>NZ_CP031705.1:0-1370000 GCF_022701255.1 Microcoleus vaginatus HSN003
AACTCTCGAATTAAATGCCTGCGGTTAGATGTAGCGTAAACTACCACATTTTGAGAGCGAGCAGTTACATTCCCCTCCAAAACAACTTTCAGAGCTTTAAAAGCATCGTCATCTTCCTCAAAAGAAAGGTCGTCTACAAAAATAATAAACTTTTGAGGAACTCCCCGCAACTGCTCGACAATTAGCGGCAAATCTTGCAAATCCGATTTAGATACTTCAATCAAGCGCAGATTGCGAGAGCCAAACTCATTTAATAGCGACTTCACCAAAGAAGACTTACCCGAACCGCGACTCCCGTACAGCAAGACGTGCAAAGCCGGATAACCTGCCAACAAAAACTCCGTATTTTTCACCAGAGCATCCCGCTGCCAATCGCAGCAAACCAACTCTTTTAAAGTTATGCGATCGGGATGCGAAATACTCGCAAACTGCCCTCCCCGCCACGCAAAAGCTCGATATTCTGCAAACAAACCCGTGCCAAACTGTCGGTAATAAACGGCTAAAGATTCCACCGCGCTCGACCATTTTTCCAGTTTTCCGTGCAGTGGCAAATCTCCCTGTTCTGCTACAGTTTCTGAATGCCAAATCGGAGGCACAGCGCCAAGTTGACCCGCTACCGCCACCCACTTGCTCAATTGTTCGCTGCTGCATTCGTAAATATTTTGCAGCACTTGTAAATCATGTCGGGCAGCCTCCACCAAAGCCGGAGGCAAACTCGCAAAATCTGTTTGCTGTGCTCGGCGAGAAAAGGGGTTTTCGTCTTTGAGAATTTCGGAAATCAGAGAATCTTTCCAGCTTAAATTTTTAGCAGCCTGAACTTTGAACCAGTTTCCGTAAGCTACCTGACATTCTAAACCGCTGACTTCGTTGTGGTGGAGGGCTTGCAGCAAATCGAGAAAAGCTTGACCTGCGGGGCTTTTGAGAACTGATTGATACAGCAGCAGGGATGCCGCTTGGCGCTGGAGGTAACGGATTTGGGCGATCGCAGCAGAAGTTAGGGCTGACATAATGGCAATTGTATAGCAGTTAGATATCCTGACTGGGTTTAATAAATTTTCTAACAAGTCGTGACACTAATTGCAGGCCGCGCTGTATAAATTTAGATGCAAAGAGTCAAATCTGGAGGATTAAAAATGAATTTAGGTACAGCAGCGGCGATCGGCTACGGCATTTTAACACTCGTTGGCGGCATCATGGGTTATATCAAGGCCAAAAGCCAAGCCTCGCTCATTTCCGGCCTGATTAGCGGTTCGCTGCTAATTTTTGCGGGCACCGCACAACTCATGGGACAAAGTTGGGGTTTAACATTAGCAGCAGCCATCTCCGCTGTTTTAGTAATAGTTTTTATTTTACGGCTTGTAAAAACTCGCAAATTTATGCCCGCCGGGATGCTCATTCTAGCTAGCTTAGCGTCTTTGGGCGCGATCGTTTACGAACTCAGCGGTCAATATCAATAGTCAGTTGACTGTTGACTGTTGACTGTTGACTGTTGACTGTTTTTAGTGGTCAGTGGTTATTTGTTAATTGTTAGTTGTTCGTTCTAATAACCAATAACCAATAACCAATAACTACTAACCAATAACCAGTGACCAATAACTAATGACTAATGACTAATGACTAATGACTAATGACTAAGGACTAATGACTAATGACTAATGACTAATGACTAATGACTGCATCAATATACTGCTGAACTTCCCTGAGTTGCCGCCGCTGGCCTTCGATCCAATCTTTTTCCGCCGATCGCTGTTGTGGCGTCTCTTTCTGATATCGCGCCTGCTTCTCTAAAAAATTATTGTAGAATTTAATTGCTTTTTCAAGTGTTTGAGTTGCCAATTTTATACGCGCATCAAAAATCGCTAAGATTACATTATCCAGGATTAACTCAATCACTTTACACGAATCTTCAAAATCGACCAAGCTGATTCCCATCTTGCTTTTATGAACTAGAGTTTCTACAGGCTCTTTCAGCGTTTCTTTAAAAGTCTTCATATAAGACTCAGGCAAATATTTCAGTGGCTCCGTAAACTTCGATACAATCTCCCCTCCTATGGATTGCAGTCGCTCTCTAAATTTCGACTGACTGTTTAGGTCAAAGCATTCAATACAAGATTCAATTTTTTCTATATCTATAGATTGTAATTCTTGAAAAATTAAACTTAGTTCATTCTCCATAATTAAAATCACTCGCTCGGCTTGGGCATCAACTTCATTCCGCAACTCTTTGTGCAAATTATCTTTATCAAAAAAACCAATAGTATCTCTTTGAAAGACTTGAGGGTTTTTATCCCACAAAAACCACTGATTTTTTAACTTGGTCGCCTTGTCGTTCCAAGATTGGCGAACTTTAGCAATAGCATCATATTTGCCCTGTTTTCCTAAACTGCGAATTCTCACATCGCATCCGCTTAGTTCGCCAATTTGCTCCCAGACATCAACAGGAGATGCTCCAGCAATTCTCGGCTTGCTATTCCAGACATCCTCAGCATGAGATACATCTTTGAAACATACCTGAACTAACCCCTTGAGTCTGATGGCAGATTCCTTAATTTCGTCAATACAAGGTTCCACATCTAAGCTGAGTTGGGTAGCTGACTGTTTAATCTCCACGGATTGATATTCGTCTGCCAACAATCGATCGCTAAACTGGGTAATAGCCTGGAATGCCTTGAGATACTCATTCATTTCCTTTAATCCCTCGTTTCCCTAAACAGCATACAATACAGAACATCTGCGTTTTTGAATGGAAACTGAGTCACAACATGGATTATATATTCACTCCTGCAACTCAGGCGCGACTCAATAGTGGCAACCTTGTACAGCCTGCTGTCAAAACAGGAAAATTGCTCCCTGCTGCTAGAGATCCGGTGACAGGGGAGTTTGTGGAGATTGCAAAAATTTTTTATCAATCAACAAGTGGAACTCTATCCGATCGCGGAGTGATAGGATTGCTCGCACAGTTAGCCGGAGGTGGCCCCATACAGCCGCTGGTAGCTCCCGTGTACGTGACAGTGGCGCCGTTGCAGGTTGCTCAAACTCATCAGGGGTTTCAAAAAATATACAGAATGCTTAACTGTCTGAAAATTAATTTGGCCGTGATGCAAGCGACTGCTGCAGTCATTGGTATTGGCGCTGTATCGAGCACAGTTTTGTCAGCAGTAAACCTCAACCAAGTATTAAAAATCCGAGAAGAGGCAAAGCACCAGAAGCTAAAAATTAAAGACGGGTTTATCGATCTCAGACACATCCTCAAAGATAGGGGAGTAGAGGTAATCCAGCAGATTTTTAAGGTGGCTCACGACTCTAGTTTTGAAATGCACCGCCAGAAACTGGTTAACGGTTATGAGATTTTTTCTAAAGCTATTAAACGCTGTCAGTCAGCCCTGACAGTGCCAGATATTAAACTTCGGAATTCCGAAATAAATAGCGGGCGGGAGATGCTGTTTCAGGCTTTAAAAATTTATGACAATCCCAGTTTGTTGGAGGGGCTGTGTTCTGCTGGACAACTCAGGCAAATGGAATGTGTTTGGACGATCGAGCAGGCGATCGGGGTCACGTTTCACTTGCAGCGAGCCTACGATAGGGTGAGCGATCGCCTGCTGGAACTCCAATCAAAAATTCGTCAAAATCTTCTAACTGTTGTTAAAGGATGTCAATCGGAACCTGAACTAGATTTTTTATTTCCTGAAGTTACTAGGATTCTCGGTCATGATTTAAGTGTAATAGAATTTTGGCAAAATGAGGTTGATTGGATGCAAACTTTGTCTCCAAAAGAGCAGCACCAGTTAGCTAGTTTAGATAAACTCACCAGCGAGAGTTTAAAAAGCAGCGTGTACACTACATTCGCGGTATTAGCTGCGGAACCTTCGCTTTATGAAAGTTTAAAGCAAAAGTCTCACTTTCTCTCCTTGCGCGACCAGCTAACCTTCGCTGTGTCGCCGGAAATCCGCCGGGGATACGAATTTTATGTCAGCCAGCAGGCGATCGCTACTGGCTATCCAGCTTTAGCTGCCTCGAATTGGCAAGAAATATCCGATTTAACTGTGGCTAACCTCTACCACTTTTTTCAAATCCGAGAGGAATCAACTCAAAATTATCCAACTGAGGAGGAATTAGAAACGCCTTATTGGCACTTTCCCCAAACCTTAAAAAACGAGCTTAATCTTAGCAATTAAATGACCAGTGACTAATGGATACTGTTGACTGTTGACTGACTTCTTCAGTCCTGGACACAAGTTTTCAATTATTACACTATCTGTAGTAAGGTACGCACTTCGCACCCTACAAGTATAGTCTGTGCGTCAAGGACTATTTTTCCTTCTTCCTTCTTCCTTCTTTCTTCTTCCTTCTTCCTTCTTCCTTCTTCCTTCTTCCCTCTTCCTGATTACCTGAGCCACAACTTAATAGTATTGTCTTTAGAACCGCTAGCAATAGTTTTGCCGTCGGGACTAAAAGTCACCACATAAACTTCATCGGAATGTCCCGTCAAAGTATTCAGCAATTCTCCGGTAGCAAAATCCCAAACTTTAATAGTTTTATCCTTGCTCCCGCTCGCAATAAACTTCCCGTCCGGGCTGATAGCAACCGAGACAATATCGTCAGAATGTCCTTGGATAGAGCGAATTAAATCTCCTGTTTCGATATTCCAGATTTTAATAGTTTCATCGTAGGAACCGCTAACAATTGTCTTGCCGTCCGGGCTAACCGCAACCGACCTCACCGGGTCGCCGTGTCCCTCAATAGTTTTGAGCAACGCCCCTGTTGCGACATCCACAACGGTAATTTTTTTATCCTTAGAAGCGCTAACCAAACTTTTTCCATCTGGAGTGAAAGCAACAGAATAAACAAAATCTGTATGGTCTGGAAAACTCTGAATCAAACGACCAGTTGCTGCATCCGAAATCTTTGTGGTATTGTCTCCGCTACCGCTAGCGACAAGCTGTCCGTCGGGGCTGAGAGCCACAGACCAAACAGAAGCAGTGTGGTCGAGACTGCGAATCACTTGCCCTGTTTTTAAATCCCACAGCATGACTCGCCAAAAACCGGTTCCAGTCGCCAGTTTCGTACCGCTTGAGTCAAAAGCAACCGACCAAATAGTGGAGGAATCTCCTGGAAAAGTCCGGATCGACTTGCCTGTAGCTAAATCCCAAATTTGGATGGTTTTGTCTTTAGAACCACTGGCTAACATTAAGCCGTCTGGACTGAAAGCAACAGACCCAACTGCATCGGAATGCTGAGCGAAATTTTTGACTTTGGCGTTCTTCCACCGCAGACCTGCTTGGCACTGTTCCTGTAACTCCTGAGCGGACGCATAGCTGCTGGAAGTGCTGGCAATGGTTGGTATTTGGCTGATGCAGTCTTCATAATTACTGCCTTTATAAAGAGCTTCAATTTGATTGAGCTGTTGGGATTCTTTCTGGACTCGCTGCTGCCCTTCTTGCCACTTGAGATATCCGTAAATTCCGCCGATCGCAGCTAAGAGAGCCGCCATTGTTGCGCCGGCAAGATAAGGATTGAATTTGCGAGTTTCTTTGGGGACAAGTGCTGCTGGGCTGGCGATCCTCTCCGTTGGCGTAGCCCCCGTAGGGGCGGGCTGCGCTAACGAGAAATCGGTTTTTCCGTTCAGATTTACCTGCGAGGATACCGCCGGACTTGGCTGCAATTCGAGGTGAGGGGCGCTGCTGGCTGGTGGCCCATTGGGGTTGCGGTGTCCCTCCAAAACTGTGGATATCGCCTTGTACAATTTAGCAAATAAAGATTTAGGAATGACTAATTCTTCGATTTTCGCGGCATCTTCGTCGGTAAGCCCTAAAACTTGCTGCAAGCGTTTTAATTCGCTGCGAGTTTCCACAGAAAAGGGATATTCTTGCTGCATTGCTTCTTGCAGTGATTGTTCGTAGCGTTCGCCTTTTTGCCTGTATTTGCGGTAAGGGTTCAATACCTCATCTTCGATCGCCTCTGCTTCTTCTGGCAGCAAGTCCAAACTGACGCGCAGTTCATCTAATATTCTACGACCGACGACTGTAATGTCACCGCGGCTGCTGCTGCGCCGATCGACTTCTTCGCGATATATTGTCAGCTTGGGAATCCGCGCCCGCGAGCGATCGCCAATTTTCCTCAAATCGGCTAAAGCTTCCGCCGCCGACTGGTATCTCTCCCGAAAATCGTAGCGCACCATATTGTCCAAAACATCGGCCAGCGCTTGGGAACAGGTGGCTAAATGCCGCCAAACAATTTCGCCTTTATTAGAATTTTTCAAATCCCGCAGTTTCGGCAAATCATAAGCCGGCAAACCCGTCATTGCTTGGATGCCAATCATTCCCAAAGCGTAGATATCGCTGTTGAGTTGCGGGTTGTATTGAAATTGTTCGATCGGCATATATTCCAGAGTGCCAATCCGCACAGTTACCGGCGCTTGTCTTTGAGCAATGTGAATTTCTTTCACCGAGCCAAAGTCGATCAAAACTAACTTGTTGTCTGAATAGCGACGGATTAAATTTGCCGGTTTAATATCTCGGTGAATTACTCCCTGTCCATGTACAAACACTAAAATTTCTAACAGTTCCTTCAGCAAAGGAATCATTTTTTCTTCGCTTAGAGGCTTGCCCGGTACAATCTCGGTTGATAGCGAGTGACCGGCAACAAAAGATTCAACTAAGAAAAATTCTTCATTTTCTTCAAAATAAGCGAATAGCTGAGGAATTTGGTCGTGTTGACCGAGCCTTTCTAGAACTTCTGCTTCTTTTTGAAAAAGACGGCGCGTAGTATTAATTAATTTCGGTTCGGTGGTACCGGGACGCAGGTGCTTGACAAAGCACTGCGGTTCTCCCGGACGGCGAATATCTTTGGCCAGATAGGTTTGTCCAAATTCTCCTGTTTCTATGACTTCAATGATTTGATAGCGTCCATCTAAAAGTTGGCTCACCATGATAATAACGCAGCCTTTTTTTGGTTGATTTTCGCCAGAAACAGTTGCACTGTTGAGTCAGTTGTATAGCCTTTTTCAGGTAAATTAGGTGTTCCTGGGCATTGGCAAAACAGGGCATTGGGCATTGGCAAAACAGGGCATTGGGTCTTCAGAATAGTTGTTTCTTTCCTTCTTTTTTCTTTCCTTCTTCTTTCTTTCCTTCTTCCGACTTCCATCGGACTTCTTCCCTCTGACTTCTTTCCTTCTGACTTCTGACTTCTGACTTCTGACGGAGATATTGCACCATTCTCAATTACTTGTTGAGGAACAAGCAAAATACCTGTTCCACAAGAAAACTCATTCTTTGTGGAACGGGCATCTTGCCCGTTCTTGACAATAGTGCAACATCTCAGTGGTGACATACTTTATTTTTTCAACATCTGCAAAGCTTGATATCCCAAAAAGAAAAAACCAAAAGCGCCGAGTACCGCTATCGTGTTCGCAAACACATCGACTGTAAAAAATTCGCCCATTGCAATCTCCTCTGACAACTGATATCTATCCTCGGCTTTTCGGTCGCTGTCTGGGTGAGGGGTCTTGCCCCTCGGTGCGGGCGAGCCGAAAGATGCTCACAAATTATAGCAAAAGAGGCGGTCAAAATAACTTTTCGGGCGATCGACTAGCTTTTTGTTTTAATATTTTTTAATATTTAGGGAGACAAATCGTGTACCGAAAATTTGAGGTCTGTTCGTTTTGATATTGTTAACCCTGCTAATTTTTTCTCTGATTGTAAGTAGAGCTTACACTAAGAATTTGCGCCGATCAGTCGAAAATGCGCCTCGAACCGACAGAAGTTTGGCTAAGCTGTCACCGGAGTCCGCCGCGCGGTTCCCTAAAGTTTCGGTAATCGTACCAGCATACAACGAGGCAGAGAATATTCGGGATTGCGCGATCGCCATTTTGGAGAGTACACGGCTGTCTGTGGACAACCTAGAGGTTTTGATTGTAGACGATCGATCGACAGACGACACGCTAGCGATCGCCCAAACCCTGCAACAGCACCTCAACGACCCCCGGCTTAAAATATTAGCAGGTCAGCCGCGACCAACCAACCAATATTGGGCGGGCAAAAACTGGGCCTGCGCCCAAGCTATTCAAATAGCAACCGGAGACTTCTTATTATTTATCGATGCCGACGTGCGACTCAAACCAGGGGCGATCGAAACCGCTATTGCAACAGCAGAAACTGAGAAAATAGATTTGTTCACCTGTATGCCAGCACTGGTTTGCGAGTGTTTTGCCGAGTGGTTAGTGCAGCCGTTAATGTTCAATCACCTAGCAGTTTGCTTCGACTTTACCGCCGTCAACGATCCCTCGAAAATAGACAGTGCTTTTGCGGGCGGGCCGTTCATGTTATTTAGGCGATCGGCTTACGAAAAAATCGGCGGTCACGAAGCAGTTGCCGGCGAAATTGTGGAAGATGTGGAATTAGCTAGACGCATCAAACGTGCGGGTTTAAAGCTCGGACTTTATTCCGGGTCAAATTTGGCATCCGTGCGGATGTATCGGTCTTGGAGCGCCTTGTGGGAAGGCTGGACAAAGAATCTGTATCTCGGCGCTAACCGCAGTTGGGGCATGATGGTTTACATGGCTGCAATTATGTTCTTTATTTATCCTATGCCGTGGATAGGATTATTCATTATTCTGAAACAAATAATTTCCGTCTTCCCTCTTTCTTCTTCCGTCTTCTCTCTTCCTTCTTCCTTCTTCCTTCTTCCTTCTTCCTTCTTAGTAATAATCGTAATTTCGCAGCATTACACTTTGCGCCGCTTGGGTGCCGAGATTTCTGAATGTCCGACGAAATACTGGTGGTTGGGAGGTTTCGGAGGTGCGTTAGTGGCGGCGATGGCGATCGGTTCTGCGATTAAAACTGAAACTGGTTGGGGGTGGACTTGGCGCGGTAGAACTTTGCAAATTAAGAGTTAATTAAGACTTGCATATGGGGTTCCAGAAACCTGTTTTTTTTGTGATGCTCAATGACCCTTTTATGGGCGGGCTCTTCGGCCCACCCCACAATAAAACTCACTCTTTGTGGAACAGGCATCTTGCCTGTTCTGGAGAATGGTGTAATTTGTGGAACAGGCATCTTGCCTGTTCTTAAGAATGGTGTAATTTGGGGAACAGGCATCTTGCCTGTTCTTGAGAATGGTGTAAGATATTCTATACTTCCGCATAAACAAAAGCAGGTACGCGCTTGTAAGCAGGCGTGCCCGATCGCTTTTCAATCTCCGGGTGAAAAATCACATTAACTTCAGGATAAAACATCAAAGCAGCACCCTCACGAACCGCCCCGTAAATCACCTCGACATTTTCCATTTTCCCCACATTTCCCTGCACCGTAACCCGCTGATGTTCTTGAAAACCAGTGCTTTCTGCATCCGCGCGGTTCATTAAAATGCAGTTGCGGTGCGGCATTCCCCGATACTTGTCCTCAATTTTGTAAACCACAGTATTGTGCTGAGAATAGCTGCGTCCCGTCATCAATGCCACAACAATACCCTGTGTTGATTCCGATACCCCAAACTCTTTCGCTTCCGGTAATTTCAGCTTAGGTAAAGGCGCGACAAACATCTTCGCTTTCCCAGACTCAGTAGGAAATTTAGGTTCTGTAAAAATGCGACCGCTGATGGTGAATTCCTCTTGGGTTTCATCAATGGTCGCTATTTTTTCATAGCCAGGGATAGTTTTAGCAATCAATTGCCGAACGTATTTTGTGTCTTGAAGTTGGCGCAAATCAACGGGAAAATCGCCGTGAATTCTGCTCGCTAATTCTGTTAAAAAATGCACTTCAGGAATCAAATCAGAATTCTGGAGATGAGTTTCGCCCTCATCATTTAAACGCACAAAATTATTACCGGCTTCCACCGTTGTTTTGTGGGGATTTTCAAAGCGATTCAGCACGGGAATCACAATTGTATTGTGTTTTGCCAATCCGTGAAAATGCCCTAAGTTCGGTTTGGTTGCGAGGTAGATAACGGTTTCAACATTGGCTAAAGCCTGTTTGGCCTGAGTTGAATCTGGATTCGCCCCGTACAAATTACCGCCCAGACATATCAGGGTATCGACTTTGCCTGCATCTGCTGCTTCAATGAGCGATCGAGTGTCGTAGCCCTTAACAGGGCTGAGGGGACGATTCAATAACTTTTCTAAAGCTTGTTGGATTTCTTTTTTCAGCTTCACAGTGACGCCCATAGAGCCGAATCCTTGGACGTTTGAGTGTCCTCTGACGGGCATTAATCCCGCCCCTTCTTTGCCGACATTTCCTGTCATCAATGCCGTGTTGGCGATGCTGAAAACGTTATCTACACCGTTATCGTGTTGGGTAATTCCCATCGCCCAACCGAATACAACCCGCTGGGACGTGCCGATAATTTTGGCTGCCGCCTCAATTTCTGCTTGGGAAACTCCGCAGGTTTTAGTAATAGTTTCCCAAGAGGTTTCGCGGGCGTGCTGTACTACTGCTTCCCAGCCTTCTGTATGAGCTTGTAAGTATTTTTCGTCCAGCAATCCTTGTTCGATTAAAGACTTTTGAATGCCGACAAATAGCGCCGTATCGCTGCCGGGAATTGGTTGCAAGTATAGCGAGGAAATATCGGAACCGGGGATGAGAGACTTGACGGGAAATGCGGGAGAACCAAACTTGACTAACCCGATTTCCATCACCGGATTGATTACAATTATTTTACCGCCTTTGTCGCGAATTTTAATTAACTCGTTCATCAAACGGGGATGGTTGTAGGAAGAATTGCTGCCCGCGAGCACGACGCAATCTGCTTCCTTCAAGTTTTCTAGACTCACTAACGAGGTGCGGGTGGCAAACATTTCGCTTAACCCGATTGTCGAGGGAGCATGGCAGAGATCGGAACAATCTGCTAAGTTATTGGAACCCATCGCCCGCATCATCAATTGCAGCAGAAAAGCGGCTTCGTTGGAAGAGCGACCGGAACTGTAAGAGGCCACTCTTTCGGGGGTTTTGCGAAAAGCAGCTTCGGCAATTTGATAAACTTCTTGCCAAGAAATGCGATCGTAATGAGATGAACCCGCCCGCAAAATCATCGGAAAACTCAGCCTTCCCAACCTATCGGCTTCCATTGAAGTTAATTGCTGAAGTTGTGCAATACTCTTCTTTTCAAAAAATTGAGTTGAGATAGCCGGCTTGATTTCAGCGGAGATTGCTTCGACGCTTTTCATGCACCGCTGAAGTTTTTCGCCCTCTTCATTTGTAAAACCTCCTTTCTGCCCGCCCGTGCCCCAAGAACAAGACAAACAAGCACTTTTGTGCAGCAAAGTTTTCCAAAGTTTCGGGCCTTCCGGGGACAATGTATGTTTTGCCCAATATTCTATTATGGGCAAACCGCCACCTATCTCTGGTGTTTCCTCGTTTGTCTCGTTGAAGGGCGGGATTGGTTGGACATTTTGGGAGTTGACATCCATGCGGTTTACCTTTTGTTGGAATTGCGGATTGATGCGGCGGGGCAACCGCCAAAAAAGTTAAGTTCCTTACTGGAATTTTACCGCAAATTTATAGCAGAAAACACCAGTCAACAGATAAATATTTTAATCGCAATTCAAATCGAGGTTCGCAGTCACGAATGCAAGTTTTTATTCATCCGCCGACAGAGAAATGCAGTCCTCACTAAAGGGTTTACTTCTTCTTATTTAACGCCTGCTTCCCAAATCCAAGACAAAGCAGTCGATCGCCCTCAGCAACATTCGGGTCATTCTGCAAATAATCTCCCAACCACTCGCAACTGCGAGCAATGATATTCTTCAGTTCCAAATTTTCCACAGGCAACAGAATTACAGTCCTATCCCTACTAGCAAAACCCAGAGTTTTGCTATCAGAACTAAAAGTAACGCTCAACACCCGATCGCTCGATTCCAAAGTCTTAGATAGCAGCGCCTTCTTGCCGTCAAAATCCCACAGCTTAACAGTGTTGCCCCCACTTGCCACCGCAATCAACTTGCCGTCGGGACTAAAACTCACGCTTTCTACAGTATCGCTGTGGTCGAGTTTTTCAGTTAAATTAACTGCCTTGCCATCAAACCCCCACAAGTAAACTTTTTTGTCAGCGCAAGCAGCAGCAATAGTCTTACCATCGGGACTGAAGCTAACATTTTTAACCCTGTCCTGGTGGTCGAGAGTTTTCAGAATTTTCGCCGAAGAACCGTTAAATTCCCAGAGGTAAACTCTCTTTTCTCCGGTAATTTCAAAAGCCTTTTTCTTCCCGCTTGCCTTGTCCTCAGCAGCGGTAGCAGTAGCTATAGTTTGGCCGTCAGGACTGAAGCTAACGCTAATTACTGGATTGCTGTGATCTAGTTTTGCAAACAAAGTTGCTTTAGAACCGTTCCAGCGCCAGAGGTACAATTTGCGATCGGCATTGGCGGCGGCAATTATCTTTCCGTCGGGGCTAAAACTCACGCTTCTGACAATGCCGCTGTGGCTGAGAGTATCTAATAGTTTGCCGTTTAAACTCCAGACTTTCACTGTTTTGTCATCGCTCGCCGAAGCAACAGTTTTATCATCAGGAGAAATGCTCACCCAGGTAACAGAATCCTTGTGACCTTCTAAGGCTTTAAATAAACTGCCGTCAGCCCGCCAAAGCCTCACGGTTTTGTCCCCGCTAGCAGAAGCAATTGTTTGGCCGTCAGCACTAAAACTGACTTTGTAAACCCAGTCTCCGTGTCCCGATAAAATCTTATTCAGCGGAGTGCTGTCCGGTTTCCAAATTTTCACTATTTTGTCCTTACTTGCGGAAGCAATAGTGCCATCGCCGCTGAAAGTTACGGCCCTCACATCGTCTTGATGTCCTCGAAAAGTATTGAGCAAAGTGCCGCTGCGACTCCAAACTTTCACCGTATCGTCTGCACTCCCGGTGACAATTTTTTTGCCGTCGCGACTGAAACTCGCGCTGACAACTTCATCGTTGTGTCCTTTGAGAGTTCGGAGTTCCTCACCGTTTCGGTTCCAAACTTTGGCTGTGGTGTCGGCACTTGCTGAGACGAGTTCTCCACTGTTTGGACTGAACTTAATGCTGTACACAATGTCAGAATGTTTGGTTAGTGTTTTGGGATTAATTTGAAATTTATCGGTTTTACTTTCTCGGTTCCAAAGTTTGACAGTTTTGTCAACACTTGCTGAGGCTATTGTTTGGCCGTCGGGACTGAAACTGACGCCCAGAACCCAGTCTTTGTGTCCGCTTAAGGTTTGCAGCAATTTTTTGTTAGCCCGGTTCCAGATTTTGACGGTGTTGTCGTGACTGGCGGAAGCTAGGGTTTTGCCGTCTGGACTGAAAGTGACGCTGGTGACGATATCGCGGTGGCCGGAGAAAATGCCGATTGCACTTTTGTCGTTATCTACTTGCCAAATTCTAATTGTACGATCGGCACAACCAGTAGCGATCGTTTTCCCATCAGGACTAAAACTAACACTCGTCACGATATCGCCGTGATTAAAAGTTTTTAATAACTTACCTTCTTTGCTCCACAATTTAACAGTTTTGTCAGCACTTGCCGAAGCAACTGAATTGCCGTCGGGGCTGACACTCACATCCAAAACAAACTTGCTGTGCTGCTCGAAACGGTTGCGTTCTTGCACCCCGGAAACTGCTTGTCTGAGTCTTTCAGCAATTTGATTTTTAGTGTCCACAGGCAGCGCTGTACTTTTCTGAGAATCACGACCAATTTTGATACTATTTCCCAACACTCCTAATTGATTTTTTTCATTAGAAAGCACCAAAGCTTCCGACGCGGAATTTAGGGCATCAGTCCGACTTTTTTCTGCTTCTTGCCGTGCGATTTCTGCTAATTTTGCTTGCTCGAATGCCATCCCCGAAACACCTGCGAGTACAAGCACTCCTACAACCGCCGCCCGCAATTGCCATCTCCGAGTGTGGTAAAGTTGAGCTTCCGCTTTGTACTGTTTGTCTCTAGCTTCCGACAGCAAAGCATCTTGCTCTCTGTCTTTGCGAATTTGTTCAATTTCATCTCGGTTAATTTGGTTTTGCTTTCGCAGTTCCTCAACTTCTGCCTTTTTATCTAATTCTTGCTGCTGGCGAATGAAGCTAACTAAATAATCGTGAACGAGCTGATAAAGCTCAGCAGGCAGTTCCGTCCAGCGAAAAACTAAACCCGAGTTTACTAACAGTTCTAAGACTAAATCTAATTTATCAGCTTCAGCAAATGTCGCTAACTTTGAGGCTAATTCTGCGCGGGTTTTTAGGGGACGTATCTCTTCTTCATCTGTGAGCAAATACAATACTCTGCGTGCAGCTACTTCATTCTCTGGGCCGCAATCTTTGATGACTTCTTCGAGAAAACTTTCGACTAATTTTTGTTGCGGATTGTTGCCAAGTTCCTGATATTGAGTTAAAGTTCTAATGTTCTCTTGTTGCAGTTGAGCGCCGACAAGTTGTAGTTCGATCGGGCGGACTTCTCCCAATTTTCCAGCTAAATTATTGACTAATTCTTCGATCAGCTCTGGTTCTAAGTAAAACTGCGCTCGCTCAGTTAAAGTGCGAATTACCGATCGCGCATCGACCAGCGAAAAATTTCCCAAATAAAACAGAATATTTTTGCTGAGAATGTCCTCTAAAATATCATTATTAACCAATCCTGTCGGGTTTTTGGGTCGGGAAAATTCCAGCAAATAGTGCAGGTAATCTTCCCGCAAACACAGGACGACTTTTAAATATTTGATTTTCAAGCATTCCCGCAAAAAATCAAAAAATATTTGTCTTTCCGCTGGCTCTTTCCACACGAAAAAAAATTCTTCAAATTGGTCAAATATCAGAACAGTCACTAAATGTTCGGAATTTCTTTGCAGCTCCTTGATAATATTTTCGTATTCGATCGCCTGTTGTTGTATGATTAATTCTACTGGCTGTGACTGCTCCCTTTGATCCTCATTATTCCCAGTCGAGCCACCGTGAAATCCCGAAATAACATTTCCCTGGACTGCACCTGCTTCTACTGGAAAATCTACCGGAGCAATTTCGGATACTGCTTCGGCAATTTCCGGATCGAATATTTCAGCTTTCCCAGCAGATAACTGTCTGGTCAATTCCCGTGGCCAGTTGTTGTAAACTTGCAGCACTATCGGCAAAACAGTCCGCATTTCTATTTTTTTTTGTTTGAGAGCTGGTACTAATCCTCCCGTGACTATTGAACTTTTGCCAACTCCAGACTGACCGTAAATTACTGTCAGTTTGTCGGGGGTATTGTTCATCCTATATATTAAGCGGTTGAGGTCTTGCTCTCTACCGGAAGCTGTAATTTCGTCAGCAATAGTAGCAGCGTCAGCAACAGTTTCGGCGACGGAATTAACCGCTTCTCTGTGCGGCTGCAACTTTCCGGCTCCAATAAAAGCTCGGAACCGATAGGTGTGTTCCACCGCTCGATAATCTTGCTTAATTTGAAATGCTTCGAGATATTGTCCCCCCTGAAAATAGAGCGATCGCAGCATTTCTAAAACCCGCAAATACAGTTGCGGGTTGTAGCAAGGTTCGGTTTCCAAGCGAGCAAGCTCTAAATGTGCGATCGCCTCTTGCACCTCACCCAACTGACTCTGGGCCTCTGCTAAAATTAACCGATACAAGCCTAGATGCTGCGACTTTACAGGGCTTCCCTGTCCTGTCGCTTCTAAATTTGAGTTGAGAACGTCTACAGCCATTAAAGCCCATTCTTTCGCCCCTTGCCAGTTCTTTTGCTCTAAGACTACTCTAGCCAAAAAGCCGTAATCTTGAGCCAAATTAACTGCTGAATTTTCCATATTTTCATGTAACCTCCGAGCTTTGATAGCTAAATTCCAGAGTGCATCCCAATCTTCTAAATACTGCAATACTTCGCCAAGTTGATTGATGAATATACCAACCGCATCCGGCCGTCCCGCCCCTTCTAAAACATCAATACATTCCTGAAAATAATTCTTAGCTTCCGTCCAGTAAGGACGGTTGCCGCTGCGGTGTTGTTCTGCTTGGAAGCGGTAGCAAAGACCGATGTGGAAGAGCAGAATTCCCTCTAACACCGGTGCTGGGTGAATGGTAAATAACAAATCGCTAAATTCTGTTTGGGTTCCAAGAAACGCTACTTGATGCTTCCAAAAACTGAGACTTTTTTGATACAATTCAATAGCCGCAGGGATGCGGTGACAAGCATATTCGTGCCGCCCGCGAATAAATTGCAAACTCGCTTCAATAGCTGGTTCTAACCTGATGTTGCAAGTTTGCAAGTCTTGGCTAGCCGACTCTAGTTCAGTCAAAGAATTGGCTCCGAGAATGGCAGAATTAGTTAAACGCCAATTGCCACTTTCTAAAATTTTGGAAAAAATGCGATCGGCACTTTTGCCCAGGAAATCCACCAAGTCGTCGGGGCCGATCACAAATTCAACACTTGTCGTCCAAGTTTCGATATCTGTTACTAACCGAATCAGTTTTTTTAAGATTTTGTCTGTCACCCACAGCACCACCGGGAAGGGAAAATTATTCCGAAATTCTTCCCTCACGTAGTTGGTAGAAGTCAGCAGTCGATCGATCGCACTTACCGATTCCAATCCAAACACCATTAAAGCTGGCGGATGGCTGCAGGAAAGTTTGGTTTCTATCGTCGTGTAAAGAGTTTTAACAGATGGGGGAAGGACAATCTCTCGAATCTCGATACCAGACTCCTCCCGCAATTGCCTTACAATTTCCTCTCTCATCGCACTGTAATTGCACCGCACCAAAATCAGCGAAAATTGCCCCTGAGACATTCTCAGAGTCCGGGTGAGAGTTTGCAGCGAACTTTTGTTTTGCTGTGCTGCGGTGTCTTGCTGGCAGTGCGAATTAATCATAATTAATATTTGAAAAAGTTTCTCAGGATAGGTGCTCTCAACTGCCGAAAAAAGGAAGTTCGGCAACGGATTATTTAACGGATGTCACGGATGGAGGTTCGGCAATGGATTATTTAACGGATGTCACGGATGTAACGGATGGCAGTTCGGCAACGGATTATTTAACGGATGTAACGGATGGAAGGAATCGACGGCAGGGGAAAGTGCAATTAAGAACATCCTAACCGTTTTGGCGGTTGCTCTAAGTTTACTTTTACCCGTTTTTATGTTTGCCAATCACTGCGAAAAATCATATGATTAATTTTATTTCTGCCCTTTTGGGCGATTTCCAATCACTGGGAACTATCAATTAGTTAAGTTTATTTCAGCCTGCATACTTATTATTTTAGCCGATCGCATTAAAGCATACCCAAAAAAATACATACTCTGTTATTCGCATATTCCCAGCAAAATCAACCGGATTTTACTGAAGTCTTGATAATTGCTCACATTCTACCCAGCAAAAGAGTCTTTGTTTGCGGGGCTTCCAGCCATCGCCCAAATCGCACAAATCCGATTGAGTTATTCGCATATCGCTGAAATCCGGCATTCCTTGCTTGACTGACCCCTTGCAGCACTGAGATAAACTACCGGCGGCGGCTCATCAATTACAGCTTGAGGATTTTTTGTCATAAATTTACTAATCTCCCTATCTAAAGTAGCTGCAAAATCAGGTTCGTCCCAATCCTCGCTTTCTTCAATGCTGATGCTTGTTGGTGGCCCAATATCAAAATTGAGATCATCGCCAAAATCCGAAACTTTATTAATGGGATCTATTTTCTGACCGGTATCAGTGGCAAAAGCTTGAGTTGTATTGGCTATTAGTACGATCGGCAGTGCTACTATGGCACTTATCGTTTGTCGCGCCGTGATTTTCCTCATGGTATCCTCCTGATATAAACTAAACTTTGGTGCTGCTATAAATTCAACATCTGCGGCTACTTTCCTGGGGTGTAACTCAATTTTAGATTTTAGATTTTAGATCTACTCCACAGATGAATCTGAGAGCTTGAACTAGGATCTAAAATTGTGGGCTACTTACCTCTGGGGCAGTTCGCAAGTATCCGTTTTTGAGCAGAGTCATTAATTAATAGTGGCTTGTTTTTCCACAGGATATAACCTTATCTGTGACTATTGGCGGCAAGTTTGCTTAACGCAGCATATCCGGTCAAGTGTTTGCTTTTCTATTTACTACGTGAAAACTCTTAAACAGTCAGGTTTTCCCGTTAAGTAAGTCCCCGGCATTTGCGAGTGTTCATCTCAGACTCAAAGCAAAGTGGGTGAGAAGTTTTCGCACACCAGTTTTCGCACACCAGTTTTCGCACTCCCGCGCTGCCACCAGCAAGCTGACGTTAGATACCACAGCCACCGGATATCTGTCAATACTTATATCTTAACATTTCTAATTTTTTGCATAATTCTCGTTACCAGGAAGAGCCTGGTAACGCAGCTCGGCGAGGCACAGCCTCCAGCCAAGTCGAGATAAGTCGAGATGGCTCCTATTTCGTCAAGCCGTGTTCGAGAGCGAAGCGAACCAACTCAGTACGGCTGTTAGTACCCGTCTTGCTAAATAAACGGCTGACGTACTTTTCCACATTACGCACGCTAGTTTCCAAGCGGCGGGCAATTTCCTTATTCATCAAACCTTGAGCCACCAAATCCAAAACACTTTGTTCTCGCGGAGTCAAATCAATTTTAATCGGCGAAGGACTTTGGGCGATCGAACTCCGCCCACTCAGCAAAGACTCAATTCTCGCCATTTGGCTTGTCAAAGCAGCAATATCTGGACTTTCAGCATTTTCGCCCGTCTCCTTAGCAGCCGCGCGGCGCGCCAGCAAATTGGTTACTATTGCTACTAACTCGTCGGGATCGAAGGGCTTAGAAAGATAAGCATCGCAGCCTGCTTGATAGCCTTGAATACGATCGCTCGTCATCCCCTTAGCCGTCAAAAACACCACCGGCAAAGCCTTATAGCGAGGATCTTCCCGCACTTGCTTGAGAAATTGATAACCGTCCACCTGGGGCATCATAATGTCTGAAATCACCAAATCCGGATTAGTCTGCTGCAAGAGTTCCCACCCATCCCGAGCATTACTGGCCACCTCAACCGCAAAATCGCTATCTTCCAAATAAGCTTGTACTGCTTCCCGCAAGCCCGGTTCATCATCTACCAATAATAATCGTGCTGACATAGTTGTTACCCTTACGCTTTACCACTATTTTTTAATTTAGCCGCATTGAACTCTTATTGTCACTCTATCCCTCGAAGGAAGTTAAAAAATTGTTGTTCAACTCAAGAGCTTTGAGTTAGGTTTTGATCTAACGATTAAAAAGTTCTTAAATCTTTAATTCAAAACTCGAAACTCAAAACTCAAAATTATTGTTGAACCCTTCCACTTAAACTTTTGAACGATCGGTCAAAATTTCATAGCCAGTTTCTGTCACCAACACAGTATGCTCAAACTGAGCCGACATAGCATTGTCAACGGTTACAGCAGTCCACTTGTCAGAAAGCGTCCGAGTGTACTTAGAACCGGCATTCAAAATTGGTTCGATCGCCAATGTCATGCCCGCTCGCAATTTCACGTTCGGCATTTCGCGGGTGCGGAAATTGAAAACCGACGGTTCCTCGTGCAAATTTCGCCCGACACCGTGGCCCGTAAACTCCTCAACGATGCTAAAACCGTTGCTTTTGACATGATCTTCGATCGCACCAGCCAGATCGAGCAAATAAGCTCCAGCCTTCACTTGTTCGATGCCTTTGTAGAGCGCTTCTTCTGCGACTCGGATTAATTTTGCAGATTCGGGAGTCACTTCCACAACTGCGATCGTGATGCAAGAATCGCCGTGAAAACCTTGATAATATGCCCCAGTATCTACCTTGAGAACATCTCCCGCCCGAATTACTTTTTTGGGACTGGGTATGCCGTGAACAACTTCGTTATTAATGCTAGAGCAAATCGATCCCGTGAAACCGTGATAGCCTTTAAAACTGGGAGTTGCACCCATTTCGCGGATGCGTCTTTCGGCATAAGCATCCAAATCAGCAGTAGTCATTCCCGGTTTTACCATTAGGGAAATTTCTTTGAGTACCGTTGCCACGATTTTCGCTGCCTGTCGCATAATTTCGATTTCGCGTTCGGACTTAATTTCAATGCCTCGACGCTGTTTTTTGACTTGGGGTGCTTGAGTTGGGCCAGAAAGCAGACTGCTAAAAATATTCATGTATTGATTGGCGGGTAATTTTGTACTTTGACGGCAGGTTGAAGCAAAAAAACGGCAAATATCCAGTTTTTTGTGGAAAAACGAGTGTCTTGTTCCGAACTGTCGATCGCGTTTCCCTTTAGCTAGCTTAATATTTTTCTCACTAATCGGCACGGGATTGGGGGGTCAACAAAGCGGTTTTAACCGCCGAGTCCCTTGGAAATCACCCAATAGCACTATTGTCAATCAGCCTTCACGGACGGGCTCTCCGGCCCAACGCCTACTCCCCACAAGAAAATTTACTCTTTGTGGAACAGGCATCTTGCCTGTTCTTGAGCATGGTGCAAGATATCAGTTGGAGGGGGATTTCCGAGTCTTCCTGTGAGGTTAGCAATTGTGGCAATTAACTTAGTGATGTCAACTGGTTTAGATAAGTGCATCTGGAAACCAGCTTCCAGCGCTTGCTGGCGCTCTTCTTCTCTGGCGTAGGCCGTCAGGGCGATCGCAGGCATCTTTCCACCCCTGAGCCTTTCCATTTCTCTCACCTGCGCGATCAACTCATAACCGTCTGCTTCCGGCATTCCAATGTCGCTCAGCAGCAGATCCGGCGAATAACTTTCCAGTGCATCTAGAGCGCCGGCCACCGATGCCGCCGATCGCACCATAGCTCCTTCGTCCTCGAGTAAAGCAATCAAAAACTCCCGCGTGTCATCGTCATCATCCACCACCAGCAATTGCAAATTAGCCAGAGTGGGGAGAACCTCTGTTGCGTCCTTGAGCGACGACCAATCATCCCCTGCACTTGCGGTCTTCCTCTTAGTAATAGGTAGAGCTACCGTAAATTTCGCACCCTCGCCCGGATTATTTTCTGCATCCACCTTACCGCCGTGCAGATCCACCAAGTGACGGACGATCGCCAATCCCAGTCCCAAACCCCCGTAAGACCTAGTTGTGCTGCTATCAGCTTGACGGAAGCGATCGAAAACATAAGGCAAAAAATCAGGAGCGATACCAATGCCACTATCAATTATCTGAATGTGAGCTTCATCGCCAACTGACTCCAACCGCACCTCTACTTTACCCTCTTGCGGACTAAACTTAATCGCATTTGACAGCAAATTCCACACAATTTGCTGCAAGCGATCTGGATCGCCGATAACTTCACCTACATTGGGACTGCACGTTAATTCTACGACTATTGATTTTTCTTCAGTCAGCGGCTGCAAAGAATCTATTGCCAGTTTGATCGCAGATTCCAACCGAATCGGATGCATATTTAAATTTAGTTTCCCCCGCAGAATCCGCGAAACATCTAAAATATCTTCAATGAGTTGCGCTTGAGATTTAGCATTGCGCTCAATGGTTTCTAGGGCTTTATCGATAGTTTCTTGGTCAAATCTTTTGGTACGAAGCAGCCTAGACCAGCCGAGAATTGCATTTAAAGGAGTGCGGAGTTCGTGAGAGAGAATAGCTAGAAATTCATCCTTCATTTGGTTAGCTCTCTCAGCTTCTTGTCGCGCCACTTGTTCGCGGATTAGTCTGCTGCGTTCTTCCTCTGCTTGCTTGCGGTCTGTGACATCTCTAACCGTACCCACGTGACCGATCAGTTTTCCCAAATCCGAAAACATTGGCGACGACTGCACATTAATCCAGCGCACACTTTCGCTACTAGCTAATCGAAACTCGTTAGAATATTCGTGGCCTTCTTTAATCCAAGCTAACCAATCTGCTACTACGCGCTCGCGATCTTCTGGATGAACTTCCCGCTGCCAAATCTCGGCTAAACTTTCCTCCAAAGTTAACCCGCAAATGGCTTGACAACGGGGATTGATGTATGTACAGCGGCCTTCAACGTCAGCTAAGTAAATTCCCAGTGGCGAACAAGCACACAAAGTACGAAACCGCTCTTCACTTTTACTTAGTTCACTATTAACAGCAGCTAGCTGTGTTGCTTGCTGCTTCACCTCAACTGTTTTTTGGAACAATTCCACAAATACCCCCACCTTGGATGTCAATATTTCCGGTTCCAAGGGTTTGAACAGGTAATCAACCGCACCCAGTGAATAACCTTTAAACACGTGGGTGTCATTACTGCTGAATGCTGTGATAAAAATAATCGGAGTCGATCGCGATCGATCTCTAGAGCGAATCAATGTTGCTGTCTCAAATCCATCCATTCCCGGCATCTGCACATCAAGCAAAATTACCGCAAAATCTTCATTAAGCAGACATCTCAGAGCCTCCGCGCCCGAATTAGCTTGTACTAGGTTATAAGAGGGGCTATTGAGAATAGCTTCTAAAGCTACCAAATTTTCTGGGCGATCGTCAACTAAAAGGACATTTACTCGATGGGGGGAGTGCAGATTCATAATTTTTTTAATCTTTAATTCTTAGCAAATTGACTAAACAGGGAGCGATTTTAGAGAGGGGTAAAATCCAGTCTACTTCAACATTTGCGATCGCGGAGGCTGGCATGGTCGCGCATAAAGCCGAAGCCGGTTCCTCCACAAATGTCAATCCTCCCTCAGCTTTAATTTTTGCCAGCCCTTCACTGCCATCAGAATTAGCTCCTGTTAAAATTATGCCGATAACTTTCTCCCCAAAGGCATCTGCAGCAGACTCAAACAGCACATCGATTGAGGGCCGCGCGTAGGAGACAGGAGCCTCTGTTGATAGTGCAAATTTAGGAGTTCGGCGATTGGGGATTGGGGATTTTGAATTATGGATTGACTCGACTGCCACGCTCCCCCATTCTGTAAAGTCGTTTTCATACAGCCTAAACTCCTCCTCACAGGGCGATTCTATTAGCAAGTGATAGTCCGCAGGAGCCAAGTAAACCCGTCCAGGTACGATCTCCTCTTTGTCTTGGGCCTCTGTGATTTGGAGAGAGCTTTGCTTTTGTAAAAAATCAGTAAGCCTATTCTGAGAACTCTTATGGCGGTGTTGGACAATAACTACAGGCAAAGGAAAGCTTTGTGGCAAATCTGCCAGCAGCACAGTCAGAGCCTCTAGCCCTCCCAAAGACGTGCCAACAACCACTATTTCAAATTTTTTTTTATTTAACTCTTCGGTAGATTTTATCACTACTTTCAATTGGTTCATAGTATTTTTCATAAGGTGTAAAAGTCAGAGACTCCTGATGTCCTAGTCCTAAAACCCCAAACATTCCCAGGCTCTCATAAAAAAGCTTGTGTACCCGCTCCTGGAGGTGTGAATTGAAATAAATCATCACATTACGGCATAAAATAACATTAAACTCATTAAAAGAATTATCCGTTGCTAGGTTGTGGTGAGCAAAGACAATATTATCTTTAAGTGAAGAGCGAAAAATCGCATTTTCATAGGCAGCAGTGTAATACTCAGAAAACGCTTTCTTGCCCCCAGCTTTGTGGTAGAGTTGCGTATATTCTTGCATTTGTTTCAGCGGGAATATCCCTGTTTTTGCTGTTTTCAGAACTAATTCATTCATGTCCGTAGCGTAAATCCGACAGCGGTCATACAGTCCTTCTTCTTGCAGCAAAATTGCCATAGAATAGACTTCTTCTCCCGTTGAACATCCAGCGTGCCAAATCCGAATGAAAGGATAAGTACGCAGCAGCGGCACCACTTTATTTCTGAAACTAATGTAAAAGGTGGGATCGCGAAACATCGCCGTTACATTGACAGAAATGTCCAGCAGTAAACGGTCTAGGTAAGCAGGATTGTGAAGTACCTTTTCCTGAAGTGCAGAGACACTGGTGAGCCGTTCCGAGCGAATAGTGTTCCAAATACGGCGCTTGAGAGAGGCAAGAGCATAATTGCGAAAATCAAATCCGTAATAGCGAAACATTCCCTCTAGTAGGAGTTGAATTTCGATTGTTTCCAGTTCATGGCTTTCGGGCATTTTTAATTGGTAATTGGGAATTGGGCATTGTTGACTGTTGACTGTTGACTGTTGACTGTTGACAACTAACAACTGCCAACAGTCAACTGACAACTGACTTATTATCGATAAAGCCAGACACGCAGCAGCGAGAGCAACTGTTCCGTATCCACAGGTTTGGTAATGTAGTCAGACGCACCAGCTTCGATACATTTTTCCCGATCGCCCTTCATAGCTTTCGCAGTAAGAGCAATCATTGGCAACGAAGCAAATTGAGGCATATTACGAATTGCTTGCATGGTTTCGTAACCGTCCATCTCTGGCATCATCACGTCCATCAACACAATATTTATGTCAGGCGTATTTTGCAATTTAGCAATGCCCTCTCGCCCATTCTCGGCATACTCAATCGTCATTTGATGGCGCTCCAGCATACTCGTAAGGGCGAAAATATTCCGCATATCGTCGTCAACAATCAAGACTGTCTTGCCCGCGAGGGTCGAATCTGTTTGATACAATTGCTCTAGCATTTGGCGCTTTGGTTCGGGCAAATTTGCTTGGACTCGGTGCAAAAACAAAGCTGTTTCATCTAACAAACGTTCTGGCGATCGCACATCTTTAACAATGATTGTTTCCGCCATGCGCTTGAGTTGAGTTTCTTCGGCTCTCGTCAACTCTTTGCCCGTATAAATAATAATCGGCAGAGCTTTCAAACTTGCCTGTTGCTTAATCTGCTCAATTAGTTCAAAACCAGTCATATCTGGCAGTCCCAAATCCAGTACAATGCAATCAAAAGGCCCTGACATCAAAGTTGCTAGCGCCTCTGCACCACTCCCCACAGCCGTGGTAGAAACATCGTGATTGCCGATTAAATCCACAATGCTCAGACGCTGTGTTTCGTCGTCTTCCACGACTAGCAAATTCTTCACAGGCCGCTCCACAAACCCCTTAATATCAGTCAAAGCTTGGCTCAAAGCGTCGCGGCTGACCGGCTTTTGTAAGTACGCGATCGCCCCTAACTGCAAACTGCGCTGCCGCCCTTCTTCAACTGATACAATGTGAACCGGAATGTGGCGCGTACTTGGATCGTGCTTCAAGCGATCGAGCACTGTCCAGCCATCCATCACAGGCAAATTTAGATCCAACATAATCGCAGTTGGCTTGAACTCTCGCGCCATCGCCAAACCGATATCGCTCCGCAAAGCCACCAAACCTTTAAAACCCTGTTCCTGCGCCATATCCAACAGAATTCGAGCAAAGTTTACATCATCTTCAATAATCAAAAGCACGCGATCGTCGAGACTGACATTTTCCCGATCGTCAGCGATCATCGGTGATGGATAAGGGGCGATCGGCAAATTGAAATTCGGCGAAGGAACTGCAGAAGAAATAGCAGCCGGCAATTGAGCCATTGGCTTGCCCGTTCCCGATTCCTGATCATTCATTCTTCGCGATTCTTGGTAAGTTTGCGGCAGATAAAGCGTGAACCTACTACCCTCACCAGGGCGACTTGTCAATTGAATTTCTCCCCCTAACAGATTAGCGATTTCTCTACTAATTGACAAACCCAAACCCGTACCCCCGTATTTGCGGCTAGTGCTACCATCAGCTTGTTGGAAAGCCTCAAAAATAACCCTGTGTTTTTCAGCCGAAATTCCAATCCCCGTATCGCTAACTGAGAAAGCCAAAACCGTAGGGGAAGTCCTTAAACTTTCTATCTCTACACTCCACCCTTCCCGCGCTACTTCGACACGCAATTTCACCTCACCTCGCTCAGTAAACTTAAACGCATTCGAGAGGAGATTCTTCAAAACTTGTTGCAGCCGTTTAGCATCAGTATAGAGACCTTTTGGCAACTCAGCCTCCAGCTCGATTTTAAAACTCAACTTCTTATCCTGGGCGATTTGACGGAAAGTTCGCTCCAAATGATCTCGCAAGTCCTTAAACAACACTTGCTCAATTTCCACCGACATCGTGCCTGATTCAATCTTAGCGAGATCCAAGATGTCATTAATCAGCCCTAACAAATCATTTCCCGCCGAGTAAATTGTGCGCGTGTATTCAACTTGCTTCAGAGTCAAATTGCCTTCAGTATTGTCCGAAAGCAATCGAGCCAGAATCAACAGCGAATTCAGCGGAGTTCGCAACTCGTGAGACATATTTGCCAGAAACTCCGACTTATACTTAGAAGTTAGAGCCAACTGTTCGGCTCTTTCTTCCAACAACCCCCTCGCCTGTTCGATATCTCGGTTTTTCCGCTCAACTTCCTTATTTTGCAGCGCTAGCAATTCCGCTTGTTCTTCTAGTTCTTCATTCGTTTGTTGCAACTCTTCCTGCTGCTTCTTCAGCAGTTCCTCATTCGTCTTCTGCACCTGCGCTTGCTGTTCTAGCCGCTGGTTAGTGTCCCTTAGTTCCCTTTGCTGAGTTTGCAACTCTTCAGCCAAAGATTGCGCCTGTTTCAGCAACTCTTCCGTCCTCATACTCGCCGCAATTGTATTTAAAACAATGGCGATACTTTCCGTCAGTTGGTCGAGGAATGTCAAGTGAATTTCGCTGAATCGGCGGAACGAAGCTAACTCGATTACTGCCGTCACTTCTCCCTCAAATAGTACAGGTAAAACCACGACATTCAGCGGCGTAGCTTCTCCCAGACCCGAGCTAATTTTAACGTAGTTGTCCGGCACTTCTGTCAACAGGATTCGTTCTTTTTCCAGGGCGCACTGTCCTACCAAACCTTCGCCTAAATGGAATCTATTTCCTAACTGTTTGCGTTCGCGGTAGGCGTAGGTACTTAACAGTTTGAGAAACGGATCATGCTCCACAGCTTCCATCATAAAGAAGACGCCATGCTGAGCAGAAACCAGCGGCGTCAATTCTGAAAGAATTAGTTTAGAAACTGTTTCTAAATCCCGCTGGCCTTGCAGCATTCGAGTGAACTTAGCGAGGTTTGTTTTCAGCCAATCTTGCTCGGTATTCTTCTGCGTTGTCTCCCGCAGATTGGCAATCATCTGGTTAATGTTATCCTTAACAATGGCAACTTCTCCTTCAGCAGCGACGGAAATTGACCTCGTTAAATCGCCTCGGGTAACAGCAATTGCCACTTCTGCGATCGCGCGCACCTGAGTAGTCAAATTCGCCGCTAATTCATTCACATTATCCGTCAAATCTCGCCACGTTCCCGCCGCGCCCGGAACCTTCGCCTGACCGCCTAACTTCCCTTCAATTCCCACCTCGCGCGCCACCGTACTAACTTGATCGGCAAACGTAGCCAGCGTATCAATCATCTCATTAATCGTATCTGCCAGAGTCGCAATTTCTCCCTTAGCTTCCAGCATTAATTTCCGCTTCAAATCGCCATTCGCCACCGCCGTCACAACTTTAGCAATACCCCGCACTTGCGCGGTCAAATTTCCCGCCATCGAGTTTACATTGTCGGTTAAATCCTTCCAAGTTCCCGCAACTCCTTTCACCTCAGCTTGACCGCCCAATTTACCCTCAGTTCCCACCTCCCGCGCCACCCGCGTTACCTCAGAAGCGAAGGAATTAAGCTGATCCACCATCACGTTAATAGTGTCTTTCAGTTCGAGAATTTCGCCTTTGACATCAACGGTAATTTTCTTTGATAAATCCCCATTTGCTACCGCTTTCGTCACTTCCGCAATATTCCGCACCTGGGCCGTCAAATTCCCCGCCATCAAGTTAACATTATCAGTTAAATCTTTCCAAGTTCCCCCTACACCCCGCACATAAGCTTGCACACCTAATTTACCTTCCGTTCCTACTTCCCTCGCCACCCTGGTTACTTCAGATGCGAAGGAACTCAACTGATCCACCATGATGTTAATCGTGTTTTTCAGTTCGAGAATTTCCCCTTTCACATCGACAGTAATTTTCTTCGATAAATCGCCATTTGCCACAGCCGTTGTTACTTCAGCAATGTTGCGGACTTGGGCTGTTAAATTCCCCGCCATCGAGTTAACTGAATCCGTTAAATCTTTCCAGGTTCCAGCAACTCCTTTAACTTCAGCTTGCACACCTAATTTCCCTTCTGTTCCCACTTCCCTAGCAACCCTGGTTACTTCGGAAGCAAAGGAATTTAACTGATCCACCATCGTGTTAACAGTGTTTTTTAACTCCAAAATTTCACCTTTAACATCTACAGTGATTTTTTTAGATAAGTCACCATTTGCCACAGCCGTCGTAACAGCAGCAATATTCCTTACTTGTTCAGTCAAACTACCCGCCATAAAATTAACGGAATCCGTTAAATCCTTCCAAGTTCCTGCTACGCCTCTGACATCTGCTTGACCGCCAAGTTTACCTTCGGAACCCACTTCCCTAGCCACCCTGGTTACTTCAGAAGCGAAGGAATTAAGCTGATCCACCATCACGTTAATGGTGTTTTTGAGCTCTAAAATTTCGCCTTTAACCTGTACCGTAATTTTTTTAGATAAGTCACCGTTAGCCACAGCGGTTGTCACCTCAGCAATGTTTCGGACTTGTGCTGTTAAATTTCCGGCCATTGAGTTAACTGAATCCGTTAAATCTTTCCAGGTTCCTGCTACTTCTTGCACTTCAGCTTGCACGCCTAATTTCCCTTCGGTTCCCACTTCCCTAGCAACCCTGGTTACTTCAGATGCGAAGGAATTTAACTGGTCAACCATCGTGTTGACGGTGTTTTTGAGTTCGAGAATTTCCCCTTTAACATCTACGGTAATTTTCTTAGATAAATCGCCCTTGGCCACAGCGGTTGTCACTTCAGCGATGTTCCGCACTTGTGCTGTCAAACTGCCTGCCATGAAGTTAACGCTATCAGTTAAATCCTTCCAAGTTCCTGCAACTCCTTTAACTTCTGCTTGACCGCCGAGTTTGCCTTCGGAACCTACTTCTCTCGCCACCCGTGTTACTTCAGATGCGAAGGAATTTAACTGATCCACCATGATGTTAATAGTGTTTTTCAGTTCCAGAATTTCGCCTTTAACATCTACAGTAATTTTTTTAGATAAGTCGCCATTGGCCACAGCGGTTGTCACTTCCGCAATATTCCGTACTTGTGCGGTAAGATTACCCGCCATCGAGTTAACTGAATCCGTTAAATCTTTCCAGGTTCCTGCAACTCCCCTGACTTCCGCTTGTACGCCTAATTGACCTTCGGTTCCCACTTCTCTCGCCACCCGTGTTACTTCAGATGCGAAGGAACTCAACTGATCCACCATGATGTTAATCGTGTTTTTCAGTTCGAGAATTTCCCCTTTCACATCGACAGTAATTTTCTTCGATAAATCGCCATTTGCTACAGCCGTTGTCACCTCCGCAATGTTGCGGACTTGGGCTGTTAAATTCCCCGCCATCGAGTTAACTGAATCTGTTAAATCTTTCCAGGTTCCTGCAACTCCCTGTACTTCAGCTTGCACGCCTAATTTCCCTTCTGTTCCTACTTCCCTAGCAACCCGCGTTACTTCCGACGCAAAGGAGCTCAACTGGTCTACCATTGTGTTAACAATTTGCGCTGTTTGGAGGAATTCTCCTTTCAGGGGTCTGTCTTCTATTTCTAACGCGATGGTTTGCGATAAATCTCCTTTTGCTACGGCGCGAATTACTCTGGCGGTTTCAGAGGTTGGTTGCACTAAATCTGTAATTAGGGTATTGACTGAGTTTACGCTAGCTGCCCATGACCCCTCGGCGCTGCCGATGGTGGCCCGCTGGGCGATTTTGCCTTCTTTACCGACAACTGTGCCAATCCGATCGAGTTCGGCCGCCATTCTCTCATTGAGCTCGATAATTTCGTTAAGTTCGTCAGCAATTTTCCCCGCTAGACCGGTCTGGTCTATGGGCATCCGAACTGAAAAGTCCCCTTTTTTGACTGCTACTAAGGTTCTGAGTAACTGTTTGGCATAAGCATTATTGGAATTGGGGCTTGTTATCTGTGCAGTTGACATGACCGTTACCTTTGGGGAGTTTGAAGGGGAAGGGGGGAATATTTTTGAGATTATTGATATTATCCGACTAAAGCAGTGTCTGATTGCTTCTATCGAAAGATGGATGACAAATTGCTGTTTATCAGCTATTTAGTTATTGGTTATTTTATACTGGTTAGCAGGCTCTTCTTGGTAACGAGTTAATTGTGGGGTGTGAGGAACAGGCCCGAAAGCCTGTTCCACCCTGTTCCACAAAGAGTAAATTTTATTGTGCGGCGGACAGAATGTTCCCCCTACAGATTACCAAGCGATTATTTCCAATTTTGCCACGAACTATTGAAAATAGAAGTACCCGGAAAGGCGATCGGATTGGCATTTTGTTGCAACCGCAACTGCAACACTTCCAAGTTCGGCTCGCGGGATGGCAATTCGTCCACTAATTCATAAGGTAAAATCCCTTTTTCCAAGGAAAAAGCAGCCGTAACTCCCGCCGCCGCACCGGCAGACCATTCAAAAGAATGCACTCGATAAGCAGCCGCCGCTGTGTGGCTAACAGCAATACTTTTACCTGCGACTAACATATTGTCAATTTTCTGGGGAATCATTGCCCGCAGCGGAATTTGGAACGGATAAGCTTGCCCTTGACCTTTGCGAGTGCCTTCGCGTTCGGTATTTCCTGGTGCTTCCGGCGGACTGTTGGTCATGCAGGGGTGAAAGTCGATCGCATAATGACCAATACCCACAGAATCAGGATAAATCGTAGCGCGCGATCGCGATGTTGTATCCTCAACAGATTGACTTCCCACGGCCAAAGCCGGCGCATTCAAACCACCCACAGCTAACCACAAATTGCGATACTCTTCCTCCGACAAATTCTGGCGATAAAAATCAGCCGTAAAGTCAGTGCGAGACATATCAACTTCCCACACCGTAAAACCTTGAGGCTGATTGAAACTCGGCCGCCCAATAATACGCCGGCCCTCCCGCATATAAGGATATTTAGAAAGTCCGTGCACCGTCCCCATCGGCGAATCCAACCCGCTCAAAAAACGATTGTTTGGATAAGGCTTTTTCACTCCATCTCCTAGCTGCGAGTCAGTAGTTCCTGTTACCAGCCAGTAGAAAAATCCTTTGGCATTTTCCTCTCCCTTACGCAAAGTTTCGGTTCGCAAACCGCCCATCCATCCCCCCGGTTGCAGTTGACCTGCTGCTTCCAACTGCGCGCGAGAATAAATTAAATTATCCTCAGCAGAACCGGGACGATAGTCATTGCCCCAAGTCCAGTTTTGCATCGAAATATCCCCCGGATAAATGGGGAATTGCTTCGGGTCTGAAGGTCGCTTTTGATCTGGTCTCATGCTCCTGATTTGGCGGTAGGTGAAAACTAAGGGAAAGCTCGCCAATCTCGGCAATTCGTAGCTGTAGTAAGGAGCATATTGTTGATAAAAAGACGGCACTTGATGCTGCTGCGGTTCCTTCGTTGCCTGCATCGCAAAGGTGTAGGTAAAACCTTGAGTGCAGTAAGCGTCGCCGCTTGGGCTAGCGGAGGAAGGTTCGAGAGGGGAACGCGGGTCAATTCCGAGGCGGTAGGGAACATCGGTAAGTCCGATCAATTCGCCTGTTTCGGTGGCATCTACAACGTACCAATCAGCACCCCCTTGTAAAGGGGGGGAACTTGTGGAAGTCCCCCCCCTTTTTTTGTTAGGGGGGGTTCCAGATGCTTTAGAAATAAACCGAATAATAGTTTTGTTAAATCGCGGAGAATTTTCGTAGCGATAGGCATCTTCGATAGTTTGAGAAAGAGTTTCGGTGTTGAGTGGTGGCGTGTTGGCGGCGGGTTTATGTTGAATGGCGATCGCACTTTTAATTTGTTGGCCCCCAACCGTATTCCCCGCCACAGCAGGAGTAATTGCTAGTTCTTTAATAACTGTATTGGGAAACCATTTCAGCGTGCCTTTGCCTTTTCTAGCGGCATCCTGCAAGATGTTAAATAGAATTTTGTGACCGTCGTAGGGCATGAAACACGAATAGCTAACCCAACAGCCTCCGGGATTTAGTCGGCCGTAATGTTCCTTGATCCGTTCCCGCAATTCTAGGTAGCCACGGGGGTAAAATAAGAGCGATCGCTGAGTCTCTCTTTCATCGAGTGCGGAAGTTCCCTGGGAGGAAATTTGACCGCCTACCCAGTCAGTAATTTCAGTCAGGCAAACTGTGCGGCCCGCCAGCAAACCTTCGTAAGCGGTAGCAGCGCCCGCGAGCCCGCCGCCTGCTACTAGAATGTCGCAAGTTTCAGCAGTGTCGGGATTGCGGGGAGGTTCGGCAAATACTGGGGAAATGCTGCCAATCGCGGAAATGATGCCGAGGGAGAGGGTAAGGATCGATCGACCTTTGAGCAAAAATAGATACTGTCGAAGTTTCATCGGAGATTGTGGAATTAATTTTGACATAGCGCGAAAAACACTCATCCCATCTAAATGTTTATTTTGCAGTATACTGGTATTTCGCGGTGCTGTCAGGGCAAACTTTTTTTATAAAACAGGCATTTATACCAGCAACAACTATTGAACAGTCGGGTCAACCTTATGCTCAAAATCGTAAAATTTTTTAGGTCATTGATTCCTTTTGAGAGTTTAACAATTACCACCAGTTTAACTTTTTCGGAAGTCGGGCGCAGGTTGGAAGAAGTTGTCACTCCTCCCAAAGTTGTTAGAGTAATTATACCCTTTGGCCCGCCACCTCCCAAACCTTATGAAGGAACAATTTCTGGCAAAAGCTTCAGAATTAATCGCATCATCATCGGTAGAAATTTATTGTTCCCAATTATAGAAGGAGATATATACACTCAACAGTTCGGTTGTTCCATCAAAATTAGGATGACTTTACATAAAATAGTCCTAGGATTTTTGATTCTTTGGCTGTGGACAACTGGCAGTATTGGAATGTTTGCTTTATTTGCTTGGGTAGTCGAACCCTCCGTGGGACCAATATTTTTACCAATTTTAGGAATGTTTATTTTCGGCTGGCTTTTGTGCTTAATTCCCTTTAAAATAGAAGCAAAAGCAGCTATAAAATTTTTATCAATTCTCTTAACATAAAGTAATTTATCACGACAATATTTGAGCTGTATTATTAAAAACAATCTGGCTTCATCTGCGGTAAAAAAAACTAAACTTTCCGGGATCACCCATGCGTCAAAACCAACTCAAACAAAAAATAAAAAAAGGCGAAACAGTCCTCGGTTTATTTATGAACTGCGCTTATCCCGCATTCATGGAAATATGCGGTCACGCTGGATTTGATTTCGCCGTTATCGACATGGAACACGGCCCCCTGAACCCGCTTGCTGCTGAAGATTTGTGTCGTGCCGCCGACTGTACCGGAATTGCACCGATTGTTCGCGTCCGCAAAAACGACGGGCCGCAAATTCAACGAGCTCTTGATATCGGCAGTGCAGGCGTTCAAGTACCTCAAATTGAAAGCAAAATTGATGCTGAAACCGCTGTCAAAAGTGCTAAATACAGTCCTCTGGGCACGCGAGGCCTTTCCTTCGCTACGCGGGCCGGACTTTTCACTGCAGCAGGTACAAATATCACCGACAAACTCAACGAAGAATCCTTAGTTGTGATTCATGTCGAAGGCAAAGGCGGCATCGACAACCTGGCAGAAATAGTGACTGTCCCAGAGGTGGACGTGATTTTTCTAGGGCCTTACGATCTGTCACAGTCGATCGGCATTCCCGGCCAAGTCCGCGATCCCCGAGTCATCGACATGATGCAGGAAGCAGTGCAAACCATCCGCAAAGCAGGCAAAGCCGCGGGTACTTTTGCCGAAAACCCCGAAATCGCCCAGCAGTGGATTGATGCTGGCGTTCAGTACGTCACACTTGGGGTCGATGTTGCCGTTTTCCTGCGGGCCTGTCAGTCGCTGGTGAAAGCGGTCAATCGATTTTAGATTTTAGATTTTGGATTTTGGATTAAAAGAAGAACCAGCCCCCGGATTCATCTTGCAAGCTTTACGATATCTTTGCAATTTTTGTAGTGTCTTTTACGACACATACAAAAAACCTGCGCTAGAGTAGAAGCATACACCTCCTCAAGGCAAAATTAGGGAGGGGAGCAAGGCTTCATGGAGAAAACTATATGAAAACCGTACTAGAATCCATTTATTTGGATTATGCCTTCATGTTTACTTTTAAAAAAGTAAACTCGATTAAGCTAGAAGGTTTCAAGGAATTTTTTGACGATATGCCTGTCGATCCGTATGTGAAAGGTAAGTATCGTTCGAGAAGATTGTCGCGGTTTGCAGTCAACGGAAATGAGTTAGTTAAGTTACCTCACGGCTATTTGTATCAAAGCAAAACATACAATCCGCTAGTGGGTGATATCAGGCGGGAATTTGCCGAATTGGACGATCGACTAATCGCCCTCGATAATTTCAAACAGATGATTTTTGCTTTTTTCGATTCCTGCAAAATTCACCCGGAAGCTGAAATCGGTATCCATCAAATCAGGACGACTTGTTCGCCGCACAATTTCGGCAACCCCGCACCGGAAGGCATTCACCAAGACGGTACTGACTTTATCGGGATTTTCTCAGTAGACAGAACTAATATTGTAGGCGGGGAAACGCATTTGTACTTGGCTAAAAAAGAGAAGCCTGTTTTTAATAAAATTCTGCATCCGGGAGAATTGCTGTTAGTTAACGACCATGAGTTTTTCCACTTTACTACGCCGGTTAAACCGGAATCTGAAGGGGTGGGAACCAGGGATGTCTTTGTGCTGACTTCTCCGAGTTTGCTTACCGATTGAGGAGAGTTGGGCAATTGCGCGTCTTTCGTTCGTAGTGAGGGCTTTACTCCTCTCTCTGGCGTTTACTCAATCATGACTAAAGTCCTTACTACAAACCTTTCGTTAGTAGTGAGGACTTTATTCGTCTTTCTGGCATTGAGTCAATCATGACTAAAGTTCTCACTAGAAACCTGCATATTTTCCTAAAAAACCAGGTTTATGCGTCTAGCAACTCACAGATAAATTTTATCGAAACTTCCGTTCAGACTCTTGAATCGGAACATCATTAATGCTGGCTTCACGTCTTCGCATTAACCCATTTTCTGCAAATTCCCACTGTTCATTACCATAGGCGCGATACCAGTAGCCAGAATCATCATGCCACTCATACTCGAAGCGAACAGAAATCCGATTGTCTGTAAAACTCCACAGTTCTTTCTTTAAACGGTAATCTAATTCCTTTGCCCATTTTCGTCTTAAAAAAGCCTTGATTTCTTCCCGTCCGCTGAAGAATTCGGCACGGTTTCGCCACTGAGAATCTTCCGTATAAGCTAAGGCTACTCGTTCTGGATCGCGGGTATTCCAGGCATCTTCAGCAGCTTGAACTTTGGCTTTAGCCGTTTCCAACGTAAAGGGCGGTAGAGGCGGTTTAGTTTCCATCAGCTTTGTTTTTTGTGACTATAAAAGATCAGATGCGGGATGCTCGCGCTACAGAGAGAGTTTTGGGAATTTGATATCAATCCTCAGCATCGGGATCGATTCCCATTGCTCGCAGTCGCTCCGCTAACTGGGTGACTTTTCGCTCTGCTTGTTCGGCTCTTTCCCGTTCTTGTTCGGCTCTTTCCCGTTCTTGTTCGACCCTGCCACGCTCAATTTCAACTTGTTCGGAGCCAGTTAACAGCAAATTCCCCTGGGAATCCCACCACCGCAGCCAAAGCAGTTCTTGATTTTGATAGCTTCCCTGCCACAGTCCCAATTCTACATCTAGTAAAGGAATGGGATAGTGACCGCGTTCGTTTGGCTGCATCCTTTGATACACAAAATCTATTAGGTGATAGACCTCTAAATTGCCCGTTCTCATTTCATAAATGCCGTAGTAAGGAATGCGGATAATTCTCTCGTACACCCAAAACTTACCCGGTTTAGTGGTGGTACCGTCGGCGGCCACAGTCAAGGGAGTACGATCGCGCTCTTCCTCTCCATTACCGCTAGCAAATTCTAAAGCAATAAACGGAGCCATGTGTTCCCGCCAAAGTACATACGAACGGCGAAAACCGTCCAGTGTTGCCGGTACATTGGGCACGTAAAACCAATCCGGTGCTTCTGCACCTCGCTCTGGCGGGTCAGTTTCTCGCCAGTAAATGCCGCAATCTTGCCCGATCGCATATTGTCCGTCTGGATGCAGGCGCTCTACAACCGGCCCGATCGAATCTGTCAGAATGATGCTCTGGGGATGCTCCTGAAAATTTTTCACAAATGTACCGTCTTCGTCTGGCAGTTGGGTATGGTCGGGGAATGCAGGAGGCAGACCTGTAGCAGTTATTATCTCAGTCATCGTCTTTTCCGTGCAGTTATGGTTGATTGTACTGCGAAAATTTAAAGCAATCTGATTTGAAACTTTAGCTAATATTAACTAAACCCAGCTAACCACAGCGGAAGCATCAACAGCAACCCGACGGAAGTTATGGCGATGCTGCTAGCTAACAAATCGCGATCGAGCTCGTAGACTTCTGCTAAAATCAGCACGGAAAGAGCTGTGGGCGTTCCCGACATCAACACCAACACGAACCTCGGGTCGCCACTCAATCCGAAATAACTAGCACCCAATCCGATCAGCACCGGCACAATTACGACTTTTAACAGCGACGGGATTAACGCCAGTTCAAAACTTTCCCATTTCTTAATAGACCTCAGCCGGATGCCAACCAGCAGCAAAGCACTGGCAATTACCACCCAAACAGCAATCTGCAATCCCGATTCCACTGTCTCGGGCAGGGGAATTTTTCTAGTATAAAAACCAATTAAAAATGCCCACAGGGCGGGAACTGTCAGCACGTCCCGGATCTGAGTCCACCAGTGATTTTTTTGCTCGGAGTTCCCGAAATAGCTAGCAATAAATACACCGAAACAATAAGTTCCAATAACGTTGTTAGTGACGCTGTACAAGACAGCCCAGTTGCTGTTATCGCTGCTGATGATAGACGGCGTGATTGCTAATCCAACAAAGCCCGTATTCCCTAACATCGCAGCGAGGAGAAAACTGCCTTGGCTCGATCGCTTCAAGGAATTAAAATTTAATAAAAATAAATTTACTAGAGAATTTTTGCCCTGAAAATAGGGTTTTTTGATGTGGGCCGCACTCAGCCTACGCAATAATACCCAAGTCAGCGAAGCAAAACTCGTACTCAGAAATAACACGAATATGGCGATCGCCGGCGTGAATCCCACAGCACCCGAAAAATCGCTTTGACGGGCTAAAACTAGAATTTGCAGCGGTATCCCAATCCAGAAAAGAAAGTGGCTCAGGAGCTTGGGAAAATCAACTGGGATGTACCGAAACAGCAGCAGTCCTAAGCCCGTCCAGATAACTAGAGGCGTATAAGCGTGAAATAAGGTTTCAATCATAAAAAGTTAACTAGACAATTTGAAATGCCTCTATCTATTAATAGTAGTGCTAAAATCAGTTTAAAAAATGCGAATTGTCGTTAGCGGATCCCTCGAAGAGGATCGCACTTGCACGCTTTTTCCTCCTAGCGTGTTCGCAGCAGTGCCAGCCCGAGAATTTCCGCCCAAATTCCCGCACCTTGCAGGGCACAATCCTCAGACTGGCAGCCCCAAATGCTTGCAGCTTTTTGCCTTCAGATTCACCAAACCTCTGTTAATTTGACCAATGTGCGATCGAGTTATCTTGCCTTGGACGAACTGAGATCCCACGTTTTCCTGCCATTTCTCTCGAACGGAAACAGGGGGAGACTAAAGCTGCTGATGACTTGCACTCATTAATTCAATTTCAAAGCATTAACAGGCACCTCATCCCAAGAACTAACAGTCCGCAAAGTAGCCACCCAGCCCTGCTGTTTTTGCTCAGCCGTCAAATTCTGCTCAAAAGATTTGTGGCAATCCTGCGCTTGACTCTCATCGCAACAAGCAATGCAAGAATAAAGAATGCCCGACGGATCGATTTGCTCGTTTACCCAAATAATCACGATCTACTCTCTCAATCAAAATCTACTGTTACTTAAATTTTCCTATATTTTTGTCAATTAAGTAGGCCGGTATTAATTAACCGGAGTGCGGCATTTTAGCTTAACAGGCAAGATGCCTGTTCCACACACAGGCAAGATGCCTGTTCCACACACAGGCAAGATGCCTGTTCCACTAACTAACAGGCAAGATGCCTGTTCCACACACAGGCAAGATGCCTGTTCCACACACAGGCAAGATGCCTGTTCCACACACACAGGCAAGATGCCTGTTCCACACACAGGCAAGATGCCTGTTCCACAACAGATGAATTTTTTGTGGGGTGGGCTTCTAGCCCGCCCTAAATTACTGGGATGCCAAAGTTGCCAAAGACTCGCCCGCAACCCGGCAAATCCGCCAGTCGGGCATCACATCAGCACCGATACCCTTGTAAAATCCGATCGCCAATTCATTCCAATCCAAAACACTCCATTCCAAACGCCCGCAGCCCCTTTCCACCGTCAACTGCGCTAAATAAACTATCAAAGACTTGCCAATTCCCCGCCCTCGAAACTCAGGGATCACAAACAAATCTTCCAAATAAATTCCCGGCTGAGTCAAAAAAGTAGAATAATTGTAAAAAAACAGCGCCCAGCCCACAACTCGATTTTCGCACTCGGCTAAAATCGCTTCAGCAAAAGGTCGAGATCCAAACAAATGATGCTCCAAATCAACCGCATTGCCAGTAACGGCATGAGATAATTTTTCGTACTCAGCTAAAGCTTTAATCAAATCAAACAGCACCGGCACGTCAGCGCGGGTAGCTGGGCGCAAAATTACCTCAGAAGACATAAATAAGTAAGTAGGACGCGACAATCAACAATTAAAAATACCACATCAAGACATTTTTGATTTGTAATTTTTAATTAAGTTTGTCAACCTTGAATTAGCATATTTAGGGTGGCGTTGGAGTGCCCACCCACAATAATTTTAAGATTTTTCACAATGCAAACTCAATGTTTTTTAGCTTATTTCAACCAGCCCTTCAATCGCTCCGTCACTTGAGGCCGACGCAGCTTTCGCATTGCCTTATTTTGAATTTGACGGACTCGTTCGCGGGACAAATTGAACAAACTGCTGACCTCTTCTAAAGTGTAAGGTTCGCCGGTCAGCAAACCGTAACGCATAGCAACAATCTCTTTTTCCCGCTCAGTCAAAATACTGTCCAACACCTCCAAAATATCTTGGCGCATCATCATCTCATTCATCTGAGCTTCTGGAGATTGCGTCGCGTTATCTTCGAGAACATCCAAAAGTTCCGAACTTTCTTCGGAGCCGATGCGGTGGTTGAGAGACAAAGATTGCCGGCGTACTTGCTGGAGGTAGCGAAGCTGTTCGCAACTAACTTGCATTTCTCTAGCGAGTTCAGTTTCACTGGGATTGCGTTGAAGAGAACGCCTCAAATCCCGATAAACTTTTTTGAGTTTATTTAACTGTTCGACAATGTGAACCGGCAAGCGAATCGTCCGCCCTTGATTGGCAATTGTCCGGGTAATTCCTTGGCGAATCCACCAATAGGCATAAGTAGAAAACTTGTAACCCTTCTCCGGATCGAACTTTTCGGCCGCCCGATTCAAACCCAGAGCTCCTTCCTGAATTAAATCGAGAAAAGGCACGCCCCGATTCAGATAGCGTTTGGCAATCGAAACTACCAAGCGCAAATTCGAGCTGATCATTTTCCGTTTCGCCGACTGACACTGATGACGAAGCTGTTTCAGTTGAGTTTCGCTCACTCCCAAAGCCGCTGCGAGTTCAGCTTTTGTCGGCACTCTGTCTAATTCCTGCTGCAAACGCTGTTCTAGTTCATCCAGGGCTACCAATTCTTGAACGCGGCGCGCCAACTCCACCTCTTCGGTGGCAGTCAGTAGAGGATAGCGAGCCATTTCCTTGAACAAAGCTCCCACGGGATCGTCGGCAGACCAGTTGTTGTATGCTGACGAGCGAGTTACCGTGGGACGATCGCTCTCGGTGTCCTCATCCTCTGGGGTTGCGAATAAGGCTTCGGGTGCCACCGCAAAACTGCCTAGGTCAGATTCTGCCATATGGTGCTTGGTGTCGGTGGGAGGATTTGAAAAGTATCCCTTAACTTTAACCAATTTAACCGGAAATTTCCGAAATCCATCTAGAAGCCGGTGAGTGATTTTAGTGGCTGGTATCTGTTCGCCCCCCTTTTACACATTTTTATTGAGTTCGAGCCAGTAAAGGAGCTGCTTGCAATAATTGCTGAGTGTAAGGGTGCTGCGGATTAGTAAAAATATCCCTAGTCTTACCGATTTCAACAATTTTTCCAGCATTCATTACCGCAATGCGATCGCAAAAAAATCTCGCCACCCACAAATCGTGCGTAATAAACAGATAAGTCAAATTAAATTCCTGCTTCAACTCCAACATCAGCTCTAAAACTTGAGTCTGCACGCTGGCATCCAGCATACTCACCGGTTCGTCGCAAATAATCAGTTGCGGGCGAGTAATCAAAGCGCGGGCGATCGAAACTCGCTGCTGTTGTCCTCCTGACAATTCCCCCGGATAGCGACGAAAGAAATCTTCCCCTGGAGTTAAACCCACCCGCTCTAACATTTGGATTACTTGTTTTTTAGCTTCGCTGCCCTTAGCTAATTTGTGAATAAACAAAGGGTCAGCAATACTTTGCCCGACAGTCATCATCGGATTCAGGCAAGCATGGGGGTCTTGAAAGATCATTTGCATTTCGCGGCGGTGCTTCCTCACAGCATCGCGGTTCAGGGCAGTTATATCTATTCCTTGAAATTCCACTTTGCCGCCAGTCGCGGTAATTAGCTGCAAAATCGTGCGTGACAAGGTACTTTTGCCGCAGCCGGACTCCCCTACAAGCCCTAGGGTTTCTCCCCGTTGTAGCTCTAAACTAACGCCGTCTACTGCTTTAATTACCTGGCGATTCCTGGAAAATAACTGATCTAATAAATTGCTTTCTAAACTGTAGTGTTGCTGCAAATTTGTCACTGTCAAAAGAGGCGAATTTGTTAAGTTTGCAGTAACGACTTCAGTCCTGATTTCCTCGAATGCTAACCCTTTGTCGGAATCGGCTTGAATGTGCAAAGCTGCTTTGAGGAGCGATCGAGTATATTCGTGCTGCGGCTTTTCAAAAACGTTTTGCACCGGCCCGGTTTCTACGACTTTACCGCCATACATCACCGCAATGCGATCGCAATACTCAGCCACCATCGCCAAATCGTGAGAAATCAACAAAATAGCCGTTCCCCGTTCCTCGCAAAGTCTGGTTAATTCCTGCAAAATCTGAGCAGCTACAGTTACGTCCAAACTTGTAGTCGGTTCGTCGGCGACAATTAATTTGGGATCGAGCAAAAGAGCCAAAGCAATTGCTACTCTTTGCCGCATTCCGCCGCTAAATTCGTGGGGAAATTGCGACCAGCGAGACGCGGGAATTTTCACAGCTTCCAGAGTTTCGATCGCCCGTTTCTTAGCTTGCTTGCGATCCAAATTCGGTCTGTGAGCTTGCAAAGTCTCGATGCAATGTTCTCCTACAGTCATCAAAGGATCGAGACGAGTCATCGGATCTTGAAAAATCAATGCTACAGCTTCGCCCCGAAACTGTCTGAGTCGCGAAGCATTCATATCAAACACCGACTCTCCAGCAAAACTAACTCGCCCCTCAATCAGCGTCGAATCCGGCAACAACCGCATCGCCGCCCTTCCCAAAGTTGACTTACCGCAGCCAGACTCCCCAACTAATCCGAGCTTTTCCCCCGGTTTCAGCGTCAGGGAAACCCCGTCAACGGCCCAACCGGATTGGCCCCGCCGCTGAGGATAAGCTACTCGCAGATTTTCAACTGAAAATAGAGAAAAGTCATTAGTCATTAGTCATTAGTCCTTAGTCTGTTGTCTGTTGTCTGTTGTCTGTTGATTGTTGTCTGTTGATTGTTGTCTGTTGACTGTTGACTGTTGACTGTTGTCTGTTGTTATTTATTATTTATCAATATACTGGCGGTTAGTTGTTAGTTATTAGTATGGTTCAGGACTTATTAGTTATTATTGGCAAGAGACCGATCTGCTGTTTGTAAATACCAATAGAAATTGCTACAAACAAAGATTTTATCACTACATCATTAACCGACCAACCGCTTACTAACACCAGTCACCAGTCAACCGTTAACAGTCAACCGTTAACAGTCAACCGTCAACTATGCTGTTTGTAAATACCAATATAAATTGCTACAAACAAAGATTTTATCACTACATCATTAACCAACCAACCGCTTACTAACACCAGTCAACAGTCAACCGTTAACAGTCAACAGTCAACAGTCAACTGTCAACAGCCAACTGACTAAATTTCCTTTCGCTTCAACTCAGCTCTCCGCAGTATGTAAGTAGCCGCACAATCTGCGTGGGGATGGTCTGCTAAAACTTCCGCGAGTTCCAACACATATCCGGCGATATCCGGCCCCAGCTTCTCAGTCAGCACTTGACGTTCCCGAGAGGCGAGTTCTTGCACGCGGGCCTTAGCTTGCCAATTCGGAGAAAACATCTTGTCAATCTCGGTGTGGAATCCCAGACTTTCGAGAATGTCCCACTCGCCGTTATCGCACCAAATTCCCCCGCACAACATACAGCGCTCTATGTAAAAGGGCACTCTGCTGAAAGGAACTTTCGCCCGCGACAGATAGTGACCGTCTTCGGGACACAGCGCTGCTTTGCTGTCGTAGACAGAGGGGGTGAATTCTATGCCGAGAGTCCCAGTCGCATCAGGCTTCTCGGATTTGTTGTACCACTGGCTCTGTTCTTTCTGCCAAGCTTCGTATTCTCGACCTGGAATCCAGATACCGTAACAGTTGGGACACCACTGCACTGACATACTGCCGGCTAAGGTGCCGCCTTCTAAGTTGGGATGTTTACATTTTGGACATTCCACCGCTTTATTTCTCCTTGCCTTCTTAATTCCCTGTTAATTCAATTATTAATTCTGTATCTGGGCGGGCCCTGAAGAACCAGAATTTTTTTGTAGCAGCGCGCCACAGTAGCCAATTAGCGTGTTGAGCCGCGCGATCGCCGCAGTTTGCCTCGTTTTTGCTGTCGCTGGCTGGCGCGACGCTTGCAAAAACGTGACATCTGTCCCCAATAACCGCAGTTGCTTGTGAATTTCCGTCAAATAGGACTGCTCTGGGGGTGTTTCTGAGGCGTCTAACTCATCGCTTTCGGCTCTCATAATTTGGTTTCCGAAAAATTGTTGCACTTTTCTGTATTCGATCGCCAGCGCGGCCCCATCCAGATTATCCTGTGCAGCAGTTTTTTGTAGTTGTTCTAGTGCTTGCTGTAATTCTTGGTAGCACTGGCGGCGGTCTTCGGACAATATCATGATTTTGTAAACAAATTTGTATTTATAATCAAAGTAGATACTTACTTAAGTTTGGTCATATGGAGGGAAGCGGTGCGTTTTTGGAGCAATTCCCTGTTTTGTGAGAACTTTTTTTGATTTGTTTCCCTGGCTCTACCCTTCTGGCTGCTGCTTTTAGTTTAGCGTTGCCGGTAAATGCCGATCCCCTGCAACCTCAACTGCTACCGCCAAAATATGCTTATTTTACCCGATTTTCCCCGATCGACAGACTGCGGCGGCGGCAATGGTGTCACTATATTTTCCTACCTGCGAGGGGGGGCGACTCGGGATTACATAGGTATAGTTAACAAAAAAATCGACTATTTTTTTGAATTGCAAATTGTGGCATTCAATTAGTTTAGTATAGCTAAACACATAATTTCGGCAATTCAACCGAAAACCGGCTTTTAACCATTTGTATTTCTAAGTTTTAAAGGTGTACCCCATGAACGCGAACACTCTGACTCCCTCTCATTCGATCGATCCTGCCGTAGTTCCCGATTGGCTGCAAGAATGCCTGAATACTCGATCGCAGCCTGATGGGGGCGCTAACCCGAATTGTTCGACGGACGACAGCTTAATTTGTCGGGCCTTTGAATTTGCCCGCGACTTGCACGAAGGACAATACCGCAAATCAGGAGAACCTTACATTTGCCATCCGGTAGCGGTCGCTGGAATACTCCGGTATATGGGCGGCAACAACGTCATGATTGCCGCGGGCTTCCTCCACGACATTGTTGAAGATACAGATATTACTCTCGAAGAAATAGAACAGCGGTTCGGTGCGGAAGTGCGACAGTTGGTTGAAGGTGTCACCAAGCTTTCTAAGTTTAATTTTTCCAGCAAAACAGAGCGCCTTGCAGAAAATTTCCGCCGAATGTTTCTAGCAATGGCTAAAGATATTCGCGTTATTGTCGTCAAACTAGCAGATCGGCTGCACAACATGAGGACTTTGGAGCATTTGTCCGAAGAAAAGCAGCGCACTATTGCCCTAGAAACCCGAGATATTTTTGCTCCCCTGGCGAACCGTTTGGGTATCGGGCGCTTTAAGTGGGAATTGGAAGATTTAGCGTTTAAATACCTGGAACCGGAAGCTTACCGCGAAATTCAGGAATTGGTGGCGGTGAAGCGAGCCGATCGAGAAACTCAACTCGCAGAAGTCACAGATAGTTTGCGAGAAAGGCTTGACAATTTAGGCATTAAATGCTATGAGGTTAGCGGTCGTCCTAAACATTTGTACGGGATTTATGGGAAGATGCAGCGGCGCCAAAAAGGCTTTAACCAAGTGTACGATATTGCTGCGGTGCGGATTATAGTAGAAACCAATGATGACTGTTATCGGGCTTTGGCGATCGTCCATGATTCTTTCCGCCCGATTCCCGGCCGCTTTAAAGATTATATCGGTTTACCAAAAGCCAACCGCTATCAATCTTTGCACACCGGAGTAATCGGAACCAGTGGCCGCCCCATCGAAGTGCAAATTCGCACCGTAGCAATGCACCACATTGCAGAATACGGCATTGCCGCCCACTGGAAATACAAAGAAACTGGCGGTTCTAACACAACAGTCACCGGCGACGACGAAAAATTTACTTGGCTGCGACAACTCCTAGAATGGCAAAGCGACCTCAAAGACGATCAGGAATATTTACAAAGCATTAAGGACAACTTATTCGACGAAGATATCTACGTTTTTACTCCTAACGGAGACGTAATTGCTCTCAATAGCGGCTCCACTCCCGTAGATTTTGCTTACCGCATTCACACAGAAATTGGCAATCGCTGCACCGGTGCGAGAGTCAACGGGCGAATGGTGACACTAGACAAGGTTTTAAAGAACGGCGATATTGTAGAAATCTTGACCCAAAAAAATGGTCATCCGAGTTCCGACTGGCTGAATTTTGTCAAGACAAACGGAGCAAAAAACCGAATTCGTCAGTGGTTGAAGCGATCGCACCGAGATGAAAATCTGGCTCGCGGGCGGGAATTGCTGGAAAAAGAATTAGGTAAAAACGGCTTAGAATCTTTGCTGAAATCTGAACCCATGCAGTCTGTGGCTCAGCGCTGCAACTACCACAGCGTCGAAGATTTAATCGCCGGTTTGGGCTACGGCGAAGTGACTCTAAACCTCGTAGTAAATCGACTGCGAGATTTAGTAAAAGTGCAGCAAAAAATTGAAGCTGCTCCCGCAGGAACCCACGAATTGCCCCAGCTAATACCTGCATCGACGACACCGAAACCAGTACCGAGTTCATCTCCGAGCAAATCGCCGATCGCAGGTGTAGAGGGATTGCTCTACCATTTATCCGGCTGTTGCTGTCCGATTCCTGGGGAATCAATTATTGGAGTTGTGACTCGCACTCGCGGAATTTCGATTCACCGACAACGATGTTCAAATGTTGAGAGCGTACCGGGCGATCGGTTGGTTCCTGTGAGTTGGAATTCCAGTAACCGCAATGAATCTCGACCAAACACTTATCCGGTTAATATTCAAATTGAAGCCCTCGATAGAGTGGGAGTTCTCAATGATGTTTTATCGCATTTGAAGGACAACAAAGTAAACGTCCGCAGCGCTCAAGTCAAAACATATCCAGGATTTCCGGCATTAATTGACTTGTGCATGGATATCCAGGATAAACAACAGTTCGAGCGCACTTGTATGCAAATTAAAAAGATGAGCGATATTTTGAATTTGCGGAGGCTGAGTGAAGTGAGTTAAGAGGAAATTCTTCCTATGGCAAAACTCAGCCTTAACTCGGTTATTCCTTCAGCAAAGCTGACCAACTATTTATTAATCCGGCTTCCTAAAGACGACAAATCTCAGTTTCTCGATCGAGGTGGTTACAGCATAGAAAACTGGCAACAGCTCGATCGAGATTTAAGAAGCCAGATACTTCCTCTGGAAGCGGAGCCAATGGAAAACACCAGATACGGTCAAAAGTACATGATTAAAGGCAGTTTAACAGGTCCAAACGGTACGATTTTACAAGTTAAAACCGTTTGGATCGTTACTCCATCCGAAACCAGATTTGTTACATTAGTTCCTGATTGACAAGAGGTTAAGCCCCATGAAATTTGAACTGTTTTCACAGGTAGCATTGCGAGAAGACATTCCTAAGTATGGCCTAAAAAAAGGTGATACAGCAACTATCGTTGAACACTACCAGATGCCGGAAGGTGAAGAAGACGGTTATAGCTTAGAGGGTTTCAATATCGAAGCAATTACAGTTGAAGTTGCCGAGTCCCAGATTGAAGCAATAAAAGCTCCTGTTTTGCAGCTTGGAAAATATTGATTACCATTCGCCTTCCACCAGCCTGCGATGAGAGCGACTCATCTTGCGAAGCAAAACTTGTTCTTCTTCAGACAGAGGTGCTTCGCAAGCAGCATTAATTTTTTCTAACAGTTGTTGATTTTCGCGGCGGCGGATAAATTCTTCAAGGGCTATTTTAATCATATTTTGGCGGAGTTTAAGGCTTTGCATCGCCCAACTTTTGCTGCAAAAACTCCTGGGCTACTTCTCCAGCTTCCTGCTGTTTCTTATCAACTTGATAATTCAGTCGTCGCATATCTTCCTCGGAGATTTTGCCGCCCAATTCTGCGAGGACTGGACGCAATTCTGGGTATTTTTCCAAAACTTGCGATCGCACAACCGGAACTGCTTGGTAGGGCGGGAAATAGTTCTTGTCATCTTTGAGAACTACTAAACCTAAACTTTGAATCAAACCATCCGTCGTATTACCAGCAATCACATCTACTTCTTTTTGTTGCAGTGCTTGATAAAGCAATCCTAACAGCAACTCCTTCGGTTCTTCTCGAAACTTAATCCCGTAAGTTTTAGCTAATCCGGGAAATCCATCTTCTCTCTCGTTAAATTCTGGGCCGAAACCAGCCCGGAGGTTAGGTGCAGCTTTCCCAAGTTGTGAGAGAGTTTGTAAATTGAGTTTTTTGGCATCGTCTCCCCGCACAATAATCGCAAAACTGTTATTAAATCCCAGCGGTTCCGTCCATTCTGCTTTAAACTGTTTGGGATATTCTTGTTTGAGGTAAGCGAGGACTTTCTTTGGGTCAGAAATCGGTTTCTGTTTGAGCAGGTTGGCGTAAGCAGTCCCCGTGTATTCGACGTACAAATCGATTTTACCTGCTGTTAGGGATTGATGGCAAAGCGCACCTCCGAGATTCAGTTCTCGTTCTACTTTGATATCTGTTTTAGCTTCGATATGGCGTGCTAAAATTTCTGCGAGGATGACTTGTTCGGTAAAGTCTTTCGAGCAGATGACAACTTGCTTTTGGGGCTTAGAGGTACATCCTGCTACTGCAAGCAAGCAAAGCAGCCAGCAGGAATAGAAAAAAAAATCGTTCTTAGAGATTTTCATGACTTAACTCAAATTAAAAATCTACAATTAATACCTTATAAGTTATAGCATAAAGCCCCGATCGCAGACTTCTTCAAGAAGTCTGCGCTTTAACACCGATCGCACTTTACCCAAGTTCCGTTTTCCTGTTGTAACATTTATTGATAGACATGGAGGAATAAATATGGTAATCAGAGTCAGCGATATTATCCAGCAGCAGCGGCAATTTTTTGCGACTGGGAAAACTAAGGATGTGGATTTTCGGATCGAACAACTCAAGAATCTCAAAAGTGCGATCGTTTCCAATCAATCACGGATTGTGGATGCTGTCAAGGCTGATTTGAACAGGCCGGAGTACGAGGCTTATTTTGAAATTGCTGCGATCGCAGAAGTTAATTATGCCATCAAAAATGTTAAATCGTGGGCCAAGCCGAAAAAAGTGCCTACTTCGATCGATCAATTCCCAGCATCGGCCCGCATTTACCCAGAACCTTTGGGCGTAGTTTTAATCATCGGGCCTTGGAATTACCCATTTCAGCTAATGATATCACCTTTAGTCGGGGCGATCGCTGCAGGCAACTGCGCCATCCTCAAGCCTTCGGAAATCGCCTCACACACGTCGGAAGTTGTCGCCGACATGATTACCAAAACCTTCGATCCCGCCTACGTAGCAGCCGTCGAAGGAGGAGTCGAAATCAGCCAACAATTATTAGCCGAAAAATTCGACCACATCTTCTTTACAGGCGGCACAAAAATCGGTAAAATAGTCATGGAAGCCGCCGCCAAACACCTGACACCTGTAACATTAGAATTGGGCGGCAAAACTCCTTGCATTGTAGACTCAGATATTCAACTTGAATACACTGCTAAACGCATTGCGTGGGGCAAATTCATCAATGCCGGTCAAACTTGTATCGCTCCCGATTACCTGTTAGTCGATAAAAAAGTTAAACCGGATTTGATGCAGGCAATTAAAACAGCAATTCACGGATTTTACGGCGACGATCCGCAGAAAAGTCCCGACTATTCCCGAATTATCAATCAGCATCATTTAGGACGTTTGGCAGAGTTTATTAAAGACGGAGAAATTGTCGTCGGAGGTCAAACAAACCCCGAAGATAAATATATTGCACCGACGGTTCTCGACAAGGTTTCCTGGGATGCGCCTGTGATGAAGGATGAGATTTTTGGGCCGATTTTACCAGTTTTGGAGTATGATGATTTGGGGGAGGCGATCGCCCAAATCAACGCCCGTCCCAAACCCCTAGCTTTGTATTTGTTCTCCAAAGATAAAGAGAAACAAGAGCGAGTTTTGCGGGAAACTTCTTCCGGCGGAGTTTGCATAAACGACACGGTTATGCAAGTCGGAGTAACAACTTTGCCTTTTGGGGGAGTTGGCGACAGCGGCACCGGCAGCTATCACGGGAAAGCAAGTTTTGACACTTTTTCTCATCAAAAAAGCGTGCTGCAAAAGTCATTTTTAGTTGACTTAAAATGGCGCTACGCTCCCTATCTAGGTAAGTTGGATTTGATTAAGAAAGTTATCGGTTGATATTGCCTAAGCACCAGATTCTCCCTCACCCCCCAGGGCTGTTTCTTTATCCCGAAGTCCGGCAGGGGTTTCAACCCCTGCCGGACTGAATGCTTGACGTGTTTGTTGTTAGCAAAGATCGCCTCCTTCAATCCCATATCCCTGTTCTAATCGGTGCTGTGCCATTCTCGATCGATTCTCTCCAAATCCTTGGCGGCTCCCAATAGTTGAAAAATTTGATGTGCTGTATCGTAATATTGTTGAGCAACTTCTGTGTTGCCGCGCTTTCGCTCAAGGCGCGCGAAATCGTAGTTAGTTTCAGCAATATGCCAAGTCATCCCCAGTTTTTGCATTTTTCCTAAAGCTTCTGTTAACAGTTGTTCTGCTGTATCTAGATTGCCTCTACCGAGTTCATTTTCTCCGAGACAACCGATCGACATTGCTATCCCTTCGTGAGCGCCCAATTCTGTCATCATTTCCAAATGTTGCCGGTAGAGTTTCTCAGCTTCATCCCAATTGCCGCGATTTCGCTCAATATCTCCCAACACTCCCCAAGAAGATGCCATGCCCGATCGATCGCCCAATTCTGTTCTCAATCCCAAATGTTGCCGGTAGAGTTTCTCTGCTTCATCCCAATTGCCGCGATCTCGCTCGATATTTCCCAACATCCCTAATGAACTAGCAATGCCCGAGCGATCGCCCAATTCTGTTCTCAATGCCAAAGATTGCCAGAAGAGTTTCTCTGCTTCATCCCAATTGCCCCGATTTCGCTCGATATCTCCCAACCTCCCTAATGAACTAGCAATGCCCGAGCGATCGCCCAATTCTGTTCTCAATGCCAAAGCTTGCCGATAGAGTTTCTCTGCTTCATCCCAATTGCCGCGATTTTGCTCGATATTTCCCAACACACCCCAAGAAGATGCCATGCCCGATCGATCGCCCAATTCTGTCATCATTTCCAAATGTTGCTGGTAGAGTTTCTCTGCTTCATCCCAATTGCCGCGATTTCGCTCGATATCTCCCAACACACCCCAAGAAGATGCTATGCCCCAGCGATCGCCCAATTCTGTCATCATTTCCAAATGTTGCCGATAGAGTTTCTCAGCTTCATCCCAATTGCCACGATTTCGCTCGATATCTCCCAACGATGCCCAAGAAGATGCCATGCCCCAGCGATCGCCCAATTCTGTCATCACTTCCAAATGTTGGCGGTAGAGTTTCTCAGCTTCATCCCAATTGCCGCGATTTCGCTCGATATTTCCCAACGATGCCCAAGAATATGCCATGCCCCTGCGATCGCCCAATTCTGTTCTCAATGCCAAAGATTGCCGGTAGAGTTTCTCAGCTTCCTCCCAATTGCCGCGATTTCCCTCGATATTTCCCAACACACCCCAAGAAGATGCCATCCCTTGGCGATCGCCCAATTCTGTCATCATTTCCAAATGTTGCCGGTAGAGTTTCTCAGCTTCCTCCCAATTACCGCGATTTCGCTCGATATCTCCCAACACACCCCAAGAAGATGCCATCCCTTGGCGATCGCCCAATTCTGTCATCATTTCCAAATGTTGCCGGTAGAGTTTCTCAGCTTCAGCCCAATTGCCGCGATTTCGCTCGATATCTCCCAACATCCCTAATGAATTAGCAATGCTGCTCTGATTATTTTCTTTTTGTGCGATGGCTAGGGCATCTTTAAAATATTTTTCTGCTAAATCCCAATTCCCAAAATCCCGATGAATTACACCTAATGCTCTCAAGCAATAAGAACGTCGCTCGCCTTCAACATAAAGTAATATTTGCTCGTACAATTCTTTTGATAAATTCCAGTATCCCCACCTTCTTAAGTATTCACGTGGGATTAAGTAGTAAGCTTCGGGATAGTTGCCCAACCTAAAGGCAAAATGTTGAGCTTCAAGAACAGCTTGTAAATCTGCTAACCTTTGAGGATTGTTCACATTTTTACCAGTGCAGTAAAACTTATAAACACTTTCCAGCAGCTTTGGCAGTTCATCTCTATATTCCCCTTGCAAAAACTCCTCAATCACCCGGTGCAAATCATAAAAATCCTCACATTTCTCCTCGTCATAACGACTCTGGATCAAACTCGCACCGACTAATCGCTGTAAAATTGCTTCTGTCTCGCTAATTTCTGCCTTTGTAAATTCCGCAGGTGCTGCTAATTCTGCTGCTAATTCAAAGCGGGGATCTTTTTCAACATCATCTGTATACAGTCGCAAAAAAGTTAAACCTCTCACATCTATCGGCACTCGCAAAACACACATCCGACGCAGTAAATCTCTTGCCGCTTCACTTTGCCTTGTTAGTTGTTCTCGCAACATCGGTTCTGCATTCTTCGTTACCAATTCGGAATTATTCCGCAGATACCCCTGTTTTCCCTTGCCGAGAGCCGCCAATTGAGTTAATAAAAAAACATGACCTTGAACTTGCTGAGATATCCACTGCAAATCAGCTAATTTATCAGTCAACTTTCGCTGCCGCAAAATCTCGACACCCGCCGCTAAATCCACCCCTTCCAACACTTCTATATGCACCAATTCCGAATCCGGTGCTAACCCCGGATAGCGGGTATGTGCCAAATCCGCAGGCACTTCCCGGCTGGTTAAAATCGTTTGCGATTGGTGCTGCTGATAAACCAAAGCATTCAGCAACTTACCCCAATCCGGTGAAATTGCTCGATGTACCTGCGCCGCAGCCAAAATGTCGGGATTTCCCGCCTCAACAGCAGGATGCAAAATAGATTCCAGGTTGTCGAGTACCAAAAGACAGCGAGTTTGTTGCAAGCCAGCCATAATTTTCGCAATCTTTTCATCGGCAGTTTTCAACACTTCCGCAGCCTGAATCCCCAAACCTTCACTTAACAGAAATCCCGCCACGTCATCAAAGCTCGTTCTCTCCTTTGCCTCGAAATACATCACGCACTCATAATCGCCACCGGGCCAACTTTCCCCCTTTTGAAAAACCGACTTCTGCCAATTCACTCCCAATGCTTCTGCAAGTTTGACAGCCAAACTCGTTTTGCCCATACCCCCTTGCCCGATTATCGCCAATACTTTCAGCGGCGAAGTTCCATCGGGCAGCCTCTGTACTAATTTTGCCGTTAAATTTTCCACCAATTCATCCCGCCCTTTCCACACAGGAATAGAGTCAGGTAGTTGAGAGAAAGCTACCCTTGGTTTGTCGGGAGGGGCATCTGCCGGCACATCATCATTCTCGCTTTTGCCGTCAGTATTTTGTCCGCTGTTAATCTGACTACTGATACCGGGTTCGCCGTTAACGCCCCACACTTCTGCCAACTTTTGCAAATTCTCTGTTTTGTCTCTACTCCACAGCTTCAAAGTAAAATTCCAATCGCTACAACCCCGCTTTGCCGTCTCCGGGCGGTTATCCTTTAGAATTTTCAGCTTTTTTTCGAGATAATCAGTCAGTACCTCGCCGATGTACTTTCTAACTTGCGAGTCAGATGTTGTCTTATTTGGTTTAAACCCCCCTCTATCTTTCAGCAAGTGGCGCAGGGCTTCCAGTGTCGCCGTGACGGTTAACTCAGTGGTGTCACCTTTCCAATCGGCGCGGAGATAAGAGATGCGATTTGTATCATTCAACGCATAATCTATTAGCGCCTCAACCAAATAACTGACTCGCTGCCAAGACTTTTCGCCTTTTCCCTGCGTGGGCATAGATTCCCAAAGTAAATTGCTAAAAAAAGTTTCGGGAAAGTTTCGGGAATCCCGATACCGAATGACAGTCCCGAATATCCCTAATGCCGATTCTAGCACAGTTCCAGCCATTCTTTGCATTCGGGTATCCCGAAATTCCACACTCAATTTAGTTGAGTTGGAAATGGTTTATGGGATTATCAAAACAGCATCAATGGATGATTGGAGAGGCGATTGTCGGTACTGTAGTCGGTGCCATCAATTCTTCGGCGGGGATAGTGTTGACTTTTGGGTTAGTAGGTTTCCACCTCTGCTTTGACAAAAATCAACAGGAAGTGTCGCGTTGCCATCTAGAACAAACTTTAAACAGCGAGGAAGTATCGAAACTCTATTTTTGTAATGATTGTCCTTTCATGAAAGCGGCGATTGATGTAGAAAAAGTTGAAGAAGAAAGTGAGTAAAGTGTGGTGCATCTAATGTGGAACAGCCCGGAAAGCCTGTTCGGGCGGGACACTCCACAAGAAAATTTATTATTTGTGGAACAGGCCCGAAAGCCTGTTGCTAACCGACAAGAAAATTCATTATTTGTGGAACCGCCCGGAAAGTCTGTTGCTTATCGGCGGGCGGGACACCCCACAATAAAATCCACTCAGGATATTAACTCGAAAGTCTGATCGCTCTTTTAATCAGTATAGGTAAAAAAGGACGATCGCCGATCGTAAATTGAACTTTACAAACAAACTTTTAGTTTAGTAAAATCCATCCTCAAAATCAGATTAGCATATTATAATAATATGAAACGGGTGTTATAACTTCTGAGCGAAACAGCGATCGCCTCTGGCTCTTTTGCTAGTTAGGTTGCGCCCAGCTACTTGCTGCGATTAGAAAATGTCTATAATATCTTTTAGCATCTTCTCGCTAACAAGCAATTTATGGAACAATTAGCAAAAGAACGCTGTGCCGCCTGCCGCGCAAACTCTCCCCGCGTCACAGCTTACGAAATTTTCCAGCTAAAACCTCAAATTCCCGACTGGAATTTAATCGAAAAAAATGGCATTCCCCAAATAGAACGCACCTACGAATTCCCGGATTTCAAAAGTGCGATCGCCTTTACAAACAGCGTCGGCGAAGCAGCAGAAACCGAAGGACATCACCCCGCACTGTTAACCGAGTGGGGAAAAGTTACCGTTACTTGGTGGACTCATGCGATTTCTGGACTGCACCGCAATGACTTTATTATGGCTGCGAAAACAGATGCGATCGCCAATCAATTCCCAAAATAAAATCCGACTTATAGCCAGATCGTAGTTTAAGAAAGCACCGCTCTGGGCACTGGGGAATGTTGATTGGCATTATTCAACAACTCCAGATTGAGTCGGTAGCCGACATTCCGCACAGTTTGAATCAGGCTCGGCTGTCGCGGGTCGATTTCGATTTTTTTCCGCAGAGAGAGTACGTGAGTGTCGATCGTCCGAGGGTTATCAATCGCATCGGGCCACGCCCTCCGCAACAAATCCGATCGCGACAGCGGCACTCCTCCAGCTTGAGCTAGCACGTATAGCAGGCTAAATTCCTGGGGAGTGAGTTCAATATGTTCCTCGTACAACCTGACTCGGCGCTGCACCAAATCAATTTTCAGCAGCCCGCACTCCAGCGTCGCCGGCGGTACCATCGTGCGGTTGCGGCGCATCAGAGCTTCCACCCTGGCCATAAATTCTTGCATCCCAAAGGGTTTAGTCAGGTAATCGTCTGCCCCCGCCTTTAAACCTTCAACAATATCCGATTCCGAATTCCGCGCCGACAGCATCAAAATCAGCGACTGCTGCTGCTGTTGCAGCCAGTTGCAAAATTCCAAACCGTCCCCATCCGGCAATTGGGCATCCAGAATGACTAGGGTTGGCTGACGGCTGAAAAATATTTCCCTAGCGTGACTGATATCCGCTGACTGGTGCACCCAGTGACCGACTTGCTGTAGATGCCAGCCCAAGAGCGATCGCAGGTGCGGATTCCCTTCAACAATTGAAATACTTGCAGATTCCACAGAGGCGAGCTTCCCATATCACTAATTGCTACAAGGTTAACAGAGCTTTTGTCAAGCTTTTGTAACCATCGCTACTCAAGCATGAGCTGCCTTTAAAGCAGCGGACATACTTAGGGTAGGAATTTTAAAGATTGGGTTAATTTGGCAGGGTCAGCCTGCAGAAAGGTTAAATCATTCTGGCGATGAGCTTACAATGAAAATAAGACAGTGTAAAGCCAATCGATCCCATGCCCCAACCGCCTGCTAAAAGCGAGCCCCCCGACCCAGCCCCCACTCCCCGGAGGTTGACAAATCGCGCAAGTGAAACTAGAATTCCTCCAACCGTTCGCTCGGTAGCCGGAACACTCAGCCACTTTGGCCGCCAAATTCAGGAAGATCCCGACTCAATTAAGTGCACAGCGAATTATCTAGGTGCGCGCCAAAGAGTCGAGCAACTGCATTGCAGCGAGTGAAATTTTTTATGGAGGGTAGCCTGTTGAGCAGGGTAAAAACTTTTATTTAGAAATAGCCTTAAGCTGAGCCACTCAGCATTAATCGAGGCCATTCCTAAATCCCGCCGTCATTATACAAACCACAAAGGATTTCAACCTCACACCATGCTACAAGACACCCAAACAATCCGGCACTACCAAAAACTCACCGACGCCCTCGTCGAAATGTGGAATAGAGGTTATCGCTTCGATGACCTGCGGCTTTACTTAGACGGCTATTTAGCAGCCCTGCGACATTCCAACAGTTTGGAACCCTATCTGATTCACAGACTAGAGGAAGAAGCAGCGCGTTACATTCACGACCCCTCCAATTTTGTAATGCCACAGACACAGACACAGGCTGAATCAGACTACTATTAAATAGCAAATTCGGTTTGATAAACCCTTGATGATTTGGGATTTGGGAATTGGCAATTGGCAATTGGCAATTGGCAATTTTAACGGTTTCCCCGGCTCGGTCTGGGAACCGATGTCCAGAGGCTCGGCCTCGCTTTCGGAGCCTAAAAATTGGATGCCGAGCCGACCGCATTGCCTTCCCCGGCTCTGCCTGGACACAAGTAATTAAGTAAATTAACTTAATTCAACGTAAAACCCGATTGCTGTTATTTCCCCGACTTCTTAAAGAGGTCGGGGATATGTTTTTTCTGTCTAATTTAAGAAGCCAAAGCCACTTCTACAACTTCTTGCAATTCGCCCTTTTGATACATCTCGATCATAATATCCGAGCCACCAATAAACTCGCCGTTGATATAAACTTGGGGAATTGTCGGCCACTGGGAATACTCTTTAACGCCTTGACGAATTTCCTGGTCTGCCAAAACATCAACTGTTTCGTAAGGCACTCCCAAAGTATTGAGAATTTGCACCACAGTATTAGAGAAACCGCACTGGGGCATTAACTTATTGCCCTTCATAAACACCATGATTTTGTTTTGCTTAACTAACTCGTCAATTCTTTCATGTGCTGCATTACTCATGGTAGCTCCTAATATTGTTTGAAAATTTTTAAACGTTGACTGACGCAGAAACCGCGTTTTTTACGAAAATCTTTCGTTACAGCTAGAGATTCCAGTTAAAAAACCGGATTTTTGGGGTTTTTGTGTGTAAGTGGAGCAGTTGTATTTCAAGCAACTATTGACACCTGCACAAACTTGTGATATGCACTTGCAACTCAACAATTAAGCAACTTGATTCTTAGCTTCCCATTCTGCGGGAGTTAAGGTTTCCAAGCCCAAAGCGTGGATGGCTTCACTAGCCATTGCCTGTTTGAGAGCGCCGTAGACCAGTTGGTGCTGCTGTACTCGGCTTTTTCCTTCAAAAGCGGCAGAGACTACTCTTGCCTGGTAGTGGTCGCCGCCGCCAGTCAAATCGTCAACTTGTATTTTAGCGTCGGGCAACCCTGCCTTAATCATTTCTGCTACTTGAGACGGTGTAACCATTGGTTTCTCTGATAAACGGCTGTAATTTAGATTTTAGTGGAACTATTTTGTCGATGAGCTCGGTTGAGCGCTGGCCGGCCGGGGAAAGGGCGAATCCACAAAACCCAATTCCAGTAACTGCTGGTAAGCTTTCTTGCCCAAGTCGCGAGTTGGCTGCTGCGATCGAATAATCTGAATCAGCAGGGGCACCGCCAGTTCCGGTTTATTTTGCGCCCGGTGTACCAACGCCAGCCGGTAGGTAGCTTCGTCGCGCATTTGGGCTGTTTCTACAGCTTTGGTGCGGTTGCTTTCGGCCAAGCGGATGTCAATTCCGGCAAAACTGCTCCCCAGTTGTTGATAGAAGTTGGACAGTTGATTGAAAATTTGGCGGGATTCTTGGAGTTTTTGAGTAGCGAGTACGTAATTCTGATTGGAAATAGCACTGCTGGCTTCTGTCATCAAACGCTGGCCTCCTGGGACGCTCAGCAAGCTGCTGTCTTGCGTCAGAGGGCGAAGATTGTTGGGGTCTGTGGGGTCGTCGGCGGGTTCGACTTGCGGTTGGTTCTCTGGCCCAGAAGGTTGTTGTGCTTCGACTTGGAGCGGTTGCAACAGGGTAAAAGCTGCGATCGCCCCGATCGTAATCCGGGCAGTGGAGCGAAGCCAGCAAACAGTTCCAGAGTATACCATGAAATTACTTTGCGCCTCAGCGCTTTAAAAAAATATTTAGCTTGAGCCGATCTTACCATTGGCGATCGCAACCGGCTAAGTGTAAACCAAATTTGTTGAAATGTCAAAGGGTTCGATCGGGCAAAAGGCTCTTGAGGAAAAATTCAAGTAGAGACTTGACAGGATGTTCTCAAAATGAGAAGATACAATAGTAGTTGAGAAACGATCTATGAGACTGATTTCTAAGAAAAATCTTCTGAGTGCGATCGAACCCTACCCGGATGCCCAGAGTGCGATCGAATCCTGGTACCAGCTAATCCAAGACAACGATTGGCAATCCCTAGAAGATGTGCGAAACGGATATTCGCGATCGGTCGATCAAGTCTGTGGATATACAATCTTTAATATTAAAGGCAATCAGTATCGATTAATTGTACAAGTTAAATACAAAAGCAAAATTATATATTTTAAGCAGTTCTTAACTCATGCCGAATATAGCAAAATCAACTGGGACAATGAAGATGAAGTCAAAATGAAAATAAGTTAAATTCTACATAAGCATATCGGGAATCAATACAGATTACCGGATTGATTTAACAAATCAAAAACATTTACACCAATCGTCAAAAGCAGGAGATCGAGAAACAAACACCCACCTTCTAGTTTAGAACCATGTCTAATTAAACAATGGAATGAACCATGAATATAACAATTGAGAAAACAGCTTACGGTCAACTACTGGCGAAATCGCAGCCTAAGCCCATCCTGAACGAAGAAGATTACGATATTGCCCTCGCAGAAGTAGAAGCTCTGATGTCTCAGGAAGAATTAACATTAGAAGAAGAAACTTTACTGAGCCTCTGGGCTCTGTTGATCGAAGAATACGAAGCCAAGTATTACCCAATTCCAGAAGCGACTCCCCAGGATGTTCTATTGCATCTCATGGAAGTTCGCGAACTCAAACAAGCCGATTTAGTGGGCGTGATTGGTTCCAAAGGAGTAGTTTCTGAGGTGGTTAATGGGAAACGGGCGATTAGCAAGGCGCAAGCTAAGGCGCTGGGAGAATTTTTTAATGTTAATCCTAGCGTGTTTATTTGAGCGTGTTTATCTGAAAAACTCGCTGATATCGAAAAAGACTCGGCGGTTGAAACCGCTAGCAACGCGATCGCACAAACTAAGTCCGACGCGGACTGATGGAAAAACTACCGCTGTTAGTTACAGTTTCAAACCCCTCATGGTAAAAACATCCCTGACGGCTTATAAATATGTTTGATAAATAGACATCAAAGTCACACAGGAACATTTCTGATGGTACAACCAAGCAAACCGACCTCCGAGACTCTCCAAAATTATCAAGGAATTGGAGTCCCCGATGAAAGTCTGGCAGTAATTTTACAACGCGGCGGCGATGAATTGCTGCTGTCAAAAGCTGACGATCGCTTTACAGTCCGCCCCTCATCAACAGCATCAGCCTCAAACGATTGGGCTGCCACAACTGGGGCAAAACTCAACCGTAGCGTCGGCCAAAGCAATCTCGATGAATATCTCGTTGCGCCCTCTAGCCTAGAAGCAGCAATGCAAGCAGCCCGCGCCAGCGATGCCGTAGCTTTTGCCAGCCACGTCTATTGCCCCGCGAACAATCCGAGTACATTCTTTTATTTAACCGACCAAATTACGATTCAATTTGGCGAACAAGTAGACGAACAATCGCGAAAGGCGATCGCCAATGCAGCAGCTTTAAAAATAGTCCGGCCAGTAGAAGGAATCCCCAACACTTTCGTCTGCGAAGTCACAAAACAAGCAACAGAAAACCCTGTCAAAATTGCCAACCGCTTGACAAGATATCCAGAAGTTCTCGTAGCGGAACCCAACATTTTAGTAGAGACGCAGCAGCATTACACGCCCCGCGATCCGCTTTATCCCAAACAGTGGTATCTCAATAACAAAGGCGGCAACCAACTTGTCGGCGGTGCTCAAATTTATGCCGAACCAGCTTGGGACATGACTCGTGGAGTTCGATCGATCGTAATTGCAATCGCCGACGATTCAGTTGATCTCACCCACCCAGATTTTCAAGGCCAAGGCAAAATTGTCTCACCCATCGATTTCAAAGAGGGCGATACCTCCCCGATGCCAGTCGCCGACTCAGACAACCACGGCACAAGTTGTGCCGGCGTCGCCATTGCTGAAGAAAACGGCAAAGGCATTGTCGGCGTCGCCCCCGGATGCGCCCTGATGCCGATCCGCGCCAGTGGTTTTCTTGATGACAATTCTGTCGAAAAAATATTTAATTGGGCGATAGAAAAAGGTGCCGCCGTCATTTCTTGCAGTTGGGGGCCTGCTGCAGTTTACTATCCCCTTTCCCTGCGGCAGAGTGCCGTTATCACCAAAGCAGCAACCCAAGGGCGGGGCGGCAGAGGCTGCGTTATTCTGTTCGCTGCGGGGAATGCCAACCGCCCAGTCAACGGTACTGTTAACGAGAAAGGCTGGCCCAACAACGTCGTGGAGGGTCAAACTAGATGGCTAAACGGATTTGCCGTTCACCCCGACGTAATTGCCGTCAGCGCTTCCACTTCCCTCAACAAAAAAGCAGCCTACAGCAATTGGGGCAGCAGCATCTCGGTTTGCGCCCCCAGCAACAACGCACCGCCGGGAACTTGGTTGCCCGAAACCGGATTTATCAGCACGCCGCCGGAGGTGACGCAGTATTTGCCCGGTTTGGGGGTGTTTACTGCCGATCGAGTGGGCGATCGGGGCTACGACTGGGGGGACTATACTGATACTTTTGGCGGTACTTCCAGCGCCACTCCAGTAGTCGCTGGGGTTGCAGGGTTGGTACTTTCGGCTAACCCCCGTTTGACGGCGCGGGAAGTGCGGGGAATTCTCGAACAAACTGCTGAGAAAATTGTCGATCTCGATCCCGATCCCCAGTTGGGCAATCGCCTGGGAAATTACGATCCTAACAACGGCCGCAGCGATTGGTTTGGTTACGGGAAAGTGAATGCTTTGAAAGCTGTGCAAGCTGCGGTAAGAAAGGGCGGCGGCAATCCGAATATCGGGGGTGCGGTGTTCAGCGATATTTCTGGACATTGGGCACAGAAATTTATTGAAGCTTTGGCTGCGGCGAATATAGTTAGCGGTTTTCCTGACGGTTCTTTTAGGCCTGATGAGAGTTTAAATCGTGCTCAATATGCGGCGCTGTTGGTGAGTGCGTTTAGTCCGATTCCGAGGGTGCCGGCTACAAATTTTATTGATGTTTCTGCTACTTTTTGGGCGAGAAGTGCGATCGAACGGGCAAATCGGGGGGGTTTTTGGCGGGGTTTCCGGGGTTTAAGTTCGGCCCGAATCAGAATTTGACTAAGGCTGACGCGATCGTGTCTTTGGTTAACGGTTTGCAACTGAAGGGTGGCAATCCTGATTCTTTGAAAGTTTACAACGATCGTTCTCAAATTCCTAATTATGCTTTAAGTGCGATCGCCACAGCAACTGCTTTGAAGATTGTGGTTAATTATCCTTCCCGCGATTGGCTTTCGCCGCAGCGGGATATTACCCGCGCTGAGATTTCGGCTTTGATTTACCAGACTTTGGTGGCGATTAATCGGGCAAAGGCGATCGATTCTCCTTACATTGTGTAGCTAGGGTCGAAAAAAGTTCGGCTGAGATATTGCACCATTCTGGATTAACCTGTAGGGGGGGTTCACCAATAATATCTAACAAGTACCAACCATTTGAATAAACCCGCCCCCACCCAACTCTGCCCTAAAAAAGAAAGGATTACTTATTGACTTTGGTGGATTTTTTGTGGTATATTTTAGATAATGGGAGTGGTGGCAAAAATATTATTTTTACCACCACTCCCATTATTAAATAATACATAATTGACTGCTCAAAGTCAAGCATTTAATCCGAAAAAAAAGGGCGATTTTTTTATTACAATCAATTTTTTTTGTACAATGCCTAATATAAATAAATAAATGGTAAGATTAAATGAACCGCGAAGGCGCTAAGCACGCGAAGGAGGAGAAAGAAGAAGATGCAGTTCTTCCTTCGCGCTTTGAAAATAATTAATTTAAGCTCGAAAATCCCCCAAAGCTTTCAAGGCAAATTGTGGCAAAGCTAACATCCTCCGCCACCGCCAAGGTTCTTGATAAAGCCGATACAGCCATTCTAAATGATTGTCGCAAAACCAAGCCGGCGCGCGGGTTTTTGTTCCCGCCCAAATATCGAAACTGCCGCCTACTCCCACCCAAATTGACTGAGGGCAAAGGTGTCGGTGTTCGGCAATCCAAAATTCTTGGCGTGGCACTCCCAAGCCTACAAAAATCAGTTTGGGCTGCATTTTTTTGAGGCTTTCACGGAAGTCTTTCTCTTCATCTGCGGAAAGATAACCGTGTTGAGAAGCAATCGACAATCCGTTAACCTTTTGCTGCCAAGTTTGGGCCGCAGCAGCGGCTACTCCGGGGGAACCTCCATAGAAAAATAGTGGTTCCGAATCCGGCAATTTTCCGGCTTGTTGCAGCAGTGATTCTGCTAATTCAATCCCCGGATAGCGCTGCGCCGGTTTGCCACGCATCCGCAAGTACAGCACCACTCCCGAACCGTCGGGTATCACCAGTTCCGCTTTGCGGATTACATCTGCTAAAGCCTGATTTTGCTCGGCTTGCATCGCCATTTCAGCATTCAGCGTCACGACGTGACTTCCTAACCCTTGATGCAGGCGCTGCATCAGCCAACCTGCATAATCATCTAATATGTGAACTGGTAGTCCCAGCACTGAAAATTGCGGCTGCGATCGATCCATATTTTTTTCTTTGAGATTCCTACACACCTAGTTATTTAAATTAGCTTAGATTGGCGATCGATGCTAGACCACTTTTGGACGCAAAAAACCCGGTTGGTGCCACAAAGATTCTGTTAAGTCATCATTCCGTGACCCAGAAACCGGGTTTTTGTACGCGACGCGCCAGTCCATTAGAGTTAAGCTGCAAAGTGCGATCGAGCATTAGTGTTCGATTTTTTTGACAGAACCGTCTGCGTACCATTCCATCGGTACCAGGTCAATTTTACCATTAATTTTGACTGTAGAGTAGACAATTTTTACGAAAGGAACGCTGTTGTTATTGTTGTTACGGGTAGACATGGCAATTACCTTTTTGTGTTTGGATAACTTGAGAAATAATCTAAACTCTGATATATTTAAAAGTCTATTCACCGCAATTCGGCTCCCATCAGGAAAAACAAGGAAAACGAAATGGCGATCGCAACAACTCAGCGGCAAACCCGGTTAGATTATTACTACCAGCAAATCAAAACCGTCATCCTCAAGCGCCAGAACCCAATTACCGGTTTGCTGCCGGCGAGTACCGCCGTTAACGCCCACGGCGACTACACTGATGCCTGGGTGCGCGACAACGTGTACAGCATTCTCGCAGTTTGGGGTTTGGGTTTAGCTTACCGCAAAATTGATGGCGATCAGGGCAGGACATTTGAACTCGAACACAGCACAGTCAAACTGATGCGCGGATTGCTGTTTGCGATGATGCAGCAATCGAGCAAAGTAGAACATTTTAAAAATACTCAGTCGCCCCTAGATGCCCTGCACGCTAAATACAATACTCAAACTGGAAGTATTGTTGTCGGTGATGACGAGTGGGGCCATTTACAGTTAGACGCTACATCTATATTCTTATTAATTCTTGCTCAAATGACGGCTTCCGGGCTGCACGTAATTTTTACAATTGATGAAGTCAATTTCGTGCAAAATTTAGTTTACTACATCGGTAGAGCCTACCGCACGCCGGATTACGGAATTTGGGAAAGAGGTCATAAAATCAATCGCGGCAATGCAGAATTGAACGCCAGTTCAGTTGGCATGGCAAAAGCAGCGCTGGAAGCAATAAATGGGTTGGATTTGTTCGGGATTAAAGGCTCTCAAGCATCGGTGATTCACGTTTTGCCAGACGAAATTGCCAGAAGTCGCGTAACTTTGGAATCGCTTTTGCCTCGCGAATCTAGTTCAAAAGAAGTAGATGCCGCTTTATTGAGCGTGATTAGTTTTCCGGCTTTTGCTGTTGAAGACCGAGAATTAATAGAACGGACTCGGAATAAGATTATTGACAAATTGCAAGGAAATTACGGCTGCAAGCGGTTTCTGCGGGACGGACACCAAACAGTTTTGGAAGATGCCGATCGCCTGCACTACGAACCCACAGAATTAAGGCAGTTCGAGCACATTGAATGCGAGTGGCCGCTATTTTTCACTTATTTATTCTTGGACGGCATATTTCAGGGAAATCAAGCCCAAGTGCAAGAGTACCAACAGCGTTTGGAATTTCTAGCAGTCGATCGATCGGGTTTGCCGCTGCTACCCGAATTGTATTACGTACCCGCCGAAAATATAGAAGCAGAAAAGCTAAATCCCAGCAGCCAGCAGCGCTTACCGAATGAAAATATTCCCCTAGTTTGGGCGCAAAGTTTGTATTTTCTCGGTCAATTGCTAAATGAAGGATTAATCGCAGTTGGCGACATCGACCCGCTGGGAAGGCACCTGTCAGTCGGCCAGCACAGAGAACCCTTAGTGCAAATTGCACTGTTAGCTGAAGACGAAGATTTGCAAGCAGAATTAGCCGCTAACGGCATTGCCGCGCAAACCCCAAAACAGGTCGAACCTATTCAAGTCCGCAAGACTAAAGAATTATCAGCTATTTACACCCAAATTGGACGCAACGACCCATTAGGTTTAACCGGCCGCCCCGTGCGCCGTCTGCGGAGTTTAACAACTTCTCGGGTGTTTAAAATTCGCGAAGAGGCGATCGTATTTCTCCCCTCCTTTTTGAACAGACAAGAGTTTTACTTAACTTTAGATTACCATTTTTTAGTAGCTCAAATCAAGAGCGAAATAGCTCACATTCACCGCCACTGGTATCAGTTGGGACGCCCTACGGTAACGCTGATGCTGACTCACACGATGCTGGAAACCGGTCGGGAAGCATTGTTAGAATTAATGAAGGAATTCCGAGATGGACACTGTAACAACACGCCCGTTAAGCTCGGAAATCTTAAGCAGTTAATGCTGACTGCTGGGACGGAGAGAATTGATTTGATGCACGATTTTGAATTTACCGAATCTCCGGTGACAGGTGCAGTAGAAACGCGCAGCTATCTGGCTTACAATCCTGAAAAAACTTGGTCTTTGGGTCACACGCAAGAATTTAAATTAGAGCTGGAAACTAATAGTCATTTATTGCTGACCAGCCTGCGCGATTCCGAAAATTTGTACGAACAAATTGAGTTGCTACACACGCTAGTTCGCCTCAAAGGACTAAATTTTGATACAGGATTTGGGGGTGCAGAAGCCACTGTACAAGTTGTGGATTTGCTCAACGAAGTTTATACAAAAGCTGGAGAAAGTTCGCAATCAAAAATCCAATGGGCAGTCATCCGCCATGCCGCCGGTTTGCTGGACAAGGTTGATATTAGCTTGTCAGATGCGGTGACAGACATTTTGGTGCGACAAAAGCAGATTGCTGTGGGGAAAGCCTACAGCGAAGATTCGGTGATTTCGCGCCCCGGTTCCTACACCGAAGTGATGGACAAAATTCGCCAATTCTGCGGAGAAGACGTTCGCGATCGAGTTCTCACCCAAGAAATTCTCATTTATCTCAGCGTCCTAATTAAAGCAGAACCGCAGTTATTTAAAGGCTTACTGACACTGAGAGTAAGCTATTTTATTCTGCTGCTGACTAGCGAATTAGCCCATGAATTGGGAGTGACGCAGAATGAAGCTTACGAACAGTTAATGCAGCTAAGTCCCTTTGAAATCAAAAATCGCCTGCGCCAAGTTTTGACAGAATACGAGGAAATGAATCAAATCCTCAAACAGCAAGAATCCTTGCGCGTCAAACAGGCGGAAAAAGATATTGAATGGGTAGTAGCGCCAGTTTCCGAAGAACCAACAATGCCTGCGGGAGGATGGCGCCGGAAGCGGCAGATGGAAGGGGGAGTTAATCGCGTACCGAAGGATTTTTATCCGAATGTTTGGGGACTGCTGCGGCACTGCAAAGGCTTGATAATTGGCGACAAATTAGAGCGCAGAAATCGGTTAGATAGCCATATCATTTTATCGGAAATGACGCCCGGGGAAAAGAATTTCGCGCTACAAATTGAGCATTTACTGAATAAAATTGTGGCGCCCGAATACCGACAAGTCAATATTGAGGCGCTGATGGAGTTGGCTGCGATCGCCCAGCGCAACCCAGAATTGCAAGTAGAAGAATACATCGTTTTAGATGTATTAGTCGGTCACGCAGTGCGGCTGAATTGGCAAGGAAAATACCCGAAAAGATCCGATAAATACGACGAAGATAAAGCGGCGGCTTGGCAAGCATTTTACAATACTTCCCCTTACGTTTGCGCGAGTCACGTACTCGATGCTTTCCGATTCTTGACGAAGTTTGGATAGATTGCGGGTGGCTGTTTAGTAAAAGTCTTGATTAACTTGTTTGTAGTAAGGACTCCAGTCCTTTCTTTGCCAAGTCATCACTAAGGACTAAAGTCCTTACTACAAACCTATTCCACTTTTGTCACAAGTCTAGTCAACAAAATTTTTGCCGTAAATAATGTCAGCCATTAGCTCAACTACCCGCGTCATAATCAAAGCATACTTAGAAGTTTTCATCGAAAATCTTGTCAATGAATACAGAGGACGGCTAATACCCAAACTTGATATTCCAGCAACACATTTATCTTCCCCATCCTCTACAGAACAATCGGAACTATTACAAACTGCGATCGTCCCGTCAGAGTTGATCCGAATTAACGAGTTTGAAAGAGGTTTCAGCAACCGCTTGGGTACAACCTATGAAGAATGTGCGAAGCTTATTGCCTTGGAACATCACCAAGAAGCACGCAGAAGCTATGAAATTGCTGGCGAAGTTAGCGTGGAGGCTATCAATGAAATTGAGCGTCAGATAGCGCTATTTGAGCAGTCAGCAGACAAGAATGCAAATAAACCTGATTTTGAAGAAATGATCCAAGCTGTTCTTGAGGCTCAAAAAACCAACCATTTAGTTAGGCGATCGGTCAAAGCAGATTTGTACGTGCTATCCCATGACGGGAGGAAATTTTTCTTTGAAATTAAAGGAGCGAAACCCAACAAAGGGCAATGTTTGGAGGTAATTCAACGCCTGCTAAGATATCATTTACTGTGCGGCCAGTCTCGCCCTGCGGCTCAATCTTATTATGCTATGGCTTACAATCCTTACGGGCCAAATCGTTCAGACTATAAATGGTCAGTGGCAAGGAAGTATACGCCTTTTGAACAAGCTGTAATTATGGGACATGAGTTTTGGAATATTATAGGGGGAGAGACTGCCTACGAAGAACTTTTGGATATATATCAAGAAATTGGGCGGGAGAAGCGTAATTATATGCTGGATGCTCTTGCATTTGGATTTTAGTAAAGTACAATTTTCATTCCAGCAATATCTAGTCTTGAGGCAAAAACCTGTGATTAACAACAAACCGATAACTATTAGCCTCTTTGCTGGAGCATACGGTTTAGATTTGGGTCTAGAAAAAGCAGGAATTCAGACAGTAAGTTTAGTAGAAATAGAACCTGATGCTACCAAAACTATCTGTCTAAATCGTCCTCATTTATCTCCATGTGCTGTACCGAGAGATATTTGCGAAGTCAGCGCCAAAACTCTATTAGAAGAAGGCGGACAAATCTTAGGTTTAGATAGACCTTTGCGTGCTGATCAAGTAGATTTAGTGACTGGTGGCCCGCCGTGCCAATCCTTCAGCACAGCCGGAAAACGCGGGTCTGTAGGCGATCCGCGCGGCAGCTTATTTATGGATTTCATACGCATTGTTGACGAAATCAAACCGCGCTTTTTTATCATGGAAAATGTTAAGGGGTTGCTGTCAGCTCCGATTCGACACCGACCTCACGCTCGCAGAGGTTTAGGTTTCCCACAATTAGAACCTGATGAAATGCCAGGTGCAGCTTTACAAGTGATTTTGGCAGAGATGAAACGCATTGGTTATGAAGTTGTTTATGATTTGCTCAATACTGCGGATTACGGCGTTCCTCAAGTTAGAGAAAGAGTAATTTTTATTGGTTATAAAGGTGATGATTCAGTTACTTTGCCGCTGCCAAATCATAACCAGAAAGGTACTGGAAAACAACCAAAATGGCTGACCCTTAGAGAGGGATTAAAGGATTTAGTAGATTCTCAGCCAGAATTTGTCCCTTATTCAGAAAATCGCCTCAAGTATCTGCGTTTGTTAACAGCAGGTCAAAACTGGAGGCATTTACCCAGCGAATTACAGCAAGAAGCAATGGGAGGAGCTTATAAATCTGAAGGCGGTAAAGTTGGTTTTTATCGGCGCTTGGCATGGGATAAACCGTCGCCTACTGTCACAACGAGTCCCCATCAAAAGGCTACAGATATGTGTCATCCCGATGAATTGCGGCCTTTGAGTGTAAGGGAGTGCGCGCGAATTCAGACGTTTCCAGACGACTGGGTTTTTTATGGATCAACTGCTTCTAAATATCGGCAAATTGGGAATGCCGTTCCCGTATTATTAGGAGAGGCGATAGGTAAGTACCTTTGCCAAAAAATTAAAGGCAATCGAGTCCAAGGGCTAGAAATGATTCAACAGCTTTCTCTTTTTAGTTAACTAATATTTTCAACCTAGTTTAGGAGAAATAAAAGTGTCAGAGCAACTTCATGAATTATTAGCCTTTGTTTTAGAAAAAGAAGTAGGACTCCCTGCGAGCAAGTCTCGATCTTTCGCCAGTCACTTTGCGGAGTTAGAAGAATTTTTTAACTTACAAGCCGCAACACTCAGAAACGGCATCAGCAGCATATCGGGCAAAAGAGCGCTCAGATTTACTCCCGATGAGATTGAACGGATTTTAGGATTTATATCTTCAGGCAAGCTGTCGCTGCAACTTACTATCGCTGAAAATTTTTTAGCCAGTATTTGTCGAGATTTTACTGGGCGACAGCTAGTTATGGTTGAAAATCTGACTTTAGGGAAAATTCATCCCAACCCATTTTTAATTAGGGCGTTAAATCTGGACACTCCTGAAGAAGTTGTCAGGCTTAATGTTTATATGAGTGCTACTAGGTCTATTGTCACTTCCATGGGATTTTTTATCCAAAAACTATTGATATCTTGCTCTGAAAGTGCAGAAAGCCCACCGGGCAAGTCAGGATGGGACGCAATTAAAACTACCAGTGATGGCGAGAAATGCTGGATACAGGTAAAAAGCGGCCCGAATGATATGGATAAAGACCAGATAGTATATTGGGCTGCCAAAATTGAGGAAAAAATTCAGGAGGGCGATCGCGCTTATATTGGTATAGCTTACGGCAAAAGAACTAATAAAACTGTAACACTTGGTTTGCTGAAGCAAATTTTGCTGAATTCGGAAATGATCACTTTAATCGGTCGAGAACTGTGGGATTTTGTCAGTGAAGATACTCGCTATACTGTGAATCTGTTTGAAGTTTTGCGTCAGTCGGCTCGTCAAGTTTTAGCACAAAGTTCTATTGATGAAGCTATAGAAAGGTGTAGCGATCGACTAATCGCTGAATTTATCGGAAAGTACGGCGAGGGAAGTCAAGGTGTTTTTAACTATATAGCAGATATATTTTGATTTACAGGTTCGTAGTAGCGCCCAAACGCTACTACAAACCCCCTACTACAAAACTCCTTTAGAACTCGGAATCCGACTGGCGCGCCGGGGGTCGATTTCTACGGCCATCCGCAGAGCTCGCGCAAATGCCTTAAACGCCGCTTCCACAATGTGATGAGAATTTCCGCCCTGCAACTGTCGAATGTGCAGTGTCATTTGAGTGTGGTTGACCACAGCCGAAAAAAACTCTCTCACTAATTCAGTATCGTAAGTGCCGATCCGCTGGTTGGGAATTTCCAAGCTGTAACTTAAGTGAGGCCGTCCCGAAAAATCTAGCACTACTTCAATTAAAGCTTCATCCAAAGGTGCGATGAAATGTCCGAAGCGAGAAATGCCCGATCGATCCCCGACAGCTTTTGCTAGGGCTTGGCCCAAGGTAATTCCCACATCTTCGTTCGTGTGGTGGTCGTCAATCTCCAAATCACCGATCGCCTGCACGTCCAAATCGATCAATCCGTGAGAAGCAATCTGGTGCAACATATGGTCTAAAAACGGAATTCCCGTAGACGCCTTGCAAGTTCCCACACCGTCGAGATTGAGGCTGGCCGTGACATCCGTTTCCAGTGTCGTGCGTTTCACCAAGGCCGCCCTAGCTGGTTGAACTGAACTTGCAGGAGGAACAGAAGGGCGATCGATTATCTCCATAATTCGCAATTGGTCATTCATTAGTTATTGATAATTAGTAATTGAAGATTACAGCTTGATCGGCGCTGATTCTCAAGTATTTAGTTAAGAGAATTATGCAAAACTCAAAACTCTCCAAAGGGGCGGCTTTTACATAAAACTTACTTGTTAAAGTTAAAGTTTATTGTCTCAACCCGCCCCTACATAAGCTGTTGCGCCATTTAAATTGTATGTCAAAAAACAATCAAACTTTTGTGGGGTGGGCGTCCCGCCCGCCTCTAACATATAATTTAAATGCGCGACAGCTTAACTCAAAATTTTCGACAACTGTTACATTCCCATGATTTCGTAACCGGCATCGACATACAAAACTTGACCCGTAATCCCGCTAGCGAGATTGCTGCACAGAAAAGCCGCAGCATTTCCCACTTCCTGCTGAGTCACCGTCCGCCGCAGTGGCGCCACTTCCTCAACGTGGTGGATCATGTCCAGAATACCGCCAACTGCTGACGAAGCCAGAGTCCGAATCGGGCCAGAAGAAATCGCATTTACCCGAATATTTAACGGGCCCAGTTCAGCAGCCAGATAGCGAACATTCATTTCCAAAGCCGCCTTAGCAATTCCCATCACATTATAGTTAGGAACTACCCGGACGCCGCCCAAATAAGTCAGGGTCACAATACTGCCGCCCTCGGCCATCAGCGGTTTAGCAGCAGCACAAAGCCGCACCAGCGAGTAAGCGCTAATATCCAAAGCATTGGAGAAACCTTGGCGCGAAGTGTTGGTGAAATCTCCCGACAACTCGTCCTTGCCGGCAAAAGCCAGACAGTGGATCAGGACATCTAACTTGCCCCACTTGTCGGCGATCGTTTGAAAAGTAGACTCAATTTCGCTCTCGTCTTGGACATTGCAGGGCAAATACAGACTGGGATTGAGCGGTTCCACCAGTTCAGCGACTTTGCGCTCGTGCTTGCCTTTCTCGTCCTTCAAATAAGTTATGCCGAGGTTGGCCCCAGCTTTGTGGAGCTGCTGAGCGATGCCCCAGGCGATCGAGCGATTGTTGGCAATGCCCGTAACAAGAGCATTTTTTCCGGTCAAATCTATCATCTGTATTTTTTTTAGAAGCAACTAGCACCGTTCTCATTGGCTCTCTGCGACAACCCCGGCAGTTTAGACACAACTGATTCAGCTTTAACTGATTGAGACACAATTGAGACACAATTGATATTAATTTTGCTGTGGAGCTACATGGGGGCGGAATTGAAAAAGTTAAGAGAAGGGCTAGATTTAATCATACAGTGCGTGTTTACCTTAACATTAGATGGAAGTAACCGAATCCTTGGATATTGGAGGTTGGGCACTATATTTTACTCAATAAGGTTAATCGGCAAGTTATAAAGTATTGATTAGTACAAAGGATCTAGTCGTGACGCATGATAGACCGCTAGCAGCCGTGTTCCGCCAAATCAGCGGCGGGGCGTTTCCACCCATTGTGGAAACCTTTGAACGGGGCAAGACAATTTTTTTCCCTGGAGACCCGGCTGAGCGCGTCTACGTTCTCATTAGAGGTGCTGTGAAGCTCTCCAGGGTGTACGAAGCAGGAGAAGAAATTACAGTCGCCCTCCTGCGCGAAAATAGCGTATTTGGGGTGCTGTCTCTGATTACGGGACACCGATCGGACAGGTTTTACCACGCGGTGGCCTTTACGCCGGTAGAGTTGATCTCGCTGCCGATCGAACAAGTCGAGAAAGCCCTCAAGGAAGACCCGGAACTATCTATGGTGATGCTGCGGGGACTGTCGTCTCGGATTTTGCAAACCGAGATGATGATCGAAACGTTGGCCCACCGAGATATGGGTTCGAGACTCGTCAGCTTTTTGCTGATTCTGTGCCGGGATTTTGGCGTGCCCGGTACAGAGGGGATTACGATAGATTTGAAGCTGTCCCACCAGGCGATCGCCGAAGCGATCGGCTCGACACGGGTAACTGTGACTCGTTTACTCGGGGATCTCAGACAAGAAACCATGATCTCGATCCACAAGAAAAAGATCACAGTCCACAACCCGGTGGCTTTAAGCCAGCAATTCACTTGATGCCGAGAAAGTATAGGATTTTGGATTTTGGATTTTGGATTGAATCTAAAATCCAAAATCCAAAATCCAAAATCTAAAATCGGAATGACTGCTGGATACATCCTGGTATTTGTAATTTTAGTGTTGGGGGGTGTGATCGCCACTGTCAGCGATCGCCTTGGGACGAAAGTCGGCAAGGCAAGGTTGAGCTTATTCAAACTTCGCCCCCGCGATACTGCTGTTGTTGTGACAGTGATGGCTGGCAGCATCTTGTCAGCACTGACTCTGGGCATTTTGTTTGCGACTAGCAAGCCACTGCGAACGGGGGTTTTTAGAATAGACGAGATTCAAAAAAGGCTCAACAACGCCCGTCGAGAAATCAACCAGGCCACTCAAGAAAAAAATCGAGTTGAAACTGAATTAAGTCAAGCCAGAGCCGCTCAAGCGCAAGCTAGAGCCAATTTAGAGCAAATTAATCAATCCCTCCAAGCCGCTAATGCCGAGCAAGCTCGGACGCAAACAAAATTAAACTCGCTGCGGGCCCAGCTCAACAGCGTGCAAGCAGCCAAGTCTAAAACTGAACAGCAGTTAACTCAGGTAGAAGCGGCTAAATCTAAGACAGAAGCACAGCTCAGCAGTGTGGAAGCGGCTAAATCCCGCACCGAAGAACAATTGAAACTGGTTCAAACCGCTCGCTCGAATACACAAGCTCAGCTCGATCGCACCGAGAACCAATTGAAAACAGTTTCTGCTCAAAAAACGACTTTAGGAGCGGAAATCGCCCAACTGCAAGAGGAACGCCAAGAGTTAATCGAGCAGGTAAAAACTCAAATTGCCAAGCGAGACGCAGAAATTGCCAAGCGAGACGCAGAAATTGCCCAGCGGGACAAGGAAATTGTCGATCGCAACGAGCTAATTGCCCAGCGAGACAAAGAAATTGCCCAGCGGATGCAAAATCTCGCCGAGCGCGATCAAACTATTGTCGAGCGCGACAAAGTAATTGCCGAGAGGGAAGCACTCTTAGAAACCTTGGCACAGCAACAATCTCAACTCGAACAGCAACAAACTTTATTGCAGCAGCAAGTGCAAGTTTTGGAACGCGATTTTCAGGCAATCCGCGAGGGTACAGTTGCCATCAGGCGCGGTCAAATTTTAGCTGCTGGCGTGGTTCGCATTGTCGAACCCGGTATGGCAAGTCGCGCGATCGATCGACTCTTGCAAGAAGCAAATAAAACCACCGTCGGACTGATGCAGCCGGAAAATAGGAAGGTTAGAGACCAGGTTATTCAAATTACTAAAGCCGAAATCGATCAACTAATTAGTCAGGTTAAAGACGGTCAAGATTACGTGGTGCGGATTGTCGCCGGCGCTAATTACCTGCGGGAAGAAAAGGTAATTAAGGTATTTGCAGAAGCAGAAATCAATCGAGTGGTTTTCCGCGCTGGAGATGTGATTGCAGGGGTTGCTGTCGATCCGGTGACTTTGACCGACGAACAGGTGCGACAGCAGTTGCTGCAATTGATAGAAGCTTGTCAATTTCGCGCTCGCCTGATCGGTGTTGTCGGCGGTAGAGTCCAAGTGGCCGACAATCGGGTTGAAACTTTAGCTGGTTTTATCGAGCGGTTGCAGCAGTACGAGAAACCCCTGGACGTTCAGGCGATCGCAGCAGATGTCACTTACATCGCCGGCCCGCTTAAAATAGATTTAGTGGCGCTTGAAAACGGAGCCGTTGTTTTCCGCACCGGACAACAAAAACAAGGCCCAGGAAATTTGAAAATCAAAAATAAATTTGGTAATTAATAATGGGTAACTGGCTATGATTTTAGGTTTCGATCCAGGTAAAGACAAATGTGGCATAGCTGTAATGGGTACAGATAAGAAAGTCTGCTACCATCAAGTTGTGCTGTCGGAAGCAGCGATATCTACTATTCAATCTTTGTGCGAACAGTTTCCCATTGAGTTATTGGTGCTCGGAGATCAAACGACTTCTAAGAGTTGGAAACAAAAACTGACGCAGAGTTTGTCGCCTGCGCTCAAAATTGTTCAGGTGGACGAGAGGTACAGCAGTTTAGAAGCGAAGGAACGCTACTGGCAAATGTACCCTCCGACGGGACTCGACCGCTTGATTCCGAAGGGAATGCGGACGCCGCCGAGACCAGTGGACGATATTGTGGCGATCGTCCTCATTCAGAGGTATTTAAACAAAAGTTAGTCTATTTTATAAGCGTTAAGCTGTTGTGCATTTAAATTGTATTTTGAGGGCGGGCAGGATGCCCACCCCACAAGAGTGAAAATTTATTTGACCATGCAATTTAAAGGCGGATTAGCTTACCACTGATTCTCTTTGATTATTAAGGAATCAATATGTTTTGGCGACTCTTGAATTTTTAACTTAAATAAAATACACCCTAAATTTAGTGAATTTATCATTAAATAACAGTTAGTGTTACTTGATGACAGCTTCGGTCAAGATTACCTTACCATTTTGCCGGACTTGTAGGCGTTCCGGGTTAATCGAATAGATAATATTGCCGTTAGTCGCTTCATAAGTTCCGTCGTCACCTGTCGTTACTTGCATGACATTGATTTGGCTGCCATTTATTTTGCTGAGGCCGCGGTAAAAAATATCGCCTTCCTGGGTTTTGCAAATGTATATAGAAAAGTTGGGCGTTGCGAAAAATTGCACCATTTCGGCCTTGGGACATCCCTCAACTTGAGCAATTTGCAGCGGTTGATTATTGCCCAAAGTGTTGGGTGCGATCGCCCGAACTTTACCAATCGGTTGATTTAGTGGAGTTGCTTTTGCTGAGGCTGTCAAAAAGCCGTGAAGCGAAGCTATCCCGAAGGGAATCGCACTAATGCCTGCTATAACTAGACCTACTCCTTTAATGCCCTTAGCTCTATCTTTATAAAACATCTTGTCACTCCTGGTTTTAACTATATAATTACATCTTAAGCGATCTTTGCTGGATATTAATAATATTTAATAGCAGAGGTGAAAGGTGCAGGAACAGGGTACACCGTCACTTTAAGTAAGGTGCGAACTGTGCAGCCTACACCAGTGAAAATACATAAGTATGTCAACGCGATCGAAGGAAAGCAATCTCTTGCATTTAGGACATTTTTAAGGTTTTATGACTTGTTCACGCTGATCTGAGAAACCGAGTTTCTTCATATATTTCTCGTTACTAAACCTTTGATTTTCCTAGAAACCGGGTTTCTCGCCTCAAATGCGATCGCCCACTGGCTCAGTTACACGGTAATGTTTATTTGCGCTTAGCTATTTATTTAATAATAAAAAGGGAAACAGAAGATACATTTTTTCTCCCATTTCCCATTTTTAAAATAACCGTCCTCCTGACTGCGAACCTGGTAATTAATTAACTGCTGCCAACTGTTTGTCTTTGATTTCCACAGGCGCGGTTAATGCCTCTTCCAAATCCGCACAGCCGAGTTTTTCCTCCAAAATAGCCATCACTTCGCGGCCGAAATCATTGGAATTCCGCTGCCAAGCTTCTAAACAAATCTGTCCGAAAAACGAACCCAAAGGTTCGGGATTCCACAGCAATTTGCGCGCTGTCCAAGGCATCAAACTCATGGGATCGTAACCAGGTTGCAGAATCTCCTGTTTAAAGGCGTATTCTTCCAAAATTGTGTGCGGCTGCAACCCGATAAAGAAAATAGCGGGTTCTACTTTATCCGCTCCGAAAATTCGCTCTAATTCTCGGTGATAAGCAATAGTTTGCCGGATAGTTTCAAAGGTTTCGTCAATGACGTTAAACGAGTAATTAACGGAAACCACATCGTTGTAACCGGCGGCTTTTAAATCGCGGCAATTCTCTAAAACTACTCGCAAGTTGTAGCCCATCCGCATTTTGCGAACCAGTTCCTGGGAACCGCTGGTGATGCCGATTTCAAAGTAATTCATCCCCGTTTTTACCATCAAATCGCACAATTCTGGTGTGAGATTGTCCGCACGGATGTAAGCGGCCCAGTGTATGTCGTCCATGCCGGCGGCGATGATTTTTTGCAATAATTCAACTGCATCGTCGATGAATTTGCGTGCTGGGATAAATTGAGCGTCGGTAAACCAGAAATTGCGGATACCTCGATCGTACAATTGCCGCATTTCCGCCACCACCTCTTCCGCCGGATTGATCCGCACTTGTTTCCCTTCAATCACCGTATAAATGCAGTAACAGCAATTATGAGGACAGCCGCGCTTGGTTTGGACTCCGACGTAGAAGTCCATATCCTGTAGATAATAGGAAAATTCCGGCCAAATGGTTTCGATGTAGTTATAATCGCAGGCAGTTTTCTCGATGTTGGCTGGTTTTTCGTGAATTAGCTTCGCGCGCGGCACAGTTTCGCCTACCACATAACACCTTTCCTCGGCTAAATCTTCGCCCTTAATCAACTTCTCCAGCAAAGCTTCGCCTTCCCCCACCGAAACCACAGTTCCCGTCGGCAAACTGCGACCCAACTGCTCGTAAAACACGCTCACAGCACCGCCTCCGACCACTGCACGAGCTTCGGGGCGGTATTTCCGGGCCCGCTTCAATCCGCGCTTAATCAGTCCCAAATTGCGCCAGAGTTCGGTGTAGTAAGACGCGGCTAAACGCAGTCCTCCGAGGGCTCCCCGGAACTTGATCAGGAGATTTTTGGCGTAGTAAAACTCGAAGGCATTTTGCAACGGATTGCCGCCCCGGCCGCCCACGGGCGCGTAAATTTGAATGTCCCGCCAAGAGAAAACCAGCAGAGTCGGCTTAAACTCGTCTATGCTGGCATCTAAAGCTTTAGCGAAATCCAGGGGTGGTACGGCACCTAAATCGAAAATGCGCTGTTCGACATCTGGAAACAGCTTGTGTACGTGATCCGAAAGATACACAACTCCGATCGGGAAAATCGGATTGCAAGGGAGGCGAACGTACAGGACTCGGTTTTCTCGGTTTTCCATGATTGTCATATCCTAAAGTGGAACTTTTTCAGCTATGTTAATATTCTTTTAATATAACTTTACAATCTATCTAATTTTCGCAATTTGACATTAAATATTCTTAAATTTTTCTATTGGGATTAAGGCCGAGCTTGTTGGTGTGGATCGGCGACAGCAGTAGAAAAAAGCTAATTTTTAAGTCAATACAGCGTATTTTGACAGAAAATCCCAGCGGGGAGTTAAAAACCAGATATTTATCCGGCTAAATTTAAATTTAGGTACGATCGGTCTCTCATCTATTAGGGAGTTGGTAGTCGGCTTTACAGTAGGCTGGGATCGCCTAGTGTTAGCCTGAGAAGATAACTAAAACTTTTAGGCAAGGCTCCCTCAGCATCTATGGCTCAAATTCTTGACCCCGTACCCTCAGACGCCGACAGCAAAATTCTGTGCTGCTACGTCAACGCCACCAGTCAGATTCAGATTGCTCGCATTGCCAACATTCCTAACTGGTACTTTGAACGAGTGGTGTTTCCCGGACAGCGCTTAGTGTTTGAAGCGATGCCGGCGGCAGCATTGGAAATTCACACCGGGATGATGGCGAGTGCAATTTTGTCGGATAAAATTCCTTGCGATCGCTTGCAGATTAACGAAGGCCCCTATTCAAACGTCAATCCTAGCAGATCGCCAGAGGAAGTTCCGGGCGATCGAGCAGTAATGGCCGGCCGCCCCAAATCCCGAGAAATCTCAGAACCTTTGACTGTACCGGCCCTCACAGCCGTTGATTAATCGGAGTTGTGAGTTTTGAGTTATAAATTGTCAACTCGGCGCTCAAAATTCCAACTTCAGCAAAGTGGTAAAAACTCAACACTTAAGAATCAAAGTTTGTGAAATGAATTTTAGATCAAAACTCCCGATAGCAAAGATTGTCCGGTTTTTCCTATTTCCCTGAGTTTTGTTGGCGGGTTCGACAACTGTGCAAAAATATCCTTAAACAGCTTCTCGAATTTCAGCCATGTCCGCACAACCGATCGCCCTTTCCCCATCTTCTGCCCCAGTATTTGAGCCGGCGATATTCCGGCTTTCTCCCCTGATTAGAATCACGCTGTTGAGCTTGTACACAGCCCTGACAATTCCATTGCCGTTTTTGTCGGAAGTAACGACAGCACCGGTTCCCCCGGCGGCACTCTGGGCGGCAATTGTTGTCGGCGCTGTGGGCCTCTACGGCGTGCTCAGTGAAAGGGTAATTTTGAGCGAGGAAGGGATTGAAGTCACATATCCCAAATGGTTTCCGCGTTTTTTTCGCAGGGGTTGGTCACTACCTTGGACTGAGGTAAAAGCTCTCAAACCTCGATCGACCGGTCAAGGAGGTTTAGTTTACTATTTTTTGAGTCATTCGGGTGAAGGCTATTTGTTGCCAATGCGAGTGGCTGGGTTTGGTAAATTAGTCGGTTTGGTGGAAGCAAAAACAGGTATTGATACTAGAGATGTCCGCCCTTTGTCGCAGCCTTGGATGTATCTTATTTTGCTGGGATGTACGCTGCTGCTGCTGTTGGTAGATGCGTGGACGATTGTCACGGCGATCGGGCTTAAAGGTAATCTGTAATATTATGTCCGGTACAATAACCGTTATAAAGTTGGTAGTGAGGACTTCAGTCCTCATAAAACTTGCTCGGACTGAAGTCCTAACTAAGCTTTACTACATTTAGTTTTTATCTTTGGGGCGGGCTAGAAGCAACGGCCCACAACAGTTGCCATCAAAATAAGTATATAGTTAAACGTGTGACAACTTACAAACCTCTTTGATTGTGTTCTTTTCAGCGGATACACTCAGCTAAAAAACATTTAGTTAGTTTGCATTTTTAAAACTCTTAAATTTCTTGTGGGGTGGGCATCTTGCCCGCCCCCAGTATGCAGATTAAATGTGGAACATCTTATTATCAAACACGCGCCAAAAAGAAAAACCCGGTTTCTTTAAGAATCCGGGTTTTTACGTATTCTCTTGTTTATTTAAGCTACTTAACTTCAGCCGATCGCCGACTGTTAGGTGATTCGTAGTAAACTCCAGAACCTGTATCCGAGACAAAATGACAATCCCAGTAAGAGCGAATAAAGCTCTTCCAAATTGGATCGGTTGACTTGCGGTAATAATCGCCCAACACTGGCTTGATGGCTTCCGTTGCTTCCTTCAAGTGATAGTGCGGCATTGTCGAGAAAATGTGGTGGGCTACGTGGGTGCCGATATCGTGATGGATGGAATTGATGATTCCGTAGTCGCGATCGATCGTAGACAATGCACCTTTCAAGAAAGACCAATCTTTACCGCGATACCAAGGAATGTCGGCTTCTGTGTGGTGCAGGAATGTTACCAAATCCAGCCACATCACGAACACTACATAGGGAACCAAGTAGAACTTGAGTAAAAACAGCCAACCAAACTGATAGGTTAGCGCGCCTAAAAAGCCTACCATCAGTACCAAGGATGCGGAACTCGTCAACACATCCCATTTTTCGGAGGGACGGAAAATCGGGCTACCGGGCATGAAGTGAGAACCTGCCCGATCGGGCGATCGCCGAAATAGATAAATTGGGTAGGCAAATAACATCAAATAAAAGCGTCCTAGCTTTTCGTACCAAGGCATTTGATTGTATTTGCTCTCCGATACCGGATACCAGCTTTCATCGTTATCTAAGCTGCCTGTATTGGCGTGGTGGGTTCGGTGGCTGATCCGCCAACCGTGGAAGGGCACCAGAATTGGAGCGTGGGAGAGGTGTCCTATCAGGTTGTTGAGCCATTTGCTCTTAGAAAATGAACCGTGTCCGCAGTCATGGCCCACTACAAACAATGCCCAGAACATTGTTCCCTGCATAAACCAAAAGATTGGGTAAAACAGCCAGGAATCGACGGTGTAGGCGATCGCATACAAACCGGCGATGATGCCAATATCTAAAAAGAAATAAGCCAGAGATTTCCATGCCGAGGGCTCAAAACAGTGGGCTGGAATGGCTGCCTTGATATCTTGAAGAGTAAAAGGTAACTCTGTTGTACGAGAGGACGAGTCTTGATTGCTCGGGGGATTGAGAACAGTATTTGATTGCACGAAGTTTCCGATTTAAGCTGACTTGAGAAACCGCATTCCGCCTTGTAACAGTCAATCGATTTTAGATTTTAGATTTTAGATTTTAGATTGACTCCACAGATGAATCTGGGGGCTTAACTAAGATCTAAATTTTTTGGCTCTCCCCGACATGAGTCAGGGGCTTGTATCCCTATGCAGGTGAGCTCACTTTCAACCCGCAAGGAGCCATATTTTGTAGTCTGCAAGGGTTCCTAAAGTTCTTTAGTTCGCATGAACAGCCCGTCCGCGATTCTCAAGCAAGTTGGCTTGTGGAATACTTGTGTGGGAAAAATTAGTGCGATCGACCCTGTTATCTGAAAAAATCTCATGTGCCCGTTGTTGGTGCGAAATGCGACTTCAATCTGAGAGTGGAAATCTGGAGGAACTACCTCCAGCCCCTTGGTAGCATACAGCGCTTCGAGCAAAAATTGTGAACGAGTGTTTAGGGAAAAGCCCATCGATTTTAGATTGGCGATTTTAGATTCAAGCACAAATCTCAAATCTGCAATCTCCCATATAAAATCCGAGTGTTGGGTTTCACCAAAGTTCTACCCAACCCACTGTTCACTACTGTTCACAAATTCTGCAATTATTGCTACAGCTAAGCTAATGTAACATTTCTACACACATTCTGGCAATGACTTACCAGAAAAAATAGAAAACCCATAAATTGCGGAAAATGACGGGCGCTCGCTTTCTCGCTTTGTGATTTTCTAGGTTGCAGCCTTTTCTAATATGAGCTTAGACCGTTTTACCACTTCTGGAACGTCGATCGGATAATCGCCGGTGAAACACGCCGAACAAAAACTCATCGGGTCTTCGTTAGTCGCCCTCAGCATTCCATCCCAACTCAAGAAAGCCAAAGAATCTACCCCAATTTGGGCGCCGATTTCTGCGACTGACTTAGTAGCAGCAATCAACTGATCTTGATTGTCGGTGTCGATCCCGTAGAAACAAGGATGAGTCACTGGCGGTGAGGAAATTCTCATGTGAACTGCGGTTGCGCCCGCATCGCGCAAGGCTTTGACGATTTTGCGGCTGGTTGTGCCACGCACGATCGAATCGTCGATAATAATTACCCGCTTTCCTTCCAACACATCTTTGAGAGGGTTGAGTTTCATGCGGATTCCTGACTCGCGCATTGTCTGAGTGGGTTGAATAAAAGTGCGCCCGACGTAGCGATTTTTAATCAATCCTTCGGCGTAAGGAATGCCGGAAGCTTGAGAAAAGCCGATCGCCGCCGGGATTCCAGAATCGGGAACGCCGATGACTATATCCGCATCAGCCGGAGATTCTGCTGCTAACAAACGCCCGATCCGCAGTCGGTAGCTGTACAAACTTTCACCTTCCATTTGGCTGTCGGGTCGAGCAAAATAGATCATTTCAAAGATGCAAAGTTTGCGCTTTTGTTGCTGACTCCAGTGGAAGGAAGCCATACCTTCCTCTGTAATCCACACTAATTCTCCCGGTTCTACGTCCCGCAAAAATTCAGCACCGATTATATCCAAGCCGCAAGTTTCCGATGCTAAAACGTATCGTACCGGAGTTGTGGGGAGAGTGCCAATTACCAACGGGCGGACGCCGTGCGGGTCCCGAACTCCCATCACGCCTTTGGGGGTGGCGATCGTCAAACTAAAGGCTCCTTGGCACATACCAAAGGCACTGATCGCTCCTTCCAGCCAGTCTTTGCCCTTGTCTACTTCGGAACCGATCGCCACGGCGATCGCCTCTGAATCCGTCGTGCTCACAAAGTCGCAGTTGCGAGACATCAACTCTTCCCGCAATTCTTTTGTATTGACAAGATTCCCGTTATGTGCTAACGCGAGACTTCCCAAACGGGTTTGGACGACAACAGGTTGAGCGTTGACAACCCGCGACGAGCCGGTAGTAGAGTAGCGAGTGTGGCCTACGGCTAAGTTACCGGGCAAGTGACCTAAACTCGATTCGTTAAAGACTTGGGAAACCAGTCCCATATCTTTGTGAAGGTGGACTTTTTCACCTTCAAAGGTGGCAATTCCTGCTGATTCCTGACCGCGGTGCTGCAAAGCATACAAACCGAAGTAGGTCAACTTGGCGACATCTTCACCCGGTGCGTAGATACCGAAAACGCCACAAGCTTCCTCTGGCTTGTCGGGTTTGCTAGAATGCTCGTCAGCCGCGAAGGAATGGTTGGGAATCATAGATGGGTGAGTTCCTAATGGGGAAGGTGGGTTAGGGGGACAGTTTCAGCGGGAAATCTTGTTTGCGAAAGCGTCGCATAACTTAACATTCCCTTAATCTTGGCACGGATCTGTCATTATTTCCAAGTCGTGTAGCATTTCCGACAGAAGCGATGCGGCGTTTAATGGCATTGTAGTATCGATCGCCCCCCAATCCTATACTAACCTTGATTAAGCGCGGGGGAGGGATTTGTCGAGGGATTCGGCGAAGTCGGCGCAACGCGAGACTGAAGAGCTCGGCGATCCTGCAATGGAAAATAAATTAGAAGCTTGTTTGATGGGCTTTTTCAAATATTAGAATTTAAGGGCGATCGATCTTGACTTTTTCAGGGGATTGACATACTATATTATCATGGAAATCTGTGCGGCCATGTAAAGTCATTTTGGGCGCGATCGAGTATTAAGTAATATTGACAGGAGTGAAAAGTGGGAGGGAGATTGTGCAGCCTGAAAACTTTTCCTACTCTAAAAAGTCAATCAGCTTCATCACCTGACAAAACTTCCTCTAAATCTCTCGCTGCGTGCAGAATTCTCACTACCTCAATATAGTTATCAAAAGACAGATAGAAAATCAGATAATTCTCAAAACCCCTAACTGATAATCTTCGCAAACCCTCCAACCGTGGATTTTGAACCGGATACAGGCGACCCATTCCCGACATTTGAGCCAATCTCGCAAATGTCTGACGTGCTGCATCAAAAAAACGCAATGCAGCATCAAGATTATTTTGAGCAATATAAGCAAAATTTTCGTCTAAATCTTGACTTGCTTTTGGTGTAATGACAATCCGTTTAGTCATTGCTGCTGTCGGTCAAGTTTCTGCACCAACTGAGCGCGTTTTTGCTCCCACCAATCATCGGTAATCTCTATAGAATTGCCACTATCCAAACCAGCCAACAATAACGACTCAACCCGCGCGGCTCTTGCTTGTTCTTGGCGAATTAGGTGCAAGATGTATTCCGCTGCATTACTGTAGCCTCCGATTGCCACTTGTTCGTTAATAAAATTTTGAATTGAATCGGGAAGAGGAAGATTGAGGGTCATATTTTTTATCCTTCCTGATGTGTGACCTTGGCATATTTTAACTATTATAAACCAGATTTGACCGATTTCAATTAAGATATGGACGGCGGCCCAGAACGATAGACACGAATCACTTTTCCGTCAGTATCTCAGCAGTAGATATCGCATCATTAATATTCGCACTCAGTCTAGGCATATTGTCATCTCGCGTGCAGGCAATAATACCGCAATGGTCAGGTTTCAGCTTGTGCAGTTGAAAGAAATCGCGCCGATTGACGGTCAAAACAGCCCGATTTTCACTGGTCGCAAATACTAATACATCCTCATCAGGTAGTCCCGCATTTCCTGCTTCTTGAACAGTCTGGACATCATGCCCCAAAGACCGCAGATTTTGCACAACTTGTCGGGGAAATTGTTCGTCTGCATAGAGACGTGCCATAGGTTTATTGGATATTTTCCGGTGTATCTAAGATTTCGTCAGCATCATCTTGCTGTCGAATTGCTGACTCAATTTCGTCAGGATAAGCTTCAGTATAAGCCCAAACATTTACCAAATCAGCAGCACTGAGATGGGGGTAGCAGTCTAGGATAAAAGCATCGGTAGCGCCGTCATTGCGATAGCTGGCGAGCAACCAAACGGGAATGCGAGTTTTGTCAATACAAGCATCACCGCCCATCACGCCGGGAGTTTTGGTTATCGGGCGGCCGCTGTTTTTCAGGCTTTGAGTTAAGATGCCGATCGCCTCCGCTTTTTCGATCGCCGTTAAGGCCAGGAGTTGTACTTCTAATTCTTCGATTGTCATATAAATTTAGGGATTTATGAATTGTGTAGCTATTTGATATTCTAAGGCGATATCTCTATCAGTTATCAAGCTCGGTAGGCTTAATTCTGCGCTAGGGGCGGGTTTTACCAACCATCTATGCCGGAACCCACAACATAATAAACCCGCCCCGGCCTAATCTCCGAATCCTCTTCACAAGCCCCCGGATTCATCTTTGGGGTCGCTCTTGGAATTCTAAAATCTAAAATCTAAAATCAATTGACTGACTCTCGCGGTGTGTCGCTGCGAGATTGTCGATTTGATTTGTAGATTGTTCAATGCGACGTACCCTACCACTACTACGCGGAAACTAGGACGAGGAAGAAACCGAAGCTACCGCCACGCGAAAACCGAGGTGCCTGCTGCGATGGACCGCCCCCGCCCAATGCCTGCCACGATAGGCACTACGGCAATAGACCGTATTGCAGTTCCAGCCACCACCACGCAGCACTCGGTTATTATCTGTTCCAGTTTCCCAAGAACTTCCCTCAGTCGGTGCGCCGTTATAATTACCATGCCATTTATCGCTGCACCATTCCCAAACATTCCCGTGCATATCATACAAACCAAACGGATTCGGCGCAAAACTCCCCACATCCGTTGTTTGTTTGCGGTAAAGTCCCTTCGGCGCAGAACCGTAGGGATGATTGCCATCATAATTAACTAAATCCGGGGTAATTGTCTCGCCAAAATAGAAAGGCGTTGTAGTTCCGGCGCGACAAGCATATTCCCATTCGGCTTCCGAAGGTAAGCGATAAATCTTGCCGGTTTTTTGAGAAATTTTCTGGCAGAATTCCAGAGCATTATTCCAGCTTACTTGTTCTACAGGACGTTTCAAACCTTTGATATGAGAAGGGTTATTCCCCATCACTACTTCCCACTGTTCTTGAGTAATGGGATATTTACCCATAAAAAAAGGAGAGATATTAACAGTACGCTGCGGCCCTTCATTGTTACTTCGCCTTGCTTCCGTATTGGGAGAACCCATCACGAAACGGCCACCAGGAATTGCTACCATGTCTAAGGTTGCACCGCTACCTAAATTTTCACTAATAAATTGTGCTTGACGGCGTTGACGGCTAGTTATATTACCCCGCACATCAACTGTCACCACTTCAAAGTCAAACCTTTGTAAAGTCGGCGCGGGAGTTGGTGTCGGTGCGGGAGTTTGTCTTGACTGACGTTGAAAATCTATTAAAACTTCCTCTGCTGATTGATAGCGCTGCTGAATATCTTTTGCCAACAACTTAGATAAAATCACTTCCAATCCCTTTTCTATGGGGCTTTTCAAATGTTGCGGCCAATTGGCCGTCCAACTATAACCTTGATCCACCCACAAATCAAAAGGATATAGCCCTGTCAGTAGATGAAAAGCAGTCGCCCCCAAGCTAAACAAATCGCTGGCTGGATAAGCTTCACCCCCTTTCATTTGTTCAAGCGGTGTATAACCAGGCGTACCAATTTGTGTTCCCAGTCTCGACATCACTGTTCCCGACAACTGTTTGGAAACTCCGAAATCAATCAGCATTAATACACCGTCGCTACGACGGCGCATAATATTGTCAGGCTTGATATCTCGGTGAATGATTTTTTGTTCGTGAATAAACTTGAGAACAGGTAGAAGTTCGAGTAATAGTTGCTTAACTTGGTTTTCTTGCCAACTTCCCTGATTTTGGAAAAGGTTTAACAAATTGTCCCCATCGACAAACTGCTGTACGAGATACAAATATTTGTCTTGTTCAAAATAGGCATCTAGTGATGGGATTTGGGGATGTTGTCCTAGCTGTTGCAGTTGTCGGGCTTCTTGCTGAAATAATTCTACCGCTTTGTTAATCGCCCAAGTTCCCTGGACATCTGGTGCTAATTGTTTAACGACACAGGGTTGATTTAGTTTATCAATATCTTCTGCTAAATAAGTTCTGCCGAAGCCACCTTTACCGAGGAATTTGATCATGCGGAAACGATTTCGCAGGATGGGTACGAGTTTGACGCCACAACTGATGCAATATGTTTGCCCGTCGGGGTTTTCGGGATTGGGACAGTCGGGATTGATACAGCAAATCATTTGTTTTAGGAATGATATTGTTTATATTGTATAGTGTCTAAGAAGCCCGATTTATGTAATATGTTTTTGCAAGAATCGTGAATTTTGTAAGAAGTCGGGGCTCTAGGGTGTTTTTTAAACCCGGATATCCCCCCTAGCCCCCCTTAAGAAGGGGGGGACAAGAGTATTCAAAGTTCCCCTTTTTAAGGGGGATTTAGGGGGATCGAAACTTCACGTTTTCAGACCGATGCAATCCGACGCTCGATCGCATTATAGAACCGATCGCCCATATCACCCATCGCCACCTCAATTAACGCTTGATTGTCACCACTCACAACTCGCAAAGGTGATTCAGCACAGCAAACTAAACCAATCTTTTGCCACATTTTGGTCAAATGTTCTTGCAGGTAAGCTTCCCAAATTTCTTGATTTTTCGGTGCGACTGAAACTACAATGCAGTTGCCCATTTCACCAAACAAAATTTCATCCCACCGGCCGACCTTTTCCGAATTGAAACTGAGGTGAATTTCCGCACCCATTTTAGCAGAGATACAGCATTCCGCGAGGGCGATCGCAATTCCACCTTCCGCACAATCATGGGCAGAACCTACCCAACCTTGCCGAATTCCATCACGACAAACCGATTGCACTTTTCTTTCTAACTCAAAATCTATCCTTGGCGGTTTCCCAGCGACAATCCCGTGAATTGCCGCTAAATATTCCGAACCTCCCAAAGTAGGAGAAGTTTCGATTTTTGAGCTTTCAGATGAAAGTTCTGAGTTTTGGGATGATTCCCCCATTCCCAGCACATAAATTAAATCACCTTTCTTTAGCCAAGCTTGGCCGCAAATCTTCTTCAAATCGGGAATTAACCCCACCATTCCAATTACCGGAGTCGGATAAATTGGTTGAGGCTTTCCCTCAGCATCAACCGTTTCATTGTAAAGAGAAACATTGCCGCCAGTCACAGGCGTTCCCAACTCCCGACAAGCCTCAGCAATTCCGCGACAAGCTGAGGCTAACTGCCAATATCCGATAGGCTTTTCAGGACTGCCAAAATTCAAATTATCAGTAACTGCCAGAGGTTCAGCACCCACACAACTTAAATTTCTCGCTGCTTCCGCTACGACTGCTTTTGCACCTTCATAAGGATCGAGATAAACATAACGAGAATTGCAATCAACTGTTGCAGCAACTCCGGGAATAATTCCCAGGGGCGCTTCCTTCTTGCTAAGGGGGGGAGAAAGTTTTGGAGTTTCCCTACCTTGTGCCTTTGTAAATAGAGGAATTACCTCTTCTTCCTGTTTACTTTCGGAAGCTAGAGAAATAGCATTTTCTCTCTGTAGATCTCCCTTAGCAAGAGGGTGTACTTCTAGCCCGTTACCAAGGGAAGATTGCCAGGGCTCTAGCGGACGCAATCTGACAACCGCAGCATCAGCGCCTCCCGGTAAAACAACAGTATTGTTTTGCACTTGATGATCGTATTGGCGATAAACCCAGCGTTTAGAAGCGATGGTGGGAGTATCTAAAAGCGTCAGCAAAATCTGATTCCAGGTTTGGAAATTGCCGTTAATTTCGATACCTGTAACTGTGGATTGTGGCAGGGAATCCGCCGTCCATTCCCATGCTTTTTTAGCATATTCTGGCGGTTCTGTCAATAGTTCTCGGTGATAAATTGGCGTGTTATCTGCCAAAGCAGTGGCGGTAATTTCGGCAGCGATTTCGCCTTTAAATAGAATTCGGACGATCGGCTCTTCGATAACTGTGCCCGCTACTACCGCGTGCAATTCCCAGCGGTGGAAAATATCGATTAATTCCTGTTCGCGTCCTTTTTGGGCAACAAATAACATCCGTTCTTGGGATTCCGAAAGCAGGTATTCGTAGGGAATCATGCCGCTTTCTCGAACGGGAACTTTGTCTAAATCGAATTCAATGCCGACGCCGCCTTTGGCTGCCATTTCTGATGTCGAACAGGTGATTCCGGCTGCACCCATATCTTGGGCTGCGACGACTGCACCGGTTTTGAATGCTTCTAAACAAGCTTCAATTAAGGATTTTTCTAAAAATGGATCTCCTACTTGGACTGCGGGGCGATCGTCCATTGATTTGTCTGTCAACTCTGCACTGGCAAAACTTGCTCCTCCCATGCCATCTCGCCCGGTAGTTGAACCGACGTAAAGCACGGGATTTCCGATGCCGGATGCGCCGGATTTGACGATTTCTTGAGTTTCCATTAAACCCAAGGCCATGACGTTAACTAGCGGGTTGCCAGAATAAGCAGGATCGAAGTAAACTTCGCCGCCAACTGTGGGTACTCCGATGCAATTTCCATAATGAGAAATTCCTGATACTACGCCTTTGAACAATCTCTGAGTTTTAGCATCGTCTAAGTTGCCGAAACGCAGGGAATTCAAAAGTGCGATCGGGCGTGCACCCATTGTGAAGATATCGCGGAGAATCCCGCCGACACCGGTTGCTGCACCTTGGAAAGGTTCGACTGCAGACGGGTGGTTGTGGGATTCAATTTTGAAGGCGAGTTGCAAGCCGTCTCCCAAGTCTACGACGCCGGCATTTTCTCCGGGCCCGACGAGAATTCGATCGCCCTCTGTGGGAAACTGTTTTAATAGTGGCCGCGAATTTTTGTAACAGCAGTGTTCGCTCCACATGACGCCGAACATTCCCAATTCAGCTTTATTAGGATGGCGACCTAGACGCTGAACGATTTCTTCATATTCTTCAGGTGTGAGTCTTTCACGGGCAATTTGTGCGGGGGAAAATGGAGATTCGGAGATGGGAGACATGGAAAGTCGTTATAAACCACAGGCTTTATTCTAAATGCCCTGTGGTTGGTTAATCTAAAATCTATAATCTAAAATCTACAATCCTAGGTCTTTGGGTTGTGAATCTAAAATCTAAAATCTAAAATCTAAAATCGAATGACTCAACCTCGAAATCTCAATTTTGCTAACCAAAACTTGCGGAACCGTTCTTTTAAAGGGCTTGACTTGTCAGGGGCGAATTTCAGCGGTTGCGACATTCGAGGCTGCAATTTCACCGGGGCGATTTTGAGGGGGGCAAATTTTCAGGGTGTCAGAACCGGACAAAGCCGCAGGCGGGTGAGAAATTTGATTGCTAGGGCTGGGGTGACAGCGGTGACAGTGACGGCGGCTGGGGCTTTGACTGGACTGATTGGCGGGGCGGATGCGGGGGCTGTGGCGGTGGCTGGAACGGCTGCTACGGCGATTGCTGCGACTCGGGGCGAGGCGGGAATTGTCGCGGGGGCTGTGGCTGGGGCTGCTGCGGCGATCGGGGCTAGCGGTATTGTGACATTTTTGGGCGGAGATACTCTCAGGGGAATTGTCTTATTTTTGGTTTCTGGGGTAATTCTTGGGTTAACTGCGATCGGCTTTTTTATCGCTGTTGAACAAATAGAAAAATTATCGATAACGTCGTTTAGAAAAGCTGATTTAACTGATGCTGTATTCGATCCGGGGGCGGTTCTAGATGCAGATTTTTCCGATGCGCGAGGAGTGCGGTGGTAGACTGCACAATTACTGATTTTTTACCCATTCCCGGAATTCTCGCACTGCTGCGGTTGCGCCTGTAGTTTGACAGGAATAGATAAATTCGTCAACTTTTGCAGTCGGTAGCATCTGACATCTTGCACCATTCTCCAGAACAGGCAAGATGCCTGTTCCACAACAAGTGCATTTTCTTGTGGGGTGGGCATCCTGCCCGCCCATAGAAGGCTTATCGAGAATGGTGCAAGATGTGAGTAGCATCGGGAAAGCCAGGGAAATTTTTCACTCGGCATATTCGCCATTTTGTAATTGATAAAACTTGATGCTTCGTCCGTCGTACCGCCAAGTTTCTGCTACGCCTAAATCTACATATAAATTTAATTGATTTAAGGAACTGCTGATAATATCAATTAACTGCCAACTGATATTTGGCAGTGAAACTCGCTGTTCGGCGGGCGTTGATATTGTTAGCATTTTACTTGGGTTTTAAAGCTTGAGTATATTTTAGTTTATCTTTTTGTTTTGCGAACTGAACAAAAAGTATCTGCCGACAGCTACGGTCATGCGCTACTCTAGTTAATAATAGACTGTGGTCATTAGTCCTTGTTGTATGAAGCTGCGATCGTTCTTTTCTTTCCTCATTGCTGGCGTCTTGGCACTCTTAGGCTTGAGTGCCGGTGGTTTTTACTGGCTGACAACTCAAACTCCCCTGAATTTACTCGCCGGCGGGCCGACAACTACTCCGGCTGCGGCTGTGTTTGTCTCGAAAGAAGCACCTTTGTTAGCATCAATGCTGGTAAATCCCGATCGCCTCGAAGCATTGCGACAAGTTTTTGCCACTCCCGAAGAAAGAAGTCGATCGCACGCAGAATTTGAGCAAATCAAAAAAAGTTTCCTCGCCAATACAGGCCTCGATTACAGTCGAGATATCCAACCTTGGATAGGTGACGAAATTACTCTCGCAGTCACAACGGCCGATTTGGATGGCGACAGCAGCAACGGCAAAGAAACTGGGTTTTTGCTGGCGGTTTCCTCCCAAAAGGTCGATCGCAGCCAACAATTTCTCGACTCATACTGGCGCAAACAATCTCGTGCCGATAAAACAGTTCATTCGGAACTATATAAAAACGTTAAAATTAATTATAAACAACCAGCAATAGCCCAGAAAAAATCTGCTTCTCTTTGGCTTTTCAACCCGTTTTCTCTGCCGAATTCAACTTTGCCACCCAGCTTCGCAACAGCAGCAATCGGCGGTCGTTCAAATTCTGGAAATAACCCCAGTTTTGTTTTATTTGCCAATAGCCCCAAGGTGATTCGAGAGGCAATTAATAACGTTGAATCAGCCAACCTCAATCTTAATAATACCCCGGAATATCAAAAAGCTTTGCAGCAGCTAACTCAAGGCAGAATTGCTTTAGCATTTGTCAATCTCCCGCAGTCAGCAACCGAGCCAAATCCCCAAGTTTCTCTTAATTCTCTCGCAGTTGCTGTCGGAGTCAACCGACGGGGATTGCTGGCTCAAACTGCTTTAGTGACATCGCGAGAAAACACAGCTTCTCCAACGCTCTCAGAACCTGTGCAAGCCTTGCAGTATATTCCGTCAGCCAGTCCTTTTGCGCTCGCCAGCACCGATTTAAGGAATTTTGGGGTTGATTTGTCATCGGCGGTTTCCACTAATGCAGAAGTCTCAAATTTAGTCGATCGCACTCTCGCAGATATTCAGCAAGTTTGGGGCGTCAACTTGCAGCAGGATATATTTGACTGGGTACAAGGAGAATACGCTTTAGCAGTGCTTCCGAATTCGTCAAATAGTGCTGACTGGATTTTTGTCGCCGAAAACTCTGCTGATTCCCAAAAGGCGATCGACAAACTCGATGAAATGGCCCGCAGCAAAGAATACAGCATCGGCAGCTTCACTCTCAGAAACCAGAAGATTACCGCTTGGACGCAGTTGACAACGAACCCAAATTATGCAATAGAAAATAATAGAAAAAGTGCGATCGAAACCGAGGCAAAAGGAGTTCGAGCCACCGTCGGCAAATACGAAATTTTCACCACTTCAGTAGAAGCAATGGACGCAGCACTAGAAGCCGCTGAAACAGGCTCTTTATTTGCCAATGAAGATTTTCAAACCAGCATTGAACCTCTGCCACTATCTAACAACGGCTATTTTTATTTAGACTGGCCCTCCAGCAGGGGAATTTGGGAAAAACAAATCCCGCTGTTGAGGTTAATTGAACTTTCGGCAAGACCATTGTTCGACCACTTGCGATCGCTCACTGTCACAAGTACGGGAGAAATAACAGGAATTCGCAAAGCTACAATATTTATGCGGCTGAATTAGTCAGTAGTCATTAGTCATTAGTCATTAGTCAGTAGTCATTAGTCAGTAGTTCAGAAGGAAAAAGGAAGAAGGAAAAACAAGAAACTATGCCGAATTCCCAATAACTCAGGACTAAGGACTAAGGACTAAGGACTACTGACTAAGGACTAATCACTACTGACTCATTCACCTTTTTAGGTTTCCCAAAATAAGCTTGAAACACCTCTTTGGCGATCGGGGCCGCGGCAACAGAACCATAACCGCCATTTTCCACAACCACGGCGATCGCAATTTCCGGCTTCTCAGCGGGCCCGAAGGCCACATACAAAGAGTGATCCTCCTGTCCGATGACCTCCGAAGTCCCTGTTTTGCCCGCCGTCAGCGGAATCGTACCGTCATTCAGCCCCTGTCCCGTACCCTTGGCCACCACCGCGATCAGTCCTTCCTTAACCACCTGAATTGTTGAAGGTTTCATCCCCGTATGTACCCGTTGAGTCTCCGCTGTGCCGGTCATAGAAGTCAAAAGATGAGGCTTCACCCGATAGCCGCCGTTAGCGATCGAACTCACCATCACCGCCGCCTCCAAAGGAGTCACCAACACCAACCCCTGGCCGATCGACATCGTTACCGTATCACCCGCATACCAAGGTTCTTTATAAATTTTCTCCTTCTCCTCCGGCGTCGGCATTTGACCGTGAGTGCCGCCGCCTAGCCCCAAAAGATTCAAATCCGTATCCTTGCCAATTCCCAAGCGTTTTCCCCACTTAGAAATTTGCTCCGGCCCCGTACTAATCCCCACTTGATAAAAAAACGTATTGCTGCTGAAAGCCAAAGCATCCCGAAAGCCGATGTCGCCGAAACCGCCGCTGTGTTCGTTAAAATCAATTCCCCCCACAGTAATGTAAGACGAAGTACCGAGAATTGAGTCCGGCGAAAATTTGCCCGACTCCAAACCCGCGACGGCAGTCACAATTTTAAACGTGCTACCGGGGGGATAGCCTTGCATCGCACGATTCAAAAATGAATTTTCCGGGTCTTGAAGAGTTGCCCAGTCATCCTTAGTCATTTTTCGAGTAAACAGATTGGGGTCAAAAGTCGGGTGGCTGGCCAGAACTAATACCCCGCCAGTTTTGACATCCAGGGCCACTACTGCCCCCCGGCGGTTCCCCAGGGCTTTTTCGGCTGCTTTTTGCATTTCCAAGTCTATGGTTAGCTGCACCGCCTCGCCCGGTTTGGGCGGTGTCTCTCCCATCAGCCGCAATTCTTGATTGTTGGCATTTACCTCGATCAGCCGATCGCCCCAAACTCCCGCAATCTTCTTGTTAGAACTCGCTTCTATGCCCATCTGACCGACAATCATCCCCATCGGATATTCCGGGTGAGCTGCCAAGTCTGCTGCGGTAGCTTCGCCAATATATCCGAGAACATGAGCCGCCAAACTGCCTTCGGGATAATAGCGCTTCGCTTCTGGCCGCACTTCCACTCCGCGTATTTGTCCCACCTCTTCTGCTAGGGGCACAAATACCTCTGGCGGCATCGCTTGCTTGAGCGGCACCGATCTGTAGGATAGAGGATCGACCTCTTTTAATTTTTGTAAAATTTCTTCGACCGGGATTTTAACCAGCGGACTCAACTTCTCTGCTGTCGCTTTCCACTCTTCCGCTGTTTGTTCTTTCGGCCACAAATATACCGATCGAGCTAAATTGTTGGCCGCTAGCAGCTTGCCTTTGCGATCGAAAATGTGTCCGCGATTCGCTGCCATTGGGACTAGGCGAACGCGATTGTTTTCGGCTCGTTCCCGGTTTTGCTTCCCTTGTATCAGTTGCAATTCCACCAACCGACTAGCGTGCAGGCCTAGCAAACCTGTTGCCACCAGCATTAACACGATCGCCCGGTGTATCGGACGCTCCTGTTTCTTAGGAGTTTCCGCCAGGGTTTTGTCACGAGAGTGAAATGCTGAGATCGAATAAACTTGTCGTTGCATCATTCTATAGGTAGATGTCAAATCCTAGATTTTAGATTGCTGATTGTCAATTGTGAAGTATACATCATCAAACCGGGGACAATCGGGCCTTGACTCTTGGGGGAAGCGGAATGATTGATCATTAACTTTTGACTAATCATTAATAACTCATGACTGCTAACTAATCCCCCAAGCACCAAGAAATAGCCAGAAAAATCAAGGCCAGGCTCAGCCAATTAGGGAGGTGGAGCCAGCCAGATAGGCCTATAGGTAACAATACCAAGGCCTGTGTCAATAGGGAACCGATCGCCAACAGCAAGGCTAGGAGTATCAAATTTATCATCTTGACACCGTACAATTTCGGATATGAGTCGATCGCCTGTGGCAGAAATCCGAGTGGCACAAGCGAGCGCGATCGTACAGGGATTGTCCTGATAGACATAAGGAAGAGAAGCCACGAGGTTTTCAACTAATTTAAAAAAAATTATTCTTCCTCCACAGTTTGTATTCTAGGGGCTGCGATGGGTAAATTCTGAGTTGTGATTGTTAAGTTGTGACCGAGGAGTATTGCCATGTTGTTTAATCAGCGAGCCAATTTCAAAAACGGTGCGCTCTTGGCTGCGATCGCCGGGATCGTCGCCCTACCAGTTTTAGCAGAAACAGCCAATTTCGGCACTTTAACTTTATCGCGAGGTTTTGCAGCCCCAACAGCAGTTTTGAGAGGTTCCACAGGCGGATCGTACTCTCTATCGGTCATAGCCAACGCCGATCGCCACAAAAACAAATGTTTGGGTTTTGCCACCCCAACTCCCGACCACATCATAGTCTTACAGGAAAAATTTTCAAAACTCACGCTCCAAGTCAACAGCGGAGGCAAGGACACGACCTTACTCGTACAAGGCCCCGGCAATGCGGTGCGCTGCGGAGACGATATAGGTCAGAATAAAGATGCTGCCATACTTGATTCAGACTGGCAAGCAGGCTCTTACAGGCTTTGGGTAGGTACTGTCGAACCCGGAGTCAAGTCTAACTATACAATCTCAGTAGAGGAATAGAACGCAGCGGCGCTGTTGCATAGCGGCAATAAAATGTCGTCAAATTCTACCCCACTCTCCCGCCGCCCGATCGACCGCTCACTTCCCCCATCCAGTAAAATGTAAAATCGAAAGTGGCGTGTTTAACCAAAATAGGTAACTCCGAAAGTGCTAAAGACTCTTAGAGCTGACTTCAGTATAATTTTCGATCGCGACCCTGCCGCTCGCAACTGGCTGGAAGTTTTGTTTTGCTACCCCGGTCTTCAGGCCCTAGTGTTGCACCGCCTCGCACACTGGCTTTATGTGTTGGGACTTCCCTTCATCCCCCGCTTGATTTCCCACATTGCTCGCTTTTTGACCGGAATTGAAATCCACCCAGGGGCAACCATCGGCAAAAGCGTATTCATCGACCACGGTATGGGGGTTGTGATCGGCGAAACAGCGATTATCGGCGATTTTGCCCTAATTTACCAAGGTGTCACCCTTGGCGGTACTGGCAAACAAAGCGGCAAGCGTCACCCTACCGTCGGCGAAAACGTAGTTGTAGGTGCCGGCGCCAAGGTACTCGGCAATCTGCAAATTGGCAATAACGTCCGCATCGGCGCCGGTTCCGTCGTGCTCCGCGACGTACCATCTGACTGTACAGTGGTAGGGATTCCCGGCCGCATCGTCTATCGATCGGGAGTGCGCGTCAATCCCCTAGAACACGGCAGTTTGCCGGATTCGGAAGCTGTGGTAATTCGCTCTTTGCTCGATCGTATCGAATCCCTCGAACAGCAAGTAAAAAGTTTGCTTCCTCAAGCATCTGTCTCCTTAAATTCTGTTCCCAATTCGCCTTCAGGGTTCCCAACTTTAAATCAAACCAGCAATGTAGCTGTAGCTGAAAAAACCCAATTAGCTGTTGCCACCACTTGTCAGTTAAAAGATAAAGCAATTCAAGAGTTTTTTGACGGCACCGGCATCTGAGGAGTGAAAAATTAAAAGTTAAAAATCCCAATCTCTGTTTTTAATTTTTAATTTTTAATTTTTCACGGATTAACCGATCGCACCGACCAATTTCCCTCCCCGTCGCGCTGATAAAGCGACCGATTTTGCGGTTCCCCCCGCAACTCCAAAAAATCCACCGTTTCCGGTTCCAACAACAGCAAGCAAAAATTAGGCAGCGGCTCGATCGCATTTGGGGAAGCAGAATCAAAAGCACTAGCCTCGGCTTTGTCCTCCCCCGGCTGCGGCCAAGCAAACTGTGATCTAGCCGCCTCAGAAAGCTCCTGCCAAGTTGTGCACCGCGATGAGTACAACTCTGCCTCTGGATAATCTGCCCCTACCAAAACTAGCTTTCCAGCAATCCGAAATTGTTCGCGAGTGTTAGGGAAATACCAGCAAATTTCCCCCCAAGGATAGAGGTTAATTTCCTCGGCTTTTTGGCTGCGAATATCTATAATAAACTTCAACTGATTAGTATCTGCTAAAAAGCCTCGAAACACCACAGTGCGGTTGGCCGGACGCCCGGTGGCCCGAACAGTTGCTAGTTGCAAGTAACGGGCAAAAGCAAGACTGCGGTTGCGGTGGAGCGCGCGAGCTAAGGGCGATCGCCAAAGTGCTAAAGACATAATTAATAACCTATCATATTAGTCATTAGGAATTGGGCATTGGGCATTGGGCATTGGGCATCGGGCATTGGGCATTGGGCATTGTTAACTGTTGACTGTTGACTGTTGGCTGTTAACTGTTGACTAATGACTACTGACTACTGACTACTGACTCTTCTTTCTGCTATTGGTAATTTTATGTCAAATTCACTTTCAAAACTCAAAACTATTGAAACTCCCCACAGCGGCTACCACTGGGACGGTAGTTCACGCCGCTTTTTTGAAGGCTGGTACTACCGAATAACATTACCGATTCACGGACAATCTTTTGCATTCATGTATTCCATCGAAGACCCCAGAGGCGGTCAACCTTACAGCGGCGGTGCAGCTCAAATTCTCGGCCCGAAAGATAGCTATTTGTGTCGCACCTTTCCCAATGTAAATAAGTTTTGGGCGGATCGAGAAAGCTTAGGTTTCGGACATTGGGGAAAAACCGATTTACAAATTAAACCCCAATATTTAGATCCGCAAGTATTCGACAGCCGCGTCGAAGAAGGCTATCAAGCTACTGCTACTTTAAATCAAGGTTATCTGCACGATCCGGGAAGTGGCAGCCGCTGTTTTTGGCAGTACGAAATTCAACCTATTTACGGCTGGGGCAACTCTCAGGAACTCCAGAAATCTACGGCGGGAATGCTATCTTTTCTGCCCGTATTTGAGCCGGGCTGGCAAATTTTAATGGCTCACGGTTTAGCCACGGGCTGGATTGATTGGAACGGCCAACGCTACGAATTTAAAGATGCTCCCGCTTACAGCGAAAAAAACTGGGGCGGTGCTTTTCCGCAAAAGTGGTTTTGGATTAATTGCAATTGTTTTCAAGGCGAAAGCGATTTAGCTTTAACTGCTGGCGGCGGCAAGCGGGGCGTGCTGTGGTGGATGGAATCGGTAGCCATGATTTGTCTGCATTACCGAGGCAAGTTTTACGAATTTGTGCCTTGGAATTCGCAAGTTAGCTGGACTATTGAACCTTGGGGAAGCTGGAAAATGCAGGCTAGAAACAGTCAGTTTGAAGTTGAGTTAATTGGCACTACAAACAGTTCTGGTACTTATGTGCGAACTCCGACCGAAAAAGGTATGGCTTTTTGCTGCCGGGATACGACGCACGGCGAATTGCGCTTGCAACTGCGAGAGTTGTTGGGGGGGAAATTTGAAAACAATGGCAAGCAGCGTTCTCGAATTATCTTAGAGGCTCACAGTTCTTTATCCGGTTTGGAAGTTGGGGGCGGGCCTTGGGATGAAGTTTGGCGATCGAATTAAGTCAGTAGTCATTAGTCATTAGTCATTAGTCATTAGTCAGTAGTCAGTAGTCATAACAGCCCTGATCAATTTACTCGGTTGGCAATTAGGCAAATTCTACCGCAGCCAGCGGTTACAACAAACTTTCAAGGTGATTTTGGGACTAATTTTATGTTTGGGGACAATCTTGATGCCGGCGGCAATTGCTAGTGCTGCCGATTATTTGTCTCGGCAACCTGTCACCGAAATTACTGTTAGTTTGGGTGACGAAGCTGGGGAACTCAAATTTTTTCCCAATCTGCTAGAATTTGAATCGGGCAAGCGCTATAAATTAGTGCTAAAAAACCCCAGTTCGCAGAAACATTATTTTACTGCTAAAAACTTTGCTGATGCGAGTTGGACTCAAACAGTTGAAGCTGGTAATGTGGAAATTAAAGGAGCGATTTACGAATTGGAACTTAAACCGGGCGCTAGGGCAGAATGGATGTTTGTACCGATGAAATCGGGAACCTACAACCTTCGAGGTACGGTAGCTGGACATACGGAAGCGGGAATGATGGGCAAAATTACGATCGCCTCTTAACCCCAATCTTCGTCGCCTTACCGGACATCCTATCAATTTCCGATTAATTAGCGACAAACAATCGATCGAACTTTCGCCCCTCTAGACACTTTTCAAGTAGACTCTAGCGGAGCCATTGTCAGTCCTGCGCGGCTCAATTGCATATGATAAAGTTCTGCTTGCTCTTGCGGGCCAACCCAGACGGTGGCCTGGCCTTCGTGGTGGATTTGGTTGGCGAGTTTCCAAGCTTGATCGCTCGTCATCCCTGGAATGTATTTGGTCAAACATTCCACAACGTGCTGGAATGTGTTGAAATCGTCGTTGAGGACTATTACCCGATAGTTGGGATAAGGTTTGCGGGTAACTTGACTCGATCGAACGGGTGCTATGGTTGGTGAAGAGGTCATCGCGCGAACAGCCACTGAAACTACAAAATTCGTAAAAGAGTTACCGATTACAGTATAACCCAATTTATGAAATTTTTAACCGCTATTTGGCAGTTCGATCGGCTTCGAGGTTTATTTTCACCGCTGCACCCTGCGTTGCACCGCGCCCGTCAAACTCAAGTTAATTAATACTCATCTCAACAAAGACTAAAGTCCTCACTACGAACCTATGAAGTTGTGTAGTAAGGACTTTAGTCCTCAAACTCAGATGCTACTAAGCCGCAGCCAAATTTGCTGCTGCGAAATCCCAGTTAGCCAAATTATCCAAGAAATTAGTAATGTAGTCGGGACGGCGGTTTTGGAAATCCAAATAATAAGCGTGTTCCCACACATCCAAAGTCAGCAACGGAGTTTGGCCGTGTACTACCGGGGTGTCAGCGTTGGCAGTTTTGGTAACTTTCAAAGTACCGTTGTCCACAACCAGCCAAGCCCAGCCGCTACCGAACTGAGTTGTCGCAGCAGTCTTGAATTCTTCTTTGAATTTGTCAAAGCTGCCGAAGTCGGCGTTGATTTTGTCAGCTAAAGCTCCTGTAGGAGTGCCGCCGCCACCCGGTTTGAGGGAATTCCAGAAAAAATTGTGGTTCCAAACTTGACCTGCATTGTTAAAAATGCCTGCTTTGGATGGGTCTTTAGCAGATTCCTTGACAATTTCTTCAAGGGATTTGCTCGCCATTTCAGTCCCTTCAATCAGTTTATTCAGATTGGTGACGTAAGCAGCGTGGTGCTTGTCGTGGTGGAACGAAAACGTGTTGGCCGACATATGAGCTGGTTCTAAGGCGTCAGCGGCGAAGGGTAATGGTGCGAGTTCAAATGCCATGGTGTTCAATCCTCTCTGGATTACTTTGGGTTTTTCGGTTGACTTGGTGGCTTTTGTATGATTAAAGCCGAGAGTCACTAACTTGAGTTTATCAAGCTGTGGTAAATAATTCTTTACAATTTTCCTATTTTATAGCAGTTGCAGCATTTCAGCATTCAGACTTCTATTTTTTAGATATCCAAGCTACTTATTGCAGGCCTCAGATAGCATAAACTCTCGCTAAATGTCAAGCCACCATGGATGCAAATAAAAGTGTGTGTGAAATTGTCAACCCCTCGAAATTTTATGAGATTGATAAATAGATTAAACCTGTAAATTTTCAAAGATTAGCCTAAGTTCAATTAAGCTGTAAGAAAGTCAAACCAGTTGCAGGATATGTCACTCGAAAAGCGTTTAAACAACTCGTCCAGTCACGCCCCTCAATGGTTGAATTTGCAATTAATTGTCACCGCTCTGGAAACAGTCCAAGACTTAATTGTAATTTCTCTATGTATTGGTTTGTTTTGTTTCATGGTACTCGAACTGCGAGAAATGTTTTTCTCGCTGCTGCCTCCTTTGAATTTTCAGGAAGTGACGGCAGACATTCTATTTTTATTGGTTTTAGTGGAATTATTTCGGCTGCTAATTATTTATTTACAAGAGCAGCGGGTTTCGATAGGTGTGGCTGTGGAAGTTTGTATAGTATCTGTTTTGCGAGAAGTTATCGTGCGGGGAGTGCTGGAAACTCCCTGGGTTCAAATATTATCAACAGGCGCTTTTTTGCTAGTTTTGGGAGTGTTGTTGGTAGTCCGAGTTTGGTTGCCACCAACCTTCGAGGGAATTGACCCGGAACGCCGCCTTGCTAGCAGAAATAGAAAATTTTCCGAGCCTGAATATTCTTCCGATTCTGTTGCCATCAATAGGCAGTTTAATTCTCATTGAGTATGGCGGGACAGGCGATTTTAGATTTTAGATTTACTCTGATATTGCTTGTCACGTTACCAGCCATCATTTCCTGTAAAACTGAGATGTTGCACCATTGTCAAGAACGGGCAAGATGCCCGTTCCACAAAGAGTAGATTTTCTTGTGGGGTGGGCATCCTGCCCTCCCAAAAAAGGATTATTGAGAATGGTGCAAGATGTGAGGTCAAATCAACCTGATAACGTTTGTAGTGAGGACTAAAATCCTCTGAAAATACCGAGGACTTTAGTCCTCACTACAAATACAATTCATCAGTAATTCCCACTTATTAAAATCTAAAATCTAAAATGGTATTACCCGTTTGCCTGCAATTCCTCCAAGCGAGCCAACACTTCTTTTGAGTGAATCGCCGGATTGATCTTCACAAAAGTTTCCCGCAAAATACCTTCAGGGTCAATAATAAAACTGTGGCGCGCCGAGATAAAACTCATCCAAGAACCGTAAGCTTTACTCACTTTACCGTCGGTATCAGCTAACAGCGGAAATTTCAAACCTTCGGAATCGCAAAATTCCGCATGAGAATCGACATCATCAGCACTAATGCCGATAATTTGAGTATTCTTTGCTAAGTATTTCGGCAAGTCTTGCTGAAATCGACGCGCTTCGATGGTACAACCGGATGTAAAGTCTTTCGGATAGAAATAGACTACCAGCCACTTACCGCGATAATCGGAGAGGGAGACTTGTCCGTCGCCGCTGTTTGTTGGCAAAGAAAACTCCGGCGCTGGTTGATTTACCGGAGGAAGCTTGCCGCCGAGGGCAAATGCAGGTGTGGCAAAATTGAAACTTAGAAAAACTAGACAAATTGCCAATAAAGTGGTAAAAAAGTTGCGACGAGACATCATAAATTTAGAAGTAGAACTGTACTTAACACAAGTTTACAGTTTTCTGATTAAATGGGTAGGGGCAATTCGCGGATTGCTTCTAAAACCCCAATATCACTCACTCAAATAGCAATTTACCCATGAGCGCTGCACTCCCGTTAACAGGCAAAGTTATAGTAGTCCAGGTAATTAACGGTCAACCCGTTGTGATCGAAGTAGACGGCACTAATGCCCCGATTACTGGAGGAAATTTTGTTGACTTAGTTGAACGCGGCATTTACGACGGGGTGATGTTTCACCGAGTTGTGCGCCAGCCAGAGCCTTTTGTGGTGCAAGGAGGCGATCCGCGCAGCAGAGATACTACAATTCCAGCCAGTCAATTGGGAACGGGTAGTTTTATTGACCCGGATACCAATCAGCCGCGTTTTATTCCTTTGGAAATTAAGTCGCAAGGGGCCGGGCAACCTGTTTACAACCAAGTTGTAACCCAGACGCCGCAGTTGCAGCACACTCGCGGGGCCGTGGCAATGGCTCGTTCTAATCCTTTGGATTCGGCTTCTTCGCAGTTTTATTTTGCTTTGGATGATTTGCCATTTTTGGATGGTAATTATGCTGTTTTTGGCAACGTTATTGGAGGTTTTGAAACGGTGAATGCGGTGCAGCAGGGCGATCGCATTTCAACCGCAAAAGTCATTCAAGGAATCGTCCCCAGTCGGGTTTCTAGCATCATTACCGATGTTGATTTCCTCAACGATTCCATTAACTTTACCAATTTTGTAAATCTGCCTTTGCGAGCCCTCAGATTGGCCAACACCTCGAACAACTATCAAGTCACTTCCCAAGACTATGAGCAAAATCCCGGCGGTGTAGTGGGAGGTAGCGCAAACGATCGCATCGTCGGTTCACCCACTGATGATGCAATTAATGGCAGCCAAGGCAACGATACCCTCACCGGCGAAGCAGGCGACGAGTTTTTGCGAGGCGGCAAAGGTAACGACTCCATTAGCGGTGGTGTTGACAACGATATTATCAACGGAAATCTCGGCGACGATAATCTCAATGGGGATGCTGGTAACGACTTTTTGCGAGGTGGCAGAGGAAACGATGTTTTAATCGGCGGCGATGGTAACGATATTTTAATCGGCGATATTGGCAGCGATACTCTCACCGGCGGTGGCGGTACTGATACGTTTGTTCTGGTTACGGGTGAAAATCTGGAGTTGGATGCGGCGAGCGATATAATTCTTGATTTTAGGCCCGAAGATGGCGATCGTATTGGCTTAACCAGCGGTTTATCCAACACCTCATTCACCCAATCTGGCAGCAACACACTCATTCAATTTGGAGGAGCTACTTTGGCTGTCGTTCAAAATGCCGCCCCCGCAGCAGTTCAAAATGCTGCTTTTGGAATTAACTTTTCTACTGCTTTCCTTGCCGATAACTTGCCTTCCAGAGACGCCGCCTTGAGTATTGGCTAACTTTAACAAGACTGACGCAATAATTATAGGTGTAGGGTGCTCTTCGGTGCACCTTACCTGATTATCAATTGGCAATCGCCAATTGCCAATTGCCAAATTGAACTAATACCATAGTTTGGGAATTTTAGAAACTGCCTCTTGATAAGAATCAATTCTCCCCTGCTGCTTAAAAAGCCCTGCCGCTTTCTGAAAATCCTCAAATGCTCCCTGAACCTCTCTCAATTTATATCTAGTCACTCCTCGGTTGAAGTAAGCTTTAGCAAAATCGCGATCGAGGCGAATTGCTGACTCAAAATCAGCTAGTGCTGCCAGGGAATTTTGCATTTGCAGGCGGATAGCACCTCGGTTAAAGTAAGCTTGGGTTAAATTGGGGTTGAGCAGGAGTGCCGAGGTGTAATCTGCGATCGCCGCAGTATAATCTTTTAAACGAGTCAGCATAAACCCCCGATTGCTGTAATACTTGGCTCGGTAAGGATTGAGTTCGATGGCTGTAGTTAAATCTGCGATCGCAGATTGTTTGTAGCCTAATTTGTAGCGGGCCACACCGCGATCATTGTAAGCGGGCGCGAATTGCGGATTAATGTTAATTGTGGCAGTAAAATTTTTAATAGCGCCGTGCAAGTCTTGTTGTTCGAGATTTTTTAAACCCTGAGTGTAAAACTTTTTGGTACTAACTTTTATATTTGCCTCTTGTCGGGATTCAGCTTGCTCCCCCGAAAATACGCCTGCAATATTAGTAAATCCCAAAGATTCGATCGAATTGACAATAGTTGTAACAACTAATTGGGTGGGGAGAAGGGGAATAGTAGGCATGGGAGAAGTGTTTTTCAACTGTATGCTGTTATTTTCCTCCATACTTGAGCTATGGGCAGTGATATCCATACTCTCAGGAACGTGATAAGTTTGATGCGATTGGGTGATGCTGAGGCTGGAATTGTGTGATGAAAGTTGGGCTTAGTTAGTGATGCCGATCGCAATTAACAACAATTGCGTCTAGAACCCTTTAAATATAAGGCTTGTAGGCTAGAGTATCGGTTTCTTGATTCCCATGTTGAGCAGTTTATACCAGGATTGTTTGCAGGTATGCCCCTGGGGAAGCGATCGCAACTGCCTGCTGCAAGTATTACTTTGTAGCGATATTGCACTGGTAAATCTTGATCGAACTTGCGGTTATCTTATACCAGGTTTATAGGAAAAATATTAGTTTGGCAGCGAGGCATCTGTGAAGCAACCGGGTTTCTAGCTCAAAGCGCGTCTAAGACGGGCTGAGTTAAGTTTGTACCTGCGACCACCCTGATTAACCTTTCACTACACTAATATTTTTGAGTAATCTTGCTGAGGGAAGTTGCCGATTATTTGCTATGCTTTGATTAGACATCAATAATTTATGGCGCAAATTAGTGGCAATGAAAAAAGTTATGAGGTTGAAAACTTTCTTCGCTGCGGTGTGGGCGATCGTCCTGTTCACTCTCTACTTAACTCCTCCTGTGATGGCCGCGAATGCGGAGGATTTGAGTCAGCTATTAAAGGAGAATTGGTGCGTCAGTTTTTTGTGGAAACAGTGCGATTTGAGCGCAGTCGATTTGCGGGGAGCCAATCTCCAAGAAGCCCATTTGAGCGGCGCTAATTTGTCCGGCGCTAATTTGTCCGGTGCTAACTTAAAAAATGCTGACCTTTCTGACGCAAACCTCAGCGGCGCTAATTTAGCAAATGCTGATATTTTAGGCACGGATCTCAGTCGAGCCAATTTGAGAGAAGCTAATTTCAACTACACCAAATTGTGGGATGCTAATCTGACTTTGGCAAATCTGAGCGGCGCCAATTTAGAGGATGCTAATGTCATAGATTCTAGACTTTGGGGAAGCAATCTTACCCAAGCTAATTTAACGGATGCGACGCTGCACGGTGCTGACTTGCAATATGCTAATTTGGCAGACACTAATTTAACAGGTGCTGACTTGCACAGCTTCTTTTTCCGAGGTTCCAAACAAGTCACAAATTTGAGCAATGCTAATTTAGAAGGCGCTATTTTAACGGGAGCAAATCTCAGAGGTGCGGTGCTGGCAGGGGCAATAATGCCAGACGGCTCTATTAATGAAGAAAGTGGCTTTAATTTAAAGTAGAGTTAAATTCAAGTCTGCTTGGAGAATTTCAACAACAGGCTTTCGGGCCGATTTCGCAGTCAATGAATTATCTGGTGCAATAGACTGCGCCCGTTGCCAACAGCTTGTTGAGGATGCTGTCAAGATATTAATTTAAATCAGGGTGCGATCGACCTTTTGACTCCCAAGCTGCGCCCGTTGCCAACAGCTTGTTGAGAATGCTTTCAACATATTAATTTAAACCAGGGTGCGATCGACCTTTTAACTGCCAACCAGTAAATATCGCTAAAATCTTAAATTTCAAACCGAACCTGCGCGCATCTGTTACAATTTTCAACAAACCCAGAACAGCCCCGCACCTGAAGTCGCCTGCCTAGGGATACAAGCCCCCGACAGGAGTCGTGAAGAGCAAAAAAATTAGATATTTAGTTTAAACTCCCAGATTCATCTGTAGAGTTAATCTAAAATCTAAAATCTAAAATCGCTCGACTGTCGAGTCAATCTAAAATCTAAAATCTAAAATCTAAAATCTAAAATCTAAAATCGCTCGACTGTGGAAAGCAAAAAAATTAGATATTTAGTTTAAACTCCCAGATTCATCTGTAGAGTCAATCTAAAATCTAAAATCTAAAATCTAAAATCGATCGACTGTGGAGTCAATCTAAAATCTAAAATCTAAAATCTAAAATCGACTGATGGAAACCCTGCAAACCCAACTTTACGAAATCGCACAATTTGCTAATAATTTAGTAAATACTCAACTGACAAACCTCAGTTTAGTCAGCGTCGGAGTCATCTTTCTGGCAGGGTTGCTAACGAGCTTAACGCCCTGTATGCTTTCAATGTTGCCGATCACGATCGGCTACATCGGCGGATACGAAGCAAAAAGTCGCCTGCAAGCTGCAGCCCAGTCTGCGTGGTTTTCCCTGGGATTGGCCACTACCCTTGCGGGTTTAGGCATTGTAGCATCATTCGCGGGACAAGTTTACGGCAAAATTGGCCTGGGTTTGCCGATTCTTGTCAGCATTATTGCTATTCTAATGGGGCTAAATTTACTCGAAGCTTTACCCTTGCAAATGCCGTCTTTCGATGCTGTGGGGTGGGTGCCGAAAGATTTGCCGGCGGGGGTGCGATCGTACTTATTGGGCTTAACTTTTGGTTTGGTAGCGTCTCCCTGCAGCACTCCTGTTTTAGCTACACTCTTAGCTTGGGTTTCCAAAACGGGAGATACAGTTTTAGGTGGTGTGTTGCTGCTGTTTTATGCTGCTGGCTACGTCGCTCCGCTGATTATAGCAGGTACTTTCACTGCTAGCATTAAAAAGTTGTTAGAATTACGTCGGTGGTCGAGTTGGATTACTCCTGTTAGCGGTGTTTTGCTAGTAGGATTTGGCGTTTTCTCTCTGCTTTCCCGCCTCCTTCCCGCTTAAGTTTAGTAGTAAGGACTTGAGTCTTTATTTAAAGATATAACAATCTCTACTGAATGGGTGAATTAAGTTTTTTTTTACGAACCGCGAAGACGCGAAGAACACGAAGGAAGAAAGAAAGAAAAGAGAAAGAATTCATAATTGATTGAAACTTGCTCGATAAAAACAATAATATTTTATTCATTTTTTGTTTTTCCCTCCTCTTTCTTCCTTCTCCCTTCTTCCATCCGTTACATCCGTTACACAATCCGTTGCCGAACTTCCTTCCATCCGTTACATCCGTTACACAATCCGTTGCCGAACTTTCTTCATAATTACCAATGACATCAAAAGAAGTATTTCTATCCAAGCTCTCAAACTGGGCGACTGCCCCTCAAAGGTTTTTCAAGCGAGAAATCTTGCCGGTGCTAGCAGATTTGCGACTGGCAATTATCTTGCTGCTGGCGATCGCATTTTTTAGCATTTCCGGCACTGTCATTGAACAAGGCCAATCAGTACCCTTTTACCAATCTAACTATCCAGAACACCCGGCTTTGTTCGGCTTCCTAACTTGGAAAGTTGTGCTAATTGCAGGACTAGACCACGTATACCGCACTTGGTGGTTTTTGTCAATCCTAATTTTGTTCGGCAGCAGCTTAACAGCTTGTACTTTTACACGACAATTTCCCGCATTAAAAGCCGCACGCCGCTGGAAATTTTATGAAGAACCAAAGCAGTTTGAAAAGTTAGCTCTCAGTGCGGAATTAGAAACAGTTGGTTTAAGTTCGTTAGAACAACTTTTGCAGCAAAAAAACTACCGCATATTTCGAGAAGGCGAAAAAGTTTATGCTCGCAAGGGAATAATTGGTAAAATCGGCCCGATTATTGTTCACGCCAGTATGCTAATTATTTTAGCTGGGTCGATGTGGGGCGCGATGACGGGATTTCTCGGTCAAGAAATGGTTCCCAGCGGCGAAACTTTTCAGGTGCAGAATATCCTGGATGCGGGGCCTTGGGCGGGGCCGCAAATACCGAAGGATTGGTCGATGCGAGTTAATCGGTTCTGGATAGATTATACTCCCGAGGGCGGCATCGACCAATTTTACTCAGACCTGTCAGTTTTGGACAAAACAGGCCAAGAAGTCGATCGCAAAACCATTCACGTTAACGAGCCCCTCAGATACCGGGGAGTCACATTTTATCAAGCAGATTGGGCAATAGCCGCCCTGCGAGTTCGCCTCAACAAAAGCCCTGTTTTACAATTGCCAATGGCTCAGTTAGACACCCAAGGTAAAGGCAGAATTTGGGGTGCTTGGATTCCGACAAAACCAGATTTGAGTGCGGGAGTTTCTCTGCTAGCAAAAGACTTGCAAGGAACGATGTTAGTGTACGGTACGGATGGCAAATTGTTAACTACTGTTCGCGCCGGCACAGCGGTGGAAGTTAACGGAGTGATGCTGACAATTGACGAAGTTGTAGGCAGTACGGGATTGCAAATTAAAGCTGATCCGGGAATTCCAATAGTTTATACTGGCTTCGGGTTGCTAATGCTCAGCGTGCTGATGAGCTATCTGTCTCACTCCCAGATTTGGGCTTTGGAAAAGGACGGCAAACTATACGTCGGCGGGCGCACTAATCGCGCTCAGGTGACTTTTGAAAGAGAAGTTGTGGAGATTTTGGACAAGTTAGCCGAATCGAAAACAGCAGAGGAAAAAAGTGCGCTCGCGCCGACTTCTGTTGCAAGTCAAAGCTAACCGTAGGGTGCGCCTAGCGCACCTTACACCAACGATAAATATCAAAAAGATTAGTTGAGTTTGTAGGGTGCGCCTTGCCAGATTTGTCCAGGTGGTTAATGTCAACTGCAGAAAAAGCAGACCACCTCTATTTCACCTTCCGGTTTTTCAAATTTCAAATAATGAAAATTACTCTAGGGAGTTTGGGTTTCAAAATCAAAACCCTGAAACGCCGGTCAACCGATACTCTCCGGTGGGTGACAAACTCTACTGATGGGGAGTGTACACCCTAAAAACTAGGAGATTTTAAGCTTTTGAGGGGCTTTTTGACCATCTTGAGAGGGCGGCCCTGACGCACCCTACAATTACTTACTAATTTTAACAATTCTATTTCTTAAAACTCTTGTGGGCCGTTGCTCCGACGCCGCCCCACAATTAAATCTCAATGCCACAACAGCTTAATACCCGCCCTACTTCTGGTGCGACACCTCAATCACAGTGTGTACGTTCCCGCGCGGCGAAAAATCGCCCTTAATCGTCGCTTCCAGCGGCGCGCAAGCTGCCACAAAATCGTCTAAAATTTGATTGATCGATTCTTCGTGAGAAATGTAGCGATCGCGATAACTGTTAATATACAGTTTCAGCGCCTTTAACTCTACCACCCGCTCGTCTGGCACATAAGTAACGTGAATAGTCGCAAAATCTGGATAGCCAGAAAATGGGCACTTGCAAGTAAACTCCGGCAAAGTAATGTTAATCGAGTAGCGCCGCCCGACTCGCGGATTCGGGAAAGTAATTAACTCGCCTTCCAAAATCTGGCGTTCGCCGTATTTCATTTCCTCGGTGCTTGACTTTTGCGACATACTTTGTTCGGCTGCGTAGTTGTTCATAGCGATTGACTAAAAACTTGTAAGATTAAATTAAATTTACCTTCAATATCTGTAACAAATATCTTGACGAATTGTGTTGCGATCGATCTAATTGCAAATACTCTCAGGCTAAACTAAAACAAGTTCACCCTCGCCATCTACAATTATGCAAAATACTACCTTATCTGACAATACTTCCCCTGAAAACTCCAATAGTTACTCTCCATCGGTACCGATTTCCCTCTATCGAGAAGTCACGGCAGAGCTGCAAGCAGCCCAAGCGATGCTCGACTCCCTCAAAACCCACAATCAGCAATTAGTCCAACAAAATCAACAACTGCGGCGAGAAGTAGAAACAGTAGTTCAAGTATCCCAACAGTTACAGCAAGTAGTCAACTCGGCTCAGAGTGTCACCCAGACAGGGATGCCTCAAATGCCGTCAGTCAAATTCAATTTCAGCATTGAACCTCCGCCCCCAGCACCTACAACCTCGCGGACTAACTCTACGGTACCTCAACCACCTCAAACAGTGGCTTTTCCCTTCCCTCTGCCGGAAGCGGAGCCAACAGGTTCCCCGATGCCGGAAAAACTTCCAGACAAATTATTTACAGAGGTGCCGGAAACTCCTTACCGTGTGATCTCTAAACCCAAAAAAACCTCAGACTTAAGCGGATTGTGGTTGGCGATCGCGATTTTTCTGATTGTGATTGCAGCTTTCGGCGCAGGTTATTTAGTTGTCCGCCCTTTATTAATGAAAAAGTAAATTCCAACAAGAATCCCACGACTCCAGCCGTGGGATTTTAAACAAAACCTAGCATAAAATGTTCAAAGTTACGCTAATTGGCCATCATCCTCTGGCGGCACTCGTTTCAACTGAACGAGGGGCATACTGCTCTTCACAAGCAGAACCTACGATACCCACCCCTGGCTCGAAACCGCGCGTGAACTCAGTGAGTTTTACCTGTTTAGCTTCCAAAGCTGTCTGTAGCACCTTCATGGCTCGGTGAGGGTCGCCGGCCCCGCAGAAAAATAAGTCTGCAGCAAAATAACCGTGTTCAGGCCAAGTATGGATTGCTATATGAGACTCTGCCAAAGTAGCAGTAGCTGTCACTCCGTGAGGACTAAACTGGTGTACGCACAAATCGATGAGAGTAGCTCCTCCGGCTTCGATCGCATCGAGTATAGCGCGGCGGATACGTTCAGGATCGTTGAGCAGGTCTCCAGGAGACTGCCAAGCATCAGCGACCAGATGGGTTCCCAATTGTTTCATTCTGCGGGGTTTTACCTCTATTGATTTTAAGTCTCCAACCTTTTAACGTTAGCACGGTGTCCATAAATTTTCAACTAAATTCCCCAAATATTTCCCAAATAGCGAGGAGCACGAGGATACCGGATTTTTTGGGGCGCTTTGGCCCTGACCGAGTGCAGGTTGAGTTCGATCGGGGCGATCGATGTTTCCTGCATTTCCTGCCAAAATCGGCTTTCCGTAAAATGGGGTTAAAGCCCAACCGCCTTAATCAGCTAATCAGCTCCGGGGCATGGAGAGGCTAGAAACCAGGAAGGGCGGGCACTCTTGGCACCGCCCTTCATAAACCGGCTTTCTCGGTGTTCGGTTTTGTTGAGATTGACCTACTTAATTATGGTTAATCAACTCATCAATCCCGGCTGTGAGTAGCTCCATTCGGCAAAATGGCCCCGCTCAAAGCAGCTTCATTCAAATTCGCAACATTCAAGCTCGCCCCAATCAAATTAGCCTCCGACAAATTAGTTCCTGTCAAATTCGCCCCTGTCAGAGAACTCAGCAGTAAACCCGCTCCCGACAAATTGGCGTGACTCAAGTTCGCTCCCCGCAAATCCGCTTCCAGCAAGCTAGCACCTGACAAATTCGCCCCGCTCAAATTAGCTCCTCGCAAAGAAGCTTTGTTCAAATTCGCAGCCCTCAAATCAGCATTGTGGAGAATCAAACCATTTAAATTAGCTTTACTCAAATTAGCTCCCTGCAAGTCGGCACCGCTCAAATTAGAGCCATTTAGATTGGCCGATTGCAAGTCAGCACCGCTCAAGTCAGCACCGCTCAAATTAGCAGCGCAAATAGAAGCCTCCCGCAGACTTGCTTCGCTCAAAGAAGCCCCAACCAAATTGACACCGCTGAGATTTCCGCGATTGAGATAAGCCCGAGTTAGATTTGCTCCGCTCAGGTTCGCCCCGTTCAGATCTACCTCGCTGAGAATTGCTCTAGTCAGATTTGCTCTGCTTAAATCAACCCCGCTCATAATTGCTCGGCTCAGCGTCGCCCCGCTCAAATTAGCCTCAGTTAGTTTCGAGCCGCTTAGCAAACAAGCTCCTACTAAACTCGCTCCAGTCATAACTGCTTTGCTCAAGTCAGCCTGAGACAGTATTGCTCCGCTGAGATTGGCCCCGCTAAAATCTGCTGCGATCGCCACAGTTCCAGTTAAACTAGAACTTCCGAGGTTAGCTTCAATTAATTTCGCCTTAGACAAATTAGCCCCGCTCAAGTCGGCACCGTTTAAATTAGCTCCAATCAGTTTGGTTTTAATTAAGTTGGCGCCTTTCAAATTAGCGCTGCTCAAATTTGTTCGACTGAGATTAGCTTCACTCAAATGAGCTTCAATGAGGTTAGCCCCTCGAAAATCTCGTTCTCCGTTTCTATGTCTAGTTAAAAGTTCATCGGCACTTAAAAGCTCTGTGAAATTCATAAAAAGATTGAGTGAGTTTCCTTAATTTCTCGATGTTCTATGCTGTCTGAAAATTTGTACTATCGTGTTGGGCCGTAAGTTGGTTCAACCAATTATGCCACATTAACCATCGTCAAAACTGGTTGATTCCTAGCCTCACCCTGCTCACCTAGTTATAACTTACGAAAAACCCGCTTTCTAGTAAAAAAATTGGGTCTTTTCATCACGGGAGTCATGAATAAACCGATTTGCTCGCCGTGTGTAAATCCTGTAACTCTTATTTTCCTAGTAGTTAGTTGGCGGTTAATGTTAGTGGTTAATTGTTAGTTGTATTTATACTAACTATTAACTGCTAAGTATTAACTGCTAACCATTTACCAAAATACGGAGAAGTTATCGATCGATATTGTCAAGGTCGATCGAATATTTGGGGTATTGCTGACGGCATCCGCGCCGCATTCTGACCAGAAAAATTGCTAGTAAAGGCGATCGAATTTATTAGTGCAATCAATAAACAAGATATCGGAGCTTCAACCCCTAATGCCTTCTAAATAAGTGCCTTCTACCTTCGATAGCCCTTGAAAGCAGAGTCCGGTCAGCTCAGCTAGTGTCACCTCCCCCCACTGTGCTCGATGCCAGTGAAAACCAACAGGAAGGCTGTTTCCGTCGGAGTGCTGAAGTCGCAGGCGAAGTAGGCAATACGCTGCTATTAGCCTGAGATTTCGCGAAAAAACGTGCCGCGAGCGATTGTGCTCCCGCGCTGCTGTGCTTGTTGTCAATCTTTACTAGATCCATGAGCGCTTGCGGTTCTAATTAACAGAACGCCCGACACCAGACGCGCTCCCGGACATAAAAGCTTTTCCTGGGCTTCTCAAATGCTTCCCTGAGGCATTCCCAGAAAAACTGTATTCCTTTAGCAGGTCTTGCCAACAGCAATTGGGTTGCTACACCCAAGCAATGACCAGCCTAAGTCATGCCCGAAGGCTCCGACAATATTATTCTAATAGTTGCCGACCACCCCAGGCCGTACTCGGCGCGCGGGACTGCCTATTTCACCTGTATAAGTTGCTGAAATTAGCAGCCCCATAATTAAAGATAGTCGCTCTTTGACTACCGGGCAATATCTGCTGTAATTTATGTCATCAAATTTGATAATACTGCCGGGTTTGCAATCGAGCAGTAGTGAGTGTTACAGACTTAAAAACCCCTGCGGATTTAGGATGTAAAAATTAAGGGAGCCGATCGATCCTCCGGCGCAAAGGCCAGCTCGCGGACTGGGCCCCCAATCAAAATTAAACTTTTGAGAGGTGAATTTTTTAAGTTTCCACAACAAAACACAAGCCGGCTTTCAGAGAAAAAGCCGACTTGTGAGATTATTTTACCGACGAAGTGTAAAACTCCTAGCTCGCCGATATTGGTTGGATCACTTTCCACAATCCGAGTGCGCGAGTGCGACTACTCTGGAGGAAGTAGAAACAATACCCAAACAAACTCTGAAATATTAAATCAGAGGGCGGCCGGTATTGCCACGAGTGGGATCGTAAACACCAGCGGTAGTATCAACCCCTGGAGTGCCAGGTGCGCCGTAATCAGCCCGAGCGCTATCGACGCTGGGATTATAGTCGTAGGTGTTCCAATGCTGAATGCCTCCGCGGCTGAGAATGGTTTCAGCTTTAGCGACTTCTGCTTCGCTGCCGTCAACGAGTACCAAGTAATCTCCCCGGGCCACGCGATCGTTGTATGCTCTAGCTTCCTCTTCGGGAATTCCCATACCAACTAAAGCTCCGATCAAGCTGCCTGCAGCCGCACCCAAAGCCGTACCGGCGAGTGTAGTGGCGATCGCCGTAGCTGAGGCTCCTGCCAGCATAATCGGCCCGATGCCCGGAATTGCGACTAGACCCAGACCTACCAACAAGCCTGTCAAACCGCCCAAAGTGCCACCTGTGAGGGCGCCCTTTGTGGCTCCTTCATCGGCCTTGTTGTCCGTGCTGTCGTGCACGTCAATGCCTGCGATGTCCCCTTTAGAGTCAGCATCCTTAGCGATGACCGAAACCCGATTCATGTCGAAACCGGCAGTTCTCAGTTCTCCCAGTGCGTGTTCCGTCTCGCGGCGGGTTGAAAATACTCCCACGGCGCGCTTGTGCCGGCCCGAAGCTCTGCGGCCGGTGTCTGCCGGCACATCGTAAATGCCCCAATCTTGAATGCCCCGGACGCTCATAATTCCTTCGGCGGTGGCAAGTTCGGCATCGGTTCCTTCTACGAATACCAAATATTCACCACGCGAGACGCGATCGCTATAAACTTTAGCTTTATCTTCGGGAACTCCCAAACCGACCAAACCGCCTACCAAACCGCCGGCTGCCGCCCCAATCGCGCCTCCAATCACAGTATCTGCTAGCAGAGTGGCGATCGCGCCCCCCGCCATCACCGGGCCAACTCCCGGAATCGCTAGTGCCCCAATACTTCCGAGCAACCCAATCAAACCGCCCGTCACGACTCCCGCTGTCGCCCCTGCTTTTGCGCCACCGCCAACTTTGTCGTCGGTACTCTTACCAGCGTTAGCGCCAGCAATTTCGTTGCTATCGAGCTTTTCCCCAACTACCGAAACTTTATTCATCGGAAACCCGGTACTTTGCAGCTCCATCAGGGCTAGTTCCGTATCTCGGTAATTAGAAAAGGCTCCTACAGCTCGCTTGTGTTGACCTAAAGCCATTTTTTTTCTCCTGAAAAATATACTACTTTTACACAACCACAGAATTTATGCTCTGCCATCAATCACATTTAGTCGTTTTTTCCCAACTATTTTCATCGGTCGGTGGGAATAACTTCCAGCTCTATCTTCAGGTTGCTTTCCCACTAATTATCCGGGCTGAAAAATCAGAAATAGGGAAGGGGAAGTTGCAGGTATTGCGCGAGTTTTGAGTCCGTGAATTTTAAATTCAATTTACACCCTATTAACTTAAAACCCCGCTCTCCCTAGAGAGCCACCTAAGCGTTGCGATCAGCTCCCAAAGCAATCTTACAATGCCCCACTTTCCCTCTTCCCTCAGACTTCTCTCCTAGATCACTACATCCTTCTTTTCCTCGGATTTCTTGCTTCTAATTTATTGATTGCTGCTAGGCGATGCGGGTGCAGCGGGGGCGACAACAGCGGTAACATTCACCTGTTTGACACCCTTAATCTCTTTAGCTAGTGGCTCAATTTTAGCTAAATCAGTTTGATTGGGAACTGTGCCACCTACGATGACAAGCCCATCTTTGGCCTCAACAGTTAGCTGACCTTTAGTGATGTTTACTTCTAACTTGGACCGCACTTCACTTTGCAGGTCGCCATCAGCTCTGATTGCATCGCCTCCCGTCACATTGTTGCGCTGTTCTCTGGCCCTGATATCAGAATTTGCTTGGTTTTGGCGAATCTGGCTAGTGGCGTCACCCTGAGTGTCTTGAACTGTACCGGCTGGGGGCGGGCTATTGGTATTTTCTGTGGTAGAACTAGGAGCATCAGCGCTAGTTTTAGCCACGTCGCTGCAAGCAGCACCTCCAAATAATAGGATGCCACTGAGGAGAATTGGTGTTAGTTTGTTCATAATAGGTTTATACCCTCCGGGTAAGCTTTCGATGATGCTGACTTGGTTGAGCCAGATGGGAGCCAGATGGAGCAAGACAGCATCTTTGTTTGTGCTTTCTGATTTCTGCTTTTTGCGCTTTAAAAATCCTTATATCAAATATATAAACTTGAGCAAGTATTTACATCGCTCCACGGGTGTAAAATTAATCTATGTCGTTGGATAGAGTACAAAACATACAATAAGCTCTTAATTCAAATTTAGCTTAATGTAGTTTTGACCACATTAAGCTGCTACGCATCTAAATTGAATACAGAGACGGGCAGGATGCCCGTTCCACAATAATTGTAGAAAAATTGACTGTCTAATTAGATGCACAGCAGCTTATGAGTCAAAAACTCGGTTGATGGCGACCTTTTTTGTTACCAAAGCCAATATTTTCCTAGACACCAACGGGAAAAGCGTAACTTTGTATTAATAAATTCGATCGCCATTCCCAACTAATTTTTCTCTCTTCCCTGCAACCTGTGACTTATTCCCTCAACATCTATCCGTTAAATCTGTTAAATCTCCTACACTACTCATTGTAAAACTTCCTGCTTCAAAACAAACGAAAAGAGTCCAGAAATTTTTGAGCATTTTCTGGTTCTGGGGTAGTGGCAACCAGCCCGTAAACGCGCGTTTCTACCAAAAAAACTTGACCTACACCTATAGGTTCAGTGGGGGAAAGTGGCTGAAACTCAAATTCTTTTCCCGGATAGCCTCCGAGGGAAATATCCCGCACTTGCAAGACTTTAGCATTCGCGGCCACGACAAAGAAATCAACGGCATTATTTAAAGTAATTCTGATATTATTGATATTATTGTCCCTCAAGCGAAAATCTAGGTCAAAGTATTGAAGCAAATAAGTTTCTTTGTTTTTTAAGTTCGATCGGTATGTATGAGCAATAAGTTGATTTGAAAAAATTTCTGAATTAATTTTAGGAGTTCCCGGCATATCGATCGCAAACTGACCCATCGCCGAGCAAAATGGCTGCCACTCTGGGGCCTGAATTTCTGCGCGCAGCGGGGCTGGTTGAGATGCAGCGGGACGGGCAAACTTGACAGAGTATAAAAGTAATGTAGGAGTAACTAGAAGTAAATACAGAAATTTCATTTGGGTAAAAATTATATATGCCCGATCGATCTGCGCTAGCCTAGAAATATATCCGCAAAGGGGGGATTTATGCTGAATATTATATTTACTCAACGGCGAGGCAACTCTCCCGGACAATCTAAAACCAATAAAACCAATAAAACCAATATACTCGCTGCTGTAAATACTTGGCTGGCTGTGTGTCTGCTGGCTGCTGTCACAGCTTGTGCAAACAGCCCCAACAGCAAGGCACTCGAAGAATCTTTAGCCGCGGACCCCAAATTAAAACAAAATCCACTGGTTTTCTCTTCTCCGCCACCAGCGACAGCAATTGAGACAAACTCTATCGCCAAACTTCCTCCCGATTTCCCGACAGAGATTCCACTCTATCCTAATGCTGAGTTAATCGAAGTTGGTGGGCAAACCGATCCGTCGCAAAAAAATGTGCGGCTGCGCTGGGAAAGCACTGATCCGGTTAATTCGGTTCAGAACTTTTACTCCACAGAGTTTGGGCGTCGCAACTGGGAAATAGTCAGCCGCCCCACCGCCGAGGGACAAGGTTCTTTGGTAGCAACGCGAGATAATTTGCGGGTAACAGTGTCGCTTTCTCCTACTCAGAAAGTAGGGGGTTTTACAGAATTTGCGATCGACTACAGTAAAGAAAGCCCCGAAATTGCCGCCAGTCCCCAACCTAATAATTCCGAGTCTAGCCCATCTCCAACCGCTTCACCAACTCCATCTAATTCAGAGGGAACTACTCCAACGCCATCTGCCTCGCCAAAATCCGCACAAGTTAGCCAACTAGACACCCAAATTCCTCAACAGTTACGGCAGTATGTGGCTGATTTAAGTCAGTTGGAAGTGCTGAAAGTGCGAGCGACAGAAAGTGCTAATTTAGAAACTGCAAGCATTTTGCCCAAACCCAACAACATTGTCACTCGTCGCGAATACGCCCGCTGGTTAGTAGCAGCTAACAATCAGATTTATGCTAGCCGTCAAGCCAAACAAATTAGATTAGCAGTAGACTCTAGCGAACCGACTTTTTCTGACGTATCCAAAACAGACCCAGATTTTTCAGCAATTCAAGGTTTAGCAGAAGCCGGTGTAATTCCCAGTTCGCTTTCGGGAGAAACTAAAGATGTGAAATTTCGCCCAGACGCACCTTTAACTCGTGAAACAATGATTCTCTGGAAAGTGCCTTTAGATAGTCGTCAAGTTTTACCGACAGCTAACATTGAGGGAGTGAAAGAAAAGTGGGGTTTTCAAGATGCTTCTAAGATTGATTCCCAGGCGTCGCGGGCAGTTTTAGCGGATTTTAACAATGGAGATTTGGCGAATATTCGCCGCGTTTTTGGTTTTACTACTCTGTTTCAGCCGAAGAAATCCGTGACTCGCGCCGAAGCTGCTGCTAGTTTGTGGTATTTTGGCGTTCAAGATCAGGGATTGTCTGCTAAAGATGCCCTGGAAGCAAAGTCTCAACCTGTTGAGTAGAGTTTTTTGGGGTGGTTAAAAGTTTGGAACACACCATCTACTTAGCCAAAACAAAGAAATCGGGTTTTTTTCTATCACCAAACCCGGTTTCTGCGTTCAGGACTGACGAAATTGTACCAATTTTTGATTAATCGGCGTGCGATCGTCCGCCACAAAAATTGCAGCTTAAGTTTCTAGGATTTCGGGGAATATGGCTTACCCAGAAACCGACTTTTATCTACGAAAATGCCCTGTAAAACGCGAGACCTATCCGGTAAAAAACCCGGTTTCTTTAATTCTTCTGGGGGAGTTATAGTAAAAAATCCTTTCAATAATTACACATTGGCTTTTCTGTCCTTCTGACCTACCCTAGGGAATAGATTTTTTTTACTTTAATCTGAATTTCTGTATCCTGCCATACAACCGCTGCATTTGGCGGGCAAATTTTATACATATTTTAACTAACAGTTTGTGCAAAACTCTCAGTAGGATTCCGGATAGCTTAGCGGCCTTAACGATAAATGAAAAAGAGTGTTTGAGCTCTGGGAGAGCATTTTTTAATGTACGATATTACCCTATTTACCCCGCAAGACATGGCTAAATGCAGCTTAGTCCTGCGCCACTTAGGTAGAAATACTGGTAGTATGGAAGCCAGCAGCCAGAAGATTGTTAACTATATTTACCGACATTTTTGCGATTCGCAAACAGGAGAAAATACCTGTGCCTTAGTGCGTTTGTTCAAAACTCATCCCTACGGGGAATTAGAAGACTCATTGCAACAATCCGCCCGCCGCTTGATGAAGGGCAATTCCCCCGCCGCAGACATGAAATGTTGGACTCTGCTAGCAGCCGCCGGCGCAGAACCGCAGTGGAATTCTCGGCACACAGCAGCAGAAAATACAGCTATTCCATTAGTTAGCACAAAATTAGTGGCTCAAATGCCGGCGATTTCGGAAATAATCCGGCAGTTTGGTTTAGATATTCCTACATTCCTCGGAATTGAGCGAGAAAGGTTCCTGCAATTAGAGCCCGCAGTATTAAATATTTTTCATGTATCAGAAGCAAAAGGCAGCCCCTTTATTCCTGAGCAAAATTCCTTAATTATCCCCTACCAAGTCAAGTCTGTCTTGGGATTTGGGGGACTTCTGCCCTCAGGAAGTGTCTTTGCGGTAGTGATGTTCCTGAAAGTTAAAATTCCCCAAAGCAGGGCTGAAATGTTTAAAGATTTGGCACTTAGTGTAAAAACAGCATTGTCCATCCCCGACAAACAAAGTGTTTTTGAGTCTTCAGAAAATCCTAATTTTTTTTTTACTAATAACGATTTTGCGGAAACCCAATTACTGGAATATCAAGTTGCCAATTTAATTCAAATGCTGGATGTATCAGAACAAGAAATGCTCAGACAAGCCGCTCGCTTTCAACAGACTATTGACAATTTACAGCGCGAACTGGCAGAGTACAAAAATAAATAACAAGCTTTGAAAGTAAGCCAAAATTCGTTCACAGGCATCCTCCCTATTTCCAAAGATGCTATTGCTAGCCTAGAGGAAAATCAAGGAATTCAGCGTTTTAATCAAGGGGAAGAACAGATTTAAACAGTGAAATTCCGATTAGACCTGATGAAGCTGTATTGGGTTCTCAAATAAAAGTACCAACGCCTGACGGCCGTGTCACAATGAGCATTCCTGCTGGTGCTCGTTCTGGCCAATCTTTGCGACTACGCGGCAAAGGATGGCCCAAACCTAAGGATGGGCGCAGCGATCAAATTGTCAAGTTACAGATTGTATCTCCTCATGATGTAAGCCAGATTGAGCGTGACTGCTATGAAAAAATTCCTGCTAATAGCAGTTGTAATCCGCGTGCCAATTTAGAGAAGGTAAGGCTATGAACGAGGTTAGTCTTTCATGGGTAGTTGTTTCCCAATAGGGCGATCGCCTTTATTCATTTGAGTATGCAGCTAGAGTGACAGAAACCTCTGTCACTCTAGTGGAAGGCTTTGTTGAAATGGGATTAATTGAAGCCAGGGGTTCGATGCTGCGATCGCGCGACATCGGTCGCATCAGCCAAATTCAGTGCTTACGTCGGGATTTGGGGCTGAATTTAGTGGGAGCGACAATGGTTTTAGACATGGCTTGCGGAAATTGCACAGTTGAAGGCACACCAGTCACAGCATTTATAGGAAAGCTCCAGAGGGAGGAGAAATCAGTATGCAGAGTTCATCGAGTGCTCAAGCTAGCGTGTAACTAGAATACTTTCGCCAAGTAGAGAAAGGGCTCTCATGCTTACGGCTGGAAATTATTTTATCGGCGCTCCTTGGCACTTATTCTAGGATGCAAAAATAGTCTTACAATGACTAATTTTTTTGCGCCCACATAGAACGAATTTTGCGGAGTGTGTTTGTCTCGGACATTGCTAGTTGCAGCATACCCGATCGCGGTTTACGGTATTGTCCAGACCACTTGGTTTATGTCTGGTCATACCCCCTGCTGTGCTTCAATTTCGTTGAGCAACATCTCGTCAGAGTACGACGTTTCCCATTCGCCCTCAAGCTTGAGCCGCACCGACTTTGCGCCACCACTGTACAGACTACCCAGTAGGTATCCTCCTCCCCTTTAACCTGAGCCGCATCTTGGTTTTCTGCATTGTGGGAAATCCCAGAATAGGCTTGAATACATACCCAGGTAATGCCGTCGCTATCTGTAATCTCTCGTTCCATGACTATCCTGTGAATTACTGTACTTCTGTAAGGTTGGGGACGATCGCCTCTTGATGTTGCTCGATCCAGTCCCATGCCCATTGAAAGGGTATACCTGCTCGTTGCGCCGCTTGTTCATCTTCGGGGCGATCGCCCACATACAGCGAATTTTGCGGGGTGTGTTTGTGTCTGACCATTGCTAGTTGCAACATACCCGATCGCGGTTTGCGGTACTGTCCAGACCACTTAGTTTGGCTGTGGTTATGAACATTGTGGCCAGTGACGCGGAAACACTTTTTACCCTCAAAGTCGGGGCAGAAGTAGATCTCTCTCAACTCTGGGAATAACTCAAGCGTGTATTGCTGTTCCTGGATGCACTCTTGCATAGACTTATGACCGGCGGCAACTCCACCTTGGTTGGTGATGCCGACAATTATCCAATCCTCTTTGTAGGCGCCAATGGCAATCTGGGCACCTTCAATAATGCGTTGATCTTTGGGATGTTGGAAGTATTGTTGTCCGCTGAGTGGTTCACGGAGCGTACCATCCATATCTATTAGTAATAAGCTCATCGTTCCCTAGAAAATTCCCTGTTTTATTAAACATCCTAAGCTGCGATCCATTTCCTTTCCTCTAGCTAATGGAATGTACTGCTAGGGCGATCGACCTATCTTGAAACGAAAGGGGTTGCCTCACCGCCAGACATACAAATCTCGCCCACCAAGGAATTTAGCCCCACCTTAGTGCCAGCAGAGACAACCTCTTCCTTTTGCCGCTCCCTCATGAAACAAACTGGAGGGTTACCTGAAGTCCGATGCCCCTCGAAGCCCCAACAATGGCAACCACCTGCTAATCTATTGGCTTCAGTTGCATCGAGCCTACTCCTTAAAATCCTCATTAAAAATTCTTCCGCTTGAAGATGAAGTCACTCTAGGAAAGTTCAGTCGAGTTGAAATCTACGAGCTCAACTTCTAACTCCAAGTACCTTAGAGCTAGCAGATCTGCACGATCCTCAGAGTTAACAAAGAAATCAATCTTGAGAAATAGTCTCTAAGGATTAACTGTAAAATAATTTAAGCAAATCTTGCAACAGAAAGCTTAAGGTGTGTTTACAAAAGGCAATAATTATCTCTAAAGATTTTTGTCAAATTATTAAAGTTATTCTATACTAGAATACAGAGTATTTTTATATAAATTCTGTATAAAAAAACCTGGCTGTTTGGGGACAGGTTGTGGTTATATTTCTGAAATACTTTAGGGCGTTTACTAATTAACGCTCAGCAGGTAAGAAGTGACCATTACAGGATTTAAATCAAGCATTTTTTAGGACCTTTGTCTTGAGAAGTGTACTCAAAGCAAAGCAGTAATGTAGTTCCGATTAACTGTTTAAATATTCCCTCGATAATATGTTGCATCCACAAGAAGATAACATTTTAGTAGAAACGAGTCCTCTGGCCCCTATGGTCATTGAGGAAACCCCAGACCATAAGGCATTATCAGAGCCGCTATTTACTGCAAACCCGCATCTTAAAATTCCCAAGCGAGATATTCGGCAAAGCCTCAAGGCATTAACTACCGAAGGTGCCTTTGCTACGGTCTTTTACAGTATTATTGGCGGCGCCTTGCTTAGTAATTTCTTGCTGGATCTCGGTGCCAGTACAGTGGAAATTGGTCTGCTCGCCTCAATCCCTCAGCTAACCAATTTGCTGCAACCGCTGGGAGCCTATCTGGGAGACCGCATCAAGAGCCGGCACTGGTATTCGCTGGTGATTTTCGGCTCGTCCCGCCTGCCGTGGTTGCTGATTGTGCCAGGGATCTGGTTGGTCAGCTCATCTCGTATGCAGCCACGCCAGTTGCTGCTGTTGACATTGGCAATTATCTGCCTGAGTAATTTCATGGAAGCTTTGGGTCGTGCTTCCTTTCTTAGCTGGATGGCTGTGTTAGTACCAGACCGATTGCGGGGGCGGTATTTTGGCTTCCGCAATAGTGTGGTGACCTTCACCAATCTCGTCGGCGTGCCGGTGCTGGGTCTAGCGGTATCGAAGTGGCCGGGTGGTTCGCTCTCGGGCTTCGGTGTGGTTCTGGTTGTGGGAGTTGTGTTCGCAACACTCAGTCTGATCTTTCAGTTCTGGATAACCGATGTCAACCCGCAGCTAGTACACGCCGCCGATTCGGATACAGACCACAAGTCGCCCTGGGGGAAAGTTTTTAGCTTCCTCAAGGATGGCAATTTTTTGAGGTTTTTGTTTTACTCATCCTTGTGGAGCTTTGCGGTTAACATCAGCGCTCCCTTCTTTAACCTCTACTTGCTGGGGGACCTCAACCTAGATGTCAGCGTCGTAACGCTCTATAACAGCTTGGGAGCTGGTGCTAACTTGGTGATGCTGATGTTCTGGGGCAGACTGGCTGACCGGATTGGCAATCGCCCACTGATGATAACTGTGGGAATCTTGGTGGCTCTGACGCCTCTACTGTGGCTAGAATCTGGAACTTCTCCCATTTTCCTTTGGGCTTGGTTCCCCTTGTTGCACATACTCGGCGGTGCGACTTGGGCAGCGATTGACCTGTGCAGTGGCAATCTGATGATGTCGGTGACGCCGCTACGCAATCAGTCGATTTATTTTGCTGTTGCTGCGGCGGTTCCTGGAATCACTGGGGCGATCGGAATCACTGTTGGTGGTTATGTCGCGAGTGTGACGGATTTTGGTGGCTTGCCAACGGTGTTTGCTCTCTCAGCCGTCCTGCGCGTCGTTGCCCTCCTGCCCTTGGTGTTTGTTCACGAGCAGCGAGCTGTGCCTGTGAGTGAGCTAATGCGAGTCCTGATCCCAACACTCAAACGTCAAGCAGGGGCTATTCAAGCAGGACGCACCAGTTTGAAACCATTACCATTAATAGAAGAACTTGAGGATGAAGGTCCACCTGCAAGCTCATCCACTTAGTCTTGAGATGGCGAATTGACGAACCCTCCCCCTGAACGGGGAGGGATTTTTATTCATAGTTCATTGCAATGAGCTACTGCAGGGACAAGAGCCGCCTTGTGCCATTTCCGAAAATTCAAGTATAATTAAGTATAATTGCTTATTACAAAAGCTGTTCGACAGATCTATCCTAGTGGGGATGTGGCAAAAAACGAAATGAGCATTGGTTTTCTGCTTATCATATGTTAATGTAGCGGATATTACAAAGAACGCTCATGAATCCTCTACTGACAGGATTACTAAACTTGCAAGGAGTAATAGTTGAAGATTTTCAACACACCGAGAAAGATTTAGTATTAAAAGTCGAATCAGAGAATAGGGCATTATCAGAGACGGTATTTCCTCCAACAAAGCCGCCTCAAAAAATTTCCAAGCGAGAAATTCGGACAAGCCTCAAGGCATTAACTACCGAAGCAGGCTTCGCTACAGTCTTTTCCAGTATCATTGGCGGCGCCTTGCTTAGTAATTTCTTGCTGGATCTCGGTGCCAGTACAGTAGAAATTGGTTTGCTCGCCTCAATTCCTCAACTGACAAATTTGCTGCAACCGCTGGGAGCCTATCTGGGAGACCGCATGAACAGCCGCAATTGGTATTCCCTGGTGATTTTTGGGTCGTCGCGGCTGCTGTGGTTGCTGGTTGTGCCAGGGATTTGGTTGGTCAGCTCATCTCGTATGGCTGGAGATCAGTTGGTGCTGTTGACACTGGCAATTATCTGGGTGACTAATATCATGGAAGCTTTGGGCCGTGCTTCCTTTTTTAGCTGGATGGCTGTGTTAGTACCAGACCGATTGCGGGGGCGGTATTTTGGCTTTCGCAATAGTGTTGTGACCTTAACCAATCTCATCGCTGTGCCGCTTCTGGGTCTAGCAGTATCGAAGTGGCCCGGTGGCTCGCTCTGTGGCTTCGGTGCGGTGTTGGTTCTGGGAATCGTGCTGGGGATAATCAGTCTGGGCTTTCACTTCTGGATGACTGATGTGAATCCAAAGCTTTTACAGGTCACCGATTCGGATACAGACCACCTGTCACCTTGGGAGACAGTTTTTGGCTTCTTCAAGGATGCCAATTTTTTGAGGTTTCTTCTTTACGCAGGCTTCTGGAGCTTTGCGGTTAACATCAGCGCTCCCTTCTTTAACCTCTACTTGCTGGGGGATCTCCACCTAGATGTCAGTGTGGTAACGCTCTATAACAGCTTGGGAGCTGGTGCCAACTTACTGATGCTGATGTTCTGGGGCAGACTGGCTGACCGGATTGGCAATCGCCCCGTGATGATAACTGTGGGAGTCTTGGTGGCTCTGACGCCTCTAATGTGGCTAGAAGCTGGAACTACTCCCTTTTTCCTTTGGGTCTGGTTCCCCTTGTTGCATATAGTGGCCGGGGGGACTTGGGCAGCGATTGACCTGTGCAGTGGCAATCTGATGATGTCGGTGACACCGCTACGCAATCAGTCGATTTATTTTGCTATTGCGGCGGCGGTTCCTGGAATCACTGGGGCGATGGGAATCACGGTTGGTGGCTTTGTCGCGAGTCTGACTGGTTTTGGTGGTTTGCCAATGGCGTTTGCTCTCTCAGCCATCTTGCGGCTGTTTGCTCTCCTGCCCTTGGTGTTTGTTCACGAGCAGCGCTCTGTGGGTGTGAGTCAGCTAATACGCGCCCTCTTCCCAGTCAGGCAGCCAACAAAGCTGATTGAAGCAAAGGAATAGCAATAAATTTATGGCCTCGCCCTGGTTGCTTCCCTGAACGATGAGTTTCTAACGTTCGTCGCCCGTCAGTTGCGTTATACCCTCCACCTCATTTTGATTACCGGATCGAGGCTCTAGCACTGCTATTCGACCGCCTAAATCCTTGCCTAATCCGAGCCTTGTCCCTGCTGGTGCATCTCATATTCTTGGATAAATTGGGCGATCGCATTTTTCCGATCTTCTGTTAACTCGCTCTTTTCACCGAGACTCCTCATTCGCTCAACGATAGCGGATGGTTCGAGATAGGGTTCGAGCCAGTTAAGGTCAAGTTTGTAGCCTGTTTTTTGAGTTTCGTTCGACCCATCCTCACTAAAATCTTTTGGCAGCAACTTCTCCAAGAAATTAACTAGCCCTTCGTCATCGTCAATAATCTTTTCAAGCCATTGCTTGACTTCCTCTTCTCCTGCCCAACTTTGCCAATAGTGTAAATTTTCAGATAGCTTTGGGGATTGCAGTAGGGAGTTTTGTTGGGCAGCATCTCGCAGTCGCTTCAAGGCTATTCCTTCAAGTTCTTTAAGGTGTTCTACACTCTGGAGCCATTCCTCTGCGGGCATAAATTCCTCTGCTCCATACTTACCTTGTTCCTGACCCAAGGCTGCTACTTCGCGCACAATTATGGATAAGGCATTACCGTTTGATATTGCCTCTTTCAAGGTTTCAAACCGTGCTTGTTCGTCAATCCGATGCAACAGTTGTGAGATCAGGCGTTCAATTCTAATTTCATTACCAAAATCAAACATTCCATGCGGTTCGTCTTCCGGAGGCAAAAGCTGGTCGCCGACATCAAACAAAGCTTTCACAATTGAAGGAATGCAATCGGTAGGAATTTCTTTTTCAGGGTAATCCTCCAGCCGTTCAAGAAATGCCCGAACTTGCGTCGTGCCATCAGAGCGTTTTTGATGAGCAAGTTCTACAAGATTTTTACCAAATGCCTTTGCATCTTTTGCCAAGGCAAAAATTGTTTTTATCTCAGCATCCGAGAATTCATCTTGTGTTAAGACTAAACGGAAGTAGTTGGGAAATATATCTAAGCTGCAAATACGTAATTGCTTGGCCCATATTGACTCGTCCTGGGCAGGGGGATAGGTATTATACCAAACACCTTCTAATTTAGGAAAAAGGTGCAATAGCAGGCGTTTGATTGGTTCTTTATCTTCATCTTCAAACTGAGCCAGCCACGAATAATGAAAATCTTTCATTTCGTCCAATGTCGGAATTAGAGAACCTTCCGCATCCACATTTCCCGCAAAGAATTTAGGATTTTTGCGGATTATGTCATAGATCACTGGGCGAAAGGCTCGCAGGGACTCAATAGCAATAAAATCAACAGGGTTCACTTCACCTTTCACCGCTGGGTATGTCACGGTTAAGAGGTTGGTCAGACGAGTAATGTCACGAGGGTTGGTAATAAAGTGGTCTATCCCTTGTAAATAAACATTGCCCCAGCGATTTTGATTGAGTAGTGGCTTTGGTGCGTCAGCCAGTATGCCATTGAGTTTTTCAAAAAGTAGCTTGCGGAGTGAGGTTTTATCTGGGAGAGGTAACTCAAAAGAAGCTTGAACAATCTGATTGAGGTAGGTGTCTCCGGGTAAAGGTTGTTTATCTGCGAGGATGTTGATGACAACTTCTTGATCGAAAACAAGCAAATAGACAACGTTAGTAAAGTTGGGAATTGATTTAATAAGATAAAATAATTGACTAATTTCTTCAGCGGAGAGCCTGTCAATATCGTCAATGGTTACTACGATTCGCGGATGCTGCTTTTCTAGTGTATCTTCGACTTCTTCTTTTAAGTCGGAAGTCTCCTTTTCTTTATCGTCAAATAATTTTACAAGTGCCTTACTAGCTTGAGCGTAAGGAATAGGAATTTCAGAAACTGCTTTAGCCAGATTGGTTATTCGACCTAGGATGCCTTTGGAGACCGCTTTAAATTGGCTCAAAACAGCCTGTAATTGACCAATAAAGCGCCTTGTGATGTCTTCGCCCCCAGAAAATAACCAGGGATTAAAAGGGACAATAATAGGTCGCTCGCTCTCTGGCTTTTGCTCGATATAGTACGTTAAAAAGTTCAATAGTGTGGATTTGCCAAAACCTGATGAACCGTAAATTGCAATAACGAACCCTTCAGGAAAGTTCATTTGGCAAATACTGTCTGCAAGATGTTTGGCGAAGGGTGCATATCCTAATCGGTCTTGTTTCGGCTCGATTAAGGCGTTATCCGCGGATGGGTCACTAAAATCCTCCGGCAAGATTTCTGAATCGTTCTTTGTTTGAGCCATACAGCCTCTCTACTTGTTAGCTAAGGTGTTCTTGCCGTTCAACGTTCGTTTTAATTAACACCCCCCTAGCGTGCTGAGTTTGGGGTGTTGAATTACATTTTAATTATGCGATTGCTTATCTTTATAGATGCTCATAGAGTACCATCCAGGAAGCTCTTTTCTTGTCTACTGTTAGATGGATATTAACGTTAAGCTAGGTTGTGTAGAAGGGACAGGGTTGCCAAAATGAAGCACCCGTTTACACGCGCCTAAGTGGGCGATCGCAGCCAACGAAGGCATCGTGGTGAGGCCGAACACCAGCCTCCATTTTTCTACGCTCGCACCTTAAGCCAATCGACAATAGTTGGAGGAAGGTTTCGCTGCACTTTACTGCTGACGTACATCCCGATGTGCCCAACTGGGAAGGAGCGCAAGGTGTAGTCTTCGCTAGAAATGTATGTCTTAAGAGCTAAGGAAGATGCTGGAGGAACTAGATGATCTTGCTCGGCGTAAATGTTTAAAATCGGGATGCGGATGTTTCCCAGATCAACTCGCTTGTTGCCAATCTCGACCTGACCTTGAATCAGTTTGTTTCCCTGATAGAAATCTTTCATGAACTGTCGGTAAGCCTCTCCAGCTTGGTCGGGACTATCAAAAATCCACTTTTCCATCCGGAGAAAATTGATTAGTTTGCTTTCACAATCGATGTTCTCCAGAAGGTCAATATACTTCTGAACTCCTAACTGAAAAGGCTTCAGCATCAAGAACTCCCAATTCAAGAAGTCGCCGGGAATGTTGCCCAGAGTATCCACCATTAAATCTACATCTACAGCCTTTGACCCCAGAGTGCATCCACCCCAAACATTGAGGAGTCCCTCATTGATGTGAAAATCGACAGGGGTGACCATAGTAATCAGGTTTTTTACCTTCTCTGGGTAAAGGGAACTGTAGCAGAGGCTGAAGGTTCCTCCCTGACAAATGCCTAACAGGTTGATTTGTTCTAAGTTGTGACGATCGCGTACCACATCCACACAGTTGTTGATATAGCCATTAATGTAGTCGTCAAGAGTTAACCAGCGATCGCCGCGACTCGGATAGCCCCAGTCAATCAGGTAAACATCCAAACCAAGCTCTAGCAAATTCGCAACGAGCGATCGCCCCTCCTGTAAATCGACAATGTAGGGACGATTAACCAGGGCGTAAACGATGAGGATGGGAATATTCAGCGAATGCTCAACTTTCGGCGAGAAGTGGTACAGCAGTACCTTATCTTCCCGGTAAACCTCTTCCTTGGGAGTCACCCCGACCTGAATATCTTCCTCCCGCAGGCGGGTGAAAATCTCGACGCCCTTGACCAGTTTTTGGGTTAGCTCTGTCGTTGCCATATTGATATTCTGAATTCCTTGCGAATAGTCACTCCAGAGCTGGCTTAGCCTCATTGTAGGAGTAGAGAAACAGACCGAAGAGAATCGAAAACACAAGGTCGATCGCACCCGGAACTAAATAGAGTGGGTGAAGATTGCCGATCGCCGTGTGATAAGCCAGCACGGGGAAAACCGAGGATTGGGCGCAGATTCCAAGTTTCACGATATCCTGGCGGGAAAGGTCGTTACCCACCCACCAATAGCCAATCCCGAAAATGAATATCAACACAATAAACATATGTAAATACTCGGGATTGACCAGAGGTTTCAGATTAAGCAACTGGCGAATCCATTGGTCGCCAAACAGTAACCCGACAGCTTCAGCCCAATTTATTACAGCCTTGCTCAAAAATACGTACTTCCACGTCATCGAATTTTTCATGGTTTATACTTCAACCTTTTAGCTGAGGTTCTGCCACAGCTTTTTTAAGGCTTTTAATTTCCTTACGCAGCTCGTAAATGCTGTGGTGAATCTCGTCTACTTCGCCCCTAGTTGGCAGGTCATACATCTTCAGAACCACTTCCATGAGCTGTTGCTGGTAAAGCCTGTAGATCATGGCTGAGTTCAAAAAATTTCCCCGAACTTCAAGAGCATCTTCTGCACGAAACCTTTGTAGAAATACCCCGTCAAATACGCTACTCCAAACTTGGAGTAACTGCTGCCAGTTCTGAACCGTTTCGCCCTTTTCTTCAGAAGAGGCTAACTCTCGCATCAGCCCTTCAGAAGCTTTCAGCCAGACATCAAGTAGCAATATCTGATAGTCAAAGTTTGCCTTAGAAAAGTTGATCCCGGCATCAAAACTTTTAAGCAGTTTGTTGTTGAACTCACGAGCGTACCCCAAGTTTGGGCTTTGCAGAACGCTACCAAATGTCTTTTCATACATATTCCAGTAGAGGTTGCTGAGTTCAATCAATGCTTCAGCGTAACCCCCTACTCCTCCGGTTCCGCTCTCTAGTGACTGCTGTAGTGATTCTGCCCAAAGCTGAGTCAACTTTTGCAGCCCCTTCAGGTAAATCTGCCACAACTCGGCTTGATTTTGAGTAGCCTTGACCGCAGCAGGTGTTGCGGGAGTTGTTGCAGACTTGATGAAATCGAACCAGCTTTCCCACATATTTACGTCTGCTACATAATATTGATATGAAAGGGACAAGATCGACATCTTGTACACTTAAAAATTACTTCTTGCTTCAGGGTAGGGAGTCGGCTCCTTCTACTGGGAAGGCGTCTATTCAGAACGACGCATCCTTACTTTTTCTAGTGAGACTAAAGCTAAATTAATAGCTCTGTTCAAAACTCTATTACAACTCTCGCCACACTGCTAAGAAACAAATATTGGCGCTTGAAGTGGCATTAGTTGAACGTGACCGTAGTTTGAACAAGTTTTAGATGAGGGATACCATCGATCTACCACTTCTACAACAGTGCCGTAGATGGCAGATTTATAAGTTAGTTCCCTCCTCCATTCATAAAACCCTGAGTAGAAAACGGATAAAGCTAATTTGTGATTAGCTACGCTCCCAGAAACTTTCAAATCTACCTAACTATTTGATGAGGCAACAGTTTTTAAGTAGGTAGGCGCTATAAAACGCAATTATGTAAAGGATTGTAAAGTATTCTTAGCCCTAAGTGTGGCTAAGTCAGCCCTCTTTACATACTGTTACATTGATCAGTTTAATCCCGCCTACCTACTTAACTCACATTTGTTGATGTACGGGCGTTGCTGATTTCAGCCTAAAATTACTTTTCGTTGTTGAAGGCTTGTGTTGCCAGCAAACCTAAAGCCATCACACCAGCGATCGCACCCCACTGGAGAGCGGGATTCTTAGCCAGCCAGTCAGTAACGCTCGGTATCACCAAATTGCCATAGTCTCCATCAACTCTGGTATCGTTTGGGACAGGCTCGTAAAGGTTGTTCCGATCGTCTGGAGACTTCGGCTCGTTGCTCCGTTGAGCCTGGAAGCCGATGAGCAGCAACAAGGCATCTGCCACTTCGGGTGAAAGCCGCTGTAACGCAGCTAGAGCTCTAGCCGAATCCCCAACCAAGAAGTCACGAGTTGGATGTTCAGCAACGTAGAGGATGGCGTCAGCTACCAACCTAGGGTCGTAGTAGGGCGGTATCCCTCCTGGCTTTACGCCTAGCTTGGTGAGGCCATTGTTCCAGAAGGGTGTATTAATGACCGCTGGTTTCACGCTCGTCACGCTGACAGGTATGTTCTCATGTTGCAACTCCAGGCGCATAGCTTCGATGAATCCCTCAATGCCGTGCTTGGCGGCGGAGTATGCACTTTGGTAAGGGAGACTTCGCACACCTTCCATTGAAGAGATGTGGATCAGGGCCCCCCGTCCCTCACGCTTGAGATGGGGTAGCGCCGCCATTGCACCGTATACCTGCCCCATCAAGGTCACATCAATAACGCGCTTAAACTCTTCGGGTGTGGTGTTGTCGAATGTGGCAAAAATGCCGACAGCAGGGACGTGCACCCACGTATCGAGTCGCCCATACACTTCGACGGTACGGTCTGCGATCGCTTTGACCTGCTCGAACACCGACACATCGGCAACTACAGCCGTTACCTCACCACCGAAGCCCCGAATCTCATCCACTAGGGAGGCTAGCTTCGACTCACTGCGAGCGGAGACAACTAACTGGGCCCCTCGCTTGGCAAACTGAAGAGCGGTGTCGCGTCCGATGCCGCTGGAAGCTCCAACGACGGCAACAACTTGCTGATTGATTGGCTTCAATTGCATTATTTTTCATCCTCTAAATCAGTTTTATTTATCAGTGATCCGATTCTTGGTGATTCTTTTAACCGGACATCCTGATAGTTTGGTTTAAACCGGGTTCACCGGGCGTGGGGTCAATTTTGTTGAAGAATTCTGAAGGGTAACAGGGTTAATTGGGCTATCAAGAGCACCAACCGCATCCTTTTGAAAGACTTCATTCCCAAAGGTTTCCGAGTAAAACGCCTTACGCCCCAGTTTTAGCAAGTCCTCGGTAACGGCAACCGCCCGATTTTCAGGCGATAGCTGTTTTTGTCCCTCATCGGTTTGGAGAAGGGGTGTTGCCCGATCTTTATTAATGGCATTAATCCCGTAGCCTACACTCAGCCGATCGAGAGAGTTATGCCAAACAGGATAAGAAGTGGTCGCCATCTCGTCCAAGCTGGCGCGGCGGCAACCCCGGGATCGCTTGTTCGGGATTGAGTTTGTGTCATGAATGAGTCTTTTCCTATCAATAAAGATTAGACCTCTTGCAAATCTTTGGTATAGGCACTTCTGTTTCCTGTTCCCTGTTAAGAAGTTCCCACTTCTGCAATAAGTCTATTCAACTTGAAGGCTTACACAGCCAGCAGGGCTAACCCGAAGGTTCCCAGCGCTGTAACGGCGATCGCACCCCACTTTGCCGTGGGATGGGTTTCCAGCCAGGTGGAATAGCTATTCGCGCGTGATTGCTTGCTAAAATCTCCCTCAACGCGATCGAAGCCGGAGATCGGCTCAAATAAATTATCTGGAGCATCTTCCGACTTCGGTTCGCTGGTTTTCTGCAGCTTAAAGCCCGCTCCGAATTGCAGCAGCAAGGTATCCATTAATTGGGGTGAGAGCCGCTGGATTAGAGCCATCGCCCGCCCTGCCCCTCCAGCGATAATGTCACGGGTTGGGTGACAAGCCGCGTAGAGGATAGTGTCAACTACGATATCGGGCTGGTAAAACGGTGGCAGTCCTTGGGGTTTTACGCCTATCTTGGTGCGGGATTTGTTAAACAGAGGCGTGTTCATTGAGGCTGGCATGACATTGGTTACATTGATGCTGGACAAACCCTCGTGCATCAACTCAAGCCGCATGGCTTCCAAAAAGCCATCAATCCCATGCTTGGATGCCCCGTAGGCGCTGTGGTATGGGAACGAACGTTTGCCTTCCACTGAGGAGACATGGATCAGCGATCCTCGTCCCTCGCGCTTGAGATGGGGCAGTGCCGCCATCGCCCCGTATACCTGTCCCATGAGGTTCACATCGATGACGCGCTTAAACTCCTCTGGTGTTGTCTGGTCAAAAATCGCGTAGAGATTGATGGCGGCTAAATGCACCCAGGTATCAAGCCGCCCGTATTGCTGGATGGCTTTGTCTGCGATCGCTTTTACCTGTTCAAAATCTGCTACGTCTGCAGGCACAGCGATCGCCTCGCCCCCTATCTGCCTTATTTCATCCACTAGAGAATCCAATCCTGGTTCGCTACGAGCGGAAACGACCAACTTCGCCCCCCGCGCCGCGAATTGAATAGCGGTTTCTCTTCCGATCCCGCTGGAAGCTCCTACAACGGCGACAACTTGTTGGTCTATTGGTTTAAGCTGCATTGCTGGTACTCCTTACTAACCCTTATTAGAAGCTACCTTTAATAGCTGTGAGGGCGCATCGTACCGAAGGTGATAGTTGCCAGCACATTTCATTCTCAAGCAGCCTTTAGTATGTTGAAATTAAAACCAGCTCAACCTTGAGCTTGAGCCATATTTTGAAGGCTCTGAGCGCGATACAAATTGAAGGCAAAATTGCGTGTGCTTGCCAACATTGAACAACCCCAGCCCTGTGAATGCGAGCAGCATATTCGCCGTGGCTGGCATCACGGACATAACAGACATATCCGGAAAAGCTGAATAGCCTACTAGGATTGAATGGCAACTTTTGCAATTATGCTATGCCAATCGCCTAGCGGTCAATCGCCTAGCGCGGAGGTCGTGTTCTCCACTCGTTGGAGAAACTAATTGAATGGAAACCCAACCCAACTACAACGTACTTGAAACATTCGCAACTATAGCAACCGCCAAGGCGGTTATGGCGTAAACTGAAAGTAGCCTCTCATCCTGCTGTGCGATCGCTCCTGGCCCAAACCCTACATTTACCACATTCGTCAGAAGGTGATCGAAGCCATAAAACTCGATGGCTTGAAAATTAATGAAGCAAGTTATCTGTTCAATATTAGTCGAAATAAGTAGGTCGGCGGGGAAAATAACAACTATGTAACAAAACATTAAGTAGGGGAACGGGACTTAAATTTAATACGTTGTGTACTGTAGTTTCCTCTTTTGCCTCTAACTTCTACTCCATCAATTACGGCGTAGGCGAGTTCTAATTCATCGTCAAACATTTGCCCGGCTAATTCATCTTCTTTAATGTGTTGCCACTCTAATTCAATTGGGTTCATTTCGGAACAATATTTGGGCAAGAAAAAGATATATAAACCCTGCTCTTCCCACTTTGACCATAACTGTTTAACCTCCTGACATTTGTGTATTAACCCGTTGTATTGTACGATGATTCGCTCGCCGTTTCATCTCAGCAGCTTCTGCGGCTTCTTGCTCCATCATTTGTTCAGTAGATTTGGCAAACTGGTTGAGGGGGCAGAATGTGTATTTTTGCTTACGACTCAAACGGAATCATTGTATCGAAACCGAAAATATGATTTGGGTCAGGTTAGATCACTTAGGAATTAAGCCGGAAACCTCTCTGTACTTTCAAGGAATAAAAGTCAGAAAGACCAAACCGCTCGCGGGCTTTGATGTCGCCTGCAAATGGAAACGTAACTACCAAGGGCGGACAGTTGATGAAGCTTGGTTTATCCTAACTAATCTAGGCGATTTACCGCAGGCGATCGCCGCCTACAAACAACGGATGGGAATTGAATAAATGTTCCGTGATTGTAAAAGTGGGGGCTATAATTTAGAAGGAACAGGGTTAACAGGAGACCGACTAATTAAGATAATTTTATTGATGACAATTTCCTACAGTTATGACATTATTGAAGGCAGTATCATCATCATAAAAAATGTATAAAAATATGTTTCTCGTCGCAAGAAAGCCGAAAAAACTTATCGCCGACGTAGTACATTCGGGGTGGGAAATGATAGCCAACCGTGGATTAATTATCTCGAAAAATATGCTGAGTCTGTAGAAGAGTTAATGAAGTTAACTCGTAATAAACGTCACTTTTATTGACATGGAATTAAGGCTGTAACCTGGTTCGGGCAAGGTTACTAGCTATGTTTGTCACCCCCCAGCCATCCAAGCGTATAAAAGAAGAATGGGGATTGAAGAAATGTTCCGAGACTGTAAAAGTGGGGGCTATAATCTAGAAGGCACTGGATTAAGAGGAAACCGATTGAACTCAATGATTTTGGTGATGTCTCTAGCTTATTTAAAGTCAACCCTGCAAGGGGATGAAATTAACAGACATCAGGGACAAAAATATGTCTGTCGTCCCAAAGAAGCCGGGAGAATCTATCGAAGACGCAGTACATTTGGGGTGGGCTTAGGTGGAGAAAACTGGGTAAAAAACTTGGAACAATATCACCAATGCACCGCAGAATTAACCAGTAAATCCCCCCATAAAAGCCGCTTTTATCAGCGAGTTATAAGGGCGGAACCCTTATCCGCTCTACTTCCTAGCTCTCTTCTTACCCCTTCAGCCGAAAACCATTGCCGTTGACATACATTATCAAGCATTGCTCTTTAATTGAGGTTCGATATCATTTAGTAGAATAGAATTAAATAAATTGTTTACCACAGTCACGCCAAAAGTAGTTGTGTTTGCCGCGCCGATCGCCATTTTGGCGGCGCGTTGTTGGATAGAAGCGTGAATAGAGTTCATCCGTCTATTATGCAACGCCAGTTTTTCAGGAATACAGCCTCGGAGGACACAAGTACCGCCTTACTGAATCCTGTTCTGCGATCGCCACACGAACACCATAACTAGCAGCCGGTTAGGAAGTGGGAAGTCCTCCAGACCCGGCACCAATTACAAAAAGGTTCTAACCGAATTTCAAAACTTAATAGGCTTATACCGAACGAAGCTAAAGGTTTGTCTCTAACATTCAATCCTCTCTAAGCCCCAATACAAAGTTTCTTGTTAACGGTTCTATATGGTCACTCAAAAGTCGGTTTAGTCCGAGCATAGGAGTAGAGAAACAGGCCGAAAAGAATTGCAAAGATAAGGTCAATGACACCCGGGATTAGATAAAATGGGTGAACATTGCCTACCAAAGTTTGATAAGCTAGCACAACGAAGACGGAACATTGCGCGTAAATTCCAAGTTTTACAATTTCGCGATTGCGGGAGATGTCCTGACTGACCCACCAATAGCCAATTCCGATAACAAATACCAACACGACAAACAGTTGTAAATACTCAGGATTGGTGAGGGGTTTCTCACCAAGAAACTCGCGAATCCATCTGTCGGCAAACAGCAAAGCCAGCGATTCGATCCAATTAATCGCAGCCTTGAGTTGAAATATGTACTTCCACGTCATTGGATTGTTCATAATTACACAAAGTCCCAGAATTATTTTTGATGAAAACGTTTCACTTGAGGGTTAGGAATATCAAACCTTAGCTAAGTTTTGCTTAGCTATTCACTTCATCTTTGATTAGTTGGCTGTTACGCTATTGGCATCAGCCATTTGCTCTTGTAGTTGGCTTTTAACGGTTTTGAACTCGGTAGCCATTTGCTTCTGCTGATCGTGGCTGAAGTTGTCTCGGATTATGGTGAATATATCTTTTTCTTCTTGATTTATGTGATTTCGCGTCGCAGTTCTTAACTGCTCAATTTTTGCTTTGAACTCAGATGAAGCTGGCTCTAAAGGCTTAATTTCATCTAACATCTCCATCACTTCATCGGTTTGCTCGTATATTTCCTGGGTGTGTTCGTAATACGGACGAATAGCCGGGTAAAGAACTTGTTCTTCGGCTGTACCGTGAACTTTTATATCTTTGTAGAGTTGTCCAAAATACTCTGCAATTTTTTGGGGATCGTCAGCACCTAAAATTTCCGCGAATAAGGTATCGGCTTTAGTATGATCCATGCGGAGGAGGTCGCGGATACTCATCTCATCATCGGTGCGCGTTATCACACTACCCACCACGCCTGATAAAGCCGCGACAGCATCTTGAACCCGTCCCCACAATCCTTGGTATGGCTCTTGTCCTGTCAATTCGCGAACGCCTAGAACTTCCAGAATTCCTTTGAGTTGCTCTTGATGAGCGCGGTTTTCAAAGTTAACTGCATTCAAAGGAGCGATCGCAGCTTCAATATCAGCAGCAACAACTTGAGCAGCTTTGTGAATTAGCAGCCCAGTCATTGTCTGCTTGTGCTTGAGCAATTCTTGCTCAAATACTTTTTCAAACAAAGTTAGCTCAGAGCCTTCCATTAGTTTCTCAACTTGCTCTACAAGCTTCTGGGTTGTTTCCTTAAGCTCGCTCTGGACACCGTACTGAACGATCGCAGTATCGAGAACGCCAAGGTTTTTGCGATCGTCTTCGAGCATATCCTGTAGGCGCTTGCGAATCTCATCATCAGTACAATCCTGAATGAATTTCTCCTCGTTGCTAATCAGCAGATTTTGTAGCGCTTTCATATCTGCCAGTTTTGTGGCGATCGCAAGGCGCTTGGTGTCATCAATAGTCGATACCATTTTCATTGCTCCTTTACTGCTTTCCTGGATATTAAAGACAGACTTTGCCGTAGATTTGAGAAAATTTCCAACATCAGCTCATCTCTCTCGGAGTGGATGTTGCTGCTTTTGGAAAACACGATCGCAGTTGCGTCCCACCATCCCAAAAATTGTTTTTTCTGGATGAGTTCTCGCTCGGTTCAGAAATAGGCCATCAATTAAGGTTGTATAGTTGGCTACTTCCGACAAGGGGCGGAAGAATACCATCCGAAAGTGATGTCTTGAGTTCCCGCTCAAACATTGCGGGCTTGCTAAAACCCAACTCCAGCGAGAAACTTACTCAACTCCTCGGTAAAGAGTTCGGGACGCTCGACATGGGGTAGGTGACCGCAGTCAGGTATCAACGCGAGTTGTCCTTGCTGTAGGCGACTGACGGCATCTTGACCGTGGCTTTTTGGCAAAACCAGGTCATCAGTACCCCAAACGACAAGAGTGGGCATCTGCAACTGCGGTAGAGAGTCGAGCAATACCTGGTGCTGTCCAAATACATTAAGCTGGGCACGCAGCGAGGACACGGTGGCTTTAAGAAAACCAGGCATTTGCGACATTCGCTCCTGCTCCTCCAGCCACACATCGGGAACCTTTGAGGGGTGGGCAAAAAGCAGCGATGTCCGTAACAAAGACCGCTGCTTCGCGCCAAGAGGCGTTTGGCACCAGGCGATCGCAGCCTCCCCGTACAAAGGCACAGTTAACTGGGACAAAGCCGGAGTGACCGCGTAACCTAGGCCGGAACTGTCTACCAGTACCAAAGCCGCCACTTGGTCCGGATGGGACAGCGCAAAGCGCAGGGAAATAAGCCCCCCTAGTGAGTTGCCAACTAGCACCGCCCGCTCAATTCCAAGCGCGTCCAGAAAATCGCCCAGGAACTGCTTGAAAAACTCTAGTGAATACTCGCGGTTGGGTTTAGCACTCTCGCCAAAACCGGGAAAATCGGGCGCGTACACCTGATGCGTAGCTGCCAGTTTGGGAAGCACCCAAGACCAATCAAGAGCACTGGCACTATCTCCATGTAACAGCACTAACGGTAAGCCATCATTACCCGCCGAAAAGTAGCGGGTGGTTAAACCGCGGACATTGATTCGTCGCTCTTCAATCGCTGTTTTCATCAGAAAAATGGGTTTGAAACCCCGTCCTTTTAGGACGGCTTTACAGTTCGCCATGAGTTGTAAGCCAGAAACTTACAATCCGTGGGCTTTGCGTTTTGACACAGGCGTTTTCCTGTACCAAGACTGTGCAGGCTAATGCGAGATTTTTTAGCATCTTCGCCACCTACGTAACACTTTCCATACTTAGGATGCTTGACAATCCCCCCACGCTTCAATCCTTGCGACATGGAGCCACCGTAAGGACGGCGATATCCGTTTTTCCCAGGGTTAAAAACGTGCAATTGTCTGCGATAAATGCGGATGGGTTTACATTCCATCACCACCATATTTTCTGGTGATATATCGCCACCTACCAACAGGTAAGCTACCACCCAAGAATCGACACAATGGGCATCAAAAACATTGGATAACTTGACCTTAGATTTTTTTAGACCTAATCTTTGACGAGTTAAGTAGGTGTCGGTATAGCCATCAAATTGGGTGACAGGGGCAATTTTTTCCAACTCGGAATAACACCATTTTTTGCCAACTTCTAAAGGCGAAAATGACGTATTCCACTTGTGGCAACCTTTTTTTGTCAATGCTTTTACATCCTCAATTCCAATACCTGAGATGGGAAAGAGGGTATCAAAAACTTTGACTACTCGGATTTTGAATTGCCAGCGCGCAAGCGTGCTGGGAGGAATCCCGCCACGCTTCCGGTTTTGACGAGGTTGGCGACAAGGTGTTTTTCGATTACGTCTTGCACGTCTGGCATTTGTACTTGTCTCTTCAGCCTCTTTAACCCAATCAACAGCATGAAACTGCTGATTTAAGTAGGTGTGAGCTTTTGATTTGACTGTGTACCCCTCACGTTTAGAACCCGGATCGATTCCAACTGCTACGGGTTGAGTATGACGATTTGAAGGTTCAACGTTTAAGCGAACACAAAATATCCCTTTACGGAAAAATGGTGTTGCTTTTCCAGATTTAATCCAACGCTCTGCCCTTGCGGGTGTTGTTGGCATTAAAGGACGTTGCTCAAAGTCCACTACAGGAACGTATTGCATGGTGTTTGTTTGGCGATAAACCTAACTGTTTAATTTCCTTCGACTTTGACTAACGGAGTGGTTACGGGTTAGGAAGAGCGCCTGTAACGTCCAATGAAAGTGCCACCTTCAGTTAGTTCAAATTGGCTTCTGGGCCGTTGTCTAGTCCTACTTGCGCTTGTGTTCTACCTATGGCTTGGTTTCCCTACAAGCCCCATCCCTTTAGGGTGGGGTTAGTGACGCTTGGCTCCAATTTTATCTAAATGATGAACTGTAATTATTGCTGATGGATATTCCACCCTGTGCCGATCGCCCTTGCCCTCAAGTGTGATGAGCGCCGTTGACTCGGAGAACTTCGCCCGTGACATAGCTGCTGGCGATCGGTGAGAGCAGGAACGCAATTGCCCAAGCAACCTCTTCAGGCTTGCCGAAACGACGCAGCGGAATCTCAGACACAATACGCTCTTTTACTTTGTCTGGAACCGACTTAACCATATCAGTCTCAATAAATCCCGGTGACACAGCGTTGACCCGTACCCCGTACCGAGCTGCCTCTCTAGCTAGGGACTTGGTTAAACCAATTACAGCCGCCTTGGATGCGGCGTAGTTAGTTTGACCGAGGTTTCCCCGCTCACCCGAAATCGAGCTGATGCAGACAACAGAGCCTTCTCCCCGCTCGTACATCTTCGGAATAACGGGCATCAGTGTGTTGTAGACTCCCTTTAAGTTTGTGTCGATTACCGCGTCCCAGTCTTCTATCGCTAGTTTGGGAAAGAAGTTGTCTCGGGTAATCCCAGCATTCGCCACAATCCCGTAAATTGACCCTAGTTTTTGTTCAACCTGTTGTGCCACTGCCTCCATCGCTGCTTTGTCAGTCACATCGGCTTGGATTGCCAAAGCCCCATGCTGATCCTCACTACTGCTGCGGTAGGTGTAAGCTACCTGAGTTCCCAACTCCTGCAACAGACTGACGATCGCCGCCCCTATCCCTCGATTACCGCCCGTTACTAAAACGACTTTATCTTCCAGTCCCAAAGATGTCATAACCCACTCTTCCACTGTATGGAGGAAAAAGAAAAAGGTGAAAGGAGAAAGGCAAAAGGAACAAGAAAACAATTTTTCCCTCTTCCTTTCGCCTTTTTCCTTGTCAAAGCCGCTCAATTGCGATCGCAGTACCGCCACCAGTGCCATGACACACAGATGCCAGCCCTAGCTGCCCATTTCGCTCCTGCAAGGCGTTGAGCAGCGTGACGATGATTCGCGCCCCAGAAGCCCCGATGGGATGCCCCAAAGCGATCGCTCCCCCATAGACGTTGAGCTTCTCGTAAGGAACGCCCAGCGTCCGGTTGAACAGCACGCTGCTTAAAGCGAACGCCTCATTGTTCTCGAACACATCGAAATCGTAGATTCTCATCTTGAGCTTGTCTAAAAGCTTGTTGACTGCCAGGATGGGAACTTCGGGGAATCGCCAAGCTTCTCCACCTATCGACGCTCCTCCAATTACCCGTGCTATTGGCTTAAGTCCGTAGTGTTCCACGGCCGTTTTGCTTGCTAAGACTAGCGCTGCTGCTCCATCCGATATCTGACTGCTGTTGCCGGCAGTGAATACTCCATTTTCCCCAAAAGCAGGCTTGAGTTTGGCAAGGCTTTCTAACGTGGTTTCGGGGCGGATTCCCTCATCTTTATCCACGATTTGCGAACCTTTCTTCCCTTTGACCTCAATGGGTACGATCTCCCTCTTGAAGAAACCTTGCTCGGTTGCAATCGCTGCCCTAGCTTGTGAATAGAAGGCAACTTCGTCCAACTCAGGGCGCGTGATCTGGTAAGCTGCTGCCAGCCGTTCAGCTTGCTCTCCCATTGTTTCGGAGGTGGTGGCGTCGGTGAGTCCGTCGTGGAGCAAAATATCGGTGAGTTGCTCTGGCGAACCTAGCAGCAATTTGTACCCCCATCTGGCTCGGTGCGATAAGAAAAATCCAGTCTGAGACATAGCTTCCATGCCGCCAGCCAGTACGATTTCGGCTTCTTGAGCGCGGATAGCTGTGGCGGCGTTCATCACGCTCATCATTCCCGACGAACACACCATGTCTACGGCATACCCGTTCACTGTATCCGGTATTCCGGCTTTGAAAGCTGCCTGACGGGGCAATAACTGTCCGTGACCTGCCCTAAGTACGTTGCCAAAAATGTACAGGTCTAAAGCGTCACCCGATACTCCGGCTTGCTCCAAGGCGGCTCGCATGGCGTGTGCCCCTAAATCCACTGGGGAAAAGTCCGTAAAGACACCTCCAAACCGACCGAGCGGCGTGCGTAATGCTGAGACAATATAGGCTTCTTGCATACATCCTCACTATCTTTTAATTCTCGCGTTATTAAGCGCTACCAAGTTCAAGCGGGATGCTTGTGGAAGCGGATTCCGTCAGTAGTATCAGGAAGTTTTCGTCATTTCTCAAAGCTCAATCTAAAGCCAAACACTTTGGGATTTGGGATTTTAGATTTTGCATTGTTCCTCTGACTAAAGCTCCGGAGATGAAGCCGGGATCTTGCAGATTGTGGATTACTGATTGCAGGATTGGGGGAGTTTGGATTATCCCCACGCCTGAATGCGGAAGTATCTTCTCCTCCCAATCGAAAATCGGCACAGTCATAAGTAGTTAGACTTTCATGGAACTAACTCAACATTATTGCCCAGGTTGCATTGGCGTTGAAATGTATTTTTTGACAAGCTGTAAGGCTTTTTAGGTATTGATTACAGCTTGCTTATCATACAAATCTTATTTACAACTGCGCTTAAAAAACATGGTTATTATCCATTGCCGACTATACAGGCTATAATTGATTATCAACTTGATTGTTTGCAGACAAGACAATCAGTATTTAATACCCCAATCAAAGGAGAAACATGATGGATTGGAATAGTAACCTCCAACAGTACCTAAGACAGTTAAGCGAATTGCAGACAGGGATTTTCACTAGCTGGACATCCATGATGCCGAATATGCCAAGTTCCAATATGCCCAACGTCCGCGATAGTGTTGTTAACACCCTGAAATTTCAGGAACAGGTGGTCACGAGTTCTCTGGAATTTCAGGCTATGGTAGCTCGTCAGTCAATCGAAGCCCAGAAGCAATTTTGGGAAAGCTATTTCAAAATGCTTGGCAGGTCGTAAATTACAAAAGCCTACTGAGGATTAGAGTCGCATGACTTTACCTAGAGAGTGATTTCTGATCTTTTACCGGGTGTTGGGAAAGTAATTAGGAAACCATCGGCTTTACAAACCTGCTAGAAAAACTAACAAAGCTCTCTAAGATAACCTCTTGGGGAGCTTTTTAAAGATGAAACCGTTTTCACTCAGAAAAAATTTCTTATTCGTTTTCCCCATAAAAAGGTTTAATTCACTAAAAAGCCCTCTATTAAACTTTAATGCTATTACTTGGTCTGAGGGTCTACCTAAAGAAAGGACTTATTAATATTAACCGAGTTCAAGCTTTTGTATACAAGAGCTTGCAATACAGCGCTTTATTTAAAGTACCTCTTAGGTAAGTGGTACGCATCAAACTGAATCCATAAAATGATGGGAAATCTATACACTCTCAGCGCAGGACGATCGCGTCGTTGAATTGGGTTCCTAGTGCGTATCCTATTCATTTTGATTGAACCGCTTCGTGTATGGCTGATGTGATCGTTAACGCATACGTTATTATTATTGAGGATTGCGCTTTATGGACCCAAAACAACTGAGTGAGGAGCTGCGTCAAGGACAGAACCCTCACATGACCCGTCGGCGATGGATTATCGGCTTATCTATGCTTGGGGGTTCGATGGGACAAGCCGTCACACTCTACCAGACTGGGATCGTTAATCACCTACCAGATCCGCCTGGACAAAAGCTTTTCGATGCAGACCGCGTTGACGCTTCTAATTACGCTTATAACAAATTCAACTCACCCGACGGGCCAATAATGGTGGCTAATTATGCCCTCACTGCTTGGGTAGCTGCTGCTGGTGGTCTAGACCGCGCTAGGCGCAACCCTCTGTTACCAATTGCAATGGGTATCAAGCTCGTGTTGGACGGGGTGACCAATGTCGAGTTAGCTCGTGAGGAGTGGAGCGAGAACAAGGCGTTTTGTGAATACTGCCAAGTTGCGACGGTTTGCTCGATCGCGTCGATCGTACTCGCAGTGCCGGAGGTTCTTACCGCTGTGCGTACCCTGCTGGGACGCCGTGACCAGGACACCGAAGCACAGGGCAACACACGGTAATCGATACAAGGGGGAAAAGTACGGATTTTCTACAGCGGTGTTGGGCGTACAGCAAATGTTAAGCCCGATGGAGAAAGATTGCACATATTTTGTGCAATTTTTCTCGCTCAATATTCCCTATAGAATTAGTGGTAGAACGAGTCATGTCTGAGGATAGATCACCTACTTGAGACTGAATGATAGCCTTGTATAGTAAGGTGAAAAAGAGGTGCACATCATGACATCAAATAATCCTCAAGACAATCGCCAAGATGATGCAAAATATGAGCCTCAAGATAATCCTGGCACCCAAACAAGTATACCAACCACAGAAGAGGGTAACACTCCACTTGATGAGAGATCTCGCATGACGGGTCAAGAATCCGGCACTGACCTCCGTCCCGGTAGTGAGCCTGAAGCTCCTGGAGGTTCTGGCAACGTGGTTGGCAGTCCAAATCAAGGAACTGACTCTCGTTAAAAAGATTGTTGACAATGGCACCCATTTTTGATCGGGATGAACCGTTGGTCAATCAACAAATAAGCTTGGTCTAAATACGACCTTATTTGTAAATAAGGTGGGTCAAGCTAGCCTGGCAAAGCGAGGAGCTACAGGTATCAAACAGCTATCAATCAGATTATTCACCATCTAGGAAGATTAAACATGGTTACAACGTTAGACGATACAAAACGGCTTGCTATCGGCGAAAGATTGGCAGACTTGAAAGCCTTTCAAAGTTTAATTATCTCGAACGATCAAAAGCTAATAGATGCCTGCCCGGATGAAGATGTTCGCAAGCGTCTCCAGAATATGCTTGAAGATGACCAGAAAAACCTGGGCATTATAGAGACGGTGATCGTCCAATACGGCATTCAAGCTGAACCTAGTGCTGCGACCAATATATTTATTCCGCAGTTTGAGAAGATGATGTCAGGCGATGAGTTTACTTATTATCAGAAACTCATTCACCACGAACTGATCAAGCATGGTCAAGCCATGAGTGGAATCATTATTCACAAAGCCGCTCAGAAGGTGGGAGCTGATATTGAAGTGGCAATTGGCCCTTTGAATACCGTCAATTTTGAGGGTCGTGCTCACCAAGAACAACTCAAAGGAATGCTCGAAGTGGTGGGTGTCCGCGAAATGACTGGTAAAGACGCTGACCAGGGACTCTGGGCACGGGTGCAAGATGGGGTTGCTGCATTGTCGGGTGTAGTTGGCAGCATAGCCACCCAAAACACTGACAAACAAGATATGAACATCCAGACCATCATCCGGCTGGATCACAACAAGACGAATACCATTTTCACCGAAATCGGAGCTACTAAAGACCCTCAAAAGCTCCAAGAGTATTTCGGGCAACTCTACAAAGATTTGTTGGTACACGCTCAAGCGGAAGAAGAAGTCGTGTATCCGAAAGTTCGCTCGTTCTACGGTGATGACAACACTCAAGAGCTGTACGATGAGCAAGCGCAAATGAAGGGGATGCTCGATGAAATTAAGGCTATGGACCCCACTAATGCCGACGAGTTTAGATCGAGAATTAAAGACCTGATGGAGGCGGTTGGCGACCACATTCGTCAAGAAGAATCCACGATGTTTGCGGCGATCGACAAGAATTGCAGCGACGAGCAAAAAGAGCAAATGGCAACCGAATTCAAAGCTGCCAAGAGCAAGCTTCAGCAAGAAATGGCAGCCTAATTGCAATAACAGCCAACCCTCTCATTAAAAGACAAAGCATGGGCCGGTAAGTGGCTTGATGGCTCTTTATTGAGAGTGGAGCTGATTGTGCAATAAGAGAATAGCTTTTTAGCTCCCACTCTCTAGCCAACCGCGATCGCCATAACAGCAGTTTCTAAACAGAAGTTCCCCTGTGAGGGGAACTTCTGTTTAGAAGAAAAAAAGTGTGGCTAACAACTTAGAGCGAAGAGGTAGATAGGTATTGCTAATTTTAGCCGTAAATTTTTTACCCCACCCCAGCCCTCCCCTTACCAAGGGGAGGGAGTAAGAAATTCACAAAGGATTTAGGATTGCTATATTAGACACAGAATTAGCTCAAATATGACAACTTCTTAGTCAGAGGACAGCAGAAGTTTAAGGTTTTAGTATAGCAATCCTAAAGGAGTCATAAATTTTTTACCCCACCCCAACCCTCCCCTTACTAAGGGGAGGGAGTAAGAAATTCACAAATGATTTAGGATTGCTATATCAGGTTCAGGTAATAGGGTAGATTGCGCTTCACAATACATCAGCATTTGAGTTTTAACCATGAATTCCTATATAGATAATCAGAATCCTCTTATTCTTTTTGCAGTTGGCGTGGGCGCTTTGCTCGTCGTGCTTTGGGTGGTGCGATCGTGGCGCGAACGTCAATACGATCTCACAGGCAAGACGGTGCTGCTTACGGGTGGTTCTCGCGGACTCGGTTTGGTTATGGCACGCCAGTTGGTGCAGCAAGGAGCGCGTTTGGCCATTTGCGCCCGCGATCGCGCAGAGCTCGAAAGGGCGCGTGTCGAGCTGAACCAGTGCGGTGGAGAGGTGCTGACTGTTCCCTGTGATGTCACCGATCGCTCCCAGGTTGACGAGATGGTGCAGCAGGTGCGCGATCGCTTCGGTCAGATCGACATCCTCATTAACAACGCAGGCACCGACCTTGTGGGGCCAATGGACGTATTGACGATGGAGGACTACGACGACTTGATGAAGCTGCATTTCTGGGCACCGCTATACACTACTTATGCGGTTTTCCCGGAAATGCGTCAACGACAAGCTGGACGCATCGTTAATATCTCTTCCATCGGCGGCAAGGTAGTTTCCCCGCATATGTTGGCGTATTGCGCCAGCAAATTTGCCTTAACGGGTTTGTCGGAAGGGATGCGGACAGAACTGGCAAAGGACGGGATTGCTGTCACAACGGTATGTCCCGGTTTCATCCGCACAGGCGTGATAGACCACGCTATGTTCAAAGGTCAGCACCGCAAGGAGTTTACCTGGTTCAGCATTGCAGATTCGTTGCCCTTGATCTCGACGAGTGCCGAAAAGGTTGCTCGTGAGACCATTGCTGGATTTCGACGGGGTGATGCAGAGGTAATTGTGCCACTTTGGACTTGGTTTAGTGCCAGACTCTATGCTCTTTTTCCAGGGTTTTCTACCACTGCGATCGCTTGGTTTAATCGGTTGTTACCTGGAACAGGTGGGATTGGTACTGAACGCGCTTTTGGAAAAGACAGTCACTCATCTTTATCGCCTTCGCTGTTAACCTCTTTGAGTGACAAAGCGGCACTGCAAAACAATGAGATGGGGAGCCGAGAGCAACCGGATGGCGATCGAATCCCTGAGCGATCGAGCTACCAATCATCTTTGTCCGACGGTGAGGATGGGTGAGCCGAAAGTGCGCGGTCTTCTTTCACAAGACGTTAGGCGATCGGCGCGATCGTCCAATGCTGTTAATACAAAAGCAATAGCTGCAAAACAAGGAGAACAGATGTCAGAAAGTACGTCAAACTCAGAAATGGTATACCGAACTCTTGGCAGCACAGGAGAGAGGGTTTCTGCGATCGGATTGGGTGGTTGGCACATCGGATTGAAGTATGTTGATGAGCAACTGGGTATCCGGATTGTTCGCAGTGCGATCGACCGTGGCATCACTTTTATGGATAACAGTTGGGATTACAACGGTGGAACCAGCGAGATTCGCATGGGGAAAGCTCTCCGCGATGGCTACCGAGACAAAGTATTCCTGATGACGAAAATTGACGGTCGCTCCAAGAAAGAAGCCACAAGACAGCTAGACGAATCACTGCAACGCCTGCAAGTTGATTGCATCGATCTGGTCCAGCACCACGAAATCCTCCGGTTCGAGGACCCGCATCGAGTTTTCGATCCAGAAGGGGCAAATGCCGCCTTAATTGAGGCGCGGGAAGCTGGCAAACTCCGATATATTGGCTTCACTGGACACAAAGACCCCCAGATTCATCTGCATATGCTGGAAGTTGCAGCTAGTTATGGGTTTAAGTTTGATGCGGCTCAGTTGCCACTCAATGTGATGGATGCCCACTACCGAAGCTTTGGGAAGCTGGTTGTGCCAGAACTGGTTAAACAGGACATCGGCATTCTTGGCATGAAAAGCATGGCAAACGGGATTTTGTTACGGTCAAACACGGTAACGCCAATTGAGTGTCTGCACTATGCGCTGAATCTACCTACATCGGTTGTGGTTACGGGAATTGACAGCATGGAGATTCTCGATCAAGCGTTTGAGGCGGTGCGGACGTTCCAGCCAATGAATGACGAGCAGGTGCGATCGCTGTTAGCAAAAACGGCAGAAGCAGCATCACGCGGCGAGTTTGAGCCATTCAAAACTTCATCAATTTTCGACAGCACTGCCCAGAATCTAGATTGGCTGGGAGAGGAGCCACAGCGCATTCAGCAACTGATGCCAACGTGATCGAAGAACACTCTACGGTGAACCAGTCTAGTGCGGAGTCCGCGATCGCTAATCGGCATCAACACCATCGAAGAATGTGGCGAATGGGATGAAGTCTATGCGATCGCACAGGAAACGATGCAGCAAGGGAACAGTGCTGCACGGCAACGGGACCTGTACAAGCGCACTGGTTCATTAGAGGATGTGGTTGATTTTGTTGTTCAAGAGACTGCTAAATGAACGACGGTGTTTAGGAGTTAGAGTGGTAGAGCAGTGAGATTAAGGCGGTTCATGAGTTTAGACTGTCTAATCGCTATGGTACATTATACTAAGCATAGTGAATTTATATCGCCTACAGTATGATTCAGCCTGAATTCAAGCCTTTAATCGTAATATTGAGCGACAAACTCTTCAGAATTCCTGAATACCAACGTCACTATAGTTGGCAAACGAAACAAAGGAATGAACTGTTTGAAGACATCAAAAAGCTTCAGGCGGCAAGAGAAAAATATGACGAAAGAACACATTTTATGGCAACTATTGTTTGCCTAAAAACAAAAGATAAAGAGAAAGTTGGTTCTAACACTTTCTATGTTTATGACATTGTTGATGGGCAACAACGCCTCACAACTTTAGTCATTTTGCTAAAAGCTATTAGCCTTAAACTCAGAAATGATGAGCAACTTGATGAAGCAAAAGAATTAGATAAATTGTTAGTCAAAGATGATGGAAGACTTATCATTCTACAAAACAATCATGATAATCGACTTATTCTTAGAGATTATTTAAAGAATGGTAATGAACCACAAGCAGATTCTATACAAACTGTTGCTGACAAGAACATATTTCAAGCAATTAAGGATTGCGAGAAATTTATAAACTGTCATTCTAATGTAGTCGATCTACTTGCTCTTGTTAAAAACTATCTCTACTTTATTTTTCAATCACTAGAAGATAAAGGTGCAGTCTACACAATTTTTGAAGTTCTGAATAGCCGTGGTCTTGATGTTGATTGGCTTGATAAATGTAAAAGTCTATTGATGGGATTACTTTATGAATATGCAAGTAGTCCTGAGAATAATGATCTTTTTAGTCAACACTTAAATGAGCTTCACAGCTATTGGTCTGATATATACAGAGAAATTGGACTTCAAAATATTCCAGGTCACGAAATAATACGATTTGCTGCAACGTTAAAAGAGGAAAGCGGAGCCGGAAGACCCCTCAGTGCAGAAGATACTCTTGAGTTTTTCAAGAACGATTGTACAAAGGTATCAAGCAATGATTTAGTAATAAACAAGATTATTGAAAATACAGTTTGGCTTAAAAACATCACATCTTGCTTATCCAAGTTGTATGCTGACAAAAGAAGAAACGCTGTTACTGATATTACGCAAGCGAGATTACTCGCAGTAGCGATTATGCTAAGGAAGGACTTGAGGGAGGAAGATAGAAATAGCCTTCTTGAACAATGGGAGCGTACTTCCTTCAAAATCTATGGTCTTTTCAGAAAAGATTCACGTACAAAAGTTGGTGAATATGTACGTGCAGCCAAGCAAATCCGAAAAGATGCAAATGCAACTGTTAACGATTTGCTAAATACTATAGCAAGAATAGGTAGTGATTTTCCTATTGATACCGCTGTTGAAGAATTGAAAAAGCATGATTTCTATAGTGACTGGCAAAAGGAATTACAATATTTCTTTTTTAGGTATGAAGAATATTTAGCAAAAATAAATGGTACTCAGTTCGATCAAATCATGTGGAATGAGATATGGGAATCGAATCTAAATAACACTATAGAACACATCTTGCCCCAAGATAAAAGTAAACCTTGTTGGAACCATTTTACTGAAGATGAACACAGGGAGCTTGTACACTCTATGGGCAATCTGTGTTTGCTGGCACCAAGATTAAACTCGGAGGCAGGCAACAAAGGCTTTAGCGACAAAAAGGAAACGTACAAGAAAGCTAGTCTCATGTTATTGAATGAAATTGTTTCTGACAATGGTGTAGAGCGTAGTGTATGGGACAAAGACGCAATCAATTACAGGAGGGAGCAGTTAATTAAGTTTGCGATGGAGCAATGGAAAGACCTGTAGAAGTACATCAGCTTTGTTCGTAAGTGTTGTAAGTAGTTGCAGTGCGATCGCATATCCTGTAAATTGCGTTTCCTGCGTCAATCCAACATCTGCTTTTTGCCAACATTTATACCATGTCTGCGATCGCGCAGCCAACTTTGTAGGTTAGGTTGAGGGATGAAACTCAACTCAAGGTTTGTCTGTTGGGTTTGGCCACTTAAGTGCTTATACATTCGTGGCAAGAGCCAACCCTATTTACCTTAACGTGAGTGTCATTCCCTCCACAATCTGGTTCGCTGCTTCAACCAAATCACTAGCGATTATCTCTGGTTGCGGGTAAACACCGAGATAGTCCTTCTCCTCCTTATTAATGAAAGCAGTTCGCAAACCAGCACAGGCGGCACCTGCAATATCCCAGGCATGAGCAGCAATCATCCAGACATCGCCCTCGACATCTTGCTTCGCCAAGGCGTAGACATCCGGGTGTGGCTTCGTCTTCCCGATCGCATCACAGGAGAAAATGCTGGCGAAGTATTCAAGTGCATTGGCTCGTTCCAGCAGCTTGTGGGTGGAGTCCTCACTGCCGTTGGTGAGGGCGACTAGCTTCCAGCCTGCTGTTGTTAGAAGCCGAAAAGCTTCTAGAGCCTCTGGCTGCGGCTCCAGTTCGGAGAAGGCTTTTACTATATGCGATCGCTTCTGAACATCTGCCTCAATTCCCAGCACCTTGAGCGTCCGGGGCAGTTCTGCCTCTAGGACTTCCTTGAGCGTCCGGTAGCTGCCTGCATGGGAGAGGGCGAAGGCATCCCGTAAGGTTTGGGCAAACCAGAGTTCGAGAGCATGAGGGGGCGCACCCAGCTCTACCAATCTCTGGCGGGGCTTGTCCAAACTGAAGCAGGTGCCGATGATGTCGAATATTACAGCGCCTTTTGTGTTCATTGAGAATTGACAAATTTAGATTGTACGAGAATACCCTGCTACGCCGTGAACCAGTCCAGTGCGGACTCTATAATCGCAGGAGGAATTGTGTGGGGGCCGTCGAACTCCCGATAAACCACATCGTAGCCAGCACCCCGCACCTGTGGCACTATCTTACGGCTACAAGGATCGATCGGTAAAACAGAGTCTCGCGTGCCGTGCGAGATGAACAGACGCGGTTCGCCAACCTGTGAAGCTGGTGCCATAAACCCCGGCGAGAACGCTATGACATGGCTGAACAAGTCGCCGTTGGTGATGCCGACACTTAGGGCATAGGAAGCCCCGTCCGAGAAGCCCTCGATCGCAATGCGGGTAGGGTCTACAGCGTAGCGGCTGAACGTCTGCGCCAGCGCCTGGTCAATCAAGGCGATATCGGGGCCGTACCCACCGACCAACACATCCCACGTCTGGCGGCGCGAGGCAGGTGCCAGCAGGATGAGTCCAGTGGCATCGGCGAGGTTTTGGAACGGAGTCAGACCGCCGCGTGCGTCGCCACCTGCGCCGTGCAGCATCACCACCAGTGGTGCGGGTCGGGAAGGTTGGTAATTTTTAGGCACGTAGAGGAGTCCGTCGCGCTTGGTGGAAAGTCCCAATGGTTGCAGACCGCTTGGTGCCGTTCCCGTAGGCTGCGTTGGTCGTGCCAGCAGGCGTCCGTTTATAGATGCCTGATCCTGATTCTGTGGTTTCTCTGTTCTCATTGATGTAATTCTCTCCATAGAGTTAGTGGTACAGGCTGATCCAATCGCGCCAGTGATGCCTACCAAAAACATTCCAAGTAGGTGCCTTCGCCTTAATCGCGAACCGATGTCGGTTTTCTGCTTCAGCATGATGCCCTTGCTTCTCCTGTTGTGAAAAGTGAATTTTTCTCCCGGCACCAATGAGAGCAAATGACCTCTTGCACTACATAAGCAAAATGTTCTCGATTAGCCATAGTGAGCGTTCCTTGTAAGGTAAAAAAGGAAAATGCTTTCGGGGGTATGCCGGAAGGCAAGAAACTGCGATTGCAAGCTGATCTGAAAAGAGGAAAAGAAATAACTGTAGGTGGATAAGCTTTCAGGTAATCGGCGATTATAATCTAGAGGCGATTTTTTTGATATTCATAAGTCGCTTGATAGGGTATCCCAATTTGCTTCTTCAGGCGATTAAGAATTTCAAAAAATCTCTCTCGCGTGGCGGTAGCAAATCGCCCACAAACTGGAAGTCTCGATGCTCCCCAAACCAAGCCCGCCTGTGCGGACTCAATTGGGTCTGGGTCGGCCGACTTTGTTGAATAGAAGCGAAGCAACTTCTGCCCCCCTTCTTCATGTTGGCGAAGCCTGCGCGTTGGCGTAGCCGCGATTTCCTTTTCTCCTAGTATTTTGCAGTCCAGATAATGAGTCGGAAATGTTATTAAAAGTTAGATAACGATGGCTCTTGCCTCTACCAAATAAGATTAACAGCTAGTGCTTTTTACAACGTCCTTCTCAGGTAGGATCGTAAAGCAAAGGCGACTGTATTCGTTTTTTCAAAGTGGCTTCATAATAGCTTATCTCATCAGTAGCATGAGGTGACAATGGTAATCGAGATAGCGTTAAGAAGAAAAGAATTGCTCAGTAAGAGTTTAAGCTTGAGTACGTTGAATACAGGTTGAAGCAAAAGCCTTGAAACTCTGGCTTTCGATAAGTATTTTACCGCAGTTGTGGCTGATGGTGATAGGTTCTGAAGTCAGTGGAAGTGGAAGGGGAGAGATTGATACCGCAGTAATTGTTTAACACATTTACAGAGAAATTAGAAATGAGTAACGTATCCATGCCTAATCAAGCAAGTGGGCCAAATCAAGAAGTTAACGTATCTCAACAGGCTCAACTTTTTGCACCCCCCAATGCGGGTGGAAGTGCTGTTTTAGATGCCAACATTGCCGCAGGAACCAGCACAAACCCATAGGCAGAAGCGATCGCTCATCCCATCGCCTCCAATTTCTCATCCGCAACCGGAACAACAGGTGAGGCCAAAACTGCTGGATCTTCAACCATTGCAGGCTCTTATTCGGCAGATGGGGAGCAGACGGAAAAAGGTGTCGTTAATCTTCACAACAATCCACACGTACCCGCTAGCGATGCTCAAGGAATGCTACCCGATACTGACGCAATTAAACTTCCGATCGATTCTGAAGTCAATCATCAAGAGTAAGAGTTCGGGATTGCCTACCATATATTGTCTGTAAACAAGGATACTTTTTTTATGCCCATTATTAACAGTTGAGCCTTACCAATCCAATCTTTAGATATAGAGAGAATTTAAGTCTAATGGTAGACCATACCAGCAAATATACTCGATACCATGAAATCGAAACAGAATAATTGAAAACTACTCACTACTATGAAGACTTCAACGAAGAATTCAACAATCAATACTGATCCAGTCCCTACGATCACTCCGGCTTATAACGGTGCCGATCGCAATGCCTGGATTTTTGGTTGGAACCCACAGCAAGAGCTATGGAACGGTCGTCTAGCAATGCTTGGTTTTGTCGCATATCTTCTTTGGGATATGGCTGGTTATAGCGTTCTTCGGGATGTACTTCACCTCGCTCGCTAGGAGTTGAATGGTCAGTTACAAGCTGTTTGTGTTTCTCTAACAGCAGTAAAACACTTGTTTAGTCCACACCAAAAATTTTTGAAAATCAAAATACTGCCATGCAAACATCAACATCTTCAAATTCCTCAATTCGTTACAGTGCTCTGAGCCTAGGTATCCTTTTCTTGTTACTTGGCTTGGCTGGATTTGTGCCTGCTTTTTTCACTCCCTCTGAGAACTTTACCTCCGCACCAGGCTTTGGCTATATATTCGGGGTATTCCCCACCAACTATTTTCATAATGCAATTGGCATTTTAGTGGGTGTTTGGGGAATTGCGGCATTTACTAGCTTAAGCGGAGCCATTGTGTTCAATCGCATCTTCGCTATCCTTTATGCAGCAGGTGCAATTTTAGGATTGCTGCCATTTGCAAATACGTTGTTCGGGCTTACACCACTTTTTGGAAATAATATCTGGCTCAATGCCCTTACTGCTGCGGTCGCTTTTTACTACGGATTTGTGAAGTCAGCAGAAATCAGTATGCAGAGTTCATCGAGTGCTCAAGCTAGTGTGTAACTAGAGGAGTTTCTCGAAGTAGAGAAAGGGTTCTCATGCTTACCGGTGGAAATTATTTCATCTGCGCTCCTTGCCACTTATTCTAGGATGCAAAAGTAGTCTTACAAAGACTACTTTTTTTGCGCCTACATACAGCGAATTTTGCGGAGTGTCTTTGTGTCAGATCAGTGCTAGTTGCAACATACCCGATCGCGGTTTACGGTATTGTCCAGACCCCTTGGTTTGGGTCTGGTCATACCCTCTGCTGTCCTTCAATTTCGTTGAGCAACATCTCGTCAGAGTAGGACGTTTCCCCTTCCCCCTCAAGCTTGAGCCGCACCGACTTTGCGCCACCACTGTACAGACTACCCAGTCGGTATCCTCCTGCCATTGGTAGTGATGCACAGTAATGGCTTAATATATTAAATCCCCATAAATTTCAGAGGTAAAAGTATGGAATCTCCTTATTGCCAAAGCGATTTTTTTATTAAAAATGGAAACACTTATTACGGAAAACAGCGATTTAAATGTAAAAATTGTGGTCGTCAATTTATTGAAACTTGTAAATATAAGCAGATTTCACTCCTAGACTAAAGCCTTAATTTAGCGGCTGATTTTAGAAAAAATTTCTAGAGGCGGAATTGCTAGAGCTACGGGGGTATCCATTCGAGGGCTTCAGAATTATGTAAATAAAAAGTATGCCGAAATTTCTGGCGAAATTTCGGTGATGAAAAAACCGAAAGGTCAGTTGACTTTAGAGGTAGATGAAATCTGGTCATTTGTCAAAAACAAGCGAAACAAGCAATGAATCTGGATAGCTTTAGATCAAAATACCCGTAAAATTGTTGGGCTTTATATTGGACACCGCTCAAATAAATCTGCGTCCGAACTCTGGCAATCTTTACCTCCTGTCTATAGACAATGTGCTGTTTGTTATACGGATTTTTGGGAATCTTATTCAGAACTGCTACCTTTTAAAAGACATCAACCTGTAGGCAAACAATCGGTAAAAACCAGTCATATTGAAACACTTAATAATACTTTACGGCAGCGAATTTCTCGTTTGGTTCGTAAAACCTTGTCTTTCTAAAAAAAACTGCTTTCACCATATTGGGGCAATTTTTAACTTTGTACATCACTATAATTCTTGCATCAGAAAACGATATAGCCTTTCTCAGAAAGATGAGGTATGATGTTACTGACACTCACTCGTGAGGGTCAAACAGAGAAGATAAGATCAAATGAACTATAATTACATGGTTGAGTAAAGCCACGCGAAAGCGATACCACACATAATAGCATTTTTTTGAAAGCACACGATGCTTGACTCACAACACGTTTACTTGTACCAAACTTCATACATTGTTAAAAATGAAAGCTTATTCGATTGATTTTAGGCAAAAAATCCTTGATACTTATCATACTGAACCCATTTCACAAAAAGCAATAGCTAAGCGTTTTTCTGTAGCCCTGAGTTTTGTACAAAAATTGCTTAAACAATATCGTGAAACAAAAAACATTACTCCGAGAACTGACCGATGTGGAGTCAAAGGCAAACTGAATGCGGAGCAACTACTCATCTTGGCGGAATTGATTGAAGGAAATAATGATGCAACTCTTGAAGAACTCCGTTATTTACTTTATGGGAGAATTGGATTTTCTGTTAGTAGAGCAACAATAGGAAGAATGATAAAACTCTTAGACATTACTGTCAAAAAAAACTCTCTTCCCTTCAGGGAAAGGGACAGAGCGAGTTCAAATCCTGCGATGTGAGTTCTGGAAAACAATTAAAGAGATTAGTTTGAAAGACTTAATATTCATTGACGAATCGGGAGTTAATTTGGCAATGGTTAGGTTATATGCTAGGTATGCAAAAAGGTGAAAGAGCCAAGGGGTCAAAACCAACTAAACGTGGCAAAAATGTCTCAATAATTGGAGCAAGGTCAGTCAATGAGATTTTGACATCGGTTAATCTAATAGGCGGAACTGATGCAATTACATTTGAAGCTTTTATTATCAGAAAACTTGTGCCAAAACTCTGGAAAGGTGCTTGTGTAGTGATGGATAATTGTCCCATTCACTTGGGAGAAGAAGTGAAAAAAGCGATCGAAAAAACAGGGGCAAAATTAATATACTTATCACCTTATTCACCAGATTTTTCACCAATTGAAAATCTGTGGTCAAAACTTAAAATCATTCTCCGTTCTATCAAGACTACTAATTATCAAGAATTAGGAAAAGCCATAGATTTTGCGTTCGGACAAGTTACATCGTCAAATATTTTTAACTGGTTTACACACTGCTGTTATTGTACCTCATCTTTTTGAGAAAGGCTATATCATTACTGTGCATGACTACCCTTATCTTTTTAAAAGCGCAGATAAAGACAGATTAACGCAGATAAATTATATGAATTCCGCTTGCACCGTCGGTGATTGTTGACCCTTCGGCTTCGCTCAGGGCATCGCTGTTGACTGGAGGTGACGCCAGAAGATTCTACCGGATTTGATATCAAAATGAAACTAGAAGGGGATTAAAAACGATTGAATGAAAAAGAATTACAGCTTTTGGAGTTAAAGCAATAGGTATAGCAACCGCCAAGGCGGTTAAGCCCTATACTGGAAGTATTTCTTAATCTTGCTCCGGCTGTACCGGAGCGAAATCCATGCCCAAACCCTACAGTTACGACCTCCGTCAAAAAGTGATCCAAGCAATCAAGCTTGATGGCTTAAAGATTAGTGAAGCTTGCCTTATATTTAGCATTAGTCGTAACACTATTCGTTTATGGTTGAAGCGGGAAGGCGAGACTGGGGACTTTCAAGCCTTGCCTAATCAACCACCTGGTAATGGACACAAAATTACTGATTGGGAAAAATTTACCAAATTTGTCGAGGTTAATGGAGATAAAACTCAAGTAGAGATGGCCAAACTATGGACGGAAGAAATTAGTGATCGCACTATATCACGGGCATTAAAAAAGATTGGGTTTACGCGTAAAAAAAAACTTATGGTTATCAAGAAAGAGATGAAGTTAAACGACTTCTCTTTAAACAAGAGATAGGGCTGTATGTACCACAGGATATAGTGTATATAGATGAGTCTGGGATGGATAGTAGAGAAGATTATAGCTATGGTTGGAATGCTAAAGGGAGCCGCTTTTATGCTTTAAAAAGTGGCCGAAGACAAGGGCGAGTTAATATGATTGCTGCCTATTGTCATGGTGAGTTATTGGCTCCATTTACTGTTGAGGGTTCTTGTAATCGAACCGTGTTTGAAACCTGGCTAGAAACTTGTTTAATCCCAACGCTAAAACCGGGACAAATAGTCCTTGCAGATAATGCCACCTTTCATAAAGGTGGGCGGATTCTTCAATTAATTGAAGCTGCAGGTTGTCAGTTAAAATACTTGCCCCCCTATTCACCGGATCTTAACAAAATTGAGCGATGCTGGTCATGGTTAAAAAGTCGAATTCGTAAACAACTAATTAAATTCGACTGTCTCAGGGATGCCATGGAAGCCGTGCTTCGCACAGCGGCTTAACCGCCTTGGCGGTTGCTATACAGTTGAAATTTTAATAAAATTGAAAAAAGTCAAAAGTAAGAAAGCTTTCAGTAAAAACAAGTTTTTTTACTTTTGGCTTTTGACTTTTGACTTTTAGCACATCGAGTATTCAACTCAAAACTCAAAACTCAAAACTCTTAAGGCGCTGCTGCCGCCCTGCGGTTGGCAACAATCAGATTAGCCTGATACTCTGCCGCTTTTTGCTGAGCCTTTTGATAGTTCGGGCTGGTTGACGGTACGGCTCTCATGAGCTTAACTGCTTGCTGCCACTGGCTTGCTACTGCGATCCACTCATTTTGAGACTGAGCCGTCTGGGCCGAAACTGCTGCTTTCTGAGCTGTGTTAACGGCTTCCCTCCAAGAGTCAGGCTTAGGCGCGGCGGCTTTTGGTGCAGGAGAAGCTGGAGCTGGGCTTCCTGGCGCAGCAGCAGTGGGAGCGGGTTTTGGTGCAGGGGAGGCTGCCTGTGGGGTGCCTGGAGATGCGGCTGGAGAGGATGCAGCGGCTTTAGAAGGGGGAGAGGAGGTTTGGGGGGAGGTGGAAGCAGCTTCGGGGGCGATGGATTCTGGGTTAGAGTCGCCGAAGGGGAAAGTTTTAGTAAAGAAAAGCCCTGCGATCGCCGCCAGAGGTACTAAGATACCCACAGGTATTACCCATTTGGGAAATTGTTTTTTCGGAGGCGGGGCTTGATCTGGCTCTTCGTCTTCGTCTACCTCGTCGTCATCTTGATCGAATTCTCCTTCTTGATAATAGTCTTCGTCTGCGGGCTCGACATCATCTAAACCTACAGAGTCGTCAGGCATTCCACTATCTACGGGGTAAGGCATTGACTCCGCAGGCATCAGATCAATTTCATCTTCCCACGCAGGCGATCCCTCACCTGTTCGACGCCCGTAAACCTTTACAGTGTGAATTGATTCGAGTCCCAGCTTCGTCATGCCGGTGCGGATGAAATCGACCAATACCATTTGATCCGGTACTTTGTCTGCCTCCAGAATTATGTGGAGGCAGCCGTTGTCCCGCGTCACATCGGCGTTGATGCCTTTGGGGTTGAGTGTACGGTTGATGCTAGATGCGATCGCTTTTGGATCGCCGTGCTTGAGCAGTTCCCGCGGGTTCTGTTGTGTCATGGGTAGCGCTCTTTTTTTGGGGGGGGTGGAGAGCCGGCAAATAATATTAACCGATCGGCATTCGGCGGACAATATTTATTTACCACATTAACTTCTACTTTGGCATTCTGAGAGTATTTCTAGTATCTATTCACCTTTTAGCCCGCGATCGGGCATCAAGCACATAGCCGAAGAAAGAAATTTGTTGTAAAAATTTACAGTAAGGGGCCGATCCTGTGCTCTGTCGCGCATCAGCGAAACAAGCTAGAAAGTTCTATAACTTTGGTTTGCAGGGTGGAGATTTCTTCTCGCCCCCGTTTTAAAGAAGCTTCTAACTCTAGGAGCAAAGGCAAACTTTTTTGCAGTTTTTCTAAGCTGGCGTTCTTGACTTCTTGGCGAAAATAGTATACTCGTTTGGGATTGCCGAGGTCTAGAGCTTGAGCAATTTTATCATCGCGATCGCCCGCTTGGATCATCGCCTTTACCCACAGCCAAATCCGAAACTTACCAGTCAAGCCAGCCACAATCCTCAAACCAGGCTCGCTGCGGCCAGTTAAGCCTGCCAATAAATCCAAAGCGGCGGAGGTATTGCCCTCGCGAATCGCATCGGCTAGCTGGAAGGTATTTTGGGCGTGACAGTGCACCAGTGCGGCAACTTCTTCCGGGTTCAGAGGTTGGCTGCGGTTGCCCGCAAACAGTCGCAATTTTTCTAGTTCGCTGTATAGCCCGCGGGTATCGCTGCCAATGGATTCGGCCAAAAGTTCGATCGCTGTGGCTGTCAATTTTACGTTCATTTCGCCCGCGACTTGGCGCACCCGCTGAGCTAATTCTTTGTCATTCCAAGGCGGAATCGGTGAAAATTCCCGCACTTGGGCTGGGGGCTGGACAAGTAACTTGGTAGATTTGAGCCGGCTGTCGGGTTTTTTGAGGGATGTCAGCAGCAATACGGTGGTAGGGGGAATCACCGGCAGCGTCCGTTCAAATTGCGCTAACAGTTCTGGAGAACACTGCTGCGTTACAGTCGTATTTGCCAGCCAGACAAAACGGCTGCCGGTACCGAAGGGGGGCGTTAAAGCTCGATCGAGCCCTTCGACCACAGCGTCAGCTCGATCGGCAATAATCTTGTCATAGTTAAAACTAGCCCAGTTGGGGTCGAGGACTGTTTGGCGCAAACTTGTCACAGCCTGCGACATCGCAAACTCGTCTTCTCCCCAAAACAGGTAAATTTGCATGAAAAACGCTCACTAGCCAAAAAAATCACAGTTGCACGCGAGGCTTGTCCAACATATCCTGAATTGGGCTGTTGGAAGCCCGCGCCATAATATAAAATTTGGTGTGGGAGTATGTCACCGCGAGGAAATCAAGATTGGATGATACTTATCAAGCTTACGTAAATCGGGTGGCGCGAATGACGCTGCTGGACTCCTACAAGTCCCAGGTGGAACACATTCAGGAATCTCCAAAATTTAAGCCCGACGAAGCAGGCAGGAGAGATCCTGTACCTTTTCCAGGTTATTCGGTGATTACGCCCCCTGCGGGGGAAGATGCAGAAAATGCTGCATTTTATAGTAATTTGCACTCGAGCCAACAACGGCTATTGCAGGAAATAGCGGAGGGTGCGATCGTTGCACTGCCTCCTGATAGCTTCCATTTAACCGTAGCCGATTTAATTTGGAGCAGCGCTTTTCGAGATGCCTCTGATAAAAATCCAGAATTTGAGGAGCAACTGCGCTCGCGCATGGCCGATCGTTTTGCCGCCTGCAAACCCTTGGCGGGCGGCGCTCCCATTCGCTGGATAGTGCTGGGGTTGATGGTGATGACTAGAGCTGTGGGTGTTTGTTTAGCACCGACGGACGAAAACTCTTACAAGCAAATTCTGGAGTTTCGCCGATCGATCTATCAAAATCCCGATTTAATGGCTTTGGGAATTGAACAGCAATATCATTTTACGGCACACATTACTCTGGGTTATTTTGGAGACATCGGGCCGAACCTTGACCGCGCTCGCTTGTGCGCTTTGCTGTCAGAGTTAAACGAGCAATGGCTGGACACGCCGCAAGAACTGTCCGTAAACCGAGTGGAACTGCGGAAGTTTGACGACATGACCACCTACCTCCGGCAACCGGACTGGCCTGTGTTTGAGTTTTAACGAAGCAAGAGGGAAGAAGGAAGAGGGAAGAAGGAAGAAGGAAGAGGGAAGAAGGAAGAAGGAAGATTTTTTCCCATCTCCCACTCTCCCCATCTCCCACTCTCCCCATCTCCCACTCTCTCGCCCCCTCTCCCCCTCTCCCCTGTGACAAGAGTCCGGATATTGCCTATTAAATGCTTTAATTATTTTTGTTTGACAGTAAAGTCAAGGAAAAAATTTATGAAAAACCAGGAAAAATCAGTAATTCTGGTTTTTTACTTTTTGCTTAAAAAGTGACAGTACACGTTGTTGGTATAGGTTTAGATGGAGCTGCTGGGCTGAGCGAATCGGCGCGGCAGGTTGTAGAAATGGCCGCTCTGCTAATAGGGAGCGAGCGCCATTTGAGCTATTTTCCCCAGCACGACGGAGAGCGCTGGGCATTGGAAGATTTGACCGAAGCAATTCTGGAAATTCGGCACTGGTGGGCGACTGAACCCGAATTAGATCCCTCTGCGGGGACGGTGGAACCCCGTGATCAACCGATCGTAATTTTAGTGGCCGGCGACCCGCTGTTCTACGGCTGGGGAAAGTTGTTAATTGCCCAATTGCCGCCAGAAAAATTAACTTTTCACCCCCATGTCAGTTCTGTGCAGTTGGCTTTTAATCGCTTGAGAATCCCTTGGCAAGATGCTCATTGTGTAGGCTCTCAAGGACGCTATTTTGAGGAGCTGACGGCGAAGCTGAAGCTCGGTGTGGAGAAGATTGCGGTGCTGGCGGACGAAGCTCACACTCCGGGTGTACTGGCAAGTTTGGTGAAAGCTCTAGATTTGCCGACACGCTACGAGTTTTGGGTTTGCGAAAATTTGGGGGCGGCCCAGGAACGGGTAAGCCGCAAGTCTCTGGAAGCTTTGCTGAGAGAGTCTTTTGCACCGCTGAGCGTGGTTGTGATGCTGCGGGAACCCCCGCCAAGGGCAGAACCTTTGGATTTGGAAAAGTTGCCTTTGTTGGGAATACCGGATGCAGCTTTTATCGGTTGTGGCGACAAGCCTGGTTTGACGGTTGAACGGGAAGTGCGGGTGTTGGTGTTGGCACAATTGGCTTTGCAATCGGGACAAGTTGTCTGGGATGTGGGTGCTGGTAACGGTTCTGTGTCGATCGAAATTGCTCGTTTATTCCCGCAATCTGAGGTTTACGCGATCGAACAAACGGTTTCTGGTACTTCTGCGATCGAGTTCAACTACGGCCGTTTTGGGCTGCAAAATGTGTTCTCGATTTACGGAACCGCCCCGGAAATCTTGCACCGCTTGCGTCCTCCGCACCGGATTTTTATTGGCGGTAGTGGCGGAGGGTTGACTAAAATTTTGGGCGTTTGCGCGCTGCGGCTGCTTCCTGGAGGCTCGATCGTCCTGGCTTTGGATGCTTTTGAGGATATTGCTACTGTTTTGAGCTGGATCGGCGATCGGGTGCGCCGGGAACCGCACTGGAGTTACCGAATCGTGCAAGTGCAATTGTCGCGTTCTCTGGCTGGGGGAAATTCAACTCGTTTTGACGCGTTGCGGCCAGTTTCGATTGTGACGATCGATCGACACTTGAATTAATGTCTGAATTTTAACCGCCGATTAACGCAGATTAATGCCTGTGTTATCTGTGTTTTTTGTGGTTTTAGTTCTCGCTTGATTGAATCTAATCTTTTTTTACCGCAGAGGGCGCAGAGGGCGCAGAGGAAGAGAGGAAGAGAGGAAGAGAAGAGGTAATTTTAAAGGGGTTGGGGGTATTAGGTTTTAATTTTTAATTAAGAACAGTACGGCTGCTGTTGCTAGCAGTAGCAGAATTCCGGCGGCACCGGCTAGGGGTTTTGCTGCTATTCCTGTAATCCATTCTGGTACGGTAGAAGTAGGTTTAATTGCGCCTTCTGTATCGACGGTAGTTATACCCCAAATCCAAGCTGCGTGAATGCCGATCGCCAATCCCAAACTACCATTGCCGGCGATGCGGGCTAATGTTAAAACCATCCCCATCAGCCACAATCCGGGCAGTTGCGGTAGAGTTTCTTTGGTGGCCCAAATTAGGTGGGCGATCGCGAAAATGAAACTGGCGATCGCTGCTGCGATTAGCATTGAGTAATCTTGCTGGAGGATTGTTTGCAAGCAGCCGCGAAAGATTAACTCTTCTGTGGCGCTAATCCACATTCCTAATAACAGAGTCAGCAGACTAGCAGGGTTAAAAATTAAAGCCCAAGGATTAATTTTTTTTTCGCCTGTTTCGGTGGAAGTTTCGCTTTTGTGTAGTTCGATCCAGCCTGCGGTTAATTGCAATCCGAATAAAATTACTAAGCTGATTGTTCCTAATCCTAATCCCCGCAGTAATGACATCAAAACTGCGGGTTGCCAATCCCAACCCCAGTTAGCAAAAGATGTGTTTTCGATCCAACTTGTCGCCCATAAAATGAAGGGAACAATCACGTAGAGGGAAGCTAGTAAAGGTAGTTTTTTGTTTCCCAAGGGTTGGGGCGGATGCCATTTGAGGGCGATCGCCAGCACGATCGCTGCGGGAAGCCACACAACAATCCAAGTTGAAAAAAACAAGATTATTTTGACAATTGCTGGTATTGACGGCGACAGCAGTCGCAGGTTGTTTATGCTATTCCACATTTAAGGGGTTGCAACTATAATACTGTTGACTGTTGACTGTTGGCTGTTGACTGTTAATTGTTAACTAATGACTAATGACTAATAACTAATGACTACCGATCGAGCTTGCGCTGAATTTGCCTCAAAGACTGGTACATTTCCGGCAAGCGGTTGTAGACGGCTGTGGCTTTGAGAAATAGTTTGTGGGGAATTGCTGGAATGCCCGTCACGATCGCCCCTGCTGCAACATCGCTGTGAATTCCGGCTTTAGCAGTGGCGATCGCCCCATCTCCGATTTTGGCTTGATTAGCAATTCCCACTTGACCTGCCAAAATTACATTGTTGCCAATTTTTACCCCGCCGGCCATGCCAACGTGAGCGGCAAAAGCACAATTTTTCCCTACTTGACAGCCATGACCTACGTGTACTAAATTGTCGATTTTTGTATTCTGGCCGATGCGGGTTTCTCCGACAGCGGGCCTGTCGATCGTGCTGTTGCAGCCAACCTCAACGCCCTCTTCTAATACCGTGCAGCCCGACTGCTCCATTTTCACCCATCCTGTGGCTGTCGGCACGAACCCAAAACCTTCGGAACCAATAGCCGCACCACTGTGAATCACGCAATTTGCCCCGATGCGAGTACGTTCGTGAATGACACAATTAGCGTGTAAAACAGTGCCTGCGCCTATTTCCGCATCGGGGTAAATTACGACATTTGGATGAATGCAAACGTTGCTGCCAATTTTGACTTTTGCTTGGATAACGACGTTGGGGCCGATATAGACATTTTCACTAATTTCTGCGGAGGGGTGAACCGTGGCTGAGGGATGAATTTCGGATGCTGGGCGAAACGGTTGATAGAAAAGGGCGATCGTTTGAGCAAACAGCAATCGCGGATCGGGTGCGGCAATCCAAGCAATATTGCGATCGTCACATTGAGCTTGGAGACTTTCATCTAAGGGTAAAATTAAAGCCGAAGCATTTGTAGTGGCTGTATGAGCAGCAAATTTAGCACCTTCTATGTAACTGATAGTACCGGGTGCAGCTTCATCAACAGGAGCCACGCCTGTAATATCTGGATCGGTAGCAACCGACGCTGTGAGGGTGCGACTGGTGGCTAAGTTAAGTTTTTGTACTATTTCGCTAAACTTCATCTATAAAAATTTGTTGTTAGCACAGATGGATCATAGTTAAAATTACCAGCTTTGGAGCACGATCTGAGCAGTTGCCATTTAAAAAACAAAAACCCCGATTTCTTGAAGAAGTCGGGGTTGTAGCGCTCGATTATTTTTGGCAATTATTTTACAGAAACTGCATCTACGTCAACGGTGCTGCCTTTGGCTTCAGAATAATGGGCACCGGTGGCTTCGGATGCTGAAGCTGTCTCTGTTTGGCGGGATTTAAAGTAGTCGATCGCCATTTGCGAAACTTCGGAAATTAGCAGCATTGCGATCGCCACATCGTCAATTTGTCCGACGACGGGGAGAAAGTCTGGGGCAATGTCGATCGGGCTTATGAGATATGCCAGGGTTCCGAGAATAATCCACCAGCGGTACTTGGGGTTGCGGAGGGTTTCGCGATACCAGTTGTAAACAGATTGTATAGAAAAGTTCATGGGGTTGTCCTCTACTTATATTTTCAATCTTGACAAATTGTCGCTCGAAATGCTTGTGGAGATATCCCCCCTAGGGTTGGCAAGAGACTTCTACCTGGGAGTATAGGGAATTGGGGAGGGAAAAGTTGTCAAGCTGTGTCGGAAGGGCGGGGACTCTTGACAACGCCCCTACAGAAACCTGACAGATGAAAGCCGATAGAATTAATCTGTGTTTATCTGCGTTTATCTGCGGTTTAAAAAAACATTCATATTGTTGATGGTAGATTCGGAATCTCTTACTTGTATATCGTGATTAAAGCAAGTTACTTAGATTGGGATTTTTTAACCGCAGATGTCAGCAGATAAACACAGATGAACTCCGATGGGATTTATCTGTGTTTATCTGCTGTTTAAACAAATCTTCATCTCTCTCACTCACGAATTTTGAAAGATCCATTTTTGGTCGCCGATCGCAATTTCGCAGCCATTTGGCAGCCAAAAAGGCTCGTTAGCTGCCAGCCTCTGCCCCCCTACAAAAGTGCCGTTGGAACTGCCGCTATCGACAAGCTGATACCGCTGTTTGCCAATTTCGTCAGTGGCCCGGCGGATTTGAGCGTGGTAGCGCGAACTTTGCGGATCTTGTAATACTAAAGTGTTGGTTGGTTCGCGTCCAATTGTAAAGGGATTGGCTGTTAGGGCGATCGCCTCTCCAGAAAATTTGTAGATTAAATATGCGGTTGTTTTGCGATCGCTGCTTGCGAGTACGGTTGGTGCAAGTTGGGGAGGATTTCTCCCCGGTGGGAGGCTGTTTTGAGCAAGTTGTTGTGTCAGTTGTTGTAAATCTCGATCGAACCCTGCTGCTGTGTCTGAAGCTGGAAGACTCGCAGGAGAATTACCTGAAATTAAGTTTAACTGCTGTACGGGAGATTGAGGAACAATCGGACGGCCTGCTTCGGCAATTCTCATTTGCAGGGCGGCGGCATTTTCTGCTTCCTGTCGGGCACTCATTCCCTCAACTTGGCGAATAACTCCGTTGGTTTCGGGAAAGCTGACATCGCCAATTCGCACGTCTTCTAAGTTAAAACCTAGAGTATAAAAATCTTGGATGCGATCGAGCAAATTTTGGCGCAGCAACAGCCGTCCTTGACTGATAAGCTGTTGTAGGGGTATTTGCCCGATCGCTAATCCCATACAATCCTTAACTGCACTTGCTAAAACAGCTATAGGATCGGACAATTCCAAGGCTACTCGTTTCGGATCTATAACTTGATAAATAACAGTCAGAGTAGCATCAATTAAAAACCGATCCTTAGACAAAAAATCTCCGTGCGACTGTACATCCAAATTGCGGAGTTTGGTGTCTACGAGGACAATTTGAGACTGTTCCAGCAGGGGAAGGGCAAAGCTGAAATGTCGCCCGGATTTTAGGGTACGCACGACGCGGCCGTTTTTGACCAACAGACCCGTGTAACCCGCCCCTATAAAGTCCATACTAAACCCGGCCCAGCGTTCTGGAGTTATCGTTTGAATCAGGGGAGAAGCGTTGTTCATGGGAGGGAGTTGAGGGAGGGGAGATTCTATTTTTAGGGTAACAAATTGCTGGGGGCGAGCGATCGGGCGGTGTGCCGGTTCCGCAACCTCTATTCTATACTTCTGGACACCCCGCGATTCAGGCCGGACTGGATCTAGCTTGCATCTAGTTGATGGTGGGGGCGATCGAAATATTGTCCGTAGGGTGCGTCCGATCCTTCAAACCAGTTGAAATCGAAAGAATTAATGTCTAACGCACCCTACAATTTGGTTTAACGGTGACTAAAGGTGAGTAATTTATTGGCTATACTTAAGGCATCATGCTAGGAGCGTAAGTCAGATGAACACGATCGCGATCGCCCTTTCTGATGAGCGACTCCTGAAGTTACAAAAACTCGCCAACGACTTGAATGTATCGATAGAAGAGTTAGTTTTAATAGGCATCGAAAACTTACTCGCACAGCCAGAAAGTCTTTCACCGAATACTGCTCAAAATATTTTCAACAGAAATGCTAAAATTCCCCCTGATATAGTTGACAAATTTTATGCACTAGCCTCGGATTGGGAGAAAGATGTTGCTGGACTTTCTTCTACTGCCCAAATGTCTCAGCATCCTGCCTATCAGGAAATTATTAGTATGGGAACACAAATCGTGCCGCTGTTGCTATCGGAACTCAAAAGAAATCCCCTTTACTGGTTATCGGCGTTGAGTGCAATTACGGGTGAAAATCCCATTCAATCCGAACAAAGGGGAAAAGTAAAACAGATGGCATCAGCTTGGAGAGATTGGGGGAGAAATCAAGGCTACGCGATTGAAGAGAATGTATAGAAGAGCAGAATTTGAATTTAAGTAGTCCAATTTGTCTCGCAGGGATTATCAAGTTACCAGCCCTAAATCTCAAGAATATAACTGCTTTGCATGGGCTGCTGAGGAAGACGATCGTTGGTGGCAACCGATACCGGGAGAGCAATTTTATTGGCCTGACGGTGTGCCGCAAGAGGAGACTCTAGAAGCGTATATTCAGGCTTATCAAACGCTGGGATATATGAAATTTGTAATGGCGATGGATTAGAAGTTGGATATCAGAAAATAGCGATATATGTTGACTCAATCGGTATTCCAACTCATGCAGCTAGACAATTAGCTAATGGTAAGTGGACGAGTAAGCTGGGCTGGTTGGAAGATATTGAACACGAACTCGATGGATTGGTTGGCGACAGGTACGGAGTTGTCGGTCAAATTCTCAAACGTGCAGTAAATTAGTGAAGAGCGAGATCCTTTTTTGTTATTTTGGAAAAAAGAGCACACTTTCGGAAAATAAGGGCGATCGCTCTTTTGGTTATTTGGAGAAAGGGACGATGCTTAGAATATCAGAGGCCCAAAACAAATACGCGAAAAAAGCATACTGTTTCCCTGTTTCTAGTCGATTAGCCCATTCAACCATTCCTTCTAAATCCATTGACACCTGACCCTGAAAATCTGAAGTGGGTAAAACCCGCTCGTGTAAAGCCTTTAAAGCTTTGATTGCCTCCACAAAATTTGGATGTTTTTCATAATCGGAAGGTGATAATTCAATGAAACAATTTCCTATTTCTACCTCTGTATCTAGCACTAACTGTAAAGCTTCATTCATAGGAGAAACTAGACGCTGAATATACTGTTGAAGTTCTTTTTTTCCTTGCTCATCTAAATCGGGAAGTTTTGCAAAATCTCGAATATGGGCTGCAAACAACGATAACTGGGACACTGACGCTACTAACTTATTCGCCACTTCTAAACGCGGCTGTGCCCAAATCATCAACCCTAATTCATTCAAAGCATCTGGAGGAATAGGATGGGAAACTAAATTCCACCACTTTAATTCAAGCTGTTCGTCATTTGATAACAAAACAGTTAGGGAAATGCGCCATGCCGTAGCATTCAAAGACTTGCCTTTGACTAAGGGTATAATGACAACAAAAGGCCAATTTAAGTCAATCACATGGTGTCGCAAATCTTTGTTCTTAAGTTCCAAAAATACCTGATGAATTGCCGTCAGTAGGCTTTCCAATGAGTTATACACATCTATTGGATTTTCCCCATCAATTTTTATCCACAGTCCCCGTTCGTCTCCCCAAAGCGTGTCTTCAGATACAATCTGAAACCGTAGGCTTTCAGAGGAAATACTTCGTAACTCTTTTTTGAGATTGTTTCTAATTCTTTTTTTAGTATGCTCAAATCGATTGGCAGACTCCTGTACGGCATTCTGTAAGCGTAAATCAGGCTGAGATGTAAACAAATACCAGAGATTCCATACACGCCTATAGACTACCTGTTCTTGACCATCCAAAGACTCCAATTCATTGTCATTGATAAATTGAGCGAGCAACTGTCTAAAGTTCTTGTGGAGCTTGGGCAAAACTTGGATTGTATTAGCTAGGTTGAAATTGGATATACGAATCACATGAGGTTGAATCCCTTTTTGTTTGGCGATTTCAATTATTTGGTTTTTGGTGGCCTCATTGTTCTGTTCAGGCTTCAATCCTTTTCCCAAGACTGGATTTAATGCCATTGCATGAATGGCTTGGTCAAAAAAGTTATAAAGAGTGTTGGTGTAAGTTCCCCAATCAGTTAAAAAAGGCTTGTATAATTTGAGGAACAAACTTCGCTTGCTGACAACGGATAACTTTTCCTTACCCTTTTGACTAGGTGAATCTGAGCCTAGTTCATCAACAAAACCCCACTCATCAACAGCGCAATGCGGAAGTAGGGGTTTGTTGCGTAAAATATGCTGACAATAATCCCATCTTTCTGAGTCAATTAATTTGCCAATTAACTGAACGTTCTTTGAGTGACGGAAGTAGACTTCTAAACCCTGTTCTAGTTGTTTGAGCGCCTGGAGTAGAGCCTGTCTGAGATTGAAAATTAAATGAGTATATTCCTGCCAAGTTTTAGGTCTAAAAGGTTGTACCGCCAATCCTCTAAATGTTGAATTGACTGAGAGCAGCCACGAGATTGGAAGATAAGACTTGGGAATACCTGTTTTTTGAGTTTCATCGAATGGGATTTCACCTGACCAAACCCTGTGACCGTAACCTTGACAAGCATACAGTTCTCGATCGGGCAGCAGTCTTCTTAATATTCCGCATCGCTGCACGGCTTCTTCATGCAAGCGATTTTTAGTAGTTTCGGCTTCTTGTTCGTCTTCAGATTGAGAGCCATTTTGTTGCTGGATATCAACAATAAAATGAGCCGTAAGTTTTTCTCCATCATCTTCCAATGCTACTGTTTGTGTTTCTTGCCGAAAGCGATTCATAAGTCTAGAGCGATTCGTCTCCAGCCAAGAACTAAAGCCGTCTTGATATCCGCAAGACATTCCTAGCATTAAATCAGCTAATATCTCGATGGGGAGCGCATCAATTGCTCGGTCAATCTCATAATTAGAAAGCCATTCTGCTAAAGGCCAGGATACTCCAAAATGTCCTATCCAAAATATTGTTTCCGCCATACCAGACCAATCCACATCAGATGAGGGTGCTGTAGGTTTTTGAGTCCGACTTGACAACCATGTTTCAGCACGTACAAACACCCGCTTCTTATCAGTCTGACGAGATTGAAAAGCTTCTATTCGCCGTCGTCCTTCTGGAGGAAGTGTATGTCCCAACTCGCTTAACCACAATCTCCCCCATCCAGGAGTAGCATCTGCTATAGCATTTCTTACAAAGGTGAGGTACAATAACAGCAGTGAGTAAACCAATTCCAAATATTTGCTGATGTAACTTCACTAAATGCAAACTCTATGGCTTTTGCTAACTCTTTATAATTAGGTGTCTTGATAGAACGGAGAATATTTTTAAGTTTTGACCATAAATTTTCAATTGGGGAGAAATCCGGCGAATAGGGCGACAAGTATATTAATTTAGCCCCTTTTTTTTGGATGGCTTTTTCTACTTCTTCTCCGGTATGAATAGTACAATTATCCATGACTACACAAGCACCTTTCCATAACTTTGGCACTAATTTTCGGATAATAAAAGCCTCAAATGTAATTGCATCAGTTGTACCTATTAAATTAACTGATGTTAGGACTTCTTTGACCGATATAGCTCCAATTATTGAGACATTTCTTCCGCGTTTATTCGGTTTTGATCCCTTGGCTCTTGAACCTTTTAGAGATCGAGCATATAACCTAACCATTGCCAAGTTTACTCCACATTCATCAATGAATATTAAGTCTTTGAAACAAACTTCTCTAATTTTTTGCCAGAACTCGTATCGCAGGTTCTGAACCCTGTCAGTGCCTTTGTCTGACGGGAAAAGAGTTTTTTTTTCAAAGTCATGTTTAAGAGTTTTGCCATTCTTCCCATCGTTGCTACGCTGATGGTAAAACCAATTTTTTGGTACAGTAAATAACGGAGTTCTTCGAGAGTTGCATCATTGTTTGCTTCAATCAATTCCGCTAAAATTAGCAGTTGTTCTGCATTCAGTTTTAATTTGACTCCACATCGCTCAGTGCGAGGAGCAATGTTTTGGGTGTCACGATACTGTTTAACCAATTTTTGGACAAAACTTAGGGCTACACAAAAACGGTTAGCTATTGCTCTTTGTGACAGCGGTTCATTATGGTACACATCCATAATTTTTTGTCTAAAATCAATCGAATAAGTTTTCATTTTTACTAATGCGTGATCCTTGCTAAAATTTGAGATAGTTGTCATTCTAGTGACTGCTGCGGGTCGAGGGACTACTGCTCGAAGATCGCCCTATTTAATTAGAGCTGTATAACATTTTGAAGTTCTATATTTTTCACTCCGTTTAAGTCAGTTATATTATACCTCATCTTTCTAAGAAATGCTATATATCGCAATCTAATACAGACAGAAAACCAGTTCCTACATCTTGATATATTTCTGCAAGAAGTTGTTTATTAGCTTCAGCATATTCCTTAATGCCTAACCAAATTAAAGCCCGCGTGACTCCTGCTATTGCAGTCCACTGTTGTGGCTGATATGAGGTAAGAGAGTTTAGCAAAGGTTCAATTTCAAACCGATGACGGGAGAAGGCGTAAAGGAGAAAACTTTCAACATCCCGTTCAAAGATGAATGGCAAACAGATGCTAGCACTTTCCGACCAGGGTGAAAATGTTGAATCGCTTAGAAGGTCAGCAAGTATTGCTGAACGTATAGGATGTAAGCCCTGTATTAGGGAACCATCCTCACTAAGCCTAAGTAAATACTCTTTTTCAAATAGTTCAAAAGTTCTCTTTGGCGCAGTTAAAGCTAAATGTTGGACAAGGGGTCTAATCTGCAACCGAGATTCAAAGGCTGACGCTACAGAAGCCAATTTCAATAGTTCAATTGTTGCGTCACTTAGCTTTCCTGTTCTGGCTTCATCCTCAAGTCGTATTATCTGTTGTGAGAGTCTTTCTCGAAGAGAATTTCCCTGAGTCACCAGATAGACAAATTCCATGAGGGGGCCTTCACCGCCAAATTTGTTCCAGGCCTCCTCAAAAGTCAAGAACTCTGCTGGAAGTTTCTTGTTTGTAAGAGATTGATAGATTTCCTGCGCCTCAATTCGATTGAAGGTCAGTTCGACTCCAGAAAATTGAATTTCAGCACCAGAAATACTGGCTCGACGAAAATCTTCTTCGCGAACCGTGACCAGAACTCGAATGTTTCTATGAGTAGATAATTCCTTGACTAACTCAGTCCAACCAATATCGTTGGGGGAAACATCCAAGTAAACGGCTATCGGCATACCGATAGCATTAGCTTTATCGCCTATAGCTGTCGCAATACTAAGAGCGTGTTTTCTGCTATCAATTAGTTGAACTTTAAAGCGCGATTTGTCGGAAAAGAATTCGCGAAGATAGCGAAAGGCTAAAGTGGTCTTGCCTTGACCAGAAGCTCCGTGGATAATAACGACTCTGTTTTCTTCAAATTTTTTAGCTATTTCTTGTAAGTTTTTATGACGCAAGACATCAACATCAGCCAAAATATGCTCGTAACGAGCTGAAATTCCGCGATAAAATTCATCGGATAATTCATCTTTTACTTGGGCATCAATCTCTTGCTCTTCTAGAGGCACAATTACCCGTTCCCCTTCGGGCGAGTTCAGTCAGAAGTTTTGAGTAAGGTTTGGGTTAAAACCTCCTTGAATGTTTCCATAGATTTTCTCTGCCATGTTCGTAATATTCTGACTTGTTTGTGGCTGAGACTTCACAGCGTCAGCCAAAGCTTGAACTGCCAGCGCGATTTCAGAGTCTGATTTTGCTGCTGACTCTACTTTTTCCACCAAAACAGCTTGTCCATAATCCTCTGGCTGCCGTTCAACTAATTCTGGATGTTGTGCTGCTAATTCTATGGCACTTGCTGTATCAGGAGACTTGCGCTTGAGCAGTTGCATCAACTTCCCAGCTTCCTCCACTACCTTTTCTGTGAAAATTTCGCTTGTCTTTTCAATTACTTTCGTTACAGCCAAAGTTGCGATCGCGCCAGCCGTGAAGAATTCCATATGTTACCAATTGTAAATGGAGTGAGTTAGCTATGTAGCTTTTCATTAAGTATCCTAGCTTAAAGAGTAGAGAAGCGTCAATGACGCACATCCAGGCCAGTCTTTAGTTTGAGCCACATATCCCTTCTGAAAAGAGCGATCGCCCCTCAACAAACCAATCTAACTGAAGGGCGATCGCCCTTTCATTCCCAAAAGCGATCGCCCTTGTGACAAGACATTTAAGTGCGATCGCAACAGCCTAAGCAACACCATAGCTCGTAAACTGCCTTGCATAGGGAGGCTGAAGCCCCAAAACGATATCCTCCCGTGCCACACCCATCAGCACTAACTCCTCAGCAATGAGTTCATCGGTTTGATTGCGTTGAATCCAGACTTTCCCATCTCTGATGTCTAAGTGGATCGGGCAACTATAAATCCGATTGTGACCGTCCCAACCTAAATCTACTATTTGATAATGGTCATGTTCAGTGTCAAATAATACCTGGATTTCAAGGTCGTCATTGATAGGTTTAGTTTTGCTATATTCCATCAGGAAAGTGCGAACAATTTGCCGATATTTAGCTAATCGATCCATTCCACAATCACCTCTTAATCTGGTGGTTTCTCTGTAACTCGCTCTTTCCAGTATCCTGGTTCTCGATTGCAGTGCATTACTGCCACAATTAAAATAAAATCATCCTCTATGGTGTAGAGAATTCCATAAGGAAACTTTCGCGTTAGGCAACGGCGAATATCTTCATCAACTATCGGCGAACGAGTTGGAGATTCGACAAGACGGAAGATAGCATCTTCAACGGCATTAATAAAAGCTTGCGCTAATTCAACTCGACGCTCTGTATAAAATTGGACAGCTTGAGCATATTCAGTTAATGCTGCCGGGTGAAAAACGTACCTCATTGTGCTATAATCTGCCTAATATGAGCTAACGCTTCTTCTCCTGGAATTGGCTCAACCATACCGCTTCGGATTTCGTCGCGACGCTGCTTAGCTTCCACAGTCCACAACTTTTGAACTGTTCCGTCTATATCAAATTCAAGACTCTCAACTAGCCTCTCTGCTAACTGCGCTCTCAACGCATTTGGCAAAGATAAAGCTTCTTTCATCAGTCGCTCAATTGATAGCATAATTATATCCCCAACTAAAATCGCTAAATAGTTAAGTTGAAAAGGAAGCACATTGTACAATCTGGTTTGATTATAGCCGATCACCCTGAATTTATACAAAATCGTTTGAATTTAAGAGAGTCTGAACAATGAGCGAAAATACCATTACCCAAGCCGCTGATAATATCTTTCTAGACCTCGGATTTTCAGCCCAAGAAGCTGATAACTTACTAATCCGATCGCAATTAATGCTAGCCCTGCAAAATCAGATTAAACATCACGGTTGGACTATTGACCAAACGGCTCAACATCTCAAACAGTCAAGCGACGAAATCAAAGCTTTGACTCAAGGTAAAATTGGGCAGTTCTCCGTTGATACTCTGATTATAATGCTCAACCAAGTAGGCATGACTGTCAAAGTCGAAATTTCCCCGCCCGGTAGCTTAGGGCGATCGCCCTTTCATTCCCAACAAGCGATCGCGCTTTTGATTCACCTCACCAAAAAAGCCACACACTCAACATGAGAAGTCTGAGGAAAGAAATCCGCCGGCTGCACTCGCGCTAACTTATAATCCCCATTTTCGCACAAAATCTTCAGGTCGCGAGCCAAAGTAGCAGGCTTGCAGCTAACATAAACAATGCGATTTGGTTTAATTCCCTTGATAGCTTCCAAAACCGCGCGATCGCACCCTTTCCTCGGCGGATCTAACAGCACAATATCCGGTGTCAATCCCAAGGAAGGCAGCAAACTCTCTACAGTTCCCACCTGAAACTCGACATTTCTCACGTCATTTAACTCACCATTTAATCTGGCTTGTTCGATCGCCGCCGGTTGCACTTCTAAACCTATGGCTATTTTCACTTGTTTTGCTAGGGGTAAAGTAAAAGTACCAATGCCACAGTAAGCGTCCACCAAAACCTCGTTCCCCTGCAAATTCAATTCGCCTACCATCACCTCTAACAATGCTTCAGCAGCCTCTGTATTTACCTGGAAAAAAGTATCAGCCCTTAGCTGAAAATTCAAACCAGCAAAGCTTTCTCGCAGATAAGAACGGCCCGCAATGCAGCGAGTTTCTGCACCAAAAATCACATTAGTTTGAACTGGATTTATATTCAAACAAACCCCTGCCAGTTGAGGATATTGTTTGAGCCACTCTGATGCTTGCTCTTCGAGTCCCGGTAACTCTCCAGTGCGAACTATTAAAGTTAGCAGCATCTCGCCGGTGCGCCGTCCGATCCGCAGGGATAAGTGACGCAATTCTCCTGTATGTTTCTTTTCGTCGTAGACTTGCCAATCCCGCCAGTGGATATCTTCTTTGACTTCTTTTAACAAAGGATTGAGGCGCGGGTCTTGCACCGGACACTGATTGAGATTGACTAATTTGTGGGTGCTTTTTTGATAGTAACCAGCTTGTACTTGACCTGTTGCAGATATGGCCACGGGATAAGTCGCTTTGTTGCGGTATCCCAAAAATTGGGAAAATCCCTCGATTTTTCCCGTTAAAATTTCATCAACTTGCGGATTGCTAAATCCGCCAATCCTTTCTAAGGCTTGAATGATTTGATTTTGCTTGGCTGTAAGCTGATATTGATAATCTACGTGCTGCCACTGACAGCCGCCACACTTGTCAGCGACAATGCAGTTAGCTCGGATGCGGTGTTCGGAGGCTTCGAGAAGTGTGTCCAGCTTGCCTGTAGCATAGGTGGATTTGACTTGCACGAGGCGGACAAGGACTCGATCGCCCGTCACGGTATCGGGTACAAACACTACTAACTCACCAAAACGACCAACTCCGTCGCCGGTGTCTGTCAAGTCGGTAATCTCTATCTCAATCAGTTGACCTTGCTGGCAAGGGTTTGCCAATTTCGTCGAGTTTGGGGTGGGGAATTTAGATTTGGTCACAAGTAGTCGTGGTAGGATTTAATATGTTAATGCAATATCGCTCTCTCTTTCCTGAGATAAGTCGTAGCGAAGCGGGGCGTAAGCCATCGCACTCAAACTCAATTGCAGGCTGTCTTCCTGCTGCTGAACGTCTTGCTGCTAAAGCCAAGCTTCAACCGGGGAGTCGAGCTTGTCGGGAGTTGCCTCGATATCGTCGGTGCGATATGGTCTTGGGGCGATTTAGCAAAAACTCGTTAAATAGTCAAAGTGTCTGCCGACATCCAAACTCTCACTCGCAATGTTTGAGTTTTTCCCGCAGTACCCTGGAACACAAGGAAACTGGCTTGAACATCAAGCATAACGCTTGGGGAGATTTACCCTCTACTTCTAGGATTGATAAATGTTAGGAGCAAGGAAAGTCTGCGAACCAAGAATCCCGTCGCCAACAGATGGGAATGTTTATTAATGTTATCCTCAAATTTGAATAACAATGAGCGTAGTTAGCCAATTTATTCTCCAAGCCGACGACGAACTTCGCTATCCCAGTACCGGCGAACTTCAAAGCATCAAAGATTTTTTTAAAACCGGAGAACAGCGGGTGCGTATTGCTACTGCGCTGTCTGACAGTGAGAAAAAAATTGTTGAAGAAGCTAGCAAAAAACTCTGGAAAAAACGCCCTGACTTTATCTCCCCCGGAGGTAATGCTTACGGCCAACGCGAACGGGCTTTGTGTCTGCGCGACTACGGCTGGTACTTGCGCCTGATTACCTACGGTATCTTGGCGGGTGACAAGGAGCCGATCGAAAGCATCGGTTTGATTGGCGTTCGGGAAATGTATAATTCTCTCGGCGTTCCTGTTCCTGGCATGGTCGAAGCTATCCGCTGTTTGAAGGAAGCTTCTTTGGCTTTGCTCAATCAGGAGGATGCTAAGGAAGCAGCTCCTTATTTTGATTATATCGCTCAGGCAATGTCTTAATTGCTTTGGTGATTGCTTTCATCAATGTGGCGGAGCATTCGCGGGTGATTTTTGGGGTGATTTTATCTCGCAATTGCTCGCAAATGTTTCGCTTCTGTTTTGGGAAAGGAAATCTGCCTCATTTCTGCTAGGAAGCAATACAGTTTAAGCTTTCCCAGATGTTGAGTTCGTCTTGTCTTTCTATGCACATTTGATTTAAAAAGTCAAGTGTTTTTTGGAGAGATTGTTTTTTGAATTTCCGGCTGTCGTAGTGAATGGATGTTTTGAGCTGCGAGAGTTCGGAAAGGCTGGGGCAGGTTTGGATATGATGGGCGATCGCATTTTGCCATTCTTCCAGCCTACGGTACGAGATAAATTGTCCGCCTCTGTCCCGCCGATGCACGAAAACCACGAAAGCCCAGGATTCGACTCGCTTAATTTGATTTTGGCTAATTTTGAGCAGTTGGGCGATCGACCTGACGGTGATGCGGAGCTTTTTCGAGGGTTGGATGCGGCGAAACAGTGCTGTCATGGCTGTCTATTTAGTTCGTTCCAACATTGTAACATAAGAGTCGCAAGTTGCAAACTTAAAAAATGAAACTAGAAAGTCAGGCGTGATAGCTTAGCTTTATGCAGATAGGTGATGACTGATGGTTGTAGCAGAAGCTAGGCGAGAAAAAGAATACTTGAGACGGAGATTTACTGATACCGGGCTGCGGCGGTTGGGTAAATTCCTGCGATCGTGGCGGGAAGCTAGGGGGTGGAGCGTTCACGAACTGAGCGAAAAGACCAAGCAGCATGAGGCTCAATTTTATAATCTAGGGGGAGAGCCTTTGCCGAAAGTTTTGGGGGTCAGCATTGCAGGCATTTCGAGAATCGAAAATGGCTATTACAACAAGCCTGCACCCGATCTTTTGTGGCTGTTCCTCGATGTTCTCGAACCAGTTCACCCGGTTGAAAAGCGGTTGGTTACTCTAGAAGAGTTACTGTTGATCGGAACTGAATTTTGGAACCCAAACGTCGAGGCGTAGGATTGACATAATAGTTAAATTGGATCTGTAAAATGCCGGGATTTCTTGACTTTAAGGCTGTCGTCGATCAGGAAAAACTGCGCCCTGTGCGATTTACGGATACGGGACGCGGTAGATTGGGCAAACTTCTGAAAGCAGCTAGAGAGATTCGGGGCTGGTCAATTATTGAAACAGAAATGGTCACAAAAGAATACGAGGCCGCTCTGTTTCGGACAGCAGGAGATCCTGTAGCAAAAGATGTCGGTATTAGTAATGCTACTGTTAGTCGCTACGAACGCGGGAAGTTAGAAAGTTTGGATTGGCGATCGCTCTCTCTGTTATGCTTTGTGCTCAAGCCGATCGATCCGGTGACTGGGGAAGCCCTGGAACCGACAAATGCGCTTTACATCGCGTGCGAACATCCGCCGTACAATGATGCGAAGCTCTATGACTAGATTATTTGCAGATAAGTAATGTCAGGATTCTCTAACAAGGCTGTGGTAGACAAAGAGCAGGAATTGCGTCCCGTTCGCTTCACTGAAACGGGGCGGATGCGTTTGGGGAAGATTTTAAAAGCAGCAAGACAGACAACAGGTTGGTCTGTCAGCGAAACAGAGTTCAAAACAAAGGGATATGAACAGGCGCTGTTCACAGCTACAAATCAACCCGTACCCAAAGATGTGGGTATCAGTGCCGCAAAAGTCAACCGTTACGAACGCGGGAAGCTGGATAATTTGGATTGGCGATCGCTCTCTCTGTTATGCTTTGTCCTCAAGCCGATCGATCCGGTGACTGGGGAAGCCTTGGAACCCACCAATGCTTTATATATCGCGTGCGAACATCCGCCGTACAATGACGCGAAGCTTTACGAATAGTTGATGGCTGACATCTGGCAGTATTGTTAATCAGCATTTTTTGGGCGGGCTAGAAGCCCACCCCACAAGCAAAATATTGAGTTGTTGTGGAACAGGCATCTTGCCTGTTCTTAACAATAGTGCGGGCTAGGAGCAACGGCCCACAAGCAAAATATTGAGTTGTTGTGGAACAGGCATCTTGCCTGTTCTTAACAATAGTGATCGGGAGTGAGTTATTACCGATCGCCCTTTTGTTGAGCAATTAAAGCTTTAGCTTGCTGCCATAGAGATTCTAACTCTTCTGGGGCATAATCTGACAAAGGTCGATCGCACGCAGCCTCTACCTTCGCAAACCGCTGCACGAAGCGATCGTTTGTTCCCTGCAAAGCAGCCGACGGATCTAAATCGTACCAGCGAGCTAATTGAATCAACACAAACATAATATCTCCCAATTCTGACTGCTGCGCTGCCTTATCCTCGTGTTTGAGAGCGTGTTCAAATTCTGCCATTTCTTCGTGAAATTTATCCCAAACGCCCTCTACACTGTCCCAATCAAAACTCACTTCCGCAGCTTTTTGAGAGATTTTCATCCCGGCAGTTATCGGCGGCAAAGTGCTGGCATAACGGCTCATTTTCGAGGCTAAAGTTGCCGGTTTTTCCGAAGTTGTGCCTTTTTCTGCTGCTTTGATTTTTTCCCAGTTTTCGTTGACTTCATCAACGCTGTTGAGTTCGACATCGCCAAAGACGTGGGGATGTCGCCGAATTAGTTTTTCTGTAATGCCCGCAGCGATTTCGGCGAAGGTAAACTGATTGGATTCGCTGGCAATTTGAGCTTGCAGAATTACCTGTAACAGTAAGTCGCCCAATTCTTCGACGATCGCATCTTTATCTCCTTTGCGAATCGCGTCGGCGGTTTCATAAGCTTCTTCGATGATGTGAGGAATGAGAGTTTCGGGAGTTTGGGCTAAATCCCAAGGACATCCGCCGTCGGGCGATCGCAATTTAGCCACAACTTCTATGAGTTCTTTTAGTGCTGTGAGCGATCGACTTTCAGAATTAGACATAATAATTTACCTTTTATATCACCCGCCAAGACGGTTATAACGTTGTTACTCCAACTATTGATTTTATTACTTCTTCCTTCTTCCTTCTTCCTTCTTCCTTCTGCCTTCTGCTAAGGATTTGCTAGATGTGCGAGTGGGAGCTTTGATTTTGGGTCTCTTAATTGTCTTAGGAGGGCGCAACCCGCTCAATCCTTTCTTTTTGAATCTTTTGTAAGCCGAGCCACCCCAATCGCTCAGATAATGGCTCATAGCGCCCAATTCTAGACCGATGTAAACGGCTAAAATTTCGATGTGGTGTTCCCAGATCGATCGCCCATAACTGAAAACCACATCCTGCCAATTCGCGCCTAAGTTCCCGACTTTTTCCGCAACTGCCAATCCCAAAACTCCGAGAACCGCGATCCAGATAGCGAGGTACAAGATTCGCAAAGCAGTGCCGATCAGAGGGCCGTGGGACAAAAAAGAGCGGTGGCGCAGGCTTTTTTGGTATGGGAGCCAAATCGCCTTGAACCATCCCCAGCGCTGATACTGGCAAGAGTAGATATCCAAATCGGGGCCAAACATCAGCCCGCCGAATAAGAAGCTGCCGGAAACGAGCAAAGTCAGGTTGCTGCTCTGAGTCTGGCCAAAGGTGAGGGCTGCCACCAAGGGCAAACTCCACATGGTTATTTGATCGTGGGTGCGGCCAGAGGGCATTTAAAGTTTAGGATTTTTTTTACTTGATCTTTCTGAGTTACTGTGATATGATAAATCCCGGTGAGTGCAATTGGGTGATTAGCTCAGTGGTAGAGCGCCTGCTTTACACGCAGGATGCCGTAGGTTCAAATCCTACATTACCCATCCGACAACTCAATATCAACAGTTTCAGCCGTTTTTAGCCTTCAAGCCAAGAACGGCTTTAACTGTTGCTGTTGACGGTTGACTGTTGAATTGGGTGACGACTAAATTTAACATTCTGTGGCGGATGTCTCAAAAGTTGCCACCCAATGCTAGAAAATTAATTTATTGATTTTCTTTTTTAGAACCAGCTATATGAAGCCTAAAATAACTAGCCCGATCGCGTGGCAGCAAGCTGAACTGCTCATGCAGCCAGCGATGATCCGAGTGCTCGACAACATCCGCAAACAATTAGAGGAGTCTGTCTGGACGGGCACTTATCAAGAAGTGCAGATTCCAATTCCTGGCTATCAACTAATTTTAGAGCTTCAAGGCGAGCAAAGATGCGTCGATATTTGGGAACTTTGCTATCGAGTCTGCTTTGTCAACTACCAGCCCGCCCACACTCAACTGCAAAGCCAGGAAGTCGTAATTGACACTAGCTTGATTGACGATGACACTGGCGATGTAGATTGGAATCGTCTTGATGCCAAAGCCAGCCAATTAATACAAGAAATATTCGCCAATTTAAGCAAATAGTCAGTTGTCAGTTGACAGGAAAGCAGTAGTTAACAGTCAACAGTCATCAGTCAACAGTCAACAGTCAACAGTCAACAAAATTTTATGCTGATTCAAGAATTGCACGACATTCAAGCAGCGGCTGGTGCTACTTTTGTAGAGTTAACAACCAAAGAAATTGTGCCAGTCAGTTTTGGTAACGACGCAGAAGCGATCGCCGCAACGAAACAAGGTGCCGCTTTGTACGATCGCACTCACTGGGGACGCATTCAAATCTCAGATAGCGATCGCCTGCGGTTCTTGCACAATCAAAGTACCAATAACTTTAATATACTCAAACCCGGTCAAGGTTGCGATACCGTTTTCGTCACATCCACCGCCCGGACGATCGACCTCGCCACCGCCTATGCTACAGAAGATGCCGTACTGCTGTTAGTTTCGCCCAACCGCCACCGCCAACTACTCGAATTGCTCGATCGCTATATTTTCCCAATGGATCGCGTCGAGTTAACAGATTTAACCGATACAACTGTTGCTTTCAGTTTCCTCGGCCCGGAAAGCACTCAACTACTAGAAAAAATCGGAGTTACTGAACTCGAAAATCAACCTTACGCTACTCACAAATTGATAAAAACCCCCCCTCTTTCCCCCCCTTACCAAGGGGGGGATGAAGGGGGGGTTCGAGTTGCGGTTGGTAGCGGTTTAGCAACTCCCGGCTACACATTAATTGCGCCCGCAAACGGTGCAGCCCAGTTATGGCATGAATTAGTCAAAGCTGGGGCCGTACCGATGGGCGATCGAGTTTGGGAACAACTGCGAATCCAACAAGGACGCCCCGCACCCGATTTTGAACTCACAGATGATTACAACCCCTTAGAAGCCCGTCTTTTACACACGATTACCTATGACAAAGGCTGCTACATCGGTCAAGAAACAATTGCCCGGTTGAACACCTACAAAGGAGTCAAACAGCAACTTTGGGGCGTGCAGTTGAGCGGTGCTGTTGAACCCGGAACAGCAGTCACAATCGGAGAAGAAAAAGTCGGCAAACTCACCAGTTTTACGGAAACTGAATCGGGCTTTTTTGGTCTGGCTTACATCCGCACAAAAGCTGGCGGCGAAGGACTCAACGTGCAAGTCGGATCGGTATCAGGGGAAATAGTAAATCTACCTTTCTTGAGTTCCTAGTTGCGATCGATCGCCTGTTGGCGCCGCAGCGCCCAAAACTTTTTTGTTGAGGTTGATTTGGGTGAACCTTAACCCAATAAATTGACACGAAGTCCTATCTTTAGATAGATTTGCAAACCAACAACAGCACTTATTCTGTATTACAGTCGTCCCAGAAAAAACAGAGTTTTTCAATGAAAAAGTTTACATCGCGCTTAGTTACAACTTGCCTGCGAGTAGGAATAATCTTTGCTGTAGGAATAGCGCTGATTTTTAGCTCCGAATTGGAATTTTCGGGCAACAAAATGCAAGCGTTCGCTACACCTTTAACCCCAGAAACTAAATCTTACGAAATTGCCCTTCCCGATCGCGAGCCAACAAGCGATACAGAGAAGGATGCCAGGGGTGTACTTGACAATATCCGAGAAAAGCTGAATCTCGACCAACCCATTGCCCCCAGTACCAAAAAATTTATAGAATCGGTAAAAGATAACGTGGGCGAAGCAGTTACGCCAGCACGGGAAGCAGTAGAAAAAGCGGCTGATCTAGGTAGCACCGATCGAGCCAACTAATTCAATCGCATCCAGTTTTCAAATATCATATTCTTAGTCCGCCTGCGCGGACTTTGTTTGTTTAGTAGCGATTTCCAGATCCGAATCATGGAAGGGAGAATGAACCCGGATTTGATTGTTCACATCGGCACTTCAGGCTGGAGTTACGACCATTGGGAAGGTGTGCTTTATCCCCACCAGCTACCGCCTCGCTCTAGGCTCGATTGCTATATCCAGCACTATCAAACCGTCGAAGTTAATAGCACCTACTACCGCTGGCCACCAAACACTACCTTTGCTAACTGGCGAGAGCGCCTCCCCCAAGGATTTCTGATGACTGTAAAAGCGCCGCGCGGTCTAACGCACTCCAAGCGTCTTTACTCGCCAGAAAAGTGGTTGGAACGCATGAGTGAGGGACTTCAATGCTTGGGCGATCGCCTTGGTATTCTGCTTGTCCAGCTTCCTCCCCAGTTCGGCTGCGATTTGGCCCGCCTAGCCTACTTTCTAGAACAGGTTCCCCCTTGGATCAAAGTAGCTGTGGAATTCCGACACCCAAGCTGGCACACAGAAGAGGTATTTTCGCTGCTAGAACGCCAAGGAGCGGCTTACTGCGTGATGAGCGGGGCGCTCCTCCCCTGTATCCTGCGCGCAACGGGCTCATTCGTCTATGTGCGCCTCCACGGCCCCGACCCCAACAATCTCTACGGCGGCTCCTACTCGGATGATGATTTGCATTGGTGGGCCGATCGCATCCACGAGTGGGAAAGCCAGGGGCGAAGCGTGTTCGTCTACTTCAACAACGACGGAGAGGGAAATGCTGTGAGGAACGCTTCAAAGCTAAAAACTTTTGTGGAGAACGGTACTTCCTGACAAGCGAAGATTGAGAGCGCCCCCATTCTTTTGGGCGCATTCAAAAACGGTTCGCAGTTCCCTGAAGCTGAATTAGAAATCAGAGGTGGCGTTCGTCTAGGTTGTTGTTTGACGATCGCACTCACCCGGAACCCGCACATCCAACTCAACATCACCCAGCACAAGCCGATCGCATTCAACTCAACATTACTGAACACTTTTGCTTCCATTTCAAACAAATCCCGCAGGGTGCGCTTGACATTGGGAAACACGAAATACTCGGCCAGTTTCTCGATGCGATAATTCAACACTTTGTAGCGGTGTTTGAAGTACAGTTCCACATTCCCTCGCTGTTCCCACAATCCCAGCAAGTTGACGGCAACATCTGAGTAATGCGCTCTCACATCCCGCTGGACTTCGGCTATCCCTTCCTCAATTAGTCGAGTCGTAATTCCAATTTTATACAAGCTGCTGCCGTCAGCTTTTACCTCAAGAAAGTAGAGCGAGTTCACTCTTGATGCGCCTCCATTGTGCGCGGTAAATATTCAAGTCAGCCCGCCGTTCGTCTCTCGCAAGATAACTCTTGCGCGCGGGCAACATCTACGGAGCGATCTAACTTAACTAACAGGGAATTGAAAGCCCCTCCTTATGCTCGGTCAGGAATCAGGGAGTATTGTAAAACTTTAATAAGTTTGTAAGCATCAATAAACAATAGTAGTATAATATAGTCAGAAAAGTCAAAAAAAAAATGTTGCTCTCGTTGAAAAATGGAGGCTCTAAATGCAACTAGCAGAGAGACACATCATTAAATCTACGGAACACCGTTTCGCCGAAATTGATGAATTAGCTTTTAAATCCAAGAATCTCTACAATGCTGCTAACTACGTCATTCGTCAGAGCTTTGTTTATGGATGGGGCTATGTCAATTACAACGAAATGAACCGTTTGATGAAGTCTCATCAAGCATACAAGGCTTTGCCAGCTAAAGTCAGTCAGCAAATATTAATGATCCTAGATAAGAATTGGAAATCGTTTTTTGAAGCGGTTAAAGCTTACAAAATTGATTGCTCTAAATTCACTAATAGCCCAAAACTGCCCAAGTACAAGGATAAGGTCAAAGGGCGAAACATTATCGTATACACGATACAAGCAATTAGTAGCAAACTGTTGAAGAAAGGGATTATTAAGCTTTCGGGTACTAACCTCTCCATCAAAACCCAAGTCAATCCCGATCAAGTTTGTCAAGTTAGGTTGGTTCCCAAATGTGATTCTTATGTGATCGAGGTAATTTATGACAAGTCGGAGTCCACCCTGGACGATGATAAATTCGTAGCTAGTATTGATTTAGGACTGGATAACTTAGTGGCGTTAACTTCAAATCAGCCGAGTTTTACCCCGCTCCTGATTAACGGGCGACCATTAAAATCAATCAATCAGTTCTACAACAAACGTAAAGCACTGCTACAAACTCAATTGAAAGCGAGTCGCAAGAGTTCACCTCGCATTCAACGGTCAACTCGCTGTCGCAACCAAAAAATTGATAATTACTTGCATCATACCAGTCGCCGGATTGTTGACTATTTGGTTGCCAAACAAATTGGGACGTTAGTAATTGGCAAGAACGCCCAGTGGAAAACTGAGATTGCTTTAGGAAAACCAACCAATCAAAATTTTGTCAGCATTCCTCACGCTCGACTAATTGAGATGTTGGAATACAAAGCTCGACTGGTTGGGATTAAGGTGATCGTGCAAGAAGAGTCTTATACTTCACGAGCAAATTTTCTGGGTTTAGATCCAATCCCTGTGTACGGAAAGACTGACAAAGATATTGCATTTAGTGGCAGGCGGATAAAAAGAGGGTTGTACAAAACATCAGTCGGTCGATTAATTAACTCTGATGTGAATGCCGCTTACAACATCCTCAGAAAAGCAATCCCAAATGCGTTTAGCGATGGGATAGAGAGCTGCGTAGTTCAGCCGAGGCGGGTCAATCCGCTTAAAGTGAAAGTGAAGGGGGAGGGGCTTAATGCCTCCCATGTCATGTAAGAAATGAGTATGCTTTTACCAGCTATTGGATTCTAGATATCAAGGGCCGTCGATTGTATGTGTTTCCGGAGCCAGAGGCAGAGTGTTATGCTAGCCCAGTTGTGTTGGCAGAGTCGGATTTAATCGCACCTTTGGCATTTCCAGATTGTCAGGAGTCTGTGGAGGATTTGCTCAGCACTAATGCTGAGCCGAGTTGTGAGTGAGGAAACTTTAAAAATTTCTGGACACATTGAAACAAACTTGCAGTGCTGTATCAGCCATCCGCTACAGACAGGAATTTTCAACGCAATCGTTGTTTTTTGGACGCTTGCTACAACACCAAACTCTAGCTTAAATGCTTGTAGCGAAGTCTACATTTGATTGTTTTTATAAGTACCTCTAAAGAATTGTTTGTAGATTCTCCTGAAGACGGAGGATAGCAGGAACCAAGGTAAATAACATACAAACTGTACAGAGTTATTGGAGAATCTAAAGGCAGAATTTAAAAGTAGTCTATTTGCGCCTTATAGGACAGACATGGGACTTACGCACTTGCCAACGTTGAACAAAGTGGCAGTATGTGGCGTACTCTTGTGTATTCCTTCAGGTTAATGACTACTTGATATTTGATACTTAATTAATTAAGTTTCCCTGATTTCCTCTTTCTCTGTTCTACCTGTCAGACGCTATTTACCCAGTTGTTATAAGTACCTCTAAAGAATTGTTTGTAGATTCTCCTGAAGACGGATGATAACAGCGACCAAGGTAAATAATATACAAACAGTACAGAGTTATTAGGAAATCTAAAGGCAGAATTTAAAAGCAGTCTATTGGCGCCTTATAGTAGGGAAGACATTCGACTTACGCACTTGCCCAAGCTAAACAAAGTGGCAGTACGTGGCCTATTTCTGTGCCTTACTTCAGGTTAATGACTACTTAATATTTGATACTTAATTAATTAAGTTTCCCTGATTTCTTCTTTCTCTGTTCTCCCTGTAAGACCCTAATTACCCTGTGGCAAAACGTTTCCTTGTAGATGCCACAGAGTATGCCTGAAATTTTCGCACTTTAAGATATTTGTCCTGCTTGTAGGTCATGGGCTATACCCAGACAGACCTACTCTTTTTTACGTGATTATCCACTTATTATCTAAGAACTCTCATGGTTAACTTACTCAGACCGCCCAGTGTTTCTTCAAGTTCTCGCTTCGGTACTGTAACTGGTTTGTGGAGGCAACAGTCTCTTTACGACAGAAGGGCGCTTAATACTGGAATCGTCCATTTCGGGCCTGGTCGTTTTTTTAGGGGCCACCTCGCCTACATAATACATAACTATCTTGCACAGAAGGATTCCCAAGAGCAGAGATGGGGGATTTGTGGGGTTAGCCTCAAGAGTCAACAGACCATTACTAAGTTGAAACCGCAGAGATTCCTTTACACTTTGACCAAACATTCTAGTTGCGCTCAAAATCGTGAGGAAGCGGAAGTTATCGGTTCTATCAGGGAAATAGTTAATGGTAGAGACAAGTGCGAGTATGTGCTTGAAAAGATGGCGTCTCCCTCTGTGCATCTGGTGACTCTTACAATTACTCAAGGAGGCTACCATCTAGACAAGAATTTTAATCTCGACACAGCGAATGAAGACATCGCGCACGATCTGCAAAATCCTTCCACTCCAACTACTGCAATTGGCTTTATCGTAGAGGCGCTACGCCGACGACGCGATCGCTCAATGGCCCCCTTCACCACCCTTTCTTGCGATAACCTTCCAAGAAACGGGGATATTCTGCAAAAAGCAGTGCTAGCTTACGCTGAAGAGATCGATCCTCAACTTGCAGAATACATCAGGGATAACGCGACGTTCCCTAATTCGGTTGTAGACAGGATTGTGCCTCAAGAGCAAGAATCCGACTATAACTACCCCAGCCGACTGTTGCAAGTTCGCGATCGCGCACCCATTGTAACCGAACCATTTTGGCAGTTGGTCGTGGAAGACAAATTCACAGGCGATCGCCCCAAGTGGGAAGATACGGGCGTGATTATGACTAGCGACATCACTCCCTTCCTGTATATGAAGTCGAGATTCTTGAATGCAGTACACTCCTTCATAGCCTGTTTAGCTGTAAGAGCAGGTATAAAGTATATGCACGAGGCGATCGCCCTACCGGAATTCCACTTGTTTACTCGGAATCTCATGGACGATATCGCAGCAGCAACACCAGTGCCTCGCGAGATGTGTGAACAATATATGGAACAGGTGTTACTAAGGCTCAGTAACGAAGCTCTTCCCGATACTACTGAGAGAATCTCTTCAGAAACAGCGAGGAAAGTAGGCAAGTATATATTTCCGATACTTCAGGATGCCTATAGCCGAAAAGTCAGCATGAAGCGGATTATACTTCCTGTTGCAGCGTGGCTTCTTGCAGTCAGAGAGGAGGCGAGCGAGTCTGGTCAGCCTTATCATGCCAAGGATACCCAAAGTGCAATTACAGCGATTCAAGAAGGCGCAGTAATTAGTGGGATTCTGGGATTGGAGAATGGCGAACAGACCGAGGTCGTAGATAATGAATGCCAACAAGCTTTGCGAGATATCCAGACCCACGGACTATTGACTACGCTTAAGAATTACAGTGAGGGAGGCCTTTTGAATGAAACCGTTTCAGCATGATTTGGTGGTGCTTTTCGATCATGACGGAACAGTCGTTGATAGTGAAACCATCGCACTTAAGAGCGCATGGAGGCTGACAAATGAAGTGGCTCGTGAGTTCCCTGGCGCTCAACACTATGAGCTTGATGAGTTTGTTAAAAGCTTCGCCGGGAAACCCTACAGGGAAATACTCAAAAAGCTCTACCCAGATTCATTAACCAGTCTTAAGGAAGGTGATATTGACAGGCTAGTGGCTGAAGAAGAAAAGAGAGCGATTGAACGGCTTACTGTAGAGGCAAAAGCGACTGAAGGAACGCCCCAAGTGCTGTCTTCCCTGCGCGACGACGGATTTGAATATGCACTTGTAAGTAACAGCAGCTTACAGCGGCTGAGTGCTTGCCTTAGTTCTGCAGCCCTGACCGACTATTTCCCCAGCGAGCAGATATTTAGCGCTCACGACTCTCTCCCGGTTCCGCGGCCCAAGCCGCTTCCTGACATCTACCTACATGCAGTGAAGTGTCTGGACGCAGAAGTTTCGGGTTGCGTGGCAGTTGAAGATTCTCTCAGTGGGGTAAGGGCTGCAGTTGCCGCTGGAATTGGGCAGATTATCGGTTATGTAGGGGGAACTCATATAAGCGAGGATGAACGAAGCAGCCGTGCAGATGCTCTTCAGTCGGCTGGTGCTCACCAAGTTATCGAGCGGATGCACGATCTTATCGGTCTATTATCAGCAACCCCAGTGTAAGGACACGGGCCATCAGGCGATCGCTTGATGCCCTTAGCCCGGTGTGTGAAAAATTAGATTTTGTCAAGAATAGCTCGGGCGACAACTTCATCGGAGATCAGTCATGCGATCGACTTGCCATGCAGAGCCGCCAAAATTGACTCCACCTTTTTCACCCATCCTGCAATACTGATAATAAGCCGTCATCACAAGGTCATAAATTAAGATGAACAGCAATACCAGCACAAGCTCAACAATCAAGCTGAATGAAGCATCCCTGTCTCGTTTACCTGGAAACGTTCCCATACCCAAGTACGATCGCCATCAAATTACTAATGGAATTGTGCATATTGGGGTTGGTGGATTTCATCGATCGCACCAAGCGCTTTATCTCGATGATTATTTCCATCAGAATCCTGGTAGTGATTGGGGAATCTGTGGTGTTGGATTGCTGGACTATGACTATGACAGGCGGATGCGGGATGCGCTTCAATCCCAAGATTGTTTGTATACCTTAGTTGAGCGATCGCCTGAGCGCGATCGCGCTCGCATCATCGGCTCAATCACTCGATACCTGTTTGCACCAGACAATCGTCAAGCAGTTATTGAAGAATTAGCAGATCCCAAATGCCGAATTGTTACTCTAACGATCACTGAAAGCGGCTACTACTACATTGAAGGAAGTGGCGAATTCGATGTGAACCACCCGACAATTCAGCACGATTTGCAACATCCTGACCAACCACTCGGGACATACGGTTTTTTGACAGCCGCACTGGAAAAGCGACGTAAACAGGGGTTGGCACCCTTTACAGTCTTGTCCTGCGACAATATCCAGGGCAACGGCAACATGGTGCGGAAAATGCTAACAACATTTGCCGAAATGCGCGATCCAGAGTTAGGACGTTGGATTGCTGAACACGTTGCGTTTCCCAACTGCATGGTCGATCGCATTACTCCGATGACAACCCCAGCAGATATCAAAATGGTGGCGGAACAGTTTGGTATTGATGATGCGTTTCCAGGCGTGACGGAGCCTTTCATCCAGTGGGTAATCGAAGATACCTTTTGTGCAGGCAGACCTGATTGGGAATCTGTTGGTGTACAGATGACTAAGGATGTTCATCCCTACGAGATGATGAAAATCCGGCTGCTCAACGCCAGTCATATGCTGATTGGCTATCTTGGCTCTCTGGCAGGTTATACCTACGTTTATGAAGTCATGGCTGATCCCTTGTTTCAGCAAGCAGTCGCTAACCTGATGGACGAGGTGACACCAATACTCCAACCCGTTCCGGGGATTGATTTAGATGATTATAAAAAAACTTTAATTGAACGGTTTTCCAATCCCAAAATTCGCGATCAGCTTCCACGCCTTTGCCTGAGTGGATCGGCAAAAATTCCTAAGTTTGTTTTGGGATCGCTCCGCGATAAATTACAACTTGAAGGTGCGATCGATTACCTAAGTTTGACGATTGCTGCTTGGTGTCGATACATCAATAGTCATGATGAACAAGGGCAACCTATTCCCATTGATGACCCATTAGCAGACATCCTCACTCAACGCGCCAGTTTGAGTGAATTAGATCCCAGACCATTACTCAGCCTCACTGAAATTTTTGGAGATTTAGTAGAGTCACCACGTTTCGTCGAGGCTGTTGCTGACCAGTTGCGTAGTTTGCATGAGTTTGGTGCTAAAGGAACGCTAGCCCGATTGTCGTAGGCACCCTCCGCATCCGTGAGTCGGACTAAATCCCCACCTAGTTTGTTAAACTTATCCATAGTTAATTTCCCGGAGGAAGTTCTATTGTGTTTGCCATCAAAAGAGCGCTAAAACTAAATAACAACGAAGCGACCTTGATGGCAAAACACGCGGGATTTAGGCGGGTTGTGTTTAACTTTGGGTTAAGCCTTCGCACTCAAATGTACAGCGAAGGCAAGCTTTCCGACTCGAAAGTAATTAATGAAATCAAAAAGGTTTTGACAAATCACGTCAAAAAACAACCTGAATTTGCTTGGATGAACCAGTTGTCTAGCCGACTCTACCAAAACGCATTGATCGACTTAAAAGATGCGTTTAGTCGGTATCGTTCAGGTGCCTCGGGCCATCCCAGATTTGCAAGCCGCCGAGACGGTCAATCCTTTAGGGTTGATTCATCTAATGGAAAAGTTCTTCTAAGTGCTGGAAATACGATCGAGATTCCCACGCTCGGAACATTTCGACTGCACGAACCGCTGGAATGCAGTTTCGTTTCTCAGACTTTCACTTTGTCAAAAGAAGCAAATCGCTGGTTTGTATCGTTCTGTGTTGATGCAGAACGCTTACCATTTGAGCAAACTAAAGAATCGGTAGGAATTGACGTAGGGGTTAAATATGCGGCCACTCTGTCAAACCAGCAAGTTTTTGAGGCACCAAAACCCCTGAAGCAAGCGAAAACCAAGCTTGCCAGATTGCAGCGCCAAGCTTCAAAACAGGTAAAAGGTTCTAACAACCAGCGCAAAACCTACAATAAAATCGGTCGAATTCACGCGCGGATAGCTTGTATTCGCTCATACTTTTTACACAAGCTGACGACTTACTTAGCTAAAAGTTTCAAGCTGCTTAAGATTGAAGACTTGAATGTAAAAGGGATGATGGCTAACCACAATCTGGCTGGGGCAATATCTGACCTAGGCTTTTATGAATTCAAGCGTCAGCTCGACTATAAGTGCAAAATGTATGGCTCGAAGTTGGTGCTAGTAGACCAGTGGTTTCCTAGTTCTAAAATCTGCTCGAATTGTGGCAATAAAAAAGATATGCCACTAAGCGTTAGGACTTATGATTGTCCGGCTTGTGGTATATCGATTGACCGCGATTTGAACGCAAGTATCAACATTTTAAATTGGGAACCCTCGGCTTGAGGGGGATAGCCTACTTATCTTGGGATAGCCGACTACCCAACAGCGTAGGAAGTGAACACTGAACAACTAAAGAAAGAGGACTTTAGATAAGTTTAGGCAAGTTTTACGAAGCAGGAAACTTATTGGACACTGCCACGGCTGCACTACCTTAAAGCCGTGGGATTCTCCGGTCTAGCCCAGCTCTATGTCTACGAGTGCAAAGGGAAATTCAGCAGCCAGTACAGGGCAATATTTATTGAGGTGATTCTTTCCTATCTTCGCTCTCGCCCAAGCATCTATCTTAAGGCGGATTCTCCTGAGTGAGTAACTCAGGTTGAATAGAGAAGACCGTGTATGCATACGGATGAATCTTCATGAAGCGCGACGCCACAGGCAAGTTTGTTAGCAATTGGGACTCGGAGATGAAACAACGAGTTAGCGTATCTGTTACCAATACAGCATGGCGATCGCTCGATAAAGAGGCTCACAGGCAAGGAATTTCTCGCTCTGAAGTCATTGAACGCTTTGCCCGCACTCTTGAAAGCGAACAGTTGTTCTGTGCCCAAGAAACTCAGCGCAAGGTGGCAATGATTCTTGAAAGCATTACGGATGCTTTTGTCGCCTTCGATCGCGACTGGCGCTACACCTACGTGAATCAAGCGGCGGCTAAAATCCTGCACAAAACGCCAGAAGAGTTACTGGGCAAGCACGTTTGGAACGAGGTTTTTCCTGAGTTGGTCGGTGGAATTGCCTATTGGGAACTAAATCGGGCAGTGATGGAACAGGTTCCTGTTTCCTGGGAAGAATTTGGGGAACCGGTTCAGCGTTGGTTAGAGGCGAATGCCTATCCCTCTGCGGAGGGTGTAGCGGTTTATTTTCGAGATGTGACCGATCGCAAGCAAGCGGAGGCAGAACGAGAACGGTTGTTGCATGAGTTGGAAATTGAACGCGCCCGATTTGAAGCCGTTTTGCGACAAATGCCTGCGGGAGTCATGATTGCCGATGCGGCATCTGGTAAATTAGTTCTGGCGAACGAACAAACCAAGCAAGTTGTTGGTTATGGCTACGAACAGTTGCTTACTATTGAGGAATATGCACCCATTATTCCATCTGAAATCTTTCGCTTAGATGGTCAGCTCTATGCCCCTCATGAGTATCCCTTGGCGCGATCGCTAAAAACAGGTGAAGTCGTTACCAACGAAGAGATAGAAATTCATCGAAATGATGGTAGCCGCATTTTCATTAACGTCAACTCAGCACCAATTTTAGATAACCAGGGGCAGATTGTTGCAGCCGTTGTTGTCTTCCAAGACGTGAGCGAACGCAAACGTGTAGAGCAAGCCTTACGCGAGAGTGAATCGCAGCTACGAAGTTTATTTGATGCGAATCTCATTGGGATTATTATTGGCGATTTTCAAGGCAATATTCTGGAAGTCAACGAGGCTTGGCTTGCCACTTTAGGTTACACGCGAGAAGAAGTTTTATCGGGAGAGGTAAACTTCCTTGAGATTACTCCACCGGAGTTTCGGCATTTAGACGAGGAAGCAATGGCACAGATGAAACAAGTTGGTCGCCATGCGCCGTTTGAGAAAGAATACATTCGTAAAGACGGTACTCGCGTTCCCGTCTTGGTGGGAACTGCCTATCTAGGACAACCCGATGATTTGGGACTAGGATTTGTAATTGACCTAACAGAGCGCAAACGCTTGGAATTAGAACTGTGGCAGCGAGAGCAACAGTTCAAAATGCTGGCTGAAAATGCCCCGGATATTATTAGCCGAATTGATGCAGAGTTTCGCCATCTTTATGTCAGCCCTTCTGTAGAACTGGCAACAGGTATTCCATCAGAGCAATTTCTTGGCAAGACTAATGTCGAGCTAGGAATGCCAGAAGAAATGTATCGCGTTTGGCATGACAGTTGGGGGCAAGTCTTTGTAACAGGCTCCGAACAGACGATTGAATTTAAGTTTCCGACTTCTTATGGTATTCGATGGTATCAGTCGCGTATTGTCCCTGAATTTGCTCCTGATGGCTCCGTAGAAACGGTACTGGGGATTACTCGTGATGTGACCGATTACAAACAAGTTGAACAGGCATTACGAGAGAGCGAAGAACGCTTACGATTGGCACTGACAGCGGCTCAGATGGTTGTCTGGGATATGGATTTGCAGAGCAATCGAGTGGTGTGTTCTGCTAATGCTCTAAACGTTTGGGGTCTTCATGAAGGGACGGGAGAAGAGTTTTTTGCGCTCATTCATCCAGACGATCGACAACAGGTGAGCCAAGCGGCGGCAGGGGCAATGGCTGGAGAACACCCCTACACACAGGAGTTTCGGCTAATTAGTCCAGACGGCGTTGTGCGCTGGATCAACAGTCAGGGGAGAGTCTATCTGGATGAGACAGGGCAAGGAGTTCGCATGATTGGCGTTTCGGTTGATATTACAGAACGCAAACAGATCGAAGCAGAACGCGATCGCCTTTTAAAACGAGAACAAACTGCCCGACTCGAAGCAGAAAGCGAACGCAAGCGGTTGCATGACATCCTGATCCAATTGCCTGCCATGATTGCCATTGTTAAAGGTGCCGATCTTGTGTTTGAATTTGCCAATCCCACCTACCTGCAAGGGACTGGACGCACTCCAGCCATTATTGGGAAATCAATACGGGATGTTTTCCCGGAGATAGAGGGGCAAATTTACTTTGAAGCGTTTGAACAGGTTTATCGAACGGGAGAAACATTTATTCGGAAGGAGTCACCTACTTACTGGGATCGCAATGGCGATGGGGTGTTGGAAGAAGCATTTTTCAACTGTATCTTTCCGGCTTGGCGAGATGCTGAGGGAACCATTCAGGGCGTCTTAATTTATAACATGGAGGTGACAGCCCAGGTGCGGGCAAGGCAACAGATTGAGACATTACTGGCAGAACTTCAGCACAAGGAGAGACAGCAGCAATTTTTGATCGAATTGAATGATGCGATTCGTGCCATTCAAGACCCCAAGGAAATTATGTGGCAAGTGGTTTGTTCCACAGGGCAACACTTCCAAGTTACTCGCTGTACATACGGTGAAATTGATTCTACTCAGGAATATGTCATCGTCGATCGCGACTATTGCAATGGTGTAATCAGCATCGTCGGTAGCCATCACATGGATTCGTTTGGTCGTGAACTCATTGCTGAATTAAAGCAGGGCAAAACTATTGTCGTAGATGATGTCGATCGCGATCCTCGGACTGCCGGATCGGGGACTCCTACGTTTGACGCAATTCAAACCAAATCTCTTCTGTGTGTTCCATTGGTGAAAGAAGGGCGATTTGTTGCATTGTTGGTGTTGCACCATGTCTCTACCCGCCACTGGACGGAGGAAGATGTGGTGCTGATGGAGCGAATTGCTGAAAAAACCTGGCTCGCCGTGGAGCGATCGCGGGCAGAAGAAGAATTGCGCGAAAGTGAAGCTCATCTGCAACTGGCCGTAAAAATCGGACGAATGGGAACTTGGGACTGGGAGATGCAGACAGGTGCAATGCTTTGGTCAGAAGGACACTTCACCGTCCTGGGTCTACAACCAAACGAATACGAACCGGGCTATGAAGTTTGGGCAAGTCGGGTTCATCCTGATGACCTAGCAGAAGTTGAGGCAACACTTCAGCAAGCCATAGCTGACAAGAAGGAGTATCACCATGAATATCGCCTGCGTTGGTCAGATGGCTCCATTCACTGGGTCGAAGCGAGAGGACAGTTTACTTATGATAGTCAAGGAAATCCCAAGCATTCGATCGGAGCCGTCATTGATATCACAGAACGCAAGCAAGCGGAACAGGAACGAGAACAACTACTAGAGCGCGAACGCATTGCCCGTTCAGAGGCAGAAGTGGCACAGCACCAATTGGCAACTATTTTTAATACATCTCCGATTGGACTTGCCCTGTTAGATGCCCAGCAGCGATTTATTGCCATCAACGAAGCCTTAGCAGAAATTAATGGATTAACCCGCGAGCAACACTTAGGACATTCCATTTCAGAACTTTTTGGTCAATCCGATCCACAATTAGTTGAAGTATTTCATCAGATCTATACCACAGGAAATCCCTTTATTTCACCAAACTTTGCGGTGAATGTTCCTGGACGCAGCGATCGCCGTCCCGGTTACTACAACGTTTACTATCTTCCGACTGTTAACTCAAATGGTCAGGTTGAAGGGGTTTTAGTTTATGTAGTCGATGTGACTGAACGGGTGCAGTTAGAACGTGCACAACGTTTTCTGTCTGAGGCAAGTGCGGTGCTTGCATCCTCACTCGATTATCAAACCACTCTAGAGCGAGTCGCGCAGCTTACAGTGCCGGAATTAGCGGACTGGTGTACGGTTCACATGATAGAAGAGGATGGTGCGATCGAGCAGATTGCGGTTGCTCACATTGACCCTGCCAAACTGGAATGGGCTTATCAGATTAGAGACAAGTATCCACTAAACCCGGATGACCCTCGCGCTGCTGCATACACATTGCGAACTGGACAACCTGATTTGGTGGCGGAGATTCCCGATGAACTGTTGGTACTCTCAGCGCGTGACTCAGAGCATTTAGAGATGCTGCGGCAGGTTGGATTCAGCTCTGCAATGACGGTGCCACTACGAACTCAGGCACGAATTCTAGGGGTCATTTCCTTTATCTCAGCCGAATCTGGACGACGGTATACCTCAGCAGATTTGCAACTGGCAGAGGAATTGGCTCGTCGTGCTTCCTTGGCGATCGACAATGCTCAGTTGTACCAGGTGGCTCAACGCGATCGCGCAAAAGCAGAAGCCGCTAACCGCATTAAAGACGAATTCTTGGCGGTGTTGTCCCACGAGTTGCGATCGCCCCTCAATCCGATTCTGGGCTGGACAAAATTGCTACGAACTGGGCGATTAGATGGCACAAAAACGCAGCAAGCCCTGGAAACGATCGAACGCAATGCCAAGCTGCAAGCCCAATTAATTGAGGATTTGTTGGATGTCTCGCGCATTCTGCAAGGAAAAATGACGTTAAACGTCGCGAGTGTGAATCTAGCGGCAACGATTGAAGCCGCCCTGGAAACGGTACGACTAGCAGCCGAAGCCAAACACATTCACATCCAGACCACATTTAATCCTATTTCAGGAACGGTTTCAGGCGATACCAATCGCCTCCAACAAGTAGTCTGGAACCTCCTCTCCAATGCTGTGAAGTTCACCCCAACCGGAGGACGAGTCGAGGTGCAACTAGAGCAGGTTGGTATGTATGCTCAGATTCAAGTCAAAGATACTGGAAAAGGCATCACACGAGACTTCTTACCCCATGTGTTTGACTACTTCCGCCAAGAAGATGGTACAATAACCCGACAATTCGGCGGGTTGGGATTAGGGCTGGCGATCGTGCGTCATTTTACCGAACTGCATGGAGGAACCGTTCAAGCAGACAGCTTAGGACAGAACTTAGGGGCTACATTTACCATCCGGCTCCCGTTAAACATTGTCGAGCCAGAACCCTCTTCTGATGACAGGCACCCAGAAAGTGCGACAGATTTAGCAGGGGTTTATGTCTTGGTGGTGGATGACGATGCAGATATGCGGGAGTTGGCAGCATTCACCCTAATGCAATCTGGCGCACAAGTTGCCACAGCCGCTTCGGGTGCACAGGCGTTGACCCTCCTGAATCAATCTGTCCCCGATCTACTCTTATGTGACATTGGGATGCCAGAGATGGATGGCTATTCCCTGATTCGGCAAATTAGAAAGTGGTCACCCCAACAGGGAGGTACGATTCCTGCGATCGCACTTACTGCCTATGCTGGAGAGATCAATCAGCAGCAAGCCTTAGCTGCTGGATTTGGGCTGCATATCTCCAAGCCTGTTGAACCAGAGGAATTGGTAAAAGCGATCGCCCGTTTGCTAAGACACTAAATGATTTGAGGATTAGCCTAATGCTGCTTGGAATAGATTTAGGAACAGGCTCTGCTAAGGCATTGCTCTTAGCGACAGACGGAACCACTATAGGTGAAGCATCAAGCTCCTATCCTGTTCATGCACCTCACCCCGGATGGGCTGAGTCTGATCCAGAGGATTGGTGGTTAGCTGTTGCCTCGGCTGTTAGGAAGGCAGTGGGAAATCATGCTGATCGGGTACAGGCGATCGGACTTTCAGGACAAATGCACGGCGTTGTCCTAGCGTCGGAGTCGGGTCAGCCTCTGCGTCCTGCTATCCTCTGGGCAGATAGTCGCTCTAGTGCCACGCTTAACACTTATCATTCGCTCGATGCCGCTATTCTAGAGCGCTTGGGCAACCCGATTACGGCTGGAATGGCTGGGCCCACTTTGTTGTGGCTACGAGAGCACGAGGCTACTGTCTACGCCCAAGCGCGTTGGGCACTTCAGCCAAAAGATTGGCTGCGGTTACGGATGACTGAAGAAGTCGCAACCGAACCATCTGATGCTAGTGGTACTTTGCTTTACGATGTTGTGTCGGACAACTGGGCAGGGGAAGCAATCTCAGCGCTGAATCTACGTGGTGATTGGTTTCCAGAAATTATCCCCTCTAGTGCGATCGCAGGCTACCTAACAACTGTTGCTTCAGAGCATCTTGGCTTACCTGTTGGCTTACCGGTTATCGCTGGTGCTGCGGATACCGCAGCGGCGGCACTTGGTAACGGACTATTAGAGCCTGGATTGGTTCAACTAACGATCGGCACAGGCGCTCAAATCATTACACCTCGATCGCAACCAATTATCGATCGTCATGGTCGTACCCATCTCTATCGAGCTGCCGTACCTAACCAGTGGTATACCCTTGCTGCAATGCAAAATGCGGGGTTAGCGCTGGAGTGGGTGCGAGGTATCCTCGGCTTGAGCTGGCAGGAAGTCTATACTAAAGCGTTTTCTGTTCCCCCAGGATGTGAAGGATTGACATTTTTGCCATACCTCACAGGTGAGCGAACTCCACACCTCGACCCCTATGTACGTGGGGCATGGGTGGGGCTTGGACTGCATCACACACAGGCGCACCTGATGAGGGCAGCTTTAGAGGGAGTTGCTTTTGCCTTACGACAAGGTTTTGAGGCACTTGAAGCAACAGGTTTTAAAGCGGCAGAACTGCGTTTAGCAGGCGGTGGAACTGCAGAAATGCCTTGGAAACAATTACTGACCGATGTATTGAGAATACCCCTCTATGCAACTACAGTTGCTGCTGCTTCCGGACGTGGTGCTGCTCTACTGGCGGGTATAGGAATTGGCATATACGCAGATGCTAATGACACGAGCAAACTGGCAGCCGCACCAACGCTTGCTGCAACTCCCCAATCAGTTGATCCAACCCTAGAAGAGGCTTGGATGCGATATCAATCGCTTTATCCACAGCTTAAAAAAATGTCATAGGAGTTATGCCTCAAGGAGGACGTGCTAGAAGCTATCTACAAATTATTCTTAAGCTAAGAATGCTTAAGATAACTCAAATAAAAAAAGAAAATTTACTAACATAGTAGGTACATATCACATGAATATAGTAAGTGGAATAAATCTCCCAAAATCAGCCGATGCTTCTGATTTATACATACAGTGTAATGAATCTGCATCTATCAACTACCAGGAAGATGAAAAAAAAGTTGTCTTAAGTCAAGGTGGTATTGTCTCCTCAAATTCTTACTTCAATTCCTTTTACGAACTATTTTATACTAAATACACAACTCTTAGCTCTATCTACTATGTGCTGAAACTTGAAGGAGATTTTAAAGTTGCTGTTTACAGAGAAGTTAACGGAGAAAACAAAAGAGAAATTATTTCTGAACAGAACTTTGAGAAATGTCAATTCTCAGAGCCGGTAAAAATCTTACCAATAAATCTCCTTCAAAATGAAAACGCTGGCCGAATATATTTTGAAATAACCTGTTCTAGTGAACAGGGTGCATTTAAAGAGGCGTGGATAGCAACTGATGAAAATAAAACTAGAGAGGTATCGTTAGCAATTACCATTTGTACGTTCAAAAAAGAGACTTATATAAAAAATACATTGACTGCGATTTTTCAAGATGAATTGCTACAAACTAAAAACTTCAAATTATTTGTTGTTGATAATGGTAGAACTTTAAACAAAGCTGATTTCACGGAGCCAAAGCTGAAACTGGTTCCCAATATAAATGCGGGTGGAAGTGGTGGTTTTACTAGAGGGCTAGTTGAAGCTTTAGAGGAAAACGTCTACTCTCATTTTTTGCTTATGGATGATGATATAGAGTTAGAAAGTCAATGTATTTATAGGTTGTTTTCTTTGCATGAGTACGCCAAGACTGATTTAGCAGTAGCTGGCGGACTGCTAAATTTAGAGAAAAAGCATATGTTGTATGAAGCAGGAGCAACGTACAACGAAGATTCTAAAACTAGAGGATTTGCGCCTGGGTCATTAACCGCTGCAAATCATAATATTGATCTACGAAGTTCTAGTTCTCTCAACAGGTTACTGGTGGAAGAACATATAGATTATGGCGGATTTTGGTTTTTCTCTTTTTCTAAAGACGTTGTTGAAAAAATTAAATTACCGCTACCTTTATTTATCAAGATAGACGACATAGAGTTTTGTTTAAGGATTAATGAGTTGGGTAACAAAATAGTAGCTTTTCCCTCAATGGCTGTCTGGCATCAACCTGCTTCGGCAAAGAAGTTAAATTGGGAAACTTATTATTATATCCGTAATGATCTAATAACTTATGCCATCCATTATTCGATAGAATATATGGATACAGTTCAGCATTTTACAAAAGTAATACTGGAGTCTTTATCAAGGTTTGATTATAACCATGTAGAAATGGTTATAAAATCTTTTGAAGACTATATAAAAGGACCCGATTTTATTAAAAATGCTGAGCCAGAAGCATTCCATGTAAACATTATAAAGCTTAGTAAAAGCTATAATGACCAAAATGAGATAGAAGATAAAGTAGTTGGCACTAACCTTTTGACTAGGTGGTTTAAAGTTGCTGCTGAAAGTAGTATTGAATGGTCATCCGTAAGTGAAAAATGGAAAAGTGCTTCAAAGGAGATGACATCTACTATATTTTGGCAGCAATACCTTGGGCTAAAGAAATAGAATTGAGCGTCTCCACTGGTTGATAGTTGACAGCTTAGGCCGCCAGCAACTCAACGATTCACAACAAAAGCGCCTTGGGATTAATTGTGGTAGTTGACACTCCCCCGTCACAACGTAGCTTGACGGGGGATTCTTCCTTCACAGCTTGATGCCGAGTAAAAGCAGTGCCTTTACTTGGTCTTACTCTAGCTCCAGAAGCTACGGAGGTATTTCCTACCTCTAAAATTCGTAAACCCTCATCTCTAATGTTTTTAGCTGCATAGATGTTTCTATCATGGTGATACCCGCATTAGGGCATTCCCACTTTCTGATATCCAATGAAAGCCAATTTACAGCAGATTGCAAGCTTATAGACGGCAATAGCAGCATTTAGAAAACCAGTTTTTTAGATGTTGAGGATTAATTAAATAAGCGTGCGAAGTGCGACCCAGATTTAGTATCCGATGGAAGTAACTTGAGTTAAATGATGACATAATCTTCGGCCAAAACAGCTTGAGTGACCTGCGGTTCCGGCTCTATTGGGTCGCTGTAATGAGTGTCAATGTATTGGATGAAACTTTCCCGATAAGCTTTGAGATGCGAGTTAAGTGCTTCTATATCCTGCTCTCCTGTCGCGAAACTACTCTCTCTTCTGAATTGACCGGATTCCTTAACAAAAGCCATGTCAACTTGCCACAAAGCCTGATCAGTCGGGCGATATGCCAAATCAACAATATCGTAAGCTGCGAATCCTTGGGACTTCATAAAACTCATTACATCATACATCTGACCGAACAAAGTAACTTCTACAATTACATATTCAGTCTGCTGCAAAATGTCAGTAGCTCCCGCTAAAACATTTAATTCCTGTCCGTCTACATCAACTTTAATTAAATACGGGCCTGGCAAATTTCTTTCCCTGCATATTCCATCCAGGGTAATTGCTGGTATGTTTCGCAAATAAGGATCGCTGCTGTCAGTAACTCGATTTTCAGAAATTGAAGAATGCAACATAGAGGGACTGACGTTAAGCGTGAAAACTCCCGCTTCTTTAGTCGCCGCAGCGATAATGTATTCTGCACTTTTGAGCTTGCGGCAAATTTTGGCGAGATAAGGTTCATTTTCGGCGATGGGTTCAATTAGCAAATGTCGCGAATTAGGGAAAGTGTCATAAAGGTTAAAAGTTCCCAATGCCGCACCGACATCAATCACAGTTTTTGGTTCAAAACCTAACTGTTTAGCCAGCAGCAAGCTGCCTGACATCGAGTTTCTGAGAATTCCTGTTTGTTGTTGGCTCACAATTTTTTCCTGATTTCAATGCGGATAAAGTTAATATTATGTCTTGCAGCCGAGTTATTGTATGTCCGAATAAAGAAACGAAGCAATCGCCGAGGTTTCCGATTGCTTCCCTTCGGATCGTAATGACAGAAATAGGTTTCAACTGAGATGTCGCACCATTCTCAATCAGTTTTTTAGGAACAGGCAAGATGCCTGTTCCACAAGAAAATTTACTATTTGTGGAACAGGCATCTTGCCTGTCCTTGAGCAGGGTGCAAGATGTGAGTTTCAACCCAACCTGCTACTATTTCGCGGATTTCTGCGCCTTGTTTTCCGGTTCGACAGATTGCAAAGCTTCGTCGAGAATGGCCCGTGCTTCTTCGGCTTTACTTCTAGCTTCTCGATAGCGGACATTAGCTTGAGCGAAGTTTTTGAGAACCTTGAAACCATCTTTCAAACGACCAATTTCCTCGGCAGTCACAGCCTCATCTGTAAACAAAATGTCGATCGCCGCCCGGATTTTGAGTGCTTCTTCGCGGGATTCCATGACTTTCAATTTGAGACTTGCCAAATTGCTCAAAATCTGGACGGCTTCAGTAATCGCATCCTCGCCTTCAGACGCAGCATCTTCGATATCCTTAACTTCAACAAACTGCTTGGGCCCAAATCCCTCCACGAGTTCCGTAGGCAGCTTGCCCTCATCCATGAGATCCATCAGCCGATCCATCGCTTCTTCGCGGGCTTTGGCTGAATCTTTCCCTTTGACAGTTAAAATAATTTCGGGGCTTTGAGGAAGTGTATAGCGAACCATATTTTGACAGCCTGTGCGCGAAAACAATTGAATGATATTTTATCTTTATTCGATCGCCAGTTGCAGCTATCAATCCGCTCCCTTACCAACCGCTTGCCAAAACTTGACACATATACACTCAAAAGGAACCCTCGACAATGAAAGATAAATTTCTTAACTTGCTTAACTTGCTTTTAGTAGCTGATGTGTTTTTCGTCTTTGCCATTTTTGGGTGGTTTGTGATCGCAGTAGCAGGGCGATCGACCGGGGTGAATCTCGGTTTTGATTTGTGGTACAGTCTGTGGCAGCCCGTATTTAATCCCGCCCTGGGAATTCTTATGGGCGGTGCTATTCTCAGCGGTATAATTAACCAAGTTTCTAAACGCCTCAATCCCAAGTAAAATTTATGTTTTGTTTGAGACGGTGATTGGCGATGCGACTGAGTTGGCGATCGAACTTGTGGGATGCGTCAGAGATGAGGCACTCCATTAGGTGGATGAAGCTGAAAAATACATAAGTAGTCAAAAGCGAGTGAAAAGCTCCCTGAAGGAGCGATTTCTTATGAAAGCAATCACAAAAGTTATGATTGCTTTACATTCTGTTACAGAGTAAATTTTATTTTCGCCTACCTATTTACGTCGAAAATCAGGATTGAACCATCGCGATCTAAAAATATCAACTCATGTTCTGAAGAACAAAAGTCGGGCATTAATTATGGGAAAACAAAAATGTATAGGTATCCTCACTAGCGGGGGTGACTGTGCAGGCTTAAACGCCGTTATTCGAGCGGTTGTCTACCGCGCAACGGGCACTTACAATTGGAAAGTGATGGGGATTCGTCAAGCCACCCACGGATTGATGAGTCGTCCCCCTGAAGCAATTTCCTTGGATATTGAGAAAGTAGACTCGTGGCTCACCATTGGCGGTACGATGCTAGGCACGACAAATAAGGGCGACCCTTTTGCTTTCCCGATGCCTGATGGGACTCTACGCGATCGTGCTGAGGACATTATCGAAGGCTATCATCAACTAGGTTTGGATGCTTTAATTGGCATTGGTGGCGACGGTAGTCTTGCCATTCTCAGGAAGATTGCTCAACAAGGTAATTTGAATTTAGTTGCTATTCCTAAAACTATAGATAATGATGTCGGAATTACCGAGCGTTCCATCGGTTTTGATACGGCGGTCAATATTGCCACAGAAGCACTCGATCGCTTGCATTTTACTGCGGCCAGTCACAGTCGCGTCATGATTGTTGAAGTCATGGGACGCGACGCTGGACATATTGCGATTAGTGCCGGAATTTCTGGGGGAGCTGATATAATTCTGATTCCCGAAATTCCTTACAAAATTTCCCAAATCTGTGCCAAAATCCAAGAACGCCAAGACCGGGGAAAAAACTACTGTTTAATTATAGTAGCGGAGGCAGTTCGCACTGAAGAAGGCGAGTTAGTAATGCACACAAATCGCTTAGGTCAAAGTCGATTAGGCGGAATTGGTCAGTATTTAGCTGATACAATTTCTGACTGCGGCGGTGCAGAAACTCGCGTCACTGTTTTGGGACACATTCAACGTGGAGGAACTCCTTCACCGCTAGAAAGACTAATTGCTTCTGCTTTTGGCATCGCAGCAGTTGATTTAATTGCCGAAGAGAAATACGACTGCATGGTATCTTGGCAAAAGCGGGAAGTTGTGAGCGTTCCTCTCGAAGATGCGATCGCCAAATATAGACCTGTAGACTTCGATGGTACTCTGGTTAAAACGGCCCGCGGTTTAGGAATTTGTCTGGGAGACTAAACAATTACCCCTCCGATTTCTTAAAGATTAACAATTTGTAGTGAGGACTAAAGTCCTTTGTTTCCCAACTCAACAGCAAAGATTAAAGTCCTTACTACAAACATTTGGCAATTCTGGAAAAGGTTTAGGGTGTAATCCCCCCCAAAAGTCGGATTGCCCGCCTGCCAGTTTGGATGCTGCAGAGGTACGATGGAATATAGGGAGGGAGGCCAAGCCCGCGAAGGTTAAGCTTGGCGACAATACCCACAGGAAGGGAAAAATGACACTTAACTTGCGACGACCGATTTTGATAGGCGGAATAGGACTTTCAGCAGCGCTGTGGCTGCTGGAAACTCTACAGCATTCGGGTTCAGAAATGGGCGAAACGGCACTCATCGGCTTGGCGGCTGCCGGTGCGGGGTATTGGTGGTGGAAACAACAATCCCCCAAACTCGAACTCGCACTCCCGGAACCCTTGGCGAACCGGGAAGCAGCCGAAAAAGCGATCGCGGCTTCAGAAACCGCAATTAAATTGCTGGCTTCAGAAGCTCCAAACTCTGCAGATCCGGCTAATCTAACAGCACAGCTCGATCGGCTCAGAGCGGAATTAGACAGACAAGATTTGCGGATTACCGTAACGGGTGGCAAAGCTGTTGGCAAAACTGCCTTAATTCAAGTTTTAAATTCTAATTGGGCATCTCAACACCAGCACAAGCTGAGTTTTCCAGAAACAGCACCGCTATTTGCTAATACAAATACCGATGCCAAAATCGGCGGTGATTTAGTGCTGTTTGTGACAGCGGGCGACATCACAGATTCCGAATTTCAAACATTATCTCAGCTAGCTGCCGCAGGTCAGCGCGTGCTGCTAGTCTGGAACAAACTAGACCAATATTTGCCAGAACAGCAGTCGCAGGTTTTGAACTCTTTGCAGCAGAAAATGCAAGGAATATTGGGAACCGAAGATATAATTGCGATCGCAGCTTCTCCCAATTCTATTAAAGTGCGCCGACACCAAGCGGACGGCACAGTTCAAGAACGGATCGAAAAGCAAGTCTCTCAACTCGACGCGCTGACAGAAAGATTGACTAAAATCTTAACTGAAGAACGGCAACAGTTGGTCTGGGCGAGTGCAGTGCGCGAGGCTGCAAGTATCAAGTTAGAGGCAAAAACCTTATTAAATGCGGTCAGGCGCGATCGGGCAATTCCCATTATCGAACAATATCAGTACATCGCCGCCGCCACCGTGTTTGCTAACCCGGTTCCCGCTTTAGACTTGTTAGCAACAACCGCCATCAGCACCCAACTCGTAATCGATCTCGGCGCTATATACCAGCAACAGTTTTCCTTAGACCAAGCTAAGACAGTAGCGGGTACTTTAGCTAATCAAATGTTTAAATTGGGATTAGTAGAACTGTCTACCCAAACTATTACTGGACTGCTGAAAAGCAATGCCGTCACCTATGTAGCAGGAGGCGCGGTGCAGGGAATTAGTGCAGCCTATTTTACCAGAATAGCAGGACTGAGTTTGATTGAATATTTCCAAAGTCAAGAACTGGAAAATGCTCCCAAAGGCATTTTCAATCTCGACCAGTTGACTAAAACTTTGCAAGCAGTATTTACGCAAAATCAGCAAGTTTCTTTCTTGCAATCTTTCGTCAACCAAGTGGCGAGTCGCCTTTCATCTCAGGTATCTGGGCCCGAAACCGTTAAGTCGGTGGCCAATTAGAAGTAGTCCAGCATCTGATGTTAAATTGGGTCGATGGCCCATGATATGCGTAGGGACACGGCAGTGCCGTGTCCCTACCTAATTCCAAAAAAAAAAATTATAAATTTATGAAAAATTGTATTAAAATAAGAAATAGGATTTATAATTCGACGATCAATTATACCTGCTTAAAAAAGCCGATCGCCAATGGCTGACAATTCCCTTCAAGAAAATCGCTTATCCCTTGCCCGCGCCAGTTTGCGCGAAGCCCTGGCGCGCTATTCCCACCTGCGCCAAGGGAAAAAAAACTCGAATAATACTGAATTAGAAGCGGCGCTGCAATATCAGTTAGATATCTTAACTTCCACCTCAGAAAAACTAGACCACAACATAATCCGCATTGCTACTTTCGGCTTAGTCAGCCGTGGCAAGTCAGCCGTATTAAACGCGCTTTTAGGTCACAAAATTCTGCAAACAGGCCCTCTCAACGGCGTGACTCAGTGGCCGCGTTCCGTGCGCTGGAGTGTGCCTTTATCCTTCCTTGACAGCGACGAATCCCCCCAACCCCCTCTTGCCAAGGGGGGGAAAGGAGGGGTGCAAGTTGAATTAATCGATACTCCCGGACTTGATGAAGTTGGCGGCGAAGTGCGCGGCGAAATGGCGAAACAAGTAACTCGCCAAGCTGACTTAATTCTGTTTGTCGTTGCAGGCGATATCACCCGAACTGAATATCAAGCACTGTGCGAATTGCAAACAGCTCAAAAACCGGTGATTTTAGTTTTTAATAAAATTGACCTTTATCCAGAATTAGACAGAAAAGCTATTTACCAAAGTTTGCAAGCGCTGGGAAATTCTGAAGAGTTAGCAGCCGCTGCGGTAACAGAGGAAACAGATAGCGAAAATTTGTCCGATCGCCCAAACAACTCCTCCGATAAATCTACTGCAAAATCCCCGCCTAAAACTGCCAAATCATTAGAAATAGTCATGGTAGCCGCCGAACCCGCGCCTGTGCAAGTGCGGGTGGAATGGTCTGACGGAAAAGTAACTAACGAATGGGAGTCGCCACCCCCGCAGATAGACGAACTCAAACATAAAATTCTCACAATTCTTAACAGAGAAGGTCGATCGCTCCTCGCTCTAAATGCTTTAGTGGAAGCTAGAGATGCTGAAGCAAACATTGCCCGTCACGTTCTCAAATTGCGACAAACAGAAGCCGAAGATTTAATCTGGCAATTTGCAAAATATAAAGCTTTGGCTGTGGGTTTAAATCCAGTGGCCTTCTTGGATGTAATGGGAGCAAGTGTCGCAGATTTAGCCTTAATTCGCTCTTTATCCAGACTTTACGGCTTACCCATGACTGGTTACGAAGCCGGGAAACTTTGGCAGACTATTTTCTCCAGTGCTGGCGGCGTACTTTTGGGAGAATTGGGTAGCAGTTTTCTGTTGGGATTTGGCAAAAGTGCGGCGGCTGCGGCCCCGCACATCGGCTTTTCTACTTTTGCCGGAGTTGCTGTAACTCAAGCTAGTTTAGCAGCTTACGGAACCTATGCTGTCGGTCGCGCCGCCCAAGTTTATTTAGAAAAAGGCTGCACTTGGGGCCCCCTGGGACAAGATACGGTAATTCAAGAAATTCTCGCCACCATCGAGCGTAATACAATTATCGATCGCTTGCAGCAAGAGTTTAAAATATGACACAAACAACAGCCATTACTGAAATCATTCAAACTTTAGCAGATGTTGAATCTCGATTCAATATTACGCGAACTGAATCGGAGGGATTTTTCCCAGAATGGTATGCAGATTTACCAGAAATTACAGAAGTCGATAAAGCCGCTCTCAATTTAATTCGGCGGCGGTATCTTTATCATTTAAATGATGGAAGCCTTACAGAAGGAACCGTTACGCTAATCATGGGTTCGACTCTATTGGAACGAGCGGGTTTTTACGATCCACCTTTTAAAATGATGGCTGAAAAATCTGTACAAATTGTTTTAGATGACGAGGATGATGAAGTAGAAACTCTCAAGGGACGGATTGATGTTTTAGTGATGCAAAATCAGTTTTGGGTGACACTCTTAGAGTCGAAGCGCACCACCATTTCAGTAATGTCTGCACTCCCCCAAACACTAGCATACATGACCGCCAATCCCCGCAAGGATAGACCGAGTTTTGCTGCGATGACAAATGGCAGTGAAATTGTATTCGTCAAGCTAGACTTTCAGAATCCGCCTAAATATGACTTATCAAGAATATTTTCACCTGTTCCTCTAATGAACGAACTTTATACGGTTCTTCAAGTCTTGAGAAAAATTGGTCAACTCATTGTTTAGCCCTAAAAATCGCTGTTGACTAGGGTGCGTCAATCGATTTTAGATTTGAGATTTTAGATTAAAGAATTGAAGCATTGACCCCACGGATAAATTCGGGGGCTTGTTTATCGAATACAGGTTTTTTATTTCTCCGTCCTGAGTCTGCGAAGGAATGAATCCGGGGGCTTGTATCCTGGATGCTTTCGGTCAGAAGAGCGTTATTTCTTAATAATCCAAGAGCTAGGATCTGACGCACCCTACTGCTTTTATTCTTATACAATTGTCAAAAAAGAATGCAACTGTAGCTAAGCTCCAAACCACGATTTTAATCAGTGATTCCCAATTCTTTAATCGAAAATCGAAAATCGAAAATGGTATTACCGTCTGGCGATTCTCACACCTTCCCTAAAATGGGCGATAGTCGCAATTACCGCTATAGAAAAGTAAAATATTCTAATCAGCCAAAAACAAACCCGCATTGACCAAGAAACAATAGTCGGAGCAATACCTGTGAACTGTACAAATCTGGAATTAACTTTTTTTTCAAAGCTGTCGAGGTCTTTCATCTCAGATTGTTTCGTCGGAATAACCGGAAACTGACCAGTATATACGTAATAACCGACAAAACCAGGCAATCCTACTTTTCTATTCAAAAATGAGTTAGTTAAGGTTGTAGTTTGCGGAGGCGATAATTTATCCGATTCTTCCACTTTGTCCAGCCAAGAATTATATCGAATTGCGGGCGTAATCATGAAAACTAAGGGGACTATAAGTATCAACAAAGCCGCACTAACTTTGCGACCGTATTGAGGGTGTAAAAGCCTTGTCGCCACACCCACTCCCATACCGATAAAAGCAAATACCAATATATTTAACAGTTCAATAATTTCGATACCCCTCAACAAATCGCCGATAATCAGAATTGTATATAATAATTTGTCGGCTAGTAGCAGAGCGGCCCACTTGATGAGAATTGAAACGCCTACAATAGTAGCTACAATTGCTACATACCCGATGCCACCTAGAACGTACAGTAAAATTGAGCCGGCTTGTTTGAATGATTGCATGGAATTATTCACTTTTGTGAAAGTTGAGGAGTCCGATTGACAAAACAACTTGAAATTTTAAAGCAATCTGGAGTTCCAAATTAGACTTTTAAAATTGATTAGCTTGACATCTTGAAATCAATCTACAATCTACAATCGATCGACAAGTTCCCGCGCGGCCGCTTTGGTGACTTGTGCGATCCGTTCTTTCACAACACCCTCTTCGATCGCCCTCTGGTCTGATTCTAGTTCGCGATCGATCCCCAACCATAAAAGATACTCGATATTACCCGCCGGGCCAAGTAAAGGCGACCACGTTAAGCCACGTTGCTGCCATCCTAAAGCTGTAGCTGCCTTCCACACTTGAAAAATCGCATCAGCTTGAGTTGGTGAGTCTCGCACTACGCCTTTTTTCCCGACTCTCTCGCGCCCTACCTCAAACTGCGGCTTTACCAGCAACACCGCTTCTCGCGGTGGTACCAACAATTCCCACAGCGCCGGTAAAATCTTATCCAGGGAAATAAACGACACATCTACTACCGCCAAATCTGCTTGCCCAGAGTCCCCATAAAGCTCAGTAGCAGTCATGTACCGCAAATTGGTACGTTCTTTCAAAATTACCCTCGGATCGTTCCGCAAGCCCCAATCTGCTTGACCGTAGCCAACATCTATGCCGTAGACTAAGGCGGCGCCGGCTTGCAGCAAACAGTCGGTAAAACCGCCTGTGGAGATGCCGCCATCGAGACAAATTCTGCCTGCAACGGGAATCGCAAAAACTTCTAAAGCTTTGGCTAATTTGTCGCCGCCTCTAGAAACATAGCGCGATCGCTCTTTAATCTGAATTTTTGCTGCAATGTCCACCTCAGTGCCCGGTTTGTCAACTACCTGCTGGTTGATAGAGACTTTTCCAGTCCGAATCAAGGCCTGAGCTTGCTGTCTGGAACTGCACAAATCTAGGCTGACCAATAATGTGTCTAGTCGCTGTTTAGCCAAGGTTTTTAATCTGTACGGATAGGGTGAAGAACAGTACCAGATTAGCACTTACGCACAAGCCCGACTGCTAATTTTTGGCGATTATTTTGGTTTGGCGATTGTCGCGGGGCGATCGCCCCCAGCTCACCTGATGTGACTGATATCGCTCTGAGTGTGTAGTTGGATCACAGATAAACATTCATAGAATCACACAATAATTTTTACGACTAGCGGATGATTTATATGCAGCTAAAAGCGCTACAAATACCATCAGGGCGATCGACCATGAAAACCATTAACTTTCCTATCAGAAATCCTGGCAATTGTCAAGAAAATCCCCTCGCCTTCGTCAGCGGTGACATCATCCACATTCTTTACCCCAATGGCGAAGTAGAAGCAACAACCGCCGAACAAGTCGATTTGCATCAAACCAAAAATCCCCTAGACAAATGCCTCGTCTGGGGATGTGTTGACGATTTTTAACACCAGTTGCCAAAAACAATGCAACTATAGGGAAGCTCCAAACCCTTAATTCAGAAGTCCTTACCAATTGTTAAAATCTTTAATTTATAGCCTTTCTCAAAAAGATGAGGTACAATAACAGCAGTGTGTAAACCAGTTAAAAATATTTGACGATGTAACTTGTCCGAACGCAAAATCTATGGCTTTTCCTAATTCTTGATAATTAGTAGTCTTGATAGAACGGAGAATGATTTTAAGTTTTGACCACAGATTTTCAATTGGTGAAAAATCTGGTGAATAAGGTGATAAGTATATTAATTTTGCCCCTGTTTTTTCGATCGCTTTTTTCACTTCTTCTCCCAAGTGAATGGGACAATTATCCATCACTACACAAGCACCTTTCCAGAGTTTTGGCACAAGTTTTCTGATAATAAAAGCTTCAAATGTAATTGCATCAGTTCCGCCTATTAGATTAACCGATGTCAAAATCTCATTGACTGACCTTGCTCCAATTATTGAGACATTTTTGCCACGTTTAGTTGGTTTTGACCCCTTGGCTCTTTCACCTTTTTGCATACCTAGCATATAACCTAACCATTGCCAAATTAACTCCCGATTCGTCAATGAATATTAAGTCTTTCAAACTAATCTCTTTAATTGTTTTCCAGAACTCACATCGCAGGATTTGAACTCGCTCTGTCCCTTTCCCTGAAGGGAAGAGAGTTTTTTTTGACAGTAATGTCTAAGAGTTTTATCATTCTTCCTATTGTTGCTCTACTAACAGAAAATCCAATTCTCCCATAAAGTAAATAACGGAGTTCTTCAAGAGTTGCATCATTATTTCCTTCAATCAATTCCGCCAAGATGAGTAGTTGCTCCGCATTCAGTTTGCCTTTGACTCCACATCGGTCAGTTCTCGGAGTAATGTTTTTTGTTTCACGATATTGTTTAAGCAATTTTTGTACAAAACTCAGGGCTACAGAAAAACGCTTAGCTATTGCTTTTTGTGAAATGGGTTCAGTATGATAAGTATCAAGGATTTTTTGCCTAAAATCAATCGAATAAGCTTTCATTTTTAACAATGTATGAAGTTTGGTACAAGTAAACGTGTTGTGAGTCAAGCATCGTGTGCTTTCAAAAAAATGCTATTATGTGTGGTATCGCTTTCGCGTGGCTTTACTCAACCATGTAATTATAGTTCATTTGATCTTATCTTCTCTGTTTGACCCTCACGAGTGAGTGTCAGTAACATCATACCTCATCTTTCTGAGAAAGGCTATAAAATTTTTAGTTTAAAATCTTTAATTTAAAATCTTTAATCTAAAATTGTATAACCCATAAAAAAAGATCGCTTGGAGGCTGTGATGCCAAAAAAAGCGATCGATCCAACTGCTACTAACTGCAAGCCACAAGTGCAATTTGCTGTTAAAAGAATTAGCAAATTGACTTAAATATCTTGTTCGCTCAATTCGCGCATCAAGTAATCAAAAGGCTGCTCCAAAAAAGGCCCCACAGACAAGCCAGCAGCTTGCACTTGAGCCTTAACCATCTCCTTCATAATGCCAATCCCCATCACCGTCGGGCCAATGGGAACGCTTAGAGAATTGTAAGTTTCCCGCAAACCTTGCAGCACGCGCTCGTCCAGCACGTCGGTACTTCCAGCCACCAGGGCGTAAGTAGCATAGCGCAAGTAGTAGTCCATATCCCGCAGACAAGCCGCGTAGCGACGAGTCGTGTAGGCATTTCCCCCGGGACGGATCAGTTCCGGCTGTTCAGCAAATAGCTGGATACCAGCTTGCTTGACAATTGCCGCAGCATTGCTGTTAATCGCAGCCGCCGCCTGTACCCGTGCCGTGCCCGTTGCAAAATAAGATTTCAACCGATCGATACCATCTCGGTCTAAATACCTACCAGCAACATCATAATTTTCAATCAGGCTCGTCACTGCATCGCGCATAAGTTTCTCTCCCAAAAATCTTTATCAATACTTTGCTATCTGAGACAGACCGCCTATTGTAGACTACTACAAATCGGCGTTTGATTAAGATTTGAGATGGGATTTTCACGAAGGGTAGTCTATCCGCCGCAAACTGTCGTAAAATTCAGCCGTTTGCCTTGTATGTTCAGCCGAAAAATAATCCACAGGGCAAGAATCTCAAACTGCCGCGCCGCACTGGGCCCCTATTTCAAAATTTTGTATCTATGGCTACAAAATAGTGGATACTGAAGGCCTACGATCGCCCACACAGTCTGAAATCGGCCGATCGCCAAGACACAACCAATATCAGGAGTAAGTCATGTTCCAGACACCCCAAGAAGCCTTAAACTACATACAAGAAAATAAGATCCAGATCGTTGACCTCAAATTCATCGATATGCCGGGGATCTGGCAGCACCTTTCCCTGTACCACGACCAAATCGACGAAACCGCATTCACAGACGGCGTACCCTTCGACGGTTCAAGCATTAGGGGCTGGAAAGCCATCAACGAATCAGACATGACGATGGTCATCGATCCGACCACCGCTTGGATGGACCCGTTCATGGCAGAACCTACCATCAGCTTCATTTGCAGCATCAAAGAACCTCGCACCGGCGAACCTTACAGTCGCTGTCCTCGCACCATTGCCCAAAAAGCCATAGACTACTTGCTTTCGACAGGTCTCGGCGATACAGCATTCTTTGGCCCGGAAGCAGAATTCTTTATTTTTGATGACGTTCGCTTCGACCAAACCCAAAATTCCGGCTACTATTACGTAGATTCGATCGAAGGTCGCTGGAATTCCGGCAAAGAAGAAGCAGGCGGCAACCTCGGCTACAAACCGCGTTACAAAGAAGGTTATTTCCCAGTAGCACCAACCGATACCTCACAAGACATGAGAACGGAAATGCTGCTGACAATGGCAAAATGTGGCGTACCCATCGAAAAGCACCACCACGAAGTCGCCACCGGCGGTCAATGCGAACTCGGTTTCCGCTTTGCCACTTTAGTACAAGCAGCCGACTACTTGCTGACTTACAAATACGTAATCAAAAACGTCGGCAAAAAATACGGCAAAACCATCACTTTCATGCCCAAACCGCTGTTTAACGACAACGGTTCCGGGATGCACGTTCACCAGTCGATTTGGAAAGACGGTCAACCTCTATTTGCAGGCGATCAATATGCTGGTTTCAGTCAAATGGGACTGCATTACATCGGTGGCATTCTCAAGCACGCACCGGCACTTTTGGCAATCACCAACCCCACGACCAATTCCTACAAGCGTTTAGTTCCGGGCTTTGAAGCGCCTGTAAACTTAGCTTACTCTCAAGGAAATCGATCGGCATCAGTGCGGATTCCGTTGTCGGGAACCAACCCCAAAGCCAAGCGGTTAGAATTCCGCTGTCCCGATGCCACATCCAACCCCTATTTAGCATTTGCAGCCATGCTGTGCGCCGGCATAGACGGCATCAAGAATCAAATCGATCCGGGCGAACCTTTGGACGTGGATATCTACGACCTTTCCCCTGAAGAATTGAGCAAAATTCCTTCAACTCCCGGTTCATTGGAAGGCGCTTTAGAAGCTTTAGAAAAAGACCACAGTTTCTTAACTGAAAGCGGCGTATTTACCGAAGACTTCATCCAAACCTGGATTTCCTACAAACTCGACAACGAAGTCAACCCGATGCGGCTGCGTCCTCACCCCTACGAGTTTGCTCTCTACTACGACTGTTAGAAAATTAACACTTAAAAATTAAAAGTTAAAAATGGTGATTATACCCTTTTTAACCTATGATTTTTAATTAATTAATAAGAACGCCGCCCTTAAAAGCGGCGTTTTTTTGGAATTTAGAACTTCTGGATCAACGCCCAGACTCTCCCGTTACCCGACACTATCTTGGCCACGCTGTTAGTAGTAGGGCCCATTGTAGCCTCAGAGACATCCTCTACAGCCCATGTATTTGCTTTCTCATCAACAATAAACCTGGGGGGGTGACAAAGAGGCTTAGGATATAGACCGAATAAGGGTTGCAGCCCTCAGACCTTGTTCATAAAAGTGACGTTTAGAAGGAGTTAAATTCATTAACTGTTGCATCTCCAAAGCATATTGTTCTAGATAATCAACCCACTTTTCGGCATCTACGCCAACACCAAATGTACTCCGTCTACGATATTTTTTCTTGGGTTCTTTGCGACGAGATACATATTTTTGTACCTGCTTTTTTTTCAATTCAGTGCCTTGAAATATTGCCGAACTGTAGGCAAGCGTCATCAGGAGAATCATATTAATAAGTCTGTTTCCTTTGAGGCTAGTCCCTTCAAGATTGGAGTTTAGACTAAGCAGGTCAAAAAGCGCGATCGCTGTGAGACTAGCGAACAGTTCTCAAAAACGGCCCTGGTCGCTGGCGACAAGCTATCAGACTCAACCCTAAGATAGATGCCAGCGACCGTTGACGTTCTCGGAGACTTGCAACAAGAGAAAAAAACTGTCTGCGATAGTTTCAACAGACAGCGTAAGGGTAGAAAATTGAGAATTCAGCAAAAAATCTCAAATCTACCTGCAATCTCTGTTTGAACAATTATACGAATTTCGTCAACAAGCTTATGAATGCCTTGGCAAGGCAAAAGATGCCACCTTTGAACTAGCAGACGCGGTAATGACGACGCGCCACGTCTCATGCGCGAGGAGATTTGGCTCTCAATCCCTTGTTTCGGCGTGAGTGGTCGAGCGCCTATGAAGCACTACAAGATTGTAGACCCGATCAAGAAAAATTGATGCAACTGTACATCCAACAGATGTCACAAGTAGAACGTCCAGTATTAGCGATCGATCATACGGCATGGTTGAGGCCTCATGCACCTACTCTCAAAGAGCGTACTTATGAACATCAACCGACAGCCTTGCCTCACGGCATACCTGTTGGTATCGGTCAGGGGTATAGTACGATCGCGTGGATACCTTCGACCATCGGCAGTTGGGCATTACCCTTAAGACACGAACGTATTACTAGTTGGGAAAATCCGATGGCTAAAGGCGCTGAACAATTGGCACAAGTGTGTGAATATCTTCAGAATCGACCCATAGCCCTATTTGATAGCGAGTATGGGTGTGCTCCTTTGATAAAAGCAACCGCTGCGATTGCCGCTGATAAACTAATGCGTATTCGTTCTAATCGTTGCTTGTGGTCAGCACCTCTATCTTATAGTGGTAGAGGAAGACCCAGAACTCATGGAAAGCAGTTTAAGCTTAACGACGCTCAAAGCTGGTGGGAACCAGAACAAACACTCTTTATCTCTTGAACCGAAACTCGGACGAATCAGATTGAGAAAATGGGATAACTTGCATTTTCGAGGCAGTCCCAAACATCCGATGACTCTGATTTTAGTAGAACGCTTAGAAGCTGTAACGGGTCAATTAAAAACTCAACCTTTGTGGTTAGTTTGGGTCGGCATCCAAATGCCATCTCTGGCAGAAATTTGGCAACTATATCTACGTCGTTTTGCCCTCGAACACTGGTATCGCTTAGCCAAACAAACCTTGCATTGGACTGTGCCGAAGCTGAGCACTCCCGAACAATGTCAACGATGGAGCGATTTGATGCCATTAGTGACCTGGCAACTATGGTTAGCTAGGGTTTGCTGAATAATCGATCGCAAACTAAGAACAGGAGCGATCGATATATTCAAGCAGAGTTAAATATAAGTTTTTTCTGTATCGAGTCCCCCCATCTATAATTGGGGATTATCTTCAACCCAAAAACAGGTGTTCTTTTTCCAAATAGACATAAAAACACACAAAAAAGCCGACGCCACCAGGTAGCAAGGTTCATTACCAAAAAACTAATTGCAATAACTGTACCAGATGTATTATCAAGTTTTGCCATCACTCGATTGAGACCGAATCTTCGTTTCCCTTGCCCAAACTTGCCCTCAATTGCATTTCTAATTCTCTCATCTTCCAACGCTTGCTTCTTTTTTGATTTACTCACATTTGCTGGGGGTCTTCCTAGAGGGGGCCCACTGAGCCTAATTCCTCTTTCTTTGCACCACGCTCGGTTTGATATTGTACGATAAATGCGATCTGCATGAACTGACTCTGGATAATATCCTGTAAATCTATAATAAGCTTCTACTTGTGCTTTTAAGTCCCCTGATTCGTTAAAGTTATCCCAGCTCATCCGGTCTAAAAATACATATCCTTCAAAACAACTGGCTGACAGTTTGGCTCCAAACTCTACGCTTTTCCCGGCTTTTCCTCTGACTATAGGACGAATATGGGGTTGACTTAAACTTACTATTCTATCCTCAATACTCTGTTTATCGTTGTCAAATAACCACTGTTGTTGGCGAGCGACTTCTGTGAGGACTAGCAAAGTTTTATATTGCTTTTTATTCAGACCTTCTATGGTCGCACCTAAATCGATTAGCTGCTCAATATGAGCTAGGTTTCTTTTGATGTACTGAAGTTGTTTTTTAATTGCCTGTCTTCTTTTGTTTCGGGTGGGTCGTCTTTGTTTGGCTACTGCTAAGTAATCTTTTCGGGCGAGATTACGGTAGGTTCTTGGTTTTTTATGGGTTTTTTCTTTGATTTGTTTATAGAGAATGTCTAGGATTTTTTCTGTATGAACTCTGGCTCCGTTTAATAGTCCTAAGTCGGTCGGATAACTAATATCGGCTGGGGCACAGGTTGCATCTACGATCAACTTACCGCGATTGGGTGACTCATTTTTGCCGTCCGAAGCCTTTTTTTTTTCTGGTTTGATTGGGGTGAGAGAGCGCATTTTTTCGACCATGCGTTCGTTGACTTTATTGATGAGGTTCGGACTGATTCGTTGCCGAAAGTGTACTAATAGAGATGGGTCAAATGCGAGTTCATTACTGTAGCTTGATTGACCGATAAAGTATTGCAGATAGGGGTTTTCGCGAATCTGTTCTACCGTTTCGCGAGCGCTAATTCCCAGTTTTTCTTTGATGATTAATGCTCCCAATGCCATCCGAAATGATTTGGCTGGTGCGCCCTTTTCTGTGGGGAAGTTTTGGGCATATTCTGCTTCAAACTCTGACCAGGGAATTAGTTCGGCCATTTTTACCCAACGGTTGTCTGATGACAACCTTCCTCCAAAGGGCAGTTCAAACTCGGATGGGGGACTTGAGGCAAGCTCAGCTTTTCTGTACACGCTCGCACTGGGTGATGCAAGGCTTTTGTACTATTTTACCTGTTTATCTTGCACACTTTCCTTGATCGGACGATCGCATAACCAAGCCGTGTAACCTTTCTGCACTTATCCAGCAAGCCCTAGCTAAAGATTTAGTGAAAGAAACTCGTCTACCCTGGCAAAAGTCTCTCTCTGAATTGACCCCTGGAAGGGTTGCACAATCAATGCTTCCACTTTTGATCGGGATTGGGACTCCCACTGTTGCTCCCAAACGCCGAGGAAATTCAGATGGATGGCAACCAGGAAAAGCTCGCACTAAAAGATGTCGCTATCCTGTGGTCAAAAAGGGTAAAGGTCGGTTCCAAAAATCACCAAAATCCATTAGTTAACCTGGGAATATCTCTCTAAATTCACCACAAATTGACTCAGCTAACCCTGAGTCAATTTGTGCTTAGTCTAAACTCCAATTCAAGATCGTAGCCTCCTTTTTTACAGTGTCGAAACATTTCTTCAATGCCCATCCGCTGCTTATAAGCATTGATTGCTGCTGGCAATGAACCTAAATCCGTGAGAATAAACCAAGCTTCTTTAACTTGATATTTCCCATAATTTCTTTTCCATTTACAAGCAAGCTCAAATCCGGTGGCAGGTCGCGTTTTTCTCACTCTTTTTCCTTGAACATACTCATAGGTTCCTGCTACTATTCCTAATTCATCTAACCGTTGCCAAATTAAATGTTCCATTTCGATACACTGATTCTTTTTGAGTCTCAAGCAAAACGACACACCCCTGGGGGGGTGACAACCAGCCTGAAACCCAGAGGTGGTGAGGATTGAGCCAATGTGTGCTAAAAAAAGATAGGCAGCATAATTGTTACACGCTTGCCTATCCAAAAAATAATGATACCAACATTTTACCAGACTCATTTAAAAAAACAACTGACCAAAGCTCAGTTTCTTGTAATGACAACTTTGCTATCTGTGATGCAATCAGAAAAACAAGTGAGATTAGAACGACTGGCACGGGTATTTCCTTACCCAATTACAACGGAAAGTCGGCGTAGAAAACTACAAAAATTTCTGGATTTACCAAACTTAACTATCTCATTAATTTGGTTCCCCTTAATTACTTATTGGTTGACCACTTATTGCCGCATTGGTACTCGTTTATCAATTGCAATCGACCGCAGTCAATGGGGGTGCATTAATCTCTTTATGGTTAGCCTGATCTGGGAGCGAAGAGCAATTCCATTATACTGGTCGTTGTTGCCCAAATTAGGAAATAGTAACTTCGAGTCACAAACTACCAATTTAGAGCAAGTTTTACCATTATTTTCAGAATATAAAGTCATCGTTTTAGGAGACCGTGAATTTTGTTCTGTTGATTTGGGAAACTGGCTTAAGGAAAAGGGTGTGTCTTTTTGCTTAAGACTGAAAAAGAATCTTTGTATCGAAACAGAACATTTAGTTTGGCAACGGTTGGATGAATTAGGAATAGTACCCGGAACTTCTTTGTATGTTCAAGGGAAAAAAGTGAGGAAAACTCTACCTACTACCGGATTTGAGCTTGCTTGTAAGTGGAAAAGGAACTATGGGAAATATCAAGTTAAAGAAGCCTGGTTTATTCTCACGGACTTAGGCTCATTGCGAGCAGCGCTCAATGCTTATAAGCAGCGGATGGGCATTGAAGAAATGTTCCGAGACTGTAAAACAGGAGGCTACGATCTTGAAGGAACAAGCCTCAAAGGGAACCGACTTATTAACATGATTCTGCTCATGACACTTGCGTACAGTTCAGCAATATTTCAAGGTAATGAACTGAAGAAAAAGCAGGTACAAGAATATGTATCTCGTCGCACAGAACCAAAGAAAAAATATCGCAGACGGAGTACATTTGGTGTTGGATTAGATGGAGAAAAGTGGGTTAATTATCTAGAACAATATTCTTTGGAGGTGGAACAGTTAATGAAGTTAACTCCTTCTAAACGCCGCTTTTATCAACAAGGTATGCGGGCTGCAACCCTTATACAGTCTATCTCGTAGACCTCTTTGTCACCCCCCCAGCGACACACCCTTTGATTTAAGCCAGTTTCCTAAATCAACCGAACAAAATTCACGGTCTCCTAAAACGATAACTTTATATTCTGAAAATAATGGTAAAATTTGCTCCAAATTTGTAGTGTGTGAGTCCAAGTTACTGTTTCCTAATTTTGGCAACAGCGACCAGTATAATGGAATTGCTCTTTTTTCCCAGATTAGGCTAACCATAAAAAGATTAATGCGCCCCCATTGACTGCGGTCAATGGCGATTGATAAACTTTGACCAACACGACAATAAGTTGTCAACCAATAAGTAATTAATGGGAACCAAATTAATGAAATAGTTAAGTGTGGCAAATCCAAAAATCTTTGTAACTTACGTCGCCGACTTTCGCTGGTAATTAGAGAGGGAAATACGCGGGAGAGCCGTTCTAATCTGATTTGTTTTTCGGATTGTATCACAGGTAACAAGATTTCAATCAGCTTAAACTGAGCTAACGTTAGTTTTTTTTCTAAATGAATGCGGTAGAATGTTGGTATCATTATTTTTTGGATAGGCAAGCGTATAACAATTTTGCTGCCTATCTTTTTTTAGCACACATTGGCTTAATCCTTACTCCCTCTTTGTTTCAGCCTGGTTGTTACCCCCCAGGGTAAATAATAGTATTGTTTTTAGATGAATGTCATCTACTTCATGGCGATCTGACAGGCTACGTTTGCGGTCTATCAGATAGGAGAATTGAAATTCCAATTACGGTAGTCCTGCATAGTCAGGAAAACCTGTTATAATTTACTTACTCAATCTGCCTTAACTTTTAGCTTATGAAATGTCCCAGGTGCGACTCTAAATATATTGTAAAAAATGGTCACCCTCACACTGGGAAACAAAGTTTTAAATGTCGAGATTGTGCCAGAGAATTTGTGATAGCTCCCAGACATCAGCCGATTTCGGAAGACACAAGAGAGTTAATAGATAGACTTTTATTATAAAAAATATCTCTGGCTGGAATTGTTAGGGCTACCGGAGTTTCCCCAAGGTGGCTACAATACTATGTTAATAAAAAGTTAGGAGCCGTCAAGAGACAAGTGGAAGTGAAGTCAAAAAAAAAGGGAAAGCTAACTACTCAATGTGATGAAATGTTGTCATTTGTAGGAGACAAGGGTAACAAGCAGTGGATTTGGTTAGCAATTGATGTGTTGACTAAAGAGATTGTAGGAGTATATATTGGTAAAAGAGATGAAGCTGGCGCGAGGGGATTGTGGGATTCTCTCTCGGCAGTTTATCGTCAATGTGCTGTCAGTTATACAGACTTTTGGAGTGCTTACGGAATAGTTTTTCCTAAAAAGAAACACAAAGCTGTAGGAAAGGATACTGGTCAGACAAACTATATAGAAAGATTTAATAATACCATGAGACAAAGAATATCTCGATTGGGGAGAAAGACTCTTTCCTTCTCTAAAAAACTCTCCAATCATATTGGAGCTATTTGGTATTTTATTCATGAGTATAACGCCAGTTTATCTATCAATTAAAACCATTTATTATACTGACTATGCAGGACTACCATGCTTGATGATTATCTAGCCCTATAACTTTCGCTATTGATGGTAGTGTTTTACGTTTTATGTCCGATATCATACCGACATGTAAGTACTTAAAAGCTTCAAAGCTCCTAACTTCTGGAAATATGTTTTGGTAAATTTGACAGTATTCATCTATAAATTTGACTGTGGGTACTGGTTGACGAGGCTCTACCATAGGACTGGCAATGCTTTTGGGGTGTGTCACTGATTATACTACCACAAGAGTGACAAAAGAGGGTTATAATCAACTCGCACAAACAAAAACCGGGCAACTTCACAGCTACCCGGCAATCCTAACTTTAGACTTCAGACAAATCTAAAATCTAAAACCTAAAATTCTTAAACAGCTACAGTCTTCTTAGCAGAAGAGCTCAATTCGCCCTTAGCATACTTAGCTGCAAAATCGTCCAAAGACACTTGCTTAATCTTTGTACCGTGACCAGCGCAACCGAAAGAGTTATAACGATCGCTACAAACCTTCTGCATATACTTGATCGACGGCTTCAAGAAGTGGCGGGGGTCAAACTCATCAGGCTTCGCAAACAAAGCTTCGCGCACCGCAGCGGTAATCGCCAAACGGTTGTCAGTATCGATATTGATCTTACGAACGCCGCACTTGATGCCCTTTTGGATTTCTTCCACAGGTACGCCGTAGGTTTCGCGGATTTTGCCGCCGTTGCTGTTGATAATTTCCAGCAATTCTTGGGGTACAGAAGAAGAACCGTGCATCACCAAGTGAGTATTCGGCAAGCGGCGGTGAATTTCTTCAATGCGGCTGATTGCCAAAATTTCGCCTGTCGGCTTGCGAGTGAACTTGTAAGCGCCGTGAGAAGTGCCGATCGCAACTGCTAGAGCATCAACGCCGGTTTGCTCGACGAAATCAACAGCTTGTTCAGGATCTGTCAGCAACTGATCGTGAGAAAGCGCACCTTCAAAGCCGTGGCCGTCTTCTGCTTCGCCCATTCCTGTTTCCAGAGAACCCAAACAACCCAGTTCGCCTTCAACGCTAACGCCGATCGAATGAGCAACATTCACCACATCGCGAGTAACTTGAACATTGTACTCGTAGCTAGCGGGAGTCTTAGCATCCGCTTCCAGAGAACCGTCCATCATCACGCTGGTGAAACCTTGGCGCATGGCAGAATAGCAAGTGCCGGGGGCATTGCCGTGGTCTTGGTGCATGGAAATGGGAATGTGAGGATAGGTTTCAACTGCTGCCAAAATCAAGTGGCGCAGGAAATTTTCGCCAGCGTAGGAGCGAGCGCCGCGAGAAGCTTGCAAAATCACAGGGCTGTTGGTTTCGTCAGCAGCGCGCATGATCGCTTGGATTTGCTCCATGTTGTTGACGTTGTAAGCCGGTAGGCCGTAACCATTTTCAGCCGCGTGGTCGAGCAGCAATCGCATAGGTACAAGCGCCATAGATATTCCTCCTAATTATTTGTGATTTTTGGGCAGTGAATTTTGGACAAGCTCAATTCTTACGATAATATTAAGACAATTTGCCACCGATCGCGCACTATCTTTCCAGATTTAGTTAAAAGTTCAAAAAACAAAATTTTGAGTTCCGAGCATTCAACTCAAAACTCAAAATTCTCAACTTACCAATTTTTTATGGGTCGCCCGGGATTTGAACCCGAGACCAATCGGTTAAAAGCCGAATGCTCTACCGCTGAGCTAGCGACCCGCGAAAACATTGTTACCGCACACAATTTCTAATAGTAGCACCCCTCATTTGAAATAGCAAGTGTTTTTTAAATAAAGTTTGCAGTCATGCGAACCAGCATCTGGCAAGTCGCTCCCGGCTGCAAATAAATCATGTGTTCGCCAGTGTTGAGGGCATTTCGAGGAGCAGTCCAAGGTTCCAAACAGTAAAAATCCTTGCCCTTCAACATCCAGAAAACCAACTTCCCATAGCTGGAGTTGTAACTGAGCGTGAGCCGCAAGCCTTGGGCCGCGTCAGTGACAGTAGCAGCAAGACCAGTGAGTTCGTCAAAGGAAATATCAATTTCATCCAACGTCGGGTCAAAAACCCCAGTGAAGTAACCCTTTTGATGGGTGTTCTGATCTCTGTACTGCATCCCCGGAATCTCAAAGCGGAGCTTTGATTTGTCCGTCGCCAAAAAGTACGGGTGCAAACCACTAGAAAACGGCATGGGTTCAGCAGACAGATTGGTGTATCGCTGAAAAATTTCCAAAGAATTGCCTTTAATCTGATAAGTGAAGGCTAGTTGGAAATCAAAGGGATAAACAGCCAGCGTCTTGTCACAGCTATCGAGAATTAGCGTAAGAGCGGCGCAACCCTCCGTAACTTGTTCGCCTATCCTCCAAGGCAAGTCTCGAGCAAAGCCGTGCTGTTTGAGCTGACGCTCCACTCCCTTGTGCGTGTAAGTATTGTCGGGGAGATTGCTGCAGATGGGAAACAGGATAGGAATCCCGCCACGTACAGTCAGATCCGGATTGGCGAACCGTTCCGCGTCCAAGTACAAGATTTCTTTGCCTTCAACCAGCCAGCTAGTGGCAATACCGCCCCGTTCCGGCACAACTTCTAGAGTAGAGTTAGCGGTTTCGTCGGAGAGGATATAGGTTTTGTACTGCTTTTGCTTGAGCGCGATCGCAAACACATTTGTCATCGGTAGTAGGTCATTGATCATTGGTTGTCAGTAAATCGGTCGTTAATAATTGGCCGCTAGTATCTTGATGTTCACCCATTACCGGCCCCATCCTCCCCCTGCCTCCTCGTTGTTCCGACCCCCATCGGTTAACCAATGCTCCCAGCTATAGGAGGCAGGGCGATCCGGTGCTTGGAGCGTTTGCTGCTGGTACCTGGAACGATTGCTGAGGTGGACTGCTGTTTGACTGCGACTTCAAAAGATACACCCCTGGGAGGAAGATAGCTTTGGGGACTCGGCACTGCTCCTTGACTGGGAGATGGGGGCGAAATAAACGGTTCTTTGATGAATGGCTCTTTTGTAAATGGCTCTGGTTCCCCGCTGGGATTTTGAGGTTGAGTGGGGTAGATGCGCGGTGGCAAATTTTGATTCGGAGGCGGGTTTGACTCAATTGCAGGCCCTGTCCCGTTTGGGAAAAATGAGGAGTTGTCCGACTGTTGGGGCGCAGCCGGCAAAGTCGGCAAAATCAAAGTAGGTTTGGGTTCTCCGGGACTCTGGAGATTGCTTTCACCGGAGGTTCCCCCGGAACTTTGCCCGGGCTGGTATGTACCGTTCTTTGCTGATCCTGGCAATGGAGAATTGGGAGTTTTTGGTGTGGCTCCTGGCTGGACTAGGGCTTCGAGAACTACAGAAGAGCGCATCGGTCGATCGAAAATACTAGAAATTTGCTCGACGCGTTTGAGGATGCGATCGGCTGCGGCTCCCTTCACCACTTTCGGCTGAAACTTTTTCACCTCCACAGGCAGAAACTCTACCTTCATATTCCTGTCTTTGAGCGATACTTTCAGGACTGCGGTATCGTAATCCCTGCGAGCATTCCCGCCGAATATAAAATTACCCAGCGAGTAAACTATCGGCCGGCCCTTGTAAATTTCTGCACCTTGCAATACCTGGGGATGGTGTCCCACTACCAAATCAGCTCCTTGGTCGATCGTGAACCGAGCCAAATCAATCTGCCAGTCCCCCGGATAATCTGCCAATTCGACTCCCCAGTGGTAATTAACAATAATCCAGTCTACCTGACCCCTAAGAGCTCGAATATCCTCTGCCACGCGATTGTTGCGGCGGGGGTTAGTGCCCGCTTTCCCTTGGTCGGCGGCGTGAAGCTCGGCATCGTAATAACTGAGGTAGGCAATCCGCTGACCCTTAACTTCAATAATATCTGGACGCCTCGCTTCTTTAATATCTCTGCCGACTCCCAGGTGTTGAATCCCACTATTATCTAGAGTATTCATCGTCTCCACCAGCCCCGGTTCCTCGTAATCCATAGCGCGGCTATTTGCCAGATTGACAATATCCACTCCTCCGGCTGTTAATACTTTCACCGATTCTGGCTCGGCTTTAAAATTTAATTGTTTTTTGCCAGACCCCAATGTAGAGCGAGTCAGGGAGTTTTCTAGGTTAACCATCGCCACATCTGCTTGCCGGTACTCGTCCATATTGGCGAAAGCCCATTGGTGATCGTTGGCAGCAGATGCTCCGACCGCATCCGATAGATTCACATTTCCTCCGAACATCAGCGTTACTGTTGGGTCGAAAGGATTAGCAACTTGCTTTTGCTTTATTACTGGTACCACTTCTAAGGCCGCTTGCACGGTATCCCCACGTTTTGGAGGAGGCCCCGACATTACCCCAGTTTGCTGGTACCCGGATACTGGGGATACTGACTGCAGGCTCAGGGCTTCGTGGTAGCTGACCCAACACCCTAAAATAAATGAGGCAAGTGCCGATCCCACTAGCAGCAGAGAACGATACGTTTTAAATTTAACCCAATCGACGACCGGTAGGGAACGGTAACGCCGCCGCTGGCGGTTTGCCGGAGTCACAATTCGCACTGACTGTTTCCAGAGAATGTCTGCATCCCCAGCCAAGCGCGCGTGAATTCGCACTCCTTCTACTGCTGGCGAGTTGAGTCTCCAGAGTTGGTGGCAAATAAATTTGACTAAGCCTTCCCGGAGTGTGCTCCCGAGTAAGGTAGTATCTGGCGCAAATTCGCGCTGGAATTCTACGAGGATTTGGACGCAGCCGGAATGAGCCTGTTCGACGCGGGCATAAATCCCTTCGGGGCGCAGCAAGCTGTCAATCCAATAATTTAGGGCTTGAAAGTTGCCCGATCGCGCTAGCTCCAAGATAGACGGCTGCGACCAATTTTCTGCGTACACCATCAATTAGCCTCCTTAATACGCACGAGCAATGACTCCAATTTGTTTTGAACGGAACCGCAATTCTTTTAGCTTAACCGCCACAGGTTCCGCTGCCCGTTTTGAAGCTAGTTGTTGGCCGCCACCATTTTCTACATTTAGGGGCGACCTGCTGTCAGTGATTTTTATCACACTCCAGTCTGTTGATTTTAGATTTTAGATTTTAGGTTTTAGATTGAGGAAAGAGGCGGTACTGTGGGCGATCGAACAAACGTCGTAACCAGAGGTTTCTGGGGGAGTTGAGATAGAAAAGAGCGAGATTTTTGAGGCAGAGCCTGTTTTTATTGTCGCTGTTTGAGTGTCGGTTTCAAGCTTTCGCTTTGAGATTTGAGATTTGAGATTGAGCCAAGAGGCGTTAGTGGGCGATCGAACAAACCTCGTAACCAGAGGTTTCTGGGGGATTTGAGGCAGAAGAGAGCGAGATTTTTGAGGCAGAGTCTGTTGTTATTGTCGCTGTTAATCGCGTGCCGGAGTCAAGTCCCATGCTCTGATCTATGCTGGCAAATGCCTCTCACGAGGGATGCCACTAGCTGCACAACCTGTAATTGGATAAATGGCGTACTAGATAGATTTGGTGGTAAAATCATATTTGGTAACTCCCATCGGTACAAAAGTTGCGGAAAACGTGAAACTGGCCAGTCCATACGGCTGTGCCTTCCGATGTAAAACCCAAAGTACGTTACGGTAAACAGACCATATTTTAAGCAAGTTACACTGCGCAGGAGAACTGACAAATGCTACAGCGCAAAATCTATCAACTCTGTTGTGATGGTCGTGAGGTTTCTATTTTTCTTCGAGATCAGCAACGTTGGATAGAGCGCGCTCGTATCCTAGATATTGAAGGGGATCTAGTCACGCTGCGCTACGAAACCGACGAAGAAGACGAAATCAGCTCCTGGGAAGAAATGGTGCGTCTCGAAAGTATTGGAGCTGTGTCCCAGAAGTTGGCTTCGGTATCCCGAACGAACTGCGAACCCCTAGTTTCTGACGATTGCCCCGAAGCCGAACAAATTCGCAATCACTACCCAGACTCGAGTTTGGAATAGTTTTGATCTGGCGCTTGAGGCACAAGGAAAACTTGGGGGAAAAGAAAACGACTTTTCTCCCTTTTTTGTGAAGAAATTATGCAAAAAACCCGGTTTAGGCCAAAAATATTCTCGGTTATGACCACCTAAGCTATTTTGCCTTTAAATTTAAGCTTGATGGCGGGATCTCCTGCCCACGCGACAAGAGCGTAAGTACACAGTAGTTTAAAAATTCAATGCGCGACACCCTAGCCCTGCTGAAACAGGGTTTTTTGTCTGGGTGCGTCCAGGACTGTTTTTTTGTTTTCTTTGCCCGCCGGCTGGTTTCGAGGTTCCCGACAGCTTATTCGCCGTCTGTTTCGCCCTCTATGAACAGTTCGGAGTCCGGTATCGCTTTAAACACCGGACAGAAACCGTCGGGGGTTACTTTAAAGCCAAACAAAGCACTGGACTGGTTCCAACAGCGCTGGCTGCGGTAGTGCTGGCAATTGCCACAGCATTCGAGGTGGGCCTGAACGGCGCTGCCTTGAAAAAGGAGTTCCCGCTGGGAGATGCCACGCAGTACGAGTTCTTCGCCTTGCCAGCGCGCTTCTACCAAACCGGTATCGGCAAAATTGGCCCACCGAGGATCGGCAGTAATCGGACTCGGCAAGCTGATTGCTACCTCTGTCCCCAATTCGCTGAGTTCTCCCTCATAGTTAGTTTCTGGGATAGCGGGCTGCAAAAACATTTCCCCGATCGGCAATTCGACAAGTGTTCCGGCCGCCGGAGTGTGCAACTGGTAGCGGTTTCGCAGCTCGTCCAAGTTAGCCAAGTCAGCCAAATATGCAGGGGAACCGTGGAGTAAAATTACGTGCTGGGGACGCAAATTGTGGATGAGTTGGGTAGTCCCGGGCCCGTCGCAGTGTTCGGCTAGTAGATAAGTTTCGACACTTGTGATTCCAGATTCGGGCGTGTTGCCCAGCCAGTCGCTGACGGGATATCCTGGTTTTTGAGGGGCGAGCAAAATCCAAGGATTTGTGCCATCGGCAACATACAAAGCCAAATCAGCTATTTGGTCAGTAATCACAATACAGGGCGTGGCTCCCAATCCGGGGCGTTGTTCGGCAGACAGCCGGCGGACGCGGGGTTTCACCCTTTCGTCCCAAAACAAAGGTTGGTGCAGAGCAAAATTTTGGACGGCGGTGGGAAATTGGGGTAACAGTTCCAGATAAGCGTCGCACCCGTCGGCGACAGTGCCGTCCACCCAAATATCCAAGTCGCGGCCAGTAAAGTAGTGGTGACTGCGGAGCAGCATCAGCATTTCTTGGCCCAAACCAAGGGCCGGCGCGGGCAGCAGTACCGAGTACCCGTCGGCGATGGCGCGGTGGATACGATCGGCTAACTGATTTTCTAGCTGTCGGCGGTGAGGGTGGCGCGCCGTGCCGTAACTGCCTTCCAAAATTAACACATCCGGCTTCATGCCCCTGAGTTCTCCCAGGGGCAAACCTTCCACCAAACGAGAATTGGACAGGAAAAAGTCCCCGGTGTAAACCACTGTGTAGGTGCGGTGGGGCGCGGCATAAGTCAGCAGCACAGTCGCCGCTCCGGGCAAATGGCCCGACGGGAACAACTGCACGCTCAGTCCAGGGCGCACTTCGAGCGGCGACTGCCAGGGCAGTCCCTGGCAGAACCCCGACTCTGGCTGCTGAGCAAGTTCTGGCCAGTTGAGCGGTAGCAGTCGCGCTGTCACTTCGCTGGCGTAAATTGGCAAGTGGGGGAAAGATTGATGGAGTGCTAGCAAACCTCTGGCATGGTCAGAGTGGGCGTGGGTACACACCACAAAATCGGCTGGCAGCGATCGATTTAGTGTCGCTGACAGCGGTGCAATATCCTCTACACCGCAGTCGAGTAAAATGCGGTGCGGCCCCATTCGGACTAGCAGACAGACCCCTTCCTGTGCGTGGCCTGCGCCGTAAGGTAAACAATCGAGATCCATCACTGCGGTTAGCTCCCTGCTTTGCACGCAACTTGCAGTATCGCCACTTTTAAACATTGGTTGCGACTGCATTCATTCGATCAAGTTCAGTCTCGGACGCAGAAACCGGATTTGATGGACGAAAACACTTTGTTGCCGCCCTCGCTCCCGGTAAAAAAACCCGGTTCATCTAAAGTTGTGGTGGGTAAGCCCTGGAGTTAAATGTTTGCTCGAAGGCTCCGGCTCTCGTGCAAGGACAGTAATTGCACTTAAGATTTGATGCAGCGCCAAGAAAGCGATTTTCCGAAGGCATTGGCAGGACGGGCATTCGCCCTTCGACAAAGTTCAGGCTACTGGTTCTTGCATCAAAAGTTACATTTTATTGCACCATGTAAGAGCAGCGAGCTCGATCTCATATTCTGAGTTTTAAATCTTTTTCCACAATTTGCGCCTGCTAAAAGCTAGTCTTTTTTATGAGAAGATTTTAATTCAGATGCCCAAAGATCTTGATAAAACTTTACAATTCTTCATTTTTAGGGGTGTGAGGGCGGTGTATAGTCCAATCTGCAAAACGGAGAACCAGCATCCTGCTAGCTAACTGCTTTTGTCGGGGCAGACAGAGACTTTATGAGCTTGCTCGGTTTCTTTGTAAAAGTTTGATACATTCTTCTAAGCAAACCTTGTGGCTATGGAGGAGAGAGTTTAAATGGCTTTTTGACCGAAAGCATCCAGGATACAAGCCCCCGGATTCATTCCTTCGCAGACTCAGGACCCAGAAATAAAAAACCTGTATCCGATGAAACTTGCCCCCCGAATTTATCCGTGGGCTCAATGCTTCAATTCTTTAATCTAGGTAGTCCTAAGCAGGAAAGGATGAGCAGACAGGAAGCGAGGCATTGTAGTAGTGAATGAATAACCAGATTGCTCCAATGTGGTTCTCTAGCTTCTTTGAGAATGACAAGGTTTTACGAACTAGACGTGACACGCGCTGACGTAAAGTGCAATTGAAGCGTTCAATATAGCTAGTTTTTCCTGTTTCTTTGCCCACTGCACAATGCCGTTTGCTGGGTAAGACCTCCGCATAGGCTGACCAGAAATCGCTGTAAATCACCGCACTGCAGGCGGTACACCGGGGGCAGTGACTGCCACAACCAAGAGTGCTGATTCTGCGCTACGATCGCCGATGTGAACTCCGACAATCTCACGGGTTTGAACATCAAGAGCGAGCCACACCCACTGCTTGTTGCCTTTGTCACCGACGAACGACCACAGTTCATCCATCTGCACCGTCAGACGGCGTTTCGGCTTTGGGCGCACCTGCACCTCCTTGTTGACCTGCTGGTATTTGGCGTTGACGTAGTGTTGCACCCACAGTTGTGAGATTCCCAAGGCACGGGCAATCCCGGCTAGCGACACCTTCTCCAGGAGCAATCGATCAACGATAGCTTTGGTTTCCTTGCTAATCATCCGCCACTGCGGATCTTCGACAAACTGCCGTCCACAATCTCGACATTTATAATTTTGCTTCTGATGCCGAGTTCGACCGTTTTTGATCACAGATTCAGACTGACAACTCGGACACAGAGGTAAAGCAGTAGACATAAAGACAAACTACGTTAGCATTACAACAGTTTTATTCTCTCACCCTTTCCTCTTTAGCACTACCTAATCTAAAATCTAAAATCTAAAATCTAAAATCGATTGACTGCCGTGAGCAAATGACTGCTGCGCTTTGCACAGATTCTAGATAACTGACTGAGCCTCGTCGTTCTGCCAATTTTAACCTAGAGATACCAGTAGTTTATAGAGTTGGCTTTATTAACAAATGAAGCCGACACTGACTTATTTAACCTGCTGAATCTCGGTATTTATAGCCTTTAGTAAACATTTTAAGTGAAGAATATTGATTCTATTCGTGTGGTATGGATTGGATTATATTAACTCATTTATATCTGTTAAATAAAGAGGTAAAAATATAGCTAATGGGTCGAGTGTTGAAATTATAAACTGTTTTGTAGAGAATAAATTATTAGCTCAAACGACCAATACAAGACATACAAGGTATTGGTTTTGGCGCAATTTTACATAGGAGTCGAGTTTTTTTTAATAGTTTTTAAGGAGCTGCCTCTATATTCTAACAACGGGCTTGGGATTGTTATAAAATAATTACTACTGGCGAAAGTTTGAATTGCGATATAGCAATCCTAAATGATTTTCTATATCTAGAGCAATCCTAAATGATTTTCTGTGTGTAAGTATATTGACGTATTTTGGGGAAATCAAATTTATGTTCGTTAGTAAAAAACTCAAACAGAAACTTGACAATCTTAAAAGACCTACATAAATACCAATACTTTCTTAAAAAGTTTTTAGCTTGTAACCAAATATCTTCAACGGGGTTCTGTTGGGGAGCATTGGGAGCAAATAAAATACAAGTAATTGACCAATTAGCAGGTTCTTTGGCAGCATTGAGTTCTAATAAAAAGTCTCTAAATTCTCCATATTTATGATAACTAGCTCCATCCCAAATCAAGATAATCTTGCGATTTTTATATTTATCTTGTAAGTATTTTATGAATTTAACTGTTGATTTTCCATCACCAGATGGATGGCTCTGAACATGGAATTCTTTGCTTTGATAATTGAGTGCGCCAAAATAAGTTTGTCTATCTTTTTCATTGGTAATTGGGACTTCAATTCGGATTTGGGATTGACCCCAAACATAACCAGTCAGATCACCATGAAGTAGATGACATTCATCTAAAAACAATACTATTATTTCCCCAGACTCTATACCAGCCTTGTTTTTAAATAAAATATCGTTAATTTCTTCCGTCTTTTTTTTTACCAGTTCTTTATCAAATTTAGGATTAATTTTTTGAGTTTTTTTCCAACTAATTTTCGCCCGGTCAAAAAGTTCATAGTAACTCTGTTTTGATTTATATATCACACCAAATTCTTGTTCTAAATAAGTAACTAGCTCATCTAAATTCCAATATTCTTTATTTCTTAACCACTCGATTACTTCAGTATTTTGTAGAGCTGTTAAATACCCTTTTGACCCTTTATGTCCTAGTTTGATTCCGGCGATGCCTTTGGTTTTAAATTGTTTTTTCCAATAACCAATAAAAAAATTACTTACACCTAAAATTTTGCTGATCTCATGGTAGATATTACCTGAGAGCGCCATCCTTACAGCTATTGCTCGTTTTAGTTCTCTGGCATCTATATCGCTTTTAATGAAAGATTCTAAACAATCTATTTCTTTTTGCCTATCTTTTTGTTGCAGTTGTAAGTTATTCATTTTTTTATGGTCACGATCGAGTATTGCATATAATTGTATCACAATCATGATAATGATTTAGGATTGCTATAGTGTTTAATTATTGGGTAGGTTTCCGAGAATAGTAGCCGATCGCAATTAAAGCTGAAATGAGGAGCGATAGCACAAACCGGGTTTTGTAAAAAAATGGGGTTTTTACAGGTGGCATTAATGGCGAGGATTGGTGGCGTTATGCTGCCAATAGCACCTGCAATTGACACAAGCCTCGACGAGGGATCGTTGGCGGTGGTAAAAGTTGTGTAGGGAAAAAACTTGACATCAGCGGGTCATTGAAAGTAAAAATAAATAAAAGCAATAAAAACAATGAGGCTTTATCTTTGATTCGTGATCGGCAATCGGCAAGTATGGCATTGAGAAGTTGCTCTCCCCTAAAACAATTTCTGCTAAAATACATCCGGTAATATACGGAGTATCTAGGATTTTTTCGCAATCTAAAATCTAAAATCTAAAATCTAAAATGGCAACAGCTATTCTTGAGCTGGAAATCTCCAAACTCCCGCCAGAAATTACGGTTGAGGAGCGTTACAGCAAAGCCTTGATTTTAATTCGACTGCACGGGAAACCGATCGGTCAAGCTCTTTTGCCCGTAGTCGGAGGCCGCCTTGGCTGTGACGAATTACGGGAAACACTGAGGAATGGTGCCGGTGACAACTTGTGGAAAAACTTGCTCTACGACACTCTAGAATGGGATGAGCGGGGGTCGGTGGAGGCATTGCCGATCGCCACAGTAGCAGTTTGCACGCGCGATCGACCGGAAGATTTGCGGCGCTGTCTAGACGCGCTGATGCTGCTGCCCGACGACGGTCAGGAATACTTAGTAATTGACAATTGTCCCGCCACGGACGCTACCAAGGAACTAATCAAAAATTACCCAAAAGTCCGCTATGTGCGCGAAGACTTACCAGGCTCCAGCGCTGCCCGTAACCGAGCTTTATGCGAAGCTAAACATGAATTCGTAGCGTTTACAGATGACGATGCTGCCCCCGATCCGAACTGGCTGCGATCGCTCTTGTGGAATTTTAGCGATCCGCGAGTGATGTGCGTCACGGGGCTGGTGATGCCCTTGGAACTGGAAACCGAAGCGCAAGAATGGTTTGAGTGCTACAGCCCCCACGGGCGGGGATTTGAGCGCCGAGTTGTTGACGGGGCGCACTGTAATCCTCTGATTGTGCATCTTGTGGGAGTTTCGGCGAGTATGGCTGTGCGGAAAAGTTTGATCGACTACATTGGCCTGTTTGACGAAGCTTTGGGGGCTGGAACACCCACGGTGGGCGGCGAAGACTATGAACTCTTTGCCCGCATTTTGCGTGCGGGCTACTGCATTGTCTATGAGCCGAGAGCATTGAGCTGGCACCGCCATCGGCGCACTTGGGAAGAATTGCAAAAAACGCTCCAAGGCTACGGAATCGGAGTCTATGCTTTCTGGACGCGGATTTTTGTAATCAACAGAGAATTCAGTGTACCTCTATTAGCTTGGGGATGGCTGCGGTATAAGCAAATTCCTGAATTAATTGCTTCTTGGCGAAAGCAACCGGGCTGTATTCCTAGTGATTTACTTTTGGCTCAACTGCGGGGGTGCATTAGCGGGCCGATGGCTTATTTTTATTCTCGCAAGCGGTTGCGGGAAGTTAAAGGGGAAATCAATCGATTTTAGATTTTAGATTTTAGATTTTAGATTTTAGATTTACTCCACAGATGAATCTGGGAAATGAAACTAAGGTGTAAGCTTTTTGGATTAGTCATTAGTCATTAGTCAGGAGGAACAGGGAAGTTCGGCGACGGATGGTGTAATGGATTTAAGGGATTTAACAGATGGATATTGATGGGACAGCGAAGAAGTAAGAGTGTTGGAAATTTTAATCACCACTTATAAATTTCCAAATACCAAATACCAAATACCAATTACCAAATACCAAGGGTGCATCTCAGTGAAAGCAAATACATCAAGCGGAAAGTTGACCATTGAGATAAGCACAGCGCAAACAATGGATAGAGGAAACACCCTCCAAATTCCACGCTCGCTCGATATTTTCACTCTTATTAAAGGACAAGTGGTGGTGATGGATAATACCACGTTTCATCAAGGTGGTCGGATTGAAAAATTAATTCAACGTACAGGATGTAGACTGTTATATTTACCACCTTACTCTCCAGATTTCAACTTGCATTGACCAATGCTGGTCTTTGCCGGGGAGTTGAATTCGTAAACTCAAGAATCAGTGTGATTCTTTAGCAGATGCGTTCGAGGCTGTTTTACGCATTGCGTCCTAACCGCCTTGCCGGGTGCTATACCTTTTGCTTTAGCGGGGGATTCTGTTGGCTATCATTACCAACACGAAACTAACAATCTCCATCGCTCTTTCTGCCGCTCTCGTCAGGAAGGGCGCTTGGATGTTTTGATCGGTCGCCGACACCCGGAACTCAGACCGACGCTGCACGTAAAAGACTACGAAACTCCTTATTTTTTGGTAGACAAGATTGTGGTGGCGCTGACGTTTTTCTCGCCGGCGGTTGTGGATGGGCTGGCTGTGGGAGTCAGGAAATCTCTGGATTTGCTCGAAAGCTTGGGGATGCGGGAAACTTGGCGGTGGTTGCGGGCAAAATTGCGCGGTTATTGGTATTTGCGGGGTGTGATTGATGAGCTAAAAAGTCGCTCTGCTGTTTCTAATTTTATGCACGGAGGCCCGGCGCGTGCTGATTTGGACAATCGCGAAAATGTGGGTCGGGCTGGTGAGATCACTCATAAAGTGGGTTGTATAGGAGTGATTCTTAGCTCAACGGGCGCCTACAAGACCTTACAAGATATTATGGTTTTTTGTGCCGTTATACTTAGCATTGGGCTTTCTTGTCAAAAAAGAGTCTTTCATGGGCTGCCTCTCTATTCTCACAACTGTCTTGGGATTGCTATAGAACTACTACTTGTTGCGAAAGTTTGAATTGCGAGATTGCTTAATTGTTTGGTCTATTGTCGAGAATAGTACCCGATCGCAATTAAAGCTGAAATGAGGAGCGATCGCACAAACCGGGTTTTGTCAAAAAATCGGGTTTTTACAGGTGGCATTAATGGTGAGGCTTGGTGGCGTTATGCTGCCAATAGCACCTGCAATTGACACAAGCCTCGACGAGGGATCGTTGGCGGTGGTAAAAGTTGTGTAGGGAAAAAACTTGACATCAGCGGGTCATTGAAAGTAAAAATAAATAAAAGCAATAAAAACAATGAGGCTTTATCTTTGATTCGCGATCGGCAATCGGCAAGTATGGCATTGAGAAGTTGCTATCCCCTAAAACAATTTCTGCTAAAATACATCGAAGAATATAGGGAGTATCTAGGATTTTTTCGCAATCTAAAATCTAAAATCTAAAATGGCAACAGCTATTCTTGACCTGGAAATGTCCAAACTCCCGCCAGAAATTACGGTTGAGGAGCGTTACAGCAAAGCCTTGATTTTAATTCGACTGCACGGAAAACCGATCGGTCAAGCTCTTTTGCCCGTAGTCGGAGGCCGCCTTGGCGGTGACGAATTACGGGAAACACTGATGAATGCTGCTGGTGACAACTTGTGGAAAAACTGGCTCTACGACACTCTAGAATGGGATGAGCGGGGGCTAGTGGAGGCATTGCCGCTCGCCACAGTAGCAGTTTGCACGCGCGATCGACCGGAAGATTTGCGGCGCTGTCTAGACGCGCTGATGCTGCTGCCAGATGAGGGTCAGGAATACCTGGTAATTGACAATTGTCCCGCCACGGAAGCCAGCAGTGAATTGGTCAAAAATTACCCAAAAGTCCGCTATGTGCGCGAAGATGTAGCGGGCGAGAGCGCCGCCCGCAACCGAGCTTTACGCGAAGCTAAACACGAATTCGTAGCGTTTACAGATGACGATGCTGCCCCCGATCCAAACTGGCTGCGATCGCTGTTGCGAAATTTCAGCGATCCGCGAGTTATATGTGTCACGGGGCTACTGATGCCCCTTGAACTGGAAACGGAAGCGCAAGAATGGTTTGAGCGCTACAGCCCCTACGGGCGGGGCTTCGAGCGCCGAGTTTTGGACGGGGCGCACTGCAATCCGCTGGTTGTATATCCTGTGGGCGTTTCCGGGAGTATGGCTTTGCGAAAAAGTTCGATCGTTGACAGCATCGGGCTGTTTGACGAAGCTTTGGGCGTGGGCACACCGGCTAAGTGCGGTTCAGACTGCGAACAGTTTTCCCGCATTTTGCGCGCTGGCTACCGCATCGTCTACGAACCGAGGGCTGTGAGTTGGCACCGCCACCGGCGCACCTGGGAAGAACTGCGCAACTTGCTCAAATGCTACGGACTCGGAGTCTATGCTTTCTGGACGCGGATATTTGTGGTCAACAGAGAATTTAGTGTGCCTCTGTTAGCTTGGTCGTGGCTGTGGTACAAACAAATTCCTGAACTAATTGCTTCCTTGCGAAAGCAAGCGGGTTCTGTTCCTCGTGATTTGCTTTTGGCTGAATTACGAGGCTGCATTAGCGGCCCGATGGCTTATTTTGTTTCAAGGAAGAATCAAAAAGCAAGAATCAAGAAGCAAGAAGCAAGTTCGGCAACGAATTCTGTAACGGAACTAACGGATGGAAAGATGAAGCAAGAAGGCATCGAGATGAAGATAGAGATGAAGCAAGAAGGCATCGAGATGAAGTAATAATTCATGTTGTAACCTACAATCCCCCATTTCTTTGCTTTGCTTCGCCCAATTCGCAATTACCAATTACCGATTCAATTAACGAAAAGCCGATTGCTGATTAGAGATTTTAGATTAAAGTTACTAATCAATTCTCAAATCTAAAATCTAAAATTACCCATTACCCATTACCCATTACCCATTAACAAAATGAACAGGGAAAATCCTACTGTCAGCGTCATTATTCCTAGCCACAACCGAAGTTATTCACTGCGGCGGGCGCTTGATGCACTGCACTCGCAGACTTATCCGATCGACCTCATCGAAGTTATTGTGGTCGCAGATAGTTGCATAGATGATACTTTGGCAATACTGCAAGACTACAAAGCTCCGTTTAAACTGCAAACGATCGAGGTAAATTGTGGAAGCGCTTCAATCGCCCGCAATACGGGAGCGGCTTCGGCTACCGGGCAATTGCTACTGTTTCTCGACGACGATATAGAAGCGCTGCCGCCTTTGGTAGAAAGCCACGTTCGCACTCACCGAGAGCGTCCGGGCTGTGCTGTCATGGGCCCTTATCCGCCTAAGATGCAAGGAGCAACTAGGTTTTTTGACGTGGAAGTGCGATCGTGGTGGGAAGACAAATTTTATCAGATGAGGCAACCAGCTCACCGATTCACCTATCAAGATCTGCTCAGCGGCAACCTTTCTTTGGATGCTGAACTGTTTGCCCGTCTTGATGGCTTCGATTCGGCTTTCGGGAACTGCGGCGGGGAAGATTACGAGTTTGGGATACGTTTGCTGAAAGCTGGGGTATCTTTTGCTGTGGCGGAAGATGCTGTTGGGTATCATTACGAACATGAAACTAACAATCTCGATCGCTCTTTTCGCAGAGCTCGCCAGGAAGGGCGAGCGTATGTTTTAATCGGCCAGCGACACCCGGAACTCAAGCCGACTCTGCACGTAGGGGATTACGAAACTCCTTATTTTTTGGCAGATCGGATTTTGGTCGCCCTGGTTTTTTACTGGCCGGCCGCTCTAGATTTGCTGGCTGTGGGACTGAGACGGTCGCTAGATTTGGTAGAAGCTGTGGGGATGCGCGGTACTTGGCGGTGGCTGCGGACTAAACTACTGGATTACTGGTACTTGCGGGGCGTGATGGATGAGTTGAAAACTCGATCGGCAATTTCTAATTTTGTCCAAGAAGGCCCGGCCCGCGCGGATTTGGGCGGACATGAAATTAACATCGATTTGCAGCAAGGTTGGGAAGCAGCAGAAAGCCTGCTAGACGCGGAACGACCGGCTGGGGTTTACCTGTATTACGACCAACTGACAGTCGGTCACATTGTTCCGCAAGCGGGTGCGGAACCGCTGCGGGGCGCTCACTTGCGATCGATTCTGGCGCTTCACTTTGCTGAACCCCTAGCTCGGGCGATGGCGGTTAACGGTATGCCCCGCACGGGTGAAACGATCGAAGAAAAGCCTTTAGTTGCTTTTGAAAGTTACGAGTTAGCAATTAATAACTAATTAGATAGGTGCAAATAAACATTACATGGGTCGGAGGGGTGAGTGCATTCATCTTCTCGCTTAGATCTCCCGATCGTTAGCTAAAGGGGCCCCTACCAGATATTGTTTTTTCGTGCGGCTCTAGTTAAGTCGGGAAATCTAAACCAAAAACTCAAACCTCAAAAGTTGGGAAATTGGGAAACGGCAACCACCAACTTAAAAGTCAAAACTCAAAACTTTTCTATCGAGTTCCCGCTGCAAAATTTTCAGGAGCAAGTTATGGCAATAAAAGTGATGGAAATTGAGTTTACCGAACAGATTAATCCGATTCGGCAACTCGAACAATACGAAGCAGTTCGCATTTTAGTTCGCTACCGGGGACGGCCTCTGGGCTGGGCTTCTGTTAGTAACAATCCCTGGGAGCAAACAATTTCGGCCGCTCGAGTGCGACAAACAATTGTGGATCAGTTAGGCAAAGAGTTGGTGCGATCGACTTTAGGAGAACAGTTCGGCGTTGTTTCTGAAGCAGTGGCGGATCGCCACCTGCCGTCAATTAGCGTTGTCATCTGCACGCGCGATCGCACGGATTTGCTCAAAGGTGCTCTGGAATCACTGCTGGCTCTCGACTACCCCGAGCGCGAAATTATCGTTATAGACAATGCTCCTTCCAATAGCCGCACCGCTGAATTGGTCGCGCGATTACCTGTACGCTACGTTAGGGAAGAACGGCCAGGATTGAACTGGGCTCGCAATCGCGCGATCGCCGAAGCCAGCCACCAGATTATTGCTTTTACTGACGATGATATGCGGCCCGATCGAGGTTGGCTGCAGGGGATCGCTTCGGCTTTTGCTGACCCGAAAATTATGGCAGTTAGCGGTTTAGTCGCGCCGGCGGAACTAGAAACAGAGGCTCAAATTCAATTTGAACTCTGCTACGCAGGAATGCTGCAATACCTCCACAGTTTGAAATTTGATGGTAGCAAGCTCTCGACGCGGGAGTTGCTGTGGGCGAGCAAATACGGCGTGGGGGCGAATATGGCTTTCCGGCGGCAAGTTTTCGAGGCTGTGGGCAATTTTGACGTTGCTCTCGATGTGGGGACTGCGACTCGCGGTGGTGGGGATATTGAGATGTTTCATCGGATTTTGGCTAAGGGATACTCGACTTTTTATGAGCCGAGAGCTTTTGTGTGGCACTTGCATCGGCGCAGCGACAAGGCTTTGAGCAAGCAGTTGCAGGATAACGGGCGCGGTTTTGGGGCTTATTTGCTGACGTGTGATCGCAACGGCACTGTGCCGCGCTGGGAAATTTTGAAATTTGCTATGTTTCAATGGCTGGGTTGGTGGCTGGTGCGCCGCTTGGGGGCTCCGGGTTTCCTGCCGCGCAAGTTGGTAGTCAGCGAGTTGCTAGGAGCTCTCGACAGTCCTTTTGCTTACAGAAAAGCACAGTTGCAGGCGCAGCAGTTAGCTGAGATTGAGCCGGAAGAGCAGCTACAGTCTGAACCGCAGGAGGTTGCCGGAGGTGTGCGATGAGAAGTGTTCCAAAACTGATTGACAGGCGCAAAATTGCTCATTTCTTCGATTTGCTGCGCGTGTTGGTCGATCGCGATATGAAATTACTTTACAAGCGATCGGCTTTGGGGATTGCTTGGACTTTAATCAATCCGCTGTTGCAGTTAGCTGTATTTTCCTTTGTGTTTCGCTCTGTTGTACCGATTAACGTTCCGAAATTTTCTTCCTTTGCTTTCAGCGGTTTGTTAATCTGGAGTTGGTCTCAAACCGCATTATTTCAAGCAACGGGATTAATTACCAGCAATAAAGCGCTAATCAGACAGCCAAATTTCCCCACCGCAATTTTGCCGGTAGTCACGACGATGACGGGGTTAATTCACTTTCTGTTAGCTTTGCCGGTGTTAATTATCTTTCTGGCAATTGATGGCGTTCAGCCGAGTTCAGTGCTGTTTGTGTTGCCACTGCTGATGGTTATTCAGTTTATTTTGACAGTCAGCTTGGCTTATCCCCTCGCCGCTTTGAATGTCACTTTTCGCGATACTCAGCACACTTTGGGCGTAGTTTTGCAGATGCTGTTTTACCTGACTCCGATTTTCTACGACCTCAGCAGCGTCCCGAAACAATTTCAGCCTTTATATCAGTTGAATCCAATGGTGCCACTGCTTGGAGCTTACCGCGCCATACTGCTCAAGGGTACGCAGCCGGATTGGCTGGCGCTGTTAATTGTTAGCTTGGTTGTGGCTGCTCTTTTGCCGATCGGACTGGGAATTTTTAGACGGCAAAGCAATACTTTTGTGGAGGAATTGTAAATGCGTCAAGCTATTGTTGTCAAAGGTTTGGGGAAACGTTTCAACCGCTACTCTGCCGATCGACCTTATACGATTATGCAGGCAGCTTTGGCGGGTTTTCGGCAGATGAAACCGCAGGCGCGTTTTTGGGCACTGCGGGATATCAATTTCACTGTTTCTCCTGGGGAAATGCTGGGAATTCTCGGCAAGAATGGCGCGGGAAAATCGACGCTGCTGCAACTTGTTGGCGGTATCGGCTACGCTCAAGAAGGAACTATTGAAGTTAATGGCAGAATTGGCGGTTTGTTGGATTTGGGTGCGGGTTTTCACTCGGATTTAACGGGCAGAGAAAATGTGTTTGTGGGTGCGGTGGTGGCCGGTTTGACTCGTCGGGAAGCGGCCCGCCGGTTTGATGATATTGTGGAATTTGCGGAATTGCAACAGTTTATTGATAGCCCGATGCGGACTTACAGTACCGGGATGCAAATGCGGCTGGCTTTTTCAGTGGCGGTACACACCGATCCAGAAGTGCTGTTAGTTGATGAACATTTGTCGGTTGGTGATGTGGCTTTTCAAAATAAATGTTTGAACAGAATAACGGAGTTTAAGAATCAAGGATGTGCGATTGTTTTGATTTCTCACAACGCGGCGCAAATTCATAAACTGTGCGATCGGGCTTTGTGGCTGAAATCAGGTGAAATCGTGGCTTACGGGGAACCAGAAGTGGTAGTCGGTCAGTATTTGTCGGAAATGCGCCCAGCAACGGAAAAACGCACTCCCATGCGTCCTCCTGAAGTGACGAGTATGGGTTCGCAACTGCGAATTAATGACAATCGCTTCGGTTCTTTGGAAGTAGAAATTACGGATGTTAAAGTGTTGCCGGATGATGAGATAAACAGTGGTGATCCTATTACTGTGGAAATTCATTATTCTGTACCGAAGCCAATTTCTGCGGCTATTTTTGGCGTGACAATCAGCCGGGAAGACGGTCAAAGTTGTTTGGAGACTAATACTAATCAAATGGGCAGATTGCTGCCGCTGGCGGAAGGTAAAGGCACAATCCGCCTGCACGTAGACAGGCTGGATTTAGGCAACGGTCAGTATTACGTGAATGCTGGGGTTTACGAGAAGAGTTTGGCTTACGCCTATGATTATCATTGGCACACTTATCCGCTGTACGTGCGATCGACTGTAAACCAAAAAACGATTCTTTGTCCGCCCTACCGCTGGGAATTCGATGGCAAAATGCAGGTGGCGGATTTACCAGAAGCCACCGAAAAAGTTCACGCCTTGAATAAGGATAATCCCGCCTATGCCAAGATTTCCACTCAGTTAAAAAATAAGCAGGAACCTGACTTTTTAATTATTGGTGCTCAAAAGTGCGGCAGTGAGGCTTTGTGTGGTTATTTAGAAAATCACTTGCAAATTATTAAAGAAGGTGCGAGGAGAATCCAGTTTTTTGATTTAAATTTTGAGCGGGGTGTTGATTGGTACAGCAAGCAGTTGACTCGCAGTGTAACAGGTGACAAGGTGTTGCTGTGGGAGATGACTGGTTACTATATTTATCATCCGTTGGTGGCAGAGCGGGTTTACAAGTGTTTCCCGGATGTTAAGCTGATTGTAATGCTGCGAAACCCTGTCAAACGAGCTTGGCTGAACTATCATTTAGAAGTGGCGATCGGCTGCGAGAAGCTGGATTTTGAAAAGGCGATCGCTTCCGAGCCCGATCGCCTAAAAGGTGAAATTGAAAAGATAAAAGCCGATAAAGATTATTACAGTTTCAACCACCAGCATTATTCTTATTTGTCGCGAGGAATTTATGTCGAACAAATCAGAAATTGGCTCGATTATTTTCCGAGGGAACAGTTGCTAATTCTCAAGAGCGAAGATTTTGAGGCAAATGCCGACAAAGTTTTTTCGGAAGTGTTAGATTTCTTGGGTATTAGTACGATCGTAACTAAAGAATATGAGATGAATACGATCGAGGAGTACAGCAAAATACCAGCAGCAATCGAACAACAATTGACAGATTATTTCAAACCTTACAATCAAGAACTTTCGGATTTGTTAAAACAGGATTTTACTTGGAGTTAGAATTGGCAGGTTGGGTTCCGAGAACGAAACCCAACCCACCTCAAAATCTACCGTTATTTATAATTGCAAAATGTTATGAAACGCATATTTCTCGTAGGAGCGCCTCGCAGTGGCACAACAATTCTTCAAAGCTTATTAGCGGCTCATCCCGAAGTTATTTCTTTTCCGGAATCTAAGTTTTTTCACTATTTGCTGTACGATCAGTTTGCGGGAAAGTTGCCAGGTAGAATGGAAGCTTTTTTTAAGGATGAGATTAAACGTCCTGAACTTTTGAAAGATTTTGATGACAGCCAAACTGTGGAAGCTAAAGCTAGTTGGTTTGTGAGAGTTTTGGATGGTTTGGCGGCTGAACAAAAAAAAAGCATTTGGTTGGAAAAAACGCCGGAACACATATATTTTATTGATGACATACAGCGCTTTTTGCCGGATGCGAAATTCATACATATTTTGCGAAACGGTATGGATACAATAGCTTCTATGTATGAGGCTACTAGGAATTTTAACGAATTGTGGGGCGCTGGTTGGGATTTAAACCACTGTATCGATCGCTGGGAACACGCGATGTTAACTAGCCACAAATATATTAATAAATTGAATCATATATTAGTTAAATATGAGGATCTTTTAGATAACAAAACACAAATTCTAGGAAAAATTTGTAATTTTATGGGCATTGAATATGACGACACAATGCTCGTTAACTATCAAGAAAAAGCAGCGAACCTCAGTTTAAATCTACCTTGGCACAAAGGAATTGAGAGAGATGTCAAAAGTAGTAACGTTCACAAATATCATAAAATTTTTACTCGCAATGAAATCAGATATATTTTAGATAAAATTCAGCGAGTCAAGGAGGAAATGGCCTGGAAAGTTACGGTGGAAGTGACGGAACCAATTTCAGATATTTACGCTTGGCAAATATGCGATCGCCTGTCCTGTACGATCCAACTAGAAGGAATTAAACTCGGTATTATTGAATTGCCGATTTGCGACTGCATGGTTGCGGCGGCGGTTTTGGCGGATGCGGTGGCAGCCCAGTTTGCTTGGCAAATTCTCGATCGCTTCTTTCAACGCAATCGCTGCGAAAAAGGCAATAAATTGTGGGAAACTTTGCTGGAACCATTGCACCCTAAACATGACTGGACGCTATTTCTGCAAGAATTATGGGGGCGTCCGCATTGGCATTTGGAGGATTTCTACAATCCTGAAATAGCTGAGGAAGTCTCAACAATTACCCTCGAAAAAAATTTGATAGTCTTAGAAATTAGCGAGGAATTTGCTAATATAAAAGTTGAGCTTTCGGAAATAGACGTGCTGGTGAAAGTAGGCGGCGTTGCTGTCGGTATTGTCACTGTTGCGGTGGAAAATAATTTTGTTTCAGCTCAAAAATTGCGATCGACAATTACTCGAAATATGGGTTTTGAGTTGTGCGTCGCCGCCGTGCGAGAAGCTTTGCTGGGAAAACCACTCAACGGCAAGCAATGGCTACGATCGCGCTTAGCCTCTTGTGCTCAACAAAGGTCTAATTTGCCCGACTGCTGGAATGCACCGGGTGCTGGGGGCATTTATCCCCAAAATGCGGTGATGTTCGGCAGGCGATCGGGTGCGATCGGGACGAGTGTCAGCCGTCGCGCCTCACTCCCGGCGGCGGCGCTGCAGGAAATCGAGTCAGCGGCGGCAATCGCTGGGGAACCGACAAGGCAAATTCCCCCAGAAAACGAGTTTCCAAAGCAAGTATTTTACGTTGGGGAACCGACAAGGCAAATTCCCCCAGAAAACGAGTTTCCAAAGCAAGTATTTTACGCACCGGAAATCATTTGCTCAAAATCTTCTTATCGGGAAGTTTCTCACTCGGTGAAACCTCAAGTTTTTGACAATCATAGCGTTACACAAAAACTCCCGATTCTCTCCTACGGCCGCATTTCTCCTGACGGTTTAGACGCAGTTACGCCCCAGATTTTTGAACAACAGTTACACAATCTCAAAGATCATGGTTATTACAGTGCGAGTTGGGAAAATTGGCGAAGCGCGAAACAGACTAAAACTCCTTTACCCGGTAAAGCTGTATTGATGACATTTGACGGCGGCTATCTCGATTTTTTCCAATATGCTTGGCCTCTGCTAAAACGCTTTGATTTTACAGCAACTGTTTTTCTGGTAGCGGAGTCAATAGGAAAGACAAATAGTTGGGAAAAAGCCGAAGTTGAAGAAGTGCCGTTAATGGGATGGCCGGAAATTTTGCAACTGCGGGATGCAGGGATTGAATTCGGTTCTATGTCTGCTACTCATCAACCTTTGACTGCATTGTCGCCCACAGAAATTGTGCGGGAGGCTGCCAAATCCCGTGCTATCTTGGAACGGGGATTAGAGAAACCCGTTAAATGTTTTGCCTATCCTTACGGGGATGTCGATCCAATTGTAGCGCATTTAATTGGAGCGAGTGGATATACTTTTGGTGTATCATATACATTGAATTTTAGCAGTTTTGACGATTCTTTATTGTTGCTGCCGCGCATTCAAGTCACCGCCGAAAATGCCTTAAAATTAGCTTAGTAAGGTGCGTCAATTAGCGAGATTTTTCCCTCAATTAAAAATCTCTCAAGGGACGTACCTTACAAGTGAAATTTATTAATCAATTCCTTGATTTTTCTCTGCAAATAACCGCCTAACCCTCGGGATATTTTCTCAAATTTATAATGAAATAAAATCTCCATAACATCTTCAGTTTTCATATACTTTAAATAAGAAATCATTTTATCTGTCAGTTGATCATTAACATCATCGATATACTTTCTCACCGCCAACCTTTCCGAAATATTCCATTTCTGATCAAACTTGCGGTGCATTTCCCTTTCATAATCCTGAAAATCTGAGATTTTTCCCTCCAAATAGCTTTGAATATATTTCCCCGCGATTTGGGCACCATCCATCCCGTGTCTAATTCCTTCGCCACCCAAAAAATTTACTGTCGAAACACTATCGCCGATCGCAATTATATTATCCTTGCAATAAATATCCTTCAAACCACGACTGTACTTCAGCATGGAACCGTGTTTGTCAAGAATTTTATAATTTTTAGACTTCAGATATTCATCAATCAATAAATCAATATATTTTTTCAGCGGTGACAAATGCCTAAGCGTTTTCTGCTCTAAAAAAATTCGCGCAGCACCAACTTTCAGCCTGTTTGGTTCCATTGGAAATATCCAAGAATAACCTTTAGGCATCCATTTATCGCCCACAAATAAGATTAAATCGCCGCTGTGTTTATTGTAAATTTCTGGCTCTACTTCAATTAAATATTCGATTCCGGTTCCCGACAAAAAATCTGGCTTATCCTTCTCTTTTTCGTACATAATCGCCCTAGCAAAGCCAGTAGCATCAACCAATACTTTAGTGCTAACTTTGATAAGTTTACCGTCGGATAACTGTTTAAATTCGACTGTTGTTTCGCCCGTGCTTTGTGAATGTCCGGTGTAGCGATAACCAAGCCAAACTTCACCGCCAAATCGCTCAACTTCGCTGGCCAAAAATGCTCTAAATTTAGCAAAGTTGAGCACAACTCCCATGCTTTCGGGAGACTCCCAAGTTTGACTGACTTTGCTAGTTTGAATAGTAAGTTTGTGCCAAAAACTGCCGATAACGGATTCAGGTAAATCGAATTTATAGAGGGTTTCTAGAGGTGTAGCGGCGCTGGAAAAGTCATTTTTATTAAAATTGTCGTTTTGCTCTGCCAGCAAGACTTTGTGGCCGGATTTGGCTAGGATTCTCGCGCAGTGTCCGCCTGCGGGGCCGGCTCCTACTATTACTATGTCAAAACTTTTTAAATTCATTTTGCTTTTAACTCGCTTCCAATGTCAAAACACCCGCAGACATATCAACTACTAAGCGCCGAGTTTTCAGCTACTGGCGACCGATTAAAATTTCCGGTACGATTTGGTTTCACGTTAGTCATTGTTTTTTCTCCCTTATCCTCAAGTCTTCCTTCAATCATGCTGCTCGGAGATCGAAGGATAAGGTGCGCTAGGCGCACCCTACCATTCTAGCTATTTACACGCTAACAGGAGACTGTTTGCGGCTGAATGTTGCTAAGATGCGATCGCACATTTGCGACGGATTTAATCCTAAACTTGCAAATGATTGTTCAGGCGTTGCATGATCTACCAATGTATCGGGTACACCCAACCGCATCACTGGAACAACAACATTATTGTCGAGCAAAGCTTCGGCTACTGCTGAACCAAAGCCTCCCATCAAACAGCCTTCTTCCATTGTGACAACTTTGCCGATTCGCTGCGCTAAAGGCAAGATTAATTCGGTGTCCAAAGGCTTGACAAAACGCGCATTGATCACAGTTGCTTCAATGCCGTGTTCGCTCAGAATCTCGGCGGTTTGCATCGCCGGATAAACCATTGAACCGTAACCTAATATCAGCAAATCGTCGCCGTTGCGGAGAATTTCGGCTTTGCCGATCGGCACTTCTTCCCAACCTTCTTCCATCAGAGGCACCCCATAACCGTTGCCGCGCGGGTAACGCATGGTGATCGGGCCGCTGGTGTGGTTGATGCCTGTGACTATCATCCGCTGCAATTCTGCCTCATCTTTTGGCGCCATAATTGTCATATTTGGCAGACACCGCAAGAAGGAAATGTCGTACATTCCTTGGTGAGTGGGGCCGTCAGCACCGACAATGCCCGCGCGATCCAAACAGAAGAAAACTGGCAAATTTTGGATGCAGACATCGTGAATTATTTGGTCGTATCCCCGCTGCACAAATGTCGAGTAAATTGCTACAACCGGGCGCATTCCTTCGCAGGCTAAACCAGCGGATAAAGTCACGGCGTGCTGTTCGGCAATCCCGACATCAATGTACTGTTTAGGCAGTTTTTCATGAAGTTTATCCAGACCTGTTCCGGTTGCCATTGCAGCGGTAATTCCGACAATTTTGGGATTATCTTCGGCTAGCTTGACCAGGGCGTGGGCAAAGACTTTCGAGTAAGCTGGAGGCTTTGGTTTAGTGGAGGGAATGCCTTTGCCGGTGGTTAAGTTAAAGGGATTTTGGGCGTGATATCCTACTTGGTCTTTTTCGGCGATCGCATATCCTTTGCCCTTCACCGTCACAACGTGAACTAGCACCGGCCCTTGGATAGTATGAGCTTGTTTGAAAGTGGTAATTAACTCTTCCAAATTGTGTCCATCTACCGGGCCCATGTAAGTAAAGCCCAATTCTTCAATTACTGCTCCAACTTTCGAGACGGCCAAGCGTTTCATCCCTTCTTTGAGGCGTTCCATTTCTGGAGTAAAAGTTTCGCCGACAAAGGGAATGTGTTTGAATTGTTCCTCTAAGTTATCTTTGAGAAACTGCACTGGTGGCGACAATCGCATCTTGTTCAAATAGCGGGTAATTGCGCCGACGTTGGGCGAGATGGACATCTCGTTGTCGTTGAGCACAACTAACAAATTAGTTTTCGGCATATGGCCCGCGTGGTTGATGGCTTCGAGTGCCATGCCGCCAGTCAATGCGCCGTCGCCGATGACTGCTACAGTTTTAAAGTTTTCCCCCTTGAGGTCGCGCGCCATTGCCATTCCTAGTGCTGCGGAAATGCTTGTGGAAGCGTGGCCTGCGCCGAAGTGGTCGAATTTGCTCTCGCAGCGCTTGAGATAGCCTGCAACGCCGTCTTTTTGGCGTAGGGTGTGGAATTGGTTGTAGCGGCCGGTTATCAATTTGTGAGGATAAGCTTGGTGGCCGACATCCCAAGTAACTTTGTCGCGATCGAGGTCAAGTGTTTGGTAGAGTGCTAAGGTCAGTTCGACTACACCCAATCCTGGGCCGAGGTGGCCGCCGCTAGCGGCTACAGTTTCTAAATGCTTTTCTCGAATTTGTCGGGCAATTTGTTCGAGTTGATGAATCGAGAGGCCGTGTAATTGGTTTGGGTGAGTCAGTTCGCTGAGATGCATATTTTAAAATCTTGCTCCTGTGAATCAGGACGAATCCTTAACAGATATAGGTTGTGCCTGCGAGGTTGGCTACGCGCAAACGTTAGAATAGTTTAACGGTTATTTGAGAAAAACTGTTAGGCGTAAGATTTTTGTTATTTTTGACCGGGTAATTATAGTTAATAAATTGTGCGCCGTCAATATAAAAAAAGCTTATGTTGTTAGTTCCTAATCGCTAATTGTTAGCTACATGGAGATTTTTAAGTATTTTTAACTACTTTTTGGAATAAGAGCTGACTTTTTAGCCATCTTGTTTCTGCAAGCGGACTATGATACAAAATCATTAACTGTGATGGGAGCATCTCATATTTGTAAAAACACTTTTTCGCGCTCCTGCCTTCTGCCTTTTTCCTTCTGCCTCAAAACTCTAATTTCTAGCTGGGCTGCTTTCATTAAGATGCTCCCACTGTGATTTATATAACATACCTGATGTCAAGTCATTGGTAACAAGTGAGAAATGAGTAGATTTTGTCAATACTTCTAAGCGTAGGAATAATTAACTAATAATGATAATCAAAAAAGGGGAAAGCTTGGACTCGACCAACTAAGGCCATGATCATTATCAATAAAGTGTCAAAGAGTTTTCACAAGCCCGCCAGATAATTATGTAATACCAAATCCGGGTTAATTATCTCTAATTTATGACCACCGATCCCAAAAGGAGCTATACGATCGCGGGAGAGACACCGAAGCGATCGACAATATTCACTTGTTTACCAACTCTCAAGCGAGCTGTATTTATTGAAGTTGGTGACAATTTTTCTTCAAAATTTACCTCAAAGGTTCTGTTTTTTGAAAGCACACAAGCGAGTGAAGTTTCGGCAGGGTCATCATCAGGGGGTAACGTTCCCCGGATTGGGTATTATAAAACGATAGAATTGACGAGTAATTGAGCGATTGTGTAGGTAAGCTCACATTTTGCACCATTCTCAAGAACAGGCAAGATGCCTGTTCCACAAAGAGTAGATTTTCTTGTGGGACGGGCCGGAGAGCCCGTTCATAAAAGGCTTATTGACAATGGGGCAAAATCTCAGTAAGTAAACATGGGTGCTAGCCGAAAAACCAACAGCGGCCACGCAAAAAAAACTCACAGGCCAATGTTGGAAGAGAAGATCAACGACCTCTACCAGAAAGCATTCCATTTACATTGGGAAAGTTTTCCCGAATTTGGATAGTAGAGACCTCAACTCTCGAAGTATTGTTTTGTAAGCTCAAAGGCCTAGAAGATTTACCACAAGGGCAGTTGGCCGGAAAGAAAGAACACGGGGACTGAAGTTCCCCGCGTCGGTTCCCTCTGGGGTCTGAAGACGCGATCGTTTCCCGCATCCCATATTACTTTTAGGAAAGGTTCTGCTTAATTCAATCTCTCTTACTCCGGTGATGGCAAAGGAGTTTCCGCTTCTTCGGGCGGCGGAATTTCCGCAGGAGTCGATTCGGGCGACGGCGAGAGATTCTCGCTATCGGTCGGCGGAATTTCCCCAGGAGTCGATTCGGGCGACGGCGAGAGATTCTCGCTATCGGCCGGCGGAATTTCCCCAGGAGTCGATTCCCCGGGAGTCGATTCGGGCGACGGCGAGGGACTCTCGGCCCCGGGCGAGGGACTCTCCGAAGGACTTGGGGCAAGAGTTTCCGGCGGTGGCGAAAGTGGTGCGGGCTCTGGCTGGGGGCTTTGGAGGCTTTGCACCCACAAACCTAAACCGCCGCCGCCTAATATCAGCGCCAACACCCCCAGTAGGGGCAGCGGAAGCTTGGACTGCCGTTTTTGAACTGGTTCCGGGGCGGGGGAAGTTTCGGGGTACAACAACTGTTTGGACGATTCTGAAAGCTGAGATTCTGGAATCCTCCCGGACTTCTGGAGGGATGCCGGGAGGGAAGGCGGCCGCGACACCGAGGCTGACACTGGCGCTGACGCCACCGCCGGATCAAACAGTACCAATCTCTCCGGCGACATCCGACAGTGAGTCACCACCACCGAGGTGTTGTCATAACCGTTTTTCTCGTTGGCGAGACGAATCCAAGACTGAACTGCGGTTTCCAAAGACATTTTGCCATCGAGCACCTCTGGGCCGTAATTCTCCCAAGATTGCTCTACCCAGTCGTTGTCGCTCAAACCGTCGGAACACAGCAGCAGTAAGCCTTCCTCTTCGATAATAAATCGCTGAATCGTCGGGCGCAGGAACTCGGCGTCCCGCGTGCCCAAAGCTTGAGTCAGAGCTCCTGCATCGGCTCGCAGTTGAGTTTCCCAGTATAAACAGTGTCCTAGCTGGACTTCCCTTGACGCTACGTCGTCGTCCACAGTCAGTCGCTGACAGTAATTTTTGCCAATCCAATAAGCGCGGCTGTCTCCAACATTCACTAAATAAAGTTCGTGACTGTTATTCGAGGGCAAATCCTCGGAAATTTTCACTTTTTGAGGCAACTGGAGGGCCATCACCAAAGTCGTCCCCATCCGCTGGCGCAACTCTTTTCCCTGCTCGTTATTTTGAGCGGAAATCACGTTATTCACAACTCTCACTATTTCTTCGAGTTGCTTGATGACCATTGTTGGGGTCATCAACTCTTCTTGTTGAGCGATTTCTGCGAGCAAATTTTGGATTAAAGCTTTCAGGGACTGCACGGCTAATTGACTGGCAACTTCTCCTCCTTCGTGGCCTCCAACCCCGTCGCAAACCATTGTCAAGTAAGGAATTAGTTTCTCGCCCCCAGAAGTTTTGCTGGATTGAAAATCAGCAGCAATCGGATAGCAACTGTCTTCATTTTGGGAGCGCTGCGGCCCGGTATCAGTCATGCCGACTACATCTAAGTGCAGAGGCAATTGAGCGGCTTGTTCTAATAGTAAATCGTTTAGTTCCAGGGCGATCGCGTCGAAATTCATGCTGCTACGGCGCATAAACTGACAAATCTCTCCGATTCTCGACTGCACCTCGGGTTGCGCGGATTCCACCAAACCTGACCACACATCTCCCAAATCCCGCAGAGTCGGTACAAAATTTCCCCGGTGCAGTTCCAGCAGGCGTACCCGCCAACCTTCCACCCGCAAATTTTGCGGTACCAGCAAACTCGAAGCGACTCCTTGTTCCGACAGCGGCCCCCACAGTTGGAGCATTTGCCACAGCCAGTAAACTTGGCGCGCGGCGCTTGTCCCAGACCAAGATTCTAAAATAGAAGGATACGGGCTACCGAAATTATTGATGGGCACATTTTCCAACAACAGCACCTCTGCCGCTTCCGGTGCTTCCCCCAGGGAACAAAAACCGTATACTTCCGGCGTATGCAGCCGTTGGGGATACAAATGCAGGTAAGGCATAATCGTATCCGGCAGTTGTTCCGGGACGCTGGGAGGCACAGCAGGACGGCTGTCGAGCCAGATTTGGGGTGCAATGACAAAGTATCGATCGGCTATTACCTTACCCGTCGGCACTTCCTCGGCTGCTTGTCCCACCACCCACACATAGCGATAAATTAAATCCGTTTCGCACGCTGCACAGTGCTGGCGGCCAAAGGTATTGCGTGGATCGGGACAGCTAAGATTTGGGCAATAAAGGGGTTCGGAGAAACTGCTGATCATATCGAAATAGTTTGTGTAAAAACATTCTGAAGATATATGATTCGCAAGCTCAAATTCATGAGCTTGAGAATAAACTGATTTTAGCCCCTATCAATTTCTTAACTGCCTTTGGGCCCCTAGAAATTGTAGTTTCTGCCAGTCTGGACTGGCTTAAATTGTAATTTAAGTTACTAAACTCTGACTGGGAGTACGATGGAAGCCTCAACCTGCTACCGCTGCACGAAAAATCGCTCTGAGGGCTTGCAAGTGGCAAACCCTTGCAGAGTCAGTTGTTTGCATTTCTTAAATCTTAAATTTCCAATCTAAGATCTAAATAGTATCACCTATTCTTTTTATGATCTTGACTCCGACGCTACTTTGGCTGCTAGCTGGGTCTTTGCTGTGTTTGGCAGAGCTATTTCTCCCGACTGCTTTTGTCGCTTTTATGATGGGACTGAGCGCCTTCGCCGTAGCTGGATGCTCTCTAGTTCTACCTTACGTTAATTTACAAATATTCCTCTGGATGGTATTTTCGACAGTTTTTGTGCTGCTGTCTCGGCGGTTGATACCAAAAGGCACGGCAAGGGCGATCGCAGATTCTCAGGAAGCAAAAACTTTAACAGAAATTCCCCCCGGAGAAGCCGGTCGAGTCATTTATGAGGGGAATTCTTGGCAAGCTCGCTGTGAAGACACGAAGGCCACTATCCCCCCCAACCAAAACGTAATTGTCGTCGGACGGAAAGGCACTACTCTGATAGTTTTGCCAGAAAATTTCTTGCATTCTTAAACAAAATGCGTAATTAATCACAGGTAATTAGTAGTTAGTCATCAGTCATTAGTCATTAGTCATTAGTCATCAGTCATTAGTCATTGGTCAACATTTAACAGTCAACAGTCAACAGTCAACAGTCAACATTTATAGGAGGCGACCGTGGAACAATTTTTTTTACTTGTATTTTTAGCACTCGGTGGCTCAGCCCTCGCAGGTTCCGTCAAGATTATCAATCAGGGAAATGAAGCGCTGGTGGAAACTTTAGGTAAATACAGCGGCAGGAGACTGGAACCCGGTTTGAATTTTGTCAAGCCGTTTCTCGATCGCGTCGTCTACGAGCAAACCATTCGGGAAAAAGTCTTAGATGTTCCCCCACAAGCTTGTATTACCCGCGATAACGTTTCCATTACCGTTGATGCTGTGGTTTACTGGCGCATTGTAGACTTGGAAAAAGCCTGTTACAAAGTAGAAAATCTCCAGTCAGCAATGGTAAATATGGTGCTGACTCAAATTCGCGCCGAAATGGGTCAACTGGATCTCGAACAAACCTTTACTGCTCGTTCTCAAATTAATGAAATCTTGCTCAGAGATTTAGATCTTGTTACAGATCCTTGGGGAGTGAAAGTGACGCGGGTAGAACTGCGCGATATTGTCCCTTCTAAAACTGTACAGGAATCGATGGAATTGCAGATGGCAGCCGATCGACGCAAGCGGGCGGCAATTCTGACTTCCGAGGGAGAACGCGAGTCAGCAGTTAACAGCGCCAAAGGTAAAGCTGAAGCGCAAGTTCTGGATGCAGAAGCGCGCCAAAAAGCGACTATTTTGGAAGCGGAAGCTCAACAAAAGGCGATCGTCCTGAAAGCTCAAGCAGAACGCCAAAGTCAGGTTTTGAAAGCTCAAGCTACTTCTGAGGCCTTGCAAATTATCGGCAAAACTCTGCAAAATGACCCCGCTGCCCGCGAAGCTTTACAATTTTTGTTAGCTCAAAACTATCTGGATATGGGTCTAAAAATAGGCACCAGCGACAGCAGCAAGGTGATGTTTATGGACCCGCGCAGCATTCCCGCTACGCTAGAAGGAATGCGATCGATCGTTGGGGAAGGTAATAATAATGAGGTGAAAAAGTAGTCTTAGCTAGAATCGCAATTGAAAGAGATTGATAACTCTGTATGAGGGATGAAACTCCTCATACAGAGTTAGCATGAATAGCAAAAATGATTGTATCATCACGCGCCACATTATTAAATAATCGACCTTGCTGAATTAAGATATAATATCAGGTCCCGTCGAGCGATCGCGATTTTTGTAGGGTGGGTTCACCAACAATACCTGTCAATAATTGACAATCTCAAAAACCCACCCCGACCGGGATATTATGGTTAATCGATCGGACATGATATCATACCGTAAATCAGCAACGCCTTTTTCCGGCGTTGCTGAATTGAGGTATGATAAGTGCGGTCAAGGGATGTTTTGGCTACCCGATTTGCCTCGTTTGAGCGCGATTGAAAGGATACGATGGATAGGGAACCGGAACATCCCAAAACTTAAGATAATGAATTACTAACCTGATTGAATGTTTGAGCATTTCTCCCGACTTAGAATAGCACAGTGTCTTGCGATGAAGTCTGGCTTGCGTAATGTCGTAGTCGCGTATTCTCGCCCTCTACTCTGGTCATGTAAGTTTTACAGATAATTTGGTCTCCATCTGGAATAAATCTGGGGTAAACTGGCCATCCATCTGTGATATAAAAGTAACATTTCCAATTGCCAACTAGCTCCCATCGTGGCCGAAAAGTTGTAGCACTATGAGTTCCCAATACCCATCCTAAAATCCCTGGGTGAAAGTGATTTACGGCTGTCCATAACCAAATATTATTTTTTTTACCAACAAACGTTTCTAGTTCATCAAGTTCTCCCACCCGGGGAATTGTGTCGGGTTCGTAAGCATCAGGAAGCAATTCTCCTACTTGCTTGACCCAATTTATAATGCTGGTGTGATGTACTCCTTTAATCCTCTCAATTGCTCGAAAACCCGACCATTGACATACATTTTGAGACGTTCACGTTTAACTTCTTCCGAGTAACCTTTATGAGGTTGGTATAGCATTTCTTACAAAGGTGAGGTACAATAACAGCAGTGAGTAAACCAATTCCAAATATTTGCTGATGTAACTTCACTAAATGCAAACTCTATGGCTTTTGCTAACTCTTTATAATTAGGTGTCTTGATAGAACGGAGAATATTTTTAAGTTTTGACCATAAATTTTCAATTGGGGAGAAATCCGGCGAATAGGGCGACAAGTATATTAATTTAGCCCCTTTTTTTTGGATGGCTTTTTCTACTTCTTCTCCGGTATGAATAGTACAATTATCCATGACTACACAAGCACCTTTCCATAACTTTGGCACTAATTTTCGGATAATAAAAGCCTCAAATGTAATTGCATCAGTTGTACCTATTAAATTAACTGATGTTAGGACTTCTTTGACCGATATAGCTCCAATTATTGAGACATTTCTTCCGCGTTTATTCGGTTTTGATCCCTTGGCTCTTGAACCTTTTAGAGATCGAGCATATAACCTAACCATTGCCAAGTTTACTCCACATTCATCAATGAATATTAAGTCTTTGAAACAAACTTCTCTAATTTTTTGCCAGAACTCGTATCGCAGGTTCTGAACCCTGTCAGTGCCTTTGTCTGACGGGAAAAGAGTTTTTTTTTCAAAGTCATGTTTAAGAGTTTTGCCATTCTTCCCATCGTTGCTACGCTGATGGTAAAACCAATTTTTTGGTACAGTAAATAACGGAGTTCTTCGAGAGTTGCATCATTGTTTGCTTCAATCAATTCCGCTAAAATTAGCAGTTGTTCTGCATTCAGTTTTAATTTGACTCCACATCGCTCAGTGCGAGGAGCAATGTTTTGGGTGTCACGATACTGTTTAACCAATTTTTGGACAAAACTTAGGGCTACACAAAAACGGTTAGCTATTGCTCTTTGTGACAGCGGTTCATTATGGTACACATCCATAATTTTTTGTCTAAAATCAATCGAATAAGTTTTCATTTTTACTAATGCGTGATCCTTGCTAAAATTTGAGATAGTTGTCATTCTAGTGACTGCTGCGGGTCGAGGGACTACTGCTCGAAGATCGCCCTATTTAATTAGAGCTGTATAACATTTTGAAGTTCTATATTTTTCACTCCGTTTAAGTCAGTTATATTATACCTCATCTTTCTAAGAAATGCTATAGCAATCTATAAACTGTCTGCTACAACCGACACAAATATAATTCTGTTTACCTTTTTTATGACCATTTTTATTAACATGAGTTGACTGACATTCAGGACAGTGCATAAGCTCTGCGTTTTTTGAAGTGTTATTTTTGGTCGCTCGCACTATAAATTTATCATACCCTAATTCAGCGCCGCCTAAATCTTTTTGTAATCGGACACGAGTTAGCTGTAGTACCTCATCTCTCGTCATACCTGGCAATTAGCCTATAAGTGTATGGTTGATATTATCACTTATGATTGACTGTAAAGGCTAGAGCGATCGCCTATTGGATTGCGACACGATCCTGTCGCGACATTTCTCAGGGGGTAATTGGTCAAATCGGTTAAATCTTCTCGAAGAGTACCACTGTCAATAATAAAGCATTCCCTGGCGTGGTGGGGGCGGGCGTATTTAGCCTGTCTACACTCTTCAAGGGTACAAAAGTGAACCCACCTTTACTGTTTTTTGAGCATGGTTCTCTTTCTTTGTTAAGTTAAATCCCTGACATCCGTTAAATCTGGTGATTTCCCCGTTGTCTCCCTGGTCACTGAGTTTTATAACCCCGTTTCAAGGTGTGTCGGTGAGCCTAAATTTCAGGTAGCTGCGTTCACTTTTTTGCCGTCGTTAGCCAAAATGTCATGCAGGTGTCACAGTTGCTCATGAAGCCACAATTAAAAATGTGACACTTGATATTGCTAAAATTTACTCAATTGATGTTAATTTAATAAAATGTACTTTCATATCGCTGCATCTACTCCTCACAAGTGTTAAGTCCAAAAGCCTAACTCTTCTTTTGGTGACAGCAGGGTTTGGGATTTTTCGCGAAGCTTTTTGTAAAATTAGTACCAAATAACCGAGTTAATTAGATGCCAATGGTTCATAAAATTTTTCCCACTTATTTTATTCCTCACGGTCATTGCTACTTGTGGAAGCCGGGATTAGTGGGGCTACACGTTTTGTCCGATGGTTTGATAGCCGTCGCTTATTTTTTGATACCGATCACGCTGATTTATATTGTCAAAAAGCGGCAAGACGTGCCTTTTGACTGGGTTTTCATGCTGTTTGGCTCTTTTATTATCTGCTGCGGGATTACCCATATTATGGAAATATGGACGCTGTGGCATCCTAATTATTGGTTCTCTGGTTTTCTTAAAGGGATTACGGCGCTGATTTCGCTATCTACCGCAGCAGTGCTGGTGGAACTAATCCCAAAAATCTTGGCTATCCCCAGTCCTGATCAATTGGCGGTGGCAAATGTAGCTTTACAAAAGGAGATTGGCGATCGCAAACAAGCTCAAGAAGCACTCTCGGAATTAATGCTAGAATTGGAAAAACGGGTGATTGAGAGGACGATCGCTTTAGAATCAACCAATGAACTTTTGCAACAGGAAAATCGCGATCGCTCCTTGGCTGAAAATTCATTGCGGCAGTCTGAAGCTAAACTGCTTGAACGAACTCAGCAGCTAGAGAACGCCCTGCAACAGCTCAAAGACGCCCAAACTCAACTCGTGCAAACTGAAAAAATGTCTTCTTTGGGGCAAATGGTAGCTGGGGTTGCTCACGAAATCAATAACCCTGTTAACTTCATTTATGGCAATCTGATTCCGGCGGAGGAATACATTAAAGATATTTTGGCATTGATTAAGGCTTATCAAGTTTATTACCCCACTCCTGCGCCGGAAATTGCAGACAAGATTAAAACCATTGAACTCGATTTTGTTTTAAAAGACCTGCAAAAACTTTTTGGTTCGATCAAAATTGGAGCAGAGCGAATTAGGGAGATTGTTAAATCTTTACGAACTTTCTCCAGATTAGACGAAGCTGATATGAAAAAAGTAAATATCCATGAAGGGCTCGACAGCACTTTAATGATTTTGCAGCACCGCTTGAAAGAACAACCAAACCGTCCGCCGATTCAAGTGATTAAAGAGTATGGAGAGTTGCCACTATTGGAATGCTATGCGGGACAGCTTAACCAAGTATTTATGAACATTATTTCTAATGCTATTGATGCCTTAGAACAGAGTGTAGCGCAGGGAGATTTCCCCAAAGGCTATTGGGAAAATAATTTTCATGATTACTTACAAAACACCTATTGCCCACTGCTAAAAATTCGCCTCCGCACGCTTTTAGTTGATGGCAAGTGGGTGCAGATTCACATTGCTGATAATGGCACTGGCATAGATTATGACGCGATCGCTAAAATTTACGATCCGTTTTTTACGACGAAACCTATCGGCGCTGGTACCGGACTGGGTTTGGCGATTTCTTATCAGATTATTCAAGCCCATGAAGGTTATTTGCGCTGCACTTCCGAGGTTGGCAGAGGTACTGAGTTTATTATTGAAATTCCTTTGCGACCGCACAGTTGCGAGCGCAACCTTGCCCACAAGCAAACTGTTATGAACAAGTTTAGTTGAGGCGGTAATAACTCATTCCGCATCCAGCTACAATTTTGAATCTCTTTTACTTTTTTCCCTAGCTTAGGCATCGTTCACATCAACATTATCTGCAAATAGCAAATATTATGTGGGAAGCACTCAAAAATATCTTTTCTCCAACTCAGTATATGCCTCACGGTCATTGCTATCTGTGGCAAACGCCTTTAGTGTGGCTGCACGTAACAGCGGACTTTTTAATTGCGATCGCCTACTATTCAATTCCGGCGATGCTAATTTATTTTATCTACAAGCGGCGCGATGTCCCTTTTTTAGGAATATTTGCTTTATTTGGTGCATTTATTATTCTCTGCGGCACGGGTCACTTGCTAGAAATTTGGACGTTGTGGCATTCCGCCTATTGGCTATCGGGGATTGAAAAAGGAATTACTGCACTGGTTTCCTGCTACACAGCCGCCTCGATGGTAACACTATTGCCAAAATTTTTATCTTTAAAAGCTCCCCAAGAATTAGAGGAGATAAATCGCAAGTTGCAGTGTGAAATCGCCGTGCGTGAAGATGCAGAATTAGCTTTGCGCTGTGCTTATGATGACTTAGAAATTAAAGTGCAAGAGCGCACCGCAGAGTTGAGAGAAATTAACGGTTATTTAGAAGCCGAAATAAGAGAAAGAATAGCCGCTGAATCCGCTTTGCGAGAACGAGAAATTAGGTTAATAGAAAAACAAACTGGCTTGCTAGAATTAGCAAAAAGTTCTAGTATCTACGAGGGAAATATCAACGAGGCGTTGAGAGAGATTACACAAATGGCAACCCGTACTCTAAATGTGGAGCGGGGAAGTATTTGGTTTTATAAGCAAAATAAATCCACAATGTGGTGTGCCGAACTCTACGAACTGACGGCCAATCAACACAGCGAGGGTGTAGAACTGAAAGTTGCTGACTATCCTAGCTATTTTCAAGCTTTGAATACAGAACAGGCGATCGCAGTGGTTGATGCCAAAACCGATCCGCGCACCCTAGAATTTAGCGAATCTTATTTGACGCCTTTAAACATTTCGTCGATGCTAGATGTTCCTATTACCCATCAAGGACAAATTGCGGGTGTAATTTGTTTAGAACATCAGGGAACGACGAGGAATTGGACCCTCGACGAACAAAGCTTCGCTAGCTATGTGGCACAGATCGCAGCTTTAGCAATGGAAGCTCGCGATCGCAAGCAAGCCGAGTTAAACTTGCGCTCTGTCACCGAACGCTTGCAATATTTGCTGGCGACTACTCCGGCAGTGATTTTTAGCTGCACATTAGGGGAAAATTATGACGTAACATTTGTCAGCGATAATATTGTTTCAATGATTGGTTACGAAGCACGAGAATTTCTTGATGGTTCCCTTGATTGGCATAGCCTGATTCACCCAGAAGATCGAGAAATTGTTGCTACTGCATTTGCTCAGATATTGGAAAAAGAATCGATTTCCTACGAATACCGCGAACGGCACAAAGACGGCAATTATCGCTGGATATACGATGAGATAAAGTTAGTCAAAAATGCTGCTGGCATACCTGTGGAGTGCGTTGGTTATGGAGTAGATATTACGGCTCGCAAACAGGCCGAAGCAGCTTTGCAGCAACAAGTAAAAAGGGAGCGGCTCGTGAATTCCATTCAAGAGCGAATTCGTTCCTCTCTTAACTTAGAAGAAGTGCTGACAATGGCTGTGGAAGAAGTCCGCCAGTTTTTGTCCACCGACAGGACTATTATTTACCGCTTTAACCAAGATTGGAGTGGAGTGGTAGCCGTCGAGTCGGTAGCCGTGGGTACGATGCCAATTTTGGGAATTGACATTAATGACCCTTGTTTTCGAGAACGCTACGTCTCTTTTTACGAGCAGGGACACATTCGCGCGATCGACAATATTTACACGGCAGGTATTTCAGAGTGCCACCTTAATTTACTGAGCGAGTTGGAAGTTAAAGCTAACCTCGTGGTTCCCCTTTTGCAAGGTGAAAAACTATGGGGGCTACTCATTGCTCATCACTGTCGCAGTCATAGGCATTGGAACTCTTCTGAGATAGAATCTCTCAAGCAAATTTCCGTGCAGCTAACAATTGCCATCCAGCAATGCACCCTTTTTGAACAAGCCCAAACCGAAATTGCCGATCGCAAATTAGCAGAAACAGCATTACAAAAAGCTGTCGTAGCTGCTGATACAGCTAACCGCGCCAAGAGCGAATTCCTTTCTTCTATGAGCCACGAACTGCGGACTCCCCTGAATGCCATTCTCGGATTTAGTCAGGTGATGGTGCGCGATTCATCTCTCAACAATCAACACCAACAGCACCTAGAAATTATTAATCGCGCGGGTGAACACTTGCTTGCTCTAATTAATGACATTTTGGAAATGTCCAAAATTGAAGCCGGCCGAAGTCAGCTTAATGAAAGCAGTTTTAATTTAATGCGCTTGCTAAAAACCTTAGAAGAAATGTTTCGATTAAAAGCTAAATCTAAGAAATTGCAGCTAAATTTGGAAGTGGGTGACGGCGTACCACACTTTGTTACTGGAGATGAAGGTAAATTGCGCCAAATTTTGATTAATCTTGTAGGAAATGCGATCAAGTTTACAGAGAAGGGTAGCGTTACTTTGCGAGTTAAAAAGAAGGTAGAAGAAAGTTTGGGGGCTGAAACCGCAGAGTTTTCCAACACACCAAAAAAACTTGCCGGCGCGGGTTGTGAACATTCCGAATGCTTAGCGGTTGAAACCGCACCTATACAAAGAAAACCCGGATGGTACACTGGTTTTAATCAGTCCGAAAGCTTGGCAGAGTGTGATTGTGTAGACGCGAATCACCTTGCCCCGGAATTGTTACGCCTTCAGTTTGAAATTGAAGATACTGGCCTTGGCATTGCCGCAGAAGAGATGAATAAGTTATTTGAACCCTTTGAGCAAACAAAAACAGGTCAAAAATCTCAAGAGGGAACTGGATTAGGTTTACCAATTAGCCGCAAATTTGTACAAATGATGGGAGGAGATATTACTGTCAGCAGTACACCTGAGTTGGGAAGTAAGTTTGCATTTGATATTAAAATCAGCCTTGCCACTCCCACCGAGATTAAAATCCTTAAACCACAGAAAAAAGTAATTGGTTTAGCACCGAATCAACCAGAATACCGGATTTTGGTTGTTGACGATCGCGCCGATAACTGCCTAGTCATAGAGAGATTATTGTCACCACTAGGCATCCTCGTGCGAGAAGCTAGAGATGGTCAAGAAGCTATTGCTGTATGGGAAGATTGGCAACCGCACCTGATCTGGATGGATATGCAGATGCCTGTCATGGATGGCTATGAAGCCACCAGAAAAATTAAAGCTCATCCTCTCGGAAAACAAACTGTAATAGTTGCTCTTACTGCTAGCGCTTTTGAAGAGGAACGACAAACTATTTTAGGAGCAGGCTGCGATGATTTCATGCGTAAACCCTTCGAGGCAAAGATATTATTTGCGAAGATGGAAGAACTTTTAGGAGTGCGCTACCTTTATGAGGAATCTGTTGAGGCACCACTAGAAAATGACAGCGAAATTAGCGGAGTGACTAGCAATCTATCTGTAGAGTCACAACTCGCTCAAATGCCTCATGAGTGGGTGGAGAAGATATCTCATGCTGCTCATGAATGTTGCGACGATAAAATTCTTAAGTTGATTGAGGAATTGCCTAGAGAATTTGCTGGAGCCGCAGAAGTTTTAACTACTTTAGTGGACGATTTCCTGTTTGACGATATTATAGAGCTAGCGCAATCAGCAGTTCCGACGGTGAGAATACCAGTTTCCCCCTAATCTCAGCGTAGGAGCATCTCCTATTTAAAAAAGACCTAACCTTAACCCCCCATAACCTCTTCGTGTCCTCTCTTTGTAGGAGAGAAAATCAAAATTTATACTGTATCGTTTTGGTGGAGAGCGAATTATTAAGTGTTAAGATATTTGACCTTAAAAAACAACTGTGAATCCTCGCATGGACAGCAATCAATATCCTACCATTCAACCCAACATTTTAGTAGTTGATGATAAGCCCGATAACGTCCGGCTTTTATCTACAATCTTGACCGAACAAGGGTATCAGGTTCGTAAAGTGCTGAACGGGCAAAGGGCGATCGCTACAGTGCTGGAGTTTCCGCCGACTCTAATTTTGCTGGACGTGATGATGCCAGACATGAATGGATATGAGGTATGTGAAAAGTTGAAAGCTTCACCAAAAACCAGTTCCATTCCCGTGATTTTCTTAAGCGCCTTAGATGACGTTTTAGATAAGGTGAAAGCCTTTGATGTGGGAGGAGTTGACTATATTACTAAACCTTTTCACGCTAAAGAAGTATTGGCACGAGTGGCAAATCAGTTAACAATTCAAAGTCAACAACAGTTACTTCAAGAGCAAACAAAGCAATTCAAAGAACTTGTCGAACGTTTGCAAAACGAAATTAAAGAGCGGCAGGGGGTGGAGGTAGCTTTACGGCTTGCTCAAACAAAGTCCGATCATTTATTGTTGAATATTTTACCAGCCGCGATTGTTGAAAATTTGAAAAAGGGCGAGGGTTCTCCTGCTCAGAGGTTTGATTCAGCAACAGTTCTTTTTGCCGATATTGTCGATTTTACGTCTATTGCTGCGAGAATGTTACCTCTAGAATTGGTAAATGTACTGAACCAAATTTTTTCAAGGTTTGACCAATTAACAGAAAAACACGGTTTGGAAAAAATTAAAACAATTGGAGATGCTTATATGGTAGCGGGGGGGTTGCCTGTGCCGAGGGCAGATCATGTAGAAGCGATCGCCAATATGGCTTTGGATATGCAGGAAGCGATCGCTGATTTTCAAACCGACAAAGGCGAACCATTTCAAATTCGGATTGGCATTAATACAGGGCCCGTAGTTGCTGGCGTAATTGGCACTAAAAAATTCATTTATGACTTGTGGGGAGATACTGTTAATGTTGCTTCTCGGATGGAATGTCAAGGATTACCGGGGTATATTCAAGTTACTACTGCTATTTATGAGCTGTTAAAAGATCGCTATGTATTTGAGGAAAGAGGTGCGATAACGGTTAAAGGTAAAGGAGAGATGATCGCCTATTGGCTAAAGGCTAAAAAAAGTTAGTTCAAGCTAATGGAGAAGTTAGGGATCGGTTTACTTAAAAAATGAAAATAATTTGCAGACTCAATTTTAAATTTTCGCGTACAATCTCTATGCGATCGATAAATTCTCGAAAATAGAACCTGCGTTCTGATTCCGACAAGTCCAACCAAAATTGGGGAAGAGAAACAGTTTGAGCTATTTCTCGCAAATTCACGGGCGGTAGTTGCGCTAATTTGCTTTGCATTTGAGCAATTTCGGTGCGAATTTTGTATGCCCTCAATTCGGCAGTTTCTGTGTCTAAAATGCCATTTTCAATCAGGGCTGGCAGTTGATTTATGATTTGTTCTTTAAATTCGATCGCACTTCCCATGCCTGCTTTAACTCTATTCATATCCGGCATTTGCAACCCAGCAACAGCATCGGGTAAATCCCGACAAATTCCGGCGATGGTTAATTGCAATACTTCATCGTAGGAAAAACCGCTACATTTAGGCTGTTTTGGACAGTTAATCGGTCGCAAATAAAGGTATTCTTTTTCTTTGCGGTAGGAGGTGACTTTGGCAACTGTCATGGGCGATTTGCATTCTGCACAAATTGCTAAACCTGCGAGGGAACGTGGGGCGCTAGCGCTGCGAGGAGAAAGGCAGCGGTTGCGGCGCAGTAACCTGTCTATTTGGGCGGCTTCTTCTCTGGAAATAATCGGGACGTGGGTGTTAGAAATTACTTGGCCGTTTTGATATTCCAAATCGCCTCGGTAAGCGGGATTTGTCAGCCAGCGGCGGCCGGTGCTCACAGAGATTTTTTTGTTGTATTTTTTGGCTAAATACCGCACGGAACCTCGCAAGGAACCGTAAATTAAAAAGTGTTCAAAAAAGTCTTTGACGGTGGGGGCGGTGGTTTTATCGATCGTATAACAATCTTTGCCGCGCCGATAGCCGTAGGGAGCCTTACCCGGTGGCATCCGGGATTTGAGGCGGTTGCGCGCGTGTCCTTTGCGAATACTCCGGCTGTGTTGGCTGCGCTGGATTTCTGCGAGGATTTGCAGCAAGTTTTGGCGGTTTCGCGGTTCTGTTTCTGTTTGTACGATGATTTCGACGCCGAGGTTTTCGAGTTGGCCGAGGTGCGAACACACTTGCTGTACGGTGTCTCCGAGTTCTTCAAACCGCTGAATTAACAGGTATTTGACTGGTTCTGTTTGGCAGTCTTTTAGGAGTTGTTGCAGTTGTTGTCGCCCTCCTAAGTCTTGATAGGTGCGATCGACTTCTTGGCCCCAAATTTCCGGTGCGGGTGCTGCTTCCAGTAGCGGTTCGGTGTAAGAATAAGCGATGATTTTCATCTGTTACTGGCTGAGTTCGATGATGTTGCCGTCGGGATCTTGGGTAAATAATGCCGATCGACCTGACGCGCTCATTTGAAACTGGCAATTGTGAGCGATTAACTGCTGTGTGGCTGCCTCTAAGTTAGCCACAGAAAATGCTAGATGTCGATTGCGTCCCCATTTGGCATTGTCTACGGCATCTGGGATAATTGTTGCAGCTAAAATTAGGTGGAGCTGGAAGTCGCCGATTTGATACCAGATTCCGGGAAATTTTAAGTCTCTATCTATTTTTGGCAGTCCTAATACGGTGCTATAAAAGTGTTGGGATTTTTCTAGGTTGGAGATGAGTATGGCGCTGTGGAGGGATTTGGTAACTTGCATTTTTGTGAGGATTTTTTTTAGTTTAACGGCTGATCCAGGCAGATGAGCGCTGATTAACGCAGATTATTTGATGTTTGTTGAGTTGGGGATCTGATAACATTGTCAGTCGAGCTTAACATATCGAAAAAGGTAAATAGGTTATCGGAAAAAAACCGCATAGAAAATCGTAAATTGTAGGCTCGCGTTTAGTTATAGTCTATGGTAGCAGCGAGTTTAATACTACCAAACCCCCCCTCTCCCCATGTTATATTTATTTGTACCAACTGACTTATAAATCATGAAAGGTAAACAAGTATTGTTGACTGGCGGGATGGGGGGATTGTGACTGTGGGTGCGCGTGGGGGTGAACAGCCGATTGGACAATTGGTGGCTTACTGTGCTGCTAAAGCTGGAGTGGTGGCGCTCACAAAGGCGATCGCACATGAAACAAAAGATACTAATATCACTGCTAATACTGTCCTCCCCCGTGTGATTGATACTCCGACAAATAGATCCGCAATGGGTTCGGAAAAGGCTCACTAATGGGTGAAACCTGAATCTCTAGCTCAAGTAATTTACTTTTTTTGTTCGGAATCTGCCAAAGATGTTCGCGGCGTCATTATTTGGGTGTAGGGCAGCATTTGAAAAGTTAATCCACCTACTGTAAACCCCCCGCTGGGAGTGTTTTTAACAATGGTTTCTGAAAAAACTGCGATCGTCTCCAGATCGGGCAAATTCCGTCTCCGCAATGTCTTGGTAGTGCCCTTTGTTCTCCAAATTTTGGCTGCTGTTGGCTGCGTTGGCTATCTCTCTTACAGAAACGGAGAGCAGATAGTCAACGATATTGTTAGTCAGTTGCGGCAGGAAGTGAGTGCGAGAGTTTACGAACGTGTCCAAACCTATCTGGAAGCTCCGCCACTGGTGAATCAGATCAATCAGGATGCTGTACCTTTGGGGGTGTTGAACTTTGACGATTTAGAGCAAGCTCGACCCTATTTTTGGAAACAAGTTCTGCAATTTAAATCGATCGGTTACGCGGGAATTGCCAACGAAAAAGGTCAGTACCTGCGTGTGGGTTGGGTAAATCGGCTGGTTCGACTTGAACAACCTCAGCTTGCCCAGCAACTGATTCCCGGGGGTGGCGACTTGATATATTACAACCTTGACGCTGATGGAAACCCCACAACAATTGACAAAACCACACCCAATTATGACGTTCGCACGCGCCCTTTTTACAGAGTTGTTGTTGAGAAGAAACAGGCAGCTTGGAGTGAAGTTTATATTAATTTTGGTTACGGTACACTGCAAATTAATGCGAGTCTACCCTATTACGATCCCAAAGGCCAACTAATTGGCGTCCTGACTTGCCAGATGGGACTAGATCAAATTCGCCACTTTCTACAAACCTTAAGGGTGGGTAATTCCGGTCAAGTATTTATCATTGAACCCCAGGGTGAGTTAATAGCCACCTCGGTTAAAGAACAGCCTCTTTCGGTGGGAACAGGCCCAAATACAAAGCGAATCAAAGCACAGGAAAGCAGCAACCCATTGATGCGTCAAAGTGTGGTTTATCTGCTCGATCGCTTCAAGCGTTTGGAAGACATCCATCAAACTATTCAACTTGACTTTAAGCTCAACGGTGAGCGGCAATTTATCCAAGTTTCTCCGCTAACTGACAAGTACGGTCTCAATTGGCTGATTGTAGTAGTAGTTCCTGAAGCGGAGTTTATGGCGCAAATTTATGCTAACACTCGCCAGACCATTTTGCTGTGTATTGTGGCTCTCATTGTCTCTGTTGGAGTGGGTATTTTCACCGCTAGCTGGATTACTCGCCCCCTGAAGCAAATTGCTCAAGCTTCAGAATATCTAGCAGGTGGTGCTCTTAACCAAAACGTTGATTCCAGTCGAATTTGGGAAATAGAAACATTAACAAATTCCTTTAACAGCATGGCGAGACAACTGCAAGAATCCTTTGAAACGCTAGAAGATAAAGTCAAAGAACGTACCTCTGAACTCGCTACAGCCACCAAACAAATTGCTGCTCTCAACCAGCGCCTGAAAGCGGAAAACCTCCGCATGAGCTCCGAGCTCGATATGCTCAAACAAATGCAGCAGTTGATTCTGCCAAAACCTGCTGAACTTGCAGCCATTGAAGATTTAGATATTGCCGGATTTATGGAGCCAGCCTCGGAAGTAGGCGGTGATTACTACGACGTACTTTGTACTAACGGGGTTGTCACGATTTGCATTGGTGATGTCACCGGACACGGATTAGAAAGCGGCATTTTGATGGTGATGACTCAAGCGGCTGTTCGCACTCTTCAGGAAATGCAAGAATCCAACCCGGTGCGCTTTTTAGATACCCTCAACCGCACTATTTATAAAAATGTCCAGCGCATGAACTCCGACAAAAATATGACACTAGCTTTGCTCCACTACGCCGATCGCACAATTAGTATCAGCGGTCAACACGAGGAAACTCTTGTGGTCAGGAAAGGGGGTCAAATCCAGCGGATAGACACCATAAATTTAGGATTTCCGCTCGCATTAGATGAGGATATTTCCGATTGGATTAGCCATGTTTTAGTAGACTTAGAACCTGGGGACGGGGTGGTGCTTTATACTGACGGCATCCCCGAAGCTAGAAATATGCACAAAAAATTCTACGGTATCGAAAGACTCTGTGAAGTGGTTTCTCAAAACTGGCATTTGAGCGCCGAACAAATCAAGGAAGCCACCATCAATGATTTGCGAAACTTTATTGGAGAACAAAAGGTATTTGATGATATTACTTTGCTCGTATTGAAGCAACAGGGAAATATTGTGCATAATTGATGAGTGACGGTCGTCAATCCGCTTTCTACGAGGAATCTTGGATTTAGTGGTCCAGCATCGAAGCAGAAACAGGATTTGGAGTTCCGCGCCTGTAAGTTATAATAATTTACAGCGAGGAAGTCAAACAATTTTGCGCTTCCAGATTCGGAAGTATAAATTATGAAACCACAAATAAAGTTAGCGCCCTCTAAATCTCCAGAAGAACTCTATACCCAGCTACAGGAGTTGAGCGAAAAACTTGAGGAAGTCGAAGATGAAAAAAATAGCTATGAAACCTTAGTAGAAATTATCACCCAACACTCCACGGATCTGGAAAACCAGATCCGTCATAAAAATCGAGAGATGCAGACTTACATCGAGCAGGTAAAAAAGGTTATAGATGCAGCTATTGCTGTGAAAAACAACAGCTTTGAACCCGAGATATTGTCAGAAGTGGCAGCGCGCAGTGATGCGCTGGGAGAACTGGCACAGGTATTCTCGCATATGGTGCAAACGGTGAAAGCGCGGGAACAAGAATTAGAGAAACTTTTGCAGGCTTACGGACGTTTTGTTCCCGATGAATTTCTCCAATTTCTCGGCAAGCAGAGCATTGTTGATTTCCAGCTTGGAGATCACGTGAGCAAAGAGATGGCAATTATGTTTTCTGATATGCGTTCCTCCACCACGATGGCGGAGCAAATGACTCCTCAAGAAAACTTTGACTTCATCAATAACTATTTACAGCAAATTAGTCCCGAAATTCGTAAGCACAACGGTTTTATTGTCAAGTATATTGGAGATGGAGTCATGGCAGTTTTTCCTGATGGCGTTGATGATGCTATTCAGGCAGGAATTGTGAAATTGGAGCAGTTGCAGAAATACAATCAAAGCCGTAAAATAAATGGGGATATACCGCTGAAGATTGGCATTGGTATCCATGTGGGTGATACGATGGTTGGGATTATTGGAGACGCAAATCGGATGCAAGCAGATGCGCTCTCTGATCATGTCAATCTCACCGCTCGTCTGGAAGGTTTGACTAAGTATTATGGCGTATCTTTATTAATTTCTGGAGATGTGGTGCAACGTTTGAGTCAACCCCAAAAGTATCATATCCGTTTTTTGGATCGGGCTATTGTCAAAGGTAGACAAGAAGCCATTACAGTTTGTGAGGTGTTAGATGTTGAAGTAGAACCAGTGCGATCGCTCAAAATTCAAACTTTGCCTATATTTGAGGAGGGACTCCAACAATATTGTCAGGGAAATTTTGCTAACGCCCTAGTTTGTTTTGAACAGATAGTGGCGCTAAATCCAGATGACAAGCCCAGTCAACTTTACCTAAAACGAATCCAATCGCTGTTAGAAAATAGTATTCCTGCTAACTGGAATGGCGTGTGGAAATTCACCCAAAAGTGACATTAATACATCAATTGGAGGGAGAGAAATCATGACATCTGGAAGCTTAAAAACAATGACACAAATTTTTGGAGAATTCATTGAAGAATTTCCTCCTGAACACGACTCCCTAGAACTTACATTTACCCCCAGTTCTCGCCCCATCAAGCAGCGCTGGCGCAACAACCGGCTTTCTGCTCATTTTGTAGCCGATTATTTGTCTAGCTTTCTACCGGTGGATGAGGAGGATGCTAGCAGCGAGAAACGGATAAAAGAAAGCAAGGGAGCTGTGAGCTACGTAGCCAACGAACTGTTAGAAAATGCGATAAAATTTAATAACGATGATACCAATTACAAGGTCAGGTTTGGCATACATTTTATTGGTGAAACAGATGTGACGGCGGTAATTTTTGCCAGTAATAGTGTCAATCCACAAGGGGCAAATAAGCTGAAGGAGTTTATTGAAGAAATTATGGCTGCCGATCCTAATGAACTTTATTTGCAGCAGCTTGAAAAGAATGCGGAATCGGAAAGTGACACATCGGGATTGGGATTGCTGACGATGATTAATGACTATTCAGCTAAGATAGGTTGGAAATTCGATCGCTGGCAAGATAGTGATACCATCATTGTTACGACTGTAGTTCAAATTAAGGTCTAGTTTCTAGCGTTTCAATATTTACTCTCTTGTGCGATCGCAATATTTTAGTCAGGAAACAAAATCACAATGGCCATTCAAGAAATTAAAGGTGAAGATTACAGCATTCACTACGATCCAGAATCAGTCACAGTCACTTTCCAAGGCGAACTCAGCCTGAGCGGCCCTCCAGAGTATGCACCAATAGTCGAATTGTTAGATGAGGTCGCTAATGGGGAACCTCCTACTATTACCTTGAACCTACAACAATTGGAATTTGTTAACAGTTCTGGTATCAGTATGCTGTCTAAATTTGTTATTAGTATCCGGAAAAAGAAAACGATTCAACTTGTGGTATTGGGTTCAAATGATATTCCTTGGCAACAGAAATCTCTCAGAAATTTAGAAAAGCTGTTGCCAACTTTGAAGCTCGAATTAGCATAGGGTATCTGTAAATTTTAATTAAAGTTAACACAGGCGGGACGCCCGTGCCACACACAGTTAACACAGGCGGGACGCCCGTGCCCCACACAGTTAACACAGGCGGGACGCCCGTGGCACAGTTAACACAGGCGGGACGCCCGTGCCACACACAGTTAACATAAAGAAAATTGGATGATTAGTAAATTGCTTAAGTTTGGTGGATCGGGAGTTCAATGATAAACTCGGTTCCCTTGCCGGGCTCCGACTCGCACCGAAGCGAGCCTCGGTGATTTTCTACTAAGATTTTGTAGACAATAGACAATCCTAAACCAGTACCTTTACCAATTTTTTTGGTGGTGAAAAACTGCTCGAACATTCGCTCTTTTATCTGTGGTGTCATTCCGGTTCCCGTGTCAGCAATCCGCACTCTCACGCGCTCTGGCCCTGCTAATTCTGTGGTGATCGAAATTTTTAGCGCAGCATAGGGCTGATTTTGTGATACCTCGTCCAAAGCATCGATCGCGTTGGTAATTAGATTCATAAATACTTGATTTAGCTGTCCTGAATAACACTCTACAGGAGGCAACTTTCCATAATTTTTAACTACTTGAATGTCGCGACGGTCTATTTGAGAATTGAGACGGTTTCGCAAAATTAACACGGTGCTGTCAATGCTGTCGTGCAAATCGCACATGGTCATGTTACTGTTATCGGTTCGCGAAAAGTTGCCCATAGATTTGACAATTTCGCGAATGCGATTAGAACCCATTTGCATGGAAGAGATAACTTTAGGCAAGTCTTCAACTAGAAAACCAAGATCTATCTCTTCGACTTTCGCTGTGATGTCGGGACAGGGATTGGGATAGCATTTTTGATAGAGACACAGCAGGTGCAACAAATCTTGAGTATAAATTGCGGCATGGCTCAAGTTGCCGTAAATAAAACTAACTGGGTTATTAATTTCGTGGACGATACTAGCCATTAGCGCCCCCAGCGAAGACATTTTTTCGCTGTGGAGGAGTTGAGCTTGAGTTTGTTTTAGTTCGCAAAGTGCGCGATCGATCTCGGCCGCTTGAGCTTCTGCTTTCGCGGTAGCAGCACAACTTTCTTGATAAAGTTCAACCTGTTTAAGGTCGATTTCAAATTGTTCGATTTCGCTTTCTTGCTGGTATTGACTCACCACGGCATCGAAAGCTTCTAGCAATTCGCCGCCCGCTGCTTCGATAATGTACAGCAGATGGGGATTTTCCAGCATGAGTTCGGCATCGGGAACTTGCAGCAATGCTTTTATTCGATCGATATATTGGCGGACTTGTTTGTCTAGATACAGTGGCGCCTCAAAATACAGTGCCTTGACGGTGGCTGAAGGGGGACTCACTAAGTTGATGCGGCTGTCAGTATTAATTAAGTCGCGGTGCGATTTTTCCATAAGCTCGATCGCCTCTAACAAATTCCCCCGCAGTTTGGCTCTTTCTACCCCATTCTGAGAGCAAACTAACCTCATGCAAAAAAAAGCCGTGCGTTGGGAAAGCATTCGCTGACGGCCACTGATATTAATTACCGCAGCACTAATTTTTCTGGCTGTCGTAATTTCTTCCAGATTAAAGTAGTTGCTCAGTGCTGCCATTGGTAATACCCCCGACTCAATTAAATGTCTGTAGCTCCTGCTGACACAAGATTTAAGAGCCATAAAAAAACATTGTACAATACACTAAGCAATATATTCTGTATTTCTTACTAAAGTAGTATACTAAAATACAATAATTTTCAATTAGTAGTCTATCACAATTTTTATGAGTCGGCTTCTTGCACCGTTTTTCTTAATCATTCAAAAATTTACAAATCAACTTCGCCATAACTTGAGCTTGAGTTTGTGGCAACCCGTGAGCAGCATTAGGAATAATTGCTAACTCGGCCCCCGGTATCTCATTAGCGTAGGTTTCACAGTGCCATAAAGGAATTGTTTCGTCACTATCTGCTGCGATGACTAAGGTAGGAATTTGCAATTTGTGAATTTCTTTTTCTACTGTATCAACTGCGTCTTCTGGCCGCATCCGGCTCATTAAAAATGACCTTGCTACTGGTTGAGACATTAACTCGCGTCGCCACCCGGAAATTTGCTGCAATTTATCACTTTTTCCAGCTAAACTAGCAAAAGGTTTTGCCAACTGCAAGGCCCAATCCACGGCTGGAGTTTTCCACAACAGGGGCCGCAAAGCATCATATTGACCACAAAAACTATCGTCCCGAATTCCCGCTGGTGCTGCTAATACTAAACTGCTCACAGAAGTAGGATATTTTAGAGAATATGCAGATGCTACCCAACCGCCAAAAGAATGTCCGATAATGCAGCAGGGTTCGATATTTAGTTGTTCTACAACTTGCCGCACAAAAGCAACTTCTACAGCTACGTCATAGCGGATTTCTGGTTTGCTGGATTCTCCAAAACCTAACATATCTAAACTGATGCACCGAAACTGAGATTGCAATAACTCAATTAATGGCAGCCAGCAAGTCTTTTCTCCGAAGAAACCGTGCAGCATCAATAAGGGTGTGCCGCACCCGATGTCGAGGTAGGCTGCTGTTTGAGTGGTGCTATTGACAAATGTACTTAAGGTGTGCTTTTGTCCTACAACTGCTTGAGACTGCATGGGGATCGACTTCTGATAGGTAAGGTACATTTGTAAACTATTGTAACAAAAGAGCAGTCCAAAGGTTAAAGTTCATTACGGAGTACACAATTAGAAATAGACCATGATATTCTCTATGATTATTAGAAAATACTGCCAACTCAAAGCAGGAGAACACTTTGAACTCTACTTTAAAACAGTACCCGGCTTGCTCTCTTCGCGAAGATGTCAGTGAGTACGTAGCACACCTACAGCTTCACATGACGTTACAAGCTCGCAACTTGCTCCCTACCATTACTACCGCTAAGGACAGTCGCGAACAACTGTTGCAGCAGACTCAGGCTCATTTTGAGAAACGAGTTTCTCGACAAACTCTTTAAACAAATTTTCGGTTTCCCCAATTTACGATCGCCCGCGATCGAAACTTTCCCAAATTTCAGCATCCCAGAAACCCGGTAGCCTCAAAAATACCGGGTTTCTTTTCGGCTAATTAGGCAGGGGGCCGGGTTTTGGGTAATATGCCTTGGGTGTGCTTGAATTTTATTTTTATGCGAATTCCGATTATTGCATTTTTGAGTTTGGCGGCGCCTGCAGGCGGTGAATTGGCGGCGCGGGCGATTGATCCGAGTGCCGCATCGACTCAGGCGGAGTTTAGAGAGGGAACCGCAGAAATTGACAGGCGAGACGCCTGTCCCACAAGGGCACAGAGGGAGGAGGATGAGGTCATCGGTGATAACTTAACGTCAAACCGACTGTCTCTGTTGTTTGTAGCGAAGTCTAGATCCCCCCTAACCCCCCTTAATAAGGGGGGGACAAGAAATATGCTCAAAGTCCCCCTTATTAAGGGGGATTTAGGGGGATCTAGACTCGATGACAAGCGACATTTGTTATCGGTTCCAGTCTTAAATAGTCACCAATCGGATGAGGTGAACCCAACTGTGCGGGATTTGCCGGCATCCGATGAGCTCGCAACTTCTCCAGAAGTACGCGCGGCGCAGCTATCCCCTAGGGAATCTCCCTCATATCGTTTCCGGTTGCATCAAAATAATAAAGTCGAGTCAACAGTTAACACTCAACCATTCAGTTTTTCCACCCCGAGTCAACAGTCAACAGCCAACAGTCAACAGTCAACAGTCATTCCGGTGCAACCGGAATTGATATCTCTCAAGTCCAGGCACAATAAAGATTTTACATCTCTGTTAAAAACTCCGGCGGCGATCGCGGCCAACCCCGAAATTCCCGAAGCAGTAAACAGCAACGCCCAACAGCTAGGCGGTACTCTACAAATCAGTCAAGCCGGCAATGCTGAAGGCGTTTACGTTGCTGATGTGAAAATTCGCTTTGTCAATTCCCGAGGCGAAGCTGTTGATAAAAAAGGGAATCCGGTTGAGGGCAGAATTTCGGAAGATTTTATCCGAGGCGAACTCAAACTCAAGGCGGGGGATAACTACAGCCGGGAAGTTGTGCGATCGGATTTGCAGCAGTTGCAGCAATTGGGATTGTTTGACAAGGTTACGGTTTCGATTGAAGAAGTTGGCACGGATGTTAATGTAATTTACAACGTTCAAGAGCGATCGGCTCGATCTTTTAGCGTAAGTGCCACTCTTAGTGATGATATTGGCGTTGCTGTTCCTCTTTCGTATACCGATCGAACTTTCGGCCGGGCTCCACAGCGGCTAGCAGTGGAACTTGTGCCCAGCCTCCGAGGTATTGAGTACCAGATCGAGTTTGTCAGTCCTTACGTTGTAGGCGAAGACCGTTTGGGATACAGTGTCAGAGGTTTTCGCGATCGCAAAACATCGGAAATTTTCAACAAAGATATTGATTTGCCCAACGGGAACCGAGTTCGGGAAATTCGGATGGGCGGAAATCTCGCATTTACGCGACCTTTGGGCGATTGGCGAGGGACTTTGGGACTGAATTATACAAACATCAGTACGCGCGATCGCAACTTAAATATCGCCCGCCGCGATGAACTCGGCAATCCTCTCACATTCAGCGGCTCGGGCGTTGAGGAGTTATACACTGTTTCTGTGGGTGCGCTGCTCGATCGGCGGGATAATCCCTTCACCCCTACCAGCGGCTCGATTCTCAGCCTCAGTACCGAGCAGTCGATACCTCTCGGGCGAGGAAACATTGTGAGCAACCGCCTGTTGGCAAATTATATACAATATATACCAGTAACTTTGCTCGGCCGCGGCGAGTCCGAAGCCTTGCCCGAAATGCTGGCTTTTAACCTGCAAGCGGGGACGGTAATCGGGGATTTGCCACCAACAGAAGCTTTTCGTCTCGGCGGCCGCAATTCCGTGCGGGGTTACGATACCGGGGATATTGGCAGCGGCCGGAGTTATTTTTTAGCTTCCGGCGAATATCGGTTTCCTGTGGGCCAGGATGTCGGCGGCGTGATATTTGTTGATTTTGCGTCGGATTTGGGAACGGGAGATAGTGTACTCGGAAAACCGGCCGTAGTCAGGGACAAACCGGGGACTGGGGCGGGTGTTGGGGTGGGCGTGAGGGTGCGATCGCGCTTTGGATTAATTCGCTTAGATGTGGGTGTTAGCGACTCCGGCGACCTCAAATTTATACTCGGTACAAAGCAGCGATTTTAAATTACTCATTAGTCAGTAGTCATTAGTCAGGAGTTAAGTTTAGGGGTGGGTTTCACCAATCATCTATCTCAGAAACCAACAATATAATAAACCCGCCTCCACGAACACGACAAATCCGAATCTACATTTTTTGGATTCGATCGAACATCAGGTTAATCTGGGTTATCGGCTGTGTGGGTGCGGGTTTACTCTAAGTTCACCTTGTAGAACTGTGACTGTAAGGAGAATTTGTCCAAGTTAGACACTTTCTTTGTGCTTTCATTTTTTCCTACCCTCTCCGAGCCAGCCAGAGTCGATCTTACTTCAATAAATGTTGAATTCTAGCTTGCATCCTCTTTTTCTCGCTCAATCAATCCACAGATTCTGCCGTTAAAGCTCGCCTCAGTAGTTGTAGCTGGTGAGTCTGAAACGAAGGCAGAGATTTGCTCATACCGATTGGCTAATTCGTGACGGAATGCCAGCATTTCCTGGATGTGGCAGTCCAACTCATCGAGGTGTTTCTTCACCATTGTCTGGAGGCTGGCACAGGGAGGAATCCCCCCAGCCCTCATTTCAATTAGCTGTTTAATTTCATCGAGCGAAAGCCCGAATAGCTTGGCTTTCTGGATGAATCGCAGACGCTCTAGAGCGTCTGCGGAATAGATGCGATATTGTGACTCTGTTCGCTCAGGTGGGTCGAGTAAGCCCAAGCGTTCGTAATAGCGAATCGTTTGAGTGGGGAGATTTACTTGCTTGCCCAACTCACCTATCAATAGGCCTTGTTTCACTTTCGTACCGTCTCCTTTGCTGTGATGGGGAAGGATAGTTTCCTTCCCCATACTTGCTCTATCCTTGTCCAATGCCAGCCGCCACAAGTGCTTCGCGGGATACTGGAGTCTGGTTGGAGCAGCACTCAGCAAGCTTGCCATTTACAACAACAGCAGGGACGCGGTGAATGCCGTACTGGTTTGCTTTCTCACGGCAATCATTACTAGCACAACCCTCGCGCAGGTCGTACACCTGCACCTCGCAGTTCGGGCAGGCTAACTCCCTCACCAACTTAACGGTTTCATCACATAAAGGACACCCAGCCGTAAAGACTTCGACTATACGCTTTGCCATCTCAAACTTCTCCTTGTGAACTCTGAGATCAGTCTAAACCTTATACTCAACTTCAATGTCAAGGGGTGTGTTTCGTCACCAACGAGGGGAGGATAGTGTCAGCAACGAAGTTCCCAAAGGCGACTCCCTCGGCCTGGGCTTGCGGCCTGTCGGTGATTTCTGCTAAGGATAGGGCTAGTTGTCGATCGAATAATTGAGTTGGATTTCTTTGCTCAACCCAACCTCCAAAGTTTGTGGTAGTAATCGAAATTGAGTGAAATATAGGAGCTCGGTAAGGACACAACAATGTTGTATCCCTACTGTGTTGTAGGCAATTGAGAATTGCTATATTTATTTATGCTCGTAAATGCTTAACGCTTTGGTTTCTTCAGATCAACATTTTTCGGCTTAGCCGGCGGAGTGCGCGGATAAAACTTAAACTTATTGAGCGCAGCACTTGCCGATTTAGCCACACCGCTATCTATATCTCGCAAAGCTTTTTGTAGCAGCGGAATCACTTTTTCCGACTTAATCATTGCTAGTGCTTCCACAGCAGCTTCGCGCACATCCGGGTGAATATCTTGAGCTAATTTTCCCAAGGTTTCTATTGCTCGCTGACTTTCGGCTCTCAGAGCATTAGCAGCAGCCATTTTACCTAAAGAAGACGCTGCAAACTTGCGGGTTTCTTTGTCCTGACTTTGAACACATCCCATCAACTGCGGTAGGGAATAGCTTGGTGCTTGTCTGGCAATTGGAAGCTGTGGTTCGACTTCGGGTTGATGTAAATCAATTGGTTGTGGTTCCGAAAAATCTGTGTAATTTAACTCTTCTTTAACTTCTGTTTGATTTAACTCACTTGAAAGTTTCTGCAAAACTTCTTCTTGTGATAAACCTTCGGCAAATTCTGTTGAATTTAACTGACTGAACTGCTGCTGGGGGACTTCTTGTGGTTGTACATTACTCTCGTACTGCTCTTGCAAAGACCTGATAGTAACTTGCATCTGAGCTTCGTGGTTTCTCAACTGCTCGTGAGCCGCTTGCAACTGACTCTCGTATTGCTCTTGCAAAGCCTCCATATTTAACTGCATTTCAACCTCTCGGTTCTCATATTCCTCGGCAGTTTGCCTCAAGCGAATTTCGTGTTCATCTTGCAGGTTTTGCAAATGTTGATCCATCTGAGCTTGATAACTTAGATGCAATTCGTCAGCAACTTTGAGTAAATGATGTTCGTGTTCTGCTTGCAAAGATTGGAGATTTTGCTGCATCCTAGCATTGTTAGCAGCTTCTAATTCCTCGCTGATTTGTCGCCGCAGCTCGTACTCGTCTACGCTGGCAACTGGTTGGACCTGCCTGTCGCGTTCTGCCAAAACTTGTTGGAGCTGATTTTCATATTGAGCCGCAACTTGTTTGAGCTGGTTTTCGTATTGGGTAGTAACTTGTCTGAGTAAATTTTCGTGTTCGATAGTAGCTTTTCTAAGCTGATTTTCCCGTTCTCCCTTCTGAGATTCGACAGCTTGTTGCACCCGAGACATCTGAGCTAATTCTATTTCCTCACTAATTCTGCGAGTTTGCTGCAAGTATTCTTGCTTTTGCTTCTTTAAGCGCTTTTCCACTAACCAGTAAGCAACTGCTACCCCTGCCAAAAAACCTACGATCGCTCCTATGATACCCACAACTGAGATCCTCCCGACAAAATAGTGATGCTTAACTTTTTACATTTAACCATAGAGCCTCCTGTAACCGCCCAGTAGCAACAGCCAGCCTGTCACTGCAAGCCAGTGAACCGCCACCGCAGGCCAGATAGAACCGCTTTGCAGGTAGGCGAGGGAACACGCAACTCCCAAAATTGCCGCCAGTAGCAAAAATACTGGATTCATAAAGGTCGATCGACCAACCGGGTAAAAAGTCAGCGCGTTCAGCGGGTGGTAAACTACAAAAGTCGCCAAACTCGCGCCTCCCCAAAACCACAGCATTAACCCAGAAGCCTTCTCGAACGGGTGCGGCAGCATTAACACCCGGAACAATAATTCCTCGGTGATGCCCGGACTTAACAAACAGCCAAGAAGCACTCCCACAATTGTACGCCCAGAGGTTTGCACGTCTACTTTTAGAAATCCCGACCAAAAACCGACGGAAAGAGCGATCGAAGTGTAAACCAGCGCGAGCATAGCTGCAACCAGCCAATCGGTGAAATCGGGAATAGTTGAAAAAGCCAGGGTGATGCGGCGTATCAGGAATCCCGGCAGCGCGATGGCACTAAAATTTAACATAATCAAACTGATCCTTAAAATTTTCAAACAGATGTTAGCAGTAAATTGAGCCGTTTATTATGCAAAACCAATCACCCCCGCCCGTCAGAGTCCACGTTTTTGTTTCGGGATTAGTTCAAGGAGTAGGATACCGATATTCAACGATGAATCAAGCAAAGTATTTCGGCCTGGGCGGCTGGGTAAGAAATCTCCCCGATGGGCGCGTTGAGGCTGTCTTTGAAGGCTCCAAAAAAGCTGTGGAAGGAATGATTAGTTGGTGCCGCCGTGGCCCCACCGGTGCTACGGTTAGTGAGTTGGTTTTGGAATACGAAGACCCGGAGGGCGATTCCCTACCCTACGGGAACTCCTGCGGGGAACGGGATAGCTCCGCTTCACGGACTTTTGAGATCCGCCGATAAAACAACAATAAACGCAATAAACTGCGGTTGAAACCGCTACTATACAAACGAAGTCTGCCTAGTCTACGGCAGGCTTCGCTCACACTGACTAAAGAATGAATCCGATAAAAAGCGCGAATTTGGTATTGCCAATTATCAATGATTAGCAAGTTGACTTAAATTAGCAAACAACTGAGCAACTTTTGTCAAATCTTTATCTCCCGGCGCTATTTCTACGCCGCTAGAAAGGTCAACACCGCTGAAGTTATTGCCGATCGCACTATCAATTGCATTTAAAATATTATCAGGTGTTAAACCGCCCGCCAGCAGCCAAGGACACTGGGGTCTAAACTCTGATAACATCATCCAGTCGATCGTTTTGCCAGTGCCGCCGAGTTGATTGGGATGGTAAGCATCGAGCAGTAAAGTATCGACACGAACAGCGTAAATAGCCGCCGTCTCTAGAGTTTCAGGAGTCTTAACTCTCAAGGCTTTGATAATTTCAATTCCCGGCAAAAACTCCCGCAATCGATCGCAATATTCCGCTGTTTCATCTCCATGCAACTGCACCCCGCTTAAATTTGACTCTGCCGCTACTTGACAGATATTTTCTATTGTGGTGTTTGCAAAAACGCCGATGCGATCGACATTTTCCGGTAACTGCTCGACAATCAGGCGAATTGTTTCTGGGCTGACATAGCGCGGGGAAGCCGGCACACAGATAAACCCCAAAGCTTGGGCTCCCAAGCGGGCGATCGCAATTCCTTGGTCTAATTTAGTGATTCCGCAAATTTTTACCCGCACTCCGACTCCTCCCTTGCGAATTTGTATCAAAATATAAACGAATTGTTAACTATTAAAACAAATCTTAGTTTAATGCAAAACGCTTTTTATAATCTTGGAAATCAATATATCTATGAAATCAGGAGATAAGAACGTGATCAACTCATCTTTGCTGTTAGCCGTACAATCTACCGCTCCTTCAACACCGGAGTGGTCGCCAATGGTAGGACTGACAATGATTTTATGTAATTTGCTGGCGATCACGATCGGCTACTACGGCATAGACAAGCGAAACAGAGGCAAGGGCCCAGCTTTACCCGTTGCACTCCCTGGAATGTTCAAAGGCTTCGGCGTACCAGAATTGCTGGCCACAGCCAGCTTCGGCCACTTGCTCGGAGCCGGAGTAATCTTGGGCTTGGGTAGCGCCGGAGTTCTGTAAAAATCAGGGGAAAGGCAAAGGCAAGGGGTAGAAAAGATATAATAGAAACTCTTTCTTGCTCTCCTTTCCCAGGAAACTTCATGCAGACAGGTTGGCGAATCGGCTCTTTATTTGGCATCCCCCTAGTTATAGATTATTCGTGGTTTATAATTTTAGCCTTAGCAACCCGCGAATACGCCAGCAGTTACGGCCTGTGGGGGCCTGCGCTCTCCTGGAGTGCGGGGTTAGCAATAGCTCTGCTACTGTTTGCTTCCGTGCTCTTGCACGAACTCGGACACAGCTTGGCGGCGATATCGCAAGGCATTAAAGTTAATTCTATTACCTTATTTTTATTTGGCGGAGTAGCTTCGATCGACTCGGAATCAAAAACTCCGGGTCAAGCTTTTCAAGTAGCCATTGCCGGCCCTCTAGTCAGCTTTGCGTTGTTTTTAATCCTCGGTTTGGGTTCTCAAGTTCTGCCGCCGAAAAGTTTGTTAGCAATTGTCATCGAAAGGGTAGCACTAATCAATCTCGTTTTGGGATTATTTAACTTAATTCCCGGTCTGCCTTTGGACGGAGGACAAGTTTTAAAAGCAGCAATTTGGAAAATAACAGGCTCTCGATTTGCAGGCGTTCGCTGGGCGGCAAAAACAGGACAAGTTTTAGGTTGGCTGGGTGTTGCTTTGGGTCTGAGTTTATGCTTTTTAGCGCGCGAGTACGGCGGCTTGTGGATTGCGCTGATCGGCGGATTTGCCATTCGCAATGCCACTGCTTATAGCAGATTGACTTCACTGCAAGAAGCCTTGGTTAAAATTAAAGCCCGCGATGCGATGAGCCGCGAGTTTCGAGTTGTAGATGCAGATTTGACTCTGCGAGAATTTGCCGATCGCTATTTGTTAGAAGTCAATCCGTTTCCATTTTACATTGCTGCGACCAACGGCCGGGATTTGGGGTTAGTGTCGATCGACGATATCCGCTTCACAGAACGCAGTCAATGGCCAATTCAGACTTTGCACAACATTTTGAAACCCCTGGGAAAAACCCCCACAGTCTCCGAAAAAGCATCCATCGCCGAAGTAATTAACAGCATGGAAGCCCGCCAACTCCCGCGAATCATTGTTCTCTCGCCCATTGGTTCAGTAGCAGGGACGATCGATCGCGGCGACGTAGTTAAAGTTTTAGCAAAATACCTCAAACCCCAGATTTCAATCGCCGACATCAAGCGCAGCAAAGAAGAAAACAGCTATCCGCAGGGATTGCAGTTAAGTGCGATCGCCAAAACAGCACAGGAAAATTAAAAATTGGGCATCGGTAAGGGGCATTAGTGATAAGTTAAGATGTAGCCAACTTTGTCACTCAGGGTTCAAACATTAAATTTTATGCCCAAATTCTTTAATAGAATTTATCATAAATTGGGGGAGGGACGTTGGAAAAACTTAACTTATTTCTTCCCCTTCCCTGACTTGCAACCTCTTGCTATTATCTGGATTGTCGTGACCGGAACTCTATTGGGAGTGCGGCATTTAGGCGGGTTGCAGCCACTGGAATTAAATGCTTTCGACCTCATGGTGCAGTTGCGGCCCGATCCAGGCCCTGACCCCAGGTTACTGATAGTTGAAGTCACAGAGCGAGATATTAATACTATTGAAAAATGGCCACTTTCCGATCGCGTTTTAGCAAAAGCGCTCGCAGAAATAGCGCGTCTAGAACCCACAGCTATTGGCATTGATATAATTCGTGATATTCCCTACGAACCGGGGAATGCAGAATTAGCAACTCAACTGAAAAACCCCAAAGTATTTCCCATTACCTTCATCGGCACCTCAAAGTACGATCGAGTGCAGCCACCTCCCAACATACCCGACCGGCGGGTAGGATTTAACGATTTGTATCTCGATCCAGATGGTATAGTGCGTCGCAATGTAATTTCTATTGGCGATGGTAAGAAAACGTTTTATTCATTTCCCTCCAGGCTAGCTTTTGCATATTTGGATAGCCGAAAAATAGAATCTAAAGGTACAAAAAACAATGAATTCCTGGTAAATAAAATAGTATTTTCAAAGTTGCGCTCAAACTCAGGAGGTTATCAGAACATTCCTGCCCAAGGCTATCAAATATTGCTCAATTACCGTTCTGCTAAAAATATAGCAGAAACCGTGACAATAACTCAAGTTTTGCAAGGCAAAGTTGACCCCAAATTGGTAAAAGGTAAAATAGTCTTAATTGGCGTTACAGCCCCAACTGTAAAAGATATTTTTTCTACCCCTTACAGCGCTACTAAAAACGGTAATATCCCGACGCCTGGGGTATTAATTCACGCAACGGCCACCAGCCACATTCTCAGTGCAGTGTTAGACGGCAAAGGGCTATTTTGGTATTGGGACGAATGGCACGAAATTCTCTGGATCGCTGTGTGGAGTGCAGTGGGTGGCTGTTTAGCTTGGCGGCTAGAAAAATCCCTAAATTTGATCGCGATCGCGATTGTAGCTTGCGGCTCATTATTCGGATTCACCTTTTTCCTCTTCATGCAACAGGGGTGGATACCTTTAATCGCTCCAGCTATGGGACTTTTAATCACCGCAGGAGTCGCAGTTACCTATAAATACGAGCAGTCGAGGCAACAGCAAGGGATTGTGATGAAATTATTAGGACAACAAACTTCACCGGCGATCGCAAATGCGCTGTGGAAAGAGCGCGTCCATCTGCTCGAATCAGGGTTATTGCCAGGGCAAAAAGTTACTGCTACCATCATCCTCACCGACTTGCAGGGTTTTAGTACAATCTCCGAAAAACTACCACCAGAAGTGGTAATGAGTTGGTTAAATGAGTATTTATCAGCAATGGCTCAAGAAGTCCAAGCACATCAAGGCGTGATTAATAAATTTACCGGAGATGGAATGCTGGCAGTATTTGGCGTACCCATTCCCCGCACCACTCCCGAAGAAATTGCCGAAGATGCTCGCCTTGCCGTATCTTGTGCTTTAGCCATCAGTTCCCGCTTGCCAGAAATGAATCAAAATTGGCTTGCGCGCGGTTTACCGGTCGCAAAAATGCGAGTAGGCATCTTTACAGGGCCTGTTATGGTGGGTAGTCTGGGAGGCACAACCCGTTTAGAATATGGAGTGATCGGCGACAGCGTAAATATTGCCTCTCGCCTGGAAAGCTGCGAAAAGCATCGGCAAGAGGGCACTTGCCGGATATTGATTGCAGAAGAAACCTTTCTGCATCTGGCGAACAAATTTGAGGTAGAATCTTGGGGACCTTTACCGTTAAGAGGTAGGGAACAAAAAGTTAATGTCTACCGGATTTTGGGAAGGAAAAAGAAATAAAAAGAGAGACTCTCTCCCTACAAATTCATGGAGTTAATATGAAAACAATTACTAAGTTTCTCATCAATCTGATATCAGTTGGCTCAATAGTATTGATAGCTACACTTAACATTTCTCAATTGGCAGTTGTGGGGCAGCCGATAATAAACACACCTGACCGCCCACCCAACCCTATACCGGGAGGGCCGCGCTTCATTCAGCCTACTGAAGATATAGATGAGCGGCCCCCCACTCAACCGGGACGCCCTGTGCGCGGTGGCTGCGCGAGCATTAGTCAGCTAGGTCTCACAGCCTTAGTGCCTACAAATAAGATGGGACGGACTGTTTCCGACTATCCAACGTTCTTTTTCTACTTGCCTCCAACAGAGGCGGAATCAGCCGAATTTATCCTAAAAGATCCAAGCGGCAACCAGATTTATAAACAGGATCTCACAATTAGCAATTTATCAGGGGTGATCGGCGTTAGTATCCCCGCTAACCAAAAGGTGCTGCCCTTGGAAGTAGGCAAAAGTTACACTTGGAATTTTACAGTGATTTGCGACTCTCAAGACCGATCGGCAGATCAGATCGAAATCGGTACTGTACGGCGTGTTGAACTCAGTGCAGATATCCGCCGTCAATTAGATCAGGCAGATCCGCGCCAGAAAACCTTTATTTATGCTCAAAATGGGATTTGGCAAGATGCCCTCAGCACTTTAGCTGCCGCCCGCCGTGATCAGCCTAATGATACAACGTTCAAGGCTGACTGGGAAAGCTTGCTGGATTCTGTGAAATTGGGCGAAATTGCCAAAGAGCCGATCGTTCAAACTAAGCCACAGCCATAAGCTTTACTGCATTTAAATTTAACTTTTTTGGCGTCGGAGCAACGGCCCACAAGAGTTTTAATAAAAATAAGTGTACAAATTTTTAACTGGTATCACTAACAGCCAAGATGACCGTTCCACAACAAAGAAATTTTATTGTGGAACGGCCATCTTGGCTGTTCCGAAAAGGCTGCCGACTTTTTGACCCACAATAATTATTCCATAAATCTCTTGTGGAACGGCCATCTTGGCTGTTCCCAAAAGGCGCGCGGAAAGCCGGCTCCCAAATATGCAGGTTAAATGTGAAACAGCTTATTACTTGTTAATTCCAAAATATCCTGCCATTCCTGATCCGAAAGCGGCTGCACCTCCAAATCAATTTCAAAATAGCGACAAGCAGCCGCACTCAAAACATCAATTACAGTTGCAATCAAATCATCTCCTCCTTCAGATAGAGGTAATTGCACAGGAATTAATTGCTCCCCAAAAACTTGAGAAAACAAACAAACATCTGGCTGCAAACGCATCGAACCGTGCTGCAAAATAGCATCACCCCGTCGCAATTGCGCGCTACCAATTAACTTGCAGCCATCAAGTGTAACTAAATCTGCACCCGTCGCAGTACCAAAACAATTCGGATTGTGAATATAACCCCTTCCAGCTTCCCCGTATTGCAAATCCAAACCCATCGCCCTCCAACCCTCAATCAAAAACTCGCAAATAGTCTGATAAGCTTTCATACGGCTGCTTCCAAATCCCGAGGCCACAACTGCATAAGTTAAATCCCCTTGGTGAAGTACGGCGCGCCCGCCGCTGGGCCTCCTCACCAACTCCACAGGGATTCCCTGCCAAGACAAATGCTGCCAAAACTCCGGCCACCTGCGCTGGTGGTAGCCCAAGGAAATCGCCGCCGGTTGCCAAGTGTAAAATCGCAGAGTTGGCGGATGTTTGCCCGCTAGATGCTGTTCCAGTAGCCATTGGTCGATCGCCATCTGCACGCTACCAGACGCCGACAACAGTGGAATTAAACGCCATACAGAATTAGCCATCAGTCCCCAGTCCTGAGTTCGCACTCAATAATTCGCAGAATGTTTTAAAATTAGTAACAGTTTTTTGGGCCTGTCTTCTCAGTTGGTACAAGTTTCACGCCCGCCGGTGCTTTAGAAATAAATAGAAAAAATAATCGCAGAACCATGAGCAACAGTGTAATTGTCATTAACGACGAAAAATTTGAAACAGAAGTCCTGAAAGCTGAGCAACCAGTGCTTGCCTATTTTTGGGCTACTTGGTGCGGGCCTTGCAAACTGATCGCGCCTTCGGTAGACTGGGTGGCGGCCAACTACAGCGATCGGCTGAAAGTGGTTAAAATGGAAATTGACCCCAATCCTAATACTGTCAAGCAGTATAAAGTAGAAGGAGTCCCAGCTCTCAGGCTGTTTAAAAATGCCGAAGTAGTGCTTTCTCACGAAGGAGCTATTAGTAAACAAACTTTAATCGGTTTGCTCGACGCTCACTTATAAAGTTTGGAAATGATTCGGGAGTTTCCAACTCCCAACTCACAACTATAGCAATCGCAAAGTTTTTTTAATATCTCTCTTTTATCCTCGATATTCCTCTTTGACTCGGCGCCATCGGCGCTCTCTGCGGTTAGTCAAAAAAATCACAAACCCCATAAAAATGCAATTTAAAAAATAATTTAGTTAATATAAAAATATTCCTTAAAAAGCCCAAAACATACAGAAAATATGCAATTTGCTAAACGTTTAGATCCACTGCAATTTAATGTATTTGCCGATATGGATCGGGCAAAAGCTCAAGCTAGAGCAGCGGGGCAGAATGTGATTGACTTGTCTCTGGGTTCTTCGGATTTGCCGGCGGCTGCTCACATTACAGAGGCGATCGCCCATTCTCTGTCCGACACCAGCACTCACGGCTATTTGCTATTTAACGGCACAAGAGATTTTCGGGAAGCAGCAGCTATTTGGTACGAGCAAAAATTTGGGATTGCAGTCAATCCAGAAACAGAAGTGCTGCCGTTAATTGGTTCCCAAGAAGGCACGGCGCATATGCCTTTAGCTGTACTCAACCCTGGGGATTTTGCTTTGTTGCTCGATCCGGGATATCCTTCCCACGCGGGCGGTGTGCATTTGGCGGGCGGTCAAATTTATCCGATGCCGCTATTAGCAGAAAATGCGTTTTTGCCGATATTTGAAGATATTCCGACAGCAGTGTTGGCTCAGTCGAAGATGATGGTTTTGAGCTATCCTCACAATCCTACAACTGCGATCGCCCCGGTTGCTTTTTTTGAGAAAGCTGTGGCTTTTTGTCGAGAACATGGACTGGTGTTAGTTCACGATTTCCCTTATGTGGATTTGGTGTTTGACGATCGCAATTCTCTCATAGAGGCAGAGTCTGGTAACGAGGAAGAATATCGAAAATTGATGGCGCCGTCAATTTTTCAGGCCGATAGAGATAAGAGTGTGGCGATCGAGTTTTTTACACTATCCAAATCCTACAGTATGGGAGGTTTTCGAGTCGGATATGCGATCGGCAATTCCGAACTAATTGCAGCGCTGCGACAGGTAAAAGCCGCAGTGGACTTCAACCAATACCGAGGGATTTTGAACGGAGCGATCTCCGCATTAACCGGCCCTCAAGATACCGTCAGAACCAGCGTAGAAACCTTCAGAAAACGGCGGGATGCCTTTGTAAACGCGCTACAGGGCATCGGCTGGCAAGTACCCGTACCCCCCGCCACCATGTACGTCTGGGCGAAACTGCCAGAACCTTGGGCCCAAGATTCCGTGAAATTTTGCACTCAGCTAGTGCAGAGTACAGGAGTCGCAGCTTCCCCCGGTGCCGGTTTCGGGAAATCAGGAGAAGGCTACGTGCGATTTGCCTTAGTCGAGTCGCCAGCAATTTTGGAAGCAGCAGTTAGAAAAATTGCTGAGTTTCTAAATTGAGCGAGGTGATATAGCCTTTCTGAGTAACAGGAAGTGCTCTCGGATCAAGGGCCTAGCGCATAGGGTATAGGGCATAGGGCCTACCTCACCTTCTTGAGAACTGCTATACAGCGTATCCCAGGTTTATCAAGGACACCAGCCTATCGCTCTATCCCCGCCCTAGGGAATTACCCTAGGCCGTGTCCCTACTTCATAAACCTGGGCGCTATAGGTATCAACTTAACGCGCAGCTCAAGATGGATGCAATTGCTAAAATAGTGTGATTTCTACCTAAAGAAATAGATATTTGCACGCAGTATCTGTCACAATTTCTTTTAAGAAATGTTAACGTGAGACATCTTGGGAATTACCAGTTCCGCTCACCCACTCTACAATTCCTTGAAGTGAATTCTGTCGGGGTAGCGATTGTTCCGTAGCCGCTAGCGCACACCCGAAAAAGACCACACTGCCCAAAATTGCAATCAGCGGAAAAGGCTTACCGAGCCCAAAGTCCCGCTGAAGGCGAGCTAACGGTCTGCTCTCGCGCCTGAGCATCTTTCCCACCGTCAGTTGTTTGAGACTAAAAGGATCGCGCACAAAATGACCGCTCCAGCTAATTACCATATGAGAATGGCAGTGGGGACAAGTGAATAGTCCACTGACCATCCCGACAGGGCCTACGACGCTAGAACGGTTGCAGATCGGGCAAGTGACAGAATGAGTGTTATAGGTGGGAGCGTTCATAACGGTTTTTCTTGACTAAAAAAAACTAACAAGTAATTGGGAGCCTGCGTTAACGCCTAAGGTATAGACCTTGAGAGGCACTTTTCCTTAATTCCTAGTTTACCGCTCCGATCGGGTCGATTGGAGCTCACTGCTTGGGAAAACCTTCAAATTGCCAATCCCGCAACGAGTGCAAGTCTGGAGCACAGGTGAGATTATATTGCAAAGGAGTTACGGTTATTCTGTTGTCGCGAATAGCTTGTACGTCAGTAGGAATATCATGCGGCACCGCCGAATCGGGGGCTTCTTCTACATCTTCTAACAATTCGCCAGCCAGCCAATAATAAGTTTTGCCGCGCGGATCGGTGCGCTTTTGAAATATGTCGAAATAGCGGCGAATGCCTTGACGGGCGATCGCAACTCCGGTAATTTCTGCTTGTGTGACTGCCGGTATGTTGACATTCAACAGCATCGGTTTCGCCATTGGCTGTTTTTCCAACTGTGCCAGCAAGGTGACAGCGAAATCCACCGCCGGCCCAAATTCCTGCGAAGTAAAGCTGGCGAGGCTGAAAGCAATACTGGGAATGCCTTCCATAATTCCTTCCATTGCTGCCGAAACCGTACCCGAACAGATGATATCCGTGCCTAAATTGGGCCCGTGGTTGATACCGGAAAGAACAAAATCCGGCGGTTTGTCAAGTAAAGCCCACAAAGCAAGTTTCACGCAGTCGGCGGGAGTACCCGAACAGGCCCAAGCTTGAACTGCGGGATCAAAAATAGATTCGACAATTTCGGCGCGGATGGGTTGGTGCAGGGTAAGGCCGTGGCCGGTAGCGGAGCGCTCTCTGTCGGGACAAACTACGCTCACGTCGTGGCCAGCAGCAGCGAGAGCGTTGGCCAGGCTACGGATGCCTTGTGCAAAGATGCCGTCGTCGTTGCTAATTAAAAGTTTCATTGAAATTTTTAGAGGCCTTATAACAATACTAAACTAGATTTAACTAGGGCGATCGCTCTAACATCGAATTACCTATTACAAATTATCCCTAACTGCCGAAAAGCTAAAACCTAAAATCTAAAATCTAAAATCAACCAGACTGTCGAGCCAAAATTGCCCTAAACTCAACTTGGCCCAAAACTGCCATCAATCTAAAATCTAAAATCAACAAGCTGAAGAGCCAAAATTGCCCTAAACTCGACTTGGCCCAAAACTGCCATCAATCTAAAATCTAAAATCTAAAATCTAAAATCAACAAGCTGAAGAGCCAAAATTGCGCTAAACTCAACTTGGCCCAAAACTGCCATCAATCAAAAATCAAAAATCAAAAATCAAAAATCAAAATGACTGTCCAGCTAAGCGACATTGAAACTCAACTAGAAACCCTCGGTCAAGAGTCCAAAAGTGCGATCGCCACTGCCAATACCCTCGAACAACTCGAACAGTTGCGCGTCGGCTATCTCGGCAAAAAAGGCCAACTCTCTCAAATTTTAGGCATGATGGGCAAACTGTCGCCAGACCAGCGACCCAAAGTAGGTGCGATCGCCAATACAGTCAAAGAAGCCCTGCAAGCCGATTTAGAAGACAAGCGCGCTGCCCTCCAAACCGCCCAAATTGGAGCCAAATTAGCCTCAGAAACCATCGATGTCACCATGCCGGGGATTTTTCGCCCCCAAGGCCGTGTGCACCCATTAAACGCAGTCATAGACCGCGCTCTCGATATCTTTGTCGGCCTCGGCTACACCGTCGCCAACGGCCCGGAAATGGAAACAGATTATTACAACTTCGAGGCGCTGAACACACCGCCAGACCACCCAGCGCGGGATATGCAAGATACATTTTACTTGCCAGGTGGCGACTTGCTGCGGACTCAGACATCCTCAGTGCAAATTCGCTACATGGAACAGCACAAACCGCCGATTCGGATTGTCTCTCCCGGCCGCGTTTACCGTCGCGATACTGTTGATGCTACTCACGCCGCAGTTTTCCACCAAATTGAACTTTTAGCAATTGGTGAAGGTCTAACATTTACTGACTTGAAAGGTACAATTAAAGAGTTTTTGCGGCAAATGTTCGGGCAAGATTTGCCGATTCGTTTCCGCACGAGTTACTTTCCCTTTACCGAACCTTCTGCGGAAGTAGATTTGCAGTGGAACGGCAAATGGCTGGAAGTATTGGGTTGCGGAACTGTCGATCCGAATGTTCTTAAAGGAGTCGGTTTAGACCCAGAAAAATATACTGGGTTTGCGGCCGGTTTTGGGGTCGAGCGGTTCGCAATGGTACTTTATGAAATCGACGATATTCGCCGGGTTTATGCTAGCGACTTGCGCTTTTTGCGGCAATTTTAAAGCAGGGTTTGGCGTCGGTTCTACAAACCCTCTAGAGATTCTGCTTAAGCTACATCAATTTTTCAGTTTCAAGTAAGCAGACAAGAACGACAAAACCATAAGATATGGTGGGCGGGTGAGTGCAATTAACTCTTGCTATCCAACTTATTTCAGGTCAAAACCCGCCCCGCACATCAGTTTATTCATGCCCGCTTACTTAAGTAGACAAGGGCTTTGCACTTACCTACTTATTTATTTTCTAATTGCTAAAAACACCCTTGATGCTGTCAACAGCGCTCTCGACAGCATTCTTGGTATTATCTACTGCTTTCTGAGTCCGAGCTGAATCTTCCGATGCTCTTTTCTCAATTGTGGCCGCATCTTTCTTAGCTTTGCGCTCTACTACACTACCATCCTCCGATGAGCGATCGACTTTACTAGCATTTGTCTTGGCAGTTTCCTTAACCTTCTCTTCTGTATCTCGGATGAAGTTCTTGGCTCGTCCAGCATCTTTGCTGGCTTTTTCTTGAACCACATCGCCCGCATCTTCTGTTGCTGCCATCGAGTTTACAGCAGGAGAAGCCATTGCTGCGGTGTTAGAGAAGAACGCACCAGACCAAACAAACGCCATTGCTGACACGCAAAGCACAGTTGCAGCCATCAAGCGCCCTAAAGTCGAAAGCCGTTTCGTAAAATAATTCAGTTTCATAGAATACAAAGCAAGATATGACATTCTATTTTTACTCGATCAGAGCGATCGGCGTAACCGTTCTCTAGATAGAGGTTATCCAGCGACGAGCGGTTAAAAAAGTTCCCTCTTTTGATAGATTCAAGCCAGGAATGTTAGTCACTGTTAGATTTTAGATTTTAGATTTTAGATTTTAGAGTTGACTCCCCAGCCGCCATTTGGAAGCTGGAACTTTGGTGAGTCGATTAAATATTAAAGATTAAACAATGGACTCCCCAGCCGGAGCGCAGAGCCACGCGCTTAAGTAGGTAGGCGGAAAAAATTATGTTTATGTAAAAAAACATTAACTAGCGTGATTAAAGTTAAATTTAACACGTTGTGTACGGCCATTAGGTAGGTGCCAATAAACTTTGGTATATCACAGACTGGCCAACTATCATAAATCTGGCGATTGTTTTCCTAAAATATCGCTTCTAAGCATTCTTTCACGGAGTGACAATCGCTTTGGACTACATACATATTTGGCGACTCATCTACTTATTTAGGAATAGGTTGTTCCCGAAATTGTGCGTGGAATATCAACATATAATACTTATCATGACTAATCACAATTTAGTAAAAAAGTCAATACCGTTTCATCAATTCCCTTTAGTTTCAAAGGCTTATATTTAACAATGCGATTTTCCTCAACATAATCTGCCACCGCCGCCGAAATTAGCACGGTGTTTGGTTCCGTCACCTCTTGCAAGCGGGCGGCAATATTCACGCTCGGCCCGATCGCAGTATAATCCGATCGATCGGGGCCGCCAAACATCCCCACCACCGCAGTACCCTGGTGAATTCCGCAGCGAAACCGCACCGGAGGCACCCCATTTTCCCCAACAATTCCCTGCTCCAACCAGCCCTTGTTAAGCTCCTTCAGAGATAGCACCATTTGCCTTGCAGCAGCGAGAGCGCGGCGTACTTGCTCGTTAGGCGTTAGTTCCTCCGGCGCGCCAAAGAAAGCCATTACCGCATCTCCAACAAACTTGTCCACCGTACCGCCACTGTCAAAAATAGCCTTAGTCATTGCCGCCAAATATTCATTCAACAGCTCAGCTACCCGGCGCGAGCGCAGCGTATTTGCCATTTGAGTAAAACCGACAATATCGCTAAACAAAATAGTAATCAATCGCGGTTCCGGGCGCAAATCCAATGCCAAATCTCCAGCCGCAGCGGCCTTCACCATCGCCGGCGGCAAAAATCGGCGTAACACCGACTCAGTTAAATAACTGTTCAACTGCTGCACTCGCCGCTCGTTTTGTTTGAGGGCGATCAAATTCCGCACTTCCGCCAACAATTCTCGATCGTTAAAAGGCTTAGACAAATAAGCATCCGCACCCCGTTCTACTCCTTCAATTCGAGTATCTTCGTCGGCTTTAGCAGTCAGCAAAATTGCCGGAGTTCCCTGCAATTCCTCATCCTCTCGAATCATCTTAATCAAATCCAAACCCGAGACCAAAGGCATCATCAAATCCGTTATAATTAAATTAGGGCGACGTTTTTTAGCCACGGCAAATCCTTCTTCTCCGTTGCGCGCCAGCAAAACTGCAAAACCGGAATCTCGCAGAATTGACGACACATAAAAGCGCAAATCAGGATTGTCGTCAACCACCAAAACAGTTCCCACTGCTGTTTCTGATCGAATCGGTTCGAGCGCCTCAAAATTATGATTCTCTGCCTCATTTTCCGACAAATCTGCCTCCACATCTGCCAGTTCCACCGCAGCTTTGGATGAGTGAAACTCCGCAGGTATTTCTAGTACCTGTTCCGGGGGCAAGTGAGTCGAACCGAAGTGCAGCCAAACGGTAAAAGTAGTACCTTCGCCGTAAACTGACTCAACTGAAATTTGACCGCCGTGGAGTTCGACCAATTCTTTGACAAGTGCCAAACCTAAACCGCTGCCTTCGTAGGAACGGCTAGCAGAACCTTCGGCTTGGTGAAAGCGCTCGAATAAATAGGGAATTTGTTCGGTGCGAATGCCGATACCCGTGTCTTTTACTTGCAACAAGCAGTGAGAGCCGGCCGATTCAACTTTCAGGGTGATAGTTCCGCCTTCTGGGGTGAATTTAACAGCATTTGATAGCAGGTTGTAAATAACTTTGTCAAATCTTTCCAGATCCAAATAAAGTAAAGGACATTCTTGCAGTTGGGTAATTAACTGCAGTCCTTTTTTCTCACAGTAAGCGCGGAACGACTCTGCGGTAGAGTAACAGAAACCGACTAAATCGCAGGGGCGAAAACTCGGCTGCATCCGTCCGGCATCGAGCCGCTGCAAGTCCAGCAGTTGATTTACCAAGCGCAGGAGGCGGCGGGAATTACGCAAAGCGATTACGGCTTGTTCGTAGGGCAAGTCTTCGTGGCGCCTGCAAGCTGATTCTAGAGGGCCGATAGTTAGAGTTAGAGGGGTGCGGAACTCGTGGGAGATATTTTGGAAAAATTCGGTTTTGAGCCGATCGGCTTCCAGAAGCCTTTCTGCCTGCTGTCTGGTAGTCTGGTAGAGGCGCGACTGCTGAACCGCTAGAGCCGCTTGAGTCGCGACTATTTGAGCCAGGTCAATATCTGAGATGTTCCAGCGGCGGATGCTGCGATTTTGGCGCAGGGAAATGCTGCCGATGATTTTGCCTTCTGAGAGTAAGGGAACGACTAACAAGGCGCGGGCTGGCGATCGAACTTGCAGTTCTGTAACATTTAACTCCGGGTGTTCCTCAAGATCTTCGATCGCCACCGGCTCTTTTGATACCATAACTTGCAGCAACACCGGATTGCCCCGAATCGGCACCAAAGACTGTGGCAAAGAAGGATGGGCAAAAACCCAGGCGCGAGTGTTCTCAGCAGCATCGTTAGAAGCCGTGTCGTAGCCCAGAGAGTTCGCAACTACCTCTGGATTGTCAATAAAACCCTGTTCTACAGCCACGGTATCTCTATCTGTGTCGTATAGCCCCACGCATTGGACGTATTCATCATCTTCAGTCCACAGAGATAGGGCGCAGCCGTCAACTTGCAAAGCTTGGCCGAGTTGTTGAGTAATGGCTGCAAAAATATTTTGGGGATCGAGACTCGATCGAATTGCCGTAGTAATAGTATTGACTAATGCCTCGCGCTTGGCCAGCGCCCGCACCTGTTCGTAAGCCCGGGCTTGAGAAAGCGCCAAAGCCGCTTGGTCTGCCACCGTAATTACCAACTGTACCTCGTGGTCTTGCCACTGGCGCGGTTGATCAAACTGGTGCAGCGCCAAGACTGCCATCAGTTCGATTTTGTAAAACAGCGGTACGATCAAGCTCGATCGAATATTCGCAGCTTCGTAAGCCTGCTGTCGCTGTTGATTATCCGAGTGTAAAACTCGATCGTCAGTTTGGGCATCTTGAATCACCTCCACATCCAAAGTTTCCCAAACCAAATCCGGCAGCAAATCCGGGGAGAGTTCCGCAGCAGAAGCATCTCCGGGCATCGCTTCCTCATCGCCCCCCAACCCTTGAGTTTCTGCCTTCTGGTAAACGAACCACTCATCAGCCACCCGGCCGTCTTGGAACGGCCGCAGCAGACAGCAACTCACCTCAAACATCTGCCCGACAGTTTCCACAATTCTTTGCAGCATTTGCTGGTAATTGGGAGCCGATCGGATAGTATTGGTAACGGCATAAAGCAGCGATTCTTGGCTCAAAGCACGGCGCAGTTCATTGGTGCGCGTTTTCAGAAGATTGTGAGTCTCAACAGCTTGACTGACAAGATTTATCAGCTCTTGAGCATCCCAAGGCTTGGTAACGTATTTGAATACTTTGCCCGCATTAATAGCTTCAACTAAATCTTCAACATCCGTATAGCCAGTTAAAATAATTCGGATCACGTCGGGGTACTGAGCCGCCGTCAGGCTGAGAAACTCCGTACCGCTCATTTTTGGCATTCGCTGGTCAGAGATAATCACCGCAACTTCTCCCTCTTTTGCCAAAATTTCGAGAGCAGCCGGGCCAGATTCGGCTCTGAGCACTTTGTAGTCTCGATGAAAGGTGCGGTAAAGCAAGTCGAGGTTATCCGGTTCGTCATCGACGATCAGAATTTTTAGCTTAGGATTTTCTTGGGAATTCATGCACCGTTCTCCTGTGCCCCGGGGCTGTTCGATTTAATAAGTCTGATCAAAGGAAGAATTCGCCGATTTAAATTGCTGAAGTCATACCATTTTCGATTTTCGATTTTTGATTTTCGATTGCGAATGACTGATGACATAAGGGTTGGGATTTTGCCTAGAGTGCCATTATTTTGGGAAAATGGTATCACAATAATTCGTGGATATGAAGTTGTTGTGAGTGTGCAAGGCAAGCATCAACCTTGATTTTTGAGGTCTGGGTTTTCAATTCGGAATTCTTCTGAGCCACAGTTATCTGTCGTGCACCCCAATTTTATTATTTAATAATATTCACATAAACTCGTCTCCCGATAATTTTCTTTCACCCCTTACCTTTAGGCAGCAGGAGAGCAAACACAAATCTGGCGATTTTAACTGCCGTCTGAATATCTCAGAATACATAGGAATAACCGTCCTGAGTGTGAGTTGACTTGCAAAATTTATGTTTGATCCTGGCTCCTGGGACTGTTTTATTTGGTATGTGAAAGCTGCCCGCAGCAAGATACAATAGACAACCAACCTCTTCGCCTGTGTTTTTTCCTACAAGTACCAGCAACTTTAACAGTCAGCCAAGGATACCGACCACAATCCGGCGCCGAGCCCTTGAGTGATATTCGGGGGTGGCTGACAGACCACAGAGGTGTCTGTGGGGGTGGCGCAATTGCTGTACCATTTTAGTTAGACTTGCACTTTTTTCCCCGATCTCGGCATTTTTTTTGCCTCCTGCAGACCAACGCCCAGGCCAATTACTGTGGCTAAACACCGCAAGCTCGAGCATCCATCTGTTAATCTTAGCTAGGGATGTACTCTGTGGAAACCGATCAGTCGATTTTAGATTTTAGATTTTAGATTTTAGATTTACTCCACAGATGAATCGCGGAGCTTGAACTAGGGTCTAAAATTTTGATCTGTCCCCGACGAGTGTCGGTGGCTTGTATCGGTTTTTGGGCAGGGTCAATCAGCTCGATCGAGGTTTTGAAGGTCTCGCTCGCGCGCAGCAGAGTATCGAACCGACGGAGAAAACCCCTGCAGACTGTTTCCAGGCATCCAAATTTAAATTGGAAGTTGGGAAAGTACCCCCTAGCTCAACAGGTAAGGCCGGTTCGATCGGGGACGGGCGATGGATAGCCCAGAACTGCTGAAAGCTGGGGTGTCAGGTCGGGAGGCGGCGGTGAACATCCGACGCGCGATCGTACCCGGTGTTAGTCTGGTCAGTCGTGGAGTTTTTCAACTACCGCTTGACGGATAAATTATATTCGATCGGGTATTTCCGTAAGCAGAGAGCGGTAGGATTCCGGGAACCTGACGTTAAAAAACCTTTGTGATTGTTTTTAATACCTTGCCCGCTAAGCTGTCGCGCATTTAATTTGTAAGCTACTGTTTACTTCAACTCTTGTGACGCTGGTCGAAAGCCCGCGATCAAGCTTCAATTTAAAAGCCAAATAGCTGAGCCATAAATCTAGTATTATGGGATGAGTTTTATTTTTTCATAACTAGAGTATTAAATGCTAAAACTTTTCCATTTCCCTCAAATACTACTTAAAGTCAAACACAAAAAAATGTAATTTAATCTGGCTAATAAACTCTGCCTATAAGTTACGTTATAAGATCAGTATAACATCAGTGAACGTTCTAAAAGGGCAGCTTAGAAACCCGCGTAAAAAAATCAATATAGTGGCCTGGCATTGTGAATCCTTCATTTTTTTCCTCACCATCTCACCAACAACAAACTCCCGGACTTTCTGGTTTTTCGATCCGGGTGGCTGCGCCCAACGACTTAACGCAGCTAGCTGATATTTTAGCCATGAGCTTTCACTCCCGCGAGGGGTTTGTAGAATGGGTGTATCCAGTGTTGCGTTTGGGCATTTACGAAGATTTAAAAAATCGACTACGTTCTAAGGCAGAACATTACATTTGTCTGGTTGCTGAGCTAGTCTCGCAGGAGGAGGGAACGCAGAATTATCGATCGCACCGAACTCAGCGCATGGCAGGAACAGTAGAAATGGCTCTGCGTTCTCGCTTTCCTTGGCAAATACCGAGTTCTGACTATCCTTATTTGTCGAATTTAGCCGTTCACCCGGACTACCGACGACAGGGCGTTGCTCAACAATTGCTCAGCAACTGCGAGGAAACAGCCAGAGAATGGGGATTTTCTGAGATTTACCTCCACGTTCTGGAAAATAATCACGCGGCGCGACAGTTGTACTATCAGGCCGGCTATCGCTTGCAACAGGTGGATTGGAATTGGACTGGTTGGCTGTTGGGCCAGCCGCGTCGGCTATTTTTACGCAAGCAGATTTCGCTATCTTAAGCTAAGTATTGGAATGGATCGTGGAGAATTGGGGCTTCGCCGTGAAAAAGGAAAAAACAGCTATCCGTGTATCTGTGACTTCCGGAGCGTGAATCAAGAGAATTGGTAATAGGGAATTGCGACGTAGAAAGAAGAAGTATTTAGTTATCTAGGAAAGAAGTATTTAGTTCAGGACTTACGCAGGCACCATACATACATCTAGTGTGCCGAAAAAAGAAAGGAGCTCGCGTTTGCTCTCACGAGCCCTCTTTTGTCACTTTGGGGACAGTATAAGACGCCGACAGCCACCGAAAATGTAACTGCTCGCTCCTTAAAATAGTTCCAAAATAATTCATAAAAGAGTTTATTAACCATTCTTAAAATGTTAGAATAGTCATCAGAGCATCTAAGATGTGACGGTTGTTTCGTCGCTTTTTTCCGAAATATAAAGTAGGGGAAATCGGGAGATTTTTTGTATGGTATCTAGGGAGCATCTCATATTTGTAAAAACACTTATTCTGGCTCCTTCCTTCTTCCTCCTTCCTTCTGACTCTTTCCTCCTGACTCCTGACTCCTGGCTCCTGGCTCCAATTTTGGGCTTGGCTGCAAAAGTGAGATGCTCCCGGTATCTAATTATTTTTGGGTGCGTTCAACATTTTTTACGAGGCCGAACCAAAAGCAGCTATCGCATCGTCAAGCCGATCCCCGATTTCTGAGAAAAATTATTTTGGGGAAACGCCATCGGCTGAGATACTACCCAATTACCTTCATGTGATACTACCGATCCAACTGGTGAAAACAGTTGGTTGGTATATTATGGCTACCCTTGAGGGAATATTCACCTAAAAATTGCTCTACTTTATAGTTTTACAAATTGAATTGAGTATGGCTTTAAGCAAGTCAAGAACGAGTTAGGATGGGTCGATTATTGTCGCAGGGATTATCCAAGCAGAGAAGGGTGGTGGGAAATTATTTTGACTGTTTACTTATTAGTAAGTATTCACGCCAACTATTTCGATGACGATGATGAGTTAGCTCGAAATTCAAGCAATAAATTGACTCCTTCATCTCAGTTAATTCTCCAATTTCAGCAACATAGTTGGTGCTAGAGTGCTCAAACATAAAAAAGAACGGTGAATAATTTATTTTAAATTATTCAACCGTACATTTTTTATTGTTTAATTCGTCGCTGCTTAGAAGGGTTCAAGCTGACAATTTTGGGACTAGAGTTGTGCAAATTAATCCATTAGTTGAATGAGTTTCGGACTCTTCTTAATGAAGGAGTAGTTATGGATTTGGTTGGGCTGCGAGCGTCTTATACTCTCCCCAAAGTGACAAAAGAGGGATTAAATATGCGATTTAGATGCACAACAGCTTAATAGTCGCATGAGGAAATTCAAATTTATAGTCAACACGATCGCTCCCTTCTACTGTTCTACAAGTGCTGGAGATAAAACGCCGTCGTCCATAAATTGTAGCAATCGCTGCCTTAAAGTATCTAAACCCAAGCTTTGAGTGGCTGAAATAAATACAGCTTCGGGATATTCTTGCTGGGCTAAAGCTAGAGTTTCGCTATCGACCCGATCCATCTTATTAAAGGCAATCAAAGCTTTCCCTGGAAGAGCAGGCATTTCTTCTAACACGTCCATCACTGAACGGATATGGCTTTGCCAAGCTGGATGGGAAAGATCGACGACATGAAGCAGGGCATCTGCCTCAGTAACTTCCTCTAGCGTGGCTCGGAACGCATCCATTAGCGGTGGCGGGAGTTCGTGAATAAATCCAACCGTGTCTGTCAGAAGAACCGATCGCCGTTCCTGGGTTTGCGGATCTTTAATGACAATCTTTCGCGTCGTCGGGTCGAGGGTGGCAAACAGGCGATCGGCTGTGTAAACTTCGGCATGAGTCAACACATTTAACAGGGTGGATTTACCCGCATTCGTATAACCTACCAATGCAATAGAGGGGACTTCTTGCTGCTGTCGTTGTTGCCGTAAGCGGGCGCGATGTGCCTGTAGTTGGTTCACGGATTCCTGGAGTTGCGCGATTCGTCGCTGAATGACTCGTCGCTCAGTCTCTAGTTTGGTTTCACCAGGGCCTCGCGTCCCAATTCCAGCCCCTAGTCTTGACATCGCCTCACCTCGACCCCGAAGCCGAGGTAGCATATACTCCAATTGCGCCAGTTCCACTTGCAATTTACCGGCCTGCGATTGAGCACGTTGAGCGAAGATATCGAGAATGACTTGAGTCCGGTCTACTACTTCGATCCCAATCTGGTTTTCCAAGTTTCGCGCTTGAGAGGGAGAGATATCTCGGTCAAAGACAATGAGATTGGCTCCAAGCTGATGAGCCAACAGCGCAATTTCTTCTACTTTTCCTTGACCGACCACAGTTTGAGGATGGGGATGCGATCGCTTTTGGTGCACCGTCTCCAGTACCTGTCCTCCCGCACTCTCAACTAACCGGACGAGTTCGTCTAGTCCATCTTGAAACCGTTGGGCAGTAAGATCCTCGGTCATTAACCCAACCAGCAGAACGCGATCGCCCTTAGTCTCAATTGCTGGCAATTGAGATGTTTCAAAGCCTGCTTCTTCAAACTCCCTTTCCCATCCATCAACTAAGTCGTCGAAGTCTTGCTCAGTCAGGTCATCCAGACTGAGGGGAGGAGAAACGAGGCAAGGCGTGTCTAAATCGGGTACCAGGTGAGCTAGATAAGCTTCTTTGACATAGCCAGTAGGGCTGTCATCTCCTCTTTGGGTTCCATTGCTGTTGGGGATTAACACCACCAAAGCATCTAAGCGTTGCCGTGCCATTGCCATCAGTGCTGCAGGATCAGGTGCCTCTCCTTTGAGTTGAGTGGCAACGCAACGGATTCCACTCAAGTGTCCAGCGCCCTGTTGAGGCAGCTCTTGTGGCGGAATTTGAGTCTGTTGCGGCGTACCTACCCCGACTCGGACTACCTGCCCGCGTCGATTGATGTAGCTGCATACTGGCTGATGAATTTCTGTACTAATGGCTGCTAGCTTCTGAGCAAATTCGAGGGCGATCGGGCGATCGCTTGGCTGCCGCTGCTCGGAAAGCTGCTGTAATTGTTTGATGTGACTCGGTTGTAATCCTTTAAGATTGCCGTAAATATTTTCGCTCATATTCCTCATAAAAATTGCGTCTGAATCCGTTGACTCTCTATATTTCTCTATGTTATTCGTCTTCCTTTTTGAGCCAATCTTTCCTGGGGAATAACTAGGGTATGAAGCTACAACTTGCTGTTTATGAGAACCGACCGTGACAATCCTTTGAATGTTCTACTAGAGGCCTACCAAATCTTAATTGTCAATCAAAAAAACACTCGCCTTCCCCTTAGACATTTTCCGGCTCAATCAGCCCCATCTCTGGAGAGAAACATAGTCATTTTAAGCATCTTACTAGAAAGTCTTCGACTACTAGAATTTACCGACTTTTTTTCCCCACCCATTCCCTATTAATTAACCTATGCTTCTACCTAAAGGAGTGGATTAAATGGTAAACTACAGTCGCAATATCTATCACCATGTCGTACTTGTCGAGGTACGGCTTGCGGGCGGCTAATGCCTGAGTAAAATACTGCACTGCCACTTTGAGTTCGCTATTAGCTTCACCGAACTGTTCTAGGATCAACCTAGCAAAGCGTGGATCGGGCTCGAACACCCGCGCATTGAATTCCAGCTCTTTGATGTGATAAAATATTTGGACTTCTTACCTAATATTGCTGTGCTTTGATGGGCTAGCGATGGGGATAAAAGCTTAAATCAATAGTTCGGACAGTTTTTAAGCAGCCAGAGTACCATAAGACAAGACTGAAGGAAGGTTAGGGTGATTTAAAATCAAATCCGGGTCTAAATCTAACTTATCAATAAAGGTAGAAAGTAGATGCTTATTGAATTCCAGACGTTTATAAGAAGCCATAGAAAACACAAAAGATTTGGCAGATGAATGACAACTAGAGAGTTCATATTTGGCTAGATTTAAGGCAATCAGACTGGCATTAAAATGAAAATCAAGCCGTGGTAAATGACGAGCTTGACAATCAGACAATCCCGTAAATTGTTTAGGATCACGAAAAATAAATTCGATTTGAAAACGAGCCTGATAATATTCAACAATTTGCTCAGGTGGTAGATGAATATCAGTGCTAAATAATAAAGTATTTTTGATTTTCCCATTGGCTTGAACCTCAGAAATACAAGCCAAGCTAATTTGGCAATTTAAACAACAACTCGCCTTCTACTAATGTATATAATGAAACTCCCGGTTTAATTTGTTTAACAAACTTAAGACGACTCAGATCTTGGCAGTTAACCTTACCATCATATTTGCGAGGTGCTCCCAGTTTATTTTGTTCACCTGTATAGAGATAGCGTAGGTTAGCATCAACTCTTAGCTTGCCAATAAAGTCTAAATTCAACTCCCGCACAGCATCCCAGAATTTAGAGCGATAATAATAGCCATCAGCCACCAAATAACGTACAGAAGTTGGGAAGGAACAACGAGTATTCTTTAGATGTTTTGCATAATCATCAACTCTTGTGATGTCAGGCGTTGAGCTTTGAGACTCCTGTTTTTTGCGAGATTTTTTTGAGCAGCTATTCTTCGGTTTTTGTGGCAGTTTTTTTCCTGGCTTTATTTGAGGACGTGATGGAGTTTGTTGCACGCTTAAGCTATAAGATAAACGAGTCTCAATTTCGACAATAGAAATCACAGAAATTTCCAATCCCTGTTCCGATTTACCAGCTACACCATTATAAAAATAAGCCTTGCCGTCAGTTTTTTTGCCACTTTTTCTTAAAAAAGAACAATCAATAACAGCAATGACTGTGTGTTCAGGATTTAAAGCTTGTTCGAGGAAATATTGATTAAATTGTGGAAAATTAAAGCTTTTGAGAAAGTGACGACGGTAGGTTTTTTCGCTCAAACAACTATAACGACTGAGATTTGTGAAGTTGACCTTGCCATAAGCCAGCAAGATAGTTGAGAATAAAGTGATTAAAAACTTCTTTTGGGGTTGACTAATCCCTGGCATTTGTTGTAAGATGGATTCAATGATTTTCATAAGGCAATCTGTTGAGCTTGTGTGTTTTTATAGCTTAACCGAAAAGAGTGCCTTTTTTTCTGTTGATTGTGGGTTCAGATTGCACTCACTTTTTTCACTTCTCTGCTGCAAAAGCGATCGTATCCCTCTTTAAAAACTGTCCGGAGTATTGTTAAATCAACGTTAAATCAACTCAAAAACTTGTTAAACAAACAGAACTGTAGAGAGACTATTATTGTAGGTTTATTTGCTTCCTCTACTTAAACAAAGTAACGGCTACACTTTTCCTTGCTTTCTATCTAGAGCTATAGATTGGAAGAGGATTTTTTCTAAGCTCTTATTAAAAGAGCTCCACGAATAAATTCAGGAAACTCTACCGCATTTTTTCAATCCAAAAACTATCCCACTACGGGAATGAGCATACACTCATCCCGCAGTAAGACGGTATCAGTCCTCTCTTAAGATCTGGGCGACGTGTTCATCTGTGGCATTGTTTGTGTGGGTTGGACAAACCCAAAGTAGCCAGCGACGGTGGCTGTTAGGGCGTTGAACCAAACATTAATGCCGAAAATCGGCATTAAGCCGAACGTTGTCTGAGCCACAGGCAGCAATCCCATGATTGCGATTAAGGCATAGGCGATCGCAAAACCCCGATTGTATAGACGCGCACCACCGGAACTGGTATACGCAACAATCCCCACGCTGCCAACTACTATGTGTACGATGTTATGCAAGAGATTGGTTGGGAATAGCCCGAATAGATAGCCAAATCCCGCCGAATAGATGTTAGGAGATGTATCAACCGGGATAGCCGCACCTGTAGGTGGCAGTGAAACAAGACCAGGTACAAATCCAGCCAGACCTATAACCGCGAAGAGGATTCCGATAATCAGGGCACAGTAACGCTGTCCCATATTTTCCCTGTTCATGTTGTCCATCTTTTTTATTCCCTCATTTTTTCAAATCTTCTTGAATGGTGTTCTTATCGCTTTTATTTCCACTTCAAGGGAGTTCCCTAAAGAATAGAAAGAAATACTATTGGGTAAGCTGACGCGACATATACCCCACAAGTACCGTCAGATTATCTATCCCTATTCTTCACCTACTCCCCACTCTTCATTTGAGAATCTCCTAGAAGCAGTGCAATAATACTTTCTATTAAAGCCATATTTTAGCCCGTTTACTCTATCAAAAGGAAGAAGTAGAGGGGTAGAATTAAGGCCGAGTGACAAACTCTTCGGTAACTAAAGGATGAAGCCGATTGCTTCATCGAAATGTTTATTGGTTGCCCTTAAGCGGGGGGATAAAGCCAGACATTTAATAATCTCTACAGCCGCTTCACCCACCATGTGAGCAGCACCAGATCAGATCGGCTATCAACAATTAACTTGATTAACGTGAGTTCGACGCGAGCGTGAGCGACTGGAAACATAAACGAACTCTTGCTCGCCAGCGTGCTCGCTCACGGTCTCGACAATTATCGGACACGGGCTTTGTTACTGCATCAACTGTCGCGCTCCGCGATCGTGAGTCCCTCAGAACTTACGTATGCACGCTATATAATATAGGGTATAAAAATTCCGAACGCTCGGAAAAATATGTGAGCGATCGTCATGAAATTAAGAATTTCAATTCTCAAAAAAATACCGATTTTTCTGTTAAAGGAGGAGGCAACATATAGTGGTTTTCAAGTTGTTGTTTGAGGTAACGTAACAATAATTACTACTTTATGTACTATATTATTTTTGCTATTAAATGTGCTGTTTTTGTGAAAAGATTCACACTAAAAGTGCACAGATAATATGATTTATTTGCTTCACGGCTTGGCGATATTGACCAGCTTATATGCCGATGAATTCTTTGAAATCGCGATGGAATTCTTCAACTGTCCAAAGTTCTACCAACTTTTTTGATATCGGTTGTGTCACCTTAATTTAAGTCATTGGTTGCTATATATTCCGTGCTGTTGGTAGAAACAGTAACACCAAAAAGCTTGACTTTTTTCTGTGCCGGGAACTTACGAATTTTTATGAGTTTACCTGACTGGATTTCTTGTGATATACACTCCATTTTTTCAAGTGATTTATTTAGACTCGGGTACTCCTCCGGTGTCATCTACTAAACGATTATTTTTCAATGGGAAATAGTAAATATTTCGCAAAATGTCAATTTTTGCCATCAGTTTTACCGGAGGTATACCAGCTATCCATAAGCACTTGGGCGAAAGAGATATGTTTGCTTTTGACCAAATCATCTAGCATATCGGCAACGTGTTATAGCTGGCTTTTACCGTCATCACAAGGGTAGTAAATCCGGTAAGTTATTACCCAAAATCCACCGCTTTCTTGGTTAATATATACAATTTATCAATTCTATTCCTGGTAATAGTCTGTGTTCTATTCCACTATATTGACGGCAGACAAATTCGATATTTTGATCGTATTTTTGGTCTAATACGCTCGTCATCAAAAACTAGGGATGCCTCAGCATATTCTTTGAGCTCTCCTTTCAGGTTGTGCCACAATAGGTTGGGTGTTAATTTTGATTTTTTTAAGTAACGGTTGATAGTATGATGGCTAAATTATTCTAAATGTTCGGCTAAATTGGTTAAAGTGTAGTAGGTTTGACTGGTCAGTAAATATTGGCAAGAATATCTGGGGGGGTGACGACCCGCCCCAAACCCATATTTAGTAAGGATTGAGCCAACTTGTGGTAAAAAAAGATAGGCAGCAGAGTTGTTACACGCTTGCCTATCCAAAAAAATAATGATACCAAGATTCTACCAGACTCATTTACAAAAACACCTGACGCCATCTCAGTTTTTGGTGATGACAATTTTGCTATCCTTGATGCAATCAGAAAAACAAGTGAGATTAGAGCGGCTCTCCCGAGTATTTCCCTGTCTAATTACAGCCGAAAGTCGGCGACGTAAATTACAAAGATTTTTAGATTTACAGAACTTAACAATCGAATTAATTTGGTTCCCATTAATTACTTATTGGTTGACCACTTATTGCCGTGTTGGTACTCGCTTATCAATCGCAATTGATCGCAGTCAATGGGGCTGTATTAATCTGTTCATGGTTAGCTTAATCTGGGAGCGAAGAGCAATTCCATTGTACTGGTCATTGTTGCCGAAATTGGGCAGCAGCAACTTCGAGGAACAAACTACAAATCTACAGCAAGTTTTACCATTGTTTTCAGAATATAAAGTCATCGTTTTAGGAGATCGTGAATTTTGTTCGGTCGATTTAGGAAACTGGCTGAAGGAAAAGGGTGTGTCTTTTTGCTTAAGAATAAAGAGGAATCATTGTATCGAAATAGAACATTTAGTTTGGCAGCGGTTAGATGAATTAGGAATAGTAGCAGGAACCTCTTTATATTTTCAAGGTAAAAGAGTTAGGAAAACACGGGCGTCCCACTGGATTTGATGTTGCTTGTAAGTGGAAAAGAAACTATGGAGCCTGGAAGGTTGATGAAGCATGGTTTATTCTCACAGATTTAGGTTCATTATCGGCAGCTATCGATGCTTACAAGCAACGGATGGGCATTGAAGAAATGTTTAGAGATTGTAAAACAGGAGGCTACGATCTGGAAGGAACTAGCTTAAAAGAAAATCGACTTATTAACATAATTCTGCTCATGACACTCGCCTACAGTTCGGCAATATTTGAAGGCACATCTCTTCGGAAAAAGCAGGTAGAAAAATATGTATGTCGGCGTCAAGAACCTAAAAAAAGATATCGAAGACGGAGTACATTTGGTGTTGGCTTAGATGGAGAAAAGTGGGTTAATTATCTCGAACAATATTCTGATGTGGTGGAACAGTTAATAAAGTTAACTCCAAATAAACGTCGCTTTTATCAACAAGGTATGCGGGCTGCAACCCTGATGGGGTCTATCTCCTAGGCCTCTTTGTCACCCCCCCCAGCAAGAATATACATAGCTAAATAACATTTAGACCAGGGTTCAGATGTGGAACAAGTATTTTAGCAGGAATCGCCTTCTAACGAGTCAATTGTGCAATACGATCAGCCTTTTCGTCAGCCTTTCATGCTGCGGAGCTCGCTCAATGTTAACTTGTGCTTGTACGATCGCACCTCTCTATCCATCCCGAACAAATTTTGAGTAACAGATCAATTAGTAGCGATTGCACAAGCACAGGCAAGCTACATATAGCGTGCCTGCGTAAGTCCTTTAGTTATCTATAGCCTTTCTCAAAAAGATGAGGTACAATAACAGCAGTGTGTAAACCAGTTAAAAATATTTGACGATGTAACTTGTCCGAACGCAAAATCTATGGCTTTTCCTAATTCTTGATAATTAGTAGTCTTGATAGAACGGAGAATGATTTTAAGTTTTGACCACAGATTTTCAATTGGTGAAAAATCTGGTGAATAAGGTGATAAGTATATTAATTTTGCCCCTGTTTTTTCGATCGCTTTTTTCACTTCTTCTCCCAAGTGAATGGGACAATTATCCATCACTACACAAGCACCTTTCCAGAGTTTTGGCACAAGTTTTCTGATAATAAAAGCTTCAAATGTAATTGCATCAGTTCCGCCTCTTAGATTAACCGATGTCAAAATCTCATTGACTGACATTGCTCCAATTATTGAGACATTTTTGCCACGTTTAGTTGGTTTTGACCCCTTGGCTCTTTCACCTTTTTGCATACCTAGCATATAACCTAACCATTGCCAAATTAACTCCCGATTCGTCAATGAATATTAAGTCTTTCAAACTAATCTCTTTAATTGTTTTCCAGAACTCACATCGCAGGATTTGAACTCGCTCTGTCCCTTTCCCTGAAGGGAAGAGAGTTTTTTTTGACAGTAATGTCTAAGAGTTTTATCATTCTTCCTATTGTTGCTCTACTAACAGAAAATCCAATTCTCCCATAAAGTAAATAACGGAGTTCTTCAAGAGTTGCATCATTATTTCCTTCAATCAATTCCGCCAAGATGAGTAGTTGCTCCGCATTCAGTTTGCCTTTGACTCCACATCGGTCAGTTCTCGGAGTAATGTTTTTTGTTTCACGATATTGTTTAAGCAATTTTTGTACAAAACTCAGGGCTACAGAAAAACGCTTAGCTATTGCTTTTTGTGAAATGGGTTCAGTATGATAAGTATCAAGGATTTTTTGCCTAAAATCAATCGAATAAGCTTTCATTTTTAACAATGTATGAAGTTTGGTACAAGTAAACGTGTTGTGAGTCAAGCATCGTGTGCTTTCAAAAAAATGCTATTATGTGTGGTATCCCTTTCGCGTGGCTTTACTCAACCATGTAATTATAGTTCATTTGATCTTATCTTCTCTGTTTGACCCTCACGAGTGAGTGTCAGTAACATCATACCTCATCTTTCTGAGAAAGGCTATAGGAGATTAGTTTCCTATTAAGTCCGATCGCACAACCCCAATAAAATTGGTTTGTAGTAAAAACTTGAACTACCAGCCCTTGTGTACCTTGGGTCACCTGAAAACCGCGATACAAAGTTATACCAAATCCGGTTTCTATACGCCTTTATTCTTTAGTCTCTTAGAGAGGGACGAAAGACAAGTGTAAGAGCGATGTCAAGGGCCGAGTGCTACAAAGTTTCTAACCCGGATTGAGTAGGGTGAGGAACGCCACAGAAGTTCTGATCTGCTGCGGCGTTTTGTTCGTCAGAACAGGAGACTTTCGCCGCCAATTCTAGAGCTCAGAGAGATTTGGTAGGAAATCCGAGGAGCCGATCGCCCCGTTAACCCCAACCAGATTCGCTAAAACGCGATCCGTTCCTGCTACTCGCAGCAACGTACCGTTGGGAGTGGCGCTAAATTGCAACTGCTGGAAACTCACCCCACCGCTCAAAACAAACTTATCGACGCCTACCTCGAAGTTAATCACAGTATCAGTGCCGCCCTCACCATTCAACACAAATCGATCGCTACCAATACCTCCAATTAAAGTATCGTCGCCCAAGTCGCCAAACAACCAATCGTCTCCAGCGCCGCCATTGAGCAGGTCGTTATCTTTACCCCCAATCAGGGTATCGCTGCCAGCATCTCCGTTGATAGTATCTTGGCCTTCGTTGCCGTAAAGCAAGTCATCGCCATCACCGCCGTTGATGCAGTCTTGCTGGTCGTTTGCGCCCACCGAGACACCCCGGTTATCAGCACGATCGCCATAGATGGTATCGTTGCCCTCGCCACCGCAGAGTTCATCGCTGCCGTCACCGCCGTAAATCAAGTCGTCGCCCTGATCTCCGTGTATGAGGTCGTTAGCTTTACCACCGTAAATCAAGTCGTTGTCTTGACCACCACTGATAGTATCGTCACCCTCATCGCCGAACAGCACATCAGCACCGATGCCGCCAAAGAGCAAGTCCTGACCGCCAACATCATTAGCTCGACTTCGAGCACCGCCGTACATGGTGTCGTCGCCGCTGTCGCCAACAAGGGTATCAGAGCCGAGTTCGCCCCAAATCAGGTCATTATCTTTGCCACCCCAAACACAATCATTGCCTTTACCTGCTTGCACGGTATCATTACCGTGCCCGCCGCCGATGATGTCGTTGCCGCTGTCGGCAAAGATTAAGTCTTGTTCGCCGAGATCCCCAATGGACTGGGAACTGCCACTGTCGCCGAGCAGAGTATCGGCTCCTTGGCCGCCGTAGAGGGTATCGGAGCCTAATTGACCGTAGATGATGTCATTGCCTTTACCTCCGTAAGCGCGATCGTTATCTTTGCCTGCAACCAGCGTATCGTTGCCTTGTTGGCCGTTGAGGAAGTCGTTACCGAAGCCTCCGTACAGCAAGTCGCGTCCCTGGGAGTCGCTGGCCCTTTGGTCGGCGATGCCCCCAAACAAGCTGTCGGAGCCGAGGCCACCAAACAATGTATCGGAGCCGAGTTCGCCCCAAATCAGGTCATTTTCTTTACCTCCAAGGGCAATATCGTCACCTTTGCCGGTATGGATGGTATCGTCGCCCTCGTTGCCGTTAATGAGGTCTGCACCCTCGCCTCCAAAAATCAAATCGCGAGCATCGTCAGGGTTCTGGGAGTTGTTCTGCCCGGTGTCTCCGAGAATCGTATCCGCACCTCGATCTCCAAACAGGGTGTCAGAGCCTAAGTCGCCGGCAATCCAGTCATTCTGTTTGCCTGCAAATACGATATCGTTGCCCTCGTCTCCGTAAACAATATCGGTGTCAATGCCCCCAAAAATCGTGTCATTGTCTTCGTTGCCGTAAATTTCGTCCGCGCCGTCTTCACCTAAAAGCAGGTCGTTGCCTTCAAAACCGACAATTTTTTGGTTGCCTTTGGTGTCTACGATGAAGTCATCGCCGTCGGTTCCTTTGGTGGTTTGTCCCTCTGAAAATTGTGAAATAGGCCGGACAAATCCAACTGCGGGTGGTTGCTGCGGGGGCGCAAAGTTAATTCCCGGTTTTTCAATAATGGGCTGACACAAACAGTCCGTATCTGGTTCTCCGAGCGGATTTGAGATGATCGGCGAGGCCGGCGTTGGTGTGGGAGTTGGCGCAACCGGCCGCAAGATAGCGACAACAGTAGCGGGTGCGGGACTGGTGGCGCCGCTGTTGTCTGTGGCGCTGTAGGTGAAATTGGCTCCTGTAAAGTTACCTGTCGTAAAGAAAAATAGTTGCTGCAACTGTTGAGGAGTCAGGGCTTGGCCTGGTGTCACTGGTACACCACCGTTGGCTGGATCTCCTAAAAACAGGAGTGCTTGGTCTGGTGAGGGCAGGGTGTTGATGGTGTAAGAGACGATCGACCCGTCGGGGTCGCTGCCTCCCAATCCCGTGACTAACTGGCTGCTGTTGGGCCCTAGGCTGGAGTTGGCATTGTTGGCAATTGGTGGTTGGTTGGGAGTTGAAAGTATGGCAGCCACAGTAGCGGCTGCGGGACTGGAGGCACCGCTGTTGTCTGTGGCGCTGTAGGTGAAATTGGCTCCTGTAAAGTTGCCTGTGGTGAAGAAAAATAGTTGCTGCAACTGTTCTGGCGTCAGAACTTGACCTGCTGTCACTGGTACGCCGCCGTTGGCTGGATCTCCTAAAAACAGGACGGCTTGGTCTGCTGGGGGCAGGGTGTTGATGGTGTAGGATGCGATCGACCCGTCGGGGTCGCTGCCTCCCAATCCTGTGACTAACTGGCTGCTGTTGGGCCCTAGGCTGGAGTTGGCATTGTTGGCAACTGGTGGTTGGTTGGGAGTTGGTGTGGGAGTGGGAGTTGTGGGAGTTGGTGTGGGAGTTGGTGTTGTGGGAGTTGGTGTGGGGAGTTGGTGTTAGCACTATCAGTCCATTCACAGTAGCGGTAGCGGGTGAACTGATAGCCCCGCTGTTGTCTGTGGCGCTGTAGATGAAATTGGTTCCTGTAAAGTTGCCTGTGGTGAAGAAAAATAGTTGCTGTAACTGTTCTGGAGTCAGGACTTGGCCTGGTGTCACCGCTTGGCCGCCGTTGGCTGGATCTCCTAAAAACAGGACTGCTTGGTCTGCTGGGGGCAGGGTGTTGATGGTGTAGGATGCGATCGACCCGTCGGGGTCGCTGCCTCCCAATCCTGTGACTAACTGGCTGCTGTTGGGCTCTAGGCTGGAGTTGGCATTGTTAGCCAATGGCGGTTGGTTGTCAGTTGGAGTTGGCGTTGGTGCGGGAGTTGGCGCAACCGGTCGCAAGATAGCCGCCACAGTAGCGGCTGCGGGACTGGTGGCGCCGCTGTTGTCTGTGGCGCTGTAGGTGAAATTGGCTCCTGTAAAGTTGCCTGTGGTGAAGAAAAATAGTTGCTGTAACTGTTCTGGAGTCAGGACTTGGGCTGGTGTCACTGGTACACCACCGTTGGCTGGATCTCCTAAAAACAGGACGGCTTGGTCTGGTGAGGGCAGAGTGTTGATGGTGTAAGAGACGATCGACCCGTCGGGGTCGCTGCCTCCCAATCCTGTGACTAACTGGCTGCTATTGGGCTCTAGGCTGGAGTTGGCATTGTTGGCAACTGGTGGTTGGTTGGGAGTTGAAAGTGTGGCCGCGACAGTAGCGACAGCGGGACTGGTGGCGCCGCTGTTGTCTGTGGCGCTGTAGGTAAAATTCGCTCCTGTAAAGTTGCCTGTGGTGAAGAAAAATAGTTGCTGCAACTGTTCTGGAGTCAGGACTTGACCTGGTGTCACTGGTACACCACCGTTGGCTGGATCTCCTAAAAACAGGACTGCTTGGTCTGCTGGGGGCAGGGTGTTGATGGTGTAAGAGGCGATCGACCCGTCGGGGTCGCTGCCTCCCAATCCCGTGACTAACTGGCTGCTGTTGGGCCCTAGGCTGGAGTTTGCATTGTTGGCTAATGGCGGTTGGTTGGGAGTTGGTGTGGGAGTTGGACTTGTGGGAGTTGGTGTGGGAGTTGGACTTGTGGGAGTTGGTGTGGGAGTTGGACTTGTGGGTGTTGGAGTTGGAGTTGGACTTGTGGGTGTTGGAGTTGGAGTTGGACTTGTGGGTGTTGGAGTTGGAGTTGGACTTGTGGGTGTTGGAGTTGGAGTTGGACTTGTGGGTGTGGGAGTTGGAGTTGGACTTGTGGGTGTTGGAGTGGGAGTTGGGCTTGTGGGAGTTGGTGTGGGAGTTGGACTTGTGGGTATGGGAGTGGGAGTTGGACTTGTGGGTGTGGGAGTGGGAGTTGGACTTGTGGGTGTTGGAGTTGGAGTTGGACTTGTGGGTGTTGGTGTGGGAGTTGGACTTGTGGGAGTTGGTGTGGGAGTTGGTGCTATCAGTCCAGCCACTGTAGCGGTAGCGGGTGGACTGATAGCACCACTGTTGTCTGTAGCGCTGTAGGTGAAATTGGCTCCTGTAAAGTTACCTGTCGTGAAGAAAAATAGTTGCTGTAACTGTTCTGGCGTCAGGACTTGGCCTGGTGTCACTGGTACGCCACCGTTGGCTGGATCTCCTAAAAACAGGACGGCTTGGTCTGCTGGGGGCAAGGTGTTGATGGTGTAGGATGCGATCGACCCGTCGGGGTCGCTGCCTCCCAATCCCGTGACTAACTGGCTGCTGTTGGGTGCCAGGATAGAGTTCGCATTGTTGGCAACGGGCGGTTGGTTGGGAGGTGGTGTCAGAGTTGTGGTGACTGTAGATTCGTTGTTGCCGGGAGTCGGGTCAGCGGTAGTTGAGGTACTTCTGGCGGTGTTGCTGACGCTGCCGGATGCAGGTGCGATGAAGCTGACTGTGTTGGTGACGGCGACACCGCTGGCTAAGCTGGCAACTGGCGCGAAGCTGACAATACCTGTAACCGGATCGTAGACACCGCCGTTGACTCCTGTTAAGCCGGGAACGATGGTGTCGGTAACGGTGACGTTTTCGGCTGTGCTTGGGCCGTTGTTGACTGTGGAAATTGTGTAAGTAACTGCTTCACCTGTTGTGGCTGCCGTAGTCCCGGTTTTGGTGGTAACAACGTCGGCACTAGGTGTCAGAGGTGTGGTGACTGTAGCTTCGTTGTTCCCCGGAGTGGGGTCAGCGGTAGTTGAGCTGCTTCTGGCGGTGTTGCTGACGCTGCCGGATGGGGGTGCGATGAAGCTGACTGTGTTGGTGACGCTGCCTGTGTTGGTTAAGCTGACAGCCTCGAAGGTGACAATACCTGTAGCGGCATCGTAGACACCGCCGTTGGAGGGGATTACTCCTGTTAAGCCTGGAAGGATGGTGTCGGTAACGGTGACGTTTTCGGCTGTGCTTGGGCCGTTATTGACTGTGGAAATTGTGTAAGTAACTGCTTCACCAGGTGCTGCTGCCGTAGTCCCGGTTTTGGTGGTAACAACGTCGGCACTAGGTGTCAGAGTTGTGGTGACTGTAGATTCGTTGTTCCCCGGAGTGGGGTCAGCGGTAGTTGAGCTGCTTCTGGCGGTGTTGCTGACGCTGCCGGATGGGGGTGCGATGAAGCTGACTGTGTTGGTGACGCTGCCTGTGTTGGTTAAGCTGACAGCCTCGAAGGTGACAATACCTGTAGCGGCATCGTAGACACCGCCGTTGGAGGGGATTACTCCTGTTAAGCCTGGAAGGATGGTGTCGGTAACGGTGACGTTTTCGGCTGTGCTTGGGCCGTTATTGACTGTGGAAATTGTGTAAGTAACTGCTTCACCAGGTGCTGCTGCCGTAGTCCCGGTTTTGGTGGTAACAACGTCGGCACTAGGTGTCAGAGTTGTGGTGACTGTAGATTCGTTGTTCCCCGGAGTGGGGTCAGCGGTAGTTGAGCTGCTTCTGGCGGTGTTGCTGACGCTGCCGGATGGGGGTGCGATGAAGCTGACTGTGTTGGTGACGCTGCCTGTGTTGGTTAAGCTGACAGCCTCGAAGGTGACAATACCTGTAGCGGCATCGTAGACACCGCCGTTGGAGGGGATTACTCCTGTTAAGCCTGGAAGGATGGTGTCGGTAACGGTGACGTTTTCGGCTGTGCTTGGGCCGTTGTTGACTGTGGAAATTGTGTAAGTAACTGTTTCACCTGGTGCTGCTGCCGTAGTCCCGGTTTTCGTAGTAACAACGTCGGCAAGAGCATCAACAATTGTAGTTGAGACTTGAGAAATGAGTTGGGAACTATTGTTGTTAGCTAGATCTGGGTCGAAAGTGCTGGAGCTGCTATAGGCAGTGTTAGTTAAGGTAGCGCCGGCGGTTGCGGGAACTGTGGCGGTGATGGTGCGAGTTTCACTAGCACCGTTAGCCAGAGTTGGAATAGTTGGCCAGATGACCATCCTCGTTGTGGGATTGAAAGTACCGTCGTTGTCAGTGTTGACGAAAGTTAAGCCCTCTGGGAGCGGATCTTGAATCAGGACGCTTTCGGCGTTGTCTGGCCCGTTATTTGTGGAGGTAATTGTATAGGTAATGGTGCTGTTGGGTATGGCATAGAGCGGGCCTTTTTTAACAATGGAAACGTCAGCTACGAGTGTAGGCGGATTTATACTTTCGACGATGACATTGTTAACTTCGTGAATGTTTGTGTTTCCGCCTGTCGAAGCAGCAAAGCCAAATTTAAAAGTACGTGGCACTTCTCCGTTTATAGTTGCCAAATTTGTTATGTCGATTAGTGTTTCGCCCGCATCAAATGTGCCACTACCGTCCAAGTCGAAGCCAACTGTCAGACGGTTAGGTGTTGCTGAATTCGTCGGGAATAAGGTAATTTGGACGGTTCTTTTAGCTTCAGCGCGAATGGTTGTATCTTTATTATCTATACCACCCGGAACGACAGTGCTAGTTAAAAAATTATAAGCTGTGCTTTCGCTGCCTCTAAGTCCTACTGCATCAGGTAGCGGTCCCGTGCCGCCCACACGCCCTGCAGTGGGATTGGAAAAATTGCCAAACTCGTCTAATCCGACACCTAAATAACCTCCTGAAAGACCAGTTGAAAACAGAGCAGGATCGGGATTATTATTCTGAGCATAGCCGAGAGAGCCGCCAAAGCCTCCCGCTTGTGTTGGCGTAGCTGTTCCGTCAATCAGGAAAAAACTAATGCCATCCGCACCCAGGAACTCACCCGACGGAGGAGGAACAGTACCTCTGTTATAGGCAAAGAAATCAAAGGTAATTCTCAGACCTTCAGTTGCAGAAATGGGGTTGTTGTAGATTACAAAAGCTGCTTGTCTCAATTGATTTGAGGTTAATCTCAAAGTACCTGTTCCGGGTGTATCGCCAGTCCCTAAAGCAGGAATAACGCCGCTGGGGTTTGGTGTACTACCTGCGGTTAAGCCTGGGTTAGCTGTAGAGGCGTTGCCAACTCCATATATCCAAGGCCCGATTACTGTTGAATTTTTAAATTCTTCAGCCGCTAAGGTGGCCAGGACTGATGTGTAGCCTTCTAGGACTTCTTTTTCAAAGGCTATTTCGGTATTTATTTGTCCTGTGGCAATTTCTAATTCCCAGTTGCCACCTAGTGCTGCACTACCAGTTAAATTATTGGAAGCCGCAACATTTGCTCCTGTTATGTGGCTGAGTTTTTGTATAAATTTTAGACCTGAGTCCCCGGCGCCGGTGTTGCAACTTAACAGCAGAATGCTACCTGTTTCGTTGAGAGCTTTACCCCACTGCTGCAATTGGCTGGAATAGATTTCTATATTGTGAATATTGAGTTCTGTTGAGCCAATTTCTACTGATGCTGATGCGCCGTGAGCAACTATTTGAATACTGTTGAGGCTGTGCCGCGAGGCTGCAATTTCGGCAATTTGTTCGATTCCATCCCGGGTTCTATCGAGCAGGATTACTTCTGTATCGCTTTTCACTCCCCTGAGAAACTCTTGGTAGTTTTCTACTTTTGAATCCACAATCGCTAGATTTTTTGGGGGAGCGGTCTCTTCTTTATAGCTGGCTTGTCTGAAGATTTTAGTTTCCATATTGGTATATTTCCGTGTTTGTGCGGCTGACAAATTTGACAGATTTGGGAGGGTTTTCATTTTTGGTTAATTGGGTTGCTAAATCTAAGCTACCCCTTTTCATAGATGACGATAAACTTTCAACTATAAAGTTTATAAAATTATTTTATTAGAAAATATAATGGTTACCTCTATTTGTTATTTGTGATGTTAGTCAATCATTAGACAGGATTTACTGCGCTCGCCCTGGGATGTCCTGAGGCGGCCGATCGCTGCAACTCCTAACATGAATAAGGGGTAACAGCCTTTGTGTTAGCCAATATGCTCTATTTTTGGGAAAAATGATCTCAGGTCTAACGTTAGTTATATGGTAAATTACTTACGGATTCATCAGCATAAGGGGTGTGACCCCTCAGGATAGTTTTCTGAGTCGGGTGACATCGAGGCTGGCTCAGACAACTTGAACCGTAAATATACTGAGAATATTAACTTCCTAAAAATTGGCAGATTTTGACTTGGAGGTGCGATCGCTGTTGAAAGTTGAAAGTACCGTATTTCTAGAGATTTATACTTATACTAATTTGGCGCGCATTAAACTCACAGCAATGTAATAATAGCCACTCAACGCTACAAAAGTTAATTAAAAAAACGGGGAAATTAGATATGTTAATAGCAGGATTGCGGTGACAAAAAAGAACGATCGCCCTTGAATTAAAAAAGTACGATCGCCCTTTACACCCTCTTTATATCTAAATCATGAAACTGCGTCTATCGCACCCTCTAAGGCAGCTTGCTAAGCGTCAATATCGAGTTCGCGCACTAAAAAAGCCCATTCATCAGCCAATTCTTCAATCACTTTAGCAGTAGGTTTGCCGCCCCCGTGTCCCGCTTTAGTTTCTATCCGAATTAACACGGGTTTTTCTCCGGCGTGGGTTTCTTGCAAAGCAGAAGCAAACTTGAAACTGTGGGCGGGAACCACGCGATCGTCGTGATCGGCAGTTGTAATCATGGTAGCCGGATAAGCCGTTCCCGGTTTGAGGTTGTGCAGGGGAGAATAGCCGTAAATTGTCGGAAATTCCTCGGCATTATCGGGAGAACCGTATTCCGAAGTCCAGGCCCAACCAATGGTAAACTTGTGAAAGCGCAGCATATCCATAACCCCGACTGCGGGCAATGCTGCACCGAACAATTCCGGCCGCTGAGTCATGCAAGCCCCTACTAATAAACCGCCGTTGCTGCCACCTGCGATCGCCAATTTGGCAGGTTTGGTGTATTTGTTTTCAATCAGCCATTCAGCGCCAGCTATAAAGTCGTCAAACACGTTTTGCTTGTTCAACTTTGTCCCTGCTTGGTGCCATTCTTCGCCGTACTCGCCGCCGCCCCGCAAACATGCGATCGCATAAACTCCGCCCAGATCCAGCCACACGACATTGCTAATCGAAAAACTTGGAGTTAGCGACACGCCAAAACCGCCGTATCCGTAAAGATAAGTAGGATTATTGCCATCAAGCTGCAAGCCTTTTTTGTGGGTGATAAACATCGGTACTTGCGTGCCGTCTTTGCTGGGATAAAATACTTGCTTTGTCTCGTAATCGTCGGGGTTAAAATCTACATTCGGCTGGCGGTAAATTGTGCTTTCGCCTGTCACCATGTTGTAGCGGTAAATCGTGTTTGGTGTAGTGAAACTCGTGTAAGCATAAAAAGTTTCGGTATCGTGCCGCTTGCCGTCAAATCCTCCCGCCGAACCGATTCCCGGCAAAGCTATTTCTCGCACGAAACAGCCGTCTAAGTTGAAGATTTTAATTTGGGTGTAGGCGTCTTTCAGGTAAGAAGCCACAAATTGATTGTTGAGGATGCCAATACCTTGGAGGGTTTCGGCTGCTTCGGGGATAATTTCTGTAAATTTCCCTTGACTGTCATCGCCAGCGAGGGATAAAGGAGGGGGGTTGTTGGTGTCGATCGCAATTACCCGGCCGCAGGGTGCATTCAAGTCAGTTTGAAACCAGAAGAGAGGGCCTTCATTGTTGATGAAACTGTACTCTGCCTCGAATTCGTTAATCAGTTCTACAACCGACGATTCAGGGGCAGTTAAGTCTTTATAGAAAATCAGGTTTTTTGTTTCAGTTCCCTGCCAAACTGATACAATTAGGTATTTTCCGTCTTCAGTGACGCCGCCGCTAAATCCCCATTCTTTTTGGTCTGGGCGATCGTAGATTAATACGTCTTCAGATTGGGGCGTGCCGATTTGGTGGTAAAACAGTTTTTGGTAATAGTTAACGTCTTCGTGCTTGCTTTTTTCGTTGGGTTCGTCGTAGCGACTGTAAAAAAAGCCTTTACCGTCGTGAGTCCAAGAGGCGCCTGAGAATTTCACCCACTTTAAATGATCCGATAAATCTGCGCCTGTTTCGATATCGCGGACTTTCCATTCTTGCCAATCCGAACCGGAGGTTGACAAACCGTAAGCCATATGTTTGCCGTCTTCGCTGATAGCTACGCTACCCAAAGCAACGGTTCCATCTTCTGAGAGAGTGTTGGGGTCAATTAATACTTTGGGCTCGCTGTCGAGCGATGTTAAAGTATAGAGTACGGATTGATTTTGCAGGCCGTCATTCTTGTAGTAGAAATAGCGATCGCCTTCTTTGAAAGGTATGCCGTATTTCTCGTAATCCCAAAGTTGAGTCAGGCGCTGTTTGATTTTTTCCCGCGCCGGAATTTCGTTGAGGTAGCCGAAGGTGACTGCATTTTGGGCTTCCACCCAAGCTTGGGTTTCCTCTGAGTCAGGATTTTCCAGCCACCTGTAAGGATCGGGTACTTTGACGCCGTGGTAGTCGTCTGTTTGGTCGATTTTGCGGGTTGTGGGGTAGCTTAAAGGTCGATCGAATTGGGTCATGATTTTTTACTCTCGGTAACTTTGTCCAGTTTACCCTTTCGCGGCAGTGACAGGGGAGAGTCGCTCAATTTGGGAGTTGAGATTTTATCCTAAATCGGGGTTGAATAAGTAACCCCACCTTAAAAAAAAGAAGATTCCGATCCCTAAATTATTTAAAATATTGGGTGTCTAACATAGAAGCAATCGCCAATAAATACTGTTTTAAAATGAGATATAATTGATTGAGTTTTTTCGGCATAAAGTGATTCCCAAAAATGACTAAATTTCCCCATGACCAGTTTGCCAAAGAATACCTAAGAGAGTTATTGTCACCTCTCGGAGAAGTAGAAACAAGTAAAGATGTTTCTGCTCAGGTTCGAGAAATTGATATCTGGTTTAAACCAACTTCTGTCTCGCCGGAATACGTAGAGAATTTAGGTTTATTAGGTCAAATGACTGCGACTGTGGCTGCGATCGAACCATTTCGCAATGCCGTCAATACAGAGGATATCTTCAGTTGTGTTGTCAAACTTTTAAATACTAGGGCAGAATTACTGCGCCGAGCTAATCGAGAAGAGCAACGTTTAGAATCCCAGCAATTACCCCGGTTGTGGATTCTGACTCCCACTGCTTCGGAGGCTTTGTTAAGCAGTTTTAATTTTATGGTTCCAGAAGAGTCAGAAGGTTGGGGGAGGGGGGTTTATTTTCTATCGGAAGTTTGGCGAGTAGGATTGATAGCTATTCACCAGCTACCGAATGTTCCAGAAACGATGTGGTTGCGAATTTTAGGTAAGGGTAAGGTACAGCAAGGGGCGATCGCGGAATTAACAAGATTGCCTGTTGATAGTCCCCTACGAGCTAGTACGCTAGAATTATTGTACAACCTGCAAGCGAATCTGCAAGTAAATTTAGCAGCTAGTGCCCCAGGAAATCAGGAAGATAAGGAGTTAGTTATGGCGCTCGTACCTCTGTTACAACAAAAAATAGATGAGGCCACACAACAAGGAAGAGAAGAAGGAAGAGAAGAAGGAAGAGAAGAAGGAAGAGAAGAAGCACAGCGCTTGATTTTGCAGAACTTTCTGCAAGTCAGATTTGGGGAGTTAGACGCTCAGACAAGTGCCTTTTTTTCTTCTGTCTCGGCTTTACCTGTTGGTGAGTTCACTATGTTGTTAGTGCAATTATCCACATTGCCAATCGCTTCTTCAGATAGACAGCAAGTACAAACTTTAATCGCCGAAAATGTCTTGAGAAAGCGCTTTGGTCAATTAGAAGTAAACACCGTCAATCTCATCCCAAATTTGCTCGCATTGTCTGCCGAAAATTTATCGCTATTGCTGTCACAACTGCCAGATTTGTCAATAGAAGAACTAATTGCTAGATTAGAAAACTCTTCACTTTGATTAAAAAAAGAGCGATTAAGCTTGAGCAAGTTCTTGTGGAAAGTAGGGGTTGGGCGTCCCGCCCGCCAGAAAACACAATTTAGATGCGGGACAACTTATAACTAATCCAACTCCCTCCTTCCTTCCAAAGCACGAGCCAATGTTACTTCATCGGCATATTCCAAATCTCCCCCCATCGGTAAACCAAAAGCTATGCGCGTCACTAGGGTAAAAGGTTTTAATAAGTGACCGATATAAAGAGTAGTAGTTTCGCCTTCCACGCTGGGACTAATAGCAATAATTACTTCCTTAATCTTTTGCTGACTGACACGCCTGACTAACGGTTGAATGTTCAATTGTTCCGGCCCAATTCCATCCATCGGCGAGATAACGCCACCAACAACGTGATATTTGCCCATGTATTCCCGCGTTTTTTCTAAAGCGATTACGTCGCGGGATTCTGACACTACACAAATGGTATGACTGTCGCGGTTGGTATTGCGGCAAATTTCGCAAACAGGGTCAGCAGATAAGTGAAAGCATACTTGACAGAAACCTACTTGCTGTTTGGCATCAATCAAAGATTTAGCTAGGGCTTGCACTTCTTCGTCGGGCCTCTTCAAAATATGTAAAGCTAAACGCTGGGCTGTTTTTGGGCCGACTCCGGGCAAGCGCTGCAATTGTTCGATTAAACGAGCTAAAGGTCGAGTGTACATTAAAAATTGGCGGTAATTGGTAATATCATTTCTGGTTGATTGGCGATCGTAGAATTTGCGCGATGTAGCGGCGGGTTTTACCAACCATCTATGTTTAAAACTAAGTATATCATAAACCCGCCCCGCCCATACACTGATGAGTATTGACTAATTTACCCTCCACTAATTTTAGCTTTGTAGCCTAACTTTGTGATAATTTCTAGCAGTTTTTGCTTGTGTTCGCCTTGAATTTCGATTTCATTTTCCTTAACTGTTCCGCCAGTACCGCATTGGGCTTTTAGCTGCTTTGTCAAAGCTGCTAATGTTTCGGGTTTTCCCTGGAATCCGCTGATGACTGTAACTGTTTTACCGCCGCGTCCTTTTCGGGATGCTTCGATTTTGAGGTTTTGTTGATTTGGGGGAATTTCTTGTATTCCTCGTTGGAGGGCCGCGGAGTTGTCAATATTGCCAAATTCGGAGTAAACAATTCGTTTTCCTGATTGGTTATTGGTATCGGAGTTTTTGGGTTTTGATGTACTCATAGTAGTTTGGTGTTTGGAGTTAGGCTGGGTAGCCGATGAGTTCGGCAGTTCGGCAGGGAATGAATTCTCTGCCTCATAGCTAAAGTCCTCTGAAGAGGACTTTAGAATGTGTTTGAGAATGGTTGATTTAGGTGAGTTTTCAGGGAATATAATCTCTGAGATTTGCGGTTGGTTGTACATAGATTGTACTTGATATTAGCAGTCAGTTTTAACTGACTTTAGCTCTCTCGACAGGGAATTCATTCCCTGGCGGGCTATCAGGGCGATCGCACATTCCCCGGTTTCAATTGAATTATATCGTTTACCGTTGTTTCTGGAGGAGTGAACCGCTGAGGGCGTCCAGGAAGAGAAGAGGGAGATGGATAATTCTGTTGAAGCGCGGGTTTGAGATGGGTGGGGAATTTAATTTTAGTTGGTTAAGTGCGATCGGGCGCAAGCAAAGAACCCCGACTTCGCAGAAGTTGTCGGGGTTCTAATCAATTAGTTTCACCAGTAAGTGGGGATAAACCCGATACCTTCATAGAAACGTTGGCACTGATTGAAGCGTTTCTATATATCGAGGGAATAAAACCCGATTAGAAGCAAATAATGCCAGACCACTCTTGATGTCCTCGACCTGGTTGACACTGAAATTGCCGTCCGACCCAAATAATTGCCCATTTATTTTGGTTGCGTTTTAATTCAACGCGGTGTCGTAGTGCACGGGCTGAATCGTCAGCTAGACCTATTCTGGTGTATAAAATTACAGATGTTCCTTCTGGGGAATATGTAATTGAAATCTCTTCATAACTTCTTCCTTCTTCATCTTCTAACCCCCTAAACAATTGTGCGGCTACGGCTTTTGGATTAGTCGCTGTAATGCGTTCAGAAAAGATAAATTCTTGTACGTTAACCACCTGAAAATTAAAACGTGGATTGTTCGCTGCATTTAGTTTAGCCCAAGTCTTATCGCCGACAATGCCGTCGGGAACCAGTTGTTGGGACTTTTGGAAATTGATGACAGCTTGCTTAGTTTTTGACCCAAAAATACCATCAATGATACCTGGATCAAAATTTAAATTTTTCAAACCTTCTTGTAGCTTGGTGACTTGGGTGCCTTGTGAGCCTTCTTGAAGCAGAATAGAAATAGAGTTCATGATTTGTCCTTGCTTAGTTGTATGTTATATTTCATGTTTGAGATAAAGATGCACTTAACTTCACTACTGAATATATTCACTCCTGAATATACCCATTCCGTATAAACACGTATAAAGCATAAATTTTCTTCAAATACTCAATTTTGGAGATGATCGAAAACGACCGAATCGACCTTTCAGCGATTTGCACACCCGATCGCCCACAGCCCCACCGACTAGATATAATAAAGTCTGTCCCATTATCCCCACAAGTTTGTGACTGTCACCCCTCTGCATCTCACTTCCGAAACCAGCGCCCAACGCCCCGACTCCCTCGGCAGATTCGGCAAATTCGGCGGCAAATACGTCCCCGAAACCCTGATGCCGGCTTTGTTCGAGCTAGAAGCCGCTTTCCACAAATACAGCAGCGAACCGGAATTTCAACAGCAACTTCAACAATTACTCAAAGATTATGTCGGCCGCCCCAGCCCTTTGTATTTTGCCGAACGCCTCACCGAGCACTACGCTAAAGCAGACGGAACTGGCCCGCAAATTTACCTAAAACGCGAAGATTTAAACCACACCGGTGCTCACAAAATTAACAACGCTTTAGCTCAAGCATTGCTTGCAAAACGCATGGGTAAAAAGCGGGTAATTGCTGAAACTGGTGCCGGTCAGCACGGCGTTGCTACTGCTACAGTTTGCGCTCGTTTCGGTATAGAATGCGTTGTCTACATGGGCGTTCACGACATGGAAAGACAGGCTTTAAATGTGTTTAGAATGCGGCTGATGGGAGCCGAAGTGCGGCCGGTGGCGGCGGGTACGGGAACGCTGAAAGATGCGACTTCCGAAGCGATTCGCGACTGGGTAACAAACGTGGAGACAACTCATTACATTCTTGGTTCGGTAGCGGGCCCCCATCCTTACCCGATGATGGTGCGCGATTTCCATACGATAATCGGTCAAGAAACCCGCGCTCAGTGTCAGGAAAAGTGGGGTGGTTTGCCGGATATTTTATTAGCTTGCGTCGGCGGCGGTTCTAATGCAATGGGTCTTTTCCATGAGTTTGTCGGGGAAGAAACTGTCAGGTTGATCGGTATTGAAGCCGCAGGCGAAGGCGTGGAAACTGATAAACACGCTGCTACTTTGACTAAGGGAAGTGTGGGAGTTCTGCACGGGGCGATGAGTTATTTGCTGCAAGATAATGAAGGTCAAGTAATCGAGCCGCATTCGATTAGTGCAGGTTTGGATTATCCGGGCGTCGGGCCGGAACACAGTTATTTGAAGGATGCGGGCAGAGCTGAATATTATAGCGTAACTGATGCAGAAGCGCTGGAAGCATTTCAGCGGCTGTCGCAGTTGGAGGGGATTATTCCGGCTTTGGAAACTGCTCATGCGATCGCCTATTTAGAGACTCTGTGCCCTCAGCTAACAGGTAATCCGCGCATTGTGCTGAACTGTTCGGGACGCGGCGACAAAGACGTGAACACTGTGGCGAAGGTTCTGAATATCTAGGTTAGCGGAATGTGGGGCGATCGCCCTGTAGGAATTAGTAACAATTAATTGGTGTCAACTTAAGACTAAAATCCTTTGTATCTCTCGTTTGTATCGAAGTCTAGATCCCCCCTAGCCGCCCTTCTTAATAAGGGGAACCCGAAGCGCTCTTTCGTCCCCCGGACGCGGGGGATGCGAGGGGGATTGAGAGGCTCATCGTCAGATGGTATACTCATATTACTTTTGGCATTAAGTTGACACTAATGGTAACAATTAACTTTATTTTTCGTTTGATTTCATGTCCAAAGGTTTAATTTTGACGTGGGTGGGATTGTTGACAATCCTGCTGCCAAAGTGTGGCGCGGTCACTCTTGAGCCATCGCGGCCGGAAACTTCCATGAATACTAAGGTTGCTTCGAGTGCTATTACTGACTTAGAAAAAGCGGTTAACGAACAGATAAATCAATACCGAGCATCTAAAAAGTTGCCGCCGCTGAGTATCGATCCGCGAATTAGTCAGGTAGCAAGAATTCACAGCGAAGATATGGCTAAGGGTAAAGTAACTTTTAGCCACGAGGGATTTGAAGGGCGGGCGAAAGCAATTACGATTCCTTATAAAAGTGTAGCGGAAAATCTTGCTTACAATTTTGGCTACAACGACCCGGTACGCAATGCTGTTGAGGGTTGGATTAAAAGTGACGGCCACCGCAAAAATATGGAAGGTCAGTTTAATGTGACAGGTATTGGGGTTGCAAAAAATGCCAAAGGCGAGTATTATTTTACTCAGCTTTTTGTTCGCAGCCGGTAATTTGAAGGAAGAAGGAAGAAGGAAGAGGGAAGAAGGAAGAAGGCCGTCAACAGTCAACAGTCAACAGTCAACAGTCAACAGTCAACAGTTACCAATAATGGAATTTGCAGATTTTCAAGTGTGCGATGGTGATATTCCCGATTCTCTCTTATCTTATTATTTGACTGCGCCGGCGATCGCCGTTGATACGGAAACAATGGGTTTGCTACCCTGGCGCGATCGCTTGTGTTTGGTGCAGTTGTGCAATCCCGAAGGTAAAGTTGCAGTGGTGCGGATTGCCAAAGGCCAGACAGCAGCACCGAATTTAAAGAAGTTAATGGAAGCCGAAAGTATTGAGAAAGTATTTCATTTTGCGCGCTTTGATATGGCAACAATGCGTTACAATTTAAGTATTGACATTGCACCAGTTTTCTGCACCAAGCTAGCTAGTAAACTTGCTAGAACTTATACCAACAAACACGGATTGAAAGACTTAATTCTAGAACTAGAAAAGGTAGAATTAAATAAAACATCTCAAAGTTCCGACTGGGGAAATGCGACTAATCTTTCTGACGATCAACTAAATTATGCTGCTAACGATGTCCGCTATTTGCTGAGCGCTAAACAAAAGTTGACTGCCATGTTGCAGCGAGAAGAACGCTGGGAAATTGCACAGCAATGTTTTCAGTGTTTGCCAGTTTTTGTGAGTTTGGATTTATTGCAGTACAAGGATGTTTTCGAGCACGGCTAATACCATTTTAGATTTTAGATTTTAGATTGGGAATGACTGATGAATACCAGGGTTGAGAACACGGGCATACAATTGCATTCTTTTTGGGAACTGGTATAATCTTCTGTCACCTCGCAGAACTGCCATCAAATTGGTTTGTAGTGAAGACTTGAGTTATCATAAAACTCCCTCGGAATTTAGTCCTCACTACAAACGTAATTATTATTATTATTTGACCGAACTTGATGTGAGTTAAAAAAAAATCAAAACCGTCATCTATGGCTGATTAGGACTACTGGGGATTGTGTTCGTGCAGCAAAGCTTCAATTTGGTCGTCCACATTTCTAATCACCTGTTCCAAAGCGGGCAACCCCTCTAAATGCCCAGGAGAAAGCCGAGTTTGATCGCGAATTTGATTCACTTTTCGCTGCAATTCTTCGGCCAGCCGCAGCGCGTCGCGACTCAAAGTAGACAACTGCTGCTGCTGGTAAAACCTCAAAGCTGCCCCCCGCAAAACTTGCAGGGTGGCTTCTTCCTTGCCACCCACAGTCATTACCCGCAACCGCAACAGCAAATGAGTGTTTTGATATATGCGTTCAACTTCGACTTGTTTGGGGTGTTCCACGGGGCAAACAGGCATACCTGTTAGCCGCTTCAACTCGTCGATGACCTCTTGGAAAAGGACGAGATCGATACCTTCGAGCATCGATTTCAAAACGCCATCTTGACTCCAAAGAATCCGGCCTTGGGACTGGTGCCGCTCAAAAAACAGGCGGCCGATACCCTCTCGCAGCACTCTACCGAGCAATTCTTGCAGCAGTTGGGGCGCGGGCAAAGTTGCCAAAACTTCCACTTGGCTTGACAAGTGCAAGGCATCGACATTCAAAACCGATAGCTGTGTCGGTGTCGGAGGAACCTCAGCGCCAGCAGGTTGAAACCCCCCATGAGTGGGCATCGAGGGTTGTTGCCTAGGCAGCAGCGTTTCTGTTTTGGGGCCTGAAGTTGCTGGTGCGGGATTTTTGGGTGTTGGGGCTGCTGCGGTTTCTGTCTGGCTGGGTGCTCGGAGCTGGCTCCCGTGGAGCAAGTAAGCTGAGAGCATCGAGCGCTGAGTTTCCGACGCAATTTGCTCAGTTGTGACTGAGCAATTCATGTAAGCTAAAATCCGCTGCACGTAGTCCAAGGCGGAGTCATCTTGGGCATCGACTACGCCCAATTTAAACCGATTACCTTCTAGAGATAGAGGCAACACTTGATAGTAAAGGCAAGCTTCAAAGGGGACAACTGTATCGATTAGTTGAAATATTCGATCGGAGTCCATTGTAGCTGCGGAGTCTGTGGAAGATGTATGTATCATTAGCTGCTTTGTAGTGGGAAGCGCGATCGAGCGCGACGCACCAACCTGATGCGAGAAAGTTCAATGCTGCAAGTTCCTTGACGGAGGAATTGCTCTAACAACCGGAAGCTTTTATTAAATAAAAATCCTTAGTCCCAGTATTTTCTCCGTTCTGTATTGCAGCCTCAAATTTTACCAAAAGATTGACAACTAGATGATGACTGGCGCACTCTTGACCAACTATCATCGATCGCGCGAGATTGATTCCCGTGGCTGGCAACGACAGAATTATGTCTTTAATACGCAAGTATTACAGATGCACCCCAACCGATGATTTACGGACAACCGCTTAATTTAAGATTGGTTAAAAAATCCTCAAAAGTCGATCGCGCTGATAGTATCTTATCCTACGCAGCAGCGATCGTCATTAATTCCCTTGCCGTTAACCTTCGACGGACGAGACGGAATTGCGGAGAGATTGAGCTGCTAAATAAAGTTTGCTCCACTCCCCGATGACTTGATTGGTTTTCAGCTTTAATTCAGATGCGATCGCCTCTACACTTTTCCCTGCTTTCAGCGATTCTACCAAGTGCCGCTGCACCGGCGTGAGATCTTGTAAATATTGCTGCCACTGGGCGGGAGTCAAGCCCAAACTGTGTTCTTTGAGCGAAGTTTCCAGCCAGTTGGCCACTAATTCCGGTGCTTGTTTGACTGCAAAAACCCGAATCGCGTGGTAACTGACTTTTTCTCGCAAGCGGTAAATTTGCTTGATCGGAACCTTCAACTCCTCGGCAATTGCCTCTTGGGAACGACCTTGCAGGTAAAGCCGCAGCCACTGGGAGGCCAGCGGATCGACTTCAGCGGCTAAGTAATTCTCAAATTCTTGTTGGACAATCTGCCGCTGAGTTTGCTGCTCCTCCCAAGCTTGATTTTCTCGATACTCGGACATTGCCTGTTCGTCTAGGAGACTAAGCGGTTCGTCTGTATCGTCGGGTAGAACCTGTTCCGACACCAGCCGCACCCAGTCTCCCGCAGGCACCTGCGTCAACCCGCCCCGCTGGGCACGCCGCAAATAGTTGACAAAACGGTACACCAACAGGGGCTGGTTGCGGATCGGCCGTAAGCAGTATTCTTCGGTGCTCGCTAGCAGCAAAGCATTTCGCAGGCGTCTGTCTGAGGTGCATTCGGCAATCCAGGCGACTTGCTGCTGCAGGTAGCGATCGGAATTGAGCATTTCCTGAATCACTTCTTGCAGTACCTCCACCGTACTCCGCTGTCTGTCGCGACTCAGCGAAACCCACGCTTGGATTTTTTGCCGGAGTACAACTAAGCCGCCAAGCCGCCCGATCAAGTTGCGGTAAGCTTTTTCTGGCGGTATTCCCAAATACCGAGAAAGCAAAATTCGATATAAAAAGTCGATCGCCCCAGAGGCGACAGACAATTGAGTTGGGCTAAGAGTGTCAAATCTTTCGGGCTTGTCTCCCAACAGCCAGCGGACAACACTCTCGCGAGTGCTAGAACTCTCCTGCGGGCAATCTTGTTCGAGTCGAGACTTCCAATCTTGTCCTAGTCTTTCCGCCAAGGTCATGGGCTGTCGAGAATATTGTCTTTCACCCCCGATTTTACGTGGTATCCTGAATTTTTGAGTATTTTTCAGATATACGAGCGCGCGATCGGATAAATTACCTTAAATTACCCTAAACAAAATTCCATTACGGTGCGATATGCCTAACTTTTTATTAGAACTCGGTACAGAAGAATTGCCCGCATCTTTTGTCACAGGCAGCGCCCAGCAGTGGCAGCGACTTGTACCTGCAACGCTGGTCGAAGAATCCTTGACAAATGACTCTATTAATGTATACGCTACTCCGAGGCGTTTGGCCGTTCTCGTGAAAGGACTGCCAGTTCAGCAATTAGACAGAGAAGAAGAGGTAAAAGGGCCGCCCGCGAGTTCGGCTTTTAAAGATGGCAAACCGACGAAAGCAGCCGAAGGTTTTGCGAAAAAGCAGGGCGTAGAAATTGATGCTTTGGAAGTTCGGGCTACGGATAAAGGCGATTTTGTGTTTGTGCTCAAAAAGATTCCGGGGCGGATGACAGCGGATATTTTGACAGAACTTGTGCCGCAGTGGATTAATAAGTTAGAAGGCAAAAGATTTATGCGGTGGGCCGACGGAGATTTGAAGTTTCCGCGCCCGATTCGATCGCTCGTGGCACTGTTAGATGATACTGTACTGCCAATTACATTGGTCAGCGGTTCGGATACGGTCAAGAGCGATCGAATTTCCCAAGGACACCGGGTGTTATACACCCCCCCTACACCCCCCCTTGGCAAGGGGGGGACGGGGGGGGTCTCGATTCCGCAAGCCGAGGATTATGTCGAGTGTCTGCGGGCTGCTTGCGTGGAGGTCGATCGAACCCAGCGCAAAAATCAAATTAAAGCACAAGTAGAAGCCGCAGCGACAAAACAAGGCGGTTACGCCGCCATTACCGAAGATTTGTTAGAAGAAGTCACCGACTTAGTAGAATGGCCGAACGCAGTTGTCGGCAAATTTGACGAGGAATTTTTGATATTGCCGCCGGAAGTAATCACCACAATTATTGTTACAAACCAGCGGTATTTTCCGATTCTCAAAAGCCCAGATTATCCCGAACTTCTGCCCTATTTCATTACAATTTCCAATGGCGACCCGGCTAAAGCCGCGATTATTGCTGCTGGTAACGAGCGAGTAGTGCGGGCAAGATTGGCAGACGGTCAGTTTTTCTACAAAGCAGACTTGGTAAAACCTCTAGAGGATTATTTGCCCAAGTTGGCAACAGTTACTTTCCAGGAAGATTTGGGGACAGTACGCGCAAAGGTCGATCGTCTGTGCAAGATTGCCAGCCTCCTAGTCACTCAACTGCAAATAACAGGCGAACAACAAGCTTATATAGCAAGATCAGCCTTACTTTGTAAAGCCGACCTCGTAACCCAAATGGTTTACGAACTTCCCGAAATGCAAGGAATTATGGGGCAGAAATACGCCTTAGCAAGTGGCGAATCGGAAGAAGTAGCCACTGCGATTTTTGAACATTATTTGCCCAAAGGTGCGGGCGACAATTTGCCTCAAACTCTGACAGGTCAAATTGTCGCAATAGCAGACAAATTAGATACTTTAGTCAGCATCTTCGGCTTGGGAATGTTGCCCACTGGTTCATCCGATCCCTTCGCTTTGCGCCGCGCCGCTAATGCAATAATTAACATTATTTGGGCGGCTCAGTTGCCAGTCAACTTGCACGAGTTGCTCGCAGAAGTTGTGGCAGAATTTACCGCAGCCCGCCCGCAAACCTCGGCGGAGTTGCTGGATCAGTTATACGAGTTTTTCTTGCAAAGAATTCGGACTTTGTTGCAAGAAGAAAAAAACGTAGATTACGATTTGGTGAATGCAGTTTTGGGAGAAAATGACCCAGAATATACTGAACGAGCATTGAGAGATTTGTTAGACGCACTCGAAAGAGCGCTTTTCTTACAACAAATCCGCAATAACCAGACTTTGGATCTAATTTACGAAACAGTCAACCGTTCAACTCGTTTGGCGGCTCAAGGTGATTTGGATAAAATAGAATTGGAACCGAAAACGGCGGTGAAACCAGATTTATTTCAAAAGTCGTCTGAACAAGCTTTTTACGATGCAGTCGTGCAGTTAGTGCCGCAAACGCTGCTATCCAAACAAACTCGGAATTACCAGCAGTTGGTAGATAGTTTGACTGAAATTGCTCCGACTGTCAGCAACTTTTTCGACGGGCCAGAAAGCGTTTTGGTGATGGATTCCGACGCGGAAATTAAGCAAAATCGGTTAAATTTACTGGGTTTGCTGCGGAATCACGCGCGGGTGTTGGCTGACTTTGGGGCGATCGTCAAAAGTTAGAATTTACAATATTTGAGTCCGCCGGGGATTGAAAACCTCCGCTTCAGTCCGCCGGGGGTTGAAACCCCCGTCTCAAAGCGAAAGTCCTCGCTATGAGGACTGAAACGCACACATACTAGACTTTTCAGTCAGTTTTAACTCCTATGTTGCACCATTCTCAATTAGCCTTTTGTGAACAGGCAAGATGCCTGTTCCACAAGAGATGAATTTCATTGTGGAACAGGCATCTTGCCTGTTGCTGACAAGGTGCAATATCTCAGTTTTAACTAACTTTAGCTGTTAGACAGGGGTTTTCAACCCCTGGCGGGCCTTGAGAAACAACGGGCGAGCCTGTAGGCAAACCAACTTGAGAAACTTACTTCTTAAAACTCTCGTTCAAAATAACATTCAAGCTTACCAATAAAACGAGTAAATCTATTAGAATTTTTGCGAAACTGCGCGCGTCTCAGCAGAGTTCGATCGCTCTCTTACAAAATAGGCAAAATGGCCAATAGTCAACAACCAATTCAAGGTTAAGATATAAACTTAGAAAACCAGGGAAGTTCGCTCCATTACACACACAACTTATGCCGATAGCTCATATCATTGGACTAGGAAAATCAGGAATTGCCGCCGCCAGACTGCTCAAACGCGAAGGATGGGAAGTAACGCTGAGCGATCGCTCATCTTCCCCAAACTTGCTCGAAGAGCAACAGCAACTAGCTAACGACGGAATTAAAGTTGAGTTAGGTCAATCTTTTGAACCAGTCGAATCTATAGAATTAATAGTAGTAAGTCCGGGCGTTCCCTGGGACAGTCCAGCATTAGTGCGCGCCAGAGAGTTAGGGATTGAAACAATCGGAGAAATGGCTCTCGCATGGCGTTACCTCAAATCTCCTTGGGTGGGAATTACTGGCACTAACGGCAAAACTACTACTACTGCTTTAATTGCTGCTATTTTTGCAGAAGCGGGGCTTTACGCTCCCGCTTGCGGCAATATTGGCTATGCTGCGTGTGAATTAGCTTTAGCAGAAAAACAGCCGGATTGGGTAATCGCAGAAATCAGCAGCTATCAGATAGAATCCTCGCCGTTTGTAGCGCCGCGAATCGGAGTTTTGACGACTTTGACGCCGGATCACCTTAGCCGCCACAAAACTTTGGAAAATTACTACAACATTAAAGCGCATTTGCTGAAAAAGTCGGAATTGCAAGTAATCAACGGCGACGATCCTTATTTGCGGCAGCAAGGAGTTGACGTTTGGCCGGATGCGTGTTGGACGAGTGTCAAAGGTGAAAAAGAACTGTTGGGAAATACAGATTTTGGAGCCTATATTCAAGATGGTTGGGTAATAGCTCAAAGCGAGAAAATTTTACCTGCTGACTCTTTGCGGATGGTGGGAGAACACAATTTGCAGAATTTGTTAATGGCGGTGGCTGCGGCTAATTTGGCGGGGATAGATAAAAGTGCGATCGCCCAGGCGATCGCTACATTCCCCGGAGTTTCGCACCGCCTCGAACACATCTGCACTTGGGAAGGCATAGATTTCATCAACGACAGCAAAGCTACTAATTATGACGCCGCCCAAGTCGGGTTGGCTTCTGTGAGCGCACCGGCGATTTTAATTGCGGGTGGCGACCCAAAAGAAGGGGACGATCGCGCTTGGATTGATACAATCAAGGCGAAAGCTGCTGCGGTGTTGCTAATTGGGGATGCAGCGAGTCTTTTTGCCGATCGGCTCGAACAAGCAAATTACAACGCTTGGGAAATTGTCGAAACAATGGAACGAGCAATCCCGCGATCGGCAGAATTAGGCAAACAGAACAACGCTAAAGTAGTGCTGCTTTCCCCAGCCTGTGCTAGCTTCGATCAATACCAAAACTTCGAGCAACGGGGCGATCATTTCCGCCAATTATGCCTCGAATCCCTAGTTTAGATATGTCATTGTTCGCTGTGTACAAATTAAGATTGTTATACACAGCGAACACTAACAAAATTCAATCTGCGTTCATCCGCGTCTATCGGCTTACATCTGCGGTTAAAAATTAAAACCTTTGAATTCCACCTACTTTAACTAACAGTCTTCCAAACAGTCTTAATTCTATCCTGTTGTTCCCATTCTAGCGCCTGAAAAACTAGCATCATTTCCTCATGAGTGTAATCAATAATGATCGCCGCCAATTGAGCGGCAGTTTCCGCTTCCAGCATGGCTAGTTTCAATTTTGTCATTCCTTCTTTATCCATCAACACTAAAACTTGGATTTTTCCCTCACCTTTATTTTAATTTGACTTACAAATATCTGTTAACTTTGCCTTAAAATCAGCAATATTAGCAGCACTTAGTGTGTCAAAATTGCGCGAGGATATTTTAAATTCTTGCCTGCAAAGCTGAGAGAGCAATTTTTCATCAATCTCCAGAATCTGGCCTTCCGAAGTGACATTTCTGTGCAACAAAATTGCGATTTCTCTTTCCAGTTGGCGATAGCCTTGCTGAAAAAAATCTTGAGAGTTAGAACGAAACAAACCGCTATTGACTTGCTGAATTTGGCTGGGTGTCAGCGATTGAGCCGAGACAGCAGCCGGAAATCCAAAAGATGCTGCTAGCCACCAGCTATAAATTATCTGTTTGAGAATGCTGTTCATCACTGTCGGGAGGATTTTTTACCTCAATGGGTTTCTCGTCTTCTGACTCGCTTGCTAATTCATCTTCTCGTTCAAGTTTTTCTTGCCACTCGACAAGCTGCTGAAAAAGTTTCGGGTTAATTTCAAATACGGGTTTGTTGGTTTCTGACATATTTACTCCTAACATTTATTACATTTAACTGGTTTCCAGGCAGAGCCTGGAAACGAGTAGAAAAAGAATTATGTCGAGCAGAAGCTACGCTCAAATCTTCAGGAGCGACATAATTATTCCTGTTAAGGAACCACCAAGCAAAGCTAAAGTAGCTAAGGTACTAATGCCAAATCCTGCGGCTCTTTTTTCCGCAGCTTGATAGTAACCCCAAGCAAACAAAATGCGTCCAACTATCCAAACTGCGCCGATACCCGCCCCCCAAATTGGGCTGATAAATTGCGAGAACAGCCACAGCGAGGGCAAAAATAGAATCATTTGTTCTAAGGTATTTTGCTGAACTCGCACCACTCGCTCAAAGTCTGGGTTTCCTGTCATCTGCGGGGGAGAAACTTTGTGTTTGAATCTAGCTCTGCCGACGTTGATGGTAACAACGAAGTAGAGAATTAATGCTGAAACAGTAATTAGACTAGGCCAAAGTGTCGCGTTTGCTTCTGCGAGCATGATTCGGTATGATTGGGTTGGAGTATATATATTGATTATAAATGAATTATTGCCGATCGCGTCATTCATGGCCATCTCGTCATTCAAGGCAGGGGATGTGATTCAACTACTGGGGATTAGTGCGGCGGCAATTCCTTTTGGGTTCCGCGACATCCTCGAAAACTTGCTGGCTGGGATTTTGATTCTTTTGCTCGCACCTGCATAGGGATACAAGCCCCCGACTCTTGTCGTGAGTAGCCCACATTTTAAACTCTTATTCAACATCCCCGATTCATCTGTGGAGTAAATCTAAAATCTAAAATCTAAAATCTAAAATCTAAAATCTAAAATCGACTGACCGCACCTGCATAGGGCTACAATCCCTCGACTTAAGGAGATTATTTTGCTCAACACTATTAGAAACCGTCTTAAATATTTCACCAGGAGCAGGATTGAGCCACAGCATTTAAAGAAAATACGAGTTGACTTGTTAGAAGAATCAACCCTAGATATTGACTATCTGGTCTTAATTCTCGGCTCCTGTATAATCGCTACCTTTGGACTGCTTGCCAACAGTGCGGCCGTCATCATCGGTGCTATGATCATTGCGCCTCTGATGTTGCCAATCCGAGGATTAGCATTTGGAGCGGTAGAAGGTAACGTTCTCCTCTTCCGCAAAGGTTTAATTGCATTAGCAGTCGGGACGGTGCTAGCAATTTTTCTAGCTTGTTTGTTGGGCGCTTTGGTACAACTTCCCGGCTTTGGGAGCGAAGTTCTAGCTCGTTCTAAACCTACATTACTAGACTTAGGAATTGCGATCGCCGCTGGGGGAATCAGCGGCTATGCGAAAGTTCAGCCCAAAGTTTCTGCTACTCTGGCGGGAACTGCGATCGCCGTGGCTCTCATGCCGCCAATTTGTGTTATAGGTTTAGGCTTATCTCAAGCTAATTGGTCGCTCAGTTTGGGAGCAAGCCTCCTGTATCTTACTAATTTGCTGGGGATTACTCTCTCCTGTATGCTAACCTCTTTAATGGCCGGCTACACCCCCCTGCATCGCGCCGGTAAAGCCCTCTTGTGGGCGCTAGCATTGACGGCTATACTTGTGATTCCTCTGGGGGTGAGTTTTGCGGAATTGATCGAGCAAGCGCAACTAGAAGCCAGTCTGAAGCGGGCGTTGCTTAACCGGACTATCACTTTTCAACGGGTGGAACTGATTAAAACTGATACTAACTGGTTGGCCAAACCGCCGGAGGTTCGTCTGATTGTTCGCAGCAGCGAAGCTTTGACACCCAAACAGGTGCAGCTTTTAGAAGCATTTGTCGAAAAAGAAATGGGCCAAAAATTTACCCTGATTTTTCAAGTCAGTCAAGTTGAAGAAGTGCGGGGTTCAACGGCGGATAAGTCCCGATCGAAACCAAAGCGTTAACTATTTTCTCCCTAATTGTATGACCCCAGAAACTCTAATTCACGAAGTGACTATCGAGGGCAATCTGAAGCAATTTCTCTTAGTCCTATTAGTTTCCTTAAGTGTGGCGATACTGCCGCAAATATGGGGCTGGTTGCGCCAAATTCCTTACACGCTGCTTTTAGTAATTGTCGGGTTGGGTTTGGCTTTTATAGATGTGCGATTGGTGTCGCTCTCGCCCGAACTGATTCTGTTGATTTTTTTGCCGCCTCTTTTGTTTGAAGCTGCTTGGAATCTGGAATGGTCTAAACTCAAGCGGGATTTAGTGCCGATCGCTCTTTATGCGGTTTTGGGTGTTGTTATTTCCGTTGCTGGCGTGGCTTTTGCTCTCAACCAAATAGCTGGAGTTTCTTTAGGAGTCGCCCTTTTGGTAGGAGCTAGTATATCTGCTACAGATCCTGTTTCAGTTATTGCATTGTTCCGGGAACTGGGAGTTGAAAAACGCCTAGCTTTGCTGGTGGAGGGAGAGAGTTTATTTAATGATGGCATTGCTGTTGTTGCCTTTAGTTTTTTGGTGGGATTCTCTTTAGGGACGGATGAAGTTGGCATCCCATTTCTGGTGGGGCGTTTCTTAGCTTTTGTGGGAATTGGGATTGCTGTCGGGAGTGCGATCGGTTTTGGGATCTCCTATCTCACCCAACGGTTTGATTTACCTTTGGTGGAGCAATCGTTAACCTTAGTTTCAGCCTATGGCACTTATATAATTGTTGAGGAATTGGGTGGTTCTGGGGTGATTGGTGTGGTGGTGATGGGCTTGATATTTGGAAATTTCGGCTCTAGAATCGGTATGCAACCCAGCACCAGACTGGCGGTAACACAATTTTGGGATTTTTTGGCATTTTTTGTAAATTCGATCATGTTCCTGCTGATTGGCGATCGAATTAGTTTTGCTGGTTTGGGAGCAAATTTAGGAGTGATTGGCATAACTGTGGCGGCGATGTTTGTCACGCGAGCGATCGCTATTTTTGGTTTAGGATGGTTGAGCAATAGGTTTGCAAAATCTGAAATTTCATTAGCCGATAGAACTGTGATTTGGTGGGGAGGATTGCGGGGATCTGTCTCGATTGCTTTAGCTTTGAGCGTGCCGGATGTTTTCCCTGATCGGGAAAAAATTATTGGAATCGTGTTTGGCGTAGTTTTATTTACCCTGCTAGTACAAGGTTTAACCACCAAGCCGCTGCTGGAAAAATTGGGGTTGTTGAGCAACCAGGAGTTGCGCCAGCAGTATCTGGAGGCGATCGCCCAACGTGTTGCTCTCAATCGGGTTCTCAAGTATCTATCTGAAGTATCGAGCGATCGTAAAGTCGAGCCTGAGTTTTCCAATCATCTCGTGAGTCAGCTTCAAGAAAAATTAAACTTGCTCCAAGCAGAAATCAATCAAATGTACGATCGATCTCCTGAACTGCGGCAGATGACTATCGACAAACTCGAAGGGGATTTGCAGGCAATAGAGGCTGATACTTATGCTGAATTTGTGCGAGCGGGTCAATTGAATGAGATGCCTATTTCTGTGTTGCAGCAATGTTTTCAAGCTGAGAATGAGAAAATTGTTTCTTAATAGGATGTGGGTAGGGATAATCCACGTGATTGTCCCATTTATGACCTGCTAAGCTGTTGTGGCATTTAAATTGTCTGTTAAAAAACAAAAATTCTTGTGGGGTGTCGCGCCCGCCTCGAATATGCAATTTAAATGCGCGACAGCTTATCTTTGGGAAAGCATCACTAAGTCAGCCGGATCAGTGCGCTTGTTTATATCGGGTTTCATCAAGTTTCTGCCAGAAATACCGACTCTTTTACTCATGCGGTTAGTATTTAGTGCGGGGTTTTGGCGCTTTGGAATGTTCCGCGCACTCGCAGCGAATTCGTTGGCATAATTAACCGAAATAATTTCTACTTAAAACGAGTACGGGTTTTTGGCTTTCGACTGAAAGCATTGTTGGCAATCAAAAACAGTCCGAATTGTTGAGGGGCGGAGATGGTATAATTCCTGATATTGTACGGTTCGTCAGCCTACGATAATTTGAATATGAGCTAGATCATAGAAAGATTTGGGAAAATTTGGCATACTGAGAGTAAGGTTAAATAGGAGGTCAATTTAATGACCAATACTGCTCTCAATTTTAAGACTGCACCCGGACATGAAGTTCTGGCCGCGGCGGGTAAGAGAATGCTGAGGCCGGGGGGGAAACTTGCTACGGAACAGTTATTTGAATGGGCGGATTTTCAACCGGGCGAGACTGTTTTGGAGTTGGCTGCTAGTTTTGGATATAGTTCGATCGCCCTTGTTGAACGTTTTGGCGTAAAAGTAGTGGGAGTTGAGAAAAATCCCGAGAGTGTGGCCCGCGCTCGTGCTAATGTTGCAGCAGCGGGTTTGAGCGATCGAGTGGAAATTGTGGAAGGAGATATTTTTCACTTGGATCAGATTTCCCAACAGTTTGATTGGGTGTTGGCTGAAGCTATCCTGACCATGCAGTCGCCGTCGGGGAAAGCTAAAATTGTATCGGGAATTTGCGATCGTTTAAAACCAGGCGGCAAGTTTCTCTCTCACGAACTTTTAGTTAAAAACCGAGAATCTGAAATTCACAAAGCTTTATCAGAAGTGATTAGGGTTAATTCAACGCCTTTGTCGGAGTCTGGCTGGATTGCTGTTTGCCAAAACGCGGGTTTGCAAGTAGAAAAGTGTCAAAGTGGGGCGATGGGCCTCCTAAATTTGCAGCGAATGCTGCAAGATGAAGGGTTTGTGGGTACTGTGAGGATTGTGTGGAATATATTAAGTCGATCGCAAATTCGCGATCGTATCTTAGCAATGCGTCGAGTTTTCCAGCATTACCAACAAGATCTAGGCTACATCGTTATCTCTGCCAAAAAACAATCTTAACCGACTCAATCGATTTTCGATTTTCGATGGAAGAAAGTGAAGCCACTGATAAATTCGGGGCTTGTGACCAAATTAATTAATTGTCAAAAACTATGACTACTACTCTTTTACCGCTACAATCTTCAGCTATCCAACTCCGAGACGCAATTGAATATCCCGCCGCCGGAGTGTCGAGCAAAGTTTTAATCAAAGACAGTAATTGTCAGTACAATTTACTTTGTCTGGCTGCTGGTAGCGAGGTTTCCGAACACTCTTCGCCGCGCAATGCCACAGTTAATGTCATCGAAGGAAAGGGGATTTTGACTCTAGAAGGCAAAGATATTGTCTTGGAACCGGGGGTGTTTGTTTTTCTGCCCGCCCGCGCCCTCCACGCTTTGAAAGCTGAACAAAATTTGGCATTTATCTTGACACTTTCTGAGCCTAATTAATGCCATTATTATTCGGTAGGCGCGGGTTTTACTAACCATAATTGCCGAAAATCAATAATCTGATAAACCCGCCCCGATTCACGGGTTGTGGGGGGCGGGTTTATATAGATAGTGAGTGGCAGTCAAATATTGTTTGTGAAACCCGCCCTTACAAAAATTGGGATTTTAACATTTAATCTATTTCATCTCCAGAGGCGATATCCTCCAATTTTTTCCAGTCCAATACAATAATTTTACCGCCTCGACTGTAGGATACAAACGGCTTGAGTTTCTTAAACAACCTCACGCATTCTTCGTAGGTAATTCCAATACTGCGAGCAATTTGATAGTAGGGAAAATGTTTTTCTAAACATACACTATTATTCGCAATCTTCGTACCTTGCTCGACGGCAAAATAATGAATAAATCGGGCCAGCCGCACGATCGCCCTTTCCGACACCAACCCGTGCACAGTCTGGTGCAGTTGCTGCAACCGCTGATTAAAAACCGCCAATATTCGCAAAGCAATCTCGGGATTTTCCCGAATTGCTGCTAGCAAAAATTCCCGTTCTGTGGTAAGAACTTGCACATCAGTTTCTGCCGTCACCGTTGCCGGGGCAATGCCGTTGCCTAGCAAAGCAGGTGCCGCAAAAATATCTCCCTGAAATAAAGTGCGGAGAATTGTTTCTTTGCCCGCCGCCGCTGTTTTTGCCACTCGCAGAGAACCGCTCAAAAGAGTGTATAATTTTTCGGGGAGGCGATCGCCCTCATACATCACAACTTCTCCCTGTCGGTAACTGCAAATTACTGTGTGTTCTTGCAATCGCTCTAATTCAGTTTGGTTTAAGCTGGCAAATATTCCAATTTTAGCCACTTGCTCGACAGTTGCTTTCATAGATTTAACTCTACCCGATCCGAGTCCATTGACAGTATAGTAACGGTGAATTCAGAATATATCGAGACAAGCAGAGCCATCTACGAAAATGCAGAACCAGAATATCGGCGATATTATTTTGATGAGATAGCTGCCGGATTTGTGCTAATTCACCAACAACACAATCTTAATAATTCGGAAAGTTTGGTCGCTGAAGTTTTGGCTAAAATGGGAAAGAGAGTTACGCTGTTGAGCGAGCAAGCAGCAGAGGGTGTGAGAACGCCAGACGCTGAGATAGACGGTCAGATTTGCGAATTTAAGGAGTTAACAGAATCTACGAGGAACATCAGGTATCGAGTTCAAGAAGGAATAAGCAGGGCAAAAACTCAAGGTGCATCAGTAGTTATTTTTCACATCAACCGAGAAAAATACGATGTCTGGAAAATCAACGCTGGCATCAAACAAGGTCTGTTTTGGGATACCCAAAACCAGATTCAACAAATAATTTTTGTTGCCAACAGCAAACAAATTAAAATCATTACAAGGGAAGACTGGCAAAATGGAAGACCATTTCAGCGAATTTAAAGAAATCGTAGAGTGCGGGTTGAAAAATAATATGCCGCGAGATGCTAAACTAATTACTGTAGGCCAAATTTTATATGCTGTTACCCGCGATGATCTAACCATAAAAGAAGGTTGGCAGCTTGAAGAAATGATGGGTGGCAGAACACAGTGGGAAGAGGCACTTGAGTACAGCATTTTTGGCTATCCAGTAGACACAGCAACGCCACCTTTAGACAAACCTCTGGTTATTGCCGGCAAAACTTTTCATTCTCGCTTGATGACGGGTACGGGAAAATATCGCAGCATTGCAGAAATGCAGCAAAGTGTCAACGCTAGCAGGTGCGAAATTGTGACTGTAGCTGTGCGGCGAGTGCAAACAAATGCTCCCGGCCATGAAGGATTGGCAGAGGCTCTTGATTGGACTAAAATTTGGATGCTGCCAAATACTGCCGGTTGTCAAACTGCCGATGAGGCGATTAGAGTAGCTCGTTTGGGCCGGGAAATGGCGAAACTTTTAGGGCAAGAAGACAATAATTTTGTCAAATTAGAAGTGATTCCCGATTCTAAATATTTGCTCCCAGATCCGATCGGCACTTTGGAAGCTGCAGAACAATTAGTCAAAGAAGGTTTTGCCGTTTTGCCCTACATCAATGCCGATCCCTTGCTGGCAAAACGCCTAGAAGAAGTCGGTTGTGTGACAGTCATGCCTTTAGGTTCGCCCATCGGTTCAGGGCAAGGGATCAACAATGCCGCCAACATTCAAATAATTATTGACACGGTAAATGTTCCTGTGGTTGTGGATGCGGGAATCGGAACCCCCAGCGAAGCGGCGCGAGCAATGGAAATGGGAGCCGATGCACTTTTGATTAATTCCGCGATCGCCAATGCCCAAAATTCCCCGGCAATGGCAAAAGCAATGGGAATGGCAGCAGAAGCGGGCCGGATAGCGTACTTAGCAGGCAGAATGCCGGTCAAAGATTACGCGATCGCCTCTTCTCCCCAAACAGGCACTGTTACCTCCAAATAAATGGCCGAATTTTCCTGGGCGCTTTTTTGGTACAGTTGTAAACATCAAAAATATTAAGGATTGTGACTGATGCCTTACATCAAAGATGACGATGGACGCCTGAACAACTTTGCTAAAGAGCCGAAAATGTACGGCGCCGAACCTCCCAACCAGAACCAGCAGCGGAACTATCTCATCATGGGTATTGCTGCAGTCATGTTGGTCGCGGGTTTGGTGTTTGTGGCTGCTTCCGTCTAAAAGCTGGGCTTACACTCAAAGCTGATTCAAATCGCAATTTTAAATAATCATTCAACAAACCATGTTTTCCAACCAATGGAAACATGGTTTTTGTGTTTCAATACAAAGCAGGTAGTTGCGACAGTCCTGAAGCGTGCCGAGCGAGCTGGAAAGCTAAATAATATCAATTCCGGTAACACCGGAATGATGGAAAGTGCGGAGTGCGGAGTGGGGAGTGGCAGAATGTGGAATTATTGACCTTGACTTGATCATTCCCATCCAACCGGAAACGATATAAGACCAGCAGAAATTTGGTTCTTTGCTCTCGGCTGTCAGCTTCAGGGACTTGGGTTGCACTTAATCACACTGGTTCATCACCCACATAAAATTGCCAATTGAAAGTCTACAATCCTTTAGTCATCACCGGTGCGATTGACTGCCTTCGGGGCTTAGTTGGGAGTTATGAGCGATCGAGATTTCAACTCTCAACTCTACAATCTAAAATCTACAATCCAAAATCTAAAACCTAAAACCTAAAATCTAAAATCTAAAATCGGCTGATCCTGATGTCTATTCCTTCCCAAAAAGTTTCTAGCTCGAACAAGCTGATCTACCAACGCTTGAAACAGGCGATCGACCTCAATTTACGCCGTCAAATTTTTATTGCCGCCTGCGACGACTTGGGCCTGCGGGACTGTCTGGCAGCCCGCTTGCACGCAGAATTAGCTGCAGAGAGCGCAGGCTCCGATCCTCGCTCCCCGATCGACTACCCCCGATTTGTCAGTTTGGAACTTGACTTGAGCAATCCAAATCCTTGGGGTTCGATCGCCGCGTGGCTGACCCAACACCCACCGCCCCAAAACAGAGGCAGCTACAGCCCTTTGCCGGGATTTCAAATTCTTGGGGCAGAACACCTGACCAGGCAGTCAGCAGGCGTGCAGTGGTCGTTCCTGAGCTATTTGAGAGACATCGAAGCAAACTTGCAAATGTGCGAGTCTACTGTGTTGCTGTGGGTGTCGCGGCCCTGGCTAAGTTCGATCGAGCAATCGGCCCCGGAATTTTGGCACTGGCGAACCGGAGTATTTGAGTTTGAAGGCGAACCAACTCCACCTAAGGGAGACTTCGGGTACTTTGAGGGCTTCGGGAACTCCGGAGACTTGCAAAACTTGCGGGACAGCGCAGACTTTGGCAACCAACTTTTAATATCTTCTTTCTCTGGACAATCCCCAATTCCCGATGAACAATCCCCAATTCCCGATGGACAATTCCCAATTTCCGATGAACAATCCCCAGCGCCAGATTCTAAATCCGTCCAACTGATAGAGGACGAACAATCCCCAATTTCCCATCCCCCGTCCCCAGCGCCTGATTCTAAATCCGTCCAACTGGCAGATTTGGTGCTAGCAGCGGCTTCTGAGGATTCGGCAGGCGAAAATAATCTCGCATCAGAGGAGAATTTTCTGCCGCTGCAAACCCTGCAATACATCGAACTGCTGCAAGAACATCAGTGTTCTTGCGAAGCTTTGGCTTTGGCTTATCACAGTTTGGGGAATTACTACCGCGATCGCATTCTGGGCGGAGACGTTTCAGAGCAAAACCTGACAATCGCCATTGGCGCGATCGAACAAGTGATTGCGTATCTCGACGTTGACACCAACTCGCAGCAAAATCAACCACTAACTGAGGAATGTGCGCGGCTGATTGCCCAATTGACACAAAATTTAACTCAGTACGCCCAGGAGTCCAACAGCCTACCGCCAATTTCCGATCTGCTCAACGATCTCGGCACTCTCTATTGGATGCTGTCGCGCGATCGCACCAATGCCCTCAACGCCTCAGATCCGGTATCCAGCCTTGAACGCAGCATCGCCCTGTACCTTGAAGGTTTGAACCGAACAGATGCCGAAACCGTACCCCAAACCCGCGTTAGATTAAACAAAAATTTGGGAATCGCCTCGGCAGATTTAGCCCGCTATCGAGACAAGACAGAGAACTTGCAGCACGCAGTTGCAGCTTACCAACAAGCGCTGCTGGATCTAGACCCCGCCGTGGAGCCTCAGCAGTACGCTGCTGCTCAGAATAATTTGGCGACAGCATACTGGAATTTAGCCCAAGATGGTGAGCCGATCGTATATCTCAAAAGCGCGATCGCAGCTTACACCCAAGCCCTCTCCTGCTACAGTCCTGAACGAGAACCCCTCAACTATGCCGGAGTGCAAAACAACCTCGGTACCGCCTGCTGGAACCTCGCCCAGCACGAACCCTCAGAACCCCTGCTAGTCAGGGCGATTTCCGCCTACCGCGAAGCATTGAAATACCGCACCCGAGAATTAGTACCCGCAGCAGCAGCCGCCACCTACAATAATCTCGGTACCGCTTATTGGCATTTGGCGAACCAGTTTCAGCAGAAACAGGCGCGGACGGAATCATTGCAGCAGGCGATTACCGCCTACGAAACCGCCCTGGATATCGCCGGAGAGCTCGATCGAACCCAACTCACCTTTGACGCCTTGGCCGCCCGCAACAATCTCGGACTAGCCCACTATCAACTAGCCACCGACCCCGATTTCGCCACTAATAAAGTCGCCCAGACAAGCCATCTAGAAGCAGCACTGCACCACCAGTTGCAAGTGTGTGCCGAATGGGGACAATATCTCAATGACAAAGGGTTAACATATGGGGATAAACTCAACTTGCAAGCCGCGGCAAACTCCCAAGCTGCTGATTCCCGGCAAACAGCATTGAGCTATATTGTCAAAACGATTAGAGCTTTCTATAGTGAATGTGGGCTGCCAGGCCAAAATTTAGCCTTATCCAAAGTTCCTGGAGATTTATTGCCTGAAATTTTGCGTAGGTTATAAATAGGGCTATAACTATTAAAAGCTCAATTTTTTCGAGATTTGTATCCAGTTTTCTATTATTATGGCTGAATATTCTTGCCTAATTCTTCAAGCAAACTTGTGGTCATGGCCCCTGTAAAAATCCTTGTGGTTGATGACGACCCGGCAATCCGAAATTTAATTCACCGTTTTTTGAGCCAGCAAGGTTATCAAGTTGAGTCTGGCGAGGACGGTCAGACTGGTCTGGAATTATTTGAGCAACTCAATCCTGACTTAGTAGTTCTAGATGTAAATTTACCTGATACAACTGGCTACAAACTGTGTCAAGAAATGCAAAGACGCACCGGCGTGTTTGTGTTGATGCTGACTGCCCGAACCGATGAAGCTGACAAAATGAAAGGGTTTGCCGAAGGTGCTGACGACTACATTACTAAACCTTTTAGTCTTGTAGAGATTGGAGCTCGCGTTGCAGCAATTTTGAAGCGCAAACGCATTGTTACTCCCGCCGAACAACAAACTCTTACTTTTGGAGAGCTACTAATAGATCCGGTTCGCCGCGAGGTAATTCTCGGCACTCAGATAGTTGCTTTGACTGCTTTAGAATTCGACCTGCTGTACTGTTTGGCAAGCAAACCCGGTCGCGTGTGGAGGCGATCAGAATTGCTGCATGAAGTGTGGGACTACGAGTATGTAGGAGCCGATCGCGTGGTGGATGTCCATATCGGTCAAATTCGCCGCAAAATTGAACCAGATGCCACTCAAATTTCGATGATTCAAACCGTCAGGGGGGTGGGTTACAAGTTTGAACCCACAACCTAGTAACATTCGGCATTGGGCAGCGGATATGAAGGCAGAAGGCTGTAGGTGCGGGTTCACCAATATCTCGGATTAACATACTCGATATTTGTAAACCCGCCCTCCCCACACAATAATTCAGATCGATCGAGTATCTGATTGTTTGTTCTGCAAATACTCGCCCACTTCTCGTGCACGCTCAAAACCCCTTCGCACGCAATCTCCCAAAGCCACTCCGCCAACGTAGTTGCTGCACAAATACACCCCAGGCAAAGATTTTAAGCCCTCATCGATTTGTTGCAGGCGATCGAAATGCCCCAAATTGTACTGAGGAATCGCCCGCTTCCACACATTCACCGCTAAAACTTTTGGCTGTGGCACATCTGGTTTCAGCAAAATCCGAGACAAATCTCGGTGCACCTCGCGAACGATTTGTTCTGAGTCGAGATTGCCAATTTCCGAATCAGTAGCCCCGCCGATGTAACTGCTGAGAGTTTGCCACCCCGCAGGCGCGCGATCGGCAAATAAACTCGATGTCCAAATCGTCCCCAGAGTGCGAATTCCCTGCCCCCTCGGAATTAAATTTCCAAAACCTACTAATTTATCCTTGACATCAGACTGCGGATATGCTAATACAACGCAGGCAACCGTAGGATAAGTAAAAGCTTGTAAAGCACTGCTAACTTCCGGTTGCAGAGGCTGCAACAACTCGGCTGTAATGTAAGCCGGCGTTGTCAAAACCACGGTGCGCGCCTCAACTTCCTGCTGTCCGTCGGGCGTCGAGAATACAGCAATGTAAGTTTCGCGTTCTGTACGCTGAAGGCGAGTCAAGTGCCAGTTGACTTTCACTCGATCGCCCAATTGAGCAGCGATCGCCTCCGGCAGAGCGTTCAACCCCTGTTTGAACGAACCCAACTCCCCCGGTCTAGTAGACGGAACATTCGGGTCTGCGGGCAATTTCTTCGGTCTTTTCCTAGCAGAAAGCAGCGCCCCCGCCACCAGGCCGCCACCCACATCAGCCATCTTTGTTACCCGCCCAAAAGCCGCCGCCGCGCTAAGTTGTTGCGGATCGCCGGCATAAACCCCAGAAACAAAAGGTTCCACCAACCGCTGCATCACTTCCGTACCGAGATGACGGCGGAAAAATTGAGAAACAGTTTCCTCGTCACCCTGCTGCGAAAGTCCAGAACCGATTGCCGGCGCGACAAACCCCAAAGCCCCGAACAACGCCCGCAGTTTCCCCGGAAAACTCAGCAACTGAGACTGAATCATCGCCGGTGGACTCATCGGCACCGGTTGCAGCTTATTTTGCCAATAAACAAAACGAGGCAATTTGCGATCGGCAAAAATCAACTCCTGCTTCAATCCCACATCCACAGCCAACTTCATCAATTCTGGCGTAGGCGAAAAACTGTTCGGGCCCTCCTCCCAGAGAAACCCTTCCCCTGTCACAGTGGTGATGTTCCCGCCCACACGTCCCTGACTCTCAGCGACTAAAATCTTCAGCGAGGATGGACTCGTTGCTTCCTTGTGAAGTGCGTGCGCCAAACTCAAACCGCTAATACCGGCACCCACAATCAAGGTATCTAATAGTTCCATATTACATAGAAAAATATCGCAATCTTTATGTTACATGGCTTTGCACGGCTTGCGTTCTTTGCTGGGCGTACTGCCAAACCGCTTTCAGATTACCAAATTGGGAATTGGGAATTGGGAATCGGTAAGCTTTCGGGCACTTATTAAGCATTTTTCTCGAATGTTGTGGATTAACCTCTCTCTGCCCACCTCCCCGTCTCCCCGTCTCTCGATTTCGCTTTTGTATCCGATGTGTCTGGTTTAAAAAAAGAGCATCTGCTGTAATTAAGCTCTATTCCCCAAAATACTCTTTCTTTAAAATTTTTGTATTATAGGGAACAGCGCCAAAAATTGCACCGGGAAACGCAACCGTAAAGTGTGCAAAAAAATTTGAGTGGGTTAAACTAACTTTAGGAAAATTTTAGAGCTTAACTTGCAAGTCCGCATACCCCTTTGAACAGATGGGGTTTCATGCCCTAATCAAAAGACATAGTTGACCAGCTATCGTCTTAACTGATTAGGTTATCAAAAATATGGGTGTAGCTCAAGCTGCTATGCGATCGCGGGTGAAATATTTGAAACGGTAATTGTGCCGTTGAAAGTAGATCATAAAATTACCAAGTGTCCAAGTAGCCCCCTGTAGCAATAATCAATATTCAAGGTGGTGAAAACTGCCTGATGAGTGTTTCCTCGATCAGTCTACTCACATCTTGCACCATTCTCAAGAACAGGCAAGATGCCTGTTCCACAAAGAGTTAATTTCTTGTGGGTTGGGCATCCTGCCCGCCCATAAAAGCTTATTGAAAAGGGTGCAACATATGAATCTAAAGACACGAGGTTTCCGTAATCCTAAGCTTTTCTCATGAAAAAATACCCATGCAGGAAGTTATCAACTCGTTTCAGTCTTTTTTCTCTAACTCTGTTGATGCTTTCCTAGAGTGCGATCGACAGCAAAATTATTTATCGATCAATCCTATTGCTGCTGGTTGGATGGGATTGGAGCCTGCTGAAATACTCAACAAAAATAATCAGGAATTATTGAAATTATATCCTAATAATCCTGCGGTAAAAAATATAATTTCGCAGATTGATTCTTGCCTGCAACAAGTATTTATAACCGGGGAAAAACGGCTGGCAATTCATGAGGTGACGGCGCCAGACGGCGGGATTAAAATTTACGAAACTGCTTATACGCCAGCGGTGGATGCTTCTAGCAACCAGATGCGGGTTTTGGGCGTCGGTAGAGATATCACCAGGCACTACCGCTGGCAGCAGCAGAAAGCTCAACAGTTACGCCGATCGAACCATTTACTGTGGTTGAATGCAGCTAACAGTCCGCTGGCAATGGTAGGCTGGGATGAAGATTTTCGGATCATTCAGTGGTCGAAACGTGCTGAGGAAATCTTTGGCTGGACATCCGATGATATGATGGGCAAGCAGTTCGGCGATTTGGCTTTGGTTTGCGAGGAAGATAGAGAGGCTATAAGCGCGATCGAACTGGAACTAGCCACCGGCAATGGCAATACTTCAATTAACCGCAACTATACTAAAAGCGGACAGGTGATTTGGTGTCGCTGGTTCAACTCGATTATTCGCAGTGGCGACACTTTTACCGTGCTTTCTTTGGTGGAAGATATCACCGATCGCAAACGGTTGGAAGCAGAAAAAGCCCAAGCTTCTCGCCTCACAGCAATGGTAGCCGATGTGGGTATTGCCCTCACCAAACACCCTCAAGATATCCTGCTTCCCTGCTGCGAGGCAATGGTGCGAAATCTCGATGTCGCTTCGGCTGAAATTTGGACTTTCAACTCTCAACATAATCTGTGGGAATTGCAAGCAGCCTCGGAAATATACAGTCGCACAGAGGATCGGGCTAGCTTTATTGAAAGTAAGGTTAACTCGATCGCCCAACAGCAAAAACCGGAATTTGACTGCGGATTTGAACTGAATAATTTTGGACTCCCAGAGGAAGAATCCGCGAAAGCAACAGCGGCACAGATTTCCGAAGTAGCAATTATCAACAGCCGTCAAAAGCCGACAAATTGCCCAATCCCCAAGCAAATTCTAACTTTCGCCGGCTACCCTTTGATAGTCGAAGAACGGCTGGTGGGAGTCATGGTAATTATCAGCCGCCAGCCCCTGACAGCACCCTTTCAGGAAACTTTAGCATCGGTTGCCGATGTCATTGCTTTAGGCATCGAACGCAAGCGTGCAGAAGCTGAATTAAAATCAGCTAGAGGTTTCTTCAATTCCGTAGTAGAAAATCTGCCGGTGGGAGTTTTTGCTAAAGATGCTTCTTCGCTGAAATTTGTGCTGTGGAATAAAGCGGGAGAAACGATCGCAGGTGTTACCTCTCAAGAGGCGATCGGCAAAAATGACTACGATATTTACCCCAAAGAACAAGCTGATGTTTTTACTGCTCAAGACAGGGAAATATTGACCGGGGATCATAACCAATCTACTGTTAAAGACATAGCCGAAGAGCCGATCCAAACTCGCCACAAAGGTATGAGAATACTGCACACGCGCAAAGTGCCAATTCTCGACTCGGCAGGCCGTCCTCAGTACGTTTTGGGGATTACTGAAGATATTACCGAACGCAGGCAGGTAGACGAAAGCGTGCGCCTCTACGACCAAATTGTCGAGAATATGCAAATTGGTTTGTATGTCTACCATTTAGAAAATATAGACGATGACAGCACTCTCAGGGCGATCGCCTCAAATCCCGCGGCTACCCTATTTACCGGATTAGAAATGGCTGATGTTTTGGGAATGACAATCGACGAGATTTTTCCCCACCTGCGATCGAAAAACATTCCCCAAGCATTTGCTTCGGTAATTCGCACCCAGAAAGCCGTAGAACTTGAAGATATTGACTGCGATGAAGGCGGCAGAATAACTCGCGCTTTTTCTATTAAAGCTTTTCCATTACCCAACAACTGCATCGGTGTTGCTTTTGAAAATATTACGGCTCGCAAGTGTCTAGAACTAGAACTGCAGGCGTCGTTGGAAAAAACCGAACGTTCCGAACAACTCCTGCGTACGGTGATAGACAAAACCAGCGACTGGATTTTTGCCAAAGACAAAAATTTTCGCTGTATGTTGGCAAACAAGAGTTTCGCTCAGGCGATCGGCAAAACAGTCGAAGAAATAATTGGCAAATCCGATTTAGAGTTAGGATTTTCAGAATATCTCGTGTTTGGGGATTCCGCCCAAAATATCCGAGGCTTCCGCACAGACGACTCTGCTGTACTTGCCGGCGAAATCATCCACAACCCCTGCGCTCCGGCAACTATTGCTGACGGTTCAGTACATATTTTTGATACCCAAAAACTTCCCCTGCGCGACGCTGAAGGTAATGTATTTGCGGTGCTAGCTTTCGCTCACGATATTACCGAACGACATGAATCGGAAGCAGCTTTGCGTAGAAGTGAATCAAGATTTAGGTCTTTGGTTGCTAATATTCCCGGAGTGGTTTATCGCTGGCGGTGCGATTTTTCGACAAGTTTTATTAGCGAGGCCGTTTACTTATTAACCGGCTACCCTGCTGCGGATTTTATTTCGCCTGTGGACAGGAGAGGCCGGACTTTTGCTAGCATTATTTACCCCCAAGATTTGGCAAACGTAGAAGCAACTATTCGGCAAGGCATAGAAAACAAAGAGTCTTATAACTTGGAATACCGCTTGCTAGCAGCAGACGGCACGGTTAAATGGGTGTGGGATAAAGGTTCTCCTGTGTTTGACGCAGAGGGAAACGTTTGCTATTTGGACGGGGTGATTTTTGATATTAGCGATCGCTACTGCGCCCAAGAAGCATTGCGCCAAAAAACTTCTGAGTTGGAAGCTGTTTTTCTGGCATTGCCCGATTTGTATTTCCGAATCAATGCTGACGGCATTATTTTGGATTGCTTGTCAGGAAATTCATCGGATTTGTACCTGAGTCCCGAGTATTTTGTCGGCAAACGAATGACCGATATCTTGCCGACAAACGCCGCCCGCCAATTCGAGATGGCAATACTTGAAGTTTCCGAAAACCGAACTCCAATTAATATCGAGTATTCGCTACCCATGCCGACAGGAGAAGAAACTTATGAAGCGAGATTGCTGCCTTTTAACTCGGATCAAGCGATCGCTATCGCCCGCAATATTACCAAGCGCAAAGAAGCCGAAGCTCAATTAAAACATAAAAATCGCCAGCTAGAGCAAACATTGAAACAATTAGGCAGGACTCAAGCTCAACTAATTCAAGCGGAAAAAATGTCGGGTTTGGGACAGCTAGTGGCGGGAATTGCTCACGAAATCAATAATCCTGTTAGTTTTATTTACGGTAATATCACTTACGCTAGTGAGTATGCAAAAAACTTGCTGGAACTGTGCAGTTTGTACCAAGCACACTACCCGGAACCTGTTGCTGTTATCCAAAATTTGGCAGAAGAAATAGAGCTAGAATTCATGAAAAAGGATTTCCCGCACCTGCTGAATTCCATTGAAACCGGAGCCGAGCGAATTCGCCAAATAGTTCTCTCTTTGCGTAATTTTTCCCGCCTGGAAGAATCCGATCTTAAACGTGTTAATATTCACGAAGGAATAGACAGCGCTCTGTTGATTTTGCAACACAAGATCAAAGAAAATGGCAGAAATCGTCAGATTCAAATAGTTAAAGAATATGGAAAATTACCGCCGATACAGTGCTACGTGGGACAGTTAAATCAAGTGTTTATGAATATTTTAAATAATGCTATTGATGCTTTAGCAGATGTCAGGCATAGGAAGTTGGAAGTGTCTAGTTATTCGGAAGATGAACGGCAAGATGTTGCTAGTTTACCTTTAAGTGGCGACGCATTGCCTTGGATTCGGATTCGCACGGAGGTGTTGGAAAACAATCGGGTGGCGATCGTAATTTCAGATAACGGATATGGCATGGCAGAGTCTGTTAAATGTCGGGTATTTGACCCGTTTTTTACTACTAAACCAGTAGGCAAAGGTACAGGTTTGGGACTGTCTATCTCCTATCAGATTGTGGTGGAAAGACACGGAGGGACGCTGCAGTGCATTTCCGCGCCGGGAGAGGGAACTGAATTTGCGATCGAGATTCCAATTCGGCAGAGGTAATGGGTAATGGGTAGTTGTACGATAAAAATGATAACCTAATTAAAGATACTAAAAGTGAGGAAGATCAACATGGTATACAAAGGCATAAATACTTCTAGCGCAGTTACCAAACCGATTAATGATGATGATGAGGATGATGATGATGATGATTCCTACCTTGACTATTTTTATGATGATCCGGGGGCTCCGCCAGGAACTCTCGACTTAGAACCCGATGCGCTGCCTCCGGAGATTGTATTAATTGACTATTGCGACACAGCAGCTACTCGCTCCAACTTGGCAAATCCTCAAGAAGCTTCTGCCTATTTAGATACAGCATCTGTTTCTTGGGTTGATATGTTGGGATTAGGAAACAAAGAAACTTGGCGCCACCTGGGCAAAGTATTTAATTTGCATCTTATGGCTCAAGAAGATGTGGTTAATGTACCACAGCGCCCTAAAGTGGTAGATTACGAAGATCACATTTTAATCATTGCCTGGATGGTGATACTTAAGCCGAATTCAGATAAGTTTCATAAAGAACAAGTTAGTTTAATTTTGGGTAAACATTACCTGTTAACAGTTCAGGAAGAACCGGACTATGATTGCTTTGGCCCCGTGCGCGATCGCATTCGTAAAGGACAAGGAAATATTCGGAAACACGGAGCCGATTATCTGGCTTATACTCTGTTGGATTCGATTATAGATGGATTCTTCCCAGTATTAGAAGTCTACGGGGAGCGCATAGAAGAACTAGAGGATGAAGTGGTGGAGAACCCCACCCGCAGAACCCTGGAAAAAATTTATAAAATCCGGCGAGAACTGCTGACGCTGCGCCGCGCAATTTGGCCGCAGCGGGATGCAATTAATGTTTTGATTAGAGATAGCAGTGATTTGATTAGTCCAGAGGTGCGAATTTACCTGCGCGACTGTTACGATCACACGGTGCAGGTGATGGATATGGTGGAAACCTATCGAGAGTTGTCTTCGGGTTTGATGGATGTTTACTTGTCTTCAGTTGGTAATAAAATGAATGAAATTATGAAACTGCTGACAGTGATTTCTACTATCTTTATTCCTCTAACTTTTGTGGCGGGAGTATACGGGATGAATTTCGATACAGAGAAATCGCCCTGGAATATGCCGGAACTGAACTGGTATTTTGGCTATCCGCTTTGTTGGGCAGTTATGCTAGCGATCGCCTCGGCTTTAGTTTACTTCTTCTGGCGACGTGGCTGGTTTGATAATTTTTCTACTGTGGTGAAAGATGACTCAGTAAAGTAACCGGATTTAAGACTTGAGGTTTGAGATTTTGGATTTAGAATTGAAGAATTCAAAATCCTGTGAGGTAAAAAGGTTTCCTGACCCTAGTTGAAGCCGTTTCATAAACCCTTGCCTCATAATTACCAAATTTTTCCGCCTCCCGATTCATCCGTGAGTGAATTTAAGGGGATTTGCATGGCAATTTAATTGTTGGGCGGGCTTTCGTGGCCACCGCACAAGAGTTTGAATAAACACAACTTTCCAAATTAAGTGCGCCACAACTTAAAATCGTAAATCTAAAATCCCAAAGTGATTGACGAACGATCGCGTACAATAAATCTGGGGAAAAAGTAGGCGCAGGCGGTTGCGGATTAGCGAAAGCTTGTCTGAGGAAAGTCCGGGCTCCCGAAAAACCAAACTTGCTGGGTAACGCCCAGTGCGAGCGATCGTGAGGATAGTGCCACAGAAAGATACCGCCCCCCAATTTGAGATTTGAGATTTGAGATTTGTGATTGCATCAAAAATCGAACATCAAAAATCGCCAAGCGTGAGGGGGTAAGGGTGCAAAGGTGCGGTAAGAGCGCACCAGCAGCATCGAGAGGTGCTGGCTCGGTAAACCCCAGTTGGGAGCAAGGTCGGAGGGACTATGGTTGGTTTTTTACCAGTTCCGTTTTTTGGTACCGCTTGAGGCGTCTGGTAACAGGCGTCCCAGATAGATAACTGCCCTCGAAAACTGCTTGCAGTGGAGAGAACAGAACCCGGCTTATGTCCGACTTTTTCCCCACCCAAATTTGGGTAAGGTGCTTATGGGCAGACTTGTCAAGGTGTAGTTAAGGTGTTTGCGTTATCGTAAACGTTGAGCTTTATTTTTGATATGTGATTTATTGCTAATAATCTCTCAAAGAAAGAAGATTTATCGATCGCCCGCAGCAGAGATTTCCCGCGTTTGAGGCACTTCTTCACCACCTTGACAGAGCGGACTATAAGCACCAGGAGGAGTATTTAGTTTTTTAAGGAAAAGCTTTTTGGCGAGATGAATCTGATACCATTTTCAAAAAATAATGCAACTTTAGACAAGCTCCAAGCCCGGATAATCATCCGTCATTCGCAATTATAAAATCTAAAATCTAAAATCTAAAATCTAAAATGGTATGATTTATCCGGGTCGCCAAAAGCAACTTGAAACATTAATTCAAAAATTGGGACTGACGAAGGATGCTTCGCTAAAATGGCATCTCCTCGATTTAGCTTTGACTCATGCGAGTGCCTCAGCTAAGGCAAATTACGAGCAGCTAGAGTTTGTCGGCGATGCAGTTGTGCGGCTGGCTGCGTCGGAATTGTTGTTTGAGATTTATCCTGACTGTACAGTGGGGGAATTTGCTGCTATTCGATCGATCTTGGTGAGCGATCGCATTCTTGCTAAAATCGCTGAAAGTTACGGGTTCGATCGCTATTTAATTGTTTCCAGCAGCGCCGCCTCGGACAAAACAGGCGCTGAGCCCCGACTGGCCGATGCTTTGGAAGCGGTACTGGCTGCGCTTTATTTGAGTACCCAGAGCTTAGAATTAATTCGCCCTTGGCTAGATTCTCACTTTCAACGCTTAGCGACAGAAATCCGCAGCGATCCGGCCCGCCAAAACTACAAAGCTGCTCTCCAAGAGTTGACTCAAGGCAAATACAAAACTTTGCCCAAATATAGCGTGCAAGAAACCGGGACAGTGCAGGGCGGAGAGGATCGTTTTACCGCAGAAGTTCTCATTCAGGGAGAGTTGGTAGCAGAGGGAAAAGGTCGATCGATCAAAGCGGCCGAACAAGCCGCGGCTCAGGTAGCTTTCAATAAATTAGTTGGTAGTCAGTAGTTAGTTGACTGTTGACTGTTGACTGTTGACTGTTGGCTGTTGACTGTTGACTGTTGACTGTTGACTGGTGTTATCAGTTATTGGTTATTTGTTAGCTGCTACCAATAAACAATAACCAATAACTACTGCCAAGAGTCAACAGTGATTTTTTTGAGTGAAAACATAGATAATAATAACAAAATATGCTATAATTTATGTGCTATTTTTGTTATTATTATCAATGAAAATCGGAATAGCTGTATTGGGTGCAGGTCGCTGGGGAGTTAACTTAATTCGCAACTTTCTCGAACATCCTAATAGCCAAGTTTTAGCGGTGGTAGACCCGAATCGAGATTCATTGGCGGCCGTTCAAAAACAGTTTAATCTCGATGCCTCGGTGATTCTAGCTACCGATTGGTCTCAAGTCCAAGCCTTGCCGGGATTGGAAGCTGTGGCGATCGCTACTCCAGCTTCCACACACTACACCCTCGCAGCAGCAGCGCTGAAACAAGGCTACCACGTCTTAGCAGAAAAACCCCTCGCCCTCAACCTCACTGAAGCTATAGAACTCTGTCAATTAGCCGAAAAACAGCAGCGGCAACTCTTCGTTGACCACACTTATCTGTTTCATCCAGCAGTCGATCGAGGCCAAAGAATTATTCAACAGCATCAACTGGGAAAATTGCGCTACGGTTACGCCCAGCGTACGCATTTTGAACCGGTGCGCCATGACGTTGATGCCCTTTGGGACTTGGCAGTTCACGATCTCGTTATTTTCAATACTTGGTTAAAACAAACGCCAATTGAAGTAAGGGCGATCGGCACTGTTTTTCCGAAGGAAGAAGGAAGAGGGAAGAAGGAAGAAGGAAGAAGGAAGAAGGAAGAAGGAAGAGGGAAGAAGGAAGAAGGAATAAATAAAGACGCAGCAGAAATTGAAAATCAATTGCCTCCTTCACTGCTGACTACTAATCCGGCCGAAAAACTAGCAGATTTAGTTTGGGTAACGCTTACCTATCCCGACGGATTTCAAGCATTTATTCACCTGTGCTGGCTAAATCCCGACAAACAACGGCGCTTAACAGTTGTTGGCAGTTTGGGAACCTTGATTTTTGACGAAATGTCGCCCGAAACTCCCCTGATTGTGCAGCGCGGCAATCCAGATTGGGGAGGCAAACAGAATAACTCTTTTGAAAGTGCGATAGCGTCGCAGCCAACCAGCATCAGACACCGCGAAGTGTTGAGTTTAGAACAAGTAGAACCGCTGAGGAGAGTGTGCGATCGCTTCCTCACCTGCGTGCAAACAAATACCCCCTGTCTTACCTCTTCGGGCGCGGCCTCCGTCGAATTAATCCGCATTCTCAGCACTTTGAGCAAATCCCTCGAACTCGGCGGACAGCCCCTAATACCATTTTAGATTTTAGATTTTAGATTTTAGATAGGGAAAATCACTCCTCAACTTTTGTAATTTCCCTTTTCCGTTACTAAGTCCGGGCTGGGAAAATAAAAACTTGATTGCTGATTGACAGGCAAAGAAATCATCACCGTAGTACCTTGATTCACGCCCGCGCTGTGCAGAGTAATGCTTCCGATCATAGATTCCATTATCCTTCGCGAGATAGCCAAGCCCAAACCGTTACCGCCAAACCTGCGAGTTGTAGAACCATCAGCCATCACAAAAGGTTGAAACAATTTCTGCTGGTGCTCGGGATCAATACCAATTCCCGTATCTTTAATTTTCACCACCACCCAATCGCTTTGACCGCTGATGCCAGTCGTACTTTCTCCACTGCCGTTAAAACTACCAGAATTAGTCCTCGACTCTAGCCCCACAGATATATTAATGCTGCCGGACTCTGTAAACTTAACGGCATTGCTCAAAACATTTAAAAACACCTGTTTTAGCTTCTCCGGATCGGCATGAACAATAATCGGATCATGAGGAGCTGGCAAACTTAACTTCAAGCCTTTTTCCTCGATTTGAGTCGTTTGCAAATCAATCGCGTCTTCAAGTACCTGAGTAATATCAACTACTTCTAACATCATCGAGAACGTGCCGGATTCTATTTTAGCAATGTCCAAAATATCATTAATAATATTGAGCAATTGCATTGACGAGTCGTGGGCCCGCTGTAAAAATTCCATTTCTTCATCTCGGTCATCGCAGTAGCCGTCCCGCACAATTTGAATAAAACCAATAATCCCGTTAAGCGGCGTTCTCAATTCGTGAGAAATATTGCCCAAAAATTCATTTTTTAATTGATTGGCAACTTGCGCTTCTTTGGTTGCAACTTCCAATTCTCTGGCCCAGGATCTGAGGCGATGCACCATGCTGTTGAGTGCTTCTGATAGTTGATTGAATTCCCTAATTTGGAAATCTTGCGGCACTGTCTGCGACGCTTCCGTATCTACTTTCATCGCGTAGTCTCTCAGTTTTTCCACAGGACGCGCCAAGTCGCGAGACAGATATAAAGTCGCGATGATACTAGCAGCAATCAAACCTACAATTAAATTAAATAAAACTTGCTGAATTTCTTCCAAACCTGACAGAGCGTAATCTAAACGAGAGACAGCTAAAATAATCCACTTGCTGTTCTCCTGTGTAGTTGAAGGACTCGGGATAGCGGCGTATCCTGCTAGCAACTCTACACCATTTCTTTCAAAGGAAAATAGGTGGAGAAAAGCTGTTCCGCCGGCGATCGCCCTTCTGACAATACTTTTTAGTCGATCGGCATCTGCCTCTTGGGCTATATTGCCACCCACGCGGTTGATATTCGGGTGCGCCAAAATCGTCCCATCTTGGTCGATCGCCACCGTATAGCCGGCTAAAGAACCCTTGGGAGCGCTGGTTTGCACAGGCAAGGCCGACTGCAGACTCAAAGCATAACTCAACTGCAGGGTATTGCCCCGACGAATGTAAACAGGGGCGCTCAACACCAAACTCGCTTGGCTATCGGAGCCTTGTTTACCCGCATCGGGAAAATCCTCAGCCCCCAAAGTCAGTTTCTGGTCGTTTGCGGTTCCCTGTCGCTGCTTAGGTAAGGACAGACTGATGTAAACGCTCTTGTCGTCCAGCAGCGTTTGCTGCTGCTGTACGGGCGGCCAAAATTTTGCCGGCAACGACTGAATCGGCTGCTGCCCGCAAGTGCTTGCAATTACTTGATTTGTCTTTAAATTAGTCAATTGCAAGCAATCAACCTGCGTTGGCAACCGCTGCCCTAATTGGGCGATAAACTTTTGATAATCCTTCGGGTTTACCGACTGCAACATCGAGCTTTCCGAAGCGCCGATCAGATTGGACTTCAGCGATTTCGCCCACTGTTCAATAGTTTCTGCTTTTCTGACTGCACTTTCTGTCAAGTTTTGACGAGCAGTTTCCAGAAGAGTCGAGCGTGCCTTGCGATAGGTAACATACTCCCCCACCAGTAGAACAGGTACGCTGAGCAACAAAATCCGCGACAGTAAAATACGGCGAAAGGAGGATTGACCTAACTTAACCATAGGAAATATCTACATTAAGGTGCAACACCCAACAGCGACCATTAAAGCGAAATAAACCAGACCGAAAGCGTGAATCTGTCTAGGGGGCTCTGCTGACTGGACAACACAGCTTCAGAACAACATTTAAACACAATTATAGAAGCCACTGTAGTAATCTCGATTCTAAGTGTGTTGACCCAAAGATGCTCAGCAATTTGTTGGCAAATGCCTGTGATTTCGGTCACACTTCCCTTCTCAATTCTCGGCTCGACTGGCACCCGATCGCCCCAGGGCACATTTTTCAGGCTGGAAAAAGCGTCGGGTGGACATACCCCCAGTTGCTTGAAGCTAAAATCCCGTGGATGCACTCGCCCCAAATTAACAGGCAAAAAGTTCGGTTTCCGGCTAGTGTACAGAGAAAATTCTTGCTTGATCGGAATTTTTCTTTCCGAATGCCTTCGAGATCAGCCAGAGATGGGCGATGCAAGATTTTGCACCCTGTGAAAGATTTCTTTTGCCATCGGGTTGATTCGGTGACAATAATTCACCGGTCAAACAAAAAGAATGAGATGATCGAGCTGCCGATCGACTCTGACAACCCTAATGTGGGGAACCTTGGTCCAAACAGTGCACCCACACTCCCTCAATTCGCGGTCTCGGCAATAATCTCCATAGCTTAATCGAGGAAAAAAACTTTAGCCTTTATACGTATTATTACACAAACAACCGTCCGAGGTATCATCACGCTTATTTGATATCTCCCCTTTGAGAAAGGCTAGCGACACTTTAGGAGATCAGCAAGACACAACTCCGAGTTTTGGAGCTCGGCTGCGGCCATAGCAGCCTCAGTCACGTCATCGCAGAGCACGGCTGCGAACTTATCGGCGTTGACACTTCTGCACCAGGAATAGCCCTCTCCCGTCAAACTTTCCCCGATTGTCAGTTAATCCAAGCAGATACTTACGACCTGCCAGATATCGATATGCTGCACTCATTTTATCTTGTCTTAGCTCTTGAAGTAATCGAACAATTGCTTGCTCTTCAAAAACTAGCAAAAACTGCACAAAAAAGCCTCAATTCTGGAGAAATACTAATAAAACTCTTGCAAAAATCCTTTTCATCAATTGAGTGGACGGGCAAGATGCCCATCTCACAAGAGTTATTTTTTCTTGTGGGATGGGCATCTTGCCCGTCCTAATTATTTTTGCAAGAGGTCTAATTATTTACACACCCTCTCACGGTTATTTGAAAACACTGGTTTTAGCTATTGATTGCAACCTAGATAAACATTTCACCGTACTTTGGGATAAGGGTAATATTATTTTTTCAGTAGAGACGCTGACCATTTTATTAACACCTGAAGGATACACCGACATTAAATTTAAGTTTGCTGGTAGTCGTTCCTATCTTTGGAAATCCATGTTACGCTCTAATCTTTTCTCGGTATAAGTGGAAAAAATATGAGTTTTGACTTGTAATATTTCAGCCAATTAAGTTTTCGGAATATACCACCAGCCCTCATTAAAAGTAAAAGATAAGTTTTATGGTGAAATAGTGAAACAAGTAAAATGACTGTTGGCGTTTGGATATTAGGCGATCAACTTTGGCAGAACCAAGCTGCTATCAACCGCACAGATGATAAATCTTCGCTACTGAGATTTCCTAGCGCGCCACCGCGACAAACTTCAGTCGATCGCTCCCATGAGCTTTCTCTTAGCCAATCTCGACAAAATGCCGCCGGCAGAATTGGCAACCATCCGGCAAAAAGCGGCAGAGTGGCACTTAGGAAGTCATTAGTCATTAGTCAGTAGTCAGCAGTCAGTAGTCATTAGTCATTTGTTATTTGCTACCCATGCCCCATGCCCCATGCCCCATGCCCCATGCCCTTTGCAATTCTTATTTTTTCCCTGACTTTTCCCTACACATTCCACAGCGTTTCCACAGGCAAGTCTGAGGTTTTCCACAGATGCGACACAGTTTTCCACAGAAATTAACGGCACGGTAGCATCTTGCTGCGGAATTGGGGATTTCCTTAACTTGCTGCCTAATTCCTCATAAACTCCCCAAAACATAAAGATATGTAACAAAAAATGCCCTGAAAAGCTGATTTTTTGGTAAACCTTTTTTTTATATAAAGCACTTTGTAATATTTCGCAACATTGACAAACCCACCCCCTCATAGCGCACAATGATGCGACCGACCTAAAAAAAAGCGCTCTGATTTCGGCTGTGCCTGTACCTGTATCCGGCCGAAGGGGGGGTTCTGTTTTGAATTTATTAGCGAGACTAAAAAAAATGATCAACCCAACAGTCAGTATTTTTGCTGAAATTCCGGAAACGCTGCACGATTCTCTCAAAACTTACCTAGAAACCCATCCCGAATGGGATCTAGACCGAGTATTTTGCGCGGCCCTGTCGCTGTTTTTGTTGCAGAATGCCGATAGCGGTACGCCTGAAGCTTCGCGCAGTTATCGCCAAGCTGCGAGAGTTTATCTCGAAACTCTGTTTCAATCTCCTCAAGACTTGCACAGCAACAATGTAACTCCCTCGTCTTAAAGGATAAGGGGAGAGGGGGAGACGCGGTTTCTGGGAAGGATTTTAGTTGACCGAGAGGGCGTGCACTGCATAGGTGTCAACTTAAGCTTAAAATCCCTGAAAACTATGGCTCATAGCTTAATGCCGAGCCCCATCGCATCTCCCTTAAGAATGGGGACTTTGATAGCTTCAATTCCCCCCGGACTATCAGGGGACGCCGGGGAGAGAAGCTGCCTTAATCGTCAAACAGTAGACGGGTAGTGCATAAGATGCGGTTGTTTACATCTATGGTGCTTATGGCGCACTCTACAGAGTACAAACTAATGGCTGAAGACTACATCATGCCCATGCCGCCCATGCCGCCCATGCCGCCCATGCCGCCCATGCCACCCATGCCGCCCATGCCGCCCATGCCGCCCATGCCGCCCATGTCGCCCATGTCGCCGCCGGCTTTTTTCTTCTCGGGTTTTTCGACAATCACAGCTTCAGTGGTCAAAACCATACCAGCGATGGAACCGGCATTTTGCAAAGCCGATCGCACCACCTTAGCCGGGTCAATAATCCCGGCGGCAATCATATCTTCGTACACGTCGGTGAGTGCGTTGTAGCCAATGTTGAACTCGCTCGCCCGCACTCGCTCGATGACGATCGAACCTTCAACACCGGCATTATCAGCGATTTGACGCAATGGTGCTTCCAAAGCTTTCTTCACCAAGTCAGCGCCTACTTGTTCTTCGGCGTCTAAAGTATGTGCGATCGCATCTATTTTTGTAATCAGGTGAATTAGCGTCGTGCCACCTCCGGCAACGATACCTTCTTCCACAGCAGCTTTCGTAGCGTTCAAAGCGTCTTCAATACGCAGTTTACGGTCTTTGAGCTCGGTTTCGGTAGCTGCGCCGACTTTAATTACAGCGATGCCGCCGGCGAGTTTGGCGATGCGTTCGGTTAGCTTTTCCGTGTCGTAGTCGGAATCCGTCGCTTCTAGCTGCTTGCGGATTTGCTCGATCCGTTTTAGCACGTCAGCTTTGTGTTCTTCGCCAGCAACAATGATCGTGTTTTCTTTGTCGATCGTAATTTTGCGGGCGGTACCGAGCATTTCTAGGGTTGCGGTATCGATGCTGAGTCCGACTTCTTCGGAGATCAGTTGACCGCCGGTGAGCACGGCGATATCTTGAAGCATAGCTTTGCGCCGCTCCCCAAAACCAGGAGATTTCGTTGCTGCGATGTTCAATACGCCGCGGGCTTTGTTGACTACTAGAGTTGCCAAAGCTTCGCCTTCAATATCTTCGGCGATAATTAGCAGCGGTTGACCGGTGCGGGCGATTTTTTCGAGAACTGGAATTAGTTCTTGAATCGAGCTAATTTTTTTGTCGGTAATCAGGATGCGAGCGTTTTCGTACTCAACTTCCATGCGATCGCCGTTAGTGACGAAATACGGAGAAAGATATCCGCGATCGTACTGCATCCCTTCGACAACTTCCAATTCTGTTGTCAGAGATTTCGACTCTTCAACAGTAATTACGCCGTCTTTGGTGACTTTTTCCATTGCTTGGGCAATCATGGCGCCGACTTCTTCGTCGTTACCGGCGGAGACAGTAGCGACTTGAGCAATTGCAGCCCCTTCGACGGGTTTCGCCAATTTCTCGATTTCCAGCACCAAGTGGGCGATCGTTTTTTCAATACCCCGGCGCAGCGCGACTGGGTTCGCGCCTGCGGCTACATTCTTCAAACCTTCGCGAATCAGGGATTGAGCTAGAACCGTTGCGGTTGTTGTGCCGTCGCCTGCGATATCTTTAGTTTTGGAGGCGACTTCTTGAATTAAGCGAGCGCCGGCATTTTCCAGGGGGTCTTCGAGTTCGATCTCCCTAGCAACGGTGATACCGTCGTTAACGATTTGGGGAGCGCCGTATTTCTTTTCCAATAGGACGTTCCGGCCTTTCGGGCCCAAGGTGATGCGGACAGCATCGGCGAGTTGATTGACGCCGCGTTCTAGTGCCCGCCGAGATTTGTCGCTAAATGCAACTATTTTGGTCATGTTTGTCTCCAATCGCTTACATTAGCAAATTTAGCACTCTCTGAGGCTGAGTGCTAAGTTGATCGATTTTTGATTGTAGCGCGCCTCAACACTGGGGGGATTGCGGGGGCGGATTGGGATTTGGGCGAGCTCGTTCCGGGTGGCTAAGGACAGGGCATTGCCGTGTCCCCACAGATCTCGTGTTCCCACAGATATAATGTGGTTTGTTACATATCGATATAATCAGGTTTTAGTTAATACCAAAACCTAATTTTGATGGCACGTTATCCCAAAGCAGAATTTTTATTAAAAATTCCTTAACCTGTGTTTTCGGTCATCTACCTTTCGATAGAGCTTCTCTTATTTTTTCAAACTTCTACCTTCTATCGCAACCGCCAAGACTATTAAGACGTTCTTAATTGCTGAAACATGAGCTGAAGATTGCGCCTTCCTTCTTCCTTCTTCCTTCTTCCTTCTTCCTTCTTCCTTCTTCCTTCTTCCTTTCCTCAATCAATCTCAAATTACGCACTAACAAATGGCTCGTTATTCTCGACTGCAAAAACTCGGCTCTTATATGCGCCCGCACTGGAAGCCAACATTCTGGGGCATTTTTTCGCTGTTAATTGTCAATGCTGTGGGCGTTTACATTCCCCTGCTGATTCGGAATTCAGTGGACACTCTCCAAGTTGCGACTAAATTTGACGAAGTTTTCAACTTCGTGGCACTAATTCTGATCCTCGCCTCAATTATGTGGGTAATTCGGATGGTGTCGCGGATTCTGCTGTTTGGCGTGGGGCGTCAAGTAGAATTTGACCTCAAACAGCAAATATTTAATCATTTATTAACATTAGAACCGTCTTATTTTGCCGCCAATACGGTAGGAGATTTAATTAACCGCGCTACTTCCGATTTGGACAATATTCGGCGCTTGGTGGGGTTTGCAGTGCTGAGTTTGGCGAATACGGCATTTGCCTATGCTTTGACTTTGCCGGTGATGTTGGGGATTAATGTAAGGCTGACGTTGTGTGCGATCGCAGTTTATCCTTTAATGCTGGTTTTGGTGCAGTTATTTAGCGACAAACTTCGCATCCAACAGTTAGCGGTGCAAGAGGAATTGTCGGCGATGAGCGATTTGATTCAGGAAGATATGAGCGGGATGTCGGTAATTAAAATCTACGCTCAAGAAGAAAACGAACGCCGAGCTTTTCGCAATTCCAATGCGAAGTTGCTATCAGCAAATTTGGAATTAGCAAAAACTAGAAACTTTATTTTCCCCCTGCTGGGCGGTTTGGCAAGCATCAGTTTGTTGGTGCTACTTTCTGCTGGTGGCGGGGCAATTGCTAATGGTCAAATTAGCATTGGCGATTTTGTGGCGTTGCTGATTTATGTCGAGCGTTTGGTATTTCCGACGGCGCTGTTGGGTTTCACAATTACTGCTTACCAGCGAGGAGAAGTGAGTGTCGATCGCATCGAATCAATTCTGACTGTGGAACCGCAAATTAAGGATGCTGCCGATGCAGTTGAACTGCCAACTCCCGTCAAAGGCGAAATTGTGGCTCGCGATCTAAATTTTACTTATCCGGGTGCTAAGACACCCGCGCTTAAAAATGTTTATTTTACTATAAAACCGGGCGAAACTGTCGCAATTGTCGGGGCGATCGGCTCAGGAAAATCAACTTTAGCTAATGCGCTGCCACGCTTGCTAGATATCGATCCGGGTCAGTTATTTGTAGACGGACAGGATATTACTGAGGTAAAATTGACGGAATTGCGCGGGGCGATCGCCTACGTTCCGCAAGAAAGTTTTCTGTTCGGCACTACCATCAAGAATAACATCCGCTACGGAAACCCTTTAGCGGAACAGCCGGAGATTGAAGCCGCGGCAAAACAAGCGCAAATTCACGCCGAAATCCTCAACTTTCCGCAGCAGTACAAAACAGTTGTCGGCGAGCGCGGCATTACTTTATCCGGCGGACAGCGGCAGCGGACTGCACTTGCTCGCGCTTTGTTAGTTGACGCCCCGGTGTTAATTTTGGATGACGCTCTTTCCAGCGTTGACAATCAAACTGCTACCGACATTTTGCGAAACTTGGCCACGGGAACCGATCGCAAAACAGTAATTTTTATCTCGCATCAAATGTCAGCGGCGGCTAGTGCCGATCGCATTTTTGTGATGGAGAGAGGAGAAATAGTTCAGAGTGGCACTCACCTTGAATTGGTAGGGGAAAAAGGGCTTTATAAGTATTTATGGAACCAGCAAAAATTAGAGGAATTGCTGCATTGAAAAGTGACAAATACTTGGAGTCATCTATAGTTAGACCCTAGATAAGTAGGTTGGTGCAAATAAACTGGTCACGAGGAGGGCGGGTTTTGTCAGAATAAACTGGCTGCTAGCATAGGCCCCGGCTAAACCCGCCCAATCCATGTAATTTTTATTTGTAACCAGCTACTTAACTCGGAAAGTTACGGTTAAAATTTATCTCACTAGCTGCATCCCTAATCATAGGATTTGGGTTATAAAAAAGCAACCAAATTTTTTGCAAACCGATTTTAATTAGCTACATTACTGAAGGGAATTTCTTCTTGTTCTTGAAATAATTTAATCGATTGCAGACTATCTGAAGCAGCATCCCAAAGAATGAATTGGAAGCAGTCAGGAATATCGCGAATTGTTAGGGATTTTGAATTAGCCAGCAGGTGAATATTAGCATTGTGACAAGCCCGAAGATTATAGTTAGGTATACGCTCAGAGAGATGATGAATATTGTGGTAAGCAATATCAGCCGAAAACCAATTGAGAATAGTTGGTAATTTTAGGTAACTACTGCCTTCAATTGCGCCAAGAATATAGTCCCAACCCTCAGCTTTATGAGCGTAGGAACCGTCAAAATTATGCTGAACAAAGAAAATACAGATAAATATCGCTGCAGAACAGGTCATGACAATTGAGTAAACACTCCAGAAAAAGCCAAATCCCAGTAAGTTGCTCAGATAAATCCAGCTACCAACCACACAAATATTGTTGAAGAGTAAATCCCAAAACTCAGCCGTCGTATACCAATGTTTGGATTTATAAGAACCAATGATTGCAGATAAACCCATGCCAAAATCTTGAGTGAGACAAGCAAAAATATGTCGGATAAAACCAGTAATTCCCAATAGCAGCGCGAGTCTTGGCTTAATAATTAGATAGAAAAAACCACCGGGAAAAAGCATCAATGGGTGTCTGAGTAACTGATAGATTTTTTGACTAAATGGACTTAGGGCCGCAAATTGTTCGGTGGATATCAACGCCGAAGGGCCTCGGTACATATCCCAATTACCATTATGTTTGTGGTGATAAGCGTGTCCCCTCGACCAGGGGTACTGAGGAATCGCATTGATGATACCTAGCAGAAAACCCATAATGCGATTGACTTTTTTGGAACTAAAAAGAGAATAGTGCCCGCAATCGTGCATCAAAGAGAAACAACGTCCTGAAAAAAGTGTCATCAACACCATTATCGGCGGGAGCAGGAATACAGAAATGGCAGCCGCTTTAAATGCTAAAAACCATAAGAATATATAAGGAACCACTGTATTGAGTATTTGGCAAGTAGCTGTCAAATTGTTGCTCTTCATATAAGGAGCTAGCACAAAATCTGACTTTTTGATCACGTTTTTCATTCAGTATATCTATGGTGTGCGGATAAGTGCTTAGCTTACCATCAGGAGAGGTCGGCTATTTTTGGCATTGTTTTATTGCAGGTAATTGGGTAACTGGCGGTTGAAAATTGACCCATACTTTACAAAAGTGCGGATAATATTTAGTTCAGTAGCTCCTCCTTTTGGTGGTTGCGCCAAGCTGAAATTTATCCCAGATTTGACGTACTTAATCATAACAAACTGCCGTACTAATTGCTAATCATTGTAGCAAATTAATTTCTAATTTATCCTTACGTGTTAGGAGAAGAATAATTTATTTGGTGGGATTTTCTGTTGCCATGATTTGAAGAAAATTTGAGATAGCGGATGGCTCTCTTGACTGTCGTTGCCGATCATCTTTGGTAGACAATTAATTCAGTTAGGAATGGTAAGTGATGCAGAACAGTATCAACCTGCCACTTCACAGGTGTATTGATAGGCACATTGACAGGACAAATCACCAGGCATCAACCAGGCGTGAAAAATCCATTTCAAGGAGTGTATCCAATGGTCAGCATATTTTGGTGAATGAACAGATTCTGTCAATACCCAAAGCTACCTGGCCGCTTGTTATCTTCAACTCGCATTGGTTTATTGCTGCCCCCCTGTAGCAGACTTTACCATATTTTTCAGCGCGGGAACAGTCTGCAATAAAGCATCTGTCTCTAATTTCCCACTCAAAAATGCTTTCAAGGCTTTCTTTATTTCCCGGTTGTTACCAATCCGAGGATATTCCCATGCCTCAGCGAGAATCGTCATAACTCAACTTTGTTTGCAGAAAAAACTGTGAAGCGTGTCAGCAGCCGAGCAAATTGCTGCACCCGAAGGCATTAATATGATTGTTGGTTGCACACGATCGACCTTCGGTGATGTATGCCGCTATTTTTGCTTGCATCGTCTGTGGCACACTTTACTGTACCGGGTTCTACCCCAACTCGATCGCAGGTTCAAAATTTTGGCGACTGGCGAAAACTTTTTATTGGCGGGCTATAGGGGCGAGGGACAAACGGCCCATCTCGGAAACCAAAGCTGACACAACATCCAGAACCGCAGAGGATTTTGGCTCAACTCCTTGAGAAGAGAATTTGAGGAGCGATCGCAATTGGCTGCGTTTTTTGTGCTCGGAGATAGCTCGGATTTGCTACAATCTAATCGCACACGCGACTAGAAATGGGTTATGACCGAACTATTAGATGAGACGCTTTCTATTGAAATGGCCGCTCGCATCAAAAGCAACCGTAAAAACTGCTTTGACAACGCCTGTAAAGCAGCGTTAGCCACCGAGGGCGCGATTTATGTTCAAGGCTTTTTAGCCGTGCCGGGAGTGCCATATAAACCCCTCGAATATAGCTGGATTGAACTCGACGAGCGAATTGTTGACCCAACCTTTCCCCATCTCGGTTTCATCGCTCAAGACATTCATTACTTCCCAGTCCAGCGCTTCAGCGTCAAGAAACTCAAAGCAATCCTAGAAGAATCAAAAGAAGATTATCCTGAAGACGACCCGCTGCCGATTTATGGCAATCAACCTTATGAATATTACGGCGATTTGATGTTAGGCGGTAGCGATTACCAAGATGCTTACGATTTGGCTGCCGCTAAATGCAGGGAATTAAACCAACCCAAAAAACAGGATGCGAACTAATTCAAGACTTACCAAAAAATGGTTTGGCGCGCCTATTATAGCAGTAAGGTACGCTGCACCTCACGTATAGAGGTTTAAGTAAGTGCTGAAGCTCCAAACCTCGAATAATGAAAAGCAGCCAATAACGGATCAGAGTTCTGATTCCCAATCAAATCAGCCAACAATTTAGCCGTCACCGGAGCCAACAAAATGCCATTGCGGTAATGCCCCGTCGCCCATGTCAAATTCTCCCAAGCACTAGCACCTAAAATCGGCAACTCATCAGGAGTAGCCGGCCGAAATCCCCACCAAAACTCCAGAATTGGATAGTTTTTTAATTCGGGATATAACTTAATGGCTCCTGCTAGCAAACTTTGGATTCCCGCAGGCGTATTTCCCGGTCTAAAATCCACATTTTCGCTAGTTGCGCCAATAATAATTCTGCCATCTTGACGTGGCACAATATAAATGCCAGTCCCGAATAGAACGGTTTGTAGGGGCTGGATAACTCCACAATCTTCTGGTACACATACTGACAGCATTTGTCCCTTTCTTGGAAAAACAGGAATATCCAATAATTTCTCAGACCAAGGGCCCGCAGCCAAAACATAACGGTCAGCTTGTAATTTTCCTGCCGTTGTTTCCACTCCAAAAACTCGGTTTTTAGGCCGAATAATTTCTTCTGCCCTGCCTTGAATAATATCAATTTTTAATTCTTTGCTTGCCAATTGAAGCGTCCGAAATAAAGCGCGGTTGTCTACTTGAGCGTCGTCAGGATACCACCAACCGCCAATTACTTCTTGACCTAATCCAAACTGGTGCTGGCGAACAGTATCTCTGTCCAACCATTGATAATTAAGGGTTGACAAAAGTGGCTTTTCTTGAGGCTCATTTTGACAAACTGGTGCGAGAATTCCCGATCGCCAATATCCCGTTTTTAATCCGGTAATATCTTCTAGCCGTTCCACCCAGGCAGGATACAGTGCGCGGCTTTGCAAGCACAAATCCAGCATCGGACTGGGGGGAATTCGTTCGGCTTGCGGGGCAAGCATTCCAGCGGCAGCCCGGGCGGTCGGTTGTTTAGAATCGGCGGTGAGAACTGCGACAGATGCCCCTCGCAGTTTCAGTTCTACTGCTAGCGAAAGGCCAATTATTCCGCCGCCAATAATCAGAATATCTTTAGATGAATTCATTAACTTTTATATGGACTTTCTGGCTTTTTTGACCTCTCGGCTTTCTTTAGGGTAAGGTGCGCTAAGCACACCTTACAGTTAGAATTATTATGCAAGTCTTACAGATTATCTGGCAAGGCGATCGTCCTATCTGCCTTTTTTAACAAAAAATCTATGCTTGGGGGTTCCAGACAGTTTCAGAACCTTGACCCCAGAAACCGTCATATTTTGTCACCTTAATATCGCCTAAAACCTTGGTTTGGCAGGACAAACGGCGATTGGAGGCGGAAGAATGGGGAGGAACCGAAAGTCTGGCTTTTTCGCGCCACTGGGACTCGGAAACTTCGCCCTCGACGGTAACGGCGCAAGTGCCGCAAGTGCCGAGACCGTGGCAGTTGATGACTTTGGCGTTGCCGTTGTAGACATCGATGCCGTTTTTGAGCAAAACTTCACGGAGATTCGCTCCGCGATCGCACTCAAATGTTTTTCCTTGCGCTTGTACCTTGACCACAGCAATTTACCCCAGTTAGATTTATGTTAATTTTCCTATATATTATCGCATTAAATTCAAATAAATTCATCTAATATGGTAAGTGATATATTACCAATTTCTCGATCGCAATTTCCCATGACAAATCGGCTCTGGATCTACGATACCACGCTGCGAGACGGTGCTCAGTGTGAGGGACTCTCCTTATCTCTCGAAGACAAACTGCGAATTGCTCGACAGTTAGACAGTTTAGGAATTCCCTTTATTGAAGGCGGCTGGCCGGGGGCGAATCCTAAAGACGTACAATTTTTTTGGCGTCTCAAAGAACAGCCCCTAACTCAAGCAGAAGTTGTAGCTTTTTGTTCGACTAGGCGACCGGGAACTACGGCAGCTAATGATGAAATGTTGCAGGCTATTTTGTCCGCCGGTACTCGCTGGGTAACACTGTTTGGCAAGTCGTGGGATTTGCACGTTATTGAAAGTTTGAAGACGACGCTAGAAGAAAATCTAGCGATGATTCGAGATACAATTGAATATTTGCGGAGTCAGGGAAGGCGCGTTATTTACGATGCAGAACACTGGTTTGACGGCTACAAACACAATCCAGATTATGCTATTAAAACTTTAGAAGTTGCCGCCGATGCCGGTGCAGAATGGCTAGTGCTTTGCGATACTAACGGGGGTACTTTACCTCACGAAGTCACTCAGGTTGTTTGCGATGTTTTAAAAGCTTTAGGAACCAATCGCGAAAAATCTATACAATTAGGAATTCACACTCACAACGACTCGGGAGTGGCGGTTGCTAATGCTTTGGCTGCTGTGCGGGAAGGGGTGACGATGGTACAGGGAACTATTAACGGTTACGGCGAACGCTGCGGCAATGCCAATTTATGTTCATTGATTCCTAATTTTCAGCTAAAGTTGGGTCATAATTGCATTGAAGACGAGCAATTAGTTAGATTAACTCAAGTAAGTCGCTCGATTAGTGAAATTGTCAATCTTGCTCCCGACGATCATGCTCCTTTTGTCGGTCTTTCGGCTTTTGCTCACAAAGGCGGAATCCACGTATCGGCTGTTGAGAAAAATCCGTTAACTTACGAACATTTGGAACCGGAAAAAATTGGCAACAGGCGGCGAATTGTGATTTCGGATCAAGCTGGTTTGAGCAATGTTTTGGCGAAGGCTCGCACTTTTGGCATGGATCTCGATCGCAAAAATCCTGCTTGTCGCCAAATTTTGGAAAAATTGAAAGATTTGGAAAGTCAGGGATATCAATTTGAGGGTGCTGAGGCGTCTTTTGAATTGTTAATGCGGGAAGCCTTGGAACAACGGCCGCCGTGGTTTGAAATTAAGGGATTTCAAGTCCACTGCGATAAGGTTGGCGAAGATTGTACGGCTTTGGCCACGGTCAAATTGTCAGTAAACGGTACAAATATTTTGGAAGCTGCCGAAGGAAACGGCCCGGTTTCGGCTTTGGATGCGGCTTTGCGGAAAGCTTTGGTGAATTTTTATCCGGCGATCGCCCATTTTTACCTGACAGATTACAAGGTGCGGATTCTGGACTCCGGCTCGGGAACTTCTGCTAAAACTCGCGTGTTGGTTGAGTTTAGTAACGGTCAAGACCGCTGGACGACTGTGGGGGTTTCTGGTAATATTTTGGATGCTTCTTATCAGGCGGTTGTTGAAGGTTTGGAGTATGGTTTGGTGTTGGGAGATAGGGAGGCGATCGTTTTAACTGTGTCGAGTTATTAGGTTGAGGGCAAAGAGAAGTTGCCTGAATAAGCTGTCGCGCATTTAAATTGCATATTCGAGGCGGGCGGGACACCCCACAAGAGTTTTATTGTTTTTTGACATACAATTTAAATGCCGCAACAGCTTATCGATGTTTAAATAGATACCAGGCGATTTCATATCGTTTCCGGTTGGACGAGCGACATGATATAGAGGACACGCAGTAGTGAAGATAAAACGATTAAATTCTGGCAGTTCGACGGAACGCTGCTGAAAACTATAACAGGGCATGGGGCGGGAGTTTGGGATATCTCCGCAAGTCCAGACGGTCAGCTACTCGCTTCTGCCAGCGACGATAAAACTGTGAAGCTGTGGAAGCCAGACGGCACTTTGCTGAAAACGTTCAAAGGACATCGCGCTAGGGTTTACGATGTGGACTTTACCCCCGACGGCAAGAGGCGCGTTTCCGTCAGTGGAGATGGTACAGCTCGGTTGTGGAGCTTGGACGGTAAATTTTCCAAGACTTTGAAAGGTCATGGCAGTGGGGTTTGGGAAGTGGCTATCAGTCCAGACGATCGCACTTTGGCAACTGCCAGCAGGGATGACACGATTAAACTCTGGACGATCGATGGCACTTTGCTCAAAACCCTCAAGGGAAACACTAGAGGCTTGATGGCAGTTGATTTTTTCAGTCGTGACGGTCAAATACTGGTGGCGGGAGGCTCAACTGGCGCACTCAAACTTTGGAAAACCGACGGGACAGAAATAACGACGCTAACCGGACATGAAGGAAACGTTTGGGGGGCGGTGTTTAGTCCCGATGGTAAACAGATTGCCTCTGTTGGAGACGATCGCACAATCATTTTATGGGATCTAGAGCGTATTCTCAAACTTGATGAACTGGCTTATGCGTGCGATCGCCTCCGAGATTACCTGCGAACAAATGCCGATGTGAAGGAGGAAGATAGACATTTGTGCGATCGTCTTAAAACGGATTAATATCAAGTCCGCTTTATTAGGAATAATAGATTAATATGTGTGGGCTAGAGCATCTGAGGATTAGAAGATATTTATCATTCTTGGCTACTTTTTATTAAAAAATGCTATAATAAATCCGGCTTAACTACTCCCTTTATCTCTCAGTCTGCAGAGGCGCACTTCGTTTGTTTAGTAGCGGTTTCAACCGCCGAAGGATACGCAGAATGATCGAGGGTATAGCCAAACCGGATTTAATTATAATAACTACAGAGTAATGAAATCGCTAGCGGTGAGAATACCGGGGGTAATACCGTTAAGCTTAGCTAACAATTGATTGGTGTCCGTCACAGTAATCAAAGTCTGATTGTTGCTGGAAGTAATACTGAGTTGATTAAAACTCAAACCAGAATTCAACCCAATTAAATCCTCTCCCTTACGGAAATCATTAATGATCTCGCTACCCGAACTTTGATTTAGGAAAAACAGATCATTTCCCGAACCACCAGTCAAAGTATCCTCCCCAACATCGCCGGAAAGGAAATCGTCCCCAGCACCGCCGCTGAGAATATCATTACCTTTGCCGCCGTAGAGGGTATCGTTACCGATGTCGCCACAGAGCACATCGTTTTCATTGCCTCCCAACAGCAAGTCGTTGCCATCACCGCCATCGAGACTGTCGTTTTCTTTGCCGCCGTACAGGGTGTCATTTCCCAAGTCACCAAAAATTAGGTCGGCACCTTCATTGCCAAAGGCAATATCGTTGCCGTTTCCAGCATTAATGGTGTCATTTCCTAAGTTGCCTAAAATGTAGTCGTCGCCATCTTCACCCAGCAAGATATCGTCATCTTTACCGCCGAAAATGCTGTCGTTGCCAACGCCGCCGGCAACTGTATCATTGCCGAGATCTCCCCTCAACAAGTCGTCGCCCTCACCACCAACAACAGTGTCATTATCCTTGCCAGCGTAGATGGTATCGTTGCCAGCGTCGCCAGAGATGAAATCGCTGCCTTCATTGCCGAAGATTGAGTCGTTATCTGCGCCGCCGTCAATGTTGTCATTGTCGGCCATGCCGTAGAGAGTATCGTTGCCGGCGAGTCCGTTAATTGACTCGTTGATGCCGCCACCCATGATGAAGTCGGTAGTGTCGCCGCCGTTGATAGTTTGTTGGACGGGGTTGGGGGTGATGGCGCCAGGGTCGAGTTGCGGGGCGTTGAGGCTATCGAGTAGGCAATCATCTGCAGGCGGAGTTGGCGTGGGCGTGGGTGTCGGTTCGGGTGTGGGCGTGGGAGTTGGTTCCGGTGTCGGAGTCGGAGTCGGTTCCGGTGTGGGAGTCGGAGTTGGTTCCGGTGTGGGAGTCGGAGTTGGTTCCGGTGTCGGAGTAGGAGTCGGCGCGGGCGTCGGAGTAGGAGTCGGCGTCGGAGTCGGTGTCGGAGTCTCAGTAGGAATCGGCGTCGGAGTTGGAGTCGGCGTGACTGTAGCGTTCAATTCATAAGCGCCAATATCAACGATCGCACTTCCGTTATTATCGCCATCTTGAGGGCGACTCACACCGCGCTGATCAGCAGCCGGCGCGCCCGCACCAGTACCAGTATCAATTGCCGGACTTCCTGTTAGCAGCGGCAGCACGAAAGCGCCGTTAATATTTTCCAAAGGGCCGAGTAAGGGGTCTGCGATCGTCACATTTGCCGTAACATTACTATCATTAGGATCTCCGGTCGTCAGTTTAGCGGGAAATTGAATATTGTTTCCCCCATCGATTAGCTCCCGTCCCGTGTGCTGCCTAGTTTTAAAAGAGTTACTTGCGGTATTCCTATCAAAAATCGAATTCTTGACAGTAATTGGCGATTTCACCGGATCGTTAAAAGTAGCAATACCTCCCGAAAATTCAGCGGTATTCTTAGCAAAAGTCGAATTGACGATGTTAGTCGAAAAGGAATCTCTGTTAGCGACAAGCATTCCTCCGCCCTGCTTAGCAGCGCTGTTGCCGGAAAATGTACTGTTGACAACGCTGATATTTCCATTCCCTCCTGACCACAAACCGCCCCCATTATCTTCAGCTTGGTTATTAGCAAAAGTGGAGTTTGTTACCGTAAGATCCACATTTCCGTGACGAATTGCGCCTCCTGAACCTCCAACTCCTGCTAAATCCTTAACAGCTTTATTGTTAATAAAAGTGCTATTTTCCAAAACTATCTTATCTTCAAGATAGCCAAATAAAAACCCTGCTCCTCCTTCTCTGGCTCCGATATTGCCATCAAAAACGCTGTTGCGAATAGCAATAGTTCCGGCAACGGGGCCGGGGGTTGCATTGGGCCCAGAAGCATTAGCACCATCGACGTAAACTGCCCCGCCAACGCCTTTATCTGTCACGTTGCCGGTGAATTTAGAGTTTTCGATTGTCATGCTGCCCAACAGGTTATTAACAGCTCCGCCGTAGCTGCCTTTGTTGTTGGTAAATTCGCTATCTCTGATAGTCAGAACACCGCCGCTTTTAGTGGCGATCGCGCCGCCACCACGTTCGGTATTATCCGCTAGCGAACCGTCATTGCCGCTAAACTTGCTGTTAATTACAGTCGTCGTGCTGCGAAAACCCGTGTAAATGCCGCCACCAAAACCGGCCACATTATTATTGACTTGGCTATTTTCTAAAGTTAAAGTGCTGCTACCTCCTGTTTGAATGCCACCACCGGCGCTAATTGCCTCATTATTCGGATCGGTTCCAGAAACTTTGCCGTTGGCAATAATCAGGTTTTTTAGAGTAACATTTGTTGCACCTTCTGTGCGGATTACCCGCGAAGTATTGTTGCCACTGATGGTTAAATTTGCTGCACCAACGGCATCAATTGTCAAGTTTTTGTTGATGACAAGTTGACCGGAAGTGAGAGTAATTGTTTGGCTGGCAAGAGTCGAGGCAAATTGAATGGTATCGCCGGCTGCTGCGGAGGCGATCGCATCTCTCAATGAACCCGGCCCGCTATCATTACTGTTAGTAACGGTAATAGTTGCTAAAGCCCCTTGATAATCCGCCATTGCGTCTGGAGTCAAGGCTAGCGGTGCTTCAATATCACCCTTGGCAAACTCCAAATTCCAGTTACCACCGCGGCCAGTGCGATCGCTAGATGCCGCAATATCAGCCCCGGTTAACTCGCCTAGGCGATCGACAAAATCGCTTCCCGAACCCGCAGCCACATCGCAACCATAAAGCACCATATCTGCTTTGTCGCTTAGCGCATTTCGCCAATCTTGCAACTGGCTTTCATATTGCGGCAAATTATCCGAATTCAGCGTTGCAGAACCTAACTGCAAACTGCCAGAATTGCCGTGAGAAAAAATGTGAACTTGGTCTACAGTTTCCCCCGCAGCAGAAATTGTTTGCAGTTTCGCAGTAATTTGCTCGACTCCGTTACCATTTTTATCTAAAATGATGATCTCTGCACCGGGAAGCACGCCACCGGCAAGAGTTTGATAGTCATCTAAGTCGGGATCAATGAAGACAATAGATTTAGAACCAGCATTGCGGAGAACAGATTGTGAATCCATGTTGGTGGCAAAAGTTGAACTCATTTGGCATACCCATGAGAATGTTTACTATTTGCTGGTAGATTCACCTTGAAAGCAGAAGGCTAGAGATGCAGAAGGCAGCAGGCAGAATTAAAACCTCGGTGAGCCATCGGGGAATTTAAAATTTATTTAGGTAAAAAATTAATTTTATCCCTAAGTTCAATCCCCGAAGTGTCTCCATAATCAGCTTTAGCTGTGTGAGAATTGCGAGCTTTTTAGCAATTAACGGCAGAGGATGTAATGTAAATAGTCCGTGACTGGGAACCTACCTCTATGTTTAGGTTGGCAATGCCCACCATTAGCGATAGAAATAGTGCATCAAACCATTTGGCCGCCTGGGTCAGATCAAATTCATAAAAGATTTTCTGGGCTGCCAAAATTATGACAATTGCTCTAGCTAGTACCTGATACATTCACCTTAGATAAAACCAGGAAAATCGCCTAAAGATTTGATTAATTTAACTTTTTTTGTGGCTCGAAAAAAGTTCCCCAAAATCAGAAATTTAGTGACTAAAAAAGCTGGCTTTCTTCCAGCGGTGCTTATGGCTAGCCAGCTCAGGAGTGCACTAGACGGATGTGCCTCATTCTAGGTGTGGGCGATCGGCAATAAACAAGATTTATTACCGATCGCGCTTGAAAACAATCAGATCGAGCGATCCTCTTCGTTAGCGTAGCCCCCGTAGGTGCGGGCTGCGCTAACGTCATCCACAAATTTCAGGAGTTTGAGAGCTTTCTTCACCACTTCTAAGCAGGCTGGCTGCTTAGAGTGCACCCTACCCCAGGCAGTTAGATTGTTACCTGAGTGAAATCGCTAGCGGTGAGAATACCGGGGGTAATACCGTTAAGCTTAGCTAACAATTGATTGGTGTCCGTCACAGTAATCAAAGTTTGATTGTTGCTGGAAGTAATACTGAGTTGATTAAAATTCAAACCAGAATTCAACCCAATTAAATCCTCTCCCTTACGGAAATCATTAATGATCTCGCTACCCACACTTTGATTTAGGAAAAACAAATCATTTCCCGAACCACCAGTCAAAGTATCCTCCCCAACATCCCCGGAAAGGAAATCGTCCCCAGCACCGCCGCTGAGAATATCATTACCTTTGCCACCGTAGAGGGTATCATTACCGATGTCGCCACAGAGCACATCGTTTTCATTGCCGCCCAACAGCAAGTCGTTGCCATCACCGCCATCAAGACTGTCGTTTTCTTTGCCGCCGTACAGCGTGTCATTTCCCAAATCGCCAAAAATTAGGTCTGCACCTTCATTGCCAAAGGCAATATCGTTGCCGTTTCCGGCATTAATTGTGTCATTTCCTAAGTTGCCTAAAATGTAGTCGTTGCCATCTTCACCCAGCAAGATATCGTCATCTTTACCGCCGAAAATGCTGTCGTTGCCAACGCCGCCGGCAACTGTATCATTGCCGAGATCTCCTCTCAACAAGTCGTCGCCCTCACCACCAACAACAGTGTCATTATCCTTGCCAGCGTAGATGGTATCGTTGCCAGCGCCGCCAAAGATGAAATCGCTGCCTGCATTGCCGAAGATTGAGTCGTTATCTGCGCCGCCGTCAATGTTGTCATTGCCGCCCATGCCGTAGAGAGTATCGTTGCCGGCTTGTCCGTTAATTGACTCGTTGATGACACCGCCCATCATGAAATCGGTACCTTCGCCGCCGTTGATAGTTTGTTGGGCGGGGTTGGGGGTGATGGCGTCAGGGTCGAGTTGCGGGGCGTTGAGGCTATCGAGTAGGCAATCATCTGCAGGCGGAATTGGAGTCGGAGTCGGTTCCGGTGTAGGCGGAGTCGGTTCCGGTGTAGGCGGAGTCGGTTCCGGTGTGGGAGTTGGAGTCGGTTCCGGTGTCGGAGTTGGAGTCGGCGCGGGCGTCGGAGTCGGAGTTGGTTCCGGTGTCGGAGTTGGAGTGGGTTCCGGTGTGGGTGTCGGAGTCTCAGTAGGAATCGGCGCGGGAGTTGGAGTCGGCGCTGGCGTCGGCGGAGTAGGAGTCGGCGCCGGAGTCGGTTCCGGTGTAGGCGGAGTCGGTTCCGGTATCGGAGTCGGCGCCGGAGTCGGTTCCGGTGTCGGAGTCGGTTCCGGTTCCGGTGTCGGAGTCGGAGTTGGTTCCGGTGTCGGAGTCGGTTCCGGTTCCGGTGTCGGAGTCGGAGTTGGTTCCGGTGTCGGAGTTGGTTCCGGTTCCGGTGTCGGAGTTGGTTCCGGTTCCGGTGTCGGAGTTGGTTCCGGTTCCGGTGTCGGAGTTGGTTCCGGTTCCGGTGTCGGAGTTGGTTCCGGTTCCGGTGTCGGAGTCGGTTCCGGTTCCGGTGTCGGAGTCGGTTCCGGTTCCGGTGTCGGAGTTGGTTCCGGTTCCGGTGTCGGAGTTGGTTCCGGTTCCGGTGTCGGAGTTGGAGTCGGTTCCGGTGTCGGAGTTGGAGTCGGTTCCGGTGTCGGAGTCGGAGTCGGTTCCGGTGTCGGAGTTGGAGTCGGTTCCGGAGTCGGAGTCGGCACCGGGACGACACCCCCTCCAAATTCAAAAGAGCCGCTGTCCACGATCGCACCTGCAATGCTGTCGCCATCTTGAGGGCGAGCCACGCCGCGCTGATCAGTAGCGGGTGCACCGGTGGCAATCCCTGTATCAATTGCCGGACTTCCTGTCAGCAGTGGCCTGACTAAAGCGCCGTTGAGGTTTTGCAAAGGGCCGAGTTTCGGGTCTGCGATCGTCACACTTGTCGTCACCTTGGTATCGGTGTTAATCAGCGGCCACTGAAAATTCCCTCCTTGATCGCTATATTGGGCGGTGGCGTGTTGCTGAATGCCCCAAGGGTTTCCTCCGTTAGCCGCTGTATTGTTGGAAAGAATCGTGTTTTTGAGGGTGACATTATTGGCATCGGCGAAGATACCTCCACCAACCCAGCCTGCAGAATTATCGGCGATCGTCGTGTTGAGAATGGTTGTGGGTGCACCAAGAGTCATTGCACCGCCGAGTTTGTTGAAATCACCAGCAGCAAACGCCGTGGAGTTGCCAGAAAACGTACTGTTAGTAATCGTAGTAGGGGCATTTCGCATCCACAGCCCGCCACCTTGATTGCCGGCTTTGTTGCCCGCAAAGGTGGTGTTGGTAATGGTCAATCCCTGGTTGGTGCTGTCGCTCAAAATCGTTACCCCACCACCGTTTCCAGGATTTCCACCGTTGGGTAGCGCCAGAATTTCGTTATTTTGGAAGGTGCTCTTTTCCAAAATAACCTTGTCTTGGCTGCCGGTGAACAGATAAGCTGCGCCTCCTTCACCTCGACCTTTATTGTCTTGAAATACGCTATTGGTAATCTTAATTGTGCCGGAAGCTTCGCTCGGATTGCTGGCTCTGTCTGTGTAAACTGCGCCGCCAAAACCCCTTAAAAACGGATTATCTTGGCCTGTTGCGTAAACGGCTGCAGTGGTATCGTTGCCGATGAATCGGGAGTTGTCAATTGTCAGCTTACCTTGAAGGCTGTTAATTGCCCCGCCGTTAATTCCTTTGTTGTTGGTGAAGTCGCTGTTGGTGACTGTAAAAGTTTTGAAACTCAAAAAGCCGATCGCACCTGCACCGCGTTCATCGTTAGCGGAGGTGGCCACGTTGCCGTTGAATTTACTGTTGGTAACAGTCAGGGTATTGTTGAAATTACCAAAAATTGCGCCACCACCTTTATCGGCGACGTTGTTGTTGAACTGAACGTTTTCTACTGTGAGGTTTACTTCGTCGGTTGTGCCGATTGCGCCACCTCGATCGGTAGTTTTGCCGTTAGTAATAATCAGGTTTTTGACAACCAAATCGGTAGCAGTTGCAACGTTGGCATTGACAAAAAAGGCGCGGGATGCGTTGTTACCACTGATAGTTAAACCCGCTGCGGCGGCGCCGTCAATCGTGATGTTTTTGCCAACGGGAATATCGAGTTGACCGCTGGTGAGAGTAATGGTTTGGTTGGCTAAACCTGGAGCGAAGGTAATGATATCGCCGGCAACAGCGCTGGCGATCGCAGCCCTTAATGAACCCGGCCCGCTATCGCTATTGTTGGCTACTACGATCGTAGCTAAATCACCTTGGTAACTTGCCATAGCCTCTGGCTGCAAGGCTAAGGGAGAATCAATTTTGCCCTTAGCAAATTCCAAATTCCAGTCGCCGCCACGGCCAGTTGTGTTGGTGGATGCCGCAACGTCAGCCCCGGTTAATTGACTGAATCGATCAACGAAATTAGCACCTGTACCGCCTGCTACATCGCAGCCGTACAGCATGATGTCTGCTTGTGGAGCTAGTGAAGTTTGCCACTTTTGCAACTGGCTTTTGTATTGCTCTATGTTATCTGAACCCAGAGCAGTATTGCCAAGCTGTAGGCTGCCAGAACTGCCGTGAGAAATAATGTGAACCGAGTCTAGCGCCCCCTTAGTAGAGGCGTATTTTTCCATCTCGGAGGTGATTTGTTCGATGCCGTTTTTGGTGCGATCGAGTATTACTACCTGCTGTCCCGGCAGCACTCCCGCTGTAATTGACTCGTAATCTTCCACGCGGGAGTCAATGAAGACTAAGCCGCGCATTGGCCGTTTTTCAAAAGAAGATTTTGAGTTAATTTGAGCGAACGTAGAACTCATATTGAAGACTCCATTAAGGGCATTATTAGTAGATACACCCCGGATTAATCTCATCAGGCTTATTTGATTACATCTTAACACCAAACTCAAAAAATGTACACTTTTATAAAAATTTTTGTTTGATTTATTTTGATCCCAATTTACGTTGTGGGGACCTTCTATAAGGGATTTTTTGGCTAATACCGCTGGGAAGCAATAGCAAAATTTATCGGAATGTTCAAATAAATTCCGGTGTTACATCCAAATTTTTTTAACCTTATGTGGCTAACGATAGCCTCCTTTTAGGTCTTAGAAAATCGGGCAGTAATTTTCCAGTCAATCAATTTTATTAATTATATTTATGAGTTTTTATATGAGTGTAATATTTCACTTATATGCACAAGGTAGTAGGGATTATCTACCTTTATTTCATCCCCTCTCAAACTGAATTATGTACATTTGGAATAATTATATATGCTTTGAAATTGCTAGATATTCGCTCCACCCAAATACTGCTGCTAAGGGGTTTTGGTCGCCTTTACTAACAGTAAAAAGTCTGATATTAAATAGAGGTTAATGGCTGGGGAGCAATTTGTTTGTAGGCGGGGGCGGACACGGTGAGGGCTGCTCTCGTCCCTAAAAACGGGATTAAAATTATTCAGGGGGATTGGATAGGATTGCAGATTGAGTCCGATCAAATCGTTGATTGCGATCGCGCCTGCGTCCCTAATTACAATGGCATTGGGCCCAGTCGCCTTCGGTACGTTCTACACCCTCCATTAAATAACTCTCCTTAATTAGCAAACAGTCGATCGCGCCCAGCGCCGTTGCTGAGTGTATCACTATCTCGATCGGCATAACACCACCGAAGCCCGCGTTTTTTACTCAGGCAACTGTACCCTTTTTGCAATTGACTTTTGTATGGTTCCAGATAATCTGAAGTGAGGATAACAGAGCCTAATTGCAGTTGGCGAGAGCTTTCGCCACAACTTGTGAAAACTTTGTCAATCTCTCTAAGGATAGAGGCATATTTTTGAAGTGCCGAGGTAATTTTCTCGATGCAGTCAGATTCCCCAGCCAAAATTTCGGAAACACAATATTCACCGTCATTAATGCTGGAGTCATTGAATACAAATCTTTTGGATGGGGGATTTGCGTATTCTGGGGCGGGAGTCGTTTCCCTTAAAGAAGTGAACATATTCCGTCCTCCAAAAGTGAGTTGAGCGCTAGATAAACCCCTGGACTCAGACCGCCAAAAGCTGCTAGCTACCTTGTTTATTCCGCTGATTCTTATTTAACCTATCTATCAGTTTCTCCTATTTTTGCCACGCTGCCATCCGCGATCGCACGGAATTTATATTCTGCGTGTTTTCCCTTACTTCCGGCAAACGCGAAATTACCGAGCGATCCGCTATCCTCTCCGTGATACCACTTTCACGAAAGAATCCAACCGTAAGCCCGTGCTTGAAACCTCGATAGTCTTGAGTCATTCCCCCATCTAAAATCTAAAATCTAAAAGGGTATGACACTTTGTAAATTGGCCTCCCAACTGCACCCCTCAAGATTCTGTGGAAGATGGGGGTTTTTTCCCTGCATTGCGAATATTAATAATCTTGTTGAGCGCCTCAAACCAAAAAGCAGCCCCCATAGAAATAGCTACGCCGCTCAATATCCAACCAAACAATTTTGTAATCAAAGCCGGCCACAATAAATTCCCCTGCTTATCTCGTTCTAAGCTGTTCTGTTCGCTCCATCCAAAAGGCAGAGCTACCTGATCCAAAGCTCGATCGACATCCTGTTGAACTTTTGACAAACTGGTTAAATTATTTGATTTAGTCTTAGCATTGTTTGTCACCAACTGCTGAGCGTACAAATTAACAGTCGATCGCAACATCGAATCCTTCGACAACCGATTAATAATATGAATGCTATCAGCATTAGCAGCCACAGCGATCGCAGTTCCGATCAAAATCGCTACCCCTCTGGCATTCCGCTTGTAAACGCCAGAAGCACGCTCCATCGATTGGTCAAACCAAATTTCAATTTCTTTCTGAAACCGCTGCAACTGCTCTTGAGTATCTCCGCCGCCTTTTTCAGCGCGCTGCGCTAAAATATAAAGGCTACGTTTCAAAGATTCTGGCATACTGTCCAAGGTTTCTTGAATTTGTTGATAAATCGGACTCTCCTCTTTTATATCCATAATTTCTGCTACCGTATATTGACTTTTTTTAACAGTATTTAACAGATTGCTGAAACTCGGTTGCAGTTGCCCTAGCAGCGCCACCCGCTCAATTTTGCTGTCAAGACGAGCCTTGACAAATGCCATATGCCTCTGAAATTCTCTCCCTGCTAGCTCGGCTTCTGGTAGATAAACCTGAGAATCCTTAATATAAAATCCTAGCTTTTCCGACATCCGATCCAAGCTGTTGTTCAAACTTGCTAAATTGTTTTGATAATCTTCAACAACTCGATTGAACTCCGCAGTCAGCCATCTAAATTCTTGCTCAATAATCGGTTTAGTAGCCTCCGGCAAATTCAAATTAGCTCCAATTTGTTTAATTTGTGCTAATTGTAAATCTTTAAATCTTTCCAATCGGGTTTTAGAGATAGAGCTGATCAAAGTAGAAACCTTTAAAGTATCCAAAAGGCTAGCCGAAAAACTCTCTGCTGGAATATAAGAAGGCCCACTGGATTTATTGCCGAAAACATTTTTAGTACCGGTAACTCCGTGGTACAAATCCCCCATGCGGTGCGTAACAGAGCGGAATCCCTCTGATAAAAGCCCTTTGGCTCCCTGATTCAAATCCTTGATCATGGGATTGGCGTAAATCGAATGAGCCAAATGTGCAACTCGCCTAAATTGCAGGGGATCTTTCGCGCCTTCGCTGCCTCCAGAAATTAGCACTTCGATCGACTTCTTTAAATGTTCCGCCCGCCACTGCCAAACAGTAGCAATCAGTTCCTGAATTTCCGAAGCTAGCAAGCTTAAAGTCAGGTAGATAAAGACTAAGCCAATGATAATATCTATAATTACAGGCAAGTTCATGGTATTTTCCTAGTCGCAAATAACTGTTGTCTAAGTTTACCTTCTGTTTGGGACGCTCAAAACTCTCTTAACTTATGTCAGAAATCTTTCCATTCCTAAGCCGCAAACCGAAAAATCGCTGGAATGACAGCTTTACAGACAAAGTGTGGATGCTGGCTTTTCTGTTGGCTGCAGTGCTGATTTTCGGGCTGAATCTGGGCGGCGTGGCTTTGCGGGATTGGGATGAAGGCATTGCAGCGCAGGTAAGCCGCGAAATTTGGCGAGGCAACTTAAATTGGCTGTATCCGACGATCGACTCAATGCCTTATTTCAACAAACCGCCGCTGCTACACTGGCTAATCGGGCTGTGTTTTGCAGCAGGCGGTGTCAGCGAATTGACGGCGAGGTTGGTACCGGCGATGCTGACAGCCACTTCAGTGCCCTTGCTTTACCTCATTGGCAGGGAGTTGTTTCCGCAGCGTTTGACATCCATTTTTTCTGCCCTCGTTTATCTGACGCTGTTACCGGTGGTGCGGCATGGACGTTTGGCGATGTTGGATGGGGCAGTTTTGTGTTTTTTGCTGGGGGCGATGTGGTGTTTGCTACGATCGCGCCGCGACTTGCGCTACGCTTTGGGGGCGGGGATTGGGTTCGGACTCATTTGCCTCACTAAAGGCGTGATGTTGGGGCTGCTGCTGGCTGCTGTTGGCTGTATTTTTTTGGCTTGGGATACCCCGCGACTCCTTACTTCTGCGTATCTTTGGGGCGGATTCGCGATCGGAACATTGCCAGTAGCGGCTTGGTATTTTGCCCAATGGCTGCACTACGGCCAATATTTCATCCACGCTAATTTAGTTAACGAATCTTTCCGACGCATTTCGGAACCTGTGAGCAGTCACAAAGGCCCGCCCTGGTATTATATTTTAGAAATTTTAAAATTAGCTTGGCCGTGGCAGTTATTTTGGCTACAAGGGCTGCGTTTGAGTTGGGAAAATCGCAATTTTCCAGGGCCAAAATTAGTATTGGTTTGGACGGGAGTATATCTGCTGGCTATTTCTGTGATGAAGACTAAATTGCCGTGGTATGTTTTGCCAATTTATCCAGCTTTTGCTCTTGCCGTTGGCAGTTATCTCGCTGAAGTTTGGGAGCAACTGTGGCTGCCGCCAGAACCGATCAAAGAGGAAGCAGAAGAACATTTTGATGCTATTTCTTTGTTGCCTCATCCCGCGATTTTGGCAGTGCTGGCTGTAGTTGCTGTCGTCGGTTGCGTGTACTTCAGTGGCTTAGTGCAAATTGGGAAATACATTGTGCCGATCGAGCGAGATTTGCAGTTAATGCTCATGGTTGTAGGTTTGACAATGACAATGGCGGCCGTGTTGCTGCACCGCAAAGACCGGCAGTTTATATTAGTTTTAATTTGGGGAACTTACCTGACGCTGTTGGTATTGGTGGCTTCTGATAACTGGGTTTGGGAATTGGCCGAGGATTATCCGGTTAAGCCGATCGCCGAAATTGTCCGCACAGGAACTCCGGCCGGTCAACAAGTGTTTACTTCTCACCGCTTGGGTCGTCCATCGCTGAATTTTTATAGTCAACGCCAAGTTATTGTCGCCGACGCGCCGACGCTCAAACAGAAATGGCAAACTCTTCCTCAACCTTATTTTCTGTTAGAAAAACCCGTTTTAAAACATTTAGGTTTGCAGAATGCTGAGGTTGTCAAAACAGCCGACGATTGGGTTGTGGTAACTAAAAAGTAAGTTAATAGTTAACAGTCCCCTCCTTGGGGTGGGTGAGATAAATGCGTGAAATGAAATTCGTCTGAAAGCGCTAACCCAAGCGTATTGCTGTCTTTTCTGCCTTGGAGGTGATTCCCCTCACCTTGATTGGCTTTGAGGTGTTGCAAACGCTGAAGCTTTCAAGGGAGGCGGAAGGTTTCTATCGCTGGCCCCTACGGTTCTTTATTGCTACCTGCGTTTGGAATTTGGTGGGGGCAGGGGTGTTTGGTTTCCTGATACAACCCGCCCAGTATTCTCTATTACTCCCAAGGCTTGAATACAACCGCTATTCACGCGCATGGAGCGTTGTTTGGGGTGTATGGGTCACTGGCGTTAGCATTAATGTTGTTTGCCCTGCGCGAATTTACGCCGGAATCGGTATGGAATGAGAAGATGCTGAAGTTCTCGTTCTGGTTGTTGAATATTGGCTTGGTGGTGATGCTGCTATTTGGGCCGATTCCGAATGGTTTTTACCAGCTTACCCAGTCGATCGATTACGGAACTTGGTATGCACGGGGTGAAACGGTGATGGGTTCGCAATGGATGCACTGGACGGTTTGGACAAGGGTTCCTAGGGATGTGATCTTTTCTATTGGAGCGTTGGCAATGTTTATCTTGGTGGTGCGAGCGATTATTGCGATTTTCCGCACTCCCAGTCTACCAAGTCAGGAGAAACCTTATCCCATTGAAGGCTAAAGCGGGTTTTTTAGCTTCAGGATTGTGGTCAAATTTTTGATTTTCTTGAGAATCCTCGAAATTCTATTTCGGGGATTCTTCTTTCACGGAGCCGACTTTAATGTGTAGGTTTTCTCGCCCCACATTCGATTCATAGGGAAATTGAATGCGATCGCAGAGCCATCAAACAAACAATTTTGTGGGATTAAAAGATTTCTGTCAATGGGTAAATCCTAGCTTTGTTGATAGCCTGAACTAATAAGTCTTATAAGAAATTCTGTATCTAAATATACAGTTTTTGTATAAATCATGACATTTATCAAGTTATCCTGACATTTAAGAGCTAGATTCCACACCTTACCTACAAAATTTGTAAGCTCCAGAGTTGAGAAGGTACTCCAAGCTTTTACCAGGCTAGGGACTTTGGTTGTTGGCGTTGGGACTCCAGCTAAGTTCTCAGATTTTAGTCCTCCGTGAAATGTGATATGAGTTGAAATCTCCCAAATCCATGCCGAAACTCAAAGAATCTTTTAATCACCTCCATACCGAACCAGCCGATCCCGCGATTCGCCTAAAGCAGCATAAAGATTTGTTTTCCTGGCTTTCGATCGCTGCGGGGCTAATTTTTCTACAGGGGTACATGATTGCTCCCCTGATTCCACGTTTGGCTGAAGTTTTTAATGTTCCGGTTCAGGAAATCGGCTTTATCGTTCCAGCCTATATGCTGTCCTATGCACTGATGGCATTATTCTTCGGCCTCCTGTCCGATCGCTTTGGTCGATGGTCTATTATTCGCATCTCGCTTGCTCTTTTTGTCATTTTCACGGCTTTAACTGCCACTGCTCAAAATGCTTCGCAGATGGCAACCTGGCGGCTATTAACCGGGATTGGAGCAAGTGGTGTGATTCCCCTTACCTTCGCCTTAATTGGCGATTTATTCCCGTTTGATCAGCGAGGTGCCAAGCTAGGATTGGTGTTTGCAGCAATGGAAGGGGGAATGGCAGCAGGCTCTGCGGGGGGAGCGATTCTTGAGCCATTTGTAGGTTGGCGATCGCTCTTTATAGGTACTGCTGTCCTTGCTGCTGTTGTGCTTTGGCGGCTTCATCCTTACGGCTCTTTATTTGATACACCAAAAGTCACCAAATTACCGCCTATTCGCCAAATCTTTAGGGGATACAGCCAGATATTAGCCACCTTTCGGGGAAAGCGCACATATACTTATGTTCTGTGGAATGGTATCTACCACTCTGGGGTATATACATGGCTAGGGTTGTATTTATCGCAACGGTACAACATGGATGCCTTGAGCATTGGGTTAAACATTCTTGGGTACGGCATTCCCGGTTTATTGCTGAGTTCTTTCATTGGTCAAGCTGTTGATCGGTGGGGACGGCGTTGGCTCGTTCCAGCAGGGTTGGTAATGGCTGCTCTGGCTGGGATTGGAATGATTTTTGAGATTCCGCCAATGGGAACGACGATCGCAGTTCTTTTTTTGTCTTTAGGGTATGACCTGACTCAACCGTTGTTTGTCGGAATTGTGACCGATCTCGGAGATGACAACAATTTGGGGCAAACGATGGGACTGAAGGTATTTACTCTCTTTACTGGATTTGGTGTAGGCAGTATCATATTTGGCGAGCTACTGCGCTTTGGATTTGGACATTCTCTTGCGATCTTTGGTGGTATTCAGTTGATAGCTGGTTTGATCGCAGTCCCCATATTCTGGCAGGAAGTCCCCTCTCGATTACGGGGTTAGCGATTGTTGCCCAACCCAATGTTGCCTACATCAATACTGCTCAAATCATTGCGCTTACTGCTGGTGACAGTTGGGGTGCGGAATGTGGGATCTAACAGCTAACAATCAACAGACTGCATTTCTATTTTCAACGCCGCTTCAACTCTTTGATACTCGGCCTCAACCTGTTCTAAAAGCGCGCAGGCCGGATCAGGTAAAGGCTGGTTAGCATTCGTTCCGATGCGGCCCATGATTTCGAGTTCCTCGCACAGCTCAAACAAGCGAAAAGCACCGAGAGTACCGCTAATCGACTTTAAAGAGTGAGCCGATCGCCGCAAAGCCAGCGGATCAGCGTTGCACAGAGCCATAGAGATGCCTCGCAGCAGTTCGGGAGCTGTTTCGAGGTAAATCTCGATCGCCTCGTCCAAAGCTTCCACTTCTCGCAGTCCCTCTATAATCTTGCCACTCAGGGAATCGTGGCTCTGTGACAAAGCCCGATCGAGATTTGATGCACCCCAATCGACGACTGCCGGCGAATTGGGAATTGTCTGTTGTGGATTTCCTGCAACAGCCACATTCGATCGCCCCTCCCATTCACTCGTTCCTTCGATCTGTTCCGCCGGGGCATCCAAACAAACAATCGGCTGCAGACGATCGAATGCGGAGTTCGATGGAGATTTACACGCGAGCAAAGCTCGCACCAACTGGTCAATGGCGATCGGCTTGCTCAAATAGTCGTCCATCCCCGCAGCCATACACTCTTCGCGATCGCCCTGCATCGCATTTGCCGTCATCGCCACAATCCAAGGTCTCGTCGATTTTCGATTTTCGATTTTCGATTTTCGCTTGTTAGATTCCTCATCACTCAATTTTCGATTTTCGATTTTCGATTTTCGATGATTAGATTGCTCATCAGTTGCGGAAACTTCTGATTCTCCGGTGTGATTTTCTAAAGTTAAATCTGCTGAAAATTGCTCGCGGATGCGGCGGGTAGTTTCTAGTCCGTCCATTTCCGGCATTTGCACATCCATCAGCACCACATCGTAAGGCTGGCGGCGCAAAGCTTCGAGCACTTCGATACCGTTTCCCGCCACATCCGCGCGATACCCCATCCGCTGTAAAATTTGCAAAGCCACCTTCTGATTCACCAAATGATCGTCAGCCAACAGAATCCGCAGGGGTAACTTCTCGGCCAGCGCGGGTATGCTTTGCAAGAAAGGCCCGCTAGTGCGCTGCCCTTTAAATTCAGTTGTCTGTTCTCCAAAAATATTGATTAAAACATTGTAAAGCTGAGATTGTTTGATGGGTTTATTCAAAAAAGCAGCAAAATCCATCTCCATAGCAGGGGGATTAATTTCTTGCCTGCCGATCGAAGTTAGCATCACTAACGGCAACTTTTCGCAATCAGGGTACCGGCGAATTTGCGCCGCTAAAGCTAACCCGTCCATTTCCGGCATTTGCATATCCAAAACTGCCAAGTCAAACATCTCTTTAGCAGCCAGCCAATCTAAAGCCAAACGAGCCGAAGCTGAAGCCGTAGCCACCATTCCCCAAGACTGAGCTTGGAGAGTCAAAATTCTGCGGTTGGTAGCATTGTCATCGACAATTAAGACTCGCTTGCCAGCTAATTCAGGTTGAGAATTGCTCAAGTTAACTGGTAAGGAATTCTTGCAGCCAGAAACGATCGTACTGAAATAAAAAGTAGAGCCAACGGATTTCATATTTTGGCCGATCGGCTTGTTGCTGAGTACAGGTTTGCCATAGCTATATTTTTCGGCAATTTCGCAAGATTCTCCCCATCCCAAATCAAAAATTGCCGATGATCTAAACTCTGCTGGAGGATTGCCCGCCACACTACCCATACTTTCTACCCACATCCGGCCGCCCATCATTTCGGCCAAACGCTTGCTAATTGCCAAACCCAATCCGGTACCGCCGTACTGCCTGCTCGTTGAAGAATCAACCTGGCTGAAAGATTTAAATAGCCGATCCATGCGATCGCTCGGAATGCCGATACCGGTATCTTTGACAGCAAAATGTATTTCGTATGCTGGGTTAATTGCTACCGGTTCGCCAGCAATTAATGGCGGTTCTTTAGCGTTAGCCGCCGGCACTGAAATCTTTTTGGCAGTCACCGAAACCACCACTTCTCCAGCGTCGGTAAATTTAACAGCATTACTGAGCAAGTTGATTAAAATTTGCCTCAAACGGGTACTGTCGCCGATCGCCGTTGCGGGTACTGTACGATCGATCAAGTAACCCACTTCGAGTTGTTTTTCTGCCACCTTGGCGGCTACCAAGTCTAGAGATTCCTCAATACAAGTGCGGATGTCAAACGGATGTTCCTCCAAGTCCAATTTGCCCGACTCTATTTTCGAGAAATCTAGAATATCGTTGATCAGCGTCAGCAAGGCATCGCCACTGCTGCGGATAGTTTCTACAAAATCGCGCTGTTCGCGAGTTAAGGGGGTATCTAGCAGCAAACCAGTCATGCCGATGACTCCATTCATCGGAGTGCGAATTTCGTGGCTCATGGTGGCTAAAAATTCGCTTTTGGCTCTAGTAGCCGCCAGTGCTTGATCGCGAGCTTTTGCCAAATCTACGTCTGTTTGCTGACGTTCGAGTTCGCTTCCCACCCACTGAGCCATCAGTTTCACCAACTCTCTGTCTACAACTCGGAACGGTTCTGTCACAGGAGTCGGAGAAAAGAAGCACAGGGTGCCGTAAACTTCGCCTCCCACCGTGACGGGAATGCCCATGTAAGCTTCGATGGGGAAGGCTCGATCGTCAATGTTGAAGGAAAAACCCGAAAATCTCACCGACTCAAAGTAAATCGGTTCTTTTGCCATTGCCGTAGCGACGCAGAAAGTTTTTTCCAGATCATAGATTTGGTCTTTGACGATCGACCCGTCGGGACACTCAACAGCCATGATTTGATAGTTGTCGCCTTGAATGCAGGACAAAATTCCCACGGACAGGCCTAAATGCCGACATCCCATCGCCAGCAGTTCTTGGAGGCGCAAATCAAAGGTAGAGAGGTGGTTGAGCGGGTCTGTACGGGGAGCCGAAGTCACTTGGTACAAAGCTTTGATTGCAGCTTCGCTTTCTCGCAGTTCTTGTTCTGTTTGCTTCCGCACGCTGATGTCGCGGGAAATGCCGATAATTTCTTGCACTTCGCCGGTTTGGGGATCGGTGATGGTGCGGCCGGTGGTTTCAAACCAAATGTATTTGCCGTCTTTGCGGCGGATGCGGTAGCTGACGGTGTAAGTCACCGGAAGAGCCAGGACTTTCCAGTGAGCTTTGGCAATTGTTTCTAAATCGTCGGGGTGAAAATAATCGTTGGGGACGCCGCCGATGAGTTCCGAAGGTTCGTATCCCAGCAAAGCCCGGCTGGCGGGCGAGACGTAAATAAACACGCCTTTGGGGTCGTGTCTTGTGATCATGTCGGTTGAGTTTTCGGCCATCAACCTATAGCGGTCTTCGCTTTCATTACGTTCGACTTGAGAATTGCCCAATGCTTCTAGCATTCGGTTGATGGCGTCGGCCAAGCTGGCGAGTTCATCTGCTCCGGCCATCTGAACTCTCAAGCTTGGGTCGCCGTTGGCTGCGATGTTGCTGACGCTGGTGCTCAAGGAAGCCAATCTCGCTAAGACTAATTTTTCTAGCAACAGCAGGGTGATGGCGCTAAATATTAAACCTACTGCCAGTATTGATAAGGTAAACAGCTCCAAGGTAGCCTGACCTTGGCCGTAGATGATGCGATCTGTCTCTACTCGCAGCAGCAGCGCTAGGTTGCCGTGGATGTCGCGAATCAGGGCGTATCCTGCGACTAAGCTGTCGCTGAGTGGCTCGACTAAAATTTCTACTGATTTGAGGTTGGAAATTTTGAGTTTGACATTTTCCAACTCCTGCCTCGATCGAGCCAGCGCCTTGGCGCTGTACCCGGAGTAGTTCGCGGCTCCAACTTTAAAATCTAAACTCGGCAATCTAAAATCCACTGACAGGTGAGTCAGTTCTGAAAGCAAACCGATTTCGCTGCTGTCGAGGTAGCGTCCCAAGATCAGCGTCCCACGCGGCGGGCCTTGAGCGTTGCTGTTCAAGATGGGCTTGGAGGCAATCAGCAGCCTGGCTTCTGGCAGGGTGAGGACGCCTGTTTTGTTGGGGCCGGAGCGATCGCCAGGGACTGTCGATGAGTCTATTAGTGCCTCGGTCAAGTGCTGTTTTAAGCTTTCGGGAATCGGGATTTCGGTTTTGGATTTCAGGTCGAAACCTTTACTGAAGATCGTCTTACCGTTGGAGTCAAGCAACACCAATAAGTTTAGTCTCAAGTAAATAAATGTCGAATCGACGAAATTTGACTTGACAAAATTTTCGTTCCGTGTTTCGACGAAAGAGTAAGTATCGTCCCACTCGGCGTAATCTTGGGCGCTGGTGTCTAAATTCGACAAGTCATCATCTAATGCGTCCAAAGCCCGTGCGACATCCTGGCGGACGTACTGTGCCTCCAGGTTGTGAAAATCATGCAGCAAAATAGTTGATGCAGTGGCATAGAGAACCACAATCAGGCTGATCAGCGCTGCACCGATGATTAATAGTGTTTTTTTTCGGAGTTGCATGGCGTCGCCCTCCTCACGGTGCTACTAGGCAACTAGCCAGGAGAGGTTTGAGACGTAGGTTGTTTAGCATTGGCGATCGCAGGGCCTGCGTGTTTGGACTGTTCTGGGGTGACTGGGCAAAGCCCTTGGTATTTCCAAGGTATCCGGTATGTTGCCCCCCACAGTCAGTGTAGTATTTTCACAGCTTTAGTTCCCTATTATGCACAACCTATGACCTACAATTTATAATCTGACGATCGGCATCTTCAAAATAAACCGCCGATCGAACTCAAAAAAGTTTGCGTTTGATACTGACGCAGCCAGGGAAGCGGGCGGTTGGCATAATAGGCGTGCTGGGTTGAGAACTCTCACTATTATTGTACCTAAAAAATATTGAGGAGAGAGCGGACTGGCGCGCCGACTTGCGCCTGCCAAAACGTTCTCATTCCCATAGCTGTTTTTTTAATTTTTGTCGTTACTATAGCAATCGTTGCAGGAGTAGTGGAATAAGCCCAAAAGCCTATCCAGTCTAGAAGCTTGAACCGCGTTCAACAATTGTGATAGCACAGGCAATGAATATCCGGCGACTTTTCATTTACATCCGCAAATAAAATATACAAAAATCAAAAAAAGCAGCTTTTCACTTTTTTATTTTAAATTAATCCAAACTGCTAATTAAAATGTATAAATCCACAGTTTGCACAATCCTCAACAAACGGGTAGGAACGGGTTTACCCATAACATTATTCAACAGTACCAACAAACTAATAAAAACCCGTTCCCACTCCCGGAGCAAATCCTTTACTAACATTATAGCAATCCTAAATCATTATCATGATTGTGATACAATTATATGCAATACTCGATCGTGACCATAAAAAAATGAATAACTTACAACTGCAACAAAAAGATAGGCAAAAAGAAATAGATTGTTTAGAATCTTTCATTAAAAGCGATATAGATGCCAGAGAACTAAAACGAGCAATAGCTGTAAGGATGGCGCTCTCAGGTAATATCTACCATGAGATCAGCAAAATTTTAGGTGTAAGTAATTTTTTTATTGGTTATTGGAAAAAACAATTTAAAACCAAAGGCATCGCCGGAATCAAACTAGGACATAAAGGGTCAAAAGGGTATTTAACAGCTCTACAAAATACTGAAGTAATCGAGTGGTTAAGAAATAAAGAATATTGGAATTTAGATGAGCTAGTTACTTATTTAGAACAAGAATTTGGTGTGATATATAAATCAAAACAGAGTTACTATGAACTTTTTGACCGGGCGAAAATTAGTTGGAAAAAAACTCAAAAAATTAATCCTAAATTTGATAAAGAACTGGTAAAAAAAAAGACGGAAGAAATTAACGATATTTTATTTAAAAACAAGGCTGGTATAGAGTCTGGGGAAATAATAGTATTGTTTTTAGATGAATGTCATCTACTTCATGGTGATCTGACTGGTTATGTTTGGGGTCAATCCCAAATCCGAATTGAAGTCCCAATTACCAATGAAAAAGATAGACAAACTTATTTTGGCGCACTCAATTATCAAAGCAAAGAATTCCATGTTCAGAGCCATCCATCTGGTGATGGAAAATCAACAGTTAAATTCATAAAATACTTACAAGATAAATATAAAAATCGCAAGATTATCTTGATTTGGGATGGAGCTAGTTATCATAAATATGGAGAATTTAGAGACTTTTTATTAGAACTCAATGCTGCCAAAGAACCTGCTAATTGGTCAATTACTTGTATTTTATTTGCTCCCAATGCTCCCCAACAGAACCCCGTTGAAGATATTTGGTTACAAGCTAAAAACTTTTTAAGAAAGTATTGGTATTTATGTAGGTCTTTTAAGATTGTCAAGTTTCTGTTTGAGTTTTTTACTAACGAACATAAATTTGATTTCCCCAAAATACGTCAATATACTTACACACAGAAAATCATTTAGGATTGCTCTAGATATAGAAAATCATTTAGGATTGCTATAGTGCCTGATATTAGTAGAAACTCACATCAGGCACTATCTGCAATCCGATCGCAACAGAAGTCTTGTTTATCGGATGACGGCTAAAGCACCGGCGCCTGCTGCTGCTGCTGCCGAAGTAAGAGCGGTGAAAAACAGCCACCAAGAAGCAACTTCTGCTGCTTTCCGAGTTTCTTCGGCTTGTTTTTCAGCTTGCACTTTGATGCTTTCGAGGCGAAGCTGCGCTTCTTGCTGCAAGCGTTCTGCTCTTTGCAAGACGCTGTTGCGGCTTCTTTCAATTTGGTCGATCAAGCGGTTGGCATCTGCTTCGGAAATGTCATCGCGCGAACTCATTAGTGCTACTAAAGTATCGCGGTTGAAATGACCAAGCCGATCGCGCAAAGCATCAAATCCGGCTTGCGGATCGTCAAATAACTTCCGCACGTCCCGCGTAATTCCTTCGTAGTTAAGTTCAGGGCGATCGAGCGAATTGAGGTAATCCCGAATTTTTCCGAGAATCCCGTCAATTACCGACTGAATACCCTCTTGTATTTTCTGAATTTGCATTGCGAACTCGTCGCGCACCGACAAAATTCCATCGACAATGCGATTGGCTTCTGCTTCAGAAATATCCGGCCGCTGAGACAGCAGAGAAACAACTGTAGCTCGATCGATGTGTGACAAGCGCTCGCCCAAACTGTAAGCGCCGACTTTCGGGTCATGCAGCAGCAGTTGCAAGTCGCGCTTGATGGCGTCGGGATTTAATTCATCCTTGCCGGTATTACGCAAATAATCTTGTAAAACACTCTGAAAATCCTGCACTTGGCTTTGCATCCGCTTTGCCAAACGGCGCGGCGCTTTCACAATCGAGCCCAGGGTTTCCTGCACTTGGTCAATAATTTGATTGACTTGTTGCTCGCTCAAATCTTGTCTCTGAGAAAGCAGTTTTACCAAAGTATCGCGATCGACTTGAGACAGGCGGCCCCGCAGCGCTAAAGCTCCTTCTTTGGGATTTTCCAGCAGTTTTGTCAAATCCCGCTTAATCCCTTCTGGATTGAGTTCTGATTTGCCCGTATTGCGGAGGTAATCTGCAAGGGCGGTTGTTGTATTGTCGTACTGATCCTTAGCTTTTTCCGCCAACTTTTGCGGCGTATGCAGCGCGCTGTGCCAAGTTTCTTCAGTGCTGTCGAGAAGCTGATTTACTTGGTCTTCGCTGAGGTCTTTCCGCTGAGATAGCAATTTTACCAAACTTTGGCGATCGAACCTAGAAGCTCTAGCTCTCAACGCCCACATTCCCGCTTCCGGGTTGTCCAGCAGCGTTTTGAAATCGCGCTTGATGCCTTCGGGATTGAGTTCTTCTTTGCCCGTAGACTTCAAGTATTCTTGTACTCTTTGCCACTGGTTGTCTAGTCGGGCTTGCGCTGCTTCTTGCAGACCTTTAGCATCTGCTAAAACTACCTCTCGCGTCCTTTCCAACTCTTGAACAATCTGTTCTACCTCCTGGAATCCGAAGTTTTCGCGACCTCGGAGAATTTGCACAAAACTGTCGCGGGTGTAAGGAGAAAGCCGATCGCGCAACTGTTCGTAACTAGCGTCGGAATCCTCTAAGATTTTTTTGAAATCCCTCCCGATACCTGCTGCTGTCAGTTCTTCTTTCGGCGTCAGCTTCAAATAAGTTTCCAGTCGCCACTGCAAATCGCGAGCTTTTTCTTGCTCCTCAGCAAAGATTACGGTTTGTAAAACGCGCTGTCTAATTGCTTCTAATTCCTGGGAAATTTGTTTAATTTTGTCTTGGGTAAAAACGCCTCGACTGGCCAGAGTTTCCTCAAAATTTGCCTGTTTGAGTTTTTCTAATTCGCGGCGCACAGTTCCTGGATTGGCCGTAGGATCGTAGAGCACGTCACGAAATTCGCGCTCGATCGCTTGCGGGTTCATCTGCCACGAATAAGTGTTGAGTAGGTAGTTTTCTACGTCGGCACGAATTGGGCTGTAAGTTACGGGTTCGCCTTTGACTTGAGCGGTAACTTTATCAGTTTGCTGGCTAACTTTGTCTTTAGCTGCTTTAAGCTGACCGACTACTTTTTCAACATCGAAGTCGGACATATCCGTGCGACCCAATACTATTCCCATTAAAGCATTGACTGCCATTGTCGTTGCTTGGTTCATCATGGTCGGGCTTTGTCCCGAATTTTGACCACCGCCCAGATTGCTGAGGGCTTTTTCTACCCTACTTGCCAATGTATCTGAGACCAAATCTCCCGATTTTGCAGATTTGAGGTAGTCTACTAATTGGGCGATGCCGTCTGATTGCTGCCCTTGTTTTCCTACTTGTTTCCAAGCATCTTGAAGTTGGTCTACAATCCGGTTTACGTCGCGTTTTGATAAGTCCGATCGCGAACTTACTAAATCTACGAGAGTTTGCCGATCGAGATTCGGCAAATTTTCGGCCGCAATGGTTTTTAGTTGCGGATCATTAAGCAATTTTTCAAACTCGCTACGCATCCCTTTGATGTCTAATTCTGGCGGTTTGAGGCTTTGGATGTAGTCTTCGACGTTTTCGCGCAAGCTTGTGGGGTCGATCGCGCTACCCAGTTCATGGCCCACTGCTGCTGCTGCTGCTTTCGCTGTGGCGACGACTTGGTTGCTGGCTGCTTTGGCGCCGATGGCCGAGGCTGCGGTGCCGAGAATGGCTTGAAAGCCTGATGTGGCAGTGTTGACGACGGAACCGATCAGGGAACCGACGGTGGTGGAACTCACCCAGACAAGCATTGAGAAATAGGTGGCCCACACGACTAAACCGACGATCGCACCTAAACCGGGACTGCTAATCAAGCTAAGCTTAACTGCTAGCAAGCAAGCGAAGAATAAAGCGATGGTGACGGTGATTAGCGTCCAAGTACCTACCTTTCGACCGATGTGGCGGACTGGGGAGCTGCCGCTATCGGACTGGTGGCTGTCATCGTCGTGGGATTGTCCAATGTAGGAAAGGCCCGCTGCTACTGATAAATTTGTTAGCAAGAGTTGGAAAGCGCAGGCTAGTACGACTCCAGCTATCAAGGCGATAAAAAATTGCGGCCCGGAATAGAGGAGTGCTGCGTCTTCTGCTGTGTTTGTAGTAGTCTGCTGTACTGGCACTTGAGCCAGCCAGAAGCCGATGTTATACAGTTGTGGATTTATTGGCAAATTTTGATACATAGTATATTCCTCGTTAAGCAGTGGGTGCGCGCGCTCATTGGCGCAAGTTAACCAATGTATAGCTTTAGACTTATGCCCCCAATGGCAAGCATCGCCTTATTGACGAGCTAAAGCATCCCCCTACAGTTGGAAGTGTAGAAATATGTCTGCGGCCGGCTGTCACTTTAGGAAGATTTATGGTATGTAAGTCTGATTAAAAGAATCGCAAAGGAAAATCTTTGGTCGATCGATATTAAGAGTCGCACAGAAACCGAGACAAATTGTTCACAATTTCTCAACCAATGCCATAGCAAATTAGCTTTCAAGGAATTCGATCGTGCAGCGAGAAAGTCATGCAATTATTATTGGCGGCAGTTTAGCAGGACTGTTGGCCTCTAGAGTATTAGCAAAACACTTCGACCGAGTAAGTATTGTTGAACGAGATTTTTTTCCCGCACAACCCGCACCTCGCCCCGGTATTCCTCAATCTCGTCATCTTCACATCCTTTTAAATGGGGGGAAAATCATCCTACAAGAGTTGTTTCCCGGCTTGGAAAACGAACTGCTAGCTGCTGGTGCTCCTAGGTTAAATCCGAAGTCGATCGGGTGGTTTAGTCCGGCGGGTTGGGCCCCGCAATCTACCCCGGATCTAAATGATTTAATTATGTTCAGTCGGGATTTACTGGATTGGCAAATTCGCCGCCGGTTGGCTGAAAATACGAACGTGCATTTCCTCGAAGGAGGCACCGTAACGGGGTTGCTGGCGAATGCCTCGCGCGCCGAGGTTGCTGGTGTGTCGGTGCGTTTTCGCGCTCGCCACAACCCGGGTAACATCCATGCAGAGAATTTGTATGCAGATTTAGTAGTCGATGCTGGCGGCAAAGTTTCCAAAACACCTCAATGGTTGAAAAGTTTGGGCTATGAACCTCCGCAAGAAACCGCTATCAATGCTTTTGTCGGCTATGCCAGCCGCATCTATGAAGGCAGCGGTAAATTGTCAGACACTGCCCCAGTATTTGTGTCAACCGCACCGCCATTTCGCACCCGTGGCGGTGCAATTTTTCCGATCGAAGGCAATCGCTGGCTGGTGCTTCTCATCGGGGGCGATCGCGATTATCCCCCCGCAGACGAAGCAGGTTTTCTAGAATTTGCCCGCACTTTGCCAACCCCGACAATTTATGATGCAATTAAAGAGGCAGAAGCAATAACATCTGTTTATAGTTATCGAGGTACAGAAAACCGTTTGCGCCACTACGAACGCCTCCCTCGTTACCCTGAAAACTTAATAATTATCGGTCATGCACTTTGCGCTTTCAACCCGATATACGGACAGGGAATGACGGTTGCTGCACTGGATGCTCAGATGCTAGATAAATGTTTGCAAAAGCAAAGAAAGCGGTATCCAGAAGGCGAATTAACAGGCTTTGCACGACAATTTCAACAAAAACTAGCAAAATTACATACTATTCCGTGGATATTTGCCATCAGTCAGGATTCTCGCTATCCGGGAAGTGAAGGTGCAAAACTAAACCTCGCTACAAGGCTGACAATTGATTACATGGAGTTGGTGCTAAAAGCGCTTGTAGATGATGCTAAAGTTTGTCAAGCATTTTTGGAAGTTATGCACATGATTGAGTCGCCGGCTATACTTTTTCATCCCAGTATTGCGCTGAAGGCGATCGGGAAATTAGTCACGGTTCCGCAGAAAGGAGAATTAAGAGCAAAAGTTTATACAGAATCCGGTTAGTTTTGCCAATTCTATTTTTTCACCGCCGAGTAAGGAAGATAAAGGCAGATGAAATCCTATTCATCTGCCTTTATTTAAGCTGATATTATGTTCCCTGGAACCTGGATGATAAAAACCGTGACTTTTGCGACTGCGGTTTTCCGGTATTTTACGTAATTAAGATGGGGAAAATCCGATTGCATACCACAATTGTCGGTTTTTGAAATCAATCATTAGATTTATTGCAAAAAATGTTTTTAGTCACGACCTACCCACAGGACTCAAAAAACCTGTTTTTTTTACCCATATCCCTCGCGCTTCACGCTATAGAGTCGTAAAAAAAATCGGTTTTTGCATCGTAATATAGACTTGTGCAATTGTCACTTGCCAGCCAAACAATCTAATTGTTGTTGCATTTGGGTGGTAACTCGATTGAAACAAGCATCAACATAATCGCGATCGCGCGCCGCCTCCGAACCGTACTTCTCAAATACAATCGGTTCGCACACGCGAGTCCGAATTTGCACGGGTAGAGGCAGGTTTGGCAAAGGCCCAATACTCAATCCCCAAGGCAATCCCAAATACACCGGCAATACCACTGGATCGATGCCAAATAGCCACGGCATCCCCCATTCATGCAATTGCTTTGCTTCTTCGTATAAATCTGCCAAAACTATCAAAGTATCGTGGGCACCGTGCGATATAATTGGTACAATTGGCACTTCTTCTCGCAATGCTAATTTGATAAATCCCTTGCGTCCGGCAAAGTATATTTGATGCCGCAAATGATGGGGGCGAAAAACATCTTGGGCGCCGCCCGGATAGACGAGAACTGCGGCATTTTGGCGCAAAGCTGCGATCGCCATTTTCGGATGCGCCTTGAGTGCTCCACACTGAACCCCCATGCTAGCAATATCAGGAGAAACTTCCCAAACCCTGGGGTGCATCAATCCGTAGGCCAAGCGTTCGGTTCCGTACCTGCGGAACCATTCGTAGAGGAACATAAACATATCTGGAGCGGCGATTCCCCCGTTGTGAGAACCGACAACGAGCATTTTTCCGCTCGCGGGTACGTGGTGCCAGCCGTCGCTTTGTACGCGAAAATAGTAGCGATACAGCCACTCCCAGATTGGCAACAGAAGCTTAATGAAGTCGGGATTGCGATCGTCTAAAGATAGACCGTCAAAGGGATATTTAGAGGATTTGCCGTCTTTTTTGTTAGTAGTTTTTGTCACTGCAAAAATATTTAACACTTTGGTCATTGTATAGCAGAAAGAAAAAAGCTTTAGCTCTCGAAGAGAGAAGACTTTAGTTATTTCGGAAAGCAGGAAGCAGGGAGGAGATGAGTTTGGCTTTTACTCTCCTTGTGCGTGCAATGATCCCGATCGCCCTCCCACAAAAAGATTTTTTTTATCATTAATAGCCTCCCATTCCGCAGGAATTTACCGAATTAGTTTCAGCAATTGGAAACCTCATAAATATCGAGCGCGGTTGCTATAGCAATATAATTAAATCAGAATTGGCGCAAATATTGGGTTTCTGATTTAAGCGGGCTGGTTTTGTTCGGAGGTTTTGTGCTGGTTGTCTATTTTGTTGGCTAAACCCCCCCTTGTATCTTTAAACTGAGATGTTGCACCATTCTAAATAAGACTTTTATATGGAAAGGTCTCAGGAACAAAATCGTTTGGAAACAGCTAAAGTAACTGTCGCTGATCGCGCGGCGGCTTTAGCCACAAAAACACAACCCTACCTAAAGCCGATGGGTTTCCGTTTTGGAAGATTTTATCAAATTGAGGCCACCTATCGGGTCAATGCTAGCGATTTGCGCTGTTTGGCGCAATTTTAAGTAAGGTACGATCGGCAGTGGAGTTATGTGAGCGAGATCGAAGAACGGTATCCGGCTGGCGCACCCCACTACGACGAAGGGGTCGATCGTGCCAATCGCCTGTAACTCAGAATCTTGGAGTATCTCAAGCACCATCTCGGTCTGGAATCTGCCAAGAATTCACCTGAAATGTAGCCCCATATTACTAAACAGCAACAACTGACAGCTAAATGGTTTAACGAACACCTGACAAGATATTGACGGACAACACAGGACTTGGATTCCTAACAAACTGTCCGAGTCGGGGAACGGGAAAGCGGGAAAGTGAACAGTCAAGAGTCAACCGCTAAGAGTTTAAATGGGTGACACTCTCGCCTTCTCCCTCCCCCGCTCTGCCATAATGAGTCATTTATAGGCGTAGCAGCTTTATTGGTCTTCGCTCAACTCAGCAAATATTAAATTATATAAATAAAACTTGACTTGCGGTCATAAAAAAGTTACATAAAGCTTTTTCATGGAAGACAAATCGATTTTTTTGCTATATTGACCTGCAATTAAGATAATGATTGTGGTTAAGTGAGGAGTTGAACGGATGAAAAACTTGAATTGCTGGAACAAACCCGCCGCATTGCTGGGCGCGATCGCGATCGTAGCCGGAAGTTTGCAGGCGAATGCCATCGGTGTTGCTGCCCCATCAACATCCACTGTCAGTCAAGATGCTGAAAATATTTCCTTTGAAGATAGCGCCACGTTTCAAATAGCCCAGGCTGGCAACCTTTGCCGCAAAGTGACTCCCAAAGAAGGTTTGACGGTTCGTCAGAACCCAGACCCCAAATCCCCTAGAGTTGGCGGGGTACCACTTAACACGCAGGTAATGCTCTCCCAAGGCGCTAGTTCTGTTAAAGCCTCCGACGGTCGCCTCTGGATTCAAATTAGCGCTCCCGTCACAGGGTATGTGGCTAGCGGCTATCCCAACGACGAAAGTAATTTAGGTTCGTGCACAATTAGTCAAGCTCCTTCCCCAAGTCCGGCACCAGCACCAGCACCAGCGCCTGCACCAGCACCAGCGCCTGCACCAGCACCTACGCCAGCACCAACACCTACGCCAGCACCAACACCTACGCCAGCACCAACACCTACGCCAGCACCAACACCTACGCCAGCGCCAGCACCTGCACCTGCACCAGCAGCTACGCCAGCGCCAGCACCAGCACCAGCGCCAGCACCAGCACCAGCACCAGCACCAGCACCAGCGCCAGCACCAGCACCAGCGCCAGCACCAGCACCAGCACCAGCACCAGCGCCTGCACCAGAACCAGCACCAGCACCAGCGCCTGCACCAGCACCTGCAACGGGCCCCGTAAGTCTGTGCCGCCAAGTAGAACCTCGCGTAGCGCCGAGGGGTCTAGCTATCCGCACGGAGCCTTCAAAGACTGCTGCGGTTAAAGGTGGCGTAGCTGCTAACGGTCAAGTAACGCTTGTACCGAATTTCCAGTTAGTGAGAGATAAGAATGGAGAAGACCGCAATTGGGTTGAGATTTCAGCCCCTGTGGCCGGATTCATCTCGGCTGGAAATTTGATCATGTGCAAGTAAACTTGTGAGTTCGATCGCTCTTTTAGTCAAAAAGAGCGATCGACATCGACACCGAAAATAGTTTTAAGATTGTGGCGCAGCCGGGGAACAATGCGGAGCCCCGACTGCTTCCTGGACTTACGCATGAATAACTTATTTTTGTCGGGAAGCAGCGGTAGGGAATCTTTCTGGGCCTCTGTTTTTCGTCGGTGGCGTCAAGCCCTAGCTTGGTTCCTCGCAACGCACGCGGGATGGATGAATTTAAGCAAAAAGCCGATCGACCTTTCTACTGACAGCGCCCGCGGGCCCAATTTTGGTGTCCGCGATTTGGTTGACACTTCGATTGTCGGCCAATCCAGACAATTTCCCACTTATTTTGCCTGATTCTGAACTCAATGCGGTGTCGCATTGCAGCAAGAGAATCGTCAGCTAAACCGATGACTGTATGCACAATTACTGCTGCTTTTCGCGTCGGATATTCAACCGAAATTTGGTCGCTTTTTCTGCCTTCAGATTCTTGGTCACTGCTAAAGAGTTTTACTGCGAGATCTTTGGGATTGGAGACGGTAATTTTGCGATCGCCCAGGAACTGTTTGACGTTAATTGATTCGTAGTTCGCTCGGTCGGCGGGCTGCCCCATTGCTGCGATGGGAATTTGGATGCAGGTAAAAACAGCTAGGAGAAAGAGCGATCGCTTGAGACTTGATTTGTTCATTAGGCTTCAGATTGTGCCAAAAATTTTTGTCTCCGAGATGCGAAAGCCGCCAAGTCTGCCTCCGTGAATTGAGTTTGCTGCCACGAGGGGCGGGCAAGCAGGCGATCGCACCAAGCTTGAATTTTAGGATAGCCGTCTAGGGAAACATCAACCCAAGATAGCAAAGGCACGACAGTGCCGGCAACGCACTCGGCAAACGTGACACTGTTGCTAGCGAAAAAAGGGCGATCGTCCAGTAAGCCTTCAAAGAATTTCAACACAGTATTGACTTTTTCCTTAGCCTTTGCGATTTCCTGGGGTTGGGGAGTTCCCCATCCCATTTTTTCACTGCTTAGGGGGTAAAGTCCCGGCAGAAGTTCGTTAACCGTGACCAATTCTACCATCCTCACAACTGCCAAATCTTTCGGTTCTTTTGGCAGCATTGCCGGTTCGGGATACTTGGTTTCTAGATAATCAAGAATTGCTAGAGACTCGACGACAGTGAAGTCATCATCCACCAAAACAGGGATGCGGTGAAAAGGATTCATTGCCACAAATTCTGGATCTAAGTGATCGCCGTCCAAGTGGATTTCTACTAATTCAAAGTCGAGGTTTTTTTCGATGAGGGCTACCCACGCGCGGCGGGAGTTGGGGGAAATGGGAGTGTGGTAAAGTTTCATGGCAGGTGGGGGTGGTTATTCCAAGGTAATAAAAGCCACATTTTGATTATGCACTTAGGCGGATCAGTTTTTGCTGCCTTCTCTCAAAGTTATTCGAGAGCTTGTCGGAAATTACTCTGATCCTTTTACAGGCTTCCTCCGCCGTCATCGCCTCGCTAGTTTCCCACTCTGCAAAAGTCACTTCTAGGGCTTCAAATAGCGCTTGTTCATAAGCGATATTTTCCCGTCCAGTATTCTGAGCTAAACTTGTCGTCATGTCTGCGAGGAGAAGCTCTAAAAATTTAATATCATTCCCTAGATCGGCAGCCTCATCCTCATCTACATCTTCTATTACTTGCCAACGTTCTTTATAGGCATTTATTTGATGTTCAATGGCTTTTATAATAAATCTTAAATCTTTAAATGATAGATTCATATTATTTCCATTCCCAAGGAGGAATATTTAGAAATCCCTAACTAGGCAGTTGCTTGAAGAAGCATATCCTCTACTTGTCTAATTTGCTCCCAATCAATTTCTGCCACCCAAAGACTTTCCTCTTCAGAATATTGCACCACGCCATCTACTTCTAATTCTTCGCTATAGAGGGTGAGCAATTGACCATTTTGCAATTTAATATTTTGGCGACTCAAATCTTCAATTGTACCCACACAATTCAGACGAAGGCGACTCTGTTCATCAGCATTATGAAAGTCTGCAAAGATTCTAGGAGAACTCATATTTTTTACTACACTTAAGATGAATTTTTTGATGGGGGGAGTTACGCAACTGACTCACTTAGATGAGCTTGTAGGGTGCGTCAGACGAAGTGATGGATTAATATAACCAAGGTTTGAGGGTCTGACGCACCCTAATCTATGTGCCAGTTGCCTAAGTCCTAGATGGGTTAGGAATCGTTGGTATCAGCAGAAGACTTGTTTTTTCTGGTGTTAAGCCAGTCAGAGTTGCATGATTTAAACTTCTGCCAGAAGTACGGATGACATCTCCACCTTCCGAGCGAACCTTACTCACTGTGGTAAGACCAACTTGTCCATGAGGGATTGCTAATGCTAATTCTGCTACAGACAATTCTACTGCACATTCTACAGAAATTCCCGTGATGCCGCTGGGGTGGGTTCCTATAGCACGTTGAATATCTTCTGGATGATTACGACCACCACGAACTACTAAGGCTTCGTTGGGAATTATCTCTACATTTGTTTTAGTCATGTTCAAATTTGATTAAAATTTCTAGTTTTAATGTCACCGCAGGGTTGGGCTATTAGGTTGTGACCTTGCGTTTTGAGTAAAAAAATATATTATTTAATATCTCTGAAAAAAGTATTTAACTTATCTTCAGAGTTAAAGTCATGCGTACGCTAAAAGCACTTCCAAATATAACAGGGCGGACATTATTGCCCGCCCCATCAAACTAGCGATTAGTCATCAAACGATCGACTTAGTAATCGAAGTCGCCGCCGCCCATGCCGCCGCCAGCGCCAGCTGCAGCAGCGCCATCCTTCGGTTCAGGCTTGTCAACGACGATACACTCGGTTGTCAGCACCATACCAGCAATAGATGCGGCATTTTGCAGAGCAGAACGAGTCACCTTCGCAGGGTCAACAATACCAGCTTCAAACATATCGACAAACTCATTTGTCGCTGCGTTGAAACCAACGTTGAACGGCTTTTCTTTGACGCGCTCAGCAATCACAGCGCCATTCAAACCAGCATTTTCAGCAATCCGCTTCAGAGGAGCAGCCAAAGCCCGTGCCACAATCAAAGCACCGGTCAATTCTTCGCCCTTCAGGCTGCTGTTAGCCCACTCTTCCAATTGAGGAGTCAGGTGAGCCAAAGTTGTACCGCCACCAGGAACAATTCCTTCTTCTACAGCAGCTTTGGTTGCGTTGATCGCATCTTCAAGACGCAGTTTGCGATCCTTCATTTCTGTTTCGGTAGCCGCGCCAACTTTGATGACTGCGACACCGCCAGCCAATTTGGCCAAACGTTCTTGCAGCTTTTCTTTGTCGTAGGAAGACTCGGTTTCGTCCATTTGACGGCGAATTTGTTCGCAGCGGGACTTGACGGCGGCTTCGTTACCTTCGGCAACAATTGTGGTGCTGTCTTTGGTGATGGTGATGCGGCGAGCTTTGCCGATCATGTCGAGCTTGGTGTTTTCCAGTTTCAAACCGGCATCTTCGGTGATTAGTTGACCGCCGGTCAATACGGCGATATCTTCTAACATGGCTTTGCGTCGATCGCCAAAACCGGGTGCTTTAACAGCAGTCACGTTCAACACACCGCGCAGTTTGTTGACAACGAGGGTAGCTAAAGCTTCTTTCTCAATGTCTTCTGCAATGATCAACAGCGGGCGGCCGGAACGAGCTACTTGTTCGAGCACGGGTACTAAATCTTGTACCAGAGCAATTTTCTTGTCTGTCAGCAAGATGAACGGTTCTTCTAGAATCGCTTCCATCCGTTCGGTGTCGGTGACGAAGTAGGGAGAAATGTAGCCTTTGTCGAAGCGCATCCCTTCGGTGATTTCCAATTCGGTGGTCATAGACTTCCCTTCTTCCAGGGAAATCACGCCTTCTTTGCCCACCTTGTCCATTGCGTTAGCAATCATTTGACCGACTTCATCGTCGTTACCAGCAGAGATGGAGCCGACTTGAGCGATCGCTTTGGAATCTTCTACTTGTTTGGCGTGTTCGGCAATTTTTTCTACCAAAAACGTGGTTGCTTTGTCAACACCGCGTTTGAGGGCGATCGCATTTGCGCCGGCTGCTACGTTACGCAGACCTTCTTTGACCATTGCGTGAGCCAAAACGGTAGCAGTTGTGGTACCGTCGCCTGCTGCGTCGTTGGTTTTGGAAGCTGCTTGACGAATTAGAGCAACGCCTGTATTTTCTACATGGTCTTCTAGTTCGATTTCTTTGGCGATGGTTACGCCGTCATTGACGATCTGAGGAGCTCCGAATTTCTTTTCGAGAACCACGTTACGGCCTTTGGGGCCGAGGGTTACGGCCACTGCTTCGGCCAAAATGTCCATACCGCGTTCGAGGGCGCGACGTGCATTTTCGTTGTAGATAATACGCTTAGCCATAGTTTTTGGGGATGAGAGGGTTTGAGATTTTGGATTGGGGATGATGGATTTTAGTCATTTGTCCCGTGTCATTAGTTGTTTGGCGGCGTTCGCTTTAAACTAATGACTGATGACTAAGGACTGATGACTGATGACTAATGATTAATTAGTTAACGATCGCCAGAATGTCTTTTTCTGCAAGCAAGACGTATTCATCGGTGCCGAGTTTGATGTCGGTGCCGGCGTACTTCGAGTAGAGAACTTTGTCGCCGACTTTGACTTCCATTTCAGTGCGGCTGCCGTCGTCATTGCGCTTGCCGGGGCCCACAGCCGCGACTTCGCCTACTTGGGGCTTTTCCTTAGCTGTGTCGGGCAGAAGGATGCCGCCGGCGGTTTTTTCTTCGCTAGCGCTTACTTTCACGAACACGCGCTCGCCTAACGGTTTAACGGTAGAAACACTCAGTGATACTGCTGCCATAAATAAATCTCCAGATTACAGATCCTAGTCAGTCAGCGGTCAGGGTCGCTATAAAAGCAACAGCCGACTGCTTACAACTGACATATTAGCACTCTCGACTCCTGAGTGCTAATTTAGCTTTAGTCAGGGGCGATCGCAACTTAGTTGTCAGTACGGGTTCCCGAACAGAAAATGAGTTGGAGGGAAGCAGAGGGGGGAGTCGGGGCTGTGGTGATGACTTTAGACCGCTAACCAATTACTTTTGACTGATGAATACAATGACCGAAAATAACCAGGAATATTGCAGCCAAGGCTTGAGCGCTTGCGTCCAAAGCCTGGGAATCGCTCAAATCGAGCGACATATTTTTATCTGTGCCGACCAAACCGTGCCCAAGTGCTGCGATCGACAAACGAGTCTGGTGGCGTGGAATTACTTAAAAAAACGCTTGCAAGAATTGGGGTTGGACAAGCCAAGTGCCGATCGACCAGCCTGCGTTTTTCGCACCAAAGCCAATTGCCTGCGAGTGTGCGCGTCTGGCCCGATCATGGTAGTCTATCCAGACGGAGTGTGGTATCGCGACGTTACTCCCCCCGTCATTGAGAGAATTATTCAGGAACATCTCCTAAACTCAAAGGTAGTTCAAGAGTACGCTTTCTTGACTCATCCTTTGCCTGTGCCTGCTGAGGCGGAGCAAAACATCTAATTATAGCGCTGTTAAAGTACATGGGTATAATTAAAGGTTAAATTTAAGGTTAAGGGTGAGAATTTGAGACAGTTGGGCGTCGGGGCGATCGCACCTGCTACAGCTCAAAAAAACTGTAGTTAGGTGATTGTCTTCGTGCAGCTTCCCGTGTTCCTTGTGTTTCTCAAAAGGTACACCAAAAAAAATCGATCGGAGGAACTGTGAAATTTTGTGCAAAAATTTCTCAGTGGCAGACACTAAGCAGGTTGCCAAACTACACTAGAAACAGTTAAATACGTAAGTAGGGAGTCTGCTTAAATTTCTCTATATCAGAAGTATCATTTAAAACCGGGGCATTAACCTGAAATTGAACCGATCGAGATTAAATATTTAACTTGGGCTCTGTTAGGGAGTTTCCAATCAATCAAGGCTGATCTTGGTAGGGCGATCGTCCATTACAGGTTTCGGCTGCATTCCAGGTCGTAAGACACTCACGAACAGCCGTCAATTATAGGTTGGAAAGCGGTAATACCCGCCCCGCTTTCCCTCACCGCGATCCCTTCAGCCGACCGTCGTCCTCCACCCCCAGCCTGGTGGCGGGGGACTGACGGAAAAAACAGAAGTGAAAACAAGGAAGCGTGCGGGATACTTTAGCGGGAATAAACATGACAAAGGACAATAATTCAGGAGAGCAAAAACGGCTGATGCTGGTTGACGACGACCCCAACTTGATCTTGCTCGTCAAGGACTACTTGGAGTTTCGGGGTTACAACGTCATTACAGCAGAAAACGGCAGAGACGCTCTGGAAAAACTAGAACAAGAAGTTCCCGACTTGATTATCTGCGATGTGATGATGCCGGAAATGGACGGCTACACTTTAGTCAAACACATCAGAGAAGACCCTCGCACTAACTGGATTCCGGTTCTTTTCTTGTCCGCAAAAGGTCAAAGTTCAGACCGAGTAAAAGGCTTGAGCACTGGGGCTGACGTTTATATAGTCAAGCCTTTTGAACCAGAAGAACTGGTAGCCCAAGTGGAATCTTCTCTGAAAGCAGCATCGCGCTTGATTCGCCACTCAAATCCCGGTATGGAGAGTGGCCCAAAAATTAAGGCGCGCCGCAATGTCGAATTGACTCCCACTGAGTTAAAGGTGGTACAGTTGCTAGCCCAGGGTATGGCAAACCGCCAGATCGCAGACGTGATGAATGTCAGCCAGCGGACTATCGAAAGCCACGTCAGCAATATGCTGGGCAAAACAGGTCTGCACAACCGGACAGAGTTAGCTCGCTGGGCTCTTGAAAGCAAAAAGGCTTGAGCGGAGGTAGTCTGCGCTATGAAATCAGGGGAGCAAAATCTACTGCTATGCGCTTCGGTATGCCTGCTTGGCGGTACGGCTGTACGGCGGTAGTTTGAAGGCGCTATTAACCTTGACACGGCAGCCGGTATTGAGTTACTAGGCGTATAGTTTGTGAGGAACCCTCGCTCAAATGCAAGCAGGCTTAAAAGAACCCTCTGGCGGTAGAGCCGAAAATATGAAATACTGGGGAAATGGAGTTTTCTGAAGTTTAATCTATTGCCTCAGTTAGCTCCATGTTGCTAAAATGTGATATTTAGATTAACTTCTTTCTACAATTATTAGGTCTAAGTTTCTATGACAAACTTAATGAACCGCCTTTCTATTTTTGTGGACGGGAACAATATGTTCTACGCTCAACAAAAGAACGGTTGGTTTTTTGATCCTCGCAGGGTGCTCGAATATTTCAAAACTTCGCAGCCGAATGTCATCTTGATCAATGCTTTCTGGTATACGGGTCTGAAAGACCCCCAAGATCAAAGGGGATTTCGAGATGCTTTGATCAGTCTAGGTTACACGGTTCGCACTAAAATTCTTAAGGAATATTACGACGATGCTTCTGGCAGATATTCTCAAAAGGCTAATTTAGACATAGAAATTGTGGTTGATATGTTTAATACTGTGGATCAATACGACCAAGTTGTGCTGTTTAGCGGGGATGGGGATTTTGAGCGGGCGATCGAGCTGCTACGATCGAAAAATACTCATATTACTGTGGTATCAACCGAAGGAATGATTGCTAGAGAGTTACGAAATGCTACAGATAGGTATATAGACCTAAATGAAATTAGGGAACATATCGAGAAGATGGATTATTAGTCAGTAGTTATTAGTCATTAGTCATTAGTTATTAGTCATTAGTCATTAGTCAGCAGTCATTAGTCAGTAGTTATGGGTTAGGGGTTATTAATTATTCGTTATTGGCGCGAGACAGGGGACTGGTGACTGGAGGCTAAAAATCCAGAAAAACGGACAAGTAAAAATCAGGAAAACACTTTTTTAGAGCTATGAAAACTCAACCAAGTCAAGACCGGATTATTATTTTCGATACGACTTTGCGGGACGGAGAACAATCTCCGGGTGCATCTTTGAATGTGGACGAAAAGCTGACGATCGCTCGCCAGTTAGCGAGATTGGGCGTGGATGTGATTGAAGCGGGTTTCCCTTTCACCAGCACGGGAGATTTCGAGGCAGTCCAAAAAATAGCCCGCTCGGTTGGCACGGAAGATGGGCCGACAATTTGCGGTTTAGCACGGGCGAGAAAGGAGGATATTAAAACAGCAGCAGAGGCTCTGAAACCAGCAGTAAATTCGCGAATTCATACGTTTCTGGCTACGTCCGATATTCACTTGGAGTATAAGCTGAAAAAGACGCGGGCTGAGGTTCTGGAAATTGTGCCGGAAATGGTGGCTTACGCTAAGTCTTTTGTGGATGATGTGGAGTTTTCGCCGGAAGATGCTTGTCGATCGGAACCGGAGTTTTTGTATCAGGTTCTAGAACGGGCGATCGCAGCGGGTGCGACTACTGTTAATATTCCCGATACTGTCGGCTACACGACTCCGAGCGAGTTTGGGGCTTTGATTCGGGGAATTAAGGAAAATGTGCCGAATATCGATCGCGCCATTATTTCGGTGCACGGTCACAATGACTTAGGATTGGCTGTTGCTAACTTTTTGGAAGCCGTAAAAAATGGCGCCCGACAGTTAGAATGCACGATTAACGGGATTGGCGAACGGGCGGGAAATGCGGCTCTGGAAGAGTTGGTGATGGCGCTTTACGTGCGGCGTCAATATTATAATCCGTTCTTGGGCCGGCCTGCGGATTCTGAGGAACCGCTGACAAATATTGACTCGCGCCAAATTTACAAAACTTCGCGCTTGGTTTCCAATTTGACGGGGATGTTGGTGCAGCCAAATAAGGCGATTGTGGGGGCAAATGCTTTCGCTCACGAGTCGGGAATTCACCAAGACGGGGTGCTGAAAAATAAGCTGACATACGAGATTATGGACGCTGAGTCGATCGGCTTAACGGAAAATCAAATCGTCTTGGGCAAATTATCCGGCCGCCACGCATTTCACACTCGCTTGAAAGAGTTGGGTTTTGAAATGGCCGACGATGAGCTAAATAAGGCTTTTATCAAGTTCAAAGATTTAGCGGACAAGAAAAAAGAGATTACGGATTGGGATTTAGAGGCGATCGCCAATAACGAAGTGCACCAAGCACCGGAACTTTTCCGGTTAGAATTGGTGCAAGTTTCCTGCGGCGACAAATCTCGCCCGACAGCAACTGTCACTGTGCGGAATCCGGCGGGCGAAGAATTGACCGATGCTGCGATCGGCACCGGGCCTGTGGATGCGATTTACAGGGCAATTAACCGGGTGGTAAACGTACCGAACGAGTTGATCGAGTTTTCTGTACAGTCGGTGACAGCAGGCATAGATGCGATCGGCGAAGTAACAATTCGCTTGCGGCACGAAGGCAAAGTATTTTCCGGTCACTCAGCAAATACCGACATTATCGTAGCGTCTGCAGAAGCATACATCAGCGCTTTAAATCGCCTGTATCAGGCCTTGCAGCATAGTGCTGAAAAATCCTCGGAACAGCCAACTCAGATCAGAAATGAAGTTGTTGCAGAAGCACAGCGCTGATAAATTTCTTGTCAGCCATTTTTCTTGAAACAAACCGCAGACGAACCCAGATCGAAGCAGATAACTCTCAATTTATCTGCGTTGTTCCGGGTTTATCTGCGGTTTAAAATTACTTTTTTTTACTAATAACCAACTCTTGAAAAATGCAAGACGAAACTTTAAAAAAAGAGCGACAATTCCACGATGCTTGGGCATCTACAATCGATATTGACGGCATTCGAGTTAATGATTACTTTGAAGCTTGTACCGCCCCAGAAAATAGATTTATCGTCCAGCAAATGGGCGATATTACAGGCAAACGCCTGTTAGATTTAGGCTGCGGCGCGGGAGAAAATAGCGTTTATTTTGCTAAAAAAGGTGCGAATTGTGTGGCTGCGGACTATTCTCAGGGCATGGTAGAAGTTGCTCTGAAATTGGCTGAGAAAAACGGCGTCAAAATAGAGGGCTGCACCGTGAATGCAATGGCGCTGGATTTCCCGGACAATAGTTTTGATATTGTTTACGCTTCTAATTTGCTGCACCATTTGCCGGAACCTGAAAAGGCAATTCGTGAAATGCACCGCGTGCTGAAGCCTGGGGGTAAAGCTTGTTTTTGGGACCCGATGAAGCACAATCCCGTGATTAATGTTTACCGCAGGATGGCGACTGAGGTGCGGACGGAGGATGAAAGTCCTTTGGATATTAATATTGTGAATTTTGTCAAGTCTTTGTTTTCCGAGACGGCTTACGATACGTTTTGGCTGACATCGCTTTGGATTTTTTTGCGCTTTTATTTAATCGAAAAAGTGCATCCGAATGAGGAGCGTTATTGGAAAAAGATTATCATTGAACAAGAGAGATTGAAACCGGAATACTCTCGTTTAGAAGGGTTGGATGGCTTTTTGAAAAAGTTGCCTTTGATGAAGCGCTTGGCTTGGAATTTGGCTGTGGTGGCAACGAAGTAGTTACAAGAAGTACAATAAGTCAAAGCATTTAATTAAGAGGGTAATTATGCCAGAAACTATTACTGCTATCTACGAAAACGGGGTTTTTCGTCCCCTGAGTCCTTTGTCATTAAATGATGGGGAAACTGTGCAAATCACAATTGTAGCGGAAGTTTCGCAGGAAGAAGTCAAGGGCGATCGCGAAAAGGCGATTAAGTTGATGGATGTACAAAAATTGATGGGTTTGCCAACAAAACAGTTTAAGCTAGATGCAGCCGCAGAACAAAAGCGGCGCGAACTGTTTGAAAAACTAAAGGGAAGAGTGGGAAAACCTCTTTCTGAAATCGTTATTGAGGATCGTGGCCCGTGGTAAATGCCTATTTCTTAGACACCAGCGCTTTGGTTAAACGGTATGTGCCTGAATTGGGAAGTAATTGGATTCAATCAATTACTGTTCCTGCAGCAGGTAACTTTCTCGCGATTTCTCAAATTACTTGGGTGGAGGTATGCAGCGCTTTTTCACGCCGTCAACGAGAGGGTACTCTATCTGTCGATGAGGTTGACCAACTTATGGGAGATTTTCGCACGGATTTTGACAACCAGTATGAAGTTCTTGAAGTCGATCGCACTTTGATAGAAACAGCGGGCGCACTGGTGATACAAAACCCGCTGCGGGCTTATGATTCTCTGCAATTAGCGTCAGCTTTGCGCGTTCAATCTACTCTCGTTTCCGTGCCAGATACTCAACTAATTTTTGTTTCGGCGGACAATCGATTGCTGAATATTGCTCATTCAGAAGGGTTGGCGATTGATAATCCTAATAATTATCCGTAATCAAGCTGTGTGTAGTCAGGAATTCAAGTCCTCATAAAAATCAGAGAACTAAAGTCATTACTAGAAACTACTTTTAGTGCGATCGTTATTTATAGGATTTCTTTCAAAGTTTTAAGTAATATTTGATTCTGTTCCTCTGTACCTACACTAATCCGCAATTTGTCTTCTAATCGCGGCTGATTGAAGTATCGAATCAATATTCCCCGTACTTTCAGTGTTTGATAAATTCTTTCTGCATCGCCGTTTGGTGGTCGCACTAACAAAAAGTTGGTTTGCGAGGGCCAAACGTCAAACCCTAATTCCTTGAAGCTAACGGCTAGTTTTACTCTGGAAGCCTTAATCTTTTCCGCGTTGGCTATTTTGTGGTCTTGATCTGCGATCGCACCCGCCGCCACTGCATAGGCTAAAGCGTCCACATTATAGCTGTCTTTAATTTTATTTAATTCTGCCAGCAGCGCCGGATTTGCTATGGCAAAACCCAGCCTCAATCCTGCTAGGGAATAACCTTTTGAAAGCGTCCTCAAAACTATAACATTACTGTACTTTTTTGTCAAGTTCAAAGCATTGTCTTCGGCGAAATCTACATAAGCTTCATCGATAACAAGAATGCCCGATAACTCTTTAGCCAGTTTCTCCAAATCTGCAACAGATATGGCTGTTCCCGATGGACTATTGGGTGAGGCTACAAAGGTCACTGCCCCTCTGGCTGCTATTAGCAAATCGACTGGTAACTTGTAGTCATCTGGATAAGGAACTTCCACAAATTCTGCATCTTGAATTTGTGCCAAAGTGCGGTACAAGACGTAGGTAGGCGCAGGACAAACAATCTGTTTACCTGATTCCCCCACCGCGCGAACTATCAAGTTTAATAAATCGTCGCTGCCGTTACCTACAACAATCCAATCGTCAGCAACTCCAAAAACTTTACTAGCAGCGATGCGAAAACTTTTGCCAGTTGGATCTGGATAGCGCCGCAGCATTTCTCCGTCTATTTCCTGAAGCACGTTTAAGGCTTTCGGAGAAGGCGGATAGGGATTTTCATTAGAATTTAATTTAATAATTTTTGTGCCTAGCGGTGGCTGTTCCCCCGGCACATAGCCAGACATTTCGTGGATGCTTGTGCGAAAGTAATTCATCTATTAATTGAGTTTTGTGGAACGGGCATCTTGCCCGTTCTTGATAATGGTGCAAGATATCAAGTTAAACAAATTATATCAAACAATTAGTGACGATCCGCGTTATACCCAAATCAATTAACTTTTGCATATCTGCTCGATCGTCCACCGTCCAGGCCACAATGTCAACTCCCTGACTCCGGCTTTCTTGAATTAGTGCGGGGTTGTCCAGCAACACGCGATACTGGCTGCTAATCAAATTATCGTGATGCGTTACAGCTTGAGCTAATTGAGTTTTGTACGCTTCTAGATTAGCAACAATATGCCCGATCGCCAAATCGCCAGATAGCCGCCGCACTTGTTCCAGAAATCCAGCTTTAAAGGAGGTAATAACGCATTTGTGTTGGATTTCTTCGCCCTTCAAAGTATTGACAAAAGCCGCGACATCTGCGTCAGACCACTCGCAGTGAGGTTTCACATCAAAGTAAAGAAATTTGTCAACATTTTTGAGTATGGTTAATGATTCTTTTAAAGTAGGAATTTTTTGTTGTGAAAATTCATCGCTAAACCATTTTCCCGCATTAAGTGTCTGCAATTCAGACAGGGTTGTTTCCCTAACTTGGCCAGAAACTCCAGTGATTCTATCTAATGTGGCGTCGTGAAAAATCACTGGTACGTTGTCGGCGGATAGCTGGATGTCAAATTCGATCGAATGAGCTCCACGGGCGATCGCCCGTTCAAAAGCTGCTAAAGTATTCTCGGGGGATCTCGCCGAAAATCCCCGATGTGCGATAATTTCTACATTCACTGTCTTGTACCCTCTAAAAACTCTGCCACAGTTTGATTAAAAGTTTCTGGTTGAGTCAAAAAAGACCAGTGATTCCCCGGTACTTTTGCAACGGTAAGATTTTTTAAGTATCTATGGTATGGCTGCATTTGCCAAGCCATGCGATTTACGCCTTTTTCCGGCTGTACAAACAAAGTCGGGATATCAATATTTTCCGTTAAACCGGCAACTTTCATCACTTCCGCAAATATCTGATTTCTGGCTGCAATCGTAAATTTACTGCCCCAATTTCCGTCTGATTTTTGTTCGATTTGGTGTTGGAATACCATTTGCTGCACATCACTCCAATCTGCATATTCTCCCGATTGTTTGGCTGCTGCTTCTGCTTGGGCTAAAGTCGCAAACGGGCCCACACATTTGAGACAGTCTAATTTTCGGTAAACAATTGGTAGGGTGAGTTTCATCGCGGCGGGCAGTTTGGTGATGAAGATGGGGTCTACTAAAATCATACTGCAAAAGCGATCGGGGTTTTGCCTCGCCCAAATCGCTGCTAGTTTTCCCGTCCAAGAATGTCCTAAAATGTGTGCGTCAGGCCAGTTGAGATGTGCCATCAAAGCTTCTAAATCTGCGATCGCACTTTCAAAAGTATAGCCTGTTTTAGGTTTGCTACTTTCTCCGTGACCGCGCATATCGGGCGCTACAATATGATAGCGGTTCGACCAATAATCGCCCAAGCTACTCCAGACACACGCACTATCTGCTAAACCGTGTAACAACAGCAAACGCGGAACTTTTTCTAGCCCTGTCTTGGGCTGCCATTCTAGGTAAGACAGTTTGATTTCTGGCAAGTGCAAGCTGTTGCGTCTTGGCATGATTAGGGGGTTTTTTAGTTGGATAAATTTGAGGAAATTTAACCTTATTTATACTATTTTTATGAACAGGCAAGATGCCTGTTCCACAAAAAATGAAGTTGATTGGACTGTTTTCCTCAACAGAATTTGCGACGGATTTCACACATACTAAGTCTTCTTGTGGGGTGGGCTTCTAACCCGCCCTTCTGACCTAATTTTTCCTTTTTAAACTCAACAAAATAAACTGAGTTTTCTGTGCTTCATCGAAATTGTCATCGCTGACCAAAACTACACTCTGGCTGCCGTCTGGCAAGCGTGGCCCGAGGGTCATTCCCTCTAAATTATATAGCGGAATTCCGAGTTGGCTCAAGTCTAGCAGCAACTTTTTCCTAACAGGTTCTATCATTGCAGTTCGCCCTTTGAAACTCTGGATTCTCGAAGTATCTGTAGCCGCCCCAACGGCTACTTGATAAATCCTAGCGCTGTATCCCGACAGCCCAAAAGAACGTTCTAAACTCAGAATCTGACCGCCGCCGATTGTTACTAATTCTGTTAAACCGTTCAAAATAGTCATGGGAACTTGGTCTAGTGTGTAAAGATTTTCTGAGACTAATTGCGGTGTTTTATCGACGATGACATAATGTAAAAGACGGAGTTTGCTTGCCTGTTCGGGGTCTAAATCTTGCATTAACGGCGCTTCCGTAGCTGCGAACAAACGAAACGGATCAAGACCGCCCGGACTAAAGGTTTCTGGGTCGATGGTTAAAGATTCAAAACCTAAATTGTCCACCACTCCTTGCTTCTGTTTTTCATCGCTGGCATCGGGAATATAGCGCTTGGGTATCGGTAAATTTCCCCGCAATTTCCCGGTTTTGATGTCAAATTCTCCGAGGAAAGGAGGGATGCCAACATGAGTAACACCTTCGCTGGCGACAAATACTGAGTTGCGGGGAGAAAGGGCGATGCCTTCGGGATTGATGGAACCCCAAGAGAATGTTTCACCCTCTGCTTTTTTGAGGGATGTAACGCCTTCAACGGTAACTTTTTTCAGGCGAATATTTGCTGGATCGCTTGATGTGAGGTCGAGTCTGAGACTGTAAAATCTCGCTTCTCCGTTTTCGCTGGGGTCGTCGGAAAGAGCGTAAAAGCGATAAGCTTTGGAAGTGACGGCGCTAATACCTTTGGGGTCGTAGGTAATTCCTGATAAACCGCCGACTGGTGCTCCTTCAAAATTCATTTTTGGCAATTGGTACTCGCCCAAAAAGTCCAAGGACATTTCTGGAAAAGAGCGGTCTTTTGCAACTGCGGGAGGGGGGGCGCAAGCTGTGCAAACAGTTAAGAGAATAAGGGCTAGACTAAATAAGCGTAAAATACGTTGGCGAAGCCCTCGAAGAGGATCGCCCAGCGTCTTTAAATCCCAATAATTGCTCAGTGCGGTGACTTTTATTTTGTTGCTCTTGTTGAACAGTTTGCTTTTGTGCCATCTTTGTGACATAATTTATACCGTTTTGTAGATATGCAAAACTTGATGTTTCCAGAAGAGATGCCGAATCGCGGCAACCAAATTTTGAGAATGAGAAGTTCTGTGCCAATTGGGTGCTTGCTTTTCTTGTGGCTGTGTGCTGGTTCTATTGCTAGCGCCCAAACTAATCCACCAGGCCTCGATCAATTTTCTCCTAATCCTCTAGAAATTACCACACCCGATCCCCTAGCTCCCGCTAACGAATCTTTGAGCAGCACTCAGCGGGACGAACTGACAGCGGCTTTGGAGCAGTTAAACTTAGAAGCAGCGGCTAAACTGGAAGCTGGAGACGGCGCTGGTGCTTTTGAAATTTGGTTCCGAGAATTGCGGCTGCGGAGGTATCTGGGCCCGGCGGCGGAAATTGCTGCTTTGAGTCGGGTGGGAAGTGTTGCTTGGAGTAACGGTAAAAACCTGGAACTACAGCTTATTACTAAACGGTTGCAAGCAATTCAAAAAGAAGTCAAATCTCAAGAGTTGCTCCCCGCCTTGGCTGCGGCTTTTCAGCAGGTGCGCGCTAAAGGCCCAACTGTAGAAGTTTACCAAGAAATTCTCGAAAATGCGCGCCAAAACCAAGATATATTGGCTCAAGGTCAGATTTTGAAGGCGATCGGGCTAATTCACATCAATTGGTTGAGTTACGATAAAGCGGCTCCGGTGTATGAGGAATTGGCAACTTTAATTCAGGAAAACCGCGCTTTATTTGCTGCTAATTCTGCTGTGCAAAATTCTGCTGTAGTTGCGGGAAACGGCGCGCCACCACAGCCTGTAACTCCTCCAACAGAGGTAGATGCTCTGAGACAGTTAGCTTACGTTTACCAGCAGTCGAAACAACCCCTAAAGGCGATCGCAGCCAGGGAAAAACTAGGATCGGTGTATCTTAACTTACAAAACCCGAGTGCTATACCAGCGCTCAAAATTGCGATCGCCAGTGATTACCAAACCATAGGTCAAATCAATTTAGCAGCTCAATACTATCAGGAAGCCTACAATTTAGCCGTTCCCATTCAACAGTATGCCCAAGCTAGCGAAGCTTTGGATAAATTAGCTTTACTTTATCGATCGCAAAAGCAATGGGAGCCGACTTTGCGGATTTATCAAATGCAGTTGCTGTTAGAAGAGCGGGCTTACAATTTCTACGGATTGATGAATACTTATGACAATATTGGTCAAGTTTATCAAGAGATGAAGGCTTACGATAAAGCTTTGGAATCCTATCAAAAAGGGTTGGACGTGGCTAAAAGATTGGGACACAGACAAGAGTATTTTGCTAAGAAAATTCAAAAAGTTAACAAGCAATTGCAAAGGACTTCGTAGTTGTCAGCAGGCAATAATGCCAATTGGCGATGCGAGGAATTTAAATGCAGTAAGGTGCGCCTAGCGCACCCTACAAAACTACTTTTGATTGGTAACTTTCTCGCGAGAGGGAATAATATACTACATCTGTTTCGTAGTAATGAGCATTTTTTTCATATTTCATGCCAACTTTCTGTATCACCCGCTGCGAGGCGATATTTTCTGGGCGGGCGATCGCAACTATTCTATCAAGCTGTAATATTTTAAATCCATAATTTAGACTAGCCAAAGATGCTTCTGTCGCCAATCCTTGATTCCAATAAACTTTGTCTAGTGCATAGCCCAGCTCAACTTCCGGTGTTTTGTCCAGAAAACCCAGTCCGCAGCGACCAATCATTTTACGGTCTATTTTATGCACTACCGCCCACATTCCAAAGTTATTTTCTTCCCAACGTTTGAGCATGGTATGAATGGCGATTTCTGTTGCTTCTCTACTTCTAACTCCTGTGAGGTATTTCATGATTTCCGGATCGCTATAGATGCGGGAAAGATCGTCTAAGTCGTCTGGCGTAAATTGTCTCAGATACAATCGGGCTGTCTCTATCTTTTGCATGATTAATATAATTTTTACCACTAGATTATGATACGAGTTTTGATAAGTCTTGCTACCAACATTGTGGTGGGATTTCCTTCTAGGTAAAGTATGAGAGTCTTGCGATCGAATAATATACTCGATGGCGAGCGCGATTGTCAAAGTTATGCTGGTATTTCATCCCCATTTTTTCCATTACCCGCCGCGAGGCGATGTTTTCGGCATCTGCAACTGCGATAATTTTTTCTAAATTCAATACTTCAAATCCATACTTGATGCTGGCCGCTGCAACTTCCGATGCTAAACCTTTCCCCCAATACGCTTTTGCTAACACGTAACCGACTTCTACTTCAGATGTTTCGCGTAAGAAGCGAAGCCCCCCGTCGCCGATCAATTGGTTATTTTCTTTATTGACAACAGCCCACAAACCGAAAGCGTGTTTTTCCCAATCAGCGATTATCTGAAATAAATCTGCTGCTGTTTCTTCTCTATTTCTGACGCCTTCGCTCAAATACTTCATCACTTCTGAATCGCTGTAGATGCGGTACAGCTCATCTAAGTCATTTGGCGTAAATTGTCTCAGATACAATCGGGCTGTCTCTATTTCTTGCATAAGTTATACCAAAAAAGTCTAATACACTTTCATTGGGGCGACGGTGAAAGGTAAAATCAATTTCTTCAATGCAGTGAACTGCATTTTGAAAACCCAGCATTTGACCCAGCAAATAAAAGCCGTGGAAAACTCTATGTCTAAAGGCATAAAGTGGCAAGTAGCGGGTATCCGCAATTCTAATAAATATGCGTGACTGAGCGCTGTATGGTTGGATAATTTGCTAGAGCTGTAGAAGATTTCCTACTTTGACTGACTCTATTTGCTACAATTATTAGTTGGATATATTGTACAGCTTTTTTGCTCAAAGCTGAGCGAACTGATATCGCCAACCCGCCCTACAAGCCGCGCAGCGAAAAAAAGCTCCATATCCTCAGCCAAAGTCCCCAAATTTAGCAGCATAATAGCTTCTGCAATCTAAAATCTAAAATCGAAAATCGAAAATCGGATGACAATTTCCTCACCAGTAGCAGACACCAAAAACAAATCCGGCCAGGAAACAGACTGGCGGTTATTTCTGAGGTTGGCATCTTACGCAACCCGCAGCAAACGCTTGCTGATTATTTCGATCGCACTATTAGTACCGCTAGCAGTCTCAGGAGCAATTCAACCGATTCTCATCGGACAGGCAATTTCGGTAATTCGCTCGGAACCTACCTACGAATTCTTGCGGGGAGTGCCTCTATCTGGTGCATTGAATATTTTGGCTATTTTGCTGATGCTAACTATAACACTTAGATTAGCACTGCAATCACTTCAAGGCTATTTAGTCACGAAAGTAGGGCAAATAATTACTACAGATATTAGAAATGATTTGTTCGCCCACGTCACATCGCTAGCAGTAAGATTTTTCGATCGCACTCCTGTCGGTAAATTGATGACTCGCCTCACCAGCGATGTAGAAGCTTTGGGAGAGGTTTTCTCTTCAGGGGCGATCGGCATTGTCAGCGATTTATTTTCAATTTTAGTAATTGCCATTTTCATGTTTACCATGCAGTGGCAACTAGCTTTAATGTTGGTGCTGATGATGATACCAATTACCGCAGTCATAATTTATTTCCAGTACCAATATCGCATAGCAAATTACAATACCAGAGAAGAACTTTCCGAACTCAACGCCCAACTGCAAGAAAACCTGACGGGTATTGGTGTAGTGCAGCTATTCCGCCGCGAAAGATTCAACTCACAATTGTTTCGCGTCACCAATAAACGCTACATTAAAGCAGTTGACAAAACTATATTTTACGACTCAGCCGTATCTGCGACATTAGAATGGATTGCTTTAGTGGCGATCGGCGGGGTTTTGTGGATGGGCGGCCAAAGAGTTTTAGCCGGTAATCTTAACTTCGGTACTCTGTCTGCATTCATTTTATTTGCTCAGCGTCTCTTCGATCCGCTGCGGCAATTTGCCGAGAAATTTACTGCAATTCAAGCAGGATTTACCGCCGTCGAACGGATTAGCGATATCCTCAACGAACCGATCGAAATTAAAGATCCAACCAGCGCGAAGAAGGAAGAAGGAAGAGGGAAGAGGGAAGAAGGAAGAGGGAAGAGGGAAGAAGGAAGAAGGGCAGGTTATTCACCATTGTTGATAACTGGACATCCAGAGGCAACTGCTTACAACTTGTCTCCGTTCGATCGAGAATTGGCAGATAATCATCAAAATGGAGCAAGTTCAGAATATCGTTTATTGCCTAACAATCCCAAATTACCCCCCAACCCCCCGAAGCTTCGGGGAGGAGAAAATGCCAAATCGCAGAATTCTGAATCGGGAGAAATCCAATTTGACAACGTGTGGTTTGCTTACAAAAAAGACGAATATGTCCTGCAAAACCTCAATTTCACCATCAAATCCGGCGAAAAAGTAGCATTAGTCGGCCCCACCGGTGCGGGCAAAAGTTCGATTATTCGTCTCCTGTGTCGCCTTTACGAACCTAGCCGAGGACGGATTCTGGTTAATCATGTCGATATTCGGGATTTGCCTCAAGCAGAGTTACGCAGACATATAGGGGTAATTATCCAAGATGGCTTTCTATTTGCTGGTGACGTGAAGAGCAATATCAGCCTGGGAGAAAGTTACTCGATTGAGGAAATTCAAGCAGCAGCAGAAAAGACAAATGTTGCCCGTTTAATCGAACAGTTGCCTCAAGGTTATGACACGCAATTGCGGGAACGGGGGACGAATCTTTCGGGGGGACAAAAGCAATTATTAGCGTTTGCTCGCGCCGCCATTCGCAATCCCAGTATCTTAGTTCTAGACGAGGCAACTGCTAGTTTGGATGTAGGGACGGAAGCTTTAATTCAAGAAGCTCTAGAGCGTTTGATGGCGGACAGAACAGCGATAATTATTGCCCACAGGCTCTCGACTATCCGAAATGTCGATCGTATTTTAGTGCTCAAACGCGGGCAGTTAGTAGAGTCTGGCAGCCACGAAGAATTGTTGCAGCTAGAAGGTTTGTATGCCAGTTTGTACAAGTTGCAAATGCTGGGAAGTTAATATACTGAGATGTTGCACCCTTCTCAATAAGCTTTTTATGAACAGGCTTTCCGGCCTGTTCCACAAGACAATTCACTCTTTGTGGAACAGGCCGGAAAGCCTGTTCTTGAGAATGGTGCAAGATGTGAGTATAGGAAGGAAAGCACGACACGGATTTTTACACAGATACACGGATGAATTATCGATCAGATGGCCAATTATCCGAATACGCAGATACCCGACTTCTTCAAGAAGTCGGGTATCTAAAAGAATTTGAAATCTCAAATCTCAAATTTGAAATCTCAAATCGGCTCACTTGCCCGAAATCATTTTCCCCAGGGTTTCCGGCAGGTGAATTATATGTTGAAACAACTGGTTGGGCCCGATGCCAAACAATAGCTGCATCGCCAGAACAATTGCCGCTAAACCAATCGCTGTCCCAATGCTGGCTTTCAACACTTTAAACGCCCAATTAAAGACTAGCCAAGATACAAGTAACGAAGCAATTAAGATAATTAGTTCTATTGGCATATAACATTTTTAACTCTATTTAAAGTCTACATAAATTACGTATCAATACCATAGAAACCGGGTTTTTTATCGGGGTTAAAGGTTCAAATGCAGTATTTCGGTAAATACCCGGTTTCTGGTTCAAGACTACTCTACTTATTACTTTAAGCAATACTGCCGCGCTTCCGTGTTTCCTTATAAGAAATTCCGACATTTTTTAAGCCGGCTTTAATCATTTGCTGCTCTAACAAAGCGAAAAAGCGACTTCGATCGCCCCCCGTGACTACCGCTTGATTATGAGCTTCTGCTAGCGTCACCGGATAGCCGCCGCCTTTGTGTACTTGAGCCAGCATCATTCCTAATGCTAAATCTAGCTGTGCTGTATCTTGTGCTACCCATTCCGGCACTTCTATTCTAGCAATTTCTGTGCCAACGTGAACGTAACAGAAATAGACGGAATTAAGACCGTACAAATCTAAAATTCGAGCTTGGGATTTCCACAAAGGGCTTCTTTGTCCGGGTGACAGGATTGTTGCCCACAATATGGCATCGCGCAAAGGTTCAAATTCTTGACAAGGTGCTTTTTCGGCGAAAGAAATTGTGGCGGCAAATCCGACGTTCGGGCAATTTGTCATGCAGTCTGGTACTTCGTGGGTGCAAGCTTCAAACCGTAAAAAAGATAAGCTTTCGCTGCTGCGAGAAGCGCTTAAGTATCCTAACAGCGGAATTCCTGCTAAACGCAACTTGTCCCAAGCTTCTAAAATTGGCAGCAAAATTTGATCGCGCGCTTCGCTGGGTAACTGTTCCAAAAACCAATAAATCAGGGAACCGTCTACCATTGCTAAAGCTGGCGCGGGCAATTTATTGTCGTTAACTTTTGCCCAATTGCAGCCCATTTCTGCTAAGGCAATTGCTTCGGAAACTGCTCGCCGGTATCCCATCCATTCTTCGGTTCTAATTCCCCACTGTCGCGAACCGTACAAGTCTTCGGGTTTGTAGAAAACCTCGGGTACGCTGTCTAAAACTGGGTGGCGGCTTTGTCCGTAGTGCAGCATGACTGTGCCGACGTTTAGCAGGTAACAGTAGGCTATTTCGTGATGGTTGGGGGAAATTTGCGAGCCGTCTGTGGCAAAGACTGTGTGAGCTGCGGGGGGTGCGGTGATGTAGGTGCGCTCGGACAATGGCTCGATCGGGGTGGCAGCATTAAATAAAGTGCGATCGCGCCAATTCTCTTGCAATTCCACCAATTTTTCCTGTTCGCCTGCCGCCTTCAACAGCAAATTCTGAGCCACTTCCAAACGCTGGCGAGCCGCCTGAGCTTCCACATTCAAATGTTGGCTCATTCCCTGCATTGCCTTGGCTGCTTTAGTTAAATCGAGCATTGGTTTTAAGTCTCAATATTAGAAAGCTTTCAAGCTGAGAAATTATCAACACACTTTTCAAATTTTGGATTCCGAAGCTTGCTTTTTTTGTCATCAACCGGGTGTGATAAACTAAAATCTTTCGTGGCCGCCCGCAGAAACTGTAAAAAAATCGGTTTCTCAGGTCAATAGTACCTCCAAGACTGTATAAAAAAAATCAATATAAAAAAATCAATTTTTTTTATCTAGATCCTTGCTTGTGTCGGGAATTCCTGTTATTATATATCTTATAATGGGATGGTTGGATAAATAATACTTTTGCAACCATCCCATTATATTAAAATACCATGCCAGCGCCTCAAAAGTCAACAAAAAAGATGTAAAATTGTGGAATTTTTTTGCCTCTGAAAAGTGAAAAAAATTCCCCCTGCCAACAACTCTAACATCAACATTCGAGCGGCAGCCAATCGGCAAAATCTTCGGCAAACTGGGACAGAGAAAGCAATTGAACTGGTGGATTTTGAGCCACAGATTCCCGTTCGGGCAAAGTATTGTAACCCCAATCAGCCAAAAATAACCTCACCTGAGATAAATCCGGCTGCTGCTTCACCGACAGCAAAGTTTTTAACCGATCTTCCACAAACCAAATAGTCGAATCTTTGCCAGATGCAGCCAAAAATTCCCGCAAGATTTGGTGTTTAGGCTTGTTGTATTCCTTGCCAAAAATTAACTCCGACGGCATTTGTACGCCTGCTAGCTGCAACAGTTCCCGCACAAAACGCCCTTCCTTTGTAGTGACGATCGCCACTTTCACCGAACTCTCCTGCAACGAGTGCAAGCGCTCGGCCACCCCTGGATAAAAGCGGTGCAAAGACAGCCACCCCGATAAATCCTCAGCAATCCAATTATCGCGCAATCCGTCTAACATAGCACCGACAGACTGCGCTTTTAAATTATTTTCGGTCAACAAATACGGTACTATATTGGGCCACTCTAGCAAAATTTGCTCTGGGGAAATTCCTGTCAGTAGGGCGCGGATCAGCAGCGGCATTTCCCAACCGGTTTCGATGGCGGGCCGCACTCGGTAAAAACTCAAAGCTAAATCTGGATCGGGCACTGTTTCGACTGGTTTCCAGATTTGACAGTAGGCACGCCAAGCGGTTTGGAAATATTCGATTAGTCCGTCACAAATCACACCGTCAAAATCAAGAGCAAGAATTGTCGGAAAATTATTAGCCATCAATCGATTTTAGATTTTAGATTTTGGATTTTGGATTTTGGATTGAAGAATTGAAGAATTGAAGAAAGCGACCTTACTGAGGAATACCAGGACTTGTTATCGGATACTATTTTTTGGTTGTACCAGGATAAAGACGGGGGCTTGTACCCTGGCTGGTTTCGGTCACTGGATTAAAGAATTGAAGAATTGACTATGCAAACACTCAGCAGTGATTGGTCAAGAGTCGTTATTCCAAAGACTGAACTAGCGGTTGAGCGGCAATCGATTCTAGTCCTTGGGACTGCAACAATTGCGTCCACTCGGCCGTCAGTCGCGAATCATCGGGGGCGAGGTTCCGCATTTGGGCGAGAGTCGCAAGAGTCTCGTACCAAATCCCGTTCTTAGCATAAGCAATCACCTTAGCCATAGGGTCTGGATTTGCCAAATCGTTCTTGAGATTGGCCTGGGGTTCAATTCGCTGCATCCATCCTTTAACAATATAATCTCCAGAACGCTCCAGAGGATCGCAGGCTAGTGCAAAGGACCACACATATCGCTTACCAACCTCAATATTTTTTGTCTGGTCTTTCTCAGAAAGGCTAACTCCCACAATTCCGGCTTTGTCATTTTTGATAGTAGTTTCGTAGACTACTTCGGATTCATCTTCGTTTAGCAAAACAAACTCTACTTGAGCTGCGGGTTGAGAAACATATACAAAAAATGTTGGCGATTCTGTTAGCGTTAAACCAATATTGCTTTCAGGTATTAAGGGAGTAATGAATAAACCATCCCGTAACTTACAGCCTCGATGCGTCCCCCCTTGCCTGTTGTCGGGGGCTGTTACATCTGGGGGTGTGAAATTAACATTCTGACTCAGCAGAATGGGTGCAGGCACAGCCTGCATCGGTGTAAGCAAACTGGGGAGAGTAACGGCGATCGCCAATACAGTCATCGCCAATGCAGTAAAATGTATAAAACGTTTCATTTTTCCACCAACTTGTATAAATATTTATAGAGCGAATCTCTAATGTTAACCCGGAGTTTTAGCTCCGGGCGCGATCGAGTAAATGGGTCAATTTTCACCTCGCCATCGGCAGACCGACAAAACTTCCAGAAATAGCGAGATTTAAAGAGGCCCAACCAGCGGTTGAGCTGCAACTGATTCTAGTCCTTGGGACTGCAATAACTGCGTCCACTTGGCTGTCAGCGTCGCATCCCCGGGTGTCTGGCGCCGCATTTGGGCTAAAGTAGCGATAGTTTCGTACCAAATCCCATTTTTAGCGTAAACGTTGAGTCTAGTCATTGGGTCGGGATTTGCCAAATCACTCTTGAGAGTTGCCGCGGGTTCAATTCGCTGCACGAACCCTTTAACAACTGAATCGGCAGAGCGGTCTTCGGGGTCGCAAACCATCGAAAATGACCATACATATCGCTTGCCAACTTCAAGGGATTTGTTGTTGCCCACGGTAGCAGGAATACTAACTCCAACAATCCCGGATTTGTCAACTTTAAATGTTTTTTCGTAGACAACTTTGTCTTCCTTTTCGTTGAGCAAAGTAAACTCTATTTCGGGCGAGGTGTTAGGAATATAGACAAAAATTGTCGGAGAATCTGTTACGGTTAAACCGATATTAGTGGGAGGCACTAAAGGAGTAATAGATAAACCCGCTGGACAAAGCTTGCTGCCGCGATGTGTCCCTCCTTGTCGGTTGGCGGGGGCTGTTACGTCAGGAGGCTTGAAATTAACATTTTGACTCAGTATAAGTGGCTGAGATTGTGCGCGCATCGGTGTAAGTGAACTGGGTACGGTAGCTGCGATCGCAGATACGGCGACCGCAAGTGTAGCCCGATGTATAAAACGTTTCATTTTGGTGTACCTTTCACTATAATTCCAAACACAGGCATTCGCTGATGGCGACAAATATTTTTGAGCTGCTAGTCGAGGCCGCAGATACACAATTTAAACCTTGACATATCATCAATAACATTAATTAATTCGAGCGGCAAGTGGATTCTCTGTCGGCACAATCAGGTTGCCTAGGTCGCAAGTATCATTGGATACAGTTGCTCACCACGTAAGGTAAATTTTTGTAACAAAGTGGTCGGAGTTTCCGAGTGTTCTAAGATGGAGAAAGTCTCCAGCAGGCGGCAAAGGTGAAACAACTGCGGTTCCAGAAACAAGTCAAACTTATATGCTGGGATAATGAGTAAAATATCTAAAAAAATTCGATCGGCAGCGGCTCAATTGAGTCAAATGTATAAACCATCACTAGCATTGGCTAAGTCTGTATTAATTGCCAGCGCGGCAGTAACATTATCCTTGATGGGAGCCAGACTGCTAGGAATACTCGAACCAGTAGAATTAAGCGCTTACGACCAAATGGTGAGGTGGCGTCCCGATGAACAGCCAGACTCGCGTTTGCTAGTTGTGGGGATTACCGAAGCAGACATTCAGAAACTGAAACAGTGGCCGATATCCGATCGCAAAATAGCTGAAATCTTACAAAAACTAGAAAAAATGCAGCCGGCAGTCATCGGTTTAGATGTACTGCGAGACGTACCATTAGGAGACGGGCGCGAGGAATTAACTAAAATTTTACAAAAAAGCGATCGCATTATCGGGGTATGTTTAGTCACCGACGGAAGCCCGGACAATCCCGGTTCTCCACCTGCGCCGGGGCTGCCAGAAAACCGGGTGGGATTTGCAGATTTCGGAGTCGATGCCGGGGGCATACTCCGCAAGGCTTTATTATTTATGAAACCGCCGACAATTGAGGGCAACTCCTCTGTCCAAAAACATCTTTGCAATGACAATTCTCAAGTTTTAGCTTCCTTCAACCTCCACATAGCACTCCGCTACCTGCAAGGGGAAAAAATCTATCCTCAACTTGCACCAGATCAATCTTTATGGCTGGGAAAAACCCAATTAAAACAACTAGCAAGCAATGACGGAGGATACACACATACCGATGTCAGGGGATATCAAATATTAATTAACTATCGTTCCAGGCGGCAAGTTGCCAACCAAGTCAGAATTACGGATGTTTTAGAAGGGAAAGTTGACCCGAATTTAGTTAAAGATAAAATAGTGCTCATCGGTTACACCACAGAAAGCGTTAAAGATTTCTTTTATACTCCTTACAGTGGGCGAAAGCAAAGCAACCAGTTCATGCCGGGGATCGTGGCACACGCACAAGTAGTCAGCCAAATTTTGAGTACAGTTTTAGACAACAGACCGATGTTTTGGTTTTGGCCGGAATGGGCAGAAATCTTGTGGATTTCGGCATGGTCAATTGTGGGAGGAACCGTGGCATCGCGGATGGCTCACCCAGCGCAGTTGGCGCTGACATTCGCAGCCATGCTGTGCGGGTGCTGCGCGATCGGGTTTGGGATTTTTCTGTTGGGAGGGTGGGTGCCTGTGGCAGCGCCAGCCTTAGCATTAATCCTAACTGGCGGCAGCATTATATCAGCAGAGAGATTTAATAAAGCCGGATACGCGAAAGCAATTAGCGATCGAGTAAAACAAGTCTTCAAAATCGAAATAGACCAAGCCAAAAAAGAACAGCAAGTTGCAGAAATCACAGAATCGGATTTCTTTAAAGAATTGCAGCAAAAGAAAGATAAACTGAGGATTAGTAAAAAAGAAACCTCTGAAAAAGCACCTTCCGATTCCCAAGAAATAACTGCAGATGCCGCAGAGCTTGCCAAGGCCGAAAGTCAGACAGACGACTACTTAGCTCAGTTGCAGGAAAAAGCCAAACAGCAGAAGCAGCGCGCCGCCGTGAGTGAATCGGAAAGCAGCTCACCAACGGGTGCGATCGATGCCGGCGGCGGTGCTAGTTCAGCCGAAACCAAACCTGATGACGAGTTCAGCGATTTGCAAGCCAAAGCCAAACAAATGCGGCAGCGCAGGGGCGCCCAAAAGAGCATAAAAGATGAAAAAATTGATAGTTTAACTGACAAGGAGGATTTGGGGGGCAAGGAAGAGTGACAGACAACTCGACTGCATCGAGAATTGCATCATAATTATTGATTCTCGCCGTTTCTTACCCTCATACGCAGATCATGTCCAAAATCATCTCTGTCCACTCTTACCGGGGCGGAACTGGCAAATCGAACACGACAGCAAACCTGGCATCTATTATCGCTCGCGGCGGAAATCGGGTCGCCATTGTGGACACAGACATTCAATCACCAGGAATTCACGTGCTGTTCGGTTTCAGCGAGAGCAACATGGATCACTGCCTGAACGATTACCTGTGGGGCCGGTGCCCGATCGCCGATACGGCCTACAATGTGAGTTCGCTGCTGCCCAAATTAGCCACTAACGGCAACCTCTACCTGATTCCTTCGAGCATTAAAGCAGGGGAGATAGCGCGAGTTTTGCGCGAAGGCTACGACGTGGGACTGCTTACCGACGGCTTTGAAGAACTGATCGACGTTCTGAACTTAGACTACCTATTTATCGACACGCACCCGGGGCTCAACGAAGAAACCCTCCTCAGCATCACCATTTCCGACATCCTGCTGCTGATTTTGCGTCCGGATCAGCAAGATTTTCAGGGAACGGCTGTCACGGTAGATGTGGCCCGAAAATTAGAAGTTCCCAAGATTTTGATGACGATCAACAAAGCCCCCGAATCCCTGGATTTCGAGGATTTGAAGCAGCAAGTAGAGAGTATTTACAACATCCCAGTGGCAGGGGTGCTGCCCCACAGCGACAAAATGATGCTGCTCGCCAGCAAGGGAGTGTTTGTGCTGCACTTCCCTAACGACCCTCTAACTAAGGTTGTGGAAGGGATTGCGAAACAGATTGTGGGATGATTGGTGTAGCAAGAGCCGATCGCCCGCTCAGCAGTGAGTGTCGATCTCAATTCCTGCGGAGCGATGTCCTCCTGGGTATCCGGCTGCTAGCGGCGGAGGAACTTTTAAAGCCGACAATATTTGGTTAAAGAGTCATGAGAATGGCGACAAAATGAGATACAAATAGATTATGAGAATTTGTTAAAAAACTTTAGGAGGAGAACTCATGGATTTTGACTTCCGCATACTAATAGTATTGATGCCCGTATTGTTGGCGGGCGGCTGGGCTGCTTACAACATCGGCACTATAGCTCTCAAACAAGTGCAGAAATTTTTGAACAAGCAAGCTTAAACTCAGCCTCTTTTCAGGTAATTTCGCAGCCGACTGTTTTTTGAGATACAAAACAGTCGGCTGATTTGTGCATTGGCTCTGCTTAAGTGATGGGTGATTTTTGGTGGGCAATTTACGACTGCAGAGAGATGGGGCGAAAAAAAAAGAAAAGTTATATTTAAAAATTAAGCAGAAACCGGGTGCGATCAAGCACACTACTTTGTTCCAGCAAACGAGCCTGGGTAAAAAAACCTAGCTGTGAAAGCAGGGCGATCGCGTAACTCCGGATTTTGATGTTTTGGACTCTACTAAAGGGTTGTGAGTAGAGTGCCATAAAAATATTTGGCAAGCACGTTCTGCCAGAAAATATGAGACAATCACAAAAGTATTTGCCCTGACAATTACCCTCAAAACTGCGAAGTTTAACTTGTAGGGAATATCGGTCAAATTGTCAATGTTGAATTCCTATATCTTTAGGTAGATTATGCTTTTTCCCCGATCGAGCGGCATATTACTTCACCCCACATCCTTTCCCAGTCGATTTGGCATTGGGGACTTGGGAATGGAAGCATATCGGTTTATTGACTTTTTAGTAGAGAGTGACCAGCAATACTGGCAGATATTGCCGCTGGGCCCGACAGGATACGGCAATTCTCCTTATTCGTGCTATTCAGCAATGGCGGGAAATCCGCTGCTGATCAACCCAGAACTGCTGCGGAACGATCAATTGCTCGCAGATGAAGACTTCGCTAATTTGCCAGAATTTCCGCTCGATTATGTAGACTTCGAGCCGGCGATCGCCCTGAAAGTGTCTTTGCTCAAAAAAGCTTGCGAAAACTTCAAAGCCAAAGCATCGCCGGTTCAGCAAAGAGAATTCTCAGCTTTTTGCGAAAGCAAAGAGAGTTGGCTGGAAGATTATGCCTTCTTTATGGCACTAAAAGACAACTTTGGCGGTGTTAGCTGGAACAATTGGGAACCAGAAATTGCCCGTCGAGAACCAGAGTCGCTAGAAAAGTGGCGCCAGCAGCTAAATGCTGAGATTTATTACTACAAATACGTCCAGTTTGAGTTTTTTCGTCAGTGGACGGAGTTGAAACGCTATGCCAACCAGCGCAACATTCAAATTATTGGTGACATTCCGATTTATGTAGCTCACGACAGCGCGGATGTGTGGTCGAATCCCCACTTATTCTGCTTGGATGAAGCCAGCAGAGAACCAGCTTTAATGGCCGGAGTTCCCCCTGATTACTTCAGCAGTACAGGTCAATTGTGGGGCAACCCCGTATACAATTGGGAGAAGTTGCAAGCAACTAATTTCGAGTGGTGGGTGCAGCGTTTTGAAGCGATTTTCTCTTATGTAGACGTGACTCGGATCGACCACTTTCGAGGATTTGACGCTTACTGGGCTGTGAAGCGCGGGCAAGAAACGGCGATGTACGGAGAGTGGATTAAAGCGCCGGGAACAGCTTTGTTGGATCTAATTAACGAGAAGTTTGGCAACTTGCCGATTATCGCTGAGGATTTAGGGGTAATTACTCCTGAAGTGGAAGCTTTGCGCGATCGATACGAGTTTCCAGGAATGAAGATTTTGCAGTTTGCTTTTGGCGCTGGTCCGGGCGATCCTTTTTTGCCTTTCAATTACGATCGCAACTCCGTAGTTTACACCGGCACCCACGACAACGACACGACTGTCGGCTGGTTTAATCAACTGCAAAACTACGAAAGAGATGAGGTTTTGCGTTATTTTGGCTGCATCGATCCCCAAGGAATTCACTGGTCTTTAATCCGCATGGGTTGGATTTCTATTGCTAATATGGCAATTGTGCCGTTTCAAGATTTGTTGGGTTTGGGTACAGACGCGCGGATGAATTTTCCGGGGAAACCAGAGGGAAATTGGGGCTGGCGGTATCGGCCCGAAGCTGTGAATTGGGAAGTGGGCGATCGGCTCAAAACTATGACTTACATCTCCGGGCGGGCTCCTAATAAAAATTGATCGTCGGGAAGGGGTAGTTGGTAATGGGTAATTGGTAATTGTTAATGGGTAATATAGCAATCCTTGCATGAGCCGTAATTTTTTTACCCCACCCCAACCCTCCCCGAACCCGCTCTGAGAAAGTAAGAAATTCACCAATGATGCGAGGATTGCTATATCATATCTGTTAGCATCGGAATTATTGCTATCTCTATTCTCGACCTCTGCGTGAATCAGCGTCAATCCCTTGTCATTTGCGGTTAATAAATTATCTTTTTTTTACCGCAGATACAGGCAGATCAACAGGGATTAACCCAAATGAATGCTCTCAAATGCGGTTGCACCATCCCTCCATAATTGTTGACCCTTCGGCTTCGCGGTTCCTGCCCTTCGACTACGCTCAGGAACCGCCCAGTCGAAGGGCAGGGCATCGCTGTTGACTGGATTTGACTATTCCGATGCAACCGCATTGGAGATAAGGGGTAATTGTTAATGGGTAATTGGTAATTGGTAATTAGTGAATCAAGAAGGACATTCTAATTAAAAGCTGTGGACGGCCCGCTATTACCTATTCCCGATTACCCATTAACAATTACCCATTAACACTCAACCTTCATTCTTGGGCGGTGCTGAAGGCTTGAGTTCGTTTGCTTTAAAAACAACTTCTTTGGCGACTCCAGGATCTCCGAGTTGTTCGGCTTCTCCGTTATTAACAGCAATCATTACCCCGCCGGCGTTACCTGCTACCACTACCAATTGCTTTTGAGCTTCCCAAGTGCGAACAGTCCCTGAAGGCAAAATTCCCTCAAACTCTGTTTTGCCATCAACTTCAACCTGCATCCACGATTCTGCTTTAAAAGTGACGCTAACCATCACTGGTTTATTGCCAGATTGATTTAAATTTTGACCGCTTTTTGCTGCTTCCACAGCGGTGTAACTATCCGGTTTCTGATTGTTTGAGGATTTAGATGCCTCAGCAGCTAAACGGGCTTGTTCTTTCTGCCCAAGGGCGAGTTCTTCTGCTCCCGCACCGTTTTTTGCGGTAACAGAACCGCTCATCAACTGAGATAAGACATTGACCGAACAGATAATTAGAAATGTGTAAAAGAGGTAGAGGTGCATCGGCCGTAACTGAGGCCTATCTTGCCAGGATAGCTTGGTTCTCGATCGGGCCGGCGGTTCGATCGGGAAAAATTCGGCAAAGTGACTTGGGTCCAAACCCATTGCTTCAGCGTAGCGCTTGATCAAACCCTGAGTGTAGACGGGTTCGGGAAGTTGGTCGAGTTGACCGTCTTCAATGGCTTGCAGCAGATTCCGCCGAATCATTGTTACCACGGCTACTTTGTCCAAACAAATCGACTGCTGTTCGCGGTACTGGCGGAGTTGAGCCCCAATTTCCGCTAGCTTCTTCTGAGCTGGTTCTGGCTCTTGGGAGTGCAGTTTCTTCTTAGTTGTTTGGAAGAATAAAAACAATAAATTCTTTGTCATATGCTGTGCTCCTGGGAATTTACTGGCACGCTTATTGATGTTAGGTTGACTAGATTCCATAAATAAATAATTTCCGCATCTTCTAGGGGTCGGCAGCAGCCTGGTGGCAATATTGGCGCACCGGGCCGCTGCAATTGAATCGGGCCGATGGCTGTGCGGTGCAGGCGCACCACGGGATATCCCAACTGTTCGGCTGTTCGCCGAATCTGTCGGTTTCTGCCTTCTGATAGAATGACTTCTAACAGAGTTTGGTCTCGCGCGCGATCGAGAACTCTAACTTTCGCGGGCAAGGTCTTTCTGCCTGACAAGACAATGCCCTGACGCCACGTTTGTAGTATGGGTTCCGGGGGATCGCCAGCTACCCAAACCTGATAAGTTTTGGCGATCGAGTGACGTGGATGGGTCAAAGAAAATGTCAGCTTACCATCATTGGTGAGCAAGAGGGCGCCGGTGGAATCTGCATCTAAGCGTCCTACAGGGTGGATGCCTTGACCCGATCGCAATTTGGGCGGCAGCAGGTCGAGAACTGTCGATCGGGCTCGGGGATCGCTGCAAGTAGAAACTACGCCTGCCGGTTTGTTAAGCAACATATAGATCTCTGCCGGTCGATCCGTTGGTTTCACCGGGACTCCATCGACTTGGATGAGATCGCGCTCCGGATTCGCTTTTTGTCCTAAACGAACAATATTGCCATTAACTCGGACTCGTCCAGCTACAATCATCTGTTCTGCAAGACGGCGAGAGGCAATGCCCCACTGGGCGAGGATTTTTTGCAGCCTTTCATCAGACATGACGGGAGTGTGGAAACCCCCAACTCGCGAGCGGTGGGGGAGGAAACACGACACGGTTAATTGCTTAACCTTACTACTAAGGCTCAATTCCTGGTTGGGAATAAATTTATAATGCTGACCAATCATTACAGCACGCCGGGCCTGATGCAGATTGTCCTGATGGCATGACCCTGAATGTTGTGCAAAAACTACGAGGAAAAGACTCGCGGTAGGCACAGGCTTGCACCGTTACTGTGCGGCTGCTTTGAGAGGTGTGGGTTTGACCGGACCCTAAACCAACACTACCATAAATCCCGTACTGCTGGTTAAATTTATACGCTCGAATGCGAATTTTTCCTCCGGAGGGCACAAGTCGCGAACTAAGGAGAGATCCCGAGGGGAAAAGGATGAGAATTTTTCTGCTTCTGTCATTGCTGATTCGAGATATCTGCTTGCTTCTTTCATTAATCGGACTTGAGTTCATCAACCCGGTTTCTACGGCAAATCACACGTTGACGGCGGTAGATCTGTGCAGAAAACGGGTTGATGAGGCCGAAAGTGCAAGTTCTAGTTAAATTTCTGTGCTTGAATATTAAGGTTTATATTCTGAAATTGTTTATGACTGTCGATCGAAACTCTCTTCAATTTGACAATTTAGATAGCGCTGCTGGCTCTGGTGGGACTGTTAATCTCGGCGAGGAGCCGGAGAGACCTTCGCCGAGTCAAGGCAGCCGGATCGCGAGCGCGGTGCTGTCGCCGGCGGTGCAGTTGTGGCTGCGATCGCAAGTTCAGCAGGTGCACGAGTTGAAGGTGAAAATTGAGGGGAGCGATCGACAAATCTTCAGCGGTGCGATCCCCAAAGTCACGGCTACGGCTCGCGGTGCTGTGTATAAAGGACTACACCTAACGGAAGTTGCCATAGAGGGCTGCGGCATTCGCATCAACCTCGGTCAAGCTCTCAAAGGCAAACCCCTGCGCCTCCTGGAATCCGTTCCCGTGGCAGGCGTTTTGAGGCTCAGCCAAGCGGATTTGAATGCGTCGCTGAAAGCGCCTTTACTTGCTGATGCTTTGAGCGAATTTTTGCTGCCAATGGTGCCGCTGACAGATAGGGAGCAGTCGCTGAAGTTGCAAAATTCGCAGATTGTAATTGAGGCGGGTTTGTTGACGCTTTCGGCGGCAATTTTGCGCGCTGGCGGTAGGCAAATTCCTTTGCTATTGCGGACTGGTTTGCGGATGGCCAGCCCTCGCGAATTGATGTTTGAAGCACCAGAAATCGAAGTCGATGGAGAATTAAAGAACAGTGATTTGCATGGTTTTAAAATTGATTTTGGGCCGGAAGTTGAGATAGAAGAATTGATTTTGAGTCCGGGGGAGATTGTTTGTCGGGGGGGAATTAGAGTTTTACCTTAGTTAGTTAACTGTTGACTGTTGACTGTTAACTGTTGACTGTTGACTGTTGACTGTTGACTGTTGACTTTAACCTGGTTCCTCGGCAAAGCGTGGGAATATATACCCCATGCCCAATTCCCCATGCCCAATTCCCAATTCCCAATTCCTAATTCCCAATTCCCAATTACCGATTAATTAAAAAAGAGTCGATCGCGGGCAAAAATAAAGTCACAAAATAGTAGACTAAGGGCGCGGTAAAAACATAACTGTCGGTGCGATCGAGAATGCCGCCGTGACCGGGGATCAACTGCCCCGAATCCTTGACGCCGGCGTCTCGCTTCATCATCGACTCAGTTAAATCTCCCAACAGGCTAGCAACCCCAATCAACAGACCAAAAGCAGCCCCCGTATACGCCCACCCCGGCCAATGTAAATACCAAGACCCAGCGGCGGCGACGGCGATGCTGCCGCAAACTCCAAATATGGCACCTTCAACGGTTTTTTTGGGGCTGATGTGGGACAGGCTAGTGCGGCCGAAGAATTTGCCGACAAAATAAGCCCCAATGTCAGCGGCCCAGATGCAGAGGAAAGCCAGCAGCAGCGAAGTCAATCCTAAAGATATGCTGCTGGAACTTGTCCAAGACGGCGACGGGTAAATGTTAACGGGCAAATTGCTTGCTACTGCTTGCGAAAGTTGGGTTGTAGCAAGATTGGCTGGGTCGAGACCGACTCGCAGCCGTACCCAATAGCTGGGCAAATAACCCCCGTAGAACAATCCTAAAATTGAAGCGGCAATATCGGCGATCGTCGATAATTTAGGTTGGAACAGTAGGTAAAAACAGATGAAGGTTCCAGCGAGGGGAAACATCGCATCTACGAGTTGCGGTGCAAGGGCCGCCGTAATTAGCAGAACTTGACTGACAACTAAGGTAGTTTTGGCAGCGGGTGCAATGCCTTTAGCCCTGGCTAATTGAAAATATTCCAATTGACCTAGGTAAACGATGATCCCGAAGCCGACGCTGAAGTACCATCCCCCCATAATAATCATTCCCAAAGCAAGGGCGATCGCAACTATTCCACTCAGGATACGAGACCAAGGCATAAAATGAATTTCTCTTGCAGACGGCGGTGGGTAATTCGATTTTAGATTTTAGATTTTAGATTTTAGATTCTAGATTTACTCCACAGATGAATCTGGGAGATTGAACTAGAGTCTAAAATTTTGGGTGGTTCACGACGATTGTCGGCGGCTTGTATCCGTTTTTGGGCGGTGTCATTCGACGCAAGGATGCAAGGATGCAAGGATGTAAGGATTGTTAGGGTACGGTTTCCTCCCTTGCACAGCCAAGCCCAATACCCAACTGGCGATGATCCAAAATCTCAACTCAGGGGGTCAATCCAGCTATGGTCGCCCTTATTCTAAGTATGAAGGTTAATTGAACGTAAAAAAGGTTAAGAATTACATTTTGGAATGGGCATAGGGCCTAAAAGCATGGGACATGGGGCATTGGAGGCAGACCCTGGAAGGGGATGGGTAACAAATAACCAATAACAACTCTCAACTCTCAACTGTCAACTAACTTCTAATCGAGCTTTTCGCCACTGAGAATAAATATGGGATTGACGGCGGCAAAGGTTTGACTCAGGCCGCGAGTCTCCAAGCGGTTGACGGCGGACTGGACTACTTCGATGTTGCGGACTTGTAACTCGGCGAACCCTTCGGAAAGGGCGTAAAGATTCTCTAAATTCGATGCTGTGGCGACAACTCTACCGTGGGGTGGCAAGTACCGCCAGACTTCTTGGAGAATGGCTTTAATGGGGCGACCTCCTTCGATGCAGACTCGGTGGGGGGGTTGGGGCAAGTTTGCAAGGCATTCCGGGGCACTGCCTTCTATGACTTCTACGTTGTTGAGCTCGAATCGATCGCAATTTCTGCGAATCAAGCTTGCTACTTCTTCGTCCCTTTCGACGGCAATAATCCGACCTTTGGGACACAGCAAACCTGTTTCTACGGCGATCGTACCAGTACCTGCACCGATGTCCCAGACCACTGAATCTGCTTGCAGCCGCAGGTGGGAGATTAACAGCAGTCGGACTTCTCGCTTACTCATGGGAATGCCCGGTAAACGTTCAAATAAGTCATCCGGGATGCCTGGAGTGACGTAGGGCCAAAGCATAGTTATATTTTTGATTTTTGATTGAAGCAAGACGGCAGTTGGAACTCGTGGAAGAATTAGTAGAAATTCTGCCAATTTCCTCCAAGCCTTAATATTTACTGTCGCACAACCTTGAGAGTTTGGAGGCCGGGATCGCTGCAACCTGTGATTTTTCCGCCGGCGGCAAGGATTTGTTGCAGGTAGTCAACGGCTGCTGGGGTAATGATTTCACCGGGCATCAGGACTGGTATTCCTGGGGGATAGGGACAGATGAGTTCGGCGCTGAGTCGATCGACTGCTTTGTCTGCGGGTACTGTTTCCGCTGGGAAAAAGAAAGCCTCACGGGGGGAGAGTGGGGGAGAGGGGGAGAGTGGGAGATTGGGAGATTGGGCAAATCTTCCATCGGACATCGGACTTCTTCTCTCGGACTTCTTCTTTCGGACTTCTTCCTTCTTCCTAACATCCGTTACATCCGTTACATCCGTTACAGAATCCGTTGCCGAACTTCCTTCTTCCTTCTTCCTTCTTCCTTCTAAAAGAGTACAAGCTCTAACTAAATTGTCAATATCTAATTCTGTATTTCCCAAGCTGATAATAAATGTTAAATGTCTGGGCATGGGAAGTTCTGCGGTGACGCAGAGTTGCGAGTGCAGAATTTCATCGGCTGTAAATCCTGTGATTCCTAAATCCGATACTTTTACTGTTAGCCTCGTTCGGTCTAATGCTGCAAAACCCGGTGTATTTAACGGTTCTAAAACTGATAAGCCGGGAATTTGACTGATGCGCGATCGCGCTTTTTCTGCTAGCTGTAAAGTTTGCGCCATTAACTCTTTGCCGTGGAGGGCGATTTGGTGGCGGGCTGCGTCTAGGGATGCTAATAGTATGTAACTCGGACTGGTAGATTGTACTAGCTGCAATGCTCTATTTAATTTTTGGATATCTATGCGATCGCCCTTGATGTGCAGCATCGATGCTTGTGTCATTGCACCGAGGGTTTTGTGGATTGATTGTACTGTTAAATCGGCGCCGGCTAATAGTGCTGGTTCTGGCAAGTTTGGATGAAAGTTAAAGTGCGCGCCGTGGGCTTCGTCTACTAATAACGGTATGTTGTATTGATGGGTAATTTGGGCGATCGCCCGCAAATCGCCGCAGACGCCGTGATAGGTTGGGTAAACTATCATTACTGCTTTGGCGTCGGGATGTTGTGCTAATGCTGCGGCTGTAGCTTCTGGGGTGATGCTGTTGGCAATATCCCATTCCGGGTTGTACTCTGGATTGACAAAAATCGGAATTGCACCGGATAAAATTAAACCTGAAATCGCCGAGGAGTGGATATTTCGAGGTAGGATAATTTTATCTCCTGGGCCGCAAGTTGCTAAGATGGCGGCGATAATTCCGCAAGTCGAACCGTTGGCCAAAAACCGAGTTGATTCTGCTCCAAATGCTTCGGCGGCTAAGTCTTGAGCTTCGGCAATTGCACCTTCTGGATTAAAGAGATTGTCTAACTCGGGTAATTCGGGCAAATCCGCTCGAAATACTGCCGCACCGAATAAGTCAATTAGGGGTTGAGAGATTCCTTGTCCGCCTTTGTGTCCGGGGGCATAAAATGGGGCGTGCGGCTGATTTGTGCGATCGCGCAAAGCATCTAATAGGGGCGTTTTTGTTTGACAGTTTGCTGGTGACACGATTAATCTTGATTGCTGTATTTGATATTTAAGTAGAGCGATCTGAAAAAACCCTAATATCTTGTAGGGGCGCGTTGATCCAGTATCTTTACTCTCAGGCAGTTTCTTGCTGTACTCACGCGCCCTCCCCATATAATGTTTATTCGTAACCACCTACTTAGTTTAATGCCCCAGGCCTAATTTTAGGCAGACGTAATAGTTAATTATAGCTATTTAGATAGATGTATCCGCCGCCCTCTTGAGTTTAAAATTATAAGATAAAACAATACCACAACTCAGTTATTTTTGTTTGAAAATCTAGCTAGAAGAAGTGGCGACAAAATGTTTTTGGAACATCTCTATTAGCGAGCAAAAAACTAACATGATTTTTCCCAACCCTAGTCCGTTTCCCGGGCCGCAGATTCCCAGTACCGAACCGGGGCTGCCGACTATACCCGCATCGCCACCAGTGCCGGGCCCCGTACCCGAACCGATTCCCGGGATAGTACCGGAACCGGTACCTGCGCCAATTCCGCAGCCAATTCCCGAACCGGTGCCGGAAACTGTACCTTCTCCGATTCCTCAGACAGTGCCGGAGCCTATTCCTCAGACAATCCCTGAACCTGTTTAAATTATGTAGGTAGGACTTACGCACATATTCCCGGTTTTTGCGAAAAATCTGGGGTTTGGCTAGGAGATATTCGCGCAGAAACTGGGTTTCTCACGCCGCGTCCGTAAGTCCTGTCCGATATATTGCTGATACTTATGATATTTTGATACAGTGATATGTTTCTAAATAGCTATGCTTACTGCCGGAATTGTCGGACTGCCTAATGTGGGCAAATCTACTTTGTTTAATGCTCTGGTTGCTAATGCCAAGGCGACTGCTGCTAATTTTCCTTTCTGTACGATCGAGCCAAATACGGGTATCGTGGCAGTGCCAGACGAACGGTTGAAGGTGCTGAGCAATATTTCCAATTCCGTGCAAACTGTGCCGACGCGGATGGAATTTGTGGATATTGCGGGTTTGGTGAAGGGGGCGAGTCAGGGGGAAGGACTGGGAAATCAGTTTTTGTCTCACATCCGGGCCGTAGATGCGATCGTCCACGTTGTCCGCTGTTTTGAGAATGATGATATCATTCACGTTGCCGGTTCTGTCGATCCGATCCGAGATATTGACATTATCAATCTCGAATTAATTCTAGCAGATTTAGCTCAAATTGAACGCAGGCTCGATCGCACTCGCAAGCTAGCCCGCAACAATAAAGAAGCTCAGGCCGAAGTGGATGTGCTCGAAAAATTAGTGGTGGTTTTGAATGCCGGGAAACCAGCGCGGCAGTACAGTTTCACAGATGAAGAATCTGAATTAGTTAAAGGTTTGGAATTACTGACCAACAAACCAATTATCTATGCTGCTAACGTATCTGATGACGATTTAGCAACTGGCAATAGCTATGTCGAACAAGTGCGGGAAGTAGCAGCTAAAGAAAATGCTAAGGTTGTCATAGTTTCGGCGCAAGTTGAGTCAGAATTGGTGGAGTTATCCGAGGAAGAACGAACGGATTTCCTAGAATCTCTGGGGGTAAAAGAAGGTGGTTTGAAATCTCTGATTCGAGCTACTTACGAATTATTGGGTTTGCGGACTTATTTTACTAGCGGCCCAAAGGAAACTCGCGCTTGGACGATTATCGCGGGAATGTTAGCACCGCAAGCTGCAGGGGTTATTCACTCTGATTTTGAACGGGGTTTCATCCGGGCCGAAACTGTAGCTTATGAAGATTTGGTTGCTACGGGCGCGATGAATGCGGCTAAGGAAAAAGGCTTAGTTCGCAGTGAAGGAAAAGAGTATGTTGTACAAGAGGGGGATGTGCTGTTGTTCCGATTTAATGTTTAGCTTTTTTTCCAGGAGATTGGCACATGAATATCGACATCTTTTCGCTGGCAATTGCTTGGCTGGTAACTTCGGTGAGCTTTTTTATTATTTCCAAGTTGCCCATCGGGGTGGACATTGACACTTTTGAAAGAGCGATGATTTCGGCGGCGGTTTTTGGATTGCTGAATGCTTTGGTGCGGCCGCTTTTTGTGGTTTTGGGCTTTCCATTGGTGTTGGTAACTTTTGGTTTGTGGATAATTGTTATCAACGCGATTATCTTTGGATTGGCGGCTTGGCTAGTGGATGGATTTCGCTTGCGGTGGGGAATTTGGAGTGCTTTGCTGGGTGCTATAGCCCTCGGTTTTATCAACTCTTTGCTCTCTGAGCTGTTGCGGACTCTGCCTAGTGTAAGGTAGATCCGGGTAATGCGGGGGGCGGAAGGAAGGGGCGGGTTTATTCATCCTGTTAGTTATGGCAAATATTTCAGGTGAAACCCGCCCCTAAGGCAAATATTTTAGGTTTAATTCCCCCATATCAGGTATGTATTTTTGGGTATTGGTTGAGTTATTAGCCTTCGCAGTAGTCGATAAATTGCTCTGGAACGAGGCGCAATTCCCCCGATCGAAAGCGCTCGCTCGGCATCCAAAGTGCGGTAAATACCCCCTCTCCGTCTGCAAAGGCTAGACTCTCCAATTGATAAAATTTGGGATCGACAAATTCGCACTGATAGAGTTGTATTAGTTCGTGTCCGGCTTGGCCATTAAAAATAAAAAAATTTTCCAAACACGCCAAATATTTGATATTTGTTAACGCGGCTTGAATTTCTTCTTGAAACTCTCTTTGCAAAGCGTCGATGCTGTGTTCTCCGAATTCTATGCCACCGCCCAGAGCTCGGTAAAATGTGTCTTGTTTAACGGGATCTTCGCATTCTGACACGAAAATGCGATCGCCCGATCGAATTAATCCTAAAACAATTACGCGAATTATACCTTTTTGCATAATTAATTATCAGTCATCAGTCAGTCGATTTTAGATTTTAGATTTTAGATTTTAGATTTTGGATTGAGGATTGAGGATTGAGGAGCGTGAATTAAATCATTTAAATAGGCTTGTGGGATGGGCGTCTCGCCCGTCCGTTATAGACGGGCGAGACGCCCATCCCACAAGAACAATCACGCATTGCAGTTTATTTAATTCTCATTCCTTACTTGCAGCATGGAATCTGGGAGCATGAACCTTAGTCTAGGGCTTATGGGAATTTAATTATTTAGGGTGCGGGTTCCGTACCTTACTATTGCAAGTCGCGAGGGCGGGCACGGGGACACCGCCCCTATGGTTAATTATCAGCAGCAAAAGCCTCTCGACGGCGAGTGTTGTCAACGGGCCAGTTTCTATTTTCCCCGCCAATAATGAGTTTTTCAATCGTTACGAATTCTTTGCTGAGTTGCTGGAAAACATTAATCAAAACATCGAGGCCTATCGCATCGCTAGTCCCCAAATCAAACCAGCAGCGAGCCCAAGAACCTTGATACTCCATTTCTCCCATATTGTGCATCAAAGCCATCATGCTTTGGTCGGCTAGATTAACATCGTAATTCATCTGACTGATATCTAAGCCTTCATCTTGAACCTGCAAATTTTCTGCATTAAATCCTCCCAGTTTTCCTAAGAAAAACCAAGAGTCAAACACTTCTTCAACATACTGTTTTTCACCGTTGGAAGGCACGTTGCTGAACTTCAGCCAAATCCAGAGGTCAAAGGGGTTAAACTCGCGAAACTCTACTTGCATAGTTTTTTGGTGTTTTTATAGTGGTGGTAAGGCCGCCGGCCCCCAGACTCCATCTGCATCTCTAATTTTATCGCGCATGGGGTCGCAGGCGCGAGATTGGCTGTCGAGACGGTTACGGGTTCTGCACTGCTGAAAGAAGATTTCGGCTACTAAACTGCGCGGCAGTTGGTCGGGTTTTGCTAAGGCGGCGTCGAAGTTTTTTCGGGCTTCCTCAAGTAAGGTTTTGTTGCCGTTATTCCCCTGGGATTGGGAAAACAATATTTGTGCTTTTAGATAGAGAACTTCTGGATTGTTGGGTGTTTCTGCTAGGGATTTGTTGACAAATTCTAAAGCGCGATCGTACTTTTTTAAGTCTCGATAGCCTACTGCCATGCCGCGATACGCTAAGTAGCGAGGAGAGGCTTTTTGTTCGAGTCTTTGAATGGCTTCGTTGGGGTTGGAAAAGGGCAGGTTTGTGGCTAGAATTAAGTCCATGTAGCCTTTGATCAGGTTGAGTTCGGGGTCGTTGGGCGCTATTTTATCGGCGGCATCTAGGTATTGAAATACTACTCGCAATTTACTCACCGCTTGGGGCGCGCCTTTGGCTGTTCCTTCTTTTGCTATAATGGTCGCCCCTTCTAGAAAGTGGCCTGCTGCTGTGTAAATGTTACCGCGCAATGGATTAGTTTTCGTCAATTTTTCGCCGACTTCGCGGGTTTTCTGTGCGTAGGAATTCATCGAGTTTAAGTCCTGCTCGATATATGATAGGGAGGCTGCCATCGCATAGGCTAGCGGTTCGTTTGGTTCGGCTGATAGTGCTTGTTGAACTTGAGTTTTTGCTTGTTTGTAGTTTCCTTGCTGAAACATTGTTTTGAAAGCGGTTTCGGTATTGGGCCCGATCGCCTGCGGATTGCTGTTGCGAAAGGGATCGCCCGCTACTGCCGAGTTAATGCAGATGCTGAGGGCGATCGCTCCTGCACAGGCGATCGCCCGCACTGTCTGTTTAGAACTTAACATTTGCTTGCCCAGCGATGCTAAAGGAGTTTTCGTCATCGTCAATTCTCTCAATGGAATATACTGTAAACTAGAAACAAGAGAGTTAAATTCTCAAACTCTCGGGCCGCGACCAAAAAAAGAGTGAAATTTGCTTGATTTTTTCTAGCTGTTGCAGTATATTTTAATAATGGAAGTGTCAGTTTTAATATATGAACAGACAGATTTCCATTATTAAAATATACCATAAAAACACTTAAAAATCAAACGCCTATGCTGAAAAAAGCTGAAAAAAAAGGAAATTTTTGTTAAGATTTATGTAAAATAATTGTGTGCGATCGGCAACAACCAGAAACAGCCTTAACTATCAATAGGACAACCAAGAGTTCCCTCATCCAACAATAACTATTTTTCTGACTGCCAACTGCCAACTGCCAACTGCTAACTGCCAACTAACAACTGCCATTAATGCTTTATCTAAAAAACTTAGTATATCATCCTACCGCCTGTCCGAATCCTATTCTGAAAAATATTAACTTAGAACTTGCCTCGCAGCAAATGGGGCTGATTGTGGGTCGCAGCGGTTCTGGCAAAAGTACGCTATTAGAAATATTAGCAGGTTTAGCGGAAAAAACTAGCGGCGACATCCGTTGGCGGGAACAGGAATTAACACCGGAACACTTGCAACAGTTAGGAGGTTTAGTGTTCCAGTTTCCAGAAAGGCATTTTTGCGGAGGCACAATTTTAGAAGAATTGCGGTTGGGGCATCCTGAATTGAGACAAGAACAAATTAACTCAGCAATGGCAGAAGTGGGGCTCGGACATTTACCGCTGGGCGCTTCCCCCCACGCTTTGAGCGGCGGGCAACAGCGCAGGGTAGCCTTGGCGGTGCAGCTAATTCGGCAGCCGCATTTGCTACTTTTGGACGAACCGACGGCGGGTTTGGATTGGTCGATGCGGCGGCAGTTGGTAAGCTTGTTGAGTAAGTTAAAAAGTCACTGGACTTTGTTGATTGTTACTCACGATGCTAGCGATTTGTTGAGCGTTGCTGACCGATTTTGGACTCTAAACCACGGGGATTTGCAGGAGGTCGATCGGGCTAAGTTAGAAGCTAAGGAAACGAGTTGCGTTTGAGTCTTTTGGCGTTTCCAATGGTTTCCAGGCGAATAGAATTCGCGTCTATACAAACGAAGTCCGCCTACGCGGACAGCAAGAAAAAAGTGAGAATCGAACTAGATGATAAATGAGATTAAAATGCCTGTGTTGCCCCAGATGAACGAGTTGTGGCAAAAAACGCTGAATTGGCAGCCGGATGAGTCGCAGCAACAACAATTTCAGCGACTTTATGAGTTAATTGTCGAGGGAAATCGCTCCTTGAATTTAACTCGAATTACGGAGCCGATGGAGTTTTGGGAAAAACATTTGTGGGATTCTCTGCGGGGAATTGCCAGACTGCTGCCCGCTAATCACAATTCGGCGGAAAATCCCGAATTGTCCGCCGGTTCGGTGCAGAAAGCGATCGACATTGGGACTGGTGGGGGTTTTCCGGGGTTGCCAATCGCGATCGCCCTGCCGCAACTATCAGTTACGTTGCTCGATTCTACTCGCAAGAAAATTGATTTCTTGGAAACAGTTTTGCCGTCTTTAGGCATAGAAAATGCTGCGACTTTGTTGGGGAGAGCCGATGAAATTGGCCGACAGCCACAGCACAAACAAGCTTATGATTTAGCCGTTCTCCGAGCTGTTGGAGCCGCTCCTCTCTGCGCTAAATGCGCGCTGCCTCTGCTGAAAAATGGCGGTTTGGCGGTACTTTACCGTGGGAATTGGACGGTGGAGGAAGAAACCGAGTTGCAAAGGGCGATCGAGCATTTGGGCGGTAAAATTGAGTCGGTCGAAGCATTCACAACGCCGACGAGTCAGGGGGCGCGGCACTGCGTTTACTTGCGGAAAGTTGTACAGCAGTTCGATCGTCCCGTGCGCTAGCTATAGCCGTTTTTCCATACTAACTATGCTTGCCAATAAGATTGCACTTGTCATAGGTAGCTCGAAAGGAATTGGTGCTGGCATCGCCCTTGAATTAGCCAAAGCGGGTGCAGATATTTGTGTCAACTATTGCGATTCCCCAACATCTGCACTCGAAGTAGTTAACCAGATTCACTCTGTCGGGCGTCGCGCTATAGCGATTCAAGCAGATGTCTCACAGCGTGACCAAGTGGAAAGGATGGTGGAGACGTGCGAACAAGAACTCGGTCATATCGATATTCTAGTGACAAATGCGATCGCCAGCGTCCGAAACACTTTGCTAGAAACTAAATTTGAGGATTTACAGCGGACACTAGAAATAGGCGTGTATGGTGTGTTTCACATCTGTCAAATAGTCGCCCGCCGTATGGTGGAAAGGAAGGCCCTCGGCTCGATTATCCATATCTCATCCCCGCACGCTCATTTTCCGTATAAGGGTGCGATATAAGGGTGCGATTGACTACAACACCACCAAAGCAGCCTGTCATCACCTCGTTCTTTCGATGGCGAATGAATTGATGTGGCACAAAATTCGGGTCAACCTCCTAGAACCTGGGTGGACTGATACTCCGGGTGAGCGACGCTGGTATAGCGACGAATTGCTTGAGTCGTTCAGCAACCGAATGCCTCTTGCTAGGATGGGATGCCCGGAAGACTTAGGCAAAGCAGCAGTTTTCCTAGCATCTGATGCAGCTAGCTACATCACCGGCAGCGTGTTAAAGGTAGATGGTGGATTGTACATTGAGGGCAGCCCGAGTTTGACAGCAGAATCTCAAGATAAGTAGGTAGGCGGAATCTGAGATCTTGCACCATTCTCAATTACTTGTTTAGGAACAGGCAAGATGCCTGTTCCACAAGAAAACTCATTCTTTGTGGAACGGGCCGGAGAGCCCGTTCTTGACAATGGTGAAACATCTCAGTGGAATTAAACTGAACCATCTAACAATATGGAAACAGGGCTCAGTCAGCCATGCTTAAGGCTCAGGATATTTTACAATCGTTTACTCCATTGCGTTTTACAGCGCCTATCTACTTAAAACCGCGTTTGTTGTTAGGCTATTTGCGATCGATCGCAACAACAAACTTTGTGGAACTAGGCGCTCGCCTGTTCGTAGCGCTTGTTAATTGCCGCCCAATTAACAACATTCCACCAAGCTTTTAAGTAGTCGGCGCGAAGGTTTTGATATTTGAGATAATAAGCGTGTTCCCAAACATCGTTACCCATAATTGGATAGTTGCCATCCATCAAAGGAGTGTCTTGATTTGCCGTAGTTGTAATCTCAAGTTTGCCAGCTTTATTGCGGACTAGCCAAACCCAACCGCTGCCAAAACGCTTAGTGCCGGCATCGTTAAATTTTGTTTTAAAATCGTCAACACTGCCGAAATTTTGCTGAATTGCTGTTGCAATTGCCCCTGTGGGTTCGCCGCCGCCGTTGGGACCCATGATTTCCCAAAACATACTGTGATTTAGGTGTCCGCCGCCATTGTTACGCACGGTTGTGCGAATATCTTCAGGCACTTTGCTCAAATCTCGCAGCATATTTTCAGCACTCATATTTTTGAGTTGCGGGTATTTGCTGACAGCATCGTTAAGGTTTTTAACGTAAGCGGCGTGGTGTTTGTCGTGGTGAAATTGCATTGTCCGCGCATCGATGTGCGGTTCTAAAGCATTGTATTCGTAAGGCAAAGGTGGCAGTGTAAAAGGCCCGGGGGTTTGGGCTATTTTTGGGCTTTCTGCAACTGGACTTGCTTGCGATACATTATTTCCTGACGCTTGGCAAGCACCTGCGGTAATAGCTCCCACGGTGGCAGTCACTAAATACAAGAAATCTCGGCGTTTAAGAGTCATAAAAAGTACCTAAGTGAATTATTAACTGTTTTATCTCAGATTAAAGCAAAATGGGAGTGAGTTGAGAAAAAAAGTGCTATCGCCCGAATGGATGAGACGGATGGGCGATGGTTGTGAGAGTTTCTCAAGTATAGGCTAATTGTGTGCGCGTAACTAACTCACGTGCTCCGGTTCCCAACCCGGTTTCTGTCTCGAAACCGGGTTTTTTTTTGATTATTTTTGGGACAAGCGCTGGATGGCTTCGCCTCCAAAAAGCCGATCGGCTGCTTGAAGAATACCGGGAATTTTAGCAGCGTGGGGACTGTGGGCGAGAGGGCGGCGCAAGTCTAATTCATCGAGGCGATCGGCTTTTTGGCCGGGGAACCAGTGGCCCCCATTACCTAAAAGGTTGTAGCGCATCTTGCAATAGTCGATCGTATCGTAAGCCTGCGCCAAATTCCACAGCAACAAAATCACATAAATATTAATACCTCCGGGAGTATTTTCTATAGTTGGTAAACCGACGTGCCAAGTGTTAAACCAATCTTCTCCTAATTTATCAATGGCTGCTTTTTCTAACTTTTTTAATATCGGTGGCAAAATTTCATCGACTTTATCTAACAATTCTACAGCTTTCAGATGCTCGTTAAAATCTTCAGGTTTGGCTGCGCCTAAACTCAAAGTATGTACTTGCGGCTGCGACAAACAAAACAAATCATTAAACACCATCGGACTCAGCGGATAGCACAAGTCTACCAATTTTTGTGGCGGCCTGTAAAGCTGACCGCCTTTGTCGGAAGGACTGATAATAAAAACGCCCATATCGTGACGTTTAGCAGCTTCAATTGCCTGCCAATTAATTTGATTGATGTAGTACCAATGCAAGTTAAGATAATCGAATTGATTAGTTTCAATTGTTTTGACAATCACATCCGTCGGGCCGTGAGTGGAAAAACCAATAAACCGAACTTTGCCTTCTGCTTGCAACTTTTTCGCCACATCCATGCAGCCACCTGGACGCATAGACTCCTCTAGCAATTCCCATGTATTAATGCCGTGTAGTGACAGTAAATCGACGTATTCTAGTTGCAAATAAGCTAAGGATTTCTCAAATTCTTCGCGAAACTCTTGGGAGTTCGGTTTGGGACTAACTTTCGTTTGCACTATCAACTTTTCGCGGGGAAAGTTCGGCAAAATTCGCCCTAATTGCATCTCGGAAGTGCCGTAACCGCGAGCAGTTTCTATGTGATTGATCCCGCATTCAACTGAGTAGCGAATCGTCGCTTCTAGATTTTGTTGATTGTCTGGGGGAATTTCATTGGCTGGCACGTCTTGCCATTTGTACTGATATCTCATGCCACCGCAGGAAAAGACGGGCATGGATAATTCTGTGCGACCGAATCTGCGATATTGCATTATCATAATCAAAGTTAAAGCTATAGCATAAGGAAGAAGGAAGTTCGGCAACGGATTCTGTAACGGATGTAACGGATGTAACGGATGTAAGGAAGAAGGAAGAAGGGAGAAGGAAGATGTAACAATCGCAAGGGTTTCACTGATTAAGAAATTCTTAATAGTCTTGACGGTTGCTATAGGATAAGAAACCTTGTTTTTGGTATTTTTGCGGGTTGTAACTCCCATATTGCAGTATTTTCCTGAACAGGCAAGATGCCTGTTCCACAAAGAGTTTTTGCAGTATTCTCCTGAACAGGCAAGATGCCTGTTTTACAAAGAGTTTTTGCAGGCAGCATTCTTCTGAACAGGCAAGATGCCTGTTCCACAAAGAGTTTTTGAGAACCAGTGGGCAGTTTTGACTATTTAGAAATCTCCCGTACTACTGGTTTTCCGTCTTTGATTTCCCCGACTAAAACCAAATCTGTACAGTCTACAAACAAACCATTTTCTAACACACCGGGAATGTTGTTCAAGCTTTTTTCCATTTCGCCGGGGTTGGCAATGTCATCAAATTTGACATCAATTACCATATTACCTTGATCGGTAATTACGGGGCCTGCTTTTTTCACACCCATGCGGAGTTCGGGTTTGCCACCCAATTTTTCAATGGCGCGCATCACTGGTGTTAATGCCATCGGTATAACTTCGATGGGGACGCGAAAAGTCGAACCCAATTTATCTACGATTTTGGAACTGTCAACTACTACAATAAATTGAGTGGCGAGGTAATCGACTACTTTTTCGCGGGTGTGGGCTGCGCCGCCACCTTTAATTAAGTTGAGGTGGGGATCTACTTCATCAGCGCCATCAATAGCCACATCAATTCTGTCAATTTCATCTAGTGTTGTCAGCGGTACTCCGTACTGTTTGGCTAACACTTCTGATTGAAAAGATGTCGGCACTCCTTTGATATCTTTGAGTTGACCGGATTTTATGCGATCGCCCAATGCTTGAATAGTATAAGCTGTAGTTGACCCCGTGCCAAGCCCGACAATCATACCAGATTGTACGCGATCGGCTGCAGCAAAGCCGACTTGCTGTTTCATCAATTTTACGGGATCTTGTTCTGTGGTCATGTTCGGTACTCCTTAATAGTTTTAAGATTATACCATTGAATGAAAATCGGATTTCTCGATACCTACACTTGGGATTACAATATTGAAACTCCTTACTGCAAACCTTTGGGTGGTACTCAGTCGGCTATTTGTTACTTAGCTGAGGCGTTGGCTGCACAGGGAAACGAGGTATTTTTGCTCAACAATACTTCCGAGTCGGGGATATGGCGTGGCGTTGATTGCAGGCGCAGGGTGGGGGACAAATCTAATTTAGAATTGCTGCGATCGCTCGATTTTTTAGTTATAGTCAATATAGTCGGCAAAGCGCTGGAAGTTAAGCAGCTTTTGGGGCACCGAACAAAGTTAATTTTGTGGATTCATAACGAACCGGGCTTTGTATTTCTCCAAGATTTCAATAATCACCGAGAAATCAATGCTTGCGATGCTTTTGTATTTGTCAGCGAGTGGCAACGCGAGCAATTTCGCCAGCGCTTTGGGATTGAATTCCATCGCAGTTGTGTTTTAAGAAATGCGATCGCACCGTGTTTTGCTAACATTTTCGCCGATAATATTCCTATCCTCTCTCATAAATCTCGACCGCCCGTTCTAGCTTACACCAGCACTCCATTTCGCGGACTCGATATTTTGTTAAAAGTCTTTCCCGAAATTCGTCAAGCTGTCCCCGGAACCAGATTAAAAGTATTTTCAAGCATGAAAGTACACCAAATAGACGACAATGATAACAAGCTTTTTTTCGGTCAACTTTACCGCCAGTGTCAGGAAACAGAAGGCGTCGAGTACATCGGTTCCGTACCGCAACCCGAACTCGTCCGGCAACTGCGTTCAGTCGCGGTTTTAGCTTACCCGAATACCTATTTAGAAACCTCATCTATTGCGGTGATGGAGGCGATGGCCAGTGGTTGCCGGATTGTAACGAGTGAATTGGCAGCTTTGCCGGAAACAACTGCTGGATTTGCCCGTCTAGTTTCAATGTCAGGGGTGGAAAATTTTGCATCGATAACTAATTGGAAGCGTGCGGGCCAACCAGATTGGGAGGGATATACAAGGCGGTTTTTAGAGGCGATAGTCGGAGTTTTAAATGAGGGCACGGGTGCGGGTGGCGCAACTGCTGAAAATCATCTGAGACAGCAGGTAGAATATATAAATCGAGGGTGTACTTGGTCTGTGCGAGCCCGAGAGTGGGTAGAATGGTTGAATATTATTAGTGTAAAAACTGTAAGAGTGGCAGAGCAAATGATCGGGAATTCTTTAGTAGGTTTAGAGGCAGTGAGAGATTATTTTCAAAAGGGAAATTGGCTGAAAGATCGAGGTGATCTCGGTGGCGCAATCGAGAACTATCAGAAAGCTTTAGAGTTTAACCCAGGAGATGCAGAAGTTCATAAAAAGTTGGCAGAAGTTTATGTTTTGCAAGGAGAATTTGAAAAGGCGATCGCCTCTTGCAATGTCGCTCTTAAATTTCAACCCAATTTTGCTCCTGCTTACTTAACAATAGGCAATGCTTTGCAGAGTCAAGGCAAGCTGGAAATGGCAATTGAAGCTTACTTGCAAGCTTTAGAAATTCAGCCAGAATTTGCTGAAGCCAGCGCGAACTTGGGCAGTATGTATTATAAGTTAGGGCAATTGGAACAGGCGGCAAATCATTACCAAAAAGCTCTGGCGATTAATCCTGAATTGTCTTCGGTTAATATGATGCTGGGCAGTGTTTTGCAGCAGCAAGGAAAGTTAGATGCAGCAATTACTTGCTATCAAAAAGTGCTGCAACAGCAACCGGGAGATGCCAGCGCTGCTGAGAAACTATCGAGTTTGCTCGCACAACAAGAGCAGGAAACTACCGACAGCAACTTTATCGAATTAGAAACAGAATCAGGCGAACAGCAACCAGTATCTGTCAACAAAGATGAAGGCTACGGCTTGCAGCCTTCGAGCATCAATTTGCCGCCAGCGCCCACCACTGAGACTTTAAATACTCCCTTTACAAACCCCGCCGAAGTTTCCCAACAAGTTACCTCGCTCAATGTTCCAGATAGCGGACAAGTTGCTAATTTTCAAGAAGTAGAACCGTACAAAAAACTCGCCGAAAACTTTTTAGTTCAAGGTAAAATTAAAGAGGCGATCGCCGCGTGTCAGCAAGCGATAAAAGTTCGACCCGATTTCCTTCACGCTTACGTCACTTTAGGCAATGCCTTGCAAGCTGAAGGCAAAATAGAAGCTGCGATTCGTTCATATTCTCAAGCCCTAGAATTGCAGCCAAATTTTGCGGAAGTGCGGGCCAATATCGGCAGTATGTATTTCAAAATGGGGCGTTTGGAAGAAGCGATCGCCCATTACCAGCAAGCCATTGCCCTCCGCCCCGATTTAGCGGGAGCTCACTGGAATTTAGGAAAAGTATATCACCAACACGGCAACATTGAAGCAGCGATCGCCTGTTTTAAAAGAACATCCGAACTCAACCCGCAGCTAGTCGGTGCAGACTTCCACTTTAACTTAGGTAATCGACTTTTCAGCCAAGGAAAGCGCGAGGAAGCCATCGAAAGCTACGAAAAAGCGATCGCCATTAAACCGGATTGGGCCGAAGCTTATGGTAACATCGGCAGCGCGCGATCGCAACAAGGCAATCTCGACGCCGCCATCGCTTACTATCAGAAAGCTGTAGCTTTAAAGCCGCAATTAGAAGTTCTGCACTTCAATATAGCCAATTCTTTTTTGCAGCAAAACAAGTACGACGAAGCAATTACTAATTACCACAATACTCTGAAAATCAAGCCCGACTGGCCGGAAGTTCACGCTAACCTCGGCAGTTGTTTTTCCATGCAGGGGCGGCTAGAAGAAGCTTTAGCCAGCTATCAGCAAGCCCTGGCATTAAAACCGAATTGGGCAGAGGTTTACTGCCGGATGGGACACATTCAGAAACAAGATAAGCCGTTGGAGGCGATCGCCAATTTTGAAAAAGCGATCCAATGCAACCCCAAATATAGCGAAGCCTACCAACAATTGTGCGACTTGCTAAGCCATTCCACAAACCTCGCCGGAGCCCGTAGCATAGCCGACAAATACTGCGAAAACTGCGGCGATGTCGCCCCAGTCATGTCAGCCACAGCCTACGTTTTTTCCTACCTGCAATCCGGTGTCAGCAAACAGGCAATTCAGAAACTCGAAGAAATCGAAAAACTCTGCTACGAAAAGGTCGAAAGTTTTACCACAATCGAACTAAAACTGCTCTACGAAATCTTCCTGTTTGCAGTTTCTCACCTGCGAGACAATCGCGAAAAGAATGCCAGTTTCTACAGACTCATTGCAAAAGAATACTACCAAAAAGCCGTCCCTAAGCGCCAGGATATTAACAGAAACAACCGAGCCAATTACCAAACAAAAGAACAGCGTCCTTTAAAAATCGGCTTCCTTTCCAAACACTTCCGCCGCCACTCCGTAGGCTGGTGCAGCGAAGCTTTAATTCGCGAATTAAGCCACATCACCCCCCACGTTCACCTTTACGTCACCGGGAAACTTAACCGAGATGAAGTTACGCAGCGGTTTGAAGATATGGCGGGCAAGTTTTACTGGCCTAAAAAATATCCCAACGGCTTTGCTGATGGCGGTGAAATCTTCGCCGAAGTAGCGCAAGACAACTTGGATGTTTTGATAGACTTAGACTCGATGACAGTCCCAACAAATGTCGAAGTGCTCTACCAATATCCTGCGGGAATTTGCGTGTCTTGGCTAGGATTTGACGCGCCCTACATTTCAGATAATCACTACTTTCTGTGCGACGAACACACTCACCCCCCTGGTGTGGAAAAAAATTACTTAGAACAGTTAGTAAGATTGCCAGTTTGTTCGGTAGCAATTGGCGCACTGCAAAGCATTCCTGTGAATCGAGAGGCGATTAGAAATGCTCTCGGAATTGGCTTGGATAAAATGACTTATCTGTGCGTTGCACCAGGGAGAAAAACTAATCCCGAAATGGTACGAGCTCAAGTTAAAATCCTTAAGGAAGTACCAGATAGTTTGTTAATCCGCAAAGGTCAAGGCGACCCCGATATTATTCACAGCACTTACCGCGAAGAATGTGAAATTCAGGGAGTAGATTTTGGTCGGATTAAGTTTATAGGGCAAACCAGAAGTGAAGAAGAACACCGCGCTATTTATTATGTAGCCGATGTGCTTTTAGATTCCTATCCTTACAACGGGGGGACTCACAATTTAGAGGCTTTGTGGGCGAATTTGCCAGTGGTAACTCGATCCGGCGACCAATATCTTTCGCGCATGGGTTACGCTTTTCTGAAAAGTGCAAATGTTGATGTTGGTGCGGCGTGGACTTGGGAGGAATACACGCAGTGGGGAGTTAAGTTTGGCCGCGATGCTGGTTTCAGAAATGCGGTGAAAGAGCATTTAATAAAATCTAAGCAGCCAGAACATCTCGCACCTTTGTGGAATCCTAAAAAGTTGGCTGAGGATATGTATGAGGTGTTTCAAAAACTTTTGTCAGTTGACGGTTGACGGTTGACTGTTGACGGTTGACTGTTGACTGTTGACTGTTGTCAGTTGTCATGAGAAGGAAAAATTTCCGCATCTCTCAGTCTTCCCCGCTTTCTATTAAGTCTTGTAACAATCTTCGTGGAAATAGGTAAAAATTCCGCGCCGAGTCTGATAGATAAATAGCTGATTCATAGTACCGCGATCGCACTAACTTTATGCCAGTTAGGGCGATCGCTTTTTTTGTGGTGCCAGTTTGAAAAAAGAATGCAACTGTAGACAAGCTTCAAACGACCAGCTTCATCAGTCATTCCCAATTCTAAAATCTAAAATCTAAAATAACCTGACTACTGACTAATCGCCACTCGATCGCGCCCGCCAGACTTAGCTCCATAAAGCGCCTTATCAGCAGCTTCAATCAGCATTTTCGGCGAGTTTTGACCTTCAGAAATCGTCGCCACCCCCATGCTGAGAGTCACGCAATCGCTGACAACAGACTTAATGTGGGGAAGTGCTAAGGCTTTGACGCGACTGCGGATTCCCTCAGCAACAGCCTGTGCAGCCACGAGATCCGTATTTGGCAAAATTACCGCAAATTCCTCGCCGCCGTACCTAGCAGCCAAATAGAGGCGTTCTGGGGGTGCGTTTGTGCAAGCATCCCCGATCGCCCGCGCCACTTGCTGCAAACAAGCATCCCCGGCTTGGTGGCCGTAATTGTCGTTGTAAAGTTTAAAACAGTCAATGTCGCACATAATCAAAGATAGCGGTTCCGAAGAGCTCGACTGCTCCCATTCTCGGTTGATCACCTCGTCAAACCGGCGACGGTTCGCTAGTTGAGTCAGACTGTCCAAATTCGCCAACCCGTCCAACCGCTGGTTGGCAGCAGCTAGCTGCTGGTAAAGTAAAGATTGTTCGATCGCGATCGCCACTTGAGTGCCCAACTGACTCAGCAAATCCACATCAAACTGCTGCCACTGGCGGGGTGCCGAACAGTGGTGGGCTATCAGCAAACCCCACAACTTCGGCACTTGACAAGAACCGTTACCTTCCCTAGGTTCTATTCCCTGCTGGACAATCGGCACTACCAAATTTGCCTTCACCTGACACGCCTCCAAAAAATTAAGGTGACACTGGCTCAAATTAGAAGTGTGAACATCCTCTATGGCGCGAATGCGGCCCTTTAAATACTGTCCGATGTAAGTAGTGGCAAAACAGCAATCGTCAATTCCCATCCCTTTCAGTGGAATCCATCCTTCTGCAACCGACTCCACCACCACATCTCCGTTCCAGTCGGGTCGGAAGCGGAAAATCAGCACGCGATCGGTTACCAAAAACTCCCGCACTTCCGCTACTGTAGTGTTGAGAATATCTTGGAGATCCAGAGAAGAACGGATGCGTGATTGAATCTGTGCGATCAGGCGTTCCCGTTCTATTTGTTGTCGCAGCGCGACTTGGGCTTGCTTACTTTGAGTAATGTCTCGGCCTTCGGGCAGCAACAATACTATTTTGCCCGTTTCATCCGCGACCGGTTTTAGAGAAAAATCAACAGTTGCCGTCCGATTTATACCTTGAACTTCCACTTCATAGCGGACAAATTCACCTTGTGCCGATCGAGAAATCGCCTCTTGCAACTGTTCCTGAACTTCCTCAGAATCTCCCCACCAAGGCAATAGCCAAAACGGTTTATTTGCCACATCCCGCAGCTTAATTCCCGCGAAATCCAGAGAAGTTTGGTTAGCTTCCAGCAGAGTGCCGTCCGGTTTCAACAAGCTCACAAATTGGAAAGAAGAATCAAAAATTGCTCGAAAGCGCCTTTGAGAATCTCCCAACATTGCCGTCACCTTTTCGCGAGAGGTAATATCGCGGAAGCGCCACACCCTGCCAATAATATTTTGTCCGACTCGAATTGGCTGCGTGTAGCGCTCAAAAGTGCGGCCATCTTTAAATTCTAAAATATCGCAACCTTCCGACTCTGCATCGCTATAAAATTCTTTAACTCTCTGCAAAAAAGCCCTCGGATCTTTAACTTGCTTAGTCAGAAATGCCAGTCGCACTGTTCTATCCATTGAGTTTCTAACTTCTTCATAAATTCCCCACATTTGAACTAACTTTTCGTTAAAACTAATCAGTTCTCCGGCGGTAGTAACGGCGAGAATGCCGTCGGCAGTTGCTTCCAAGGTAGCGTGCAGCAGAGAGCGCGATCGTTCTAATTCTGCTGCGGTCAATTTGCGTTCCGTGAGGTCTCGGACTGCTTTCACCTGTACTAAACGACCTTCCCAAAATACGAATTTGCTGCGAACGTCAGCAGGAAAAGCAGTTCCATCTCGCTTAAGAAAAATAGTTTCACAGACGGTATTGCTGGCAGCAGAAATCATTTGCGGCGCCTGTTTGTATGATTTCGGCGACAGTAGTTCCAGCAAGCTCATTCCCACCATTTCCGCAGGTTCGTAACCGAAAAGTTCGGCAAAATTACTGCTAACGCTCAAAATTGTGTCGCGGTCAGCCACGGCAACTGCTTCAAAATAAGCTTCGCATTCGAGCAAGCGCGCTGCTGAGTGGCTGCTGCTATTTTCGCCAGAGGAGTAGCTGTTGTTAATTAGCTGTTGCAGTTGCGTATTTGCGGAGTACAAAGCGGTCATGGCTTGCCTGTACATAGCAGTACGTTTCTCGACTTTTTCTGCGAGGCGATCGCGATATTCTCGCAGTTCTTTTTCGACTCTAATTAAATCAGTAATATCTACTGCAAACACGATGACGCCAGCGACTTGACCTGTTTCGTCGCGGTAAGGTATTTTATCTGTCCGCACCCAGCATTTTTGACCGGAGGCTGTTGGTAGCAATTCGACTTGGCCCTGTTTGGGAACGCCAGAATGGATTACTTCCAAATCTTCTAAATAATATTGCTCTGCTTCGTCTGGATAGATTTCATAAAAAGATTTACCTTCTAATTGAGCTGCGGGCACACCTCTCGATGCAGCGGCGGCTTGATTAATTCGCAGTAGGCGACTTTCGGTATCTTTGAGCCAAATCATCGCCGGCACGGAATCAAAAATAATTTGCTGTTCTTGTTGCTGTCGGCGTATTTCTGCTTCTGCTTGTTTTCTTTTATTTATTTCTTTTTGCAGTTTTTCGTTGGCTTTTTTGAGTTCAGCAGTGCGTTTTTCTACTCTCTGTTCTAGTTGATCGTAGTATTGGGTTAGCAAGTTTTGCTGCTGTTCGTGCCGTATTGTTTCTAATTTTAACTTTTCGCTAGCTGACAAACTTGCGGATACAAAGTCTGCTAATATTTGGGTGAATTCCTGTTCTTCTTCCGTCCAATCACCGTCGGAACCGTGGCGTTCGGCGCTGACTATTCCCGCCATTTGACCTGCCAGCACAATCGGTACGTTTAACAGGGAAGTCGTGTCCCGATCGGCAAAATAAAGACCGACAAGTTCTTGTGTTCTCGGATCATTTTCGGCGGCCACCGTTGCGATCGCCCTTGCGGATTTTAAAGCTTGAAAATATGCCGGACAGTCGGCGGCTGTGATGATTATTTGTACGGAATGGAGTTTAGTATTTTGTTCGTACAGGTCGATGCAGTGAAGCTGCGTTTTGTCTTCGCCGTACAGCCAAATACTGGCTCGATCGCAGTTGACAATACTGACAGCGGTTTCTGTTACTTCGCGGATGAATTTTTCTAGATTGTTGCGTTCTTTAAGTTGACTTTGGGCTAATTTTGCGATCGCCAAAGTTGGACTACGCCAATTTTCTTCTCTGTGCTTGGGCCGCGCCGATAGCGTGAATGACTGCGAAGCCGCATTAATTTCTTCGCAAACTAACAGTACCGCCGGCCGTTGGAAATTGCCAAGTGAGCGACCATTAGTGTTTTCCTCTATTTTCCAATCTACCGCAGGCATTGCGCGCGCGGTTGCTTTTACCCAGATAATTCTGCCGTCTTTGCAAGTCAAGCCGCCTTCCCAATAGGCAACTGTTGGAGTTTGCTTACCGTTTTCCTGCTGTGCCAATCCGGCAAATTCACTTTGCATTTTTCCTTGATATTGGCAGGAAAATATGTTAAAAATTGAATGACAAATTAATTCCTGCGATTTGTAGGCTAGTCTCGCCTCGCCGAATTGATTGAGGGAAAAAACTCTTCCCAAAGCGTCTAGAACAAAGTAAATGCCCGGAAAATTGTCGTAGAGAGTTCTATACCAATCCTGTTCGACTTGTTTGCTGCACGACTGTTTTGCTGCTGCGAACTCGCCGTCAGTGCGGGTCAAGTGAGAATTGTTGGTTTCTGGGTTGCTTGAATTAATTTTTTTAGCAAACACTTTTGGCTTAACTCGACTGTAATTAATTTTACTTTCTGGAATTTAACTTTCTTATGAAAGTAAATTAAACCTGTTGTTTTAAAAAAGTTACAAGTTGTAACAAAATTACAACTTGTCCAGCGTGCTGGTTTTCGCTTCCCAATGCAACCACTTTGTTTGTTTGTAGTTGGTAGACCGTCTCTCGGCAATATTTCCCGCTAGTTGCAATGCCAGCGGGTTTAGCTACAATTACTCGGTCTGTACTTTTAGCATCCTAGACAATGGAAAAAACCGGCAATCAATAGTTTTAAGTATATATGATAACACTCAAATATCTAGTATTGGGACTGACCTATTTGGGATTCGGTTTGGGATATTTGCCGGGGTTGCGAATGAACCGGGCGGCGGTGGCAATTGTCGGGTCAGGTTTTGCGGTGGGTTTGGGAATACTCGACCTGAAAACTGCTTGGGAGGCGATCGACCCCAATACGATCGTTTTTTTGCTGGGAATGATGATCGTTAATTCGGCTTTGGGATCATCGGGCTTTTTTCAACTTGCTTTGGAGTTTTTAACCGGCTTTACTCGTTCTCCTTTCGGCATTCTGGTGGCCGTTACTTTTGGCAGCGGCATTCTATCGGCATTTTTTCTGAACGACACTACTGCTATTTTGCTGGCCCCTTTAACACTCAGTCTGACTCGCTCTTTGTCTCTCAACCCTATCCCTTATCTTTTAGCTTTAGCCGGAGGAACTAATTTAGGTTCGGTGGCGACTGTGAGCGGGAATCCGCAAAATATTCTCGTCGGTTCTTTTTCGGGAATTAGTTATTTGGAATTTGCCCGGTCTCTCGCACCAGTAGCTTTAATTTGTTTGCTGGTTCAAGTAGCTTGGCTATACTTGCTTTATCCAGAACTGCGTTCTTGCAAATCTTTGCCGGAGATTACTCAAGTCCGGTATCGCTTGTTCAAGCCTTTACTGGCAAAAAGTTTGTGGGTGACAGCAGGACTTTTGGTAGCTTTTTTAGTGGGTGCACCTTTAGCAGAATCTGCCTGGATAGCTGCCAGTATATTGTTAATTACTAGGCGTGTCAAGTCCGATCGCATTTTGCAAGGCGTTGACTGGAATTTGCTAGTGATGTTTGCGGGATTGTTTGTGGTGACTAAAGCAACTCAACAACTAGGTTTGTTGGACAACTTAACTCATTTGACTGGTACACCGCTGAGTTTGTTGGGAGTTACCGTAATTCTTTCTAACTTAATTTCTAACGTACCGGCGGTGTTAGTTCTGCAATCAGTGATTGTCAAAACAGATACACAAGCTTGGCTGTTGTTGGCGGCGGGTTCTACTCTGGCGGGGAATTTAACTTTGTTGGGTTCCGTGGCTAATTTGATTGTAGCTGAGGTTGCAGGGAAATCAGGCGATCGGCTGACTTTTAAAGAACATTTGCGCTTCGGGCTGCCGCTGACTTTCGTTACTTTGGGAATCGCTTATTTTTGGCTCTACTAAAAGAGGATAATCATGAGGCTATGATCCTCATACGATAAAATTTTAGCCTCGCGCTTTTACCTGTGCGAACTGGATTGGTTTTCAGGAACCGCAGAGGGCGCAGAGGGGAGAGGAGAAGAGAAGAGATGAGAGAAAAAGATGTAGGTTTACAGCCGATCGCCGATTGCGGTATAAAGTCTTTAGGTATCTGTTTTGGACACAATTGTAAAAGTCGCGATTTTCCAAGGCTCTATCTTAAATCCTCCTCCTTCTGACAACTTTTCCGACAAATTGCCCGGTCGTTCTAACAAATCTACTGGCCCTACAATTTCTAATCCCAAATCACTATTCAATTCTAGCACAGCCTGTTTACCCTCAGATTCGCAACAGCGCAAAATCCACACATTAGAATCCTCTTCCGATTGTTTAAACGCCATCAAAACTAAATTGTCCGCCGACAAATCCAAGAACTTGCCAACTGCGGGTAAACTCTTGTTTCGATTTTCTCCTAACTGCGGCAATACCTTTACTAGCAGCGGCAAATTCAACTCATAGCCGCGCCGAACTGTGCCGGCCTCTTGCCAATTTCCGCTGTGGGGATAGACGGCACAAGTAAATTCGGAAACTCCTACATCTGCTTGTTCGTCCGGCCAAGTCGAACCGCGAAGCAATGTCAGCCGAATTTGATTTGGTTGAAGGTCGCAACCATATTTGCAATCATTGAGCAAACTGACTCCAAAACCGTCATTGCTGATATCAGTCCAGCGCAAAATCGGCACTTCCCATTTGGCTTTTTCGGCGGGCGTCTGTGGTTTAGTTGTGCGTGCGATCGCACCGCCGGGAATTTCGCAAGTTGCAAAATCTGCTTCTACATTTAACCCAAAGGCTGCTTTGACTAAAACGTGAGTTTCTTGCCAATCTGCAACTGTCTTGATTTTCAGCAGCGGCGCCCCTATTTCTACTATATAATCTTGGCAAAACTCCGATTGGCCAATTTGCCGGACTACTCGCAAAATCTGCCGTATTTCTCCCTGTGCTATCCAGGAAATATCTTTCAGTATCGGCGCTGGTAGTTGATGTTTTTCATAATTTGGGTCTATGTTCCAAGCATCCCAATATTGGCCGCTGTCTTGAAATGCTTGCAGTTGATTGCCGCCTGCTGCATTCAAGACTTCTCGATTATTTACTTTATCCCAAATGCTGGATAAATCCCCGGTTTTTCCGTCTACTGTTGCCCGAATAAATTCATTTTCTAATACCATTTCTGTGGCTACAAAAGGCGTTTCTTGACTAACTGTGTTTTTTTGTGCTATACCGTATGTAAGTTTTGATAACTCTGTCTTTTTTTCTGTTTCTGGGCTGGCGGACGCATTATCCACAGTTTGAGCGTCTTCGCGACACAGCCAAAACACCTGGTAGCCAACGGCGGGGAGATTATTTGCCCAGAAGAATAGTTTAGATTGCGATTCGAGTCGATCGCCCCTGACAATCTGCGACACCAATCGCCGTCGGGAAAAATCGTAAATTTGCCAAACTGAATCAGCGGAATCGGGAAGCGGTACAGCGACAACCTCAGAGCGCGACCAATTGAGAGTATTGAAAATCAAAATCGGTTGAGCGTCGGGCTGCGGAGGATTCGGCAGAGAAATTTGAGCCGAGATTGCATCCAAAGATTTTAACAGAATTTCGCGACAAGTACGATCGACCTCGGCAAAGGCTAGATTAGCATCCGCGTAGACTTGGGCGATCGCAGAACCGGGCAAAATATCGTGAAACTGGTTAAACAAAATCTGTTTCCAAGCTGATTCTAACTCGGATTTCGGATAAACCGCACCAGTACAAATCGTTGCCAGCGAAGACAACAACTCCGCTTGGTAGAGCAATTCTTCGCAGCGGCGGTTTTGGCGTTTTTGGTCGGCGCGAGTCGTGTAGCAACCCCGGTGGAACTCTAAGTAAAGTTCGTCTTTCCAAACAGGCAGAGTGCGGGGAAGAGTTTTGAGTTGTGAGATGGGATGATTTGCATCCGAAATTGCCGATAAGTTTGACAATTCTCGCGCCTGTAAATTCTCCTGATTTTCGGATTCGGGAACATAGCTTTCGGACTTAGTTGCCGCAACTTCAGGCAAAAACTGACTCTCAATCAAAGACAAATAATCAACCGCTTTCGCAAACTCCAACTTCGGGAAAAAAGGCGACATTTTCCAGCGTTTCGCCACCTCCAACATATCACGAGTCGGGCCACCGCCGTGGTCGCCAACCCCAGGCAACCAAAGAGCATCTTGCAAACCAGTCTTAGCTTGCCAGTCAAAAGCATAACTTGCCATTTTCACCGATTCTATACTTTCGCCAATTGGAGCAGACATCATGCTAAATATTTTAGTACCGTCCAATCCTTCCCACCAAAATGCACCGTGGGGAAATTCCGTTGTATCATTCCAACGCAACTTTTGCGTCACAAAATAATCCACTCCACCTTGCCGCAAAATCTGAGGTAATTGCCACCCAAAACCGAAAGTATCCGGTAGCCAAGCCACCCGCATCAATTCCCCAAATTTTTCTTTTGCATAATGCTGTCCGTAAAAAACTTGCCGCACCATTGATTCAGCGGAAATCAAGTTTAAATCCGGTTCTACCCACATCCCGCCGACAACTTCCCAACAACCCGCCACCACCTGTTGTTTAATCGCAGCAAATAAGTCGGGCCGATGTTCTTCCATCCAAGCATAAAGCGCCGGAGTTGAATGACAGAAAATTAAATCGGGAAACTCCGATTGTAATTTCAATACCGACTCAAAAGTTCGCTTTGCCGCTTCCCAAGTTTCCGAGACAGGCCACAGCCAAGCTAAGTCTAAATGAGCGTGACCGACCAAATAGATTTTACTTGTATATATAGATGTCAGCTCACCACTTTCTCCTATATATATAGATGTAGAATTGCTATTTTCTCCAACCTCAAAAACCCCCTCCCTTCTTCCTCCCTCTGCGCCCTCTGCGCCCTCTGCGGTTCCCTCATCTAAATCCCCAGAAAAAGATGTCAGCTCGCCACTTTGTCCTATATATATAGATGTAGAATTGCTATTTTCTTCAACCTCAAAAACCTCATCTCTTCTTCCTCCCTCAGCGGCCTCTGTGGAACAGGCGTCCCGCCTGTTAATTTCTGCGGTTCCCTCATCTAAATCCCCCGAAAAAGCCCGCAGATATCCCAGTAAATTGTGCCGCAAAACAGACAGTGAGCGATCGAACTTTTCGCGATCGCCCACGGCCGACCAATCAATCAAATCCATCGCCAAATCAATCTCAGATTTCAGCGTTTCCCCCTTGACAAACCAGGGGCGACTTGCTATTATTTCGGTGGAGAGGTATTGGGAATTTACATTTTCTAAATTTTGAGTTAGCGAATTTTGCAAAATCTCTAATTCGGCAGCCACAAAACCCGGATCAAAACAAGAAGAGTCAGCAGCTTCGTACAAACAAATCGATCGCACTAAAGCACCGTTATCGTGACCGGGACTTACCAATCGCAAAATTACTAAAAATTCATCTCCGGGATTGGCCGACGAACTCAACAAAACTCGATCGGCAAAATCAAATAAATCTCCCTGTCCGACTAACTCCCCGTTCACAAAAATTTGAGCATCTTCTGCCCACCAAGTCAAGCCCAGTAGCAACCGCAAACCAACGACCGGATAGCCGTGCAAATTGTCAGGCATTACAAATTGCTGGCCCAAATACAAAACTTGCTTCCCAGACGGCCAAGCAATATGTCCTTTGCTGTTAAGTTCGGCAACCGGGCTGTTACAAATATTTACCGAAGAGACAGCCGCGTCAGAGGCGCAGTACCTCCAACCAGACTGAACCTCCACTTGGCTGAGGCGCCGCAACTTCTCGACAGTGGCAGAAATATTGTTGCTAGCAGGTGACACAGAAGCGCTCATATTTCGCTAAAATAGAAATTGTGTATTAATCAAAGATCGGATTGAACCGCGAAGACGCAAAGGACGCGAAGAAATAAAGGTTTCAGAGGGTTTGAAGCTGCGATTAAGATCTCGCTTTGATTTTACAGCAATATTTCGCAATGCCGGCGAGAACCAAAAATCTGAATTCAATAATAAAACTTATGTCTAACGGTTACTACGGCCCCTACCAAAGCCGACTATTAAATTTTATATCGAAACAGTCCCGCCAAGTCGCTGACAATTGCGATCGAACTTGGCGTCAAATTAAAGAAGCAACTCTCACCGCTACCCAAATTCTGCTTTATCCCGCTTATTTGCTGGTGCAAAGTTCCCGACTGCTAGGCCGACAGTTGCGGGAATCAAGTCAAAAAGTAGATTTACCGGAACTGCAAGAATTTGTCGGGGACGAAAATCCCGATGGGCAACAAAATTGGTATCAGGGGGAAATTTCCGAGGAAAGTTCGATCACGGAAATTTTACACCTCGCCGAAAATTTACTAAACTCGTCGCAAACAGCGAAAACTTTAGCCACCTTCCCGCTGTTAATTAATCAGGGAAATGCTGCTAACGATTTACCTCCGGCAATCACTTTTAAGGGACAAATCACAAAGCATCAAACCACTTCCGTCTTAGAGTACCCGCTTGCTAAAACTGGATTAGAACCGCAACCGAAAGTTGAGGGAATCGCCAGTTTTATCCCAGCCCGCACTTTAGTATTAGTGGGAAAAGAAAATCAGATTTTAGATATTTTGACACCCGAACAGCAGGAACTGCTCGAAGGTCGCATAACTTGGGAAGTAGCAAACAGCGGGTCCGAACGGCGGGAAATTACCCAAAAAGAATTAAAATTTAATCTCGGTTTGGAGTCGGCAGCAAAAAAAGCGCAGTCGCGGCCGATGCGTCGTTTTTGGGAATTGATGGCCTGGCTTCAGACGAGCCCGGTTGCTCTGAAAAGAAATCAGTTTGGAGAATCAATCCTCGCCGTTAAAAAATCGATCGACCGCAATGCCATCCTAGTTCAAAAAGCCCGCCCGCAAATCGAAGCAAAAACCGCACAGCAGTCAATTGCGGCATCGAATTCGATCGACCACAATACCCCAAAACTAGAAACTAATTTTAACAGCAAGTTCGAGCATCGACCCCCTACTCCTCTCTCCTTTGTTACATTACTCGATCGCGCCGCCGTCAACCTCGAAGAATTTACCCTCCCGCCCTCGGCAAAAACAATCGCCGCACCCACAGAAAACCCCGGAGTCAAAATTGACACATCCGGCACCGAAACCAATTTAGATTTTTCCGCCCGCGACATCCTGGAAAAATACGCTCGAAACATCGAACAAGTTATTTGGTCGTCAGTAGACCACCTCCTGGGCAAAGAAACGGCAGCCAGTGATAATACGGAGAAATCAGTCGCAATTCAGTATTATTTGAAACAGCGACAAGGACAAGAAAACACGCAAATAAGCCCAGAGGTCGATCGACCGTGGCTGAAATGGCAAGACTTATTCGGGGAAGCAGCACCGCAGCATTTAATCGACGCAAGTTCCGAACCTCAGGCAGCAGTGCCAAGCCGTGTAGCACAAGCGGGTTCAAAAGTCAAGGAGGAAATGGCAGAATTAGGAGAATTGGCCGAAGGTCGATCGACCGCAGTGTCAATATCCCCGTACCCCGAAGCACTTCACCGCCTGCTGGGGCAGCTAAAACAGAGCTTGCTGACAAAAAGCCCAAAAAGTCAACCCCAAACAGCATCTGATTTATCTGCTGATTTAGCAGTTACTCAAAAAAATAGCTCTGCACTCGCAGCAGAATCAACCCCAGGGCGCGCGCCGGAAACCCAAGTGCCAAAAAACACAAACCCGAACACCCGACAAAACAACCAATCCCCAGCAGCAATCACCGCGCAAACCCGCAGATACACCCCCGCAACCCCCGCAACCCCCGCCGCAGCCGAACCAAAAAATCAGCACGCAGGCGTCCAACCCGAGGGCGAATACTTAGAAACAAAAGCAGAATCGATGGGATACATTAAGCACCCCCTAGAACAAGTGCTCGAATGGCTCGATCGAGTCATGCTGCGGCTAGAAAACATCGCCGAGCAACTATGGAATTGGGCAAAAATCAACTTGCCAAAAATCCTCAAAAGCAAAGATAAAATTGACTAATCTTTAGCTTATGATAAAAAAGTTGCCGCAACAGCAGCAAATCAGCTCAGTATTATGCCATCTTTGGAGACTCCCACAGTGCTAACCCTCAAAATCGTAGTTAATGTAGTTGTTTTATTTTTTGTTTCCCTGTTCATATTTGGATTTTTGTCCAATGACCCGGCCCGGAACCCCAACCGCAGAGACATGGAATAAACAATTTATCCCGGCCACTTGCTGGGGGCGCGTCACCGCAGCCCCTGCAACAGCCGACAAACCAGCAAAAATTAGTTGAACAAAACTTGACCTCGCACCAGCAGCGAGGTTATCTTGTGGCGAAAGCAAGTTCTGAAAGCAGCCATATTCCGGCGCGCCAAAGCCACTGCAAATTTTAGATATCAGATGAATGTTTAAACAGTTGCCTTATTAGATGCAAAATTTTCAATAATTTGCACCCTATAAAATCTAAAATCTAAAATCTAAAATCGGATGACTTACCTATTGTAACTATGCCCTATCCGGTACCGCCACCAGAACCCTCTGCCCTCATCTACATCGCCAAGCCAAAAAAAGTCGCCCTCACTGTGGCGGCCGGCGATGGAGACACCCCCAGCAACCTCGCAGAAATACCGGAACCCAGCCCAGATATCGTTCAGCCACCGCAGCCACCGGCCCCAGCAGAATCCGCAGCAGCACTCCTCGACACCACCGCAGCCACCGACCAGCCTCTAGAAATCGCCGACCCCCTAGCAGCAGTGGAAAGCGGCGACGCAGTGGTGGGATTTCAGCGTCGGGCTCCTGTGGGAGAAGCCGAAACTGCGGAAACTCCGAAAGATTCCTCGTTTACTGCTTACCAATTGGGCTCGGTAGAAAATGCCGTTGCGATTCGCAATCGAAAACGAACCGCAGAGGCGCAGAAACAACAGGAGAGAAATGTTGTCGGAAAGCAGGAAAGTTGGTATCAGGCCCAAGGCCGGCAGTTAGAAGATAATCCTCCCGAACCTGCGGAGATTCCCGTTCCAGAAGCCGCGCCAGAACCAGCACCAAGCGGGCAACAGCAGTTCGACATTCCCGCACCCAGCCCGGCCCCCGCACCCAGCACGCCCCCTGCGCCGACACCGAAACCTAAACCAGCCGCGCCGGGAGTCCGCACCGCACCTTCTCAGCGGACGGTGCCTTTTCCGGTGAGTCCGGCCGATATTATTGAAGTTAAGGCCGACAGCCAAGAATTCGACGACAAGCAGCAAATTGTGACGGCGGTTGGTAATGTTGTTGTGCGGTTCCGGCAAACTGTGATTGATGCCGATCGAGCGATCGTCAACTTAGTCACCCGCCAAGTGGTAGCATCCGGCAATGTCGCCTATACCCGCGGCCAACAAGTAGTGCGCGGCCAGCGGATGGAGTTCAATCTCGGCCTCAACAGCGGCGCAGTCGAACAAGCCAGCGGCGAAATATTCCTGCCTGCAGCAGGTAGCGAATTGACCCCCACACTGCCGACAGATATTAGTGCTGGAACGATTCTTGAACAGCCGCTGAGCGATCGAATTACCAGCCAGCAGCCCCTGCGCGGAGTCAAATCCCCCGGCGCTGCTACAGTGACTCTCGGCGGTGGCGGACAGCTAGCAGCCCCCCGAGTGACCGGCGCCGTCAACCGCGTCCGCTTTGAAGCAGAACGCATCGAACTGCTGCCAGACGGCGCGAGGGTAGCAACCAACATTCGGATTACTAACGACCCGTTTTCCCCGCCGGAATTTGAATACAGGGCCCGGACGGCGACGATTAGAAGGATTTCGCCCACGGCAGAGGAATTAGTCACAACTAAACCCCGCTTGGTGTTCGACAACCGCGTGAAAATACCCGTGTATCCCCGCAGGCAAGTGTTTGACAGCCGGCAGCAGAGCGGCCCGTGTTTGACTTTTGGCTACGACGGGGGCGAAAGAGGGGGTTTGTATGCCGAGTGCGGTTTTGAGGTGTTGCAAAACGGGCCGGTGCGGCTGACTCTGACGCCACAAATATACCTGCAGCGGGTTGTGGCAGAGCACGGCGGTAATCCGTTTTCTCCCGACAGCTACGGGCTGAAAGCAAGGTTGGGCGCTAGTCTGGGCCCGCGCACGAGGCTGGACGGATCGGCCATATTTCTGAGTTTTGAGAATTTCCCGAACTTGCCGGAAGACAGCTTTAGGGGCAATTTGCGCCTGCGACAGTTGATCGGCACTCACACTCTGGCAGCAGAATACAGTTATCGCGATCGACTGTTTAACGGTTCTCTGGGCTATCAAACCGTGCAGAGCAGCCTCGGGGCAGTCCTCACTTCCCCAGTCATCCCACTCGGAGGCACTGGCATCAATCTCAGCTACCAAGCTGGGTATCAATTTATCAATGCTGACACCGATCGAGCAGACTTGCTCGAACCAGTGCGGGAAAACAACCGCGTCGATCTGGGGCGTTCCCAAGTCAGCTTCGCCGTAAGCCGCGGCTTCAACCTCTGGGAGGGCGAACCGCTGCCCCGCACTCCCACCCAGGGTTTGAGGTATACGCGGACGCCGGTGGTTCCTTTCTTGCAACTGGCCTTGGGACTCCGGGGAGTTGGCACTTATTACAGCAGTGGCGACAGACAAAATTCCCTCGCCGGCAGTGTCGGCATTCAAGGGCAGTTCGGTCATTTCTCCCGCCCTTTCCTCGATTACACTGGGTTTAACGTGACTTATACCCAGGTGGGGCGCGACGGTATCTCGCCGTTTTTATTCGATCGCTTAGTAGATTTGAGAGTTTTGTCTTTTGGGCTTGTCCAGCAAGTTTACGGAGGCTTTCGAGTCGGATTTCAAAGTGCTATTAATTTAGAAAGCGGGGAACCAATCAGTACGAATTACACTGTAGAATACAGCCGCCGCAGCTACGCAATCATTTTGCGTTTTAACCCTGAGCGTCAAGTCGGCAGCCTGACTTTTAGAGTTAGCGACTTCAACTGGAATGGGACTCCCGAACCTTTTTCCGGGGACGCGCGAACTGTAGAAGGAGGCGTGCGTTTATCCGATTAATTCAATGGGCTAATTGGGCATTGGTCATTGGGCATGGCGAATTGGGAATTGGTAATTGGGTAATTAGAACCAAAAGACAACAGTCAACAGTCAACAGTCAACAGTCAACAGTCAACAGACAACAGTCAACAGACAACAGTCAACAGATAACAGTCAACAGTCAACAGACAACAAATGACAGAAGTGACCGCAATATCTGCACAAGCAGCGGCTCTGCTGGTTCACTACGGTTTTGACCTAGGTGGCAAAAAAGCCGAGAAATTGGCGGGTGAATGGCTGACCAAGTATCCCGGCTATTGGCTGCGTTTAGCAGTGGTTGAAGCGCTTTATCAAGGCCGCTATAAGGCTGTTTCTGTGGGACAGCTATTGAGTATGTGGCATCGGATAGGTCAACCTCTCTATCATTTCAATCGCGAGTTTGAACGCTTGGTCTGCAATAATTTTCCTCAAAATTTAAACTGGGAAAGTGCTACTCAACTACCACCGGAAGATATAGTTTTATCGAACCCGGAATCGGAAGTAACTGTCGCAGAGTTAGATTTGCATGGGCCGTCAGAGGCGCAACTTGATGTGGCGCTTCATGCAGAAGTCCCAAACACAGATGCCGAGGAACCAGCCAAATTGTCCGCAACCGACGATCGCACAAAAGAAAATACAGAATTTGTAGTATATGAAGATGTGGCTGTTACCGCCCTCGCCGATCGAGCCGAAGCCGAGCAAAAATTAGAGGATAAACCTGTGGCCAAATCCTTCCCAGTTGTCAAACACACAGATTTTCATACCAAGTTAAAAGCCATTGCCCGAGAAGGCCGAAGAAAGAAGGGAGAAAGCAGAAATAGGGTGTAAACTTTGAGAACTAGAGAGTTATTTGTCACTCTTCAGTTTTGGGACTGACTCCCATCCGAATTTCCGAACAAAAAGATGCTTGTTCGGTACCGTTAGCTTGCTTAACAACGCTCGTCCGCAGTCGCAAGTTAGGCATGAGATACCACAGCCTTTCTTCTGCATGGAGGGTGTCTGATTCTGTAATCAATGTCAGTACGTCGTCGCCCATCACGTAGCGACTGTTACCCTTATCTTGCAAGACTTTGCCTTCGCTGGGATTGTCGGGATTTGGGACTATCGCTAATATTGTAGAACCGATTTGTTTAGGTTTGTCGCGATCGGGAACACCGTCCCAACTAATCCGAACGCTAGTTAGCCCAGTTGAAGCCGGGTTAATCGAGTGTTGTTGGCAAAGTTTGACGACATCTGCATCGCTCGCTGTCAGTATTTCTATTTTGAGGTCAGATTTACCGGCCTGCAATTCCCCAGAATTGAGATTGTGTACGGTACGCTGGGAAAACCATTTGCCTGCACTTAACTCGAAAAACTCGATAACATCCATGAAATTTGTCTCTAAACTCAATAGTGCTTTATTTGCGATCGTGACTTGCGCGCTATGGAGTCAGAAAGCCGCTTTCTTCCTGCGTACCTAGCGGTCAAACCAATGATTTTGTCTAGAAACCCGGTTTAAGAGTGCAAGTCGTTTTCTATATTTTAGAGGAAGGGGGCGCACCTGCAAAGCTTTCTGAGAGCTTTGGGTGAAACAAATTGCAGATGCCGTTGAGGTAGCAAACCCAACCAGGGGGACATCTGCCTCGCTGATGCGGCCGACTTGACAGAAAATTAGAGCATCCGCCATCATGTTTCGTTATAAAAAGTCTTTTTCGCACTTTAAATAAGGATTGCGATACCTAAAAATTATTAAGTTTGACAGTGTTGATCGATCGACTATCGTCGCCCAAATACCAGCTATGCTAAGAAAAACAACGATATATGTGAGCTTTTGTCGATCGATCGGTAAATTGGGCGTTGTTGAGTTGAATTATATTGGCGGCGATTTATTGTAATCGCACTGCTTGAAAATTCTCAAAGCAGACTTCGACTAAAAAACCAGCAATTCATCAAACCATCACCAAACCGAGGACAGCAAGCCCGTAGCACATAGCATTCAAATATGTCATGCTAAGTCAAGAGAAAAGATTCTCGATCGGCTTTTCGGTAGGGTGCAGCTAGCGATCGTATACATTTAAAAAAGACATCCGTAAATTTATGAGCGAGTTTACACAAGGGCTGGATAAAATGCAGCCTGCAGAACAGACGCACTACCTGGGAATATTGCCCAGTCAGTTAGCAGCGACTTCAGACTCCGAAAAATTATACAGCTTACTAACAGATTACAATTTTATTGAAGCCAAGCTGTCCACATCCGGAGTACAAGCACTAATAGAAGATTACGATTTAGCAACAAGTCCCGATATTATAATTTCAGACCAAAAAGCCGAACAACTCAAATTAATCCAAGAAGCAATTCGGCTGTCTGCCCACATTCTAGCCACAGATAAAACCCAACTACCCACCCAACTAATTGCCCGCTTGATGTGCTTTGAAAGTCCAGAAAATCAAGCACTGCTAGCACAGGCACAACACCAAACAACCCCCTGGCTGCGACCGCTAACGCCCAGTTTTACCCCTCCTGGCGGGAGATTGCTACGCACCCTCACCGGACATACAGATTGGGTACAAGCTGTAGCAATCACCCCCGACGGTAAGCGGGCCATTTCTGCTTCCTCCGACCACAATCTCAAAATTTGGCACTTAGAAACAGGAGAAGAACTTTCCACCCTCAAAGGTCATCTTACCTACGTCAATGCTGTAGCTGTCACCCCCGACGGTACTAAAGTAATTTCCGGTTCTTGGGACAATACCATTAAAATTTGGGATTTAGAAACTGGGACAGAAATCTTTACCTTTGCAGGCGATACTTTTGCCGTAGAAGCAGTAGCAGTAACTCCCGACGGCAAGCGAGTAATTTCAGGTTCTTGGGATGGCAGTATTAAAGTTTGGGATTTGACAAGTAGGGAAGTAATTTTTAACTTCAAAGGTCATAGCAGTTTTGTCCAGTCGGTAGCAGTAACTCCTGATAGCAAACGGTTAATTTCCGGGTCGGGAGACAACAGCATGAAAGTCTGGAACCTAGAAACCGGAAGAGAACTTTTTACTCTCACGGGTCATGAAGACTGGGTAAAAAGTGTAGCAGTTACTCCCGACGGCGAACTCATAATTTCCGGCAGTTACGACGGAACTGTTCAAGTTTGGAGTTTGTCTGAAATAAAGCAACTTTTCACTTTAGGAAAACACAGCAGTTTCGTTCAAGCTGTGGCAGTCAGCCCCGACGGCAAACGAATAATTTCGGCTTCCGGCGACAAAACGCTGAAAGTTTGGAATCTGGAAACAAAAGAAGAACTTTTCACTTTTACCAATCACATCGCCCCAGTGAATGCTGTGGCTGTTACCCCCGATGGCCAGCGGATAGTTTCTGGTTCCTCTGACAAAACTCTCAAAGTTTGGCACTTAGAAATAGGCAAAGAAAATTTATCATTTGCAGGTCACGATGACTGGGTAAATGCTGTAGCAGTGACGGCGGACGGTACGAAAGCGATTTCCGGTTCAGGAGACAACAGCATTAAAGTCTGGAATCTCAAAAACGGACAGGAAATTTTTACTATTCCCGGTCATAAAGATTGGGTAAAAGCGATCGCAATAACACCGGATAGCAAGCGAGTAGTTTCGGGTTCCGGTGACAAAACTGTGAAAGTTTGGAATCTAGAAACCGGACAAGAAATCTTTACTTTCACGGGTCATACAGACTGGGTAAATTCTGTGGCAGTCACTGCGGACGGAACGATGGCGATTTCCGGTTCGGGAGACAAAACTATTAAAGTTTGGAATCTAGAAACAGGAGAGGAACTTTTTACTTTTTCAGGTCATGAGGACGGGATAAAAGCTGTGACCGTTACTCCCGACAGCAAGCGGATTATTTCGGCTTCCGGCGACAAAACTCTGAAAATTTGGAGTTTGGGAAAAGAAAAGAATATTTTCGCATATTTATGGAATTTAGCCGTCAAAAATCTACTTTTCACTCTCAAAGGTCATGAGAGTTTTGTGAATGCTGTGGCGGTTACGGCCGATGGCAAATGGGCGATTTCGGGGGGGCGGGAACCCAATTTGAAAGTTTGGGATTTGTCAAGTAGAAAAGAAGTTTTTACTTTGGCAGGTCATGCTGATGCGGTAACATCTGTGGCGACTATGGGAACCAAGGCAATTTCTGTTTCGGACGATAATACTCTCAAAGTTTGGGATTTGTTAAGTCGAGAATTAATTGCTAGTTTCAGGGGAGATAGTGCTTTGAAAGCTTGCGCTATTGCACCTGATGGGGTGACCATCGTAGTGGCGGAAGCTTCGGGACAGGTGCATTTTTTGAGCTTAGAAGAGGGGAAATAGTCATTAGTCATTAGTCATTAGTCATTAGTCATTAGTCATTAGTTATTATGCCGATCGCACTTTTGCTAAAATTTAAAAGTGCGATCGCTCTTTTCCCCCATCTAGTTTACAATTGTTCCGGGTCAATTCCCATCGCTCGCAGTCTTTCTGCCAGTAAAGCAGCCCGCTGTTCGGCTTGTTCTGCCCGCAGTCGTTCTTGTTCTGCCCGCTGTTCGGCTTGTTCCAAGCTGCGAGAAACCTCCTCATAACTTGTAAACGGTTCGCCATCAGGGCGATAAATTTGCAACTCTTCACCCGACAAATCAAAGCGAATTCCCAGTCGGGGACTGACCCAATTTTCGATCGCATCAATTACGTCCAAACGCCCCTCTGAACGCATCCAACCGCTAAAATCGTTGCGTTCCGGGTCGTACAGGTAATATTCCTCTACCCCGTGGCGATCGTAAAATACCTGTTTTTTATTCATTTCTGTTAGCCTGTTACCGGGAGAAAGAATTTCAAACACTACTTGGGGCGCGATATTTTCTTCTTCCCACTGCTTGTAAGAACCCCTATCTCCTTTCGGTCTGCCAAAGACTACCATCACATCCGGGCCGACGCGAATCTTGTTATCTCCTTCGACGGGATACCACAGCAAATCCCCCGCGACAAATACATTCGGGTCATCGGCAAATAGCCAAGCTAAATTTTGTTGGATGATGAGTATCCAGCGAAATTGTTTGGTATTGTCAGACATTGGTTGGCCGTCGCTGTCGGGGTAAATTACATCAGATTTTTGAGGGGATTTGAGTTGAGTTACCATAACTGTTGTCCGGGGTTAAGGACTGTTGAATTTAATTTTAGCTGTTTCGGAAACTAAAAAGTGCGATTCTCTGCGGGATAGCTACGCCGCGCGTGCTTTTTCATCCAACCAAAAACACCCCAATTTCTAAGTTAATTCGTCTGGGTTAATTCCCATTTCTCGCAACCGTTCCACCAAAATCTGCCCTCGGCGCCGTTCCTCTTCTAAAGCAGTTTCTGCAAGTTCTGCCCGCTGGCGTTCTTCTTCTAAACTGGTTTCTGCAAGTTCTGCCCGCTGGCGTTCTTGTGCTGTTTGCTGGCGTTCTTCCTCTAACAGTTGACAAATCTCAACGTAGGAGAAAAACCTCGTTCCATCCGGTCGATAAATTTGCAATTGAGAACCCGATAAATCGAAGCAAATTCCCAATCTAGGACTCGCCCAATTTTCCATTAATGCGATCGCATCTAACCCGTCTTCTCCCCGCAGCCACCCTCTCAGTTGGTTATTGCTAGGATTGTAAATGTAATATTCTTCAACTCCGTGGCGATCGTAAAATAGCAACTTCTTCTCCATTTCATCCTGCGTGTTGCCAGGAGAGAGAATTTCAAACACAACTTGCGGTGCAATTCCTGACTCATTCCACTGCTGGTAAGAACCGCGTCTCCCTTTCGGTGTGCCGAACGCAACCATCACGTCGGGGGCATTAACAATATTCGGTCTTCCCTCGATTGGATACCAAAACAAATCACCCGCTACGAATACCTTCTCGTCATTAGCATACATCCATTCTAAATTTTGTTCGATGACGAGAATCCAGCGAAATTGGTCAGTATTATTTGCCATTGGTAAGCCGTCGCTGTCGGGGTAAATAACTTCTTGCTGAGTAGGGGATGGGATTTGAGTTACCATAACAGTTGTCCGGGGTGAAAGACTGTTGAATTTAATTTTAGCTGTTTGGGAAGGGTTAGAAGCGCGATTCCCTACGGGATAGCTACGCCGCGCGTGCTTTCTCAAGCCAATAGCCTATTCCTCTTTCTCCCCCTCTCTTCCTCTGCGCCCTCTGCGCCCTCTGCGGTAAAAAATCTCATTCACAAAAAAGCACATCGAAAATAGGGCGGACACCGCCCGCCCTACCCAACTACTTCCTCTGCAACTTCACCCCGCGAATCGAATAATCCAAAAGCTCAATTGGGTGCATTAAAGTAACTTCCTTTCCCTGCAACTCCAAATGCTTCTTAATTTGCAAAGAACAACCCGGATTAGAAGAAGCAATCAACTCCGCCCCAGTATTCAGCAAATTCTCCACCTTTTGCACTCCCAATTCATCAGCAATATACGGCTGAAGCATATTATAAACCCCCGCACTCCCGCAGCACAAAGCCGCATCCACAGGTTCTTTTAACTTCACTCCCGGAATTTGTTGCAGCAACAGACGCGGCTGCAAACTAATCTTTTGCCCGTGCAACAAATGACAAGCATCCTGATAAACAATTGTCAAATCTCCATCAATCAAAGGATTGAGTTTCGCCGTAATTCCCGCACTTGCCAAAAACTCTTGCACGTCCTTAACATTAGCAGCAAATTTCTCAGCTTTTTCCCGATATTGCGGGTCATCTGCTAAAATATGACCGTATTCTTTCAAAGTATGGCCACACCCAGCAGCGTTGATAATCACAAAATCAACGCCAGTATTTTCAAAGCTATCAATCATTTGTCTCGCCAAAGCTTTCGCCTGTTCCGCTTGGCCTTGGTGTTCCGGCAAAGCAGCACAGCATCCCTGACTTTTAGGAACCACCACCTCGCAACCGTTAGCCGTCAAAACTCGCACCGTAGCCTCGTTCACTGGCGAAAATAACAGCCGCTGCACGCAGCCTAAAATCATGCCGACTCGATAGCGTTTCTCCCCTTGTGCCGGAATTACCTCTGGTAAATTATCCCGGAAAGAATCGACAGTAACTTTCGGCAAAATTGATTCCATCGCCGCCAAGCGGGGAAATACTTTTTTCAGCAAGCCTGTTTTGCGGACAAGTTTTGGCAGTCCTAATTTTTGATAAATAAACAGCGGTACAAGCAAAGGCCGCAATCTGTGAGGATAAGGGAAGAGATTAAAAATCAGAGTACGAATTACATTGTCCGAAAAAGTGCGTGGCTGATTTCTAGTAACTTGGTGGCGAGTTGCGGAAATTAATTTGTCGTATTGAACTCCAGACGGACAAGCTGTTACGCAGGCCAAACAGCCCAAACAAGTATCGAAATGCTGTGAGGTTGCTTCGTTTAAAGGTGCGTCGCCTTCGTTAATTGCATCCATTAAATAAATGCGGCCTCTGGGCGAATCCATTTCTTTGCCAAGTACGCGATAACTCGGACAAGTTGACAAGCAAAACCCGCAGTGCACGCAAGTATCGATTAATTTCGGATCGGGCGGATTGTTGGCGTCGAAACCTGGGATTTCGAGGGTTTCTAAGTGGGGATTTTGTGCTAGAAAATTGCTTTCTTTGGCAGGTCTTAAATCGTCGCTGGGAACTTGAGATTTTTCTGAAGTTTGCATAATATATTACCTAATTGTTTTGGTTCGTAGTAAGGACTTTAGTCCTTTCAAATTGCCAGCCTAAATCCATCAAGCCAACAAAAACTTCTCTTCTCTTCTTTTCTCTTCCTTCGCGCCTTCGCGGTTTGTTAAAAACAAATCTAATTCACAAATAGACATCTCCCGCCAAGCCAGTATTGAACAGGCAGGATGCCTGTTCCAGAAGAATTACTCCAGAGCTCTAATGATTTAGACCGGAATTCAATAAAAACTGAACTCCTTACTACAAAATTTAAACTAAATACCGCTGATAAAACGATGTGGACTCAAAAGATTTTCCGGGTCAAACTGCTGTTTAATCCGCTGCATTAAAGCGATCGCACTTCCAGTATAGCCCCAAACATCTAACTGTTGCTTGATGTCGGTCGGCGCTGCTAAAACAGTCAGAAAACCGCCTTTCGCTTCGCACCCCCTGCGTACCTGCAACAGCGTTTGGGCCGTCGCCTTCTCAAACCGCAAAACCCCCAAACCGCTGCCTGCATGAATCCAAGCGTCCTGTACCGGCAATTCGTTAAGGGCCGTTACAGCTTCCGACGGTCTGATTCCTATTTTGCAAATAATTGCCGATTTTGTGCCAGAATCCCACATTGTTTCTGGCAATCTTTGCCATAACTGATGCTCATCATTCTCCCAGCAGCTAGCGCCTTGCAAACCAAACTTTTCGCCAACTTCCAGCAAGCGGGCTGATTGTTGTTTAACACTTTCTGCGATACTTTGAAATCTGACGATTAATCCCGTGCCCTTTCCTAAGCCTAATTGTGCTACTAAATCAGGTGACACCAAATCAACGGCTGTCGGAGTCAAAGCAGAGGATAATAAGATTTGAGCCGTTTGGGACAAAGCATTAATTTCCCCTGTCAGCACTACGGTTCCCGAGGATTCAGGCAGCGGATAAACTCGGAAAGTTACTTGACTGATGACGCCCAAAGTGCCGTAAGCACCAGTAAACAGTTTCATCAAGTCGTAACCGGCGACATTTTTAACAACTCGACCTCCGGCTACCGCAATTTTACCGTCCGATCGCACAAAGGTAATTCCCAATAGCAAATCGCGCACCCCGCGATAGCGATGCCGCAAGGAACCCGCATCAGCAGTAGCGACAATGCCGCCCAAAGTTGCCTGTTGCGGATATGCTGGGTCGATCGGCAAAAATTGACCTGCTGCTGCTAAAATTTGCTGCAAATCCGCAAACTTCATCCCCGCTTCCGCAGTCACGGTTAAATCGCCCACAGCGTGCTGTACAAGTCGATTGAGGCGCGAAGTGCTGACAGCCACAAGCCCGGCTGCATCAGGAGATACCCCTAAATCCCCCTTCAAAAGACCCACTTTGACAACATCTTGCTCCCCCCTTGTTAAGGGGGGCTGGGGGGGATCGGAGTCTAATTTTACTAAACCGCCCCAATCAAGTTTGCTGCCACTGCCACAAGGCAAGACTGCACAGCGAGTTTGCCCAGCCCAAGCAATGACAGCCGCCAGTTCTTCCTGAGTATTCGGGTAAACGGTACAATCTATTTTCGTGTCGGGGGCAACTGCTTTTTCTACCCGTTCTTGCCAACATGGCTCTGTATCTTGCCAGCGACAGATGCCAGCAGTCCCGACAATACTTTCTAATTCTTGTGTGCTTACGTAATTTTCGGTAGAAAAAGATTTCATGAAGGTTATCAGACGCCCGGTAAGAAAAATTATCAAAACACTGCCTAAAACCATTAAATATTAATACGGGGCCGATATTCAAAACATGAAAAAACAAATGTCTCAAAACCGAATTTCTCTGGGAATTACCGGTCTCAACGAAGTGATTGGCGGTGGCCTAATTCCTCAACGCTCTTATTTGGTGCGCGGCGGCCCGGGTACTGGCAAGACTACACTGGGCTTTCACTTTTTGGCAGCAGGTGTGGCTGTGGGAGAAACGCCCCTGTTTATTACTTTAGGAGAACCCGAAGCGCAATTGCGGGCCAATGCCACAAGTCTCGGTTTTGATATGGAAGCGATGGCGTTCCTGGATTTGAGCCCATCGTCAGAATTTTTTACAGAAGTTCAGACTTATGACATTTTCTCCCCCTCCGAGGTTGAGCGAGAACCGACTACACAAAAGATTATTGAGCGAGTCCAAGCTGTCAAGCCACAACGGGTGTTTTTGGACGCAATCACTCAATTTCGCTACTTAGCTGCGGATGAGTTTCAGTTTCGCAAGCAAGTTCTGTCTTTTCTGCGGTTTTTGGTGGAAGGGGGGGCGACGGTGGTGTTTACCTCCGAAGGCACATCAAGTGCTCCCGACGACGATTTGCAATTCATCAGCGACGGAGTAATTTATTTAGAACTATTGAAAGAAGGACGCGCCCTGTCTGTCACCAAGCTGCGAGGCTCCAACTTCCGCAGCGGCCGCCATTCGCTGCGCCTGACTCAGGCTGGTATGGAGGTATTTCCGCGACTGCTACCGGACAACTATCAACAGGATTTTGTTGCTGAAGCAATTTCTTCTGGGGTTCCAGAAATTGACGAACTACTGCACGGGGGACTGGAACGGGGGACAGTGACGGTGATTACCGGGCCTAGCGGCGTTGGTAAAACGACGGTGGGCATTCAGTTTATGAAGGAAGCAGCAGGAAGGGGGGAGCGATCGGTAGTTTACATTTTTGAGGAGTCAACTTCAACTCTGCAGCGCCGCTGCGAATCAGTTAACATCCCGGTTGGGGCGATGATGGGGCAAGGAAGTCTTTCCGTGATACCCGTGGAACCTCTGCTGTACTCGCCGGATCAGTTTGCCTGTATGGTACGCCAGGAGGTAGAGCAGGAAAAGACGCGGATTGTGATGATTGACGGTATTTCTGGCTATCAGCTTTCGATGCAGGGGCAAGATTTGGTGCACAATTTGCACGCTTTGTGCAAGTATCTCAAGAATATGGGAGTCACCGTTATCTTGATTAATGAGATAGAAGCCATTAGCGGAGATTTTCGGCTGACCGAGATCGGGATTAGCTATTTGGCGGATAATCTTCTGTTTATACGCTATCTGGAACGCCAACTGGAGAATAGGACAGAAATCCGCAAGGCGATCGGAGTAATTAAAAAACGAGTCAGCAATTTCGAGAGAACTCTGCGAGAACTCCAGATTACTCGCTACGGCATCAAAGTCAGCAAACCGATAGGGGGGCTGCGCGGCATTTTGAGTTCGGCGCCGGTGTGGATTGAGGGGGGAGTAGATGAAGATTGAATCGGGATTTGTGCTGCTGTTTTGGGGCAATTGCAGCTAATTTGGGAGCCGTGAATCTACTAATTAGTAGGGGGGCACCTCACCACTAGCTTTAGTGCGCGCACCGCGCACCTCACCACTCGCCTAAGTTCTGGAAAACTTAAATATATTGGTAAATTTGTGTATTTTTCGACTTTTATAGCAGTTTTCGCTTCTATGAAATACAGTATGGGGACAGGGCGCGGGGCCGTGTCCCGTGTCAGATCATCTGTACTTCACTCAACTGAAAACCAATGTAATCCCTCGCCGGAAAGTAAGCTAATACCAGATAAAAAAAGAATCCAACTTTAGACCACATCCCAACCCATATATAATCAGTCGGGAGCATCTCAATGAAAGCAGCCAAGCCCAAAATTGGAGTTAGGAGCCAGGAGTCAGGAGTCAGGAGGAAAGAGTCAGAAGGAAGCAGGAAGAAGAAGTGTTTTTACAAATATGAGATGCTCCCAATCAGTCACTCCCCCTTCTAAAATCTAAAATCTAAAATCTAAAATCTAAAATGGTTATAACCCGTATTCACAGGAAGCTGATAAATGACTGGCACTTCAATAATTTTAGCCGTAGACCGCAATCAGCGAAACTTGGAACTATTAGCACAATTTCTCAATAAAGAAGGATACCAGATGATCGCGGCTTATAACTTTGAAGAGGTTGCACAAGCTATCAGTCAGCCTGCTAGGATCGGGATGGCTTTAGTAGATATTTCTGGTTTCGATCGCCGGATTTGGGAGTGCTGCGAACAACTGCGAAATCACCAAATCCCTTTTCTGATACTCTCGCCCAAACAAAGCGCTGCTATTCAGCACGAAAGCCTCTGCCACGGTGCTCGGAATATGTTGGTAAAACCTTTGATCGTTAGAGATTTGCTGGGAATTGTTCACAGCTTGCTAGGAGAACCTGCGTGAGTAACATTTTATTGCTTGTCGAACAGAAAGAAAATCGCCGCTTGTTATTAGAATGGCTAGCAGTTTATTATGAGGTAGTGCTGCCAAACTCAACCGAAAATAGTGATGATTTTTTACCCTTTAATCAATCTTTTGACCTGGCGATAATTGACGGTATTGCCCTGAAACGCCATTGGCAATGGGTGGCCGCCCAAAAAGAGGCAGAGCACCCGGTATGCTTGCCTTTTCTTTTGATTACATCACGTTCGGATGTAGGGATGGCAACGCAGTTTATTTGGCAAAGTATTGACGATTTGATTATCGCTCCGATCGAGAAGATCGAATTGCAAGCGCGGGTGGAGATTTTGCTGCGATCGCGCCAGTTGTCTTTAACTCTCAAATTGTCTCACGACCAACTCGATCGCACTCTGCAAACAGCCCAGGAACTCAACGAGATGAAAACATCTTTGCTGTACATGATTGCCCACGACGTTCGCAATCCTTTGAATTTTATTATCGGCACTACACAACTTCTTAAAAAGTACAAATTGACATTAACAGAGGAGAAAACAGAAGAACTTCTAGACAAAACTCAAGCCGCCGCCAAAGGCATCGATCTGTTATTAGATGATGTTCTGCTGCTGGGGCGTGTTGAGTCAGGAAAAACCGGGTTTTCCTTGCTACCGATAGACTTAGCAAAGTTTTGTAATGAGTTAGTAGGGGAATTTCAGAACAGCCTGAAGTTGAAACCTGAAAATGATCGGGTGACGCTAATTTTTATAAATAAGCATCCATCCGCGATGGCGTGTTTGGAGGTAAGCTTGCTCCGGCGCATTCTGGGCAATTTGCTGTCAAATGCTATTAAGTATTCTCCCCCAAATACCGAAGTAATCTTTGAATTAAAAGTTACTGAAACTGAGGCTGTTTTTTCGGTACAGGATGCAGGAATTGGCATACCTGCCGCCGACCAAGAACGGTTGTTTGATTCATTTTACCGGGCTAAAAATGTCGGTCGAATTCCCGGTACTGGACTGGGGCTGAGCATTGTTAAAAAATGCGTGGACTTGCACGGTGGCGAAATTACTTTGATCAGTGAAGAAGGCGTCGGCAGTATATTTACAGTAACCCTGCCGATCGCCAAACCTGCAAAAAATCAACTCTCGCCTGCAACGCCTTAAACTAGATGCAGGCCGTATATTGGGATAGTCATCGATGAATTTGACGATCGGGTGAGGCTATAGGTGGTAGTGTGACCATGAGATGTATCCTCAAAAAACTGATAACAGCCGATCGTCAAGTGATGAAATTGAGCAGCGTCGTTCCAGAAGTGATCAACGAGCGGGATAACTGGCGATCGACGAGCGGGAGAATTGGCGATCTTTCCTCAAAGCTCGATCGACCTCGTAATAAATGTTGAACGCACCCAAAAATAATTAGATACTATACAAAACTTATCCCGAGTTGCCAGACTTTATATTTCTGAAAAAAAGCGACCCAACAACCGTCACATCTTAGAGGATCTGATGAGTATTTTAACACTTTAAAAGTGGTTAATCAACTCTTTTATGAATTATTGTCGGACTACAATCAATCAAGAGTTGAAGAGCGATCGCCTGAGCTTTCAGGCCCAGAGTCCAACTGTTCAACTATTAATGGTTGAAACCTGATATTTCCCGGTTCAATTGGCACTTTTCTCCACCAAGCTGGCAACAAGAGCAGCCAAAACTTACCCAAAGACACAGAACGCTGCTCGCGAACAAAAACCAAGGGCAGGAGAGCCGCCACTCGTAAGACGGCTGAGAGGGCAAACACCCCTGGCAAGCCACCGAGATTGGTCAAAGTGGCGATAAAGCCACCAAGGGTGATTCCGATTGCCCCAGCGACACCAGGAACCGCCGCGGCGATCGCAAAGTATATCGACTGATTCAACAGTGGTGTCACAGACATCATCAAATTACCACTGCACAGGTCGATCGCCGCCCACGTTGCACCGCCGATGATGTGCAACAGCGGGAACCACACCCATATAAAAATTGGAGCCGTTCCAGCTTCTAGCCAGAGCAGAGGGGTCAGAGCCACCAAGATTCCCACTACTATCATGATCGGGCGATTCCCAACCCGGTCAGCCAGTTTGCCCCAAAAAACCAGCAGCAGTAAGTTAGCACCCGCTCCTAAGCTGTTGTAGAGCGTTACCACACTCACATCTATACTTAGGTTATCCAGCAGATAGAGGTTAAAGAAGGGAGCGCTGATGTTAACGGCAAAGCTCCATAGAGCAGAGTAAAGCAAAAACTTTAAAAAATTGGGTTCCTTGAGAAAGCTAAAAATTGTCCCTATGGATGATTTTTCGCCTGTATCTAAATGCGTGACGTGTACAAGCTTTGGGTTCACATCGCTCATAAAGAACTGAAAACCTAGACTGATGATGCCAAGCACAATTCCTAAAACCAAGATGGCACTGTAACCTTGGAGCCTTCCACCGGGCCAGTTCGATACCACTAGAGCCAGCAACGGCACACCAATGAGATTCGTCAAGCTGACAGCACTATTGCGAAAGCCAAAATACCGCCCGCGCAACCGCTGAGGTACTAAAACCGCCAACCAGCTCAAGAAGGAAGCACGACCCAAAGATTCTAAGACTTGAGTTACCCAGATGATTGCCAATGTCAACTGCACTAGCTGAGATCCAGCGAGATGAAATGAGCCTCCCAACCACATTGCTGGCACGAGAATCAGCCACAGCAGTCGCGACATTCCGAAAATCCAGAGGGAATACCAGTGGCGGCTCTGCAGTCGGTCTCCGATATAAGCTCCCAAGGGTTGGAGCAGATTTACCAGTTGAGGAATGGAGGCGAGCATACCAATTTCGACTGGGCCAGCCCCTAAATCCAGCAAGAAATTACTGAGCAACGCACCGCCGATGATGCTGTAAAAAAGCGTAGCGAAGACACTCTCCAAAGTTAGTGCTCTGAGGCTTGACCGAGTTTCAGGTTTGGAAAGTTTTAGAGGCGAATTGGTCAGAAGTACCGTCTCTGGTATGGCTATATCCTCTTGGATTTCCTGAAGAGGGAGAGGATTCGTTCCTACTAAGCTGTAATCTTCTTGTGTTTCGAGCATACTGGATAGCCAATAGATGAGCTGCTACGCAGCTTAATTGTATAATATAAGGTTAAGTATTTTAAGGAACACAGCCTAGAGATGCAAGCTAAAAATCATTTCTCTCAAAAGCCAAAAGAAAGATTACTTAAATAAATTAGAGAAAATAAGAGTGCCCAAATTAGAGAATAATTCTTAATTGCATTATTAATTAATCAATAAAAAGCTAAGTTTTTATGAATTTTCTATGCGCCAGTAGGTTACGGGATTTTTCAGGGTGAACCCGATAAAATAGAGACATTTTCACATGGAAAAAGTCAAGGTAACTCTCAGAGACCTACTTGTTAGTATGAATAAAGGTTGGTAAAAATGAGAACCCAATCAAAGTTCTAAAGGAGCCAGAGCGTTCAATAACTCTTCTAGGATAAATCGCAGCAAAGATTGAGTTGCTAATATTAAACCTAATCGGGATTGGGCTAGTTTGGGCTGTTCTATTTTAACTTCTCCCCAAATTCGACATTGACTGTAAAAAGTCTGAAATGCTTCGCTCAAACACTGGGCTAATTTGAAATAATTGACAGGTTTTTCGAGTTTGTTTATCTGAATATTAGGATATAAATTGTCTAGCACTGTTAACAGTTGGGATATTAAACGGCGTTCTGCTGGGTGCACTAACCGCAGTCGATCGCCCTCGTCAATCCAAGGGATAGGATTTGGACTCGCCAGCGACCAAATTTGCGGCGCTGTAGCCACATCGGGCTGGGCGATCGAAATTATGCGATCGCGGTGGGCCATTCGCAGCAGGGAACAGCAGCGCGCGTGGCTGTACTGAATGGGAAACAGTCGATCGGCACACACAACAGAAGATAATATTTTAGATTCTGGAACTGGGAGGTTCGTTTGAGCTAAACGTTGCAACCAGACGGCTAAACCTGCATCAGTCAACTCCATCTCAATAATTCCCGCCGGCGCGACTTTAACTGCGAAATCTGGGTAGCACAGCGGTTCGAGTGTTTCTGCCAACTGTGCCGCAATTGTCTGCGGTGTCTGCTGCCAAGTTTTAGCCAATTTCAGGGCGATCGCAGACACATACAGCACCCGCGCGCTATCTTTACTTCGATTTAACGGAAATATTGCAGCATTCTCAATAAGCTTGTTATGGGCGGGCAGGATGCCCACCCCACAATCAAATTCACTCTTTGTGGAACAGGCATCTTGGGCGGACAGAATGCCCACCCCACAATCCAATTCACTCTTTGTGGAACAGGCATCTTGCCTGTTATTGAGAATGGTGCCACCTATGAGATTTAAAGGAATTTGGGCCAGTGTTCCCTGCTGGGCGATCGCGCTTTGGAACTTGGAAAGCAAGAAACACTTCAGTGTAACTTCCGGGCACTGCTCCATATTTGCTGTATCCATATCAGCTCATCCTACCGTAAGAGCAATGATCCACTGTTACCGCTTGCACTGTTCTTGTACGTTAAACTGCGGAGGTCAGAGATAGTTGATCGGCTTCCCCAAGCGGGGCTACATCGAATTAATGCGCTTTTTAGCGATTTTTTTGCTAAATAATAATAATTTACGACAAATTTTTTGCTGACCTCTACCATTTTGATGTATTTTTTGCTACATTGAATGTTTCGGTAAAACACAGAAAAGTCAGCACAGTTAAGAAGCGTGCAAGCTCGATCGGGGGTTGGTTGTCTCACTTTGTATCGCACTGCTGGCAGAAGCTGTTTTTCTCACTATTAAATATATCCCAGAGCCTCACTTATGCAATCAACTTCCACATCTGTAGAGAGTATCGATCGACCTTTTATCACTTGGCAGCGAATTATCGACTGGGCCCAGGAACACTACCGCTGCCGCACTTTTAGCAAAGATGAGCGGATTCCGGCAAGACCCGGACTGCTGTATTTAGTCCAGAAAGGTTCTGTGCGGCTCGTAGGTAGCGCTCAAGTTAGCGCTGCTGCGGCGAAGTCAAAATCCGCTGATAAAACTACAGAAGAAGCTTTTTTGGGCTTCGTTGGCGCCGGTCAGCCCTTTGAACTGGTGGCTCAGTCTCCGTTTACTCTCCAAGCTTACGCTCATGCCGATCAAACTCACGTAGTGTGGATGTACTGGCACGACTTGGATAATTGGCCTCACTTTCGTAGGGAAATTTTGGATGCGTTTCGCTACCAGCACCAGCGGAAACTTCTCTGGCTGAGCACTTTGGGACAGCGCCGGACGATCGACCGACTGTTGGGATTTCTCACTTTGTTGATTGAGGAGTTCGGGGAACCTTACGTAGGTGAGGGCGAACCGGATGTGGTTCGGGGCTACCGGCTGCCTTGGGCCTTGACTCACGCTCAAATTGGCAGCGCGATCGGCTCGACGCGGGTGACTGTGACGCGCTTGATGGGTAAGTTGCGATCGAAAGGTTTGATTAATACTGAGGATGATAATTTAATCTGTTTGCCGGCTAAGTCTAACCCCCAAAAGACAAAAAACCAACAGCAGGACTTAGAAGATTCCCTGGAAGATTCTCTGGAAGATTCTCTGGAAGATTCCCTGGAAGATTCCCTGGAAGATGAAGATTCTCTCGAAGAATCTGCATAAAATTCTGCGGGAAATTGCCACCAAACAGCGCGTCACTATTAGTTTCGGGCGTCGCGCTCGTTCGCTCGACAGTGTACGATGAATTGTGTAAATTTTTCCCGTTCTCCAAAGGTGCGACTGACAATGACCGATGACAAGCAAAAATCTTCAATCCCGAACAATCAGCAACGGGTGGTATTCTGCGACTTTGACGGGACGATAACTGTTGAAGAAACTTTTGTCGCAATGCTCAAGCATTTCGCACCGGAACTGTCGTCTCAACTGATGCCTGAAATATACGCTAGAAGGCTGAGTTTGCGATCGGGAGTGCGGCAGTTACTAGAGTCTATTCCCTCTGAACGTTACGGGGAAATTGTGGAATTTTCTAGGGGAAGGCTGATGCGGCCGGGATTGTTGGAATTGCTGGATTTTTTGGACGAGAAAAAGGTAAATTTTGTGATCGTGTCCGGCGGTCTTCGGATTATGGTAGAGACGGTAATGGGCGATTTGGTACACCGGGCGAGCGTTATTTACGCTGTGGATGTGGACGCTAGTGGCCCTCGCTTGCAAGTCAATTCTGAGTTTGAGGGAGATGAGGAATTGGTGTCTAAGGTGCGGGTGATGGGGCAGCACCCGGCCGAAGAACAGGTGGCGATCGGAGATTCGCTGACGGATTTTAATATGGCTTTGCAGGCTTCGTCGGTGTTTGCGCGCGATCGGCTTGCCCAGTATCTAGACGAACAGCAAAAGCCTTATACTAAATGGGATAATTTTTTTGATGTGTTGGAAAGTTTGTCCCAGAAATGGAATTGAAACTATAGCCTTTTTCAACAAAGGCTATATGTGTATTGGTAAAGTGGGCAGTACCCCGCCTAGGTTTACATAAGCCCCCGACTACTATTGTCAATAAGCCTTTCACGGGCGGGCGAAGAAGTGTTCAACCCACAAAAAAAATTACTCTTTGTGGAACAGGCATCTTGCCTGTTATTGAAAATAGTACAAAATTTCACTATTAACCTAAAAAGTAGATAAAAAACTGAGGATTTGTAAACAATGAGTGGCGATTTGAGATCGGATTTAATTGCAGCAGCCAAACATTTTTACGATCGCGGTTGGATGGTTGGGACTGCTGGCAATCTTTCAGCCCGCTTACCAGATGGCAGTTTTTGGATTACTGCTAGCGGCCGCGCCAAAGGGCAGTTAACTGAACAAGATTTTATCAGAATGAACTCAGACGGCGCAATTGTCGAGCAACCTGTTCCCGACAGCCGCCCTTCGGCCGAAACCAGCATTCATTTAGCCGTTTACAATTGTTTTCCAGACGCTAAAGCTTGCTATCACGTCCACTCCATTGAGGCAAATTTAGTTTCTCGGCTAACAGCAGGAGATTCAGTGCCTTTACCGGCGATCGAAATGGTGAAAGGTTTGGGGGTGTGGGAGGAAAACCCGCAAGTGTCGATACCCCTCTTTACAAATTATTTAGAAGTCCCTAAGATAGCCAAGGAAATTTGCGAATTCTTTGCCATTTGTGCGCCCTCTGTACCCGCTTTGTTAATTCGCGATCACGGTATCACAGTCTGGGCAGACTCGCCAGCCGCTGCCTACAATTATGTAGAAATTGTAGAATACATTTTTCGCTATACGATCGCAGCCCGCCAATTAAATTTAGATTTGAGATGGGATAGCTGAGATTGAGCGGTGCATGAAGTTGGAGGCTTGGGAATTTGAGATTAGGAAACGAGCAAACATCGAGAATAGGCAACAATTATGGCTAAATATACCAGAATTTTATCGATAGATGGAGGGGGAATTAGAGGGATTATACCCGCGCAAGTTTTAGTTAGCATTGAGTCAAAGCTGCAACAGAAAAGTGGCAACCCAGATGCGAGAATAGCTGACTATTTTGATTTAATCGCGGGCACAAGTGCGGGAGGCATTTTAACTTGCATCTATTTGTGTCCCGATGCCGAAAATCCCACCAGACCTCGGTGGTCAGCCCAAGACGCTGTTAATTTTTCGATTCAGAGCGGCCGCGACGTTTTTAAGAGTCCATTTTGGAAAAAACTCAGATCTATAGACGGTTTGATAGATGAAAAATATCCCAGCGATAGCTTAGAACAATTCTTTTTGGAAAACTTTAGAGATTGCAAACTCAGCGAACTGCTAAAACCTTGTTTAATTTCCAGTTACGACATCGAAAGGAGAAAAGCTCACTTTTTCGATCAAATAGATGCTCAACAATATCCAGCCGAAGACTATTTTATTAGAGATATCGCCAGAGCCACATCTGCTGCTCCTTCTTATTTTGAAGTTCCCAAAATCTACTCTTTGACAAACGAATCCTACGCTTTAATTGACGGAGGTGTATTCGCAAACAATCCGGCACTTTGTGCCTATGCAGAAGTTAGACATAAATTCAGACTTCCAGACAATGGCCCCGGCAGAGGCCCGACAGCAAAAGATATGGTAATTTTATCGCTGGGGACAGGAGAAGCTCAGAAAAAATTTCCCTATGAAGAAGTGAAAAATTGGGGTCAAGTTGAGTGGGTTCAGCCTTTGATTAATATCATGATGACGGGAGTTGCTGAAACTGTAAATTATCAACTAATCCAAATTTATGATGCGGTTGAAAGACCCAATCAATATTTGAGAATTACTCCCGATTTGATCCACGAACAACCGCTGCCGATTGATGATGCCTCCGAAGAGAAGATATCGGCACTGCTGAGAATTGGCCAGGAGCAAGCCGACAAGAATAATGAAGAGTTGGATAAGTTTATCGACTTATTACTTGCGGAGTAGTCCTAGGGTTTTAGATTTTAGATTTTAGATTGGGAAATGAGTGATGATTACCACACAATCAATCACTGCCAATCTAAAATCTAAAAAGTTAGAGCACACCAACCGCAGGTCAAGCCGACTGAAAATATATGTTGACAAATCGTGCAATAGGCGATTAAAAGTTTTATTTTTGGGTTGATAATTGCCCTTGTCGGTTGCGGTTAGGGATTGACGACGCTGGGCGGAGGGAAAAAAGTAGACCAAGCTGCCACGGCGGCCGCGGTAACTTCTTGGGTGTTGATTTTTGTGGCGGATTTATGTTTATCGCTGTTGATGTTTCACGAGTTGGGGATTCCTAGAAGTTGATAATCTTGGCGATTTATAGCACGAGTCATATCCATTCCGGTTGCACTCCTCATGATTGTTGACTGTTGACTGTTGACTGTTGACTGTTGACTGTTGACTGTTGACTGTTGACTGTTGACGGGCGGGTCGAAAAACTGAATGGTTGAGTGTTAACTGTTGACTCGATTTTATTATTCCGATGCAACCGGAAACGATTCAGGAGTCAAGATGCTTAAATATTAAGGGTTTCAAGAATCATCAACGCCCTACGCCGCCAAGGCGATTGCTATAAAATCAACATGAAGATTTTTTAAACCGCAGATAAACGCAAATAAACCCTGATGCAATTTGATCAGCGTTTATTTGGCTTCATCCGCTGAGCTCTGCGGTTTAAGACTCTCAACTTTAGATGGTAGATTGGAGAAAGGAGGGCGATACACTCGAATTGCCTGAATAGGCACTTTCCCATCTGTTTCGGGGACGATTTCGAGGATGTGTTTGGAGTTGCTCAAATTCTGAGCCAATGTTGTAGAATACTCGCGGCTTGAATCTTTAATTTGTGGAGGAACGTATGAATCCACAAACATTGGTCGCACCTGCCAGGAAATTTCAAAGCCTTTAGGCGTCGGTTTTTTAGAGTATTCATAAGAATTTTTCAGCCACCAGTTTCTCGGTTCAATCACGACGCGGCCCGACTTTGAGACAAACATTTCGTCGTTTGTACCGCTGCCGTCGTAACCTGTTTTAGAACCTACAACGTCAAATTTAAACTTGCTGGCGTCGCTGTTAATCTCAGTAATTATCGCTTTCCAATCTTCGAGGATTAGCGGTTTTTGGCTGGATACTTGGAGAATAGCGGGCCAAGGAACGCCAAGGGTAACGCTAGGTCTGGTGATGCTGTAAAGTTCAGGAAATTCTGAGGGTTTTTTGCCGTCGATCGCAATTTTAGCAGAAATTGCCTTGCCGTTGAAGGTTTTATCGGCGATCGCATCTATTCTATTTCCTTCAAATTCTAAAACCAACTTGCCATCTTGCCACTTAATATCCCTGCCCACTGTATAGGTTTTCACTAAATCCTGCTGCGGTTGAGGAGAATTTGGCTTGTATCGCAGATGCGGTTTTATGAGAGCAGCTAGGAGAAAATTTCCCCAATCGTTGAGGTGAATGTTGTCGCTCAATAGCTGTTTGGGCTGCAAGCCATTATCTTTCAAATACCGCATCCAAGGTTCACGAATTTCGGCGATTTCGCAGCCGTATTTATCGGCCAACTCAGGCAGCCATTTAGTAGAATGAGTGTTGTGCCATTCGTATCGGCTGACTGAATTTGGATCGTCGCTGTTGCCTGTCGGCATCCAGTCGATGTGGTCTGAATGCAAGAGTATTTCGCTAGCAGTGCGGCTGCGGACATTGGCAATTATGGCTTCGTAATCTTCACCGCCTCCGTAGACGTGAAAAATTAGCAAGTCTGGATAAAAAGGATACAAATCGTGTTCGCTGGGACGGATTAAAAGCGGGGCGGCAAATCCTCCGATTGCCCGATTTTCCACAATCAAATCTGCATTGGGAAATCGCTGTCTCAAATCCTTTACTACATCTTTCCACCAATCTTGTTCTGTGATAGATTGACCGTAAAATAGGATACGCACTTGGCGGCGGTCTGTTGGAGTGCTAGCTGCAAGTAGCCCCATCGTCCTTTGAATCCTCGCTCCAAAAGTAGCATTATTTTCAATAGGAGCGGGTGGGGGGAATGGCGTATCGGCCGCTATTTTTTTGATCAGCGGAACTAACAGAAAGCTCAGACACAAAAAAAGCAGCCACAAGTAGCGATAAATCTTGGATTTTCTGCTATTTCCTTGGTGTTTTGCCATTGTTTTATTTTTCCCTGTCTGTTTCACTTCGCTCAAGGCGACTGTGGGATGAATGCTACGCCTCTATCAGTAGCGGTAGCCTGCTTATGGGCGCACCTCACCAGTAGCTGTAGTTTAGCCTGTATGGAAATATATTACCAACTTGAGCCAGACAAAAAGTGATATAATGCCAGCTAATTAATTGCAGGAGATCGATCGCACGTCAAATGGATTACAAAACAGCCCGCAGTTTTCTGATCGACCAAGGAACCGCCCTGGAAACCAAGAAAAATCCCGACGCCTTCCTGATGCGTCTCAAACAAGGTCAACCGCCCGTACCCGGACAGGTGACATCGATTTTATTAGCTTTAAAAATATTGTTTGAGGGTTTGCAAGAATCTCCAATGCTCGATCGACAATTAATCTCGGCACTGCATTTACTGTCAGTAGAAGGTTTGCAGCAATTTGAAGCTGGACTCCGCAGAGGAGTTTCTTGGCCACCGCTGCTGAAAGAAGACTTAAATCGAATTGCGATCGCAGTCAAGAATATCTTTTCCGGCGTCTGGCAATAATTTAACTCAGTCAACTCCGATGTTTAATAATAGAAATTGTCAAACTATACTACTCGCGAAAGCTTTCGAGGGAGGCCAAAAGAGCTGGCAGTCCCGCTAGCGCGGCCGACACCAGAGCCTCATCTTTGTAAACTCGCGATCGGAGAATACGGGTACTTTTAGACGCAGAGGTGAAAGAGCCTCGCCGTTGGAAATTTCCGGTTTCAACCCGCCCTAAATTTTTTGTTTCTCCCGTCACACAAAACATAGCAGTATCCTCAATTAATCCCTAGATATGCGCCCGTAAACTTTCTCAGGGCTTGCTCAATATTTTTATTATTACTCAGATAGGTAACAGAGATGAAACCATGAAATAATTATTCACGATAGCTAGGGATCAACTTAAACTACATAACTACTTTTATTGATTTGTTACACGGCGCGTTTGTTTAAGCCGATCGCCCACAGCGACTCAGACACCAGCCACCAGCCAGCAAAATCACCGATTTCACAAGGGGAACGCGGCTCAATGATGCTACAGCACTTCCGGATGTTATGAGGTACAGTAGCAGCAATTAGTAAACCAGTTTTTGAGATGTTTCGGATTAATTAAGTCAAGAGCCACAGCAATTATCGTGTCAACCATTTTAGTGCTGGTTGGTGAAAACTGTCGCAATAAAGATTTAAGTTGCGACCACCATAATTCAATCGGATTAAAATCAGGAGAGTATGGGGATAAACATAAAATAGAAGCACCCACCACGGCAATCATCGATGTAATTGAATCTACTTTATGCGCTGGTAAGTTATCCATCACTACTACGGCTCCGGGCCACAATTGTGGCACTAAACATTTCTCGATAAACACCTCAAATGCTTTGCTATCCATCGAGTTGTCCAGGGTCATTAATGCCACTACTTTCGTGAGGCTAATTGCACCAATTACTGTGACTTTCTTGCCTCGATAAAAAGGTTTGACCGCATAGGCTCTAGTTCCTCGTTGCGAACGTGCATGAGTTCTGGTTAAACCTAGCAATACTCCAGTCTCATCTAAAAATACTAGATTTTTTGGCTCGATATCCTTGACTTTTTCCCAATAGTCTAACCTTAACTTCATCACTCTTTCTGTGCCTGCTTGGCTACTCCTGACTGTTTTTTTTTACGATTTAATCCCAACTTCTGTAAGGCGCTACACATGGCTGTTCTGCCTACCCAATTTCCTGTCTTTTGGGCGAACAACTCACACAATTCTACCAAAGTTGCATCGGGATGTGTGACCACTATTTCTCTTAACTCTTGTGACGCATTATTCAAATGACTGAATCTGGGTTTACCCCTCGGTTTAGGCTGTAAATTCCCCTCTATTTTTTGTTGCTTGACAAGTTTTTGAACTAAGCTTTTACTGCAGGCAAATATTTCTGCTGTTTTTCTGATCGACAGCTTCTGCTCGACATGGGCTGCTACTATTTTGGATCGCAAATCTACTGAGTATGCTTTCATTGGTATATTATTTTTAGTCGATTCTATTGTACCTCATAACATCCGGAAGTGCTGTAACTCTTAGTCCAGCAACAGTTATAAGTCAAATCAAGCCGACTGTCGAAATCTTGCGCGACGGAGACTACCGCTACCGAGACTCCTTTGCGATCGATCGACCTTTCAGAGAAATCCAATTTCGCAAACAAGACAGATACATCACCGGCAGCGATTCAGACAAACGCACGGGCAAAACTTACTGCTTCCGGGGCATCCCCCAACAAAACAACATTATTAACATCACGGTAGCGATCGAAATTTCCCCAAAAACAGCACAGCAAACCGAGTGGAAATTAGCACCGGGAAGCCCCATTAATTTCGACAGGCTTTATCCACTGCAAGCTGGGCCGGGATTAGAATTGTACAAATGTTTGACAGCATTTTTACCCAAATTGAATGATTAGTTATATCAATTCCGGTTGCACTCCTTATGATGTTGACTGTTGACTGTTGACTGTTGACTGTTGACTGTTGACTGTTGACTGTTGACTGTTGACTGTTGACTGTTGACTGTTGACTGTTGACTGTTGACTGTTGACTGTTGACTGTTGACTGTTGACTGTTAACTGTTGACTGTGAATCGAACAATTAAAAATTGCGCCGAGATAGGTGGCGACTTGTAAAAATTATTCATGAATTGCCTTCTAATTTATCATTTTGATGCAGCCGGAAACGATATTATTCGTTACTTGTTAATGGTTATTTCCTAATCGCTTTGGCTTGTTAATAACCAATAACATTTCTTAACAGTTAACAGTCAACCGTCAACCGCCAACATTTAAATTCCTAAGAACCAGCATTTTCCAATTCTTCCCGCAGCATTTCCCGGTAGACTTGCGGCAAACGAGAACTCATAGAATTGTTCTCAATTCCATATCCCAAACTCGTCCAAGTTCCCGAAAGCATCCGCAATACCTCAGTTAATCTTTCCTGCCGCAACATCTCAGGAATATCAGCTTTCCAAAACTTGCGATCGCTCAACCAAGCATAAACCACAGCATCCTGATCTTCTGGTTCAAAACTGTAATCTTCCCAGAATAAAAAATTAGCACGACGCGCCTGATAGCGCTTAGCCTTCTCCTTCCAAGTCGTCGTCAGAAATTGATACCTGCCCGCAGCGGTAGTACACTTGCCTCGATTCGGGCCATTAACAATCTTCACGCACCAGTCAGGATGGCGGCTCAAATCTAATATATATTTGCCACCGTAAACAACGTGATAAGGGCGAGAAACATTCGACTCGCTAGCAGAAATAGTACGCATCAGCGCCCGAATGTAAGGATCGCCCGTTTTCATAGCCAGCGGCGGCAATTTTCCCAGCCCGCTTGCCGACTGCGACAACTGCTGATTTCCCCGCAAACTGTCAACAAAAAAAACACCGCTGCCAATCACAGCGCCGATTAAAAGTATAAATCCGAGAATTTGAATCTCTGATCGCCTCAGCAAACCTCTTTTTCGACGGCCAAATTTCTCAGCTTCCAGCAAAGTCATTTCCATTTCCGAAATTTCAACCCATTTTCGAGCCACCCGCATCCGGCGCACCCGAAAATCGTATTGATATAGGGGGGCCGCTAACAGCGTTAAACTTGATAAAACCCCCGCCAATTTAATCAGCCAGAAATCTAATTCACCGGCTATGGCAACATTTGTCAGAGTAGATATTCCTGTTAGTAACTCACCAGGATTGAACGATCGCGCTGGCCAATAAAAAATCGCAAGTTGCACCAACAGCGCCAGATTAAATGCAAAAAAAATCACTACAACAGCATTCAAGCCTTCTCGCAAGTGCGATCGAATACCAGTGTGCCTGCGCTTGAACTTGCGCGCAACGCGCCAGCGCCCCGGCAGCATAATTAGTAAGGGATTTAAGATTTTGACGGCGAACAAGTGAAACACAAAAAACAAAGGCAACTGAATCAGCCAAGCCGCCAGCAGTAGACTCAGAAAGCCGATATCGTCGCTGACAAAAGGAATGCCCCTGCGAAGGACAAAACTAAAACTCTGAGCGAGAGCAAATGCCCTTAACCACGAAATCGGATAGGGGAACCAAGCTGGCCACTTGAGAGTTTTCATGCTGAGAGAGGGAAATTTCAACGGCGAATCATAAAACTATTAAGATTTTGCCAGATTTGGCGATCGGAAAATTGTTGTAGGGTGCGTCAGCCCAAATCTTTGACCCAAATCACATCTTGCACCATTCTCGATAAGCCTTTTTTGGGCGGGCAGGATGCCCACCCCACAAGAAAATGCACTTTTTGTGGAACAGGCATCTTGCCTGTTTTTGACAATGGTGCAACATCTCCGATCCAAATCAAAGTGTTTTTGGTCTGACGCACCGAACCCAAGCGAGGCTAATTCAATCAAATCACACTAGCAAACAACTCCTCAAAACTCTTTTGCGGAGCCTCCGGCTTCGCCACAATTTCCACAACCTTGTTGCGAGAATTCGGCTGAAACAGCGCCTCCACGCACACTTGGGCTACCTTGGTGCGGGGAATGCTGCTCTCAAACATTTTGTCGGCACCAGTCATGACGATCGCATCTGAATTATCCTCATTTTTGAGACCGCCCGGACGGACGATCGTATAAGTTAGGCCGCTTTTTTGCAAATACTCCTCGGCTTGCTTCTTCCAAACCAGAATTAGCCAGAACAAATTCAGCGGGTGAAAAAACTGAGAGACGCACAGAGAAGTCACAAGCACAAAATGCTCAATGCCCTTAGCCTTAGCTGCATCCACCAAATTTTTAGTACCTTCCAAATCCACCTTATAAGGCGCTGTCGGGTCAAAACCAGGGGCCGCGCCTGTCGCACACAGCAATACCGTACTATCGCCGATGGCATCGCTTAGGGAAGTCGCATTTAATACATCCCCCGTCACTAACTCAGCCTCCGGTGGTAAAATTTGTCTAGCTGTCTCTAGATTTCGGACTAAGGCACGCACGGGAATACCTCGCTTGACCAATTCTGCGACGATGCGGCGGCCAGTCTGACCTGTGGCTCCTGCTACAAATGCTTTCATAAGTCGGGTTATGCTGGATTAGGGTAAGTTTTGTTACTATCAATTTCTCAATTGTAGGGAGGAAACTCCCTTAACACATCCCCAACCGGATCGATTGGCGTGTATAACAGGAGAGCATACGATGAAGCAGGATTCCGCTGAATATCACACTGTTGAAGCTTCTGACGAAAATTACTACCCAGATGCGAGTTTCCGACAGCCCGAAAGTGCAAGCGCGGATGCAGGAGAGGAAGTTGAGCCGATTTGGTTTCACACGCATTTTGAAGACAGCATGGAGATGTACGCCGATGCGGAGACGGTGGCGAAGCATTTGAACAACCACAAGACTTGGTTTTGCCAGTGCGCTTCGCCGATGAAGGCCGAGCCGCTCGGAGAAAACGGCTATGATTTATTAATCGGGCGTTTTGGGGCTTTCGGCTACCGCGTTGAAGCGAGAATTGGTTTAGAGTTGCTGCCGCCTGACGCTGAAGGCTGCTATTTGATTAAGACTATTCCGGTTCCGGATTATACCTCGCCTGGGTATGAAGTGGATTTTCGATCGGCAATGAAGCTAGTGGAGATGCCGTCTCAGGAGTTTGCCGCCGATTGGCCGAGTTCGGAACGTGCTAAGCTACCGCCTGCGATTACCATTACTACCTGGAAGCTAGATTTGGCTGTGGGGGTTTGCTTTCCCAAGTTTATTCGATCGATGTCTCAGCCTTTGATAGAAAAAACCGGCGATGCGCTTTTGGAAAAAATTATCAAACAAGTTAACCGGCGCTTGACTTATAAAACTCAGGTTGTTTTTCACGAAAGTTTGGGCATTCCTTTTCCCAAAAATCCTAAGAAACATTAACAATACTTCTGCTCTAAGCTGTACTGCATTTAAATTGTATGTTAAGTGCGGGATCTCCTGCCCAACCCCTACTCCCCACCAGAGTAAAGATTTATTTTACTCTGCAATTTAAATGCGGATGAGCTTAACTCACATTTGTAGGGTGTGCACTGCACACCTTACTCATAAGTGCGATCGCAATAACTCATACCATTGCAGATTTTAGACTTCGGCGTGACTGCTCAGTCGCACAATTTTAGATTAAATAATTGGGAATAACTGATTGGGTATGGGTGGGGAACACGAGCCTACAGTTGCTTTTTTGAAACTGATATCACTGTCTCCGGGTGCTTATGGCCCGCCTTACCCCTATTTTTTTGAGCCCAACACTTGCTTGAGCAGTTAATCCAAATAACCAAGTTATTGCTAATAAAATTTAAGTGTAAGGTCATGATTGCATTTGACTTATAGCAATCCTTGCAGGAGTCGTAATTTTTTTGCCCCACCCCAACCCTCCCCGAACCCGCAGGGAGAAAGTAAGAAATTCACAAATTATTTAGGATGGCTATATGCTGATTTCTTATCAGGGGAATTAGTTTTTATTATGATGGGTCAATTTAGGACAGGGTTGGACACAATAATTTCAAGTCAGATGCCATCAACTTCGACAGCATTGTTATTAAAAGATTTGGCTTTTATCATCATGCTTTCCGTCCTTATTACCTCAGAATTAAGCAGTGTAGCCGATGCAGTCGAAAAGCCGTTCCGATCGCCCTCGGAAATCAGCAAGTGTTTCAGATCACAAGGCTGATCGATCGCCCTCACTGCCCAAAAACCTAAAATTATGTCACATTAAGTAAAAGGTGATCAAAGCAGTCTTGCCATATCCGTAGAAAGTTATGACAACAAAACTAAGAGCTAAAGACACAAAGAAAATGGAGATAGATTGGCAGGAGTGGAGGGGAAACCAAGAACTAATTCTCAATCAAGTAGACAATGCGATCGCTTTGTTCGACTCGTCTGACTGCTTAGTTTTGTTTAACAAAAAATTTGCCCGAATCTGGGAACTGTCCCCAGAATGGCTGGAAACAAAGCCGAAGTGCCACTTGCTGTTTGCGGAAATTGTCGATCGGGGTTACTTGTCTGTTCAGCAGTGGGAAGAGTTTCAGCAAGCACTGGAAACATCTCAGGATCAAAGTTTATCATTTTATTTCGAGCAAGCCAATGCGGTTTGTTTGGAGGTGTGCGCCACGATTACCAACAGTGGCGGACGGCTGTTTACCTTTCGAGATGTTACGGTATATCAAAACTCCCAAGCTAGTTTGAACGCAGAAGTCAGGCGGCTGAGCTTTCTTTTAGGTTTAACCGAACGCCTGCAAAACTCTGAGAGTTTGCAAGAAATAGGTGAGTTTGCGCTCACCTATCTGGTAGAGGCAATGAATGCAGCTTTCGGAGATGTCAAGGTGATTAGTGGCAAGGGAAACGACCGGCAAGCGTCGGGGATTTGCAACCAAGTTTCTACTCAATTTTTGGCTACTTACGGGGAGCCTGTTGTCGCAGGAATGCAAGAATTGCTCGACAAAGGCATTCCCTACGGCATCGGTTTGCTGTGGGAAGTGGTGAAAACTGGTAAACCTTTCTTTGTCGAGGATTATGCCCAAAATCCCAATGCCGTGCCGGAATTTCGGCATCCGGGAATCGGACAACTGGGCATTTTTCCGATCGCAGCTACCAACGGCGCGATCATCGGAGTGCTGACGCTGGAGTCCCGCAACATCAAAAAACTGCAAGCCGCCGTCCACCAAGAAGTGCTGGAGGCTGCTTGCCGGACTCTGGGGGCGGCGATCGAGCGGGCTCAGACACAAGAGAACCTGCGCCAAGTTAACGAAGAATTAGAGTATTCTTCTCAGTTGAAATCCGAGTTTTTAGCCTCAATGTCCCACGAATTGCGGACGCCTCTCAACAGCATTCTCGGCTTTTCTGACTTGCTGCTGCGACAAACAGCCGGACAATTGAGCGATCGACAAATCAACTATGTAGATCTGATAGAAAAAAGTGGCCAGCACTTGTTGCAGCTAATCAACGATATTCTTGATCTTTCTAAAATCGAAGCGGGGAAAGTAGAACTAAATTTACAGCCTGTTCGCGTTCAAGAACTCGCTACAGACTGTCTGAAAATGATGCAGCCGCGTGCAGAGAAAAAGCGAATCAGTGTGGCTTTAGCACTGGACTACCGCATTACTAAAGTTTGGATCGACGAACGGCGAGTGCGACAAATTGTGATTAATTTACTTTCCAATGCCATCAAGTTTACCCCAGAGCAGGGACAAGTTAAACTCAGCGGGCGTCTGGTCTACGGCAGTGAAATAAACGGCGACTACCGGCCCGATTGTTCTCCTGTAAATGCCAGCACTCCTTATTTTTGTTTTGAGGTGGAAGACTCCGGCATCGGCATTCCTCAAGACCGCTGGCACTTGCTATTTAGACCTTTTCAACAGGTGGATTCTTCCCTGACTAGGCGCCACGAAGGTACAGGTTTGGGTTTGGCTTTGACTAAGCGATTGGCAGAATTGCACGGGGGGACTGTTTCTTTTCAATCTGTTTGCGGTCGGGGAAGTCTTTTCCGGGTTTGGCTGCCTTTGACGGAGATGCGTCAAGAGTTGGGGAACTTTGCTTCTTGTGCCTTAGATTCTAAATTAGTCCCTGGTTCTGCGATTGCTTTACCAATTGGCAGGAAGCGGATTTTGGTTGTCGAAGACCAGCCTTTTAACCAAATGTTAATTTCTGAGGTGATGGAATTGGAGGGGTACGGGGTAGAGATACTCGCGGATGGGAAGGCGATGGCCGATCGTATTCTCGCCGCCTCTGCGGCCCCGGAGTTGCTGCCGGATTTGATTTTGATGGACATTCAGTTGCCGGATGTTGACGGCTTTGAGTTGATGCGTCGAGTTAAAGCAGATCCTGTCTGGGAGTCGGTACCGATGATTGCGGTGACGGCGATGGCGATGCCTGGCGATCGCGATCGATGTTTGGAAGCGGGCGCTTCTGGTTATTTGAGTAAGCCGCTGGATTTGAATTTAACGATCGCTACTATCCGTTCTTTTCTCAACTAACAATAATTATTTGCAGTTCCAGCAGTGCCATTTATTACAACTCATAACCAGAAAGGTTAAACTCAATAGTAGATAAATATCTATAGGACTTGTGCAGAGTTGCCGGATAAACCCGGTTCCTACTCAAATGTTGCACCATTCTCAATCAGTCTTGGGTGGGATCTCCTGCCCAACCCCTAATCCCCACCCGAAAGCTCACTCTTTGTGGAACAGGCCAAAAAGCCTGTTCTTGATAATGGTGCAAGAGGTAAGTTCCTACTAAAAACCTCGAATTTAATAACGAGAAATACAGGAATCACCCAGTTTTCAAGCCTCTACACGCGCCAGTCCCAAGCTAAATTCAATATATTTTATCATATTCCATGTCAAACAAGTCGCCCTGCATCATGTTGGTTGATGACGAGCCAGCTAATCTGATTTTACTGGAAGAGTTATTGCTCATGAAAGGATACACCACAGTATCAGCGCTCTCTGGCGATGAAGCGCTCTCCCTCGCCCGCGCATCTCGACCTGATTTAATTTTACTAGATATTATGATGCCGGAGATGGACGGTTTTGATGTGTGCGAGATCCTGCGGAAGGATACGGCATTGCAAACTGTACCGGTGATTTTTTTGACTGCCCTCGATGACGATACCTCTCGCATCAAAGGGTTAGAAATGATGGCAGATGATTATTTAACAAAGCCTTTTAACAGTCGCTTGCTGCTGGCGAAAGTTGAAAATATTTTGCAGTTGAGTCAAATGCGATCGCAAGCTGTATCTTCCCAATTACACCAGCAAGTCAAAGAGCAAAGCAAACGCCAAATCGCCGCCGCTTGGGAGGCCAACGAATATCTTTCAGAAAAATTTCAGCTATTTGTGCCAGAACAACTTCTCGGACGAATTGCGCCGCAAGGAATAGAATCTATTCAGTTGGGCAATGTCACCGAAGAAGAGCTGACTGTTTTATTTTGCGACATTCGCGGGTTTACTGCGATCGCCGAATCTCAACCAGCTCGCGAGACTTTTGAATGGTTGAACGCTTTTTTTACTAAAATGAACGAGTGCATAACGTGTCACGGCGGGTTTATTGACAAATACCTAGGTGATGCAATCATGGCAGTATTTGACAAGCAGAATTCTCACGCTATGGATGCGATCGAAGCTGCAGTAGCCATGCAAGAAACTTTGCAAGAATTTAATACCAGTCGCCACAAATACAATTTAGAATCTCCCGTCAATATTGGTACGGGAATTAACACAGGTATCGGCATGATCGGCACTTTAGGTTCTGATCGCCGCATGGACTCTACAGTCATCGGCGATGTAGTAAATACAGCTTCTCGGTTAGAAAACTTAACTAAAATATACGGTTGCCAAATTATTGTTAGCGAAAATGCGATCGTTCATGCGAGAGAATTTCTAAATGGCATAAGCCCCAACTCAAAATCAAAAGAAAGTCTATTATTAAAGTGCGACTTGGAAGTGGAAACACAGGAGACTATTATTTCTACTTCTGGGGGAACTGCTACAGACAGCGATTTGCCAAGGAACAATTATTACTATCGCTGGATCGATCGAGTAACCCCGCGCGGGAAGCAGCAAGCTATTGAAATCTACGAAATCTGGGCAGCCTCCTGTCCCGACTCTGAAGCAAAGCAGCTTACCCAGAGTTTATTTGACAAAGGAATTCAAGGATGGCAATCAGAAAAAATTATCGCCGCATTGGGATATTTTCAGCAACTAATTGAACAAAACCCTGCGGATACAGTCGTCAGTTTTTATATAAATCGCTGCAAGGAAAAACTAGGTTTTATACCTGTAAATAGCAGCTCAGAAGGATTTAACTTGTAGGGCGGGCTCGCGAGCCCGCCCTAAAATAGTTTAGACCTATGGCAAAAGTCTCCAACTATCCTGCGTTGCGTCTGTGGTTTCCCTATCAATGAAAGATTTATCCAATAAGTCTACTCTAATTGGAGTTCGCATCAAACAGTCGTCAAAACTTGCTCTCTCAACTTCCCGATCAACTCATTCACACCCCCCGCATTCAAACGGTAACTCAAAGGATGACCGATTAAATAAGCCGAACTTTCAAATAAAACATCAATTTCCACCAAACCATTTTCTCGCAAAGTTTTGCCAGTCGAAACCAAATCCACAATTGCCTCCGACATACCCGTAATCGGCCCCAACTCCACAGAACCGTAAAGCGGCACAATTTCCACCGGCAAATTCAAATTGTGAAAATATTCTCTTGCACAGTGTACGAACTTAGAAGCAACTCTACCGTGAGGAGGCAAATCCACAGTTCGTCGATAAGAACTAGATTCCTTCACCGCCACCGACAGCCGACATTTGCCAAATTTTAAATCAATTAAATTGGCAACTTTCGGCTTTTTTTCCCGCAAAACATCATAGCCAGCAATGCCCAAGTCCGCTTGACCGTATTCCACATAAACCGGCACGTCGTGGGTTCTTACTAGCAAAGCTTTGGCACTGCCGGTCGGGTCATATATTTGAAGTTGTCGGTTAGAGGAATCGAGAAAAGCACTGAAGTCTAATCCAACCGATTTAAACAGCCGAATGCTATCTCCTAACAATCCGCCTTTGGGAAGTGCAACAGTAATCATGTCAATTTTTAGAGGATAAATTGCTCAATTTTGGAAGGGGCGATCTCGGCACAAGCAGAAACAGCTTTTACCAAACTAAGAATAACACATAGAGTTCATAGCGAAAAATAAATTTTGGGTATTGCTCGATCCTTTGTTTGAGGATATATTATATTTAGTAAGTTTTTATAGACTCACATTTTTAAATGGCGGTCAGTATGGAAAACAATCAAGAGTTTGAGAGTCAAGAAGTTGACGGAGAATTTCACAGTGTAGACCCGGATTCCCTGAAAATTACAATAGATGAAATCCTCTCAGGCGGTGGTGTAGAGAGGGAGGAAATGGACTATACAGTAGCTGTACCTACCGCTAACCACGCCCGTGTTCCCAGGGACAGAGGCTTCTCGCTTCATGTGCAACCAAGCGTCTTCGATCGCACCCCCCGATCGCAGTTTGCAGAAAAACGCGGAACGCTGGGAGGCTGTTAAGGTAAAATGCTTGCACAGGCGGGTGCACAGAACTGGACGATCGCACGATAGTCATTGTGTATCACGTCTTTGTGTATTCAACTCTAAAACTTAAAATTTAACGGGCGATCGTAAATAGCTGACTGCTAAACTATGACCGAATTGACACTTGTTATTGGTAACAAAAATTATTCCTCTTGGTCGCTGCACGCTTGGTTGGCGATGAAACAAGCTGGACTGGAATTTGCAGAGGTGAGAATCCCCTTAGACTGGCCGACAACCAATGAAGAAATTCGGCGCTATTCTCCATCGGGAAAAGTGCCAGTTTTAATAGACGGTGATCTGAAAGTGTGGGAATCTTTAGCAATTTGCGAATACGTTGCCGATCGCTTTGCAAAAGATTTGTGGCCGACAGATGTAGCGGAACGGGCGATCGCCCGTTCCATCTGCGCCGAAATGCACGCGGGGTTCCAAAATTTGCGCGAAAATATGCCGATGGACTGCCGCAACCGCTATCCGGGAGAAGGGATGACTCCCGGTGTCGAAGCAGATATCGATCGCATCTTTGCCATTTGGCGCGAATGCCGCCAAAAATTCGGGACAGGCGGCAATATGCTATTCGGACAGTTCACAGTTGTTGACGCTATGTTTGCACCCGTTGTCATGCGTTTTGTGACCTACGGAGTCAAATTAGATTCAGTAGCAAAAGCTTATGCGGATGCGATTTTGGCATTACCTGCCATCCAGGAATGGGTAGCAGCAGCTTCCAGCGAAACTGAAAGTATTCCACACGTTAAAATTTAGGAAAAATCAGTTTACTTAACCTAAAATCTCAAATCTCAAATTTGAAATCAGGATGCGGATTCTTTTAGTTGATGATGAAGTTGAGTTAACTGACCCTTTGAGTCGAGTCTTAAGCCGCGAAGGTTATACAGTTGATGTGGCATTTGACGGAGCAAGTGGCAGCGATTTAGCAATGCAGGGTAATTACGATTTGCTAATTTTGGATTGGATGCTACCGAGACAAACTGGACTGGCAATTTGCCAGAAGTTGCGATCGCAAGGACGGAGTACGCCAGTGCTATTTCTCACCGCCAAAGATACCGTAGACGATCGCGTACAAGGACTTGACGCCGGTGCAGACGACTATTTAGTCAAACCTTTTGAACTGCGAGAACTCCTCGCCAGAGTCCGCGCCTTGCTGCGGCGGCCTCCTACTTTTGATGCCGAGGTTGCTGTCGGGCGGCTACAAGTTGCAGATTTACAGCTAGACTACGACAATCAATTAGCTTATCGGGGCGATCGTACAATTGATTTATCCGAAAAAGAATGTCAGTTATTAGAATACTTAATGCGCCATCCAGGTCAATTGCTAACACACGAACAAATCCACCAGTATTTGTGGAGTGAAGCAGAAAAACCCAGCAGCAATGTATTAGCAGCTCAAATTCGCCTGCTGCGCCGCAAAATAGAAGCACCGGGCGAATCTGTCCTAATTCACACAGTCTACGGCAGAGGCTATCGCTTTGGAGAAGCCAATTAAAAATAATAGCAATTGTACAAAAATCCCTCTTCCCTCTCCCTTCTTCCCTCTTCCCTCTTCCCTCTTCCTGACATCCGTTACATCCGTTACAGAATCCGTTGCCGAACTTCCCTCTTCCCTCTTCCTTTATCGGGAAAGTGTGCACCCTAAACCCGCCCTTACCGATGTTGACAAACCAAAGTAATTACTGTCACCTCCGGCGGACAAAATAGCCTCCCCGGCGCATAAGTCCCCAAACCGCGATTCACGTACAGCAAATTACTCCCAACCTGATGCAAACCGCTAGCCCATTCCCAGTGAGTAACTACTCGATTGCAAGCCGACAGCAAAGGAATGAACTTTCGGATTCGTTTAGGAATCAAATAGCCAATTTTTCTGACCCAAGCGTACAAAGGCCCGATACCGGGAATAACGATTTGACCGCCGTGAGTGTGCCCAGACAACTGCAAATCAATCCGCCAATTTTGCAGTTTTTCAGCAGTATCGGGATTGTGAGACAAGACAATCCGAGGAATCGCGGGATTTATTGATGCCATTACAGGTTCAGGCGCAAAATCGCCCGACCAAAAATCTGCCAACCCAACTAAAGCCAATTCTGACCCCAAAGGATAGATTGCTTCGTTGTACAAAACCCGAATCCCGACGCTATTTAAAGCATTAGAAACCTCTGTTTTTGCCCTCGGCCAATAGTGGTCATGATTGCCCAAAACCGCGTAAATTCCCAGCCGACTTTGCAAGTTTTTCAATCGCTGCACTAAGGTGTAAATAGGTGCGGGATCGTAGGTAATAAAGTCACCGGTTAAAAAAATCAGGTCGGGTTCGGCTTCATTGGCCGCAGCAATCGCCTCTTCTAGCAGCCCTTCCGATAGCCGCACCCCGTCATAGTGAAAGTCAGTAAGCTGTACAATTTTAGTACCGGATAGATTTGCTGGAAGATTGGCGATCGGTATTGTTAAATACTCTACTCGAAGTTTTCCAGTTAATAACCTGTGCATAAATCTAAGGTTTATTGATGACAGAACGCCACCTCTAGCTTAGCAAATAAACAGGCAAGACTGCCAAAGTAGATATTCTTCCCTTTTCCTCCTGTCATCCGACTAATGACTAATAATTGCTGACTAATGACTACAATCCTAGATGCAAAAAGTGGGATTACCTCAATAGAATTTAAACATAAATTCCCCATCTTTATTTAGGATTTACTGCAAAATTGTTTGGGTCTTACGCGCCCAAATACTAAGCTGTTCTGCCTTTAAATTGTATGTCAAAAAAAATTAAAGTCTTGTGGGGTGGGCGTCCCGCCCGCCCTGAATATACAATTTAAATGCGCGACAGCTTACAGCATTTTTATAATATTATGACTTGCGTAACAATCTGTTTAAAACGCTATCAATCCTCTTCAGACTGGCATTTTCCGCCCCGCATCTATATTCTTTGGGCAAATGTCAAAGCTCCGACTTGTGCCGCATCCCCATCGCATCGGCATACCACACGGGGATTGCTCCTACCAAATACTATCTTATGAGTAATGATTTATTACTGAGTAGGTGGAAATAAACATGGCGTGGGGGAGGCCGGGTTTTGCATTAATAATAAACTGTGGCTAGTATATATTATTGCGTTACCCGCCCCTAAGATATTTTATTTTTTTGTCCACTCTGCCTACTTGTTAACTAATAACTTCTGACTTGTGCTGCTTTTTCTCAATATACTGCTGGTGGTAATCCTCGGCCATATAAAATTCAGCAGCAGGTTTGATTTCCGTGGCAATATCTTTGTCGTATTTACCGGAGATTTGCAATTTTTGTTTGGAGACGCGAGCGGCTTTTTCTTGTTCGGAATTATGATAAAAAATCACAGACCTGTACTGTTCGCCTCTGTCGGGGCCTTGGCGATTGATTTGGGTTGGGTCGTGACAGTTCCAGAATACATCTAGCAGTGTTTCGTAACTCACCTGCGATCGATCGTACTCTATCAGCACAGATTCAGCGTGACCCGTCACTCTGGCGCAAACATCGAGGTAGCAGGGGTTCGGCCAGTGACCTCCTGTATAGCCCGCAGCCGTTGAGACGACCCCCGCAACGGCGCGAAACTTGTGTTCAACTCCCCAAAAACAACCGGCGGCAAATGTGGCTTTTTCCATCGTGTTACTCATCGTATTGCGCTCAAACTTGGCAATAAATTATGCTTGACATATTCCCATTAGTGTGCATTCCCAAACTAATCGCGGCTGTACGTAGTTTAGCAAATATTGTCGTGCTTTCTCCAAGGGTTCTAAGGGCGATCGACTAATTCCCCCTGCCAAAAATTGCTGCCAGTAACAGTGTTGTAAATAATCGATTAACCACAACTGAGATTCAGTATCTAAAGTTTTATCAATTTCCTTGGCCAATTCCAAAGCAGACCGCAGATTTTGAGGCAACTGCTTCACCTTTTGCAGCAAATCATCGGGTATTGATTGCAGTTGCTGCCAAATAGAAATTGCCTCCCCAGGACTGCCTTGAGCCATCCCCAGTACCTCGGGATGGGATAAAATCTCTGCGAATCCGGCTTGCTGCAAAACTTGTGCCATTGCTTCGGGATTCAGCCTAGAAAACTGGATTTTTTGGCAACGGGAAATCAAAGTTGGCAGCAAACCTTCCACAGTCGGAGCAATTAAGATTAGCGCTGCTTTTCCCGGTTCTTCCAATGTCTTCAACAAGCCGTTAGCGGCTCCCTCGCCCATTGTTTCTGCTTGTTCCAGAACTACGACAGAACGCGCCGCTTCTAGTGGCGGTCGGCTGAGAAAATCACCGATTTCTCGAACTTGTTCTAAACGAATTTGTGGCGGTGCTTTCCGCTTTAAACCGGCTTCCTCTGCTTCCTTTTGTGACAGGCGTTTACCTTGGTTCATGTAAGTTGGTTCTACCCAAAGTAAGTCTGGATGATTGCGCTGCTGCACGCGATTTTGTACAGAGGCTATGAGTCTGGTTTCGGGAAGGTTGGCTGAGAATAAAAGCTCGATGAAACACTGAGCAGCTAAACTTTTGCCGATGCCGTTAGAGCCGACAAATAAATAACCAGGAGCAATTCGGTTTCGCTGGACTGCTTGTGTTAGCAATTCTACTGGTCGCTCTTGTCCGATTAAGGATGTGAAATAATTCATGTTGGCGGAAGAAGGAAGTTCGGCAACGGATTATGTAACGGATGTAACGGATGAAGGATGAAGGAATAAAATCTAGGGTTTTAGCAATTAAGAACGTCTTAAGCGTCGGGGGTGGTTGCTATAATACTAAAAGGTTATTGTGGTTTAATGGAGTGCTAAATAATTGTTTTGAGTTAAGAAGGTTAAATTGTAAGTTCCCGAAGCAGGGCAAGGCAGGGTCGTGTTTCTACATCTTATTTAGCGCTATTTTTCAGAAGTGGTATTATTTAAAATATCCCCAAGCTTCTAACCTGCGAGTTACAAGAGTTTGAATTTCCTGAGCGACTTCATATTCAGGGCGATCGGCATTTATCCGGACAATTCGGGATTTATTTGCCTCTGCTAACTCCGCAAAACCTTGCTGCACAAGGCGGTGAAACTTCAAATCAGCTTGCTCGATCCGATCGCACCCTCCCCGGGCCCTTACCCTCGCCAAACCCGCCTCCACATTAATATCCAGCCACAAAGTCAGATCGCTTTCCAAGCCGCCGGTGGCAATGTCATTCAACTGCTTAATTAAATTTAAGTTAAGACTGCGGCCGTAGCCCTGATAAGCAATCGTAGAGTCAGTAAAGCGATCACATAAAACAATCGTTCCTTTCGATAACTCGGGTTTGAGAAAAGTTTCAACGTGTTGAGCGCGATCGGCAGCGTACATGAGTAATTCTGCTCGATCGGATACAGATTCGGCCCCATCTTGTTTCAGCAACAAATGTCGCAGTCCCCTTCCCAGCTCAGTACCCCCCGGTTCGCGAGTAGCCACCAAGCGGACTCTCAGACAGTAACTTGCTTGCAAAAACTGTATCAACCGCTGCATTTGCGTAGTTTTACCCGCACCTTCAACCCCCTCAAACACGATAAGTTTGCCCTTCATTGCCCTAACTTTCCACCTGAATAAAATAAATCCATATTGTTCTGTTCATCGGTTCTAGGTTCGGTATGATAATAAAGTCTAAATGCCTCACGGCTGGAGTTTTTTATGGCTCGTTATACTGGTTTTTTTATCGTTGCCGTTCCCATCGACCGTCTGCGTCAGTCCCTGATTGAAATTTTAGAGTCATGCAATCTTGATATTATCTACAATACAGGAGATTCCGTCATGGCTCGCGAGCTCCCCGGTCAAGTTTCGATTGCCAAACTTGTCACCGCAGAAGTCCTAATTGAGAAAAACACGGCTAGCGACTCAGAGGTTCGCATGAACTTCGTGATTAAAAACGAGGAACTGCCCCTGCAAACCAACAACCACTGCCGTCAAATGTTTGAGCTAGTGAGTCGTTCAATTATGAACAACAATAACTGGCGACTTTTGGAAAGTATGGCACTGTAGCCATCAGTCAGTCAATTTGAGGTGTGAGATTTTCGCTTGACTCTACAGATGAATCAGGGGGTTCTAACTAACGTGGAAACTTCTTGGCTCTCGGCTCATGGTGTGAGGGGTTTGTCTCCCTCTTGGGAGGAGGTCATTAGTCATTAGTTTCTAGCTAATGACCGATGACCTCCGAGTTTTATCTGCAATCCCTAAATTTAAGCTCGAAATCCGCGTCGCAGCAGCAAAGAATTTGTAACAACGCTAACAGAACTAAACGCCATAAATGCTCCGGCGGCCGCAGGACTGAGTAGAATTCCGGTTGCAGGCAGCAAGATACCCGCTGCTACCGGAATTCCCAGAGTATTGTAACCAAAGGCCCAAAATAAATTTTGGCGAATCTTATTAAAAGTAGCGCGCCCCAGCTCGATCGACTCAACAACATCCATCAAAGCATTTCGCATCAGCACAATTTGAGCAGTCTCAACTGCGACATCAGTACCGCAGTGCAAACCAATACCGACATCAGCTTGAGCCAAAGCCGGGGCGTCATTGATACCATCCCCCACCACAGCCACTTTACAGCCTTGGGCTTGCAAAGTCGCGATCGCCCTCGCCTTCCCCTCCGGCCGCACTTCGGCCAAAACATCAGCCGCCGCCAAACCTAGCTGCTGCGCCGTCGCCGCCGCCGCTGACGCCGTATCCCCCGTCAGCATCATCACCCGCAATCCCATGCCCCGCAAACGTTCCACCGCCTCCTTAGCATCCGCCCTCAGAGTATCTTTTAGCCCGATTACCCCCAGCAAAACGCCCCCAGAAGCCACGTAAACCGCCGTTTTGCCTTTGCAAGACCCCGACAATTCCGTCGCCACAGCGACCCCCTGCTTCTTCATCCACTCGGCATTCCCCGCGAACACCCGCCGGCCCTCCACCAAAGCAGAAACCCCGAATCCCGGTTCCGTGCAGAAATCCTCAGCAGCTAGCATCGGCAAACCTTGCTGTTGAGCTTCCAGCAAAATCGCTGCGGCGATGGGATGACAAGCGCCCCTTTCCACCGCCGCCGCAATTTGCAGCAGTTTTGAGTCAATTGTGGAACAGGCATCTTGCCTGTTGTCAGAAACTCCATCAATTGTGGAACAGGCATCTTGCCTGTTACCAGAAACTCCATCAATTGTGGAACAGGCATCTTGCCTGTTATCAGAAACTCCATCAATTGTGGAACAGGCATCTTGCCTGTTGTCAGAAACTCCATCAATTGTGGAACAGGCATCTTGCCTGTTATCAGAAACTCCATCAATTGTAGAAATTGTGGAACAGGCATCTTGCCTGTTGCCAGAAACACCATCAATTGTGGAACAAACATCTTGTGTGTTGCCAACATTAATATCCGAGTTCAAATCCCACTCCGAATGCTGGAAAATCGGCAAATAATCTGTGAGTGTGAGATTTCCGGTTGTCAGAGTGCCAGTCTTGTCAAAAACCACCGTATCTAATTGATGCACCCGTTCTAAAACATCACCACCGCGAATTAAAAGTCCGCGCTCCGCCCCGATGCCAGAACCGACTAAAATTGCAGTTGGGGTAGCCAGTCCCAAAGCGCAAGGACAAGCAATCACTAAAACTGCGATCGCCAATTTCAAACTTAACAGCAAAGGCGATTGATAATGGATAATTGGCAATTGATTTCCCATATTCATTGCCCCGTGTCCCATATCCATTGCCCCCTGTCCTACAAGCACAGAAGGCCAAATATGAGTGCCGGCAAAATACCAAAATAGGAAAGTTAAAAGCGATATCCCCATTACCCCATACACAAAATATCCCGCCACAGTATCAGCTAAATTTTGAATCGGCGCTTTGCGAGTTTGGGCGGCCTGCACCAAAGCCACCATTTGAGCTACAGTTGTTTCCTTACCGGTGCGAGTTGCCCGGATCACAACTGCCCCGGATTTATTGATAGTTCCCGCCGCAACTGTATCTCCTGGTTGCTTCAAAACCGGCATTGATTCGCCAGTCAGCATCGACTCATCTATGGTTGTTTTGCCTTCGCAGACTTCACCGTCTACCGGTATTTTTTCCCCTGGCAAAACTTGCAGCCATTCTCCGACTCGGACGCGATCGGCGGGAATTTCAATGTATTGTGGATCGTAGACCTCTGATGTCGAGGTTAAAGGCAATTCTTCCGATCGCACATCTAAAGTCGGGAGTTTAAAATCAACTAAGCGGGCTTTCGCCGGTTGCAATGCGATTAAAGCTTGCAAAGCTGATGCAGCGCGCCGTCTGGCTTGCTGTTCGAGAGTTTTGCCCAACAAAATAAAGCCCAGCAGCATCACCGGTTCGTCAAAAAAGCACTCCCATCCCATCTGTGGAAACAGCAGCGCCGCGTTGCTAGCGGTGTAAGCTGTGACAGCGCCTAAAGCTACTAAAGTATTCATGTTGGGTGCATTTCGCCATAAACTGCGGCACCCGTCAACGATAATCGGGCGACCCGGTAGCAGCAAAGCTAGGGTGGCGAGTCCCCAGTGGAACCAAATATTGGTGAGAATTGGGGCTTTTGTGCCGAGTACGTGACCTAAACCCGATAGAATAATTAGGATAAGGGCGATCGTCAATTGCTTGATTTGCTGTCGAATTTCTTGCTGTCGCCGTTCAATTGTTGCCGCTTCTGCTTCCCGCTGATTTTCACCTAAACGAGACTGAGAGGGAAATCCATTATCAGTCAACTTTTTCGCTAAAGCCTCTGCATCGACAGCCCCCGGTTGACACTCAACCGTCGCTACTTCTACGGCTAAGTTAACGCAAGCTGAAATTACGCCTGAATACTGCATGAGTTGGCGTTCCACAGCTTTCGCGCAGCCGGCACATTTCATCCCCCGACATCGAAAGTAACAAGTTCTGGCGGTGATTCGTTAACTGGTAGGATTTCTGGTTGAATTTCGGGGATTGTTTTGGGCAAAAATTGCATGGTTTTTTTGGTATTGATTAGAATATTTGGGTGCTTTTGAAAGAATTTAATGCACTGTTTAGACAAATGTCTATATTTTGATAATAGATAAATATTGTGGCATCTTCCAAAAGTGTTAGTTTTTTTTAATTCTTATTAGTTGCAGGCGGTTAAATCCGCAGTCCGCCTGGGGTTTCAACTACTTTCTGGCTGCGAGTTTAATGCTAAGACACACTTGGAACACCGGCTTGCCGTTTCCCTACTTGATATAATGAGCGAATTGCCGAGTTAGTATCCAGCTTTTATTTGACGAGTTTAGCGATGACAGAAACACCCAAATTTTATATTGTCAAACGTCCTGCCGGTAATTGCGAGATTTTGCCGTTGGCGCAACTTGAAGAACAAAACTCCACTATTATTGAAAAGTGGGGTCCTTACGATTCCCCTGAAGATGCCATCGCCCGCCGCATCGGATTAATTCGCGCCGGCAAATGCCAGCCCCAATGACGAATTACTATTACTTTCCTCCGCATCGCGAAAGCTAACGTGATATCAAATCTATTAGCAGCGGGATTATTCCTATCTCTCTTCTCTTACTCTGCGTGAATCAGCGTCAATCCATTGTCATCTGCGGTTAATACATTCTCTTTTTTTAACCGCAGATGAGGGCAGATTAACACAGATTAACGCAGATGAATTAGATCAATTTCGGTTGCACCGGACGCATTGCAAAAAATAGCGAAGCATTCGAGTTTAAAATCTTGGCTTTTAGCCGTAAATCTTCCCCCGAATGCTCTTTTTAACTGAAACCTTACACAGGTTTTCTACTTAGATTTAGAAGGTGCTGCACTGGGTTTTGCTTGCGCTGCATTTGGTTTAAGTGGCGCAGCATTCGGTTTCGACTGCGCCTTATCCTTCCCTGTTTTACCAGTAACTTGCTGGGTCAAAACTTCCATAGCTTTCGCGTATTGCGGATCGGCCGTCGTCGCAATTTTATCGCGATCGCGCCTCAATTCCTGTTTTTGAGCGTCGCTGAGTTCTACCTTAAAATCTGGTTCAATCCCGGCCTTGTTGATATCAGTGCCCTTGGGAGTAAAATACTTGGCAATTGTCACTGCCAAACCGGCACCATTTCCCACGCCGCGTACTGACTGAACTAAACCTTTACCAAATGTCTTTGTGCCCACTAAAACCGCGCGCTTGTTGTCTTGCAAAGCACCGGATAGAATCTCGCTAGCACTTGCTGAACCGCCGTCTACCAGTACAACTAATGGTTTGTCTGAGAGCGCTGCCATGTTTGCAGTTTGTCTATCGGCTTCACCTACTCGATCGACCGTCGAGACGATCGTACCTTCTTTGAGCCACATCCGAGCAATTTCAATACTTCCGTACAGCAACCCGCCGGGATTGGAACGCAAGTCTAAAATATAGCCTTTCACCTTTTTCTGTTCCAACTCCTTAATTGCCGATCGCATTTCTGCTGCAGCATTCGCACTGAACTGATTTAAGCGAATATAGCCGACTTCTCCGATCGGACTTTTCTGCACCGACTGCCGCACAGGATGAATTTCAATTTTAGCGCGTTTCAGTTTAAAGTCTAATTCCTTCTTGTCCCGCAAAATAGTCAGCGTCACCTCAGTATCCACCTGGCCGCGAATCAAACTTACCGCTTGATTCGTATCCATGCCTTCTGTACTCTTGCCGTCAATCTTAATAATGATATCTTTTGCCAGAATACCAGCAGTAAAAGCCGGGGTATCTTCGATCGGCGAAATCACCACCAACTTTTTGGTTTCCTCATCTTGAGTCAACTGAATCCCAACTCCTGTCAGTTCCCCAGAAGTTTCTACCTGCATATTTCTGAACTCTTGAGGGTCCATAAACCGCGTATAAGGATCATCCAGCTTCTTCAGCATTTCCCGAATTGCTTTGTAAGCTTCGTCGTCGCTGGTATAAGTCCGGTTCAAATAATCATTCCGCACCGCTTTCCAGTCAACCTGGTTAAAAGTGCCATCAACATAACTTTTGTCAATAATTTGCCAAACTTCATCAACCAACTCTTTAGGGCTTCCCCTAAAAGAAGCCAGAGATTTAGAACTGCAACCAGTGTTCGCAAGAGTTACGGCAGTGAGTACCACCGCTGCTGCACTTAGAACAAGCCCTCGTTTTGTTATAACCATTTGTGTGACGCGCGGGAGGAAAAGAGTTCAGAATAATTACGCTCAATCTAACACAGGCAAGGCCCGGTCGCAGTTGACGTACATATATTATTCCACTTTGCCGAGTTCTATTCAGGGGCCCGTCAGGGTGCCCACCCTGAATAGAACTCTCACTCTTTGTGGAACAGGCCCTGCTGCTTCTGACAAAGGTGCTCTTCAGTCGGTTTAAACCGACTTCAGCTATGAGACAGGGGTTTCAACCCCTGTCGGACTGTCGGACTGTCGAACTCTAACAACAGAGAAAGAATCGCCTAAGGATCAACCCAGCGATCGTCCGATTTAATCAAGTCAATCAATTCTGCCACCCCTCGGTCTTCCGGCACCTTCTTAATTTCTTCCCGGCCCCGGTACAGCGAAATATAACCCGGTTGCTTCCCGACATAGCCGTAATCAGCATCAGCCATTTCTCCCGGCCCATTGACTATACAGCCCATTACTGCTATATCCAAACCCGTGAGATGCTTCGTCGCCTCTCTCACTTTGTGTAACACTTCCTCTAAATTAAACAAAGTGCGACCGCAGGAAGGACAAGCGACATACTCAACCATCGTTTTCCGCAGTCCCAAGGCTTGCAGAATGCTGTAGCAAACGGGAATCTCCTTTTCTGGGGCCTCTGTAAGCGAGACGCGGATGGTGTCACCGATACCGTCAGCTAACAAAGGTGCGAGGCCTGCGGTGGATTTGATGCGGCCGTATTCGCCGTCTCCTGCTTCCGTGACGCCCAAATGCAGGGGGTAATCCATGCCGAGTTCGTCCATCCGGTGCACCATCAAGCGGTAAGCAGCCACCATCACCGGTGCGCGGGAGGCTTTCAGGGAAAGTACGATATTTCGGAAGTCGAGGGATTCGCAAATTTTGATGAATTCCAGGGCCGATTCCACCATGCCTTCGGGCGTGTCGCCGTAGGTAAAAAGCATCCTTTCGGCGAGGGAACCGTGATTAACGCCGATTCGCAAAGCTTTGCCTTGGTCGCGCAGGGAAATCACCAGAGGTTCCAGGGTTTCGCGGATTTTTGCGCCAATTTCCGCGAATTCGCTGTCGGTGTATTCGGTTCTGTCTGCTTTCGGCTTCTCGAACACGTAAAGTCCGGGATTGATTCTCACTTTGTCTACGTGTTTGGCAACTTCCAGGGCAATTTTCATACCGTTGTGGTGGACATCGGCGACGAGGGGCACTGGTTGGTAGGTGGCGTGCAGTTTTTGCTTGATTTCGGCTAATGCTTTGGCGTGGGCCATGCTGGGCACGGTGACGCGGACGATTTCGCAGCCAATCTCGTGCAAGCGCCGAATTCCGGCGACTGAACCGTCGATGTCGAGGGTGTCTTCGTTAATCATCGACTGTACGACGACGGGGTTGCCGCCGCCGATGGTGACGCTACCGACTTTGACTGGTCGGGTTTTGCGGCGTTTGATGGTGGTGTCGAAGGTTGGTTCGGTGGTGAGGGTTTTAGTGGGGTTCGGCAGAGTTTGCATAACTGGTTGCTAGGGTTCTGTAATTAGAGTTTATAAAATTGTGTCTACTATTTTTTAGGTTTGCACAGAAAGGGTCTGTTTGGGCAAAGAGGTTTTGGGATTTAGGATTTTTGATAGAAGTACGATCGAACTTGTAACTCACATTATGTATGTTTGGGCGATCGGGCGATCGATTTTTTAGTATTAAAATTTAACATTCCGGGCGGGCAATATGCCCATTCCACAGATTAATCCGGGGGCTTGTTTAACAGTTGATAAATTTTAGGTACAATCTAAGATTATTGTGGGCGATCGCATCTAGCAAGATTATCTAGATAGTTTGGAGTCTTAAACACTTATGCCAGATGAAACGATTTGGATTGTGACCGCCGATACTTCGGAGGAGTCTCCTGATGCACCTGATGATGACGGTGCGAAGAATGGGGGACATATAGGCGTGGACTGGAGTGATGCTTGGGAGGCGCAGCCAAATCAGCCGACCCAAAAGCAGGCGGCAAAAGCGGTTGATAGCTTGCGACTTCACAATGTCAGTATCAAGAAATTAGAAAAAGAACTGGTTGATTTCATGCAAACGGTAGATCAAATGTTCAGCCGTGCGGATGCGGAAGCGGACATGAAAGCGATCGAGTTATCTGAAATTGAGTTATCGGTTGCGATTAACGCCGAGGGTTCTTTCAGTTTAGTCGGTCTGGGGGCGAAAGTGGCAGATACCAGAACTGTATTGTTGAGATTTAAACGGAAGTCTTAAGGTGAGATGGGAAAGAATCTGGCGATATCAATTGGCATCAATAAATATGATTTCCTAACTCCGCTGAAGTATGCCAAGCGGGATGCAGAATTAATGCAGGAATTTTTTCGCCATCGCGGACGTTTTGAGAAAGTTTTTTTCTTCTCCGATGACTCGCCTGATATTAAAGGTAAATCAACTCGTCCTTCTTTTATTAATCTGAAGCGAGTTTTGAGAACAATGTTTGAAAAACCTTTTATGGGGTATGGAGATAACTTTTGGTTTTTCTTCAGCGGTCACGGAATGCCGCATAATGGCTATGATTATTTGATGCCTTGCGATGGCGATCCGGGAGATATTGAACATACGGCAATTCCGATTAATTTCGTGACAGAACGCCTGCGCCGCTGCGGTGCTGATAATGTTATTTTGATTCTGGATGCTTGTCGTGCTCAAGGGAGTAAATCGGGAGAAGGAATCGGCAATCAAGCCGCTGAAGTTGCGCGACAAAAGGGAGTTATTACCTTTTTTTCTTGCAGTCCTAATGAATTGTCCTATGAAATTGAAGATTTACAGCAGGGTATTTTCACAAAAGCACTGCTGGAGGGGTTAGGCGTTCAAGGTAAATGTGCAACTGTTGAGCGATTGGGTGATTATTTGAGTTCACGAGTTCCTGAACTGATCCGGCAACACAAAAGTGAAAAAGTGCGACAAACACCTTACGTTATTGCAGAGCCCATCGCGAAGTCGCACTTAATTCTTTGCCCGCAATATGCAAGTGTACATGATGTTGCTATTCTTCAAAGAGATGCTTATCAAGCGGAACTCAACAAAGAGTATGAGCTGGCCGAACAGTTGTGGACTCGCGTACTAGCTGCATCTCCTGGGGATATGTATGCTATTAAGGGAATTAAAAGAATTGCTCTGTTACAGAGAGGAAATGAAGCATCTTCTCAAGATAATTCTGTTAGTACCAGTGTGGCGAACAAATCAGACTCTCCATTATCTCCAAAATCTACGCCTCTAGCGAATACTACTCCTAGTGAGGCTGATGTTCCTCTCAAATCAGATCGGGGAGTAGACTATACAAATCTGCGCGATTTACTGGCTGCCCGAAGGTGGAAAGAAGCGGATAAGGAAACGCTGAGAGTGATTTTGAAGGCGGCGGGGAGCAAGGAAAAAGGATGGCTGGGTATCTCAGAAAGTATTGAAGAATTCCCCTGCGAGGACTTGCGTACGATTGACCAACTTTGGGTAAAATATTCTAATGGTAACTTTGGCTTTAGCGTGCAGAAACGCATTTATCAAAGTCTAGGGGGAACCACTCAAGAAGATGAGGAAATATGGGAGAGGTTTGGCGATAAGGTGGGCTGGCGAAAAAACGACAAATGGCTGTACTACAATGATCTCACTTTTTCAGAGAAAAATACAGCACCAGGACACCTTCCTGTAGCCGTTGTGGGGGCAATGGCGGGAGAGAGCTTAGAGTATTGGTGGTTTTGGTGTAGTGAGTTGTGTTGGTGGTCGTGTTGGTTGGAGTGAGTGTCTCTTCTCTCGCGCCGAGACTTGCAAGGTGTAACATCTAAATGTGTCAGAACTTTGTTAACTATGGATAGATTAAAGCCACTCGAATAAAATGTTAGAAAAAGGTGTAATAAGTGGCAGACCCTTCAATCCCTCAAAAGCTGGCGGAAAGATTCTCAACTTATCTTATCAAAATGTTAAAATTACTGATAAAGGCGTTGGCTTAGTTGAAGCTCATGTTCGCCGATTTAATCCAGTTGGTGAAGCTGAGCTAAGAATGGTTGAAAGGTTAAGAAGTATCACCAGCCAAACCCTTGTAGCTGAGCCTGTTGATTTACGCTTTTATACTCACGAGTTACGCGAGTATCTCAGGTATAAAAAGCTTGGCTACCCAACAGGACAACCCGCTGACCCGGATGAGGCTTATGAACTTTGGAACAATGCTCACACAGCTACTCTTGAAGATTATAAATTAAAAGAAGGATTCGGCGTTTTATTTCATCCGAGCGTAGAGGAATTTTGATGAAAAACCTAACTCAATTAACCCAGCTTGAATTAGTGCTGCTGGAATTAGTAGCTAAAGGTCAAGGAAAGTGGAGTTGGTACGAACTCGCGAATGCACTTTCCCGTCGAGATGTACCGCGAGAACCTGACATGATGGTTGTCTTAAAAAAACTGGCTGCTGATGGCTTGGTTAAACGATATGTAGAAACTAATTCGCCTCGCGACAGATGGGAATTGACGCCAGAAGGGTCTATTTTGTTTGCCAACGCAAAAGCAGATAGTCAAAGCAGAATTATACGTTATGCAATTGCCATCCAGAAATCAGAAAGCAATTATTCTGCTTATGTTCCAGATTTACCCGGATGCGTAGCAACAGGTACAACTATCGAGGAAGTCGAACAGCAAATTAAAGCAGCAATAGTTTTTTATTTAGAAGAGTTACGTCAATCTGGTTCGTCTATTCCTGAAGCCAGGACTTTATGCAAATATGTTGAGGTTTAATGTAATTAAAACTATAAATTAGTATGGATGGTGTTGGAGAATTTATTGCAGGCAAGATTCGATCGCGCTTTCCCATCATCCATCAAAAATCAAGGCGCGTTAGCGAAGCCCTCGAAGAGGATCGCACTTCACTCCAGAAATCTCTCTCGCGGATGATGCGATCGCCCCTCCTCCCCAGCAAAACTAAAAAATGTACTGGCAAATCCCTTCACAGACCCAGGCTCAGCAGTTAAATAATCTGAGGTTTTCCATTGGACGATCGCACAAACCAACCAACCACCGCTGTTAACAACCGCCGACCTCTAATTATCGCAGGAATTCTCCTCGGTATCGGTCAAGCAGGCTTTTTTGACGGCATTGTGCTGCACCAACTCCTCCAGTGGCACCATATGTTTAGCAGCGTTAAAACCGATTCTACTGTTGCCGGTTTAGAATTAAATACCCTCGGAGATGGATTGTTTCACGCTGCGGATTGGTTAGTAACAGTAGGGGGAATCTTCTGTTTGTGGAGTGCGGTGAAGCGCAAAGATGTTCTTTTGTCAACTCAAACTTTTTTTGGTTCAATATTAATTGGTGCTGGATTGTTTGACTTTGTAGAAGGCATTGTTGACCATCAAATTTTGGGAATCCACCACGTCAAACCCGGCATCAACGAGTTAGCTTGGGATGTAGGATTTCTCGCTCTTGGAGTTAGTTTAGCGCTGTTAGGTTGGATACTGCTAAAAAGTGAAGTTCCCGCAGATACTAAAGTTTAAATGAATGCAGAGATTGGGAATTCTACCAAATCCGCAAAAATCCCTGAGTCTCTTTTTAACTCATCAGTTCATCCCGCCGCCGACTCCAACCACGCGCTCAAATCCTCTTTACTCCTAAAATCCAACAAAGCTTCTCCCAAATCATCTAACTGTTCCGCAGATAACCCCTGGATGCGAGTTTGAACTTCCTGTGTAACATCACCCACCCGCCGCACAATCTGACGCATAATTAATCCTATTTCCCCCTCAATTTTACCCCTTTCGATTCCCTGTTCGATTCCTTGTTCGATTCCTTGTTGTATTCCCTGTTCAATCCCCTGTTGTAGACCAATTTCTATCCCTTTCATCACAGACCCGATTTGGTCTTGGATAAACATTTCTCGCTTGTCTACATCATTCAATTCGTCTAGTGTCAAATTTGCTCGGTTGGCAATTCCCAGCGCGGTATTAATCTCTTCAATAGACCCCAATGTCTCTGGTACTGCTTCCAAAGAGGGCGCATTTTTCATAAAATAAATCCATTTTTCCGGCAGAGTTTCGAGTTCATTCAATTCTTTTTTGAATTTTGGTAACTCGACAAACACTAATTTTAACTCGCAGTTGGGATAGACGAATTTCTCTTCTGTCTCTGTGAATTCAAAGTTAGAGATAAGTTTTTCGGTGTTTTCAAATAAGATAAAGTCGGTGATGGTTAAAGCAATGACCGGATTTAACTTTAAATAACCTTCTCCGGCTTTGAGTTGAGTAGAATAGGTTTTCGCTGCATTGTATACTACCCGTTTTTCAAAGGCGGCGACGTTGAGTACCTGCATTTCCACAATCACGGTTTTGTTTCCGGTAATCTTGGCTTTGACATCCAGGTAAGTGTCTTTCAATCCTGTAACGCTTCCGGCTGAATAAGGGTCAATTATTTCTAATTCTTGGATGGTTGGTTCTCCGTTATACAGCATTGCATTTAGGAAGCTGATTAAAATTTCTGGGTGTTCGGAAGAACCGAATATTCTTTTGAATGCAAAGTCTGTTTTGGGACTGATGAAACGCATATATTTTATAGAATTTTTTTATTAACCGCAGAGGGCGCTGAGGACACAGAGGAGGAGAAAAGAGAGGAAGATGGATATTGACAAATATGGGAAGGGTTGGGTTTTGTCGTCTCAACCCAACCTGTTATCTGAATGCTTTTATCAGCCTGTGGCTTCAGTAGTAGTTGCAGGCGACATAACTAGCTTTCCAGTTATATCCATCGTCGCCAGCTTCAGCACTTCATTAAAAGCTAAACCCCGAATTTTGAGTTCCCACCGAATGCCTTTTGCTTTCATTCGCTTGGCTTTCCGCATATCGACATCAGCAGCTTTTTGATGCAATAGCAAATATTTCATTGCTGCTGTAGCTTCGACTTTTGTGGGAAATGCAATATAAGTGATAAATCCGCCGTCCCAATGATTGGCGTTGCGGACGCTGCTGATAGTCGCAACTCTCGGACTAAAGCGGTTCCAGAAAAAGTCGCTGTAGCCGATCGACTCTGTATTAACTTGGAGTTTGTTTGCCATTTGACTTAACTCCTATAACCTTGTGTGCGGGGTTGGCAGCACCAATTTGCTGCTGTTACTATTATAGCAAATTCATTGGTAAAGGGGAATGGGAATTGCGATTATGATGTTCGGTTATACCCATTTAAAAACCTCTTGCTACCGTCCTTAATTTGAGGCCAATTATGAAAAGTCGCCGAGCCTCGCGCCGGACAAAACAATGCAGTTTTCCTACCTAATTGGTATTATATCGCTCGGAATATACGGTGGCAGGGCAGAATATGCTATTGCTTCACTCCGCTGCCGGTGTCTTCGCGATAATTAATGGCTGATGACTGCTGACTGTTGGCTTTGGGCTGATACCTAAAACCTCAATTCATATTCAGCGGTGACGCGATTGTCTCCTTGAAAATCACTCGAACCCCTGAGTAAAATTTTATCGCTCAATCGATAGCGCACAGTAAATTCTGTGGGTTGATTGGCTGACAAAACTCGAATAATTGATGCCGAAATATTGCGCGTGATGTCAAACCCAACTTCTAAACCTAAACCGAGAGAACCCGCACCGGAACTGGAACTAGCTGTTTGTGCTTGGTTGCCTCTAATCCGAGTGGGAAATAAGCGAAATTCGCTCAATCCTGTGGCGTTAGTAATCGCAGATTGAATGTTGTTCAAGAAACCCGCACCCGCTAAATTTGCGATCGCCAGTGTACTGTCTCCCTGTCCCAAAGTCTGCACGAAACTGCCACCCAACAGCGCTACAATCTCTGTGTCAGATAGACTCGGAGAACTCCTCAACTCCAGATTTTCCCCCAACTGAGAAGCTTTTCCCTGCACTAACGCTTGAACTCGCACACTCCGCACGCTGCCGAAATTTGTCGGTTCGTCTGCTATTTCAGAGGCTACAGATGTGCCGGGAGTGCGGAACCGCGTTACTTGCTGCACCGAAGTTGCTAATCTCACATCCAGCGTCGGATCGAGTCCTTGTGTTGGTACAAAGGTAGCAGTCTGCGGGTATCCTCGATCGAGTCTAAACTGCGTTGTAAACAAATTCACCGACCCCGAAGTCAACCGAATCGTACCCTCCGGGCGAAGGTCATCTAAAGTTCCATTCACCGTCAAACCCCCAGTCGCCTGAAAACTTAATATCGGCGCACTCGTTACCCGAATTCCCCGGCCCAAATTCAGCCGCAAATCGTTCAATCCAACTTCAAAGGAAGGGGAAGTCGGAGTCGCACCAGAAGCAGAAACCTCAGTCGCAGGGGAAGGGGAAGATGTCGAAGGAGAATCAGAAGCAGAAGAGGAAGAAGCTAACTCAGTTGTGCCGCCGCCGGGACTCCGGAGAAATACTTCGCCATTGTACAGTTCAATATTACCGCTCAACTGCGGGCGCCTAGCCGTGCCCCTTGCCTGGACTTGACCGACCACGCCGCCGCGGTACAATCCTCTGAGGTTCACTGCCAACTTGTCGAGATTCACAGTCAAAGGATTAGCCACATCGACATCGGCCTCAGCAAAAGGCACAGACAGCGGAATCACGCCCTGGGCCACAACTTGTCCCTGACTCAACTGTCCCCGAATTCCCTCTACCCGAATACGATCGCCCTCAAAGCGCACCGTCCCAGTCAGCCCTGTCAGCGGTTCTGGGAAGGCGTTCGCCCGGACAGTTGCATTTTCAAAATTCGCAATTCCTTGCGCTACAGGGTCTTGCAGCGTTCCTCCCACGCGAATTTGCACCTGTCCCTGACCACTGACCCACGCAACTTCCGGAGTCAATACATTAATAATTGCCAAACCTTCATTTTGCAAATTCGCCCTCAAATCAATTTGATCGCTGTCAGCTTTCACGGCTGCAAACGGCAACTCAAAAGGCAAACTTCCCTGCACTTCAATCGGTTCGGTTTGAGTTACCAAAGCGCTGCCGCCAAAATTCAGGCGGGCATTGCTGTAACTGAAACTGCCGTCAGCTTGTTTAATGGGTTCTCCGTTTAGCGTACCGTCAACCAAACTCAATTCTCCGGTGGCTTGCGGGTTTTCCAAACTGCCGGCCAAATTCGCCCGCAAATTCAAATCTCCTGTGACATCCACAAAAGGCAATTCCACCAGTTCTGCCAACTCTTCCACGGGCACATTTTTTACCCGCAACTGCCCGGATTGAGCTTTTTGCCCGAGTTGTCCCGAAAAGCTAATCGCACTTTCTCCCGATCGAATTTCCAAAGGCAAAACAGTTAAAATCCCGTCCTGAAAACTGCCTTCAAGGCTGAACTGTTCGGCGACATATTCTCCCCACTGCCAGTTATCACCTTTCACGTTAAATTCAGCTTCCACACCCGTTTCCAAAGAACCGGCGACAGCAATTTCCGCGCCAAAAGTGCCTTGCAATTGGGATAAGGGAGGCAATTTTTCTGATGTTTCCACTGCTTGCTGCTGCTGCTGCAAAAGTATTTCAATTTCTGCCAAACGGCGCAACTGTTCGATTAGCGGGGCTTCTGGTTCTCCGACTGCTACAGTTTGCACGTCGGCGGCGCTAGCGTAAACGGGAGGTTTTAGGCCTCTAGCTAAGTCGCCTAAATTGAAATATTGCAAAGCGGCTAAAACCTGCTGCAAATTGCCTTGCTGGACGCTAACTTTCCCGGCAAATTGCGGGTTTGCGCCTGTTTGAACATTACCGGAAATTAAGTATTGACCGCTGCCTTGGCGGAATATGCCATTGGTGAGAGTGGCGCTGCCGTTAGCGTAGCTAAATTCGGCTTGGAAACTGTCACCTTTAATGTAGCCGATCGCCGGTTGGGCGATCGCAATTTGTCCACTTGCTTCCAAAGTCGCCGGATTTAACGGCATCTTCCAACCGGGCACGTTCACTTGTCCCGAAACCGTACCAGTTATCGGCCCCAAACCAGCATCTTTACCGGGTGATAGATTCAAAGCAGCCAGGGGAAAATCGCTTAAATTAACTTGCAAAGTTTCTCCCTCGGTTTGGCCCCTAGCCACGGATTCCCCGCGTTGAATTAAGAAAGATGTCGGCAGAAAAGATTCATTTAAAGCTACTTCGATTTTGTCGCTGGCGCCGGCCAAACGCAAATCTACACTTTTCCCAGCCTCCGCATTCACACTCCCCGCCAGTACCGGATCAAAAGCGACTTGATTTACTGCTAAATCCCGCACTTCCACGTCGCCAACTAAGCTGGGGGCGGCGAGGGTTCCGGTGAGGCTGCCGGTAAAATCGACATTGCCGCGCAGGGGTGGGTTTTGCTGGGAGGAATTTTTATCGGCAATTGTAGACAAAAATCCTAGTTGTTCTGCTGGTAAGGCTTCCAGGTTAAAGTTGGCGAGTTTGAGATCCAAATCTAAGTTGGAAATTGAGGGCCCTCCTTGACCTTCGAGTTCGACGTTAACAAAGCCGTTTGCTGTCAAACCGGGAGTTGTGGCGTTCTCAATTTCCACCCGTTTGCCGTCCCAATTAAATACTGCCTCAAAAGGTTGTTTCAAAAACGGCAATTCCGAGATGCGGAAACTGCCGCCGGCGCGAACTGTTTGTGGGGAACCGGCAATCGCGCCGGATAAATTGATATTGCCGTTAAACAGTCCTCCAAGCTGGGGGAGATTTTGGGTACTGGAGACTACACCTCCGGTTTGCAAGCTTTGTCCCTGCGACTCAAAGGCTTGCTGGAAGCGACTTAGAGCAATTTGCTCGCCCTCGATTGACGCGCGCCAATTCCCCGATGCGGCGCTGCCTTTAGCATTGACAATTCCTCCGCCGTTGGCGAGTCTAAGTTGTCCGTCGCCGTTGGCGGTGATGTTGTTGGCGGTTAGATTATCTACTGTTCCCAAAATGCTGACTTGGCCGTCGAGGGTTCCGTTAATTTCTGGCGGTAAATCCGCGGTCAGCAAACCTGTTTGTTTGAGGGTTTGTTCTAAATTACGGACGGCAATTCCGTCCGTTTCCAGCAATGCTTGCAAGTTGCCGTTTTCTAATTTTGCCGTAGTCTCGATCGCCCCGAGTCGATCGACCACAATCACTCCTTCTCCGCTAGCATTAATTCCCTTCGCTGTCAAGTTATCCAAACTTCCCGCTGCTTGGAATTCGCCGTTAACTCGGCCGTCAAATCCTTTAGGCAAAGTTGCCGTCAGCGGAAACAGTTGGAGATTGCGAACAGTTTGTTCTAAACGACTGAGAATAACTCGATCGGCATCGGCGAAAGCTTGCCAGCGTCTGCCTTCTAATTTACTTCTAAAAGCAAGAGTACCGTCCCCTATATTGAGTTTGCCGCTGCTGCTGACGCCTATGTCAGCGGCGGTTGAATTATCAAGACTGCCGCTGGCTTGAATTTGATTGGATATTTGTCCGTCAAGCGATTGGAGATTTTGGATTTTGGATTTTATATTGTTGATATTGGCGACTGTTTGGGGATTGTCAGCAGCGAAAGCTAAGCCAACATCTAACAGGGGCAATCCTAAATCTCCTAAGCGTTTGATGGAAGTGCGATCTGTTTCTGCCGTTCCCTGCCAGTTTCCGGCTACCAATTCTCCTTTTAAATTAACATTGCTGCCGGCAAGATTGAGTCTGCCGCTGCCGCTGGCATTGATGCTGCTAGCCGTCAAATTGTCAAGACTTCCCGATGCTGTAATTTGACTCGATAGCAGTCCGTCGATTGATTTTAGATTTTGGATTTTGGATTTTAGATTGTTGAGATTGGCAGATTCCTGATTTTCGGTATTGAATGCTGAAGCCACATCTAAAATCGGCAGTGTCAAATCTACTAAGCGGCTGAGGGAAGTGCGATCGGTTTCTGCTGTTGCTTGCCAGTTTCCCGCTACCAATTCTCCGTTTAAATTGACATTGCTGTCGGCAAAATTGAGCCTACCGTTGCCACTAACATTGATTCCGCCCGCCGTCAAATTGTTAACATCTCCCGTAACTTGAAATTCACCTGCTAGCTGCCCGCCGAGCGATTTTAGATTTTGGATTTTAGATTCTAGATTCTCCCGATTGGCGGTCGTTTCCCGTGTTAAAAACGGCAAGCCAATATCAATCAATTGATTGACAGCTACTTTTTCAGTGTTGCCAATAACTTGCCAGTTACCCGATTCTAGTTCGCCATTAACATCAACAATACTGTCAGCAATAGTCAGCGTTCCTTTGCCCGTCGCAGCGATCGCATTTAAACTCAAATCGTCCAGAGTTCCCGTAGCTTCGGCGGTTCCGCTGAACAAACCTGCTAGTTCAGGAGGCAAATTAAGGTCTGGCAGGACTTGCTGCAAACTGTTGAGATCCACGCGATCGCCCTCGATCAAAGCTTGCCACTCACCGTCTTGTAGCGCCGCATCCACGTTAACAGAAGCGTCGCCAATTTTCACAACCGTATTTTGTAAATCGGCCGAATTGCCTCCGGCTCGAATTTCACCCGCTGCTGGGAAAGTTGCTTGCGGTGCTTGCCATTGAACTCTCGCTTGAATGTTGTCTAACGGGCCGAAAATTTGAGCTTTTGCGGACACAGTGCCAATATTAACACTAGCAGGAATTGGGAGAGCGTAAATTTGGGCGATCGCGTCTCCGGGTACATTTTCAACTTGGAAGTCAAACACTAAACCCGATGGCGAATTCTTACTTTGTAAAGCAATCTCAACTTCACCTTGGCCGCTAATTTTACCACCCGCCGCAGGCACTACCAAAATATCGCTCAAAGTCAAAGCTAAAGAGGAAAACGGGGGAATAGAAGATTGAGCATTGGGAGTTGGGGTTTGAGCCATTCTCCCCCGTTCCAATTTGAAATTAGTGCTAATATTGTTTAATTGCAGTCGATCGACTATAGCGGGTTTTGTCGAGGCGATCGTACCTGTCAGCACCGGCATTGCAAATGTTCCAGTCAGCTTGGCATCCGCCTTCACTTCCCCCGCCACAGCCACGGGTAATACTACTTTCTGCCCTAACTCTGTTTCCACCGCACTGACAACACTTGCAAAAGCCACTGGTTGCACGCTAGTTGCCAGATTGAAGCTAGCATTCTCCAAATTAAAATTAGTTCCAGTTGCAACTGTTCCTGCTATTCTCAGCGGAATTAGACCGTAATTAGCCGCCAGACTATCGACAATCACATTAGTTCCCTGAAACCGCAACTGACCGCTGCTATTTTGTATAATTTGTTTCAGCGGAGCAATACTCGCTTGCAATCCTCCAAAACTAGCCGCTCCGGTAATTCCCGATACTTTATTGTCTCGCAATTGCACCGTTAAATTGCCATTAGCCAGACCTTTTTGTAAATAAATGCCGGGAAGTTTCAGCAAGCGAGCGAGGTCGGGCAAAGGCAAATTTTGACCTTGCAACTGCACGTTAGTTTGATCCGCAGGTAAGAGAGAATCCGCTTTTACTATAAAATTATCGTTGTTAGTAAACTGACCGTTTACTTCGTAGAGAACGCGCTGATTTTGGTCGCGAAAAAGAACACTGCCATTTCTCACGCTTAGAGAAATCGGAGCCGAAGTTTTCTGTCCTACTGCGGGACTCGGTACCAAAAGGGCGACGGAATTTTCAGCTCGAAATGCTTCAACTTCAGTTTTAAATAAACCCGGAGATTTCTCCTCCGCACTTGGAAGATTAACCCAGCGGCCTGTAGCATCCTGTTCGATATAAGCGTTGGCTTGAACTAAAGTAATATCTAATTTGAGAGTGCGGGTGAAGAGCAGTTGCAAAACCGAAAACTGCACTTTAACTGCTTCTGTAGAAACGTAATCCGGATCGGTAGGAGTTGCAGGTAAAGTCGATCGACCAAACCGCAAACTTGTCAGAGAAAATCCCTCCAAACGTCCAAGTTGCACAGGCCGCTTCAGCAACTGACTGACTTCAGTTTCCACCAAGGGAGCTAACTTTTCCCGCACCCACTGGTATCCTAGCGCCGCCCCAACCAAGGCGATAATGCCCAACCCCGTACCGCTAAGCAGCAGCAGACGCCACCAGCGGCGGTGGGGACGGGGTGCGAGTTGATTTTTGTTATCGTCCGAGTTAGTCATGGGTGTTTCTCAGAAATCAGAGAATTCAGAAATTATAGGGAATCAGCCGATTTGAGACAGGTATAATCTCTGTGATTCGCCAGGGTGGCTTCTGCGTTTGGTAGACTCAAAAGTGAGGTAGGAAGTGCCGATCCCAGGATCGAAGGCACGGAAAAGGCACGCCCCTACTTCAGGGTAGACTCCAGAAACCTTTACCGAACTTAATCAAAACACGCAACACCACCTAAAACCAAGTCCTCCAACTTCCTCAAATCCTCTAGATTCCCCCCGCAGTGCAGGATTGGTGGTCAATCTAAAATCTAAAATCTAAAATCTAAAATCTAAAATCGACAGATTGGTTGCCCGATCGCTTCTAAGATAAAAAAACGGTGGTTAAGAAGGTCTTTAAAACTTATGCGAGTGTTCGTCTTACTCTTCAATGCCCGCACCGAGAATGAGGGAATTCATACCATTCAACTCGGCGATCGCAACAAAGTTCTGATGTTTGAGTCAGAAGACGACGCCACCCGTTTTGGCGTGATGTTGGAAGCTCAGGATTTCCCAGAGCCCACGGTTGAGGCGATCGACGAGGAGGAAATTAAGGAGTTCTGCGACAGTGTTGATTATGATTGGGAACTTGTGCCCGCGGGCGCGCTGGCTATTCCCCCAGAAGACAATGTAACACAGACTCAGTGGCAGCCGGAGTCCGAGTCCGAGCCGGAGCCTGATTCTGAGGTTTCCCAAAACGAACTGGATTCTATTCGCCGCCGACTCGAAGGACTTTTGTAATAGGAAGTTCGGCAACGAGTAGTGTACGGGATTTAAGGGATGGATATTGAGGATCGACGTGAAGAAGGAAGAGGGAAGAAGGATAAATTTGATATCTTCCAGCACGATCGATCCTAGGCTCAATTTCTAGATACAGACTTCCAGGCTGAACCGGGGACTCTTTATGTCTCTTAACTTCGGTTGCTAGCCGACAACTGACAATTAACAACTGAGAAAAAATGAAGAATTTGGAAGAACGGGGCCATCTGCTGACTGAACAGGTGAATACCAACAGCGAGAATTTAGACCAACTCAGTTCGATCGAATTAGTGGACTTGTTCAACCGCGAAGACGCCCAAACCTTAAGCGCGATCGCCGATGCCCGCGAACAGTTAGCCCAAGCGATCGACATTGCAGCCGAGTCTCTGCGTCAAGGAGGTCGCCTGTTTTACGTCGGTGCGGGTACTTCCGGGCGTTTGGGGGTGCTGGATGCGGCCGAGTGTCCCCCCACCTTCTGCACGCCGCCAGAACTCGTACAGGGCATAATTGCCGGGGGTGCGGGGGCTTTGGTGCGGAGTTCGGAGGATTTGGAGGATCGGGCTGAGGATGGAGTCGAGGCGATCGCCCACCGTCAAATTACCAACTTAGATGTGGTTGTCGGGATTACGGCCGGAGGTACGACGCCGTTTGTCGCGGGCGCTTTGCAGGCGGCGCGCCAGCGGGGGGCGAAGACTGTGTTTATGGCCTGCGTACCCGTCGAACAAGTGAATTTTGAGGCTGATGTTGATATTCGGTTGTTGGTTGGCCCGGAGGTAGTGGCGGGTTCGACGCGCTTGAAAGCGGGTACAGTCACAAAAATGGCTTTAAATATCATTTCGACTGGGGTAATGGTGAAGCTGGGGAAGGTTTACGGCAATCGAATGGTTGATGTGGCGGTGACTAATAAGAAATTGCGCGATCGGGCTGTGCGGATGTTGCAGGATTTGACTGATTTAAACCGGGAGGAGGCGGGTTTTTTGCTGGAAAAAAGCGGCAAGTCTGTTAAATTAGCTTTGATGATGCACTGGACTAATTTGGAACAGGAAGAGTGCGATCGAATTTTGGGCGAGTTTCAAGGCAATTTGCGATCGGCTGTGGCATCAATAAAATTGTAAATTTGAGATTTGAGATTTGAGATTTTTCCTAATTAGTAAGGTGCGCCTCTAAGCACCCTACCTAATTAGGTTCAAGTGATTTCGGGGATAGAAGAAAGAGGCAAAAAGGAAGAGAGAGTAATTCTCAATTCTCAATTACCCAGTTACAAAAACAGAAGATGTAAGTTGACTTTGATTCACCCCCTGCCCGATTCCCAAATAACTGTTGCCCGACTTAATCGCCGTAGAATCGATGCTTGCACCTCCATCCAATTGCAAACTCACAGATTCAAAAGTCAAGTTTGCAAATCCGATACCGTCAGTCAAACCAATTTTATCCCCAGCCCCAAAATCGACGATTACATCTGCACTTATTAAAGTAGCCGCCGCAGACAAACCTCCTGCTAAGATAAACGTATCATTTCCAGCACCGCCGGTCAGCATATCTTGCCCGCGATCGCCCGCCAACAAATCGGCTCCGTTATCGCCAATCAAGACATCATCTTCTTTGCCGCCGCGAATAGTATTGTTACCGTCAGATCCGATTAGTCGATCGTTATCGTTATTGCCGCTGATAAAATCATTGCCAACACCGCCCTCAATAGAATCCGACTCTTTGCCGCCGGATAAGCTGTCATTGCCGCCTGCGCCATTAATTGTATCCGCACCTTGCATTCCATTAATGCTATCAGCACCTTCTCCCCCCGTGATATTGTCTTTGCCGGAAAGGGCAAAAATTGGCAATCCCGCAGCATTTGTCGGTATTTGACTATCGGCACTATCTGAGAGGAAATAATTGCCGCCGCTGGCTGTATTTTTGGGTGCTGTCGTCGGGTTCCCCTCCCCTGTAGCATTGGGTATTGGCGAAGTAATCGATACCAATGTGTTGGGAGTTGGTGTGGGAGTAGTTGGTGTGGGTGTTGGTGTCGGTGTTGGTGTCGGTGCGGGATTGACACTACCGTCAAGAGAAGTCGCAAAAACTTGCGTCCAATAGTGATTCCAATTTTCTGTGCCCGTATCGTCGGCTAAGAAATAGTAACCGATGCCAATTTCTTTGAGATTCGGGTTAAGAATGTTAGTCCGGTGGCCGCTGCTGTTCATCCATGATGATACAACTTGTTCGGGTGTAGAAGAGCCCGCAGCGATGTTTTCTGCTGCCGCCGAGAATTGATAGCCCGTTGCACTAATCCGGCTTCCTAATGACGAACCATCTTTTCCGGTATGGGAAAAGAAGTCTTGCAGTGCCATGTTTTGGGTGTGATTTTCCGCCGCATTTAGTAACTGAGTATTGAAGGTTAGCGGGGACAAACTCAATTTGCTGCGTTCGAGGTTGGTAAGTTCTAAAACTCTATAAATAAAGTTTTGATTGGTTGGGCTTGGTGCTACTTGAGAGGCCGATCGCTCTCCTGTTAAAGTGTCCAAGGACTGAGAACCGGAATTTTCTAGTTGTTCAAGCATGGGGATGATCAACAGTTTTAAGACTTGGTTTTGCTGGTAGATTGCTTACCGTCTTAACGATAGTTTCCCCGATCGCTAGCGGGCTGGGCACAATTCAATAATTGTGTTAATTCCTGCCGCTGCTTTATCTATTTTGATTATAGCTGTTCTCAAAGTGCGGATGTCAAGATCCCGGCTCTGGTTGGGAAAGGGAAGAGTACGCTCGAATTTAAGGAGAGTTTCAAAGGAATTTGCGATCGCCCGTGGCATCAATACAATTTTAGATTTTAGATTTTAGATTTTAGATTTTTCGTAATTAGTAAGGTTTGTGCTACGCAACCAGCCCGCTGGCTGGCTGGCTAGAAACCCGGTTTCTACAAGTTTTGCAGACAGGAACAAGAAATATAGGAAGAAACCGGGTTTCTGAATTCTGTGTGCGATCGCGAACAGAGTTGTTACTAGAATCCGCACAAAAAATTCTAAATGAATTCAAAATTTACAACCGCGCAGGGTTGTTCGCGATCGCCAAAGCAATCTCAAGATTTCAAACTATTTTCTCGTCCGGCTTTAGCCTCCTGAGCAACTTGTTCAACCTCATCTTTGGCGAGAATTTCCAAAGTCGCCTCTGCTTCTTTACCGCCCAACCGCCCCAGAGCTTGAGCTACTCTGTAACGGATTTGCCAATCTGGATTGGAAGCGTAGGGAAGCAGCAGCGGCAGCGCCCGTTTATCTCCCAATTCACCTAATGCGCTGATCGCAATGGTTTGGATCAATTCGTTTTCAGAAGTCAGGGCATTTTCTAACATGGGAAAGGCTTTCGGATCTCCCATTTCTCCCAAAGCAGCAACGATGCTCATTTGCACCAGCCATTCAGAGGTACTGCTATAAAGTTGCTGCAAATCTTCTAAAGCATCGGTTAATTTCAATGCGCCCAAAGCATCGGCTGCTGCTGCTTGCACGTCGGGTTCGGGGTCGTTGTTCAGGCTGTGGAGCAGTACCTCTAAAGCGTTCGGCAGATTCTGCGTGCCGAGGGTTGATATCTGGCTGACTGCTGCGTAGCGAACGCGGACATTTTTATCGCCGATCGCAATTTGAATCAGTTTATAGGCGATCGCGGGTTCTAGTTGCCGCAGTTGGTTGACTGCTCGCAGTCTTTCGCCAAAATCCTCGGAATTCAGCAATTGTTCGACAGACTCAGGGGTAATGCTCATTCGATTTTAAATTTGATAATTGGTAAATGGGAAGAAGGAAGAGGGAAGAAGGAAGAAGGAAGAGGGAAGAAGGAAGAGGGAAGAAGAAGAAGCAAGAAAGAAAAAATTGCTCTGCGTCTATTCCTGACTTCCGTGTCGTGAATCTAGATAATTGGTAATTGCCAAAAGTCAGCGAGATTGAAAGAGCGATTGACTCATTTTCGGATACAGTCCTGGAACTGCAACCGTTAATTAAGGTTCTGCAGCCATCGAGCGAATAATATCTCCCCTAGTGAGGATGCCGATTACTTTGCCCGCAGGATCGAGCACCGGCAATCGGGGGATGCTGCGATCGTGCATCAGTTTGGCAGCTTCTTGGACAGATTTGTCGGGCCCGATGGTAACTGGTTCTGTACTCATCACTTCTCCTACTGTTTGTCCTAAAGCCTTGTGCAGTTCTCGCTCGTAACGAGAAGGATTTTCCAAATAAATTACGCTGTCGAGCACCATAATGTAAGCGGGCGGAGTTACGCCGCTTTCCCGCCACATCAAGTCGGTTTCGGAGATGACTCCTACCAACAAGTCATTCTCATCTACGACGGGAAGACCGCTAATGCGTCGATCGGCTAAAATTTTAATCGCTTCGTTCAAGGGCATTTCGGGTCGCGCCAAAATCGGCTCGCGGCTCATTACATCGGCTACTGTTTTTGGCATGATTAGCGGTTGATTGAGTTGTTGCTCTAAATCGATCATATCGGGAAAGCGCGGCACAACAGACTGAAGAAAGGCAGATCTGCTGAAGGGATTCGTTAGAAGGTAGAAGGAAGGAAAAAGTTTGAATGCCAGAATTTTGCTGTTTTTTTCGATCGCACTATAAAATTCGGCCGTTTGCCTCCCTCTGGCGAGCGATCGACCTGACAAGATTGTTAAGATATCTTAAAGAGCGGATAAATCCTTACCAATGCCAGAATCTCCAGCCCGAGAACCAGACTCCCAACCAGAAGCGCGCTGTGTATTGGTTTGCCAGTATCTATCTTGCCTGAAAAATGGTTCAGCAGCAGTGCTAGCGGCTTTTGAAGCTCAACAAGTTCCAGGGGTGAAAGTTGAGGCTACTAGCTGTCAGGGACAGTGCACCACTGGCCCGACTGTACGAGTTACCCCGGACGAAATTTGGTATTGTCGAGTTAAACCGAGTGATGTACCGTTGATTGTGGAAGATCACCTCAAAGAGGGAAAACCTGTAGAGGCGCTGTTCAATCCGAGAATTCATGCGCGTTATTATTATTAGTATTGACTTGATTCGGTGAAACTTCCAAGCTCTGGCGCATCTACTTTTAATAGTTATTGTTAAGGAACTGGTACTTTGAAAATCCAAGGAATTGCGCTTAGTTTTTTAGTCCTAATTCTGGGGCGTCCGTCGGCGGTTACTGCTCAAACGTCGGCGGTTGCTGGGGATATTTGTCCTGCGGATTTGGGTGCCCAAGTAGATGCGATCGCCAATCGTCCCGAATTTAGCCGATCGCGCTGGGGCATTTTGATTCAACCTCTATCTTCTACTACTACTCTCTACAGCCGCGACAGCCAAAAATATTTTATTCCGGCATCAAATGTCAAGCTGCTAACCACAGCCGCTGCTTTGCAGAAACTCGGTGCAGATTTTCGGATTAAGACTTCGGTTTACAGCGACGAAAATGGAAGTTTGTACGTTGCCGGCAGGGGAGATCCGAGCATTGCTGAGGCTCAGTTGAAATCTTTGGCGCAGCAGTTGAAACAGCGAGGAATCAGTCAAGTAAACGAGTTGATTGGCGATGACAGCTATTTTCAAGGCAGTGCAGTCAATCCGAATTGGGAATGGGAAGACGCGCAAGCAGGCTACGGAGCGCCGATTAACAGTTTAATTTTCAATCAAAACGCGATCGACCTTCTCTTGTCCCCGCAGGCTCTTGGGCAACCTCTGAAAGTTACTTTTGCCGAACCAAAACTGGCAAATCAGTGGCAACTTCAGAACAATTCAGTAACAGTCGCCCAAAGCGAATCTGAGTTTATTGAAGTTGGCCGGGAGTTCGATCGACCTATAATTCGAGTGAGCGGACAGTTGAAAGTTGGTGGCGAACCTGAATCAGCTTATGTCGCAGTTGTCAACCCCGCTAATAATTTTTTGCAGTATTTTCAACAAGCCCTGGCGACTGAGGGAATTCCTGTTAAACAGAGTTTAGTTGCATCGGCTTCTCGCAATTTAAATCAAGAATTAGCGACCGTTGAATCGCCGCCGCTGGCTGAATTGGTGAGAGAAACTAATCGCGAAAGCAACAATCTTTATGCAGAAGTTTTATTGAGATTGCTGGGAAAACTTACAGACAAGATGCCTGTGCCACAAGAGGATACAGGTGAAAGCGGTTTGAAAGAGCTAAAGACAGTTTTAACTCAATTAGGAGTAAATCCCAACACCTACATATTAGCCGACGGTTCGGGCTTGTCTCGCCACAATTTAATTAGTCCAGAAGCCTTGGTGCAAACTTTGAGATTGATGGCTAATTCACCTGCTGCATCGATTTACCGCCAGTCACTGTCGATCGCTGGCGAGAGCGGCACTTTGAAAAATCGTTTTAATATTACACCAAACCGCGTAATTTTGCAAGGAAAAACAGGAACTATGAGTGGAGTTTCGGCGCTGTCGGGATATATCGAAGTTCCGAATTACGAGCCGCTGGTGTTTAGCATTATCGTCAATCAATCTGACCTATCGGCTGCAAAAATGCGATCGGCGACGGACGAAATTGTCCTATTATTGAATCGCCTGCGCCGCTGTTAAAACAACAGATTTAAGGTGAGAAAGTTAAGCTCAGTAGTTACACCTAAAAAACCGGGAACCCAAAAACCCTACAAGTTTTAAGTTTCATTAGATTACACCGACGGGGATCGAAAAGCAGCTACAATAAAAGTAGAAAAATTAACACCATTGGGAAGTTTTAGCCTGCTACCAGTCGGCGGGTTGTGTACTTCCCGAAAATAAATCTAACTTTCCCACTATGAATTCTTTAGATTCCGAACAGCAACACATCTTTGTCGAAACCAACAACATCCGCCTGCACTGTGTTTCTCAAGGAGAAGGCGAGCTTGTTCTCCTCCTGCATGGGTTTCCAGAGTTTTGGTACTCTTGGCGTCATCAAATCCCTGCTTTAGCGCGTCATTTCAAGGTGGTAGTGCCGGATTTGCGGGGCTATAACGATTCCGACAAGCCGGAAAGTGGCTATGATTTAGATACGCTGAGCGCAGATATTCGCGGTTTGATTACGAGCCTGGGTTATACAAAAGCTCACGTTGTAGGTCATGATTGGGGAGGGGTGATTGCGTGGCACTTAGCTCAAAAATTCCCCGAACAACTCAACCGCTTGGCAATTTTAAACGCTCCGCACCCGCAGCGATTCGTGCAGGAAATGGCGAGCAATTTAGATCAAATCCGCCGCAGTTGGTACGTTTTGGCGTTTCAAGTGCCTGGCATTCCCGAATGGTTGATTCGGCAAAACTTGAAAGATTTTGTGCACAATGTTTTCCAAGGACAAGCTGTTCGCAAAGGAGCTTTTAGCGCTGAGGAAACTAAGATTTATCAGACTGCTTTAGAAAAGCCGGGAGTATTAGCCGCCGCTATCAATTATTATCGGCAGATGTTTCATCCGCAGAGGCTTTGGAATTTGGGGCAGAAATTAGAACCTGTGACAGTGCCTACTTTGGTGCTTTGGGGAGAAGAAGATGCGTTTTTGAGTCACAAACTTGTAGAAGGTTTAGACAGATTAATTACGGCTCCGTTTAAGTTGAAATTAGTCCCTCACTGCGGTCACTGGATTCAGCAGGAAGCGCCACAAACGGTGAATCGAGAATTGCTGAGTTTTCTGAGAAATTCTTCTCCTTCTTTGGCTGTGGCATAGAAAAAAATTAACGCTTGCAAATAAGAACGGTCAAGATGCCCGTTCCACAAGAACATTGAATTTTTGTGGAACGGGCATCTTGCCCGTTCTTAATATCTGGCGCACGCTACTTATTTATTAGTCCCAGAGCAAATTTTCTTGGATCAGCAGTGCAATCATCGCAGTTCTGGAACAAACACCGAGTTTGATAAAAATCCGCCTCACGTAAGTAGCAACCGTCCAGTGACTGATATTTAAATTTTTGGCAATACATTTGTTGGGCAGCCCTTGGGCTACTAATTGCGCGATCGCTCTTTCGCGTGGACTCAGGCTAATTTCCGGTTTGTAACTTGTGCTTTGCATACTTTTGCAATGAGGTAATGAGTTAAAATCTAATCAATTAAGGGTAGAATTCCGAGTTTTTCTCGAACTTCAGATAAAGGAGTTTCCCAATCAGATGCAACGTCCCAATTAATTAGCCGAGTGGCTAATTTTCCGTGTTTTAAGCCTTTGATAATTTGTCCGATCGCGCATTTGCCGCTGATCAGTCCAACTAACACTAAAATTGCACAAGAAGGACGAAATACTTGAGCGCGAGTAAACGCTTGAAGTATAAATTCATCTTCTGTTGAAGCCGAAAGACCTGTCAGCACGTGCCAAACGTCGTGGTTTCGCTGAATCCAGTCTCCCGATGCGATCGGCTCAAAGCCTTGTTTGTCTAGAAATCGCGCCACTTCGCACCCTAATGTTCCTGCTGGTAGTTGGCGCAATTTTGCCAAGTCGATTTCAAAATGTCGATCGCTCTCAATTTGAGGATTAATTGTTTGAGCCATCTTTAATATAACTTCCAATTGACCGTCAGCCATAATTTATTCTCCCTTCAACAATGATTTAAGTTGCGAGCAAATTAATTTGTGTTTGTCAAGTTCATTTTTGCCATGAATCAATACGATTTTTTTTAGCGACTCAGCTTAAACCTCGTACTTTCTGTCAAACCAATCGCCTATCAGGAGCTTTTACATTTCTTTACAAACATTTTTAGATGTGAAATCTGCTACCTGTAAAAATCTCCCTAGTGTTTGTAATCGCAACTTGACCCACCGGCAAGTACCAGTAAAATCCACAGTATTGAGCGGTGATTGGAACCCCCTTACTTACGTATATAAATTTATTCTGCTGCTAATTATTGGAACTTGCAATGAGTCAGAAGTGGAAGCTTGCAGGCATCGTGATGCAGGTGCATACAAGTGAAGAGAGTTGAAGCAAGGTGAAGCAAGGTGAAGTTATGCAGAGTTGATTTTTCGGAATTACGCAGTAGTCCCAATCCCCTGTGGTTGCCGAATTTGTAGTGGCCATCATGGGGGATTGCCCGTATGTCGTTAGAATGTCGCTCAAATGAGTGTCACTCATTTGAGCGACTGGTCAAGTATTTTCACCAACAGCTATAAATAAAGTAGAGATTCATATCATATAAGGTGTTGCTGTGAAAAAACTTTACATTTTGTTGTCCACAGGAGTTATGTCATTAATTTGGTGCGCTGCTGCTAGCGCTACGAATTATGTTAATCCTAACGGTAAAACTACTTTAAACTTGTCAGAAAAAGGGAACAATCGCAGAGGTTTTTACTTGACCAAAGTAGGCAATCGGGAATTTTTGGGCAACATTCAAATTACCCGTTCCGAAGGAGCAGCAGGCTCTTACTATTACAATGGGACTTTCAAAGACCGTGCGATCGGCCCTGGCAGAAAAATTGTTTGTTCTGGGGATATTACCATTGTTAGGCGTCAATTTGGAAGGAGCAGCCAATTGGGAGCCGAAGTTACTTGGAAGGTGAAACGAGGAGAAAATTGTCCTTCTATTGGCCAGACATTTAAAGTAAATTTAGTCGAATCTTTACCGCGTCCTAATGCAAGTGGCGACTATACTTCTAGCAATTCTAATACTTGGTTGACTGAAACTGCTGGTTCTGCAACTTGGCCTGCTTGGCGAGTCACGTCGCGAGATGGACAACTCAACTGCCGCAAGACGCCAAACGGAGCAATTCAACAAGTTTACCGCGCGAATAGAGATACAATTGCTGCTGAACTCAGGGGAGTAAATGCGATTACAATGGCTAACGGTCAACCCTGGTTGCGGACAAAACAAAACTGTTACGTGCGCGCTAATTCTCAATACTTCCAGCCAGTTTCTATGCCTGAATAAGTGATGGTAAGTAGGGAGCATCTCAAGGAAAGCAGCCAAGCCCAAAATTGGAGTTTTGAGGCAAGAGGCAGAACGCAGAAGGAAGGAGCCAGAAGAAGTCTTTTTACCAATATGAGATGCTCCCAGTTCCGCTGTCAGAGCCACGCAGCTTACCACAAGACATGAATCCAGTTTACAAAGAGTATTTTGAAAACAATTCTGTTGGGATAAGCTGTTGTGGCTTTAAATTGTATGTCAAAAAAGAATAAAACTCTTGTGGGGTGTCCCGCCCGCCTCCAATATGCAATTTAAATAAAAAGTCCGCGTTATTTTGTGGCTTCACTACTAAACAATCGATTACTGCATAACAATTGCCATGCAAAGGAGTAGCCTCTCATCCCTGTTTATCCTGCAAAACTTACATAGCGTGACCAAAGTTACGCTCGCCCGTTAAATAGAAACTCGCTAAGCTGTTCTAGATTTAAATTGTAGGTCAAAAAACAATAAAACTCTTGTGGGGTGGGCGGGACGCCCGCCTCGAATATGCAATTTAAGTGCGCCACAGCTTATCGTCATAAAATTAAAATTAAACTGCTCAAAGAATCGCCGACTTTCCTGTTAAACAAAAACGCCGCACCATAGCTAAGCAGGCTAAGGAGGGTGTCAATCAGAATAGTGGTAGCGACAAGAGATAATCGTTAGATACTCGTCATCCACAGCATAAACTAATCGATTCGTATCATCAATTCGCCGCGACCAAAATCCAGCCAGATTCTCCCTCAGTGGTTCTGGCTTTCCAATCCCCTCAAACGGCAATCGGATTGTTGCCTCAATTAGCTTGTTAATTCGTTTTAAGGTTTTCTTATCTTGCCCTTGCCAATATAAATAATCGCCCCAAGCCTCATTTGTCCATGCTAACTTTCTAGTCATCCAACAAATTTCGCTCTACCACTTTCCCCTGCTTAAACTGAGCAATAGAACGCTCCAAATGGGCAGCATTGGCGGGAGATTTGAGTAAATGAACTGTTTCCAGCAAACTATTAAAGAACTCTAGCGACATCACCACGGCATCCTCCGCATCCCGTCTAGTGATGATGGTATAGTCCGTATCTTCCACTACTCTGTCTAAAACAGCCTTGAGGTTATTTCTCGCTTCGCTAAAAGAAACAATATTCATGTACTTGACACTTGTACTACTTACTGTACAAGTATAGCAATCCGCAATATATTCGGCAATCCCGATCTCATATCATGTGCGGTCAATTTACTGGTTCTATGGCTGGAGCCTGGGAACCGATACCTAGAGGAAGAGCCTCGCGAGCGAAAATTAAATTCGAGGCTCTAGGTAGCTGTTGAGTGTTACTTTCGCTCCAGCCTGGTAACGAGTAAACAACCAGTAAACAACCAGTAAACGAGTAATAATTGAGGACTAAAAAACTTAGATTTCTTCGTCCAAACCATCTACATCATCTACATCATCTACATCATCTACGCCATCTACATCATCTACATCATCTACATCATCTACCTCAATAGGAGCGACAGAATTAGCAGAAACCAGAGCACCAGTCTCAAGTTTCTTTTTAACTAGCTCCTCAATTTCATTTTTGAAATCGATGTTTTTTTCCATGTGCTGGATCACTTTGTCTCGTCCTTGAGCTATGTTCTCTCCGTTGTAGCTATACCAAGAACCTTTTTTCAGAATTACTCCCATTTCGTCGGCCAAGTCAGTCAGACAGCCTAAAGTAGAAATGCCTTTGCCAAATACAATGTCAAATTCGGCAATACGGAAAGGCGGAGCAACTTTATTTTTAGCAACTTTAACTTTCGTGCGGTTGCCGTATTCTTCTGTACCTTTTTTCAAGCTTTGAATGCGACGAATGTCAAGTCGCACGCTGGCGTAGAATTTGAGTGCATTACCGCCGGTTGTGGTTTCGGGGTTGCCGTAAGTTACGCCGATTTTCTGCCGCAATTGGTTGAGGAAAATGACGGTACAGCCGGATTTGCCGATGTTGCCGGTGATTTTCCGCAAAGCTTGGCTCATCAAGCGCGCTTGCAAACCCATGTGGGAGTCGCCCATGTCGCCTTCGATTTCGGCGCGGGGGACGAGGGCGGCTACGGAGTCAATTACTACGATATCCACGGCGACGGAACGCACGAGTTGATCGACAATTTCTAGGGCCATTTCGCCGGTATCCGGCTGGGAAACTAAGAGATTTTCAATATCGACGCCTAAAGCTGAGGCGTAGGTGGGATCGAGGGCGTGTTCGGCATCGACGAAGGCTGCGATACCGCCGGATTTTTGGACTTCGGCGATCGCGTGGAGGGCTAGAGTGGTTTTACCGGAACTTTCCGGGCCGTAAATTTCAATGACTCGACCTTTTGGCAAACCGCCGCCCAAAGCAATGTCCAGTGTCAGGGCTCCGGTGGGAATGGTTTCTACCCTCATGCGAGTGGAGTCTCCCAATCGGACGATCGCCCCTTTGCCAAAGCTGCGCTCGATTTGGGAGAGTACGGAAGTTAGAGCTTTTTGCTTTTCTGAGTTTTCAGTGGAAGTTTTTATAGACGCTTCTTTTTTTGCCATTTGCGGTACGCGGGTAGACCCCTTGCGGAGCTTGTTGATTAACTGTACAACACGTATGTTAGCAGTTATTTTTGGGGTCTGGAGGTTCTGGGAGGATCTGGCTGAAGATTCTTGGTTTTGGGGGTAGTTCAGCCTGAGCCAGCTTTCAGAAGGCTCTGAGCGAGGAGGTATTCGGCATCCGGCAGAGGGTAGAATTATTGTCGGTTGGGGGATGTAGTTGGTATCGATCGCTCTGGGAGTGAGGTTTAAGATGGTCTACAGTTCCAAATTCCGTGAAGCGTAGCTATCCCGGAGGGAATCGCCACAATTAGGACAAGCATGGGATCTACAACACATCAAGACACATCTGTTAATACCAAAAATTCCCGCTGGCTGATGAACTTATTGGCGATCGGCATTTTACTAGGTATCGGATTTCGCTTTTTTGAGCTCGATCGCAAACTGTACTGGCACGACGAAGCTTACACATCAATCCGCGCCGCTGGTTTCACCCGCCAAGAAATCGACGACGAACTATTCCAAAACCGGATTGTTCCGGCACCAGAATTACAAAAATATCAGCGGATTAAACCGGGAAGTACAGAAGCAGACACAATTAGTTCTTTAGCACTAGAAGACCCGCAGCATCCGCCTTTATACTTTCTTATGGCTCGTTGGTGGATGCAGGAATTTGGCAGTTCTCTAACAGCATCCCGCAGTTTGCCAGCACTATTGAGTTTGCTGTCGTTGCCTTTGATGTACGTGTTAGCTCAGGAACTTTTCGCCTCGAATTTGGCGGCGTTATTAGCAACAGCACTTTTGGCATTATCTCCCTTTGATATATTGTTTGCTCAGACAGCAAGGCAGTACAGTTTGCTGACAGCCACAGTTATTGGCAGCAGTTGGCTGCTGCTGAGAGCAGTGCGGTTGCGGGGTTGGCAAGATTGGGTATTTTACTCGCTGGCGATCGTCTTTGGTTTCTACACTCACCCTTTCTTCTGTTTAACACTCATTGGACACGGAGTTTTTATAATTTCTTACTGGTTGTTTGTCACAAAAACAAAATTGCCAGGTCACGTCACAAATTCCCAATTTTTCTTAGCAGTAACAGCAGCTTTAATATTGTATATCCCCTGGATTTACGTGCTGGCAACCAACCTGGAACGTGCCTCCTCTACGACAGATTGGACGCGAGTATCTCCCGGTTGGCTGTATCTTGTCAAATTGTGGACGCTCAGCTTTACAGCCTTATTTTTTGACTTCGACTTCGGGTTTGATAATATTTTGACTTATCTGCTGAGATTGCCATTTTTGCTGTTAATTGCGGCAGCCATTTACAAAATCTGCCGCCCGGCTAGCACTTCAACTTGGCTGTTTATTTTAACATCAATTTTTGTACCTTTTTTGATACTGGCCTTACCGGACCTCATCCTAGGTGGCAAACGTTCTGCCGTCAGCCGTTATCTAATTTCCTGCTTTCCGGGAGTGCAGCTAGCAGTTGCTTACTTGCTCGCCAGTAACGTGAAAACTCAGCAGCGGTTTTGGCAAGTCATTTTAGCCTTGGTATTTACAGCAAGTGTAGCCTCCTGTACGGTGAGCGCTTTTTCTGATACTTGGTGGAGCAAAGACTTGAGCTATTTTAATGCTGAAGTTGCGAAAATTATTAACAAAGAGGCGATAGCTAATCGGTCGATTAAAGATACAATTGTAATTAGCGATCGCGGCAACGATTTTACGAACATGGGAGATTTGCTGTCTCTGAGTTATTTGCTCGACAAAGATGTGCGGCTGATGCTGATGAGTCAGTCGCCAGAAATCGAGATGCTCAACAAATATTCGGCTCCCCTGGTGTTCCGCCCTTCGGAAAAATTGCGATCGGCACTCAAGCAAAATCAACGCCGCTTAGAGCCGATATTGGAATATGCCAGACTTTTTAGAGTGCGGCGAGCTTCTTAGAGCAGATGGACAGAAATGGACGAGCGTCCCCGGTAGGGTGCGTCAGTCGATTTTAGATTTTAGATTTTAGATTTTAGATTTATTCCACAGATGAATCTGGGAGATTAAACTTTGGTCTAAAATTTTTGGAGATTTACGATAGGAGTAGGTGGCACGGTATCGGTTTTTGGCTGGGGGCAGAAAAAACTGTTTGAATTGCCTCAAATATTGGGCAGGACGCACTTTAAATAACTATTTGGGCATTTTTGTCAATATTCCCGGTAAAGTGCGTCAGACAAAAAAAACTGTGTCAGTTGTCTCAAGTATTGGGGCTGACACACCCGACATCATCAGCAATAATTATTTGAATACTTAGGATTAAACACAATGCAAGAGTTAAATAATTCATCTTCCGAACTCCCACAGCAATTTCGCAATCTTCAGACAGAATTACGCGAACGTTGGCGAGCGATAGAAGAATTCGACAGCGGAGATTGTGACATTATTATCATTCCTTCTCTCAGCTTAGATCAGCAAGAAATACAGAAAGTTGAGGGTGCTTACCACTACGAAGAGCGGCATTTATTTTCATTGATTCGCCTGCGAAATCCGCGCACGCGCTTAATTTACATTACCTCCGAGCCCTTGCACCCGATGATTGTGGATTATTACCTGCAATTGCTGCCGGGAATTCCGTTTTCTCACGCGCGCGATCGGCTTGTGCTATTCAGTGCTTACGATGCTTCTGCCAAATCCCTCACCCAGAAAATTTTAGATCGTCCCCGCTTGATGGAGCGCATTCGTCAAGCAGTGCGGCCGACAAAATCTTATATGGTTTGTTATAACTCGACGCCCTTAGAACGCGAGTTATCTGTTAAATTGGGGATTCCTTTGTGGGCCAGCGATCCCGATCTCTTATACTGGGGAACAAAAAGCGGTAGCAGGCAAATTTTTAAAGAATGTGGCGTGCCTTATCCTGACGGTTCGGAGTTGGTTTGGAATGCGGAAGATTTAGCGGAAGCTGCCGCTCAATTGTGGGAACGGCAGCCGCATTTGCAGCGGATCGTAATTAAGTTAAATGAAGGTTTTTCGGGGGAAGGAAATGCAATTTTAGATCTGAAGTCCCTCGCAGGTAAAGCGCCTAAAGAAAGAGCGAAGGCACTTGGCGATAGCTTCCATAATTTGCGCTTTCAAGCAACGGGCGAAACCTGGGAAAATTTTAGCAGCCGCATTCCCGAATTAGGGGCAATTGCCGAAGCATTTATCGAAGGAGAAGAAAAGTTCTCGCCCAGCGTTCAAGGGAGAATTATCCCCAGCGGCGAAGTAGAAATTCTTTCAACCCACGACCAAATTTTAGGAGGCCCAGACGGTCAAATTTTCTTGGGTTGCCAATTTCCGGCGGACGAATCTTATCGAATAGCGTTGCAGGAATTGGGATGGAAAGTAGGGCAAAACTTAGCTAAAAAAGGGGCTTTAGAGAGATTTGGAGTAGATTTTCTCGCGGTAAAGCAATCCGATGGAAAATGGGATATTCAAGCAATAGAAATTAACTTGCGAAAAGGAGGCACAACTCATCCGTTTATGGCGCTGAAGCTGTTAACAAATGGTCGGTACGAGCGTACTACCGGATTATTTTACAGCCAGCAGGGCCGTCCGAAATATTATGTCGCTTCGGACAATTTGAAAAAAGAGCGCTATCGGGGGTTATTACCGAATGATTTGATGGATATTATTGCGGACAATCAACTGCACTTTGACAGCGGTACAGAGACGGGCAGTGTGTTTCATTTAATGGGTTGTTTGTCGGAGTTTGGCAAATTGGGAGTGACGAGTATCGGCAATTCGCCGCAAGAAGCTGAGGATATGTATAACAAAGTTGTGAAAGTTCTCGATCGCGAAACGTCAGGCGATTTTAGATTTTAGATTTTATCCAGTCAGTCAGCTTATATCCCCGGCTTTTTCAAGAAGTCGGGGATCTAATACCCCTCGCGTTTTGTATAGCAACCGACAGGACGATTAGGATGTTCTTAATCACCCAAACCATTGCTATTATTGAATTTGCCTTCTTGCTTCTTGCTTCTTCCTTCCGCTAGAGCTAATTTTTAGCCGGATAGAGGGGCGTGGGGTCGATCGAACCTGTGCGGTTGAGTGGCCAAAAACGCACAATTGCCCTACCGATGATATTTTGCTTGGGTACAAAGCCCCAATAATGGCTGTCACAGCTTGCATTTCGGTTATCGCCGAGTACCAAGTAAGAATTTTGATCTACAACTACAGGCCCGTAGGGATACTGCGGAATTTCTTCAATATATTTTTCCTGTAGCGGCTGCTTGTTAATAAAAACTTTTCCGTCTTTGACTTCCACAGTGTCCCCCGGCAGTCCGATCACTCGCTTGATATAGGCATCTTTGATCGGCGGTGGCTGTCCCGTACACAAACTAGCCGGGTCAGGAGGCATAAATACGATAATATCTCCTCGCTGGGGCTCTTGGAATCGATAGCTGACCTTATCTATAATTAATCGATCGTTAATTTGTAAGGTTGGGAGCATCGAGCCGGTGGGAATGTAGCGTGCTTCGGCAACCAGGGTACGGATACCAAAGGCCAAAAATGCTGCTAAGCCGATCGTCTTAATTCCTTCGATCCAAGGATTTTCGGTGTCTTGCGGGGGTTTTTCGTCGGCTGACTTGTCTAGACGAGTCATAGGGTATTGTAGTGACTGAGCTGGATACGAATTATAAACTTAATAATGCTTCCATGCTAGCACGCTGTTTACTCAATTAATGGTATCTTATGACTCCTAAATCAAGTTTGTTAATCCGTCGCGCTCGCATTCTTTTGCCCAATGGTGAGTTTTTGGTAGGAGATGTGCAAATCTGCGATCGCCAAATTGTCAAGGTTGCTGCGGAAATTGCCGAATCTGGCGATCGAGAAATAGATGCCAAAGGCTTAACTCTGTTACCCGGAGTAATTGATCCCCAGGTACACTTCCGGGAACCGGGTTTAGAACACAAGGAAGACTTATTTACCGCTAGCTGTGCTTGCGCTAAAGGCGGCGTGACATCGTTTCTGGAAATGCCGAATACGCGACCTCTGACCACAACCCAAGCTGCCTTAGATGATAAACTAAGTCGCGCTGCCGAGAAGTGTTTGGTGAATTACGGCTTTTTTATTGGTGCAACGCCCGAGAATTTGCCGGATTTGTTGAATGCGAATCCGACTCCGGGAATTAAGGTGTTTATGGGTTCGATGCACGGTCAGCTTTTGGTGGATGGAGAAGCAACTTTAGAGGCGATTTTTGCCAAGGGCGATCGACTAATTGCGGTACACGCAGAAGACCAAGCTAGAATCAATCAGAGGCGTCAGGAATTTGCCGGGATTTCCGATGTGGCTGTGCACTCGCAAATTCAAGACAATCAAGCAGCTTTATTGGCAACTCAACTAGCAGTAAAACTTTCTAATAAATATCAGCGCCGACTGCACATTCTGCACCTTTCAACGGGGGATGAAGCTGAGTTTTTGCGCCAGGAAAAACCGAGTTGGGTGACAGCAGAAGTGACGCCGCAGCATTTGTTGTTAAATACCAGCGCCTATCAAAAAATTGGCAGTTTAGCTCAGATGAATCCGCCTTTGCGCGAACCCCGCGATAACGAAATACTTTGGCAAGCTTTACTCGACGGCGTAATTGATTTTATCGCCACCGACCATGCGCCGCACACATTAGCAGAAAAAGCTCAAGAATATCCAAATACGCCATCGGGAATGCCCGGAGTCGAAACTTCTTTGCCTTTGATGCTGACGCAAGCAGTAGAGGGAAGATGTACAGTTGCTCAAGTTGCTAATTGGATGTCGGCTGCAGTTGCTAAGGCTTATAAGATTCCCAACAAAGGGGCGATTGCTCCGGGTTTTGACGCCGATTTAGTCTTAGTTGATTTGGAGAAGTACCGCCCGGTGGTCGGAGCAGAGATGGCGAGCAAGTGCGGCTGGAGTTCCTTTGAAGGTTGGAGTTTGACTGGGTGGCCAGTTGTGACTGTTGTTGGAGGAAAAGTTGTTTTTGAAAATGGTAAATTGGATACAAATGTGAGGGGAGAAGCCTTGACATTTGACGCTGAGTAAGCATGAACTTAACTCAAGTGTTATAATTGGGTATTCCTGCATCGCAAAGGCGATTTTACCCATGCTTCTTCAAGAACTAGAAACACAACTCCTGGCCTTAACTCCGACTGAGAAAGCTGAAGCCATCCGGCTTTTAACCCAAAGTTTAAACAATAGTTGGCCAGGAATTACCAAAACTCCTGACGTGTGTGGCGGCGATGCTTGCATTGCCAAAACTCGCATCCCAGTTTGGCTGCTTGAAAGTTTTCGCCGTGAAGGTTCAAGCGATTCTGAACTTCTACAATTTTATCCCCATCTAAGCGCTGCCGATCTAGTCAATGTTTGGACTTATGCTGATGCACATCTGGAGGAAATCGAAGAAGCAATCTCCAAGAATGAGGAAGCCTGAGTCATGCTGAATTTGTATGCAGACGAACAATTTCCTTTGCCAGTTGTGCAATTGCTGCGCGCTTTTGGTCACAATATCTTGACTGTTCAGGAAGCAGGAAAAGCAGGACTTGGGATTCCAGATCCAGAGGTGCTAGCATTTGCTATAAGCAAAGATCGAGCTGTTTTGACATTAAATCGGTTTGATTTCATCGGACTGCATAAGCGACAGCCCGACCACACTGGTATTATTGTTTGTACGAAAGATCGGAACGTAGAAATGTTGGCAACACGCATCAATGATGCTATTGCTGGTGAAGAAAGTTTGAGAGGCAAATTGATTCGTGTCAACCGTCCGCAGTAAGTACGCGCGATCGAAGCTATCTTCCCGCAGAGGTTCCCGAAGGGTAGGGAATCGCCCTTTCTCACTTTTCCTATTGCCAATCCAATAACTCGCCCTTACCAATCACTTCAGCTTGCCGCCCGTTATCGAGATAACTTAAAGAAATTTGCAAATAATTTTCGGGCTTGTACTGCAATCTTTCCGCCCATTCGATCGCCACAATTCCCAAATCCATTTCTAACCCGTCCCAATAACTTTCTAAGTGCAAAGCCTCCGCTTCTTCGGGTTCCAGTCGATACAAATCTAGATGATACAGCGGAACTCGCCCTGTAAAATACTCGTTAATTAGCGTGAAAGTAGGACTTTCGATCGAGTCTGAGATTCCTAAACCTTCAGCGATGCCTTGAACCAAGGTAGTTTTGCCCGCACCTAAATCTCCTTGTAATAAGATTACAGTGCCGGCAGGGAGCGATCGACCTAACGCAACACCAAACTTGCGCGTAGCCTCAGAATCGGGAAGCAAAGTTTTCATTTCAATAATTAGGTCATGAGTCCTTAGTCATTTGTTATTTGTTACTCGCTTGCGACTGCTAATAACCAATAACCAATAACATTAGTCAACAGTCAACAGTCAACTGTCAACATTCACCAGCTTAAATGTTCTGGGCGCGGCCGTACCAACGCAGCAACATTCCCGCCAACCTTTGAGAATTGTGGCGAATTAAACCCGTATTTTGATCTTCATCCATGACATTGGCGATGACAACTCGCCGCCCCAATTGCGTTACGGCTTCTCGATCGAGTACAACCGGATAAGAATCCTCCTGAGAATAGCGGATCAAAGCCTTTGCAGAAGGGACTTTTCCTTGAACGACTACAGCATCGAACAGCGGCCGACCGCAAGCGCGGTCGATCGCCCGAATGTGGTCTGCAACACTGTATCCGTCAGTTTCCCCCGGCTGAGTCATAATATTGCAAACATAAATGCGCGGAACTTCGCTGTTGGCGATCGCATCAGCAATTTCCGGCACCAACAAATTCGGAATGACACTCGTATAAAGACTCCCCGGCCCAATAATGATAAAATCCGCTTCCCGAAGTGCTTGGGCCACCTTGGGCAACGCCGGAGGATTAGCAGGAGTGCAACCAATTTTGATGATTTTTCCGTTAGCTTTTGTAATACTGGACTCCCCCTCAATCCTCCGGCCGTCTGCCAGTTCTGCCCACAAAGAAACGTCGCTCAGAGTAGCTGGCAGCACCTCTCCCCTAACTGCTAAAACTTTAGAACTCGCGGCGATCGCCTGTTCCAAATCTCCAGCAATGTCGCTCATCGCCGTCAAAAACAAATTCCCAAAACTGTGACCCACCAAACCATCACCGGCCTGAAAGCGATATTGAAATAACTCAGTCAATAACTTTTCCTCATCTGCCAAAGCCGCCAAACAATTGCGAATGTCTCCGGGCGGCAATACCCCAATTTCCCGCCGCAGCCTCCCGGAAGACCCCCCATCATCGGCCACCGTGACAATAGCAGTGATTTTGGCACTGTAATCCTTCAATCCCCTAAGCAAGTTAGAAAGACCCGTACCGCCCCCTATTGCCACAATTTTCGGGCCGCGGTGCAAGCGGCGGTGGTTGAGGAGTCGATCGACCAATTCCTCATTCCCTTCGGGCATCAGCACTTGAGTAATAGAGTTCAAACTGCGAGTTTGACCCCACAGAATTAACAAAATCCCGCCAGCAATGATGATCGGCCCCGACACGTAATTGGGAATAACTTCCGCAATCCACGCCAAAAAATTTCTCAACAATTGCAATAAGAAGAAAATAGGAGTCATCCCAGTCCAAATCGCTAAACCCAAAGTGGCAAGCACTACACCGCTGGCACTAATCAGCAGCCACCGTTTCACTAACAGTCCGGGGGCTAACCACTTAAACCACTGGTGAACTCGCCCGTTCCGCAAAGAAGGGGGGTAAGGATTTCTGGATTGGGCAAAAAAAACCTGCTTGGCTTTAGCCAAGACGCGGAGGGCTTTAGGAAGTGAACTAATTGACATGGTTAATTAGTCTTAAGGGTATTGGAACAGCTCGAGCTGACAAATTTACAATACAAGAGAGTTTTGATTCTGGCAGTCAATTGAAGTAATTAGTTATTAGTCATGAGTCATGAGTCATTAGGTAGACTGATGACTGAGGACTGACAACTTATTGATAACATCTTATGGTTGAGCCACTAATCGAACTCAAGGGGGTAAGTAAGTCCTTCGGCCAGAACCCGATCCTCGATCAAGTCGATCTGAGGATTTATCGGGGAGAGGCCCTGGCAATTATTGGCCCTTCCGGGACGGGTAAATCTACGATTCTGCGGATAATTGCGGGTTTGTTGGCCCCGGATGCCGGTGAGGTTTTTGTTCAGGGACAGCGCAGGGTCGGATGGGTGGACGACGTGGCAGATCCGATCGGAATTGGGATGGTGTTTCAGCAAGCGGCTTTGTTTGATTCGCTGACGGTGGAGGAGAATGTCGGTTTTTTACTTTACCAGCATTCTAAGCTGCCGCGCCGCCGCATTCGGGAATTGGTGGAGGAAAAGTTGGAGATGGTGGGTTTGCCGCGAATTGGCGAACGCTATCCGGCGCAGTTGTCTGGGGGAATGAGGAAGCGGGTAAGTTTTGCCCGCGCTATCATGGCGAATCCTGATAATGACAGGGATAATCCAGAGGTTTTGCTGTACGACGAACCGACGGCGGGTTTAGATCCGATCGCTTCGACGGTAATTGAAGATTTAATCAGGGACTTGCAGGCGGCCCAAGGTGTTTGCAGCACTTATGCGATCGTCACTCACCAAGACAGTACCATCCGCCGCACTGCCGATCGCATCGTGTTTCTCTATCGAGGCAAAGTGCAGTGGGAGGGAACTGTCAATGACATTACATCGACAGATAATTTGTTAATTAAACAATTTTTTACCGGCAGCGTTACTGGGCCAATTCAAGCGATTGGATAGCCATTAGTCAGCAGTCATTAGTCAGCAGTCATTAGTCAGCAGTCATTAGTCATTAAGGTCGAGGGTAATATGGCAACAAAAAGTTTTCAGGAATTGCGAGTTTATAAATTATCAGAACGACTAGCAGATGAAAATTGGCAAACTGTTAAGACTTGGGAGCCATTTGCCAAAGATACGATCGGCAAACAAATTGTCCGTTCAGCCGATAGCGTCGGTGCTAACATAGCAGAAGGAGTGGGACGAGGCAGTTATCAAGACAACAGACGCTTTGTCAAGATAGCTAGAGGTTCTTTATATGAAACTCAACACTGGTTGAGACGAGCTTACACTCGAAACCTTTTAACCGTTCAACAAGTAAATACATTCACAGCAATTATTAATGACTTAGCCCCTCAATTAAACTCATACCTACAATCTATCGGGTCATCCCCTAAAAATGATGCTCAATGACTAATGACTAATAACCCATAACTAATGACTAATGACTAATAACCCATAATTAATGACTAATGACCAATGACTAATGACTAATGACCAATGACCAATGACTAAGGAGATAATATGCAATCGCGAACTGTAAGAGAAGGTTCTGTCGGGTTATTAATTTTAGTAGGAATCGGTTTATTTGGTGGCTTAGTGCTCTGGCTGCGGGGCGTGCAGCTAGGGAACCGTAGCTACAAATTCGCCGTAGAATTTGCCAGCGCCCAAGGAATGCAAATAGGCACGCCCATCAGGTATCGTGGGGTTGCAGTCGGTAAAATTACCGCCCTCCAACCGGGTTCCAACGGCGTAGACGTGACGCTGGAGATTGCCCCCGGTACTTTAGTGATTCCCCGGGATGTGGTGATCGAAGCGAATAAATCCGGTTTAATTGGCGAATCGTCGATCGACATTACCCCCAAGTCGATTTTGCCAGAATCGTTACTTACCGCCAATCCCCTTAGTGCTGACTGTCCCTCGGAGATAATCTGCCAAAATGCGCGCTTAAAAGGTCAAGCAGGAGTCACTATTGACGAACTTATTCGCTCCACAGTCCGCCTAGCTAATTTCTACACCGACCCCGCGCTGTTCAACAATATTAAATCCCTCGCAGAAAATACAGCCAACACAGCTAAAGGTGCTGCTAAACTCACTCAAGATTTATCGAACTTAACTCAAACTGCCCAAGCCGAAATAAAAAACTTGAATCAAGCTGTCAGAGGAGACATTGGGAGCTTAAATCAATCTGTAAAAACCGAAATAGCAGGTTTAAATCAATCATTAAAGGGAGAAGCCAGCACCTTAAATCAATCCTTAAAGGGAGAAGCCAGCAGTTTAAATCAATCATTAAAGGGAGAAGCCCGCACCTTAAATCAATCGCTCAAGACGGAAATATCAGCAGTCGGCGCTGATGTTTCTAAAGTAGCAGCTACGGTGGACACTTCCACAAAAGCCGTATCTGCCGCTGCGATAAATTCTGCTAATTCAGTAACTCAAGCCGCCAATCAAGTTACATTAACAGCCAACCAACTCAATTCTTTAGTAGCAACCAACCGCGCCAGTTTAGTCTCAACTCTGAATAACATCAATCAAAGCAGTCAGGAACTGCGGGTAGCTGTCAGCAGTTTGAGTCCGACACTTAATCGCATCAACCAAGGACAATTGCTGAACAATTTAGAAGTTTTATCAGCGAATGCTGCCCAAGCTTCTGGTAGTTTGCGAGATTTATCCAGCCAAGTAAACAATCCCGCTAATTTGCTATTATTGCAGCAAACTCTAGATTCTGCACGAGCTACATTTCAGAACGTGCAGAAAATTACTTCCGACGTGGATGATTTGACGGGAGATCCGGCTTTCCGCAACAACATTCGCAGGTTGTTTAACGGATTGGGAGGCTTATTGGGTTCGACAGAACAACTGCGACAGCAAGTTAAAGTCACTCAAACATTAGCTCCCCTTTCTGAAAAAGTAAATGTGAGTACACCTGCTAGAAATCAATCAGTAGAGCCTGGATTTCCCAGCTTGCACAAACCGAAAAAATTGCCTGTTATACCTTCTCAAACTGCCAGGTCAGCAGAACCAGTGGCTCCAGAAAATACCCCTTAAAACGGGGTATTATTGAATAACCGCCATTGCAAGATTCGCGACTTCCTCTAGTTAGTAAGGTGGGCAATACGCACTCCGATTACAGCTAGTTAATAAGGTGCGCCTTTCGCACCCGGCATTAAAGTTATTGTCCAAATCCTATTAAACAAAAACTCTTTCTATCGAAACAAGGAAAACCAATGACGCAAACATTGTCGAAACCGGACGCAACCAAAAGTCAGTATACTGTAACTTGGGAAAAATTGCCAGATGACTTTAAATTACCAGATGATCCTGTGGAAAACATCGACCAACCACTTTTAGCCGCCGCCCTGCGAGAAGCCTTGGATCTCGCAGGATTTATCCTAGCTTCAATGCTAATAGCTTCCAATTTTGGACTGTGTGTCAAAGTTAACGACAAAACAGTAGTAAAAGCACCAGATTGGGTGTACGTTCCCTCGGTATTGCCAACAGAACCAGGAGAAGTTCGCCGTAGTTATACGCCTAATGCTGAGGGAGAAGTACCTGCTGTAGTGATGGAATTTTTATCGGATACTGACGGCAGTGAATATTCAAATAAACCGACATATCCTTACGGGAAATGGCGGTTTTATGAGCGAATTTTGCAAGTACCGATTTATGTAATTTTTGAACCCAAATCGGGAGTGTTGGAAGTGTACAGACTCTCGACATCGGGAGAATACGAACTGCAAGAACCGGATGCTAATCAGCGATTCTGGATAGAATCAATGGGTTTATTTCTGGGGGTTTGGGAAGGTGAAAAATCTCAGAGAATTGGTTATTGGTTGCGCTGGTGGGATGAGAATGGCAATTTGCTGCTGTGGGGTGCCGAACGGGTGGAAGAGGAACGCCAGCGCGCCGAAGAGGAACGCCACAGGGCCGAAGAGGAACGCCACAGGGCCGAAGAGGAACGCCACAGGGCCGATCGACTAATGGCATACTTGAGAAGTCAGGGCGTCAATCCTGATGGCATTTGAAGGTGTGAGAGGTCGATCGACCTTTCGGCCCTTAATCCAATCCCATTTTGATTGCCCAATCGAGTCAGCAAGGACGTTTGAGATTTAAAATAACCACAATTAAGGAGCGATGGGGATGACGGCAACAACATTAACGGGACTTGAACAAAATTCAAGCCCAAACATAGCCCAAACCTGCTATGTGTATGGCAAATACGTCACCATTATCTTGGAGCCAACCGACAAATCTATAAGATATAGCCGTTCTAAAAGCTAACAAAGCATCAGTAAAAGTCTTTAAAGGTTTGTTTGCCCAACGCCGTCTCAATCCTCCTGTCAACTGTTGCCAAACAATAAAAGTGTAAGCGCAAAAAACTAATATCAAATGTCGGTGAAGGCTTTTTATGCTTCTCACTTGATATTCTTTTAGCCCTAACCAGCCTTTTGCCTCACGGTAAAACACTTCCACCCAATTACGTTGAGAATAAGTTGTAATTATCCATGTCCCTGTTGCTTGAGTCACCGCAGCGTTAGTAATTAAATAGTCAACCTCTGTCGCTTCAGATAAACTAGCAGCATTCATTACGATAGCTATTGTTCTAGTTCCTGAAAAGGCTGACATTTCTACTTCTACCGTTGCCACCCACACTGTTCTTGGGACTTCTAAATCTAATTGAATCGCTGTAAATGCTTGTGCCTGAAGTCTTTTCGCTAGTTCGTCTAGTCTAGTCTCTACTTTTATTTCATTACTTTTTAATTGATAAATTACTTTGCGGTTTTTCGCTAAGCCTGCTACATATTTTAACTTCTTTGATTCTAATTGCTTCAAAAATGTACTATTGTTCCCATACCCGGCATCTACTAATACTACTCCTGGTCGTAAGCCTAATTCCAGGCTTTTCTCTACCAATTTTAATGCTAGCTCTGGTTTTTTTATGAATGATGGGTCGGCTTTACCTCCAGCTAGTGAACTCGCGTGTTGATATAATTCAACGTCTAATGGTAGGCTTTTTACTCCATCATATAAATGGGTCGTCACTACCACTACCCCGTTGTCTGTTTTCCCAACTTCTCCTATATATTGTCGACCGACTCCAGCAGTTTCCTTACCACTTTTTCGATGTCCCGAATCATCTATTATTAAAGTAAAACCCCTTTTAAGCTTTGTTTGATTGCATTCCTGCATCACTTCTTTGCGTCGTTCGTTGAGCCGCTCGGCATCCCAGGTCGCTTCCGTCAAGAAATGGTGCAATCGGTGGTAAACCACACCTACGGCGTTATTAGACATCTGAGTGATGTTTTTTCGCTCGCTTGGACCCAATAATCCTCCCAAATAGTGTCTAAACCCTTTTTTTTGGGCTTGATGCCTGAAGACCTCATCGAACCGATGACACCATTTCTCAAAGCATGGGGGCATGGCGTCGGGCGTGGTTTCTTTCATGGGTGTGACGGGAACGTTAAATGCTTACCCTACTTACATTATAGCTTACTTATCTCTGATTTATTGTTTAAGTCCCGTTAAAAGAAAAATTAGATCGGCCGTTGCTATTTCCAGGATTAACGTGGGAACAATTCAAAACCTTAGAACCGATGCTGGATATTCCAGGGGTTCGGCTGTCTTTTTTAGATGGGATACTGGAGATTCAGAAAATGCCTGGAAGAAAACCCGAAACAGCCAAGGGACGTATCGGTGCGTTGGTAGAAACTTACATGATGGCGGCAGGAATCGATTTCACCCCTACGGAGTCTCGGACATTAGAAAATGAATCGCGACTGGTGAAGTGTGAAGCAGACAAGTCTTATGAATTGGGTACTGACAGGGAACGTCCAGATTTAGCGATCGAAGTAGTCGTCACTAGCGGCGGAATTGATAAGCTAGAGGCTTACAAACGGCTGCAAATCCCTGAAGTCGGGTTTTGGGAAAATAGCCGACCGTCTCTCTATGCTCTCAGAGAGAAAGGATACGAAGAGATTGCGAGTTCCCAATTGCTCCCAGAACTCGATATTGGTTTACTCGTCAGGTGTGTTAATATGCCGAGTCATGTTGAGGCAATTAAGGAATTCAAAAGGGCGATAAATCTCAATACTACCAACAGGAATATAGCTATCAATTAATTACTAAAAGTCGCCGTGAAGTGCTGCAACGGCGTTTAGAAATAGATGGAAAAGTCATCGGTTTTTATCTGAAAGATAATGGAGAAAAATTACTGCTTCCTGATGAATTACCCTCAGCACTAGAAGCGGAAAGCCAGTGTGCTGCTGAACTCGATTCTTTGCTAGCGCGTTACCGAGATCGGTTTGGTCAATTGCCTGAGAGTAACGGCTAAAAAGTCAGGGTGCGATCGCGCTTCACCAATCTCGCTCGCCCGCGTGTTATTGTTACCTAAATGTCCTTGACAAATCTCTGGTGTTGTGTCCACGGCTAGAAGTGGTCTCAAATTTTGTAATTGCTCAACTAGGGGAAAAAAGGGAGCCATCAGTAGAGAGAGCTTGTTGAATAGATTGATAAGCAGTTAAACCCTGACGCTTGCCAGTATTAACAACTGAACGAACGGCAGCAAACAAATCTCGCCCCCATTCCGAACGGAAGCCATTGGTCACACGGCGAAATATCACGCTCATCCGAATCGCCTGTTCACTACTATTATTCGTGGGTGGAATTGTCGCATCTTCCAGAAATAGAAATAAATTGTCAATCAGCCCACCGTAACGTTTTCGTAACCGTATACCATCGGGATGCTGTGGTGCTAAATCCAAAATTTTGGTTAATCTTTCCTGTAAATTTATTCGATATCTCAAGAGTCTAGTATCATCCATATTCTCCCGTTGCCGATGGATGATCAAAGCCCTTAATAATAACCTCTTCATCGCTGGGGCAAAAATTCTGTCCCCTGCATCAATCGCATATTGGCAATCCCGCAGTTGATGAGCCAAACACACTTGCCATTGTGGTGCGGGGTGATTTTTTTGAGCGCTAAATAAGTCTGACACCCAGATATCAGGACGATGTTCTCCTAGAACTTCGTTAATTACCCCAGTTCCTCGACTCGGACGGATGACGTGTAAACAAACATCTTGGTTCTGAAACACCCACTCCCACTGATTCTGTCCATTAACTCTCGCGCTGGTTTCATCTGAACAAATTAATTTTGCCCGCCGCAACCGATGAAGTATTTGAGTTACTTGGTCATCTAAACTCGTTTTGACTTTCTCTAATAGGTTGGCGATTGCTCCAACTGAAATCTTGAGTCCAAAGACAGATGCAAATATGGACGATAGCCGTTCGTAGCTGATGGCATGAGTGTAACGCAGATATGTAACTAAGCTTTGAATAGAACTGCCAAACGGTGAACCTGGTTCCATTCCCAATGGTACAGGTGCAACATACTCAGCCTGACAGCAGGCACACTGACCACCATAACGTTCGATTCGGGTGATGATCGGGCGAATTGGGGGTAGTTCGATTTTTTCGTAGACCGATTGCAATTTTTGGGTGGCGGCGGTGACTTTCTCTCCACACTGGGGGCAATTTTTGACTTGGGCGATGATTGTTTGGTCGGGATGAGGATGTAGTTCTCTTCCCCCTCCGACTCTTCCTAGGCTTCTTTGTCTTTTTATTCCTTGAATTTTCGACGGCTTAATGTTCGGCTTGAATCCTTTGGATGGTTGAGTGCTGGAATTTTTGCTAGTTTTAGTGGGAGATGAGCCTGGTTTTGGTTCGTATGTGGCTAATGCTGCGCTAAGTTTTTGGATTTCTTGCCATAGCTCTACTATCAAGGCTTCTTTTGCCTCGTTCGATAGTTGCTTTAAGTCGGGGAGTTTTTCCATTCCTTTATCTAATGTCTATCTCGTCTTCTTGTCAAGGGGGTTGAGCAATTACAAAATTTTTAATGGCCAAGGGCGATCGTTTTGCGATCGAACTTGGGCAATCTAGAGATAGGCGCTTCTTGAGTGCCTGGAAAACAGCGAGGCCAAGAGTTAGCAATGGAAAGCACACAGAAAAAATCTAGCCCTCGTCCAGTTAATAAGGGCGATCGAATTAAGCAGATTTTTGCGTTAGTATCAATGGTTGGCTTTGGTGGTTCTGCGATTTTTGGTATGGTGAGTCTGTTCGGCAGCGGTTTGAGCAGCCAGCACCAGCAAAAATCTGCTCCGGTAGCCGTTTCTCAGGAATCTTTGCTGGCGGCGCAGGAACGGGGATATGAGACGGTTTTGCAGCGGGAACCGCAGAATCAGACGGCTCTGGAGGGGTTGGCAAATGTGCGGTTGCAGATGAATAATGGGAAAGGGGCGATCGAGCCTTTGGAGAAGTTGGTGAAGCTAAATCCCGCGCGATCGGATTATAAGGCGCTATTGGCGCAGGCGAAGGGGAAGTAGTAGGCGATCGGTAAGCCAATAAACAAGTTGAAAACAGGCTCTCTAAAATAATGGAAAATAACGTTTTAGATTATGAACTCAACCGTCTGATTCCTCCTGAAATTAAAAACGATGATTTTTACAGAGCCATCCAAAATATTGCCAAAGAAGAAGATATTCAAACAGTTTTAGAAATAGGCTCCTCTTCAGGGCAAGGTAGCACAGAAGCATTTGTAACCGGGCTGCGGGCAAATCCCAATCAGCCAACATTATTCTGCCTAGAAATTTCAAAGCCTCGGTTTGCAGAACTCCAAAATACTTACAAGGACGATCCTTTTGTAAAGTGCTACAACGTCTCGTCTGTTTCACTAGAACAGTTTGCTGATGAAGAGCAAGTCATTAAATTTTACAAAAGCAATCAGACAAATCTGAACTACTATCCACTTGAACAGGTTATAAACTGGCTGCATCAGGATATTGAATATATAAAGCAATCAGGGGTATCAGGGAGGGGTATCGCTCAAATTAAAGAACAAAACAATATAGATTTTTTTGACGTTGTACTAATAGATGGATCTGAATTTACTGGAAGTTCAGAACTAGACGAGGTTTGTGGAGCAAAATATATTATTTTAGATGATATTAATACATTTAAAAATTATCACAATCTCCAGCGGATGTATCAGAATTCCGATTATACTGTGATAACCGAAAACAATAGTGTACGCAATGGGTTTGCGATTTTCAAGAAAAGGGCAGTTCAACCAGTCAGTTATACAACTATTCAGTCTGCTGTTGAAGCCATTCAAGGTTTCATGGTTCCAGGGCAAGAAGAGTACCTTTTCAATAAAGTAAAGTCCCTCCCCAATGATGCTGTAATCGTTGAAATAGGATCGTACAAAGGACGCTCCACCGTTGCCATGTCCTATGCCTGTATAGGCACTAATCGAAAAATTTATTGCATAGATACATGGGACGGAAATGATACGGACTTTTCGGACAGAAAGTTTTTTGATATATGGCAAGAAAATATAGAAAAAAATGGATTATCTCAATATGTAGTACCATTGCGGGGTTATTCGCATCAAATATTAAGCCAGTGGGAAGGATTAACAGGAGACAAAGCAATTGATTTTATTTTTATTGATGGTTCTCATCAGTTTTTAGACGTTTTGAAAGACTATGAGCAGTCATTCCCCCTTGTCAAAGATGGCGGATGGATAGCGTTTCACGACGTTGTACCTACTTGGCCGGGTTCTGAACGTGTATGGCACAATATTGCTAAACATCGCTTGCTCAATCATGAGTATTCGTCAACTCTCGCCTGCGGTCAAAAAAATTCTACTGCTTTCTCCTCTACTTCATCACCCGAATTACCGATTCACTTCTTTACTATTGTCCTCAATGGTGAACCATTCATCGAGTATCACATAGAAGTATTCAAACAACTCCCCTATAAATGGCATTGGCATATAGTCGAGGGTGTAGCGGACTTGAAGCATGATACAGCGTGGTCTTTGCGAAATGGCGGACGTATTACCGAGGAAATCCACTCCAAGGGACGCAGCAATGACGGCACAGCAGAATACCTAGAGGAACTGGCACAGCTATATCCAGAAAATGTCACTGTTTATCGTAAACCGGAGGGTATTTTCTGGGAAGGCAAACGTGAAATGGTTAATGCACCGTTGGAAAATATTAATCAGGAATGTTTGCTATGGCAAGTAGATGTTGATGAATTGTGGACTGTCGAGCAAATCTGCACAGCGCGACAGATGTTCATCTATCATCCTGAAAAAACAGCGGCTTTCTATTGGTGCTGGTATTTTGTAGGAGAGAAGTTGGTGATTAGCAGTCGCAACTGTTACGCTCAGAATCCTGCACAAGAATGGTTGCGAACGTGGAGGTTTAAGCCTGGTCATGTCTGGGTACGCCATGAACCCCCCATTTTAGCTGAACCTTTACCAGATGGTGAGTTGAGAAATGTGGCAGAGTTCAACGCTTTTCGACACGAAGAAACAGAAAACCTGGGATTAGTTTTCCAGCACTTTGCTTATGTGATACCAGAACAATTGAGGTTTAAAGAAAAATATTATGGCTATACCAATGCTCTCTCGCAATGGACAGCTTTGCAGCAGCAGACTAAATTTCCAGCTCTATTACGCCAGTATTTAGGCTGGGTGCAGGATGGAACAACCGTTGATACTGCCGAGTCCTGCGGTGTAGTCCCGATCGCACAGAAAGAACTTAAAGGCGCGGGTTGGCATTTTCTAGCATCAGATGATTTACCAAATAAAACTTTAATAACCCCCACGGAAGATCCTAAAATTATCATTGATGGCGTGTTTTTCCAACTCTACAGCACAGGAATTGCTCGGGTCTGGAAATCTTTGCTAGAAGAATGGGCCAAAAACGGTTTTGCCAAGCATCTCGTAGTTCTTGACAGGGCTGGAACTGCACCAAAAATTTCTGGAATCTGGTATCGCAATGTACCACGTTATGACTACGAAAGCACGGATGCTGACCGCGAAATGTTGCAGCAAGTCTGCGATGAGGAAGGTGCTAATTTATTTATCTCCACTTACTATACAACGCCACTATCAACCCCTTCTGTGTTCATGGCTTATGACATGATTCCTGAAGTTTTAGGAGCGAATTTTAATGATCCTATGTGGCAAGAAAAGCACTATGCGATTCGCCACGCATCTGCATACATTTCAATTTCAGAAAATACAGCCCGTGACCTGATAAAGTTCTTTCCCGATATTTCTTCCGAGTTGGTAACAGTTGCTCACTGTGGACTTTCAACTATTTTTTCACCAGCGCGCCAAGAAGATATTAATGGTTTTAAAACCAAGTATGGGATATCCAAACCCTACTTTATTTCTGTCGGAGGTGGCTCGGACTATAAAAATATTAAATTATTCTTTCAAGCTTTTGGTCAACTTGCCAGCAAACAAGGTTTTGAAATTGTGTGTACAGGGAGTGGAGTGTTATTAGAATCAGAATTGAGAGCTTATACTTCTGGTTGTGTAGTTCACAAGCTGCAACTCAATGATGAGGAGTTGAGATTAGCTTATGCTGGTGCTGTTGCATTGGTTTATCCATCAAAATATGAAGGATTTGGCTTGCCTATACTGGAGGCGATAGCCTGCGGTTGTCCTGTCATTACTTGTCCTAATTCTTCTCTTCCAGAAGTTGCAGGCGAGGCGGCATTATATGTGAATGATCGGGATGTTGAGGGTTTAGCCGATGCACTTTGCGAGGTACAAAAACCGAAGGTTCGCAACTCATTAATCGCGGCTGGGTTGGAACAAGCCAAAAAGTTCTCTTGGTCAAAAATGGCGACAAGGGTTAGTTCAGCCCTAATTGACGCAACTCTAGTGCGTTTAAACTTGAAAGAGATTAATCTAATTATTTTTCCAGATTGGACGCAGCCAGAAGAGTCTCTTGGTTTAGAATTGGAACGAGTAGTGAGGGCGATCGCAACTCACCCAGACAAAAGTAAGATCACTCTCATGATATACTACAGCAACATTAATGACGAAGATGCTTATTTAGCTTTGTCTAGTGTGGCGATGAATCTGCTGATGGAAGAAGATCTAGATGTCTCCGAAGGGTCGGAAATTTCCATGATAAGACAATTAAGTGAAATTCAGTGGGAAGCTCTGATGCCACGTCTTTATGGAAGAATGGTTTTGGAAAATGAAAATAGAGAGGCGATCGCATATCAGAAAGCCACAACTCTTCCTTCATTAGAACTTGATAGCTTCAGCAACAAGAAAGTTGTTCAATTAGAAACCGGAGCATGGCATATGCAATAGTATAATTTTGTCTATTAGAAAGAAGACACGGACACCGGCAACTGACCCATCTAACTTAAGGATTACATTTCTATGGACTTTCAAAGATTTATCGAACAGCTTCCCAATTTTTACGAGAATTGGAATTTCCCCTCCGTGCAGCCGAAGTCTCAGAGATTTGCGAAGGTACTTGAACAAGTGGAGGGAATGACGACAGCAAATATTATGCAGTTGCTTAATTTTGCCATAGACTGCATGGAACCTGGGGAAGTATATTGTGAGATTGGCTGCTTGCGGGGAGCTAGTTTAATTGGTACCCTCCTGGATCATCCAGACTGTATGGCTTATGCCGTAGATAATTTTTCCGATTTTGACGATTCCGGTGAAAACTTTGCAAAACTGACCACTAATCTATCTAAATTTAATTTGCAGGATCAAGTATTTTTTTGCAATCAAGATTTTGAGGAATTTTTTGACGAACTCCAACAGATAGGACTGGATGAAAAAATTGGTGTTTATTTTTATGATGCGACTTATGACTACCGTTCTCAGCTATTAGCTTTGCTATTAGTAAAACCTTTTCTGGCTGACCGAGCTATAATTATTTTAAGTAACACTAACTCAAGTGAAGTTCAGCAAGCTGTATTGGATTTTACAGCCGTCAATCCTAACAGTAAATTTTTGCTTAACTTGCCGACAAAAAAGTTTTTAGAGGAAAGTTTTTGGAATGGTATATCTATTTTAAGTTGGGACGTAGAGAATATTAAAAATAATACTTACATAAAAGAGAATCGCCACAGTCAATTCGTCTTAGAATCTCCTAAAAAAACTCAATCAAAGCAGCAAAAAGAATTATTTACCGCCCTTTTAACAAAAGCAGTAGTATTAACTCATGAGCATCGATATGCGGAAGCAGAGCAAAAGTATCAAACATTATTGCTTTATGAAATCAATAATGTGGCTGCTTGGATGAATTTGGGAATTATTTACTATTTAACTGAAAGATATAAAGAAGCAATTGATGCACTTTCAAAAGCATTAGAAATTGAGCCATCAAAGGCTGCTATCCATTATAATTTTGGCTTAGTTTTAGAAAAAATATCGAGTTTCGCTCAAGCTCTTGAGGCGTATCGGCAGGTAATTTATCTCGATCCCCAATATACTGACGCTTACAACAATCTCGGCAACATTTTACTTCAAATAGGACATATCCAAGAAGCAGAGGATGTTTATCGCCAAGCGATTAAAGAAAACCCTCAGGATTTTGGCTGTTACCAAAATTTGGGTAATATTCTGATGCTTAATAGTAAGTGGGATGCAGCAATAGAGGCTTTTCTACAAGCTTTAACTCTCAAACCTCGAGATCCCGATATTCTGAACAATATAGGATTAGCCTACGAAGCTAAAGGAGAAAAATCCTCGTCACTAAGTTATTTTGGTTATGCTTACTATCGCCAAAAAGAATATAAAAAAGCTGTTGAGTTTTTCAAAGAACTGTTAGATATAGATCAATGTGTAGAGAGTAATGATTATATTGCATTGGCAACTTGTTTAAATAAATTGAATCAAGAAGAAGAAAGTTTCAGCATTTTGCAAGAGGGCATAAACCGTTATCCAGACGAAACAGCACTTTACAGCCTCATGATTGAGTTTTTGAATGAGAGTGGTCGTATTCAAGAAGCAATTGCTAGCGCCACCGAAGCATCCCTGACTCATCCAGATGATTTGTTTCTTTATATCCTCAACCAATTATTATTGCCATCATTTTATGAAAGTTATGAACAAATAGAATTTTACCGCCATAAATTTATCCAAGGACTACAAAATGTAATCAACGAAACTAAATTAGACACTCCCGAAGCTAGAAAAAAAGCCTTGTCCGCTACGAGTCTTATACCGGCAACTTTTTATCTGTCTTATCAAGGCTATAACGACTTAGAATTGCAAGAACAGCATGGGAAGTTTATTCATAAAGTCGTAGCTGCTAGTTATCCTGCATGGGTAGTGCCTATGCCCCTCCCCCCGCTGAAAAACAATAGTAAAATCCGGATTGGTTATGTTTCGGATGCAATGGGTAATTCCAGTGCAACTAAGTGGATATTAGGTTGGCTAGAGGGGTGCGACAGGGACAAGTTTGAAATTTTTTGCTATAACACAGGTTCGTATTTAGGTATAAGCCCCACGACTAAAAAGATTCAACTGTTAAGTGATTTTTACTATTACATACCAGACAACTTAGAAGCAGTTTCTCAGCAAATTTTTAAAGACCAGTTGCATATCCTAGTATTTTTAGCCATTGGGATGTGGGCGCCTACAACTCAATTGGCATCCCTGCGTTTGGCTCCAATTCAATGTACTGCTTGGGGACATCCAGTTACCTCGGGACTGCCAACCATCGATTACTTCTTGTCTGGTGACTTGCTCGAACCAGAAAATGCCCAAGAACACTATACTGAACAATTAGTTCGGCTGCCAAATCTGGGAATTTCCTATCCCAAGCCGTTGATTCCCAAACTAACTAAAACTCGTTCAGATTTTCAGCTTCGCGAGCGAGCTGTTATCTATCTATCTTGTCAATTGAGTTTTAAATATTTACCGCAATACGATTATATCTTTGTCGAAATAGTTCGCCGAGTTCCCCAAGCTCAGCTTGTATTTGTCTTTAGATCGAAGTTTTTTAATGATGCCTCTAAAATTCTAGAAACAAAATTTCGCCAGCGGTTACACAATGCTTTTGCAGCAGTTAATTTGAATAGCGAGGATTATTGTGTATTTTTGCCCGCTCAAGACAGGGAGAGTTACACCAGTCTCATGTTAAATTCAGATGTTTTTCTGGATACCTTAAGTTTTTCGGGGGGTCACACCACTTTTGATGCAGTTGCCTGCAATTTACCTATTGTGACCTGTGCGGGTGAACTGATGCGAGGTCGTCAGTCCTGTGGAATCTTGAAAATGTTAGGGGTGACAGATACCATTGCCCAAAATGAAGCAGAGTATATTGAGATTGCCGTGAAATTGGGATTAGACCTCAAATGGCGGCAGGATATCTCGCAGTCGATGAGCGAGGGTCATGCTTATCTTTATGAAGACAAAACCTGTGTCCAAGGACTTGAGCAATTCTACCAACAAGTTGTGCAAGAAAGATTAAAGCAACAAGAAACAGAACCGTGGATCTTGCCAAAAGCTCTATTTCAAAATAGCTTAGCTAAGACTGTACTCCATGTTGGGTGCGGGCCTTATCGTCCAGATAGTTTACCTGAAACCTTCCCTACGGATGAATGGCAAGAAGTGCGACTGGATATTGACCCTGCTGTGAGGCCGGATATCATCGGCTCAATCACAGATATGAGTGGTGTACCCAGCGAGTCAGTTGATGCCGTTTATTCATCCCACAATGTGGAACACGTTTATTATCATCAAGTGCCGCTTGTTTTAGCAGAATTCCACCGCGTCTTAAAGCCAGGCGGCTTCGCCATGATTCTTGTTCCAGATATCCAGATAGTAGCAGAGGCTGTAGCTGAGGGCAACTTAGAAGATTCTCCCCTGTATATTTCTCCTGCTGGCCCGATCGCAGCCATTGATATGTTCTATGGTTTTAGGAAAAGGATCGCTCAGGGCAATTACTACATGGCTCACCATACAGCATTCACAGTCCACAGCCTTGAGGACAAAATGCAGCAAGCAGGTTTCCGCGATTTAGAAGTACGCCGAGAAAAATGGGAGATTGTGGCAATAGGGTACAAATAGCAGGTGTTGAAAATCGAGCAGCGATTCTGTTGTCAAGGTTTACCTACAACCTACCTTTGCCACATTTCTCAATCATTGCATTCCTTGATTAAGCAAAGCTTTAATTCCATCTATATTTTGTTTAGCTTCTGTACAGTTTTCATCAAAATCAAGCGCTAGTTCAAATGCGGATATAGCTGCTTGCCAGGACTTCATCTGAATGTAGGCAGCACCTAAACCACAGGTGGGATAAGTGGTCATAAAACTTAGCTCGAAAGGCTCTCCTGCGTAGTAACTCGCCTCTTTACCAAGTTGCAAGCAATTCTCAAAATAAGCAATAGCTCCGAGAGGAAATCCTAAAGCAATTAAAGTCATTCCAGCTATGTAAGTTATGGGCGGATAGTTGGCACACCACTCAAGACCCCGCTGACAAAGTAAGCGTGCCGTTTCATAATCTTGATTCTGCAATGACTGCCCCGCCAATGTAAAAATCAGGGAGGGAATAAAAGCAAAATCGTCCGGCGGGTTGCCTTCCATCAAGTGTGGAAAAAGTCGCTCAAAAGCTTCTGCGTAGCATTCTTGAGCTTTTTCAGTTTGCTGAGTAGCCCCATAAACACCAGCCAGACTATAAAGAAGTCTTAAGCTAAGACCTTCCTCCTGTTGGATGCGCTCCAAAATAGCAATGTCACGCTCTATCAGTTCTTGCTGGATTTTTTCCGGATCCGTTTTGGGATGGTGCAAAATTCTCAAACTTTCTAGCTGAACCAAAAAGTTGTGCCGATCGCAGTAATTCTTTAAGTCTATATATTCGTGCAGGCGACTTACATATCTAAGTTCTGGAAGATTGCGAAATAGCCTAGGTGTTTTTAATGGGGTTGCCCCCTCTACAGCATTGGCTTCGCTTCGCATCAGTAAATATGCTATGACTTCGGTTTGTGAAGTTAATTCCTCCTTCAACGAATCAGTATTAACAACTAATTCTTCATCAGCATCCAACACTAAAATCCAGTCGCCCGATGCTAAGGAAAGAGAAAAATTTCTAGCTGCTGAAAAATCATCACACCATTTGAAGTAATCGACTTTTGCTCCATATAGAAGGGCAATCTCCGGCGTACCATCCTGAGAACCAGTATCTACTACTATTATTTCATCAACGTAAGGTTTAGCGCTCTCTAAGCATCTCGATAAATTCTCTTTTTCATCTTTAACAATCATGCAAAGGGACAAGCGAGGGCTAATGACCTCATCTAAACAATCATTCACCTAACTATCCTCCACAGCTAAAGTTATGTCATACATTGCTATCAGCAGTTTTATGAATGATGGTTCTTCACATAAATTTGCCACATCTGTTCGTAAGCTTTTTCCATCTCTTGTGTAAACTGTTTAGCATTCCACAGGGGAGAAGTTTGCCTAGATTGTCGCAATTTCCAAGCAATTTGTTGCCTCAGAGCCGGAGATTTTCCTAAGCGTATACCCCATTCCACATATTCCTCATCCGTCCAAGCAATCCCCTCCGTCACACCTACATTCATCATCATAGTGTAACTGTTACGAGCAGCAAACTGTTCGCCTACCCGTGTAACTAGAGGAATGCCCATCCACAAAGTTTCGAGGGTTGTGGTAGCTCCATTATAAGGATAGGTATCTAGTACCACATCTGCAATACCCAAATTAGCTCGGTGAACTCCCTCTAATGCCACTTCTGGTAGAAACCGCAAGCGATCGCACTCGACACCTTGTTCTTGGGCCAACTCGGTAAAGAAGCATTTAATCGATTCTTCGCTAGCCGTACCTTTAATTAAAAAATAACTATTCGGGACTTCCTTCAGAATCTTCATCTGTAATCGCGCTGTATCTTTATGCCGTTTGTACCCCGTCTGACAACTAAGATAAATCACCGCGTCATCCGGAATATCCAACTGATCGCGACGCAAAGTTGGTACATCCACTTCAAAACCATCTACAGCTATATAAGTTTGGGGCAAGCGCCAAATTTTTTCTGTGTAATAATTCTGCGCTGACTCGGGTAAAACATATGGATCGGCAATATAGTAGTCAATTGCAGGCACTCCTGAAGCATCCCATCCGAGCCAAGTGACTTGAACTGGTGCAGGTTTTAGGGCCATCACTTCACAAGTAACATCGAGGGTAATGCTGTCGATATCAACTAAGATATCAATCTCATTTTGATAAATTTGCTCAGCTATTTCCCGCCCATCAATGCCAAGTTTGTATGAAGTTTCACATTGAGAAATATACCACTCTTGTAAATTGTCGCTGTGCTTTTTAGCATTAATATAATAACCATAAATTTTAAATCGATCGCGATTGTGATGGTGAAATAACCATCGCGCTAACCATCCCACAGAATGTCTTTTGAGGCAATGCGATATGTAGCCAATCTTCAACGGTTTGTCAGACTCATTAATATTTTTCCTAAGAGCTGGTCTGTGTCGGTATCGCTCTGATTGTTCCTTAGCATAAATTTGAACATTCGCTTGGCACAGTTTAGATATTTGATTTTGAAGGTTTCTATTATTTTGAGGATTGTCTTCAAAATATGGTAAAAAGAAGGGACTAAGAAATAAGTTTTGAACTGTGACTGGATTCAGCAATCTCGGCTGTTCTGCTATCAGTGACTTCAGCAGTAAATCGTGCCTTTCCATCACCGAACCAACCTCTTCCCAATATCCACCTGCACTCATCAACCCTCGCAGCAGCTTGTGATTAGCAAAAACTTTATCTGGCAATTCATTGGCTAACGAATAGCACAATTTTGCCATTTTTATTCCCTCCTCATATTGCCGAGCATTTTGGTAAAATCCTGCCAAATGCAGCAATAGCCCTAGATTTTCCGGAGCTAAACTCACGGCTAACTCAACAAAGCTTACCGCTATTGTTGGTACTCGCGCCGAGTAAGCAATTTCTATAGAGGCTCGCAGTACGATTTCAATGAAAACTTCAGGGTGCCGCACATGGGCTAGACTGGCTGACGCTAGTTCTAGGGAAGACGGATGCAAAGGAGCGCATTCTAAAACACTATGCAAAACTTGCATTAATAACTCGGAGTCTAACTCTATCGGAGGCTGTAAATTGAGCATTTCGATTACGCCCAGAGAAGTCAGCTCCTCTCCTGTGTAGTTCTCAAGCAAGATAGAGAGCCCTATCAAATGCAATAGGTTGTTAATATCTACAGGATTAATCTCTCGCAGATGTTGCCGGATCGCCCATGTCACTAAATGGTTGCCAAGGTTTTGCTGCTGCTCTGCTTCTGTTTGCAGCACTTGTATTAGTTCCGCAGTCCACAGCTCACATTGTTCCGGATCTGCATCTGCCATGCCTAGCAGCCAGGTTGTCTGAGCTTCTGCCTCTTGCCCCTGCAACAGCAGCAACAAGCCCAAATGCCAGTAGTAGGATTTTGTATCCGGTTCGGCTTCAATGGCTTGCTCGTAAAGGTTTGCAGCCTGGCTGTAATCTCCCTGGCGCTTGCACTGCTCAATTTGTTGGTGCCAGTCTGCTGGCTCAGTAGATAAGTATGTAACAGTCATAAGATAAAAGTTACTAAGACAATTGATCAAATAAATTTGACTAATTACAAAAAGCGAGTAGTATAAAAAACACTACCCGCTTCCGTACAGATTTTAGGTTTGGCTGGCAAAAACCATTTTTGTTCCGATACCTGTGTTACTTCGATACTTCAGTTTGCTGGCCACCACACGTTACGTTATTATTGGCTATTGTACCTGGAGCACCACTGACTCCTGCGCTTGTTGTTTCACACAATATTGCCACCGTGGTTGCGTCTGTTTGACCAGTTGGTATGACTAAAGCTACATTTCCCGTATAGCCTTTGAGTGCAGCACCTACAGGTCGTGCTATGTTAGCAACTATACTGGAGGCAGGCGTGTTCGTGATGGTATATGTATAGTTAGAGGTTTGAGTTTTGATGCCAATCCCCAGACCCTCAACCGCAGCTACAAATGCACCATCCTCAGCGTATTTGGCTTGCTGCGCGCGGTTCATTGAACCTGCATACTGCTTGGCTTCTGACTGCTTGGCTTTGTTGGCTTGGTTGAGGAAAGAGGGCAAAGCAATAGCAGACAAAATACCGATAATGATAATAACGACCAGCAGTTCAATCAGGGTAAAACCCTTATCCTGTCTTTTCTTGTTGAGGTGTTGCAGGAATCTGGCTTTAAATTCAGTCTTCATGATTAGTTTCTCCTAAAGGCGTGCGATGCTTGATTTCTAACTCCTACAGATAACTTACCCAGTTTCTTTCGTTTTCATATCATCCCGGCATTTTTATTTAAATTGCCTCCATCCTATAACTCTAAAAGCTTATGGGCAAAGGGTTCCAGCTTTGTTAACAGTTCCTTGACTTCATCCCAAGCCATCTTCTGGCTCGCCGACTTTAAGGTGAGGGGATGCAGTAATCTAAGCTTGAGCCAGCTTGCAGTAGTGAGTTTGCATCTTTCCTCTCCACAAGCAATTGTACAGAACCAGGTGCAGTTCCACACTGTCGCTGCTTCTTTTAAGTTTGATCGCCCCTCTTCTCCCTCCCAAAACCAAATTATATACCCAAAGACCAATCCGATGAACACCAACATCAGCCCCATCCTCAAAGTATTCACCTTTTCCGCCGCCCTTTCCCTAGCCATCAAGTACGCAGGGCCTAGCTTATCCATACCCTCTACCGACCTCAACGCCCTAATTGCCGTCTTTACCCCCAGTATCACCTTAGCTGTTATCCTCGGCTGGCGATCGCGCCAACAGCCAAGATAGGGGATGGAGGGCGATCGCCCGCCCCCAAAGACGAGTTAAATTAAGCTAGGGGCGATCGAACACTCACACCCAAACCCCTGCCTGCCCAGCAATATAGATGAGACAGACAATCACATGGATCTAGCCACCTTAAATCTGAAACCCTTAAATTTGCTGATTTTTCCTGATTGGAGCCAACCAGAAAAATCTCTTTATTTAGAGTTAGAACTAATTATTAGGAGTATGGTAAGTCATCCCGATCTCGATTTCCTAACTCTTTTAATAGATGTGAGCGATCCTTTAGAAAAGTCAGAGTTAGATGCCAATCTAATTTTATCAGCGATTGTGATGAATCTTTTCATGGAAGAAGATTTAGAGACTAGCTGCGAACCGGAAATTATTTTATTGGAAAACCTCAATCGAAGTCAGTGGCTAGATATTTTGCCACAGATTCAATATCGAATTAAGTTGAATGCGGAAAATCACCAAGCAATAGCAGAGTCTGGAACGGCACAAATTCCAGTAGTGCAACAGGAACAACTTAGCAATATAACCCTTGATTCCCAAGCATTAATTTTGAAAGAATTCGGCAACCAACTCTACGTTAAAGGAAAATACCACGCAGCCATTAAGCACTATCAAAGATTTTTAGTATCCCAGATAGGAGATATAGAACTGTATGGTAACTTAAGCGAGTGTTTAAGAAACCTCAACAGAATCGAAGAAGCGATCGCGATACTTGACTCAGGTATCCACCATTACCCAACAGCAGGACAACTGCACTTTCAAATCATCAAAATATTCCAGCAAAACGGTCGCACTCAAGAAGCTATATCAAGTGCAGAAAAAGCCACGCAAATACTGCCCAATGAATATGTTTTTAAACTATTCAAACACTTAACATTGCCGATTGTTTATAACACATCAGACGAAATCCAATTTTACAGGGAAAGATTTGTCCAAGGATTAGAAAATTTAATTCAGCAAACCTCCCTAAAAACTCCCGAAGACAAAATTAATGCTTTGCGGGGTTTTAGTAGTTTCACTAATTTTTACCTAGCATATCAGGCTCACAATGTTGTGGAATCGCAATCAAAGTATGCTAATTTACTGCATCAAGCTATGACAGCCAACTATCCGCAGTGGGTGCAACCGCAACCAATGCCTCCACTGCTGGAAAAGGGGAAAATTAGAGTCGGTTATATTTCTAGTTACTTACATTCTTACAGTGGCACTTTATGGTTGACGGGCTGGTTGCGTTATTGCAACCACCAACAATTTGAAATTTACGGTTACTATACGGGGAACGATCCCGATCCAATTACAGAACAATTTCGCCAATACAGCGATCGATTTCACCACATTCCTCACAACCTAGAAGCCGTATGTCAACAAATTATTGATGACAAATTGCATATCCTGGTCTTCCCAGAAATCGGCATGGATGCACCAACTATACAAATAGCAGCTTTGTGCCTTGCCCCCGTGCAATGTTCGGCGTGGGGACATCCTGTAACCTCTGGTTTACCGACGATTGATTATTTTATTTCCAGTGAATTGATGGAGCCCGAAAATGCACAATTGCACTACTCCGAAACCTTAATTAAGTTGCCGAATATTGGCGTTGCCTACCCCAAACCGATTGTTGGTGAATTAACCCAGAGTCGCTCAGATTTTGACCTCCGAGAAGATGCAGTAATTTATTTATGCTGCCAAGCCCCTTTCAAATACTTACCACAATATGATTTTATTTTAGCAGAAATTGCCCGTCGCGTTCCGCAAGCTCAGTTTATTTTTCCGCGCGGCGAATTGCTGCGGGAACGGTTAAAGCGTGCTTTTGCTGCTGTGAATCTCGATAGTGAAGATTACTGTCTGTTCCGAACTATTCCAACTCGACAAGATTACATAGCAATTAACTTTCTTTGTGATGTCTTTTTAGATACTTTTACTTGGTCGGGGGGAAATACGTCTTTGGAGGCGATCGCCTGCAATTTACCCATAGTAACTTGTCCGGGAGAATTTATGCGGGGACTTCATGCTTATAGCTTTCTCAAAATGCTGGGAGTAACAGAGACAATTGCACAAAACGAAGAGGAATATATTGAAATTGCTGTCAAGTTGGGTATAGATTCAAAGTGGCGCCGAGACATTGCACAACGCATGAGTCAGCGACAAGGTGATCTGTTTGACGATAAAGTTTGCGTGACAGCTTTAGAGGCTTTTTATCAAGAAGTTGTTCGAGAAAGACTTGAAGGTTACAAGAATTCTATAGGTTAGGGCGATCGGGCCAGCAGCAGTAGAGACACAATCAAAAAGTGCGATCGCTACTTAGTCTAAAGACTGTGTTTTTGCCAAAATCTTAATTCCCCGTACAGCTTATCAAAACCCAAGTTGAGGCACTCACCATGATTCATATCATACCTGGATTAGTAACATTCGATGAATTCATGGACTGGTATCCTGAGAACTCAGAACACCGCTACGAACTGCACAATGGAGAAATTGTTGAAATACCAAAAGCAACAGGTAAACATTCTAAAGTCGCGGGTTTTACGGCACTGAAAGTCGGAATAGAGATTGAGCGTCTCAATTTGCCCTACTTCATCCCCAAAGAATGCGTCATCAAACCCATGCGGGAAAAATCGGGATATGAACCAGATATTATTGTACTTAACGAACAAACCATTGGAAACGAGCCGCGATGGGACAAATCATCAATTATCACAATGGGTTCATCAGTCCCCCTCATCGTCGAGGTAACTAGCACTAATTGGGGGGATGATTATGCCCTAAAGCTTGAGGCATATGAGTCAATGGGTATTCAGGAATATTGGATTATAGACTATCTAGGATGGGGCGGCAGACGGTTCATCGGCCACCCCAAGCAACCAACCTTTTCGGTTTACCAACTAATTGACGGGGAATACCAAGTCAAACTGTTCCGAGGAGGCGAGTGTATTGAGTCCCGAACTTTCCCAGAATTGAAGCTGACAGCGCAGCAGGTGTTTGCAAAAGGGAATTGAGGTGGCTGCTTATGTTAATGTCCGAGTAGAGGTATCCGATTAAAGATGCGATCGCGCGCATCTGCTGTATCTTGATATAAAGGCGATTCATCGCTTCTGGGCTGCAGAGCAATTAGCAAGCAGTAATTCCCCATACCCTATTCCTCAATCTAAAATCTAAAATCTAATATCTAATGAAGCTAGGACAGTGGATGGGCTTATTAGCCCTCATCGCATCTTGTTACATCCTGTGGCAAATCAGGCAGGCCCTACTGCTGCTGTTTGCCGCCGTCGTCTTAGCCACCGCCTTAAACAGACTAGCACGCTACTTGCAAAAATTCGGACTCAAAAGATCGATCGCCGTACTCTTATCAGTTAGCTTCCTAGTCCTCATCTTCATAGGATTATTCCTCATCATTGTACCACCCTTTGCCGAACAGTTTCAACAACTTACCCAAAGAGGCCCTCAAGGAATAGCAAAATTAAATGAGTGGATCGATCAGATTGAAGCTCGGTTTTCTGGACAAATTGGTCAGCGACTACCGAATCTGGATATTAACGACATTATTCAACAACTGCAACCTCTATTCAATCAACTCGTCGGCGGTGCAGGAGCCTTTGTCGGTAATACATTAGGCGTTATCCTCAGCTTTTTGCTAGTCATAGTTTTGACCTTGATGACATTAGCTGATCCTTTATCTTACCGCCAAGCATTTATTCAACTATTTCCCTCTTTTTATCGGCGACGAATCGAGGGAATCTTAGATGAATGCGAAGTAGCCCTCGGTAGATGGGTAATCGGTGCTTTAATTAGCATGAGCGTCATCACTTTTCTCAGCCTAATTGGTTTGTCAGTATTACAAGTTCCCCTAGCTCTAGCTCACGCGGTTTTAGCTGGTTTGCTGAACTTAATACCCAATATCGGACCCGGTTTGAGCGTCATTCCCCCAGTGACTATCGCACTTTTAGACTCTCCCTTAAAATCCGGTTTTGTGCTGATCCTTTACTTTCTAATTCAACAATTTGAAAGCAACATTCTCACCCCTTACGTCATGGCACAGCAAGTATCACTGCTGCCAGCAGTAACATTAATAGCTCAAGTATTCTTCGCCACCTTCTTTGGATTTTTAGGCTTATTGCTAGCCCTCCCCCTCACCGTTGTAGCTCAAGTTTGGATTAGGGAAGCCCTAATTAAAGATATTCTCAACCAATGGAGTGCCAGTCCTAAAACCTTAGCCGCACTCGATTCTGCTATCAATGAAAAACAGGAATCTATAGGAGTCACCGAAACCCTGCCAGAAAAATATTTACCAGAACAGAAAGCCGACATCCCCGATCGTGCAGAAAATGACGTTTCTGAACCTCAATAATTAAGGTTTGTAAGGAGTGAAATGTTTATTGATTCTTAGTTATAGGATAGAAGTATTCCCTACCAATTTACTAAAAAGGGGGAAATAGCCCTAGACTAACTATCTTCAACACTCCCCTTTTTTACCGCATCTGTACCAGCGCTAAAAATCTGTTTAACAGTCAAAGTCAACTGCCCAAATGTGGGTGACACAACCCGATAGCTCTCCCGAAACTGTGTGACTTGATACTCACCATCAACCAAATGCTGAACAAAAAAACTCGGTTGTTTCGGATTGCCAATATAGCGTTGGTCACCGAGTCCCAAATAGTCGGCAATCCAGTATTCAGAAATGTCCAAAGCTTCGTAATCAACTAATTGGTACTGACAACTTCGACAACTAGCCGTACAAAACTACCCATTGTAAGGATAGATTCCTTTTTTGATCTCGGTTCGCTGTCCGTCCCTTGCCTGTTCAAAACGATCGCATCCGGTTCGTAACCTGATAGCCCATTATCAGCTTTGACAACACATTCTTTGGGGACGAAGTAGGGAAGTTCTAGTCGTCTGATTTCAAAATTGAACTCAGCGACAAGGAAGCCAGCTACTTCTGAATATTCTCCGGGGGCTTTAGGCATTTCAATAATAGTTCCATTGTGCAGTTCGTAACGGTTTTGAGAATTTTCAGGATACCAGTCAATAAATTCATCAAAGGTGAGTGGTTTTAAGAGCGTTTGAGTCATGGCGATCGCTCCTTATTTTATTTATAATATAATGCCGATCAATGTTATAACATTTTGCTGGGTTCTCAAACCGAGGTCGATCGCCAAAACTGCATTCACTCGATCGAGATTCCATCACACTAAAATCTAAATCTAAAATCTAAAATAATCTTATGAGATCGATCGACGAAATCAACGATAAAATCAGCCAGGGCAAAGCCACAGTCTGGACAATCGAAGAACTCAAAACAAGAGTTCAAGAAACCAGCATTACCCAAGCCGCCAAAGAAGTCGATGTGATTACCACCGGCACCTTCGAGCCCATGGAATCCTCGGGTGCAATCATCAACCTCGGCCATACCGACCCGCCGATAAAAATCCGCCAGTGCTGGCTAGACGGCGTTTTAGCCTACTCCGGCTTCGGGGCCGTAGACCTGTACCTGGGAGCCACCCAAGTCGCCGAAGACGGCGAAGAATCCCGCGAACGGGGCGGCGGACACGTCATCGAAGACTTAATAGCCGGCAAACCCGTGCAGTTGCGAGCCCTCGGACAAGTAACAGACTGCTACCCCCGCGCCTCCTTTGAAACGACGATTACCCGCGATACAATCAACCAGTTTTATTTATTCAATCCCCGTAACGCATATCAAAACTTTATTGTCGGTGTCAATGGGGGCGATCGACCGCTATTCACCTACCTCGGCCCCCTGCAACCAAACCTCGGCAACGCCGTCTATTCGAGCCTAGGAGCCATGTCTCCCCTGCTCAACGACCCCGACCTCGAAACCATCGGCATCGGCACCCGCATCTTCCTAGGAGGCGCTCAAGGCTACATCACCTGGGAAGGAACCCAGCACTTCCCCCTGCAAAAACGCCAGCCCAACCGCACCCCCATCGGCCCGGCCGCCACCCTAGCCCTAATCGGCGACGCCAAACAGATGAACTCGAAATGGGTGCGCGGCTGCTACTTCAAAAACTACGGCCCATCCCTAATGCTGGGAGTCGGCATCCCCTTTCCCGTCTTAAACGAAACAGTTGTCGCCCACTGTGCAGTATCAGACAAAAAAATAGTAGCGCCGGTGGTAGATTTCTCTATCCCCCGGCGCGTTCGTCCCACCTTCGGTTTAGTCAGCTATGCTCAATTAAAGACTGGTCGCATCATGATCGAGGGCAAACCAGTACGGGCCGCCCCCCTTGCGAGTATGTTTCTCTCCCGGCAAGTAGCATTGGAATTGAAGCAGCAAATTGAAGCGGGTCAATTTACCCTCACGGCCCCAGTTGCTCCCCTACCCACTGACAGAGTATTTCTCCCGCAAGATTTGTGGGGCGCACAAGTCCGGCTCGAATAAAGGATTTTAGATTGGCGATTTAGCGGTTGTAAATTAGTCTTGGACACACTAATCTCAAATCTAAAATTGGTTCATTCCTCGATCGGCTTAGGCTTCTTAACCGGCTTAGGAAGAGGTTCCTTGGGGACACGCGGTGGTGCTGCTGCTGCGGACTTGATGGTAGGACGCCCTACAGGAGCACCGTCACCGCTGGGCCTAGGAGTAAACGGACGCTTCCCTCCTCCTTTGAAGCCACCGGGCGGCTTGCTGCCAGGGGGGAATTTCCGCTTTTTAATCGGCAGGGCACCAATATTATTAGCCTGCTCAATCATCAGACTGTCAGCTTTCAATTTGACGTGGAAATCCCAAAAAAACCCGATCGCTTTTGTTGCTAAATCTCCCTTGAGTTTCAGTTTAAAAAACTTCATCTTGTCGTCATTCTTGCGGGGAGCTTGCTTGATTTTGACGATGACATACTTTTCTTCGTCTTGGGATTGATAAATCACCTCACCTCTAATCGAAAAATAGCCATCTTCAACATCAGGTTCCGAGGGTGGCAAAGATGCGGTCGATGCTTCGCCACTAGCCTCAATCTCCGCTGCTTCCTGATTTTCCTCATCAGAGGACGGTTCGGGAGGTTTCTTGAGCGTTTCCGGCTCCCAAACCCCCATAATCTGGGCGTGCAAGTTGCCGTCTTCTTGCCTGGTGCGGGGATAGACCACCCACAGGTGTTCTTGTTCGAGATCCAGGTGATTTTTGACTAAACTCATGACTCTACCCAGCAAAACTGCATCGATGGCAGTTCCGTCGGCAGCTATCAGTATACCCCGGGTGAATTGCTCTTCTGATTGCGTGTAGCGGCCCCGCACCAAACCAACAGCTCGGTACTGTCTGGGTTCGCTGGGGGGGGGATGGGATGTTGGCGCATGACGGAGGATATGTCCTCAGTGGCCTGACTTTCGTTAGCGGGAGGCTCGGCGTTTGCGGGCGGTGCGACTGCTAGCGCTGGAGTATCGCTGACAGCTTCCGAAGGCGCTGGTTGCTCGGAGGGTGCAGGAGAATTGCTGGGCTGGTCTTGTGGCTTTGTTTTGTCCTTGTCGAGGGCAGAACTGTAGCGTGGTCGTTGCAGCCTATCCTTGGACGCTGGGGCGTCTGTTGGCGTTGGCGGTTGATTTTGGTCAACAGGTGCAGCCAACGGCGAAGGCACCGAACTTTCGTCTGGTGTCTCAGGAATGGAATCTGTATCTTTAGGCGGATTGACGGCCAGTTCGCTGGGCTGAGCCTTGCGAGTTGAAGTAGATTTGGACGATTTGGAAGACGGGTTGGGAGAGGGGTTCATAAAAACTCCTTGCAGCGGAGACACATCCCTTAAGGGAAATTAGGAATAAACTGAAGAAACTGCTTTAAAAACTACTAGCACCTGACTTGGGGCTTGCGCCCGAAGGTCTGGTTGTGACCCGTCAACGCCAACTTTCAACGCTACGAATGCCGATCGGTTCGCTGGCTGCTAAAATCCTTGCGAATAAGGACTTTGGGAGTTGCTGACCGATCGATCGCCGATCGCGCTGAGCTGGAGTTGCTGGCTAATAGCATTTAGGATATTCAGCTTGCCTATTTTACTTAATCCAATTACCTAACGGCCTGATCCGCCATATTTTCGGTAATTTTTAGCTTGACCAGACTAAATTGGACAGACACCGCAGTCCTTGGGGCTGCGGGTCTGAGTGCCCAAAATTGTTTAGCTAGCATGGAGTTGTGGGTCTGTTACCATATTAGCTGCAAGTAAAAGGCTGCTTTGTCCGTTCGGACTTTGAAGTTAAGAACTTTTATGGTTGCATGGATCTAGTTAAATGGCCCACGCCCCCGGGCGAGGCGTTAATTCTTAGAAAATAGTAGATTTTAAGCTGGGATAGTTGAATTATGGAAAAAGCAAATAAGCGTCGTGGGTTGATTACTGTGGTGGTGGTGCTGTCGCTCATCGCTTTTTTGGGATTTTCTCTGGTTCCCATTTTGGACAGTATTCTCAAGGCCAGCCAAGCCCAAAGTACGTCAACTCCAACACCTACTCAGACGGCGCAGTCAGGGGAGAAGCAATCAGAGTTGCTGCAAGCTCAGGCTAGGGGATACGAATTGGTTTTGCAGCGGGAACCTGACAACGTAACGGCTTTGCGGGGATTATTGCAGGTGCGGCTGGAGTTGATCGGCCAAGGAGTGGGGGACATTAAGGATGCGATCGCTCCTTTGGAAAAGTTGGCTTCGCTGAATCCTGAGACTACTGAATACGGAATTTTGCTGGCTCAGGCTAAGGAACGCACGGGCGATCGCGAAGGGGCTGCTCAAGCTTACAGGTCAATTTTAGCGTCTAAGCCGGGGGAAATTAAGGCTTTGCAGGGGTTGGTGAATTTGCTGCTGGTGCAGCAGCGGCCCGAAGCTGCGATCGGATTGCTGCAAGATACGCTGAAGGCGGCTCCGGCTGCAAATCTGGCGAAACCGGAAAGTGTTGATGTAACTTCAGTGCAGTTGATTTTGGGACAGGTTTATGCTGTGCAGAAGCGCTACGAGGAGGCGATCGCAATTTACGACGAATCTGCTAAGGCTAATCCCAAAGATTTTCGCCCGACTTTAGGAAAGGCGATCGTGCTGAAGGAACAGGGCAAAACAGATGAGGCAAAAACGCTGTTCGATCGAGCTACTGAGTTAGCTCCTCCTAACTATAAAGACCAAATTAATCAGTTAGCTACTGGCACTCCTTCGCCTACTCCCGAATCGGCTGCTACTCCGGAATCGGCTGCTACTCCCGAACCGGCTGCTTCTCCTAGTCCTGAAGGCGCGCTACCGACACCTTAAGGAAAGTTTTTAGTGAAAGAGTTCGAGTGGTCAGTGAAAAATTATTAAGTGAAATACTTAATAATTTAAACTCAAAACTACTCGCTTTCTTCTTAATTACGCAGGGCTTAGGAAAAGAAATCTGGTTTCTACGATAAATCTTGGTTGAACCACGACAGATCCATGAAGAAACCTGGTTTCTAAGCCCTCGCGGCGAGCGTCCTGGTACCGACTACCAATTACTAATTACCAATTATGTAAGACCTCGGAGGGAATTATGACTACTAGGGTTAACCGCGTTGTTCTACCTCCGGCTTTTCTCGACCACACTCAATTACCAGACTCCGACGGTACTTTTGTAAAAAATTTTTAGGAGCATCCGCAAAGTTTAATTTTAACTGATTCGATCGGGCAAATTTTGCAGGAACGGCATCGTGACGGACAATATGCGATCGCTCAAGACTGCGGCATTTACTGGCGAGAAACTGAACCTGCTGAACAAGGTGCAGAACCTCCTGATTGGTTTTACGTTCCCAATTTACCTCCTAACATTGACGGTCAAATTCGGCTTTCCTAGGTGCTGTGGCGGGAACACATAGCACCGTTAATTGCTTTGGAATTTGCTAGCGGGAACGGGGATGAAGAGCGCGATTCCCTTCGGGATAGCTTCGCTTAACGTACTCCTTTATCTCGCACCGATGGAGGGGTAGTCACTAAACCTGGAAAGTTTTGGGTTTATGAGCGGGTGATGCGAATTCCCTATTATGGCATCTACCAAGTTAATAATGGCAGATTAGAAGTTTATCGGTTGATTGACGGGTATTATCAACTGTTAGAACTCAATCAGCGCGGTCATTTTCCCATTGCACCTTTAGGCGTAAAATTGGGACTTTGGCAAGGCAGTTATCAAAATCCAACCATGCTTTGGCTGCGCTGGTGGAACGAGGAAGGTAATTTGCTGTTGATTGGCGATGAAAGATCCGAATTGGAGAGATTGCGAGGGGAGCAACAGCGGGAAAGAGCCGAGAGTGCAGAACAGGCACGACAAGCTGAATTTCAGGCAAGAAGGGCTGCAATTCCCCGGTTGTTGGGAATGGGTTTGAGTGCCGAAAAAGTGGCGGAAGCGTTAAGTTTATCCGTGGAGGAAGTTAGGGATAATGCTGGAGAGTGAGATAGTGAGAGAGAATAGAGGAAAAGGGCGATCGGTCTTAATAGACTTCATCATGAGAACCCATTTTGAGCAATAAAATAGCTTCCTCCTCATCTTCTGGATCGGTCACAAACTCAAATAAAATCCGATAATCATAATCTATTGAACACGACCAGATACCCGATAAATCTCCTGTCAGTTTGTGAGTTCGCAAGCTGGGGCTAAAGCAGTCTTCCGACAAAAGTTCAAGCGTAGCTTCAATTAAAAGGCGAAGCTGAGGATTTTTACGAACTAACTTTTTGAAAGTACGAATAGATTTGGGAGTCCAACCAATTTTCATCAATCATCCAACTCCGCCATAAAATCGGCTACCGACCCAAATTTAACATTGCCCTCAGCATACTCTTGACGAACTTCTGCCACTTCCTTGAGTAATTCATTTCGTCGCTGTTGTCGTAGACGATTCTGAAGAATATCTAGAAGCATAGCTTGATCTTCTAATGATAAAACTTCTACAGCTTCCAGAGCTTGCTGGAATTGAGATGTATGTGTCGTTTTACTCATATTTTTTTCTACTTATAATCACGATATTTTGTATTTATTTTAGCAAGACTTATCCTAAGCTAGCATTTTTTAGTTGTAATGTGGAGAATTCCTGAGACGACTTTCAACATGAACAAATTAGGTGTGATCGGCCCGCCCTACAAATTAATACCACATTTGCATCTTCTACGATCGCTTCTCACCCGTGCATCCTAAAGCAATCTACAAGGCGAGCTCACTCAGTAGCCACCTAGAGTTTTACGAACCTCGATTTCTTCAGCAGCGATTTCAATGGCTTCTGGAACCCTTTGTTTATCGATAATGCCTGCATCAATGAGTGCATCAACGCTCAAAGCTGCTAGCGGCTCGCTGCTTAAAGTTCGTTTGGCTTCTTCGTTCTTAAATTCCTTTTCGGGAAGTTCGCGCATTGTTTTCTTTATCGCCTTTTTTTGCCGTTTAATTAGTAAGGTGGGCATCGCCCACCTTACTAATTAATATTTTCGTTCCTGCGGCTCAAACATCGTAATCGCCACCGGCATATAAGCCAAATCAATCCCCGCAGGCGAATAATACGCCATTGTATGCTTCAAAAAATTCCCGTCATCGCGCTCAGTAAAATCTTCCCGCGAATGAGCTCCCCGACTTTCCTGCCGGTTCAAAGCAGAAGTTAAAATCATTTTCCCGACAATTATCAAACTCCGCAACTCCAAAGCTTCCACAATTTCCGTATTCCACAACTTGCCTTTATCGTCTAAGTAAACCTCCTCATATTGTCGCTCTAAATCCTCCAATTTCTTTAAACCTTCCTGCATCAATTCGGCGCTACGAAATACGCCACAATACTCAGTCATAGTATCTTGATACTGCTGCCGGATTTGATTGATGCGGTATTTTCCGGGACGTTCTAAAAGTGCCTGAATTTGCTCTTTTGCTTCCGTAATATAACGCTGTTCGTCTACTGTCGGCAACTTGCGATTTTGTACGAATTGTGCTATGGTTGCGCCAGTAACTTTGCCGTAAACTACGCATTCCAATAGTGAATTACTGCCCAAACGGTTCGCGCCGTGAACTGACACGCAAGCTGCTTCGCCGGCTGCAAAGAAACCGTCTACCAAACTGTCAGGACTGCTGCGAACTTGCCCCCTAACATTAGTAGGAATTCCCCCCATTGAATAGTGAACTGTAGGGCGCACGGGCATCGGCTGATTTACGGCATCAATTCCTAACAAACGGTGGGCTTCTTCCCAAGCAAAAGGAATTTTGCTCATGATTTTTTCGCGTCCCATGTGCCGCAAATCCAGATAGATAAAGGGGCCGCCTGCACTACCATCAACATTAATTCCTCGACCGGCGCGAATTTCTATGGAAATTGACCGCGAGGTGATATCTCTGGGCGCTAATTCCATCCGCGACGGGGCATAATTCGCCATAAATCGATCGCCCTCTGAATTAATCAAATAAGCGCCTTCGCCCCGCACAGCCTCCGAAATCAACACTCCCACGGGATACAAACCCGTCGGGTGAAACTGCACAAATTCCATATCTTCCAGCGGCAATCCAGCTAAAGCCGCCATTGCCAAACCGTCTCCGGTGGAGGCGTAATCGTTCGACGTGGTATTGTAAACTCGGCCGTAACCGCCCGTAGCAAACATCACCGCCTTAGCCCGCACCACGGCAATTTCGCCGTCTAGCAGGCTATACATAACTACCCCCTTGGCTTGGCCTTCTTCCAAAATCAGGCGCGTGACATACCACTCCTGATAGATGTGAACTCCGCAGCGGCGCAGATTGTTGACTAATTCGTGGAGGATGGCGTGACCAGTTTTGTCCGCGGCGTAGCAGGTGCGGCGGTGGGAATGTCCGCCGAAAGCGCGCTGGGCAATTCTGCCGTCTGGGAGGCGGGAAAAGAGGACTCCCATGTGTTCTAAATCTATGACTACACCGGGGGCTTCGCGGGTGAGGATTTCTACCGCGTCTTGGTCAGCTAAATAGTCTGAACCTTTTACTGTGTCGAAGGCGTGGGCTTTCCAACTGTCATCAGGATCGACATTTTGTAGGCTGGAGGCCATACCGCCTTGGGCTGCGACGGAGTGCGATCGAATCGGGTGAGTTTTGGCGACGACAGCTACCTTTAAACTGGGGTCAGTCCGAGCAATTTCTACTGCGGCGCGGCAACCTGCTAAACCGCCGCCTACAATGATTACGTCGTGTTCTAGCATTTTTTTGAATTATTTTGAGTGTTCTGCTCAACTTATGGTGACGCAAAAAAAAACTTCCTACCACAAGAGCGGGAAGTTTTTTAACTTTTGATTTGAATGGAAAATCAAAAGTTAAAATCTCAAATTGGACTAGCCGGCGCTTTCGGCAGGATTCTGAAGCGACTGATTTCCCGTTGCAGAAGGTTGAGGTTCCGTACCGGGTTCTACAGCAAGCACTTCAATGTTATTTAGCAGAGTTGTCACGAAAGCAAACAGCAAGAAGGGCAGAGACAGCACTAAAATCAAGCCGACGGTAGCCAAGGCGAAGATTTGGCGGGCGCTACTCCACAAGGCGAGTGCCGACGCTAGACTTAGGAAGATGACTATCAGCCAAACAATGATTTGACCGTAAATGTCGCCAAAGGTGAGGGTACATTTAAGGCGATAGTTTTGGATGTTATTCATTTGATGCCTCGCGAGATTGCTATTACGACTTGTCCAAAAATACTTTGACAGTGCGTCAATGCCCACTGTAAATTTCTAAGTTTAGCTGCCGCAACTTGGTTTTGGGGTTGTTGTAAACATTCTTTAATAAGTTGCGACAACACTTGGTATTTTTTTGCTTCTGACTGGGAAATTCTGCCGAAACAGTTGGCTGACGCACTCGCCCGGCCTAGAAACCGGGTTTTTTAGGGTTTGGGCCGACTGACTAGAAATAAACGCGCGAAAAAACCAAGGTGATCGTCGCCGGTGCGTCCAGGATTACCAAACCAAGGCATAAGGGGAAAGTCTACTTTTTGAGGGAGCCCCGACTTGGTAAAGTAATGTTAAGCTGCATGGCAATGCAATCAACCTTTATAGTGTCCCACCTGTCTTTTGGCCCATGTTTTCAGAGAGCAAATTGCTGATTTCGCGCTGTTTCCTGGCCGGTTTGGGAACGCAGACGTTTGTGTTCCGGGAAGACCGGATTCCCCAAGAGAGTCCGGTGCTGGTGGTGAGCAATCACCGCAGTTTCTTAGATCCTGTGCTGCTCACGGCGGCTTTGGGTCGATCGATCCGCTTTGCTTGTCATCATTACATGGGTCAAGTTCCGCTAATGAGGGAAGTTGTCACGACTTTCGGCGCTTTCCCCCTGGAAGCACCCGAGCACCGACAGCAGCATTTTTTCTCTCAAGCGACAGCGCTGCTGCAAGGCGGGGAGATGGTGGGGGTGTTTCCAGAGGGTGCAGAACCGATGGTGAAGCTGACTGGGCCCAATACTGTGGGGAAGTTTCAGCGGGGATTTGCTCATTTGGCTTTGCGGGCTCCGGTGCGGGATTTGGCGGTTTTGCCGGTGGCCATTAGTTCTTTTGAGGAACACTCGGTAAGATCGGGTGTACCCCTCAAGTTGTTGAGTTTTTTTGATCCTTCGGAACCACTGTTCGATCGCTCTGGGTGGCATCCTATGATAATTTATCAGCGAGTTAATGTTTTAATCGGCCGGCCTTACTGGATTACTGTCGAGAGACAGCAGCAATATCGAGGCAAAAAAGCCAAAGCAGTTGTGGCTGAACTCACAGACCACTGTCAGGGGGAAATTGCAGAATTACTCCAACGAGGTTATTTGTAAGTTTGTTGACTGTGGGCTGTTGACTGTGGGCTGGTGTCAGATTTCCAATCTAAAATCTAAAATCTAAAATCTAAAATCGATTGACTTGAATCATGGCAAAAGCTAACAATAAGGTTCGTTTCCTAACCCCCAAACCCCCGAAACCCGATCGCCCTTTATTTGTATTTTTGCCCGGTATGGACGGGGGCGGTTTGCTGCTGCGCTCCCAAATTCCTAAATTAGCCAATCATTTCGACATTCGTTGCTTAACTTTACCTGCGGACGATACGCCTAGTTGGGATGTACTGGTTAGCGAAACAATTGCCTTAATTGAAGCCGAAAAGCAAGCCGGAAAGCCTAAGCGGCCGGTTTATCTGTGTGGCGAGTCATTTGGGGGCTGTTTAGCGATGAAAGTTGTGTTAGAAGCTCCTCAATTGTGCGATCGATTAATGTTAGTCAATCCCGCTTCTTCGTTTCGACAGCAGCCTTGGGTGCAGTGGGGCTCGTACCTGACTCAGTGGCTGCCGGCCAACCTTTATCCGCTGTCGGTAATCGGTTTATTGCCGATATTAGCATCATTAGGAAAGATTGGGCGCGACGATCGGCGAGCTTTGCTAGAAGCGATGCAAGCAGTACCGCAAAATACGTCTGTGTGGAGATTGGCGTTAGTGCGATCGTTTAATGTTGAGGAATATCAGTTGCGTGGCATCAAACAGCCGACGCTAGTAATTGCTAGCGGTGCCGATCGGCTGCTGCCTTCTTTAGCAGAAGCGAAGCTTTTAGTCAAGGTAATTCCCAAGGCTCAAATGGTGCTGCTGGCTAACAGCGGTCATGCTTGTTTGTTAGAAACAGATGTTGACCTTTTTGCGATTATGCAAGCTCGCAACTTTTTGACCAAATCTGAAGAAAATCTGTCATTAGTCAGTAGTCATTAGTTATTAGTCATTAGTTATTAGTCATTAGCTATGACTAATAACTATTGAGTCAGTCAGGGCAAAATTAGAGATTGGGCGATCGGTAAAGTTCCTATCCCACTTAACCCGCCCTGACACTCATTAGTAACTACCTAAATACCAGCCACTAATGACTAATAACTAATGACTAATAACTAATTAAGAGTTAGCCATTTTTGAGCGTTAAGCCGCTGGACGACGCCAAATACCATGAGGTCTAGTGTTACCTTGCGCTCATCTATCAAAAAAGGCTCTAAAGTGCTAGTTTTGGTATTATTGTCAGCACAGGAAAACGCCCTTTGACTTTGAATATTTTCTTGAGGAAAATACAGGTTAAATTGGCGCTCACCTTCTTGGAATTTACCAATTACCTGCCAGCAATCGCCGGCGGAACTCATGCCGAAAACGGGGAATTTTTGCTTGATCAAACTCACCTCTAAATCCTTAACGCCCTGCTTAGCTAAAGCAGTTTGCAAGGCGGGCAAATAATCTTGTTGAATAAAATCCGCAAAGGGCTTGTCTTCAACAGCAGGTGCTTTTTCCTTTTTAGCTTTAGCTGGGGGCTTGTCGCCTTCGGCCTTGGCTGCGGGCTTTTTAGCAGCCGCCTGGGGCTTGTCAGTGCTGGGTAAGTCGGTTGTCTCGGGTTCGTCGGAACTCGGGGCGTTCTCGATCGAAGCACTGGGAGTTTCGGATTCGCCAGCGGTAGGATTTTTCGGTTCTTTCTTGGCTGCGGGTTTTTTAGCAGTCGGCTGAGGCTTGTCAGTGCTGGGAAAGTCGGTTGTCTCGGCTGTGTCGGAACTCGGGGCGTTCTCGATCGAAGCACTGGGAGTTTCGGATTCGCCAGCGGTAGGATTTTTCGGTTCTTCTGACTTTTTAGCAGTCGGCTGAGGCTTGTCAGTGCTGGGAAAGTCGGTTGTCTCGGCTGTGTCGGAACTCGGAGCGTGCTCGATCGAAGCACTGGGAGTTTCGGATTCGCCAGCGGTAGGATTTTTCGGTTCTTCTGGCATTAACGTTTCCTTTTAAAAGTGATCGGTAAAAGGAGTTGTGAGTGCAGGTGCGGGCGATCGACTTTTTTGATCGCCGAAACTTTTTATCGAAAACCAACCTGAGAAAATTGCGATTCAAAAAAATTTGAACTCAACACACTCAGGACGATCGTCGGCAAAGATCACAACTCCTTTGGTTATTCTAAATCTCAGCGACAGCTCGTTCAATCAAACGGCGGGCGAGAGTTTGAACACCAGTGTGTTCGTAGTAGTTGGTAGTCATGTCGAGGAATGCGCCCACGTAGTCCACCTTGTCTGCTGAAATATCTACAACATTCTGCAAGTGGCCGAGTACGTTTTGGGGAGTCAAACCTCGATCGCCCACAAAAGAGCTCATCCAGCCAGAAACCGAGTTAAAGCTTTCGCCAATAAAGCCGAGTTGGCCTGCGGGAGAGCCCCCTGGAATCATGCCACCGATCGCATTAAATGACGGATTGGATTGCAAATCACTAGGAGAGAGCTTTTGAATCCAAGACTGGGCGGCGAGGATAAAGTCTGGCCCCAAAGGAATCAAACCGTCAAAACAAACCAAAGCAGCCATCCGCATCAGGGATTCGCCGCCGTAGTCGCCCAAGGATGCAGCAAAATCGCCGATGCTGTCGCCGGGAATGCCGTTGATTTGGCAAAAAGCGAGCAACTCAGTGACTAACTTCAAAGAAAGGTCGATCGTTTGAGCTTTTTCGGCCTTGGGAGTGATATTGCCCAGCATGGACAAAAACGGCACATTTTGGGCGACTTTGTTAGCGAGGGCGGCAGTGCCCAAAGCCCTGTCGGCGTTGTCAATAGTTTGGTAGAGCCAGAGAGCGCGCTGGTAGCCCTCAGATTTATCGTTGTAGAGGTAGATGGCGCGCTCGCCAATTTGCTGAATCAGTTCTTCGTCAGTTTCGCCTGTAACGGTGCGAAGGGTATTTTCAAAGCCAACTAAATTGTTCCACTCGCCGGGAACCACAAAGTCAAGCGCTCGCAGGGCTTTGACAGTCATGTTGTCTTGAGGCAGTTGATCGACTAATTCAAAGACTGTTTTGCTCACAAAAAACTCCTTATGCTGGAACGAAAATCAAAGGTATTACTTTTGGCAGATTGCAAAACTTCACAGTCTCATTGTGGCAGACTTAGTGGTGATAGCGCCAGACTTGAGTCGGGCGCGGAGTTCGACAAAAGAGATTGCTACTTGAGGCGGGCAAGGCCGCCCAGGTTAAATTTTGACAGCCAAGCTTCCCTATCGCTAGCGGTAAAAGAGGTAGTGCGGGATTGAATTTTCACCTGATAGCGATTGGCCACTAAAACAGCGGTACCATTAGCACCCTGATTAACGGCGGGATAGCCACTGATTTGCTTGGTACTTTGCTTAAATTTTGCACCTGCGTTGGGGTTGCCGGCGATGTCGTTAATCGAGAGAACCGCGACATTTTTACCGCCTTTGTTCAGCTTAGCTTCAGCAAAACCGGCTTTTTCTTGAGCAAAAACGCGATCGAATCCACTGCCAGAAGAGGGGAAATATTTATTTAACTTACCGCCTGCAACTGCCTTCTTGGGCAGGTTTTGATTACTAGCACTTGATTTGTCAGCAGTTGTCTGCCTGACTTTAGCAGGTTTTTGGGTGCTTTCCTCCTGGGCTTTGTCCCAGCGAGAGGGCGCCTGAGTTTGACCGCAGGCGGTCACTAACAGCAATACCGAGATCAGGAATGGAGCTAAGATGCGGCGTGCGGGGAAAAATTGCATCGCTGTCTCCTCATTAGTAGGTTTCCATAACAATTGTGGCTTAGAATTTGGCAATTTGTGTGCTCTGATCGGATGATTTGTCTTCTTTGCAAAAAAATCCTCTGCCTGCCGACAGAGGATTTTTTTGCAATTAGGAGTTTTGAAGGAAGAAAACTGAAAGATTGCTCCACAGATAAATTCTGGGGATGGGGGTAAAGAAACTAAGTTTTCTGATAGCCAGCAATCTCAAAACAATTTTTGCTGATTTTCCCTAGATTTATCTAGAAATTTCAGAGCAATTGTTGATCAATCGTCTTACTTCGGCTTTCCAACTTAGGCCTTACTTTAGGGGGTAAGGATCAGGCGTCGCTTTCAATGTAGATAAACAACAAACCCATTACCACAACGGGCATCACCCAGGTAATAACCGGAATCAAAATCCAAGGCAAGAAAGAAGCAGCGTAGGAACCTGTCATATCAAATTCTCCAAACTAAAGTTAGTGTGTTCCAACAGGGATATTTGGGAGTCGAGTCTAATTATTGACTAAACCCCGGAAAATGGCATCGAGGCCATTAAAGTTTTCGAGTAAGAAGTAGGCAAGAAAGACGCCGCCCATCCCGCCAATGAAGAAACCAGCGGTATACTGGCTCCACCCTTCAGAATTTCTGAGGGCATCGGGGGTCATGGGATTAGCGCTAGGGTAGCTGGTGTCGTCTTGTTTGAAAGAGACTAAACCGTAAAGAGACAGACCTATTGTGCCAAGCAGAACTAAGACGAGGGCTGTATATAATCCGCCGAGATTAGCTGCTTCTCCATAATCCCGCAGGGGTCCGAAGACGATTTGGGGGCCGATGAGGAAATAACCGTGTGCCAAACCGATTTCTAGACCTCGAACTAGGGGCGAGAGTCCTTTGCGGTAGATGGGCAAGTTCCCAAGGTATGCTTTTGTGAAATCAGAAGCACTGATGGGGGTGGCTAGATGACCCGTGAAGGGGTCGCCGTTAAAGGGTTTAATAAGCTCTGCATCTCTGGGATCGGGCATATTCTGTTTGTCCTCGCAGTTTAATAAAGTTGAGGCGTTCAAGTCATATTTTACGCAGGGACGTGTTTCCTATTTGCATAATTGGCAGCAAGCTTTAGAAAAGTTCACTATTCTTTAGTTTTTGGAAGAATTTTTCTTTTGCCTCTTATACCAGAAAGCGAGTCGATCGGGCGACACTCCCAGGTAATAAGCGATGATTACTATTTGATTAATGGCGGTGGTTTTGATCACCCCAAGCTGCTGCCAGCGACGGGCGGATGTCAGCACAGGGTGAGGTACTATTTCGATGCGGCCTTGTTTTTTCAACCGATGCACCAATTGAAAGTCTTCCATGAGGGGCAAGTCGGGAAAACCGCCGATTTGGTCAAAGGTAGCTGCGTTGAGGAAAAGGGCTTGATCGCCGTAGGGCATTTGCAGAAACTTCGATCGCCAGTTTACCCCTTTTTCTACCAGCCGGAGGCTGAGCCTGCGGGCGTCAATCTTGAGTTCAAAGGCCCCCGCTATGGTGGATTCGTTAGCTAGTGCCCGACGCGCATAAGAGTCGTACCCACGGGGCAAAAGAGTATCTGCGTGGAGAAACAGCAATATCTCTCCTGTAGCAGCAGCAGCACCTGCATTCATTTGGGTGGCGCGGCCTGGGGCGGTGGAGATAACTCGCACGCCCCAAGATTTTGCTATATCTGCTGTACCGTCGCTGCTGCCGCCGTCGGCGACAATTATTTCGACATTTTTAGCCTCAAGGGCGGTGGAGATGACTGGGGCAATTGTAGATGCTTCGTTTAAGACTGGAATGATAAGGGAAATTTTGAGATTGGGATTTTCTGGCGACATACAGAATTAAGCAGCCCGTGAGAGAGGGCGGGTTTTGTACAAAGCTTATCTGTTATTTAGCCAATTTTTTACGTCGCGATCTCCCTTACATTGGGGCTTAACCTGGGAGGGGGAGTTTTGTACAAAGCAAAGCTTTTATGTGCTAATTTTTTACGCGGGGCCAGCGCCTACATTAGGCTTTCCTCTGGGCGGGTTTTGTACAAAGCTTATTGGTTATTTGCTAATTTATTTGTTAATTTTTGGCTTGTTCTCGCGCCTGGGACTATTGTCCCAAGCGCTGTCTAACCACTACTGATATTCAGCATTTGGTTAGACAAATACACTTACTATATTATGGCTTTCTGGTTTAATAATCAAGTATTTTTGTCAAATTATATATTACAATTCCTAATAAGTGAGAAACGTTAAATAGACTTTAGTTCTTTCAATATATTAATATCTAAACCGAGGAGGTCTTCTGGTATATCGATATCTGCCAGAGTGGGAAGATAAGCAATTTTGAGGTCAAGCTTTTGCGCGATCGCCCGCGTACAAGCAAATACTTCACTGGTTCCCCAGTTAATGCCGCCGAACAATTCGGGTATCGATCGCCGCAACCCGATCAGATAATAACCTCCGTCTGCTGCGGGGCCCAAAACTACATCGTGCTGGCTCAGTTCCTCAAAAGCTTGTGCCATGATTTCGGCTTTCAAATCAGGACAATCTGTACCGATTATTGCAGTTTTTTCAACCCCTGAATTAAAAGATTTTTCAAACGCTGCTGTCATTCTTACGCCCAAATCGCCGTCTATTTGATTTTGACAAGAAATATCACTTCCCAACCACTCTTGCATCAGTTGTTGGCTGCCGCCGGCTCGGTAAATTTCTACCGATAATCGGCGGGATTTTTCGAGAGAGAGAGCGCAGGCGATCGTTCGTTGGGCCATCAAGCGGTGAAGGTTGGCAGCACCTGCTTTTCCCAGCACCGGAATAAGTCGAGTTTTGGTTGTTCCCGGTTCTGGATAGCGAGTGAAAACAATCAGTTTTTCGGGCATCATTTATCGTTGATGAGTTTTCAAGGAAGGAACCTCAGAGGCGTAGAGGAAGAGAAGAGAAAGAGTTGATAACTACTTCACAGATTGCCGATCGAGGTTGGTGGGTTAGGCAATGACTTAATTTAATCGCCGCGCCCAACCCACCACACAATAAATTTACTTAACAATAGCCAGCGGTTAGCTCATTTCTAGCATTCGCTGGATCGGCTGCAAGGCTGCTAGTTGAATATCGAGGGGCATGGTAATTTCGGGGGTTTGATTTTTTAGTGATAGATACAATTTTTCCAAGGTATTTAATCTCATGTGCGGGCATTCGTTGCAAGCACAGTTATTATTGGTTGAAGGAGCGGGGATGAAGCGTTTGTGCGGAGCTTGCTTTTGCATTTGGTGAATGATTCCCGGTTCAGTCGCGACAATAAAAGCTTGGCTGGAAGAGGTTTGAGAATATTGGAGCAAAGCGGTGGTGGAGCCGATGTAATTGGCGTGGCGCAGCACGGGAGGTTCGCATTCTGGGTGGGCAATTATTTCTGCTTCGGGATTTTCGATTTTGAGTTGAACTATCTTTTTTTCTGAGAAGTTTTCGTGGACGATGCAGGCTCCTTGCCAAATCTCCATGTTTCTACCTGTTTGTTCCATGACGTAGCGGCCGAGATTGCGATCGGGCCCAAAAATTATCGGCTGATTTTCGGGAATTTGGTTGACAATTTTAACCGCGTTAGAACTGGTGCAAATTATATCGCTCATTGCCTTAATTGCGGCGGTACAATTAATGTAGGAAATTACTAAATGTCCTGGTCGAGCGGCTTTGAAAGCTGCAAAGGCTTCGGGAGGGCAACTGTCGGCGAGGGAACACCCAGCATTTAAGTCTGGCAACAATACTAATTTGTCGGGATTGAGAATTTTTGCGGTTTCAGCCATGAAATGAACTCCCGCAAAAACTATGACATCGGCGCTGGTGTTGGCGGCTTTGCGGGCAAGTTCTAGGGAGTCGCCAATGAAGTCTGCGATGTCTTGAATGTCGGAGTCTTGGTAATAGTGGGCGAGAATGACGGCGTTCAACTCTTGTTTGAGGGCGTTAATTGCTGCAAACAAGTCGTTGGGCAGTCGGGTTTGAGTAAAGTTCGGAGCAGGTGCGGTGGTAAACACAGTTAGAATATTCCGGGGAAGGTGGCGAAGACAGCTAAAGTGTATTTTGAATTATAGTTGAATTCACCAAAAAGTGCTGGCTGTTCAGTGGAGCCCGTCTAAAATCTCAAATCTCAAATCCAAAATATGCTGCGGGAGAGTGCAAAAATTGGTCGCTGTTTCTTATGCTGAGTAAGAAGGGGCTAGGGATTGATCGCACATAACAAATGAAATGAATAAAGCTAAATCTATCAAAATTGCGGTGGTGGGGGATGTTCACGATCGCTGGGAACCTGAAGACGGCGAGGCCCTGAAGCATCTGGGCGTTGATTTGGTGCTGTTTGTGGGGGATTTTGGCAATGAGTCGGTGGAGGTGGTGCGGGCGATCGCCCAATTGGACATTCCGAAAGCAGCGGTGTTTGGGAACCACGACGCTTGGTACACGGCGACAGAGTGGGGCCGCAGTCAGTGCCCTTACGATCGCACTCAAGAAAATTGGGTAAAACAGCAGTTAGATTTAATGGGAGAAGCTCACGTCGGTTACCGGAAGCGTGATTTTCCAGAATTGGGCGTAACTGTGGTGGGAAGCCGCCCGTTTACTTGGGGGGGCTCGGAGTGGAAGTACGGGGATTTTTACTCGGAGTGGTTTGGGGTAGAGAGTTTTGAAGAGTCAGCGCGACGCATTGCAGAAGCTGCAGCGGAGGCGCACTGCGAAAATGTGATTTTTTTGGGTCACACGGGCCCGACGGGGTTGGGAGAGGCTCCTGAAGACCCCTGCGGGCGAGATTGGAAGCCGCTGGGAGGGGATTGGGGCGACCCGGATTTTGCCGAGGCGATCGATCGAACTCGTACCACAGGAAAGCACATACCGCTGGTAACTTTTGGTCATATGCACCACAAACTGCGGCACACCAAGCACGAGTTGCGGAAGTCGCTGCAGGTGAGTGCGGAGGGTACAGTTTATTTGAATGCGGCCAGCGTACCGCGAATTGTGGAGAGAGAGTGCTCGAAACTGCGGAATTTCTCGATCGTCCTGCTGGAAAATGGCTCGGTATCGGAAGTGTCTTTGGTTTGGCTGGGGGCGGATTTTGCGGTGGGCTTAGAACAAATTCTTTATCGGCGCACTGAATCTGCGGCTATTTGTAGTTAGAGACAATTGCTGGTATGATAAAATTTATGCACCCGGAGAGGTGGCAGAGTGGTCGAATGCGCTCGACTTGAAATCGAGTGTGGCAGTGATGTCACCGTGGGTTCAAATCCCACCCTCTCCGCTTGATAATTCTCTTGTCTATCAAGGGTTTCACGTTAATTACATAACAAGAAAAACCGTTTTCCGCTCAACTTTCGCGCTAATGGTTTTCTAATATTTCCAAAACCGCCTCCATATCTGCCAAGTTTGCGCCGGACTTTTTGCGCCGCGCTTTCAACTGGTTGAGCAGGTCGGCCGGCTCTGGGAATTCTGCGACGGTCGGAGCTGAGTTTTTATTTGCTTCCCGATCGCGCCGCGCTTCCTTGAGCTCTTGCTCCAACATCTGCACCTTCAGTCCTAAATCGCCGTTGCGCTCGTGTAACTGATTCAGTTCTGCATCCCATTCTGTAAGTTGCTTGTTGGCCGCTTTCAATTCCTGCCTGAGCGATTCATCGTTGCCATCGCTCAGGCACTCAATTTTCCCAGCCGTTCCTCAATGGCGGCCATACGCTCCATCACGGGGTCAAGACTTGAACTTACAGCCTTGTCTACAATGTCTACAATATCTGTAGACACGACGCTATCATTGCTTCGTGTAGACAAATTTGTAGACGGTGTAGACACAATATCGTTACTTGCTGTAGACAGTGCAGACACCGCTGTAGACGTGCCTGAGACTTCCTTGAGAATGCGTTGTGCAGCTTGACTTACCGACTCACCCTCTAGCCTCTGAGCTTCTATCCAGTTCAGGAAGTGACCGGAAGCTCTAAACGATACGACTTGACTTTGACTCATTGTAGACACCTGTATACAGTATTTGTCTACAATAACTGACAACTGTCTACACTGTCAACAAATTGTCTACAAAACTTGTAGACACAAAAATCCCCCAGTTAAGGGGGATGAGATTTAGCCGTTAGTCAGCGACTTCCAAGTCCTTGGGGTTCAGCCATGTAGTAAAACTTCCATCAGGTTTGAGGCAAGTAATCTCTTTGTATTTGCTGATTGCATCCACCACCAACTCTAGGCCCGCTAGCTGTTCAGCGTATTTTGTGCCGATGTAACGGACTCGCAGTCCTTTCTTGGCTTCTACAGTCTTGGGCTGGGTTAGCATTTCCACCAACTTTTGCCGCTCGCTGTCGGTAAGTTGAGAGAGTAAATTACACACTTCCGCAAAAGGTGAGGAAATTGAGTTACCTGAGTTACCACCGCTCTGTGCAAGGGTTTGTGAGTTACCAACTGAGTTACCAATATTTTCTGGTAACTCAGTTGGTAACTCTGTAACGCTTACTGTGTCTACTGGTAACTCTGGTAACTCAATTTTGTGAGTTAGTTGGAGATTTTGCACAAAGTTAACTCCAAGCAAGTATTTTTGTCCCTTTCTCCCTATTTCATCACGTCCGTTGTATCGGTGAATTTGTACTTTAGGAAAAATCTCGCACAACCTTGCATACAACTGGTTTACAGCCTTTACGGGGGCGTCATACTTGTTAGCCCTCTTTTGTCACTCTCGTGGTAGTATAAGCAGTGACACACCCCAAAAGCATTGCCAGTCCTATGGTAGAGCCTCGTAAACCAGTACCCACAGTCAAATTTATAGATGAATACTGTCAAATTTACCAAAACATATTTCCAGAAGTTAGGAGCTTTGAAGCTTTTAAGTACTTACATATCGGTATGATATCGGACATAAAACGCAAAACACTACCATCAATAGCGAAAGTTATAGGGCTAGATAATCATCAAGGATTACACCATTTTTTAACACAATCACCTTGGGATGTACAAGAATTAAGTCAGCAACGATTAGAATTAATATTATATGTACTTCAAGGGCGCCCAATAGTACTAATAATTGATGAAACCGGAGATAAAAAAAAGGGGGATGCGACTGATTATGTAAAACGACAGTACATTGGAAATTTAGGTAAAACAGATAATGGTATCGTTGCAGTTACAGCGTATGGTGTTTTATCTGGCATGACTTTTCCTCTATTATTTGAAGTTTATAAACCTAGAGAAAGACTGCAACCAGGAGATCAATACCTAACTAAACCTGAAATTGCAGCGAAAATGATCAAACAATTGCGTGCGATGGGATTTAAATTTAATCTTGTCCTAGCAGATAGTTTATACGGAGAGAGCAGTAAAAATTTTATTCAAATACTAGATGAATTGAATCTAAATTTTATTGTGGCAATTCGCTCTAACCACAAAGCATGGGGAGTTACAGACGCGAAAGTCAAATATTCAGAGTGGCAAAGATTCAAACGTGTCTTCTCTGATTTAAGCTCGGAAGACAGATATATAAGAGAGATTATTTGTGGTGATAATCCGGAAATTAAATATTGGCAAATCACAACTGATAAAGAGGAGCTTCCCAAAAACACTACTTGGTATGTAATGAGTAAATTTCCCAACATTACACCCAGAGACGTAGGTAATTTTTATGGTTTAAGAACTTGGGTAGAATATGGTTTGAAGCAAAGTAAAAACGAATTAGGATGGGCAGATTTTCGCTTAACTAATTATCCACAAATAGAAAAATGGTGGGAAATTATTTTTAGCGCTTATTTGATGGTTAGCCTCCACTCTGAACAACTGCTAAAATTACCACCACAATCTGAATCTAATTTTTCATCACATCCTTGGTGGGATAAAGGAAAGGGGTGGAAGAATATTCTTAACAACCTCCGTTTAATACTTCAACCATTTGTACTATTTAACTTTATTAAACCTTGGCTACAAGTTTTTACTGTTCCTAAGTTATCCGAGGGCTTTTTTAAGCTTCAAATGCTTGTCAATAATTTAACTCGTTCAATTTTTCAAAACCTCAATATCCCTTATGGCAAGTTTTCCTCTGCGTAGAGTGACAAAAGAGGGTTAGAGAGCTCGTTCCAAACCAGTTTGGGCTTTTTCTTCTCCCCACTGTCCTCAATCTCTAAAATCCCAGATTCCACATACCAGTCCTGCAACCGCTGCCACAAATCCGTAACCCAAACACGGCCACCAGCCTGAACCTCCAAACCAACCTCGCGGGCAAACTGCCACAAGTGCCGGCTCTCTTCCTGAGCTTCCCGCATCGCCTCACGGGTTGCCTTATAGTCAATGCCCTCGGTCAGCAGCAGTGGCAACCGCTCCAGCATCTTGTTAAGCATCGCCGGCGCAATCCGCTCAAGGATAAAGTTCTCGTCATCCTTGAAACGCGGGTCAGCCTCTAATTCACCCTGAGACGAGTCAGCGTTACGCTTGTAGGTTTTTTCAAATTTCAAGATGCCGTAGCGGTCATCAATTGCAGCCGTTCCCCCAGTGATAGAGGGTAGTTTGTTGCAGTTGGCAAAAAAGGTAGCAACAGGCTTGTATTCGTAACTGTCCTTACCTTTGGGTTCAATATCAATCGGGTCGCCAGTAATGAACTGTTTAAGGCTCTGGATGTTGTCCAGGTCTACTTTTGACGTGTTCTCAGAAGCCCAGTTACAGACACCCCCTAAAACACCCGACAGATTGAACTTGCGGCCATTATCGTAGGACTTGAAATCCGACAGCGACTTGTTAGTCATTCCCCGCCCGAATACAGCAGCCAAAACAGCTCGCAGCGTATCCTTGCCGTTAGACCCCTCGCCGTAGCACAGCAAACCTTTAACGCCCCGCCCCGTCAATTTTGAGCGCACCAGTTTGAGGTTCAATGCAGCAGCAGCAGTTCTCAGGAATATCTCACGCTGTGCCGGCTCAAGACACTCCAACAGGCGATCGCAATCCGTCGCGTCAATGTCGGGGTCATACGTGCAGCCGACATAGGTATAGATATTCTTGGGGTCATGTGGAACAAGCGAGTGAGAGCCATCAGGATTGATTTTCAGCACCCCTTTAGTAGTGTTCAACCCATCAGGATTGATGGTATTAGGGTCTACTGCCACAGCCGAGAGCATATAAGTGTAGACCTCGTTGAAACTGGCAGAGTTGGCACGGTTGCAACGATATTTCCCGTTCACTAATTCAGAGTAGGTGCTCAACCACTCAAGGATGCGTCGCTTCTCGGTCACTTCCGGTCGCAGCTCGTAATGAGTCCCGGTGAACTCAAAAAGCTGTCCTGCTATGGATACCCAAGGCGCGCCAGAGTACAGCGCCTCGACAGCTTTTTGGATGTAGTTTCGCTCTGGAGTCGGTGCAGTGTCTGGGATGTAGTCTCTTTCACTACTGGCATACTTCTGGCATACTACTTCTTCTCGCGTGCGCGGGTGAGAAGTAGAAGAATTATGAGAGGTTGAAGCGTCAATTTTGCGATCGCCTTTCTTAAGCTGTTTTTCCCACTTGGCTAGAGTTTGCGCGCTCGCTACAGCCTCCTTGAATGCCTCTCACCCCTTAGCTTTGATGAAATCATCCATCCCTTTGAATTGCGTATCCCAAACAGTGATGTGTACCTCACACCCGCACTCAACCAACAAGCGACCAAACTTCAAAATGGCTGCACGACAAGACGGATTGGCCGCATAGTCGGAGTCAAAGTCTATGTAGTGGACGGTTTCGGGTTGTGCCCACTCCTTCACAAAGTGCGCTAATTCCCCATCTTTGCCCCAGTTCCACACGCCTGTTAGGGCAATGGTTGCAAGCCCAATGCTCAACCCAGCCCCTGCTTTTTTAGTTCCCTCAGTCCAATGGCGAACGATGGACTTATCAGCGTGAACCTTCGCCCAGTAGTCTTTGTCAGGCATTGCAAGGAATATAGCGTCGGGTACCATGCCGCTACCTGTGAGGTATTTGCGTGGCTTAGAACCTTCTGGCTGATGTGGCTTGTCTGGCTTGCCTTGGCCGTACCAGTTGCCGACCCGTTCACCAGTTTTCCAAAGGACACCGCGACACCACCAGCCCCCCATTTTAATGGGTTCCTTTGGACGGATGCGCTCGTTGAATTCTTTGACGGTCAGCGATTCGATGTTGAGGGAGGCGATCGCTTCTGATACTGCTGAGCCTTCAACCCATTCAGCCAAGTGTTTCGGGATAAAAGGATTTAAATTTTGAGATGCAAAACTCGACCCTAAAGGGTATGATGTATTCACGAGTTTACGGCTCACCGCCTGGTGAGTGTGAATCCAAAGACCGCTGACATCAGGTTCCAATTGCTGGCAGCGGTTTTTTGGCGTTTACAGTTTGAAAATTTAGAGCTAGACAGGTGGAACCGCTCCGCTAACAGATGAGTGCTGCGGATGCGGGTAGGCTGTCGTTGCGAGCCACACCTATCAAGCCATTGCAGAATTTAGGGATAAGAAGAAGATTTTTTAAAAGTTGGGCGAAGCGCTTGCATTCCTCCGAGAGGATCGTAAACTTTATCCACGCCAACTCTTCCGCCTCAATATGACCAGCCCTGGGAAACCGCCCGCCCCAAAAATGCTTGAGAAACCACCGCAACCATATCCGCCACTCTCGGCGGATTTGTGCTTTTTCTTTGGGCGTAAGTGGTCTCAGAATGGGTCTCATAGGGATATTTTACGTTGGTGGCTTACTTTATCCCAAGGCAAAATTTAGCTGGTACACTTGTTAACTTTCGCGAAACCTATTAGGTTTCGTGGGAAATAACGCTAAAAAACGAGGCTGTGTAAGGGCTTCAAATTGGGCTAGGTCAGAAGCGATCAACTTTTTCAACTAAGCGTTTATACTCAGCCTCAGCAGGGTTGAGCCAAAAGGGTGAGTCTCGGCAGTGCATAACCTCAACACCTCAACTCACTCCCCTTTGTTCGGCCACTACCGATCGCCCTGACCTCCCAAAACCGCATCCCAAAATTTAGGTTGTGGCTAAGTTTGATCAAACCTATTAGGTTTGACGGGAAAAAACGTTAAACAACGGTTCCCCACTAAGCGTTTGTACTCACTCTCTTTGACCTCCCAAAACCGCATCCCAAGGTCGAGGTTGTGGTTCCCCTGGTGTTGGCGGCGGGACTGCTGCCCCCAGTTGAGGCAATTGCAAGTCGTTGAGATAGTAAGCGTACTGATTCTCTTCCCCCCGTTGCGGGTAGAACTTGCCGTTAGTTTTCCAGAAGAAATCCTTGCCTCGCAAAACTGCCAATACTAACTCTATCTCTGACTTAGTGCCAGTCAATCTTAGGGCTGCTGTAGTTGGTATGTTTGGCAGTTTAGTCATTGTTTGCCCCCTCAAATTGATTGAGTAAATCTTGCAATTTTGCCTTGCCTTCGGAGAATTTACGCCCTCCCATCTTGAGGACATTTTCGACAATCCAAGTGGGTGACTTACCCGCTTCCCTTGACTTACAAACTTCCAAGTATATAGGGTAATCGGGATGCTCGGAAGGGGAAGCAGTATCCTGTAAGTCGCTGCTATATATAGCTTCCAGTGCCTTCCGGCTCTCTTCCACATCAAGCCCAGGGCTTGTCAAAATAAGTTCGGCTTCCTGCTGTCTTTGTTGCTGGGAAACATAAGCAGAGGTCGAGATTTCATCCACCACATCAGCAGTGATTGCTCGCTTTTTAATTGCCTCAATTTCCCCTTGCTCAGACAGTTCGCGGGCGATGTTGCCAGCGGACACTGCACAAGCAATTGCAGCGCACAAACTGACACCTTGCAGCGCTTTGTGGCTGTCTAGCTTTTTGTCTAGTGCGGCTAGTGGAACCAACCACAGCATGACAGAAGACGCGCTCAACACAAACAGTTTTAGCTGCATAGAAACACCCCCAAACCAATCAGCAGCATCGCTAAACCGCCGACTAAAAGTGCTTGCAGGTCAGCGACTGCAATCTTGAGCAGTTTGCTCAGTGAAAAATCCAGCAGCCAACTCAATCCCCAGGCGATCGCAATTGCTGCTAATAGAAACAAAACGGCTTTCATTGCCATCGGATGCAAGCTCGCTATCCACCCCAAAAGGGAGAAAGCGACGCACCCGGCGATAAAGTAATTTGCCAAGTACATCGCTCGCATTATTTCACCTCCTGCTTGGCAAGATATTTTTCTCTGCCGTCGTAGAAAGCAATATTCTCGAAAATTGAATTTTCCATCCGAGCTTCGTACTCTTCAGGTGTCATGTAGTAGGGTTCATAAGGCTGGTCATCTTCTCCCTCCCTACATCCTTCTGAGAATTGCTGATACTTATCGAGTTCCGGTATCCAGTACCAGGACTGCGTTCCATTGAGCTTTTCGGCTACTAAAACATGGGTCAGTTTGCTCATTTTCTGCCTCCTAGCACTGCATCCCACGGGCGGGGCTGGGGGGTCGGTTTGGCTGGAGGGCGGAAATTCTTCAGGGTATAAGAATAGCGGTCGCGACCAAAAGGGGAATTTTTTATCTTCTCAAAATCACTAAGCTCAAACGTGAACCCGTGAACCCTTAAGGCTTCTATTGCTTCTCGCACTTCTTTTTTATTACCAGCGAGCCAGATATATTCCATTAGCTCGCACCTCCCGTCAGTTTGGCTTTAATTTCATCAATCCGAGTCCTGGCATCGCTGTCAGCCTTATCAATCCCTAAACCCAGCCGCGCATAACCGGGTCGGAGGTTATGCAACTTTTTCGCCAAACCAGCGTTAGCGCGTATCTTGCCTAGCTCATTCTCAGCAACCGCACCCTCATATTTGCGGTGCTCTTTGTGAACTGTTTTGTCAGCCACTTCAATTTTGGTCAAAGCTTTGTAAGCGCGTTTAGACTGCCGTGCACCGTCTGTTTTCTCCTTTGCCAAATCCTTCATTGCGTCCGCTTCTTCCTTCGTGAAATAGCGCGGGGCGGGAACTACGGGAACACTACGAACTGAGTCAAAGTTACCAGGATTTGATGGCGTTATAACGCTTGCGTCAGTGCTTGCCAGGACTTTTGATTTGTCGATAGCGTGTCCGCCGTCGTTGCTGGCAGTGAGTTTTCCAGCATCAGAATTGCCGCCAAAAAGGCGTAGTTGTAAGCTCATAATTTTGTCCCGATTTGAATGTTGATGCGAACTGGGGAGGGAAATAAATTCAAGGGATTGATTTGTCGCCACAAGCTCATAGCCAGCACAAACACCCCCGCCGATGCGAGCACGAGTGCGATGAGTTGCCCTAAATCAACCCAGTCTAAAAAGGTGGAATTTTGGCGGGTGAAACCGCACACAGGGAATGAACCGTCGTTAGTCCAGTCAAGGGTGTCTACACTGTCTATACCAATCTTGTCTACAGTGTCTACACGTTGTAAATCAAGCGGTTCAGGTGTTGTGTCTACAAAATTACCTGCACTGTCTACACTGTCTACATTTGCTGTGTCAAGCGATTCACCGTCAACGAGGTACAGTTCTAGCAGCGCTTCCCATGTGGCAGTTTTGCTGAGTTTTCCGAACTGTCTGGCGTCTTCATTGGTGAAGCCACGGTCAAAGGCGATCGCCTTAAGTTGGTCAATGCGACGGTAGCTGACTATGGGTTTAGTCATGGCAAAACCCCGCCAACTCAATCATTAAGAGTTGCGATCGTCCGTCAAGACGATCGTCTAAAAATGTCATAATTATTCGGCTCCAAACGTTCTAACTCAACGATTTGGGGAAGTCGTGACTTGATTAGCGGTGGTACGCTAGTCAGTCGCGCATCAATCTTCCTTAGTTACTCACGATTGCAGACTTACAGTTCCTTGTCAACACAGGGACTGTAAAGTTTTGTTTCAAATTATTCGGCCAGCAACTCCATAACTTCGTCAAGCGTAATGCCGTAAATAGCGGCTAGCAGTTTGATACTTTTCCCGTCACTTCCCAACTGTTTAAGCACCCTGATCGCACTACCCAAGGGAATAGCTTCCGTTGTGGACTGAGTTAGTAAATCAATCGTTGTCTGAGTATTGGCTCGTTTTTTATAAATGCCTTCATTCATCTGTGTTGAATGCCCTAAGCTCTTAGCTCTTGTCTCCTGAGACATCCCCGCCATTTGACCATTGAGATTAGCTAGGTGACGTAAGGCGTGAGATTGGGTAAAGCCCTTATTCCATCTTTTTAAGGTAGCCCACGCACGGTCATTGTATGCACCAGAAATTGTCTTGGGATTGCTCGATGTCAACTTAACTTCAGGCAATTGCCCTAATTTAATTCCCAAGCGTTCGATTAAATCCGCGTGAGTGGGAGGAAGCATTGGTACACACAATCGATAGCCAGTCTTAGTCGTGGTTTCTAACTTTGTTCTTTCACCTACTACAGCAATCATTTTTGCGTTACTTGGTTCGCTTAGTGCCGGGATAGTAATGCCATCTTTTGTCTTAAACGGTTCGTTTACGTTCTGAATCGCGAACACTTCATGCACTCGAAAACCATACACCACCTGCATAGAGAATACCCACAGCCATCGTTTGCGTGACTCTAAGTTGTATCGCCTATCATCGGAGATAGCCAAAACTTCTTCGTGAAATCTCAAAAATTCATCAACTGATATAGATTGAAGGTCTTCTCTGAACTGTGTCTGCGTGCCGTTAATTTCTTTAAGGCGAATAAGCAAGTCAGTGTTGCCAACAGTCTCAGCAAGCTTACGCATAGCGCACAAGCAGTTTTTAAAACATTTAGTTCCTACTTGTTTGCTATGAACTACGAGCAGAATGTCTGCCAGGTTCAAGACTGTATTTTGTGGCAATAGCTTGAAATAGTGTCCGTAAACACATCGCCAACTATATTGGTGGCTAGCATTGTTCTTATCGCGCAATTGACGACGCTTTGTGTGTCCCTCCCAATATTCTTTCTCTACTTTTGCTATCGCTTCACCGAACGTCATCAAATCATTCTTGATGACGTTCTTTTCTAGAATCACATCATCATACCAAGCCAAGAACTGAGACTCGGTTTTTAGTGATTCTAGGGCGCTAGCGACTAGGTGAGCCCGCCTCAAAGCATCAGTAATCCCTTGCATTGTCAGGTAACACCCACAGGCTTTATTGACTCGCTTGACACCTAACTTGAATTGAAGTGTTATGTAGCCACCGCTAGCTTTGCTGTCTCTTTTTAGACCTACTCCTTTGGGGCATTCTTTTTGCGCTTGTTTAAAGTAGTCCAGAATCCGCTCATAGCCAATCAGGTAGTCAGCGGTGGTACTTGCTGTGACTGGATAAGATTTTTCGCTCATCTTTCGCTCCCTACTATAAGAATGCCGAGTTTGCTTGCTGTAGACAGCGTACAGCAAGTCGCTCAGTATTCGCTCAAATCCAAAACAGGACTTTCAGAGTGGGGACACAGAATAGCTAGAACGACGTAAAATCGTCGATTGAGAACTAAGCGCTAATTCAAATCCCACCCTCTCCGTTTTTGAGAAAATGCCCGGTTTTTGGGCAATCGCAACTTGGTCAGAGACACCTGATTTCAATTGACAGCCGTAAAGGCCGAGAGTTGATCGCTCAAACTCCCCTCCACTCAAATAACTCCAATTCCTGGAACTCTCTTAGGGTTCCCAGGCTCACCCACCAACGCGGATGATTTTCCCTGTCTTCCAACAGGCTCCTCGGGCGTACTTTTATCCTGTTTCCGAGGGACTCTCGGTACAGCCTCCAAATAGATTCCCAGTCCATCCAGACCGCGCTGCAAAATAACTTTTGCAGCATCCACATCGGCATCCTCATGATGACCGCATTCTTCACAGATAAATTTTTCCTGATCTCGATTTGTGGGACTGACATACCCGCACTCGCTGCATTCCTGAGAGCTAAAGTGAGGCACCGCTTCATAAACCAGAACGCCCGCCCTTTCGGACAAAATCTTGACTTTCTGTTTTAAGGAACCCCAAGCAGCATCAGCAATGGCTTTGTTCAGTCCTGATTTAGCAGATTGACCGTTAGGCAGATACTTTCCGTTTTCATCCTGCTTTGGTTTGCAGCGTGCCATCATGCCTTGAATATTAAGATTCTCAAACACAATCAGGTCAAACTGCTTGACCAAGCTATTAGCTATCTTCCATTGGTAATCCTCTCGTCGATTAGCAACTTTTTGTTCCAGTCTTGCTAAGCGCTGGCAGGCTTTTCTTCTGCGGCGGGAACCTACAACCTTGCGGCTGATAGCACGGTTTAGTCGCGATCGCTTCCGCTCCATCTGTTGATAAAATCTGGGATTGGCAATGGTTTGTCCCGTACTGAGAGACATTAACTTCTTGATACCCAGATCTACTCCTACTGCTGTTTTAACTTTATTCGCTGCGGGAACATCTGGAACTAACTCATCTTGCAACCGAACAGAAATATAAAAGCCATCTGCTTTTTTCCGCACAGTCACGGAACGAATGCTGAAACCGTGGGGAAACAGTCGGGACTGAAAAAACGACATCCACCCAATACCGGGAAGTCGGACTTTATTGCCTTTAAAGGCGACATCTCCAGGCGGGTAGGTGAAAGAGCGAAATTTACCATGCCGCTTTGTTTTCGGATATTTGCCCAATCCTCGGAAAAAGCGGCCAAAAGCAGCATCAACCTGTTTCAGCATTTGTTGCAAAACATGGTGAGAGATTTCTTTATACCAAGGACGCTCCTGCTTCATGTCAACCAAATTGGCATCTTGTTGAGCCAGCGGAGTCCTTTTCTTGCCTTTTGCTGTCCAAGGATTGCCGTACAAAGCACCTTTACTTAACGAGCAAGCCAAAGGGCAAGACTCAGCTTGAGTTTCGATCAAGCAGTAGTTCCCCATAACAGGGAATCTTGCTTGCTCGTAGGCTTCTGTCCGCTCTCTGATTCTGAAGTTGTACTGCAAGCGAAGCAAATGAATCCACCGCTCGATTGTTTGAGCTTGTTTGGGCGATGGATTCAGCTTGTAAACGTAAGCAAGCAGCATGGTGTACTAAGTTAACCAGGCTACTGATTCAGCAGATTAGCAACTTGCTGCGCTGTGGAATGGGAGATGCTAGCGCATGAGCTCACCCCATTAGGATTGAGTGTGTTGATCCGCTTTGCACTGAGAACTTTGGCAAAATCTGTAGCAGCCAGTTCCTCCATTGTCATGCCATCTTTGCAGTTTTGTCTTTTTTTCAATCCTCTGGCTGTTCGGAAATCTTCGGTAGTACCAATGATCGGCTGATACACCCTCGCCTTGCAATGAGCAAAGTGCAGTGGAACCTGAACCCCATGTTCATACAACGCTGCCTCGTAAAAGTCTTCTTTGGGAATAGAGTCAAGACGGGCTCCAATATATTCACGGCTTTTGCCTTGTTTTTCCCAATTCTTAACTGCCCGTTGCCGACTACGGCGAATGCCGAGTTCTGGATCTACTTGTTCTTCTATCCTTTCTTTGACCGCGTTTCGCGCCCAATCACGAAACTCTGTAGACAAGGATTCAGCATATTCGATGGCTATCTTGTCTATTGCATAAGTTCCACCGCCTATACCTCCCTGAATTGATATCAGACCAACATCTTTAGCTAATTTTCTGACTTGGCTTGCCCAAGCTCTGTATTTTTTGCATCCAGAGTTAGCGACGGGTTGTTCTGCAAAAGTTCTCTCCACAACGGGTTTTAACTCAAGCTTAGCTTCAAGCACTAATTCCAACAGCCATTCACAGATACGCCTCTGTATCAACCACTTGTCAAGCTCTTGGGATTTAACAGACCCCGCAGCTTTCCACATATCGGTCAGGCAGATTAGCCCACCGTTTTGCTGACAATGAATCACTAAACCTTTGTAATTGATGTTCTTACTCCGTAATTTACCCATCACAAAAAATCTCCACTAAAATCAAAAAATGCCTTGACATATTTCTGACCGTGTGGTAGTGGATAAGGGTTGACAAATGTGCTATGATAAAAGCACAAAAGAACTGTAGACCGCAAGAAATTAAATTCTTGCAGCTTAGGTGTATAGCCCAAAGCCATTACCAAGCAAGGTCGTAATCTGTGGGGATGGTGGGACTCGAACCCACAAAAACCCTGGCAGGTTATCCGGTTAGGAGCCGGATGCGTTTTCCTGTTCCGCCACATCCCCAAGTAAAATGCAGCGGCGATACTTTGAACTAGGAACTCAAAGCATCGTCGCTGTTTGTTAAGGAAAATCTCATTTGCGGTGTGATTATGCTGCTCGCAGTATTTGATGCTGATTGTTGGTTAAACGAATTTGAAGCATAAATATTTCGAGAAAGCTTCTTCCACCTTTTATATTGTGGCTCTGCGCCCCGACGCAATTCTACGCTCAAGGAGTTTTTGGCTCGCCAAAATTCCTCTTCAGATTCCGCGTCAAATATGGCTTCGACAATCCGATCGACTAGCATTGGCTCTTGACGAGCGTTCAAAATCTTTTCTATCGATTCTGCAAAGGTCAGCCCCACGTACTGAGGACGCTTCATCTCCATAGGGCTCCGCTGATGTCTGTTTTGAGAGCTGGCTTTTTCAAAACTGGCATCTTCAGAAGCAAGAGTAAAATTAGCTAGACCTCCTTTTAGATGTTCGTCTGCACCAAGAGAACTTGTCGAAGCTACTTGGCCCCCATTCAAAGTCAGTGTTTGTGTTTCCGGAAGCATTTCTGTCGGTGTTGATGCCACTTTCTTAGCAGCCACCACCGCCAGCATACCCTCGTAGTAAACAATACTTGCTTTTAGTTCTACAGCTTTCGCCTCTACCTGAGCTAGTTCTGACTTCTTCTGGTCAATTTGCTCTTTCAGCCATTTGACGTGCTGTTCGTGGGCAACATCCTGTGCCATAGCTGCTAAAAATCTCTCTGCTTCTCAGAAGATAACACAACAAAACAAATTTGGGAAGCAAAACATAAAAAAAATGCAAAACTCAACCTATCTCTAAATGACATAACATACTGCTGCTAGTTCTCAAGAAAAAAAAACACCCCCGCAGGGGTGCTGTTGCTTACCAGGTAATTTTTCTAGCCAACTGAGTTAACTAAAGCCTTCTTCATCGGCCGGGTCGCCGTAGGGATCTTCGCTGGCCGGGATCACATTGCCGAACATTCCAGCATCCGCTACGTAGTCTGCCGGGTCGCCGTAGGGGTCTTCGCTCGCCGGAGTCAGGTTGCCGAACTGTCCGTAGTCGGTACCCGCGTAGTCTGCGGGGTCGCCGTAGGGATCTTGGCTGGCCGGGGTCAGGTTGCCGTACTCTCCGTACTCAGCCGGGTCGCCGTAGGGGTCTTGGCTGGCTGGAGTCACGTTGCCGTACTCTCCGTACTCAGCCGGGTCGCCGTAGGGGTCTTGGCTGGCTGGAGTCACGTTGCCGAACTGTCCGGGATCTTGGTAATTGCCGTCAGGATCGAATTGCTCGCTGTCGGGCCCGACGATCGCATCTTTTAACTTCCGCAAAAATCCGTCTACCATGATAAAGTTCCTCTTTTTTATGTGTTGAAAAACGACTGTTTTAGATTGGGAATCCCAGATTTAATGGAAAGTCACGGAACCTGCAATCTAAAATCTCAAATGCTTAGACTACTGTGCGGGAACAGGACTTGTAGCTTCCGGCAAGGTAGTAAGGTCTCGACCGGTATTTTGGTTGTTGTACCCCTGGAATTCGCGGTAACGCGCTGCCTCGGACTCCGGAACTTGAATTCCTCCAGGCGGGGGCGTTACCCAGACGGCGCGATTCTGGGCATCGCGGTAGTAAACGCGACCGTTTTTGGAAAGGTAATGTTTTCCCTGCGGCCCCTTTTGTTGTTTATTTTTGTGCTGATTGTAGATGTAGTAAAGGGCCGCTGCTCCTGCTAAAGTAATCCCTACTTTTTGAGCATTGTTCAGTCCTTTTTTCGCTTGTGGGGGAGGAGTGGGGCGGCGATTAGTTTGCACTCCTCCAGCACGAGTGTTGTCAACAGGAGGCGGAGGAGCGGAATTTTGCTCGCTAGAACCGCAAGCACTCACAAAGGGAAATGTCAGCAGCGTTGTCAGCAGCAGAGCCATGAAGCGCGATCTTTTGGGTTCGGGTTTGATTGTGTTCATTGCCGCTCCGAATTGTCGGGATTACAGGTAGGGTGTGTTCTGGCGAGGTTGATGAACCTGAGCTGCTGCCAACAGTTTTTAGACTAAATTAATTTCTCAAAGCAATTTTGACAACAAAAGTAATTGCTGAGAAATTAACAGCGCAGGTACGGTATTGCCTTTGTATTCAATCATCCTCAACTCTCTCGGAAATTGGCTCATTCCAGGGATATAAATAAAGTTTCTTTTATTTCAGTCTGGAGGTATATGCCAAGGCGCGCCTTCGGGTAACAATAAATTCCGTTTGTGGACTGCTCAAAGCAAAGTGAAGCAGACGGACGGGACGAGTCCGAAACTCAAAGCAGCACTGGCGAGGGAAAGGAGGCGGGATGTATAAGCCCGGCGGTGTTTAATTGCGCCAGACTGCTTGGGGGAAATGCCTGCAATCTTATTGTGGGAGTTCGGCAATAGTGCGATCGCACTATTGCCGAAATCTATTAACAGCGATAGAAAGCCGCCGAAGATTTTCGGAGATTTATGAAATTAAAGAATTTAGTTATTGCTGGATTGTCGATCGCAGCTGTATTTACGGCGGCTAAATATCTAACTTTTTCTAATCAAAAAAACCAACTCAAGGAATTGCTGCAAACCAAACACTGTCCCGAATGCAATTTCATAAATGCCAACCTAAAATGATTAGACTTGCCAGGAGTCAACTTGCAGGGAGCCAACCTAGAAGGTGCTAACTTATCAGGAGCAAAATTGACCAATCCCAACCTCCAAAATGCCAACTTAAATAGAGCCAACCTGACGGGAGCTGATTTGGGGTGTACCGGCATCATTTTTAAGCTTGAGGCTAATGAAAAAAAAGCAAATATGGATTTTAATGTCAGCGCTGTTCCAGAACAGAATAACCCAGAAAATGCAGTAGTTGGTTTCAATATCAAAGCAACGGAGCGACGAGCGACCATGCGTTTTAACCTCATGGGAGGCGCTGACTTCTCGAATGCTAGCTTGCAAAAAGCTCAAATGCCTAATGGCACAATTCATCCTTAGTAAGACTAGGAAATACTGTTTATATTTATAAAATCGAAAGAAAACCGCTGCCTGTTTTTCAGGCAGCGGTTTTTTAAGGAACTAACTGCACGCCTAAAATTAGTGAGCAGAACCGTTACCGTGATACTTGTCAGTATCGTAGAATCCGTTTTTTGTACCGAAGAACAGACAGCAAACGGTGAAAATTGCTGTCAAGACTGCTAAAACTAACTTAACGTCCATAATTTACCTGCTGTTGTTGAGTGAGTGCAAATACTCAGATTGTAGAATCTTTTTGGCTGGCGCGGCCATCTACCAGCGTAGCGCCAGATTTACTGGGCTGTACTCTGGTGCGGCAGTTTCCGGACGGCGAGACGATTCGGGGAATGATTGTCGAAACCGAAGCTTACGGCCCAGGAGACCCCGCTTGTCATGCTTACCGACAGCGAACTCCTCGCAATGAGGTGATGTTCGGGCCTCCGGGTATGAGCTACGTTTACTTAATCTACGGGATGTATCACTGTTTTAACGTGGTGACGGATGCAGAGGGAGTTGCTAGTGCTGTGCTGGTTCGAGCTTTGCAGCTAGATGCGGTTCCCCAACAATTCGCTGGAATTCCCGAGAAGAAGCGATCGCGCCTCGCCGCCGGGCCTGGGAAACTGTGTAAGGTGCTGGATATCGATCGAACTTTAAGCGGTTTTCCCTTGGGTGCAGGCCAACCGCTGCGGTTGGAACACCGGAGCGAGAACTTTCAGCAAGCTGTGGAGGAGGGTACAATAAATTTTGTGCAAACTACGCGGATCGGGATTTCTCAAGGAATGGATTTGCCTTGGCGCTGGTATGTAGGAAACTCTACGGCTGTGTCACAACTCTAGTAATCTCAAAGGTGTCAGTATAAATTTTGTAGCCCTTATCTTTGTGAAATTATGGCTTACTCTTCTGAAAATCCGATCGTACAACTCAAAAAATGCCTAAGCCTGGTTCAGGATGTTAGCACTCACACCGAAGCCAACCGGGCCTTCGAGCAATTATGTGGGATTATCGATGCTGAAAACCCAATGGCGGCGCAACTTTTGGAAATGTTGTGGGAAGAAGCAATTATGGCGAGGCGATCGGCTTTATTTTGGCAACAAATGAGCGATGTAGAGAAAGATATGGCTAATAGAATGATGGAAAATATGACGCAGATGCGGCAAAATTATTTGCGGTTGATGCAGGAAATGTAGGCAGTAATTGGTAAGTCTGTGTTTGTAGTGAGGACTTTAGTCCTCTCTTTATCAATAAAGTTTTCTAGATGTAGGGTGCGTCAGGGCTGATATTTGAGGGGGCTCAAACAGTTTGTTTCCCGGGCACCCTACAATAAATTCTGCTACTTCATTAAAGCAGCGCCGCGGTTGTAAAGTTCGCGCGCGTAATCAGTCCAAGTTCCCTGTCCCCAATAGCGGAAACAGCTTGTTTGCAGCAACAAATTGTAAAGCAAAGCTTGCTGGTATTCAAACTGCTTTGTAACTGAAGCATCTTGCTGCACCAGGGGGTCGTATTTTTTGTGAAATGCAGCGCTGAGTAGATTCATCGGTTCCAAGACATTTTCGTAGCCTTTCACCCAGCTCAAATCGTTAGTCCAAGAAGCACCATCCATGTGAAAATTATGGTCGGTTTGCTTGAGTTGGGCGATCGCACTTTCGACCTTTTCCGGTGTTGCACTATCTGGATCGACTAGGTGCCAGATTTTATGCTGGTTAACCCCTTGACAAATAGGATAATCTTCAGGATTAACACCAGCCGCTTCAATTATCTCCAAATATTCAGTGCCGTTTAAACCAACAACACCGGATTTTCCCCCGCCTTGTTCGCGGTTTTCGTGCCAAGCTTTGACAAAAGCGCTGGGGAATTCATTCATCATCACGCCGCCATTTTCCCCGTCAGCAATCTGAGTGACTAAAGAAGGAATTGTGACATTGCCAATTTGCTGTTTATTGCGTCCTTTCGCTTCGTAATACGGCTGCATTTGACCGACCAATTTCGTATCCGAACCTTGGGTTTTAATCAAAGCAGTAATACTGATTGTTTCGCCGTGAGAATTGCGGGCAACTAAACGGTTGGGAATATATTTTTGGTCTTGCGACAATCCCGAACCGTCGGGATTTTCTACAGAATGTTCCTGCACCATCAGCCAGCGGTAGCCGCATTCTTTCAAAGCTTTGATGTATTCGTAAAGTGTATCTGGGTGATTGGGAAAGTGCATTTCTGGGGGCGAAAAACCTTTAACGCGCTTCAGGGCATCCAAGCCAAAAATTGCCGCAAAATGATGTTGCCATGCTTGAATTTGAAGTTTGATGTCGGGAATGGGAGTTGAAGGAATGACGGCGTGACTCCACATTGTCCCCAGCCATTCTACGTGAGGTTGATATTGAGGATCGCAGGTAATCCGCTTGAGATTATCAAAGATATCGTCGCGTCCCATTTGGCGCAATCCCCACAATAAGTTGCCCGAATAGTCGAGCATAATTCGCGGGTTGCAGCCTTCGGCAATCAGTTGGGGAATGAATTCTCCCATGCGAGAATAGCACCAAGCAAAGACTCCGGCATTGTGGTTGTCTCCTTGGTTGGGATGTTCAAACATATTCTGGAGATTGCTGATCAGTTCGCCGTTTGCACCTGCAGGAATTGTCGGTTGGTGCATATGGAGGGCGCAGGCGAATCCGGCTTGAATGTTTTCGAGGCGCAGATTTGTGGTAGGTAGAAAGATTGGTTCGTTGCTATTGGCTGCGGCACTGATTTCTGCTTCGGAGCCACAAATATTGGGCAATCCTGAGTTGATTTCTTGTAAAATCGGTAAATTGGGAGATTGTGCGATCGCAGGCATAAATTTTTCTCAACAATTGTGGAGGGGCGCTGTCTGCTATTGCTAATATAGCTAGATACTTTAACAGTAGCAGAGGATGTCTGCCAAAGATAAATTTCACAAGATAAGTCCGGGATCGGGACAGCCCCAAATCACGGGTCAAATGTTTAACACATTTCACGTAAATAGGCGAGGTATATTATGAAATACGAAATCAAGGTTTTGGAGCCAACGGATTTGTGGTATGTCCAAAATAATATCAATCCAGAAACCAATAAGTTTTACCATCCCACTAAAAATATTCCCCTCGTTCAGCAAGCGGAAATTAACTTGAACAATTCGGGAGTGATAATTCAAAAAGGTGCGCTGCATTGGTGTATGGGAAAATTGACTTCCGGTGTTTATAAAACGGATAACCGTTTGAAAGATATGTGGGTATCTTTGACAACGGAAATGGACTACAACGCTCCCGTATATCAAGGGACTGGTACGGTGAAACTGGAACCGAGACAAAAAGGCCATTTCCTGCATTATACGCCGATCGAGCTTTCGGATGCGGAGCAGTGGGAGTTTGATGACGGTATATTTCAGTTTTGTTCGGACAATGTAGTTATCGGTGCTAAAAAACTGAAATTCCGACAAGTGGCTGCTTCTAATGACGGTAGGTGGAGAATTGCTGTTACAGCTTTGCGCGAGCAAAAAGCTACTGTTGTAGCAGCTACAAATTCACCGGCTAAGATTGTCGAACTCAGACAAGGTGAAACTTTGATAGCTGATTGCGATTTGGTTAAAGGATTTACCAAGGGGATTGAAGAAGATTATCGAAAATTAGGCCATTTTGGCAAAGGGGGTGGAGAGGGTTATGTTTGGTATTATCAGGGGAAAGGTAAATTATTAGTATGTGAAAATGATGCTATGGGTTTGGGTTGAGCTGTTTCATTTTTAAGGTAGAGTTTGCTGGAGCGGTAGCGCGGAATTTTATTGGGCAAATATACTAAAAAAATTACGCGAAACTATAGACGCTAGCATAAAAAATCTGGCCTGATTATTTTCAGGGTGCAGTTGGAGCGAACTGAGATTTTACACCTCTACTTGGCGGATATTTTATGAATGTAACAAAACTGCTCCTACAGCAGGCGGCGCTTAATGTGCTTGTTGCTTTAACAATGGTTCAACCTGGATTGGCAGCGATGCTCGCTGATTCATCGGGGGAACCGAATTTTCTGCCACAGGTACTCGCATACGAGCCGCCCGCGCGCGGAGCTCCGGGCGATCGCAAAGACGCAGGCAGCCGCGATCCTCACAACTTTTTAGCTTTGATTCCCGCTACAAATATAGGGTTGACAGCGATCGCACATCCGACTTTTTGGCTGTACTTGCCGACTTCATTTCCTGATGACATTCCCTTTGAGTTTGTGCTGCGGGACGAACAGCAAGAGGTAGTTTTCCGAACAGTTTTTGAGCTAAAAAAAGCAGCGGGAATTGCGAGTTTTTCCTTGCCGCAAAATTCACCTACTCTGGAAACTGGCAAGAAGTATCAGTGGTGCTTTTTCTGCGGAAATATCTCCCGCCACGGGTGGGTTGAGCGGGTGGCAATGAAACCAGAAATTTTGGTTCAGCTAGAAACAGCATCGCTGAGGCAGCGCGTTTTGCTGTTGGCTAAACACGGTTTGTGGTACGAAACTCTCACAGAATTAGTTGCACTGCGCGGCAAACTGTTGAGCCAATTACAGGCAGCTAATTTAGAGGAGAGGCTGCTAATTTATGCTGAAAATGACTTGCGGTATGAAGCGCTAGCAGAGCTATCTGGATTTGAAAAAATATCATCTCTGGCGACTTTGGATGCTGACTGGGAGGCTTTATTACAGCATCCGTTTGTGCGCTTGCACGGGATAGTTTCACCACCGTAACACGCAAGATGCCTGTTCCACAAAGAGTAAGTTTTTTTGTGGGCCTTTTCTTAGCCCGCCCATCAGGAACAGGCAAGATGCCTGTTCCACAAAAATGAAGTCAACTAAGCCATGAAAGACTCGATATTAAGCGTCTACAATACTTTCAATACAGAGCCGATCGCCCATTGGTCATTTGATGAAGCAGGCAACTTGGCGAGCGATCGTCCCGAGATCCCTCCGGCGAACCTAATTGACAGCGTTTCCCGTGCTGTTGAACCATCACAAAACGGGCCGCCGGAAAGTTTGTTGCTGACAGGAGGTTACGTTACTTTTCCAGTAACTCCTTTACTGGATATCGGCACGGAAGACTTTTCTATTTGTGCCTGGATTCGCACGGGAGATGCCGGAATTGCTAAAATTATCGAGAAGCGAGTTGAAAATTCCGGCCCCAGGCAAGGCTGGTCTTTGTTTATTTATCAAGGCAAAATTAACCTGCAAATAGCGGATGCAAAAAATTGGCTAAACTGTGGTGGCGACTATCATGAAAAAATTGATACTTTCCCTGTTGTTAGCGACGAGCGATGGCATCATGTTGCAGTAACAGTCGATCGCGATCGCATGAATGGCGGGCGCTGGTATGTCGATGGCAAGGAAGTAGGTTGGCGGTTCAGACCAATAGACCAACAAGGTTCTCTCAGCAATAATAGGCTCCTAACTCTTGGCAGGCGATCGGACGATTTTGGCGGTATTTTTCGGGGCAATATTGCAGATATTCGGCTATACAAAAGGGTGCTGTTGGCAGCCGAGGTGCAGTCGATATATCGAGCAATTCAGTCTCCTATTAATAATAAAATTGTTGTTCCCGATCGAATTATGAAAAGAGCAGCAAGACAGCCCCGCGAGAAAGATTCCTCCTGGGACAGTGCTAATACTTCCCTGGAAAGATACTCGCAGGCGATCGAATACTATCAGCAGTCGCTAAATATTCATAAAAACAGTGGTAACCGCTACGGAGAAGCGAACTCTCTGAACAATCTAGGCGAAATTTACAGTTTGCTGGGGGAATACTCGCAAGCAATTCACTGTTACCAGCAGTCGCTAAATATTCAGCGAGACATCGGCAACCGCAGTGGAGAAGCTGCTTCCCTAAACGCTTTGGGAAATATTTACGATGCCCTGGGGGAATACTTGCAAGCAATTGACTGTTACCAACAGTCGCTAAATATTGAGCGAGAAACCAACAACCGTCACGGAGAAGCTAGTTCTTGGCGCGATTTGGGGAGTGCATATTATTCCCTGGGGGAATACTTGCAAGCAATTGAGTGCCAGCAGCAGTCCCTAGATATGGCGCGAAAAATCAACTCTAAGCATAGAGAAGTGAACTCCTTGAACGCTTTGGGCCGTACATACGTTTCCCTGGGGCAGTATCAACGGGCGATCGAATACTCTCAAGAGTCTTTGAATCTTGCCCAGAAAATCGACAACCGCTATGGGGAAGCGAATTCCTTGGTGACTCTGGGCAATGCTTACAGTAATTTGGGGAATTACTTGCGGGCGATCGAATTCTACAAACAGTCCTTAGATATTCAGCAGGAAATGGGCGATCGCTCTGGGCAAGCGACTTCCTGGCGAAATCTTGGCAATGCTTACCGCTGTTTGGGGCAGTGCCAACGGGCGATCGCATACAGCCAGCAGAGTTTAACGATCGCGCGATCGATCGGCGAAAGGGCGTCAGAAGGGGCAATTCTCAACAATTTAGGACTAGCTTTCTTTGACTCTGGACAGTTTACAGAAGCTGAAACAGTCCTCCGCAATGCGATTCAAATTTGGGAATCGCTTCGAGGAAGATTGGGCAAAAACGATAACTTTAAAGTATCTATTTTTGAAACCCAAGCAGCAACTTACCGCCACCTGGAAAAAGCCCTGCTCGCCCAGTCAAAAACAGAACAGGCGCTGGAAATTTCCGAGCGGGGGCGGGCGCGGGCTTTTGTGGAGTTACTGACTGCTCGGTTATCTGCTAATTCTGATGCGATACCCAATATTAAGACACCTACGATCGAGCAAATTAAACAAATTGCTAAAGCACAAAAGGCAACTTGTGTCGAATATTCTATTTCTTTTTTAGAAGAACTTTTTATTTGGGTAATTCAGCCGACGGGCGAAATTGCATTTCGCCAAGTTGACCTCAACTATCAACATACTCCGCTCAAAGACTTGGTTCCCGACTCTCGCGAGGCGATCGGCATCAGGAATCGCGACTTCAATCCCACTCTAAAAATTGACCCAGGCGATTTAGTTAAACTCCACGACGATGCCCCTAATTGGGAACCTTGGCAAGTCATATCTGTTGACGAAACACACAGCATTCTCTCGCTCTGGCAATCCTCTTGGCCTGCAGGCTTGACTATTCCCAGACCTAGGATTGATGTAACAGCAAAAGTGCAATCGAGTCGCACCAATCACCCGCGCTTGCAAAAACTCCATCAACTGTTAATCGAACCGATTGCTGATTTGTTGCCGACAGATCCACAAGCCAGGATTATCTTTATTCCTCAAGGCGAACTGTTTTTCGTTCCCTTTCCGGCCTTGCAAGATGCTGCGGGAAAATTCTTAATTGAAAAACATACTATTCTGACTGCTCCTTCGATTCAAATTCTGGAATTAACCAGCCAAAAACGACAAGAGATTTCTGATTGGGCTGGGGACATTCTAGTAGTAGGAAATCCGACTATGCCCGAAGTTGCTCTAGTACCGGGAAAACCCCCGCAGCAGTTATCTGCTTTGCCGCATTCAGAAACCGAAGCTAACGCGATCGCCCAATTGTTCCAAACTCAAGCCCTGACGGGCAATTCGGCTACCAAAGCTGCTGTACTTCAGCGGTTGCCAAACGCCCACATTGTCCATTTTGCCACCCACGGATTGCTCGATAACATTCGCGGGCTCGGCAGTGCGATCGCCCTTGCACCCGATCGCGCCGATAGCGGTTTGCTGACTGCTGAGGAAATTTTGAACCTGCACCTCAACGCGGATTTGGTAGTTTTGAGCGCGTGCAATACCGGCATGGGGCGGATTACCGGCGACGGCGTTATCGGTTTGTCTCGCGCTTTAATTTCGGCTGGTACGCCTAGTGTGATTGTGTCTTTGTGGGCGGTGCCGGATGCTCCTACAGCCGATTTGATGGTGAAATTTTATCAAAATCTCGATCGAACAGGCAACAAAGCTCAAGCCCTGCGAAACGCCATGCTGGAGACAATGCAGCAGCATCCAAATCCCAGAGATTGGGCGGCTTTCACACTGATCGGCGAAACATAATTGATTAAATTTTGTAAACAATTGCCAAAACTGCGAAAAAATTAGTCTTTTGGCTGAAAGCTCCACAGAAACTCGATCGCGCCAGGAGCGATAAGTCATGTGTCGATTTAATTTCTTCAAAAAAGTCACGCTTGCGATCGAAATCGGGGCAACTACGGGGGGACTGCCCCTACTGCACAAACTTTAGTCCACTCCTAGCGGACTAAACAATAAAGACTGTTTTCATACACTTGCTCGCTTTCCTAACTTTGCACCATTAATATCGTTTCCGGTTGCATCGGAATAATAAAATCGAGTCAACAGTTAACACTCAACCATTCCGTTTTTCGCTCCCGAGTCAACAGTCAACAGTCAACAGTCAACAGTCAACAATCATTCCGGTACAACCGGAATTGATATAACAATAAACTCAAAGATTATGACAATATCTGCCGATCAAAAAGCCAAAATTCTGGTTGTAGAAGACGACGACTCTATCCGCAGTCTCATCTACCGCTTTCTGAATCAAACATATCAAGTACAATTTGCCGCAGACGGCAAAACTGCTCTCGAAATTTTTGAAGAATTTAACCCAGTTCTTGTCATTTTGGATTGGAATTTGCCCGATACTACTGGCTATCAACTTTGCCAAGAAATGCAGAAGCGCACTAATGTTTTAGTCGCGATTCTCAGCAGCCGCACCGCCCAAGAAGATCGCATTAAAATCATGAAAGCAGGTGCCGATGATTTTATGTGCAAACCCTTCTGTCTTGAAGAATTGGCAGTTAGAGTAGAAGTCTTGTTGAGGCGGGCGAGATCCGTCAATCCGCCCAACCTTGTCTTCGGCCAATTAGCGATCGATTTACTGAGTAGGGAGGTGAGATTGAAGGAGCAACTTCTAACCCTGACAGCCTTAGAATTTGAAATATTGTGTTTTTTGGCAACTCATTCGGGTAAAGCTTGCAGCCGCCAACAGCTAATCGAAAAAGTTTGGGGGTGGAAATCCAATTATGGAGCAGAAGAGCGAGTGGTGGACGTGCATATCGGCCAAATTCGCAGGAAAATGGCTAAAGTTGATGCCGCTGTTCCGAATTTTATTCAAACTGTTCGGGGATACGGTTACACTTTCGCTGCGAGCGCTCGCAGGGACAGGGTAGTTGGTAATTGAACAATCATCATAATTCCGACTGGTTCCTAGATAGAGCGCGCGAACCAGTTAATTCGCTATTGTCCCACCCCATACTCGTCTTTTTAAAGGGAGTAGGGGTTGAGTAGGGGGCAAGCTAAGGGCGCATCTACGGGGAAAAAAAACACGCCCTATAGGATATCGAGGGGCTAATCAAAAGACAGCATACTGCCTCGATTTTCTAAAGTTTGAACCATTAACAAGAGAGTCAAAAATTATGACGATATCTACCGAGCAAAATTCCAAAATTCTGGTTGTAGAGAGTGAGGCTCCCGTCCGTAATTTCATCGACGGCTATCTGAATCAGACATATCAAGTACAATCTGCTGCCGACGGAAAAACAGCTTTAGAAATCTTTGAGGAATTCAACCCAGTCCTCGTAATCGGGGATGGGAATTTGCCCGATAATATCGGCGTTAAACTTTGCGAAGAAATGCAGAAACGGAAGAATGTTTTTTTACTCGTGATTTTCAGCAGCGTTACAGGCGAAGAAGCTCGAATTAAAATTATCAAAGCAGGTGTTGATGATTTTATCGGCAAACCGTTCAGTTTTGAGGACTTGGCAGTTAGAATAGAAATCTTGTTGAGGGAGATGAACACCGTCACTCCGCGCAATCTTGTCTTCGGTGAACTAGGGATCAATTTAATGAGTAGGGAGGTGAGATTGAAAGAGAAAACTTTAGCTCTGACCGCCTTAGAATTTCAACTCTTGTATTTTTTGGCAACTTATCCAGGTAAAGCCTGGAGCCGCCAACAGCTAACCGAAAAAGTTTGGGGATGGAAATGCAATGACCCACGAGACGAGCAAGTGGTTGACGTGTATATCCGTCTGATTCGCAGGAAAATGGCTAAAGTGGATTCGGCTGTTCCGAATTTTATTCAAACTACTCACGGATACGGTTACACTTTCGCTCCGAGCGATCGCAATAACAAGCTAGTTTCTAAGTGAATAGTCTGGGGAGCGTGAAGCATTTGGGCATAAAATCAAAGGTGGGAAACATGAATTGTCGCCCAAATGCTCCACCTCTACATCTCTCGAACGGCTGGAGATTATTTGTTGGCGATGTCCTCTAACGATTGCCAATTGATATTGTCATTTCGGCCGAAAAGTAAAAACGATCGCAATTAAACCCGCTGCTACCATTGCCAAAGCTGAGGGTACCAAAGGCAGCCACCAGCCCCCGATTAGCAAAAACCAGCAAATCCCGCACGAAATCCCCGCAGATGCGATCGCTCCCGACACCACGTGCAGCCTGCGTCGGCTGACAATCGCGATCGCGCTACCAACTGCTGCCCAACCCACAATCCACAGCATTTGGGCCCATTCAGGAGCAATTTGCAGCAGCGGGCGCCGATCCAAAACAGCGCTGATAATTTGACTCGACATTTGCGCTTGAATTAATACCCCCGGCATTTTCTCAGAAGGTGATTCTCCCGCACTGTAGGGCGTCAAAAAATAATCTGGATTGGAAATCGGGGCAGTCACGCCAATAAAGATAATTCGGTCTTTTATCAAATTGGCATTGACTTTTTCTTCTAACAGTTCGGTCAGCATGACTCGGCGAACAAAATTTTTGGGTTGTCGGTAATTGAGTATTATTTGAAAACCGCGATCGTCCAAGTTTTGATAAGCGCCTGTACGGCCGTGAATCGGTGCAAAAACTGCATTACCCAGCCTGATCTTATCTCTGGGAAGAGATTCCGGTTGGATGCCTTTTGCTGCTAGGTAATGGAGGGCAGCCCTCGCGCTCAAAGAGTGTTCTGTAGTACAAGGATCGCTGCTGTGTGGCTGCATAAACAGCAAGTGGCGGCGGAGAATGCCGTCGGCATCTGTCACCACATCGCTGAACCCGAGGCGCTCTTTTGGCAGTGCGGGCGGCGGTTTGATGCCGTATTTGTTGGGTTTGCCGATTTCTTTGACGCTGCACAAACCAATTAAATTTCGATCGCCCTGAAAGCGAGCGGCTAATGCTGCATAACCGGGTTGTAAAGGGCGATCGCGGAAGATATCCAGGGCGATCGTTTGCGCCCCATCCTGTGCCAATTTTCCCACTGCTTTTGCGATCGTCGCATCCGGCAGTGGAAAGCCGTATTTGTTGATATCCATTTCCGTGGCTTCCACCACCAGCAAACGCGAGTCTGAGCTTTCAGCAGGACGCAGCCGCATCAGTTGGTCAAAAGCGTGCAATTCCAATATCTGGAGCAAGCCCAGCGATCGCGCTCCCATGACAGAAACAGCAGCAGTTGCGATCGCCAACAGCCCGATCTGAAAGCGGCGCAGCCGAGATAAAGATGGCGGATTGCTGACAGTTTCCGGCTCGGCTTTGTGCAGCAACTCTTGCCAAGTTGGCGGCTTGGAAGCCGGATTTTGACAAATAATCGGCAGCCAATCCGCGCCGGGAATTTCTGAGTCTAATTCTGCCAATCTTTGCCTCGCGAGGCGCACTGCCACATACAAAGATTCCCCCCTGCAAAAAGCTTGGAGAAAATACTTTAAAAAAGCTTGGGCAGCTCGATCGCACACCGGTTCCCGCATTACGATCGTTTGCGGGATGCCCAAATCTTCAAGCTGTCGCCCTATTCCCAATCCATCGCAGGAATTCAAAATAGCTAACTGCAAGCCGCTGCTAACCGCTAGCTTGAAACCGTGTGTCAGTTCTTCTACTGTTAAACTCTCGGTTTGATTGATATAAAATTTACCCGAGCGACCGTCGCTGCGGGTGGAACTGTGTCCGGCAAAAAATAAGATATCCCAGCTTTTTTCCCAAAGCTGATCGCCGATTTGGCAGCGACTTGGTTCTACTAAAAAAGTAACTTCTGCGGAGGGCAATCCTGCAAGTAGAATTCGATCTTGCTCAATATCAATTTTTTGACTGTTTCCCAAAATTGCTAATATTTTTACGCAGCCTTTAGCGGGATTTCTGTTGGTGATAGTCGGTTTTTTATAAGTGGCGGGGCTCAAAGCTATTTCGGCTTTCGGGTAGCGCTCAAAAATATCCCAACAGTACCAAGGCAGCCGCCGCAAATCCATGTCGTCAGTTTTGATTAAAAATCGAATCGTGTCCGACGGCATTAATTGTTCGAGCAATGTTTCTTTGAGTTTGCGAAACGGTTCGGAGTTGAGCCAGCTATTGATTTGCTGGCTTAACTGTTCCCGCAACAAGTGGCATTTGGACAACTGTTCTGCACGAGAGCCCATAATGCTAATTTCGATCGGCTTAATGCGGAAATCTCCCAAACTGCGGTAGGTTGACTGCCAGCGATCGTAGTGTTCCGCTATTTCTGGTTTCGGAGGCAGGAAGGCTTGGATTTCCACTGCGGGCCGATCTCCTTCCGCGCCGATTTCCAGAGAAACTCGCACCCCTTTTAGCAAGTTATCATCTAGCTTCAAAACAACTAATTTCGGCATTGCTAACAACTGATAAGCCCAGGCGCATCTAAATTTTACAGTCACAGCGCGATGAAATTATTGTGGGCTGGGCATCCTGCCCGCCCAAGTTCAATTTCCATGCTGAACAACTTATGGCAAGCGAGCCGCTTTAGGCGGCAAAATTCTCTGCAATACAGAGTTCTTTCAGTTTTACCACAACGCTGAAACATTCTCCGCGATCGGCGGCAAATTCTAGAGTCATGTAGCCGTTACCGCTGCCGGCGCAAGCTTCCATGACAGTTTTTCCCTCGCCGTCGATGACTTTCAGAGTCAGATTGAGCGGCAAGCTGTCTGCCCCGCCGGCGGGATGCACCTGTACTTTAATATTAGTTTCAGTATCGGTTTTTGGTTCGATCGCCACCAGCAAAGCTACCGCTGGGGCTGGTTTTATTACACCCCTCCAGAAATTAGGTTTTCCCTGAAAATAGTCGAGGGTTGCTGATGCTTTTTCCGAGATATCTGGTGTCAGATGGATTATCTTGCCCCGCACGACTGCGCTGCTGTAACGAAAAGCTAAATGAGGTTCTTTTGGCGCTAAAATATCTTCTACAGACTGCCAACCCGCCTCAAAAATATTGTGCACCCACTGACGCAGTTGTACAGTTTTTCGGCTGCGTTCCAGACAATCCAAATGTTGGAGAAATTTGTCAAAACTTTGCAATTTATCAATAGCTAAATCGCCAGCGCTTGCAGTTTTCATAAATCCCAGCAAAGTAGCTTCTTGTCGCTTTATATCGATCTCAACTGCTACTAAACCAATGCGATCGTCCGGTATTTCCAGCGGAATGTAACAAAACTTGCCAGACTTCAGAGGTCGGCATTCCAAATGACCGAGTTGAGTTAATTTCAAGTCGGCTGCATCGGTGTAAAGGCGCATGGCCGCGTTCCAACTGTCGCTGGCATTCAAGTCTGTGGGAATGTCCATCATTTCCATGTAATCTTTCACTGCACATACAGCTAAAGTGTTGAAATAAACTTGCTCTTTTTTTTCCGGGGATGTCACTCCGTCAAGATTTGAAAACTTCTGTGCCAGCCGCAGGGCTGCGGCGGTAATGGGCAGGGGAATAGATTTTTCTCTGATATTTTCGGTGCTGTTATTCATCACGGTTTTCCTTTTTGACAGATGTTTTTTAGGACAGGAGTTGTCCTGCCTTTATTCCAGATATCCTTGATTTTTGGCAAAATTTCGCAAGCGGGGCAGACATTCTCTTTTATAAAAATTGGGGGCGGTTGACGGCGGCAAGTTAAATTCAAGAGCAATGTTTTTCCAGGGAGTCTCCGGGGGAAGACGCCTCAGAATTAAGGTTTGGCAAGTGACATCGGGGCGTTCTTTGATGTGAACGCTTCTCAATTCCCCCTCCGGATCTGCCCGCACCCATTTTTTTGTCTCTTCTAGGATGGCTAGGGGACTGTCAGAATAAGTCGGCGGGTTTTCGATATTATTGATCAGGTTAATTTCTGCTGAGTCTTCTGAAATCAACGGTAAATCACGTCTAACTTTTTCCTGCGTTTGTTCGAGAGTAAAGTCTTTCAGTCGCATCTTGAGATATTTGTCCAGCCAAGTAATGACGCTGCCCAGATTGCGATCGTAAGGTTTGTTTGCGGTGTTGGCTTCGCAAACATTGCGACAAAAATACACCCAAGTTTGCTGTAAAGCATCATTGTAATGAGGCGTGTCTTCTTGCCAAAGTTTGCCGGATTTTACAATCAGCCTCACTATCTCGCTGAGTTTTTCCCGCCGCATCAAGCTTTTGGGCGGATGCGAACAAGCTTCAGCAACTAGCTGTTGGAGTTGTTGGTTTAAATTGTTTTCCTTATCGTTGGTGTCGGGCATCGGCGAGGGCCTCCTTAAGAGTCTCTGGATGAATGCTGGACACGGCCTTTGCTGGTTTAAATTCCAAGATAGAATCCCTGATTTGATTAGTTATGGACGCATTTCAAGGTAATTGTGTCATTGGCAAGTGAAACGAAGAATCTCAAACCCTTGTAACACCGCCCTTGAATGCGTAAGTTCTGTTGATGTTTGGCAGCCGAACAGGTGCTCTGTGCCAATCAGTTATCAGCATCGTGCGAGAAAATTTCGCGCAAATTCGGCAAAAATTTTAAAAATATTTAGTTGACAAATGCCAGCAAATGGGGTACTAAATCGATTTTAGATTGAACTCACGGATGCGTCCTCTGCCTCCTCTGCGGTTTAAATAATTCAGATGTGAGCGGAAACGATATCACCCATTGCCCGAATCTGCCCCAACATCCGCTAGCTGCGCGTATTTCCCTGTATTCCTAATGGCTGACTTGCTTATTTGCCGAGAACTCATATACTTTGTCAAGTTAAGAAAATATTTTTTTGATTCATCAGGAGCGAGAAAAAAATGTACATAGTACAAATTGCCTCGGAGTGCGCCCCCGTCATCAAAGCAGGAGGTTTGGGCGACGTAGTTTACGGTTTGAGTCGGGAGTTAGAGAATTCCGGCCACTGCGTCGAGGTTATTCTACCCAAGTACGACTGCATGAGGTACGACCACATTTGGGGACTTCACGAGGCCTACCGGGATCTGGCTGTGCCCTGGTACGGCGGCGAAATCCTCTGTGATGTCTTGTGTGGCTGGGTGCACGGGCAGTTGTGTTTTTTCATCGAACCTCGCTCTCAAGATAACTTTTTTAATCGCGGCTGTTATTACGGCTGCAATGACGACAATATGCGGTTTGCTTTTTTCAGCAAAGCCGCTTTGGAATTTTTGCTCAGAAGCAACAAGCGTCCCGATGTGATTCACTGTCACGATTGGCAAACTGGTTTGGTTCCAGTCATGCTGTTTGAAATTTACAAATACAATTGGATGGAAAATCAGCGAGTCTGCTATACCATTCACAATTTCAAACATCAAGGCATGGGAGGTAGCGATATTTTGCAAGCAACGGGTTTGAATCGAGAGGATTATTATTTTGAGTACGATCGCCTGCGAGATAACTTTAACCCTTTTGCTATCAACTTTATGAAAGGCGGCATTGTTTACTCGAACTTTGTCACCACGGTTTCGCCGCACCACGCTTGGGAAGCTCACCTCGGCGAGTTTGGCTACGGTTTGGGCCACACTTTGCATTTGTATCAAGAGAAGTTTCGCGGGGTGCTCAACGGCATTGATTACGATGTGTGGAATCCCGAGACCGATGGCTATATTCCGCACCACTACACTCAGGAGGATTTGGCAGGAAAAGCCAAAACTAAAAAAGCTTTGCGCGATCGGCTGTTCCTGCGCGATGCTGACAAGCCTATTATTACGTTTATCGGTCGTTTGGACGACCAAAAAGGCGTTCATCTCGTCCACCACGCAATTTATTACTCTCTGAGTAAGGGAGCGCAATTTGTGCTTTTGGGTTCCGCCACCGAAGCGGGAATTAATACGCATTTCCAGCACGAGAAACAGTTTTTAAATGACAATCCCGACTGCCATTTAGAACTAGGTTTTAATGAGGAACTGTCGCACTTAATTTACGCCGGGGGGGATATGATTGTGGTTCCCAGCAATTACGAACCCTGCGGGCTGACTCAGATGATCGGGTTGAGGTACGGTACTGTTCCTGTGGTGCGGGGAGTTGGCGGTTTGGTGAATACTGTGTTCGATCGAGATTACGACACCCGCCACCTCCCGGAAGAACGCAACGGTTACGTGTTTTACCAAAGCGACTACGGCGCTTTAGAGTCGGCGCTCGATCGGGCGATCGGATTGTGGTATGACTATCATGATGAATTTGAAGAACTCATGCTTCAAGGCATGAATTGTGACAATTCGTGGAAATATCCAGCTAAAGACTATGTGGAAATTTACGAGCTAATTCGACACAAATAATCCGTAGGGTGTCCAGTGTGTACCTTATTAAGGGTTCGCACTGCTAGCCCGCTTGTTGGTGGCTGTTGATCCTGGTTGCGAAGTCGGACAGTTGATACATGGCGGTAACGCGAATCGCTTGGGAGATGGCTCTTGCTTTTTTTTTGGGAGTGCGAGGTTGTTTACTGTCTGCCCTTTGAGGGCAGACAGTAAACAACCTATGGGGGATATGGCTGGGGAGTTTTTGGAGATGTCTATTGCAAACAAGTGTTGTGATACCTAATCAGCAACAATCTGTGTCATAAATACGCTCCTGAACGCATCAAAACCTTCATAAGCAAATTTTTTGACGTTGCATAATAGCGGCATGATTTTGATTTTTGTGTGGGATGGGCCCAGGAGCCCGAAGGCGTGTATTTTCAGAGCAGGCGGGACACCCTACAATAATCATCTTCAAATTGTGCAACGCCAATTTTTTACCTAATCTGCGGGCTACGACAAAGTTTTTTCGTAAAAAAAACTGCCGATTCAGCGAAGTCGAGACCGGATTTCTCAGCACCAGTGCGTCAGCCCTAAAATAGTTACGCTTTTGATCATCAAATAAGAATTACTTGCATTAATATAGTAAAGCAATGACTATAGATGGCTGTAGATGCACCATCGTGTCAAATACCAGATGAAAAAATCTATCATTATAGAACCATGAGCATTTCTCGGCGTATTTTTCTTGCCAGCGGTACCGCAATGGCTGTCGTGGCAGTGGGGGAATTAAGTAAAACAGCCCCAGTAGTAGCCCAAACGGGCACCCTCAACCTTTATTCAGCACGTCACTACGACACTGATAATGAGTTGTACCAAAGCTTCACCAAAAAAACTGGGATTAAGGTTAACCTCGTTGAAGCGGATGCTGACCAACTGATTGAACGGATCAGAAGTGAAGGTGCTAATAGCCCCGCTGATGTTTTCCTCACCGTTGATGGTGGGCGTTTGTGGCGGGCCAAACAAGCAGGTATCCTGCAACCTGTTTCTTCAAAAGTCCTGACATCGGCAATTCCAGCAAGTTTGCGAGATCCTCAAGGTTTCTGGTTTGGTTTATCGCGCCGGGCACGGGTGATTGTTTACAACAAAAGCAAGGTGAACCCCGCCCAGTTGTCAACCTATGAGGCGCTGACAGAACCTCGCTGGAAAGGCAAAATTTTAGTGCGATCGTCCACTAATATCTATAATCAGTCTCTGGTTGGGGCTATGTTAGCTGCTCATGGAGCTCAAAAAACAGAAGCTTGGGCGCGAGGATTGGTGGCTAATTTTGCCCGTCCTCCAGAAGGAGGTGATACGGACCAAATCAAGGCTGTTGCTAATGGGGTAGGCGATATTGCCCTTGTTAATACCTATTATGTAGCTCGCTTAATGAAATCGAAAGATCCAGCAGATCAGGCACTCGCGGCGAAAGTAGGTGTATTTTTCCCGAACCAGCGCGATCGCGGTACCCACGTCAATATTAGTGGTGCTGGTGTAGTCAAAACCTCCCGTAACAAAGCAGCCGCGATCAAATTCTTAGAACACCTAGTCACTCCGGAAGCGCAACAAATTTTTTCTAGGGGTAATTACGAATACCCTGTGATTTCAAATGTGGCGATCGATCCTGCAGTTGCCAGTTTTGGTACATTCAAATCTGACCCTCTCAACCCTGATGTGTTTGGGAAAAATAACCCCGAAGCTTTAAAGATTGCCGATCGCGCCGGATGGAAATAGAAGCTTTTTGAACAAGAAGCTAGTCTTTGTGATTCGGCGGTTGAAACCGCCGAATCGAACCCGGTTTAATTTTTAATTTTACCATCCGGCATTATAGCGCCTTTCAGGTTTGCCCCTGTCAGGTTCGCCCCTGTCAAATCAGCACTATTTAAGTCAGTTTCACTTAAATCGGCATTACTAAGATTGGCATTATTCAGTTTTGCCCCTCGCAAAAAAGCCCCCTTGAGATTTGCATTACTCAAATCAGCCTTTGTGAGATCAGCGGCAGATAAACCTGCTTTTTCCAGAGAAGCACCTTTTAAATTTGCACCTTTGAGATTGACGCTATCGAGTAAGGCTTCATTAAGTTTGACCTTTTCTAGCACAGCACCTTCCAAGTTAGCACCATTGAGATTAGCGCTTGTTAAATCCAGGTCGCTTAACTTAGCGCCAGTTAGATCGCAGGCTGGACATTGCTTAGTTTTTTGCAATGTGTCGAGGGGGGTTCCTGCCTCTTTTTGGCATCCAAACGTGACAAAAATAGTAAGTAGTAAGAAAGAGATTGTGCCAGTCGTGCGGGTAAACATTGCTGAATTTCTATTAATCATCTTGATTTATGAAGGAAAAAGGAAGAAGGAAGAAGGGTTGATACATTCTCCTGAAATCCGCCAGGGAATTTATTCCCTGTCTAATAGCTAAAGTCGGTTTCAACCGACTGAAATCCTAGCTGTATAGTCGTCTTCAGACGACTTTCGCTATGAGACAGTGGTTTCAACCCCTGCCGGACTATAGCTTTAAAAGAATCAATCACCTCTGCAAGCAGGGAAGAGATTTGGCGGTTATAGTGTTGAAGACTTGCGCGATCGCGCAATTTTCCAACTTAATAAAATAACAGGTAACATCCCCACTAAAACAATTGCCAATGCTGGGCCAGAAGCTTCAGCCAATCGCTCATCTGAGGCAAGTTGATAAGTTCGCACCGCCAAAGTATCAAAGTTAAAAGGTCTAATAATTATAGTAGCAGGTAACTCTTTCATTACATCAACGAATACTAACATCATGGCCGTTAGTAAACCTCCGGTCATCATTGGTGTATGAACTGTAGCTAAAGTTTGCATCGGACTATAACCCAAACTTCTCGCCGCATCATCTAAATTAGGCTTGATTTTGCTCAAACTTGACTCCACCGCATTTAAAGAAACAGCTAGGAAGCGCACTATATAGGCAAATACCAAAGCTGCGATCGTACCGCTTAACAACAAGCCTGTAGAAATCCCGAATTTCTGGCGCATCCAACTATCAAATAGATTGTCAATTTGACCAATGGGAACCATAATCCCCACTGCAATCACAGAACCCGGTACAGCATAGCCCATTGCCGCAACTCTCGTTCCAAACTGCACTCCTAAATTAGGATATAACCGTAAACCATAAGCCATAATCAAGGCAATAACTACGGCTAAAATTGCTGTCAGGGTGGCTAAAATTAAACTATGACGGGCAAACATCCAAAAACGTTCATCTAAGGTTAGTTGCCAATTCGCTAATGTCAACTTGACTAAAAGACTTGCTGGCAATAAAAAACCAAAAAATAGTGGCAGAAAACAAGCAATTATCGCTAAAACATCCCGGATTCCTTTAAGCTGATAAGTTTGCAGTTGGCGATAGCGACTGCTAGCTTGATAATATTTAGTCCGACTGCGCGACCAGCGTTCTAATAAAATTAAACCCAGAACAAATAATAATAGCAGGGCAGCTAATTGATTGGCTGCAATTCGTTCTCCCATGCCAAACCAAGTCCGATAAATACCTGTGGTGAATGTATCAACTCCAAAATACTGCACCGTGCCATAATCGTTGAGAGTTTCCATCAAAGCAAGTGCTAAACCTGCTACAATTGCGGGTCTTGCCATTGGTAAGGCAACGGTAATAAAACTCCGCCAAGGACTACAGCCAAGTATTCTACTAGCTTCTAGGGTACAAGTGGATTGCTCCAAAAATGCAACTCTTGTTAATAGGTAGACATAGGGATATAAAACTAAGATTAGCATTAAGATTGCTCCTGGGAGCGATCGCACGTTAGGAAACCAATAGTCTCCATAACTCCAGCCAAAAATATAACGCAAAGCACTTTGAACTGGGCCGGAAAAATCTAAAAAGTCTGTATAAGTATAAGCTAGGACATAAGCTGGGGCAGCTAAGGGTAACAGTAATGCCCATTCAAATATGCGACTGGCCCGAAAGCGACACATTGTTACTAGCCATGCACATCCTACGCCAATCACGACAACACCAAAGCCTACGCCGATCATTAACAATAAAGAGTTGACGATATAACGGGTTAAAACTGTATCGGTTAAATGTTGCCATGTATCTTTAGCTTCAAAAAAGATACTGGATAAGACACTGATCACTGGTAGGGCGATCGGCAATGCTAAAGCGATAACAGCAAGTGTCCACCCACTAGCCGATAGACCGCGTAAGGTCGATAGCCATTGGATTGTCCTGATTCCTGTTTGTTGTAGTGATTGTTTGGAATTTTTCATCGCTAGTAAATTGTCTAGCTTGCTACTTTATCAGTATGTGTAAACATTTGTCAAGTCTTTATGACAATTTATATCACTAAACTGGTTTATTGTAGAATAGTAAGTTGTTGATTATTTATAGCAATAATGGCTCGACCGATAATTCTGCATTTGGATGGTGTAACAAAACAGTATTCCCAAGCAGCATCACCTGCGGTGGCATCTGTTACCCTGACTTTACATCAGGGAGATATCCTGGGGTTGTTGGGGCCATCGGGTTGTGGGAAAACAACGTTGCTGCGGTTAATTGCTGGTTTTGAACAGCTACAAGCAGGGACGATCGCTCTAGCCGGAAAAACTGTAGCCAGTGTTAATATGTCAGTCCCGCCGGAACAGCGAGACATTGGTATGGTGTTTCAAGACTATGCACTATTCCCCCATTTGACAGTCGCGAAAAATGTAGCTTTTGGCTTAACGCATCAAGGAAAAGAGTCAAAGCATAATATTCAGAAAGGTGTCACCGAAGCATTAGCGCTGGTGGGATTAGAAGGATTGGAAAATCGTTATCCCCATGAATTATCCGGGGGTCAGCAACAGCGAGTGGCGCTGGCCCGTGCTTTAGCGCCTAGACCTGCGATTATTTTACTAGATGAACCCTTGAGTAATTTAGATGTACAAGTACGGTTAAGATTGCGTCAGGAAGTCCGCGAGATTCTCAAAGCAACGGGAACTTCTGGTGTATTTGTCACCCACGATCGCGAAGAAGCACTTTCGATTTCAGATTGGGTAGCGGTGATGCGTCAAGGCCAATTAGAACAGTTTGGCACTCCAGAGGAAGTTTACCGAGAACCAGCATCTCGATTTGTGGCTGAGTTTGTGACGCAAGCTAATTTTCTTTCTGCATCGCTAAAGCAGGATTTTTGGGAAACCGAAGTAGGCTGTTTTGCTGTTAAAGGAGATTCATTTGTAAAAGTTCCTTGTGATGCTTCTACTGAAGGAGAATTGATGATCCGGCAGGAAGATTTAAGTTTATTCTTAGATGAAGATTCGGCTGTTGTGATTTGCGATCGCCAATTTTTAGGCCGAGAAAATCGTTATTGTTTAAAAACTCCTTCTGGCGAAAAGTTATATGCACTCACAACCACAGGAAATGTTTTTCCCATTGGTTCTAAAGTTCGGTTATCTTGTGGTGATAATTCTCCCTTAGCTTTCTTTGTCGGTAAGCCTAGGCCATAGCTAATGACTAATTGCTAATTGGGAAAAAATCCTCCCCCTTTTCCCATCTCCCAGTTTCCCTCTCTTCCTTCTTCCTTATACTGTCTGATACGTTTTCTGTCTATCGCTGTTGTCAGGGAAGGGGCTAGTCACGATATGCTCTGCTTTTATACCCGCTGCAATCAGCGCTTGGCTTAGACCTTCCTCGAAGTTATCATCTTCAATTACAACTTGATTATCGACTAAACGAGCATGAAACAGAATCGTGTCAATCCAGCGCTGTTTATCCCAGCCTGTAGCCAGAACCAGAAAGTGACCAGAATCGACATCACAGACGGGGTAAAGCTGGATCGCCTGTAAACGGGGTTGGGCGCGAGTTGCTTCTTGCAGGGTTTTTTTGAGGATGTCTGCATAGCTTAGTGAGTTATCCATTGGAGAATCACCTCTTGATTTGGTTCGTAAACTAAATAATTCGATAATTTAGGTTAAAAAATATAAGTATGAATCTTTTGAACTCCCATTTGTTGTGAATGTCGCTGATTATAAAAGTAAATGTTCTAGTATCTAATAAAGATAGCTTTTTTCAGTGCGACGAGTAAGAGGTTTGAGTCGGAGCGTGCGTCGAACTCTATTGAGAAAAAGAGATTCGGATGGGGACTAATAAGGGGTTGACATACATGGAAAACTTGCGGTATTTTGTGGTTATATGATGTATTGTACCGCATCGGCGATACAATTATAATTTATGCGACTGACTTGCTTGTTAGGATATATACCCAGGCTATTTGGTTGGAGTTTAGCCTCGTATGTAGTAGGTGAGAGTTGTTAATGAGTACGAAGAAGCAGCATTTTGTCCCACAGTTTCTGCTTAAGCCTTGGGCTTGTGATGGGAGCAAAGGTAAAAAAATCAATATATTTGATATGGAGAGGTCTCAGTGGAGATATAATCAACCAGTTAGAGACCTCTTCTCACAGAACTATTTTTATGGCAAAGACAACCTAGTCGAGAATTTGCTAGCTGAAAAGATAGAGGGACCAGCTTCAAGCCTAGTAAATAAAATCGTCAGTGGAGATTTTAATATAATCAGGGAAGACCTATTAACTTTGCACAGATTTATTTTATCTCTATACTTCAGAACGCCTGAAGCTAGTGAAAGAGTGAGTGGATTCGTCAATTCGCAATTTGAGTCCATAGTGCGAGAGTGTCTAAGTTTGAAGGGAATTGATCCAGAAGAGGCAAGTGCTGGAGAATTCAAGTTTAACCAGGATAATTTAGCCTCTGAAATTACTCTTAATGGGGTGCTTCTTGCTGAGCTTTTAGGAGATTTGGAATATCATATTATCAAAAATGAAACTTCCTCAGAATTTTATATATCTGATCATCCCCTATTTATGTACAACTGGCTTTACCGCGAGCTAGAAGATCCTGCCGTCACAAGTATTACCGCCAGTGGATTGCAAATTTTTCTTCCAGTGTCACCAAAAATAACACTTTGTCTGTACGATCCAAAAGTATATAAATATGGGCAGAGAACTTCAGTAACTTGCATTTCTAATGATAGCGATATTGAAATCTTGAATTCGTTCCAAGTCATCAGCTCAGATTCGATAATAGGGTTTTATTCTACAGAAAGCGAGGCTCATATAAGACAGTTATATGAAAGATACAAAAATATTAAACTGCATCAGCATGAGAGTGGTATGTTGTCAACCAAGAAGGAAGGTAAAGGAAAAATAAGATCGACGCATTTTGTTTTTACACGACAAGCCAAATTAAAGAAAATGCCTTCATTCATAAAAATTAAGAAAAAATCTAAAGGCTCTGCGTCTTCTTATCAAGAAAGAGATCCTGAGCTATCTGCAAAACACATGGAGTACCTAAGGTTTATAAATGAGCAAAGACAACGTAGTATTCTTGAATTAGATCAAGGCGGCGATCATTAGACATCTCCGAAAAAGAATCTAAAACCCTTGCCCTATGTAGAAAAGGTTACTTGCAGCCGCTCAACCGGAAGGTTACACTTTTTCCCGATAGATGAAACGCGATCGCCTGCAACTCCTTCTCATCCCTCGCCCTCTTCCCCATCTCCTCAAAAAATACAGCAGCCACCAAGGCTAAAATCAGATCCGGATCGATCGCCTGCGATCGCCAATATGCCGCCAACCCCCTCAGCAACCAATTCCCCTCGCTATCCCACCAGCCTAACCATTGCTGAGTCTGATTTTGATAACTGCCTTCCCAGGGGCCCAATTGTACTCCTATAAGTTCGATCAGGTAGTGATATCATTTCCAGTTACAACGGAATGATGTTGACTGTTGACGGTTGACTGTTGACTGTTGAGAGTGAACAGTCAACAGTCAACCGTCAACAGTCAACTCGAATTTACTATTCCGATGCTAACAGATTTGATATGAAAGAAACGATCTTACAAAATAAAAGCCTTTCATCCCCGGACTAAAGTCACCGGGATGAAAGGCCTTTGTACGTTTTCACCAGCCTTCAATCTTGTTGGTTTGACAGATTTAAGCTAATTTTCTTCAAATGAAAGTATGTTAAATTTCGGACTTTTGTCCTTGCGATTCTGGCACGGCAACTTCTGAATCCGGCTGATTGAGAGCCATTTCTAGAGATTTTGCAATCTCGACTGGTTCGGGAGTACGCTTAGAAAATCCCCAGACAAACATCAAGACGATACTGGAAACTAGCAGCCATTGGGGAGGAACTAAATCTGGATCAATTACTTTCACCAACAACCGCATTCCCACGAACCCAACTGTGATGTAACCAGCACTTTCTAGGTGAACGAATTCATCCAGCCAGCGGATGAACAACCCGGCCATGAATCGCAGGGCAATAATTCCAATAGTAGCACCTGTTACGACGATAAAAGTGTTGTCAGAAACGGCGATCGCAGTAGTAACGCTATCCAAGGAAAACGCTAAATCCGTAAAAGCAATCATGGGAATTGCTTGCCACACAGTCGCAAATCTGGGCCCGTGATGTTCTCCTTCGGAGTCTGTCTCTGAAGTAAAATGTTGGAAAACAAGCCACAGCAAGTAGAGAGCACCAAGCAGTTCAAACTGCCAGTATTGGATCACCCAGGTAGCCGTTAAAATTAGGGCGATCCGCAGTACAAAAGCAATTATCAAACCAACGTTGAGAGCCTTTTGCTGGTCCTTGGCATCTTCCAAACCTTTAGAAATAGACGCCAGGGCGATCGCGTTGTCAGCCGAAAGTACAGCCTCCAAAGCCACCAAAACCAACAATAATAAAAAGCCGTCAACTCCAAAATTGGGTGAAGCGTCGAGAAATTGATCTAGCATTAACTATTTTGTGCACCTAAAATTGGCAAGGGTCGAGCGCAGCGCAAATTACGCGCTCTGTCTAACATTAGTGTCACCTTCACTTAAATCTTAACCTAACGCGGTAATTGTGTGCGAGGCGATCGTCCCAACAACGTCCGAAGGAAGCAGTCCCAGGAAACAAGGAAAAATTCTCCCCCTCCGACACTCAAAAACAGCGCCACTGCGTCACTGCGCCACTGCGTCACTCCTTCCCGGAGGCAGCATTTGTGTTGCAAGTTGTAACAAATGATTCCCAAAAGTGCCAATTTGTCTCAAATTGGTGAAAGCTCGTACGCGCGAAAAGGAGTTTTGCGAATATGTCTTTAACAGATACCCAAGTCTACGTAGCGCTCGTAATTGCTTTGATTCCCGGAATCATGGCTTTCCGGCTGTCAACTGAACTGTACAAATAGTTTCCAGACATCAGTTGCGAACCGCACAACGCCTGCCTGACCAGTTAAATCTCTCGCTTTACAGATACAGACAATTGCTGCCCCAGTGCAGTAGATTGTTTGTGTTCAGCAAGACGACACTGCAAGGGCAGGCATTTTTATGGGAAAATTCCGTCTTCAGGCGTCACCTTTGTCTCAACAATTTTGGTTGTCAGCACCCTGACAAACAGCGGCGAGTGTGCGTTAAGCTCAGAATTTGCTCTGTTGAACTCTAAAACGTCAGTCTCAGGTATTTGAAAAAAAATTATGCAAGCGATTCAACCCCCCGTTACCCCACTGCGTCCTGTAAAAAACTCCCCTCGGGTTACTCCTCGTCGCAGCAGCAGCCGCCAGCGTTCCTACCCTCACCAAACCCTCGCGGCCGAAACAGGCGTCAAGTTGGCGGTCAACATGGTACTTTCAGTCTGTGCCACTTCTGCTTTGCTTCAGCTTTTGCCTCACTACCGGGCGGTGCAAGAAAAATTGCACGAAATCCAAGCTGAAGTCAATCTTACCCAAGCGCGAGTAAATCAGTCGCGATCGGACTTTAACCGCTACTTTGACCCTAGTCTGGCTAAAACTGTGATGCAAGAGCAAAGCAACCAAGCTGACCCGCAGCAGCGTCCGGTGATTTTGCAAGAAGCCCAGGTACCCGAAGCCGACGACTCAACCCCGCAACCTTAAGGAAAGGGGAGTTTTGGGTTTTGATATCACGTCCGATGTGCATCATTAGTTTTATGTCATTGCTTCGCACAGCGAAGAATGACAGATGAATCTGTCGGACGTGATATCACTTTGAGTTAAAGAGTTTTTAGGATGATTCTTGTCTGTCCTTGCGAACGAAACGCAGAGACAGACTTAGACCTGTCTATTGACGCCCTGCTGCAAGCTCAAAACTTCAAACTCGGGCTTATACTGACTTTGCCAGCACGGTTTTTTCTTTCAGTAGTTGCAGTGCAGCTTGATATTGCAAGTCTGCTGCGGTTCCAATCTGATCACGCGCGATAGGTTCCAAAGGCACTACGCGATCGGGCGAAATCCCCAGCTTGTTAATATCTTTATGGTTCGGTGTCTCGTACTTAGCAACAGTCACGGCCAACCCGGAACCGTCAGACAAATCAAACAGCGACTGAATCAGTCCTTTGCCAAAAGTCTTTTCTCCTACCAGTTGAGCTCTGCCGTTATCTTGCAAAGCACCAGCCAAAATTTCGCTAGCACTGGCACTTCCCTTGTTCACCAAAACAATCAGCGGATCGTTAGTTAGGGCTTCTCCAGAGGCTTCAAAACTGCCCAGAATTCCTTGTCTGTTCACCGTGTAGACGATCGTCCCGGAATCGAGCCACAGGCGGGCAATTTCAATCCCTGCTTGCAACAGTCCCCCTGGGTTGTTTCGCAGGTCGAGAATGTAGGCGGTCGCTCCTTGTTTTTCCAAGCGGTCGATCGCGCGAGCGACTTCCTCAGTGGCGTTAGCGCTGAATTGACTCAGGCGAATGTAGCCCACAGGTAAATTCTCCGGCGACTGCAATTCGGCGTAAACCGGATTCAGAGCAATGCGATCGCGCACTAGCTCAATGTCCTCAGCAACGTCCCTTCCCTCGCGCCCTAAGGTCAAGGTAACAGCAGTGCCGATGCGGCCGCGCATTCGAGTTGCAGCCTCGTCTAGGCTCAAGTCTGAGGTGGGAGTGCCATCAATTTTCAGAATGCGATCGAGGGGTTGGATGCCAGCTTTATCCGCCGGTGAGCCGACCAAAGGAGCCACCACTGTCAGGCTATTTGTCTGGGGGTCGATCGCAATTTGCAGCCCCACTCCCGTCAATTCTCCCGAAGTGTTGACCTGCAAGCTGCGGTACTGTTCGGGTTTCAGCAGTCGAGTGAACGGGTCGTCTAGATTCGCCAGCATCCCCTGAATCGCCGTGTAAGTCTGCTGTCTGTCGTTGAGCGGTTGTTTAACGGCTTTTTCGCGAATCGACCACCAATTGTGATTGTTGAAGCTGTCATCCACATAAGAGCGATTGACAATTCGCCAAGCTTCGCTCAATAGCTGCTGTTCTGGAGTTAGGGCCGCCGCAGGCCCGACCCACCCGCCTAGAACCAGGGCGACTTGGAGGAAAAGTAAAATCGCAATCTGGAAAACTCGTCTGTGCATGATTGTTCCGTAAAATACCAGTAAGTATTACATTTTATGTATTTTACGTTTGTAAGCTGGGAAAGCTGTTGCAGATTTAACTCGCCTTTTGCACGATCGCGGGCCTTCCGCTGGCACTTGTAATTGACATACTCACGCCCGCTAAAGCAACGGTGATTCTTGACACTTCGCTCAGATGTGCTAGCAAGCCAGTCTTACCTTCTCTCCATGTCCGTTTTAAGTCTCCCAATGCCCTACGGCGACTTTTCTGTTTTGTACGCAACTAAAATACTTGTTTGCTTTTAGGGTTGGACTTCCATTGCCCTTTTTGCTTCCCCTGTTTCTGATCGCAACTCTGACAGGACTTTCAACCAAGCTGTTTATTTTGGAGTATCTCAAATCTGGGCGGGTCTGTGACCAATCCTATTTTGACACAAAGCCGTGCTAGAAGCACGGGGTTTTAAACCCAATTTTCCGATAAGCGATCGGTCGTCGATGATATTACGCGATCGTCTCAGGAATAGGGCGCGATTCGTTTGCGCTTTTGGCTGGCGCGACCCGCGAGGGATTGCTTGTAAACCTTGTTCCACTCTCCGCAGCGATACTAAAGCACCACCTGAGTATCTCGATTAGGACTTAGGCATCGGAGTCGAGAAACCGGGTTTGATGTACGAAAAGACGGGTTCTCACCCACAGATTCGGTAAAAAACCCGGTTTGTGAGTCTCGGAGTACGTCCAGGACTATCTGTCTGGATGCAACAAGATTTAGTGTTCACGGGGTGACAACGCTGTCAAAACGTCCGTATCATCAGGAACATAGCCCTCAAACCCCTCTGAAAAAATGGTAGCTTGTTCCGTCTTATTGCCATTAATTCCTCAATCATTTTTTCACAACCTTCTATTCCTATTACCCAATAATGACCATACAATCCCATCCAACAACTACTAGGTCGGCGTATAGTTCGCGGTTTTTGTGTTAGGATTCCCACATATTTTTGAATACATTCTTTTGAAGTTATTTGCCTTGTAAAGTGGCGCAACTGTACGCAAAAGCTATCAATAAAATTAAACTTTTCAAGCGCTCAGTAGAAGCGTGACTTTTTTCAAAATTATAGCCTCCGGTTTTACAATCTTTGAACATAGCTTGGATTCCACTCCGACATTTTAATGTGGCGACAGCTTCTTTCAGACTTCCTAAATTTGTGAGCAGATACCAACCTTCGTCTTCCCCATGACCTCTATATCGACGCTGACAATAACCTGCAATATCAATTTGCCCAACCCTTTTGGCTTCCTAACGTGAACATCCTTAAAATAAAAGCTACTACCTGGCATTAAACCTAAATCACTTAACCGTTTAAAAATTTATCCTTCTTCAATATATCGCCCCTTTTGTATTCTTAAAAAAAACCTTACCTTCTTTTCGTCTAACCATGAGTATCGCTTGTTTGGTGGCAGCAACAACGACGTGCTAAGGGGCGGCAAAGGTAACGATCGCCTGTTTGGAGAAGGTGGCAATGACACTCTAATTGACTTAGATAATGACTACATCAACGCCAATGCAGGAGACGATTTGCTGGAGGGAAATCAAGGCAGCGACACCCTGATTGGCGGGCCAGGTAATGACCTCATATCTGGTTACAGCTTTTCATCAACTGGAGAACAAATCGATCATTTAATCGGGCAAAGGGAAGCTGACATATTTGTTCTCGGTTCGTTAAATGCCCGCCGTTACCTCTTCTATGGCGGTGAAGGTCGCCATGCCATTATTCAGGATTTTAACCTGGGCGAAGGCGACAAAATTTAAATCGTTGGTTTCGTACAAAATCGTAACGGTTCTCGCTTTTTCTCTTGCCGGTTTGAATCTTATGATGACGGTACGAGACGGGGAACTCGGATATTGGCCGGATCGGATTTAATCGCCGATGTTCAAAATATTACTGATGTGAATCTATCAGATTGCGCGATCGTTTCGACTGGCTTTACACCGCCATCGCGAGACTTTCCATCCTTCCCGTCTCTTCCTGAAATTCCCTTTCCGATACCGCCGCTTCCCTCTCCTTTCTCGCCACTGCTGCCAGTTTTTGTGGAAAGTTTGCCTTCTTTTCAATTGTGATAGGACTTTTACGGATGGGCGCAATCACCGGCTTTTTTTACGAAAATATGCAGGTTGCAGCCAGCAGATTTTGTTAGTAAAGACTGAAGTCCTTACTACCAACCAAGATTCGGTTGTACGATCGAACCGGTTCGGGTTACTCGACTGACATTGAGGGCGTTTGGGGCAGAAAGTGAAGTTTTATGATCGAGATGAAATTGGGCCTCTCCCGGCAAACCTGTTTCCGGCTCGGACTGCTTTCTGTAGCTCAGCCCTCCCCGCATACGAGCTTGGGCGGATGTTGAGATTCCTAAAAAAGCCTTTTAAGTGTCCAAAAAGCGATCGCGTGCGTGAAAATTGCACGGCAATTATGTTACATTTTTTATCACAGTCTGGAATTCGATCGGGCAACGCCAGCGAGTAGGGACAAGCCACCGCTTAGTTTCCCAGGGCTTGCAGGCGATCGCACAATAGAGTTCCTTTCGTCAGCTCCAAATTTAAAAAATAGCCTCAGGCATTTGCTAGTAAAAGCAAGCTGCTCGGCGCGGGGCGACAAAAAACCTTGTGGCTGCTGCCCTGAACCTCAACCACAGCAATATTCTTTTAGGAATTCTGGCTCCATGTTTTCTAAACAAATCACCGACTCAAAAACCTACCAGTGGTTTGAGGAACGCCTGGAAATTCAGGCGCTCGCCGATGACATCACTACAAAGTATGTACCCCCGCACGTCAATATTTTCTACTGCTTGGGCGGAATTACTTTAGTTTGCTTTCTGATCCAGTTTGCCACCGGCTTCGCCATGACTTTCTATTACCGTCCCACGGTAGCAGAAGCTTTTTCTTCAGTGCAATACCTGATGACTGAAGTCAACTTCGGCTGGCTGATCCGCTCCATCCACCGCTGGTCTGCGAGCATGATGGTACTGATGATGATTTTGCACACCTTCCGGGTTTACCTGACCGGCGGCTTCAAAAAGCCTCGCGAGTTAACCTGGGTGACAGGAGTAATCTTGGCAGTCATCACTGTTTCTTTCGGCGTGACCGGCTATTCGCTGCCTTGGGATCAAATCGGTTACTGGGCAGTTAAAATCGTTTCCGGCGTCCCCGAAGCTATCCCGTTTGTCGGTTCTTTGATGGTTGAACTGCTGCGTGGCGGTGTCAGCGTCGGTCAAGGCACTTTGACTCGTTACTACAGCTTGCACACTTTTGTGTTGCCTTGGCTGATTGTAGTCTTCATGCTGGCTCACTTCTTGATGATTCGCAAGCAAGGTATCTCTGGCCCGTTGTAAGTTTTGAGTTGTGGGGGCGGTATTTTTTTTGCCCCCCGCTGAATTTTGAGTTGAAAATTCATAATTCATCACTCATGATATTTATTTACGGCTAACACTTCCTGCGATCGCGCCGCTGATTCAAACTAACGAATACAGCGGAATGGCAGCCCCGGGTAAAATTAAAAGGAGAACACTGTTACTATGTCTATTCTCAAAAAACCTGATTTGAGCGATCCCGCGCTCCGCGCTAAGCTCGCTAAGGGCATGGGTCATAACTATTATGGCGAACCAGCTTGGCCTAATGACTTGCTCTACGTTTTCCCTATAGTCATCATGGGAACGTTTGCTCTGTGCGTCGGTTTGGCCGTACTAGACCCCGCTTTGGTTGGGGAACCTGCTAATCCTTTTGCTACTCCGCTGGAAATTCTGCCGGAATGGTATTTGTGGCCTGTGTTCCAACTCCTACGCGTTTTGCCTAACAAATTGTTGGGTATTGCTTGCATGGCGGCTGTTCCTCTTGGCTTGATTTTGATTCCGTTCATTGAGAGCGTTAACAAGTTTCAAAATCCGTTCCGCCGCCCTGTTGCGACTACTGTTTTCCTCTTGGGAACTGCGGTAACTTTGTGGTTGGGTATTGGTGCTATTTTCCCGATCGACAAATCTTTCACACTGGGTCTTTTCTAAGATTTAAGTTTGCTTGATTTTGACGCCTGCGGGTTTCCTGTAAAGTGCTTTTGTACTGGTGGGAAACTTTAGCGGGCGTCATTTGATTTTAGGTTTTAGATTTTAGATTTTAGATTTTAGATTTTAGATTTGGGATTTGGGATTTGGGATTTATGCTCAAGGTGGGCCGCAGCAGTTGATAATGCCAGCAGCTCTGAAGGTGTAAGCGGTTGAGAAGTATGGTAACGTGCGGGAAATTGCTCGCTTATTTGGCGGGGCAGATAAATTGAAGCAGGCAGTGGAGCAGTTGCAGAGTTTATTGTATTCGGCTTAGGAGAAGTGAAAGGAGTTGTAATAATGTCCGCAGAACAAAAACCAATTTGTGTAGTAATTGATACAAATATATGGTTGCAAGAATCTAGTCTTTTGATGCGAACGGCTATGGGTTCGGCATTGCTTTACATCCTCAAACAAAGTAATGGAAAAATAGGTCTACCGGAAATTATAGAAGAAGAGCTTACGAGAAATATTGTTGAAAACGGACTTAAAGCCATTGAACAAATTAATAAAGGATTTAAATCTATTGAAGTAATTATGGGCTTTCGCGATTCTTATGAAGTACCGAATAAAGCTCAATTAGAAGCTGCTGTTAAAGAAAGGTTGACCGATTTGGAGGACGTAATTATTGGGCTTTTCTTTACGTTTGAACACGCTAAATCAGCACTAAGGAGAATTAATGAAAAAACTCAACCTAATGGAGACAAGAATCAGCAATTTAAAGATTCAGCTATTTGGGAAGCAATATTAGAACTTTCAGATTCACATACAATATATTTTATTAGTGATGATAACGCTTTCTTTAAAAATAGAAACAAGCAAACTGAAGAACTAGCGGATAACTTATTAAATGAGTGTAATAAAATGGGAGCCAAGGTATCTATTTATAACAATATTGCATCCTGCCTTAAGGCTCTTCAACAAGACGTACCATCACTTGACTATTCAAATATTATTTTAACTATTGATAACCTTATTAATAGTGGATTAAGACGAGAATTAGCTACGGAAATTGGATTTGAAATAACTACACTAGCAGTTGAAAAATCATCACTTTCAGCATTTTTTACAGAAATAAATGGCAAGTTAGCATTAATTTTTGAACTTTGTTACCACTGTATTGATATACAGAATAATGGCGAGATCGAAAGGACAGAAGCTCTTTTAAGAGCCAAAGGAGATTGCTTGTATGAAATTGATACTCAAAAAATTTCTGATATAAAAATGGATCGGGAAAGGATCTACTGGGTAGAGCCAAGCGGAGAAGCGGGTAGACGAGGAGTTGTGTATGCTTCTGCTACTATTACTATAGGAGGAAGTGAGCAAGTTAACTATACTTTCAGAGAACCCGTTGATTTTATCCGCTCTCCAGACTTAGACAGGAAGAAGCGAGTAGATAAATTCCGCACGAAGCAAGATTTTTTTAAGCAGTATAGTACACAGCAAAGGGCAATTTTAGAAATATTTTTAGAGAAATATATTGAAACGGGGTTTTCTGTATTTCAGAATATTATCGGTTCAATTATAAAGTATCCTGAATTTGCTCAATATGGTGATGCAATTAAAATAATAACACTGTTTGGAGAACAAGAAAAGTTAGAAAAAGCACTAAATCAATTACAAAATCTTTTGTACTCAGTCTAGTAGATGTTTTCTAAGAGTTCTATTTCTAAGTTTGATTATTTTAATTTTCTCTCAAAATGCCCAAACGCACTACATCTCAAACCAATAAACCCGTCACCACTGCTCAACGCCTCGGCAGCATGATAAAGTCGGCGCGTGACATCATGCGGAAAGATAAGGGAGTGAATGGGGAATTAGACCGTTTACCCCAATTCACTTGGATTCTTTTCCTCAAGCTATTAGATGATGCGGAAAATATCAGAGAAGAAGAAGCCTTTTTAGAGGAAAGAGTTGATAAGTACAAACCGCTGATTGAATTTCCGTACCGTTGGCGTGATTGGGCTGCTGATGATGAAGGGATGAGCGGCGATGACTTGCTGAAATTCATTAACAATGATGAGGTGACGCTGCGGGACGGGACAAAAAGCCCTGGTTTATTCGCTTATTTGTGGAGTCTTCAAAGTCAAACAGGGCGCGATCGCAAAAAAGAAGACACTAAAGATTTGCTTTCTCTAGGCAACAATCTTACTTTCTCCCAACTGTCAATTACTCAAGAAAATAGTGCAACTTTCTTCCGTTGGCTGACCAACGGAAAAATTTTCGCATCTCTAAATGGGGTATCCTCCACTCTAATTAATGTCGCCCATTTTGGCTAAATTTAATAGCAAGTAGTCGCACATAACTACGGGTTATGTGCGACTCTCAGAGATTAGGGCTAATACTTTAGATGCAGAAAGTATATCTACTTACCAGAAATCGTTAAAAATTCCCGTCAATCTCCGGGAAAAGGCTAGACTTGGCTGCAGACATATTCAGTAAAACTATATCTATATTGCCACTGCGTCTACAAATAAAGATGGCTATAGTTATACTTACTGATTTTGGCATTTAAGTGGGATTCAAGACCCGCTTAAATGCCGCTCAATACCCTATTGCTGCTAACTGCAAAGCGGGTTATGGCGAGGGATTCTCGGAGGAATTATGATGAACCTAAATTTAGATACTATTTTCTCATCGTTGATGAACCCGGCACTGAATGAGTTTCAGGCTTGGGCTTTGGAAAACCCGGAAGAAAGTCTCAGCAAAACGATGTTACCGCCGATCGCCCTGATTGAGGGTTTAATTGCTAACGAACCCACCTATTTGCCACTAAAACGGCTGGCTTTCGGAGCCAATTTTTGCTGCGCGGGGCAAGTCGTGATGGGAGAGTTTGACACCCTGGAAAAAGCACTCACATCGCCCCAGGCGCGCGGATGGCGGCTTGGTACTTCTGTACTCGATCCCGATAGCGCGCCCAACCAAGATGTCGGCGGCAGAAACCTTTTTCTACTGTCTTTGTCCGATCGCGAAACTGATGCTAGCAGCAACCACGCAGCATTCCGAAGCTGTATGCAGAAGTATCTCTTCAACAGTGCGACAACGGATCGCCAGGGAGACGAAATCAGCAGACGGTTGCTCGATCGGCTAGCCGCAGATTATGCCGAGATGCCACACGGTACGGGGGGAGCGTTTTTTAGCGATGTCAAGCGCGGTTGGAAGAGATTTTTAGTCCGATACCTGCACTACGTCATCTTTGGGATCAACCCAGACGACGAGGAGTCGATCGAACTTCTCACCGAATTGCATTACACTCGCCAAAGCCCGCTGCATTACTTCGCCGTCATCGGCAACCTGCTGCAAAGCCTGAACGTCTTTGGACACGGGGATTTATCAGCTCTAATCGAGCGTGCAGCGACTATCTATGAAAATTCCCCAGCTTTAGCCGACTTCGAGGAGAGCTCGGAAAACAATGGCATGACTAAGCGGGAATTGGCAAAGCTGATGACATCGATTATGGGGATAGCGGGACTGCAAGGCCCTCTGCACCTAGGCAACACGGCAATGGGATACCGCCCTCTCCCCGCCTATAAAGGACAGCAGACGGCCGAAATTAACCCGACTGATTTTTGGGATCAGCTCGATTTGGACGATCGCCCGTCGCTCGAGCTTTTCCTCCTGGAATGCGCCCGCCTCTGGGCCCCGGTCAGCGCCACGCACCGAGTCGCGACAGAGCCATTCACCGCAACGGTAGCGGGCAAAGAGCGCACTTTCCCTGCCGGAACCAAGGTACTGATACCGCTCAGCCTGGGGCTGCTAGACGAGAGTTTCTGGGGCTCTACGGTATACGAATTCAACCCTAAGCGGGAGAATCTGTGCCCTTTTCATATGGGATTTCATTCCGTGGGCGATCAGAGTGCGGGACGGATTTGCCCCGGTAAAGACATCGCACTCAAGATGCTGGTGGATGTCGTGAGTACGGTAGGCAAAGTGCGACGAGCCTCTGAGCCGAATTTGCAGGGGTAATTAATCCAAAAGCTCGATCGGACAGCGGTTGAAACTGAGATATTATATCATTCTCAAGAACAGGCAAGATGCCTGTTCCACAAAGAATTAATTGCTTGTGGGGTGGGCCTCCTGCCCGCCCATAAAAGCCTTATTGAGAATGGTGCAAGATGTGAGTTAAAACCGCACGCCACACAAACGAAGTCCCATCGATCGACTCAGAAATAAAGGGGGTATCTAATAGGAAACCCAAACACAACTATTTTGAGGATAAATAATACCATGTTAATCGAACAAAAGCAACTAAAAGACATCGCGAATTGGATGAAAGTAGAACATCCAGCCGAGTTACCCGAAGTCCTGCAAGGTATCTTTTTTATGGACGGGAATGTTTTACCAGACGATTGTCTGACGATGTACAGTTCAGACTGGAATGCTGGCGAACGGACGTTATTGCTGCGCGTTTTTGACCCTGTTATCTGGACATTTCATTCATCAATGGCGGGACGGATGTTATAGCAACCGCCAAGGCGGTTAAGCTATAGACTGGAAGTAGACCTTAATCTGGCGCAGGCTGTGCTCTTATAGAAACCCATGCCCAAACCCTACAGTTACGATCTCCGGCAAAAAGTGATCCAAGCCATCAAGCTTGATGGCTTAAAGATTAGTGAAGCCAGTGTTCTATTCGGTATTAGTCGTGACACGATTCGATTATGGTTGAAGCGGGAACGCGAGACAGGGGACTTTCAAGCACTGCCGAATAAACCACCTGGGAATGGGCATAAAATTACTGACTGGGGAAAATTTACCAAATTTGTCGAGGTTAATGGAGATAAAACTCAAGTAGAGATGGCTCAACTATGGTCGGAAGAAATTAGCGATCGTACTATATCAAGAGCTTTAAAGAAAATCGGGTTCACTCGCAAAAAAAAACTTATGGTTATCAAGAGCGAAATGAAATAAAACGAGCTGAATTTAGAGAAGAGATAGTCGTGTATAAACCCGAAGAAATAGTGTATATAGATGAAGCAGGGATGGACAATAGAGAAAATTATAGCTATGGATGGAATGAAAGAGGTCAGCGGTTTTACGATCTCAAAAGTGGGAGGAGGCAAGGGCGGATTAATATGATTGCTGGCTTTTGTAATGGGCAGTTATTGGCTCCCTTTACTGTTGAGGGTTCTTGTAATCGAACGGTCTTTGAAACTTGGTTAGAAGCTTGTTTAATACCGACGCTCAAACCCGGGCAAATACTAATTGTAGATAATGCCACTTTTCATAAAGGTGGAAATATTATTCAATTAATTGAAGCAGCCGGGTGTCAGTTAAAATACTTACCCTCTTATTCTCCCGATCTTAACAAAATTGAGCGATGTTGGTCATGGTTAAAGAGTCGAATTCGTAAACAACTAACTCAATACGGCTGTCTGAGAGATGCAATGGAAGCTGTGCTTCGCACAGCGGCTTAACCGCCTTGGCGGTTGCTATACTTTATTTAGTCAAATTTTCTCGGATCACTTACTTGTTCCGATTCTCGGATGCAACTTTGCAGCACGGACACATTACGCCGATAGTGTTTGGATTCTCTGTGCCGCAGTGGCTTGTAGATTTTTTGATCGATCGCGATCCGAACACTCCGAATGGAGATATCTGGCATCGCACCAACTCGTTTTTTGGCAGACCTCCTGACAGCGGATATACAATCCGCAGGATTGTAGACAAAGATGGGAATTACACATCAGCTTTTCCAGATATGCTGTCTAAGGTTGAGAGTGATTGTTTAATCATTGCCAAAGAGTGAAAATATTTAGAAAAACTACAAAACCCGCTTAATTAGGCGGGTTTTGTCGATCGAAGTGGCGGGGTTTGAACCGACGACCTCTACTATGCCAAGTTTGATGTGATATTGTTTCCGGTTGCATCGGAATCATAAAATCGAGTCAACAGTTAACACTCAACCATTCAGTTTTTCGACCCCGAGTCATATCAACTGCAGTAGCATCGGAATTAATATTACCCACAGGTAGGACAGGGCGCCGTGCAACCGGAAACGATATTACTTCTGGCTCATCAGAGTTTATTTGCCATGATTATACAGCGTATTCCAGGTTGATAAAGTAATAGGGAAAAGGCAATGCCTTTTCCCTACGGGGATTCATGGATCAGGGGTGTACTTCACAAACAACGGGGAATCTTCTGTAAGATGTTTGGTTTCACCCTTTTTTGATTGGCCAACAGTCTCTTAATCCATCGTCCCTACAATATTCTCACCTAATTAATTAGCTCGATCGCACTAGAGTAGTGCAAAATCTGTGGCAGTAATCACGCTTGCAGGCACATTGTTGAGAGTTGCCAAAAGTTGCCCGGAACCAGTAACTCGGATGAGAGTTGAACTATTCTCGGCAACAATGCTCAGTTGGGAGAAATCTAGACCACCCATTAAGCCGATCGAATCGATACCGTATTGAAAGTCTAAAAGAGTCTCGCTGCCGAGGTCAATACCCAACATAAATCGATCGTTTCCGGTGCCTCCAATCAGAGTATCATTCCCTTGATCTCCAAACAAGAAATCGTCCCCAGCACTGCCAAGCAAACTATCCTCATCCTTACCGCCGTAAAGAGTATCGTTCCCGACCTCCCCATTGACAGTATCCTGACCTTCATTGCCAAACAGCAAATCGTTGCCCAAACCGCCGCATATTTGGTCTTGTCCGCCAGTAGAACCAATGGGAAGAGGGCTACCAATATCCCCGTAAACTGTATCTTCCCCCTCGCCACCGCAGATAGTATCACTTCCTTCATCGCCAAATAGCAGGTTGCTGCCCAATTCGCCGAAAACTAAGTCATCGCCCTTGCCGGCACGCACTGTATCATCACCGTCACCACCTGCGATCGTATCTTGATTTTTCTCCCCGCTGAGGAAGTCATCACCCGCCAAACCGAACACCAAATCGTTGCCAGTCAAATCCGGCTCCAAGGGGTTAATAGTTCCCCCGTAGATAATATCGTTACCCTGGTCGCCAATTAAAGTATCGCTTTCTTGGTCGCCGAAAATAATGTCGTCATCTTTGCCGCCGTAAACCACATCGTCGTTCTTGCCCGCAAAGATTAAATCATCTCCAGCAACCCCATTGAGGTAATCATTATCCTCATTGCCAAACAGCAAGTCGCTGTCTATATCTGGGCCAACTGGGAAAGCACTGTTAAGTCCTCCGTAAATATTATCATTGCCTCGCAACCCTGCTAACAAATCATCGCCGTCAAAACCATTTATTTCGTCACCGTTATTAGTGCCAAGAATAGTGTCGTTGCCGTTAGTACCGTTGCGGCTATTCGTGACGGAATTTGGGCCGCGAATACTGCTAATACTGGGTAAAACAATTTGTTCACAAATGCAGTCAGCATCTTGTCCTTCTTGCGGTGGTAGTGGTGTTGGTGTTGGTGGGGGTGTGGGTGTGGGTGTTGGTGTTGGTTGGACTTGAGCGAAGGAATTGCCAAAGTTAATATTGCTAACATTAGAGCCACTGACAGCAATAATATCAGCAGAATTAGCAGTAGTTTGCGTCCAACCAGGTTGGTTAACTTCTCGAACCCGATAAGTTCCCGGTACTAAATTATCGAAACTGTAGCCACCCAAACTATCAGTTGAAGTATTAACTTCTCCAGCATCTAAAGAGTCATTGCTGTTAGCGTCAAGGAAGATTTGCCAGTTCGGCAAGAGCGGTTCTTGAGCATCCAAAGCCCCATTGTTATTGAGGTCATTAAACTTGCTGCCGGAGATGCTAATATTTTGAAAATTGCCAAAATTAACGTTCGATTGACTTTCGCCACTACCCAGATTAACCGCCGCCGGATTAGCAGTAGTTTGCGTCCAACCAGTTTGCTGCACTTCCCGCACATTGTAGGTGCCGGGATTGAGGTTGTTGAAGCTGTAATTACCAGAATTGTCAGTGGTAACAGTAGTTTCGCCATCATCTAAAGAGTTGTTCCCGTTAGCATCGAGGAAAATTTGCCATCCCGAAAGACCAGTTTCCTCCGCATCCTGAGTACCGTTGCCGTTGCCGTCGTTGAATTTAAGACCGCTGATGCTGCTTTGTTGTACCGGAGTCGGAGGCTGAGGCGGAGTCGGAGTTGGAGTTGGAGGGGGAGGAAACGTCGATAGATTGCCAAAATTAACTGTAGCAGGAGTAGTTTGACCTGCTGCCAGAGTCACCGAAACCGGGTTTGGAGTAGTTAGCGCAATGTCGGCCGGTACAAGTTCCTGCACGCTGTAAGTACCTGCCGGCAAGTTGGGGAAAGTGAAACTGCCCTCAGCCCCGGTGTTAACGGAAGTTTCATCTGTATCTAGATTGTTGTTGTTATTGGTGTCAAGGAAAATCCTAAATCCGGAAACACCAAGTTCTCCGGCTGTTTGAGTGCCGTTGCCATCAATGTCGTTAAATGTAATCCCGGTGATGCTGCCTAGTACAGTGGGTATTGTTTGGTTGCCGAAATTAACCGTAGCAGGATTAGTTTGACCGGCTGTCAGTGTGACGGCAACCGGGTTAGCCGTAGTTGTTTGGCTTCCAGCCGATACAACTTCCCGAACGTTGTAAGTGCCTGCAGGCAAGTTGGCGAAAGTGAAACTGCCTTCAGCCCCGGTAGTAACGGAAGTTTCTCCGGCATCGAGAATGCTGTCGTTGTTAGTGTCGAGGAAAACAGTGACTCCGGCAACACCAAGTTCTCCGGCAGCTTGAGTGCCGTTGCCGTCAATGTCGTTAAATTTTATACCAGTAATGCTGCCAAGTACAGCGGGTATTGTTTGGTTGCCGAAATTTACTGTAGCAGGAGTCGTTTCACCTGCTGCCAGCGTCACTGAAACCGGATTTTCAGTAGTCGTTTGAGTTCCTGCGGGTACAACTTCCCGGACGCTGTAAGTACCAGCAGGCAAGTTGGGGAAAGTGAAACTGCCGTCAGCCCCAGTAGTTGCTGAAGTTTCTGTGGCACCGAGAATGCCGTCGTTGTTAGTGTCGAGGAAAACAGTGACTCCGGGAACGCCTAGCTCTCCGGCTACTTGAGTGCCGTTGCCGTCAATGTCGTTAAATTTTATACCAGTGATGCTGCCGAGTACAGCGGGTGTCGATCGATTGCCGAAATTCACCGTAGCAGGAGTAGTTTGGCCTACTGCCAGCGTCACTGCAACCGGATTGGGAGTAGTTGGCTGGCTGTTGGCGGGTACAACTTCCTGAACGTTGTAAGTGCCTGCGGGCAAGTTGGGGAAATTGAAGCCGCCGTTAGCATCGGTAGTTGCCGAAGTTTCGCCGGCACCGAGGATGCCGTCACCGTTGGTGTCGAGGAAAACTGTAACTCCGGGAACGCCAAGTTCTCCGGCAGCTTGAGTGCCGTTGCCGTCAATGTCGTTAAATTTGATGCCGGCGATGGTACTCAGCGGTACTGGTATTGCTTGGTTGCCGAAATTAACTGTAGCAGGAGTAGTTTGACCTGCTGCCAGCGTCACTGGGGGCGGGTTTTGAGTAGTTTGTTGACTGCCAACTGGTACAACTTCCCGAACGTTGTAAGTGCCTGCAGGCAAGTTGCCGAAAGTGAAAGTGCCGTCAGCCCCGGTAGTTGCGGAAGTTTCGCCGGCACTGAGGATGCCGTCACTGTTGGTGTCGAGGAAAACTGTAACTCCGGGAACGCCAAGTTCTCCGGCAGCTTGAGTGCCGTTGCCGTCAATGTCGTTAAATTTGATGCCAGTGATGGTACTCAGCGGTACGACAACGGGAACAGGCTGTGCCGAAAATTCCGAAGTATTGCCGGCGGCGTCGGTTGCTGTGGCGGTGATTAATTGGCCTGCGGTGACTGCTGCTGGGAAAGTTTGATTGAAAGCAGCGTTGCCGGCGGCGTCAGTAGTTACCGGGATAGAAGCGATGAAGGTTTGGCCTTGGGTGCCGGGGGGAGTGTTGGCGAAAAATTGGAGGGTGAACGAGGTACTGGGAGTGCTGTTGTAAGTACCCGCGACGGTGACGCTGCCAGCGCTGGCGGTAGCGGTGGTGAGTACGGGGGTGTTTTGAAGGTTGTTGGCTCCTGTGTCGGCGTCCCCCGCATCGTTGGCGGTGATGCCGTCGTTGCCGAGGTCGATGCCTAAGCCAAGGTTGGCGAAGATGGAGTTGTTTTGGATGCTGTTGCCGGTACCAGATGCAACAGCTACGCCGATATTGCCGTTGTTGGCGATGATATTTCCTTCACCTGCTGCTGTGCCGCCGATCGCATTATTAGTTGCTGCGGCGGTAATCTGTACTCCGATTGAGCTATTGCCTAAGGGGCTAGTACCGTTGGCTGCAACGCCGATGAAATTGCCGCGCAAAGTGTTGCCTGTTGCAGAGGCGCCTGTAATCTGCACGCCTAAACCTGCGTTGGGACTGCTGTTGCCGGAAATGATATTGCCAGCGCCTGCGACACTACCGCCGATCGTATTGCTGGGTGCATTGTCTACAACTACACCAATAGTGTTTGGCAAGGCAGCAGTGCCGACGGCGTTGGTGCCGATATAGTTGCCGAGTACAGAGTTGAGAGTGGCATTGGCGTTGAGAATTTGGACGCCGAAGCCGTCATTGCCGGAAATGATGTTGCGATCGCCCGCTGCAGTGCCGCCGATCGTGTTGCTGGCAGCATCCTGTATGAGTACGCCAGTCAAGGTGTTGCCCAAGTCTGCGGTGCCGTTGACATCGGTGCCGATGAAGTTGCCCACGACTCTGTTGCCTGTGGCAGCGTTGCTGGTAGCAGGGGTGTTTTGAATGAGTACACCGAAAGCATTATTGCCCGAAATGATGTTGCGCGCACCTGCGGTATTTCCGCCGATCGTATTGTTGGGCGCATTCTGAACAGCCACGCCAAAACCGACGTTGCCTAAGTCTGCAGTACCGTTGATGTCGGTGCCGATGAAGTTGCCCAGCACAGTGTTGCCTGTGGCTGTGGCACCATCGATAAACACGCCAGCGCTGCCATTGCCAGAAATTAAGTTGCGATCGCCGGCGTTAGTTCCGCCAACGATATTGTTAGAACCACCCGATATTTGCACGCCTGTCAAGGTATTGGGCAACGCAGCAGTACCAGCAGCGTTGGTGCCGATGATGTTGCCTACCACTCGGTTGCCTGTGGCACCTGCGGCATTGATTAACACGCCGAAAGCATTGTTGCCAGAAATGATATTTCGATCGCCCGCAGCAGTCCCGCCGATCGTGTTACCCGCTGCATTGTCAACTACTACGCCACTACCACCGTTGCCCAAGTCGGCGGTACCGTTGGGATCGGTGCCAATGTAGTTGCCGAGTACAGAGTTCCCTGTGGCGGTATTACCTAAAATGAAGATTCCAGAACCCTGAAAGCGATTGATTGCCAGTCCCCGAATGGTGCTGCCACTGCCGGTGATGAGTATGCCGTTAGTTGTAGCCCCGGCATTGGTTCCATCGAGTTGGATCAGCGGGGCGCCGGCGAATCCTGGCTGAGAGCTGCCATCGATCGTTACGGCCTCGGTAATTATTGGCAAAGAAGTCAGGGGCGCGATCGTCTGAACGCCTGCGGCGGGAATATTGAAATTAATAATATCCGCCCCAGCAAGGGCATTGGCTTGAGTAATTGCATCTCGCAGCGAACCAGGCCCAGAGTCAGCGGTATTAGTAACAGTAAAAGTAGCCAAGGTATGCCCGTAACTTGCCATTACCTCCGGCTCGATCGCCAATCCTGTTTTAATCGCTCCAGTAGCGTATTCAAGTACCCAGTTTCCGCCTTTTTGGGCACTGCCCGTAATATCTGAAGAAGCGGCAATATTAGCTTTTGTTAATTTGCTCAGCTTTTGTACAAAAGCCTCTCCTTTTTCACCTGCTGCTACGTTGCAACCGTAAAGCAGAATTTCAAATCGATTTTTAATTGAGTTGACAGATGACGAAAACCACCGTTTTAAGCAGTCACGATATGTTTCTAAATTGTCGGAATTCAGGCTAGTTTGCCCTAGCTGCAAACTTCCCGATTCCCCGTGAGAAATAATGTGAACGCTTTCTATACCTTTGCGGCTCTGCAATGCTTCGGCAATTTGTTCGATGCCGTCCCGCGTGCGATCAACTAAAAATACCTCTGTACCCGCTTTAACACCGACCGCCAGACTCTGCCAATCTTCAACTGCTGAATCTACGAATACTATTTGTTGGTTTTTCATAATTACTGTTCCCCCATGCACCTAGTTAGGTTTTCAAAATGTTGTGTCCGTGCGATGATAGTCGCTACTTCAATCCACCACAAATACGGCTAGCACAAACCCCGCCTTCAACTTAGTAAAAAAGTTGTACAAACAAAGCTTTACAATTATCTATTTTTGTGATTATTGTAAATCTGTTGGAGCGGGAAAGTTGCTCGATCGCACTTTTTCATTCTCAACTTAAAAAAAACAGACCCCAGGTACAGCTAGCTTGTTCCCGATTACGGAAATTTTTCAAAAAACGTAAGTATAATTTACACAACTTAATGTTCGGTTTTTTACTAAGTACACTTTTGTGAAAAAGAATCCAACTCTGTATAAGTTCCAAACCCAGAGAGTGGTAGGTATCCAGCAATTCTTCAATCTCAAATCTCCAGTCTCGAATCTCAAACCGCAGGGCTGGGATTTTGGCAAATTCAGCGTGTCCCTCATAACATAGAGGAATAGTCGCCTTCATGGCATCATAGAAACTTGTCCCTCACATCATTGAAATCGATGACCCCTCAAAACTCCCCTGTTTCCCCCGTCACTTGGAAAGAAGACAGAGTTCTGCTAATTGACCAAAACCGACTCCCGAAAGAATACGGTGTAGTCGAAATTAGCCGCTGCGAAGATATGGCTGAGGCGATTAAAACTATGATCGTCCGAGGTGCTCCGGCGATCGGGGTAGCAGCAGCTTACGGGATGTATTTGGGGGCGCGAGAAATCGAAACGGGCGATCGCACCGAATTTCTCGCTAAATTAGAACAAGTTGGCGAGTTATTGCGTTCCACTCGTCCCACTGCGGTTAATTTGTTTTGGGCAATATCGCGAATGCTCAAAACTGCCGAGAGAACTAGCGGTTCTGTCGAACAAGTGCAAAAAACTTTGTTAGAAATGGCCAAAACCATTCAAGCAGAAGACTTGCAAACTTGTAAAGATATCGGCGACAAAGGTTTAGAAGTTCTGCCCGCTACACCCGAAAAATTGAACTTACTAACTCACTGCAATGCAGGTGCATTAGCAACAGCCGGCTACGGAACTGCTTTAGGTGTATTTCGTTCTGCTTGGCGAGAAGGAAGACTCGGAAGAGTTTTTGCAGACGAAACTCGGCCCCGTCTCCAAGGTGCAAAACTCACCACTTGGGAATGTGTGCAAGAAGGAATTCCTGTCACATTAATAGCCGACAATATGGCTGCTCACTGCATGAAACTTGGCATGATTCACGCAGTAGTTGTCGGTGCAGACAGAATCGCTGCTAACGGCGACGCTGCCAATAAAATTGGCACTTACAGTTTAGCAATTGTTGCCAAAGCTCACAATGTCCCCTTCTTTGTCGCCGCCCCTCTGTCAACAATTGATTTTGAACTTCCCGACGGCAGCAAAATCCCCATTGAAGAACGCGATCCAGTTGAAATGTATCAAGTTGGAACTACGCGAATTTGTCCTGTGGGAGTCGAATTTTACAATCCCGCTTTTGACGTAACCCCGGCGGAATTAATCTCAGGAATTATTACAGAACACGGCACGGTTGCTCCTTGGGCGTTGAAACAGTTTCAAGCAAAACAATTAGTTTAATTATATGTTTCTCAACTGCTCATTCCACCTGGTTTCTGTGAAATTAAGCAGGATTTATAGCAGCAGCAACTGGCAGATCAAAGTTGCGATTGCAGCTCTAACTCTGCCAGTTTTTTTCAGTCCTGTCTCGGAAGCTCAAGTCTCACCAACGCTTAAAGCTAAGGAATCACAAGCCAAAAAATTTGTGGGTTCGATGAATAAAGCTCAGCAAGTTTACTATGCTGAAAAAGCAGGTTTTACAAGTTCTGTTTCCAATCTATTGGTTTATATGGGTCTCCAAATTAAACCAGATGCACCAAATTATAGCTACTCGATCGGCATGGTGAAAAAAGGTGCTGTATTTAACTACGGAGTATCGAAGCAAGCTAATCTCAAAAGTTTTGTGGGGGGAGTCTTTTTGGTGGGAAATAAGACACAAACAATCTTGTGTCTAAATGCTGCTCCTGGCCAGACTAAACCAGCTAATCCAATGTATGACGGTCGGGATTTATACTGCGCTGCGGGCACAGGCAAAATTGCTCAATAAATTATGTCGAATTTACTATGTAATTTAGTGTATAATTTGGCAAATAACTGGATAATAAATGCAGATGTAGCTAAGCAAGTGCTGCAACAAGAAGCTACTTTACTAGATGCTCGCGCACCTATTTTAAAGTGCTTTGGCCGCCTCCCCAACGCTATTCCCGTAACTTGGCAGGAATTTTCTCAATCGCACTTTCCCCACAAGGGAAAAATTATCGAAAATAACACAGTTTTAACTCAAAAACTGCAAGCAATTGGTATTTGTCAAGACAAACCTGTGATAGTCGTTGCCGATCCGGTTAAAGGGTGGGGCGAAGAGGGGCGGATTGTTTGGATGTTGCGGACTTTGGGGCATGAAAAAGCCGTTTTTGTCGATGGAGGATATCGAGCTTTCATCAAAGCTGGAATTTCTCAAGTAAAAGCTGCAAACAATCCACCCAAAACAGGAGATTTTGTCCTATCTCGCCCCTCGAAGTGGGAAATTCAGCGGGATGAATTGAAAGCTATTTTAGGCAATGATAATTTAGTAGTTATCGACGCCAGAGAACCGCGAGAATATGCAGGTAAAACACCTTACGGAGAAAAGCGGGGCGGCCACATTCCCGGTGCGGTTCACCTTTACTACAAACAGTTGATGGACAAACAAGGACAACTGCTGAGTCGTGGCGAAATTGTCGCTATTTTGCTGCAAAAAGGAGTTTCGCAGTCAACTCAAATTGTGAGTTATTGCTCCGGGGGAATTCGCTCTGCATGGTTGACTTCTGTCTTGACAAATGTGGGGTTTAATGCTAAGAATTATGCAGGATCAATGTGGGAATGGTCGGCTTCGCCAGCAGATAGCTATCCTTTGTCAGTAATCCTTTCACGGGCGGGCTAGAAGCCCACCCCACAAGAAAATTTAATGTTTGTGGAACAGGCCGGAAAGCCTGTTCTTGAGAATTGTATCTGAACTCAGATTCAACCTATTAACTACAAACGATCGAGGTTGAGATTCTCAACCGACTTGTTCGATATACTGAGCGAGATCGTCACGCAGGCGGCTGAGTTCGGCTTCGGTGGTCACGCGCACGCGATCGTCCCTAACCGTAATCAGCACTTTGGCAGCAAAAGGAGTTGGCCAGATATTCGGGTTGCAGAAAACTTCCAAAAATACATCTCCTGCATATCGATATTCCATCGGTTTTTGGGGAGAAGCTTTAGCGCCAGCGGTTTTGGCTGCTACAGCTTTCAAGCTTTCCATCAAAGCGGCAATTTCGCTTTGCAAATCCCGCGCGGCTTGCGGGGAAAAGCTAAACGAGACAGAACCTTCGACTAAATTCAGTGTCAGCGGAGAAAGAGACATGGGCAATGAAATTTAACATACTATTGTTAATGATAAAAAATATAGTAACCCAAAAGAAGTACATTCCAGCTCTATTGGACTGCGAAACTGCTATTAATTAAAATTTGTCTCAAGAAGCTCGGCTAAATTAATGAATATAAATCTAGTCGCAAGCTAGATTCAGCAATACTTTTAACCTGTTATGACTTGATAAGCTTTAAACTAGAAGCCAGAAAACTTGACGGCTGATCGAGGAGATTTTATGGTTGCCGATAACCGTTCCGAAGTCCGCAAGGTTTTAATAATTACTTTATTGCTAAATTTGCTGGTGATGGCAATTAAAGCAGCCGTGGGATGGCTGACAGGTTCCCTCAGTTTGCTGGCAGATGCTTTGCACAGCGTCACGGACAGCGCTAATAATATTTTAGGATTGGTAACTAATCATTATGCCAATCCGCAGCCCGATCGCGATCATCCCTACGGACACCAAAAATTTGACGCTCTCGGAGCTCTGGGAATAGCTGTTTTTCTGGGAATTGCCTGTTTTGAAATTCTCAGCGGCGCTGTTGAAAGGCTGATTAACGGGGGTAAAGTTGTCAAAATATCCCCAAATGAACTGTGGATTTTGTTGATTGTCCTGGGAATTAATATTTTTGTTACTTTTTACGAGCGCAGGGTTGGGAAACGCCTTGGGAGCGCGATTTTGGTGGCTGACGCTCAGCACACAATGAGCGATGTTTGGGTGACAATTATGGTCATCGGCGGGTTGATTGGTGTTTGGCAAGGGCAGGTTTGGAATATACCTCAATTACAATCCCTGGATGTGTTTTTGTCTTTTCCTGTGGCTGTTTTGGTATTTAGCAGCGGTTGGAAGGTTTTAACAGAAAATCTGCCTTGGTTGGTGGATGAAATGGCGATCGCACCGGAAGTTATTCAGGCTATCGCGATCGATGTACCGGGGGTTGTTAACTGTCACTCGATCGCCTCCCGTGGCGTTGTAGGGCGTCAAGTATTTATTGAGATGCACATGATTGTGGATGCTGTCGATGTAGAAACTGCTCACCGGATTACAGAAGAAGTAGAAGCCCGTTTGGAACAACGTTTCAGCCCTGTACGCATCTTAATTCACGTTGAGCCGCCGGCTTACCATTCCGACCAAATTAGCTACGATTCTGAAGAAAAGGAAGAAGGAAAGAGGAAGCAGGAAGGAGAAAAAATGTAGGGTGTATCCCCAGCAAACAGCAGCTTGAGGGATGAAGGAGGAAGGCGATTTTTGCGATCGCAATTCCTCCAATTTTTTAAAGGCTATCAAGGGAATTAGAGCGATCGCACTTAATTGAGTGGCAGTTTTCCACAGGAAAAGGGGGGTTTTCCCCAGAAATATGCAAGTTTTCCACAATAGTTTTGATAATTATCGAGCAAAAGACTATTGGTACAAGTTCTGAGTTTTTTGGATTTCTACGGCCATTTTCTGTCGCAAGTCCCAAGGTAGCAGAATCTCGACTTCTGAACCTAAAGCTCGCAACCACCTCAGCGGGTAGTAGTCTGTCTCTCGGTAAGTGACTTGGTAGTAAGCATCGTCGGTTGGGCGAGACTGGAGGATTTCTAAAAGAGCCGATCGATGTTCTGGGTTGGGAGTATATTGTTTGATTAATGTGGCGGCGCGATCGATATCTATGGCGGTACAGGTAGAGTGAATGCTGATTCCTTGCAGGTAGGATTGAGCGAAAGTGCGATCGAACCGCAATACCATCAGCGCAGTTTCTTTATAAAAATCGCAGCCCCAAGCTTCCTTTAACATATCTTTAACTGTTCTGGGAGTTGGCAGGTTATTTTCCTGATATTTTTCTTTGAGTAATTGCGGAACCCGAGCATCTTGCCAATCCAAGGATTCTAGACGTTTTGAAATAATGCGATAGAGCCGATATTTGTACCAATTAATTTCACCTCTGGGAGTGCTGCCGTAGGCACACAAATATTTAGCTCGCTCCATAAAGTAAATACAAACAGGATAAACAACGCACTCTTTAATCTGATTTAGATGAGCGCTGCGATAAGTTAATAGCAAAGGAGCGATCCGCAACTAGGACAACGCTACAACATGGGTGGGAATTTAGCAAACAAGCTTTACTTTCTAAATTGTTAAAAAATGTGCCTTACGGACCTTTTTTAAATATAAGTTAGTGGCACAATTATTTATCTTTATCCCTGGGCGCATTAATACCTTTATACCCGATTTTTTTACCCTTATTAAAGGCTAATTAGGCCGTTTGTTTGTCCATCAAACCCGGTTTCTGGCAAGCCGTTCGTCCAGGAGTATATCTTCCTTTACGAGGGTGACTTGATTCCGATTTGTGGTATATTTTCTGTGCGAGGGGATTTTTTAGGACAATGTTCGATATGAAACGTTTAAAATTAAAATCAATGCTGGCGGCGGCGATCGCGATCGCCTTTTGTTTAATTGCGATCGCCAGCTACGCCCAAGCCAACAAGACTTTAACACTGGCGACTTCCCCAGACTACCCGCCCTATGAATTTAAAGATACGGCTGTTAGCGGCAACGAAATCATCGGTTTTGACATCGATATTGCCAAATATATTACTAAAAAATTAGGCTATGAGCTGAAAGTAATTGGCATGGATTTTAACGGCTTAATTCCCGCTTTGCAGGCGGGAAGAGCCGATTTTGTGATGGCTGGAATGACTCCCACAGCAGAAAGGAAAAAAAATGTTGCTTTTTCTGACCTTTACTACGAAGCTCAAAATACAATTGTCGCCAATAAAGGCAGCAATTTGACCAAAGCTGAAGATTTAGCCGGGAAAAAAGTAGGCGTTCAACTCGGAAGCATTCAGCAGGAAGCTGTGAAAAAAATGCCCGGTGTGCAACTGGCTGCTCTCAATAGGATTCCTGACATCATTCAAGAAATTAAATCGAACCGGATCGCGGCAGGAGTGATCGAGGATACTGTCGCTACGGGTTATGCAGCAGCGAACCCGGACTTGGAATTTAACACAATCCCGAATACTGAAGAAAGCGGTTCGGCGATCGCCTTTCCGAAAGGTTCGAGATTAGTTCCCGAATTCAACCGAGTCCTTCAGCAAATGAAAGCCAGCGGTCAAATTAAGGAACTAGCTACTAAGTGGTTTTCTCGACCAATTCCGCAAGAACCTGCTCAAGCAAATCAGCCTCCGGTAGTGTCCAAGTTCCGGTTAGATTTTGGCAAAATCTTGCCGAGTTTGCCTTATATTTTGTCCGGGATTTGGGTAACGCTAACTTTTACCTTGCTGTCGGGATTTCTGGGATTCCTCTGGGGAATCGTGCTGTCTCTGTTTAAGATTTCTAGCATTAAACCGCTGTTCTGGTTTGGCACTGCTTACACCTCAATTTTTCGAGGAACGCCGCTAATTTTGCAGTTGATTTTAGTTTATTTTGCAACACCGCAGCTTACAGGCTATAATATATCGGCGCTGCAAGCTGGCGTCATTACTTTTTCCCTGAATTCTGGGGCTTATATTTCCGAAACAATCCGCGCGGGAATTCAAGCCGTAGATAAAGGTCAAAAAGAAGCCGCAGAATCCCTTGGTGTTCCCTACAAACTGATGATGGGTGATATTATCTTGCCGCAAGCCTTGAAAAATATTTTGCCTGCATTGGTGAATGAAAGTATTGCTTTGCTGAAGGATTCAGCTTTAGTTTCAGTAATTGGCGTAGAAGACTTGCTGCGCCGCGCTACAATTGTGGGAGCAGAAAAGTATATTTACTTTGAACCTTTGATATTTGTCGGCGCAATTTATTATTTGATGGTGCTTAGTTTAACTTGGGGGGCCAATGTACTCGAACGTAGACTCCAAAGTAGCAGTTAAGGTCGATCGCCTGTATAAATCTTTTGGCAATCTGAAGGTTTTGCGCGAGATAACTACTGAGATTCATAAAGGAGAAGTGATTGCCATTATCGGCCCTTCGGGGTGCGGCAAATCTACTTTTTTGCGGTGTTTGAATTTACTGGAAATTCCGACTGCTGGACACATATACATTGATGGGGTGGATATTACTTTGCCGAAGGCAGATATTATGAAAATCCGCCAGAAAGTAGGGATGGTTTTTCAGCATTTCCACTTGTTCCCGCACATGACTGTGCTGCAAAATGTGATCTATGCGCCTGTAAAGGTGAAGCAAATTGCTAAGGATGAGGCGCGTCTGAAGGGGTTAGAATTGCTGGAAAAAGTGGGTTTGTCAGATAAGGCAGAGGTTTATCCTTCTAAGCTTTCGGGGGGACAAAAACAGCGGGTGGCGATCGCCCGCTGTTTGGCTATGGAACCGGAAATTTTGTTGATGGACGAACCGACTTCTGCACTCGATCCAGAAATGGTTAAAGAAGTTTTAGATGTGATGAAAGCTTTGACGAAAACCGGAATTACAATGGCAATTGTAACTCACGAAATGGGCTTTGCGCGGGAAGTCGCCCACCGGATTTTGTTTTTGGATGGCGGAAAGGTGGCGGAAGATGTGCCGCCGCAGGAGTTTTTTAGCAACCCAAAGTGCGATCGCGCCAAGCAATTTCTGGAAAAAATGCTTTAATTCATATAAGAATTAGAGTTTTTAACCGCAGAGGACACAGAGGACACAGAGAGAGTTAGAGGAGAAAGAGAAAGTTGCGGTAGGGTGCGTCAGGTTGGAGATGCTCGATCGCCACGGAAAGTATAATAATGTTGATCCAGTGATTAAATTGGTAATTCTGTTAGAAAAAGGAGAGAATTCTTTGAATCACCTGGGTATTAAAATCTTGCGGAAAGCGGTCTCTTTCCTGAGCGTGATCGAGAAAGAAAGTCTTGGGATAATAAGCAAGACCGACTTCGATCTCGCTAATCTTTTCTAATAAGGGTTCGATCTGATCAATTTTGTCGGGATGACGATGTTGGATGAGAGTTGCAGCATTCCTAAAATGCCGCCCCTCATCCTGCGTCACCAAATGTCCTACGCGAGCAAAGCCGTTCCCATAGTGTTGGTAGAATTCCTTAATATCCCGGTGATAAGACCACACGGAACCCATTTCGTCAAACATTAAACCAACTAGAATGGTGAATTCGTTCTCAATCAGAAACGAGATTGGTTCGAGTTCATGCACCCGACTCTGGTTTTTTTGGTCGATCGCCTCTGGGGACAAACCTGATACCATGTGATAGACCTTACGTAGAGCAACGTAGTGCCGTAATTCGTCTTGCAGCCAAAGTTCGATCGCACTCATGAATTCTAACGAGAACTCGGAACTGCGAGATAGCAGATGCTCGTAGAGTGGCTGACTGTCTCCCTCAGAGAACACATCTCGGCTGAGGAGATCCATAAATCCAGCCTGAATTGTAGGCGCGACTTCGGGAATTTTAAACTCATCGGCAATAAATTCATCTACACTCCACTCACTGCTAAGAATTGGAATTCCCCGGACATCATGAGTTTGTAATTTCATAGTTTTTCTGATTAGAATTTAAGTATTCACCAGACGATCGCTCACGATATGCGGAACGATTAAGCAATGTCGTCCGGTGATCGGATTGGTATCTCCGCGCAATACGATGCCGGATGGAGTATCGCCAACAATCCAGGAACCTACGACGAAGTGGTAGCCAAAATATTCGGGCAAGGGTTGATAGGACTGAATAATGAATCCTTCGCGATCGTAGCCCATCGCCTCGCGGGCGTGAACGGCTCCGGCAACAAAATCGCCTGTTTCAATAGAAACCCCAACACCTTCTAGACCCACGAGGGGCTTTTTGACGTGCATTTGGGTCAGTAATGCTGTGGATTCGATCGAGATAGTATCTGTGAAGAAAGTCGGTAGCAAGAATTGAGCGTACACTGGGTGGTTGCCAAATAATTCCCACATCCACACCATCGATCCTTTATTGCTTAAAATCTGTTTCCACAGTGGTTCAATGATTTTCACGTCCCCTGCTATCAGGCGCGATGCTAGGGCTTCATCTGCGTTAAAGGATTGGCTGGCGAGTTGCAAATCCAGCCAATCGACGATTTTCCACAGCCGCAAGATCCGATTATTGAATTGATCGACAAAAAATCCTTCTTCATCCACGCCCAGATGGTTACGCAATCCTACCAGTTGGGTGAAAAAGCGATCGTTTCCCAATTCTTGATTAATAATTTCTACCAGTTGTCCTGCCATCTCGGTATCTTCTGACAGATGCTCGTCAATTAACAAGCTCAGACCGAACTGCTTTAAATCATAATGACGGCTTAGAGTGCGGAATCGACCTGCAACTTCATCCCAAAAGTTGTTGAACTGATTGGCATCGTTGGGGAGCGATCGCAAATCTCGGCTTGGTTTTTTCATGTCATCTAACCACAGCCATTGATAGACCGTTTCTGCACCCAAGAGAGGAGTTTCGCCGTTGATTTCTAGAAGGCTAATTTTTCCATCTTCAGTGACGGCAAGATCGAAACGGGTATAAAGAGACATATCTTCTGCTTCGTCAACCCGATCCCACGAAACCTGAATTGCTTCCCAGAAAGCAGGGGGAATAGCAAGTTTTTTCATCCGATTTTCTAGGCCATCAGCGGTGAAAAACCAGTCCAAAAACTCCCGACACATATCCCAAAGAGCCTCAGTAGCATCCCAGATCCTCGCCTCTTCCTGGCGCGAAAACATCACCCCGAAGGGACGGTGTAAGGCTTCTGCCCAGTAGCGTTGGTTGATGTCTGCAAGAGGCTGACATTGGTAGGCGTTATCTAATACGTGCTGCTGCCAGTTGCGTCGTCGCTGAAACAAAAAGGGATACATAGATGAAGCACCTTGCTAGTGGTGTGGAACTAAAGGCTCTACAAAAACAGAGAAAAGAACTAGAGAAAAAATAGTTGTGGGATGAATCGCCGCTCAAAAATGCTTGCATCATATTAATTCCGGCTGCGTCGGCAGGATATCAAATCCGTGCTTCATCGTCGGGCGTAAAGTCGAATCAAGCGGCCAACAAATAATTCGCGCAATTTTCATTTTTTTGACCCCGAGTCAACAGTCAACAGTCAACAGTCAACAATGATAAGGAGTGCAACCGGAATCGATGTCACTTGCCTCCGCTTCCCAGAGAACCCGTGGATCGGACAGAATTACCAAAGCTCCCTCGTCCCTTTATGGTTCCCCGAGCTGCGTGGCCTGGGGGGCGATTTGGGGTGTCGCGACTGGAGGAAAAGGAGGGAGAATCTAGCGGTATGCCCTGTAGGGGACGAGTAATCTGGGTTCTATCTGGAGTTACAATTCCGATGTTGGAGCGGTAAACGGGTTGCACTGGATAAACCCTGTAGGAGCCGCTAGAGCCGCCGTTAACCACTGTTGGAGGGGCATCATCATCGACATCATCGGTGAAATAGAAGCCGCCGAACTCTGGTCGCCATCCGGGGGTAGCAACGCTGGAATTCGATACCTGCGAGCAAATGCTTGCTGTGTCTTCTTGGCATTCTGGCTGTGTGCGATACACGGGCGTAATGCGTTCGTATTCCTGCATTGCGTACCGGAACTGAGCCTGACACTGCTCTTTGGTGAACCCGTTGCTTTGGTTCATCGCATCTACAATACATTGCTGTTCGGATTCGTAGTAGCGTACTTCGTTGCGTTGGTGCAACATGGTATAAGCAAGATAGCCTAATCCACCGATCGCCAATACACCTGATGTAATTAGAAGGTAACGAATTGTTGTCGTTCGATTGTTGTTATGAGTCATGGCTAACCAAAGGTTAGAGTCATTATTTCAAAGAACCTGTAATGTGATGAATTTGCTGCCACTGAGATGATTGGATTTACACGGTCAGCCAAAGTTCAAGTAATTTACCTAAGTCTGTGAGTTGGCACTCACGACTTTGATTATAGCTTTTACTAGATTGCCCGATTCAGAGATTCCTCGAACGCAGCAAATTATATTCCTCAAATATTTGATTTCAAATTCGCCTTTTTTGACTGCGCTGATTTCGCTGGCGATCGAGCTTTGCCAAAGCAGCCCCCGAAACATCCGCCAGAATGCTAATTATCCGATACAAAGCCACCGCACCCAGAATTATACCCGTAGAAAAGCGATCGGACAACAGGGCGATCGCCGTTGCTTCAAATACTCCCATTCCCCCCGGTGCTCCCGGTACGACTAAACCGACAACAAACGCAAAACAAAAAGCACCGAACAAGTTGGGAATATTGCTAAAGTTCACCGGAGTTAAAACCATTACAGTTAGCAAAAAACCGCAGCCCCGCAATCCGATAAAACACATTTGTCCGATTAACGGCACTAAAGGATAGCGTTTAATTGGCAAATTAATTTTGCGGTGCGACTTGACATTCGATGTTTTTTTAGCTATACTGGAGGTAGACTCTGTAGGAAAATTTAGTCGCTCCTCCGCAGCCTCCTCAGTCTGGGAATTTTCCCCATTGTTCTTTGATAACTTCAACCGCTCTACAAAGAGAACGATCGGATTTAAAATTCGGGGATGAATCGCCGTTAAAATAGCAGCCCAACCGAGAATCCGCAAAAACCAATTGATTTGGTCAAAACAAATCAACCCCATCAAAACGCCTGCAGAAGCCATCAGCAGCGGTTCCAGCAACACGCTGAGAGTAGCAGCTTTGGGGAAAATGCCTGCCTTTTTGGCGTCCAATATTCGACCCCAAAAATGCCAAATATTCCCCGGCAAATACTTGGCAATATTAGTTTTGAGAAAAACTTGAATCGCCCACGCCGCAGTTACAGGTTGGCGGAATTCCCGCAAAATCAACATCCACACCCAGCCGACAAAAATTAGAGAAAATAAAGTGACGCCAAGGGCGATCGCCAGCAACGGAAAACTTTCGGCTCGAATTTGGATATTCGCGACTTCTCGCCAGTGAGTTAAAAAAGCTTTGGCAATAAATAAAAACGTCCCGCCCAAAATCAAATAGCGCAAATAAGGCTTTAAATGCGATTTCGCGAGATTGAAAAAATTCTGAATTCGATGCAAGTGTTGTTTTCCCATTTTCTGATCCCGATTTTGAATTTGGGATTAAGTTCTACTGTTTTAGATTTTATATTTTAGAGGGGCGAAGGCGGAAGTGTGCTTTATTTACACGGCATGAGATGACGGAATCAATCTGTTTAACCTTAAATCTTCCACCCTTGTCAAGAACGGGTTCTCCGGCCCATTCCACAAAAGATGAATTTTCTTGTGGAACAGGCATCTTGCCTGTTCCTAAACAATTAATTGAGAATGGTGGAACATCTCAGTTTAACCTAACCTATGCAGACCTCTAAAGACTATGCGTAAGGCGCGCCTTACAGACTATTTAGGGCGTTTTTAACCACAAACTTAAATTTAAAATCTAAAATTTAGATCGATATACCTCACTAGGAGTACATTTCTATGCCCGGCCCGAGCCCTGACGGTCTTTCCTATCTTTTAGATGATAGCCCCAATAGTTTCGCCTTGACTCCGGGCTTTTTGACTCCTTATCCTAACGGATTTTTTGCCCTCGGCGGTAACGATTTTATTGTCGGTTCGTCGGATGCCGATCGCATCAGCGGCGATAATGGAAACGATCGCATTCTCGGCGGCAGCAATTCCGATACCCTGTTAGGGGGTGCAGACAACGATGTGCTTAACGGCGGTGTCAGCAGCGACATCCTGTTTGGCGAAGCCGGCAGCGATACCTTGCAGGGAGGGAAGGGAGATGACGCCCTCAACGGTGACTCTGGCAGCGACGTTTTAGTGGGCGATGGTGGCAAAGATATGCTGACAGGGGGTTTGGGGCCCGATACCTTTGTCCTCCGCAGCGACTCCGCAGTCACCGATCCGGCTGCTGCAGACGTTATTACTGACTTTAACAGTTTTGTGGATTCGATCGGACTGACTGACAACCTTAGCGAAGCTGACTTGATTCTCGAAGAAATATCGATCGCCCCCGGTATTTCCAATACATTAATTAGAATTCGCCAATCCAATGCTATTTTAGGCTTGGTAGCCAACGCATCTCCACAAGACCTCGCCGATACATTCATCTCTGCAACTACCGTATTGGGCAACCAACTCGATCAAGCTCGCGATTTAGGCGTTTTGGGCGGCACTCAAACGATCGCAGACTCGGTTAGCAACGCCCGCCCAGACGGCCTTTACCGCTTTACTTTGCCTGCAACTAGCGACTTTAAATTAACTGTCAGCGGTTTGACGGCGGATGTTGACGTTGCTGTGATTAAAGATATTAACGGCGACAATTCTATTGACTTCACCGATATTATTGCTTCTTCTCAAGAATTGGATTTATCGCCGGAGTCGATCGACATCGACGGTTTAGCCGCAGGAACTTACTTTGTCCGAGTTTATCAATACCAAGGCAGTACAGATTTCACCCTAAATTTGTCGGCAACTCCTGCAACTATTTCTCCTAACAATCCGAGCAACTTGCAAGGTTTTGACTCTCGTTTTGGGTTCGGTTTGGTAAATGCAGCGGCGGCAGTTGCTCAAGCTCAAGGTACTGCACCTTTTCCTGACGTTCCCGACTTGGGCGGCGACGAGTGGGGCAGAGATTTAATTAAAGCTCCGGAGGTTTGGGCCCAGGGCTTGACTGGAGACGGAATTGTGGTGGCAGTTATCGACAGCGGAGTTGACTACAATCACCCTGATTTGATAGGGAATATTTGGAGTAATGCGGGGGAAACCGGTGTGGATGCGATCGGTCGCAATAAAGCTAGCAACAGGGTTGATGATGATGGCAATGGCTTTGTTGACGATTTCCGAGGATGGGATTTTGTCAATAACGATAATGACCCGATGGATGATAACAATCACGGCACTCATATCTCGGGTTTAGTTGCTGCGAAAAAAGATGGGGTCGGGATTACTGGAACGGCTCCGACTGCGAAGATTATGCCTTTGAAAATACTTGATGGCGCCGGGGTGGGTAAAATTCGGGATGAAATTAATGCAATAAATTATGCGGTGGCAAATGGAGCGAAGATTATTAATGTGAGTTTGGGCGGCCTACAGTTGAATGATGCAGAATTGAATGCTATTCGAGCGGCTGAAGCTCAAGGCGCGATCGTGATTTCGGCGGCGGGAAATGAGGCTCGCCCACAAGTAGATTACCCGGCTCGGTTTGCCAATGAGGTAGGAATTGCTGTCGGCGGTGTTACCCGAAATGGCTTGTTTGGGGATTATTCTAACCGGGCGGGTGCGGAGACTATTAATTATTTTGTTGCTCCGGGTGGCGACGGTGGTAGTGCGGATTTTGGTGATGTTTATTCAACTGTGCCACTTTCTCAACCGGGGATTCCCTATCGATATTTTGGGGGTACTTCAATGGGAGTGCCACAAGTATCCGGCGTGATAGCTTTGATGTTGCAAGCTAATCCGAGTCTGACTCCTGCTGATATTAAGAGGATTCTTGCGGCAACTGCCAATCGAGCGGTTTGAATTAATTGATAATTGGTAATTGGGAATTGGTAATGGACTTGATATACTGTTACCAAATTTCCGAGGGGCGGGTTTCACAAACAATATCCAATTGCTACTAACAATCTACATCAACCCGCCCCCACACAACTAACAATCTACATCAACATTGATTTGTATCGAATCTGAGATATTGCACCATTCTCGCTTAACAGGCAAGATGCCTGTTCCACAATAAAATTCATCCCTTGTGGAACAGGCATCTTGCCTGTTCATCAGAAGCTTATTGACAATGATGCAAGATGTGAGTTGAATGCGAAAAATCTACCAGGGGTTTACCGTAGGATAGTGGCGGGTTTTAGAGATTGCTAATTAACCTAAATATTGTTGGTGAAACCCGCCACTACCAGCCCAATTAAAAATTGGCGGCGTAAGTTAAGTCAAATTGGCGGCAGAGAGTGATGCAGCAGTAGTTGGGTCGATCGAATACTAACTCGTAATTCATCTCGCCGTCTATTTTGGTGATCGGCTGTTTTAATGGGATGCCCTGAATGTCGTATTGGCGGCGTTCTAAGGCACTCCAGTCGATAATTTTGAAGTCGATTTGGTTTTGCAACTCGGTTGCGATCAGATATAGGTGCATCTTGTCTTGAACTTTCCCAGTCAGGGGAACTTTGATTAACACTGACTGGGTGACGAGGGGTTTTTGGTCGTTGGGATGCTTCTGGGTGTGGCAGCTTTTGAACTCTATATCGTAAGGTTCTACCTTGAATTTCTCTCCACTGGCGATCGCAGATGAGTGCAAATCTTTCAGGCACTTTTCTAGGTGAGGGATCAGCCCTAAGTCTGGATCGCACAGCAGTTTGCGAATATTCGAGGTTTCAGTGACTGTCATTTGAGATTTGTGATCTTATTTTTGGATGCTTAACTTCTAGCTTAACGCGAAAAGCAACCCTATTGAACTATACTTGCGACATACTTCCAAACACCTCTTTTTCGGCAGTCTGTCTCGGTGAATCAGACATTTTTTGCCGAAAAATTTTAGGTTATTTTTTGGTAAGTTTCCAGAGATTAAGCTCAACATTAGCGTCAGCCGGCTCTATTTGATAGTTTTGTTGCTCAATTGCCGATCGCAAATTTGAGGAGGGTCTGTATAAAAACAACTCACTGAAACCGCCGGGAACTTGCGGGGGTTGGGGTTTTTTCTTTGCCAATTCTCGATTTTTGTAGCAAGAAGTGTAACAGCGGGGTTCTATTAGCAGTTTTACTTTTGGTTGCAGGTGATAACTTAAAGGCATGAGGTATGCAATGTTGGTATCGCTGATTATCAGGGGATTGCTGGCAGAATTGATAGTCGTGGCTACTTCCAAGGCACGCAACCAACCGCTGCCTTTATTCCACCAAATGTCTGCTTGAGAACTAACTCCACCGGATATAATACCTGCGGAAAAAACTGCAACTATAACTATTTTCCACAGTTTGTGCTGTTTAAACTTCTCCAAATTGTTACTAATTTTCGTAGACAGCAGGTAAGCCACTGCTAGCTGAATTCCCACATAACAAGGAACTAAATATCGCGGATTTCCCGATCGTCTTCCACCTTTTATTATATCAGGTACTGCTAAAAACAAAGCAGTTGTTGCAATTAATAATAATACAATTAACCACACTCGCTTTGGGGTTTTTCGGCACAGAAAATAAAGGGCATAGCCGACCAAAGCTAAAATCATGATACCAACTGGAATTAGCAAGGCTAGTTGTGTGGCGTTGGCAGTTCCATCAATGCCTATATCAAAAAATGCTATGCTGAGGGAACCAACCCACCTGCTCACTAATCTTAAGTAATTTGTTTGTTCCGCCCATACTGTTGTGCTTCTAACTTGATTGAAGTTTTCTACAGTATTTACCAGGGAAGGCATGAAGCCACTCAATGCAATTAAAGATGCTACATAATAGGAAATGAATGTTTTCACATCCCGCCAGTTGGCAATAACTGCGACGTAGATTGCGTGGGCGGCAGCGACGCAGACAAATAACAAGTGGGTGTAGAATCCCAGTGTTGTTGTGCCTGCATAAAGTGCCCAGGAAAGAACGAGGGGGACAGCATTTTGATTTTCCCCAGAGCGCATTGCTCGCAGCAAGGCTGCACTGGATAAAATAGTAGTTACCGTCCACAAACTGTACTGTCTTGCTTCTTGGGCAAATAGGATGTGGTAGGGAGAAATTGCGAAAATTGCGATCGCCATCCACGCTACTGCTGAAGATTCAAATAACTCCCAAGCCAGCCAATAAATTGCGGGAAATACTAGCAGGCTAATCACGGCGGCCAAACTTCTCATTGCGGCAACGGAACTACCGAACCATTGCGCCCAATATCGCGCTAGTACGTAATACAGCGGCGGGTGTTGGGGGTCTTCGGTTGCTAAAGAATTCAGGGTATCGCTTAAAGTTTTTTCGGAATTTATCTGCTGATATTTTTGTAAATCCGCAGGCGAGGTTATTTTCTGGTACGAAATTTGTTTGATAATTTCGGCTTCGGTGTAGCCCGAAACTCTCAAAGAAGTATATGTTTCGTCGATCCAGTAAAATTTGCGATCGAGATTTGCGAATCGAAATAAAATACCGATGACTAATACGGCGATAATTAAAAATCGCAGCCACTTGTCAAGTGAAGGGTTGTGAGAATTTAGTCGATCGCGATCTTTCGTAGATTCCATTTTATAACTAGCTAATCTCGCACAAATTTTTTCTGTTACCCCAGCCGTAAGGTGCGCTAGGCGCACCCTACTAACTTAACAGCCAGAGAGAGGACTTCAGTCCTCACTACGAACAAAGGAATGATTAATCATCCACTCCTTCAATCGGCGCAAAACCCTGCCGCTGAATATTTTCGGTTATGGTGCGGGGTTCGAGGAATTGCAGCAAATAATCCGGGCCACCCGCTTTAGAACCAACTCCCGAAAGTTTGAATCCTCCAAAAGGTTGCCGCGATACCACAGCGCCGGTAATTCCGCGATTGATGTACAGGTTCCCGACTTCAAAATCGGATGCGGCTCGATCGATATGCGAAGGCGTGCGAGAATACAATCCGCCGGTTAAAGCAAAATTTGTGCCGTTAGCAATAACAATAGCTTCGCTGAAATTTTTTGCCCGCATCACCGACAAAACTGGGCCGAAAATTTCTTCTTGGGCGAGAGTTGCTGTGGGCGATACTTCCGTAACAATGACTGGGCCGACAAAATAACCGGTTTCCGGTGCCGGCATTTCTAAAGCTATTTTAGCTTCGGCGCGGCCTGTTTCGATGTATTCGCGGATGCGCGAATGGGCATTTGCATCGATCACAGGGCCAACTTGAGTGCCGGGATTTTCTGCGGGGCCGACATTGAGCGATCGCGTCGCTTCTACCAATCTTGCCACAAAATTATCGTACACCGATTCGACCACAATTACTCGCGAACAAGCGGAACATTTTTGGCCACTATATCCAAATGCCGAATAAACTACGCCTGCAACTGCTTGGTCTAAATCCGCACTTTCATCGACAATAATTGCATTCTTTCCGCCCATTTCAGCAATTACTCGTTTCAGGTGTTTTTGTCCCGGCTGCAAAATCGCAGCATCGGCATAAATCTGACAGCCCACTTCCTGAGAACCGGTGAAAGTAATCATGTGAACGTCAGGATGTTTCACCATGTAAGCGCCGACGGTTGAACCTTTGCAAGGCACGTATTGAAATACGCCTTTGGGGATTCCAGCTTCCAGCAAAATTTCTGTGATTTTTGCTGCAATTACTGAGGAAACCTCCGCAGGTTTGAGCAAAGTACAATTACCTGCAACCAGCGATGCAACTGTCATGCCAACGGGAATTGCGAGTGGGAAATTCCAAGGCGAAATGATTAAAGAAATGCCACGTGGCTGATAGCTATAACGGTTAGTTTCTCCGGGAATATCGTAATTTTTTCCTTGGTCTAACCGTTCCATTTCGTCGGCGTAGTAGCGACAAAAATCTATAGCTTCGGAGACTTCGGCATCGCATTCTCTGACAGGTTTGCCGACTTCAAACACCATCCAAGCTGACAGTTCGTGCCGCCGCTGTTCCATCAACTCTGCGGCTTTGCGGAGGACGCCGGCGCGCTGGCGAACGGGGGTTTTTCGCCAACTGGTGGAGGCTGATTTTGCTGCTTCAAGGGCTTGTTTTGCTTGTTCTTCGGAAAGCAATCCGATTTTGCCGACTACTTCTGTGGGATTGGAAGGGTTGAGGGAGTTAACTGTTGCTTCAGTATTTTGGTACTCGCCATTGATTAGGGGTAAATAGGTTTTGCCTAAGTTGGCGCGCACTGATTTGATGGCTGTTTCTGCTTGTTCCCGCAATTTGGTATTGGCGTAGTCGGTATCGGCAACGTTAGGAAATACTTTGCTGTAAACTAGCTGGTCATTTCCGTTAGCAACGGGCGCGGCTAACAATTGTTCGATCGGCATTTCTTCGGAACTTTGCCGGATGAAAGAACTGTTGGCGGTATTTTCCAGCAAACGGCGGATCAAATAAGCCATTCCCGGCAGCAAGTCGCCGTAGGGGCAGTAGACTCGAACGCGATAACCCCGATCGACCAAAAGCTTAGCCAATTTGTCGCCCATGCCATACAGCACTTGCATTTCAAAGCGGCGGCGCGGTATATTGAGAGTTTCGGCAATGGCGATCGCCCTCGCTTGCGATCGCACGTTATGACTGCCAATAGCTGCATACAAATATTCGTGATTTTCTAGCAGCAACTGCGTCATCTGCTCGAAATTTGCATCGGTAGTAACTTTGTCATTGTAGACCGGCTGTGGCCAATCTTTCTGCATCGCTTTGATAGTTTCCTGATCCCAGTAAGCGCCTTTTACCAGTCGCACAGTTACCGGATTTCCGCGTTTTTTTGCCCACGCAATAAGACCTTGCAAATCTTGAGCACTGTCGCGCAAATATGCTTGCAATGTAATTCCGATATCCGTGCGACTGCGAAACTCTTCTTCTAACAATAAGTCTTTGAGAATGCTCAGAGTTAAACTCTTGTAAGCATACTGTTCCATGTCAAAATGAACAGCCGCTCCCAACTCCTTCGCGCGGCGCAGCAACAGGCGAATTCTTTCGCTGACTTTCTCCTCGCTACCTTTAGCATCCAAGGGGTCAAACTGAGAATAAAAAGCTGTTAATTTTACGGATACTTGCACTCGCGGCAGAGTTTCGCCGTCAGCTTTGTCAATTGCATCTACCTGTGACCAATTCTTCGCTGCATTTGCGAGTTCCTCCATCAATTCCAAATAGCGGTTAAGATAAATTTGCGCCTCAGTTTCAGTAATGACAGCTTCCCCCAAAAGGTCAACTGTAAAACCCATTTTATCTTTGCGAAGTCGCTCTAAGGTTTTAATTACCTGCTTGATATTTTCCCCAGAAATATACTTGTGCGCCAAAGTTTCCACAGCAGGCGCCACCGTCGTCGCAGCCAATTGACCCGGAACCGAATCCGGGCTAGCAAAGTTGAGCAATTTTTTCAATGCTTCGGGCAATTCTACCTCTTGGGCGGTCAGGTATTCTTGCAAGTGGCGGGCAATTTCCGGTCTGCTGCGGAGAGCAGGCAAACAGTCAATAAATCGAAACAACTGCACCCGCAGTCCGGGGCTGGCCATCGCCCAATCCATCAGTTTGTCGTCCCAGCGCATTTGGTCTTGGAGTTGACCGAAAAAAGAGCGCTTTTTCTCTTGAGTTACCCGCAAAATTTCTTGGGCAATTTCTTGAGTTTTTGCTTCGTAGATGTTTTCAGATACTTGTGCGATCATTGGTAATAAGTAATTTGTAATTTGTAATTAGCTACAGGGGGACTTTATGTATTTTGTAACTACCCCCTGATACAATTATAGTTGCTATTTGACTTCAATTTTAACTTGGTAGTTTGCTTGGCGATCGCCTGAAATTTCAATAGTATAATCGCCGCTACTGGCTAGTTGAGCTTGCCACTGACCTGTGCTGTCAGCAGTACCTAAATTTTCACCGTTAGGAGCAATAATTGTGGCGCTAACTTGACCTTCTTGAACATTTATTGTCATGCTTTGGCCGCTATTGCACTCTAGTAAGTAGCGCCTGGATATGTTGGCTCGCAAACTATTGCTCAGGGTAGTTCCCGTAGCACCAGCTTGAAAGTAAACTCGCTCGGTTACAGGGGTTTCAACCGCAGCGGGAGAAGGAGAAGGCAAAGGAGAAGGCAAAGGAGAAGGCAAAGGAGAAGGCAAAGGAGAAGGCAACGGGGAAGCAAGTTGCGGAACGCCAGACAGAGAGGGTATTTGAGTGGGGCTGGGCGACGGATAGATTGTGGCGGGCAGTCGAGTTCTAGGTGCTGGGGGAAGTCCGGGCCGGCGGTTGGCGGGCGCTGTTGCGACAGGCGGAGGGCTTTCGGGGAGGGGTACGTCAGCGGGTAGTTTGATTTGAAGGTTCGCTCTTTCCTGATACATTCTCCACGCTAGCAAACTGCCGACACTAAGGACGGAACCGACTAACATTCCGCTGAGAAAAACTGCTAAGATTTGCCAGGATCGAGCTGGTTTTGGTTCGGGGTTGGCAGTTGGAATTGTTGGAGGCGGATAACTTGCAAGTTGAGTTGTTGTCGGCGCGCTATCGGCGGCAATGGGAATTGTTTCGGCTTCGTGGATGGGGGTTGAAATATCTTCGGGCGCGACAATTTCTGCGGGAGTTTCTACTGATGCTGAAGCTGCATCGCCACGGGCAATTTCACTGCGATCGAACTCATCAGTGGCAGTGGAAATTGTTTCCGGTTGCTGAGTCAAAAGTTGTTTTTTTTCCTGTTCGTCGCTCATGGGGCTAAATTTATTTTACAAAGACCGCTTTTAGACATTTTACGTTACTGGTGCGATCGCCTGCACAGCACCCATACGGCACGGCTCTTGAGAAAATGCCGTCCGTGTCTATCGAGAAATATATCTGCTGGGGCGATCGCAATTTACCAATTTTCCGTAAATATTAAGTACAAATTGCGATCGCAAATTACTACGGGGCTCCATTATTAGGCAAAGACTGCCAAAAAGGCCGCTCTTCTGGCTTCCTCACAGTATTCGTCGCCGACTGCACGTTTCCTTTCAATTCTTGATAATACCTGTCATCCAGAAAACTAACGCTGACGCCAGCAGGAAGCAGCAGTTGGCGCAATCTTTCCTGAGTGTAATCTACACCCTCAATCATTGGCCCGCGCGGATTTGAAACTAACAACTTGCCGTTAACAGGCACCGAATTGACCATATTTGGCCACCAAGCATAACCGCTGTAGCCAAACATCACCGGAACTTGAATAATTTGGTCGTCTCCGAGTAAAAACTCTCTTTTCAACTTCTCTATAATCGGATTAAGTTTCTGATTTTGCAAATAGAGATTGTGTTGAATTAAAGCACGGTTTTTCAAGGCGGCGCTGACAGTTGTTTGAGTGCTCAAACCACGATTGAGCGTCACATCGCCGTAACCTCTTCCCTCCAAATCTTCCAATAGCTTAACTCCGGCTTCAGGACTGGCGATCGCCATTACATATCGTCCGGGAGTTTGAGTGGGAATAAAATTGATAATTTCATCGACTTGGCGAGTCAGAAGCCAAGAAGTATCAATATCCACTGGCGGCCCTTGAATTCTCTGAGCTTGAATAAAATCAAGTACCTCTGGATTAAAACTAGCATTTCCAGAATTCCCGTAATAAACTCGACCCATTGGGTGTCCTGGAATCGGCGGTGTCACCTGCAAATTGCCGTATCCGTCAGACCACTGACTTACAGGATCTAAAGAACGAGGATTGCCAATTTTAAATACTTTCAAATCCCGGTCTTGAGTTGATTTAACAGGCGGGTTTTTCTCTGGTTCGCTATTGCTTTTTAGGGTGACATTAAACTGGCGTATGTCCGATTTTTCGGGGAGTTGAACGTATCCGTTTTTCTGGGTATCTTGCATCCAAGTGCGATCGCCCTGGAGAATTTTTACTTTAGCGCCCGTGGGTTCTACTGCTCGTTTTAGTTGCGAGATAAATTCGCTGTTTACCGCGCCTCTGTCGCTGACCTGAACTTCGGTTACTGGTGCTGTATTGGGCGCTATCATCCAAGGACTAACGCCCATTTGGATTGTTGTGGAGGCGATTTCTTGACCGTTGTTTTGGGCAGTTGCTTTGAGATTAACAGTGCCGTTCCAATTGCGATCGGCAAATTGTTTTGCTTCCACACCTAAAACAATATTCTTGCTAAAAACTAGAGGTTTAGCACCGGATATATCTACAGGTTGCCAGCCGTCGCCCGTCTTCTGAAAAACGCTGATGTGAGGGCTAGCAATGCTGTCAGCAGTGATAAATAATTGAGAGGTTTTGAAGTTTTCAGACAGTGTTAAGTTAACTTGAGAAAGCATTGCTGCACGGCGAGGAGCGCTAACTTTGGTTTGTTTCCAAGTCGGTATCTTGCCGCGATCGTTATTGCGATCGTTAAATGAAATTAGCGCGCCCTTGGACAAAGACCATTGTTCTTTTCCGGCGTCGTCTTGCTCGTTAATTTGGCCATCTCTGTTAGTATCTCCCACAAACAAAAAGTTCGGCGGGGATGCAGCCGGCGTAACTGGGGCGGAAGTTGGTGTTGCAGTTGGTTCAGGAGTGGGTTGAGAAGTTGCTTGCTGATTTCTCTCTAACTCTTGTCTTTCAAGTTCTTGTCTGGCTAATTCTTGTCTGGCTAACTCTTGTCTTTCAAGTTCTTGTCTGGCTAACTCTTGCCTTTCAAGTTCTTGTCTTTCAACTTCTTTTCTGGCTAACTCTTGCCTTTCAAGTTCTTGTCTTTCAAGTTCTTGTCTGGCTGCTTCTTGCCTTTCAAGTTCTTGTCTGGCTAACTCTTGCCTTTGGAATTCTTGCCTTTCAAGTTCTTTCCTGGCTAACTCTTGCCTTTGGAATTCTTGCCTCTCAAGTTCTTTCCTGGCTGATTCTTGCCTTTCAAGCTCTTTCCTGGCTAATTCTTGCCTTTGGAATTCTTGCCTTTCAAGTTCTTTTCTAGCCCGGTCTTTTTTCTCTTGCTCTTTTCTCTCTCTTTCTCGACGAGCAAATTCTTTTTTCTCTTGCTCTTTGCGGGCTCGCTCTCTTATCTGTTCTTCCTCAGCTCTAACTTTCTCCACAGAACGTGCAACTTGCATCTGATAGGTAGCGACACTGAGGTTTCCTTGGTATTCGATGGTTTTGTCGATCGCCCGATCGGCCAAAAAAGATTCGTGAGGAATGAGTCGCAGTGTATTGATAGCCAACTGCCACATCCGCTGGGACTGTTCCCAAGTAGCAGAAGAAGGATTAGAAGTGCGTCCAATTAAGACTGCTTGGGCCGCTAATTTAGCAGCATCGTCCCAATTATATTTGGCTCTTTCTTCTATTTGAATCTGACTTTGAACGTTTTGGAGTTGCTGCGTCAGAGTTTGGGATTGCTGGCGGTGGATTGCTGATTTCCAAACTTCTGCCGGAAACGGGGCGCTGTCGGGAGTTTTGGCAAGGTTATCTAATTGTACTTTGAGCCGATCGCGCAATTTGTAGAGTTCGGAAAGGGATTGCGGAGTTTCGGCCTCTGGCTGTCGCCCAGAGATTGCGAGTTGGTAGTTTAGGGAAGGTTGAGCCACTGTTGTGGGGACTGCAACCCAAATAATACCGATGACGACACCGAAACCATTGATAATGGCGATCGCAATATATTTAACCAAGCGCATATAGTTTATCCTCTGACACGCCAATAATTTTACCTAATCTGGGGAGCAATGGGGGATTTATTTATAAGGACTTACGCATGGCGGCCCAGAAACCGGGTTTTTTAATAAAATACTTCGTTGCTGCAGACTGATTCGCTAAAAACCCGGTTTCTTTGTCGGAGTCCGTAAGTCTGGTTATGGCAAATTCGCGCCTTGTTTTAAGCAGCCTCATTTTCTCTGATTGCTGTTTCAATTTCTTCTGGGTAAGCATCAGCATAAGCCCAAGCATTGACTAAATCAGCCGCAGTCAAATGAGGATAGCACTTCAAAAGTTCAGCATCGCTAGATCCGAGACGGCGATAACCCACAAGTACCCAAACTGGTATGCGAGTATTGCCGATACAAGCATCGCCGCCGCACACACCAGGAGTTTTTTTAATGCCTAGAGAACCAGTGCTTAAGGTTTGAAGTAAAATTTCTATAACCGCTGCTTTATCGCCTGAATTTAAGGTTGAGATTTGAGTTTCTAATTCTTGTATAGTCATAAATGCGAGCGCCGGAATCTATTTTATCTAGATTATAGCAAAGTCGCGCCATGTTTTAGGCTTCCTCATTTCTAGCGATCGCAGCTTCAATTTCCTCTGGGTGTGCCTCAGCATAAGCCCAAGCATTCGCCAAATCTGCTGCATTCAAATGAGGAAATTATTGCAAAATTTGCACATCATTTGCACCCAGAAGGATCATACACCCAAGACCAAACTGGTATCCTCCTTCTTGCCCATACAAGCATCGCCTCCGCACACTGCGGGAGTTTTTTTAATACCTAGAGAATGGAGTGTAACTTAAATAGGTCGTCAAAGAAGTTTTCCACCGTTTGTTTTGCCTTTGCATCATCCAAAAACTCATAACCACCAAACCTGTATAATTCATAGCCTGCCAGTCTTAAGCGTCTATCTTCTGCAACCATTTCTGCATATAGTTGAGGGTTGGCTTTGTCATTTTTGGAATAGTGTTGCTTCCCATCTATTTCAATTACAATGTTTTTTCTGTAAGGAAGAAGAAGCAGGAAATCCATTCTTTCTCGGCTTAATCGTTTTACACCTTTGAGCTGTTTCGATGTATAGGGGTCATAATGCAAGTACACTTGAGGAATTAGTGCTGGTAGTTTTTCTTTCAATTTTTCCCAAAAATAGCTGTAGTACGTGTCAAGTAAAATATTTTCTGGGTGATTGTCCCCCAGAGAGGTTTTGAGTCGCTCGAATAGGTTATGACGCTGATCAGAACGTGTCAGATTATGGAGTTCTTCTTGGTCTCGCCACCAGTCTACTAACTCTTCCCATAGAAGCCCTTCTTCAACAAGTGGTCTATCATATACGAGACAGTATTCTTGATTTTTGACAATCTTAATCTCATTCCTGATTGCATCACCTAAGACAATTTCATGCTTAGGTCCCTTTGCCGCGAATATCAGGTTTTTTACCTCACTGCTAACACCCGGCACTGAAAATTCGAGTCTTGCTATGATTCCTTGATACTCGTCGTAAATTAATTGCTTTGTCTCTCTCTCTTTTTCCTCAAAGTATCCAAGAGGATACTTTTTGAATACGCCTCTTAGAATTTTAGCTTGAACTAGCGGGCTTGCCTCTTCAAGTATGCGAATGAACTTTTCTCTTGTAGTGCCAGGTTCATAATCTTTGACGTTAATCTCCAAGTCGCAGTAGTAAGGATAAAACTCGTAGTGACTTTTGTAAGAAAAGTCACGCATATATCCATTGTAAACTCCAATGTATTCATTTACAAGCTTGTATATCTCTGATTTCTTGAGCATACTTATTCATTTATTTAGCCACTACAACCCTCTATATATCCTACAATCCAATCTCCTATGAAGTCAACACAACAGTTTACAGTAATTATTGAACGAGAAGGTGACGGATATATATCCCTTTGCCCAGAACTTGATATGGCCAGCCAAGGTGACAATATAGAAGAAGCGCGACAAAATCTCATCGAAGCGCTAGAACTATTTTTTGAGACAGCAGATCCTTCTGAAGTCAAGAATCGGCTACATACAAACTATTAGCTTATAAGACTCGGCGATTTCAATCGCTTCTTGTAAAACGAAGTCCCTCTCGCTTGAGACTGAAGAATATTGATATCAAAACAAAACCCCAACAAAAACCCGGTTTCTCCAAGAAACCGGGTTTAATCATCCGCGTTAATCCGCGTTCATCTACGGTTAAAAAATCCTACAACTGCTTCACCTCAGAAACCAATTTGGCAACCACATCCTTAGCGCTACCAAACAACATCATCGTCTTATCCTTGTAGAACAACTCATTATCTACACCGGAAAAACCAGCACTCATCCCGCGCTTAATCACGATCGTATGCTTGGCCTTATCAACCTCCAAAATCGGCATCCCATAAATCGGGCTCGCCGTATCGTGACGCGCCGCCGGATTCACCACATCATTCGCACCAATCACCAACGCCACATCCGTTTCTTCAAACTGCGGATTGATGTCGTCCATATCGTACAACTGCGGATAAGGCACGTTTGCTTCCGCCAACAGCACATTCATGTGCCCAGGCATCCGCCCAGCCACCGGGTGAATCGCGTATTTCACGTCAACACCCATTTTTTCCAAACCGTCGGCTAACTCGCGCACGGCGTGCTGTGCTTGCGCTACAGCCATTCCGTAACCGGGAATAATTACAACCGATCGCGCATAACCCAACATCATCGCACTTTCTTCGAGATTGATGCTGCGAACAGTTTTGTCAGTAGCACCAGCAGCCCCAGCAGCAGCCGCAGCACTACCGCCACCGCTACCAAACGCGCTAAACAGCACACTAGAAAGCGATCGATTCATCCCCTTGCACATGATTTGCGTCAAAATAATCCCCGACGCGCCCACCAATGCACCAGCGATAATCAGCATATTGTTCATCAAAATGAACCCAGCCACACTCGCCGCAATCCCCGAATAAGAGTTAAGCAGCGACACCACCACCGGCATATCGCCGCCGCCAATCGGGAGCACAAACATGATTCCCAGAATATTTGAAATCGCCACCAAACCGAGGAATACCGGCACATTTTCCGGGTTCGTCAGCATATAACCACTGCCGGCTAAAAGTGCGATCGCCAGCATGGCATTAAACGGCTGTTGCAGCGGAAACGTCATTGGCGCACCCGGTAGCAATTCTTGCAGTTTCGCAAACGCCACAAGGCTACCAGTGAAAGTAATTCCGCCAATCAACACACCCAAAAGGATCGTGATTGTCGCATCAGGCGCAGGCGATTCCGGGATGCTGAGATAGCGCCAGAATTCGCCCACAGCAACGAGTGCAGAAGCGGCGCCCCCGAAACCGTTAAGCAAACCCACCATCTGCGGCATATCCGTCATCGCCACGGTATTCGCCATAATCGTTCCCAAAATGGAACCGACGATAATTCCGACAGCAATCAATTCGTAGCTGACTACTTGCTTTTCCAGCAAAGTACCGACGATCGCAATTAACATCCCGATCGCAGCTAACACATTCCCTTGACGCGCGGTTGCAGGAGAACCCAACTGTTTCAAACCGATAATAAACAAAGATGCGGCAACTAAATAACCTAGTTGAATGCCACTGGGCAGAAAATCGCTCACGCTTTAACCTCTTTTTTCTTGAACATTTGCAGCATTCGATCGGTTACTAAGAAACCGGCGACAACGTTAATTGTGGCCAGGGCGATCGCGATCGTCCCCAAAATCGAAGTAACAGTCACATTGCCTTGGCCAGAAATCAGAATTGCACCTAAAACCGCAATTCCCGAAATCGCATTCGATCCCGACATCAAAGGTGTGTGCAGCGTCGGTGGGACTTTATTAATTACTTCAAATCCCACAAACGACGCCAGAGTAAACACCACTAAACCTGCAATCAATCCTTCTGCCATAACAATTGGTAATTGGTAATTGGAAATTGGTGTGAAATTAACGCTAAAGTCCTTTATATCTCTCGTTTGTTGCCGAGTCTCGATCCCCCTAAATCCCCCTTAAGAAGGGGGACTTTGAATACTTCTTGTTCCCCCCTTAAGAAGGGGGGCTAGGGGGATCTGGCCCTAGTCACCAAACAAAAAAAGCCTTTTTGGGAGATATTTAATCAGTTCTTCAGTCCTCTTAAGAGGACTTGAGCTTTGAGGCAGGGGTTTCAACCCTTGCCGGACTTTGCCTCATAACGACAGAATCTAACTGACTGCTGAAGCCTGAGCTGCCAAAGCATCGCGAACTCGCTGGTTGCTAATTTCACCGTCGCGGGCAACACAAGCACCAGCAATGATATCGTCTTCAAAATTCAAATTGAGTTCCTTATCTTTCACCATCAACTGAAGTAAAGAGGAGATATTCTTCGAGTAAGTTTCGCTAGCGTGTACCGGCATCGACGAAGGCACATTAATCGGCCCGATGACATTAACGCCGTTCCATTCAACATCTTTCCCCGCTTCCGTGCATTCGCAATTGCCGCCTTGTTCGCCCGCGAGGTCAACAATTACCGATCCGGGCTTCATTTGAGAAACCATTTCTCTAGTAACTAAAATAGGTGCTTTTCTGCCAGGAACTTGAGCCGTTGTAATAACTGCATCGGAAGCGCTGACGTGTTGGGTGAGCACTTGGCGGGTGTATTCTTTGGCGGCTTCTGATAATTCTTTAGCGTAGCCTCCGGCGGCGACGGTTTCTTCCTTGAGTTCGACATCAAGGAATTTAGCGCCCAAACTTTGCACTTGTTCTTTTGTTTCCGGGCGGATGTCGAAGGCTTCGACTACCGCACCCAAACGACGCGCCGTGGCGATCGCCTGTAAGCCAGCAACGCCCACACCCATTACCAATACTTTCGCGGGGCGAATTGTACCCGCCGCCGTTGTCAGCATCGGAAAATACTTTGGCAAAGCTGCGGCTGCGATCAGTACCGCTTTGTAACCGGCGACGTTACCCTGAGATGACAGCGCATCCATGCTTTGAGCGCGGCTGGTGCGCGGGATCATTTCCATGCTGAATGCCGTTACTTTGCGATCGGCTAAACGCTGCACTAAAGCTGGATCTCCCAGAGGATTCAAAAATCCGATGAAAACGCCTCCTTCCCGGAGTTGATGAACTTCTGATTCTTGCAGGGCCCCGATTTTCACGACGACATCGGCTTCGCCCCACAGCCTAGCGGTATCGGCGACAACCTGAGCTCCCGCTTCTTCGTAAGCAAGATCCGAGAAAAAGGATTGTGCGCCGGCACCGGCCTCAACCCAAACTTCGACGCCCTGTTTGACTAATCGGGCTACAGCGTCGGGTACTAAAGCCACCCGGCGTTCCCCTGCTGCTATTTCTTTTGCGATCGCTAATTTCATGAACTCTCCTTGATTCTAGTTAACCCTTGTCTGGGGGTTTCAACCACGTTGACATAGACAGATATCGACAGACATAGACAGGGCGGTTGAAACCGCGTCTACATAGACAAAACCTGCCTTCGCAGGTTGAAACTCAAATTTCCCAGTCCGCCTTGGCGGACGAGAGGCAAGTGTAGGCGCGATTTCAATCGCTGGCTGGCTCCAATTTCCCAGTCTGCGGAGGCCCAGGAGAGGCAAGTGTAGGCGCGATTTCAATCGCTGGCTTACTTCTCACGTTGATAGTAAAGCCGATCGCCACAAGGAGGGCCGCTTCTTTAACTTCTTTTATAGATTGAACTCCGCTAAACTGTGAAATTTGCGTCAGGGTATGATACACTTTACTGCTGAGTAATTCTGTAGTTTAAATGTCTGTTGTCAGTATTACCCAAATTACCCAAAAAATAATTGACCTCAGCCAGCCAGCGATCGCTCCTGCCGATCGAATAGCCGAGACAGTCGGTATATTAAAGACATTCATAGCAAATTGCCCGCAGTAAATATTTAAGGTTCCATCGTAATTTTGGTAAGAGGAGTGATTATGAGACGATTATTTTCAGCATTAGCGGTGACAAGTTGCTTGCTGACTGGGTTGCCCGCCATCAGTTTAGCCCAGTCCATGCCAGGATTGACGATTTTCGGCGGCCCCGATCGCGGCAACCAATTAAACTATCGCTTGGATTACGGTACAGCCGGGATGAGTGGCGATAGATATCGGCTGCGAATTCCTTCCAAAAAAGTAAGTTTGGCGATCGCCCAACTGAACATATCCTATCCAGACTACTACAAAGGCGAATTCGACCAAAAAGACATTAAAGTCCGCGTCAAAGACAAAACAATCCAATTGCAAGAAGTAATCTGGGACAAAGAAAATCGTTTCATAGAAATTTATCCCACAGAACCAATTGCCGCCGGCAACAATGTTGAGGTTGTACTCTCCAACGTCAGAAACCCATCTCCCGGCGGAATGTACCATTTCAACGTCCGCATCCGCACCCCCGGTGACGTTCCCTTGCTGCGTTACCTCGGTACTTGGTTATTAAGCATTAATTGAGGGAAGAGTTCGGGGAAGGAATTTCTCGTTAATCAAGCGATCGCGACAGAAAAATTTAACTGTTGCGATCGTTTTGCTGCGGGCAAAAATCTAACAATACTCAAATCCGGGTTTTCGGGAGTTGTAAAATAGAACCTTCGGCTCATATCGCAATTCTCAATAATTCGTAATAATAGAGTCTAGGGGCAGTCCCCCGATGGTTGCCCTTCGCTAATTAGGGGTAAGCCCAGGGGTGCTACCCCTAAAAAATGTTTACAAATCAAATAGGATTGCTCTAGCCGTAATCTCGCATGAATCTACTAGCAAAAATCAAAACCATACAAATTCCTCCCGCGCTGCGATCGAGAAATTATCGCCTGTTTTTTGCAGGACAAGGCCTCTCACTGATTGGCAGTTGGATGACGCAAGTCGCTACTGTTTGGCTTGTGTACAATTTGAGCGATTCGCCTTGGATGCTCGGCGTGGTGGGATTTACAAGTCAAATTCCCACATTAATTTTACTGCCTTTTGCAGGAGTTTTGATCGATCGCTGGAACCGCCACCGAGTCATAATTGCCACTCAAATATTAGCAATGGTTCAATCCTTAGCGCTAGCATTTTTAGCGCTAACGGGAGTCGTTAACATTTGGCAGATCATGGTACTGAGTTTCTTCCAAGGCGCAATTAACGCCTTTGACGCGCCCGCACGGCAAGCTTTTGTGCCCGAACTCGTGGAAAAGAAAGAAGATTTAGCAAATGCGATCGCCCTCAACGCTTCCATGTTCAACGGCGCCAGATTAATCGGCCCAGCAATTGCAGGTTTGCTAATAGCTACAGTCGGCCCAAGTTATTGCTTTCTCATTGACGGACTCAGCTACATCGCTGTAATTGCAGGCTTATTAGCGATGAAGATCAAAGCCCGTAAAATTGCCGCCACTAATACCAAACCCTTACAAAGATTAAAAGAAGGATTCGTTTATGCCTTCGGGTTTCCCCCGATTCGAGCAATTTTACTGCTATTAGCATTAGTAAGTTTTGCGGGAATGTCCCACACAGTTTTAGTCCCGATTTTTGCAACCAAAGTTCTGCAAGGCGACGCACAAACCCTCGGCTTTTTGATGGCTGCTTCGGGAGTCGGAGCCTTTGGGGGGGCGATTTATTTGATTTCGCGCAAAAGTGTAGTTGGCCTCGGCAAATGGATTGCGATTTCACCGGCAATTATGGGACTCGGGCTGATAGGTTTTGGTTTGTCCCACGTCTTGTGGCTGTCTTTAATCATGATGTTGTTCGTGGGGTTTGGTTTCATTTTGCAATTTGCAGGAGGAAACACATTTTTGCAAACAATTGTGGAAGATGACAAACGCGGAAGAGTGATGAGCATATACACGATGGCATTTTTTGGAGTGACACCGTTTGGGAATTTAGTTGCCGGCGGATTGGCAAATTATATCGGCGCTCCCAATACAGTCATCATTGGAGGTATAGTTTGTGTTTTAGGCTCGATAGTTTTTACCAAACAGTTGCCAGCTTTAAAAAACATAGTCCGACCACTTTATCAAAAAATGGGTTTAATTCCGCACTAGGGATTTAGTGTAAAAGCACAAAAGCCAACATTAAACAAGATTCCCAAAGCTAATATCTGACTGTATCTCTAGCAATCCTCAGCAATTTGTAAACTTCTCTCTTTCCCTCTTATCTTCTCTTTCTCTGTGCCCTCTGTGCCCTCTGCGGTTAAAACATCCAAATTAATTACGCAAGCAGAGGTTAAACTAATGGCAAATACAAGTGGAATTCTACAGCAGAGCGATCGCCTTCTCTGAAAAACGTGGCTCGGCGTCATGGGAACAATTCTCGGCGCTTTCATGGCAGTTTGGGACATACAAATCACCAACGCTTCTCTCAGAGAGATTCAAGCAGCTTTAGGCGCAACTTTAGAAGAAGGTTTGGGGATTTACACCGCGTATCTAGTCGCAGAAAATATTTTTTAACTTGTTCACCATTCTTGTTCGGCTTCTGCTTCTGCTTGGATTAAATTTTGCCGCAGTTGCACCCAATTTATTTGATGAGAGGGCAAATCTTCGATGAGCTTTCCGCGCTGTAAATGCAGAATTCGCGTGCTAAATTGCTCGGCTAATTCTAATTGATGGTTTACCATTACAATGGTGGTTTGGCCGTTTGTTAGCTGTGTCAATACTTGCAAAAGGTGGGCGGCTTTTCCTGCGTCTAGGGCGGATGTTGGCTCGTCTAAAAGCAAGATTTTTGGTTGCAGGATGATGCCGCGGGCGATCGCCACTAGCTGTTTTTGGCCTGTGGAAAGCTGGAATTCGCTGCGATCGAGCCATTCTTGGGGTATATGCAGTTGTTCGATCGCCCCGCTAACTCTCTCAGCAATGTTTGATGCAGTTACGCCGCGCAGCTTCAAAGGATAAGCCAATGCTTCTCGCACCGACATTCCCAAAAGCTTCGATTCTTGCAGGATGAGGGTGATTTGTCTGCGGAGTTCGATCGCAGGTATTTGGCGATATTCTGTATTTTCCAGATAAATCGAGCCGCTGGTGGGAGTGCTGAGGCGATTTAGCAACCGCAACAGCGTTGTTTTGCCGGCACCTGAAGGGCCAACAATTGCCACGCGAGATCCCTTGTGTACCTGAAATGATATATTTTCCAACAAATGACTTGAGGCGATCGGTGTTTTTAAACTAACATTATCAATTCGCAGTTGAGGATTTGTTTCTGTATTATTTTCAGAATAATTAGGCATTTAATTAATTAAAAATATGGCTTTCGTGGAACGGGCATCTTGCCCGTTCTTAAGGCAGGCAAGATGCCCGCCCCCCAATCCAACTCACTCTTTGTGGAACGGGCATCTTGCCCGTTCTTAAGGCAGGCAAGATGCCCGCCCCACAATCCAACTCAAACTCAAACTTTTACAGCTTTTTCTAAAGGGAAACCCAGCTTTTCGCGCTGTTCCAAATAAAGCTGAGCCACTCGCCGCGCCAAATTGCGAATTTTGGTGATATACCGAGTTCTTTCAGTTACCGAAATCACACCTCTAGCATCGAGTAAATTGAAAGTGTGAGAACATTTTAACACATAATCAAGACTAGGCAAAACCAATCCTTTTTTTGTCAATTGTTCTGCTTCTTGCTCGTACAATCCAAATAAAGTAAACAGCAATTCCGGATTGGAAGCTTCAAAGTTATAAGTACACTGTTCTATTTCTCCTTGCAGGTGAACGTCGCCGTAAGTGATGCCATCTTTCCACTGAATTTTCGTCATCGCATCGACTTCTTGGAGATACATTGCTAGGCGTTCTAGTCCGTAGGTAATTTCAATGGAGACGGGGCGACAGTCAATGCTACCGCACTGTTGAAAGTAGGTAAATTGGGTGATTTCCATGCCGTCGAGCCAGACTTCCCAGCCGACGCCCCAAGCTCCGAGGGTAGGCGATTCCCAGTTGTCTTCTACGAAGCGAATATCGTGGTCTTCTGGGCGAATTCCTAATGCTCTGAGGGAGTCTAAATAGATGTCTTGGATGTTGGGAGGAGAGGGTTTAATTAAAACTTGATATTGATAGTAATGTTGGAAGCGGTTGGGATTTTCGCCGTAGCGTCCGTCGGTGGGGCGGCGACAGGGTTCGATGTAGGCGACTGACCAAGGTTCGGGGCCAATTGCTCTGAGAAAGGTGTGGGGATTCATGGTTCCTGCACCTTTTTCTGTGTCGTAAGATTGGGCGATCAGGCAGCCTCGATCGCTCCAGAATTTGTTTAAGGTGGCAATGACTGATTGAAAGTTCACTGGTTTCAATATGGCTAGTATGTGTCTCAACTTATTTAAGCATACTCAAGGCACGATTTATTGAAATAAACCCTGCCGAAATTAGATAAGAGATGCTGAACGTATCGCTGGATATTTAAGTTCTTTTTTCAGGTATATTGTATCGCTCGAGTTATGGCGATCGATAATAGCAATGTTTTCTAGATCGATACTCGCATTGCGATCGGGCGCGTTGAGTCACTAACTGACGCAAAGTGGCTGATACATAACTCATGCTGCTGTCTGTAAGTGTTTGCAAGCATGAGCTTTGGTTAAGCGCACCCAAGGTTCTAGCAGCAAGTATCGATCGAATTCGACTGCTTCCGATTGGGAGAGAGTGCTGGATTTATGGCGATCGAATAGTTCGACGATTTGGCGATCGTCTCTGGGGGGGTGAGTTGCTGGAGTGCGCGATCGATGGCTTCTGGGAGGCGATCGCCCAGTTGTTGCAGTTGTTCGCCGAGGCGATCGGGAATTCCAGGATAATTTGCATTAACGTTTATACTCGCACTCGTTATAATTCTCTGCCAGCAAATTACCTACTCAGCTTTTTCATGTTTGCGTTTTTATTCAATTTAAGGGATTGCCTTTGTCGCATCAGCTATAGCTTCAAGTTCCGAGTAGGGAATCAAAAGAGTTTCCATAATAAATAGTTCGAGAGGCTTACTAATTTTTTCCGAGTTACCTTTAAGACAATCAATTAAAATTCGATTTGCATAAATGTAAGCCAAAAGTACAGACCAGTCTCGCTCTGTTAGCTGCCAGTGATAGTCAATCTTACGATATTTTATGGAAAATATCCTTAGTTTATCTGCCCAAGCTTCACTATCGTCCCTACACCATTGCCGATATTCTTCCCAGTTATCGTAAATACCTATAGGACTTTGCTCGTAGAGCTGAGATAGCTCCAAGCTTAAGTTTTTCCAGTCATTTTCCTCGCAAAACTCTCTCGCTCTGTATAGATCCTCTGCGATCTCATAGAAACAAGCATCATCAAGACTATGAAAGAACTCAAAGTCCTCCTCATTTTGGTGCAACATCCAGTCATTCTTTTCTGCTGCATACCTAACCTCATCTAAACGAAAAGCACGCCCTAAGAGCGAAGCATGAGCACGAGCATGGCAGAGGTCTCGGTCTAAGGCGGGTTCTCCTTGTAGAGAACCAGAGGGATTACCCAGCCAAAATCCATTTTCAGAGTTGTGATAAACATGGAGCTCAATCCTGTCATCCAATTTTGATAAGAGAGCGCTAAAATCTCCCAAGAACCAGTTTGAAAGCCCAGGGGCTTCTAATTCATCAATGGTGTTGATAAGTGTTAGTAGGCTGAGATAAAAGCTACGAAGAGTTGTTCTAGAATAGCAGCTAGAAGTATTTGATGATTTTTGAGATATCCACTTCAGAAGAACCTGTAATCTGTCATACCTAGAGACCGATTCATCAATACTGCACTTTAGTAAGAGAGCAAAATCATCGATATTAAATATTTTTTCAGAGAACAGTAGGATAACTTGTTCCCATTTTTTTTCATAAAGATACCAGATCAATGCTTCTCCTCGCTTGTCTTTGCAGCTAAAGTTTAGAGCGACTAAATATTCTTGAAAAGTTAGATGCGAAAAAGACCATATTTTTTGCGAGCGCTCAATCAACAATCCATGCTGCGCTTCCATCGCCCTCAACACCGCCCGACTATCCCGCTGCCCAATCCCCAAAAACTCCGCAATATACTCCTCAATTTCTGCCTGCTCAAATAGCACATATTGCTCTTTTTCAAACTTCTTCACTGCCAGAAAGCTCAATAATTCTAGCTTTCGCTCTACTGACAAATCGCGATAAATTTCATCTCGCTCGATTCCCCTACGTTCGTCCCACTGCTCTAGCAATAACTCCAACCCTTCTTCATAAAGCTTGGAACGCTTCGAGTAAAACTTTCCCTTGTGGTGAAACACCGCACAAGTCAAACTCAGCAAAATCGGCGTAATTGCTAACTCCCGAATCGGCTTATTCTCCTCCAAAAAGAGCAGCCCGAGAAACTCCTTGGCTTTTGCCAGTCCCCCCGACTCCTCGCCCATCACCGCCTTATACCAATGTTGGGCAAAAGCCCGCACCTGCGGCTCGTTAAAATCCGCCACCTCCACATAATCAAACCGCTCAAACCGCGATTCCTGACTCTGCGTTCGACACGTCACAATTACCTGCACCTGCGGATAAGTGCGAGCAAACCGCTTGATTTCCTTGGCGATGTTCTTCCCATCTTCTCCCGTCACTTCATCCAACCCATCCAGCAGCACCAGCGCCCGACCTCGATCTAACGCCAATTGAGTTTCGGCATCCGATAACCGCCAGCACCGCTCTAGATAACGCTCTAGCGAGTAGGCAACCTCACGCCCATCCTCGACAAAATCTCGCAGTTTAATCAAAACCGGAATCCGGTGCGCTTGTAAATTACCTGCGTTGCACTCCATCACCACTCGCTGCAAATATGTGGTCTTTCCCGAACCCGGTTTGCCCACTACCATCAGGTTCGCATTCTTTGCCAGCACCTCTAAACCTGATACCCCTTTTAGCTCTTTGCCCAAACCAATGCGATCCAAACTGCGGTAGCTGGGATTTTGGCTGAAGTCCTGCCACAAGTCATCCAATTCCGATTTACGACTACTACTGAGTTCCTCCAGAATATTGACATCCACAAACAAGTCACCCAACGGCACGCAACGATCGATTTCCCAAAGCGGCATGGTGCCGTGCAACCGTTGGATGTCATCGTGGAGGCGCGATCGTACCTGCTGAACCAACGCATCAATGTCATCTTTCTCGCTCTCAGCAGGCGGATCTGAGAGTGAACTCGGTGGTTTACCTTTCTGCTGAACGAGTTCATCATCGGGTTCCCATTTCAGTTTGAGCTTTTTGCAGATGCAAAGAAACTGCTGGCGCTGAACAGGTTCACCTTTGAAAAATTTGTTGATGGTAGTACGCGACATCTTTAATTGAGCAGCCAAATCGGATTTGCTACCAAATTTTGTTAATGCGTTGTCCGCGTTTTTCACTTGAGTTGGCGATAACCTCAGAGATCGCCCGGTACGTTCTGTCATGTAGTGGTTTCAGGTTTCTCCAATTATAGCGACGCGATCGTAACTTGAACAAACTTGTACATAACCTGAGCGGTAGGCGATCGTATCTAAAACCAGCCTCCTATCTTGCATTTGGCAGATTGTTGAGAGTTTCAACGAAGATGACCAACATGAAGAGTTCAAATAAGAAAAAATGGCTCAAAGTAATCGAGTTTAGCGTAGTGGGTATTGCCACCTGGCTCAATCCCCAAGCAGGATTTCTGCTCTTTCTGCTCCGGCTGTGCTTTCAAATCTTGGCTGCGTTGCAGAAAGATGAGGAGAGTGAAATAGATAAAAGCTAAATGCTAAACGAGTAGATTGAGAAAAAATTGTCGTTGCCGAGGGCCGAAATCGACAAGCGCAAAAAGGCATCAGAACAAGCAGCAGTCAGCGGAGAAAGTAGCGAATCTCAAATTGGCGATCGCCTCAACAAACAAGCTCTCAAAAATGCCATTTTATAGTACGCTATCTGCCATATTTCTACGGGCAAATAAACAGAGGCAGATATTGCTGTCTTGCGTCAGGTGTGGAGTGGAAGCGATCGCCAAATTGGCATTAAAAAACAGAATAGTCAGAACCCCGACTTCTTGAATAAGTCGGGGTTCTGACAGTGAAAAAGTTGAGATTACTTTCTAGTTTAGTCTGCAGGAGCGAGGGAAACTAACAGAGTGATGTTGTCAACGCCGATGACATAAACCGTGTCTCCCGGTGTGAGGGTGATTTGGCCATCGCACCGTGCGGGCCACCAGCTACCTTGGAAGCGGACGCGACCTGTTTGATTCGGGTAAATCGATTCATCAACGACTGCTTCTTCGTTGAAGTAGTTAAAATTGGTGTTGATGTAGTTATCCATTAAGAGATTGTTTTCTGTGCTGTAGGTGTGAGTAGAAAAAATTGAACCGAAAGCTTTTATTACGTTGAACATTTTTTGACTCCTTTTGTGTTAATATATATTGAATTTTACTCGCCTATTTATGCTCTTTGAAAAGTAGCATTTCCTGGTTGAAATTGATTACCAGGTCGTTCATGCTCTGATTTAGTCTGCGGGAGCGAGGGAAACTAACAGAGTGATGTTGTCAACGCCGATGACATAAACCGTGTCTCCCGGTGTGAGGGTGATTTGGCGATCGCAACGTGCGGGCCACCAGCTACCTTGAAAGCGGACGCGACCTGTTTGATTCGGGTAAATCGATTCATCAACGACTGCTTCTTCGTTGAAGTAGTGGAAATTGGTGTTGACGTAATTTTTGATGAGCATATTGTTAGCGCCGCTGTATCCTGGGGTAGAGAAAATCGAGCCGAAAGCTTTTACTACGTTGAACATGATATTTAGTCCTGTTGTTTTCAAATATATGGATGTGTAATTGTCGGTTTATGCTATTTGAGAGGCTGCATTTCCTCGGTTGAGATTGATTGATTGCCTTGATATTTCATTGTTCTTGCCTTCCGTCATTCTATCAGGATAAAAGACCAAGAATTTTTGAAATGTTGAGGGGATTTGAGAAGCGGTTGCGGGGAGTATAAATCCAGTAATTCCGAGGTATTGAATTAAGGATTTCATTGTTGAGCTGTTGGTGGGATTTGCCTCAAGGGTAGATGTTGTTAGCTACATTAGAGATTGACTGATTCCGCATTACTGCTGCTGTGAAAATGTTTTATTTTTGGGTTGAATTTTTGGGTTGAATTTTTTGATTGGGTTGTGACTCACTTGCTTTACATTTACTAATTTGCCAGGAGTCGAATATCTTTGGGGCGATCGCCAGTCCACTTTCCGAGTCTGGTACTGGCACATGACACTCGCCAACCTGCAAACAACGATTTTGCAACGGTTTTGACCTACCTATCAGGCGTGTAGCTGTGCCAATTTAGCCAACTGGACTACCGCGAACAGTGAATTATGAACTTACGCTGTCTCGATCGCCCAATCCGGAATATCCATACATATCTAGTCGGTGACTTACGCACCAAACCCCTAAAAACTCGTTTTCTGACACCCTGTGCGCCATTAGGGGCCCGTAAGCGCATCTATGATATAAGCAAGTAAACTTGGCAACTTACCCACCCTCCCCATGCGATATTGATTTGTACCTACCTCTTTAGAAATAGAAAATAGGCGATCGAGACTTACGCAGATATCAGGAGGCGGTACGAGTTTTTGATCGATGCAGGTCGATCGCACCCTGTTATTCAATTATTGAACAGGTCGAACTTAAAATCCATTCATAAATTCAGAATCTTAAATTCATAAAAGTCATAATTATAGACAACCTGCTTGATACTGCATAATTGTTACAGGAATTCTGAATAAAGTTTTAGCTAATTGAGACAAACCGAACTTGAATTTAAGCGACTGCGGCAATTCTTGTACGGAAACTTCTACGAACCCAAAGCGAGTATAAAATGATGCGAGCCGCTTTCCCAAACATTCTAAATATAGCGGTTCTGTAGCTTGTTGAATTAAATATTTTGTGAGGTAGCTTCCCAAACCTCGATCGCGCCAATCTTTCGCCACCACCAAACTGCCCAATTCTTGCGCGCCCGCAAAGTTCCGCAACTGCCCGCAAGCTGCCAATTTTCCCTCGCATTCGATTACCCAGAATTGCTGCCAGCGTAACTGAGTTGGATCGAGTCTTGCGCTCCACACTAACTTTCTAATTGATTTGATGTCTTGAGCTGAGGCCGGGCGGATAGTGCATTCAGACGGCAACGAAAAAAAACTTTCATTCATTATGATTCCATAAAATGAGCTTTAGTAAATTTATTCTTATTTTCAGAGTCGAGTTCCAGATGGTGTATTTAAGTATAACTGCTGTCACTGGAAATTATACCAGCTAGCCGCTTCAAAATGCGAAAAACTTCGTAAAGTTCGTTGCCTGGACTGCCAATATCGAAAAGTTTAGATACGGCATACTGCGGTGTGCCTTGTTTGGTTACTTTGATAAATCGAAAGCTGCTGCCATTTGTCAGAAGACCAAAGGTTACTTGTTTTGGACTGGGGTCATTCAGCATATAAAATAGTAACTGAGGAAGTCCAGCTTCAACGGAATATTGTGCTCGCTTCGCTTCGATCGCCACAACCCAAAAAGATTCAATTAAAAGCAGAACATCAATACTTCCTCTGACAAGTATACCTTCATCCACGGTGACAAGTTCCACCGATTTTTCTGCTTCTATATGAAACGGATTCAGGTATAAATCTGCTAAAAAGAGCAATGGAGCAAGTACCACCATTTTCACGGTATCTTCTATCATGGAGTGGTCGGCACTGTTAGTATAGCCAGCCTTTACTTTGTCTAGATATCGCTTTTCTTCATTAGTAATTTCTGGTAAATCGTCAATCCACTCCCGGAAGAATTGCTCGTCTTCACAAAGTTGGAAGTTAAATTTTGTTTTGACATCGTGCATGGTCAGTGTTTTTGCTTGAATGCTTTGTGTCATAGTTTTATGTAGCTATTTGCTGGTTGGTGTTGATTGTAGCATATCAACTGTCGATCGCCTCCCACAAAACCTCCGCGCCAAACCTTACCGCATCGGTACAAGGCAATCCCGTTTCTGCTTGAACTTCAGCTATTGCTAACAGCGCATCTGCCTCATTTAAGTGATGAGTGTTGAGGGCGATCGCGCTCACTTTTCCCCCTGCAAAAGCACCCGCAGCAGCAGCTAACATTTCGTACAATTCGACCACTTTTGATAACCTGGGAATCGATACGTGCGGGTGATTGCGAATGCTAGTTTGTCCGGCTCTGTGGGCTAAAATTAAGTGAGTTGGCTGCGAACCCCGCAACAGCGGCAGAGTCGCCGTCGAACCCGGATGCAATAGCGAACCTTGCCCTTCTACGTGCAGAATATCGCATTCAGAACCCAATTTTATAACCATTTGTTCGACAGCACCAGCCGCAAAATCAACTCGCACTGCATCCAAAGGAATGCCTTCATTTCCAATCATTAAACCCGTTTGACCGGTTGCCAAAAATTGGGAACGCAAACCCCGCTGTAAGCAAATGCGATTGAGTTCCAGACTGGTTGACATTTTGCCAACGCTCATATCTGTGCCGACGGTTAATACGCGGCGACAACTTAATTTAGCAGCAGCAGCAGAGGCGATCGCACCGACAGATTTCGGTTCCTGACGCACGTCCCAAATCCATTGATTTTCGGTTAACGGAACTGTTACCAAAGGTGCAAGTTTCGCGTGCAAACCGTTGACAACTGACAAACCTGCTGCTACCGCTTGATTAATTTCTGGCAGCCATTCCCCAGGCAAAACACCCCCGGAAGGAGCGATACCAATTAGCAGAATATCCGGCGCAAATTGCAGTGCTTCTGCAACGGAAGCAACTATCGGTACTTGTTGAGCAAGGCCAGTTAATTCAGGTAAAGATTGTCCTGCACATTGGCGGTCTATTACTGCCACAATTTGTGCTTCGCTGTAGCGCAAAAATGCTAAACCTGTTTTCCCGGAAGGGCCGAGAATTCCCTCGTGGAACAAGATAGCCACTTTGCCATTTTGGATGGGATAGTTTTTATTCATTGATTCACTGTAAGTAGATGAAGCTTGAAAGTATATAAGCCCTGGACGCACTGAGTGAAACTTTAGCTTTCGCGAGCCGAAGGAAAGCAATCGCAAAGTTTATGATAGCTTGATATTCTGTTACATGGTAAAGTTTATTTACGCCTACCTACTTACTTCTATTCTACAATCTCAACTCGCCGCACTCCCAATCCCGATCGCCCGTTTGGCAGCAAACACCCATTTTCGACGATCGCACCGGTGAAAGGATCGTCTAATAAATTTAAGTGACTGTCCAAATCCAAATAGTCAGCTAGCGGTGAAAGTTGTGCTGCTGCTGTATTTGCGATCGCGCTATCTGAATAGCAGCCGAACATTACTTGCAAGTTGCAGGCTTTTGCTGTGTGAATCATCCGCATAGCTTCTGTCAATCCGCCTGACTTCATCATTTTGATATTGATGCCGTGGACGCAGTGCGCTAACTTGGGTATATCGGAACTATTAAAGCAACTTTCATCAGCAAAAATTGGCAGAGGCGATTGACGGTACAGTTCTGAGAATTCATCCATATCGGCGACGGGTGAAAGCGGCTGTTCGACATAATTTATCTTGTATTTTTCCAGCCAGCGACACATTTCGATCGCGCTGGTCAAACTCCAACCGCCGTTAGCATCTACACTGATTTTAATGTTAGCTGGTGCTTCGTCTAGCACTGCTATTAACATAGCTTTGTCGGCTGCGATTCCTGCGGGATTTCCTAATTTAACTTTGACGGCGCGGTATTTGATGCTTGCTGGATCTGTCGCATCTTTACCAAACCAATCGCGCACTCTTTCTCTTGCACCAGACGGCGAATTAATGCCGATTGTGACCGAGGTGGGGACGATGCGCGATCGATCTAATCCCCACATTTTCCACAGCGGCAAGCCTGCTTTTTTGCCCAGCCAGTCGTGCATTGCCATGTCTATGCCGGCGCGGGCGGCTGAGGGTAACTTGACCTCTGTTAATACTTGTTCGATTTTTTGGCGATCGAACGGAGTAAACTTTTCTAGCAGCGGTGCAACTTCCTGCAATGCAGCTAGCAGAATTTCGGTACTTTGGGGCCGAGAACCTGTGGAAAACGGCGATGCTTCTCCCCAGCCTTCGATGCCTTCGTGTGCTAATTTTACCCATAAATTGGTACTTTGGGCTGTTGTACCGCGGCTGATGGTAAGCGCAAACCGCTTGCGGACAGTGAAGGTTTCAATTTGAAGGTGCATTGTCAGTGATTGGTGATTTTTTGTAGATAAAAATCCGAGGTGGCGGATTGCGCCGCTCTTGCGATTTTTGACTTTTTACTTTATAGTTTGATTTTGCTTGTTCTAGTTTATCAAAAAGTTGATGAAATTCGTGATTTCTGTTTCGCCGAAGAGAGTTGCTTTCTCTCTGAGCATTTGGGGGCTCTTCTTTGCTGTTGCTGGTTGCAGCGTACAAGTTCTGCGGTACGGTTTCAACTATCAAGAACGCTGGATTAGTTTATTTAATTTAAACACATAAATAAATTCTCCTTCGTGGTACTCGTCATTTACTTTGCTGTTTTGCGCGATTTGGCTAGGTATTATTGCTACTGCTAAGAAGAAGCAGGGCGATCGCTATTTTGGGCACTGGAAAGCGCTGGGGTTCATGTTTGTATTTTTTTGTTTAGATGAAATCTTGAGTTTGCACGAAATATTAATTATTAACGACTTGCGAAAAGCACTGCATTTAGGAGGATTTTTTTACTTCATTTGGGTAATTCCGGGGGCGCTTTTTGTTGTGGTTACTGGGCTGGCTTATCTCAAGTTTCTCCTGCACCTACCCCGGAAAACAAGGGATTGTTTTTTACTGGCAGGCAGTATATATGTCGGTGGAGCACTTGGCATGGAAATGGTTACTGGCTATTATGCAGATGCGGTAGGTCAGCGAAACTTGATGTACGGTTTGATGACTTCTATTGAGGAAATTATGGAAATGGTAGGGGTGATCGTATTTATTTACGCCCTGCTGTCTTACATCGGTGCCTATCTTGAAAATATTGATTTGCGGTTGAAGATAGTGGAGAATCAAGATAGGTAAAGCTGACGATGTGCCAAGATTATTAGGGCGGTTGAAATCGAAGACATTATGACTATCTACTTTTACAGCACTCGCAGCGAATACGGCTGTTTTTCTAACTTTTCCTCTCACGGATTTGAGTTAGACGGAGAATATTGGGCCACTACAGAACATTATTTTCAAGCACAAAAGTTTCCCAAAACGGCTCATTGCGACCAAATTCGCCAAGCAAAAACGCCGAAAGATGCCGCAAAAATGGGGCGCGATCGCTCTCGTCCCCTCCGCAAAGATTGGGAAGAAGTAAAAGATGATATCATGGGAAAAGCCGTACTCCGCAAATTTGAAACTCATCCCGAAATTAGAGAAATTTTACTAGCTACTGGCGATGAGGAAATAGTCGAAAATTCCCCTATTGATTACTATTGGGGTTGCGGTAAAGATGGCAGCGGCAAAAATATGTTGGGCCAGATTTTAATGGAAGTAAGGGAAATATTGCGAAAACGCACGTCAGAGTAAAACAGAACTTAAATTTCCCAAACTAAAGCAGGACTTATTTAATCCTAAGTCCTGCAATGCTCCTAAGCGAGCATTTCCTCAACTTTTTTAAACACTGAACTCAAAAATCGGTCTGAGCAACTGTCAAAACCTGTGCCAATCTCGTCAGGCTGTTCTAGTAGAGGGTTTAGCCTCTCCTCAGAGACTGCGAAGCAGGGGAAACGGTAAAAACCCTGCACCACTTTTTTTGTTTTAACAACTACTCTCAACCGGAATTAACTTTTATGGTCGCAAGTACAGCTTTGTTAGCCAGTCGCCTCCCGGACACCGTTCCCCTGAGGTTGGCGATTCACAGGTAAAACAGCAAAACACCTGTTCTGGTTAAAGTTTGTTTTTTATTTATGCTGTATCTTTCTATTGTGTACGATTTGTGGAAAGTGTCAGCACTCCTACAGAATTCTTTACATTTGTGATTTATTTGGAGACAATCGCGCCACTCTGCCGCAGTTGCTGTTGAATTCTATTAAATTCTTTCTGTTCTGCGTTTAGCAAAGTATTGTCGATCGGCGATCGCATATCCCATTGCAATTCGGACAATAACAACAAACAGCCAGCCATAATTATTCCTGTGGTTAGATATTGCCAAGGTGCAACAAAACTTAATAGAGGGATGCTAAATAAATGAGTTAGTCCAATCAGGAGAAAAGTGCGCGATCGCAAACCTAATCCCGTCAACAAATAGCCGATCGCGCTCAACCCCAACCACAAATCGCAAAGGTGCAGCAACAAACTTCCCCAACCGGCAAAAATACTGCAATCGGTCAGAACCAAACCAGTTATCATCAAAATCGCCCAACAGTAAAGAATCCAGCTAACTCGCTCGACTCTTACCCAAAACAAAGTCAAAACGGCCATTGCCACAGTGCCAATTAGAGTCAAAGTTGACCACAGAATCGCCTGAAAGCTCCAACTGATGGGGAAAAACTGAGCCGTAAAAAAAATCCCCCCTGTCACCAAACCCCAAAGCAGAAAAGTTTGGTCGATGCGGGTATAAAATCCTGAGAAAAGAGTAATATTTCCAATTTGCCAGCGGAGTTGCAACAGGCCTGCGCGGTCTTGTACGTCGAGATGTTCCTGTTTGCAGCGGATTAGGGGTTCGGAGGCGTTGAAAAAGGTCATCCAGTGTTGGGGAAAGTATGAAGTTTTGTGTATTCTAACAAGTCTTAAGGAATATTTTTCAGATTTTTTCTTGTTCCCCGGCTCAGCCTGAGGAGGTAGATTTGGAGGCTCTGCTTGCTGTTTTCCTCAGCGACCGAAGAGGCTGAAGGCTGCGTTAAACTTAAACTAACGCAGCCTTGAGGTTTGAGTTCAAGCAAGTCTCCAATTCTTATCTTTTGGAGAATAAATGAAGGCAACATTCACAAGAATTGAGCCATCTTTTTTGCCTGTAGAGTAAATTTGCCACGTACCTGTGGGAACCTGCCGCAGATACGGTTTATTTTTCTTTAGCCGATCGTAGATTGAGCTTTTTGAGCGTTGTACTAATTCGGCGGCACGTTCAACAGTGCAGCCAATTTCCACCGAAACTGCGATCGGCTGGGTGAACAGATTGAGCTGTTCGCTGTTATAATTAGTCATGAGAAATCCTGGGTCTATATAGACCATAAACAACATAAGAGTGCTACTGGTTGCAGCCAGTGGCTCCCGAAAACTGATAAGCGATCGAAAGCGTCTCTAGTACCACCTAGGGGCGCTTGTTTGCTTGTTAAGGCAGTCTAACACTGCTTTTTAAAATTTACAACAAAATCACCTATATTTTCTTCTATGTGTACAACAAAAACAACGTATATTGTGCAAACGTATGGTAGAATTAGACGTATAAAGTTTAAAAACCTTGTCTAACAAGCATTTCATGGAAAACGAATCCACCAAAATTTCTCGTTCCCAGTTACTATCGAGGGGGTTGACAGTATGAAAAGTACACTTGTCTCTCGCTTCACGCCCAGTCTGATGAAGCACGAAGATTTAGAGGAGATGTTGGTGCAGCGTCACGATTTGGCAAACGAGCTAGTCGAGTCAATCCGTTTGAGCATCCTTAAGCCGATCAAGCAGCATCACCTATTGATTGGGATGCGAGGTATTGGGAAGACGCACTTAGTCTCGCTAATGTATCACCGCGTTTCCAAAATGGAGGATTTGCGGGAAAAAGTGCTGATTGCTTGGTTGCGGGAGGAAGAGTGGGGCGTCACGTCGTTTCTCGATTTGCTCCTGCGAATTTTGCGATCGCTCCAACGAGAATATCCGGCCGAATACAATGCTAAATTGTTCGATCGGGTAGAATCGCTTTACGGTGAATCGCCCGATACCGCTCAACAGATAGCAGCAGAATTGCTGAAGGATTTTGTGGGCGATCGCACTCTGCTTTTACTTGTAGAAAATTTGGATGACTTGTTTGAAGGGTTGGGCGACAGCGGGCAGCAGCAATTCCGAGACTATTTAGAAACTTATCATTTCTGTACGATTTTCGCGACATCTCAGCATTTATTCAAAGGAATCGAGCATAAAAAAGCCCCATTCTACGACTTCTTCAATCGCCACTATTTAGAAAAGCTACATTTAGAGCAAGTTGTCTGCTTATTGAAAAATATCGCTAAATTAGAGGACAACAAAGAACTAGAGTTATTCATAGAAACACCAAAGGGACGTTCTCGAATTGAAGCAATCCATCACTTGGCTGGCGGCAACCACCGCGTTTATATGATTTTTGCGGAATTTTTGACTCGCGACTCGCTCGATCGACTGGTGAAACCGTTTTTGCAAACCCTAGATGAACTGACGCCGTACTATCAGGCGCGGATGGCGTGGCTTTCGCCACAGCAAAGAAAGATAGTTGAATTTTTGTGCGATCGGCGCGGGGCTGTCATGGTTAAAGAGATTGCCCAACGCTGTTTTATGACGCATCAGACAGCATCCAGCCAACTTAAACAACTGTCGGGAATGGGTTATGTGACGAGCGAATCGATCGGGCGCGAGTCGTATTATGAACTTCAAGAAGTGCTGATGCGCTTTTGCATGGATGTGAAAAAGCATCGGGGCGAGCCCATTAGTTTAATTGTGGATTTTTTGCGGCTGTGGTACACGCAAGAAGAGTTGAAACAACGATTGGATCGCTTGGGAGTAAGATTGATTCCGATCGGGAAAGAGCTAGTTGATAATATATGGGAAAAAACTCAGTTGAAGTATCAGCTAAGTCTGGAAACACTACCGCCTAATGCTGTCGTCGAGCGAGAATATCTGCTGCGTGCGCTTGGGCCAAGGGAAACAGATGATTGTGAAGACTCTCGCGTGGCAGCTTGCGTGCAGGAAATTGAAAATTGCAAAGAGAAGAAAGACTATGTTTCGGCTTTGAATCTAGCAAACAAACTGGTGGCCATTCGCGGTAAGGCACGGGATTGGTTAGAAAAAGGACGTTGCTTGGACAATCTCGAACGCTATGATGAAGCATTAGAATCCTTTGATATGGCGATCGCACTTGATGACAATGATAAGTTAGCTTGGCGTATACGAGGTGGTTTACTCAACAACCTCAAACGCTACGATGAAGCTTTATCATCTTTTGATCGAGCGATTGCACTAGACGACAATGATAGGTCGGCTTCGGTTTTACGAGCCAATGTGCTTTACCACCTCAAACGCTATGAAGAAGCTTTAGCATCTTTCGATAAGGCGATAGAACTTGGTGCCAATTATCAGTTTGTTTGGGCTTTACGAGGCAATGTGCTTTACGGCCTCAAACGCTATGAAGAAGCTTTAGAATCTTTCAATAAGGCGATCGAACTTGACAACAATTATATGTGGGCTTGGGGTTTACGAGGCATTGTACTCAACAGCCTCGATCGCTACGATGAAGCTTTAGTATCTTTCGATCGGGCGATAGAACTTAATGCCAATTATCAATCTGTTTGGGCTTTACGAAGCTATGTACTCGATAACCTCAAACGCTATGACGAAGCTTTAGTATCTTTCGATCGAGCGATCGAACTTGGTGCCAATTATCAGGAGATTTGGGTTGGAGGAGGCAATGTCCTCTACAATCTCAAACGCTATGAAGAAGCTTTAGCATCTTACGATCGGGCGCTCGAACTTGACCCAAACGATAAGTTAGCTTGGTATATGCGAGCCGATGTACTCAATAATCTCGAACGCTATGAAGAAGCTTTAGTATCTTTCGATCGGGCGCTCGGACTTGATAGTAATTATCCGCAGGATTGGATTAAGCGAGGAAATATACTCAAATACCTCGACCGCTATGAAGAAGCTTTAGAATCTTACGATCGGGCGCTCAAACTTGATGCCAATTATCAAGGGGGTTGGCTTTTACGAGGCGATTTCCTCCACTACCTCAAACATTATGAAAAAGCCTTAGAATCTTACGATAGGGCAATCGAACTTGACGACAACGATTCGTTAACTTGGGCTACGCGAGGCGATATACTAAAAGACCTCAAACGCTATGAAGAAGCTTTAGTATCTTACGACAGGGCGATCAAACTTGACGACAACGATCGCTTAACTTGGGTTTCCCGAGGCGATGTACTCAACAACCTCCAACGTTATGAAGAAGCTTTAGTATCTTTTGATCGCGCCCTCACACTTGGGCCAGATTTATATGCCTTCAACCGCGCTATCCCCATTCTCGGATTGAATCGTTGGGACGAAGGTATCGCCGCCTTAGATGACGCCTTTCAAAGCGTTGAATCTGACGATGAATCTGATGCACACGAGGCCGAATTAATTATCAATAACCTCTTCGCCAACAAGGATGCAGCAATATGGAAACCTCGCATTGCCAGCCTAATTCCAGTTTACGAGAAACACGAATATCTCTCAATATTAGGACAGGGAATTGTGCGAAATATCCCCGCGCTAATGTCAGAAATGGTGAGTGACAAAGCCGCACGCACTTGGTTAGAATTGTGGCAAGAACTAACCAGCAACTACAAACAATTCCAAATTCCCATCCGCCTGCTGAATGCGGCAGTCCGCTATAAGGAAACAAAGGGGGACAGACGAGTTTTGCTAGAACTTCCCATAGAAGAACGCAATTTATTAGAACCCTTGGTGTCAACCAAACCCGAATAAGTAAAACAGGACTTACGCACTCCGACAAAGAAACCGGGTTTTTTACCTAATCTTCGAGTACGAACGAAGTAATTTCGTAAAAAAACCCTGTTTCTGGGCCCCGTGCGTAAGTCTTATAAAATAGGTATAAAATAGAAATTGATGCTACTAGCAATGGAGTCATCCCCATGACAGCCACAATTCCCACTCAAAATTTGCCAGAAATCATCTACCCAGACAGCGACGGAAAACCCATGTCTGACAATACCAAACAGTTCCAATTAATAGTAAAAATTCAAGGCGGAATAGATGCCTTATTCAAAGACAACGAAAATGTCTTTGTAGCAGGTGATTTGCTGTGGTATCCCGTCGAAGGAGATAATAAAACTCGCCAAGCACCTGATAAAATGGTAGTCTTTGGCAGACCCAAAGGTGACAGAGGTTCCTACCAACAGTGGCTTGAAGATAATATTGCGCCGCAAGTTGTCTTTGAAATAATATCGCCGGGAAACCGCATGACAGCAATGTTTAAGCTTTTTAAGTTTTATGAAAATTATGGAGTCGAAGAATGTTATTTCTACGATTTAAAGGATAATGAGTTAATAGGTTGGGTGCGAAGTGACGGACAACTCAACTATATTGAATCAATGGAGGGTTGGGTAAGTCCGCGTTTGCAGATCCGTTTTCAAACTGCATCGGGAGACTTGGAAATTTATCGGCCTGATGGACAGAAGTTTTTGTCTTATGTGGAGTTGTCAAGACAACAAGAATCAGCACAGCGACAAATGGAACTAACACAGCAACAAATGGAACAAGAACGGCAAGATAAAGAGTTAGCACAGCAAAAAGCCGATCGCCTATCGGACAAATTGCGAGAAATGGGGATAAATCCAGAGGAAATTTGAAACTTTTAGAGACCAGCGGCGGTTTCAACCGCCAGGTTTCTTCACCCAGCGAAGGCGAGTTTTGTCTGTGTAGACGCGGTTTCAACCGTCGGGTATTTGAATCACCTATAATAACTTGACATATCAACCATTCCCCATGCAAAATCCCCGCCAAATAGCCTTTCTCGCACTCCGCGAAGTCCACCGCCGCGGTGCATTCGCAGATGCCGCACTCGATCGCGCTTTCAGCAATTCTCAACTCAACGACCTCGATCGGCGTTTAGTGACAGAATTAGTTTACGGTAGCGTCAGGAGAATGCGATCGATCGACTTCATCATCGACAAACTAGCAACAAAGAAATCCTCCCAACAACCGCCCGAACTCCGCACCATCTTACATTTAGGCTTATATCAACTCGAATATCTCAACCAGATTCCCCCCTCCGCCGCCGTCAACACCACCGTTCAACTAGCAAAAGAAAACGGATTTTCAGGGCTCAGCAGTTTTGTCAACGGTTTGTTGCGACAGTATACCCGTTTAACCCCCCCAACCCCCCCTTACCAAGGGGGGGCTAAGAGTCTTCCTAATTCCCCTCAGCAAACAGAGACTAAAACTACCTCTAACTCCCCCCCTTACCAAGGGGGGGCTGGGGGGGTTTGAATTCCCTAAAATTACCCGAAAACCCAGTCCAACGCTTAGGAATTATCCACAGCTTCCCCGACTGGCTAATAGAATTGTGGAGCGAACAAATAGGCGAAACCGAAACCGAACAACTCTGTGAATGGTTCAACCAATCCCCCACAATTGATCTAAGAATCAATCCTTTAAAAAGCTCGATCGCCCAAATTGAAACTGCCTTCAAATCCCACAACATCTCAACTAGCAGAATCCCCAACTTGCCACAAGCATTAAGACTAAATGGCAGCATCGGCGCTATTCAAAACCTCCCCGGATATAGCGAAGGTTGGTGGACAATCCAAGACAGCAGCGCTCAATTAGTCACCCATTTACTAGCGCCCCAGCCAGGGGAAACCATTATCGACGCCTGCGCCGCACCGGGGGGAAAAACCACCCACAGCGCCGAATTAATGGAGGATGAAGGCACAATTTATGCCTGCGACAAAACCGCCAGCAGACTCAACAAACTTAAAGAAAATGCAGACAGACTCCAGATGAAATCGATTAAAATTCATACCGGAGACAGCCGCCATTTCCCAGAGTTTGTTAACCTCGCAGACAGAGTTTTACTAGACGCACCTTGTTCTGGCCTCGGAACCCTCCACCGCCGCGCCGACGCCCGCTGGCGACACACGCCGGAAAACATTCAAACACAATCCCAACTGCAATCGGAATTGCTAGCAAATGCAGCGACATTTGTCAAGCCGGGCGGCGTATTAGTTTACGCAACTTGCACGATTCATCCCTTGGAAAATGAAACAGTTATTCGATCGTTCTTAGACAGCAATCCTCACTGGCAAATCGAACCGCCAACAATTGATTTACCCGTACAGCCATCACCCGAAGGATGGGTGAAAGTGTGGCCGCACAGACATCACATGGACGGCTTTTTTATGGTGAGGCTAAAGCAATTGAAAAAAAACTAAAGTCCTTACTAGCAACCGATAGTTTAATATCCCGGTTCTTCATAAGCAGGCTCTTGATAAGCAGGCTCTTGATAAGCAGGCTCTTGATAAGCAGGTTCTTGCCACTCGCGATACCGGGGTTGAGGATTAGGATTGTAAGGAACGATCGCCCCATCCTCATTCACAATCATCCCCCGAATAATCCTCTTAGGCTGCACCGGTTTAGCTTTAATACTGCCCTTGCGGCCCTCCAACTCCGGCAACTTCGGAAACTTCTCTACCGGCATTCCCTTAACAGCTTGACTCATAAAATCGCGCCAATTGTAGGCCGCCGTACCGCTAGTTCCCCAAGTGGGATAATTATCATCATTCCCCAGCCAAACCCCAGTCACAACCTGTGGAATGTAACCAATAAACCACAAATCCCGCACGTTTTCCGAAGTACCAGTTTTGCCGGCTACAGCGCGATCATTTAAAGCAGCAGGCCCCCCCGTACCGTCTTGGACAACGCCCTCCAACATCCAAGTAGTAATCGCAGCACTATCCTTATCCAAAACCCGCTTCGGTTTAAATTTAGCCTGATAAATCACATCTCCCCGCTGATTAATCACCCGCTTAATTCCGTGGGCTTCAATAAAATTCCCTTGCGAGGCTAAAGTACCGTAAGCATTGGTTAACTCCAGCAAATTCACCTCCGAAGAACCCAAAGCCAGGGAATAAATCGGACTCAATTTCGTTTTAATTCCCATATCGTTGGCTAATTTGATCGCCGGTTCAAAGCCCACATCCATCAACACCTTCACAGCTACGACATTCACCGAACGCGTCAAAGCATCAGACATCGATCGCCAACCGCTAAATTTTTTGCCATAATTATTCGGTTGATAGCCGTCGATAATAATTGGTTCGTCTTCGTAACCGTCATAGGGAGAAAAACCAGCCGCCATCGCCGCGGCATAAATTAACCCTTTAAACGTCGATCCGGGCTGCCGCAAAGCCTGCGTAGCACGATTAAACTGACTTTCTTTATAACTTCCACCTCCTACCAGGGCCTTAACTTCCCCAGTCTTAGTGTCCATAGAAACTAAAGCTGCCTGTTCAAAACCCTGACGGCGGCCATCAACTTCGATCGCATTTTTAACCACCTGTTCCGCTATTTTCTGCCACTTCAAATCCACCGTCGTCTCCACAGTCAAACCGCCAGCTTCCAAAGCATCCTGAGAAACATAGCGTGGCAATTCCCTCCGAACGTAACTAGCAAAATAAGGTGCGACTACTTTAAATCGCTTCGGCGGACTTGGTTTAACGGCGATAGGTTCCGCCATCGCCGCCCTCGCCTCAGCCTCTGTAATTACCTTCGTTTGCTGCATTTGTTGCAGCACAAGATTGCGGCGTTTCTTAGCAATATTCGGATTAACCAAAGGCGAATATTCGCTTGGCGCCGGCGGCAAACCCGCCAAAGTTGCCATCTCTGCCAAAGTTAATTTATCGACTGTTTTGCTAAAGAAAACCAAAGCCGCATCCGCCACTCCGTAGGCATCCGAACCCAAATAAACCAGATTTAAATATCTTTCTAAAACTTGCTCTTTACTCAACTCCCGCTCTATTTTCTGAGCTAAAAGAGCTTCCCGAACCTTCCGCCTAATACTTCTTTCCTGATTAAGAAAAACAACGCGAGCCAATTGTTGGGTAATCGTACTGCCACCCTGCACTAAATCTCTTTCTATCAAATTAGAAACAATCGATCGCACAATACCTTGATAATCCACCCCGCGATGTTGGTAAAAACGGCGGTCTTCTATGGCAATAAAAGCTTTAACCAACAGTTCGGGAATTTCTTTAAGTTTCAGTTTATCTCTAGTTGCAGGCCCCGACTGCAACAAAATCGTATTATCTGATGCCTTAATTGTCAGCGTTCCGTCGCGGTTAAAGGCTGACAAATCGTTAACATCCGGCAAACCTTTGTCTAAGGTGTACAAAATCCATAAACCGTAGATTAAAGCGCCCCCGCCTATACTGGCAACACCTAAACTTATCCAAAATCTAGGACGGCGGGGGATACGTTTTTTAGTATTTTCCTGCGGTGCGGTATTTTCCTGCGGTGTGCTAATTTCCTGCGGTGGGCTAATTTCCTGTAGTTCCGTATGTCTCTGCAGTTCGGTGTTCTGCGATGCCCTCTTTTCCGGCAATTTGCTACTATCGGATTTTTGGGGTGATTTATTTCCCCGCACAATTAATCCCGGCCGCAACAATTCTTTTCCCTTGGCTTGCAAGCTGGTAACTTGAGGTTCAATTTCCAACCAAGCGATTAAGCGCTTCAACCCTTCCCAATCGCGCTTGACTATTGGATATCGAGCATATTCTGGCTCTAAATATTCTGAGTCTAAATATTCTGAGTCTAAATATTCTGACTCTAAATATTCCGACTCTTCTAGAGGTGCAGCATCTTCTGATACCACATACTCGGATCGCTCATCCCTTATGCGTGTAGGAAATTCCGCCTCCGGTTCCGGCAAGTTGAGCTTATTGCCCTTCGCAGCCTTGGGCGGTTCTCGATCGGAATTACCGCTTATTGCGTTAGTGACTTTGCTCAATGTATCTTTGATATTTGAGAAAAATTCTGCCACGTTCAGACCTTCAAACCTCATCAAGTCCGATTAAAAATTAAAAATTAAAAAAGCTAGCTTTCTTAAATTCTTAATTTTTAATTCGACATTTTTTCTTGAATAACACGCTGCCTTGAATTAAGTTTTTTGAATTAAAAACTTTTTAATTCACCACTCAAAATTCAAAACTTTTCTTAACGCTGCAGAGCTTGGTATTTTTTTGAGAAGTGAATTAGATTTTTGGAATTCAAAATTTTTTAACTCAAACCTCAAAACTCTGCTTAACTCGCATGACCCAGTGCCAAGGCTGCTACCAGCATACCCAAAACCAGGAAAGGCTGAGCACTTGCCTGATATTTAACATCATTTTCCAGGGGATTACGCAAAAAGTACATATCCTGAAAAGTAATTTGGGGAATTATCAGCAGCAGCAGAATGACAGCGTAAAGGTTTTGGTGGATGCTGATCAGGTAGCCTGCAATCCCAGCTTGAAAGATGTCGATCATCAACACGCAAATCCAAGCTGCAGTAGTGATGCCAAACATCACTGGCAAAGATTTTAACCCTAATTGCCGATCGCCTTCGACACTTTTGAAATCATTGACGATCGCAATTCCCAGCCCAGCCAAACTGTAAAACAGGGTCAAAATCATAATGGTAGGATCTAGTGTACCAAACAAAGCTTGACCAGCCCACCAAGGCAGGGCAATGTAACTAGCACCCAAGGCATAATTTCCCAACCAGCCATTCTGCTTGAGTTTCAGCGGGGGCGCAGAGTAGATATAAGCTAGAAACGCGCCACCGAGAGTCAAAACAGTCATTATCGGGAATTCATGACCCGCCCACAAGTCTAGAGCATAAGCCACCCCAATGCCAGCGGCCAATAATACCAAAATTTGCGTTACTACTTGGGGAATCGAGATAATCCCGGAGGGAATTGGACGGTAGGGCTCGTTAATGGCGTCGATGTCGCGATCGTAAAAATCGTTCAAAGTTTGAGTGTACCCTGCCAGCAACGGCCCTGACATCAACATACAAGCTGCTGCGATCAAGACATTCTCTAGGTTCCAAACATAGTTTCCAGAAGAAGCCGCCCCGCACACCACGCCCCAAATTAGGGGAATCCAGGTAATCGGTTTCATCAATTGCAAGCGAATCTTCCAGATTGAAGTTTCTCCGCTAGCGGCCCCTTTCATGCCCAACAGTTGCCTAGTTTTGGCACTGCGGTTTTCGGTAGCAGCATTTTCCGGTGCTGCTTCTGGGGAGATTTGGGATGGAGGAGAGTCAGACATAATTTGATGTTAGCGGTACTGCTACTATTGTGTCGTTTTGCATTTCAATAATAATTCAGATAGCTTACCACTGATATTTAAGGCAGATTCTTGAAAACTTACCCTGGCTTGGAGTTGATGCTAAGGAAAAGTAGGAGTTTCACAATATATTGAAATATCATTTTTTTGTGTAAATGTCAAGAGGATAAATACTTTTTTTATAATTTCGCTGAGCCCGCCTTCTGGGGGTGATTTTTGCCAGTCGGTGCATTTAATGTCAATTACCAGGAGGCGATCGAGCTTTTTGGCCATGCTACCGTTGAATCATCTCATCTGGCAGAAAGTCAATCGATTTTAGATTTTAGATTTTAGATTTTAGAGATGCTACCGCTTCTTTAATCGGGTTGAAAGTGCCACTTGAGCAAGTTTGGGAGAATTATCACCAGACTACTCTCTAAACTCCGGCGTTCACTTCGCCCCAGGTCTTCTATTTCTTCAATCAGATTTTCCCAGTAGATGTTTTAATAGTCGCGAACCCGCAACTTTTCCACAGATTTTTTTGCCATAAGCTGTTCGTGGTAACAACTGCAAATTAACAAATATGGCGGTATGAATCAAAAGGCAGTCCCGTCCGCCGCTTGACTTCGACAACTGATTTGTAAGCGCCTTTTCTCTGCCTTTCTCTAACTATTTGTTCCGCCACAGCCCGATCTAAACCACTGGCGATTAACTCTTCCGGCGAAAGAATATTTAACCGTTTCCAAGTAAACTGCGCTTCTTGTTGATAATTGTAGCTGAAGCAAATCATCGGGGCGATTCGTCTGACGTGACTTTCGGGAACTCCGGCTATTTGTGATAACTCTTCGGCGTGGGTGAAAATGTAGCCTTCGTTTTGCAAAGATTCAATATCGTTGGCGTAGACGATCGGCAAACCCAAGATTCTGACCATATCGTCTTTGGTACACTCATTAATATCTATTTTGCCGCGCACGTTTGCCAGTTCTTCGGCATTTGTCGCCGTTGCCGGAACCAGTATACCTCTGGGTGCGGTTTTGATGAGATAGCGTTTTTTCAAATTAAAAGCAGTGACAATTTGAGCAATCCACACGATCGTACCCAAATTAGCTGAAGAAGATACCGCTAGTGCTGCTAAAGTAATTGCAACACCCCATCCCATCCAACTGCGAATATTTGACTTTTGGCCTGCATAGGCGATCGCCAATCCGCCGAAGTAGGGAATAAAAGCATACCACACCCAGTTTGGAGTTTGACGCAGCCAGTATAAATCTTGAGACACTTTAATTTTATCCTTAAATAGCTGTGATCTCACACTTTCTTACTTCACTCCCACTTTTTTAATAGTGGGCTTCCTTCTTCCTTCTTCCTTCTTCCTTCTTCCTTCTTCCTGACATCCGTTACATCCGTTACATAATCCGTTGCCGAACTTCCTTCTTCCTGACATCCGTTACATCCGTTACATAATCCGTTGCCGAACTTCCTTCTTAATTACAATTCTCGCAACAGTTTTTGGCGTTTTTCTTCATATTCTTCGGCCGTAATTGCGCCCATATCGTAAAGTTTTTTCAAGTCGCCGATCGCCCCTGTTACATCTTTTGCCGCTCTGAGGGCATATCCAGACGGCAACATTCCGCCATTGTACTGTACCTGAAAAACTTGTTCCGACATCAGCAGTAGGCCGATAAAATCGAAAAATGCGATCACTGACGGAATTAATGTCCAAGAAAATAGCAAGTATAATACCCCTGCTAAGTTATTGCCCAAATAAAATTTGTGAACTCCGAAACCTCCCACAAAGAAAGCTAACGCAACTGCTACGCTTTTATCTTTTACCATTTTTACTTTCCCCAGTTTTTTATTTTAACTTCCGCGATCGACCTTTAACGACCGACATAAGTAATCTTACTAATTTTTACTCATTTATTTGGGTTTTTGCGAAACTTAGACATCGCAAAATACAGCAGAACTATACCGGCTTGAGCTTGTAGAATCACCAAGTAGCCTCTCAAGAAATAATTGAGTTCGCTACCTGAATTGAGAGAAAATATTAAAAGGCCCAAGGCTGCGTAGGGTGCGAAACGCATCCAACTCGGCGTTCCCTCTAAGTTGCGGCTGTTCAAATTGCTCATGGGTTTAAGCCTCATCCTAAATTAAAATTTAGCTATAAATTAGCCGGATTGTCAACTTCCGTTCGGTACGATCGCCCGGGTGAGTCTCTCAATCATCAGCCGACAAGATATTACTTCCATGTTAAACCCTGTTTTTCCGCTCAAGTAAGGAACGGGGGCCCGTCGAGCTGGATCTGTGGCTGATATTACAGATTAGGGTGAACCCGCCCCTAATGAAATTCCGGTTATTTTACCGGACTACATATCAGGGGCGCACCGAGCACCCTACTGCTGTTTTTGGCAAGAGTCGATCGCCCTGACGATCGCTCTCAAAAAAACTCGGTTAATTCACAATTATTAACAACCGCCCGAATTAACTCGCGCCGCCGCCCAAAAGAAACAGACTCAGGAGAGTACCGCTGTTCCAAAGACTGTGGAGAAGCATAGGAGCAAGGAGATTGCGCGATCGCGTGTACACAAACCCCAAAACCGCACCCAAAGTCGCCAAAGGCAGAATCTCAGAGACACTCAAGTGAGCCACAGCAAACAAGAAAGCAGAAGCTGCGATCGCCCCCCAAACAGGCAAATAGCGAGTCAGAGAAGGCAGCAGAAAGCCTCGAAACACGATTTCCTCAAAAACCGGAGCCGCGATCGCAGCAGTGCCGAAAAACACCACCAAGGCCACGTTGTCCCTACCTTCAAGAACGATCGGCAAAATCGGATTACTGCCACCTTGTCCCTGCCACAATTGCTGATTAATCAGCGACACTAAAACTACCAAAGGCAAAGCAACAAAATAGCCGCCAAATCCCCACAAAAACCAACTTCCCCGCCAATTAATCCGAAACCAACCTTCAGGCAAAGGCAAAAAAGACTTGACCGAAAAATACAGTACCGAAAGCCCCCCAGCCGACAGCAACAAATAAGTAGCAAAGATATAAAAAGCCTTGTCGCGCGGGTCAAAAGTAGCAGGATTGAGTTTTAAAACAGCCAGAGAAACAGGCAGCAACAAATAGGGAATCAAGATTTGGCCGACAAAGAAAAAGCCGACCACAAGCACCTGCCAAACAATCTCACCGTCCCAAGGCACATCCCAAGTCAAGCTCGCATTTCGCGCCAACAGCGGCCCCGAATCTGCTTTCTCTAACTGCTTCCGCTGCAACAGCCACTGCACGGTCAAACCAACCAGCAAAACCGTACCAATACAAAGTGATATCGCCGGAACGCCAACGACAATTGCCAACTTTTCTACAGCTTGCTCAGCCGTTACTTGCTCTGCTGCTTGCAGCGCCACCAGGTCTTTAGAACGTTCTTGCAGCTTGTAAAGTTGAGCTAGAGCGCGATAGCGAAACCAGCCCTCCAAAGACTTTTGAATGCGCGGCTCGGCATCCGGCAGCAGTTGAGCCGGATTGCTCCAAATTCCTGTTAAAACTTGAGCAGTTTCCACCGAAGAATCGTCATCAGTTTTAGTTGGGTAGCGCTCAACTAAATTTTTCCAAGTTTGAAGCGCCGCCTCAGTTTTGCCACTGCTTGCCTGCAAAATTCCTAAACGCAAGTCAAGTTCGTTTAGCAGCCCTGACTGTTGCTTGATCGACTCTGACGCCGCCTTATTTTGAGCCAAACTCAGAGTATTATCATCAGACTTAGAGGCGATGGCAGACTGAATTTCTTTAACTTGTGCTTGACTTGTTTCGAGAGTTTTGCGAGTCGAGTCTCGCGCTTCTTGATATTGCGTCAAAGCCGTATTTAAAGGATCTGCACCGACAATATTGTTGCGCGCCGAACTTAAATTAGTAGAACTCTGATTATTTTCTCCTTGCCACTCCGAGGCGTGCAGCAGCAAATTTGTCTGGTAGAGTTCCAGCCGGCTTTGAATTTGCGGCTGGTTCCAACTAGCAAGTAAAGATAAACCGACCAGGGCGATCGCGATCGCCGTTAAAATACCTAAAATAACCCGCTTCAGTGTCATTCCTGCTTTTCCGTCCCGCGCGAATCCGTGGCTAAATCTTTTCCGTCTTTAATCATAGGTCGTTGCAGACGAGAGTATCCCGACAACTGGTAAAATTTCACTGGCTCATCTTTTTGACTCTCCTCAACAAGACTTACGCCACAAATCCTCGCTCCGCCATGTATGCGTAAGGTTCACACCTTAGCCCAACGGTGCTGATGGCGCACGCTACAGGAGTAGTGCGGCCTAAGCACCCGCGATGTATGAGGTAATATCTGCACAGCGCACCCGCAGCGGGGTAGCAGGCTAAATCTAAAATCTAAAATCTAAAATCTAAAATCGAATGACTCGCATTATCTTAGTCCGTCACGGCAAAAGCACCTACAATCAAGAACGCCGCATCCAAGGCCGCCTCGATAAATCAATTTTGACCGAAGCAGGCCGCAGCGCCGCCCTGCAAGTAGGCGACACACTCAGCAGTATCGCCTTTGATGCCATCTATACCAGTCCCCTGCAACGAGCCAAAGAAACAGCGGAAATCATCCTGTCGCGCTTGACAAATCCGCCACAACTCCAGCCAACTGATAGTTTGATGGAAATCGATTTGCCTCTGTGGGAAGGAATGTTGCGCCAAGATGCGATCGACAAATTCCCCGAAGCATATCAGCAGTGGCAAAAACAGCCAGACAAATTTTCCATGAAACTGCCATCTGTGGATGGCGAAATCGAACACTTCCCCGTATTGGCAATTTTTGCTAACGCCCGTCATTTTTGGCAAGAACTTTTATCGCGCCACCGGGACGGCACAATTCTAGTAGTAGGTCATAACGGAATCAACCGCGCTCTCATAGCTACAGCGTCAGAAATTAACCCGAATTACTACCAATCTATTCAGCAGTCAAATTGCGGCATTAGCGTCCTTAATTTTGGATATTCCCCTGTTACCACCGACGAGCCAGGAGAGCCAAAAAAGAAAGTTCCAGTTCAATTAGAATCCCTGAATTTAACTTCCCATACCGGGGAAATTTTTCCCAAACCGAGGGACGGACACCAAGGCCCGCGCTTGTTGCTGGTGCGTCACGGCGAAACCGACTGGAATAAAGCAGGTAAATTTCAGGGACAAATTGACGTGCCTCTAAACGATAACGGCCGCGAACAATCCCGGCGAGCAGCAGAATTTCTCAAGGATGTAAAATTAGACTTTGCGATTAGCAGTTCGATGCTGCGCCCGAAAGAAACTGCGGAAATTATTCTCAAATATCACGGCGGTTTGCAACTGGAACTGCGCGATGAGTTGAGAGAAATCAGCCACGGACTTTGGGAAGGAAAGTTTGAATCAGAAATCGAACAATCCTATCCTGGTTTGCTACAGGAATGGAAAACATCTCCTGAAACAGTCCAAATGCCCGAAGGAGAGAATTTGCAGCAAGTTTGGCAGAGAGCGATCGCAGCTTGGCGAGAAATCGTACAATCAGTTTCTGGTACTGGGATTGTCGTTGCTCACGACGCCATTAACAAAGCAATTCTCTGCCACCTATTCGGTTTAGAACCCGAACATTTCTGGAAATTCAAACAAGGAAACGGAGCCGTTAGCGTGATTGATTATCCCCACGGCCCCGATGGTTTGCCGGTATTGCAGGCGATGAATGTCACAACTCATTTGAGCGGCGGCGTTTTTGACAAAACAGCAGCCGGAGCACTGTAAATCGGTAAAGTGCTGGGCGCGAACCCGTAGATGTATGACCGGTCTGCTGTTTGATGACGATTAGGCCTTTGATCCCCCCTAGCCCCCCTTAAGAAGGGGGGAAAAGAAGCCTTCTCAAAGTCCCCCTTTTTAAGGGGGATTTAGGGGGATAGAGACTCGTGTCAAAGCGAAATTTATCAAAGCTTTTAGGCCTAAGTTAACACCACTGCCCACCGCTACGACTACCCGCCTGAAAAATGTTTGAATTTTGATAACAACCGCGCCCGACGTTTAGGAAGTTCTTAACTGCTCAAACTAATGGGGTGGATTGCTTCTTCCTTCTTCCTTCTTCCTTCTTCCTTCTTCCTTCTTCCTTCTTCCTTCTTCCTTCTTCCTTCTTCCTTCGTGTCCTTCGCGTCTTCGCGGTTCCATCTTCCATATTCCATCTTCTATATATTTGAATCTTAAGTTATGAGCCGCGAACTGCTACAAAATGTACGAGTGCTAGATCCAGTTTCAGGGAGCGATCGCATCGCTGATATTCTGATTGCTGAAGGTAATATCAAAACAGTCGAAGAAAAAATTGCTGAGTTTCCTGCTGACACCCAAGTGCGGGATTGCCAAGGACTGATTTTGGGGCCGGGGTTAACTGATATCTACAGTCACAGCGGAGAACCGGGTTTTGAGGATCGGGAAACCCTGGAATCTTTGATGCAGGCTGCGGCGGCTGGGGGTTTTACGCGAGTGGCGATTTTGCCGGATACCTCGCCACCTGTTGACAATTTGGCCGGTTTAGCTTTGTTGCAGCAACATATCCGCAATTTGTCGCCCGGGCTGCCCCACTTGTATTTTTGGGGCGCGCTGACAGCGGGCGTTAAAGGGCAGCAGATGGCGGAGTTGGGCGAGCTGGCCTCCTCTACGGTGGTGGGTTTTGCAGACGGTTTGCCGCTGTCTAATCCGGCTCTGGTGAGGCGTTTGCTGGAGTATATCAAGCCTTTGGGCAAGTCGGTGGCTTTGTGGCCGTGCGATCGAACTTTGGCAGGAAATGGCGCGGTGAGAGAGGGTGCGGTGTCAGTGCGCTTGGGTTTGCCTGGAATTCCGGCGAGTGCGGAAACTTCGGCTTTGGCGGTAATTCTGGAGTTGGTGGCATCTGCGGGAACTCCAGTGCACATCATGCGCGTTTCTACGGCGCGTAGCGTGGAATTGATTCGAGATGCCAAGGCGCGGGGTTTGCCGGTGACTGCGAGTGTGACTTGGATGCACTTGCTGTTGAATGTCGGGGCAATTTCAGGCAACTCTAAAGATTCCGGCGGGAAAAATGCTCTGACTGCTTCGTTGCCCTACGATCCGAATTTACGCCTAGAACCGCCGTTGGGCAATCTCAGCGACCTATTAGCGTTGATTCAAGCTGTGAAAGATGGCGTAATTGATGCGATCGCGATCGACCACAAGCCGCATACTTATGAGGAGAAAACTGTGGCTTTTGCTGATAGTCCGCCCGGGGCGATCGGCTTGGAATTGGCTTTGCCTTTACTGTGGCACGGACTGGTAGAAACCGGCGAATTTTCCGCTTTAGAACTGTGGCGACTTTTGAGCGCAGGCCCTGCCGTTTGTCTCGGACAAACCCCCCTCACGGTTGCACCGGGAGTTTCTGCTGAGTTGATTTTGTTCGACCCGAAAATGAGTTGGACTGTTGACGGGTCAAGTCTGAAGTCGCGATCGGCAAATACGCCTTGGTTGGGACAGCAATTAGCGGGAAAAGTTGTGCAAACTTGGGTGTATTGACGGTTGGAATTGGGACTTATTTAACGAACCGCGAAGGGCGCCAAGGGCGCGAAGGAAGAGAAAGAAGGGAAAGAAGAAGAGGGGTAATTTGGTAAGTGGAAGCTTTTGATCTGGCAAGGTAAATACATGATTGCTGTTGTTCCTCCGTGGAATTCTCCACCACTAGACTTGACATTGGATCTGGGCGAAATTCATGTTTGGCGCGTGTCTCTGGCTCAAACAGAATCTTGCTTGCAGAGTTTACAAGAGACTCTCTCTACGGACGAGCGGACAAAAGCCGAGGCTTTTCACTTTCCCAAAGGTCGATCGCAATTTATTGTGAGTCGTGGCGCCCTCAGAGCGATTCTGAGTCGCTATCTTAACATAAATTCTCACATTTTGCGCTTTGACTACAATCCCTACGGCAAACCTTCTCTCATCGCCGCCCAAGGTGGAAATACCCTGCGTTTCAATGTGTCACACTCGGGCGGAATAGCTCTAATTGCGATTACCAAAAATCGAGATATTGGTGTTGATATTGAAGGCATAAATACCAACTTTCCTTGCCTGGAAATTGCTAAAAACTTTTTTTCACCCTTAGAAAACTCTGTGTTGCTTTCGCTCCCAGAGCATCTCCAACCCAGAGCATTTTTCACCTGCTGGACTCGCAAAGAAGCCTATATCAAAGCAGTCGGTAAAGGACTTTCTATTCCCCTGAATCAGTTTGATGTCAGCCTCGCACCAGGAGAACCTGCGGCGCTGTTAAATGTTGAAGACAACCCCGAAGAAGCATCGAGATGGTCTTTAATGGAATTAATTCCGAGTCCAGATATGGTGGCGGCTGTTGCGGTTGCAGGAGATTGCTCGAAACTTTATTGTTGGCAGTGGACAGGGGAGTTTTGATTTATATCAATTCCGGTTGCACCGGAATTATTGTTGACTGTTGACTGTTGACTGTTGACTGTTGACGGGCGGGTCGAAAACTGAATGGTTGAGTGTTAACTGTTGACTCGATTTTATTATTCCGATGCAACCGGAAACGATATTATGCTGAGATGTTGCACCATTCTCAATAAGCTTTTTATGAATAGGCAAGATGCCTGTTCCACAAGAAATTCACTCTTTGTGGAACAGGCATCTTGCCTGTTCTTGAGAATGGTGCAAGATGTGAGTTTATATCGATCGCCCACGGTAAAAGATAACGGCAACGGTCAATACAATAGATCTACGGGTTGAGCCTTCAAGCTCTTGGATTGCGAACTCTACATAGACAAATAAGGACACAACAATGTTGTGTCCCTACGTTTATTCGACTCCAACTTGCAATCCTACAACTGATTTAAAAATTCAACCAAATCGATAGCCGAACCCACGTACCGTAATAATATATTCCGGTTGGCCCGGATCGACTTCCAACTTTTCGCGTAGCCAACGGATGTGAACGTCAACTGTTTTGCTGTCTCCGATAAAATCTTGACCCCAAATTTTTTCCAGCAACTGATCACGAGACCAAACTCGCCGGGGATAACTCATAAATAGTTCTAGTAAGCGAAACTGTTTAGGAGAAAATTTCACTTCCAGACCCCGAACCAACACGCGGCACTCTTCAGGATACAGAGTTATGCTTTTATATTGCAGCGTCCTCGGTTCCGGTAAGCGACCGAGGCGCTGGCGTCGCATCAGCGCCCGACAGCGAGCGATAAACTCCCGCATTCCAAAAGGCTTGGTCAGATAATCATCCGATCCGGCTTCTAGATAAAAAGCGCAATTGTTGGCACTTCCTCTAGCACCTATAATCAAAATAGGGACGGGATTGCCTTGATGCCGTAACATTCGACACAGATCCAAACCGTTAATTGAATCCATAATTAACAGGTTAAAGCTCCCTTCACCGTGGTATGACGAAGAAGCCTGTACAGAAGGCAGAGCGTTGCGCCCGTCGCTAGTAACCACCACCTCGTAGCCCTGTTCTTTAAGGGCTAAAGCTAGCATTTCCCGCAACAGATCTTCACCTTCCAATAACAAGATACGGCCGGCTTGTCCAACAGCCAACCTTGAAGGACTTTCGCTTAATTCAGCAGAAGACATAAATATAAGTGGGAGTGATGTTTGTATGTGGCTAGCGCGAGGTGCCTTCTTCAGTAGCTGAGGCACTCTCACGCGGAGATCGCTTGTACGAACGATCGCTCGAAAGTTCGATCGCTCAGAATCTTTCGCCCGTCCATCCCACAGACACGCGTTCGACTTTTGCTACTTGCTCATGTAAGGAATACAGCCGTAGAGCAGTTGCCGGAACCGCGCTGTCTGCCTGCGTCCAGGCCTCAGAAGTCTGGTCATTTTTCGGGGTCGGTGTTAATTTCATAAAACATTGCCCGCTGTTAATTGACCACGTAACACCCAATCAATAGGGAGATGTTAGTTATACTACTCTTAAAAGGTTATTAAAAGGTAAAATTTTGGTTATCAAGTGGTTAAATTATTAACGTTAAGTAATATAACGGTAAAAGTGCGATCGCACTGTAGAGCTTTTTTTAAGAATACAATAATAAGTTCCCCCAAATTCCTTTTTCTTGCCGTGCCGGCTACGATCGACCATAGCAAGTAAAAATTCTGTAGACTGCCTATCATGTTGCTGCATTTGAGTACCTGGCCCGAGGTAGAAGCTTATCTCGAAAGCTCCCGAGGCATAATTATCCCGATCGGCTCCACCGAACAGCACGGGCCCACCGGCTTGATCGGGACTGACGCCATTGCCGCCAAGGCGATCGCCGGCGGTGTCGGCGAAGCTGCCAATGCCTTAATCGGCCCGACAATTAATGTAGGCATGGCTTTGCACCACACCAGCTTTCCCGGCACAATCAGCTTCCGACCGCAGACGCTGATACTGGTAATCAGGGACTACATCACATCTTTGGCAAAAGCTGGATTTGAGAAATATTTCTTCATCAACGGTCACGGCGGCAACATTGCCACCATGAAAGCAGCATTTTCCGAGACATACGCCCATTTGTCAGACTTGAATTTGCCGAATGCCGATCGAATCCAGTGTCAAATCGGCAATTGGTTCATGTGCGGTTCAGTGTACCAACTAGCCAAAGAATTGTACGGAAACCAAGAAGGTTCCCACGCCACCCCCAGCGAAATCGCCTTAACCCAGTACCTTTATCCAGAAGCAATCAAGCAAGCTCCGCTTTCGGAAGAAGTCGCTTCCGGGCACAAAATTTACGGTGCTACTGACTTCCGCCGCCGATTTCCCGACGGGAGAATGGGTTCAAATCCCGGCTTAGCAACCCCCGAACACGGTCAACAGTTTTACGAATTAGCAGTCAAAGAATTGACTAATAATTATTTGGAGTTTTTAAGTTCCGATTAACGTTTTTTATTCTCGTTACTAGCAATAGCTGGGTAACAAGTAAAAAAGTCAAACTCTTCTATATTTTAGAGTTATGAGTGAGTCTGCGATAGGAGAGTTTATCTGTTTGAGAAAAGCTATATCTCCCGATTAACCATCGGGAGAATATCAACATTACTCCACAATCCAAGGAGTTAAACAAGGTGTCCAAGCACTCAATTCTTCTTCCTTGAACCACAGGCTAATTTCCGCATTGGCAGTTTCCACAGCATCAGAACCATGAATAATATTGCGACCGACATTCACAGCCAAATCGCCGCGAATTGTCCCCGGTTCTGAATTCAGAGGATTTGTTGCGCCAATCATTTTCCTCGCCGAGGCCACAACGCCGTCGCCTTCCCACACCATCGCCACCATCGGCCCGGAAGTGATGAAGTCTACCAGTCCCGCAAAAAAGGGTCTTTCTTTATGTACGCCATAATGCTGTTCGGCAAGTTCGCGACTCGCCGTCATTAGCTTCATGCCAACTAGCTTAAAGCCTTTGGCTTCAAAACGACCGATAATTTCGCCGACGAGTCCGCGCTGTACGCCGTCGGGCTTAATCGCTAAAAAAGTCCGTTCCAAGATTAACTCCTATAATTGTGTCAACTGATCCAAAAGATAGAGTAACTCAGAACGCACATAAAGGCAATTCTGGGAATTGGAAATTGTCATTTTGAGACTTATGGCCGAAGGAAGAAGGAATAAGGAATAAGAACAGGGAAGAGGAAAGAGGGAAGAAGCAATAAAAGCAAGGGTTAAAGAAACCCGGTTTCTACGATAAATCTGGGTTTAGCAGCGAGGAATCTGCCAAGAAACCGGGTTTCTAGACCCCTATGTGTCTAGGACTGATTTGCATGGCTCCCCTGGATTTTGTAAAAAGCATTTTTTAGGAGTGCGAGCAGGATGCTCACTTGCCTAGATAAGCTAATCAGCCTTTAAATGGTCTGTAAAGAAATAATCAAACTATTGTGGGGTCGCTTTGAGCAACGCCCGAAATATGTAATTTAAATGTAGAACATTTTATTTCTAGCGAACAAGATGCTCAAACTTCTGGCCCAATATGATACAAGTCACAATTTCCTGTGACTGCAAACACTCTTACCTATGATATCAAATACAAATATGTATGATGATAAACACAATTATTTAGGCGCGAAAATATAGATAATTAACGGATGTATGAAGATTATCTTGACAGCAACCATTCAGGCGAAAAAAGTATGAAAGGCATTGTAGCATTCATTGAACCTAAAAAACAAGAGTTTGCAAAATTGCCATTGTTTGACTTTCTAGCCAATAAACAGATTCACGCGAATCAACGACTAATTTTTGCACCTGTACTCGCTCCTTTGGCTGTGGGATTGAGCGATTTAAATAAATATGTACTGCGAGAATCTTCTAGTAATAACAAAGTTCAGGAACTAATTAATAAATATACTTATAAAAAAAACTATTACTGGCACGACTATCTAGAATACCTAGAGGAACTGGGCTTAAATCAGTTAATGAGTTACGGCGACTTCAGACTGCTTTGGGGTGAAGAAACTAAAAAAACTCGATCGCTTTGTTCAGTGATCGAACGCTATGCTTGGAAAGCTTCTCCCATTCAGAAACTCGTGTTAGTGGAAGTCCTCGAAGGAACTGCCCAAGTTTTTTTTGAGGCGGCGCTAGCAGTGGTAATGGAATTACAGAAAATTAACCAAAAAGAATCTGTTGATTTTGGAGGATCTTATGGGGGTTTAGAAAATTATCACCTTTTAAACACGCCAGAGATGTTGCAAATTTTAGCAGAGGTCAAACTTACTGATGCGGAATACCAAGCAGCTTTAGAATTAGCAAAAAATTTATTTGAACTGTTTACAGAATCGATGAACGAGCTATTCCGACACAGCCAAACCAATTCTTGCAAGACGGTGCTGCAAATATCCTCAATTTCTGCCTTCGCTCATTGCCCGATCGACTGTCTCGATATTGGGTAGTTTAAACAATCACTAAATTATCCCGGTGTACCGCCGTTTCTACGCCTGCATAGCCTAAAATCTCAGCAATTTTCTCTGACTTGCAGCCCTGGATTTGTCTCAATTCTAAACTGTTATAATTCACAAGCCCTCTACCAATTTGCTTGCCGGCTGCATCGCACAACTGCACGGAATCATCAGCTTGAAATTCTCCTTCTACTTGAGCAATACCCGCAGCTAAAAGCGATTTTCCGCCGTGGGAAATTGCCTTGACAGCACCGGCATCTAAATATAGTTTTCCGGCAGGAATTAGCACGTTAGCTATCCAGTGCTTGCGAGCGTTTACAGGGCGCGGTTGAGGCTCGAATTGAGTACCGATCGACTCTCCGTTAAGTATTTTCTCGATATTACCAGGAAAGCAGCCGTCAGTGATGACTGTACGCACTCCCGATGCAGTTGCTATTCTCGCCGCTTCAATTTTTGTCACCATTCCGCCGGTTCCCCAACCGCTGCGGGAATCTCCTGTTTGCACCTGAAATTCTGTGAGCTGTGCCATACTTTGGACGAGGGCGATCGGCTGCGCGTCGGGATTGCTGCGCGGATCTGCGGAATACAGCCGATCGACATCTGTGAGCACAAACAACCAATCTGCTTCTACCAAACTCGCTACTAGCGCCGAAAGCGTATCGTTATCGCCAAATTTGAGCTCGTCTACCGCTACTGTATCGTTTTCATTGACGATCGGAATCACGCCCAATCTGAGCAGTTGCTGAAAAGTATTGCAAGCATTAACATAACCATTACGCTGCACTAAATCGCCCCTGGTGAGCAATACTTGAGCGATCGGCTGTTGTAGAGTAGTAAACAAGTCATCGTACACCCGCATCAGCCGCCCTTGGCCCACAGCCGCCACAGCCTGTTTCATAGCAATATTTCGCGGGCGTTCCGTCAAACCCAAGCGCGCGCAGCCCACCCCAACCGCACCCGAAGAAACCAAAACTACTCGATGACCTTGCTGCCGCAAACCGGCTAAAATTTCGACTAATGCAGCAATAGTTGAAAGAGCTAAGTTTCCGGTAGTCGATCGAGTCAGAGTCGAAGTTCCAATTTTAACAACAATAGTTTTAGTCTGTTGTCTGTTGACTGTTGACTGTTGACTGTTGACTGTTGACTGTTGACTGTTGTCTGTTGCCATTAGTTACCAATTCCCAATTCCTAATTCCTAATTACCAATTCCCAAGGCCTCATGCCCCATGCCCAATTTTAATCTTTAATTTTCAGAGAAGCTCCCAAAACTTGAGAAACCCAAACTTCAAAAGAGCGCACCGGATACTTGCGAAGCGCATACCCAGCATCAACCATTGGTTCCACTAAAATAGTAAACATACCCAAACGATTGCCAGCTAAAACATCAGTAAAAAGTCGATCGCCCACCATCGCCACCTGTTCCACCGGCAAATTCATTGCAGCCACTGCTGTTCGCAGCTTGCGGCGCGACGGCTTAGCCGCACCTGTAATGTAAGGTAGATTCAAAGAATCAGCAATTCGACCGATCCGAGTCTGGCTTAAATTATTACTCGCCAACCACAGCGATACCACGGGTTTAATTTCTTGCACCCACAAACTGAGTTCAGGAGAAGCATTCATTGCCGTAATGGGAACGAGAGTTTCGTCCACATCCAAAACTAATCCTTTAATCTGATATTTTTGCAGAATATCTACCGTTAAATTCACGACCGAATTGCCTAGAACTAAGTCAGGCTGTAATAGTTTACCCCAAGTCATAATGATTTTAGGTTTTAGATTTTAGATTTTAGATTGACACATAAGAAATTGGGAGTTAAAGATTGAAAAAGTAAAAAATCAAAAGTGAATAATTATGGCTTTTTCTTTGTTACTTTTGACTTTTTACTTTTTTATTAGTGATTGCCCATCTATGGATTCAATCGCAACTGCTGGTCAACTTTAGCAATAGCAGCATCGTGTTCCGCCTGCGTGCGGCTAAAAATGTGAGTGCCGTCGTATCGAGCCATAAAATACAGGTATTCTGTCTTTTCTGGAGTCAGAGTCGCTTCCAGACTTGCTATTCCCGGAGCTGCGATCGGAGTTGGCGGCAGGCCTACATTAATATAAGTATTGTAAGGAGAAGGCGTTTCCACCTGCTTGAAAGTCAAAGGCTTCTCCTTCGTTTGCCTAATGCCGAGGGCGTATTCAACCGTCGGGTCAGAACCCAAGGGCATACCCTTATTCAGACGGTTGTTGAATACCCCTGAAATGCGATTGCGCTCGCCCGCCACCACAGCCTCTTTTTCCACAATACTCGCCAGCGTCACCCACTCTTTCAAATCCAGCTTAGTATTCTTCTGATTCTTTTGATAGATCGGCAAAGCCAACTGCTCGAAACGACCGAGCATTTGCTTGATGACAGCTTGCGGGGTAATTGCATCGCCGTCTAGCTGATAAGTATCCGGGTACAAAAACCCTTCCAAATGAGGCAATCCGCTGGGTAGCCAAGGGTACTGAGCGTAGGGAACTTGACTCGCGACAGCCATAAAATCCTTAGCCGGAAAAAAGCCTTGCGCTTCAAAATAAGCGCTCATTTGTTGTAGCGACCACCCTTCGGGAATCGTGAAACTCTGCTGTACAACTTCGCCCTTCCAAATTTTGTCAGCAACTGCACTCAGAGGCTGAGTCGGCGACAGTTGGTAAGTTCCTGCTTGAAAACCTCCCTCGCGGTTTTGCAGAGTCAGCCAGCGGGCCCACATATTCCATGCCGAGCTCGATCGAATTAACCCCGCAGCCTCTAAATCCCGGCCGATTTTTTGACTGGGAGTACCCTCCGGGATTTGGATCGAAACAGCAGCATCTTCTGCCGGATTCCCCGATGAGGATGTGATTTTAGGCGGCGCCGAAGCCCAGCTCCACCAAGCCCAGCCTTGCCAAGCGCAAACGCCCCAGATTGCCGGCAGCAACGCCAGATAAAACAACCATTTAGAGACTTGCGAAGTACCTTTTCTTCCCTCGCGCGCGTTGCCTTTTGTCAGTTGTTGTTTACTCATAGTCCGTTGTCCTCGATAAGCGGCGGTTAACTAGCGACTAATGACTGATGACCTACGATTGATGACCGAAAAGTTACGAATACAAGCCCTTTTAAAGACCCAATTCACGCGGCCCAATTCAAAAGCCCGATCGCGAAGGCAGAAGCGGCCATCTAGAAAAAGTTCGATCGGGCGAGCAGTTTACTTTTTTATAAAATAGTAAAAAATTCTGCTTTTTGCCATCAGACCTTGTGCCTGCAATTAATATCTAATCCAGCTCGTCAAAGAACTGGTCTTCCAGCATAGGTAACATCGGTTCCAGCCTTTGGAACTCTTCTTCTGATAGCAATTCTGGCGTGCCGTCATCATTCATGCGAGCCAAGATAAAGAACGGGTCTAGAGGCGTATAAATCGCATATTCCTGTTCTTCGTGGTAGAAGCTGGTCAGCCACATCAGTTCCTCGAACTCGGACTCCTCATCTGGATCGACATCGGATGCCATATCCTCTTCGGGAAATTCCGGCAATTCGCCAACCACAGTCAGCGTCACCGCTGTGCGTCGGAGTGTCAAGTTCTGCTCTTGCAGGACAACTTTAGCGGTATCAAAAATTTTGTCAATTTCTGTTTCGTCTTCTACAGGAATTGCTGCTTCGTCGTTATCGTCTCCGTGCCAGGTAAAAATTTCTACTGGCGAGTCAATTGGCAGCAGCAAAGCGTATTCTTCACCTTCTAGGTTCATAGAATATTCTATGTTGCAAGTCAGCGATCGCCCAACTTCATCCGTCAAGGTGACGGACTCTTCGTTGGAATTGCCATTTTCTTTTTTGCGGTATGGGGATGAGGACATCGCGTGTATCTTATTTTCCGTCAATAATTCAGTAACGTTGGCTTGACAATTGGGAATTTTCGTGGCGATATTCTGGCTAAGTGGGCGATCGCCAGTCCACAAGCTTAAACCGCGAGACTCGCGGCCTTTTCCACAGGCGAGGAGTGCAGCGTTTAAATGTCAGTCGAGTCAGCAAGCGACACTGAGGACAAATCACGATTTTGTGCTTCTTCACTACCGAGGGTACAGCAGAATTTTCTCCAGTTTGTCAAGGGTTACAGGTGTGCGTAGCAAACTTGCACAACCAGGATATCACGCCTCTGTTACAAGCTATCAAGGATTGGGAAGGGCGGAGATATTTTGCCTTCGCTCGTCTAGCCACTGCTGCAAAATCAGGGCTGCTGCTTTGCGATCGATCGCACCCTTATTTTGCGACACCGAAATCCCTTGTGTTTTCATCAATTCCTCGGCCTCAACCGAAGTCAGGCGCTCGTCCACGTATTCTAGGGGGAGCTCTAAGGCTGTGGCGATGCGAGTAGCATATTTCTGCACTTGTCGGGCTTGAGCGCCTAATTCTCCGTTCAGGGAGTAGGGCAAGCCTGCAACCAAAATTTCCACTCTCCGCTCTCGCACGAGCTCTCGGAGATAAGCTACGTCTCGCTCGAAGGACGATCGTACCAGTGTTGTAATGCCTGTAGCTATTAAACCGGTGCCGTCACATCCGGCGATGCCGACTCGTTTGAGGCCGATATCTAATCCTAGTGCTGAAATCCATAATTTATCGTTGGACATTATCAATCAAGCAATTTTAGATTTTAGATTTTAGATTTTAGATTTACTTCTTTGTTAGTTACCGATTTTTTTTTAACGAACCGCGAAGACGCTAAGGACGCGAAGAAAGAAGAGAAGATAGGTAATCTTAAGTTGATATTAATCAAAAGCAGAAGGGATATTTTGGGAAGATGACAGAAAAAAAGTAATTTATTGGATGATTAATTTTCTTTTTTTCTGCCTTCTACCTTTTACCTTCTGCTTTCACTTATTAAGAATTGAGTTCTCCCGGCCAGCCGCCGTCTAGAGGCAACTCTGGCAGATTTAAAGGCAAAATGCTGCTGCCATCAGTTGCTGCTGATTCGGAATTTTGGCCGCCCAAGGGGTTAACTTGATTCGTTTGACTGTTTCCTGAGTCAGCCAACAGAGGTTTAATCTCACAGGACGGGTGCCCTGCTGTTGCTTCCCCAGCCATCGGGCCGAGCCAGGACATCCGGCCCGGTACGGGTTTGCGAGTTGGCTGGAAGCTCTGCAACATTTCTGATAGCTGGAGTCCTTCGAGAGAGACTAACTTGGACTCGCGCAATTTGTGCCACACCGATCGAGACATCAGCAAACTGTGTTCCACGCGCACTGCTCCAAATTGCTCTAAATAAGCTTCCCGCTCCGGCTGATAGTCAGCGGAAGCTAGTTGCAGGCTTTGAACTGGGAAATCTTGAACAAGGCGCGCCATCTGGGACAGCAGTTCCGGGTACAGCCAAGTGTAGGCCGGGTGTACCGTCAACTGGGCGACGTGCGGTTGCTGGCCGTTGCGGGATAGCTGCACCTGAAAATAACCGATCGCGGCTTTGCGCTGCGGTTCAAATACGTAACCGCTAACTACTTCTGTTTTGCCCAGCCACTGTCTGACACCTTCGATTAAAGCGCCGAAAAAACTGGTTTTGAAATCTTGAATGTGGCGATCGAATACTTGGCGCACCAGGGGCGGCATAGACGCGGTATCCAGTTGATAGAGCAACTGAGCGTCGGCGTTGCTAACAGGTAGCAGGTTGGGCAAATCTGGGGTCGAGTTGGCCATTTCTTGCAGGCGTTCTGGGGCGATCGTCCAGTAAGTCATCTGGGCCAAAGGCTGAAACCCGTTCTGCCGATACAAAGCCAAGGAAGTTTTGTCGCCGACATTCACTTCCAACAGCCATGTCCGCGCCTCCCAGACTGCCTCAAAGCAGTACCGCAGCAGCATTGAACCAATTCCTTTGCTGCGGGCTTCTGGGTCTACTCCTATGCGATCGATCCGCCAAGTGCTGCGGGTGCGGTTGAAAGGAGAAATCTGAATTATGCCCTTAACGGTCCCCTCTTCTTCGGCCACGTGGGCCCGAAACAGAGACTGACAAGGGTTGGGAAACAAGCTAAAAATCTTTAGCAGTCCGTACCAGCGGCGAATCTGCTGCAACTTTTTACCTAGCACCACGTCGCAGCTTGCGCCCTTGCGATTTTCTGGCTCTTCGGCTGTTTCCGCGCACAGTTGTTCCATCACCTCGATGTCGCGATACTGAAACGGGCGAATCACAACCGGGTTTTGGTTTTGGGAGGGAAATGAAGTCATAGCATAAAAGTGGAGAATGGAAATTTAAAAATAAAAATTCAGAAAGGGGAAGAGTTAGGGAAGTTTTTTGTTTTGAATGGGTAAATTTTGATTTCAAAACTTATAACTTTTGATTCTTCTCCCTTTCTTGCTCGATCGAAAATTAAAAATTGCCAATCATCTTTTTGAATTTTTAATTTTCAGTTTTCAACTCAAGATTTTTGTGGCAGAGGTCGAATTACAACGACCGGTGTTCGCTCGTCAGCATTCCCGGCGGGGTTGCTACGTAAGGCTTGCTCTAAAAATGTTACCGATAAATCGGAGGTCGCTGCTAATATCTTAACTGCTTTCAAGTCATTAGCGTCTACGATCGCCGCCGCAAGTCCGGTTTCTCGTTGAATTTCTTCTACAACTTGCTGGGGATTGTCTGGGCCGAGGACAATAAATTGGTCGAAGGGAGGCAATGTCCCGGTAACGTCATCGATCAGCCTGGCTTGTTCCCCTGCTAGTTGGTAAAAGACTCCCGGTTGACCAAATATTTTAGCCACAGCGCCGATCGCAAATGCTGCTACTACGCGCCAAGGGCCTACTACATCAACCAACGTCTGCATTCCGCAAGCTGTGGCCAAACTCGACGTGGGCAAGAAAAACAAGCACACTCGCTTTGCCGCCCATCCGGGTTTGACTTCGCTGGGATGGCGGTAGCGTCCCTGCATCAAAGCTAAGGGAGTTTCTGCCAGGGCGACAATATCGCCTTTCTGGGCGCGCGGCAGCACGTACCGCTTGACAATTTCGACGGGATTGTCCAGTTCCGCCAGTATGTGAGTGCGAATCGGCAAGACTTCTGCAACTCCGACATTTCGGGCGATGGGTACGGTGTCGGAGTTGGGAAATTGCAGCGGGACTACTACGTTACGGACTTTGGGGATGCGCCCGCCTGGGCCGTAGGTGACGAAGTGTACTTGCACCCAAGCTGATTGCAATTTGGTTAAATCTTGCCCTTGAATGTCTACAGAGACTTTAATTTTCGTGTTTTTTTGGGCTTTAACAATATAGCCGAACCAGTAATCGTCTGCTCTGGCTGCTGCCTCTTTGTGGCAAGGAATCACCTTTGTCTGGGAAGTAACGCCATCTAAACTTCCGTCAGACAGCAGTTTCACCTGTGCCCGCACTTCTGGCAACATAACCTCAAACCGCTGTGTCAGGTTGCGGAACTCCATTTCCCCGACTAAAAGATAGCGGTTGGGTTCGGAGATGGCTAAGTGCCATTCTCCGGCTGTTAGTTCTAATTTATTTGGACTTCCAGTCCGGCGATAGTTCAACTCTAGGCCTAACCCGCCCAATGCTAGCAGCGAACCTGCTGCTGCGACTCCTGTTGCTAAAGTCTCGATCACTCTAATTACCGCCCATAATAATTTCTGTTTACTTTAGTCGATCTCTGTCACTTCGATCGACGATCCGGTAGTAATTGAAGTTTTGGGGGATGTTGGGGGCGATCGAACTTATGCAAGATTACACGTAAGTGCGATCGCGCGTCTGCGGTGGCGGGGTTGGAGAGTGGGATGGGCGATCGGGCTTTAACAACACCGAGAATTCATTTTGCAGTCGCTTCGGCAGTATATAAAGAGGTTTTCTCAATTATAATTCATATATTCAGTTTCAAAAACACCAAACCCACGAAATCGAATCTATGCGTGCAATCAAGCCTGAAGGGTAGGGTCGAGAGAAGATGTTACCATCTTCTCCCTCCCATTCGGAACCGTGCTTGCCACTTTCATAGCACACGGCTACTCGGGTGTACTCTTGTCATCTGAGGGCTTCCCCTTCTTCCGATTTGTTTGATGTTTCTTTCCTGAAGATACGAGTTTCAGGTTATGTTTCCTGATTAATTCCAAGTCGGTTTTAGTTTTAACATCGTGACAATGCCGATGCAATAGTTGAAGATTTTTGTACTCATCCTTACCTCCAATGGCTCTGGGGACGATATGGTCAACTTCCATTACATCTTCATTTCTGAAAGTAAATTCGCAATGAGAACATTTACCCTTCTGCTTTTTTAAGAGCAGTGCCAATCGACTTGACAATTCAGGATTTTTCCCCATCCTTGAACTCCAATAAACCAGGTCGCCATCGTAAGGACTTTTATCCCCTTTAACTTTCACATAGTCGGTGCTGCTACACTCGAATTCACTATGTTGTAGTAACCGAAGGGGGTTCGCTCCCTCTTCTCTGGTTGAGAATACCCAGTTATTACCGCCAATGGTGTGCCAATACAGTTGATGTCCTGCCTTGGTGTTTCCACAACGGCGTTTTGCCCAACGTCGAAGTTTCAGGTATGTGAGGTTATCTTGTTTAGAGAGTTCTCCAACGGTTCTTGCGTCAGAGTTTGTATAGAAAGAAGTCCATCCCCTTATTACAGGGTTTAAGTCTTTAATTAACGCCGCTTGTGGCGATGACCTGTGTTTTTTGATGATTCTTCCGATTTCCTCTTGGTGAGCCTTACTTGACTTCTTATTTGGGGTGATGAGTGTGTTAAAACCTAATATCTCACGGTGCGGACTTAAACTGCTCCGATGTTTTCCAGCAGGGTATTGTCTTATGTGATGACCTAAAAAGTCAAAACCAGCTTTACCATCCTCACTTAATTCATCCTTGAAAGTGTGAGTTAGCCTTGTCTTCTCAGGTTTTAATTCTAAACCCATGCCAACTAACCATTCCGAGATTATCTCTCGGCATCTTTGAACTACGAGCTTATCTTTGTGTATGACCACGAAATCATCAGCGTATCTGATGAAACTCAAGGAACCTACTTTATTTTGCCAGCTTTCTTGATGACCCCGTTTGTTTTGCAGGTCTATGGTTCTGGCATATTCCATGAGTGTATTCTCAAGCCCGTGGAGGGCAATATTTGCCAATAACGGAGAAATGACCCCGCCTTGTGGCGTACCCTCAGATGTAGCAGTGAACACTCCATCGTCAATTACTCCAGATTTTAGCCAGGATTTTACTTGTCTCCTGACTTTGCCTTTTATGTTCAACTTTTGGATTAGTTCATAATGGTTGATGCGGTCAAAACACTTTGCTATGTCTGCATCTAATACAAACTTCGCTTTATGTTGAATACAGAGTTTAATCTGCTTAATCGCATCGTGACATGACCTGCCGGGTCTAAAACCATAGCTGTTTGGCTCAAAAATTGCCTCCCATTCCGGCTCAAGTGCGGATTTTACTACGGCTTGTAAGGCTCTGTCGTACATTACAGGTATACCCAGTGGGCGTTTTTCATTACTTCCTGGTTTTGGTATCCAAACTCTTCTAGTTGGTTTGGATCTGCCAGTTAGCTTTAATTCCCTTGCCAGTTCTAGACGAGCTGCTGGGGATAGGCTTTTCACTCCGTCCACTCCTGCCGTCTTTTTACCAGTATTGTCCTGAGTGACCCTTCTTACTGACAAAATCCTATTAGACCAAGACCTCATCAGCGTCTTTTGAAGTTTACGAACTTTCTTGACATCTCCACAACGGTTAGCCGCGAAAATGCGTTTTTGCAACTTGAAAACATATCTTTCAGCTTGACGCCAATTGATATCCTTCCATCCCTCTGTATTTGTTGCCAAATCAGATTTAGGCTTGTCCATTACTAATTGCACCTTTTCACTTAATCACCTTCGCGGTTTACGTCAGCATATCCTGGGCATTACCCCATCCCTTTTTCGGCATTACCTGTTATTTCAGGTTAGGCATTAGCTTCTTAAACCATCCCAGCCTTTCGCAGCGTGTAGCCTGACAGCCTACCTCCACAATCGATTTGAAGAGGAGCATACAAAAGGATTACTTCGTTCCTACTATCCATTGATTAAATCCGTTAGGGTTCGTCTTCTCCGCCGGGGTTCTAGGTGGTGCGCTATCTCGGTATTAGAATCCTGATAGTCCTTACCCTTGTCAGATATTCCTGACCCAGAAGTTCAGATTTTTCTGACTAGCTTATATCCTCTGGTACCATATTACGACGGTTGTTTCGACAATTTGTTAGCTTGCGCTTCTACCCCACGACTTCATTACTTTCGCAATGATTCGGTTATAGGATTTTTGCTTGCGGTGTCGGTATTCAGCTATCCCGATAGCCCGCGTTCACCCTCGCTTTACACCAAGGTTGTCAATCTTTGTGTAGAGGAAACCAAATTTAACTCTGGTTCTCTGTGTGCTTTCAATCACGCACCATGATGTCAGGACTTGGTTTATTCTGGATTTTGGTTATGATGTTGGCGTGTACCTTCATCTTTCCCGCTTCCCCCTAGTTGTCTTGGCTAGATGCTCGACTAGGTTTCCTCACCTGCATGAATAGTAAGTTGTCATCGGCGAGGGATTAAAGTGCGAACTCCAACCTTGATTGGGTTTACCCCACCGTTGCTAGCCATCCCCCCTTTCGGGTTTCGGCTAAACGAATCGCACCTACTGATATAGTTTGCCCTTTAATCAGTGGCAATCATCTATTTAATCCAATTAAGGTAACTGTCAAGTCTCCCAAAACCTATCGCAAAGCCGTTTATCGCATAGCACAGTTTTTCCGTCGTGAGTTTGAGTATGATTTTGTTCAGTATGGTTATGAAGGCGAAGAAAAAGACCCCAATCATGTTGCATTTCTCTGGATCCTGAAGCTAAAGGCTATCCCAAAGAATTTAAAGTACCCTGTATTGGAGCCTGCTGCTTTAGACTTCGAGCTTCAGGTTACGCGATCCAGTGGATTTGGTTGCATCCATACTTGCGAAGACAGGGGCTGCTATCAGATACATGGGCTAAGTTTATTAATGAATTTGGAAATTTCCATGTTGAGCCTCCTTTGTCCGATGCAATGAAAGCGTTCCTGAAAAAGCATAATTATTTTTAGCTTCAATGAGTTGCTACCCTTATCTAGTGAAATTTAGAGTTTTTGACCCAGAAAGCGATTGCATATTTAGCCTTTTAGACCGTAAATCAGCAACGTCTACAAAACAAATCACTTAATTCAATAATTTAATACTTAAATTTTTCAAAAAATATAACGTTTTTCTTTTAAAAACGTTAATTTATAAGCTGGCACTCCACATTTTTTGAGAATATTTATTAATAATCATTTAATCTGTAAATAACTCTGTATACATGAGTTATTTTGCATCGCTAAGCTAAGACTGTTCCAGATGTGCGATCCTCTTCGAGGGCTTCGCTAACGCGCTCCTCCAGCTTCTTCCAGGTCGAATGAACAGCGAGCCGCTAGCGCCGTAGTGGTCAGTACCTGTGAGAATCTACTTCTTAAGTAACAGTCAAAATCTAGTTCTTAGGCAGTACATTTTCGGACAAGTATATAGTTAGCCTAGTAAATGTAGCAGTAATACCAAAGGATATCTATGACTGATAATAAGCAGCCTTTTAACCAACCTGAAGCAAATCCTGACTTCCAGGAAAAGAAAGTTGACAATAGCGAAAACCAGCAGCTTCAGGCTCAGACTAACGAAAACGCAGAATCACAGGAAGATCAATCATCAGGCTCAGGCATTGGCGCGAGAATAGCTGGAGCAGCAGTCGGTGGTATATTGGGTGCTCGCTCTGGAGGCATTGTTGGTGCTGTAGCAGGCTCAGTTGCTGGCGCTATGATTGGTAAAGGTACGGCTGATACTGTTAACCGTGCTGTAGATAATTTAGGGGATGCAGCACACGCTGTAGCAGACGGTATTACACACACTGTAGAAGAGCTAGGGACAGTAGTAAAGGAAACTGCTGAGGAAGTTAAACCATCTATCAAAGCTACAGCAGAAGCAGTCAAGGAGACTGTTGAGGAAACTAAGCCTTCGATTAAAGGTATAGCCGAATCTGTCAATGAGACAGTTAGGGAAGCCAAGCCTTCTGTAGTAGATGCAGTCAAGAGTGCATCCGAGGAAGTCAAACCTACCATTAGAGAAGTAAAAGATTCAGTCAAGCAGACAGTCGAAGGTGTCAAGCCTTCTATACAAAGTGCAGCGGACTCTATTAAGAGTACGGCGGATGAAGTTAAGCCTTCTGCCAAAGCTGTAGCTCAGGAAATTGAGGGTGCCACTAAGGATCTTAGATCGACTGTAAAAGATACAGCGAAGGCAGTGGAGCCATCTATAAAAAGTGCAGCCCAATCGCTTCAGTCATCTGGCAAGAGTGCAGCCGAATCAATCAAGTCATCTGCTCAAAGCGCAGCCGAATCTGCTAAAGGTGCAGCGCAGGATGTTAAGTCATCTGCCCAAAATGCAACCGAATCGGCTAAAGATGCAGCGCAGGATGTTAAGTCATCTGCCCAAAATGCAACCGGATCTCCTCAAGGTGTAGCGCATGATTTTAAATCATCTGCCCCAAATGCAGCCGGATCTGCTAAACCTGCGGTGCCTGATTTTAGGTCCGCGGCCCAAAATGCAACCGGATCTCCTCAAAGTGCAGCGCATGATTTTAAATCATCTACCCAAAATGCAGCCGAATCTGCTAAACGTGCAGCGCAGGATGTTAAGTCATCTGCCCAATATCTAGCCGAATCCGCCGCAGAGGAAAATAAGGATAGCGATATTCACATCTCCGGCAGTCCTGAACTCAAGGATCAAGTGGTCATTCATGACAAGAGAATCGTTAAGGACTAGGTAAACTAAGGGCTTAACTTCAGCTTATTAAAGCTAGCCCTAAGAGAGTTTAACAGAGAGTGGATCTTAGAAAAGAGTCCACTCTTTTCTGTTTAGGAGGAATGCGATCGCCTATGGTTTAGCGCAGAGTATATTTATTGAGGAACTCTCTCCCTCAAGAAGGAGATATTTCGTTCCTAGTTGATAATTAGGTTGTAGCCATTTGTCGTAACTGCTCAGAGCGCGCCACTTAATATTTCCTTAGATAATTATGAATTTTTCCCCCGACCTACTGAGAGGGAAACTTTGTTTGGCGCTAAAATTGTTAAGGCTTTGATTGTTGTGGCTCTTGGGGGCGAAGATACGGAAATATTTGTGTTGGAGGCGAACAATTGCTCCACTACTGGCAGAAGTGGTTAAAACGGCTAAAGTTATTTCTAGAAAAAGGTGCTTGATAAATCAAGAAATAGTTAGGGTGAAGCTGAGGTGACCAGTTCAACCCCTAACTATATTATTAATATCCAAATTGCAAAGTCACAGAAGCTTCTACCTGCTGTTCCCCTCCTACGACAGGCGTTGTAGCATCAGCAGCAGCCATGCGAGCACCAGCCAATTGCCGATACATTGGAGGTGGCGGGCTAGCACCGTTGACTTGAATGCCCAGAATCTCTCCCCGCTTGAGGTTGAGGGCGCTCAAGACTGCATCCGCTTGCGATTGAGCGTCTTGAGTGGCTTTTTTGAGTGCTTGTTTTTGAGCTTGTTCGATCGCACTTTCAGCAGCGGTAAAACTCACGCCCTCGATGCGTGTGGCTCCGGCATTCACCGCATCGTCGAGCAAAGTGCCGGCAGATGCAGTATTAATCCGAAAACTGACGGTATTCGTCGCCGTATAGCCTGTCAAGCGCTGCTGGTTGTTTTCGTAGCTGTAAGTCGGGCTGAGGGTGATGCCGGCAGTTTCGAGTTTTTCGACTTGGCGCGATCGCAGCAACTCTACCACAGCGGACGATCGTCTCGCCGCTTCCTGCTGCACATCGGCCGCCGTTTTCCCCTGCACCTCAACCCCCAGCCGCACTTGCGTTTGAGTTGTAGGAATCGCTTCCACACCCCGTCCAGTAACAGTCAGCGTTCTGATCCGCTGTTCTTGAGCCACCGCCGGATCTAATCCCACGAAACTCACGAGAGTTAAGGTTAAACACAACGCTGTTAGCAGACTACGGAAATTAATGCGATCGCGACGTTGCACATTTGAATTCATAAACTTGATTCTCCTCACATACCACAGATGCTATACTTTACCTTCCCACTGAAATTGCTAAATATCCGGGTTGTTACATTTTTAGCAACTAAGAAAATAGTCCGTACTTCTGAATAAATTATGAGTTATTATGATGTCCGCAGGACGCTCCACTAAAAAATTGGTGTTCTGGGTCAAATAAGAGGTTTGGCAACGATAAATATAGAAACCCACCCAGTTTATGACACTTTGACGCAACTACTATTTCATTTTAAATTTGATTTAAAATGAAATAGTAGTTAAAAAATGCAATCCTTAAAACAAGTTGCCCGCCGACTCAAAAAAGAAACTTACGCTGTTTATTTAGCAAGTACAGACCAGAGAGTACCTTGGTACGCCAGAATTTTAGCAGGCCTTACGGTTGCCTATGCTTTTAGCCCGATCGACTTAATTCCTGACTTCATACCGATTCTCGGCTACTTGGACGATTTGATAATTGTACCTGTGGGAATTTGGCTGGTACTGAAGATGATTCCGCCACAGGTTTTAGCCGAGTGTCGGGAAAAAGCAGCCGCCCAAATAGAGGGAGGAAAACCGATAAATCGGGCTGCCACTGTTGTGATTATTGCCATTTGGATTGGGTTGGGAATATTAGCAGTAATTTGGCTAACACGGATATTTATACGTTAAAAAAAATCACCTATCTAGTTATTGTGTAGGGTGCGCGCCGAGCACCTTACCTTAAACAACTCGTTTGACGCAAAAATATTTAAAGTTTAAAAAATTACCATTCTAGTTATAATATAGGGTGCAGCGCACCTTACGTTAAAAGAACTCGCCGTATCGCATCCCACTATTATTTACCTTAAACAATAAAACTAACTTTCTAGCTATGACTCAAACCACTGATTTCCTCAGCCACCTCAACCCATCTCAGCGCCAAGCAGTCGCCCATTATAACGGGCCGCTGTTAGTAGTAGCGGGCGCTGGTTCCGGCAAAACCAGAGCTCTAACTTACCGAGTTGCTAACTTAGTTCGCACGCATCGAGTTGATCCAGAAAATATTCTGGCGGTGACATTTACAAATAAAGCCGCCAGGGAGATGAAAGAAAGAATTGAGAAATTGCTGGCAACTCAGCAAGCTGAAGCGGAATATGGCAAACCTTTGGTAGACTTAGCCCCGGATGTGCAAACCAAATTGCGATCGCAAATTTACCAAAGAATTACCAAACACATTTGGATGGGGACTTTTCACTCTTTGTGCGGTCGCATTCTCCGCTACGATATTGAAAAATACCAAGACGAAAAAGGTCGCCAGTGGAAGAAAAACTTTTCGATTTTTGATGAGTCAGATGCTCAAAGTCTCGTCAAACAAATTGTTACCAAAATCCTGAACCTCGACGACAAGAAATTTGACCCGCGAAAAGTCCGCTATGTCATCAGCAACGCTAAAAATAAAGGCTTGTCACCTCAAGAATACCAAGCAGCAGAACCGGATTACAGAGGTCGTGTAATTGCCGATGTTTACAGTCGCTACCAAGACGCTTTAGCAGCCAACAATGCCCTAGATTTTGACGATTTAATCCTGGTTCCAGTTAAACTTTTGAGCCAAAACGAGGAAGTATTAAGTTACTGGCATAAAAAGTTTTGCCATATTTTAGTTGACGAATACCAAGATACTAACCGCACTCAATACGATTTGATTCGGATGTTGGTGACAAATAACGCCGACCCGAAAAGCTTCGATAAATGGCAAAACCGCTCGATTTTTGTTGTGGGCGATGTCGATCAATCAATTTACAGCTTTCGGATGGCAGATTATACCATATTGCTGGAATTTCAAGAGGATTTCGGAGATGGTTTGTCCGACGAGAAAACTCAGACAATGGTAAAATTAGAGGAAAATTATCGATCGCGCGAAAACATCCTGCAAGTGGCGAACCACTTGATCGAACACAATACCGAACGCATCGAGAAAATTCTGCGCCCGACTCGCGAACCGGGAGCTCCGATTGTTGTCTGGCGCGCCGACAACGAATTAGAAGAAGCGCAATTTGTAGCGGGTCAAATTCATTCCTTGAAGCGCCAAAACTCGGAATACGAACAGGGCAGTAATTTTGCGATTCTCTACCGCACAAACGCTCAATCTCGCTCCTTTGAAGAAGCGTTAATGCACTTGGATATTCCCTACAATATTGTCGGTGGCCTCAAGTTTTACGATCGCAAAGAAATCAAAGATATCCTAGCATACCTGCGGGCGCTTGCCAATCCCGACGATAGCGTCAGCCTCAAACGCATCATCAATACTCCCCGTCGCGGCATTGGGGATACCACATTTTCCAAAATCGAAGACGCTGCAACTCAGTTAGGCATTCCGTTGTGGGAAATCCTCAGCGATGAATCTTCTGTCAATACTCTCGCAGGGCGATCGGCAAAAGCTATTATTAAGTTTGCTGAAATGATTGGTCGTTGGCAATCGCAAGTTGAAACTCTGCCAGCTTCGCAAATTGTCCAAGGAATTATCCAAGATTCAGGCTACATTGAAGATTTGAAAAATCAAGGAACCGAGGAAGCCGAAAATCGGATAGAAAACGTCAGAGAATTGTACAATGCTGTGCTACAATTTGAAGAACAAAACGAAGAAGCGACGCTGACATCATTTTTAGCAAAAGCATCTTTAGCATCCGATTTAGATGACTTGCAGGAAGAAGATTCCCGCGTGTCGCTGATGACGCTGCACTCCGCAAAAGGGTTAGAATTCCCCGTGGTATTTCTAGTCGGAATGGAACAGGGTTTATTTCCCAATTTCCGCAGTTTGGACGACCCGAAAGCGATCGAAGAAGAACGCCGTTTGTGCTATGTAGGCATCACTCGCGCCCAGGAATTGCTATTTCTCACCCACACTCGCGAACGCCGCCTCTGGGGAGGCTTCCGGGAACACTGCACCCCTTCGCTATTCTTAGGGGAATTACCGACACATTTGTTGGCTGGAAGTGCGAAGAAAACTCAAGCGGGAAAAACGGCTGCATCGAAAGGAAAAACTAATAATTCAGCCGCTAATTCCGGGAGTTCTCCATCCGCAGAGTGGAAAACGGGGGAACGAGTTTTTCATCATGCTTTTGGAGTAGGAGAAATTACCCATGTTTTGGGAGTGGGCGATAAAACTAATCTGGCAATTAAGTTTACAGGTTTGGGCCGCAAAATTATTGATCCGAGAACGGCGAAGTTGCAGCGAGTTTAATAGAAAATCCGGCGGTTGAAACCGCGTCTATACAGGCAAAACCCTAGAAGAGCGGGTTGAAGAAGGGGCGGTAAAAATGCGGTAAAAATTACGTTTTTATCTTTAGTCCACGTCGGGGACATCGTTTGTGTAGACGCGGTTTCAACCTTCGTTTTATCTACGTGAAAAGTAGAAATAAAAACCTAAACTCTTATGTCTTACAGGCAATTTACGACCATCGGCAAGGTTAAAGAAGCCTTCAATCTTACAGTAGTGGGAGGAATCAGATTTCTGCCGGAAATCGAACCGATCGCACCCGCAACAGCATTGCAGACCATGCTGGAGACAAATTTGCCTTGGGCGATCGCCACTAGCACCGAAAAAGCCCGTTCTGAAGCTATTATCAACCCTGTATTGCTGGAAGTTCGCAGGATTCTGAACCAACAAATCAGCGTGTTTTCGGGTGAGGAATTTAATGTTGATGTAGCTGTTGGACTTACAGGAGTTTGCGATTTTATCATCAGCCGTTCCCCGGAACAATTAGACGTTGAGGCCCCGGTAATTGTGATGGTGGAAGCTAAAAAAGGAGATTTGAAAGTAGGTTTGGGTCAATGTATTGCTGAAATGGTGGCGGCCCAGAGATTTAATGAAGCCAAAGGGCGATCGATTTCCGTCATCTACGGCAGCGTTTCCAGCGGCACAGCTTGGCGGTTTCTCAAGCTGGAAGGGCAAATAGTGACGATCGATCTTACCGATTATCCGCTACCTCCAGTAGATAAAATATTGGGATTTTTAGTGTGGATGGTGCGCGAAAAGTAGCATTTAGGATTATATCCCCATCGCACCCCGCATCGCCAACAGCGCCGTCCCATAAGCAGCAGCAGTATGAATTGGCGTTTCAACAGGCACTTTTAAATAACGCTGTCTAATCGCACTCCAAACCGAATTTTTTGCCCCGCCGCCAGCAGTATAAACTTTTGTCAAAGGAGTGGCCCCCAATTCTTGCAATAATTGATATCCCCGCGCTTCAATCCGCGCTATGCTTTCTAGCAAACCGTGCAGAAATTCCACTGAATCAGTTGGACGCGGTTCGAGTCTGGGCGGCAAATTCGGGTCATTAATTGGGAAGCGATCGCCCTTTTTCAACAATGGGTAATAATCCAGCAAACTCTCTTGTTCTGGATCAATTTGTGTGCTATAATTAGCCAACTCAGCATCAGTAAAAAAGTGTCGCAGCACCGCACCTCCGGTATTAGAAGCCCCTCCAACTAACCACAAATCGCCTAATTTATGACTGTAAATCCCGTATCTAGAATCATCTACGCGGGTATGACTTAACAGTTTGACTGCTAGAGTAGAGCCGAGAGAAGTTACTGCTTCCCCTGGTAAATTGACACCGCTTGCTAAAAATGCGGCAATGCTATCGGTTGTACCAGCACAAATAATACAATCGCGGGGAAAACCGAAGCGATCGCGCACTTGAGCTCTCACTTCCCCCACAGGCGTGCCCGGTGCGACAACTTGCGGCAATTCAGGAGTTGCAGCGCCCGCAATTCCCTCTATCAGCCAATTCGGATAGCACAAAGTATCAACATCGAAACCGAGTTTCAAAGCATTGTGATAGTCGCTAATTCCCAATTTCCCGTGCAGCAGGAAAGCCAGCCAGTCAGCTTGATGCAGGAAATAAAGCTTCTCAACAACAGGCAAGATGCCTGTTGTCCTGTGGGCTTCTAGGCCGCCCTCCTGCCACCACAGGAGTTTAGCCAGACTGGATGTAGCGCTCAATACTGTGTGGTTATCCGGCGCGATCGCCCGCAACCTCTCTGTCACCGCTGCACCGCGCGCATCATTGTATAAAATCGGCTCACATACTGGTATACCGTCGGTATTGCACAGCATGACAGTCGAGGATGTGCCGTCAAGGGCGATCGCCCTTACCTGATTGCGGATGGTTGGGGGAATTTGCTCGATCGAATCCCACAGCGCATTTTGCCACACCGAGGGCAATTCAGGCTGTTGTTGCCCGTTGTTGGCAAAAGTATATTCTGTCTCACAATGTATTCTACCCTGGGAGTCTATGACAGTCGATCGGGCGCCAGTCGTGCCGAAATCTATTCCCAAATAAAGATTCATTTGCCACTCCCGCGAATTTTCCTATTTTGAGTAAACCACAAAGTTTATTGGATTTTCCTACTTATTTCTGATATTATATCGGGTCAATTACTCTTACTAAAAAATGTTTGTAGTGAAGACTTTAGTCCTAGGATTTTGTCAGGACTAAAGTCCTCACTGCTAACTACAAAATGTTTGTAGTGGGGACTTTAGTCCTAGGATTTATTGCGCTGCTTGTTTTGCGCCTAAATCAGCTTCTATTTGTGCTTAATTTATGAAATATTTTGCCCTACTACCGTGCTTCTACATAGTCACAGAGCGTAGTTGGTTCGGGAATGGGTAAACCTTCTTCTCGCAATCCTTCTAAGTGAAATTCGATTGCTTCTTTAATTTGCTGCTGTACTTCCGCAAGGGTAGCGCCTGTGGCTGCACATCCGGGTAAATCTGGTGGATATGCTGAATAATTATTGGGTGTTTTTTCAATCACAATGGCATAACGCATTAGTTGAGTTCCTCATCTTTATGATTGGTTTCGACTTCATTAGGTTCTTCTTGCTCTTTGACTTCTCTCAATTGAGCTTGTTTGAGAATATTATTGGATGTACCAGGAGCCAAATCGTCAGAGAGTTTACCGGGAACTGTAACTAAACCGGATTTGGTAGGATGTTTGTACTGGCGGTGACTCCCTCGTGTTCTAGCGAGATACCAACCGTCTGCCTCTAGTTGTTTAATGATATCTCTGATTTTTGTTGGCATTTATTATTAATGTAACTAGCTGGTATTGAAATGACGAAAAGCCGATAACTTCGTAGAAAAAAGTCCTTAAAAAAAGGCTTAACAAAGGGCTGAAATCGCTATAGATTACAGCTTACACTTCTCGATGCGAGAGAAAAGAACCAAACCCCACCAGCCCACCAAACCAAACCCAACTCGCACGCAACAACGAACCCACGGTAGGTGGCCCTCTGGTGCTTGCAGATTAAAGGTTAAATCATTGTAGCTCAACCAATCTTTCCTCCCCTTTCTCCTCTTTCGCCAACCGACGCGATCGCCTAGCTTCTTTTCAGTATCCCAATCAACTTTCCCACCAACTTCCAACCAGATTTCTTTCTGGACACTAAAGCCAAAGCGACCCTGACTATATTTTACCCACAACTGGTCGATCGTCCGTAAATCATCGCAAGGAAAATTCTCAATTGAGTTCGTATCAAAATAATCTTCCTTCTCCCGTCTCGCAGCTTTCAGCATTACCTTTATTGTTTCCTGATCCGCCTCTTTCCACTTTCCTGCTGCTAATAAATCCCGGAGACGAGTATAGTCAACACCCTGCGCTGATTTAAGCGAGTCTGGTGGCGGTGCCGATGGAGGTGTTTGAGCTGATAATGGAGGTGATTGAGAAGCAAGAGCCTGCAAAACTTCAGTAGCAGATTGATAACGTTTTTTAATAGCAGGTTGTATCATTTTATCTAAAATCTGACCCAGTTCCGAACTGACAGATTTTTTTAAGTATTTTCGCCACACCCACTCAAACTCGCTATCATCGAATAAATCAATCGGCTCAACCTGAGTTAACAGACACAGACAAGTCACACCCAGACTATAAATATCACTAGCATGAATCGGTTTACCGTTGGCTTGTTCTGGTGCCATATATCCAGCCGTCCCGATTCTCGTTCCCGTTAGCCCTAGAGCCGTTTGTGTCGCATATTTCGCGGCTCCAAAGTCAACTAAAACCAGTTGCCCATCTTGCCGAAGAATAATATTTTCTGGCTTGATATCTCGGTGAATAACTTGGCGAGAGTGAATGAACTCGAATACTGGCAGTAAATTATTAAGCAAGTTGCGAATCTGCGTTTCGCTAAAATATCCCTTAGATTCTAGTGTTTGGGCTACATTTTCACCGTCGATGAATTCTTGGACTAAATACTGCCGTCCATCTTGACTAAAATATGCTAATAATTCGGGAATTTGAGAATGTTTACCCAACTGTTCTAGGCGTACTGCTTCAAGCTCAAATAACTCAGCAGCTTTCTGGATACTAGAAGTGCCTTGAAATTGGGGGTAGAATTGTTTAATAACACAGGGAGGTTTTGAGGGTTTATACTCGTCAATAGCTAGAAAAGTGCGCCCAAATCCCCCTTGTCCAATAATTTTTTGAGCTCCGTAGCGATCGCCTAATAGCAGTTTATTCCCACATTTTTGACAGAAGTTTGTAGAGCCAGACTGGTTTTGGAATAGGCAATCAGGGTTTAGACACTGGCTCATAAAATATGCTTACAGATTACAGATTAAAGCTCTCGATGCGATGCCAGCGGAGATGGTTTTAAATGTGAAACAGCAGATCCGGGTAAGGACATCGCATTGCCTTTCATCGTGTCAACTTAACCCGAAAAACCGCTTAACCCGAAAGCTCGGCAGGGGTTTAAACCCCTGCCAAACAAGGCATTGCCGAGTCCCTAGTTAAACTTTTGTCCCGCACTCAGGACAAAACTTATTGCTCGAAACATTCTTCGCGCCACAACTCGGACAATAAACCAACTCCGCAGATTGCAACTTGCTACGATCGGGCAAACCAACCATTTGAGCGTTGCTCTTACCTGGAACTACCATCGGATAGCAGTTTTCGTCCCTCGTCACCTTCACGTTCATCACCACCGGGCCGTCGTGAGCGAGCATTTGAGCGATCGCATCTTTGAGTTCCTCCGGCCGCGAAACCAGCATCCCTCTCACCCCGTAAGCTTCAGCCAGCATCACAAAATCCGGCATCCCTACAGTCATATTCGACGACGAATAACGCTCCCCATAGAACGCCTGCTGCCACTGCCGCACCATTCCCTGCCAGCCGTTATTTACAATAACAATCTTGACATTAATGCCGTATTGTGTTAGCGTTCCCAGCTCTTGAATATTCATTTGCACGCTAGCATCGCCAGCAATACAAATCACTTGCTCATTGGGTAGCGCCATTTTCGCGCCCATCGCCGCCGGCAGCCCGAAACCCATCGTGCCCAAACCAGCGCTAGAAATCCAGCGGCGCGGCCCGTTGTTCAAAAATTGAGCCGACCACATTTGATGTTGACCGACATCCGTTGTGTAGTAAGCATCCGGCGCTTGAGTAGCCAACTGAGAAATCACCTGTTGCGGAGACAAAATGTCGGGGTAATGAGGCACAACTAACGGATAGTCCTGTTTCCACTGATCGATTCTGTGCAGCCATTCCGCAGTCTGTCCGGTCTTCCCCGAAACTCCAGTTTCCCGACAGCGGCGCAGCAAATCGATCAAAACATGGCGGACATCTCCGACAATCGGCACATCAGGGCCGCGATTTTTGCCTACTTCCGCCGGGTCGATATCGATGTGAATCACCTTTGCGCGCGCGGCAAACTCGTCTAATTTCCCGGTCACGCGATCGTCAAACCTCGCCCCTACAGCAATCAGCAAATCGCACTCGGTAACGGCAAAATTAGCGTAAGCAGTGCCGTGCATCCCCAGCATTTTCACCGACAAAGGATGGTTTTCGTCAAAGCAACCTTTGCCCATCAGCGTTGTAGTGACCGGCAATTGGAAAAGTTCGGCGAGTTCCTTAATTTCCTCGTGGGCACCTGCGGCGATCGCCCCGCCGCCCACATAAAGCAAAGGACGCTTTGCTTCCTTCAGCAAATGGATTGCTTGATTAATTTGCCGAGGATTTCCCTTCACCGTCGGCCTGTAGCCCGGAATTCTCACAGATCCCGGTTCCACCGGCAGATAGTCAAATTCTTCCAAACCCACATCCTTGGGCACGTCAACCAAGACTGGCCCCGGCCGCCCTGTACTCGCGATGTGGAAAGCTTCTGCCACAATTCGCGCCATATCTCCCGGGTCGCGCACTACATAGGAATGCTTGACAATTGGCAGGGTAATCCCGTAAATATCTGTTTCCTGAAACGCATCAGTGCCGATCGCCGGACGCGGCACCTGACCGGTGATAATAACCATCGGGATCGAATCCATGTGGGCCGTCGCAATCCCCGTCACCAAATTAGTTGCGCCCGGGCCCGAAGTAGCGAAACAAACGCCAACTTGTCCGGTAGCGCGGGCGTACCCGTCGGCCGCGTGAGCAGCACCTTGCTCGTGGCGCACCAGAATATGTTTGATAGCGCCAGTTTCTTCGGCGCGGTAGAGTTCGTCGTAAAGCGGCAGAATGGCGCCGCCGGGATAACCAAAAATATGCTTGACGCCGTGGCGGATCAAGCTGTCAATCAGAGCAAATCCACCAGTTGCACGTCTGATGGTCACTTTAGTTTTTAGTTGCACAGAATTTCCTTCCTTAAACTAATTATGATTTTTAATGAAAGCTTTTATACTACTTTAATCTCAATTAATGAAACTAGGAAAATTTAAGTGGTGAGATTTTACGAAAGATTTCGCGATCGGAGAGGGTTCGCCCGATCGAGAAATTGTGGAACAGCAGAGGAAGAAAAGAAACCGAGGAAATAGCGGCCTCTATGGCTGTTTACCGCGATAGGACGCTTTTAGAGCATTCGTGATTCGGCATTCGACAAGGAAAACAATCGTTTCAGCAATTAAGAACGTCCTAAGCATCAGGGCGGTTGCGATGTTAGAGATCGATCGCGAAAAGAAAGCCCTTTTCCTTCTTCTTCCCTCTTCCTTCCGTCTGCATTCTTCCTTCTTGCCAAAGTTCAGAGAACATCCTGCAAGACTTTGCGGGTATGTCGCCAAGCTACCATGCCCATCACTGAGACCAAAAAGCCCAAACTCAGTAACACGATCCGCAAGCCGAGGTCATCCGATCGGACGGCTTTGCTGACAGCATCTGTCAGCGGGCCGGTAATCGCTAAAGGCACGCTCAGAGCAATATTAATCGCATTGTTTTCCAATCCAAAGACCTTGCCCCGCATTGATTCTGGAGTTTTTTCTTGAATCAGAGCCTGCATCGGCCCGTTAATTAACGAAGCACCAAAACCGAACAGAGCACTCAATCCGAATCCCACCCACAACTGTCGGGTAAAGGCAAACATTGCTAATACAAAACCCATCATCAAGAAACCGATTAACGGCAGAGGTTTGTGGTGGAACCGACTGCCCCAGTGTCCCAAAAAGCCTGCGCCGAAGACCATTCCGACTCCCGCAGCAGCTAGCAAAAAGCCAAATTGAGTTTCTTTGAGACCTATTTTGCCTGAAAGTGCGATCGCCAGCACCTGAAGCGCCGCAAACACAGAATACAAAATGGTCAACTGCACCATCGCGTTGCTGACAAGGTGATTGTGTTTCAAATAGCGCAAACCTTCCTTGAGGTCTTGCCAAGGATGGACGTTTTTGCCACTGCTGCCTACATGACCTTCTTTGATCTGCATGGCATAGATCAAACCTGCTGAGATCAGGTACAACGCGCCCAGCAAAAACTCTTGAGAAGCTGATCCGAAGCTGTCTTTGACCCAACTAAACAGCGGTTCGCCGATCGTCATCCCGATAATGATGCCGCCCATTGTGGACGAGGCGAACAGAGCATTTGCTGACATCAGTCCCTCTCGCCCCACGACCAGGGGGACGGCTGCGGCTTCTGCTGGAGCAAAAAATTGCGTTACGGTAGAGATCAAAAACGTCATCGTCAACAAAACCACAAAAGCTTTGGGCAAAAACGGCAAAGCTACAATCAACCCGGCTCGAATCACGTTGCAGGCGATCAGCATTTGCTTTTTGGAAAAGCGGTCTACGACGATACCGGCTGCGGAACCAAAGAGGATCGCCGGCACCGTGTAGGCGATCATCACCGCTGACAGCATAGAATTTCCCGAATGCTGCCAAGAAACAGGCCAGGGTAGGTAGTCGCCTGTTTTTAGTAGAATAATCAGCAATACGTAAAAGATTTTATCCGCCACTTGGGCTAATAACTGGCCCGTCCACAAGGCGAGGAAGGGGCGATTTCTCAGTAGGGCATCAAGCCCGCTGCGGTCAGGGGGAGGGCTAGCTGGGTGCATAGGAATAGTTTAACTGACCGCTTCTGGCAATTATAGTTTTCAGCAATACGTGCAAATCTCACATAACAAAGTGGAAACTCGGAAAACTCCTGTCTCCTCCATTCTTTTTCTGTTTTAGCAGATCGGCGGGCTCGCACCTGCTGTCTGCGGTCTTCTTAACTTTACCGCGATCGGCCGGAGCCGAGAGCCCACGCCGCCGGAAAATCCGAGAATCTTGTTAAAGGTTGGCGTGCATTTCATTGCGAGTACAAGATAGGGTAATATACTTGACAAAATACTTGCTGTTGGCAGTGATATTAAAAGATGTCACGCCGATTAAGTAATATAACGAAGGTACTAACTGTTAGGAGTGAGAAACTTGAAAAAGGTTGAAGCTATTATTCGCCCCTTTAAACTAGACGAAGTGAAAATCGCACTCGTCAATGCTGGTATTGTGGGGATGACTGTTTCTGAAGTTAGAGGTTTTGGCCGTCAGAAGGGCATGACAGAACGCTATCGCGGTTCTGAGTACACCGTTGAGTTCTTGCAAAAGCTCAAGGTCGAGATTGTTGTGGAAAACGATCAGGTTGACATGGTGGTTGATAAAATTATCGCGGCTTCCCGCACGGGCGAGATTGGCGACGGCAAGATTTTCATCTCTCCTGTAGAACAAATTATTCGGATTCGGACTGGGGAAAAGAACTTGGAGGCAATCTAAGATACTGGGGCATTGGGCATTGGGCATTGGTAATTGGTATTTGGTAACTGGTCATTGGTAACTGCTAATTGCCAACGAAAAATCTCTTTCCTGTTTAGTTCTGATACCTAAGTGCCCATATCCAATGCCACAGTTACACCCTGTTTTGGCTTTTTTCCGCATTACGGGTTGACAAGGTTCGCCATCTGTGGTAGTAGAGCCTGGAAGGCTCGACCGCGGTGAGAGTGCGATCGCTTGATATCGGGTGTCATTTCTGCAAAAGTCTGTTGCTGTGCGGGTACGTAGAAAATGGGGTCATATCCGAAACCTCCCGTACCGCGAGGAGTGTGGAGGATTTCGCCCCGACAAATTCCTTCTACTTGCAAGGCAATTGTACCGTCGGGACGGGCGATCGCGATCGCGCAAACAAATTGTGCTTCCCGGTTTTGTTCGCTTCCCAATTCTTTCAGAAGTCGATCGATCCTGTCAGCATCGGTTTTCCCGTAGCGCGCGGAGTAAATGCCCGGTTGGCCGTCGAGTGCATCTACCATTAAACCAGAATCATCGGCGATCGACCATTTGCCCGTTGCTTTTGCCACTTCAGACGCCTTCAAGCAAGCATTAGCAATAAAAGTTTCGCCTGTTTCCTCGATTTCCAACTCTTCCGGTTTTAGTTCCAATTCCCATCCCAAATCCTGAAGATAAACTTGCATTTCCTTGAGTTTACCCGGATTGCCCGTAGCTACAACTAGCAATTTATTATTGGTCATTATTTCCATTAAAACTTACCCATCGATATTAACAAAAGATTGGGAAAATGGTTGCAACAAAATTCCCAAAATCTTATCAACATCTTGAATATAGTATTCAATCGGATCGATATAAACAGTAGTTTCCTCCAAAATCAAGAATTTCCAGTTAGTACCCGTCGTCACCGCGCCGTAAATGCGATCGACCTCAGTGTCTTGGTTTTGATTGAAACATTGGGCCGCTACCATTGCGGCTACGCATTGACCCAAACCGCCAATGATATCTTCCTTTTTTGCCTCAAAAATTGTTATTATAGCAATCCTAAATCATTATCATGATTGTGATACAATTATATGCAATACTCGATCGTGACCATAAAAAAATGAATAACTTACAACTGCAACAAAAAGATAGGCAAAAAGAAATAGATTGTTTAGAATCTTTCATTAAAAGCGATATAGATGCCAGAGAACTAAAACGAGCAATAGCTGTAAGGATGGCGCTCTCAGGTAATATCTACCATGAGATCAGCAAAATTTTAGGTGTAAGTAATTTTTTTATTGGTTATTGGAAAAAACAATTTAAAACCAAAGGCATCGCCGGAATCAAACTAGGACATAAAGGGTCAAAAGGGTATTTAACAGCTCTACAAAATACTGAAGTAATCGAGTGGTTAAGAAATAAAGAATATTGGAATTTAGATGAGCTAGTTACTTATTTAGAACAAGAATTTGGTGTGATATATAAATCAAAACAGAGTTACTATGAACTTTTTGACCGGGCGAAAATTAGTTGGAAAAAAACTCAAAAAATTAATCCTAAATTTGATAAAGAACTGGTAAAAAAAAGACGGAAGAAATTAACGATATTTTATTTAAAAACAAGGCTGGTATAGAGTCTGGGGAAATAATAGTATTGTTTTTAGATGAATGTCATCTACTTCATGGTGATCTGACTGGTTATGTTTGGGGTCAATCCCAAATCCGAATTGAAGTCCCAATTACCAATGAAAAAGATAGACAAACTTATTTTGGCGCACTCAATTATCAAAGCAAAGAATTCCATGTTCAGAGCCATCCATCTGGTGATGGAAAATCAACAGTTAAATTCATAAAATACTTACAAGATAAATATAAAAATCGCAAGATTATCTTGATTTGGGATGGAGCTAGTTATCATAAATATGGAGAATTTAGAGACTTTTTATTAGAACTCAATGCTGCCAAAGAACCTGCTAATTGGTCAATTACTTGTATTTTATTTGCTCCCAATGCTCCCCAACAGAACCCCGTTGAAGATATTTGGTTACAAGCTAAAAACTTTTTAAGAAAGTATTGGTATTTATGTAGGTCTTTTAAGATTGTCAAGTTTCTGTTTGAGTTTTTTACTAACGAACATAAATTTGATTTCCCCAAAATACGTCAATATACTTACACACAGAAAATCATTTAGGATTGCTCTAGATATAGAAAATCATTTAGGATTGCTATATAACCGGAGCACTGATGAACAATTGTTCTGGAGATCCGCTAATAATATAATCGCAAAATCCTTGCAAGCCTCTTTCTGCATCGACAGTAAAATCCTTACCGGAAAAAAGAGAAACTTGTTTGTTTAACAATCGCCGAACTTCTGCTAATATCGGGGAAATCAAAAATTCTGAGCGAGCTTTTTCGGTGGAAATAAAAGTAGCTAGCGGTACATAATCGATCAGGATTGTGGTTAATATTTCAGATGGTGAAACTGGTTTGGTATCGGCAAATAAATTGCGGCTTTCATCTAAGGTTAATCCAAAATCTTTTTTGACTCTCGCAAGGCTGAAATCGCTGTATACCATTTGCGTTTATCCTAAAATCAACCTGATATAGCAATAGTATTTCATTGGTGAGTAAAATTTTTTTTAACGAACCGCGAAGACGCGAAGGACGCGAAGGAAGAGAAGAGGAGAGAAGAGAAAGAGTTCACAATTGAGGGGAGAATTGCTATGGCACTACTATTTTATTTAGGAAGAAGATTTTTTTTAACCGCAGAGGGCGCAGAGGACACAGAGAAAGAGAGATTTGATATCAATTTATCCGCGTTCATCTGCGTTCATCTGCGGTTAAAAACTCCGATTAATTATGCGCCCAAGCTTTCGCCCAGTTTAAGTTTTGCATAACTTCTTTCAATGTCGCTGCTTCTGAATATAACCTCAACACTGGTTCGGTTCCGCTAAACCGAATTAACAGCCAACTTCCGTCGGCTAAACGGAATTTATATCCGTCAGCTTTGTTGCAATCTACAACTGCTTTGCCGGCGATTTCTGTTAAGGGTTGATTTTCCAACAGTCCCAGCAAGCGGGAACGTTCGTCCATGTTTGCTAAGTGCAAGTCGATTCTGTCATAAGCTGAAGTAAAGCTTGTTTCTTGTTGCAGTCGGCTGTAAATTTCGCTTAAGTCTTCCCCGGATTTGACAACTGCTTCTAATAAGTACAGCGCTGACAGTAAAGCATCTCGTTCGGGAATGTGTGTACCGTAGCCAATTCCTCCCGATTCTTCGCCGCCGACTAAGACTTGGGTGGTTAACATTCGATCGGCTATATACTTGTAACCGATCGGCGTTTCAAATAATGGCAAGTTGTACAGCTTGGCAATTTTGGGAATTATGTCTGAACCGCTGACTGTTTTGATGACTTCCCCGGTCAAGCCGCGGCGTTTGGCTAAATGTTCGATTAATATGGGAACTAGGATTTGTGAACTGAGGAAGTTGCCGCTAGAGTCAACGGCTGCAATTCGATCGCTATCTCCGTCAAATACAAATCCGATGGACAAACCAGAGCTTTTTCGCTGGTGAGTTCGCATCACGCGGAACAACTGGGACAGGTAGCGCGGCAAAGGTTCGGGTGCACCGCCGCCAAATAGCGGATCTCGATCACTGTTGACTTCATGTACTGTTTCTTCTAAAATTTGAGCTAATCCTCCGGCGGCCGCACCGTGCATTACATCTACAAATACTGTAATTTTGCCGCTGGCGATCGCCTCTTTAATCGCCTCAATATCTACCATTTCCCGCAAGGTTTTGCAGTAAGCCGGCCAAGGATTGAAATTCTCCAATTTACCGGGAGTTGCTGAAAGTGCCGCCGGATTGTCGAGTTTTGCTTCTATCTGTTGAGTAACTTCGGGCGACACTGAACCGCCAAATCCGCCCTTGACTTTTAACCCTAAATATGCACCGGGATTGTGGCTGGCTGTCAGGACGATCGCACCCAAAGCATTTAATTGTTTGGCAGCTAAACTGAAAGCTGGAGTGGGGGCGTAGGATTCGCTCAGCAGCACGTCAAATCCTGCGTTTTGGACGGCAACAGCCGCTGTTTTGGCAAAATCTTCAGCCAGAAACCGCCGGTCGTAACCGACAATTACGGTACCGCTGCTGCCATCGCTGCCGCCGGTTTGTGCGAGAACTTGTGCCGCTAAGGGAGCGACTAACGCTACGCGATCGAATGTAAAATCGTCAGCAATGATACCGCGCCAGCCATCTGTACCGAATTTAATAGGATTCATTTAGTCACAAGTCATGAGTCACCCGTCTATTTTATGGGTTTATTAGTCGATCGTCATCTGATTTTAAATTTTAGATTTTAGATTTTAGATTATGGAATTGCGACTGCGGATGAATCTGGGGGCTAGTGACCAAATTACTTGATTGCTAGCCACCAGCCAAAAAGTGATTGGCTGATGACTAATGACTAATGACTAATGATTAATGACTAATGATTAAAAGAATGCCGGTTGGTGGCGGATCAAATTCAGGAATTCTTCGCGAGTTTTCTGTTCTTCTTGGAACACGCCCAACATGGCACTTGTAACCGTCCAAGCACCGGGTTTTTGGACGCCCCGCATCGTCATGCACATATGGCTGGCTTCCATTACTACAGCCACTCCCTTCGGTTCCAATATTGTCTGAACTGCTTCAGCAATTTGGCGTGTCAAACGTTCTTGCACCTGCAATCGGCGGCTGTACATCTCGGAAATTCGGGCTAATTTGCTCAATCCCACTACTTTTTGGTTGGGAATGTAAGCAATGTGAACTCGGCCCATAAACGGCAGCATATGGTGTTCGCACATACTGAATACGCTGATGTCTCGTACCAGTACCATTTCGTTGTGACCTTCGTCAAAGATAGCGCCGTTGAGGAGTTCTTCGAGGGATTGACTGTAACCACTGGTGAGAAACCGCATTGCTTCTGCTACCCGCTTCGGGGTTTTGAGCAATCCTTCGCGTTCCGGGTCTTCTCCTACTCCCAGCAGTATTGTGCGAACGGCCTCCATCATTTCTTCTTGCCCTACTTCTGAGGGTTTGGGCACGCTGGATTCTTGACCGTTCGAGGAATTGCGATCGGGTCGAATTGGGATGCGCGGGGTGTTGTTGTCTGCGGTTTGTAACAGTTTCATGCTGTCAGTCGAGAGTGAGTTCGAGCCATTGGAATCGGCGGAAGATGCAATTGTCATAACAAGTTGGTGTGAGGGTGAATCGATTTTGGATTGGGGGATATAGCTAGAGATTCAAAGATTGTTGAATTCGAGAAAAATCCAGCAGTCTAAAATCTCAAGTTCACAAAACTCCTGCGTTGGACATGAGCGTGATTTCTTCAATTACTGCACTCGCTGGCAACTGAACTGCGTGCAGAATTGATTGGGCGACGATTTCTGGGGTTAACATGGCGGTGCGATCGAAGTCGGCGTCCACGGTGTCTGTGTCCCACATGGGAGTGTTGACAGAACCCGGACAGATTGCTGTTACGCGAATTCCGTGAGCCCGTTCTTCGGCGGCTAAGGTTTTAGATAAAGCCATGAGCCCGAATTTGCTGACGCAGTAGGCTCCCCAGTTGGGGAAGGTTTGGCTGCCAGCGATCGAGGAAACGTTGATGATGATTCCCGATCGGCGATCGCGCATGGACGGCAAAACTCCTAGAATGCACTGCCAAACGCTTGTAAGATTAAGGTCTAGAACGCTCTGCCAGTCGGCTAGGGGGGTTTCCGTCAATGAGCCTGTGTAGCCCATACCAGCGCTGTTGACCAGGATATCTACGGAACCCAATTGAGCTGCGATCGCGCTGATGCTGGTTTGCACTTGCTCAATTTTTGCCAAGTCTAAGGGATAAGCTTCTGCTTTCACTCCGACTTCTCGGGCTGCTGCGGCAACGGCTTCTAAGTTTTCTGACTCTCGGCTAACTAAGGCCAGATTTATGCCCTCGGCGGCGAACGCTAGAGCCGTCGCTTTGCCAATACCGCTGCTGGCTCCGGTAATCAGAGCCTGCTTTGTTGTTGGATGGTTCATTCAGTGTCCTAATACTTTCGCTCGGCAACTCCCTACAGCGTTGCAGCCTTCTGAGGCAAATTAGACAACTGTCTGCTGCGGGTTATAACAGTTAATAATTATGAGATCAACATTAAGAACTGTTAAGCCGTGTCACCTGAGAAATTATAACACTGCTGACAGATCCGCAGAATAGTGAGTTATCAGTTATGAGTGAGAAGTTAAGAGATTTTTCACTACATAACTGATAACTCTGAATCGATCGGCTCAAGCAGAAATTTCACTGAATACACCGATGTGGCGAAACTTTTGATACCGAAGCTCGCGTCGCTGCTGAGGCGTAAGCTGTGTTAGTTCTGCTAAGTTTTCCAACAAAGCTTGTTTGAGCATGGAAGCGGCTTTGAGGGGATTCGAGTGAGCGCCGCCGATCGGCTCGGGTACTATTTGATCGAGAACGCCGAGGTTTTTCAAGTCCCAAGAAGTGATTTTAAGGGCTTCTGCAGCCAAGTTAGCTTTGCCAGAATCTTTCCAGAGAATGGCCGCACAAGCTTCGGGAGTGGCGACGGTGTAGACGGAATGTTCCAGCATCAACAGCCGCTCGCCGACACCGATACCCAATGCGCCGCCGGAACCGCCTTCGCCGATGACGGTGCAAATAATGGGAACGTCGAGGCGAAACATTTCTCGGAGGTTACAGGCGATCGCCTCTCCCTGTCCGAGCTGTTCTGCTTCTAAGCCCGCCCAAGCTCCGGGAGTGTCGATAAACGTGAAAATCGGCATTCCGAAGCGATCGGCGTGTTCCATCAGCCGCAGGGCTTTGCGGTAGCCGCCGGGAGCTGCCATGCCGAAGTTGCGGGCGATATTGTCTTTAGTGTCCCGCCCTTTTTGATGCCCGATGATGACTGTGGGACGCCCGTCTATGCGGGCAATTCCGCCGACGAGGGCCGGGTCGTCTCCGCCGCGCCGATCGCCGTGAAGCTCGATCCACTCGTCGCTAATTGCCTGAATGTAATCGAGGGTGCTGGGGCGGCGCGGGTGACGGGCGAGTTGCAGCCGCTGCATGGGGGACAAGCTGCTGAAAATCTCTTGTCGCAGTTGTGTCGAGCGAGCTTCGAGTTTGCGAATTTCGTCGGTAACATCGACGCTGTTTTCTTCGGCGAGTTCGCGAATCTGGTGAATGCGGGTTTCTAGTTCCGCCAGCGGCTTTTCAAAATCTAGGAGTAGTGGTTTGCGGTCGGGGTTTGCCACGCTGATAATTTCTATAAGGTTTTAAGGTTTTGTCGATCGACTATTTCCCGATCCTACCCTGTCTGGGGATAGTAAAAAATAGGGCAAAATTGGAAGTTTTGAGTTTTAAATTGTGATCTGCTTCGTACCGTGCTTAAAAACCAGGGGTTCCAGCTTCGTTTCACTTTTTAATATAATAGGTTAAGGCGCATACCCTCACTCTTCCTTCCCCCCAACAGTCAACAGTCAACAGTCAACAGTCAACTGCCAACTGTCAACTGTCAACTGTCAACTGTCAACTGTTAACATCAAACTGACATTAATAAAGGTCGGAAACCGTGTTTGACAGAAATAAGACCGATTTGCTCCATCTTCTCCACAGTAATTTGGTTCCGTCCCCAAGAAAAATTGGTATACAATTTTTCAAATTCCAGCAGCATTGATTCGGCAAAACACGCAAACAACTGTCTGCCCGGTACATCCATATTGACAATCTTCATAATTTTCCACTCTATATCGAGTGAATGCTCCACAATCCCGCCATTTAGTACGTAAATTCCGGGATGCTGAACCTGAGTTGCCAAATTTTTCGGATAGCCACCGTCAATCAATAAACAGGGTTGCTTCAATGTCTTAGGGTCAATTTCTACTCCCTTTGGCATACTGGCTACCCACACTACAATATCCGCTTGGGGCAGGGCTTCTTCCAAATCCATGATTTTGCCTCGTCCCAATTCCGATTGCAAATCTTGCAATCGTTCTTTGTCGCGGGCAATGAGCAACAATTCTGCTACATTTGTTTTAACATTCAGCCAGCGACAGACAGCACTGCCAATATCGCCAGTAGCACCGCAAACGGCTACAGTGGCTTTTGAAAGTTCAATCCCCAATTTTGGGGCTGCTTCTTCTACTTGGCGGCAGAGGATATAAGCCGTGTGAGTGTTACCAGTGGTGAAGCGCTCAAACTCCAACTTGAGATTGCGAATTTGCTTAATTTGCTGCAAGTTGAAAGTCTCAAAAATGATCGAAGAAAAGCCGCCTAAAGCAGTGATGTTAATCCCGTGTTTTTGAGCGTGTGCCATCGCATTAAGGATTTTGCGAGTGGCTGCTTTAATCCGGCGAGTGGCGAGCATTTCTGGCAGAAAACAGGACTCCACATAGTGGCCTTCTATTTTTTGTCCAGTGATGCTTGTTACCGTGATATGATCAACTATTTGGGGCGGTGCGCTGCACCAAAAATCAAGACCTTGATCGGCATATTCTGGATAGCCCAGCTCGTTAGCTACTGATTGGGCGTGTTCTAAGCTGGTTAAGTGACCGATTAGACCAAACATTAAGTTGTCAAATGAAGGAAGATTGAAAATGGAAGATGGAAGATGGAAGATGGAAGATGGGAAGATTAAAAATTTATCTTTTAAAATGAGGTATCCCATTTTTTATTTTTTATTTTTAATTGTTTTCCCATTCCTTATTTCCAAATTAACTAGGCTGCGAGGCCTTGTGCTGACATCCGCATGATGTCACGGTTGTTAAAGCCTATGTTACCTAGGGCTTCGCCGTAGGCAATCATAAAGTCTTCAATTAAAGCGTCTTTTTCCATTCCCAAGACGCGGGCATCGTCTGCGACAGCGTTTAGCAGCTTCCAGATGATGGGCAGGTTTTGGCGGTTGGCGGCTTCTAATTCCGCTTTGGATTCCTCAAAGTGAGCTTGCAGCCAGACTTCCCCAAAGTTGAGGTGGCTGTATTCTTCTTTGACGACGCCTTCGGTGATTTTGCGAGCAAAATCATCGGCGACGGGGATGTAGATGTTGTAAGCTGCGATCGCAAAACACTCGATAATTAGCGATTGAATCAGCAAGCAAGTTACAATCTGACCCTCAGCCGCGGCAGTTTGGAAGTTTCTGTGCAAATCCGAAAAGAACTCTTTGGCAAATGCCATGTCCGGCGTGACTTTAAGATTTCGGCCGCAAGCTTGGAAGCCCTTCATATGGCGGTTCTCCATCTTGGACAAGCCAATTAACTCTGCTTTTTTGTCAGCCAACAGTTCGGCCAGTGTCAGGTAATTGTCGTGAGCTTCTTGTTCGCCTTCAATCACAATGGCGTTGATGCGGCTGTAAGCATCTTTGTAAGTTTCGGTTTGAAAGTCAATTGTTGGGCTGGCCTCAAGCTGGGGCATAGATATGTAGTCTCCTCATATAAGCTTGTGGGATGTTTGGAAACCCCTTTAAAACTGGGGGTCAGTGACAGTGCACTTTACCTTTTTTGAACGCACCCCATCTAAATCAGAGATTATAGCTGAGGATTCTTTCGACAAAGAACTTTTCTTTGACGCTCCGGGAAAAACTGGCGTCCTCAGCGTGTTAGCCGGACTTTTGCCGTCGAACACTCCAGAAAGACTATCGCTAGAATGCTATCTATTTACTAATTACTTGAATTAGTCGTTAGTCGATCTTTTGCCCGGAAATAGATGATAGAAATACGGTCTATGTCTCCACCTTTAAAGGTTTTACAGTACCAAATCTATCTCTAACATTATATCCTAACCACAACTTCCTCGCTTGGTACTCCTTCTTTCCCTCTACGACATATTATGTTGTATGGGAATCCTCGGGGAGGCGATCGGGTTGGAGAACCTCACAGGCTTATTATTTTAGGTTAATTCACAAATTTATGGGTAAATCCTTTGACAGATATCAAGCGCTGGAATTGCTGAGTTTTATTTTGTTGCTGGCGGGGGCTGCCCTGGTGCTGCTACCGCTGGCTGCTGTATTTTTGGTTTCGCTGTCACCATCTGGTGTTGGTGTCAAGGCCACAGGCTTGACTTTGGCGAACTATCAGGAGGCTTGGCGACGGGGTAATTTTTTATTGGCATTCTTTAATTCTACTCTAGTGGCGCTCGCAGTGACGGGTTTTCAGGTTGTGACTTCTGCTTTGGCCGGTTATGCTTTGGCCAGGCTGAAGTTTCGGGGGCGACAGGCCATTGTGTTGGGGGTTTTGGCAACGCTGGTAATTCCGTTTCAGCTTTTGGTAATTCCGATTTTCATGGTTTTGAAGTGGGGCCATCTGCTGAATACCTACGGGGCGCTGATTTTGCCTACGGCGGCTAACGGTTTTGGGATTTTTCTGCTGCGCCAGTATTTTATGACTGTTCCGGTGGAGTTGGAGGAGGCTGCAATGCTGGATGGGGCTAACCGCTGGCAGGTTTTGTGGCAGGTGATGTTACCTTTGGCCCGCCCTGCTTTGGTGACGCTGTTTTTGTTTACCTTTATTGGGGAGTGGAATGATTTGTTTAAGCCGCTGGTGTTTACGACGCGACCGGAGTTGCGGACTGTGCAGTTGGTTCTGGCGGAGTTTCAGGAACAGTTTACTAGCAGTTGGCAGTTGTTGATGGCGGCGGTGGTAATTGGAACTGTACCGGTGGTGTTGCTGTTTTTGGCCGGTCAGCGGCAGTTTATTCGGGGGATTGCGGTGACGGGGATTAAGAATTGAGGTGGAGATGCTTGGTAATTAAGTTTATATAGCATTTCTTAGAAAGATGAGGTATAATATAACTGACTTAAACGGAGTGAAAAATATAGAACTTCAAAATGTTATACAGCTCTAATTAAATAGGGCGATCTTCGAGCAGTAGTCCCTCGACCCGCAGCAGTCACTAGAATGACAACTATCTCAAATTTTAGCAAGGATCACGCATTAGTAAAAATGAAAACTTATTCGATTGATTTTAGACAAAAAATTATGGATGTGTACCATAATGAACCGCTGTCACAAAGAGCAATAGCTAACCGTTTTTGTGTAGCCCTAAGTTTTGTCCAAAAATTGGTTAAACAGTATCGTGACACCCAAAACATTGCTCCTCGCACTGAGCGATGTGGAGTCAAATTAAAACTGAATGCAGAACAACTGCTAATTTTAGCGGAATTGATTGAAGCAAACAATGATGCAACTCTCGAAGAACTCCGTTATTTACTGTACCAAAAAATTGGTTTTACCATCAGCGTAGCAACGATGGGAAGAATGGCAAAACTCTTAAACATGACTTTGAAAAAAAAACTCTTTTCCCGTCAGACAAAGGCACTGACAGGGTTCAGAACCTGCGATACGAGTTCTGGCAAAAAATTAGAGAAGTTTGTTTCAAAGACTTAATATTCATTGATGAATGTGGAGTAAACTTGGCAATGGTTAGGTTATATGCTCGATCTCTAAAAGGTTCAAGAGCCAAGGGATCAAAACCGAATAAACGCGGAAGAAATGTCTCAATAATTGGAGCTATATCGGTCAAAGAAGTCCTAACATCAGTTAATTTAATAGGTACAACTGATGCAATTACATTTGAGGCTTTTATTATCCGAAAATTAGTGCCAAAGTTATGGAAAGGTGCTTGTGTAGTCATGGATAATTGTACTATTCATACCGGAGAAGAAGTAGAAAAAGCCATCCAAAAAAAAGGGGCTAAATTAATATACTTGTCGCCCTATTCGCCGGATTTCTCCCCAATTGAAAATTTATGGTCAAAACTTAAAAATATTCTCCGTTCTATCAAGACACCTAATTATAAAGAGTTAGCAAAAGCCATAGAGTTTGCATTTAGTGAAGTTACATCAGCAAATATTTGGAATTGGTTTACTCACTGCTGTTATTGTACCTCACCTTTGTAAGAAATGCTATAGTCAGATTTTGAAGCATTCTCAAGAACAGGCAAGATGCCTGTTCCACAAGAACATTTAGTATTTGTGGAACAGGCATCTTGCCTGTTGCTGACATTGGTAAAAGATGTGAACTTGTAGTCACTCGGCGATTGAACTCGCTACTATAGCAATCCTAAATGAGTCGTAAAATTTTTACCCCACCCCAACCCTCCCCTTACCAAGGGGAGGGAGTAAGAAATTCACAAATGATTTAGGATTGCTATATACAAACGAAGTCCACTTTCAGCGGACTAAGAGATAAAGGGAATATCAAAGCGGTATTATGTGAATCTATGCAAAAACTCGGTTTATTTTTATTTATCGTATCTTTTCTGCCGTGGTTGGCAATCTTTTTTGTGGTGCCATTCCTGCCGCTGAACATTACCCAAAAAACTACTTTATCTGTCGTTCTGGCTGTTGGGGCTGAGGTTTGTTTTTGGATTAGCGTGGTGCTGTTGGGGAAAGAAGTAGTTACCAAATATCGGCGTTATTTGCATCCCCGATATCTTTGGAAAAAACTCAGAAATTTTAACCGCAGATGAACAGGGTTCGACGCAGATAATGAGCCTGGAGGTTGGCGCTTATCTGCGGTCAAGGTTGAGCTATTCGCTAAAAATTTGCAAGCGAATAGAGCGTTCTCCGTCTCCGAAATCCACTTCAATCTTTTCTCCCGAAAGAGTGTCCAAGCATCCCAAAAGCAACCGCAAATTGGGTGTGCTTGCTCCTGTATCGACGTATAATCTATCGGCCAAACTGCCTAAACGCTTCCAAATTGTGTAGAGTTTGACTACTGTTTGTTCTAGCTGTGCGGCTTGTTTTACAACGTCGGCGGTGGTTCCCAAACAGCCGACTCGCAATGACTCTTCTAAGGCCATTTCCATGTCTAAGTGAGACTGATTGAGAGCTTGCACTTGGGCGGCGGCGTCGAGATATTTTGATAAGTTCTTGGCGTCGGAAGTTAGCTGTTTGACAGTATCTACGTCGGGATTTTCTGCTACTTCTTTTTGAATTTCGCTTTGGTGAGATGGGGAGAGTTTCTCCATTTCTTTGACTAAAGGAGCGAGGTAGCGGGAAGGTAGAGAACCTGTAGATGCTTTTTCTTTGACTTCTTCTGGCAATAAATCTGAGTTCATTGCCATCCATTCGTCGGATAGTTGTTTGACTTCGCGGCGGGTGATGCGATCGCCACTTGCTGCGGCATCTGTTACCATTTGCTGCACTTCGGGAGATGCTTTGGCGGTTTCTACAAAGGCTCTTTTGCTGAAGTTTCTAATGGAATCGGGGTCTAAATCTCCTTGCTGGATCAGAGTATCGGCACTATTAGCTAGTTCTATCAAAGAATAGGCTTGACTTTTGCCAATTTCTCTTTCTTTGAGCCAGTTCAAAAAGCCTGTTCCGCGTCCTTCGCCACCTTTTTTTTCTCTGTCTCGGACTGTTCGGAGAATGCGTCCCCGCCAAATGTCGGTTTGCAAGTCGAAGCGATCGCACACTTTCCAGGCATTGTCAACCTGATTTTCAAAATCAAACTCTGGTATTTGTTCGTCTTCGGGGTCTGGCAATTGGAAATTGATATCGGTAAAGCCGTTGAGGGCTTCTGCAAGTTCTGCGGGATTTAGGGGGACTTCAGCCATTAGGAAAAATTTGTGTAGTGCAACAGCCGGTTTAATTGGTAACTTGCACGGGTTGACAGTTAAGACGCTATATGTAGCGGTAAGGTAGGCAAGATTTACCTACTAATAGAGCTTTTGTGCAAGTCATATCATTATTGCACGATGGGGGGCGATCGGCGAAAAGATACCCAAAATGACTCCGGGCACGCCCCTGATGGGACTTGAGGGGAGTGCTGGCTGTGCGGGCATTGAGTTAAAGTGAATGAGGAAATTAAAGGAACTAATAAAATTCTGGAAACTACCAAACGTTACGAGTGCTCTATCCCTTTGTTAAGCTAGAATTGAGAACAGTAGCTAAAGGAAAAATGCCATGTCAGAACAAGACATCGCTAATATCATTACTATCGAACCGGGGAAGCGAGGCGGTAAACCCTGTATTAGAGGCATGAGAATTACAGTTTATGACGTGTGGGAATATCTCGCTTCTGGGATGAGTTATGAAGAAATCCTCGATGATTTTTCCTATCTCACGCAACAGGATATTTTGGCTTGTTTGAGTTTTTCGTAAGAGGTAAGTATGTCAATAAGTGCATCGATATTGGCACGCTGGTTGTCAGTACGCCTGAAACCTGTGGAGGGGAGGGCGGCCCCGAATTGCGGGAACCAGAATTTCTATTGCTCAAATTGCCGTTTGGAATAAACAAGGACGGAGTGTAGAAGAAATACTCGAAGAGATTCCCTATTTAAATTTGGCACAGGTTTATGCAGCACTATCTTACTATCACGCTAACCGCAATGAAATTGAGGTAGATTTAGCCGCAGAATTAGCTGAATATCAGCGATTAGAAGCCGAACACAGGGCGGGGAATCTTTAATAGGACTTACGCATGGGGGCCCAGAAACCGGGTTTTTTTGCGAAAATACTTCGTTGGAACCCGCAGATTATGTAAAAAACCCGGTTTCTTTGTCGGAGTGCATAAATCCTGTTTAATCAGCCAGATATATTAAAATTTTATCAGGGCATCCCCACCACTAGCATCGCAACGAAAAAACAGCCACTATCTCCCTGCGTGAAATCATGCCCAAAGACTTCTCCGGTAAAAATCTCCGAGGCCGCAACTTCCAAGGTCAAGACCTCACAGGTGCAAACTTCAGCTATGCAGACATCCGAGGCGCAAACTTCACCAATGCCATCCTCAGAGAAGCTGACTTCACCCGTGCCAAAGCAGGACTGCCAAACCAATGGAAATTTTGCCTAGTAGCGATCGCATTAATTAGCGCATTTTTCGCAGGACTTGCAGCAGCGGTTGGTGGCGCTTTTGTCGGCTCTTTTCTAGCCATTAAATATGAAAAGTTTTTTACCTATCCGGGCATATTTTATTTTATAGCCTGCATGGCTTTTATCAGCTTTCTTGTCTTTAAGGAAGTTAAATCAGTTTTGACTTTATCTATGGGCATAGCTTTTACCTTTGTTTTGGTTTTAACATTTAGTTTTGGTTTATCTATAGAAGTAGCTGAGCCTGTAGGTTTTGCTTTAGTTTTAATTTTAATTTGGGCTTTTATCTTTTATTTAGCATTAGCTTTAACTTTTGCTGAAGTTGTAGCTGAAAAGTTTACTTTTGCTGTAATTTTGACCTTGTGTGGCTCTGCAATCGGGCTTCTACTCGTAACTTTTACTCCCAAATTTGCAGAAGTGAGGACAGGGGCTGCAATTGGGATGCTATTTGGTACTTATACTGTTACTGTTATATCCACTTATATTAGCTGGGGAGCTAAAGCTGAAGACATGAGATTTTTATGGCTAAAAAATCTAGCGATAGAATATGCAGCTATCAAAGGTACTTACTTTCAAGGAAGCGATTTAACCAATGCTGATTTTACGAAAGCAACTCTCAAAAATACTGATTTTAGAAAAGCAAATTTGACGCGCGTTTGGTTTAATAAGGCACAAAGATTAGATCGCGCCAGAGTAGATAACACTATTTTAGCCAACCCATTGATTCGAGACTTACTCATCACTCGCAACGGCGCTGGAAAATCTTACATTGGCGCTAATCTCAAAGGAGCTAATTTGATAGGCGCAGACCTCAACGGCTCTAATCTTAAAGGAGCAAATATCAGTGATGCTAATTTCCAAGCATCTAATTTAGAAATGGCTAATTTAACGATCACCCAAGCACTTGGTACTGATTTTACCAGCGCTAAAATGACAGGCGCTTGCGTTGAAGCTTGGAATATTGACGCTAATACAAAGCTCGATCGCGTTGACTGTCGGTTTGTTTATCGTCTAGAAAACGCCAAACCGGGAACTGACGATCGCGAACGCCGCCCCAGCAGTGGCGACTTTGCACCCGGAGAATTTACCAAGCTGTTTGAAGAGGTTTTAAATACCGTTGACCTAATTTTCCGCAATGGCGTTGACTGGAAAGTCTTTATCACTGCTTTCACACAAGTGCAATTAGACAATGAAGAGACTGAACTCACTATCCAGGGTATTGAAAATAAAGGCGATGGAGTTTTCGTTATCAAAGTTAGCGTTCCTCCCGATACGAATAAGGAAAAGATTCATAGTGAATTTACTCAAAATTATCAACTAGAACTTAAAGCTGTAGAAGAAAAATATAAAGCAGAATTAAAAGGTAAAGATGACCAAATTGTTATATATCGCCAGCAAAATGCAGATATGTGGCTAACGATTAATAAGTTAGCCGATAAACCTGTTACCATAGAAGTTAAAGCTACAGCAGAGAATAAAATAGGAAGCGACAACATCAACCAAAGTCGCAAAGTTGAAATTTCAGGAGGAACGATTAGCGCTACCGGTGCCGGCTCTTTAAGTTTAGGAGATCATGGCGGTACAACAGCCAACACGATCGAGGAGTTGCCCGATCCAGCCGTTAGCGCAGCCCTCGAAGAGGATCGCCCTTAATCACAAAGTGAGTAATGCTATAATTTTAGTCAAACTCTGGTAAGAGCGGAAATCAAAGCTATGAGCGTATCAGTAGGTTCAGAGAAACCGGAATTTAAAAAATTACTGCTGCAGCAATTGCTAGCTGCCATTGCGAATAAAAATACAGAATTGTCAATCCAGAGTATAGAAAATTCCGAAAAGGGAGTAATTGCATTCTTTGTCAATGCTCTGACAGATGATAAGCAAGCTATAATTTATCACGAGTTAAAGCAAAACTACGAACTACTGTTAAAGGCTATTGAAGATAAATATCAAGCTGAATTGCGAGCCAAAGATTGCGAGATTGCCATGTACCGTCAAGAGATAGCTATTTCCGAAGCAGTTTCTAAAAGTTTAACACAGCTTGAAACCGATGCTCATTCCAGTCAGGAAGATGAGTCGATCGCCGAATCAGAGGATGTTGCGTCACTAAGGGCGATCGCCCAAAAATACAAGGCAGAATTAAAATACAAAGATCATGAAATCGACTTATATCGTGAGGAAATAGAGCAACTGAGAGAACTCAATGAGATTTTAGCTAAACAACCGCTGTCGATTAATATCATTCAGGAGGATAAGTAAGCATAAAGTCTTACCCAAACCATGCAAAATGACGAAAGTCTTACTCGAACCATCCAGGCCTATGAGCAAATTATCAAAAATTTAGAAGCCAAGCACAAATCTGAACTGCAAGCTAAAGATAGAGATATAAACTTTTACCGTCAAAAAAGTTTGGAGTTAAATGAATTTGTGAAATTGTTGGCGACGCGACCTGTTAATGTTATTATTAATAATGAAGTTAAATCTACATCACAAAATAAAGTTATGAGTGACCAAAGTCGCAAAATAGAAATTACAGGCGGAACCGTTACGGCTAGCGGTGCAGGAGCTTTAAGTTTAGGTGATATCAGCGGTACTGTTGCCAATACAATTAATCAATTATCTGATTCTGCTAAACCAGATGAACCGGGAATCAAAGAATTATTGACTGAGTTACAAACCGCGATCGAGGCTGAAACTGATTTATCTGATGATGATAAAGCTGAAGCATTGGAACAGGTAAAAACTTTGGCAGAAGTAGGGAAAAATCCCCAAGAAAGTACAATGCAAAAGGCGGGGAAAACGGCAATGAAAATTTTGAAAGGGACTATTGCTGGTTTACCTACTACGGCGACGTTGCTAGAAGCTTGCAGTAAATTGTTGCCCATGATCGCCAAACTCTTACCTCTAGCCTGAAATCCAATATCAACGCCCAGTAAGTAATTGTATTTTTAGGGCGGGCGAGACGCCCACCCCACGAAGATTCTTCGCTTCAATCAAAATGACAACGCAGCTTACCGTTCAGATTTTCTCGGCGGTGTACCGTTAGCCCGCGAACGACGGATCAGCACGCTCATCACCTGCTTCGGATTAGCCGCACGTTGTACGGGACTCCAATCGCCGACTTCGGCAAATCCTAGTCGGTACAAAGTGAGTATGGTTTCCCGGACACCCTTCGGCGAACCGACAACCGTTAACAGCACGACTTCCTGTTCCGATACTGATGCTGAGTCGTCATTTGGCCGATCAAATTTGTTGTCGTCAGGCACGAATTCCTGTGACATATTATGTTCTCCTGGTTTTGGGTTTTCTAGAAAAACCCAAAAACCCAGCCGCCCCGCAGTTCAACACATAGCAGGGCGGCTACACAGGATGTTAAGATACTCCGTTAGCCTCCAGACTGCTGTGATCAGTTTGGCGGTTAGCTGTCCATTGCTGTTCGTAGCAGCTTTGGGCAGTGCAACTAGATTTTTGGGCGACGCGGGCTGCCTCCTCTACAAGCAAGCAACCTCTAACTTCAAAGCGTAGCCGCAGATGGGGGCCGCCGTCAATCGATTTTGGATTTTCGATTTTCGATTTTCGATTGAAGAATTGATCCCCGGACTAATCTGGGGACTTTGGGGGTTTTGATGCGGGATTGGCGGGTTTTGGGCGATCGCACCAATGAGACTCACAAAACGATCGCCTTTTCAACTTACCTACTACAACGGCGATACTTTATCGCGTTCAATCTCCTCGTGGGGAGGTGTTTTCCCGTTCAAAATTGTGCCATCATCGGGTAGATTTTCTAATCGATCGCGCTTCCGAAAGCGATCGCGAGCCGAGACAACCACCACATACAGAACCGGCACCATAAACAAACTCAAGAAAGTAGAAACAACCATCCCCCCCGCGATCGCATTCCCTAGCGATCTACGACTGGCCGCCCCCGCACCTTCCGGGTTAATTAGGGGAGCAATGCCCAAAACAAATGATAAAGAAGTCATCAAAATCGGTCGTAAACGCTCTTGAGACGCCTCAACTGCTGCCTTAGCAATTGAATACCCCCGTTCCCGCAACTGGTTAGCAAACTCCACGATTAAAATCGCATTTTTACTAGCCAACCCAATCAACATCACCAAACCAATCTGGCAATAAACATCATTCGCCAAACCCCGCAACGACTGAGCTAAAAGTGCACCTAAAATCGCCAGAGGAACCGATAGCAAAATAATGAAAGGATCGACATAATTTTCGTACTGAGCCGCCAAAACCAAGAACACAAAAATCAGCCCCAAACCGAAAATAATTGGTGCTTGACCCCCAGACTCAATTTCTTCTAAAGAACTCCCCGACCATTCATACCCAAAACCCGACGGCAAAACTTCAGCCGACACCTTTTCCATCGATTTTATCGCCTGTCCCGAACTCGATCCCGGAGCCGGAGATCCACTAATTTCAATTGACCTATATAAATTGTAGTGGTTAACCGTTTGCGCTCCCACCACCGGGGTTATTTTCACCAAATTGCTCAAAGAAATCATTTCATTCTTTCCAGAGCGGACATACAACTTACTAATATCTTCAGGGTTATCACGAAACTGTTTATCCGCCTGAACATACACCCGATAATTGCGCTGCTGCAGATTAAAATCATTCACATACTGAGAACCCAGAGCCGTTTGTAACGTACTGAAAACATCATTAATGGGAATATCTAGAGCCTTAGCTCGATTGCGGTCAACTTCCACAACTAACTGAGGCGTATTGGCAGCAAACGTACTAAATACCGCCTGCAATCCGGGCGTCTGATTCGCCTGCTTTAAAATCCCGCCCATCGCCTGAACTAGAGAATCTAAACCGCTGTTACCTTTGCGGTCTTGCAATTGAAATTGGAAGCCTCCAAATTGACCTAAACCTTGAATAGCCGGCGGATTCACAGGGAAAATTCTCGCTTCGGGAATCGAGAAAAACTTACCCCGCAATTTACCAATAATCGCTTGTACGGTTTGATCTTCACCTTCCCTTTCTTTCCAAGGTTTAAGGGTAGTAAATATAATCCCCTGATTGGAACTATTACCACTAAAACCAAAGCCACCTACAGAAAAAGTCCCCACAACTTCAGGAACTTTGAGGATTTCTTGTTCAACTCCGTCCATTACCTGCTGGGTGTATTGCAGCGAAACGCCTTGAGGCCCTTGAATAATTGTCAGAAAATACCCCTGGTCTTCCTCTGGGATAAAGGCGGTGGGTACTGCTAAATAAAGCCAAGCGGTGAATCCCAGAGAAGCGATAAACAACAGGGTAACAATGGTTTTAAATCGTGTTAAGAATATTAAGGAATCTCTATATTTCTTTTGTATCCAATCAAGAAAAATATTAATCCGGTTAAACACCCAACCCAACGGGCCGCCAAACTTCTTACCTGGGCGCAGTAATATAGCGGCAAGTGAGGGAGTAAGAGTAACCGCCATAAAGGTAGAAAGCAGCACTGAAAAAGCAATTGTCAGGGCAAATTGTTTATATAGTGCTCCCGTTGTCCCTGGGAAAAATGCCACGGGTACGAACACGGCCATCAATACTAAGGAAGTGGCAATTACAGCACTAAAAAGTTCCCGCATTGACTCGGAAGCTGCTTGGCGGGCATTCATACCTTGGCGGACTAGACGGTCAATATTTTCGACTACGATGATAGCGTCATCTACCACTAAACCTGTTGCTAAGGTAAGACCAAATAGAGACAAACTGTTAATCGTAAAGCCGAATGCTTTGATAAAGGCAAATGTTCCAATCAAGGAAATGGGAATTGTGATGGTGGGAATAATCGTAGTGCGCCAATCTTGCAGGAAAACAAAGATAACTATCACCACTAGCAAGACTGCTTCAAACAGAGTTTTGACTACTTCTGCCATTGACTCTTGGACAAATTGAGTCGTATCTAGTGCGATTCTATGTATCACCCCCGGAGGGAAGTTTTTAGCTAATTTTGCCATTTCGGCTTTGACGGCCTGGGCAACATTTAGAGCATTACTTCCGGGCAATTGGTAAATCCCTAAACCCACCGCGTCATTCCCTCGAAATCGCAGGAAAGAGTTATAATTCTCTGCTCCTAATTCGGCTCTGCCGACATCTTTTAACTTAACTAAAGTTCCATTGGGTTCGCTTTTAATAACTATGTCTTCAAATTCTGTAGGGCTTTTGAGACGGCTTTCTGCACTCAAATCAATCTGATACATTTGCCCTTCAGGGGCTGGTTCTTGACCAATTCTTCCTACACCAACTTGCAAGTTTTGTTCGTTAATTGCTCTTGTTACATCTTGCATTGTGAGATTACGAGCAGCTAATTTATTGGGGTCGATCCACAGGCGCATAGCATAGCGTCTTTCCCCAAAAATTCGCACGTCGCCCACGCCTTTTACTCTTTTTAAAGTATCTGCTAAATAGAGGTCGGCGTAGTTGCTTAAAAATATGGTATCGTATTCTTTATTTTCGGTAAATAATCCTATAGCCAGCAGCAGGCTGTTAGATTGTTTGGTAACTGTAACTCCTGTGCGTTGTACGGCATCTGGTAGTTGTGGTTGAGCGACTGCAACTCGATTTTGCACATCGACGGCGGCGATATCTTTGTCGCGGGAAGTATCAAAGGTGGCTGTAATGGTGCTAGTTCCACTGTTAGTGCTACTGGAAGTTAGATATTTTAGTCCTTCAATGCCGTTTATTTGCCTTTCTAGGATGTTTGTTACCGCATTTTCGACAACTTCAGCATTCGCACCGCTATAGTTGGCTGTGACGTTGATTTGGGTGGGGCTGATGTCGGGGAAGCGCTCGATCGGCAATGTGGGAATGCTGATTGCGCCTACCAAAACAATAATTAAGGCGCAGACGCTAGCAAAGACTGGTCGTTTAATAAAGAAATCTGCAAACATTATTTGGGTAATGGGTAGTTGTTAGTTGATAATTGCTAATTCCTAATTGCACTTCTGTCAAAAATTAAAATAGCTCCCTTTTTTAGAGCGGAGCAATCAAGTAGTTTCACTTAAGGTACGTAGTTGCGATTGAGCGCTCTTAATTCACCTATTAAGAGCGCTGAAGCGCAACTACATACCTTATTTTTGGCTTGCTAATGGTAATTTTTTCGCCGCTGCTTTCCCTTCCTCTTGAGCCATAAGGGGAGCGCCGTCGGTCAGGTTAAGGATGCCTGCGGTAACAATTTTTTCCCCGGCTTTCAAACCTTCGATAACTTGATAATTATTCCCCTCAATGGCTCCCAATTTCACGGGCTTTTGCCGCGCTACTAAAGGTGGCATTCCCGGTTTTGGCTGTTCCGGCTTTTGAGCTGTGAAGACAAAAGTTTCCCCACCTAAGCGAGTAACTGCTGTTACTGGAACTAAAATTCCGGGGTTCTGTTTCCAGATGACTTTAGCTTTTACAAACTGGAGATTAAGCAGTTCGCCGGTGGGGTTGGGAAAGGTGGCTTTAGCTAAAATTGTTTGGGAATTGGCGCTGACGTTCGGGGAGATAAAGCTGATTTGACCTTGGGCGATCGCCTTACCTTCAGCATCAAGCATTTGTACTGGCAGCCCTAAGCGTAATTGAGGCTGCCGTTCCAAAGGAATTGATAACCGCAAGTCTAGCAATTGGTTCTCTGTCAGGGTGGCAATGGCGTTACCTTTTTGCAAGTAATCACCTACTTTCACCGGTATGTCGCCGATGACTCCCGCGAAAGGCGCGATGACAGCAGTTTCTTGTAGTTGTACTTCAAAGCCGCGCACTTGAGCGGCGGCCTCGGCAACTTGCGCTTGGGCTTGATCGAGCTGTTCTTGGCGAGTACCGTTGGCTAACTGCGCTAATCTGCTCTTGGCTTGTGCGACTTCTGCTTCGGCTTTGGCTATTTCCTCTGGGCGCGAACCGTTTTGCAATTGCCGCAAAGCTTGCCGCTGCTGTTGCAAGGCTGCTGTCCGGCGATCGATCTCGGCTTGTCTGTTCTTTTGCCGCTGCTCGAACCGCCTTTGAGCTTCTCGGAGGTTGGCTTTGGCGCTGCCTTCTTTTTGGGTGTATTGCTCAAGGGTGTTCGCGGATTCTGCACCTTCTTTTGCCAATGCCTGATATCTGGCAAGCTGCTGGCTGGCTAATTTTGCTTCGGCTGTGCTTGCTTCTATTTGCGCTCTTGCTTGGGCGATGTCTTCTAAGAGGCTACCTGTTTGGGCGTCGGCGAGGTCAGCTTCAGCCTGGCTAACGCGGGCTTGGGCTTGACCAATTTCTTCTGGCCGAGAGCCCGATCGCAGTTGGGCTAGGTTGGCTTGGGCTTGGGCGACTTGGGCTTGAGCTTGGGCGATTTCTTCGGGCCTGGCTCCTGCTTGCAATTCGGCTAAGTGGGATTGAGCGCGAATCAGGTTGGCTTGGGATACCCTCAAGTCAGCTTGGGCGCTGTCGCTTTTCATGCGGGCGATGGCTTGTCCTTGGTTTATGAAGTCCCCGGATTTGACAAAAATCTCCGTGACTAGCCCTTCTACTTCGGGTTTGATTTCTACCGAACGCTTGGCTTCTAAGCTGCTGACAAATTCCGAGGAATCTTGGACTGAGCTCGTTGTTACGGCTGCAAGCTTGACTGGTATGCCTGGGGGTTGGGCTGCTGCTGCCGGTTGCTGTGTGCGATTATGAGCCGATTGCCACGAGTACCAGCCGATACCTGCTGCACCTGTGGCGATCGCGATCGCGGCAATTAGAGGCCAGCGTGATCGGGGTTTAGCAACAGGTTCGGGGCGATCGGCAACGGTGGCAGAATCCTGCGGTTGCTCGCTGTCTGCATCGGTTGGGTGCAGTTCCGGTGTGGGAGATTTTTGCTCTTCAGCTTCAACGACGGATTCTGGGGATTTAGAATAACTCATTGGCAGCACCACTTAGATTTTTTTTAACTTCTGATTTACTGAGACTTGGGCGGAATATTTGATTCTCCGGCTCCCCCTCAAACATGGGGGAATAAGGACAAGCGATTTTAAACAGGATGGAATCGGGAAAGTACCTTTTTAAGGAGGTTGGGGTATGTGCAGGGCTTTAGTCTGATCACAGTTAGCAAAGCCAGGGAGTGATTCTTTTTAGGAAAGCTTCTTGTTATTTCTCAAAAGTTACGATCGCAGGAATGATTACACATCCTTCTTATGACTCACCTGAATGGGTGAGTTGGAAGCGTTTTTCCTTGGAGTCGGCGGATTCAGGGGATGTTGGGGAGTCACGCACTCCGGCGATCGCGCTTTTTTCCTTGGCTAGCTGCTCGGTTAACCACTCTATCTCTGACGCCAGCACTGACTTGCAGCGATCGCTAGAGGCGAATTGATAGTCGTCGGTTAATGGATATTCGCTCTTGAGGCTTTCGATGTAGTCTTGCCGGGTGTAACAGGCTCGCAAGCGGTGTTCCAATAGCTTCAGCCGTTCTTCAGGTTCTAAGTCGCCAAAAAAGAAAAACTTGATTTGGAACCGGGAACCACTGTTAACCCAGCTTTCTTGAGGGTGTTCGAGCATTTTTTGCCGCCAGAGTTCGCGCCCTTGGGCGGTAATTCCGTAGATTTTGCGCGTACAGCCAGCATTTCCGGCTTCTTCGGCTATTACCGAAATTTCGCCTCGCTCTTCCAAGCGCTTCAGCAGCGGGTAAATCGCTCCGTAGTTGACGCTGATGCAACTGCTCATAAACAGCTCCAGTTGTTGCTTTAGCCGATAGCCGTGCAGGGGTTGCCACTGTAGCAGCCCAAGGGCTGATAATTCAAGCATTTATATCAATTTGATATTATAGTCTGGATTATATCACTATATCGGACTCAAGGGCTATCGGGTCAATACCGAGTTTAAAAGAATATTTAGAGGGTGGTTCACATTAAAGGATATTTGTCAATACCCTTAAAATATATATATTTAGGTCAAAAGAGGTCGATGCTTTACTTTTGATTATAAAACCCATTTCAGAGATAAGAAGAGTGTTAATTTACCTCGATTTCGGTCAGAGAAACGGCAGCATCTCACTTGTGTCAAAAGTGAGATGCTGCCTGGTATTTGATGTCTCCAAAGTGCTTTAATAGACTCTGCTCAATAAGTCTGATTTATGCCACATATCTCTTCTTGGTAAGAGGATCCTAAATTTTATTGGTACGGGTTGATTGAATTTTTAAACCCTGACATATTTTAGTATTTATATCAAATCAGTTAGCATCGGAATAGTAAATTCGAGTTGACGGTTGACGGTTGACTGTTGACAGTGAACAGTCAACAGTCAACCGTCAACCGTCAACATCATTCCGGTGTAACCGGAAATGATATTATTTATTGAATATTGATTGCAGCCACTGTTTTTTGGTAGCTAATACTGCTATTATTTTTCTCAAGTATTGCAGCGAAAAAAGTGTTGGGTTTGTTTCCACTCGCCCTGTTTATAATGTAGGGATATGTGAGATTCTCGCTCTTTGTTGAGGGATAAAAAAGCAACGCAGCCTACGGGTAGTAAAACCCAGATGTTTTTCCCTGCCATTAATCATTCTCACATAGGATTGTCAAGGAATACGTTCCCCGATTATATGCTATTAATATGACACAAATAGAGTGAGTAATTTTGATTATAAAATCCCCAATTAACGCCCGGTAACTACTTGGAAAAGCCAGCCCAACAGCATGAAACTTAAGAAAATCACGCCTCCGACAATTAACATCAAACCTAACAGCAACGCCGCCACAAATAGCCAATCGGCTTTTTTGCCTTGTTCAGGGGAACCTAAATGAGCATCCAGCAATTCTATATTTTTGACATTAGCTTTCCAAGCAACATCCAACAAATCTCCGGCTACCGGTACAGTACCAGCAACTGTATCAAATACGATATTAGCTGCCATTTTTACTAAAGTCTCTTGAGGCACTCCCACTTGAGCGGATTTGAAGACAACATATCCTGCAAAAATTGAACTGATTAAATCGCCGCCGCCCGGTATCAGTCCCAATATCGGATCGAGTCCAATGCGGTATTTTGTACCGGGAATGGGAATTGCATTGTCTAGTAAATGGCTGATCCGGCGGAGTCGGCGCAAGGATGCAACATGAGATTGGTTGGGAGTATTTGGGGAGGAATTTTGTATAGGAGAACGTGACATTTAATTACTCTCGGTTGCGCTATTACTGCTAGTTGATGATATTTATTAAAGCATATTCTAGTTTTGTCTATATGCCTCAAGCAAGATTTTTAGTCGATCGGCTTTTGTTTGTTTTTGAATAAACAGAAACCCGGTTTCTGTTCAAAACCGGGTTTCTTGCTTCTAGCTAGCTGGGGGCTTTTAGTTTAGCCTTCTATTTGTTGCCTTCTGTGAAGTCGGCGTCAATCACGTCGTCGCCACCGCCAGTGGGGCCGCCGTCTCCATAGCCACCAGGGCCACCAGGGCCGCCAGGGCCATCAGTTGGGCCACCTGCTTGCTGGTACAGGTTGCTGCTTACAGCGTAGAATGCTTGCTGCAACTCTGTGGTTAGGGTTTTGATGCGATCGTCATCTTCACTCTCGATCGCCTCGCGCAAGTCTTTAAGCAACCCTTCAATCTTAGTTTTGTCGTCAGCGGGAACCTTATCGCCCAATTCTGCCAACTGCTTCTCGATTTGATAGGCTTGAGAATCGGCTTGGTTTTTGCGATCGATCCTTTCGCGACGTTCCTTGTCAGCAGAAGCATTCGATTCGGCTTCCTTCACCATGCGTTCGACTTCATTGCTGGGCAAAGTAGAAGCACCAGTAATGCTAATCGATTGCTCCTTGCCAGTACCTTTATCTTTGGCAGCTACATTCAAAATACCGTTAGCATCGATATCGAAAGTAACTTCAATTTGAGGTACGCCACGGGGGGCAGGTGGAACTCCATCTAAGCGGAATGTTCCCAAATCCTTGTTATCATTCGCCATTTCTCGTTCGCCTTGCAAAACGTGAATTTCCACGTTTGTTTGGCCGTCTACAGCAGTCGAGAAAGTTTCCGACTTCTTGGTAGGAATAGTGGTGTTGCGGGGAATGATTTTGGTCATCACGCCACCCAAGGTTTCGACGCCGAGAGACAACGGAGTAACGTCGAGCAACAAGATGTCTTTGACTTCGCCGGAGAGTACGCCGGCTTGAATTGCTGCACCGACTGCGACCACTTCGTCCGGGTTTACCGTTTGGTTGGGCTCTTTGCCAAGGATTTTTTTGACCAGTTCTTGCACCGCAGGAATGCGTGTAGAACCACCAACTAAGACTACTTCATTAATTGCAGATTTGTCTAATTTGGCGTCGCGGATCGCATTTTCTACGGGGATGCGAGAGCGATCGATCAAATCTGAACAGAGTTCTTCAAACTTGCCCCGCGTCAAAGTCGTGTCCAAGTGTTTTGGCCCGTCTTGAGTCGCGGTGATAAACGGCAGGTTGATTTCTGCTTGGGTAACGCTCGAAAGCTCAATCTTGGCTTTTTCTGCTGCTTCCGTCAGGCGTTGCAGTGCTTGTTTGTCTTTGCGGAGGTCAATGCCTTCGGCTCTTTGGAATTCGTTAGCGATGAAATCAACAATTTTTTTGTCGAAGTCGTCACCGCCGAGGTGAGTGTCTCCAGAAGTTGCTAGCACTTCAAATACGCCGTCGCCTACTTCAAGAATAGATACGTCGAAAGTACCGCCACCTAAGTCAAATACGAGGATGGTTTCGTTGCTCTTTTTATCTAATCCGTAAGCTAAAGCTGCTGCTGTAGGTTCGTTAATAATCCGCAGCACTTCTATACCGGCAATTTTTCCCGCGTCTTTGGTAGCTTGGCGCTGGGAGTCGTTGAAGTAAGCGGGAACAGTAATTACCGCTTGGGTAACAGTTTCGCCGAGGTATTTGCTGGCGTCTTCTACGAGTTTACGGAGAACTTGTGCAGAAATTTCTTCTGGGGCAAATTGCTTGCCACGGGCGGGACAGTCTAGTTTGAGGCTGTTGCCGACTTTGAGGACTTTGTAGGAAACTTCAGTGGTTTCGTGGGTTACTTCATCAACCCGACGCCCGATAAACCGTTTTACTGAGTAAAAGGTGTTTTCGGCGTTCATCACGGCTTGACGCTTGGCGATTTGTCCGACAAGTTGATCGCCATTTTTAGCATATGCTACTACAGAAGGTGTGGTGCGACCCCCTTCGGCGTTGGCTATGACGGTGGGTTTGCCGCCTTCCATAACTGCGACGCAGGAGTTTGTCGTACCTAAGTCAATTCCAACTACTTTTCCCATAGGGGTGTTCCGGCTCCAATCTCTACAAAATTTTGGTGTTTTATCTGTGCGATAGTCTGGTTATTCAGGACTGCGATTTTACCTCGCGGTTTACGGGTAGTGAGTCCTGCTTTAATACAGTCTTCGATAGGGTGCTGATCTCTATACTGCGGGCGGTAGACCTTGCGATGAAGGGGTATTTACCGAACCTGTTGGGGGACGGTTGCATCCGTGAGGCTTGCACCGCTACAGTTGTTGACTGCTTTGCTTTTCTTTACTCTTCCCAATGTACGGTGTGTGAGGGATTCGGGTATTGTGGCAAACCGTATACGTTGTGTTGTATTTGCCGTCTTATGTATATAAATTTTGTTTGGTGGGTAGGGGCGATCGATTTTTTGACTTCAAATCAGGTTTAATATCATTTCCGGTTACACCGGAATGATGTTGACTGTTGACGGTTGACTGTTGACAGTGAACCGTCAACAGTCAACCGTCAACTCGAATTTACTATTCCGATGCTAACGGATTTGATATAATATCAATTCGGAAAAGGGACAGGGGAATGCCCTGCCCCTACCCGTTTACTTCCAGGCTGTGCCTGGGAAAGAATATATTGAGGAAGAGCCTCAAGTCCCCCTCCTGGGAATCTCGGATAATTCTTGAATTTTCCAGCTTTTAATTGCTATTTTTGACCGATCAGCAGAGCTGCGGGAAAGTAACTCAGAGCTTCACCAATTGCCAACGCACCGTTACTTTCTACTGACTGATTTGTAATTGCATCCTTCCACACAGACGGCATTTCCTCGGACAATTTCAAATTAGTATCTTTCCAGACTTGTTTGCCGATCGGCATTTCGTCTGGTTTGACAATTCCCGTCACAAACCGGGGAGCAATGACAATAACTGTAGTCTCTCCAAAGCTTCTGGCAAAGGCAACAACATTATCTTTAAACGTGCCCACTGCTTGCAGAGGCAGATAATCGCCTGATTGAAAAACTTGCAAGTATTTTTTTCTTGCTTCTAGGGCTCTTGCCGTCAAAAACAACTTAATTCTCGCGTCTTCCCGCGTCGCAATCAAATCTTCAACCAGTTGCAAAATATCCGTCTGAGCTTGCTCTTTAATTTCCCGCAAAACCTCGATTCTGCGCTCAAAGTCAACGGGACGGCGGTTATCCGGATCGACGTGGCTTAAATCCCAGAATTCCGTCCCTTGATAAATGTCGGGAACGCCCGGAGCAGTGATTTTCAGCAGCGTTTGAGATAAAGAATTGAAAATTCCGTAATTAGCTACTTTTTTCCAGAAAGGTATAAATTTGTTGAGAAACGGATTTTGTTCCGAAGGTTCGAGAACGCTATCAACAAAGGTCATAAAACCAGTTTCGTAGTCGTTATCCGGTCTCAGCCAAGCCGTATAAACTTTGGCTTCACGGACAGCTTTGATCACATAATCTTTCAGGCGATCGACATAATCAGTGTTTTCAATTCCCTCAAAGGGAAAACTGCCGAGCAGAGTTTGGTACAGGAAGTATTCGTCATTAGTATCGGGAACCATTCGATTCACAAAGTTGACTTTCTTAGAAGAGTTTACCTCTCTCCAAGACCTGACTTGCTGTTCCCATTCATCGGGAATTTCTGACAAAACGTTTATTCGAGCTCGCACATCTTCGCCGCGCTTGGTATCGTGGGTAGCTGTGGCATTCATTTTGTGTGGCCAAGCGGCTTGCTGCTGTTTGTTGAACTCGTGAAAATCTCCCAGCGACACGCCGAACTGACTCGGATTTCCTCCCACTTCGTTGAGGGATAAAAGCCGATAGTAGACGTATAAAAGCGTGTCTTCAACGCCTTTTGCCATTAATGGGCCTGTCAATTGCTGGAGTTTCATTACAAAGTGGCGACGCTGCTCTTTTTGTTCTGGTGTTAGAGTTTCTTCTTCTTCCAGCAACACCACCGTTTCGATAAATTTAAGTTCCTTGAGGAGTCGCGGTACTTGTTCTTTGGCATGGGCGATCGCATATTTTACGTAAGTGCGATCGGACTCCCTCAAACCGTCTTGATTGATGTAAGTTCTGTAGACTGGAAAAATCGTCAAAATAGCCGCCAGTGCTTTTTCCAAACCGGGGCGAGTAAAGTCGTTTCCCTGTCTGGATTGACCGGAAATATTCTTCAATAGTTGAGCCAGATTGTCTACATCTCCAGCCAAATTTTTCTCAACAATCAGCCCTTTTTTATCTAAAAACAACTGTTCGTAGGGAACGGTTAAGCGAGTAAATCTCTGATAGATTTCGCTAAATTGCTGCTCGCGATCGCACCGACAAAAAACGCCGTTTACGTAATTCAAAAAGTCGTAGCCGCTAGTTCCCTCAATCGGCCAATATGACGGCAAGTCTTCTGCGTGTTCCAGAATTTTCTCAACAGTAATATAAGTATCTCCGGTTTTCTCCCGGAGCCTTTTCAAATATTCTGTGGGGTCGTAAAGTCCGTCGATGTGGTCGATTCTCAATCCGGTAAACTTTCCCTCATCAACCATGTCGAATATCAGAGCATGGTTTTTGTGAAAAACTTTAATCTCTTCAACTTTTACCGAAATAAGTTCGTTGACCGTAAAAAACCTTCGGTAGTTAATTTCTTCTGCGCCCACTTTCCAGAAAGACAGACGGTAAAACTGCTCGGAAAGCAATTCGTCTAGCAAATTAAAGCTTTCGGCATTTCCCTTTTCTCCATTAAAAAATTTGATATTTTCATCGATAAATTCCTGGACGAGGGGATTTTGATTGTAGAGTTCCCACAGCAGTCCTTTGACAAAAGCTATCTGATCGTATCTGGTTTTACCTTTAGTTTCTGAAGGGGTATTTTTAATTAAATAAAGAATTCCTAAAAACTTGATAAAATCTGGATGGCGTCTGCCTAATTCTCTGGCCAAATGCCCTAAATTATGACTGATAAATTTAGCATAAGATTCAATTCTTACTGGCAATTGTAAGCTATAATAATTGATCGTCAGCCCAATTTCGCTGTATTTGAGTTGAATCTCGCCATTTTCCAGACACTCTCCATAAAAATTGCCCAGCAGCGGAGCCAGAACTCGACCTCTGAGATGTTCGTAAGCGTGATTCCATTCAATATCGAAGTAATCGAAATAGTCGGAATCTGGCCCGTGTTCCAATACGTCTAACAGCAGCAAATTTTGAGTGTCGTAAGCCATGTGGTTGGGGACAATATCTTGCAGCCATCCCATGTTCCGTTTCTTGATTTCGTAGGTGAGGGCTTCAAAATTTTCTGATGTTCCCAAATCGGGATTGAGCTGATTTGAGTCAACGACATCGTATCCGTGAGAGCTGCCTTTTCTGGCTTTAAATATTGGTGAAGCGTAAACGTCGGTAATTCCTAAATCTTCCAGGTAGCTAAGGATTTGTTTGGCGGCTTCAAAGTTAAAACCTCCATGAAATTGAATCCGATAAGTTGTTGTAGGAATTCTCATTATGTTAATTTTACTCCGGGTTTTTTAGGGTTTTCTCTTTTAATATATGAGGCAGAGCCTCCTCTACTGCATTCCCCGCCAGAGGCTGGGAACGAGAGAGGCTCTGCCTCCCATTTCTTGTGGGACTAGATTCCGCGACAGAGGCTGAGAACGAGAGAGGTTCTGCCTCCTGTTTCTTGTTCCTAGGCTCTGCCTGGGAACGCCTGTATTTGAGGCTCTGCCTCCCGTTTTAATTACTCTAATTCATAGAGTGAAAAACTATGCGGTTTAACGGTCAATTTTTGCTCTGAATTTATCTTTTCAGGCAAGCTAGAACCTGAACCCATCCATTTTTCATCAGCAGAGTCTAAAATTTTGTTCCAGTTGCCCTGGGGAAGTGCAGCCGTAAAAGCTACCTCTTGCCTGTTGAAGTTTAGAATGCAGAATATCTGGCTGTCATCTGTCCAGCGACGTAGAAATAAGATTTTTTCCGCTTCAATGCTGGACACTTCTAGAGTGTTTTTGTCGAGTTTTTTAAGGGCTGGTATTGTCCGGCGCAGTTGAATCAAATGTTGGTGCCATTCCCAAAGGATTTTGTGTTTGCCTTCGGTTTGTTTTTCCCAGTTTAACTTACACTTATCGAAAGTCTCAGGACTCTGGGGGTCGTGAAACTCGCCTCGCCCTTCAAAGCTTTTAAATTCTTGTTGTTTGTCTTTGCGGATAGCTTCAATTAAGTTTTCGTCCGAGTGGGAAACGAAGTAAAAAAACGGTGCTTCTTCTCCGTATTCTTCTCCCATAAAAAAGAAGGGAATGTAGGGAGAAATTAAGACGGTGCCGGCTGCAAGTTTCAATCCTTCCCAGTCAACTATTTTGGATAGTCTGTCTCCCAAAATGCGGTTGCCGATTTGGTCGTGGGTTTGGGCAAACACCAAAAATTTATGACCCGGTTCATCCTTAACAGAATTGCCGTGTCTCCGCTTTCTGTGGGGGGCGTACTGGCCGGAGTAAACAAAGCTTTCTTTGAAGGCTTTTTCTAAGTGTTCGCACTTGCCGAAATCTTGGTAGTATCTATCGTCTTCTCCGGTGAGCAAGGCGTGCAGTGCGTGGTGGAAATCATCGCACCATTGGGCGTCTAGTCCGAAGCCACCGAGTTCTTTGGGACGTATAGTGCGGACATCGTTTAAGTCACTTTCGGCTATTAAGTAAAGTTGCCGTCCTAGTTCTTGGGAAATATCGGCTGTGGCATCGGAGAGTTCTTGTAAAAAAGGTCTTGCACCTACTTCAAATATTGCTTGAATTGCATCTAATCTCAGGGCATCGATGTGATAGTCTCGAAACCAGTAGAGGGCGTTTTCAATAAAGTAGTTACGCACGCCGTCGCTGTAGGCATCGTCGAAGTTGAGGGGATCTCCCCAAATCGAGCCGTATTTTGATGTAAAGTAGGGGCCGAATTGACTGAGGTAGTTTCCTTCGGGGCCGAGGTGGTTGTAAACTACATCGAGAATTACTGAAATGCCGTGTTCGTGGCAGGCGTTAACGAGTGTTTTGAAGCCTTCGGGGCCGCCGTAGGAGTTTTGAACTGCGTAGGGATATACGCCGTCGTATCCCCAGTTTCGCTCGCCGGGGAATTGGGCTACTGGCATTATTTCGATGGCGTTAATTCCCAATTCTTTAAGTTTTTTGAGCTGGGGAATTATTGCTTCAAATGTTCCGGCTTGGGTGAATGTGCCGACGTGCAGTTCGTAAATAATCATTTCGGCTAGCGGCACGCCTTGCCATTTTGTGTCAGTCCAAGTAAAAATATTTTCATCTATTACTTGCGACGGGGCGTGTACGCCTTGGGGTTGATATTTTGAGGCGGGGTCTGGTCGCTCAGTTTTTCCTTCGATTTGGTAAGTGTAAAGGGTTCCTGGTTCGATGTCTGTAGCTGTGGTTTGCCAATAACCTTCTGCCGATTGTTGCAGGGGTATCAGGCGTTTTTTTGGGGAAACAATTTGGACTGCGATTTGTTTGAGGGTGGGCGCCCAAACGGTAAATTCACATTGGTTATTGCCGAGGTAATTTGCTCCTATCTTCACTTTGAGCTGTTCTCCTTATAAAATAGGTTGGTAGTTCGATCGCCCGACGCGCTATCAAATGCTTTGCCCTTAACGTTCAGCGCCTGTTTAGACGGTAATATTACTTAATATAACAAACAACTAACTTTAGACAGAGGCATTAAAGGCTAAAATCGGGTAAGGGGCAAAAGTAGCGGTTAGTTATGTCTAAATTAGAGCATGAATCCGCACGGGGGCGATCGCCAAATTAACGGCCTGCAAACGTTAATATTTCTGGTTAATATCATGTCGAAAATCTACCTAAAGGTAGGTAAAAAATCAGCGCGAGTGTGGATTTTATGGTTATGGATTTTGGACGGGAAATCTGCTGCAATCTCGACTCGGCGGAGTCTCGGGAGTGGTTGGTCACAAACGGGATCGGCGGTTACGCTAGCGGGACGATCGCAAATCTCCTCACCCGCCGCTATCACGGCTTGCTGGTAGCCGCTCTCAAACCCCCGCTGGGACGCACTTTGATGCTCGCCAAGCTGGACGAGACGGCTGTGTATCACGATCGCGCCTATCCGCTTTATACAAACCGCTGGGCCGACGCGGCGATGGAACCCCACGGCTACAAATACATCGAAAGCTTTCACCTAGAAGGCACGACGCCTGTTTGGAGGTTTGCTCTCGCCGACGCTATCCTGGAAAAGCGGATTTGGATGCAGCAAGGTGCTAACACAACATATATTCAATACCGCTTGCACCGCGCCTCACAACCGATCGCCCTAGCTGTCAAAGCCCTAGTCAACTACCGCGACTACCACCACACGACGAGCGCCTGCGACTGGCCCATGAGCCTACAAACCTTGGAACGCGGGGTTTGCGTGACTGCATTTCCCAAGGCGGCGCCGCTGTACCTGCTGACAGATGCCGCACCAGAGGCTAAATTCCGAGTCTCTGCGCCTTTATACAATTGGTACTACGGATTTGACTTGGCAGCAGAAAAGCGGCGCGGATTGGATTACTGCGAGGATCACTTGCACGCGGCGACTTTTCACATGACGATCGCACCGGGAAGTTCTCTCACATTGATAGCCAGCACCGAGAAAAATCCCGAACTCAACGGCAGTACAGCTTTAGAAGGGCGTCACACTTATGACCAACAACTGCTGCAAAACTGGTCAAAAGTGAGCGACTCTCCCGACTGGATCAATACCTTAGTGCTCGCCGCCGACCAATTCATCGTCAGCCGCCCGCTACCGGAGGAAGCCCAAGGCAAAACGATCATCGCCGGATATCCCTGGTTCAGCGACTGGGGGCGCGATACGACGATCGCCCTACCCGGCCTCACAATCTGTACCGGGCGATGGGAAATTGCGCGATCGATTTTGCGGACATTTGCGCGGTATGTCGATCGGGGAATGCTGCCGAACCGCTTCCCGGATGCGGGCGGCGAACCGGAATACAACACCGGAGATGCCACGCTGTGGTACTTTGAGGCAATCCGCGCTTATATTGATGCCACGGGAGACGACGAACTTTTGAGCGAACTCTGGCCGGTGTTATGTGAGATTGTTGACTGGCACTTGCAGGGTACTCGGTATAACATCCGCGTAGATCCCGATGACGGTTTAGTCTACGCTGGCGAAACCGGCGTGCAACTGACTTGGATGGACGCGAAAATCGGCGATTGGGTGGTGACGCCCCGGATTGGTAAGCCGATCGAACTCAGCGCGCTTTGGTACAATGCTATACAAGCAATGGCAAGTTTTGCTCGAAAACTGGGCAAGCCTCACAATGAATACCAGCAATTGGGCGATCGAACAGCCGCCGGATTTCCTCGCTTCTGGAACGCCTCAACTGGTTACTGTTACGACGTTCTGGACGGTCCAGACGGACACGATACCTCCCTGCGGCCCAACCAAATATTCGCCGTATCCTTGCCCCTAGACTCGATTCCTCCTCACTCCGCCAACTCCTTGTCAGGGGGGATGCGCCAGGAAACCCGCTATACACCGTTACTGACGCCCATCCAGCAGCGTGGCGTGGTTGACGCCTGCGCTCAACAGCTTCTGACTTCTCTCGGCCTCCGCAGCCTCTCGTCGCAGCACCCGCAATATCGCGGCACATACGGAGGCGACCAATTGCAGCGCGACAGCGCCTACCACCAGGGCACAGTTTGGGGCTGGCTGATTGGCCCGTTTGTCTTGGCGCACTTACACGTATACAAAAACCCAGCACAAGCTCGCGAATTCCTGGAACCGATGGCACATCATATAAGGGGTGGGGGAGTTGGCAGTCTGGGCGAAATTTTTGAGGGCGACGCCCCCCACTCGCCGCGAGGCTGCACGGCTCAAGCTTGGACTGTGGCTGAGGTGCTGCGGGCGTGGTTGGCAATTAATACTGTGGGTGTTTAAATGGGGAATGTTATGTTTGGGTGAATAGGAGGTTTATGACATTATTATTAGCTGGCGATATTGGCGGAACAAAGACGATTTTGCGCTTGGTGGAAAGGACTGTTAACGGTGAAATGAACGCTCTTTACGAGTTTCGCTATCCGAGCGGGGAGTTTCCCGATTTAGTACCGATGGTGCAGCAGTTTTTGACAGAAGCTGCTATGAAATTGGATTTTGCGCCCTTGCCTGAAAAAGCTTGTTTTGCGATCGCAGGCCCGGTGGTTAACAACACTGCAAAACTGACTAATTTGCCTTGGATGCTGGATGCGAAGCGTCTGGAACAGGAATTAGGAATATCACACGTTAGTTTAATTAATGATTTTGTCGCGGTTGGCTACGGCGTGTGGGCTTTGGACGATCGAGATTTGCACACTTTGCAAGTAGGAAAACCCCGCCAATACGATCCAATTGCTGTGATTGGTGCGGGTACTGGTTTGGGAAATTGTTTTGGAATTCCCGAGGCAAATGGCATCAGGGTTTTTTCTTCGGAAGGGGGGCACGGTGACTTTGCTCCTCGTTCCGAGTTGGAGTTTCAATTGCTGAAATATTTGTTAGCAAAACACGACATTTCCCGAATATCGATCGAGCGTGTAGTTTCGGGACAAGGGATTGTTTCAATTTACCAGTTTTTGCGGGACAGAAAGTTTGCTTCTGAATCGCCGGAGATAGGGGAAGTTATCAAAAAATGGGAGTCAGAAATGGGTAAAACCGAGAAGAGTGTCGATCCGGGGGCGACAATTGCACAGGCGGCGCTCAAAAAGTGCGATCGGCTTTCGGAACAAACCATGCAAATGTTTGTAGAAGCTTACGGTGCGGTAGCCGGCAATCTGGCTCTGACACTGTTACCTTACGGCGGTTTGTACGTAGCCGGCGGCATCGCTGCTAAAATTTTGCCGCTGATTCAAGAAGGGGGTTTTATGCGAGCTTTTACGCACAAAGGCCGGATGGATTCGCTGTTAGAAATGATGCCTGTTCGTCTTGTTTTGAATCCCAATGTAGGGTTAATTGGTGCGGCTGTTTGTGCGGCCGGTCTTTAGGATAATTTTAAATAGTTTGGGCGGGCAAGATGCCCACCCCACAAGAATTTTGTGGCACAGGCATCTTGCCTGTGCAAATATTTGGGGCGGGCAAGATGCCCACCCCACAAGAATTTTGTGACACAGGCATCTTGCCTGTGAAATCCTTGTGGCACAGGCATCTTGCCTGTGACTGAAGCTGGGGCGGGCAAGATGCCCACCCCACAAGAATTTTGTGGCACAGGCATCTTGCCTGTGCAAATATTTGGGGCGGGCAAGATGCCCACCCCACAAGAATTTTGTGGCACAGGCATCTTGCCTGTGAAATCTTTGTGGCACAGGCATCTTGCCTGTGAAATCCTTGTGGCACAGGCATCTTGCCTGTGCAAATATTTGGGGCGGGCAAGATGCCCACCCCACAAGAATTTTGTGGCACAGGCATCTTGCCTGTGACTGAAGCTTGGGCGGGCAAGATGCCCACCCCACAAGAATTTTGTGGCACAGGCATCTTGCCTGTGAAATCCTTGTGGCACAGGCATCTTGCCTGTGAAATCCTTGTGGCACAGGCATCTTGCCTGTGCAAATATTTGGGGCGGGCAAGATGCCCACCCCACAAGAAATTCAGAAAAAGCTAAACTTCATATATTTGCCAGAAAAAAGGATATTCCTCTGGAGTCACCGAAAGACCAGCTTTGACAGGATTTTGCCTAATATATTCCCAAAAAACCTGAAATTCTCGTTCATCTCTGACAATGTGGTCATGTCGCTCATCCTGCCAGACAGTACCAATATGCTTCATCACCTTGGGAATTTGTTTAGAACTGTAGCTTTTCATACTGTGCAGAATACTGCTGAGCGACCAGAACTTATTATCCGACTTTGCTAAAGGCTGCATTAGCATATGCACATGATCAGGCATTACAACTAAGCAAAAGATTTGATACCTTTGCCTATCAAAAAACTTGCAAGCATTGAACACAACTTGTCTTGCAGCCGGAGTTAATTCAAGCTTTTCCCAAGTATTAAAAGTGATGAAATAGACCGATCCTTCTAACTCCCAATGAGGTAAATTTCTGTAAGTAACTTTTAATTGAGCCTTTCTGAGTTTAAGCGGCAGACTAGAAGCCTGTCCCACAAAAAGCTGATATTGACCTGTGGCGTGGGCATCTTCCCCGCCCAAATCCTGATTGCTTCCCTGACTAAAATTTTCGCGAATCATATTACTAAGCAAAACCACCAATTAATCTAAAATATAGCCTTTCTCAAAAAGATGAGGTACAATAACAGCAGTGTGTAAACCAGTTAAAAATATTTGACGATGTAACTTGTCCGAACGCAAAATCTATGGCTTTTCCTAATTCTTGATAATTAGTAGTCTTGATAGAACGGAGAATGATTTTAAGTTTTGACCACAGATTTTCAATTGGTGAAAAATCTGGTGAATAAGGTGATAAGTATATTAATTTTGCCCCTGTTTTTTCGATCGCTTTTTTCACTTCTTCTCCCAAGTGAATGGGACAATTATCCATCACTACACAAGCACCTTTCCAGAGTTTTGGCACAAGTTTTCTGATAATAAAAGCTTCAAATGTAATTGCATCAGTTCCGCCTATTAGATTAACCGATGTCAAAATCTCATTGACTGACCTTGCTCCAATTATTGAGACATTTTTGCCACGTTTAGTTGGTTTTGACCCCTTGGCTCTTTCACCTTTTTGCATACCTAGCATATAACCTAACCATTGCCAAATTAACTCCCGATTCGTCAATGAATATTAAGTCTTTCAAACTAATCTCTTTAATTGTTTTCCAGAACTCACATCGCAGGATTTGAACTCGCTCTGTCCCTTTCCCTGAAGGGAAGAGAGTTTTTTTTGACAGTAATGTCTAAGAGTTTTATCATTCTTCCTATTGTTGCTCTACTAACAGAAAATCCAATTCTCCCATAAAGTAAATAACGGAGTTCTTCAAGAGTTGCATCATTATTTCCTTCAATCAATTCCGCCAAGATGAGTAGTTGCTCCGCATTCAGTTTGCCTTTGACTCCACATCGGTCAGTTCTCGGAGTAATGTTTTTTGTTTCACGATATTGTTTAAGCAATTTTTGTACAAAACTCAGGGCTACAGAAAAACGCTTAGCTATTGCTTTTTGTGAAATGGGTTCAGTATGATAAGTATCAAGGATTTTTTGCCTAAAATCAATCGAATAAGCTTTCATTTTTAACAATGTATGAAGTTTGGTACAAGTAAACGTGTTGTGAGTCAAGCATCGTGTGCTTTCAAAAAAATGCTATTATGTGTGGTATCGCTTTCGCGTGGCTTTACTCAACCATGTAATTATAGTTCATTTGATCTTATCTTCTCTGTTTGACCCTCACGAGTGAGTGTCAGTAACATCATACCTCATCTTTCTGAGAAAGGCTATAGCCTTCATCAGGCAAGATGCCAATACTCTTACACCTCATTTTCCTAAAGTCTTTAAATTCTTGTGGGGTCGGCCAAAGAACCCGCCCCAAATATGCAGGTTAAATATTCACCACTTATCTCATCTTCAAAATCTTCTCAGCAGCACCTTCAGACACCGGCATCACCGATAACCGATTGCCTTTCCTAACCACCAAAATCTCATCTGCACTAAACTTTTGTTTCAGTTCATCCAAAGATATTAACTTAGCAAACTCCTCAACAAACTCCACTTTCACAGTTTGCCAGCGAGGAGCATTTAGCGGCGATTTAGCATCATAATATTCGCTATTCATATCGAACTGAGTCGGGTCAGCAATTCCCGTCTCAACGACACGCACTAACCCGACAATTCCTGGTACTTTAGTATTAGAATGGTAAAAAAATACTAAATCTCCCCGACTCATTTCTCGCATAAAATTGCGAGCTTGATAGTTGCGAACGCCATCCCAAATGGAAGTGCGATCGCCCTTCAAGTCCGCAATACTGTAAACATCCGGTTCCGACTTCATCAGCCAATAATTCATAGAATATCTTTCCGCTTCTGCAACCACAGAGTCAACATCAAATAAACGAAAATATGCACACACAAAATACCCCAATTTAAACTCAAATTCTCCCAGGTTGGATCGTAAACAGGAGTAGGCTCAAACGGCTGAGGAAGCGTACTCCCATCCGGTAATGTAGTAGGCGCCGGAACCATCCCATTCACATTAACTAAAGAGCCGTAAGCACCCACAGACCAGCGGCTTAACATCAGCCAAGAAAACTTGCTCGCCGCACCTTCCATCTTAAACAAAACTCCCGAAAAAATAATCTGAGGCAGCAATAAGAGAGGCAAAGCGCTATTAGCTTGAGAGCTATTTTTAACAATCGCGGAAACGACTAATCCGAGACTAATGCAGCTCATCAAAGTTAGGAATGTGGTAATAGTTGCCCCCATCGCCCAGGAAATCAAACTCGGTTCGGGGGATTTAAAAGCAATCAGAATAACTCCTACCATTAACAGTGTTTGCAATACTGCCAAACCAGAAAGTATAAAAATTTTTGAACCTAAATAAGCAAATAATCCTAAATTGACCAAACGTTCTCGCAAATAAATAGCAGATTCTTTGACAATTTCTTGCAGAGAAGTTGCCAGTCCTACCCAAATCGCCGCACAGGTAAATACAAACAAAACTCTGAGCGCTAAAGGTGCTAAAGTTGCTTCCGGTGCGCCAATTAATGGGTCTTTATCTCTGACGGCTAGCCGCAGCAAACTAATGCCTATCGGAGCCGTTAAAAGAGCTAAGCTTAAGTTAACTAAGTCGCGGGAAACGAGCTGAAAATAGCGCTGGGCAAGCAAAACGAGTTGTTTTAGAAAAGATTGGGATTTTGGCACAGAAGGTGCTGAAGGTGTTTTTGCATTAGCGTTTCCTGTGCTGAAGTGGTTGACAATATAGCGCTGATAGTAGGGAGATTTATTAAACTTTTCTGCCCAGCTTTGAACGTTGGTTTCTCCTGTTTCTAATTCGTTGTAAATGTCGGCAAAATCGCCAGTTTTGACATCAAAAAAATCGAGCGCTTCCCTAGGTGGGCCGAAGTAACAAAGGCGTCCGCCACGACCCATAAAAACAATACGATCGCACATCGTGATATTTGCCGTCGCGTGAGTCACCAGAATCACCGTCCGGCCTTGATTTGCCAACTTTCGCAGCAGTTGCATCATCTTCTTATCCAAACCCGGATCGAGTCCTGAAGTCGGTTCGTCTAAAAAGAAAAGTTTCGGATCTGCTAACAGTTCAACTCCGATACTGACCCGCTTCCGCTGTCCGCCGCTAAGCTGTTTTACCAAAGCCTGACGGCGGTGAGTCATTTCAATATCTTCTAAAGTTTTGGCGACTACCTGCTTGACATCTGTATCGGGAGGTAAGCGCAATTTAGCTGCATAACTCAAGACTTCTTCTACTGTCAAATCTGCGTGCACAATATCATCTTGAGGCACGTAACCGATTTGATTGCGGTAAATATTGAAGTTTTGGCGAAGGTTGTCGCCATTGAGAAACACAGCGCCGTTAGTAGTTTTTTCGATGCCTAAAAGCGTCCGCATTAAAGTAGATTTACCCGCACCGCTACCGCCGACTAAAGCCACAAACTGCCCCGGTTCGATCGCCAAAGTGATGTTATCCAAACGCTTCGGAATCACCAGACTGTCAGCATCCAAACGAATTTGATGGCCGGAGTCTTGCATCTGCAACTCACCGCTGCGGTAAGTTAGAGTAAACGGGCCGATCCGAATAGCATCTCCCTCGGACAACTGTACAGAATTTGTCACTCGCTGACCGTTAACAAAAACCCCGTTAACGCTGTAGTCTCGCAAAATATAATTGCCGCGACTGTCTTGGTCGATTGTGGCGTGGCGTCGAGAAACAAGCGGCGCATCTAATTGCAGCGAAGCGTTTGGATCGCGGCCCAACAAAACCGACCGATTCTTAAGAAGAATTGACTGCTTGCTAGGGACACAAACCTGATTCGCCAGCGGATTAAAATAAGTCAGCAAAACTTGATTTTGAGGATCGAGACCGATTTTAATTTCTGTGCCGTTTTTCAGACAATAACCGTCATTGGGAGTGATGCGAGTGCGATCGACAAATAAGCCATTAGTGCTCGGCCGCTGCCCGTCACCGTCGTAAATCCAGTAATTATCCCCAATTTGGCGCAAAACAGCGTGAACGCCGGAAACTGCGCGCCAGGGTTCGGGAATGACTAAATCAGCACGAGTGCGATCGCGCCCCAATACGTGCTGCTGCTGTTTTAACTCTAACTGTAAAATTTCCCCTTGATTGCTTAATACTATATAAGGTCGATCGCTTAAAGCAGTCAGTTGTCCTATATTGCCTGTCATACTTCAATCGCGGTTTTTGCACTCACTTTTGTCAGCATATCAAAAAGTGGAAGTCATTAGTCATTAGTCATTAGTCATTAGGCAGAATAAAAGTTTTCTCACTCTCGCACTCTGCCTAAAAAGCAATTTATATGAGTAAAAATTTCTCACCTTTTGGCAACAACCGATAAACTGCGAAGCCGATTAATTGCGGCTGCTAATTCAAACCGTCGAAACATGGCAAAATCCCCTTCAGGAAAAGGCGATAAAATATCCATCCCCTGCGCGTCAATATCTGCCATCACCAAATCTATGATTTCCGACAAAGTGCGTTTTCCGTCCATGTATTGCTGCTTAGCATAAACCATTGCCGCAGCGATCGCCCTTAACTGTCCGCTGTCCACAATTTGCTCAACAGCACCCAAATCAATCTCCTCAGTTCCAAAAGCCAATTCATCAACATCCCGCACCTTCACCCGCACATCTCGTCGCCCCCGACTAGGATCTAAACTAGCAGGAATCGGCACTCTTTGAGTAATATTACCAAAATTTTCTCCCCCTTCAGCAGCACGGCTAACCGAGTAATTTTTAGCAATTTTTTTAGCTTTTTCCGTCACATTATATGCTTGAAAGTTATCCATTGAAATCACAGTATCTGCCACATCAAAATAATCCCCACTTCCCCCCATGACTAAAATAGTTGATACGCCGCAATCTGCGTATAACTGTTTAACTTTATCAATAAACGGCGTAATCGGTTCCTTATCCTTAGCGATGAGTTCCTGCATTCGGCGATCGCGAATCATAAAATTCGTCGCCGCCGTATCCTCATCCACCAATAAAACAGGCACTAAATCCCCTTCTGAAACAGCGACTAATTGCGTCTCTAAAACCAAAGACTGAGCTTCTTCCTTCTTCCCTCTTCCCTCTTCCTTCTTCCCTCTTCCATCTTCCTTCTTCCTTCTCCCCACTTCCAAAGCCTCAATAATATTAGCAGCTTGCGACGTGCTACCGCTCGCATTCTCAGTATAAAATTGTGCAGTATCTCTACCTTGTGGTAAGTGGTTAATAAAAGGCGAAATATCAACTCCCGCCACACTTCTGCCATCTTCCGCTCTAATTTTAACCGCCGCCGGATTAGTCACCACAAATTCTCTACCATCTCCCGGAATTCGGTTGTAAACTCCCAACTCAATCGCCCTGAGTAAAGTGGATTTGCCGTGATAGCCACCGCCAACAATCAAAGTAATGCCAGCGGGAATACCCATACCGGAAATCAAACCGCGATTCGGACAGTTAAACTCAACTTTTAACGACGGCGGCGACTGAAAAGCCACAGCGTTATTTAACAAAGGGCGATTGTCAACACCCGTGCGGCGGGGTAAAATAGAACCGTCAGCAACAAACGCAAATAATCCGTTTTCAGCTAACTGCTGCCGCAGCCAGTCAGCATCTTCTACAGTTTCAACGTGACGGCGACATTCAGCAGCATTTAAGTTAGCATACTTCAGAGATTGACTGACAATTTCCGGGATATTTTCGCACAGCATTTCAGCAGCTTGTCGTCCTAAAATACTGCGACCCCCCGCTGGAAGTCCCACGGCAAATCGCAGTTCAACTCCTCCTAAATCTTCGATACCTGATCTAGCTGAGGAAATGATAAATGCGGAAGTTCGCTCTAAAACTTCTTGTCCGAAGCCAGTCACTGCAATCATACCGCTTTTCCCAGTCCCGCGTTTGCTGCTGATGCTGTGTGCGGCTGTGTCAAACTGGCGAGTTAGGTAATCTCGCAAGGCTATTTCTCGACTGCGAGAATTAAAAAGTTCGCCAGGAATTTGAGCAATGTTTGGCGGAACTCTGACTCTAAATTTACTAGGAGAAGCAAACGGATCTCCCTGCACGTAATCAATAATTAATGTGAATTCAGAAAAGTCATAGTTACCTTGAATATCTTTGTAGGCTTTGTAGCCTCGATTGTCGAGTTGTAGTAAATGCTGTCGCAGATTTTCTTTGTTAGTCATTTTTTATTTTTTATTGGTTATTTGTTATTACTTATTTGTGATTAGTTATTTGTTATTTAGCTGGTTTTACCTAGTTCCTAGGCTCTGCCTAGTAACCGATTTCTAGAGGCTCTGCCTCGCTTACTTGGCGTGGGGAAATTGGAGGCAGAGCCTCCGGATATGCGTTACCAGGCTCTGCCTGGTAACGAGTAGATTACCAATTACCAATTACCAATTATTAATTACCGAATTTCCAATAATTTAGCCACGGCATTTACAACAATTTGAGCAGAACCGGCGAAAAAAGGTCGATCGATAGTTGCTAAGGTATCGCTAGATTGATGATAGTGGGGCGATCGCAAATTTGCAGTATCCGTCACCAACACAGCACCAATTCCTTTATACCAGAAAGGCGCGTGGTCGCTCCGCAAAACATCGGGAGTCAGCAACCCTTTCAGGGGAACCGGCAGCGTCACCACAGGCGGCAAATCGGCTTTTCCCGACTCTGCAAAACTTTTCAATAGCAGCGGATGTTCCGCATCCCCAATCACAGCGATAAACTCGCCTTTGTCGGGAGAAGTTACCCCCGATGCTTCTAAAAAAGGTTGCGCTGTCAATCCTTCGGGATATTGCTGGCATCCGGGGGTGCGGCAAGCATAACCTACCATATCCAGGACGATCGCACCCTGCAAATTTTTTAACCGCGCCTCGCTACCTGTGAATGCTAAACTGCCTAAAAGTCCGAGTTCTTCCCTGTCGAAAAATGCTACTTGCAATGTCCGAGGCGTGGGGCGAGAACCCAGCAATCTTGCTACTTCTAAAACTACTGCAACTCCCGTCGCATTGTCGTCAGCGCCTGGGGAGTTTGGTACAGTATCGTAGTGGGCTGCGACTAAAATTGCACCGGCGTTTGAGTCAGTGCCTTTTCTCTCAGCGAAGACGTTGATTCCGCGATCGAACTCCTGCAAATCTGGGGAAAATCCTAATGTTTGCAGTTGTTTAGAAATGTAATCTCTAGTAAAAGAGCGAGATCCTTCTCCCTCACGTTCTCCTGCTAAAGTCTCGACGTGTTTCCACAGCCGGGACGGGTCAATTTGCGGCTGAAAAAAAGTAGTTTTTTCAGCAGGAAGCGGTAAGGGAGACGGGTTTTGGGAAGTGTGGATATTGCGATCGATTGAAACTTCCGGTACAGCCGACAACCGCTGCCACGAGTCAGAACGCCAACCCACAGCCGCCACCGCAACCAGAATAAATAGCGCTATCCAAATCAATTGTTTCATCAGTAAGTCTATTTGAGATTTTAGACAGGGATTACGCACTCCTCACTCTCATCAACCGGGTTTTTTAGCGGAAGCGAGGGCTGCAACAAAGTCTTTTGATAAAACCCGGTTGATGCGTGCAGAACTGTTATATTTTAGATTTTAGGTGGACACCAGAGTTGAAAATAAACCTGTTTCAAAAAATGAAACTCAAAAATCTTAAAATTAGCTGTACCAGAGGCAGTTTTGTATTTTTGATTTAAACAAGCAGGTAAAAGCCTTAGAATGTTGCCGTCGAATCTGTCTTGCTTATTGGAGCGTTCGACGGCGACATTCAAATCACTAATTTACCTTTAAAATTTACAAGTCAAAACTACTTGTTTTCCCACTCAATCTCCTTATTCTCCAATATCAACCCGCTGCTACTGGCAACAGCGTAAGGAATAGTTGTTGCAGAAAATTTGACTATTTGAGTTGGTTGTTGAAACCACTCGGAATAACTCGGATTTAGTTGGTCGTACAGTGCTTTCAAAGCTTGAATTTCTACCTCTAGCTGCGCTGCTGCTTGATTGATTCTGCGAGCTTGTGCTTGCAAGCGCTTTTCCCCGGTTTGAACAGTGTTTTCTACTTCTTGCCAGTGCTCTCCGGCTAGCATTTTTTCTAGTTCACCTTGCTTGTAATTGAGTAAAGCCTGTTTTTGTTGCAGTTGCTTTTCAATATTTTTAGTCTCTCGGTCAATTTCCTGGATTTGCTGCAACCACTGCTCCCCAAAAGCAGCAGTTTGCTGGTGGAACTCGGCAATGGCTTCAGGAGTATTATTTTTGGGAAAACTGACTGCCACTCGGCACTCAGAGCGCTGTACGCCAAGTTTTTCCCGCCACTCTTGCAGAGCGGTAACTTCTGCTTGCAGCGTGCGGACTTCTTTTTGGAGTTCTGGGATGGTCTGACTCATGGGTTCAATTAGTGGACCTCTGCATCGATTTTAAGCTAATTGTTTATTTTTCTAACAAATCCCGATCGCCTCCTTGCGGGAATTATCTAATTTTAGCGCGCTCCCACCCGGTGTCTAGGCAGAATGGCTGATAATTTGTGGCACAATGGCTGATGACACATTTTAAATTAAGATTAAAATTGTAATTAGTTATAAAGCTAAGTTATTAGATGTGTAAAATTTAATTTACAAGTCCACATAAATTACGGTTGGCTGGGTTTTCCTATGGCAGAGCAAGTTCTGCTAAAGTTTTTAACATTTATGATTGCCAGCAACTGATTTATTTAAAATTAGGAATAAGAGCAAATGAAAATATTTTTTCAATTAATGTTAGGATATTTTGCGGTTGCTATTTTTGCTGCGGAATCTGGCATAAATCCAAAAATCTTACCGACAAGTCTAGGAGATGGGCATGGCCCTCGCCCTGTTGAAGGGATTTTGATGCAGTCTCAGAAACAGAGCTATTTGCGATCGGCATCTCGCCCCCTTCCTTCTGTAAGCGCCGCATTATTTGTGGATAAATTATCCCCAATTGAGTCCGTAAAATTACTTATTTACAATTATCTACAATATCAGGAGACTCCTAAAAAAGAACCTACTCTTAGGTTAACCATAATCGGTTATTCTCTGGTTTTTATTTCTGTAGTAATCTCATTAGTAATCAGGGGGAAAACAGTAAATAGCTTATCTAAGATGATGGGGTTAATCCAAGCGAAGTCTGAAACCGGGAAGAACAAGTTACCACAAGGAAAAAAAGTGTTGTACCAAAAAAAAGAACAGGATATCTGGGATACTATTGCCCAAATGACCCAAGATTTGCAGCAAACTGCCGAATATGCCCTCGATATTTGCGAGGAAATGAACGTCTCAATAATTGCGACCACCCCGGGCGGTCATATCCTGTCGTTAAACCAAGCTACCTGTCAACTTTTGGGATACTCTAAAAAAGAGTTGTTAGGCAAACCAATAGCCGGACTTTTTAAGAAAACTGAATCACCTGCAACTGAGTTAGACTTAGCCAGTTTAACAGCCGAAGGTTCTTTCCGCAACGTCGAAAAAGTCTACCTTTCTAAACAGGGGAAAAAAATAATTGTACTGCTTTCTATTTCAATTATTCGCGACGGTCAAGGCAAGATCACCGGCAAATTATATATAGCACAAGATATTACTGATAGCAAGCGGGCTGAAAGAAATTTGCGCCGCAGTGAAAAAAAGTTTCGGCAACTGATAGAAACTGTTAATGCTGTGGCATTTATCTATCACCGCCGACAGTTCCGCTATGTTAATGCTCAGACAGAAGCTCTGACAGGATATACTCGCGAAGAATTACTAGCATTGGATTTATACGACTTAATTCATCGAGATTTTCTAGAAATAGTTAAGAAATGGGGTAAGTCCAGCCACTCGCGCTCAAGTGCAGGCTCAAAATATGAACTAATAATTCTCACGAAAAGCGGAGAAAAGCGCTGGATGGAAGCAACTGTAGATATTATAAAATTTGAAAAAAAAGCCTCAATATTAATCACAGCGTTTGACATCAGCGATCGCAAATTAGCAGAGTTAGAACTAGAAACCTCTCTTTCGCTGCTTCAAGCAACCATTGAATCTACTGCTGACGGCCTTCTGGCGGTTGATAGTGTAGGAAAAGTTCTCACCTTTAACCGCAAGTTTGCCGAAATGTGGCAGTTGCCGGACTTCCTGCTCGATTCGAGAGATAACAAGCAAATTTGGGAGTTCGGAATCAACCAGTTAAAATACCCGGAAATATTTCTCAACCGTGCTAAAGAATTGTCCGATCGCCCCGCAGCAGAAAGTTACGATATCATCGAGTTGACAGATGGCAGAATCTTCGAGCGCTACTCGTTGCCCCAGCGCACGGGAGGCAAAATTACGGGTCGAGTATTCAGCTTTCGGGATGTAACGGAACGGGTGCAATCCGAAGAAAAACTACGCAAAAGCGAAGAACGTTTTCACCTGCTGACGAGGGCGACAAATGATGCCGTATGGGATTTTGATTTATTAAAAAATGAGTATTGGTTGAGTAAAGAGTTTGAAAAAGTTTTTGGATACAAACTCAACGACACTCAGACGATTGAATTAGAATCTTGGTGGCTAAATATTCATCCAGAAGAACGGGAAAGAGTGATGTTAAGCTTCACCGAAACAATGAACTCAGAGGCTCAATGTTGGTCGGAAGAATACAGCTTTCACCGTGCAGACGGAGGATATGTTTTTGTGCTCGATCGCGGTTACATCATCCGCAATGAAAGTGGCAAAGCAGTAAGGGCGATCGGTACGATGATGGACATCACTCAGCGCAAGCAAGCTGAAGAAATTATTCGCTATCAAGCTGTTTATGACCAACTCACTGGTTTACCGAACCGGATACTTTTTAACGAGCGGCTGCTGGCTTCCTTAAAACAAGCTAAACAAACCCAAAAAATGCTAGCTGTGATGTTTTTAGACTTAGACAGGTTCAAAAAGATTAATGATACACTAGGTCACGCTGCGGGCGATCGCCTGTTAGAAGGTTTTGCCGGACGCATCAGCGACACTTTGCGATCGACTGACACGGTTGCCCGCTGGGGAGGCGACGAATTTACCATACTGCTTCCCGATATCAATTGCTTAGAAGATGCAGTTAAAACAGCTCAAAGAATACTCAACAGTTTAAAGCCAGCATTTAAACTAAAAGGACAACCGTTTCATGTTAGCAGCAGCATCGGCATTGCTCTTTATCCAGATGATGGTGAAGATGCCGAAACTTTAGTCAAAAATGCCGATGCTGCCTTGTACCGCGCTAAAGAAATGGGAAGAAATAACTATCAGTTATATACTTCAACAATTAATCCCCAAGGCAGCCAGTTACTAACTCTAGAACACAGGCTGCACGAGGCTTTAGAACAGGGAGAATTTGAGGTTTTCTACCAGCCCAAAGTCAACATCACTACTTGGAAAATTCAGGGCATGGAAGCCCTGCTGCGCTGGCAACATCCACAATTAGGTTTAGTTACTCCCGCTACCTTTATTCCGATCGCCGAAGAGAACGGACTAATTGTAGCTATTGGGGAATGGGTGCTGCAAACAGCCTGCACTCAAAATAAAGCTTGGCAGGATGCTTTGCAGCCAGATTTGCGGGTAGCAGTCAACGTTTCGGCTCGGCAGTTCCAGCAATTTAATTTATTAGAGATGGTAGCGAACTGCTTGGAAAAAAGCGGTTTAGCACCCAAGTATTTAGAGTTAGAAATTACCGAGACTACAGCCATGCAAGATGTGGATTATACCACAAAAGTTCTCAGGGAGTTGCAGAATATGGGAGTGCAAATTGCGCTGGACGATTTCGGCACGGGTTATTGTTCTCTAAATTATCTCAAAAAGTTTCCCTTGAATATCTTAAAAATAGACAAGTCGTTTGTCAGCGGATTGACTACTGATCCCTGCGAACGGGCGATCGCCAAGGCTGTAGCGACGCTGGGGCGAGATTTGAACTTGAGTGTTGTAGCCGAAGGAGTAGAAACTAAAGAGCAGTTGGAGTGTTTGCGCGAACTCCACTGTCAAGAAATTCAGGGTTATTATTTCAGCCCTGCCCTCTCGGCTGGTGATGCTACCCAACTTTTGGTAAATTCTATGTTGAGGAAAGTGCAAATTGCTTAATTAGTCATTAGTCATTAGTCCTTAGTCATTAGTCCTTAGTCATTAGTCATTAGTCCTTAGTCATTAGTCATTCCTGAGCGATCATCACTCAATTGTAAGTTCGTGAGGTGCGGTTCACGATTTATCTATGGGTAAAAATAGTGAATCTGCGCGCCTCACCAACTAATAAGTCTCAGGTGCTTCCTGTGTACGCGAAAGTTATATAGCAACCCTAAATAATTTGTGAATTTCTTACTTCCTAGCCGCGGGTTCGGGTGGGGTAAAAAATTTACGACTCCTGCAAGGATTGCTATAGTTCTTGATTGCGAATCTTAGTCTCGCGACTTATTTTCCTCCGCTACACCCCCAACATCATCACTGCTAGAGCGCTGTGGCGAGCCTAAGTTGTCCGACAATTCGTTAAGATGCTTGCCCAAAGCGTGACACAGCGCTATTAACTTGAGGGATGGTCAGCTCCGAGGCATCAAGTCCTTGCTCCCGCCACCGCAGTTAAAAGCTTAGCTGGGGTAGGGACACGGCACGGCTTCGTGTGCTTAATGATGGTCGATCGCGATCGCCCGCCCTTGTTAAAACTTAAAATAGTGTGCAGAATAACGGACTTGTACCTAAAGACAGAGGAAAATATCGCTACCCCAACATAAAGGCTTTGTCTATGCAGCCAATTCGCACATTTAACGTTTCCCCCTCGCTACCGACAATTCTCGAACCCCTACGCAAGCTTGCCTACAACTTGCACTGGGACTGGAACGTCGATACCAAAGACCTCTTCCGCCGCCTCGATCGAGATTTGTGGGACTCCAGCAACCAAAACCCGGTGCTGATGCTCGGAACCATATCTCAAGAGCGACTGCAAGAAATGGCAGAAGACGAAGGCTTCATTGCCCAAATGAACCGAGCAGCCCAGCAGTTAGACGATTATCTCAAAAATCGCGCCTGGTACCGCAAACAGCGCGGTACCGAGCAGCAAGAATGCTACGCTTACTTTTCGATGGAATTCGGCTTAGTTAAAGCCCTACCGATCTATTCCGGCGGTTTGGGCGTGCTCGCAGGCGACCACCTCAAATCAGCTAGCGATTTGGGCTTGCCCTTAGTCGGTGTCGGCTTGCTATACCAAGAAGGTTATTTTTCGCAGTATCTCAACGCCGACGGCTGGCAGCAAGAACGCTATCCGCTCAACGATTTCTACAATATGCCGCTGCACCCAGAACGCAATCCCGACGGTTCGGAATTGCGGATTGAGGTAGACTATCCCGGCCGCAAGGTGTATGCCCGGATTTGGCGGGTACAAGTGGGAACGGTTCCTTTGTACCTGATGGATACAAATATTGCACCTAACAGTGCCTACGACCAAGATATTACCGACCAACTGTATGGCGGTGATAAAACTCTGCGGATGCACCAAGAAATCATGCTGGGCATCGGCGGCGTGAAAATGCTCAAGGCATTGGGGCTGACAGTTACGGCTTATCACATGAATGAAGGCCACGCGGCTTTCATGGCTTTGGAACGCATTCGGATGCTGATGGAGGAATATCACCTGAGTTTCGTAGAAGCCGAACAGGTGGTGGTTTCGAGCAGTATGTTTACGACTCACACGCCGGTGCCTGCTGGGTTTGACTTGTTCGAGCCGGATATGGTGATGCACTATCTGGGTCAGTATCCCAAGATGTTTGGCTTGTCGCAAAATGAGTTTTTGGGATTGGGCCGGGAGAATACTGGCGATTTGTCCGCACCTCTGAATATGGCAATTTTGGCAATTAAAATGTCGAGTTTTGTCAACGGGGTGGCGGCTTTGCATGGTGTGGTGTCGCGCCCGATGTTTCAGGGTTTGTGGCCGGGTTTACCGCAGGAAGAAGTACCGATTACTTCGATTACCAACGGGGTGCACGCTCGCAGTTGTGTGGCGAAGTCTACTCAGGAGTTATACGATCGCTACCTCGGCCCGGATTGGGAAATGACTCGCAAGGACGATCGTCTCTGGGACAGGATGTCGTCGATTCCTGATGAGGAACTATGGCGCAATCACGAACGCTGTCGCTCGGAGTTGGTGGTGTTTGCACGGGAGTGGTTGCAAAAGACTTTGCGCGAGCGCGGTGCGGCCCAAACGGAAATCGAACACGCGCGGGAGGCTCTCGATCCGAAGGTGCTGACGATCGGGTTTGCCCGCCGCTTTGCTACTTACAAGCGGGCGACGCTGTTTTTGCGCGATGTGGATCGAATCATGCGGATCATGCGCGATCAAAATCGCCCGGTGCAGTTTGTGATTGCTGGGAAGGCTCACCCGATGGATATTCCGGGTAAGGAATTGATTCGGGATATCGTTCACTTCATCCGCGAACACGAGACGATGAGCTCGATGGTGTTTTTACCGAACTACGACATTAACGTTGCTCGGATGATGGTGTCTGGCTGCGATGTGTGGCTGAATACGCCACGCCGCCCGCGTGAGGCTTCGGGTACTTCCGGGATGAAAGCTTCGATGAATGGTTTGCCGAATCTGAGCATTCTTGACGGATGGTGGGATGAGGCTGATTATGTTCGTACCGGTTGGCCGATCGGACATGGGGAATTTTACGAAGATACTAAGTATCAGGATGAAGTCGAGGCGAATGCTTTGTATGACTTGATGGAAAAAGAAGTTGTACCGCTGTTTTACAACCGGGATGCTGATGGAATTCCCCGCGGTTGGACGGCGAAAATGAAGGATTCGATTCGCTTGAACTGTCCTTTCTTCAATACTGCTCGGATGGTGAAGGATTACGCGCGGCGGGCTTATTTCCCGGTGAGCGATCGATTCTTCACTATGACTTCGGATAATTGCGCTCCGGCCAAGGAGTTGTCTCACTGGAAGAAGCACGTTCTCGGGAAGTGGCACGATATTAAGATTGAGGCTGTTGATATTTCCCAGGATAAGGAAGTTAAGGTCAATCAGTCGATCTCTGTTAAATCTCGGATTAATCTGAGGGGATTGACGCCTGCAGACGTGCAAGTCGAACTTTATCAAGGTTCGGTTGATGCTAACGGAGATATTGTCGGCGGCGTGCCGGTGGTGATGGAGTATTTGGGAGAAGATGCTCAGAATGCTAGCCTTTATACGGCTGACATTACTTATACTTCTAGTGGTTTGCAAGGTTTGTCGTTGCGGGTTTTACCGAAGCACGATAATCTCAGCAGTCCTTATGAAGCTGGCGTGATTCTCTGGGCACATTAGTCAGTAGTCAGTAGTCAGTAGTCAGTAGTCAGTAGTCAGTAGTTAGTAGTCAGGAGAATAAAGGAAGATTTTCCTATTCTCCCTCTCTCCGACTCTCCCACTCTTGTTATCGAAGTTGGGGAATGACTATGTAGCCGGCTGTGCAATGATCGCCCAATACCAAACTCCTCTGTATTCCCAATACCACCAGTGAGCGCGTATATAAGCGTATAGCAAGGCATCTCGCTGGTCTTCTAAGGCTTTGAGGGGGGCAAAACTGGTGGGAATTTCGGGGAGGTTTGAACCACTGATGAACGCTGATTCTTATGGGGAATATTTGCGAAATTTAGAGTGGGTTCGAGGATTGATAAATATCTACAATAGACTGGCAGAGTTTCATCAATTCTAGTTGACATTCTGCCAATTTTTATTGTTTGTGGCGTTGCTGAATCAGAGGTGTCAATTCCAGATTTCGGAATTTTTATAAGCCCAGTCTGGTGAGGTTTGTAAATTCCGAGAAAAGTTTATTCATACCGTGACTCAGCCAAGCCCAGAATCTATCTCCATTAATATGAAAGCCGCCCAACAAAATAGTGGTTCCACAAGAGTCACACTTTTTCACACTGCGATTTCATAAAATTGAAGGAAGCCTTGAGACACCTCTAGTTTAGCTTATTTACCTACACCCGCTGGTTGCTGACGGTTTCGCACTTCCAGAAAAATCAACAAAGCATTAACATCCGCCGGATTCACCCCACCAATTCTGGCCGCTTGGCCAATAGTCAGTGGCTGCACTTTAGTCAACTTTTCCCGCGATTCTTTGGAGAGAGTTGTAATTGCCATGTAATCCAAATCCGCAGGCAATTGTCGGCGTTCATGTCTGACAATTTCATCAATTTGATTTTGCTGTTTTTGCAGATAGCCAGAATATTTGATATCAATTTCCGCACCATCTTTCTCAGCCAACTTCAGACTAGAATTGCCTAAATTGTAGCGTTCCAAATCGACATAATGAAAACCCGGACGACGCAACAAATCAGCCAGAGTAATCGAACCTTTAATCGCTTGTTGAGTGCCAGCAAAAATTGCCTTGCCAACTTCCTCGTGCTCTTTCACCCGCGTCGAGTACAAGCGTTCCTTCTCTGCCACAATATTAGCTTGTTTGCGATCGAACAACTCCCACCGGCGATCGTCAATCAAACCAATTTCCCGTCCCAGCGGCGTCAAGCGTTGGTCAGCATTGTCCGATCGCAATAATAGCCGATATTCCGATCGCGAAGTCAACATCCGGTAAGGTTCCCGCAAATCCTTCGTACACAAATCATCGATCAAAGTCCCTATATAACTTTGCTCGCGAGGAAACACAATCATCTCCTGATTTTTCGCAAACCGAGCTGCATTAATCCCCGCTACAATCCCCTGTGCAGCCGCCTCCTCATATCCAGTTGTACCGTTCACCTGACCCGCGCAAAATAGCCCTTCGATCTTCTTAGTCATCAGCGTGGGAAAGCACTGAGTAGCCGGCAAATAATCATACTCCACAGCATAAGCTGGACGCATCATCTCGCACTTTTCCAAACCAGGAAGAGTCCGCAACATTTGCAATTGCAAAGTTTCCGGTAAACCAGTCGAAAAACCTTGGATATAAAGTTCAGGAATATCTCTACCTTCCGGTTCAATAAAAATCTGGTGACTTTCCTTATCCGCAAACCGCACAATTTTATCTTCAATACTCGGACAATAGCGCGGCCCCTTCGCATCAACCCAGCCGCCGTAGACTGGAGAAAGGTGCAAGTTATCTCTAATTAACTGGTGAGTTTCGGGCGTAGTTCGAGTTAAATAACAAGGCATTTGTTCCCGTTCGATCCAAACTTCTGGATCGAAACTAAACCAGCGAACCTCTGCATCTCCCGGCTGCGGTTCTAGGTTGGTATAATCCAGAGTACGCTTGTCAACTCTTGCCGGAGTTCCTGTTTTTAACCTGCCAGTTTCAAAGCCCAAACGATTGAGAGTTTCCGTCAAGCCAACGGCGGCAAATTCTCCGGCGCGTCCGGCGGGCATCGACTTATTGCCTACCCAAATTGTGCCACCTAAAAAAGTACCTGTGGTGAGAATTACTGCTTTGCATTCAAAAGCGACGCCGAAGTAAGTTTCGACGCCGATAACTTCTTCGTTTTTGCCCAAAACTAAGTCTGTTACCATCGCTTCGCGGATGGTTAAATTCTCTTGATTTTCGACAATATTATTCATTACAGCGGCGTATTCCCGCTTGTCAGTTTGTGCTCGCAGGGCCCACACTGCGGGGCCTCTTGAAGAGTTGAGGATGCGCTTTTGTAAGTAGGTGCGATCGGCCATTTTGCCAATTTCCCCGCCTAACGCATCAACTTCGTTAGTAAGTTGGGTTTTAGCCGGGCCGCCGACAGCCGGATTGCAAGGTTGCCACGCAATTTTGTCGAGGTTGAGGGTGAGGAGAAGAGTGCGACAGCCGAGGCGAGAAGTGGCGAGGGCGGCTTCGCAACCGGAGTGTCCGCCACCAACTACGATGATGTCGAAACTGTCTTGGAATTGTACTGAGGTTTGTGCAGTCATTCGATTTTAGATTTTAGATTTTAGATTGAATAATAGACATCTGGCAAAATTAGGTTTTAGTTTCGTCAATTAAAACTCTTCCTCTCCATTAGTGTAGCTGCTTTCTTCAAACATCGATGTTAATCCAGTAATTTTTACGGGGGGTCGATCTTTGAATTCTACGACAAATGACAACTCCCCACCCATTGCCGCGATATAACTTTGCAAAGTAGATACCAACAAATCCGCACGGCGTTCGAGTCGCGAGACATTTTCTTGACGCATATTTAATAATTCTGCCATGCGAATCTGAGTAAATTTCCTTGCTTTTCGTAAGTCTTGCAAGGTCATTTCTTCAGCCATTAATTCAACGGATCGCTTTGCGACTATTGCTCGTTGTTCGGGAGGCAAATTCTCCATAATAGTCTTCAGGCTAATTGTCATCTGTTTCTTGCTCCATTAACTTATTCAAATGAGCGGCAAATCAACTATCTGCTATCTTAATTAGTTGCTTATAAAATCGCTTCTCACTACTACCAGATTTGTCCCCAGCTACCAACAGAATCGCAGATCGGCGGGGGTCAAATGCAAAAGCGACTCGCCAAACTCCACCAGCCGCCTGAAACCTAAGTTCCTTCATATTGGTGTAGGTAGAACCATTGAGAGTATCGACGTGAGGACGCTTGAGGTTTGGACCAAATTCTTGTAAAAGTGTGAGTTTTGCTAAAAGCTCTAATCTGACATCAGTGGGGAATTCGGTAAACTCAGAGTAAAAATCAAAGTGAAACTCAATGTTCCATGTCATTGGGAGCAATTATGCCTTACATAGCATATTATAGGCAATAGTTGATCGAATAACAATATTTATATGCACCCTTCGCGCCTTCGTGGTTCAATAATTCCGTACAATTGCAGTTTTGCGCTATGTTAGACAAAAAAATCTCAACAAGCGTACACAAGTGAAATACTTCTTCTTATCCGACGGCTGGAAAGTTGGGCGCGTCTGGGGCGTAGGCGGCGAGTGGAGTCACGCCGCCTGGAGGCGGGCGCCGGACATCCAACAGCTCAACCTCTGTCTTTCCGATCGCAACGAAAAAATGTGGCTCTACCGCGTAGAAGAGGCCGTACTCATGGTAGAAGTCCAACCAGCAGTCCCTCCCGATCCCGCCGATCCCGCCAAAAATATCGGCAACGTCACCCTCACCAGACTGATCGATGCCGAGCAAGTCCTCGAACGCCTCGGGACGATCGCCGCCCGCTGCGAAATGGGCAACCCGCAACTAATGTAATGTCCAACATATTGCAATCGGTTCTAACACTCGATACACTTCTTTAAATAACTTTCATTTTTATGCCTCCACCTTTGAAGGTAGATGGCAGTCGGCAAAAGGCAGAGTTTTAACCCTGCAGGTAACTGCTGGGGATTCAGAATCTGATTTTTCCGTAAAAATAGACATCATCACTTACACCTTGGAGAACCGCAGTCAATGGGACTACCCTGGTATCGCGTACACACAGTCGTCTTAAATGACCCAGGCCGATTGATTTCTGTACACTTAATGCACACTGCCCTCGTGGCAGGTTGGGCCGGCTCAATGGCCCTTTATGAACTAGCAGTTTTTGACCCCACAGACCCAGTTCTGAACCCAATGTGGCGTCAAGGGATGTTCGTGTTGCCCTTCATGACTCGCTTGGGAGTTACGGGTTCTTGGGGCGGTTGGAGCATCACCGGCGAAGGTAACGTCGATCCGGGCTTCTGGTCCTTTGAAGGCGTCGCCGTTGCTCACATCATCCTTTCGGGTCTGCTGTTCTTAGCAGCAGTTTGGCACTGGGTATTTTGGGACTTAGAACTTTTCAGAGACCCTCGCACCGGTGAACCAGCCCTCGACTTGCCAAAAATGTTTGGCATTCACCTGTTCCTCTCCGGTTTGCTCTGCTTCGGCTTCGGCGCATTTCACCTTTCGGGACTTTTTGGTCCGGGAATGTGGGTTTCCGACCCCTACGGCCTGACCGGTCACGTCCAGCCAGTGGCGCCTTCTTGGGGCCCTGAAGGCTTTGACCCGTATAATCCGGGCGGCATCGTGGCTCACCACATTGCAGCGGGCGTAGTCGGCGTAATTGCCGGTTTGTTCCACTTGACAGTGCGGCCGCCGGAACGTCTTTACAAAGCCCTGCGGATGGGGAATATCGAAACTGTACTTTCTAGCAGTATCGCTGCCGTGTTCTTCGCAGCCTTTGTAGTTGCGGGTACGATGTGGTACGGTTCTGCTGCGACTCCGATCGAACTTTTTGGCCCGACTCGCTATCAGTGGGACAGCGGCTATTTCCTACAAGAAATCGATCGCAGAGCTCAAGCTAGCTTGGCCGGTGGCCAAAGCTTCCAAGAAGCTTACGAACAAATTCCTGAAAAATTGGCTTTCTACGACTACGTGGGCAACTCTCCTGCTAAAGGCGGTTTGTTCCGGGCCGGCGCGATGGTCAATGGCGATGGTATTGCTAAATCTTGGCTGGGCCATCCAGTATTTACTGACAGCGAAGGTCGGGTTTTGTCGGTTCGCCGTCTCCCCAACTTCTTTGAAACTTTCCCAGTACTTTTGACTGACAAAGATGGGGTCGTTCGTGCTGACATCCCCTTCCGCCGTGCTGAATCAAAATACAGCTTTGAACAAAGCGGAGTTACTGTCAGCTTCTACGGTGGCGAACTTAACGGTCAAACCTTTAATAATCCTCTAGATGTTAAGCAGTTTGCTCGCGCCGCCCAAAAGGGTGAAGTATTTGAATTCGATCGTGAAACCTTGAATTCTGACGGAGTGTTCCGCACTTCGACTCGCGGTTGGTTCACTTTTGGACACGTTTGCTTTGCTTTGCTATTCTTCTTCGGCCATATCTGGCACGGTTCTCGGACTATTTTCCGCGACGTGTTTGCTGGAGTTGAGGCTGACCTGGAAGAACAAGTCGAGTGGGGCCTGTTCCAAAAGGTGGGCGACGTAACCACAAGAAGAGAAGAATCTCTCTAGATTTTGCCAGCCTCTGGGTAGGGGGGAAACTTCCCCGCTACACAAAAACCCGGTTTCTTCAAGAAACCGGGTTTTTTAAGTTAATAATAAAACCAACAATTAAGATAAAATAATACGGCAAGGGAAGATAGGGAAAATTTAACATGGAAAGTGTTGCTTACATTTTGATTCTGGCTTTAGCCTTAGGTGTACTATTTTTTGCGATCGCCTTTCGGGAACCTCCCCGGATTGGCAAATAATTAGCTATACGCCTCCAGCAAGTCCAAAATATCTTGAACCGGACTGCGGTTAGCCCGCATCATAGTGATCTAATTTGGTGCGGGACTATTTCACCGCTGTGTGCTAAGTGATTTTTCTAGTCCAGCCATTCATCAGACCCCAGGCGGTTAGATGAATGGCAATTTGCTGGCAATGCCTGTTAAAATCAGCAATCATGCGCTGTTCCTCCTGCCAACACACAAATAGCCGCGTTCTAGAATCGCGTTCAGCCGAATCAGGTCAAAGCATCCGTCGGCGACGTGAGTGTTTGAGCTGCCAGCACCGCTTCACAACTTACGAACGCATAGAATTTGTGCCGATTACGGTGATCAAGCGGGACGGCAAGCGCGAATCTTTTGACAGGTCAAAATTAGTCAGGGGATTGATTCGGGCCTGCGAAAAAACTGGTTTGTCTTCGGGACATCTCGAAACTCTGGCAGAAGAAATTGAGGCGCAACTCCAAGGTCGATCGCTCCGAGAAATCGCCAGCTCAGAAATAGGGGAACTGGTGCTGTTGCACCTGCGGCCGCTCAGCGAAGTCGCTTATGTCCGTTTTGCCTCGGTATATCGGCAATTTCGAGGCATCCGAGATTTTGTAGATACCCTAAATCACCTTCAGAATCCCCTCAACGAAGCTGAAGATACAGAAACTGGGCAAAGTTTTGACGCAGATTTGCCGGATTCCGAAGCAGTCGATCGAGAAAGCCCTGCATCCTGCGCTAGTCCCAGCTAAGCTCGCTTAAATTAATTTTAAACCAGTATGCGTGTAAGTTATAATGGTCTACTTGACTCGGAATGTTAAGATTAAACGTTTTAACACAGAGTATGGAGTAACAGTAATGGCAAGCGCTGGTGTGCAGTTGCACCTGGCAAAAGTTAGCGAAAACTGACTTTAGTAAAAGATTTGGAAAAAAGTTAACCGCTTTTTCACCAAAATCTCGAATATCTGCCGGCACAAACGAAAAACATGAAGGAGAGAAATCCTAGGAAACTATTCGCATGGTCAATCTCAAAACCACAGTCAAAGACATCGGCTTTACTCACGAAGATTTTGCAGCCCTACTTGATAAATATGACTATCACTTTAGCCCGGGCGATGTAGTAGCGGGTACAGTTTTTAGTATAGAACCCAGGGGCGCTCTGATTGATATCGGTGCTAAAACAGCAGCGTACATTCCCATTCAGGAAATGTCCATCAATCGAGTGGAAAGCCCTGAAGAGGTATTGCAATCGAACGAAACCAGAGAATTTTTCATTCTAACCGATGAAAATGAAGACGGACAGTTAACCCTGTCCATCCGGCGTATCGAGTATATGCGGGCGTGGGAAAGAGTGCGACAACTGCAAGCAGAAGATGCCACAGTACGATCGCAAGTATTTGCCACCAACCGCGGCGGCGCACTCGTGAGAATAGAAGGGTTGCGAGGCTTTATTCCCGGTTCTCATATAAGTACCCGCAAACCGAAGGAAGAATTAGTCGCCGAAGAATTACCATTAAAATTCTTAGAGGTAGACGAAGACCGCAACCGCCTAGTTTTGAGTCATCGTCGCGCCTTAGTTGAGCGCAAGATGAACCGCCTCGAAGTCGGGGAAGTGGTCATCGGTACAGTACGCGGTATCAAGCCTTACGGTGCCTTTATCGACATCGGCGGCGTCAGCGGCTTGCTGCACATCTCGGAAATTTCACACGATCACATCGATACGCCTCATAGCGTCTTCAATGTCAACGACGAAGTGAAAGTGATGATCATTGACTTGGATGCCGAGAGGGGCCGGATTTCTCTCTCCACTAAGCAATTGGAACCGGAACCGGGCGCGATGGTCAAAAATCGCGAATTGGTGTACGAAAAAGCTGAGGAAATGGCAGCTAAGTTCCGTGAGAAAATGCTGGCTCAAAAGCAAGCTAAAGCAGGCATAGACATTCCTGTAGACTCCATGGATGTTGATGATGACCTCTCCGACGAACTCGAAGATGTGCCCTCAGCAATGGAAGAGGATCTGCCGGAAGTAGCACCGGAAGTAGCACCGGAAGTAGCACCGGAAGCTGCACAGGAAGCTGCACCGGAAGCTGCACCGGAAGCCGCACCGGAAGCTGCACCGGAAGCTGCACCGGAAGCCGCAGCCGAAGAAGCTGCACCGGAAGCAGTTTTAGATGTAGTAGAGGAAGAAATCCCTCCTGCGACGGAAGAATAACATCGCAGTTAATGTGTAATTAAAAGAGGGAAAATTCCCTCTTTTTTTTTGAGTTAGTTATTAGTCATTATATCAATTCCGGCTGCATCGGGATTATTGTTGACTGTTGACTGTTGGCTGTTGACTGTTGACTGTTGAGTGTTGAGTGTTGACTGTTGGCTGGTGACTCGGGGTCAAAAAACTGAATGGTTGAGTGTTAACTGTTGACTCGATTTTATTATTCCGATGCAACCGGAAACGATATAAGTCGGGCTGGTAAACCGAAGTTTTGTTAGCCACTATCCCCGTTGAATCAGGAAGCCAGCGCTGTAGGGCCGTATCGGTCAGCGTCTGGTAGTTCACTTTCTGTAGACCGATGCAGCATCGCTCTTTGGATTCATCTAAGGAGCGGATAGCTATACCTAAATAAACATCGCCTTTAGTCGGCTAATTTGTTAAGATTTATAAACATCAGGGCCATACGCACAAGTGCGAACTCATCAGCATTCTCAGGCAAGAACAAACTAGACAAGCACATTACACAAAATAATACTTATAAACTTCTTGCCATGAGGCTCAAAGGCAAGCGGATCATGAACATCGAATTATTAAAAGAAAAATTAGAACAGCTTAAAAAACGTCCTAATTCTAGCAAAGGAACGATCGACCAAATCGAAAACTGGTTAATCGGTTCCCACATTTTGCAGAGATTGCGGATTAACCCTTACTACCTAGCAGGCGGTACAGTCAAAAATATTAAAAGAATTACTTCGGAATTTTTGCACGGAGTGAAAGCCGGCGCCTTCGACTTGCACTGGGATATTCACTGCCCGCACTGCAACATGATTACAGACGAATTCAAGGATTTGGCAGACACATCAGAAATGTCTTTGTGCCCGATGTGCGATCGCGAGTTTAAAATTGATTTGCTCGATCGCGTCGAAGTGACTTTTTCCCTGAACAAAGAAATCGAAGATCCGCAACTGCGGCCCGTCTGCGCTCCCCCTCCCGTACTCCAGAGCAAACTGCAACTGGTAACGCCTTTATACTGCACCGAATCGGAGATTGTTACCTTAGAAAACGGTCGATATCGGTACTGCTGTCCCCTCACTTTAGCTAAAGGGATTTTAAAGGTCGAAGGTGAAAAAACAGAAGAGATACAAGAAATTCAACTCAAGCAGTTAGCCGGCCCCGATTTTGACAAAACAGAGCTAGCCATGCGTCCGGGACAAGTTAAGATAGAATTAACTAATACCGATCACAATTTGTCCGGGTTGATTTTGCATTCAGATGAATTGCCCGATGAACTGACATTAGAACAACTGCCCCTGCGGCTGTCAGGAATGCAACTGCTTCATCACCCGGATTATAAGCGTTTGTTTGGCGCTCAAGTAATATCCGAAAGAGAGCGAGTCAAGATTCGGGCAATTACTATTATGTTTACTGATATTACCGGTTCTACCAGAATGTACGAAACACTGGGAGATACTAAAGCTTACAATATTGTGCGCGATCATTTTGAAATTTTCTTTGAGTCGATCGAGAATTTTGGCGGTAAAGTCATTAAAACCATCGGCGATGCCGTCATGGCTTCCTTTATCAGCAACGAACAAGCAATTATGACAGCCACCGATGCGGTGGCTAGTTTCAGGAAGTACAACTTAACTCGCCCACAAGCAGAGTGGATTCAAGTCAGAATTGGCATTCACCGAGGGACGGCGTTGCTGGTAAATCTTAATAATTCGATCGACTATTTTGGCTCTACAGTCAACAAAGCCGCCCGCCTTCAAAATCTTTCTAAAAGTGATGAAGTTTCGTTTTCCGAAGATGTTTACAATGACCCAGCATTTTTAACAGCATTAAAAGCTGCTGGAGTGTCCGAAATTCACAAACGAGTTGAAGATTTAAAGGGAATACAAGGCGCACAAGTCGCTTATACTGCTAGAATTAATACGGAATCAGTAATCGCGCTGTCTGCTACACTGGTCGGAGAAAGAAGCTAAGTAGGTAAACAAATAGAAGTAGTTATTGCCAGCCTCTTCCTGCGATCGCCCCAACAGCAGATAGAGTTTTTCGATCGCGCTCAGATAATGACCTCAACATTGTCGCTCATTCTTAAGGGAGCTTCATAATGCCGATAACTTAAGTAGGCTTTGATAAAAATAGTCTGAATTAATCAGCCGCACCCTTACCAGAGATGTTGGCCGCTCAATAACTGAAGTCGAGGACTTCTCATCATGACTTCTGCTCAATTATCTCCAGAAAATACACCCGAATCCATCGCACCAGCCGCCCTCGACGGCGACCAATCAGCCGTCACCGAGGCCCCCTTTGCCATCGTTGGGATTGCCGCCTCAGCAGGAGGGTTAGAAGCCTTCACCGACTTACTCAGCCATTTACCGATAGATACTGGTATGGCGTTTGTGCTGATTCAGCATTTAGACCCCACTCACAAAAGCCTGCTGACCGAGATTCTCGCCAGAAGGACGCAAATGCCTGTTAATGAGGTAAAAGACGGCATAGCTGTAGAGCCAAATCAAGTTTACGTTATTCCGCCCAACACCAAGATGGTGGTATGTAAAGGCGTGCTGCAACTATCTCCTCGCGAGAAGATTTATGGCAAATATATGCCGGGAGATGCCTTTTTTACATCATTGGCGCTCGATCGCGGCCACAAAGCAATCGCCGTAGTATTATCCGGGGGAGACGGAGACGGTTCACTGGGGCTCAAGGCAATCAAAGCAGCCGGAGGCATGACTTTTGCTCAATGTCAAGATACAGCAAAATTCGATAGTATGCCGAATACCGCTGTTGCTACAGGAAATGTCGATTTTGTTTTGCCACCGGAAAAAATTGCCGAGGAACTGGCAAAATATAGTCACAGTCCCCTTCTAACTTGCACAATTTCCCTAGCAAAAGTGGAAGAATCGACCGAACCGGGAGATGCCCTGGCAACTATTTTTGCACTGCTGAAATCGACCACAGGCGTTGATTTTAGCCACTACAAACCCACCACGATCGCTCGACGCATCCATCGACGGATGGTATTGTACAAGCTGGAGAGCTTGGAAGATTACGCCCAACACCTTAGACAAAATTCGGCTGAAGTCAAAGCTTTGTATGAAGAAATCCTGATCCACGTTACCAGTTTCTTCCGCGATCGCGAAGCCTTTGAAAAGTTAAAAGAGCTGGTTTTCCCCACGATTACCCAAAATAAATCGGCAAATGCTCCCATTCGGATTTGGGTGGCGGGATGTTCCACAGGTGAAGAAGTTTATTCGATCGCCATTTGCTTGTTAGAGTTTTTGGGCGATCGACTTATCCCGCCGCCGATCCAGATTTTTGCCACGGATATCAGCGAGGCGGCGATCGGCAAAGCCCGGTCTGGTTTCTACTTAGAAAACCAGATGGTAGACGTTTCACCAGAACGACGTACTCGCTTCTTTATTCGCGCCGAAGCAGGAGGTGGCTATAGAATCCGCAAGGCCGTCCGCGAACTGTGTATATTTGCCCGACAAGACTTAGGTAGCGACCCGCCTTTTTCCAATCTCGATTTAGTTAGCTGTCGCAATGTGCTGATCTACTTGGGAGAGTCATTGCAAAAAAAAGTGATGCCGATTTTTCATTACAGTCTTAGCCCAACAGGCTTTCTCCTGTTAGGCACTTCTGAGAGTACCGGAAAATTTTCATCATTGTTTACTACAGTCGATAAAAAAAATAAAATTTATGCCAAAAAGTTGACCGCGACTCGTCCCACTTTTTCGTTTACGCCGAGTTCCTATCCCGTCGTTAAAGCTGCTCAACAACAGCAAATGAATGAAGAAACTTTGATAAATAGCTTGGACTTGCAGCGAGAAACTGAGCAACTGATTTTGAATCGCTATGCCCCAGCCAGTGTGCTTGTCAACGAGCAGATGAAAATCCTGCAAGTGCGGGGAGACATCGATCCTTACTTGAGAGTGGCAGCCGGAACGCCGGACTTAAACTTGCTGACAATGGCAAGGCCAGGCTTGCTTGTTGAGCTTCGCACCGCAATTTATCAGGCCCAGACGCAGAACGTGACCGTTAGGAAAGAAAGGGTTGTTGTTGAATCGGGCGGGCGATCGACTATGGTCAATATTGAGGTGATGCCGTTCCAGCCGCACAGCTTCACAGCACGCTATTTTTTGCTGCTACTTGAAGAGGTTTTAGCGCCAGCGCTCAATTTCCGCATCGTCACTTCTGAAAGCTGCGAGCAAGATGATTTAGCTTCTGAAAATAAGTGCCTGAAGCAGGCACTTGCCACCGCTAACCAAGAAAAAACTGATGCTCAAGTGCACCTGCAATCGCTGATCCAGGATCAGGAAAATCTCAACCAAGACCTCAAAATTGCCAACGAAGAAATCCTATCGAGCAACGAAGAGTTGCAAAGCACCAACGAAGAACTAGAAACGGCAAAAGAAGAGATTCAAGCCACTAACGAGGAACTCACTACGACTAACGAGGAACTTCGCAGCCGATATCTTGAACAAAGCCAGCTCAATAACGATTTGACAAATTTGCTTGCTAGTATCAATATCCCTGTCTTAATGCTGGCAAACGATTTACAGATTCGACGATTTACGCCAACGGCGCAGGAAATTTTTAATCTGATTCCCACAGATATTGGACGACCCTTTAGCGACATCCGATCGACTCTTGACGTTCCTGACTTGGAACAGATGATGTTGGAGGTGATTGATACTCTCCAGACACAAGAACAAGAAGTTCAAACTTTAGCCGGATATTGGTACAATCTCCGCATTCGTCCCTACCGCACAACAGAAAACCAGATTGACGGTGTGGTGATGGTTTTGATCGATATTGATACTCTAAAACGCAGTGCCAGAACCTTGGAAGAAGCCCGAAATTACGCTGAAACCATCGTGGAAACTGTGCAAACGCCTTTAGTCGCGCTTGATGCGAATTTCCGAGTGAATAAAGCAAATCGATCGTTCTATGAAACGTTTCAGGTTTCATCCTCAGAAACAGCGCAATTATCACTGTTTGAGCTAGGAAACGGGCAGTGGAATATCCCTCAATTGCGATGGATCTTGGAAGATATTCTGGTTAGTGATGTTCAGCTTCAAAACTTTGAGTTGGATCACCTGTTTGAGCAGATCGGGCCCAAAACCATGCTGCTGAATGCTTGTAAACTTCAACAAGAAGATCAAGCTTTAATGATTCTGTTGTCGATCGAGGATATCACCGAGCGCAAGCAGTTGGAGATTCTACGATCGCAGTTATTGGAGCATGAACAGTTGGCCCGCCAACAAGCAGAAAGTGCTAACCGTGCTAAAGATGAATTTCTCGCGAATCTCTCCCACGAACTCCGCAATCCCCTGACTCCGATCCTGGGATGGGCACAAATCCTGCGCTCCGGCGTGCTTAAGGAAGCAGCGACTAATCGCGCTCTAGAAGTGATCGAGCGCAGCGCTAGGACGCAATCTCAATTAATCGAAGATATCCTGGATATTGCCAGGATTACGAGCGGCAAGCTCGCTCTTCATAGCAGTTTGATGGATCTGGTTTTGGTGGTGCAAGCTGCGCTGGATGGGGTTCAATTATCAGCCGATGCCAAAAATATTCAAGTTGTTTCGCAGTTGAGTTCTGTAACTGTTTTAGGCGATACTGATAGATTGCAACAAGTTGTGTGGAATCTTCTGTCTAATGCCATTAAGTTTACTCCGGCGGGGGGACGAGTGGAAGTAACGCTGTCGGCGATCGAGAATTACGCTCAACTTCGAGTTAGCGACACGGGAAAAGGCATTAGGGCAGACTTGTTGCCGTATATTTTTGATCGTTTCCATCAAGGCGATTCCAGCAGCGGCAAGGCTAATCAAGGGCTGGGATTGGGTTTGTCGATCGTGCGTCATCTGGTAGAATTGCACGGAGGAACGGTGGAAGCCGAAAGTCCCGGTGAGGAACAAGGAACTACAATGACTCTGAGATTGCCGTTGCGATCGTTGCCTCAAGAGTTGACATCGGCGATCAATTTAAAAACAATTGCTTTGGCTGCGCCTTTGAATGTCTCTACCGATATTGTCCCCTCTCTCGAAGGCTTGCACGTTTTAGTTGTAGACGATCGGCTCGATACGCGGGAGCTCTTAGCATTTGTGCTAGAAAGCTACGGGGCTGAGGTTTTGACAGTTGCATCTGCCATAAGTGCGATCGTTGCTATGAAGGAAAACCCCGGCAGATATGACGTGCTAATCTCCGATATCGGAATGCCAGAGGAAGATGGGTATTTCTTAATTCGAGAAGTGCGAAACCTTGCTGCGGAAGACGGAGGAGAAATCCCAGCCGTTGCGCTGACTGCGTATGCGAGCGATAAAGAACGCGAAAGGGCGATCGAAGCGGGTTTTCAAACCCATATTTCCAAACCCGTGCAGCCCGTTCAACTAGCATTAATGGTGGCCAATTTAGCAGGACGGTTTTAATTTATTGATGGTAGGGACAAAACAATGTTGTGTCCTAATTTTGTAGGGACACAACAAGAGTCATCTCCAGAAAAGCCTGTTTTGAACAGGCAAGATGCCTGTTCCACAATAATTATTGGAAATGTCTAATGTTGTATCCTGATTTTGTAAGAACACAACGATCGCGGGGAATTAAGAATTGCTAAAAATAGCGCAATATGGGAAAATTTAAAAAAATATAAAAATTACGGAGTTCAGATTCTTGGTAAATATTAAATGTCGGGGCATTACCTTCTCAAATATCCAAGCCGTAATCTTTGACAAAGACGGCACTCTAGAAGATTCTCAACAATTTTTGAGACTGTTGGGGATGAAGCGAGCGCGCCTCGCAGATGCTCAAATTCCGGGCGTTGGAGAGCCTTTACAAATGGCTTTCGGTATCGAAAGCGGCAGCATTGACCCCACGGGCTTGCTAGCAGTCGGGAGTCGCAGGGAAAATGAGATTGTGGCGGCGGGATACATCGCCGAAACCGGCAGGGGATGGCTGGAATCTTTAACTATTGCGCGCCGCGCTTTTGACGAAGCTGACGAAATGTTTAAAAATAGTGCTGTTTCTCCTTTATTTGTCGGCAGTTTGGAAGTGCTGAAATATCTTTCGGGAGCGGGTTTAAAACTGGGAATTCTTTCGGCGGCTACGACGGAGGTTGTGCAGAAATTTGTGAAACACCACGCATTAGCCGAGTGGATTCAGTTAGAAATGGGAGTGGATTCAACGGTTCATAAACCAGATCCGAAATTGTTTTTGCAAGCTTGTGAGAAACTCGGAGTAAATCCCGCAGCAACTTTGATGGTGGGAGATTCAGCGGGTGATATTCAGATGGGGAAAAATGCGGGCGCGGCTGGTTGTATCGGGATTTGTTGGGGGAAGGCGGAGGTTAGTCATTTGGAAAATGCTGATGTGGCGATCGCATCTTTGGATGAAATTAAAATTTTAGCAGATTGAGCAAACATCAGATCAATTCCTAAGCTAATCCGCCTTTAAATTGCATGGTCAAATAAATTTTCACTCTTGTGGGGTGGGCATCCTGCCCGCCCTCAAAATACAATTTAAATGCACAACAGCTTACTAGACCTCTCCAGAAAAGCCAGTCCTGAACAGGCAGGATGCCTGTTCCACAATAATTATTGGAGATGTCTACTGAGATGTTGCAGCATTGTCAATAATCCTTTTATGAACAGGCAAGATGCCTGTTCCACAAGAGATGAATTTTTGTGTGGAACAGGCATCTTGCCTGTTAAGCGAGAATGGTGTAACATCTCAGTTCCTACAGACAACGCAAACCCAGAATTACGACATCTCTTTCAACGCCGTCAAGTTCGGCAACTTGTGGCAGATATCCCCAGCGCTGAAAGCCAAATTTCTCAAACAATCTTACACTCGGCTGATTGTGAGCAAAAATTATGCCCATGAGAGTTTTAAGCTTCAATTCAGGACTCCGCACAATTGCCGATTGCAATAAATTTTGTCCGATTCCGCAGCGTTGGCGATCGGGTGCGACGTAGATGCTAACTTCTGCTGTATGCTGATAGGCAGCGCGTCCGTAGAAAATCTGAAAACTCAGCCAGCCAACAATATTTTCTTCTGATTCAATTACCCAAATCGGCCAGGAATTGGGGGAGTGTGCTCTGTACCACGGAAGGCGACTTTCGACTGAGACTGGTTTTAAATCTGCTGTCGCCATTCTGCCCGGTATTGCTGCGTTGTATATTTCGACAATTGCTGGCAAATCGCTTTCTACTGCGTCGCGGATTTTCATCGTTTGGTTGACTGTTGACTGTTGACTGTTGACTGGTGACTGGTGACTGTTAACTAATGACTAATAACTAATGACTCTTGTAGAGTTCCATAATATCGCTGACAGCCATCCGCGAATTGGGTCCCAAAGTCAGCGGCGATGTGTGTCCTCGCTGCAAGTGTTCTGCCGCCGCACAGCCGATCATTGCTGCGTTGTCTGTACAATATTTTAATGGCGGAAACAATACTCGCAAGTTGTGTTTTGCTGCTGCTGCTTGTAAATGTTTTCGGAGTCCGCTGTTTGCTGCAACTCCGCCCCCCACTACAATAGTGGTAAGGCCGAAATTTACGGCGCAGTCGATCGCTCTTTTTGTTAAACCCTTGGCTACTGTTTCCTGAAAGCTGGCCGCAATATCATTAATTGTAGAGGCAGGCAAGATGCCTTCCGCACCCACATTGTTATTTTGTTTCTTGAGTTTCTGTACTAATTGCAAAACTGCGGTTTTCAAGCCGCTAAAACTACTGTCGTAAGGATGATAGCCGCCACCAGGCAAGGAAATTCTGCCTTCTGGTAGAGGGTATGCTTGGGGATTGCCAAGGGCGGCCAATTTGTCAATCAGCGGCCCGCCGGGATATCCTAGCTGCAACAGTCTCGCAACTTTATCAAAAGCTTCGCCGGCGGCGTCGTCGCGTGTGTGTCCTACAGTTTCATAAACGCCGCAATCTTTGACATAAATAAAGCTAGTGTGTCCCCCGGAAACTAACAAACACAAAAACGGTGGCTGCAAGTCGGGTTCGGTAAGGTAAGAAGCGTAGATGTGCCCTTCGAGGTGGTGGACGCCTAAAAACGGTTTTTGATGGACTATTGCCAAGCTTTTCGCCGCTGTCAGCCCGACTAACAATGCACCTACTAAACCGGGGGCACAAGTCGCTGCAATGCCGTCAATTTCTGACCAACTCAGGTTTGCTTCACCGAGACACTGGGCAATTACCTGATTGAGCATTTCTAGGTGACTCCGCGAAGCGACTTCCGGCACTACTCCGCCAAACTGCTCGTGGATTTTAATTTGTGATGCTACAACATTGCTGCAAACTTGACGATTCTTAACAATCGCTGCTGCTGTTTCGTCACAACTTGTTTCGATCGCGAAAATGGTTGCCATTAACTGGTAATTTTATTTGATAGGTTAGTTATTGCTAGCTTAACTAATTCGGCGCAAGTCCCCCGCTCTACCTGTACTCAGGTTATTGTTAAGGGATTTTTGCCCGATCGACAGGTAAGGTCATCCTCTGATGCAAGGAAGGAATATCCTCGCGGTATTGCTAGCTCAGCATTGACCTATGAAAACGCGAATCCCTCATTCTATTGGGCTTTGCCGCATCACTGATGGATACTTTAGACTGTCAACAAATGCGGTAATCTGGATTCGCGATCGGCAAGTTGAAATGCTTGTACAAAAACTTATTGTTTTGTAACAAAAGGAAACAATTCCATGCGACGATTGTTTGCTGCAATTTTAGTGTTGAGTGTCTGGTTCAGTTTTGCTCCAGTTGCTTCGGCTTACAATTTAGTGCCGTGCAAGGACTCTCCCGAATTCAAGGAACTGGCTAAAAATGCACGTTCTACAAATGGCGACCCCGCATCTGCGAAAGCGCGGTTCGATCGCTATTCCCAAGCTATGTGCGGCCCGGAAGGATACCCGCACTTAATCGTAGACGGCAACTTGAGCAGAGCAGGGGACTTTTTGATTCCTAGCATACTGTTCTTGTATATGGCAGGTTGGATTGGTTGGGTGGGCCGTTCTTATCTGCAAGTTACCAAAAAATCAGCAACCCCAGAGGAAAAAGAGATTATTATCGACGTTCCTTTGGCCCTCAGATGTATGCTGAGCGGCGTTTTATGGCCTCTGGCAGCTATCACATCAATCACCAGCGGTGAAATGTTTGCCAAGGAAGACGAAATTACTGTTTCCCCCCGCTAAAATAGGGAAATGGAGAAGCGCTAATAGCTAACAGTTAAGTAATTAACTGCAAATTAGCAATTAGGCGTAGACCGATCGGCAATTACCAACTGTCTCGAATTTTCAGGAGCAGAATTCATGCAATATTTTGTCAGGTTTCTTTCGACCGCACCAGTATTGGCTATCCTTTGGCTATCTATTCAAGGCGCGGCTTTAATTGAATTTAACCGCTTTTTCCCAGACCTGCTTTTCCATCCGATGCCGTAAGATTTGAGGGAAATTAGGTTGCAAAACCTAGTAGGTAAAAGTTGAGAGTTTTGATTTTTGAAGGATGAGTTACAGGTTAATTTAAAACTCAAATATCAAAACTCTCAAACCACACCAGTTAGTGCAAAACCAGCGCCTAAATGGGTGAAAGCCAAGGATATAAACTATTTAGTTATCAAATTAGTTCCTAATGACTAATGACTAATGACTAATGATTAATGACTATTGACTAATATTGTGAATCGATGAAGTCTTATCTCGCCGCAGCAATTCAAATGACTAGCTTGCCTGACCTGCAAAAAAATTTGGTTCAGGCAGAGGAATTAATCGACCTGGCAGTACGTCGGGGTGCGGAGTTAGTTTCCTTACCAGAAAATTTCTCGTTTATGGGAGAAGAGGAGGAAAAAATTGCTTTTTCAGAAGCGATCGGACTCGAAAGCGAAAAATTCCTCAAAACGATGGCCCAACGGTTCCAGGTAACAATTCTGGGCGGCGGATTTCCAGTGCCGACTCTAGGGGGGAAGGTATACAATACCTCTTTGCTGGTAGACCAAAACGGCACTGAAGTGGCAAGGTACAGAAAAGTACATTTGTTCGATGTGAATGTTCCCGACGGCATTACTTACAGAGAATCGAACACTGTGAAAGCTGGTGAAGATTTGCCGCCGGTTTATGTGTCGCCGGAGTTGGGGACGCTGGGACTTTCCGTGTGCTATGACGTGCGGTTCCCGGAAGTGTACAGGCATTTGTCGTACAAGGGGGCTGATATTTTGTTCGTGCCGGCGGCGTTTACTGCTTACACTGGCAAGGATCACTGGAAGGTTTTGTTGCAAGCTAGGGCGATCGAGAACACTTGTTATATGATTGCCCCTGCACAAACTGGCCGCCACTACGGCCGCCGTCAAACTCACGGTCACGCGATGATTATAGACCCTTGGGGTACGGTTTTGGCGGATGCTGGAGAGGAACCGGGTGTGGCGATCGCAGAAATTAATCCCGATCGACTAGAACAAGTCCGTCGCCAGATGCCATCTCTGCAACACCGGGTTTTTATTTGAAGGAATTTTGAGATTAATTGGTCTCAAAATTTCATTCCCCGTCAGCGACAAGACCTGAAAAGTTTTTATCCGAGCGAGGAATTGTGTAGGTTCGTACACAAAAAAACTTAGCTCATGTGCGCCCAGAACTGAGTTGGGGCGGGTTTACGGTTGAGATAAAGCCGATCCCCCCTAACCCCCCTTAACAAGGGGGGGACAGGAGTGTTATCAAAGTCCCCCTTCTTAAGCTATGCCTTACTCACATCTTTCTTAACAAAATCAGGCTTGACATCCGGGGGGGAATGGGTGGAAACTAATTTCCATGTACCAGCAATGTCATGCAAACGTTGCCAGCCTCGCCACAGGGTCTTGACACCCGGTTCACCATCACATGAACGTCCTAAAAATCCACCTAATTTTGCAATCCAACGAATGCAATTACTTAAAGTTGGGGGTGATTCACTAGGGATAGGAGTCCCATGAATTGTGCAGTAAAGTGCTTGCCATTCATGGGTTTCGAGAATGGTGTCCCCTCCCAGCTCAGGATGATGACGAGATTCGTAAATCATCCACAATAACCGCCATGCCACAATTGTGTAGGTTGAGATTGCCCGTTCGATGCGCTCGGCAGTTTCTAATTGTAGCTGTTCTAAACCGCATCCACTTTTAAGAACGTAATGATAGCGTTCGATTAACCAACGGTAACTGTACCAGCGTAAGCACTGGACAAGATCAGAGAAACCATTAATGGGCAAGGTGGTCAATAACAACCAGCTTACAGGCTTCTCTGTGGTCGGTGGGTTGTTTTCACTAGCCAGAATCACTTGCACTGTCAGCGGCTGTAAATTTTGGTGGTGAGGGTGGCTTTGAGGAGGTAGAATTTCGACTGTTGTAGCCTGCAGGTTCAGAGTCGCTTTACGAGCTTCTCGCTGCGGATTAGCTCGCAATTCCAAGTCCAGTTGTCCGGCGATCGGTACTTTGGCGATCGCACCTTGTAGTCGCTCTACTTCTTTTGTACCATCAGAGTTCTTGACTTGACGGTTGTGATAGGCGCGAATTAACAACTGAGAATTCTCAGGTCTTTCAGTCGCTAAAAAGTCATAGATGTCGGCTTCGCGATCGGCTACCGTTAGTACAGTAATTGATTCTGGCATCACCTTCTGGGTCGCATCAAGAGCTGTTAACCAACGTTGGCTTTCTTTGTCTTTGGTTTCGGTTTGATTTCTGGAATGCTTCTTACCAATAGTCGCAGGATCTCGCGCCCATACTTGTTGGTGCAACACTCCTAATGGTACTCCATTGGCAGAGCTACAAAATACTGAGTGAACTTTCAGACCCCGACTGGTGGCACTATCCAAGTGTCCCATTCCTTTCTTGCTGGGATGGTGGGTGAAATTCAGTTCTGTGGTGTCCTGAATCGCCAGAACCATTGGGTGTACTTTGATTCGTTCGATGGTACTTCTTTGGTGGGCTTGGCGAATCGCATCTGACGAGACTCGTGGAGATGACCAAAAGTCATAAGCCCCTTGGGTGGCTGCCCAATCCCCTGATGCTTGTGGCACAGTGGCATGGGGCTGTGAGGCTAAGTCTGAGACAATTCGCACCAGTCTTTTCTGGCGACGCCGATCGCCTAAACAAGCAAATTGTAGTTCTGCTACTGCCCATTCTGCCGTCATAGTTCCTCACTCGCCTCTGATACCGTAATTTCAGGCTTACTTGATTCGGTTCCTGGTTGTCAATCCTACTCCAAGGGAGCGAGCGCCCGGAGGTCGCTCCGGCTTGAGCCGGAGCGCCTTTGTTAAGAAAGATGTGAGTAAGGCATAGCTTCTTAAGGGGGATTTGGGGGGATCGAGACGGGTAAAAGCGAAATTGATCGAGGGTTTTTTTCCCAGGAGATGAACGACCAATAACTCACGATAAAATATCTAATGCAGGTTCAATGGGCGTGCACTTCTGCTAAAAGGCGAATTGGCGAAAGTAGAATTGCACGAAATGCGTCTTTTTGGGATAAATGAAACACACTCTTTCGGTTTTAGTTGAAGATGAAGCGGGTGTCCTCACTCGAATTGCTGGTTTGTTTGCCCGTCGGGGTTTTAATATTGAAAGTCTGGCCGTTGGCCCGGCGGAGCAAGTGGGAATATCTCGGATTACGATGGTTGTACCCGGAGATGACCAGATTATCGAACAGTTGACCAAGCAACTGTACAAGTTGATTAACGTGCTTAAAGTTCAGGATATAACAGAAATTCCCTGTGTAGAACGGGAGTTAATGTTACTGAAAGTTAATGCTGCTAGCGGGACGCGATCGGAAATAATTGAGTTAGCTCAAATTTTTAGAGCGCGAGTTGTGGATATTGGTGATGATACGCTGACATTGGAAGTTGTGGGAGATCCCGGTAAAATGGTGGCGATCGTCCAGGTTCTGAATAGATTTGGGATTAAGGAAATTGCTCGTACTGGGAAAATTGCCCTGACGCGAGAGTCGGGGGTAAATACTGAGTTTCTCAAGTCTTTGGAAGCGAAACTTTAAGGAAGAAGGAAGAAGGAAGAAGGAAGAAGGAAGAAGGAAGAAGGAAGAATGTTTTAACTTCCAATTGCTAATTTCCAATTTCCAATTCCCGATTCCCTTTTCCCACTTTCCTTTTACCAATGACTACTAACTAATGACTAATGACTGATGACTAATTACCATTTGGGTTGACTTTCTATCAAAAGTGTGGCTGCCATGCTGTCTATCGGCTTTGAGAAAAAGTATCCTTGTCCGTATTCGCATTGCAGTGCTCTGAGTAAATTAAGCTGTTCGATGGTTTCGATTCCTTCAGCAATTACATCCATACCTAAATGACTGGCTAAAATTAAAATAGTCTGTACAATCGCTTCGTTGCCTTCATCTTCAGTCATGCGGCTGACAAAAGCTCGATCGATTTTTAAAGCATCAGTTGGAAAAGTGTGCAGGCGGCTCAAAGAAGAATAGCCAGTGCCGAAATCGTCAATATATAATTGAATTTCTAAATTTTTCAATTCCGCGAGGATAGCCACTGCCGATTCGGAATTCTCCATGATGACGCCTTCAGTAATTTCTACCTTTAAAGTGCGGGGGTCAAGCTGAGTTTCTTGTAAAATTTCGCGAATGCGATCAATTAAATCCGGTTGTTTAAATTGTTGGTTAGAAAGGTTGACGCTGACAGTCAACGGCGGATTGGCTGGGAATTTTTGGTGCCATTCGTGGATCTGATGACAAGCAGATCGCATCATCCACCAGCCCATAGGTATAATCAATCTAGTTTCTTCAGCTACTAAAATAAACTCGCCAGGAGATACGACACCCCGCTGCGGGTGATACCACCGCAGCAGCGCTTCAAAACCGCTGATTTTACCGGTAATTAGAGAGACGATGGGCTGATAGTAAAGCTGAAATTCCTGGGAGTCTAAAGCGCGTCGCAGGTCGTTTTCCAGTTGCAAAAGGGCGACGGCGCGAGTGTGCATACTTAAGTCAAAAACTTCGTGGCGAGCTTTGCCCAATCCCTTAGCATGATACATGGCCGCATCTGCATCTCGGAGCAGTTCTTCAGGTCGATCGTACAACATGGATAACGGGACATTGGGAACAGGAGAGTCGGAAGATAAGCAAGACAAAGAAGTTTCCCGATCGATATTTCCCAGATTTTCGAGACTCGACCGTTTGCTGGTTTCCGTTGGATAGGGAGGAAAACCAGAACAAACAATCCCAATGCTAGCACTGGTAAAAACTTGATACTCGTTAAGGTAAAAAGGCTCTGCCAGTTCCGCTTGCACTCGTTCGGCAATCACGATCGCATCCTCGGTGCTTTTGATATTTTCCAGCAAAATAGCGAATTCGTCGCCGCCGAGACGGGCAACAGTATCTCCAGCGCGCAAACAGATTCCCAGGCGCTGCGCGATCGCGATCAGCAACCGATCGCCAACTAAATGCCCCAAACTGTCGTTAACAACCTTAAAGCGATCAAGATCGATAAACAGCACCGCAAACAAAATCTCGGGGCGACGTTTTGAAAGATCGATCGCGTGCCCCAAACGATCCATAAATAAAGATCGGTTGGGCAAACCGGTTAGCATATCGTGCAAAGCATCGTGTACTAACTTATCTTCTGCTATTTTGCGGAGGGTAATATCTTCGACAGTGCCTTCGTAGTAAAGTAAATTTCCGTCAGGGTCGCGAACTGCCCGGCCGTTCTCGGAAACCCAGATAGTAGTGCCGTCAGCGCGGTAAACTTGGGACTCGAACTCAGACACAAAACCGTGTTTTTCGATCGCGCGCAAAAACTCGACGCGGCGGTTGGGATCGAGGTAAAGTTGCCGATCTATGTCTTGGATATTCGCCATCAATTCGGCGGCCGACTCGTAGCCGTAAATTCTCGCCAAAGCAGGGTTAGCGCTGAGATAGCGTCCGTCGGCCGTTGTCTGGAAAATGCCTTCGATCGCATTTTCAAAGATACTGCGGTATTTCTCTTCCGCCTGTTGCAGCGCGAATTCTGCCTGCTTGCGATCTGTGATATCGGTCAACGTGGCGAGATAGCCTAGAACTTCACCGCTTTTGGTCATTTCGGGCACTGCTTGCGAAAAGACCCAGGTTGTGAAGTCACCGTTGCAAAAACGGTACTCTAACTTACAGGGCAACTTATCTGTGACAGCGCGATACCACTGGCTCAAAACACGCTCGCGGTCTTCGGGATGCAAACTTTGCGCCCAACCTTCGCCTAGTGCCTTTGCCACAGTCAGTCCCGCCATCTCCAAAAATCGCTCATTGACGTACAAGCACTCTCCAGTAGCGTCAGCGCGGAAAATCCCGACCGGCAGTATTTTTGCCAAGGTGTAATAGCGGTATTCGCTTTCTAGCAGCGCGCTGGCAGCTACCTTAGTCTCTGTGATGTCAAACATTGCGCCTTGAAGGATGACAGACTTGCTTGCTTCATCGCGAACTGCGGTCGCTTGATCGCGGAACCAGACGACTCGGCCGTTGCGGGCGATCGCGCGGTATTCTGAAACCAGCGACCCGTCGCAGAAGATATCTTCTCCCTCGCTGAATTTCTGTGTAGCGTTTTCAACTAACACGCGGTCGCGGTCTTCTGGGTGAACGAGTTTCAGCCACAAGTCGGGGTCTGCCCTCCATTCAGCTACAGAATAACCTAGAAAAGTCTCGATTTGTGGGCTGATGTAAAGTTTGGCCGCCTTGCGATTGAGGGGAGAAATGTAGGTGACAGCGGGCATTTGTTCTACCAGGGCGCAGTATTTCGCTTCTACAGTAGACAGTGCTGCTTCTAGGCGCTGCCGCTCTAATTCGGCGGCTGCCCGTCCCGCAAAGATGCTGAGAATTAATCGGAATTTGGCAAGATGTGCTTCGGCCAGGGGTCGATCGTGAAAAATACAAATAATGCCTAAAGGTTCGCCGTAAGAGTTTTTCAGCAAGACTCCCAGGAAACTGCGCGCACCTGTAACTACCGGTCTGCGGTCTTCTGGAAAGGTTTCCGAGAGGTTGTCGAGACAGGAATACATTCCCCCCTCCAGCACCCGCGCTTCGGGAGTATTGGCGGTGTCGCACTCAAAGTTTGGCTGCTGCTGTCCGTCGCTCCAAAAACTGATAAGTTGCAATCTATCGGCAGCAGCATCGCTGCGTGCCTTCGACTTAATAGATTTGGCAGCGACGGCGGTGCGAACTCCGAGTGCTGAGGCTAAGTGGCAAACTAAGGCATCAAAGAATTCTGCTCCCCCCGGCGAATCAGTACCTGCTAGGATTGCGCCCAACAAATCTTCCTCTAATTGCTCGGAAGCAGTAACTTTAGGAGGATTCTCGGCATTCGGGCGATCGGGATTTTCCCCCATCGAACCCGAAATGCTCAGACTTAGGGTTTTGCAGGTTCCAGGCCCCACACGATGCGAAGAATTCACAGTTAGGCGCTGTTGCTTGGCGAAGAATACAGCGCGGCCCATACCTAAAACTTTATTTAAGAAGCTGTCAGTTGCCGGCCACAGATTTGAGTTGGGGAAAAGCAAAAAGTTTTTCCGCCTTTTCAATCCCGCAGATAAATCGTCGGGCTTTAATTCTGCCAACTGCCGTTGCTCGTGGGGTACCGGTAGACTCGATGGCCTTCGGTGCCGCTTGAGATAAATCGCGGACACCAAGGCTAAAGTCGCCGATAATCCCAGAAGATATGCAAGAATCTCAAAGTAAAAAAATAAATCTAGATCGAACATCGATTAGCACCGCTCGACAATTGTTGTAGTTATCTGAAGCCAATCTATTTAAAAATAACTAAGTATCGTCACGGATGGGTAACGAATACAAGGTCATATCGCCGTGAACGCGACAAGAGAGTTAACCGTTCACAAAAAACCGGGCAATACTTGACATTACCAAACTTTTTGTTGTTCTTTTCGTACAGGGTCAACCCGTACAGGTGAAATTGCAAACATATATATACGGTTGTGGCACTCCTCTAATGGTGAGTTTACATTAACTTTTGTAAGCATATTTAACGCGGCATTCACATCAGCATTAATCCCACTTTCATGGAAATATAGACACCCCTCGCGTTTACCTTTCTTACCCTGGTAAGACTCTTTCTTACCGACAGGCTCTAAATCCAAAAACCTGCACTTATTTGTATAAGATGCTTGTGTAACTATTACCTTGATACCGAGTAACTCAGCTTTGGGAGTAATAAAATTTACGAGCTGGGTATGAGGAATTTCTACAAAAGTCGGATGCTGTTTTTGTGATTTTAGATGTGGTTTACCCCTTACATCTGTGCCAATAATTAACTGGATTTTTTTCTCATCCACCAACCGCTTGACAATCAAACTGCTGGTTTGATGAAGGTAGTTTTCTAATCGCTTGTTTCGATTAAAGGTGATTTGCTGGATTTGGCGCGTGGTATATTTTCCCTTGTCAAGTTTTTTTGACAGTAAAAATGCTCGGCGCTGATTGAAACGTTGATTAATTGATTTGAGATGTTTTTTATCATAGATAGTTGGAGGAAATGTTGGCTTATTGGATGCCAAAGCTACGAGGCGATCAATCCCTAAATCTATACCTGTTCGGAGGTGGTAATTTACATCCACCAACCTTACAGGCTTTTGATTTGCAGCCTCAACAAAGTAGAGCGCTGTTGCAAAACGTCTCCTTGCCTGGATTACATTTTGGGATTTTGTAGAAATTATTATGTCATTTTGAGATAAATGAAGTAGTCCATTGTTTTTTTCACCTCCCCTTTTTTCTATCGATTGGTTATTCTGAGTTAATAATTGACTTCCCCAGATTTTATGTTTGTATTGGGGGATGCTGGAGAAGAATGAAAATCGAGGTAGATCTCCGTCATAAGCTCTTCTTGATTTTTGGCAGTAATCCCAATCGCCAACAACTTGTTTGAGAACTGAATTGCTAGTTTTAGTAGGTAATAATTGAGAAAATTCTCTAGGTTTTAGGATGGCAGATAAGTGTTTGAACCTTCTAGTGCCACCAACTTTAGGTGCAGAATTAAAAAAGTGCTTGCTCATATAATATTTACCAGGGGCATAGAGATTTAGGAACAGAAACGATAACTCCTAAAACTGTTTATAAAACTGCTGCTGCCGAGCTATGTAAGGCCTTTCAACAACCATCATAAACTTTGAGATAAACAAAAATTTTTTGGTTGCTTTGCTAAGCAATATACAATAAAGTCTAGGGATTATCTGATCTAGTGTAACACCCATGATGAAAGCGATCGTTTTTCAAACCCCCGGAAGCCCATCCGTATTGAAACTGCAAGATATCCCCGCCCCTACTATACAAACAGAAACTGAAGTTTTGGTAAGGTTGCGAGCGGCGGGGATCAATCCGATAGATACTAAGTTGCGATCGCGTGGCACTTTTTACCCCGATAAAGCTCCTCACGTTTTGGGGTGCGACGGTGCTGGAGTCGTAGAGGCTGTCGGTGCTGGTGTGCAAAGTTTCCAAGTGGGAGACGAGGTTTTTTTCTGCAATGGCGGTTTGGGCGGGTCGATCGGTACTTATGCTGAGTTTGCCGTTGTAGACCAACGTTTTCTTGCCCTCAAGCCTGCTGCTTTAAGTTTTGCTGAGGCGGCGGCGGCACCGTTAGTTTTAATTACAGCTTGGGAATCGCTGTACGATCGAGGGCGCTTGCAAGCCGGTCAAAAAGTGCTGATTCAAGCTGGTGCCGGCGGTGTCGGGCACGTCGCGGTACAGTTGGCGAAGTTGCAGGGGGCAGAGGTTTGCACGACTGTTAGTTCTGAGGAAAAAGCCAATTTTGTCAAGCACCTAGGTGCAGATTCAGTTATTTTATACAAAAATACCAATGTTGTCGATGAGGTTTTGACTTGGACTCAAGGACAAGGAGTTGATTTGGCTTTCGATACAGTCGGGGGAGAAACTTTTTACCAAACTATTCCGGCTGTGAAGATTTATGGAGATTTGGTAACAATTTTGGAACCCGATCCAGCTTTGGGCAATTTGAAAACAGCGAGAATGCGGAATCTGAGAATTAGTCTGGAATTAATGTTAACACCAATGCTGGAAGGTTTGGTGGAGGAACAGGAACAGCAGGCTCATATTTTGCAGAAGTGTGCTCGTTTGTGCGATCGCAACTTGCTAAAAATTCACGTCAGCAAAACTTTCCCTCTCGAAGAAGCCCAAGCCGCTCACGAACTGTTAGAAACAGGCTCAGTAACTGGTAAAATAGTGCTTGAAATGGGGGTTAAAAATGCGGGTTGAAGAATCGCGGTCGATTGGATAATTGCGGGCGATTTTAAGAGACTGTTGCCGAATTTAAAAAGGGTGAAACCAAACATCCCATAATCATTGCAAGAGAACTATAGCAATCCTGGGAGGAGTGGTAAACTTTTTACCCCACCTCAACCCTCCCCGAACCCGCGGAGAGAAAGTAAGAAATTCACAAATGATACGAGGATTGCTATAGAATCCATTTGACATCTTGACGGCGATCGTTCACAACGGTTGATCGCTTTAGAATATTGCTAGACCACGGGTATCACCCAGACCATCTGACTATTGAATTATATCAACTCCGTTTGATTCGGACTTGTATTAGAGCGAGTTCTGTTAGGTCGTAAGATTAAATGAACCGCGAAGACACAAAGAGCGCGAAGGAAGAACTGCACCTTCTTCTTTCTCTTCCTTCGCGTCCTTTGCGCCTTCGCGGTTTAATCATTCCGATGCAACCGGATGCGATATTACAGAAAATTTATAAACAAATAATGACAAAAATCTAGTTTAAAGTGTTGAAAAAAAACCTAAAATAAGCAAAATAAATACAGAAAAAATGGGATTTATTCCGATAAAGGCAACATGGATAATTGAACCGTCAAATTCTTGGATAGAAAGCTGCAAAATCCTCGTTAATAAATTTGATATAACTGTGGCTAATTCGACGGTTAAGTGAATCTTTGTTTTATTAGACTGATGATTAAAAGGCTGGCAGCCTAAAAAATGTCAATTGGGTTCTATAAACAAGAGCGAAAACCGCATAGGAAAAATGCCGCTGTCGATCGAGAAATTTGGGGGTCGAGTGCTTAATTTGACACGCCTTGGGCACGGCGCCGTGTCCTAATTTTGGATCACTAACGGCGATTCACTTGTAGCCAAATTTCCAGCGTCACCAGCAGCCACAGCTTCAGCCCATAGCGGGGAAAAACTTCGCCACGATAGTTTAGCCACTCGCGGATTAGTGTTTGATCGAGGTAAGGCGCGATCGCCGCATGACGATTCAGCAGCAACGATCGCGCTTGCCGCTGCCAATCCCTCAAAAACCACTGCTGCATCGACATCACCATCCCGCTTTTCGGACGGTTGACAATCACATCGGGCAGCAAATCCGCCACAGCAGCCTTGAGCACCGCTTTTTCCTGCGCGCCCGAAAGCTTATATTCTGGCGGAATTTGCAAACTCAGCGCCACCATCCGCGCATCGAATAAGGGCGATCGAGCTTTTAGTCCCGCCGCAGCCGTGAGATTATTCACCTTGGTCAAAATGTAATCGGCTCCTTTAAACTCAATGTTGAGCCGCATCAGCCGATTCAAAAACGTCGTTTCTGTCTGTTGCAATTCCCCAGCAAAGACGGAAGGCGCATTCTTCACCTTTTCCCAAACCTCCGGCTTCAGCAAACGCGGCAAATCCACATAGCATTTCTGAAACGAAGTCAAATAAGCTGCGATCGGATCTGGTTTACCCTGAATCGAACCATACAAACTGTTGAGTAACATCGGCTTATTTTTCGGCCCGCCAAAGCACGGATCGCCGCCTTCGCCATTCAGTACCACGTCTGCGAATTCCTTTGCCGATCGCCCCAACAGCAAATTGGGAACCGTCAAGCCTTCCCCCACCGGATCATCCATCGCCGCCAGCGTTTCCGGTAGCAACTCCCAAATTTGCTTTGGCGAAACTTCTAAAATATGGTGCTCAGTGCCACAATGTGCTGCGACGATGTTGGCAAATTCAATCTCGCTGGGATATTGAGCGCCAAAGTGCATCGAAAAAGTGTGCACCGGACGATCGTGCAGCCTTGTGGCGATCGCCGCGACGCAACTTGAGTCAATCCCGCCCGAAAGATATGCTGCGACTGGTTCTCCCGCTGGTAGCGCTGACTGCACCAGTTGTTCCACAAGCGATCGCACTTGTTGACTATGCCATTCCAAAGGGCGATCGGCGTTAGTAATTTGCTCCTGTGGCTGCCAGTATCTCTGCGCCTCAACATCCGGTAAGTACAAATAGCTACCGGGCCGCAACTCTCGCACGGCTTCCCACAGCGTTTGTGCTCCGGGTACAAACGCACAGCACAAGTAGTCGCGCAAAGCAACTAAATCAAGTTCTCGATCGTGATACGAATTGAGCGATCGCAGTCGAGGCGCGATCCAGCGAGTAGTTCCTGCACGGGTGTAATAGAGCGTTTTGGCTCCCACGCGATCGCGCCCCAGACACAAGGTTTTCTCCTCTCTATCCCACACAGCAAGGGCAAATTGTCCTTCCAGTAAGCTCAAAGTTTGAGGGCCTGACTGTTCCCATAGCCGCCCGACGATCGCCAAATCGCTCAATCCATCTGTGTCAATCTGTTGTTTGAGCGTGGGGGTGCGATCGAAGCAGCAGTCACCTATCAGCACAAATCGCTGATCGGGGCTGAAGGTGGGTTCAGCTCCGATTATGGCAAAACCGGAAGTTTCCCAAGTTGCAGGGTGCGATCGGGCTTCGGGGCCCCAAGCAATCACCCAATTAGGGTAGATAGACTTCTGAGTCTGCATTTTAAATTAGAGATCTCCCATAATTAATTATTGTGGAACAGGCATCTTGCCTGTTCAAAACAGGCTTTTCGGGAGATGACTATTACATTAAAAAACGTTTGAAAGTAACTTATAAATCAAGCGAAAAATAGCTGTTCCAGCGATCGCACCCAAAGCACCCAACCATCCCACAAACAACACGCCAGTGATCGGAGAATTCGGATAAATCGCAAGTGCCGCCGTCTGCAAAGCCGGGAAAAACCACAGCAAAGCCAGAGTACCTACACCAATAATCAACATCTCAGTTTGTTCGATCGCCCTGCGGTACTGCCCGTAAATCAAACCCGCCACAATCATCCCCAACAATCCGATACTCAAGCCAGGAGAGGGCAATAAACTCGTCAGGGCGATCGCCAGCAGCCCCCCCTCAAAACCCGTAAACGCCGCCCCCGACAAAACCTCCCAAATCGAAAAAGCCCCTCTCTGCGAAGGTTGCAGCCCTCCTGGAGGAGTCGCAGGAACCGGTATAGGAGGTGGCTGACTCGGTACAGGAGGCGGCTGAGTCGGTTGAATAGGTATCGGAGGCGGCGCTACCACGACTGTAGGTTGTTGAGAATGTTGTTGAGGCCGAGACATCAGAGCCGCTTCCACCTCACTCGCAGATTGAAAACGCTGGCTGGGAGCTGATAATAACATTCGATCGAGAACGTGAGCCAAACGCGAACTTACCTGCACCCGCGACTGCCAATTCCACTCGTTTCTGTAACTATCAAAAAGCTCCGTCGGCTGCAAACCACTCAGCAAAGTAATACAAGTCACAGCCAAAGCATACAAATCCGTTGCCGGATAAACTTCTTGCCCGCTCATCTGTTCTGGCGGAGCGTAACCCAAAGAATAAATACCAGTCGAAGCTTTTGCACTCCCAACACTTTGTGTTACTTGTTTAACCGCTCCAAAATCTAATAAATAAAGCCGACCATTTTTACCCCGCATAATATTAGCAGGTTTAATATCCCGGTGAATCGAACCGCGAGAGTGCACAAAATCGAGAACCTTCAAAATTTCCCGCAGCACCTCCACCGTTTCCGCCTCCGAAAACCTGCCTTTAACAGCTAATTCATCCTCCAAATTTTTACCGTCAATAAATTCTTGAACCAGATAGAAAAACTGATCGTTTTTTCCCGGCTGAAAACTCGTAACAGTCAGCTCAAAAAAAGCCAGCAAACTCGGAATTTGGGAATGTTCGTTTCCCAGTTCTTCCAGCACCGCCGCTTCCCGTTCAAACAGAGTTTGAGCGATTTTTAGCTGTGGCGGAGTCAGATTTACCGACGGTTGCAAAAGTTTAGCCACGCATTGTCGCATCGCCGGAGTATAACGGTCTCTCGCCAAAAACGCCGCCCCAAAACCGCCTTGGCCCAACAACCTCACGGGCAAATAGCGGCCGCTCAAAATCAGGGGCATCCCGCAAGTCGTGCAAAACTTTTGCTGCACGGTTTTCAGCAGCGAACTGTCATCGAGGTCGGGAAAATTGTTTTGAGGGCGCGGGCAGCCCGGTCGGGTGCAGTAAACTTCCATTTTTGTTTGCTAAGAAGAAGGAAGAGGGAAGAAGGAAAAGGGAAGAAGAAAAAGGGAAGAAGGAAGAAAAAGTGATGGTTAAACCAGATTTCGATTTCTCAACTAACCGCGAACTGCTAACTGCCAGCGACCTAAGAGATTAACTTCCCGCCGAGTTGGGAGTTGCTATTTCTATGAATCCCAAATCTAGCGCTGGGGGTTCTTTCTTCTCCGGGATGGTCGAATAAGTAGCAAACTGGGGCAAAATTTCATTGCTGAAAGCCTCTGCTGCTTTAGAACGGTAGCGGTTGGGGTTGTAAATCAGCGACAAAATGCGAGTTACTAAAACTTCGTCCATTTGAGATTTGTGCAAGACGCCCATGAGCAACTCTTTTTCGATCGCCGAAACCGAGACAAAAGCAGCTCCCAGCCCCGACTGAACGGCATTTTTAATTGCTTCGATCGAATTTAGTTCCATCTCTATTTTCAAGCGGCGCGTGTCTATGCCGCAACGAGTCAGTACCTGATCGATTACTTTGCGGATCGTAGACTGCGAATCGAGGGATATAAACTGCAATTTGTAAAGGTCTTCTTTTTGGATACTTTCTTGTTGTACCATCGGGTGGGACGGAGGGAGAATCAGAGCCAGTTCGTCCTCAGCGTAAGGAACAATTTCTAAAGCTTCTACAAGTTCGGTAGGAATCTCTCCGCCAACAATTGCCAAATCGATTTGCCCGTTGGCCACACTCCACGCCGTGCGGCGAGTCGAGTGAACGTGAAGCTGTACTGCTACATCCGGGTACTTTTGGCGAAACATTCCAATCATCCGGGGCAGCAAATAGGTTCCCGTTGTTTGAGAAGCGCCGACGATCAAAGTACCGCCTTGGAGATTTTGCAAGTCTTCCAGAGCTCGACAAGTTTCCTGGCAAAGCGATAAAATTTTCTCGCCGTAACTCAGCAGCAGGTGTCCGGCTTCGGTCAGTTGCGCCCGCCGCCCCCCCCGGTCAAACAGCGGCACGTCCAACTGTCTCTCTAAGTTTTGCACCTGCAAGCTAACTGCTGGCTGGGATACATAGAGGCTGTCAGCGGCGCGTTTGAAGCTTCCTTCAGACGCGATCGCCTTGAGAATGCGTAACTGGTCTAAAGTGAAAGGAAGGTCAGACATATATCTAAATTGTCAGTTGTCAGTTGTCAGTTGTCAGTTGACGGTTGACGGTTGACTGTAGGCAGCGAACAGCAAACAGCGAACAGTCAACAGCGAACAGTCAACAGCGAACAGCGAACAGTCAACAGTCAACAGCGAACAGTGAACAGTTAACTGACTGATAACCGCTGAATGCTCCCATAGATACTTTGTGACACAAATTGGCCGAGAATCAATAACTTTTCTTAATATTTGCAATGACGATCGACTTGGCGCTCGACTCCCACTTAGTTATTCTGGGCCTGTTACTGGTTTTTGCGATCGCCCACAGCGGTTTAGCAGCCCTCCGGCCAAAAGGTGAAAAGCTGATCGGGGCGAGACTTTACCGCGTTTTTTTTGCCCTTGTCAGTTTGCCGCTGGCCGTCATTCTGGTTGTCTACTTTTTCAACCACCGCTACGACGGCGTACAACTTTGGCAAGTACAGGGAGTACCCGGAGTTAAACCCGCAGTTTGGATACTTTCGGCAATTTCCTTTCTGTTTCTCTACCCAGCAACTTTCAACCTCCTAGAAATTGCCGCCGTCCAAAAGCCCCAAGTTCATCTCTACGAAGCCGGCATCATTCGCATCACCCGCCACCCGCAAATGGTGGGACAGGTGATTTGGTGTGTCGCCCACACCCTGTGGATTGGCACTAGCTTTACCCTCGTCACTTCCATCGGTTTGGTACTTCACCACCTGTTCGGAGTGTGGCACGGCGACAAGCGGCTTCAGGCTCGTTTTGGGGATTCCTTTGAAACCATCAAATCTCGAACCTCAATTATTCCTTTTTTGGCAATCCTGCAAAAGCGTCAAACCCTTGATTTGCTAGAGTTTCTGCGCCCTTCCTACGTGGGTGTAGTCATTTTTACCGGTTTGCTGTGGAAAATTCATCCTTTTTTGATGCGTGTCACTAGGAACATATACTGGTAGCATGATCCCTAGGATAGAAAAAAAATTATTAAATTTTGAGGGCTCATGGTGTTGTCGGTTAGCGAACGCACTTTTGCACAAGAGGTGTTTCAAGCCTCTACCCCCGTTTTAGTTCACTTTTCGGCTCCTTGGTGCGGTTTGTGCCGCGCGATCGATCCCACGCTTAAGACTTTTGAGGCACAGTGGGCAGAAAAAGTCAAGCTCGTAGGGGTGAATGCCGATCAATGTTTCAAGTTGGCCCACACTTATCGGCTGACAAGTCTGCCCACGCTGATTTTGTTTGAGGGCGATAAAGTTCGATTTAGATTTGAAGAGTTCCAAGGGCGGGAGGAACTGCAGCGGACTCTGGATTCCTGGATGGTAGTCGCTCAAATTTCTTCCCAAACTCAACGCCTGCAACCGGAAGTAGTTAACAGGTAACGGCTGCAAGCCATTCGGCTTTTAGGTAGAAAGCAGAAAGCAATTCCTGATTTGTCGATCGGCCACCTGAGAGCCACATCTGGCAGTCCTGAACGCAGAAACAGTGTTTTTTACAAAAAAAATATAGTGTGCAGCGCCAGGATATCGGTTAAAAAACCCGGTTTCTTGATTCCTGTCCGTCCCAGACTGTCTCGATTTGTCAATCTATATTTTGGCAGAAATTTAAGGGGAACTAGATCGATCGACTCGATCGGGAAAATAGGGAGTAGGTCTCAAGCGTTGTCGATCGACAACGCTTGAGAATTACCACAAGTATTTCTGCCGGGTCGCGCAGGCGTGTGTCACAATTGTTTACAGTTTTGGCAATATCTAGTAGAAACTTTAAACTACCTATCAGTCATGGAACTGCTTTATCAATATGCTTGGCTGATTCCTGTCCTGCCACTGGCAGGCGCAATGCTAGTAGGTCTAGGCTTAATCACCTTTAACCAGGCAACCAACAAACTCCGACAAGCGAATGCGATATTAATCGTGTCCGCACTCGGAGGGTCAATGGTACTCTCTTTCGCATTGCTGTGGAGTCAACTACAGGGCCACGCACCCTACACCCGCACTATTCAGTGGGCTTCTGCAGGCGACTTCTCGCTGAATATGGGCTATATCATCGACCCCCTGACGGCGGTAATGCTGGCGATCGTCACTACGGTCGCCCTTCTGGTGATGATTTACACCGACGGCTACATGGCTCACGATGACGGGTACGTGCGCTTTTACGCCTACCTGAGCATCTTCAGCGCGTCCATGTTGGGTCTCGTAATCAGTCCGAACATCGTTCAGATTTACATTTTCTGGGAACTGGTAGGTATGTGTTCGTACCTGCTAGTCGGATTTTGGTACGATCGCAAACCCGCTGCTGACGCCTGCCAAAAAGCCTTCGTCACCAACCGCGTCGGCGACTTCGGCCTACTGCTGGGCATCCTCGGCATTTACTGGGCCACCGGCAGCTTTGAATTTAGCGTGATGGGCGAACGCCTGCACTCATTAGTCGAATCCGGCGCCCTCAGCGCAACTTTGGCGACAATCTTCGGCGTCCTCATATTTTTGGGGCCAGCAGCCAAATCCGCTCAGTTCCCCCTCCACGTCTGGCTGCCAGACGCAATGGAAGGCCCGACACCAATTTCTGCTCTGATCCACGCTGCGACAATGGTAGCCGCCGGCGTATTCCTGATCGCTCGGATGTACCCAGTGTTTGAAGGGTTGCCGGTAGTCATGAATTTGATCGCCTGCACCGGCTGTTTTACGGCATTTATGGGCGCTTCGATCGCGATTACCCAAAATGACATCAAAAAAGGCCTCGCCTACTCCACCATCTCCCAACTCGGCTACATGGTGATGGCAATGGGAATCGGCGCTTACAGTGCCGGACTTTTCCACTTGATGACTCACGCTTATTTCAAAGCAATGCTGTTCCTGTGTTCAGGTTCAGTGATTCACGGGATGGAAGCAGTTGTAGGCCACAACCCCGCACTCGCTCAAGATATGCGAGTCATGGGCGGCTTGCGGAAATATATGCCGATTACCGCTTCTTGCTTTTTAATCGGAAATTTGGCAATCTGCGGCATTCCCCCGTTTGCTGGTTTTTGGTCAAAAGACGAAATCCTCGCCAGCGCCTTCGCAGCAAATCCCGCTCTGTGGGCTGTTAGCTGGTTGACAGCCGGGATGACCGCGTTTTATATGTTCCGAATGTATTTCAGCACCTTTGAGGGCGAATTCCGGGGCAATGACAGCGCCATCAAGCGGCAACTCTTGCAACCCGGTGTTGTTTTTGGCCCCGGAGCGATGAACGTTAAGGAATTGGCCTCAACTGGCGACAGTCACGATGAGCACGACCATTTGCCTCACGAATCTCCTCTGACAATGGCTCTGCCGTTAGTCTTGCTGGCAGTACCTTCTGTGTTTATCGGTTTTCTCGGTACGCCGTTTGCCAATTATTTCGAGCAGTTTGTTCGCGCTCCAGGCGAGTCTCTCGAAGAAGTTTTGGAACACGCTGCTGAGTTCAATTTGACGGAATTTTTGATTATGGGGGGAAGCTCTGTAGGTATTGCTTTGCTAGGCATTACTTTGGCTTCTCTGATGTATTTGAGCCGTAAAATTGACGCAAGTGCGATCGCCCAAAAAATCAAACCGCTTTACGAGTTCTCCCTCAACAAGTGGTATCTCGACGATATCAACGAATTTCTCTTTGTCAAAGGCAGCCGCCGTTTGGCGCGGCAAGTCATGGAAGTGGATTTGCGAGTCGTCGATGGTTTAGTCAACTTGACAGGGTTTCTCACCCTGGTTAGCGGCGAAGGTTTGAAATACTTTGAGAGCGGTCGCGCTCAATTTTATGCCCTGATTGTGTTTGTCGCAGTTCTGGGTTTTGCGATCGTTTCTGGAGTCAGTTAAATCTGTAGGGAAACGGCATTGTCCATTGGTGTCAACTTTCCCGGTAAAACCGATAGTCCGACAGGGAATGAATTCCCTGTCTCAAAGCTAAAGTCCTCTTAAGAGGACTGAAGAACTCCTTAAACCTCTTATTGTGGAACAGGCATCTTGCCTGTTCAATACTGGCTTTTTTGGAGATATCTATTAGTCCTCTTGAGAGGACTTTCGCTATTAGCCAGGGAATTCATTCCCTGGCGGACCCGCGGAATTGCAGATGATCGGCTGAAGTTGACACCAATGGGAAATGCCATTTCCCGCCAGAAGATATTTTAAGAACGGGTATTAGCTCAATAACTCACAATTGACAATTAGCCAATAGAAATAAATCTTTGATTAAACTTAACTGTTGCGATCGGATAATTTATCAAAATAATAGCAAAAAATTTTGTGTCGTATAAAGAAAGTATAAAATTTAGACTAAAATTGGCAAAAGGTGTTTAAACCTAATAACTGATGGCTCATTTTAAAACGCAATGGATACAGCTAACTTTCCCTGGTTAACAACAACAATTCTGTTTCCCATTGCTGCGTCCTTGCTGATTCCTTTAATTCCCGATAAGGATGGCAAGACGGTGCGGTGGTATGCCCTAATTGTCGGTTTGATCGATTTTGCCCTACTTGTTTACGCTTTTTACACTCAGTACGACTTCAGCAATCCAGATTTGCAACTGGTAGAAAGTTATACTTGGGTGCAGCAACTCGATTTGAATTGGTCTGTGGGTGCTGACGGTTTATCGATGCCGCTGATTTTGCTGACTGGTTTTATTACTACTCTGGCTACTTTAGCTGCTTGGCCGGTCACATTTAAACCGAAGCTTTTTTACTTTTTGATGCTGACAATGTACGGCGGCCAAATCGCAGTTTTTGCCGTCCAGGATATGTTGCTGTTTTTCCTAGTTTGGGAACTGGAATTAGTCCCGATTTACCTGATTTTGTCAATCTGGGGCGGCAAGAAGCGCCTCTACGCAGCAACTAAGTTTATTCTATACACCGCAGGCGGTTCGCTGTTTATTTTGCTGGGCGGGCTGACGATGGCGTTTTACGGCGATACGGTGACTTTCGATATGCGGGCGATCGCAGCTAAAGATTACGCCCCCAATGTAGAATTGCTTCTGTACTCAGGTTTCTTGATAGCTTACGGCGTCAAACTGCCAATTTTTCCCTTGCACACTTGGCTCCCTGACGCTCACGGGGAAGCAACCGCACCCGCCCACATGTTGCTAGCAGGAATTCTGCTAAAAATGGGCGGCTACGCTTTGCTGCGGATGAATGCGGGAATGCTCCCCGATGCTCACGCTGTCTTCGCACCCATCTTGGTAATTTTGGGTGTGGTAAATATTGTTTACGCGGCATTAACTTCTTTTGCTCAGCGCAATTTGAAGCGGAAAATTGCTTATTCTTCGATTTCGCACATGGGGTTTGTGCTGATTGGGATAGCTTCGTTTACCGATTTGGGAACTAGCGGTGCAATGCTGCAAATGGTTTCCCACGGTTTAATCGGGGCGAGTTTGTTCTTCATGGTGGGTTGCACTTACGATCGCACTCACACGCTCATGCTCGACGAAATGGGCGGTGTAGGAAACAAAATGCGTAAGGTTTTCGCGATGTGGACTGCTTGTTCTATGGCTTCTTTGGCTTTGCCGGGAATGAGCGGTTTTGTAGCAGAATTGATGGTGTTTGTGGGTTTTGCAACCAGCGATGCTTACAATCCTGTGTTTAAGGTTTGTGTGGTATTTCTAGCTGCTGTCGGGGTGATTTTGACTCCAATTTATCTCCTGTCGATGCTGCGTGAAATCTTCTACGGCCCTGAAAATAAGGAATTGTCGGAACACGAAGAGTTGGTGGATGCGGAACCGCGAGAAGTTTTTATTATTGCGGCTCTGTTAGTGCCGATTATTGGCATTGGTTTGTATCCGAAGATGCTGACTCAGGTTTACGATGCGACTACTGTACAGTTGACTGCAAAGTTGCGCGATTCTGTGCCGTCGCTTGTGGCTAAGGCTGCTGCGGATAAAACTGTGTCTCTGCGTGCTCCGGCGATCGAGCCGAGCAAGTTGTAATTTGAACGAGATTTAGGAATAAAACCCCCAAACCCGATTTTAAAACGGGTTTGGGGGTTTTCTATTTTTTCGAGACTAATCAGGGAAACTTTGGTTCTCAAGCAATCTGGAGTTTGGGTTGGGAAAAAAAGTGGGTATGCGGTCAAGGAGTGCGAGCGGAGTGTTAGACAGCAAGAGCGGTACAATTAACGGTATAATTAATAGTTAGGTGGCTTAGTCTGTATGTAAGGGCATTGCCGAAAGATTACCTGTAATCATCGAGTCTCAAGCTATAATTGATCAAGCGTAGATTATGAATTCTCCTATGAGCGCCACCCTAAAGTTTGAGCTTCTAGCACTCGATACACTTGAGCAGTCTGTCATTCAATCAGAACTCAATCTTCTACATTCACTTCTCTCAATTGGTTCATTATGGAACACAGCATCCATTGATGAGCAAAATCTAAAAATAGTTGATGGCGATGTGACTCTTGAAGCTAGGCGAGTAAAAGGTGATGCGGAATCCAGAATAGATATCAACAAGGCATTTTTCATCACAGTGTCGGGAAGCTATGACTGGCTAGAGCCAAGGCGGAAAGTGCTCGTAGAATTTCTAGACAAGCAAAGTTTTGATTATTTATATGTCCTGATGGATCAGGTTTCTGAACAAATCGCACAAGAACTTTATCCGCTCATCTACAGGGTTGAAAATATTCTTCGGGCATATATCGTTAAGTTTATGACTACACGAGTGGGTCCTAAGTGGTGGGAAATTACAGCCACAAGTGATCTAAATCAAAAAGTCAAAAATAGAAAAAACAATGAAAAAGAATTTTCTCAGCATATTGATAACAAGGCTTATCTCATAGATTTTGGTGATTTAGGTAAATTGATCTACGCACACTCGTCAGGATTTACGAGTCAAGAAGATATAATCCGCAAAATTTCTAACCTTGAAGAAACTACTGAAGCTATTAAACGCCTCAAAGAAGAAATCAAAAGTAATTATCAGCGCTTCTTTAAAGAATCATTTAAAGATAAAAACTTTCAGGAAAAGTGGGAGGAGCTTGAAAAAATTAGGCATAAAGTAGCTCATAACAACTTGTTTACTAATTCTGATCTTGAGAGAGGTAAGCAGTTATCAAACGAGCTTTTTGAAATCACTAATAATGCTATTGATAGTGTCGATCAAGTAACGCTACGCTCTGAGGAGCGGGAAGCTATTCGAGACAGCTTTGCATCTCAGGGAATGTTCACGGAAATTTCAGAAGGAGAGTTGGTTGAAGAGCTACAGCAGCAAGAAGCCTACTACTCACAGCGTAGCAATGGCTTCGTGAGTCTTTCTAAGTTTGTTAAAGGACATCTTGCAAGTAAAGGTTACGATGTATTGTCTGCGTACAAACTCATTGAAGAGTTGCAGGCTCAGGGTAAAGTGGAAATATATTCAGTAAATAATCCTTACAGTGACTACAAAACGGCATCAATTCGTCGGATGTTGCATTTGCCAGCCACCTAGCACCTCCGGTGCAGCGGACGGAAGGGAGATAAGCTGCTACGCAGCTAAACCGGATAAAATAGCATTGCCTTTATTTTTGATTTTTCGCTCCCATTTGATAACCATTTCTCCTTCATTTAATAATCTATGTAGTAATTCTGACAATTCTTCTACTGACTTAAACAGTCGATGTGCTATATATTCTTTCGCTGAATGCCAGACCAATTCAATCAAATTATAATCGGGGCTGTAAGGTGGCAAAAATTCTAAAATAATATGAGGCATTTCGGCTGATATTTGGCTCAGAATATCTTTCTTTTTATGAAAACTAGCATTGTCTAAAATAATTACAATCTTTATTCCTGATTCGGCAAAACTTTCAGCTTGATTACCCAGTTCTCTCCATTCTTGGACAATCGAATCATTTAAGGCATTAATTTGCTCATAAAACGTATTCGAGTCTCCTTTTTTTATTACAAAATTTAACCTTTTTTTGTCATAATATCTCAATCCACCCATGATATTTACTCTGCCTCTTCTCCTTTGACCTGTGATTTTTTTCCGACTACCTTTTTTACCCCAAGTTTTTCTTCTTATCACTCGCAAGCTAAATCCACTTTCGTCCCAAAACCATACCTGTAAAAGCTCTGGGGTTTGTTTTGTTATTTTTAAATACTCGGATAGCTTCTGTTTAAATACTTCTCTTTCAACGGGATTTTGTTTGTCCTCTAAACTATATTTAGCCCAAATGTAAACGTATTTTTTTTTATGTAATATCCTGGATATTTGGGAACCACTCAATTTAATTCCTGTGACTTTTTCTAAATATGTTGCTAGTCTGGCTGCCGTCCATCTCCCAAATTCATATCCATATTCTGCCGGAGCTTTATCGATTGTATCTATCAATATTTTTTCATACTCTGGAGTGACTTTGCGAAAATTACCTTGGCTTCTTTTATCTAAAAAACTATCCAAATTATCTGGGTCGCCATGAACTGACCAATAAGCTACCGTTGTGTAAGCAATCTCCATGAATTCACTGATTTGTTGATAACTTTTTCCGTCATTTATTAGCAATAAGATTAGAACTTTTTCCCTCACATAATTATCCTCAGACTCTTTTAATAGTTTAATGAGTCTCTGTTTTTGATTTTGAGATAGATGGTTTTTGGCTGGCATACATTATAACTAATTATCGCTTATTTTATATTTATATTATACAATCTAGCTGCGTATCAGCTTATCAGAGAGCGATCGCCCTTCAATTCGGTGCGATCCCTCTCTTAATTTCTAGCGTTATTGTTCTGCCAAGAGTGCGATATCTGTCAAGGGCGATCGCACCCTCGCAAGTTGTAATTTGAACCGGATGCGCGGAATAAAACCCCAAAACCTCTATTATTAAACGGGTGTTGGGGTTTTCTATATTTTTTAGGGCGATCGAGCTTTTAGGATTTTTATTACTTTTGTTTTGCCCGAACCCAGTAAGTTTTGAAGCAAGGCGCTAAAATCCAATTCAGATAGCTATTAAAATACAGATTGCAAGCTTATTGGCTGTCTAGAATGCAAAATCAAGAGTCACCTATTGTTTTCGATCGAGAACGCGCTTCTTCCTACGACAAAAGATTCGCTAAATTGGCTCCGATGCGCGACGCACTTCATTTACTGATCGGCCTGGTACTTTCCGAACTTCCTGCAGATGCACGGATTCTCTGTGTCGGCGCAGGAACCGGCTTGGAATTGATTTATCTCGCCGAAACATTTCCACAGTGGCAGTTTACTGCGGTAGAGCCTGCGGCACCGATGCTTGACATCTGTCGCCAACGCGCCGAAGAGTGTGGTATCGCGTCACGTTGCACTTTTCACGAAGGCTATCTCGATTCACTGCCCGCATCGCACTCTTTTGATGCGGCGACTTGCCTTCTGGTTTCTCACTTCTTTATGCAACAAGATGAGCGGCGCAACTTTTTTAGTCAAATTGCTTCACGACTTTGCCCTAACGGATATTTGGTCAGTGCGGATCTGGCTTCCGATATGTCTACTTCAGCGTACCAAAGCCTTTCCGAGGTTTGGCTGCGAATGCTGAGGTATGCCGAAGTGCCTGCTGAGGAGATTGAAAAGTTTCGTGATTCTTATGGTCGAAATACTGCTGTGCTACCGCCAATTGAAGTCGAATCAATAATTGCATCCAGCGGCTTTGATACACCTGTATTGTTCTTACAAACCCTGCTCATTCATGCCTGGTATGCTAGGCGAACACCACCCTCGCTAGAAGTGTAGTTATCAACAGCAGCCCAAAAATCTCGTGAAGTGGATGGACAAAAACCAAGTGTGACGTTGCAAAGTTTTCTGGAAGCCCCAGAACCGAGTCGCGCCGAAGAGCGATCGCAATACCCAATACTTCAAAATTACCATTTGGTAGATCGCCCTTCAATTCGGTGCGATCGCTCTCTTAGTTTCTAGCCTGATTATTCTGCCAAGAGTCCGATCTTTGTCAAGGGCGATCGCACCGAGCAAGTTTTGATTCGATCGGGTTCTTATATAGCAATCCTAAATGATTTTCTATATCTAGAGCAATCCTAAATGATTTTCTGTGGGTAAGTATATTGACGTATTTTGGGGAAATCAAATTTATGTTCGTTAGTAAAAAACTCAAACAGAAACTTGACAATCTTAAAAGACCTACATAAATACCAATACTTTCTTAAAAAGTTTTTAGCTTGTAACCAAATATCTTCAACGGGGTTCTGTTGGGGAGCATTGGGAGCAAATAAAATACAAGTAATTGACCAATTAGCAGGTTCTTTGGCAGCATTGAGTTCTAATAAAAAGTCTCTAAATTCTCCATATTTATGATAACTAGCTCCATCCCAAATCAAGATAATCTTGCGATTTTTATATTTATCTTGTAAGTATTTTATGAATTTAACTGTTGATTTTCCATCACCAGATGGATGGCTCTGAACATGGAATTCTTTGCTTTGATAATTGAGTGCGCCAAAATAAGTTTGTCTATCTTTTTCATTGGTAATTGGGACTTCAATTCGGATTTGGGATTGACCCCAAACATAACCAGTCAGATCACCATGAAGTAGATGACATTCATCTAAAAACAATACTATTATTTCCCCAGACTCTATACCAGCCTTGTTTTTAAATAAAATATCGTTAATTTCTTCCGTCTTTTTTTTTACCAGTTCTTTATCAAATTTAGGATTAATTTTTTGAGTTTTTTTCCAACTAATTTTCGCCCGGTCAAAAAGTTCATAGTAACTCTGTTTTGATTTATATATCACACCAAATTCTTGTTCTAAATAAGTAACTAGCTCATCTAAATTCCAATATTCTTTATTTCTTAACCACTCGATTACTTCAGTATTTTGTAGAGCTGTTAAATACCCTTTTGACCCTTTATGTCCTAGTTTGATTCCGGCGATGCCTTTGGTTTTAAATTGTTTTTTCCAATAACCAATAAAAAAATTACTTACACCTAAAATTTTGCTGATCTCATGGTAGATATTACCTGAGAGCGCCATCCTTACAGCTATTGCTCGTTTTAGTTCTCTGGCATCTATATCGCTTTTAATGAAAGATTCTAAACAATCTATTTCTTTTTGCCTATCTTTTTGTTGCAGTTGTAAGTTATTCATTTTTTTATGGTCACGATCGAGTATTGCATATAATTGTATCACAATCATGATAATGATTTAGGATTGCTATAGGCAAAAAACATAGCAATAAAACCCCCAAATTAGGTTTAAAAATGGGGTTTGGGGGAATTCGTTGAGGCTGGGAAGCATTCTCATCCGGCTGATATCGTTACCGATCGCGATCTTGGACGGAATTTTCTCATGTAAATGAAGCGTGGATTGCAGCGGGCCAGGAACCGCCAGAGCAACGAACCCCTCAACTCCAGGAAGCGATTCGCATCGCAAAATCGGCGTTCTGTAGAAGTTCTCACCACATTTGCCTGCAGATGAATCGGTGAATTCTTATGTGCGGGAATCAGCGACGATTTCTTGATTTTGGTTGGATTTGGTAATGAATTATAAGCGAGGAGAACAGTTCTATTTTACATTTGTTTTGGGCGTTTTTTCAGGGAATGACATCCAGAAAAGTTCTTGCTATCATCGACGAACAAGAGCATTGAGGCTGCATAGATGACTGGCAAAGCTCAGACCGGAACTAGACAATTATTGCGTAGGTATTGGTTGACCTTAACGAAATGGCGATCGCTCAGTGTCCTCTGCGTTTTTACACTGGCGGTTAGCCTGATTGTGAATGCTTGTAGCCTTGCACCACAGCAACTAGCTCCTTTGCGCGTTGGCATCACCACTTGGGCAGGATTTGATATTGTACTTTATGCTCAGGAAGCAGGCTTATTCAAACAGCGCGGATTGGACGTGCAACTAATTCGATTTGAGAATCAACAAGATTCGACTCGCGCCATGCTGCGCGGTACTCTAGACGCGACTTTTGTCTCTTTGTGGGATGTGGTGCAGTCTGATTCGCGTAGTGACAAGCCTGCGGTGCTGATGGTAACAAATATTTCTCATGGGGCTGATGGTATTGTTGCTCAACCTGCAATCAAGTCAGTGGCAAACCTTCGCGGTAAAAGAGTCGGAGCGAAACTGGGAACAGTGAATCATCTGATTTTATTGGAAGCCCTCAAGTTGCACCAGATTAAACCCGAAGAGGTCAAGATTGAAGATATTTCTAACGAAACAGCGGTTGATGTGATGCAGCAGGGACGTTTAGATGCCGCCGTGATCTGGCAACCGCTTCTAGGCGAAACTGCCCAAGCAATCAAGGGGAATATTATTTTTACCACTCAGGAAGTTGATAGTTTAGTTATTGATACGTTGGTTTCTAGGTCAGCTATTACTCCCACAAAGAAAGCTGAATTGAAGCAATTTATCCTTGCTTGGTTGGATATTATGAGTGCGGTGGAAACAAAGCCTAATGTCGTGTTTCAAAAAGTTGCTCAAAACCTGGGACAGAAGGGTGAGGCTTTTGCTAAAGATTACGCTGGTCTGAAAAAGGGTGATATTGCTATGCAAAAACAGATGTTTAAGTCTGGTCGCTTGTCAGAGGCGATCGCTCAAATGGCTAAACTATTGAAATCTGACCCCCGTGCCGGACGGATGCCGCGTCAGGATGTGGAGATTAACACTGAGATCGTAACTACAGCAATCAATGAATGGAAATTATGACGAAATTCCTGCATCCCCATAGCTTATCGCAGCGCTTGCTGGTTAGCGTTGGGTTGTCGATTACCACAGTTGGACTGGCAACTCTGGGACTTAACTATCGGCTGATGCAGTCTGACTTAGAAACGCAAGTTCATAACCGGGCTCAATCAATTACACAATCTCTGGAGTTTTCTACAGAAGGCTTAGTAGAGTTGGAGAATAAAAGCATTCTGCGACGGGTTGTGCAAAATTTTGCCACGATGCCCGGTGTGCTGGAAATTGCGATTGTCGATCCATCTGGAATGGCGATCGCGCGCAGCCCTCAGAATGCGACTAATCACCCATACACTTCGATCTATCCGCAACTCGCGCAAGCGATCGACCAAGCGGCAACCACAAGCGTCGAAGTCAGCTACGATATCGTACTAGATGGCAAGCCTGCGATCGCACAAATTATGCCTTTTAGCAGTACCTTATTTGGCACATCCCAACGACGGGGAGTAGCGATCGCGCTACTCGATCTCAACCAAATGAAGCAAGCTGCCGACAGAACTTTCATTACCTCAACATTGTTATTGCTAGTTGGCATCATCACAATTTTGTTACTCATGGCGATACTCCTTCAGAAGAATGTATTGCAACCCTTGCGGGACTTGACAGAAGCAGTTTTCCAAAGTAAAGAAACTGGCATCTTTCCTATGCCAAAGACGATTCCAGCTAACGAAATTCTATTTTTGGCAAGTACATTTGAGGAAGTATTCCGACAATTGGAAATCCACCAGCAACTCACCGCAGAAATAGCTCAACGGAAACAAATAGAAGTCACATTACGCGATAGCGAAGCCAGAGAACGAGACAAATCTCAGCAGCTTGAGCAGGCAATTGAGAATTTAAAACGAACGCAATTCCAACTGATTCAGACAGAAAAAATCTCATCCTTGGGGCAATTAGTTGCAGGAGTAGCCCATGAAATTAACAATCCGGTCGGCTTCATTCATAGCAATTTAATTCATGTACAATATTATGCTGACTGTCTATTAAATTTGGTACACTTATATCAAAAGCATTATCCAAACGCGATTGGCGAAATTGAGAAAGAAGCAGAAAATATTGAGCTGGATTTTTTGCAAGATGATTTACCTAAAATTCTGAGTTCTATGAGAATTGGTACCGATCGCATTCGCCAGATTGTGCTGTCACTCCGCAATTTTTCCCGAATGGATGAGTCAGAATTTAAAGAAGTTGATATCCATGAAGGAATTGATAGCACGCTGTTAATTTTGCAACATCGTCTCAAAGCGCGGCCGGAACATCCAGAAATTAAAGTCATTCGAGAATATGGTGATTTACCGCTAGTTGAGTGTTATGCCGGACAACTTAACCAAGTATTTATGAATATTTTGGCAAACGCTATTGATGCACTCGAACAAATAAATACTCAACGGGTAGCTTGCTCGATCGAGAAGCACCCATGTTGTATTACAATTTGTACCTCGGTGGTAGATTCGCAATCGGTTAAAATTGCGATCGCCGATAATGGCAAGGCAATTCCAGAATCAATTCAAACACAGATATTCAATCCATTTTTTACAACAAAGCCTGTAGGGAAGGGAACCGGAATGGGAATGGCGATTAGTTATCAGATTATTACTGAAAAACATGGTGGGACGCTTAGGTGTTTTTCAACGCCAGAAAAAGGGACGGAGTTTGAGATTTGTATTCCTGTTCAGCATTAGGGGTTGACTATGGGTAAATATTTGGTATAATTAATGCTTCTAATACTGTAAAAGGAAATCGTAAGTTGTCATTTTAGCCAAATATTTATGAAAGTCAAAGTCAAAAATCTTGGTGTTTTAAAGCAAGCCGAATTCACCCTTGGCGACCTAACAATTATTTGTGGTAGCAATAATACTGGTAAAACCTACGCTACTTATGCACTATTGGGCTTTTTGTTTAATTGGAAACAGATATTTTTTATCGAAATCAAAGACGATAAAATTGAGCAACTTCTTAATGACGGAGTAATTCGCGGCGTTGCATAATTAAAGGATGATATTGAGGTTAATCAGTATGGAATGTCCAGAATGCTTGCTCGACGAAAAGCAGTAAAAATGGACATAAAAGAGGCAAGCTTTCATTACCTCTGCCGCAATTGTGGCCGCCAATTTGTTGATCTACCGACAACCAATCGTGGCTATAACGATCAACTCAAATGAAATTTTTAGTCGGATGAGGATCATTCTTCATGAGAGAAAACGCGAGCTCGACTTTTCGGCACATTATATATAGTGTGCTTGCGTAAGTCCCGAATTGTCCTTAACCAAGTAACACAGGAAATAATTTGTCTAGCACCTTCCAAGGGAAGAGAGCATGATTTTAGGATATTCAAGCAGAGTAAAGTCATCACTAGAACTGATCATTGTCTGTTTAGGACTACAGGAAATAGCAATAACAACTACTCATCAGGTTTGGCTTTGCAAAGCCAATTTTTGATAGTTCTGTCGAATAGGAATCTGAATGATGAACTCTGCCCCCTGACCGGGCTGAGAAACACACTTCAACTCTCCGTGGTGTTTTTCTACCACAATCTGGTAGCTGATTGACAGCCCCAGGCCGGTGCCCTTCCCTACGGGTTTCGTCGTGAAGAAGGGGTCGAACAGCCGCCGATTCACTTCCTCTGTCATACCGGGGCCATTGTCGCAAATGCGAATCACAACAAATTGGGGAGCTTTCCGGGCCGGGGCGAGGTTCTGGGAATCCACCTCAGCCGAAGAAACTGTACAGCTTTCCGCAAGAGGGGGATGGGAAATCGGGGATTTTTCTTCTTCCCCATATCCCACTGAGGTGCGAATTGCGATCGCCCGCGGCCCCCTTTGGTCATTGAGAGTGTCAATCGCATTCGCCAGTAAATTTACAAACACCTGGTTCAGTTGGCCCGCATAGCACTCCACCAGCGGCAGCGGGCCGTACTCTTTAATGATTTGAATGGCAGACTGGTCTAATTTGGCTTGCAGTCGGTGCTGCAAAATCAATAAGGTGTTATCAATGCCCTCATGGATATCGACCTCTTTCATTTCCGCTTCATCCAACCGCGAGAAGTTTCGCAGGGAGAGGACAATTTCGCGAATTCGGTCTGCCCCCACCTTCATCGAATCAAGCACTTTGGGTAAGTCTTCCACCAAGAAATCTAATTCGATTGCCTCAATATCCTCAACAATCACTGCTGTGGGATGGGGGTATTGTTCTTGATAGAGTTTCACCAGTCCTAGTATATTTTCACTGTATGTCCTGACGTGACTCAGGTTGCCATATATGAAGTTAATCGGGTTATTGATTTCGTGGGCCACGCCGGCCACCATCTGTCCCAGGGAGGACATTTTCTCAGTCTGAATTAGCTGGGTCTGGGTGCGCTTGAGTTCTTGGAAAGAAAGCTCTAGTTGTTCGGCTTGTTTTTTTAATTGCGCTTCTGATAGTCGCAGAGCTTGCTCTATCTGCACGCGATCGCGAATTTCCTGGCTCAGGAGCAGATTTTTTTCATTTAATTCCTGCGTCCTCTCTTCCACTTTATGTTCTAAAGTACGGCTGTAATCTTCTAATTGCTCATTGGCTTGTTTCAGGTTATCAGTCGCCTCAGACAAATTGGCATAGAGTCGGGCATTTTCCAGAGAAATCGCCGCTTGAGAACAGAGCACTGTTAAGACTTCGAGGCGATCGGGAGTAAACGCGCTCTTTGTCAGATTATTTTCCAAGTAAAGCAGACCAATGAGCTTTCCTTTATGAACGACCGGCATACATAAAATCGACTTCGGTTGGGCGTTGACGATATAGCTATCCCTGGTAAAAAGTCCCTCCCGACTTGCATCATTTAAGACCACACTTTTCTGAGTTCGAGCCACATAATTGAGAATAGAAAAGGGCAATTTCTGAGTAATTTCTATCGGCGTGGATTGCAGCACTACGACCTCATCATTATCTATGGTTGCCGTGCCTTCTACCACCAGTTGACCATCTTTTTCTAAAATCAAGTAGCTTTTTTCAGCCCCAGCATTCTCAATCGCAATTTTCAATAACTTAGAAAGCAGGCTTTCCAGAACAATTTCGCCAGAAATAGCTTGAGAAGATTTCATCACCGACGCGAAATCCAGTGCCGCAAAACTCCCCGTAGTTGTCGAGCTAGTCGTCCGTGATACGTCGAAGCTGGGAGCTTCTTTAGTCAGTATTCGCGAGAAGAATTCAGGATATTCTTCTGATAAATCCTGCACTTTTGCTTTCGCTCCCCAGCGAACATAGCCATAGTAAGCATCCGTCAAATAAATCTCCGCTATCTTCTCCCGGCCGCGAGAGAAATAAAACTCGGCTGCCCGTTCATTAGCTAGGGCTTCTTCCTGAATGTATCCCTGTTGTCTGGCTCCTTGAATGCTAGCGTCATAATACTCCATCGCTTTTCCAATTTTTCCCAATACCCGCGCTTTCTCCGCCTCCACTAATTCGTACTTATGCTGGAAGTTAGAGGGGGCATGAAGTGCCCATTTCTGCATTTTTTCTTGATTAGCTTCAACTAAGCTGATGTATTGTTGTTGTTCGGCGTGTGAAGCTTGAGGATAAACAGCGAGTAGAGCGAGGGAATAATAGAAGTTGTGAGGAGCAGTAACTATCATTCCCATCACGCTGAGTGCGTGTTCGGCGGCTAAACTGGCATTGGCAACGGCATTCTTGGGTTCTTTAAAGAGATATAATAGAATTGTCTTGGCTAAATAAGTAATAAACAGCAAAATTCTATTGTTAGTTTCAATAAAAACAGGCAACATTTGTGTTTCATTAAAACTTTTGCCTACCAACTGACATTTTGCCTCAGATTCATTTTGAAGGTTTAGCGTCAATTGGTGAAAGAGCTGGATGTAATAGATAGAATAATCTTGTTTGAGTTTGAGCGCTAAATCAAGATATTGCTCTTGTTCCTCTTCTACAATGTCTAATCGTTCCCCCGTCAAAAATATGCTCGCACAATAGACAGTAACACAATAACCGGCATATTCTATATCTCCAGTTTCCAGTCCAATTTGAAACGTTGATAGTAAGGGGAGTAAAGCTTTTTTAGCTGGCTCTTTCCAGTGTATAACCATGCCATAAAATAATTGATTAACTTTACATTTAAGCGAGTTGGCATTAAAGTTATTCAACAACTTTAATGCCAAGTTACCAGACTGATATCCGGCATCTATATCCCCTATTACCGAGCACAGTATTACACTATAAAAAGCATACGCAAAAGCAGCAAAAGGCGAATGACCATACTCCATGCAGATTTTCACCAAAGTCACTGCAAGTGGGAGCAAAATTGCGGGATTAGCAGTAATAACAGGAGAAATAAGAGAAGTCAGTATACTTAAAGCCGCTATTTTGTAAGGGTCTGTCATCTCTGGGATATTGTCTAAGTCTGCGATATCTGGCAACTCAACCAGAAAACCCCCGTTACCCTCGTCATTTGACAAGGAAACACCCAGCATATCCAGCACTTGCAGCCCAGTATCAATGGCTTTTAACATCTGATTTTGGGCCATATAATACTGGATTTGTAGCTCGTATACTTTCACTTTTTCGAGCAGGGTGCGAGCTTGTTGCAGAACAACTTCAGCAAGAATTGCTGACTTTTCGTAATTGGTCTTAATATATTCTGCTTCCACCGCTTCTACATAGAGTGCTAGTGTCAGATCGTAGTTACTCTGCCAACTGTTTTCTGCCAAGAGTTCTAACCCTACTCTTAGTTGCGTGACAGCAGCTTCATAAGCTGACGCTGCTTTGGCTTTTCGACCAGCTATTAAATTTAATCGGGCTAGACGATCTTTTTTTGCCTGATTGGTGATGAAGTCAGCCCCAACATTTAACTGATTGACAATCTCAAAGATATTTTCTTCAATCTCCTCTGCTGGAGTATGCTCTAGTAACAGTTCACCAATTTTAAAGTGGGTCTGTTGTTTCTGAAATTCCGGAATGAGAGAATACGCCGCTTGTTGCACCCGGTCATGGAGAAATTTGTAAGCGATAGGCGCATTATGGCTATAAGGCAAAGGGGCAGGTGAGCATGATAGTAGAGGAGAATCTGCAGCTATTCTCTCCTTTACTTCCCTGCTCATTTCATCGGAGGTAAAAACGAGAGGGATTTTGTAGGCTTCGCTCAGGGGCAAAACCAAGCCAGCCTGAAGTGCTTCCCACAAATCAGCCGCCGTTTCCGATTGAGATTTTTCATTGACAATAGCCAGAACGTCTAAATTAAATTTGTCTCCAATACAGGCGGCTAACTTTAAAACATCCTGCGTCTCCTCGGAGAGTTTTTGAATATTTCTGGAAATCAGTTCGACGACATTATAATCTGTGATGCCTACCGCTTGAATTTGGTTCAATGACCAATGCCAGCACCCAGCGCTGAAATCAAAGGTCAATAGCTTTTCTTGATGCAGAGTAGCGAACATCTGAGTCAAGAAGAAAGGATTGCCCTGGGTTTTATTGAAAAGTAGCTCGGACAATTCAGAAACCCGGTTTCTCAGAGCGGAAGACTGATTGAGGGTATCTGCTACCAGCAAGCTGACGTTGCTAATATCCAAAGGACGGAGGGTTATATTATTTACCACCGCCCCATTCTTTTGAATCTCCTCCAACGTCAGCATCAACGGATGCGTCGCACTGACTTCGTTATCTCGATAGGCTCCCATCAGCAGTAAATATTGGCTGTCCGGCTCACAAATCAGCAAATCAATCAACTTGAGCGATGCCGAATCTGCCCACTGTAAGTCATCCAAAAATACGACGAGCGGGTGTGAGGGTTTAGTAAATACATGAATGAATTCTTTAAACACGCGATTAAAGCGATTCTGGGATTCAAAGGCCCCCAATTGCGGAACAGGTTCTTGAGGGCCGACAATCAGTTCGACTTCGGGAATGACATCTACTAGGACTTGGCCATTTGAGCCTAAAGCTTCTAAGAGTTGCTCTTTCCAAATGGCTAGTTTTTCTGAACTTTCTGTTAACAGATGCCGCATCAAGCCGGCGAAAGCTTGAATCAAAGAAGCATAAGGAATATTTCGCTTTAATTGGTCAAATTTACCGGAGATAAAATAGCCACGCTGCCGGAGAATGGGTTTTTGAACTTCATTAACTAAAGAAGATTTGCCAATCCCTGAGTAACCGCTCACTAGCATCAGTTCGCTGTTTCCGCCGGAGACTCGCTCAAAAGCTGCCATCAAAGTGGCTACTTCTTGCTCGCGGCCATAGAGTTTTTGCGGGATGATAAATTGTCCAAATTTATCCCTCTTACCAATTGGAAAGTTGTCAATTTTTCCCTGCGTTTGCAGTTGATGACGGCATATTTCTAGGTCAGCTTTTAGTCCCCTAGCGCTTTGGTATCTGTCTTCCGCAGTTTTGGCTAATAATTTCATTACAATGTCAGAAATCGCTTCGGGAATCTCACCGATGTGCTGATGGGGTGGCACTGGTCTTTTAGCGATATGGCAGTGAATTAATTCTAGGATGTCGGTGGCTTGATGTGGTAGCTGTCCCGTCAGAATTTCATAAAAGGTGACACCTAATGAGTAAAAGTCGGTGCGGTAGTCAATTGAGCGATTCATGCGCCCAGTTTGCTCTGGGGACATATAGGCGACAGTGCCTTCTAGCAAGTTGGGACTGCTGAGAACCTGGTTTTCTCGCTCTAAGTACGTGGAAATGCTAAAATCGATGATTTTAATTTGATTTGTTGTAAAATTGATAATGATATTCTGCGGTTTAATATCTTTATGAATAATCTTATTTTCATGCAGTTGAGCTAGAGTTTCGGCAAGATGAATTGCTATAGTCAAAAATTCGCTTATTTCAAGGTTTTTAGCTGCGATTAGGTTTTTCAGGGAGTCCCCCCCAAAATCTTCTAATATCAGCGCCAGACCGTTATTATGCTTTTCTAAAGAGTAAGCTTTGATAATCCCGGCTAGATCCAGAGTTTTGAGAATTTTATATTCATGCCTCAATCGTGCTATTTCTTCTATTGTGGGATACTCGGCTTTGAGGGTTTTTACTATAACAGGAGTTAGGTCGGACTCCCTAACCCCGCGATAAATAACTGTATTGACACCTTCATGAATGGGCAACGATAAGAGTTTGTAAGCGGGCAGCGTGGTTGTCATATTCGTTTTTTCGATGAGTTCGATTATTCAGGTCGGGATTTGATGGATGGGAATCTTAGACGGCGATGTTCGATCGCCTGTAGGGCAAAATGAAACGATCAGGAAATCAGATTGTTAACAAGTGGCAATATTTTCTCCGCTCATTCAATGCTAAATTGCCTCAGGGTCGAATGTTTAATTATAACTATAATACCTGTGCTAAAGTTGGAGAAGCAAGAATTGGCGCTTGTCCAAGCGCCTCCAGATAAATTATGCGATCGCACTACCTAAAGCATCTGTTTAAAGTTCTCTAGACTGAGATGTTGCACCATTCTCGCTTAACAGGCTTTCCGGCCTGTTCCACAATAAAATTCATCTCTTGTGGAAAAGGCCGGAAAGCCTGTTCCTAAACAAGTAATTGACAATGGTGCAACATCTCAGCTAGACGTACTCGGCATAGACGCTTCAAGACAGACGCTTCAAGTTTTGAGAATGTAGGTTTTTTACATTTTAGTAGCGGATTATCGGTCTCAGCCTTAATTATTCCAACTTAGGATTATATATTGTACTACAACATATTTGCAGCACTTCGACCGGGCGCGATCGTTGCTCTTAATAGTGTACAGGTCGCGATCGCTTAGCCTACTTTTTTAAGAAGTCGATTGTAATCATTCATTTGATGAATTGTAGTTTCCCCCACTCGATCGCAATACCCGATACTTTAAAATTACCGGCGGGCGAGCGCTCTTCAATTCGCTGCGATCGCTCTTGGGGTTTCTAGCGTCTTTGTTCTGCGAAAATTGCGATTTTTGTTTAAGCGATCGCGCTTCTAAGATTCTTACGGCTTCAGATCGAGCAGTTGGCCGTAATTGACACCCCGATCGATTATTGTAGCGCCTCAGATGGTTTAAGGGCTGCACTGAACGCGAAGTGGTTAAGATTCAGGGATCGGGAGTGCTGAAATTGTCTGTTGCCGAATGGGTATCTGAATCACAAACTCGGTGCCTGAGCCAGGTGTAGAAAAACACTGGATGTTACCGCGATGCTTTTCAGTAATGATTTGATAACTAATAGACATCCCCAAACCCGTACCTTTACCGATGGCTTTGGTGGTAAAAAAGGGGTCAAAAATGCGCTGCTTCACTGAGTCTGGCATACCAATTCCGTTGTCAGCGATCGCCACCTCCACCCATTGATTGTCGATCGCAGAAGTCCGAATCCTAATCTGGTTCGGGGTGTCTTTAAGCTCCTGATAGGAGCGTTTGGTATTCATCTCATCTAGGGCATCCAGGGCATTGACCAAAATATTCATGAATACCTGATTGAGTTGTCCGGGGAAACATTCCACCTTCGGCAAATTGCCATAGTCTTTGATCGTTACCACGCTTGGACACTCTGGTTTATCTTTGAGCCGGTGTTGCAAAATCAGCAATGTACTTTCAATTCCGTCATGAATATCAACATATTTGAAGTCTGCTTCATCCATACGAGAAAAGTTTCGCAACGAGACGACAATACCGCGAATTCGCTCGGTTCCTACCCTTATAGATGAAATTATCTTTTGGATATCTTCAGTGAGGAATTCCAAATCGATTTCCTCTGCCATTGCTTGCACCTCTGGATCGTTGCTGGGATGCCGCTGTTGATAGAGTTCGATCATCTGCAGCAGATTTTGGGTATATTCGTCCAGGTGGGTAAGATTACCGTGGATGAAGTTGACCGGGTTATTAATTTCATGGGCAATTCCCGCAACCAACTGTCCCAAGCTAGACATTTTTTCGCTTTGGATAACGTGCATCTGAGCTTTTTTCAGTTCGTTTAGGGTCGTCTCCAGTTCTTTTGCTTGCGCGGTCGAGGAGATTGCTAGTTCTTCGATCGCAGCAACTTGGGGCAGAGTTGTCCAGCAAGCAATCGCTACTCCCACAAATGCCAGCGTCATCAACACAATAATCAGCAGATAGGGATTGTTGGTTCCGGCTTCTACCCGCAGCCAGGAGCGAATCAGCCAAGTGATCGTCGCTGTACCACAAATCAGCGCAATCAAAATTGCGACCTGAAGCACCACAAAGTATTCATTTTTAGGAGCAGTTACTGGCTTGGCATGGAGTCGATCCCACCACGGTAAATCCAAAGATGCCCAAGGAATCCGCAGAATCGCAGCGTCGATCGCTATCACTACTAACGGCAACAGCAATCCCAGACCAAAATCCATCCATCCCCAGCTAATGCCACCCACCACCAGGGAAATGAACTCCACTACCAGTAACGCTAAGGATAGCCGCCCCCAACGCACGACTGGATCGTTGCGCTGCATCCACAGCCCCAAGTGCAACCCCATGATAGAAATGAAAAAACTCACCCCTGACACCACGACAATTCGAGTGGTGTTGCCCCATACTAAAAATCCTAAACTACAGATAAAGGTTAGCAGCAGCGCGGGTTCTAGGGAACCTCGACGGGACACTGCGCCAAACACTGGAGACAACAGCCCATCCTGCGCGAGTTGGAAAAGGATGCGGGGCGTATTGCAAACGCTAGTCGCAGAACCCAACAAACAGCTAGCCGCAACCAGCAAAGTGACTATGACAGGGGCAGCGTCTCCCCAGAAAGGCTTGGCAGCCACCAGGAATTTGCTGTACAAATTGCCTTCTAAACCTGCAGCGGTTGCCAACTGCACCAACACTAAAGTGCCACCCACAAACACCAGAGGCATGAACCAAGCAACGCAAGACAGCGCCTTGAGGGTGTCTTTTGGGCGCACACTGTCTGCTACAAAGGATGAAGCTGTATCGCAGCCATAGAAGCTATAAGCGGCAAACAAGTACCATTTGAGCCAGTCCTTGACACTGATGGCATCAATGCTGCTGGGCAACAGTCCGGGGCTTTGGGGCGAAAAGGCAAGCCAGCCTAAACCCTGAACGCAAAAGAGGAATAAAAAGCCGATCGAAGGAAAGATAAAAAAGAGGTGCAGAATAGCGACGGCGCGGGTGCCACTGAATGCTAAAAAGTAAGCGATCGCAGTAAAACCAATCTCAAACACTTTTTCTGGAATATTCAGCCCCATTGGTTGTAAATGGAATTGAAGCAAATCTGTGATGACGATCGCATTAATGGGCGGAAAGGAAACCCACCCCAAGAAGTAGGCAATCCCCAAGTAGCGGGAAAGGGCAGGGTAACGATGGAGCAATCGCGTGATGTAATTTGGTGTTCCTCCAGATACATCTGGATATTTCTCACCCAAACTCTGAACTTGAAGGTTAAACAGAATTCCGACGATAACACCAGGAATCCAAACCAACAGCGATGCGGAGCCAATTTCTGCTTGCATCGACGGCGCTAAGTTAAACCACATCAGATATCCAACCACACTAAACCCCCCAGCTTCCGCAGAGGACATGGTGCGCCGGAGGCGATTCAGAAATGGCACACGATCTATTTCCATAACAAGCAGATAGGGGTAATCCTATTGTGATACAATTGCAATTTTTACACTCAATAAAAAAACAAATACCTAGTCTTTCCTTCTAGTGATGAAAATTCTCAGATCGAGCTGATGTAGCGATGAAAGATTGAGGCAATTAGTTGAGGTTGCTAGCGATCGCACTCTTGATCACAACAACTCATTAGAACTGATATCTTGCACCAGTTGCAATAAGTCTTTCATGGGCGGGCTAGAAGAGCAACTGCCCACAAAAAAAGTCACTTTTTGTGGAAGAGGCCGAAAAGCCTGTTAAGCGAGAATTGTGCAATATCTCAGTTGAAACTGACTCTATTGAGTCTTTTCACTTTGTTTAATCTGAGATGTTGCACCCTTCTCTATAAGCTTTTTATGAACAGGCAAGATGCCTGTTCCACAAGACAATTCACTCTTTGTGGAACAGGCATCTGGCCTGTTCTTGAGAATGGTGCAAGATGTGAGTTTAATGTGACTTTAGCTAGCGATCGCAATACTCAATACCCAATACTTCAAAATTACCTGCGGGCGATCGCTCTTTAATTCGGTGCGATCGCTCTTGGGGTTTCTAGTCTTATTGTTATACGAAGAGTGCGATCTTTGTCAAGGGCGATCGAGCTGCTTGCAAGTTGTGATTCGATCGGGTTTTAGGAAGAAAACCCCCAAACCACGATTTTTAAATTAGTTTGAGGGTGTTTTATTTTTTTGGGGTGATCGAGACAAATCAGGGAAACTTTTTTCCGTAAAGTTATCGGTGAGACAGTTCTTTGCAGGCGATCGGTGAGACGATCGCTCTTGATAACTTTTTCAAAGAGTAATGCAAAGATGAGTAGAACTAGGATATTCAGCAGTTCTAAATTTTTTCAACCGAGTGATGGAGAGCCTGTTCGTTCGATCGTTACCGAATCTAAGGATGCTGTCGTTGTCGCTTGGTATATCAAGCCAGGTCAGGCAATCCCCGCGCACACCCATCCCAACGGGCAAGACACTTGGACTGTTTTAAGCGGGAAGGGAGACTACTATTTGGATAAAGCAGGCACTACGAAGTCGATCGCTGCTGGGGATGTTGTAGTCGCTCATACCGGATGTGTACATGGAGTATTCAACAACGGTGATCAGCCATTGGTTTTTATCTCAGTTGTCTTACCAGCCGATGCGGGGTATCAACTTGTCTCGTTAGAAAACTCTTTTACTGTCCATCCCTAATTATTCAATCCACCGGGTTGTATTTATCAAAAAAGTTAAAAATGTAAAAGCCTTTTTAGAGCTATGAAATGGTTGATACAATATCTTTATGAAATCAAATTAGATAAAGCTATTCTCTGGTGCTATCTCATTTGGTATGTGGTAGTAGTTTGTTTTCATTTCGATCCTTCGGTTAAGATATGGATTAATTCACTGGGTATAAGTGTTGTAATCGGTACGGGTCTGATCCTAAGTGTTTCTGCTAGTAAAGGCAAAAGAGATCATTGGCAGACATTCAGGTTATATCTCATGCCCTTTTGTGTCTCAAGCTTCTCTGCCTTGATTAAAGAGCAGGGATTTATCATATTTATATCACCAAATATCACCGAAACAATAGTGGCAGTATCATGCTGTGGTCTGTTTTTATCAATTATTTTCGTAGTCAAAGTATTCAAAAATAAAGTTATTTAGCGGTACTACCAAATTGGTAAAAGCAGCATACATCTGACATTTAAGGTTAAAATTACCCCGATCGCCTTTAAAGACTATCGAGCTTGTAGAATTATTACGCCGCCATGAAGCGATTGAATTGGTTATTGAAATCGCTTTCTTAGTTTCTAGTCGGATAGTTCTTTGAGTGCGATCGCTTTTTGGTTTGGGCGATCGCCAAGCTGTACTATACTAGCCTCTATAAAGGAATTACCAATATCCCCAGACGAATATCGGCGGTAAGCGGGTTGCTAAAATCAGTCGATCGCGCTGGCAGTTTTTGCCCCTCAAATCGCTTTCTTTGGATTAATTGGCGTTTTAAATTCTGCCTTCTACTTTCTCCCTTGGGGTCATACAAGCGGCGGGTAATCCCCTCCCTACGGTCAATTGTCAATAACCCATTATTAATTGTTAATCTTCCATCAGGAAGCCGAAAAGATATATCATAACCTTAACCAGATCATTTCTTCCCAGATATGTTCTACTGTTCTAATCCAAGTTGCTCCCATCCTTTCAATCCCGACAATTCTAAATTCTGTCAAAGTTGCGGAGCGCAAGGCCTCAACCCTTTATTCAGAAATCGCTACCGCGTGATTCGACTGTTGGGCGAAGGGGGATTTGGCAGAACTTATGAAGCGGTAGATACTGATCGCATGGACGATCCCTGCGTAATCAAGCAGTTTGTACCCCAATTTCAAGGAACCTCAGCACTTGAAAAAGCCGCAGAATTGTTTAAGCAAGAAGCAAAACGACTTTACGAACTCGGCGAACATCCCCAAATTCCTCGATTAATTGCTTATTTTGAGCAAGACAAGCGACTTTATTTAGTACAAGAGTTGATTGAGGGGCAAACTTTACTAGCAGAATTAACTCAGCAGGGTGTTTTTAGCGAAGAAAAAATTTGGCAGTTACTCGCAGATGTACTGCCGATTTTGAAATTTGTGCACGATCGCAATGTCATTCACCGAGACATCAAACTTGAGAATATCATGCGCCGCCGCACCTCTGTTAGCTCATCCCTGCCAAAGCCGGGAAATTTTCGCAATTCAGCTTTCCGAAGAGGAGGGCGCGGAGAGTTAGTTTTGATAGATTTCGGCATTTCCAAACAAGTGACGGGCTCGCTGATGAGCAAAGTAGGCACAACGGTAGGAACGCCCGGATATTCGCCCATAGAACAAATGCGCGGTCAAGTTTTCCCCGGAAGCGATTTGTACAGTTTAGGAATAACTTGCCTCAGACTGCTAACTCAATGTTTGCCAAAAGTTGACGGTTCCGATGACCTTTATGACCCCATAAACGGCGGCTGGGTTTGGAGAGAACGGTTGCCCGCCAGCACAAAAGTCAGCAGCGAGTTGACAAAAATTTTAGATAAGTTAAGTGAAGATTATCTCAAAAATAGATATCAATCTGCTGATGAAGTAATCAAAGCTTTAAATCTCTATTCTTTACCTCCCCAACCCCATTGTGCCAATGGAGGACAACTTGCTCTAAATTCTTTTCGGACAAAGGGAGGACAACTTGCCATCAATACCCCGCTCAATCAAAGCGGGCAAATCAACAGCAATATCTCTGTCAATCCCAGGGGAAAATCCAACACCAATCCGCCTCATAACAAGGCATCGCAGAGAATTCCGGCTGTCAAAAGCACTTTTGAATTTCAGGTAGTGACAGTAGACAAGCGCGGGCAGCAAACTAATGTTAAAAGCGGCAAAGCGCGTTTTTTTGAAGAACATCTTGGTAGCAGTACAGTGCTGGAAATGGTATCGGTTCCTGGCGGTACTTTCCTCATGGGTTCCCCAAAAAATCGGGGTGACAGCGACGAAAAACCGCAGCACCCAGTAACTTTAGGATCTTTCTATATTAGCAAATTTCCAGTCACTCAGGCCCAGTGGAAAGCAGTGGCGGCGCTGCCAGAAATTAAAATATTTCTCAATCCCGATGCTGCCCGTTTTAAAGGTGCAAATCGACCTATAGAAAATGTATCTTGGTACGAGGCAGTGGAGTTTTGCGATCGAGTTTCTCGCAAAACGGGTAAGAATTACCGCTTACCTAGCGAAGCCCAATGGGAATATGCTTGCCGGGGGCAAACTACGGGGCCGTTTCACTTTGGGGAAACGATTACCAGCGAGTTAGCCAATTACAACGGAAATTCTAATTACGCTGATGCGTCGAAGGGAGTTTATCGCTTTCAAACGACAGATGTTGGCAGTTTTAAACCTAATGCTTTTGGATTGTACGATTTCCACGGAAATGTTTGGGAATGGTGCGGGGATTCTTGGCACAATAATTATAACGGTGCGCCTGCTGATGGTAGCGTTTGGGAGTCTGACGGGGACTCTTCGCTGAGGTTGTTGCGGGGGGGTTCTTGGAACGATCATCCTCCGAATTGTCGCAGCGCGTGCCGCCTCAGATATCAGCCGGATTGTAAGGCTAGTATTGTGGGTTTTCGAGTGGTTCTTTCTGTTGTTTAGACTCCAATTGTAGGCATTCGTTCTCTTATCTTGAAATGCCTCTGCGGTTTCCCTATCAATCAAAGATTTATGCAATAAGCCTATTTATATTGTCTCGGCATAGAGAAACCCGGTTTCTTGAAGAAACCGGGTTTTGGAATGGGCGATCGCCCAAATTCTTGCCTTATATCGTTTCCGGTTGCATCGGAATAATAAAATCGAGTCAACAGTTAACACTCAATCATTCAGTTTTTCGACCCGCCAGTCAACAGTCAACAGTCAACAGTCAACAATCACGGACGGTGCAACCGGAATTGATATTAACTAGCCTTCTTCTGAGGAGCCATTATGCGTTCCACACTCATAGCAGCCACGCTTAATGTCACCACAGCCATGCCAAGAATTGCCACAGGCTGCAACTTCTCATTGATAATTATAAACGCAAAAAGTGCGGTCATCGCCGGCCCCAAAGTGCCAATTACGGACGCTAAGGCGGCTCCCGCAAAGCGGATGGCAAAATTATTCAAAAGATAGCTAAACAGCGTCAGCACCCCTAAAACAACGCCTCCCAAAATCAAACCAGGCCAAACATCTGGGTCGATGTTAGGAGCAAAATTGTCCGACAGTGGCACCCACAAACTCAGGGCAGAAAATACAAAAATCGCGGCAAAATTAACTAAACTAAAAGGAATTGGGTGCAGCTTGCCCGCGGCCATTTGCGTCAGCAATACGTAACCTGCAAAGGTAATCCCAGAAGCCAGTGCAGCCGTGACTCCCACCCCGACATTGCCGCCGCCTGGAGCTTGGGCCGCAAAACTCGGCAACCCAGCTAAAATCAGACCTACGGTAATCCCGAAGATCGCAAAAAAGCCGACTCTGGTGGGGCGAGAACCAAACAAGATCCAAGAACCTAGTACGGTGACGATCGGATAAATAAAGAAAATCGTAATCGCAATCCCCGCTGGAATATTGCCGATCGCCAAATAAATCAAAACCTGAGACAAAAACAGAAAAAATGCGCTTCCTAAAACTTTACTCCACAAAGCTCGATCGCCCGACTCGAACAACCGTCTAATATCTTTCCATACAGAAGGATACAGAAATGTCGCCAATATCGGCATCAAAGCCATCACCACGATCAGCCGCATCAACAAAATCAACAAAGAATTTCCAAAACCTGGAGTCACCACCCCCGGAAATTCAAACCACCCAAAAACCATCCGAGGGTTTTTGCCTTTAATCAGAATTCTTAAACAAACATTAAACAGCGACAATACCACCGCCGAAGACAAAGCTAGCACCAAACCTGTCTGTACTTGAGAAGATGCTTTAACAGTTGCAGCAGGCGCTGAAGAAGGCTGGGGCAGCGGTTCTCGCGGCGTTTCCACAGGTGTTGGCTGCAGAAATTGCGGGCGGACAGAATTAACAGAATTAGTTGATTCATCGGGATAGGAATCTTGAGCATCGAAAGGATTGTCAAGATATGCTTCTTCTGATTCGAGTTCTTCCCTGATGCGGTTTACGAGATTTTGTAACAGCTCTTCCCCTTGCATTTCCAGGGTTTTCATGTTGTTGAGCCGCACGGAAAGCTCGCTTTCGTAACTGGTTAAATCTTGTTCCAGCATCTGGAAACTGCGATCGATCCTTTCATCCAGCGCCGCCAACAACTCCGAGGCTCGTTCGTCGTAGTTGCTCGGTGGCAGGGGTATCGGGAACTCGCCGCTGGGAATCGGGCTGCTAAGAGAATGTCCCGAGTTAGCGCTGAGTTCGTTGAACCGCTGCACCAACAAATCTTGCAAATTGTGAGCCAAAACTTGAGCCAACTGCTTCAGCCACAATTGCTGCTGCTGAATGTATCGCCCCGACAGAGATTCCATCTGCTGAGACTGCAATTTCCGATATTGCTCCCGGAGGTCTTCAATATCTTCAATCAGGTGATTTTTTTCAGTTTGCAGCCGAGTAATGTCTTGATTTAACTGGCCTTTGACATTTTGATGCAAAGCGTCCAGTTCTTGCATTACTGAGTGGAGGACTTCTTCTGCTGATTGTGCATCCTCTGGCTCGTCCTTTGACGAGTATACGTTCCGCTGCGCCATTAGCCTATAACCTCTAATTTAAACTGCACGTTCAGTGTTCTTAAGTATTTTGACAAATCAGGCCGCAAGTTTTAGTGAGTTGATCTAAAAGATTGCGGACACTGTTGAATCAATAGTAGTCGCTAAGCTAGAAATGTGAGAAAATTGCGTGAAGCAAAGCTATCCCGCAGGGAATCCCCCCAAGAACACTTTGTGCAATTAGAAATCATACTACAGCTTGACCTCTCCACGGATTGCTCCCGGTAATTCTCGCATCTAACTCACCCGATGGCACCCGAATCACAAGCCTAAGACTCAGTTGGGCGACTAAATTTGATTGGGGGGTGGCACTCCTAGCCCCTCAACGGATAACTTGATCCTGCGGTGAGAAATCCGGTTTCTTTTGTCCGCCTTTCTCGCGCACTCCCGCACCCAGGTTTATGATTTTAACAGTTCCGATCTTTTGCTCGCGAAAGTTTTAAGAGGCGATCGCACCGTCAAAAAGCCACCCCGCGCATCAAAAAATTAACACATCCCATCCCCCAAGAGCAACTGATATGGTATCCGAAATTTATGACAATTCCTTTACAAGCGATCGACAAAAACTGAATATTTCCTCAGAAGCCGAAGTCTTTGTCTTTCCCGCCTCATTTGCCCAGCAGCGCTTGTGGTTTCTCGACCAATTCACACCGGAAAACCCTTTCTATAATGTAGTAACAGCACTGCGCTTAACTGGTTCCCTCAACTTAACAGCCTTAGAGCAAACCTTCAACGAAATAGTGCAGCGACACGAAACTTTGCGAACCACTTTTGCAGCGGTATCAGGTCAACCAGTGCAGATAATCTCTCCCGCTTTCAAGACTAATTTAAAACTATTAGAACTGCAACATTTGCCCCCAGAACAACGCCACACAGAAGCAAAGAAACTCTCCGCAGCAGAATCTCTTCGCCCTTTCAATTTATCCACCGGGCCGCTGATGCGAGTCACCATCCTGCGGCTGACAGAAACCGAGCATATTCTATTGCTAAATATGCACCACATCGCCTCCGATGATTGGTCGATCGGTGTGCTAATTCGAGAACTGGAGGCTATCTATACAGCTTTGATAAATCAACAGCCATCTCCCCTCCCAGAATTATCACTTCAATATGCCGATTTTGCCGAATGGCAGCGCGAATGGCTGCAAGGTGAAGTATTAGAAACTCAGCTAGCTTATTGGCAGCAGCAATTGCACGGGATTTCTGTGTTAAATTTGCCGACCGATCGCCCTGCACCAGCTATGCAAAATTATCGCGGAAAAACTCAATATTTAGAACTGCCAAAAAACTTGAAGGACGCACTTGTAGCGCTCTCGCAGCGAGAAGGAGCGACTTTATTTATGACAGTCCTCGCAGCATTTCAAACTTTGCTTTACCGTTACTCACAACAAGAAGATATTGTGGTAGGTTCGCCGATCGCCAATCGCAACCGCAGCGAAATAGAAGCATTAATCGGTTTTTTTGTCAATACTTTAGTGCTGCGAACAGACTGCTCAGGAAACCCGACATTTCGAGATTTTTTGAGCCGGGTGCGGGAAGTAACCCTGGGAGCTTATGCTCACCAAGATGTGCCTTTTGAGAAGCTCGTCGAGGAATTGCACCCAGAGCGATCGTTGAATCGCCACCCGCTGTTTCAGGTGGTATTCGGGCTGCAAAATGTGCCGCTGGACGAGCTAGAATTGCCAGGATTAAAGTTGAGCTCTTTTCCTTTGGAGACTCAAACAACGCGCTTTGATTTAGAGCTGTATTTGTGGGAAGCTTCCGATAATTTTAGGAGCAGATACGGCGAACATTGGGAAGATTCGGAAGGGCTCAGAGGCTTAGCTGTGTACAATACGGATTTATTTGATGAAGTTACGATCGCCCGAATGCTGAGGCATTTTAAAACGCTGCTGGAAAGCATTGTTGCTAATCCAGAACAAGGAATTGCTAACTTACCTTTATTGAGCGAGGATGAAGTGAATCAATTATTCAGAGAATGGAACGATACTCGGACAGATTATCCTCAAGATAAGTGCATTCATCAGTTATTTGAAGAGCGAGCCCTGCAGCATCTGGAGGATGTTGCCCTAACTTTCGACAGCCAGCACCTGACTTACAGAGAACTCAACAGTCGCAGCAACCAACTGGCGCGCTACCTGCAAAAAATGGGCGTGGGGGCGGAGGTTTTAGTGGGGCTTTGTGCAGAGCGATCGATCGACCTAATTGTCGGGATGTTGGCTATACTGAAAGCGGGAGGAGTCTATCTACCGTTAGATCCGAGCTATCCGCGCGATCGGCTAAACTTGATGCTGGAAGATGCTCAAGTTAAAGTCTTGCTAATTCAAGATAAATTGATTGAGAATTTCCGAGACTTCTCAAACTCGGTGATTTACTTCGATCGCGATTGGGAACACATAGCCAAAGAAAGCGCTGAAAATCCCGCCAACACCGTAACAGCAGACAACCTAGCTTACGTTATTTACACATCTGGCTCCACAGGAAAACCCAAGGGAGTTGCTGTCACCCACAAAGCAGTAAATCGGCTGGTACTCAACACAAACTATATAAAAATAGAACCTACCGATAAAATTGCCCAAGCATCAAACGCTTCATTCGATGCAGCCACATTCGAGATTTGGGGAGCCTTGCTTAACGGCGCTCAACTCGTGGGAATTAGCACAAATATTACCCTTTCGCCTCACGATTTAGCCTTAGAACTGCGCCAACAAGGCATCACCGTTTTGTTTTTAACAACGGCCTTATTTCAACAAATTGCTAGAGTTTTACCGCAAGCTTTTAATTCGCTGCGCTGCTTGCTGTTTGGCGGAGAAGCGGTCGATATGAGATGGGTTAAAAAAGTTCTAAAACAGGCGCAAACCACTCAATTAATTCACGTTTACGGGCCTACAGAAAATACCACATTTTCGGCTTATTACTGCGTGCAAGACGTACCCGAAACTGCAACATCTATCCCCATCGGCCGCCCGATCGCCAACACGCAAATTTATCTCCTCGATGCGGATTTGCAGCCGGTGGCGATCGGTGTTATAGGTCAATTGTACCTCGGCGGTGACGGACTGGCGAAAGGCTACCTCAACCAGCCTGATTTAACTGCGCCTGCATTCATTCCTAATCCTTTTAGCAATAAACCTGGTTCTAGCCTTTATAAAACAGGTGATTTAGGCCGCTATTGGGCTGACGGCAACATCGAGTTTTTAGGTCGCATAGACGACCAAGTAAAAATTCGCGGCTACCGCATCGAATTGGGAGAAATTGAAGCGGCTTTGTGCCAGCATCCACAAGTGCGCCAAGCAGTAGTAATTGTGAAGGAAGACATCCCAGACGATAAACATTTGGTAGCTTATGTTATTCCTGACGGCATTAATGAAAAATCAGAGATTCACAATCTCAAGTCAAGTGAATTGCGGCAATTTTTGAAAGAAAAGTTACCAGGATATATGGTTCCTGCAACTTATGCAGTGTTGGAGAATCTGCCACTGACGCCTAATGGTAAAGTAGACCGCCGCGCCTTGCCTGATATAGATACAGACAGCGAGGATCTAACAGAAAATTATGTAGCGCCTCGCACTGATCTCGAAGAAATGCTGGGAAAAATTTGGGCTAAGGTTTTGGGAAAACAGCAGGTTAGTATCTACGATAATTTCTTTGAACTAGGGGGGCATTCTCTGCTAGCAACTCAGTTGATTTCTCGCATCCGAGACGCTTTGCAAGTTGAGTTACCGGTCAGCAATTTGTTTGAGGCCCCGACTGTGGCGAGTCTGGCAAAATACATTGAAACAATGCGCTGGGCCGCGACTGGTTTGGATACTCCCAGAACAGACGAAAGTGAGCGAGAAGATGTGGAATTTTAAGGCCTTACATAATTGCGGGATGATTTTGATTGTTTTCGGGAATGACCGTCCAAAAGTGGGGAGCATCTCACTTTTGGAGCCAAGCTAGAAATTGGAGTTTTGAGGCAGGAGGCAGGAGGAAGAAGGAAAAAGGAAGAAGGAAGAAGCCAGAAGAAGTGTTTTTACAAATATGAGATGCTCCTAAAAAGTGTGTGTCTAAGTGCAATCAAATTGGCGACAGGAAACCAGAGGAATAGAACCCCAACAGATGTAATATTTGACATCTAAATGTTGAGATAATATTGGGACTGAATCCTCTACTAGAAGCTATGGCATCACCATTTGGCTCGTCTTTATCTAAAATTTTGGAATCAAATTTATTGGTGAGTCAATCGATTTTAGATTTTAGATTTTAGATTTTAGATTGACCCCACGGATAAATTCGGGGGCTTGTTTATCGGATAGAGGTTTTTTATTTCTTCACGGATGAATCCGGGGGCTTGTATCCTGGATGCTTTCGGTCAGAATGGCGAGAATGAGGAAGCATAACTAACCAGTGCAAAATCTATTCAAGCCCTGTCGGTAGAAATTACCGCAATGGGAACTGATATTCAAGCCTGCTTCAGGAGGAGATTTAGACCTGTTACTTGCTAACCTCCTAAAGGCTGATGCTGCCTATATACTTGCAAGATTGCTGGCGGGGCATTATAAATAAGGGAGAAAATGTTCTCTCAACAACCAGTCATCAAGAAAATCAGAAACGATGTCCAACCAAGCGTCTGACCGTCTTAAACAAAATTCTGAAAAAATTATGCGGGTGTGGGAGAAGCGGGCGCGTGATGAAGTGGGTGCATCCACGCATCAAAATTCTCTTGTTTTGCAAAATTCCCTACCTCTGTACTTAAACCAACTGGTAGATGAACTCTCCAACAGAATTGTCAGGACACCTGGCCGAATCACCGCCGACGAGGTAGAAAGTACGCGGATTGGCAAGCTGCATGGGCATGAACGGGCGGGATATGCTGACTATTCTATTAGTGAACTCATTTTCGAGTATCAGCTCCTCCGTCAAGTAATATTTCAAGTTTTAGAAGAAGAAGCACCTTTAGGAGTGGAGGATCGAGATATTATTATCGGCTCCATTGAGCAAGCCGTTAATGATGCTGCCACTCAATTCTCGGAAACGCTGCGAGATATTCAAGAACTATTTATGGTGACGCTAACTCACGACCTCAGAAATCCCATCAATGTAGTAAAAATGGGAACTCAACTAACTCTGCGGCGGCTTGAACGAGGAGACAGCCATGTGGATGTGGCGGCGAGGATGCTCAGTGCGATCAATCGGCTGGATTCGATGATTCAAAATCTGCTTGATGCGAGTCGGCTGCGGGCAGGGCAGAGCTTAAAGATTGAATTTGAAGAATGCGATTTTGTGATGCTAGTCCAAGAGGTGGTAGAAGATTTGAGCTTCGCTTATGGAGAGCGGTTTGTTGTAGTCTCTAATTCTGATATGAGGACTGTTTGCAGCCGTAAAGAAATACGGCGGGTGATTGAAAATTTAGCAGTTAACGCTGTGAAATATGGTAGTGCTAGTACGCCGATTACACTCACGCTCCAGCAAACTGAAACGCAGATCAGCCTTACTATCCATAATGAAGGCGAGCCGATCGCCCTAGACGCTCAATCCATCCTATTTCAACAATTTCGTCGAACCATTTCTGCCGAGGAGCAAACCGGCTGGGGATTAGGATTATTTTTAGCAAAGAGTATTACTGAAGCCCATAAAGGGACACTTGCGGTTGAAAGTGCAGAGGGCAAGGGGACAAGCTTTATTATCAATTTACCTAAAGTTCTTCTTTAGTTCGGGGCATTAAGACTAAGAAGAAAAATAGGCTATAAAATGATGAATCCACAGTCCACATTTTGAGCTGATTCACAGAGGAAGCGCTTCAGCAAAGGCGATCGCTCTACACCCGCTATCTTTAAGCCTTCCTGATGCGAAACAACGCCTTTCGGGATTGACAAATCAGAGATATATCTACCTCACGAACTCCTCACATTATTACTATTAGGAGGCAGAGCAAAATAACCTTCATACGAGTTTGGCGATTCATAACACTGATGCTGGCTTCGTTTAGTCTCAGTTTGTCGCCCGAAGGCGTGTATTTTCACAGCAGGCGGGACACCCCACAAGAATCATCATCAAATTGTGCAACGCCGAATTTTAAGGCCGGCCCAGCCAGAACCTACAAGATTTTAACTCACATTTTTAGTCACGAAATTTCAGTGCAGAAAGCCCTGACAGCTTCTGCAAACTGCTGGTTATGCTCAATTAATGCCATGTGTCCTCCTTTCGGTATAGTAACTAGCTCTGCTTGAGGTAATTCTGCTTTCATCCGCAGGCTAGCTGGGGGGGTAGTGGCGATATCTGAATCGCCGCATATCACCAACACAGGAATGTCAATTGATGGCAAAGTTTTTGTTTCCTCAAATTTGAGCATTCCCAGTGTGCCGCGAGCGAGAACGCCGGGAGAACCCAAGGCTGATAAGAAAGCTGAAAAATCTAATTGACCGCGCGTTTCAGTGCCTTTAAATCCCGATACTTCTACACTGATGTACAGTGAACCATTGAGATAGCTCAGCCAAGTCATTCCCCACATAATAGGTTCAAGAGCTATGGTGAGATAGAGTAGAGGTTGGAGCAGCGGCTTCTGCAAAGCGCGCCATAAACCGCTAAAAATAGCGGTTTTGAGAGGATTAGTATAAGTCGTATCTACCAGAATTAAACCAGCTACTCGACTACCGAGAAGTTCTGGGAAAAGCCGACTGAATGTTAGACAAATCATGCCGCCTATGCTGTGTCCGAGTAGGATAACAGGTTTATTTCCTGCTATGGCAATGACGGCTTCGAGATCGCGGGCAAATTTTTCTAGGGAGTAGTCGCTGTTTTTTGGTCGAGTGGATTTTCCCAGACCTGGAAGATCCCAAACAATCACTCGGAAGCGATCGCTTAGTTGCCGTTTCGCGTAATACCAAACCATACTGTTGGGCCCCCAACCATGGCAGAGGATAATCGGCTGTCCGTCCTCTGGGCCGTAGAATTCTACTTGTAAAATAGTGCCATCAGGCCTCTCTACCCGCTGCACCGTACCCGTCCGCGTCGGCTTCGGTTCGTCAGCACCCGGGCGGCGGAACAGGGGCAAACTGATAAAGCGGCCACCAACAGACCAAAGAACCATCAAGACTCCGCTGACTAAGTAGGAATTCCCTACAAGTTCGCCTATGTACCATTCATAGAGAATGTATATACCTCCGCCAAGTACGCCGATGGACAGCAGTCCCACCAGCCATAGGAACAGGAAATTGAAGGGCATGAACGGCATAAGCTGAAACCTTGGGTAGAATTTGGGTTGCGGATTCACACAGAATCATACTCAGGTTAGGCCACAGTAAGCAAGCGATAAGTTAAGCTCTTAACTTGTGCGCTGGTGGAATTTCTTTGATTGATTTGCCCAAGTAATGACAGGATGACTCAAAATGCCCGATCCAAAAATATCGAGTTCATCGCCAAATGCCAGAGATTCTGTCAGGGTGGAGTTAGTTGAGTTTTTATCTTACCTTCGCAGTCTAGATATTAATGTTTTTGTTGAGGACTCTCGCCTACGCTGCAACGCTCCCGAAGGAATTCTTACACCAGAACTGCGCGCCAAAATTTCTCAGAAAAAAGCCGAAATTGTTTCATTTTTAAAAGCAGCTAATCGTACTTCTAGTTTCACTCCGACACCGATTGTTCCTATGGGGCGGGACGGAAATCTACCGCTTTCCTTTGCACAGCAGCGCTTGTGGTTTCTCGACCAATTAGTACCGAACAATCCCTTCTATAATGTTCCCGCAGCATTGCGTTTGACAGGTTCGCTCAATTTTTCGGCGCTGCAACAAACCTTCAATGAAATTGTGCGCCGCCACGAAGCTTTACGCACGACTTTAGCAGTAGTTTCGGGGCAACCTGTTCAGAGAATAGCTGCTGCTTTCCATCTTCCGATTAATGTAGTGGACTTGCGAAACTTGCCAAAGGAATCTCGACAAACTGAAGCAAACAGGCTCACCGCTGAGGAAGCTCAACGCTCTTTCAATTTGTCCAATGACTTGTTGCTGCGAGTCACATTATTGCAGTTAGATGATGCCGAATATTTACTAATGCTGAATATGCACCACATTGTCTCCGATGGTTGGTCTATCGGAGTGCTAATTCAGGAATTAGGCGCACTTTACACGGCATTTGCTAGCGAAAAACCTTCGCCTTTACCGGCTTTGTCGATCCAGTATGCTGATTTTGCAAAATGGCAGCGCGAATGGCTGCAAGGGGAGGTTTTAGAAACGCAGCTTGCTTACTGGCGGCAGCAGTTAAACGGCATTTCTATGCTAAATTTGCCTGCAGATCGACCCAGGCCAGCAATCCAAAGTTACCGAGGCAAAAGGCAATTTTTGCAACTGCCAAAACAACTGAGCGAGGCTCTAGAAACGTTGAGCCAGCGCGAAGGAGTGACGCTGTTTATGACAATGCTGGCAGCTTTTAAAACGTTGCTTTACCATTACGCGCAGCAAGAAGATATTGTTGTAGGTTCGCCGATCGCCAATCGCAACCGCAGTGAAATTGAAGCATTAATCGGGTTTTTTGTCAACAGTTTGGTGCTGCGTACAGATTTGTCGGGAAATCCAACTTTTCGGGAACTTTTAAATCGAGTCAAAGAGGTAGCATTAGGAGCTTACGCTCACCAAGATTTGCCGTTTGAGAAGTTAGTAGAAGAACTGCACCCCGATCGCGCGTTGAACCAAAATCCCTTATTTCAGGTGGCGTTTGCGCTGCAAAACGCGCCGGGGAATAGGTTAGAATTGCCAGAATTAACACTCAGCCCGCAGCAGTTAGATGTGGGTACAGCGCGGTTTGATTTGGAGTTTCATTTGTGGGAGCGATCGCCCAACAGCTCGGGAAGCAACCAATCGCCCAGCAATAAGCTGTGGGTTGATAGCTCGGAGGGCATCAGCGGCATGGTTATTTACAGCGCCGATTTATTTGATGAAGCTACGATTACCCGAATGCTCGGGCATTTTCAAACTCTGTTAGAAAGCATTGTTGCAAATCCCGAACAGCGAATCGCAAATTTGCAATATTTGAGCGCCAAAGAGCGCTATCATTTGTTAGTTGAATGCAACAACACTCAGGCCGATTATCCGCAAGATTTGTGCATTCATCAGCTATTTGAAATGCAGGCCGATCGGACACCGGATGCGGTGGCGCTGGTATTTGGAGAGGAGCGAGTCACCTATGGAGAGCTAAATCTCCGCAGCAACCAACTAGCACGTTATCTGCAAAAAATGGGGGTTGGGGCGGAAGTTTTAGTCGGGCTTTGCTGCGGGCGATCGCTCGATCTGATCGTGGGGATGTTGGGTATCCTGAAAGCGGGAGGAGCTTACTTAATTTTAGATCCGAGCTATCCTGCTGAGCGATCGAGCTTTATGCTAAAAGACGCTCAATTATCTGTTGTGTTAACTCAGCAGCAATGGGTAGAGAATTTGCGCTCGCCCAATTTACAGATAGTTTGTTTAGACACAGACTGGGAGATGATTTCCCAAGAAATCGCCGACAATCCCACCAGCGCAGTCACAGCCGAAAATCGGGCTTACGCGATTTACACCTCCGGCTCTACGGGAAAGCCGAAAGGAGTTGAAATTGAGCACGGGAGCTTGTTAAATCTCGTTTTTTGGCATCAAAGAGAGTTTGGGGTGTCAGCGGGCGATCGAGCCACGCAAATAGCAGCGATCGGCTTTGATGCTTGCGGGTGGGAAATTTGGCCTTATCTCGCCGCGGGAGCTAGCATCTACTTTCCAGAAGATGACATCAGGCGAGATCCTGAAAAACTGCAAAACTGGTTAGTATCAAAAGCAATCACAATTAGCTTTTTGCCAACACCTTTAGCCGAGAAAGTTTTGCTATTAGATTGGCCTCAAACAACAGCGTTACGAATCTTGCTCACAGGCGGCGAAAAACTGCAACAACATCCTTTAAAATCCCATCCATTTAAGCTAGTAAATAATTACGGCCCAACCGAAAACACCGTCGTCACAACTTCCGGTTATATTCCTGTAACAGAGCAAACAGACATCGCCCCGACAATTGGCCGCCCCATTGCTAACACTCAAATCTACATATTAGACAAATATTTGCAGCCCGTACCAGTGGGCGTTGTTGGCGAATTGTACATCGGCGGAAACGGACTCGCTCGCGGCTACCTCAACCGCCCAGATTTAACCGCACAGCGCTTTATTGTCAATCCTTTTAAACTAAATTCAGCAGATCGAATTTACAAAACCGGCGACTTAGTGCGCTACAGAGCCGATCGCAACCTTGAATTTTTGGGACGCCTTGACGAACAAGTAAAAATTCGCGGTTTCCGCATCGAATTAGGAGAAATCGAGACAGTATTAACTCAACATCTGGCCGTGCAGCAAACTGTAGCAATAGCTTCGGAAGATGGACAGGGAGATAAACGTTTAGTAGCTTATATTGCCCTGAATCCTGAATATAGCACTGCCAGCGAAAAAAACCAAATAATGCAATTGCAGGACGAACAGGTTTTGCAGTGGCAAATGCTCTACAATGAAACTTACAATCAACCTGCTGTTGAGTCAGATCCAACCTTTAACATTGTCGGCTGGAATAGCAGTTATACTAATCAGCCAATCCCAGCAGAACAGATGCGCGACTGGGCGAACAATCAAGCCGCCCAAATTTTAGCTTTGCAGCCTAGCCGAGTGTTAGAAATTGGCTGCGGCACAGGTTTGTTGCTGTTCCAAATTGCGCCTCGCTGCACTCAATATTGCGGCACAGACTTTTCACCTATTTCGCTCAACTATATTCGGCAGCACTTGGCAAATCAAGAGTTAGCTAATGTAACGCTGCTTCAGAAAATGGCGACAGACTTTGAAGGAGTAGAGACAGCAGCTTTTGACGCGGTGATTCTCAACTCTGTCGTGCAATATTTCCCAAATATCGACTATCTCGTGCAGGTGCTAGAAGGTGCGGTGAAAGCAACTGCTCCCGGCGGCTTTATATTCATCGGAGATGTCCGCAGCTTGCCGTTGCTGGCAGCTTTCCACGCTTCGGTACAACTGTATCAAGCCGAACCTTCTCTCGCGGGCGAACAGTTGCAGCAGCGAGTACAAATGCAAATTTTTCAAGAAACAGAGTTAGTGATTGAACCAGATTTTTTTAGCGCATTAAAACACCACTTTCCGCAGATTGACGGCGTAGAGATTCAATTAATTCGCGGTAGTTATCACAATGAGTTAACTGATTTTCGGTACAATGCTATTCTGCATATTGCGTCTGAAGCAGCACGCCCAAAATCCTCGTTAAAAGGGGAGTGGGGCGCAGAGAAACGGCTGGATTGGTCGGCTGAAAATCAGAATCTGACTGTTACCAAGGTGCAACAAATATTATTGCAAAATCAACTCGATGTTTTAATAATTGCTAATGTGCCTAATGCGCGGGTAACGGCAGCAGTTAAGGCGGCAGAATTGCTGTATGTGGTCGATAAATTTCCAACAGCAGGTCAGTTGCAGAAAGCCGTGGAAAAAGTCGAGGATTTAGGAGTAGATCCCGAAGCGTGGTATGCTTTGGAAGTTCCGTATAATGTTAATATTAGTTGGTCTAATTCCGACAGTCAAGGGCGCTACGATGTAGTGTTTGCACGGGGCGAAACTAGAGATTTTGTGCGAGAAACCCGAAGCGATAACTTGCGTCCTTGGCGCTCTTATGCTAATAATCCCTTACAAGGTAAAGTAGCACGGAAATTAGTGCCACAGTTGCAGGCTTATCTAGCAGAAAAACTGCCGGAATATATGGTTCCGTCGGCTTTTGTGGTGCTGGAGTCGCTACCGGTGACGGCTAACGGAAAGGTCGATCGCCTCGCTTTGCCTGCACCGGAGCCGATTAAGTTAGAATGGGCTGGCGGTTATGTTGCACCTCAGACTTCTATTGAGGAAGTTTTAGTGAAAATTTGGGTTGAGGTTTTGGGGATAAAGCGAGTGGGTATCCGGGACAATTTCTTTGAATTAGGAGGCCATTCGCTGCTGGCGACTCAGCTTGTTTCTAGAGTGCGAGATGCTTTCGCGGTAGAGTTGCCTTTGCGCCGGGTTTTTGAAGCACCGACAATTGCAGAATTATCTAAGATTGTGGAGAGTTTAAAGGAGAGCGATGCTAATATTAAAGCTCCTGCTTTAGTGGCGATTTCTCGCGACAGTCGGCGGATGAAGCTATCATCTTTTAATCAAGAAAGTAAATAAAAATTAAGGCGGTGGAACGGGTGCAATTTCGATAAATATGCAGCAAGAAACAGAAGTCTTTGTCTTTCCCGCATCGTTTGCTCAGCAGCGGCTTTGGTTCCTCAACCAATTAGCACCGGGCAATCCTTTCTACAATGTCTCAGCAGCACTCCGCTTAACAGGTTCCCTCAACTTCAGATCCTTAGAGCAAACCTTCAACGAAATTGTGCACCGGCACGAAACTTTACGCACCACATTTACGCTTTTGGAAGGGGAACTCGTACAAATTATTGCTCCCATTTTAACCGTATCCCTCCCCACAATTGACTTACAAAATCTCTCGCCAACTCAGCAGGAAACCGCAGCGCTGCAACTCGCAACCGATGCAGCGCAATGCCCTTTCGATTTAGCCGCCGGGCCATTATTCAAAGTAACGCTGCTACAACTGAGTGAAACAGAACATATATTGTTGCTGAATTTACATCATATTGTGGCTGATGGTTGGTCGATTGGAGTCCTAATTCGAGAGCTAGGAATGCTCTACACAGCATTTGTAAAAAATGAGCGATCGCACTTACCAGCACTCCCCGTGCAGTACGCCGACTTTGCAGAATGGCAGCACGAATGGTTGCAGGGCGAAGTATTAGAAACGCAGTTAGCTTATTGGCGGCAGCAGTTAAACGGAATTACTGCACTCAATCTACCAACAGACAGGCAAAGACCAGCCGTTCCCTCCTACCGCGGCGCTAAACAATTTATAACACTATCACCTGCTTTGAGCGAGGCGCTAAAGTCATTGAGCCAGCAAGAAAGCGCGACTTTATTTATCACTCTACTAGCCGCTTTTCAAACTTTGCTGTACCGCTATACAGGACAAGTAGATATTGCAGTAGGAACGCCGATCGCCAATCGCAACCTGAGCGAAATAGAAGCATTAATCGGTTTTTTTGTCAACAGTTTAGTGCTGCGTGCAGATTTATCAGGAAATCCAACTTTTCGGGAACTATTGCATCGGGTAAAAAACGTCGCAATGGCAGCCTACGCTCACCAAGATTTGCCCTTCGAGAAGTTGGTTGAGGAAATGCACCCCGATCGCGAGTTGAGCCGCAACCCCCTATTTCAAGTTAGTTTCAGCCTGCAAAACACTCCTGTAGCAGCGCTAGAATTGCCGGGAATCGTTGGAGAGGCGATCGACTTTGATGCGGGAACCGCCAAGCTCGATTTAGAGTGCCACTTGTGGGAAGATGCAGGAAGTATTCAAGGGCAATTTGTCTACAGCACGGACTTATTTGATAGCGCCACAATTGCGCGCATGGCGGGACATTTCCAAACGCTGCTCGAAGCCATTGTTGCCAATCCCAAACAGCACCTCAGCGACTTGGCTTTGCTGACAGCGCCAGAATACCAGCAATTATTAATCGATTGGAATAACACTCAGAGAGATTATCCTCAAAACCAGTGTTTCCATCAGCTATTTGAAGAGCGAGTCGCGCGATCCTCTTCGAGGGCTCCGCTAACGCCCGATGCTGTAGCCGCCGTCTTTGAAAACCAGCAGTTAACCTACCGCCAACTCAACAGCCGAGCCAACCAACTTGCACATTACTTGCAGCAATTGGGAGCAGCACCAGAAGTTTTAGTGGGTCTTTGTGTAGAACGTTCCTTAGATGCGATCGTCGGATTGCTAGGCATTATCAAAGCAGGCGCAGCCTACCTGCCTTTAGATCCAACTTATCCTCAAGAGCGCCTTAACTTCATGTTAGAAGATGCTCAGGTGTCGATTTGGGTAACTCAGCAGCACTTAGCAAAAAACTTGACGCAGCCGGAAAATTACGGAGTTTTTTCAGTAGTGTGTTTGGACTCCGACAGAGAAATTATCGCCAGACAAAGCTCTAAAAATTTAACTACAAATATCATACCAGAAAACCTAGCCTACGTCATTTACACATCTGGTTCAACCGGAAAACCCAAAGGCGTTTTAATCGAACATCGGGGACTCTACAACTTAGCACTAGCTCAAAAAGAAGCTTTTAACTTAAACTCAAATCACCGCATTTTGCAATTTGCCTCCCTGAGTTTTGATGCCTCAATCTTTGAGATTGTCATGGCCTTGGGAACCGGAGCAACACTTTACTGTGCCAAGAAAGAATCTTTGTTGCCCGGACAAACATTAATCCAATTTTTGCAGGACAATGCTATTACTCACGCTACCCTCCCCCCCTCGCTGCTAGCTGTCCTTCCAAACGCCAAACTTCCCGCACTGCAAACAATCATCTGTGCGGGCGAATCTTGTTCCCCCGATGTTGTTAAACGCTGGGCTTCGGGGCGCAGATTTTTTAACGCTTACGGCCCTACAGAAGCGACTGTCTGGTCAAGTTTGGCCGAAATTTGCGATTCCCTGCGGGATAGCTTCGCTTCACGCAAAAAACCGCCCATCGGCCGCCCAATAGCTAACACTCAACTCTATATTTTAGATGAAAATTTACAGCCTGTACCCGTTGGAATTCCCGGTGAATTGTACATCGGCGGCAGCGGATTGGCGCGAGGCTACCTGAACCGCCCCGAATTAACCGCCCAGCGATTTATTGCTAATCCGTTTAGCCAGAAAGCAGGAGAACGAATTTATAAAACTGGTGACTTAGCTCGCTATTTTCCAGACGGCAATATTGAGTTTTTAGGCCGCACTGACGAACAGGTAAAAATTCGCGGTTATCGAATAGAATTGGGAGAAATTGAAGCGCTGTTGGTTCAGCATCCTGCCGTCAAAGAAACAGCGGCCGTTACTGTGGATGATTTGTCTGGCAACAAACGCCTAGTTGCTTATGTCGTCCCCAATCACAATCAGACGCTTAATCCCGTGGAAATGCGTAATTTCCTCAAACAAAAGCTACCTAATTACATGATTCCCAATGCTTTTGTGGCGATGGATTTTCTGCCCCTAACTCCCAATGGCAAAATCGACCGCCAGCGCCTACCTGCACCGGGAACTCTAACTAGCAATCCAATAGATAAAAGCTGCATTCCACCTCGCACACCAACCGAGTCAACCCTCACCCAAATTTGGGCCACAATCCTCAACGCAGAGTGCGTTGGCATTCGCGACAACTTCTTCGATTTGGGTGGAGATTCCCTACTGGCAATCCGCCTCATCAATGAGATTAACCAGCAATTTGAGCGCGAGTTGCCGCTGTCTGCTCTTTTTTTAAATCCGACAATTGAAGGTTTAGCCGATTCGCTATCTTCAGGAACAAATTCTCTGGAATGGTCGCCTTTAGTTGCAATTAAGCCTCGCGGTAAAAAGCCCCCGTTCTTCTGCGTCCATCCCATCTTTGGCGTGGTATTTCCTTATGTCGAGTTAGCGTTTCAGCTAGGAGAAAATCAACCGTTTTACGGGCTGCAACCAAAGGGTATTGATGGCGAAAGTTCTCCCTTAACTAGCATTAAAGACATGGCGGCTGACTACATCGCAGCCTTGCGTACCGTTCAACCAAAAGGGCCTTATTTTTTAGGAGGCTGGTCTTTTGGAGGTTTGGTTGCTTTTGAGATGGCTCAACAGTTGCTCGCAGCGGGGGATGAAGTGGCTTTACTTGCTGTGCTGGATAATTTAGCGCCGGTTTCTGCTAACAAACCTTCTTTGTGGGATGGTTGCAAGTTTCTTCTGGCTACTGTTTCGCGCTCTATCTGGCCTTTTGTAGTAGATTATTTTCGCTTGGTTGCTGCTGCGGGAAATGTGCAAGTTGGCGGTATTGCTACGCGATTTCCGAAATTAAATAAGATGCTTAATTTGGCAGCTAATTTTTTGCATCGCTGGAATTGGAAACAGGCCGTTATGGTTAGCATCCTATCTCAGGAGTCAAAAGAACGGAGCTGGCGCGAGCTGGCAATTCCTTCGATGTTTACTGTATTTCAGGCTAACAGTCAAGCAACTATCAGCTATGTACCGAAAATTTATCCGCAGCGAATTACTCTGTTTAGATCGGAGGAACAGCTAAGCATAAGTCATCCAGATCCGACTCTTGGCTGGAGCGAATTAACTGCCCAAAAAGTAGAGGTGATTAGGGTTCCTGGGAATCATCTTACTATGCTGAGAAAGCCTAACGTTGAGGTGCTGGCTCAACAGCTAAAGCATTGCTTGGATCGGGAATTAAGTGATTGAGTGGCCGTTTGGCTTGTGCGTCGAAACCGGGTTTGATGTGGGAAATTACTATTAGACATCTCTAATATAGCAATCCTAAATGATTTTCTATATCTAGAGCAATCCTAAATGATTTTCTGTGTGTAAGTATATTGACGTATTTTGGGGAAATCAAATTTATGTTCGTTAGTAAAAAACTCAAACAGAAACTTGACAATCTTAAAAGACCTACATAAATACCAATACTTTCTTAAAAAGTTTTTAGCTTGTAACCAAATATCTTCAACGGGGTTCTGTTGGGGAGCATTGGGAGCAAATAAAATACAAGTAATTGACCAATTAGCAGGTTCTTTGGCAGCATTGAGTTCTAATAAAAAGTCTCTAAATTCTCCATATTTATGATAACTAGCTCCATCCCAAATCAAGATAATCTTGCGATTTTTATATTTATCTTGTAAGTATTTTATGAATTTAACTGTTGATTTTCCATCACCAGATGGATGGCTCTGAACATGGAATTCTTTGCTTTGATAATTGAGTGCGCCAAAATAAGTTTGTCTATCTTTTTCATTGGTAATTGGGACTTCAATTCGGATTTGGGATTGACCCCAAACATAACCAGTCAGATCACCATGAAGTAGATGACATTCATCTAAAAACAATACTATTATTTCCCCAGACTCTATACCAGCCTTGTTTTTAAATAAAATATCGTTAATTTCTTCCGTCTTTTTTTTTACCAGTTCTTTATCAAATTTAGGATTAATTTTTTGAGTTTTTTTCCAACTAATTTTCGCCCGGTCAAAAAGTTCATAGTAACTCTGTTTTGATTTATATATCACACCAAATTCTTGTTCTAAATAAGTAACTAGCTCATCTAAATTCCAATATTCTTTATTTCTTAACCACTCGATTACTTCAGTATTTTGTAGAGCTGTTAAATACCCTTTTGACCCTTTATGTCCTAGTTTGATTCCGGCGATGCCTTTGGTTTTAAATTGTTTTTTCCAATAACCAATAAAAAAATTACTTACACCTAAAATTTTGCTGATCTCATGGTAGATATTACCTGAGAGCGCCATCCTTACAGCTATTGCTCGTTTTAGTTCTCTGGCATCTATATCGCTTTTAATGAAAGATTCTAAACAATCTATTTCTTTTTGCCTATCTTTTTGTTGCAGTTGTAAGTTATAGCATTTCTTAGAAAGATGAGGTATAATATAACTGACTTAAACGGAGTGAAAAATATAGAACTTCAAAATGTTATACAGCTCTAATTAAATAGGGCGATCTTCGAGCAGTAGTCCCTCGACCCGCAGCAGTCACTAGAATGACAACTATCTCAAATTTTAGCAAGGATCACGCATTAGTAAAAATGAAAACTTATTCGATTGATTTTAGACAAAAAATTATGGATGTGTACCATAATGAACCGCTGTCACAAAGAGCAATAGCTAACCGTTTTTGTGTAGCCCTAAGTTTTGTCCAAAAATTGGTTAAACAGTATCGTGACACCCAAAACATTGCTCCTCGCACTGAGCGATGTGGAGTCAAATTAAAACTGAATGCAGAACAACTGCTAATTTTAGCGGAATTGATTGAAGCAAACAATGATGCAACTCTCGAAGAACTCCGTTATTTACTGTACCAAAAAATTGGTTTTACCATCAGCGTAGCAACGATGGGAAGAATGGCAAAACTCTTAAACATGACTTTGAAAAAAAAACTCTTTTCCCGTCAGACAAAGGCACTGACAGGGTTCAGAACCTGCGATACGAGTTCTGGCAAAAAATTAGAGAAGTTTGTTTCAAAGACTTAATATTCATTGATGAATGTGGAGTAAACTTGGCAATGGTTAGGTTATATGCTCGATCTCTAAAAGGTTCAAGAGCCAAGGGATCAAAACCGAATAAACGCGGAAGAAATGTCTCAATAATTGGAGCTATATCGGTCAAAGAAGTCCTAACATCAGTTAATTTAATAGGTACAACTGATGCAATTACATTTGAGGCTTTTATTATCCGAAAATTAGTGCCAAAGTTATGGAAAGGTGCTTGTGTAGTCATGGATAATTGTACTATTCATACCGGAGAAGAAGTAGAAAAAGCCATCCAAAAAAAAGGGGCTAAATTAATATACTTGTCGCCCTATTCGCCGGATTTCTCCCCAATTGAAAATTTATGGTCAAAACTTAAAAATATTCTCCGTTCTATCAAGACACCTAATTATAAAGAGTTAGCAAAAGCCATAGAGTTTGCATTTAGTGAAGTTACATCAGCAAATATTTGGAATTGGTTTACTCACTGCTGTTATTGTACCTCACCTTTGTAAGAAATGCTATATTCATTTTTTTATGGTCACGATCGAGTATTGCATATAATTGTATCACAATCATGATAATGATTTAGGATTGCTATAATTCTTGTGGAACAGGCATCTTGCCTGTTCAAAGCTTGCTTTTCTGGAGATGTCTAAGCTGTCGCGCATTTAAATTGTATATTCAGGGCGGGCGGGACGCCCAACCCCTACTCCCCACAAGAGTTTGATTGTTCTTTAACATACAATTTAAATGCCGCAACAGCTTATCACCCTTGTAGTTAGGATGTAAAAAAATTGCGTGAAGCGAAGCTATCCCGCTCTTAATCGCCCGAAGAACACTTTTTGCAACTAGAAATCATCATCCAGCGCCACGCCGCAGCACTCGAAGCTGAAGTCCGAGCTTTGCAAGCTGTTGACGAAACCGCCCACTGGCCCGCTGACTGGAAGCGTGGGTATAATTGGCGTTTCGCTAAAATTTTCGCTTCAGTGAAGATTTTTCGCAATTGGGGTGCAGATGCTGCGGGTTGGAAGCTTTTGCCTTCGAGAGTTTATCCCAACCGAGGAAATCAGAAGGATTAGTTAACTGTTGACTGTTAACTGTTGACTCTTCTGAAATGCCTCAATCTAAAATCTAAAATCTAAAGTTTAAAATCAATTGGGCGATGCTGAAAATGCTAGCACCCAAAACTGCTGCGATCGGAATTGTCACTAGCCAAGCCGAACCAATTGACAGCAAAGTTTGCAAGCGTACTGTTTTCCAAGCTTTGATCAGCCCGACTCCGACAACTGCACCGACTAGAGCGTGGGATGTGGAAACTGGCAAACCGAAGCGGGATGCTAACAAGACTGTGGTGGCTGTGGCTAATTCCGCGCAAAATCCGCCGCTTGGTTGCAGTTCGATGATTTTTTCGCCGACTGTGGCAATTACATTTTTACCCCAGATGGCTAAACCGATGACTATTCCTCCGCCTCCGACGACTAAAATCCACAGGGGAACGCTGAAATCCTCTGAGGGAAAGGAACCTGTGCGCCGGATGTAGGCGATCGCAGCTAGGGGAGCAACTGCATTTCCTACGTCGTTGGAACCGTGGGAAAATGCTACAAAACAGGCGCTCAAGACTTGAAATCTCGCCATTTGTTGCTCGATGAGAGAATGACGGAGTGTCGGAGTGGGGGAGGAGTTTGTACTTATTCCTTCTGCCTTCTCCCCTCTGCCTTCTGGGTTTTCAACTGATTCTAATTTTTTCCAGCTAGTGAGTGTGAGGGCGATCGCCCCTATACTCCCGATGCCAATGACAATATCGTGAATTGGCAGATTCCAGCCAAATCGATCGTGCGCTAGGGCGATCGCCCCTGTCTGCACCAAAGCGACATTCACAACAGACGGCAGTACAATGACGCCAAATACGCTGAGCATTGCTGCACTCAGCCAAGGTATCCACTCGCGCATTTGAGATAGAGGATCTGGCCGATCGAGAATCGAATACTTCACCACACTGTAAAATAGCGCTGCTAAAGCACCGCTGGCGATCGGTGTCGCCAGCCAAGTTAGGGAGATAGTGCCGATGGTTCGCCAATCAACTGCATTAATTCCGGCTGCTACACAGCTAAAACCCGCGATCGCGCCCACAACTGCATGGGATGAAGAAACCGGCAAACCTCGACTGGTAGCGATTTGTAGCCAGATCCCGCAAGCTATCAGCACTGACACCATCCCGATTAAAAATACTTGCGGTTGGGCAGCGAACACTTGTGCATTCACAACTCCTGTTGCCAGAGTTTCGGAAACTCCTTGGCCGAACAGCACTGCGCCGGAAAACTCCAGTATCCCTGCAACAATTATTGCCTGCCGCAGCGTTAGGGCCTTCGAGCCTACGGATGTCCCCATCGAGTTAGCGACATCGTTGGCCCCCAAGTTGGCGGCGACGTAGAAGGCGAGTGCAGCCATCGCGCCCAATTGCAGAAATACGACCCCAGAGGTATTTAACATAGAATTTTTTTGACATAAAACGGGCATTTCGATATATGATAAGGGATTGTGAGTTTTGGTAAATCCCATGAAAGGCGCAGAAATAATCCGTTCTATCGAAACGGAAGAAATAAATAGAGTCAAGCAAGAACTCAATAAACAAGTCCCCGAAATTTACGTGGGCGACACAGTGCGAGTCGGCGTAAGAATTAAAGAGGGTAACAAAGAACGGGTTCAGCCCTACGAAGGGACTGTGATTGCCATGCGTAACGGCGGGATTAATGAAACAATCACCGTCCGCCGCGTGTTTCAGGGCGTCGGCGTGGAACGGGTGTTTTTGATTCACTCGCCCCGCATCGCGACGATCCAAGTGATGCGCCGCGGGAAAGTCCGCAGAGCAAAACTTTACTACCTGCGCGATCGGGTGGGCAAAGCTACTCGCGTCAAACAGCGGTTCGATCGCTCCCTGTAGGAATGCACCCAGCTTTCCCTTGGTTCATGGTTCATGGGAAATTGAGAAATTTAAAAAAAAAGTTTCCCATTTAGGAGCGCACTGTGTTAAAATAGAAATCTAGAGGTTAAGCGAATTTCAGCAACCTCACCTGTGCGCTCTTAGTTCAGTTGGTAGAACGCAGGTCTCCAAAACCTGATGTCGGGGGTTCAAGTCCTCCAGGGCGCGCTGAATCACCAAACTTTAAATTCTGCCCGAAAGCGCCCGGATTATTGGCTGGCAACAGTCAAAACCGCAAACTTTCGGGTAGAATTAATTTTTGTGGGCGGTTCGCAAAAAATGCCATCAACAAATGCTTGGTGTGGCTTCTCGATCGTCGGTTTCGGCGATCGGCATTTACGCCGTTGATTCGTTGGGCTTGTAAAAAAGTCGTGGCTTTGGATTTGAGATTTTGGACTTGAGCGTAAGTGGTTAGTGTCAAAAAATCTGAGAGCCGCGGGCCATTCACACTATCTAAAATCTAAAATCTAAAATCGCAAGGGGGATTAAATCGTGGCGAAAAAAGACGAAGCTCAAGAAACTCAAGAAATAACGGCGTCTGGGTTTAACCCTGCGGGTTTTTTTAAGGAAACTAGAGAAGAACTCGACAAAGTGGTTTGGCCGAGTCGGCAGCAGCTAATCAGCGAGTCTTTGGCCGTGCTTTTGATGGTAATCCTCTCAGCAAGCCTGATCTATTTGGTGGATAACTTCTTTAACTGGGGCGCGGGAAAGGTGTTTGGGCCATGACTTTTGCATCAGAAGAATCTGAGTATTCCACAGAAGCGACGGGACAGGCAGCATCGCCAGATGTGCCGGAGATTGATGCTCGCTGGTATGCTGTTCAAGTTGCCTCAGGCTGCGAAAAGCGGGTGAAGGCAAACTTGGATCAGCGGATTCAAACTTTGGATGTTGCAGATCGCATCGTTCAAGTCGAAATTCCGCAAACTCCGGCGATCAAAGTCGGCAAAGACGGTTCCAGGCGCCAGTCAGATGAAAAAATCTTTCCCGGCTACGTACTCATCCGTATGTTTATGGACGAGGATACTTGGCAGGTAATTAAGAATACCCCGAACGTAATTAATTTTGTCGGGGCAGAGCAGAAACGCCGCTACGGGCGCGGCAGGGGTCACGTCAAACCGCTACCTCTGAGTCATTCGGAAGTAGAACGGATCTTCAGAAACGCTCAGGAATCAGAACCAGTTGTCAAAGTATCGATGTCTACTGGAGACCACGTTGTGGTACTTTCCGGGCCATTTAAGGATTTTGAAGGTGATGTGATTGAAGTTAGCCCGGAACGAAACAAGCTCAAAGTTTTACTCTCGATTTTTGGGCGCGATACGCCTGTAGAATTGGAGTTCAATCAGGTTCAGAAACAGAACTAACTAATGGCAAAGAAAGTTGTTGCAGTAATTAAGTTGGCGATTACGGCGGGAAAAGCCAACCCAGCTCCTCCGATCGGCCCAGCTCTGGGTCAGCACGGCGTCAATATTATGATGTTTTGCAAGGAGTACAATGCTAGAACCGCAGACCAAGCGGGTCTGGTGGTTCCGGTAGAAATTTCGGTTTTTGAAGACCGCAGTTTTACGTTTATTCTCAAAACCCCGCCGGCGTCGGTTTTGATTCAAAAAGCCGCTGGCATTGCTAAAGGTTCGGGAGAACCTAACCGCAAGCAAGTAGGGACGATTACACAGGCTCAGTTACGAGAAATCGCTGAAACCAAAATGCCTGACCTCAATGCTAATGATGTTGAGGCTGCTATGAAAATTGTGGCAGGAACGGCTAAAAATATGGGCGTGGCGATCGCGGATTAAAGTCAGTTGTCAGTTGGCAGTTGTCAGTTGGCAGTTGTCAGTAATTCATGATTTTGAAGCTAAAATCTTCAAGCTCAAATCGTAAGTCCTAAGTCGATTCAGGGGGAGAAGCAAAGCTTCGCTAAGAATCGCAAATGTTTTAGATTTGAAATGACCAAAACGGCTCAATTTTTAAATCTAAAATCTAAAATCAATTGACCCCAGGAGATAACAATGGCAAAGAAAGTATCCCGAAGACTGCAAGAACTTCAAAAGAAAGTTGAAGACAGACCTTATCTACCGCTGGAAGCTCTGCAACTTTTGAAAGAAACAGCAACCGCTAAGTTTGGCGAAGCTGCTGAAGCTCACATCCGTTTGGGAATTGACCCGAAATATACTGACCAACAGTTGCGGACAACTGTATCGCTACCAAAAGGAACTGGTCAAGTAGTCAGAATTGCGGTGATTGCTAAGGGCGAAAAAGTTAAAGAAGCTCTGAATGCCGGCGCGGATCTTGCTGGTTCGGAAGAGTTGATCGATGAAATTCAGAAGGGCATGATGGACTTCGATTGCCTGATTGCTACCCCAGACGTGATGCCGTTGGTGGCAAAATTAGGTCGCTTGTTGGGCCCGCGTGGTTTGATGCCTTCTCCGAAAGGTGGCACGGTGACGACTGACATTGCTCAGGCGATCAACGAGTTTAAAGGTGGTAAACTAGAATTCCGTGCCGATCGAACTGGCATCGTTCATGTTATGTTTGGCAAGGCAGCTTTCTCAGCGGAAGATTTGCTCGTCAACCTTCATGCTTTGCAAGAAACTGTTGACCGCAACCGTCCTTCTGGTGCTAAAGGTCGCTACTGGCGCAGTTTGTACGTATCCGCAACAATGGGCCCGTCGATCGAAGTCGATATCAGTGTCCTGCGCGATACGAAAATTGACGCTGCCTAGTACAGAATTAAGCAGAAGGCAGAAGGTAAAAGACAGCTTCGGCTGTCTGTGTAAATCTCTCACAAGACTTACGCCAGACCCTTGCTAATCTCTGCCTTCTGGTGATAGCCTAATCAAAAATCAATAAGCTGAAGACCGCAGGTGCCGACCGCTTAATTTCCTGCCGAGGCTGAAGAAATAAAAACTCAAGACTCAAAGATTAGAAAATTTCTATTTTTTAATTCTGACTTGTTAATTTTTAATTCTCTGCCCCGGCTCTAAGGTCGGGGTTTTTGGTGGGCAGTTTTCGATCCTAAAAGGAGGTGAAATAAGTATGGGCAAAACTTTAGCAGTAAAAAATGAGATTATTGCAGACCTCAAGCAAACCTTGAGCGAATCTCAACTGGCGATCGTGATCGACTACACGGGCTTAACTGTTGCTGAAATCACAGATTTGCGTCGGCGTTTGCGTCCGAAAGGCAGCAGTTGCCAAGTGGCAAAAAACACGCTGATGCGAATTGCGGTTGAAGGCAACGAAACCTGGCAGCCGATACAAGAATTGCTAACAGGTACGTCGGCGTTTCTGTTCGTGCAAGAAGATATTGGCGGCGCGATTAAAGCTTACCAAGAATTCCAAAAAGTCTCTAAGAAGACTGAACTTCGCGGCGGCGTGATGGAAGGACGGGTGCTGAAAGAAGCTGATGTTAAAGCATTAGCTGATCTGCCGTCGAAAGAACAACTCATGGCTCAAATTGCTGGCGCTCTCAATGGTGTCGCAACCAAGTTGGCTGTGGGTATCAATCAAGTTCCTACTTCGATCGCTCGCGGTCTTAAAGCTTATGCTGAAAAAGACGGCGATTCCGCAGCATTAGAAGCAGAAGCACCAGCAGAAGCTCAAGCAGAAGCACCAGCACAACCTGAAGCAGAAGCACCAGCACAACCTGAAGCAGAAGCACCAGCACAACCTGAAGCAGAAGCACCAGCAGAAGCTCAAGCAGAAGCACCAGCAGAAGCTCAAGCAGAAGCACCAGCAGAAGCTCAAGCAGAAGCACCAGCACAACCTGAAGGCACATCTGCGTAAGTCATTAGTAATTAGTCACGAGTCAAGAGTCGTTAGTTTTGAGAAACAAACTCATGACTGGAGACAAGAAACTCATAATTAATGAGCAATCCACAATCCACAATCCACAATCGAACTAGGAGTTCCAAAAATGTCTACTGCAACTGATGAAATCTTGGACAAACTTAAGTCTTTGACTTTGCTCGAAGCATCTGAATTGGTCAAACAAATTGAAGAAGCTTTCGGCGTTAGCGCTGCTGCTCCTGTAGGCGGCATGATGATGATGCCTGGTATGGGTGGTGGTGCAGCTCCTGAACCAGTAGAAGAGCAAACCGAGTTTACTGTCATGCTCGAAGAAGTTCCTGCTGACAAGAAAATCGCAATTCTGAAGGAAGTCCGGGCGATTACCGGTCTGGGTCTGAAGGAAGCGAAAGACTTGGTAGAAGCCGCACCGAAGGCAGTTAAGGAAGCTATTGCTAAGGATGCTGCTGAAGACATGAAGAAACAGCTTGAAGCTGTGGGCGCAAAGATTTCTATCAAGTAGTCAGAGAATGTAGTTGATATCAATTCCGGTGACACCGGAATGACTGTTGACTGTTGACTGTTGACTGTTGACTGTTGACTGTTGACTGTTGACTATTTCCTAAAATTAATCGCGCGATAGTTACATCTCTCGCGCGATTAATTATTTTTGGGGTAGGGAAACGGCATTGCCGTGTCCTCTTAGATTTTAGAGGCGGCCTCCATTTGTCGCACTACTGTTAAAGCAGAATAGGAAACACCGGCAGTACCTTCTCCGGGATGGGTGGAGTCACCTACTAACCACAAATTTTTAATTGGTGTGCGGTTGGCAAATCCGAAGGGGCCGAAGGTTGGTATTCGCTGCCCGATGCCGCCTACAACGCCTCTATCTCTCGCTGTATAGCGGGCAAAGGTGCGGGGTGTGGCGGCTTCTTGGTGTACGATCGACTCTGGCGTCAAATTGAAATATTCGCTCAAACGGGCGATCGCCCCTGCGGTATATTTTTGCTTTAATCCTTCATAATCAACCGAATTCCACCACATTCGAGTATCAGTAAATGAGGAAGCGATAATTGTCGCCATTCCCTTCGGTGCTCGGCCATCACCCGGATGGCTAACAGAAACAAATAATGAATTATTCTCCCCAATCTCGCCGTCGTAATCGTAGAGAAACTGAAGGTGTCGCGGACAATTGGCCGGAATTGCGCTTTCATGCACTCCCAAATAGATGACAAATGCACCGGATGCGGGCGGCAATTTATCAACTCGATATTTGTAGCCGGCCATTTGATTGGGGAGTTTGTGTGTTGTCTCTGAAATCTCTGATTTAACCGATAAATTATCTGTTAAATTATCTGTTGAATTTCCGACAATCGGCTCGCTTGACAACAATTTTACTAGATTTTGCGCCGTCACGTTGGCAACAATGCGATCGGCAGTTTCTGTCCAAACTTCGCCGGTTTTTTGATTGCGAATCACTGTACCGGTGGCTTGGCCGTTGGCGGTGACAATACTTTCAACTGTGTGTCGCAACAAAACTTTGCCGCCGTCTCGTTCGATCGCCTCTACAAGTCGATCGCTCAATAGCTGCATACTTCCTTCTAGATGATACAATCCCTGCGGCGCTTGCGAAACTCCTAAAGCCGTCGCCGCGTAAAGTAGCGCCGTTTCTTCGGTATCAACTTGAGAATACAATTTTAACTGCAAATCCAGAAAAGTTCTCAAGCGCAGATGGTCGCCCAACCCACAAAGCCGCAAAGCATCTCCCACTGTCATAAAAGTGAAAGGCAAAGTAATTAAAGTATCGGGGCGAACAGCTTGAATTAATTGCCAGAAATCCCATAAGTTTCTGGGCGGTAAAACTGGATCGCGCCCTTGAAAGTTCCAGCTAGCTTTGAACAATGCAGACAATAATTGCCAAAAAGGTTGGCTTCCGGGAAACTGCCGCTGCCTTTCTTGCTGCCACTTTTGCGGATCTCGCCACACGCTAATCGGTGCGGTTTCTCCCGGCAAAAACACCGCACAAGCGGGATCGCATGGTGTGGCTGCGGGAAGTTCTATGTCTAATTCTGAGAAAATTCGGTGGTGAATGCCTCCGGGTTCCAATCCTGCAACCTGCGTGGCGCCGACATCGAAGGTAAAGCCTTTGCGTTTGAAGGTGGAAGCGCATCCTCCGGGGACGATCGCCTGGTCTAAGACTAGCACTTTGTATCCTCTGCGGGCTAGCAGGGCTGCTGCTGTGAGCCCGCCGATGCCGCCTCCAATTACCGTGACGCGGCCCTTAGTGTCTGCTGCATTGGATTTGCCAAAAGAGGGAGGAGCGATCGTCATAATTTATTTTTTGTAATATTTCTTAACATTATTATCATATATTACAAAAAAAAGCTTCGACAGGTTTCAATCTGTCTATGAAGTGCGATGGATCTCGGACTGGGGAGGGTGAAGCATTTCGGCATAAAATAACACCTTGGAAACATGAATTGTCGCCCCTTGGCCTACGCCCTCCATCTCGCGCGATCGCCGGAGATGATTTGTTGGAAATGTCTCTTGTACTTTTCATCTGCTATACTGAGCCGATGCACATATCGCTTGCATATAGCCTTTCTCAAAAAGATGAGGTACAATAACAGCAGTGTGTAAACCAGTTAAAAATATTTGACGATGTAACTTGTCCGAACGCAAAATCTAGGGCTTTTCCTAATTCTTGATAATTAGTAGTCTTGATAGAACGGAGAATGATTTTAAGTTTTGACCACAGATTTTCAATTGGTGAAAAATCTGGTGAATAAGGTGATAAGTATATTAATTTTGCCCCTGTTTTTTCGATCGCTTTTTTCACTTCTTCTCCCAAGTGAATGGGACAATTATCCATCACTACACAAGCACCTTTCCAGAGTTTTGGCACAAGTTTTCTGATAATAAAAGCTTCAAATGTAATTGCATCAGTTCCGCCTATTAGATTAACCGATGTCAAAATCTCATTGACTGACCTTGCTCCAATTATTGAGACATTTTTGCCACGTTTAGTTGGTTTTGACCCCTTGGCTCTTTCACCTTTTTGCATACCTAGCATATAACCTAACCATTGCCAAATTAACTCCCGATTCGTCAATGAATATTAAGTCTTTCAAACTAATCTCTTTAATTGTTTTCCAGAACTCACATCGCAGGATTTGAACTCGCTCTGTCCCTTTCCCTGAAGGGAAGAGAGTTTTTTTTGACAGTAATGTCTAAGAGTTTTATCATTCTTCCTATTGTTGCTCTACTAACAGAAAATCCAATTCTCCCATAAAGTAAATAACGGAGTTCTTCAAGAGTTGCATCATTATTTCCTTCAATCAATTCCGCCAAGATGAGTAGTTGCTCCGCATTCAGTTTGCCTTTGACTCCACATCGGTCAGTTCTCGGAGTAATGTTTTTTGTTTCACGATATTGTTTAAGCAATTTTTGTACAAAACTCAGGGCTACAGAAAAACGCTTAGCTATTGCTTTTTGTGAAATGGGTTCAGTATGATAAGTATCAAGGATTTTTTGCCTAAAATCAATCGAATAAGCTTTCATTTTTAACAATGTATGAAGTTTGGTACAAGTAAACGTGTTGTGAGTCAAGCATCGTGTGCTTTCAAAAAAATGCTATTATGTGTGGTATCCCTTTCGCGTGGCTTTACTCAACCATGTAATTATAGTTCATTTGATCTTATCTTCTCTGTTTGACCCTCACGAGTGAGTGTCAGTAACATCATACCTCATCTTTCTGAGAAAGGCTATAGCTTCTCATAGCAAGCCCTTCCTTAGTAGAAGAAATCATTTTACAAAATCGGGTGTATTGCAGCTTAATTATTTTTCAAATAAGGTTGAATCTAATGAATTTGAATACTTGTGAAATTTGCGGCAATTCCCAAGATAACATCGATTATAAAATCGAACCCATCCAAGAATTCCCAGGTTTAAGTAACCACCCATTTGACTATATTGAATGCAGTCAATGCGGTTGCTTGCAAATAATCAACATTCCCCAAGATTTGTCAAAATATTATTCATTTAACTATTACTCTTTACAAACTCCTAACCTTAAAGAAACCAAGGGCTTGTTTAGGTTTATGAAGCGTAAAAGAGCAGAACATCATCTGGGTAGAAAAAACTTTTTGGGAGCAATTTCATCGAAAATCTACCCAGTTCCTTATTATTTTGACTGGCTGACCAAGGTCAATGTGACATTGGAGTCGAAAATATTAGATGTTGGTTGCGGTACCGGGGATCTTCTGCTGCGTCTAGCCCAAGAAGGTTTTTTTAACCTTACAGGACTCGATCCTTTGATTGAAGGTGATATTTTATATAAAAATGGTGTCAAGATTCTTAAAAAAGAAATAGCCGACCTAGAAGATCAGTTTGATTTGATTATGCTGCATCATTCTTTTGAGCATATACCCCAACCGAAGGAGGTTCTAAAAAATATATGGCGACTGCTTAAACACGATCGGTATGCTTTGATTAGAATTCCTGTCACCTCAACTTATGCGTGGCGAGAATATGGGGTCAAATGGGGTCAAATTGAGCCTCCCATTCATTTGTTTTTACACACTCCGAAAAGTATGAAATTACTAGCAAATGAGGTGGGATTTCAAATAAAAGATATTGTGTTTGACTCGTGGGAGTTACAATTTCTATGCGGTAGACAGTTTTCTGATTTGTCCGCCCAGGAGCTTAAAGAATTTAAAGTAAAAGCTGAGGAATTAAATAAAAATAATGACGGCGATCAGGCTGCTTTTTATTTGTACAAACCGTGAGATAATCGATCGCACGATCGCACGATCGATTTCTCTGCTGATTTAGAATCAGGGACGCCGCCACTTGTTGAGATAAGCTTCGCCAATCCCAGCCACAGCCTGCATTTGAGCTAGCTGTTCCCGTAAAGCTTTGATAGTTCTTAGCTGTTCTTGAGACTGTTGCTGCAAAGCGTCGTAATTTCGCTGTATCGCCGCACTCTGGCTCAATTCATTTTCCAGATGTTGCAACTTGGTCAGTTTAACTTGGAATTCGCCGATCGCACTTGACTTTTCTGCTAACTCGTGCTGCAAAGATTCGTAACTCGACTTCGACACCGTTTCCTGGAATTGGCTTTCGAGATTTTGCTTTTCGGTGGCGAATTGCTGCTGCAAAGATTCCAGAGCACTGGATTTTTCGGCGAGTTGCTGCTGCAAAGATTCCAGAGCACTGGATTTTTCCACGAGTTGCTGCTGCAAAGATTCCACAGCACTGGATTTTTCGGCTAGCTGCTGCTGAAACTCGTGTTCCCGGTGTTCTCTTTCGGCGAATTGCTGCTGCAAAGAAGCGATCGAACTTTCGCGTTCACTCAACTGCTGCTGTAAACTTTCGTAACTTGACTTGGCTACAGTTTCGGCTAATTGGCTTTCGAGATTTTGCTTTTCAGTAGCGAATTGCTGCTGCAAAGAAGCGATCGAACTTTCGCGTTCACTCAACTGCTGTTGTAAACTTTCGTAACTTGACTTGGCTACAGTTTCGGCTAATTGGCTTTCGAGATTTTGCTTTTCAGTAGCGAATTGCTGCTGCAAAGAAGCGATCGAACTTTCGCGTTCACTCAACTGCTGCTGTAAACTTTCGTAACTCGACTTGGCTACAGTTTCGGCTAATTGGCTTTCGAGATTTTGCTTTTCGGTAGCGAATTGCTGCTGCAAAGAAGCGATCGAACTTTCGCGTTCACTCAACTGCTGCTGTAAACTTTCGTAACTTGACTTGGCTACAGTTTCGGCTAATTGGCTTTCGAGATTTTGCTTTTCGGTAGCGAATTGCTGCTGCAAAGAAGCGATCGAACTTTCGCGTTCACTCAACTGCTGCTGTAAACTTTCGTAACTTGACTTGGCTACAGTTTCGGCTAATTGGCTTTCGAGATTTTGCTTTTCAGTAGCGAATTGCTGCTGCAAAGAAGCGATCGAACTTTCGCGTTCACTCAACTGCTGCTGTAAACTTTCGTAACTTGACTTCGCTACAGTTTCGGCTAATGGGCTTTCGAGATTTTGCTTTTCCGTAGCTAATTGCTGCTGCAAAGAAGCGATCAAACTTTCGCGTTCACTCAACTGCTGCTGTAAACTTTCGTAACTTTCTTGCAGCGGATTTGGCTTTACACTCACCGAGCCCGATAGAGTTTCTGCCGTTACAGCGTCATTAATTTCGCTTTCTTCGGCTGTTTCCCCTTGCAAGTCGGGGGGCTCTACCTGTGTTTCTTCACCTTTTTTCCAAGTGACAGTAACTTCCGTCTTGTCCTTAGAAATATCCAGAGCGCCTTGTGCCAAGCGTTCTAGGAGTTCCGACCTTGATATTCCGAGCTTGCGAGCGATCACATTTAATCGATCGGCACTAGAAGAAGTCAGCGAAAGTCCGACTTTGACTTTACTTTCTGAATTGGAACTAACTACATTGCGATTTTTTTTGACCATTGGCATTTTCCTCATGCCAACCTACACTTATTAGGGTAGTGGCTGAAGCTTCTATTAAAATTTATTCTTGTTACTTACCAATTGTGCCAGCTTCCGTTCCCAATTGAACAAAAATCCTTGAATATACTCTTGCGTCCATTCCTCGCCGTAGAACCGCTTAAACATTCCCTGGGCCGAGTTTTTGTCGGCACGATACCGCAGATAGCACAGTTGAGCTTGTCAGATACTATCTAACTTTGCGCCCGATGTCACCGATTCGGCGCGATCGACCAAATCCAAATCACCCGCCACATAGTCTTTGAACGCTGCAAAAACCGGAGTTTCCACAACTTCCGTTTTTTGCAGCGAGTGCACAGAAACGGCCACGAGAAAAACTGCTTCGCTTCCTCTGGAAAGTCGCCACGCCAGGGAAGGTGCGGTTGATGAGCTTGAAAAATATGTTTGATGCCCAGTACACTTAGCCTGGTAGTGAGCGTCGCCGCCAAACAGAGGCTGCATATCCAGAGCAATTAAAAGGCCACCCGGCAGCGTTACCAAATCCGCCCCAAAAAACGGCAAATCAAAGTTAAGATGCGGGGATATCACAGAATAGAGAACTTGCAAGCTGCTGCCGTCTTGAACCTGAGCCACCCCAAACTGCTGCAAATTCGGGGATGCAAAAGCCTAACTGGTAGTTACGATTTCCTGACTTTGTTTTTTTCCTTTGCCGCCTGTAGCTTCCTTGATCTCAAACCCTTGTGGAATCTGGTAATACTGTAAGTCTAAGCGATTTTTCATCAGAGCGATCGCCACATCTAAAAAAGGCTGATAAAGAGTGATATCAATTTTAAATATTAGATTATACCTCTTCAATCAACAGGTTTTTAGTAACCAAGAAAGTTTTTTACCTGTCTATTTTAGATTGGAGATTTGAGATTTTACATACTCAATCGAAAGGTGTTTAATCGGTACTGCTAAACGGGTTTTATTAAAAAATATATGTAAAATTAGTGGTCATCGCGAGTTCCTGGTTACAGCTAAAGGCACAGCATCTTCAAAGAAAAATTTCTCAAGAAATTTCTCAGCCAATTCGTGACCGGAATAACTGCTAAACAATCCCGAAGCCGGCTCTGTTTCTGCACTGTATCCGTAACATTGATAAATTGGGGATGGGCAGCGCGATCGGGCTAATCGGGGGACGGGTTTAAGAGTTTAAGGGCAGCTACCAATGTCTACTCGATCTTGTAATATCGTTTCCGGTTGGATCGGAATAATAAAATCGAGTCAACAGTTAACACTCAACCATTCAGTTTTTCGACCCGCCCGTCAACAGTCAACAGTCAACAATCATCAGGAGTGCAAGCGGAATTGATATAAGCCCTTGTTTTACAGCGAAGCTTCCAAAGTCGCACCTGCAACCCGATGATCTCGATCTTTTGCCAAATAGGTCACAGCAGCGCGAGCTTGAGGATTGTCAAATTTGCTCAGCGCGCGAGCAACTCGCAGCCGAATTCCCCAGTTATCCGAACTTACTAGAGGTAATAATTGCTGCAATGCCTCTTCTTGCTTCTGGGTATTTGCCAGCAGACCAAATCCGTCAATTGCTGCTTCCTGAACTGGTACATCTTCGCCGCCAAGACCGATCGCACAAATTTCAAATACTGCATCAGGACACTGCATTTCATACAGCGGAGCCATGATACTGCGGCGGACGAGCCAATTGTCATCGCGGCGAAAAGCTTCGACTAAATGAGAAATTGCCTCGGTTCCGAACCTTGACAAAGAGTTAGCGGCTTCTGCTCGCACGTTCGGATCGCGATCAAACTGCATCATTTTTAACAGCGCCGCAAAAGCTTCCGCAGTTTGAATCTGCCGCAATCCCATCGCCACGAACGATCGCACCATAAACTCGCGATCGTCCACTTTGCTCAGCAACATTGGTAGCGCCACCGCAGAATCGCACTTTCTCAGAGCCGTTACCCCCCGCAGTCTCTCTTGAGAATCCGAACTTTGCAGCGCTGCTTGGATTTCGCTAATTTCCATAAGCCAATTATAAATTTTTGTTACGTTTCTTTACAATTTTAGCAATTATTCCCGGATTTTGGGCAGATTTAAAAAAAATTCACTGCTGAATAATAAATTTTGTGGGTATTTAAGCGAAGTTTTGTATTAGTAATGAAGGCAATCAGTACCCTATTTATTTGAGTAGGCGGAGGTATCCTTTATTTTTTTAAATAGGTTTTAACCGCTGATTATTTACAATCAGCGGCTTGGGTGTCGGGGATAATACAATCACTTTTAACCTCAGTTATCGGAGATAAAAGCGCAATTTACAATCCTAATTCTCCCGCGCATAAAATCCTAAATGATTGGCAATTGGACGTTCCTGCATGGGGATTTTATTCTGAATCGGAGCATTCAACAGTTTCGCTCCTGACGGCGATGCTACTGCAAAAGTTACCGACCCGCCACCATCTAAATTTAGCACTGTCTCAGCTCCCAACTGCATCGAAATATCAGTTATTTCGCTCAATTTCAGCCCTTCACTGTAAAGCCTCTGCTTGCCGTCTACCACAATTAACCACAACTTGTCGCCTGTTTTGTCTATCGCCGCGACTGCACGGGGATAGGGTTTATCCTGTTTGCGTTCTTCCTGACTTTGTGCTACGGGTTGACCATTTTTCACCAGCAAAGTATCTCCGGCAACTGCATAGGCTGTTCCCGCAGGACAAGTGCCGTTTTCGATTATTTGAGCGCGGTTTTTGGCATCAAAACAAAGGGCGGGAAAGTCTGGATTTGGTTGAGAATAAGCTTGGCTTTTGGCAATGGCGTGTCCGACATTATTTACTCGATCGCCACTGCGGGGATAGTAATCCCAAGGTGCTTTCTCGATGCAGGGATAAAAAAAATTGCCGTTAACTGCTAATTGCAATTTAAATTCTTTCAGGAATTCAGTAGCGGTGCGGGCATTGGTTTCTGTTAAATCGGGTGTTGGGTTTCCGGGAGTGACAAAAATTCCTATTCCCGGCGCTTTTAGGTCGATGCTAACAATGTGAATTAGGGTGGGACGCGGATTAGTCCGAAATTCCCTGCGGTAGGCTATTCCTTGAAAGAGCGATCGGGCTTCGTTTGTTTGTTCGGGACGCAAAAAGTAGGGAATGTTGTAGAGTAGTATTGGTGCGAGCAATATTCCGACACCGAGAATATGCCAAATTTGTTTGAGAGTGGGCCGCTCAGTCATACCATTTTAGATTTTAGAGTGGGGACGGGAACACTGACAGATTTATATATTTTCCAGCATCCTCTAGTAATATGAAGAATTCGGATTCCAATAATTTTAGCAATCAAATTTTACGAAATCGATCGTTCCAAGGACAAGTTCTTAACGGTGCTGATTTCAGCGGTGCGGATGTTCGAGGCTGCAATTTTAGAAATGCTCAGTTAGCGGGTGCGAATTTTATCGGTGCGAAAATTGGGCTTTCTCGGCGACAGATAGCTGTTTTGAGTGCTGGGGCGATCGCGATTTGTTTGGTTGTGGGCGATGTTCTGACTCGACTGATTTTGGGAGCTCAAGGACAAATACCGGAATCTCGCAGTTGGTCTTTTATTCTGTTGCTGTACGGGGTTTTGAGCGCTGCTGGTTTCGCTTCGGCGATCGCCAGCAAACAGCCAAAAACCTCAAAAGCGGGTAGATTGGCACGAACAATTTCTGCTATTCTATCAGGAGCTTTGTTGGGATTTTTCTATGCTGGCACTGCAACTAATAATAATTCCCAAGCTGCTATTGCTGGAATGGCGATCGGCGGGGTGTTAATGTTTTTTGTGAGTTCCCGGATTCGTAGCCAATTTGCACAGGTGGCGATCGCATCGGCTGGAAGTGTGGCGACTTACGCAGCGGCTTTTTTGTTCAGTGCAACGGCGAGCGCTTTTCTGAGCACTCACAAACTGTTTTGGGGTATGTGTTTCGGTTTGCTGTCGCTGCTGTATCTTTGGTTTGCGTTTATGTCTTTCTCGGCTATTGTTCGAGAGATTAAAAATGCTGAGGGTACTTCGTTCAGAGGGGCAAATCTCGCTGATGCTAAGTTCGATATAAATTACCTCAATCTAAAATCTAAAATTTAAAATCTAAAATTACCGGACTGATATTCAAACAGCAATTGAGCCAGCACAAAGCGACGCTTTGCTGCAAACGGTGAGGGAGCACATGGCCCTCGCCACTTTCAATCCCAGCGACAGCGAACTGCTCAAAAAGATGGTCGAATGTATCGGAGATTCGCAGGGAATGGTGAGGCTGATTTAGCCGAAACTCTCGGCTCAATTGGCAAACCTGCAACTACTTTTTTGCTGGAAGCTCTAGCACATCACCCCAACCCTGTCGTGCGTAGAGCCTCTGCTAAAACGCTGACTCTGATTTGCGAGGATCTCGCCCGAACCACGCTGCTAAGCTGATACGCAGCTAGATTGTATAATATAAATATAAAATAAGCGATAATTAGTTATAATGTATGCCAGCCAAAAACCATCTATCTCAAAATCAAAAACAGAGACTCATTAAACTATTAAAAGAGTCTGAGGATAATTATGTGAGGGAAAAAGTTCTAATCTTATTGCTAATAAATGACGGAAAAAGTTATCAACAAATCAGTGAATTCATGGAGATTGCTTACACAACGGTAGCTTATTGGTCAGTTCATGGCGACCCAGATAATTTGGATAGTTTTTTAGATAAAAGAAGCCAAGGTAATTTTCGCAAAGTCACTCCAGAGTATGAAAAAATATTGATAGATACAATCGATAAAGCTCCGGCAGAATATGGATATGAATTTGGGAGATGGACGGCAGCCAGACTAGCAACATATTTAGAAAAAGTCACAGGAATTAAATTGAGTGGTTCCCAAATATCCAGGATATTACATAAAAAAAAATACGTTTACATTTGGGCTAAATATAGTTTAGAGGACAAACAAAATCCCGTTGAAAGAGAAGTATTTAAACAGAAGCTATCCGAGTATTTAAAAATAACAAAACAAACCCCAGAGCTTTTACAGGTATGGTTTTGGGACGAAAGTGGATTTAGCTTGCGAGTGATAAGAAGAAAAACTTGGGGTAAAAAAGGTAGTCGAAAAAAAATCACAGGTCAAAGGAGAAGAGGCAGAGTAAATATCATGGGTGGATTGAGATATCATGACAAAAAAAGGTTAAATTTTGTAATAAAAAAAGGAGACTCGAATACGTTTTATGAGCAAATTAATGCCTTAAATGATTCGATTGTCCAAGAATGGAGAGAACTGGGTAATCAAGCTGAAAGTTTTGCCGAATCAGGAATAAAGATTGTAATTATTTTAGACAATGCTAGTTTTCATAAAAAGAAAGATATTCTGAGCCAAATATCAGCCGAAATGCTTCATATTATTTTAGAATTTTTGCCACCTTACAGCCCCGATTATAATTTGATTGAATTGGTCTGGCATTCAGCGAAAGAATATATAGCACATCGACTGTTTAAGTCAGTAGAAGAATTGTCAGAATTACTACATAGATTATTAAATGAAGGAGAAATGGTTATCAAATGGGAGCGAAAAATCAAAAATAAAGGCAATGCTATTTTATCTGGTTTAGCTGCGTAGCAGCTTAGAAGCTTTTTTACACGATGAGGATCAAGTCGGGGGAGGAAGAGTGGGATTAAAGACAAAGCCTGCGGTTTCCAACCGCGCCTACACAGACAAAACACACTCCAAGTCGGTTAAAGAATTTTTACTCGATCGGGCCTTGACATTTTCCTCTCGAAATGAGAGTATAGACATAGTAGTCAATCAATCGGAAAATCACTATGCAAAACAAAAGAACAAATCAAAGAAAAACTCATGCACTTAATCTCGATCCGCAACCTCCGTAAAGATGCTGCCCAGTATCCCGATGTCAAAAATCAAATTGATAGCTGGAACGCAACTGTAAAGCAAGCAGAATGGCATAATTTGGAGGATGTTCGCAAGATTTACCGAGATGCCGAAGCAGTAGGAAAATTCACAGTCTTTAATATCAAAGGCAACGAATATCGCCTGATTGTCGGCATCAACTACGAGGAGCAAACTATTTTCTACAAATATTTCCTAACCCACGCTGAATACGACAAAGACAAATGGAAAAATGATCCTTACTTTTGATGGAGCCAGTTATAGCAAATTGCTTGCAGAAATTGCTCCTAGGGCGATCGAAACCGAAGAGGAATACGATCGCCTCCTGGCAGTGGCAGAACGGCTAACCTTCGCTAAAAACCTCACTCCAGAGGAGAGAGCTTTATACAAGTTGTTAGTCACGCTGATTGAAGTTTATGAGACAGAAAATTATCCGATCGAATCGGAGCCTCATGAGATTTTGCAACACATCATGGAATCCAGCGGCACCCGTCAAGCGGACTTGGTAGGTATCATTGGATCGAGCGGTGTGGTGTCTGAGGTTGTGAATGGGAAAAGAGCGATTAGCAAGGCACAAGCTAAGGCACTAGGCGATTATTTTAAAATCTCACCTAGCTTGTTCATTTAATTGGGAAATTGGGCATTGGGAATAGGGCATTGGTTATTTGTGATTACAAAAACTACTAACCAGTAACCACTAACTATTACCCATGCCCGATGCCCGATGCCCGATGCCCATGCCAGAGGCATCTGACCCTAGAAAAGCGAGATCCCTTGATTTTTCTAAAAGAATTCAAGGGATCTCGCTAATAATCAAAGTATTTATCTCAGATCAGAGATTTTTTTGGCAAGCTGTTTTTTTGCCTAAACAGCTTGTTTAACGGAGAGGGAGGGATTCGAACCCTCGTTAAGTTGCCCTAAACACACTTTCCAGGCGTGCGCCTTCAACCGCTCGGCCACCTCTCCAGGGCTAAATTCATTCATTTAGCCACAGCTAAACTATCTTAGCAGAACAAATCTGATTTGGGAAGGGGTAATGGCATAAATTTGCTGTTTAATATGGGTAGGGTGTGAAACGGGCAGGCTTGGGTTCTCCTCTCTGGGTCGCAAACCCATTCATTTCAAGGATCTTGCCCCGCCAACCCCAATCTAAAATCTAAAATCTAAAATCTAAAATTCCATGACTAACTCTTACACAATTAAAATTCATAACAGACAGACAGGCGATCGCCACACCGTGCGAGTACCCGAAGACCGCTACATCCTCCAAAGCGCCGAAAACCAAGGAGTAGAATTGCCATTTTCCTGCCGCAACGGCGCTTGTACCGCCTGTGCGGTGCGCGTCAAGTCGGGGGAACTGCACCAGCCAGAAGCAATGGGGCTGTCTGTGGAACTGCAAAAAGAAGGTTATGCCCTGCTGTGCGTCAGCTATCCCCGTTCCAACATCGAGGTAGAGACGCAAGACGAAGACGAAGTGTACGAACTGCAATTCGGGCGCTACTTCGGCAAAGGTAAAGTTAAAGCCGGTTTGCCGTTGGATGAAGAATAAGGCAATTTGATAAATTATCAATCACCAATTATCCATGCTTTATCGGTTATGTGCGATCGCCCTTTGTCTGTGGTTAGCTAGCTGCCAAAAACCAGAAATGCCCCAAGGTACGATCGCCAAAGTAGAAAGGGCCATCAGCGGCCAAACAATCGAAGTTATCAGTACAGCCGACAAAATAGCCTTATTAGAACAAATAAGGCTAATTGGTATTGATGCACCAGATTTACAACAGCAGCCTTGGGGAGAAGCAGCCAAACAAAGACTAGAACAGCTAACTGGGGGAAAACAGGTATTGTTAGAATCAGACATCGAAGAGAAAGACCAGTTCGATCGCAAACTAGCCTACTTGTGGCAAGATAAAAATTTGCTCAACGAACAGCTAGTCAAAGAAGGTTATGCCCTGGCCTCAGTGCGATCGCCCAACACCAAATATCAGCAGCGACTCATCAACGCTCAAGAATGGGCGAGACTCATGGGTAAAGGCCTGTGGAATCCAGAACGAGCTTTGCGCCAAACTCCCACAGAATTTCGCCAGCAAAATCGGAAATAGTCAGTAGTCATTAGTCAGTAGTCATTAGTCATTAGTCAATGACTAAAAATTCCTCAGTTATAACTAACAACTAATGAGCACTGATTTCATTCTTCCCTCTTCCCTCTTCCCTTTTCGCTCTTCCTTCGTGTCCTTCGCATCTTCGCGGTTCGTACTTCCTCTTCCTTCTTCCTTCTTCCTTCTGCTATAACAACTAACAAATGACTGACAATCAACTGCAAAACTTCTTAGAAATAGCCACCGAAGCAGCCCTAGCCGCCGGTTCCGTCCTGCAATCTTTCTGCGGAAAATTAGAAAAAATTCAAGAAAAAGGTCGCTCGGGCGATTTAGTCACAGAAGCCGACAAAGCCTCAGAAGCCGTCATCTTAGAAATTCTGGGCCGCCACGTACCCGACCACGCCATCCTCGCCGAAGAATCCGGCAAATTAGGGAATGCCAGCAGCAAATACCTGTGGGCGATCGACCCTTTGGACGGTACAACAAATTATGCTCACCAATATCCTTTTTGGGCCGTGTCGATCGGACTTTTAATCGACGGGATACCACAAATTGGAGTAATTTACGACCCTTTTCATAACGAATTATTTCGGGCAGGCAAAGGATTGGGAGCAACCTGCAATCGTTCGCCGATCGAAGTTTCCCAAATCTCAGAATTGAGAACCAGCTTGCTAGTCACTGGCTTTGCATACGATCGGCGCGAAACAGCAGACAATAACTATGCCGAATTCTGTCACCTCACCCACCTCACCCAAGGCGTGCGCCGCAGCGGTTCCGCATCCCTAGACCTCGCACACCTCGCGATGGGGCGATCGGACGGATACTGGGAACGGGGACTCGCCCCTTGGGACGTAGCAGCCGGTGTACTCATCGTCTCCGAAGCCGGAGGTCAAATTACAGCTTATGACGGTAGTGCCTTTGAGATGAACTCGGGTCGGATTTTGGCCACAAACGGCAAAATACACGCCGAACTCAGCAGCGCACTGCTAGCCGTTCCTCCGTTATCTTCTTGGAAGTAGCGCCCCCCAGCAATAGATCGGGGGTAGTACGGGGGTCAGAACCCCTTGACTCAAGCTACATTAAAGAATAGTGAAAAGCCAGGAAAGGAAGAGTAAAAGTTATGTCTTTTGAAATGACAAAAGGGCTGTTCAAGTATGACTTTACAGATCAGCACGCAATTTTGGGAATTCCCTTAGACGCCGAGTTTAACGACATCCGCAAGCGCTACATGAAAATCGCCCGCCGGTTGCATTCGGATACTTGCTCTTTTGAAAGCCAAGCCGATAAAGATTGGGCTAACCAATTTTTGTCAAAAGTAGTCAATCCGGCTTACAACAAATTCTCCAAGGAAAGCGATCGCAAAGAATACAGCCTGCTATTAGCAGCCATCGGCAAGCGCGTCGCGAAAGAACAGGCGAAAATGCAAATTGAAAGCGAAGCAGCCAAACAGTTAGCTACCGCTAAAGATTGGGAAGAAGCTTACAAAACAGCAGTTAGCAAACTCGCTCTCAAGCAGTACGAATCAGTTAAGGAAACGCAAGAGGCGATCAATCAAATTAGCGAACTTAACATGGTTTATTTGCTGCGAAAAGAGCGCATGGGCGGTGGTGCGGTTGCACCCGGTTCATCTGCAAAAGCCACAACCGCAACTAGCACAGAAAAAACAGCAGCAGCAACCCCAGCCACCGCAAATCCCGTGTCGCCTCCTCCGCCTAAAGTCGAACCCCCAAACGTGCAGACCGAAGCCTATTGCCGCCGAGCTCAAGGATTCATGGACAGCAAAAGTTACGCCAAAGCAATTTTAGAGTTGAAAGAAGCGGTGAAACGTGATCCGAAACACAGCAAGTCCCACGCTTTGTTAGCAATGTGTTACGTTGAACAAAATCAAGCCACAATGGCAAAACTTGAGATGAACAAAGCTTTGGCATCAAATCCTGAAGAACCGACGGCTTTGGAGGTTAAGAAAAAGCTGGAACAAGCTTCCGCAAAGACCAAAAAAGGTGATGATAAACCAGGATTTTTTGCAAGTTTGTTTGGCGGGAAGAAGAAGTGAGAAGTTGTGAGTTGTGAGTCAGGAATATTTAGAAATTGGTAAACTGCTCAGCAGTGAAGTGATCTCGCTCAAAACAATCAAGACTGGGTGAGAGCACATCCGATCGCAGTCGGAATTATACCGTCAGTATGAGCGTCCCGCGATCGCGGGTGATCCAGAAAGAGCGGGACGCTTGCACTGACGGGGAAAATGATTATTCCCATGCAAACCAAAACGCTATCACGCCTTAATTTGTTAAAGTCGAAGGTTAAGCTTGCCTGATTCGACTTTAACAGCGTTCCCTAAAGCTAAGCTTCTAAGCCCAATCTAAAATCTAAAATCTAAAATCTAAAATTGATATGACACGTTAATTTGTTAAAGTCGAATGTTAAGCTTGCCTGGTTCGACTTTAACACCGTCCATAAAGCTAAGCTTCTGGGCCCAATCTAAAATCTAAAGTCTAAAATCTAAAATTGATATGGTTCACCAACCCCCATCCGGTGCAAGAGATTTATTGCCCCTTGACGTTGCTCAAAAAATTTCGATCGAACGGCGCTTACAGCAGGTTTTTCACCGCTGGGGCTACCACCGGATTATTACTTCTACTCTAGAAAGGCTGGAGACTTTGATGGCTGGGGGCGCGATCGACCGATCGACCTTAATTCAACTGCAAGACGCCGAGGATGGAGAACTTGGTTTGCGGCCGGAATTGACAGCTTCTATCGCCCGCGCGGCTGCGATGCGGATGGCCGGGACTCGCTGGCAGCCTCAGCGCCTCTACTACAACGCTAACGTGTTCCGCAAAGGCCCAGATACTGGCTCAGGTGGGCAACAGGAGTTCTATCAAGCTGGCGTAGAGCTCCTCGGCGCGGGGGGGGCGGTTGCAGATGCCGAAGTGCTGCTGCTGCTGTCTGAGTGCTTGCAGAGCTTGGAAATTGATGAGTGGCATTTGGTTTTGGGAGAAGCTGGCTTGACTGCAACATTGCTAGAACCGTTTCCGCCAAACGTGCGCCAGAAAGTTCGGGGGGCGATCGCCAATCTCGATCGAATTGCCTTGGAAACTTTGCCGCTGTCAACCGAATTGCGAGAAAGAGCATTGCTATTATTTGACTTGCGCGGCCGCCCAGAAGAGGTGTTGCCAATTGTTGCCAAGCTGGATTTAGATTTGCCGCAGCAAGCCGCGTTAAACAATCTCAAATCGGCGATCGAATTGCTGCACCAATGCCAGTCAAAAATTCCCAATCTCAAATCCCACATTCACCTCGATTTGAGTTTAATTCAAACATTTGACTACTACACTGGAATTGTGTTTGAAGTTGTCAGCAGCAGCAAGACAGGACAGCGAGTTTTAGGACAAGGGGGACGCTACGACCAACTTTTAGGACTGTTCGACCCCCAAGGGCAAAATTCCCCCGGCATCGGGTTTTGTCTGAATATTGAAGAGTTGCACCAAGTTTTGCTGACAGAGGGGCAATTGCCCACCCAGACGCCAGCTAGCGACTGGTTGGTGGTGGCTCAAACTCCTGAAGCTAGTGCCGCCGCGTTTGCTTACGCTCGCAAACTCCGAGACTCTACTCACCTAGTTCGGGTGGAAATAGATTTAGAGAGTCGGGAGACAGCAGAGTCGGCGCGGGAATACGCGCGCGATCGACGAATTACTCAAATTGCTTGGGTAAATGCCGAAGGATTGCCAACAATTGAAACGGTAAATTAGGCTAATTGGTTATTGGTAATTAGTAGTTGGTAATTGGTTAAAAATCACCGGATATGATATCATATATCCTGCTGATTGAGAGAAGGTTTGGCCAATTGCTAATTGCTAATTCCCGATCTACCTAAAATGTTTTGAGAGAACACTATGGCACACACTATTGTTACGAATATTTGCGAGGGAATTGCTGATTGCGTTGGCGCTTGTCCGGTTGCTTGTATTCATCCCGGCCCCGGCAAAAATGTCAAGGGTACTGATTGGTTTTGGATTGATTTTGATACCTGTATTGACTGCGGCATTTGTTTGCAGGTTTGTCCTGTCGAAGGTGCGATCGTTCCAGATGAACGACCTGAGTTGCAGCAAACTCCCTCTTAATTGCAACTTGATTGCAATTGAGGACTAGATAGCTACATTAACTAAGGGGTGAGGTGCGCGACCAGGCGCACCTGACATTCACTTTTTTAACGAACCGCAGAGGGCGCAGAGGACACAGAGAAGAAGGGTGAGAAATATTGGAAAAATATAACTTTTAGATATCTAAGTGCAGGTAATTAATTATGTTACTTTTAGATCCAAAAACTCTCGAACCGGCTACAGAACAGCGCATTATTTTATATGATGTGAGTTGGGATCAATACGAGCAGCTTTCTGATATGTTTGTCGATGAATTCCCCAGGATGACGTACTTGGAAGGAACGTTAGAAATTATCATGACGACTTCGCCAGAACACGAAAGGCTCAAAACAATTATTGCCCGGTTGATAGAAACCTATGCGGTTGAAAGACTAATTAATCTCAACGGTTACGGAAGTGCTACATTTCGCCGCGAAGTTGTGAGACGGGGTGCTGAACCAGATGAGTGTTACTGTTTGGGTTTACTTGCAGAAGTCCCGGATATTGTGATAGAAATTGCTCTGACTAGCGGCGGTGTTGACAAGCTGGAGGTGTATCGCGGTTTGCAGGTTCCTGAAGTCTGGTTCTGGGCTAACGATCAATTTTCTCTTTACCGCTTGCGGGAGTCTGGTTATGAGTTAATTTCGAGGAGTGAATTTTTGCCTGAGTTAGACTTTTCTGTATTGAGTCAATATGTAGGATATGTTAACCAAACTGAAGCTGTCATTGCTTATAGAACTGTTTTGCAAACAGCTACAGGAACCTCAAATCAATAGACATCTCTAGAAAAGCCAGTATTGAACAGGCAAGATGCCTGTTCCACAATTAAAAAAAAGCCTGTGAAGCGTAGCTATCCCGCAGGGAATCGCACTTTACAAAAAAAAACTACAATAAAATCCAATGCAATCGATCGCACTTTCCGACTCTCACATTTTATCGATCCGCACCCACGCCGAAAGCGCTTATCCTGAAGAATGCTGCGGTTTGTTGCTCGGTCGAGTTACTGGCGGTGTTAAAACTTTGGTAGAAGTTTGGCCGACTGAGAATGCTTGGAGTGCTGAGGCCCAGGAGAATTGGCCTGAAGAAAAAGGATTGACAGAAAGACGCAGATATGCTATTAGACCCGAAGATATGTTGCGGGCGATGAAACATGGGCGCGATCGCACTCTGGATATTATCGGTATATATCATTCTCACACGGATTGTCCCGCAGTGCCCTCAGAGTGCGATCGGACATTGGCCTGGGCCGAATACTCTTACATCATTGTGTCAGTCCGACAAGGCTGTTCAGAAGACCTCCGCAGTTGGAGTCTTGACGGAGAGGGGAACTTTCAAGCAGAGGAAATTCTTGCACAGGAACCGACTGAGATTAAGAAATAATTAGTAAAAATAACAAACACGTAAAAATGCGAAAGATTCAGATAGGATGTAATTCAAAATCTGCGCTACACACAATATCATGCTAAATCCTAATCTGGATGAGATCCAGCTCAACAAACAAGAATACGAACGCTACTCTCGCCACCTGATCCTGCCAGAAGTTGGATTGGAAGGGCAAAAGCGTCTCAAAGCTGCCAGCGTGCTCTGCATCGGTACGGGAGGCCTCGGTTCGCCGCTGCTGCTGTATTTAGCAGCCGCCGGTGTTGGCCGCATTGGGATTGTAGACTTTGATGTTGTAGACCATTCCAATTTGCAGCGGCAAGTAATTCATGGCACTTCTTGGGTTGGGAAACCGAAGATTGAGTCGGCTAAAAATCGGATTTTAGAAATTAATCCTTTTTGTCAAGTTGATTTGTACGAGACTCGCGTTAGTTCGGAAAATGCGATCGACATTGCCACTCCTTACGATATCATTATCGACGGTACGGACAATTTCCCTACTCGCTATTTGATGAACGACGTTTCCGTGCTTTTAAACAAGCCCAACGTCTACGGTTCTATCTTCCGATTTGAAGGGCAAGCAACAGTTTTTAACTACCAAGGCGGCCCGAATTACCGCGATTTGTACCCGGAACCCCCGCCTCCTGGGATGGTTCCTTCTTGTGCAGAAGGCGGCGTTTTAGGCGTTTTGTGCGGAGTTGTCGGTTCTATCCAAGCAACGGAAGCTATCAAGATTATCTTGGGTCAAGGCACTACTTTGAGCGGCAGACTGTTGCTTTACAATGCCTTAGATATGACTTTCCGGCAATTGAAACTGCGGCCGAATCCAGTGCGCCCGGTAATTGAAAAGTTAATCGATTACGAACAATTCTGCGGCATTCCTCAAGCTAAAGCGCAGGAAGCAAGTCAGCAAACGCAAATTCCTGAGATGACTGTCGCAGAACTTAAAGAGTTAATCGACAGCGGTGCGAAGGATTTTGTATTGTTGGATGTTCGCAATCCCAATGAGTATCAAATTTGTCAAATTCCTGGGTCGGTTTTGGTTCCTTTGCCGGATATCGAACACGGCGCAGGTGTCGCTAAGGTCAAGGAATTGTTGAACGGCCACCGCTTGATTGCACACTGCAAAATGGGCGGGCGTTCTGCGAAGGCTTTGGGGATTTTGAAGGAAGCTGGAATTGAGGGCATTAATGTTAAGGGCGGAATTACTGCTTGGAGTGAAGAAGTAGACCCATCTGTACCTCAATATTAAGCTCAATCTTGTTCTGGGGCGGGCGATTTGCCCGCCCGGAACCGGGATTATGGCGGCGGCAACTGTTTATTTCTATTTAGTAGATTCTTGAACTTACCTAGTAGATTCTTGGAATTGGCACTCAACATAACCACACCCCAAACTAGAGCCCCGGCACCGATACTAATCAACAATACGAAGGCAAAAGAATTAATTCCCACCTTCAGGAAAGGCAAAGGCAAAGCAACTATTTGATTCGGCGGGTCTTGTTTAATTAAATAAGGAGAACTTCCAGCCACTACCCCGGCTACTCCCAAACCAAAGCCGACAGCTTGAATCGTTACCTCTAGTTTGGCATTCCGATAAGCTTCTTCGATCGCCACAATAGCTCTAATTGCCTCGGTTGCTTGGTCTAGCAAGCCGGAACCGTGTTTGAAATAGCCTAAATCTGCTTGAATCTGCCTTTGAAACTGCGGGCAATTTTCTTTACTGAATGTTGCGAGGAAACTTAAATCGGCATCACTATCATTGTACTTTTTAGCTGTTTTGATGTCAAGACTTATTTGATTTAATTTATCCTGGTAATTTTGGGCGTTAATTGCGATCGTATTTTGGCGAAACTCCAAATCAATCAGCATTCGGGCATACTTCACAGCCCGAGGCGGCATCTCAATCATCTGAGTTTCCAGATATTTTAATTCTTCCTCCTTTAAACCCGCACCTTTCGATTGCCTCTGCTGAGCTTTATCTCGCTGCAAATACTTAAAAGTATTGTCAATATCCAGTTCAATTTGTTTGTATTCCTCGCGAGTCACGGCGTAAAGCTTGCGGCTGTCGTGATAAGCGCGAAGAATCTTATTTCGGTACAAAAACAAATCCATAAAATCGCTGTACCGCGTCTCATCCCAGATTTCATCAGTTGTCGGACTGTTGAAAAACCAGATAATAACGTGACAGTAACTATCGGGCTGACTCGGATTACCATACTCCAAAATCGGACTGCCGAACAATTCGCCTTGACGGTAAAAATCCGGCTGGTTTTGACCAGAAATCAACTTTTCTAGACACTGTTTGCCTAAACTTTTGAGAAACTGCGAATCGGCCCGCGCCGCCTGATTTTGTTCGACACTCAGCCAAGCTGTAAGCAGCAGAGTTTGCCCGAAATAACTCTGCACGAAATCCGGCAGTAAGCAGTTATCGGGATTAAATTCCTTGAAGATGCTAACATCGACAGCAGGTGTTTTAATGCCGTTAACTTTTTCGGGAACGCGAATTTGTAAACCCAGGGCATAGCTGTCCTCAATTCGCAGCGGTTGGGCAAAACCCTTGACAGGAATTTGCTGATTTTCAACCGAAATCTCCTTATCAAAGGGTAGAGACTTGCGGTTGCCAACAACTTGTTTATTAATCAGCTCAACTCGGAAGCCGACAGGTTCCTCTTTTTTGTGCAAATAACTGTCATTAAATTTTGTACTGACTGCTAATTTAGTTTGCAAAATCTCATCGCACTTCTGCCACAAACTGGCGAATTCCACAGGGGAATTAGACTCTGATTCTAGGGCTTTGCAGAGGTGAAAGGCAAATAAATAGACGTTGGGGGCATAGATTTTACTGTTTTCAGTCATTGTCTGTATTTGATTGATTCTCTGCATCGAGTTCTTGTTGAATTTTTTTGTAGCTATCTTCAATGCTTTGACGCAGAGTTTGAGTGATGTTAGTTAGTGGGTCAGTGGTAGGTGGGGTGGGTTCGCCCGGATCGTCGATTTCTTTTTTGTTTTGGCCGGCCGCAATTTTTAATTCTTCTCCCAATTGATGACGAGAACACCACTTGCTGATAGCCATAGCAATAAAAAACAGTTGAGCGTCTGCGAGTTCTCCCATTTCTGTTTTTAATTCGGGTAAATCTTGCCATGCTGTCGGCATGAAAATACTCGGATTTTCGTGCAGCCATTGGAGAAAAGCATTGATAATTTTGTCAGGTTCCATTGTAATTACTCCCGTGATTTAAAAATATAAATTCGTAGGGGTGGGTTTCACCAACCATAATTGCCTGAAATCGACAATCTCTCAAACCCGCCCCCACCCCACGAAAAATCATCACCTACATTTTAACATTCGATGCAAATTTCAGGTTGATGTGGGTTATTGGTGGGGTGGGGCGGGTTTATTTAGATTGTTGGTCATCGTTATATATTGTTTGTAAAACCCGTCCCTACAAAATCCTGATGGCACCCCTAACTTAATATCCCGTCGCACAGAATGCCGCCCAATATTTCGGTTCGCGGAACGGCTGTTCCTCACTCGAAGATATTAACCACAATTCCACACTTTCTCTAGATTTATTATCTAAATTTAACAATCCTACCCAAACTCGCAAATCTTCCATACTCACCCCGCGCATCCAGTTTTGTGCCGCATTCAAAGCGAGGGCTACTGAATCTGCATCCGGCAATTCCTGATAAAATTTAATCATTAAAATTGCGGTGGCAAAATCATCGACAGCCCACAGACTGCTGACAACATTCATGCTACCCGCATACAAAAAACCGCTGGGTAAACCAATGTATTCATCCGTCATTGCGGTTGAGGTGGTTAACCCGGTTTCGCAGGCGGAAAGTGTGACGAGACTGCACTGCGGTAACTGCAATTCGGCAAAGATTTCTCGCAGGGTGAGGCATTTTTCTGGGATGGCTTTTCTGCCGCTGCGTAGGGTGACATAGCGCTGTGTTTCATCGGGCTGATTTGACTCTGGCGGCGGGGGTGAGGTTTGCGGTTCCAGGGAATCGGCTAAGACTAGGGATGACAGCAGCGGATAGTCAAAGTTGAATACGCCGTGACAGGAAAAGTGCAGGTAGCTGGTGTTTGAGAGGTTTTCTTGGTTTTCGTTGAGGGCGGTTTTTGTGGCTTGTTTTCTGAGTAAAATTTGATGCGGATTGAATCGGATTTTGATGGTTTCTACTTCCATGTCGGCGTTGAATAAATCTTCGGTGGGATTCTGGAGGGCGAATAGTTGTTGCTGATTTGGTGGGGGGGAGTTTCTGGTGGTGATGCGATTTTTTACGAGTTCCAGCAGTTGCAAGCTGGGGGCGTATTTCACGCCTGCGGGGAAGCTGTCGAGGAGGTAGCCGCGAAAGTTGGTTTTTTGTTTAAATCGGGTTTCTGAGGTGAATTGTAGGGCGTGGAGGGGGAATAGGTGCAGGTAGCGGTGGGGTACTAGGATTATTTGTTTGCAGTTGGGGGGGATGTGGAGGATTATCTCGTTTAGTCGTAGGATTTCTGAGAGTGTTTCGAGTTTTTGGGATAGGGTGTTTTGCCAGGTTCTGTTGGTTTCTTTGTTACGGTATTCGTGGAGATAGTTGTTTTTCCAGGTTTCTAATTCTGCTATTTCGGTTGTGGTATATGTGACTGGTTTTATGCTGTCGCGGGTGATGATGAAGGCTGATCCGCCGCCCCAGCCCCCCTTAGCAAGCGGGGAGTTAGAATTGCCGATGTACCATTCTATGATTGCTGTTTCGGTGTCTAAGGTTTGTTGGAATTTGGTGATGTCGATGGGCTCGACTTTTTGAGTTAGGGTGAATTCGGGTTCTCGCTGTTTTATCTGTTCCAGCAGTTGTGTTAGTTGCTGTGATGTGGTTTCTAGTTTGTCTTTTTCTTGTTGGAAATATTCGGGGCTGAGGCTGCGGGTTTGGGTTGTGGGTTGTGAGGGAGAGTCTTCGGGAACCCCCCCGGCCCCCCCTTGGTAAGGGGGGGAGAAAGAGGGGGAGGAGATGGGGTTTCTGTTTCTAGGAGTTGTTGGGAGGCGGCAATTTGGCGGCGCAGGTTTTGGAGTTGCTGTTTCTCGGTTTCGGTGGCTGTTTTGGGGTAGATTTCGCTGTTGGTGAAGAGTTCGACTAGGTAGCGGGATTTGCTGCGTTCGATTGTTTGCAGGGCTTTGTCATATTGTTGGTGAATGATGCAGGATATCATCATTTTTTCGTAGACATCGAGATTTTCTTCGATGATTTCTCGTTTGCGGTTGTCGGAGGTTATCCACTCGCGGCTTTGTTCGACTGCTTCGATGGCTTTTTCGTAGCCGAAGATGGCTGTTTCCCAAAAACTTTCTGCAAATCCTAAATCGCCTAGATTTCTGCCTGTTCTCAGACAGTCAATTGGCAAAGCGGTGGGAGTGCGAACTTGTAAAGCAGCTTCATAAAATGCGATCGCCCTTGCTATATTCTTATTCTTATTTCCTTTGACTCTATTTCTGTAAGCATTTACTAAATTATTTTTAGTAACCGCCAAATCTTGCGTAAAAGCTTTGCGGGTGCAAACTTCTAAAACAGCTTGAAAAAATGCGATCGCCCTTTCTATATTCTCTCCCCTGTCTCCCTTGATTCTGTCACTGTAAGCAGTTGCCAAATTATTTTGAGTCGTTGCCCAATCTTGGGGAAAAGCTTGGCGGGTGTAAACTTGTAAAGCAGCTTCATAAAATGCGATCGCCCTTTCTATATTCTCTCCCCTGTCTCCCTTGATTCTGTCACTGTAAGCAGTTGCCAAATTATTTTGAGTCCTTGCCCAATATTCGGGAAAAGCTGGGCGGGTGTAAACTTGTAAAGCAGCTTCATAAAAAGCGATCGCCCTTTCTAAATTATCACCCCTTTCTCCCTTGATTCTGTTTCTGTAAGCATTTGCCAAATTATTTTGAGTCGCTGCCCAATCTTGGGGAAAAGCTGGGCGGGTGTAAACTTGTAAAGCAGCTTCATAAAAGGCGATCGCCCTTTCTAAATTATCACCCCTGTCTCCCTTGATTCTGTAACTGTAAGTATTTGCCAAATTATTTTGAGTCATTGCCCAATATTCGGGAAAAGCTGGGCGGGTGTAAACTTGTAAAGCAGCTTCATAAAATGCGATCGCCTTTTCTAAATTATCTCCCCTGTCTCCCTTGATTCTGTCACTGTAAGTATTTGCCAAATTATTTTGAGTCGCTGCCCAATCTTGGGGAAAAGCTGGGCGGGTGCGAACTTGTAAAGCTGCTTGATACAATGCGATCGCCTTTTCTAAATTATCTCCCCTGTCTCCCTTGATTCTGTCACTGTAAGCATTTGCCAAATTATTTTGAGTCATTGCCCAATATTCGGGAAAAGCTGGGCGGGTGTAAACTTGTAAAGCAGCTTCATAAAATGCGATCGCCTTTTCTAAATTATCTCCCCTGTCTCCCTTGATTCTGTTTCTGTAAGCATTTGCCAAATTATTTTGAGCCGCTGCCCAATCTTGGGGAAAAGCTTGGCGGGTGCTAACTTGTAAAGCTGCTTGATACAATGCGATCGCCCTTTCTATATTCTCTCCCCTGTCTCCCTTGATTCTGTAACTGTAAGCAATTGCCAAATTATTTTGAGTCAGGGCCCAATCTTGGGGAAAAGCATCGCGGGTGCGAACTTGTAAAGCAGCTTCATAAAATGTGATCGCCCTTTCTATATTTTCTCCCCTGTCTCCCTTGATTCTGTAACTGTAAGCAATGCCTAGACTATTTTGAAACATTGCCCACTTTTCTGAGTAAGCTTCCCGAGTAAAAATAGTTAATCCTATTTCCAGACAAGCAATCCCAATCTCTATGTTGCTTCTGTGACTGCCTTGCTGAAAACTTGAAACTTTTAGATTTAAATTGTATAAAATATTAGCACGATTTTCAGCTATATCTGCATCCAAGTTTGGCAGGGTTTCTGTTGCCCACTCTCGCAAATATTCGGCAAAATCATCGTCTAATAATTCTAGATTGGCTTGCAGGATGGCGGTTTGTTCTTCGCTATCCCAGATGAGGAGAGTTTCAATCAGGGTGAGATAGGCTTGGCGGCGTGGCTGGGTCATTTTTGACTCCCCATGTTCGTATGATTTTACATTTTTTGCGGGGGAAATCAACCATAGTCCGGACAGTTTTGAGTTCATAGTCTGAAACCCTAGATTTTCCGTTGGTAGCCGATCGCGGAACCGCCTTGAAACCCTTATTCTACGGTTGGCAATCAAAAACTGTCCAAAGTATTGATGGAGGGAGTTTTTAACAGCAGATGTTGGCGGATGGACGGGGATGGACGCAGATGTTGTAGGGATACGGCATTGTTGTGTCGGGCGCGGGACACCGCGCCGTGTTTGTACAAAGTTGGTGTTAAGTTTGGTGGCGAATTACGACATGGCAATACCGTTTCCCTACAGAAAACCCAGACTAACCCAACCCTTCAACTAACAGATTGCGAGCACTTTCCAGCGCTTGTTGCAACTTACTTGCATCGCGTCCCCCAGCTTGCGCCAAATTCGGTCGCCCGCCGCCTTTTCCGCCGCAAATTTGAGCAATTCCCCCGATAAACTTGCCAGCTTGCAATCCTTTCTTATTGACTTCAGGACTAAAAGCAGCCACCAAACTTACCTTATCCGGTTCAGGAATTGATGCCAAAACAACCGCAGCATTTCCTAACTTTTGCTGCAATCTTTCCGCCGCAGTTTTCAGCGCTTCCGTATCCACATCACCCAATTGAGCTACAATGATTTTGAATTCGCCAATATCCTCCGCCGCACTCAGCAACTGATCGGATTTGGCGATCGCCAATTCCGACTTCACAGCAGCCAAATGTTTCTGAGTATCCTTCAACTCATTCTGCAAATTAGTAATCCGGTTCGGTAATTCTTCAGGCTTCGCCTTAAATCGATCGCCCAAATCGCGCACCACCTTATCCCGCACATTCAAATAGTCCAAAACAGCTTGACCGGAAACCGCTTCAATCCTGCGAGTTCCCGCCGCTACCCCCGCTTCGGAAACAATCTTAAACAGCCCGATTTCTGCGGTATTGCTGACGTGAGTTCCGCCGCACAATTCCATCGAAACGCCGGGAAAATCGATAACCCGCACCACATCGCCGTACTTCTCGCCAAACATCGCAGTTGCGCCTTTTTCTCTCGCAAGGGCGATCGGCATTTCTGCAACGACCGCAGCGTGCGCCTCAGCAATCCAACTATTAACTAAATCCTCAATTTTCTGCAACTCTTCTGCTGTGACAGCGCGCGGAGAATTGAAATCAAACCGCAATCTCTCAGACGATACCAGCGAACCAGCTTGCGAAATCGAATCATCCACAATTTTCCGCAAAGCTGATTGTAATAAGTGAGTTGCTGTGTGGTTAGCCTGAACTCGGCGGCGGCCGCTATTGTCAATCTTCGCAGTAATACTATCGCCAACTCTCAGCGTTCCCCGTTCCACCAAGCCGAAATGCACGAAGAAATCCGATTCCTTCTTCACATCATCAACTCTTACTAACAAACCATCACCATTATCTCCGCTTTTCAAATAACCTTTATCCCCAATTTGTCCGCCGGATTCTGCATAAAACGGCGTTTGGTTCAAAACAACTTGTACCTCGGTACCCGCCGCTGCTTCCTCCACAGATTTGCCGTCAACCAAGATAACTTCCACCTCAGCTAAACTCGACAATTCAGCATAACCGACGAACTCAGTTCCCTGGATTGTTTCAGCCAACTTATCCAAAGAACCCTGCACGGTTAAATCGATTGTTTGGCGAGCATCTTTAGCGCGAGTTTGCTGTTCCTTCATCGCCGCTTCAAAGCCCTCCAAATCCACAGAAATTCCCTGTTCCTCAGCAATTTCTTGTGTCAGTTCTAAGGGGAAACCGTAGGTATCGTAAAGAGTGAAAGCATCTTGACCGCTGATTTGTTGGTTTGCTTGCTGTTTTGTGCGATCGACAATTTCCTCCAGCAGCTTCTCTCCGCGTTCCAAAGTCTTGAGAAACTGCGCTTCTTCCCTTGCCAATTCCGCCTTAATTTGAGCTTCCCGCTGCCGCACGTTCGGATAAGCAGCTTCCGAAAGGGCGATCGCACTTTCAGCCACCCGCACCGTAAATTCGCCCTGAATTCCAATCAGTCGCCCGTGGCGCACCACCCGGCGAATCAACCGGCGCAAAATGTAACCCCGGCCCACATTCGACGCGCGAATTTCGTCCGCAATCATGTGCACCACAGCCCGAATGTGATCGCCAATTACTTTCAGCGAAACCTTGACTTTTTCATCGCTATTGTGGTAATCAATCTCGGCAATTTCTGCGGCCGATTGAATGATCGGAAAAATCAAATCTGTTTCGTAATTATTGGGGACTTTCTGGAGGATTTGCGCCATCCGTTCCAGTCCCAAGCCAGTATCAATATTTTGATTTTGCAGCGGTGTTAAATTGCCCTCTGCATCTTTATTGTACTGCATGAAAACCAGGTTGTAGAATTCAATAAATCTGGTATCATCTTCGAGGTCAATATTGTCGCCTCTCTCTGGGTGGAAATCATAGTAAATCTCCGAACAGGGGCCGCAGGGGCCAGTCGGGCCGGATTGCCAGAAATTGTCCTCTTCTCCCATGCGCTGAATCCGATCGCCCGGAATGCCAATTTCATCGCGCCAAATGGCAAAAGCTTCGTCATCTTCTCGGAAAACGCTAACAACCAAATTGGACGCTGGTAAACCGAAAACTTCCGTGGAAAGTTCCCACGCCCAGGCGATCGCCTGTTTCTTGAAATAATCCCCGAAACTGAAGTTACCCAACATTTCAAAAAACGTGTGGTGGCGGGCGGTGCGGCCGACGTTTTCGATGTCGTTGGTGCGGATGCACTTTTGAGAAGTGGTGGCGCGCGGTGATTCGGCGGCGCGCTGTCCGAGAAATATCGGCTTGAATTGTAGCATTCCGGCGATCGTCAGCAACACAGTCGGATCTTCGGGCACCAAAGAAGCACTCGGCAACATCTTATGTCCCCGCTGAGCATAAAAGTCGAGGAAGGTTTGGCGGATTTGGCTGCCACTGAGAAACTTAGGAGAAATAGACATGACAAGAACTGTTAAGTATGTAAAGATGTAGCAACAATAGAATTTATAGGACTTACGCACGGGTGTCCAGAAACCCGGTTTTTCTACCAAAATACTTGCTTAAAATCCTCAATTTCGGTAGAAAAACCCGGTTTGTTGGTTAGGAGTGCGTGAGTGCTAACTTACATCTATTTGGAGATTCATATCATTATACTTAGTAATGTAAAGACCTATCAAGTTTTGCAAATAGTGCTTTACTCCTCGGAAAGCTCATGCTAACTTAATAATAGACACCGGGACAGAAAGAGAAAGGAGGTCGCTATATTTAGAAAGAAAGTTCGAGGATATAGACATGGTGTCTCCGGTCTAGATTCCCAGGCGCAGCAGAAATTAACCGAACACAACTTGGAATAGTGGCGCACTGCCGATCGAGCAGTCAAGCCAAACCGCAGTCGAGTCAGACTTATTGTGGTTGCGGATTAAAAGTAAAGCGGCACAAGTTGTAAACCCTAGTAAGTAACAGTTCTCAATCGGAAACACATCTCGTTTGTTAAAAAAAACAAAGCTCTCATATTATTGGGTCTGATCGCTGTCGATCGGGCCCTACGCTTTTTTATAGGGCGATCGCAGCAGCAGAGGGTGCGAGGGGGAGAGAGGGCAGAGTTCGACTGTATAAGTGCTTTCTACTGAAAGAAAACTTCCCTCCAAGTCGATCGGCGAGCGATCGGTGCAGCTTTTGAGTTAGATCTTATATATAATTAGACCTGGAGCGCGCGCCCCGCTTTTTGCGGCGGCCCAAGCGCTATGGTATCAGGCACTCTCAAGATGCGATATCATTGAGGATGTCGGTACAACTCACATCTTGCACCATTCTCAAGAACGGGCAAGATGCCCGTTCCACAAAAGATAAATTTTCTTGTGGAACAGGCATCTTGCCTGTTCATAAAGAGTTCAAACAATAAAAGCCCGCCCACTCAAAAAAGCTAGTGCCACCAACAACGGTAGTAAATCACTAGCACAGTTCTTAAACTCACAATCTCCGGAGATTCTAGGTACAAGCATGGCCGAAATAACTAAAGAAGAAATGCGCGAACGGCTGGGAAATATTGACCAGATTCGGGATATAATTTTTGGAGCGCAGCTTAGAGAATACGATAATCGCTTCGATAAAATAGATTCCGACTTGTCGATGATGCAGCAAGATATGCAAGCTCGCATCGAACAAGTGAAAACAGTTCTGTCCTCAGAAATGAAGGTGGCAGTTGATTCGTTAGAAAAGAAAGTTAAATTGCTCACCTCAAACACCCAAGAAGAAAGCGCAGACCTCCGTCAGCAAATCGATCGCGTTAACCGCAAATTCTCCAGCAACATGGAAGCCCTCGACGAGGCGATCGACAATCAAACCAGTTCGCTTCGCGACGAACTCTCCAAAACCAGAGATCGACTATCTGAAGAAAGCCGCACTTTGAAAACACAAGTGTTTGAAGAGCTCGATCGTCGCTTTTCCATGCTCAGAGATGTTAAAGTTTCTAGAGACGACATGGCAGAAATTCTGTTTGAACTCGGCATGAGGCTCAAAGGAACAGAATTTGTGCCCGAACTTAAAAACGTTGCTGATAATAAGTTAAATAACGAATTTCTGTTGCCGGAGCGCCACCATAACGGATAATAACGCATGGCTTTACCGAAAGAAAATCCGGCTGACGAAAATGAGTTAGAGGGTTTTGTTTCTCAACCTGACGAGTCTGCTGCCGATGTAGCAACCCAGCTAGAACCCTTGCTGAATCTGTTAGTCGATCTCAAAATTATTGCTGGTTCCAACCAGCAAAATGCAGAGCCCGAAGATGACAGCAGTGGGGAAAATAATCAAGCTGGGGCCCTCGGCGGGTTGATGGATTTGTTAGGTATTCCCTCAGAAAAGCAAGAGGAAGTTGCCGCGAGTGTACCCGAAACGGGCGATCGCCAACCGCAGTCTGGCGATTCCCCGCCTGTTGCAGACGAGTTCAAAAGTTTGCTATTCGCTACTCACAAACTCAACACTTCAGCACTGGAAAAAGACTATTCCTCAGCTAAAACTATCGATGTTTCAGCGATCGCCCAGCCGGATTTGGAGGAGGAATCACAGCCTGTCGAAGAATTGTCTAACTTGACAATGAAAGATTCTCTACAGGAAGTAGAGGCTCAAAAATCCCACGGGAGCGATCGGCATTTACAGGATGTTTCCGCTTCCGAAACCGAGTCAAAATCCTCGGAAATTCCCGATAATCCCATAGTTTCCCCAGTCTCAGAGCCACCAGAAACTGCAGATTTAGATCCGGTGGTTGCTTCGCTTCAATCGCTGCCAAACTTGGTAGAACAGCCCACACCGATATCGCAGCCAGCAGAAATATTAGGCCAAATTAAACAGGATTTAAACGAAGCCGACAGCGCCATGGAAAGGCTGCAAAATCTGATGTTTGGCGAGCAAATCTCGGATATAGAGCAAGTGAAAAATCTGCTGGCAGAAAACGATTTGCCGGGGGTGCGCCACCTGATGGCAACAATCGACGATAAATTAGGAAAATTGGAGCACCAAATCTACGAGCCCCAAGAGTTGATTGAGTTGATGCTGCCTTGGATCGCAGAAATTCTCAGCCGCAAAATTGCTGATTCCAGAGAAGAAGTTGTCAAGGCGATCGTGCCCATTATTGACGAAGTGATTAGGGCAAAAACTCAGGAAAATAAGTCGGCAATGAGTGCGGCAATAGCTGAGCTGCTTCCCGACGCACTGGCTCAACAAATAGTGAATTCGCCAGCGGATATTGCTAATGCGATCGCCCCAGAAATCGGTCTGGCAATTAAAGAGCAAATTCGCCTGGACAAAGAGTCGATCGTCCAGGCCCTCGCCCCAGAAATGGGCAAAACGATTACAGCCCAAATAAAACTCGAACGCGACTCTATGGTGGATGCCCTCTATCCCGTAATTGGCAGTACAATTTCCCGATACATGGCAGAAGCTATCAAGACAATCAATGAAAAAGTGTCCAATGCCATCAGCGTCGAAGGATTCCAGAGAAAAATTCGCTCCAAAGTACAAGGAGTCTCCGAAGCGGAATTAATCCTCAAAGAATCAGTACCCTTTACCGTCCAAGCAGCCTTCTTAATTCACAAAGCATCTGGGTTGATCATTTCCGAAGTTCAAAACTCAGAAAGCTACCAGTTAGAATCAGAAATGGTAGCAGGAATGCTCACAGCTATTCGCAGCTTTGTTAACGACTGTATCGTTCGGCCGGGAGAAGTTTCCGAACTCAATCAAATTGAATACGGCAACTCCAAGATTATGCTAGAAGTAGCGGGATATTGCTACATGGCAGTCCTGATTAAAGGAGAACCGCCCGACTCTTTCATCAAGAAAATACGAGAAACCGTTAGTAATCTCATCCTTAATTATGCTCAAGTAATTCACGAGTTTAACGGCGACCCCGGTACTATACCCGAGTCGCTGCACCCGTGTATAAAAACTTTATTCGACCCGCTACAAACGGAAAAATCAACAAAACCCCCGATCGCCCTAGTGGGTATCGGTTTAGCCACCCTGAGCTTAATCTTAGTACCTTGGGGAATTTATCAGTACCGCAGCAGTGTTGAGCGCCGCCTCGAAGCAAATGCCGTCGCAGCTTTAGCCTCGACTCCCGAATTAGCAGTTTACCGCTTAGATGTTGCAGTTGATGGCAAAACTTTAAAGCTAACCGGAAAGTTGCCAAATCAAGAATTGCGGGCACAAGCAGAAAAAATAGCCGCATCAACTGCACCGAAATTGCAATTAGATAATAGAATTATAGCTGTAGATGTCCCCCCAGATCCAGTTTTGACGGCGGCTGAGGTGCAGCGGATTACCGCTGTTTTGAACCAGAGAGAGGGCGTTTCTATTTCTACGCGGTATGGCGATCGCAAACTTACAGTAGAGGGCCGAGTTAGAGACAGTGCAGACGCACAGAAAATAGCTCAGTCCCTGAAGCAAATTCCCGGTGTTCAGTCGGTCATAAGTACCGTTAAATTAGAGCCGCTGAAAATTACAACCCGCATCTACTTCGAGCAAGGAACGACCAAATTAGACTCAACAGATGAAGAAATCATCGCCCGTGTCAAAAATTTCATGGATCAATATCCTCAAAAACAGATTAAGATAATTGGACACAGCGATCAAAGTGGAGAACTTGCTAAAAATCAACAGTTGTCGCTCAGACGTGCCACAGCCGTGCGAGATGCTTTAGTGCGGCAAGGTGCTAACCCGAAGCGCCTCCAAACGCTTGGCATCCCCAATCCTCCTGCCGACGTGGAACCCAATCAACCGCGAATTTTAAGCAGATGCGTGCTATTTGAACCAATAACTAAGACCATAAACAGTAAATAATTATGTCAGTTACTATATCTAAAAAAATGTGCATGATCGGCGATTTTGGCGTGGGCAAAACCAGCCTAATCCGCCGTTTTGTCGATCAGCAATTCAGCGATCAATACCTCTCCACTGTGGGAGTAAAAATTTCCAGCAAAATCGTAGAATTAGAAGGGGGAAAACAGCGGGAAAAAGTGACTGCAAAGTTGCTGATTTGGGACTTAGAAGGACATACAAAATTCAAAGGAATAGCACCGACTTACTTGCAGGGGGCTAGCGGCGTTTTAATCGTTGCCGATGTCACCCGCTCCGAAACAGTTGAGCGAATCTCCGAACACATTCAGCTTTTTTCTTCAGTCAATCCTAAAGGGTCAATAATCGTCGCTTTGAACAAAGTAGACTTGATTGACGAGGAAAAATTGGCACTGCTAGTGGAAATGTCCCATGCGATATGTCAAGACAAAGTAATCGCAGTTTACACGACATCTGCTAAAACAGGCAAAGACGTTGACGAAATTTTCTATAAACTAGCTTACACAATGATAGAACCAGTATGAACCCCATTTTAAAAAAGTTATTGGCCCCCCAACAAATAGAATATTTGGTAGTAAATCACCATTTCATCATTCAGGAAACCTCCGCCAAAGTGCAGCATTATGCCGATACTCCGGGCGACGCGATACCCGGTGCAGATGCTCGCATGAGTTTTCCCGAACTGGTTGGCATTGAAAATATCCTCATGTCTATCATGATGGGACGGCTGCCGGGTTTTGAAGTCAAAGGTATCGCTCGGTTTGCCGACCAAAACCGCCCTTTATACTTTGATATGTTGGCTATCAAACATGAAGACGAACAAGAAGATGTGCCAAATAAATTGCTAATTCTGATTGAAGATACCACCGAAAAGATGGTGATGAAGCAATCGTTGATTCAGAGCGCGAATGAAGCTAATCTTTTGGTTAGCGCCTTAGCGGCGTCTAAAGATTATATAGATAAAGTTATTCGTTCGATGGGCGATGCTTTGTTGGTGACAACAACATTAGGAACTATCAAAACAATCAATCAATCGGCTCAATGGTTATTTGGGTATAGCGAAGCAGAATTGATCGGTCGCCCCCTGTCTTTAATCTTACTCGAAGAAACATTAATTTGCCAAGGTCGCCACCGCTATATTTTGTCTCAGAAAGAGCTGCGTAGAGAACTACAAATAGTCTGCACTACTAAAGCAGGAGAAGAAATTTGGGTAGAATTTTCCTGTTCGCCAATTCAGACCGAATTAGAGGGACTTTACGATTTCATTTATATAGGCAGGGACATCACAGAACGCAAACAACAAGAAATAGAAATTCGCGGCTCTTTGGCAAAAGAGCAAGAACTCAGACAGGTAAAATCTCGTTTTTTCTCAATGATTGCTCACGAATTCGGCAATCCTCTAAGTACAGTATTATTTGCTACTAAAATCCTCCAAGACTACGGCGACGAAATCACCCACGCCGAAAAACAAAAATACCTGCAACACGTTAAAGCAGCATCTCAACAAATGGCTCAGCTATTAGATGACGTGCGGTTGCTCAGCAGCGCCGAAGCCGGAAAACTCGAATTCTATCCCGCACCAGTTGACTTAAAAAAATTTTGCAGCGAGTTAGTAGAATCAATTAAAATTAGTTATGGAAAAAATCATACAATTAACTTTATTTGTCAAGAATTAGTCACGCCCGCGACCAAAACTGATAACGAGTCGCAGGAAACGCAAAACTTGCCCGCACTAGATCCAAAATTGCTGCGGCACATCTTGACTAATTTGCTGTCAAATGCTGTCAAATATTCGCCCCTCGACAGCAATATTTATTTTGAATTAAATTGTCACAATAATCAAGAAGCTACATTTAAAATTAAAGACGCAGGCATTGGCATTCCTCTAGAAGACCAAGACCAACTGTTTGAATCTTATTATCGAGCCAAAAATGTCGGAAAAATACCCGGTACAGGACTGGGTTTATCCATAGTCAAGCAGTGTGTAGACTTGCACGGAGGTCAAATCGAATTTTCCAGCGAGACAGGGTTAGGCACTACCTTTTTAGTCAGAATTCCCTTTGAGAAACCGAGATAAAGAGATTGATTTTAGATAATTCGATCCCAAGGGCGCCTTCAATACTAAAAATCTCACATGAAAACCTTGTTAAAAAAACTGTTAGTTCCCCACCACTTGGAGTACCTAGCGCTGGATAAAAACTTTTTAATCCAAGAAATCTCTGTGCAAGTGCAGCGGTTTGGCGACTGTCCCGACGAAGTAGTCGCCGGCAACGATGTTCGCCTTCCCTTTCCAGAATTAGTGGGAACTGAAGAAATTTTAATCGATATTTTTGAAAAACGGTTGCCAAATTTTGAATTAAAAGCGATCACGCGGCTATTAGAAAATGGTTCGCGGCTTTATTTTGATATGTATATTGTCGATTTTACTAATGACGAGAATTATCAGAGATTAATTATATTTTTTCAAGATGTAACTGATAGGATGGCTTTAGAACAAACTCTCGTCCAAGCTACCAATGAAATGGATATTTTATTGAGTACCTTAGCCACTACTAATAATTATGTTGAAAAAATTATTACTTCAATGGCCGAAGTTTTGTTGGTAACAACAGCCTCGGGAAAAATTAAAAAAGTCAATCAAGCGGCTCAAGATTTGTTTGGTTACAGCGAATCAGAATTAGTAGGCCAGCAAATAGACGCTCTTGCTGCTTTTGGCTCCTCTTTGCAAGCAGTCAGCCAAGAGGAGCCTCAACAATCTCAAACTCACACCGAAGTAATTTGCACGGCAAAAAGCGGAGAAAAGCTAACAGTTTCGTTTTCCTGTACGGCGATTTCGACTGACATTAAAGGCGTTTCTGGCTCTTGGCCCGCCGTTCAAGATTTCGTGTACATCGGGCGCGATGTCACAGATAGACAGCGCGCCCGCAAGCGACAAATAACTCAGTACGTCACCACTCGCATCCTGTCGGCATCCGAAACAATCAAAAAAGCTATAGCAGCCATTCTCCCTGTAATTTGCGACAGCTTGGGATGGGATACCGCCGAACTTTGGATGCCAGAAGCTGGGGAAAAACTGCTGTCAGAAACTAAGAGAATAACTGCGGTGTCGGACCACAATTTGCTTCGCTGCGTCGCCAGTTGGACAAAACGCTCAGTTTCTATCCCTAAATTTGCTGAATTTACCGAACAAATGACCTGTGCATTTGGTGAAGGATTGCCGGGTCTCGTTTGGGCGAGCGGTTCCTCTCAGTGGATTGCGGATGTCACAAAAAGCGACTGTTGTATGCGCCGCGAAATCGCTGCCGAAGAAGGACTGCACGGAGCTTTTGGTTTCCCAATTTTGGGCGACTACGACCCGGATAATTCTGCAAAGTCTGTTTTGGGGGTGATAACTTTCTTCAGCCGGGAAGAGCAGTGTTTTGATGAAGACTTGCTCCAGATAATGGCAACCATCGGCAGCCAGCTCGGTCAATTTATCAAGCGCAAACAAGCGGAAATAGCTTTGCGGGAAAGCGAAGAACAACTGCGAGACTTATTTGAAAATGCTACTGACTTAATTCAAAGTATTGGAGCTGACGGTCATTTTTTGTATGTAAATCGGGCTTGGCGGGAAACTTTGGGCTACAGCGAAGCAGAAATTGCTCAAATGACTGTTTTTGATATCATTCATCCGAACAGTTCCCCAGAGTCTCTGGATATATTGTATCAAGCTATTACCCAAAAAACGGTAAATGAAAGTACATTGTATCCAGACTCTATTGAACTAATATTTATTACTAAATATCATGAAAAAATTTTGCTCGAAGGCAGCATAAGCTGTAAATTTGCGGCAGGTTCGCTAGTAGCAATTCGCGCTATTTTGCGAGACATTACTGCTCGAAAAATGACCGAAGATGCCCTAGCAAAATCTGTGTCCCTGCTGCTAGCAACTTTTGATTCTACTGCGGACGGTATTTTAGCGATTGACAGGAGCGGAAAAATCGTCACTTTCAATCGACAATTTGTGGAAATGTGGGGCATACCTAATGAAGTGATGGCACTGCGAGACGACGCCACAACGATCGCCTTTGTGCTGAACCAACTCAAAGACCCCCAAGCATTTCAAGAGAGAATCGAATCGCTTTACGAGCAGCCAGAAGCCGAAAGTTACGACTTGTTGGAATTTCAAGACGGCAGATTTTTTGAACGCTATTCGCAACCGCAGTGCCTGGGAGATACAATTATCGGCAGAGTCTGGAGTTACCACGACATTACGGAACGCAAGCAAGCAGAAGATGCCCTGCGGGAAGAACAAGAAAAATCCGAAAAGCTGCTGTTAAATATCTTGCCCCAGGCAATAGCAGAACGCCTCAAGCAAAACGAAACTACTATTGCCGAATACTTTCCCGAAGTGACTGTTTTGTTCGCCGACATTGTGGGGTTTACTGCTTTGTCTGCCGTCATGAATCCGATCGACCTTGTGGAGCTCCTGAATCTGGTTTTCTCAGAATTCGACCTTTTGTGCGAACGGCATGGGTTAGAGAAAATCAAGACTATCGGCGACGCATACATGGCAGTAGGAGGACTGCCTGAACCCAGGGCAGACCACGCCGAGGCGATCGCCCAAATAGCCCTAGATATGCAAGCTGAAATAGCCAGATTTAATGCTAGCCATAATAAATATTTTAGCCTACGCATTGGCATTCACAGCGGCCCGGTTGTTGCCGGAGTTATTGGCATAAAGAAGTTTATTTACGATTTGTGGGGCGATACGGTAAATATTGCTTCCCGCATGGAATCTCAGGGTTTGCCTTGGCGGATTCAAGTCAGCGAAACTACTTATAAGTTACTGGAAGACAAATATTTGTTTCAGGATCGGGGACTTATTGAAGTTAAAGGCAAAGGGCAAATGAAAACTTATATTCTCATTCGGAAAAAATAAGCTAGGTCATCATTCATCAGTCATCATTTATCTGGCTGATGACTAAAAGTGTTGTTAAAGTTAATTAGCAATACTTTTTGGCCAAGACTGATGCAACTTGCTAATTTGGCGACAAATTTACGATCGCCCTTAAAAGCTGTCGATCGCCACCCTGTGACGGTGGCCCCCTCCACTTCCCTCGGTGATGCGCTCGCTCTGATGCGTGGGGCGAGAAACCTTTGTCCTGTGACTAATTCACAGGCCAACTCAAACGAAAGGGTAAAAGCCTCGATTAGTTGCGTCTTAGTTGTCGATGAAAATCAGCTAGTCGGACTGCTAAGCCCGGAAGATGTGCTGAACTTCGCCGCCGCCGAATACGGATGGCAAGGCATGAAAGTTGCCGATGCCATGACGCAGAATTTAATTGTCTTAAAAGAATCAGAATTTAGAGATAATTATACCGCATTTAAGCTATTTTGTCAATACTCAATTGATTGCTTGCCAATTGTGGATGAACGGGGTCAGCTCGTAGGTTTAGTGAGTGAAAAAAGCATTCGCCCAGCAATGTATAGCTGGATAGAGGCACTGCATCAAGAAGTGGCAAAACTCCAGGAACAATCCGAACTTTTAGAGGGTAATTGTGAACTAGAAAAAGTCAGCGATCGCCAAAATGCCGAAAAAGACCTGCGGCAGAGCGAGGTGCGCTACCAGGCGATTGTGGAAGACCAAACCGAACTGATTTGCCGGTACCTCCCCGACGGTAAAATCACCTTTGTCAATCAAGCTTACTGCCACTATTTCGGCGTGCAACTAGAAGACTGGCTCGGCAACAGCTTCATGTCGCTGATCCCAGAAGCAGACCGAGAAATTTTTCAAGAGCAATATAGTTCTGTGTCTCCCGAGAAGCCTGTTTTTACGTCCGAACACCGAGTAATTTTGCCGAGCGGGGAAATTCGCTGGCAGCAGTGGATCGATCGGGCTATATTCAACGAGAGCGGACAAATCGTCGAGTATCAAGCAGCAGGCCGCGATGTCACGGAGCGCAAACAAGCAGAAATCGCTTTGCTGCAGCTCAATGCAGAGTTAGAACGGAGAGTGCAGCAGCGGACACAATGGTACGAACTGGCAGTATCGGCTGGCAAAGTGGGGGTTTGGGATTGGAATTGGGAAACCGGCGAAATCTACATTGCTCCGTCTTTGAAAGCTTTGTTAGGCTATCAGGACGCAGAGATTCCCAACCGCATCGAAAATTGGGTGTCTCACGTTCATCCCGACGATCGAGTTGCAGTCGAGGAAGCAGTAAAGGCTTATCTAGACGGTGTTACAGAAATTTATGAAGTAGAACACCGGATGCTGCGTAAAGACGGCAGCACCTGCTGGATACTTGCCCGTGGCAGCGCGATTCGATCGGCTTCTGGCAAGGTTTGTCGCCTGACTGGGACTGACACCGACATTACCGAGCGCAAATTGACCGAAGAAAAACTCCAAAAATCCGAAGCCGAACTGCTGGCTCTGTTTAATGCCATGACGGATATCGTCCTGGTTTTCGACGCAAGCGGCCGCTACCTCAAAATTGCCCCCACGGCTCCCGAACTGCTGTACAAACCGAATCCTGAAGTGCTGGGCAAAACCCTCGCCGAAATCTTCCCAGAAGCGGAAGCTAATTTTGCCCTGGGCCACATTCGCCAAACATTGGCATCTGGGCAAACCCATAGAGTTGAATACAGCATGGAAATTGGCTGCAAGTTATTTTGGTTTGATGCCAGTATTTCGCCCCTGGATTTGGAGCGGGTGATGTGGGTCGCCCGAGACATTAGCGCTCGCAAACAAGCAGAAGCTGCACTGCAAAAGAGCGAGGAAAAGTTTCGCAACTTATTTGACGATGCTCCGATCGCGCTTGGTTTGGCAAGCGTGCGCGACAACCGCACGATCAAAGTGAATGAAGCTCACCGCCAGATGTTGGGCTACAGCGATTCGGAGTTGGCTACCATGACTTTTACTGAACTGACGCATCCAGAAGATTTACAAGCAGATGTGGAGCAAGTCAAACAGTTGGTCTGCGGCAATATTTCTCGTTTCCAAAGGGAAAAACGGTTGATTAAGAAGAATGGCGAGCTGATGTGGGCAAACTTGACGGTGACGCTGATCCGCGATCGCGAGGGCATTCCTCTCTACAGCATGGGGGCGATCGAAGATATCAGTTATCGTAAGCGGGCAGAAATGGAATTTCAGCAGTTAAAAGAACGCCTGCAATTTTTACTGGGTTCTAATCCGGCGGTAATTTTTACAGCCGCACCGATGGTGGACTTTTGTACTACTTACATCAGCGACAACGTTCAGACAATCCTTGGCTACGACCCCCAAGAATTGTTGGCAGATTGTAAATTTTGGTCTAGCAGGATTCACCCTGAAGATCGGCCACAATTTCTAGTAAATTTTTCGGATTTGTCCGCCGAAAAAAATTGCATTTACGAGTATCGTTTTCTACACCAAGACGGAATTTACCGCTGGCTAAGGACGGAACTAAAACTATTGGTTGACAGCAGGGGCATTCCGATCGAAATTATTGGTTACGCCGCTGATATCAGCAATTCTAAATACGCCGAACTCGCTAGGGGGCAGCAGTTCGAGCAAGAACGGCTTGTGGAGGCGATCGCCCGTCGTGTCCGCCAGTCTTTGCAATTAGAAGAAATTCTCAATACCACGGTTGCGGAACTCCAGCAAGTCTTGTTAGCCGATCGAGTTTTGGTTTATCAAATTTTACCCAAAAGGGGCGGGCGAGTCATTGCTGAAGCCGTGGCAGAAGGATGCAGCAAACTCCTGGGTAGATATTTTGGCGAAGAGGTTTTTCCCCCTGAAAGTTATCAGCTTTATTTGCAAGGGCGAATTTCTGCGATCTCCGAACTAGATGACCCCTGCATTACACCTTGTGTGATGGAGTTTATGAAACAAATTCAAGTTAGGGCAAAGTTAGTAGTGCCGATTATTCAGCACAGGCAGCTTTGGGGATTGCTGATTGCCCACCAATGCGAGATCCCTCGTGATTGGCAAGAATGGGAAATGAATTTATTTCAGCAGTTGGTGAATCAATTGGCGATCGCGATTCAGCAATCTCTACTTTACCAGCAACTGCAAGCTGAACTGAGCGATCGCAAACAAGCGGAAGCAAATTTGAAAAACTCCCTCAGAGAAAAAGAAATTTTGCTCAAAGAAATTCACCACCGCGTCAAAAACAACCTCTGCGTAGTTGCCAGTCTGTTAGAATTGCAATCCAACACAGTTGCCGACCCGCAAGTAAGCAAAATGTTTGAAGAAAGTCAGAATCGCCTTTATTCTATGGCTCTGATTCACGAAAAACTGTACCGATCGACTAACTTGGCCCAAATTAATTTTGGGGAATATCTCGAAGATTTGGTAAGTAACTTGTTTCACTCTTACAATATTAGCAACAACCAAATTCAGTTGCAGGTATTAGCTGAGCCAATTTCCCTAAATCTTGAAACTGCTACTCCCTGCGGTTTAATTGCCAATGAATTAGTTTCAAATACCCTGAAACACGCTTTTCCTGAGGGCACAACTGGTACAGTTAGTGTAGAATGCTATCAAACGGCCGATCAAGAAATCCACCTCTTAGTTAAGGACAACGGCATTGGCTTTCCTCAAAACTTAGATTTTCGGAAAACTCACTCAATGGGCTTTCAAGTTGTCTGCACTTTAACCGAGCAGTTAGAAGGAACCATCGAAATATCCAGAGAATTTGGTACATCTTTTCACTTAAAATTTAACGAATTAAACTACTTTCAAAGATTGTAACAATATGACTCTTGCTAAAAAAACAATTAAGATTTTGATTGTCGAAGACGAACTGTTAATTGCGAAAAATTTATCCCCCAAATTAGAAAAATTGGGATATCAAATCGCCGATATCGTTTCTTCAGGAGCTGATGCCATCCAGCGCGCCCGCGAACTAAGACCCGATTTAATTTTAATGGATATAGTTATCAAAGGCGACATTGACGGGATAGAAACAGCAGCAATAATTAATCAAGAATTAGATATACCAATTATCTATACAACTGCCTATGCCGACGACGAAACTTTGCAGCGAGCCGAAAATACTGGTTCTTATGGCTACCTGCTAAAACCTTTTAAAGAAAGAGAAATGCACGCCACTATCAAGATAGCACTGAGCAAACATCAAGAAGCAGTTAGTCTGAAAAATTTAATGGCGTTAGCAGCCGAAAAAAGCGAAAATAGATCGCGCTTTATTTCAATGGCTTACCACGATTTAAACACTCCTTTAACTACCATACAGTTATCGGCTGAAATGTTAGAAGATAGCGATTTTCAGAGAACCCCCGGAACTAGCAATAAAAATGTCGAGCGGATTAAAAGAGCCGTCAGTAATATGAGTGGGTTGCTGGAAGATATTTTAATGCTTAGCAAAGCAGAATCAGGCAAAGTTTCCTTAAATTTAAATCCGATTAATGCAACTGATTTTTGCACCTCTATTTTAGAAGAACTGCAACCGATCGTCACCGACAAGCACCTCATAACTTTCCACAGCCAAACTGAGCCGGTGTACGCCAATCTAGATGCCAAACTACTGCACCACCTTTTGACTAATTTGCTTTCAAACGCTATTAAATATTCTCCAAACGGCGGCAAGGTTAGTTTAGACTTAAGCTGCGAAAACCAACAAATAATTTTGTGCATTCGAGATGAGGGAATTGGGATGACACCGGAATATCAAGGAAAATTATTTCAGCAGTTTGAACGAGGTGCTAATGTAGGCAAAATTAAAGGATCGGGTTTGGGACTCTGCATTGTCAAACACATAGTTGACCTGCACGGCGGTACAATAAGTGTGGAAAGTGCGATCGGCAAAGGTACTACATTTATTGTCGCGCTGCCTTTGTTAGTTAGTAGTCAGTAGTCATTAGTCATTAGTCAGTAGTCAGTAGTCAGTAGTCATGTCCGGTAAAATAAGCACAATACTTGTAGGGGCGGGTTTCACCAACAATCTATCATCCAGACTAACAATCTACATAAACCCGCCCCCACCACGCGACAGAATTTCATCGCGGACAATTCAACGGAGAGGAGATAAAAGTATCGGGGGGGGCGGGTTTATTATATTGTAGATTACAGGCAATTATTGTTAGTGAACCCGCCCCTACAAAATTCATACAAGTCTGAATCCGGCCGGACATGATATCACTTTTAAGCAAATCTATTGGGAGACAAAAGTTCGATCGCCCTATCTTCTTCTCCCCCCGCCGCATTCGCAAATCGCTCAGCCAAAGCAGGTACAATAGTCAAAGGATTGCTGAGACCGGAAAAAACGTGCAATCCAGGGCGATCGGCAATCGGCCCCACTACAGGCAAATTATCAGCGCTAAATGCCACAATACACTCGTGCCAAGTTGCCGGTAAACCTGCCAAATCCGGCAAAACTTTGCTGATTCCTGCACGAATTGCCGTTTCGCTGGTTTCGCGATCGACTTTAGCATTCAAATCGCTCAAAGTGCGCGACAATTGCCCAATCCGCAAACTCCCATCCTTAAACCCAATTGCACCCGAATCTAAAATCGGCGGCTGTAACTCTTTACCCGGTTCATCCCAAAGAAAATCCACCTCACTTCTACTCGATTCAGCTTCCAATTCAAAACGTTTTAATACCGCAGGCATCACCAAAGTCCTGAGTTTCAAATCCACAGGTGCAGTTTCCAAAATCTCCGTGCGAGTAAAATAAACTCCCACAGAAACACCAGCGGCTTTCAGCAAACTCCGACTCCAACCTCCAGCACAAACCACAGCATTTTCACAACGATAAATTCCCTGCGCTGTCTTGACTCCCGAAATCCGATTTCCCTCTTCTATAAACCCAATTACTTCAGCAAATTCTATAGTTCCTCCCAACCGTAGAAACCCTTGACAATAAGCTTTATTTGTGGCTGTCGGCGAAATGTGACCGTGGCGCACAGTTAGAGCTCCGGCGATCGCACTTTTATTCAGCAAAGGTTCCAACTCCCCAGCTTCTGCAACGCTCAAAAGCTGCGGAACAATCGCAAAATGCGCGTAATTAGCCGCCGCTTTTTCGGCATCAGTGCCTGCATCAATTGTCAGCAACAAATCCAACTCGCGAAACTCAGTATCAGCATCTAATTCCGCCGATAAATTGCGGTGGCGTTCGATACCTTCCCGACACAATTGGCGAGTTAAATCAGTCGTCCCTGACCAATAAGCCAAGCCCCCGTAACTAAAACGAGTCGCATTTTGCATGGTAGCATCTCGTTCCAAAAGCAGCACAGCAAAACCTTTTTTTGCTAGTTCGTAACTCAGTGACGCACCCGTAATGCCACCGCCGACAACAATCCAATCGTAACTTTTCATGGGCAACTCAAAGGGAAGGAAAATATCATGCTTAGATTTTAGCTTAGGTTTTTTCGGAACCAATCGAAAAACCTCTACCTACAGGAAGAGGCTGCCTGCGATCGCCCTAACTGAAACTTCCACCCCTTGGGAGATGTTTGTGCAGGGAGATTTTTCGTTCAATAGTAGGAATTAGAGTCAGCAAAAAATTAGAAATACCAGAGAGGTTTTTATGAGTATCGACAAACCCGGCAAAGATATGGAGCGCACGGTCAATCCGGGCGATCGCATTTCCGACGAACCGCAAACCCTCGAAGAAAAAGCCCAGCAACTGGCGGTAGACCACGTGCCAGACATCACGGGCGATGTTGTTACAGTTCCAACTTATGTGATGGTAGAAGAACCCGATGGGGAAAAGAAAGCCCTGCACCACGTCAAAGACGCCGATGAAATTTCCGACGTAATTCGGCAGGCCCGCGTTGACGAAAATGGCGAGCGGACTTGGGATTAAGTTCAATCCAATAAAAATGGGTTTGTTGTACAAAATTTATCTGTAGAAATCATGGAAACAAATCAAAGAAATAGTACGCCCTATCCCAATATTCCGCCGATTCTCGAAAGTCACGACTCAGAGTATCGCGACGCCGGCATTACGAGTTCAGTTGCAATTGCAGGCCATCCGCTTCACCCCGTACTCGTACTGTTTCCGGTAGCCTTTTTAGTAGGAGCCGCCGGCACCGACATAGGTTATTGGCTGACAAGCGATCCGTTTTGGGCGAGAGCTTCGGTTTGGCTGATGGGTGTCGGTTTTGCTGCAGGGATTTTGGCCGCAATCACGGGCTTTTTAGATTTTTTCAAAGTTAAAAGAGTGCGCGAGCGCAGTGCCGGTTGGTTGCACATGGGCGGCAATGTAGCGGTTATGGTACTTACCCTGATTAACTTGCTGTTGCGCCAAGGAAATCCGGCTGAGCCGATCGTATATACAGGTTTAGCAATATCGATCGTCGTTGCAGCTTTGCTGGGCATTACAGGCTGGTTCGGCGGCGAACTAAGTTTTCGCCATAAAATCGGCGTCATCGGCCCTACCAGTCATAATTCGTAGGTTTCTGACCATTTGTAGTAGGGACTTCCGTCCCTCTTCATTTGACACTTTAGGACTAAAGTCCTTACTACAAACTTAAAGATTGTCCCAGCCAATTGAGATAAGCATCGCTGCCAGCGATAATAGGAATAGCAATAATTTCGGGAACTTCATAGGAATGGAGTTCCTGAACTTTTGTTTTTAAAGCCTCAAATTTAGCCAAATCAGTTTTAATCACCAACTGCCACTCAGACTCGGAATGAATCTCCCCTTGCCAAGTATAAATAGAGCGAATTGGCGACAAACTCACACAAGCAGCCAGCTTGTGTTCAACTAGAGATTTCGCGAGATTCTCCGCCTCCGCCTCCGATGCTGCAGTTACCAGCACTACCCCAAAATTAATTGTCATAGTCATCAGTGAACAGTGAACAGTCAACAGTCAACAGTCAACAGTCAACAATCAACCGTTAATCTCATTAACTTCCCAAGAATTGACTCTGCCCGCTCCAGCTAAGGAAAAATAGCGCCTAGTAGATTCCGGCAAAATAGCTCCCGTCAACAAAGCATTATCTAAATTAGCTCCTATTAAGCTCGCCTCGCTCAAATCTGCTGCCATCAAATCAGCTTGACACAGCTTCGCCCAATTCAGATTTGCCCCTCTCAAACAACTTCCCTTCAACTTAGCCCCGGTTAAGTTTGCACCCGCCAACTTCACCCCTCGCAACTGAGCCGCGCTGAAATTTGCTCCCGCCAAATTGGAGCCTTCCAAATTAGCTCCCATCAGTTTAGCTTCACTCACGTTGACGCCGCTCAAATCTGCACCGCAGAGATTCACCCCTGTCAACTGCGCTCGCCGTAGACTGACTCCGGTTAATTGAGCTCCAAAAAGTTTTGCACTGTTGAGCCTTGCACCGTAAAGGTTTGCCCATTTAAAATTAGCTGCCGTCAGATTTGCGCCCAGCAAGTTAACTAATTGCAAGTCGGCGCTACACAAATTGGCATTCCACAACACAGCACCGCGCAGGTTGGCGCCAGTTAAAGTTGCGCCACTTAACTTTGCTCTCGGCAATTTTGCTTTTACCAAAAAAGCTCCGCTGAGATTAGCTTTTGTCAAATCTGCGCCCGAAAGTTGGGTTTCGCCCATTTTGGCAAAACTCAGATTTGTTCTTTGTAGCACTGCGCCTTTGAGTGTTGCTTTGGTGAGAAACGCTCTGCTGAGGTTCGCCCCGGAAAGATTAGCTCGTGAAAGGTTGACTCCGATTAAGATGGCTCCGCTGAGGTTTGCCCCGCTGAGGTCGGCTCCAGTAAAATCTCTTTGTCCTTTTTCGTAATTGTTGAGCAGTTCACTAACTTCCATAGGGCATCATACCTTCTATGATTGTGGGGTTTCGATCCAGAAATCTTTACTGTTAAGGTTGTTTCAGAAAGGAAACTGTTTTAGAAAGGAAACTGTTTTAGCGTTTGCCTCAAACGGTATAAATTTCATTAACATGACTTCCTGTTTAAAGGCAATCTCTTAATAAAGATTTTATATCTTCCACGCGGTAGCGATCGCCATTTCGGTATTTTTGAATTAAAAGTTAATGTTTTGTGACATAGATAGTCCTTGCTTAACGATCGACCGTTATTCGCAACTTCAGGCGCAGCGTGCCCTTGAATCCTGCGGGAGGTTGCCAGGAACTCAAGGCCTGCTTGAGACTCTCTACGGCGTCTGTTGCTTGCATCGTCGAGGTTTTAGGGTCGATCGCCACTTGCGCCACGCGACCATCTTGTACCGATAACTCCCACACCGTTTCACCGCTAACCCCCGCCGGGAGATTAACCGATTGCAGGTATTGAGTCAAAGCGGCGAGTGCCCCGGCATCCAACCCTTCGGCGCTAACTACTTGGAGGCGAGAAGCCAAAGGCTTCTGGAGTGGCAACTCACCGTAACCTCGCTGCGGTGCCATAGCAGGAGCTGGACTCACTGGTGCCGAGTTGCGATTCGAGCTAACGCTGCGAGAGCCACCTCTAGTTTGCTCAGCCCCCTCGGACTCAAAAATACCCTCATAGCTGACACCCTGAGGCAATTCCACAGGCACTTGCACCCTACGACGAGAGCCATCAGGTTCGACTCTCACTTCTTCGCTCACAGCCACAAAAGCCGTGTATTCCGACAGCAAGCGATAAGTCAGAGCAGTATTAGTTACAGCTTCCACCAGAGATTTAGTCTCACCACCAAACATTTGATTCATTAAATCTTTAATGCGCGATCGCCCCCAAAGTTGAGCTACCGCCGGATTGCCAAAATCCGTAGCGCCTGCTGCGACAGAATTTGACTCTCGCTGCCGCGCGCCGGCGGATTGAGCAAAATTAACAGGTAAAACTTGCTCGTAAGTTTTGCCGCCGGCAAGAGTGCCGCGAATGCGAAGTTGCCCGTTAGCTCGATCGGTCTTTTTGCCAAACAAAACCAGCGGCCCACTCGCAAACAAATCTGGGGGTGCGATCGGATAAATCTCTGGTTTTTCCCCCATTCCTTCCCAACTAATTTGAATATTAGTCAATACCGGACGATTAATTTCCCTAAAAAACTTTTCTGCCGCTTCTGCTGACGGTTCATCTTGACGAATTACTTGAGACGTGCCTCTTCCCACTTCCGCCAAACGGTTAATCAAAAACCGATTCACCGAACCGCCGACACCAAAACTATAAAGTCGATTTCCTGGTTTCAGACTCTGCTGAACCAGAGCCAGCACTTCATTTTCATTACCAATGTAACCGTCAGTAATTAGTACAATACTCCGCAGCCTCCCCGTTGCCGCCGCCGGAAAATTCATCACTGTTTGAATGCCGTTAAGCAATTCACTGCCCCCGTTAGCCTGCAACTTTTCGATATAATTAATTGCTTTTTGTCGATTTTCGGGAGTATTTGCTAAAGGAGTTGTTGAAAGCGCTTTGGCAGTATTTGCAAAATCAATAATAGTAAAAGTATCGGTGGGATTCAGCCCTTGAATAAAGCGGCGCATCAACTCCTTAGATTTTGCCAGCGGTTCGCCCTTCTGAGAACCGGAAGTATCAATCAGAAATACGACATCTTTGGGTACAATTTCATTAGTTTTGTAATTTAATGCCGGAATCAGATAAGTAGCAAAATGACCGCCCCGCTTGTCGGATTGAGTCAAAATAGTTGCCCGAGTGTTTTCGCCCGCGACTCGATAGCGCAGAATTAAATCTTTATTGGGAATTGTGTCTGAATTGGCTAATTGGACTTGCACAATATTGCCGCTGCGGTCAGTTGTAATTTGATGGGAAGTAGAGCGGACATCGCCGATCGCAACTCCGGCATCTATTTCTACCGAAACAGCGATATTGTGACCCGATCGTGTTCCTGGAGGCAAGACAGGCGGGTTAATGCGATCGGCATCGGTATTAACCCCCCCCTGCCCCCCCCTTGCTAAGGGGGGCGTCGAATTTCTCGAAATATAGCGTGGCCCTACCACCATGGGAAACACAAATTCATAATCGCCGCCGGCAAACTTGAGACTTTCGGTGTAGCGAATCGTAACTTCAATTTTTTCTCCGGGTTTGATATTAGTGAGAGACTGAGTAAAAATATTGTCGCGTTCTTGTTCCAACAAACCAGCAGTCCGGCCTTGCTTTCTGGCTTGTTCGTAAATTTCCAAAGCTTCCTCGCGGCGTTTGATATCAGCTTTAATAATTCGTGAGCCTATTTTAATTTCCATATCGTCCACCGCCGCTTCGTCGGGCAAAGGAAATATATAAACAGCTTCTATAGATTCAGGAAAAGGATTTTCAAACTTCTGAACAACTTCGACGCGGGAGATATTGCCAGCTATTTTGGCTTTAACTTCAGTCTGCTTGAGAGGAAAGACTTGTTCTGAGGTCGTATTTGGAGTTTTGACGAACAAACCGCCGACTCGACAGCTAGTTTCGGGCGATCGTCCGCCATTGCAATTAACATCGTTACTAGCGAGGATTTTCGGCGACACAGAGGAATAATTTTCCCCAAGAGCTTTAGCCTGCGCCACATTTGGAGTAAGCCACGCGCCACACTCGATCGCAGCGAGCAATGCGATACCAGCAGAAAGCAACCGTTGAGGGGATAGAACGCAGACAAACTTCATAGCTGTTTTTTTTTAGCCGACTTGAGGTGCTTGGTTTACCATGACTTTACGCTTCGCGAAACGTTCCTGAGTTAACTTTCTGGGAAAAATGACTGAGCGCGTAGGGCTGATTTTAGATTTTAGATTTTAGATTTTAGATTGACTCGCCTAGGGGCGGACTGGGCGCTGGAATTTTTGTCAAAGCCATGATGGCTCAGGGTGACTGCTGTCGGCCGCTTGATCCGTATTTGGGTGATGTCGCTTGGGGCGATCGTCCGCGAACCCAACCTAGAAAATTGTATGATAGTTAAATAATTAAATAACTCTAACCTCAACTTTTTAACCTCTAATAGATTGCAATTAACATGAATTTTATTAATCCCAAAATCGATTTTGCCTTTAAAAAAATATTCGGCTCGCCTGAGAGCAAAGACATTTTGATTAGTTTCTTGAATGCCATGCTCTACGAAGCACAGCCAGTCATCGAAGACTTAGAAATTATTGACCCTTATTTGGCTCCCAAAATCAAAGGAGTCAAAGATACTTACTTGGATGTCAAAGCTAAGATTGATGGGAACAAAACGGTAATTATTGAAATGCAAGTATTGAATGTAGAGTCATTTGAGAAGCGGATTTTATACAATGCCACTAAAGCTTATTCGATGCAGCTAACCACAGGAAGCCGTTACAGCTTGTTAAACCCTGTGATTGCTCTGACGATTACAGATTTTCAAATGTTTGAGCATTTGGAAACAGTGATTTCGCGCTTTGTTTTCAAAGAAAAAACTTTTTTAACCGACTATCTAGCTGATGAATTTGAACTTGTGTTTGTTGAGTTGCCCAAATTTGACAAGACCTTACAGGAGTTAGAAACGCTGACAGATAAGTGGATATATTTCATGAAAACTGCTCAAATTTTACGGTCGGTTCCCGAAGAGTTGGGAAATGTGCCGGAACTGCGGCAGGCTTTGGCAATTGCGAATGAAGCGAATCTCGATCCTGATGAATTGGAAGATTTAGAAAGGCGAGAAATTTTTATTCAAGATCAGCGCGGTGCAATTACCAAAGCTACCAGAATCGGGAGAGAACAAGGCCTCGAACAAGGCCTCGAACAAGGCCTCGAACAAGGTATCGAACAAGGCATCAAACAAGGAAAGTTGGAGTTAGTTGTGCGGCTGTTGGAGCGCCGTGTCGGCCCGTTGTCGTCGGAGATTCAAACTCGCATCAGTCAGTTATCCGCTGAACAATTAGAGAATTTAGGAGAGGCAGTTTTAGAGTTGGCCACTGTGTCAGATGTGACAGATCGGTTACAGACATATTTGTGAGGAAGGGAAAAAAGCCTGGGTGAAGGTGGTTGTCTCAGAAGAGCGATCGCCCTTGATTGTTCATCAGCCCAAAGCGCACTGATGAACAATCAACCGTTTTAAAATTGGCCCACCAGCTCAAAACCCGTGCAAACCGCCCGATCGAGGTCGTGGGGCACTCGTCATATCCCCAGCCGTATTTGATAAATGGTCAAACACTGCTGGACAATTTTTGATTTTAGCTCTTAGAGTTGAGTGTTACCTTAACTAGAAACAGAAACATCTAAAGTCGAAAATCCTATGAGCAAATTTGTGTTTGTGACTGGCGGCGTGGTTTCCAGCATCGGCAAGGGAATTGTCGGTGCTTCCTTGGGCCGCCTATTAAAGTCGCGGGACTATTCTGTCTCGATTTTGAAGCTAGACCCCTATATTAACGTTGACCCCGGCACTCTGAGCCCGTTTCAGCACGGAGAAGTCTTTGTCACGCAAGACGGTGCGGAAACTGACCTAGATTTGGGGCACTACGAGCGTTTTACCGATACTTCCATGTCGCGCCTCAATAGCGTCACCACGGGTTCCATTTATCAAGCGGTGATCAACAAAGAACGTCGCGGTGAGTATCAGGGGAGCACGGTGCAGGTGATTCCGCACATCACTAACGAGATTAAAGAGCGAATTCACCGGGTAGCACAAAATACTAATCCCGATGTCGTGATTACGGAAATCGGCGGAACGGTGGGAGATATTGAATCTTTGCCGTTTTTGGAGGCAATTCGCCAGTTTCGCAAGGATGTCGGTCGGCAAAATGTTGTGTATATGCACGTCACGCTGATACCTTGGATTCCTTCGGCTGGGGAGATGAAAACTAAACCGACTCAGCATTCGGTGAAGGAATTGCGCTCGATCGGCATTCAACCAGATATTTTAGTCTGTCGGTGCGATCGCCCGCTGTCTTTGGGTATGAAACAGAAGTTGTCGGAATTCTGCAACGTACCCGAAGAATGCGTCATCACATCTCAAGATGCTAAAAGTATCTACGAAGTACCCCTGATGATGGAACAGGAAGGTTTGGCGCAACAAACGCTCAATTTGCTGCAACTCGAACATCGCCAGCCAGATTTGCATCAGTGGCAAACTTTAGTCAACAGGCTTTACAGTCCCAATCACAAAATTGAAATTGCTTTAGTTGGCAAATACGTGCGGTTAAACGATGCTTATCTTTCGGTGGTCGAAGCTTTGCGGCACGCGGCAATTGCGATCGGCTCCGACCTGAATTTGCACTGGATTAACTCAGAAGATTTAGAGTCGGGAAACCTCGATAATTACCTCAAAGATATCAACGGCATTCTTGTACCGGGAGGTTTTGGGGTTCGGGGAGTTGACGGCAAAATAGCGGCGATTCAATATGCTAAACACCATAAAATACCCTTTTTGGGATTGTGTTTGGGGATGCAGTGTGCTGTGATTGAATGGGCGCGCAACATCGCACAACTAGAGGATGCCAACAGCGCTGAATTTGACCCGGATACATCAAATCCGGTAATTAATTTATTGCCAGAACAGCAAGATGTAGTCGATTTGGGCGGTACAATGCGACTGGGTTTGTATCCGTGCCGCGTCAACCCAGACACCCTCGCTTTCAAACTTTATCAGAAAGAAGTGATTTACGAGCGGCATCGTCATCGGTACGAATTTAACAACGCCTACCGTAATCTTTTCTTGGAATCCGGTTATGCAGTCTCCGGTACATCTCCCGACGGCCGATTGGTAGAAATGATCGAATTGCCCAACCATCCCTTTTTCATAGCCAGTCAATTTCACCCCGAATTCCAATCTAGACCTAGTACCCCCCACCCATTGTTTCAAGGGTTTATCCAGGCCGCTAGCCTCCAGGGAAAGCAGGATGTTTTAGAAGATGAGGGTCGCGACTTGGTGGTCGGGAAAGTTGTCGCAAACTGATCTGATATCATGTGCGATCGATTAGTTCTGATATATTAGATGTCTGTAGGGGCGGGTGAGAGTACACAATATTCAAATCAGGCAGACAATCGCTCGTACTCTCACCCGCCCAACCCAACAATCGGATTTGATTCGGGTCGCACTTACCGGACTAGATATCGGGCAGCATCCTCAACGAGTGAAAAACCTCACCCCCCATAGCATAGGGGTTGGGGGGCTAGTACCCGAAGGGAGAAGGCAAAAGGCAGAAGGCAGAAGGTAAAAATGCTGATTATTTTTACTTAACTTTTTAGCTTGGATTTCAATGGTGATACCAGTTTCAAAAAAAAATGCAACTTTAGGCAACTTCCCAACCCCGATAGTCATCAGTCATGCCCAATCTAAAATCTAAAATCTAAAATCTAAAATGGTATGAGTTGTCAAACTATCCTAAAATACCAGGAAACACAGGTTTGAGGAGGCTTTGTGGCTTATTGGAGCAAAATTACTTATGAGAAAAGTACATACATAATTGACCTTGACACTATTAGTGCTTTTTCTAGCGAACTGGATAACAAGCGTCTCACCTTTTGGCTGCCTAATAGCAGTCAGCCGATTATCCTCAATCCCCAAGGCAATTATGAGGCTTACAAGCAAGTTCTCGATTACCTCAAAAAAACCATTGATCGCAATTCGAGAGGCTCGTGGATTAAAATTAATTATGACCGCAAAGAATTTGCGATCGATATGAGTCGAATTAGCTCTTTTGCTTGCGAACAGAACGGTCGGCTAAGCTTTTGCCTGCCTGACAGCGCAACTAATATTGTTATCCTCCGCCAAAGCAACCCGGACGCTTATCAAGAAATTCAGGAATACATTAAAAAGACGACTGGACAATCTCTGCCATGAAGAAGTCATTAGTCATTAGTCATTAGTTAGAATGATGAACAATGAAGGAGGAATGGAGACTATTTTTAGTAACTCCTCACATTTATTTTATGGTTTTTGAGATAAAATACTTAGGTTGCTCCCTAAGTTTAGATATGAAAAAAGGGCAGGAAAATGCGCTGCCTCTTTAAATTTTAACTATTGAACAAGCTGCCAAGCTAATTTTGCCGCCCCTACAATGCCTGCTTGATTGCCCAATTCAGCAACCAATAGCTGCAACTCTTCGCGAGAAGTCGGAAGAACCCGCCGCTCAATTTCTTCTCGAACCTGCGGCAAGAAAAATTCTGCACCTGCACTAATTCCACCGCCGATAATAATAGCTTCCGGGGTTAAAACATAAAGGAGACTTGCCAAACCTATACCGATATAACGACCATAATTTTGCCAAAATTCTAAAGCTTTGGCATCTCCATACTTAGCTAAATTTGCTAATTGTAGCGGTTCTAAATCGGTTTCGCGGCGAATTGCCTGCACCGAAACGTACTGTTCTAAAGAACCGTGATTGCCGCTGTTACACTCCGGGCCGTCGGGATTTATAGTAATCAATCCTAGTTCTCCGGCCGCGCCTTGATGACCTACAAATAGTTTGCCGTCTAGGATAACTGCACCGCCGACTCCTGTACCTAAAGTTATTAAAATTAGGTCTTTAAAGTGCCTTCCTGCGCCCAACCAAGCTTCTCCCAATCCGGCACAGTTGGCATCATTTGCTAACATGGTCGGCAGTCCGGTTTTAGCTTCCACCCAGTCAGCTAGGGGGACGTTATGCCAGTTTTTGAGGTTAATTGCTACTCTCGCTATTCTGCCGGCGGCGTCTGCGGGGCCTGGAGTGCCGATGCCGATCGCACTTACATCATTTTCGGCCGGATTGAGTTGTAAAATAGCATCCGTCATCGCGGCTAAAACGGCTTCTGGCGTTGCGGGTTGAGGGGTTGGGACAGTTAAGGATTGGTTACAAAGACCATTTTCGCTAAATCTGCCGAGTTTAATGGCGGTTCCGCCTAAGTCAATGCCGATTACTTGTATCATTCGATTTGGGTTTGGGATGCAAGGATTTGGGATTAATCCTCATAGGATAAACATATTTTATGGTGCGGATTGTGCACCTTACCACTTGAGTTTGTAGTGAGGATTTAAATGCTACCACTCCTATTTTGTATAATAACTAGCGAGGTAACTGCGCTTAATTATTAATATTATCATACCGATCGCAATACTAGCAAAAATTCTGGATACAAGCGAGTTCGCCTATTTAATTTCGCCTAACTTACGTTGCGCTACCTCTCGGTTGTGCAAAGCATCGTGGTAGTCTGGTTTGAGAGCAATTGCCTGGTTATAAGATGCGATCGCCTCTTCAAATCTCCCTAAATTATACTGCTCATTACCTCGATCGCACCACGCCTCAGCCTCTACATTAACTTCCGATTCTGCCTCCGCACCCTCAGCGCCTCTGCGGTTCACGTCCCCCGAAAAACCAAAACCATCCCCAACAAACACCGCCTCAATCACCCTTCCCTTTGTATCCTCCTCCTCAACCTCCGGCAGCGGAAACCGTGCCAATATCTCCCCCCCAATTTGCCTCGCAACCTCTGACAACTCCCCGCTGCCAATTCTGCCTAACAATACCAGCCGCTGCGCCAATTCCTGAAGCGATGCCACCGCATCCGTAGCAGCGGTGTCATCATGTTCGCCCTCTAACAATCTTTGCCCAAACCGTCCCAACCAAGCGGCCAATTCATGATCTTTAAGGCGTTTTGCGATCAAGAATCCCGCTACATCCCCTCGACTCCAGTCGGCATTCACCCCTTCCAGGATTTCCATGAATTTCGACTCGTATTCCGCATCAGTTAGTGTGGGGCGGATGGCGGTATATTCCGAAGGCGGGGAGGGTTTGGTTGGGGTTCCCAACAGCCGCTGAATTAGTCGTTTGAAGAATTGCAGAATTTTGTCTAGCATTTGTGAGGTTGGGAGGGTGGGGTATTTTCTATTTTATAGCAATTCTCAAAAGTAGGATTACATATAGATTGTCGGAGATATCTGTAGGGACACGGCGCATTGCCGTGTCCGGGATTGCGACGCACACCAAACAATCACCTGAAGTAGAATTAATCTACTTTAAAAGCGGATAATACAGTTCTCCTGTTGAGTTGATATAACCGGCCCTATCGCCCGCTAAATCCCCCGTTCCCATAAATACGTCAACTCTCCCCGCGCCTTTGATTGCACCGCCAGTATCTTGATCCAAAACGTAGCGATTCACGGCATTTTGTTCGAGTTGTCCCGCCGCATTTGGATAAGGGAGTTTTGTACTAATTAATGCTAGTGCGCCGGGGGGCATTAAAGCTTTATCGGTGGCGATCGACCTTTCGGCAGTTACTGGCACTCCAATGCTTCCTGTGGCTGGAACTCCGTTAGTATCCCGGAAGAATACAAAGCTTTGATTTTTCGGCAAATATTTGTTCATATCTGCGGGAAAGTTGGTGAAATATTCCCTTAGTCGGGGCAAATTTAACTCTTCTAAAGTAAACTTTCCGTCTTTAACTAATTCTCGCCCGACACCTGTATAACTGTGACTGGTTTTGCCTGCAAAACCGACTGTCATCACGCTACCATCTGTTAGCTGCAATCTCGCAGAACCTTGGACGTGCACGAGAAATGCTTGGAATCGATCGCGCAACCAAACTAATTCTAATCCTCGCAGCAATCCTTTACTTGCCTGCAAAGCATCTTCGCCTTCTAATTGCAATCTTGTCGGGTGAGGTTTCGGCCAAGATGCCATGTTTGGCGGCATCCTGTACAGGGGATAACGGTATTCGGAATTAGGCGTGCGAGATGCTGCGTAAGTCGGCTCGAAATAACCTGTAAATGCAACTGTTCCTTTGCCATCTTTGCCCGTGGATTTGTAAAATACAAATTCGCGCTTGACAGATTCCTGAAGTTGTGAGGGAGTTGTGGAACTGACAACTAATTGGCGGAATCGATCAAGAGAACGCCGGACTCGATCGCGCGTAACTCCTGCTACTGGATAGCGGCTGTAAGCACTGGCGGCGGCCGATGTATTGAGATAGCGGAGGCTGTTGTCGATCGACTTTAACAGCAATTCCCGATCGCCCGGTTTGCCATTTTCGCCCCAGATTTGAGCGTCAAAGGCGAGATCATCCGCCTCGCCAGCTTGCAATTGATTTATACTAATTGGTTGCAGCGACGGAACTGCAACGGCGGGTACCGAAAAAGCGATCGCCAAAACGCAACAGACGATGGCTAATAGCTGATAGCGAAAAATCTTGCTCAATTTCCAATCTTTCCTACTAAATTGATTATTTTCCTTATTCATCGTATCGTTCGACGCTAGAAGTAAATATCGGTTCTACACGAATTGCGAGAACGCTGGTAGGCCGAACTACCATGTATTCGCCTTGAATATTTTTAATCGGGACGTTAAGAAATTCTCTTGAATCTTGTTTCGGAACCAGTGTACTGCTGTACCACTTTTGAAAATCTTGCAGCGTTGCGAAACGCACTTCTTCGCGGTGGCCGCCTTCAAGCAGCAGGTGCACGGAATATTCGCTGGGAGTTCTAGGCATAGGAGATAGGGAGAGTTGTTGGAGGACAATCTAAAATCTAAAATCTAAAATCTAAAATTGATGTGGTTGCCCTCAAGCAACAGGTGCACGGAATATTCGCACTTGTGTTCTAGGCATATCTTTATTTTTGATTTTTGATTTTAAACTTTTGGAACGATTCCATATTTTACCTCTTCCTCGGCGCATTCCCTCATCTAGTAGGTTGGGTTGAGGGAGAGGGGGAGAGTGGGAGAAGGGGAGAGTGCGAGAGTTGTTGGAGAAAAATCTCAATCTAAAATCTCAAATCCAAAATCTTAAATCGATTGACGGCGGCCCCCATCTGCGGCTACGCTGTGAAATTAAGGCTGCTTTGCTCAAAGAGGAAGCAGCCCGCGTCGCTCAAAAATCTAGTTGCACTGCCCAAAGCTGCTACCAACAGCAATGGACAGCTAACCGCCAAACTGATTACGCCAGTATGGAGGCTAATGGAGAATTTTAACACTCTCTGTAGCCGCCCTGCTCTGTGTTAACGTGCGGGGCGGCTGGGTTTTTGGGTTTTCCTAGAAAACCAAAAACCAGGAGACAATATTATGTCACAGGAATTCGTGCCTGACGATAACTTTTCCGCGCGTCCAAATGACGACTCAGCAGTATCCGAACAGGAAGTCGTGCGGATAACGGTTGTCGGTTCCCGCGCAGGCGTGTTAGAGACCATTCACACCTTGTACCGACTGGGATTTGCCCAAGTCGGCGATTGGAGCCCGCCGCAGCGAGGTGCAAAGCCGGGACAAGTGATTAGCGTACTCATTCGCCGATCGCGCAAAGCCTAAAAATAGGATGAAATACGGTAGGGAAACGACACCCTGCCTTTCGTCCTGTCAACAAACACGTTAAACCCGCAGTCCAAGAGGGGTTGAAACCCCTTCCTCAAAACTCAAGTCCTCGCTATGAGGACTCAGAAGAACACTTTTAAACTCATTAGACCTCTTGCAAAAATAATTAGGACGGGCTCTCCGGCCCGTCCCACAAGAGTTATTTTTTCTTGTGGGATGGGCCGGAGAGCCCGTCCCATCAATTGATGAAAAGGATTTTTGCAAGAGGTCTATTAGTCCTCTTGAGAGGACTTTAGCTATGAGACAGGGAATTCATTCCCTGGCGGACTGACGGGCGGGTGGGAGGACTGGCGGACGATGGGCTTAAGTTGACACGCTTTGGATACGGCCCGGCCGTGTCCTCCATCGCCGTGGCTACATAGCTGGATATCTGATTGTCACATCCTCAGAGGGCGATGGCGTCCCGCCCCGCAAGCTACGGGAAATTTCATCATCCAACCCGGTTAATTCTACCCGTTCCCCACAGTCAGGACACGCCTTGGCTGAAGTCTCTACAATGATTAATGGGGCGGAATACAGGGATTGTGTATTTTAGAACACGATTTGACCGCAACACTTAAAATAGTCTTGATTTACCGATCGACTGCACCCTTTTCTCATCAATATTTCTGGTTAGCTGGGGGTGTCTGTCAGCCGGAGTTGCGAGGTTCTGCTTCCAAAATGCTGAGAATGGTGCACAATTTCACATTAACAACAAAACTTGCACTATTTTGAGTAAGCTTTGGGGGGAACAGCTTAGAAAGCCTGTTTCTAAGACTGATGCAAAATATCAAATTAACCCTCAACCTTGTCCAATTACTAATTACAAACCTATGCCCCGTCGTCAAGACTTAAAAAAGATTCTTCTCATTGGTTCCGGCCCCATTGTTATCGGTCAAGCGTGCGAATTTGACTATTCAGGAACACAAGCTTGCAAAGCTTTGCGAGAAGAAGGTTTTGAAGTAGTGTTGGTGAATTCCAACCCTGCAACAATTATGACCGATCCGGAAACTGCCGATCGCATTTACATCGAACCTCTAACGCCAGTCATCCTCGAACAAATCATCGCTAAAGAAAGACCTCAAGCAATTTTACCGACAATGGGCGGTCAAACTGCGTTAAATTTAGCCGTTGCCGTCGCTAAAAATGGCGTTTTAGAAAAATACAACGTTGAGTTGATTGGTGCTAAGTTGCCAGCAATTGAAATGGCAGAAGATCGGCTATTATTTAAGGAAGCGATGGCGCGAATTGGGGTCGCCGTTTGCCCTTCTGGAATTGCCAACACTCTCGACGAAGCCAAAGCAATTGGTCACCAAATCGGCAGTTATCCGTTAATTATTCGTCCTGCTTTTACAATGGGAGGTACGGGAGGCGGCATTTCTTACAATCAAGAAGAGTTTGAAGAAATGGCCCAAGGCGGGATTGATGCCAGTCCAGTATCGCAAATTTTGATCGAACAATCTTTGATTGGTTGGAAAGAGTACGAACTGGAAGTAATGCGAGATTTGGCAGATAATGTAGTGATTATTTGTTCGATCGAGAATCTCGACCCGATGGGCGTCCACACCGGCGATTCTATCACCGTCGCCCCGGCGCAAACTCTTACAGACAAAGAATATCAGCGCCTGCGGGATGCTTCGGTGAAAATTATTCGCGAAATCGGAGTTGAAACCGGCGGTTCCAATATTCAATTTGCCGTCAATCCTGTCAACGGAGATTTCATCGTTATTGAAATGAATCCTCGGGTTTCCCGTTCCTCCGCCTTGGCCTCGAAAGCAACTGGTTTCCCCATTGCAAAAATGGCGGCAAAATTAGCGGTAGGTTACAGCCTAGACGAAATTTCCAACGATATCACCAAGAAAACTCCGGCGTCTTTTGAACCGACAATTGACTACGTGGTGACGAAGATTCCCCGATTTGCCTTTGAAAAGTTCCCCGGTTCCGAACCGACTCTGACAACGCAAATGAAGTCTGTTGGGGAGGTAATGGCGATCGGGCGCAGCTTCAACGAATCCTTCCAAAAAGCCCTGCGGGGATTGGAAACAGGTCGCGCAGGTTTCGGGTGCGACAAACCGGAAAAGTTGCCGAGTTTGGAACAAATTCGCGCCGGATTGCGGACGCCAAATCCCGATCGCATTTTTACAGTTCGCCACGCGATGATGATGGGAATGTCGGTGGAAGATATCTTCGAGTTCACAGGAATCGATCCTTGGTTTTTGGATAAAATGCAGGAATTGCTGGAAACTGAGAAGTTCTTGAAACGAACGCGGTTGGATCAGTTGACAAAAGACACAATGTTTGAAGTAAAGCAGTTGGGATTTAGCGATCGCCAAATTGCTTACGCCACCAAAACATCGGAAGATCAAGTCCGCGCTTACCGCAAACAGTTAGGCGTAATTCCGATTTACAAAACAGTCGATACCTGTGCCGCTGAATTTGAAGCGTTTACACCCTATTATTATTCCACCTACGAAGCGGGAGCGGCAATTTGGGAATTGGGCGATGAAGAAAAGAAAGTTTCGCCTGTAGGCCACAGTCTGGCGCCGGAGTCGGAAGTTTTGCCTTCTAGCAAGCCAAAAGTGATGATTTTAGGCGGCGGGCCGAACCGGATCGGACAGGGAATTGAGTTTGATTACTGCTGCTGTCACGCTTCCTATTCCCTAGGAGAAGACGGCTTTGAGACAATTATGGTCAACTCGAACCCGGAGACGGTTTCGACTGATTATGATACGAGCGATCGCCTGTATTTTGAACCGCTCACAAAAGAAGATGTTCTCAACATCATCGAAGCCGAAAATCCCGAGGGAATAATTATTCAGTTTGGCGGACAAACGCCGCTGAAGTTGGCGCTTCCTTTACAAAAAGCTCTCGAAAATCACCCCGATGTACAAACAAAAATCTGGGGAACTTCGCCGGATTCCATTGATACTGCTGAAGACAGGGAGCGATTTGAAAAGATTCTGCGGAAGTTGGATATTCAGCAAGCTGCTAACGGTCTAGCGCGCAGTTTTGAGGATGCTTTAATAGTAGCTCAACGGATCGGTTATCCGGTAGTGGTGCGACCGAGTTACGTGTTGGGCGGGCGAGCAATGGAAATTGTTTATTCCGATACGGAATTGGAACGTTACATGACCTATGCCGTCCTGGTAGAACCAGAACACCCGATTTTAATTGATAAGTTCTTGGAGAATGCGATCGAGGTGGATGTAGATGCGATCGCCGATGTTACTGGCAATGTGACGATCGGCGGTATTATGGAGCACATCGAGGAAGCGGGAATCCACTCCGGCGACTCTGCTTGTTCTATCCCTTACCAAACGCTTTCTGATGCAGCTTTGGCAACAATCCGCCGCTGGACTGTTGAATTAGCAAAATCCCTGAAAGTGATCGGGTTGATGAACATTCAATTTGCCGTTCAAGGGGAACAAGTTTTCATTTTGGAAGCTAATCCGCGAGCTTCTCGAACAGTGCCTTTTGTGTCCAAGGCGATCGGAGTTCCCTTAGCAAAAATGGCGTCGCGAGTCATGTCTGGCAAAACTCTAAAAGCTTTGGGTTTTACTGAAGAGATTATACCCATTCATGTTTCGGTAAAAGAAGCAGTATTGCCCTTTGCTAAGTTCCCGGGAGCTGATACCTTGTTAGGACCAGAAATGCGATCGACCGGCGAAGTAATGGGAATTGACACCGATTTTGGCAAAGCCTTTGCCAAAGCTCAACTCGGCGCGGGACAAATGATGCCGCTGTTTGGAACCCTGCTGGTTTCGATGCGCGATCGGGACAAACTAGCAGTTGTACCAGTTGTCAAGGAATTCTTAGAATTGGGTTTCAAAGTAGTCGCAACCCACGGGACACGCAAAGTTTTGCAAGAGCAAGGTTTAGAGGTAGATTTGGAATTGAAAATGCACGAAGGGCGGCCGAATTTGTTGGATTCGATCAAGAATGAGAAAATTCAACTAATTATTACCACACCTTCGGGCGAAGAATCCCGAGCCGACGGAATCTTTATCCGCCGCACAGCTTTGACTTACAAAATCCCGATTATTACGACAATAGCCGGTGCCAAAGCGACAGCAGCGGGAATTCGATCGCTCAAATCAAACCCGATGGAAGTAAAAGCAATTCAAGACTATTACCCGCAAACCTAGAGGGCGCACCACCCTATGTTTAGGGTGTGCAGCGCGCACTATTAGTGTCAACTTAAGCTTTTAGTCCGCCAGTCCTCTCGCTCACCCGGTACTCCGCCAGGGAATGAATTCCCTGTCTTATAGCGAAAGTCCTCTCAAAGAGGACTGAAGAACTCATTAGTCCTCATAGCGAGGACTTTCGCTTGGAGGTTCTTGTTAAAACCCCTGCCGGACTGAGGGTTTAACGTTAAGTTGACACCAATGACCGCGCACCTTATCCTAAACATAAGGTGCGCGTCACCAAAACCTAATCTGCATCGGAATTCAAAACTCCGCTAGACAGCATCAACCTCGGCCAAACTAACAAGAAAAAACCCATCCAAGCTAATAAAGGAATCGCGACTAAAACAGTTATCCAAACAGTTTTTAATAAAAACCAACTACCGCTAATCAGGCTAGTACCAGTTAAAAGAATCGACCAAGGCTGACACCACCAAGGTTTGTAACTCCAAGGACTAATAGATTTTTGCTCAGAAAGTTTTTTATCAGAAAGAGATTTCATATTTTCAGTAATTTTTTATGGATAATAGTCTGGCTAGCTGGATTAACCGAAGTTAAACATTCATCACCTCTTCTGCTGTCAGCGTTAATTCGGGAAAAGTCCGCGATACAATTCGTTCGCTGCCCTTGAACGCGCTTCTTTGATAGTTCCCCTCTGCATCCAAAAGGTGGACAAATACAGTTGGAACTTTGGGATTTCCCAGAAATTCCCTGCTACCAATTGCTAAATAATCGACAATCCAATACTCAGGAATTCCGAGGCGCCGATATTCGTCCAATTTGTCTATATAATCGTCCTCCCAATTTGTTGATGTTACTTCCACTGCCAGTTGAATTGGTTCTCGTAAGGCAGAATAAGCAGAACGGTTCGATCGCCACAAATCGCGATCGATTACGCTGACATCCGGTCTCCGCCCTTGTTCGATTCCGCCTTTACTTACAGTTCTGATAACGGCGGTATTGTTGACTACATAATTCAAATTTAGTCGCCGGATTTCATCGTTGAAGCCAAATAACATGAAATTAGCAACATCAGCATAATTTCTTGTGGAATTCCTCTCTACAATTTCTCCATTTACCAGTTCATATAGTCCATCTTCTGGACATTCTACAAGGAATTGGTCAAAGGTTAATTTTTGCGTGACTCTTGCAATCATAAGATTTATCCTTATTTTGCAGTAATACTATTAGTCTATATTACCACAGGCAAGAATGAATTTGTTTTTTTGAGCGCCGAGATCCAAAGACATCCAATTCTAAAATCTAAAATCTACAATTAAAAATCTCAAATCGATTCAGGTAAATGGTAAAATACGATCGCCAGCGGGCAGATTGAGTTAAATATGTCACCTAGTTGCTAGGGTAGAAAGTAACAAACCTAGAAATCGAGCCACTCCCAGGTCAACCCCGAACCATGAGACTAGACGAAGCCGTAGAATTTGCCGAAAACCCAGAGCCGCGCTGTCCCTGCGTCCTCCTGCTGGACACCTCCGGCTCCATGCAAGGCGCACCCATAGATGCCTTGAATGAGGGGCTGGAAGTTTTTAGGAATGACCTAATTAAAGACGAACTAGCTAAAAAGCGAGTCGAAGTCGCGATTATTTCATTTGACAATCATATCAAAGTCGTGCAAGACTTCGTGACCGCCGACCAGTTCGAGACGCCACTGCTGACAGCTCAAGGACAAACCCACATGGGTGCAGGCATTCAGCTAGCATTAGACACCATTGCCGCTCGCAAATCCGAATACCGCAACAACGGCATTACCTACTACCGCCCGTGGGTCTTCATGATTACCGACGGTGAACCTCAAGGCGAATCCGACGATGTTGTGGAAATAGCAGCACAGCGGATTAAAGAGGAAGAAATTAATAAGCGCGTGGCTTTTTTTGCAGTCGGAGTGGAAGGTGCTAATATCCCCCGTCTCGCGCAAATTGTCGAGCGCACGCCTGTAAAATTGAGAGGATTAGACTTTAGAGAGATGTTTATCTGGCTGTCGGCTAGTATGCAGAGAGTTTCTCACTCAAAAATTGATGAACAAGTAGCACTGCCGCCACCCGGATGGGGAACTGTTTAGTCATTAGTCATTAGTCATTAGTCATTAGTTATTGGTCATTGGTCATTGGTCATTGGTCATTAGTATGTGACAAGCGGTAATGTGTGGTGTACATCGCCCTACAAAATAAGTAAGGTGTGGTGTGCATCGCCCTACCTAATTAGGGATAAATAAGCCCGTCCCGACTTTGCATAGTTGTGAATTTACGAAGTTTTGAGTTAAAGAGTTATTAATGCAGAATTCATCCTTTAATTGGCAAGTTGTAGCGGCATCGGTAATAGGTACGAGCCACGAAAAACGATCGCAGCCTTGTCAAGATGCCCACTGCTGGCGTCTCTTGCCAAACGGTGTTTTAGCGGCAGCGGTTGCCGATGGTGCGGGCTCGGCAGCACTCGCAGAAGTTGGGGCGAAAATTGCTGTGGAAGCGGTTGTTGAAACGATTTTCCAGCAACAGGAAAGGCTGCCTCACACTGACGACGAATGGCAAGTATTCTTGACAGCATCACTGCAAGTCGCGCGGGCGCAGGTGGAAGCAGAAGCGGCAGTGCGGGCAGTGGCTGCGAGAGATTTAGCCTGCACTTTAATTGCTGTTGTTGCTACGCCGGAATTAATCGCAGTTGCTCAAATCGGCGACGGTGCGGCGGTAGCGGGTGATAGTGCAGGAAATGCGATCGGCCTGACTGTACCTCCCTGCGGCGAATACATCAACGAAACTATTTTTTTGATTTCGCCGAATGCGATCGAAACAGCGCAATTTCAGGTACTGCGAGAAAAACTGCGGCACTTAGCAGTTTTTTCCGACGGCTTGCAAATGCTAGCGCTCAAAATCCCAGAAGGCACGCCACATGGGCCGTTTTTCGCGCCTTTGTTTCGGTTTTCTGGCGAGTGGAAAGAAGAAGAAGATGCGAAACAGCAGTTAGAGTCATTTTTGCGATCGCCCCGCGTTTCTGAACGCACCGATGATGACTTAACTTTATTGTTAGCAACTTTTGCGAGTTCCGAGGCACAGGACAATTAAAAATAGACATTTTGCCAAAGCCAACACCCATCTGCGTGAATTGGCGTTGATCTGCGGTTAAAAATTTCCGATTCTGAATTTTGCAACAAGTCTAATGCGTTCAACCTAATCAGCGGTGAAAATTTGGCGCGGTTTTATAATAAAATCGAGGTGTCAACAATTCTGGTTTAGTTTGTACAGTAGGTCGTCGTTTGCAAGCACAAGAGATTAAGGATAAGCTCAACTCTCTAATTAGCGCAGCAGATCCAATAGAGCCGAGTTTGGCGAGAAGATTGGATGAAATCAATCGCTGGGTGAAAGATCTTAAACCCGGTTCGCTAACTGCTAAGAAATTTGTGATGGCTTTTTTGCTACAGCTTATCCGAGATTCTCAGGTTTGGCTGGCAGTTCAATCTCTACCTTCGGAAAGAGAACAACAAGCCGCGTTTGAGTTAATGACGCCGGGGGAAAGGTATTGGTACACCTATCTATTTCCTAAATGGCTGAGCGAAAACGATCGCAAATTTTACATCTGGAAACAAAAACTCAAAGCCGGTAAATTCGATCCGGCTGACGATCTCGTCATTCGTGCGATCGCAGCCCGAATTGTCGATCGCCAAGGCACTGTTTTGTATCGATATGTTGCCGATCTTTCTATGGCAACCGATTCGATCGTTAGCAGCCGCCAACAGCACCCCCTCTGCATTCAAGTCACAACTCTTTCAGATGAATTCTCTGAACAAAAATATCAAAATTGGCAACAAACTCTTCAAGATTGGGGGATTGACAGAGGATTATTTCTAAGTTATGATATAAACGATGCAAATTTCGTGAACCAGTTAGTTAATATAGCATTATATAATAGCGATAATTTGCCCGCCGGTCGTTACCTCAAGTTCCCGTAAATCAAGCAGATCTGCTGCTGAGAATAGTTCGACTGCTCAAAACTCGGTGAAAAATAAATTTTGACTCACTCACATATTGCACAATTTTCGACAAGGCCAAGAACCTAAGCTCCAGCCAGCTTCGGGAAAAGGGAAAACAGACCAAGATTTTTCCTCCCCTTTTCTGTTCCCGAGAGGGGTCTGCGAGACGAGGGCAACAGGTGCTTGATAGGAAGGCTAAGCAATGAAAAGATTTACCGCAGCAATCTATCTTGTTAAATCACTAGCAACTCGCTCTAAATTAAATTGAGATTTGATTTAATCAGGGTGAAAGTCTTGGAAATAAAATTAAAATACATCAAAATCAAATACTATGACTGTACAAGGTACACGCACCGTTGAAAATAACTTGCAAAAAGTCTGGGAAGAACTGGAAGCAGCCAGAAAAATGCAGGATGAATGGATGAATTACGGGGTAGATTTTGTAGATTTGTATGTGGAAGATGCGGGCGGTGAGTGGTTGGAAAGGTGGGGTAAATGTGAAGAAGAATTAGAGCGAATTAAACATAAAAATGTAGATATTGAAGCAGTCAAAGCAGCGATCGACCTTCCCAGCTTTCAGCAGACAAAACTGCTGGAAATAGCCTTGAATTGCCGTTACTCTACCAGCTATTACTCCGATCGCCCGGAGGAGTCTCCCGCTTGGCAAGAGGTTAAGTACCAACGGCTGTCACTCTTAGGGGGAGCGATTTTCGGTGCGGTTGTTACCGATTACCTGTACCGCGAATATCCACAACTCGATCCAGATGCTATCTCAACCTTAAAAGCTCGTTTAGCAGATGCGAAAAAACTTGGGGATTTTGCACAAAATTTGAAAGTAAACGCACTCGGTTGGCGCTTTTGGAATGGGAAAGAAACAGACCAAAGCGAGTACGATAGAAGTTTTTCCGAGACTTTTGAAGCTTTGTTTGGCGCGATTTACTTGGAGTTTAATCGCGATTTTTTTCGTGGGGGAAACTGGCTGATTCAGCACTTGATTGAACCAAATGTTAGCCAGCATCTGGATATAACTCAGCGGCGACAAATGGGGCCCGAAAACGAGGTAAAACGGCGGGAAATCCTGGGTGCGGATATTCTAGATGCGATCGCGATCGACTATTTGTACAACCGCTTTCCCGAACGCAACGCCAGCCAGCTAACTCGCTGGAAAAATATGTTAGTCGCCAAAGAGATTTTTCCCAAAGACTTTAAGGCAAAATTAGGCAGCCATTACCTAGAGTTGGAAAGCAATTTCTCGCGTACCCGCGACTGGTTGGTGGATAACTTTATCAAAACCGCAGTTGACGAACTGCTAGAGGAAAGCGACACTCAACCAGAATATGTGATTGACAGTGCGAACCCGGAATCGCTGCCAGAATTGGTCAGCCGGATTACAGACAAAAAGTGGAAAAAGGAATTTGTGAGAGTTGTCAGCATTTTGCAACCTGCTGACGAACTTTTGCTGCTGATGCAACAAAAAATTGACAGTATGGCGGCTAAAGATGAAACCTTGCAGCAGTTGCTAATCTGGGCCAATCACAAGTGTCAGTTAGTGCAAAGGAATTTCAAACCGGCGGAAATCCGGGCTTTTTATATTGCCTTAGTTTGCGTGCTCGATTTGGCTTTGACTCGCGTCCTCGATCCGAGTCTGAAGTTTGATAGATCGAAAGTTCGCAAGTTTCGGAATTGTTTGGCAAAGACTGGAAAAAATGTAGAATTTGCAGATGTTAACGAGTCTCTGAAATTGGCTTGTGATAATGAAGTGGCTGGTATTTTGGTTGGCATTTGGGCGCTGGATATTGAACCAGAACTTAAACAACTGCTGGCACAATTTCAGACTGAGATGCCTGATTTGCAAAACTGGAAAAAGTGGCGCAAAGAGTTCGGTAGTTGTTGGCTGGCAAAATTCAAAACTGCGATCGGCTACAATCGAGACTTTCGCCCCCAACAGAAAACTTTGCTGCAACAGTATTACTATGCCCACAACTTGCTGGTGGAATGCCTCAACAGCGATAATTGTCAGGTGACGCCGGCCGTCAGACAAAAAATTGAGGATAAAATGTTGTTATTGTCGGTGGATTTGAAGCTGGTTCACATTTAATTTGGATAGCGCGGACGGGCAGGATGCCCATCCCACTAATGGATGGACGGGCAGGATGCCCATCCCACTAATGGATGGACGGGCAGGATGCCCATCCCACTAATGGATGGACGGGCGGGATGGCCATCCCACTAACAGCAACAGGGCTTAACCACTCCCACCCAAGAAATCGGGTTTTTTACCGAATCTGCGGGCTGCAACACGTCTTTTGGTGAAAAACCCCGTCTCTCGTCACCGGTGCCTAAGTCATAAGAAAGGTAAGATTTAATGGGCAAGTCAAATTTATTGAGTGATGGCTTCCAAATCCTGTATTGTAAAACTTCGTTGATTTTATAAGCAATTATAAACAATAATGGTATCATATCGCTATGAGTGTTGAACAAGAAATACGCACAGCCCAAAGAACGGAAGTCTCAAATGCAGCTAACAGAGAGGCACATCATTAAATCCACGGAACACCGTTTCGCCCAAATTGACGAACTAGCTTTCAAGTCCAAAAACCTCTACAATGCCGCCAATTACCTTATTCGTCAGAGTTTTATTTATGGGTGGGGCTATGTTAATTACAACGAAACGAACCGCTTGATGAAGTCTCATGAAGCCTACAAGGCTTTGCCTGCCAAAGTAAGTCAGCAAATTTTAATGGTTTTAGACAAGAACTGGAAATCGTTTTTTGAAGCCGTTAAAGCTTACAAAGTTGATTCTTCAAAATTCACTGGGCGCCCAAAACTGCCGAAGTACAAAGATAAAGTTAAAGGGCGAAACCTTCTCGTCTACACAATTCAAGCAATTAGCAGCAAACAGTTGAAGAAAGGAATCATTAAACTTTCGGGTACAGAATTTTTAATTAAAACCAAAGTCAATCCCGACCAGGTTTGCCAAATTAGGCTGGTTCCGAAATGTGATTCCTATGTAATTGAGGTAATTTATGATGAACCGGAGTCCACTCTTGGCAACGCTAATTCTGTAGCTAGTATTGATTTAGGACTGGATAATTTAGTGGCGTTAACTTCAAATCAACCGGGATTTATCCCTTTGTTGATTAACGGGCGACCATTGAAATCGATTAACCAGTTTTACAACAAGCGGAAAGCACGATTGCAATCCCAGTTCAAAGGGAATCGCAAAACTTCGCCCCGCATTCAGCGCTTAACTCGCTGTCGCCATCAAAAAGTTGATAATTACTTACATCATGCTAGCCGTCTAATTATTAAACTTTTGCTCACCAAGCAGATTGGGACGCTAGTAATTGGCAAGAACGCGCAGTGGAAAACAGAAATCGAGTTAGGGAAGCAAACCAATCAAAACTTTGTTAGTATTCCTCACTCTCGATTAATTGAAATGTTGAAGTACAAAGCTCGGTTGGCGGGAATCACAGTAATTGTGCAGGAAGAATCCTATACATCCCGATCCAGTTTTTTAGGTTTAGACCCAATTCCTGTTTATGGAAAAACCGAAAAAGAGCCTGTGTTTACTGGTAAGCGGATTAAGCGGGGTTTGTACAAAACATCGACTGGTCAGCTAATTAATTCCGATGTGAATGCAGCGTACAATATCCTCAGAAAAGCAATCCCAAATGCGTTCAGCAATGGGATAGGGAGCTGCGTAGTTCAGCCGAGGCGGGTCGATCCGCTCAAAGTGAAAGGGAAGGGGAGGGACTTAACGCCTCCCATGTCATGCAATAAATGACTATACTTTTACCAGCTATCCCATAACCGAATTCTATGCAGTTGCAGCGCCAATTTAGCGGACAACTGATTGCGATCGACACCAAAACCGCGATCGCCAGTGGGGGTGAAGGTCGCATCTACCCGATCGCCCAAGACTCGTCCCTTGTAGCAAAAATCTACCACAAACCGACAGACGAAGACGGCGACAAACTCACAGTCATGTTCAGTATGCCGCCGGATGCGCCGATCGCAGAACCGGGGCACGCTTCCATTGCTTGGCCGATCGATTTGCTGCATACTGTCGGCGGGCGAGAAAAAATTGTCGGTTTTGTGATGCCGCGCGTCAACAAAGTGATGCCGGTACACACTTTCTACACTCCCAAAACCAGGCGCGAACAAAAACCGCTATTTAGCTATCTTTACCTCCACCGTACCGCCAGAAATCTCGCCTCGGCTGTAAATGCCCTCCACGTCAGGGGTTACGTCATCGGCGACGTAAACGAGTCGAACATTCTTGTGACGGATACGGCGTTGGTAACGCTGGTAGACACGGATTCGTTTCAAGTGCGTGATCCTTATACGGGTTACGTTTATCGGTGTCCCGTGGGGAAACCCGAGTTTACGCCGCCGGAGTTGCAGGGCCAGACTTTCCGCGATATCGATCGATCTCCAGAGCACGATTTGTTCGGTTTAGCGGTATTAATTTTTCAATTGCTGATGGAAGGTACGCACCCGTTTTCGGGAGTTTATCTCGGTAGCGATGAACCACCGCCTTTGGAAGCGAGAATTCGATCAGGCCATTTCCCTACAGGTACGAAGCGGATTCCCTACCGCCCAATGCCGGCAGCGCCTCCTTTTGAGATGCTGCATCCGCGACTGCGGCAGATGTTTATCCGCTGTTTTGAGGAAGGGCACGGCAATCCTGCGGCGCGCCCGGATGCGAAAACTTGGGTGAATGCGATTCGGGAAGCGGAAGAGGCTTTGGTAACTTGCAGTAAAAATAGTCAGCATAAATACGGAAATCATCTCAGTCGCTGCCCTTGGTGCGATCGGGCAAAACTCCTCAAAGGTCGCGATCCGTTTCCTTCGCGGCAAGCAGTCAGCAACGGATTGCACTTGCAGCCGGCGAAAATCAAGCGTAAAAAGCCCCAACCACCGCCCGTCGTGACCCAACCCGCAGTGCGTCGGCAACAGCCCTCCACGGGGCTGTCGCGCCCCCTCGGCCAGTACGCAGTGCCGTTGCTACCGATGCCGATGTCTTCTCGGAGTCGGACTCCTGCGCCTCGGCTTCCCGTGGGCAAGTTTGAGCGCATTTTTCAGGATGCTGCTTGGGGAGGTGTTTGGGGTAGTTTGTGTTTGGCGGCGATCGGGGGGATTTATTCGGTAATAGCTGAGGGCGGCGGCGCTATTTTGGGGGCGATTTTTGTTGGTACGATTTGGGGCTGTTTTTTTGGGGTGATGTGGGGGGTTTTTACTTTGCCGCCGAATCAGATTTGGCGGAAGTGGGGCGGAGTTTTGGTGGGGGCGGCTTGGGGGGCTTTTTTGTTGGCGGCGATCGGCGGTGCGGTGTTTGGGGCGATTAATAGCACTCCGGGAATCGGGGAGAGGATTTTGGCTGGGGCGGTGGTTGGTGCTGTCTGGGGCTGTGTTTGGGCGAGTTTTCGGCCTCCTCTGGCGCTGCCGGTGGGGAGGGTGTGGGGCCGACGGGGAGGGTATTTGGGGGCGGTCTGGGGCTCGTTTGTGGGGACTCTGGCTGGTGTTTTTTTGGGGGCTGGGCTGGTGGTTTGGCAGCAGTATGGTGTCCAGATGCGGCCGGTGGATGAGTTTGCGCGTTTGTTGCTGGGTGTGGCGATCGTGGCGGCTGGTGTCGGTTCTGTTGGAGGTGTGGTTTCTGGGGGTTTGTTGGGTTTGTGCGGGTTTGCGCCGAAGTTGCCGATTTCGTTTCAGCCTTCGGGTGTAAATGGTGGGACTTTGGGGGCGATTTGGGGTAGTTTTTTGGGGACTTTTGCAGGTGCTGTGTTGGGGGCGGTGGTGTCTGCGATATTTCCGGCTGCCAGCGCGCCTGTGCCGGTGGAGTTGGGGCCTGTGGCGGGGGCGATCGTCGGGGCTGGTTTGGGGGCGATTTGGGGGGTGGTTTCGGGTACTGTTTGGGGGGCTTTGGGCAAGTGGTGATTCGGTTGATGTGTGTTTTTGGGTGGAAAATGCGTCTATGAGTAGCTGTAAAAATCGAGGTGTTAAATTTTGGGGCTATAATGTAGATCCTGTAAGGGTTAGAGGCACTTCAACCAATAAAATGCTAGACGCAATCGCTGAAATTTATGCAGGATAAGGGTTTGAGGGCTGTCTGAAAATTTGGGTATTGACAAGTCGAAGGCTGAAATGGTACTTTTGTTTTACGTAGACGCAACTGAACCTTGAAAACCAAATACAGCAAAGCTTCTGGAACGGGCGGCCGCAATTAACCTAACTCCCTATCAGGGATTGAAACCTACTAGCGATTGCCATTTGCGGGAACATTCTTGGCCGCAATTAACCTAACTCCCTATCAGGGATTGAAACTTAAGAAGTAACGGAACCAATACAGTGTTGGCTCAGCGCCGCAATTAACCTAACTCCCTATCAGGGATTGAAACATGGTTGAAAATGGTTGTTTGGGTGGTACTAAGATTGCCGCAATTAACCTAACTCCCTATCAGGGATTGAAACATAAATACCCATATCGCCTTTAGCGAATTCAGAATGCCGCAATTAACCTAACTCCCTATCAGGGATTGAAACGCGATAGACTTCTCAAGTGCCTACCAACAAATTCCGCCGCAATTAACCTAACTCCCTATCAGGGATTGAAACTCATGGTGGAGGTCTAAGACCAGTGTTAATTTTATGCCGCAATTAACCTAACTCCCTATCAGGGATTGAAACAGTGCAATTGCTAACTCGACAGCGACAACCTTGAGGCCGCAATTAACCTAACTCCCTATCAGGGATTGAAACTTCAATTACTAATCGAGAGTTTCTGCCTTCCTCTGGCCGCAATTAACCTAACTCCCTATCAGGGATTGAAACAGAGATGACTATAGCAAAGCTTGAGGAGATTGCCGCAATTAACCTAACTCCCTATCAGGGATTGAAACCATCCCTAACTCCCGACGCTGCGAGAAAAGTTATCGCCGCAATTAACCTAACTCCCTATCAGGGATTGAAACTTCCATTCCTCAATCTCGGCATCCTCTGCCAGCGCCGCAATTAACCTAACTCCCTATCAGGGATTGAAACTAAGGCTGACAACATAGTTGATCATTCGATCATACTCGAGCCGCAATTAACCTAACTCCCTATCAGGGATTGAAACACCTAACTTAATCTGTAACCCGGTGTCTGTAACTGCCGCAATTAACCTAACTCCCTATCAGGGATTGAAACTTTTGTGGATGCGCGATCGGAAACATTTTGAGGGGCCGCAATTAACCTAACTCCCTATCAGGGATTGAAACGCAAAATTTAGGGATTAGGACTAAGGCTTTAAGCCGCAATTAACCTAACTCCCTATCAGGGATTGAAACTGATCTACTAAATAGCCTTTGCTTGCTAGATATTTGCTCGCCGCAATTAACCTAACTCCCTATCAGGGATTGAAACATGTGCGAGTTGCAGGGTAGGGGTTAGCGGCTCTAAGCCGCAATTAACCTAACTCCCTATCAGGGATTGAAACTGATGATGACTTTCTCATCCATCCATCCGGCGATCGGGCCGCAATTAACCTAACTCCCTATCAGGGATTGAAACATGAGGAAAAGTTCACCGCGCTGAACTTGACCAAAAGCGCCGCAATTAACCTAACTCCCTATCAGGGATTGAAACGATCGCGTGGCTGCCGTCGTTTGTTGCTGAAAGTTTGGCCGCAATTAACCTAACTCCCTATCAGGGATTGAAACTGCGGGGAATCTTGCTAAGAAATTAGTTGAGGAAAACGAGAGCCGCAATTAACCTAACTCCCTATCAGGGATTGAAACCCTTGCTTTGGCTCGACTACCCGCCGCTTTTCGCCGCAATTAACCTAACTCCCTATCAGGGATTGAAACTAAATCGGTAGCTCTGCCTATGTAAATGATTCTTGCCGCAATTAACCTAACTCCCTATCAGGGATTGAAACTCGAGCTTCAAGCCACTTCCTTAACTGGATACAGGGCCGCAATTAACCTAACTCCCTATCAGGGATTGAAACTTGATATGCCCAACTACCCAGTGCTGGAAACACTGAAGCCGCAATTAACCTAACTCCCTATCAGGGATTGAAACTTGGCGGCGCTGTTGCCTGTGCGATCGGTGCCGGCGCCGCAATTAACCTAACTCCCTATCAGGGATTGAAACTTTGCCGGATGACCCTTTTAAGTTGAATTGGTTAGAAAAGCCGCAATTAACCTAACTCCCTATCAGGGATTGAAACAAAGTAAGAAACACGAAACTCTGATTCTTTAAAGCCGCAATTAACCTAACTCCCTATCAGGGATTGAAACTTTGAGGCGGATTCGGGTTGATGTGCAGCGAGCTTGCCGCAATTAACCTAACTCCCTATCAGGGATTGAAACTCTATATAATCAAGTAAAGATTGCGCGTGCGCGTGATACAGGAGCCGCAATTAACCTAACTCCCTATCAGGGATTGAAACTGAAACAGGAATGTTGACCGACGCCAGTTATCTGCCGCAATTAACCTAACTCCCTATCAGGGATTGAAACGCAACTCGTGATAAGTGCCAGTGAACTCAAACAACTGCGCCGCAATTAACCTAACTCCCTATCAGGGATTGAAACCCACGCCCAAGAGTCGGGATAGCAGTAGAGCCACTGAGCCGCAATTAACCTAACTCCCTATCAGGGATTGAAACTCCGATAAACCAATGTATAAACTAGAAGCGATTAAGCCGCAATTAACCTAACTCCCTATCAGGGATTGAAACAAGTCGCCTGGAAATGGAACATTTTACAATCCCGATGCCGCAATTAACCTAACTCCCTATCAGGGATTGAAACAGCAAAGTGAGAACGAGTACAAGAGGCAACTTTTTCGCCGCAATTAACCTAACTCCCTATCAGGGATTGAAACTACCAAATCTATTTTTGAGGAGCGATCGCGCCCGCCGCAATTAACCTAACTCCCTATCAGGGATTGAAACATATGCGTTTCCCAAACACTGTTATTGACAACAGGCCGCAATTAACCTAACTCCCTATCAGGGATTGAAACTTGACAACAGTAACGTTACTGTGGCGGGCGATAATGCCGCAATTAACCTAACTCCCTATCAGGGATTGAAACAAAATGACCAAAAAAGCTTTACCAGAATCCGATCTATGCCGCAATTAACCTAACTCCCTATCAGGGATTGAAACAAACGGCACTAGGGGCTTAGCAGATAATCAAGAGCCGCAATTAACCTAACTCCCTATCAGGGATTGAAACGATCGCATGGAATATCAAGCTCTAGTATTTAGCCGCAATTAACCTAACTCCCTATCAGGGATTGAAACGGCTTAGAAAAGGCAGAAAACCGCGCTACTGAAGCCGCAATTAACCTAACTCCCTATCAGGGATTGAAACTGAGAAGCACGCAACGATGTGACCCATCGGTAATGCGAGCCGCAATTAACCTAACTCCCTATCAGGGATTGAAACCAGTGCAGTTCCGCCCATAGTGACCAATGCCGATATTGCCGCAATTAACCTAACTCCCTATCAGGGATTGAAACACCAACACAATGGATACTCTCCCAGTCCTCACCGGGCCGCAATTAACCTAACTCCCTATCAGGGATTGAAACTGGAGCTAAATAATTATGCCAATTTCGGCGCGACACCCGCCGCAATTAACCTAACTCCCTATCAGGGATTGAAACTAGCGGCGCTGGAGGAACGGCTGGGAAAATTGAGAGCCTGGCCGCAATTAACCTAACTCCCTATCAGGGATTGAAACAGCGAGCAACAACGGCGTCAGGAAGCCGAACAAATCCTGGCCGCAATTAACCTAACTCCCTATCAGGGATTGAAACTTTTCGGCCGGTCTTGCCCCGTGGGCCGCTAGGCCGCAATTAACCTAACTCCCTATCAGGGATTGAAACATCCACCTTGACCGACGAGGTAATTTACTAGCAGTGTGCCTGGCCGCAATTAACCTAACTCCCTATCAGGGATTGAAACTCATCGAGTGCGTAGCCAAACCCACCTAACACGCCGCAATTAACCTAACTCCCTATCAGGGATTGAAACCCATCTAGATCCACGTGGACTAGGGTATTGAGTACCCCAAGGCCGCAATTAACCTAACTCCCTATCAGGGATTGAAACGTAGTAATAGTGCTTGAGGAACGATCGCCGAGATTTACGTTCTGCCGCAATTAACCTAACTCCCTATCAGGGATTGAAACGAATTCTCCCAAGGGCGAGCGATATTTTGGAGGGCCGCAATTAACCTAACTCCCTATCAGGGATTGAAACAGAGCGGATTTCCTCTGTGATTTGTTGTGCTTCTTGCCGCAATTAACCTAACTCCCTATCAGGGATTGAAACTCCGAGTGATGAAAAGCCTTTTCGATCGCGTACTTGCCGCAATTAACCTAACTCCCTATCAGGGATTGAAACCCATGCGGTAACTGTTGGATAAATGGCGGCTTACTGTCGCGGGCCGCAATTAACCTAACTCCCTATCAGGGATTGAAACGTGATCGCGTCTCCCGACACGAGCGAGCGAATTATTCGATCAAGGGCCGCAATTAACCTAACTCCCTATCAGGGATTGAAACTGAAACTTAAGCGCGTTTAAAGCCTTGCAATTAGCCGCAATTAACCTAACTCCCTATCAGGGATTGAAACATCCCTCGATTGAGCGGGATTGAACCGCGAACAGTGCCGCAATTAACCTAACTCCCTATCAGGGATTGAAACTACTACCTTTTCCATACCAGGCGGTACGTAAATCGCCGCAATTAACCTAACTCCCTATCAGGGATTGAAACAAAAATTACCATAATGAAACCTGAATGGAAAAATATTTCTAGCCGCAATTAACCTAACTCCCTATCAGGGATTGAAACCTACGAATTTCTGGATTTCAAATTTACCAGAAGCCGGAGCCGCAATTAACCTAACTCCCTATCAGGGATTGAAACTGATATTAGTTAGCCTCCATCGTGATTATGAGCACTAAAGGCCGCAATTAACCTAACTCCCTATCAGGGATTGAAACGCGACATAGGATTTCACTTACTCGCATCTGCTCAGCGCCGCAATTAACCTAACTCCCTATCAGGGATTGAAACCAAAAATGAGGGCTAAATTATTTAAAGCCTTCTCGCCGCAATTAACCTAACTCCCTATCAGGGATTGAAACCCCGAATTTTTCATTAACTTAGGTAAGTGCGCCCTTCGGTGGTCAAAGCCGCAATTAACCTAACTCCCTATCAGGGATTGAAACCTAGAACTTCAATTTCTGGGCTAGGAGCGACATAACGCCGCAATTAAGTGCGATTCGTTCAGTCGAAACCGCGAAATCGGGGGATGACTGGCTTCTACAGGGTAATCCATGAGGATTGAGTTCGCACTTTAATCCCTTGTAGATGATAACTTCATAACCTTGCAGGTGAACGTTAGTATCCTAGAAAACGGTAAGTCCTGCCCCTCAGACGTAGAGGTGAAAGCATATCTCCCACTGTAGAGACTAGCCATCAATCGGTGAAGCGGAGATAAAAGCGGAAAGAACTACTAGCCTAAAAGTGGTATCCCGTGAGCAAGTTCCTACGGATAGCAAAAGCGAAGTCACTGCCTGAATCACCGTTACGGCGAACCAGCGAAATAAGGCTTTATGCGCTGGAAGTCCCAAAAGGGCATTAGTAGAAGGTGGTATGAGGATTTTTATCGACATACCTACGTTACCTAAAAACTCGGTGAAGAGGTGACATCCTAACGGAACATACCAATGGTTATGAGGAACGAAGTAACCCACCTGATTACTCTCGGAGAGGTCGAATACTTCGAGCAGTCAGCTAAGACGAAACATCTGGACTTCCAGGTAACAGGTGGTAGAGATTGAGTCAGAAGCCAACGCCTCACTGTAATAGTGAAGGATATGCTAACAGACTCACGGTAATACGGATGATATAGCTACAAGTAGCAATGTAAATGTCATGAACACGGTAATAAAACCGATGTATGAATGGAGCGATATCAACTGGCGAAAGCTAGAACGTAACGTCTTTAAGTTGCAAAAACGGATATATCAAGCGTCTAATCGTGGTGATGTCAAGCTAGTACGCAGACTCCAGAAACTGTTGATAAGTTCTTGGGCAGCAAAAGCACTAGCGGTTCGTCGGGTAACTCAGGACAATCAAGGCAAGAAGACGGCAGGCGTGGACGGTGTAAAATCGCTGACCCCAAAGCAACGTTTCACCTTGATAAACAAAATATCATTGGGTTCTAAGGTTAAGCCAACACGCCGAGTTTGGATACCCAAACCAGGGACAGATGAGGAAAGACCTTTAGGAATACCGACAATGGAAGACCGAGCTTTGCAAGCGTTAGTCAAACTGGTGTTAGAGCCAGAGTGGGAATCGCGATTTGAACCCAACTCATACGGGTTTAGACCTGGGCGCTCATGCCACGATGCAGTAGGAGCAATATTTAACGCAATTAGGTATAAAGCCAAATATGTGCTGGATGCCGACATTGCCAAGTGCTTCGACCGCATTAATCACGATGCACTTCTCAAGAAATTGAATACTTATCCTACCCTACGGAGACAAATCCGAGCTTGGTTAAAAGCTGGTGTTATGGATGGAAACAAGCTGTTCCCAACTGATGAAGGTACACCACAGGGTGGGGTGATTTCACCTCTACTCGCTAATGTCGCCTTACATGGGATTGAGGAATTGATTATGGGTTTAGCCCCAAAATTCGACATGAAGCGACCCGACAACACTCAATTGGGTGTAAGAGATAAGCTGAAATCGATTTCATTGATAAGATACGCAGACGATTTTGTAGTCCTTCATGAGGATTTAGAAGTCGTAAAACTGTGCAAACTAGAGATAGAGAAGTGGTTAAGTGGCATTGGGTTAGAACTAAAACCGAGTAAGACAAGATTAGCCCACACCCTGAACAAATTAGATGATGAACAACCTGGATTCAACTTCCTAGGATTCAACGTCAAGCAATTCCCCGTTGGGAACCACAATTCAGGCAGAGTCAAGGGTAAAATCCTCGGATTTAAGACTATTATCACCCCCAGCAAGGAAAGTCAGAAAAGGCACTACAGAAAAGTTGTAGAAGTAATAAACAAATCGCGTGGCTCAAATCAAGCGACTTTAATTAAGAATCTCAATCCTATTATAAGGGGTTGGTGTAACTACTTCTCAACAGTCGTCAGCCAGAAAGTATTTGAAAGGCTGTGGCACTTAGTGGTTTGGAAGCTCCTCAAATGGGGTCGTCATCGGCACAGGAACAAAGGTAGAGGGTGGATACGCCTTAAATACTTCAAAACCGTAGAAGGCGATAACTGGGTGTTCGCAACCGGAGAAGGTAATAATCTTCTAAAGCTAATACAACATAGCTCCACGGAAATAAAACGCTATGTAAAGGTAAAAGGAAAAGCCTCCCCCTACGACGGTGACTGGTTATATTGGAGTTCAAGGATGGGAGTACACCCCGAAATACCCGTAAGAGTGTCTAAATTACTCAAGCGACAAAAAGGGAAATGCACCCACTGCGATAACTACTTTAAAGATGGAGATTCGATAGAAGTTGACCACATCATCCCTAAATCGAAAGGTGGAAAGGAATCTTATGATAATTGGCAGCTACTTCATCGACATTGCCACGACACAAAGACCGCCAATGATGGCAGTCTCGGTAACAAATCTAGCTGTAAAAGTGCTAAACCTAAGCCACCAGTGGAACCAAGCCTTTGGGTTTGGGAAAACGATATGTTGGTAATGACGTACTGATGACAACAGCCGTTTTATTGAGGAGCGGAATGATGGGAAACTATCACGTTCCGTTTTGGAGAGCAGTGGAGGGGGCGACTCCTTCACTGACTTTAATCCTAACTCCCTATCAGGGATTGAAACAGGCTTATTGAACGGGTTAGGCAAGTTGACAGTGTAGGGCCGCAATTAACCTAACTCCCTATCAGGGATTGAAACCCAAATTTGGGACTTAGAAACCCAAGTCTGGATTTTAAGCCGCAATTAACCTAACTCCCTATCAGGGATTGAAACAGGAAAGGAAACATCCCTGAACGCATTTTGCTTGGCCGCAATTAACCTAACTCCCTATCAGGGATTGAAACTGCAAGCTAGCAGCGCAAAACACCGCACACACAAGCCGCAATTAACCTAACTCCCTATCAGGGATTGAAACACTTATACCGCTGCGACAGAATACACCCTAACAATGCCGCAATTAACCTAACTCCCTATCAGGGATTGAAACTTGCAGGATGTCGTGCTACAATCGGGAAATAATATGCCGCAATTAACCTAACTCCCTATCAGGGATTGAAACAACCTGCCACCAGGCGAGACAATGGCTGACTTTAACGCCGCAATTAACCTAACTCCCTATCAGGGATTGAAACTACCATGATGTCGCTATCTAGGGATGACTTCACTTGCCGCAATTAACCTAACTCCCTATCAGGGATTGAAACCCACTCCTTTTCCAAACCCACCACCGAGGAGAAGAAATGCCGCAATTAACCTAACTCCCTATCAGGGATTGAAACCATGACTTTGGGAGAAAGAAGTGGCAGCGGTGCGCCGCAATTAACCTAACTCCCTATCAGGGATTGAAACATAGATTGGTGACTGTAGACCCGCGCTCAAGCTGCGCCGCAATTAACCTATAGCCTTTCTCAAAAAGATGAGGTACAATAACAGCAGTGTGTAAACCAGTTAAAAATATTTGACGATGTAACTTGTCCGAACGCAAAATCTATGGCTTTTCCTAATTCTTGATAATTAGTAGTCTTGATAGAACGGAGAATGATTTTAAGTTTTGACCACAGATTTTCAATTGGTGAAAAATCTGGTGAATAAGGTGATAAGTATATTAATTTTGCCCCTGTTTTTTCGATCGCTTTTTTCACTTCTTCTCCCAAGTGAATGGGACAATTATCCATCACTACACAAGCACCTTTCCAGAGTTTTGGCACAAGTTTTCTGATAATAAAAGCTTCAAATGTAATTGCATCAGTTCCGCCTATTAGATTAACCGATGTCAAAATCTCATTGACTGACCTTGCTCCAATTATTGAGACATTTTTGCCACGTTTAGTTGGTTTTGACCCCTTGGCTCTTTCACCTTTTTGCATACCTAGCATATAACCTAACCATTGCCAAATTAACTCCCGATTCGTCAATGAATATTAAGTCTTTCAAACTAATCTCTTTAATTGTTTTCCAGAACTCACATCGCAGGATTTGAACTCGCTCTGTCCCTTTCCCTGAAGGGAAGAGAGTTTTTTTTGACAGTAATGTCTAAGAGTTTTATCATTCTTCCTATTGTTGCTCTACTAACAGAAAATCCAATTCTCCCATAAAGTAAATAACGGAGTTCTTCAAGAGTTGCATCATTATTTCCTTCAATCAATTCCGCCAAGATGAGTAGTTGCTCCGCATTCAGTTTGCCTTTGACTCCACATCGGTCAGTTCTCGGAGTAATGTTTTTTGTTTCACGATATTGTTTAAGCAATTTTTGTACAAAACTCAGGGCTACAGAAAAACGCTTAGCTATTGCTTTTTGTGAAATGGGTTCAGTATGATAAGTATCAAGGATTTTTTGCCTAAAATCAATCGAATAAGCTTTCATTTTTAACAATGTATGAAGTTTGGTACAAGTAAACGTGTTGTGAGTCAAGCATCGTGTGCTTTCAAAAAAATGCTATTATGTGTGGTAAGCTGCTACGCAGCTAAACCGGATAAAATAGCATTGCCTTTATTTTTGATTTTTCGCTCCCATTTGATAACCATTTCTCCTTCATTTAATAATCTATGTAGTAATTCTGACAATTCTTCTACTGACTTAAACAGTCGATGTGCTATATATTCTTTCGCTGAATGCCAGACCAATTCAATCAAATTATAATCGGGGCTGTAAGGTGGCAAAAATTCTAAAATAATATGAGGCATTTCGGCTGATATTTGGCTCAGAATATCTTTCTTTTTATGAAAACTAGCATTGTCTAAAATAATTACAATCTTTATTCCTGATTCGGCAAAACTTTCAGCTTGATTACCCAGTTCTCTCCATTCTTGGACAATCGAATCATTTAAGGCATTAATTTGCTCATAAAACGTATTCGAGTCTCCTTTTTTTATGACAACAAAATTTAACCTTTTTTTGTCATAATATCTCAATCCACCCATGATATTTACTCTGCCTCTTCTCCTTTGACCTGTGATTTTTTTTCGACTACCTTTTTTACCCCAAGTTTTTCTTCTTATCACTCGCAAGCTAAATCCACTTTCGTCCCAAAACCATACCTGTAAAAGCTCTGGGGTTTGTTTTGTTATTTTTAAATACTCGGATAGCTTCTGTTTAAATACTTCTCTTTCAACGGGATTTTGTTTGTCCTCTAAACTATATTTAGCCCAAATGTAAACGTATTTTTTTTTATGTAATATCCTGGATATTTGGGAACCACTCAATTTAATTCCTGTGACTTTTTCTAAATATGTTGCTAGTCTGGCTGCCGTCCATCTCCCAAATTCATATCCATATTCTGCCGGAGCTTTATCGATTGTATCTATCAATATTTTTTCATACTCTGGAGTGACTTTGCGAAAATTACCTTGGCTTCTTTTATCTAAAAAACTATCCAAATTATCTGGGTCGCCATGAACTGACCAATAAGCTACCGTTGTGTAAGCAATCTCCATGAATTCACTGATTTGTTGATAACTTTTTCCGTCATTTATTAGCAATAAGATTAGAACTTTTTCCCTCACATAATTATCCTCAGACTCTTTTAATAGTTTAATGAGTCTCTGTTTTTGATTTTGAGATAGATGGTTTTTGGCTGGCATACATTATAACTAATTATCGCTTATTTTATATTTATATTATACAATCTAGCTGCGTATCAGCTTATCGCTTTCGCGTGGCTTTACTCAACCATGTAATTATAGTTCATTTGATCTTATCTTCTCTGTTTGACCCTCACGAGTGAGTGTCAGTAACATCATACCTCATCTTTCTGAGAAAGGCTATAACTCCCTATCAGGGATTGAAACCGCAATTTGAACAGGTTTTACTTGACGGAAACCAGGCCGCAATTAACCTAACTCCCTATCAGGGATTGAAACAGAAGATATTTATCCGCTACTAGGTGCAACTCCCAAGCCGCAATTAACCTAACTCCCTATCAGGGATTGAAACAAAGGCTCGGCAAGAAGCCAACAAAGCTAGTGCAGCCGCAATTAACCTAACTCCCTATCAGGGATTGAAACGCAAACAAACCTAACTAAAGCTAAAAAACAATGACTGCCGCAATTAACCTAACTCCCTATCAGGGATTGAAACAAATCGGTTGCACCTGCCGCGCACCAGCATCTAGGGCATCGGTACAGTATTAGGAGTTGACAACAAAAGAGATGTATGCAACTAGCCGGCCAATGAGTTCGACTCTATGCCCGGTTGAATTGGCAAAACCTTAGATATTCGAGCAATGACATGGAGGTTATGGACAACAGCGACTCGACGTAAATCGAAGAGATTTTTCCGTTGTCCAAGATACCGGGCACGGTCTCCCTGCCAATGACCAATATGGGCTAAAGAGTGTTCAACTGTAGTACGCCTTCTCAAGTCGAGACGACCAGAGGCAGTAGATTGACGCGCTCGCAACTCTTGCATTAAAGCTTCATCAGGATGAATTGATACACTACGTCCTCTTTTACTGTTTGTGCAGTCGGATCTCAGAGGACAAATTGCACATTCACTCGGAGGAAAATGAACAACTTTTCCTGGTTCAAATGGGATGCTTACTTGATTGGGACAACTCATTAAATGCGTATCCCAATCCAGGAAAAAGGAATTTTTATCAAACCGGCCAGAATTTCTGACCGGCCACGCCTTGCAAAATATCTTTAATTGCTTATCCCGCTGTATGACCCAATGACTAGATAAATAAGCCCGGTCAATATGTAACTCAGTTAGGTGAATATTTTGGAGTCTTAAGTCACGTTCTAGGTCAAGTGTAGCAGCAGATTCGGGAGTATTTGCCCTCCTTCAATGCCACCGCGCAAACTACACCGCTATCTAAATCTTTAAGGACGTGGCGTTTATACCCATCTATTTTTTTAGACTGGCTTTTCCGTCCATGCCGCATATCTGGGTCTTCAATAGAAATTCGACGGTCTTTTGCTACCCCTTTGCTTAGAGTAGGAACTCCTTGAGAGTCTAATGTCACATTTTGGGATTCAATGACTCGGGCAACATTGAGGGTCTCTTGGGCGAGGTCAAACCCATGACAATGAGACTGACCTTGCATCCATTCTTCTACCGAATCTAAGCTGTTTAGGATGATTGAGAGTGCCTTTTGACGCTCGATTGGATTATCCCAGTTCAAATCTAATGCCGTTTTTAAGCTAGAACTATTGAGGATGGGCGCACCGGCTTCATCGGCAATTTCTGCTGACTCCCGCCCCTGTCCAGCAGCTATCACACTCACTGCTTTACGCAAAGCATGACCCAATAGATTATATGTATCTTCGACTTTCCCGGCTCCCCATAAAGGGGAGGAATCTAAGGCAGCTTTGAGTTGAGATGAGCCAAACCCACCTTTTTGTTTGGCAATCTCTACGGTGCGGTCAATTAAACGTTGGTCCAGTTCTTTTTTAATTAAGCCCTTTCTGAATCTAACCAAAGTGGCTTTGCTGAAAGGGGGACTTTCACACTTGAGACAATCGAGAACTAACTGCCAACGTTGATCCATCAGCATTTCTTCAATTACTTCATCATCAGAAATCCCCAAATATGCTTGTAGAATAATTGCCAAGGCAAGTTGTGCAGGAGGAACTGGGCTGTGACCCACTGTGCTGTCTTTAAAAATTGTAGCGAGTTCGTCTTGAAACTCATCATTAAATATGAATGAACGGTTGAGTCGAAGAAACGTGAATAGCTTGGCTCTTTTGATGCGTTTGATAATCAACTCTTCATGGTCTGATAGTTCAATTGGAGGATGCCATAAGGGAGGACGCATAGGGTTTTTTCTTTCTTCCTGATGGTGAGAATTTAACAGGCTCCTCACTTCACTTATCATATCTACCCGGTTTTGTCAATGTCTAATACTGTACCGACGCCCTAGTAGCCGCAATTAACCTAACTCCCTATCAGGGATTGAAACACAATCCATTCGGTTGCCCTTTCAATGATTCCGCGCCGCAATTAACCTAACTCCCTATCAGGGATTGAAACAACACCGGCATACTCGCTATGCCAGCTTTCACAAAGCCGCAATTAACCTAACTCCCTATCAGGGATTGAAACTTCAATGGTACGCTTACGGTGAAGCCTCCGAAGGCCGCAATTAACCTAACTCCCTATCAGGGATTGAAACTTGGATTTAATGCCTACTTCACCTGATTCGATAGCCGCAATTAACCTAACTCCCTATCAGGGATTGAAACGCAGCCCTGGGCACATTAGAAAGTTACTTTGTGCCGCAATTAACCTAACTCCCTATCAGGGATTGAAACGTGGCGCTCAAGCTCCTGGAACTCAACCCCGCGCGAAAAGCCGCAATTAACCTAACTCCCTATCAGGGATTGAAACCTTGTAAGACAATCGGTAATACTCACCGCCGCGAGCCGTGCCGCGCCGCAATTAACCTAACTCCCTATCAGGGATTGAAACGTAGCTTTAGTGGCGGCAACAGCAGCGTGAGAAGCGCCGCAATTAACCTAACTCCCTATCAGGGATTGAAACGTATTTTGATTTCTGAATCTTGGCCGCCGCCTTTAAGCCGCAATTAACCTAACTCCCTATCAGGGATTGAAACGAGGTTTACAAGGCTCAAACTCAGCAAAACTATGTGCCGCAATTAACCTAACTCCCTATCAGGGATTGAAACGAGATACCACTGCCAGCAGCCGGGCCACCACTTCCACGCCGCAATTAACCTAACTCCCTATCAGGGATTGAAACGGAGTCCATCGGCGTGATTACCGAATCGACAAAAAGCCGCAATTAACCTAACTCCCTATCAGGGATTGAAACAGAATCTGCTGCATTAACCGGGATACCTACAGGCCGCAATTAACCTAACTCCCTATCAGGGATTGAAACTCTTTGGTTTGGATCGAGGTCACCATAACCCATGTGGCCGCAATTAACCTAACTCCCTATCAGGGATTGAAACTATATTCAGCTCGCCGGGGGTTTATCACCCGATTAAAGCCGCAATTAACCTAACTCCCTCTCAGGGATTGAAACGATTAGCTGGTCAATAACTCCCCCAAAGGGGTTGAGCGCCGCAATTAACCTAACTCCCTATCAGGGATTGAAACGCTAAAAGCTTCCTCCATGCGAGAAAGTTCCAGCACGCCGCAATTAACCTAACTCCCTATCAGGGATTGAAACCTTCGGAAGTATTCAGGAGAGGAGGAGACAGGAGGAAAGAGGGTATTCTTCTCCTGACTCCTGACTCCTGACTCCTGACTCCTGACTCCTTCTGAGCCGCAATTAACCTAACTTCCTATCAGGGATTGAAACGAATAAAAGAGCAAAAAACAAATTAAGCCACAATAAACCTAAATCCCATCTTCACTTAAGATGACAATGACAATTCGGCTTTTCAATCAAAGACTCAACCAAAGCATTCAAAGCAACCGCCGCCAACAACCCGCCGCCAAAAGTGCCGACAGTCGTAATATAAGCAACCCCCGATCGCACTAACCGCCGTTTCGCCACCGGAGAATGACTAAAACCGATCGGCATACCAATTACCAAAGCCGGTTGCAGTTGCCCACTCTCGATCGCCTCGCAAACCGCCATCAGCACAGACGGCGCATATCCTATCACTAATATACATCCCTTTTCCAGTTTCAACAACTTTTCAAACCACTCACCCTGCTGCCAGAATTCTTGTTCCGCTTCCGCCGCAGCATTGATGTGCGGATCATCAATTAAAGTTGCAATACTTGTTCCCAAATGCGCCAATCTAGTCCCATCCAAAGCCGCAAAAACAGGCGGCACATCAGCCACAATTTGACACTGATTTTTCAAAGCTTCCCGCGCCGATTTAATCGCCGTTTCGCTCAACTTCACAAATGGCAGCAGCGAACAATCACCGCAGGCTAACACCAGTTTAGAAAGCAAGTCTACCTCAATTTCCGAGCGATCGCGCAAATCCGGCAATAAATGCTGCAACGACTCCCCAAAATCCTCCGGGTGAGTGTGCGCCCCCGCATCCCAACCCTCCCAAAGTTGTTCCAACTCATCCAACCCCCCCTCAGTTTCCGCCTGCAACAGCCTTAATTGCGCCAGGGCGTCCGCTTGCACCGCTTGACAGGAAATATCCCGTCCCAGCAATCCTTCCAGCGCTGATGCCGTTTCTCTGAGGCGAACAATTTGCTGAATAACCGACAGATATTGCCGTTGCAGAGTCGCCATCAGCGCGTCAGGCGAAGCATCCGCGTCTGTTTCTAATAGTTTGCGGATGTGAGACAGTTGAAAGCCTTGCTGCTTGAGTGCGACTATTCTTTGCAGTCTTTGCACATCGCTGCGGGTGTACAGTCTGTAGTTAGAAGTCGATCGCACGGCCGGAGATAGCAGCCCCAAAGCGTGATAATGTCGCACCATCCGAGGGGTAATTGTGCCTTTTACCGCTTCTGTAAGTTGTTTGATTGTCAGGTATTCTTGCATGGGATTTTGGGAATTTTGGGATTCTATATTTGGTTCTCGAATTCAGCCACAGTCCGCCGAGGAATCAATTCCCCGTCTCATAGCAGAAGTCGGTTAAAGCTCACATTTTGCACCAATATCAATTACTTGTTTAGGAACAGGCAAGATGCCTGTTCCACAAGAGATCAATTTTATTGTGGAACAGGCATCTTGCCTGTTCTTGAGAATGGTGCAACATCTCAGTTAAAACCGACGGAAAGATTAAATTCAATTCTCAGCTATCTTCAATCCTCTTTCAGAGGACTTGCGCTATGAGACAGGGAATTCATTCCCTGTCGGACTCTGGGACTCAACGAAGGGCGAGTTGATGCTGGATTTATTTTGGTTTCACTCTTGACATTGACATTAATGTCAAGGTTTAGGGTAAAGGAGTCATTCTACCAAATCAAATTTCCCCAATGACTCCCAATTCCCTCCCAATCTCTCGCCTCTGGCGCCTCGCCGCAGAACATCCCGACGCTTTAACTGCCGCCCTGTGCGGAATTCTAGTAATCTTGGGTTCGCTAGCCCTGCAATTCGGCTGGCTGGGTTTAGCCGTATTCATCTTACCTGCGGCTTATGTTATCGGCGGCTATTCCAGTACCCGCGAAGGCTTAACTACGCTTTTTCAAGAACGCGAATTAGATGTAGATTTGTTAATGATTGTCGCTGCTTTGGGCGCGGCCGGTTTGGGGCTATGGCGGCAAGAATATCATTTAATTGTTGACGGTGCGGTGTTGATTTTAATCTTTGCAATTAGCGGCGCGCTTGAAGGTTATGCTATGCAGCGGACTGAACGCAGCATCCGCAGTTTGATGAGTTTGACTGCGGATACTGCTAGGGTGGTAATGTACGGCGGGGAACGGTTCGTTGCGATCGACAAATTGGAAATTGGCGATTACATTTTAGTCAAGCCCGGAGAAATCATCCCCACAGATGCGATAATTATTGAAGGCTACAGTGCGATCGATCAAGCCTCGATTACCGGCGAATCGATGCCCGTGGAAAAAACCAAGGGCGATGAAGTCTATGCAGGTACAATTAACGGTGTCGGCGCGCTGAAACTCGAAGTTCATAAAACTCCAGAAAGCAGCTTGATTCAGCGAGTGATTCGGCTGGTTCAAGAAGCGCAAACAGCAGCGCCGCCTTCTCAAATGTTTGTGGAAAAATTCGAGCGCGGTTATGCCAAATTAATTGTCGGTTTAGGCTTGCTGCTGGCAACTTTGCCGCCCTTTGTTTTGGGCTGGAATTGGGAAGAGACAATCTATCGGGCGCTGATTTTCCTAGTAGTCGCATCCCCCTGCGCGCTGATGGCTTCGATTATGCCGGCGCTGCTTTCGGGAATTGCTAATGGGGCGAGACAGGGGATTTTGTTTAAAAGTGGCGCGCAATTAGAGATGATTGGTAAAGTCAGGGCGATCGCCTTTGACAAAACCGGAACTCTCACCACGGGAAAACCTGAAGTTATCCAAATTGTACCAGCAGCCGGATATACTGAAACAGAAGTTCTGCAATTGGCTGCAGCCCTAGAAGCTCATTCCGAACACGCGATCGCCTCTTCAATTGTCAGCGCCGCCCACCAGCAACAGTTACAATTGTCAACCGCTACCGATGTACAAGCAAAAATTGGTCAAGGAATTGTCGGCAAAGTCAACAATCAAATCATTGCCATTGGTAAAGCCGAATTTGTCGAAGCAACTTCCGAATTGACTCAAATCAGCCAGCAGTTGCAAGCCGAAGGTAAAACAGTTGTTTGGGTGGCAAAGAGCGATGGCGTCGGGCCCTCGCCCGTGCTACGGCTTTTGGGAATCATTGCAGTAGCAGATACCCTCCGCCCCGAAGCAGCAGCCACGGTAAAACGCTTGCAAAAATTAGGCGTAGAACATATAATTATGCTAACCGGCGACAACGAGCAAACAGCTCAACACATCGCCCGCCAATTAGGCATCAATGAAGTGTACGCCGAACTTTTGCCAGAAGACAAAGTGCAGGCAATTAAACAACTGCAAACCCAGTATCAAACTGTAGCAATGGTGGGAGACGGCATCAACGACGCCCCCGCCCTCGCTCAAGCTTCCGTGGGCATTGCGATGGGGATTTCCGGCAGCGATGTTGCTTTAGAAACTGCTGATATCGTATTAATAACAGATAAGTTAGAGCAACTAGCTAAAGCAATTAGTTTAGGCCGCCGCGCTCAAAAAGTTGTCAAACAAAACATTGTTTTTGCACTCAGTTGCATTGTGCTGTTATTGGCGGCTAATTTTTTCGGAAATATCACCATGCCTTTCGGCGTCATCGGTCACGAAGGCTCTACAGTAATAGTAACCTTAAGCGGTTTGCGACTGCTGAGAAATTAGATAACACGAAAAAACCGCGATTTAATCGAGGCAGAGCCTCTGGAAATGCGTTCCCAGGTAGAACCTGGGAACGAGAATCTGATCCGTGTTCATCGGCGGTTGAAAAATCAAAATATTAAGAAAAAATACAATCTGTGTTTTGTGACTCAAAACACGCTAGGGTCAAAAGTAGTGAATCATACCAAAATCTGAAATTGCTCTAGACAGCAATAGAAATTCACCTGGGGAAAGCCTAGAAAATGATATTTAATTGATTGCACCAAGAGCAATTAAAAACAAGTTTTCTGTTGGAGGCAATGTCAGTAACTCAGGTCAACTAGACACTGAGGTTGGTCGCGAGAAATCTCTCGCAAGCTGTACTGACCAGACCCCTCGTAAGAGGAGCCGTTATTTAGGTCACGACACCGGAGAATGCGACGCCAGTTTTCCGCTCTGTCATCTGCAATTAAACAGTTTTAAAGTCACTGAAACAGTGTTGCAGGTCTAACAAGCCTTTATAACCAGGTCGAGGCGAACATTACCCCGCAAGGGAGAAAGGAGACAACCATATCTCCATCGGAGGGGCAACCATACCCCTCCAGCCCCTCAAGGGGATTCACTCTTGACTAAAGTCCCCCGGGTCGTTTTCCTCTCAGGTATGAAGACTATGAGTTTCCCACTTACCGAGGTTTTTTATGAACCACAAAGTCATTGGGGCTACGCGGAACGTTGCAATTGTTGGCCCTTATTTAAGCGGTAAAACCGCACTGCTGGAAAGTTTGCTGTCGGTGACAGGGACAATTACCCGCAAAGGAAATGTCAAAGATGGCAACACAATAGGTGATAGTTCGCCGGAAGCACGCGATCGCCAAATGAGCGTAGAAGTAAACGCCGCCACCGCTGAATATGAAGGCGTCCGCTTCACATTTCTCGACTGTCCGGGCTCGATAGAATTTGTCCAAGAAACTTACAATGCGCTGATTGGTGTGGATGCGGCGATAATTGTTTGCGAACCCGTTGCCGATCGCACTTTAACCCTCGCACCCCTGTTTAACCCTCTTTTGTCACTCTACGCAGAGGAAAACTTGCCATAAGGGATATTGAGGTTTTGAAAAATTGAACGAGTTAAATTATTGACAAGCATTTGAAGCTTAAAAAAGCCCTCGGATAACTTAGGAACAGTAAAAACTTGTAGCCAAGGTTTAATAAAGTTAAATAGTACAAATGGTTGAAGTATTAAACGGAGGTTGTTAAGAATATTCTTCCACCCCTTTCCTTTATCCCACCAAGGATGTGATGAAAAATTAGATTCAGATTGTGGTGGTAATTTTAGCAGTTGTTCAGAGTGGAGGCTAACCATCAAATAAGCGCTAAAAATAATTTCCCACCATTTTTCTATTTGTGGATAATTAGTTAAGCGAAAATCTGCCCATCCTAATTCGTTTTTACTTTGCTTCAAACCATATTCTACCCAAGTTCTTAAACCATAAAAATTACCTACTTCTCTGGGTGTAATGTTGGGAAATTTACTCATTACATACCAAGTAGTGTTTTTGGGAAGCTCCTCTTTATCAGTTGTGATTTGCCAATATTTAATTTCCGGATTATCACCACAAATAATCTCTCTTATATATCTGTCTTCCGAGCTTAAATCAGAGAAGACACGTTTGAATCTTTGCCACTCTGAATATTTGACTTTCGCGTCTGTAACTCCCCATGCTTTGTGGTTAGAGCGAATTGCCACAATAAAATTTAGATTCAATTCATCTAGTATTTGAATAAAATTTTTACTGCTCTCTCCGTATAAACTATCTGCTAGGACAAGATTAAATTTAAATCCCATCGCACGCAATTGTTTGATCATTTTCGCTGCAATTTCAGGTTTAGTTAGGTATTGATCTCCTGGTTGCAGTCTTTCTCTAGGTTTATAAACTTCAAATAATAGAGGAAAAGTCATGCCAGATAAAACACCATACGCTGTAACTGCAACGATACCATTATCTGTTTTACCTAAATTTCCAATGTACTGTCGTTTTACATAATCAGTCGCATCCCCCTTTTTTTTATCTCCGGTTTCATCAATTATTAGTACTATTGGGCGCCCTTGAAGTACATATAATATTAATTCTAATCGTTGCTGACTTAATTCTTGTACATCCCAAGGTGATTGTGTTAAAAAATGGTGTAATCCTTGATGATTATCTAGCCCTATAACTTTCGCTATTGATGGTAGTGTTTTGCGTTTTATGTCCGATATCATACCGATATGTAAGTACTTAAAAGCTTCAAAGCTCCTAACTTCTGGAAATATGTTTTGGTAAATTTGACAGTATTCATCTATAAATTTGACTGTGGGTACTGGTTTACGAGGCTCTACCATAGGACTGGCAATGCTTTTGGGGTGTGTCACTGCTTATACTACCACGAGAGTGACAAAAGAGGGTTAATCAGCGTCCAGTTATTTTCTACTCTAACGGTTACGAGCATTGGCTGTGGGATGATACTAATTACCCACCGCGACAGGTGCAAGGATTTTATAAAAAAACGGAATTACAATTACTTATACAGCGCCGAGCTACCCGTAAATCTTTAGCAGCAGGCACAATTAACCCTACCATTGCCGAACGCTATTATCAAACTCGTGCCATCCGCCACATTACCGAAGCCTTAGAGACTGATAAAGACCGCAAAGCCCTGATAGTTATGGCAACTGGTGCAGGCAAAACCAGAACAGCGATCGCCTTAGTCGATCTGCTGATGCGTTGTAACTGGGTTAAACGTGTTCTATTTTTAGCAGATCGTGTAGCTTTGGTAAATCAGGCAATCAATGTATTTAAGAAACATCTCCCGGATGCCGCGCCAGTAAACTTAGTCACAGAAAAAGATACCGAAGGACGAGTATTTGCTTGCACCTATCCAACCATGATGGGATTAATTAATGATACCCGTGACGGTCAGCGTCGTTTTGGCGTAGGGCATTTTGACCTAATTATTATTGATGAAGCTCACCGATCGGTCTTCCAGAAATACCGTACCATTTTCAACTACTTTGATTCTGTCTTGCTAGGGCTAACCGCTACACCAAAGGATGAAATTGACCGCAACACTTACGGACTATTTGACTTAGAAAATGGCGTCCCTACCGATGCTTACTCGCTTGAAGATGCCGTAAAAGATGGGTATCTAGTCCCCCTAAAAGCAGTATCAGTGCCGCTTAAGTTCCAGCGACAAGGCATTAATTATGGCGAACTCTCTGAAGCAGAAAGAGAAGAATGGGATGCGCTTGAATGGGACACAGAAGGTAATGCCCCTGAGCGCGTAGAAGCAGAAGCAGTCAACAAATGGCTATTCAATAAAGATACCGTGGATAAGGTGCTAGAGCGTCTGATGACTAGGGGATTAAAGGTTGCTGGGGGCGATCGGCTCGGCAAAACCATTATTTTCGCTAAAAATCAAGATCATGCAGAATTTATTGCTCAGCGGTTCAACGTCAACTACCCCCACCTTAAAGGTGAGTTTGCCCGCGTCATTACCTTCAAAACCTCCTATGCTCAAACCCTGATTGATAACTTTTCCCAAAAAGATAAAGAACCTCATATCGCCATCTCAGTGGATATGCTCGACACTGGGATTGACGTGTCAGAGGTAGTTAATCTGGTGCTGTTCAAAATTGTTCGCTCCAAAACTAAGTTCTGGCAGATGATAGGACGAGGTACGAGGCTATGCCCTGACCTATTTGGGCTAGGGCAAGATAAAGAATTTTTTTACCTGTTTGATTATTGCCAAAATTTAGAGTTTTTTCAACACAACTCAGAGACTGTTAATGCACCAATAACTAAATCATTGGGTCAGCAATTGTTTACCGCTCGATTAGAATTAATCGAAGAGCTAGATAAAAGACAACCGGGAAATTCACCAATTAATCCAGCAAAACTGAGCCAGCTTCCAGAGTATCAAGCTGCCTCTAAAGAACCCAGTACCGATACAGAATTGCGCCAAGAACTAGCCAATTTACTCAATACAGAAGTGGCGGCTATGAATACTGAAAATTTCATAGTGCGACATAAACAACGATTCGTAGAGAAATATGCTAATTCCGCAGCATGGGCATCGCTATCGATCGATGATTTTATGGAACTTAGTCAAGAAATAGCTGGTTTGCCCTCCCAATTGGAAACAGAAACAGAAGAAATAAAAAGATTTGATGTTTTGATGCTGAAGTTACAATTAGCAATCCTGCGCTCTGACTCTACATTTAAGCGTTTACAAGAACAGGTGAAGTCACTTGCAGGGTTGTTAGAGGAGAAATCTGCCATTCCCTTCGTGCAAGAACAGTTAGCCCTGATTCAGGATGTACAAACCGATCAGTGGTGGCAAGATGTGACATTACCAATGCTGGAGGTGTTACGCAAACGGCTACGGGGATTAATAAAGCTGATTGAAAAACAAAAACGCCAACCTATTTACACCGATTTTGAGGATGTAATGGGGGATGAGATAATAGTAGAGTTGCCTGGTTTTACAGCATTAGATAATTTTGAGAAGTTCCGTGCTAAAACCAGGGCTTTTTTGCGATCGCATCAAGATCATGTGGTTATTTTTAAGCTGCGAACTAACAAACAGCTCACTCCATCCGATCTATCGGAGTTAGAGGAGATATTACTAGAAAACAAATTAGGCGTAGAGGAGGATATAGACCGTGCAAAAGAAGAGTCGCATGGGTTAGGCTTATTCGTCCGTTCCTTAGTAGGACTCGATCGGGAGGTAGCCAAGCAGGAACTAGCGAGGTTTATATCTGGTAAAAATCTTAACTCCAATCAGATTGAATTTGTGGATAAGATTGTGAATCACTTAACCGCAAATGGCGCAATGGATGCAGCAATCCTCTATGAATCCCCATTTACCGACATTACGCCACAGGGGCCAGACGGATTATTTACCTCGACTCAGGTAGATGAGTTATTTTCTATTCTTGAAGAAGTTTCTACACGGGCTGCTGCATAACCCTCTTCTGTCACTCTGGGAAAATAAAAGTGAGAGCCAAACCTTAACTGTCGATAGAGCGTGGATTTGAGCGTTTATTTTCTAACAGAATGGCGGAAATCAAGATTTTTGATAAAAGTCTTATGCTATAAGCATCCCAAATTATTTTGTGCCGAGAGTGATAGAAGAGGGTTAAATTCCTCGATGATTGGGAAATTCCCCACCTAGTTTTCATCAACAAGATCGATCGAGCTTGCACAGACGAAACTACTTGTGGCAGCAACTTCACCGAGGTGATCGACGCGCTCAAATCCGTTTCCAGCAGACCGATCGTACCTCACCAATATCCGATCGGCAAAAACGAACAAATCATCGGTTTTATCGACTTAGTAACCGAACAAGCTTACCACTACCATCCGGGCGCCGCCGCAGATCCCGTCCCGCTTCCAGAACACCTCAAAGCACAAGAAAGCGCGGCGCGGCAGCAAATGCTCGAAGAAGTGGCGAATTTTGACGACCATTTACTCGAAGAATTGCTCGAAGAAATCAATCCCGACGCCGAAGAAATTACCCGCGATTTAAAGATGGAATTAGGCGCAGATTTAATTGTGCCAGTATTCATCGGCATCGCCGAACAAGATTTCGGCGTGCGGCCTCTGCTGGAAGCTTTGCTGAGGGAAGCGCCGACACCCGAAACTACAGCCGATCGCCGCGGCATTATACAAAGTGAAAACAAAGTTCTGGCTCAAATCCTCAAAACCTATTACACGCCGCAGGGAGGTAAACTATCGTTAGTGAGAATGTGGCGGGGGACGCTGGCAGACGGAGCAATTTTGAACGGCGTTCGAGTTAACGGTTTGTACCGCTTGACCGGCCAGCAAACGCAAAGTTTGCATTCCGTCAGCGCCGGGGAAATTGTGGCTTTGGGAAGGCTAGAAGGCGTGAAAACAGGCGATACGCTGGCGCTAGACCGATCGGAAGAATTGCCAAAAGCCGAAATCATCCCGCCTGTCTACGCACTGGCGATCGTCCCAGAAAAGCGCAACGATGAAGTTAAGCTGAGCTCCGCTTTAGCTAAATTGCTAGAAGAAGACCCATCTTTAGTCTGGGAACAGCACGGCGACACTCACGAAATTATACTTTGGGGTCAAGGCGAAATCCACCTGAAAGTAGCCTTAGACAGGTTGCGCCGCAAGTATAATTTGCCGATGGTAACTCACTTACCGCAAGTGCCGTACAAAGAAACCATCCGCAAACCCGCATCTTCCATCCACGGGCGCTACAAACACCAAAGCGGCGGACACGGACAGTTTGGCGATGTGTACCTCGACATTCAACCGCAGCCACGAGGCGAAGGCTTCAATTTCACCGACAAAATAGTCGGCGGCGTCGTCCCAAAACAGTACATTCCCGGCGTGGAAGTGGGAGTGCGCGAGTATTTGGATCGCGGCCCGCTGGGTTTCCCGGTGGTAGACGTAGCGGTGACGCTGACGAACGGTTCCTACCATTCTGTGGACAGTTCCGAACAAGCTTTCAAGCAAGCGGCGCGTTTGGCGATGCAGGAGGGAATGGCGAAGTGCGAACCGGCATTGCTGGAGCCGATCGCCAAAGTTGAAATTTGCGCTCCGAACGAGTGTACATCAAAGGTGTTGCAGTTGGTCAGCGGACACCGCGGCCAAATTCTCGGCTACGAAGGTAAACAAGACTGGAAGGGATGGGATGCAGTTTCTGCTTATTTGCCGATCGCAGAAATGCAGAATTTGATCGTAGAATTGCGATCGCAGACAATGGGAGTAGGATTTTTTAATTGGGAGTTCGATCGATTGCAAGAAGTGCCGGAACCTTTAGCTAAGCGGGTTTTGCTAACCACTGGCGGCAATGGAAACGGTAACGGTAAAAGTTAGGTAATAGTCTTAAAAAACCCGGTTTCTTCAAGAAACCAGGTTTTTGCAGGAGTTGCCATTAAAGTTTATTGGGTTCAATTCCCATTTACCTCACATCTTGCACCATTCTCAAGAACAGGCAAGATGCCTGTTCCACAAAGAGTGAATTTTCTTGTGGAACAGGCATCTTGCCTGTTCCTAAAAAGCTTATTGAGAATGGTGCAAGATCTCAGATTTACCGGATTATTGAGTTAACTTACTTAACGCTGAAATAATATTTTCAGCTAACATTAACGCAGTTCTCGCTTCTCTTTGTAAGTTAAACATAGTATCTTCATAATCCGCTTTATTCCTAAGTTCTCTCAATCTGCTTAAATTTTCACCTATTTTGATCATATTTTTCAGTTGAGTTGGGTGGTATATAAATTCTTTTGCTACATATTGATGTTCGTTGATATCGCGATTCTTACGAAAAAGTCTTGGGTCTTTTTCAATGTCGCGTAAGTAATTTCGCGCTAGGCAAAATGTCGAATAGTATGCTCTACTTATCGCCGATCGCAACTTGGCTTCCCTGTTACCTGAACAGTCACTATTTGTGGCAGCTAATTCTTGAGCTAAATTCAAATATTCAGACCAATCAAATCTCATTTTATTCCCATTCAAGCCTAATATGTAAATCATTTTTGGGGGCAGCTCTTTTAGCTTCGAGCCACCAACTATCATCCAGGATGTTTAACTTTGCAAAAGCTTCCTCGACTTCTAGTTTGGTGTAAATGGTAATCCACAGCGATCGCCAGTTGGCAATTTCTGGATCAGTTTTCACTTCTAAGCCTAATCTTGCCGTAGGAAATATCGCTAGAATGCGCTCGCAAGCTTCCAGAATCAAAGGTGCGATCGCTTCTTGTTCCATGATGATTTGAAAACTTTCTAGGGGGTTTTCTACCGCGTACAGGCTTTTGATTTTATTAAAATATGCAATTAAATTGTCAAATACTTTAGCTATTTCAGAGGGATTCTCCACTTCTCCTGGCGGCTGAGAAAAGGAAGGGCTTAAATTTATAGAGTCGGTGCTGTAAATGCTGTCCCTTGTCTCGTTGTAGCGTTTCTCTTTTGATTTTGCTTGGTACTGCTCTTTTAATTCGAGGCGTTCTTTTGTGTAAATTTCCTTCAGAATGTTGTTTTGTTCTGCTAATTTTTCTAAAGCCAATATCTCACGACTTATATTCTCTTCCAACTCGCCAAGCTGGACAGATGAATCTAGTTTAGCTAAAGCAGCGCCAAGGGCTTGCAGACTAATAATATCTGTTTCTTTCATAAGAGTCGATGGTTTGGAAGTTAGGAATTAACTTTACCAGTAATCGTGAAGCCTTTCTGGAGATTGTAGCAGATTTGGCGGTTGAATGTACATTTGGTTGGTAGGGGCGCGCTCACCAACAATATATAACGATGACCAACAATCTATATAAACCCGCCCCCGCCCCACGGCCAATCTGAATGTACATTTCGATTGTTCGTTGGGAGGGGGCGGGTTTTCTAGATGGTTTTTTTCCGGCGATTATGGCTTGTGAAACCCGCCGTTACGATCACACAAATTATACGATCGCGAATCAACGAGACATGATATTAGAGAACTCGATAATTCATCAGTATATCCGTGTCCAAATCTCTTAGAGGGCATTCTTCCTTACCCTAAAAAGAAATAATCAAGTAACCATTCAGGAACTTAGCACCTGTAACAGATTTGCCTGTTAACGCTGGAGGCAGCAAAATATTGCGCCGCTGATCGCCCGCTTCGATCGTCACTTCCGGCCCGGATTGAATCAATTTAATTTCTTTCTTGTCAAACCCCGGCAAAAACAAACTAACTTGACGCTGTGCAATGTTTATGTTAATCGGTTTAGGAGCTTTTGCGGCCTCCGAAAAATCTGGCAAAGCATCAATTAGCGGCTGCCAGTTATTGTCACTGTGCGCCGGAACCGAAACAGCCGTCAAAGGATCAAACTCGGCAGTAATAGCTTCTGTAACCGATGCTTGATTGACAATGACACCGCCCACAGTCAAGCTAACTTGTTGAGAACTTCCCCAAAGATAGCGGGCCGTTGCGATCGCGCTTGCATCCCCAGTCGTCACCAAAAAAGCCGCCGTGCGGTTCGGATCTGCCAGCGCATCCTTACCCTTATCCAAAAGATTATCGACTTGCTTAGTAGATTGAAAAGCATTATCTCCCGACAAATCCACAGTCAACACCGTACTGACAACTGGTTGAATAAAAGGTGAAAGCGCTTTCCCCAAATCCGAATCTACCAAAGCTTGACGGAACCTGCGGATGTACCAACTCAGAATTTCCGGCATTCCCAGCATCCGCAGCGTATCCATGCCGCCATTGCCGTCATAAACAATTACATCGTATTGTTTGCTGTCGTCGTATTCCCGAACTTCGTTCAACGCCAGCGCGCTGTCCATCCCCGGTAAAACTCCTAATTCTTGGCCGTAAATCTGCTTGAAAAAGGGAGTGCGGACATATTGAGCTTCTAGCTGTTTAATTTCGTCCCACCTGCGTTCTAGCAGCGGCGCGCTTTGCACCTGAACTGCTTTGAGGTTGGGGGCGATTTCCTGGGGGCTGAGAGTCAGGGGAACCCCTAGCAGAATACCCAATGCAGGGCCTGGATCTTGGCCGAGCAGCAGAACTCGCTTGCCTTGAGCCGCGTATTTTTTAGCTGTTGCGATCGCGATCGTACTGCGGCCAGTGCCGCCTTTGCCCAAAAATGTCAAAATCAAAGCCATTTTCTTTCCTCACTGCCAAAGCTTACTCTTTAACATTTAAGCGCAACCTTCAGCCAGAGTGGGGGAGGGGGAGAGTGGAGGAAGAGGAGAGTCGGCGAGCCGGAGAGTCGGAGAGGGGAAGAATTGGGAAAATTTTTCCTCTTCCTTCTTCCTTCTTCCTTCTTCCTTCTTCCTTCTACATCTGTTAAACGGGTTCTAGCTCATCTTCAAAGAACCAAGTCGAAAAACCGTCAAACTTGACAACCACGCCTACTCCGCTACCGTCAACCATTTTGAATCCGTCAACAGTCCCTACTGGATTCTCTTTTATCTTGCCCACCATATTCGGAGGTATCCGATCTCTGAGACGGCGCACCTTCACTCTCTGACCTACTTCTATTGCCACTGAAATTGTTCTCCTGCTCTATATAACCTATATACAACCGTTTATTTTACAGTTTGGCGTCTACTTCGGAACAGCAACACCCGCAGGCGATCGCTCCCTATGATTTTCCATCGAAATTTCCACCAACTTTCCCTAAAAAACGCTATTCTAGTCGCGGTTGGTCGATCGTCTACCCGGATTCGCTTGGGTTTGCCTCATCAGGTTCCACAGCGGCAAGCTCAACTCCCAGACTCTGGCACACCACGGAGATAATTATTTTTTATCGCTTCGCAAAAACAATCTTTTTATTAATTGCCACAACTACAGGATTTATTTCCAATTAGTCATCCTTCCGGAAGAAGCCAAAAGACATTCAGAAGCAGTAATTAATTTTATGTTTGCTATATATAAATTTTCCATTTATAACATTGACATCGGCTAATATTAATGCTGTAAAGCACTTGGAGTCTGGCTTGCAAAATTTTCCGCAGGTCAGATTGTAGTAAAGTGCCATGTTGTAACAGTTTACTACAATCGGACAATAAAAAGAAGATTTAATGCTAAAATTTAATGCTGAGAAAGGTTATTTTTGCTGCTGTGTTACGGCATAAAAAGTGGAACGATTGCCGGATTTAGGGTGTCTAATACAGGAAAGGAAGTCTAGAAACTTCAATATGAGAAAATTGAAATTATGAATAAAATTTTTACCTGTGGGCGCTCGACCAAAATTCCGCTCCTAAGTTTGTCGTTAGCTGTGTTCGCCTGTCTGCCGCTTGGTCGTGCCACGATCGCCAGTCCGCTCTCTCCATCCCCCAAACAGCCGTCGAAGGCTACTAAAATTATCTCCGTCGATCGACCGCCAGCACTACCAATCGCCTCAAAATCTCCAAAAAATCCCGCAACAGTGGCGGCGAATCCATCCCCAGCACACACGATAAACGCCCAGGGAACAGCGGCCGGGCGATGGCTTGAAATAGAAGAAATTCGCGGTACAGTCAGCTTTAAAGGGCGGCCAGCGGTCGTGGGCGATCGGCTACTCGCGCCCGGAGACGAAATCATCACCGGCCCCAATTCCACAGCCCGTTTAGGCATCGACAACAACATCGGCGTTGTGGAAGTTGCCGAAAAAACCACACTCAGAATATCCGATTTGTCAAGCAGTGCAGGTGGCGAAAAAGACACAGCGATTTTTGTCAGCAGGGGGCGAGTCAGGTTGTCGATCGGCAAAACTGCTGCGACAACTCCCGCAGCCACCACCTCAACAATTATCCCGCCAAACCAAATAGCCGCCCTCAATACCTTCAGCGGACTCGGCAAATCCAGTCAAATTGCCCAAAAAACCCGTTCTGCTAAAACCGCCCCAGTCAGAGTTGAAACCCCCGAAGGCGTTGCCGGAGTCCGTGGCACCTCCTTTGGCGTCAGCGTCGGCGGCGGCAAAACCGCAGTCGAAACTATTGAAGGTGCAGTCGTAGTATCCGGCAGCACCGACTCGGAAGTAGTTGTCAACGGCGGCAACGCCACGACTATTTTCCCTCAAACCTCGCCCGTGGCGCCCTCAGCGAGCCCTCGCCTAGCTCAACTCAAAGTCCGCAGGTTGGTGAGATTCAGCGGCAATATCTATCGCCTCAGCGGTCAAATTAACCCGATCGACACACTTTATGTCAACAACGAAGAGATTAAGAGCGATCGAAATGGCAACTTCAAAATCCAAGGAATTTTACCTCCAAGCCGCCGCCTCCAAATCGTAGTGCGAGGGCCGTCAGTCACAGAACGGCATTACAGCCTCGCCGTTCCCTAAACAACCTCTCTCAGAGCAAATGGCGCGGCCCATCTCTGAGGATCTGAGTTAGATCGTAAGTTTTATTTGAGTTGATTATTTCCTATAGGGGCGAAGCATTTGGCTGCGAAACTTCGTAAGCCCAGCCGCGTCTAAATCTTAAAGTCAAGTTTGATGCAATTATTGTGAGGTGTCCCGCCCGCCTACAAATATAATTTAGATGGCCAACAGATTAGTCATAATAAAGAAACTTGGCGTTAACCTTTCGCCATTACGGTATTGTGGACCTTCATGACTCTACTAAGGGTTCCGGTTGCATCGAAATAATCAAATCGAGTCAACAGTTAACACTCAAGCCTTCAGTTTTTAGATACCGAGTCAAGAGTCAACAGCCAACAGTCAACAGTTAACAATCCACAGGAGTGCAACCGGAATTGATATATAGCAATCCTCAATCATTTGTGAATTTCTTACTCCCTCCCCTTGATAAGGGGAGGGTTGGGGTGGGGTAAAAAAATTACGACTCATTGAGGAGTGATATAACTCCTCTCGAAGGTCGGACTCAAATGTCAATGATTGCGTCAAATTAATTGCATGAAGTTCAAAGAATGGATCGATCATCTCCAACAACATCAACTGCTCGGCCTGCGGCAATATATAGCAACAAACCCTCCCTGGATGACAGGGGCATTAGTAGGTATAATGTCTGTCGGTATGCTGCAAGTGGGAATGTGGAAACCCCTTGAATATTTGGGATACAAAACTCTCTTTCAAATTAGAGAATCGGGAATTTTGCCAAATCCCGGATGGGATGAGAGAATTGTGGTAATTGCGATCGAACCGCATTCCTTGCAGGAATACGGTCAATTTCCTTGGCCTCGCAACCGCTACGCCCAACTGCTAGAAGCACTGAAAAAATCCCCACCCACAGCCGTTGGTTTTGACATTCTTTTCCTCGATCCAAGTCCGAAAGATGATATTTTAGCCGCGGCAATTGCCGCCAACGGCAAAGTTGTACTCCCTAGAACCCCCAAAGAAGAACCCGTAGCATCTTTAAAAGCAGTCGCCGCAGGTGTCGGCCACATCAGCCAAGAAGCCGATAGCGACGGTATTACCCGCGAGTCAAAAATCTTTCTCAACGGGATTCCTAATTTCGGTTTAGCAATGACTCACAGGTACAATGCTGCTAATCCCCAAGATCCAGTATTGCTCCCACAGTCCAAAAATAAGCAGGATAAAAAAGTCTGGGTTAACTGGCCGGGGAAAACTGAAAATTTACCTACCTATGCTTTTGTGGATGTCGTAGAAGGTAGAATTCCCGCAGATGCTCTGACCAATAAGTTAGTTTTAGTGGGCATAGTTGCTACCGGTTTCGACCCCATATCTTCACCTCTCAACAAGACTACGGCTGGGGTTTATTTATATGCAGCGTTGGTTGACAATGTGCTCAATCAACGCTTGCTGCAGCGGCTGCCGATACTGCTAGAAATTTTGTTATTGTTGGGAATTGGCCCGCTTACCGCTTTTGTTCTGGGCAACCGAGGCGTTAAAGAGAGAATTGCGATCGCTCTCGGTTTGCCTATAGTTTGGATTGCGGCTGCTGCTTTGCTATTTGGCTTCTTTTTTTGGTGGGTTCCGATTGCCGCACCTATCGGCACCCTCATTTTATCTGGCACTGCTTTGCAACTGCGGGAACAGTACGAAAAGCAGCAGTTAATGAGGTTATTTGAAAAGCACGTCGCTCCGGAGACAGCTCAGCTTATTTGGGAACGCAAAGCTGAGATATTTGAACAGGGAGAACTCGAACCTCAAGAACTGACAGCAACGGTGCTGTTTATGGATATTCGTAGTTTTACTTCGATTTCAGAAAAAATGCGACCGCGAGATTTACTCACCTGGTTGAACAATTATTTGGAAGCGATGACTAACTGTATTATGGATCACGGCGGCGTTGTAGATAAATACATTGGTGATGCAATTATGGCAGTTTTTGGGGTGCCTTTTTGCCATACTGAATATAGACAAATTCAACAAGATGCTTTGAATGCTGTTGCGGCTTGTATTGCGATGCACGAACGGCTGCACCAACTTAACCAGCAACTTAGAATTGAACGCAAACCTTTAATTAAGTTTGGCATCGGTTTGCATACCGGACAGTTAGTTGCTGGCAGCGTGGGCGGTTCCCGGCGCTTGAATTATTCTGTGATCGGCGATGCGGTTAACGTTGCTGCTAGATTGGAGGCGATGAATAAGGAAATTGTTTCTGACAGTCCTTTTAATTTGTTGGTGACGGCGAGGACTTTTGCTTATGTACGCGATCGCTACGAAGGCAAAAAAGTAGGCTCGATTCACTTGCGGGGCAAAAAAGAAGAGACTGTGGTTTATGCTATTTTGGGTGAAAAGCATTAGTCAGTTGTCAGTTGTCAGTTGTCAGTTGTCAGTAGGGAAAATTACCTTTTTCCCAATTACCTTTTTCCCAATTCCCCATTAGACATTCCCAATTCCCAATTCCCAATCCCCCATTCCTAATGACTACTGACTACTGACTAATGACCAATCTAATCAAATACGCTTAGCCGCAAAGTTTTAGCTATTTTTTCTAACAGAAATAAGCCGCCGATAGAATTTCCGTCTTTATCCAGGGGCGGACTGTAAAAGCCGATCGCACCTTGACCCGGAATTACCGAGAGCATTGCCCCGCTAACTCCCGACTTAGCCGGCAGTCCCACCCGCAGCGCAAAGCGGCCGGATGCTTCATACAAACCGCAAGTTGCCATCAGTGCTTTGACAGTACGGCAGTTTTCCCCCATTGCTCGATCGCCACTATTTACCAAAACCATCCCCAGCTTCGCTAAATCCTCCACATTTCCCGACAAACAGCAAACGCGATTGTAGGTTTCTAAAGCAATTTCCGCATTTTGAAGATAACCAGATTCTACCATTTTTAAGGCGAGATTCCAATTATTTTGATTCGGGTTTTCCTTCACTGAATCGAGCATTAACTCGTCAACAAATAACTGACTGTTTGCCTGTTGATTCAGCCAACTTCGCAAGTTTTGACAGCGTGACACAGCATTTTCACCGGGAATCAAAGACGCTAGGGCGATCGCCCCGCTATTAATCATCGGATTTCTCGGCTTCCCTTGGTCTATTTCGAGTTGAGTTAAGGAATTGAAAGGCAGTTCCGAAGGCTCACAGCCAACGCAGTCAAATACCCTTTTTTCGCCCAATTCGCACAGCAAATAAAGTAGCACAAAGGGCTTGACTACACTCATCAGCGGGAATGTTTGAGCAATGCTACCCCAGCTCACAATTTGACCATCAATTGCCCGAATTTGCACGGCAAGCCCTTGTCGTTCGGCTTGCGCTAGGAGAGGTATGTACGCAGGGATTTGACCCGCTTTACTGCGATTAATTGCCTCTTTTGCCCAAGCTGCCAGTTGTTCCGGTTGCAAGGAAGATAGTTTGCTGGTGGATATTTTCACTCTCGATTATTTAGATTATTTAAAATTTTAGATTGGCATTCCTGGCGCGATATTGAGCCATAAACCCGGTTTATTAACCGAATTGCGCCATTTCAGCTCTCTGCGGCCAGAAACCGGGTTTCTTAGCTGACAGAAACCAAGGTCGAACTTCAGGTTATTGACGTTTGGGCCCGCCGGGAGCAAATAAACTTTAGGACTAAGACAAACTGTCACAAATAGGGTGAATTTTTAGGTATGTAGTTGCGCTTCAGCGCTCTTTCCTAAGCTAAGAGCGCTGAAGCGCAACTACATACCTTTGTTTAATGTGCCAGTTGGCCTTAGTCGGAAATTTATTGATAATTTTTCATAAAAAACCTGTACTTTGCATAAAAATCTCCCCTTCACCCGGATAGATAAGTAGCAGCTTCAAGGCAACGCTGCTAGCCAAAAAAAACAAGCACTAGCTTGAAATGCCTTCAGATTCTTATGTTTAAGCCCCAGCAAGGGGCGGGGTGCATATTTAACTTAATTCTTTCAGAGTTCGCCAAATCCTTTCCGGAAAACCCCCGAACCTCTGAGAATGTACTATCCAACCGAATCTACCAAAATCAGGATAAAAAAATGCCAGATGAAGCGAAAGCAGAAGCACCAAAGCCCGCTCCCATGATTTTTAAGGGTGTATGCAGCGACGGAGTTCTCAAAGGCAAAGAAATTGAAGGCAAACTAGATATCAAAGTCAACGTCGAATCTGTCAAAACCCCTGAAGCAAAGCCCACAAAATCCAAGTGGGAGCCAGTTATCTTTTGGGTATTGTTTGCAGTCATGGCAAACATGGCCGTCGGCAACCCCGCCGGAATGAGAAAAAACAGCTCCCCACAAAGGTCTCATTCTCATCAGATGTTAAACCAATCTGGGGAGCAGTCGCTGTTGCCTAAGAACATTTCGGCTTCGCTCAGTGACCGTTAGACGCAACTTTAAGCTCTGGGAGCCTGCCAGCCGCGCAAATAGTAATAGAAAGACCCGAAATATTCATCGAATACTCGCGTCGTAGTTACCAAAGCTTCTGCACTAGGCAAAAAATCTCCCGCGTCTAAGCGGAGTCTACTGGATTTCCCTCCTGATGTGGGTTGAAAAGTGTAGAAGTCGGTAGCCCTAGGAATCACCTGGATTCCCATATTCGCAAAAGCGAGGCTGGCACGGCGCATCTGAATCGCAGACGTTACCAGGATTACTTTGCGCGGGGCGCCACGGCTGTCGAGTATCTTTCTCACCTCTTCAGCGCTGGTGCGTATGTTGCTGCCGTTATCGTCGAGAACGATACTGCTGCGCGGCACGCCCATGTTGTTTGCCAGCAAAGTCTCGATATCCTTAGCTTCGCCAACATAACCCTCCAACTCGGGCCTCGGGCCAGCGGTAACGATGACCATAGGTGCGAGTTGTTTTCTGTACAAAACGGCAGCATAGGGCAGGCGATTGCCTGTATCTGTCAGTTGAATCGCTACTCGGTTGGGGATGTGAGGCTGAGTGGTTCCCTTGCCCAGCAGGACGATCGCCGCTGCGGTTTCGTCGCAGCAAACTGTGCGGACGGCTGCGGCGGCGTCCCGTTCTGCTTGCTCGGCGAACCAGTAAGCGACAACTGGCATACTCGAAAGGATTAAAACTAGCAGGGCTGCCAGGATCATTCTCGGCGCCGGGTTGCGGATGCCCCCGTTCGTGATCAGCGCCGATGCTATCACCAGCAGAGTGATGGAAAAACCCAGCGGCTTAAAGAAGAAGGCTATGAGCCCGAAAATCGCTGCTCCGACCGGGGTGTCTGGCGCAAAAAAAGCTAGAATCAAAAGGCTGATCAGCAGCAAAACGCGCAGCCGATCTAATAATGGATTGTCTTTGCCTCCTGATTGCTCCCACCACGATCTGAGCAGTGAGAACAGGAGGAATAGAAATAGAATGCGAGCTAACAGTTCTGGCATCTTGCAATATTCTGTGTCTTCATAAATTAGTACAGAAGTTTTGGAAACGAGCGCGAATTTAGCTGCGGGAGGAAATACGGGAATCGGTGAGTTTTTAAATTTCGCCAATAACGCAGCCCGATCGCATTTATCCTGATGCTCGATTCCGGTCAGCTATCAACTATTGGCTGCAGGGTGAAGCCCGCTACTTCCAGTCACAGATTGCTGACAGTTAATTGGTAATTGATAACTGGTAATAGTTGATTGGTAATTGGTAATGGATCGAGCACGCCGCAGGTGGAATTGACAATTCAAGCCTGCTTTGTTCTGCCTACTTTTTTCCCCATAACCTGTTACCGATTCACCAATCCCAATTTATCGGCGCTTCAGTTGATTCCGAATTGCCTGCGTTACCGTTTGAATTACTTTAACACGAGCATAATACTTGTTATCGGCCGCAATTAGCGTCCAGGGAGCAAGCGGCGTGCTGGTGCGCTGAATCATTTGATTCACCGCCACTTCATAATAATTCCACTTTTCCCGATTTCGCCAATCTTCCTCGGTGAGTTTGTATTGTTTAAATGGATTGTTTTGCCGCTCTGTAAACCGCTTTAGTTGCTCGTCAGGACTGATGTGCAGCCAGAATTTAACTAAGACACAACCGAAACTGGTGAGTTGCTCCTCAAATTCGTTGATTTCCTGATAAGCTCGGCGCCATTCGGGTTCGGTGGCAAATCCTTCCACTCGCTCGACCAGCACTCTACCATACCAACTACGATCGCAAATGCTGATTTTACCAGCCGTTGGCAGCCGCTGCCAGAACCGCCAGAGGTAGTGATGCGCTTTTTCTTCGTCTGTCGGGGCCCCAAAGGTATTAACGATGTAACTGCGGGGGTCTAATATGTCCGTCAAGCGTTTGATTGCTCCTCCTTTACCGGCAGCGTCCCAACCTTCAAACATCACTAACACGGGGATTTCCTCTTCGTAAATGCTTTGTTGCAGTTTCCCAAAACGGGTTTGTTCTTCGCGAAGTTGCTGTTTGTATTCGTCGGGCGACAGGGATTGAGTTAAATCTACTTGGGCCAGCAAGTCGGGTTCGGTGGGTTGCAACCTTTCTTGAGGCGGCAATTTCACAGGTGCAGATTGCATCGGCAGTCTGTCTAAGGCTTCTGTAATTGTCGCTGCCATTTGCGTTAAAACTTTGACTCTCGCCCAGCGCTGACAATCGCCTTCTACTAGCGTCCAAGGTGCGCGACCCGTGCCGGTTTGGGCTACCATTTCTTCGGCAAAAGTTGTGTATTCTTCGTATTTTTTGGCTTGTTTCCAATCTTCGGGCCGCACTCGCCAAGCTTGTAAGGTGTCGTCTTCTAGTTTTTTGAGCCGGTGCTTGAGCTCTTTTTTGCTGAGGTGAATCCAAAATTTGGCAATTGCTGCGCCGTCATCTACCATCTGGCGCTCAAACGTGTTGATTTGCCTGATGGCTGTCGGTACTTCTGCGTCGGAGACTCGATCGAACAACCGATCTTCTAAAACATGAGTGTACCAACTGTGGTAGAAAAAACCAATTTTGCCGCGGGCGGGGAGTTTCTGCCAAAACCGCCACAGGAAATGATAGCCCATTTCTGCATCTGACGGCGGCCAAATCGGATGGACGGCAAACCCCCGCGGGTCCATGTACCCCACCATTTTTTTGACGAGGGCGCCTTTGCCGGCGGCTGCCCAGCCTTCGAGGACGATGATTGCGGGCAATTTTTTTTCCCTGCAGGCCAGTTGGAGCGATCGCAACTGTTTCATTAAAATTTCTATCTTGGCATCATAGGTTTCTTTATCCAGGGAAATATCTAAATCGAGGTTGTCGAGCATATTTACCTCATATAAATCTGTAAAAAACAGTTTAACGTTAGTTTAACGTTTGGATAAAATTAAATCCTAAAGCCAGGAAAAAACGTTATAAAAACTACAGTTACGGTCGCTTAAAAGCGCGGTGCTTCTGCAGAATCCAGGCTCCCGTTAATAGTAACAGAACTTCTATTACATCAAACTTGCAAAAAAGAAACGTAGCGGTTATAGTTGAACTAGGCAACTTTTTAATAGGTTCAACTTCTCCCCTCCCCCAAGCGGGCGAGTTAACAGGAGGAGCAACAAATCCCTGAAACAGGATTTATTGTAAGACAGAGCAAAAGTAAAAACCAACTACCCAGTGGGGGTGACAACTTCTTTACTTAGCTTCATCAAATTTATTTAAACAACAGTTACTCAAGCACCAGCCTTGATAACTTGGAGGAAGCTGCTTGCGAACATTGGGCGCTCCTCCAGTCTGAGACTCACATACAAAACTAGCCCAAAAAGGCAAACCAATTTTTATGATTGCGCTATGAGATAAAACCTGAAAGCCTGGGTGATATAAACAGGTTTCTGAGTTTTATCGACACCATTCTCAAATACTAAAAACAGTTTAGATGCGGGCCCGTGTTCCCGCCCCACAAGAGTATTTATTTCTTGTGGAACAGGCATCTTGCCTGTTAATGACGTTTGTCCAAAATGTCTGAATTACTGTACTTGTTTGCCAATACCAATTAAGAGGAACAGTCCGAAATTACGGATTGCAAGTTTTCTATGAATATCTTAACAACCCGCTCCTACAAGGGCGAAATTGACTGGTGCGCGATCGCAAATTTAATCGACGTTTGCGAAGCAGTCGATCGCCTCGGCGAAGAAGTCTCAGCAACTGAACTCAAGCTAATACTTGATGCACCCAAACTCGACCAAGCCCGCGACGTGCAATTGTGGGAAGATGGTAATTACAAACTAATCGGTTTAGCACTCCTAGATATGCCCGATTCCCCGGCTGAAATCGACGCTTGTCTCTGGTTTTACGTGCATCCAAACGTGCGTGGCGCAGGTTTGGAAAAAGATATCATTAAATGGGGCGAAAAGCGGCTGGCAGAAGTCGCGAAAGAACGGAATTTGCCTGCAAAATTGCGTACCTACAGCCGCGAGGACAAAACCGATGAGATGCGGCTGTTCAAAAAACAGGGCTTTGAGGTCGATCGCTATTTTCTCACAATGGCCCGATCCCTCGCCGAACCGATTCCCGCGCCGGAATTTCCTGCTGATTTTGCACTGACTCACGTATCGGGAGAACAAGACATCCAACCTTGGGTAGAGATGTTCAATCAGTCATTTATCGATCACTGGAATCACCACGATTTAACTGCGGAAACCGTGCGTTATTGGATGCAAGATCCGAATTATCAGCCGGAATTAGACTTGATTGCTGTTTCGGGCGATCGCAAATTTGCTGCTTTCTGCGACTGTCAAATCAAACCCCAAAAAAACGCCCGCAGTGGCACAAAAGACGGCTGGATTGAATTGTTGGGTACGCGGCGCGATTTTCGGAAAATGGGCTTAGGAAAAGCGATGCTTTTAGCGGGTTTGCATAAGTTGAAAGCAGCGGGTGCAAACACAGCTAAACTCAGCGTTGATGCTGACAGTTTGACGGGAGCGACAAAGCTTTACAAATCATTGGGTTTCCGCCCGATGGAAACTTGGATCGAGTGGGCTAAGACTGTGTAGAAAAGGTTTGCCGTGAAGGCTAGAATCCCGACTGCTTAAAGAAGTCGGGGTTTTCAAGTGCGATTTTGTGTCAAGTGCGAGATCCCTTTTGGATCGAATGGGCGATCGTACTTTTCCTTCCTTTCCTTAAACCAGCAGGAAATTAGCAGATCTAATCGAATTGGCACTCACTCCAATCATCACACCCAACTCCTCTCCTGTCAAGACATTTTTGATGAGAGTTCCCTGAGTATTTTGAGTTATTACTAACTGACCAAAACTCAAACCACCACTTAATCCAATCAAATCTTGACCCACGGTAAAATCAGCGATAATATCAAATACTCTACATACCTCGCATCGCCCACACCACAGGAGATATCGACATTCACGATATCGCTGTCGATAAAAATAACCAAATCATTTTTATTAGCACGTTGTTCAATTGTATCGCTACTTTGAGCGATCGCCACAGTTGCAAACCTCTCTGGAAACCCGGTTTCATCTCACAATATATAAATGAAGACCGCTGTCACCTCAACGGTTTGGCAATGGTGGCTGGGGAGGCGAAATATGTCACGGCGTCGAGTCAGTCGGATGTGGTGGATGGCTGGCGCGATCGCCGAAAAAATGGCGGTATAGTTATTGATATCGAATCTAATGAGATTATCGTCACAGGATTGTCAATGCCACACTCACCGCGCTGGTATCAAGACAAATTGTGGTTGCTGAATTCGGGGCGGGGAGAATTCGGTTATGTGGATTTAGAAACAGGGAAATTTGAGGCAATTACGTTTTGTCCGGGATATGTCCGAGGACTGGCTTTTTGGCAAAATTGGGCAATTGTTGGACTCTCGAAACCGAGGGGAGGTGACAACACTTTTAGCGGTTTAGAATTGGATGAGTTGTTGCTGGCCAAGGATGCTGAGCCTCGCTGTGGTATGATGGTGATTGATTTGACTACTGGGGCGATCGTTCACTGGTTGCGGTTTGAAGGGATTGTTACGGAACTGTATGATGTGCAAGTCATTCCGGCAGTGCAAAAGCCGATGGCGTTGGGTTTTCAAACGGATGAAATTGCTCAGTTAATTACTTTGGAACTTTAACCGCAGATGGTGGCGGATGTACGCTGATGAACGCATATTAAGATGCAGTTTGTTTGGTGACTTCGACATAAATATGTTCTAACCGCACCGGATACCGAGCAATTGAATCAATAGAAATGCCGTCGAACAGCAAAATAATCTCTTTTAATTCTAAACGTTCCGGCAGCCAAAAAGCTAAATCGCTACCGTAGCGGCGGGGGATGAAACTGTATTGTTTAGCGCGGGCGATGACTTCAGCTTCTTCGTCGGTTTTTACCACGATAATTTCTTGAGCCGGAATCAGTTTTTGCAACTCTTCTAAACTACCTTCAGCTACAATACTGCCATTTTTCAGAATCCCGATTTTCTGACACAGCCGCTCAGCTTCATCCAACAAGTGAGTTGTCAGCAAAATTGTAGTTCCTTCCGATTGCAATCGCTGAATTAACTCCCAAATTTCATAGCGAGCCTCAATATCTAAACCCGTTGTCGGTTCATCTAAAATTATTAATTTAGGTTGGTGTACCAAAGCTACCGCAATATTCAAACGGCGCTGCATTCCTCCGCTCAAACTTTCCACGGGGCTTGTAGCTCTATCTGTCAAATTTACTGCTTTCAAACAGTGTCTTACTTGATAGCGCCGCTGCTTGCGCTTTAAGCCGTAAATTTGAGCAAAAAAGTTGAGGTTTTCTTCGCAGCTAAGGCTTTTATAAAGCAAATTTTCTTGAGGCGCTACACCGATTAAGGATTTTGTAGAGTCAGAAACAGGTTCGCCATTAATAGAAACTTGACCGCTGTCGGCATTTAGCAAATTACATAAAATATTGATAGTTGTAGTTTTACCCGCCCCATTTGGCCCGAGCAAACCGTAAATTTCTCCAGATTGGATGTGCAGTGTTAAATCTTTAAGCACTGAACGCTCGCCATAGGACTTATTTAGCTTTTCTATTTGCAGCACTGCTTTAATTCTCCGTATTATTTTATATATTTACGGTTGTTTCTGAACGATTAAACCGCAGAGAGCGCAGAGGGCGCTGAGTCAGAGAAGAGAGAGATGAATAATTACGACATAATGAGATAGTTTTAAAGTCTTCTTTCTACTCTCAGCATCCTGCGGTAAGAAAGCCAACCACCTGCAATCATGGCAATAGAAAATATGAATAAATACCAAAAGTGTTCTGCAATATCAGCCAAATCTTTGCCGTCAGCCCACACGCCCATCAGCGCTTCGTTCATGTGATAAATTGGATTGTACTGGGCGAGTTCCAGCAGACTTTGGGGAAAGAGTGAAGTAGGCAAAAATGCGCCTCCTAAAATCAACAAAGGAACGCCGAAAGCTGCTACTAGCGAGTTGACATCTTCAGTGCGCCTCGCAAACTGGGTGCCGAGAATAAAGCCTACACCTACATAAGATACAATGTAAGGATTCAGGTCTGAAAGAAGGGAATGAGGTCAGGCACAGGAAAGTAGTCACAAGAATGGGCAGAAATAGCCTGACGGAAAAAAGCCATTACTGAACGAGCTTGAAAACGACAGGTTTGAATCACACTCAGCAGATTAGCCGTTTCCTCAAATCGTTTCATCGAACGAGAGCCGCCAGAAACTTTCCGTTTAGTTACAGCTAGCCGTAGAGAACGTTCTGCTAAATTATTATCCGGAGGAACCGAGGGGTCATTGAGAAAATACCACCATTGTTCTGCCTTATCCCGTAAGGATTTTAGTAACAGACCTGCGGCATAACCCACAAGGCCGGGCCAAGTCGCCAAAGCTTGATTCAATCGTATTTTGAAATCCTGAGCCCACGAGTGGTAGGTGAGTAGATCCCTCGTCTTTCGCCAGGACTCATGGGCTCTAAAAGCTTCATCTATTAATGACAGAAATATTTGAGCGACTGCTGCATTATTATTGCCAGGAAGTCCCAGCACTTTCTTAAAATGCCGTCGTAAATGAGCCAGACACTTCTGTTGGGCTGCGACTTTCGCACCATTATAAACACTGAAATCATCTGAGCTTAAGACTCCCGCAAATTCTGTACCCAGCATGGTTTCTAATTCCACACGCCCCCTGGTATCTGCTGCATGAAATAAACAGAATCCTTCTCCACTAGCCGTCCATAGCCATTCTTTGACTCCCATGACACACCACGGCGTTTCATCTACATGAACGTTTGATTGTAGAGGTGCCCATTCCCACAGTGCATTTATCGCTGGCTTTACCGCTGCTGCTACTCGTTGATTGGTTTTTTGGAGTGTTCCCACTCCCACTTCTATCGTGCCGAGTTCCCACAACAATTCTGTCAGCTTGGCGTAGGAAAGATGTCCATAATTCCCCAGCCAGACTAAGAGTGCTTGGAGATTAACGCTCAAGTCTTGCCCTGGAATTATGCCCTGGGGTTGTTTTCCTCGAACTACTGCACCACATTCTAGGCATTTACACGATTGTGTCTGATATTCGACGACTTCAATTGGTTTTGCTACTAGACTGGCTACTTGCTGTCTGTGGATGTTAATTACTTCACTTAATTCTTTACTACCACAATTAAGACAGATGTCGGGCGAGCTAATTTCGGTTCTGTCTACTCGTCCAAACCCTTTTCGGGTTTTCCCTTGATGACCCGGTTGTCCGCCTGGTTTCTTTTTTGGGTCTGCTTCTGGTTTAACTGTTGGTTTCTCTGGTTTTTGGAGTAGCTCCGTTGATGGGGGTTTTGATGAAGTCTGACTGGTGGTTCGACTTTTGCCTGTAGCAATAGCTAGTTTTTCTTGCAATTCTTCAATGATTTTTTGCAGCCCCAACACAATTTCCACCAGTTCAGCTTGGCTCAACTGCTCTATCTCGGTTTTTTTCTGCTCTCTGGTGGCTGTGGGCTTTTTCATTCCTTTATTTTACCAGATGCCGCCACTTAAGTTTTTTTGACCTGAATCCTTACGATACAATACTCAGTAAAATAATCGCACATCCTAGCAGGATAGAGCCTTGGAATTGTGCTCCTAAACAAGAGGCGATCGTGTATACTAAAATTACCTGACCGATGCCGATGCAACTGTGAGCCAGGAAAATTCCTAAAAAGTAGGAAGTGCCGCTCAGCGGGGAAATAAACAAGCGTTTGAGGGTATGCTGTTCTCGCTCTGCTACTACTGTTGCTACGCTACCACCGAGACAGCTAAAAAATAAAGCCGCTCCTACTAAGCTTGCAGGTGCAGCAACTTCAAAGGCTTTGGCTGTGCTGAGATTAGCGCGTTCTTTTAAAATTAAACCGTTAATTAACAAGATAGAAACTGGAAAAATACTCCACAAGACTAAGCTGCGTCGCCGCCTCCCCAATTCAATTAAAATTCGCTGTGCTACTGCGAGCGTTTCGTACCAGTATTTCATAAGAAATCTATTAGTATTGTAAGAATGGGGAATTGGTAATGACGCCACCGCATATCATATCATAGAGATGCCAATAAGTTGAATTCTCAATAAAAAACCCGCCGACGCGGGTTTTGTGATTTTAGAGAGATAGGTTTTAACACCAGTTAAAGAAAAGAAGGGAACTTTAACAACTTTCAAAACCATATCGAATCAGTTATTCCCAATCGAAAAGCGAAAATTGTATAACTTGTCGCGGTTTCTCGCTGCTCTCAATTAATACTAAAGTTCTTACCTCTGTAGCATCCTTGAAAGGAAGTTAAACTGGTGCGGTTTGTCTGTTCCAATTTAGTCACCAGGGAGGAAGTATTGGAACTGCCAGCGGTAGCATCCAACTTGTAGATAAAGTCGCCGAGATTGTCTCCGGTTTCTTCGTAGCTGTGCTCTTCTACCGGAATTCCCGAAACTCCTGAAACAGTTTGGTTGTGGTATCCGTTAACGATAATTTTTTCGATAACTGCGCCTGGTTCTGCGGTAATGTTCCATTGCACGGGTTCATAAGCGGAAAGCGCGAGAATTATTGGCTTGTTTCGGCGTTCTACTTTGACTTCGATCGCCCTTTTAGATAAATCTCGGTTCTTGTGATCCGCATTGGCTTCGTAAACGCCTATTAAGTGAAGTTCTTTATTTCCGCTTGAGGAACCGATATAAGCTGAAAAATCGTTGGAACCGCCAAGCCCGCAGTTGGCGCCAGAACTAATTGGGGAAATAAAAGCTGCTTTTTCCGCTAGTTTCTGCTGCACCGCCGGCACTACCCACAATCCGGTGCCGACTCCTAAAGCACCTATCAAAGCGGCGGCGATACCGAAAGGAAGGGCATTTGTGAGGTTGCGAACAACTGGTGTTGCTGTTAGTTGAGATAGCCTTTGCTGCCAAGTTTCACCAGTTTGTCGATCGGCATTCCCGCCATCGAGACAGGCCAATAAACCTAAACTTTCCGGCTGTTCGAGCAGACTTTGAACTGTTTTCCCTTCGCCGACGTAGAGATTTCTAGTTGATGTGTCTAAAAGCAGCCAGTAGCGATCGCCCTCGCCGAGGTTGTACTCTTGTAGCGCAGGATCGACTAAATCGTGCTGCAAAAACACCAGCCAAGCCATATTATTGCCAGTGCCGACTGTTTTGCCGTCGCTGGATATAAGTTGGTCGATGTCTGGCTCCCAGCGCCAAGCTACCCAACGACTATCTCCTCGATAGCCGAGGGATTTTTCTAGTTGCGGATGAGCGGTTATTTCTAAGCGTTGAACTAAGTTTGACACTAGATGTCCTCCTCAAGTGCGATCGGGTCTAGAGCAATTTTGTTCCCATTTAAAACAAATATTTTGCTCATGAAGAGCCTCCGAATAATCGGGTTAATTTTGTCTGGCTAATGTTATCAGCCGGTACTTTCCAAACCACACTGGCTTAACCAAAATATGCCTGTTTAATGGTTTAGCTTGAGAACTTGGAGCTGGCGAGCACCCGCCTGGTAGGTAATAACTTTAACCTTTGCTGATAACTAATCCTGTTACGGATTAAAGCGGGCTATCTATCACTACTTCTACCTGGTTGTCCAGTTTTGAAATCAGTGCTTGGCCCATAGCGTCTACAAGTTCTTAGCTTAACTTTTATTTGGCTACTCTGCTACACAATATGCCGATCGTACCTGACATCAATATTAAGCAGGCAAATAAATATCCCGGCTTTCTCGCGGATGAACTATTCCTGAAAAAGAGAGGGTTTCAGAGAAACCCGGTTTCTGTAAAAGTTCTGACACTTCGCCTCTTACTGGCGGGGGCCATCAATCGCATCTCTAGTCGGTGCAACACCTCCAGGGCCAAAGGAACTCGGCGGCACTCTCGGAAGATTGAGATTGCGATTGGGAACTAAATCGCTGTTGCTGTCGCCAGCAGTTCCACCCGTGGGAGACGCACTATTATTGGGATTGGTATTCGGCGAAGTTCCCGGATTGAGATTATTCTGATTGGTATTCGGCGCAGTTCCCGGATTGAGATTATTGGGATTAGTATTCGGCGAAGTTCCCAGATTGGGATTATTGGGAGTGATATAGGGCGCACTTCCCGGATTGAGATTATTGGGATTAGTATTCGGCGAAGTTCCCGGATTGGCATTATTCGGATTGGTATTCGGCGCCGTTCCCGGATTGGCATTATTCGGATTGGTATTGGGGGCCGTTCCCGGATTGGCATTATTCGGATTGGTATTCGGCGCCGTTCCCGGATTGGCATTATTCGGATTTGTATTCGGCGCCGTTCCCGGATTGGCATTATTCTGATTGTTGGGATTTGCCGTGCCTGCAGGAGTAGTTATCGGCGTGCCGGCACCATCTACGGTGATGGCGTTGGGGTTCGGGGGAGCAGGTGGAGCGCCTCCATTGGGGTTATTTGCAGGAGCATTGGCGGGGTTGCCCGCAACCGGAGCAGCATTGCTGCCGCACAAGCTGACTAAATCAAAAGTTGTGCCGCCTGGAGTTTCAATGAAACAAACAGGCACATTTACTTGCGGGTTTGAGGCTCTGGGAAAATCGGCTGTTCCCGGCATGGGACGGCTAAAGGCAGCTTCAGCCATCAGTGGGGTCAAGGCCGCCGATAGAGCGGCGATTGTTCGCAATAATCTCATCAGCGTTTCCTCAAATGTATAATTTTATTTTCTCCAGTATTGCTCATTAATCGCTAAGTGTCGTCACTCTAAAAGCCGATCGATCTTTTGGACAACTGCTTCTACAGGGCGACCGCTGGCTAAAACATCTGGCGCAGGCAGAAAGGACAGGTAGAAAAAGCCCATAGTGACACATTCGCACATCCTTTTCCCTTCTTCCGTGATATTTTTAGTACCGAATTCGCGGATCGATGTAAGCATTCAAAATATCAATTACAATGCTGGCAATTACGACGATTGCCGCAAAAAATACCACAATACCTTGAACAGTTGGATAATCCCGCAAGCTAATCGCTTCGTAAAGGCGATTTGCCAACCCCGGCCAAGAAAAAGTAACCTCTGTTAAAATAGCACCGCCCAACAGTGCAGCAAAAGTCAATCCTAAGACAGTAATCACCGGAATTAGCGCATTTTTCAGAGCATGAGCCCATAAAATCTGGAATTCGGGAATGCCTCTGGCTCTAGCTGCTTCGACATAATCTGCTTGCAAAGTTTGCTTGAGATTCACTCTGACAATGCGCTCAAAAATGCCGCTCAAAAGAATCCCCAACGTCAAACTCGGAAGTGCCAAATAATGCAAAGAAGTGAGAAACTGACCAGGGTTAGCACTCAGGAGACTGTCAATAGTGTATAGTCCTGTGTAGCCTTCGGGAGCGGGGAATGTCACGGGAAAGCGAGTTCCCAAGGGAAACCATCCCAACTGCACTGCGAAAATCAACTGCAAAACCATGCCAGCCCAAAAAGCCGGCAGCGAGTAAGTGATAATGCCAAACAAACGGCCGACAGCATCGAAAATAGTGTTGGGGCGGGATGCTGCTAAGGAACCGATACTGATGCCGACAATTAAAGCTATGGCCATGCTACAAACTGCTAATTCCACTGTAGCGGGGAAATAATCTCCGATAATTTGCCACACGGTTTGTCCGCGAGTGGTGATGGAGGTTCCCAAGTCAAAGCTCAACAAGTCTTTCATGTATTTGAGATATTGCTCCCACAGGGGTGCGTCGAGGCCGAGTTGGGTTCGCATTGCTTCTTTGGCGGCTGCGGGAGCTCGTGAGCCGAGAATGGCATCTATGGGGTCGCCCGGAGTGGCCCGCAGCAGCAAAAATACTGCTGTGGTGATTGTCCACAACATTAGCGGTGCGAGGAGCAAGCGGAGAAAAATATAAGATTGCAGGGCTTTGGAACGAGACATAATATTTGGGAATTGCCAATTGCGAAGTCATTAGTCATTAATCAGATGTTGAAGGCATCAGGCAGATGGAAGGTAGAAGATGGCAGAAACAGATATTGTATATCTGCGACTTTCCTGTCGCGAATCAGGGGAATTGGGAATTGCTAATAGACAGTTGAGTTGATTTTTGCGAAAAAGTCGATCGACTTTTTCGCAATTGGCGATTTTCCTATTCGCCCAGCAGCGATTCAAAGGCGGCTTGCAAAGACTTGATATCGCCTACTCTGGCTACTAACAAGTTTTCGCTGCCGGCATCCTGCAGCCTGTGTCTCCAATACTGGATGCTATCGGAGTTGTTCATCCAGAAACTAATCACGGTGTCTACAACTCGATCGACATCCCAGCCTCGGTTAGGAGAAACTGTCTCTACGGATGCCACAAACGCATCAAGAGTACACTTCCGGTTTGCCAAGTATTCTACACCGGACGGCTGCTGTTGTTGCAGCAATTCCTGCTGCTGGTTAAAAAATGTTAAAGTTGGAGATACGCCCAGGATTTCAAATGTATAGTTCATGTCATCCTCCACAAGTATTATTTTGCCCCAATGTTGAGCGTCCAAAAAAGCCAAAAACGCTTTACTTGGCTGCTTTTGATGGAATGCAGATGCTTCAATTATCCTCTTTGTAGTCAATCGGGATTTGGGCCGCTTATCTTATTAATAGCAAATTTTTTAACATCAGATTGTCACAGAATTTACATTTGTCCTGCCACTGTAGAAAAAAATAAAATCAAATTTTTATTAAGCAGGTCTAAGGAAGACAAGGCCCACCCGGAGAAAGTGAGCTTATTTTAGATTTAAAAGTTTAGATTAAAAAATTGAATAATTGGCAATGACTGAGGACAACCAGGGTGAGGATCTGGAGCCTAAAGTTGCTTTTTTTACGGGGTATGACTTTTTGACCGGGAGTCTGCAGAGCGATCGCCACATTCTGGCCAGTAGTGGCATGATTAATATTACCAGTTTTTACAGTAGCGGTGGAAACCTCAGCCCTGTTTTGAGCGATCGGCTACCCCACTTCACTATTGCTGTACAATTTTGTAACTTATATCGAGGGCATCTTTATAAACGACAAACGATACGTAAACTAGGTAGGTGTCAGAATATTGATGTTATTGAAAAGTCTGAACAGTTGTCTGATGAAAAGCTCGCCCAAGATGTCCCTGAGCCTAGTTTTGTTGATACCCCTGGTGGTGCAAATCTCCGTAGCAGTCGGCGTGACGGGATGGCTGTCGTTTCGCAACGGCCAGAAAGCCGTCAATGACCTTGCTACTAGGTTAAGCTTGGAAGTCGCAGCGAGGACGAAAGAAAATTTCCGCAGTTTTGGGGATGTGTCTCATTTATTTCTGCAAATGAATACTGCTGCGATCGCCTCTGGAAACTTAGATCCGGAAGACTTCCCCAACTTAGAGCGCTATTTGTGGAACCAGACCAAGCTGAGCGATCGAACTACAACCATCTACTACGGCGACGAACAGGGCAAATTCCTCTTGCTCAGGCGAGAAGCAGAAAACTTAGTATATATCAGAGACGAATCAACCGCTCCAAACCGCCAAATTTATCGCCTGGACAGCCAAGGAAATCGCACTGAGCTAATCCAAACCGTTGCCTATGACCCCCGTACTAGACCGTGGTACAAAGCTGCCAAACAGTCAGGAAAAGCCACTTGGTCTCCCATCTACGTCTTCGCCGCCCCGCCAGTTCTCGGCATTACGCCGGTGATGCCTATTTACAATGAAACAGGAAACCTGCGGGGGGTATTGGCAATTGACCTGACTCTTTCTCAAATCAGCGATTTTCTCAAAAGCATCAAAATTAGCCCGTCGGGACAAGTTTTCGCGATCGAACGCAGCGGCGAAATAGTCGCCAGTTCCACAGACGAATTGCCCTTTGTCACCGACAAAAACGGACAAAAACGGCTGTTGGCGACACAGAGCAAAAATTTGCTAATTCGATCGTCTTCCACATACTTGCAAAAACGATTTGGCAGTTTTGAACAAATTGACAGCCAAGGACAGTTTACCTTTGATATAGACGGCAAACGTCAATTCATTACCGTTGCTCCCCTGCAAGACGGCCGCGGGCTCGATTGGTTGATTGTAGTGGCAATCCCGGAAGCAGACTTTATGGAGCAAATTAACGCCAACACTCGCACAACTATCTTATTGTGCTTTTTTGCATTCGTACTGGCGATCGCACTCGGAATTTTTACCACTCGCTGGGTTGTCAAACCGATTACCCGATTGCTGGAAGCTTCCAAAGCTTTAAAAAAAATGTCCGAATCATCCGACTTCACCTCCGCAGAATTAAACGGCGAAGTCGAAGTTCAAGGCGTCAAAGAACTCGGCCTTCTAGCTCAGTCTTTCAATCAAATGGCCCGACAACTGCGATCGTCTTTTATTGCCCTAGAACAAACCAACTCTAGTTTAGAACAGCGAGTAGCAGAGCGGACTGCCGAACTCGAAGCGGCCGAAGCAGAATTGCGGGCTTTGTTTGCAGCTATGAACGAATTAATTATAGTTGCGGACTCCACCGGGCGCTATTTAAAAATCGCGCCCACCAATCTTTCTCTGCTCTACAAACCAGTCGAAGAATTAGTTGGAAAAACAGTCACAGAGGTGTTCCCGCAAGCTACAGCCGACTATCTTCTCAACCACATCCGAGCAGCTTTAGATACTCAGCAAACTGTCAGCATTGAGTACGATTTAACCATTGACGATCGCGAACTTTGGTTTGCCGCCAGCATTTCACCGCTTTCAGAAGAATCCGTCATTGTGGTAGCCCGCGACATTACCGAAGAGAAGCGAGCCGAATCGGCGCGACGCCAAAGGCAAAAACAATTGCTCAAACAAAATACGGTTTTGGTAGAATTGGCAAGAAATAAAGCGCTATATCGAGGCGATTTAAAAGTAGCTTTGAGGCAAATCACCGAAGCGGCGACTCATACCCTACAGACAGAAAAAGCTGGCGTGTGGCTGTATGATGAGAGTCGATCGAAACTGCAATGTATCGACCAATTTAGCCGCAGCAACCACCAGCATTCCCAAGGTAATGAACTCGCAGCAGCCGACTATCCAGCTTATTTTCAAGCTTTGGAAGAACACCGGACGATCGCAGCCAGGGACGCTCTCTCAGATATTAGAACTAGAGAATTTGTGGAATCTTACTTTGCACCAATGGGTACTACATCAACCTTAGATGCGCCGGTGCGACTGGGAGGACAAACAGTGGGAGTCATCTGTATCGAACAAGTGGGAACTACTCGCAACTGGACATTAGAAGAACAAAATTTTGCTGCTTCCCTGGCAGATTTAGTATCATTGGCGATCGAAGCCAGCGAGCGCGATCGTACACAAATCGCTTTGCGTCAAGCAGAACAAAAATATCGCAGCATCTTTGAAAATGCCGTCGAAGGCATTTTTCAAAGAACCCCCGAAGGCGACTTCTTGAGCGTAAATCCAGCTTTAGCCCGCATCTACGGCTACGCCACTCCCGAAGAATTGACATCAAATCTCACCAACATCAGACACCAAGCTTACGTCAATCCTCAGCAGCGCGAAAAGTTTATGCGAGTGATGGAAGAATTCGGAGAACTTTCGGGGTTTGAGTCAGAAGTTTACCGCGTTGACGGCAGTGTAATTTGGATTTCCGAAAGCGCGCGTGCAGTGTGCGACGGCGACGGCAAGGTACTCTACTATGAAGGCAGCGTCGAGGATATTAGCGATCGCAAAGTCTTTGAATCCGCCTTGCAACTCGCCCTAGAAGCAGCCGAAGCCGCTTCCACCGCAAAAAGCGCATTTTTGGCAAACATGAGCCACGAACTGCGAACACCTCTGAATGCCATCATCGGCTACAGCGAAATGCTCCAAGAAGAAACCGCAGAATTGGGTTACGATGAACTCACCCCAGATTTAGACAAAATCCGCACTTCCGGCCGACACTTGCTATCGCTAATTAACGACATTCTCGACATTTCTAAAATCGAAGCCGGTCGCATGGATCTTTACTTAGAAACCTTCGACATCGCCGCCTTGATTCAAGATGTCGCCTCCACCGCCGCGCCGCTAATTGAGAAAAACGGCAACACTCTAAACTTGGATCGAATTACGAATATCGGCACTATGCACGGTGACATTACCAAAGTGCAGCAGATTTTATTAAATTTGCTGAGCAATGCTGCCAAATTCACTCAAAACGGTACAATTACCCTCACAGCCAGCCGAGAAAAAAGTGCGGGCAACAGTAGCGAAGCTAAACAAGAAAACACTTCTGAACCTGCGGCAAGTTCTCAATATTCAATTGCTAGTAAAGAATTTTTAGTTGTTCATTGTACAGATACAGGAATTGGGATGACTCCCGACCAGTTGCAGCAAATTTTTCAACCTTTTACTCAAGCAGACGCTTCCACCACGCGCAAGTACGGCGGCACCGGTTTGGGACTGGCAATCAGCCAGCGTTTTTGCCTCATGATGGGCGGCAATATTTCAGTAAAAAGTCAGGAGGGCGTTGGTTCTACTTTTACCATTCGCTTGCCGGTTAATCTGCAAAATTAGGGCGCGTAACTGTTACACCGGCTCGGCCTGGGAACGAGAAATTACTAACTCCCAATTACCTTTGAATGCTTCTCGGATCGAGAGCATCCCGCAACCCATCTCCCAATAAATTAAACGCCAAAACAGTCAAAATAATCAGTATCGCCGGAGGCCAAACCAACCAAGGCTGCAACACTAAAATTGAAGCATTAGTAGACAGAGATAGCAAATTTCCCCAAGAAGGATCGGGCTGTTGAATTCCCAAGCCAATTAAACTCAAAACCGACTCCGCCACAATAAAACCCGGAACCGCCAAAGTAGCAGAAATAATTACATAAGTTGCAGTTTGTGGCAACACGTGGCGGACAATAATATAAATTGGATTAGCACCCATTGCCCGCGCCGCTTGCACGAATTCTCGCTGTTTAATTGACAGTACCTGACCGCGAATCACCCGCGCTAAACTCGCCCAACTGATAAATGAAGTAATCAGCACAATCAATATAAATCGCTGAGCACTTGTCAATCCCGGTGGCAATACTGCTGCTAGCGCTACTAATAAATAAAGACCGGGAATCGTCATCAATACTTCTGCAAATCGCATTAAAATACTATCAATCCAACTGCCAAAATAACCAGATATTCCTCCAATTAACAATCCCAATGGAAAAGAAATTGCTATGCCAACTAAACCGATACTGAGGCTAATTCTGCTGCCGTGTACTAAGCGACTGAATTGATCGCGAGCTTGTTCATCCGTGCCTAAAAGGTTAATTTGAGCTTCTCCTGTAGTGCCAAACAGGTGCCTGTCGAAAGGCAAAAATCCTAAAAATTTATAGGGGGAAGCTGTGACAAACAAACCGAGAGCAGAGGGTTTTTCCCAGTCTACAATTACCTCGCGAGCGCCCGTATTCGCATCCACTGGGCCCTGAGTAGTCGGATAAACGTGGGGCCCGATAAAGCGCCCGTCTGGGGTGCTTAAATAAATCTGAGTCGGCGGCAGCAAGGAAGCGTTTAATTGAGAGTCGTAGGGGTCGTAAGGGGCCACAAATTCGGCGAAAAGTGCGACTGTATAAAAAATTAACAGTAGCACGGCTCCCAACCGAGCTAGAGGATTTTTTCTAAGATTTTGCCACCATTTCATAAGTTTTGGGGTTGGAGATTTTAAGTGGGTTAGTAATAAAGACTAAAGTTCTTTGTAGAGACTTTAGTCTGTTCTTAATGGACTCAGCAGCCAAAAGTTGATTCCTGACTTATAAAAGTTTTCCTAACTTAATTAGTTCCTACAAAAATTAGACTACTTTTGTTCTTCTCCGACTAAGATTATTTTAGTTTCCTCTTCTGGTATTTTCCCCAATTCCTCGCCGTTAAAAGGATTGTAGAAAAACGAGCCTGTTTGCGGAGGCAATTTGGGATTGAGTACAATTTCTACTATACTTTTTACAACCCCAGTGAGCGGAATTGCCAGGATCACTCCTAACAAGCCTCCTACTCTACCTCCTAACAGCAAAGCTGTGAAAATAACTACCGGGCTCAATCCGGTGAGATTCCCCATGATTCGGGGAGCTACTAAATTATCCTTGACTTGCTGGAGACCGATCGCCACTACCAACACTTGCAGCGCCAGCCACCAATCAATAAACGCTACAATTATACTAACAGTGCCAATTCCCAAGGTTGCTCCAATAAACGGAATTATTTCCGTCAATCCTATAAAGACGGCAAACAACAGAAAAAACGGAACTTGCAGCCACCAAAAAGCAAGAGTTAGCGAGATGGCCATAAATAGTCCCAGCAATAACTGTCCCGATACAAATCGCTGGAGGTTTCGCTCCAAAGTCTCTGTTAAAACATAGCGAATGTCTGGGGAAAAAATGCTGGTCAAACCCTGCCACACTCTTTTCCCGTCTAGGAGCATATAAAAAGAAATCACCACAATAAAAATTAAGTCCACAAACCAGTTAACAGTACCGACAACTAAGCCTAAACCCGTACCGGCGATCGCCTGGACTTGTCCCTGGACTCTAGCTGACAGTTGCTGCTCCAATATTTGCACGTCAAACGGTAAATTGCGCTCGGCACTCCAGGCTTGAAATTCACCTAGCTGCAGCCGCCCTGACTCCAGCAATTCCGGCAACCTCACCCCCAACTGGCTCGCTTGGTTGAACACCGGCGGCACAATAGTTACACCGATTACTACTACTATCACACCCGCAGTTAAATAAACCAGCCCCGCAGCTACTCCCCGGGGCAAAAATACTTGCAGTCTTTTTACTGCATAATTTAATAAAAATGCAATCAGTCCCGCTGTTACTAAAATGCTGACCAGTTCCCCAACATAACTGACAGCAGTTAGGGTAAACCATCCCGTTACTAGCACTAGCAGCCAAGTAATTAGAAACTGTTGGAGGGGAGAAAAGAGAGTATTCATTTTGATTTTTTTTAAATAAAGTGGCACAATTTTTTCAGCAGATGTGCCGTATTATACAGTAAACACATGAGAGTATAGATTAGGAATAATCTGTTCAAGATTATACTGACTTTTCTGAGCATTGATAGATAGGTGATGGCCAAGTCACTTGCGGAGAGACAATGCCAGCCCGATCGACTCCACGATCGCGAATCACACTCATATTCAGTATGCCCCAGAGGCAGATCAAATTAAATGTCGATCGCACAAACTTTGATCATAATTTAATCAAAATCGCCATTGTAGGGTGAAACGGCGCAACACTCACCCAAAAGGAGGAAGCGCTACTCTAGATGCCCTCCGCTAAAATGAACTAAATAATATCGTAATCTTTCTTTACAATATAAAAAAAAGGAAAGGCTCATACTGGCGAGAGGAACTACCGTGACTAATCAAGTTTTTTCAGAAGCCGAAGAAAAGCAACCCCTTCCCCCCGTGGAGAGCGGGCGCGACAGGAAATCAGCAGTGGATGTAGCTGAAAGTGAAGTCTCAGACAACTCTCGCTGGCAATTCTCCGCCGAGGAAGATGAACGAGAAGTAGCGCTGGAAGTTCCAGAAATCGAGCAGGAACAGGTTTGGGAACCAGAAGCAACTGAAGTTGGGCCCCGCAAAGAAATCAGGTGGCCTGCCTTGTTGGCGGGCGCAGGGGTTGGCGTGGCTGCAACGCTGCTAGCAGTAAACTTGACTGGGGGCAAGCAGAGTTCACCTCCGGCAGCTCCAATTCCATCGGTAAACCAGCAGGCGACGGCTGCGGCGGTGACAGTGGCGTCGGTGGAATCTGCCCAGGTGGGTGAAACTTTGGAAGCGACGGGCACCGTGGCAGCCTATGACTTACTGCCGGTGCTGCCACAAGCCAACGGTTTGCAAATCAAGCAGGTGTTGGTGAATGAAGGGGATGTGGTAGAAAAAGGTCAGACGATGGCGGTTTTGGACGATTCGGTATTACGATCGCAAATTGCCGAAGCGCTTGCGGGAGTACAATCGGCCAATTCTACGGTAGAACAAGCGGAAGCTCAGGTGCAGCAAGCTCAGTCAGCCCAACAAGAAGCCCAAGCCGGCGTCGCTCAAGCCCAAGCTGGCGTTGAAAAAGCCATCGCTGACGCAGCGCAAGCCAAAACAGGCGTCGGGCAGGCAAGAGCAGGTGTGGAACAAGCTAAAGCCGGTGTCACTCAAGCTAAAGCCGGCATTGCCTCCGCTCAGGCTAAATTAGATCAAGCTCAAAGAGAAGTAAATCGCACCCAAGATTTGGCTTCTCAGGGAGTAATTAGTAAGCAAGATTTAGAAAGACGCAAGACAGAGCGGCAGACTGCTGTTCAAGACTTGAACAAAGCTAAAGCTGACTTGAATACAGCTTTGCAAGAACAGAATAAAGCAGCGGAAGAAGTGCAATCTTCTCTTGCTAAAGTAGCTACTGCTGAAGCTAATATCAGTACGGCTAGAGCGGCTCTCAGCAGCGCTCGTGCTAAAGTGAATACGGCCGGAGCTAGTGTCAGCAGTGCGAGAGCAAATGTCGGAAATAACGCCGCAAGTGTCCGCAGCAATGATGCACAAGTCAAACAGTTACAAACTCAACTAGAACAAACAATTGTTCGAGCGCCGGATAGTGGCACTGTGGCTGAAAGAATTGGTCGAGTTGGCGATGTTTCTTCGGGAAGTCAAAAACTTTTTTCGATTATTCGCGGCAACAAGCTGGAACTGCAATTGAAAGTGCCGGAAACTCAGGTTTCGCAAGTGCGGCCGGGAACAGCAGTCCAAATTACTTCTGACTCGGACAAGCGGATTAAGTTGTCAGGAACTGTGCGAGAGATTTCGCCGCTAGTTGACCCGCAAAATCGGCAAGCTACCGTGAAGATTGATTTGCCAACAAGCGAGTTTTTGCGATCGGGAATGTTTTTGCGCGCATCCATTTCGACGGCAACGGCTCAAGGTTTGAAAGTCCCCGCTAAAGCTATTTTACCGCAATCAGATGGCAGTTCTCTGGTTTACAAACTTGTCGGCCAGGACAAGGTGCAGGCTCAACCGGTTGAACTCGGGGAAATTTCCGGGGGTGCTGTGGGTGATTTGACTGCTGCTAAGGTGGTGGTTAAAAAGGGTTTGAAGGCGGGCGATCGGGTGGTTGTTACTGGCGCTGGTTTTCTTAAGGATGGGGCTCAGGTTAAGGTTGGTAAATAGTTATATCGATTCCGGTTGCAGCGGAATCATTGTTGACTGTTGACTGTTGAGGGTGACTGTTGACTGTTGACTGTTGACTGTTGACTGTTGACTGTTGACTGTTGACTGTTGACTGTTGACTGTTGACTGTTGACTGTTGACTGTTGACTGTTGAATCGATTTTATTATTGTGATGCCACCGGAAACGATATCCGATCGCGAGATAAGATGAGAAATAATATCAATTGCGGTTGCGCCGGAATGATATCAAATCCGATCTTCATCGTCCTGATAAAGTCGAATCAAGCTGCCCACAAATATAGGGCAATTTGCAGTTTTTTTGACTCACAATCCACAGTCAACAATCACGGACGGTGCAACCGGAATTGATATCAATTATGTCTTGGGTAAATAGACCTCTTTCAAAAATCCTTTTCATCAATTGATGGGACGGGCAAGATGCCCATCCCACAAGAGTTATTTTTTCTTGTGGGACGGGCATCTTGCCCGTCCTAATTATTTTTGCAAGAGGTCTAATATCAGCGTCTAACTTTGTGGGATATCTGTTCGTAGCGGCAATCTCACGGTAAACGTTGCCCCTTGTCCCTCACCTGAACTTTCTGCACAAACAGTACCGCCGTGGAGTTCTACTAAATGACGGGCGATCGAGAGTCCTAGCCCCAATCCAGCGTCTCTGCGAGAGTAGCTACTATCCGCCTGACGGAAGCGCTCGAACACATAGGGGAGAAAATCAGGGTGAATGCCTTTACCAGTATCGCTAACTTGGATTTGAGCCATGCCATCAATGTAGTCTAATGCGATTTCAATTTTTCCTCCGACTGGGGTGAATTTAATCGCGTTTGAAAGTAGATTCCACACTACCTGTTGTAAGCGGGTTGGATCGCCCAACACGCTTGCTTTTAAAGGACTTAGCCGGGATTCAACTTGAAGATTTTTGGCTTCTGCTGCCAAACGAACCACCTCCATCGCATTTTTAATCAGTGGATGCAGCTCAAGTGCAATAGCATTGAGCCGAAACTGACCTGTGGTAATCCGCGAAACGTCTAATATGTCATCGATGAGCTGGTTTTGTGCTTTGGCGGCGCGCTCGATCGTTTTTAGCGCTTCCTCGGTTTTAGCCTCGTCAAATTTTTTCAGGCGCAGCAACTGTGCCCAGCCAATCATCGCATTGAGCGGCGTCCGCAGTTCGTGAGAGAGGACGGACAAAAACTCATCTTTGACGCGGTTGGCCTCCTCAGCAGCCACACGACCCGATTGTTCTTGCATCCGAAGGCTGCGTTCTGTCTCCAACTGTTTTTGCTTGGTGATATCCTCGATCGCCAACAGAATCATCTGTGTATCGCCCATCGGAGGCATTTTGCGGGCATTGAGCTGCATTATTTTATGCCCGATATGCTCAAAGTCATGCTCGACTTCAAAATTGTGAAACTCGGTCTTTCCTGCCAAAATTTCTTCTAGGAGCGATCGCAACTTAGGAATATTCCACTGTTTGTTACCGAGATCGAAAATCGAGTGTTGCTCAGTGTGGATCGGCATCACCTGAAACGTCTGGTAGAAAGAACGGTTGGCGGTGATCGCCCGTAGGTTTAGATCCAGCACTAGCAACGGTTCCCGCACGGTTTCTACGATCGTTTCGGCGTAATTTTTCGCTTCCGTCAACTGCTGGGCGCTGATTTTGAACTCGTGGATATCCACCAACATCACCACAGCCCCATCAATCTTGTGGTCGATCGTCCGATACGGTCGAATATGCAGATCGTACCAACGACCCTCTCGATCTTGAACCTCCTGAACTTTCATATTGAGGCTGCAGATCACCTCTAAAATCATTGGCTCTAACTCCGGCACTATCAACTTGTGAGTGATGTCGCTCAAAGACCGCCCGATATCGCTAGAAATCAAGTTGAAGATGCTTTCGATTGCGGGAGTAAACCGGCGGATTCGCAGGTCGCCTCCCACCATTAGAATCGGAATATTGATGGTACTGAGCAGATTCTGTAAATCGTTACTCACCTGAGTTGATTCAACATTGCGCCGCTGCAATTCGTCATTAATTGTGTTCAGTTCTTCATTGGTTGCCTGAATCTCTTCTTTTGCGGTTTCGAGTTCCTCATTTGTACTTTGCAACTCTTCGTTGTTCGACAAAATTTCCTCGTTGGCCGCTCTCAAATCTTGGTTAGCGGCTTGATGTTCTAGGATGATCGTTTGCAGGTGGTCTTTTGTAATTTGGAGTTCTTGTTGCAGCCTCGCAATCTCCAAACTTTCACCCTCTAAAACATCGGATTTGACTCTACCATTGTTTACAGCAGCAGGCATTGCAGGGATCGGCGGCTCGTCTTGAAACAAAACTAAAAAATAGTTTTTTGCGGCAGCGCCTGGTGGGAACGGAATCACATTAATTGTGACCTGGCGGACGATCTCGCTTTCTCTAATTTGCACGCCTTCGCGCGTGATCGGCAACTGCTGCTGGGATGCTTGTTCAATTGCAGTGCGGAGTTCGAGGCGCAATCCTTCTTTTGCCATTCTCAGCAAATTCAAGCTAGCCCTACCGGGACACGGTTCTAAGTAGGCATTCGTCTGTCCTCGAAATTGCAGAATGTCCCTGGCTGTGTTAATTACGACGCCGACAGGCGCATACTGATTCAAAACAATGCGATCGGCCTGTCTCTCGATTTCGATTTCGTTTAAGCTTTCCGTCACCAGCGGTAGAGGGTTGATGGCTGTCGCAGGATAGTTGCTACGAGTTAAATCCATGCTTAGCCAATGCGACAGCAGTTTTTTAGTATAAATTTTGTTCTTTTTGTCTAATACCGTAAACAATTCTGAAAAGTCACCAACCGTTTCCGAAGTGCCTAACAGCAAAAAGCCCGCGGGCAGAAGCCCATAGTGGAAAATTGGCAGCAGCTTTTTCTGCAAAGGCGGGCCGAGATAGATCAGCACGTTCCGACAGGTGATCAAATCCATCCGGGAAAACGGCGGATCGCTGATCAGGTTGTGTTTAGCAAAGACGCAGAGTTCTCGCACCGACTGAGCGATTTGGTATCCGCCCTCGACTTGGACAAAGAACCGATGCAGCCGTTGGGGTGAAATATCCGCGACTTGGGCTGGCGTATAAAAGCCGTGGCGGGCCTGGGCGATCGCATTTTCGCTGATGTCTGTCGCATAAATCTGAATCGGCAGATTAGTAGCTCGATCTCCTAAAAACTCTAACAAGCAGATGGCGATCGAGTAAGCTTCTTCACCCGTTGAACAGCCGGCCACCCAAATTCGGATCGGTGTTTTCGACGATTTATTTTTAACGATTTCGGGAAAAACATTGCTGCTTAAAGCCTCAAAGCTTTCGGGGTCACGGAAAAAGCTGGTGACATGAATGAAGATATCGTGATAAAGCGCCGTTACTTCTGTCGGGGTTTCTTGGAGATATTCGGCATAATCCTCGATCCGTTCCAGCTTGTACAGCAACATCCGTCGCTGCATCCGCCGGTGCAAGGTGGTTTGTTTGTAGTGAGTAAAATCAACTCCTGTAGCGGCGCGCAGCAAACTGTAAATGGTGGCGATCGCATCTTTACTTTCGATCGGTTTTTCACTGGTGGTCGATTCTGCCACAGGTAGATCGACCATGTAGGGATGACGGCCGATCTCTGCTATTTTCCTGGCAATTTCTTCCGGTGGCAAGGTAAAGTCTACCTGACCCGTAGCCACCGCAGTGTTCGGCATACTGCTGACTTGTGCCGATTCTTGACATTGGGCAAAAGTAATACCACCTGCAGCCTTAATCGCTTTTAATCCTTGGGCACCATCGCCGTCGCCCCCGGACAAAACGACGCCGATGGCTTGGTTCCCGCGTTCTGTGGCGAGGGAAACCAGAAAAATATCGACGGACATAAATACCCCGTATGTTTTGCCGCGAGGCGTTAGCTTCAGCACCGCTTGATCGATGGTCATGCTGAAACTCGGGGGGATGACGTAGACCTGATTCGGTTCTATGGGCATCCCATCTTTTACCTCATGCACGGGCATCTGGGTCGATCGAGCCAGAATCTCATCCAACATACTGTCCTGAGTCGGCAACATATGCTGAATTATTACAAACGCCATGCCGGTATCGATCGGCAAATGGCTGAGTAATTGCTTAAAGGCTTCCAATCCACCCGCAGAGGCTCCTATTCCGACGACTGGAAATAACTTGTTTTGATTGTTTTGTTGCTTTCCTTCAGCATCCATATCAGCTTGAGGTTGAGATTGTTTGGAATTCTTTTTTTTAGTCATTTTTTATACCCCCTATCTTGCTGTTTGAGTAAATATTATGATGAGAAATTTTTATATTTATTATATTTATAATATATATAATAAAATTAAAGGTCAGGCATCTACCTGGGGATATATTGATCAGGGGTATTCTGCGCCAGCGATTTTCAAATTATTATTATTATTATTATTATTATTATTATTATTGAGAGCCATACTGCCTTGATAAAGGGGGACAATCGTGAGGGTTGAAGTCCGTCAGAAATGGTACTAATTGTACTGTTGAAAGTAGAGCAATAGTAATTTTACTACATTCTGCGATCGTAGCACTTCTATGAATGTTGACCGCCACAGAGTCCAGTTCTCCTAAATCAGCCCACTCATCAAGGAACTTCAAACCCGAATCTTTTACCCCCTTCTCAAGCAGTGGGGCTAGGGAGAAGCTGCGGGGAAAGAAAACAGTACAATTAAGTAGATAAACTTAAAAAAACAGAACGCCCTACAGAAGGGCAATTAATTTCGTTTTTAGGCAGGTTGTGGCATCGCAAATTCGCTGGCGGCGCGTCGATGTAAACTATCTCTGGATAATTTTATAAGTGTTTCATCACTGCTTGTGGGGCCATTTTTAACTTTTTAGTCATTTCCAGGGTATCGTCGATCGGCCCTTGGCAATATTGATCGAACTCAGCAATTTTTGGTTAAACTTCTTCTGGTGTTGAAGTTTGAGGCTCTTAATTTGCAGACAGAATCTAATAACTGAATTTTTGTTAATTTTCCCACAATCCGGCAATCTTTGCTAAACTTTTAAATAAAATTAACAAAAATATATTTTAATTGGCTTCGGGAATTTAGGGAAATCCAAGCAGCGCTGCAAAGTTCGGATTCTCAAGACAGGCTGCCGGAGGTAACGGTTCAGAGAAAGTGCGATTCTGCGGTGGCGCTAGCGATGTTGCTGAGGAAAGTGAACGATGGGGAGTTGAGGGTGCGATCGTTGGTGGCGATGGGATGGCGGCAGACTCAAACTACGGACTCAATGGCTGCGCTGTTAAAAATGATGTAGTGCGATCGCGCGATCGGAATGTGCGATCCGAAGCCACTAACTCTTTGTCAATGTTCGGAAGCGAGGCGATTGCTGATTTAGTGGCAGCTTTTGGCCGCGATGACAATTGGCTCGTCTGCCGTAGTATCATGGCTCCGTTGTGCGATCGGCGATCGGCCAAAATTGATTATCAAAATGCTATACTCAAAATCCGAAAATAGTTGTACAATGTTTTTCTAGTCGTTTTTTACCGCTCCGCCTCGCCAGTCAAAGAAGGTGAAAACAGGTAAAAAACACTAAGCGCGGGCGTAATTCAGTGGTAGAATGTCAGCTTCCCATGCTGAACGTCGTGGGTTCGAGTCCCACCGTCCGCTTGCGAAAAAACTATTTAAAACTCTTGAGGAATCAAGGGTTTTGGCGTTTCTAGGGCTGGGTCTCTGTGGTTGCACAGGATGTTTTTGGAGACAAACACAGGGTTTTTGAGGGCTGTTTGGAGACAATTTGGAGACAATTTGGAGAGTATTCGGAGTGTCTCTAAATATGGCTTTGGTTAAGCGCCTAGCTCTGCTAATACGTCCAGCACAGTTTCCATATCCGCCAAATCAGCCCTCGACTTTTTGCGTTGTGCTTTCAACCCACATTCCGCACCTCTACTAGACGTATGGGTCATGGTAAAATTTCAAAAGCGACAGGACAACGTTAGCACTTTGGAGACAATTTGGAGACCAAACTGGATACAAAAATCAGCTCGGAGGATGTAACCCTTTGCCATTATCGGGTTGCATGAGTGATGCTTACCTATTCCGCTGAACCTCGTGGGTTCGAGTCCCACCGTCCGCTTTGACTGAATTTTCATATAATTTAATTATGAAAATTAATTACTCTTATCCATTCGATATATGGCTGATTTCTTAACCGCTGCTTTATATAAGTTCGTTGAACTACCGGATTTTGCTGATCTGAAAGCACCGTTACTCGATTGTTGCAACAACAACAACGTCAAAGGCACTATCTTGCTAGCCCAAGAAGGCATCAATGGCACTATTGCCGGCCCGTCGGAGGGCGTACACGCAGTGCTGGCATTCTTGCGTAGTGACCCGCGTTTTGCGGATCTCGTGCACAAGGAATCTTTCTCGGAAAAAGCACCTTTTTACCGCCTGAAAATACGCTTGAAGCGCGAAATAGTCACGATGGGAGTACCAGACATTAATCCCCGCCTCATGGCTGGCAAATATGTTAAGCCGGAGGAGTGGAATAAGCTGCTTGACGATCCCGATGTTGTCGTGGTTGATGTGCGTAACGACTTCGAGGTATCTCTGGGGACTTTTGAAGGCGCTATTAATCCAAAAACAAAAAGCTTTTCTGAGTTACCTGAATGGGTGCTGCGGGAAACTGCTTTACGCAATAAACCCAAGGTGGCAATGTTTTGCACGGGTGGTATTCGCTGCGAGAAATCTACTGCTTTTTTGCGTACTCAAGGTTTTGAGGAAGTCTATCATCTTGAAGGTGGAATTTTAAAATATTTGGAAACGGTGCCGGAAGCAGAAAGTCGTTGGGAAGGTGAATGTTTTGTCTTTGATGAACGGGTTTCTGTTGGTCAGGGGTTAAAGCCAGGTAACTATGAACTTTGTCGCGGTTGTCGTCACCCGATTAGTCAGGAGGATAAGGCTTCTGAATTATTTGTGCTTGGTGTGAGTTGTCCTCATTGTCATGACTCCAAAACTGAAACCAAAAAACAAGCCTTATCTGAACGTCAACGTCAGATTGAGCTTGCTAAGCGTCGCAACCAAGTACATATAGGCGCGCGCTACGATGCGAAGGAAAAAGCAGATGGTGCGATCGACTAATATTATTATTCACTAAGTTTAAAGAAACCCCGTTTCTGCGAAAAATCTTGTTTAGCGACGAGAAATCTACGAAGAAACGGGGTTTCTGACCCGAAAAACCCGATCGTGCGATCGACTAATTATATCGTTTCCCGTTGCATCGGAATAATAAAATCGAGTCAACAGTTAACACTCAACCATTCAGTTTTTCGACCCGCCCGTCAACAGTCAACAGTCAACAGTCAACAATAATTCCGGTGCAACCGGAATTGATATAATATGTCAGCAAAATACCCGATTTTGTATTCCTTCCGCCGCTGTCCCTATGCTATGCGCGCGCGCTTGGCCTTAATGGTTAGCAATCGGGTGTGTGAGTTACGGGAAGTTGTTTTGCGAGACAAACCCCAAGAAATGTTAGAGGTATCTGCCAAAGGTACAGTACCAATATTAATTGATGTTGACGGGCGGGTACTCGATCAAAGTATCGATATTATGTTGTGGGCATTGAGACAACATGATCCTGAAAAATGGTTGCTGCCACAGCAAGGTTCTGTTACAGAAATGCTGGAATTAATCGCTCTATTTGATGATAGATTTAAATATCATCTTGACCGTTATAAGTACCCCGATCGTTATCCCGGTGTTGATGCCCAAGTACATCGTTATGAAGGTTCTTTATTGCTGGACAAACTCAATGCACAGTTAAGCGCCACTAAATATTTATTTGGTAACAATGTAGCATTGGCTGATATGGCGATCGCACCTTTTGTTCGTCAATTCGCTCATACCGACCAAGCTTGGTTCAATGAACAGCCTTGGCCTCCGCTACAAGCTTGGTTAGCAGGGTTTACAGAGTCGGAAATTTATACCAGTGTTATGCAGAAATATCCGAAATGGGAATCCGGTAATCCAGGGGTTGTTTTTCCTGCCTCGTAATTACTTATTCTTATTCGCTGCTAGCATATTTATTCACTTACCAAAATGTTATTTACCATGCTAAACTTAGTGTTTTCAGAATACTAGATTGACTGTCACTTGACTAGAAAAGTGACGCAGGCAAAAATCGCATTTTGCTAAAATTTTTAACTGGAAAAGATTTACTGTATTCTAGTAAGTATTATCAGGCTGAAATTATGATTGATGTTGGTTCGTTAGTTCGATCGCCCAGAAACGATTTGGGAGTCGGAAAAGTTGTCGAGGTATCGCGTACCGATGCTGAAGTTGAATATTTTTGCTCAGTTAAAAACCGCATCCGCAAAACTGTGCCTTTGGGTTTGCTGCAAGAAGCGAGACTTCAGCGCCAAACCCGCTGCTACCTCTGGAGTACCACTCAGGAAAGATGGATTATCGGTCGAGTTTATGACTGGGATGAAGATAAATTAGAGTACGAAATTGACCTCCCCGACAGCCAAAGTTTGCAAGCTGTTGAAACCGAACTGTATGTCCGCTGCAATATCCCGATCGCCGATCCGATCGACATTTTAGCAGTCAAAGGCCAAGAAACGCCGTATTTTCACGATCGCCGATTGGCATTCGTTCAATCTGCGATCGAACAGCGGGCCGTCAGCCGCGGCATGACGGGTTTAATTTCTGCTAACATAGACCTCTATCCGCACCAAGTAGAAGTCGTCCGGCGCGTCCTAGAAGACCCAATCGTGCGCTATTTATTAGCCGACGAACCAGGACTAGGAAAAACAGTAGAAGCCGGCACAATTCTCCGCCAATTTCTGCTAGATGAACCTCAAGGACGCGCGGTGGTAATTGTTCCGAAATACCTGCTCGAACAGTGGCGGCAGGAGTTGGAAAATAAATTCTATTTGTCTCATTTTGCTGACCGAGTGCAGCTTGTTGCTGTTAGCGAAATCAATCAAATTAGCCGCAATGCTAACCTGGATTTTCTGATTATTGATGAAGCGCATGATGTGGCTGCAATGGCCAATTCGAGCGATCGCACTCAGCAGCAGTCGTTTGAACTCTGTCAGAAACTAGCTCAGAAAAGCAAAAATGTATTGTTATTATCTGCAACGCCAGTTATCGGGCACGAGCAAGATTTTCTAACGATGCTGCACTTGCTAGATCCCACAACTTACCGTCTTGATGACCTGGAAAATTTCAAAGAACAGGTGCAAAACCGTCAAGAAATCGGTCGCGCTTTGCTGGATTTTCGAGAAAATGCCAAGCCTGCTGTTTTGCAAACAAAACTCGCTCAACTCCGCACCCTTTTTGCCAAAGATGATTATTTAATCGGATTAGCAACAGAGTTAGAAAGTTGTTTGAAAACTAAAGACACCGCAGAACAGGCTCGGCTTGTCCGAACTATTCGCACTCACGTTAGCGATACTTACCGTCTGCACCGTCGCATCCTTCGCAACCGCCGGGATGCGGTAGAAGATGTGATTTTCGATCGAGATGCTGTCCCCAAAACTGAGTATGATCTGAATGATGAACAGTGGTCGGAAATTCAAACCGTACTCGATAAATGGCGCACAGTAGCTCCCAAGTCGAGCGAATATCAGAGAATTTTTCTGCTGTTTTTCCGCGCTTCTGGTACTTGGCTGAATGTTTTAGAACGGGTTGTCAAAGCTCGCTTGCAGAAAAAATCGACTCCAGAACTCGATCGCGAATTTGGACAAAATGACACAGCAATTTTGACCAAAACGGCGCTGTTTCCAGAAGAAAGGGAAATACTAGAAACCTTGCTCAACACCCTGGAAAAGCCCCAGGAAGGACTCGATCGACTAAGTTTGTTACGAATCGCCATTCTGCGATTTCTGGCAGTGGCTTTGAAGGTTCCGCGCGAGTATCACAGCAAACCTCGCGATTTGCTGTCGAGAATTCAACAGCAAATTAAACGACCGATTCCGGGCGAGCGTTTCCCGAAAATTGTGATTTTTACCAGTTTTACGGCAACTTGTAAAGAGATTGCGGAAAATTTAGCGAAAATCTTTGGTAAAAATGCGATCGCCAGCCATGACACCAGCAAATCGGCTGATGATGTTGAGGCTAGTCTCAAGCGATTTAAGACTGAACCGCATTGTTTTATCTTAGTGTGCGATCGATCGGCAGAAGTAGGGGTAAATCTACAAGTGACAGATTGGTTAGTTCACTTCGATTTGCCGTGGTTTCCCCATCAGTTAGAACAAAGACTCGGCAGAGTCGATCGCATTGGTAGCAAAATGGGAGTGCAATTTTGTTTGTTTGCAGGCCCGGATTTGCCGGAGAGTCCCCACGAAGCTTGGTTTCAAGTTTTAAAAGATGGGTTTGATATCTTCAACAAATCTATTGCCAGCCTTCAGTTTTATGCTGAGGAAAAACTTCTCAAACTCGAAGAAAAGTTGTTTGCTGAGGGAGGCAAGGGCTTATCCAGCGAAATTGAAGCGATTAAAACTGAAATCGAACAAGAGAAAATCAAAATAGACGAACAGTACGTTCTCGATGAAATAGATACTCTGGATGACAGCGCATCTCAGTATTTTGAATCTCTCGACAACTGCGATGCTAAGCATAAAGAAATGCAGCGGGCTGCCGAAGGTTGGTTGTGTCAAGCTCTTCACTTCAAACAAATCGAACATCCGAGTATATCGGGGTTGCTGCGCTATCAACCTACTCAAAAAACGTTGATTCCGTCGAACGATTTGAGAACCCGATTGATTCCTTATTGTCAGCAATATGGTAGTTACAATCGCCGCATTGCTTATCAGAATGCGGATGTCGCTCTTTACCGAATTGGTGAGGGATTGATCGATGCACTTGGCTCTTATATTCGCTGGGACGATCGCGGTCAAGCTTTTGCCATGTGGCGGCATGATGAAAGTTGGGATGCTGCGTCTGGGAAGGAGTGGTTCGGCTTTCAGTTTAATTATTCAATCCAGACTGATGTGCAGCCGGCTGAGCAAGTTTTGCAAGCACAAAACATCGAAAATTACAACTTGAAAGCTTTGCAGCGCCGCGCTGATGCTCTGTTTCTCCCAACTTTTGAAACTGTGTTTGTAGATGCTCGCAGCGAAGAAATGTCTTTGGTGGAAGATGCGGAACTTCTGGCGATTTTGCAGCGGGCTTATAAGGGGAAAGGCGGGCCGAATCGGGATTACAATTTGTCGAAAAATCGCACCTCGCTGATTGACAGTTTTGTCGATCCGCTAGAATGGGATGATTTTTGTCAAAAGGGACGGGTGGTATCGGAGGAATTGCTGCGCGGGCGATCGGCTTTTGTGGAAATGTGCGATCGATCTGCTGTCACTGCTGCTATCCAACTCGAAAACCGGGTGAATCAATTGCAATTGCGATTGAATCGACTTTCTAAATCCGAACAACTTTTAGAATCGGTTTTAGCGGATGAAATCAGTACAGAAAGTTTGTTGAGTCAAGCGGTTTTAGCTGGTATTCGCCGCCCACACATGACTCTCGAATCTGTGGGATTTATTGTGATTTCTGGGCGTCCTCCTGTAAAGTCGGAGGATGAAGGATAATTTCTTTGGGAGGGCGATCGCTCTTTTTCAGGGTGATCGCTCTTTTTGAACCGCAGATGCAGGCGGATAAACGAGGATGGACGCAGATAGATGAAGGGGATTCGCACTTACCGACTAAACCTCCTCAAAAATTGCGCCTCGCTGCTGTAAATTCACCTGCATCTCCTCATCCATTCCTGAATTGTTCCCAAACCTCGCTGACTCAACATTCGCACCGCTGAAATTAGTATTTGTTAAGTTCACTTCCAGCAGATTTGCGCCGCTCAAATTGGCACCGCTGAGGTTAGCTAAAGCTAGACTTGCTTTGTGCAAATCTGCGCCGCTTAAATCAGCATTTCCTAAGAAAGCGCCGCTCAAATCTGCACCGCCGAATTTGGCTTTTTGCAGGTTGGCGTCGCTGAAATCGACATCGTTTAAGGTTGCACCCCGGAAATTTACCCGATCGAGATTTGCGCTGCTAAAATCCAGTGCACTTAAAGTCGTTCCGCGCAAGGTGCTACCCGCGAAATCTAGTGCTGGATTGAGATTGGCGATTTTTGCCAACTCCACAAAGTCGTCGGTTTCAGCGGAAATAATGCGATCGACCATTTCCTGCAATTCCGATTCAGCTTCCGGGAGAATCTCCACTTCGCGCGGTTCAACCGGAGGTAAATTGTAGGAGAATAGCGCCCAACTGAGAGCAGGTTGGAGTTTATGTGTTTGCAGATATATAGTCAGGATTCTTTCTAAAACCGAATGTTGATTTGGCGTGATTTCGTGCGGCCACAAACCCTCAGCATCTGTGAGATTAATATCTTCTTTAGCAACTTCAAAAGCCGCTGCAATCCGAAATTCTTTGGCAGCTAATTCTCCCAGCTTAACACTTTTTAGCAAACCTTTTAATACTGATTTGCCTTGTTCTACTGCAAAAATCCAAGCTGGCGTTGTATCATCGCTGATTGTGGAAACGTGACAAAATATGCTCTCTGTTTCCTTGATTTTTTTCGCATTCTCGCCGCCCTGAACTCCCCGCTGACTTTCCGTCACTAAAATTTCTGCACTACTTTGAATGGGCAGGGTTTCTTCTATTGGCAAAAGCTTGAAAGTACCCACTAACTGACGTGATGCTACGGGTATTTCGCAGTTTTCTAGATAGAGTTTGAGCGTCCCGCCTTGCAGACCAAATTTGACGCGACCGCCGAGCAGGGGTTCCCAATGCTCGTTAAAATTTAGGCTCAAGTGAATGTCGAGCTGCTGGGTTTGGGGTGCAACCGATGGAACTGGAATTGCTTCTAATTGCATCCACAAGCAATCTGGGTATTTGTTGTGAGACTCTAGCGATCGCATATCGGGTAGAATTGCTGGCACTACCAGCCTGTAATTGATATTTAAATTAGTTTATCATCTCTATTTTATCACAATACAGCTTTTTTTTGTGGGTAAAATTGTAAATTTTGTTTAATTTGATCCGCAAGTCATTGATTTTGCTGAATTTGGCTTTTTACCCAATTCCGAAATGCTTTCACTAATTCCAAATAGTCCATTGTTTCTGCTTGTTCCAAAAATCTGACAATCTCTAATATCGGTAAGCTGGGAAATGCTAAACTGATCTCGCCCTCAACGTATTCTCCATTTTCTAATCTGTTGATTCTGAGTCGCAGCCCATTATAAATCCAAACTTCCGGCACTCCCAGATCCGCATAAACCTGCAAGCTATTTTCCGAACGGCTGGTAATATCAATTTCCACCACTAAATCCGGTGGCGGATCTTGATTCAGGTCGATTCTTTTTTTGCCTTTAACTGCACTAACATTTTGGATGTAAAAACATTCATCAGGTTCTACACCGCTAAGTTCAGGACGCTTGAAAGTTGTGGAGCCCCGGGGGGCAATGTTGAGTTCCAATTCTTCTGCTAGGGTTTCAACAAATCGACCCATTACTTTTTTGTAAAGTTCGTGTTCTGGAGAAGGTACCCTAATTTCAAGATTGCCGCGATTATATGTCAGTCGAATTTGCCGATCGCCAATTTCGGCTAGCAAAGCTTCGTAGGTTTGCCAACTGATACCCGATAGCTCGACAATTTGTTCCGGTGGAGCGAGAGTTTTAGCTGTCATAGTGCTACTTTGGTGAAGGGTTCGTAGGCGCAAGCCGGGGCGTAGCCATCGCACTTTTGCATTATATCATCGAAGGAAGCCTAGGCTGGAAATACCGAAGACAAATCAAGAGACAACTCTCGACAACCCGGAATTACCACCGTCTGATTTGGCAAAACAACCCGTTGCAATTGATAACTATAACTCCCGTTTTGTTTCTGATAAGGTTCGCTGTGCATTTCCAGTTGATTATCAACCAAATTAAATATCCAATAATTAGAAATCCCAGTCTCAGCATAGAGAGACAACTTGGTTGTGCGATCGTACTTCAACGTAGAATCCGAAACCTCAATTACCAACAAAATATCAGCAGGCTGCGGGTGAGAAGATAAATAACGATCGGCTCGATTGCGAGCAATCACAACATCAGGCTCTGGTTCGCTATCATCAGACAAAATAATGGGTTCTTGACCGCGCACGATCACTCTTTTTCGCAGCAGCGGGTACAATTCTTCTAACAGTAGCGAATTACAAACAGAGTGAAACGTACTTTTAGTAGCCTTGAGGATAATTTCTCCGCGAATCAATTCAACTCGGTCATCGGGGGCGAAAAATCCCAGTTCTCCCAAACGGTGATATTCGGCGATCGAGAATCGTTTTGCAGTTACGGCAGTCATAGCTTTTCTTACCCTCTACAATTACCAACCTTTCCAATTAATTCTACTCAAAAATCCCGCCCCGTGCCGTCAATTCAACCTTCATGGCCTCCGAAATTCCCAAACAACAAAAAAACTTTGCATTTTCCACTACTGTATTTGTCAAATCAGCGCGGCTCAAATCAGCACCGTTTAAATTCGCACCACTCAAATTAACACCACTTAAATCAGCATTCTTGAAATCAGTATTGGTCAAATTTGCATTTACCAAAATCGCATTCGGTAAATAAGCACTGCTCAAATTGGCGTTGGTTAAATTTGCACCGCTCAAATTCGCCCGGGGCAGCTTTGTCCGCAAATCAGCACCGCTCAAATTGGCGCTGCTGAGTTCAGCATCCCGCAAATTAGCATTGCACAAATTAGCATCAATTAAAATAGCAGCGCTCAGCAAAGCACCGCTGAGATCGGCCAAAGTCAAATCTGCGCCTCGGAGGTTGGTTTCGCGCAAATCCGCACCGTTAAAATCAGCGTAGTGCAAGTCAAAACCGCTTAAATTAGCCCCGGCAAAATCCTCAACCGGATTCAAACCAACTGTTTCTGCAAGGTGTACAAAACTCTTATTTTTATCAGTTAAAAACAGTTGCCGGACGATCGCCAATTGCTGCTGTCGGTACTGGTTAGCCTTCTCGTAATCTGCTAAATACTTGTAAGCAAGCTTCAAATTCTTGAGAGCATTGCGCTCAATGCGATCGTCCTTGCTGGCGCGCGCGATCGACAACTGCTGCTGATAACATTCGATCGCACCAGGCAAATCTCCCTTAGCATCGTAAGCTAGCGCCAAATTGCCCCAAGTTTCCAGCTCAGAGCGCCCGTCGCCAGTTTCCCGCGCGATCGCCAAACGCTGCTGCTGGTAATCAATAGCACCAAAAAAATCCTCCAGAGCACAGCAAGCATTGCCCAGATTTCCGAAAGCATTCGCCTCGCCCCGGCGATCGCCAATTTCCCGCGCTAACACCAAATGCTGCTGGTAGCAGTCGATCGCCTGAGCATAATTTCCCAGCGCTTCGTAAGCTACGCCCATATTACCCAGCGCCGCACCCGATCGCCGCTTATCGTCCATTGAGCGATACAGCGCCAGCGCTTCCTGCCAAGAACCCAGCGCCGCCTCAAATTGACGCGCCTGATATTGCGAAATCCCCTGCTTGATTAGCTCGCTAGCTTGTTCGCTCATAATGTCAAAATTAGTTAATAACTAAAGTTGATATTAATCGACTCAAAGCGGTAATTGCTAATCCGTAATCGGGAAGCGGTATGGCCAATCCCCCTCTCCCCCATCCGTATTTTCACGTCCGTACAAAAAAAAAAGACCAAAAAAAGAGAGAGCTACCTAAGTAACTCTCTCTGCCATCAGGGTGCATCTACATAACACAATATAACATGATCGGGATGAGGGGTGTCACCCCCAAACGTGAAGATGTTGTAAAGAAATGTATATTAATTATAAAGTTACCATCCAGGGATCGCGGCGAGCTCAGGAAAAACCGATCGCCCGCCGCTGTATCTGCTACACGACGCCCTTAACGATTGCTTAGCCTGGGGCGTTAAGCTTCGTCGTCAGCAGCTCATTCGTCAGTTTGGGATCAGCCCGGCCGCCCGTTTCCTTCATCACCTTGCCGACAAAAAAGCCCAGCAGCTTAGTTTTACCGGCTCGGTACTGTTCGAGTTCCTTGGGATTGGCGGCTAACACCGCATCGATCGCTTGCTCGATCGCCCCAGTATCCGAAATTTGAATCAAACCCTTGCTCTCAACAAACTTCTGAGGCGAACCACCGTTGGCCAGCAACTCCGGCAAAATATCCTTAGCGATTTTGCCACTGATCGTACCGGCATCAATTAGCCCCAGCAGTTCGGCTAAATCCTGCGGTTGGAAAGGAATTTCTGCGATCGCCAGTTTTTCATTTTTCAGATAAGCAGTAATATCGCCCATCACCCAATTCGCAGCTTGTTTAGCCACAGCACCGGCGGCGATCGATTTTTCAAAATACTCCGCCACCGCTTTGTCGTCAGTCAGCACCCGCGCGTCGTAGGGAGAAAGACCGAGCTCAGTTTCGTAGCGATTGCGCTTTTGGGCAGGCAATTCCGGCAGTTGAGCTTTCCAATCCTGCAATTGGTCGGCCGAAACTTTGATCGGAGGCAAATCCGGTTCCGGGAAATACCGATAATCGCTCGCACCTTCCTTAACCCGCATACTGAAAGTACACTGCTTGTTTTCATCCCAAAGCCGCGTTTCTTGGACGATGGTTTCGCCATTTTCCACAGCTTGAATTTGCCGCTCGATCTCGTAATCGATCGCCCGTTCGATCGCATTAAAAGAGTTCATATTTTTAATTTCCACCTTCGTGCCGAACTCTTTTCGGCCCACGGGGCGCACCGAAATATTCACATCGCACCGGAGCGAACCTTCCTGCATATTCCCGTCGCCAACACCGATGTAGCGCACGATCCGGCGCAATTCTTGACCGTATTCGGCAGCTTCCGCGCCCGATCGCAAATCCGGTTCCGAAACAATTTCGATTAGAGGCACACCGGCGCGGTTGTAATCCACCATTGAATAAGTAGAACCGCTCAACCGATCGCTGCCGCCGTGAACCAATTTTCCGGCATCTTCCTCCATGTGCAAGCGAGTGATCCCGATTTTTTTTCTAGTAGAATTTCCCGTCTCGTCCACCAGTTCAATTTCTAACCAACCGTTAGTAGCGATCGGCAAATCGAACTGAGAAATTTGATAATTTTTCGGCAAATCGGGATAGAAATATTGCTTGCGGTCAAACTTACTGTAAGGTGCGATTTCGCAGTTGAGAGCCAGCCCTGCTTTCACCGCATACTCCAGCACTTTTTTATTTAAGACTGGCAACACTCCAGGCATTCCCATACAAATTGGGTCAATGTTAGTATTTGGAGCATTGCCAAATTCTGTAGAAGAACTGGAGAAAATTTTAGTATTCGTACTCAATTGACAATGAGTTTCGAGACCGATAATGGCTTCGTACTGAGTTTGGTTTTTTATCGAAGAGGGTGCAGCAGCAGTCATAAGCAATTTTAAAGACTGAATAACTTGAGATTTTATTTTAGCTTTTTATTGACCAAAGTGATTGGAGATTATTTGTAGGTAGGGGCGGTTTCATTGGTGTCAACCAGCCCCTCAAACCCGCATTCGGGCTGGTTTAAACCCCTGCCCGACTGTGGGAAAGCGTGTTAAGTTGAGACGAATCGGGAGTGGCATACGCAACCCCCTGCTACAAATTTGCGATCGACCCACGCCCCCAGCCACGCCGCTCTCCTTGCGATCGCCCCCAAACAACAACCCTGTGCAAAAATATATTTAGCGCCAGCTCCGGCCCACCCCCTTCCCTTACGCAGGAGAGTTTTAGATCGATCCACCACAATTGCCGATCGATCTGCACGCCAAATCCTTTGAGTGGCAGTTTTTAATAACGCCGCCCGCCTCCAACGATCGGCTCCGCGCACCAACTAAAAATTAAAAATGTATAATTTAACAGGAAATTACATATTTTTAATTTTTAAGCTTTAATTTTGCATTCTCAAACTAACACTTGCCTAAGTGTCAAAACTATGCCTGAAATTCCAGTTGAAAGTGCCAAACTGTTTCACAACAGCATCACTGAGCTAGAGCAGGCGGAATTAGCCCTCGAACTCGCTTGGAACGAACTCGAAAAACAAACAGCAGAAACCATTGCTCACATTGCCAAGGCCGGCTCAGCAAACACACAGGAAATCAGCGACCGCTTGGCCGAGGCTAAGCAACTTCGCCAGCAACTTCAAACTCAAATAAAAAAAGCCAACTCGCGACGGGAATTTCACCTAGAAAACTTGCCAATGGCAGTTATAGAATGGGACAAGGATTTTCGGGTAGTGCGGTGGTCGCCAATGGCAGAACAGCTATTTGGCTGGAGTGCAGCAGAAGCAATTGGCAAATACTGGCACCAATGGTCAATAGTTTATCAAGAAGACTTCGAGGAAGTGTGCGCTGTCACAAATCAACTGTTAGACAGCAGAGAAACCCGCAACGTTTGCCGCAACCGCAACTATACCAAAGATGGCTCGATAATTTACTGCGAATGGTACAATTCTGCACTCATGGATGAATCGGGAACAGTAGTCTCAATTCTATCTTTTGGTAGAGACATAACCGATTGCCACCGCATTCAAGAAGAACTGCACCGGCGCGAACAAGCTTTCAGCACCCTAGCGGAAAATGCGACCGATATCATCGCCAGGTTCGATCGAGAATTCCGCCACCTTTACATCAACCACGCAGTAGAATCAGCAACCGGAAAACCCCCTGCAGAATTGATGGGCAAGAGCAACAGAGAATCAGGAATGCCACCGCACTTGTGCAACCTGTGGGACGAGACTTTTTTGAAAGTTTTTGACACCGGCAAACAAGAAACCATAGAATTTGAGTTTCCTACTCCCGAGGGCATAAAACATTACCACTGTCGAGTCATTCCCGAATTTGCTGAAGACAATTCAGTAGAAACAGTTTTATCCATCGCCCGCGATATTACAGAACTCAAAAAAGTCGAATTTCAGTTGCGACAAAGCGAATTCAAATTTAGAGCCCTGGTTGATTCTAACATGATTGGTCTAATTTTTTGGGACATTAACGGCCCCATTATAGATGCCAACGCCGCTTTTTTAAACACGGTCAACTATACGCGGGACGACCTGCTTGCCGGAAGAATTAACTGGCAAGAAATGACACCGCCAGAATACGTGCGTATAGATACAGAAAAAGTTGCCGAACTGAGGGAGAAAAATAGGGTCATTCCCTTTGAAAAAGAATTTTTACGCTCCGATGGGAGCTGCGTTCCGGTGATGCTGGGCAGCACATTTTTAGAAGGCACGAAGCAGTTAGGTGTCAGTTTTGTGCTGGACTTAAGCGAGCGCAAACAGGCAGAATCGGCACTGCAAAAACATCAACAACTTTTAGAGAGTATCCTGACAACTATCCCCAACTTTCTTTACATTTACGATGCAGTAGAAAACAAAAATATTTATGCAAATGAATCTGTCACAGCCATACTCGGCTACACTGCTAAAGAATGGCAAGATTTCGGTATAGGTGCTGTCGCTAACTTAGTTCATCCCGACGATCGGTTAAAGCTAACTACAGGTATGGAGCGACTAAAACACAGCAGAAATCCCTCTGAAACGGATGAGAGAGACTACAGAATCCAACACAAAAATGGGGAATGGCGCTGGGTGCATGAGCGCTCTACAATCTTCAAAAGAACCCCAGACGGACAAATTTTGCAATTTATCGGTTCCGTACTCGACATCAGCGATCGCAAACAAGCCGAAGAATCATTAAAACAGCAAAAAGAACTGCTGCAAACTATATTCGATAACGTACCAGTCATGCTCGCATTCTTGGGCAGCAGCGGTGAAGTAAACTGGGTAAACCGCCACTGGGAACAAGTGCTCGGCTGGAGTTTGACAGAAATCAAAAACCGGGATATTTGGGTAGAATTTTATCCGCAGCCAGAATACCGTCAATACGTTTTGGATGAAGTCCAAGCAGCCACTCAGAACTGGAGCGATTTCAAAACACAAGTTAGAGACGGGCGAATTATCGACACTTCTTGGGCAAATGTTTACCTTTCCGACGGCAGTTGTATCGGCATTGGTCAAGATATCACTGAACGCAAACGAGTAGAAGCTGAACTCAAAGAACTCAACGAAACTTTAGAAGCTCAAGTCGCGCAGCGTACCGCAGAATTAGAGACTTTTTTTGATGCTTTGCCCGATCGCATTTTTGTGGTCGAACGTGAAAATATGCGCCAGCCTTTTGTCAACAAAACTGTTGCCAAAATTTGCGGTTTCAACAGCAGCAAAGAGATGCAGGGCAAAACAGTTTTTGAATGTTTTTCCGCCGAACTCGCAGAACGATTTTGCCGGGAAAATTGGCAGGTATTTGAAACAGGGCAAACTCTGCACTTTCAGGAAAAATTCGTGATTTCCGGTGTCCATTCCTACTACGATACTTTTAAAATTCCCCTGAGAAATCTCGACGGCGAGGTTTATGCTTTAATTGGCACTTCTCGCGATATCACTGAGTTGGTAGAGACAAAACAAGCTTTGTCAGAACGCACAGAGCAATTAGAAGCTGCCAATCAAGAATTAGAATCTTTTTCTTACTCAGTTTCCCACGACTTGCGCGCACCTTTGCGACATATTTCAGGTTTTGTAGAAGCGTTGAAGCAGCGGCTAGAATTAACTGAGGCTTTGAGCGATCGCAAAATAGTTCACTACATGGAAATAATTGAAGACAGCAGCCAAAAAATGAGCCTGTTGATTGACGGTTTGCTCGCCCTGTCGCGGGTGAGTCGCACCGAGTTGAGGCAAATTCCGATCGATCTGAGCCGTTTGGTACAAAATGCGATTAAATTGACTAAACCCCCAACCGTTGCAGATCCGGCCCAAACTCTCCACAGCGTTGAATTTGCCGTCGGAAATTTGCCGACGGTAATGGGAGATCCAACCTTGTTGCAACAGGTGTTCAGCAACTTGATTAGCAACGCCGTCAAGTTCAGCCGTGGCCGCACTCCGGCTACAATAGTTATTGAGGGTTTACCTGATGGGACGATTTTTGTCAAGGATAACGGGGTGGGTTTTCCGATGGAATATGCCGATCGCCTGTTTGGAGCCTTTCAGAGGCTGCACTCCCAGAGAGAATTTGAAGGTACGGGCATCGGTTTGGCGATCGTCCAGCGGATTATTCACCGCCACGGCGGCACGGTTTGGGCCGAAAGCCTACCTAGTCAAGGGGCCACGTTTTACTTTAAACTAGGGCAAACAATCTCAAACGGTAATATAGATTCGTAAGTTAAATCTATAAGAGTTTTAAATTCTGAATTTCAAACTCTTATACACTTAAATAAGTCACAATCGGTGAGAGCATCTGAATTTTGCTTTCACAGGAGTGTTCCCTGTCAGAGATGGAAGCCAAAGATCTAGGCTTGGCTGTGCAAGAGGCTCGTACTCCTAAAAAACGCTCTTTTAAAAATTGGGATGATGCCCAATCGGTTCGGTCAGCCCTCGACTACCGGTGTTAAATAAAGGTCTTGCGAGTAGAGTATATAATTGATTTTGCTAAAAATAACTAAAAATATCGAGATAAAATTAACAACCAAACTCAGTCTAAAAAAATACTAGCAAAAACACGAATAACCAATTAAAAACATCCCCAATACCTTATGTTAGATATAAATCAAACCAACTATCTACTAAAAATGGTAGCGGAATCAACATTAAAATTGTTGATTATCGAAGACCTGGCAGAAGATATGGAATTAATAGTGCTCGCCTTAGAAGCGGGGGGGGTAAATTTTAAGTGCGACACTGCCGAAACAGCAACCGAGTGCAGAAAACTGCTAGAAAATTGCCAGTACGATGCTGTACTCTCAGATTATCGCCTCCCCGGCTTCAACGGTTTAGAAGTATTGAAATTAATGCAGGAATTAGGGCAAGACATACCCTTAATTTTAGTAACGGGAAGTTTGGGAGAAGAAGCGGCAGTTGAGTGCATCAAAGCCGGAATGACCGATTACGTATTAAAAGGGCGACTGTTTAGGTTGCCAACAGTCTTAGAACGATCGCTCCAAGAATACAAAATGCGGCGCCAGCAAGAAGAAGCGATCGCCCAAATTCAGCGGCAAGCTCAGCGAGAAGCGATCGTCAACCGCATCCTCCAAGCCATGCGCTTCACCCTTGTACTCGACGAAGTGCTGCAAACCACCGCAGATCAACTGCACGAAGCTTTAGACATCAGCGCCTGCGCCATCTTGCAGCCAGATGCTGAAGGCGGCATCAGAATTCGCTATATCAGCAAAGCAGCCGACAGAGAACGGTTCGTCGGGCTAAATTGCAAAGTGGCCGAACACTTCCGCTCCGGGCTAGCGGCCGGGGAAACCCAGATAATCGACGAGTTATCGACACTTTGCCCGTCCCTGCAAGAATCAGCAGAGTTGGTAGGGTTTCGCGGCGTCGCGATCGCGCCGCTGCTCTACCACCAGTCATTTTTGGGAGGAATTAGCCTCTATCAGTGCGATCGGGCGCGCTCTTGGAGCGTCGAAGAACTGTCGCTACTCACAGCCATAGCCGATCAGTGCGCGATCGCGATCCACCAAGCCGAACTCTACCAACAAGCCCAAACCGAACTCGCAGAACGCAAGCGCGCCGAAGCAGCAGTCTGCGGCATCCAGCAGCAGCTAGCCACAATGGCAGCCAACATTCCCGGCTCAGTCTACCGCACTGTGCTGCATCCAGACGGCACAATTTCCATGCCCTACATCAGTCCAGGCGTGCGCGAAGTTACTGGGTTCGGGGCCGAAGAAGTGATTTCGCACCCGGAACTCTTGACCGAAATCATCCATCCAGAGGACAAAAGCTCGTTTGACAGCCGTGTAGCAGCATCAAGAGCGACTCTTCTGCCGTGCGATCGGCAGTACCGCATCGTTCTGAGATCAGGGGAGGTCAAGTGGGTGCAAGACAGCGCTAAATTTTCCAAAAACGAAAACGGCGACGTAATTATAGACGGAGTAGCCCTGGACATCAGCGATCGCAAACAAGCAGAATCAGCCCTGCGCCAAAGCGAACAGCGATTTCGCTCGCTGATTGAAAACGCCACAGACATCACGATCATTCTCGACGCCGAAGGAATTTTCCGCTACATCAGCCCTTCCGTCAAGCGAATTTTAGGATACGCGCCCCACCAGGCGATCGGTCGCAGCGCCTTAGAAATAGTTCACCCCGACGACTGCGCCACGATCACCGAAACCCTCCACAAAGCCATTGACAACCCCAAAAGAAGCCTGTCCCCAGTTGAGTACCGAGTCCGCCACCGCAACGGTTCCTGGTGTTATGTAGAAGCTGTAGCCACCAACTTGCTGTATGATCCCGCAGTCGAGGGAATCGTGATTAACTGTCACGATATCACTCAGCGCAAACTCGCCGAAGAACAACTGCTGCACGATGCTTTTCACGACGCCCTCACCGGATTGCCTAACCGATCGCTATTTACCGATCGGCTCGAACACGCTCTGAGGATGGCAAAACGGCGCAAAGACTACTTGTTTGCGGTGCTGTTTCTCGATTTAGATAGATTTAAAGTAGTCAACGATTCCCTCGGCCACGCCATCGGCGATCAACTGCTAGTATCGATCGCGCGGCGTCTGGAAGCTTGTCTGAGGGTCGGAGATACAGTAGCCCGCCTCGGAGGAGACGAGTTTGTGCTGTTGTTAGAAGACATCGAGGGCATCAATGAAGCTACCACCATTGTCAACCGCCTGCAAAAGAAAATCACCACCCCTATCCTTCTAGACGGACACGAAGTATTTATCACCGCCAGCATCGGTATAGCTTTGAGTTCTGGCGAATACCTGGAACCGACAACCCTGTTGCGCGACGCCGACACAGCAATGTACCGCGCCAAAGAACTCGGCAGAGCCCGACACGAAGTTTTCAACAGTTCCATGCACGCCCACGCTTTGCGGCTGTTGCAGCTAGAAAACGACCTGCGGCGGGCGATCGAATCAATTAGAGAGCCGGCCACAGAAGAAGAGTTTCCCCCATCCTGCGAATCAGTCTTACCTCCCTTATCGGCAGCGCCCCAATTTATTATTCACTACCAGCCGATCGTGTTGATCGCCAATAACACAATTACCAGTTTTGAGGCTCTAGTGCGCTGGCAGCATCCAGAACGCGGCTTAGTTCCCCCCGGCGAATTCATCACCATCGCCGAAGAAACCGGCTTGATCGTACCCCTCGGCCGCTGGGTACTTCGCACAGCTTGCCACCAAATCCGCCAGTGGCAACAGCTATTTCCCAGCAATCCCCCCTTAAGCGTTAGCGTCAACATTTCTGTCAAACAGTTTTCTCAGCCAGATTTAATCGAATACATCGACCAAGTTCTCGCAGAAACTAACCTCGATGGCAGCAGTTTAAAACTAGAAATTACCGAAAGCGTACTCATAGAAAATTCCGAATCAGTAACAGCAATGCTGGTGCAGCTCAGAACCCGAAACATACACTTGTGCATTGACGACTTCGGCACCGGCTATTCATCGCTTTCCTACTTGCACCGCTTCCCCACCAATACCTTAAAAATAGACCGCTCTTTTGTTAGCAGGATGGGAGGTGAGTTCGATTTCAGTAAAGGAGGGATTGACCCGACCGAAATTGTGCGGTCGATCGTTACTTTGTCCCACAATTTAGGCATGGATGTAGTAGCCGAAGGAGTCGAAGAAGCCTCGCAACTATCTATACTAAAAGGGTTAAAATGTGAGTACGCGCAGGGATTCTTTTTCTCAAAGCCAGTAGACTCTCAAACAGCAGCAATCCTAATCCGACAGCAAGCAGAAAATCAGAATTTGCTGACATTTAGTTTGTTAGAGAAAGGTCATTAAAAAAACACGGCATTTTGTGAGTCCCGTTTCAGCATAAAATCTTAAAATATTTTAAAGCTGTGCCTAACTGGCGTCAGTTAATAACTACGGCATCCAAATCACTGTCAACGACCCACGTCTAAAGACACGCTTGCTTCGGGCCTCAGACTTAAACCATAGTTGACCAGAGGTGTATCTGCGTACTACGTTAACGGTAAGAGTTAAAGGCCTAGCAGGGAATGCGAAGCTAGTTCCTTGCCAAGCGAAATTTAGGATTAAACAGACTTATTGGGTTAAATCAGTTTCCTAGATATAGTACCGGCCCTTAACTAAGGCGCAAGCTAACATTACCCCTCTCAGAGAGGCTCATAAAGGAGCGAACATTATGCGATCGCCGGTTGCGAGGTTGGATGTGGTAATTGTCCCACTGAAAGTACATTACAAAAGTACACTCCCATCTCGCAATCCCCGTGTAATGGAAAGATTCACGGCGGTTCAAACCGCCGGGCCGTTTCCCTCTCAGGTCTAAAGACACGCTCGTTTCCCACTTACCGAATTTTTTTATGACTATTGGCTACCTCGCACTCGTTCTCCACGCCCACTTGCCTTTTGTCCGCCACCCCGAAAGCGACTACGTTTTAGAAGAAGAATGGCTGTTTGAGGCGATCGCGGAAACCTACATTCCCCTGCTGCAAGTCTTTGAAGGGCTCAAGCGCGACGGCATCGACTTTAAAATTACCATGAGCATGACGCCGCCCTTGGTGGCAATGCTGCGCGACCCCTTGCTGCAAGACCGCTTCGACGACCACTTGGCTAAACTCGAAGAACTAGCGGATCTCGAAATCGAACACAACAGCGGAAACGGTCACCTCCGCTATTTAGCAGAACATTACGCCGCTCACTTCTCTCAAGTCCGCAACTTTTGGGAAAAGTACGATCGAGATTTAGTCAAAGCCTTCAAAGAACACCAAGATACCAACAACCTCGAAATCATCACCTGCGGTGCCACCCACGGCTATTTACCGCTGATGAAAATGTACCCCGAAGCAGTTTGGGCACAAATTCAAGTAGCTTGCGACAACTACGAAGCAAACTTCGGCCGCCGACCAAACGGCATTTGGCTGCCCGAATGTGCTTACTATGAAGGCTTAGAGCGGATGTTAGCCGACGCCGGCCTCCGCTACTTTCTCACAGACGGTCACGGCATCCTCTACGCCCGCCCGCGTCCCCGCTACGGCAGCTACGCCCCAATTTTCACCGAATGCGGAGTCGCCGCCTTCGGCCGGGATCACGAATCCTCGCAGCAGGTTTGGTCTTCGGAAGTCGGCTATCCAGGCGCGGCAGAATACCGCGAATTCTACAAAGATTTGGGCTGGGAAGCTGACTACGATTACATTAAGCCCTACATCATGCCCAACGGCCAGCGGAAAAATACCGGGATTAAATATCACAAAATCACCGGTCGCGGATTGGGTTTAGGCGATAAACAGTTGTACGATCCTTACTGGGCAAGGGAAAAAGCAGCCGAACACGCCAGCAACTTTGCTTTTAACCGGGAACGGCAAGTCGAGCACCTCAACGGGATTATGCAGCGTCCGCCGATTATTGTTTCGCCTTACGACGCCGAACTTTTCGGTCACTGGTGGTACGAAGGGCCTTGGTTCTTAGATTACCTATTCCGCAAGAGTTGGTACGACCAAAATACCTACGAGATGACGCACTTAGCCGATTATTTGCGGGGAAATCGGAATCAGCAAGTGTGCCGCCCGTCTCAGTCGAGTTGGGGTTTCCGGGGTTTCCACGAATATTGGCTCAACGATACCAATGCTTGGATTTACCCGCACTTGCACAAAGCTGCGGAACGGATGATTGAGTTGGGAAGCATGGAACCTGCGGATGAATTGCAGTGGCGGGCTTTGAACCAGGCGGCGCGGGAAGTGCTGCTAGCTCAATCTTCTGACTGGGCATTTATCATGCGTACAGGGACGATGGTGCCCTATGCAGTGCGGCGGACTCGATCGCACTTAATGCGCTTTCACAAGCTTTACGATGAAGTGAAAGAAGGGAAAGTTGATTCGGGTTGGTTGGAGAAGGTTGAGGAGATTGATAATATTTTCCCTGAAATTAACTATCGCGTTTATCGATCGCTTTAAGTCTCGTTTCCCCTTTCATCCTGTCCCCCCAGCCCTGCTTAAGGGAGGGACAGGATGTTAATTAAAATTAGAGGTGATGGGGCGATCGCCATGAGTGGAATGAGAAGGGCGATCTTTGGTTGAGAATGTGAGTGCGATCGCATTTTTGGTCTGGAAAGGTCGATCGCACTTTATGTCTTTTTCTCAACGGGCAGGCGCTCCCCTTTTTGGTATGGAAAGGTCGATCGCCAAGGCCAGCAAATAGCCAGCGAATTAGAAAGAAAGCTTTCAGACTTCCCTCAAATAGAAACGGAACCAAATCGAGAAATTTAACTCGCGAAGTTAAAGCAATTGTTAGTTGAAATCCGAAGCCAAGTATTTGATTGTGCTAAAGAATTGCAGCAGTTGCGAGGATACAGCAATACTGTTGATATTAATGCGGAAAATTATTATATCGAAAGTTATGCTAAAATTCAACGTTTGTCCATTAAAGGCGACAATCTGGTGTTTTTGCCGAAGTTCCGGAGTTTGCGATCGCGCAAATATCAAAGCCAAATTGAAAAATACTTAAACTACCTGATTGCTAATCAAGATTTTTTCCCGCAGACAATATCCACAATTCGCGGGATGGTGGAAATCAAACAGGTGGAATTGAACCGGGTACAGGAAGAGAGGGCACGTCAGCGCGATCGCCAACAACTACAATTATACAAGCAAAAGGAACAAGAACAGAAAGATCGCGATCGAGAACAAATGGAAATCGGCAGGAAGAACGAAGACAAATAAACAAAAAACCGGGTTTCTGCTCAAACCCGGTCGCCACAAAGAAAAGCAATATTAACACTGCTCAAACCTCAATTTTTTAATAATTTCACCCCCATTTTTACCTTGTCCAAAATCGTCTTTTGCGAGACACAAGTAATCAGACAAAGCTTGCCGCAATTCAAAGTATCGCGGCGGACTTCCTGAGCTTTTTCGCCGTACCAAATCTCGCGGGCGCTGGCATTTTTCACATTACCAATCACCGGAAACTCATCGCACAATTTCACATCGCCGCGCGTATCAATCCAGTAATTCCGCAGTCCAACGCGACAAGGACGAGTTGAATCAGGAGCTTTTTCTTCGGCAAAGTGAGGAATCATCAATCGCAACACTTCATCGCTGTTCATAATCGGAGCACCGTTATGCTTCATTTCAATTAGGCGCTCGATTACCTGTGAAAATTCCTCCATGTCTTCTTTTTCAATCCACAATTCCTCGTATGTTTCTGGCGTCCAGCGGTTGACGGGTTGGAAGTTCACCGTCGTCGCCCCAATTCCCTGAGCCCAGGTGACTATTTCCGGGAGGTGGCGGAAATTGAGTCGGTTCATCGTCGGTTTGACGTTGATGGGAAATAGGACGTTCTGTTTTTCTTGTTCTTCGCGCAGATAACCGATTCCTTTAGAAAGTCTGTCGAACAATCCCGGTTGACCTCGCAAATAATCGTGCAGTTCTGCATTCGGCCCGTCAACTGACATATTCACATTAAAAGGACGAGCAGCGACAGTTTTGGCTGCGTTTTCTCTGGTCATGCAATAGCCGTTTGTGGTGACGCCGGCGTGAATGCCATTTTTATTCGCAAAGGCCAGTAAGTCGAGAAAACCTTTTTTAATATAAGGTTCGCCGCCGCTAAAGTTGATTGAAAATTCGCCCACAAATTCTTTGACGCTCAAGAGGGCATTTTGCCATTCTTCGATCGTCATTTCGTCTTTATATTCTTTGAGCCGCCAATACTCGCACTGCCGGCATTTAACATTGCAGCGCTCGTTGACAATCCCATAAAAAGTGACTGGGCTTGTAATGTCGTATCCTGTATTGATCCGCAGCGATTCGGCTACTGCACTCTTGGTGTGCTTGACGCCCAGTCTCGATAAAGTTAAAGCATCCATGTCTTTTTTTCCTTACCTGTTGTTAGTTAAGTCAATTTCTCGCACCCTCTTTTGTAGATGTAATTACCCATTGCTGATTACGTACTCCTTTTGAGTACGTATGCCCCATCCTAAGTGTTCCGTTTGGGTATGGCTAGATGTTTTTGAAATATTTATAAGTTTAAGACTTGTAACTTATTAGTATTTCCAATCTGTCCAGCGATTTTTTGTGTTGAAACATGAACCCTGCTTAATAATTGCCAAAATTTATGGGTTTAATATTGGAATTAAATTAATATTCGTAACTTTTATTTAAATATTGTTAAATAACTTAATGACTTTTGTGAATAAAACTCCTTAAGTAAGCGGTATCAATAATTTAAAGTTATAGTTAAATGAGCAGCCTGTACAGCAGTTAACTTCACACAACCTTTAAAATATGGGAATTTAAGTATTTACACGGCAAAAAATGGCTATAAACATGGGACGATATTTCCACGTAGTGAAATTGTTCTGGGGTGCGGCGATCGCAGCGGAACTAGAATACCGCATCAACTTTGTCCTCGCGGCTCTCAGTAGCCTCGGAAATCTTGCTGGCAGCTTGTTTGGGCTGTCTTTGTTCTACCGTACCGGCTACAGGTTTTCGGGCTATTCATGGGAAGAGGCTTTAGTCGTACTCGGTATTTTCACGATTTTGCAGGGGTTTTCGTCAACGTTTCTAGCACCTAATCTCAGCCGTATTGTCGATCGAGTCCAGCAAGGTACTCTCGATTTCGTACTCCTCAAACCCATCAATTCCCAATTTTGGCTATCTGCAAACACAGTTTCGCCTTGGGGAATCCCAGATTTAATCTTCGGCACCGTATTGCTGCTGTATGCTGCCAACAAATTGGGAGTAGGAATCGGCAACTATTTTTTAACAGCAATACCGCTGTTATTCGGAACTATTACTCTTTACAGTATATGGTTTATGTTAGGGGCAACCAGCATTTGGTTTGTCAAAATTTACAACGTTACCGAAGTCCTCAAAGGATTGTTAGAAGCGGGTAGATTTCCAATGGCAGCTTATCCTGCTGCTTATCGATTTTTCTTCACTTTCGTAGTTCCCGTTGCCTTCTTGACGACTGTGCCTGCAGAAGCCATGCTGGGGAGAGGTGAAATCGTTTGGCTCGCAGGGGCGGGAATATTGGCGATCGGGCTTTTATGTTTCTCGCGCTACTTCTGGCAATTTGCACTCCGCTTTTACACTAGCGCTTCCAGCTAGTTAAGTAGGTAGGTAAGCTGATGCACATCTAGATTGTCTATTATGTTTGAGAGGGAGAGGATTTGACACCTGGGGAATATAGAAGTGAAATATACATTTTTAAGGCAAAACAGCTTATCTAAAAAATATTTTTTTCTATTTACTTAGATAGTTAAATAAATGTAATATCTCAACCTATCCTTGAAATGTAAACTGGAAATAAACCACGTAAACGAAGGCAAACCAATGAAAAGAAAAAAACTGGGTAACAGTAATTTTACTATCAGCGCGATCGGTCTTGGAGGTATGCCAATGTCCTTAAGCGGCCGGCCGCCAGAATCGCAATCAATTGCGGTAATTCACCGGGCCCTCGATTTGGGTGTCACCCTAATTGACACCGCAGATTCCTACTGCCAAGATCAATCCGACAAACACCACAACGAGCACCTGATTTCTAAAGCTTTGCAACAATACAACGGAGATGTTAGGGCTGTTACTGTGGCCACTAAAGGCGGCTTAATGCGGCCTCAAGGTGCTTGGACGCGCAACGGCAACCCCCATCATTTACGCAAGACAATTCGGGAAAGTTTTGAAGCATTGGGCGGCAAGGAACCGATCGACCTTTGGCAATATCACTCGCCCGATCCCGCTTATACCATCGAAGCAGCCCTAGCACCCGCAAAAGAAGCAGTAGAAGCAGGAATGATTCGATTTATTGGAGTTTCCAACTTTTCTGTAGAGCAAATCAAACGCGCCCGCGATACAGTAGAAATTGTCTCTGTTCAAAATCAGTACAATCCGTGGCACAGACAGCCGGAATCAGACGGCGTTCTGGAATATTGCGAAACCGAAAAACTGACATTTTTTCCCTGGAGTCCTTTGGGAGGAAGCCGCCGCGTCACCAGCTTGCAAGATATACCCGCGATCGCCAAATTAGCAGCAGAAAAAAACGTTTCAGTTTACTGTATAGTATTAGCTTGGTTGATGGCTCAATCGCCCTGCATCGTTCCGATTCCCGGTGCGACCAAAGTATCGAGTATTGAGGACTCTGTGGGGGCGCTCGAAGTTAAATTGACTGACGAGGAATTGCAACAAATTGCCGCAAGTTAAGTATATAAGGGCAAAAAAACAATAAAACAGGCTTTCCGGCCTGTTCCACGAGAACTTTATTGTGGGGTGGGCATCTTGCCCGCCCCTGAAAGTGGGATTTAACTAAGATATTGCCCCATTCTCAAGAACAGGCAAGATGCCTGTTCCACAAGAAAATTCACTCTTTGTGGAACAGGCCGAAAAGCTTGTTCATAAAAAGCTTATTGAGAATGGTGCAAGATTTCAGATTTAATGAGTAAAGTTGACATTTTTTGAGGAATTGGGTTTTATGGAAGCTAATCAAGTGAATGCCGATCGAGACGTAGCAATTGAACATCAAAACGTACCTGTCGCCCATGAAGGACTGCACAACTTTTTATACAGTTCCGACTCAGAACACAGCGCCGTTGCTGCAACTCCGGCATTAGAAAATGACGGGACGCAAATAATGGCGATCGATACATGGCGCGATTTGGCAACTAACGCGAAAGTCGCCGGCGTTTACGCTGTAATGGACACTTCCCGCAACACTCAGTTTATCGGTTATTCGCGAAATATCCTGCTTTCAATCAACGGCCATATCGCCCAAAATGGTGTCGAAAATTGTGCTTTTCTGCGCGTGCAAACTTTCAAATTCCCGAAGCGGGAAGAAATGGAAAGTTTGCGCGATATGTGGATAGCCGAACTCGGCAGCATTCCGCCTGGAAACGCTGCAGACAGCGAAATGTGGGCGGCTACGGTAGGCCAAGCAGCCCGCGCTGCTATGTCTGCTGAGGAACAAAAAGCTTATGAGGAAAAGAAGCTGAAATTACGCAAAGCAATGGCCGATTCCACTCTTACCAAAGAGTTAGAAACCGCCGTCCAAAGTGACGGCGAACGCGCTAAGGATTTGGAAGCTGCTGTTAATAATGATGACTGGAGTGCGGTGATTCAATCGCAAACCCAGGAAACAAAATCCGGTTCCTAAATCTGAAAAATGTTTGTAGTGCTGATATCTTGTACTATTTTTAGAACGGGCAAGATGCCCGTTCCACAATACATTAAGTTTATTGTGGGGTGGGCTTCTAGCCGGGAGCATCTCATATTTGTAAAAACACTTCTTCTTGCTGCTTCCTTCTTCCTCTTTCCTCCTGACTCCTGACTCCTGGCTCCTAACTCCAATTTCTAGATTGGCTGCAAAAGTGAGATGCTCCCCTCCTATCCCGCCCAAAAGACTCACTATTAATCCTCAACAACTGATCGGGATTAATGACTAATTTTTCGTTCTTTAATTAAAGTCAAACTCACCCATTCACCCCGCTCATTGTAACTGCGAATCATCCGAAACCGCAAGTCAGGTTCTACCAACCAACCAGCCTCAAAAAATAGAGGTTTTCTCAATTCAATCTTGACAGGTAAAGTGCAAGAACCGCCGTCAGGAAGCAGCACAACTTGCACGGGCGAAGCACCTTCGTTAAAGTGCAGAACTGAACCGTCAATGGTGGCGCTAGAACTGATAACAGTAGCATTACGGCCAAAAGTAATTTTTTGAATTATGCGATCGCCACTTTCCAAATGCAATTGTAAATTGGTAGAATAGGAATCAGGAGAACGGGAATCTGGATACATTGTCACCGCCTCGCCCTGCCATTCTCCCAGCAAAGCCTCAACAGTTAAAGGCGGACGTTCGGGGACATTTTTATCAAGCTGCTTTTCCCGAATTAAGGTAAGTTTGGATAAATTGCCGTCGGTATTGTATATCACAGGGAAGCGCAACCGACGATAATTGTAGATAAAACCAAACTCAGCACCGCACTCAGAAAAAGGGGCTAGTTGAATAGTACCCTGAGAAAAAGCTCCATTCTCAAAAAATAGGATATCTCGTCCCAAAGCTTGATATTCTCGAACAAGTTCGCTGACTTCCGGTTCGCCGACACCGCTAGGATTTGGGGAAAAGCGACGGAGTTTCAAGCGCACAGTTTTGTTGTCATTGAAACCTTCAAGAGAAATAATGCTAGGAGTATCTTGAAGTACCTCTCCTCGCGGCGATAACTGGGTAAAGGAACCGTGCCATTCTCCCAAGTTTTGCAGAAAGTTTTCCCATTGTGATACCATATTCTTACCTGTGGATATATGTCTAAAAATAGAATTATAACTCTGCTTACTGATTTTGGATTAAGCGATGTTTATGTGGGAGTGATGAAAGGTGCGATCGCCCAAATTAACCCGCAGTTAAAAGTTATTGACATTACGCACCAAATACCATCTCAAAATATTGCGGCCGCGAGGTTTTGTTTGATGACTGCTTTTGCTTATTTTCCGCCGGAAACCGTACACGTTGCTGTCGTCGATCCGGGGGTGGGAAGCAAGAGACGCGGAGTTGCGATTCAATGTGCTAATTGCTTTCTTGTCGGGCCGGATAACGGGTTGTTTAGCGGGGTGTTGAGCCGGGAAAGTGCGATCGCCTCTGTCGAACTCACGAATTCTCAATACTGGCGAGATCCTCAACCCAGCAGCACTTTTCACGGTCGCGATATTTTCGCTGCTGCGGGCGCTCACTTGGCGAACGGGGTGGCTTTGGAAGAGTTGGGGGAGGATCTCGACCCTGCAAGTTTAGCCGAGTTAGAGATACCAACTTGTGCCGTTACAGCCACAGGTGCAGCAGGCTGCATTCAATATGTCGATCGCTTCGGCAATCTAATTACTAATATCCCCAATAATTGCATTATAGGTAACAATTGGTCATTGACAATTAGCAATAGTTCTGATGCAATTCGCATCCCCCGCGGTAAAACCTACAGCGACAGCGAACCGGGCGATTTAATTGCCATAACTGGTTCTGACGGTTGGCTAGAAATTGCCGTTAATGGCGGCAGCGCTCAATCAGTATTAAAATTGGAATGCGGAGCGATCGTGCAATTGCTTTTTGAAACTAACAATTAAATAGGACTTACGCATGGATACTCAGAAACCGGGTTTTTTACGAAAATACTTTGTTGGAATCAGGAGATTCCGTAAAGAACCCAGTTTCTTTGGCGGAGTGCGTAAGTCATAGTCGGGAATTTTTTAGATTACTCATTTTTGGACGGGCTAATTCTTAAATGCAAGTATTAAAAACCCGGTTTATTCAATAAACCGGGTTTCTCATCTTTATCCCGCTACCACGAAATTAACCAACTTTCCAGGCACGACAATTACCTTTTTAATCTCCTTACCTTCCAGGTGACGCTTGGCTAATTCCGACTCGCGAGCAAACTTTTCCAAAGCAGCTTTATCAGCACCAGAAGGCACTTGAATTGTGCCGCGAGTCTTGCCCATAACTTGAATTACCAGCGTAATTTCATCGGTAATTAATGCAGAATCATCCACACTCGGCCACGTTTGCGTATGCACCGATTCACTGTTACCAGTATTGTGCCACAACTCATCAGCAATATGCGGTGCAAAAGGTGCTAACAAGCGAATCAAAGTGTTGATACCTTCTGCATAAATTGGCGAATCTTTACATTTAGCATCATTCAAAGCATTGCTGAGTTTCATCATCTCAGAGACAGCAGTATTGAACTGATAATCACCCTCCAAATCTTCGCTAACTTCCTTAATTGCGGTGTGAATTGCCCGCCGCAAATCCTTCTCAATTTTACTTAATTCAGCATTTTCTACCCCTTGATCGGGGGTGGCAGGGGGGCGTGCAGCAAACTCTGTCACCACGCGCCAAACGCGATTTAAAAAGCGAAATTGCCCTTCTACATCAGCGTCGTCCCACTCCAAATCCTTCTCTGGGGGCGCTTTGAATAAAATAAACATCCGCGCCGTATCTACCCCATATTTGCCCATAACTTCCAGGGGGTCAACACCATTGTATTTTGATTTGGACATCTTCTCGTAGAAGACTTCCAAAGCTTCGCCCGTTTGAGGATCTTTGGGATTTGCGGGGTCTATATCTGCTGGGGGAACGTATTTGCCAGTAACAGGATTTTTGTAGGCCATTGCTTGTACCATGCCTTGAGTTAACAGGCGTTTAAATGGTTCGTCACAATTGATTAAACCCCGATCGCGCAAAACCTTGGTAAAGAACCGCGAATACAGTAAGTGCAAGATTGCGTGTTCGATGCCGCCGACATATTGGTCTACAGGCATCCAATCATTTGTCTTCGCCGTATCGAAGACTTGCTCTTGATTTTGAGCATCGGGATAGCGCAAGAAATACCACGAGGAATCGATAAAAGTATCCATCGTATCTGTTTCGCGCTTCGCCGGAGTGCCGCAACTCGGACAAGGAACGTTTACCCATTCTTCCATCTTTGCCAATGGCGAACCTTTGCCCGTAAATTCTACATTTTCCGGCAACAATACGGGCAAATTCGATGCGGGGACGGGGACAGTTCCGCAGGTGGGACAGTGAATTACGGGAATCGGAGCGCCCCAATAACGCTGTCTAGAAATTAACCAATCTCTCAAGCGATATTGCACTCGCGCTTTGCCATAACCTTCATTTTCGGCATATTGAATCACTGCTGCTTTGCCTTTAATTGAATCCATGCCGTTGAAGTTTTCGGAATTAATCATAATTCCGGGTTCTGTGTAAGCTTCCGTCAGCGGAATCTCATCATCATCCACAATTACTACTTTAATTGGTAGTTGATATTGATTGGCAAATTTGAAATCTCGCGTGTCGTGGGCGGGTACTCCCATTACTGCGCCGGTGCCGTATTCGTACAGCACATAATCGGCAATCCAAATGGGGATTTCTTCACCGTTGAAAGGATTGATTGCTTTGCCGCCTGTGGGGATGCCGCGCTTTGGTTTGTCTTCGGCTGTGCGATCGATCTCGCTTTGCAGTGCAACTTCTTTGATGAAGGTTTCTACGGCGGCTTTTCTATCTTCGGTTGTCACGCGCTGAGTTAGTGGATGTTCGGGCGCTAAAACAAGGTAACTGACGCCGTAAACTGTATCGGGACGTGTGGTGAAAACGGCGATTTTTTCATCCATTCCGACGATGGGAAATTCTAAGTAAGCGCCGACTGATTTGCCGATCCAGTTGGCTTGCATTAATTTGACTCTTTCTGGCCAATCTGGCAATTTGTCTAAGTCGTTTAATAACTGTTCCGCGTAATCGGTAATTTTGAGGAACCACTGCCGCAATAATTTGCGCTCGACTTTGGCACCGGAACGCCAGGAACGACCTTCGTTATCTACTTGTTCGTTTGCTAAGACTGTTTGGTCTATAGGGTCCCAATTAACTGCGGCTTCTTTTTGATAAGCTAATCCTGATTCTAAAAATTGCAAGAAAATCCATTGAGTCCACCGATAATAATCGGGAGAACAAGTTGTAACTTCTTTTGTCCAATCGAAAGAAATACCCAAGCGGCGAAATAAGCCTTTCATTTGGCCAATGTTTTGATAAGTCCATTGTGCAGGGGGAATTCCGCGCTCGATGGCGGCATTTTCTGCGGGCAAACCAAAAGCGTCCCATCCCATCGGATTCAATACCCGATAACCTTGCATTCGCTTGAGTCTGGCAATTACATCAATGATTGTGTAGTTGCGGACGTGTCCCATGTGCAGGTTTCCCGACGGGTAGGGGAACATGGATAAGGCATAAAATTTAGGCTTTTGCGTATCTTCTGGCATCTGGTCTAAGTTTTGCTCAGCCCATGTCTGCTGCCATTTTTCTTCTATGGATTGGGGGTTATATCTGGAATCCACAACAATTGCTCCGTGCAGGGTTTAGTAATGTTTGCTTCAGTATTTTTACACATTCAAGGGGCTTCGATTCTGATTTTTCTGAGCTCCAAGGATTTTGGCTCTAATATCTGTATTATGTAGTGTAGTATAGGTGATTTTAGCTGGGGGGCGATCGACCAAATATCCCGGTTCGCCCTGAAAAGAATAAGACTTACGCACGGGTGGTCAGAAACCGGGTTTTTACGAGCATACTTCGTTACAGTCGGCCAAACGGCAAAAAACCCGGTTTCTTTGGTCTTGATGCGTAAGTCCTAAAAGCATAAATAACCCCAATTCCCAGAAACCAGATTTCTACGATCGACCGGGTTTCTTAGCATTTATTCCGGCTTAAATGCTATCTGGATCGCATAGCAATGTACCTTTTAATTTGTCATCGGGTGGGGGCGGGTTTACCAGATTATTGGTTTTAGGCAATTATTGTTGGTGAAACCCGCCTCTACATAGATATTGTTCAACCCGCAATTTATCATTGGTAATTGATAATTTTGTCTGGGCTGGTTTTACCAACCATCTATGTTTAAAACCCATAATATCATAAACCCACCCCCACCAAACGACTTCTAAAATTATAAAAAATGGCGATCGGCGATCGAATATATCGCTCATTGGCGTTCTAATTTTGCCAATTTTTTCTGGGCAAATTTGCGGAATCTTTCGTCAGAATCGTTCAGAGCGCGATCGCGCACAAGTTCTAAAGTTTGAGGGCGATCGGGATATAACTTAATCATAGCTGCAAGAGCTGTTTGCCGGGGATTATCTTGCAAATCATCCTCGCGATCGAACGGGTCATTGATAGCAACATCGCACAATAACTCAAATAATTTTGGGTCATCTTTCCACCCCTGTGCTAATTCTTGTACTGCTGCATATCGCACATCCGAATTATCGTCTGATTGAGCGCGTTGTTTGATAATGGGTAAGGTTTCTGGGTCATCTTTCCACCCCCGCGCTAATTCTTGTACTGCTGCATATCGCACATCCGAATTATCGTCTAATTGAGCTAGTTGTTTGAGAATGGGTAAGGTTTCTGGGTCATCTTTCCACCCCCGCGCTAATTCTCGTACTGCTGCATATCGCACATCCGAATTATCGTCTGATTGAGCTAGTTGTTTGAGAATGGGTAAGGTTTCTGGATCATCTTTCCACCGCCGGGCTAATTCTCGTACTGCTGCTTGTCGCACCTCCCCATCATCGTCTGATTGAGCCAGTTGTTTGATGAGAATGGGTAAGGTTTCTGGGTCATCTTTCCACCCCCGTGCTAATTCTCGTACTGCTGCATATCGCACATTCCCATTATCGTCTGATTGAGCGCGTTGCTTGAGAATGGGTAAGGTTTGTGGATCATCTTTCCACCCCCGTGCTAATTCTCGTACTGCGGCATATCGCACATTCCCATTATCGTCTGATTGAGCGCGTTGCTTGAGAATGGGTAAGGTTTCTGGGTCATATTTCCACCCCCATGCTATTTCTTGTACTGCTGCACGTCGCACATCCGAATCATCGTCTGATTGAGCCAGTTGTTTGAGAATGGGTAAGGTTTCTGGGTCATATTTCCACCCCCGTGCTATTTCTTGTACTGCTGCACGTCGCACATACCCATCATCATCTGATTGAGCCAGTTGTTTGAGAATGGGTAAGGTTTCTGGGTCATCTTTCCGCCCCCGTGCTATTTCTTGTACTGCTGCTTGTCGCACACGCGACTTATCGTCTGATTGAGCCAGTTGTTTGAGAATGGGTAAGGTTTCTGGGTCATATTTCCACCCCCGTGCTATTTCTTGTACTGCTGCTTGTCGCACATACCCATCATCATCTGATTGAGCCAGTTGTTTGAGAATAGGTAAGGTTTCTGGGTCATATTTCCACCCCCGTGCTATTTCTTGTACTGCTGCTTGTCGCACACGCGACTTATCGTCTGATTGAACGCGTTGTTTGAGAATGGGTAAGGTTTCCGGGTCATCTTTCCACCCCCGTGCTATTTCTTGTACTGCTGATTCTCGCACAGGCCAATCATCGTCTGATTGAGCCAGTTGTTTGAGAATGGGTAAGGTTTCCGGGTCATCTTTCCACCCCCGTGCTATTTCTTGTACTGCGGCTTGTCGCACATCCTCATCATCGTCTGATTGAGCCAGTTGTTTGAGAATGGGTAAGGTTTCTAGGTCATCTTTCCACCCCCGTGCTATTTCTTGTACTGCTGCACGTCGCACAGGCCAATCATCGTCGGATTGAGCGCTTTGTTTGAGAAGGGGTAAGGTTTCTGGGTCATCTTTCCACCCCCATGCTATTTCTTGTATTGCTGCACGTCGCACATTTAAATTATAGTCTGATTGAGCTAGTTGTTTGAGAATGGGTAAGGTTTCTGGGTCATCTTTCCACCCCCGTGCTATTTCTTGTACTGCTGCTTCTCGCACATGCGAATTATCGTCTGATTGAACGCGTTGTTTGAGAATGGGTAAGGTTTCCGGGTCATCTTTCCACCCCCGTGCTATTTCTTGTACTGCTGCTTCTCGCACATCCTCATCATCGTCAGATTCAGCGCTTTGTTTGAGAATGGGTAAGGTTTCTGGGTCATCTTTCCACCCCCGTGCTAATTCTTGAACTGCTGCTTGTCGCACATCCCAATTATCGTCTGATTGAGCCAGTTGTTTGAGAATGGGTAAGGTTTCTGGGTCATCTTTCCAAGTTGCTGCAATTGCTGCTACTGCTTGTTTGCGAATTTTATAAACTAGGGTGTTATATTCTTGACGTGTAGAATCAGTGATATTTCCGTATTTAGTTAACTCTTTAACTAGAGCGCGCAACTTACTCGCAATAACAGCAATATCATTTCTATTCTTGACTTCGTAAACACACTGCGCCGCCAAAAACAGATTGCTAAACTTTTCTGTTTCCCCATTTTCACCAATCAGGTATTCGAGGATTTTACCTGTAAAATTAGCATCCAGCATTCCCGCCATTAAACGCAGCACTTCATGCCAAGACTCATCTCGCCAATGCTCTCGAAAAACTTCAATCAAACCATCTAACTCAAGCGTTTTTTGTTTCTCAAATTGCCGCACAAACTCCCAAGCACAAAAATATTCCAAAAACGTGCGATGGACAAAAGCAAAATAATCTTCATTATATCCACCCAAGAAGCACAAAATAAAATTGCGATCGCGCAGTTGGTCTACCATCAACTTAGCACAAGCAGTTGCCCCAGTTCCCATCAAGCCGCTCAATGAATCAGTAATAGTTTGCCGCAAATCCTCGCGACTAATAATATTTCCTAATTGTTTGCTACTAGACTGCATTGTGTAGGCGATTCGCCCGCAGATACTTTGTTTGACTTCTTCATCAATTACATAAGGGTCAACTCTGTCATTATTTAGTTTTTCTTTCACTTCAAAGTCCCATTTATGCAGGAGCACTTTTGATGCTTCTTCATAGAGTTTCGCCCGAAAGCGCGGTAACTCCTGATTGCGATTGAGAATTGCCATCATTGTCAGCAACAGCGGATTTCCGGCTAATTCTCGAATTGAATTCGATGCCGCAATCGCTTGCTGCAAGCGTTCTAAAAGAGCCGCTTTTTTTAAGCGATCTATCAATGTCAAATCGTGCCACTTCTGGATAAAATTTTGAATCTGTTCCGGTTCAAAATCTTGCAGCATAAAGTGATGAAATTCGGCATTTTTCAGCCGCTGCTGCTGGTAGCCAATAACGCGAGAAGTAACGATGGTTTTCACCGTTGGATATTTTTGAGTGAAGCTATGAATTTGGTCAACAATTCGATTGCGTTTTTCCAACTCAAACACTTCATCTAGCCCGTCAAACATGACGACAGCGCGGCCAGCTTCCAGCCATTCGTGCAGGATGTTTTTGTCTAAATGGTCGATCCGACTAGAGTCGCACTCGATAAATTCTAGAAAATTATGGCACTTTTTTTCATCTAGACTGCGATTGTATTTCCGCAATTCAATCAGTAAGTGAATCGGGTGCAATGACAAGTCATTGGCAGATAATTTTGCCCACTGAAGCGCCAGATATTTTAACAGCGTAGATTTCCCCGAACCCGGATCGCCTAGAATTACTAGATAACGGTAAGTGACATCATCAATCACGTCGAGCACTGAGCGAGTTTGCTGTTGAGTATAAGCTTTTTGGTGGCGTTCCAAATCTTCTGGACTTACTTCGGCGGCTATGTCCCCCCGTTCCCGCAATCGCTTTTGAATCTCCTTGGGCAATTCATAATCTTTCGGCAAATATTCCTGACACGATCGCGCGTTTTGGGGAATAAATATTTCTTTAATTGTCAGTTTTCCTTCGTATTCTCCAGACCTCTTATCTAAATTGTCTAAATTCAACGAATATTCATATAGTTCTCGCAGTCCTTCTTGATAACTTGCTAAGTTAAATTCAGCCGGAATCGGAGCAATTGTTGCGAGACTGCGCTCCATGCTGGCAAATTGATTGGTGTTTAAAATTTGTCGCAGTTCGGCATTTTGCTCTCTAATTAATTTAACGCTTTTCAGATAGTTTTCTGCGACTTGTTCCCAACTAAACGTATCGGGAAGCGAGGAAACCGGTTGCTCCTGAAAAAGATTAGCCGGTACAATCCGAGTGAAGGTGGGCAAATTCTGTCTCACCGGATGTTGCAAGCGCAAAGTTTGCCAGTGCTGAGCTAAAATACCAGTGTCTAAATATTTACAATTGCCTTGAAACGCAGTTCCCAAAAATTGCCTGACATCAGGTTGTTTGAGAAATTGGCGTAACGGTTGCAGGTATTGCTGGATCTGTTTTTTATCTAAGTGCGATCGCTCTAATTCCTGCTCGAACAATATGATAAAGTCTTTAATGGCATCGCGAACAGCATTTTGAGCGAAGGGCTTTTTTGCAAGTCCTTCAACATCTTTAATAAAACCTTTAAAAAAATCTTTAACGTAGTCGTCTAAAGCTGCTTTAGCCAAGTCTTGCAAAATAGGGCCGACCAATAACCAAACCAAACCCGCGCTGACTGGATCTACCATTGCTTTTTGCTCGCTCGACTTGAATATTCAACATTATACCGGGGCTGAAAATTTTAGCTACGGGCAAGGACATGGCAATGTCCATTAGTGTCAATTTAAAAGTCTTTCGTTGAGTCCGGCAGTCCGGCAGGGAATGAATTCCCTGCCTCAAAGCTAAAGTCCTCTCAAGAGGACTGAATAACTCATTTAGTCCTCATAGCGAGGACTTTAGCTAAAAGCCCCGTGAAATTCATTCCCTGGCGGCCTTTCGGTATTAGCTCAAAGCTTTCAAAATAGCGTGCAGCGACGCTTCAAAGCTGCTTGCAAAAGAGTGTTATACAGTTTTTCCTTAACAGTATAAGCGCCGAATCTTTCCAAGTGCGGATTGTTCATTTGAGCGTCGAACATCAGATAAGATCGATCGCGCAATCTCTCCACCAACTTCACCATCGCTACCTTAGAACCCTCGGGAATTCGGTAAAACATCGACTCCCCAATAAACGCACCGCCGATCGACAATCCTAAAATACCGCCCGCCAATTCGTCGCCGCACCAAGTCTCGAAGCTGTAAGCCCAACCGGCCTCATACAAACCCCAGTAAATCTTCTTGAGCTCCTTAGAAATCCAAGTCGTTTCGCGATCGGCACAACCGTCAACCACCGCCCCAAAATCGCGGTTCACAGCCACCGAAAATCGATTTTGATTGATTTGGCGACGCAGCGATTTCGGATAGGTAAATCTTTCATCCAGGGGAATCAGCGCCCGCTGCCGGCTCGAATACCACCCCAAACTCTCCTCCCCGTCATTGGCCATCAAGAAATAGCCTTGCGCGTATCCTTGTATAATTGTCGGTATATCATATTGCATATATTTATCAGTTCTCATTTGTCAGTTAACTTTTCAAAGTCAACATTAGCAATTAGGAATAATCATGTCTGAAACCATCGAACCTATTACCTTACCGCCCGCCAAAAACCCCGAACAAGAAGGGCAATGGCTCCAACAAACGTTGCTGGCCTGGCTAGACTCCGAGTTTATCCCAGAAGCAGCCAACCAGCAAATAGCTAAAAGGGCTGCCCAAATCTATGTCCGCCAGCGTATGGAAGGCGAAAACGACTTGGGCAGCCTCGTAATTGCGATCGTCACCGAAATGCAGGCCTATGATTTTTCTAAAAGCTTCTACGGCGAATTTGCGATCGCCAATGCCGTCAGCGACTTGTTACTCGAAAGTCTCGGCATCGATAAATGCTGCGGCCAGTGAAGCAAGAAGGAGGAAAATTTAACTCATAAGTCTGAAACAAAAATCAACCCCAAACATAATCCTGCCGATTAATCGTGAGTTTTTTTCTTCTTTCTTCCTTCTTCCTTCTTCCTTCTCCCTTCTTCCTTCTTCCTTCGTGCTACCAGCTAGACTTCACAACACCGGGCAAAAGACCTTCGTGAGCCATTTCTCGCATCACGTTGCGAGACAGTCCGAAGTCACGATAGTAACCTCTGGGCCGTCCAGTTGCCCAGCAGCGGTTCCGCAAGCGAGTCCGCGAACTGCTGCGGGGTAGCTGTTGCAGTTGGCGGTGAATCGCCATTTTGTCCATCTGATTGTTAGCTTGGTCAAACTGGTCTTTCAGGTCTTCCCGCTTGTCGGCGTACTTGTCTACGAGTCTCTGGCGCTTTTTCTCGCGCTCAACCATGCTCTTCTTAGCCATAATCTGTTGATATCCTTAGATTAATCACAATCTACTATTTTACTATATTTTTGTCATTTTGGATAACTTTAGTTTTAAATATTTTTATTTACACACAACAACTTATCTCATTTGCAGGAGGCCTCAGCTAATATTGTGCGATCGACAGTTGCTCTAATTCGAGCTGACGCACCCTAGGAACTACTCCTGGTTCTCGCCAAGAGTTTGTTGTGCAGCGTGTCGAATGTGGAGGATGCGAACTGCAGACACATCTTCACTTTCGGCAATAGTGAAAATAATGCGGTATGAGTTGCGCCCTTTACCGTAAAGTAACTGCCTAATTTCTTTACTGAAGTATTGATTTTCCCTGGCGATAGGACAGCGTTTTGGCATCGCTGATAAAGGCTCGATAGCCTTCAACAATCCCTCCTACCACTCCCTTGCTTTCTCTGGTGATGTCATCTGAGATAATAGCAGGAATGCACTATCAGCTTCTGCTTCTGCAACGCTAGAAATTTCAATGAGATATGTCATCAGTTTGTTGGAAAACTGTACTTGGTGCGCTGTGATTTAGCAAATTCATCAAAAGAACGGAACCGTCCTAAATCAAAATCATTTAACCCCTCCTGAATACCCTCAATAGCTTCTTCAGAGTCTCGGGCTTCCCATTCTAATATCCGAGTTAGCAATTGGGCAGCAACAAGGCTAATATCTTGTCCTTCCCGATCTGCTTTTTCACGAAGTAGTGCCTCTATTTCTGGACTGAGGGAAATCGCAATACTCATATACTTACTTCCTTAGTATTAAGCTGTTGACTAGAATTATAGCAAACTCAACAAACGAGCGACCGACAAAGTTTATTCATCAACTTTTCATCTCAGCAATTGTAAGGTGCGTCAGCTCCTATTATTTAATGCTAGTTGCTAGCCTCCGCACTGACGCACCGGTGCGTAATATTAGCAGAAGGGCACAAATCTGCAAGTTCGCAAATATTGCAAACCGGATTTCTCGCATTACAAACTGCCCTGCCGTGATAAACCAACCGAATCGACCAATTTTCCCAATCAGGCTGCGGCAACAATATCATCAAATCCCGCTCGATCCTTGTAGGATCGGTATGTTCTGTCAATCCCAACCGCTGAGTCAAACGTTTGACGTGAGTGTCTACCGTCACGCCCATATTAATACCAAAAGCGTGGGCGAGAACGACATTAGCCGTTTTGCGGGCAACTCCGGGCAATTCTAGCAGCAGTTCCATCCGCTGCGGCACTTGATTGTTGAATTTATTGACGATCGCCTGACAAGCACCTTTAATGTTTTTAGACTTATTGCGGTAGAAACCAGTCGATCGCACCAGACTTTCCAATTCTTCTAAATCAGCATTTGCCAAAGCAACCGCATCGGGAAAACGCTCAAACAAAGCCGGCGTTACCAGATTTACTCGATCGTCCGTACACTGAGCCGAGAGAATCGTCGCCACCAGCAACTGCACGGGAGTTTCGTAGTTGAGAGTACAAGGAGCTTCTGGATAGAGGCGTTTGAGGCGAATCAGAATTTCGAGCGATCGTTGTTTTAAACTTAACTTTTTAGTCATTAGTCATTAGTCATTAGTCATTAGTTATTAGTCATTAGTTATTAGTTTTTAACTGGTTCCCAGGCAAGACCCGGGAACGCATAACCAGAGGCTCTGCCTCGCTTGCGTAGGAAAAAAAGTAGAGGGAAAAATAGGAAAATAGGAAAACGGAAAATCAGACATAATTCTTCCTTCTTTCTTCTTCCCTCTTCCCTCTTTCTTCATTTACTATTGCATCAAAAATCGAAAATCTATCCCAGCCAAATTAGCTGTATCGCGAATAATCAAGAAAACTCCCAAACCCAGCAACAGCACCAAACCAGTCTGCATCACATTTTCCTGAATCCGGTTCGGTAAAGGTTTACCCCGCAGTCCTTCTATTAATAGAAAAGCTAGCTGACCCCCATCTAAAGCAGGTAAAGGCAAGATATTAATCACAGCCAAATTGACGCTAATTAGCACAGCATACTGAAACAAACTCGCAGCATCGGATTTGGCAATCCCTGCACCAATCGCCACAATCGCCACAGGCCCGGACAACTTGTCGGCAGTTTGGCTGAAATTGCTAAGTAACTGCCCAAAACCTTGAACCGTCAGCACCACAATCCGCTCAAATTCTTTGGCTGCCTTGCTAAACGCCTCTACAATTCCTGCCCTCTGCCGCACGACAGTGCCGTTAGAAGTTAGCTGCACGCCAATGCGACCTTTGCCGTCGGGGGACTGTTCGGGAGTGACTGTCACCACAAATTTTTGTTCTTGGCGCTGAATTTCCAACGCTAGGGGTTGGTTGGGATGATCTTGGATTTCTGTGACCAATAATTTCATAGCTTCGCGGGAAGCGCCCAATTCCTTGCCGTCAACAGACAGAACAATGTCGCCCGATCGAATTCCCGCTTGTTTTGCGGCCGAACTGACTTCGGCGGCGACTTCCGGGACTTTAACTCCCGGTAGGTAGTTCATTTCTGCAGCGCCGACAGTGCTCAATTGCACCACCAGCAGAAAATAAGCAAAAATTAAGTTGGCAATTACCCCTGCACTAATGACGATCGCCCGATCGAGCACGGGGCGATTTTTGAGCAAATTCGGGTCATTTGGGGGAATTGTACTGTCTGGATCGTCGTCCGGGAAACCCACGAAACCTCCCAGGGGAAAGGCGCGGAGGGCGTATTCTGTTTCCGGGCCTTGGTACTTCCAGAGGATGGGCCCGAAACCGATGGAGAAGCGGTTGACGTGGATGTGTTGAAGTCTCGCCGCCAGGAAGTGGCCGAGTTCGTGAACGACAATCAAGATACCTAAAACTGCGATCGCTGCCAAAACTGACATGAAGGATTCCACTAACACTTTTACTGGACTTTGATTTATTTTAATATCTTTTTAATATCGGTGGCTTGGGAGCGACAATTTTCAGTCAAACTGGAAGATGGAGTTTTTGTCGGAAGTCCCGGGTGCTGCGATCGAACCGACGCTGCCAAACCGATCGCGCGATCGTACCTGAGTTTACCTCTAAAACCCATTCCCATTACCAATTCCCTATTACAAATTTTCCATTACCAATTCCCAGTTACCCATTCCCCATTATGAAAGACACTTCTTTGAATATTATCGCTATTTCTATCTTTGCCATCACCGTTTCAATATTGTTAGGGCCCCTATTCAACTTGCCAGAAGCCGTACCTGCGATCGCCACTTTTTGCCTGTTGGGGCTAGCCACCCTCGACAGTTTCCAGTGGCAAGGTCAAGGCGGTACTATTTTATTAGATTGGCTGGGGGGAACTTCCAAACAAAAGCGCGATCGTATCCTTCACCACGAAGCCGGACACTTCCTAGTTGCCCACCTATTGGGAATTCCCATAACCAGCTACGCCCTCAACGCTTGGGAAGCATTTAAACAAGGTCAAACAGCCCAAGGCGGCGTCCGATTTGAAGACGAACAATTAGCATCTCAACTCCAAAGTGGCACTCTTTCCGCCCAACTTTTAGACCAATACTGCACAGTGTGGATGGCCGGAATAGTCGCCGAAAAAATTGTTTACGGCAGTGCACAAGGAGGAGCAGAAGATCGCACAAAAATTAGTGCAATTTTAACACAACTGCGCCGTCCCAGTTCCGAAATTCAACTCAAACAAAACTGGGGTTTGCTGCGAGCAAAAAACCTGCTCGAAAGCCACAAATCAGCTTACGAAGCCCTAGTAGCAGCAATGGAAAAAAGAGCAACCATCGCTGAGTGCTGCGACATAATCCAGCAAAATTTATAAACAAAAATTACGCCTTCTGGCCTTGATCAACCCGGTTTATTTATAGATTCCTCACTAAAACCCAGATTTTGTGTAGAAACCGAGTTTAACAGCGTATTATAGGGATTAAAAATTTATGTCAGAACCCAAAAAATTCCCAACAACACTGCAAACAGCACACCCAAATACAGAAAAATTGTTGTGGCTGTTCGGTTTCCGGATCGACCCCAGCACCGAAATACCAAATCTATATACTCTCATTGTCTATGGAGAACAAGAGCCGCCCTTAGTAGCCGGCGGCCAACTTGTATTTTTTACCCGTCCAGAACTAGCGATTAACGCTCTCCAATTGTGCAATATCGATGTCAGTGAAGTGGGAAAGCCACCCACGCAAATAGACGCTATTTGCGACATTGCAGAAACGCTGTACTTGCTCGATGCCGAAGATTTTGACGAGTCAGCTACTATCCTCAACTGTTTGAACGCGCTTTTCGATTTAGTGAAAGCTACTTTAATACCGATGCCAACTGAATACAAGCGCATACTTTATGATTTTGCAGACCATTTGAATATTGAGGAAGAGTTTGCAAGTTTTTTAGACGCAGAAGATATTCAGCGATCGGAAATTGTCAATGCCATTTTGTGGTGTGTGGGAGCAATTACAGCTAAATCTAGATTGTTGACCGAGTAATTTGAGAAAAACTAGAATGTGAATCGATAATAAATAAAATCGCCCAAGGAAATTGTGCCATGACGGTAAAAGATTTACGCTTGTGGACTGTAGAGGAATACCGCCGCATGACCGAAACTGGCATTCTCAATCCCGATGAAGGAGTCGAATTAATTGACGGGAAAATTATCTCAAGGAGTGCAAAAAATCCTCCCCACGCAGCAACTAACCTCTGTGCAGCCGACTATCTCAGAAATCTGCTGGCAGGACTTGCTTTAATTCGCATCCAAGACCCGGTTACTCTAAGTATAAATTCAGAACCAGAACCAGATATTGCTGTAGTACAAATCGACCCTCGGCTGTACCAAGATTTTCATCCCGCACCCGCCAACATTTTCTTATTAGTAGAAATAGCTGATACCACCTTAGAAACAGACCGCAAGCGAAAAGCATCGGCTTATGCTAAGGCGGGAATTACTGATTATTGGATACTTGATGTTAACACGTGGCAAGTTTATGTTTTTCGCGAACCGGGCGAGGCCAACTACCGACAAGAAACAGTATTTAATGAAGATGATGTTTTGTCAATGCTGGCATTTCCAGAAATAGAAGTTCAGATTTCGCAACTGTTTCCTTAAGTAGGGGCAGGTTTTACTAAGAATAATGGCCTAAGACAAATAATCTCCTAAACCTGCCCCCACCAACCTATCAATTACCAATTACCCAATTATAAATTACCAAATTTTCAGGGTCGTCCCGATCGCTAAAAAAAACTTAGTATTAGGCCGTAGAGCGAGTTATACTCCTACTACAAAGCCCCCACCTGCAAAAAAATTCCGAAATCAAAGTTTATGAGCAACACTTCCCCGCCTCAACCAGCGGCCAACAACCCCGCCACACCAAAACTCAGCCTCTCGACAAAATTAGCTTACGGTGCCGGCGACCTGGGCCCGGCAATTACCGCTAATGTTTTGGCATTTTACCTCCTAGTTTTCTTTACCAATGTTGCTGGTTTACCTGCCGGCTTAGCCAGTAATATTTTGGTAGTTGGCAAGGTTTGGGATGCCATAAATGACCCGATTGTGGGGGTTTTGAGCGATCGCACTTCTCACCCTTGGGGCCGCCGATATCCTTGGATAATATATGGTGGAATTCCCTTCGGTATATTCTTCTTATTGCAGTGGATTGTACCTAGCACGGATCACACAGTGTTATTTTGGTACTATGTTGGGATCAGCATTTTGTTTAACACCGCCTACACGGCTGTCAATCTTCCCTACACCGCCCTGACTCCAGAACTTACTCAAGACTACAACGAACGCACTAGCCTTAATAGTTTTCGATTTGCTTTCTCCATTGGCGGCAGCATCTTTTCATTAATCTTAGCTCTAATTATCTTTGCTGTATTTGAAAAGAACCCAAATCAACAATATTTAGTATTAGGTGCAATCTGTGCAGTTATCTCTGTCTTGCCTTTGTACTGGTGCGTTTTGGGAACTCGCAAGCACGTCGCAGCCCAACTATTAGAAAACGCCGAACTAGATAATTCTACATCCTTGCCACTGAAAGAACAGTTGCAGATTGCATTTAGCAATCGCCCTTTTTTGTACGTTATTGGAATTTATCTTTTTTCTTGGCTGGGAGTGCAGTTGACTGCTACTATTATTCCCTACTTTGTGGTTAACTGGATGCAACAGCCACAGTATGTTTTTAGCTTGGTTGCGATCGCCGTTCAAGGCACTGCATTAATCATGCTATTTGTTTGGAGTAAAGTCAGCGAGAGATACGGCAAAAAAGCCGTATATTTTATGGGCATGAGTTTGTGGATTATTGCCCAAGCTGGACTGTTTTTCTTGCAACCAGGACAAGTATTGCAGATGTACCTATTAGCAGTCATGGCAGGTGTCGGAGTTTCCACGGCTTATCTAATACCTTGGTCGATGATACCGGATGTGATCGAACTCGACGAACTTCAGACTGGAGAAAGACGCGAAGGCGTTTTCTATTCGTTTATGGTACTGCTGCAAAAAATCGGATTGGCAGGGGGTTTGTGGTTGGTAGGCCAAGCATTAGAAAGAGCTGGATTTCTCTCTACAGTTCCCGGACAGCCGGCACCCGTACAGCCAGATTCGGCACTGTTTGCGATTCGAGTTGCGATCGGCCCGCTGCCCACACTTGCTTTGATTGCTGGCATGATTCTTACATATTTTTATCCCATAACCCGGGAAGTTCATGCAGAAATATTGTTGAAACTTAGAGAGAGAAAAGCACATAATCAGTAATATCTAATAATGAGTAGTTGGGAATTAGTAAAATCAAAAAATAACAACTACCAATAGCTAATCCAAGCCCGATCAATAGCAATCCTGCCATCCTGTGCGAACTCTTTTTTTTCTTTGACAATGTGTCATCTTGTTATGGCATCGGTTAATTCAAAAAAAAGCCCGTTGCGCGTTTACCGAAAGGATTGCTATAGCTTGCTTGGAGGGCGAACAAAAGCCATAGTTTTAGTAAGAGTCCCGGAACTCAGAAACCGATTTTTTTACGAAAAATATATAAATCGCGTAGCGCCATCCGCCCCGGTGGAAAGACCCCGAAGGCTGGAGTTTTTCGAGATGTCGATCGATCTTGAAAAAACAAATTATTAAATTTTATGTCGATCGCGCACTATTGAGAGTAGTGTGTGATATAATGGCGAGGATGAGTAACTCGATAAACTTCAACAGTCATCCAGCTACTCAAAAAGTTTATAATTAAAAGAAGAGACAGATTTTTCTCGGAAATTGATTCGATTAGTCGCCGTTCCAAAAATTTGCTGAATGTTACTAATTATATCTACATAGAAAATGCCAAACGTTTTAGCCTGTCAGTTAACGAGTAAGTTAACATATGCTTCTGCAGTTGACTGCCAACCGAAAAAGGTAATAAATTACAAAGCCATACCAGCGGAAGCGACGGCTGAGGTGTTACAGTCAATTGTAAAAGTTTGGTAAAGTTATTGCGCCCCTACCGCGAAGCTGAGCGACACCGGAAAAAGTTTGCTTCCTCGCCCCGAAACCCTACATACAAGCACAACGCAGCAGATCCAAATGCAGTCGGATACAACTCTCCAGAAGTTGTAAAATAACTTTTGCCGTCGGCACACCATAGGAATTTAGTTATTTTTGTATACTATGTGAAAAGAGTGAGAACTATTAGAAGGAATTGGGTTCGACCAACCAAGAATCTCGTGTGATATCCTTAAGCCAATGCTCAAAGTATCAACTAGAAGGCTCGCAGAACAAAGCTGATTTTACCCCCAAAATATCAAAGAGGTCAACATGGAAAGAGAACAGGACGCTCATATCGTACCCATTAGCAACCAGAGCCGACAGGTGCAGCAATTTTCCGTTGACGAGGGAGAAGAGTTAAGCGCGCAGCCTCAGAAAGGATTGAATCTAAAACCGTTTTTAAGGACTTTTCAGCGACAATCCCTAATCATTATTGGGATTATGGGTCTAGTAGGCGCTGGAGCTTTTTATCAGATCAAGGGAGGCAAGAAAACATATCAAGGCGATTTTCGGATGCTAGTGGAACCAGTGACAACGGAGGCAAGAATTGCTGACCCCGCTGCCCTAGCCAATCGCAGCGAGGGGGGAGGAGTACCTAATCGAGATTTTTTTAGTTTGGACTACGCTACTCAACTTGAAATTCTCAAGAGTCCTCAGATGCTTTCTGCTATTGCCAAACAAGTCCAAAAACAATATCCAAAAGTTACCGAAAAAATTCTTGAAAAAGAATTAGTTGTTGTGCGGCGGGGAGAAGATCTGATGACGCTCACTAAAATTTTGGAAGTTCGCTTCATGGGGAACGAGCCTAAATTAGTTGAGTTCGTTTTACAAGAAACTAAAAAGAAATATTTAAAGTACAGTCTTGAGGAACGCAAGACTCGGATTGGTGAAGGTGTTAAATTTATTGAAGACCAGCTTCCGGGACTCAATAAGCGTGTAAACGACCTGAAATCGGAGTTACAGGTTATACAGCAGCAGCAAAAGATTACCGACCCTCAAGAACAAGGCGCGCAATTGATCGAGCAAGTTCGCACCGTAGAAACTTTAGAGTTAGAAACTCAAAGGCTACTGCAAGAACAGAAAACGCTGTACGCTAACTTGCAAAAACAATTAGATTTTACACCAAATGAAGCTATTGCCGCTTCAGCTTTAAGCGAAGAACCTCAATATAAAGAGTTGCTGACCAAGGTTAAGGAAGTAGAAGGTCAGATTGCTGTAGAAACAGCTCGTTTTAAATCTGCTAACCCTATAGTAGAAGCTTTAGAGCGCAAGCGGGCAAATTTAGTAGCTTTGCTCAACCAGCAAACTGATCGAATTTTGGGGCAAAATTTAGTAGGCACCCAAGCTAATTCTAAAGTTCAGAATTTTCAAAATTCTATTCGCATAGGCTTGATTAAACAATTGGTTGATACTGCTAACCAAGTTGAAGTCTTAGAAGCTCGCCTTCAAGCAATCACCCAAAGTAAAAACAATTTAAACAGAAAAGCAACAGAATTCCCCAGCATAGCCCGCCGCTACAACGAACTGCAACAGCAATTAGAAGTAGCCGGCCGCACCCGCGATCAACTTTTAAGCCAGCGGGAAACTCTGCGCGTCCAAGCAGCTCAAAGCCAAGTACCTTGGGAAATAATTTCTGAACCACAGATACCGCGAGATGAGAAGGGCAACCTCATTCCTGTTCCATCGAAAGCTAGAAACAAATTTTTGATGGCAGTTATTGGAGCGCTAGTTTTGGGTCTGGGAGCTGCTATCCTCATTGAAAAGTTCCGCAATATTTTCTACTCTCCTGATGACGTTAAAGATGCGGTTGAAGCACCTTTATTGGGAGCAATTCCTCTTGACAAAAATGCTAGAAAATTGCCGCCTTCTATTGCTAAGGCCTATGCTTATCTTGAAGGAAAAGAGGGTAATAGGAAAAATGCTGCGGAATTTATAGAAGCTTTTGACTCTCTTTATACTAATATCCGCTTTCTTTCTTCAAATCGAACGATTCGCTCTTTGGCCATTGGTTCGGCTACAGTTGGCGAAGGCAAATCTACCATTGCTTTAAACTTAGCTCACGTGGCAGCGCTGGCGGGTCAGCGAGTGCTGTTAGTAGACGCGAATTTGCATTCCCCCAGCCTGCACTTGCTGTTGGAACTGCCTAATGTCAAGGGATTGAGCAACTTGCTCGACAATAAAAACGAACCCCATGAAATTATCCAACGATCGCATCTAGCAGATAATCTTTTTGTATTAACGGCCGGTCTCCCTGATTCTGGTACTGCCCGACGGCTTGCCTCATCTGGGATGCAGTATTTAATGGAAGAACTTCAGGCCAAATTTGACTTAGTTATCTACGATACGCCACCCCTGGCGGACAGTAAAGATGCGAATTTTTTAGCGGCGCGTACCGATGGAATACTGATGGTTGTAGCACTTCGCCAGGTTCCCTTTTCTTTAGTCCAAAAAGTTTTCAGTCAATTAGAAAATTTTGGCATACCATGCTTGGGCACAGTTGCGAATCATGCCTCTAAACGCAAGAAGTATCCAGCATCTAGATCATCTGTTGTTGAAGATAAAAGTGAATATTTGAATTTGACACCAGCACCGTCTCGTATCCGCAAACTAGCTCCTAAAAAAGAGTGACACCCAAAAAAGCTGACCCCCAAAAAAAAGGATACAAGCCCCCGACAGGAGTCATGAAACTCCCAAAGTTTTAGACTCTTGTTCAAACTCCCAGATTCGTCTGTGGAGTAAATCGAAAATCTAAAATCGTTCGACTGAACGCGACTTGACTAAGCGCTGGGCGAACCTCTTATATCAATTCCGGTTGCACTCATACATGATTGTTGACTGTTGACTGTTGACTGTTGACTGTTGACTGTTGACGGGCAGGTCGAAAAACTGAACTGAATGGTTGAGTGTTAACTGTTGACTCGATTTTATTATTCCGATGCAACCGGAAAGGATATTAGGGCGAAGTCTAAAATCTCAAATCTCAAATCTCAAATTGACTGATGGGGGACTAATTTCCATCCGGGTTCGTAGGAAATGTGACGATAAAATTAGTCCAGCCATTCGTGCTTTCAACCTCAATTTTTCCCTGCAACTGTTCGACCAGTTTTTGAACCAAAGCTAAACCCAAACCTGTACCTCCTTGTTTCCAAGGATCGGCGTTGGGAACTCGATAAAATTTCTCAAAAATTCGAGGCAATTCCTCTATGGAAATCGAGGATTGATTGCTGAGTGTGAATTGGATTTGTGAAGCCACAGCACTGGCTTGTCGCGAATTTTTCCTTTGTCCTCCTTGTTCGCCGTCTCCGTTTTTGCACTCGACTTTCAGAAAAATTTCGCCGTCATTGGCAGTATATTTACAGGCATTGTTGAGGAGTTCGGCTAAAATTCGTCCCAAACTAGCGCGGTTGGAACTGATCGTGGGGAGGTGGCGATCGCACTCTACTCGTAAATCCTGGTGGCGGTCTTGGGCCCGGGTGTAAAACGGGTCGATAATAGTAGGCAGCCAGACTTCTAAGTTTACTGGTTCGAGGTCGATCGGACAAGTTGCCGCTTCGAGCCGCTGCAAATCTAGCAAAGCATTAATCAAATCTGTTTCTCTAGTACATTCTGTTTCTAAAATTTCTAGATAAATCTGGCGCCGATCTGCTGTGGGAGAAATTCTCAGCATATGAATAGCCATTTTTATATTAGCTAAAGGCGTCCGCAGTTCGTGAGAAACGGTGCTGAGAAATTCATCTTTGAGGACGTTTAAATGCTGGAGTTCGTGAACTTTTTGCTGCAATTCGGCGGTGCGTTCTTGGACTTGGCGTTCGAGGTCGGTGTTGAGATTTTGGACTTGCTGATAGAGTTGGGCTTGCTGAATGGCGATCGCGATTTGAGTTGCCAGTTGTAGCAGCAAATCCACTTCCGAAGGCTGCCACTGCCGGGATTGGGAGCACTGATGGACACACATCATCCCCCACAAATTGCCGTCTTGCAAAATTGGTACAATCAAATAAGCTTTGATTTGCGCTTGCTGAAACCGCGCATATTTTTCGGCGCTCAAACCGGCTTGGTCGATGTCGGGGACGGCATAAATTTCCTGTTCGATCACCGAAGCTGATTCTTGCCAAATATTATCTGGCAGGATTTCTCCCAAGATTGAAGGCCAATTTTCGGCAACGGATTCTGCCACTACAATGCCGTAATTGCTGGACTCTAAATGCAGGATTGCTACTCGGTCAGCTTGCAAAACTTGGCGCACTTCATCGACGCTGGCGTTGAGAATTTCTTCGAGGTTTAAGGATTGATGAATCCGCAAGGAAATGTGAGTTAACAGCCGATCGCGCTGCAATTGTTCGTGGAGTTTGGCAGTCCGTTCCCGCACCTGCTGTTCTAGTTTGGCGTTGCGGCTTTGCAACAGTTCCACTTTTTCGGCTTGGAGTTGATAAACCGACTGCTGCAACTGTTTGACAACTCGGTACATTTCGGTAGGATCGAGGACTCTGAGCAAGCTGGTCTGACTAATAATTCCCAACAGTTCTCCGCGTCCCCCGCACACGACCAACCGCTGCACTTGTTGCTGCTCCATTTCTTTGTGGGCCGTCCATAAGGAATCGGAAGGTTGAAGAAATTGCAGGGGAGTTCTCATGACTTTTTGAGCTGGGGTTTCCTGGAAATTTAATTCGAGAAACTGTGCCTGCACAAGGTCATATTCGGTAATAATTCCCAGGGGTTGGTGAAAGGAATAGTGAAAAATGGAGGTATAGTCATCTTTTTTGGGCTTCTCCATTGTTAATTCTTTGTTTTTTGTAATCACTACACAACTGACTTGATGCTCTGACATCAGTTCGGTTATGCTCAGCAGTGAGGCGGTGTGGGGCGCTGTAATTGGCGTAGTCATTAATTCTGCTACCCGCCGCAATTTAAGAATGTTTGAAGGCTGCAATACTTGGCGAATTCTTTCCCGTGTCAGCACTCCTACCAAGTGGCGAAATTGATTGACGATCGGCAAATAGCGAATTTTGTGCTGGCGAAATAAGGATAAAGCGGTAAACACGTCTTGGTCATCGGATTCTGTCAGGGAGACAGGCAACGGAGACATCACTTCGGAAATTGGTATTTTGTGCAGACCTACTTTGTGCTGGCTGTCTATTTTGCCAGAAGCTATCAGCCTCACTAGGTCGGCGGGAGTTAATATGCCGATTAACAGCCCGCGGCTGGGGTTCTCGGATAAGTTGCCTGTGATAATAGTCTGCTGGTTCTGCACGACGAACACGCAGCGGGCCCGCACCTTTTCCGGGGCGGATGTTTCGGTAATTGCTCCCCGGTCTGAGGGTAAAGGTGTTTTGACTAGGGGACAACTGTTTTGCAATTGACTCATCAGAGCGATCGCCACTGCTAAGGAAGTTTCTGGCCCGGCAGTGAGGGGGTAGCGATCGATCGCTTGTTCTAAGGCTGAGGAGTAAAAGGGCGGGTGGTAAAACGGCATAGTGGATTGCAGGTTGTCAGAGGGCGGCTAACTATCGGGCAAAGCCTTAGGGAACGGCATAAACACCTCGCCTGTGCTTGGGATTTAAATAATAAACTTTCTAATTAATTATTTCTATACAATCTGAGCTTTAGATTAATGGTTTCACTAATCCGCCACCTCAAATCCTTGGGCGGTTTTTACTGCCTGCTTTTCCCCTGAGACTCCCCTATAATCAAAATAACCCGAATGTAAAGTTTTACTACAAGATTTATCCATAATGACAACTTTAAGCTTAGAGCAAATTGCAGCCAAGTTAGAAAGCCAAAATTCAGCCGATCGAATGGTAGCTTTGGCCAACTTGCGGAACGTGCCTGCTGCTGAGGCGGTGCCTTTGATTAAAAAGGTGTTAAACGACGAAAGTTTGCAGGTGCGATCGATGGCTGTGTTTGCTCTCGGGGTCAAACCCACGGCAGAGTGCTATCCTATTCTAGTCAAATTGCTAGAAACTGACCCGGATTACGGCATTCGCGCTGACGCTGCGGGTGCTTTGGGCTATCTGGAAGATATTAGAGCTTTTGAGGCTTTGGTGCGGGCTTTTTACGAAGATACTCAATGGCTGGTGCGCTTCAGTGCTGCCGTTTCTCTGGGTAATCTCAAAGATCCTCGGGCTCGCGATGTGCTGCTGAAAGCTCTCGACAGCGAGCAAGTGGTGATTCAGCAGGCGGCAATTTCGGCTTTGGGGGAAATTAAGGAAGTTGGGGCGATCGATCGCATCCTCAATTTTGCTCAGTCGGAAGATTGGCTGATCCGCCAGAGGCTGGCGGAAGCTTTGGGCAATTTGCCGAGTGTTAAGAGCGTTTCGGCTTTGAAATACTTAGAAAAAGACAGCAATTCTCAAGTATCTAAGGCGGCAACAATTTCTCTCGATCGCCTGTCAAAAGCAGAAGGATAACAGATACCGATACTTTTTTTGTAAGTGTTTCATTTCCGCGCTTTTAAGGCGGGGATGAAACACCGATGCCTAATTTATTCAGCCCTCTGCTAGATCAACCGATTTCTCAGTTCTTGAGGTGACAAAACGGGAATCGGCGACCCTGCGAATCCATTCACATCCCGAGTAACGATCGCCTCTAACTCTAATTCGATCGCACACGCTATCTGCACCGCATCTTCAAAATCCGGCAATCTCAGCGCGATCGCTTGCTCCAGAACCTCTCGATCCACCGCACAAATTTCCATCAATGCCAACAGTCGAGTTACGGCGGCAATCGCAGCTTCAGAACTCTTGGTTTGTCGTCCAACCAAATAATGCACATCCGTAACCGTGGTCGCCGACATAAACCCTTCTACTCGCCCCGATTCAATGGCATTGAGTAAAAAAGCAGCATCCGCTACAAAAGGTTCGCGGGCAAGCATTGCATCCAGTAAAACATTGGTATCAAATAAAACTTTCATCACAGATACTTTTGGATTAAGCGCTCATCCAACATTGCCTTTACTTCTGCATCTGTAGGTGGTGGCGCGTCCGTTTTTGCAATGCCAATTAAACTCGCGGCTAAACCCTTCGGTTTCACCTTCGAGCGGGGTTTCGGTTGGAGCGATCGCATCAAAGCATTAATTAACTGCCATCGCTCCTCGACAGACAACCTCAGTGCTCGGTCTTGAAGTTCGCGTAACGTCATAGTAATTATCTTTGACAGAAAGCATTGGACAAGCAGGCAAGTATATAAATACCCCCCCTTCAAAATTTTAGCGCCTCAAGTGATATAATGTTAGCTTCTTAAAAACACTTAATTTTTCGGGAGAGGGAGTTAAATGCCCTACAGTCAATTTAGCATAGAACAAATTAAGACAACTTTCGGCATCGCCTTTTCGAGCAAGATGGGCTTATTTGCCGACATTCCCGAAATAGAACCAAGCAGTTTTTTGCAAGAAACTTTGCAATTCAATCTGCCTTTAGCACTAGAAATTAATTCCGAGAAAGCTCGGAGCGAGCTAATTGTCGCGCCAATATTAGTTGAGATCAAAAAACGGCTACCGGAACGGATGAGTTTGTTCTCCGGTCGAGAATTCAATGTAGACGCTGCTAGGGGTTTGAGCGGTTATTGCGATTTTCTAATTAGCAGATCGCCGGAACAGCTAGTCATTGAATCCCCAGTTATCGCCTTGGTTGAAGCCAAAAATGACAACATTCAATCCGGCTTAGGACAGTGCATGGCAGAAACGATCGCAGCACAAATATTTAACCAGCGTCAAGAAAACGACATTCAGACAATTTATGGAGTTATCACAACTGGGAGTATTTGGAAATTTCTCAAACTAGAAGGAATTGCGATGGAGATTGACACCAGCGAATATTTTATTAATAATGTTGGTAAAATTCTCGGTATCTTAATAAATTTTATAGAGTCTTAAGTGAAACCTGAATGTATGATTTAAGCTGCGACGGTAAATCGCAAGTTAGAATAGTTGTTAATATCGTTTAACCAAAGCCAGCCATGAATCAAGCGCCCAATCCTTTTAACTCAAATCCATCCAATCCGCTAGACCCGTTGGAGCAAGAAGTTGACGAGCAAGGTGAAGAGTTGCCGAGACAGTACCACCCCGCCACTAAAAAAACTCTGCAAAAAGTCTTTATCATCCTGGTAGTTGTCGGGGCAATTATTGGGGGAATTCTATCTATAGGAGTGATTTCGCTGCTGCAAAAGACTGGACTCACTGATGTGCCGACCCGGGTACAGAATCCGAAGTAATACCCAGTAGGAAGGATCTGTCGATGCTGAATACACTGATTTTCTGGGATGAAGCTTGAGAAACTATGATGTTTTGTATGGATGTTTTCAAAATAATTGATGCTTAAAAATTCTACGGCTGCGCCCGATCGCATTTCACAGCGACAGATTTCGGAAAAACTTGTCTCCGCAGGCTTTCACGCTCTTTCTGACCCCCTGCGGATTCAGATTCTGGAGTTGCTGCGAGAACAGGAGTTGTGCGTTTGTGAATTGTGCGATCGGCTTTCTGTCCCTCAGCCTAAACTCTCTTTTCACCTCAAAGCCTTGAAGGATGCAGCTTTAGTCCGCAGCCGCCAAGAAGGCCGCTGGATTTACTACAGCCTCAATTTAGCTCAGTTTGTCGCCCTGGAACAGTACCTCGCTGAATACCGCCGCTTCAGCCAGATCCTGCCGGCACGCCCTTGTTCTGACGCAGATTAACCCATCAATATTTCTTAATGTGTTTATTGCCTGTTTGTCTTCCCTCATACTTGACATATCAAATTTTATTGATATGATTCCAGTGTACCCCTTAGTTATGGCATTGGGTGAGGTCAATGAACCCAGTAGAAAAGCCCAAGGTTTCCGCACTAAGTATAATTGCTTTGACCATAGGTGCGATCGGGCTTCTCAACTCTTGCGGACAAGCCCAGTCGCCCGAATCGCAAAGCATAAAAATAGACGGTTCCAGCACTGTGTATCCCATTACGGATGCGATCGCGAAAGAATATCAAAATACCAATCCCAAAAAAGCATCAATTACTGTTGAATTCTCCGGTACTGGTGGCGGATTTAGAAAGTTTTGTGCTGGCGAAACTGACATCAGCAACGCCTCGCGACCCATCAGGCCAGGGGAAATGGAAGCCTGCAACAAAGCTGGCATCCGCTACTACGAATTACCTGTCGCATTTGACGCTCTCACAGTAGTAGTGAATCCCAAAAATAGCTGGGCAAAAGACATCACAGTAGCCGAACTCAAAAAACTTTGGGAACCTGCCGCCCAAGGAAAAATTACCCGCTGGAATCAGATCAGACCCAGTTGGCCAAATCAACCCATCACCCTCTATGGTGCAGGTAAAGATTCCGGTACATTTGACTACTTCACAGAAGCAACAGTAGGTACTGCGAAAGCCAGTCGTACCGACTACACAAACAGTGAAGATGATAATGTTTTAGTGCAGGGAGTTATCAAAGATCCAAATGCCTTGGGTTACTTTGGCTTAAGCTATTACGAAGCCAATCAAACTCAATTAAAAGCATTAGGAATAGACAACGGTAAAGGGCCAGTTCTACCCAGCATCGAAACCGTAGAAAAAGCTCAATATCAACCCCTCGCTCGACCTCTTTTTATCTACGTCAGTTACACCGCTGTCCAAAATAAACCAGAGGTGGGCGAGTTTGTGCAATTCTACATGAAAAAAGCACCAAGTTTAGTCCAATCGGTCGGTTATATTCCACTACCAAGCGAAGGCTATCAACTGATTTACAAGAATTTCTACAATGGCAAGGTGGGGACAGTTTTTGGTGGCAAAGCTCAGCTTGACGCGACAATTGGGGAGTTATTGAGGCAGCAGGCAACTTTTTAGGTATCAGTGGTCATCTGTCAAATGTTTTAGCTTGTTAGCTGTAAGTCTAGATTGGTAACTAAAATCTAACAAGAGAGGTAAATTTATCACGGATCGACTCAATGTTCAAGTCAGTTTATAAGACAGCAAGCAGCTTATTCTCACCCGAGTGCAGGAGAGAATCAATCGCAGAATTCCTCGGTACGTTTATTCTGGTTTTTGCTGGCACCGGCGCCGTGATGGTTAACAAAATTAGCCAGGGTGCTGTTACTCATCTAGGCATCAGTTTTGTCTTTGGAGCCGTTGTAGCCGCGATGATTTATGCTACAGGTCATATTAGTAGCGCCCACCTGAATCCGGCTGTAACATTAGCTTTCTGGGCGAGCGGCTTTTTTCCAAGCAAACGTGTTTTGCCTTATATTTTAGCGCAGTGTGCGGGCGCGATCGCAGCTTCTTTATTGCTGATAATTACTTTAGGAAAAGTAGCACATCTCGGTGCAACTGTTCCTCTCAACGGTAACTGGTTACAGTCTCTAATCCTAGAAACAGTATTGACTTTTATCTTAATGTTTGTTATCTTGGGTTCGGGATTAGATAGACGCGCTCCCATCGGCTTTGCCGGAATAGCAATTGGGTTAACTGTAGGGTTAGAAGCCGCATTTATGGGACCAATTACCGGAGCGAGCATGAATCCGGCACGCTCTCTCGGACCGGCTTTAATTGGAGGCATTTGGGAACACCATTGGGTTTATTGGGTGGCTCCTATTTGGGGAGCACAATTAGCAGTCGCAGTTTATCGGGAACTGTCTAACGGATTTCGGGATTTTAATTGAAACTAGCATGACAAGTTTTACGCACAAACCGAGAATTTTGTTTCTATACGGCTCTTTAAGAGAGCGTTCTTACAGCCGCTTGTTGGCGGAAGAATCTGCTAGAGTTATTGAGGATTTTGGTGCCGAAGTTCGATTGTTCAATCCTCTGGAATTGCCGATCTACGGCAGCGTTCCCGATACGCATCCGAAGGTTCAAGAATTACGGGAATTGAGCCTATGGTCGGAGGGTCAAGTGTGGTCGAGTCCAGAAATGCACGGGAATATTACCGGCATTATGAAAAACCAAATTGACTGGATTCCTTTAAGCATTGGGGCTGTCAGACCGACTCAAGGCAGAACTTTGGCGGTGATGCAAGTTAGCGGTGGTTCGCAATCTTTTAATGCTGTCAATACTTTGAGAATTTTGGGCCGCTGGATGCGGATGTTTACGATTCCGAATCAGTCTTCGGTTGCGAAAGCTTATCAGGAATTTAATGATGATGGGACGATGAAGGATTCGCCTTATCGCGATCGCGCGATCGACGTAATGGAGGAATTGTACAAGTTTACCCTGCTGTTGCGGGAGCAAGCCGACTATTTGACCGATCGCTACAGCGAACGCAAGGAACAAGCCGCTAAAGAGGCGATCGCACTAGCAAATCGCGCCCTTGAATTACCGGGCGCTTAGAAACCGCCGGAACCCTGACAACAACCCATAACCCACAACTAACAAAAACCATGAAAAAAGTAATGTTTGTTTGCAAAAGAAACTCCTGCCGATCGCAAATGGCAGAAGGATTCGCTAAAACCATCGGAGCCGGCAAGATTGGAGTCACCAGTTCCGGTTTAGAATCAAGCAGAGTTCATCCGACAGCAATTCAAGTCATGTCAGAAATTGGTATTGACATCACCGATCAAACATCCAACCCATTAAACGAATTCAATGCAGAAGATTACGATGCAGTAATTTCTCTCTGCGGCTGTGGCGTGAATTTACCCGAAGCGTGGGTATTGCGAGAAGTGTTTGAAGATTGGCAACTCGACGACCCCGATGGACAACCCATCGAAACTTTTCACCGCGTTCGAGATGAAATTAAAGCACGAGTTGAAACATTAGTTGACTCTCTAAAGTAAGATTAGGGTCAAATTTATAACCCTTGCCTTGCAGGTTTCGAGGGCTTCTCTAGCGATCGGTTAAAATTTGGATCTGTCGCATCCACATAATTAATGCTAAATTATCAGAGGCGTTCCGCCAGAACGCCTCTAAATCCGTTGCGAGCAGAGACGAAAAAGTTTAGCACATGATTCAGACAGCAGTCACCCCTTTCAAAAACAAACTCAACTCAGCTTTAACTAAAAAGCAGATTACAGTTTTACAAATTAATCTGGGCAAACGCTGCAACCTCGCTTGCAGTCACTGCCACGTAGAAGCTAGCCCGACACGAACAGAAGAACTTTCCCCGGAAATTTGCGACCAATTAATTGAAATAATTCGCCGCTTTCCTCAAATTAAAACTGTTGACCTCACCGGCGGTGCTCCCGAAATGCTTTACGGTTTTAAACCGCTAGCGGAAGCTGCCAGGGCAGCAGATAAAGAAGTAATTGTTCGTTCTAATTTGACGATTTACTTTGAAAAAGGTTTTGAAGATATTCCCGAATATTGCGCGCAGCATCAACTCAGAATTGTGGCGTCGCTTCCCTGCTATCAAGCTGACAATGTGGACAAAATGCGCGGCAACGGTGTTTTTGACAGTTCGATTCTGGCCCTGCAAAAGCTAAATCAGTTGGGATACGGAAAAAACCCAAATTTAATTCTCGATTTGGTGTACAATCCCCAAGTGCCGGCAACAGACAAGTTTTCGCTAACACCGGAACAAGGCAAGTTAGAGCAAGATTACAAGGTTTATTTAGCCGAACATTTTGGGATTTGTTTTAATCAATTGTTCGCGATTACTAATTTGCCCGTGGGACGGACTAAGTTTCATTTGCAACATAAGAAACTGCACAAGCCTTATCTGGGGTTTTTGGAGGATAATTTTAATCCCGGTACTCTGGAACATTTAATGTGCCGCAACGAATTGTCGATCGACTATTTGGGCAATGTCTACGACTGCGATTTTAACCAAATGGAAAATCTGCCGGCGAAAACTGCCCAGGGGGAAAAGATAACTGCTGCTAAATTGCTCGAATCTGGTAGTTTAGATGTGATTCAAGAGGTGCAAACTGCTGCTTATTGTTACGGCTGTACGGCGGGTAGCGGTTCTAGCTGCGGCGGTACTTTGATTTGAGAAGGAAGAAGGAAGAAGGAAGAAGGAAGAAGGAAGAAGGAAGAAGGAAGAAGGAAGAGGGAAGAAACTATGCTCTTGGGCCCGATTCCCGATTCCCCATGCTTTTGGGCCCAGGGCCCCATGCCCATATTATTGAGAGTGGAGAGTTTAGGTAATGAATGATTCGCGATCGCCCGGTGAAAAGCCGCCAGTATCAAACAGGTGGAAGCTGATTTTAGGGATTGGTTTAGCTGTGGCTTTAATTGCTGCGACTCAGTTTTTTAACTTTCAAGGAATTCTGAAAAATGCGCTGGAGTCGATCGCGAGTCTCGGCCCTTGGGGCCCGGCAGCTTTTATTTTAATTTACATTGTAGCAACGGTTCTATTTATCCCTGGTTCTTTGCTGACTCTCGGTTCTGGCGTTTTGTTCGGAGTCGTTGGCGGTTCGGTGTGTGTTTCCATCGGCTCGGTTTTAGGCGCAACTTGCGCTTTTTTAACAGGAAGGTATTTAACTCGCGACTGGGTTTCCAAACAGATAGAGGGTAATCAAAAATTTAAGGCGATCGATGCAGCAGTTGCTTCTGAAGGATGGAAAATTGTGCTGCTGACGCGACTTTCTCCCATATTTCCGTTTAATTTGCTTAACTATGCTTTTGGGGTTACGCAGGTATCTCTCAAAGACTATTTTTTGGCATCTTGGATCGGCATGATTCCCGGAACAGTCATGTATGTTTATATCGGTTCCCTGGCTGGGAGTTTGGCTGCACTTGGATCTAGCGGGCGATCGCGCACTGCTGCTGAGTGGGCTCTTTACGGCATTGGTTTGCTAGCAACGATCGCCCTCACCGTTTATGCAACCCGCTTGGCTAAAAAAGCTTTAGACGAAAAAATTTCCCCCTGACACCAAAGCACAACTTGGTAAAAGTGTCAAGAGAGTTTCGCTCATACATTATAATACATTGCTAATCTAAAAAACTCCGTATTTTCTCTGTGTTATTTACAATTATTTTGTTATACAAACGAGATAGATATTAAAGATATCGTAAAGCACAAGCCTCAAATAGGTAAACCGAAGGTCGAAATATAAAATTGATGCCAAAATAGAAGGCGAGCGCGCAACCCTAAGAAAAATTGTTTGCAGTCAGGAATGTAAGTAATACCATTTTAGATTTTAGATTTTAGATTTTAGATTTTAGATGGCGAATGACGGATGACTACCAGGATTGGAATCTTGGCTACAGTTGCATTCTTTTCTTAAACTGTCTCACTACTTACCTGAGATTAATTCTGCCGAATGACGAAAGCCGTGTGATGAAGTTGACTCTGAGGGAACATTTGATGATGCAAAACCCAGCAAATCAAGCCGGATCTGTGTCTGCGCCACCACAAACAAAAAAGCTGCGCCGCTTTTGGCAAAACATCAGCAATTCGGCTCAATCGCGGTGGCAGCAAGCGCACAGTCTTTGGCAGCACAGACGGCAGCGCCGCCATTTGCTGACCCTGCTAATTCTGGCCACCACGGCTTTAACCATTAGCACAACTGCTTGCATCAGCTATTTTTTTGTGCGTGGGCTAATCCTCGACAATTTAAAGCAAATAGCACTATTAAAACTAGAAAAAGGCACCGACGAAATTGACCGCTGGCTCAGCAGTCGCAAAGCAGAAATAGAAACCATTGCTTACGATCCTACGGTTAGCACTCTTAATTGGAAATTAGTCGAACCCAGGTTGCAAGGAGAGATATACAGGTTAAAAGAGTATTTCATCCTGTCATTAACTCAACCAGACGGCTCATTTATCAACACTCTAGGCAACCGCGCCAACAGCAAAGACCGCCAACACTTTAAAAAAGCAATGGCAGGGCAGCTCAACGTTTCCGACCCGCTGATCGGCCGCAGTACAAAAATTCCTACGATCATCATTTCAGCTCCTATTTGGACCTTACCCCCCGCTCCCAATCAAGTAATTGGAGTCCTATCGGGCAGCATTAAATTAGACCGAGTAACATCTGTAGCTAACGGCTTGCAGTACGGTTCCAACAGTTATGCTTTTGCGCTCAATTCACAAGGAGTGCCAATTGTTCATCCCAACACTAACTTAATCGGAAATATCGACTGGCCGGCCCCAAGCTTTTTAAAGTCACAAGACCCCGCACTCTCCACAATTGCGCGGCAGATGATCGACCGCCAGACGAACATTGAACTGGTAAAAATAGACAAAAAATGGGTGTATGTGGCCTATGCTCCCCTCAAGGAAGTTAACTGGTCTATGGCTTTAGTAATTCCCCGCGAAAATATTGAATCCAAACTACAAGCATTAAATTTGCTGACATCCGTAGTCGCCGGACTGCTCGGCCCAGCCATGCTAGCAGCAATATGGCTAATTTATTCCTCCGAAAACAATCGCGCTCAAGCGGAGCGAGAAGCCATGCTCAACCGGATTGCTGGACGCATTCGCGCTTCCCTAGAATTAGACAAAATCGTGCAAAGCACAGTCGAAGAAATAGTAAGTTTGCTGCACCTAGAACGGGCGGCTTTTGGGTGGTACAAACCACAAGAAAAAATGTTACAAATCCTATGGGAATGTTGCCCATCTGATGGTGCGACGCCTGCTAAAAAGTTTGAGTCTTACTTGGTCGGAAATTTGTCAATACCGAGTGACCAATGCGAACCCATTATTCTTTCGAGGGACACCTGGGCGGAGGGTGCAGCTCAATCGAGCGAAATTAAACCTAATAGCTATTTAGCCGTTCCTGTCCACACTCCCAACCAGCCGCAGGGTTATTTAATTTGCAGCCACGTTACTCATTGGCTTTGGAGCAAGGAGGAAATCCAACTCTTAAAAGCGGTGGCAGACCAATTGGCGATCGCCATTACTCAAGCTCACCTTTACAGTCAAACCCAAGACCAAGTAAAACTGCTTAATCGTGCCTTAAATGAACTGAAAAAGACTCAAACTCATTTAGTGCAGAGCGAAAAAATGTCATCTCTAGGTCAAATGGTAGGCGGGATAGCGCACGAAATCAACAACCCGGTTAACTTCATTTCGGCTAATTTACCTCACACCAGCAAATATACTAAAGATTTATTAGCATTGGTGAGTTTATACAAACAAACCTTCCCAGAGGTTCCCCCGGAAATCACAGATTTTACAGAAGAAATTGAGTTAGAATTTATCGAGGAAGATTTGCCGCAGATATTGGATTCTATGAAAATAGGAACCGAACGCATTCGCAGCATCGTTCTTTCTTTACGTAACTTTTCTCGCCTCGATGAATCTGATAAAAAGCTGGCCGACATTCACGAAGGTATAGAAAATACGTTACTGCTGCTCTCCAACCGCATTAAAAATAGAATTTATATAGTCAAGAAATACGGAAAAGTGCCTTCAGTGGAGTGCTATCCTTCTCAGCTAAATCAGGTGTTTATGAATTTGCTGAGTAATGCGATCGATGCCTTGAACGATATCGATCGCCTGGATAAAATCATTACAATTTCTACGGGAGTAGTTCGAGAACATGGCGGAAAATTTCTGAAAGTGGCGATCGCCGACAACGGCCCCGGCATTCCCGCCAGCGTTAAAGACCAAATTTTTAACCCATTTTTTACTACTAAAGAGGTAGGCAAAGGCACTGGTTTGGGATTAGCCATTAGCTACAAAATTGTAGTGGATGGACACGGCGGCAGCATCAAAATTTCTCAACCTCCGGGCGGGGGCACGGAGTTTGTGGTAAAAGTTCCTATTAATAACGCGAAGTAAGACTATTTTAGATTTTAGATTTTAAATTTGGGAAAGCCTGATAATACAAGGTTTTGGATATTATCTATAGTTGCAATATTTTTGGAAACTGGTATCAGGAGGAAGTGGGAATGGAAGCCCACGGAGTTTTTAACCGAGGTAAGCGATAGAGGTTCGAGGGAAGATGTTGGAGGGGACAAAAAGTTTTAATTAATGCTAAGTTGACTGGCCTTGGCTAAAATGAGAAGAGTTTTTGTTAAAGGTGTTTTATGGCTGTTGGCAAGGATACAATTTTCGAGCGCTTTTTGTCGCCCCTGATTCGACTGGCGATCGACGAACAAGCACTCAAACGCCTCTACGAAGGTATCGATTGGGAAACAGCGGGCGATCGCTACCGACAACCGGACTTAGTTTATCCCGAATATTACAGCAGCCAAAACTTTCATGGCATTAAACGCGGCTACCTCAACCCCGGTGCCGCGGTTTCCTACGATCCAATCACGCAATATGTTTTGCCTCCCCACGAAACAGTCGTCAGACAAGGCTTAATTGACGCTGTACGGGTAAAACCGCGCCGAATTATCGATTTGGGATGCGGCACTGGTTCGACAACGCTCATGCTCAAGCAAGCCTTTCCCGAAGCGGAAGTTGTGGGCTTGGACTTGTCGCCTTATATGCTGGTAGTTGCCGAAATGAAAGCGCAAAAAGCAGGCTTAAATATCCAGTGGTTGCACGGAAATGCCGAAAGCGTTGCCTTTCCCGATGCTAGCTTCGATTTAGTCGCAGCTTCCTTGCTGTTTCACGAGACGCCGCCTGCTGTATCGCGGGCAATTTTGCGAGAAAGCTTCCGACTGCTGAAGGTTGGGGGACAAGTGGCAATTTTGGACGGAAATCAAAAAACTTTGCGCCAGACAGAGTGGCTGACTGATATCTTTGAGGAGCCTTATATTAAGTCTTACGCCGCCGGTAGCCTCGATGCTTGGGCGGGGGCGGCTGGATTCGCGGCGGTGCAAACTCACGAACACTGGTGGGTGAATCAGGTGACGCAGGGGGTGAAACCTTTGCCGGGGGAAGATTTGGAACAGATGCGAGTGGCAAGGGGGTGGAATTTGGGCGATCGAACTCCTGATTTTGATGGCGATTTACCAGGCATTCCAGCTCCTGCTTGATCTATTAACTGTTGATTGTTGACGGTTGACTGTTGACTGTTGACTGTTGACTGACTAATGACTAATGACTAATGACTAATGACTAATGACTCATGACTAATGACTCATGACTAATGACTCTAAAAGCAGTTTTATTTGATTTTAATGGCGTGATTGTTAATGACGAGCCACTTCACGAGAAAATAATCGATCAATTGATGCTCGATGAAAATCTCCAGCTCAAACGTGGGGAGTTTCGAGAAGTTTGTTTGGGAAGGAGCGATCGCGCTTGCATTACCGCACTGCTGGAGCGCCGAGGACGATATCTAACAGAAACATATCTCGATCGGCTGCTGCGGCACAAGGCCCAAGCTTACAAAGCCCAAATAGATACTTTGGAGAAACTGCCGATTTATCCGGGTTTGGCAGAATTTATTGACAAAATTCGGGTCGCTGGACTGAAAATGGCCGTAGTTAGCGGGGCAATGCGATCGGAGATAGAATTGGTGTTAGATCGGGCCGGTTTGGCAGCAAACTTTGAGTTCATTGTCGCAGGCGACGACTTGACGGCGAGCAAACCAGCACCCGACGGCTATCTATTGGCTGTGGAACTTCTCAACCAGAAATATCCCGACTTTAACCTGCAACCGATCGAGTGTTTGGCCGTGGAAGATACTTTTGCGGGGATTGAAGCGGCGAAAAAAGCGGGGATTCAGGTAGCGGGTGTGACTCACACTTACCCGTTTCACATGATCCAGCGCCAAGCTAATTGGACGGTGGACTATTTTGCGGATGTAGAGTTGGACAGAGTGGCGCAAGTTTGCTCGATCGCTCCCACTGAGTCGCCTGCGGAAAAAACTTGACCTTTTTAGCAGTTACGTGCTAGTGTAGGTGACGGTCTGCGAACGTGAGAGCAAGCAAGACCTGTAAGCCTTTTAGATTCGGCAATCCCGCATCTAAAATGCTAAATTAAAACTTAATCAGGGGAATTAGCTCAGTTGGTAGAGCGCTGCGATCGCACCGCAGAGGCCAGCGGTTCGAGTCCGCTATTCTCCATAGGTCAAATAACAAATTATGTGTCATCGTTACCACATTAATGTGGTCATAATAAACAATATCTAGCTTCAAGTTTGAGAGGAGGCAGGAAGTGTGATCGCAAACTCTGCTCCCCCTCCCAAAGATGAAATTACCTCTATTTTCCCCCGATGTTTTTCCACAATCTGGTAGCAAATCGCCAGACCAATACCAGTGCCCTTTCCTGGTGCTTTAGTTGTAAAAAATGGGTCAAATAGCTTGTTTTGGATTGCGAGTGAAATGCCCGGGCCGTTATCGCTAATTCGCACCCGAATTTGGCTACTGTCTAACTTTTGCGTCTGAATTAAAATCTGAGGAATTTTACTTTTTTTAGAGTTATCCCCTGACTCTTCGAGTGCATCTATCGCATTTACTATAATATTCATAAATACTTGATTTAGCTGCGCTGGATAACACTCTATTTCTGGCAATTCTCCATAGTTTTTGATAACTTCAATTCCCTGCTTGAGGCGACTGCTCAAAATCAATAGTGTATTGTCAATGCCTTCATGGATATCAACTAATTTCATTTGAGCTTCATCTAACCGAGAGAAGTTTCGCAAAGACAAAACTATTTGCCGGATGCGTTCTGAACCTATTTTCATAGATTCAAGCAGTTTTAGTAAATCCTCTGTGATAAAGTCTAGTTCGATCTCGGCGATTTCTTCTGCGATCGCCTCTGTGGGTTGCGGGTATTCCTGCTGATAGAGACGAATTAACTTTAGCAAATCTATAATATACTGGTGGGCGTATTCTAGGTTGCCGTGAATAAAGTTAACCGGGTTGTTTATTTCATGGGCTACCCCTGCCACCATCTGCCCTAAACTGGACATTTTTTCGGTTTGAATTAACTGGGTTTGGGTGTGCTTAAGTTGGTAAAGTGCTGCTGTAAGTTCTTCGGTTCTTTCTTCTACTCGCTCTTCCAAAGTTTGGCGAGCCAGCTCTAATTCATGGGTGTATTCTGCTACCCATTGAACTAATTGATTAATGGATTTTGCTAAGGTTCCTACGTCATCTTCTGTAGTGACAGGTACTTGCAAATCAAAATTTGCTTGTTGAGTAATAGTTTTAGCAACCCTGGTTACCGCTTGGAGAGGAAGGGCGATCGCGCGGCTGGTACAGATGGCTAGAAAAATAGCGATCGCGACTGACACTAACATACTCACTACGATGATTTGCACTCGCAAGTCCTCAGCTTTATTAAAATTAATGTAAGCTTCTCTCTGCTGTGCCTTAGCTACTTGTGTCATCAAGCTCAAACTCTCTGACAGCCGCTCAAACTTCACATCGAGCTTAACTGCTTTATTCCCTCTAATTAAATCCAATACTTGCTGCTGTGCATCTTTAACTTCCGCTGGTTTTAGTGAGGAGGTATCTAGTTGTTGCCAAAAAGATTTGAGCAATTGAGAATACGAATCTGTCGCAGTCGTGTAACCGTTTAACAGTTCCTTTAATTCAGCAGAATTTACTGCTAGTTCTGTGGAATGTTCTTCCGTAAAAAAAGCTAGTTCTGCAATATTTGTGTTGACTACATCCACATCTTTCAAGAACTTAGCAGTTTCATATTCAAACCAGATTGAATCTCCCAAAACAGAGATTAAGCGTTTGGGATGTGACTGCACTGTCTGCACGGAATATTCTAAATCCCTGAGCAAATGTTGTTGCTCATCAGCGAAGGTTAGAGCTTGGAAAGCTTGCTTTTGATAATAGTCTCCAAAGAGCATTCCCCCTGTGGTTCCTAGTACGGCTATTCCAATTGCTAGCGAGTAGCCATAAGTAATTTTTTTGGCAATGCTTAAGCGAGAAATTAAGCGGTTAATGGCAGTCAAGGGAGTTTTTCGGATATAATTTTTGATGTCGCGATCGCCTGCCGTGACAGCGGCTTTATTTTTCCGTCTATTTAGGGTAAGATTGTGGAATTTTACGGCCCCATTTTCTCCCTGTTCAAATTTTTGCATATTGGCAACCTGAGCTAAATTTTAACAAATTTATTAGTAAATGCACATAAATAAAGTCTCTTATTCCTGGTAGAACCAATATTCCCTAGATTTTATGGATTAAGAGCTAAATCCCTACTACAAAGTCGGCATTAGATAAAATTTAACCTTAAAAAACATTCCCCTGACCAATGGCTTTATAAACTTCGCGAATCATGTTATAATCACTGTCCCGTACTGGCACCAGTTTAGCTCCTTTATAGGCATTTACATTGCTGACCAAAAGGGCTTCAATCAGTTTATCTTCATTTTTTTCCAGGCGCTCGCGCATTTTTTCAACAAGGGTATTAGGCAGATTGCTACTAGCAACAAATAGGTCATTAGGCAAGGGTTGCCCTGTTGCAATTAGCCGCCACTCACCAGTGTCTGATAAACCCTCGCTATTGAGCAAGTCTTCGTATCTTCTAGTGCCTAATCCTAAGGCATCAACTTCACCATTTTTGAGAGCTTGTAAACCATTTTTACCCAACATTGAGATTTTGATGTCAGTTTGGGGATTTAATCCAGCGTCGAGTAGAATTTTAGTAGGCCCTAAATGACCGCTGGTGGAACCTGCTTCCCACATAGCTATTTTTTTACCTTTCAACTGTGCTGCTGACTTAATCTCGCTATTAGCACGAACAAGAATAAGCGAGTGATAGTTGGGGCGGGTGATGGCAATGATGGGAACAGCATTTGTCCGCGCCCGCATAATCACATATTCAGATGGCCCTGTTAGAGCTAATTTTAGCTGACCGGACTGGAGAGCTACGGCTGCTGCTATATAGTTATCTACTGGGAACAATTCAATTTTTTTCTCCAAAACTTCCCCAAGAACAGTCCGAAATGCTTGATAATTTTGCTGCAAATCTTCTGCTCCCTGAATATCAGTTACGGCAAATTCAAGGGTTTCTGGTTCACTGACGCCCAAATTAGAAAAACTGCGATTAGATTGATTTACTGTTGTAGAACAGCTTGCTACAAACAATAGGGAGAATCCAACAAAATGCCGCCTCTTCATAATTTTTAGGAATTTTAGTGGCAGTTAAAAATTTCATAACTATTATAAGCTATTTGGAATAAGCTTTGATTAAAAGAGATTATCCATTGGTTAAACTTCTCTGCGGAAAAGTCTTTAAGAAAATTTTTATCGACCGGTGTTCGGGTTAGTAGCGTAAGGCAGCGGATATTGTAAACCTAACTCCTTAAACGCTGCCCGTGGTAAGTGACAGGAATCGCAAACGCCACAAGCAACCTCACCGTCGGTGTCACAAGACTAAGTTTTTTCCGAAGGCACTCTCCAATTATTACCTAATTTAATGATTTCTGTCTTGTTTAGCTCAATCAGCGGTGTTGAGATAGAAATTGCTTCGCCTTCTCTTCCTTGTCTTGTCCCTAGCCGCAATACTTCTTGTATGGCTTGAATATAATCGGGGCGACAGTCTCGATAGCGGGAATAGTCTAAAGCGTTGACACAAATGCAAATGCGATCGGGGTTGAGAGTTGCAGCCTTGGCGACGCCAAAACTTAGGAGAATTCTACGGCGGGAGGTAGGTTATCGGGATGCTTTCGGAGATTTGATCGAGGGTGCTCGCGCCAAAAAGCGTCTGGCTTTCCTGCAATGACTTTGAAGGGAGCGATCGCCTTAACGGAGCTCGATCGAGTACAATCTCTTATTACCAGCACACCTGAAAAGGAGTTTGATTCTCTAATCAACATTTTAAGCTGTTTTTTCAAACAATCAAGCTTAATTTGTTAGACGCTGCCGTAATTTTTGCAAGTCTCGTTTTTTAAGAAGCGACACAGAAGTTGTCCAAAGTTTAAATAGCGACAACGAGCCTGTTCAAGTGACTGCTGTAATTTCGGTGTGAGAAAAGCTGCTCTAATCCTTATAGAGCAAGGACTTCAGCTCAGCGTAGTCAGACGACATTAATTTGTTAAAGCGACAAATAATTTGTTATTCGACAATCCGGGTGATTTACACAAGTGCGATCGTACTCAAAGCGCAGTGCGATCGCCACCATTTTGAGAGACTGTACTGTAAATTGTTAAAAATTATCCTTAAACATTAATTTACTTAATAATAAATTTTGTATCCAAAAATACAACTATCTTATTAAGGGAGTCTTAATATCAAGTCGCTATGTGTTATTATTCTCAATCATCTGACTCATCTATTCAAGAGTAACCAGAAAAAATGACAAAGCGATTCGATCGGCGGAAATTTCTTTTATACAGTTCTGCTACCCTCACATCAAGTTTATTTCTCAAAGCTTGTAGAACTCCCACTCCAACAGCAACTCCAGCAGCTTCTCCCACAGCAACAGGAACTACACCAGCCGCAGCCGGGGGCGGAAACACGATCAAAGTAGGAATTTTGCATTCCTTGAGCGGCACGATGTCAATCAGCGAAAAAAGCGTTGTCGATGCCGAACAATTAGCGATCGAAGAAATCAATAAAGCTGGTGGCGTCCTCGGAAGACAAATCGAAGCAGTAATAGAAGATGGCAACTCGGACTGGCCGACTTTTGCCGAAAAAGCCAAAAAATTGATCGATCAAGATAAAGTTGTCGCCGTCTTCGGCTGCTGGACATCCGCCAGTCGCAAAGCAGTATTGCCGGTATTTGAAGAAAAAAATCATATGCTCTGGTATCCCGTACAATACGAGGGTCAAGAGTGTTCCAAAAATATCTTTTATACCGGGGCGGCACCGAACCAACAAATCGAACCAGCAGTTGACTGGCTGCTAGAAAATAAAGGAAAAAGATTCTTCTTAGTCGGGTCTGACTACGTTTTCCCCCGGACGGCAAATACCATTATCAAGGCACAGCTAGCAGCCAAAGGCGGCGAAGTAGTTGGAGAAGATTACATTCCTTTGGGCGGTACAGAAGTCACGCCAATTATTACTAAAATTAAGGCAGCGTTGCCAGACGGGGGCGTCATTTTCAATTCCCTCAACGGCGACAGCAACGTAGCATTTTTCAAACAGTTGCAGGGTGCAGGTTTGGGGCCGGACAGGTATCCGTCAATGTCTGTCAGTATTGCAGAAGAAGAAGTAAAGGCGATCGGCGTAGAATATCTTAAAGGCCATTACGCCGCCTGGAATTACTTCATGACTGTGGATTCTCCGGCTAATACAAAGTTTGTGGAAGCTTTCAAGGCAAAATACGGCAACGATAGAGTCACTAACGACCCGATGGAAGCAGCTTATATCATGGTTTACCTGTGGAAGCAAGCCGTCGAAAAAGCAGGGACAGCCGACGATTTGGAAAAAGTGCGGGCAGCAGCTTTGGGTCAAACCTTTGACGCCCCAGGGGGAACAGTAACGATGGATGTTAACCATCACCTTTCTAAATTTGTGCGGTTGGGCGAAGTGAGAGAAGACGGTTTGTTTAACATCGCTTTTGCTACACCAGCAGCAGTGAAGCCGGTGCCTTGGAATCAGTTTGTCGCTGAAACAAAAGGCTTGGCTTGCGATTGGTCAGACCCCGCAAAAGGTGGAAAATTCAAAGCTTGATAAGTAGGTAATACCAATTTTGTTAACGTTAACAAGGGAGCATCTCACTTTTGCAGCCAAGCTAGAAAGTGGAGTTAGGAGTCAGGAGTCAGGAGCCAGGAGAAAAGAGGAAGAAGTAAGAAGGAAGGAGCCAGAAGAAGTGTTTTTACAAATATGAGATGCTCCCGTTAACAACGTATCTTTTATCCCCCCTTAATAAGGGGGGACAAGAGCGTTATTGCGTCACCCCCTACTCCCTTAATAAGGGGGAACGGGAGTCTTCAAAGTCCCCCTTATTAAGGGGGATTTGGGGGAATCTAAATACTGAATATAAGCATTTTTTATAGAAAAGTTGACGCTTAAGTTGACACCAATGGGGTAAAATCTGCCCCTAATTATCGGCGAACAAAGTTAACCGACTTAATGCAGGAGTAACAACAACAGTGGCGATATTAGACGGTTTATTTAATGGCATTAGCATCGGCGCTGTTTTACTAATTGCTGCCCTGGGATTAGCGATTATTTTCGGGCTGATGGGCGTGATTAATATGGCTCATGGCGAGTTGATGATGCTGGGGGCTTATACAACTTTCGTGGTGCAAAATGTCTTCAAAGGTATGGGAGGATTCGCTTTTGAAACCTATATTTTATTTGCGATTCCCCTAGCTTTTTTAGTAGCTGCATTGGTAGGATTAATTCTCGAACGCGGAGTGATTCGCTATCTTTACGGGCGGCCGCTAGAAACTCTGCTGGCAACTTGGGGCGTAAGTTTAATTTTGCAGCAGTTTGTCCGCAGCGTTAGTTGGGTGCTGGTAATTGGGCTTGCGGTGTTTTGTTTGCTGTTTTTTGGGGGTTTGCGGGTGCTGAAATCTCGCCTGGATTTCGATCGCATTCGTAGCAAAATTATCGCCCTCCTTTTGCCTTTATCTTTGGGTATTTCCTGGGCGGTGAGCGCCTTTTTAGGACAAACTTACAAATTGGCAGTAACTCAACCTTGGTTTGGCGCTCAAAATGTGGACGTAACGGCACCGACATGGTTGCGGGGTGGCATACCGCTGGGCAATTTTCAATTGCCCTATGCCCGAATTTTTATTATTGTGCTGACCGGAATTTGTTTGGCGGGAATTTACCTATTTTTGCAGCGTTCTGTGTGGGGACTTCGCATTCGCGCTGTGACGCAAAATCGCAGCATGAGTGCGTGTTTGGGAATTCCTACCGAACAAGTAGACGCGCTGACTTTTGCTTTGGGTTCAGGGTTGGCCGGTGTCGCTGGGTGCGCGATTAGTTTGATCGGTTCGGTAGGGTCAAACACGGGACAAAATTATATAGTCGATACCTTTATGGTGGTGGTTGTGGGCGGTGTAGGCAAGATTGTGGGGAGTGTAGTTGCTGCGATCGCGATCGGCACTGCCAATTACCTGATTGGTTCGGGAACATTAGCAATAATGTTCGCTCCTGTCAAGCCTTTAGCCGACTTCTTCACATTTTTCGCCACAACCAGTATGGCAAAAGTAATGGTATTCGCTTTAATTATGGCTTTTCTGCAAGTGAAGCCGGGAGGGATTTTCCCGCAAAAAGGACGGACTGTAGAAAATTAAAAATTACAACTGCGAGTGTAGCGAAAAATGCAGAACAAACATCAAAAACCCTGGCTAAAAGAAGCGGTAATTGTCAGCGCGATCGCCCTCACATTCATATTGCTGATCCCAGGAATACTCCCCGACGTTCGGCTCAATCAATTGGGGCGATTTTTAGCACTAGCAATTGCCGCCCTCGGCATAGACTTGATTTGGGGATACACGGGTTTGCTTAGTTTAGGGCATGGGGTGTTTTTTGCGATCGGTGGCTACGCCTTAGCCATGCACCTAAAACTGCAAATTCCCCCAACCGCCAGCAGTCAATTGCCAGAATTTATGAACCTCTACGGCGTTACCGAACTCCCCTGGTTTTGGCAACCATTTTATTCATTTCCCTTCTCAGCATTAGCAGTAGTTCTCATCCCCGCCATCTTGGGCGCACTTTTAGGTTATTTAGTATTCCGCAATCGAATTCGAGGCGTTTACTTTTCAATTCTCACCCAAGCAGCAACCATTGTATTTTTCAACTTCTTTAACGGTCAGCAAAAACTGATTAACGGCACCAACGGACTCACCGACTTTAAAACCCTGTTCGGAGCCCCAGTCAATGACCGAGATACTCAATATATTTTCTACATTCTCACCATCTTATTTTTAGCAGCAACTTATGCCCTCTGCCGCTGGTTGACCAGCGGGCGTTTCGGTCGGCTGCTAGTAGCAATTCGCGACGACGAAGTGCGGCTGCGTTTCTCAGGTTATAATCCCACAGGCTACAAAGTTTTAGTCTTTGCAATTTCCGCCGGTTTAGCCGGGATTGCAGGCGCATTATTTACAGTACAAACCGGAATTATTTCGCCAAAAGCAATGGATATTGCCTTTTCCATTGAAATGGTAATCTGGGTTGCAGTGGGAGGTCGCGCCACATTATCGGGAGCAATATTGGGAACACTGCTAGTCAACTTTGGCAAGAGTTTCTTGAGCGAACAATTCCCCGAAGTTTGGCTGTTTTTCCAAGGTGCGCTATTCCTAATAGTAGTCACAGTGCTACCCGACGGCTTAGTCGGATGGCTGCAACATCAAGGTTTCGGCCAAATCCGCACTCTGTTCAGAAGACCGAAGTACGCATCTACTTACCCCAGCCTGGAACAAGACCCCCAAGTGCAGCTCGAAAAAGAAGAACTTGAACTTTGAGTGCAAAAATATCGTGTAATTTATAAGTAGGTGGAAATAAATCAATTTCACTTGCAAGAGACAAACAAAGCAATCCCAATAGACTTGGGAAAAGCTGTGTTTCTCTCGGAGGAGACGCAATATATATGTCCACCTACTTAGATATCCCTAGCAAACAGCTTCGTTTTTGAACTTGAGGGGAAACATATGGCAGATATTATTGACTACAAAATTTACGGCGACGATTTGCAACTCATCGAAATTGAACTCGACCCCAGAGAAGGCGTCAGGGCTGAAGCTGGAACCATGACATACATGGAAGGCGACATCCAAATGCAAACATCCACAGGCGGTGGCTTATTTCAAGGTTTCAAACGGATGCTGACAGGAGAGGGTTTTTTCATTACCACCTTTGTCAACGCTGGAAATCGTAAGGCCCGCGTCGCTTTTGCCGCCCCCTATCCGGGTAAAGTAATTCCCCTAGATTTAGGCCAACTTGGCGGTAAATTTTTGTGTCAAAAAGACTCATTTCTCTGTGCGGCCAACGGCATTGACATTGAGGTAGCATTCACCAAGCGGCTGGGTGCCGGTTTCTTTGGCGGAGAAGGTTTTATTCTGCAAAAATTGCAGGGTGACGGGCTAGCTTTTGTTCATGCGGGAGGAACAATAGTTGAGAAAAATTTGGGAGTTGGCGAAGTGTTGCGAGTAGACACCGGGTGTTTAGTAGCTTTTGCAGCGAGTGTAGATTACGATATTCAGTTTGTTGGCGGGTTTAAAAATGCTTTATTTGGAGGTGAAGGCTTGTTTTTGGCAAAGATGACTGGGCCGGGAAAAGTATATGTGCAAAGTTTGCCACTCTCGAAGTTAGCTGAACGGATTTTAGCTGCTCCACCTCCTATTCCGAGCAGTTCTAGCAGTTTTAGTTGAGAGTAAAATAACCATTTATGTGCTTGTGTAGGGTGCGTCAACCAGCAGATTTTCCGGCTTACCCAGAGACTGTTAACTGACGCACCTTCTCAGAGAAAATCAGCGCTGTCAGGTGCGTCAGCCAGCAGATTTTCCGGCTTACCCAGAGACTGTTAACTGACGCACCCTACCTGGAAAAATCAGCTATGAATGGCAAAGTATTAGAAATAGAAAACTTGACTGTTAGTTTTGATGGTTTTAAAGCCATTAACGGTTTAAATTTCAGCATGGATGCGGGCGAACTGCGAGTTATCATTGGCCCCAACGGTGCCGGGAAAACCACTTTTCTCGATTCGATTACCGGGAAGGTGCAGCCGACAGAGGGCAGGGTGTTATTTAAGGGACAGAATTTACGCAAGTTGTCGGAAGATAGGATTTCGCGCTTGGGAATTGGCCGCAAGTTTCAGACGCCGCGAGTTTACTTGAATTTAACGCCACGCGAAAATTTGGAATTGTCTTGCAGCCGCCATAAAAATGTTTTTTCTACTTTGTTTAAGCCTGCTTCTGCTGCGGAAAAACGCACGGTTTCCGGTTTGTTAGAAACAATTGGTTTAGTTGCTAAGGCTGATATTTCGGCTGGTTTGCTTTCTCACGGGGAAAAGCAATGGTTGGAAATTGGAATGTTGGTGGCTCAATCTCCTGATTTGTTGTTGGTAGATGAACCTGTGGCGGGTTTGACGGATGAGGAAACGGTGTTAACTGGAGAGTTGCTGATTTCGTTGGCGGAAAGTCATTCGGTGTTGGTAATTGAACACGATATGGAGTTTGTGCGGCAAATTGCGCGGCAGGTTACGGTGTTGCATCAGGGTGCGGTTTTGTGTGAGGGGACTATGGATGAGGTGCAAAATGACGATCGGGTAATTGAGGTATATTTGGGAAAACCGGAAGACTAAGAAGTCATTAGTCATTAGTCATTAGTCATTGGTCAGTTAACTGTTTCCGATTACCAATTACCGATTACTGATTGCCAATTACCAATTATCCATTATCAATCTAAAGAATATGCTGCAAGTTTCTAATTTGAATGTTTATTACGGCGAAAGTCACATTTTGCGCGATGTGGATTTAAGCGTCAGGGCGGGGCAAATGGTTTGCTTAATCGGCCGCAATGGTGTGGGCAAAACTACTATGCTAAAAACCATTATGGGGTTGTTGCAACCGCGCAGTGGGACTATTGCTTTTGGCGGAGAATCTATTGCTTCTAAGTTGACTCACCAGCGGGCTAGATTAGGAATTGGTTATGTGCCTCAAGGACGTGAAATTATTCCACGTTTGACGGTAAAAGAAAATCTATTGTTAGGTTTGGAAGCGAAACCAACCAAAATCAAAAATCCTGAAGTTCCTGATGAAATTTTTGAGTTATTTCCGGTTTTGAAAACTATGCTCGATCGCCTGGGAGGTGATTTGAGCGGGGGACAGCAGCAGCAGTTAGCTATTGCTAGGGCTTTGATGGGTGAGCCGCAGTTGCTGGTTTTGGATGAACCTACGGAGGGGATTCAGCCGTCGATTATTTTAGATATTGAAGCTGCGGTGCGCCGTGTGGTTGCGACTAGGGGAATTTCTGTTTTGTTGGTGGAGCAACATTTGCATTTTGTGCGGCAAGCTGACTGGTATTATGCTATGCAAAAAGGCGGGATTGTGGCTTCGGGAAGCACTAGCGAATTAAGTGATGAGGTGATTCAGAGGTTTTTGGCTGTTTGATTCAGAAGGAAGAGGGAAGAAGGAAGAGGGAAGAGGGAAGAAGGAAGAGGGAAGAGGGAAGAGGGAAACGAGGAAACGAGGCAGAGCCTCTAGATATTTATTCCCAGGCCGAGCCTGGGAACAAGGAATCAAAAAACTTGTATTCAGTCCCCGTAGGCGGACAAAAGTTTGACAATAAGCGATCTCAATTCCCCAGGAAACGAGGCATTTTCCTTCTTCCTTCTTCCTTCCTTCTGCTATATTATTGATTTTTTCGGCCGTCGGGCATTGTGGTGCCGGCCATACTTGCTCGATCGATACTAGCGCCATCTATATTAGCATTGCGGAGGTTGGCATCGGAAAGATTGGCATCTCTCAAGTCGGAAAATCGCAGGTCTGCACCGTCGAGATTGGTCTTTGTCAAGTTAGCTTTTCTGAGGTTAGCGTTGCTGATTCTCGCTCCTACTAATTCGGCTCCGCTTAAGTTTGTGCGAGCTAGATTCGTGTTGACAAAATCTGATATCTCGAAGCGACTACCGCTGAGGTTGGCATCTGATAAATCTGCTCCTGTAAGGATGGGATTTTTTAAGTTAATGTTAACTAAGTTTACGGCTCGGAGGTCGCAGCGGGAGCAGCTTTGAGTTAGCAGCAGCGTTTCGACGTTGGTGTTGATTAGGTCGATTTGTTGCTGGGAGAAATTTTCGGCAAATTCTGGGGAGACGTAGCCGAGGTTTTTGGGGTCTTCTGCTTTTGGTTGGGGTGTTTGTATTGGGGGTGTTTGGATTTGTTGGGGTGTTTGGATGGGTTGGGGTGTTTGTGGTTGGGGCGTTTGTGGTTCGGGTGTTGGGATTGGTTGGGGGGTTGGGATTGGTTGGGGCGTTTGGAGGGGTTGGGGTGTTTGGAGGGGTTGGGGTGTTTGGATGGGTTGGGGTGTTTCTATTTGCCCGATCGCACTTAGTTGCAGCCCCACCTTCGGCAGTTCGAGAGTTCCTGCCAAAATTACTAGGGCGATCGACATGATTGTGAGTTTTTTCATAAATCAATAAGTTTTTGTTTGCAAAAATACCATATAAATGGTATAATACCTCGAAAAGTGAACACCCTACATTTCACTAAATAGATCAAAATTCAGATAAAAAACTTCGGAACCATCAGGTGCGCGAATTAACTTTTCTATTACCGGAGGCAGTTGCTGTTGACGGTACAATTCGGGAATCTCGCAGAAACTTTCTTCGGTAATTTCCAAAATTTTTGGCATATCAGGAAGGGGAATCCCCAACCGATCGCTTTTATTTAAGATACAAATAATCAGGTATTTGCACTCACTAATGTTCGGACTGCTGGGAAATATTTTGGATAAATTAATTATGGTAATCAGTTCTTCTTGGTGCCGCAATAAACTATTGCCGCTAGGTAAAGTACCGTAGGCATTAAAGTTTTTAACAATGCGCTCCACTCGTTCAATAGGAACAGCATAGTAAATATTTCCTAGTTCAAAGGAAACAAATTTTTTAGGGGCAATTCTAACAGTGGCTTGTTTGTTGCTGCGGAATCGGCGATTGTAATTAGCGTGAGTCATTCGATTTTAGATTTTAGATTTTAGATTTTAGATTTTAGATTATTTGATTGAATATTGAAGATTATTTGATTGAATATTGAAGATTATTTGATTTGAGATTAATGAATTATTTGATTGAAGATTGAAGATTGAAGATTATTTGATTTTAGTAGGTGCGTCGGCTGGGTAGCTTCCCCCTATAATTCGCGTACTCAATTACTTTTTGCCTAAGTTTTGTTTGAGAGTAGGGATTATTTGAGTGGAGATTTGAGATTTGGGATTAAATTATTGAGTGGTGGAGGAGTTTGGGAATGGCTTGTAAAAGTTGGGCTTCACTGTAAGGTTTGGTGAAGTATTGATTTGCGCCTAATTCCATTGCCATTTGCCGATGTTTTTCTCCGCTACGGGATGTCAGCATGGCTACGGGAATCTTAGCAAACCGCTCCGTCGATCTGATCGATCGCAACAATTCAAATCCATCCATCCGGGGCATTTCAATATCCACGATCGCCAAACTGCAATCAAGACCATTTTGCAACTTTTCCAGGGCATCCACACCGTCTTTAGCCTGTATCACCCGGTAGCGAGCACGAGTCAGCGTCAGAGACAGCAACTGGCGAATTGTATAGGAATCATCCACTACCAAAATCTGCGGTGACTGACTCGAACTCGGCGGTACCTCCTGCACTTTACCGGAGACAGCGCCGATCGAACTATTTACCCCAGGTTGACCCACCAAATCGTCCACATCCAGAATATTCACCACGCGCCCGTCCCCCAAAATAGTAGTCCCCAAAACGCCGCGAGGCTTGGATAGAGGCGGTGGCAAAGGTTTAACCACAATTTCCTGCTGACCGATCAGCCGTTCGACGGCCACCGCCAGCATTCCTTCGGTAGAAGCCAAAACCAGGACAGGAATTTCGTCTTGGGTCAAAGGATCAGGAGAGGGGGCATCCGGCCCGACGACGCTGTATTCGAGCAAATCTTGCATCCTCACCAAACGAATAAATTCCTCCCGCCACCACAGCATCGGCTGATTGCCGGCAATGTGAACTTCCGAGGCTTTAATGTGCAGAATTTCCTCGACTGCATCCAGTGGCACTGCTATTTTATTGTGATCTGTCTTCACCATCAACGCATCAGTAATCGACAGCAGCAGTGGCAGTTTAATGATAAAACTCGTACCTTTTCCGAGGCGAGAGTCTACCTTCACACTCCCCCGCACAGTCCGCAAATTTGTTCGCACCACGTCGAGCCCGACTCCCCGCCCCGAAAGGTCGCTGACGCCTTCTGTAGTGCTGAAACCCGGCCAAAACAGAAAATCGTAGAGTTCGGCAATGGAAAATTCTTGAGCTTGTTCCTCCGTAGCCAAACCCTTTGTGACAATTTTACGGCGAATCATTTCCGGGTCAATGCCTTTGCCGTCATCGGCGACAGTAATAATAGTTTGGCCGCCTTGGTGGCGGGCTTCTATTTCAATTTGACCGCTGGCCGGCTTGCCGCTTGCTTTCCGAACTTCGGGCATTTCGATGCCGTGGTCGAAAGCGTTTCTCACTAAGTGTATTAAGGGGTCGCGCAAAGCGTCGAGCAAACTTTCGTCAATTTTGGTATCTCTTCCCACTAGCAGCAGGTTGACATCTTTATCGTATGTGAGGCACATCTCCCGGAGCGCTCTGGGCAAGTGATCGACGGCGCGACTGAAACTCACGACTCGCAACTGCATGACGCGACTGCGTAGTTGTTCGGTAATGCGGCGCAGTTGGTCGGTACTGCGCTCGAATTTGATCGCTAAGGTGTCTAATTTGGTGGCGGATTGAGAAATTGCTTGGGCCGTTTCGATGACTTCTGTGGCTGTCGAGTGGAACTCTGTATAACGATCCATCTCTAAGATATCGAAATGAGCATGGACAGGAGAGGATTTGCCGTTAGCAATCATTGGGAATTCTGTTTCTGCTGCTGCAAGTTTTCCCAATCCAGAGTGGCCGTTTACCCCTCTCCACTCTGCAAAACTCAGTCTGTCGTATTCTTCTCGCAACTGACCGCCGAATTGGTTCAAATCTACGATACTGCGACGGATGCGCTTGACTTCGCCGCGCAGTTCGGATTCTTGAAGTTCTAAATTTGTACGGTTGATGACTAATTCGCCGACTAGATTCACCAATTCAGTTAAGCGTTCTAAGTCTACCCGGATTGTCGGCCTTTGCGGATTGGAGACTGGGGGAGAGGGGGAGATTTCGGGGAGAGTCGGGGAGGGAGAGGGAGAGGGGAGGAGAGTCGAGGAGGAAGAGGAGGAGATTTCCGGGGAAGTCGGGGAGTCGGGGAGTCGGGGGGAGTCGGGGGAAGTCGGGGAGTCGGGGAGTCGGGGGGAGTCGGGGGAGTCGGGGAGGGGGAGATTTCGGGGATGTCGATCGGCCTTCCTTCCAATATTTGTTGGCGTGCGGTTTGCAAGTTTTGGGCGATCGCCCAACCCTCGGATTGCAACCGTTGTAGAGTCAAGTCGGGAGAGTCGATCAAAGTGCTGAGGGCTGCGGCGACTTTCCCAAAATCCGGCAATAGCAGCATTCCAGCCAAACCGGAAAGTTGGTAGTAAACCTGGTTGAGGGCGGTGATGCTTTTTGCCAAATCTGCCTCGGAAGCTTGGGAAAGTTCGGTTTCTAAGCGATTGAAGAGTGGCGGCACTTCATGTTCAAAAATCAGTTTCAGGGTCTCCGGGGCGGGCGATTGGCTGGCTACGGGGACGGGCGACGGTTCTGACTTGCCGTACTTAGCCTGCAACTGAGCGAAAATTTGGGCGATTTCCTCCAAGTTGGCCGTTTGATCCGGAGTTGTGACATCGGAGTGTTGAACTGATTCGATCGTAATCTTTTTGAGAGCATCCACCCCCTGCAGCAAAACACTCACAGTAGTCGGTTCCAGAGCCGACAAGTCTGTGCGATCGCGCAAAATGACAAAACAGTCCTCCAGCGTGTGAGCCGCCACAGACACGTTTTGAAAGCCCAACATCGAACCCGCACCTTTAATCGAGTGAGCGGCCCGAAACATTTCTTTAACTGCCGCTTGTCGCTCTTTCAAACCCGCAGTTTCCATCGCCAGGAGGTTCGTCTCCATTAACTGGAGAAACTCTTCGCATTCTGCGGTAAAAGCATCTATTAATTCGTTTAAATCGTCATCATTCATATTAGTTTGTTGTCTGTTGACAGTTGTCTGTTGACAGTTGACTGTTAACTGTTGGCAGTTTTTTTATATATATGTCCCGTTATTTAACTGTAATTGTTGTCAGGGTGGATTCACGATTATCTATAAATTCGCATTCAGGATATTCGTCAACCCGCCCCGACAACAACGATAGTTATTAGTGATTCCTATAACAGTCAACAGTCAACTGTCAACTGTCAACTGTCAACAGTTAACACTCAACAGTCAACTGTCAACTGTCAACAGTCACCTGAACTAACTGCGGAAATTCGCCACCGACTTTTGCAACTGGCCCAGAGAACCAGACAACTCGTCCAAAGATGCTTTGACATCCGCACCTTTTTGTGCGGTCGTATTCGCAATCTCGTTGACTTGCTGCATACTGTTAGCAATTGCCTCAGCCGAAACAGTTTGCTTGGCAGATGCGCTAGTAATATTCTGCACCAAAGCATTCATTTCTCGACTAACTTCGATGATGGCATTGAGGTGAGTTTTAGCTTCGCTTGCTAGCTTAGTGCCTTCCACTACCTCCAGCGTCCCGGATTCCATTGCCTTCATCACCCGGCTGATTTCTTCTTGAATTGTACCGACAATTTCCGAGATTTCCTCAGTAGCGCCGGCGGATCTTTCTGCTAATTTCCGCACTTCTTCGGCCACAACTGCAAAGCCTAAACCTTGTTCGCCGGCTCGCGCCGCCTCAATAGTAGCATTCAGAGCTAATAAATTAGTTTGCGAAGCAAGTTGAGAAATCGAAGTCACAATTTTGCCAATTTGCTGCGAAGATTCGCCCAAACGCTTCATCATTTTCGAGGTAGAGGCGATCGTCAACCGCAGCCCGTTAATGCCTTCGACAGCTCGATCGACAGCCATACCGCCGACTTCAGCCGTGTGAGAAGACTGCTGGGCCACTGTTTCGGCGCGTACCGAAACATCTCGCACGTCGCGGATCGAATTCACAATCCGCTCGATTTCGCGCATGATAGCAGATATTTTTGCTGCTTGAATCTCCGCCTGTTGGGTGAGTTGACTGGTATTGTTAATTGACTCGCCCGTGGCAGATGTTACCTGTTCAGCTAAAGTTTGAATTCCCGTTACCACCTTCCGCAGAGAACCGATTAAGAAGTTGAAAGAGTCGGCGACAGCACCTAAAACGTCGTTAGTCACTTCCGCCCTCACTGTCAAGTCGCCCTGAGCCGCGCCTTTAATTTCTCCCAACAATTTAAGGACTTGCTGCGTCAGAGAATCAGCTTCCGCTTTACGTTCTGCTGCCAATTTTTGTAGTCGTTCTTCTGCCTCTTTGCGCTCGGTGATGTCAAAGCGAATGGCGATATATTTGACTATTGTGCCGGTGGTATCAAAAATGGGGGAGATCGTCGAATCTACCCAGTAAAACGAGCCATCTTTGCGTCGGTTTTTGACTTCCCCTTTCCACACCAAACCGCGAGAAAGTGTCACCCACATTTCTTCAAAAAATGATTTGGGATGGTAGCCGGAATTGACGAGGCGGTGGTTGCGGTGCAGGAGTTCTCCTATGCTGTAACCGGAGATGTCAATGAATCTGTCGTTGACGTAGGTAATCATGCCTTGGACATCAGTTTCGCTGACGATCGCAGCTTCGTCTAGGGCATTTTGCCGCGTTTTGAGTTCTTGCAGCAAGCGTTCCTGTGTCTCGGCCAACTGCTGCATTCGCTCCTGCGATGCTCTTTGTTCGGTGACGTTGCGGCAAACGACTACGCCGCCTTTAAGCGCCCCCCTTTCGTCTTTGAGCGGCCGGCCGTTAACTTTCACCCACAGGCCCTCTGGTTTGCCTGCGTGGCGGGTGAAAAGGTCTACGTCGTCAAAGGCTTCTCCTTGAACCGTGCGCGCTAAAGGTATTTCGGCTGGGGGATAGGGAGTTACCGTATCGGGCAAGAATAAACCGTATTTTGCCGACCATTCGTTGGGAAGATAATCTGTCGCACCCATGCCAAAGATGTCTTGGGCGGCGGGGTTGAACAAAAGAAAATTGTTATTTTCGTCGGCAGCAATTATGCCGTCGCCAATGCTATTTATTAGCAGTTCCAAGAGATTGCTTTGCTGCCGAAATTGGTCTTCGGAACTGGCTAATTGGGCTGTTGTTTTTTCCAGTTGCACCATCGCCTGTTTGCTCTCGGTAACGTCGCGAGCGACTGCATACATGAGCTTTAGTTCGGTTACAGGTCGCACTTTCCACGACAGCCACCTGTAGGAACCGTCTTTGCAGCGGTAGCGATTTTCATAAGACTTTAATTCGGCGCCGCTGGCTACTTTTTCCGCTTGTTCTATGGTTGATTCGTGATCGTCTGGATGGACTAAATCGATATATTTTTGGCCTTCGAGTTCAATCGGCGGGTAGCCGAGCGTGTTTTCCCAAGCGGGATTGAGCCGCTTGAATTTGCCTTCAAAATCTATAATACAAACCAAGTCTAGGGAAAGGGTAAAAAATCGATCGCGCTCTAGTTCTGCTTTTTTGCGATCGGTAATATCGATCGCCACAGACCCGATACCGATGGGTTTGCCGTCAGATCCGGGCAAAGGAAAGTGTGACGCCAGCCAATATTGCAGGACGCCCGGTTCGTTCAAGAATGATCCCGATATCTCAACGTTTAACAACGGTTGGTTGGTGGCGAGAATCTGCTGCAACATCGGCACTTGGGTATCGCTCATTTCGGGTATAACTTCCCCCACCGTCTTACCTAAGTGTTCGGCAACTGAGACGCCGGTGGTTGCCGCTAATTTCTCGTTGACTTGCACGAAGCGCAACTGCTCGTCAAAAATACACATTGAGGTGGGGGCGGCTGTGAAAAATGCGTCAAAGCGACTTTGACGCAAAACTAATTCTCGTTCTAGGGCTTTGCGATCGCTGATGTCGCGACCTTCTGGAATTAGCATCAAGACTTTGCCGTTCTCGTCTTTGATGGGTTTGATGGAGAAGTCAACGGTTGCTACTGCACCGCCTGCAACTAGCACATCCACTTCGTAGCGGACTACCTCGCCGGCGGCGGCAGAGACGATCGCTTCTCGTATCTGTTGCTTGGTTTCTGGAGAAATCTGCCACCACAGGGTTTCGGAAAACTGAGCGCCTATTATTTCTTCGCTCTGCAGGCCTGCGGCGGCCAGGGCTGTTTGGTTGGCTTCCAAAACGGTGCCGTCCGGTTTGAGCAGACCTATGAATTGGAACGATTGGTCAAAAATGGCTCGGAACAGTCTTTCGCGATCGCGCAGCATCTCTTGTGCGCGTTTGCGATCGCTGATGTCGCGAGTAACTGTTGCGAACCCGATAGGCTCGCCGGTTTCTGGGTGTTTGACTGTAAATAGGGTGAAGTCAACCGGAAAGTCTTCGCCGGTTTGAAAGTTCCTCAAGCGGAATTCACCCTGCCAAAAACCGTCTCGCACAGTAGCCGGCACGATTTCTTCTTTGAAAATCTTAGCATCTTCTACTGAGAAGAAGTCATACATACTTTTGCTTTTGACTTCTTCAATATTTTGCAATCCTACTTGTTTAAGTCCAGCGGCATTCAGGTATGTTCCCTGTCCCTCCAGGGTTGCCGTGCCGATAAAATCCGAGCTGCTTTCTACGATCGAAATCAATCTTTGCTTTTCGATTTCGGCTTGCTTGCGCTCCGTGATATCGTTGTTAGTTTCTAAAATTGCTTTGGGTTTTCCCTGTTCGTCTCGCTGCAAATTCCAGCGGCTGAATACGGTGATTTTAGTGTCATAATTGGTAGTGTGAATTATTTCTCCTTCCCAATAATCCTGCTCTTCTAACTGTGCCCATATAGCTGCTAAAGGCTGGGAAAAAGTGCTGTGCAATAGAATATGGGTGAGTTTCCCCAAGGCTTCTTTTTTTGTCCAGCCGTACATCCGTTCGGCTCCCTGATTCCAATAATTAATCGTGCCGTCCATATCGCGAACGATCAAGGCGTCGCTTGCCAGGTCAAGCATTTGCAAGTTCTGCTGCAAGGCTTCTTCTGTGCGCTTGCTTTCTGTAATGTTGCGGGCGATAGTTGACAGAAATTCAATTTCTCCATTCTCGGATTTGTGAGCAATAATTACTTGAGAAACTGGTATTTCTTGGCCGTCTAAAGTTCGCCACATTGCCTCGCCGCTCCACGCCCCCTCCCGGCAAGCTGCGGGGATGCCGACGTTGATAAGAGTGTCGATACTTTTGGGCGATGTCAGGTCGGAAATGCTGAATCCGGCTAAATCTGCGTTTGCGCCAACTCTCAACATTTCTCTGGCTGCGCGGTTGAGATAAATGGTGCGCTGTTGGGTGTCGGCGATGCCTACCCAGTCTGTTGTGGTTTCTAAAATTGCTTTGAACCGCAATAGTTCTTGTTCAGATTTGCGGCGCTGTGTGATGTCGCGTGCGAAGCACAGCATTCCTAAAATGTTGCCTTCTGTATCTTGGAGGGGCAATTTCTGGGTGTCGAAGCTATGTACTTTGCCGTCGGCTAAGGTGGCTAAGTAGTTGGAACCGGGCGCGAGGTGGTTGCCGGCCCGGAAGTTTTGGATTTGGTTCTGGGAATCGGTTTCGGCTTGGAAACTGCCAAAGATTTGATCGACCGATATGCCTATTTCTGCGTCGTCTTTGCCGATAATTTCTGCTTGAGTTTTGCCGAAGGCGGTGGCAAAACCTGCATTTACTAGGGTATAGCGCGAGTTTCTATCTTTGACGAAGATGCAGTCTGGGGTAGCGTCAATGACTGTCCGCAGCAAGTTTTGGGAGCTTTCTACTTCTGCGAGTGTCTGGCGCAGTTGTTCTTCCATTTGCACGCGCGTGGTGATATCTCTAATCGCGGAAACGAGAAATTTCCTGCCGTCGCTATCTACAAAAGTAGATTTTTTGGCGGAGACAAAGCGGGTGTTTCCTGCTGGATCTTTGATGGTTTTTTGGACTTCGGTGCTGGTATTTGTCACGAAAACTAATTCGTCTTTTTCTCGATATCTCTCTGCTTCGTCTGGGGGCAAAAACTGGTCGTAGCATTTGCCAAGTAGTTCTTCTCTGCTGTGACCTATGTATTGACAAAAGGCATCGTTTAATGTTATCCAGCGGTGCTGTTGGTCTTTGACGTAAATCGGGTCGGGGATGCTGTTGAGGATGTTGTTTAAGAATTGTTCTGAAGCTTTTAATTGCTCTTGGACTGCGGTGCGATCGAGAATTTCCTGTTCCAATTGTGTGTTAGTTTGCAGGAGCTGCTCGGTTCTTTCATTCACTCGCTGCTCTAGTTCTGCGCTTAGCTGCTGCAAGGCGGCTTCGGCCTGTTTGCGCTTGGTAATCTCCCGGCCTTCTGCGAGGATTTGAAATACTTCTCCTGTTGCATTTAACAGCGGCTTAAACGACAAGTCAATTACTGTTACCTGATTGTTAGCTCCGGTGATTTCGTATTCTTCCCGGACAAAATTACCGACCGCAACTTGTTGAATGTTCGTTTTTAGGCGCTGCTGGTTTGTTGGGGATGATGCCCAGCCTGGTATCAGCCAAAATTTCAGCCCCTGCACTTCTGATGGTGGGAAATCGCCTAATTTTAGCGCTGTCTGATTGGCTTCGATCAGAGTACCGTCTGCCTCCAATAATGCGATCGCTTGAAAAGCTTGGTCGAAGATTGCGTGAAATCGCTGGGTAGTTTCGCTCAGCGCTTGTTCTGTTTCTTTTTTAGCGTTAAGGATGCGGGTGGAACCTACTAAGAAGCCGTAGCGGTTGGACAAACTCAAAAAAGCGATCGCCGCAATTACAGTGATCCAATCGAACACAGTTTGCACCACCGGAGAGTGCGGCAGTCCTAGGTATTCGGCAGCGTGGCCGCTGTGGCCGAAAGCGCAAGTCCAAAATATGCCTGCTGTGACTGTGGCGAAGATGTCGAACCCGAATTGACGGTTTCGCCACAAACCTAAGCTGATTAGCCAGGCGATCGCAAAGTAACATCCAGAAATGATGACATTAGCCGCCCCAGCTACCAGCGATGGGGACAAGTCAGGCAATGTCAAGGTGAAAGTTGTTGCGATCCAAGTATAGAGAAGTTTGATCATAAGATTAAGGATGGGCAAATCGGATGCGGGCGATCGGTAGTTAAATTTATTGATGCAAAGCCATTGCAGACTTATGTGTAGGGTGGATTTTTACCAGCGTTCGGAATGGGCGATCGCTTCTACATCGACAATCATTAACAAGCGTCCTTCGGAATTGTACAGACCTTTTAAGAATGGAGCTAGGTCGGGACTCACATCTAGGGCTGAGACAATGCGATCGGGATGGAGAGGTAACACTCCTTCGACACGGGAGACGGCTAATCCCACTCGCATTTTAGACAACAATCTCACGTCTCGCCGATCGGGCGCTTCTACAACTAAGATGCGGCTGTTTGGGTGGTAGATGTCAACTGGCTCAATACCGACGAACAGTCCGAAGTCTGCTACTGCTAAGATTTCGCCCCGCAAGTTGGTTAATCCCAGCAAAAATGGCAGGGTGTTGGGAACCAGGGAAATCGGTTGTTCCTTGAGGGAAAGGACTTCCCGCACTGCCTCTAATTCTATGCCGAACAGACTGCCTCCTTGACCGAACAGGAGGAATTGCTTTGTTATACTTGTCTGATTCCCCTCAGCGGGGGGAGCCGTTATTTTCATGGCTTATTTTTAGTTTATAGTGTAGCTTACAAATTAGAATTTTGCTGTGACCCTAAAGTCGATCGCCGATCGAGTTTTTCACAATCAGTTTGGGTGCATCAAATGTTTCGGTTAAATAAATTGCGGGTTGGGCAAATAAACAGGTCGCTATCATTAAACATAAAACTTTTATGGGGTTTAAAAACCCTGTTTATTAAAAAAACGGGGTTGATCGGCATAATGTTTTTTTGGGAAGCTGCCGATGACTTTATATTTTGTTTACACAGAAAGCAGACGCTGCACTATGTGAACGAGTTGCTGAGGTTCAAAGGGTTTGCTAACGTAAGCGTCGGCGCCTAAATCGGTTCCCCAAGCTTTATCGATCTCGGTGTTTTTATGAGTACAAAATACTACGGGCAATTTTGCAGTTGCGCGATCGCCCCGCAATTCTCTGATCACTTCAAACCCGTTCATTCGTGGCATCACTACATCTAAAACGACCAAAGCCGGAAGGGTTTTGCGGATCATGGCGATCGCTTCTTCGCCGTCGCCGGCCCGGATCACATCCAGTCCGGCATCTTGAAGAATGCGGCAGATGATTTCTAGTTCGCTCTTAACATCGTCCACTACTAAAATTTTGGACATGATTCTACACTTCCTTGCTGTTGTTGACGACGGACTACGTTTATTCAAAAGCTACCGCGACTGGTGGCGGTGAGACTATACCGCTTTGCTAGCAAATTAATGTACTTCCAAATACAATATAGCCGATCGCATAGCTGAAGGTTGGTTATCAGCGATAAAAAGCGATAAAAATTTACTTGGCTAACGGAATCGCCCTTAATAAATTAATAGGTAAGTGGTAATTAATCAGGAACCGTTCGCTCTTAAAGCAAACAGTTATTAGAAAAAAATAAGAGTAAATCGATCGAAAACAATATTTATAAACTATTGTTTGAGTCTTATTCCAAATCATGCCGTTCAGGGCATGACACACATGAGTATCGCTGAATTATGTAATTAGTACAAGCAAGAGCTAAATAGCAGTTGGAGCCGCTGCTATTACGAATATTAAGTAAAAATTTTTATAGTTAATTGAAACCACAATTTCGCTGACTAAGCCATAGTGTTTTATTAATCAGAGAAGTCAATTTTAGGAATTATAAAAATGGCATTTAAAGAGTTTTATTCTCTGTAATTTATAATTGGGGGCAGGTTCAATTGACCGCATAGTCGAATTTTACCCAGTAGAGGAGTGTTGGGCTAACCCCAACAGTCACAAGCGCGCGATCGCCATCCTTGAGCTTGATTGTGAACCCAGCCGAAAAGACTGCTGCAAAATGCAGTCAATCGATTTTAGATTTTAGATTTGAGATTTGAGATTTGAAGAAGGGCTCCCACTGATAAATCCGGGGGCGGGTGATGAGCAGTCGGAGCTTTTTTCTCGCTTCACGGATGAATCCGGGTGCCCCGGACGACATTGCTTGATTGTCAAATTAGTCGGTGAGGGAGAGACTGCGATCGGCTATAATAAAGGGCTAGAGGAAAAGAACACCGAAAACCCGAAAATATGGTTGCCATCCAAAGAAATCTCAACATTGCCGCCCTAGAAGCAGAATACAGTCAAAAAACCCCGCGAGACATTCTCAAATTTGCCCTAGAAAATTTTGACAATATCTCCATATCTTTCAGCGGGGCTGAAGATGTAGTTCTGATCGATATGGCCTCAAAAATTACCAAGAACTTCCGCGTTTTCACCCTAGACACCGGACGATTGCACTCAGAAACCTATCAGTTTTTGGATGAAGTCAGAAAACATTACGGCATTAAATTAGAAGTAATGTTTCCCGATGCGGCAGAAGTACAAGCCCTAGTAGAAGAAAAGGGATTGTTTAGTTTTTATCAAGACGGTCACAAAGAATGCTGCGGCGTGCGGAAAGTCAAGCCCCTGCGCCGCAAACTGAATACTCTCGATGCTTGGATTACCGGTCAGCGGAAAGACCAAAGTCCCAGTACCCGCAACGGTATTCCGGTCATTGAATTTGACAGTGCATTCTCAACTCCCGACCATGAATTAATTAAATTTAACCCTTTAGCAAACTGGTCTTCGGCAGAGGTTTGGGAATACATTCGCGCTTTGGGAGTGCCTTACAACAAGTTGCACGAACGCGGTTTTGTAAGCATTGGTTGCGAACCTTGTACGAAGCCGGTATTGCCGAACCAACACGAACGCGAAGGTCGCTGGTGGTGGGAAGAAGCCACCGTAAAAGAGTGCGGTTTGCACGCTGGTAACGCCCACAAATAGTAAATCACTGAGTAGGGTGCGCCTAGCGCACCCTAGTATTTGTTTGGTGCGCTAGGCGCACCTTACCCAAGAATAAATGCACTTCACAACATAAATAGTAGCGGAAGAATTCGCAATTAAAATAAACACAAATTACCTTGAGCTTGCCCTTGAACTTTGATAAAATGATCGACAGTCCGAATAAATAGTAGCGGAAGGATTCGCAATTAAAATAAACAGAAATTACGCTGAGCTTGCCCTTGAACTTTGATAGAATGATCAACATTCAGAAAAGTTTTTAAAGCAGGTACTATTATGCTGGTCTCAACTCGCGAATTGCTGAACACGGCCCGGAGAAAGGCTTATGCGATCGGCGCTTTTAACGTCTACAACCTCGAAGGAGTAAAAGCCGTCATCAATGCGGCCGAAGCGCTGGACAGTCCTGCGATACTGCAACTTCACCCCAGCGCCCTCCTATACGGAAAGTCGCCTTTAGTCGCGCTGTGCGTCAAAGCTGCCCGCACATCTTTAGTGCCGATCGCAGTACACTTAGATCACGGCACCTCAGAAAAAGACATTCACATCGGTCTAGCCGCCGGCATTAAATCAGTTATGGCAGACGGTTCTCCTTTGCCCTACGAACAAAACTTAATATTTACCCGGGAAATGGCTAAATTATCCCACGCTAACGGTGCGGCAGTTGAAGCAGAAATGGGCAGAATTAGTGGCAGGGAAGAAGGTTTGACAATCGAGGAGAAAGCCGCAAGGATGACCGATCCCGTAGCAGCAGTAGAGTTTATCAAAGAAACTAAGGTGGATTTTTTAGCCGTAACAATTGGTAACGTTCACGGCAAATATTTAAGCCAACCAAAACTCGATTTTTCGCGTCTGGCCAAAATCCGGGCTGCTGTTTCAGTGCCATTAGTGATGCACGGAGCTAGCGGTTTGCCGAACTCAATGATTCATCAATGTATTAAATTCGGAATATCTAAATTTAATGTGAATACGGAAGTTCGCGAAGCTTATATGGACGTGTTAAAAAGTAACATTTCTGAGCCACATCCGGATTTGTTGGAAATAATGGAAAAAGCTATCGATGCCATGCAATCGGTCATTGCTGACAAACTGCAACTTTTCGGTTCTGTCGGTAAAGCTTATTTGCATCAATCTTCCTACGCGGATGACTTGACTGCCAAGAGTACCAGCAACAAACCAACAAGCCGCAACCAATCAAGTTTTGATCAAAGGTTAAAGCCTGTGTATAGTGAGGCCTTGAGTCTTATGTTGAAGTAAAAAAAAACTAACGTCCTGACGGCGAACCAGTTTTTAGTCAGGACTTCACTCCTCTCTAACCGTTTAAAAATCGATCGGGATCGATGCCAGATTCCCGCAGCCGCCGAATTAAAGATTGCAATTGAGCTTCTGCTTGTTGAGCCCTAGATTCCGCTGACTCAGCCCGCTGCCGTTCCTGTTCCGCTTCAGTCAGAATCCAATTGCCATCAACATCATACCAGCGCAGCCACAGGCGATCGATTCCCTGAAACTCTCCTTGCCACAAACCCAAACCCAAACTTAGGTCAGCAATCCACACTCGCGAGTCGGGCAATTCTAATTCTTGATAGTGTCCGCCCTTCAATTCAAACACTCGCAACCTGTTAGTATAGCGGCTGAAAACGGCATAAATAGGAACCCGCAAAATTTGCTCGTAAACCTCCCATTTTCTGGGCGGTTGCTCCTTCGTCTCCGGCTCCAAAACTTGCCCGTTACCCGCAGTGTTTCCCGACTGAGGTGGCAACTTTTCCTCATCGGTATTGTCGCCTAAATCTTCTTTTTCGGTTCCCGGCGAAAGCAGTTCTACAATTACAAAAGGATTCACGCCTTCCTGCCAAGTAACATAACTCATCCGCAGTTCGGAGCGATCGTAAAGTCGGGGAACTCCCACAACTCCCAACCAATCCGGCCGCTTGTGCCACAGAGTGTGATGCACGTCATAATAAAGGTTCATGTCGGTGCCGCTAAATATCTCAGAAGCTGGATAATTCCGAGGTCGAAACGTCAGGGTCAACAACTGCGGCTGTAAATCGTGAAATTCGTCACGCAAACCAGGTTCCTCCGGGTCTTCGCTGGGTAAATCGTACATCGTCGGCAGCGTTTCTCTGGGCGATCGCGGCGGATCGGTTTGCGGCACAGGATATTTAAAAGGCAACATATAATATTGAGAAATGACTGCATTTATGCTAACATCATGGCAGCATCCCCAGGAGAGCTTTCACCGGAGTGCAAGCCGGAGAGCTAGAAGCGAGATATATAGGCTTTGCTGTGTGGGATGATCGCACTCCTAGAAAGCGATTTTAACAAAAATGGGATGATTCCCTTTTCCCCTTTTCTTCCTCTCTTCTGTGAAGTTAATCTAAAATCTAAAATCTGAAATCGACTGATCCGAACTTCTGCATTATGATCGACATTCCTCAACTGATTGCTCAAGAACTTTCCATTAATCTGTCTCAAGTCAATAATGCTCTGGAACTTTTCGCAGAGGGAGCAACAATTCCGTTTATTGCCCGCTACCGCAAAGAACGCACGGATTTGCTGAATGAAATTCAGTTGCGGGACATCTCCGATCGCTTCACCTATTTGACGGAAATTGAAGAGCGCAAAAAGTCGATTTTAGAGACGATTAGCTCTCAAGGCAAACTCACTGAAGAACTGCAAGCTAAAATCGAATCGTGTTTGCAAAAAAACGAACTCGAAGACCTTTATCTGCCTTACAAACCCAAGCGGCGGACGCGAGCGACAATTGCTAGGGAAAAAGGTTTGGAACCGCTGGCAGAATTTATCAAAACTCTGAACTTACCGACGGCTAAACCAGCAGATTTTGAGGCGGAAGCAGCTAAATACATTTCGGAAGAAAAGGGAGTGAAAACAGCAGAAGAGGCTCTCAAAGGTGCTGCGGATATTTTGGCAGAAGCGGTTTCGGAAAAAGCTGAATTGCGGGCTTATTTGCGAGAGTGGTTGATGAAAACAGGAGTTTTTGTCTCGAAAATTAAAGATGATTTCCCGGAAGGAAGCACTAAATTTGAAATGTACCGCAATTACCAAGTTGCAGCGAGAAGCGTTCAATCGCACAATATGTTAGCGCTGTTTCGCGGGGAAACGGAAGGGGTTTTAGATTTGGAACTGGCTTTTGATGAATCTGCAGTGATGGCTTATTTGGAAGCTCAGGAAATTAGAACTAGGATACCGGAAGTTAAAGAGTTTTATCGATCGACTTTGAAAGATGCCTTCAACCGACTGATGAAGACTTCGTTAATTACTGAAGTACGATCGCACAACAAAGCCGTCGCTGATATCGAGTCGATCACCACTTTTGAAACAAACCTCCGCGAGTTGCTGCTGTCGGCGCCGGCGGGCATGAAACCGACACTGGCGATCGATCCGGGATTTCGCACGGGCTGCAAAGTTTCCGCCCTTGATGAAACCGGGCAATTTTTAGAATATCAAGCAATTTTCCCGCACCAAGCGGCCGCTCAGCGACAGCAAGCTGGTAAAATTGTCAAGCATTTAATTGAAAAATATAAAATTGAATTAATCGCGATCGGCAACGGTACAGCTTCCCGGGAAACAGACGAATTTGTTTCGGAAGTTTTGGCAGAAATGGAAAGAAAACCGATTAAAGTCATGGTGAATGAATCGGGTGCATCGATTTATTCAGCAAGCGAAGTGGCGATCGCCGAATTTCCCGACCTCGACATCACCGTTCGTGGCGCAGTCAGCATCGGGCGGCGCTTGCAAGACCCCCTCGCCGAACTCGTGAAAATCGACCCGAAATCAATAGGAGTCGGTCAATACCAGCACGATGTTGACCAAAAATTGCTCAAAAAGAAACTCGACGAAACAGTCGAAAGCTGCGTCAACTATGTCGGAGTTGACTTAAACACAGCATCGAAAGAACTGCTGACATTTGTATCGGGAATGACGGCAACAGTTGCCAAAAATATCGTCAATTACCGCAACGAAAATGGCGCATTTAAAAATCGCCGCCAACTCTTGAAAGTTCCCAAACTCGGGCCAAAAGCTTTTGAACAAGCAGCCGGATTTCTCCGCATTCGGGGCGGCGAAAACCCCCTGGACAATACCGCAGTTCATCCCGAAAGTTATCCTGTAGTGCAGGCGATCGCCAAGGATTTAGACTTGCCGCTGACTCAAATAACACAAATTTCGGAAAAAATCAAGACGGTAAACATCAAGAAATATGTCACAGAAAAAGTGGGAGAACCCACACTGCGAGACATTATTTCCGAACTAGAAAAACCTGGAAGAGACCCGCGCGCCGAGTTTAAATATGCGACTTTCCAAGCAGGAATCACAGAAATATCCGACTTGCAAGTTGGGATGGAATTAGAAGGCATAATCACGAATGTAGCTAACTTTGGAGCCTTTGTTGATGTGGGAGTCCACCAAGATGGTTTGGTTCACATTTCTCAATTAGCCGATCGCTTCGTAGATGATCCCAAACAGATTGTTAAAGTCGGACAAGTTGTGAAAGTGCGGGTTTTGGAGGTGAATGAGAAGTTAAAGCGGGTTAGTTTGACGATGAAGCTACAAGAAAAACCGCAACCGCAAAATGGCAATAGTGCGAGGCTTCCGGCCCCGCGCCGACGTTAAAACTAGGGCTGAAAGCTGAAAAAGGGCGATGGCGTCCCGCCCCGCAAGCTACGGCTATAATTGTGTAATCCTCACCAACCTCAAAATTATATGGTTGCAAGTAAAAGCGACACCTACGTCTCTCCTGAAGATTATTTAGCAGCCGAGAAAGTCAGTTTGATCAAACATGAGTACAGGCAAGGGAAAATCTATACAAAAGCAGGAAAAAGCAAACCTCATGTCATTATTATGGGGAACGTATCTGTACTTTTGAAAAATCATCTTCGGGGAAGTGGCTGCATACCTTACATGGCAGATATGAAAGTTCGGGAGGAGACATCTAATTTTTTTTACTATCCCGATGTAGCGGTTAGTTGTGATGAACGAGACAAAAATGCTGATGAAGATTTCATTCGCTACCCGCGCTTAATTGTGGAAGTTTTATCGCCGACAACAGCGGCTTTTGACAGAGGCGATAAATTTGCAGATTACCGAACTTCAGAAAGTTTGCAAGAGTATGTATTAATCAATCAAGAAAGAGTTAGTGTAGAGTGTTTTCGCCGGAATGCAGAGGGTTTGTGGGTGCTTTATCCTTACAGTCAAGGACAAGAGGTTCAGTTTGCTAGCGTTAATTTTAGCTGTGCGATAGAGACATTGTATGAAGATGCGATCGAGATTGGTTGATTTTAATTACTCCTGAATCACTGATATTGATATGATTGAACCGCGAAGACGCTAAGGACGCGAAGGAAGAGAAAAGAAGAAGAAGCTGGTAATTGCTATTTTTTCTTGCTAGCTTTCCAAGTGCCGCCGTAGAAGTAAAAAGGATTGTTTGCACTTACCGATTCCCAACATTTAAGACACAAAAAAAACCACTGCCCCGACTCGTCATACCGGGCGCGGTAGAGAGTCGGGGCAGATTGGGAACAGCGATCGCAATATTTGATTCTGATTGCCCTGGCCATTGTTACTCAGTTTCAAACAATAGCGGACTCTTGAGGGCGGGCGAATATCATGCGGCCAGCGCTAGTTTGCAGGGCGCTGGTGACTACGACTCGGGCTTCGCCGCCGACATAGCTGCTTCCTGCTTCTACGACAACCATTGTGCCGTCATCCAAGTAACCGATTCCCTGAGAGGGTTCTTTGCCTTCTTTACGGATTTTTAGTTCGATCGTATCTCCCGGCAAATAAGTGGGGCGCACCGCATGAGTCAAATCGTTGATATTCAAAACCGGCAGTTTTTGGACGGTAGCTACTTTCGATAAGTTGTAATCGTTGGTGAGCAAAATGCCGTCGATATCCAAAGCAAATCGGACTAATTTCGCATCGACTGTGGCTATATCTTCGTAGTCTGCCGAGTGAATTTGAATCCGTTCTGGATATGTTTCTTTGATGCGGTTTAACACATCTAAGCCGCGGCGCCCGCGCACTCGCTTTTGATCGTTGGCGGAATCAGCTACAAGTTGCAGTTCTTGGAGAACGAATTGCGGCACGATAATTTGACCTTCGAGGAAACCTGTTTCTAGGAGGTTTTCAATCCGGCCGTCAATAATGCAGCTAGTATCGACAACTTTGGCAGTTGCGGGTTTGAAAGTACCTTCGGCTAGCAACACCGTGTCAAAGCTTTTGGGGTTGATCAGTCGCAAGAAAGCGCGGCCGTGGGTGTCGGTCAAACTGACGCCTGTGAAGCCAAATATTACGCTTCCCAAGACGGCGACTAGAGGTTTGATGAAGCCGAACTCGCGGGGAATGGGCAGCAGGAAAAGCGGAGCCAACATTAAGTTTGCTACTAGCAGTCCGATGATTAAGCCGATCGCCCGCGTCAGCAGCATCTCCACTGGCATATCGCGGACTTGTTTTTCCAGGCGCCGATAGGTTGTTTGAGCCACTAATCCCATCACGAAGCCGATTAATGCTCCAAAGGAACCTAGTACAGAACTTAAGCCTTGTATATTTGTAACTTGCTCCAGCAGCTCACTCGGCAGGAGTTCGACTCCGTAATAGCCGATGCCTCCGCCTGCGATTATGAATGAGATTATTATGATTGCGTCTAGCATTAGTTCTAGGTTAATGAATTTATTCGTATTATATCTTTCTAGTGCTGATACTTGTTTTCATGCTTTGGTCGGATCTCGCTATATTTACTCAGAGATTTTCATAAACTTATATTTCGCATTTGTACCCTTTAGGGGATGTGCCAGGGAGTCGCTCGGCATTTACCATGCCCCGCCGAAAGCAAGCACGAAGTGCGAATAGACTGCCCTGCGGGCTGTTCGGGAATTTTGGTCTATCAAAATTCGTAGGAGGTTAAATTAAAAGAGCCGCTCGTTCGCAGCGCTTTTTTGGTAAGGAAATGTCATAATATACATAATTATTCATGATTGTTTAATTAAAACTTTAGATTTGAAGTTGCGCTTTCGGCTTGAAATGTAATGCCTCCTACCAAAGATTATTTAACAGTTGAATTAAAAAAAAGTGTGCAAGCGACAAATTCCGGGATTCCTAGTTCGGCTTACTTGCACATACCTTTTTGTCGCCGCCGCTGTTACTACTGCGATTTTCCGGTTTTTGTGGTGGGTGATCGCAAAAATGGCGAGAATTCCGGCACCATCGTCCAATACGTGGCTGTACTGTGTCAAGAAATTGAAGAAACTAAAAATTTAGGCGCATCTCTGAAAACAGTTTTTTTTGGCGGCGGCACACCTTCGCTGCTTTCTGTCAGTCAGTTGAGCAATATTTTAGAGACTCTCGACGGCAAATTTGGGATTGCTGCTGAGGCGGAAATTTCTATAGAAATAGACCCGGGTACGTTTACTTTAGAACAGTTGCGGGGATATGCAGCGGCGGGAGTAAATCGAGTTAGTTTGGGAGTGCAAGCTTTTCAAGATGAATTGCTGCAAGTTTGCGGGCGATCGCACTCTGTCGCTGATATTTTTGAAGCAGTGGAAATAGTGCGATCGGCTGGTATTGTCAATTTTAGTTTAGACCTAATTTCGGGACTGCCGCACCAAACTTTAGAAAACTGGGAAGCTTCTCTGAAATCGGCGGTGGAAATTAGCCCGACTCACCTGTCGAGTTACGACTTAATTGTTGAACAGGGAACTGCTTTCGGGCGCTACTTTGAAGCAGGCGCGCAGCCGCTACCAGCAGATGAAACGGCGGCTGGAATGTACCGTTTAGCAAGGGAAATTCTGACGGGGGCTGGCTACGAACATTACGAAATTTCTAATTACGCTCGATCGGGCTATCAGTGCCGCCACAACCGCGTTTATTGGGAAAATCGCCCTTATTACGGTTTGGGAATGGGGGCGGCGAGTTACGTGGAAGGCCGGAGGTTGACTAGGCCTCGCAAAACTCAAGAATATTATCAGTGGGTGCGATCGATCTCTGGCCTCAACTCCCCAGCTACTCCACAAATTGGGGGGGAAACCCAGCAGGATATTTATCCAGCAACTGAGCAAAATTTTCAAGTCTCAGAAAATGACATTTTGTTAGAAACGCTGATGCTAGGTTTGCGTTTAGCAGAAGGAGTTAGCCTGTCGGCGCTGACTGAAAAGTTTAGTCAGCCAACGGTTGATAAAATTTGGCGTTGTTTGCAGCCCTACTGGCGGCAAGGATGGGTGGAAATTATGACGGAGGATGGGGCGATGGCAACTTTAGGCGAGGGCGCGGAACTGCCACTTGCGGGCAATTTGAGGTTGAGCGATCCCGAAGGTTTTTTATTTTCTAATACAATTTTAGCCGATTTGTTCAGCAAGTTAGGCGAGGATAATTAACTCTGTCTGAGGAAGTATATCTTCAGCAAGCGCGATCGGCTCTAAAGCCGTGTCCGCCAATGCGATCGGAAGGAAATTCAATTGCTCCCTAGCTTGATCCTCTCAAAAATAATATATTTTCTATCGATCCCTAAACAAATCTTAAAGGCGAACTAAGCCTTGGGATAGACGCAACGACGGCACTTCAGCCGTCATACTTAAGACTGAACATTTAAAAAGTAATTTAATGAACACTTTAACTATCGAGCGCAACCAAACCCAAAACCAGCCCTGCGTTGTAATTAGCGAGCGCGGCTGCAATCAGACTTCCAAATGTAATTTTTGCGGTCACTACCAACAGGCAAGAGGTTCCGTTGGTCACTGTCAATTGTTGAACGCACCTGTTAGGGGAGGATGGAAATCTTGCACTTTAGCAATGCCAGCTTTTGCACCTTCTTGGGAATACGTGGAAGGCGGTGATGTTTCCCCGGCGAAATTAATTAATTAACCCAAACAATGTAAAAAAAATGTATAAAAAATTGTTTTTTAACTGGTAATATGCTATATTACTTGTAGGGCCGTCGCCGATCGTTCGCACAATTGCACAAACAAGTTAAAAAGATGAATTTGACACTAAATCAGGTAATTTCCGAAGGTGATACGCGCATTTTGTGTTGGTATCTTAATAATACTGGCACAGTGCAAATCGCTCGCATTACAAATATTCCTAATTGGTATTTTGAGCGCACGGTGTTTCCGGGGGAACGTTTTTTGTTTGAAGCGCTACCGGAAGCTCAGTTAGAAGTTTGCAGAACTGCGGAGACGGGTGGTATAGTGTGCGAGCGAATTTTGTGCGATCGGCTGCGAGTTGAAGAATTAAGCACGGCTGATTGAAGATAACTCCTTATACTTACCAACCAGAGGTAGAAACCCGGTTTTTTTTTCAGAAACCGGGTTTCTCTGTATGATTATAAAAACTCCGTGATTCTCGCCACCCATGCGTCAGCCCTGAAACTGTCGCAAATGTTAATCTAAGCTAAATTATAAAAAATCAAGCACTGTTTAATACTAAAACCCGATGTCCCTCACCGAACAAATCCTCTCCCAACTACCAGGAGACGCCCTCGGAGGCCTGAGAAAAGTCGATCGACTCTGGGAAAACCTCAAACAAAACACCGCACCAGCACCCCAAGCAGTCAAACACAGCCAACAACCCCTGGAAACCCTCGACTTCGACATAGTTATCGGCGGCGGAACCCTAGGAATATTAATCGGTACAGCCTTAGTCCTGCGGGGTTGGCGAGTAGCCCTGCTCGAACGCGGCACCCTGCGAGGCCGCGAGCAAGAATGGAACATTTCTCGCAAAGAATTAGACGCATTCTTAGAACTAAATTTGCTATCAGTTGAAGAGATAGAAAAGGCCATAGCCACCGAATACAACCCCGCCCGCATCAGCTTTGCCAACACCCCCGACATCTGGATTTCTGGCGTACTAAACATCGGAATAGATCCAATTTACCTCCTCGAAACCCTCAAACAGCGATTCCTCCAAGCTGGGGGAAAGCTATTTGAAAATACACCATTTAAAACAGCCACCCTTCACCCGGATGGAGTCTTGGTAGAATCGGCAAATACCGATACACAACCTGCTACAAAAATATTTAAAGCCAGATTATTATTAGACGCAATGGGACATTTTTCGCCCATTGTCCGCCAAGCAAGACAAGGCAAAAAACCCGACGCCGTATGTTTAGTAGTCGGCAGTTGCGCTCAAGGATACCCTAAAAACGACACTGGCGATATATTTGCATCCTTCACCCCAATGCAAAATCAGTGCCAATATTTTTGGGAAGCCTTTCCAGCCAGAGACGGCCGCACAACCTACTTATTTACCTACATAGACGCCGACACAGAAAGATTCAGTTTAGAAACATTATTTGAAGAGTATTTGCGCTTGCTTCCCCAATATCAAAACGTCGAACTCGAACAGTTAAAATTCCAAAGAGCACTCTACGGATTTTTCCCCTGCTATCGCCAAAGTCCTCTAAAAACGCCTTGGAATCGCATACTTCCAGTCGGAGACAGCAGCGGTAGCCAATCTCCCCTCAGCTTCGGCGGTTTCGGCGCCATGGTACGCCACCTCAAACGCTTGACTCTAGGAATTGAGGAAGCTTTGACAAGCGACAGTCTCGACAAAAATGCCCTCGCACTTTTGCAACCCTACCAGCCGAATCTATCAGTTACCTGGTTGTTTCAGCGTTCGATGAGTGCTGCGATTAATCAAAAAATAGATCCCAATCAAATCAATCAACTTTTGGCTACCGTATTTCAGGTAATGGAAGAGTTGGGAGAACCGGTACTCAAACCTTTTCTTCAGGATATTGTGCTGTTTCCGGCTTTGTCAAAAACCTTGTTTAAAACAGCAATTAGCCATCCCGGATTAGTTATGAAAATTATCCCGCAGGTGGGAATAGCTAATTTGCTCGATTGGATGGTTCATTATCTAAATTTATGGATTTATACGGGCTTGCAGCCTTTGGGGAAAGCCCTAGAACCGCAGGTAAAAAATTTAGCACCGGGACAGCAATACTATTTTCACCGATTAGTTGAAGCATGGCAATATGGCGCTGGAGGCGATTATTAAGTGATTAATTGTGGCACGGGCATCTTGCCCGTGGCTAATATATGAACTGGCAAGATGCCTGTTCCACAACACAATATAATTTATTAATGAATTGTGGCACGGGCATCTTGCCCGTGGCTAACAGATGAACAGGCAAGATGCCTGTTCCACAACATAATTATATTAGTTGTAAGTTATGAAGGAGATATAACTGCTAAAGCTTCGGGAATCACTCGGAATTGTGCAGGCGTGTGAGTTGTAATTTCACCGTCGGTATTAATCGGACGGCGTTTGCTAGTATTAACCTCAAATTCTTGAGCGTACAAGACGCGAACTTTAGGCGACTTGGTATAATTTCCTTGCCTCATAGCCGGCAGCAAACCAATGATTTCCCACCAATTTATTGTTTCCAAACTGTACAAATCCAGTCGCCTGTCGTCGATGGTGGCATCCTCGGCAACTGTCATGCCACCTCCGTAATAGCGGCCGTTGCCAATGGCAATTTGAATAGTTTTAACCTTAAAAGATTGGTTGTTTATCTTAATTTCTGCTCGGAACGGTCGCGCTGAAAAAATTGTCTGCAAAGCAGTAAAAGCATAAGCTAAAACTCCCCAGCGCTGCTTCACCTGTTTCGTCAGCCGCTGGGTAATTTCCACGCTTAGTCCCAAACTTGCAACATTAAAAAAATGTTGGCCGTTAACCCAACCCAAGTCTATTAGCCGAACTTTACCGCTGGCAATTACTTGACAAGCTGCGGATAAATCTGTAGGAATTGCCAGAGTCCGGGCTAGGTCGTTAGCAGTTCCCATCGGCAAAATACCCAAGGGTAACTTGGTATCTATCAAACCTTCTATGGCAGCGTTGAGAGTGCCGTCGCCGCCGCCGATTATTACTAATTCGACTCGATTTTGGTAGCGGCGAATAGTGTCGGAAAGTTCGTGGGCGTGGTCAGTAGATTCTATAATTAACTCAAAACCGAGTGCTTCTAATTCTCCACTGGCTTGAGATAATAGCTTTTGCCCTTTTCGGGAGTGCTGGTTTACTAAAAGTAGAGCTTTCTTCATTTGTTAATTTTTCATGAGGAATATTGCGTATTTTAAATTACAAAAAGTATAGCTTGATGCTTTAACTGGATGAAATTAATGCTTTACTTCTATTTTACCAGTTATGATGGATTGACAAAAATGTCAAAAAATGGATAATTGTAGCAAAAGATTCCTAAAAAGTACCTCCTGCTCTGACCTAGCAGCAAAAAACCTCGCTTCTCGATCGAACTTAATTTAAAATCATGTGTAATATTTTAGAAAAAGCGCAAGTCGCTGCCGATCGCCAAAACTGGCCTGGGCTAGTCGAATGCTTGCAGCAAGTGACAGCCAAGGGCAGTAAGCCGCAGGAACAACACATTTTAGAACAATCTGTCAGTTTAGCAATACAAGCCTTGGAATGGGGCGATTTTCAAGACCGTTGGGAAATTGCTAAAGTATTGCCCAATCTGGGAAATGGCGCGATCGCACCTTTAATTGCCGTGCTCGAAGACGAAGACGCAGACACGGAGCCCCGGTGGTTCGCCGCCCGCATTCTCGGAAAGTTCGATCGCCCGGAAGTGATTCAAGCTTTAGTAGAATTGGTCAAAAATTCCGACGAAGAATTGAGCCAAATCGCCGCCGAAACCCTAGGGAATTTGGGCCAAACAGCCATAGAATCCCTAGCAACTCTCTTGCAGCAAAAAGACTCGCGACAGTTTGCAACAGTAGCACTCGCCCAAATTCGGCGCACCGAAACCATCGCACCGCTGTTGAGCGTAGTCGCAGACTCTCAAGTTGCGGTGCGGGCAGCCGCAATCGAGGCCCTGAGCAGCTTTCACGACTCCCGCATCCCGCCGGTACTGGTAGCAGCGCTCAAAGATCCGGCGACAGCAGTCAGAAAAGAAGCCGTGCGAGCTCTTGGCGCGCGTGCCTATTTAGACGCAGAATTAGATTTAGTTAACTTGCTCAAACCTTTACTTTCGGACATTCGATTAGAAGTTTGTCAGCAAGCGGCGATCGCGATCGGGCGAGTGAAAACCGATGCTGCAGCGGCTGCTTTATTTGAATTGCTGCGATCGCCCACAACTCCCGTTGAATTGCAAATTGAAACAGTGCGCGCCCTAAGCTGGATGGAAACTGCAACCGGTTTAGCATATTTGCATCAGACATTACTCCCCGAATTTACTAACATAAATTCTACTGTTTATCAAGAGATAGTCACTGTTTTAGGGCGAGTAGAACAGCCGGAATTAAAAGCTGTAGCTGCTAAAATTCTGATTGATTTGTTGAAAACAAATCATCCGGCCGTGCAGGAGGCAGTTAGCAAAAACTCTTTAGCTTTAGGTTTAGGAAAATTAGGAGATATGAGAGGGCTAGACGCTCTGATTTCAATGTTGGACGACGCAGACAGCAGCGTCAGGCTGCACTGCATGGCAGCGATCAAACAGCTAGGTGCTGCCGAGGCCAGGCAGAAATTAGAAAACTTAGTTAAGCAAGAGAGTCTCGAACCAAGATTGAAACAAGGAATTGCGATCGCCCTGCAAGAATGGCAGGAGAATTAAGAGCGAGCGAATTTGCGGAAAACATTTAAATTTAGGGTGCGCCATAAGCACCTTACGTAGAACTTAAATATTGAATTTTGAACTCGATAACTGAAAAATCCAAACTTTAGGTCTGCTCAATTGGCAGCCGCACTCCGAAAGTCGAGCCGAGTCCTTCCCCAGGACTTTCGGCCCAGACACTGCCGCCGTGGAGTTCCACGAGATGGCGGACGATCGCCAATCCCAGTCCCAGCCCGCCGTAATTGCGCGTAGAAGTGCTGTCAGCTTGGCGGAAGCGATCGAACACAAACGGCAAAAACTCCTTGCTGATGCCAATTCCCGTATCGCTGACAACGATCGAAACAGAGTGAACCGGAGACCGCCCAGACAAGATGGCGCCACCCGCTGCTCCCGGTTCCCCATCCTTCGAGAGCCTTATTTCCACGCGACCCGACGGCGGCGTAAACTTAATAGCATTCGAGAGCAAATTAGACACCACCTGCTGCAAACGAGTAGCATCGCCCCTCACCACGCTCACCCCTTCGTCACAAAAACTCACCAATTCAATACCCCGAGCTTCAGCATCAGGGCTCAGTGCCTTCACGGCCGTTTCTACAATCCGCACCAAATCCACCGGGAACAGCTTCAAACACACTTTGCCGCTGACAATCCGAGAAACGTCCAGTAAATCCTCAATCATCTGAGTCTGCAACCGCGCGTTTCGCTCAATAGTCTCCAAACCCACAGCCGTTTTTTCTGGACTCATCTGGCGCTGCCGCAGCATCTGCGCCCAGCCCAAAATCGCGTTCAGAGGCGTCCGCAACTCGTGAGAAAGCGTTCCCAAAAACTCGTCTTTAATCCGATTGGCCTCGGCTGCTTCCCGGTAAAGTCGCGCATTGTCGATCGCCACCGCCGCATCCCGCGCCAAATCCTCCAGCAAAACCAAATCGCCCTCCCCGCAGCGGCGGCCCGACTCCCCGCACAGCAAGGAAATCGCTCCCAGCGTCCGCCCACGAGCGATCAGCGGCACGCAGATTGCCGACAGTACCTGGGATTGGCCTCGCAGCACCAACTGCAGATCCCTGTCCGGCACAACCGCCTCGATCACCCATTCCGGTATTTCTGGGTAGAGCTTCGACTCACCAGTCCGCAGCACCTTTGCTACTCCGTGCCGTCCTTGGGGATCTAGCGGCATACGCCGATCGATTTGCCACAGCAGAGCGACTTTGCTCGGATCAGAGTGAGCAACTGCTTGCAAGCGGATCGAGCCGTCTGCATCCAGCAAATGCACACAGCACCAATCTCCCAGCCCCGGTACTGTTAAATCTGCCAAACCTTGCAGCGCCTTCTCGTAATCCAGGGAAGCCGACGACAGCAAAGCCAAAGCTTGAGCGCTAAAATAGGCTGTTTGTGCCAATCGCTGGCGATCGTCAATATCAGTACAAGTCCCGAACCATTTGAGAATTTGCCCATCAGCGTCCCGCACGGGCAATGCCCTGCCCAGATGCCAGCGGTAAGCTCCGTCAGATGCCCGTTTAAAGCGGTATTCCACCTCGTAAGTGCTCCCCATCTCCACCGAGGTCTTCCAGCTTTCTACGCAATTTTCCACGTCATCTGGATGCAGGGCTAGCTGCCACCCCCAGCCTTGAGTTTCCTCCAGAGTCAAGCCAGTATATTCAAACCAGCGCTGGTTGTAGTAGTCGAACCAGCCGTCAGCTCTGGCAGTCCAAACTATTTGCGGGATGGCTTCAGCGAGCACGCGGTAAAGCAGTTCGCTGGCTTCGGCTTGGCGACGGGCGGCCTGTTCCCGCGCCAATGCCCAATTCCGCTGTTCTTCGGCCTCTTTGCGATCGCTGATGTCGCTAATCACGCCGATCCATTTGTAGGGATTGCCTTGTTTGTCAAGCACTGCTTTGCCCCGATCGATCCAGTGGAGCAAGCGGCCCCGCTGGCAGTGAACGCGGTATTCCTGAAAAAATGGGGCACCAGAACTGTCTGGAGCACTCAAATACCGATCGACCGCAGCCAAAACTCGATCGCGGTCGATCGGATGCAAGATACTGTTCCAAGCTGCTCTTGTCCTCGGAAATCCACCTTTTTCGTACTCCAAATGTTGGTCTACGTGACCGAACCACAGCACGATGCCGGTCTCGATATCCCATTCATAAATCAAATCGCTAGCGCTTTCTGCAGCAATCCGAAACCGCTCTTCAGACTGTCGCAGCACTTCCATAAATTTAAAGCGTTCCGTCACGTCCAAAACCAGAGATAGCACCGATATCAACTGTCCAGACTCGCTGTAGAAAGCCGAATTGTACCACTCGCAATGCACCAACGAACCACCCTTATGATAATTGCTGTTGCGAACTACATTGCAGCGACGACCTGGTTTTCTTAAACCATAAACTGCCGATTTTACCTCTTCAAAATCACCCTTATCTATAAATTTCCAGTCGCTAAAATGCTTTCCTAAAACTTCTGTTTCCTTCCACCCAAAAATCTTCTCGGCTGCCGGCGACCAGCCGCTAACCCTAAAATTTTCATCCCACTCAATCACCGCTAGGGGACTATTTTCAAAATGAGAAGTGAGTTTTTGCAGCGCCTCGCGCAGGGATGCTTCTACTTGCTTGCGCTTAGTAATATCGCCAAAAGAAATAGCAATACCGTCGCCCAATTTAACGGTCATAATCCGAAACCAGCCGACAATGCCTTCCCTGTTGTAATAAATCTCAGTATCGAGGGTAATTCCTGTTTCTACAACTTCCACGTAACGGTCGAACAAACCGCTCTCTTTATGGCCGGGCAGGACTTGCAGCAATCGCTTGCCGATTAATTCTTCAGGTGTATGTTGTTGAATTTTTGCCGCTGCGGGATTGACGTATTCCCATTCAAAATCCACAATTGTGGATTCGTCACGAAGGCTGCGGAACACGTTAAATCCGTCTAGAGATAATTCCTGAAAAACGCGGAAGCGTTCTTCACTTTCTTGCAGTTTTCCTAAAGCGTCAAGCAGTAGTTCTTCGACTCGCTCGCGCTGGGTTATTTCTGCGAGAAATTGCTCGTTAATTTGCTGGAGTTCGGTTGTGGGGAATGATCCGGAATTTTGAATGGCAGAGTCGGCTTGCAGTCGATCGACCTTTTGGGTTCCCAGTGCCGTATTTGCTGGTAAAGAGGCCGTCCCAGCCACAGCCAACATTTGAGAAACCGAGGGTATCAGGGACGCTACAGCCCACAAAGAGATGATAGCGGTAACGGCGGCGATCGAACTTGACAGCGAGTAGCTGGGATGCACCAGCATCCAAACTTGCATCAAGTGAGTTGTCCCGCCGCAGAAAAACCAGGCTCCCAATAGGAGAAATTCCTTGGTCAAAGGCACGTTCCGGTGCTTCCGGGCAAAGTATGTCAGAATTGCTGGAATTGAGTAATAAGCCAAGGCAATTAACACATCGCTGACCGCGTGCAGTCCCATCAACTGAGGTTGCCACTGGCAACAGTCATCTGGCGAAATAAAATTGTGGTTTAATGACATAATCTTAATAAATGGCGCATTTCGGCTTTCCTGTGCGATCGATCCTAGTTGCACTTGTGTTGCTGACCCGCTAGTTTCTAGTTTATACACAAAAAAACATAAAACAAAAGTGGCTTTAGTCCGGGGAGTAAAGTTCACAGCAGGCTTTAACCTGCCTGCAATATTCGTACATTTATTGAGAGGTTTAGGGAGAGTGAGGTACGATTATTCCCAAGGAGGTACGAAATTTAATGCTATCTTTTGACTTCACAACTTACGGAAAAACAGAGCAATTGAACTCACTAGATGAAGGGATTACTAGAGTGCCGATCATTGAAACGGTTTAGCTAGAAGCTGGCAATATTGGAGAAATTCATCTTTATTGAATCCATTTTTTGAGAAGTTTGCCGAGTCAGAAATCCCTTGAACATAGGAGAATCGACCTCTATTTGGAGGCTCAGAAATTCTGCCGGAGCAGATTGATGCTTGGAGCCAAGCATCCCCGCCTCTGGCCCCGGAATCAAAACAAATCTGTACCTGTATCAAAGTCTACTAAATTCTGCTACTAAATCGGTTAATGTCACAGATTATCTTCCAGTAAAATTTCTGAAACCATCTCGAATTAAACATTCATGCGCTTAGAGCAGCTTCAAGCATTTCTTTCAGTTGCTGAAACCGGTAGCTTTCAGCAAGCGGCCCGGAAGTGTGGCGTTACCCAATCGACTATTAGCCGCCAAGTGCAGGGATTAGAAGCGGAAGTGGGTTTGTCGCTGTTTCACCGCACAGCCCACGCAAAACTGACTGTGGGAGGGGAATGCCTGCTGCCTCACGCTCGCAAAATTTGTCAGAGTTGGCGAAATGCTGCAGAAGAATTGGGAGATTTACGGGCGGGAAAGCAGCCCGAACTCTGCGTGGCTGCGATTCATTCGGTTTGCGCTGCTTATTTGCCGCCTGTGTTGCAAAAGTTTTGCCGCGACTATCCAGACGTGCAGTTGCGGGTGACTTCCCTCGGAAGTGATCGAGCTCTGAAAGTCCTCAAAGACGGTTTGGTGGACATAGCGGTGGTGATGAACAACCGCCATTTTACTCAAGCCCCGGAAATGTTGGTTGAGGTGCTCTACAATGAGCCGATCGAGGTATTGATGGCGGCGGGTCATCCTTTGGCTCAGTACGATCGAGTACCTTGGCCGGAATTGATTTGTTACCCGCAAGTGGTGTTTAAGGATGGGTACGGAATGCAGCGGATGGTGCAAGAACAATTTGGACGCATCGGTGCTAAACTTCATGCTGTTTTGGAACTCAACACTCTTGATGCTTTTCGGGGTGTGGTGCGACAGGGAGAATTGATTGCTTTGCTGCCGCATTCAGCTTTGCTAGAGGCGAAGGGCGATCGCACTTTAGCAATTCGGTCGATCGCCCAAGAGCGGTCAAATTCCAAGGTTTCGGCGATCGGCCAATCGGCGATCGATCCGACTTGGACTCGCGAAGTGGTGTTGGTGACAACTCACGATCGAATGCAAATTCCGCCGATCGCCCATTTCTGGAACCTGGTACGTGAATTTGTACCGCCTTTTGATGTAATCAAGCTAGAAAAATCAGGCAGTTAATTCGATAATTTTGAATTGAATTTTGGGAATTTTAAATTTAAACGGATTCAAATATTACCAATTACTAACTACCAATTACTAACTACCAACTACCAATTACCAATTACCAACTTCAAAAGTTATGAGTGACGCATTTAGAGAATTGCTGCGAAAAATTGGCAGCGGAGTACACACAGGAGAAAACTTAACTCGTTCCGAAGCAGCAGCAGCCACGCGGATGATGCTGCTGGAGGAAGCAACACCGGCTCAAATCGGAGCTTTTATGATTTCCCACCGCATTAAACGGCCCACGGGCGAAGAATTAGCCGGAATGCTCGATGCTTATGAAGAATTGGGGCCTATGCTTGCCCCCCCAAACCGAGAAAAAGGGTTTTCCGTCTCTACCGTGGCCGTGTTTGGGGTTGCTTACGACGGGCGATCGCGCACGGCTCCCATTAGCCCTTTAACAGCCCTAATTTTAGCCTCCTCTGGCGTCCCAACCCTTATGCACGGAGGGGATACAATGCCAACGAAGGAAGGCATTCCCCTGATTGAAATTTGGCGTGGTTTGGGAGTGGACTGGAGAAAACTGAGTTTAGAAAAAGTCCAGCAAGTTTTTGACAGTACGGGTTTAGGTTTTGTTCACCTTCCCAAGCATTTTCCTGAAGCCGCCGCTTTAGTTCCCTACCGCCGTGAAATCGGCAAACGGCCACCTTTTTCAACCATGGAGTTGATGTGGTGTCCCTGTGCCGGCGACGTTAACGTCATCTCCGGCTACGTCCACCCGCCCACAGAAGGTATGTTTCAAAAAGCCTTTGAGTTGCGGGGAATCAAAAATTATACCACTGTCAAGGGATTGGAGGGAAGCTGCGATCTGCCGCGCGATCGTACTGCGATTATCGGCATTGCTAAGCCGGACACTGAGTTCGAGCGACTGCTTTTAGCTCACGGAGATTACGGTTTTAGCAGCACGAATCCTGCCCTTGAATCAGCCTCTGAGTTATTCAAACAAATGCACGAAGTGTTGCTGGGAAAACCATCGGAATTGATGCAGTCCGCTATCTGGAACGGCGGCTTTTATCTGTGGCGCAGCGGAGTTTGTTTAGATATGAACTCGGGTTTGATTGAGGCAGAAACTTTATTAAGTAGCGGTCAAGTCGTGCAAAAACTTGAGGAAGTTAGCCAAGCCGTTAGTGTTTTGAGTTGACAGTTGACAGTTGACAGTTGACAGTTGACAGTTGACAGTTGACAGTTAACTACGGACTACTGACTACTAGACATCTCCAATAATTATTGTGGAACAGGCATCTTGCCTGTTCAAAACAGGCAATTCTTGCGATAACTACTGACTGCTGACTAATGACTAATGACTACTGACTACTGACTACTGACTACTGACTAATGACTAACCATAAAATTGCTGTAATTGTGCTTGCAGGCGGTCAAAGTTCGCGGATGGGTAGGGATAAAGCTCTGCTGGAAATTGAGGGCAAATGCCTATTGCAGCGGGCGTTGGAAGTTGCAACAGTTGTAGGGCCAGAAGTTTATGTTCTGACTGCTTGGCCCGATCGCTATCGATCGACCTTAACCGAAACATCCCAATTTCTGGTAGAGTACAATCCGGGCTCCGGGCCCTTGGTTGCATTGACTCAGGGATTGAAAGAAATAGCCGCCGAGTGGATTTTACTGTTAGCTTGCGATTTGCCTTTGTTGGATGCCCAGATTATTCAAAATTGGGCAAGTCAGTTAACAGAGTTTCCCGCATCAACTTTAGCAGTTGTGCCTTATCAAAATTCGCGCTGGGAGCCTTTGTGCGGCTTCTACCGCCAAAAATCTCTGCTGAGTTTGCAAAGTTTTATTGACAAAGGTGGGCGTTCCTTTCAAGTGTGGTTAAATCAAATCCCCGCAATCCCTCTACCTGTAGGGGAACGAGAAGCAATCATGTTATCGAATTGCAATACATTAGAAGAGTTTGAGCAATTAAAAGGTAAAATGGTTGACGGTTGACAGTTGACAGTTAACTGACTAATGACTAATGACTAATTACTAATTACTAATTACTAATGATTAACGCATATTGGTTGCTCGATCGCAATATAACTTTCCTCAATCACGGCTCTTTTGGCGCCTGTCCGATTCCCGTACTGGAAGCGCAAACCGCTTTTCGGGAACAACTTGAAAGAGAACCTTTGCGCTTTTTAATGCGGGAATTTGAACCCTTGTTGGATAATGCGAGAAATCAGTTAGCAGCATTTCTCGGTGCGAGTGAGGATGACTTGGCTTTTGTGCCGAATGCCACCACGGGAGTAAATGCAGTTTTGCGATCGCTCTGTTTTGCTCCGGGCGACGAATTACTAACTACAAATCAGGAATACAACGCTTGCCGCAACACACTTAATTTTGTAGCCGAGCGGACAGGGGCTAAAGTAATAGTAGCAGAAGTGCCCTTTCCAATTGAGTCACCCGACCAAATTATTGAAGCAATAATTAAGTGCGTTTCACCGCAAACAAAGTTAGCCTTATTAGACCACGTTGTCAGCCAAACAGGTTTAATCTTTCCCATCAAACAATTAGTCGGCGAGTTAGCTAACCGTGGCGTCGATGTATTAGTAGACGGAGCTCACGCGCCGGGAATGCTAGAGCTGAATTTAGATGAAATTGGCGCGGCTTACTATACCGGAAATTGCCACAAATGGCTGTGCGCGCCGAAAGGTGCGGGCTTTTTATACGTGCGGCGCGACAAGCAAAATGCCATTCGACCAACTACGATCAGTCACGGTGCTAACTCGCCCCGCGCTGATAAATCGCGCTTTCAATTAGAATTTGACTGGATGGGAACTGTCGATCCAAGTCCCTATTTGTGCGTGCCTGTAGCTATTGATTTTATGGGTTCTTTGTTGAGCGGCGGCTGGCCGGAATTGAGGGCAAAAAATCATGCTTTGGCGTTGGCGGGGAGAAAAATATTGGCGGACAAATTAGGTTTACCACTGCCTTGTCCTGATGAAATGGTTGGTTCGATGGCTGTTGTGCAACTGGCAGACTCGCAGTCTGATGTGGTTGCAAAGGGAGGAATTCCACCTTTGCAAGAGGCGCTGTGGGAGACTTTTAAAATAGAAGTTCCGGTGATTCCTTGGCCGGATGCTAGCAAGCAGTTGGTGAGGATTTCGGCTCAGTTATATAATACTTTGCCCCAGTATCAATATTTAGCTAAGGCGCTGGTTGAGCTGACGAGAATGTGAGTTGGAGCTTCGCGGAAAGAAACATAACACCCTAACTACAAACAGTTATCGGTTTGTAGTTAGGGTGTCGGTTCTCATAGTGTGGGTGAATACCGATTATTCGTCCTTACTATAAACGTCGTAAAGGTTATACAAATAGGCACAATAAGAGTAAAAATCCGCCAAGTAAGCACCTTTATTCCTCTTTAAGTTTGGTACTATTTACCTCCACTAAAAAATTACACAAAAAACAGATATAAAGCCCCATAGCCCTAAACTTCGCCAATCCGCCCACGCCGCAGAAAAGTTGTAAATAACCCCCGAAAATTCCTAAGTTAAAACAGGGTTGTCAAAGCGGATAGCGCACAACTTCCGCGCAACAGAATATAATGTATCCACACTTGCATTTTTGCAGACAAAACAAAGGAAATTAAAAGAGGCGAATACCATGTCCAATGCCATGATGGTAATTTACCCCTATCGCGAACAGTACACCTGGGTTTTTGACGACGAGCGAGTCGGACTTGTCCGAGAACCATTTGTTCAGGGCGTCCCCGAAATGATTAACGCGCTTGTCGCAGACATTCCCAATGCCGCTCAAGGTTTCCGACTTTTATTTTCAGCCAATCCATTTCCCGGATATCAAGCAGAAATGCTGTGGTTGAAAGCAGAATACGGCGGTAACTGGTATCGCTGGGAATCGAAAAATCTCGAAGGCTGGCTGTGTCCGGCTTTGCTCAAATACTTTCCAGAAGCACCGCCAAAGTTTTACTGCAAAGCTGAAAAACTGCAATAATCAACAGCAAGTCAATGAAAAACTTGTCAATTTTTAAAAGAGACTTTGTTACACCAGTCGATAAAATATCTCGAAAAAAGCCTAAATTTTTCGTGTATGTAGTGGGGGTATTTTTCCTGGTTTTCACAGCGGCCATCTCCGCGACAATGGGGGCAATTACCGCTCTGTTAGCTCCCGTGGAACCGCCAATTATCAATAGAGTATTAGAGGCTACTGGCTTTGACTATCTATCCTCCAACCGCTCTGGATACCGCCTGTCACGCTCAGTTAATATCTTGATATTGGGAATTGACGGGGTGCCGGAATCTGCCGCCAATGGCCCTAAGATATTTAACGGTCGCAGCGATACAATACTCTTATTCCACCTCGATCCTAGAGATAAATCTATTAGTTTGCTTTCAGTTCCGCGAGATACTAAAGTCGAAGTTCCCGGAATTCCCTTCAGCAAAATTAGCGAAGCCAATGCTAGAGGAGGAGCAGCTTTGGCGACGCAATTGGTTAGCAGTATGCTGAACAATACGAAAATAGAACGATACGTGCGAGTCAGCAGCAATGCGTTTCGGGAATTAGTCGATTTAGTGGGCGGAGTTGAGGTATTTGTACCTCGCGCCATGTCGTATACAGATAGCGCCCAAAAGTTAAAAATAAACTTATCCAAGGGATGGCAAACTCTCAACGGAGAACAAGCAGAACAATTTGCTCGATTTCGCAACGATGGTTTAGGAGATATTGGTCGCATTCAGCGGCAGCAATCTTTAATTGAAGCTATTCGGAACCGCCTCACAAGTCCATCAGTATTGGTGCGCTTGCCACAAATTGTTGGATTGATGCAAAAATATGTGGATACAAACCTAAACTATGAGGAAATATTGACGCTGGCAAATTTCGGTTTGCAATTGGAGCGAGAGAATTTTAAAATGGTAATGTTGCCGGGAAGTTCTAGTTCTGAAGAAGGAGATTTGAGGAGTTATTGGATTGTAGATGTGATGGGACTCGATCGCATTATGACGCAATATTTAAACCCGGGCGTGCCGGATTTCGCCCAAGGACGATTTCGCAACCCAACCGAGTCGGTTTTGCCCAAAAACCTCAAAATAGCTGTCCAAAACGCTTCTAGCAAACCGACAACCGCAAAAAACGTTGGTGAGTTTCTCACAAAAAAGGGCTTTTTTAATGTATCTGTAGTGCAGGATTCGCCCCAGAAGGAGCGTCACAGTCAAATTATTGTTCAGCAAGGCGATTTAGAGGCAGCGAATCTACTGCAAAAAGAGTTAGGCGGCGGTAAAATTGAAGCATCTTCTACCGGTGAAATCCATTCTGACTTGACACTTCGCGTTGGCGAAGATTGGGTAAAGCGATTTTAATTAGTCATTAGTTATTAGTCATTAGTCAACAGTCAACAGTCAACAGTCAACAGTCAACAGTCAACTATGCCCCATTCCCCATTCCCATCATCATGAAAAGCGTTTTCCGAATTTTCCTGAGCCTGGTTTTAAGTTTAGTGTTGGCTTTGGGGTGGGTGCTGCTGAGTGCTACTCCGGCATTTGCCCTACCGAAAACAAATATTAATTACACAAATATTAATTTGTCCGATCGCGATTTTTCCAACTCGGATTTAGCAGGGGGAACATTTGTCGCAGCCGAAATGCGGGGAACCAATTTTCAAGGTGCTGATTTAACTAATGCGATTTTGACTAAGGGAGTTTTGCTGAATGCCAACTTGTCAGGTGCCAACCTCTCCGGTGCTTTGGCAGATAGAGTTACATTCGACGGCGCTAATTTGATGAATGCTAATTTTTCCGAGGCAATTATGACTCGAACTCGGTTTTTTGATGCTGCCATTTCCGGCGCTGATTTTACTGACGCGATTATCGACGCTTATCAAGTGACAATCCTGTGCGAGAAAGCAGATGGTGTCAATCCCGTGACAGGAGTTTCTACCCGCGAAAGTTTGGGATGTCCGTAGAAATTTACAAGTTAAAAAATTCCTGAGTAAGTGTTTGATTAGATGCACCTGTAGCGACGTAAAATACACACATTAAAGCCCCTCTCCTGCAAGGCGAGGGGTTTGAGGCAATTTCCAAGTATCGGCTCTATCGAGCGCTACAAATGTCTGTGCTGGCAGTACCAAGTACCAAATCGGAATTCAAAAGCAAATCTAAATCGGTGTCAGGATTAACAGTATACAAATCGACTTTATCTCGGCCCAAAAATACTCCGATCAAAGTCCCGATTCCCGCACCGCCGAGCACCTCTTCAGTCGCGATCGCCCGATCGCCCGTAACACCTGCGATCGCCGCCGCTGCTGCTGCACCCAACGCCGTATTCTTAACCAGATTACCAACATTAACGCCCTTGGTAACAGTTTCTTTCCTAGTAATCACTTGCGAAGTGGCATTGAGAGGCACTCTGCTGCCGTTGAGGATACTTAATTCTTGGGCTACGAATTGAACGCCCGAAGCAGTCGATCGCAATTCGCCACTAATTTTCGAGCCTTCGGGTATCAGCACTTGGCCATTATTACCCGCGATATCCGCAGCTACAGTCAGCGTAATTGGAGACTTGTCATTGGGGCCGAGCAAAATCTTGCCTTTTGTGTACTCGATTGGGATAGTCACCCCCTTGGGAATTTGCAGAGCAACAGATTCGCTAACATCAATCTTAGCAATGTAAGGAGAATTAATTGCTCTTGCTTGATTGCTACTAACTAATGTTTGATAGATAAAAGCAGCTACTTCAGCTCGCGTTGCTGACTTGTTAGGTTTGAGAGATTTAGGACTGGGATAGCTGACAACCAACTGTTTTTCAGTAGCAGCAGCAACGCTTTTGACAGCATAACTTTGAATCTCACCCGCATCATTATAGTAGCTGAGAACATCTTGAAAATCGCACGTAGGCTCATAGCCCATGCCGTTATTTAAAGCGACTACAACTTGAACGCGAGGAATCTGCTGTGTCGGCCTAAAAACATTGCCGGGATAGCCAGACATCCATCCCATTTCGTAAGCTTCGGCGATCGCCCCGCTTGCCCAAAAATTAGACGGAACATCGGCAAACCTTACAGCATCGCGGCTTTTGGCCTTTTTCACAGAACGCACCATTGCCGCGAATTCAGCCCGCGTTACTGGTGCATCCGGCCGGAAACTACCATCGGGAAATCCTTTGATAATGCCTCTTTCCGACAAATCTTGAATAAAGTCTTTTGCCCAGTAGTTATTATTAACATCCGAAAAAGCTGTCTGAGCAAAAGAAGGCGCGGGAGCTAGCATCGGCGCTGCGGTTGCGGCAACTGTTCCCAAGGTTAATAAAACAGATGTACCGGATTTGATGCGATGTAATACAGACATTTTTTGATTCTCCAATTTACACAATTTTTTTATTGAGGAGAACTAAGCTTTTGATAGGCTGATTGATTCCTGTCCAACTTGCTCTTTCCCCCAGTTATGTAATCATTATTGAAAAGTTTTACTTCTTGTGCGGGGAAGATACGGTCTTTTAAAATAAATATTTTTATTCTTAGTGTGGAATTTTAAAAGGCTTAAATTCCTTAAAATCCTTATGTTGCTTATCTCCCTTATCTACCTTGTGTCTGCAATTAACAGGATTTAGGGACAAAGCCGTTTGATATTAGTTAACTATATTAATTAAAAGTGAATATAATTGACTCGATCGAGAAATACCTGTATGTTGCTTATGAGTAGCCTGACGTTTGCCTCTGCCCATCAGCTAGCGCGAATGATTCGCGATCGCCAAGTCTCTGCCGTCGAAGTTCTCGACGCTTACCTTACTCAAATCGCAAAGCACAACTCGAAACTAAACGCCATTTGTACGCTGGATGAAGACAATGCCCGTACTAGAGCAAGACTTGCCGATGAAGCCCTAGCCAGAGGAGAAAACTGGGGTGCTTTACATGGGGTTCCCATCACGATTAAAGACATTTTTGAAACAGCCGGACTCCGCACCACAGCAGGCTATATTCCCCTCAAAGATTATGTGCCTCAACAGGATGCAACTGCTGTTGCGAGATTGCGGGCAGCAGGTGCTGTCATTATGGGAAAAACCAACATGGCGGAACTGGCTGCCGATTATCAAAGCACAAATTCTCTGTTTCCACGGGTGAATAATCCTTGGCATCTAGACTACACACCTGGGGGCAGTTCTGGAGGGAGTGCCGCTGCTGTCGCCGCCGGACTTTCACCGTTGGATTTGGGGAACGATTTCGGGGGTTCAGTGCGTCAACCCGCTCATTTCTGCGGCATATATGGTTTAAAGCCGACAGATCGCCGTATTTCTACAGCAGGGCAGATTCCTGAAGTGCCGGGAATGCCACTATCTATTCGGCAAATGATGACAGTGGGGTGTTTTGCTCGATCGCTCGAAGACATCCGGCTATGTTTTTCGTTAATTGCAGGGGCGGATCTGCGACGCCCTGATGTCCCACCGATTCCGCTCGATCGACCCTCTGGCAAGCCTTTGCAGCATCTCAAAATCGCTTGGAGCGCTGAATGGGCCGAAGTTCCCGTTGCTTCTGAAATTCGAGCAGCTATGGAGTCGATCGTGCAGACACTCTCTCACGCAGGTGTCCAAACCGAACGCTGGCTTCCCAAAGACTTTGACCTTTCCAAAATATTGAATCTCTACGGGCGGATCTCAATGTACCTCACTATCTACGCTCAACCGCAGGATAGATATAACCTGCGTCGTAGTTTAGAGTTAATCTTCCGCACCGCAACCCAAGGCGACAAGGAACTCCGAAAATTGGGAGATTTCAGCAGATTCCTACCTGAGATATTGAATCCAAGTTTGAAAGGATATTTCGAGGCACTCACACAGCGCGATCGCTTCACTGCCGATATGGATGAGGCATTAGAACCGTGGGATGTATGGCTTTGTCCAGTTGCGGCAACCGCTGCGTTTACCCATCGTCCCGCTTGGACTGCCGTTGATGTTAATGGCAGATCCTATCCTCATGCAGTGGCAAACGGAGCTTACACCATGCCTTCTAATCTTAGTGGACATCCTGCCGTGGTAATTCCAATTGGACAAACTCAGAATGGTTTACCGATTGGAATGCAAATTGTTGGTAAGCGCTGGTGCGAAATGGAGTTGTTGGCGATCGCAGAAGCGATCGACAAAGTGGTTGGTAGCTTGCAACACCCACCTGGTTATTGAGCATTTTATAAAGTTTCACTTGATGGTGAAGAATACAATCAGTGTTAGGGTGGGTCAGGTTTGAGATTTTCCATTTGCACCGAAATTCTGACTCGGACGCACCGTTTTTTGCGGGCGTGCGTCAGTTGTGAAATTGTTAGTTTATAGCGAAAATAATGCTAGCTGACGCACCCTACTTCATTTTTACTGATGAGGGGTGACTGATATCTAATGACTAATACTTGCGATCGGCTCCCAACTGGTCACATCTTCAAATAAAGATTGATAGCCCGCTGCATTGGGATGAAGCCCATCGGAAGTTAGACACGAACTACACCAAATATTGCCCCGAGCGAGCCATTTATCAAAAATATCTAAATAGGGAATTCCCCGCAACTCACAAGCTAATTTCGTTGCCTCTTTATACCGATATTGGTCAGCATGACTGTAATACAAACAATCTTGAAAAGGCATTTTACTTTCATCCACCGGCACCATCCCGACAAATATCACCGGACAAAGTTGTTGGGACAGGTTTAACAAATTATCCAAAACAGTTTTAAAATGCTCAAAATCAGTGTAGCTGCGCCCGGTAGGCGACTGCACTCTCGCCGAATCGTTGAGGCCTACGGAAAGAATAATCGCATCCGGGACGCGGTTTCTGAGCTCGCCACGCTGGCGAAACTCGTTTTCGAGCCGCTGGGCGACTTGATAGGTGCGATCGCCCCGAACGCCCAAATTGTATAAAACGTGTCCTGCACTCTCCGGTAACATCCACTGGCGCCGCAATCTTTCCACCCAGCCACCGCCTACACCGTCGCCGAAACCGTAGATTAAGCTGTCACCGAAAGCAACCAATTTGAGGGGATGAGAAGTTCCCCGATGCAAGTGACCAAAGGAATAGGCTGTTGCTACCTGCATAAGCAATGATACTCAGTTAATAAATTATGAATCTTGACATAGTGAATTACCCGACGTTCATCTGAGTACAGATAGAACGCGGGCTTCCCAATTCAACCGCAACAGCCTCTACAGTAGTAGACTTGCGTCCATACCGTTTTGGTCTTACATTGCGTCCAAGGGCAGTAGCGCTGATTCCCAACGCCAAAATCCGTAAGCCTTCATTTCTGATATTGATCGCCGCATTCACATCTCGATCATGTCGCTGATGGCAACGAGGGCAATCAAACGAGCGGACACAGAGATCCATCTTTGGGATTTGTAGCAGCGTATTTGAGCAAAGGTGAGAAGAGGGAAAAAACCTGCCTATTTCTAGATAAGTCTTGCCGTCAAACTCTGCTTTGTATTTGAGCATGGTGCAAAACATTCCCCAACCTGCATCACTAATTGCCTGGGCAAGGTGATGATTTTTGACCATGTTTTTCACTGCTAGATTTTCCACCACGATAACTTGGTTTTCGTTAACTGTCTTACGGGACAGCTTGTGGAGGAAATCCGAGCGCACTCTCGAAATTTTAGAATGCACTTTTGCCACAGCAATACGAGCTTTACGCCGCTTGTTAGTGGTCTTATCCTTTTTGCGAGATAGCTTTCGCTGTTTGCGTTTTAAGTTAAGCTCATGCTTCTTAAGATGCCGTGGGTTTTGGTATTTTGAGCCATCCGAAGTGACGGCAAAATCAATCAGCCCCAAGTCAAGCCCAATCGTCTTGCCTTCACTACTGGGTTCTGGCGAGTCAAGACCATCCTCGACCAATAGCGAAGCATAATAGCGACCATCAGGCATCCTCGACACCGTAACAGTCCTCAACTTTCCTTCTATGTTTCGATGAACCTTAGCTTTTACCGTTCCTAAGTAACCTGGGAATTTAATTTCCCCTTGGCTCAATAGTTTGACATTTGCGGGATATTGAAGGGATTGCCGACCATGGCGATTTTTGAAAAATGGATAACCAGTACGTCCGTCAAAAAAGTTAATGAACGCTTGAGATAGATTTAGCACAGATTGCTGAAGACATTGTGAATAGCAAGTTTTTAGCCATTCGTGTTCAGCTTTCCAAAACGGGATCTGCTTTTTCATCTCAAGAGCAGACAAACCTTTACCCGTCTCTTTGTAAGCTATTGACATAGCCGCAAGTGACTGATTCCAGACCCAACGCGCACACCCAAAAGCTTGAGCCAAATGAGCTTGCTGTGCATTTGTGGGGTAAAGTCTGACCTTGACTGCTTTTAACATTCCATTATGTTAACACGGTTTACAGAACATGATAAATAATAGGGTGGTGGCAGAGATTATTTGCCAAGTCGGCGGGGCATCGAACCCCTTGACTCGCACAGCGAACATCCCGTCGCTCAAGGTCGTACCATGTTTGGCGCGGGGCTTCCCGCGACTAAGCTAAACTAGAATGTAACATTACATAAAGTAGGTAGTCTCATGGTTAAGCGTCCAACCTTCGATTCAACTCAGCTTACCCGTCGGGCGGAAGAGTTGATTAACGGTGCATCCAACCGCTATCGGATTACGGTGCAGGTGGCGAACCGCGCAAAACGCCGTCGCTATGAAGATTTTGACAATATGGACGACCATCAAATGAAACCTGTAATGCGGGCGATATTTGAGATGTCGGACGAACTGAGTCAGCCGGAAATAATCGGAGATATCTAGGCTTCGGGAGTTTTGAGTTTTGAGTGGTGAATTGCCAAAAATTTTTGTCAACTCAAAACTCAAAACTTTGTCAAACTAGACTTGGGTGGGGGGACGAGAAACCCGGTTTATTCCTAGTTCCCTCGTTAAGAAACCTCTGATTTTTCTATCAAACCGGGTTAAGGATCGTAAATCCTAAAATTATAAACTAGGACATCTGCTTGCGACTAAGTTTATGAAATTATTCTATTTCTCAAATTTTTGTCAAAACCGTGAATAGATTAAAGCAGGGCTTAAGTTTTCTGTTGGTTACTTTGAGTGTGGCTATTTTCACGCTTTTGAGTTGGATATTGGAATCCGGGGAACTGAGGATGTCGGCTTTGGAACCTTCGCTGCTGCGGAGTTCTGAGTCTGCCTCAGTGCAGCGGGTGGCTCAACAATCTGCGCCATCGCAAGTGAGGGTGCAAGATGCGTGGAAATTGGTGTACGAAAAATTGCCGGATTTGCCGATCGAGAATAACTACATTTCTAAGGAAACTGGAAAAGTCGATTCTACCAATACTTTAGTCGGGCGGTTGATTCGATATCACGTATTTGTCAAAGGACGGCCGCCCAATTACCGCTTTGATTGGAAGTTGAGTTTAGCTGACTATTTGGGGGCAACTCCCGATTATTTGGTCGAAAGCGTTTATCCGGGAAAGGACGTTTTGCGCTCAAATCCAATGGAACAGGATCGCGCTGCTATTCAGAGGTTAAATAGAGCACAGCGGGATGCTTTAGTTCAAGCTTTGGTTGATGTTTTTACCGAAAATTCCGGGCGTGGGCCCACACCGGCGACTCGGGAAAAACCACAAGGGCGATCGAATTCGCCGGAGATACCGCAGCCGCAGCCGGGAGATGCCAAGTTGCTCATACCCTAATACTCTGGAATGCAGAAACCGGGTTTTTTACGGAAATACTGCATCCCGACCTTTGAAAATGGTAAAAAACCTGGTTTCTTTCGTATTTATGGGTAAGCCCTACTAATCTAAAATCCAAAATCTAAAATCTAAAATCCCTCAATGGTGGAACGTGTAATTAAAACGGGTGTTGGGTGGCGTTTGGGATGGAACCCGGAAGCGGAGGAGTTTAAGGGTTTGGTGGCTGGCGACGGTTGGGCGATCGAACTCACGGAGGCTGAGTTGAACGATTTTTGCCGATTGTTGGGGCAATTAGCCGGCACAATGAGTCAGATGGCCTCTGAGTTAATGGACGAGGAAAAAATCGCCATTGAAGCCGAAAGCGACTTGCTGTGGGTGCAGGTGGAAGGCTATCCCGAAGCTTACAGTGTGCAATTGATCTTGAATGCTGGCCGAAGGTGTGAGGGTTTTTGGCCGGCGGCTGCGGTTCTCACTTTGGTGCAGGCCGCAAAAGTATTAAAAGTTTTTTGACTTTTTCGGGAATTCTATGCTAAGCTATTAAAGCTGTCGGGGCGTAGCGCAGCTTGGTAGCGCACTACTTTGGGGTAGTAGGGGTCGTGGGTTCAAATCCCGCCGCTCCGATTGTGATAAAACCTTCTCTATGAGAAGGTTTTGTTGTTTTAGGGCCGGCGAGGCAGCTCTTACCCTTCTCAATTAGGGGCATCGGCCCAGAAATAAGAATCAATCTTTGCTTCCGAACAGTCTTATAGCTGTATCGTTAAATTCAAAGGCTTTGCGATTGCTTTGGGACCCTGACAATGAAATTAATCATAAAAAAGGCGTTTGTCAAGTACAAACGCCTTTTTAGAGAATTACAAACGTGGCGTCTTATCTTGTTTAAACGACGCTAACAATTCGCGAATTTGGTCGGCCGCAATCTCGCGCCCGCCCAAACCAAAAGCTAGAGCGAGGCCAACTGCGATCGCCCCAAGCAGCAGCCCGAAAGCCAAATTGACAATATCGCTGCCAATGCCCATCTGTTGCAGCGCCAAGGCCGAAACAAAGGCAATAATCGCAATCCGAGCCGCTTGGCCCAAAAGCCGTGCTTGGCGAGTTCCAGAACTGGCAATCAAACTAAACGCCAGATTCGCCAAATACAAGCCGATCGCAAATACCACCAAACCTGCCAGCACCCTACCTGCCACCAGCACAATACCGCTGACAATCGCCGTCAGTGCTGCAATCCCCAGCACATCGGTAGCCGCCACCACAGCAAACAGCATGATGCCCACCTGCACCACGATGCCAACAAATTCTGAAGGCGTGCGGGCCGGAAGTTCCGGTTCTTGAAGAAACGTTGCGTCCGGATCTATCGAACTCGGCGGTAGCCGCAGCCGCTGTTTCGGCTGCTGCACTCCCAACCAAGAAAAGACATTGTTAAAGCCAATTCCCGTCAGGATATTAGTCACCAAATCGCTGATCCAGCGTCCCAACATATAAGCAACCGCCAGAATTAGGGCTGCTGTAAAAATGTTCGGAAGCGCGCCCAGAATCGTGTTGAGCATCGCGATTGCCGGCTGGGAAATCGCCTGAATGTCCAAAGCGTTCAGAGCTGCGATCGCCGTTGGAATCAAAATCAAAACATAGACGATCGTGCCGATAATCCACGACAGCGATTGTCCGCCGGAAGTCCGCGAAATTCCAAACCGAGCGCCCAAACTGTCCGCCCCAGCAGCAGCCAACAGATTCGTGACAATCCGCCGCACCACCATAGCCAGCAGCCAGCCCACAAACCCAATCACCACAGCTTCCAGAATTTTCGGAATTGCCGCCAGAATTTGGTTGAGTAAATTATTAACTGGCAGCAGAGCCTGCTGCATTTCCAGTGAGTCGAGAATCAGCGGCAAAAACAGCAGAAAAACGAACCAGTACAGCGCATTCGCCAGAGTATCGCTCAACAGCAAGGGGCGCTCGCCGGACCCACTACCCACCTCCTGATTCAAGCGCTCGTCCACGCTAAAAGTCCGCATCGCCCGCGATACGGCCATTTTGGCGACAGTTGCCAACACCCAAGCAATCCCCAACCAAATTAGCGCGCCGGCTAACTTCGGCAAGAAACCGGTAATTTGATTGAGAAAAGTATTGAGGGGTTGCGAGACAGCCGTTAGATTCAGGCGGTTGAAAAAGGCAATTAGGAAAAAGATAAAAATGATCCAGAACACCGCTGCGGAAATCCATTTTTCCACTTGCGGGGCTCCAGCTCCTTCCGGCCGGCCGGTAATCCAAGCAGCCAGGCGATTGTCGAGCGTAGTCTTCTTGAGCAATCCCCCCACTACAGATGAGACGACGGCTGATACTATCAAGCCAATGAGCAGGATACCGACGGCCCAGAGGAGATTTTCAATGTTTGAGCCCTGAAGGAAATTGTTAATTCCGCGTTCGGCATCTGTCAGCGGATTTCCGGGCTGAGCCTGGGCCAAAATGCGATCGGACAAATCCGCTATTGGGCCCGATATGGGTCTAGTTATTTCTTGCCAAGTTTCATTCATTTTTTTCTCAGGTTAACGTCACATTTGACAAGGAGAAGACGAAACTTTAAGAATAGTTCCAAAAAATCTAGACATCGCCTAAATTTAATGTTTGTACACTTTTAACCGTACTGGGTTAACTACAAAACCCTCTATCGAATTAGGGAGCAACCCATCTCCGACTGCTTTTGGGCCAATCTTCAAAGAACCGTTTACATCGGCATTTATGAAGCATCCAGTTTAGGTTCTGAACAATCCTCTTTTTACCCTACTGCCAATGTAGTCGGAATGTTGTTGAATTGGTTCCAAATCCAAAGCTGAGCATTTGGAGGTGTAACTCTCCTCAACTAACACACACAACTTGAATTCCTGCAAGTTGTCCTTTGTGTTGTCCTATGTACTGCAACATTTGTACTGCAACATTCGCACGAACCGGCAATGGGGAATACAGGCAAAATTTTGATTATTAATCTTACCAGTATTAATCCCATCTTTAAAATCAGGGCTCCCGCCTATAGCCAGCAAGCCAATTTGATGATTAACGAGTTCTTTAATAATTGCGGAACTCGTCGTGTGGATGTAGTAATCCACTTTACAGTTACGCTTGTGCCACAACTTGGCGAGTTTTCTACTGTTTTTTTGCGCTACGGGCAGCAATGATTTCAATGCCGATGAAACTTGATTGCAGTATTGGTTTGTTGACTTAACAGCCCGTCCGTCGTAGATTGTCGGTACTAACCCAGAAACATTGTAGGTTAATGTTGCCAGATTGTTTAATCCTAAATCTATGGCAGCTACTCTCTGATTAACTTGTAAAGGCTGTTCTAACTTTTTATAGAGCACCTCGACAACATAACAACCTACTTTGGGAACAATCCGGATTTCCAGAATCGAGGTGAATTTTGAGCGCAACCAAATATTAGTGCCCAAGGGACGAGCATATCCTTTTTTTAAGGCTCTTTTGCTGACAGCTTGACAATTAAATACAACTACATAGCGCCCGTCCTCTCTTTTTCGCTCTCTTGAACCTTTATAAGGAGGGATTTTCGGGGCGGTTTTAAATTTAGTGGTGTCTTCCTGATAGTTTCGCACCGCCAGATAATAGCTAGTCAATGCTTTGAGCACTAAGCCGAGGCTGCTTTGCGCTAGCTTTGCGGGCTGTGCTTTGTAATCAGGACTTGTTTTGAGCGCGTGATAAACAGCCAGAGCGTTTGTTTGTTGGCTAGCGAAAAAGTTTTGACGGTAGATGTAGTTAGCGCTATTGTAAAGATTTTTGCACACCAAAGACAGTCTATCGGCTTCTCGATAAAACCTATGATTTGGTTTAATGATGTGCCTTTCGACTAACTCCATAATCGGTATATATACTTTATTTCAAGATGATACACTGTAATTATGAGTGTGTCAATCTTTTAATTTTTGGAAAAATTGACGTTACAAGTAAATAAAGAACTATAAAGTAAGCAAAGTTTTGTAATACCCTCCTTGTTGCAGGTTTCCATGTCAATGCGTCAAGTTTTCGAGCAATCCATTGAAATTCGCGCTGCTGCTACTCTGGTTGAGCGGTGTATAGTCGATCGCACTTTAATGCACAAGTGGCTCAATCCCCTGCTACGCTGCGATCCCCAGGGCGAATGGGATACTGCCGTAGGAAGTCGTAGCTTATTTATCATAAAAATTCCCGTTTTGCAACCCTCTTTAGAGAGTGTTGTGTTGGAGCGACAACCCGGTTTAATTGTTTGGGGGTTTGACGGATTTTTCAAAGGATGCGATCGTTGGGAATGCCAGCCTCAAATCCAAGGGACTCTCTTGATTAACCGCTTTGAATTTCAAATTCCCAATCCTTTAATTAGATTTGGTTTCAATCGCTTTGCAGCCCCTTGGACGGAGAAAGATATGAAAGACCAACTGCGGCGGCTCAAGCGGGTAGCCGAGCAACTATCTCAAAAAATGGGTAAAGTATAATTGGGAATTGGTAATTGGTAGTTGCTAATAGTTAAAAACTCCGACCTAATGGGAAAAAAGCACCTTTTCCCAATTACCAATTCCTTGTAACTTCGGTTATTTACTTGGCACTTCCCGATGGAGTCGGCTGACAAATCATTTCTCTCGCCGAATTCACGGCTTGGTTGGCAGTATTTTGCAAAGCCGGGGAATTCTGATACAAAGCTTGCAAATCTTGCACATCTTTAATCACTCGCTCGTAGATAACTATCGCTTGATTGCCGTCAACTTCTAAGGCAGCGGGGCTGTAATTTTGCATCACTTCAATCAGCGATATTGTACCATCTTTAGAAGCTGAGACTAAAGCATCGCGCAGTGCGGGCACGCTTTGAAGCCTAGCAGTCGGCGCATAAGCAACCTCGCCCAATTGTTTGAAAACAATTTCCCCAAAATAAGTGCTTGCTAGCCGCGCTACTAATTGCGAATCTAAAGGCACTTGTCGCGTTAATATTTCGCGCGCCGACTCGGGAGTTTGTTTCGCAAGATTCAGAACGCTTTGCAGTTGAGATGATGCTTGACCTGTTTGTGCAAAGCTTTGTAAGTCGCTCAGCGGTAATGTTACGTCAACAGCACCGTATTTTACGGTAACATTGTCTAACGCCACAGCTTTGCCACTGCTCAGGAATACTACACTTGTTCCCAGCAAAAGCGCCAAACCTAATGATAAAGACTTTGACATTCTTTGGGTTAAATGGGCTGAAAGCTGTTGCATTCTGTTGAGAGAATCTTGGTGAAACTGAAAGTTCATGAGTGTGTGCCTCTTTAGGTCAAAATACAGGTCAAAATACTTTTTAGATCGCTCGTCAGTGCGGGTATCAGTGCGGGTATCAGTCGAATCGGGACTTCCGTAAATGACCTATGATTCTACAGCCAAGTCAAGCAAATTCAACCTATCAAAAGATAGGTGTTATTTGACAGTTAATATGTTACAATTCGATTTTTGACGATTTTAGATACCTTTGCAAAAATGATAAAAGCGAAAGCTGGTCGTCGGGCAGCCGTTTATTGAGTGTCACTTTTATGTCTTATATATCTAGATTGAGCCGATCGAGCAATTGGCGAATTCTACCAGCATCAGGAGCATTCGGAGCATTTCTCAGGTATAGTTCCAGATCGTGGCGCGCTTCGACAAAGCGTCCTAGTTGATAATAGAGAATTCCGCGATCGCGCCGTTCACCCACCGCATCGGGAAACAGCAGCAAAATCCGTTCGATCGCCAAGAGTACCCTCACAGCATCTCCCTGTTGCAAGTAAATTGCCTTCAGATTTCCCAGCATTCGCCCCAAAAAAGATCGGCGACTTACCGGGGCCAGAAAAGCCGGCTGCAACTCCATAGGTTGACCGTAAATTTGAGAAAGTCTGGCTTGACAATCTTCAGGAAATAATATCTCGCCGCCGTTAAACGCATCAACAAAAATACCAGCATCTTCAAAATCCGGTCTAATTAAAAAATGTCCCGGCATCCCAATTCCCACCATCGGAAAATCAATGCGCTTAGCCACCTCCAAATAAACCAAAGATAAAGAGATCGGAATGCCAGTACGCCGATCGATCACTTCATTCAAAAAGCTATTGCGGGGGTCGTAATAATCAGCATCATTGCCCGAAAACTGCAACTCCCCGTATAAATAGGCGTTAATAGTTTGAATAATCCGCAGCGGATAATTCTGTGCAGGCAGGCGATCGCGCACTTCATCTGCGATCGTGTCGAGAGCATTGAGATACTCCTCAGGCTCTAAATTTGGGTACTCTTCCAAAGCCATGTAAAGAGCAGCTTTCGCCAAATCGATCGAGCCATCCGGCTGATTTATTTCTTGATAAAAGAGTTGTCGGGCGATCGGAAAATCCATATTTATTATTGATGTATGTTTAATTGACATTTTCTACCTATATCATGAACAGGCAAGATGCCTGTTCCACAACAAAGATTATTCGGGTAAACCGACATTTTTTGTAGTATAATTAACCTTTTTCATGGTAAGATAGTTACTTTTTCTTGGGGAACCGACCTCTTGCCTGTTGCAGTTTTTTGTAGTATAATTAATTTTTTTATGGTAATGCAGGCATTTTTTCTGGTGGAACAGGCATCTTGCCTGTTGCCCAAAAGATATTAAAAACAGTGCATTATTTAAATTTTAATATATTCTAAGTTTTTTCCTCTAAAGCAGCCAGTATTTTTAATAAACCTTCACGATTTTTTTTGCATCGAGATTGACGGGAACCCCCTCGGATGTCAAATCAACTTTCAAATCCCGTGACTTTTACCAATCACCCAACTGCGACGAAAAATCCGAGCTAAAGTCGATTCTTCCAAAGCAAAATAGATAGGGCGGCCGTGAGGACAAGTGCGCGGATTACGAGTTTGCTGCCATTCATCCAACAAATTTTGCATTTGGGAAAGACTCAAAGGAGTACCGTTTCGCATAGCACTACGGCAAGCAGTCGCAACTTGAGCCGCTTGTAAATCTGCGACTTTACTAAGTTCAAAAAGCGCATCTGCACAGTCATCTCGATCGGCTAACAATTCAGGAACTTCGCGGGCAGCCCATAGTTGTTCCCCAAATGTTTCTACTTCCAAACCCAACCGGGATAAATTCTCAATTTGCCGTGCAGATAATTGACTGAGAATTATCGGTTTTTCCAGATATTTTAGCTGCCATGCCGCGCACAATTGCTCGTATAAAACGCGCTCGTGAGCAATGTGCTGTTCTATCAACCACATTCCGCTCGGATGTTCCGCAACAATGTAAGTATTGTGAATTTGAGCGATCGCCCTCAATTCCATCAATCCTATTTGATTAGCTTTTTCCTCTTCGCCGCCGTTATCATTCTGTCGAGCCGAAATCCCGACACTGTAAGCACTTTTTTGTTCCGATGCCTTCAGCAATTTTCCTACTCGTTCGGGAATTGGGGGCGCTGGCAACACTTCATCATTCAGGTGCAAAGCGCGAGTAATTGCCACGCTAATTTGTTCTTGCCAAAAACTCGGATCATGCAGATAAATTTCCACCTTAGCCGGGTGGCGGTTCCAATCAATTTCCCAGGGGGAGATTTGCAGGTGAACAAAACACACGGGATAGCGATCGCGCGGACAAGTGCGAGCAAAGGCGCTGAGAATAGTTTGCTCTAATTCGGGCGATCGCACAACTCGCCGATTTACCCCAACTTTCACCCAATCCGGCCGCCTGCGGTGACAACGATCGGGCAAACCAATTACTAACTCCAAACGCTGGGAATTGGGCATTGGGAAATTGGAACTGGCAACTGGTAATTGGTAATTAGGCTTAACTGTAGCGCCAACAAGTTGAGTTTCTACTAATAAATTTTTTGCTTTCTGATTTTGAGGACTCGCAGGCAAATCTAACTTTAAATACTGCAAATCGCTCGATCGCACACCGCGCACGAATTGAGGTAAAAGTTGTTCCGCTGTGCTACCAGGAGTTACGTGCAAACAAGGCGTATTTCCTTGACGCAACTGCCAATTTACGTGGGGGTGACAAATAGCAATTTGCTGAAGAGTTAATTGGATCGATCGCATTTGCTGTGCCGGCGACAAAAAACTGCGGCGCACCGGCCAATTGCCAAACAAATTATCAACAGTCACCACCGTACCCGGAGCGATCGCCGCTGTTTCCACCTCCACAGCAACGCCTGCGTTATTGTAAACCACCCGCCAGCCCGATCGAGCATTTTCAACTCCCCCCTTGTTAAAGGATGATTTGGCCGAGGTTTGCGCCGACTCTCGATTTTCCGAACCATCCCCCAATCCCAAATCATTCGATCGGCTCACAACCTCCAAACAGCCCAACTGAGCCAAACTGTGCAAAGCTTCCCCACGAAATCCCAAAGTATCAATTTTGTAAAGGTCAGCTTCAGTGGTAATTTTGCTCGTACTGTGGGGCGAAGCCGCCTGCTGCAAATTTTCCAGATCCATTCCCGTACCATTATCTGCAACTTGCACCCGCCACTGTTCCGGCCAGACAGAGACAACGATGCGAGTTGCGCCAGCATCCAGAGAATTTTCAACTAATTCTCGTACCGCTGCGGCGATCGAGTCAATCACTTCGCCGGCGGCAATTAAATTGATAACTTCTGTGGGTAAGGTTTGAATAGTAACTGGCATCAAATTTTTAGCATTTCGTTAATTCAATTATACTGGATTCTGCAAGTTGCTACACAGTATTATGACTTACGCTCTTAAACCCAGTTTATTAGGAAAATATTGTTTTATAACAAGATATCTACTCATCAACCAAGTCTCTGAGGCTTAGTGATAAAATCCTAATTATATATCTTCCTACCTACTTAAATTTTATCTGCTACAGCCATGCTTTTGGGCAAGCGGATATAAAAAGTTGTGCCTTTTCCATCCTCTGACTCATAAGTGATTTTCCCTTTGTGAGCCTCAACGATCGACTTAACAATCGCCGTTCCCAACCCAGTACCAGTCCGCTTGCCATAAGTTACAAACGGTTCAAATAACTTTTCCTTAATTGTCGGCGGAATGCCTGGGCCGTTATCGTAAATGCTAATTTCTGCCCACTCCTCACTTTGTGTCACCGCAATCTCCACCAGACCCCCTCTGCCGCCAAAAGCCTCAACAGCATTCCCAACTAAATTTTGTAAAACGCGCAAAATCTTATTTTCATCTGCTTCCACTATTACTTCTGTCACCCGTACTGCTAAATCTACTTTTGCTGCTTCCCAATAAACTCTGTTCAACTTTTCAAACTGCTGCAAGGTCTGGATTAGATTAACGGGTTTTTTATGTAATACAGAATTACCGCGCGAAAATTCTAATACTTCTTCAGCCATCCCCAACATTCGATGAACCTGCAATTGAATAAGTTCACACCACTCCTGAGTTTCCTCATCAGGGTGCATTTCTTTGATCATTTCACTGGAGAGTTTAATTCCGGTAAAAGGACTTTTGAAATCGTGAATAATTGTACTCACCATTTCTCCTACCAATACCATTTTTTGTTTGTGTACCAACTGGCTAACATATTGATCCGTGGTTTCTCGTAAATTTTTAGTAATGAAACTAAACATTTGCAGTACCGAACTGCCTTTAGCAAACTGGAGAGTTGCTATTAGTTCTTCACGGGCTATTTTGGCCAAAGTCGAGCCTGCAACTGCCACAGCTCTAGCACTGCGAGGCTCTCCGTCTAAAACTCCGAGTTCGCCAAAATAATCGTCTGGCTTAGCAACAGCAACAGTTTGATATTTATGATTTTCAAGCTGCTTGCTAAACTCGACTTTACCTTCTAAAACTAGATATAAAAAATCCGCTGTTTCTCCTTCTTCAAAAACCAGCGTTTCCTGAGAAAAACTCTCCAAAACAGCTATTTGGCAAAGGTGAGCAGCTTGCTCGGGTTCAAAATAAGATATAAATCGATGAGAGGCCAGCTCCATGTTAAAATACCTGAGAGTTAATTTAAACAGTTTCTTTTTTCTATTTTCGCTGATCACCATCGGTGCGTTAATAAAATACAATACTGCTTTAATCTGCCTCTCTTTTGTAGCCTCCTAGGCTTTGACGCAAGAATCAGCGTCGGGATGCAGAGCCAGACTAGGACAGCAGAACCAGCAATCTCACCAAAATTCTCAGTTGATTGACTAAAATACATAAATATTGTACTATTTTTGAGATTTAAATTGGATGTGCGGAGGGTTCTCCCGCCACCTCAGAAGATTTTAACTGTAGAGAGATCGTGTAATTTAAATGTCGATAGATCGCCTTTACAAAAATTAACGATCACCTGATAAAACGATCGCAGCATTCTGCCCGCCAAAGCCAAAACTTAAACAAACCGCATTTCTGACAATAGCCGATCGCGCACAGCGAACAAAATCTAATTCAAACCCCGGTTTTTTCATTCCCACGCAAGGCGGCAACATCTGATATTTAATACTCATCAAACAAAAAGCCGCACCCAAAGCTCCCGAAGCTCCCAAAGTATGACCCGTAGCTCCCTTAGTTGAACTAACAGCAACTCCTGGGTGAAATAACTTCTCAATTAACAGTGCTTCGTGTCGGTCATTTAACTCAGTTGCAGTACCGTGAGCGTGAATAAAATCTATATCAATCGCCGCTAAATTACTGCGTTTCAAACATTGATTTACCGCCGCGATCGCACTTTCCCCCCCCAGCTCCGGTGAATTAGCATGGCAAGCATCATTTGTCAAGCCAAAACCGGAAACTCGACCGTAAATTTTAGCGCCACGACGCCTTGCCAACTCGGCAGATTCTAATACAAATAAAGCCCCGCCTTCGCCGAGCACAAAGCCTTCGCGATTTTCATCAAACGGATAGCACCCAGTGTTTGCCAAAGCACCCATCCGGCTAAATCCCGCCAGAGTCAGCGGTGTGATAGGCGCTTCCACAGCACCTGCGATCGCCCGCTGACACTCACCGGTGCGGATTAAATCAACAGCGCGGGCGATCGACCAAATACCCGTCGCACAAGCAGCCATCGGTGCCAGTACCGGCCCCGTCGAACCAATTGCCCTCGCCGCTGCGATCGCCCCCATGTGAGGCAAAAAATTCACGAATTGAGAATCCGTAATCGGTAATTCCCTTCCCTCTTCCTTCTTCCTTCTTCCTTCTTCCTTCTTCCTTCTTCCTTCGCTGGCCAACAGTTCCAAATTTGCCTGGAAGCCGCGGCTAGAGCCAATAACAATCCCGCAATCAGGCAAAGGCAAAGTCAAATTAGCATCTTTCAAAGCATCTGCCAAAACCTGCGGAGTTAAAGTTATTAAGCCCGCAGGTTTTGTACCAATTAAACCCAAAGGTCGCGCTTCAAGTTCTAAAAAAGGTTGATGCCGATCGATTCCCGATTCTCCAGAAAGTAGTCTTTTCCAGCTCGTTTCCAGAGTGCCTAAAGCCGAAACAAGACCAATTCCAGTAACAACAACATCCATAGCTAAGCCGATTTTAGATTTTAGATTTTAGATTAAAAGAAGAATCAGGCTAGACGATTTTAGATTGTGGATTAAAAAGGGATAATCTAAAATCTAAAATCCAATTCCCTTATCTCAAATCCCCAATTTACAAGCCATCGGATCTATCCCGTGGGGATAATCTAAAATCTAAAATCCAAAATCTAAAATCCCAAATCGCTTGACTACCTTCAGCTAGCCGGCTTAAAATTTTCCAAACCCTGAGTAACGGTAGCTTTCTCAATGCGATCGCCCGCTTCAATCTTATCAATCACATCCATGCCTTCCTTGACGTACCCAAAAACCGCATAGCTGCCGTCCAAAAACGGTACATCGGTCAAAGTAAAGTAAAACTGAGAAGAAGCCGAATCAGGACTCTGCGATCGAGCCATAGCAACAGCCCCGCGACTGTGCATCAACACGGGTTTCTCCTTAACTCCAGCTTCTTCTAGCGTTTGGCTGTAAGTCGGATTGGCAGCACCTTTAGCTTTAATTTCCAGAGGAATCCTGCGTTCGGTAGTAGTTTTTGGGTCAATAAAACCCCCAGTTCCCAGTCGCGCTGTAGGAAATTTAGGGTCTTTGCCTTGGGGGTCGCCGCCCTGAACTACAAAAGGCTGAGGTTCCCGGACGACTCGGTGAAAAACCAATCCGTCGTAGACACCTTTCTGAACCAAATCAACAAAATTGCCCGCAGTAATTGGCGCATTTGTGCCGTCGAGTTCGATCGTAATAGGAGCACCTTTAACCGTCATCACCACCGTTGCTTTTCCTTCCAACCGTGGCAAATTGCTAAATTGCGAACTCGTCGCTACAGCAGCAGGAGAAGGAGACGGAGACAAAGAAATATTTTCACCCGACGCCGGATTCGATGTCGGAGTCGAGTTTGCCACAGGGGAATTACTGCATCCTCCGACAAACAGCGCGCCAATTATTAAAAGCGAGAACAACCACCGCTGAATTTTGATTTGCATTTGCATTTGCCTTTGTATTTTCACTTTGAGTCAATTACGGACTTTGCAACTAAAGATTTTAATTCAATAGTTCGGACTGTTTTTAGTTCGTACTCTGAAACCCGCGATTTTCCTTTGGTAGCGAACTTGCCTGGGAGCCTTGAAAGCCTTATTTTACGGTTGGCAATCAAAAACTGTCCGAAGTATTGTTAATTGATATAGCAATCCTCGCATCATTTGTGAAATTCTTACTTTCTCAGAGCCGGTTCGGGGAGGGTTGGGGTGGGGTAAAAAATTTACGACTCCTGCAAGGATTGCTATAGATTCAAAAACTGGTAACGGGCTTAGTCGCCGATCGATTTTTTTCACTTACCAGATAGGTAAGGTGCGCCGCCCGGCGCACCCTACGAGAGATTACCAATCGAAAATCGAAAATCGAAAATCCCTAAAGTCCTTCTAGGGGAACTTGCAAAAATCGAGCCAATTCGGCTGCTTGATTTTCTACTTGCGACAAAGCAATGGGCTGTCCGACTCTAGTCAAGGGAAACTGACGGCGGTCTTTGAGCTTAAGATAAATACTGCGACGGGGGCTAAGACCTTCTTTAATGTCCACCCGCACAGATTGCACGTCCGATGTCTTGCAAGTAAAATCCAGCTTGCGGTTTTTGCCGGGAAAACCCCAGCGAAAGATCCGAATGTTACCAGTTTGCCGATCGAACTCGTTGTAACCGCCGCCGACATCCCACAGAACAGTCAGCCACAGGTAAAGCGCCAACAGCACGCCGCAGACACCGTAGAAACCCATCGCAATGCCTTGGGGGATGAAAACAAGCTGAGTCGGGTCAGCAAAAGGCAGCAGGTTAACGTGCAAGTAGCTGGAAATGCCCGACAGCAGGAAACCAGTCCCTCCAATGCTGACCACCGTCGCCCACCAGTAATTGCTGAAGCGGCGGGAGCCCAAAACCGGGTAGCGCAGGACAGGATCGATCGAGGTCGTTGTTTTTGCAGTCATAAAATTAAACAGCCTTAAAGCCAAATCTTAATTCAATTAGTCCACCGAGCGTCACGCTTCGCTGAGGCGATCGCGATCGACCGATCGGCATTGTGTAACAACTCCTGCTAATTATGTTGAAAAATTATGAACTTCTAATATATAGTTATATTAACTTTAATTAGAAACCTTAGCCTTTTAACAAGCAAAAGGATTTTACCGCAATGACAATCGCAGTCGGACGCGCCCAGACCGAAAGAGGCATCTTTGATGTCCTCGACGACTGGCTCAAACGCGATCGCTTCGTCTTCGTAGGCTGGTCTGGCATCCTGCTATTCCCCTGCGCCTACCTAGCCATCGGTGGCTGGTTAACAGGCACCACCTTCGTCACATCCTGGTACACCCACGGTTTGGCAAGCTCCTACCTCGAAGGAGCCAACTTCCTCACCGTAGCAGTCTCCACCCCAGCCAACAGCCTCGGACACTCCCTGCTGTTCCTGTGGGGCCCCGAAGCACAGTGGGACTTTACCCGCTGGTTCCAACTCGGTGGCCTGTGGACATTCGTAGCCCTCCACGGCGCTTTCGCACTGATCGGCTTTTGCCTGCGTCAGATTGAAATCGCCCGTTTGGTAGGCATCCGTCCCTACAACGCCCTCGCATTCACCGGCCCCATCGCCGTGTTTGTTTCGGTGTTCCTGCTTTACCCCTTGGGTCAATCAGGCTGGTTCTTCGCCCCCAGTTTCGGCGTCGCAGCAATTTTCCGCTTCCTGTTATTCCTGCAAGGCTTCCACAACTGGACGCTCAACCCCTTCCACATGATGGGCGTTGCAGGCATCTTGGGCGGCGCGCTGTTGTGCGCCATCCACGGTGCAACCGTAGAAAACACCTTGTTTGAAGACGGCGAAGGCTCAAACACCTTCCGCGCCTTCAACCCAACTCAGTCAGAAGAAACCTACTCGATGGTTACAGCTAACCGCTTTTGGTCGCAAATCTTCGGAATTGCCTTCTCCAACAAGCGCTGGTTGCACTTCTTCATGCTGTTCGTACCTGTTACAGGCTTGTGGATGAGCTCCATTGGCATCGTCGGTTTAGCATTAAACCTGCGCGCCTATGACTTCGTATCACAAGAATTGCGCGCTGCTGAAGATCCTGAGTTTGAAACGTTCTACACTAAGAACATTCTGCTTAACGAAGGCATTCGTGCTTGGATGGCTCCTACGGATCAACCTCACGAAAACTACATCTTCCCTGAAGAAGTTCTGCCTCGCGGTAACGCACTTTAAAAAAATCTGGATTTGGATTTCAGATTAATTTAATTTTTTTAAACTAATCTGAAATCCAAATCCCTATTCCCTGGCGCAGGCCCGGTACTCCCGTGCCCTACTAGGGAAACAAAAAAACCCAAAATCCAAAATCTAAAATCGTTGGAGGTTCTACCGCGTGGTAACGCTCTCTAATTCCTACGCAAGCGGTCGCGACCAAGAATCCTCCGGGTTCGCTTGGTGGTCTGGCAACGCTCGCTTAATCAATCTCTCTGGCAAACTGCTGGGCGCACACGTCGCTCACCAAGGTTTGATCGTTTTCTGGGCCGGTGCAATGACTTTGTTTGAAGTCGCTCACTTTATCCCAGAAAAGCCCATGTACGAACAGGGCTTAATCTTGATGCCCCACGTCGCTACTTTGGGTTGGGGCGTCGGCCCCGGCGGTGAAGTTACGGATATCTTCCCCTTCTTCGTAGTCGGCGTTCTTCACTTGATTTCATCTGCTGTTCTCGGTTTGGGCGGCATTTATCACGCCGTTCGCGGCCCGGAAATTCTCGAAGAATACTCTTCGTTCTTTGGGTACGACTGGAAAGATAAAAACCAGATGACCAACATCATCGGCTACCACCTGATTCTGTTGGGATGTGGCGCTTTGCTGCTGGTAGCTAAAGCCATGTTCTTCGGCGGTGTCTATGACACTTGGGCTCCGGGCGGCGGCGACGTGCGGGTCATTACTAACCCCACTCTGAATCCGGCTGTGATTTTTGGCTACTTGACTCGCTCTCCTTTTGGTGGCGAAGGCTGGATTGTCAGCGTCAACAACATGGAAGATATCATCGGCGGTCACATCTGGGTTGGCCTGATTTGTATCGCTGGCGGTGTTTGGCACATTTTGACCAAGCCTTTCGGCTGGGCTCGCCGCGCCTTAATCTGGTCTGGCGAAGCTTACCTGTCTTACAGCTTGGGCGCTTTGTCCCTGATGGGATTCATCGCTTGCTGCTTTGTCTGGTTCAACAACACTGCTTACCCCAGCGAATTCTACGGCCCGACGGGCCCGGAAGCTTCTCAAGCGCAAGCTTTGACCTTCCTGATCCGCGACCAACGCTTGGGTGCTAACGTCGGTTCTGCACAAGGCCCCACCGGTCTGGGTAAATACCTGATGCGCTCTCCTACTGGCGAAATCATTTTCGGCGGTGAAACGATGCGTTTCTGGGATTTCCAAGGCCCTTGGTTGGAACCCTTGCGCGGTACTAACGGTTTGGACTTGAACAAAATCAAGAATGACATTCAGCCTTGGCAAGCTCGCCGCGCTGCTGAGTACATGACTCACGCTCCTTTGGGTTCTTTGAACTCTGTGGGTGGTGTGGCGACTGAAGTTAACTCGTTTAACTTCACTTCTCCTCGTTCTTGGCTGTCCTGTTTCCACTTTGTGGTGGGTTTCTTCTTCTTGATCGGCCACTTGTGGCACGCTGGTCGCGCTCGCGCGGCTGTCGCTGGCTTTGAGAAGGGTATCGATCGCGAAAATGAACCAGTGCTGGCTATGCCAGACTTAGACTAATCGATCGAATTTATTTCTGATTTGATTGTCTAATCAAAAAAGGCTCCTGCTTAACGGCAGGAGCTTTTTTTTGATCCCATATCTGGAAAAAGCTGCGGATTGTCGATCGACAGTTTTCCGAGCCCGCTAGCTGCAGATACAATCCTAGACGTAGAAACTTGGTTTCTGAGTTAACCTGTTGAATTCAATGCTGTTTCTTTCCGTCAGCTCGTTACTCAGCGAGCTTTGGCATCCAGGACTGAGATATTTCGGTGCGACCTTCATCGGTGGCGGTGAATGACTCTACAACTCTTGAAACTTGACAAGTTTAATCGGTTCGGGTATAAGGCTTGCAAGGCAGGCTCTACAAAGTTTATATTTAAAGTACCAAAGTTTTAATCCCACACAATTAAAAGTGGTAATTTGAAGGCTGATCGCTACAGGTGCAAAACTAATCGACCATTGCCCTCAGGATATTTATATTTTATTAAATGGCTGTGCTTGTCGATTTTTTTAACAAGCACAAAACTTTTGGGCCACTTATGGTTATTGCTAGGAAAGCAAAAGATTAATAATGGACTCATTAAATATCGAAAATGTCAAGGTAAGGTTTGATCGAGCAAATTTGCTCGATCGCATCGCCAACCGCATTCGCCGCTCTCTAGAACTGCCCGAAATTCTGAGCGCAACAGCAGCGGAAGTTCAATCCTTCTTGGGAACAGACAGAGTAAAAATCTACAAATTTCATAGCGACGGTAGCGGTGAAGTGATTGCCGAATCAATTAACGACAACCGGTTGCCCTCCCTATTGGGACTGCATTTTCCAGCAGACGATATTCCCCCTCACGCCCGCGAACTGTTCGCGCAAGTACAGGTGCGATCGATCGTCGATATAGAGTCGGGGCAGCTAGGGCAAAGTCCCCACCGCGATCCGGTTTCGGGCCAACTGCTGCCCGACGAAGTGCGCTTTCGCCCGATCGACCCCTGCCACGCTGAATACTTAACTGCACTCGGCGTCAAAGCTTCCTTGGTAGTACCAATTCTTCACGGCGAAGAATTCTGGGGGTTGTTGGTATCTCACCATTCCGAGTCCCGGAGTGTGGCAGAACACGAACTCCAGGGCGTTCAGATGGTGGCAGATCAGCTCGGCGTCGCCATAGCCCAATCCACCCTCCTCGCCCGAGCGAGGGCGCAAGCTCAACGGGAAACTGCGGTCAACCTCGTCGCCGCAGCCCTTCACTCCCAGCCGGCGATGGAACTCCAAACAGCTTTGGCAGAATCTGTAGCTGCACTAGACGCAGCCGGCGGCAGGCTGTGCATTTTCGACACACCATTCATTTCCCACAGCAGCCCAGTTACGAGTTTAGTGCCCTACTCGGACAATTCCACTCAGGCACTCAAAGTCTACACTTGCGGCTCAGGGCCGAAGATGCAAAATTCAGCAAAATACCAGCAGGTGGAGCAATACAGCGTCTGGCACGAATATTTTAAATCCGGCGAGCAACAGGTTTGGGCAATTCCCGACTTGTACCAAGTTAGCAGTTTGAGAAGCCTGCAACCTGCCTTTCGATCGACCAAAATTCGCAGCATTTTAATCCTACCGCTCCGAACCCGCCAGCAAATATTCGGTTACTTAAGCATTTTTCGAGAAGAATTTGACACCGAAACTCTCTGGGGTAGACAGTTTGATAGCGACGACCGCCTCGCCCAATCTCGGATATCTTTTGAAGCGTGGAAAGAGTCAAGAACTGCCCAAATTCGCGCATGGAAGGCTGAAGAAATTGAATTATTCCAAATTTTTGGCAGCCACTTTTCTAATGCTATTAACCACTACCAACTCGATCAACAAATAGAAGAACTTAACACAAATTTAGAAAATCAAGTTCAAAAGCGCACCGCTCAACTACAGCAGTTGAGCCAACAGCAGCGAGTGCTGTTTGAAGTGGTGGCAAAAATGCGGCAATCCCTCGACTTAAACAAGATTTTTAGCACGATGTCCCAGGAAGTGCGGCGGGCTTTAAATGCCGATAGAGTGGCAGTTTACCGCTTCGATCACGCATCAGAATTTAACGACGGCGAATTCGTTTCCGAAGATGTTTTGCCAGATTTTGTGTCAACAATGGCAGTCAAAGTGCACGATCGCTGCTTTGGAGAAAACTACGCCAATCTCTACTCTCAAGGGCGAGTTCACGCAATGTCCGACATCAGACAGGCCGGACTGCAAGATTGCTTTCGGCAAGTATTGGAGCAATTTCAGGTCAAAGCTACTTTAGTGGCACCGGTGATGAAAGGCAACGACCTTTGGGGGTTGCTGTGCGTACACCAGTGTTCGGCTCCTCGCAACTGGGAATCTTCCGAAATTAAGTTTGCTACTCAAATTTCCGCTCAGCTCAGCATCGCCTTAGAACAAGCAGATCTGCTCGGTCAAACTCAGCAGCAAGCAGTGGAGTTGCAGCGGGCAGCAGAGCAGGAGCGAATACTGTTTGAGGTAGTTGCTAAGATTCGACACTCTCTCGATTTAGATACAATTTTTCACACGACAACTACAGAACTGCGGCGGATTTTAAAGGCAGATAGAGTTGGCATTTATCGCTTCGATACGGACTCAAAGTTTAATGAAGGCCAATTTATTACTGAAGATGTTTTGCCAGGTTTTTGTTCGGCAATGGATGTTAAAGTTCGCGATCAATGTTTTGGGGAAAACTATGCGAATAAATACAGTCAGGGACGCATTCAAGTGTTGCCAGATATCGAAAGTGCGGGACTCTCCGACTGCCACGCTGCTATTTTAGCTCAATTTCAAATTAGATCTCAGGTGATTATGCCGCTGATGAATGGCAGCGAGCTTTGGGGCTTGCTGTGCGTCCACCAGTGCGAGGGTTCGCGCAATTGGAAAACTTCGGAAATCCAGTTTGCTACGCAAGTCGCAACTCAGTTGAGCGTAGCATTAGAACAAGCAGATTTGCTCGCTAAAACGCGGCAGCAAACGATTGAATTGCAGGGGGCAGCCGAGCAACAGCGGATACTATTTGAAGTGGTGGCAAAGATTCGAGAATCTCTCGATATCAACGCAATTTTTAAGACTGCAACCCAAGAAGTTTGTCAGTTTATGCAAGTCGATAGAATTGCTGTCTATCGCTTTACTCCTGATTGGGGTGGTCAATATGTAGCAGAGTTTGTGAAAGATGGCTGGATAAAATTGATAGGGGAAGGTATCAGTACGGTTTGGCAAGATACTTATTTGCAGGAAACCCGAGGCGGCAGATATCTTAATAATGAAAGTCTAGCCGTTGACGATATCTATCAAGTTAGCCACTCGGAGTGTGTTGTGGCTATTTTAGAGCAATTTCAGGTGAAGGCTTATGCGATAACGCCGATTTTTGTAGGACAAGAACTTTGGGGTTTGCTGACAGCGTATCAACATTCTGGAACCCGCAGTTGGGAAAGTTCAGAAGTTAACTTTTTAGCTCAGATTGCTAATCAATTAGGCGTAGCTATCCAACAAGCCGATTTGCTGGCTCAAACCAGACGCCAAGCAGAACAAATCGCTCAAAGTTTAAAGGAGTTGCAGCAAACTCAAGCTCAATTGATTCAAACTGAAAAAATGTCTGGTTTGGGGCAACTGGTAGCCGGGATTGCTCACGAAATTAACAATCCGGTTAATTTTATTTACGGCAATCTCAATCACGCTAGTGAATATACTGCTAGTTTATTGAGTTTGCTGGAACTTTACCAGCAGCAATATCCCGATTCTAGTCCTGAAATTGACGAATTGAGCGAAGATGTTGACTTGGAATTTCTGCTAGAAGATTTGCCCAAATTGCTATCGTCAATGAAGGTGGGAGCCGATCGCATCCGTCAAATAGTTCTATCTTTAAGGAATTTCTCTCGTCTTGACGAAAGTCAAATGAAGGCGGTTGATATTCACGAAGGGATTGACAGCACGCTGTTAATTTTACAGCACAGGCTGAAATCTAATGCGGACAGTGCAAACATTGTGCTAGTGAAAGAATACGGCATTTTGCCTTTGGTTGAGTGTTATGCTGGACAGTTGAATCAGGTGTTTATGAATGTAATTGGGAATGCGATCGATGCTTTGGAATCGCACAAGTTGCTCGCTGACCAATCTGTGGCTCCTCAAATTAAAATTTCTACTTCTGTCGGTCAACTTAATGGCAATCTTCCTAGCGCGGTGATTCGGATTTCTGACAACGGCACGGGGATTTCGGAATCTATGAGACAACGCATTTTTGACCCTTTTTTCACCACTAAGTCGGTGGGGAAAGGTACAGGATTGGGACTGTCAATTAGTTACCAAATTGTGGTAGAAAAACACGGTGGCGTTTTAAAATGCAATTCGGAATTGGGGAAAGGTACTGAGTTTGTGATCGAGATTCCGCTGCGACAGCAGCCAGTAGTCATTAGTCAGTAGTCATCATCCCTCTTGCTTCATTAGACCTCTTGCAAAAATAATTAGGACGGGATCTCCGGCCCATCAATTGATGATATCAATTCCGGTTGCACCGGAATTATTGTTGACTGTTGACTGTTGACTGTTGACGGGCGGGTCGAAAAACTGAATGGTTGAGTGTTAACTGTTGACTCGATTTTATTATTCCCATGCAACCGGCAACGATCTGAAAAGTATTTGGGCAAGATGTCGAATGTACCATAATATTGATCATGAAAATTGGCAGCCTTTCAAAAGTTTTCATGCCTTGATAAAAAAGAAAACTAAAGCCGTCAAGCGCAGGACGAGGGAGAATCTCATATTTGTAAAAAAACTTCTTCTTCGTTCTTCCTCTTTCCTCCCGCCTCACAACTTCAATTTCTAGCTTGGGTGCTTTCATTGAGATGCTACCAAGGACAAGGCTCTAACTTTTAATCTTTTGTAGTTCTTGTTGGAGAGTATTCTTGACCCGATCGTACTCACCCTCGATTTGAGCTAATAGGGTTGAGGCTCGATCGAGTTCACCAGAGGTACTCATGACTTCTAACCTGCCACAAAGCTGGGCCAGAGGAGCCGCGCTTAGATTCGCACTACTGCCTTTGAGGGTATGAGCCACTCGCTTTAGGGCTTGAGTATCCCCTTGGTCGATCGCTAATTTCATAGCTTGTAGCAACTTTAGAGATTCCTCAAAGTAGCAGTTCGCCAGCAAGCTCAAAATCTTGGTTGAATCTTCATCGATGCTGCTACAGAAGGCTTGCAGTTCTGTGAGGTTAACCGCTGGCACATCAATTTCTGGCTTCTGGCTATCTGATTCCTCCTTTTGGGCTTGCTGCGTTTCCTGGGTGGGTGGACACTGACTCAGCGCTTGGATGAGAGCCTCTACTCGAATTGGTTTACTGATATAGTCATTCATGCCAGCATCAAGACAAAGCTCGCGATCGCCCTGCATGGCATTCGCCGTCATTGCAATAATTCGGGGACGAGCATGAGCCGGCCACTGCTCACAAATACGACGGCTGGCTTCCAGTCCATCCATCTCTGGCATTTGTACATCCATCAACACTAGATCATAAGGCTGGCGATTCAGGGCTTCCAAGACTTCTAATCCATTGGCAGCAACATCGGCTCGGTATCCCAAACGCTCCAGCAGCAGCAGTGCCACCTTCTGATTCACCAAATGATCTTCTGCTAATAGAATTCGCAGTGGAAGTCTCTGGGCCAGTTTAATATCATCCTGGACAGGGGTAGGGGGCCGCTGTTGAACTTTTGTCGGTTGAGCTTGTAGCACCTGAGTCAGGACTTCATAAAGTTGGGATTGCTTGATGGGTTTGCTTAAACAAGCCGCAAAGTGGCTAGAGAGCTCTGAATAACTGGCTTCTGGTTTGCCCATTGAAGTCAGCAGCACCAGGGGTAAACGGTGGCATTTAGGATGCTGGTGGATGGCTGAGGCGAGTGTCAGGCCATCCATTTGTGGCATTTGCATATCTAAAATAGCGACATCAAACGTTTCTCCATTCTCAAGCCAGTTGAGCGCTTCCACAGGCGATTGGGCAGCGCGAATCTGCATCCCCCAAGTCTCGGCTTGCAACGTCAGAATTTGTCGGTTAATGGGCAGGTCATCGACGATTAATAAATGCTTGCCAGATAGTTCTGGTAGCATTTCACTCGGTTCCGCTAACTCAGTAGCAACAGAGGATGCCACAATCGTGAAGTAGAAGGTGGAACCAATTGTGAGTCGATGAGGCTTAGTGGCTTGCCATTTTGGTGAAGGGGTTCCTCCGACGTGGCCGGAGCTCTCAACCCACATCATGCCGTTCATCGTTTCAGTGAGTCGCTTACTAATTGCCAAACCTAAGCCAGTCCCTCCATACTGCCGAGTCGTGGAAGTATCTACTTGGCTAAAAGACTTGAACAGTCGATCGAGCCGGTCTGCTGGAATGCCAATGCCTGTGTCTTGAATGGCAAACTGAATTTCATACAAGCTTTCGGGCAAGTTCCCTGGCTCAGAAATCGTTTTTTCAGAATCAACGAGAGAGGCTTGCACCGAAATGGTAACTTCCCCAGTTTCGGTAAACTTAATCGCATTGTTGAGCAAGTTAACTAGAATCTGACGGAGACGAGTGACATCACCCAAAATGAAATTAGGAGTCTGAGGGTGGATCAGGTAGCCCAACTCAATTCCCTTCTCATCTGCTTTAACTGCAAGTTGGTCGATCGCACCTTCTATGCAATCTCTCAACTTCAAGGGATGCTTTTCTAGCTCCAGCTTGCCCGACTCAATTTTGGAGAAGTCAAGGATGTCGTTGATGATGCTCAGCAGGGTATCCCCACTATTGCGAATCGTCTCGATAAAGTCTCGCTGTTGAGCCTTGAGTTCTGTATCCAGCAGCAGTCCCGTCATGCCAATAACCGCATTCATGGGAGTGCGAATTTCATGGCTCATCATCGCCAGAAACTCACTTTTGGCTCGGCTGGCAGCTTCTGCTTCTCGTCTAGTTTGCTCCAGGGCCAAGTTTTTCAGAGTTAATTCTTCTCGTTGTCGAGTTTCTTGCTCTAGTAATTTGGCTTGAGCTAGGGCAATTCCTACTTGAGCCGCGACAGATTCTAGCAACTCGATTTGATCGGCAGTCCAATGACGGTAGTGATCGCACTGGTACAGACAAATGGCACCATTCGGTTCTCCTTGGTAAGAGGTTCGCACTGCTAATGTCGATCTCAATTTGAGACGGGTAAAAATTGAATGAGCACAGGTGAGCAATGAATCGCAATAGACATCCGGGGAAGCGATAGCTTCATCTTTAGCCATCAACTGTTTTGTATAAGCAGGACTGGCTGCCAAAATGTCATGCGGCCCGCTGGGGGCAGATCCGCGCGCTAGATATTCTGCAACTACAGGAAACTGAGGCTGCGGATTGTCCAGGTATGTGCTAATTAAGCAGCGACTGACCCCAAAAGCTTGCCCAATCTGAATAGCAGCCGTTTCAAATATCTGCTGAGCATTGAGGCTTTGACGAATTTCTTGGGTAATTTGCTTCAGCAGTAGGGCTTTTCGCAACTGTCGTTGTAGTGCTTCTTCTGCCTGCTTGCGATCGCTAATATCCTTCATGAAGCAGTGATACCCCACAAAGACATTTTGCTCGTCATAAGCAGACACCATCACCACTTGTTTATAGAACATAGAGCCATTTTTTCGCATCCCCCTAGCTTCCATTTCGACTCTGCCCTCTCTCAACATCTGTTGATAAGCAGCCCCCATCCTGCCAACATCTTCAGGATGAACGGTTCTTTGCCATTCCATCCCTAGCATTTCCTCTGGCTGATATCCGCAGATGGTGGCATAAGTTTCGTTAACGAAGATATAGCCTCCTTGAGGGTCGATCCGAGAAATGCCTGCCACGGCATTTTCTAGCGCTGCACTCATTTGTTGTAGTTCTGCTTCGGCGCGTTTGCGATCGCTAATTTCAATCAGAATGCAACCCACTGCTACAGGCTGCTCTGCATCCTTGAAAATGGGGAAGTGAGAAGTTAGCCAGTAGCGCTTGGCACCCGTTGGATTGGGTACTTGTCCGCTCATTTCCAAGCTGATGGAAGGTTGTCCTGTCGTTAAAACCTGTTGTAACAGTGCATTTATACCAGGAGCAAATTCCCCCAAAATATCATCGGTTGTCTTAACTAAGTGATCCTCTACAGAGTGACCATTAATTTCAGCTAGTGCCTCATTTATTTGTAAAAATCTCAACTGGCGATCGTATATACACAGCCCCACCCCTGCTAGGGAAGATCCTTTAAAGAAAGCATTCAATAATTGCTCTCTGGCTTTAATTTCCTGCTCTAACTTTTTGCGGTTGGTAATATCGCTGTGAGAACCAGTCATACGCACAACTCTGCCCGCTGCATCCGAAAGTGCTTGCCCTCGAGCCAAAATCCATTTGTACCTCCCATTCTTGCAAAGCACTCGATGTTCTGTAATATAAAAGGGAGTTTTGCGCTGAAAGTGATTTTGAATTGCTTGCATCACCCATCCGATATCGTCGGGATGAACTCGTTTACTCCATTCATCTAAATGATTGGGGATTTCCTGCTCCTGGTAGCCCAACATCTCTTTCCAGCGAGCCGAGAAGAATACTTCATTGGTGTTGACGTTCCAATCCCATACCCCATCATTACTACCACGTAGGGCGAGTTGCCACCTCTCTTCACTGGCTTGTAGAGCGGCTTCTGACTGATGCCCTTCGATTTCACTACCAATCCACTGAGCCATCAGCTTCAGCAATTCCACATGGGCAGATTTAAAGATGTGTGCACGGGGAGAGTTACTAGAAAAGCTGAGGGTACTGTAGACTTTGCCTGCAACTAAAACTCGTGTTCCAATATAAGCTTCCATGCCAAGGGCAAGATAGGCAGGATGGTGACACCATTTTGAGCTGCCTATATGTTGGATGGTTAGGGGTTCATTGGTGTCTAAAACTTCCCTGCACAAAGTTTGGTTAATATCAAAGGCATCACCTGGCTTTAGGACTCCATCAGGCGATCGCACAGCCATCACCTCATAACGATTATCTTGCACACGAGCCAAGATGCCACATTCAAGCCGAAAGGTCTGACATCCCATGTCAATCAACGCTTGGATGCGCTGCTCAAAATTGAGATTTGGGGTAGCAGTGACTTCATATAAAGCTCGTATTGCCACCTCTCTTGTTCTTAGTTCAGCTTCGGCTTGTTTACGTCTCTTAATTTCAGCTTTCAGAGAGCGATTGATTTTGGATAATCTTTGCGTTCGTTCTTGAACCCGCTGTTCTAATGTAGCGTTGACCTGTTTAATCTCGCTAAATTTTTGATTAAGCACGATTGCCATCAATTGAAAATTTATAGCAAGCTCATTGATTTCACTAACAGAGCTCTGTTTCCATTCAAATGTTTCTTCTGAAAGCTTGTTGGGTAAATCAGTAGTCGCAACAGCTAAATAGGATAATGGCTTGACCAGCCGTTCGCTAACCAGCGTTGCAAACAAAAATGCCAACATTGTGATGACGAGTAGAATACTCAAGTCAGCCTTGTAGCGATTTTGTAAATTTTCTACATAGGGAGTGGCTGGAATTTCTAAGCGTAATTTCCAGTCCACATCGGAGCTAATTGTAAATTCCTGTATATACAGAGAGTTTTTCCAACGGATCATCGGATTGTTGCCCTTAGAAGGAACCCACTGCTGCAAGGTTCCCTCTAAGGTGCGAGTGCTGCCGTCCTTTGACTCCTCAAGGCTGGTCAAAAGCTTTTGGTCGGATTGATTACTCGCAATGACTCGGTTGTTTTGATCTAGCAATGTAATGCGTAATTGCTGATTGTTTCTCTGGAAAATGTAGAGAGCTTTGATCTGGCTCAATCCTAATGAACCGTGTATCAGCCCAAGAAAACGACCTTGAACTTGCAGGGGTACATTCACTCCTACATGAGGTTCGTCCATTAATAGGTCTTGGTGGATAGAAGTCATCCAAGGTTTCAACCGCTCTTGAGCCAGGGTAATGAGAGATTTATGTGCCGTGCTTTGTTCGATTAACTGCCGACGGGTTTGAGTAAAAGGAGAAGAAGTAGCTAAAATTGTTCCCGATGAATCGGTCACATAAATTTGGTCGAAATCTGGCAACAACTGATCGATCAGGCTAATGTTTTGTTGTAGCTGAGCGGATGATTGAATCCCTGTATTAGCAGTAACGGCTTCAGGCAGGAGCGATTTTTCAGCTAATGTATTCAAAGCTAAGAGATGTCGCTGATGCCATCTAGATATTGCGCTAGTGAGAGTTTTTGCGTTGGTTTGTAACTCCGTTTGCACCGTCGTTTGGATTTGACCGACAAAGTATCTACCATCAAAAAATAAGAGGAGCAGTCCTGGAAAAAAGACAAAAGCAACCAACAGATGAAAAATAGTTTGTTGTAAAGAGATGGCGAAATGTTTTGAATGAGTAACCCACCGATGAATCGGGGCATAAGAAATGATTAAGCTGGCAACTAAGGCATTAAAAATGCCGTTGACTGCTTGTTTGCACATAACGAGGATGAGCTGAGTCGCCTCCATGTGCATCATTTGACCGTAGAAAAGCCAAACGAGGGGCATTCCAATTAATAACCAGTAAATCCCATCGAATAAAAGGAGGTTCGGATGTTTGCGCTTCTTGCAAAGAAACCCAACAAACACAGCCTCAATTACCAAAATAATCGTGGCGTATGGATGATTCCAAAGGACATAAGTATAGCTGGCTGCTATTAGACCAGCCAAGCCTCCCCAGCCCCAGCCGAAATAGTAAGCAATAATCAGTATTGCAATACTGCCAAAGAGGAAATCAACCCCAAATAAAAGAGACAAATTGAAATAGTTGCCCAGAAAACCCGCACCAGTGAGAAGGGCGATCGCACCAAACCATCTTTGATCACGCACTGAGATCGCTCCTCCCATAAACTTATAGAATCGCTATTTGCTAAATATAAACTGATTTTGATAAAAAATCGTCGTAGAGACAGTCTCGTTCTATCCCTGACAGTTTCCATGAATGTCGCACAACCGATTATTTAGGCTTTAATCTTTAATACTAAAATCAAGGCTTACTCATGCAGGACTTGAGATTTTGCTAAAATTTGAATAAATAATTATTTCCAATTACGAGAGGCATATTTTTTACCCTTATGATTTAACGGGTGAATTTATTAACTGTATGAATCTTGGTACAAAAAGTATTTCGACCTTGGTCTTTAGCTTCATAAAGTGCTGCATCGGCAGCAGTAATTAAATTTTCTGGTCGGATTTCTTGGGTAGGAATCACACTGGTAATACCGAAGCTGAGCGTAATGTAATGATTCGGAGAACTCTTATGTACTATTGCTAAAGCTTGGATACGAGCCTGCATTTGCTTAACGATTTGGACTGCTCCCTCAAGCTCGGTGTCGGATAAAATCACTACAAATTCTTCACCTCCATAACGTGCTACTAAATCTCCAGCTCGATTAATACTGTGATTGAGAGCTGCCGCAACTTGCTGTAAACATAGATCCCCTGCTTGGTGTCCATAAGTATCGTTATAAGGCTTGAACAAATCGATATCACATAAAATCAGTGACAAAGGAGTTTGCTGCCTCGTCATGCGTCGCCACTCCTCGTCTAGCTGTTGGTCAAATTGACGGCGATTGGCAATCTGAGTCAAACCGTCAATTGACGCGAGGTATTTTAATTGTCGATTGGCGGCCTCTAGCTGCTGGTAAAGTAGGGTTTGTTGCTTTTGCAAATGGAATTGCTGAATCAACCGCCGCACTCTCTGTCGCAGAACAGCCCAGTGAATCGGCTTAGTAATATAGTCAGCCGCTCCCGCTGCAAAAGCTCGATCGACAGATTCTTTGTCTTCCAAGCTAGTAATCATCAAAATAGGTGGGCGATCGCTCTGAGGCACTTCAGATAATTTTTGACAACAAGCAAAACCATCCATAGTAGGCATCACTGCATCTAGCAGGATGAGGTCTGGATGTAATTCTTCATAAGCTGCCAGCCCTGTCAACCCATCACTAGCTTCGGCCACTCGGTATTTTTCCTTCTGTAAATACAGTCGAAGTTGCAAACGCATCAAGGCATCGTCATCCACGATGAGAATTAGAGAGGACGGTTCCGTAGATGGGTTAGTCGAAATGGCTGACTCTTCTAATGATTGATACATACGTCATGGTGTATCTTAAGCTGGGGAAACATTCTACCGTAGCATATTTTGAGCTTCGGATGGAAAGTAAAAAATTGACAAATATGTCATAAATTATACACCAGCTAAGCGGCCGCAACAAAATCCTAGGCAGCGTCGGGTTTGTTAAACCAACAGCTACAGTCTACTTAAAATTTCTCGCTTTTTTTCGGGGATATATAGTTTGGTAACTTGCGCTGATTTTTGTAAATATGTAATTATTTTTGGGGGCATTAAACAGTTTTTACAACGCCGAGCAAGCTTTGACGGACGATCGCCCGTTCTCCCGCGATCGTCCGTGGGATAATATGCTATATTTCTCCAGCTCATTGAGGCTTTTTCAGGTGCATCAAATTCCTCCGTTGTCCCACGAGCGATCGTCAGCTTTATTTTGGGGGAATACATCTGATGGTCACACTATCACGTATAGCTTCGCCCTTTGTTGAGCGTTTGTTCGCAACAGGAAGCTCTGATTGCAACCTGGCATAAGCTTTGTTAAGAAACATCTACAGCGTTCTGCGGGAGCTGGGATATATTTTTTCTCTCCTTTCTCCCAGTAATCCCCGCAGATAGTGTCTAAACTCGTTTTTTTGGGCTTGAGTGGGGAACACATCGTCAAAGCGTTAGCACCATCTTTCAAAGCATGGGGGCATGGATGTCCAAACTGTTTATCTCATCCGATTCCATCAGGAAAGAGACTAACCTAAAAAGTTTACTCTATATATCTTAGCTCTATTTCTCGCTCAATTTTTGGCTAAAGTCGCACTCTATAAAAATAGAAGCTATACTATAATCACTGGGCAAAAGTAAATTAACTTGATGAATATCACTTACTATGGAAGTAGCAGTGCCTGATTTTTATCAAAGCGTTCAAAAAACGAAAGAAGTGTGGGCGGAACAAGTCGAAAAAGCAGTGAATTCTGTTTCAAAAGCAACAGCACAAGCTCAATTTTCTCTCTCCGACTCTGCGGAAAAGGCAAAAGAAGCTCTCACTCAAACTACGAATTCTGCCGTGAATGCTGTTAATGAAGCTACGAACAATGCTTTAGGTACTGTAGCGGATAAAACCGAAAAAGCGAGGATTGCTATATCTGAAGTCGCCAATCAAGCAGTTAGTCGCGTCAGTGAAACTACCAACAAAGCTGTTGAGGCTGTTTCTCACTCTGGGGCAACTGCTAAAGAAACTATTAATCAAACTACTAACTCTGCGGTTAATACTTTGAATCAAAGCACTAGCCAAACTGTAGAGAGGGTAAATCAAGTTACAGAAACGGCTAAGGCTTCATTAGAGGATAACATTCAAAAGGCGGGAATTATGAGCGATGCCACTTCCAATGCCCTTCAACGTGCTATCGATGGTACTGTTAAAAATTGGATGGATTCGCACCCTCTAGTCTTCTGGTTGGTGAGTCACCCGCTGATATCTTTAGCAATGTTGCTACTATTTATATTCATTATCTTGGGTTTCTTACAGGCTTTAGGTAACTTTTTTGCAAAAGGATGGTTATTTATTCTGCAAATCCCTTTAAAATTGATGCAAGGGGTTTTGAGTCTCGGCTCTAAATCTGTAAGTAATCTGGGGGGAGTGGTTGTAAACTCCTTGGTTTCAAAGAATCCCGAAGACAAAAATAATTCAGCTTTACAATTGAGGGGAGTTGAATCAAACAGTTTGGAGTCTCAGGAACGACTTGCTAATATTTTGATAAGGTTGGAAGCAATTCAACAAGAGCAGAATCAGCTTTTACAAGAAGCGTCGGCTATTTTAGGCAACAAATTTAAGGCAGAGTGAGAAGGTGTGGCCCGATCGCAAATCGTGGTAAATTTAATACATCCAGGCTTTCCATCAAAGCCTGATCCATAAAGGCTTGTAGTCGATCGCTCAATACGCCATGCCCGATTCCGAATTTTCCGATGATTTAAAATGGACGCCAGAAGCCAAGGCGAAGCTGAAAAATATTCCCTACTTTGTCCGGGGACAAGCTCGCGTCCGCATAGAACACTTGGCGCGCGAAGCCGAAACCCAAGTCATCACCGTTGACTTAGTTGAGCAAGCTCGCATCGAGTTTGGGCAATAAGGGCTCGAAATGTACCCTTAAGCTTTAAACTATAAGTTGCCTGATTTTGATGTTCACAGAGCTACTGAGTCACCCGTGCGGAAAATAGTTATTGCTGGCAACTGGAAAATGTACAAAACTAGGAGTGAATCCCTAGAGTTTCTTCAAGGATTCATGTCCTGCCTGACGGAAACCCCAGAGGAACGGGAAGTCGTGCTTTGCGTTCCCTTCACTTCCTTGGCTGTCCTGTCGAAAAATTTGCACGGCAGCCGGATCAGACTCGGTGCTCAGAACGTCCACTGGCAAGAGTCAGGAGCTTTTACTGGGGAAATTTCCGGGCCAATGCTCAGTGAACTTGGTGTCCGTTATGTCATCATCGGCCACAGCGAGCGACGCCAATATTTTGGGGAAACTGACGAAACGGTTAATTTGCGGCTGAAAGCTGCTCAGAAATACGATTTAATTCCGATTCTGTGCGTTGGGGAAACCAAGCAGCAGCGAGATGCAGGCGAAACTGAAGCTCACATTTTTTCTCAATTGGAAAAAGATTTGGTTGGTGTTGACCAAAATAAGTTGGTAATTGCTTACGAACCGATTTGGGCGATTGGCACTGGCGATACTTGCGAAACGAAGGAAGCTAACCGAGTTATTGGTTTGATTCGCAGTAAATTGACTAATCCTGACGTGCCAATTCAGTACGGCGGCTCCGTCAAACCGGAGAATATTGATGAAGTTATGGCGATGCCTGAGATTGACGGGGTTCTGGTAGGTGGTGCGAGTTTGGAAGCTGCGAGTTTTGCTCGAATTGTCAATTATCAGTAATAGGTAATTGCTAAGTGGTAAGTGGAACAAGGGCAGCGGGAATTAAACAGCTATCGCCTACAATTGTGATGTGCCGTTCAATGTTTCTCGGATCGGGAGAATTAACCTATGACTGCGATCGTTAAACCCAAACCCGCCTTAGACGAGTTCCTCAAACTTCCTGAAACTGAACCGGCCTCAGAATTTCTTGAGGGAGAAATCATTCAGAAGCCCGTGCCTCAAGGTGAACACAGCGTACTTCAAGGTGAGCTCTGCAAGACTATCAATCAAGTAGCGAAAACTCGGAAAATTGCCAATGCTTTTCCCGAGTTGCGCTGCACTTTTGGCGGCGCATCAATCGTGCCAGATGTAGCAGTATTCCGATGGGAAAGAATTCCTTTTTTGCCGTCTGGTAGAATTGCTAACCGCTTTGACATTAATCCCGACTGGTCGATAGAAATTCTCTCACCAAACCAAAGCCAAACAAAAGTGCTGAGTAACTTACTTCACTGTTCGCGAAACGGCACTGAGTTGGGGTGGTTACTAGATCCAGAAGAAGAGAGTATGTTGGCGGTATTTTCCGGACAAAAAGTAGAACTGTACAAAGGTGCAGCTCTGTTGCCCGTAATTGATAAAATTGAATTATAATTGACAGTTGACACTGTTTTTAGCTGGTTAAGTTTTGGTTGAATTAAGAATGGCGTTTCTGCTTTATTCTTGAGTCTTTTAGAGAGGGATTTCGTTTAACAAGAAGCGATTTCAATCGCCGAGTGATGAGGTGATATGATAAATAACAAAAAAATTACAATTAGAAATAAATCTTTCGAGTGGGGAAAACACACTTATTTAATGGGCGTTTTGAATGTTACCCCTGACAGTTTTAGCGACGGCGGAGATTTCTATACCATAGAATCTGCTTTAGTGCAAGCGGAAAATATGGTAAAATCAGGGGTAGATATTATTGATATTGGCGGTCAATCTACTCGGCCTGGTGCAGTGGAAATATCCTCTTCAGAGGAGATCGATCGCGTTATACCTCTCGTACAAATACTGCGACAAAAAGCCGAGATTTTTGGCTCAGTTCCTATTTCTGTCGATACTACCAGAGCGCAGGTTGCGAAAGCTGCGGTTGAGGCGGGAGCGGATATCATCAATGATATTTCGGGAGCCACTTTTGACTCGGAAATGCTGTCAACCGTTGCTAAGTTAAAAGTGCCAATAATTTTGATGCACATTCGGGGTACTCCCCAGACGATGCAACAACTCACAGATTATCGGGATTTAATTGGGGAAATTCGGGAATTTTTAGAGAGTAGAATTGCGGCGGCAGTTGCTGCGGGAATTGATAAATCTCAAATAATTATCGACCCTGGTATTGGCTTTGCTAAGAATTACACTCAAAACTTGGAAATTCTGCGAGAGTTGCCCAAGTTCCGTGTTTTAAACTGTCCGATTTTAGTAGGAGTATCGCGAAAAAGCTTCATCGGTCACATTTTGAATCAGCCAGAAGCGAAACAAAGAATTTGGGGGACAGCGGCGGCTTGTACAGGTGCGATCGCAAATTCGGCAGATATCTTGCGCGTTCACGATGTCAGAGAAATGCACGATGTTTGTCTGGTTGCCGACGCTATCTTCAGAAATCAATCTTGAGAAGTGGGAGTATCGATAACTTTCATTTCCCCGCCGCCGCCAGGTTCCGAAGGGACATCAGGGATAGACTCCATCAAATTGTTGAGCGCCTCTGACATATTTCTCGGGTCCATAAACAGAATTTTGGCGTTGTCGCTTTCGCCCAATTTTTGTTGAGCGTCTAAGTATTTTTCTGTTACTAAGTAATTCAAAACTTGCGTGCTATTGGGATGCGAGTCTAAAGCTTCAACTAAAAGCCTCATATACTCCTTAGTGCCGATCGCCTTATTGACCATTGCTTGCCACTCGCTCTTAGTGGCGCGCTCCAATTCCATAGCTTCTTGCACCCTTTTCGGAGGTGTAATGCTTTGAATTTCTACGCGAATTACTTTGACGCCCCAAGTTTCAGTAGCTTCGTCCAACTTCTTGAGTAACTTTTTATTCATGTCATCTCGGGAAGCCAAGATGTCTTGCATTGGCAATCGACCAATTTCAGCACGAAATGTCGTTAAAACTAAATTGGCGATGGCATTTTCAATTTGATCTATTCCATAATAAGCTTTCTGTAAATTCACAACCCGCCAATACACAACGGCATCGACTTCGAGAGCCACATTATCTCCCGTGATTGCTGACTGAGGTTTAATGTCTAAAACTCTTTCACGGCTTGTGTCCACGCAGACAACTTTTTCGACCAGGGGACTGATAAAGTGGAATCCTGGCTTGAGGGTGCGCTTGTATTTACCCAAACGTTCCACTAAAGCTTCGTCGCCACCGCTGACTATTTTGACGCTTGAGTTAACAGCGTAGCCGAGGATGAGCGCAACGAGCATGGTAAGAATAGACTGCCCCATTTCTATTTTCCTGCTAAGGTTGACTGAGAATCGATCGGAATTCTACTCTAATTTAACTCAAACTCGGCTCCGCAGTGCTAAAATATCTCGACTGTTAATAACTAACTATTTCATCGGGTAGGCCCCATCGGCTCCGACTCTTACGGCGCTAGTGAAACCCAGCATATCAACAACACGCTTCCACAAAAGACATGAAAAACGATCGAGAGTTTCGCTTGTTCAAACCCTTGAGGTGGATCGCCCCAAGCATTTTGGTGGGTGCAGGAATTTGGAATGCCGCAGTGGCCCAACCGGCACAAGCTGAGCCAATCGCCCTGGAACTCTCCCAAAACTTGCAGCCACAGCGCCGAGTACCTGCTGTTCGGGAAGTTATGTCCTACGAGATGAAGGGAGACGAACTCAGGATTTGCAAGCAGGAAGGCAACTCCGAGAAAAAGTGCCAAGTTGTAGGTAAAGGCTACACGATGGGTTTGAGAACTGCCAACGACCTTTACGGTCAAGGAAATGCGGTCAATGCCGAAGCTTTGTACCGGCAACTAATCGCTCGCTATCCCAAACAAGCGGATGCTTATTACAAGTTAGGAACTATGCTGTCGGGGCAAGGTAAAATGAGCGATGCGATCGTTCTATTCCAAAAAGCAATTGAAGTCAACCCGCAGCACGCCAAAGCTCACAACGATTTAGGCGTGGCAATGGCAAGTCAAGGGCAGTTGCCCGAGGCAATTGGTCAGTGGAGACAAGCCATTAAAATTAACGATCGATATCCCGATGCTTTAAACAATTTAGGCGTCGGTTTGTACCAGCAAGGAGAGAAGGAAAACCAAGCGGAGGCGGTAGCCAGCCTCACAAAAGCTAAAGAGTTATTTATCAAGCAAGGCAGAACTCAAGCCGCTAACAGAGTAGATAAAATTTTGGAGGAAATTAATTCGCGATCGAGCGGTTCCTAAACTCAACGGCCGATCGCCGATTGAAAGAAAAAACATCTTTGGCGATCGGCGTTAATGGGCGTTCAGCGGCGGTTAAACAACCCCAAAAACGGGAATCTAAAGCATTTCCTTCAAAACTTGTATAATCAAATCCCCATCCACCCGATCGCTCACAGCAGCCTCACCCAAGCGCACCGGCAGCACAAATCGCACCTTGCCATCCTGCACCTTCTTATCAAGTTGCAAAGTATGCAAAATTTCTTCAACATCCACACCAGCCGGCAATTTGGCAGGTAAACCCGCTTTTTCAATCAAAGCAGACTGGCGGCGATCGCACTCAGCATCCCACATTCCCAACTCCACAGCCAATCGGCTTGATGCAGCCATGCCGATTGCTACTCCTTCCCCGTGATTGATCACCTTGTAATTGGTCAAACTTTCCACAGCATGACCGATTGTGTGTCCGTAATTTAAAATCGCCCGCAAACCCGATTCCTTCTCGTCTTTGCTAACCACCTCAGCCTTAGCTTGGCAAGACCTAATCAAAATTTCTGCCAACAAATCCGCCTTCACATAGCGCATTTGATCCAAACGCTTGCACTTCTCCAACTTCCCGAACAATTCAGCATCCCAAATCACCCCGTACTTGATAACTTCCGCCATCGCCGAACGAAACTCCCTCGCCGGCAGAGTTTTGAGTACATCCGGGTCAATTAACACCAAACGTGGCTGGTGAAAAGCCCCGATTAAATTCTTCCCTAAAGGATGATTTACCCCCGTTTTGCCACCAATAGAAGCATCAACCATCGCCAGCAGCGAAGTCGGAACCTGCACGACATTAATTCCCCGCAGCCAAGTCGCCGCAGCAAAACCCGTCATATCGCCCACAACCCCGCCGCCCAAAGCCACCATTGTCGAGGAACGTTCTAAACGGTTTGCCAAAGCCGCACCATAAATTTTCTGCACCGAATTTAAAGTTTTGTACTGTTCTCCCGGTGGTAAAATGCAGCTACTGACTTCCAGACCGGCCGATTCGAGGGCTGCTGTTGCTCTTTCGCCGTACTGCCGAAAAATGGACTGATTCGACACCAGCAGCACTTTTTTGCCCAAACTTAGATCCCCCATCAGACTGCCGAGTTCGTCTAAACCGCCCGATCGCACGCAAATATTGTAAGATTGTGGCCCCAAGTCAACTTTAATTATCGATTGCATATTTATCTAATTTAGATATTAGATTTTAGATTATCAGAAAATTGGGTTGAAAACCCCGTCACTTCGACGGATTAATGTCGATATAGTGTCGCTCTAGTATGGCATACTAGAGATAGCACAGGCTGAAAAACCGCTATCACAAGACAATATAAATCTGGGGTGTCCCCACTTGACAGGATAGGAAGTAGTAATGCGTAGTGGATGGCGATAACCACGATAAACAGAGCTAGGGTAGCGAATGAGCACCCGTTAAAGGGCAAAATCAAATACTTGATATTCAAGTTGTACCGTAGGGCATACGGAAACAAGGGGAGCAATCCTCTAAAGCTTGCGGAGATAAGCCCGCTGGGACTCCTCTAAATTAGACTCGAAACTTAGTTCTATTGAACGGGTTTTTGGTTTAAGTAGTGCCGAAAGGATAGAGAGTTTTAAGGTGTATCAGTGAACCAAGAATCCCCACCCATTAAGGCAGGGGAGTGTCAAAGGTCTTTTTATTGATTGTTTTGGAGAAATGGCAATGACTCTTAGCGGAGCAATAACTTATTTTGGGATTTTTGGCGGCATGATTGGCTTGGCAACAGTGCTGATGTTTGGTCTGCGGGCTGTCAAACTCATCTAATTTGCTAATTTAGATGTCTGAACCAGAGTATTTAATCTCTGGCAAAAGTATCAGTCCGACAAAGTATTTGCGCCAAAAATCTCTGATTAAATCTGTAGATTGACGGCGTAAATGCTTTGTTTTATAGAACTAGATCCTATAATTCCCTACTTTAATACTTGATACAAAGTAATTTAGTTAATGCTTCAATCTAAAATCTAAAATCTAAAATCTAAAATCCCTCGATTCCCCAATTATTCGTCTTGAGAATGAAGGAGCGATCGCACTTGTTGTAAAACTCGATCGCTCCTGATTAATTACAAGATTCGTTCTAATTGAGTCGATCTGAGATGTTGCACCATTCTCGCTTAACAGGCAAGATGCCTGTTCCACAAGAGATGAATTTTATTGTGGAACAGGCCGGAAAGCCTGTTCCTAAACAAGTAATTAACAATGGTGCAACATCTCAGGTCGATCGAACTTCTGCCAATTTCTCAGCCCCGGTCGTATCAAAAACGATCGCCTGTTTAGCCGCCGGCAACAACCGCCGTAAAATCTGGAGATATCCCTCTGCATCACCTCGACGGTGGAACCTAGCCACAACCAATCGCTGCATATTTGGCAATTGCCGCACGATACACCAGGGATGAGTGTTTAATTGGGGCTTTGATGTTGGTATCATAGGGTAATCCTTCCCCACGTTCGTGGGGTGTGGTAGAAAAAGCGATCGCCCTTAAGTTTTCGAGGCTAGGAGGGCGATCGTTTTCAGTGTACATAGATATCATCTGTTGCATACGCATCAATGTCAAGTTAAAACATGGGATACGTTAGACTGCGGATTCGAGAACTAGCTGAGCAAAAGGGTTGGACACTAAAGCAAGTTGCCGATCGATCCGGAGTTAATTACAACACTGTCAGAAGCTACGTTCAGCGCGATGCTTTGAATACAGTCGATCTTTCTGCTGTCTACAAAATTGCCCGCGCCTTCGACGTGACAATGGAAGATTTGGTCGAGATTTTGGAAGATTGAGGGCGCACCAATGGGGCGAGTTCGACTAAAAATTCGAGCGCTGGTAGAAGAAAAGGCATTGATTTTGCAGTATAATGCAGTAGACTTTTGCGCGTGACAAGCACAGTGAAGTCCGGTTAAAAAACATGGTTCATTCCATTGCAACACATTCACTAGAAGAGTTTCTCGCTCAACCAAATATTGAGTCTTCGCCCGCATGGGAATTGATTGGTGGGCGGGCAGTTCAAAAAACTATGCCAACTCTGTTTCACTCGCGACTGCAAAACAACTTGGTTAACTATATCAACGATCGTACCGATAGATTTGAAGCAGTCCCAGAATTGCGCTGCTTGATACCTCCCCATTCACCTGTGCCAGATATCGCGATCGTAGCGTGCGATCGGCTTCCTGATGAAGACGGGCCGTTTGATGGGGCGCCAGATTGGTTGATTGAAATTCGATCGCCAAATCAAAGCACTTTAGACTTGCAGAATAAGATTCTCCTTTGCCTTAGCAATGGAACGCAATTAGCATGGTTAATAGATTTATCTCGCCAACAAGTTTGGGTATGGCAGGGCGATAACCTACCCCTAGTTTGTTCGGGAGCAGACATTTTGCCAACTTTAAGTATTGTACCAGAACTTACTGTTGATGCTGTGATGGCAATGACGCGGCGACAATAGGGGGTTTTTAACACTGAAACTCTGGATAATTGTCGCAGAATTTCGTCTGACGCGCCCTTTCCCCTAAAATAATTTTTACTAGATCCCCAATCTAAAATCGAAAATCCCAAATCTAAAATCGAAATGACTCATTCCACCGATATCGTCACCCTCGCCCGCTGGATGGCCGCCGATTTCAGCAACCAAGCCCAAGCCTTTGAAAACCCGCCATTCTTCGCCCACATCCGCGTCTGCATGAGGCCTTTACCCGTCGAAGTTCTGGATGGCCTCAGCTTGTACCTAGAACAAGCCTACGATATTGAACTGAATGTACCGTACCGAGTCCGAGTTTTGAAATTAGTCCCGGTGGACGATCGAATCGACATCGAAAATTATGCCATAGAAAACGAAGAACAATTCTACGGCGCTGCCCGCGACCCGCAACGGCTGCAAGAAATCAAAAAAGCACAACTGACACTGCTTCCCGGCTGCACCTTTATTACGCAGTGGACGGGCAACAGCTTCAAAGGGTCTGTCGAACCCGGAAAAGGCTGCATGGTGGTCAGAAAGGGCAAAAAAACCTATCTAGACAGCGAATTCGAGATTGACCAAGACAAATTTATTAGCCACGATCGCGGGCGTGACCCAGAAACCGACGCCCACGTCTGGGGAGCTCTCGCCGGCCCTTTTGAATTCACCCGCCGGGCCAGCTTCGCCGACGAAATTCCGGTTTAATCCAAAAAAAACTCAGTCCCTCCTGGGCGAACACGCTTGATTAAAGGTTCAGAATGCACCAATACCTGGTACATTAACCCAGTATTGGCAAGCAAGATTCACCGTTGATTTATGAAAGTCCTGGTTATTGGTGGCGATGGCTATTGCGGTTGGGCAACCGCACTCTACCTTTCTAACAAAGGTTACGAAGTTGGCATCCTCGACAGCTTCGTGCGGCGGCACTGGGATCTGGAACTGTGCAGCGACACCCTCACTCCCATCGCACCGATTCAGCAACGACTCCAGCGATGGCAAGATTTAACGGGCAAGTCGATCGACTTGTTCGTCGGTGACATCACCAACTACGATTTTCTCAGCAAAAGCATGAGAAAATTTGCACCAGAGGCGATCGTCCATTTCGGCGAACAGCGTTCGGCACCTTTCTCAATGATCGATCGCGAACACGCAGTCCTCACTCAAGTCAATAACGTCGTCGGGACACTCAACCTGCTGTACGCCATCCGCGAAGACTTCCCCGATTGTCACCTAGTGAAATTGGGGACAATGGGCGAATATGGCACGCCGAATATTGACATTGAAGAAGGCTACATTACGATCGAACACAACGGGCGCAAGGATACACTACCCTATCCCAAACAACCAGGCAGCTTCTACCACCTGTCAAAAGTCCACGACTCCCACAACATCCATTTTGCTTGCAAAATCTGGGGTTTAAGAGCCACCGACTTAAATCAGGGCGTAGTCTACGGCGTGCTCACAGATGAAACCGGCATGGACGAACTGTTGATCAACCGTTTGGACTATGACGGAGTATTCGGGACAGCATTGAACAGATTTTGCATCCAAGCTGCGATCGGTCATCCTTTGACCGTTTATGGCACTGGCGGACAAACCCGCAGCTTCTTAGACATTCGGGATACCGTGCGGTGCGTGGAATTGGCGATCGCCAACCCCGCCGAAGCCGGACAATTCCGCGTGTTCAACCAATTCACCGAACAATTCAGCGTCGGCGATTTAGCCTCCTTGGTGCAAAAAGCAGGCATGGCAATGGGATTAAAAGTAGAAATCAACCACATCGATAATCCCCGAGTCGAGAAAGAAGAACATTATTTCAATGCCAAAAACACCAATTTGCTAGACCTCGGTTTGCAACCGCACTATCTCTCAGATTCTCTGCTCGATTCTCTGCTGAATTTTGCTACAAAATATCAGCATCGTGTCGATAAAAACCAGATTTTGCCGAAGGTTTCTTGGAAGTAAGTTCTGGTATCTATTTGCGGGTAAGAGATTTTTTAACGAACCGCGAAGGCGCGAAGGGCGCGAAGCAAGAGGAAAGAAGGGAAGAAAGGAGAAGGGTTCGCAAGTTCTGAATGGATTTGGCTGTATATTACGATGATCTCTCTTTTTTATCTCTTGCTCTGTGTTCTCTGTGTCCTCTGCGGTTAATTAAAAGATTGCATCAGGTTTTTACTGCTGGCTGGTTTGGGAAGAAATCCCCTGAAAAGTCGAATTGTCATTCTGTTGCTTTTGGTGGTTCTGCCTGGATTTTCAGCGAGGGCAGTTTGTGCTTATTATTTAATAGGAGAATGAGCCGCTGTAACGCTGAGTGATCTAAATTAGTGGCGAGTTGGCGAAGGCTTATTTGTCACTTAAAAAGCAAGATAAATTGCCGGAACAGCACAGGAAATTCACAGAATTAATTGCTTGGCAGAAAGGGTGGGATGGCTTTGAGGTGGGATAATTATATCAATTGGCATTCAGGGAATTGGCATTTTATCCCAAAAACCTCTCGCTCGGAATTAGCGGTAGTGCAACTGAAAGAAGAAGTGTAGAAAAGCAGCCGATCGCACGCAATGACTTAGCGCCCCGCGAGACAGTGTATCCTGTTACCGATGACCTTGGCCGCAGGCTATGATTATCGGCTCCCTAAATAACTTATTTTTATGAAAATTGCTCTGTTCACTGAAACATTTCTGCCAAAAATAGATGGCATTGTGACGCGCCTGATTCACACTGTAGATCACTTGCAGCGCGCGGGCGAACAAGTTCTGATATTTTCTCCAGATTACGGGATTAAAGAATACAAAGGCGCCCGAGTTTACGGTGTGGAGGGTTTGCCTTTGCCGATGTACCCGGAATTGAAAATGGCACTTCCTTCTCCGGCTGTCGGTCGCCAATTAGAGCAGTTTAAACCGGATATTATTCACGTTGTCAATCCAGCTATTTTGGGATTGGGCGGTATATATTACGGGAAAAAGTTCGATATTCCGATTTTGGCTTCTTACCACACGCATTTGCCCAAATACTTGCACCACTATGGTTTCGGAGTCCTCGAACCTTTATTGTGGGAACTACTCAAAGGAGCGCACAACCAAGCAGAATTGAATCTGTGTACTTCTACAGCAATGGTGGAGGAATTGAGAACCCACGGCATTGAGCGAGTAGATTTGTGGCAGCGGGGCGTAGATACGGAAATGTTTGTCCCGGAATTGGCGAGTCGAGAAATGCGATCGCGCCTTTCTGCAAATAACCCAGACAGTCCCCTGTTGCTGTACGTCGGCCGCCTCGGTGCAGAAAAAGAAATCGAACGCATCAAACCAGTTCTCGCAGCGATTCCCGATGCCCGCCTCGCCTTAGTGGGAGACGGCCCGCATCGGCAAACCCTTGAACAATTTTTTGCCGGTACACCCACCAATTTTGTCGGCTACCTCAAGGGGCAAGAACTCGCAAGAGCTTACGCATCGGCCGACGCCTTCATTTTTCCCTCCCGCACCGAAACCCTGGGCTTAGTGCTCCTAGAAGCAATGGCTGCGGGGACGCCCGTAGTCGCGGCACGCAGCGGCGGAATTCCCGATATCGTCACCGACGGCGTTAACGGATATTTATTTGACCCCGCCGACGAAGAAGGAGCACTCGCCGCCACCAAGCGTCTGTTTGCGAATCCCGAAGAACGGGAAACCATGCGCCACAACGCTCGCCGAGAAGCCGAACGCTGGGGTTGGGCCGCCGCCGCTGCACAACTGCAGCGCTACTATCAATCAGTGGTATTTGCCGAGTCCATGCCCAGAGCGGCCTAAATGTCAGGATCTGTAGCACCTTTAAACATCACCGCCGGCTTAGCTTCGCTGTTCGATCGTCAGTTGGTAATGAGGAGGGATGTTTTCAAAGACCGATCGAACTTTTTTGCTGTATAAATTACCGTCGTTATCCTGCTGTTGCGTTTACCATTAAACTATGAGTAAGCTCTGTAGGAATGCCTTGCGCGCTGCTTTCATAGCGCCCTTTACCTGACCGGATACGGTCGCCGAGTGCGCTAAAACAGTCACACCGCGCGCTGGGGCCGAGGACAGAGCGTCCAATCCACACTGCACTCTCGATCGAACTAAAGCCTGTCACCTAATTTTCAGGCTAGCAGTTTTGCGAAATCAAGTTCAGCTTGAATTGACGAACCCTCATCAGTATCTAGGTTGTAAAGAAGATCGATCGAGCATACATAACAAGCAAACTGAAGTTGCGTGCGCCACTTTTGAACTCACGATTCATTAAAGCGACAAGCGAGTGCCGATGCGCTTGCAAACAAATTCAAGAGTTTGCACGGCTGCCGAATCTAGTGCCGATCGACCTGCGGTCAGTCTACCCCTCTGAGCAAGCAGTTAATCATGACATTCTCCAATACTGGTAGCGTTCTGGCTACACTGACTCAAGTCAATTTTATGGGGGCATTGACCTCCCGTGTTAAGAGCCTGCCAGTTCCTGAATTAGTGTGCCTGCTGGACTTTATCACGGCTGAATTTCAGCAATTTATCCGGGCGATGGACCTGATTAACAATGAAGCACTCGAAAGTCTCTTAGAGCAACTTTTAGATGCCTTCACTGTCAAAATTGGTCAAATTTTGCAAGCAGACCGGACAACAATTTTTTTGGTTGACTGCAACAAAAAACAACTATGGCACAAAACACTCGATCCACTTGGCGAACATTTAGAAGTTCGTTTGCCTATGGATGCAGGCATTTTAGGCTACGTAGCAACAACGGGAAAATCGATCAATGTCGCCGAAGCTCGATCGCACGAGCATTTTAATTCCGAAGTAGACGAACCACCGGGCTACCAGATCGAGACGATGCTCTGTATGCCGATTTTTAGCAGCAAGAGCCAACACGAACCCGTAGCGGTGGTTAGACTGTTAAATAAAGCTGGTAATGTCCCTTTTAGCGAGGAAGACGAACAGCAGTTCCAGGCTTTTGCAGATTCGATCGGGATTATTCTCGAAAGCTGTCAGTCTTTCTACGTCGTCGCCCGCAACCAGCGAGGGGTTGCTGCACTTTTGAGAGCCACCACGACTTTGGGTCAAAGTCTTGACTTGGAAACAACTTTGCGCTCGGTCATGGATCAAGCTCGCGACTTGATGCAGGCCGATCGCAGCACGCTATTTTTGTTAAATCGGGAAACCAACGAACTCTGGACAAAAGTCGCCAAGGCTGACGGCACAACGATGATGGAAATCCGCATTCCTGCTAATAAGGGAATTGCTGGCTACGTAGCTTCGACCGGTCAACCTCTAAACATTACAGATGCTTACGACGATCCCCGCTTTGACCCCTCTACAGACCAGCAAACGGGATACCGCACTCGGACTGTCTTGTGTATGCCCGTGCATAACGCTAAAGGTGAGCTCATCGGGGTGACTCAGCTAATTAATAAGAACCAAGGCACTTTCACCCCTTCCGACGAAGAGTTTTTGCGAGCATTTAATTCCCAAGCGGGAATGGCGTTGCAAAATTCTCAACTGTTTCAGAACGTGATGGTGGAAAAGCAGTATCAAAAAGATATGCTGCAAAGTCTTTCAGATGCAGTGATTTCCACCGATTTACAGGGGCGAGTTGTAACGATTAACGAAGCGGCGCTGGAATTGTTGGGCTGTCCGGTAAATCAAGCTAAAAGCAAACACAATCCCCAGATTTGGGAAGATAAACTGGTGAATCGCTATGTTTGGGAAGTTGTGCCAATCGAAAATTTGCAATTTCGACTCGAAGACAGTCTCAACAATGCTGCCCGACATTACGTTCCCGAACAAACTTTAACTGTGGGACTGTTGGTAGAAAAAACGTTAAATTCCCAACAAAAAGAAGAAGAAAGTTATATTTTGGCCGTGCCCGATCGCACTGACCCGAATTTATATTACGCTTGGGGCGAAAACAGCGCGTGGACTGAGGAAGTAGCGCTGGCAGAATTAGCTAATGCCCAATCTCTATTTTCGCTGCGAAATTCTGCCCTGTATCACCCTTATTGTCCACTGCCCATCCCCGCCTCTAGAATTAAACTAATTGAACGTAGTTTGAATTTGACTGTCAACCCGCTGATCAATCCAGAGGGTGGCGTGCGCGGCGGTTTAGTGGTACTCGAAGACATCAGCCACGAAAAGCGGATGAAAAATACGATGTACCGCTACCTAACTCCTGGAGTCGTAGATAAAGTGATGGCCTTGGGTGAAGGCGCCATGATGGTGGGCGAACGCAAAGAAGTGACTATTTTATTTTCCGACATTCGCGGCTACACCACGCTGACCGAAAATTTGGGAGCATCCGAGGTGGTATCCCTGTTGAACGAATATTTTGAGACGATGGTGGAGGCCGTTTTCCACTACGAAGGCACTTTAGACAAGTTTATCGGCGATGCTTTAATGGCGGTTTTCGGCGCGCCCCTGCCCCTGAATCCTCCGGAAAGTCACGGTTGGATGGCGGTTCAGTCGGCTTTAGATATGCGCCGGCGTTTGAAAGAGTTTAATGATTCTCGCCCCGGTGCAGATCCGTTTCGCTTCGGAATTGGGATTAGTTCGGGAGAGGTAGTTTCGGGAAATATTGGTTCTCAAAAGCGAATGGATTACACGGTAATCGGGGATGCTGTGAATTTGAGTTCGCGATTGGAACAGCTTACCAAGGAGTACGGATGCGATATAATTTTGAGCGAATTTACATACAGTTTGTGTCCCGAAGGGATTTGGGTGCGAGAGTTGGACAAGGTGCGGGTTAAGGGCCAAAATCAGCCAGTGGGTATTTACGAGTTGCTGCAAAATAGTTGTGAACCCATGGATGGGGAAACCCTTCGGTTTTTGGAACTTTACAGCAACGGTAGGGATGCTTATATTGCTAGAAATTTTCGGAAAGCAATTAGTTGTTTTGAAGCGGCTTTAGCAATGCGACCCCGCGATCGAGCTGTGGAAGTGCACCTAGACCGATCCCTGAGCTATGTGGAAGTCCCCCCCCCGATGATTGGGATGGGGTGCATACGATGACCAACAAGTAGTAGATTATATTACATCCGAGTGCTCAAAAGTGAAAAGATTTGATAAAGTTGTGAGATATTCCTTATGATAGAGTTAACAAGTGTAAAAATGTGAAACCATAAATCGGATGCCATAATTAAAGTTAGTATTTATTTCCAGGCTAACAATTAAATGAGTTATTTATCTGTTCCGAATGCCACAAAAGCCGATCGCATTCTGGTGGTAGACGACGCACCAGATAATGTTTTGTTGGTACAAACAATCCTAGAAGAAGAAGGTTACGAAATTAGCACGGCAGAAAACGGCTTTTCTGCCTTGAGTCAAATTGACAAGTCAGCCCCGGATTTGGTACTGCTAGACGTGATGATGCCGGGGATGGACGGTTATGAAGTCACCAAGCGAGTGCGACAAAATAAGGAATTGCCCTTTATCCCGATTTTGCTGATCACGGCTCACGACAGTGCGAGCGTAGTGCAGGGATTGGACATGGGAGCAGACGATTTCATCCGCAAACCAGTCGAAATGGATGAACTGCTGGCGAGGGTACGATCGCTTTTGCGGCTTAAACACAGCGTAGACGAGCGCAATTCGATCGCCCTCCAGCGCGAAGATTTTGTCTCCCGACTCGCTCACGACTTGCGGACGCCCCTGGTAGCAGCCGATCGAATGCTAACTTTAATGCAGCAGGGAGCTTTGGGAGAAATTTCCCTTCCCATGCGCGACGCTTTCGGGACGATGGTTCGCAGCAACAAAAACCTGATCGCGCTGGTAAATATGCTGCTGGAAGTCTACCGCTACGAAGCAGGCGCCAAATCCCTAAGTTTCGCTTCCGTGGACTTGCGCCAGCTTATTACTGAGGTAGCTGAAGAACTAGCTCCCCTAGCGGATGCTAAAGGTTTGTCGGTAAATTTAGACTTGACAGAAAGTGCAGAAAGTGCACCGATTGCGAAGTATCCGGGCGATCGTCTGGAACTGCACCGCTTGCTGACAAATCTCATCGGAAATGCGATTAAATTCACCGACAACGGCTCAATAGATGTCAGCTTAAAAGCTGCCAACTCACCTGCTTATACGAGCTTCAAAAACCAACCGCTGGCATGGGTAATCATAGAAATAAAAGACAGCGGCGCTGGCATTTCTCCCACCGAAAAAGCAAAGTTATTTGAAAGGTTTGGCCCGGGAACTCACAAGAGATCCGCTACAGGTTTGGGACTACACCTCTGTCGGCAAATTGTCGAAGCTCACCGCGGCACGATCGAAGTAAAATCAGATTTGGGAAAAGGTAGTTTGTTTACTATTCGCTTGCCTTGTTAGAGCGGTAGGAATAACTCTAACTTTCGGGTGCGAAAGGCGCACATTACTACAGATAAACTGTAATTGTAGGTTGCAAAGTGCGTACCTAATCGAATGATGGTTAATTTACCGGATGTCATATAATTACTTGGCAACCGAATTTATGGCAATATGTCTAACTGTCCAGTGTGCGGTGCTGAATACATCGAAGAAAAACCAGAGTTGTGCTCGATTTGCGGCTGGGATTTGACTCCCTACCCGCAGCGTGCTAAACCTTCCAAAACTTATTTAAAAAAAGAACAAGTTAGATTGCAGTGGGCAAAACAAATGTGGGAATTGGCCCGCAATCAACAAAATTGGTTAGCTAAATTTGATGAGTTGCAGGGGGAAGTGCAGCAAGGTGCGATCGCCCGCACATACATTCAATCTCAGTTAGAATGGGTTCTGTACCGTCTCGAACAACTAAACCCTGAATTGATTGTCAGCACTCTACTGCGACTGGAAGACAAAATCGGCGCCATACCTGACAAAACTCCCGCTATCTCGGAAGTGGGGATGGACTACCGCCAACTTACAAAGCTATTAGAAAGCGGAAAATGGCGCAAAGCTGATGAACACACTTGGGAAATCTTGCTGCAAATCGCTGTCAGAGAAGACGAAGGCTGGCTGAGTGCAGCCGATATTGACAGTTTTCCTTCTACAGACCTTCGCACGATCGACCAACTTTGGCAACAATACAGCAGCGGGCGGTTCGGGTTGAGCGTGCAGCAGCAGATTTGGGAAAGTACCGAGGCAAATTATACTGAATTTTGCGATCGAGTCGGCTGGCGAGTCAAGGAAAATTGGAAATATTACAGCGAGCTCTCTTTCAACGAAGATGCTCCCCCCGGACATCTCCCCGTCACCGCATGGAGACAGCGCGCCTGTTATGGTGCTGGTAAACTCACCGCAGCCGAAAACTTGGCCCGCATCGCTGCGAAACTGGCAACTGGCGATCGGTAATCCTCCAGAATAAACAAATCAAAATCGACATTAACTGCTATAATCAAAACGGTTCCGCAACTGGGGCTGTGGCTCAGATGGATAGAGCAAGCGCCTCCTGAAGAATCGGGCACCCTGCGAGGAAACTCTAGGAGTGAATGTGGTCAAATTTGGTGAAACCTAAAGAGTTCGTGGGTTCCTATGACTCTAAGGCAATACCAAGCCAAGCCTGAGTTCATTGCGATTAAACAATCGCCTATATTGAAATCAGGAAGGTTTAGAGACTAGACGGTCACCACCTAAAGGCTACAAGCCTATGGTGAAGGTATAGTCCAGAGAGTGGGGAAACTCACACAAATCTGAAGCGCTAGGTCGCCGGTTCGAACCCGGCCAGTCCCGTTAAAAATCAAGAAAAATTAAAAGCAGGAGGGGTAAGCCTAAGTTTTACCCCTCTGTTTTGCATATCTGCTAACGAATTCGCCCACAGACGAATACTTGCTGGAAGACGAGGACTTACACAGAACCTCTCTCTAGAGTCCATCTGAAATCGAAAATCTCAAATCACCTGTTTAAGCCCCACCACAAGCGTAGAGTCAATCTAAAATCTAAAATCTAAAATCTAAAATCTAAAATCTAAAATCTCTGATCCCCCGACCCTTTTTTAATTTTTAATTTTTAATTCCTGTTAGTGGGCTATACGTGCGGTATTTTTTGTTATGGTTCCTTTGTTAGTTACATAAAATTTTTATAGGTTTAGATGTGGTTAAAAATCAACTCAAACACGCAGCGTTACAAGCGTTTGAACACTTCACGCAGTTTTTGGTTCCTAGTAGGGCTTTTGACAGCCTGCTGGTTTGGCTATCAGCAGCTTAAGAGCGAATTTCAGAGACCCCAAGCTGTGTTAGTTCTAGGTGGGGCTACGGAGCGAGAGGTGTTTGCCGCCAAATTTGCTCTGGATCATCCTGAATTGCCGATTTGGGTGTCGTCTGGGAGCAATCCCGAGTTCGCGGAATGGGTGTTTTCAGAAGCGGGAATTGAGTCCGATCGCCTGCACTTAGACTACAGAGCGGTGGATACGGTAACAAATTTTACCACCCTGGTAGATGAATTGAAAGCTCAAGGGATTGAGAGCGTGTATCTGATCACTTCTGACGATCATATGCGGCGAGCTCAGATTATCGGCGAAATCGTACTCGGCAGTCGAGGCATTAGTTTTAAGCCTGTGGCTGTTCCGTCTGGGCGAACCCCCGAACCGATGCAAAAAGCTGTTCGCGACGGCGCTAGGGCTATTCTGTGGCTGACAACCGGTTATACGGGTGCTAACTTCAGCCAAGCCAGAATTGAATAAACACAGGGAAGCATGGAGCAATTGTTAATTTCTTGCCATTGGCTCAGGTTTTAAAACTTGTCTTCTATAGCTATTTAAGGAAGGGGGAAGATGCTGATGATAAATGCGTAACAGAAGAGAACGAGTAGTTTAAAATCAGTATATGAACTTCAAGACCCAAAGTTAATGAGCGACCAAATTCTGCCGCAAGTTCTGGATAAAATTTTGAGTGACACCAAAACGCCGGATGCTGTTTTTTCGGCTTTGGTGCCGGCTTTAGGCGAGGTGTTAAATTGCGATCGCGTCTTTCTCTACCTCCGCAATCCTGAAACGCAAATGGGCAGAGTACCTTACTGCTGGCGTCGCAACTCAAACTATCCCGAGGTTTGGGATGCGGAATGGAAAAAAGAACCAGAATCTTTAGGGGAAGAAGACCCTTTGTTTGCCGCAGCTTTGCGAACTGAACCGTCGATTTTTGTTGAGGATGTTGAAACAGCAAATCCTGAAGTAGTCAACAAAAATTTTGAGGCAAAAGAGTTCGGACATCGAGCTTTGATTCACGCTCACCTTTGTGCTGACGGGTTATTGTGGGGGGTTTTGCAGCCTTGTATGTTCGATCGCCCCAGAGTTTGGACTGACTTCGATCGCCAAGTTATCGCAGCAGTTACAGAAAAAATTTCGCCTTTAGCTGTCGCTTATGTCACCGCCTCAGCATCAAAAGATGAGCGATAAAAATCAATAATTGACTTGTAGAAAGCGGGTGGGCAATGAATGAATGTCCACTTAAGACTAAAACCCCGTCTAGATCGGGGTTTTACCCGAATCTCAATGCCCTTCCCGGAGGATGAAACACCGTTTCCGGTTCCCCCCTTTTTAAGTTAGGGGGGATCGATGGGCTAACTTTCACAGAAAATTCGGGTACTAAATTCGAGCTAAGAGTTATCACCCAGGGTGGAGTGTGCATCGCCCTACAGATAGAGTTTGGTGCACAATTCTTGTTTAAAAAACGCTCCAATTTTGAATGCCCCGACTGCTGAAAATCCCTTGAGCCCGACTAATATCATCCTCAGCGGCATCTACTACCACCAAATAATCGCCGGCCTGCAGGCGATCGGTGTAAATTCTAGCTGTTTCTTCGGGAATTCCCAAGTCAGTCAAGGCCTTCACCACTCCACCGAAAGCCGCCGCCGCGACACCAGTGCTTGCTACGCCAGCCACCAGTGAGGCGCCCAAAGTGCCCGCTGCAATCATCGGCCCGATTCCGGGAATAGCTAAACTTCCGAGACCTACTAGCACGGTGGCTAAAGCACCATTTGTCAGAGTGTCTGCTACCACTCCTGCTCCTGTGTCTAGATTTTTATCGCCTACCTGAGCGATCGTTTGAGTATCGCCTACAGACTCACCTGCATCCCTAGCAACAACCGAAACTTTATCCATTGGAAACCCGGAAGATTTCAATTCTGTCAGAGCTTGCTCGGCATCTTCGCGGTTAGAAAACAATCCCAACGCGCGGGTTTGATTGCTTGTTACCATATCTTTCTTCTTATCTCCTGTCAAATTAAAGTCAAATTCAAGCCTAATTATTGCGCTTGTTTTCAATCACTTATATTGATATTTTTCGATGTTTATCTTCAGCATTCATCTATCTGTAGATATAACCTGAAAAACAGCAACAAAAGTTATAAAATCAGCGACCCAAATCGTGCATGGCATTAATCTCGATCGCACATCTTTGAGTCAGCGCTTCCAACTCCTCGCGATCCGAAGAACCGGGCGCTTCAATTAGCTTGCCAATTCGCACCGTCAGTGGCACCGGACGCGGCACTGCCGAACCTTTCGCCGAAATCGCGTGAGTTCCCCACAAACTAACAGGTAACAGGGGCGCTTTTGCCTTAGCAGCTATCAGCGCCGCACCTAATTTCGGTTCAGTAATTCTGCCGTCTGGGGTGCGAGTTCCCTGCAAAAATACACCCGTCGCCCAGCCATTTTCCAAAGAATTGATAGCGGAGCGAATGGCACTGCGATCGGCACTTTCGCGCTTCACTGGATAAGCACCGTAAAGCGTAATTGCCTGCTTCAAAATAGGAACTTTAAATAACTCTTCCTTTGCCATAAATGCGACAGGTCGCCTCATGCAATTCGACAAAATCGGCGGGTCAAAATCGCTGGCGTGATTGCTGACTACTACCAGCGGCCCTTCTGTCGGAACATTTTCTGCACCGTATATGCGGCCGCGAAAGTACAGGTGCAGCATGGGGCTGACAATTGACCATTTGAATAAATAGTAGAGAAGTAAACTCTCGACTGGTTCGCGACTTTTGCTCACAGAAAACCTTAGATTTTAAATTACATCGAATATTAGCCTATCAGATCGAGTCCGTTTGAGATTATTCGGCGGTTGAAACAGCTTCTTGTCAAACGAAGTCCGCCTGCGCTGACTGAAGAATATAGTCCGCGCAGGCGGACTTTGCTTGGGTAGCGCCTGAATAAATTCTGGCGAATTCCTGAATGTCAAAACTTTGCAAAGGCTCAATTTCCACCCAGCATGGCTTTTTGTCCTTCCGAAGAAGTCGCGTAGCCCAAGAAATCCTTAACTGCTTGGCTAGGAGGATTTTTGTAAGCGTAGTACAACTGCCGCTTGTAAGGATAGTTACCAGCATCCGGCGTCGCACCGTTTATCGGAACAACGCGCACCGTTTTCTGATTGGCTACTTGAGCGAAAGTCGCATAGCCAATGCCGTTGTTGCCTAAAGCTTGCAGCAGGGGAGTTGTCGCATCTCGATCGAGCGTGGTAATATTTGGCGCCCGGCCAAACTCCCCACCTCCAAGCACTTGTTCTTTAAACGTTTGGTGAGTGCCGCTAACTGCCGGTCTGTTAATTACTTTCATCGGGCCCGCTGGGCCGCCGACTTTCGACCAGTCTTGAGTATTTCCCTTGAAGATATCTTGAACTTGAGCGGAGGTTAAACCTCCTTTAAAGGGGTTGTTAATGCCGACTACGAGGGCGATCGTATCTAGGGCAACAGGCACCGCTGCTAAACCCTGACCTTGTTCTTGAGCCGTCAAAGGTCGCGATACCGCTGCCATATCGGCTGTTCCCGCCACCAAATCCTGAATTCCTTTTTCAGAACCGTTCGCTTTGGTATCGACTGTGGTGCCGGAAAACTTGCCTTGAAAGCCGTTCTTGAGGTTCTGATTGATTGTCACCATGCTGGTAGAACCGTCAATTCTCACGGCCGTGCCCGCAGGTACGGAAGCTGGAAGCGCAAAAGAACTAGCTGCAACAGGCGAAGCACCGCCGACTACTGGCGCGACGGGAAGTGGGACGACATCGCCTGCGGGTGTGGGAGTTGGAGGATTGTTACTAACATCTTGCGACGCTGGTTTGTTCAGAAAAAAGAACCAGCCACCACCGGCTAGCAAGAGAAATAACAGGATAAAAACTATGGGGGGAGGCCCGCTCTTAGCCATAAAATACTCCTTAGCTGGGAAGTTCTTTGTTGTTGGAGCCGTCTAACATTTTTAGCCTGCGATTAACTTCATCGTCTAAGGTCATATTTTCTAATTCTGCCTAAAGTCTTTCTTGGGGGTTTTCAGATAGTTCTGCTAAAGCTTGCTGTTTGAGGTTGTGGCCGTGGACGGCGTTTTTGGCTTGCTCAAATTGCGATCGAGCTGAATCGATAGTGAGGTCGTTGTTGACTTTGGATATGGCTTCAAGAGCTTCCTTAATCTCAGCCATATCTTTCATATTTTGCATATCGGTTTTGTAGGCTTCCAGCTTCATCCGCTCTCGATTTAGCTTGTCTTTGGAAGCGTTGACGTACTGTTCGGCTTGTTTTACTTGAGCTTCTAACTGCGGCAGAATTTTTTCTGTCTGAATTACTTTCGACATTGCCAAGCGGGATGCTTCTTCGTTGCCGTTGCGCTGGGCTGTGATGGCTTGGCGCTCTACGGTTTGCATTTACCTAACTTTTTCTTCATATTTCCTTTTGGCGCGCTGGTAGGCTGCAACTTGGGTGGAGACTGCTGCTGCCAATTTTTGTACGGATTCTGGCATCGATCGCAGCGACTCTTCGGCTACCGCCACCGACACCCTGCTGCCGGATTCTACGGGCAGTCCCCACATCCAGTTCCAGGCACCTACTATGGTTCTGCCTGCCTTGCCGCCCATCAACCTGTAAAGAACTTTTTTCCTATAAACACCAGATAAGCTTGGTTTTTACGCTAGTGTATATCAGGATTTGTCGATCGCCCCCTCAGGTCGATCGAGATCTAGATTTTTGATAAAGATTTTCTAGCTGTCTAAATCGTCTATCCCCAATTTGCACAACAGCCAATATTCGGATTTGCCTGTTGTGCGATTCATTTTTGGGCAATCTTAGGGTCTGTTAACTCTCAATTTTACGGCCTGCGATTTGATCACAGGTTAAAAATAGATTAAGCGGGCAAATCTGCAAAACTGCTAACATTTACCAGTGCTAAATCCGGACAAGTCCGTTTGATCAAACCTGTGAGAACTTTGCCGGGGCCAATTTCCACTACCCGATCGATTCCTTGTTGCGGCAGTTGCAGCGAAATTTCTCGCCACCGCACGCCTTTAGTCATCTGCTGAGTCAACCGCTGCTTTAAAGTGGCTGCGCTGGTAGTGGCTGACGGTTCTGCGTTCGAGAGCACCAGCATTTTTGCATCGGAAAATCTTGCAGACTTTAAGGCTAGTTGAAACTCTGCCGCCACCCCGGCCATCAGGGGAGAATGAAACGCACCAGAAACATTCAATTTAACGGCGCGTTTGACTTTGATTTTGGCAAGCAAATCTTCTACTGCTGCGGGCGTTCCAGAAATCACGACTTGTGCTTCGCTGTTGTCGTTTGCCAGCACTACGTCTCGGCTGTATTGAATTTGCAATTCTAGTTCCTGCCTGTCGAACCCGATCAAAGCCACCATTTGCCCGCCAGAGGCAGTGTCCATGAGTTCAGCGCGACGTTTGACTAAGCGCAATCCCGTTTCAAAGTCAAAGACGCCTGCTGCGTAGAGGGCAACATATTCTCCTAAACTGTGACCGGCAACCACTGCTGGTCGATCGCTTTTTTCTCGCATTAAGTCGGTCAAAATACTTTCTACTACGAACAAGCAAGGCTGAGTGTAGAGAGTCCGAGATAGTTTTGCTTCTTCTTTTTGGCAAACTTCCGAGACCGACCAGCCTAAAATTTCTTTAGCTAACTCAAATTTGGCTTTGGCTGTTGGCAAGTTTAATAAGTCTGCACCCATCCCGATCGCCTGGGAACCTTGTCCGGGAAATACCCATGCTGTTTTAGTCATTTTTCCGGTAATCTGCTAATTGGTGGTTGCTAATTGGTGATTGCAAAAATTCTTTCTTTCCCGCTTCTCAGTTCGCTCGCTGGTATCCGCTATCTTTCGGTTAACGAACTATCTACTCGCGACTCATAATTATAACATCTAACTGCGATTTTTACCAGGTTTATTTTTTTTTGCTACTTTAATCGGATTAATAGGCGTAGCACAATTTTCAACCTTCCAGCCGGGGAAAGTCGATCGAAGAATAGACGATTTTCCATTTCAGCACGCGCTTGTCAATAACTGCTGTACGGCTGCGAACCTTGCCCTATGTATGGCGTGTTAAAGGATTTGTATTTTACTCGATCAAACTCCCGACAATAACCGGAGCAAGTTTACAGCCGATCGCCAAATATTACCTTCCCCATTGAAAAATCGCCGCCCCCCAAGTCAAACCTGCACCGAAACCGGCCGCCGCAATAGTATCGCCCGGTTTAACTTTACCCAGACGCACGGCTTCGTCTAAGGCAAGGGGAATTGAAGCCGCTGAGGTATTGCCGTAATTTGCCAAATTGCTGATTACTTTTTCGGGAGGAATCTTTAGCCTTTGGGCCACTGCATCGAGAATCCGCTGATTAGCTTGGTGCAAAAGCAGCCAGTCAATTTCGGCGGGGTTGATATTGGCCCGAAACATAGCTTTTTCTATGACTTCCGGCACTTTTTTCACGGCAAAGCGATAGATTTCTTGACCATTCATTGTGATGGGATGAAATCCACCCACTGCGACGCTGACGCCCTCAATTAATTCTTTTGACTCGGCTTTGTAAGCCAAATTGAGAGACGAATTTTGCGTGCCGTCGCTGCGAATTTCAAATCCCAAAAAGCGATCGACTTCTGAAGCTTGTAATACCACCGCACCTGCACCGTCTCCAAATAGAATGCAAGTACCCCGATCCGACCAATTCACCCAGCGAGATAAAATATCTGCTCCGATCAGCAAGACATTTTGATAAACCCCTGTCCGAATGAACTGTGAGGCTGTAACTAAACCAAAAACAAAGCCGGAACAAGCTGCTGTCAAATCAAAAGCCACAGCTTTTGTTGCGCCCAATTGATACTGAATTTTACTGGCAGTGCCAAACAAATCGTCAGGACTGGAAGTCGCCAAAATAATTAAATCGATATCTGTCGGCGAAATTTCTGCCATTGCGATCGCCTGAAGCGCTGCTTCCGAGGCTAAATCGCACAAAGAAGTGCGATCGTCCGCCAGCCTGCGGGAACGAATGCCCGTCCGCGCCCCAATCCACTCGTCAGAAGTTTCTACTATCTGACTCAAACCGTTATTATCCAGCGAAACCTGCGGTGTACAAGAACCGCTACCCGTGACGGCAATGCCGAACCCTGATTGCTGCAACATTCCTCTCCATTTATGAGCGATCGATCGAGGAATTAAAAATTAAAAACTACCAATTAAAATTATTTTTTAAACTGCTGCAATTACTTTTTTTTAAGCAAAACAGTGGGTTTAAGCTGACATTTTTAATTTTACATTTTTAATTTTCAATTCCTACTTACTGCCTCTAATTCACAGCTTCTTGTTCCATAGCGCTTTGGTGATTGGACGATCGAATTCGCTCCAGCACTTGGTTGTCAATAGCCTCCTTCGCCAAACGAATGGCATTAAAAATCGAGCCAGCTTGAGACGAACCGTGGCTGATAATGCAAACTCCAGCAACGCCCAATAGCAAACCGCCGCCGTGTTCAACGTGGTCTACCCGCTGCTTAAATCCTTGCAAGCTTTTTTGCAGCAGAGGATCGTTAATTTGATGTTGGAGTCCTTTGACTAATTCTTCCTTCAGCACTTGCACGACGACTTCGCCCACCGCTTCGGCAAACTTCAACAACACGTTGCCGACAAACCCGTCGCAGACAATCACGTCGAATTTCCCCGACAGCACGTCGCGGCCTTCGGCATTGCCCACAAAAGGAATGTTCGGATTGTCCACCAATAACTGGTGAGTCCGCACTGCCGCGTCGTTGCCTTTTGAAGGTTCTTCGCCAATGTTGAGCAGGCCGATTTTAGGTTCGGCGACGCCCAGCACGCACTGGCTGTAAATAGTTCCCATAAGAGCGAACTGCTCCAAAAATTTGGGGCGGCAGTCCACATTAGCGCCGACATCGAGAATGAGTACAGAGGTGCCCGCTACCATTGTCGGCAAAACCGCACCGATCGCAGGGCGATCGATTCCGGGGAGCCGCCCCAACCTCAGCAGGGCAGCCGCCATTGCCGCGCCGGAGTGACCGGCGGACACCACAGCATCAGCTTGCTGCTGCTTTACCAAGTTCATCGCTACGTTAATCGAAGCGTTGGGCTTGCGTTTGAGGGCACTCAAAGGTTCTTCGTGCATTTCCACCGCTCCTTCAGAAGGAACGATTTCTAGCTGACCTGTAGAGACGCGGCCGATCGCGTCTTGTTGCCGGAGCGAGTCTTCTATTTGCTGCGGGTCGCCCACGAGCAAAATCTCTACGCCTAATTCTTCTTGTGCCTTAAGCGCTCCAGCTACAACTTCGGCGGGGGCATGATCCCCACCCATAGCGTCTATCGCAATTCTTGCGCGTGTCGATCCCATTGACCAATGTTTGAGAAACACTAAAAATTCTACCAGGAAGTCAGGAGCTTGAATCCACAAGTCTGAATAAAGAACTAAAATCCCCTCGCCCTAGTGATCGGACAATTCTCATTTCCGACTACTCTGATAGAACTTGTTTTGTCACTACTTTACTATTTTTGACGGCATATTGAAAAAATCAATGAAATAGTTTACATGACCGCAAGGACTTTAGTCCGGGAACCCCGGATTCATCCGTGGAGCGAGAAAAAAGCTCCGCATCCTGATCACAAGCCCCCGGATTTATCAGTGGGAGCGCTTTCTTCAATTTAAAATCTAAAATCTCAAATCGATTGACTTTAGGAGTAAAAAATGCTGGATTTATTTAGCTCAGGAATCATATCTCTGTGGCTGGACATGGCTGGGGTAGGCAGTGCCGCGCCTAATGCTGCGTCAGTGCTGGCGTGGCGGGGAGGGATACCCGGGCTAGCGGTGGCAGAAGATTTGGCTTTTGGGGGAATAAATGTGGCAAATCCCGACTTGCCCACAGAAGCGACGGTGCGGGAATATTTAAAAGATTTGAAGGACAAGAACCTGATTGAGGGAAATCAGGGAATTTGGGTGCAGGCGGGAATGGTGCCACTGGTAAGTCAGCAGGGCAAGACGCTGATGCCTGGGGCTTCGCTGACTAAGATTGCGACTTCTCTGGCGTCGCTGGAAACTTGGGGCGCGGATTATCAGTTTGAAACGCGGTTCCGGGGAACGGGGCCGATTAGGAATGGGGTGTTGCAGGGAGATTTGGTGGTCAGTGGCGGGGGCGATCCGCTGTTTGTGTGGGAGGAGGCGATCGCCGTCGGTAATGCTCTCAATCAAATGGGGATCGATCGTGTGGCGGGCAATTTGGTGGTCACTGGCAATTTTCGCATGAATTACGAGTCCGATCCTTGGGTTGCGGGGGAGATACTGCGGCAAGCCCTTGAAGGCCGCAGTTGGCCTCCAGACGTGGTGGCAATGTATTCTAAGATGGCTCCGGGAACTAAAAAGCCGCAAGTAACGGTGGCCGGCAGCGTCATTGCTGAGAAATTTGTGACTTCGGGGCATTTGCTGCTGAAGCGCCGATCGCTTCCTTTAGCGGAAATTCTCAAGCAGATGAACGTCCACAGCGATAATGAAATAGCTCAGATGCTGGCCGACGATTTGGGCGGGGCAAAAATAGTGCAGCAGCAAGCGACTTGGGCTGCGGGGGTGCCGCAGGAGGAAGTTCAATTAGTTAACGGTTCGGGATTGGGAGTGGAAAATCAGATGTCTCCGAGGGCGGCTTGTGGGATGATGCAGGCGATCGCCCGCAACCTTCAGACGACTGGGCTGACAGTTGCTGACTTGTTTCCGGTGTCCGGGCGCGATCGAGGAACTTTGGAAAACCGACACATTCCGCGATCGGCTGTGGTGAAAACTGGTACTTTGGACAGCGTGATTGCTTTGGCTGGAGCCATCCCCACGCGCGATCGGGGTTTAGTTTGGTTTGCAATTATTAATCGCGGTACTGATTGGGACGCTTTGAGGGCGCAGCAGGATATATTTTTGCAAAAATTGGTGCAGCAGTGGGGAAGTGCATCGATTTTGCCACTAGCAATTACACCGCACATTGACGGCGCCAGACCTGCCTTGGGGGCCGCAAATCGTAGTGATATTTTGGTGGGAGGTTAAGAAATAGGGGTTGAGTTGGAGTTCGGGGAAGGAGCGCTGACAAAATAGCTTAGAATTGGAACAAGACTATTGTGCAAGAAGATGATCAAACTGCGATTGAAGAGATACGGGAAAAAACGCGAGACAAGCTACCGGATTGTAGCGATGAACAGTTCTACTCGCCGCGACGGCCGTCCCCTAGAAGAGCTCGGCTATTACAACCCCAGAAATAATGAAACCAGGCTGGATGTTCCAGCGATTGTCAAGCGCCTACAAGAAGGCGCTCAGCCAACTGACACCGTGCGTGACATCCTGAGAAAAGCCCATGTATTTGAACAAGTCGGAGCCGGAGCCAACGTTGAATCCAGCACAGCAGCAGTCAGCTAGTCCCAACTACGCTGGACTGGTTAAATTTTTAATTGGGCCGTTTTTAGAGACCCCCGGATCTTTGCGGGTTGATTGCGAACTGCACCCGCGCCAATCGCGGGTCTGGGTTCGTCTCGCTTTTGAAGATCCGGACAAAGGGCGGGTTTACGGTAGGGGCGGACGCAATATTCAGGCCATTAGAACTACCCTTGAAGCGGTGGCCCAGACGGCGGGTCAGTCACTCTACTTAGATATATACGATGCCGAAGCGGGCGATCGTGGATCTGGCCCGCCCAGGGGCGATCGCCCGGATCGCGACCGCCCAGATCGCGACCGCCCGGATCGCGACCGCCCGGATCGCGACCGCCCAGATCGTGGCTCGCGGGAGCCGCGAGGCGACTTCCGACCCCGGACGCCACCTCCGTCGCCGAGTCCCTTAGCTAGCAGAACTCCGAGAGAACAACCTCGCCGTACTAACACACCTACGTTTAGAACGAGCCGAAATACTCCCGGTTATTAACTAACTGCATAGCCCAGAAAGAATTTTAGATTTTAGATTGCTTGTTGTAGACTGTATGTTACAAGCCCCGTTTGGTTTAAAATTGCCGATTTTGCGATCGGAAACAAATGTAAAATTTTAAATTTCAAACGTCAGCGGCATCAGGTTAATCTAAAATCTAAAATTTCCAATCTAACATCTAAAATTGCCTGACTTAATAGAAGGGAGATTTGATTGGTGCCTCAAGCACCAAACTCATTTGGGAGCTAAATCTAAAAGACGCCTTAGATACTAGGTTAAGCCTAGTAACGGGCGTCTTTTAGTTCCCACATAGTGACTGGTTTAACGTTTATTTGTTAAGTTTTAATTGCTTATTTGGAGGAGCTTATGTGGGCATGAATGAAAAACTAACAATAGAGTTACCGAGCACTCAAAGCGCAATGTCGCTGGCCGGTAATCAAGAAGAAAACCTGAAAATAATCTCTAAGCAAACCGGTGCTACCCTGGTAATGCGAGGGCAAGAACTGCTGATTTCCGGCACAAAAAGTCAAGTAGAATTGTGTCATAAATTAGTGCGATCGCTCTCCGACTATTGGAAATCCGGCAAAAATATCACCGGAGTTGAAATCCAGACGGCGCGCCAAGCTTTGGATAGCAACCGCCAAGGCGATTTACAAGACTTACAGCGAGACGTTCTCGCCAGAACCCGCCGCGGCGAAGAAATTAGAGCCAAAACCTTCAAGCAGCGGCAATACGTCCAAGCAGTACGCACGCACGACCTGACATTTTGCATTGGCCCCGCTGGTACTGGCAAAACATTTCTAGCAGCTATTTTCGCCGTGCAAGCGCTGTTAAGCAAGCAGTACGAACGGCTGATTTTAACCAGACCAGCCGTGGAAGCTGGCGAAAAATTAGGGTTTTTGCCGGGAGATTTGCAGCAAAAAGTCGATCCATATTTGCGCCCGCTTTACGACGCCCTGCAAGAAATGATCGACCCTGAAAAAATGGCCGATTTAATGGAAAGAGGCTTGATCGAAGTAGCTCCTTTAGCTTATATGCGGGGGCGCACTCTCAGCAATGCTTTCGTAATTTTGGACGAAGCTCAAAATACGACGCCAGCTCAGATGAAAATGGTGTTGACTCGTCTGGGCTTTCGATCGCGAATGGTAGTAACGGGCGATATCACTCAAACAGATTTGCCGCCAAACCAACAGTCGGGATTGTCAGTCGCCCAAAACATTCTACGTAATGTTGAGGGCATTGCTTTCTGTGAATTTTCTCAGGCGGATGTGGTGCGACATCCTTTAGTGCAGCGGATTGTCGCTGCTTACGAACTGCACGAAACATGAAGCAAGAGGGAAGAAGGAAGAAGGAAGGCTTTAGTTATCTATGAGAGAAGGAAGAAGGAAAAATTATCTTTTTTTTATCTAATTCCTTTTCCTACTTCCCAACTCCCCTTTGCTTCTTATAGATTTAATCCCAAATCCCAAATCCAAAATTGATATGACTGCGAATCTGAAAGAATTCTTGGAAGCTTGCGAACAATTGGGAACGCTGCGTTTAATCGTGACTAGCAGCGCGGCTGTGCTGGAAGTGCGCGGTTCAATTCGCAAGCTGTTTTATGCGGAGTTGCCGAAGGGAAAGTATGCGAATATGCACGCCGAAATATTTGAGTTTCACCTAAATATGGACAAAATAAAACAGGTGAAGTTTGAAACGGGTGAGGCGAAAAGAGGCAATTTCACTACTTATGCAATCCGTTTTCTGGACGAACAAAATGAGGCTGCTTTGAGCGCGTTTTTGCAGTGGGGAAAGCCGGGGGAATACGAACCCGGACAGGTGGAAAATTGGCATGAGTTGAAGGAAAAATACGGGGAAGTTTGGGAACCCGCACCTGTTGAGGCGCTTTAAAACATAGGTTTTTCCACCTTTGAATTGCAGATAGGGGGCGGGTAGGATGCCCAACCCCTACTCCCCACAAGTAGAACATTTATTTTCATAAACAGGCATCTTGCCTGTTTATGAAAATGGTATAAAATATGATGTTTAACTGATTAGTTGTCTAATTTTTGAATTAATGAACCCCAGAGGGCGCAGAGAACGGCAAGAAGAGAGAAAGAAGAGAAAGAGAAAGTTAGTTGTTTGAATGTAATTGGGTATGAAGGTAATTTGGGGTTTTTGTCTGGTTTTGGCGGTACTGCTGTGGGGTGGCGTTGCGAGAGCGGGGGTTTTGGGCGATCGCCTATCAAGTTTTCCCAATTGGGAAAGCAAGCCTCCTATCGCTGTAGCTAAGGGAGATTTGGTATATCCAGACTGGATGGCGGGGAATTGGAATGTTGCTAGCACTTTGGTAGATTTAGCCGCTCCTTTAGCGCCAAATATTGTCACGCCAGGGTTTGAAAGCAACCGCCAGTATTTGCAGCAGCCGATATTATTTAAAGTGCGATTTCAACCTGAAAAAAATCTCGGGTTGATTTCTAATTATACATTTAAAAACGCTCAAAAGATTGTAGCCGATCGCACTTTTAACGGTTTGAATATTGCCAAGGCTTATTTAGGCGATAGTAGCATAGTTTCAGTGAAAGTCGATCCGACCAATCCCAACCGCCAAATTACTGTTTTGAAAGGGGAACGCCAATTAATTTCGATTGTTACCAGTCGGGGAACTGAGACGCCGAATCCTCGCGAGTTTGTGTCTACAGAGATTTCTCAGCAGATTTTTCGGGGAGAGTCTGATATTTATTTAAACGAGGTGGAGACAACAACGGCTTATCGAGTTGTTGGAGGCGGACAAAATGGCGATTCTGCGAGTAAAAGAATTGAGGCCGATCAGGTAACAGCGATTTATTTGTCGCCGCAAGACCCGGATTATTTTGCTGCTGGGGGGCATCCTGTGGCTTTGTACCGATATCGGTTGGAGTTGGTGCGGGCATAATTAAGCTGTCATCTCGATCGACCTAGCAACTTCAACTTCAACCAATCCATTATCAACTCTCAAGGTCGTGTCATCAATACTTGGCTGATGTGATTAACCGCGCTAACTTGCGTATGGAAGTGATGCACGAGCGCAATGCTCACAACTTCCCGCTTGATTGGGCTGCAAGTGAAGTCACCCCAGTAGCAATGGTTGCTTCTTCTATCAATGGCTAAGTTTTAGCTTTTGATTGACAAAAAACCCTCCTAGTAATAGGGGCGCTTTTTGTTTACAGTAGAGCATATTATCTGTGTTAGCCCTACCTCCTCACTGGTTGAAATCCCTGCACAAAACTTACCCAGCGTGGTACTTTATCACCTGTAATATCTAGGATGGGAATGTTGAAACTTCTGACATCAGGGCGACCAATTTCACCAGCCGAAAAAGTCACATTCGTAGGTTCTGATTTACCTAAACCATAGGCACTAGCTATTTGATTAGCAAGTCGGCAGGTTATTTCAAAACTTCCCATATTAATCCTGCCACCTCCAGCCGCGTAATTCCAAGTAATACCGGGTGTTAAAGTCCCCTCTTGACACATAAAGTGAGTTACTTCAAACATTTTAGCAATGTGAACATCATATCGCCTTAAGCGTCCTCCATACGCCGATGCTGTGGTATCGCTTTCTGGTACTACAATCGATCCAAATCCTTCGTCAAAACCAAGCTTCATCGGCAGCGCTGTGGAACTTGTAAGCGGTTGACTCGCTTGGGGTTGTACGCGAGTCGATGACATCTGTATTGGTTGGACAAATTGACTATTAGCGCGAATAAAACAACCTTGCGCCGCACCAGCAGTGTAGGTTTTTCCTACAAAAAGCCAAGGTAAACCCCTGGTATCACGGAAAGTAACACCAGCATTACCAGGAAAGCTCTCAAAACGCTGTCCCTGTTTTAAAACACCAACTACAGACCAATTAAAAACATCAAATGGAGTGCGGTTGTCAACACGCATAAATTCTTCAAAAGAAGAATTCATGCGACAATTTAACCCCTTTGGGTCTGAGTCTACTACTTCCCAATAAGTATGAGAAGTTCTTCCTATATAATCCCCTTGATTATTAGGACTTGGTAGAGGTGCAGTAGAACCCAGTTTAGCTGTTCCTAATACCAGCAGAGTTGCAAGAGTAATGGTTTTTAATTCTTTTAACATGGGTATCACGTTTTAAACACTACATTTATTGGCAATCAAAGTGCGATCGCACGTCTTCAACAATTTCGACCCCCCCTCATGGGATGAAAAGCCGATTCACACCCATATAGGCATTAATATTAAGCACAATCTCAATTAGACCTTGAACACAAAGTTCTCGATCTTCGGTGTCTCTGAGCAAAAATCCCAAGTAAATTAACAAGTTACAGGCGATCGCACTGTGGACTTCTGAACCACCTGAGATAGCGAGAATCTCTCCGTTACAGTATTCGTGACGTTCTTCAGCAGTTTCCTCGATCGCCCGGTATTCATCTGGAGTAAAGCGAGTCTTTGTCGCATCTGGAAGATTTAGCGGGTTAGTTGAAGCAATAACCACGATCGCACCTCCTAAATAATTAGACTTTAAATAATTATGGCTTACAGCTCGATAGTTTTCCTAACCCCCAGGCGTTTTCTTGGATTTCATTCAAATTTCATACAGAGGTCTTCATGCCTTCGTCCGCTTGTGCTTCACAACCGCTAAATTCGAGCTTTTCTTTTACCCTTAATACTCAATTGCTTGGTAATAGATGTATAATAATGCAAAGCAAAAACCAGATTAATTCCAAAGAATACCAAAGTTAAAACAAAGGTAAAAAAAGACATAAACGACAGTCTGGAAGTCATCGTAAACATCGCCAAAATGATTGAGCAAAGCCCAAAACCGGCAGCAAAAGAACTTAAAAGCAGCAACCGCACCTTAGACATAGTTTTATTGAAAAATTATCAGTAAAATACACTTTTGGCAGCTAACGATGAGTGCCAAATGATACTTATTACTATATAGCTAAATTGCTCAGTTCCGCCAAGGGCAAAACGACTGCTTTCCTCAAAAGGTTTGAATTATATTGAAAAATACAGCCGGCGCTCTTGCCAACTTCGATCGCCCAACTTAATATCAATCCAAGGAATTCCCCAGCCTCCGCAAGTATTCCACCTTTCGCCGTACAGCCATCACAGGCGCAATCCCTCTGACAGCAAAGTATTCGCTTCCAAAACCGCGCTTCCCCGGGGATTCCAAACATTGCCAAAATCCCCAAACGGCGTCACCGGCAAAACTCGTTGTTTGTCGGGGGCGCGCCAAATCGGATACCGCAAATCGGCTGAATCAAAAATCCCGCTATCGCCAAGCATTGCATCCTGACAGTAACCCCGCAAGATATCTCAGCCCCCTCTAGCGAATTGTTCGATCGCCAAAAGCTCTGCCCCAGCCAATTCCACAGTCGATCGCACCCGCAGCAGCGTCTCAGGAGCCAACAAACGCACATACTGCAATTGACCCAGCCAGTTAAAAATCGACTGTCAGGGCTGCTGCTGCTCACCGTAACGCCAAATGCTGCCACTCCCATGAACTGCGATCGCGCCACCAACACATCTCTCTCTCGCCTCTTCGTAAAATCCTGAAACAGCCTCAGCGCCGCAACCCGAGTTCTACCCCCGATCATCTGCTCCCGGCGACAGCGGAAAATCCTTTCCCAGCAAAGATGTATCGCTTTCTCGATTGCGGGTACCGATACCGATCGCGATTTCTCTTCTCGGATTTTGCACGATCGGCTCGCGGTAAATCAACTGCCAACTACTTCCAATCGATCGACTTTGATCGTACCCGGAATGTTAGCAATTCTGCAGGCTCTGCAGGCGCCGCAACAGCGGGCGGCAAAAGTTGTTTAGCTGAAGGCAAAGGTGCTGGCGGCGCGGGTTATGGGAGGGGAGCCGGATTTTGCAACCACGGGTTGAGAATCGGAAATTCGTGTCTATTTTCTCCTCGGTTCGGCAATTGAGGGAGAGTTTCTGAGGCCTCACTTTGGGTCGTTTGATCCAACTCCGGGATGCTATTTTCTTGCCCTTTACTGCCTCTATCTAATTCTGAACCCGAGAATAAATCACGAAGCCGATCGCGCTCTTCTGCTATTTCTTGATTTAGTTTTAATTGAGACGGTAAATTATCATGCCAAATTGGCGCTTGCACCCCTGAGTCGGTACCAACCATCGACTCGCTAACACTTAGAGCCGATAGCAGTGCGGGGTAAATAGCTGCAATTGAAAAACCAAGTGCTAATGCCTTGAAAAACTTGATTTTACAAAAGCCTCTAGAAAATTGCACGGGCATGACAGATTAGCGATATTTGATAGTTATTTACATTTACGCTCAGGCGTGGCCGGCGCAATTGCAAGGAATAAAATTACTTTATCACTTTTTAAAGACTTAATTCCTTAATTCAACATAAAGATAGTTGACAGCAATTCTGTTTTGTGTACTCAATAATTACTGAAAAAAACTCCTCGCTCCCAAGCTAGCTCTCTTGCAAGGAATAAAATTACTCTATCACTTTTTAAAGACTTAATTCCTTAATTCAATATAAAGATAGTTGACAGCAACCCTGTTTTGTGTATTGAACACTTACTGAAAAAAACTCCGACCTCCCAAGCTAGCCCTGTAGGTCGGCGGAGCATTCTATCAAACCTGCGATCTGAGAAATAGGTAAATTTGGATAGAGATTACTACATTTTATTGAGCTGCGATCGCAATTCTTCCAACTCAGCGTCAATCACCGGACTCGACTCCGAGCTACTAGCTGCTGCCGTTTTACCCGCTGCCGGCAATTGACCTTGAGACACAGAACCCCCGGTCAGTTGAGCTTTCATCTGAGCCAACTCGTCGTCAACATCACCGCCGCTTTCGAGCAAGCGGAACTGTTCCTCTAAATTGCTGCCGCCGGCGGCCAATTCTGCCGAAGCTCCCGCGCGAGCTTCAATCTGCAAAACTTTTTCTTCCATGCGATCAAAAGCTGCCATTGAACTGCCAGTATTCAATGTGCCAATGGTATTGTTGAGCTGTTCCTGAGCCTTAGCAGCGGATATCCTCGCTTTGAGCATATCCTTCTTAGTCTTAGCTTCGGAAATTTTGCTCTCCAAACCGATCAAGTTGCGCTTGAGACTTTCAACCTGAGCCGATTGCTGATCCAGACTGGCTTTCAGCGTAGCGGCCGTTTCAGCGTGAGACTTTTTCCGAACTAGCGCTTCCCGGGCCAAAGTCTCGTCTCCTTTTTGCAGGGCTAGCTGAGCGCGCTGCTGCCACTGGTTAGACTGAGATTCAGCTTGATTGTACTGAGTCTGGGTGCGCTTTTGAGTAGCGATCGCGCTGGCAACGGCCTGACGCAACTGCACCAAGTCTTCCTGCATATCCGTAACGGACTGTTCTAAAATCTTTTCCGGGTCTTCAGCTTTATTGACCAGATCGTTAAGATTGGCTTTGACGACTCGGCTAATGCGGTCAAATAATCCCATAATGCTATTTTTCCTGGGTGAGGTGTACGAAGTAGGCGGAAAGCAGGCTTGATAGCCCTAGCCCGCAGTTGTGAAATTCACTGTTGTCAGATTTTTAGTGAGATTTAGTTTTTGGCAATTTTTGCAGACAGATAAATCCAGTTTAAAGCGATCGAGTAATGTGATGCAGGCAAGCTTATTCATGCACCTATCTAGTAAACTACCCGACACTCTTGCTTTGCATAGAGTGCGGGCTTTCAGTAGCCCTCAAGACAACTTCCTGCAAAGAGCAGGACATTATCTCGGAACCTCCGGGCAGGTTTACGATCTGCCCCAAAGTAGCAATATTTCTTGCTCCATTCACATCGGCATCGCCAATCCATCCGCATCGCTCATTCAGGCACTCAAACCGCTTACCTTGGCGATTGCCAATCACCTTGCAACAGTGACAAGTTTTGGAGGTATAGCGCGGATCAACCAGTCTTACATCAACGCCAAATTTCACGCCTTTATAGGTCAGGAATTGGCGCAACTGGTAGAACGCCCAACTATTGCTGCGTCTCCGTTCTGTTTTAGACCGTGGCAGTTCATTGGTACGCTCTCTGATTCCGGTCAAGTCTTCCAGGGTAATAGCCTGATTTGATGTCTTGGCTTGCTGGATCAGTCGATAGCTGATGGTATGGTTCAGCCATGTCTGGAATCTCCGTTCTCGTCCACTCAACCGTTGCAAAATCTGTCTCGCCCTTCTACGAGTAGACCTTGTGCCTTTGGACGCTTTACGCTGTAACGAAGCCCGTAGACGGCTATATCTGTCTCTGGCTTGTGTTACCTGTTTGCCACTGAATTTCTCTCCAGCAGATGTACAAGCAATGTCTGTGCGTCCCAAATCAACACCCAAGACATCATCAGTCTTTTGTTTCTCTGGTGGCTCAGACTCAAGCTGAATGTTCAGATAAAAGCTACCATCGTTGCGCTTTACCAAAGTTGCCGTTTTGGGGTCTTGTCCCTGCAGCAAGTGTTTTTGGTAATTACCAATGTGCAGCTTAAACTTTTCTCTGCCCTTCAGCATGGTCAAGCTGACCAACCAATCCGATTCGCCGAAGGTGAAAGTTCTCGCGTCGTAAGTGGCAGAAGTGGGGGCAAACTTCTTAACGGGCTTACCCTTTTGCTTTGCCGTTTTGCGATTAGCGCAAACTCTACGAATTGCGTGAATCGTCATTTGAGCAGACAGCCCAGAATGCGATCGCGCTTCCTTGTAAATCAAGGACTGAACAGCAATCTGATTCGTCAGCTTTTCGGGTGTATAGGTGTTCACGTACTCACAGCATTTTGCAAAGGCAGTCAGTACCGCATTCAGCTTTTCAACCTGCTGCTGCGATACTTCCAATTTGCAAGAGACTGTAAGAACTTGGGACCTTTTCAAAGCGTGAAGTTTTGCTGTTGCTATTGTAGCGTATTGGCAGCTTTCGGGGTATCGAACCCCTCAATCTGCCGCGCATTCCTCCCGACACTCACCTTTCAGGTAGAGTACGGGACTCCTGCTGTTCTAGTTGAGTTTAACTTCGATCCGGGAATTCCCCAACAGGCTTCGAGCCATCTCTAGCTAGGCTGTTGAGAAGTTTTTGCTTGTCCCGACTATTGTTCTGTTGCCTGGGGTTCAGGATGCGGGCGGCTCGCTCGACGGCAATTTGGGTGTATTCTTGCCCGGAAGCATTTGTGCTTTCATCGCCGCCAACTCGGTATCCACATCGTCGGCACCTTCGAGAGAGAGAAACTTCTTTTCTAAATCATTAGTTCCGAGTTCTGCGATGGCTTCGGAGCGAGCTTCTAGCTGCATGACTTTCTCTTCCATCCGTTCAAAGGCGCTCAAAGCGCTGCCGCTACTGAGATTGCCCATCATTTCTTGCAGCCTTTCCGACGATGCCGCCGATCGAGCTCGGGCAATGTACATATCTTTTTTAGATTTTGCCTCAGAAATTTTACTTTCGAGCGCCCGCATATTTTCTTTAAGTTTAGTCACAACAGCCGATTGCTGATCCAGACTGGCTTTCATCGCCGTGGCCGTTTCTTGATAAGATTTCTTGCGCGTCAGAGCTTCCCGCGCCAAATTTTCCTCGCCTTTTTGCAAAGCTAGCTGGGCCCGCTGATACCATTCTGCTGCTGTAGACTCAGCTTGGGAACACTGGCGTTCAGTGCGTTTTTGAGCTGCAATCGCCCCTGCCACAGCTTGTCTGAGCTGCACTAAATCTTCCTGCATATCCATTACAGCCTGTTCCAGAATTTTTTCTGGGTCTTCGGCCGCCCCGACCAAACTGTTAATATTGGCTCGAATCACTCGCCATAGGCGATCGAATAATCCCATTTTGCCAGTCTCCCGATTTTCAACTTTAGAATTAAGACACAGAAATCAAAATTAAAAACTAAAAATGAAAACTCCTCAATCGTCTTTTTAATTTTTAATTTTGAAATTTTAATTCCCTCTAAGTTAGGTCATCATGATTATTTTTAGGATGGGTAGGGCCCGAGCATTACCCATCAAAACTGAGCAAATGTTGGGTGAAGCGAAACGGAGGGTTCGTGCCTCGGCCCCACCTACTCCCCGATCATCAGTTTAATTGTCTTTGCCTAATTTATGGCTGATAGTATTGTGGCTTCACCCCTTTTTCTTGGAGTTCTTTCACCAAACGTTCTGCTGAAGCAGGATCGTTCAAAGCCCCCATTTGGATCTTGACACCCTTTGAGAAGTTCCGCACGTAGGCATCGGGAACTGCGGTTCTGGCTTGCTGCAGCGATTTTTCGTCGGTGTAATCGGTGACAACGTAATAGAAACCGTCCGCCGCCCGTGTAGGCCTTCCCAGCGGGGATGCGGCGGCTGGGGATGCTGCTGCTGGGGATGCTGCTGCTGGGGATGCTGCTGCTGGGGATGCTGCTGCTGGGGATGTGGCTGTCGGCTGGGCTGGAGAGGGTGTTGGAGGCAGTGTCGGCAGAGTCGGCACAGGCTGGGCGGCGCTGGGGCTGGGACTGGGAAGCAAAGCCGTACTCAGATTATTGAGTCCTTGTTCCCTGCCTCTGGGCGGGTTGCCGTCTTCTGTAGGAATCGGCACAACCCCGCTGGGGCCCGGAGGCGCTGGGGGAGTTGGCGGGATTGAGGCTTTTGGTGACGGGGAAGGAATCGGGCTGACTGTCGGCTGGACATTGCTGAGAGTGCTCAAATCTAGCTCGACAAATTCTTTGGATACCAGATTTGGAGCTTTCGGCAATTCCTTGGTGCTGGTATCTGAGGGGGAAGTAGAGGCGGGACTGTCGCTTGAAGAGGGTGCGTTGCGATCGAGCAAACGGTTCAGGCCGGCCATCTTAACTAGATTTGACGGGTACATAACTGCGTAGCCCAAAGCTGTGCACGATAGCAAAAACAGCAGCATCGAACTCAGTCCCAAGGGAGTTAACAAACTGGCGGCTAAACTGCGTTCTACCGTAGGCTCAGCTTTTGACTCGTCCAAACTTTCGATCAGTTTTTCGCTTGATTCGAGATAATTGTTGGGTGCCAAGGCACTGCTAGATAATTTTGTGCCACCCCTGGTAGTTGCTAGCGGGGCATCGCCCTGAGTGCCCGCAAGGGATAGGGGCAGCGATAGCGGCTGCTGGGTTTCCTCCGCAGTCTCCGGCGCCAAATTTTGGGCTAGCTGTTGCTCGGTTGTGGCTGTTTGCTTGCCGGTACGAACTGAGGGCGACACCCACTGTTCGGCGCGCCTCCTGTGCCTTCTGTATGTTGTCAATTCTGCTTCTAGGTTTACATCTAGACTCCCCAGGACTGCTTGCAAAGCAGGCTTGATTGGGGTTGAAGAGGATTGATGATTTGGGGATTCCACCGAAGAACGCTTACTCATTAGCAAAACTCCTACCGCCTCTGAATTAATTTTAATGTTTTGATTTTGACACTCCCGGGCCTAAAGGCGTGGGGATTCTTGCTTCGCAGGGATTCCAATGAATTTACCCTCGGCAAGCATCTTGACCGTATGTCCTACGGCTGCAAGTCCTCGCTTGAGCACTACTTGTGCGGCTGCGACATCTCTGTCGGTTGTATAGCCGCAATTGTGACACGAGTGAGTTCGTTCTGATAACTCTTTTTTGCCTGTTTCGTTAAGGCAATTGGGACAGATTTGGCTAGTCTTTTTAGCCTCTACTTTCTGGAAATACACGCCGCGCTTAAAGCAAGTTTGCTCCAATATGTTGAAGAATTGCCCAAACCCAGCATCTAAGCAGTGCTTACCTAACGTCCCCGCTTTCAGTTCGACCAGATTAAGGTCTTCGACAAACACCATACCCGCGTCATCACAGATTTGATGTGACAACTTGCGATGCCAATCTTTTCGGCAGTTTCCCACGTATTCATGCAGCAAAGCGACTTTTTTCTGAGCCTTTTTCCAATTATTTGACCCGATTTTTTTTCTAGTAACGCGCTTTTGCAGCAATTTAAGCTTGCGTTCTGCGTCAGCAAAAAACCTCGTTCTTTTAATTAAAAGCCCGTTAGAAGTCGCAAGCAAATTAGTCAACCCTACATCAATTCCTACGGGATTGCCGTGAGGAATGATATCGGGAATTGAGACATCCCATTGCAAAGTCAACATTATATACCAGCCACTAGACCGTCTCACGACGCGAGCTTGTTTGACGCTTGCGCCCTGGGGGATGGGACGCGACTGACAAAATTTTATCGAGCCAATTCCAGGCAATTTAAAGCGGTTGCCTTGATGGAAAGTTGCCCCCAACTGTGGGAAACTCAAAGACCTCAAAGCCCCCTGTTTTTTGAACCGAGGAAACCCGTGATTTTGCTCCCACATACTGACGAAAGCTTTTTCCAATCTCCGCAGCGTTTGTTGCAACACCTGAGCGTTGACTCGCTGCAATGCGGGGCTGGTCTTCCTGTATGCTGTTAAAGCCTTGCACTGACTTGAATATGTTGGTCTAGGCACCTCAGCAGTAATAATATACTCGGAGCGAATGGAGCAAGAGTTGATCTGACATTTGCGTGAGTTGTACCAGTCTTTGCGTTCTCTTAGGGCATAGTTGTACACCTTGCGGCACTGTTCTAGCCAATCTTCAAAAACTGTTATTTGTGTCGCTGTGGGCTTCAACTTAAATTCAAACGTCAAATTAAACACTTGCTTCACCTCTTTGACTTAGTATACAGCAAGTCTACAAATCGTCTAAGGATTTCTTAGAACCCCTTAAAGTCGCCCGCTTATGGGCGAGGCTCCCACCCCAAAATTTTGGTAGATATAAACAAGAAGCTTGAAAAGTTGCCTATTTTATGATTAGCTACTTTTGGCGTCCATGCAACAGGGACACGATCGCCTGCTGTCGATCGTCGGCAGCTATTTTTTATTTTCCTTTGAAAACTTAATTATTTCTGTTTCCCCGAGGCAGCTTACCGAAACTCTCAGCAGGTTTTTGTATCCTGAGCTACCGCTTATTTATAAACTCTCATAGTCGTTCCGCTTTTGTACTTTTTATTGATCCCTGACGGCTTTATAAAGTTTTAACCTTTGTTTTTACCTATACAATGAGCCAGTACCGAGCTAATTGTTTCTATATATAACGAGATTATAAATAAATTATAAAATTTACTTATGCTCCGGGGATCGCTACAAGCCAGACAGAATAAAGGCTGGGGGGCTCTAAGGTAGGCTAGCTCTACAAAGGAGAATTAGAGATGAAAATGATTTCCCTAAGAACTTTTATGCAAACCTCCTTAACTTCACCTTTAACTTCAGCTTGTGGTCACTGCCGTCACTATACACCTGAGGGCAGACGCGGGGGTGTTTGCGCTCTACTAAGCGGGCCGGTTCAAAGTCACTGGAAAGCTTGTGCTTTAGCGGTTTCGCCTTTTAGGTCATCTTGGGAAAACATAGAAGAAATTGGAATGTGGCAAGAATCGACTCGGACGCTGCAGGATGCCACCGTTACTATTTCTGAGCGTCATGCCTGCCAGCTTACAGGCACAACGTTAACCGAAAAATCGGCAGCAGCAGTATCAGTTTAGTTAGTCCGCAGCAGGATAGCTAATACCATTTTCGATTTTCGATTGGGGAATCACTGATCGCTATCATGGTTTGCATCTGACAAAGCAGTTTCGTCCTTTTTGGGAACTGGTATCAATACTGACACTTTTGGACGATCGGGTGCATTTGACTTGACTAACTCATAAAAATCAGCAGCATCTACTTTCATCTGAGCGCACAAAAAAAACTGATTTCTCCATTCCGTTATGGCAGCCAAGGATATTGACTAAAATCAGGTTGCCGTTTTTCCAAAAAGGCTTGTTTGCCTTCGGCGCCTTCCTGGGTCATATAGTACAGCAAAGTGGCATTTCCCGCCAGTTCTTGCAAACCGGCTTGACCGTCGCAGTCGGCATTAAAAGCAGATTTCAAACAGCGAATCGCGATCGGACTTTTTTCTAGAATTTCCGCCGCCCATTGAATCCCTTCTAGTTCTAGTTGTTCGACGGGTACGACGCAGTTGACTAAACCCATTTCTAGGGCTTGCTGTGCGCTGTACTGGCGGCATAAAAACCAAATTTCTCTGGCTTTTTTCTGGCCGACAACTCTGGCGAGATAGCTAGCTCCGAAACCACCGTCGAAACTGCCGACTTTGGGGCCGGTCTGTCCGAAAATAGCATTGTCAGCAGCGATCGTCAAGTCGCAAATTAAGTGCAGAACGTGACCGCCTCCTATTGCGTAGCCTGCAACTAAAGCAATTACAACTTTGGGCATAGATCGAATCAACTTCTGCAAGTCGAGCACGTTCAACCGGGGTATGCCACCTTCATCTACATATCCCGCCGTACCCCGCACGCTTTGGTCGCCACCCGCGCAAAAGGCGTATTTGCCGTCTGTATGAGGCCCCGCACCTGTGAAAAGGACAACGCCGATTTTTGTATCTTCGCGGGCATCAGTAAAGGCATCGCACAGTTCCTGCACGGTTTTGGGACGGAAAGCGTTCCGTTTGTGAGGCCGATTGATGGTAATTTTGGCGGTGCCGCCACTTTTGTGATAGAGAATGTCTTCGTAGGTTTTGGCGGTTTGCCATTCAATTTGCATAATTAATCAATTTTAGATTTGAGACCGATCTGGGTCTATCAAGGCAGCGACAAGTCGCTTTTAGATTTTAGATGGATTAGGTTCAATGAGATACAAGGGTCGATCGACTCTTGCAAAAAAAATAAAGCGGGACTGAGGCAGAAACCTGGTTTTTCACCAACATACTCCGTGCCGCACTCTTGGTAGGGGTTAAAGAACCCGGTTTTTGAGGGTAAGAGCGCCCAATTCCCATCTCAATTGGAAACAGCGTCAAATCCTCGAAATCCTCTCTCACTACTTTTACTGGCCCAAAATTTATATGCCCTGGATTATTTGCGGACTAAAATACTCAGCAAGTGCTTTGCTGCTTTGCCAAATACCGGATCGCGGGACTCGAATTCGCTGGGATCGAGTAAAGCTTGAACTTCGCTAAAAGCTTCTGAGTCGAGGGTTCCTTCTTTAGTAAATAAAGTGTCTATGACTGCAATGTGTCTGGAGTCGAGGCCGAGCCGATTGGCGATCGACTGTAAGTACATTTGCTCCCGCATATCGATGTGTCCGTCGGCCGCTGACATTTCATAGCCGGAACCGATAAGCAACAGTTTTTCTGATTCTGAGAAGAAAGCTGTCAGGGTTAGTAATTCCGTGGGGTTGAAGTAAACCTGCTGTTTGGAGACTCCTTTGACAAGGCGCTGAATTAGTTCTACCCGATCGCGGTCGCCGCTGGCAAAGGCTTTGAGAGTCTTTTGCAGCCGTTCTTCTTCTTCAACTGCGATCGTCCTGTCAATAATCATCACTCCGCGCAGGATGGAAATTAGAGCAGTCAGAAACACTACCAAAGGAGTGATATCTTGTTCGCGCAGCTTTTGCCGAGTAATGCGGCACAACAGCTCAACAATTTCAGTGGTGATCGTGGTGGTGTCCATAATTAAAAATGACTTTCTATTAAGCTGTAATGTAACTTTCTTTCTCGATCTTAAGTTTTTCTGTGACGTAGGTATGACGTGAATTCCAAAACTGAGCCGTTGTCTATTAGTGATACTACTTATTTTATTCACAAACGCTGGATGGCTAGGGCTGTGGAATTGGCGCAAGCAGCCGGTGATGCTGGTGAAGTACCTGTTGGTGCTACCATTGTTGACCGTACTGGCAAATTGATTGCCGAAGCGCAAAATCGGCGAGAGCGAGACTGCGATCCGACTGCTCACGCTGAAATCTTGGCTTTGCGGGCTGCCGGCCAAGTTTTGCAAGACTGGCATCTTAACCAATGCACGCTCTATGTAACCCTGGAGCCTTGCCCGATGTGTGCTGGTGCGATCGTCCAAGCTCGGATTGGTCTGCTGGTATACGGAGCAGATGACCCGAAAACTGGCACGATTCGGACTGCAGCTAATATTCCCGATAGCGCGCATTCGTGTCACCGCTTAGAGGTGCTCGGCGGTATTATGGAGTCTGTTTGCCGCGATCAGTTGCTTTCTTGGTTTGAAGCACGCCGCAAAATTTAACAGGTAAAATTTTTTACTCTCTTCTAGGCGAGGTTTAATCGAAATTGACCCTTTAACTGAAATAATAGATCCGTAATTGCCCCCTCCAGCTTTCCAGGCGGCCGACTGCTCTGTATTAGTGCTGTCCGGTTGGCTGAGGTTTTACCTGTTAGAGATGATCTCTTGCGGGCGCGATCGCTCGATCGGTACAAGGCCAATAGCAAAACTGTCCCGACCCAAAAACTAAAGATTTGTCCAATCACTTACTTTAGATTTTAGATCTCGAGAAAGCAGCTTAATTGCTATGCCCCACACCGCCAGGATCGCCGTTGAGTCCAGTAAATTATCTCTAGTGAAGCCAATGCCTGCCAAGGTAGCATCTAATACCTCTCGCGTTTCTCCTTGGTTAACCTCCTTGCTCTATCCGCTAGGTCACTATGTTGTCCTACCGTTTCATTTTGGCAAGATTGAGATAACCGGACAGGAGCACTTGCCCAAAGACGGGCCTGTCATCTTAGCCCCTACGCACCGCTCCCGGTGGGATGCCCTGATGATGCCTTATTCAACTGGACAGAAGGTGACTGGACGCGATTTGCGGTTTATGGTAACTGCTGATGAGGTCAAAGGACTGCAAGGTTGGTTCATCAGAAATTTGGGAGGGTTTCCTGTGGATCTCAAGCATCCGGCAATTGGCACTCTCCGTTATGGGGTGGAACTACTCCTCGACAGGGAAATGTTGGTGATTTTTCCCGAAGGTGGCATTTTTCAGGATGGCGAAGTTCATCCGATTAAGCCGGGATTGGCTCGTTTGGCAATGCAAGCAGAGTTGAGCAAACCGGGTTTGGGGGTAAAAATTGTACCGATGAGTATCCGCTATCGCCCCCGTATTCCTCAATGGGGTGCTCAGGTAAAAATTGCGATCGGTGCTCCGATTTCCGTGGCGGATTATGCCAATGGTGGCGGTGGTAAAAAAGAAGCACGATTGTTGAGTGCCCAGCTCGAAATGGATCTTAAAAAGCTGGATGAAAGTTGAGGAGAAGAAGGAAGTTCGGCAACGGATTATGTAACGGATGTAACGGATGTCAGGAAGAAGGAAGTTCGGCAACGGATTATGTAACGGATGTAACGGATGTCAGTCCGATGTCAGTCCGATGGCAGTCGGAAGAAGGAAGGAGGAAGAAGGAAGAAGGAAGAAGGAAGAAGGAAGAAGGAAGAAGGAAGAAGGAAGAAGGAAGAAGGAAGAAGGAAGAGGGAAGAAGGAAGAAGGAAGAAGGAAGAAGGAAGAGGGAAGAAGGAAGAAGGAATTATGATATAATGTTTTCGGGTGCTGTGGAGAGATGCAGCACTTATTTGGCTGCTTTGTTATGTCTGTATTAAGTGTGAGCATTAATGGATTGTGCTTTGAACTTTAAGCCTGGTCAAATTGTTAGTTTAGAATGTGGAGATGCGTGCCTGCATTCCGAGGTGATCCAAGTGGTTGAGGCACGTCAAGTTTGTTGGGTGCGCCCTTTGATGTTAGTTGTATCGGCGTCGGGGAAGGATTTATCGGCAGAATACACTTTATCCGATTTGCGAAATGGTGCTGATTTGCTTTGGCCGCTGAGCTTGTTTCGGGAGGCTTTTGATACTGAGGTAATTTCACTGTTGACTGAGTTGCACTCTCTGGATGCTGAGAAAAAGGATGGTGCGATCGCATCTCGGCAACTTAGAGATTTTGTCGATCGAGTTTGGGAAGCTTTTCCGAGTGCTTTTCATTAATCACATATCTGGCGTTTTGTCTATTAGTCCGCCAGGGGTTGAAAACCCCTGTCTAATAGCTAAATCCCTCGCTATGAGGACTGATATATTATCTATTCTTCACAGTCCGCGCAGGTGGGCTTTGTTTGTCTGGAAGCGATTTCAATCGCCGAATTTTTGCAGACTCTTATACTAAAATACGGCCTGTGAAAGCTCTTCGGGGTTGAGATTGTTATGAATAACTTTCCCATCGCGGAACCAGACAACGCGGCGAGTTTGGCGTGCTACTTCGGGTTCGTGCGTTACCATAACAACAGTCATGCCGCTTTCGTTGAATTCTGTAAAAATATCCATTACTTCTTGAGTTGTTTTTGTATCCAATGCACCTGTAGGTTCATCAGCCAGCAGCAATACAGGACGGTTGACAATAGCCCTGGCGATGGCTACGCGCTGCTGCTGTCCTCCTGATAGTTGATTCGGTCTGTTTTGCAGCCGACTTTCCAAGCCTACTTTTGTTAAAGCATCTACTCCCCGTTCGCGTCTTTCTGCTGCGGGAATGCCGGCATATACCATCGGTAACATGACATTTTCTAACGCGGTCAATTGAGGTAACAGGTGAAATTGTTGGAATACAAAACCTAATTTTAAATTGCGAATTCCGGCTAATTCTTCTTCGGGCATTTGGGCGACATCTACGCCGTCTAAGTAGTAACTGCCGCTCGTAGGTCGATCGAGACAGCCGATAATATTCATAGCTGTAGATTTGCCGGAACCCGACGCGCCCATAATCGAGCAATATTCTCCTTGTCTTACGGTCAAGCTGACGCCGTTTAAGGCGCGAACTTCCAGGTCGCCAATCCCGTAAACTTTTGTTACCTCTTCCAGACCGACAACAACGGGCTTTGAGAGGACTTGCGGGTCGAGGTCTTGGTATGTATCGGTTTGTAGTTCAGGCATTTTTTTTCTGTGCGATCGACACAACTAACTACTAAGTTAACACTTCTTATCGATTTTGGCGGGTGGAAGGGCGATCGTTTGGACGCTAATTTCAGTATCAGGCGTCATTGCAAATGCAGCGGATTGGAGTGAACCAATCCCGAAGAATGGAGATTGCTTCGCGACTTTAAACAAGTCGGACAAGTTGTAATTATGGGACTTACACAAGGGTGGTGAGAAACCGGGTTTTTTCACGAAAATCATTCGCTACAGCGCGCATAAACCATAAAAAACGCGGTTTCTGTGGTCTTGATGCGTAAGCCCTAAATTAAACTATTTGTCGCTTAAATGCTCTCAGGATCGATGTTCAATTCGCGCAGTTTTGCTGCCAAACGTTCTGCCCTTTGAGCTTCTTGTTCGGCTCTTTGAGCTTCTTGTTCGGCTCTTTGAGCTTCTTGTTCGGCACGCTGGCGGTTTAATTCCCCCTGTTCCTCCAATTCCGCATAGGAAAGAAACCTTTGTCCATCGGGTCGATATATTTCTAACCCAGCTTCGCCCAAATCAAATCGCACTCCCAATCTCGGACTTACCCAGCCCTCCATCGGCTCAATTAATTCTAAGTTTCCTTCAATTCTTTGCCAACCGCTCAAATCGTTGTTTTCGGGATCGTAAAGGTAATATTCATCGACTCCATAGCGATTGTAAAATGAAAGTTTTTTGTACATCTTGGTTTGTCTATCGTTGTGAGAGCGAATCTCAAACGCAACTTGGGGAGCAATATTATCTTCGTTAAATTGCAGGTAGGAACGTCGATCGCCCTTTGGTCTGCCAAATATTACCATGACATCGGGTGCTTGAGAAATGTCTGGTCTACCTTCAACTGGATACCACAGTAAATCGGCTGCTACAAACACGTTTGGGTGGTTTTTAAACAGCGATTCGCAACCTTCTTTGATTTTGACAATTAATTTGTATTGAATTGTGCTATCTGCCATTGGTTGACCGTCGCTGCATGGATAAATAATTTCTTCGGTCGTGACTTGCATAGTGGTTGTCTCCGAGAACTATCTGATATTAATTATACTATTTTTTGAACTAGCATAATTTGTAGATACTTTTTTTGTTGAGATTACAGCTTCTCTAATTCGGTCAACTTTTCCTAGGAAAACAGGGAGAGTTGTTTACCTTGAGTATCATCTGATTGAGGGCATTGTTTGAGGATAGGTAAGAGTTCTGGGTCATCTTTCCACCCCCGTACTAATTCTTGGACTGCTGTTTGTCGCACAACAGAATTATCGTCAGATTGAGCCAGTTGTTTGAGCAAAGGTAAGGTTTCTGGGTCATTTTTCCACTCCCGTACTAATTCTTGAACTGCTGTTTGTCGCACAACAGAATTCTCGTCAAATTGAGCGCGTTGTTTGAGCCAAGATAAGGTTGTGGGGTCATTTTTCCACCCCCGTACTAATTCTTGAACTGCTGTTTTTCGCACAGCAGAATCATAGTGTGATTGAGCGCGTTGTTTGATCCGAGGTAAGGTTTTGAGGGGATCTTTCCACCCCCATGCTAATTCTGGGACTGCTGAAGAGCGCACAGCAGGATTATCATCAGATTGAGCCACTTGTGTGAAGAGAGGTAAGGTTTCGGGGTCATCTTTCCACCCCCGTGCTAATTCTTGGACTGCTGAAGAGCGCACAACCGAATTATGGTCTGATTGAGTCAGTTGTTTGAGCCAAGGTAAGGTTTCGGGGTCATCTTTCCACCTCCGTGCTACTTCTTGGACTGCTGAAGAGCGCACAACCGAATTATGGTCTGATTGAGCCAGTTGTTTGAGCCAAGGTAAGGTTTCGGGGTCATCTTTCCACCCCCGTGCTATTTCTTGGAATGCTGCACGTCGCCCATCCGAATCATCGTCAGATTGAGCGAATTGTTTGAGGATAGGTAAGGTTTCGGGGTCATCTTTCCACTCCCGTGCTATTTCTTGGACTGCGCCACGTCGCACAACCGAATTATGGTCTGATTGAGCCAGTTGTTTGAGGATAGGTAAGGTTTCGGGGTCATCTTTCCACCCCCGTACTAATTCTTGGACTGCTGCACGTCGCACATCCGAATTATGGTCAGATTGAGCGAATTGTTTGAGGATAGGTAAGGTTTCGGGGTCATCTTTCCAACCCCGTACTAATTCTTGGACTGCTGAATAGCGCACAGCCAAATTCTCGTCAAATTGAGCCAGTTGTTTGAGGATAGGTAAGGTTTCGGGGTCATCTTTCCACCCCCGTACTAATTCTTGGACTGCTGTTTTTCGCAGATTTGAATTATGGTCAGATTGAGCGCCTTGTTTGAGGATAGGTAAGGTTTCGGGGTCATCTTTCCACCCCCGTACTAATTCTTGGACTGCTGTTTGTCGCACATCCCAATTATCGTCAGATTGAGCGCGTTGTTGGAGCCAAGGTAAGGTTTCTGCATCATCTTTCCACCGCCGTGCTATTTCTTGGACTGCGCCACGTCGCACAACCGAATTATGGTCTGATTGAGCCAGTTGTTTGAGCCAAGTTAAGGTTTCGGGGTCATCTTTCCACCCCCGTACTAATTCTTGGACTGCTGCACGTCGCACATCCGAATTATGGTCAGATTGAGCGAATTGTTTGAGGATAGGTAAGGTTTCGGGGTCATCTTTCCAACCCCGTACTAATTCTTGGACTGCTGAATAGCGCACAGCCAAATTCTCGTCAAATTGAGCCAGTTGTTTGACGATAGGTAAGGTTTCAGGGTCATCTTTCCACCCCCGTGCTAATTCTTGGACTGCTGCACGTCGCACATCCCAATTATCGTCAGATTGAGCGCGTTGTTTGAGCCAAGGTAAGGTTTCCGGGTCATCTTTCCACCCCCGTGCTATTTCTTGGACTGCTGAAGAGCGCACATCCCCCTTAGCGTCAGATTGAGCGCGTTGTTTGAGCCAAGGTAAGGTTTCCGAGTCATCTTTCCACCCCCGTACTAATTCTTGGACTGCTGAAGAGCGCACATACCAATTAGCGTCAGATTGAGCGCATTGTTTGAGGATAGGTAAGGTTTCGGAGTCATTTTTCCACCCCCGTACTAATTTTTGGACTGCGCCACGTCGCACATCCCAATTATCGTCTAATTGAGCGCGTTGCTTGAGCCAAGGTAAGGTTTCCGGGTCATCTTTCCAAGTTGCTGCTACTGCTGCTACTGCTTGAGTGCGAATTTTCCTAACTAGATTGATATTTTTTGTATCACGAAAATGATAGTCATTGAGGTCATACTTTGTTAACTCTTTTAAGCGTTCCAGCAATTGACTCTCAACCGCAGCAATCACATTTCTATCCCTCACCTCATCCAAACACTTCGCCGCCAAAAACAGATTGCGGAACTTTTGCCCTTCCCCATCCTGCTCACTCAAAAACTTAATCAATTTCCCTGTAAACTTTCCATCAATCAATCCCGCAATCAAGCACAAAACTTCCTGCCAAGATTCATCATCCCAGTGCTTGCCAAAAACTTCGGTTTTCAACTCATCTAAACAAAGTGGGCGCGTTTTTTTAAATCGATATACCACCTCCGACGCACAGAAATATTCCAAAAAAGTTCGATGCACAAATCCGTAACTATCCGCACCCAAATAACATAAAATAAAGTTGCGAGTTCGCAGTTGATAAATTATCAACCTTGCCCGATCTTTCGGTTTGTCGAAATCTTTATTCTTTAGATATGCTGTCAGGGTATTCTCCAAATCTCCCGCACTAATAATATTGCCAGCTAAGCCTTCAGGTGCGGCTTGCATTTCGTAAGCGACTCGCCGCAGCATTTCTTGCTTATCTTTAGCATCAATAGTTTTCGGATCGAGCCTGCTATCCTCTACTAAAGACCTTTCTACATCCCATTCATACAGCAATACCCGCGAAGCTTGATTGTAAAGTTCCGCCCTGTCTCTCGGCAATTCTTGCCCGCGATTTAAAATCGCCATAATCGTTAACAATAAAGGATTTCCAGCTAAATCTCGAATCGTTGATGAATACGCTAATGCTCTTTTCATGCGATCGCGAATTCGCGCTTTTTCCCCAACATCAGTAAAAGTTAATTCGTGCCAGCGGCCAACAAAATCCTGAATTTGTTCCGCGTTCAAATCTTGGAGAATAAAGTGATGAAACTCTGCATCTTGCAACCGTTGAGGTTTGTAACCAATAATCCGAGACGTGACAATCACTCGCACGCGGGGATACTCATTGGTAAACCGATGAATCGCCGTAATTACATCTTCTCGTTTCCCGGCATCGAAAATTTCATCTAACCCGTCGAACATCACCACAGCATCGCCTGCTTTAAGCTGTTCCTGCAATTGATGCTGATTCAAGTGACAAATTGAACCGGGACTTTGATGGAAAAATTCCAGGAAGTTCTTGCAATGTCCTGATTCCCCGCTGCGAATGTAAGTCCGCAATTCTATTAGCAGCGGAATCGGCAGAGATGTCACGCTATTTAAGGGCGATCTCGCCCAGTTTAATGCTAAATATTGTAACAGAGTAGACTTGCCAGAACCCGGATCGCCTAAAATAACAATGTAGGGATACTTTTGCTTGTCATTGATAATATCTAACACGGGTACGATCGGCTGAGAAAAATAACCGCGCCGATATTTCTCTAAATTTTCTAGATCGATCGCGTCTAATTGATTGCTGTCTTGCAGCCGCCGTTGATGTTCTTTAGGAATTTCGTAAGCTTGGGGCACAAATGATTCGTAAATCGATCGCACATCTTGGAAAATAAAGATTTGCCAAACCTTCAGTTTTTCCCGATAATCGTAGGTATTGGGATCGACGCTGCTTAAATTGAGATTGCTGTAACGCTCGCACAGAGCTTCTTGATATTGCCTCAAGTCAAATTCGGGGATAATCCCCGCCGTTTCTTGAGTATTTTTCTGAATTCTCTCCAGATTTTGAGCATTCAAGATATCGCGCAAGTCTTTTGAGTCAAAGAGAATTCCTTGAACTTCTTCGAGATACTGATTAGCGATTCTTTCCCACTTAAATCTTCCTGGTAAAGGAGTTAAATCTAGTTGATTCCAGGTTTGTTCCAGAAGTTCTGCATCGAGAGATTCGCGATCGCTCTCAAAAGCCTTGCCCAAAATTTCCTTAACAGACTTGTTATTGATAAACTGTTTAACATCTTGAATATACCCCTTACTTTCCTCGGGGGAAAGGCTGCCGTTTTTTAACTGCCGTTGCACCAACTCCAGAAACTTTTTGATCGCTTGGCCCGCTGCGACTTTTCGCGGGTCTTTTTCGCCTAATAAGACGTTTTTCAGGGAATCTTTAAAAAAATCTTTAGCAAAATCCTTCGCGCCGTCTTTGACTAAATCTTCTAATATGGGTTTAACGAGAATGCCTACTGCTTCCGTTGCTCCCCAGAGTACCAGCCACTCGATCATAAAGCTAGCCCGAGAATTAATTTATCTTTATAATATAGCAATTATCAAGGATTGATGAAATTCTCCAAAACTGTAGGGTAATAATCTCCCCTGATTGGCCCGATAGGTTAGGGTAGTATCAGTTTTCTATCGCTGCGCTGCGATTAGCCCCGATCCCCCCTGATTGTTGCCCCCTACTACCCCTTAAAAATCGGGAAGAGCATCAAAGTTGCGCTTTTTTACAGGGATTTACGGGAGTTCGACTCGGCTATAACGAGCGATCGACAATTAGGTCTTTCCTTCTTGGTAGCGCTCTCAAAAGAGTAAAATTTTTATATTTTTTTTGTCGTTTGCTTGTGTTATACTCTAATAATGGGAGTGTGAGCAATTTTATATTAAGGCACAGATTCCTATTGTTTAATAGTACCTGGTAAATGGCAAAAAGTAAAGTAGTTGACCCCAAAAAAAACAAAAAATTTTTGAGATATCATTAAGAAAAGTAAAGCGTAAAATTGGTAAGTTGGCGATAAAAAGGTACAGACAATTATGACATACGACTACGACTTGTTTGTGATAGGTGCGGGTTCCGGCGGATTAGCGAGTTCCAAGCGAGCAGCATCCTACGGCGCAAAAGTGGCGATCGCCGAAAATGACTTAGTAGGCGGAACCTGCGTAATTCGCGGCTGTGTCCCCAAAAAACTGATGGTGTACGCCTCAACATTTTCGCACCTTTATGAAGATGCGGTGGGCTACGGTTGGAGTCCAGTAGAAAGCAGCTTCGATTGGGAAAAACTCATCACCACAGTAGATGCAGAAGTGCGGCGGCTGAGCAAACTGCACATCAGCTTCCTCGAAAAAGCCGGAGTCGAATTAATCTCAGGATACGCCAAATTTATTGACCCCCATACCGTCGAAGTTGGTGACAAAAAATTTACCGCAGCCAAAATCTTAATAGCAGTCGGCGGAGAAGCCAGAAGAGTCCCAATTCCCGGCATCGAACACGCGATTACCTCCCGCGAAATCTTCCTCCAAAAAGAGCAGCCAAAACGGTTTGCCATTTGGGGGGGCGGCTACATCGGCGTCGAATTTGCTTGCATTATGAATGGGTTGGGAAGCCAAGTAACTCAAATCATCCGCAGCGAGTTAATTTTGAACGACTTCGACACAGAAATTAGCACCAACGTGCAAGAAGGAATGATTAAGCACGGAATAAACATTTTGACCGAAAGCTCGATCAACCACATTGAGAAAACTCCAGAAGGCTTAAAAATAACTTTGTCGGGAAAATCCGAAGGAACGCTAGTAGTAGACGCGCTGTTGTGCGCTACCGGGCGCTTGCCCAACTTGGACAAATTGGCTTTAGAAAATGCGGGGGTAGAAATCGATAATTGTGCGATCGCAGTTACCAAAGACAGCCGCACCAGTCAGCCGCACATTTTTGCTGTCGGAGATTGCACCAACCGCATCAATTTAACGCCAATTGCGATCGCCGAAGGACGCGCTTTTGCAGATACTGAATTTGGCAACAATCCGAGAGCAATCAGTTACGAAAATGTACCCTCAGCGGTATTTTCGCAGCCGGAAGCGGGTAGCGTCGGCTTAAACGAAGTGCAGGCTAGAGCAAAGTTTCCCGACTCAATTAAGTGCTACACAGCCAAGTTTCGGCCGATGTTTCACGCTTTGACAGGTGCAGACGAGAAAACTTTTGTCAAGTTAATCGTTGAAACTAATACTGACAGAGTTTTGGGCGTGCACATGGTTGGGAAAGACGCGGGCGAGATTATTCAAGGAATGGCGATCGCTGTTAATATGGGAGCTACGAAGAAAGACTTCGACGCGACTATTGGCATTCACCCATCGACTGCTGAAGAGTTTGTTACTTTGCGGTAAAGCGGGCGAAGCAGCCAGGGGTTTAAACCCCTGGCTAATAGCTAAAGTCGGTTAAAACTGACTCAAGAAAACTATTTTGAAGAACAGGCAGGATGCCTGTTCCACAAAACAATTTAATTTTCTGGTTGTGGGGTGGGCGTCCCGCCCGCCCAAAAATACAATTTAGATACAAAACAGCTTATTAATGAGTAATTCAACCAAACAAAACAAAATTTTAGCATTCTATCTCGGTCAGCAGCCTGATTCACAAGGTCGGGCGCTCGACCATATTTGGTCGTGGGATTACCAGAAGCTGGAATCCGTGCACAATTACATTCAATGGCTGTTTCCGCTGAGAGAAAAGAGCCGCTTTAATTCCACTGCTCCTACTTTAAATGATGAGGTAATTCAAGCTTTTAGAACAAGTGAAGAGTTGAGAAGTCGCTTAGTCAAATCTCTAAAAGTCATGCTGGCATTTTACGGGCTGGAATGCCGCGAAGGGGAAAACGCAGAAATAGTAATTGCCAAATCAGACGAATATTTGTCAAGAAAAAGAGAGTGGATTGAACCCTTTAATCACAACTACCTGCGGCTGACTAGGATTCTTACAAGTTTGACAGAGTTGGGATTGAAGAATTATGCTTTGGCTCTTTTTAGATGTTTGGATGAGATATATAATGAAAATCAAGAAATTATTGGTTTAAAAACTTATACATATTGGAAAAATGCTGTAAATAGTTAGAATCGATATTTGGGACTTGCCGCCATAGCCAACCCTACTCCCCACAAAAAAATTAAATTTTTGTGGAACAGACATCTTGCCTGTTAGGGGCAGGCTAGAAGCCCAACCCCTACTCCCCACAAGAAAATTTATTTAATTTTTGTGGAACAGGCATCTTGCCTGTTACTGACATTGGTGCAGTTTTCCACTCCAAGCGGATTCATGCTCAAAATATTATTTTAAGTAATTTGAACCTTTTTCGAGATCGCCCTGTCTAAACACTTCAGATAACGAACTGGTGGGGGAGACTTCACAGGTGTTAGGTGTGTCAGCCAATGTTTTAACCGATGACTGTTCCGACTCGGACTTAGTTGCTCAATGTTTAAAGGGCGATCGCACTTGCTTTCGCTACCTTTACCAACGCTACCAACACAAAGTCAGGTCAACCCTTTACCAACTCTGCGGCCCCTCGCTTCTTGACGATTTAGCACAAGAAGTATTCCTGCGAGTCTGGAAAGGATTGCCCCAACTCAAGCACCAGGAAAACTTTTCTACTTGGCTTTATCGAATCACTTGGAATGTGGCTTCCGACCAAAGACAAGCATTTGCTAAACAGCATTCTTTTGACTCCCAACTCAAAAATCAAGAAACAATGGAGCGGGTTATTCTCAAAGATAATACATCGGACTTGATGCAGTTGCACTATCAAGATTTAGTGCAGCGAGGATTGGAGCAATTGAGCTTTGAACACCGCAGCGTTTTGGTGCTGCACGACCTAGAAGACATCCCGCAAAAAGAAGTAGCCCAAATTTTGGGACTGCCGGCGGGTACTGTCAAATCTCGCGTGTTTTATGCCCGAAATGCTGTGCGGCAATTTTTGCAAAAAGAAGGTGTCAGCGAGCTATGAATAACCCCAGCAGCGACCAAGAGTTAGTAAATTTCTTGAAGCAACATCGCCCAAATATTCCTGAAGCTGCACCAGATTTAGAGCAAAAAATTCTAGCAGCAATAGAAAGTAATCAGGCGAGTGTTTTCCATGAAACCTACCGGGAAAAAACGCGATTAAGTGGCTCAGCTAAGTCTGGTGACAGGTTAAAAATATCCTCTGTTTCTAAGTGGGCTTTCTCGTCTGCGATTGCTGCTAGCCTGCTATTTTTTTGGTCGGGCTACCGTCCGTTTCAGACTGCACAATTGCCAGATGAGGAAATAGCTAAGTTAGAAGCATTTTTAGTTACTAACTGGGAGGGTGTTCTCCATGACTCTCCCCAAGAAACTATGACGGATAGCTCACAAACAGACTGGTTGACTTTCAGCCCTGGTGCTGACAGTGAACCGCCAACAAATAAGTAATATCAAAGAGGTAATTTTCATGTCAATTCGTCGTATTTCTGCCCTAGCCGTTTTAATGCTGACTCTCGGCAGCACAGTCGCAGCAATAGCAGTTCCTAATCCGCTAGAAGCGGAAACAATTGCCCAAAACCAGCGTCCCAATCGACCCGCTGGCAGGGAAGGTGGGATGTTCGAGAAACTTAATTTAAGCGCAGACCAACAGCAGCAAATGCAGGCAGTTCGCGAGCGGTACAAAGACCAAGTTTCCCAGCGGATGCAAGCAGTCCGCCAAGCCAGACAAGAATTGGACACGATGATGTCCGGCACGGCAAATGCCAGCGAAATTCGTGAAAAACACCGTCAAATCATCGGATTGAGGCAGCAGTTGGAAGAGGTTCGATTTGAAAGTACACTCGCAATGCGAGAACTGCTCACAGCCGAACAGCGCAGCCAATTAGCTCAAATGATGCAGCAGCGCCGACAAAATGCTAAAAACCGGATGCAAAACCGTCAAAAAGCGCAGTAATTGACGAGTAGTTTTGAGCGAATCGCAGGGTGCGCCTATCACACTCTGCGATTCATTGTACGCAGGTAAATGTTAATAAATTCAGGCTTCGATAAAGGCAGGTTTTATGTAATCTATGCGATAGTTGAGTCTCTCCGAAAAAGCAATTCAAAAGCACAAAAATTTTAAGTCGAGGCGATTGCTTTATCTTTTTATAACCAGTCTAAAAAAAACAATTTAAATGCGTGCGAGTGCTTGATATATTCCGAATATCAGTATATATTTTCTTGGAGTTAGTGTCGGATTTTTTTTATAACTCATTTTAAGTTACAGTAATTAGTTGAGAAGTCTCATAAAAATTTCTGGATGAATCTACATAACGATTCGAGTTACATTTATTTACATGGATTTGCTTCAAGTCCCGATTCCCTTAAGGCTAAATATTTCCGCGATCGCTTTTCTTACCTAGGAATTGACCTAAAGACTCCTGATCTCAATCAAAAGGATTTTTCGGGGCTCACTCTCAGCCGCCAATTAAACCAAATAGAAACAGAATTTTTGCCAACCAAATCCTCTCAATCTCTCACAGAAAATGTAAAAAATATCGGGGAAGTCACCATAATAGGGTCGAGTTTTGGGGGGCTGACAGCGGCTTGGTTGGCCCAGCGACAATTGTCAGTACAGCAAATAGTTTTGTTAGCGCCGGCTTTTGAATTTATCTCCCACTGGCTGCCACTGTTGGGACAGCAACAGTTAGAAAAGTGGCAGTCTGAGAAATATCTGCCCGTTTACCACTACGGCGAACAGGGTTATCTGCCACTGCATTATCAGTTTTTGGCAGATATGGCTCAATACCCTGAACAAAAATTAATGCGTTCCGTGCCTACGTTAATTCTTCACGGCAAGCATGATACAATAATACCGATTCAAGCTAGCAGAAATTTTGCCGCTAACCGTCCCTGGGTGCAATTAATCGAATTAGAAGATGATCATTCTTTGGGAAATGTCCTAGCGGAAATGTGGGAAGCGATTCAAAAGTTTTGCCAATTCAAAAATTAAAATTTGACCAACTTGCAAGTCTTAACAATCAAATGACTGAACAAGATCGATCGACTCGCACCTTAGCCGTTGACATTGGCGGAAGTGGCATCAAAGTTATGGTGTTGGACAATGAAGGCCAACCCCAAACGGAACGCAGCCGTTTAGAAACGCCTCAACCACCGAAACCGGAACCGATACTAGAGGCGATCGCCTCTTTAGCAAGCGGACAAGGGGAATTTGACCGAGTATCCGTCGGTTTCCCAGGCGTCGTGCGTCTAGGCGTCATCAAAACCGCAGTGAATTTAGAGCCCTCTTGGATAGATTTTGACCTAGAAACTACCCTCAAAGATCGCTTGGGAAAACCTGTGCGAGTGGCTAACGATGCCGATATTCAAGGATTGGGAGCAATTGCTGGGACGGGGGTAGAATTAGTAATTACCCTGGGCACAGGTTTCGGTTCTGCCTTATTTGTCGATGGTATCTTGGTGCCCAATTTAGAATTAGGACATCACCCGTTTCGCAAAGGGGAAACTTACGAACAGCAATTAGGGCGATCGGCATTAGATACAGTCGGTTCCAAACGATGGAATCGCCGTCTAGAAAAAGCGCTCACCTCTGTGCAAAATCTCTTTAACTGCGATCGCATTTACATCGGCGGCGGCAATACTAAAAAGATTGCTTTTGAGTTACCGCCACAGGTTAAAATAGTACCAAATGTGAGCGGTTTATTGGGCGGGATTGCTTTGTGGCGCGATTGAATAAACGGTGTGGTCAAAATGCCCATCAATAATCAAAGAAACCGGATTTTTTGCTGGGATTAAAGGCAATAATCCCGTCTTTCGGTAAAAACCCGGTTTCTGAATCCACCACTGTTGATTGGGTTTTTGGCTTGTGGGGTAGCTGAACCCCCGAAAAGGATCGTCGTTTAAAAAATTATTCGTTCATCGGATCGCGGTAGCGTTTGGGTTCATCCTTGCGAAACAGATTCGCTAAACCGAGGACGCCCAATAAACCCAAAGCACCCCAATGATTGTTGTCTTCCTTGCTTTCTTGAAGGGGAGTTCTGTCTAAAACAACTCCATTAGAAGAATCAGTATTATTCTGTGCCGGAGCTGACTGCGTTTGAGCTGAGGCAGGCATAGCTGAAGGGAGAACAGCCAAACTCAAAGCTATTAGGGTAGCAGCGGTATTTTTAGATAGAGCGGAAGGCTTGACTTTCATACTGGGTCTCCAAATATCAGCAGTTACTTTATTAAAAGTATCAATTTGCCACAGCCGACGCATCAATCGATCGACAGAAACTAAATCCCGCCTCTCCTCTTGCTTTCGAGATAGAACAAGCTCTATGCTAAGTTCAGATGCTTGTAAGCAAATTATCTAAAATAAAAAGTAGTAAATTATACCATGCTTCCATTTATCCGAAAAGACTTAGCCGAACTTACCGCATACACTCCCCATCCGGGCGGCACATCAGGAGAACCAGCGCACTCGGAAAGTGCGATCGATCGCCTCGACACCAACGAATGCCCCTACGACTTGCCAGAGGAATTAAAAAAAAAGCTAGCTTGGACTTACCAGCAGTTAATTGAGACAAATCGCTATCCCGACGGAGGCCACGCAGCGCTCAAAGAGGATCTCGCCGAATACGTCAATGAATCCCTAAATGTCCCCCCCGGGCTAGGGGGGTTACACTGCCCAAAACCGCCATTACAGCCGACAATATTTCTGTGGGCAACGGTTCCGACGAACTAATTAGATCCATCTTAATAGCTACTTGTTTAGGCGGTACCGGCTCTATTTTGGTAGCGAATCCCACCTTTTCGATGTATGGAATAATCGCCCAAGCCCTCGGCATTCCCGTTGTGAGTGTTGGGCGGAAAGAGGAGAATTTTGAAATCGATATCGAGGCGGCTAAAAGGGCGATCCTCTCCGAGGGCTGCGCTAACGACCAAAATCAAAATCCCCCCGTGCGCGCCGTCTTTGTCGTTCATCCCAATTCCCCTACAGCCAATGCTTTGACAACCGATGAAATAGAATGGTTGTCAACTTTACCCGAAGAGATATTAGTAGTAATTGACGAAGCCTATTTTGAATTCAGCCAAAATACTTTAGCCGACCAATTGCACAACCACCCGAATTGGATAATTTTACGCACATTTTCCAAGGCATTTCGACTGGCCTCAATGAGAGTCGGATATGCGATCGCCCATCCCGAACTCGCCACCGCCTTAGAAAAAATCCGCCTCCCCTACAACCTCCCCAGTTTTTCGCAAACCGCAGCCGAGTTGGCTCTAGCCCAACGGCAGTTATTGCTAGCAACCATTCCCGAAACTCTATCAGAAAGAGCCAAATTAATTGCAGCGCTAACTCAGCATCAAAAATTGCAAGTTTGGCCGAGTGCGGCTAACTTCGTTTACCTGCGGGTGAAAGCTAGTGAGGGCGAATCTGCCGAACAGGAACACCAACAAATCATGCAGCAGCTAAAAGAGCGAGGTACTTTAATTCGCCATACTGGGGGAGGTTTGCGAATTACGGTGGGCAGTCCCGAGGAAAATCAGCGCACAGTCGATCGAATCGCAGCGATTTTGAATTGACAAAATTCCTTAAAAAGGGGATGATTTCAAGCAAATTACCATGCCATTTTTAATTATCAATCTGTCGGGCCGATCGAATAGTCTGGGGAAATACGCCTACTAAAAGTGCCAAAGCTTCATCGGGAATTTCTGTCACCGTTTCCGAATCCAAATATTGTTCAAACTGAGTTAAAACCATTTGTGCCCGTTCCAAAGCTGTCGGCTTTGCCGTTAACTGTTCCATTAACCGTACCCACTGTCGCCGAATTCCCAAAGCTTTCTGTCTTTCTTCGGGAGATTGAGGGCAAACCAAACAAAAATCCCCCACGGGAATCGCCTGCTGAGAGTCAACATCAAAAGCACCCCCAACGGCAGCCCCAGGCCCAGCAAACTCCGCGTGGAAGCGTTTAATCAAAATTAGACCGTTCCGGCGACGGCTATCTACCATCAACAGCTTGCCGCTGTTGATTTCTACGAGAATGTCAGAGGAGTGGGGGTGTTTTGTCAAATCTGTGCCAAGGTTTCGATGTCGCAAGCCCAGGTCAGCATAAAGGCCGGCGCGGACAATATAATTAGAGGTAAGATTAGAGCTGGATGAAGTATCAATTTTTGGCTCATCCCGCTGCAGATCTAGATTATTCATTTAAAGTTATAAATTAATACTGTCACAAGGTGGTAGCTTGAGCGCGATCGAATATCAAATGCAGGTAGAACAAGCAGTAGACACCCTGAAATCGGATCTGCCGACCCTGTTTGAGAAAGACATCTCCTATGACATCTACACAAAAGATGTTTATTTTCAAGATCCTGTTAACAAATTTAAAGGAAAAATCAACTATCGCATTATCTTTTGGACTCTGCGATTTCACGGGCAGTTATTCTTTAACGAGATTTACTTCGACCTGCACGACGTAAGTCAAACAGCCCCTGATACTATTGTGGCAAATTGGACTGTTCGCGGCGTCCTACGGGTTCCCTGGAAAGCTCGCATCTTCTTCAACGGCTACTCTACTTATAAACTGGATAAAGACGGCTTAATTTACGAACATATCGACACCTGGGACAGAAAACCCGGAGAGATTTTAAAGCAGTTTTTCCGCAAGGGGGAGGAGGCGAGCCAAGTATAAGCTAAAAAGGTCGATCGCCCCAGGCCCTGAGCGCCTGCAACCCAATTAACTTATAATGGCTCAAATAATCATCATCCCTCCGATTCATTTTCTGCTATTTGTAAATTGCTAAAATGATTGTCGCCTCTGATTCATTTTCTGCTATTTGCACTCCTGAAAAACATCATGGCTGATATTGTCGAGACTGCCACCCATGCCGGTTCTTTCAAAACACTCGTGACTGTTATTGAAGCGGCTGGTTTGTTAGATTTATTGCAAAGTCCGGGCCCCTACACCGTCTTAGCACCCACTGACGAGGCATTTGCCAAAATTCCTACGAACACTATTACGTCTTGGTTGGAAGACATACCCAAGCTCAAGAAAATTCTGACTTATCACATTCTGTTTGGCGAGGTACTAACTGAGAACTTGCTTGAGTTAAGTTCTGCAGAAACAGTTGAAGGTTCGGTGGTAGGAATTGATACTTCTGAGGGCCTTAAAGTGAATGATGCTAAAGTTCTCACTTCCAATATTCTTGCTGACAATGGCGTCATCCATATCATTGATGCGGTGCTAATACCAGCATTGGTTGCAGCATAATAAAACTTGAGGCATCTCTAAATTTAGTAGGGTGCTAATGGGCGCACCTTACACTTTAAACTAGAGAACTTACGCAAGTGTCACAATTAGTAAGGTGCCTCAGAACCAAAACCATCGATCATCCGTCCCTAACTCGGTCTGACGCACCCTACAAGTCTATTAAAGCGTGACACTTGCGTAATTGCTGAACTACTTATCCGAACCTAAAATCAAGCCAGAGCGTGCCGGCAGCATCAATTCTAACTGCCGAGTTTCCCCTTCACCTTTCCAAACAAACTCGCCTTTACCATACAGCAATTTATCGTGAGGAGATTTCAAATTAGCTGGCTCAAAGCTAATATTAGCTGCTTCTGTCGCGACATTGACAGCAACAACTATTTCCTCATCTCCCAAAATTCGGGCAAAAACGTAAACCGTTCCTTCAGCAAACAGAACTTGGTACGATCCAGTGCGGAGGGCAGCGTATTTGTGCCGCAAAGCTATCAACTGCTTGTGGTAATCTAAAACATCAAGTTCCCAGCTAGCTTGTAAGGGAAAACCGCGGCGAGAATCGGGATCGAGAGCACCGGGCAAACCAACTTCATCGCCGTAGTAAATGCTAGGAGCTCCGGGAAAAGTTAACAGCAGCAAATTAGCGAGTTCGACGCTAGCTTTATCGCCTCCAGCAATTGTTAACAACCTCGCGGTATCGTGACTGGCTAACAAGTTGAGTTGAGTTAGCTGTATTTCCCAAGGATATAATTCCAAAACCTGCTGAATTTTGTCGCCGTACTCTTTAGCCAAAAGCGCCGGATAGGGATAGTAAGAACGGCCTTCAAGTTGAGCTAAATCAACCCTGTCGCCCGCTGCAAAAGCAATAGTCGGCGCAGCAAACAAATAATTCATCACCCCGTCAAATTGAGTACCGTCGAGCCATTCTCTCGCATCTTCCCAAACTTCGCCGACAATGTAAGCTTCGGGGTTAACTGCTTTCACTCGATCTCGAAATTCCTGCCAAAATCCCGGGGTTTTAATTTCAAAAGGAACGTCCAGTCGCCAGCCATCAATGCCGAATTTAATCCAATATTCGGCGATTTCCATGATGTATTCTCGCACTTCTGGATTGTCGTGATTGAATTCAGGAAGTGCTCGATTGCCGTCCCAACCGGCATAGTTAGCAGGAAAATTGCCGTCGTAGGCGGATAGCGGCCAGCCTTCAATTTTAAACCAATCCACCCAAGGAGAATTGGGGCCGTTTTCGAGGATGTCGTGAAAGAAGAAAAAGCCGCGGCTGGCGTGGTTGAATACGCCGTCGAGGACAACTTTGATATTGCGATCATGGGCGGCGTCTAGAAGCTCTTTAAAAGCTGGATTGCCACCCAACATCGGATCGACTTGATAGTAGTCGTGGGTATGGTAGCGGTGATTGCAGGCAGACTGAAATATGGGGGTGAAATAAATTGCGTTAATGCCTATGTCTTGCAAGTAGTCTAGCTGTTCCATCACGCCCCACAAGTCGCCGCCTTTGTAGCCTTGCAGGGTGGGGATTGCGTGCCATTCTTCCCACATGAAGTTTTGCAGCATACGTTTGCGGGGCTGTTTGCTTTTGGCGAAGCGATCGGGGAATATTTGGTAGAAGACCGCGTGTTTAACCCAGTCCGGCGTTTGAATTTGCATACACTTTTTCTAGCTTTTAGGGGTTAGGCTACAGTAGCAGAGGTTTCTAGGGTATCTAACTTTTGGTAGAGAATAGACATTTTATCCCATTTTATCGATCGACAAATTGTAAAATATTACACAAATGTGCAGTCAATTTAAGGTTGAAAACTGACTCTACCTAGAAATTTATCGTCCCGGCGGCCTACGCTTCCTGAGTGCTGTGGAGTCGCACAAACTCACATAACAGGAACGCCAATAAAAAGAACCGACTCCCACTCAAGCACAACCAGAGCGCGCTTTAGAGGCCAATAGAGCGTCAGCGGGCGTGGCGGTGCGATCGCGACCTGCCTTGAAAAAGAACAACAGCGCCATGAGCCGGGAGCGATAAATTGCCAAAACGGGGAATTTACCCAAAAAACTTGTTATTAACAGCCCAAACCCCGAACCTTATTCTTTTGTTAAACTGCCCTTATTTATTGAGGGTTATTTTAACTCACAACTCCCAACTTTTTTAAATATCCATTATGGATTGAGGGATATTTTAACTCACAAATCAAAAGCCATAACTCCAGCCCCGGAAACACTCCTACTCTTCTAAACCGGGTTTTTTAACTCTTATTGAGGGTCTGAAAAAGTATTTGGATTAAACAACCCGGTTTCTGTGTAAGCGACTCAACTCAAAACTCAAAACTCAAAACTTCCTTGCTCCCCCCCCTTGTCAAGAAGCCCTCACCGTCCGACACTGTACTTGGAGAGTTAACCGACCCTACGGAGAAAGTTCCTTGAAAAAAGTTTTAGCCATCATCCTCGGTGGCGGTGTAGGCACCCGCCTTTACCCCCTAACCAAACTGCGAGCCAAACCCGCAGTTCCCCTCGCAGGCAAATATCGCCTCATCGATATTCCTGTCAGCAACTGCATCAACTCGGAAATAGTCAAAATCTACGTCCTCACCCAATTCAACTCGGCATCCCTCAACCGTCACATCTCTCGCACCTACCAGTTTTCCGGCTTCACCGAGGGATTTGTCGAGGTGCTCGCCGCCCAGCAAACTCAGGAAAACCCCAACTGGTTTCAAGGGACAGCCGACGCAGTTCGCCAATATCTCTCGCTGCTAGAACAGTGGGACGTTGACGAATACTTGATTCTTTCGGGCGACCACCTCTACCGCATGGACTACCAGAAGTTTGTGCACAGACACCGCGAAACCAACGCCGATATCACCCTCTCGGTTTTGCCAATGGACGAGAAGCGGGCCTCGGATTTTGGTTTGACGAAAATCGACGACAACGGCCGCATTATTTCTTTCAGTGAAAAGCCAAAAGGCGATGCGCTCAAACAAATGCAGGTGGATACTACAAAACTGGGACTGACACCGCAGCAGGCTCAGGAAAGTCCTTACATTGCTTCGATGGGGATTTACGTCTTCAAAAGAGAAGTTCTGATTAAACTCCTGAAAGAATCTCCAAACCAAACAGATTTTGGTAAAGAGATTATTCCGAATAATGCAAAAGACCACAACGTTCAAGCTTATTTGTTTGACGATTACTGGGAAGATATTGGAACCATTGAGGCTTTTTACGACGCTAACATGGCTCTGACAAAACAGCCTAAGCCGCCTTTCAGTTTCTACGATGAAAATGCGCCGATTTACACTCGCCCGCGTTTCTTGCCGCCGACTAAGCTTTTAGATACTCACGTGACTGAATCGATTATTGCTGAAGGCTGCATTCTCAAACAGTGCCGGATCGACCATTCTGTGTTGGGAGTTCGATCGCGCATTGAAGCTGGATGTACGATTCAAGACACTCTGGTCATGGGTGCTGACTTCTACGAACCCGACGCCGAACGGCATTCGAGTTTGGACAACGGAGGCGTCGCCCTCGGTATCGGTGCAGATACTACAATTCGCCGCGCGATTGTAGATAAAAATGCCCGCATCGGCCGCAATGTTCAAATAATTAATAAAGAGGGAGTGGAAGAAGCCAACCGCGAAAACCAAGGTTTTTACATCCGCAGCGGCATTATCGTAGTTCTGAAAAATGCCACGATTCCTGATGGAACTATCATTTAGTTATTAGTCATTAGTCATTAGTCGTCAGTCATTAGTTTTTTAAGTTAAAATCTGTTACCTCTCACCAAGTGAATGATGATAAATAAGTAAATTAGTGACAGATTACCAATGACCGATGACTGATGACTGATGACGAAAATCCTTCTTTTTTTTGTTGATTATTAATTCCCACCGCTGATGCGAGGTTTTCCACATACTTTGCTTTATTCAAAGGCTCGCGCATTATTAATAAGCGACAGTCTCTGTTACTGTCTGCCGTGATACAGATATGCCCGATCGCCTGCGTCTGGCGAATAACTTCTGATTCTGGTATTTGCGCTGGTAGCACGACTGACAAATACGCTGCCCGTTTCTGAGTACAACACAACTCTCGGAACTATCTTTCCAATCGTCGCAGCAGCCGCAAGGCCAACTTAGCAAATAATTCATAACGTTAGCACCCTCGTGGCGTTAAAACCTGATCCTCTATTATCCTATCTTAATGTTTTAGACAAGTGTGTGATTTAGCTAACAGACAGGGAAGAGATTATGTTATATTAGTTTGATTTAAATCTCTTCAGAGGTTGTAAAAATAAGCTTCTATAGCACTGGTCTGGGGTGAGGAAAAAAAATATCGCAATTTTGTGGAAGAACAGCGCTCTTTAGGGTATAATCTAGTCACAATTCAGACACCAGATTCGACCGGAGTTACTGCTGAGAACCTGTTAAGATTTGCATAGGGTGAAAACCTCATATCGAGACGTTTGCTCGCACCGCGCACCGCAAAAAAAGAGCAAAAAAAGCAAAAAAAGATCGATCGTCCGCGACATTCAACCCCAGGGGTACTCGCGCCAGCAACAGCAGCAGCTTTCCCGGGATCGCTTCAACCGGGCTGCACCCTAAAGCTATCGCTGCCTCCCGAAAGCCCCCAAGGCGCAAAACTCCTAAAAATTTATGGTGGCAAGAGTTTCACCGTCTAAAAGCTCAAAGGTGTAGCAACGGCCCAGGGTAAGGGCGTTGTTCATTGATTGATGAAAGCATTGTTTTTGTTGTCGAATGCCAAAAGGATTTCTAGACCCGGCTGCTCCGGCCCCCTTCAGCGCGAGAGAGCCGAATGCTATAAAATATCAAACAGCAGCGGAGTGCGGAAATTGCGATCGTCCAGCAAGAAACAACCGAACTCGATCGAGTCCAAACCTTTGATAACCTATAATTTGAATGAGATGCCGCAGGCACTTCGGCTCCTGGCATTATACTAATGCGCCATCCTGCGGCTAATTTGGGATTTATTCTTTCTAACAACTAACAACTAACAAATAACAACTAATAAAGAGGGGATGGCTTAATGGCTGCAACAGATTTTAAAGACTATTACGCTATTTTGGGACTCAACAAAACTGCCACTTCTGACGAAATAAAAAAAACTTTCCGCAAACTAGCCCGCAAATATCACCCAGACATGAACCCTGGGAACAAAGAAGCCGAAGCTCGTTTTAAAGAAGTAAACGAAGCTTACGAAGTGCTATCAGACCCTGAAAAACGCAAAAAATACGACCAATACGGTCAATACTGGAAGCAAGCTGCCACGACTCCAGGCGGATGGCCGGGCGGGGGCACTACAAATGTAGACTTTGGCGGGGTTGACTTCAGCGAGTACGGCAGTTTTGACGAATTTATCAATGCCTTGCTAGGCCGCGCAGGTAGCAGTGCGGGTAGTGGGCGCAACGCCAAGTGGAATTACAGCAACTACCGCAGCGGCGGGCCCACCGGTTTTGGCGGATTTGAAGATTTTGCGGGGTACGAAAACCGCAGCGCAGGAGGCTCTCTCGACACCGAGGTGGTGATTTCCCTGACTTTGGGGGAAGCATTTCGGGGAACTTCTAAGCGAGTCGCCACGGGCGAAGTTTCGATTCCAGCAGGAGTAAAAACTGGCAGCAAAATTCGGATAAAAGGCAAAGGTCAAGTTGACCCATACACCAAGCAACAGGGAGATTTGTACCTAAAATTAGAAGTTTTGCCTCACGCTTTCTTCCAGTTTGAGGGAGAGAATTTGGTCTGCGAAGTGCCGATAAGTCCCGACGAAGCGGTGTTGGGAGCTTCAATTGAAGTGCCAGCGCCTGAAGGTATGATAACTGTAAAATTTCCCGCCGGGATTCGTTCGGGTCAGTCTTTACGGTTGCGGGGTAAAGGATGGCCAAAACCGAAGAAAAACGAGCGGACTGATTTGTTGGTAAAAATTGCGATCGTGCCACCGAAAGAAATTAGCACTGTAGAACGCGAATGCTATGAAAAAATCAAAGCAATTAGCACTTTTAATCCCCGGAGCAATTTAAACCAAGCGCTACTTTGAAAAAACTTGCATTCATTGCCCGTCTCCAACAAAATTAGGAAGAGGAGCGAATCATCCCTCGGGTTTAGGCGGGTGTACAAATATCCTGGCTCTGAACTCATCGATATTGGTCTACCCGCGCCCAAACGGATTTAGCTTAATCAACCTATTCATACTGGAGCCTTCCACCTTCTCAAGACTCTTCGCTAGCTTTGAGCTGACTGGGTTGGCGACCTTGCTTGATGTGGATGCTAATGTTTTTAGCTCCTTTCTTTTCCAAGTCTGTGATGTAGGCGTTAGTGTTATTAGAAGCTTCATCTTTGCTGTCGTAGGGGCCAAAGTAATAGGTGTGCTGCGGCGAATCTGTGTCAACTTCTACCCACCACTGGCGACCTCTACCGCTGGTCATCGGTTGAGTCAGTATCGAAACCGCCGCAAGGAACATACCGAACATATAAAGTTCAAACATAATTCACCTCTGCAACAAGTTAAGTAGTGTTTACTCTTCTCAACTTATCAGCGCAAATATCTTGATCGGCTCATCCTCAGTGCTGATTTGACGCAGGTAATTTTTGAGAGTTGGTGCTGGCTAAAATCAGCATTTCGGTGGAGAAGAGTTTTAGGCGGAGCGAATCTAAGTCGCTGCTACACATACAAAGTCGGCTAGGTAAGGACTAGAAAAAGAGCCTTTTTATCTTATTGTTGAGATTTTTGTTGAGATTTGAGTTAACTCAAAACTCAACATCATTAAATCGCTACACTTTCTGAGACTTCCTCTTCGCAAATGGTCAAATGGGAAGGCTGACACCGTTTAATGCGGATGCTAAGCCTTTTGGCTCCCTCGCTTTCCAAGTCTTCTATGTAGCCGGGAGTATTGCTGGAAGCTTCTTTGTCGGTATCAAAGGGGCCAAAATAGTAGGTACAGTGGGGCAAATCGGTGACAATTTCTACCCACCATTTCTCAGACCGGCGGTCGCTGGGCCCGGCAAGCAGGGACAAGACTGCGACGTAGATACAAAATAAATAAAATCCGAGCATCTTGATTATTGAGGGGTGATTTAATTTATTATTTAAATGTATCAAAATAATTGGCCCCCTGGAATCAACCTCAGTGCTGATTGTGAGGCGATCGAACAGAGATGTTAGATGTTATATCTTAGATTTTCCTCCCCTCTAAAAAAAATCTAAAGCAAAACCCGCCGGTGCGGGTTGTTTGCTAACTGAAAAATCCTCTTTTTCCCAACCAGATGGCTGGGCCAACCTCAGCCTGCTGAGGTTTAGCGCTTGCCTTGGGGAAACTGTTCGATACCAGCCCAACCGTAGAAAACCAGCTCGTCGTTCTGAACTCGGCAGCGGTCTACTCGCAGTTGAGTGCCCTCTAGGGCAAATTTGTCTAAGTCGAGCAAGTTATTTACGTGGGCAATTATAGCTTGAGCCAAGTCTACTGCTTGCCCGTCACCGCCGTAAGTAACGCTGACAAATTGGATTTTGCGTCGGTCTTCTACTTGCAACTGAGCTGTAATATCTATCTTGACAGGTTCGCTAGCATCGCCTACGGTAATTTCGGACTGAAGGCGAATTGATTTGTCGGCTCCGAAGCTGACTTCAGTGTTGTGAAAGTGCAGAGATTGCTCTTGGTACTTCAGCTTCTGGAGTTTTTCAACTACAAAAGGTGTATTGAATGAGGTGGTTAAATCCGATCGACTTAAGACTACTCGCATATTTGCCTGGGTAGGCTGCCGCAATTTTACTTGACCTGCAAAAATCGCCCCAAAATCTATGGAGAGTGCTTGCAGATAGAGTTCCATCACTTCTATACGCAGGCCGTTGTACATCAACATACCTTTGCCAACGAAGTCGAAACCGTCGATGCTTCCCTGCAAGAGTTTGGCTACTGGTTCGACTCGGATGTTGGCTTCGGCCTTTTCAGAACGTTTGAATAAGGCCGCGATCGCAGCTCCTGCTACTTTGCTGACAAGGCGATCGCCACTTTGACCTTGAAAGGATGTACCGCTAAACAAAGCTGCTACCATTTATTCGTTTGCTCATTTACAGTCGCCATTATAACGTCCTATTAAGAAATGTTAAAATAGCTTGTGCTTATTCACATCATAAGCACGGATTGTTTAGTTGGTTTGCATGGAAAATCACATTTTTGATTTTTTAATTGCTCAGGGGGGTGCCTTGGAGACAAGCGCGATCGAGCAACGCTCCATCCCAAAGGGTTTGTTCGATCATGGCACAAAGCAAATTAGCCCCCGTCAGGTTAGCGCCGCGCAGTACGGCTCCATTCAAGATCGCTTCTTCCAAGTCAGCTCCCGACAAATCAGCGCCAGACAAATTGGCATTGCTCAAATCGGCGGAGTGCAAAATTGCCCGAGCCAAAGCAGCGCCCCGCAAATCGGCGCCCCGCAAATCGACACCGCTCAAATCCAAATTGCCGATCGAGGCCCCCGTCAAAAAAGCACCCCCAAAACTTGCGTCGCGCACTAAAGCGTTAGCGAAAGAAGCTCCCCGCAAATCGGCATTCCGAAAATCTGCGCCTCGCAAGTCAGCGCCGCTCAAGTCAGCGCCACGGAGGTTGGCTCGCAAATTGGCCCGTTGCAAGTTAGCGCCGGCGAGATTAGCTCCACTCAAGTTGGCTTGAGACAAGTCGGCACCGGCGAGCTCGGCTCCTGCTAAGTCTGTACCGGCTAAATCAGTGCCGGCCAACATGAGAATTTTGCCTTTGCGTATGGCTTCTATGTTAGTCATTAGTCAGTTGTCAGTTGTTGGTTGTCAGTTGTTGGTTAACAGTCAACAGTCAACCGTCAACAGTCAACCGTCAACCGTCAACAGTCCAGTTATTTTATAATGCCGGAGCGGCTGCGGTCGTGCGATCGCCCAAATCCTCCAACCACACATTCGGCAGTTGGCTGGGGCGGTTCGGTAACTGCATCAAACCTATTTCTGCCAGCCTGACGACGTTACCGAGAGTTTCCACCAAAGCCGGATCGAAGCGAGTGCCAGACAGTTCGCGGCACTGTTCCAAAGCTTCGCTCAAACTCAAGGCCGGACGATCGCCACGCGGTTGAGTCATTTCTTGAAAATCAGCGACCAACCCCAAAATCCGCGAAGCAACGGGTATGGTTTCGGCTCGCAAACCCTCTGGCCTGCCGCTGCCGTCCCAATATTCTAGGTAGTGCTTGACAATTTCCGCGACAGGTGATAGCTCAGGCATTGCTTGCAGCAGTTGGGAACCAATGAAACTGCGATCGCGCCAAAATGAGAAAGTTGCTTGGTCAAAAGCATCGGGAGTGCGATCGAACACCTCATTCGGGGCAGAAATTAAGCCGACTCGAAATAGCAATCCAGCCAGCCGCAGCCTCCGCAACTGCAAAGCCGGCAAATCCAGCAGTTGACCCAAAGTTTCCGACAAAGCCGCCACCTGCAAGGACGCTGTAGGGTTTGAGGTATCGCGTTCGTCCACGCGCTGGGCCATCCGCAGAAAAGCTTGAAGTTTGTTAGCGTTCAAATTGCGGCTGACGCGCAAAGCTTGACCTTCCAATTCCCACAACTCGCGGGTTTGGCGGTTAATTGCTACCATTTGCTGCTGAGAACTTTGCAGGTAAGTGACTATCCGCGATACCACGCCACTAATGTCGGCCAAGGGCGGGCCAATGGTAGCCCGGATTTCGTGGTACATTTCCAGCAAACTGTCGGCCAGGGGAGAGTTGTAATGTCGCGTCTGTTCTATAAAAATTTCTGCAGCAGCCGACACCAAAGACTGGTCAAACGACCACAAACCGTAGAACTTTCGTTCTGTATCTACTTCGGGCTTGCCCTCGGGCAAGTATTCCTGGGCGGAAAGTTCGCGGCAAAGCACCATTGCTTTGTATGTGGGGGCGAGGATGATTAAATTCCATTCTTCGATGATGGGGTCGTTTTCATCGAGATTTATTAAAGATACATTTTCTAATTGACCGGTTTTGTGGGTAGCGAAACCGCTGTCGGCTACTGCACCTATAACAACGCGCCGAGAGGCCTTAGCAATATCGAGGTAGCGATCGGCTTCCTGTAAATACCATTTACCCTGCTGAAACGTTACCAAAACTAAGGGTTGGAGTTCGCTCTTGTCCCCGCCACTGGTTTGCAAAATGTGGTCTTCTAGGGCGTGACATAGGGCTACGAGGGTGTTTTTGAAGTATACCCCGTAGCTAGAAGGCAGTTTTCCGTCGGGAAGCGTAGCTTGTAGTCGGGCGAGAGTTGATTCTGGATTCATTACAAAAGGCTGTGCCGGCTTTTATTTATTGTAGCGGGCGATCGAACTTCTAGAAAAGACTTTGGGCAAAAATCCAAGTTTTTGAGTTTTCACCGCTTCGCAACCGAGTCAATGTAGACTGCGCCGAAGAGTACCTGATTAATTTTAGGAATTTTCTGAAAACCCTCTGTCTTTGGCTGAGTTTTTTTCAAACGATAAACCTGCCGAGAGGAAGACGGTAAATGACTTAGGTATTAACTACTATTTTTACAACAATATTATTAGGAAGTCTGAGCGTGCTTCAACAAAATAGAAGTTTAGGGGAACAGGCGATCGACAAAGTTGCCGAGATTGCTATTGCTAGCAAATTAGACGAATCGGAAACTTTGTCTGTCACAGTTAACACCGATCCTGGCCAGCTAGCCCAGGGAGAAGTAGAGGCCGTTGCCGTTGAGGGCAAAGGATTGGTAATGCAAAAAGATTTGCGCGTGGAAGAATTGCAAATTCACGTCAAGGATATTGCTGTCAATCCCCTGAGCGCTATGTTTGGGAAAATTGAAATGAACGGGCCTGCCTTCGGTGGGGCGCGCGCAGTTTTAACAGAAAGCGATATCAACCGCGCTTTTAATTCCGAATACATCAGCAGGAAACTGAAAAACTTAAAAGTTACTGTTGACGGACAACTGCAGACAATAGACGTTAAAACTATTGAGTGCCAATTGCTAGCCGGAAAAATCGCTTTAAATGCTGAGGTATTGCTGCGGGAAACTGCCTCGACTGAAAAAATTTATTTTACAGCAAAACCTCAGATCGCAGATGGCGGTTGGGCAATTTCTCTTGAGGATGTCGAGTATCCCGAAAACAAGGAATTTTCGCCTGAGTTAACAGCAGCTTTGGCGGAGAAAGCTGGTGAAGTTTTAAACTTGCGAAATTTTGAACTTGAGGGAATGTCCCTGCGAATTCAAAAACTAGATGTGGAAGCTGGTGTTCTCACTTTGCAAGCTGAAGCGAAAGTCGAACAATTTCCAAATTAGTAGCTGGTAGGGTGGGTCAAGGGAGTTGAGATTTTAGATGCTAGATTTACTCCACAGATGACTCTGGGAGTTTGAACAAGAGTCTAAAATTTTACTCTTTCCACGACAACAGTCGTTCGCGAGTATCCGTTGTTGGGTGGGGTCAAAAACACAAAAGATTTTGACATCAAGCAATTATTGGAACTGACGCACCCGAACACTATGCTTTGAAACCACCTCTGCCCTTTGCTTGTCCGTCGGGTACGAGTGTCTCAACCGAACTTATTCTAGAAACCCGGTTTTTTACCGGGTTTCTAGATACCCGTGAGTTAGTCATACCGAAAATAATCTCTCGAAGGCGATCGCACTTTTTAAATCCCTCTAAAGTTATAAAAAAAATTGCTAGCAATCGGTGGCAAAGTATCACCGCCGTTAGAGGCAGGCAGAGAGAGTTTATTTTTAATCTATGACAAGTAGTAGTAAAAAAATGGAAACCTTTTGTGAACACTGTAACTTCTTTTTTTAAAAGACTGCGTATCGGTCAATTTTTGACTGTATTGATGGCAGGTTTGCTGCTGTTTACCAGCACCGCTTGCAATGCGGGCGATGTTCGAGGTGCTCGGCCTGAGAATCCTCCCGTTCAAATGGGAGGAATGAATAACCCCCACAAGGCCGGTGGAGATGGATACACGAATTATCAAATGTCTACCGACCCTAAAGTCAATCAATCGCCTGCTAAAGCAGAAAAAAATCGGGCTGATTTGTCGATCTTGGGCGATCGTCTCCTGGCCGCGACTACCGGTGAATCTAATTCCTCAAAGCTGCTTTATCCGGGCTCTGCACCCATGGAAACTGACAAGTTCGACCTCGAACTCGGCGGAGATAAAACTCTGTTACAAGCGCCAGACGGACAGCCGGCTAAGGCTCAACCCGTATTGGATCGCAGTGATCCCGATGCCAATATTTTAGAGAAAGTAGGCGCCGCCTTTAAGGATGCTTCTGGTTTCCTCAAAGATAGCGCTGAAGATGCCAAGGAAAGCTCGGTTACGAAACTCAATCCGCTGCAAAAATAAGCTAGTCGTAGCAAAGATGATGTAGGGGCTGTCTGAAATTAGCCCCTACATAAATAATATAATTTATTGAAACTAGATATAGCCTTTCTCAGAAAGATGAGGTATGATGTTACTGACACTCACTCGTGAGGGTCAAACAGAGAAGATAAGATCAAATGAACTATAATTACATGGTTGAGTAAAGCCACGCGAAAGGGATACCACACATAATAGCATTTTTTTGAAAGCACACGATGCTTGACTCACAACACGTTTACTTGTACCAAACTTCATACATTGTTAAAAATGAAAGCTTATTCGATTGATTTTAGGCAAAAAATCCTTGATACTTATCATACTGAACCCATTTCACAAAAAGCAATAGCTAAGCGTTTTTCTGTAGCCCTGAGTTTTGTACAAAAATTGCTTAAACAATATCGTGAAACAAAAAACATTACTCCGAGAACTGACCGATGTGGAGTCAAAGGCAAACTGAATGCGGAGCAACTACTCATCTTGGCGGAATTGATTGAAGGAAATAATGATGCAACTCTTGAAGAACTCCGTTATTTACTTTATGGGAGAATTGGATTTTCTGTTAGTAGAGCAACAATAGGAAGAATGATAAAACTCTTAGACATTACTGTCAAAAAAAACTCTCTTCCCTTGAGGGAAAGGGACAGAGCGAGTTCAAATCCTGCGATGTGAGTTCTGGAAAACAATTAAAGAGATTAGTTTGAAAGACTTAATATTCATTGACGAATCGGGAGTTAATTTGGCAATGGTTAGGTTATATGCTAGGTATGCAAAAAGGTGAAAGAGCCAAGGGGTCAAAACCAACTAAACGTGGCAAAAATGTCTCAATAATTGGAGCAAGGTCAGTCAATGAGATTTTGACATCGGTTAATCTAATAGGCGGAACTGATGCAATTACATTTGAAGCTTTTATTATCAGAAAACTTGTGCCAAAACTCTGGAAAGGTGCTTGTGTAGTGATGGATAATTGTCCCATTCACTTGGGAGAAGAAGTGAAAAAAGCGATCGAAAAAACAGGGGCAAAATTAATATACTTATCACCTTATTCACCAGATTTTTCACCAATTGAAAATCTGTGGTCAAAACTTAAAATCATTCTCCGTTCTATCAAGACTACTAATTATCAAGAATTAGGAAAAGCCATAGATTTTGCGTTCGGACAAGTTACATCGTCAAATATTTTTAACTGGTTTACACACTGCTGTTATTGTACCTCATCTTTTTGAGAAAGGCTATAAACGCTTGTAGAGCTGCTATCTCCTCCACCATATTTACGCTGTTTCTGGATTTTTGATAAAATCCCGATTAAGAGGCTTTAAATTTTAGGGAATTTATGGTGTGAATACGGGAGAGTATTTAGCGTAAATTTTAATCAGGTTGGATAAATATAAAACAGATGGATTAAAATGAATTATTTGGCTGTAAATAAAACTGACTGGATTCTTAATTGCGTGAACGACTTCTGCCACCAACTGTCCTAAACTCGACTATTTTTAATAAATTATCTCAAAATTCCCAGGCAAGTTTCGTTACTAAACTTAAATTTTTGGGTCGTTCTGCATAGCCAGGAAAAATCCTAAACAATTTTAGGCCTAAAGAAGCCTTGTAATGATGGATAAAATACCAGATAGCTCCCAGATGATTGGAGAGCTTTTTATAAAATAACGGAGTTTTTATTAGAATAGCGAGAGATCCTGGGTATCAGGGTGTTATTGAATCTTTCTATAGCAGGAGAAGTTGGGTCCCTATCTCTCCCGCCAGATTGGTATCGCTGGCGAGGGAAAACTTTTTCAGAGATGACCCAAAGATTTGTATAATACAGGGCATATTGCCTGTAAACTGCTGAGAGCGAATCCCACAAATCTGCTGGGTACAAGAAAACAGGGATGTCTACAGCTTCATATAAAGCCTGTGTAGCCTTTGTTTGGGTTTAAAACGCAGTTTTTGTCCCGCTAAGCCAGTGATGATATAGCAATCCTTGCAGGAGTCGTAAATTTTTTACCCCACCCCAACCCTCCCCGAACCCGCGGGGAGAAAGTAAGAAATTCACAACTTATGCGAGGATTGCTATATTACAGGGCGGGTTTTGAAGCAACAGGTAGAAACTCCTAATAACGCACGGAAACAACGGAAAGCGAGGCTGAAAGGGTGAGTTATTCTGAGTTAACCCCTATCGCCGTCACATCTTTTATGAATAACAGCTATCTTAAATTCCGCCTCCACACTGCCCTCATAGTACCCTTTATCCTGCAAATTGTTGCAGCAGTTGGATTAGTCGGCTATCTTTCATTACGCAACGGACAAGAAGCCGTCACTGATCTTGCCAACCAGTTAATGACTCAGGTAACCAAGAGAACCGAGCAGCAACTAAATGACTATCTTTCAATGCCTCATCGAATTAATCAGATCAATATTGATGCGATCGAGACAGGATTACTAAATCTAGATAACTTTGACCGGGCGGGACGTTATTTTTGGAAGCAGATGCAAGCCTTTAATAATGTTGGCTTTATCTCATATGGATTAGCAGATGGACGCTTTATTGGGGCGGGCAAATACATTCCAGGGGAAGGAATAATCATTGAGGAAGTCTCTGCAAGAACAAACGGAGATTTAGCTACCTATGCCGTGAACAAGCAGGGCGATCGGGGTAAAGTGCTACGACGGATTAATGCCAAGAAGGTGACACCCGGCCAGGTGGCGCCCGCATGGTATATTCAGGGGGTTAAAGCAGGTAAACCAACCTGGACTTCGGTGTACTCTCTTGACCCAATCAACTTCATTGCTGTAGAGGCAGTGCGTCCCATTTATGCAAAAAACGGCAAAATACTTGGGGTGATTGGGGTTGATTTACAACTATCAAATATTACAAACTTTTTGCGCGACTTAAACATTAGCTCATCAGGGCGTGTCTTTGTCATGGAACGAGATGGGCAGTTAATAGCCAATTCTAGTTCTCAAGCCTCTTTTGGCAAAGTAAATGGTAAGACGCAACGCTTTAGTGCCTTAAACATTAATGATCCGTTAATTCAAAGGACAGCTCAAACTCTAAAAAATCGGTTTAGTAATTTTCAGGGAATTAGAGAAAGGCAAACGTTGAGCTTTCAAATTAAAGGAAAATCTTACTTTGTCCTTGTTCATCCTTGGCAAGACCAGTTTGGGTTGAACTGGCTAATCGTGACGGTAGTTCCAGAATCCGACTTCATGGGTCAAATCAATGCTCATACTCGTACCACAATAGGGTTGTGTGTGGTAGCGTTGACGATAGCGCTCCTCATCGGTATTCTTACCGCTGGTTGGATTACCCGCCCCATAGAGCTGATTACCGAAGCCTCAGAAGACATGGCAGATGGCAACTTGAAGCAATACGTTAAACACAGTCGCCTAGTTGAACTTGATAAGTTGGGAAAATCCTTCAACCGTATGGCAGGCCAACTCAAGGAATTGTTTGAAACGTTAGAAGATAAAGTCAAAGAACGCACGGCAGAACTAGCAAGTGCTAACGACGAAATCATTAGCCTCAATGAGAGACTCAAGGAAGACAATCTTCGCATGGGTGCGGAATTGGATATCGTGCGTCAAATGCAGCAAATGATTCTGCCCAATGCTGAGGAGCTGAAAATTGAAGGACTCGATATTGCCGCATACATGGAGGCTGCCGAGGAAGTCGGCGGCGACTACTATGATGTTTTAAACACCGATGGCGTTGTCACTCTTGGCATCGGCGATGTCACGGGACATGGACTAGAAAGCGGTATCTTGATGCTGATGGCGCAAACGGCAGTCCGTACCCTCAAGGAAATCCGCGAAACTGATCCGGTTCGGTTCCTAGATGCGCTCAACCGCACTCTGTATAAAAACGTGCAGCGCATGAAATCTGAGAAAAGTCTCACCCTAGCGATTTTAAATTATTCCGAAGGACGGGTCAGCATTAGCGGTCAGCATGAAGAAACAATCATTGTGCGCCTTGGCGGACAGGTTGAGCGCATCGACACGATGGATTTAGGTTTTCCGATCGCTCTTGACGATGACATTGCTGAGTTCATCAATCAAATTTCAATTGAGCTACAGTTAGGAGATGGTATAGTGCTCTATACCGATGGTATTCCCGAAGCACAAGACGTTAACAAAAAACAGTATGGCGTGGAGCAGATGTGTGAAGTCATTAGCCAAAACTGGCATTTATCGGCTGGGGAAATTAAGCAAGCGGTGATTGACGATTTACGGCGACATATCGGCACTCAAAAAGTGTTTGATGATATTACGCTGTTGGTTTTGAAGCGGACGGAATTAGGTGTAGAAAACAAGTCACAGCCTCAAGCAGCCGCATTGGTTTAGAGCGATCGCCCATACCTCGAAAAAACCCACTTCTGACATTAAACTGGAAAATCATCGTCGGGGCGATCGCCTTAGCAGCCACATTTACGAGGAGGTGGTACGATACCTCAAATGCAGCACCACGCAAGAGGCTAAATCTCCTGAGAACTTCCAAGCGATAGTCAAAGTCTAAAATTCTCTGAAACTAATCTATTAATCGTTGTTCAATACGATTTTTTTATTGTCATCTTTTCCATCATTATTGCCGTTTTTGCCTCCTATAAGCCTGAGAATTAACCGGGAGAATGAATCCAAAAAACGGTGAAAATATTCGCTGTTGTTGGTTAATTGGTGGTTCTTTGACAATGGGAACGGGCATCTGGGCAATGCACTTTATAGGAATGCTGGCTTATTACTTGCCAGTATTGCTCGCCTACAATTTACCTATTGTGATTCTCTCTTGGCTTGCCGTAGTCATTGCATCGGGTATCGCCTTCTACAGCTTGCATCGAGGTTTTGCACAAAGGTTCTCATTGTTAATCCCCGGTATTCTCATGGGATCTGGCATTAGAAGTAAGCATTATATTGGCAGGGCTGCGATGCGAGTACCTGCCGAAATGCACCATAATTACTGGATTGTGGCACTGTCTGTCTTCGTTGCCATTATTTCCAAATTGATGAGGAAGTCCGATGTACGACTTGACGAGATTCACTTTAAGGGACATGGCGGAATGCGGGTTGGCTCTACGCCAGTTCGGCTTGGGGGTTGAAAGTATGGAAGAGGCGAGTAACAGAATTGTTAGGTATCTTTACGAAAATTTCTGTACTAAGCCAACTGGTGAGAAATCCTGCGCCCTCGTCCGTTTGTTAAAAACTCACCCTTATGAAGACTTAGAAGTCGAACTTGCCGAGTATGCCCGTAGTATCTTGAACCACTATCCCCCTTTGCCTGCCATGAAGTGCATGACTCTACTGGCAACGGTAGGAGAACAAACGGAATGGAACTCAAGACACACATCCGTTGGACACAAGACTCTTCCACTGGCGAGCGAATCTGTAGTCGCTCAGATGCCAATGATCTCACAACTCATCAGACAGCTCGGCTTAGATATAAAAACTGTTATCAACCCTGACCCGAATCTTTTGGTAGAAATCGAGCAGAGGAAATACAACGTCTTCTATGTACCTGAAGCGATTGGCAGCCCCTATATTCCCGCTCAGGACTCCTTTGTGATTCCCTTCGGAATCAAGTCTGTGTTGGGGTTTGGTGGTCTATTACCTTCAGGCAATATGTTTGCAATTATCATGTTCTTGAAAGTCCAGATTCCTATTAGCACGGTTCAGATGTTCAGCACTCTGGCGCTGAACGTAAAGACAGCACTGCTGCCCTTCGATCGAGGAGCTGTCTTCGCTCAAAAAAAAGATGAATCTGCTACAGCCTCTAAGCAAATATTTACAAGAAACACTGAGCAGGAGATAGGGCAGCTTAGATCCCAGGTAGCGACTTTGAGGCAGTTGCTTGATGTTTTTGACCAATCGATCTTGGTACAATCGGATCGACTCGAACAAGCCATAGAGCAACTGGCCGACTCCGCGCAAAAGTTAGATACCCTCAACCAGAGACTCAAGGAAGACAATCTTCGCATGGGTGCGGAATTGGATATCGTGCGTCAAATGCAGCAAATGATTTTGCCAAACGCTGAGGAGCTGAAAATTGAAGGACTCGATATTGCCGCATATATGGAGGCTGCCGAGGAAGTCGGAGGCGACTACTATGATGTCTTAAACACCGATGGCGTTGTCACTCTTGGCATCGGCGATGTCACGGGACATGGACTAGAAAGCGGTATCTTGATGCTGATGGCGCAAACGGCAGTCCGTACCCTCAAGGAAATCCACGAAACTGATCCGGTTGGGTTCCTAGATGCGCTCAACCGCACCCTTTACAAAAACGTGCAACGCATGAATTCTGAGAAAAGTCTCACCCTAGCGATTTTAAATTACTCCGAAGGACGGGTCAGCATCAGCGGTCAGCATGAAGAAACAATCATTGTGCGCCTTGGCGGACAAATTGAACGTATCGACACAATGGATTTAGGCTTCCCCATTGCCCTCCACGATGACATTGCTGAGTTCATCAGTCATATTTCAATTGAGCTACAGCTAGGAGATGGTATAGTGCTATATACTGATGGTATTCCCGAAGCAAAAGACATTAAGAAAAAACAGTATGGCGTTGAGCAGATGTGTGAAGTCATTAGCCAAAACTGGCATTTGTCTGCTGGGGAAATTAAGCAAGCGGTGATTGACGATTTACGGCGCCATATAGGTCGTCAAAAAGTATTTGATGATATTACGCTGTTGGTTTTGAAGCGGACGGAATTGGGTGTAGAAAACAAGTCACAGCCTCAAGCAGCCGCATTGGTTTAGAGCGATCGCCCATACCTCGAAAAAACCAACTTCTGACATGAAACTGGAAAATAATCGTCGGGGCGATCGCCTTAGCAGTCAAATTTACGAATAGGGGGTGAGATTTCTCAAACGCCAGCTCTCGAAAGAGGCTGAATCTCCTGAGAACTCTAAAGCTGTAGTCAACGTCTAAATTTCTATGATTAAATCTATCTAATGTTCTCTTGCATCAAGGTCAATAAAGGGTTCGATCGCTCGTCCCGCGCTCGCTTTATTGACATTAGTGCTTTCGGTCAATTAAAACTCTTCACTCAAAGCTTTTATACATAGCAGCGTAAGGCGCGCCGAGGCGCACCCTACCTGATAGATAAGCAAGGGTAATTTCTATTCCTCTCAAAGCTTTTTTTGATCTCAAACAGCTTTGTTCTATTTTTTCTTTGAATCCGAAACCTCAGCAATCAAATCATCTTTATCAACTTTCGGTACAAAATCAGGGCGTTCTTTGGCTTCCCAACCGGGGGGACGCTTGGAGTTATACCAGGCGACTGAGCCGATCGTAGTTGCGGCAATAAAGCCAGCAACAAGAACTGCTATTGGAGTGTTCAAGCTGACACTTGATTCCGGCACTGGCTGCTGCATCAGCAGATCAATCATTACTTGCCTGATGGGTGCAACAACTACTGCTATGGGAGTGGTCAAGCTGATATCTATCATTAGGCTAAATCCTTATCTACTCTACTTTTACATTATCTTAAGTGCTAATGCCGTTTGGTTGATATATCGGAAGACAGAAAAATTGACAGAATTGCCGTCATAATGTTGAGAGGTTGAAAATAGGAGAGCTGATTTTATGCCGTTGCCGACAATAGCATTGCTGTTGGCTGCTAGTTTCACCCTGGGTGCTCTACCGCTAACGGGATGGGCGGTGCGAGTGTTTAGCCGCCGAGATTTGAGGGCGCTGGGCACGGGAAATGTTGGCGTGTCGGCAGCTTTCATTCACGGGGGGAAATTAGCGGGAATTGCGGCGGTGTTGGCGGAAATTGCCAGGGGTATTGTACCGGTTTTGGCAGGGCGATTTTGCTTCCCGGATGCACCTGCGATCGCGATCGCCCTGTTAATTCCGCTAGTTGCGGGCAGATATGCGATCGCCCGAGGTGGAGGGGTGACAAACGCTGTTTGGGGTCTTTTGGTATTTTCGCCGCCAGTGGCTGTTTCATCGGGCATTTGGGGGCTGCTGGTGTGGGGTTTGGCACAGCGGTGGTGGGGTGAGGGCGATCGGGCGAGACTATTTGCTTCCCGTTGCGGATGTCTGTGCACGCCAATTTGGGTTTGGGTGTGGCGACAATCAATGCCGGAATTTTTAGCAGCAACAGGATTAGCTTTGTTGTTAGCAGCAATTAATTTCAGTCAGGGTGATGATATGGCTTTATCTAAATCAGAGCAATTGTTTTCTCTTGATGACTCCTTAGATGTTGCAATCTGCGGCGATAAAGCTGCTAAATTGTCTCAACTAAAACGCGCAGGTTTTAACGTGCCTGCTGGCTTTATATTGCCATCGAAGGAAGAAGGAAGAGGGAAGAAGGAAGAGGGAAGAGGGGATGAGGAAAATGCCGATCGACTGTTAATCAGTAATTCTGTAATCCAAAATCTAAAATCCAAAATCCAAAATCCAATGATTGTGCGTTCTTCTGCTGCAGGAGAAGACGGGGATCTTAGTTCCGCCGCCGGACAATATCAAACTATTGGCCCTGTTTTCACTGAAGCAGAATTGCTCGATGCAATTAATCGCTGTCGCCAGTCTTATTGGACTGCCGAAGCTGTGGCTTACCGCCGACAGCGACAACTGCCAGACACGCAAATGGCTGTATTAATTCAGCCTTACATTGACAGCGAGTTTGCGGGAGTCATGTTTAGTCGCAATCCTTTAGATGGCGGTTCCCAGGTAATTATAGAAGCTTTACCGGGAGGCGCCGAAGCTGTTGTCGGCGGACAATCTACTCCGGTTCATTTAGAAATTGATTTTAGTACACCTGAATCCTTAGAAAAAAATTTAACTGAAATCCAAAAAAATTCAATTATTTCTCAACCCATTTTAGCAGAATTGGTGAAACAAGGGCAAGGAATTGAAGCATTTTTTCACGGAATTCCGCAGGATATTGAATGGAGTTGGGATGGCGAAAAAGTCTGGATTTTGCAAAGTCGCCCGATTACTAATTTGCAGCCATTCTGGACACGAACTATTGCATCCGAGGTGATTCCCGGTGCAATTCGTCCCCTAACTTGGTCGATTAATCGGCCGCTGACTTGCGGGGTTTGGGGAGAGATTTTTAAGGTGGTTTTGGGCGATCGCGCCAGTGGCTTAAACTTTAATGAAACGGCAACTTTGCTGGGATCTCACGCCTATTTTAATGCGACTTTGTTGGGCGAAATCTTTCGGATGATGGGATTGCCGGAGCAGGGTTTGGAATTTTTGCTGAGAGGGCAAAAAATGGGCAAGCCACCTTTGGGGAAGATTTTGCCTTCTTTGCCTGGTTTGTGGCGTCTGGTGCAGCGGGAGAGGGCGCTGAATGCAGAATTTAAGGGCGATCGTACTTCTATTTTCCTCCCGGCACTGCAAAGTCTGGAGAAGGAAGAAGGAAGAGGGAAGAAGGAAGAAGGAAGAGGTTCGAGCGAAGAAATATTAATGCCCAATGCCCCAGGCCCAATGCCCACTTATCAATATTTGTCGGAATTGTTGGAGAAAGCCGAGCAAATTCAGGAGTGGCTGAAACCGATTACTTACTACAATATATTAGGGCCGATCGGGCTGGCTATTCGCAAGGCAATTTTTCGCATTGAGGATGACTGGCTGGACAATGACAGCGCTCCTGAAATTGCTTCTGTGCGAGCTTTGCAGCAGTTGGCTCAGAAATTGCGGCAAGCTGCTGTTTCGCAGTCTGACGAAACTGTTTCAGTCGCACATTTAGCCCAGACATTTGCGGAAACTCCGGCTTTACAAGCAGATTTTGAAAAGTGGCTTGATATTTACGGATATTTGAGCGAAGTGGGAACGGATATCGCTGTTCCTACTTGGCGAGAACAACCGGAAGTTTACCAAAAACTGCTAATAAGTATGGCTCAAAAAGCCGAAACTAATTTAGGCGAAAAGCGGAAATTAGGCTTGAGTTTTGGGCAGAAGTGGCGATTAGATAAATGTCAGGAAAGAGCGATCGTCAAAAACGAAATTAGCGAAATTTACGCGCGGTTGTTGGCTCATTTACGCTGGACTTTTTTGGATATTGAAGCGGGTGGATTGGCAATGCAGGTGTTTCAGGAAAGCGGGGATATTTTTTATCTGGAATTTGGGGAAATTCAGCAGTGGATTCGTAGCGGTGCGAGTGTTTCGTTTAAGGATACAATTAGGGAAAGGCGCGATCGCCTGGTAGCCGATCGCGATCGTCCGATTCCCGCTGTAGTCTACGGCAATTTGCTGCCAAATTCTCAGACAAGGGCGATCGAACTTGCAACATCCGCAACTAATATCATGCAGGGAATTCCGGCAAGTATCGGCCGTGTCGAAGGCTTTGTCAAGATTTGCCGCACAGCGAGCACTGATTTAGGAGAAAATGCGATCGCAGTAGTTCCTTACACCGATGCAGGTTGGGCACCGCTGCTATTAGGAGCAACAGCAATTATCGCCGAAGTTGGCGGCCAACTATCTCACGGAGCAATTATCGCTCGCGAGTACAAAATTCCCGCAGTCATGAATATTGCTGAAGCCACAACTCGCTTGCGAGACGGTCAAAAAGTCCGAGTAGACGGGTATCTCGGCACTGTAGAATTGTTGGAATAATTAGCAACAGGCAAGATGCCTGTTCCACAAAGAGTTGATTTCTTGTGGAACAGGCATCTTGCGGAACGGGCTCTCCGACCCATTCCACAATAAAATTGAGTTTTGTGGAACGGCCATCTTGCCCGTTCTTGAAAATGGTGAAAGATGTAAGCTCAAACCAATAATCTCCTAAACCCGCCCCGACTTTCCTAAGCCTTTAAGAAATTCTGGAGAACATGGTTCCCCACATTTCTACCCGCACTCAAACCATCTACGTTAGCACTCATGAAATGAATGCCTCCGTAAATGCGACTCATGCCCGATTCATCAGCGGCTTCTTTGAAGTTTCCATAGGTTCGCAAAGTGTTGATACTCCTGTCTCCCCGATCTGCAAAGCCGTAATCCGAACCAAATACAGAACTCATAACGACATCGGCTGCACCGCTAAAGGTACTGTGGCCCGACGTGTACTCAGGGAACGGCGGAGTAGTTACCAGTGGAGTCCACAGGGGGTCGGCTGTCGTGTCGGGGTTATTGTCCGTATCAGCTTGACGGATAGCTGTCACCGGCCGCCATAAATTGTACTGGTACTTGGCATCCCAGCAGCTAATAGCTGCATCGGCCAGAGCAATATTCAGCAGGGCGAACAAGCGGGCGCTATCTTCTAAGGATTGACCAGTTAGAGTCGCTGTTTCTTCGGCGATTTGGTTCCAGTGGCCCGGAGGCGTAAACGTCCCAGCGCCGTTGGCCCAGAATTTAGCGATGATTGTTTGGTCTGGGGTGCGGGTAAGACTGTCACTTTTGCCGATTTCTTTGACGTAGTTCAATTCCTCTGCGTACTTGGCGCTGTCGAGGTCGGGGGGGCCCTCGGGGCGGAACTGGGAACCGCTAGTCATCGCAAAGGGAGTAACTTGTGCCCACCCTGGCGCCAGCGCGGCGGCAAGGGCGGGGGGAGTCGGCACCCAACTGCCAAGATTGGTTGAGGGGGTGTACTCCACTACATTCGTGATGCCGTCTGTACTCCGCGAACTGATAATTTGGTCGGCAACTTGCTGTCCGAGGGCAACCCCGTCTTGTTTGGCTTGGCCGTCGGTAATTTTAGCTAGAGACGATGCGTATGCTTCGTCAAATGTGGCTGCTTGCGCTGGGTAGAGGTTGACTAAGACGCGGTGGGCGGCTGCGGCGGTGGCTGCTTCTGCTGATGTACCTGCGGGTGGGTCTATTTCCACGAGGTAAGGGGTGTATTTTTTGCTGATGGAGTTAACAGCATCGTAAATGGCTGCGTGAACCATTGCCATGTTGCGGGAAGCGAGGGGAGGCGCGGTGTTGCCTGTCCGCACTGCATTCAGCATGACTCCGTTCCACTCGATGACAGGGTTTGCCGATAGCTGATTTGTGAATTGGTCACGGTTGATTGTGTTGCTGTTGACTCCTTGCAAGACTGCTAAATACTCGCCCGTGAGTTTGTCTTGAATTACGGTGCTGTTGCTGTTGGCACCTGTGCCTTGCTGGATGTTTAAATCTTCAAAGGTGAGGCCGTTTAGCAATCGAATTTGGTCATTGCCGTTGCCGAAGTCGGCGATGTAGTCGGCTGTAGCTACAGTTGGGCCACCGCTGCCTTTAGCAATGGCAAATATATCATCGCCTGTGCCGCCGCTCATGGTATCGCTACCTGCGCCCGCGTAGATGATGTCGTTGCCGGAATCGCCACCAATTAGGTCGAAGCCTTTGCCTCCCCAGAGGATGTCATCGTCCCCACCGCCAACAATCGTATCGTTGCCTTGGTCGCCGCAGATTTTGTCTTTGCCGACATCGCCTTCGAGATAGTCGTCTCCGCTGTTGGCATAAATGATGTCGTTGCCATCCAAGGCGTTAAATCTGTCTGGTTCGGTGGTTCCTTGGAGATAGTCAAAGTTAGAACTGGGGGTCAGGGATGCCATGTTTATTTATGGGATATTTTGATTAAATCGCAAAGGTTTCGTAAACTCTATAGATGCTTAAGTGTGTTTACCCCTAGTTTAATATTATTAAACTTTCTGGCGGAGATGTAAACACCACCACGCCGCTTTATTGAATCTTTAATATTTAATGGGGTTTTTATGAAGTTTTGCGATCTGAATGTGCGTAAAAATACAGTCCTTAAAACTGCCTCCCATACTGCAACTTAGTTAAAATTTTACAAAAAAACATTTTTTTTAATGTATAGCCATCTAATTTTTATCTTCATAAAAGGTGCGGATTGTGTAACTGAGTAAGTATATATTGATTAAGCACTTCTCAAGGCTGTGATTGGGTCTAGTTTGGCGGCCTGGCGGGCGGGAACAACGCCGAAGAAGAGGCCAACTGCACCGGATACACTGACAGCAAGGGCGATCGCCACGGGCGAAATACCAGCTTGCAAGGGCGTGAAATTACCTACAAGCAAGATACCGCCCACACCTACGCAAGTACCGACTATCCCTCCGGCAGCCGACAAAATTACAGCTTCTACAATAAATTGAAACAAGATATCTTGTTGGGATGCGCCGATCGCCTTTCTGAGCCCAATTTCCTGAGTGCGTTCGCTAACAGACACAAGCATAATGTTCATAATCCCAATGCCGCCGACTAATAGGGAAATGCTGGCAACGGCAGTTAACATCAGAGTCAAAGTGCCGGAAATTGCCCCCATTCTTGCCATTAAATCTTTCTGATTTCTGACAGTAAAATCATCTTCGCTGGTAATTTTGTGCCGCAATCTCAGCAGGTTTTCCACCTGAAATTGCGCCGCATCCATTTGCGATTCATCTTTAATTGAAATAAATATCGACGTGACAGCCAAACCGTAGGGAGATTTGCGCCCGACTATGCGATTGGCCATTGTGGCGATCGGTACAACCGCCGAGTTATCGTAATTCGTACCAAAAGATGTGCCTTTGGGCGCCAATACTCCAATTACTTTGACGCTGACATTTTTGATCCGCACTTGTTCACCCAAGGGATTTGTATTGCCAAAAAGTTTCTCCGCTAATTCGGAACCGAGAACCACAACTTGGTTACTTTGCTTAACATCTAGTTCGGTCAAAAACCGCCCTTTTGCCATTTCAAAGCTTCTAACTTCTAGAAATTCTGGAATCGTGCCAAAAATTAGAGATGAGACATTTTTGTTGCTGTAGCGAACAATTTCCGAACTGTTGAGTTCTGGTGACACGCCTTGAACGGAGGGGACTTGAGTTGCGATCGCATTAGCATCTTCTACTATCAGTGTTTGAGGCGCATTTGCGATCGAACTTCGCCTCGCATTGGGTAGTCCCGGCGTCACGGTTAATACGTTTGTACCCAGGGATTGAACTTGTCCTGCTACAAATTTTTGAGCTCCTTGTCCAATTCCAATCATTGCAATTACTGAGGCATTGCCGACAATCATCCCGATCATGGTTAAACTGCTGCGAGTTTTGTTTGCTAGCAGTGTTTGACCTGCCATTTTGACGCTTTCAATAAAATTCATATTTTCTTTAAATGAACAAGAAGGAAGAAGAAAAACAGGCCAATGCCATAGTTTGCTGTGCGTCAAAATCCCAGGGTATTGGGATTGCGACGCACAGCAAACCATGACACACTTAATAATGAATTACTACAGTCAACAGTCAACAGTCAACCGTCAACAAACTAATTAAGCACTTCTCAATGCCACAATCGGGTCTAATTTAGCAGCTTGTTTTGCAGGTACGATGCCGAAAAATAAGCCGATGCTGCCGGAAACACCGACGGCAAGTGCGATCGCCACTGGGGAAACACTAGCTTGCAGGGGAGTAAAAGCAGCTACTAAAAGCACGCCGCCGATACCGAATCCAGTGCCGATCGCCCCGCCTGCCGCCGACAAAATCACAGACTCGATCATAAACTGAATTAAGATATCTTGCGGAGAAGCTCCGATCGCCTTTCTCAGCCCAATTTCCTTCGTGCGTTCGGTAACAGAAACCAGCATGATATTCATAATCCCGATGCCGCCGACGAACAGCGAAATTGCCGCCACGAAAGCCAACATCAAGGTCAAACCACCAGTAATGTTGCCCAAAGTTTTCATTAAATCTTTCTGATTTCTGACCGTAAAATCATCTTCTTTAGTGATTTTATGACGCAATCTGAGCAGATTTTCTATTTGAAATTGGGCCGCTTGCATCATAGTTTCATCTTTGATCGCAACCGAAATAAATGTTACTTTTGTACCGTAGGGAGACGAGCGACCAACAATTCGATTGGCCATTGTTGTCAGGGGCAAATAAACGTTCATATCTTGATTGTCGCCAAAGGTGGAACCTTTTGCCTGCATGACTCCAATCACTTGAAATGTGGAGTTTTTGATACGAATGTATTGACCAACTGGCTGTGTATTGCCAAATAATTGTTCGGCTGCTTCCGATCCTAAAGCAACCACATTTTCTTGTCTTTCTAAATCTAATTTGCTTAAAAAACGACCTTGACCAACATCAAAGCTTCTGACTGTCAGAAATTCTGGGGTAGTTCCGACAATGGAAGATGAGACATTTTTGTTGCGGTAGGTAACGAGTTGACTGTCATTGAGAGTTGGTGCGACTTCTTGGACAGAAGCAACTTGAGATGCGATCGCCTCTGCATCTTCCACTACTAAAGTCTGTGGCGGAACCACCGGCCGGCTTTGGGCTTCAGGACTTCCGGGAATAATAAATAGCAAGTTTGAACCCAGAGAGTTAACTTGTCCCTCGATAAATGTTTGAGCTCCTTCCCCGATCCCGATCATCGAAATGACAGAAGCATTACCGATGATAATTCCTAACATCGTCAAGGTGCTGCGAAGCTTGTTTGCCATCAAAGTTGTGACGGCCATTTTGACGCTTTCAACAATATCCATAATTCGATTTTAGATTTGGGATTTTGGATTCGATTTTGGTTATTGGAGGGCGGGCAGGATGCCCACCCCACAATCAAATTCACTCTTTGTGGAACAGGCATCTTGCCTGTTCTTAAGAATCAAATTCACTCTTTGTGGAATTCACTCTTTGTGGAACAGGCATCTTGCCTGTTCTTAAGAATCAAATTCACTCTTTGTGGAACAGGCATCTTGCCTGTTCTTAAGAATGGTGCAAAATGTGAGTTATTAGGCTCTTCCTCCCATGCCCAATTCCCTACTTTTGATTCTTGATAATATCCTCTAATTTTTTACCTTGAGGAAGTTCGGTAAAAACGCGATCGCCGGCTGCGGCACCCTCTAAAATCTGAATCTTGTTGCCAATAGTCGATCCAACCGTAACAGGCTTAAACTTCGGCTGCTGTTTCTCATCGGGAACTAGCACACCCGTTTGACCTTTATTAGTCACAATTGCCACCGTCGGCACAACTAAAGCATTGCTCAACTTTTGACCGACAAATCTCAAATCTACATTCATCCCCGATTGCAGCGAGTCTTTGCCCGTATCAATGGCAACTCGCACTTGAAATAGCGTCACATCCCGTTCCTTAACAGCTTCCGGCGCAATTAATTTAACGCGGCCTTTAAACACTTTATCTGGATAAGCATCGGCGACTATTTCAACTTCTTGGCCCGGTTTAATTTGACTGATATCAGCCTCCGGGACTTTCGCTAAAACTTCCACATCTCTAGCCAAAGCGACAATCGATGTCGAAGTTGCCGAAGTAGCTTCCGATGCCGAAGTTGCGGGAGTTACAAAAGCTCCTTGGATGGCATATCTTTGGGTAATAACTCCAGCAAAAGGAGCGCGAACTTTCGTATCTTCTAACTGCACTTCTTGAAAGCGGACTTGAGCTTGAGCTTCCTCTAATTCAGCTTGAGCTTGAGCTATTTCTTCCGGGCGAGAACCGTTTTCTTGTGCGGCCAATTGGCTTTTTGCTTCAGCAACTGCTGCTTCGGCTTTGGCGATTTCTTCTGGACGGTTGCCGTTTTCTACTTGCGCTAATTTGCTTTTTGCTTCGGCAACTTCTGCTTCGGCTTGGGCAATTTCTTCGGATCGCGTGCCGTTTTGTAACTGCTTCAATGCTTGCTGCTCGACTTGCACAGCAGCTTGCAGTTGCTGAATTTGCGACTCCCGACTTTCTTGCAGTTGTTGGAGGCGTCTTTGGGATTCTATTAATCTAGCTTGGGCCGTGCGATTTTCTTTAATTAATTCATCGAGTTTATCTTTAGCCAGAGCACCTTCTTCCACTAGCGGTCGATTGCGTTCCACCCGTTGAGCGGTTAGTTCGGCTTGGGCTTTACTCGAATCAATTTGCGTTTGTGCTTGGGCAATTTCTTGTTTGACACTACCAGTTTGAGCGTCGGCTAAACGAGCTTGAGCTTGGGCTAAACGAGCTCGCGCTTGGCTGACTTCTTCTACGCGGCTGCCGGCTCGCAGTCGCTGCAAGCCAGCTTGAGTTTGCTGCAAGCGGGCTCTGGCTCCTGCAACTTCTTCCACGCGACTGCCCGCTTGGACTTGCGCGAGACTGGCCTCGGCTTGCTCTAAGCGCGCTCGGGCGCTGGCGATGTCTTCCGATCTATTTCCTGCTTCGATTTTGGCAAGTTTTGCTCGGACGCTGGCTTCGCGGGCTTTAGCTTGAGCTAGTTGAGCTTCTACATCGCGGCTTTCCATGCGGGCCACAATCTGTCCTGCTTCGACTTTATCGCCCTGTTCGACAAATAATTCTGCGATCCGGCCGGATCCTTTGGGGCTGAGATTCACGCGCTGTACGGGCTGCACCGTGCCGCTCGATGTGATCCGCACCGTGAGGTTTTGCGCTTCCACCGGCACTGTCATACTGGCGATCGCATCTACTTTCGGCTGCGATCGACTTTTTGCTATATATATGGTGGTCGGTACAGCTAGCAACCCGGCTGCAACCAACCCAATCGCCCACCGCTGCGGTTTGCGCGCGGGTTTCTTCGGAGACTGCTTTTGGGCGGTTTTGTTATCTGCAATTTTAGTCTCTGCGGCCTTGGTGTCTACAGTCTGAGTATCTTCCACCTTGACCTGAGCAGTTTCCTTTTTAGGGCTAACGATCATACCGACTCACCTAATTTAATCTCAGGATTACCTTTAAAGGTAAAATTTTTGCTGATGCTTGGCATCGTCTATCAGACTCATCCGATCGGGTGATTTATAAAAAGTTCCCCAACCAGCACCTATAAGCAATTATAGCTAATCTTTGCAATTTATTAATAAATGTTAAGTTTTTTCATCCCAAAGAGGTGCACCCAAACAGAATCGCTACCGGCTGCTGGCAAATAAAAATATATTTTAGCAGATAATATTGTTTTTGGGATCTAGGAGCGCGCTTCTCACCAGCAACAAAGGCGGAGTGGGCAGGGGGCGATCGACCGTCACTAGGTCATTGCGGACTCCTGTTCGCGATCGCAACAGGATCGGCCAGTGCTAAGCTCGTACCGACACAATATACCGACACAATATTAAGACGCTTACTCTCATAAACCCAGTTTCTGGGAAAAATAACAGGTTTGTCCGCGAAAAATCCGCGCAGAAACTCAGTTTCACAGGTAGCGGTACCTAAATCCTGAATACATATCCGCCCGGTGTCCACAACAGGTTAAAATATTTTTCAAATTCGTTAAAAATGGAAAATCAAAATAATGAATCGTCCTCAAAGCGTTACAGTTCTGGCGATATTGCAGCTAATTAGCGGCTTCTTCAGCCTCCTTGACGGCTTGTTCATCTTACTTTTTGCCGGCATTTTTGGCGGTCTCGGTGCCGCTGTTGGCGGGGCGAAAGTTGGCACTGTAATCGGCAGCTTCATTGCAATTTTTGCTGGACTCAGTTTTATTTTAGGTTTCCTCTCCTTACTCTTAACTTGGGGTTTGTTTCAACTAAAAAATTGGGCTTGGGCGGGAACGTTAATTGTCCATATCATCGCCATCCTCGCGCAACTCGTCAAAATGTTTGGCAGCGGCGGTACAGCAGTCAATTTTTTAACTCTGGGTTTTGCCGTAGCTAGCATTTACTACCTGCAGCAGCCGGAGGTTAAACAAGCATTTCGTGTCTAATTTCCTTTTAATTAACGGTACTTAATTCTCGGATCGAAAAAAGCATAGGAAAGATCAACCGCCAGATTAATCAGTACAAAAGTTACAGCCACAAAAATTACTCCGCCTTGGACAATGGGGTAATCCCGCGTCAGAATACCAGTGTAAATCCAAGAACCAATTCCCGGCCACGAGAAAATCGTTTCCGTCAGAATAGCGCCGCTTAAAAGAGTGCCAAACTGCAAACCGATAGTTGTGACGATCGGCAAAAACGCATTTTTTAAAGCGTGTTTCAAAATCACCCAATATTCCGGCAATCCCTTCGCCCTCGCAGTGCGGATGTAATCTTGAGAAAGAACTTCCAGCATTGCAGAACGAGTGATGCGAGCTATAATCGCCAGAGGAATAGTTCCTAAAGTCAAAGCTGGCAGGATTAAATGGGCGATCGCATCCCGCAAAGCCACCAAATCCCACCTCAGCAAAGAATCCAAAACATAAACACCCGTAATCGACTTAAAACCCAACCCCAAATCTACACTAATCCGCCCGCTAGGGGGCAGCCATTTCAAATAAACAGCAAACAAATAAATCAACATCAATCCCAACCAATACACTGGCAAAGATACGCCAATTAACGAACCGCTCATCGCGAGATTGTCCAGCCAGCTATTTTTCCGAACAGCAGCCAAAATTCCCGCCGGAATTCCGATAAAAAGTGCCACCAACATCGCCACCACAGAGAGTTCAAAAGTAGCAGGCCAGCGACTTCTAATTTCATCAATTATCGGAATACCGCTAATAATACTATTTCCCAAATCAAAGCGCAGCAAACTCCATAAAAAAGCCAAATATTGCAAAGGTAAAGGCTGATTTAAACCTAATCTCGCTTTCAAAATTTCCACCTGTTCGGGAGTTCCCCGTTCTCCCAAAAGCACTGTAGCTGGGTCTCCCGGTATCAAATGCAAAAAAATAAATACTAGCAGAGTGATTCCGAAAAGGACTGGCAATAGTCCCAGCAAACGTTTAAGAATATAATTAATCATATTTTTAATAAATATTCAATCGGCTCGATTTTTGCGGCGTTTTTACATATCATTATATGGTTAATACGGGCGGATTTTACGGCAAAAATTTGAGTGCCAAAGGATATAGATAAACCCGCCCTTTATTTGGGAACTATGAATAGAAGAGGGCGGATTTATTCATCCTCTAAATTATCTCATGTATTTCTCGTGAAACCAGTCCCTTGTATTTTGAAAGAGGTAAATAGCGATTTACCGTTGAGCGGGGGCGGGTTTATGAAATTATCTATCTTAGGCTGCTATTGTTGGAAAAACCCGCAGCTACATAATTATATGCAGGTAAAACCCGCCCTTTTCAAGGCTTACTAACTTCCTCAAAAGACTCAGAACCCAAAGGGCTCGGAATCCAACCTTGAATACTCTTGCGTTTCCCTAAAAGGGGCTGCGAATGTACGATCGGCAAACGCACAGCTTCCCCATGCAAAATCTCACTAACTTCCGCATAAATTTTCGCCCTAGCTGCTTTATCGCCACTCGCCCTCCCCCGATCCAAAAGTTCCAGAACTTTGGGATTTTTCCAATTTCCCAAATCCCCCGTGGAACCAGGCCCGAAGTGAGGATAATAAAAATTGTCTGGATCGCCGTAATCTCCAATCCAACCCATCATAAAAGCTTGAAATCCGGGAGGTTTTACCCGATCGGCTAAATAAGCAGACCAATCCTTTGTCAGCAATTTTACCCGAATCCCGATCGCGCTCAAATCCGCCGCCAAAGCCTCAGCAATCGGCTTCGGCGTGGGGAAATAGGGACGGCTAACGGGCATATACCACAAATCCAAATCAAAACCGTTCGGATAACCGGCTTTCGCCAGCATTGCTTTAGCTTGCTGCGGGTTAAATTCATAATCTTTAACTTGATCAGACGCCGCCCAATTCAGCGCAGGCGGGAGAAATTGCGAATCATGTTTTCCGAGTTCTCCCCAGAAAGCTTGGACTATTGCTGGCTTGTTAATTGTTTGGGCGATCGCCCGCCTGACTTCTGGTTTTGACAAAGGTTCGTAACTCGGATTTAACCCTAAATAACCGACATTAAAAGAAGGTCGCACAACAGCTTCTAAATTAGGATCTCCCTGAACTTCTTTTAATTGATCCGGGGTTAAATCCACAGTAAAATCAACTTGTCCAGCTCGCAACTGAGCCAGTCTCGCCGCCGGATCATCAACAAAACGAATTACCAATTGATTGACTTTTGGCGTACCCGTTTTCCAATAATTCGGATTTTTCTCCAAAACAATGCGATCGCCCGATCGCCATTCTTGAAACACAAAAGGCCCCGTACCCACCGCCAGCGACCCCGGAGTGCCGTATTTAGCACCCGCTTTTTTCACCGCCGCCGGACTCGCCATCCCGAAATAAGCGGAACCTATCGCCGACGGAAAAGCAGCAAAAGGTCGATTCAAAACAAACTTAATTGTAGACTTATCAACAACTGCCACATCTTTTACTAAAGAATCTTTTTCTCCCTTAAACCCGCCAAAAAAATCTTTCCAAATCGGATAATTCTTGCCTGCTTCTCGAAAACCGTTAGGATTTTTGGCATCCCACCAGCGATCTACATTAAACTTAACAGCTTCCGCATCAAAATCCGTGCCGTCGTGAAACTTTACCCCGGAACGCAACTTAAAAGTCCAAGTTTTACCATCTTTAGAACTTGACCATTCAGTAGCCAGACTCGGTTCAAGTTCCACAGTTCCCGGTTTGAAATCAGTCAAGCGATTGTAAATTTGGTCGATAACAACCACCGAATTGCCATCAGTAATATTTCCCGGTTCCAAATTGACCGGCGGCCCGCCCGCACCGTAAACTAAAGCCCCAGCCGGAACCGCAGCAGGAGTTGTCGGAGTTGGAGAATTATTGCTAACCGTGTTTGAAGGACTGCCGCAATTTGATAAAATTACAGCCATCCCAAAAACTAGACCTAATAAAACTAAACGCCAGGATTTTAACAATCTCATTTCCATAACTCCTGTTTAATAAAAAATTGTACTCATATAAATTTATAATTGGCTCATTCTCCCGCCTTTGCGCTCTCTGCGGTTCATTGAGTTAAGTTTATATTAAAAATTTTAAATCTAATTAATAAACAAAATAGAACATGGCGATGATATCATGTTCCCGGGCGAAATTTCCACCCACACCTTTACTTTAGGCGACGCAACCAGCATAAAAGCCAACGTTTGCGGTCTATCTAGAGGAATCATTATATTTGAGATTTTAGATTTACTCCCCAGATGAATCTGAGAGTTGAACTTTCTTCTAAAATTATCTCTCCACCACGTCGGGGGATTGTCTGGGTTCTCGATTGACTCAAAAATGGCAAAGCGATCGATTAATTCGATTGTTTGAAATACGCTCTACATCTGGAGCATAAACATTCCTTTCCCCCACCAAAAATAATATCTTTTAACCTCTGCATATAACAACCAGATTCGGGATTCGCAAACATCAATATTTGTCTCTTTTCTCTTTCTCAGCGCCCTCCGCGCCCTCTGCGGTTCGTTGAAAAAAATCTACTTTACATCAAGCAATAGGATGGCTATAGGCGATCGCACCTACCCTACAAATCAAAATTCTCTTCACCGATACTTCCGAGTTCCGCGCTACCGAGAAACTCTTCCTCCTCTACTTCCTCAATCCCAGACTCGAAACTTTCCACCACAAACGGCAAACCAGCCGCCATCAAACCCCGTTGAATCAGTTCCGGCGTTTCGTCAAACAAAACAAATAGCGGATGAACAGCCTCAGCTTCATCGCTGTAAATATGTCTGTAGCGGTGCGGCATCACCCATTCGTAACCTTTATCCAGCCAAACCTGAGACTGCCGCCAGCGGCCGAGCAACTCAGAAAACTCTTCGCCCGGACGATGAATGAAAATCAAAATTTCCACACCAATTTTAACTTTCCATTCAGGATCACACATCAAAATCGCCAAATCGCAGGGCAAACAAACTGCCTGTCCGGGCGATATGCTAGTGCCGCTGCTTCCGGCATAAGAAACCCCGTCCCGCAAGCGGGCAATGGGCAAAGGAATTGTGATTAAACTATCATGGGCGCGGCGGATACTCGGAATCATTTCCATGTAAACCCGATATTTTTTCAGCAGGGCGATCGCGGCCGAAGATTCGGTGTACTCTGCTAGTAAAGTCTCGTAATGTGATTGTTTAACAGACATTTTCAAACCAAAGAATAAGTAATTACTAATTGCTGCTAATTGCTAATCGATCGCTTCTCGTTACCAGGAAGACCCAATTGGTGACAACTTAAGCTCAACTTCTCCGAACGGGGGAACTTGAGCTTGCCTCCTGGCCTTGGTGTGTAACGCGAACAGCGATTGAAGCATTGATGCCTATGAGCTACCAATGTCTGGAGAATGCTACAGCCTTTTTATTTACAAGGTTTGAGCCATTTGCCGTCTCAAGATTAAGCCCGAGACGATGCCTCTCTGTCATTTTATGCCGCTCGCCTGAACTTCATCGGAGTCAAAAAGGTAATCTCGTCTGTAAGGTGTGACTTTGGGAGCAACATGGGAAAACGACGTACTATAAAATCCAGATCATATTCGCCATCGGAATGTAGCAGTTCGCCTCAACTGAAGTGATCGCACCCAGATTGCAAGAATTGCTCTCTCCCCTAGTCTATAACCAACTAGGCTCCTACCAGTTGGGATTAAGGTCGCCGATACTCGGTTTACCTTTGAGGAGGGCTGCTGTGTTAACCTTGCATAACTTTGGGGTGGAACTTTTGTGGGCAATCCTTTATGGACTACGCGGCCAAGCCAGAAGCTTACCAGACCAGCTTAGGTGAAGTATTGCCCACAAACCCAGAATTCACCGGGTTTGTGTTCAAGCTTCAGGCAAACATGAACCCGAAACACCGCGGCATCGCCTTTGTGCAGGTGTGTTCTGGTAAGTTTGAACACAAACCTGGTGGTGAAACACGCTCTCACGGGTAAAAGCATCTGCGACAATGCCTTTGAAGGTCAGATTCTCGTCTATTTAAGAATCCAGCGAGTCTTCAGACCTGAGAGGGTCAATTCCCCAAGCTCAAGATCGCCATCCGGCAATGTTAAAGTTCATAAGATTGATCATAAGTCAACATTAAAACCTAACTCTTTACAAAATTCGGCTAATTTTAAAGACTTGCTAAAGGAATGAGGGGTTGCACCCCCCATAAGTTAGAGTCACATATTATAGATGCACCCTGATGGCTTTCCCGTTCCACAAGAGCGGGATTTTTATTGGAAAGCCGGAGCGTTAAGTTTCACAATACCTACTACAGATAAAATGACGTGGGGATGCAAAGATTAAAGATATAGCAGAGCTAAAGCTGAAATGAGGGCGCCGATCGATCAAACCTCACCCTTAACTCTGCGAAATAACCCAAAGGCGGTAGCATAGTTTGGGAAACGGCATCAACTGAAGATGAACTTAGCGCCAGCAACAGTCCTGCAACAGGGCAAATACAAAATTAACGCGACTTTAGGCATAGGAGGGTTCGGCATCACTTACCGAGCTATCGACACTCATTTAAACCAAACCGTCGTACTCAAAACTCTCAACGAAAGTCTGCGCCAACACCCAGAATCTGCTCAATTTCAGCAGCAGTTTATTGCCGAAGCCCAACGCCTGTCGCGGTGTCAGCATTCCAACATAGTCAGAGTAATCGACTTTTTTGAAGAAGCCGGACAGTCTTTTGTCGCAATGGACTACATTCCGGGGCAAACTCTCGCCCAAATAGTCGAAACCGATCAGCCGCTGCCAGAAGCCCAAGCCCTGCACTATATTCGGCAGATAGCCTCAGCCGTAAGTACAGTTCACCACAGCGGATTGCTGCACGGAGATATCAAGCCAGAAAATATTATCCGGCGAGCCGATTCTCACGTCGTAATGTTAATAGATTTCGGAATTGCCCGCGGCTTTACCGCCGGCACCAAACAAACCCACACAAACTTGCTCTCCCCCGGGTACGCGCCGATCGAACAATACCTCTATGACGGTAAATGTACACCGGCCACTGACATCTACGCGATCGCAGCCACCCTCTACTACTTACTCTCCGGCGTGGCGCCCGTAGCAGCACCCCTGCGCGATCGCATTCCCTTGACTGAGTTACGGCGATTTCAGCCTAACCTCAGCCCAGGAATCGAGCGAGCCATCCTTCAGGGACTCGAAATCGACCCCCACAACCGCCCTCAAACAGTGGAAAATTGGCTCACCATGCTGCAAGAAACAGAGCGAGTATCAGTAAAAAGAAAAGGCAAGCAAAGTCTAAAATTGCCCGCACCTCCCCCGCCACAGTTGACTTTTGTGGCGTTTGTGGTAACGGCTGCAATTGCAGGCTGGATGGGTTTTGACCTAGCATCGCACTACAACAGCACCACTCTCAGTAATCGACCGCAAATTGAGTCCTTCCCATCTCTCGAAGATTTGCTCAAATCCCGCGATTTGTCAGGGCCGATGTTCGGGCAGCCATCTGTCGAAAGCAGCCCTCTCTACCCGATCGAACTCAACAAGCGTCCCAAACCCCCCTTAGAAAACAGCAACCTTTCCGAACAGATCGACGATCCCTCAGAAACTAGCGCCGAACCTTCTGAGTCTCCAAGCGAGGAAACTCCCGCCCCAGAAGCCGAAGCGGAACCTGAGCCAGAGCCCACGCCCGAACAGGCAGAGGAGCCTTCTGAGTCCCCCATTCCAGAGCCTCCAACCGAAATCGAGCCAGAGCCTCAATCAGAAGCCGCACCAGTACCGGAAGTTGCGCCCCTGCCTGCTGAACCGCCCGCCGCACCCGCACCGCCTGTCTCTGGGAGTGCTAGCGCTGAAACCTGGCCGTCGTCGGAATCCGCGCCGCCAGTAATAGCATCGCCGATCGAGCCATCGCCTGAGCCTGCGATACCCAGCAGCAGTGGCAACAATTCAGATAGTTCGATCGCACCTGATTCACCACCCCCTGTGGCAGCTCCCCCGGTGCCTTTTCCCGAACCTGTGACAAATTAGTAGGGTTTTTGTTGGTTAAAAGTAGGGACAAATAGGTGGTTTTATGAGTCAGCAAATATCCGCTCAGTAGTTGAGATAATAATGCCCTACCTAGCCCACGACTATCTTCCAAAAACTTCTGTCGAATCTGAAAATCCCAACTGTCACCGTCTGAGTTTATCGAATATTTCCTATTCCCTCTACAATCCAAATCCCAGCAAAAAAATGCAGGACGGTTTTCTATTTTGATTTAAATTATGTTAGAATATATGCGCGGCGCTGAGGTGGTGGGATGTTGCGGATTAATACTGCCAAGCTGCAAACATTTTGGTACAAAGCAACCCCAACCTCGAATTTGAGCCAGTGTAAGCGAGGGTTTTGGGGTAAGCCGTGGCGCGGTAGACTGTTCTAACTCTCAACAATCTCATCCCCGACAAAGGGGTGGGAGTGTCAATTCCCCCAAACTTCCTTCCTTTGGGAGCAAGCACTATCGGGGATAAGCAAGTTATAATTTGTTGCGGAAGCGCACAGAGATTTTTTATGAGTAAACCCCCAGTTCATGCTTTTTTTGTAGGCAGAGCACTTGCCGAAGCACTGTACGAGCAATTAGAAAGCGCGGCAACCAACGCTTTCTCTGAACTCGGCAAATTTGACGCAGAACAAAGAGAACGCCTGCGACAGTTCACCGATCGAGTTGTGGAACGAGCAAATCGAGCTTCGGATGAGGCGATGCAGACCAGAACTGGCACTGCAAGCACCACGACTATTCAAGACATCCATCCGGCAGATTTGCAAGCGACTATTGATGAGCTGCGCGCCGAAGTGGCTCTGGTGCGATCGGAATTGCAGCGTTACCGCAGCAGTTTGCCCTAGCGCTCGACTCGACCACAACTATTATTTACTACGTGAGCGCATTGCTTTGCGCTCCTGCGCTCCTACTTTCAATCAAAGCAAAAACATAAAATAAGCAATTTGGGAACCCAAGTGTCTGCTCTCCTTGATGACTCTGTTAATCGCCAGCGCTCCCCCAAGCACACTGGCGAAACCGATGAGCGAAAAACTGCTAGTAAATCCTACAAAAGTAAAGCTTATCGCTGGAATCGCGAAAAATACTCCCGGAAGCGGCGCTTCTTCGACATTTGGGCCTTTGTCTTGCTCTGGCTGGCTTCCCTGTGGCTCGACAGCAAAAACTGGAGCTACTGGGGAGGCGTGACTGAAGAAAAGAAAGTTGCCAGACGCCGCTTTCAAGCTATCTGGGTTCGAGAAACACTCTTGGATTTGGGACCAACTTTCATTAAAGTTGGGCAGTTATTTTCCACCCGCGCCGACTTGTTCCCAGCAGAGTTTGTGGAGGAACTTTCTAAGCTGCAAGATAAAGTCCCTGCTTTCAGCTACGAGCAGTTAGAGGTAATTGTTGAACAAGATTTGGGCAAGACAGTTCAAGAACTCTACCGCAGCTTTGACCCAGTACCCCTGGCTGCTGCAAGTCTGGGTCAGGTACACAAAGCTCAACTGCATTCGGGCCCGGAAGTGGTGGTCAAGGTACAGCGACCGGGACTGCGGAAGCTGTTCGAGATCGATTTGCAAATTCTTAAGGGAATTGCCCGATACTTTCAAAACCATCCTAAGTGGGGTCGCGGCCGCGATTGGATGGGGATTTATGAGGAATGCTGTCGCATTCTGTGGCTGGAAATTGACTATCTCCATGAAGGCCGCAATGCTGATACTTTTCGCCGCAATTTTAGCAACTGTGACTGGGTGCGGGTGCCGAGGGTTTATTGGCGGTATGCGGCTCCGCGAGTGCTGACTTTGGAATACCTGCCGGGGATTAAAATCAGCCACTACGAAGCTTTGGAAGCGGCCGGTATCGATCGTAAATTAATCGCTCAGTTGGGGGCCAAAGCTTATTTGCGGCAGTTGCTCAACGACGGCTTTTTCCACGCTGACCCACACCCCGGCAACATCGCTGTTAGTGCTGACGGTTGTCTGATTTTCTACGATTTTGGCATGATGGGGCAAATCCAGTCGAACGTTCGCGAAGGACTGATGGAGACGCTCTACGGCATTGCTTCCAAGGATGGACAGCGGATTATGGATTCTCTGATCAATTTGGGAGCTTTGGTGCCTACGGGTGATATGAGTCCGGTGCGCCGCAGCATCCAGTATATGCTCGACCATTTCATGGACAAGCCTTTTGAAAATCAGTCTGTGAGCGCAATTACCGACGACCTTTACGATATCGCCTACAACCAACCTTTTCGCTTCCCAGCTACTTTTACTTTTGTAATGCGAGCTTTTTCCACCATCGAAGGGGTGGGCCGAGGCTTAGATCCCGAGTTCAACTTTATGGAGGTGGCACAACCTTTTGCCATGCAGCTTATGACTAATGGAAATGGCCATGATACAAGTAGCAGCATTTTTAACGAAATCGGCCGTCAGGCAGCTCAGGTGAGTTCGAGTGCTTTGGGTTTGCCCCGCCGGATTGAGGAGACTATTGACAAACTCGAACAGGGAGATTTGCGGATTCGCGTCCGTTCTGCCGAAACAGAGCGGTTGCTACGTCGCATGAGCAGCGCTCAAATGGGCACGAATTATGCTTTGCTGATGAGTGCTTTTACTTTGTCGGCAACAATTTTGTTTGTCAGCAATCAAGTCTGGCCGGCTGTCGCTGTGGCTTTGCTCGCGGCGGGTGCAGGGTTTGCTATGCTGCGTTTGTTCAAGCGGATCGATCGTTTAGACAGAATGTCATAATGGTGCAATTTAGGATTTGAAATTTCAGGTTTGAGATTTCTCGCCAGCCAAAATTTAACCGAGAAAGTTAAGTTTTGGCTGGCTGACAACTGATTGCTAAAATTTACCGCACTTACACGCTTTGACGCTAAAAACCCCGTTGCTTCCTAGATTTCTCGCCAGCTAAACCTCTGATTTTGGGTATAAATCCTGTTTTTTTTTTGCAGGTGCTGCTTAATTTACGGGATTTACCGAAATTTTAAGACGGGATTACGATCATATCGATCTACAATATGAGGTCAAGGTAGTGCAATTTTTCCAAAACTCGCGATCGCGGGGTGCAGAAATTTCAACTCCCGTTCGGGATTTAAGTTTTGGAAGAAAACATCGCACCCAATTAAATCAAGCTTTCAACTTCGATGAGTCCAATCACCCAATCTATGAAACGCTCTTTCGCAGGTAAGACAGACACAGGGCTAGTTCGTTCCGTAAATCAGGATGCGTACTACATAGACTCTGACGGGCGATTTTTCATAGTGGCCGATGGAATGGGAGGACACGCCGGAGGTCAAGAAGCCAGCCGGATTGCGACTCAGGCGATTCAATCTTATTTGGTCGAACATTGGGAAGGGCCTGAGGATTCTCCGCTGTTGTTGGAAAAGGCTTTTTTAATTGCCAATCAAGCAATTTTGACGGATCAGCTCGACCACCCCGAACGTGCCGATATGGGTACTACGGCTGTGGTTCTAATGTTTAGGGATGAGGGCAGACCCTGGTGCGCTAATATCGGTGACTCTCGCTTGTATCGGCTACACGGCTCTCGCTTGGAGCAGATTACTGAAGACCAGACTTGGGTGGCTCAGGCTGTGAAAAGAAAGGCCCTAACTCCCGACCAGGCTCGCAGTCATCCTTGGCGTCACGTTTTGTCCCAGTGTTTGGGCCGCGATGATTTGCGGGAAATAGATATTTTGCCGGTGGAGGTGCAGCCAGGGGATCGCTTGCTGCTCTGCAGCGATGGCTTGACTGAAGAACTTTCCGATCCTTTGATTGCTTCGCCTCTGAAGTCGATTCGCGCTGGTGAGGGCGCTGCAAATGCTTTAATTCAAGCAGCTAAGGATAAAGGTGGACGCGATAATATTACTGTGGTGATCGTGACGATCGACCTCAAATAAATCGGCCAACCCCCCGGACAATCTAAAATCTAAAATCTAAAATCTAAAATTGAATGACCCGCGTTATCGGTTTGATCAGCGGCACGTCGGTGGATGGCATTGATGCTGCTTTGGTGGATGTTGTCGGTTCCCAAACAGACTTGAAAGTGCAATTGGTCGTCGGCAAGACTTTCCCTTATCCTGCTAATTTGCGATCGCAAATTCTCTCGGTTTGCAGTGGCTCAGCTTTGTCAATGGCTGAACTAGCCCAATTAGATGATGCCATCGCCCAAGAATTTGCCACGGCGGCATTGACAATTCAAGCAGAATATGATAAAGCCGAATTAATCGGCTCTCACGGTCAAACCGTCTACCACCGACCTCCTGGGAAAGCCCCGAAAGACAGCGCCGATGCGTTAATGGGCTACAGCTTGCAACTCGGGCGGGGTGCGCTAATTGCGGAATTGACCGGAATTACTACGGTGAGTAACTTTCGCTCGGCAGACATTGCTGCTGGGGGTCAAGGAGCACCCTTAGTGTCAATAGTTGATGCCTGTCTGCTGGCGGAACCCAACATCAGCCTCTGCATCCAAAATCTGGGGGGAATTGGCAATGTTACCTATCTTCCGGCAAGAGGAAAAGGGGAAAACAATGACGAGTCTGAGATTTTCAGTCTTGGGGATGGCATATCGGGCTGGGATACAGGCCCGGCGAATTCCCTGTTAGATTTGGCAGTACAGCACTTCTCAGGTGGCACTAAGACGATCGATGAAGGTGGAGCTTGGGCGGCCTCGGGCACTCCCTGTCAAGCTTTAGTTGAGGATTGGCTCGCATCAGAGTTCTTCCGCCAAGCACCGCCGAAATCAACGGGGCGAGAGTTATTTGGTGTAGACTATTTTGACAGGTGTTTGGTCGAAGCCCAAGGTTACAACCTCAGTCCTGCTGACGTGCTGGCTACTCTGACAGAACTGACTGTTGCCTCGATCGTTCACAGTTACCAAACTTTTTTACCGGCTATGCCCGATCGAGTTTTACTATGCGGGGGCGGCAGCCACAATCTCTACTTAAAACGCCGATTGCAATCTCAATTGCATCCAGTGCAAGTGTTGACTACTTCTGAGGCAGGCTTGAATGTAGATTTTAAAGAGGCGATCGCTTTCGCGGTTTTAGCCGCATGGCGGGTTCGGGGCATTCCCGGCAATCTACCTCAAGTTACTGGTGCCCGGGCACCGGTACTTTTAGGGGAAATTAACTCTTGTTGGCACAGTTGGGCGTGATAGCATAGAGTCTGAGGGACAACGGCTGTGCGTTGTTGCACCAGCATTGTAGCCAGCAGCAAAAGCATAGGAACAGCACTGTGGCTCACACGTTTTTAATGGAATCTGGCCAATGGACGCTCGAAGGAAGCTGGATTGAGCGCAATGGCGTGCCAATTACGGTTAAAGGCAAAACTTTAGTGAGCTGGAACCGAACAGATTGGTTCAGTATGGTGACAAAGCTTGTATTTCCTGGAGGCGATCGCGAAGAGATTATTTTGCAGTACCGAGGACACCTCAACAGCGATGAACGGCAGTATACTTTTGTACTCCAACACAGCGAACTCGCCCGCGTCGAGGGCGAAGGTTGGATTGCTCCGCAGTCGATCGTCCAGCGTTATTGGGTATTGGGAGACGAACGCCAGCGCCGGACGGGTTTTGATACCCTTCACCGGGTTGATGACAACCGCTACTACCAATCTAGCGGCATCATGTCTGGTCATTACTTGACGAGTACAATGGAAGCGACTCTCGAACGTCAGGGGGAATAACTCTTTCTAGAGTCCACATTTGCGAGTTCTAGGGTTTGATGTGAAAATTGAAGGTTTTGCTAGTCGGAGGTCGCGCTCAGATGTCCGACTAGCGCCATTGCTGTCAAACCTCATCCGCTGCAACTAAAGACAAATATATTGAATTGTTAAAAATTTTAATGCGTTAAAAAATTAACACTTATTATCAAGAGTTATCCAATTTTCGAGGCGAGGCGCGATAAATTATCTTTGCGCTCTCCTGTGGTGTCGATCGACAAACTGCTTAGCTCGACTCCCCAAACAGAGTGAAATCCACAAAGAAACTGTCAAATTTTCCTCAAGTCTGTACAGAGGCCTTCTACCTTCTGCTTTCGAGTGACGCCCCATCACCCCCAACTCCTTTCCGCCTGAGGGAAGAGAGTAAGAGACGGAGGTCGCCGACTGCGACTCTTTGTTACTCAACGCCTGGGTTAGGTTCTAAACCCCAGTGGTGTTTCAGAAAATGGCGGTACATGGTTTCGCGTAGCATCATTTGCTCGTAAAGCTTGACCAAAAACTCCTGAGCTTGTTCACGGCTCATGTCACTTACCTGTGTTTTGAAGGAACACAGGCTAAATTGCTGTTCCAAAGACAATTCTGCTGGTTGGCTCATGACTTTGACTCCTCTGTAAGTAAAGGTGACTTAAAAGTAAACACCTGGATTAACCAGATTTGTAAGTTGTTTCAGCGATTGACCGTGGGTTTCGGGATGCCCGATTGCCCATCTGGCTTTAGTCTATATTACAAAAGGTAACAATCATTTGACAAAATCACCCTCTGTCCTAAGAAATAACTTACCTAGGGAGAGAGATGGCGAAATGCCTGCAAAAGTTCCTTCCGCAGGCATATACAAGTGTATCTACTGGTCAAGAGAAAAAAGGCTCAGTACGAACCAAAAGAATTGAAGCGCTTTATACCAAATCGGGTGGAGCTTCTCTCTGCCAGGGGATAGGGGGAGAGCGGAAGATGAGGAGAGGGGCAGAGCTAGAGAGTTGGAGAGCGGAACAGGGGTAGAGTGGGAGAATTTCTTTTTCTTTGTTCTCCCCTCTCCCTTGTTCCTTCTAACTAATTCGAGGGCCCGACATTCTGCGGTGGAGTGGCCGCTCCGGGTCTTAAATTCGGAGCAGTGGGTGCAGGCGAAACAGGAGGAATACCCAAATTGGCCCCAGAGTTGCTAGGCTGCCCTGGAGCTGGGAGAGGGGATTGAAACTGATTCGGATTGAACTGCTGCTGCCCCGGAGCCGGGAGAGGAGATTGAAACTGATTTGGATTGAGCTGCTGCCCTGGAGCAAAAGGAGACTGCTGGGGTTGACCGGAATTGCCGATCGCAGGTGCCGCAGGAATGCCAGAATTGGGAAGCGAGGGATTGGGCAATGGGGAGGGAGCCGAACTAGGAAGAGTTGCCAGGGCAACTCGATCGCCCCCTACCTCTCTCAATTTGTCTAAAACCTCCACAACTTTGGCATATCTCGCATTTTGAGGAGCGTAGAGCACCATCAACCCCGTAGGATTTTTGCTTTGGAAACTCTTTAAAACTCGATCAAGCTGTTGGTAATTAACAGGCAATTGATCGATATAAGTTTGCCCGAAATCGTCAATGCTGACAATCAGCATCTCTCGCATCTGCGTTTGTCCCGTTTTCGCTTTAGGCAAATCGACATTAATGGCTTGCTGGCGAGTCAGTTGCAAAGCCGCCAGCAGAAAAAACGTCAGAATGCAAAATATCACGTCAATTAAAGGCACCAGTTCTATCCGAGCCTCTTCAGCAGGAGTATCTAAGTGAAGCTTCATCAGTTCTCCTTGGTTCTAATTATTAGAAGGTGAATCTTCAGCCGGATCGGAACCTTTCAATTTCGGTTCCCGATTCCGTTCTCGCTCCTCTTGAGAATTGAGAGAACGCCTGTTCAAACTATCTACACCATAAGAAGAATTGCTGTATTCTGCACCGGGCAATCGACCCTTAGCATTAGCTGCAGGCCAGTATTGCCTGTAAAGCAATTCCAGTTCATTTCCAGCTTTGCGAAATATTTTTGCCTGATTGAACAAAAAAGCTTGAAATATCCGATAAAACACCAAGGTAAAAATTGCTACTACCATCCCAGTAGCAGTCGTGATCAGCGCCTCGCTAATCCCCAAAGTTACGCCAGTTGTTGCCGCCGTGCCGATGTCGCCCAGACGGATAGAACTGAGCGAGTTAATCAAGCCCAAAACTGTTCCCAGCAAGCCCAGCAAAGGTGCCAGAGCGATCGTAGCTTCTAAGATTTTGTCACCGCGACGCATTGAAGCCAACTCTTCATCGGCTGCCGCTTCTAGTGCGAGTCGAAATAAATCTGGTTCGGGATTGTAGAGCCGCAGGGGTGCAGAAAGAAATCGCCCGATCGGCTGTCGGTTAGCTTGTCTGGCCATCTCGTTAGCCGCCCCCCAATCGCTGCGAGCCGCTTCTAGAATGCGGCTAACTATCTGCTTTTCTTTGCTCAGGAGGCTTGCCCAAAACCACAAGCGCTCGATAATTGTACTCAAAGATAAAATGGATAACACCAACAGGGGCCACATGGCGGGGCCGCCTTTTTGAAACAGTTCTTGAATATTCACAATATTTTTGCTCCTGCAGTACCCGCTAACTTTTGCTTCTGTTCTACTTTTTTTAACAAATCTAAGGCCATTTAATTTTAGCTATTAATGTACTGTCTTCCGGGGCCGATCGACCGATCGCGATCGACTCTTTCCTCAAACCTCTTCTAAGTCGTCTTGACACCTATCTTGCAGGGACTGGTGTTGAAGGCGGCGGGAAGAGCGGCGATACTTTTTAGTTTGCAACTTCGGTTCGTATTGCTGCGTACCATCCGACTTAGTTTGCTGCTTCAAACTCGCCTCAGCACTACTAGAGTTTTGCTCTTGTTGCTGGCGGACGATCGCCTCTTCGAGAAACTGCAAGTAATACTCATAGCGCTCCCAATCGCCCCGCACGACACAGTTAGGCTCACTTCGGTGCGAACAGTCGCTAAACTGGCAGCTACCCAAAGCCAGCCTCTGGCGCGCTTCTGGGAAATATTCAGCTAACTCGGACGGATCGCATTCTAGAGCTGGTTGATTGAACCCCGGAGTATCTGCCAATAGTCCGCCGCCGGGGAGTTCAAATAATTCTACGTGGCGAGTCGTGTGGCGCCCGCGGCCGAGTTTGCCGGAAACAGCGTTCACTCGCAGATTCAAGGCCGGAATCAGTTGGTTGATCAAGCTGGACTTGCCGACCCCAGAAGGGCCGCAAATTATCGTTATTTTCCCTTGGATGTGACCCTGAAGCAAGTTCGGCAACGGACTTTGTACAGGATTTAACGGATGTAATGGATAGACCGAATTTGCCAGCAGGGGTTTATCCTCAGAAGGCAAGAGAGAACTATCTATTTTGTCGGATAAAGGTTGGGAAGCTACTTTCTCGACAGAAACTTTATTTTGAAAATTAGCCGCAGCTTCCTGGACTCCTAAGCCGCTACGGACGCTAATAAACATTGGTTCGTAGCCCCAGCCTGAAAGCCGATCGCGCCATTGTTCCAACTCCTGGGGCGTGACCAAATCGCATTTGTTCAGGCACAAACTCACCTCTAAACCTGTAGATTCGGCCTTGACTAAAAACCGAGTTAATGATGCGGGATCTAAGTCTGGTTCAGCAAGGGCAAAAACGAGGAGAATGCGATCGGCATTAGCTACAGGCGGGCGGTTGAGTTCTGTTTGGCGCGGGAAGACTTCAGAAATTGCTCCCCGGCGGTCAGTCCAGTCCGGTTCGTCTACCACCACGCGATCGCCCACCATCACCTGTTGACCAATTTTTTTCAGCCGAGTGCGGCGAGTGCACAGGAGAATTGGAGAATCAGCAAGGGGGGCATTTTTCCCGTCAATGGAGACTGCAGGATCTAACCTCACTTGGTAGAAGTTAGCCTGAACAGCAATTACAGTACCCACGATCGAGGGTGAATTCAGGCTCATCCTGCTTCCTTGTGTTCGGGGCGCTGCACTTTCATCGCAAAAAATCCAGAATCTGGCTCATCTGCGACAAATTGGGTTTCGAGAATGTGATAGCCTTCCATTTTGAGACTATCAGGTACTTGTTCGATCGGCTCCCCAGCGTCCAGCCACACCTCCAAAACTGCTCCCGGGGCCATTTGCTCCAAGCGCAGTTTAGTGCGGACAAAATTCAGAGGACATGGAGTACCCCGCAGATCAATTTTGGCATCTGGGGATTTGGGATTTTCAATTTTCGATGTTGAAGTCATAATGATTTTTGCAATCTCCAATCCTGAAAGCCTTAGTTTTTTAAACAAGTTGTCTGGAAACTGGAGAATCTAAAATTTTGTGTCCAATTGGACACAGACTATTATTCTTTCTGAAAAAAGTGAGCGCAATTGCGCTCACTTTCTTTTTTGAGCGCTGCTGAAACCGAATGCCCAGGAAGCGTCCCACCTGAGATTTTTGTGAGCAATTGCACACAATTTTTTGACAGATACTAAAACCAATTGCCGGGGAATCCTGAAACAGGAAAATTTGACACCAATTGGTGTCAAAAATTGCTTATTTCTGAAACAAATTACCCAGAAACCCTTCTATACCGCCTTTACCGGTACGATCGCCCTTCAGCTTAGCAAGCTGCATCAGCAATTCCCGTTCCTCAGCCGTCACCTTAGTCGGAATGTCAATAGACACCGTAATCAAATGATCGCCACGACTGACTGGATTTCCCAATCGAGGCACCCCTTTTTTCTCCAAAGTCAAAACCGTATTTGCCTGAGTTCCCGTAGGAATCAACAATTCCGTCGGCCCGTCTACGGTTTCGACTTCCAACCGGCACCCTAAAATTGCTTGCAAATAACTAATCTTAACTTCCGAGCTAACGTTAGTGCCGTCGCGCTTAAATAGCGGGTCTTCATTCACCGCCAAGAACACGTAAAGATCCCCGGGCGGCCCGCCCAGTTTCCCCGCATCCCCTTCATTGGAAACGCGCAAGCGAGTACCGTTGTCAACCCCAGCCGGAATTGTGATTTTCAGCTTTTTCATCACTTCTTTCTGGCCTCGGCCGCCACAAGTTTCGCACTTGTCCTCAATCACTTGCCCGGTGCCGTTGCAAGTGGGGCAAACTGAAACTTGAGTAAAGCTGCCGAAAGGAGTGCGGGTAGCGCGTCGGACTTGACCACTGCCGGTACAAGTCGAGCAAGTTTGGGGTCGGGTTCCCGGTTTCGCGCCTGTCCCGGTGCAAGTTTCGCAGGTTTCTAGATGCTTGATGCGGAGTTCTTTTTCCCCACCAAACACTGCTTCCCGAAAATCCAGCCGCAAATCGAGGCGCAAATCGTCTCCGCGCACCGGCCCGCTGCGCCTGCGACCTTGCTGTTGTTGGCCACCGACGCCTCCCTGAAAGCCCTGAAAAAAGCTTTCAAAAATATCGGCAAAGCTGTCACCAAAGTCTTGGAACCCAGGTGCACCTGCACCGCTCACGCCTGCTTCGCCGAAACGGTCGAAACGGGCGCGGGTTTCGGGTTCTGAAAGTACCTCGTAGGCGCGGTTAATTTCTTTAAACCGCTCCTCGGCACCGGGTTCTTTGTTGACATCTGGATGGTACTTGCGAGCTAGGCGACGGTAAGCACGCTTTATTTCTTCTTTGTCTGCGCTACGAGAAACGCCTAATATTTCATAGTAATCACCGGCCATAGAGCTGCTTGCCTGGAGGTAAATAACAAAAAGTGTACGAAAAAGAAACGGGCGACCTTTCCTGAAATTACCGATTAAAAATCAAAAATTCTCATTGTTAATTTTTAACTTTTAACTTTTAGCTTTTCAGTTTTAAAGGAAAGGATTCATATCATCAACTTCTGGTTCGGGAACCTTCTGTTTTTGTTTTGACGGTGGATTTGACGGTGGACTTGACTGTGGATTTGACTGTCGTTTTGACTGTCGTTCCGGCTTTGGTTCCGGCTTTGGTTCCGGCTTTGGTTCCGGCTTTGGTTCCGGCTTTGATGCCGCCTTTGATTCCGGCTTTGGTTCCGGCTTTGGTTCCGGCTTTGGTTCCGGCGGAGCTTGGGGCGCCACCAGCAGCTCTTCTTCCAGCACAATACTGTCGTCGTCCGCTTTAACCTCTTCTGGTTCTGATGATTCTACTTCTGACATCATCTCGCTTTCACCAACAGATCCTGACGGGGCTACCCCGCTGCGGGCTTGGTCGTAGACTGCTGTCCCCAGCGAGTATAGCAGTTGCTTGAAAGATTCGATTGCGGGCGTGAGTTCCTCGACTGTGATGTCGGGGTTAGTCATCGCTGCCCGCAAGGCTGCTGCGGCTGTTTCCGCTTCGGCCTTGAGGTCGTCGCTCAGCAGTTGCGCGTTGGTTTTTAAAGTTACACCACAATTATAGACGAGGGAGTCAGCTTGATTTTTGAGTTCGACGAGTAGAGCGCGCTTGATGTCTTCGTCGGCGTAAAGTTCGGCTTCTTGTCGCATCCGCTCGACTTCGGTTTCGCTCAATCCCCCTGTATTGGAAATTTGGATGCTTTGTTCTTTTCCGGTTCCCTTGTCTTCAGCAGCCACTTTGAGAATGCCATTGGCATCGATTTCAAAGGTAACTTCGATTTGAGGTACGCCACGGGGGGCTGGGGGAATGCCTTTGAGCAGGAACTTGCCGAGACTTTTATTGTCTTTAACCAATGCCCGCTCGCCTTGGAGCACGTGAATTTCTACCGAGGTTTGCCCGTCTGCCGCCGTGCTGTACATTTGCGATCGGCTGGTGGGAATAGTTGTATTGCGCTCGATTACTTTGGTGAACACCCCGCCCAAGGTTTCGAGTCCCAGTGAGAGCGGCGTCACATCGAGCAGCAGCAAGTCTTTGACTTCACCACCCAACACCCCGGCTTGAATTGCCGCGCCTACCGCTACAGCTTCGTCGGGATTGACGGATTTATCAGGAGAAACGCCCCCAAAATACTTGCTAATTGCCTTTTGAACTGCCGGAATCCGGGTTGAGCCTCCCACTAAAATAATTCTGTCTATGTCTTTGGGGGTCAAACTTGCGTCTTTGAGGGCTTGAGTCACCGGATCGATCGTCGCTTGCACCAAATGAGCCACCAGTTTTTCAAACTGAGCTTTGGATAGTTCCATTTCCAAATGCTTGGGCCCTTTCTCGTCAGAAGAGATGAAGGGCAGATTGATTGAGGTGGATTCCCGGTTGGAGAGTTCGATTTTCGCTTTTTCCGCCGCTTCTCGGAGGCGCTGCAAGGCCATTTTGTCTTGTGAGAGGTCACTGCCTTCTTGAGTCCGGAAAGCTTCTACCAGCCACTGGACTATGCAGTCGTCAAAGTCATCTCCTCCGAGATGGTTGTTACCGGAGGTAGCGTTGACTTCAAAAATTCCGTCTCCCAGTTGCAGGATAGAAACGTCGAAAGTACCGCCACCCAGGTCAAAGACCAAGATTTTCTGTTCTATATTTTGCTTGTCCAGCCCGTAGGAAAGGGCTGCAGCCGTCGGTTCGTTGACGATCCGCAGGACTTCTAGGCCCGCGATCGTACCAGCGTCTTTAGTAGCTTGCCGCTGGGCGTCTGTGAAGTAGGCTGGCACTGTAATCACGGCTTGGGTAACAGTTTGTCCCAAATAAGCTTCAGCATCTTGCTTGAGCTTTTGGAGTACCATTGCCGAGATTTCCTGGGGAGTGTGAACCTTGTTCCGAATTTGGACGTTAACGGTGTCGTCTTTGCCTTTTATGCAGGTATAGGGAGTTCGGGATCGTTCTTCTTCCGTGTCGTCCCACCGCCGTCCGATAAATCGTTTGATGCTGTAGACAGTATTTACAGCATTAGTTACAGCTTGCCGCTTGGCTAGTTGACCTACTAAGCGATCGCCCGCCTTGCCAAATCCTACTATACTCGGAGTTGTGCGCCCGCCCTCGGAATTGGCGATCACGACGGGTTTACCGCCCTCTAACACAGCTACGCAACTGTTAGTCGTGCCTAAGTCAATTCCAATAATTTTTCCCATAGCGCCTCATAAAACTTTGTGGGATGTTTGGAAATCTCCAACTACAGGTTGGGAGATGAAAAACGACTCAGCTTGTTTAAACAAGCATTCCCAGACTAGATTTGTAGGAAATAAACTTGATGTCCTAAAGCAATATCAAAGACTGGTAAAAACATTTTTCAGAATTTTTGGATCAAGCGCTGACCTGCTTTTAGTCATCTTTAATTAATTTGGTGAGTCTGCCACCTTGGAACCCCCGAATTCTATTCGGGGGTCAGTGACTTTGAGGAATGCAGTAGCTTGTATCCCGATTAACCTTCTGAACTATCGGGATTTTCATCTGAGGCTACCACAGATAGCCCAGCCGCTGCAACTTTCACTTTGGCGTGCCGCAAGACGCGCTCGCCCAGAATGTAGCCGCGTTCTAGTTCTTGGATAATTGTTCCTTCCTCGTGTTCGTCCGTTGGCTCACTCAGCAGAGCTTCGTGGAGGTTGGGGTCAAACTGTTCGCCTTCGGGGCGCATCGGAGAAACCCCGATTTGCTTGAGGCCGTCTACCATTTGCTTGTAAACGCTTTGGTAGCTTTTGTGAATGTTCATTTCGCCATCGGTTTGCGGCTTGATGTGCGATCGAGCGCGCTCGAAATTGTCAATTACCGGCAACAGGGGTTTGATCGTGAGACACCTTGCCTGTAAATCTAGCTCTTCTTTTTCCTTTTGGGTACGCCTGCGGAAGTTTTCAAAATCTGCTGCTAAGCGGAGATTTTGATTTTTCAGTTCTTCTAGTTGAGCGGATGCGGCTTGCAACTGAGTTTTTAAAGCCTCTTTTTCCTCGGTTACCTGCGCCAGTTCCTTCTTCCAAGGCTCCGCCGCGTCTGCAGTCGGACTGTTGGTTGAACTGCCGGTGACGGTAGGCCCCGATGCGTTTGCTGGGGTGCGATCGCCCTGAGCACTTTGATAAGCTCGAGCAAGTTCGAGCTCCCAATCCGCCGATCCGTTCGAGTTTCCTGATGCCGCCGGATTTTCGCTTCCCATTGGCGAACCCTCTGAGGTGGTTTCCCCAGTTGAGCTAGGATCTTGATCTTGCTGTTTTTCCTCGTCAATCATAAAAGCTGCGCGACAGAACCCTATCAATTCTAGCAGATGCAGTTAACGCGGTAAATCTAGAGGACTCGAATTTACTGTGTATGGCACAATGTGAAAAGAGGAAATGTTGCCTGCTCTGGATACATTGCTCAAAGCTTTCCATAAAATATTCAAAGAGCCGCTGAGATATTTAGGTATAATATTGCCGCAATGGGGGCAACCCAACGTTTGTTGGTTCCTCATTTTTAATTAACGCGATCGCCTTGACAACACTTTTTCTAAGTTTATTTTTCTATTAAGTCTACTACAAAAAAATTCCCACTTAGGAGGCTGGATATTTCTAGGTTTGCTTAAAACGATAGGGGCTTAATTTTATCATCGGTCAGGCTGTTTTAGTCGCAAGCTGACGCTGGCTTTTTTTACCCTTTGGTGAGTTTCCCAAGTGGGGAGAAAGAGGAATTTGTATTGATTGACTAAGTAGTGATATGTGTGCTTGTGTAACTCAAGCACTAGGTTTTTAATCTTGATGCAAATTGGGGCTGTGGTTTGGCTGATTCGATAACGCCGAAGTTGCTTGAAGTCTCGAATTTTTGCCCGTTACAATGATAGAAATTAGTGGGTATCGCGGAGGTGCTCATCTGTAGATTAGATTGAGATCTAATTTGCTTCTTTCAAACCTTTCTGAACCATTAAGCTTAGGTGACAAAGGTTCAGACACCAAAGTATAATCAAAGTAATATTTACTGATCGAAAACTAGAGTTGCTCAAAATTTGCCGTGGGGACTGATGCAGCCGACGACCGGGCGGTGACCGATCGCAGATAATTAATCAAAATATATTTCAAAAGGGCGATCGAAGCTTTCGTAAAAGCTATCATCACAGAACAGAGTTCATCTTTAATTGAGTAGAGCTAACCGCGCCACCACGGGCGCTGTAATTTGACCAAACAATTTGGGAAAATATAACAGCGTGGGAAGGCCACCCACCCTGCCCCGCTTTTATCTCCCGGTACGGGGAATCCCCAAATGATGTGCCCTGACGCTATAACGAGAGTATAACGAGAGTATCCCGCGAGTTAATCAGGTAAGTAAGCAACTTAGCACTCAACGAACAAGATTTGATGGCAAGAATCGGCAAACCCCTCCAACGTCTCGTCAATTTGTGGACGAAGCTTAGAGGTGACTGCGAGTTTACACTTGAGAGATAGGGATTGAGCAACAACATGATAGCTGATCCATAAGCAAAGAATACGGGGGTTAAAACCCCGCGTTGGTTTTCCTCTCAGCACTCTTTGTGACTGAGTTTCCCACCTATTGAGTGTTTTTTATGACTAGCACATCCCCGCTTCGCTCCACATCCATAGTTTCTGTGAGCCAATTTCCTCCGGCTCTCACCAAGATGATTCTGTCGGGTTACGTCAACGGCGAGCAAGTGAAGCAAGCTCAAATTGAAAGCCAGAAGTCGGGCAAGCGTTTGACGGAGGTATTAGAAGCACTTACCGGGCAGCCGTTACCCCCAGAATTGCTGCGACTTTACAAGAAGCAGCAGATGTTTGAACGGAAGATAGTCTACGGGGTTGAAGCATTTGACCCGGAGATGAGCGAAATGTCTAACGAGCAACTCGGAGTTATGCTCGACGCATTGAAGATTTCGATCGACATTTGTCACCAAGGTCGGTTTTTACCCGTAGCGAAGACTGAAACTGAGCCGGCGGCCGTTTTAGTAGCCATGGTAGATCCCGACAACCTCAATGCCATAGAAGATTTGCGGCGGATTTTACAGCCTCACGGCTTGGCTTTGCAGCGACGGGTGATTACGCCAGACGACTATCAGGACATAACTTCTGCCTATCAAGAGGACCAAGTTAAGGTAGCAGCCAAAATGGCAGCAGCCGAAAAGCAGAGAAAGATGGATTTAGGGGAGGGAGATTTTGGCGAACTCTCGCTAGAAGAGGAGAGTGCCGACCAAGAAGACCTAGCTAACACCTTGGACGATGCTGAGGCCGCTCCGGTAATTAAGGCGGTCAATATCATTTTGGCTAAAGCTCTGTCGGAAAAGGTGTCTGACATCCACGTAGAACCTCAAGAAGAGTTCATGCGGATTCGGATGCGGAAAGACGGGGTGCTGCAAGAGTATTTCCGGTTTCCCAAGCAGGTAGTCGCATCGATTACCGCTCGTTTCAAGATTATTGCCAACCTGGATATTGCCGAACGCCGACAAGCTCAAGACGGCCGCATCCGCCGGGTATTTGAGGGACGCACGGTCGATTTCCGGGTGAACAGCTTACCTTCGCGGTACGGCGAAAAAATCGTGCTGCGGATTTTGGACAGTTCCAGCACTCAGTTGGGCTTGGGTTTGTTAATCTCCGACCAGGAAACTCTGGCTTTAGTCCGAGAGAGTGCTAGCCGTCCGTTCGGACTGATTTTGGTGACGGGGCCGACGGGTTCGGGCAAGTCAACTACTCTCTACTCGATTCTGGCGGAACGGAACGATCCGGGGGTTAATATCAGTACGGCGGAAGACCCGATCGAATATGCTTTGCCAGGAATTACCCAATGTCAAGTAATTCGGGAAAAAGACTTGACTTTTTCCAACATTCTGCGGGCATTTTTGCGACAAGACCCTGACGTGATGCTGGTGGGGGAAACGCGGGACAAGGAAACGGCAAAAACGGCTTTGGAAGCTGCTTTGACGGGACACTTGGTGCTGACTACGCTGCACACGAACGACGCGGCCGGGGCGGTCGCGCGTTTGGCCGAAATGGGCGTAGAACCGTTCATGGTTTCGGCCGCTCTGTTGGGTGTGTTGGCTCAGCGTCTGATGCGGCGCGTTTGCGACAAATGCTGCATTCCTTACCAGCCTACTGCCGCAGAACTCGGCAAGTACGGTCTGTCGGCTTCTCAAGAAATTGATCTAACTGTTTACAAAGCCAACACTGTACCGGTGGAGGAAAGGAAGGAACTGGCAGAACGCGAGCAACTTTGTACCAAGTGCGGCGGCCTAGGCTACAAAGGACGGGTAGGGGTTTACGAGTTCCTGAAAAATACTGAGCGGCTTCAAACTCTGATCACTCAAGGCGCTCCTACAGAGCAAATTAAGGAAGCAGCAGTAGAAGAAGGGATGAAAACGTTGTTGGCTTACAGCTTGCAGTTAGTGCGGGAAGGCGCGACTACTTTTGAAGAAGTCGAGCGGGTGACGTTTACTGACTCGGGCCTGGAGGCTGAACTGAAAGCCAAACGCAAGCAGGGACTTACCTGCAAAAGTTGTCGGGCGGAATTGAAGCCGGAGATGCTGGATTGTCCGTACTGCTTGACACCACGCTTTTTGGATTGATTCAGCAGTTAACTGTTGACTGTTAACTGAGCTAGATTGGTCAATAACTATCAATTTGATCGAGGAGAGGTATCTATGGGTCTGATGATTGAAGACGTACTGGAGTCCCTGGTAGAGCAAGGGGGTTCGGACATACACATCCAAGCGGGCGCGCCTATATTCTTCCGAGTCAGCGGTAAACTAACTCCTCAGACGCAATACGGCGACATTCTGTCTGCTGAGGAAGTGCAAATCCTAATTTTCCAAATGCTCAACAATATGCAGCGCAAGCAGTTGGAAATGGAGTGGGAACTCGACTGCGCTTATGGTGTTCGGGGATTGGCTCGGTTCCGCGTTAATGTCTACCGGGAGCGGGGTGCTTGGGCTGCTTGTATGCGGGCTCTGGCTTCTAAGATTCCTAACGCAGATGCTTTAGGCGTGCCGCAGATTTTGCGGGATCTGACGGAAAGACCAAGGGGTATGCTGTTGGTGACGGGACAAACAGGTTCCGGGAAAACTACTACGATGGCGGCTTTGTTGGATCTGGTCAACCGGACGCGGGCGGAACACATTCTAACAGTTGAAGATCCGATCGAATACGTGTTTCCTAATATCAAGAGTTTGTTTCACCAGCGCCAAAAGGGCGAAGATACTAAGAGCTTTGCTAATGCGCTGAGAGCAGCTTTGCGCGAAGATCCTGATGTGATTCTGGTGGGGGAAATGCGGGACTTGGAAACGATCGGTCTGGCAATTTCGGCTGCAGAAACGGGTCACATGGTGATGGGAACGCTGCACACTAATTCGGCGGCTGCAACGATCGATCGGATTTTGGACGTGTTCCCGCCAATTCAACAACCCCAAGTTCGCGCCCAAGTGTCTAACTCTTTGGTGGGAATTTGCAGCCAAAATTTGGTAGTGAAAGTTGGGGGCGGCCGCTGCTGCGCTATGGAAATCATGGTAAATACTCCAGCTATGGCTAACTTGATCCGGGAGGGCAAAACTCCGATGATTTACTCCCAAATCCAAATGGGGGCGAAATTGGGCATGAGGACGATGGAAATGGCTCTCGCTGAACTTTACAAGAGCGGTAAAGTCACTTGGGAAGCGGCAATGAGCAAGGCTTCTAAGGCTGACGAACTCGAACGCTTGATCGGCCCAGCACCTGTTGGTGGCGCCAAGGTAGGAGCTCATTAATTCAGTCAGCAGTCATTAGTCCGGAGTCTGCCAACTGCATTAATGACTGATGATTGATGAGTCATAACATTTAATAAATTTTCAGAGGTGAGCTGTGGCTACCAACGTTATCCGCGAAAAACCGAAAGGTGGCTTTGATTTCAGTAAAGTTCAGGAGCAAATTGAGTATAGCCTTACCAGCCTTACTGTTAAGGATATGGCTATTTTTGCTCGTCAGTTTGCGGCTATGTTTAATGCAGGGGTGGCGATCGTTAGATGCCTTTCCGTGCTGCACGAGCAGTGTTCTAATGCTAAGCTGAAGCGAGCGCTCAGGAGCATGAATGCTGACGTGCAGGAGGGGATAAACTTGGCAGAGGCGATGGCTAAGTTTCCTGATGTTTTTGACCAACTGTTTATCAGTATGGTGGCAGCGGGAGAAGTCGGGGGGTGCTAGATGAAACTCTAGACCGTCTGGCGGTGATGATGGAAAAAAATCACAAGACGGAGGCTGAAATTAATTCGGCGATGTCTTATCCGAAAACTGTGTTCTTTATTGCGATCGTGATTTTTTTCGCAATGACCATATTCTTACTGCCAACTTTCGCTAAAATCTTTAAGGATATTGGTGCAGAGTTGCCGGCTTTTACATTGTTTATGTTGGCAATTAGTGCATTTTGTACGGCTTGGCCTCCCATCCAACAGATAACAGTTATTGGGGTAATTATAGCGCTAAAAATTGCCTTCGATATGTACTACAAAACTCCAATAGGTCACCTCCAAATTGATAGGATTGCCCTGAAGTTGCCGATTTTTGGAGATTTGATCGAAAAATCTGCTGTGGCTCGGTTTTGCGTGATATTTGGGTCACTGACGCGATCGGGCGTGCCGATTCTCAATTCTTTGGAAATTGTGCGAGATGTGGCTGGAAATCAAGCCATATCTAATGCGATCGAATATGCCAGACAGGAAATTCAAAGCGGCGGCATGATCAGTATTGCTTTGCAAGAACAAGCTGTTTTTCCGTCTTTGGCCATTCAAATGATGGCAATTGGCGAGGAGACAGGGGAACTTGACAAGATGCTGATGAAAGTGGGCGCTTTCTACGAAACGGAAGTGGAAGAAGCAGTAAAAGGACTTACGAGTATGCTAGAACCTCTGATGATTGTTGTCGTCGGTGGTATCGTAGGTTCGATTTTGCTGTCGATGTATCTGCCAATGTTCTCTGTGTTCGAGAAGCTGTAAAAAAGAGCTAATTAGTTATTAGTTATGAGTTAGTAGCAATCAACGCATGACCAATGACTATTTCAATCGTCCCCAGGCTCTGCCTGGGCCGACCTTTGGAGGAGGCACATCCTCGATTAAAAGGAGAAAACAATTTGGAGGCCGAGCCTCCAAATCTTCATTACCAGGGTCTTCCCATGGGTGACAACTTACGAAAACGTCACAAAAGTCAAGTAGGCTAGGTAGAGAGATTTAACTGCTGCCTAATCCTGGCTTTAAGCTCCAGGGTAAACGCCTCTTAATTTAAACCCAAAATATGCTACAGTTAAATCCGAATAAATTTCAATGTAGTGATTGTACTTTATGGGTGCTATCAATGGCAAAAGGTTTTACTCAAACTTTAAATCACCACCAAAACCAACAGATTCATTGCCTTTGGTGAATATATTAAATGCCAGTTTTTTAGAATATTTTGCCAATGTGAACGACCCCAGAAGAGAAAGAATAAAAAAAATACCCAGAGATATTACAGGGTAATCGCATATTAATTAAGGAATAATGGCGAGAGAAATTTTTCAAATATTTGACAGCATCATTCAAGCGCAGCTCGTAAATTAAGGAATAAAAATTGAGTGTGATACTGATAGCCAGCTAAGCACGCTCGCTGGGGTTCCACCTAGTTGATTTATCTCCATCACCTGCTCTTGCCTAGGGCGTATTTTCAAACTATAACCACAACAGAATGCAGGCGATCGTAATCATGGCTGTATAATTGGCAGCCAGCTTATCATATCGAATAGCGCTCCGACTCAATTGCTTGAGTCGGTTGATAGCACGTTCAACAGTGTTGCGTTGTCGGTAGATTTCACGGCTAAAAGGATCGCGACGTGGTTCATTTTACAGTCGTGGGGTGGTAATATCAATTCCGGTTACACTCCTTAGGATGGCGAGTGGGGAGTGATATCATGTCCGGTCGATCAACCATGATTAAACTTTTGCCTCCGGCCACCAATAGAAATGAGTCAAACCACTGATTAACTGTTTGAGATTTAACAGTTTTCGACACCGCTCAAATAAAACTGCTTCTAATTCATCTAAGTTTTTAAAACAGCGATTGGCTATCGGTTCATTTGTCAATGGCCACAGTCTTTCTGCAGGTTGCAGTTCAGGTGAATGTGAAGGCAGACAATATAAATGTATCCCCAAGGGGATTTTCACGCTTTCACTCAAATGCCATCCGGCTCCATCCACTACTAAAACCACTCTTTTTTTCGCTCCGACTTTCCAATGTCGGGCAAAATCTTTTAAAACTCGATCAAAAAGCTGGCTATTGACAAATGGCAGTATCCACCAGTATGTTTCTCCCGTACTCGGATGTACAAAACCGTATAGCCATAACCATTGAAACCGCCAGTTAACAACAGCAGTAGCATTACTAAACTCATCCACCCATTCTCGTCTTAGAATAGGTTTCAACCCGAGCCGATGTTCGTCCATTGACCATACTTCTACGTCGCTTTCTGGGTTCTCTTTCTTGATTTTCAAGACAAACCGACGCAGATTTTTTTTTCCATTCCTCTTGTTCGAGGATATCTGATTCCTGGTGTTCTGGACGAGGAACTCTCAATCGAAACTTCATGGACTTGAGATATTCCCAGCCTCGTTGACGACCGATCTTTTTACCCTTGAGTTCACTCATCCAGTCGGCCACTTTACGACCATTCCACAGCCCGCCATCGGGGGGTGGCTGCTGTAAGACTTGCCACAATTGAGCTTGTTCCACATCATTTAGCAGAGGGTCAGCATCGGTATTTTTGCAACGTTGATCTCCAAGGGATTCAGGTCCTAAATGGTTGTAGCCCCAGACTAATTCATAAATCCAACCACGACTATAACCTGTCACTGCCATCACTTCTGCGGTGGTTTTTCCAATGGCTAACAGCCAAATAATCTGGTAATGATGAGCCTGACTGGTTGTTTTAGCTTGACGGAAACGAGCTTGGAGCTTCGTCTGGACTCAGATGAGGTGCGATCGTAATTCGTTTTGGCATTCTTTATTTGATGGGGGTAGTGTTCCTTCTAATTATATCATGGTCAATCGACCGGACATGATATGATCCGTGATCCGTGGGGGAATATGGAATTATTGACCTTGACTTTATCATTCCCATCCAACCGGAAACGATATAAAACGGATACCTCGACGACGTAGATCACTAAGGATACGACGACGTGCGATTGATCGCCCTTGTCCGCTACGACTGTGTGAGGACTGATACGGGGACGACCTCGCGCAGAACGTTTGACGACCCCTTGTTCCATCAATTGTTCTAAAAAAATTGACTCGTTCGTTGACTAGGACTCAGCAGAAAAGTTATGAGTTCAGAACAACTTTACCCAAGCTTTTTTCCATCTGCCTGAGTGAGGGATACCTGCGGGGAGCCCATTCCCAGTTTAACTGCTTGTTGGTCGCCGATCCCCTCTCCACCGCTGGCCTGCCTCTGGCGGGTGCATTTTATGTCATTTGTCAAGTACAATTTATATCAAATTAGATGCGATTACCCTGCACTAATAACCAATAAATATGGTTCACTTTAACGTTGGTTTTCAACACTTTAACTCCTTCGCTGATATTACGCTATCCCTGGCGCAAACTTTAGACAAAATGGGAATTCCAATTTCTGTCGAACCTTCAACAATTGCTTCTCAGATCAGCGACAATTCCACAACAGAAGAAAACCACCTGCTAGAAAAGTGGATGAACACCGCACCATCAGACTTATTTCAGATAAAATGGTCTCATTACTGGAAACCTTGTTTTTTAAAAGAACTCAAGGGACATCTCAATTTAGAACTTTTTGCTATCAATTACGAATTCGCCAAAAACACTGATGATTATGATTACTGGATTTACGATGCTGTCAATAACTTATCCCACAAACTAGCCGTCAGCCAATATTCTAAAAACGTCTTAATCCAAGCTGGATGTCCGTCTGACAAAGTATCAGTCATGCCTCTAGGTTTCAATCCTTTAATCTCGCAACTTTATTTTTCCAGATCGCAAAAAAACCCAAAAGATGTAAAGTATATTCTCCACATGACCAATTCTTTTGATTTGTATAGATTTGGCACGGATATTGCCATTCAAGCTTTTTGGGAAGAGTTTAGAAATGATTCTAAGGTAGAGTTAGTAATCAAAGATGGCGGCAAACATCCAGATGTTATAGTGGAATATCTCGTAAATATCGAAAAACAATTCGGCAAGTTCAAGTCAAGAATTCGGATAATGCCTAAATTTTGTAATAAAGCAGAACTAGCTGATTTATACTTGTCAGCCGATGCTTTTTTAGCTCCGTTTCGCGGCGAGGGTTTTGCGATTAAAATTTTGGATGCCTTTGCAGCAGGTTTGCCGGTCGCTATGACTATGTACGGCGGCCCGACTGAGTACGCCAATGCTGATAACTGCTATCCCATTGCTTACGATCTAATTCCCGTCGGAAAGTGTTACGATACTCAGAATCTAAACCTCAGAAATGATCCTCATTGGGCAGAACCCAATGTTCAGTCTGTTCGCGAACAGTTGCGAAAAATTGTGGAAGATCCGATGCGTTTTCAGGTAGCTCAAAAAGCTAGAGAGACGGCGAATTTATTTAATTGGGAAGCTGCCGCTCAAAAATTGCTAAGATTAATGCGAGAATTGTTTTAGGAGCGTAAATTATGGGACTCGAACGCAAAATGTTTAGGGGAATGTTTTCACCGGGGGAAGTGGTACGATTGAAACAGCCTTGTTTTACTCCCGGGCGATTGTTTGAGCCAGGAAAATATAACGCTGATGAGTTGCCGGATATCGCTTTTGATATGGGTTTGGTAGACCATTTGCCACCAGTCAAAGGCAATAGTTCCGAAAATCTCAATACCCAGAACCCGCCAGCTCAAAACCTTGAGGACTAAACTCCCGTTTGCAGTAAGGACTTCAGTCCTAAAAATCCCCGTTTGTAGTAAGGACTTTAGTGCTGAAAATTAAAATAAATAATCAAAGACTCAAGTCCTGACTGCAAAAAAGATAAAGCCAATTTAACCATTTTGCTCTATCTGGGCAATTAACTCTTTCAAAACTTGACTAGCTTTATCGTTCTCAATCTGACAAGTTCCGGCATTCTGGTGCCCACCGCCGCCATATCTTAACATTAACTCCCCAATATTAGTTTTAGAAGTTTTGTTAAAGATTGACTTGCCAACTGCGAAAACAGTATTTTGTTGTTTCAGTCCCCACAGTACGTGAATCGATATATTGCACTCAGGGAACAAAGCATAAATTACAAAACGATTGCCGGCATAAATCACCTCTTCGTTACGCAAATCCAAAACAACTAAATTATTATAAACTTGGGCGCATCGCTGTATTTGCTCTTTAAATTTTTCTTCTTGCTCGAAGTAGAGGTCTACTCTTTCTTTTACATCAGGAAGCTGCAAAATTTCATCGATGGTATGATTTTTGCAGTAATCGATTAACTGCATCATTAACTGATAATTGGAAACCGTAAATTCTTTAAACCTTCCTAAGCCGGTTCGGGCGTCCATTATGAAGTTTAATAGCACCCATTCTTGCGGATGCAGAACCTCTTCTTTGGCAAATTGAGCGGAATCTGATTTGTCAACTGCCGCCATCATCGCCTCCGAAATATCAGGAAACTTTGCTTTGCCTCCATAATATTTGTACAGTACCCTAGCTGCAGAAGCTGCATAGGGATCGATGATGTGGTTGATTTTGATTTTCTCGTGTCTGAGAGTTTCGCTGAAGTGGTGATCGAAAGCTAGATGAACTCCCTCAACATAGGGTAAATTGGTGCTAATATCGTTATTTGTTATTTCGATTTTCCCATCCTGCATATCTTTAGGATGCACGAATTTAATCTCGTCGATCATATCGAGTTCTTTGAGCAAAACGGCACAGACAAGACCGTCAAAATCGCTGCGGGTGACTAATCTGTATTTTTTAGTGAGTGGCATATGCTTATGTGATGCGGAGGAACTGATCACCAGCTAATATAACGTATTACCCGATCGCTTTCCAATATGAACGCAGACCCTTACGCTTGGATAGAGAAAGCCCTGGACACAGTTCGCCGTGCCGATTGGTATCGATCGCCACAATCGATCGATAGTTGCCCCGGGTCTGTGGTAAAGTTAGCAGGCCACAGGCTGATTAACTTTGCCAGCAACGATTATCTGGGACTTGCCGGCGATGACAGGTTAATTCAAGCTGCTATGGCTGCAACTAAGGAATTTGGTACGGGTGCGACGGGTTCGAGGTTGGTCAGCGGACACCGCAATTTGCACCGACAGCTAGAACAAGCTATTGCTAACTTAAAACAAACTGAAGATGCTTTAGTATTCAGTTCGGGATATTTGGCGAATCTAGGGGCGATCGCATCCGTTGTCGGCAAGCGCGATTTGATATTATCTGACAAGTACAACCATTCGAGCCTCAAAAATGGAGCCGCACTCAGCGGTGCCACTTCCCTAGAGTACAGTCACTGCAATCTTGAGGATTTAAAGGCAAAGCTAGAGCAAAATCGCGCCCGGTACCGCAAGTGTTTAATTATTACCGATAGTGTCTTTAGCATGGATGGGGACTTGTGTCCCCTACCACAGTTGTTGGCTGTGGCCGAAACCTTTAACTGCATGGTATTAGTAGATGAAGCTCACGCTACAGGAGTTTTCGGTGCTAGCGGTGCCGGTTGTGCAGAACATTTCGAGTGTACGGGAACACCGCTGATTCAAGTGGGAACACTCAGCAAAGCTTTGGGAAGTTTAGGTGGTTACGTTGCGGGCTCTGCTGCTTTAATTGATTTTCTGCGTAATCGAGCTGCGAGTTGGATTTATACTACAGCATTGACGCCTGCTGACACGGCGGCTGCTTTGGAAGCTGTGAGGATTGTACAGCAAGAACCAGAACGCCGAGTTCGGTTGCGACAAAATATCGAAACTTTCAAATATTGCGCGATTACCAATCACCAATTACCAATTAGCAATTCCATCTCCCCAATTTTCAGTCTTCCGTTAAAAGATGCAGCGGCAGCTTTAACAGTAGGCAGCAAACTCAAGGACCTGGGTATTTTTGCTCCGGCGATTCGGCCTCCGACTGTAAGCGTGAGTCGAATTCGGATTTCGCTGATGGCAACTCACGAGCTCGCACACCTTCAGCAGTTGGTAGAGGCGCTGAAGCAAGTTGTGAGTTTTGAGTAAATGTTGGGTACGTCATAAATACCTTACCCTTTGAGTAAATGTTGGGAGATGGGGAGAATTTCTACTTCTGCCTTCTGCCTTCTGCCGTCTGGAACTCTAGGCTTCTCCAGCTCTAGCTTTCGTCCTTTGGCAGCTCTAGCGTTCGGCATTTTTTTTTGATTGTCAAGATATCGCTATTGACTTATGGCCAATGTTATACAGGAGTTTGGTCGATCGGTCAATAACTGTAAATTTTTTGTAAATTTAGATACTTTTTGAAATTTAACGCTATATTAGAGAAGTAGCAGGTACACCAAATTTAATATAAGGAACGTCCACCATGAACACAAATCGTCAAAGCGTAAAAAAAGTAGCAGAAACCCACCGCGCTAACATTCACAAGCAACTGATGCACCGCATAGAAGTAGCGAGATCCAGTGGGAACCAAGATTTGGTTCGGGTGCTTGAAGAGGAAATGAGACAGCTTTAAAGAAGTTGCAACTAGAAGTTGCCCGTAGTTTGGTTTAGAGGGTTGTGCGAGAAATGCAGAATTCCGGCAACCGCTACCTGTTAAGTTTTGACTCCTCTCTTAGTTGGTAGGAAAAACCCCGGTTTCTTGAAGAAATCGGGGTTTTTTATTGAGAACGAAGAAGAAAGAAGGAAGAAAGAACACTCCTAAACGTACAAACTCTATTTGTAGGGTGCGCCTCGGCCCACAGAGCCTCTACGAATAGCCGATTGAAGCATTTTTTGCGTAAGTTCTGAAGTGAGAACGAAGAAGGAAGAGGAAAGAACAAGACTTAAGCTGCATTCCTTCTATTTTTACACTATCTGTAGTAGTAAGTTGCGCCGAGGCGCACCCTACTAATAACTACAGGACTAAAGCCCCTGACACATGGTGAGGCCGTTCTCACGCCCTCACCCATCACCTTAACCAGTCCGGATCACTGACAAGTTGACAGTCGCGACTAACGACAAAACTCAATAATAAGTGCACGAATAACGTACACTCATGTGTGTGCTATTGGTTGGAAAATTGAGCAATTTCCTAGGGAACTCAAGCAATTAACAGGGAGAGAATCTTGCCACTCCCGTCAAGCTAGAATTTAAACAAATCCTATTGCTTGTCATTAACTTGTGTGGCTTAGACTCTCAAAAGTTTAGCCGATAAAAATGGTAAAACAATAGATAAAATTAAACACGGGCTGCTATTAAGTTATTTAATTGAGCAACTAAAACTTCTTGTTCGATGTTTATTGTATAATTTTTTGGTGCTGGTACACCGATCTGTGACAGTTGCGTAAGTCCTGGTAATATTGAAGATCCATTGAGATAGATTTTCATGGTGGATTGGGAAAGGCAGCTTTGCCAAAATTTAAAACTAGCAAAAATGCTTAACAGAAATAAGTTAAAAGCTATAAAGCTGAACCTCAGGGTCGCGACAGCAAAATCCCCAAAATAATAGGTAAAATTGATGGCGACAGACATCCGACACCAGCCGGAAAACGGCTACCATTCAGAACCAACTCAGCCTTCCCCAACAGAAAATCTTAGTAGCCGATCGCTCATGCGCCTGCCGAGAACCCTGAGTCCCCTTGAAACTGGGGGCTTGGGGATGACAGGTCTGATCGCAGGCGTTGCCATTGCACCGGCAATGCACGCGGCTCTTGGGCCCAATGCCTTTATCGTGTGGCTGCCCGCCGTATTGATGGGGGTGATGCTTAACCTGCAAGTGAAACGCTTAGGGGAACACTGGCCAGAAATGTCAGGCGGAACGCCTAACTATATCACCAGGCTACTGAGCAACTATCCGCTTCTGGGCAGCTATGCCGCGATCGGCTACTTCTTCGGCTGGGCAGTATATCCGTCAGTAAACGCGATCATAATTACGACCCTAATCAAAGCTAACCTAGAACCCTTGGGCATTGCCTGTCCAGAAACGGTGCTAAGAATTGGATTCACAATAATCGCTTATATAGTGGCGTTTAGCGGCACCCGCGCCTTGGGAATACTGCACTCATTTTTCATTTTCCCGGCAGTGGGATTCCTACTGGTGTTTAGCATTCAAGGCGTCGGATGGTTAGCCTTCTCCCCAGATAGCCCCGGATTTTTCCCCACCAGTTGGCCAACTTTAACCTTTGTTGACTGGGCCAAATGGTCATTCTTAGCACTCTACATTACTTGCGGCTGTGAAACGGCTTCCTCGTTTGTCGCCGACAGCCGCCGTCCTACAGAAACTTTGCGGGTTCTGAACTTAGTCGCTTGGCTGATTCCACCCGTGTATCTGGGGAGTGCCTGGGTACTGATGCGCTTAGCAACCTCCTCAGGACTGGGCGAGGACTCGTTTAAGAACCTATTAGCTGCCGCCTCACCATTTTGGGGTCAGTCAGCTTCATTGATCGTCACACTCCTGCTGGCCTCAAGCTGCCTTCTTTCTTCCGCCACTGGCGTTTCCAACTCCCCCCGCATCTTGTACCAACTCGCTTTAGACGGACACCTTTCACCCGTCTTCGCTTTCATCTCCCGACGAGGCGTTCTGGAACCGGCCCTGGTATTTTGCCTTTTACTCAATTTGCTCGGTCTGCTTTGGGGAGATGTAACCAGGATCTCGGTGGTCGGTAGTGCTAGTTACCTGATAATGCTGATGGCATTTTATCTAGGACTGTGGCTGCGGCGAGGATCGCCAGAAGTGCGATGGCCTTGGTGGGGGGCAGGCTTATTCTTTTTAGTTGCAGTTGTTCTGGCGGTCGGAGGCTTGAACTGGAGTTGGGAAGACGTGACGATCGGCTTGCTGTTGCCTCTGGCTATTTTGGCAGTGGATGCGGTTATCCGTCGCCTTTCCTTTGCGCCCTTCCATCGAGCCTGGTGGATTCGGCATTACAGAACCCGGCGCAAGAGCCAGATCGTAGATTTTGTGGCGTTTCAGGTTATAGTTCTGATTTTGCTAGTATGTAGCGCCGTCAGTATTGGCTGGGTTTTTAGATCCCAATTAGATGCCAACTCTAGTGTTGGCTCTAATCTTTTGGTAGTGCTGATCTTGACAGTCACTTTTATCGGGGTGGCCATTGCCTGCTGGACGAGCTTACCCCAAGTCGTCTCGATGGACGAGGCACGAGAGGCCGCGGAACAACTTTTTGTAATTGCCATAGACGCGATTGTAGTGCTCGATGAAAATGGCATGATTCGTCAGGCTAACCCAGCATCTGAGCGTCTATTTGAGTTAAGCAGAGGTGAATTGAGCGGGAGTCACTTGAACAAATTACTCCCCGGATTGGCTTTTCAGCCAGAACGGTGGCCCATCCGCAGCGAACACACTCTTAACCTGCCCGTAGGCGTCCTCGCCGAGCCGCTTCGGCATCGCGACTCGCGCATCCTGGAAGTTGCCATCTCAAACCGATTCTCCCAAGAGGCTTCGCTATCCAATCAAGAGCTACAAGAATATGTCGCGATCGTGCGCGACATCACAGAGCGCAAACAAGCCCAAGAATCCCTACAAAAAGCTAATGAGGAACTAGAAATTAAAGTCAAGGAGCGTACATCTGAACTCAGCCATACTGTGGAACAATTGCAGAATGAAGTTGAAGAGCGCCAGCGGATAGAAGAAAATCTCAAGGCTATGCAAAATCAGATTATTGTTCAAGAAAAACTAGCTTCTCTGGGCAGTTTAACCGCAGGGATTGCCCACGAAATCAGAAACCCATTAAACTTTGTCAACAATTTCTCAGAACTTTCTGCTGAATTAACCGAAGAACTGTTTGAAAAAATTGAAAATCAAGCAGAACGTTTAGATCCTGAAACCAGTCAGGATATTGCCGAGATCTTAACCGACCTCACAGCTAATCTTAAAAAAATTAATCAACACGGTCAAAGAGCAGACAAAATCGTTGGCAATATGCTTTTGCATTCTCGCGGACAAAGCGGCCAGTGGGAACCTACAGATATAAATAGTTTATTGGCTGAATATATCAATCTAGCCTATCACGGGATGCGAGCCAAGGAAGCTGGTTTTAACATTACCATAGAAACCGAATACGACAATGATATTGGCGAAGTAAATGTGGTGCCACAAGACATCGGCAGGGTTTTTCTTAACATTATTAGCAATGCTTGTTATGCAGCCTATAAAAAGAAACAAGAAATGGGAGAAGTATTTTCACCGCTGCTTGACGTGAGAACTCGAAATCTTGGTGAGGCGATTGAAATCCGCATTCGCGATAATGGCTCAGGTATAAAACCAGAGGTACTCGATAAAATTTTCAATCCGTTTTTTACTACAAAGCCACCAGCCGAAGGTACTGGTCTAGGTCTTTCTATCAGCCAGGATGTTATAGTCCAGCAACATCGCGGAGAACTAAAAGTCGAAACAGAGGTAGGAGATTACACAGAGTTTATAATCATATTGCCCAAAAAAGTAGGCGAAATTAAGGAGTAAAAAAAATGAAAGTAATGGTGGTAGACGACGAGGAAGATATTCAGTCACTGTTCAAGCAGAAATTCAGGAAAGAAATCAAAGCAGGGCAAATTCAATTTCATTTTTGTCTGTCAGCAGAGGCAGCTTTGAACTACTTAGAAAACCAGGAAGAAGCGTCTATTGTCTTGATTTTATCAGATATTAATATGCCAGGAATGAATGGGTTGGAACTGCTCAGGATTCTCAAAGAAAAGTTTCCCGATTTAAAAGTTTTTATGATCACCGCTTATGGAGATGAGAAAAATTATCAAACAGCAATAGCTTACGGAGCTGATGACTATATTACTAAGCCGGTAAATTTTGATTCCCTCAAAATTAAAATAATCAACTTGCAGTAAATTCACAAGGAAACATATTTGCTAATTGCTAAGTGCTAAGTGAAAGCAGTCCCTCACTCGATTGAAAACTACTCGATTGCATTTTACTTCTGTCCTTCTAGAGCGCTAAATTTGTATTTTTTTATTGGAACTAAAAAATTAATATGTCAGCAAAAATACTGTTTGTGGATGATGAACCCGATTTAGAATCTCTAATTTCTCAGAAATTTAGAAAAAAGATCAGGGCGGAAGAATGGCAGCTTTTTTTTGCCCACAATGGCGTACAAGCGCTGGAAAAATTGAAAGAACACCCGGATCTAGATATAGTAGTGACCGACCTTAATATGCCTGAAATGGATGGTCTGACTTTACTCTCTAAAATTAATCAGATAAACGTCTCCCTCAAAACAATAGTTATATCAGCCTATAGCGACATGAAAAATATAAGAAATGCGATGAACTTCGGTGCCTTTGACTTTCTAACCAAGCCGATAGACTTTCAGGATCTAGAAATTACCCTCAACAAAACGCTGCGCGAGGTGCAACAGTTAAAAGAAAATCAGCGCTTGCGGGAGTCAGAAGCTCGCGCTAGAGAAGAAGCTCAGCATTTACAGAACTGTATGCAAGACCTAAAAAAGACCCAAGCTCAACTGATTCAGACCGCAAAAATGTCTTCTTTGGGTCAAGTGGTTGCGGGGATTGCCCATGAAATCAACAACCCCGTCAACTTTATCTACGGCAATATCAGCCACGTCAGTGATTATATTCAAGACCTACTGCACCTGCTGCATCTCTATCAGCAGTACACCCCTCCCAATTATGAGATTCAAGCTGAAATCGAAGCCATAGATTTGGAATTTATGATAGTAGATTTACCTCAAATTATGGTGTCGATGAAAGGGGGTGTTGACCGCATTCAGAAGATTATTTTGTCTTTGCGTAACTTCTCAAGACTGGATGAAGCTAACATAAAGTCGGTTGACATTCACGAGGGTATAAAAAGCAGCCTGCTGATTTTGCATAATCGATTTCAAGCAAGGGCAGCGCGTCCAGAGATTCAAGTGATCGAGGAGTACAGCAATCTGCCTTTAGTGGAATGCTATGCTGGAGAACTCAACCAGGTGTTTATCAACATCATTTCTAATGCGATTGATGCTTTGAATGAGTACAACAAACAACGGTCACTAGATGACATCCTCGCTGGCCCGCTCGCCATTACTATTCGCACTTTTCTGCTAGAGGACAAATCCCGTGTCGTCATTCAAATTCGGGACAATGGGCCGGGAATAACGGCAGACGTGAAAGACCGTATTTTTGAACCATTTTTTACTACTAAGCCTGTAGGTGAGGGTACTGGTTTGGGCCTCTATATAAGCTACCAAATTGTACTGGAGAAGCATGGGGGCGCATTGAAGTGTTTTTCAGAGGTGGGGCAGGGAACAGAGTTCTGGATTGAAATTCCAATCAGACCAACTAGGGGGAAACTCCACCTTAGCTAATCCATCGACTTTTCCCCAACTCAAAGCCTATTCCAGCCATCCGGTTTGCCATTGCAGAAATTAACTTTTTATTACTATTCCTGAAATAATCTATAATTGAATTTAAACTATATAAATATTACTCCGAATAAGTTAATCAATCAAGGGGGTAAAAAAAATGTTGCCTACGACCGAAAAAACTTGCAATATGTCAGGAAAAATATTATTTGTGGATGACGAGCCAGATTTAGAATCTTTAATTTGCCAGAAATTTAGAAAAAAGATCCGCACAGGAGAATACCAAGTTTTTTTTGCACACAATGGCGTAGAAGCACTTTCAACGTTGCGAGAGCAGCCGGATATAGATATTATCCTGACAGACATTAATATGCCCGTCATGGATGGTATGGCTTTGCTAGCGGAACTTAACGAGCTAGTTACTCTGGTCAAAACAGTAGTTATATCTGCCTATGGCGACTTGGGAAATATCAGAAAGGCAATGAATGGCGGGGCATTTGACTTTCTAATTAAGCCTATAAATTTTCAGGATTTAGAAATTACAATTAACAAAACTTTATGCCATGTGCAACAGCTAAAGGACAACGAGCGCTCCCGCAATGAAAGAGAGGAGAAATTGCGGCAATCGGAGGCGCGAGAGCGAGAAAAAGCCATCCAACTAGAACTGGCACTGCAAAATTTACAGCGCACCCAATCTCAGCTTATTCAGACTGAGAAAATGTCTAGCTTAGGACAACTAATTTCCGGTATTGCCCACGAAATCAATAATCCCGTTAACTTCATCTATGGTAACTTAACTTATGTCACGGATTACACTCATCAGCTATTGAGTTTAATCACGCTTTACCAGCAGCACGATGCCCATAAATACCCGGAAATCGAAGCTTTAATTGAGCAAATAGAGCTGGAATTTATCAAAGAGGATATGCCTAAAATGCTGTCTTCGATGAAATTGGGGGCAGAACGTATCCGTCAGATTGTGCTGACGTTGCGGAACTTTTCGCGCCTCGACGAAGCTGAGATGAAACCCGTTAATATTCATGAGGGAATCGACAGCTCTCTAGTAATTTTGCAGAGTCAGCTCAAGGCTAAGCCGAATTCTTCGTCTATTCAAGTTATTAAAGAATACGGAGATTTGCCACAAATAGAATGTTATGCCTGTCAGTTGAATCAGGTATTTATGAACCTCCTGAGCAATGGCATTTATGCCTTGAATCACTATGATAAAAAAGGCAGCCCGGAGCCAATTAAAATAGAGCCTAGGACGATTACGATTCGTACTTCTATGCTGAATCGCGATTGGGTAAGAATTAGTTTTAAAGATAATGGGCCAGGGATGACGAGCGATGTGGAAACACGGCTGTTTAATCCTTTCTTCACAACTAAACCTGTGGGTGATGGCACTGGCTTGGGATTATCGATCAGCTATCAGATTGTGGTGGAGAAGCACGGCGGAGATTTGAAGTGTTTTTCGCAGCCAGATCAAGGTGCAGAATTTGTGATTGAGATTCCGATTACGCAGAATAATCGGATAGAGATGAAGGCAACTTAAGGGGAATTAAAAAAAAATCCACAAAGTCTGGTAAAGTCTATAATCGCGATCGCACTTCCCCAATTTCTCTGTAATTTCTGAATTCTCCCAAACACCGAAGGACCTAGCTGAAGCCCTTGATAGTAGATTTTGAGTCGTTGGTCAACTTGTCAGTGTCCCGGACTGGTTAAGGTGAGGGGTGAGGGCATGAACACGCCTTCACCTTAACCAGTTGCGTAAGTTTTGAACTAATAATTAATGACTAATGACTAATAATTATCTTCCTCCGACGACGACATTTTTAATCCGCAAATGGGGGCCGCCGACACTTACGGGTAAACCGCTCTGACCGCCTTTACCACAACCGCCGTAGGCATAAAGCGAGTCGTTTCCTATCGACTCAATATCCTTTAACGTCTGAAATACATTGCCACTTAAAGTGACATCGCTGACCGGTTCGGCCAATTTGCCGTCGCGAATCATGAACCCTTGAGCCGCCGCAAAGGTAAACATTTCGCCGTTGGTTTGTCCTCCCAACATCCGCACTGCATACACTCCTTCGTCAATGTCGGCAACCATTTCGTCAAAAGAATGTTCGCCAGACTCGATCGCAGTATTAGTCATCCGCACCAAAGGCATAAAAGTAGCGCTCAGAGCTCGGGCATTTCCCGTCGGACTTTCGCCCATTTTGCCCGCCGTCTCGCGATTGTGCATCCGAGCCGCTAAAACTCCATTTTTAATTAAATGCTTGCACTGAGCCGGCACACCTTCGTCGTCGTATTTCAAAGTTCCCGGCAATCCCGGCACAGTTGCGTCGTCTATTACATTCAATTGTTCGATCGCCACCGGCTTGCCCAAAGTCAACAATTCCTGCATTTTCGGGTTTTCGTAAATACCATCTGCTTCCGACAAATGACCGAAAGCTTCGTGAATAAATACCCCGACAAATAAGGGTCTAAAATCACCGGATACTGACCGCCTTTCACCGATTTTGCCTCTAGTTGGCCTACAGCTCGAACGGCCGCACTTTTAACACGATCTTCAATATTTGTCAACACATCGTAATCCGATCGCGAGTGAATCGACTCAAACCCTTGGCGGACGACACCGCCCTCGCCGCGGGCGATCGCCCCGAAACGCCCCGTCACGTCCAAGCGCTCTTGAGCGATGCAAGTACCTTGAGAATTCACAAAATAAGTAATCCCAAATCTGTCACTGTAACCGGCCATTGTCGTCTGAATTCGCGGGTCATAATCTAACAGCAACTGGTTGTAAGATTCGAGCAATTTCCGCTTTTCGGCTAGAGTAATAGAGCGCGGGTCACGGCCCAATTCCACCGCTACATAATCTTGAATCGGGGTGACATCTGCTAGTAAAGTTTTTTCGCTGCCAACCAAACGAGACTGAACGACAGCTTCTTCAATGCGGTCTTTTAACTCAGCTAAACCGTTAAAAGTTACAAAACTCCAGCCGCCTTTGTGACAGGCGCGGATGCCGCCGGCGAGACTAAAACTGCGGTTGACAGCATCTAACTGAGGGCCGCGAAAACTAATCGCAGTTGACTCGCTTTGTTCGAGGCGAACTTCCAGATAATCCACACGATCGCGGTAAGGTGCGATCGCTTCCATCAACTGTTCTTGCATCAAATTGCCCCTATGAATGATTAACCGTAGCGCTGAAAAAAATTATTGCTAACCTTATTTTAGCTAATAACTCCCGTCTTTCGGGTGCGCGCTGCCCCACCGCTGTGGTGCCGCAGCATGGCCCGCCCTACCCGATCAATGGCGAGTCAACCCATTTTAGATTTTAGATTTTAGATTTTAGATTGATTGCGTCCTGAGTGTGCGAAGGAATGAATCCGGGGGCTTATGACCACATTACTTTCGGTCAGTCGATTGTAGATTTAAAACTTTTTCCATAGAATTCAATGATGAGAGGCTTGCCGATCGCCCGCGTTCGGCGGGCGCCCTAGAACACAACAAACTCGCGCCCGCTTGCGAAAAGAGCGGTATGCCGAAAATCTTGGGTTTGCTGAAAGAAATCGAACTAAACTAAATCTATCTAAAGACGTAAAAAAATACCTTAACCCCCGGCAGATGGAATACTTTAAGGTTAAAAAATTCCAAATTTCACCGTATTTAGCAGCTATTTCGGCATCAATAGCAATTTTGGTCGGAGTTGGCATTTTAGATCGCTCAGAACAGCGGCGGTTTTTTCACTACAACCGCGCTAGCACCCTCGATCAACTCAGCACAGTCCGTTCTAAGCTGGAAGGATCTTTGAATTCCCGCCTGTTTTTGATGCGGGGTTTGGGGGCTTACCTTTCCAACAACCCAAACATCACCGAAGCTGAGTTTACAGCGACGGCGAGAATTCTGGTATCACAGCAACCGGGCATTCGCGCCATAACTTTAGTTAAAGGCACGACGGTCGCTTACATTTATCCACGGGAGGGAAATGAAGCGGTGATCGGGGTTGACTTGACGGCGCTACCCGAACAGCGGCAAATGGTGCAAGAGGTCATCCGAACCAGAAAAACTTTGCTTGCCGGGCCCGTGAAATTATTGGAGGGGGACGAGACTTTCATCAGCCGATCGCCCATTTTTCTCACACCCTCGGGTGCCGAACCCGAAACAGGAGTTTACTGGGGCTTGACAGGTCTGATCATCGACAAAAATTCCCTGATTGAGGAAGCAGGACTCAACGACTCCTCAGCGAAGCTGCAATACGCTCTGCGGGGCAAAGACGGGACTGGAGCATCCGGCACCGTGTTTTTCGGTGATGGCTCAATTTTTCAGCACAATCCCGTGATGCTGGAAGTGACTGTGCCCAACGGTTCCTGGCAGTTGGCAGCAATTCCGGCGGGAGGATGGCCTGCCAATTCGCCATTTCGGGGGTGGCTGCTCTTTGGAGGCGACTTGCTGGCACTTTTGAGCGGGGTGGCGGTTTTTAGCTGGGTGTACGGTCGTGTGGAACTGCGTTCCAGCGAAGTTAAGTATCGGCAATTAGTTGAGAATGCTAACAGCATGATTGTGCAGTTAGACAGTGAAGGCAAGATTACTTTTTTTAACGAGTTTGCTGAAGCTTTTTTCGGGTATTCAGAAGCAGAAATCATCGGCAAAAGTGCGATCGGCACAATTATACCGAAAACAGATTTATTTGAAAGTGACCTCGCGACAAAGATTCGAGACTGTTTGGCACAGTCGCAAAAATACTTCCAAAACGAAAATGAAAACATCCGCAGCAATGGAGAAAGGGTGTGGATAGCGTGGACAAATAAACCTTTACTAGATGCGAAGGGAAATGTAGCAGGACTGCTTTGTATCGGGACGGATATTAGCGATCGCAAACAAGCTGAAATCGCCCTGCAAGCTTCAGAAGCGGAACTTCGAGCTTTGTTCGCTGCCATGAACGACGTAATTTTGGTGATTGATATTGAGGGACGCTACCTAAAAATTGCCCCGACAAATCCCGGACTTTTATCCAAACCGCCTGCAGAACTTGTCGGTCAAAAAATCAGCGATTTATTCTATCCAGAAATGGCAGAATCTTTTCTGGAGCAAATTCGCCTCGCCCTCGCTACAAATCAAACCTGTACTTTTGAATATAACTTGGAAATTGGCAGCGTACAAACGTGGTTTGCCGCTACCATTTCGCCAATGAAAGAAAACACGGTTCTGTGGGTTGCCCGCGACATTACGGAGCGCAAGCAAGCTGAAAATTGGTTGAGCGGTCAAAAACAAATTTTAGAAATGATTGCTAAGGGCGCTCCTCTTGGCAATACTTTAAATACCTTAGTTGAAATTATCGAGCAGCAATCTAGAGATGTCCTCGGTTCGATATTGCTTCTAGCTCCAGATGGCGAACATTTACTACACGGAGCCGGGCCCAGTTTGCCCGACAGTTACAATGCTGCTATTCATGGCATAGCCATCGGCCCGGATGTCGGTTCCTGTGGCACTGCTGCCTTTAGTCGCCAACAGGTGATCGTTACAGATATTGCCAGCGATCCTTTGTGGGAAAATTTTCGAGATTTAGCCTTGAGTTTTGGACTGAGAGCTTGCTTGTCTACTCCTATTTTCTCATCTCAGGGTCAAGTTTTGGGAACTTTTGGAATGTATTATTCCCAACCGCGCAGCCCCCAAAGTTTTGAGCTGCAATTGATAGAAGCGATTATTAATTTAGCCGGAATTGCGATCGAACGCAACCAGGCAGAAGAAAGTCTCAAACAGCTCAATCAAGAACTAGAAAATAGAGTCAAACAGAGAACTGCTCAATTGATGCAAACTGAAGAACGCTGGCAGTTAGCACTCAAAGGCAACAATGACGGTATTTGGGACTGGAACTTGCAAACAGGGGAACTTTTTGTGTCGGAGCGCTTTAAGGAAATCACTGGTTACGAAGATAGTGACATTAGCGATTACAATAACAAATGGAATACGAGTTTACATCCCGATGATTTAGCGATTTCTCAGCAAATTCTTCAAGAACACTTGGAGAGAAAAACGCCGCATTACATCACCGAATACCGCTTGTGGTGCTACAACAGCGCCTACAAATGGATATTGAGTCGGGGACAAGCTTTGTGGGACGCATCTGGAAAAGCCGTCCGCATGGTTGGTTCAATTACTGACATTACGGAGCGCAAACAAGCAGAGGAAGCACTACGGGAAAGCGAGGCAAGATTCCAAAAGCTGTCGGGTAATGTACCGGGAGTAATTTATCAATTTGTATTGCGTACAGATAGCTCTTTCAGTTTCCCTTACATTAGTCCGGCTTGCCGAGAAATGTTTGAGCGAGAAGCAGAAGCTGTTCTGCAAAATGCGGCTTTAATAACAGATTTAATTCATTCCGATGACCGCCAAAATCATGACGAATCTGTTGCTATTTCAGCCCAAACTTTGCAACCTTGGCACTGGGAAGGACGGTTCGTGCTACCTTCCGGCAAAATTCGATGGTTTCAGATAATTTCGCGTCCTGAAGCTAAAGAAAACGGCGATATTACTTGGGACGGAATCGCGGTTGATGTTACCGATCGCAAACAAGCTGAATTAGCGTTGCAAGAAAGCCAGCAGTTTATTCAAAAAGTAGCCGATGCTACTCCCGGTATTTTGTATCTCTACGACTTGGAAGAACAGCGAAATATCTACGCTAATACTTCACTTCTCGGACTTTTGGGCTATACATCTGAAGACATTAAAGCGATGGATTCGTCAGTGATGCCTCAGTTAATACACGCCGAAGATTTGCCGAGAATTATAAAACATCACGCGAGCTTTGTAGGAGTTGAAGATGGCGAAATTAGAGAAATTGATTACCGGATGCGGGCAATAAATGGTGAATTTTTGTGGCTGCAAAGTCGGGATAGTATTTTTAGCAGGAATGCTGAGGGTCAGGCTAAGGTAATAATTGGATTTTGCCAGGATATTACGACTCGCAAGCAAGCAGAAGAAGCACTGCAGCAAAGCGAGGGAAGAGAAAGAGAAAAAGCTCAAGATTTAGAGTCAGCGCTGCGGGAATTGCGCTCTACTCAAACTCAGCTCATTCAAACTGAAAAAATGTCTTCTTTGGGGCAATTAGTTGCCGGGATTGCTCACGAGATTAATAATCCAGTTAACTTCATTTATGCTAATATTGATTATCTCAACCAGTATACAAAACAGTTGCTTGATCTGGTGAGTCTTTACGAACACGAGTATCCCGAACCTAATTCAAAAATTGTCGATCGCATTCAAGAGATAGAGTTGGATTTCATGGCTGGGGATTTAAGAAAAGTTGTGGGATCGATGCAGGTAGGAACCGAGCGCATCCGGCAAATTGTGTTGTCCCTCAGAAATTTCTCGCGACTGGACGAATCGGCAATGAAGCCGGTCGATATTCACGCGGGAATTGACAGCACTTTGTTAATTTTGCAGCACCGCTTGAAGAGTCACGACAGCCGCCCGGAAATTGAAGTAATTAAGGAGTTTGGGAAACTGCCGCTGGTGGAGTGCTATGCGAGCCAACTGAATCAGGTGTTTATGAATATCCTTGCTAATGGAATTGATGCTATTGAAGAACGATATCAAAAGTTATCCGTTCCGGAAGCCGATACAAAGAGTGGCCGGATTGTTATTTGCACTGGTGTAACGGCCCATAACACAGTGATGGTGGAAATTTCGGACAACGGTACGGGCATTCCGCAGGGGATAGTCGATCGAATTTTTAATCCGTTTTTTACTACAAAAGCTGTGGGGAAAGGTACGGGGTTGGGAATGTCGATCGCGCACTCGATTGTGGTGGAAAAGCACAACGGCAAGATTGAGTGTATTTCGTCCATAGGATGCGGAACGACTTTTAAGATTGAGATTCCGATCCACAAACTGTCTAAATAGTAGAGTGCGACAGTCGATTTTAGATTTTAGATTTTAGATTTTAGATTTTAGAATTGACTCCACAGTGGTAGAGTGCGTCAGTCGATTTTAGATTTTAGATTTTATATTAAAGAATTCACTCCACACCGCTAGAGTGCCTCAGTCGGTTTTAGATTTTAGATTTTAGATTAAAGAATTAACTCCATAGTGGTAGAGTGCGTCAGTCGATTTTAGATTTTCAGGCGGGGGCGTGGAGTCATAAGCTGACGCACCCTACAAGTATTAGCAGTTTCTGATTTTCAGGCGTGGCGTCTGGAGTCATAAGCTGACGCACCCTACAAGTTAACGACTAAGATAGATTGAAGCTGCGAATTAAGCGGTGCTGCATCAAACCTTTAACTGTATAAAAATTGACATGATGGGATTAATCCTGGAAGCGCTGCAAGCAATGGGACATAATGTCCGGTGGATGTCTTGGAATTTGTTTTTGGCTTTAGTACCGCTGGGCCTGAGTTTTTGGCTATTCCGCAAACCTCGATCGCGCTGGCTGCTGTGGGGTACGGGCTTTCTCCTGGGCGCTACTTTTTTGTCCAGTACGCGCCCTGTTTTTGCCTATCTGAAGCACATAGTGCAAGATGTGGGCAAAACTTACGTTTTGGGGGCGATCGCGATTACGCTGGCACTGATGGCTTTAGACATCTGGGTACTGCGGCAGCGCGGAGTTCGCTCTCTCCGGTGGTGGGTCGGCTTTTTCTGGTTTATCGCATTTTTACCCAATGCGCCCTACGTTTTAACTGATATCATTCACCTGATTCGCCAGATTAAAGAGGGGCACTCGGTGTGGATTGTGACTCTAGCTTTGATCCCGCAGTATCTGACGTTTATGCTAGCCGGGTTTGGGGCTTACGTGCTGTCGGTGATGAATGTGGGTTACTATTTGAAGCAACAGGGTTTGAGTAAATTTATCCTGGCAACGGAGATAACTATACACGCACTTTCGGCGATCGGAATTTATTTAGGGCGATTTATCCGCTTCAACACTTGGGACATTCTGACTAACCCCGATGCGCTGGTTAACACAGTAATGAACGATTTAATTGGCAAGCGTCCGGTTTTAGTAATGGCTGTAACCTTTGTAGTAATTGCTGTTTTGTATTGGGTAATGAAACAAGTAATTTTAGGAATTAGCCAGCGGTTTTACAGCAGCAAATCGCAGTCGGAATTGGCCGGCGATAGCGCAACTTCTTCGAGCTAGAGCGCTTTGAAATTTGAGATTAAAGAATTGATTCAACAGAGGAATCTAAGAGCTTGAACTAAGCTCCCCAATTTTTTATCTCCACCAGTTAACTCGGAAAACAAGTTTCCGTCTGTGGGAGAGAATTTTTTTTTAGGTCAACTCCGAAATAAATTACTGCTGCAGTTGGTCACAAGACTTGATATGTTAGAACAGTCGAAGTAGTTCTGTAAAAAGCAAAGATGAATCGATTTGACCGTCAGTTGTGGGAGAGATTTATTGCGATCGCTCAGCCTTACTTTTATCCTTTAGAGCCTGGGGGCGGCCGAATCTTTTTGGGATTAGTGACGCTGTTGTTGATATTTCTGTTCGCGGCGATGTTTGTGGCTGTCAGTGTTGTCAGTTTGGGTGCTCAAGTCTTTTTCCCAGAGGCTTTTAACGGGGTCGCTGCTGGCTTAGCTACTTTGATTAAAGGGATTATCTACTCACCGACAATTGCGATCGTTGGTTTAATGCTAATCCTCCCGCTGGCTGCTTTTATCTTTTTCAGAAGCAAGTTGATACCGCGCTGGAAGCAGTGGATAATGTTAGCTCTGCTGCTATTTTTGTCGCTATCAGTTAGCGGGATTAACGTAGTAATTAGCTACATAGGTAACTTTTTTACGACATCACTTGCTGAAAAAGATCAGAACACTTTTTGGCGGTTTATGTGGGTTTATGCTGGAGTTTTCATCATCGGTACTCCTATGGTAGTTATCTACCGATATACCCAAGATAAACTGGGACTATTTTGGCGAGAGTGGATGACGGATAGTTTCCTGGATAGATATTTTCAAAACCGCGCTTATTACGAAGTAAATTCTCAGAAGGAAATCGACAATCCCGACCAGCGAATCGCTGAAGATATCAAATCCTTCACTAGCACGAGTTTAGATTTTTTGCTGCTGATGTTGGGAGCAGTTATTGATGTTATTTCTTTTACGGGTATTCTGTGGTCTATTTCTAAGGGTCTTTCGATAGGACTAATCATTTATGCTGTCTTTGGGACGGTAGTAATGGTAATTTTTGGCAAGAGATTGATAGTTTTGAACTTCAATCAGCTCCGCAAAGAAGCTGACTTTCGCTATGGATTAGTTCACATTCGGGACAATGCAGAATCAATTGCTTTTTACCGGGGAGAAGCGCAGGAATCTGTTCAAGTAAAAAACCGATTCTCAGAAGCAGTTCGCAACTTTAATTTACTCATTGGCTGGCAGCGAAATCTGCAATATTTTACATACAGCTATAAGTATGCAACTTATATTATCCCCTCTTTATTTCTGGCTTCTATCTACTTTGCAGGTGAGATCAGATACGGCGATATTACTCAAGCTGAATTTGCTTTTCGTCAGGTTTTAGAAGCCTTTTCTTTGGTGGTCTACAAGATTGAAACTTTGAGTTTATTTGCAGCGGGGATTAATCGTCTAGCTACGTTCAATGAGTCTTTGAAAAATGAAGGAACTCCAGTTGAAGTCGAAGTCAGAACAATTGATACAGTTATAGATTCCCAGTTGTTACTGGAACACGTCACCTTAGATACTCCGAAACATCAAAAGACTTTGATTAGGGATTTGTCGGTAGCAGTGTCGCCCGGTGAAGGACTGTTAATTGTCGGACAAAGCGGTGCTGGGAAGAGTTCTTTGCTGCGGGCAATTGCGGGTTTGTGGGAGTCGGGAACGGGCCGTTTGGCGCGGCCGGAATTGGGGGAAATGCTGTTTTTGCCGCAGCGTCCTTATATGATTTTGGGTAGTTTGCGATCGCAACTTTTGTATCCCAACAGCAGCAGCGAGGTTGATGAGGAAAAATTGCGTCGCGTTTTGGCATCAGTAAACTTAGCAGATTTACCAGACAGATTGGGCGGTTTTGAGGCGGATTTAGATTGGCGTGAGATTTTGTCGCTGGGAGAACAGCAACGTTTAGCTTTTGCTAGATTGTTATTGACGGAACCGAAATACGCTATTTTGGATGAGGCGACAAGTGCTTTGGATTTGAAGAACGAGCAACATTTATACGAGCAGTTGCAAGCGACTAAAACTACGTTTGTGAGTGTCGGCCACAGAATGAGTTTGTTGCAATATCACCAGCAGGTTTTGGAACTTTTGGGCGATGGAAGTTGGCGGCTGGTTTCGACGGAAGAATACCGAGATAGTGCGAAGGTTTTTGGCTGATACAGCCCTGCTTTCAAGAATTGTGAATTTACCCGGTTGTTGGTTGGCGGTGAGTGGTGGCGCGGTTGGATGTATCGTTTGGTTCAAAAGATTAATCGCCGCGCCTCCACCCACCCGACAATAGGTTCTACGGGTAGAAACACAGTAACAATTAATGCCGATCTATTCCCGTTTCCTCATACCCTTTTAGATTAAAAAATTAAAGAATTGAAAAATTGGTAATGACTGATTATGTATGGGTTTGGAGCGCGGGCCTACAGTTGCATTTTTTGTTTAAACTGATATCACAATCGATAACCGGGTATAAATATCTAAAATTGTCCAAACAGCAAAAAGCAAGCTGAACGTTTGCAAATTCGATTCAATTGCTCGCCCGCGAGAACTCACACAATATAATAGAAGATAGATTTTTTTAGTATAGGCGAGATTCCTACCTTGACTACTCCGATTCCTCAAAACTTTGTGCAAACGATCGCCAAACAGCGTGGCGTCACAGATGCCGAGTTAGAAACTGTGTTTATGGCTCTCGACGGTCACTCTACAGCGACGATCGCCACAAAGCTTGGCATTAGCGACATCGCCGTTCGCAAAAGACTCGGCGAAGTTTACAAAAAGTTTCAGATCGGGGGGAACGGCCCTGGAAAGCTTTCGGAATTGAGGCATCAGTTGCTGTTCTCATACCACACCGATCAGGGAACGAGCGATTTTAGTCGAGGTAAAAGCTCTCTATTGAAGATGGCGATCGTCTCCGAGGGCTTCGCTAACGGACAGCGACAGGAAGATTGGGGCCAAGCACCGGATGTTTCGGTTTTTTACGGACGGACTGAAGAATTAACTACTTTAAAGCAGTGGACTGTATCAGATAATTGTCGCCTGGTAGCGCTGCTGGGTTTGGCTGGTAGCGGCAAAACAACTCTGTCGGTGCAGTTGGCAAAACAGGTACAGAATGAGTTTGATTTTGTGATTTGGCGATCGCTGCGATCGACACCCGCACCATCTGACTTCATAGGAAGCTTAATTCAACTTTTTTATAACCAACAACAACCCGATGTGCAGATCGACCTCAACAGCAAAATTTCGCGATTGGTCGAGTATCTGCGGAAACACCGCTGTCTGGTAATTTTAGACGATTTTGAGGCGGTTCTCAGACCCGAAGAATTAGCGGGACACTACCGCGAAGGCTGCGAAGGATATCGAGATTTAATTGTGCGGCTCTGTGAGGTCAATCACAATAGTTGTTTGGTACTCGTTAGTTCGGAAGAACCTACGGAACTGGCTTTGTTGGCGGGAGAAAAAGTGCGATCTTTAAAGCCTGCTATTTCCTCGGAAATAGTCCGGGAAATTTTCCAAGAAAAAGGTTTGTCGCCTCAAGATCAAGAGTTGGAAATCTTGTTATCCCGCTACGGAGGCAATCTGTTAGCATTAAAGATTGTAGCTACCACAATTAACGAGTTTTTCGAGGGAAATGTTTTAAAGTTTTTGGAAGCAACGGCGTTATTTATTGAAGAACATATCAGCAATTTGCTGGCGCAGCAGTTCGATCGAATGTCGAGTTCAGAGCAAGATATTGCCTACTGGATGGCTATTGCTCAAAGCCAGATTTCCCTGGCAACTTTACGAGAGCAGATTTTGGTCAATTCATCGCTTTCAGATTTGCTAAAAAATCTTGATTCTCTGAGTCGTCGCTCGCTGATTGAAAAAATTAGTGAGGGCGGGGAAACTGTTTTTATGCTTCAGCCTTTGATCGTGCAATATGTGACCGACCGATTAGTCGCTCAGATTCGAGCCGAGGTTCTGGAGACGGTTAAAACGCAAGGAATAGAAAGAATGGGGCTGTTGAAAACTCACAAATTGAGCATCAATATTCCTAAAAGCAAAGGAGGTAAAGAGGCGAGAAGCCGAGCTATTTTAGAATTAGTTAAAAATCGGTTGAAAGTTTTGTTTGTGAAGACCACAGGCTCTGAACAACCGCTAAATATCTTGAAGAAAGTTGCCTCGGATCTGGAGGATAAATCGATTCTTGAGGTGGGATATGCTAGGGAGAATCTGGCGCAGATTATTTCAGAAATTCAGCGATAAGAAAAAAGCGATCGCCCTTTGCCAAAAGCGATCGCCCAATTTTTAACACAAACAGAATTCGATAAAATTATTTGACAATGCCAAAAACCGATGCAGATTCAGACCCTGTAATTTTGTCCAAAGCAGGCGATTTTTGAGCTTGGGCAATTTTGGGAACCAAAAGTTGATTCGCATAAATCCGAGGATTGTCTTGAGCGATTTGGATGTAAGATTGGCGGACTTCTGCGTTCACCGCCACAGTCTTCGCGTCGTAGACTTGCATCGCCATGTTGGGATAAAAACCAATGCCGACAATCGGTATCAAAAAGCAAAATGCGATCGCCACTTCCCGAGGTTTAGCATCAATAAACGGTGCCTCACCAGGCAAAACGCAACTATTACCAAAACAAACCGCTTCATCCAGATTGTTTCTCTGATTCTGCAAATTGAGATCCTCAAGGTCGCAAGCCGCTAGTGTCCCACAGTTGTAAAATAACTGTCGCAGCATCGAGAGCAAATAAATCGGTGTCAAAATCACTCCAACCGCCGACAGGAACACAATCGCTGCGCGGAAAGAATCGCTGTAGATATCGCTAGTTGCTACACCGACAAATACCGAAAGTTCGCTAGCAAAACCGCTCATTCCCGGGAGTGCCAAAGATGCCATCGCGCCTACGGTAAACAAGGCAAACACTTTCGGCATGACTTTCCCAATCTCGCCCATCTCGTCCATGATCATTGTATGGGTGCGATCGTAAGTAACGCCAGCCAGGAAAAACAATACTGAGGCGATTAAACCGTGGGAAATCATTTGCAACAGCGCCCCGTTGATTCCCAAATCCGTGAAGGAAGCAATACCCAACAACACGAATCCCATGTGAGAAATCGACGAATTCGCTAAGCGGCGCTTCATGTTCGATTGGCCGAAGGAATTCAGCGCGCCGTAGATAATGTTGACCACGCCGAGCACCGCCATAATCGGTGCAAAGTAAACGTGTGCTTGAGGAAGAAGTTCCAAATTCAGGCGAATCAGTCCGTATCCGCCCATTTTCAGCAATACACCTGCCAGAATCATCGACACAGGAGAAGATGCTTCACCGTGGGCATCAGGTAGCCAAGTGTGGAAGGGGAAAATCGCCAGTTTCACGCCGAAAGCAATGAACAATCCCGCATAAAGCAGTAATTCTAAACCCAGTGGGTAGTCCTTCAAGCCAAGTTCTACCATGTCGAAGGTGGGGGTGCCTCCGCCGTAGAATGCCATTGCTAAGGCAGCTATCAAAATAAAGATGGAAGCGCCTGCGGTGTAAATCAAGAATTTGGTAGCTGCGTAGCGACGGTTTTGTCCGCCCCAAATTGAGATGAGGAGGTACACCGGAATTAGTTCTAGTTCCCAGACAATGAACAGCAACATGATGTCTTGGGCGACGAAAACTCCTATTTGTGCGGAGTACATCACCAGCATTAGGAAGTAGAAGAGTCGTGGCTTGCGATCAACTTCCCAGGCTGCAAAGATTGATAGTGTCGTCACCAATCCCGCCAACAGTACCAACGGAACTGACAGTCCGTCAACGGAAACAGACCAGTTGAGGCCTAAAGAAGGTATCCAGGGATATTGTTCTACGATTTGGAAACTAGAGATGCTTGGATCGTAATGAGTCCAAAACACCCAGCACATTAATACAAAATCTGCAATGCCTACGCCTAGGGCATACCAGCGAATGGTTTTGCCGTCGGTATCCGGCAGAAAAGGGATGGCGAGGGAAGCGAGGAGGGGTAGGATGACAATTGCGGTCAGCCAAGGAAATTGATCCGCTACCATAGTGAGAATAAATACTTAGTTGGAAGTTACCAAAATTATAATACTAAATTTTATTAAAACTTAAGATTTATTCATAAATATTTTTTATATCGAGACAAATGCTGAGAACAATATCACGAATTGCTACACACGTCAATTGATTTTTGATTTTCGATTCAGGACTTATGCACAACAAAATATAGCGTTTTGTAGGTGCAATCTGGCTGGGGTTGAGCGTATTCTGGTAGATGGTTGCGTAAGCCCTGTCTATTAAGGGCGATCGTAAATTAGCTTTCAATCAGCGTTCAATCTGGATTAACTCCCAATTCGCGCAACTTAGCCGCCAATCGTTCAGCCCTTTGCCTTTCCTGGTCAGCCCTTTGCCTTTCCTGGTCAGCCCTTTGCCTTTCTTGCTCAGCTTGTTCTGAACTCCACAGCAACAAATTACCTCCATCATCCCACCAACGCAGCCAGTTCATGGTTTGCTATGCTTCCGAGAGAAACTCCATCACGATCGCCACATTAGCACCATCAGTATGAGGAGTATAACTACGGCGAATTACCCCCTCTGCTAGAGGATGTACTTGCGGCACATAAAACCAGTCTGGAGCTTTGACGACAATGTTTTTATTGATAGTTGCGACTAGCCCCAAATTAGAGCTAATCAGCATTTCTGACTGAATAAGTCCTGCAGCTCCCAGTGCATCGGTGAGAGCAGCGGCGAGAGAAGGTTGTTGAGTATTTTCCACCGGCTCGTCCGGTAATACGAAGTTAGCTGGTAGGGGTTCCCAAGTGACGGTTGGTTTGGCTTTGATAGACTGGGCTTCGAGTACCATTGTATTAACCCTCAACCAGCAATGTTTGTGTAAATTTATCTATATTAACTCAAGTTGCGAGTCATTGTAAAAACAAAGAAGGTTGAAAACTGATAGAAGTATTCAGAGCGCTCTAGATAGAGTCAAAAGCCGATCGCCAAAAGATGCAATTAAAGTACGATCGACTAATTGCGATCGCCATTTTTCCGGTATACCAGATTCTCCGTAAAAAGCCCCCGCCAACTGTCCGTAAACCGCACCAGTTGTATCCGCATCATCGCCCAAATTCACAGCCAACAAACAGCCTTCAGCAAAAGAAGAACTGTTGTAAAAAGCCCAAAGTGCCGCCTCCAAAGACTTGACAACATAACCCGTACCCTGAATTTCAGGAGGTTGTCGCAGTTTAAAAGAACCCGCCGCAATCTCATCAATCTCTGCCACCAGCGGATTTGCGGCCCAATATCCCGAAATGGGACAATATCTTTCCGAAAGCAACACATCTTTAGCAACTCCATTCACCGCCCCCGCAATTAAAGCACCAAAATAGCGGCAAGCATCCACACAAGTAGCAGCACCGTGAGTAGTTCTCGAACTTTCTCCCGATTTTTCTATGAGTTCCAAAGGATTTTTAGCATAAAACAAAGGCACGGGAGCCAAACGCATAATCGAACCATTTCCAGCAGCCCAAGCATCCGTAGAACCGCAATAAGGCTTGTTTGTATCTTCAAACTGCAAAAGTGCTTGTTGAACCGTATTGCCAATATCAAAACATTCACCAGTGCTGCTCAAATGTCCATCTCGCTTCCACCGCAAATATGTTTCTAACTGATGGACTGGATCGAAACCTTGTTTTTCAATCAAACTTTCAGCCAAACAAAGCGCCATCGAAGTATCATCAGTCCACTGCCCTGGTTGCAGTTGAAACGGGCCGCCGCCAATCATATCGTTAATAGGTGTAAATGTTCCGGGGCGATGGAACTCTAAAGTTGTACCCAAAGCATCACCAACTGCCAAACCCAGAAGACTACCGCGATAACGTTCTATTTGCTGCATAAATTGGGAATTGGGAATTGGAAATTGGGAATTGGTAACAAATAACAACAGTTAACAGTCAACAGTTAACAGTCAACAGTCAACAGTTAACAGTCAACAATCGAGCTAATATTGATGTTAACCTGTCCCTACCCGATATCAAACTGTCCCATGACACCCGATGCCTCCCCCGGAGCCGCTGCTGCCGCCACTGAATCAACACCCGAAGTCAGCTTAGAGCTGCAAGTCCGACTCAAAACCGAAGATGGAAAGCTACTGTTGCTACTCCCCCCAGAAACCAATAGCGAACCCGCAACAGCCGCGGCCTCGACTTGGACTGAACTTTGGCAGCAGCTAAAAGTCAGGCTGAATGCGGGAGAACGCTTTTGGCAGCCAAACGCAGAAGTACAATTGATGGGGAACGATCGACTTTTAGATATCCGCCAACTACAAGAAATCGCCGATGCCCTCTCCGAAGTGGAACTGCAACTCAAACGAGTCCACACCAGTCGCCGCCAAACCGCCGTTGCTGCTGCTACGGCCGGCTATTGTGTAGAACAGCAGCCTCCGGTTTCTTCCCTGAATAAAGCCTCAGCCGAAAAACCGCAATCCCTGGCGGAACCTTTATATTTGCAGATGACAGTGCGATCGGGCGTAGAAATTCGCCATCCGGGCACCGTCGTACTTTTGGGAGACGTAAATCCCGGCGGCTCAGTCATCGCCGGAGGCGATATCCTAGTTTGGGGCCGTTTGCGGGGAGTCGTGCACGCCGGTGCCGGTGGCAATACCAAAAGCGTGATTATGACCTTGCAGATGGAACCGATGGTGATTAGGATTGCTAAGTATGTTGCCAGAGGCCCAGAAACCTCACCCGCTCAGTTTTTCCCGGAAGTCGCCTATGTGACGCCTCAAGGGATTAGGATCGGCAGAGCCTCTGATTTTGACAAATCGCAGTTAGTCGGGGGTAATGAGTAATCGATAATTGATAATTGGTCATTAGTAATGGGTAATGGGGAATTGGTAAGGGGTAATGGGTAATACTATTTCTCTTTAACCCTGCACTTGATAATTTTTGCCTTGACTAAATCAGTCACTAAAGGACGATTTAAAAATTAAGTGCAAATTCATAGAGAATTAGTAGAACAAGGAGAGTTGTGAGTTTATCAAGTAGGGACAAAGGCTTTCGCAGTGTCCCTACGGCGGGGATAGAGCGATCGCGCGGTGTCCTTCATAAACGTGGCATCTGCTTTAATTCCCTGAATAACCGATTGCTGCTAATTACCAAAGAATAATTCCCAATTATCAATTAACAATAAGACCAATTACCACTTAGCCATTACCAATTACCAATCACCAATTCTCAATTCCCAATAAATCTAAAATCGCTTATGGCTCGCATTATTGTTGTTACATCAGGGAAAGGCGGGGTAGGAAAAACCACCTCCACAGCCAATCTCGGCATGGCTTTAGCTAAGCGGGGGCGTAACGTTGCCGTAATTGATGCCGATTTCGGTCTCAGAAATTTAGACTTGCTGCTGGGCTTAGAAAATCGCATTGTTTATACGGCATTAGAAGTTCTCGCCGGAGAGTGCCGATTAGAGCAAGCTTTGGTGAAAGATAAGCGGCAGCCGCGCTTGGTGCTGTTGCCGGCTGCCCAAACTCGGATGAAAGATGCCATCAGCGCCCAGCAAATGAAGCAGCTTGTGGGGATGTTGGGAGCAAAGTACGACTATATTTTGATCGACTCTCCTGCTGGAATTGAACAAGGTTTTCAAAATGCGATCGCCCCGGCTCAAGAAGGGATAATTGTTACTACTCCCGAAATCGCTGCTGTCCGCGATGCCGATCGAGTCATCGGCCTGCTGGAAGCCAACAACGTCAAGAAAATCAACCTGATCGTCAACCGGATCAGACCCGCAATGGTGCTGGCAAATGATATGATGTCGGTACAAGACGTGCGGGAAATCCTTGCCATTCCGCTGTTAGGCGTCGTTCCCGACGACGAGCGCGTCATCGTTTCCACCAACCGAGGCGAACCATTAGTATTGTCGGAAACGGCCTCTTTAGCTGGAACTGCCTTCGACAATATTGCCCGCCGCTTAGAAGGCGAAAAAGTTGAATTTCTAGATCTCAATCCCCGTCGGGAAAACTTCTTTACTCGCCTCCGCAAGTTCTTAAATACTAAAATTATGTGATGTGCTGCAATATGGGCGATCGGTTTTCAACCGCAGCAAGTGCATCACAAAAACTGGTCAAGATTTTCCCCGAGTGATACCAGTTCCCCAAAAAAATGAAACTGTATGTCAACTCCAAACCCTTAGGGAATGAGTGATTCCCCAATCGAAAATCGAAAATCGAAAATCGAAAATGGTATGACCTTTTCTATGTCTAATCCTTGACAAACCCGCCAGACCCATGCTATATACACTTCTCGAACGACTTTTCCCGCGCACCCCTGACAACAGCCGCGACGAGGTAAAACGGCGCCTCAAACTGGTTCTAGCCCACGATCGCTCAGAACTCAGCCCAGAAATGGTTGAGTCGATGCGCCGAGAAATTCTAGAGGTGGTATCTCGCTACGTGGAAATCGATACCACCGGGTCTGAGTTCTCGCTGGAGAGCGACCAGCGGGCCACAGCACTGATTGCAAATCTCCCGATCCGGCGAGTCAGGCTCGAACATCCACCGGAGAATTTGCCCCAGAATTTGCCCCCGAATCGGCCCGAGAATCGATCCGAATATGTACCGGAGTATGTAGTCGAAATTCTCCCCGACACTAGCGAGTGATAGGGATTGAGATTTTATTGTCAGGCAAAGAGTTCGAGGAGGCTCGATCACTATTAAAATTCAACTATCTCTCTACAATTAAAATCTTGTGGTGGGCACTCTTAGGCCGCCCAAAATACGTGATTTAAAAGGGAAAAAGTTTCGGATGCCTAAAAACTCCTGAAGTTAATCTTTATAACTAATCGCTTTTTCCAGAGGAGCTGGCGTGGACTATGTTAATAACTAATCGCTCTTTCCAGAGGAGCTTGTAACTGAAGTTCTAATGGTCGGTCGGAGCGAATTTCTAAACCGGGTAACTCATGTTTGACTAACATTTTTTCGCCTGTTTCAGCAGTGGCACTCGGCCAAAGTACCCAGCGGCTGCCTAGGGAAAGAGTGCTTAAAGCTGCAGAGTTTTGAGTCAGCCAAATTATCGGCAATTTCGGCCGATTCTCAACCGCATCTTCCCCAGCATTAACCGCCGCTAAAGTTTCCAAAACTACCCGGTTCCCCGATACGAGTCCAGTCCGGGCAGTCCAAAGTTTGACGTTTAACAGGCGCTTGCTAGCATAGAAGTAAAGAGACGCAGCAACTGTCACGGCTCGTTCAAATTCTTCTGCTTGCCACGTCGCAGCGCTGTCGAGAGCAATAATAATTTCTTGACCGCCGGCTGCAACTTCTAACTCTCTTACCCGCAGTTCTCCGTAGCGGGCGCTGGTGCGCCAGTGAATTAGGCGGGTGGGGTCTCCGTGGCGGTAAGGTCTCAGGTTGCGGGTGAGGCCTTCGGTAGCAGTTTGCGATCGACTACGATTGTAAAATTGCGGGCTGTCTTCTTGACCGATGCGATCGATCAAAGGGCAAGTGCTCAAGGGCAAAACTTGTGGATAGACAACCGCCACCGCTTTGACTGGGCGGCTGCGTCGGCACCAAAACAACCCTAAAGGTGCTGCCGTCCTCAAGTTTACCTCTTGCCACCGATAGACCCCGCGCTGCCGGACTTCTAGATAGTATGTATCCCTGTATATACTGTTAGGCTCTATGACTTCGATGGGACGGGCGACGGGTTCTCCCAATACAAACGGCAAGATGTCTATGACTTGTAACAGAGTCTTCGGTTGGCGGGCGCGATTTTCGATTTCTAGTTCAACGGTGATTTGATCGCCCGCACTCACCGGTTCGATCGGGCGGCGACGGACTTCCAAGGAACGGAGCGATTTTCCCGGCAAAACTGCCGCTACTCCCAACAGCGCCAAACCCCCACCGCTGAGCACATATAGCCACCCAGACATTGTATTAGTCGCAGACCCAAAAAAGAAAACCGTCATTCCCAAGAGCAGCCAACCCGCGTAGGCGGGGGTGACAGCTCGATTTTCGAGCCAGTCGGCGATTTTGTGACCGATGTTCATAAAAAAAGTTCGGTAAGTGGGAAACGAGCGAGACTTTAGTCCTGAGAGGAAAACGACCCGGCGATTTCAATCGCCTTGAATCCCCTTTCGGGGTTGGAGAGGTATGGTTGCCTCTCCGGTGAGGTATGGCTACCTCAATCTCCCTTTCGGGGTAATGTTCGCTTGGCCAATGTTATAAAGGCTTGTTCGGCTTACAGCACTGTTTCAGGGACTTTAAAACTGTTTAACTGTAAACAACAGAGCGGAAAACTAGCGTCGCATTCACCGGTGTTATGACCTAAATAGCGTAGTCAGCTAAGACTTAGGCGGGTCAGTACAGCTTGCTTGATCTCTCTTACAAGCTCAGTAGCTTTAGCCCTGAGTTACTGACAGGAGTTTAAAGTGTTAATTACTCGATCGCCCCATCAAGCCTAATTGTAAAATATTCTCAGCATTTAACACCGAATTAGCTGCGAGCGATAAGATTAGAAATCGGGCATTTTGTCGCAATAAATCACATTGACCCCGCCCAAAAACGGATACAAGCCCCCGACACTCAGTCAGGGTCGATCCCCAAATTTTAGACTCTAGTTCCTGCTCCCCGATTAATCTCTGGAGTCAATCTAAAATCTAAAATCTAAAATCTAAAATAGGCTAACTGGAGACCAAAAAATGAACCCATTAAACAATCGTACACCCCTTCGACCAGAGGCTCAAGCCCGCCGAACACCGCCCCCGCCCCCGCCCTTGGCTGCAACTCCCGCGCCGCCTCCTGCACCCGCGCCGAGTGCGCCCCCCCCGGCTCAGCAGCGGCCTGTCGAGACACCCGTCAGTACGATCGAACAAATGGTCAGAGATGCCCATAGTGCATCGGCTTCCGACATTCACATTCGAGTCGGCCAAGTACCTCGATTTCGGATTCGGGGCGTGATGCAAGTAGCAACTACCCACCCTAAAGTAACGCCAGAAATTTTTGAACAGTACCTAGCCGAAATTCTCACCCCGGAACAGCGAAAACAGTTTGCAACTACCAAGGAATTAGATTCAGCAATTTTTTACCCTGGCTTCGTGCGGTGTCGGCTAAACTGTTTTGATTCCCTCAGCGGCGGTGCGATGGTATTGCGGTTGATCAGTTTGGAAATACCTACTATCGATTCCTTGAGGTTGCCAGAAGTTTTCAAAAGTATCATTTTGCGATCGCAGGGATTAATATTGGTTACTGGGCCTACCGGTTCGGGGAAATCGACAACCGTAGCTGCGATGATTGACCATCTCAATCAGATGGAGCAAAAGCACGTAGTTACAATTGAAGACCCGATCGAATTCATTCACCCCTCTAAAAAATGCTTGGTCAGCCAGCGAGAAGTCGGCTTGCATACCCATGAGTTTCAGCAGGCTTTGCGCGCAGTTTTGCGTGAAGATCCCGATGTAATTCTAATCGGGGAAATGCGCGATCGCGTTACCATCAATACAGCGTTGCAAGCAGCTCAAACTGGTCACTTAGTATTGGGAACTCTCCACACTCGCAGCGCCATTAACGCTATTAATCGGTTGTTGAACCTCTACCCGCCCGAGGAACAACAGGCGATGCGGATTCAAATTTGCGATACTTTAGTAGCGGTAATTGCCCAACTTTTGCTGCCAACAGTTGATAACCGTCGGGTAGCAGTTCACGATATTTTGGTGAATACACCTGCCATGCACGATTACTTGATGAAAGGTGCTGATGATGAAGCTTTCCGATTAATGGAACATGATACTTACGAAGGAATGCAGATTATCAACCAGGGTCTTTACAAACTGGTGCTTGAAGGCAGAGTGACGATCGAAGAAGCAGCAAAAACTTCTCCCGAAGCCAGCGATTTAGACCGTCGCTTGCGAACAGGAGGCTACGATGTTGGGGACGCTCGCGGCTTTGAAGGTAGCAAAAAAGAACGCATTGTTCGCGCCTAGTAGCAGCACATATACAGGGGTAGGCACAGCAGGACTACCCCACCCATCAAGTAACAAGATTTTCCGCAGACGGAAATATTTGGTTAAGGCTTTTGTGCGTATTTTTACTTAAAACCCCACTCTATTGAGTAACAAAAAATACATTTTAATTAAATAGTAAAATGCTCTAATCCATATCGAGTGTATTGTTAAGTTTTTTAAACGTAGACCCTACTTTACATAAACTTTAAAATTACGTGAAAACTCGTAGGTAATTGCAAAGAAATAGTAAAGATATGTTCGGAGTATTGCCAAAACAGAGCACTTTAAGTATATAGTTGTAGTGACAAATTTTCGACAGAGAACATTCCGACTTTGCCGATATTTGCCGAGCGCAGAAATAAGCAAGTTAAAAAAGCGCTTAATAAAGCTACAAGCAGAGCCGATGGCGTGTCTTTCTGATTAAGTAGCTTTCTGTCTAAAAAATCCTAAAACCCAGCAGACTTTTAAAGATTCTGTCCATCGAAAATTGGTTTAACAACTCGCTTATCAGCAACCGTATTTCTAGAAATTAAAGGAGCGCCAAAAGTGAAGAGTGCATTTAACCCCTCAGAAGTGTTTGAAGGTGCCAGCAAAGCAGAAATAATCGATCGCATCCAGCAGCTAGTTCCGCCCGGTTCCCCGGAACCGCAAGATTCTGAAATCCTCGGGGCCTTACAAACTCTCACCGCACAGCTAATCGCAGCTTATCAAGCCGACGGACAATTAGAAAGCGACCCTTTTAGCGACGTGCGCGATCGCACCATTCACCTATACGCCGCCCAAGTCAGCAGCCAAATCCAAGGAAAAACCATCCTCATCACCGGCGGAGAAGGATGTGTCGGTCGTTTCTTAATCGCCAAACTCCTCGAATTAGGCGCAACTAAAATCATTTCCGCAGACAATGCCCGATGTCAAAACCCCGAAGAAAATCTCCCGCTTTTTAACAGAGAAGGTGCAGTCACTTTCTATGCCGCCGACATTCGCAACCTCGACGCGCTCAAACACATATTTGAGGTAGAAAAACCCGAAATTGTTTTTCACCTAGCAGCCCAGCGCCAACCCGGACTAGCTGAAATCAAAATCCGAGAAACAGTTACAACCAGCCTGTTAGGATGTAAACACGTCATCCAACTGTGCGAAGAATACGGCGTAGAACACTGCATCTTCTCTTCCACAGGCAAAACATCTCGATACTTTACAACCGAAGTTTACGCCGCCTCGAAGAAGTTTGCCGAATGGCAATTTGCCAAAGCAGCTCAAGAAGGAGATGTGACTTACGGGATGGTTCGCTTTACTCATATGTTGGAAAATAGCTTGTTCTGCGAGCAAATGTCCAAAAAAGTAGAGCAAGGTAAAACTGTCAATGTTCACGCTCCCCACCGCTACGTAACTGCTCAAAATCTTTTTGAAGCCGTACATTTATTGCTGAATTCACTGGTTGTGTCCGTTCCCGGAAAACTTAAATTTGTCGCCGTGAGTAATCTCGGGTGGCCGACAGAAACCTTGGAAGTAGCTCTTTATAAAATTCTTGAATCAGGCAAAAATCTGCCGATTTATTTTCAAGGACTTTTGCCGGGATACGAAGAACCGTTTTTCCTGGGACAGTTTGACTGGAAAAAACCTACAGACATTCACCTCCTAATTAATGTTCTGGAAGATCCTTTTAGAAGTGTTAACGATGCGGGCGACATGGTGACTGTAGAGTTAGCTCCTTTTTCTTTGCGTGTGTTAGATAAACAAGTGTCGAAACTGGAAAGCTTAATCATCGATCCAGATTTCCCCGAAGTGCAAATCAAGCACGCTCTTGTCGCAGCGGAAAAAGAAGTGATTGCTTCCTCTTTTGCGTGGAGTTCCCCCGCAGATTTGTTGAAGATTTTGCAGTGGGGAATCAATCCCAAAAAATTGCAGGGTTACGGAACGGAAATCGCGGACTATAGCGAGATTATCGAACTCCTCCTGCAAGGAATTTGCGGGCGGCTTAACCAAGAAGTCTTGCACAGTGCTGGAGTTACGGCAGATGAGTTTGATGACTTAGTTGAGAGTCTTTCTACCCTGGATGTGATTCAAGCAGAAGTGGGGTATTTGCGCTCACTGTCGAGATATCTCAGAGAATTCGCACCCCCCGCACAGTTCACCACCAAAAAATCTGAACCTGTGGCTATCCCCGATGCAGCGTAGCTTGAACATAGTTTTGAGTTTGGAGATTGCTTCCTGAGTGCCCACTCACGGGGGAGGAATGAGTTATATCAATTCCGGTTGCACGAGCGAAATGATTGTTGACGGTTAACTCGCCGTCGCAAAACTGAATGGTTGAGTGTTAACTGTTGACTCGATTTTATTATTCCGATGCAACCGGATTTGATGTTAAATATCGACCAAGTGTTTAGTTGATTAAAAATATGACACCCAGAAACCTGGTTTCTTTTAGAAACCAGGTTTCTCCAGTCTGGGCTTGTTTGAGGTTTAATCAAATTGAGTGACTTAACATTGTCAGAAGAGAGATGATATGATATTAGTTGCGATCGCACAACCGCAATCAAATTAATTTGTAGTGATGAGGCTAGTCCTAGTAGTTTTAGGAGGACTTAAGTCGTCACAACAAAGGTGAAAATGGTGATTTTTTGCGGGCATGATATAATGATACTTTAGATAGCGTGGCGCAGTGAGTTAACAAAGGTGCAATAAGATTAAATAAACTCAATGAACGCAACAAAAAAAATAAAATTAAGGTACTAGAATTGTGGAAATTAATCAGCTACTGTTCCTATTGATTGATGTTGTGCTAGGGGCGATCGCCCTGATCCTTCTCATTCCCGTTGCAGTTCTATTTCTAGAATGCAGTGCAGCTTTCTTCTCCGGCTTCGGCGCCACACCGGAAACTACAGCGCCCCGCCCCAAAGTAGCAGTTTTAATTCCCGCTTACAACGAAGCAGCAGGAATTGCCGCCACCATCTCCACCATATTGCCGCAGCTAACACCTCAAGACCGCCTGTTAGTGATTGCTGACAACTGCACGGACGCTACGGCAGAAATCGCCCGTAACTGCGGTGCAAGTGCGATCGAGCGACAAGACACACAACGTAAGGGCAAAGGATACGCACTGGATTTCGGCTTGCAGTCGATCGAATCCGACCCCCCCGAAGTAGTCATCATGGTTGACGCAGACTGCATCTGTCAGCCAGACTCTATAGAAAAATTAGCCCGGGTTGCAGTTGCTGAACAAAGACCGGTGCAAGCAACTTATCTCATGGAACAGCCACCCAATCCTACTCCGAAAGATTCTATTTCTGCTTTAGCATTTCTAGTTAAAAACTTAGTCCGTCCCAGCGGCTTAAAAAAGTTAGGATTCCCATCCTTACTAACAGGTACTGGCATGGCTTTTCCCTGGTCGATAATTCGATCGGTTTCCCTAGCTAGCAGCAATATTGTTGAAGATATGCAGATGAGTTTGGATTTGGCGATCGCCGGACACCCAACAGTATTCTGCCCCCAAGCAAACGTCACCGGGTGTTTGCCACAGCAGCAGCAAGCAGCTAAAAGTCAAAGAACCAGATGGGAACACGGTCACATACAGACATTGTTAACTCAAACTCCCCGGCTGACAGCAGCTTCAGTCGAACAAAAACGTTTTGACTTATTGGCGATCGCCCTCGACTTATCCGTCCCACCCCTATCGCTGTTAGTAGCTATCTGGGTAGCTGCTTTTGCCGCTTCCTTACTAGCAGCAACCTTGGGAACATCCCCAATTCCAGCGGTCTTGTTAGCAGTACAAGGATTGCTGATTTTAGTTTCCATTGTCGGCGCTTGGGCAAAATTCGGGAGGGCCGATATTTCCGGTTCCACTTTGTTATCTGTACCTTTTTACATCCTGTGGAAAATCCCTTTGTATCTGGGTTTTCTCCTGAAGCGGCAAACTAAATGGGTGCGGACAGAACGCGATGTTTAGTATTCGGTAGGGTGCGTCATTGAGATACTTGACGCCACTCTAAAATCTCGTTTCCCGAGCATATTGAATAAACTGGTGCGGACAAAACGCCATGTTTAATATTCGGTATGGTGCGTCCGCCAAATACTTCACCTAAGTCAAAAAGTAAAAACAAAAAGTCTGAAGCTGGAAAATTCCAACTTCAGACTTTTACTAACTCCCCGGGTAGGATTTGAACCTACGACCAATCGGTTACACTTATCCCAACGTTTCCGAAGGGCGCGGACTATTTCATCATCCCTACAAATCATGTTTGTGATCTGTCGTCGGATGTCGGGCGCTATGAGATTTATTGGTTAGGCTCCTCATCTCTAGTCTCTGCACCTTCCTGGGTACTTGCGATCGTAACCGCTGCCTTTCGCCAGACTTGGCTCAAGATTGCCGCCACCCAAAGTGCTGCGGTTTCCTTGAATTCACCCGATTTTTCAGTATCCGTTACCGGATAGAGCTGCTATGTCACTAGGGCTTTTGGTTGATGCCAAAGGCTTGCATTCATTACAGCCGACCGCTCTGCCACTGAGCTACCGAGGATTGGGGGTTTTTGTGACCCACAATTACTAACAATAGCTGAACTTACTCGATTTGGCAAGGCCTTTGATAAACTTTTTTTTTGTCAGACAGCGAGCGGGTTTGAGCAGCTAATGCAGCCCCATTCTCAACTTGGCGAGGCGCTGCTGGGATTCGGGATCGAGGGAATTGGCGAGAAAGCGACTGGAGTTGTGTTTGCGGGATTTGTGCTGGCGTTCGCTGCGGCGGGCGGTGGATTCTACATCAGCCGCTAATTGTTCGGCGGACATCCATTCAGCACCGTAGCCCACTACAGTCAATTGCTGCGCTCGGTCTGAGGTGGCGACAATCATGCGGCCTTTGCCTTTGACCGATCGCAACTCGTAGCGCAAACTAGCACAAGATTTTTCAATATAGGTATCTGCTGTCTGACCGAAGTCAGTGTAGTGCACTGATAAATTTTTAGTAATAATTTCTTTAACGCCGGGAGTATCTCGATAGTGCGCGTCAAACACCAGCCTGGCCTCAAAATCTTGAACGGCGCTGTAGTTAACTAAAACCTCTATTAACTCGCGGCGAGCTGTTTCGAGTTCATCGCGATCGCGCTTCTCTCGGAGTCGAGGCCAAAGTCCAATTATGTTATAGCCGTCTACAAGTAAAACTGCTTGTGATACATAGGGTGACATGGTTCAAGGCTGAAGAGCTCCAGCACGTATAGGACATTATTTGCATTGTTCATCAAAGCTTTTGTTCAATAATATTACCTATTGATGTGTAATTGCTAGGTTACATCGCAATAATTCAACCCCCCAGAGCCAGCTTTACCTGAGTGTTGGGGGGTTAGATTAACCGATAAATTTTCCAGCTTATTCTGCCGATTCCAGCGATACGGGCGATCGTACAACTGTCGGCAGGGATATTTTCTCAACAGCAGGAGTACAACCGAGCCACTGCACCGACAACTCCGCAAACTGCTGCGGGGGGCCACTCACGCAAAAACGAGTCGGTAGCGCACTACCAGCATTCCGCAGCCCCAAAAGCTCCAATTCTCGGGCAGCAGCAGCAACCACCCGTACCGCAGGATCGATCAATGTCACCCCAGCAGGCAAAAGCGAGCGAAGCACAGGAGCCAACAGCGGATAATGAGTGCAGCCGTAAATCAGCGTATCGATGCGCTGCTGAATCAAAGGAGCCAAATATTCCCGAGCTACCTCACAAGTATAAGGGTCGTGAATCCGGTTTTGCTCCACCAGCGGCACAAAAGCCGGACAGCTAACCTGCCACACCAAGCAAGAATCGTCCATCTCCAAAATCGCATTTCGATAAGCATTGCTAGCAGCCGTAGCAGGAGTTGCTATGACCCCGATCCGCTTGCCTTGCTGCACCGCAGCCTGCGCCCCCGGCAGAATTACTCCCAGCACCGGGATATCAAATTCAGCCTGCACCATCTCCATCGCCAAAGCAGAACTGGTGTTGCAGGCCATAATCACCATTTTCACATCCTGTTCCACCAACCAGGCCATAATTTCGCGGACAAACTCCACAATTTCCGACGGCGTGCGAGTGCCGTAAGGCAGCCTCGCCGTATCTCCAAAATAAAGTATCGATTCGTTGGGCAATTGTCGGTACAACTGGGTCAAAACAGTCAAACCGCCCACGCCGCTGTCAAAAATACCGATTCTTTGTTGTCCAGAGTCTGTTGTCATTTGTTAATAGTTAGTTATCTGTTGGCAGTTGGTAGTTGTCAGGTGTCTGTTGTCTGTTGTCAGGTGGCAGTTGCCTGTTGTCTGTTCTCATTTGTTAATCGTTTGCTGTGGCTAATAACAAATAACCAATAACATTAATCAACGCTCAACAGTCAACAGTCAACAGTCAATTGCCCATTATCTTTGTTGAAGATAAAACACAATGCCGCGAGCGATCGAAGCCGCCATTTGACTGCGGTAAGCTGGATCTGAAAGCCTAGCAGCATCCTCAGCACCCGTGACAAAACCCACCTCCAGCAAAACAGAAGGCATAGAAGTTTTTCTTAAAACATAAAATCTCGCCTGCCGCACCCGGCGGTCATTCGCCCCCGTGCCCTCCAAAATACTGGCGTGAATCACCCTCGCCAAATCTTGGCCGTTATTGAAATAATAAGTCTCAATCCCACTGATATCCGGCCGGCTCATATTAATCGCATTAGCGTGAATGCTCACAAACAAAGTAGCATTCACCCGTTCCGCCAAAGAAACTCTGGGTTCCAGGTCGATTTCGCTGTCGTCAGTCCGAGTCATCACCACCTGCACGCCCTGCTGTTCCAGCAGCCTCGCCACCTGAAACGAGATATCCAAAACAATCTCCTTCTCCTGAATGCCCTGAATCCCGACTGCCCCGGGATCGCGGCCACCGTGACCAGGATCGATCGCTACTACGGCGCGGCGGTTAGAAACTTGGGGTACATCGTCGTTTCCGAAAGTCCTTCTCGGCAAAGGCGACAAATTGGGAGGGCGAGTCAAAGGTTGCTGCGCGCTAGCATTAGAGCGCAACTGCAAAGACAGCAACTGCGGACTCGGCCTCGTCACCCTGCCTACCTCTACCCCCGATCGCGGTTGCACCCAAATCACCACAGTCTCCGCATCTTCTTGGCTGGCTGTAAACGATACAGGACTGTTGGCATCGAGCTGAGGAATTTCCCCCGTCAGGACACCAGAGGCGATCCTGATCCAGTAAGCTCTCGACCCCTGATCCCAGCCGCTGGTATAGGAGACTTGGCGGTCAGTTCTCACCACGAGTTGCGTGCCATTACTGGCTAAATCAATTGACTGAACTCTGGCTAAATTTCCTTGAGCTTGTCTAGCCGGAGGATCTACAGTCAGGCGGCGGGAAACCGAGGGCTGTCGTACTACACTTCCAGGCGATAGCGCAACCCCGCCCAAATTGCTCACAGATGCCCGCCACTGAGTATTAGAATTCTTCATCCGCAAAGTCACGCGGGTAACGGGCGGGTCTGTTGGCAGTTGCCGGACTTCAATCTTATCAACCCCGTGCTGACCGTTCGTTTGAGGCTGTTGGCTGTTTAGACCCGGAGCTAAACTAGCTCCTTCAATATCGAGGGTGGCGATGTCCCCAGCCCGACTTTGTTGAAAATTAATTTGGGGGCGACCGCCCGCAGTGCGAACTAAAAAACCGTCCGCCGTCGCCTGAACGTTCTGAACTACAGTCGCCTGGGCTGACTCGGCTTGGGGTGCTGAAGATTCAACCGATAACCTTTCTCCCCCTGGCTCTGAAATCGGATTTTGCGTTTCTCCCGGTACCGGCGTTGGCAAATCCACTGTCCACTCGCTCGGAGAAATCCCCCGGAATTTTACTTGCTGAGGGTCTATAGTAAACCCCTCTCTGATCTCGACAACAATTCTGGTCGTATTGTTGTCAAACTGCCCTACCCGCACCGATTCGATCGCCCCTGAGAGCGGTTTGCTGACCGAGGGACGACCCAGACTCGTCCCCGGCAAGTCGATTACCAACCGCATCGGGTTGAAAATCAGTTGAGCCTTGGGTTGTACTCCCCCGTCTGTTGTAATGTAAAGCCGGTTCTCTGAAGCATCAAACCGCCAAGATTGCAGTCTAGCTGCTTCGGCGGCTCCGGCGAGCAAAAATACACTTAAGAAACTCGGTAGTAGCCAGTGGAATTTCACGACAGTTTTTTCCTCGTTTGCGTTACTGCCAAAAGCTGGAAGGGCGCTGCTTGCCCGATCGGCTTTCAGCAGTTAGCCGCCAGCAGACCGGGGGCACGGGGGCCGTCAGTTGTTGGCTAAATTGACTTTTTTATGAGTTAACAGGCTCCAAAATGCCAGATCCCGGCATTTTTGAACTTTCCCCTATACTTGGGGGCGATCGGTTATAAGCAGACTGAAAGATTGTTGGCACAAGGCAAGGTATTTATTTTTAGGAGCAAGAAACAAGGTGTTTCTTGAAGTTAGAAGGTACAAGTTAGAAGGTAGAATTTTACCGTTCTACCAGGGAGGGGTTTCATAGCTCTTTAATGTTGACGAAGCTCGTTACGGCAAGGGTTATAATCCGCTTTACACTTGCGTTTTGTTCTAACTTTTCCTAAACTACCTCAATAACTTAACAACTTAGCTGGGTAACAATCCGGATTTTCAACATTTAGATAACTTTTCAAGGCCGCCAAATGTTAGTCCCCCACAAAGTGACATATTCTTTGGAAAAAGCTTTTTGGCTACTTTTTTGCTAACAGATTGACAGTTAAATACAACTACATATCGCCCCTGCTCTCTTTTTTCTGAATTTTTAATCAGGGATTTTCGGTGCTGCTTGAAACTTAGTGGGGCGATCATGATCGCGCCCGCCAATTTGACACTATGATAGCTAGTCCATGTTTTCAGCAGTAACGGGAGAGTTTTGTGTTTTACTGGGGCGGGCAATGCTTTGTCCTTTAGACTCTTTTTGAGTGTACGATCGACAGCCAGAGCATTGGTTGGTTGACCTGATAAAAAGTTTTGACCGTAGATTTTGACCGTAGATATAGTTATCGCAGTTGTAAAGTTTGTTGGACAGCAAGGACAATCGATCGGCTTGTGGGTAAAACCTGTGATTTGGTTTAATGACTTGCCTTTCGACTAACTGCATAACTTGGATCTGTACTACCAGTTAGAGAAGATACACTATCTTGGTGATTGTGTCAATCTCTGAGCTTCTAAAAAAAGGGGCAATCAATAACAGTAGATACATGACATCACAGAAAGACGGAGACTTACTTTCCTCCATGAGTCGTCCACAGCAAACCAGTGGTTTAGGTTAGTTCAAGCCTCTAGATAGCGGCTGGGGAGTCAATCTTGAACCTCAAATCGACTGACTCTCAAGATAGGGAAGTTTTGTAATATACCAACCGCCATGACGGTGAGGACGTTATTAATTTTTCAAACCTAAGCGGTCGATTGCGCCTTCTTGCAGGACTGCTTTTTACCCGCTCCCCTTCGTCGCTATAGCCTTCAACATCTGCTATACCATACCACCGGTGGGATCGAGTTCTAGCAAATTTATTTTTGAGTGGGATCGATACCTGGAAGTTATTTTTTTCCCTTAGTAATCCACGGCCCCATGTCTAATCAACAGCGCTGCAATTCGCTCTCGCCCAGAGGTGCAAAATTCCGGCTCATCCAGTTCAAAATTGCTTGATTTACTTGTTCCGGGCATTCATCCTGGGGACAGTGGCCCGCATTGTCTAATTCAATTAGCTCTACATAATTGGGATTGCATTCGACAAATTGGTGCGGCCGGGCGAACCGAGGGGGAATCATCCGGTCTTGTTTGCCCCAAATTAACAGCATCGGGATTCTTAAATTTCGCAGCACAGTCTTGACACTCGGACAAAATTGTGAGCTGCCTACAGCTTTAAATAAAGCGCAGAAGGCGCGGGCGGCTCCCCGATCGCCAGCAGGCCCTGCTAGAATTTCCACTAATTCGTCGGTAACAGCTTCGGGGCTGGCGTAGGCAAAGCCAACCCAGCGGCGGACAAAGGAAGGCTTGCGGGCAAAATAAAACAGAGGCCTGAGTATGATCGGGGAAACAAACAAACTTTCCACAGCTTCGATCGCCGGGAGCAGCCATCCGGGCACCGCCTCGGCTCGCACAGAGGGGTCTGGGAGGCTAATCATCACCGTGCCGGCCACCATGTCCGGGTGAGCTGCGGCTACGGCCAGACAAATTAGCGAGCCGATCGAGTTTCCTACCAAGACTACCGGCTCTCTGATAAAATTCACCCAAAAATCATAAACTTGATCGACCCACAAAGACACAGAGTAGTTGACCGGAGCTTTTTGGGAAGCGCCAAACCCCAACAAATCCAAAGCGTAAACGGTTTGGTTTTGGGCGAGTTGGGTGAGATTTTGTCGCCAGTGACCGATCGAAGCTCCAAACCCGTGCAGTAAAATAATCGGCGTTCCCGATGCGCGCGCGGCCATTGGTTCGGCCACAGAATCTTGAAATTCCAGCGCGACTTGATTTTGTACCCCATCGGGCCGCAAATAAGTGTAGCGAGTTTGCCAACCCCGCCACATCCAGTCTCGTTGAGTTCCCACCCGTTGGTGCCACAGCAGAGAATTTGTCAATTTTGCCTCAGCTCGCAACATAAATTTACACTTGCTTATACCTATTCTATAAGGCAAATCAGGCGACTTGGGGGACTTGCCAGACCGGGGGAGATGCGGTAAGAAAAGCCGTTTTACCTCATCCTTAACCTTTTACCCTGATTTTTGACGGTTTTGTCATCACTTTGACCTTCGGGCGGGCGATCGTGTGTGAAGTTAAAATAAAACTAGGCAGAAACTCAGCCAGACTGAGTAGAATAGCAAGTATTGTAAGAATTCATTTACGATCGTCCAAATATTCCCCAAGGCTTTAGCGGAGGGGAGACAGGGCGCGGTAGTACGTCCGGTAAGGGTAACACCTTATAAAACAGTTCGATCGTCAATCGTGAAATATTGGCCGTTCAAACCTGTAACTATCAAGAAGCTTCGCTATTAAACTACTGCTTGTAAAACCATTCATGCCTGTGATTGAAAGAAGACAAAATCGCAACCTACCCCAGATCAACGAAAACATTCGATACCCCAAAATCCGGGTAATCGATACCGACGGCGCGCAACTAGGGATATTGACGCCTGCAGAAGCGCTGCGCCTCGCCGAAGAAAAAGAACTGGATCTTGTACTTGTCAGCGACAAAGCTGACCCGCCCGTATGCCGGGTAATGGACTATGGGAAGTACAAATTTGAGCAGGAAAAGAAAGCGCGAGAAGCAAAGCGGAAGCAGCACACTGCGGACGTTAAAGAAGTGAAGATGCGCTACAAAATTGAAGAACACGACTACCAAGTGCGCCTCAAACTAGCAGACCGCTTTATCAAATCTGGGGACAAAGTAAAAGCCACGATCATGTTCAGAGGTCGGGAAATCCAACACAGCAACCTAGCAGAGGACTTGCTTAAGCGCATGGCCACAGATTTGCAGGAAATCGCAGAAGTGCAGCAAGCGCCGAAAAAAGAAGGACGCAGTATGATGATGCTGCTGTCGCCGAAGAAAGTATAAATAGATAGTCATCAGCTATCGGTCATCAGTCATAAACTGGTGACTGATAGCTGATGACTTCCGCAGTTAGTCAGGAATAAGCTACCACACAGGGAAATCAACGCTGCATGGAAAATTTTCAAATCAGCGGTTCGGCGGGAGTAAGACAAGGAGTGCTACGATCGCTCAACCTGCGATCGGAAGAAGTAGAGCGAACCGTACTGATGTTCCTCATCTACACTCTAACCTCCGTCGGGCTGATCTGGCTGGAACTCAGCACAGTAGGTCTTTTTCTAGATGAATTTGGTGCAGATAAAATGCCCTGGATTTACATAGCCAGCGCGTTTATCGGTTCTGGCTTGGGATTTGTCTACTCGTGGCTGCAAAAAATCCTGCCGCTAAGGCGCACCGTAGTGGTTGTTCTGGGAATGATGTCGATACCGCTATTTTTGTTTCGATTCGGCATCGGCTACGAAAATACTCAGATAGCTGGCGTCAGCATAGCTTTTATTACTATTTTTTTGATGTGGCTGTGGGTGGAAGCTTGCTATGTCCTCAATGACCTCAACACTTCTATCACTTCCAACCAACTGTTTAATATTAGAGAAATCAAGCGCACCTATCCGCTAGTCAGTAGCGGCTATCTAGTAGCTGGAGTAGTCAGCGGATTTTCTCTGCCTGTTTTGCTGTACGTAGTCGGACTCAAAAACGTTACCCTCATATCAGGGTTGATGGTGGCGACAGGCTCGGTGTTGCTCTACTACCTCACGGAAAAATACAGCCAAGCATTCCCGGAAACGGCTCATTGGACGGATGACGACGAAGACGACGAGCAAGAAGAATTTACCGCCCGCAAAGTTACAGGCCCGCTCCAAAAATACGCCGTACCTCTAGTCAGTTTCTTCATCCTCGCAGAAGTCGTCTACGTGCTGGTAGATTTCCAATTCTACAGCCAGCTAGAATACCAAAACCCGGGGGACGGAGCTAGCTGGATCGCTAGCTTCCTGGGCATTTATGAAGGCATACAAGGCCTGTTTCAAGTGGCGACTCAGTGGTTCGCTTCGAGCCGGTTGGTGGAAAGAATCGGTGTATTTGTGACGGCGATGATTTTGCCGGCGGGCATCGCTATACTCGGGGTGCTGACCATAGGAGCATCTCTGGGCCAGCTAGTATCTGTGTTCATCGGGCTGATATTGCTGAGATTTTTAGACGAACTGCTGCACTACACGCTGTTGGAAACTGTTAGCCCGGTTTTATTTCAACCGATTCCCGACAATATTCGATCGGGCATTCAAACGCTGGTCAACGGTGTAGGCGAACCTTTGTCTACCGGAGTTACAGGAGTTGGCATCCTGATTATGCTGTGGGTGACAGGCAAGATACTTCCCCAGCAAGACGAAAGGGCTTTTCACGACCAGCAAAGCTTGATATTTATTGGCGCGATCGTAGTGTTGGCCCTAGTGTGGGTCTTTGTGGTCTGGCTGATCCGCTCTCAATACGTGGGTTTGTTGGTCAAAAGTGCGGAACGGGGGCGCTTGGGCGTCACAGACGTTGACCTCAAAGCTCTCAAGCGCGCAGTCGTAGAAACTTTACAAAAGCCGGGGGGCGAAGATGAAAAGCGCTCTTGTATAGAACTCCTGACGCAAATTGACCCCAAAAATGTCGGAGAAGTTCTCGCTCCCCTCCTCAATTCGCTGTCCCCAGGTTTGCAGCGCCAGAGCTTGGAAACGATGCTGCAACACCCGAACCCCGCATATTTAGAATCTGTCCGCGCACTCTCGCAGCAATCCTTGCCACCGGAGGTTCTGGCCTTGGCTTTGCGCTACATTTGGCTGACGGAAGCTGAACCTAATATTGAGAGCTTGCGGCCTTACTTGCAGCCGACTGTCGATCCGGTGGTGCGGGGTACGGCGGCTGCTTTAATTATGAGAAGGGGCGATCGCCAGCAAAAGGCAGAGGCTACTAACACGCTGCGCCAAATGCTGACGCACAAACAAGAGCGGGAACGTGTTATGGGGACACGGGCTCTGGGAGAGGCTGATTATTTGCAAGGACTGCGGCTGTACATCCCCAATCTGTTGCAAGATGAATCTCTGCGAGTCCGCTGCGCTCTGTTAGACGTGATTTCCTCTACTCATTCGGAAGAATATTATCCTTCGCTGCTGCGCGGACTTGGTTACAAATCGACTAGGGAAGCGGCTTTGCAGGCTCTAGTCAAACTTCACAACGACGCCATTCCTTTGCTAGTGTATTTGGCTGAGGACATCCACAAGTCGGATTTGGTCAGGTTGCAAGCTTGGACGGCTCTGGGTCAAATTGGGAGCCCGGAGGCGATCGACATTTTGGTTAGCAATTTGATGACGGGTTGGGGCACTACCAGGCGCAACATCCTCCGCATCCTGTTGAAAATGCCTTCGGAAGCGGGGATAGAAGGGGTTCTAGACCGCATCGGCCGCAGCGGCTTGGAAACTCTCATCGAACAGGAGTTAATGTTTATCGGTCAAATTTATGCAGGTCTGGTAGATTTGTCTGGGGTAAAAACCTATGGCAATTTTTCGGGGGATGCCAACAGCACCGGGGCACCTGGCAACGATACGGCTCAATTGTTGCAGCGGGCTCTGGCGGGGTTGGAAGCTGATGCTAAGGAGCGGTGTTTTTTGCTGATGAAGTTTCTTTATCCCCTAGACACAGTACAAGCGGCTGCTTTCAACATCGCTTCTGGCCAACCTTCTTTGCTTGCTAGGGGATTGGAAATTCTGGATAATACTGTCGATATAGCGAGGAAGCGATCGCTGATCAATTTGTTGGATCAGCACTCGGAAAGAGAAAAATTGAGCAACCTCTCGGAATTGATGGTTTACAAACCTCTAGCCCCTAGCGATCGTTTGCGTCGCTTGCTAGAATTGCGCCACTTCCTTTCGGATTGGGCTTTGTCCTGCTGCTTTCACTTGGCGAGAGAAGCGCGCTGGAGTCTTACGGCTCAACAAACTCTCGTCTGTCTGCAGCACCCGACGGGTTTTGTCCGCGAAGCAGTGTTAGCCTATTTGAAAATAGCCTCGCCGCGGGCTTTGGTCGAATTGTTGCCCAGGCTGCAAAATGACCCCGATAATTTGGTCTCGGCTCAAGTTGAAGAGATGATGGCAGAGTTGGGTGCTGGGGGAAAAAGGTAACATTAGTTAGTTGTCAGTTGGCAGTTGGCAGGTGTTATTGTCAGTCAACAGTTAACCGTCAACTGTCAACCGTTTTTATTTCCCTTCTCCTTCTCCTTTTTAAGTTTAAATTAATCACTGCATCTCATTATGTTAACAAGCGTCGAACGCCTATTGTTTGTGAGGGAGGTTCCGATTTTTAAGGAACTGCGGGATGATTTTCTCGTGCGTCTAGCATCGGTAATGGATGAACTCTCGTTTCCTTCCAAACACAGGATTTTTACGGAAGGGCAAGAAGGTCGGTCTCTGTATATTTTGGTATCGGGAACGGTGCGCGTGCATATAGGCGATCGGGATTTGGCACAGTTGAAAGCGGGGGCTTGTTTCGGGGAAATGTCGCTGTTTGATGCAGAACCTCGATCGGCTTCTATTTCTACTCTCGAACAATCCGAGTGTTTGATGCTGACTCAAATGCAGCTCTACGATGCGATTGATGAAACGCCGGGAATTGCTGTGAATATTATTCGCTTGCTGTCGCGCCGGATTCGCGAGTTGAATCAAAAGTTGAATGCTAAAGAGGCAATTATGCCACCTACCGAGACTGTGAGAGTTCCTGAAATGCGATGAAAGTTGGGAATTGGAAATTGTGTTTTTAGATCGGTAATTCTGCACAATTTATCTTCTGTAAGGTGCGAATAGCGATTACTAATATGCACAATTTCTCTGGTAGATTATACCAAATCCCGTTTAGCTACCCCCCCTTATAATGGCAGAGCCGAAACGGAACCCTCTGCGCTCGATCACCAGCGCGAGTTAATGAGACATTTCCAAAATAGTAACATTATGTGGTAAAAAAACATAAGAGACATTTTTTTACACAAAAACATGAGCGACCTCCTGAATTAGATTGAAGAGAATTACAGCACTTCCGGATGTTATGAGGTACAGTAGCAGCAATTAGTAAACCAGTTTTTGAGATGTTTCGGATTAATTAAGTCAAGAGCCACAGCAATTATCGTGTCAACCATTTTAGTGCTGGTTGGTGAAAACTGTCGCAATAAAGATTTAAGTTGCGACCACCATAATTCAATCGGATTAAAATCAGGAGAGTATGGGGATAAACATAAAATAGAAGCACCCACCACGGCAATCATCGATGTAATTGAATCTACTTTATGCGCTGGTAAGTTATCCATCACTACTACGGCTCCGGGCCACAATTGTGGCACTAAACATTTCTCGATAAACACCTCAAATGCTTTGCTATCCATCGAGTTGTCCAGGGTCATTAATGCCACTACTTTCGTGAGGCTAATTGCACCAATTACTGTGACTTTCTTGCCTCGATAAAAAGGTTTGACCGCATAGGCTCTAGTTCCTCGTTGCGAACGTGCATGAGTTCTGGTTAAACCTAGCAATACTCCAGTCTCATCTAAAAATACTAGATTTTTTGGCTCGATATCCTTGACTTTTTCCCAATAGTCTAACCTTAACTTCATCACTCTTTCTGTGCCTGCTTGGCTACTCCTGACTGTTTTTTTTTACGATTTAATCCCAACTTCTGTAAGGCGCTACACATGGCTGTTCTGCCTACCCAATTTCCTGTCTTTTGGGCGAACAACTCACACAATTCTACCAAAGTTGCATCGGGATGTGTGACCACTATTTCTCTTAACTCTTGTGACGCATTATTCAAATGACTGAATCTGGGTTTACCCCTCGGTTTAGGCTGTAAATTCCCCTCTATTTTTTGTTGCTTGACAAGTTTTTGAACTAAGCTTTTACTGCAGGCAAATATTTCTGCTGTTTTTCTGATCGACAGCTTCTGCTCGACATGGGCTGCTACTATTTTGGATCGCAAATCTACTGAGTATGCTTTCATTGGTATATTATTTTTAGTCGATTCTATTGTACCTCATAACATCCGGAAGTGCTGTATAAAGAAACACAGCGATTAATTGGTGTGGAATATGACCAGTTAAAAGAATTGCTCCAAAATGTCGAACGATTACATCATGAAAAACCAGCTTTACTAGAATCCAAGAAAGAGAGAATTATTGCTGGAGGAAGAGGTCGAAAACCCAAACTCTCTATTCCCGAACCAATAATTTTAACCTTGCGATCGCCTGTACTCAGTAACACGACCGAGGTATGTCTGAATTCCCATAAGCTGGAGCTTACGTCCCTGCAAAATAGCGCAACTTTAAGCCACAGCTATTAATAAAATTAAAGTATTTAGACGGTGATGACAAGCGTGACTTTTTTCTAAATTGTAGCTTCATGTGTTACAGTATTTAAACATAGCTTCGATACTAATTCGACATTTAAACGCCGATACAGCTTTTTTTAAGCTCCCTATATTTGTGAGCAAATATCACCCTTCATCTTCACTACTATCTCGATATTTGCAGAGCCAATAACCGGCGATATCAAACTGACCAAATCCTTATTGCTTTGTGACTTTAACTCCCCTCAAATAAAAGCTAATCCCCGTACTAAACCACACTCGCTTAAGTGCTTACCGCTCACTCTACCCGACAGCCCTGTCTTTTAGTCTGCTGTTTCTAATTCCTCTAATTCTTGCGTAGACTGCCATCCAGCTTGCCAGAGCGATCGGTCTTTGAGCTGTGCGGCGTTCAGCCAAAAACGGACATTTGGATCGCAAGCCGCCACCATTTCTGCAAATACCCATTTACCTTCGTTTTTTCGGTTGACCACTTGAAAGTGTCGCCACCCCCAAGTTTTTTGGTGTGAAGTCCATCGGGAACCAACTAAATAAGGAAATTTTTGTTTTTTGCTCACAGTATTTTTGTGGAAAAATATATTAGGGCGTGTCATTAGTTAATGTAAAGAAAGATCAACTAAAAACCAACCCAAATAAAAGGATTTACTCGCCATGACCAGCCGTCGTTATGCCCTACGGGATGACCGGTGGGAAATAATAAAAGACCTGTTACCAGGACGAGACGGTTATGTAGGTGGGACTGCCAAAGATAATCGGTTGTTGGTGGAGGCGGGATTGTATCGCTATCGAGTCGGCATACCGTTGCGGGACTTACGTGAACGGTTTGGGGACTTTCGAGTCGTACACACGCGCTTGGGTCGATCTAGCAAAGCTGGGGTGTGGCAACGGGTATTTGAGGTGTTAGCCGAAGAGGCAGACAGCGAGTACGCGATGATTGATTCCGCCATTGTCCGCGCCCACTTTTCCCAGCGCGGGTGTAAAGGGGGGATGCAGACACAGAAGCAATTGGACGTAGCACTCGTCGGGTTGAGCACCAAAATCCATCAAGCTTAACCGCACCACCAAGCGCGACTACGACAAAGACTTATACAAAGCCCGTCATTTAATTGAAAACTTTTTTGCCAAACTCAAGCAATATCGTGCGATCGCCACCGGCTACGACAAGCTCAAAGTTAACTTTCTGGGTGCAATTTACCTCGCTGCTACCGTGATTTGGCTCAACTAAAGCAAGTGAATTGTAATAACTCGTTCTGTTTGATGATATTAATTCCCTATCAAAGCTCGTCAAATCCTCTCCCCCTATCCCCTTCTCTCCCTCCCATCTCGAACATAACAGATAAGATAGAGGCGCTGCAGCTTATATGAGAGTTTACCTAAACTCTATCTGCAAGTAGATGCGTTTATTGTAACTTGCAGCAGTTTCGCCTCGGGGTTCAAAAGTAAGGGCAGTTCAATGACTGCCCCTGTAATTAGTTATACCTATTGAATAGGATAATTTTTCAGGCGATCCACAAATAGCAAATTTATTGAATACGAGCTAAATCGTGAATCTCAAATCTAAAAGCAAATAACCCAGGTTATAGCTGTGCACAATAATCCCTTCTGTGAAACTTACTCAAATCTACTTTTAAAGCAGGTTTGACGTTCACTTCCTGCTTCTACGAAGGCGGTCGGCCGCTTCTTGTCCACAGGCGTGTTTTCGAGCCCAACTTTCCCTACAAACATTTTTTTCAATCTTAATCGTGTTTCACTGATCCTGTACAGCTCAATAAAAACGCACTTTTAGATAAGATTGACTAATTTCTTTGATTCTGTCGCTACCTCTTGATTACTTCCCTGTTAAGGCTTTTGGCTTGATAAGTCCAGAGGAAGTTGGGGAAGCCGGAGGCGAACCGCATTTGTTTGCAGCCACAGAGTGATAGCGTGCTTCCGTTGCGGGGTCACGTACTCTCCCGGTCGGATCACGCCAGCACAGACGCCGATGTTTTTAATAAGGGTTTCTCGCTCCGATGAACTTGCACCCTGTAGCAACCTGACTTGGGCTTTGATAAAATCCACGTTCATAGCTGAAAGTAAAAGTAAGTAAAGAACTCAGTTAAATAGCGATGCTTTGGTTCCGATTGTAACTCTAAAACAACTTGGTATGAATCAAATTGATTCAACATCCCCAGGATGGGGATCGGGGCGTCTAGAGCTAGCCAACTTTATTTACTTTATCTGTTTTTGCTAGCAAAAGTGTCACTATGCTAGCAGTTTTGACAGAATTATTTATAGTTAAGAACTGTTACAAATTTTGGTCGATTTCCACAATACGGCAGAGTTTAGTGCTAACGCTACTTTCCTGAACTCAAAAAGTTCAGGATTGTCTCCAACTCCTTGCCTTCCTAGGTTTTACACTCCCCGATTGGGAAGCGATCGCTCGGGAAACATTCCTCTTCGATCGCCCCTCTTAACACCCGGACACTGCCACATCACCCTATTGATTTAGATCGTCCCGTAGGCTTGGCTGTGGACTATAACTTCCGGCATACGTGTTGTTACCGGGGCTACAATAACCGAGTAAGTTTTTATTCTTGTTCCTCAAGGGAATATTTTTTGGATTTTCTTGTAAAGCCCTTATTTGTGTTAATTAAGACAGCTTAGCAATGTCCAGGGAAAGGAAGACTCGCAGCTTGCGAATCCAGATGTTTTGTGCTGTGTGGCGGTGAATCGGTTTCCTGAATTCCTGAAGGGCGATCGCTCGTCCACGAGAATTGCCAGTAACGGATCATTTTGTATAATTCATAACATATCGGTCACTGCTAAGAATTTAAAAACAGCACAAGTTTAAACAGCCTTCCATCCTTTGATCGCTCCTAATAGCCCACAAAGAGGCATAAAAAAAATTAATTCTGCATACCCAATTTTTTTAGGCGATTTTACCTTAGCTTTTGCCTTAGATAGCAATTCACTATAGCCCAATTTTCTACTCAGTAAAGTTAAAATAAACTATAATAAATTAAGCTGATAATTCTAGGTAATAAAATATAAAAAATAACTGTTTTAATCCCCTTAAGATTAACTTACTTAAGACTAATTTATGATTTAACAAAGTATATTTACAGCCATTCTTATTGTTTGAAAACTCGTTTTTGACCGCAATCATCCAGGATACAAGCCCCCGAATTTATCCGTGGAAAAATAAAAAACGTGTATCCGATAAACAAGCCCCCGAATTTATCCGTGGGGTCAATGCTTCATTCTTTAATCTAAAATCTAAAATCTAAAATATAAAATGGATTGACGGTGGAGTCGCCGATTTAGGGAACTCTAGATGTGAATTAAAGATATTAATTAACGGGCGTTGCACAATTTGAGGATTATTGTGGGGAGTTGGGGTTAGGCGTCCCGCCTGCTGTGAAAATACACGCCTTCGGGCTCATGGTTCCAGCCACAAAAAAATTAAAATCATCCCCCTATTATGCAACCGCCCATTAACCACCTCATATGATATTTTTCACTCTACAAAAACGAACCGACCAGGCAGCATATAAAATCCCCTCGCGCAGAAGCTGGGGAGGGGAAATGGTGAATAAAATTATTGGTTTTAAATTATCGATATGTAGGTCTCTTTTTGCAGTATCAAGAGGTATCGGGCGATCGATCGACCGATGTTGGTTAGTCGCTAAGATAATTTCCCGGTGGGAAACCGAGAAATTATCAACTAAATCAACCTTTTTTCTGGCGTTGCAGTTGAGTTTTCCAATTGGCCATATCCTTCTGAGCAGGCTGATAACTCTTAGTACCCGACGGCACTAGCGAAGCAGCTTCAACTGCCTCTTTCAGCTTTCCTTGAGAGCCGCGCAACTGAGCAATTTTGAGAATACTTGCGCTCCACTCTCCAATTAACTGTTGAGCTTCTTCATACTTCGGCTGACCGGGTTCAATTTTATTAGCTTGCTGGATGCCTTTACTGTAAGAAGAGGCAACCCCCCGCTTAATTTGACCTTTAGCAGCCGATAGCAAAGCAATATTTACATCCTGGTCTTTGGATAGCTCCTCCCACTGAGCGATCGCCTGTTTCGACTGATTGTACACAGGCTGATTGACATCGGGCATCAATTTAGCCGCGCCGATCGCCCCCTGGAAATCGCCCCGAGCAGCCCGCCCGTTAGCTATATCCAAAATTGTCAAACTCCAGCGCTCAATATCCTGCTGAGCCTGCGGGTAGAGCGGATCGCTAGCCGGAATCGTTCGAGCCTTAACCACCGCTTTATTAAAACTAGAAGCCGAACCATCCTTGAGGAAAGTTTTCGCCTCAGCCCACACCTGCTGGCTCGATGGTGGCTGCTTGGTTCCACTCCCTGCTTGCACCGTCCGCGGTTGGTTCTGCGACCCCCCAGTACCAGTAAATTTTTGAGATCCCGAGTTTTGGGCATTTTCAGCAGGCGATCGAGGATCTCCTTCCCGCTGACCAAGAAAAATTGATTTGTTCGTCACAAAAACACCCAACAGCAGCACCAAAGCCGTAGCTGAACTCCATAAAACTAGCTGCTGCAAAAATGACTTATCCGACCCTCCGTTATGCTCATCCTCCGGCTTTTGCAAGTTCGGTCGATCGCCCCCCCGATCAGTAGGAGCCACAGCATTTGGCTGCGACACAGGTGGCATCTCAACCGACGAATTCTGAGCGTTGCGAACTGCTGGAGGCAGATCCATTCGAGCCGTAGCCGTCGCCATTTGCGGGCGATCGAAACCATCAGCCGCAGCAACCGTCACATTGCCGTTGCGTCCGGCCAACGCAGCAGTTGGTACCCCTGAACCATCCGGCAAAATCACTAAATTAGCCTTTCCCGGAGGATTCACCACCATCAAAGGTTCTTGTTTCGGACGCAAATGGTGGTCACACAGCTCCGGCAGTCGATCGTTCAAAAAACGGTCTAAACCCTTAATGGTCATGCACTGTCCCGAGCGTAGCCCCTCCAAAAGCGCCGTCGTAAAAAACCCCTGACGCAAAGCCGAAGTTTCCCGCGAAACTTGATTCGGGCGACAAGAAAGCACCGTTGGGATTTCCAGTTCCCGCGCCAGCTCGACCGTTTGAGAGCCGATCGTTTCCCCCGCTTTCACAATCTGGCTACGGTTCATATCAACCAGCACCAATACCGTTTCCGTAGGAGCGTTTTTCAAAGTATTCAACAGCAACTCTACCGGAATCCCCGTACCCTGAATGTCAGCCGGATTGCCGTCAACCGGCATCAAATAATCCTTACCTTCATAGCTGACACCGTAGCCGCTAAAAAAACACCAGAGTAAATCTCCCTGTTGCACATGTTCGGCGCAGAGGCTTTGGGTCAATCTCAGAATATTTTCCCGATTTGGATATGTAGATTGACCCCACAGCGACGGCGAGCTATCGGTCATCAGCAGACATCCATCCGGCGCAAAACCCGCCTCCTCAGTCAAAAAACCGTACAGGGCCTCTGCATCCTCTTGGGCATAACTCAAAGGCTGGAGTAACTGATATTGATTGATGCCTATTGCAATACAAGCGTGATTTTTCATCCCCATATGCCCTATATATATAGTGGACAGCTTGCACAAAACGATAACACATACCCGTTTAAGGTTATACCCACTTTTGCCAGCATTCAGAGAGCACTTGTCCGAAGGCAGAACTCCCAACAAGCCCCCAGATTTAGCATCCTAGAAGTTTTATTTTTTATATTGCGGCAGTGAAAAATTATACCCTGTGCCTGCCTTTAGAAAAATCAAGTTAAATTGGATACACCGGCCAGTCTATTTGACTCTAATTTTCACCAAACTACACCAAAAAGGAATAACCCGCCAATGGTCTCTACCGCCAAAAAAGAAATCTCGCCCCACAGCGAATCGCTACTGAAGCAAAAGCATCCTAAAACTCACAGCCACTATAGGTTTCAGGACTTTTTTGCCTTCGATCGCCAGATGGGTACAATTGACGACTGGAATCAGTCGCGCAACATTTTTACCAGCGAAGACTTCATTATCGGTTTGGTGGAGGGACTCGAAGAAGAAGTCGGCCCCGCGTCCTCTGTCATCATGTATACTATTGGTTGCCAGTGGGGACTCCAAGATTCCGAATTTTTTCAAAAATGGTTTAGTGCCGAATACAGCCAGAACATTCGCCAGTCAAATCTCATGTTTCTGCTAGAAACTTGGTGGTGGCCTTTCACGGCTCAAGGTTGGGGTCGCTGGGAAGTAGACATGAGCGATCGCAAGCACGGCTGCATCTTCATCAACCTCTTTGACTCAGCAGTTGCTCGCACATTGGGAGACGTAGGCAAACCGGTTTGTCACCTATACGCCGGTTTGTTCGCCGGTTTCTTCGGCTCTTTAGTCAAAAAGCCTCTGAGCTGCATAGAACTCCAATGTTACTCAATGGGAGAAACCTATTGCAAGTTCCTGCTTGGCAACCCAGATAAAATTGATGCAGCAGCATTCTGGCTCAACGAAGGTGCCAACGCCCGCGATATTCAAAATCGACTGCAACACGGTGAAATATTGCGGTAAACAACCTGGAAAGGCACATCCCCTGCCCTGCCTTTCCTCCCACCAATTTCGCGCTCGAAAGTGCGATGGTGGATTTCTCCAGGCAGGAAGAAAGATGAAAAGTCAAACTTCATGGTTGGGCCAATCTGTCCAAGAATTCTTTGGTCACTATAATTGGCTGGGAAAATCTTTAGAAACTCCAACTGGCTCTAGCCCCGGTCAACTTCTGAGTTTAACCCAGCCAGTAGCAGACTTTTTTCAAGCTATTTCTTGGGAAGGAATTCCGGAAGTAGGTGCCCTCCCCCTACCGCCACCCTTGCCAGTAATTTCTATTTCTGAACAAGCAGAAGTCACCATTGATGACCTATTCGACCTGTTTTAATGTGTGCACGGAATAAAAAATGAAAAATAGGGCAATCCCTCATCCATCTTCCCTCACCCCTCTTTCCTTATCCTTCAAAATCCCTTAGTTAAATCCGTTAAATCCCGTACATTGCTCGTTGCGGAACTTCTTTCCTTTTATCAATTATCGATTACCACTTAATTAAAATCATGCACCCTGAGATTGAGGCGCTGCTGGATCAGGCAGAAAACCGCTTTTTAAAAGGCGAAGAACTCATAGCTTTTAAGCGTCAAGCTGTAACCCTTGTCCAGCGCTTAAAAATTTACGAATTTTTGCGAGAGAAGGAAGCCAGCATCTTCCAACCAGTAGCCACCAAACTACAAGAAACATTCCCCGACGAAAAACAAGAAACCTTAGAACGATCGCTCAAACACTGGGTTTTAGTCTTGCGGTACTGCGCTATGGCTATGCTGCTGAACGATCAAAATTTTCTCGAAGAGCGCCTTGTAGACTGGCTTTCCGGCATAGTAGAAGCCCACCAAACTCAAAATATCGAAGCAACTGTTTGCAATCTGCTGCAAACTCGTTTAAAAGAATTGCTTTCCGAGCAAGCCCGGGCTATATTGCAACCATTTTTCGACCAAGCAGAGTCAATTATTATTGACCAAGGTAATAAATAATCAGCTTTCTTCCCAATTTCCAATTCCCGATTCCCAATTCCCAATTTCCGATGATTAATATAGCCGACTTACTCAAACAGCCCCGAATCCCTGGAAATTACTTTGCCAGCGATGCCTACGTCCGAGGCGACCTCGAACTCGGCCTCCTCGAAAACCGCCGCGGCGATCGGCTCCTAGCGCTCCCAGAAACACTGATTCAAGCCATTTATATCGGCTTAGAAAAAGAAACAGGTCAAGCCTCCCGCCTCGTACTTTTCAACTGTGGTCGCTGGTGGGGTAAAAACTTCTACGTGCGTTTTTGCGAAGAAGTCAGCGAATACTACGGTCAGCCAGTTTCTGAAATGGAAATGGTAGAATTTCTTCAGTCCTTGCAGCAGTGTTGGAAAACTCATGGATGGGGAACATTTGAGTTGGACCCCAGCTATGCCGAACAGGGATTTTTAATAGTAAAAATTGCTAACTCTCTTTTTGCTAAAACAGCCCCCAAGTCTAAGCGACCAGCCTGTTTTTTAGAAGCAGGTATTTTAAGTTCGTTCTTTAGTCAGCTTACGGGTCGAGAACTTCATTGCCTGCAAACCTCCTGCGAATCATTGGGTTCGGACTGCAACCGCTTTATTTTAGGGCTGCGCGATCGCCTACAACCTGGCGATTCTATGGTCGAAGAAGGAAAAGACCATGAAGCTATTCTCAGTCAACTTTTCCAAAAAAACTGACTGAGTTGACAGCTATTACTTTGTTGCTAATAGCTGTCAAATCGATGGTTGGGCAGCCATATTATCCACCGTATCATCAAAACTGTGAGTTAAATTATAAAAAAGCTCCTGAGTTAAAAAATCAGGTTTTAGCCATTTAAATAAAACCTGATGATAACTAGCAGCTACAAACTTCATAACTTCCTCTAGAAATTCATAAAATTTAAAACCCATCAAAACCTAAAACATTTTGCTAGAACTTAATGGACGCCAATGAACTTCTAACTCGATATGCAGCCGGCGAAAGAGATTTTAGACTGGCCAATCTGCGGGGCATTGTGTTGAGTCCGATCGATTTATACCGTTCCATCGATGCCCCAACTCTAATTTTGGCAAACCTCAACCAACACCAGCAACGACCCTACTTAATCGGTGCTAACCTCAGCGGGGCCGACCTCACCAAAGCCCATCTGAGCCGAGCCAATCTCAGCAAAGCTGACCTTAGCGGAGCCAATCTCACCGGCGCCAACCTCATGGCAGCCAGTCTGAGCGGAGCTAATCTCATCGGAGCCAATCTCACCGGCGCCAACCTAGCCGGATCTCATCTGAATTGGGCAAACCTGACCGGAGCAATTCTTCCCCAGGCTAATCTCATAGGGGCAGATATGAGCGCCGCTAACCTCACCAAAGCCAATCTCACCGAGGCCAATCTCAGTAAAGCCTATCTGATTAAAGCCAATCTCAACGGGGCAAACTTCAAAGATGCTTACTTAAGTCTAGCGAGTTTGAAAGAGGCAGACTTGACCGAAGCACAGCTCACCGGAGCCGAATTATCCAAAGCCAACCTAGCCGGAGCCAACTTAACCCGTGCTAACCTCAGCAAAGCCAACCTGTTGAAAGCTAATCTCAGGCGAACAAACCTCACTCAAGCCTATTTAAACGGCGCGTGCTTGATCGGATCAGATCTTAGCGAAGCTTGCTTAGATAGAGCCAATTTGTGCAAAGCAGACCTCAGCCAAACCTACCTGAGAAACATTACTTTGAATGGCAGCCACTTAAGCGGTATTAACCTCAGCGGGGCCGACCTCAGCGGTGTAGACTTGAGCCGCAAACTTTTAACTGGAATTAATATGGCAGAGGCATTGTTGAATGAAGCCAACTTGAGCGGTGCTTATCTGATGGAAGCTAACTTAAGCGGGGCAAACCTCAGCAAAGCCAACTTGAGTCTAGCCTACCTGATCAACGCCGACCTGTCTAATTCTTGCCTGCATGAAATTAACTTCAGCAAAGCTAACCTGAGTAAAGCCAATTTGCAGAAAGCTGACTTGACAGGAGCCAACCTCCGGGGAGCGATTCTCACTGAGGCGGATTTGACGGGAGCGAAATTGATTGGAGCCACTCTTCCTAACGGCACAGTTTATCGGCGTTAACTTATCCACCCCCTCGATTATTTGCCTAGTTTATTTGCCTAGTAAAGTGCGGTTGATGTCCAGAATCGGAAAAAATAGGTTCCTTTCTTCCACCGTGAGATATTGTTTGAGGACCTTTTTCATCACATCGTAGGTCACGGCCGCACTATTTCTAACTTGAACAGCCCCTAAAATAGTTTGCAACCAAAGTAGTAGCCGATCGCGCAATCGTTCCGTATCATTAATCAATAGTGCTGCCGCCGAATGCCTCAACACGCGCACAATATCTCCACGGCACTTTTCACTGACATCGTTAGCCCCCCGCCGAAATAAGTTAGGGTCTAGAGACAGCATTTGTGCTTCCACTTGCCGCATAATTTCTGTTTCAGAGGCTTGAATTTTTTTATAAGCACTCATCCGGTGATTCAAAGACTGAAAGTAGTCTTTCAAAAATTGGAGTTCTTCTGCACTGGCGTAGCGTCCGTCTGCTTCGGTGCTCAAACGCGCAAGTTGGCTCAACATAGATTTTTCTCTACTACTAAAATACAAACATATCAGTTTTAAGCTTCTTTAGTCCGAACTAAATACTGTCCCACTTGAAAGCGGGTTTCATTAAGCTGTGTAACGATAGAACGAGTAATTAACTTTCCCGATTCTACAACTACTTGACCCGTAATTGGGTGTAATAAATCTTGCTGGGCCCGGCGGCCGATCAGAGCTTCGACATTTTCAATAGCATTAATGTACATCCCCGCAGGTAACTGTACAACCACACCCTCGCCCATAATTTGAGCCTGACAAGCAAGTCGCGAATTGGCTTTAGCCGTAGTAATGACTTCCAACGTCCTTCTCTCGCGGCGGTTCATGTCCGACAAGCCTTCCATGCCTTCTTTAATGTAAACATGGCAGGTAGCGCACATTCCCCGCCCCCCGCATTCCTTGAGAACGTCTAAGTCTTTGGAAAGTAAGGCAGACAGGATATTTGATCGGGTTTCGACTGCTATTTCCTCCGCAATTGGATCTAGTTTAATAATTTTAACCATATTGATGTTTGCTCCTGTAAAGTTCAGTATTTAGCAAGTTACGATCAAGTTATTCAAAGCGCAAAAAAATTTGGCTAATACTCAAAAAGGTTAAGATGCCTTGACGACAGCATCGCCTTCTGGCTCTCTAACCCCTATGACATAACCCCACTTCTGTTTTGGTCATATCGCTGTTCCCTCGCCTCGATTCTCCAGCTTAGCCTCGAAAAGCTAAAACCTTAGATACTTTGTGGATGGCATTGAAAAAACTGTAATAGTCGCGATCGACTAAAATAGCAGCCACAGGTAGTTTTAGATCCGACACTCGAATCCGGCAAGATTGATACTGATTCCTAAAGTCAAGGATGTTAGTAGGTGCGAGTGTGCGATCGCTCTCAAGGAGGCTGAGAATAAACCGGAGATAACATAGGCTGTACCTGGCGAGCGATTCAAAAATTTGAATTTTTGTCAGAATTATTTACATATTTTAATACTAGCTCAAGCTTTTTCTATAATTAGACCGATGCAACATTCTAAGTACCGCATTTTAGGGCTAGTCGGACAAGGACAATTTGGTCGAGTCTTTTGTGCCAGCCTTCGAGAAGCTCCCGCCCAGGACTCCCGCCTCACCAGCCAACTGGTTGCTCTCAAAGAACTTAGTCATCAAAAAGCCCCAACTAGCGAATTCTTGCGAGAGCTGTGGTTTCTGATCACCTTGCAGCACCCGAACATTGTTACCTGCCGAGCTCTAGAACATACAGCTACAGGCAGGTACTTGGTTATGGACTACTGCGAGGGAGGAACCCTCCGCAACCTGCTCAAACAAGACCGCCCCTTGCGTCTGCTCGAAGGTTTACAGCTAGTCATGGAAGTTTTAGCCGGCTTAGACTACGCCCACCGCCGAGGCGTCGTTCACTGTGACATCAAACCCGAAAATATCCTCCTAACTTTAGGAGCAAAAGGTTGGTCGCCACGGCTTTCTGACTTTGGCATCGCGCGTCGGCTGCCAGAAATTGGTACCACTCGCCTCCACCAAGAAATTTCTCCCGACGCTACCGTCGGTTCCCCCGCTTACATGGCCCCTGAGCGGTTTTACGGTCTTTTTTCCCCGATGTCAGATATATATGCAGTAGGAATTCTGCTGTTTGAATTGCTAATGGGCTACCGCCCTTTCGGGGGAACCCCCGGAGACTTGAGGTGGGCGCACCTGAATCAACGCTTGCAATTTCCCGACGCCATCCCCGAACCTTTGCAAGCAATAGTTAAAAAATCTTTAGAAAAGCTGCCAGCCCGCCGTTTTGCCAGTGCTTCCCAAATGGCTCAAGCTCTGCGGCTGATCATGTACGACCCCGCTGTCAGGCAATTGGGCGACTGCATTATTCCATGGGAAAGCCCCACAACCAGTGGTGATAAAAGTCTCAAGTCGGAAACTGAGCCTTTGCTGGAAGTTGAAGAGGAAAAAGCATCACAGTCGGCTATTAATTTACTTGGGACTGTACGCTATTCGCTTTCGCAGCCCAAGCCACTGATACTTCCTGCACCGTTGACCGCTTTAATTGCCACTGAAACGTATCTATATGCTGCTGTAGGTACAGAGGTCAAGGTTTGGTCTCAGCCTGGAAAACAGCTAGTTACCGGAGAAATGTCTACTTCTATTTCATTAATGGCGGAAAGTGTGCGTGGCATTTTACCGAGTTCCCACGGCTGCTGCGTTCTCACTCCCCAAAAACTTTACTGGCTCAATGAGCGCTCTTGGGAGCCTCAGTGTTTGCTGGATATGGGTGTGAGGCAAGGTCCAGATGCTTTTAAAGCTGCTATAGACTCTCACGGCAACTGGTTGACAGTAGCCGTTCCCGGTGAACTGCGTTTTTATTCTTTAGCTGGAAACAGCACTGCAGGGGATCAAAAAAAAGCCTTGAAGCTGATCGCTACTGTGCCGTTACCAGAACACTATTTACCCGAATTAATATTTTTGGATCGGCGACACGTCTTAGCAGTTTGGCCGGACAACGAACCAAAAAATCCCCAAACTATTTTTAGAGTTTATACTCGCCGCGGCACGCCCGTGGGCTCTGTGCGGTTGTCTGCGAGCGTGGGACAGATGCTGTTGACACCTGAGCCTTATACTTTGCTGGGAATTCCCCAAGGTGGTAAAGCGGCGGTGCTGTTGATGAAATTGTGGCCGCTCAAGGTAGCGCGAAT
>NZ_CP031705.1:1377500-3405000 GCF_022701255.1 Microcoleus vaginatus HSN003
CTCAACCAGCCGCAGGCGAGCGACACAGCCGCAGGCGAGCGACAGACAAAAACAGGTGGCGTTCCTGAACTACAATTGTCTTGGTGAGTTAATGGTTCAAACAAAAAGATGACAAGAGTAGCACATCTGGAACCTTACTTGAGTGCTGCACAACTCAAGCATAATTACCGAGAAGCGACCCACCCGATCGAAGCGCGTCGCTGGCAATTACTATGGTTAATTGCGCTGTCCTCAACTATTAAAGAAGCAGCAGCAGTAGTGGGGATTAATTATGACTATGCCAGAGCAATAGTAAAAAGCTACAATCAACAAGGAGAGACAGCAATTCATCTCAAAAAGCAGCCCCCAAAAAAACGTCCCAGCCATGCCTTACTTAACACAGAGCAATTAGAAGAACTGCGTTTAAGTCTCAAAGGAGAATCGCCCGATAGAGGCATCTGGAGTGGGCCAAAAGTCGCATTATGGATCGCCCAAAAAATTGGGAGAAAACAAGTTGGAAAACAGAGGGGTTGGGAATATCTAAAAAAGTGCGGTTACTCACCTCAAAGACCTCGACCCCAACACAAGAAAGGGGATGAAATTGAACAAGAAAAATTTAAAAAAAACTCTTAAACCGAGTGAGGGAACTGCAAAAAGAGTTTCCGTCACACCAGATAGAAGTATGGTCATTTGACGAACATCGAGTAGGACTCAAGCCAATTATCCGTAAAGTGTGGGCACCAATTGGAGAAAGGCCATCAGCAGTTGTTTGTCACCGTTACGAATGGGTATATCTTTACGGATTTGTTAACCCTCCAACGGGAAAAACCGAATGGTTTATCATTCCGAGAGTTAACATAGAATGGTTGAATCTAGTATTAAAAAACTTTGCCGAACAAACAGTGGTCGGAAAATCGAAAATCATCTTGTTAGTCATGGATCGAGCTGGCTGGCATAGGAGCGAGCGAGTGGTTCTACCATCAGGAATTTATGTAGAATATTTACCACCTTACTCTCCGGAACTTCAACCAGCAGAAAGACTCTGGTCTGTGGCGGATGAACCGTTAGTCAATAAAAGTTTTGACAAAATACAAGACTTGGAAGCAGTTCTGGAAGAACGTTGTCAAATTTTATCGACAACCATGACAGAACCCATCAAAAATCTTACCAATTATTATTGGTGGCCACAAAACATCTCCTCTGAAGCAGGGTAGCTGATAATTGTTTGGCATACTTATCTAAATAAATAATCATCAACGAGCGGCCTCGGCTTGCCAAGCGAATAGATTCACTTGGCAAGCTAATTCTTAATAGTTATATTTAGTGAAATTAGTGACATTTTTCCTTCAAAATATACCCTCACTTTAAATTTTTTAAAATAACACAAGCGAGTAGTTTTTTTGTCCTCATAACGGGGGTATGATACCCGGATTTGGTATTAAGTGTTGTTGGAGATGCGTCTGATAAAATAGGGGTAGCATATTTTTTGATAGGTCGTTGGGAACCTTCTTCTGACCTATCTTTTTTTACCACAAGTCGGTCAACCCCTCACCCGCTCCGGGTTTTGGCGGGGTTGTCACCCCGCCAGGATTTAACAGTTTTTGACATCGCTCAAATAACACTGCTTCTAATTCATCTAAGCTCTTAAAACAGCGATTGGCTATCGGTTCATTTGTCAGTGGCCATAACCTTTCTGCTGGTGGGAGTTGGGGCGAGTGTGAAGGCACACAATACAAATGTATGCCGTCGGGGATTTTCACGCTCAGTGCCATCCGGCTCCGTCTACAACTAATATAAAACGACTGTTTTTTTCGATCCTACTTTCCAATGTCTGACAAAATCTTCTAAAACTTGCTCGAAAAGCTGGCTGTTGACAAATGGCAGTATCCACCAATATGTTTCTCCCGTACTCGGATGTACGAAACCATATAACCACAACCATTGAAACCGCCAGTTAACAACAGCCGTAGCATTACTAAACTCATCCACCCATTCCCGCCTCAAAAAAGGTTTCAATCCGAGCCGATGTTCGTCCATCGACCAGACTTCTACGTCGCTTTCTGGGTTCTCCTTCTTGATTTTCTTGACGAACCGACCCAGATTTTTTTTCCATTCCTGCAAGTTCTGCGGATATCTGATTCCTGATGTTCCGGGCGAGGAACTCTCAATCGAAACTTCATTGACTTGAGATATTCCCACCCTATGCAGACGACAGACTTTTTCACCCTTGAGTTCACTCATCCAGTCAGCCACTTTACGACCATTCCACAGTCCGCCATCAGGGGGTGGCTGCTGTAGGACTTGCCACAATTGAGCTTGTTCCACATCATTCAGCAGAGGATCACGATCGGTATTTTGGCAACGTTGATCTCCGAGGGATTCAGGTCCTAAATGGTTGTAGCCCCAGACTAATTCATAAATCCAACCACGACTATAACCTGTCACTACCATCACTTCTGCGGTGGTTTTTCCAATGGCTAACAGCCAAATAATCTGGTAGTGATGAGCCTGGGTGGTTGTTTTAGCTTGACGGAAACGAGCTTGGAGCTTCGTCTGGACTCAGATGAGGCGCGATCGTAATTCGTTTTGGCATTCTTTATTTGATGGGGGTGGTGTTCCTCCTGATTATCCCTCTTTTGTCACTCTTGTGGTAGTATAATCAGTGACACACCCCAAAAGCATTGCCAGTCCTATGGTAGAGCCTCGTCAACCAGTACCCACAGTCAAATTTATAGATGAATACTGTCAAATTTACCAAAACATATTTCCAGAAGTTAGGAGCTTTGAAGCTTTTAATTACTTACATGTCGGTATGATATCGGACATAAAACGTAAAACACTACCATCAATAGCGAAAGTTGTAGGGCTAGATAATCATCAAGCATTACACCATTTTTTAACACAATCACCTTGGGATGTAAAAGAATTAAGTCAGCAACGATTAGAATTAATATTATATGTACTTCAAGGGCGTCCAATAGTACTAATAATTGATGAGACAGGAGATAAAAAAAAGGGGGATGCGACTGATTATGTAAAACGGCAGTACATTGGAAATTTAGGTAAAACAGATAATGGTATCGTTGCAGTTACAGCGTATGGTGTTTTATCTGGTCTGACTTTTCCTCTATTATTTGAAGTTTATAAACCGAGAGAAAGACTGCAACCAGGAGATGAATATCTAACTAAACCTGAAATTGCCGCAAAAATGCTCAAACAATTGCGTGCGATGGGATTTAAATTTAATCTTGTCCTAGCAGATAGTTTATACGGAGAGAGTAGTAAAAATTTTATTCAAATACTAGAGGAATTGAATCTAAATTTTATTGTGGCAATTCGCTCTAACCACAAAGCATGGGGAGTTACAGACGCGAAAGTCAAATATTCAAAGTGGCAAAGATTCAAAGGTGTCTTCTCAGATTTAAGCTCGGAAGACAGATATATAAGAGAGATTATTTGTGGTGATAATCCGGAAATTAAATATTGGCAAATCACAACTGATAAAGAGGATCTGCAAAAAAAAACTACTTGGTATGTAATGAGTAAATTTTCCAACATTACACCCAGAGAAGTAGGTAATTTTTATGGTTTAAGAACTTGGGTAGAATATGGTTTGAAGCCAAGTAAAAACGAATTAGGATGGGCAGATTTTCGCTTAACTAATTATCTACAAATAGAAAAATGGTGGGAAATTATTTTTAGCGCTTATTTGATGGTTAGTCTCCACTCTGAACAACTGCTAAAATTACCACCACAATCTGAATCTAATTTTTCATCACATCCTTGGTGGAATCAAGGAAATGGGTGGAAGAATATTCTTAACAACCTCCGTTTAATACTTCAACCATTTGTACTATTTAACTTTATTAAACCTTGGCTACAAGTTTTTACTGTTCCTAAGTTATCCGAGGGCTTTTTTAAACTTCAAATGCTTGTCAATAATTTAACTAGTTCAATTTTTCAAAACCTCAATATCCCTTATTTCCCCTTTTCCTCTGCGTAGAGTGACAAAAGAGGGTTATATCATGGTTAATCGAGCGGACATGATATTCTACCTATTCTCCAAAGTTATGCAACAGTAGCCTGGGCTGATAAAATGTAGTCCCATCCGGCGATAGATGCTATTTCTTTTGTTGAAAATTCCCCAAGAAAAGCGCAAATTTTTTCTTTAAGACCATCTAGATTTTCAGAGATTTCCCAACTCGGTTCTTGTTTTATGTGTCCCGATTCAGGGCATCATTTCAATCGCGTTCGAGCGAGGCAAATCGAGTAGCTCCTACATCCCTGCGAACACAGTAATCCTTACATCCATTCAGCAACGCCTTAAGTCGCTGTTTTCCGTAATACAGCAATTTTAGATCAGACCCGCCACAAAGATGGTAAACTTTAAAGATGTAAAAAAAGAAGATTATTTAGAGATGGCAGCATATTCTATTGACTTACGACAGAAGATACTAAGTGCGTGGCAAAACAAAGAAGGCACACAAAGAGAGTTAGCAAAACGATTTAAAGTCAGTTTATCGTTTATACGTGACTTTTTGCGTCGGTATCGAGAGACGGGGGAGATAGCTGCCAGGACTCTCTTGAGGGGCTCGCCGCTCGAAGCTTAAAGGTAAAGAGCAAGAATTGTTAAAGATAATAGTGACAGAGAAAAGCGATATATATTTGCGAGAAATTAAAGAAAAAATAAAAGAGCGCCAAGGCATAGAAGTAAGTATATCAACTTTGTCCCGCACTCTTAACCGTTTAAAATGAAGGCGTAAAAAAAAACTTTAGTAGCGAGTGAGCAAGCTACAGAAAGAGTACAAAAATTGCGCTATGAATTTAGGCTTGGGCTAGATACTATAGACATCAAAAACCTCGTATTCATTGATGAAACAGGTGTAAATCGGGCTAGGACACGAAACTATGGTAGGTGCCAAGGTGGAGCCAGAGTCTATTATAACCGCCCAGGAAATAAAGGCAAAAACATCCCTTTAATTGGAGCTATGAGTGATGAAGGCTTAATTGCTACTATGACTTTTCCAGGTAGTCTAAACACAGCGAGTTTTTTAGTATTTGTGGACAAAATATTACTACCTCAGTTGTGGATTGGAGCAATTGTAGTCATGGATAATTTACCTGTACATTATTATGCTGAAACTACAAAAGCTTTAATTGAATCTGTTGGATGTCAGGTAAAATTTTTGCCTCCATACTCGCCTGATTTATCGCCCATTAGACCTCTCCCATAATCCCAATCCCTTTCCCCGCTTGGTTTCTGGCGGACGGTTCCTGCAGGAACCGTCCGTCAGAAACCAACGCTTCCATAAGGGTTTCAACGGTTGATCGATAAAAACTGCCCAATTTTATGACCTAAATTTTACTGTTTTTTTTTCAGTTTGTAGGGACTTTTATTGACACATAACGAGCGCACCTATTCGCCATCTTACTAATCCACATACCACCAAAATTACTCTCTCGTAATTTTTCGTTTTTAAGCGAAATCTTTCTGATGCTACTCTCCATATTTTTAATAATCTAATTAGATGCTAGACAAATATTCTTTTTTGAGCCTTTGACTTATTCGCTCTCTTTTGAGCTGGAGTCAGAACTCCCTGACGCGGTTTTTTATGAGGAGTATTAATTAATGGTTCTCCTACATAAGCTTTATCTCCTTGAAACTTTTGTGATGTTTCTAATGACGCTCTCTGCTTTCTCCAAATGTTTATGTCGGCTGTTGCTCCGGTTTCTCCTACTACTACGTCAACAATCTTTTTACCGGATGGCATGACTATTACCTGGTTCTTTTTAGTATGCCTCTTTTGTTTTCCAGAGTAATTTTTTTTCTGCTCTTCATTGTCCGTAGGTCTTTGTATGGGCTGCTCGTAGCTATCTACTATCAACTCAACATCTTTCAAAATTTCCAGAACCCATGCCCGATCGTCATCATTTTTTTTTACTTGTTCTAACACCGAAGCCGGCAATAAATCTCTTAAAATCTTTACCCAGCGGTGAAAAATATAATTAGCGGTTGATTCACCAATGCCAAATTGTACCCCAAGCATTTGAAAAGTAGGTAAGTTATGCAGGTACACTAATGTCAAAATAATTTGGTCTGCTATCGTTAGTTTAGGGGGGATCCCGCTGCCCGGTTTAATGAGCCGAGTTTTCTGACTTTCTTGAGATGCTTTTTGACGAGCGTACAAATTTTCTGCATGGGTAATTAGTTGTATTAATTGGTCGTAGTCTATACCCAACATTCTTTGAGCCTCGGATGGATGCTTTTCAATATATTCTCGGAGTTGGCTCATGTTTTTGGGGGTATAATTCCATTATAATTTAAGAGCGCTCTATCAACCATTTCTTTTTGGGAGATGTCTATTGAGTTATGTTGGTCAAAGTTAAAAGAAATTCGGCGTTGCTGAATTGAGGTATGATAAGTGCGGGCAAGGGATGTTTGGGCTACCCGATTTGCCTCGTTTGAGGGCGATTGAAATCATAGGATGGATAGGGAACCGGAACATCCCAAAACTTAAGATAATGAATTACTAACCGAATAGAATGTTTAAGCATTTCTACCGACTTAGAATAGCACAGTGTCTTGCGATGAAGCCGGGCTTGCGTAATGTCGTAGTCGCGTATTCTCGCCCTCTACTCTGGTCATGTAAGTTTTACAGATAATTTGGTCTCCATCTGGGATAAACATGGGGTAAACTGGCCATCCATCTGTGATATAAAAGTAACATTTCCAATTGCCAACTAATTCCCATAGTTGTCGAAAAGTTATAGCACTATGATCTCCCAATACCCATCCTAAAATCCCTGGCTGAAAGTGATTTAAGTAGCTAGACAAAATTAATTACATAGTTTTCTCCAAATTCTTTCAGAATTTTTTCGACAGATCCAACGAAAGTTTCCCAACTTTTGTAAGCAGATATCTCAATCCATTCATACTTAATAAACCGCCATAGGATTTCAATTAAATTTAATTCAGGAGAGTAAGAAGGTAACTCAAAAAGAGTAATATTACGTTGTTTCCACTCTTCAAGTTTGTCAACAATAGCATCACTGGTATGAATAGAAGCTTGATCTGTGACAATCACTGTTGGCTTATGTACTGCGGGGAAAAAAGCATCAATACAGGCAATAACCACATCTGAATTAATACTTTGAGATGAAATATAACTTTCAAGATGGTTATTTCGATTCATAATTCCTAATACATTCATTCGCTGACTACGACGACTAGGAATTGTTAAATATTCTCCGATATTTTGCCAGCCATAGGGGACACAAGGAATCAAACAAAATCCCGTTTCATCCAAGTAATATAAATCAATTTTACCCTGAGCATCCAATTGCTTTAATTCTTCTACTTGCGCCTTTTTATCTTGATATTCCTGGGCTGGAGGCTTTCCGGCAACTCCTTTACGCATACGATGCCAACTCATCTTCAGCATTTTTAGTATTCTTTGAATTGTTTTTATACTCGGACTTATGCCCCAGGCTTCTTGAACCTTTTGGCTAACATTTTTTAATTGCCTGGGTTCTTGTTTAGCCCACTCTTTAATTTGGGCTTTTTGCGAAGAGTTAAATAGTGATTTAGCACCTCTTCCTGGTTTATTATAAAGTCCTATCATTCCTTCTGATTCCCAGCGATTGAACCAGTTATAGAGTGTCTTATAACTTATTCTGAAAATATTCATTAACTCTACTTTTTTTACTCCTTGCGAAGCTAATATGAGGCAATGTGATCTTTGACGTACCTGATGATGTCGGCTTTGGCGATGAATTCGAGTCGAGCAATTTAGACGAAAGAGGATTTATTTCCCTGATAAACATCATATGAAACTGTAATTAACTCATAATTTGGCCTGGAATATTATTATAGTATGTATTTGTGTAATTAATTCTGTCTAACTACTTACTGCCGTCGCTCGCCAAAGCTTATTTTTTTTGACCAACAAACGTTTCTAGTTCATCAAGTTCTCCCACCCGGGGAATTGTGTCTGGTTCGTAAGCATCAGGGAGCAATTCTCCTACTTGCTTGACCCAATTTATAATGCTGGTGTGATGTACTCCTTTAATCCTCTCAATTGCTCGAAAACCCATACCATTGACATACATTTTGAGACATTCACGTTTAACTTCTTCCGAGTAACCTTTATGAGGTTGATAGCAATCTATAAATTGTCTGCCACAACCGACACAAATATAATTCTGTTTACCTTTTTTATGACCATTTTTATTAACATGAGTTGATTGACATTCAGGACATTGCATAAGCTCTGCGTTTTTTGAAGTGTTATTTTTTGGCGCTCGCACTATAACCTTATCATACCCTAATTCAGCAACGCCAGAAATTCTTCGTTCTGAAGCAGCTCGCACATCCGATGCTCTTGATGAAGCCATCACTATGGCTGTTAATCTTATTACTGATGAAAATGCTCTCAATTGGTTTAATCATTGTGGTTTGTTTTTTGAGCCTATTTAGATAGCTCGAATTGTGGCGGGTTTGCTCGCAAAGTGCTGTAAGTCTTTCCATTTTTAATAAAAAAATCGCTTGGGCAATTAGGACATTCCATACTTTTACCTCTGAAATTTATGTTGATTTAATATATTAAGCCCTTACTGTACATCACTACCCTCTAGTCAACAGTCAACACTCCACAATTATTTTAGTTTTTCGGCTGACAGTCAACCGTAAACAATCATAAGGAGTACAAAAGGAGTGCAACCGGAATTGATATGAATTGTCGATCATCGGGCCTGAAATGAAAATAGAGCGATAAGTTAAATTGACTAAAGTCGATGGTTCGATATTTCCAGCGGCACTGGCCGCAACCTTCCCGCTACTTCTACACTCGGCCAATTCGGATCGAAAGTTAAATTTTCCAACGTTCCATCGCTGTGAATTACAAACGTATCCTCAATTTTTGCTCCCGACAAACTCGGATTCCAAGCCACAGCCGTATTTTCTGCTAAAATATAGCCTTTCTCAAAAAGATGAGGTACAATAACAGCAGTGAGTAAACCAATTCCAAATATTTTCTGATGTAACTTCATTAAAGGCAAATTCTATGGCTTTTGCTAACTCTTGATAATTAGTCGTCTTGATTGAACGGAGAATATTTTTAAGTTTTGACCATAAATTTTCAATTGGGGAGAAGTCCGGCGAATAGGGCGACAAGTATATTAATTTTGCCCCCTTTTTTTTGATGGCTTTTTCTACTTCTTGTCCAGTATGAATAGTACAATTATCCATCACTACACAAACACCTTTCCATAATTTTGGTACGAGTTTTCGGATGATAAAAGCCTCAAATGTAATTGCATCGGTTGTACCTATTAAATTGACTGATGTTAGGACTTCATGGACCGATATAGCTCCAATTATTGAGACATTTCTTCCGCGTTTATTCGGTTTTGGACCCTTGGCTTTTGAACCTTTTAGAGACCGAGCATATAACCTAACCCGTGCCAAGTTTACTCCAGATTCATCAATGAATATTAAGTCTTTTAAACAAACTTCTCGGATTTTTTGCCAGAACTCATATCGCAGGTTCTGAACTCTGTCAGTACCTTTATCTGAGGGGAAAAGAGTTTTTTTTAAAAGTCATGTTTAAGAGTTTTGCCATTCTTCCCATCGTTGCTATGCTGATGGTAAAACCAATTTTTTGGTACAGTAAATAACGGAGTTCGTCGAGAGTTGCATCATTATTTGCTTCAATCAACTCCGTTAAAATCAGCAGTTGTTCTGCATTCAGTTTTAATTTGACTCCGCATCGCTCAGTTCGAGGAGCAATATTTTGGGTCTCACGATACTGTGCAAATCAGTTTTTGAACGAAACTAAGGGCTACACAAAAACGGTTGGCTATTGCTCTTTGGGACAGCGGTTCATTATGGTACACATCCATAATTTTTTGTCTAAAATCAATCGAATAAGTTTTCATTTTTACTAATGTGTGATAGTTTCTACAATCATTGATAGTTGTCAGTCGAGTGAATGCTGTGGGTCGAGCAAATGCTGTGAGCGCTCATTGAATTAGAGCTGCATGACATTTTCTGGTTCTATATTTTTCACTTCGTTCAAGTCAGTTACATCATACCTCATCTTTCTGAGAAAGGCTATATCTGAAGTAGCCGGATTCGCCACAACTTCGCGCGCCAAATATCCAGTAGTTCCGCCTTGATGGTGTTCCCGAATTGCTTGAGGATATCCGTGCTGTTCGTAAGTAGTTTTCAGCGTATCATAAACCGCATTCAGCGATACTCCTGGCTGGCAAAAATTCAACCCTGCGGCTTCAATTTCTCTGACTTGTCGGTGCAATTGTGCATCCTTTTCGGCTAGGGAACCAAAACAGACAAACCTGGTTAAATTTGCATACAAACCCCATCCTCTGGCGCAAAATACTAACATTGCTTGTCGCCCAATTTGTTCGGCGGTTGCTGTGGCGTGGCGGTACAGCGGCAAACGCCTTTCTCCAGCAACTAATGTCAGGGCTGGATGCAAACCTCTGGCCCACAAAGCCTCTGCACCGGCTCCCGCTAGCTGATATTCTGTCCATGTTGGTTTGGCGGCAGAAAGTACCTCTGTCATCGCTTCGCTGGCTAAACTTCCCACTCGCCGGTATCGCTCTAATTCGCTTGACATCATTGTCTGTTTGCGAGACTGTAAAGATGCGATTATTGGCGTTTCTTTGGGATAAATTGGCCGATCGCTCATGACGTTACCGTCACCAGTAATTTCTTTGACAAAAGCTTCGCGCTGTGCCACATCTGCCCAAGGATAGATGTGCATTTGAAAGTTGGTTGGCAATTCTTCGTCTTGCAAGCGCTGGGCTTCGATTTCATCGGTGAGTACCCAAGCCGTTTCGGCGGTGATTAAAAGTTCTGCAACTCCGGTTTCTGCGGTTAGCAATACTGTATGGGAACCGCCGGCTGTGGCCCAGGCAAACCAGTCTGTGCCGCGCAAGCGAAGGGCAACCGCTTTTGTTTCGGTTAAGGCTTTGCGGATGAATTCGAGTTTTAGATCGACTTCTTGATTTAATGAGTTTATCATTAGCTTTTTTGCATATAAATTGTATTTTTTGGGCGGGCGGGACGCCCACCCCACAATAATTGCATCAAACTTTACTTGAAAATTTAAATGCGTTTCAGCTTATATGGACAGATACGGCTTGCAATTCTTTAGCTTTTTCTTCTGGTAAAGCGTCGTTGGCAAACATTCCGGCGGCTAGTTCGGTTCCTGCTAGATATTTTAGCCGATCGCTCGATCGATAGGGCGGATAAAATTGGGCGTGCAAATGCGCTTCTGGATGGGGTTTCCCGTCTGTGAGCCCTTGAAACCAAGCCATCAAATAAGGGAATGGGCGATGCCACAAACCGTCATATTTGAGGGTGACTGTTTTTAAGGCCTTAGCGAGTGATTGCCGCTGTTTTTGGGTCAAATCGATAAATGTAGCAGCCGGGGCGATCGGCGCAATCCACACTTCGTAAGGGTAGCGGGCGCAAGCGGGGACAAAGGCGATCGCCTCGGAGTCTAAATAAAGAATTCGCTGTTGGTCAGCAATCTCTTTTTGAATCAAATCTTGTAGCAAACCGGAACTATGTTTTTGATAGTAAACCGACTGACATTCTAACATCCGCGTCGGCACTGGTGGCACGAACGGATAAGCGTAAATTTGACCGTGGGGATGGTGCAAAGTTACTCCTACTTCGACGCCGCGATTTTCAAAGGGCAAGACGTATTCAATTTCGGGATTGCTGCCGATAACTGAAGTGCGATCGGCCCAGACTTCTAACAACAATTCCAAGTGACTTAATTCCAAAGAACCGAGGGAAGCCAGCGGATATTGAGTGAAAACAACGACTTCGCAAATGCCCTTAGCAGGCAAAGTTTCGACAATATTTGCAGGTGCGTTTTTTGCCTGCAAAGTCAACGAGGGAAAGCGGTTGTCAAAAACAGCTACATCGTAATTTCCCGGCGGCACTTCTGTCGGAAATTTAGGGTTAATTGTAGCTGCCAGCGGGTTGTATTCCGGCGGCGGCATGAAAGTTCTTCCCTGACGGTGGCTGGCGTATGCTACCCATTCCCCCCGCAAAGGATGCCAGCGAAAGTGCGGGTTCGCCTCTACGGGTTCATTGCTGGGACTTACGGCCACGATACCTTCTGGGATTGGGTAGCGGCTGTAGAGTGTGAGTGGACGACCGTCTGGTTTTTGCAATGTTTGGGAGTGCATTTTGGTAGGGGCGGGCGATCGCGTTTAATATATGTTAGGAGTATAACTTCGTGCTTTGAGAATCCGCCCGTACCTCAACTCGCAAATTATGTTAACAAGTTTACTTTGCAGTACCAACGTCAGCCGACCGTCCGCAAGTCCGCCGGGAGTTGAAACCCACGGGGTTTTTAGCTAAAGTGCTCGCTATGAGGACTAATGAGTTCTTGAGTCATCTCTAAAAGGACTTTAGGTTTGACAGGACTTACGCAGGCCCACTATATATAGTGTGCCAAAAAAGGGAGTTCCTTTTTCTTTCATCAAGAGCGACCCTCACGAGATTAAAAACTTGATGGCTCAAAAAATCACCAATTCTCCTGTTTAACAAGATATAGCAGTAGGAAAGGATAGTGGTCAGACTAACTATATAGAAAGATTTAAAGATTTAATAATACTCTGATACAAAGAATATCTCGTAGGGTAATAAATAAAATTCCCACTTTAAAATACTCCCCAATATTGGAGGCAGCTCTTTGGTATTTGATTCATGAGTAAAACGCCAGTTGAGCTATCAAATAAAACCCTTAATTATACTGAATATGCAGGAGTACCTAATTTTTAACCTCTGATTCACATAGGCTAACTTTAACGGATATTGCCCCTTTAATTCTCCGCGCTCCACACCTTCGCAATTGTCTCCCTATTATTGCAGGTAATGCTACCTTAGTGCAGCTAATTACAGTGTTATATAAACCTGGGGGGGTGACAAAGAGGCCTAGGAGATAGACCCCATCAGGGTTGCAGCCCGCATACCTTGTTGATAAAAGCGACGTTTATTTGGAGTTAACTTTATTAACTGTTCCACCACATCAGAATATTGTTCGAGATAATTAACCCACTTTTCTCCATCTAAGCCAACACCAAATGTACTCCGTCTTCGATATCTTTTTTTAGGTTCTTGACGCCGACATACATATTTTTCTACCTGCTTTTTCCGAAGAGATGTGCCTTCAAATATTGCCGAACTGTAGGCGAGTGTCATGAGCAGAATTATGTTAATAAGTCGATTTTCTTTTAAGCTAGTTCCTTCCAGATCGTAGCCTCCTGTTTTACAATCTCTAAACATTTCTTCAATGCCCATCCGTTGCTTGTAAGCATCGATAGCTGCCGATAATGAACCTAAATCTGTGAGAATAAACCATGCTTCATCAACCTTCCAGGCTCCATAGTTTTTTTTCCACTTACAAGCAACATCAAATCCAGTGGGACGCCCGTGTTTTCCTAACTCTTTTACCTTGAAAATATAAAGAGGTTCCTGCTACTATTCCTAATTCATCTAACCGCTGCCAAACTAAATGTTCTATTTCGATACAATGATTCCTCTTTATTCTTAAGCAAAAAGACACACCCTTTTCCTTCAGCCAGTTTCCTAAATCGACCGAACAAAATTCACGATCTCCTAAAACGATGACTTTATATTCTGAAAACAATGGTAAAACTTGCTGTAGATTTGTAGTTTGTTCCTCGAAGTTGCTGCTGCCCAATTTCGGCAACAATGACCAGTACAATGGAATTGCTCTTCGCTCCCAGATTAAGCTAACCATGAACAGATTAATACAGCCCCATTGACTGCGATCAATTGCGATTGATAAGCGAGTACCAACACGGCAATAAGTGGTCAACCAATAAGTAATTAATGGGAACCAAATTAATTCGATTGTTAAGTTCTGTAAATCTAAAAATCTTTGTAATTTACGTCGCCGACTTTCGGCTGTAATTAGACAGGGAAATACTCGGGAGAGCCGCTCTAATCTCACTTGTTTTTCTGATTGCATCAAGGATAGCAAAATTGTCATCACCAAAAACTGAGATGGCGTCAGGTGTTTTTGTAAATGAGTCTGGTAGAATCTTGGTATCATTATTTTTTTGGATAGGCAAGCGTGTAACAACTCTGCTGCCTATCTTTTTTTACCACAAGTTGGCTCAATCCTTACTAAATATGGGTTTGGGGCGGGTCGTCACCCCCCCAGATATAAACAAGGTAATATTGCTGACGAAATAGCAGCAGAATGGGAGCATCTCGGCTTAGCGCAGGTTGAGCCTACACTGACTTATTCTCACGAAAATCGAGCAGAGATAGAAGCAGATTTAGTGGCTGAAGAATCGGAATATGAGCGTTGAACCGCATTAAATAACCTACAAATGCAGGAGACATGAGTCAGCATTAGTTTTTGTTAATGAGGGCTAAAGTCCTGACTACGAGCGCAATTCCCAATTACCCACTATATTTATTTTTCGACCATTCGATCGAGCTTTTCCTTAACCAACAAGTCTAACAACGAGCGTAACAAAAACAAGCCACCGAATCCCGAAACCGCAAAAGCTGCGATCGCCCCCGTTTGATATCCGCCCACTAGCAGCACTGCACCCGACAAAAACACAAAACCAGTCAGACAAGCGAAAATTAGAGTTTTCAAAGCTAAATTAATGCGTTTCAAGGCTCTTTCGCTCTCGATATTTCGGACTCTAATTTGCAGTTCACCCTCTTCAATTCGCTGCTCCAAACGCTTGATAAAAACTTGCGATTTGCTCGGCTGCCGTAACTTATATGTAATAAAACTTCGCGCTTGCCTTGCCAATTCTCCGATCGCATTTCCCCGCCCCTTACTCACCGCAATACTCTTGACAAAAGGCTGAGCGGATGCTATGAAATTGTAGTCAGGGTCGAGAGTTCTAGCAATGCCGTCGAGAGTCGTCACGGACTTGACAATAAACATCATTTCTGCGGGCAAGCGAAACGGTTGCTGCTCGAACATGATGTAAAGTTCGTTCTTAATTTCATTAAAAGCTTGAAAGTCGATCGGCTTATCAATAAACTTATCCAACAGAAAAGCAATCAGCCTGCGTACCGGCATCATATCCGGCATCGGCTCAACCAAACCGATCGAAATTAAAGTATTGAGTACCTCGTCAGCATCCTTTCTCATCACAGCAAAAAAAGTCTTGACCATTTGGTCTTTAGCCAGAGACTTCACCTCAGCCATCATCCCAAAATCGTAAAAAATCAAGCTACCATCTTCTGTCACCGCCAAATTTCCCGGATGCGGGTCAGCTTGAAAAAAACCGTCTATTAACAACTGTTTTAAATAACAACAAATTCCGAGTTGATTGAGCTTCACAATATCGACTCCAATCGCCTCTAAACTAATGCGGTCGTCCACCTTTATGCCGGGTGCGTATTCTAGAGTCAGCACTTTTTTAGTCGTGTATTGCCAGTAGACCTTCGGGACAATAACCTGAGGATATTCTCGAAAATTATGGCTAAAGCGATCGGAATTTTTACCTTCTTGCACGTAGTCAATTTCTTGATATAAAATCTTAAAAAACTCGTGATAGATAGATTCCAGGTCATATTTGCGCGTCCCAGGCAAATAGCGATCGCAAAAACGCATCACTTGGCGCACCGCCTTCACATCCAAATCAAATAAACTTTCCAAACCCGGACGCTGCACCTTTACAATCACATCTTCCCCGGTGTGCAGCCTCGCTTTGTGCACCTGTCCCAGACTCGCAGCAGCGATCGGCGACGGGTCAAAATCGCGGTACAAAGCATAAATATCCTTGCCTAACTCTGATTCTACAAGAGCGATCGCCTCTTCGGAACTAAACTGAGGAACCCGATCTTGCAACTGTTCGAGTTCCTTCACATACTCAAGCGGTAGCAAATCTGCCCGAGTCGAGAGAGACTGCCCGATTTTAATAAAAGTCGGGCCTAAATTCAACAAAGTATTGACCAACCAATGAGCACGAATTCTTCTAGTATGAGGAGAATTATTTTGCAGCAGTCCATCCCACCACAAAAAAAACATAAACTTTCCCGCCGCTGCAAAAATGTCTATTTGTCGTGCCAGTGGCGAATATTTAGAACGTTGCCAACGCAGGGTTTTAGGTGCAGCTTTTGTGAGCATAATATTGGCGATCGAATTCCATGCACCGTGACAATTTTTAGGGGACAATCCAGGACGCAGAAACCGGCTTGTACGAAAAGACGGGTTGCAGGCCTTTGAAACAAACAGTTAAAAAACTCAGTTTCTTTGGTCTATACTGCGTAATAGCATCTCCGACTATACAATTATAATTAAGTTCCTAGCAAGTAATGCAAGTCCTGATTAATTAATAATAAATAGAGGACATTCATACTCACTACAAACACGCACTAATTATATCAATTCCGGTTGCACCGGGATTATTGTTGACTGTTGACTGTTGACTGTTGACTGTTGACTGTTGACTGTTGACTGTTGACTGTTGACTGTTGACTGTTGACGGGCGGGTCTAAAAACTGAATGGTTGAGTGTTAACTGTGGACTCGATTTTATTATTCCCATGCAACCGGAAACGATATTACGGGCCAATAACCCGACATAATATAAGTCCTGGGGAAAATCAGCAATGGAGAATCGCCAATTTAGATGGGAAACCAAACAAACAAATCAACAATCAGGATGTGGTAGCGTTTGCCACATCCGAATCTCCCTAAAAAGGCAAGTCTTAGTCTGTTCGCTGCCAATTCACAACCACTTTTCCACCAAACTATTATTCTAGATTAGAGAGTTCCGCTGGAAATTGAGGCAGAGTCAGAGTAAAAGATGTACGCCACAACTCGTCAGCTTCTGAACTTTCGGCCGGACGGGTAGATACATCAATAGTACCATTCAAGTGCTGCACTAAAGACTTTACCAGAGCCAGACCCAAACCCGTACCCGCGATAGCTTGGTCAGTAATGCCAGTGCCACGGCGGAACTTGTCAAAGATGTGGGGCAAATCAGCAGCAGAAATGCCGGGCCCGAAATTAGAAATGCTCAGGACAATATAGCCGGCTGCCTCAGACACCTCCAAAACTACCGCCGTTCCAGAAGCAGAGTATTTTCCAGCATTCGTCAGCAGTTCCAGCAGTATTCGATTGAGAATGTCCGGGTCGGTTTCCCAGCAAGGGGTCAACTTGGGCAAATCCACCTTCAGAGTCAATTGCTTATCCGCCCACTGTTTTTCAAAATCCCTAACTAAATCTTGAAATAAACGGTTGAGATCGATTTTGATTTGAGAAATCGGGACTTGCTGAGGCTCAAACTGCTTGAGGGCTAACAAATCGTTAACCAGAGCAGTTTCCTTAGAACACTGCTGTTCTAGAATGTCGAGATACTTAATCCGACTCGCTGATGGCAGTTCAGCTTGTTTGAGCATCAGAATCGCCAGCTTCATGATTGTTAAAGGGGTACGCAACTCGTGACTCAGAGTGCTGAGAAACTCGTCTTTAATCAGCTTCAATTTCCGCATTTGCTCTAGCTGATTGGCAGATTGTTCGTACAGTTTCCCCTGCACGTCGAGGCTTTGCTGCAACTGAGTGGTTCTGTCGAAGACTACGGTTTGCAATTCCTTAAGCGTTTGAGTTTGGATAATCATCTTGCTCGCTTGAGCGCTGACTGATTCGAGAACTTCTAATTCTTCCGGGTTCCAAGTCCGCGGCTTCGAGTGCTGCAAAACCAAGAAACCCAAAACTGTTTCCTGACCGCTACCGCCCGTGAGGGGAAACAGCAGCAAGCCGCGAATGCCTTGGAGTTTCAAAATTTCTGTTGCTGCCTCTTGTTCTTTGCCGATTAATGCGCCTGCGTCAGCGAGGGCGAGGGGTTTGGGTGCGCTGTAGAATGCTTGGTGGCACAAATTAGATTCTGACAGCCAAAAAGCGGGAGAGTTATTTGGTTTTGAGTTGGGGATTTTGGATGGGGAATTAGCCGTTTTATCCTTGTTTTTTGTTTTGGATGTTGAGCTTTTTTTACCCGCCGAGCTTTGTGCTATTGCCTGTTTATTTGGATCTTTTTTTACAACTGATTCGCAAACTAATTCGACTTTCGCTTTGGGCGTTTGATTGGGGGAGCGAGTTGTAAATAGAGGGTCTGTATATTTCAATAGCAAGATTTGACCTCTATCTACTTCCAGGGTATCAACGGTATTTTCAATAACTTGCTGCAATATTCGCTCAATTTCTGAATTTGTCGGGCTCAATGCAGCAACTGAGATGAGTAGATTTTTGTATTTAGCTTGTCGCTGTAACTGTTCATTTAAGCTGGCAATTTCTTGAGTTTTTTGAAGGTGAGAAATCGCGCTGCCGATCGCCTCCGATGCTGCTTCGAGGCGCTGCCGATCGGCTACCGACCACTCGTGAGGTTGCGACTTACCAACAATCATCATGCCATTTACAGCCCCTCCAAATCGCGCAGGCCCTGCCAAAATTGCCCGAAAAGGCAGCGCAGTCACAGGGGAATTGGGCGATGAAGCTGCTGGACTATCAAGATAGTCGGATATCGCCACTATCTCGCCGTCTGCTAGGACGTTTCCCCAAGCGGGATGTTCGAGTGATATGCTAGGCGGTTTTAATCTTGGGGTTTGGGGGCGTTCCGGTGTTTCAGTGGAATCCGCAACACCGGCCACATAGGGGAAATCGCTGCTATTTTGCCAGTAAGCATTCGGAGGTACTACTTTTTGGTCAACCACAGCAGTAACCAAACAGAAATCTGCCCCCCACGCAACCCCCAAAGTAGTGGCTATTTGCTGCAGCAGGATTTCTCCATCAAAGCTGGTCGCGAGAATTTGGCAAATTTGTCGCCCGAGAAGGGCAGGATCGACCTGGAACTGCATAAGACGATCCAGAAATTTTGGGATTGATAGTGGTTCTGGGATTTGCGGTAAATGCAAAGTGCAAGACTCGGACGGCGATCGGTCGATCGGACTAAAGTCTTGATTTCCCTGGCAATCGATCATGGCAACCAAGCCTTTATTCTAATTCTAAGATGTTTGATCCGGCTCCCGCTGCAACAAATATAGAAGCTTTCCATAACTGTCGGCTTGACTGTTATGACTCTGCTTTCTGTGTTTGTGCAGCCTGTCGGCGGGTCACTAGATATGTGAAAATATACCCAGATCTGACAGATTTCTATTTTCCTGTTTTCTACCCTTCGATCTGTACGGAATGAACTTTACCATTCTTTACCGGATGATAATCAATCCCATTCCCGCTAATTTTGACGGTTATTAGTAGGATGAAGCTTTTCTAGAGACCGCTTAGTGGCACCCCTCTTCTCACTGTGTGATGTTTCCTATTTAAGTTTGTGATCTTAACAAATTTTTATTTTGATACAAATCGGCCGATCGAGTGACGCCGATCGCAAAAATTCAAAATCCCAAAATTATCACTCATAACATAGCTAAGAGTTTTCGAGTTTTTGCTCAAAAACTCCTTTTTCACAACACCTAGAGCCGCCCAGCGAAGTCTCTGGTTAAATTTATCCCACTTACCTGCTTACTTATTTTGTGCTTCCTCTTGGGCTTTATCGCTATTTTTGCGGTAAAGTGCCGTCCGGTTCTGAGCCGTTGTGTAGCGGGGGTGCTTGGAGGGCACGGCGGCCATCAAATCCGAAGCTTGCTGCCACTTAGCAGCTACGACTAACCAATCCTCGCGAGATTGAGCGGTTTTGCCCTCGGTGGCTGCTTGTTCGGCGACTCGCACTGCTTGGGAAAAAGAGTCAACAGCAGAATTAACAGTCTCCTTAGAAATTTTCAAAGCAGGCTTTGCCTCCGAAGGAGGGGCAGTTGCCACTGCTTGGGTGGTGGCTTGTGTGCTGTTTGGCACTTGGGAATTGAGTCCTTTGTGGATGGCGGCCGCTACGGCGAGCAACAGCACCGTCAAGCTGATGCCGCCGACGATACCGCGCTGAAATTGCCGCGGTTGCTGCATCGATCGAGATACAGCCATTCTCGGCAAAGCCCGCTTGCCGGAGAGAGCTTGTCGTTCCTGATGGGCGGTGGCTAAACGCTTGAACAAATTCGGTTTTCTGAGTTTAATTTCTTGAGACCACAGCAGTTGATTCTCCGAATCCCGGCTAATTTCTTCCAGCCACAGCAGTTGGTGTTCTCGGACAAGCCGGGTGTTGATGTTGACTCGGCGAATATTTTGGGGCGAAATGCGCTCCAAAATTTCTCGGACTCGATCAACCAAACTAAACTCTTCGAGCAGTTGGGGCGTTGCAGCTTCGCACAGCAGTTGCAGCACCCCGTCTGCAAACACAGCTCGGGCCCTGACCCCTACCTGTGCCAGTTCGTCATTAAGGATTTGAATAATCGATGCAACCGAGCCCTCGCGAGCTTGTCGAGCAATGTCATCTATTGGATTTGCCATAAAACTATCTTGACGCTTAGCAATCTGTTAATTGTTAACCCAAAGTCTCGGATCTAATTTTTACTCATACAGGTTATCACTGACACCGCCAGGTTAAAATGAACAGATGCAAATCTTGCATACCGATCCACTTAAAATTATCACCACAGCATCGAGCGAGGCTAACAGGAAATAAACTATGGGTAAAGTAATTAGCGGTCAAATTTTTGTTGTAGACGACAACATCGATACAGATCAAATTATCCCGGCCGAATACCTGACCCTGGTTCCCTCGAAGCCGGATGAGTACGAGAAACTAGGCAGTTACGCTATGATTGGCTTGCCCGATCGCTACGGTAAGTTTATCGAATCCGGTGAACAGAAAACCCGGTATCCGATTATCATAGCGGGCGAAAATTTTGGCTGCGGTTCTTCGCGAGAGCACGCTCCGATAGCTCTCGGGGCCGCCGGCGTCACAGCGGTGGTGGCTTTGTCTTACGCCCGCATTTTCTTTCGCAATTGCTCGGCTACTGGCGAATTGTACCCGATGGAATCAGTCGATCGGCTCTGCGACTTGTTTGCTACGGGCCAAGAAGTGACGATCGATTTTACAGCAGAGCAAATTATCAACCACACTCTCGATCGAACTTGCTCGCTCAAACCTTTAGGAGAAGTAGGGCCTGTAATCGATGCCGGAGGGTTGTTTGACTACGCGCGACAAACGGGAATGATTGCTGCTCGCTCTTAACTGTTAAACCCCCTGCAATGTAGGGTGTACCATTGGGCGCACCTTACGAATATCTCCCAGCTCAAACCGCTCCCATCTAGGGTGCGCGGAAATTTTCTCAAATCGACTCAATAAAATTCAATAAAATACGCTGGTGAGCAATGCCAAAAGGTCGCACATCTCCTGACTGCTCAGAATAGCATTTGCCAGCCCTAATCTGCTCGGGTGTCAACAACTTCATATCCCAACCTTCAAGCAAAACTAAATCCTTGACATCTGCACTAAGTTGTGAGTGAAAAACGTGGCGAACAACATCTTTTTCGACATCGCAACAGAAAAAAGAAACACTTGCAGGAGCATAGCCAATTTCCTCTGATAATTCCCGTACTACAGCAACTTCCGGTGTTTCCCCCGGTTCCAAGTGTCCTCCAAACAAAGCCCAATGTCCCGGATACCTGATATGAGGAATATCGTCTCGCAACTGGCAGAGAAACTTGCCGTCTTGGTACAAAATCGCGATCGCAACGTGAATTTTAGTCATGTGTTAGAAAGAAAAGAGAAGGAAAAAAGTGCTGTAGGAGCGGGTTCACCAACATCTGTAAAATTAACCAAAAATATAGGTAAACCCGCCCAGACCATAATATTATGGTTAATGAACTTTGAAGATAAATAAACAGATCCAAATCGCCCAAGCACAACTATAAACCTTTGATTTGTAGGAAATAGAATTACTTATTGAAATAAATTAGCAGCTTAGTATTTTTATTTATTAGCCGCTGGAGTGCGCTTTAATTGCTCCATTTCCTCAACATAAACTTCACCTAAATCCTTTCCTGCCAATTCCTTCAGAGTAATACTCTTGTAGCGGACTTCTCCCTTCAGCAACACTTCATCGCCAAGCTGGGGCAAATCTTGCGTGGTTAAAATCCAAATACTCCCAGTACCATCCTCAAGTTGATAAGCCGCATTCCCCACAAACGGAGCGCGATTTTCCACCTTTCCCCGGAGATAAACTTCAGCATCCACTTGCCGCTTTTGTTGAACGTCGCCAATGCTAGCCACATTAAAACCAAGATTAAGTTGAGACAGAGGTAAATTGCCACAACTGAAAAAACCGCTGGCGAGGATTAGCGATAAAGAGCCGGTGCAGAATCTTTGAACCCAAACTTGCTTAATTGCAGTAGTCATTGGTCAACTGATTTGAGATGTGAGATACGACTTACTTTAACAGAATCCCAAGAATCGATCGCAAGTAAGAAATTTCTCTAGTGTAGTCCTTGGCGGGGATTAAGCTAGAATCTAAAATCGTCCGCCCCTAACCCAGAGTCTACAATGGATGCCAAAACTGCTCAAATACTAGATGGCAAAGCTTTAGCGACAAAGATTCAAACCGAGCTGAGCGATCGAGTTCGCGCCCTACAACCCCAAAAGGGGCGTCCTCCCGGACTTGCGGTGCTGATGGTGGGCGACAACCCAGCTAGCGCAGCCTATGTTCGCAACAAAGAGCGAGCCTGCGCTAAAGTTGGCATAGCTTCCTTCGGCCAGCATTACCCCGCAAACGCTACTCAAGCCGAACTAGAACTTGCAATTCGTGCGCTCAACGAGGACGATCGAGTAGACGGCATTTTAGTTCAATTACCGCTACCAGAACACTTAGATGCAATTGGGCTGCTGTACCAAATTGCTCCCGACAAAGATGCTGACGGACTTCACCCTGTAAATTTAGGCCGTCTCGTGCGCGGGGAGCAAGGTTTGCGGAGTTGTACTCCCGCCGGAGTGATGCGGTTATTGCAGGAATACCAGATTGATTTAAAAGGAAAAAATGCCGTTGTTTTGGGACGGAGTATTTTGGTAGGTAAACCGATGGCGCTGATGCTGTTAGAAGCCGATTGTACTGTTACGGTAGCTCATTCGCGATCGCAAAACCTAGAATCGATTACAAATCAAGCCGATATTTTAATAGCCGCAGTCGGCCGCACAGAAATGATTACAGCTAATATGGTCAAACCTGGATCAGTAGTAATTGATGTCGGTATTAACCGCGTCGTCAATCCAGACGGTACGAGTCGTTTGGCCGGAGATGTGGATTTTAATGCTGTTAAAACAGTAGCCGAATTTATCACGCCGGTGCCGGGAGGAATCGGGCCGATGACTGTTGCTATGCTTTTGGAAAATACCGTTTCGAGTTACAGTATCAAGTAGTCATTAGCCATGACAAATAAACCTAACGTAGGGTGCGTCGCTGCTGAAATTTTCGATCGTATTTGAAGATTTGCGCTCGCGACGCACCCTACAGTTTGACAGCAACAACGCGAATTCGGCGATAATCTGCACTCCAATTACCATCGCGGTACAGCGCCGATCGCAAACGCTCTTCAACTGCGTTAATTACGTCCGATCGCACATCATCAGACAACCCCGACAAAAACCCGCCAGCAAACATTTCAATCCAATTTACCATACCCGCGCTGCCACCTTCTAGGGGAGTCGGTCGATCGAACAAAACCGCATAACCCACATCAAATCCCTGCTTTTCCAAAAGCCCAGCATACTCGCCAATACTCGGAAAATACCAAGGATTAAGCGATTCAGGCTCCTGGCAGCCAATTTCCGACAAAACACTCAAAAGCGCCCGGACGATCGCCCCCACGTTCCCTTTACCCCCAAACTCAGCCACAAAACGTCCTCCCGGCTTCAAAGCTTTTTCCACACAATTAATCACAGCATCCGGCTGTTTAATCCAGTGCAAAACCGCATTAGAAAACACCGCATCTAACGGCTCTTCTACTTGAAAACTCCTTGCATCTGCGGCAGCGAAGTTAATGTGAGGATAGTTAACTTTTGCCGTGGAAATCATCGACAAAGATGAATCAATACCTTGCACAAAAGCACCACTTTGAGCAATCTTTTCAGTTAACTGCCCCGTACCGCAGCCCAAATCCAGAATTTGTTCACCAGCCTTCGGAGCGAGTAACTCCACAATTGATTCACCGTACTGCCAAACAAAAGCATGATTTTTCTCATAAAGCACTGAATTCCAAAAATCTTGTGACATCTCTTCTCTCCTCTTCTATTCTCTTCGCGTTCTTCGCGCCTTTGCGGTTCGTTATTAAATCATTTGCCAGCAAGCAGATTAATTCCATCCCCATCAATACGGCAAACCCTAATATTTTCCAAAATGCGCGCTCCCTGCTTTTGGTAAAAAGCAATACCCGGCGCATTGGCAGTATTAACAGTCCATTCCATACGCCCGCAATTTGTGGACTCAGCAATTTGTGCCAAATACTTTAACAGCGCTGTACCGACTCCCATACCGCGCATAGGAGCTAGCACAAATAAATCATCAAGCCAAAGACACGGCTGCGTCAATAAACTTGAATAGGATGAATAGACAAGAGCAAATCCTACCGCTTTTCCCGCAACTTCAGCCAACAAAACCCGCACTAGCGGAGGCTGGCAAAGTAACGTTTGCTGCAATTTATCTGCTGTTGCTCCCAACAAATTTTTACATCCATCGAACTCGCTTTTTTGTGAAATAAAATCCACAATTAATTCCAAATCTGCCAGCTCTGCTTCTCTAATTTTGATATCCAAATTACCCATTGTTTAATTCTCAATTTCGCCTATTAATCACTGTATGAAATGTCTTCATAAATGTCCAATATATGTTTAACTAACAACTTATACTTTTAAAATATAAATGATTGGGGAGCTATGGAACTTCGGCATTTGCGTTATTTCATTGCAGTTGCAGAGGAATTGAATTTCACTCGTGCAGCCGAAAAACTGCATATTGCCCAACCTCCGCTGAGCCAACAAATCCAGCATTTAGAGGCAGAGTTGGGGTTTCAACTGTTTCGCCGCACCAAGCGGACGGTGCATTTAACGGCAGCGGGACAGGTTTTTTTCGAGGAAGCCGGGAAAATTCTGCAGCAAGTCGATCGAGCAATTCAACTCGGCCGACAAACCAGTCGGGGCGAACTCGGCCAACTGACGATCGGCTTTGTGAGTTCTGCTGCACACAACGTGGTTCCAGCCATTTTGCAGGCCTTTCGCACTCGGTGTCCCGCCGTCACGCTGGAACTGCACGAACTGACGACAAACGAACAGTTGCAGCGACTGCGGTTCGGGCAAATTGATATCGGCTTCGTGCGTCCTCCGGTTGAGGAAGATGGGATAAATTCTGAAATCGTTTTTCGAGAACCGCTGATCGTGGCACTTCCAGAAACGCATCCGGCGGCTGATCGCACGCATCTTGAATTACGCGAACTTTCCACCCAACCGTTCATTTTATTTCCGCGTTCCCAGGCTCCGGGATTGTACGATGCGATCGTCAGTCTTTGTCAGCAAGCCGGTTTTAGCCCTCGCGCGGCTCAAGAAGCAATTCAAATGCAAACCATTGTGAGTCTGGTAGCCGCCGAGATGGGAGTGGCGATCGTCCCGGCGTCGATGCAAAATTTCCAGCGCAGCGGCGTCGTTTACAAAGCGTTACCAGAATCAACCTGCATTGTGGCGATCGCTCTAATTTGGCGCAGCGATCCAACGGCTGCGGTGCAGCGGTTTTTGGAAGTCGCCAGACACATCAGCGGATTTCATATTTGAGATTGTAAATTTTAGATTGACTGGTAATTTGACAAAGTTATCAAAACTCAAAGATTTTCTGTGCAACAACACCCGTAGAATGATTAATTGGTGCTCGGAGTTCGAGCAACTACTGCCGTAAAAGTCGGCACGATGCGACCTGAACGGCTCACAATATCCCACATAACTATTCAGTACAAGAGAGCAAGGGATGGTATTGGCAACAGAAATGGGTTCGTCCCAACCGGAATCCTCTTTCGACTTATCTACTTATCTAGTCAATCGAAAAGAGGCGATCGAGGTAGCTCTCGACAGTGCACTCCCGGTCATCTACCCAGAGAAAATTTACGAAGCAATGCGCTACTCGCTGCTAGCGGGGGGCAAGCGCCTGCGTCCGATCCTGTGTCTGGCTAGCTGCGAACTGGCTGGCGGCACTACATCTATGGCAATTCCGACAGCTTGCGCTTTGGAAATGATCCACACGATGTCGCTGATTCACGACGATTTGCCGGCAATGGACAATGACGACTACCGGCGTGGCAAACTAACGAACCACAAAGTCTACGGCGAGGATATCGCCATTTTGGCTGGCGATGGTTTGCTGACCTATGCTTTTGAATTTATCGCTACTAAAACTGAGAACGTACCCCCCCAACAGGTGTTGCAGACGATCGCCCATTTAGCGCGGGCATCGGGTGCTGCTGGACTCGTAGGCGGTCAGGTGGTTGATTTGGAATCGGAAGGAAAGACAGATGTTTCTCTGGAAACTTTGAATTACATTCACGCTCACAAAACTGGGGCGCTGTTAGAAGCCTGCGTAGTTTGTGGGGCAATTCTGGCTGGGGCCTCGGCTGCGGATTTGCAGCGGCTGTCTCGTTTCGCTCAAAATATTGGGCTGGCTTTCCAGATCATTGACGACATTCTGGATATTACTGCTACCCAAGAAGAACTGGGCAAAACTGCTGGCAAAGATGTTCAAGCAGGAAAAGTCACTTATCCGAGTTTGTGGGGAATTGAGGAGTCTCGGCGCCAAGCTTCGCAGCTTGTTGCTGATGCTAAGGATCAATTGGCAGTGTTTGGGAGCAAAGCTCTACCGCTGCTGGCAATCGCCGATTTTATTACCAGCCGCAGTAACTAGAAATACCAAACACTATGCAGGAAATTTGCAGCGGCATCTTAAACAATCATGTACTCGTGGTTGCTTTGCTCGCTTGTCTGGCGGCTCAGATCATGAAGCTGCCGATCGAGTTGGTCAAAAATCGCAAGTTTAATCTTCGGTATTTGGTAACAACGGGGGGAATGCCCAGCGCTCACTCGTCTTTTGTGGGCGCTTTGGCTGCTGGAGTGGGACAAACGATGGGATGGGAAAGTCCGGATTTTGCGATCGCTGCGATCTTTGCAATTATTGTGATGTACGACGCAGCAGGCGTCCGCCAAGCAGCAGGCAAGCAAGCTCGCATCCTCAACCAAATTATTGATGAGTTTTTTGAGGAAGATCACAACCTTAATGAGGCTCGCCTGAAAGAGTTGCTGGGACACACTCCTTTTCAAGTGCTTGTAGGTTTGGGGCTGGGAATTACTATTGCTTGGATCGCAGGGCCTGCATATTAGTTAACTGTTAACTGTTAACTGTTGCCTGTTAACTAATGACTACTGACCGAATTCTGCTTGCAGAATATCGTCATTATCATCGGCGATAGTGGCGACAATAGTAATAACCCGAGAAATTTCCCCGGTCGAGATTTCCGCCATCGTCCGAGTCGATACTACGGCAACTTGATTATCAACAATCGCAAAATGAGATTCCAAAGTAGACAGCCAATTCATTTCTAGGATTTTCCGCATTAATTGAGCTTCATTCTTCGCTGGCAACTGCAGTACAAAAGCCCAAACAGTCAAAGTATCATCTTCGGTTTCGCCCGTAAGTTGCACGAACACTTCGACACTGCCGTACTTAAACTTCCAAAGATGTCCGCCAGCTTCACTTTGACCGACCATCACTTTTTGGTCTACAGCCATGCTGGCGATGACAGTTTCAATTTCTTCTGCATAGGTGACGGCTGTGGCTTTTTCGACCTGCTCGGAGGCGATCGCGCTTTCCCTCGATTGGCTTTCTGCGGAAGCTGTTTGTATGTTCGGCTCGCTGGTAGTCATGATTATATTTAGATGGAAAACTATTCCAATAATCAGTTTACTTGCTAAAGCTTAAAATTATGACTTTAAATAACTGGTTCCGAGGCTATGCCTGGGAACCAGTATATCTCGCTTGTTTGCGGAGGCAGGCGCAAGTTTGACTTGCAGAGCGGTTTCAACTAGGTGTGCGATCGTTTTTAAGCTTTGGGCTTAGTCGCCGGCTTCTTCTCAATGGTATTCAAGCCGTTGAGGAACATGGGCACCAATTTTTCCATAAATGCCTGCGGGTCGCGGTTCCAGGCGCGCTGAGCTACATCAACTCGGGTCATTTGTAGATCCGGGGCCAGCAGGGTTGCGGGCAAGCGTTCCATCAGGTATTGCGGGCGTTCCCACATCGGCATGGTGTTGGCAATGTCTACCAGGCGCGTGACGCGACGCAGTTCTGCCCCCAGCATGATATCCATTCCCGATTCAAATGCTGCTTGTTCGATCGCCACATACTTGCGCTTTGCCTGTTCCACCTTCTGGCGGTGTTCCGGGCTTTTGGCAGCTATGGAGCCGAGCCAGCGGTTGCCCCAGCGGACGTGACCAGCTTCTTCGGGAAAAATCTTTTCGATGGTTTCGCGGATTTTGATGTTTTCGTCGGTTTGGGGAGCCTGTTTGAGGGCGTGGATGTGGGCTGAGAAGTATTCGCAGCCCCGCTTTTCGGTGACATTGATTGCGGCTAAGGCTGCAATTATACCGTCATCGAGGTTACGGTATTGCTCTTTGTCCAGCAGGCGGTCAAATTCGTCAATGTAGGAGACTCCCGGCGGCGTTCCCACATTGTGGCCGATGTCTACCAGCAAGTCGGTGAGCCACATCGCGTGTCGCGCTTCGTCGGAAATGTGCCGGGAGAGGTCGCGCACGAGTTCGGCTGGTTCCCCGTCTAGCCGTTCGATCAGGTCGGTGAGGTCTTTGCAACTGCGCTGTTCGCTGTAGCGGTAGCGGTTGAGGGTGATCAAGTGAATTTCGCGATCGCGCACTACTTGAGCTAAAATTTCGCGCGCTCCCATTGCGTTGCGCGGCTTGCGGGGATAGGCAACTGTCATGCTTTTATGTTGTTATGTAAAGATACTTATATAAGTGTAACGCAGTTTTTTCGACAACAAATTACCTCGCAAGGGTGAAAGTTGTTGTGTGGGAGGATTAAGCCGTGGGGTCACTTTAGTCCTGGACGCACGGGTGGTCAGAAATCGTTTTTTTATTGAGCGAAGTTAATTTTTAATTAACCACATCCTAACATCCCCTTGATACCCCCTACTATAAACAGCCAAATCACCCCAAAAATTCCCAAAGCATGAAGATCTAGTGGTAGATGAATAAAACCAAAAATTCCCCCTGTTATCAATCCTACCCATGACAACCCTGCTAACATGGTTGATCCTATTACATAAATTGCCACAATCATCCCGCCAGTAACTGCGATAAGTAATGCAATTAAAATCCCTACGACTATCATTTGCATACCATTAGGGTCAGGGCAAAATGAAGCTTGAGCAATCAGCATTTGACCGAGATTTATTGTCAGAAATGAGAGCATAACTTTGGTGCCAATAATCTACAGTGTGGTTTTGTAAAGATACCTACATAACTGTAACACAGTTTTGGGCTTGCTAATTCACAAAGCAAGTTAGAAGTTTGTTGTCGATGCCCAATTCCCAATTCCCAATTCCCAATTCCCGTAGACTTTGATATCAAGTCTCAGTTGAGTCTGAAACCCCATCCTTAGCAGACTCTTGTTGAAATTTTCGCGCCTCTTCTACTTCCAACCTAGCCAGAGTTGTCGCCACATCCGCTAACTGTAAAGCCAGATTCATCCGACAAACCGGGTTTTTTTCCCTCCACAGGTCTTTTGCCAAGAAATGTACTCGATAGCGAAACATTTTAATTGAATTTGGCGGAGTAACTTTCACTGTCATAGTCTTTCTTCGGTTGAAGTTTGAATGCGGAGCAGCACCCGTTCTAGCTCCAAGTAAACAAATGTCAGCATGATTACTTTATCTTCATCGGTGATTGTAACACTACAGGTTGCCGATCGGGGTTCAACGCCTTCGTGCCTGACAACTACAGTATATTTTCCCTGCTTCAGGTTATCAAAATTCACATCTGCCTCAAACAGGTCAACTGTCTCCTCGGCCAGCACTCGTCCCTCCCGAGTCAGTAAAGTGACAAAGGCAATGCCGTCAACTGAAGTCATAGCATTATTACTCTGATTGCGGATCATCACAAAAATATCGGACATTGTTTGGTCATTGTTAATTGCTAATTGATAATTTAGAATGAGTGCAGCACCTCACAAACAAAGGAGGATAAATACAGTGAATCATTTCAAGCTTTTGCTAATTTTGACGGCTTTTGTAGCGGTTCTCGGTTTGGAAAAAAGTGGGGCGCTAGCTGCTGTCTGGAATATCTCTGAGACTGACCCTGGCTTGCAGCTTCACAGCCTGCAAATAGCAGAAAAGAGCGATCGCAATTTAAGCAACTCCAAAGGTACATTAAAAGAAGGCAGTGCCATCTCTATCGCTCCTGATGAAGTTATCGGCATACCAAAAGCTGAGGCGCGACAGCGTTTCATTCTGAATAAGATATATCGGGTTCAGGAAGGCACTACCGCTGACGATTTGTTTATTGTTGATGAGAAAGCAAATACATGGGCTGTAGAGGATGTCTCTGAGGCTACAAGGGGCCCTAATACCATTTTTTTAAAGATGTGATAGAGATAAAGAATGTAAAATCCAAGACCATCCGGTGAGAAAACCAATGACACGATCGGTGAAAGACACCAAAATTTCCTGGACTCTTATGCGGAGTTCGTCCAGATTACTAAACACTGACCAAGCTAAAAAATCTTTCAGATATTCCCACACTCTTTCTGTGGGGTTTACTTCCGGACAAGCGGGAGGCTGAAATAGTAAAATGATATTGTCTGGTAATTCAGATGAGCTTAAATTATGAGCTGGTGCGTTATCAACTTGAATGATGTGTAATTCATGAGGATATTGTATTGACAAAAGTTGTAAATATGCTTCAAAACAAACTTTGTCTAAATGCGAAAATTCCCAAAAAAAACTTTGTCCAGTAGCGCTCGATACTGCCCCATACAGCCAAAAACACTCAAATTTCCATTGATGCTTTCCTCGGGGCTTTACGCCTGAAAGCGTCAGCTTGCGCCGACGAATTGTATGCAGCCCTAGACGAGTTTCATCACTACACCAATAAGTGACTTTTTTATATTTGTTTACTTGAGGTAAAGCTTTGTGTAGTAAAGCTTTTATCTGTTGATGCAAGTTATTTTTAAATTCATTAATTGCCGTAGGTTTCTGAGAAATACTGCGAGGTCTTGGAATTGTTAATTTACTTTTTAATTCACCTCTCACTAAAGAATATACAGCCTGGTAACTACTGGCTATTCCTTTAATCAACCAGAGCCAGAGATGAACTTCTTGGTAACTCCGAAATCCTTCGGGGTCTCTCAATTCTTGTTGCAATGAAGCTGCTATTTCAACGGAGAACTTTTTTGGGCGGCCAAAAACCTGCCGATTTTTTAACAAATTTTCCAGACCTCCCTCTTTATATTGAGAGAGCCAGCGATGAATTGTTGCCTCACTTTTACCTAAAACTGCCGATACTTCCCGCACAGTTTATACTTGTTTAGACTGAAATTAATAAAGCATTTGGACTTTGTTATAAGCTAGGATTCTTTGCAAGTTGTTTAAGGATTCCTCGCAAATATTCTCCAGATTCGGTAATCTTTATATGAGGCCGACCAGACATTGTAATTCTCTCCTTTACTTTGAACACAAGTCTATCACATCTTTAAAAAAATGGTATTACCTGTTTTTCTTGCATCTGACTCTCGATCGCACGATCTCTTAACCCAGACCAGGTAATATGCGATCGATTATTCAGCAAGCCCTAAATAACAGTTGAGAATGTAATTTATGAATACTGATTTGTTTGGCAAAATTGCTAAAACCCTCAAACAGCAATTTCCGAATGCTAATGATGAAGTTCTGATGCAACAAGTGCGTGAGATGTATGAAGCTGAAATGCAAAGAAGGTCAACACTTTCTAAAGTTGAAAAGTTGCGCGCAGAATTTTCAGACAAACTTCCTTGAGAATTTCACTGGGAGAAACCGTCTGAGCGCGACGCTGAAGACACCATATTTACTGTGGTTGCGTAAGTCCTGTTTGCACAGGTTCTGTCGCTACGATCGCAGTATCCCTACTTTTGCTTACAATGAAGCTAATGTTCGTTGGAAATTCAACCGTTTGAATCAAAGGTGAACGAATGGCAAAGGTTATTGCAGTTACAGAAGCTATTAAAAGCCTTGCTGAGGCTGAATCAAGGTTGAATTTGAGGCGAACTGAGGATGAGGCTTTTTTTACAGAGTGGCAAACCCAATTGCCAAGTCTCAGCGATTCTGAACAGACTGCTTTGGATACGCTACGACGCAGATTGCCATATCATAGAGCCGATGGAGAGTTGTTAGAAGGGGCAGTGACATTGCTGGTGGCATCACCTTTGTTAGAACTGGCCGGATTCTACGATCCACCTTTGAGGATGAAGGCTGAAGCTGCGATGGCTACGCCCCGGCTTACGCCTACGAAATTGCGATCGATGATGGGGAAGAAACCCTGCGCGGACGAATTGATATCTTGATTTTGCAGAATCAGCTTTGGGTAATGGTTTTGGAGTCTAAGAAGACTACGATTTCCACGCGATCGGCATTACCCCAAGCATTAGCATACATGATGGGAAATCCTGATTTGGATAAACCGAGATTTGGTATGTTGACGAATGGCGATGATGTGTGGTTTGTGAAACTCAGGGCTCAACCTAAACCCGAATACGGCTTATCGCGGGCATTTTCGATTTATACTGTGCCAAGTGAATTGCGATCGGCTTTTCAAGTCTTGAAGCATTTAAGGCAAGGCATCACGGGCGTCTAAGTTACGGTGAAGGTATTGCTCATCGGCATAAAGACGTGCCATCGGCTACAAATCCTCGTCCATCACTTCATCGTTTTCCCGAATTTCTGTTTCAATTTCATCGGAAAAAGCTTCAGCATAAGCCCAAGCGTTAGCAATATCAGTAGCAGATAGCAATCGATAGCTTGTGAGTAAGTCAGCTTCGCTATAGCCAATGCGACGAGCTTCTACAAGTCCCCAAACAGTGATGCGAGTTCCAGCAATGCAAGCACTCCCGCCACAGACATCAGGCGTTTTTTCAATACCGCGCCAAGGAGTGATTTTGCCTTGAGTGAGGAGTTGAACGACTTGAGCTTTTTCGTCGTCAGAGAGTGCCAGGAGTTGAGGCTCTAATTCTTTCAGCGTCATGACAAACAATGGAATTGCGACTACCGATCATTCTATCGAACCGATCGCCCCATTTACGCGATCGCCCATAGCCACTTCTAGTAATTTGGGTGAAGCGCGACAATGTAGGCAATGGTTGTATAAATTACACTGTATGGGCGATCGCATATTGCTTCAACACAGGTGAAATCGTGTAAAAATTTGCTTGTTGTTCTATCAAGCAGCGCCGCGATAGAGATTGCAGCGCATTTAGCAAATCTGAAGCTGGAATTCGGTCATTTTCTAGCAATTTTGCCCGGTTGATTGGCTGGCTTTCTTTCGTTAACAATGAGATTACTTGTTTTTCTAGTTCGGATAGGCGATCGAACTGCTGCTGTAAAATATCTTTCAAATCTTCGGGCAACAATATGGTATCATTTGGCAATAACTCTGTCACGCCTCCTCCCAAGTCTTGAATCAGATTAGCCACGCTTTTTAACCATAGGGGGTTGCCTTGGTAGCGATGAATGAGTGCTTCAGTGTTGTCGCTTTCTTCTAACCCATAATCTCTCAGAATTTCCTGTCCGGCGGCGATGTCTAAACCTTTGAGGTGTAAGGTACGAATGGAAGTATTTTGGTTTTTAACTTGAGTCACTTCTCTCGGTTGTTCCCAACCGATTAAGAGAAAGCAGCTTTGATGGGATAATTTTTCTATTTGTTTGAATAAAGAGCGATATTCTTCGCATTCAGGTTTGTATTTTCCTGCAAATTCCCCGCTACAGAAAAGGTTGTGAACGTCATCTAAGACTATTAAACAGCGATGGTTTTGTAAATACTTAATCAGCGGTAAGCGTTTCTGGTTGGTTGGGGATGAATCTTGTTTTTCTGAATTTGAAAAAAGCTGTATTAGGTTAGATTGAAATTTTTCTATGGTGGGGAATTCGTCTAGTGTGTACCAAACTGCGTAGTCAAACTCGTCTTTAATTTGTTGTACGAGTTGCACTGCTAAGCTGGTTTTGCCGATGCCACTGATGCCGGTGAGGGTTATGAGGCGACAGCGTTGTTGTAGAATCCAGGTGGTGAGGGTGTGGAGTTCGAGGGGGCGATCGTAGAAATCACCCAACTCCGGCATTTCGCTTAAATCTTGATATAGAGTTTTAGTTGGTTTTGAGTTAGATGTTTCCTGATTTGGTGGCTGTGAGTTTGGTATACTTGGCGGGTGTCTACCTTCTCCACAGGTGTTAAAACTACCTTTCACTACAATGTCTTTTGCAAAGTTTAAAATATTAGAGTTTTGCAACCTCTCCATTGTGGAGCGAAAATTCGATTTACTGACATCTTCTCCTAACTCCTCTGAAAGTATCTGCCATAATTCCGAGCCGATTTCCCTGATGCGACTTTCAGAACAGTTAAAATCTTTAGCTATTTCTTTGTATGTCTCGCGTTGTAGAGTTCCCCGCAGTACCGCTTCCTGTAAATCGTCAAGGTGCTGACCTGTTTTCTCCAAAACTATGCGATCGGCGACATTTAACATTTCTTTAAGATTCATCTGGCAGGGAGATGCGAGAGTTTTGTGTATTGTAGCTCACAAATGCCAACATTTTCGTACATTTTCGTACATTGTTGTACAAACTTAGATTAAAGTTAAAGTAAAAGCGAGGGAGAATTGGCGGCAAAATAGAACATTTTTGGGCTAGACAAACGTTGAATTTCTTAAGGATAATGGAACAAGTATTAAAAGGATAAATTGATTTATGAATTGGGAAGATTTTGCCAGTAAAGCAGGTGAAGAACTTGTAGAAAATGTTGTAGAAAAAACTATGGGAATTAATGGAAATACAGTCAAAACAGTCAAAGCGGTTGCAGAAACTGGTGCTGCGGTAGGTGCGGCTGCCAGTGCTGCTACAGGGTTGACTGTTGCAGCAACTTCAGGAGCAGGAATTACTTCTGGTTTAGCTGCGGCAGGTGGTGTGGTTGGTGGTGGCATGGCGGCGGCTCCTGCGGTATTAGCAGCAGGCCCAGCTTATCTTGGGGCAAAAATAATGAATGAAACTTTGTTCAAAGAGCAATCGAACTTGTCTGAGGAAGAGAATGATGCTCGTGCAGCGGCAAGAACAGCTACAAACATTGGGGCTGCTGCTGGTCTAGTTGGTGCTGGTGCTGTAACGGTAGCTGGCGGTGCTTCGGGTGCTGCAATTATGGGCACTCTTGCTGGTATCGGTGGTGCTGTCGGGGGAGGTGCAATTGCTGGTACTGCCATAGTTGCTGCTGCACCTGTTGCTGCGGCGGCTGCTATTGGATACGGAATATATAAACTTTTTGGAGGTAAAGGGTAAAGATAGTTAGTTCAGTTTGAATTTGAAGGTCTAATTAATCTGAAGTTTAGCGGAGCACTTAATTATGATGGATGAGATAGTCAATAAGTTAGCTGGTCTAGGAGTTGCTGGTTTAGTCTTAGTGGGGCTTGTTGCAACCTCTTCTTATGCAGGAGCCGTAGCAATTACAACTTCGTTAGCTTTTTTAGGTGGTCCTTTTGGGATGATTGGTGGCGCAGTTGCTCTCACCTTGATTGCAGGCGTTTCAAGCATGATTGCAAAGGTTGGGGTTGAGACTCTAGCAAAGGCTGTAGTTCAGGAGCTTAAAAAGAGTGGCAGATCTGAGACTTCTATCATTCAAGAAATCAATAATTTTCCAATGATTACTCAAGGTCTACGTTCCCAACTACGTGAATATGTCCGCCTAGTATAAAAGGAATAAGTGTGATTGCTGCTCTCCATTAGTGTGAGCGCCTTTTTTTGTAGGTTGGGTTGACGCTGGTGTCACCCAACCTCTTTTTCTACTTACAATCTTATCCATTTCCACCATTTGAAAGTGCGCTGATTGCACGGAGGGCGATCGCCTCACCAATCATAAAGAGCGATCGCCCCTCCCACCAAATACCAAACAATCCGATGATTGTACGGATAGGGATGCTTGAGTAAACAAAAGATCGATCGCCCTATGGACAAAGATTTCTGCTAAAGTATAGCGCGTACTTAAATCAAACAGTCTACACTTGTGGAAAGAATTCCAAACGAGGCCTTAGTAGTTCGTGGCGGTCGCAATCGCCCAGAAGATATTAAACGCAGCACGGCAACTCACCCCAGCGGCATCACGGGAATTTCTGTAGAATGTGCAGTAGGATTGTCTGTAGCAGAATTAGCAGCAACAATTCCGCACGGACAAGTTGGTGTGACGACAGTAAGTGATGTTCGATCGTCCGATGGAGATGTCATCCGTACTTCTGGTAGAAGCCCAAATCATGCAACATTAACTGGCTTAACACCAGAAAAAGCAAGTCTGCTGCTGACACCAACGATTCCTAATCCATCACAACAATCATAGTGAGTTGAGCAAAAATATGAAATATCCCAGAATCTTTGCAGACTTTCATAATGCGGATGAACAAGGTCGCCTCCGCCTAAATTGCGTTGGTACGATTGAAGATTTGAGTCGCCAAAATATTAAGTTGGAAGATGGCAAATTTTTAGCCTTGTATGACGAAGAGTTAGAAGTCGATGGCGTAGTGCAATATTCAGAAGAGGAAAGTCTGTGGGTTGCAGTAATTGATTGGAAGCAAATTAGGCAAGTAGAGGATATGCTTGTTCAAGCAACAGTCTAGTGAGATCGCTGGCCAAATGTGGGTATCAAGTAAAAGTTTCATTCCAACACTTCCCATAGTTCGGCGACAGGAGCAATTAAATCTCCTAATATTTCACCGCTTCCTTTCATTGCACCAAAGGTGGGGCGTTGATCTTGGGTGGTCGCAGGATAAATAATCACTAATGCTTTTCCTTCATGGATGACGGTTAGAGGGGTTTTGGTACGTTCGACCTCTATAAGTAGAGTCTGGAGGGTTTGGGGTAATTCAGTCGTGGTAATTTGTGCCATTTGTTGACCGTTCACAATCTTATTCTATTTTTAGTATGATAATGCGAGGATTAGACGGAAAGCGATGCTTGAGTGAAAAAAGATCGATCGCCCCTCGCACCAAATACCAAACACTGCGATGATTCTACGAGTGGCGATCGCACATAATCATCATCCCTAATTTGCGATCGACCTCCGGCATCAATTCTCCACAACTGGAGTTTAGACTAAGCACCTCTTAAAGCACGGTTAGATTTCAACTTAAGAACGGCAATGGTCGCTGGTGAAGAGCTATGAGGCTCAACCACTAGCATAGATGCCGACGACCGTTGACGTTCTCTTCGGCTGACAACCTCAAAAAAAAACTGTCTGCGATAGTTTCAACAGACAGCGTAAGGGTAGAAGATTGAGAATTCAGCTAAAAATCTCAAATCTACCTGCCATGAAGTTTGAACAATTACGGGAATTTCGTCAACAAGCTTATGAATGTCTCGGCAATGCCAAAGACGCCACCTTTGAACTAGCAGACGCGATAATGACGACTCGCCACGTCTCATGTTTAGGAGATTTAGCCCTCAATCCCTTATTTCGGCGTGAGTGGTCAAGCGTCTACGAAGCGCTGCAAGATTGTAGACCAGACCGAGACCAATTGATGCAACTATATATCCAACAGATGTCACAAGTGGAACGTCCAGTATTAGCGATCGATCATACAGCATGGTTGAGACCCCATGCACCTACTCTCAAAGAACGGACCTATGAACATCAACCCACAGCCTTACCTCACGGCATACCTGTTGGTATCGGTCAAGGATATAGTACGATCGCACTGATACCAACGATTAGCGGGAGTTGGGCGCTGCCATTAAGACACGAACGTATTACCAGTTGGGACAACCCAATCGGTAAAGGCGCTGAACAATTGGCACAAGTCTGTGAATATCTTCAGAATAGACCCATCGCCCTATTTGATAGTGAGTATGGGTGCGCCCCTCTGGTTAAAGCTACTGCTGCGATCGCCGCTGATAAACTAATGCGTATTCGCTCCAATCGTTGCTTATGGTCAACACCCCCAGCCTATAGTGGTAGAGGACGGCCAAAAATTCATGGAAACCAGTTTAAGCTTAACGACTCCTCAAGCTGGTGGGAACCAGAACAAACCCTGGAATCCCTTGAGCCGAAACTCGGACGAATCAGGTTGAGAACATGGGATAACTTACATTTCCGAGGTAGTCCCAAACATCCGATGACTCTGATTTTAGTAGAACGCTTAGACACTGTAACGGGTCAATTAAAAACTCAACCTTTGTGGTTAGTTTGGGTTGGTGTTCAAATGCCACCTCTTACAGAAATTTGGCAACTATATCTACGTCGTTTTGCCATCGAACACTGGTATCGCTTAGCGAAACAAACATTGCATTGGACAATTCCGAAGCTAAGCACTCCAGAACAATGTGAACGATGGAGTGATTTGATGCCATTGCTAACTTGGCAATTATGGTTAGCTCAAGATTTAGTCAGGGAAATTCGTCTACCCTGGCAAAAGCCTCTCCCTGAATTGACACCTGGAAGGGTTGCACAATCAATGCTTCCACTTTTAATTAGGATTGGGAGTCCGGCTGTTGCTCCCAAATCCCGAGGAAAATCGGCTGGATGGTCATCCGGTAAACTGCGCGCTCAAAGATGTCGCTATCCCGTGGTCAAAAAGGGTAAAGGTCGGTTCCAAAACTCTCCCAAATTCGTAATTTAACCTTAGAAAACTCTTTCTAAATTCACTAGAATTTCACTCAGCGTTAGCTGAGTCAATTTGTGCTTAGTCTAAACTCCAATCCACAAAGCATCAGGCTGAAATTCGTTATCTGCGTCCCGCACAGTAGCATTCTCGCCCAATTCCACCCAGCCAACGTAGAATTTGATTGTGTTGTTCGCCGTGACTTCTGAATCTTACCGATAATGCCACATAAAATATTTTTCAATCTATTCAGTTAGCCATAAAAAATTAAGCAAACATAGCATCGCAGGGGCAACTTTTGCAGCACTAAACTTCCTCCTAATATCAAATTCTAACTAAATCCTTCCCTTAAACCTTCTGCTTCTTCCTTCGCGTCCTTCGCGTCTTCGCGGTTCGTTTCTAACGCAAATACTCAATCCAAGCCGGCAAAACCTCCGGCGAACCGTACCACTTCCCCGGAGAACGAGGCGAATGCCAAACCCTCTCCAACACCAGATTTTCGGCCCCGTCCAAAACAGCAGCTTCCACCGGCGTAATTCCATCTCCCCAAGTTTCGCCCTTCCCCACAGTCAACTCGTAACTTTTATAAGCCAGCCAAGTCCCTAAACCGCGCTTGCCAAAAACAGCCTTCCCAGCAGCGCACACGTAGCGCACCTGCGGGTGAAAAGCCCCCGGATAGTGAATTTTGACAAAATCTAGATTTTTGCGCGTCCAGCGCTCTTGAGAGACGTGCGGCGTGCCTAAAGTGATTAAAGTATTGACATAAGGGTGAGCTTCCCACAAACCCGCGTCCTCAAGCACGTCGCCGTGAATCGTGTAAGGCTTTTCGCCCAAATAGATGCGAGAAATCCAGCCGCCGGCGGAATGACCGACGAGATTGATCTGGGGAACACCGTATTGCTGTAACATTTGTTTGACTGTACGATCGAGCTGTCGCAAAATTGGCACCATCGACCGCCCGCCAAAAGTCGGCAACCAATCTCCCTTGCCCAGAGGCACTGTTACTGTTGGGAAACCTCGATCGACCAGAGATTTTTCTAATTCGCGATAGTCGGAAGCAGCAGCAAAATATCCTGGTAAAATCACGGTTGGTAATGGCATTGTCAATTTTAGATTTTAGATTTTAGATTTTAGATTTTGCGGTCGGAGTGCTACGATCTGTTTTTCAAGTTCAAAGACGCTTGCCGAAGCATCCTTTGGATTGCTAACATCTGCCGCTCGTTAAACCTTTTGCTTAGGGAATATCTACTTCTATGGCTCGCGAGCCGATTCAAACATGGTATTTTACCCTAGTTGTCGTTCACTTAGAAGACCGTTTTCTACTGGTACAAGAGCGCAAGTACGAGCAGCAGTGGTATCTCCCAGCAGGGCGAGTGGAAAAAGGGGAGACTTTGCTCGAAGCTGCTATGCGTAATACCCTTGAGGAAGCGGGCATTTCCATCATCGTTGAGGGAATTCTCCGCGTAGAGCACACAGTGATGCCTAGGGGCAATGTGCGCCTCCGAGTCATTTTTGTGGCTCGTCCACAAGATAAGACGCCGCCCAAGAGTAAGCCGGATGAGCATACTTTGTGCGCTGGCTGGTATTCTCTCAAGGAATTAGACCAGTTGTCGTTGCGGGGAGAGGAAGTTCGAGAAATGTTTCAATATATGGCAAGCGGCGCTCCTATTTATCCCATCGACTTGCTCACCATTGAGGGAGCTCCTTTTAAAAATTACCGCTATCGCTGGTGAATCCATCGATTTTGGATTTGGGATTTGGGATTTTCGATTGAATAATTACTTCCACGGATGAATCCGGTTGTGTAACCGAATTGGAAACAGGGGTCGATCGAACGGATCGATCGTGTTTAATGAATTAGTTGGGCTCTAGATCCCGGAAAAAGTCGGTATAGCAGCGGTGCAGTCTCTTTTTTAGAGCGCCCCAGTCCTGCCCGCCTGACGCTAGCTGACCATTCTCAACAATACCTGAGAAACCGCGTATAGGATGCCATCAAAGGCATTCCGCAAGAAAAACAATGGTTTCAGCAATTAACAACGTCCTCACCCGATTTGCGGTTGCTATACCAGCGTGGAACCAGGCAAGAAACCGGGTTTCTACGCTTGAGTGCTTGATGTGAGGGTCGCGAAATCTCCCTAAAAGTCGATCGGGCAATTTCGATACCGACCGTGCTAAAATTTAACCTTTGAATTCCCCAACCGCCACTTTTAAAATCACTCAAAAAAAATATCAATTAATAACTATTAACTTCCGATTCCCAATTATCAATTCTCAATTACCAATTACCAATTCCCCATTCCCCATAGTCATGACTGACTCTTCCTCCCTAGCCAACACCCTTTCCGAACCGCTGCGCCAGCCTTTTTGGTGGGCGGCCCTAGCTTCTGTCGGCCTTCACGGAGTGATCGGAGCAACCGCCCCGACGCTCTCAAACATACTTTATGGTGGAAATTCCTCAAAAAATATCCCCGGTTCTGTCGGCTTGGTAGAACTAACTCCCACAGAAGCCAGCCGCCTGCCACAAACCATACCACCGAGACCGTCTAATACGCCGTTTTCGATCGCACCAGTTCCCCTGCGGCCAGCGCCAAAGTTAGCCCCGCCCTTGCCGCCCGCACCGGATATCATCAACTTGCCCGCCATGCCGCCGGGAATGCCCCCTCCAGGATTCTTTTCCCCTCTGCCTTATTCCCCTCTCCCGCCCTTAACGGCCCCAACAGCCCCGGCACCTCCCAAAACTCCATCATCTCCAACAGTCAGAACCCCCTCCCAGCCAGCAACACCCACTATCATCCCACCCGTACCTCCCAGCGGTTTTCTTTTCCCGCCCTTACCTGGTAATTTTGATCGCAATATTATCCCGCCGCCACCATCCCTGAGTGAAGTGCCCCAGCTTCCCGCCAACCCATCGGAAGACGAAGCAGAAACACTCAAAAAGATCATAGCCAGTAGAGGCGGACTCCCACTATTTCCAGACGGAGCTCCAGTCTTTACCCCGGAATTCCCAATTGCCGGCAGGAATGTGGGGCCCGATGGAGTACCAAAATTGACTCAAAAAGATCCGAATAAAAGGAATCTCATCGCAGAAACTCCCGAAGAAAGAATCAGGAGACAACAATTTGAAGAGGGACAGCGACAGCTAGGACAGTCTGGCCAACCGGGTTCAAACTTACCCACCGACAGAGAGACACTGCTTGCGGCTGCAAATACCTATGTTGCTTTGTTTGATAAATTCAAAAAGGCTTATCCTGACTTGGAAATGACGGGTCCGACTCCTGTGCCTGTCCCTTATCCCGTAACAGCTTGCTCGCAAAAACTCCAAGGAAGAGCTGTTTTTGGAGCAGTTGTCAGCCCTCAAGGCTTGCTCAAGGCCGAGCCTCAGCCGATCGTCCCCACCGGTTACGGTATTCTCGATAATGCGGCTAAAATTGCGATTATTAGCCCTTCTCTAACATTTGAAGCAGCCAGCACGCACAAGCTTTACCAACTGGCTGTCGAGTTTAAGTACGACGAAAAACTTTGTAGTGGCATTCCTGTCACCCCAACCAGGCCCAACCCACCAGGCCAGCAGCAGCCAGCGCCCGCCCCCACAGCGCCCAGCAGACCAACAGGCCAGCCGCCCTCCCCAGCGCCTACTGAAGTGAAACCGCAGTTTGAGAAGCCGCCGGCCCCCTCCACCAAACCGCAGCCAGGGGCCCAACCGTCGCCGTCGGCACCCAAGCCTGCGGCTCAACCGTCGCCCTCGCCTGAACAGAAACCAGCCGCGGAACAGTCACCTTCTCCTCAACCGCAACCGGCCCAAGAGTCTCCGCAGCCTCAAGCTGCGCCATCTCCTGCCGCCGAAGAGTCCCCGCAGCCGGAAGCTGCGCCATCTCCGGCCGCCGAAGAGTCCCCGCAGCCCGAAGCTGCACCATCTCCGGCCGCCGAAGAGTCCCCGCAGCCCGAAGCTGCACCATCTCCGGCCCCGGAAGTGTCGCCCTCTCCTGCTGCCGAAGTGTCGCCCTCGCCGGCACCGGAAGTGTCGCCATCACCGTCGCCGGAAGCTGCGCCATCTCCTGCTGCTACCGAAAATTAATTGGGCATCGGTAATTGGCAATCGGGTATGAGAATGGGTAATATCCAATCTGCTTGCTTCACTATTGTGAGTTAGTAGTTAGTAGGGTGCATCAGCTTGAATATTTGTTGGTTCTCAAACTAATATCAATTCCGGTTGCACCAGAATTATTGTTGACTGTTGACTGTTGACTGTTGACTGTTGACTGTTGACTGTTGACTGGCGGGTCGAAAAACTGAATGGTTGAGTGTTAACTGTTGACTCGATTTTATTATTCCGATGCAACCGGAAACGATATAATTTATACTTGCTGACGCACCCTACTTTATCCACTAAGAATAAGGTAGGGTGCGTCTGCCTGACCAGGCTTCGGATGCTTGAAGTTTTGACTAAAAAGCTAATTACCTATTCCCCTTAACCTCTCAATTGTATTGAACTTTATACATTTGAAATAAGTCGCCACTTTGCTTTTTTACTACCTTAGCGCCCGCAGCTTTAATCATTTTTTCCCAATCTTCTATTGTCTCTAAAAATACTTCGCCGGCTCGATAAGTTTCCAAAATTGCCCAATCTTCTGCTAATGGAGCATTGGGGTTGAGGACATCAAAAACAAAATGACCGCCCGGTTTTAGTACCCGCTTTACTTCTCCCATGACAATACTCCAATAGTCTATGGGATAGTAACAGCTAAAGCCTGTAGCGAGGCATAAATCGAACTGAGCCTCCTCGTAATTTAACTGGTGAGCGGGAGCCCATTCTACGCCTTTGAACAGCTTAGAATTGAGCTGAGGGCCGCGAGCGTTTAAGGCGTCTCGCGCGGCGCTGCTGATTTCTTGACCGTAAAAATAGGCTTCCCAATCCCGCCAAGGGTAGATCAGAAAGCTGACTCCGCAGCCAATGTCTAAACAGCGCTGATTTTTTTGAGGTTTGGCAATTTTCCAGAAGGGAGAAACTGTTTTTGCTTGGAGAGTTCCTGCAACTGATTCCAGGAAAATCGGCATTGCTTCGACTTCTTCGGGTAAAGCGAAAGCTTCTCCTCGGTATTCGCGATCGAACCGGGCAGCAACCTGCGATAGTAAAACTTGCCAGCTATCTGATTTGCCTTTGGCAAACCAAGTTTGCTCGCTTGTACTTGCTGGGCGTTCGGACTTTTTAGACATTCTTGAATTACCTTTTAGAGGCTTTGAGAGCCTTTGTAAAGTTTTGGCGATAGGGCTTATTAAAAATTAACGCGGGCCAGAGCAGCGAGAGCTTCAGGCGATTTGTAAAACTTCGATCGAAGTTAGTGCGATCGAAACCATTCCAAAATTTCCAAATACCGCCACCGTAAGCGATCAGCAATGCCAAGCTAATTAACGTACTCATTTAAAAAACCCCTAAGCAATGGATAGGATTTTGGGTCAGCTAGTCAAAGCGCTACCCTTAATCTATCATTTATCAGACGCCAAAGCGCACCGATACCCGTAGTAATTCCACCTTCAGAAAGAGACTTCAAAATCCCCGCTGGCCACAAACTTAAAAATAACACCCCCGAAATAGCTGTCACCGAGCAAGCAAGAAGGGACTTCTGCCAAAAGTCGAGGATTCTGAGGGCCTATACGATTGAAGAATTGAAGAATTGAAGAATTAAAGAATTGGGAATGACTGATGACAGAAGGGTTTCGAGCACGGGACTACAGTTGCATTCTTTTTTTTAACTGGTATTACCCAACATCCTACAAATCCGAGCTCGACCGGGGGATTGGTGCAGTGCAGCAAGTTCTAATTCGGTTGAAATCGGTTGCTGTTGGGGGACAGCCTAGCCGAACGGGATTGTCCAGACGTGTCCCTACTCGAAGATCTTTAAAGTAAGAACTGAGAGTTGGCGGCCAACCAATTACAGCAGGCAAACTTTTTCTAGCGGACAATGACGGTAGAGAGCTTTCTAAGCAAGGAGGATTTTATGCGTGCAGTGCTGATGGCTGGGGGGTCGGGAACGAGGCTCAGACCCCTGACGTGCGATTTGCCCAAACCGATGGTGGCGATTCTTAATCGCCCGATCGCAGAACACATTATTAATTTGCTAAAAAGGCATCAGATCACGGAAATTATTGCAACGCTGCACTACCTTCCCGATGTCATGCGCGAATATTTTACTGACGGGTCAGAGTTTGGCGTTCAAATGACTTACGCTGTGGAGGAAGACCAACCGCTGGGTACGGCTGGTTGCGTGAAAAATATTGCTGAATTGCTCGATCAAACTTTTCTGGTGATCAGCGGCGACAGCATCACAGATTTCGACTTAACAGCAGCGATCAAATTTCACCGCAGCAAGCAATCCAAAGCCACGTTAATTTTAACTCGCGTTCCCAACCCGATGGAATTCGGGGTCGTGATTACCGAGGAAAATTACCGCATCAGCCGCTTTCTGGAAAAGCCTTCTAGCAGCGAAATTTTCTCCGATACTATCAATACCGGCATTTATATTTTAGAACCGGAAGTCTTGGATTACCTGCCGCTAAATCAGGAGTGCGACTTCTCGAAAGACTTGTTTCCCATGCTGCTGGAAAAAAACGAGCCGATGTACGGCTACATCGCCGAGGGTTACTGGTGCGATGTCGGCCAGTTGGATGTTTACCGGGAAGCTCAGTACGACGCGCTGCGGGGAAAGGTCAAACTGGATTTGAGCTACTACAACGAAGTTCGATCGGGACTTTGGGTAGGTCAGAATACTTTTATTGACGATAGTGCGATCGTCGAAGTACCGGCGATGATCGGCAACAATTGTCGGATTGGAGCCCGAGTTAAAATCGATGCCGGTACAGTGATCGGAGATAACGTGACTGTCGGGGCGGACGCCAACCTCAAACGTCCCATCGTCTGGAACGGAGCAATTGTCGGTGAAGACGCTCATCTTAGGGCCTGCGTGATTTGCCGGAGCACCCGCGTAGACAGGCGCGCTCACGTCCTCGAAGGTGCTGTCGTCGGTTCGATGTCCATCGTGGGAGAAGAAGCACAAGTGGGGCCAAGCGTGCGTGTCTGGCCGAGCAAAAATATTGAATCCGGCGCTCTGTTAAATCAAAATTTAATTTGGGGAGAACAAGCTAAGCGGAATTTGTTCGGTCAGCGCGGCGTTCAAGGACTGGCAAATGTGGATATTACCCCGGAATTTGCGGTGAAATTGGGCGCGGCTTACGGCTCCACTTTGAAACCTGGGACTTCGGTATCGGTTTCTCGTGACCAGCGGAGCATTTCGCGGATGGTTTCGAGGTCTTTGATTGCGGGTTTGATGTCGGTGGGAATTAATGTGCTCAATTTGGAATCGACGGCAATTCCGATCGCGCGCACGGTTTCGTCTACCGTGTCGATTGCTGGCGGCATTCACGTTCGCATTTCACCCGATCGCTCCGACCACATTTTAATTGAATTCTTCGATATCAAAGGCATCAATATTACTAAAGGAGCTGAGAAAAAAATTGAGGGGGCTTATTTTAAGGAAGATTTGCGGCGAGCTCTAATTCCCGAAATTGGAGAAATGACGTACTTTAACCAAGCTCTCGAAGTTTACAACCGCATTTTTGAGCGGCAGATGAATGTTGAGGCAATACGCTACAGCAATACTAAGGTGGTAATCGATTACGTTTACGCGGTTTCTGGAGCAATTTTGCCCCAAATGCTTGCCAAGTTCGGCTGCGATGCGGTGGTGCTCAATGCTAGTCTCAAGCAGACTTCTCTAAGCAACGGGGAACGGGAATATTTGCTTGACCAACTCGGCCGGGTGGTGAAAGCACTCAGCGCTAATTTTGGAGTGCAGGTATCGGCGAACGGCGAACAGCTCATTTTGGTAGATGAGTCTGGGATAGCGATTCGTGGGGAAATGCTGACGGCGTTGATGGTAAATTTGATGCTGACTTCTCATCCCAAAGGTACAGTAGTAGTGCCGGTTCATGCGTCTTCTGCGGTGGAGGCGATCGCCCGACGCTATCAAAGCAAGGTAATCCGCACGAAGGCGAACCCAACTGCTTTGATGGAAGCCGCTAACAGGAACCCGAATGTGGTTTTGGGCGGCAGCGGCCTTATGGGTTTTATTTTCCCGCAGTTGCATCCCGGATTTGACGGAATGTTCTGCATTGCTAAAGTGATAGAAATGATGACGATTCAGGAGCGATCGCTCGGACAGATCAAGGCGGAACTTCCCCGCATCACCCACCGCAGTTACAGCGTCCGCTGTCCTTGGACTATCAAGGGTTCGCTGATGCGACATTTAGTAGAAACTCATTCGCCCGATCGTTTAGAATTATTAGATGGAGTGAAGATTTTTAACTACAGCGACGACAATTGGGTATTAGTTTTACCCGATGCTAGTGAACCGACGGTTCATATCTTCGCCAACAGTGAGGATCGAGATTGGGTATCTGAAACTTTGAAGGAGTACCGTGCCCTCGTTCACGATTTTGTCAGTCAAGCCGAGGCGGCGGTTCTCCAAGATAAATTTGGTAACGTGTAATCCGTAATCGGTGACAACTAATAGCGAATAGCGCAGAAAAATCAGTCATCACCTATTACCAATTTGCAATTGGCAATTCCCAAAAGCAAGACGCACAAGTCATCGGTACACGGATAGCTATTTTTTCCTTCTTCCTTCTTCTTTCTTCCTTCTTCCTTCAACATCCAATTCCCAATTACGCACAGATAACAGATGAATAGCTGCATTTTGATGGCGGAAATAATTCAACAACCGCAACTCCGTTATACTCCTGACAATCAACTTCAAATCGCTGAGATGTTGGTGCAGTTTCCCGGCCCAAAACCCGAAGATCCGCCCGAACATTTGAAAGTGATAGGATGGGGAAATTTTGCTCAAGAAATTCACGAGAAATATCACGAGGGCGATCGCGTGATTATTGAGGGGCGGCTGAGCATGAATACGATCGAAAGAGATGGTATTAAAGAAAAGCGCGCTGAACTGACAGCTCAAAGGATTTACAGTGTCGGCGCCGATGCCATGAGTTCGGCTCCCCCAACTAGAACTGCCCCGGAACCGGCTCAAATTCGCGACACGGCCCCGGCTAATGTGCCGAGCAATGTAGTGCCTTTAGGCTCGCGGAACCGCAGTTCAAACAGCGCTCCAGGCGGCGCTAACCGCACGTCTAGTTCGGATTGGAACTCGCATCAATCTTCAAATTCTGAGTCCGATCGATCTTCGAGTTCGCCTAACGAGCCGGAAAATCCCGATTACGATCCGATTCCGTTTTAAAAATTAGAGTGCGTCACTTTACGAGCGATCGCCAAACTTCGCCGTTTGCTCGAAAGTGACGCACCTTAATTTAAGGGCGATTCCCTACGGGATAGCTTCGCACGCGCGTACTTCAGGAAAAAAAGGGCGATCCTCTTCGAGGGCTGCGCTAACGAATTTGGCTGAACTACGGGCTAAATTGCAAATTTTACAGCTTGATCGTCACAACTTTTTTCTTGCTTTTTTCGTCGCGTAGCACGACTGTATTGTAGGGCGATGTATCCGTCCCCAGCGGAATTGGCATCTTAAAGCTGCCGCTCTTATGCTTAAGTTCGCCTAAATCAATGCTTTTCGTTATATTGCCATCTGTTGCCAGATAAGCGGTAAGTTCGCCTTTATAATCTTCAATCAAAAAGTCTCTGAAGAAAACGACTTCCCCAGCCTCGACATCGATAGCAAGGATGACCGTACCGCTAAACGTTGCGCCTTTTTCTTCTTCATCAACCGTCGCCATTTTAATTTCCGAGGGGTCTTGACCGGACATATCTGGCATAAATTTTTTCTCCTGAACTGAGCGCAATAATTAACAAGAATCTTACCTGATGCTAGGGGCGATCGCAAAACTCTTAGGACGTATTTCTGCATCGGTCTTGCTTCTGTCTGAGGTTAGAGAAGCCCGCGATCGCGAATTATACCACCAATTACTCTCAATTCTTGAGTCATATCAATTCCGGTTGCACTCCTTATTATTGTTGACTGTTGACTGTTGACTGTTGACGGGCGGGTCGAAAAACTGAATGGTTGAGTGTTAACTGTTGACTCGATTTTATTATTCCGATGCAACCGGAAACGATATCAGTAAGTACAGACCGTTAAAATTTTCTCTTCTATAATACCCCCAAGTCTCGCAAACACCGCCGCGTTAATTCGATTCGATGTTTAGCATCCTTAGTCTGGAGTTTTTAAGCGATTGGGTGGAGAATTAAGCCTGATGTTTTTGATAATTTAAGAGCGATCGCACTTTGCTCGATAAAGGGCGATCGCCCTGAAAGATTATTCTTTCCAGTAACGGGTCAACATCCGCATTACTATCACCTGCGATCGGGGGACGCACCCTACACATTCGATCGCACAATTTCCACTGCAAAAACGCGAGCAAACTCAGCGACAACGAGCGATCGCACTCGATCGACTCCAATCCCCGGAATAAACTGTTCTAAACTGCCAACAGGTCGATCGGGAATCCCGCAAGGTACAATTTGCCCAAAACCTGCCAGATCCGGGCAAACATTTAAAGCAAAACCGTGCATCGTAATCCAGCGGCTGACTTTAATGCCGATCGCACCTACCTTGCACCCATCCACCCAAACCCCAGTCATACCGGGAACCCGCGAACCCTTCAACCCCAAAACTTCCAGCACCCCCAGCAGCACTTCCTCCAACTGTCGCAAATACCAGTGCAAATCAGGCTGGTGGCGCCGCAAATTTAAAATCGGATACCCCACCAATTGACCCGGACAATGGTAAGTCACCTCACCACCCCGCTCAACTCGGTGCAATTCCGGCTGAGTTTCGCTGTCAAATTTCAGAAATTCCAACTTCGCGCCCTGTCCCAAAGTGTACACCGGCGGATGTTCCACCAAAATCAGCACATCTGGCAAATCTGGGTTTTCCCGGCGTTCTTGCACGAGTTTTTGCTGGATTTCCCAAGCTTGGGAGTAGGGAACAAGTTCCCAATCGAGGAGCAAGCAGGGTTGTGCATTTAGCTGTTGAGGGGTGAGAGGGGAAATCATGCAAAAAATCAATAGTGTTTTGACGGAATATTGGCGCAGCTTAAATCAAGAATTGTCAACATATAATAAAAGATTTGGAAGATAAGTGTTTTCCAGAATACATAGTGCTACTGTATAAAATATACCCAAGTTACAGAAGGGAGGGAGCTCTATGAAGCTTGTTATCCAGGGTAAGAATATAGAAATCACCGATGCGATTCGCGAGTACGTCAATCAAAAGCTTGAAAAGGCAGTTAGCCATTTTCAAACTTTGACTACTGAAGTGGACATACATCTATCGGTGGCTCGTAACCCCAGGATCAATCCTAAGCAGACTGCTGAGGTGACAATTTATGCTAACGGCAGCGTGATTCGGGCTGAAGAAAGCACGGAAAGCCTGTATGCTAGCATCGATTTGGTTGCCGACAAGATAGCTCGTCAACTGCGGAAATTTAAGGAAAAACGCCACGACAACAAGACCCAGAGTAGTGCCAAAACGGTTACTTTAGTTGAGGAACATCCTGTAGTAGCAGATCTGATTGGCGATCGAACTCCCGAACTTCCTGCTGAGGTGGTGCGGACTAAGTATTTTGCCATGCCTCCAATGACGGTGCAACAAGCTTTGGAACAATTGCAGATTATCGATCACGATTTCTATATGTTCCGTAATGCGGAAACAGACGAAATTAACGTACTCTACGAACGCAAGAGTCACGGTGGTTATGGAGTTATCCAACCCCGCCACAGCAACGGTAACGGTAATAGCAAAAATGGCAAAACTGCCGAAAGCGCTACATCGGAAAAATCGAGTGTTGCAAAAAGCTAGATAATTGCTGAGTGCTAATTGTTAATGGCTGCAAGTCGTTAGCAAAAAAGGACTAAAGTGCTTACTACGAACCACGAGTTTTTAGTAAGAACTTTAGTCCTTTCTTGGTTTTTTAAGATAATGATTCGTAGTAAGCACTTTGCTGATATTGCCTAGAGAAAATGGATGAACAATTATGCTATTGGAGTTAAGACAATTGAAGATTCAACCGGGTCAGCAATTACTGGTTGAGGATGTGAACTGGCAACAATTTGAAAGTATTTTGGCGGAATTAGGAGAACGTCGTGCTTCCCGACTTTCTTATAGTAACGGACGGTTAGAAATTATGGTTCCTTTGCCAGAACATGAAAAAGCCAAAGAAATTATTGGCGACATGGTAAAAATTTTGTTGGAAGCACGACAAATAGCATTTGAGTCGTTGGGTTCGACAACGTTAAAAAATGAACGCATGAGTCAGGCTGTCGAACCGGATACCTGTTTTTACATTCAAAATCAAGCAGCGGTTATCGGTAAAAATCGCCTCGATATGAGTGTTGATCCGCCCCCAGACTTAGCTATAGAAATTGATCTTACCTCTCGCACGCAGTTGGATAATTATCAAATTCTAGGAGTGCCGGAACTTTGGCGATACGCAAGGCGAGGGCTACAAATTAACGTCTTGCAAGCCGAACAATATATTGAGTCTGATGTGAGTCCCACTTTCCCCAATATCCCGATTGTTCAACTGGTGAATCAGTACACTCAACAGAGTCAAGTTGCTGGCAGAACCCCCGCTATTCAAGCTTTTAAAATTTGGGTACGGGAAAATCTCTAGTCTCCGAACTTTCTTCCTCACTAAAAACCGCTAGTTCGCAGTCAGGAATTTAGTTTTTTCTTGTTTTTTAGACAAGGAGGACTTTCGTCCTCACTACAAACAATAGACCTCTTGCAAAAATCCTTTTCATTAATTGATGGGACGGGCTCTCCGGCCCATCCCACAAGAAAAAATAACTCTTGTGGGATGGGCCGGAGAGCCCGTCCTAATTATTTTTGCAAGAGGTCTAATATATTTAAGCAAATCCCTCTAACTTTTGATGGTTTCTAAAGTTTTGAGTGATTGTGCAACGTGTGCTTTGAAGTCTAACATCGAGTCAAAAATATGCTTGACAACGCCTTCTTTGTCAATGACATAAGTTACTCTACCGGGCATAATCCACAGTGTAGCTGGAACTCCATATAATTGCCGAACTTTGTTGCCAGTATCGCTCAGCAGTGTAAAGGGTAGCTGATATTTGGTGGCAAATTGCTGGTGCGCTTGTTGGGTATCTCCGCTAATTCCTATGACTTCTGCACCTGCATCTTTGAAGACTTCGTAACTATCTCGAAAAGCGCAAGCTTGAGTGGTGCATCCGGGTGTGTCGTCTTTGGGGTAAAAGTAGACTATGACGTTTTTTTTACCTTTAAAATCTTTGAGGCTGACTGATGTGCCAGTTTGAGAGGGTAAGGTAAAATCGGGTGCGGTGTCTCCTACTTTGACTGTCATGTTTTTTTAACTGAGTAGCTCTGTTTGGGTGAAAATTTAACTTTTGTTATTGTACAGTTTTTTTGAGCAATTGTTCGCAGGTGCGATCGCCCGGTTCGGTATCATCTGAGATGTTGCACCATTCTCAAGAACAGCTTTCCGGCCTGTTCCACAATAAAATTCATCTCTTGTGGAACAGGCCGGAAAGCCTGTTCCTAAACAAGTAATTGACAATGGTGCAACATCTCAGTATCATCCCATTATTGCTTTCTGGCACTCCTAAAAAAAACCTTTTTACCAAATCTGGATGCAGCCGACGATTCGCAGTTACGGGTATTAATTGAAGAGGCTTTTTTGAACCGCACATCCACGGGGATTAACGAAGATTCTGATTAACAAGGGGAGGGTCGGCGCTGAAGCGTTACCACAAAGTTAATTGTTATCGGCCTTTAGTTAAATTTTTTAATTCCCGCCATATTGGAGGAATTTGACCAGAGTGTGTGCGGGGCTGGGTGAGGATTCCTTGAGTGGGACTGAACAGCAATGATAGCACAAACAATCCCGATGCAACTAAAACTATTGCGGGGCCGGATGGTAAGTTATAAAAGTAGCTGAGATACATTCCGCTAATGCTGGAAATAACTCCGATTATTGCGCCTAAAATCATTACTTGATGCAGACGAGTGACTAGGAGATAGGCGGTACTTGCAGGTGTAATTAATAGGGACAAGACTAGCACTACGCCAACGGCTTTGAGGCTGGCAACTATTGTGAGGGCGATGAGTACCATCAGTCCGAAGTTGAGCAGGTTTACTGGCAAACCTGTGGCTTGCGCTCCTAATGGATCGAATGTGTAAAATAGCAGTTCTTTGTAAAAGAATACTACAACTAATAAGACTACGGCGACTATGACGGCTGTGTCGATCGCATCTTCGACAGTAACCCCCAGGATGTTGCCGAAAAGAAAGTGGTTGAGGTCGATTTTGTTGTCTTTTTGGACGATCGTAATTAAGGTGATGCCGAGGGCGAAAAAGGCTGAAAATACGATGCCCATTGCGGCGTCTTCTTTGATTGTCGATCGAGCTTTGATCCAAGCTATGATTACTGTACTCAAAACTCCGGCAATGAAGGCGCCGAGAAAGATGTTTGCTCCGAGGATAAATGCGATCGCCAATCCGGGCAAAACCGAGTGGCTGATGGCGTCTCCGAGCAAGGCCAGCCGCTGTACCATTAGGTAGCTGCCGACGATCGCGCAGACGATGCCGACGAGAATGGCAATTATGAGCGATCGCTGCATGAATCCATACTGCAACGGCTCAATTAAGGTTTGTAGCATAAAATTATAAAATCACAGTTAACTAATGACTAACAATCAAAGTAACCCGGTTTGATCTGAGATGTTGCACCATTCTCAATAAGCCTTTTATGAACAGGCAAGATGCCTGTTCCACAAGAAAATTCACTCTTTGTGGAACAGGCATCTTGCCTGTTCTTGAGGCCTGTCCCACAAGAAAATTCACTGTTTGTGGAACAGGCATCTTGCCTGTTCTTGAGAATGGTGCAAGATGTGAGTTTGATCCGAGATTTATCGTTGCCCAATTCAAGATTATCAAAGCAACCGGGTTCATAAGCGTAATTCATAAATTAATGACTGTTGGCTAATTAAGCGGCTTGTCCGCCAAAAAACATTACTTGTCCGCCGTAGGCGCGGTAAAGGTTTTCTTGTGTTAGGACTTCTTGACGGGAACCAGCGGCAATCAATTCTGTATTCAGCAAAATTAAATCATCAAAATTGGTGATTGATTCGCCTAAGTCGTGGTTAACTACTAAGACGATTTTCCCGGCATTGGCTAGTTGGTGGAAGATGTCAAAAATGATATTTTGAGTTTTTTGGTCAACGCCGACAAACGGCTCGTCAAAGCAGAAAATAGAGGCTTCTTGGGCTAATGCTCTCGCTAGAAATACTCGCTGTTGCTGTCCGCCGGAAAGTTGTCCGATCGGTCGGTCTTTGTAAGCAGTCATCCCTACTCTTTCTAAGGCATCGGCAGCGGTGCGGCGACTAGCTGCCGAGAAGCGACGAAACCATCCAGCTTTTCTGACTCTTCCCATCATTACGACATCCCAAACGGTGGCGGGATAGTTCCAGTCAATTTGCGATCGCTGGGGCACGTAAGCTACTGTTTCGAGTCGATCGGCGATCGCTTCTTCGCCCCAGGTAACAGTGCCACGAGCTGCCGGAATTAAGCCCAACATTGCTTTGATCAGCGTGCTTTTGCCCGCACCGTTGGGCCCAATAATACCCGTCAGCCTTCCCGGTTTGACTGAAAGACTGATATCTCTGAGTGCCTCTACCGTGCGGTAGTTTACTCCTAAGTGCTTAACAGCGATAATTTCAGTGTCGGTAGCGCTGTCTTTGAGGTGGCAAACCATTTTCGACCAAGGATTCTCGTTAGGGAAGGCGGCGGTATTCATTGCGGTGACTCTATCTCCTTTTTATTAAGTTTACTGTAAAAATGAAAAGAATATGAAATCATCGGTAAATAGGAATAATCGGGAACGCAAAAGAGGTAGATAATGCGACAGTCCAAGCTGGAAACCCCTCAAACCATAGGTTTGGTGGCGAAAATCTCAAGTAGGTTAAAACTTATCTCTTCCACCATTCTCAATGATCGCGATCGGGGCGGGCTATTCGCCCATCCCACCAGAATATTGAATCATTGTGAAACAGTCATCTTGCCTGTGGTGGAGAAGAGTGCAAAATCTGAGTTAAAACCGACGGCAATTGTGAAGCAACTTGATAAAGGGGAGTTTAGGGGTGAGTTGGGGATTGAAACCGCCCGCCCTGGATTTGACAAGTCCAAGGTATTTTGGATGAGAACTATTGCCTGCGGCATTTTGACTGTGGGTTTATTTAGTTGCGCTCAAACTCAGGGCGATCGCCTCTCTCCAGAGGCAGATGCTAAACCCAAGGTAGTTGCTACCAGCACAATTATTGAGGATTTGACCGATCGACTAGCGGGAGGCGAAGTTCAGCTAACAGGAATTTTGCAGCCGGGAACCGATCCTCACGTTTACGAACCGGTGCCAAAAGATTCTCAAGCTTTAGAACAAGCTAACTTAATTTTATATAACGGTTACAATTTGGAACCGGGATTAATTAGGATGATGAATGCCGCCGGAATTAAGGCGCGGAAATTAGCAGTGGGGGAAGTTGTCAAGCCTTTGCTACTGAATAAAGAAGGCAATACCGTACCCGATCCGCACGTTTGGGGAAATGTGGAAAATGTAGTTCAAATGGTGGAAGCAATTCGGGATGCGCTAATCGAAGTGTCGCCGGAAGATCGGGAGAAGTTTACGCAGAATGCTGTGAAACTTACTCAAGAGTTAAAACGTTTGGATAGTTGGATCGAACAAGAGATTAAAACTATTCCCGAAAATCAGCGCAAATTAGTCACAAGTCACGATGCTTTTCAATATTACAGCCGCGCCTACGGATTGGGAAGTGCTGGAAGTTTGATCGGGATTAGTACGGAGGAACAGCCGAGCGCTCAAACGGTGCAAAAGTTAGTAGAATCCGTGAAAGCTGCGGGAGTTCCTGCTATTTTTGCTGAGACTACAATTAACCCGCAACTGATTAAAACTGTAGCGGAGGAAGCGGGAGTGAAATTGGTGGCGCAGGAACTTTATTCGGATTCGATTGGGGCGGCGGGAAGCGAGGGCGATTCTTATGTGAAAATGATGTCGGCTAATACTCGCGCCATCGTCGAAGCTTTGGGTGGGAAATACACGCCGTTTGAAGTTAGCAAGTAGCAAGTAGGGTGCGTCTGAAGAGTTTTATTTTATGTGCGGATATGGTGACAGCTAACTGATAGGGGTTTCAAACAAGAATGCAACTGTAGGTAAACTCCCAACGCCGATAGTCATCCTTGATTCCCCATCTACAATCTAAAATCTAAAATCTAAAATTGTATGGCGCACCCTACAAGTTTCAGTTTACCTGCTTCGACAAAATTAAATTAAGCACGTTCAATTCGTTGGAACTTAAAAGATATTTATCTGTGAAAATCTTTTCTCGACTTTGCTCTAAACTGTAGCTTCTAAACACGATAAATGGAAAGTCTCGATACTTGTGCCCGATCGGCATTACACTATCTACAGGGTAGATCGATCGCACATAAGCCGACAAAATATCCCGAAACCGCCTGTCTTCCGGTTCTTCCAGCTTACTGTCAGCAAAATACTCTTTCATTTCCTCCCCGCTGACAAAAGCAAACAGCGGTATGGCATAATAGCGATCGAACTGCTGACTCTGCTCTTCAAAATACTGAGTTTTCTCCACATCGCTGTTGAGAAATTGCAATAACTCGATCGCACCGCCTCTAATTGCCGATATTACATTCTCCGGGGACGAATCGCTATCCCTAATTAGACGCATTTTTTTCAGCAACTTCTTTTCTAGACATTCCTTGATTTCCCGATGCAGCGACATCTGGTATGTTTCTCCCAAAGTGCGATCGGCTAGAGGTACCATCAACAAACTACCGCAAACATGACCGATCTCTAAATTATCATAGCTCAGCAAACCATCAAGAGGATTGCACTTTTCCAAAAACTTACGATTAAAATCATCCCGCATTTCCAGATAGGAATCGCCCTTTTGACGAGACTTATCAGAATTTGTCAAAACAAACTCCCCGCGACCCAAAAGCTGTTCCAGACTCGTATAAACCTCCTTAAACAACATATTTCCTCGCTGGCTCTCGCTCTTTAATGCCTTAATTAGAGCAGCCATTTTGCTGCTAAAAGTATCCCCTACGGCGGAAACCGACTTACCACCAATCGGAATCATCAAAAACTTATCCCTACCTAAATAACCGTATCCCGAAATTCGCGTCATCACCGCAGTCTTCAGAATTAGCAATAAATTCAACAAACTCAATTTGCTTTCTTGCAGGGAAAGTTCCGCATCCTCAGCGTAATAAACTGCGGTATCAGACAGATAAAAAACCAATTCCTTATCTTCACCATCAAGGGTTTTACCGTTCTCATCTTCTCCGCGTCCCCGATAAATCACCTGTATGACTTCCATCAGATTTTTCTCAATTTGGAAGCGGGGAATATCCACTAAAATGTGCTTGGTTTTCGGGAAAGAAAGCCCCCGACTTCCCGATGCAGTCATAAAGATTACTTTAGCTGTATTTTTGTATTCCTGTATTTTTTCTTTCTCCTTTTCCGAGATATTCGCGTGAATTTCCAGATAATCGGTAAACTGCTCAAACTTTTCGCGACTATCTTTAATTTTTTCAATTAATTCTGCCAATCTTTGCTTGTTTTGAATATATACTATAATTTGTTCCACACCGGGGATGGCTAATCGCTGATTGATATCCTGAATTATTTCAGACTGTACCCGCTTGACTAAATTGCTCTTCTCTTTTAAAGGTGCATTTTCACTGTACTTAACCGTTTCTACAAATACCTTGTAAGTTATCTCTAAACTGCGGGCAGGGTAGGAATTAGCATTGATTACCGTTGCATCTAGATTCTTGAATTTAAAAGGAATGACTTGTAAAGGTTCAATTACATCAGAATTTTTGGCTAATTTTTTAAAGTAGATTTTATCCGGTTCCGGTGACGTGTTATCAAGGTGTTGTTTAATCACATCGGAGTCAACAATCGAAGCATCTGCCACAATAATTTTAGTATTAAAACCGTGTTCCCGCTTGTGCAACTCATATTTTTTTACAATCTTGGCAATTCCGTCTAAAAACTCAACGCCGCCGTCATCTCCGGTAATTTCATCTATCATAATGAAAATATGTTTGATGCGACTGGAGATTTCTTGCATCTTAGCGGTAATGACCCGTTTGTCGCGTTTATTGTAAGTATCTTGAAAAATTTTATCTAAATGCTCTAGGGTATTTTGCCGGTTCTCTTTCATCTTCACCGATTGAATAGAAACGGTAGCTACGATATTATTAGATACCTGACAATTTATCAGCGCGTATATACCTTCGCAAATGGTCTTAAGCACTCCATTTCCTTTGGGATTAACGGGTTTGATTACTGTTTCTCCCTTTTTTTTAAGTTCGGATTGATGATATTCCGTCCTCTGAATTTCTGAATCATCCTTGAGGAAGCGAACAGTTTTTTTGGGGAAATCTTCGCGATAGCTATTCGATGCGTACTTGACGGTACAGTGTCCTAAATTGCTTTTGATGATATCCGCGTTAGTGTTGATACAAAATAATCGATCGTCGCACAGCCCACCAGTATTTTTATCTTTGAATTTTTCGATGATATCTAAGTTTACTTGCTTGCGGGGACTGACGTATAGGAATAAGAAACCGTCGTCTATATGGGTTTTGAGGAATTTGGCGATCGCAGTTGTTTTCCCAATTCCCGGATTACCCGTCAAAAAGATATAAGTTTCATCAGATTGAAGCGCTTTTACAATCAATTGAGCGTGAGCCTTTCTCAGATGTAATCCGCGCTCGATTTGCAAGTTATCTGCCAGTTTATCTGATATAATATCTATGGAATTAGCAAAATTATCAATCCGTTCTTTATGAAAGACTGGGGCAGTATTTTTGCCAATTTCTAACAGAGGATTTACTAATTTTTTGCCGTCTTTGAAACTGCGAGCTGCGTTAAGTTGAATAACATCTAAAACTTCGCTGCGGGCGTCGCTAATCTCTTTATCTTTCGCTTCATTCTGGTAAATCTGAGCGCAAGTTGCTAACAACTTGATTTTGTCCTGGCGTAGGGAAATAGCGCTAATATTGCGATCGCCATAACCAACCACATTAAACAAAACCTCAGCATCACTTGAAATTATACCAGTTTGTTGTAGAAATCCATAGAAACTGTGAGCATAGCTACCAGCCTGAATTAACTTAGTGCTTTCCTTATCCTTATACTTAAAAGCTGTAAAAAATCGTTTTAAATCCTCCGAAAAATCAACACCTAAAGTGCTGGTATCCACCCGCAGATTAGAAAACACACTTTTCGATCGCAAATAGCTAATTTCTCTCATCAAATATTTGCGTATCACCTCTATTTCATTGATATCCTCCGGTTTTGGAGCTAACATCGGAGAAAACACAGACAAATCAACGCAGAGAATTCTAAAATCATTTCCATACTGTAACAGCATCAGCGTATCAGCCTGCAAAAACTCACCCTTTTTCGAGTAGCGGCGGATGTACGAATTAATCTCCTCATCTGATAAACTAGGTTGGGCAGTTTTTAACTGAGACAATAGCTCTTTAAACGATTCTTTGTCACCCTTGTTATAGGTTCTGATACTGTTAGAATCACTAAAACTGCACTGACAATACACAATTTCCAGCCGCTGCAAATTCCAGCCAGTAGATTTGACGTACTCCCGGAAAAAATTTAACCCACCCAAAAAGCCTTTTTGGACAAAGAATAAACTCCATTTCTCAACGATTTCAGCATCTAAACTAGCCAGCAGATTGGCTTCCCTGACGATTTCCGCCGTCATCTTTGGCAATTTGAGCCTCTGCAAATCCAGACGGTAGGAATCGCCAAAATTGTGACTTAAATTTTCCCGCTGAATATATGCCAGAATCCCGATATTGAAGCCTACCTCAAATAGCCGTCCCAAATCTTCACCGATCATTATTTTGTACCTCCCTCAGTTACGCTCAATACTTCTCTTACCTTATTCAAAAAAGCCAGCGAGTTAAACTCTGCACTCCCGGTCGCATGACGAAAAACAGATAAAGCACCAACCGAATCATCGCCAATTATCCGCTCGTAGGGGTCAAGTTTTAAACTAATGTTGTGGCGAGCTTCATACCTAGAAAAGTGGAAAATTGTTAGATAATGCAGCAAAGTATCTTTAATTTCACCATCATATATCAAACCTTGGTGAAGGTCTTGGTCATCCAGAATACCGTCGTATATATGCAACAGCGTCGAGTAAGAAATCACACCGTTGTAAAAGTTTTTTTCTCCCGGCTGCTTGACTGTAATCCCGTTAAACAAGTTGAAAAACATCACAGCTTGCTGATTGCCTTTTGCGGACAAGCTTTCAAGCTCCATTGCATCCTGAATGTAAAAAGATTTTCCTTTATCACCTAGGAAACTGCGAACAAAGTATTTGTCAAAAAATAGCGGATAAATTTTGATATCTCGCCGCTCTCCCTTCAAAGTTCGGAGCAATTTTTTTGACATGAAAGACAATTCCTCATCTTCCTCAGTCTTAGTAATGTGCAGCGTACTCATGTAAGGTGCTTGTGAAATATATGCGAAATTCCGATATCCTTGCTGATAAAGCTGACTCATTGCATCTTCAAGAATTAATGGTTCAGTATACAGACGGCTGACGCTGTAATTCTCGGAAAAGGTTTTCAGCATTTCGACTTGAATTGTAGTGTCGTCTAGGCGATTAATTCCGACAACTTCTCCGATGAAGCTGGCTTGTCTTTGCAAGCGGTTTTGATTACCTTTTCTCGCGTCGCTATCCCGACTGGAAACGACAAGAATCGCCAACTTATCCAGCTCTGGAGATAGCTGCACATTGTCGAAGCTAAACTTTTTAGGAAGTATTGAATACATGGAACTCAAACCGTTACGGATACGGAAACTATCAATTTTTTCTCTAATCCGAAATCCCTGAGAAGTTGAACGGTGTTTTTCACTCAAAATGTGAGACAATGTTTTGGAAAGTTTAGCCATAAACTCTTCTGACGGCGAAGGGTGATTATGGTCGCCTTCGTGAAGTCTGACCATCGGAATAAATAAGTTTTTCGCAGCATTTTCCAGCAAGATTCTCAGACAGATATAGGACAGCAGCAACATGGTAAATTTATAGACAAAAGCCGCCGCCGGTTGTAAACCTTTATCGCCACTGTCTAGTCGTCTGTCCTCATAAGGAAACAAGACTAATTTCGTCTGAAAATGCTGGTTGTAGATTTCTCGAGAACGATTTGCTTTAGGTGCAGAAAGTACAGGCAAAACATCGACACCTTCGATATTGTATTCCATGCTGAAAGTTTGGCGTTCATCAGTAGGAAAATAGCGGACATCTTCGATGGTAATATTGACTGGTAGCTGGCAAATAGATCTTTCGTTGACAGTAGGTTGCTCGACGGCAATATAATGGAGTGTCTGCTTATAATTTCGCTCCATAATATCATTAAAAAATTTCCCCGTCGTCAAAATATTGTCAATATCCTCTACCAGACCCATTTTGAGGTTGACGTGTCGCGTTTCAGTTCGGCTTGGCAAAATTGTTTGCTGTTTCAGAAAGTTTTTCAGCAATTCCTTGAGACGGTTTATTTTATGTTTAACATTAACTTCCTTAAACCGAGTCACAAAATTTCGGAAAAGTCTTTTTTTGATTTCCTCATTATCACGACTCAATACATCTTTGATTAGTTTCTCAAAACCAGGAAGAGGATTAAAGTCAAGTTCTAATTCAGGGTTGTAATTTTCCGTTTCTGGGTTGTGGGGAGATGCAAAGACAAAGTGATACAGCAATGCTATTTTTAACACCTTCCGGGCGAATGTTTCGGTAATGGAATCTTCCGCAATTGCTGCTTGGTGCTCTTCACTGTCAGGATTTAGTAGATTCAGATAATATTCAAATACTTCCTTTCCACCGAGCGATTGAACTGGGTTATTAAATTTGACTTTGAGAGCAAAGATAAATTTACGTTCGCTTTGAGGGGTGTCGGTGCTTTCTCCCAAGTAACCTTCTACAATTGAAATAATTGGCAGTGCATCTAAAACTTCCGCTCTGGCAAAAATCTCTCTGTAATTAAATCGGAATCCGGCATAATTTACTTCATATTCGCCATGGGCTTTACTGCTGTCATTGATGTATTGTTCTATCAATCTGAGGCGGCGAATCAAGTCTTGTAAATAGATGATACCTACAGTATCTTTGCTGCTAGCGCGGATGTGTTCTAACAGATACTCTAAATAAGTAATTTTTGCTTCTTTATTAAGTTGTCCCAGGGTTTCTTTGTCTACCAGTCGGATTAATTTGTGAAAATCTGAGTCGGGATTTTCAACCATCTCATCAAGACGATGGTTAAGTTCTTGCCTATCGTCGCTATTCTCGGCATTTTCCCTAATGTAGTTTTCCAAACCGTCCTTTAGCTGTTGTTGAAAAATATCGGTGTTTCGCACAGCAATCGTCAACTTATGCAGTTTTAAAGTCGCGTGGCTGCCCGAATCCAGGCGTTGCAAAGTTAGCTTTTCTTTTTCTAAAGAAGTGTGGCGTTTGCCAAAATCGTATTTAAAACCTAACTCTTGACCGCTTCCCCGAAAAGAAGGTGAATTCAAAGGAGTGATTAAGCTAGCGACAAACTTTTCTATAGAATCATTTTGTGGTAATTTAGATTCTAAGTGTTGCCGCAAACACTCTTTAATCTGCCTGACGCGAGCGCCAAAATGATCGTCCACTTCCGCAGGAAAATTAACAGTAGCAGCATCGGCGAAGCGTTCAAAAGAACCCAAGGGTTTCCGTACTTCTAATTTTGCAACCTCAGCAGCAATGGCATCAATATCGACGATCAGACGGCGGCGATCATCTGATATTTTAAATGGATTGTTTCCCTGCAAAACTTCTAAAATCTTGGCCAGCAAATCGCCATAGTCTACGGGGACTAAATCGCTGTCATCCAATCTTAAGATGTTCACCCTGTTAACCCCTTCAAAAAGCTTGAATCCACTCTTTCACATCGTACTCAGTCCAAACCCCATTTACCCAATAAGGATCGGCTTCCACCAATTGTCGCACCTGCGCCTCATCTTCCGCTTCGTAAATTGCAAAAACTTTTGTTAAATCTTTGGTTGGCCCGATCGTACTTAATACCCCCGATTCCTTCTGCTTAGCCAATCCTGCTAAATGAGCTTCCCGGAAAGGAGCGCGTTTTTCGATGACATCCTCGCAGTAACTTCCCCACATCACATATTTAGTCATATCTGTCAACCTCTCGAAAAATCTAAATTTCAGGCTGTCTATCTAAAATCAACCCGATCGCCATTGTCATAATATCATCTCGGTTCACCATCTTGGCAATTTCTTCAACATCATAGATTCCTTCAAAAGCCTCTAAAGCCGCCGACTTTAATGCAGATTCATAGGCATCCTCTAAAGTTTCGACTAATTCTTCTTCTGTGAGATAAGTGCCTTTCGCTTTATGCCGCTTGTTGGTACGTTGAATTTGTTTAACCGCATTAAAGATCGAAGTTTCCCAAGACTTAGTAGTACGGTTTTCAGCAAGTTTTTTGATCAGATGTAATAGCAGAATGATACCATAACTGAAAATTTTGTTAAGCTTATCGGACTTACTCATTTCTTCTAATTCTGCCACTAACACTAGAGCCTCTGCAACCTTGCCTCGCTGTAGCAACTCCTTTAATTCCATTAATTCTTCCATCAGGTTTAATATTGCCGCTATTTAATATATTATACTAAACGCCGATGGTTAGAAACCGCGCCTACACAAACAAAACCCACCTGCGTGGGTTCAAGAAGTTTTCCCTGCCAATGGAAAAAGATTATATTATAATATTACTAAATTCATAGAGGAGCAAGCTATGACTTTATTAGACATTCGTTTATTGACAGTTGAAGAATATCACCGAATGGCAGAAATTGGAATTATTGACGAAGATGAACGAGTAGAATTACTGGCGGGACAGATAGTAAAGATGGCAGCAAAAGGAACAGCGCATGGTGCAGCGTTGAAACGGACTGTAGAGCTATTACAGAACCTTTTATGGGGTTTGGTATTGCTAAGCATACAAGATCCAGTTCGGTTAAATGATTTCTCGGAACCGGAACCTGACATTGCTTTACTTGTGCGAGATCCACTTTACTATGAAGACCGCCATCCAACTCCGTCTGAAGTTTATCTCATTATTGAAGTTGCCGATACTACGCTGAGAACAGATTTGGGGATTAAAGCGACTATTTATGCTGAGTCTGGAATTGCTGATTATTGGGTTTTGGATGTTAATAATCGGCAACTTCACGTATTTCGAGATCCGAATCAAGATGGTTATCAAAGTATAGTAGTTCAGGGAGATGATGCGAGCATTTCTCCTTTGCAGTTTCCCAATATTTCCTTTATGGTTCGGGATATGTTGCGGCCGTTGGTGACAATTTAATTAACGTTAAAAATTGAGTTCGGCAGGGGTTGAAACCCGCATCAAAGCTGAATTCCTCGCTATGAGGACTGAAAAGTTCATTAGTTAGCAATTATGCACTTGAGACGGTTTTATTGCAAGAATTTGAGATGCTTCGCTTTGCTCAAAATGGCAAATTTACCTTGTAATCCGTAAGTCTTGTTAGTCCTCTTAAGAGGACTTTAGCTATCAGCCAGGGAATTCATTCCCTGGCGGTTTCCATTGGTGAGTAGCGGCCTATTTTAGCTTCTCAAACTAACGCCGAATTTCTCTACTAAAACATCGCGCACTTTTTGTTGTGCCGGTTCGACATCAGTTTCGCTCAAAGTTCGATCGCCCGCGCGGTAAACTAACCGAAAAGCCAAACTCCGCTGTCCCGCCGGCACGTTGTCGCCTCGATATTCGTCAAACAGTTCCACCGAATCCAGCAAACTACCCGCCGCCTTTTTCATCGCACTCTGCATATCTACAACCGGAACTTCAACTGGTGCGAAAAATGCAATGTCTCTGTCAGAAGCGGGGAAACTCGAATAACCAGCGAATTTGCGAGTTAATTCGTTCGATCGCCCTAATTCAGTTAACAGCACCGCCAAATCTAATTGAAACACGTAAACCTGCTCAGGCAAATCCTTTTCTCGCTGCAATTGCGGGTGCAACTGTCCAAAAACCCCTAAATGTTTTCCGTTTAACGATAACGCAGCCGTGCGGCCAGGATGCAAGCGTGTATTAGAGGAATCACTTTGATATTCCACCGACAAACCCAACTCCTGAAACACGCTTTCTAAAACCCCCTTAGCCTCAAACCAACTCAAAGGTCGATCGCGCCCTCCCTGCTGCCATTTCCACACAGTCGGATCGCCGCCGATAATCCCCGCAACTGCATCGGCTTCCTTCATTGTGGGGTGGGCATCCTGCCCGCCCTCTTCCTTCCAGAAAATGCGGCCGACTTCAAAACCGTTTAGTGCGCCATTTCCCTGTTCCAAATTGTACTGGAAAGCATCAATCAAACCCGACAGCATTTCTGTCCGCAAAGCCGAATACTCCACAAACAACGGGTTCGCCAGTACAACCTGATTATCTCCCTCAGTTTTCACCAAAGAATAGTGCATCAGTTCCGTCAAACCGGCCGCACGAAAAGCCGATCGCACATTCCGAATTGCCGCATATTCTACTGACAAGTAACCGGGTTCCGTTTGGCTGGGCAAAGTATCGCAGAAATTGTCATAACCGTGGAGTCTGGCAACTTCTTCAATTAAATCAATTTCCCTTTCTAAATCGCGGTAGCGGTAAGGCGGCACAGTCACATTCCAAACCCGCTCTTTTTCCGTCGGAACAACTTCGCATCCCAAGGCTGTGAGAATATTTTTTACCTCTTCCGGTTCCAGATATTTAGAACCGCCCGTTTCTCCTCTTTTCAACTGTCCCAAAACCAGATTTACTCGATCTAAACGCAATTCGAGCGATCGCGAAAAACTCAAATCCTCGCCGGAACTCGCCGTTTTCTGCCCCGTCGCAGTGCCTCCAGCCAACTCCAAAATTAGGGCGACAGCGCGGTTGCAGGCCGTCGCCAAGGCCGCCTGATTCACCCCCCGCTCGTAGCGGATCGATGCCTCGCTACGCAGGCCTTGAGCGCGCGCAGAACGGCGAATCGTTGCCTGGTCAAAAATCGCGGCTTCCAAGACTAAATTTTGCGTTCCTTCGTGAACTTCCGTATCTTCGCCACCCATTACCCCAGCTAAGGCAACTGGTTTGTCGCTAGCAGTAATTAACAGATTTTGAGCTTGCAAATTGCGGTTTTGTCCGTCCAAAGTTTTGAAGGATTCGCCTGTTTTGGCAAAGCGGACGCCGATGCTGATATCTTGAGTACCCGTGAAAGATTGTAGGCGATCGCGATCGAAAGCGTGCAGCGGTTGTCCCCATTCCAATAAAATGTAATTAGTTACGTCAACCACATTATTAATTGGCCGCACTCCCGCCGCCTGCAACCGCTGCTGCAACCAAGCTGGAGAAGCAGCAATTTTTACACCTTCAATTGCCGTGCCGATGTAAATCGGGCATCCTTGCGGTTCTGATATTTCTACTGCCAAACCAGGACTTTCTTTGCCCTCAATCGCCACACCATTCGCTTCGGGAATTCTCAAACTCGCCCCAGTCAGCGCCGCCACTTCCCGCGCCACGCCCACCATGCTCAAAGCATCTGCACGGTTGGCAGTTGCTGTCAAATCTAAAATTACGTCATCTAAACCCAAAAGCGGGCGAATATCGCTGCCCAATTCGGGATTTTCTAAATCGAAAATGTGAATCCCGGCTGACTCTTTAGATAGTCCCAATTCCGCCAGAGAACAAATCATTCCTTCGGAAGGAACGCCCCGCAATTTAGCAGGTTTAATCTTTAAATCAATAGTCGATAAATAAGTGCCAACAACAGCGACAGGCACGTAAATGTCTGCCCTAGCGTTCGGTGCGCCGCAAACAATATTCAAAGCTTCTGAGGAACCCACATCCACTTGACAAACTCTCAATTTGTCTGCATTCGGATGCTGTTCGCAGGCAATTATTTTGCCCAAAACTACGCCGCTTGCCCACGGGCGGCGGTCTTCAATTTCTTCCACTTCAAACCCAGCCATTGTCAGGGTTTCGGCTAATTCTTCCGGGGATATCGCCACATCCACCAATTCCCGGAGCCACTTTAGAGATATACGCATAATTTAGTCAGGAGTTAGTTGTCAGTGCTCGGTAGTTATTAGTCAAAAGTCCCCGCCGACAGGCTACGACTTTTGAGTCCCAGAATTTATTCGGGAAAGCTTTTAATAGCATACTAATTGAATTTTGTCAAGACTGACATAGTACACATAAGCCAAAAGGAGGAATATGTCTAAAGGTAGATGTCTAATGGGGGATGAGTAGCATTCTTATTCAGAGAATGAGGTATGCTAGAGACATCTAACAACGCAAAAAGCACCTAAGTTTAGAAAGACTTTACACAAAAAAGCACAACTTTAGCAAGTCTTTAAACTATCTTCAAGGATAATCAACCGAAAAAACTCAGACCAGCGAGATAATCAAAATAGGGAAAAGATATCGGCATAAAAGACTTAGGTGCAATTCCAATTCGCAATCGAAGGCACGACCTGCCGAAAACTGATAGATTAGTATGTCTACCAGAAGCAGGAACAGGCTATTTGTGCAGTCGAGCGACGCTGACAAGATCAGAACAACATAGGCAAACTCAATCAATATGAGCTACTGCGTAAATCCGGGCTGTCCCCATCCTCAAAACCCTGCTGACTCTATTATTCAGTGTCAGACTTGCGGTGCGCGGTTATTGCTGCGCGCTCGCTACCAAGTCATTGAACCGTTAGGACAAGGAGGTTTTGGAGCTACATTTCTGGCAAAAGACATCTCTTTGCCCGGTCAACCGAGTTGCGTGGTCAAGCAACTGCGACCCAGTAGTTCGTCGCCGCGAGTTTTAGAGATGGCGCGGGAATTATTCAAGCGAGAGGCGAAAACCCTCGGCCAACTGGGCGACCACCCGCAAGTACCGAGGCTGCTAGACTATTTTGAAACGGAACAGCAATTTTACTTAGTTCAAGAGTATGTTAAAGGCTCGACTTTGAAACAAGAAGTCAAGCAGTCAGGCCGTTTCAACGAATCGGATGTTAAAAAATTTCTATTAGAAATTCTGCCAGTAGTGCAATATATCCACAGCCAAGGAGTAATTCACCGAGACATCAAACCCGCAAATATTATTCGCCGAGTTCAAGACAGCCACTTAGTTCTGATTGACTTCGGAGCGGTAAAAGACCAAGTTAGCCAAACAATATTATTAGACCCCGCCGACCAAAGCGCCAACACGAAATTTTCAGTCGGCACATTTAGTTTTGCCCCCCCGGAACAAATGGCGCTGCGGCCGATATTTGCCAGCGACATCTACGCGGTGGGTATGACTTGCTTGTACTTGCTGACAGGAAAATCGCCCAAGGATTTAGATTTTGATGGAGTAACCGGCGAAATTGTTTGGCAGCCCCACGTTCAGGTGAGTGCAAATTTTGCGCGGATTCTCGAAAAAATGCTGAAGCCGATGGTTGGGCACCGCTTCCAATCGGCAGCAGATGTCCTCAGAGCTCTCTCGGGCCAATTTGAAGACCCAAGTCTTGTCGATGGCTTAGCAACTCAATTCAACGGCTCTTCTCGTACAGTTGAAGAACCGACAATATTTAATGACGAGGGTTCTTCGTGGTCACCGCCGAGGAGCAAAATTAATCAAGATTTACGATCGAACCACACGCGCGCTGGTAGAACTTCCTTCACCCAATCCGGGAACACGGGGATGCAGCCGAGAGTTTCCCGAACTCTGGCTGAGTCCGGCAGAACTTTCGGAACCGTTGGACCTTCTAGCGGCAATTTAGCAGCGTCAAAACTATCGAAAGTTGCTCCTAAGTGGGACCCCAACAGCGTGCGATCGGCATATTTTAAAGGAAAGCGCGATTTTTCTGACTGCGAACTGTCTGGCCTGCAACTGCAAAAAGCGCAGTTAGCGGGGGGGAATTTTTATCAGGCTAGGTTGGTGAAGGCAAATTTGCAAGCAGCGGATTTGTCGGGGGCGAATTTGGGTCACGCGAGGTTAATTCAGGCGAATTTGCGAGATGCTAACTTGACTGAGGCTTATTGCAGCACTGCCAATTTTGAAGGGGCGGATTTCCGAGGTGCTGACTTGACGGGGGCTTATTTGACTAAGGCGAATTTGCGGGGAGCAAATTTGTGCGGGGCGAATCTTACGAACGCTACAGTTTCTGAGGAACAACTGGCAATGGCAAAGACCAATTGGCTTACTGTTAAGCCGGATGGCAAGCGGAGTTTTGGATTTTAACAAGTCATTAGTCATTGGTCAGTAGTCATTAGTTAGTGGGTAGCTGCTACGAATAACAACAGTCAACAGTCAACAGTCAACAGTCAACAGTCAACAGTCAACAGTCAACAGTCAACAGTCAACAGTCAACTTCCCACTCCCCCAGTCAGGTGAGTCGTCAGGAGGAAGTTCGATCGCCCCAATGCCGCCTAAATTAAAAACTAGGAATGGAGGATTCGATCGCACCTAAACATGAAACTGCTCAACCGCCGCACTCGAACGCTTCTGTACACCGGCATCCTGGCCCTGGCCTACTTTGTTACCGGAAAACTCGCAGTGTCGATGCTGGGACTGGTGCAAGCCGAACCCTCCCCCGTGTGGCCGCCCGCCGGTATTGCTCTAGCAGCACTGCTACTGCAAGGGCGACGGATGTGGCCGGGAATTGTCCTCGGTTCAGTGCTGTTAAACTCTACCGCCGGTATACCGTCGGCTGTCATTGTCACATCTGCCTTTAGCGTCGCCCTGCAAGCGCTGGCTGGAGAGGCTTTGCTGACTAGGAGCGGATTTTCTACCAAACTCGATCGATTGCGAGATGTTGTGGCTTTAGTGGGGGGCGCTGTCATCGGGTCTACTTTCCTAGGCTCTATCCTCGGCAACTTGGGAACGTGCATTTTTGGTTGGGCTCAGTGGAGCAATTTCTCTCGCAACTGGTGGACTACGTGGCTCGGAGATGGCATGGGAATTTTGATTGTGACGCCCGTGCTGCTGACTTTGAATCACGCCGTTAACAGTTTTAAATTTCCACTAAAACTGAGATCTTTCATTCTTCTCAATTACTTGTTTAGGAACAGGCAAGATGCCTGTTCCACAAGAGATGAATTTGATTGTGGAACAGGCATCTTGCCTGTTATTGATAAAGGTTTAACAGGTGAGAGAAAATTTCGGATTATTTCGAGTTTAAAAGCATTTTTTAATAGGGAAAATTCCCACTTACCCATTAAAAATAATTCCCGCCGATTTTCTGCCACTGAAAACCGCTATCATCTTCTATTTTTAATTATTAATTATTCAGAAATAGCGCTCTGGTTGACTCTCTTGCTGAGCGTTAGCTGGCTGTTTTTTTGCTCGAAAATACAGGCGGCGATCGCTCAGTATCCGCTGGAGTATCTGCCTTTTCCTCTGATAGTTTGGGCCGCCCTGCGGTTTCAACCGGCGGGAGCGATTTTTGCTTATTCGATCGTGTCTTACATCGCGATTTGGGGAGCGGTGCAGGGAGGTGGCCCGTTTTTGGCTAAAAGCGATAATCTCAAACAAGCGGTTTTGTTTTTACAAGCTTTTACCGGTACGATCGCCCTTGTGGCTCTGATGTTGGCGGCCGCCGTAGCAGAACGCCAGCAAGCGCTGGTGGAGGTGCGCCGCACGGCGGCGGCACTGCGATCGCGGGAAGCTAGTCTGGCGAACGCTCAGCGCATCGCTCAGTTGGGCAATTGGGATTTAAATTGCACCGCCGTCGCCGCAACTGAGAACTTTCAGGAATCGTCAGAACACTCTACACCCAACAGCGAACTGCGGTGGTCGGACGAACTTTACCGCCTCTTGGGTTTTGCTCCGGGAACCGTCAAACCCACACCTGAAGTTTTTTTGCAGGCTGTACATCCAGAAGACCGAGAATTGGTGGCGCGATCGCAGCGCCAAGCTATGTTTGAGCGCAAACCCTATTGCATTAACTACCGAATTGTGCTGGCAGACGGCTCCGAACGCACTGTCTGCGAACAGTCGGCCATTCAGTCAGGGGCGATCGCCGCCACAGTCCAAGACGTTACCGAACGCCACCGCGCGGAAACCGCTTTGCGGGCGTCCTCCGATCGCGATCGCTTGCTCTCAGAAATCGCCCTGCGAATTCGTAACTCCCTCGACCTCGAAGAAATTCTCAACACTACTGTTGCCGAAGTCCGGCAATTTTTCAAGGCAGACCGCGCTTTCATCGGTATTGTGGACGCGGACGGGGTACATCTTCCTAGCCCGGTGTACGGTAAGGTTGTGGCTGAGTCTGTGGGAAGCCAATGCCGTTCTATTCTCGGGTGGGTGCTCGCTGATGAGAATCACCTCGAAAACTTGAGAACGTTTTATGCCACCAACCGTGTCCGATCTATCTCCGATACTGCTAGCGTTCAACTCAGCGGTGCAGTTGCCAAAATATACGGCGACTATCAAATTAGAGCGACGTTAAATGTGCCGATCGTCCTAGGGGATGAATTGTTCGGGATCTTGGCCGTCAACCAGTGCTCCGGGCCCCGCCAGTGGCAGGAATTTGAAATTGATTTGTTAGAAAAACTCGCTACCCAAGTGGCGATCGCTCTTCAGCAAGCCCAACTTTTACAACAGGTAAAAGCTCTCAATGCCAACTTGGAATCTCAAGTCGAGGAACGCACCGGCCAACTACAGCAAAAAATGCACGAACTGCAAGAAAGCAACCGCCTGAAAGACCTATTTTTGCACGCAGTTTCTCACAATCTCCGCACTCCAGTTATGGGAATGTTAATACTGCTGAAAAATTTGCTCAACAAATCGGCCTCTGATTCTCTACCAGATGTTCCGGTTTCTCGATCGATTTTGGAGCGCATCGTTCAGGGCAGCGAACACCAGTTGACTATGGTTAATGCCCTGCTCGACGCTCACGCTAGCGAGGTCAAAGGTATTGTTATCAATACTGTACCGCTGCACTTACAGTCTTTAACTTCAGCACTTGTTGGCGATTTAGAACCGATACTGGCCAAAAACCAAGCAACTTTAACTCAGGAAATACCGACGGATTTGCCGAGAGTCTATGGCGACAGCAAACACTTGCAGCGCGTGCTAGAAAATCTACTGACTAATGCTATTAAACACAATCATCCGGGAGTTAATATCACTTTTAAAGCCGAGGTAATAGAAGTTGAAAAAACGCTAAATTTTGAAGTAAATTCACAGGTTTTAACATCTCAAAATACTCAGCTCGCCCGCTGTATCGCTAATGGGATATCTACTGCGGGCGATCGTCCTGGGGTGTGCGAAACCACCCATAAAAATCAGGAAACCCTGGCCACATTTAACCTCGATGGCAGTTGCAAGCTGCCCCGCTATCAGGGTCAAATTGGCAATATCGGCAGCAAATTGCCCGGAGTCACCGTAAAAATGGTTCGCTGTACTGTAACAGATAATGGAGTGGGAATCAGCGCCAAACAGCGGGAATCTCTATTTGAACTTTACGTTCACGACCCTAATAGCCGACAATTAACAGGGCTGGGTTTGGGCTTGTACCTCTCCAAGCAAATTATTAAAGCTCACGGGGGCGAAATCGGCGTCGAAAGCACTCGCGGAGGTGGCTCGACTTTCTGGTTTTCCCTGCCTGCTGTCAACTCGGACGATCTATCTTTCTCAATCTAAAATCTACAATCTAAAATATAAAATGGTATGAACTATTTGGGCAATGCAAAATCAGTTCAGGGGTTAACGGTTTATGAGGTGTGGCGCGATCGCTTCCTCCGAGATCGGCTGCGCCCTGCTGTCGGAATTGCCATCTTTTTTGCCTTGACAATAACTGTGTATTTTCTGGGCGAAAGATTCTTCGCTGACCAGGAGTTTAAAAGTGTTTATTTGTACACGAGCGCTGCTGTAGAATTGGGTTTGTTGACCTGTTTTGTGTTGCAAAAAACCTCCTTCGGACAGCGCTATCCCGGTTTGCTATTTTTGGGTTTTTCATGGTCGCTGACGGTGGTTGTACAGCTTGGGCTAGCTGTCGCACAAGCCGGGGAATTACCCATTTTTACCTGGAGTTTAGCGTTTCTGATCCAAGCTACGCTGATGCCCGTCCGCTGGCGCCTCCACCTGATTTCTCAACTCGGCGTTTTGTGTTGCCACGTCGGAATAAATTTGGTTTTAAATCTAAGTTTTGCTAAGTATACTCCTTTTAAGTTGACCGGGTTTTACTTATATTTGTTTTGGTTTTGTTTGATTTGCGATTTGTCGGTTTATTGGTACGAATGTCTGCAACGCAAAGAGTTTAGTACCAGGCGTGAGTTGGAATCTGCTTACCAGCAGTTGGAGGTGGCGGAGGCGAAGTACCGTAGCATTTTTGAGAATGCCGGCGAGGGAATTTTTCAAAGCACTCCCGACGGCCGCTACATTACTGCAAATCCAGCTTTGGCGCGGATTTACGGCTGCGATTCTCCCGAAGAAGTGACGGCAAAGTTTACTGATATTGATCGGCAGTTGTATGTCGATCCGGCTCGCAGAAATGAGTTTTTGCGATCGATCGAGAAAAGCGGCACAGTATCGGATTTTGAATCTAAAATTTACCGCTCAGACGGCAGTATTGTCTGGATTTCTGAGAAGGCGCGGGCGGTACGGGACAGCAGCGGCTCCCTGCTTTATTATGAGGGTTTAATTGAGGATATCACGCAGCGCAAACAGGCACAAGAATCACTGCGGCTGTTTATCCACGCTCTTTCTCACGACTTGCGAAACCCGGTGGCGGGAATGTTAATGGTGCTGAAAAATTGGCAGACGAAAACCGGGGATGCGATCACAATTCCCCGTTCAATTTTGGAGCGGATGATTCAAGGTAGCGAGCAGCAGTTGCGGTTGATAAATTCGCTGTTGGAAGTTCACGCCGGGGAATTGCGCGGTTTGGTTTTGCACTGCGAATCGGTTGATTTGAGGGCGGTAGTTGAGGCTGCTGCGACCGATTTGGAGCCTTTAATAAATGAGGGGAAAGCTACTTTTAAAAATTTGGTTCCGGATGATTTGCCAGCCGTGAAGGCGGACAAAACTCAGTTGTGGCGTGTGTTCTCTAATTTAATTGCTAATGCTTTGAAACACAATCTGCCGGGATTGAATTTAACAGTTTCGGCTGAAGTAATTAAGGCGGGGAAATTAATTATAAATCAAAGCACAGCAAAACAAGACATCGACAAATTACCGATTACCAATCCACAATCCCCAATCCCCAATTCCGGAAGTAGGATGATTTACTGTACCGTGGAAGATGACGGGGCGGGAATATTGCCGGAACAGTGCGAACATCTTTTTGACCTTTACGTTAGGGGCGATCGATCTCGACACTCCGTCGGTTTGGGTTTGGGTCTATATCTTTGTCGCCAAATTATTGGCGCTCACGGCGGCCAAATTGGTGTAATTAGCACTCCCGGTGCTGGGGCAAGTTTTTGGTTTACTTTGCCGCTGGCTGAGAATTTTCGGTGATTTTTTTGTATTTTTAATTACATTTTATCAACCAATCGTGCCAGATATTTAGAACGTTATTAATTGCTAAAACCCTTGCGAAATATGCTTCTGCCTTCGGTCTGTGGCTATACTTTTGTTGTGCCGTCGCAGGTGCTTTTTGAGTGGTTCAAGCCAAATCAGTCGATCGGACTATTCCGATCGGACTATTGATATTAATTTAAAACCATGGTATAATGCCCAAAAGTTTTTAAAGGAAAAATAAATTTTCAATCTTCACATTTTCTTTAGAAACATCATTTAATCTAGAAAATCTCTAAAACTAGATAAAAAATATGCAATTTATGTGTGTCGAGCAAAGCTCAGAAAATACAGCTAAAGACGATGGAACTAAGTACGACTCAGCTAAATATAACGAGCGGTCGTTCTCAACTTTAATTCGGGCGCTCCGTCTTTCCCAAGGTTACTTTTCTTTTGTTTTAGTTAACTGCAACTCGCTGGCTTTGCGGCAGCAAATAGTCGATCGGCTGCAAGCAAATTGTTCCGTGAAACCGCGGCAACTGTTTTTGCCCAAATCGGCGACAACTCTTTACAGGACGATCGCAGCAGAAATAGACGGCGAAAAGCCTCCAGCTTTAATGCTCCTCGGTTTGGAATCAGTGGAGACGATCGATCGATTGCTGGTTTCTACCAACCTATTATGCAGCGAATTCAGCAAAACATTTTCGTTTCCCCTCGTCTTTTGGGTGACGGATGAGCTTCTGAGAAAAATCATTCGCACCGCCCCGGATTTATACAATCGGATGACGACAATTAGATTCATCAGTAATTAGTAATCAGTCGCTCGATTTTAGATTTTAGATTTTAGATTTTAGATTTTAGATTTTTAACAGTCAACAGTCAACAGTTAACAGTCAACAGTCAACAGTCATCAGTCATGAGTCAAGTGTTAAATTCGGCTTCCCAAATCAAGACTAATTCTCGCGCCGCCGCAGTTCCCTCCGCAGGAAAACCTGCCAAAAAGTCTTTATCCGCCGCCCCGTCGTAAGGCCCTTCCTTAAACTCCAAAATCACAGTATCCTGTGTCAAAGCTACTAACGTGTGGATAGTACCCTCTGGAAGTTCGACAGCGCGAGTCGGGCCGGCCGCGCTGACTCGCAAAGAGCGCAGGATTTGACCGTTTTCGTTCAAAATAACAATACCGACTTCTCCTTGAATCACGGCAAAAAACTCAAAACCCTTAACTCCAGGCGGGCGCAGGTGTTGGTGAGGGCGGACGTAAGTGCCCGGTTGCAACACGTTGACAAACCGCTGCACTTTTTCAGACAAATCGTCGTGGAAATTGTAGTTTTGTCGCTGGCGGGGACTGCGGCGGGAGGAAGCGGCAATTTCGTCTAGCAATTCTTGCGTCAGCAATTTGATCGAAGGGGGCTGCACAACAGATATCCTGTATTTAATAGTTTTTGAACAAATGGGCTAGTCTGGGATCATCGTTATCAGCATCTCTTGACACATGGAAATCGCAACTCAGGTGCGTATCACTAAGGCAATGCGTTTGTCAAGTATCTTTACAAAAAGTATTAGCCCGATCGCCCTTTCGACTATTCTAGTCTGCGCCAGTAACGTTTCTGCATCTGAACCGAGGGTGGCGGCACTTTTGGTTCAGCAGGAATTCCCACAGCAGCAACTGAAAGACGAAATTCGCGATCGAGTTCAAGAAGAAGTTGACATTGCTTTCGGGCGCACAGCCGTACTGCTGAACGGGCTGATAATTGCCTTAACTTTGTTTCCGACAGCAGCTGGAGTCGGTGTGTGGTTTCTGTTGAGCAAATTGTCGAAGCAGACAACAATTGCTCGCCAAGAAATAGAAAGTCTTCATTACGATACAATCTCTCAATTAAAACTATTAATTTCGGACGCTGAAATTATCTTAGGCGAAATTCAACAGCAAAGTCACCCCGCAGAGGTAGAAACAGACCTGTTATTCCCCGATGCCCAAATTCAAGAATTTGCTCCGGTTAACTATGGCAATTACCAACAGTTATTGACGGCCGGCGACTATGCTAAACAGGGAGATGCTTGTTTCTTTGAAAACCGTTATGAAGATGCGATCGCTGCTTACAATCAGGCCCTGCAAATTCAGCCGGATTTAGCCGATACTTGGAATAACCGGGGAGTAGTGCTCACAAGAATGCAGCGGTATCCAGAGGCGATCGCCTCTTACGAACAAGCTACTACAATTCGTCCGAATTATCCCGATGCTTGGAACAATCGAGGCGTGGTATTGTTGGAGTTGCAGAAGTACCAGGAGGCGATCGGCTGTTACGAACAAGCAATTCAAGCCAAACCAGATTATGCCGATGCTTGGAACAACCGAGGCGTTGCTTTTTCCAAAATGCAGGAGTACGAACAAGCAGTAATTTCTTACAATCAAGCCCTACAAATTAAAAATGATTATACTGACGCTTGGAACAATCGAGGCGTTGCACTCTCTAAATTGCAAAAATACGAAGCTGCGATCGCTTCCTACGACAATGCTGCTAAAATTAGACCTGATTTTTACAGAATTTGGTACAATAAAGCCCGATGTTATGCACTGCAAGGTAAAATTGAATTAGCAATTGAAAATTTAAAGCGCGCCCTCAATCTCAATCCGAATGTGTGTAAAGAGTTGGCAAAAAGTGAAGCTGATTTGGAGAAGATTCGCGAACACGACGCATTCAAGCAGTTGATTAATTGAGCGGAACTAAGTAGATGAGTAAGAAAATACATACAGCCTATTCCAGGTTTATGAAGTTTAGGGACAAAGGTTTTCGCCTTTTCCCTACGGGGATAGAACGATAGGCGGGGGTACTTCATAAACATAGAATCTGCTTTAAGTAGTCAAAAGCGAGTGAAACAAAGCTATTGGCTTTCGGTTCTGGCAGTTGTACATTCGGTTATACAGCAAGGTTTATTTGTGCCTACCTACTTACTTGTGTTTGATTACTACCAAAGTAATGTCATCAAATACTTTTTGCTCCCCCATGTATCGCCGCACGTCGTCAATAACAGCTTGCTTGATTTCTGTTGCTGACTGTTCCCTGTTAAGGACAACAACTTCAATCAAGGGCTCGATACCGTATTGATCTTTCTTCATATCAAAAGCTTCGGTAATTCCATCTGTGTAGAGTACGACAACATCCCCCGCATTCAATTGTATTTCAGTAGTAGCAATGAAATCAGCAATATCTGGTTCCAAGGCGATGGGAAAGCCTAACTCCATGGTATCAATCCGCTCTACTTCGCCGCTGGAACGCACGACAATCACCTCTTCGTGCTGTCCGCTCAAACGCAGGATGTTGTCCCCCCGATATTCCAGCAAAGAAAGGCTCATACTTTTACCACAATTCATGCGCTCTACGTTGTCAAAAAGCGTTTGGTTGACTGTCTGCAATAATTTAACTGGGTCGGTTTCATTGTGAACCAACAAAGTGCGAATTGCTGTTTGTGCCATAATCATTAACACGCCGCTTTCTAAACCGTGTCCTGTCACGTCGCCGATGCCAATTGTGGCTTTACCCCCGTGATTTAGTACGTCGTAGTAGTCACCGCCAACTTCATCAGCCGGTTCCATGAATGCAGCTATTTCTAGCCCTGCAATTGACTCTAATTCCTGCTGTTGAGGCAAAATCATTTGTTGCAGGCGGCGGGTTACGTCTAGTTCGGCACTCATGCGAAGGTTTTCTACTTTTAGCCGTTCGTTCAAAAGCAATATTTCTCTATTAGCTTGGGCTAATTGTGCGGTGCGTTCTTCTACTTTTTGTTCGAGGGTTTGATAAAGTTGGGCATTTTCTAGGGAAATAGCAGCTTGGGCAGAAATTATGCTCAATACTGCTAATCTGTCTGCTGTAAAAGCGCCAGTTGCGAGATTGTTTTCTAGATACAAAATGCCGATGAGTTTGCCTTGATTGATGATGGGCGCGCACAAGACTGATTTAGGTTGATTAATTGCAATATAAGGCTCTGCGGTAAAGGTTCCTTCGCGGACGGCATCGTTTAAAACTACATCTGACTGAGTTCTTGCGACATAATTGATAATAGATGTCGGGAGATTCTCACTCTTATTAACAGCAAGAGATTGCAAGACTTGGACGGAACCGTCAACGTCCCCGGCAGCTTCAATTCTGAGTTCGCCCCTGCTGTTTAGCAAGATGAGAAAACCTTTTTGAGCTCCGGCATTTTCAATGGTAAGTTTAATTAAGTTTGACAGTAAGGATGCTAATACTACTTCGCCGGATATTGCTTGCGATGCTTTGATTACTGTGGTAAAATCCAGCATAAACGAGTTGCTGCTGCCTGTCGAGGTTGGCGGAAGGGATGTGGTGGTTATGGCAGAAAGGTTTGTACCTGTTGATGTTTGTCTCAGCCATAGCTGAGGGTAGCGCTTTTCTAAGTCTTTAACTTTGGCGGCTGCACCCCAGCGGAGATAGTAAGAGCGGGCATTTTGCAGGTAGGTATTGGCAATCAATGTCTTATTTTTAGATAAGTAAAATTTGGCAGCTAGTTCGTAGGAGAGGGCTTCTTCGTTGATGTATTCGTTTTCTCCAGCGGTGGCTATCGCGCGATCGTACCAGTCCATTGCTTCAAAGTTTTCCCCTTTAATGCGGCACAATTCTGCTTCTATTAGTTCTACTTTCTGCAAGTAATTCATCGGTGCGTGAGTTGCCAATACTTTCAGTTTATCCAGATTAACGGTTACTTGTTCTAACATTTGTTCGCGATCGCTCTGGCTGACATCAAAGTAAACCGCAAGTCGCACGAGAGAATCGTAGAAATAAAAGAGAGGAGCGAGAAGCGAACCAACTACTCCTGCTAAGTCTTTTGCTGCTAAGTCAGCATATTTTACAGCTTCAGCAAATTCTCCAAAGAGATAGCAGAGAATGGTTTTTTGCAAGTAAATAATGTAAACCGCACTGCGATTTTTGGCTTGCACCATCATTGGCAACTGGATGTCTTCGTTATAAGCTTCACCGATTAATTTACAGGGATTTTCGGAGTCCTCTATTAAATTGAGAACTGCCTGCCGATAGATTTCATTAAAATTCAAATCTGCTTCTTGCTTTAGTTGGCGCATCATGTCGCTGTAGGCAGCTAGTTCTCGTTCAAGTTCTGTTAATTCTTTGCCGATGAAATATGCGTGCAAGGCATACATACTAGCCGCGTGACAGGCATATTCTATATCTCCCGTTTCCAAGCCGATCGCGCAAGCATCCTGCGACAGTTTTAAAGTTTTTCGGACCGATTCTTTGCAATGTTTGACAAAGCCATTCACAATGTGAAGTGTTTCTGCTTTGACTTCGTTGGAGTTAATCCTGTCCAGCAAATTTAAAGCCAGTTCGCCAAATCTGTAACCAGATTCGATGTCATTGAAAATCGCGCTCAAAAGCAGTCCACAATTAGCATAACCTGGCAAAGAATAGGGAGCATTGCCGTATTCTATCGATAAATTGACTTGTTTAAACGCAAACAGCGGCAGGATTTGAGGAAAGGAAAAATAGGCAGCAGCAAAGGTGCTTGATATCATTTGCATGGCTGCTAATTTGTCTGGTGCTGTCATTGGCGGCAAATCGATTAAATCTTCGATTTCTCTGCCTGTTAGGGCTGCCTGAGTTGCTTGCAGCGCCGCCTCAATATCTGTCGGATTGGGGTGTTTGGGAAAATATATATCTAACAGTTCTAGCACTGATAAAGCTGTGTCTACTGCTTGCCGGAACTGGCTTTGCGCTAACTGAGCGAGAATTTTTGCTTGATAGACTTTTACTTTGTCTAACACTGTTTTAGCTTGTTGCAGCACGGGAGTTGCTAATTCCTCCATCTGCTCGAAATCGGTACTAATATAAGCGGCTTCTGCTGCTTCTTCGTAGATATTCAGGGTTAAGTCGTATTGGGTTTGCCAACTGTCTGCACTTAATAATTGCCTGCCCGCCGCGAAGTAATCCAGTGCTGATTTATAAGCAGCCGAAACTTTGGCTTTTTTGCCTGCTAAAAGGTTTAGTGCTGCCAGTTCATTGCGCTGCGGCTGTGCAGTAATTAATTCGCTGCCAAAGTTTAGGTGATTGACGATATCAAAGATTTTCTGTTCTCGCTGTTCCGGCGCAGTATTTTCCAACAAAAGTTGTCCGACTCGGTAGCGGACAACTTGCTTTTCTGGTTCGGGAATTAGAGAATAGGCGGCTTGCTGCACGCGATCGTGCAAAAATTTGTAATAAACAGTTAAATCTTCTGAATTTTGCTCTAATTCGAGAAATTTGTAATCATTTCCCACGGGAATAATTAAAGTTTCCCTAACTGCTTCCAAAAGTTTCCCGTTAGTTGCTTTGACTGAATTTTCACTAACAATCGCCAAGGTTTTTACGTCAAATTGATTGCCAATGCAAGCAGCCAATTTTAATAGTTGCTGTGTTTCCGGCGACAGTTTTTGAATTTTTCCTGCCATCAGCTCGACTACATTATCAGTAATTCCCTTGGCTTGAATTTGCTCTAAATCCCACTGCCAGCCTCCCTTGGCCCCCCCAAGCTTCGGAGAGGTTACTCCAAATTTCAACAGTTTCTCAGCATAAAGTGATTTGAGAAACTCGTTAATAAAAAAGGGATTGCCTTGAGTTTTTTGCAGGACTAACTCTGCTAAGGACAGGGCTTTTTCGAGATCGCATTTAAGAGTATCTGCAATTAAATGATTGACATCATTTAACTTTAAAGGTAAGAGGGAAATTGAATTAATAACGCATCCCGTTTTCTGAATCTCATTAATTGTTAACATCAGCGGATGGGCTGCACTGACTTCGTTATCCCGATAAGCCCCAATCAGAAACAGATATTGCATATCTGGGTCGGTGATTATCAATTGAAGCATCTGCAAACTTGCGGAGTCTGCCCACTGCAAATCGTCGAGAAACATGACTAAGGGATGTTCGGGCTTGCAAAATACGCGGATGAAGTTATGCAAGACTAAATTAAACCGATTTTGCGATTCAGCGGGAGGAAGTTCGGATAATTCTGGCTGCTTGCCAACTATCAATTCTAATTCGGGAATTACATCAATAACGACTTGACCGTTAACTCCAACTGCTGTTAATATTTTTTCGCGCCACTGTTGGAGTTTAGCTTCTGTTTCTGCGAGCAACTCCCGCACTAATTCTTGAAAGGCTTTAATGACGGCGCTGTAAGGAATATTTCGCTGAAACTGGTCAAATTTCCCGGCGATGAAATAACCTTTTTTTCGGGTAATGGGTTTGTAAATTTCTTGAACTAATGCTGATTTGCCAATGCCGGAATATCCGAATACTAACATCATTTCGGAATGTGGTCGGCTGTTGGGGGAGGGCTGAGTTTCTGAGGTTACACTTTCTGCTTCTTCCTGCAAGCTACCGGCAACTCGCTCAAATGCCGCCAGCAGGCTTTCTATTTCTGTTTCTCGGCCGTAAAGTTTTTGAGGAATTTGAAACTTATCTGAAATATCGTGCTGACCAATAGTAAAGTCTTCTATCTTGCCTTGAGTTTGCAGTTGAGTGAGACATAACTCTAAATCTGCTTGAATTCCCCAAGCGCTTTGATATCGATTTTCGGCGGTTTTTGCTAACAGCTTCATTACGATATCTGAAACAGGTTTAGGAATCTCTGGATTGAGTTCTTGGGGCGGAATGGGTTGTTTAGCGATGTGACAGTGTACTAATTCAATCGCGTCATTACCTTCAAAAGGCAGTTGATTGGTTAGCAGTTCGTAAAAAGTAGCGCCCAGGGAATAAAAATCAGCGCGATAATCAATGGCGCGATTCATTCTTCCGGTTTGTTCGGGTGCGATATAAGCTAAAGTTCCTTCTAAAACATTGGGACTTTTTAGGGTAGGATTTTCTATAGACAAGACTGTCGAAATGCCGAAGTCAATAATTTTGACTTGCCCGGTTTTGGGGTTGATAATTATATTAGATGGGTTAATGTCTTTGTGGATAATATTAGCGCTGTGAATCTGACCCAAAATCTCGACAGTTTTGATCGCGATGGGGAGAAATTTCGCTAAGGTTATTTGATGTTGCTGCCGCCATAAACTTAAAGATTCAGCGCCATCATCCTCGAAGACGATGGCAAGAGAATTATGATATTTTTCTAAGCTGTAAGCTTTAACAAAGCCTGAAAAATTCAGAGTTTGACTGATTTGGTATTCCTGCTGGTATCTGAGCAGTTGTGCTGGCGTTGGCAATTCTTCTTTCAGCAGCTTGAGGATGATCGGTAGGCGTTCGGCGTAGCCGTCACGTAGCGAATCGCGATCGCGAATTCCGCGATAAACCAAGGAATTCGCGCTTTCATAGATTTGGGAGAAAATCTGATATCCAGGAATGCCAAGCATAGTTTAAATTGTCCGTTTTGAGCTTTTGGGCTTTCTGTGCAGCAGTTGCGACCTTATCTTGCCATTATTGCTCATATATCACTGCAGTGGTAGCTCGATCGCTGCCCCTGCATAAAAAACGACTGTTTGCAAAATCGGGGTGCTTCCTAGTGCGAGAGATTCAAAAGTAGCTAGAGAAGAGCTTTGGATATTTTCGGAGATGTCTATTGTTAAAAAAGTTGATAGGAAATGGATCTTACTCCTGACTTCTGACTCTTGACTCAGGACGAATGCTAGATATACAAATATTTCTGCCTTCTCCCCATGATGTAGGGTGCGCGCTGCACACCTTACACATGGGGAATCACCTATAACCTAATGATTGCAACTTAATTTCAACTACAAATACTTCTGCAATAGCAAACCCATTTTCTCCTTAGTTGCGGCCGGCACTTGATCCAGCCGAGTCAAAATTGCATATTTCAAAGCTGAATGCGACTCGGAAACGGGGGGATTTTCTGTTAACCTCCGTACTGTTTCTTGAATAACTTTTTGGGCATTTGCGGCATTGCGGTGCAAGTTTGCAACTACCATTTCTACAGTTACGCTGTCGTGATCCTCATGCCAGCAGTCGTAGTCTGTGACTAATGCTAAAGTTGCGTAGGCAATTTCTGCTTCTCTGGCTAATTTTGCTTCCGGCAAATTAGTCATCCCGATGACTGTCGCCCCCCAACTGCGGTAAAGGTGGGATTCTGCTTTTGTGGAAAATGCGGGGCCTTCCATGCAGACGTAAGTGCCGCCCCGGTGGAGGGTAACGTCGGGGAGGTTCAAAGATTCGATCGCACTTGCTAACACTTTAGCCAATTCGCCGCAAACCGGATCGCCGAAAGTGATGTGACCGACTATTCCTTCTCCAAAAAAGGTAGAAACTCGATTTTTTGTACGATCGATAAACTGATCGGGCACTACCATATCTAAAGGTTTCGCCTCTGCTTTCAGAGAACCAACCGCCGACGCTGAGATTAAATACTCAACTCCCAAACTCTTCATTGCATAAATATTTGCGCGATATGGCACTTCTGAGGGCAAAAAAGTGTGGTTGCGGCCGTGTCTAGCCAGAAATGCTACTGGCGTACCGTCCAATTTTCCCACAATTGCGGCATCCGATGGCGCTCCAAAAGGTGTATCAATTTTCACCTCTTCAATATCTTTGAGGGCCTCCATTTTATACAAACCGCTGCCGCCGATAATTCCGATTTTTGCTTGTGCCATTTTTACCCTCTGCTGGAGTTTTACAACAGTGATTCTATCGGGCCATCGTTAAGTTGGGATAAAGATAATTGAAGATTTCCTATAATTGAAGATTTCCTGACAAAAGTCACCCTGTATACACTATTTTGTCACAAAAATTCTGTGATCATAATCACCAAGCAACTTCACAAAATCTTTAAAAATAAAGATACACAGTTCTGTTACCTACTTTTAGCGTGTTAAGACCATGACAGTCAGTTCTGGTAACGTCCCCAAAATCACGATCGAGGCGATCGTCCAGCGCATTTTTGCTTTTCGCCAAATTACCCCCCTTGACAGACGGCTGCTGAAGTCAGCAATGCTATCCGAGAAAGGTCTTAACGAAAAAGACCACTCTCACATCAACCGAGTGTGTCAGGGCATCCGAAACGGATTGATTTTAGTTGTAGAATAACTTCGCAGCACTATCTCTTGCTGACTCAAGAAGCTGTTTTAAAATTTATGCTTGAGTCTGTATCGGCGGGAAGTGAATTCGGGCGGTGTTTTACTATTTTTCGGCGCGCGATCGACCTCATAAATAATATTATTTACATTTTATCGCTCAAAATTTAACAGCCAAAAGCCTGTATAAGTCATGCCACTATCATCGGGCTGGACTAACAAAAAATGTAATCCTTTAGTTAATTGCTTACGCTGTTGGTAAATTTGGGCCGCAGCTTTCACCTCGCTATCTTCAAAAGTAGCCACAACCCACCTCTCTACTAACCCAGCTTCCAATATCAATCCGTCGGGTTCTCCAGCGATATAATTCAAAGCAAAAGGTTTGGCATCCTGAAGCCATCTAGCCAACCGCATAGACTGGCGTCCGCCGTCAATTACAACTCCCGGTACGGGTACTGTTGAGGCCAAGCCCAAATTCAGCGGTAACAGCAATTCTGGCATTTCCAAAATTGGCAGGGGACGCCCTTGGAAAGCATCTTCAATGTCGCCGGCGGGTAGGGAAGCAAAACGCCAGCCATCGCCCCAGAGGTTTTCGGGTAAAGGCACCGGCGGCGGCGAGTCAAGGGCGATCGCACTGTAAGTTTCACCTGTATAATTAGGCATACTCGAATATTCCTTTGCGCGTTGTTGCAGCAGCAATTTCAGAGCCGCAGTGCGCCGAGTCGCTTCTACCTTGACACCCAAAACTTTGCCCGCCGCTTCGATTAAGCCCAGAGACTGAGGCCTAAATACTTGAATCAATTCGGGCAAATTTTGGGTTTGAGCTTGCTGCTGCAACTGCGAAGCTAGCCAAGTGGAATTTGCGTCCCCCTGGCGGCAAACAGCGCTAAATTGAAAACTGCCTTCCGAGTCGCAAATTAAGAGTTCCCAGAGTGGTTTGCCAGTTTCGTCTTGGAGAGGACGGCGGTAAAAATCGGCTTGCCAAATACTCATAAATAATTAAAATTTAAAATATACAACTCGATCATTTTAATATAGCTTGGGGGCACTGCGATACAATACCGCTCCTCTGAGAAAAAACTTCGATCGATATATTCTCAGTTCATAGTTGAGTTTTATTTCCATATCTAACGCCCGTTAAAAAAACTGCAACTGTAGGCCAGTGATCCAAACCGTGGTAGTAATCACTAATTCCCACTTCCCCATTCTAAAATCTAAAATCTAAAATCTAAAATCGAATAACTGCTCGCTTAGCCCTTTTCCCTTAGCAATTAGCCATTCGCAAATTTATTTAAGATGGCGAACCAAATACATATCCAATTCGCCCTTATTTTTAGCATAAATTTTTCCTCGGTATTCGCATTCAAAAAAATCTTTAACGAATTCAAAGGTTGCATGAGAGATATTGATATTTCCAGGTACGCCGGAAGATTCCATCCGAGATGCAGTATTGACTGTATCTCCCCAGACATCATAGGAAAACTTTTTATTGCCAATTACCCCAGCAAGTATTGGGCCTGAATGAATGCCAATGCGGATATCCCAATAAGGGATATTTTGTTGAGCTTTCTGTATTTTTCGCAAAGCCATGAACTGTCGAATTTCTATGGCAGCAAGTACAGCGTCAAAGGCGTGTGTTTGGCGAGGGGTAGGAATTCCCGCCGCGCACATATAGCTGTCGCCAATAGTCTTCAGTTTTTCCATAGAGTATTTATCCATCACGCGATCGAAATAAGAAAAACAATAATCTAGTTCGTCAACCAACTCTCGCGGCGTCATTTTTTCAGATAACTGAGTAAAGCCTTTAAAGTCAGTAAATAAAACCGATACGTTATCATAATAAAGTGGTTCCACTTTGCCGTTATTTTTGAGCTCCTCGGCAATTTCAAGCGGGAGCACATTCAACAGTAGCTGGTCAGATTTGTGCTTTTCGGCATCGAGCTCGGAATACAGATTATTTATCTCTTTAAAGCGTTCAGCATTGCGGATGGCTGAGGATAGTTGCAAAGCCAAAAGATAGCCAATCCGCAAGTCTTCTTGAGTGTAAGCCCCCGGCTTGGTTGTGGCAAAATTAATGGTTCCTAAAACCTTACCTTCGCTTTCCAAAGGAAGGATAATCTGCGAAGCGTAGGGGGATAAAATAGCAGTAGCATCCGCTTGTTGAATTAATTGAGGTTGACGTGTTGTGAAAGCTTTTTTAATAGGGCCGCCCTCTGTCAGGGCTGAAATATCTACAGGGATATGCGGGCCAAATAAGGTCATGCAAGCGTTATTGCTGTGCAGGCAAACGCTACAGTGCTCAAAGTCCAGCAGCCATTTGGCTTGCTTGCCTACTACCCGCAAAATCTGACCCAGATCGAGGGTGCGGTTAATGGCAGTGGCAATTTCGTTGACAGCGGAAATGCGGATGGAAAGCGCTTGAGCTTCTGCTAACAAACGGCGCGCTGTCAACAGAAGTTCTTTTCGATCTTGATCTTCTAGCCGATCGCCCATAATAGGGGTATAAAATATAGATTACAAAGCATCTATTTCGAGGGCTATTGAATCCGTATATCGGTTGACAAAGCTAAACAAGTCTGCTGTTGCAATAATCTCAAATATTTCAGAATCATCTAGCCCTAAATCCCGCAGGTTTTGGTAATCAGTTTCTGTCATTTCCAGGGGCTTTGTAGCAGCGAGCAAGCCAAACCTAATTACGGCTTTATCACGTTTTGGCAAAGGGCAGTTGGCAAAGTCAGAAACTAGGGTTCGCAGGATTTCTTCGCTCATCCCCAAGGCTGACAATCCGTGCAGATGAACTTGGAGAGCGTACTCGCTATTATTTGATTGGGAAATAGCGACACCGACCATTTCTTTAAGCGTGCGGGGTAAGTCTCCCTGCAGAATGGTTCCCCGGAATTTTTTCCAATTTGCTTCTAATAGGTCAGGGTTGATTGCCATTGACTTGAACAGGTTGGGGACAATACCAAACCCCAAGTCTGTCAATATTTCTTCGTACACTCCTTTGGCTTTAGGATCTGTAAGTTGCTCGTATTCTATAAGTGGAAAGTGGGTCATTGTTGTGTTGAACTTGACGGCAGTTAAGTTTGGTTGGGATTTACGTATTTGTTATGTAACACCACTCAAAGGGTGAGGTTAGGAGCTATCTGGGCTTTAGTCGCATTGATGATAAAATGCACCGCTGTCAGCAAACCGCGAATCATGAAAATGAGCTAGCAACAAATCTGATTCTTGAGGCTGGATTAAAGCTGCAATTATAGCAGTAACCGGAGCCGATAAAATTCTGTTGCGATCGGGTTATAGTGCTAATCTTAGATGTTTGCAATGGCTGCTGTCAAGTATGGGCAATTCATGGGGCGCGGCGGTGTGAAATCTTACCAAAACTCTTGAATTAGATAATGCTGTTCCGTTCGCTAATTTTGAGGCAAAAAACACTGTGCGATCGCTCGATCGGGCTCCACCAATGCCCTGAATCTTATGATCCGGCGCGCGCAGAGGGGAAAAACAAAATGCTGTGCGATCGAGTTTATTAAATTAATCAGATGCTCGATCGACAACCCATGTCCCAGACAAGCTAGGCTAACACCTGCGACTGGAGTTATCATGGGTAAACTGTAAACTTCTATCATTGTCGCTGCATTTGCTATGAACCCTGCCCTGACTCAATTTGGCGCTCAGATGTCCCACCTCACGGGAGTTCGGGCAATTATGAAAGATATTATTGAAACACTCAGAGCCGGCAGCGGGCAGGAGTTTATCAATTTGAGCGCCGGAAATCCGGTGATTTTGCCGGAAGTCGAGCAGTTGTGGCGCGACTGCACTGCGGAACTTTTGGCGGGCCCGGAATACGGCGAGGTGGTTTGTCGCTACGGTTCGAGTCAAGGCTATCAGCCGTTGATTGATGCGGTGCGGACGGATTTTAATCGCCGCTACGGACTGAGTTTGACCGATCGCAATATCCTAATTACTCCCGGAAGTCAATCGATCTATTTCTACGCAGCCAACGCTTTCGGCGGCTACACCGCACCCCCCCCATCCCCCCCTTACGAAGGGGGGGCTAGGGGGGGTAGCCTTAAAAATATTGTTTTACCGCTGAGCCCAGACTACACCGGTTACGGCGGCGTTAGCTTGATTCCCGAAGCGGTAGTCGCCTGCAAACCCACCCTCGATATTGATGCACCCGCCCACAGGTTCAAATACCGGCCGGATTTCAGCCAATTGTCGATCGACCAAAGCACAGGTTGCGTCATTTTTTCCCGTCCCTGCAACCCCACCGGCAACGTTCTCACCGACGACGAAGTTAAGAAAATTGCCGATTTAGCGGCCGCTTTTGACGCGCCGGTGTTCGTTGATTCCGCCTACGGCCCTCCCTTCCCGTCCTTGAATTTTACCGAAATGACGCCGATTTTTGGCGGCAATATCGTGCACTGTATGAGTTTGTCGAAAGCCGGATTACCGGGAGAAAGAATCGGAATTGCGATCGGCGATGAAAAAATCATTCAAATATTAGAATGTTTTCAGACCAATATGTGCATTCATTCGCCGAGATACGGACAGGCGATCGCCACTCGTGCCATTGCTTCCGGCGCTCTTGCCGACATCTCCATCAACGTAATTCGCCCATACTATCAAAGCAAATTTGCGATCGTAGAAAGCACTCTAGAACAAGCAATGCCGAAAGATTTGCCGTGGTTCTTGCACCGGGGCGAAGGAGCAATTTTCGCATGGTTGTGGCTGAAAGATTTGCCAATGACTGATTGGGAACTGTATCAAGAGTTGAAAAAAGTCGGCGTAATTGTCGTGCCGGGAAGTTCTTTCTTCCCCGGTTTGCGGGAAGATTGGCAGCACAAACATGAGTGTTTACGCATCAGTTTGACTGCGACAAATGATGAGATTGAAACTGCAATGAAACGCTTGGCTCAAATGGTAGAAAAGCTTTATCAGTCTTGATTTATTATACCAAATCCGCAGAAATCCACCTCCTTTCTGATTCGGCGGTGGAAACCGCTCTACAATTCAAACTTTCCTCCGCCTCCGCAGACAAGCGAGATCAAGGGGGTATTTAAGCCGAATTTGGTATGATTTCTCACTCTTGCGTAGGTGGAGTTCGTTTGTGTAGTTTGAGGTCAAAAGCGATTTCAATCGCCGACTATGAGCGAGGAGTTTTTAACAATTAAACCACCCGATAAACAAAACTCAGACTTGCCCAAACTTTCACATCCAAAGCTAAATCGTCCGTCGATATCCCCGCTTTCTGCACCCCTGGAATGCTAGCCGCGTGCAAATCTTCGAGTACCGCCCGCGCCACATTTAAAGGATTCAACAACACTCGAATTGGCAGGGCATCCCTCGTTTGCTGCATTTCGGCTTCTATTGCAGCCAGAGTTTGAGCGAAGGGACTCTCACTAAATATAATGAAAGTTTCCGCAACTCCGATCGGCGCAGATACCGCCCACCCGTTAGCGAAGCCCTCGAAGAGGATCGCCCCAGCCGCCGGCACCGTCACATTCTCCCCAGGAGCGATCGGCCGCGACATCCCCCCCACACCGTTTTTGCTCTCAGCGCCGATCACTGACAGCCGTCCCGCGCTGCCCGAGTCAAACACCGCAAAGTAAACCGGGCGATCGCTGTCGTTATACAATCTACACTGAAGTCGGCTGCTTTTACTCATACTTAGTATATGAGCATTGGCTGATTTCTCGCTTTCCCCGCTCAAAGGTTCCAGGCGGTAAGACTTTTCGGTCCGCATCGGCTCTCGCTGCGCCACGGCCCGCGCTTGCGGTGCGGTAGTTGCCAGCTCCGCCCGCACCTTCAGGCGTGAAGACCCCTCATTGACTGTCAGCCGCAGCAACTTCCCAGCCTGCAGCGCTTTCAACTGCGGAGTCAAGCGCTGCACCGCCACCTTGACTGCTTCTCCCCCGTCGCCCTGAGTATCGGGAATCAGCATTTGAGCCAAAGAAAACAAACCGTAACGCCTTTGAGACAAAGCAGGCTCGTGAGGCGAGACTGTTTCGGCTAAAGTTGTTTCCGGGACTCTGCCGAACCGACAGTCAGCCAATTGCTCGCTCCCTACCGCCGAAACTTGTGGCACAGTCGCAAAGGCACTGGTAGCGTCCACCCGCTCGATGCGTTCCAAACCCGAGTCCAAAGCTACTGTCAAACCGATGTTTCGCGGCAATACCCGAATTTCTTCCCTCACCAGTTTGCCGGCTGTTAATGGGCTGTTTGTTCGATCGAACCCGTCTAAAACTTGGGCTTTAGCAGAGAGGCCCGTGCGTCCCCGCAGCAAAAGCCTCGCGCCCTCGGAGGAATCCACAGCAAACACAGAACCCCCGGAGCACTCCAAAACCCCCGGCGACAACCCACCCAGCCACAACTGCACAGTTTTGCCCCCGTCTTCCACCGCCGTTACAGCGCCGTCAGATGCAGGGGAATTCAAAATTAAATTTGAAAAATTCACCGCCGGCGCGGCTGTTAAATCGTGATTGAGAATTTGCGGTTGCTGCGATAACCCCGCAATTTCCTCGACATTACCCGCCGCGCGACTGAAATTGACGCTGAAGCTGCTAGCGGGAGTTGCCCACCACAAAGTTTGGGTGAGGGCGTAGGTAAATAAACCTGCGGTAAATCCGTTCCACTCTTGTTCGGCGGCGAGTTCGGAATTCGCACCCGCGGCCAGTACGGTGGCGGCAGGACGGAGATTTGTGCCGGATCTGAGGTCTTCGGCGAACGTTAATTCTGCGAGGCTTGGCTCGCCGATGGTGGGGCGGGGGCGGGAGCGAAGGCGAAAGTTGCCGTTTTTGGAGAAACCCCGATAGGGGTAGCTGGCGTCGAGGATGGCGATCGCATTTTCTGTCGCGAGCGATCGCATCAACAGCAACAGCGTTTCCTCTAAAATATCGTTCACCGCCCGGTTAGCTAACAACGGCAAAACATCATTCACCGGCACCAAACTGTTGTGCATTATTCCGGGAGACTCGCCCAAACTAATTCGACTACCGCAGCCGCTAAAGTGAAAAACTACCACGTCACCGGGTTTTGCTTGTTCCCTCAAGTGAGTTACAAACGCCGTCTCGATATTCTCCCTCGTAGCTTGAGCGTCAGTCAAAGTCAAAATGTCAGACGGCACAAACCCAAACCGATATATCAGCAGTTCCCGCTGCAATTCCACATCGGTGACGCAGCCGTGCAGGGGCGAGTCTGGATATTTGTCAACGCCCACCAACAAAGCCAATTTCCTGGCTGTCGGCTGCGCTAAGGCTTGGAGGTAGCGATCGCCCAACGGCAGCCACAGGGCCTCGCTGATTCCGATGGCGGCCAGCACCCGGCCAGCTTGCTGCAAAAATTCCCGCCGCTTGAGTCCCATTTTTAAATAGCTTTGAATTTTAAGTTTTGAATTTTCAGTTAAATTCCCCTCAATAATTTTAGGGGATTTAATAGTGTTTAGTATTAAAATCGCATCCGGTTGCATCGAAATGATTAAACCGCGAAGGCGCAAAGGACACGAAGGAAGAGAAAGAAGAAGGTGCAGTTCTTCCTTCGCGCTATGAGCGTCTTCGCGGTTCATTTAATCTTACGACCTAACAGAACTCGATCTAATACAAGTCCGAATCAAACGGAGCTGATATAAGATATTTTTTTTTAGTTTTAACTTTTGAGCTTTAAGTTTAAAACTGTAAAATTTAAACTCAAAACTCAAAATTCAAAACTCTTGAGAATGTCGCCCACACCAAAGTTCAAGATTTAAATCTCGTAACTAAAAATATTCATGGCCTTGGCTAATTCAGCAGCGACTTCCGGCCGAGAAAACTGCGGCGGCGGCAATTTTCCAGCGCGCAGCATTTCCCGAACTTTGGTTCCCGACAAATGCACCCGTTGTTCGGGAGTGCTTGGGCTTGTTTTAGTTGTAGCCATTTGTTCGGTCAGCGTGCAATAGAAAGCGTGCTCGAATTTCATCGGCACAATTCCCAATTCTCCCGGCTCAAATTCGTCAAAAATATATTGGGCATCGTAAGTGCCGTAATAATCGCCAACTCCAGCGTGATCGCGCCCCACGATAAAGTGAGTGCAGCCGTAGTTTTTGCGGATTAAAGCATGAAAAATTGCTTCTCGCGGCCCGGCGTAGCGCATCGCCGCCGGATTAATTGCCAAAATTACGCGATCTTTTGGATAGTATTTTTCTAGCAGAATTTCGTAGCAGCGCATCCGCACATCAGCCGGGATGTCGTCTTCTTTTGTCGTCCCGACTAGCGGGTGCAGAAACAAGCCGTCTACTGTTTCTAAGGCACATTTTTGGATGTATTCGTGGGCCCGGTGGATGGGGTTTCGGGTTTGGAAACCGACTATGGTTTTCCATCCTTTTTCTGTGAACAGCATTCTCGATTTCGCCGGGTCAATTTGGTATTGGGGAAAGCGGACATCTAGTTCGCGTTCCAGTAGCCAAACGTCGCCTGCGAGGTTAACGGGTCCGGATTGGTCTACTACCTGGACACCGGGATGTTTGAGATCGTCGGTGCGGTAGACGTTAAGGGCTTCTTCTTCTTTGCTATAGTGGTATTTTTCTGCGAGTTCCAAGAGTCCGACAAATTCGCCCGCCGGGGTGTCGAGGCGCACTAAAGTTCCTGCTTTCAGGGGGGCGGCGACTTCTTCTGTTACCGAGAGGGTGATGGGAACCGACCAGGGAAGGCCATTGGAGAGGCGCATTTGTTTAACGACCGATCGATAATCAGCTTCGTTCATGAACCCTTTGAGGGGACTCAGGGCGCCGATGGCGATCATTTGCAGGTCAGAGATCGATCGATCCGAAAGCTGGACTCGCGGCAAGACTTCTGCTTTATCGAAAAATTCTTGTCTTTGGTCTAGTGTGGCAATGCGGTTGACCAGGGTGCCGCCGTGAGGGGCAATGCGGTCTGAATGCTGGCTCATGTCGATTCGGGATTTTAGATTTAAGATGTTGGACTTTAGCTGCCAGACTATATCCTACCAAAGTATTGTTACCATTAATTAATTTTCCTCAGTAGGTCGGCACACATGGTTTTGAATGTTGGGATTAACCATAATTTATTTTGCCACTCATGACACTTTATAATTTATTAATGAAATCTATCGATTTCTGGCAAAAGCATTCAGGATTGAGAAATCTCAAAACTCATATTCTTCTCAAATCCTCTACTCTGACTCTTTAGCGCTCAATTTAGGCGCCTATTTCGGTTAATTTCGCAAAGCGACAACTCGCCACTTCACTTGTCGGTGTTACCCCATATAAGCACTTACTTCTGTGTATTCTCAACTCCCAGAAAATCGCTTAGTTAAAAATTTTAATTAGGCTATATCAGACCGAAAAAAGCCATTAAAAATATATATTTCCGATCGTCGAAATGTAATAGTATTAGTCAGGAATCTGCTAGTGTCTACGGCCTTCAGGGAGAGATATCAGTGGATGGTATCACTTTAGAAACTTTTCTGAACAACCAGAGAATCGAGTTAGTTGATTTGTTAAAGATAGATATTGAAGGTGCTGAAGAAGCCGTTTTTAACTCAACTAGCGATGCCACGCTCTGCAATGTTAAGCAGATAACTATATAGTTTCACGATTTTATGCCAGCTTCTATTAGCACTGAGGAAGTTAAGAAAATTACCAACAGGTTAAAAAGATTGGGTTTTATCTGCATCCCATTTTCATACCTGTTCCCTGACATGGATACCTGTGATACCAATTTCCTAAAGTAGTGCTACAGTTAGTAGGTGTCTGTGTTGTCAATTAGTACCCAAACATAAGAAAGAAAAATGTCAGGAGTTGCCAAGATTGAAATTCGGGAAACAGCAGCAGAATTGAAAGCTCTTCTGCGTCAAGAAAAAGATGCTCAACGCTATGAAAAACTGCAAGTTCTGTATTGGCTCAAAACTCAAACGGTAGAAAGTGTATTGTCGGCTGCTGTGCGATTAGGTAAACATCGTACCAGAATACAAAGATGGCTGTCTAGCTATCGCTCGGGGGGAATAGAAGAATTATTAATCCAGAAACCCCGTTCGGGAAGACCGAGAATAATGAATCCCGAAACCGTAGAGAAATTATCAAAGGAATTGCAACAACCCGAAGGATTCAGTAGCTATAAAGAAGTACATCAATGGTTGACAAGCTGCTGTGAAGTAAAACTAGCATATCGAACAGTACATCAGTGGGCAAGATATCGGCTCAAAAGCAAATTAAAAGTGCCGCGCCCAGTAAGTGAAAAGCAAAAACCAGGAGCACCAGAGGAATTTAAAAAAAACTGTCATCCTTAATCAAAGGCAGCCTGAGTCAGAGTGAGAGCTTTTTAAAGCAGTGGAAAAAAGTGCGATATTGGAGTGAAGATGAAAGCCGGATGGGCTTGCATACAATTAGGAGAAGAAAATTAACAGGTCGCGGAATAAAACCGCAAGGAAAAGTGCAATGGGATTTTACTTATTTATGGCTGTACGGGGCAGTGGAGCCACTAACAGGAGAGGGTTTTTTTTACGAGTTTACCCATCTGGATACAACGTGCTTCGAGAAATTCTTGGAGCTATTTGCCAATAAGTAGGGTTTGCTGAATAATCGATCGCAAACTAAGAACAGGAGCGATCGATATATTCAAGCAGAGTTAAATATAAGTTTTTTCTGGATCGAGTCCCCCCATCTATAATTGGGGATTATCTTCAACCCAAAAACAGGTGTTCTTTTTCCAAATAGACATAAAAACACACAAAAAAGCCGACGCCACCAGGTAGCAAGGTTCATTACCAAAAAACTAATTGCAATAACTGTACCAGATGTATTATCAAGTTTTGCCATCACTCGATTGAGACCGAATCTTCGTTTCCCTTGCCCAAACTTGCCCTCAATTGCATTTCTAATTCTCTCATCTTCCAACGCTTGCTTCTTTTTTGATTTACTCACATTTGCTGGGGGTCTTCCTAGAGGGGGCCCACTGAGCCTAATTCCTCTTTCTTTGCACCACGCTCGGTTTGATATTGTACGATAAATGCGATCTGCATGAACTGACTCTGGATAATATCCTGTAAATCTATAATAAGCTTCTACTTGTGCTTTTAAGTCCCCTGATTCGTTAAAGTTATCCCAGCTCATCCGGTCTAAAAATACATATCCTTCAAAACAACTGGCTGACAGTTTGGCTCCAAACTCTACGCTTTTCCCGGCTTTTCCTCTGACTATAGGACGAATATGGGGTTGACTTAAACTTACTATTCTATCCTCAATACTCTGTTTATCGTTGTCAAATAACCACTGTTGTTGGCGAGCGACTTCTGTGAGGACTAGCAAAGTTTTATATTGCTTTTTATTCAGACCTTCTATGGTCGCACCTAAATCGATTAGCTGTTCAATATGAGCTAGGTTTCTTTTGATGTACTGAAGTTGTTTTTTAATTGCCTGTCTTCTTTTGTTTCGGGTGGGTCGTCTTTGTTTGGCTACTGCTAAGTAATCTTTTCGGGCGAGATTACGGTAGGTTCTTGGTTTTTTATGGGTTTTTTCTTTGATTTGTTTATAGAGAATGTCTAGGATTTTTTCTGTATGAACTCTGGCTCCGTTTAATAGTCCTAAGTCGGTCGGATAACTAATATCGGCTGGGGCACAGGTTGCATCTACGATCAACTTACCGCGATTGGGTGACTCATTTTTGCCGTCCGAAGCCTTTTTTTTTTCTGGTTTGATTGGGGTGAGAGAGCGCATTTTTTCGACCATGCGTTCGTTGACTTTATTGATGAGGTTCGGACTGATTCGTTGCCGAAAGTGTACTAATAGAGATGGGTCAAATGCGAGTTCATTACTGTAGCTTGATTGACCGATAAAGTATTGCAGATAGGGGTTTTCGCGAATCTGTTCTACCGTTTCGCGAGCGCTAATTCCCAGTTTTTCTTTGATGATTAATGCTCCCAATGCCATCCGAAATGATTTGGCTGGTGCGCCCTTTTCTGTGGGGAAGTTTTGGGCATATTCTGCTTCAAACTCTGACCAGGGAATTAGTTCGGCCATTTTTACCCAACGGTTGTCTGATGACAACCTTCCTCCAAAGGGCAGTTCAAACTCGGATGGGGGACTTGAGGCAAGCTCAGCTTTTCTGTACACGCTCGCACTGGGTGATGCAAGGCTTTTGTACTATTTTACCTGTTTATCTTGCACACTTTCCTTGATCGGACGATCGCATAACCAAGCCGTGTAACCTTTCTGCACTTATCCAGCAAGCCCTAAGTATCCTCGGGATTTACATATCATACAAGTAGATAATGGAGGGTTTCATAACTCCTTAAATCTGAGCATACCCGAGAATGTTATTTTGCTATTTCAGCCAGCCTACAGTCCCGAAGTAACTCCAATAGAAAGACTGTGGGGGTATGTAAAAGAACAATTAAAATGGTTGAGATTTGAACACATAGAGGAGTTGAGAGCAGCGGTGCAAAAAGAGTTAAACAAGTTGACGAATGAAGTCATTGCTTCTTTGACGGGATGGCAATTCATTTTAGATGCCTTATCTGTAGCAGAGCTTTAGGAAATTGGTATGACTTCTTATTTATTAATACGAATCGATGTAAAATTCCGTATAAAGACGGGCTGGGTTTTCAAATGATTAACTTGCTTCTAACAATAGAAAAAACTAAGTCGTCTCTACTCCGCTCCGCTTTCAAGCGCGAACAAAGTATTGCCAATTAGCGGGGTGAATACATCGACGGCAAAGTCGAGCGGAATCCCATTCAAATCTATCACTTTTATTTCTCTACAATCAGCTCTGGCATGGCAATCAAGCAATTTAGCCCCGGGCTCCCCGGATTGATTCCTTCGCAGACTCAGGAGGGGAGTAATTCTCCCATCCAAAATCCAAAATCCAAAATCTAAAATCGGCTGACCATTTTTTCATGAATCATCTTCATCTGTGACAGTTCTTCCAGCAGTCCCTGCGGTAGAGGAATTTTCACAGCTTCCAGCATACTTTGAATCCGATGTCTCCAATCGTGACGGGCTAAACTCTCAACATAGTTGCGTTTGTATATAGAATTAAGCCTCACCTCGTCCTGTAAAAGTTCATTAATGAATTCAACACTTTTTTGCGGGTCATCGGGCAACTCAATAGTAGCATCTTCCCAATTCATCAACTCATCCATTAGATGTGTAGTTGGACGCTTCCCAACTACCGCACCGCCAGTCGCAGTACCATAAAACCAACGCAGTGTAATAAACGAGTAAGGAAACCGACGCATACCAGGATAGAGCGTGTCAAATGCCAAGGTGAGTTTGCTATGTCTGAGAATGTGGAATAGCAGCAGAGTATCTGGCTCGTCTCTACGCATTTCGTAAGGCAATTTCGGAAATTCCTCTGCTTTTCTGGGCGTAGATTTATAGTAAATTTGTTCGGAACCAGGTTGATTGAATTTATTGCAAAACACAGTGTCATAGTGTGAGGGTATCCGCCCGAAGCTTGTTAAATCTATTGAACGCTTGAGTTGACACGAACCCTGAGCGAGAACATCAGCAGCAAAAGGGATCAGCGATACTGGTATACCAAAACGTTGTTTCAGTTCATCTATAATTTCTGGAAGTGCAACGAATAAATGATCTAAATGATAGACATTTTTTGAATAAATTTCCGGTGCCCAAGAATCGAAAATATAAGCGATGACAACATCAAAACGCTCCCTCCACTTAGGTATACTTGAGAGTAGTTCCAGATCGCCTCCTGATAAACCAATAATCAGTAAAACATTGGGTTTGTCCGACAATTGAGATAAAAGTGGTAACTTATATAAACCTGTAGTAGACTTAACAGCTTTACGGACTATTCGATTGGCTAGGGGATAAAGTGTGGATGACCACTGGATTACATCGCGGGCCGATGGTACCAAAAGTTGTGCGTTGCAGGTTCGTACAACAATATTTTCTAATTCAAAAAGAGGGTCCCAGGATACAGTTGAGGATAAAGCCCGTGAAGAAAGTACAAAAATATTCATAACTGGATTTTAATTTTATTAAATTATCCCGCACATTATACCAAAGACGAGGGGATTAGGGTAAATTCAATCGTGCTGGACGCAACAATCCTATGGATAGGGGCAACCATGGGGGGATTGTCGCTACAAAACGCTATATGTAAAGGCTTTGCGTCCAGGACTGTTTAATTAAATTTGAAATGTCAATTCCCTTGAATCAACTTCCCAATTTACTTAGCTACTAGCTAGCAAATCTAGCCGATCGCACTTATGGCAGCACTTGCAGTGGGTGAATCTATCCCGTAATCAGGAAAAACAATAACACATCTATGGTCTCAATGTCAATATTGATGATTTTTTAACAATATGTATTTTGCCGCTGAGTCGCGATCGCGTGTAGAAAGAGCGGGTTGATAAATGCTAAAGTCCCTAGGATTTATGAACCTTTTCCTTCTTCGTCTTTCCCCTTCTTGAGACTAAACATTTAACCACTCAAGGAGTACCCTGGGCGCCGGCAACAAAATCATTAACAAAAGCCCGATCGCCATTAGCCCCAAAAAATCCCGCCGATCGTCCAATTCACTAACATCATTCAGCGCAGGTTCGTCGTTTAGTGGCGTGAAAAACAAAATAATTGCCCACAGCAGCAAACCCTGTTCCAAAAAAGAAAGCAGCAGCATACAAAGTCTAGCAACTTGCCCGATCGCCATACTCGCTCGCTGGCCGAACATCGCGTGTACGATGTGCCCGCCGTCGAGTTGTCCCACCGGCATCAAATTAAACGCCGTCACGATCAAACCCAAATAACCCGCCACCGCTACCGGATGCAAATTGATCGCAGTTTCCGCATTAAAAGCGCCGCCCAAGGTTAACTTGCTCAACAAAGTCATCAGCAGTGAAAAACTGGGTTTGAAAGAGTCAAAATTTAACATTCCCGACTTCTCAGACAGCGGTACAATAGTCGAATGATTCAAACCCCAAATTAATAATGGCACTGTCGCCACTAAACCCGCAAGGGGGCCGGCAATGCTAACATCAAATAAAGCTCGGCGGTGGGGAATAGGCCCCCGTATTTGAATGAAGGCGCCAAAAGTTCCCAAGAAAAAAGGAATGGGGATAAAATAAGGCAAAGTCGTGCGAATTTTGTAGAATCTGGCAGCTAAATAGTGGCCGGATTCGTGAATTGCTAAAATTGTAATTAGAGAAAGCGAGTAAGCCAAACCCTGGAGCAATATTGATGGGTTGGACTGCAAAGCTTGTTCAGTAACTCCAGCAAGTCGCGCCCCGACAAGCGTAGTCGTAAACACCGTGATCAGCAGCAAAGCTAATGCGAAAAAGGGCCGGGTTACAGGTTCGGTTTTGACAGGAGTTTCCCCTGGTTGGTGGCTGGGATTGGGAACTATAGCAAAAAAAGGTTGACCGCTCAAGCTGTTTTGAAATACTACTAAAAAGCGATCGCCAAAAAGCCTCTCCACATTCTCCCGAATTGTCTGATAAGCAGCCTCCGGGTTCGTCCGCAACTGTCCGCGACAAATTACAGCCTGCGGCCGAAATTCCAAATCTCGCAAAAAGTAAATTGACCAAGGAAAACAATCGCGCAAACTCGCTTCTTCTGCTGCATCGATCGGCCGCACGGGCGGTTTTGGCTTGGCAGGTTCAGTCGCTTCTTCTGCTAGCTGCTCAGCAGTTTCGGCGGTAATTTTCTTGCGCCCCAACTGTACCAAAAACCAATACAAAAAAGGGCAAACCAGAAAAGGTATAATTACCAACTCCGGCGGTACAGTTTTGCTGGTACCGTAAACTAACATCCAACCACTCCAAATCAGCGCCGGCGCCATCATTACCAGCCACAGCAGCCATATCGGAGTCCTGGTGATGCGGCTGGTGCCGTTCTGCAACAAGTAGTACGATATCAGCCCCAATACGAACAACCATAGTAAAAAGAACATAATATTTATCCCATTCCCTTCTGAAATACTTCCTTGAAACAACAGAGTTTAGTCTCCAAACAACCCAGGCCCGTGCTCGACAATATCCTTGCTTTCCCGCCTAACCGGGAAACTCTGGGTGCAACAGCCTATTTCATTGTAGAAAACCAAACTAACATCCTGGTGGATTGTCCCGCTTGGGATGAGATTAACCAAACATTTTTGCGGGAACACGGCGGCGTGCGACTGCTGTTTCTCACCCACCGTGGCGCTATCGCCAAGGCGCGGGAGATTCAGGAAGCCACGGGGTGCGAGATCCTGATTCAAGAGCAGGAAGCTTATTTACTGCCGGGTTTGAAGGTGACGGTTTTTGAGCGAGAATTTGTTGTGAGCGATCGAATGAAAGCATTTTGGACTCCTGGCCATTCTCCTGGTTCCTCTTGCCTTTATCATAGTGGCAGCGGTGGAGTGCTGTTTTCGGGTAGGCACTTGCTCCCCAACCGAGAAGCCGCCCCAGTACCGCTGTTGACGGCAAAAACTTTTCACTGGCCCCGGCAAATTAACAGCGTGAAATCAATTATCGATCGATTTTCGCCAGAAACTTTACAGTATATTTGTCCCGGTGCAAATACTGGTTTTTTGCGGGGAAAAGGATCGATGGATCGAGCTTTTGAGAAATTAGCCAATCTGGATTTAGCTGTTTGTTTGCAGTCAAAACCTGAACCCTAAATGTATTCTGCAACATCAAAAAATGATCTGACGCGCTAATTATAGCGGTAAGGTGCGCCTAGCGCACCCTACATTATTCTTCAGTCTCTCAGAGAGGAAGTTCGTTGGTGAAGTAGCGGTTTAACCGCCGATTCTTACATGGGAAAAAACTGTGGAAAAAACCGAAACCCAAAAAATGCTCGCCGGCGAATTGTATTTAGCTGCTGATGAGCAATTAATTTTAGATCGCCAGCGAGCCCGCCGCCTCGCCCGAATCTACAATTCTACCCGCGAAGACGAACCAGACAAACGGTTAGAAATTCTCGCAGAATTGTTCGGTGCAGTTGGCCCACAAGTTGAAATCGAGCCACCTTTCTACTGCGACTACGGCAGCAATATTTATGCTGGAAACGGATTGTACATGAATTTTGGTTGCGTGATTCTCGACTGCAATCGAGTTAATATTGGCGAAAATTTATTGTGCGGGCCCAACGTGCAAATTTACACCGCTTTTCACCCCACAGACCCGGAAATTAGACTTTCTGGCCGAGAACTCGCCGCTGAAATTAATATTGGCAATAATGTTTGGATGGGTGGCGGCAGTATTATTTGTCCAGGAGTGACTATTGGCGACAATAGCACGATCGGCGCGGGCAGTGTTGTTGTCAAAGATATTCCCGCAAACGTCGTGGCGGCAGGGAATCCTTGCCGCATCATCCGGCATCTACCTTGATGTGGTACGATCGACACAATCGTGCGATCGGCTCTTTGGAGCTTAAGCCAAAAATTTTAGGTATTAGAACAGCCGGTTTGAGATTTTTTAGGTAAAATCCCCGAAAAAAACGCTGGAAAAAATCTAAAATCTCAAATCTAAAATCGCTTAATTTCTCGTTCCCGGTTTCCACACTACCAAGCTTTTCTTATGACGACTGCAACAGTTTATCCCAACGCTCCTGATCTCTGCACCGACGACTACATAGCAGTCGGTGTAGCTACCTGCTTCATCAAAGAAGAAGGCGAAGTTTTTGAAGTGCAAGTAATCGAAGCTATTCCCTCAGCAGCTTTGGAAGCAATTTTGAAGGGAATTCCCACATCTTATTTAATGATTTGCGGGACGACTTTGGGAGCAGTGCTCGACGGCGAAACACCCAAAATGTTGCCAGAATTCCCTACCTCAGCTCAGTTTAGCGAAGAATTTGGCTTTCGGGCGATCGCCGCTGCACGCACTTACAAAATCCGCCCCCAAGCTCAACTTCACATTCCCTTGGGAACAGTTCGCAACGACTTTACTTATTCCTTAGAACGCAAAAGAGTGCTCAACTCCGAGCGCATCATTCGCACTGAAGACAATGTGAAACAGCACGAACACACTCACAAGGTTCTTTAAACAAATCGCGCAACTGGGGCAATTTAACAGTGCCTCAGCCAGCGGATGCACCGAAAATAGTTTCGAGTTTTGAGATGTAATATGAATTCCGGTTGCACTCCTCGATATGATTGTTGACTGTTGACTGTTGACTAAAATTATGCTGTCCGGCTAACTGACTGTTTGGATTTTTGAAAAATACCCATGCAACCGGAAACGATGTAAATTAAAGATTTAACAAGTTTTTAGTTCATTAATGAAGGAAAAACTTTTAATATTTCGTTATTAAGACAAACACCAAACATCTCAATGTAGGGTTCGCAGTGTTCACATCACCTAATTAACATAAATTATTAACGACTGTTAAGAAAAATCTTAAGTTGTTAATGAAAAGTTTTAATTCATCAAAAAAATGGTAGAATATTATTCCAGTTTAACAAGGTGAGCCGGCCGGCGGGAAAAAATTAAAAAATCCCACACTTATTGAAGGCTAGTAGTTTCAGACTACTGGCAGGCGGGCTAGTACATCGCAGGTGAGCTAAGGATTTCAATCTCACAAATTGGTCAAACCATGCGAAGCTTTGCGAAAGTAAAGTGGTGGAAATTAACTCGACTATTGCCAGCGGGATTAAAGGGCGAATACCATCTTGGGTACCAAACTGCGCTCTTAATTTTGGGGGGAACAGTTCTGGCAGCTAGCATCACTGGTTGTATCAGCTATCAAAGCGTTCAGCGCTTGATTATAACCAAAAGCCAGCGAAATGCTTTGTTAGAAGTTAGGGAGCGGGCCAACAAGATCGATCGCTGGCTCGACACTAGAAAGGCTGAGATCGAAATCCTCGCCAACACTCCTCCCGTTCGTTCAATGAATTGGTCAGTGGCAGAGCCTTATTTAAAATCGGAAGTAAATCGACTGCAAGAATTCCAGCACTTGGCATTAATTGATCCCGACGGTTCTTATTTCACCACAAAAGTGGGCAGAGCCTTGATTAATGTAAGCGATCGCCAACACTTTAAAAAGGCGATGGCTGGGGAAGTCTATGTTTCAGATCCTACCATTTCTCGCACGCTCAAAGGACAAAGTATTGTTCCCATTTCGGCTCCGGTGTGGTCAAATTCGGCAAATTCTATTGATAAAAAAGCACAAAAGCCGATCGGAGTAATGAACGGCGTCATTACCATCGACAGAATTGCCGAAGTAGTAGGAAAGCTGGAATATGGGGCAGGAACTTACGCTTTTGTTCTCAATTCTCAAGGAGTGCCGATTGTGCATCCCGACGCTGGATTAATCGGAAATATAGACAAATCGGCTCCTAGTCTTTTAGAGTCGGCAGATGCTAATTTGGCAAATGTAGCTCGGGAGATGGTTTATCAAAAAACGGGCATTGTGCTGACTCAAATCAACGGCGCCAGAGTTTATGTTGCCTATCTTCCTTTAGAACAAGCTGAATGGTCGATCGCCCTCGTAATTCCCCGTGACAATCTCGAACAAGAACTCCTTCCTTTCAAGATACTAGCAGTAGCCGCAGGCGTACTTGCCGCCGCAGCTATTTTCGCAGCAATTGTGGCGCTCAAGCTGTTTGCCCTAAATTGCATTCGCAGTCGCACAGAAGGCCTTCTCCACCGCTTGACCGGCCGGATTCGCGCTTGCTTGCACCTCGATCGCATCCTCCAAACTACAGTAGACGAACTCGGTACTTTACTGAAGCTCGATCGAGCAATTTTCGCATGGTACGATCCCCGACGAGATACTTTAGAATTTGCCTGGGAATATTGCCGGGAAGGTTTGCCGACGGGCTTGGGAATCTTTGGTGTTGCAGGAGGGCCCTCTGGAGATTTAGCTGCACGGCTTCACCGCTGCGAAACGATACTGCTACATAAAACAGCCGCCCCTGATGCCACAGCGTCTGAGGAACACGCCCATATCGAACTCACAAATAGTCACTACGCAGCAGTACCCGTACTGACTCAGACTAATCGGCTCGGATATCTGTTGGCCTGTGCAAATCGGCGGTTTGGGACTCCCGACGAGGTGGAAGTTTTGGAAGCAATTGCCGACTCGCTGGCGATCGCAATTTCTCAATCCCAACTCCACGGGCAAATTCAAGAAGAACTCAAACTTTTGGAAGAAGTATTAGCCAAACTCAGAAGAACCGAAGAGCATTTAGTACAAAGCGAAAAAATGACAATTGTCGGTCAACTAGCCGCCGAAGTTGCCCAGGAAATTAATAACCCGATTAACTTTATTTACGGTCGCCTGATTCACGTTAACGATTATATCAAAGATTTGCTCAATATAATTCGCCTCTATCGCGAACAATATCCCGAGCCTGTGCCGCGAATTGCCAAAGAAATAGAGGCCTGCGACCTAGATTTTATCAGCGAAGAGTTGCCGCAAATTCTCAACCTTTTGAAAATAGGAGCCGATGGCATTCGCCAAATAGTCCTGGCTTTGCGAAAATTTTCGCTTCCTGACGAACCCAACAAAGAACACGCCAACCTAAATGAAACCATCGACAATATTTTGCTGTTGCTAGCGAGTCGGCTGGAGCAAAAAATATTAGTAGTCAAGGAGTACCACAACCTGCCACCCATTTTGTGTTATCCCGGTCAACTGAGCCAGGTATTCGCGAGTCTCCTCACCAATGCTATTGATGCTCTTAAGAGTATGGAAAACTCCGCTCAAATTATTACAATTAAAACAGATATTGTCGAGGATTCTCCAGGCAGGTTTATTGCAGTATCGATCGCCCACAACGGCTCCCGAATTCCGCCGGAAATTCAACACAGAATATTTGACCAGTGTGGCCATACTAAATCATTTAAAAATTTTACAGGATGGGAGTTGTCGGTTTGCTATAAAATTATTGTAGAATTGCACGGTGGCCGCCTTACAGTTGAATCTCCAGTGCAATCTCAAATTAAATCTCAAACTGGGGGCGGTGCTGAGTTTATGGTAAAATTGCCGATCGTTTGATATCGCATCTTGCCACCAGGGAAACCCGTCGCAAATCTTGCCAGCAAGCTCTGCTAAAAGCTTAATTTGGCTTCGTACTCAAGACTTTAGCCCTCATAAAACAGAGCGCTGAAGTCCTCACTACAAACCTCATGATCATTTGTTAACCCAAATTGCTATGATAGGATTATATCGTTTCCGGTTGCATCGGAATAATAAAATCGAGTCAACAGTTAACACTCAACCATTCAGTTTTTCGACCCGCCCGTCAACAGTCAACAGTCAACAGTCAACAGTCAACAGTCAACAATTCCGGAGGAGTGCAACCGGAATTGAGATTAGGGAAATAATAAAGGTGCAACCACCGCAAACAACCAGCCTCCCATTACCAAGACTTCCGCAACAATTAATAAAATATTTTTGTTCATTTTCAAATTAAGCATTTTTACATTAAGAGCGATCGACCAAAGAGCGAATTTTCTTCCACCAAGCAGCCGGCGAATCTTCCGGGCGATATGCGGCATCAAACATCGACAAAATTAGCGGCAAACCCCCCACCTTCGCACTCATCAACAAGTGCATTGCCAGACACAACACCAATACCACCCAACCAGAAGCGTGTAAATAATACCAAACCCGCGTCAATTCCCCAGCCGGCAGCCATTCTTCCTTAACCATACTGCCAGAAGCGAGCGAAAAAGTCAGTGCCAGCAACATCAATGTATTCACAATCCGGTGCAAACTGTACCACCAAATCGGTTTTCCCAACTGCGTTAGTTGCCCAAAAGAATCCGGCTGCACCAAGCGTTTTTGACCTGCGTGGAAACTGTACAATGCAAAAGCCGGCATTATTCCTAACAGCAACATCTTGCCAAAAGTGCCGTGAATCCCGATAATATCTGCAATCTGAGGTACGGGGACTTTGCCAAACCGCCCATCGTAGGTGTTGTAAACCAGAAATGCGCTCAAAATTGCTAAAAGGGCGATCGCAGCGTTAACCCCATGCAGTAACCTGAGCAGCAATGGCTGGTACGGTCTAGATTGCGGCATAGTCAATTCTGCTACTTGATAAATAATCTTTTACAGAATACAGCTAAGCGCTGATATTTTCAACCCTCGCCACTTGTGAAATAAATTGGATTCAAAAATGAATAGATTATGATAAGAACGTAATTATATCAAAATTTAGTGTAAACTAAAACAGTCAAGAGGAACACTTTATTTATAACACCTAAGAGTTTACACAAATGGATGCAGCCACTACCATATTACTTTCCTTGGGACTAGCAGCAGATGCTTTTGCTGTGGCTGTTTCGAGCGGTTTAGCAATCAAACACATGAAGGTCAATAAAGCTTTAAAAATTGCCTTATTTTTCGGAGGTTTTCAAGCTTTAATGCCCGTAATAGGATGGTTAATCGGTCTTAGTTTTAGTTTTTTGATAACACCGATCGACCATTGGATCGCTTTTGGGCTTTTGAGTTTCATTGGCGGGAGAATGATTTATGAATCGCTGCAAAGTGAAGAATGCGAGAAAAAGTTCAATCCCTTAGATACGGGGACTTTGATAACGCTGTCGGTGGCGACGAGTATCGATGCCCTCGCAGTTGGCATCGGATTTGCTGTCCTGAAAGATTCTATCGCTCTTGCGGTGACTGCGATCGGATTTATTACTTTCTTTTTAGCCTTTGTAGGCGTGTTTATTGGGCACAAGTGCGGCAACTTGTTTGCTAATAAAATTGAGATATTGGGCGGAGCAATTTTGATTTTTATTGGCAGCAGAATCTTGTTTCTGCACTTGACAGAAATACCATTAGTTATCGGTCATTAGTTATTAGTCAGGAGTCATTAGTCGAACATTGACATCAGAGTCTCTGGTGACTTCAATTCCCAATTCCCAAAAAATGCTATAACAGCAATATTGTGTTAAAGGATAAAAATTCGGTGCTGAAACTTTACGGCGGAGCCCGCAGCAGGGCCTCAATTGTCAAGTGGTATCTAGAAGAAATAGGAGTTCCCTACGAATTCGTCATGCTGGATATGCAAGCAGGGGCACACTTGCAGCCAGAGTATCTCGAAATTAACCCGATCGCCAAAGTACCGGCAATTGTTGACGGAGATTTCAAACTTTGGGAATCCGGCGCAATTCTGTTGTATTTAGCTCAAAAACATGGTAAAATGCCCGATAATTTGGAGCAGCAAGCTCAAATCGTGCAGTGGGTCATCTTTGCTAACGCCACCCTCGGCCCGGGAATATTTGTCGAAGCAAGTCGCGATCGCGAAACTCCCAAGTTGTTAAAACCGTTAAATGAAATCTTCGAGAAACAGCCATTTTTAATGGGTGATGAATTTGGCGTCGCCGACGCAGCAGTCGGGTCAATGTTGGCCTACATTCCGATGATGCTAAAACTAGACCTTAGTGCTTATCCGGCTGTTGTAGATTACATCAAGCGGATCTCAGAAAGACCGGCTTTCAAAAGTGCGATCGGCGGTAGCTGAAGGCAGAAAGAACAACGAAACAAAACTTAATATCTAAAAGCAGGGGCAATTCAAAAATTGCCCCTGCTTTTTAATGAAATCAAACTTATCTAAATCCGACAGCCGCCTGCCAAACAAAAGCCAGCAGCAAGAAAAACACGGGAATGACCGGCAAAACATTAACCAAAGGCTCAAAAATCGAATAAGCTTCGGGCAGTTTTGCTAAGAGTAATGCAGCTTCCATGAATCAACCTACCTATCCAACACAATTTTCATAATTGTCGCATATCTTCACCCAAGGCAATCATGATTGATCGACTCTCGGTGCCAGCCAGTAGGCAAACTCTTCAGTAAATCGATCGGCAAAAATCGCCTCCCGCATCCTCCCAGTAAAGCGAATCAACTCCGTGACATTGTGAATCGCCAGCAAAGTATACCCCAGCACTTCGTTAGCCCGCGCCAAATGAGCCAAATAAGCCCGACTGAATTTTTGGCAGGTATAACAAGGACAAGACTCATCCAGCGGAGCAAAATCCTCCCGGAACCGAGCATTTTTCAAACTCCAGCGTTCCCCACCCACAAAAGCCGTCCCGTGGCGGGCCAGCCGAGTCGGAATCACGCAGTCAAACATATCTACACCACTCGCCACCGCCAGCGCCATTTCCCGATAAGTCCCAATCCCCATCAAATAACGCGGTTTATTTGCCGGCAACAGAGGCGCAGTCACCTTCACAATCTCTGCGATCAAATCCCCCGATTCCCCCACACTAACCCCGCCGATGGCGTAGCCTGGTAAATCTAAATCTACCAACTGGTTCGCCGCGCGCGATCGCAAATCGGGGAAAACGCCCCCCTGGACGATTCCAAACAAAGCTTGATCCGGGCGCGAGTGAGCTTGAATGCAGCGTTGCAGCCAGCGGTAAGTGCGATTTGTCGCCGCCTCCACCTCTTCCCGCGTAGCGGGGTAAGGGGGACACTCGTCAAAGGCCATAATCACATCAGCGCCCAACTCATTCTGAATTTCGATCGATCGTTCCGGCGTCAAATTAATCATGCGGCCATCGCGGGGAGAGCGAAAAGTCACCCCATTCTCAGAAATAGTCCGCATTTGGCTCAAGCTAAACACCTGAAAGCCGCCCGAATCCGTCAGCATCGGGCCCGGCCAAGCCATAAATTTGTGCAATCCACCGGCGCCTGCGACAATCGCTTCCCCCGGCTGCAAGTGCAAGTGATAAGTATTGGCCAAAACCATTTGAGAACCCGCCGCCTCAAGATGTGCCGGTGTCAAAGTTTTGACATTAGCTAGCGTCCCCACTGGCATAAATTTAGGTGTTTCCACAACACCGTGGGGAGTTGTAAAAACCCCTGCACGGGCTTGGGTATGGCTGCAATTAGCCTGACATTTAAAAGTAAATCTCGCGTTGTCTTCAGTCATTAGTCCCCGACGATCGTTAACCGCTACTCGGCCGTCCGTGTTATCTAATCTATTGTTGTTGACATCGCGACAAAAAACTCATGACCCCGCCCAAAAACGGATACAAGTTTCCCACAATCGTCGTGGAGGGCAAAAAATTTTAGACCTTAGTTCTAACTCCCAGATTCAATGCTGCAAGTAAATCTAAAATCTAAAATCTAAAATCTAAAATCGACTGACTGACGATTAAAAGGGGGAATCATCATCATCCAATTGCAGATCCCAGTTGCCTGAGAGTACCTGATCGACAACCGCATCCAAAGCCGCAGCATTTAAATTCCGGGCGACTTGCTCTTGCAAAGGATTGGAAAGGGGAATTAACCGCAACTGCCGTCCCTCTTGAATCAGGTCAAAATAAGCACCATCTTCAGGGGACTGTTTCAGTTCCAGGTAATCAAAACTATACACGTTCAAATAAAGCGCATGGTTGGCAATCAGGGTAGAACGGTGGGGGTTGGCGAAGACTTCGAGTACATAACCTTCCCCTTCGCTATAAATCTGGCCATCTTGTATGTGAAGGTAGCGGACACGTCCTAAATCAAACAGCAATCTTTTGATATCGCGTTTGTTGACGACAATCCCTGTATCGATGATGCAAGGAGCAACTACCCTGTTATTCAATTGATCGTGACTCATGGAGTAAAAGCCTCTGTTGTAGTATTTTCCCGTCTTGAACATCAGGGAGTTAGCTAGAATTCTTGGGAAGGGAAACGCGGATATTGAGTTTAGTCATTTTAGAGAGGGAGCTTTGGGATCGCTGCCGACAGACGTTTTCCGGGGAAAAGAGCGGGCGACAGGAGGGAGCAACGCTCGATCCAAAAAACTAGGGTGTTACAGTCCAATTCTGGCACACGCTAATCGATTGACAACTGCATACCAGATGAAAAATTTTCTATCTTATGGTGCATGATAAATGGGTTCGCTCTACGATCGACTTTTTCCGGAATCAAGGCGCTGCCATAGCAGCCGCAGTCGCTTTTTATACTTGTTTGCCGGTACCGGTGTCTTGGACTTTGGAGTTTCGGGGCATTGCCCGCTTGGCACCGGCGATCGGGCTTTTGATTGGCGGGATGGTGGGACTGGCTGATGTTGGGTTGCAGTTGTTGGGAATGCCTGCTCTGACTCGATCGGCCTTGGTGGTAGTCTTGGGCATCGCCGTGACTGGCGGGCTGCACCTAGACGGGGCAATGGACGCGGCGGACGGGCTGGCTGTACCCGACCCGGTACGCAGGCTGGAAGTCATGCGGGACAGCGTTACAGGAGCCTTTGGGGCGATGGCTGCGATCGCCATCGTGCTGCTGAAAACTGCCGCTCTCTCGGACTTGAATAACTATCGGTGGCTGGCTTTGATGGGCGTCGCCGGTTGGGGAAGGTGGGCCCAACTGGTGGCGATCGCCCGCTATCCCTATCTCCGGGCCGAGGGTAAGGGAGCTTTTCACAAGGAATCGATTTATTCTCCTTTTGATTTTATCCCAGGAGTGCTGTTGCTGCTTAGTTTGAGCGTGGTGCAAGTTGTCTTGGAGGGCGATCGGTGGCTGTTGGCGGTGGGGATGGCTTTGGGGGGAAGTGCGATCGGAATTTTTGCCGGAGCCTGGTTTAACCACCGTTTGGGCGGCCACACGGGCGATACTTACGGTGCTGTAGTCGAGTGGACGGAGGCTTTGTTGCTGTGTCTTTTGGCGGCTTTGGAAGGTTAAATTGTTTCTGAGTTAACGGCACCATTCTGCATCATCCAAACGAAAAAGCTGAGGATTTGCTCGACTGGGGGCAGAGGATAGACGGATAAGTCGATCGTCACAGTTTGGTTTTCGAGTTTGATAAATTGCCATTGAATGCCATTGCTCACGCTCCCATAGATGATGGGGATGTTTTTTTCTTTGGCTTGATTGAAGCGTTGAGCGGCAACCATTTCGGCAATACACTGACCCAATCCGCTTTTGAGGTCGGTCTTTTTAGCTTCGACAATTACAACGGCGGGGGCTTCAATTTCTAGCACTTCGGACGATCGCGTCAGCAGAAAATCAAACACTCCATTCAGTCCGACAGCTTCGTCGATGGTGAAGTCTTCGCCGGAGAAAAGGCTAATTTTGCGATCGAGAATCCGCCTCACTTCCAGCAGTACGGGATAGATGATTCCTTCCGATCGCGCTTTTTCACTTCCCGATGTGGCGACGATGGGGAGGCTATCTTTGAGGGTGCCGCTGAGGATGTCTGAGGGTGCGATCGGGTTTAGCGGAGGTATAAAGCGAGCTCCCTCTTGGACTGTCAGACCGAAAGCTTGTTTCGCTTTGGCGATCGTAGTAAATTGACTGTATGGCATAATTTTTTTAGTTCACCATTATAGGTTTTGTTTCGCTATTAATTACTGTAAATGAGATGAATCGGGGCTACAATTCTCCTCGAACGGCACAGTTGCTAGGCGAAGAGGGCATCGAGTTGAGTAAGGGATTCTTGGTCGGGTTGTCCAGTTTTGTCGAGTACATTGCGACTCGAAACTCTACCCAACAAAAACTTTACCGCACACCCCACACTACAATTTCCCGAGCGCTGCTCACAAGAGTTTGCCCATCCGAGCTGATGGCAACGGATTTAACCTCGTGTGAATGTCCTTCGAGAGTTCTAATCAATTCCCCGGTGTGCAGGCTCCAAACTTTGATAGTGTTGTCATAACTTCCACTCACAATAGTTTGCCCATCAGGGCTGATGGCGACGGAATTAACTGATCGTGAATGTCCTGCAAAAGTTCTGTTCAATACCCCGGTGTGCAGATTCCAGACTTTAATTGTTTTGTCGTAACCCCCACCCCCGCTGACAAGGGTTTGCCCATCCGGGCTAATGGCTATGGAACTAATTAAATCTGAATGTCCTGCAAGAGTTCTGATCGATTCCCCGGTTTCCATATTCCAAACTTCGATGGTGTTGTGGCAATCTCCACTAACGAAAGTTTGCCCGTCCGGGCTGATGGCAACGCAATTAACCCCCTGTGAATTTCCTACAAGGGTTTTGCTCAATTCCCCTGTGTGTAGATTCCATACTTTGATGGTGTCCCAACCGCCACTCACCAGAGTTAGCCCATTCGGAGTGATGGCAATAGAATTAACCTGGTGTGAATGTCCTTCAAGAGTTCTGATCAATTCTCCGGTATCCAGATTCCAGATTTTGATGGTTTTGTAACTCCCACTCGCAATAGTTAGCCCATCCGGGCTGATGGCTGCGGAATTAACTGCATCTGAATGTCCTTCAAGAGTTCTGATCGATTCCCCGGTGTGCAGACTCCAGATTTTGATAGTTTTGTCCCAACTCGCACTCACAAGAGTTCGCCCATCTGGGCTGATGGCAACGGAATTAACTACGTCTGAATGTTCTCCAAACGTTCCGATCAATTCCCGGGCTTGCAGATTCCATACTTTGATGGTTTGGTCCCCACTCCCACTCACAAGAGTTTGCCCATCTGTGCCGATCGTTACGGAATTAATTGAGCTTGAATGTCCTTCGAGAGTTCCGATCAATTCCCCGGTGTGCAGCTTCCAGATTTTGATAGTTTTGTCCCAACTCGCACTCACAAGAGTTTGCCCGTCCGGGCTGATGACGGCGCAATTAACGCTCATTGAATGTCCTGAAAGGGTTCTGGTTAATTCTCCCCTGTGCAGATTCCTGACTTTGATAGTACGGTCTCCACTCCCACTCACAAGAGTTTGCCCATCCGGGCTGATGGCAACGGAATAAACTGAGTTTGAAGGTTCTGCAAACGTTCTGATTAATTTCCCGGTGTGCAAATTCCAGACTTTGATAGTTTTGTCCACACTTGCACTCACCAAAGTTTGTCCATTCGGGCTGATGGCGACGGATGTAACCTCGTCTGAATGTCCTTCGAGAGTTCTGATCGATTCCCCTGTGTGCAGATTCCAGACTTTAATATTGTCCCCACTCCCACTCACAAGAGTTTGCCCATCTGTGCCGATCGCTACGGAATAATTTAAATCTCCTGCAAAAGTTCTGATTAATTCCCCAGTGTCCAGGTTCCAGATTTTAATATTGTCCCAACCCCCACTTACAAGAGTTTGCCCATCTGTGCCGATCGCTACGGAATAAACCACGTGTGAATGTCCTTCAAGATTTCTGATCAATTCCCCGGTATGCAGGCTCCAAACTTTGATAGTTTTGTCGTCACTTGCACTAACAATAGTTCGTCCATCAGGGCTGATAGCGACGGAATTAACCGAACTTGAATGCCAACCAAAATTACTTTGATACAAGGGCTCAAAAAGTCGCCAGGGATTGTATTCTTGTAAAATCTGTTTAACTCTCGGCTCTGCCCTTTCCCGCAATAGCCGATATGCAGCCCTTTGTACCTGTTCTGATTCATCCTGCAACGCTTGAATCACCAAATCTAAACCCGCTTCTCCATACTTAAGCGCCTCGGAAACAGCAGCAATTCGTTGCTCGATAACTGCACTCGCCAAGCGCCTCTTTACACCTTCGATACCTCCCAAAATAGCCGCGTTAGCTGGTGTTGAGGATTCACCACCAAGGACGGCATCATATTCTCTAGGCTGATTAGGATTTTGTGTCATAGCACTTTTACCTACTTACTCTACAAAAGTTGTCAGGGTGAAAAATTTTCACTTTTTCCCCACAAGGAACACCTCAAAATTTGCACTCTTTCAGTGGCCGATTGACTACTGGGTATGGTTTTTTTTCGCGTCAATTTTTTTTGGTAATTCACGACACATCATGCGCTTAGCTGACTGCTTCGTTGTAGCTCAAACGCCAATATTCACAATATTCTGACAACGTGCTATCAGGAAATTTTTCTCCCATCTGGGTCAATTCAGTTGTGCGCGAGTTTAACACAGTTTTGGGGCTTCCACCCTGTTTTTTAGGTTTGAGATGACCGAAAGCATCCAGGATACAAGCCCCCGAATTCATTCCTTCGCAGACTCAGGACGGAGAAATAAAACACCTGTATCCGATACACAAGCCCCCGAATTTATCCGTGGGGTCAATGCTTAAATCTAAAATCTAAAATCTAAAATCTAAAATCTAAAATCGATTGACCCGTTGTTTGTTTTGGTTTTAAGATTTTTTGAACAAACCCTTTACTCACATCAAATCTGGCGGCTAATTTCCTAATTGATATATCACCTTGTTCATAAATTTCAACTATTTTCTCACGAAACTCGATCGAATAAGGTTTCATTTTTTTCGCTTATCTACTAAATACAGGGTATTCTATACAGAGAATCTGCTGTATCAAATGCGAAAAGTGTACATCGGGATTTATGGTTGGGGGAGGGCGGGTTTTAGAGATTGTCAATGATTGGCAAATATTCTATGTGAAACCCGCCCCTAGCAAATCACTTTTACAAAACTCGCAACGTGCTAGCAATACTATCGACTGCTTCCAGCGCGCGAATTTCATCGAGTGCTTGTTGAAAATTCCCTTCCCTAACATCGTGAGTCACGACGACAATTTCTGCTAAATCGCCGTGAATTCCCGTCTGCACAACCGATTCTAAACTAACTTTGTGGTTGCCGAAACAAGTGCCGAGTTTGCCAATTACCCCCGGAGTATCGCGCGTCAGAAAACGGGCGTAAAAGCGAGTAACAAGTTCCTGCATCGGAGCAATTTTGCAGTAGTGTTGGTGACTGCAACTCAGCAAAGGATGAGGAGTCGGAACAGCTTGGCTTTTCAGGATGGCTGCCACATTTATAATGTCGGATACTACGGCGCTAGCTGTCGGCCCCGCACCGGCGCCGCGACCGTACAGCATCAATTGCCCGATCGGCTCTCCTTCGACTAAAATTGCATTGTAAACCCCGTTGACATTGGCTAGCGGATGAGTTTTCGGCACAAAACTAGGATGCACTCGAATTGACAGCAGTTCGCTTTCTCCCTCCGCTTGCTTACCATTGTCGCCGGAGGTTTCTTGAGCAATAGCCAACAATTTAATCACAAATCCCAGCTTGTCGGCGTAGTCAATATCAGCCGCACTAACTTTTCTGATACCTTCGCAGTGAACATCGGCTAATTTGATGCGTCCGCCAAAAGCTAGCGAGGCTAAAATAGCAATTTTATCGGCAGCATCTAATCCATCTACATCTGCTGTGGGGTCAGCTTCAGCATAACCTAATTGCTGAGCTTCGGCGAGCACTTCGGCAAAGTCTGCGCCTTCTGTTTGCATCCGCGTCAGGATGTAATTAGTTGTGCCGTTGACAATGCCGGTGACAGTTTGAATGCGGTTTGCACCTAAAGATTGTTTGAGGCTTTGAATGACTGGAATGCCGCCGCCGACAGCAGCTTCTAGCATTACGTAAACGCCTTTTTTGTTGGCGGCCTCGAAGATTTCATTCCCGTAGCGGGCGATAACTGCTTTGTTGGCAGTGACGACGTGCTTGCCGCTGGCAATAGCTTGCAGAATGAGCGATCGCGCCGGTTCCAATCCGCCAATCAATTCTACTACAATATCAATTTCCGGGTCAGTTGCGATCGCTTCTAGGTCAGTTGTCAGCACATTTTCTGGCAATTGTAAAGACCGAGTTCGAGAAATATCGCGCACTCCCACCCGATAGATTTCCAATTCCTGCAACAGCGGATGGCGGCCATCTGGGGAGAGCAAAATCTCTGCTGTTCCCGCGCCAACTGTACCCAAACCTAACAAACCAATTTTGAAAGCCACGACTTTGACCCGTAGAAACTCAATTAAGCCACAACCATTGTAGGCTATTCCCGTACCGGAGCAATCAAAATAGTATTGTAGGGTACGCATTCGGTACCTTATATCAATTCCGGTTGCACTCCTTATGGTTGTTGACTGTTGACTGTTGACTGTTGACTGTTGACGGGCGGGTCGAAAAACTGAATGGTTGAGTGTTAACTGTTGACTCGATTTTATTATTCCGATGCAAGCGGAAACGATATTACAAGTCGGAGACAATTGCCCTAAAAACAATTGTAGGGCGAGCCAAGCCCACCCTACAAATCAGATTAAATCAGGTAACACATTAATAAGTTTCAACGTGCCAACGGTGCTCTTTCTTCAACTGTTTCTGATAGCCAGCCCATTCAACACCGTACTTGCTAGACGCCGCAGACATTCCTTCATCAATTCCGCCTTCCATACCCTTCAAACCACAGATATAAGTGTGAGTATTCGGCTTTTGAACTAATTCCCACAATTGGTCTGCGTTCTCTTGAATCCGGTTTTGAATGTACATCTTGCCGCCGTCAGCATTCTTTTGCTCGCGGCTGATGGCATAAGTCAAGCGGAAATTATCGGGGAACTCGCGCTGCAATTGCTCCAACTCTTCCTTATAGAGAATGTTGGGAGTGTAAGCAACTCCCAAGAAGAGCCAAGCTAAACCTCTGAATTTGTAATCGGGATTGTTTTCTTTAAACATCCGCCACAAGTAAGCGCGGAAGGGAGCAATACCCGTACCGGTAGCCATCATAATAATGGTGGCTTCTTCGTCGTCGGGCAACAGCATTTCCTTGCCTACGGGGCCGGTGATTTTGACATCATCCCCCGGTTGCAAACCGGTGAGAAAAGTCGAACAAACGCCGAACACTTGTTCGCCAGTTTCTGGGCTTTTGTACTCCAGCCGACGGACGCACAGGGAGATTGTTTTGTCGTCGAGGTGGTCGCCGTGACGGGTGGAGGCGATCGAGTACAGCCGAATTTTGTGAGGTTTGCCGTTTTTATCTGTGCCATCGGGAATAATCCCGATACTTTGACCTTCGAGATAGTGCAAATTGCCTCCAGAAAGGTCAAAGGTGACGTGGCGGACTGTGCCTTCGCCGCCTTCTCTGACTAATTCTTCTGTAGAAATGCACTTACCAATATAGGGATTGGCCGGCTTGTAGAGGTTAACAGGAACCTGAACTTTTTCCTTGGCTTGAGTCATGGGCTTAGTTTTTTCTCCAGATTTCTGACTCTGTAGCCCTGCTTCTGGTGCGACTTTGCCATTTGTTTCGGGAGCGCTGTTTGAGGGGCGGATGCTGACAATTCTTCCACCCATGCGAGCAATCCTACGCATTTCCTGATTCATGCGATCGTAGGGCACGGAGATAAATACGCTGCCGCTACGGCGAATCGGGTTACTTGTTTGGTCAGTTGCTTGGCTCTGACGCATACCCTCCACTTCGTAAACAAAGATGCGGCTGCCTGATTCTGAGTTGGCCGCTCCACCAGATAAGCTTGGGCTGTACATTGGTTGATTTTCCTTCACGATACAGAGTTATAAAGAAAGAGAATGTGACGTTAGACTCAATTTACTTTTTTCTTAAGGCCATCGGGACTAATTGGCCTCGCCAATTTTTGGGCCTCGCCACGCCGGCGGGAAGGTTGAAGTTGCGATCGCTCGCGTATCCAATTCCCTACTAGCCGAACGCCGCGCTCACCGAGCCCTATTGCGTTCGGCTGTTGACCTATAGCTATTGTTGTCTGCGTACTGCCAATATTTTACCCGATCGGGGGATCTGCCCCGATAAGTCCTTGTGATTTGGGGAGCGCCCCACCAGAGAAAGGAAGATTCCAGCAGTTTAATGAGGTTGAGCTTGTAGGGGGCCGACGCATTCTGGTAAGATTAACCGCTAAAGTTAGTATTAATTACTTGCCTTGAAGATTGCTTGGGTCTTCCCGGGCAGGCAGTCAACTCACTGCTGTATGCTGGTGAGAACTTGATCCTCTCGGGGTAGCAAAGCAGCACAAAACCTGCTTGTGGCTACCTGCGGGCTGAAATTTTGTGGAATCTAGACTTGAGTTAGTTAGTAAACAGTGATTTTGTTAGAGGGAAACTATGACCAGTAAGCCGGATCGCGTGGTTTTAATTGGCGTTGCCGGAGATTCCGGATGCGGAAAATCTACTTTTTTACGCCGATTGACAGATTTGTTCGGGGAAGATTTCGTGACTGTAATCTGCCTCGACGACTATCACAGTCTCGATCGCAAGCAGCGCAAGGAAACAGGGATTACTGCCCTTGACCCCAGAGCGAACAATTTTGACCTGATGGCAGAGCAAATGAAGGCGCTCAAAGAAGGTAATGCGATCGACAAGCCGATCTACAACCACGAAACCGGTATGATCGACCCGCCCGAAAGGGTAGAGCCGAATCACGTGATTGTGATTGAGGGGCTGCATCCGCTTTACGACGAGCGAGTTCGATCGCTCATCGACTTCAGCGTCTACCTCGACATCAGCGACGAGGTAAAAATTGCTTGGAAAATCCAGCGCGACATGGCGGAACGGGGCCACCGTTACGAAGACGTGCTGTTTGCGATCAATGCTCGCAAACCGGATTTTACCGCCTACATCGACCCGCAAAAGCAATATGCTGATGTGGTAATTCAAGTGTTGCCGACCAACTTGATCAAAGATGACAAAGAGCGGAAGGTTCTGCGCGTGCAGATGATCCAGCGCGAAGGCATCGCCAATTTTGAGCCTGCGTATTTGTTTGACGAAGGTTCAACAATTAACTGGGTTCCTTGCGGCCGCAAGCTGACTTGTTCCTATCCCGGAATTAAGATGTACTACGGGCCCGATGCTTTCTACGGTCACGAAGTCTCGATTTTGGAAGTAGATGGTCAATTCGAGAATCTCGAAGAAGTTATTTACATCGAAAGCCATTTGAGCAAGACTTCTGCGAAGTATGAAGGCGAGTTAACTCACCTGTTGCTTCAGCACCGCGAATATCCTGGTTCTAACAATGGAACTGGTTTGTTCCAAGTGTTAGTCGGATTGAAGATGCGGGCGACTTACGAGAAGTTGACTGCAAAAGAAGCGAAAGTGGCTGTTAGTGTTTAGAACACAGACATGAAAGATTTGGGAGGCGCAATTGCGCCTCTTTTTTTGTGGAGAAATGAACCGCAGAGGGTGATTTTGGCGCAGAGAAGAGTTAGGGCATAATACAATTCATTTCAGAAATATCTAAATTTCAAAAAATGCCTGTATTGCCTATGAAATCGTGAGATGAGATTCGGAAAAAAGCGTTAACCCAAGCATATTGAGTTAGGGTAGAGTGTGTGGCAATAGAGAGTTTAAAAATGTTTTTCATGCTTGATTGAGGGTAGTTCTACTTTCTTGAATTATCTATAGCGGTTCTCGGAAAGATGAGGTATTCACCAATTCATTAACAATTCCCCAATCCTCGAATCCCCCAATCCTCCAATCCTCCACTCCCCTAATCTAAAATTCTGCAATCTAAGTTGTACCTCATCTTTCTAATAACCGCAATAATTCGATGCAACCCTGTCTGAATATCGATTAAGAATGCCAAAAACTTTACTGCTGCACCATTACCTCTTCCAGCAATAGCTTCATTCGGTTGCCGATCGCCCCGACATTGGGTTCCTGTAAAATACCTAGATGGTCTCCAGGTATATCGTAAATGGTCAGATTGTCTTTGAGAAAAGGTTTCCAGCCTAGATCCGGATCGAGACTGACACTTACGCCCTCTTCAGAATCCAGCGCTTTAAACATAACTACTTTGCCAGCATAGGGTTTTGGCACGTAAGCTCGTTCTGCTTGCTGAATTATCTTCTCTGTCATCAAATAGTCTGTGGTGTAAGACATTGACTCTGTAGGTTCTTTCGGCTTAAAGTATCGCCCGATCGTCTTGCGGGCCGGCATTGTCATGGGGTCTGTAAGTGTCATTATTTTATCGACGACACTACGGACGATGTAACCTATACCCTCCTTAGCAATTTTTTGGGTATGGAAGCGCAGCCGCTGCTGAATGGGTAGGGGCTTGTAGGCAGAGGGCAACATGGAATCAAACATCACCAATAACGCTGTTTCTTGTCCTTTAGCTGCCAATTTTTGAGCTACCTCAAAAGCAACAATACCTCCAAATGACAAACCACCCAAATAATAGGGGCCTTCTGGTTGCACCTTCACGAGTTCATTGATGTAATAGTCTGCGATCGCCTCAACCTTATTGAGTGGTCCATTCATGCGATCTTTAACAAGAGTAATTAGGGCATATATCGGCCGATCTAGCCCCAAATATGGAATTAACGGATAATAAATAGACACTCCTTCAAACAGAAATAGTGGTGGCACAGAACCCTTCGGTTGAATCTCAACTAAGGAAAGGCTTTGGCTGGGGATATTCCCTTGACGTAGAATGTCGGCTAATTGTTTGATGGTTGGGGCTTGGAAGATAATCGATAGTGGCAAACTCTGCTGGAACTTTTCGTCAATTTTGTCAGCTAAGCGAGCTGCTAGCAGGGATGTACCGCCTAAATCCATTAAATTATCCGTAGTACCGATCGGCTTAATATTGAGTACCTGCTCCCAAATATGGAGAAGTTGAGTTTCTAGTACATCAGCAGGCAACACAACTTCACCGTACTGAACCAGATCGACAACCTGCGGTTCTGGAAATGCACGACGATCGACTTTACCATTGGGGGTCATGGGGAAGCTCTCCATCACTACAACCGCTGGCGGAATCATGTATGGCGGTAGCTTTGTTTGTAGAAAACTACGCAATGCAGACACCTGAATTGGTTGTCCGTGCTTCGGAATGATATATGCCACTAAGCGCTTTTCACCGGGTACATCTTCCCGTGCCAAAACTATACCTTGTTGCACAGATGGGTACTGTTCCAAATAGGTTTCAATCTCTAGTAACTCAATCCGAAAACCTCGAATTTTTACTTGAAAATCGATGCGACCAATAAACTCCAACGTTCCATTTGGTAAATAGCGGGCAGTATCCCCTGTTCTGTAAAGTTTGTCTTCAGGTCGATCGCTAAATGGATTAGCAACAAAATTACTTGCAGTGCGTTCTGCCAAATTGAGATATCCCCTCCCAAGCCCTGGGCCGCCAATATACAGTTCTCCAATATCGCCATCTGGCACAAGATTTAGGTTTTCATCCAGAATGTAAATTTGGCTGTTGGGAAGAGGACGACCGATCGGAATGTCTGCTTCACTACTGAGATCGTAATCTTCAGCGATCGGGTCAAAAATGGTGGCCGTCACCGTAGTTTCAGTTGGCCCATAGGCATTGAGCCAACGAGGATATTGCCCAACCAATTGTCGCCATTCACCATACAGAGCCCGAGAGGCTTTTTCTCCGCCCACAATCACCAATCTCACATCTGACGACATGGGAACGCGTAGCAATGAGAGTCCGCTGACGAGGCCATGCCAAAAAGCAGTTGGCAAGTGCAGAATAGTAATGCGTTCTTGCTCAATAAATTCGAGGAATTGGCGGGTAGAGCTAATACAGTCTTCCGTTCGCAGCACGATTGTTGCACCACTTACCAAGGATGGAAAAACTTCCCCAATGATGGTGTCAAAGCTCATGCTAGAGAATTGAAGTACCCGATCGCCCAATCCAAGATTAAATGCCTGTGCGATCGCCTTGCTGTGGTGAACCATGCCCCGGTGAGCAATCATTACACCCTTGGGATATCCCGTCGAACCAGAGGTGTAAATAACGTAAGCCAAATGCTCGGGCGTTGTCAGCAGAGACAAATTTTCAGTGCTGTATAGCGCCATCTCGTGCCAGTCTGTATCTGGACAAATCACGCGAGCATTGTGTTCTGGCAAAAATTCAACCAGATGCTGTTGAATCAAAATGAATCGCACAGCGGCGTCTTGTAACTTGTACGCTCGACGTTCGTGGGGATAGGTTGGGTCGATCGGCACATAGGCCGCCCCAGCCTTGATCACCCCCAAAAAGCAAATCACCATTTCCAGGCAGCGATTCATAGAGATAGCAATCAGTTCATCCGGTTGCACTCCTAGTGCTTGAAGGTAATGGGCGAGCTGGTTTGCGCGTTGATTTAAGGCATCATAGGTTAATTCTTGCCCTTGAAATGACAGGGCGATCGCATCAGGAGTCTGCTTAACCTGTGCTTCAAACCATTGATGGATACTCACATAGTCAGATCGAGTTAGATCGACTTGAGAGTCCTCGACAGAGGAAATATCGTGAGTATATAATGGAACATCAACACAGACATCGTGGGTAGTTTTTAGCGCATCAGTTTCCTTGTTGGGTAAGTACCCATCACCACTCGTCAAAAAATCTTGAGAGTTCATCATATTTGTGATTTAAGTAGGGCAAGCGAGCTTAAGAAATGGCAGCCTGTCGGCAACTCCTTCTCCCGCATTCATCCAGCCAGCTCACAGCTTTTTGTGGACTGCTTGTTGTGCAGTGTCGAAACTGCCGCAGTGCAGTAATACTGCGTCGAACCAATCTATCACAGTTGCCAGGTCTATCTGAATATGGCGGCGCGAATCAATGCGCTTTTGGGGAACGGAAGTTGTTTCTGGATAATTACTTTTTCTCTTGTTTTAATTCTACGGCTTATTAATTAAGCTGTTGTACATAAGACTGTTTTGGGAATCATCTCATTAGCGAGCGGGGGCGATCGCAGTAAAAAAGCAAAACAGAGATGATCCCTTACTCCTTCAATGGAGCTAAACTGCTTTGCCTGTAAATGTTTTAGCTATTTACATTTTTTTTGTATGCCTTAAAAATTTGTACGTTTTCTTAAGTTGTCACCAATAGGGGAGGGTGTTTGGAAGTAGAGATTTTAAGAAGGTTTTTCCGGCTTCATTGAGGTCGCTATCTAGGGAAAAAGTTAGACTGCGAACTCGGATATCGTCATTTTTTATATCTAGTGGCTGTTTGAGGTTTTGCGGGTAGATGAGAATTGCATTTTGGCACTTTAAGGCATTTGCGTAAGCAACTATTTGATGAATGTCATTATTGGCTACTTTATCGGGAGCTTTGTATTTTGTATCGAGGACGTATTGGACTTTTTTTGTTTCACTATCGCCTAGGAGTAAGTCAATCCGATCGAAATAGTTTTGGTCATGGGTGACTCGGTGTTGTTGTTTGACAAAAAAGCCTTTTGGTGTATTTGCTTTGAGCCATTCAGCGACAAATTGTTCATATAAATTAGCCATGTCTATGAGAAAAGGGAGCATTTCGCGATCGCCTGTTTCGTGACTAGGCCCTGTGTTATCTAAAAAGAATCGACATAAGGCGTGTAAAAGTTGATAATCTTGATTCAAACGGTGATAATTTCTATCAATACAAGCTTCGGATTTAAAATGTTTTAATGTGACAAATCCTTGGAGTGCGTGAAAGGCTTTTCGCACTGTGGATGAAACAGATTCACCGCATAAACCGCTGCGGCCAATGATGAAGAGTGTCCAAGCGAGTATTTGATTGTCTTCGATGTCGCCTGTTTGTTCGTTGTAGTGGCATTTTAGTTTAACATCCCAAGGTTTTTGCAGGGCTGACCGCAAATCGACGCGGCCGCGAATGTAGGCGAGTCTTTCTGTTTTGGATAAGTAATCGCGATATAATCCTTTGCGACAGCGTTCTAGAATTTTTTGGGCAAGAATGTTAGCTAATCTCTCGTAACTTTGTTCTAAAAATTGGCACTGAATCGATCCTTGGGGAAATTTTATCTTAAGTTTGTAGGCATAGTCAAGCATTCCGAAGAGGTTGTTTATGGGAACCTTGGGGCGGATGGCGATGTGAAATTCTGGAGTGATGGGAATGTTGCCAACTCTGCCTTTAGATTTTAAATGCCATTGATATTTTGTTTTAAAGTTGGGAAATTCTATCTCGATTTCCTTGGCATAATTATGGTATATTTTCTGTCCTACTGATTCGGGGATTGAGTCTTGTTCAAAAGTTGCTAATTGATATTCTGTAAGTTCGATAATTCGGCGGGATTCTGGTTTCATAATTGTGGTGGATGCAGTAACGCCACCGTATCGGCGTTAATGACGGCGTTAGATTGTCAATAGCCCAATTTATTCTTGATATTTTCCCAGAGAAATTCATCCATTTTTTCCAGGCTATCAAAGAAGTATTCTTCGAGGTATGGCTCGATTTCCATTTGCCAAATATCTTGGATATCTTCAGCTAAGGTTTTTGTCAAAAAGAAGGAGATGCCTAGTTCATAGTGTTGGTTGTTAATTGCCTGATTGACATCTTCTAGAATGCTAGTTAATTTATCCACTGGAAAACCTGTTTGCCATTTTTGGTGATAGTGTTGCAGGACTTCATAGTTTGGATAGACGGGAATGAATGCGAAGCGGCGGCGGAGTGCGTTATCGACTAAGGCAATAGAACGGTCTGCTGTATTCATTGTGCCGATAATGCGGACATTTGTAGGGATTCTAAATAGTTTACCGCTGGCTAGTTTAATAAAGCGTGCTGTGTCTTGTCGGTCATCTAGGAGATACATTAACTCGCCAAAGACTTGAGATAGATTTGCGCGATTAATTTCATCAATAATGAGAACGCAAGTGTCTTCACAGGCTTCGGCTTTTTCGCAGAATTCTAGGAATCTACCGGGAACTATTGAGTAGGTTAATTGTCCGTTTTGAGTTATTGGGCGGAGGCCTTCGATAAAGTCTTCGTAGGTGTAGGCGGGGTGAAATTGGATAATGTCTGACAAACCGTCACCGCCGCCGATTAAGTGTTTGGCTAGTTTTTCGGCTATAAAGGTTTTTCCGGTTCCGGGTGGGCCTTGGATGATGGTTTGGCCTTTGCGGTTAATGGCGTGTATCCATTGGGTTAGTTGCGTTATTTTAAAAGCAGTAATTTCAGAAATTTCTTCTAGTTGATACACTGGGTTAAATTCCTTTTCATAGACTGAAAGATATTCACTAAGAGGTGGGTGATAATCGCCCAGCACTAATAAAAACACTGGAAATACTTTTTTAAAGGTTTGTGTGATTTTATGAATTAACTGTTTAGCAGAATATCCTAATATTTCTTCTGATTCAAGTGATACACTGACCTGAATACTATTAATGTTATGTATGAAAGGAACGTCTAGTTGTTGTAAATTAAACAAGTATTGTAATAATTCATTAATACTTTTAACTTTTTTATTGGGGGTATTAAAGAGCCCAAAATCGTGAATCCCAGGCTCCGTTCCGTGAGTTAAATAGTAATAAGTGGGCTGGGAAAATTTATATATTTTGAGCAGTTCTTTAATGCGTGTATTAGGTCTATAGTTAGAATAATAATTTTCAATAATTTCCCCTAGGTTTTTTATATGTGAGTGAAAACCAAAAGTTAATTTGTGTTCTTCAAAACTTATCCTTAACTGAGGATTGTTATCCAGAGAGTAGAAATCTTTTAAACCCAAAGCTACACTGTACGCTATGGATTGCAAATCGTTGATTGCAATAATCTGTCCAAGTTTCTCACACTTGAGATTGATATATTCTTTAATAAAATCAGGCAACAGATATTCCACCTGGCTTAAAATATCCTTGACTGGCTCTTCTACATATTTTAATAAATCTTTTTTGTGTTGCCTGTAAAAATCAGAGCTGCGATTTTTATAAAATTCGGTCAATAGGTTAAATGTGTTCTCTGAAAAAGGGCATTCAGGATGTACAAAAACTTTTTCCATTTTTTCTATGTTTTTAAGGTGACTTAATTGTTGTTCTTAAATTATTGTAGCCGATTGCCCTTCCCGACACCAGATATCTGAGATACGATCGCACTCACCATCCTTACCGTCATCAATAGCCCTCCCAAACCAGTAACACAGGCAAAACCGCTAACAACAGTTCCCGGAAAATTTAAACTTGCGCCGAGTGACTCAGATTTACCAAATTGTGTCTATACTAGATAATTGAATCCGGCGCGACTAATAACGGCTACATTAAGATACAAAGCAGTAGCAGCAATAATGCGATCGGGTAAATCGGGAATTTGCGATCGGTCAACTTGCCTTAAAGTCAAAGCTATATTGCGATCGAAAGGAATTTCAACCAATAAGGCATCATCGCTCTCAACTTCTCTCAATAATAGATCGAGAGTTGTTGAATTAATCTGCCCTCACTCGCTCAGATAGACAATTTCGGCTAATGTAATTGATGAAAAAGCCACCTGATTTCCCTCGGCAGCTATCTGTTCTATTGTCGTTCTAGCAGTCACCGAAAGTCGCGAATCGGCAAAGATATACCAGATCACAGCATGAGTATCCGCCACAGCACGCAGCATTAGAAATCCTCCCTTGGGAAATTCGCCCATTCTTCGCTGCGAGCTTCATCTATATCAGCGGCAGAAGGTGCAATTCCCAAGTCAGCACATAAACCCCACAATGATTTGCGGGGAGCGGGCAGAACAACTAATTCTCGTTCTATTTCAGGAACTATCCACTTAATCAATCGTAACTTTTCGGCTAGAGACAAGTGCTTAACAAGATTTAAAACCGCCTCAAAAGTCATGTTTTTTATGTTTAAATTGGTAATAGATGTAATTGTAGCATTTTGGCTGCCAAGGACAGCATCACCAGGTTTGGGTTGAGAAGATTCCTTTACCACGCTTCCCGGAAAATTTAAACTTGTGTCGAAATTATCTAAACGTGCTATATTCAACTCCGTAAACCCTGAACTACGCTTTCAGGTAATGCAAATTTATAAACGAGTCAACTGAATGCTCCCTACTTTTAAGAAATTAGCTTCAATTGCAATCATCTTTGCCGCCCTAGAACTTTTACTTAATTATCCGCCTTTCAGAGAAATAGAAAATTATATCGCAAATAGAGACCCAGCAAGTGCTACCTTAGACGCTGGAACTCTACAGCAAAAACCCAGCACTCCGCCTCCGGTAGTTCCCAAAAAATCACCGGAGCAAAAGTTTGATGTAGTAGTATATGGTGATGAAGTACCGGGGATATGTGCGGCGATATGGGCTAAGAAAACTTTAGGCGCAAAGGGCAAAGTTGTGATTGTGCGATCGAACCACGGAACTGCTCCTTTGGGTGGCTTACTCACCCGCGGCGGGTTAGCTTACATCGATTTAGATAAAATCCCCAATTGGTATCGCCAACCCTACGCCCAATGTTTTAAGGAATTCTTAGATAAAGCGAATGCGCCCCAAACTTGCTTAGACCCAAAAAAGGCAGATCGAGCTCTCAAACAGATGCTTTCAGCAGCAGGAGTCAAAGTTATTTCCAACTCCACTCTTACTCCCCGCGTCGTAGATAAAAAAATCGAATATGCCCAAGTAAAAGGCAAAAATTTAAGGATTAAAGCCAACTCTTTTATTGACGTAACTCAAGACGCAGAATTGGCAAGAAAAGCAGGATTATCTTATTATACAGGATATGAATCACAAAATATAAAATCCAAAAATGAAACTTTAGCTGTCTCTGTAGTTCCCAGAATTACGGGTATAACGATGTCCGAATTCCGCAGAATAGAAGATCAAATTCTCTACAACCGGCCTATGGTAAAAAAAATTAAAGAAAGCATTAAAAAATCTAAAGATCCGGCTAGTACCAAATTCTGGATGAGGAATTTCTGGAGTACGATTTATCAGCCATATACCGACGGCTACGACATCAGAAGCGTAGCCCTAGGCGCAGCTTATCACATAGACAGAAATCTGCCATTTAGTCAAAACAAAGGATTCTTTTTTGATAAAGGCAATGTCTGCGTTTATAACAAAAATGTGCTCTCCTGGAACGGGTTTCTGTTTAAATACCAAGTTGACCAAATCATGAAAATGGAAGCTAACGGCAGAAAACCGACTCCTGAAATGATTAAAGAAATGTCACAGCTTCAACAATGGCTACAAAAGAAGTCTGGTAAAGATGTGAGAGTATTTCTTCCAGACGAGGTTTATATCAGGCAAACTTTGAACATTCGCGATGTGGTAGATCCACTGACGGGGAAGGAGATTATCAAAGGCGGAACAGTACCCGGAAAGTCGATCGGCAGTTTTTCCTACGATTTCGATATGCGGGGCGGAGTCAAGCATTTATCTGCGAGAATTCCGCCGTTGCCAGTCTATAATTTCGGCATAGAAAGCGCTTTGGCTAGCAAAGTCAAGAATTTAGCCATTGTTGGGCGATCGTCCGGTTATGTCGGTATGGCTGTATCCGTCGGGCGAATTGCGACGGTGAATATTTATCAAGGACAAGGTGTGGGCGTAGCGGCTGGTTTGGCTAGCAAGTTCGGCGTGCCGCTGAATTCGATTACTTCGGCTGAAACGAAAAAAACTCTGGAGACTTTAACGGGGAAAAAGACGTATTTGTCGGGGAGAGATACGAGTTATGGAGTTGATTATAAGGAGGTGAAGTAATTAAAGATATTAAGAGGAATGAACCGCAGAGGGCTCAGAGGGCGCCGAGAGGAGAGGGATGAGAGGGTTTTTTAGGAGAGGATGAGGCGCCGGATTTCTTCTTTTAAAAAGCGGACATTGAAGTTGATGAGAAGACCGAGAGGATAACCAGTCATTTTCAGGTAGGAAATAACTTGAGCTTCATGGATAGGAAGTACAGTTTGGACTGACTTTAATTCAACAACGAGGGTGTTGGCAACCAGCATATCGTATCTGCCTTCCCCAACCACAACACCTTTGTAAATCACATTTACTGTAGGTTGAGGTTCAAAAGGAATTCCCCGGCGCGAGAGTTCTTCACGCAACGAATTCTCATATACCGCTTCCAAAAAGCCCGGCCCCAACTCCTTATGAACCTCCATAGCCGCCCCAATCACAGCATAAGTCAACTCATTCAGATCATCTTCCAACTCTCTTCTCTCCTCTTCTCAAACCTAGATCACAATCATAATCCAAAACCCTCCCCACACTCTTCCCTCTGCGCCCTCTGCGCCCTCTGCGGTTCAAACCTCTTCTCTTCCCCCCGCTGTGGCACAATCTTAAATAAGATCAAACTCTCAAGCCACCATGACCGCAAACCTACCCCCCCAATACGACCCCAAAGCCACCGAAGCCAAATGGCAAAAATACTGGGAAGACAACCAAACCTTCAAAGCTGACCCCGAAAAAGGCGGCGAACCTTACTGCGTAGTTATCCCGCCGCCCAACGTGACCGGCAGTCTCCACATGGGACACGCTTTTGAAGAGACGCTGATTGATGTCCTCGTCCGCTATCACCGCATGACTGGACGCAATACCCTGTGGTTACCGGGAACGGATCATGCTAGCATCGCAGTTCAAACTATTCTCGAAAAGCAACTCAAAGCAGAAGGCAAAACTCGCCACGATTTAGGCCGAGAAAAATTCTTGGAACGGGCCTGGGAGTGGAAAGCGGAATCGGGCAATACTATTACTAATCAATTACGCAGTTTGGGCGTGTCTGTCGATTGGTCGCGTGAACGCTTTACGATGGATGAAGGCTTATCCGCTGCGGTTTTAGAAGCGTTTGTCCGTCTGTATGATGAGGGGCTGATTTATCGCGGCAATTACTTGGTGAATTGGTGTCCCGCGAGTCAGTCCGCTGTGTCGGATTTGGAGGTTGATCAGCAGGAAGTTGAAGGCCATTTGTGGCATTTCCGCTATCCTTTGACGGACGGTTCTGGTTATTTGGAGGTGGCGACGACTCGGCCGGAAACGATGTTGGGCGATACTGGGGTGGCGGTGAATCCACAGGACGATCGCTACAAGCATCTTCTCGGTAAAACTGTGACTTTGCCGATCGTCAATCGCGAAATCCCCATCATTGCTGATGAGTTTGTCGATCCAACTTTTGGAACTGGTTGTGTCAAGGTGACTCCCGCCCACGACCCGAATGACTTCGAGATGGGTAAACGTCACAATTTGCCGTTTATTAACATCATGAATAAGGACGGCAGTTTAAATGAAAATGCCGGAGAGTTCCAAGGACAAGACCGATTTGTTGCCCGGAAAAATGTGGTCCAGCGGTTAGAAACTGACGGGGTTTTGGTTAAAATAGAAGATTACAAGCATACTGTTCCCTACAGCGAACGTGGCAAAGTTGCGGTCGAACCTTTAATATCTACGCAATGGTTTGTGAAGATAGATCCTCTTTCTCAACGCGCTTTAGAAGCATTAGATCAAAGTAACTCACCAGTTTTTGTTCCTGAAAGATGGACAAAGGTTTATCGCGATTGGCTGGTGAAGCTGAAGGATTGGTGTATCTCCAGGCAATTGTGGTGGGGACACCAAATCCCCGCTTGGTATGCTGTTAGCGAAACCCAAGGAGAAATTACTGATACAACACCTTTTATAGTTGCGAAAACTGAAGCTGAAGCTAGGGAAAAAGCTACGGCTAAATTTGGTAATGACGTGCAGCTAGCAAGAGATCCAGACGTATTGGATACTTGGTTTTCGTCTGGGTTGTGGCCTTTCTCAACTCTAGGATGGCCGGACGAAACTAAAGATTTGGAGTTTTACTATCCGACAACTACTTTGGTTACAGGTTTTGATATCATCTTTTTCTGGGTTGCTAGAATGACGATGATGGCCGGACATTTTACTGGAAAGATGCCTTTTGATACTGTTTACATTCACGGTTTGGTGTTGGATGAAAACGGTCAGAAAATGTCTAAGAGTAAAAACAACGGTATCGACCCGCTGCTGTTGATTGGTAAGTACGGTACTGATGCTTTGCGCTACACTTTGGTTAAGGAAGTGGTAGGGGCGGGTCAAAATATTCGCATGGAGTACGATCGCAAAACTGATGAATCGAAATCAGTGGAAGCTTCCCGGAACTTCACGAATAAGTTGTGGAATGCGGCCAGGTTTGTGATGATGAATTTGGAGGGACAGACTCCGCAGCAGTTGGGAATTCCTCACCCCCCTCAACCCTCCCTTACCGAGGCGGGGAAAGAGGAAGGGTTGGAATTGTGCGATCGCTGGATTCTTTCTCGCTATTATCAAGTTGTGCAACAAAGCCGCAATTGTTTGGAAAATTACGGTTTGGGGGAAGCGGCGAAGGGACTTTATGAGTTTATCTGGGGCGATTTCTGTGACTGGTATATTGAGTTAGTCAAGTCTCGCTTGCAACAGGATGCTGAACCCAATTCTAAGAAAGTCGCACAGCAAACTTTTGCTTTTGTGTTGGAAGGGATTTTGAAACTACTACATCCTTTTATGCCACACATTACTGAGGAGATTTGGCACACTCTGACTCAAACAGGTGACGATCAATGTTTGGCTTTGCAGGCTTATCCTGAAGCAAACGCATCACTCATTGATGCTGATTTGGAACAGCAGTTTGAGTTGTTGTTCGGTACAATTCGCACTATTCGCAATTTGCGGGCCGATGCTGATATCAAACCCAGTGTGAAGGTGACGGCAATTTTGCAAAGCGACAACGAGAAAGAACGCCAAATAATCTCAGAGGGAAGGGTTTACATTCAGGATTTGGCAAAAGTCGAAAATCTGACCGTAACTGCTAGTTTGGATACAGATTTGGGACAGACAATTACTGGCGTTGTCGGTACTGTGCAAGTATTGATTCCTCTGGCTGGGGTGGTCGATTTGGCGGCTTTGCGTGCTAAATTAGAAAAGAAGTTGAGCAAAGTAGAAGCTGAAATTAAGCATACTGCGGCGCGTTTGACTAATCAGAAGTTTGTGGATAAGGCTACTCCTGATGTGGTTCAGGGCGCGAGGGATGCTTTGGCGGAAGCCGAAAAACAAGCGGAGATTTTGCGCGATCGGCTAAAGGTGTTTTAAGAGTTGACAGTTGGCTGTTGACTGTTGGCTGTTGACTGTTGACTGTTGACTGTTTTTAGTCAATTTGTAGGCTGCGTGAGGGCGAAGAATCTTGGAATCGCAAGGAAAATATTGACTCTCACGCACCGCTGGCGCGATCGGCTAAAGTTGTTTTAAGAGTTGACTGTTGACTGTGGCCGGGGCGGGTTTACGAGATAGTTAGTTTCAGGCATAGATTGTTTGTAAAACCCGCCCCTACGATCTCGCAAATCCTACAACAAATAACTAATAACCCCTACCTAATAACCAATAACCAATCACTAATTACCCTTATGTTATATTTAGCCCAAGTACAAAATCAGGAAAATTTAGGCGAGATAAGTCTGCAATTGCTGGCTTGCCAAAATTCTGATGATACTTGGGCTATTCTTAGTGAAGAAAGTTTCTTGACATTACCGCCAGATTTTGCTCAAAATTCAATTAACTCTGCAACTAATGTTTTAAATGAAGGGATTTTAGTATTAGCAGATATTGGCGAAAATAACCAGGTTGTAAATATTCAAGCAGCTACAAACTGGGTACTACAATTAGTTGAGAAATATTTAACAACAGGCTTTACTCCCGATTTTTTGCAGCAAGAAGCCCAGAAAGCAGAAGATTGGCGGCAATCTCTCACTTTGCAAAGTCAAGAATTGTCTCGCCGCTTGATTGAAAATGAAGCCCGCCGGGAACAAATTCAAAATTTAGAAGCAAAACTCCAGCAGGAAAAGCAATTGTTGGAAAGTGCGATCGCCCAATTGAAAATTTCACCCGCTACACCGCCAGTGTGACTCCAGTTAACACATAACAGGCAGGGACACGGCACTAGCGCGTCCCCACAAACCTAATATGCAATTTGCTGGACATCATATAATTTGTAACTTGACAAATACCCCTTACCAGTTGCCCAATCGCCAGCAAAATTGCCTGCGGTTAAAGCACTTTTGACTTCATCCAAGCGGCGGGGAGACACAGCAGTTTCTGAGAATTGCTAACATAAGCCCGCTTCTGGAAAACATCGTACTGATTGCGTTCGATCGCATTTAAGATTCTGCTGTACAGCATAGTAGCAGCCCAAACTGTCCAGCGGATATCGGGACTTAGCACTTTAATTCCGGGTTCGGCGCTGGCGTATAATTTGCGAGCTCGCTGAATTTGAAACCGCATCAATTCCCGCCAGCGGTTGTCAATTACACCGTTGAATAAATCTTCTTCGGTGTAGTTAAACAAGGCTAAGTCTTCTAAGGGAATGTAAATGCGACCGCGGCGGGCGTCTTCTCCGACATCGCGCAGAATATTAGTCAACTGCTTGGCAATACCGAGGGCTATCGCTTCTTCTTTGGGAATTCTATTTCCCCAATGCCAATTCCAGTTAGCAGCGGAACTTGATTCGCCTACACCCATGACAGACATCGACATCAGCCCTACAGTACCCGCTACTCGATAACAGTAAAGATTGAGCTCTTCAAAAGTTTCGTAGCGGCTGCGGTACAAGTCCATTTGCTGGCCCGCAATCATCTCTCGAAACGGCCCAATGTCGATCGGGAAACGAGACAGCGTATCCACCAAAGCTACGTCGTAGTCGTCGTGAGGATGGCCGGCAAACACAGATTCTAGGCGTTTTTCCCACAGATTGAGGGTTTCAGGGGTCGTTGCATCAGAACCCGGCCCGTCTACGAGTTCGTCGGTGCGGCGGCACCAGACGTAAATCGCCCAAATCGCCCGACGCTTGGCTTCGGGCATGAGTTGAGTGCCTAAATAAAAATTTTTGGCATAACTCGCGGTGACTTGGCGGCACAGTTCGTAAGAGTCATCCACAGAAGCCAGAGTTCTCATGCACTGGAGTTTTGACAGTTGCAGCATCCGAGAATAAGAAATTTAAAGATTAGAATTGACACTCCCCCGTTTAGAAAACGGGAGATTTTTTACGTCTTTATGAAAAATTCTTAATTTTTCATTGGTTATTGGCCGTTGAAATAGCCTGCGCTGTCAGCTTACCAGAAAGGACGGCACCTTCCATACTCGCAAGATAACGCTGCATCGTATAATCCCCCGTTAGATAGAAATTGCTAATGGGAGTTGTTTGTGTGGGACGGCACTGCTGGCGTCCGGGAGTGGCTTTGTAGACGGAACGAGGGGTTTTGACTACGTGATATTTGAGCAGTTTGGCTGGTTCTGGGATTTGATCGGGAAAGAGTTTTTCTAACTCGACCATTGTGGCTGCGACGATATCTTCGTCAGATTTGCCTATCCAGTCTTTGGCCGGTGCTAAAACCAGTTCCAGCATGGATTTGTCTGGGTTGGCATATTCGCGGCAGGTGTTGCTCATGTCGGCGTAGACGCTCAGCAGGGGCGATCGCGAGAACAGCAAATGGTCGATGTCAGTTAATTTGCGATCGAACCACAAGTGTACATTAATGACGGGTACTCCCTCCAAGCCTTCGAGCTGTTTGAAATAATCCATTTCGCCCCAAGGTTTCGGCATCATCAACTTCAGCGGGTCAACCGGCATCGCGGAAACGTAAATATCGGCCGTCAGAATTTCTGACTCTGCCCCTTTTACTCCCCGAATGTGGAAGCCGCGCACCGTGTTGTCATCGTTGAGCAAAAACTCTTTGATGGGTGCATTCAGCCGTACTTCACCGCCGCGCTCAGTTATGTAGTCTACCATCGGCTGACACAACCTCTCTGTGGGGGAACCGTCTAAAAAGGCCATTTTCGAGCCGTTTTTCTCTTGCAAGAAGCGGTTGAGGGCTGTCAGCAGTATGGTTGCAGATATTTCGTGGGGGTCAATGAAGTTGAGCGCCTTGGACATGGCGATGAATACTTCTTTTTCGACTCTGGGGGGGACGTTTTGCTTTTTGAGCCAGTCGGAAAACGAGTATTTGTCCATTGCTTCGACATAGTTTTGGCCCTGAAGCATCGCCGGAATCAAACCTATACCGAAGCGGATTTTTTCGGGCCAGGTGAGCATATCGTTGTTGCTCAAGATGGCTGCGACGCCGTTGAAGGGGGCGGGAAGGTCGGGAAAGTCAAAGCGGGAATAGGTTCCGGGGGTTTCCGGCTGATTGAAAATCATGCTGTGTTCTTTCCATTGCAGCCGGTCTTCAATGTCAAGTTCTTTGAAGAGTTGGAGCATATTCGGGTATGCACCGAAGAAGATGTGGAGGCCGGTTTCATACCAGTCGCCGTCTGCATCTTTCCAGGCGGCTACTTTGCCGCCGAGTACGTCCCGACTTTCTAGGAGGATGGGGGTGTGGCCCGCGTCGGTAAGATATTTAGCGCAGGAAAGTCCTGCTAAGCCTGCTCCGGCGATCGCAACTCGCATTTGATACTACTTGGCCTCTGTGTTCGCTTCGGTTTAATTATACTTTACAACTCGTTACATTTTTTTGGGAAATCTCTAGGGACACGGCTGTGCTTGGAGGTGTCGGCTTAGCCCGGAAGTCCGCCAGGGACTGAAAGTCCCTGTCTCATAGCGCAAGTCCTCTGAAAGAGGACTGAAGAATACATTAGACCTCTTGCAAAAATCCTTTTCCTCAATTGATGGGACGGGCTCTCCGGCCCATCCCACAAGAGTTATTTTTTCTTGTGGGATGGGCCGGAGAGCCCGTCCTAATTATTTTTGCAAGAGGTCTATTAGTCCTCTTTCAGAGGACTTTTGCTTTGAGGCAGGGGTTTAAACCCCTGCCGGACTAAGCGAACTGCGGGCAATATCGTTATTCAGCATTCAGCGATGTCCTGTTTTAAAAGATGCAATACTTCAGTATTAACGGAAATTGAGGAATTCTTGCTATCATAAATTAAGAGCGAATTTTGATGAATTGCTTAAATTTATGGTACAAACAATTCAAGCTAGAAATGTCGCCTTGAACGATTGGAAAACCAACTTCAAAATTGAGTGGGTTGAGGATGACCAATTCTTTCGCGAGTGGCAAGATGATTTGCCAGAAATCAGTGATTATGAAAAACAACGATTAGACAGAGTGAAAGCAAGTTACAGGAATTTGCTCAAACGTCCCCCACTTCTAGAAAATACAGTCAAAATGGTAGTGCTGTCTCCGTTTTTGGATTTAGCGGATTTTTATCTGGCTCCTTTTCACGTTACTTCAGAAAAATCTGTAGAAATTGTTGACGAAGATGAGGGAGTGATTGTGAGGGGACAGGTGGATGTTTTGGCTTTGTTTCAGGAGTTTTGGGTAGTAGTTATCGAGTCCAAGAAGGCTGCGTTTTCTTTGGAAGTAGGGATTCCGCAGTTACTAGCTTATATGTTAACTAATTTCAGTGCCGATCGACCTACTTACGGATTGTTAATGAATGGGGCAGATTTTCTATTTGTCAAATTAGTTAAGCGGGAAAAAGCACAGTACGCTTTTTCTCGGAAGTTTTACCTTTTCAATCCGGGGAATGATTTGTACAGCGTACTGAGTATTTTGAAGCGCCTCGGTCAGTTGAATGTTGGCAATATAGTTTAGAAAGCGATCGCGCTCTTATGGGGGCGATCGCTCAGAGACGCGGTTGTACTTCGTTTAAATAAAAAATCAACAATTAACTAATTAGAATCCCCAGTCTTATTTAGACAATTGTTCGCAGGGCCGCTAGCCCCCCAAGGTGTAGTGGGTAAAAATAATAGAAAAATCTTTTTTCTAGAGCCGTTGGTTTTTGGTCTTTAGAGCTATCGTAGTATGCCAGAACTAGCGGTGTGAATATAGCGAAAATTTGAATCCAGCTTTTGCAACTAATTGCATATCCGATATTTACTATAGTCCAGCCGAACCACCAAAGGCGAGATCCTCCTCCTTTCCACCTAATCATCAATAGCGGGCAAGCCACTGCATACCAGCCGTAACTCACTCCTAAAATTTGAGCAGTTACTAGACCTGTGCTTAAAACTGCAATTTTGCGATCGAAGCGTCGGATGTAGCTCAAAGTTAGTGCTGCTACGGCAAAGCTAAACATGATGTTTAACTGTAAATTGCCAAAAAGTAACATATGAGGTATTTGAGAAAGTACCCCAAATAATATCAGTCGAGTAATTAGAGGATTTTTGTCCCCCGGTCGTTTCCAGTTTTGAGCAAATACCCAACTAAACAACGGAAAACTGAGGCGGCCGATGATACGCATGGGTTCTGCTTCAAGCATCAATCCGATGTGGTCTATTAGCATTAGAGCGGCGGCCAACCATTTAATTTGATTTTGATTCATACAATTGATCCTCAAATTATATTATTAAAACTTCGTTTATTGTACTAATTAAATATTCTTTAACTTGTTGACACAATATATTGACACTTTTCCGCTTTTTCAGTATATTTTATATGCTATAAAGTGCCGTTATTGAAGGTGCTTTTAAATGTCGATAGTTCGTATTTTATTATGTTTTCTGAAAATAGTATTTTTTATTAAAATCCTCAGTACAATTAAATCTACTGTACTCATAATCTCTCCTTCAAGCAACACCTAAATTAAAGAGAACAAGCTCTATTTAATTTAGGTGTTTAAAAAAAGATACTTAAAAACACTGTTGTGTACTCATTAAGGTAGATTTACCTTAAATTTATTGATTTGGACAAAATAATAATTGAGTTAATTTTACTGACATCGATCGCGACTACTACACCGACGACGATGCCTCCGCCGCCTCCGATGATTGCTCCATCCAGAATTAACTAGAGTGAAGAGGGAAGAGGCGCTGGCGGTAATTTTTTGTTCGGTACAGGTGCGGTAGAGGGAACAGGGGCTGGCGGTAATTTTTTGTTCGGTACAGGTGCGGTAGAGGGAAGAGGTGCTGGCGGTAATTTTTGGCTCGGTACAGGTAAGGAAGTTGGTTGGGGTTGGGGTTGAGGCAAACCGGGAACACGGATATATTTCCAATTACCAGTAAACAATAGGTACATAACACCCGCAAGCACGACACCGCTAACAACAGCAGCAGTAATTTTCCAAACACTGTAGGGACGCTCGCCTTGAACTTCAGCGGTGCGTGCATTAACCATTACTTGATATCGTTGGTTTTGATAACGATAGGCACACAGCCACACAGGTAGCAAAATATGCTTAAAAGTGATAGCATTGTAATCAGTAGAAATGCTGTGAACCCGCTGGTCGTCGCCACCAATATTCCTACAAACATCGAAGTGAATAGTAGAGGCCATGACATTTTTAGCAGATTCAAATCCTTGAGTGAGAGAAACTTGCGATCGCAGCGCTTCAAACCCAGCTAAATAAGAGGAATTGTAAGCGCGCAGCGACTCCTTGAGATGCCAAGGTTCTAACGCATCCAGACGCGGGCGATCGACTGAAGTTGTAGCGGGAATCAGAATATCGTCAAAAAAGCGATCGACTCGGCCAGAAGCAGGCCACCACCTGGTATGTTGCACTTCGCGAGTTTTAGTTTCTGTTTCGCCCTGCGAGTTTGTTTCCGTATAAGTTTCAGTTACGTAGTAGTGTTCTCCGCGAGAACCTTGATAGTAACTAACCGTATAAGTGTCGTAAGTCCAAAACGGCAAATAAACCCCTTGAATTTTCTCCTGTTGCGCTAGGGATTTCAAAGCAGAGGGAGCAAACCAGCGATTGCTGAGCCACTTCTGAATGCTTTCTCTGGCCTGTTTATCCGTAACTTCAAAAGGAACAATTCCCTCTGGATGCACGCTAGGGCTAGCTTTTGCAGGTTGCGTCACAATTGGAGAAGCGCAAAATGGGCATTGGCCCGCTACTTTCGGCGGTTCAAAAGTAACACTTGCTCCGCAATCATTGCATTTTACTTCAAGGGCTGTTGTTGATAAAGTTGCCAGGGCCGTGCGATCGACTTGGAGATATTCTTCGTAAGAGTTCTCCTTTACCTCTTCAGCCGTTTGGGGAATTGCATCTTCCCAGCCGCAGTAAGCACACTTGAGTTTTCCTGCTTGGGGGTTGAACTCTAAATAAGCCCCGCAGCTAGGACAGGGAAAACGTTTAACAGCAGGTTCAGAAGTATTCATAATGGTTAATTGGTGATGTAATTGGTAATCGGTAATCGCGAAAGCAGATCAATTACCAATTACCAATTAAGTAAATATGCAAAATTTTACGCTGCTGCTGGCGGGGGAGGCGGCGGTACTGTCGCCAACAAAGATGCTAATTCCGGCACTTGCGATGCTAACTTCCAGCCGTCAAAACCCGCACGCCACACCATTACCTGATGTGTCAAACCATTTGGCAAAAGTTGATCCAATCCAAAAGGGCCTACTTGTTGACCGTTCTGGGCAATATACCACTGATGTTGTGTTGGCGGAGGAGGTGGCGGCGGAGTTTGCGATGCTGGCGGCTGCATCATATTTGTCATTTGTTGGCCTACTGCCATGCCCATGCCCAATTCTAATCCTTGGTTGCCGCCGCTGGGGTTATTTGCTGATGCTTCTATAGCGTTAGCAGCTTGATATTGGGTATATTGCTGCATATTTCCCAGAAGTCCGATCGAGGCTCGTTTGTCGAGTGCTGCTTCAACTTCAGGCGGCATCGAGATATTTTCAATTAATAGCTGAGTTAACTCTAGCCCAAACTGCCGGATACTTGGCTCTATGGCAACTCGCACCTGTTCGCCCATGTGCGTGTAGTTGGCTGCAAAGTCCAGCAGGGGAACGCGGGAATTGCCAACCCAATTGGCAAAGGCACTGACTATTGTATTGCGTAGCTGTTCGCTGATTTCATCTACTTGAAATAGTCCGTCAGTGCTGATTAGTTGTTTTAAGAGTTTTTCGGGATGGGAAACTTTAATGTTGTATGTGCCAAAAGCCCGCATTCTCACTGGGCCGAGTTCTGGATCGCGGATAATTACAGGGTTAGAGGTTCCCCATCTCAGATTGGTAAATATTTTGGTGTTAAAAAAGTAGACTTCTGCTTTGAAGGGAGAGTTGAAACCGTAGGGCCAACCTTTTAAGGTGCTAAGAACGGGTAGATTGCGGGTGTACAGTTCGTGCATTCCAGGATCGAAGATATCGGCAACTTGGCCTTCGCTGACAAAGACTGCTATTTGTCCTGGCCGTACAGTTAGTTTAGTACCTTGTTTAATTTCGTTTTGGTGACGCTCAAATCGATAGGCAATGGTATCGCTGGTATTGTCCAACCATTCGATGATATCGACAAATTCGCCGCGAATCTTGTCAAAGAGTCCCATAGATTTATTTTGGGTTGTTGTTTGATTTTAGCTTCAATAGGAGCGATCGATGTTCCCGATCGCCATTGTAAAGTTTTTACGTGCGATCGTGGGTATGGAGACGATCGCACTTTCAGACAATTCATAATTCTGGTTCTATTCCGGCCGATCGCAACTGAGCGCGCAATTGCTCTAATTGGTCTTCGGCTTGTTGAGCTCTTTCTTGTTCGCGATCGGCTCTTTGCTGTTCTTGTTGAGCTCTTTCTGCTCCCGATAACAGCAAATTTCCTGCACTATCCCACCAGCGCAGCCAAGGTAACTCAACATTTTGATACCTTCCTTGCCAAATTCCCAATTCCACTCCTAACGGTTCAATGGGATAATGACCGCGCTCATTTGCAGCAACTAATTGATACCTATCTTCGATCAGGTGATAGACCTCAACGCTAGCCTTAGTTACGTCATAAATTCCGTAAAATGCCGGACGGATCACATTTTCATAAATCCAGAATTTACCCGGCTTAGTTTCCTGTTGACCCGATCGCAATAAAGGCGTTCTGTCCCGTTCTTCTGCACCATTTCCCGATACAAATTCTAACACAATTAACGGTGCTACAAATTCTTGCCACATCACATAATAACGGCGCAATTGACCGTCAATAGTTGGGGGAACATTAGGCACATAAAACCAGTCCGGTGCTTCTGCACCCCGTTCTAGTGGCTCAGTTAATCGCCAATAAATGCCGCTGTCTTGACCGATACAATAGTTACCATCTGGATGAATGCTTTGAAAGACTGGAGTAATTGAATCGGTTAACAGAATGCTTTGGGGATGTTCTTGAAAATTCTTCACAAAAGTGCCGTCGGATTCTGGTAATTGAGTGTGATCCGGCCAGCCTGCGGGATTGTTTTCGACATCAAGGGTGAATTTCATAATTTTATTTTGCTTGCAGGCATTGTTGGAGCGAGATTGTGATTGTAGGCGAACTCGATACATCTAACTCATGCCTCTATCTCCCAATCTTCCAGACGCAAACCCTCAACACGGCTGAACTCGCGGGTATTGTAAGTTACCACGATTAGGTTGTTGGCAAGAGCAATAGAGGAAATCAAAAGGTCATTAGGACCAATGGGTGTCCCAGATGCAGCTAATTGAGCGCGAATTTGACCGTAAATTAGGGCAGACTGGTCATCAAAAGGCAAACTTATAAACTCATTGAAAAAACGTTCTAGTCGAGCTAGATTGCTATCTTGACGCGAACTTCTAAAAGCACCCCAGTAAAGTTCTGCTTTAACTACAGAGCATATTGCTACATCACCTGACCGCATCATTGCTAGTCGGCGAGATACCGATGAGTTTCGGTCTGGATTTAACAAACGGATGCAAGTATTGGTGTCTAAAAGATAAATTACAGCAATTCTTCCCGGATTTCATATTCCAACTGCTCAGGACGAACAAGCGGTTCTCCCTCCCAACTTCCTATTACTGTCTCAAAAAAACCTGGCGACCAGCCTAAATCTTCCGGTGTTTTACCCTCAGTTGCTGGTGTTATGGGCTGGAAAACTACAATAACTTCCAACTCTGTATCTTTGATACCACCGGGGATTTGCAAATGCAACATCCCGTCGGAACCAACGCGCGATCGCACTTTAATACTTTGCATAATTAACCCGCTAAATTTGCTTTCTATTCTAGTTTAAACAGCATAGGTTGGGCCAGTGCAACGAAACCCAACACATAATACCGATCCGCCGGGTTAACGCAAATTCCACCTACACGCGCCTGCAACCCGCCGCGATCGCACCCAGCCAACCCCAGCAACCTGAACCGCAGGTGAGGCAATCCCCCTGCAGCCCCCGCTTCTCGACGCGGTACAATAAATGCAATCATACTTAACGCTTATATTGAAAAGGCTACACACAACGCCACAGGAGACAACTGACGCATGGGTAAAGTAGTTGGCATTGACCTCGGAACAACAAACTCAGTAGTAGCCGTCATGGAAGGCGGCAAACCGGTTGTGATTGCCAATGCAGAAGGGATGCGGACAACTCCCTCGGTAGTCGCTTTCACAAAGGAAGGAGAACGCCTGGTGGGACAGATGGCCAGACGCCAGACTGTTCTCAACCCGCAAAACACCTTTTACGCCGTCAAGCGGTACATCGGACGCAAATATACCGAACTGACTCCAGAATCAAAACGCGTCCCTTACACAACTCGCCGCGACGAAAACGGGAACATCAAAATCAAGTGTCCCCGCCTGAAAAAAGATTTTGCCCCAGAGGAAATTTCGGCGATGGTTTTGCGGAAACTGGCCGATGAAGCCAGCCGCTATCTGGGACAAGAGGTAACGGGGGCTGTAATTACTGTTCCCGCTTATTTCAACGACTCGCAGCGACAGGCGACGCGCGATGCGGGACGAATTGCCGGACTTGATGTTAAGCGGATTTTAAATGAGCCGACGGCGGCTTCTTTGGCTTACGGTTTGGAGAGGCGAGAAAGTCAAACTATTTTAGTGTTTGATTTGGGCGGCGGTACTTTTGATGTGTCGATTTTAGACGTGGGAGACGGAGTATTTGAAGTTAAAGCAACTAGCGGCGATACTCAATTAGGTGGCAATGATTTTGACTCCAAAATTGTTGACTGGTTGGCAGAACAATTCTTAGAAAAAGAAGGAATTGATTTGCGGCGCAACCGCCAAGCTCTGCAGCGCTTGATCGAAGCGGCTGAAAAAGCCAAGATTGAACTGTCGGGAGTCGGTGTTACGGAGATTAATTTGCCGTTTATCGATGCGAATGAAGATGGGCCTTTGCATCTGGAAACGCGGCTGACTCGCGGTCAATTTGAGGGCCTGTGCACTGATTTGGTGCAGCGGTTGCGGCGGCCGGTGAAACAAGCTTTGGCTGATGCAAGTTTGAGTCCTTCTCGCATTGATGAAGTTGTGTTAGTCGGCGGTTCAACTCGCATTCCTTTGGTGCAGGAAGTTGTTCGCAGTTTGATCGATCGAGAACCCAATCAAAATGTGAATCCCGATGAAGTTGTGGCGGTGGGTGCGGCAATTCAGGCGGGGATTTTGGGTGGCGATGTCCGCGATGTGCTGCTGTTGGATGTGACGCCGCTGTCGCTGGGTTTGGAAACTATCGGCGGGGTGATGAAAAAACTGATTCCTCGCAATACTACTATTCCCGTCAGGCGATCGGACATTTTTTCGACTGCTGAAAACAACCAAACTGTGGTAGAAATTCACGTAATCCAAGGGGAACGGGAATTAGGCAGAGATAATAAGTCTTTGGGACGGTTTAAACTAACTGGAATTCCGCCGGCACCGCGAGGGATTCCGCAGGTGCAAGTAGCTTTTGATATTGATGCTAACGGGATGCTGTTGGTGACTGCTTTGGACAAAACTACCGGCAGGGAACAAAGCATTACTGTGCAAGGTGCTTCGACGCTGACTCAGCAGGAAGTGAATCAAATGATTCGCGATGCGGAACAGTTTGCTCAAGCTGATAAGTTGCAGCGGGAAAAGGTGGAAAAACGCAATCGCGCTGAAGCTTTAGCTTATCAAGCCGAGCGGCAGTTGCGGGAAGTTGCGCTCGATCGGGGAATGCAGTTTGCTCAAAGAAGTCGCCAGCGAATTGAAACTTTAATTCGGGAATTGCGAGACAGTTTGGAACGCAACGATGAGCGGGGAGTTGACCAAGTTGGTTCGGATTTGCAGGATGCTCTTTACGATTTGAGCCGAGAAGTTTCCGCGTTTGCGATGGATGACGATGATGACGATTTCTTTGAGTCTGTGAAGCGGACTTTTACGGGCGACGGTACGAAGCGGCGCAGCGATGACAGCAGCTATTATACCAATGCTAAGCCGTACAGGCGATCGACTGTTGAGCCAATTCCCGATCGCCCATACGATCGTATGAACGATCGTATGGGTGATCGCATGGGCGATCGCATGGGCGATCGTATGGGCGATCGTATGGGCGATCGCATGGGCGATCGTATGGGCGATCGTATGGGCGATCGTATGGGCGATCGTAGAAGCAGTGCTAATCGCCCGAGTCGCCCTTATCAAAATCAAAGCGACGATTGGGATGATGACGACGATTGGTTGTAATTAGTGGTTAGTCATTAGTCCCTAGTCATTAGTCCCTAGTTTGAAGCAGGGAAGCAGCATGACTAATGACTAATGACTAATAATTAATAACTAATGACTAATAACTAATGACTAATGACTAACTATGCAGAATTTTCGCAATTACTATCTAATTTTGGGAGTGCCCAAAGATGCTACGGCTGATGAGATAAAAAAAGCCTATCGACGGCTAGCCAGACAGTTACACCCTGACGTAAATCCAGGTGATAAATCTGCTGAAGATAGGTTTAAGGATATTAATGAAGCTTATGATATTCTTTCCGATATCGACAAGCGGGCTCAATACGATCAGTTTAGTAAATTCTGGAAACAAAAGGGATTTCAAGGAAAGCAAGGGGTGCGACTTCCCAATTTCAAAACTTGGGGAAACAGTAAAGCTACCCGCAAAAAACCGGCCGAAGATGTCGATTTTAGTGATTACTCGGATTTTAATAAATTTCTTGACCAAGTGCTCGGAAGACGCCGGGAAGTGAGGATGGCGACAGCGAATGATGCAGCGGGAGTAGCCTCCTCTGAACCGTGGAGTACGGCTTCTAAGAAAACGAGTTATGTTGCTAATTCTCGCCCACCTAGAAGGGATTTCGACGATCGCGAAATGCGACGGGATTTGGACGATCGCGAAACGCGACGAGATTTCGACGATCGCGAAATGCGACGGGATTTCGATAATCCGGAAATGCGACGGGAAACAGTCGATCGCGAAATGCGACGGGAGATAGTCGATCGCGAAATCAGAAGGGATATAGCCGATCGCGAAATGCGACGGGAAATTAGGGAAACAGTCGAGCGCGAAACGAGAAGAGATATTGAGGCCAGACTAACTCTGCCTTTGGAAAGAGCTTATTCGGGCGGTACGGAGCGAATTCGTCTGGAAGATGGGCGAGCGATCGAGGTGAATCTGCCTCCTGCTATGGTATCAGGCCAGCGGATTCGCTTGCGAAATCAAGGTATGGGCGGCGGGGATTTATATTTGAAAATCACGGTTTCTCCCCATCCATTTTTTCGATTGGAAATGTCAGATATTTGCTGCGAATTGCCTCTGACTCCCAGCGAAGCGGTGTTAGGCGGAGATATTGAAGTACCGACGCTGGATGGCCTGGTAAAGATGAAATTGCCACCGGCAGTAACCTCTGGAAAGCGGTTGCGGCTGGCTAACAAGGGCTATCCGACGGGAAATGGCGATCGGGGCGATCAATTGGTAGAAATTCAGGTGTTAATTCCCAAAGAAATTAGTGAGGAGGAACGGGAATTATACGAAAAGTTGCGGCAGGTTGAGTCTTTTAAACCGCGTCAGGATTTATCGGTTTAATGTAGAGTACGCAAGGCGCCCGTTTAATTTAGTAGGGGCGCAATAATGCGCGCCTTACTACTAATTGTGTACGAAAAATTAGGAGATGCTTGGCTAAATTTTACTGACATATCACATTTAGCCACTTGGCTGTAAATAGATGATATCAAATCCGTTGGTATCGGAATTATTCATCTCTCGTTTTTCTAACTCAGCGCCCTCTGCATTAAGAGCAGTTTAATCATTCCGAAACAACCATAAACGATATGATTTGTCGCCAGAATAGCCGATCGCACTTTCAGCAATCGTCGCTCACATAAGTAAAATTACTGTTGTGATTATTCCTGAACTAGCAGAGAATTAACAATAAGGTAATTTTCCCCCAATCAGGAGCAGTCTGCCGCCATGACTCAAATGCCCCCTCAATGCACCAGTCTGCAAGAGCAAGTTGATTCTTTAGTGCAACTGCTGCGTCAGGAATCGTCTTTGCGACAACAAGATATCACGGCGGTACAAGCTTCTCTAAAAAAGGCAATTTCTCCTGAGTTTGAAATTGTGTTTGCTGGCGCTTTCAGTGCGGGAAAATCTATGTTAATTAATGCTTTGCTGGAGCGAGAATTGCTCTACAGTGCAGAAGGACACGCGACAGGTACGGAATGTTATATCGCCTTTGCTGAGCCGGAAAAAGAGCGCGTTGTTCTCACTTTTTTGAGTGAATTTGAGATTAGCCAGCAAGCTTCTGTGCTTTGCCATCAGTTAGGTTTAACTACTGAACTTAATATTAATCAAACAGATGTAGTGTCGCTGTTGTCTCAGGGATGTAACATAATTATTCAAACGGAAGGCGGCGAAAATAAATCCGAGCTAGCCAAAAAAGCTAAGGCTTTGATGCTGCTGTTAGAAGGTTTTGAGGCAAATCGTGATCGCATCCAAACTCTCGAAAACGCTACCTACTCGATGGAACAGTTTAACTTTTCCAATCTCAAGGAAGCTGCTAGTTATGCCCGGCGCGGTAGCAACAGTGCTGTACTCAAGCGAGTAGAATATTACTGTTATCATCCGCTGCTGGAAGATGGCAATATTATTATCGATACGCCGGGAATTGATGCGCCGGTGCAGCGGGATGCAGAATTGACTTATGATAAGATTGAAAGCCCCGATACTTCGGCGGTTGTCTGCGTTTTGAAAGCGGCTTCGTCTGGGGAAATGACGACGGAAGAAACCGAGTTGATGGAAAAAACACGGGGAAATCCGGGAATTCGCGATCGACTGTTTTACATTTTCAACCGCATCGACGAAACTTGGTACAACACGCAACTGCGACAGCGCTTAGAAAATTTGATTAATTCGGACTTTCGCGATACCGCGAGAGTTTACAAAACTAGCGGATTGTTGGGATTTTACGGAAGTTTGATTCGAGGGACAACAGGGCGCGATCGCTTTGGTTTAAATACAATCTTTGCCACCAGTCAACGGGGAGTTTCTGGAGATGATAAATTAGATTCAGAATTGCTCGGTAATAGTGAAGAGACTCCGCAATTTGTTAGTGAATTTAATCGCTACTGTGCGAATTCCGGCAAGCTATCTCCGAGCAGATTTCGCATTTCAGTTAACAGCTACGAAACACCCAATGAAAACTACGTGCGGATTCTTGCAGAGCAAGGACAACCATTAATTGGTCAATTAATTCAAGATAGCGGAATAGAAGATTTTCGCACAGCCATCACCCGTTACCTCACAGAAGAAAAACGCCCGCAACTGTTCAAAAATTTAGCTGACGACTTAGAAGACTTGTGCATTCAACTGCGGAAACATTACCAAACAATTCAGCGGAATTTGGACAGCCAGCCCCGCGAAATTGAAGCGATGAAAGCACAGGAACTTTTGCGGCTAAATCAAGAATTGCAGCAAGTTGGGGAGGAATTTCGCGAACATATCGCCGAAGAAGTCAATGAAATGATTATGAATAAATGCGAGATTTTCGATATAGACTTTCGGCAACTGCAATCTCGGATGATTCGGCGCTTGGATGAATTGTTAGATGGATTTTCTGTTGAGGCGGCTTACGGACGCACTTTGCGGAATCATCCCCGCAATGCGACAGCACCTTTAATTGCGGTTTTAGTGGAAGCACTTTATTATTTAGCGAATCAGTTGGAAGATATTTTAGTAGAGGCTACTAAGTCACTGGTTGATAATTATTTCCAGTATTTGAAAGATAGCGTTCGCAAGTCTGAATACTATCGATTACTTTATCGGTTGTTGGGGAACGACGGGGGAATTGAACAGCAGTTAGAGGAGTTATCAAAGCGGGTTTCTGATGCTTTGGTAAATGCGGCGGGCGTTGAGTGCGATCGCTACGTGCGAGAAAGTCCCCGTTTTTACGACGAAGGCACATTTTCGATTTATCAATTCCGGGAAACATTGCAGCAAACTTCTCAAGGTTACGACTGCGAAAACATGGTTGACGCCCAACCTGCAATTCGGCAATTATTGCGGCTGGATTTTGAGCCGAAAGTATCTAGAACTATTCGGCAAACTTTCCGCCAAACTGTCAACCAAACCCTGAAAGAGCATTTGTTGCCACTGGCCCAAAAGCAAGCTGATGATATTTTGCAGAAATACAGTCAAGCCCGCGATTATTTGGAGCAAACTTTGGCACAGGAGGCGGAGGAAAAGATTGCCCGCAACCAGCGGCTGCAAGCTGAGAATGAGCAGAAAATTCAAGAGTACGATCGGGCGGTTTCTGGGATTAATAGTTGTTTGCAGGCGATGAAGTTGCACGAGCATTTGTTGCCAGTAATTGCACAAAATGATGGTGTTTCGGTGGATGGTGAATGATTGCAATTTTGGCGATCGGAAATCGGCGATTTCCAATCGCCCGCTATCTTTATTGTGTTTATTATGCTACAATAGCCAACAAAGAGCGACTTTAATCCTATGAACATTCGCGAAAAACTTTTAACAATAATCGAACAACTTCCAGAGGATAAGTTAGCAACACTTCTGAACATAGCCCTATTCTTTAAAAGTGGGAAAGAATCTGTTCAACCGATGCTTGTATCCCAAGCTTATCAAGATTGGCTGAGTGCGGAAAATGACATTTTTGACGAAATATTTGCCGACTGAGCCATCAAAGATCCGCGTTAATTCGCGTTCATCTGCGGTTAAAACTCATGGCTAAAAAACCTATTAGGTTAGATATCAATATGGAAGAGAAATTTGATTTTCACAACTGCGGTAATGAGGATGCTTTATCTTTCGGTAACGCAATGCTTAAAGTAGAAAAACTAAAGGAAACAGTAAATGGAGTTTTGCCTGAATATGGGTTAGGAGAGAAACTAACTCACTTGTTGAATCAACAAAAGCTCTACATTTATGTAGGTTCAAATACTGACCAACAACCTAATGCTTATGAGAACTGGTTTGGTGAAGGTATAGATTGTGAAATTCTCAGAGTGGGTGCTCAGGGCTGGAAGAAAGGAAAGATGAAGCTCAAACTCAATGTCACTATAGAGTTTTGCCCAGACGAACCTGAAGTAGAAGAAACACCAGAAAACAACGAATCAGAAACTAGCAAACCCGAATCTCCCCTTGACGATTTGCGCCGCCAACTTCTCAATCAAGACAACTCACCCAGCTAATCCATCAAACATCCGCGTTAATTCGCGTTCATCTGCGGTTAAAAATCATCATGTCTAAAACCCCCAGAATTCCCATTCCCCCAGAAGTCCGAAAATATGTATTCGATCGCAATAAATACCAGTGCCAAAGCTGCGGCCAAACCAAACTAGAAACCCAACTGACGATCGATCATATCATCCCCCTAGCCCGCGGCGGCAGCAACGACATCAGCAACTTGCAAACCCTCTGCGGCACCTGCAACCAAAAGAAAACAGACAAACTAGACCCCCGCTTCCGCCGTCACTTTGACCTTTGATATTTAACAGTCTAATAAAATCAGCAATTTAAGATTGAAATTGCTAACCTCTGTTCGATCGCACTTTTAATCCCTAGCTTGGATAACTGTAATGGTGACAAATTGCATCATTGTCAAGAACAGGCAAGATGCCTGTTCCACAAGAAAATTTATCTCTTGTGGAACAGGCATCTTGCCTGTTCCTAAGCAAGTAATTGAGAATGGTGCAACATCTCAGTTACATCCGTTACATCCGTGGAGCGAATCCGTTGCTAAACTTCCTTCTTCCTACCATCGATAATAGCGATAAGGATCATCCCCATTCTCAAAATCCGTTCTGTAATCCCAGTGATAAAACTCCCGACTCGAACCGTTAAACACAGAACCATCCGCTTTAAAACTCGCCCCTAAATTAGCTAAAATCTGAGCATTTGCCCTGGTTTGCCGCCAGCGAGTAAAACGCAAATAAGTCTTAGTATCAGCATCCAAACTGTCCGGTTCAATCTGAGAAAAAATCGCCACACCCTTGCCCACTTGTACCCGACTTAACAACCCGTCAGCGCCGATTTCTCCCCCAGACTTAATCAACCAAGTATCATAAAAAGAGCGCGATCGCAAATCTGAGGCGCTAACCCCCTTCACCTCATCCCAACTCGGAACCGCCAGCGAACCCCCGAAATCCTGCGCTTGCTGCAAACCCACGCCCAAACCCGCAGCAGGCACTTGACGCGGCAAGAAAAACGCCTTCCCGCCAGCATTCAAATAACCGCGCAAATCTGCATCTTTCAGATTCGCTTCTGTCCCCACAATTGCCAAACCAACATCATTAGAAAGCGAACTAGCGCGCTGATAAATTACCCCCAAACTGTCCAACTTTTGGGCATCTCCATCTCCCCCAATTAAAACCACTTTATCCGGCTTTCCAACCACCGGAGAATTCATCCCGTAACTCACAATTTGTTGCACTAACTGCGCCGCCGCAGCATCTACAGAATAATGGTCTTCCAAATCCAACTCGTTTAAAATCAGCCGCCCTTTTCCGTAATCCAATTCCATCAGCGACGAATAAGCTAAATCAAACTCAGATTCCAAAATGGGGCGCCAACCGCTGCGGTGCGGTTTCTCAATTGAAGCGCTACTGACACCGCCGCGATTTCCCCAACGCCAGCCGTACCAAGGTTTATTTGCCGGACTCAAGTTAGGGCCAGTTTGGATAGTATCTGGATAAGCTTCAACCAGCGTGCTTTCCCCCACCCAATCCCGCAAATCTTCACTGTCTAAACCGCTAATTGCCGGATGGTTGCTGTCAACTGGATAAGCGCGGCGGCTGACGTGGGCAGCAACTCGGAAACCCGTATTTTTCAGCCAATCCCTGCGCTGAGGAAACACAATTGCTTTGCCACCGTTTCGGACAAAATTTTCTACATTTCCCGGCAATTTTTCTCCACTCGAAAACGCTTCCCTACCGATAATTAATAGCGATGAAACTTGCGAACCATCCCACGGTACAAGCGGATGACCTAACTGTTTTAACATTGCCGAGGTTTTGCCCGCTGGATCGAAGATTGTCAGCGTCTCCTTGCTTTTGGCTTGATTGGGAAAAACTCGGAAAGCAAATGTATCAGAATGCGATCGCTCGCCCACCCGTGCAGTCAAGCGAATTTCGCCGTCAGCCTTGCTCGAAATGGTATTTTGCAAATTTACGTCTATTGGGAAAAACAGCGTTGCTGCTGACTCAATTCTCCCTTTTTGCTCGCCTTTTTTAACTTCTTTCCCCCCCACCAAAACCCGCCACTTAAACGAAAATTCTTGCGCCGCCCGCATATCGTTAATTAACACTACTTGCTTAGCCAGTTTTCCGCCCACAAACAAATTGTGATCTTTCGCAGTAAAAACCGGGCTAGCACCAGCAATCCAAGCCAAAGTCGAGCTATTATTATTCATAATTGCTTCGCCCCCAGGATGAACAATATAAGCTTCGGGCTGCAAATAATTCAAAATATTATTTGAGACTTGCTTCAAATAAACTCCCCGGTGACCCGGTTGAAATGCCCCAAAATCCACCTTTTTTCGACCCGCTTCGGAAACTTCCCAACCATGTCCGTCATTCCAAGGAATCATCCCCCCAGACATTCCAAAAGTCCGCCAACTCCGCCAAGTGTTTGTACTGAATAACTGCTGCAACTTTTGAAAAGCTGGGGCAAAATCCAACTCTTTTTTTAAATGCCAGTTTTGATACTCCTGACCATTGACAAACTGCTCGCGAATTTTAGATTTATAAGCGGTTGTTTCCAAATCGTAAGCCTGCTTGCCAAAATAAATTGCCGCAAACTCAGTCATCCAAGGTTCGCTGACAATCGCCTGACCAAAACCTTTGCGGGCCCGCATCATCGTTGCGTGCAAAGGAGTCCCAAACTCGACTGCCATGTAGGGTCTTTCCCCGGTTTTGCTCCACTCAGAAATCCACTCTTCCCGTTCTTGCAAGGGAATCATATTTAAATAAGAATTCAGCGCGTAAACATCGCCGAAGTGTGCGCCTTGGTGTACCATCACAGGTCTGGTTGGGTCTGCCGATTTAATAGTAGCTAAAGCGTCATTTCCTAGGGGAGTGTTGACCCGCAAACGCTGGTTTTCTGCGGAACTAAGAGTTCCTTCTACTTTGCTTTTGCCGATGCGACGGGGATTTAGGTCGTCAGCGTTGCCGAAAAAGTTAGGACTTGTTGCCCACATTAATACTGATGGATGATTGCGGTAGCGACGCATTTCAGTCACCATTCTGGCTTTCCAGCGGTTTTTCCAGAGGGGATTCTTCCACTTGCCGTTCCAAGCGATAGGACTAATATCTAAAGCGGGAGCCATAATGGGAAAACCTTTGAGGTCTGCTCTTTCGGAAAATAACTCTCGGAAGTGCCATCTACCCCGTTCGTCGTGATTCCAAGGCCACATTTCTGTTATGTTAAAACCCGCTTTTACATAGCTGTCAATTAGCTTGTCAGAAACTTCTAGTATCCCGCCTTGCCAAGAATCGAAGTGCAAGTTGGGTCGCAGCCGAAATTCAGTTCCATTTAAGAAAAATTTGCGCCCTTCTATCCAAAATTCGCGGAAGCCAAAAGGTTGGTTGTATTGCGTGTTAATACCGCTGCCTTTTACTTCTAATTGCAGGGTGTAAAGGTTTGGTTGCCCGACATCCCAAAGACGGGGATTTGGCCAATTCCACTGAACTTGTACGGTTTGAATGGGTTTAGCTTGAACCTTGGCATTTGCGGTGAATTTTTGTTGTAATTTGCCTTTTTCGTCGAGCATTTGCGCGATTAATTCAACTTGACCGCTTTGGGCCACGTCTTTGAGCTCTACATCTAATTTAACTTGCTTTTTTCTGGTGGAAGTTTGGACGAATACGTCGCTAATTAGCGGGCCGGGGGGAAGGCTCAGAAGTCGCACTTCGCCGATGATTCCCCGCGATTGCAAGTTGGATTTTTCTGTGTAGATTTCTGTGGGGCCCATGATGACGGCTTTTTCCTTTTCATCGGATACTGCCACCACTAAAATAGATAGGGTGTTTTGACCGGGTTTTGCTGCTTTAGTAATTTCAATAGTGCCGTAGGGCCAGGGGATTTGACCGCAGTTAATGCCATTGATAAATATGACTGCATCAGTGCTGACTCTGGCTAAGTCGATAAATATGCGGCGGTTTGTCCAGTCACCGGGAATGTCTATATTTCTCTGATACCAACCTTTTGATAGTTGTTTGCTGTTGAAGTTTTCCCAATCTTTGCCGCTGCCGCGAGTGATGATTCCGGGTACGGATTCGTTGTTTTCTTTTTGCCAGTCTCCGGGTACAGAGATGGAACCCCAACTTGGTGAGAGGGGAGGGGTTTGGGGGTTGCCAACTGCGGGAACAAATTGCCAAGTTCCGTTGAGATAGATTTGGGATCGTTTGTTGTCGATCGCCCCAGCGGCCGCGATCGCAAGATTGGGGAAGCCGATCGATATCGCTGAGTTGCTGGCGAAGTTGGGATTTTGCAGCGCGTAACCGACGAATCCAAAGAGGGTGGCGGCTGCGAAAAATAACCCGATAATTTTTGCCAGCTTGTGATTCACTTTAAATTGCTCCCAGAAATTAGATAATCTAATTTGTCCCTGAATCTATGATAGCAGTTGCTCCAGCACCAATCCCGCCGCCAATCTGCCTCTGGGAAGATGGCATCCGGCATACAAATGTGGTTTTGTAAAATAAAATAGATACTTAGTTTTAAGTTAGTTTTCACAGGGTTATTTCATCGACATAAGCAATAGCGCTATCGCGGCATCGCTCCAGGTCAACAAAAATGAATCGCTTTCAGGTCTTGGCCTTACCCATTAAATCTTACAGCATTGCTACATTTAGCGCCGGCATCGCATTACTGCTGACAACTATGTTTCTGTTGGCACTCAAAGCAACTCCTACACTCTTCTTACTTGTTGGCGCTGCAATAGTTAGCGCTTGGTATGTTGGCTTAAATTTCACAGAAAAAAAACTAGAAATAGAACGTAAGATTAATTCAAAAGCAATTGAGACGACGGCTTGCTTGATTGTAGTTCTCGACAGCCAAGGACGGATTGTCCGATTTAACCAAGCTTGCGAAAAAACTACAGGCTACTCGACAGCAGAAGTAATCAATAAATATGTTTGGGATTTGTTCTTAATTCCCGAAGAAATAGAGCCAGTTAAAACAGTTTTTGCCAAGCTTAACGGGGAACAATTTAACAGCGAATATCAAAACTATTGGCGCACTAAAAACGGCGACAAGCGATTCATTTCGTGGTCGAATACGGTGACGACCGATGGCGAGGGTTTGGTAGAATATGTGATAGCAACGGGCATCGATATTACTGACCGCAAAGCAGCAGAAATAGCCCTGGCTTTATCCTACACGAAGCTAGAAAGCCGCGTTAAAGAGCGCACAGCAGAACTAACAGTAGCTAAAGAAGCGCTGCAAGCTCAAGAAGAACGATTTCGCTGTTTAAGTTCGTGTTCGCCTGTCGGCATTTTTATGGCCGATTCCCAGGGGCGCTACACCTATGCAAACCCTCGCTGTCAGGCTATTTTTGGCTTGAGTTTGACAGAAATTTTAGGAGAAGGTTGGGAAAATTGCATTCACCCGGAAGACAGCGATCGCGTATTGGCCCAATGGTTGGATTATACTCAGCAAGGTGGGGAATATGCGATCGAGTATCGCCTGCAAACACCAGAGGGGATTGTGCGCTGGATTAACGTTTGTTCCTCGCCGATGTTCTCCGACTCCGGCGAACTCATCGGGCACGTGGGCACAGTGAGAGATATCACCGAAAGACAACAAGCGCAAGCAGCTTTAGCAAGCAGCGAACAGCAACTGAGAACGCTGCTAGAAAATACGCCAGACATCATTATCCGCACGGACAAAGAACTGCGTTATATGTATGTCAATAAAGCAGTTGAAAGAAGCCAAGAAAAACCGTTTTCCTTCTTCCTGGGTAAAACCAGTCAAGAAATAGGAATGCCGCCGGAAGTGTGCCAGATGTGGGATGAAACCCTGCACAAAGTGTTAGAAACAGGTCAAGAAGAAATTATCGAATTTCAGGCTTCCTCAATCAACGGCATCCGAAGTTATCAATCCCGCGTAGTTCCAGAATTGGACAAAAATGGCGTAGCAGAATCGGCTTTAATTGTCGCCCGCGATATCACAGAAATAAAACTTGCAGAAACTCAAAGATTGCAGTTAACAATCGAGCAAACAGCGAGGGAAAAAGCGGAAATAGAACAGCAGCGCTCGGCATTTTTAGCAGAAGTCAGCAAAATGCTGGCTGATGCGTTTGACGGGGAAACGGTGCTGCAAAAGGTAGCAGAATTAGCAATAAATTCGATCGCCGATGGGTGCTGCATTCATTTGACCGAAAGCGACTCACAAGTGCGTCTAGTCGCTGTGGCTCACGCAGAACCCTCCACGATTGATACTATTAATAACTTCAGCATCCGCAGTTCGATCGCCGACAATGCTGTTAACGGCTATCCGCTGGTAATCCGCACCGGAACATCCCAACTAATTGCCGAAGTGGATGAGGAAATTTTAGCAGCAGTCGCCGAAAATCCAGCAGAATTGGAAATATTGCGTGAAGCGAAGCTATCCCGTAGGGAATCGCTCAATATCGGATCTCACGCTTGCGTACCGCTGAGGGCTCGCGGGCGGGTAATGGGTTCCATCACTTGCTTTACCTCAAAGTTGGGCCGCCGCTACAATGCAGAAGACATGGCAATGCTAGAAGATTTAGCATATCGCGTGGCGATCGCCGTAGACAACGCCAGACTTTACGCAGAAGTGCAGGAAGCACTATCTCAAACATCCCAATCCTTCGCCTTAATTGACTCGCTATTAGAAGCATCTCCCCTAGCGATTTGCTTTCTCGATCGCGAAATGCGCTTCATCCGTATCAATCAAGTTTTAGCCGAACTCCACGGTTTGCCAGCCGAACAGCATTTAGGCAAAGAGTTCCGGGAATTGTTCCCAGAATGCGCCGCCCAATTCGCACCAATAATTCAGCAAGTTTTAGAAACCGGTCAGCCTGTTTTAAACGTAGAAATTAGCGGCGAACCTCCGGGGAAAGCGAGAGATTTTGGCTACTGGCTCGCCAACTACTACCCAGTAAAAAATGAAAGGGGAGAAATAATCGGAGCCGGCCTAATTATCACAGATATTACCGCAGCCAAACAAACAGAAATAGCTTTGCGGGAAAGCGAAGTGCGCTTTCGCGGCGTGGTAGAATCTAACATGATCGGCATCGGTTTCTGGGATGTCAGCGGCGAAGTTACGGACGCTAACGACGCCTTGCTGGAAATGATCGGATATACGAGGGAAGACTTAGTTTCGGGACAGATACGCTGGAACGAATTTACGGCGCCGGAATACGGAGAACTCGATGGCATCGCCCTCGCCCAAGTCGCAGCATCAGGAAGTTGCGCGCCTTATGAAAAAGAATTGATCCGCAAAGACGGCACGCGCTTGCCAGTTTTAGTCGGCGGCGGAAACTTCCAAGGATGCACAGACAAAGGAGCATTCTTCGTTCTCGATATCACCGATCGCAAACAAGCCCAAAATCAACTTCGAGAAAACGAAATACGCATTCGCCGCCAACTAGCAGAACTCGACTTAGTTTACAAGACTACACCAGTCGGGCTGTGCTTTGTCGATACCAATTTGCGCTACATCCGCCTGAACGAATGCCTCGCTGCGATCAACGGCCGATCGATCGCAGATCACATCGGGCATACCGTTAGAGAAGTAATTCCCGAAATGGCCGATATGGTAGAGCGGATTTACCGCCAAGTGCTGGCGACGCAAACCCCCGTGCTCGACTTGGAAGTTAAGGCCGAAACCAAGCAACAGCCGGGAGTTTTGCGGGATTGGCAAATCAGCTTTTACCCAGTGAGCGATGAATCAGGAACGCTGCTGGGAGTCAGCACCGTGATTGCCGAAATCACCGATCGCAACCAAGCAAAACGGGTAATGCAGCAAAGCGAAGCCATATTCCGGCGGCTGTTCGAGTCAAATATTTTCGGAGTTGCGATCGGCGATTTTAGCGGCCACATCGCCTACGCCAACCAATGCCTGCTCAACATGGTCGGCTACACCCGCTCAGACTTGCTCTCGGGTAAAATGCGGTGGGACAAAATGACCCCCCCCGAATACCTGCACCTCGACGCCTTAGTGGCGCAAGAACTGCGGGATAAGGGAGTGGCAACTCCTTTCAAGAAAGACTACATCCGCAAAGATGGCAGCCGCGTGCCGATTCTGATGGGCGGGACGAGCCTGTGCCCGGACGCTCGCGAACCAGAGACGCTCGTCGCATTCTACATCGACTTGACCGAGATCTCCCGCGTGGAAGCAGAACTCAAACACAATCAAGAACGCCTGCAAATCGCTCAGCAAGCAGGCAAAATCGGAACTTTTGAATTGAACATCGAAACCGGCGAGGTCGCCGGTACGCCGGAGTTAGAAGCTTTGTACGGGCTGCCTGTCGGCGGTTTAGACAGCTATCAAAGTTGGGCCCAAATGGTGCATCCAGACGATCGCGCTGTTACCGAAAAGCAGGTGCAGGCTGCGGTGGCATCCGGGGAGGAATTAAACATAGAGTTTCGCATTTGCCGCCCGGACAAAAGCGTGGGCTGGATTGCTTGCAGGGCTAAGGTGTTTCAGGATGAGATCGGTTTGCCTTGGCGGATGAGCGGCGTGAACGTCGATATCAGCGATCGCAAACAAGCAGAAGCAGCGCGATCCCACATCCATCAAACTTTAGAAGCCTTGATTCAGGCTTGTCCCCTAGCAATTACCGTTTTGGACTGCGACGACGGAACTGTGAAAATGTGGAACCCAGCCGCCGAGAGGATTTTTGGCTGGCGCGAATCAGAGGTGGTAGGCCAATTGGTGCCCAGCGTTCCCGCAGACAAGCGGGAGGAATTCATGGCTAATTTGAAAGGAATTCGTGAAGGAAACGCGATCGCAGGCATGGAAACCCACCGCCAAAGGAAAGACGGCAGCTTGATCGACATCAGTTTGTGGGCAACTCCAGTCCGCGACAGCAACGGCAATATCAACTGTATGTCGATCATCGCCGACATCAGCGATCGCAAGCAAGTCGAGGCCCAACGCGCGCAGTTGCTCGATCGCGAACAAGCCGCGCGGGCGGAAGCAGAAGCTATCAGCCGCCGGAAAGACGAGTTTCTAGACACTCTTTCCCACGAACTCCGCACGCCTATAAATGTAATTATGGGCTGGGCGCAGAGGCTGCGCGCCCTCCCCTACACGGAAGATGATTTAGCTTGCGGTTTGGAGGCGATCGAGCGTCAGTCGAAGGTGCAGGTGCAGGTAGTGGAAGATTTGCTCGATGTTTCCCGGATTATTCAAGGTAAGCTGGCTCTGAAACCCGGCTGGTTCATCATGAAACCGACGATCGAGGTTGCTCTAAATTCAGTTCGTTTTGCAGCCAAGGCCAAGTCTGTCACCGTTTCGTCAGAATTGGACCCCGCAGTCAACTTGATGTGGGGCGACGCCCAGAGGTTGCAGCAGGTAATGTCGAATTTGCTGAGTAACGCCGTCAAGTTTACGCCTTCGGGAGGAACTGTAAAAATGCGCTTATCTGCGGTAGCTGTTAGCAATTCCTCCTCACCTAATTACGTGCAAATTACTGTCAGCGATACCGGAAAGGGCATTTCTGCTGAGTTTCTGCCCTACGTATTCGATCGCTTCCGACAAGCAGACAGTTCGCTTACTAGGCATCAAAACGGTTTGGGACTGGGATTAGCGATCGTCCGGCACTTGGTGGAACTCCACGGCGGCACTGTGACGGCGGAAAGTCCCGGTAAAGACAAGGGTGCGACATTTACGGTGAAACTGCCGCTCAAACAGCGTCGGAGTCAGCAGCGGCAGTTGAGGGAGGAAAGCAAATCCCATCAAATTCGTCCGGGTATTTTGGCAGGTTTAAAGGTGTTGGTAGTTGATGACGAACCCGACAACCGCGAGTTTTTGATTGGGGCCCTCGAACAGTTGGGGGCGACTGCGACTGCGGTTGCAACGGCTGCGGAGGCGATCGACATTTTACAGCACTCGCCGCCGGATATTTTAGTCAGGGATATCGCTATGCCCGTTGAGGACGGCTACTCGCTGATCCGCCAAGTGCGATCGTCCGAATCCGACAAAATCAAGCGCTTGCCGGCCGTGGCGCTGACAGCTTATGCTAGCGAACAAGACCGCGATCGGGCGATCGCCACTGGTTACAACGAACACTTAACAAAGCCGATCGAACCTGCTCTCTTCGCCACCGTTTTAGCCAAGTTAACAAAGTTGCATTAGGGCGATCGGGTTCGATCAACGCACAAATAATATCATTTCCGGTTGCATCGGAATAATAAAATCGAGTCAACACTTAACACTCAACCATTCAGTTTTTCGACCCCGACTCAACAGTCAACAGTCAACAGTCAACAGTCAACAATAATTCGGGTGCAACCGGAATTGATATAATATCATTTCCGTTTGATTCGGATTTGTATGATGTTAAATCTTGTAGGGGCGGGTTCACCAATAATAATTGCCCATAATCTCCAATCTCATAAACCCGCTCCCGCTGGCTTTTCATTAACAACATGATTGCCGATACACACAAAGCAATTAGAAAATTTATCACAGTTTTTGCAAGTAAAAGTGAATCAAATTCCCAACAGCTAGAAACAGAACTGATCTCGTTTCCGGTTGCATCGGAATAATAAAATCGAGTCAACAGTTAACACTCAACCATTCAGTTTTTCGACCCGCCCGTCAACAGTCAACAGTCAACAGTCAACAATAATTCCGGTGCAACCGGAATTGATATGACAGAAGCAAATTTTCGCATCCGCGTCGAATATTCGCTAGTAGTTGGCTATATTGAACCGGGGGGAAAATTTCACAGTTTTTAGGGCGCGCCAATTGCCGGAAAAGGCACGCTACAGCAGTTAAAATAGGATTATCAGCGCAATTGGTTCACACCCATGCCCCTTTATCACTTCAACCGCCTAACCGCCAATTTTTTTAGCAAACTGCCACTGCGAACGGTTCTGATTGTTCCGTTTGTTTTGCAAACGGTAAGTGTAGTTGGGCTAGTGGGCTATCTTTCTTTCAAAAGTGGTCAGAAATCAGTCGAAAATGTAGCGCATCAGTTAATCGAACAAGTAGGAGAGCGAATTAGCGATCGCCTCACCGATAATAATGGGCTATCGGCAATTAATACCTTTCTGGCTAGGCTGCAATTCTCTGCATCGGGACAAACTTTTATTATGGATCGATCGGGCAATCTGATTGCCACATCCACACTAGAAAAACCCTTCGTAACGCCAGCAGCAAAAAAGCAACCGACACCATTGCTAGCCACCAGCAGCAAGGATGCCCGAACGCGAGATATTGCTCGACAACTCGCCAACCGATTTGGCAACTTCCGCACGTTGCAAACAACCGAGAAATTGACCCTGGCGAGCAAGCGCGAGCGGCAGTTTGTCCGCGTCACTCCCTTTCGAGATTTCCGTGGCTTGGATTGGTTGATTGTGGTGGTGGTGCCAGAGTCGGATTTCATGGCTCCGATTCAAGCAAATACGCGCAATACATTGTGGTTATTGACAGGTACACTGCCGCTGGCGATCGCGATCGGATTGTTGACTTCCCGTTGGGTGACAAAGCCAATTATGCGCTTGAATACCGCCACCAAAAATGTGGCAAAAGGAGAATGGGATCAACCTTTAGAAATTAAACGCTTGGATGAAGTCGGAGAACTCGCCAATTCCTTCAATCTTATGGCAGCGCAACTGCAAAAGGCGTTTGCAGACCAAAAATCTTTAAATGAAGCTTTAGCGCACAGCGAGAGCCAACTCCAGCAATTTATCGAAGCCATACCCGCCGGAGTATCTATCCACGATGCCTCGGGTAAAGTCGTGTACTTCAACGAAACTGCCAAGCATTGGCTGGGTGTAGAAACTATCCCCGATGCGACTTTAGAAGAAGCAGTAGAAGTTTATCAAATGTACCGCCAAAACCAGCCGTATCCAATTGAAGAACTGCCTGCATTCCGAGCACTGCGCGGCGAAACGGTATTCCTTGAAGATATAGAACTTTATCGAGATGGGAAATTTATTCCTTTTGAGGTGCGCGCCACACCCATTTTCGACGAAGACGGAAACATTATTTATGCCATCAATGCTTTTTCTAACATCGCACAGCGCAAACACTATGAAAAAATATTAACTGACTACAATCGCACTTTAGAAGCCGAAGTGGCCGAACGTACCTGCGCCTTAGCTCGTGCTAGCGAACTATTACAATATGAAATGGCCGATCGCAAATTGCTCGAACAAAAACTTTACACTTCTGCCGAGCAAGTTGTAAAAATATTTGAGTCGATAACCGATGTGGTCTTGATTTTTAACCAGAGGGAAACAAGCATCCAAATTATACCTACGAAGGGTATTTCTCAATACAACTATCAGACTAATCAGATGGATTCCATCATCCAACAATTATTTCACGAGGAAAGTGAGGAGATTTATTTCGCTCAAGTTCGACAGGCATTGGAAACCCAACAAACTATTAGTTTTGATTACAGTCTGCGGATTAATAACAAAGAAGTTTGGTTTGCTGCTAAAATTTCGCCACTGTCCGATAGCTCCGCTGTTTGGGTAGCCCGCGACATTAGCGATCGCCAGTTTGCCGAAGCCCGACTGCTCGAAGCCCAAAAAATTGCCCGTATTGGCAGTTGGGAACACGATATCGCCACAGCAACAACCACTTGGAGTCAAGAACTATATCGCATTTACGAGCTCGATCCTACTCAAAAACCGCTGCCAACTGAACAATTAATCGAGCGCTTTCATCCAGAAGATCGATCGCGCTATGTCAAAATGGTTAGCGATCAAGCTATGTCGGGACAAAGCTTTGAAATTGATCTGCGGCTAATCCGAAGAGATGGCTCGCTCAGTTACATTGAAGTGAGAGGAAAACCGGTTTATGATAAAAAAGGCGAGTTGATCCGTTTGTTCGGCACTGTCTTGGATATTAGCGAGCGCAAACAAGCCGAGTCAGCTTTGCGAGAAAGGGCCGAGGGAGAACAAGCGATCGCCCGATCGATCGATCGCATCCGTCAATCCTTAGATATTGACACAATCTTCAAAACCACAACCTCTGAACTGCGACAAACCCTAAAATGCGATCGTGTCGGTATCTATCGCTTTAATCCTGATTGGAGCGGGGAATTTGTTGCCGAATCAATGGCTCCCGGCTGGATATCTCTGATGCAACAACCCGACGATGGTAATGTGCCAAACACTCTCGTCGAACACTCTCGCTGTACCGTGAAAACTATGCAAGCCGGCGGTACATCAGTGCTGGATACCTATCTACAAAAAAATCAAGGCGGTATGTACGCTAGAGGCGTTCCTTACCGCATAATTGAAGACATATACAGCGCTGGCTTGAGCCCTTGTTACATAGAACTGTTAAAACAATTTCAAGCGAGAGCCTACGTTATTTTCCCCATATTTTGTGGCAGTCAACTTTGGGGTTTGCTCGCCAGCTATCAAAATTCTGAACCCCGCACTTGGCGCGAAGCAGAAATTAATATTGGGCTGCAAATTAGCACCCAATTGGGAGTCGCCTTACAACAAGCTCAATTGCTCGAAGCCACTCAACAGCAAGCAGTACAGCTTCAACAAGCCGCCTGGGCAGCAGAAGCCGCCAACCTCGCCAAAAGCACTTTCCTGGCAAATATGAGCCACGAACTCCGCACCCCGCTAAACGCAATTCTAGGCTTCTCCCAATTGATGCAGCGCTCTACCAACCTCACTCGCGACCAACAGGAAAATATCCGCATTATTAACCGTAGTGGAGAACACTTGCTCGCTCTAATCAATCAAATATTAGATGTAGCCAAAATAGAGGCGGGACGCATTACAATCAACCCAACAGAATTTCAATTAAGCAGCCTGTTGAACGATGTGGAAGAGATGTTTCAACTCCAGGCAATGGAGCAACAATTGCAGTTAATATTTGACTGCTCTAGCGAAGTTCCCGAATACGTGCAAACCGATCAACTTAAGTTGCGCCAAGTCTTAATCAATCTCCTCTCTAACGCCATTAAGTTTACGAAACAAGGAGAAATTAGGGTAAGAGTAAGTGCGGTTAGGGAGGGGGAATCTCAGCAATTACCAATCAGTAATTACCAATTACATTTTGAAATAGAAGACACTGGCTCCGGCATAGCTGCTGATGAGTTAGATAGACTTTTTCAACCTTTTTTGCAAACCACAACAGGAAAAAAATCTCAGCAAGGAACAGGCTTGGGACTGGCTATCAGCCAACAGTTTGTCAAGCTGATGGGCGGCCTGATTACTGTACGCAGTGAAGTAGGACGCGGCACTACCTTCGCGTTTGATATCCCCGTCAGCGCCGTTGATGCCCCGGCGACTCAACCCGTACAGCCACTGCGTCGGGTGATAGCGCTGGAAGGCAACCAGCCACGCTATCGTATTTTGATTGTGGACGATCAATCCGACAACCGCCAACTGCTGATCAAACTCCTCGCGGCCTTTAACTGTGAACTCCAAGAAGCCACCAACGGCCTAGAAGCTATTGAAATGTGGTCGAGTTTTGAGCCACACTTAATTTTTATGGATATGTGGATGCCCGTGATGGATGGACAGGAAGCGACCAAACGCATTAAAGCCACCGTTAAAGGTCAAGCTACGGCAATTATTGCCGTGAGTGCGGCTAACGCCGATGAAGCGCGAACCGTTACGGTATCCGATGATTGCGATGACTTTATCCACAAACCCTTTCGAGATTCAGAAATTTTTGCCACCCTGCACAAGCATCTGGGAGTGCGTTACATTTACGGTGAACCGGAGAGTGTTCCCGAGTCAACTCAAATTGAGGCTCCGACTCCCGAGACTCTTGCAGTTTTACCCGCAGATTGGCTGGCAGCTTTAGAGAAAGCCACAATTGAGTGCGATTTAGAGTTAATTCTGATCCACATTGAGCAAATTCGCGATCGCAATGACGCTTTAGCTAGCGCTCTAGCCGCCTTGGCTAACGAGTTTCAGTTCAATCAAATACTAGCTCTCATCCATCCCGAACCAAAATAAGAAGGATATGAGATAGGTTTGTAGTGAGTACGATCGTCCTCAGAAAATCCCATCGGGCGATCGTACTCACTACAAACCTATAAAGGTTATTTTACAGCACTACATATGAATTACGAACCCACTCCCGTCATAAAAGGGAATATTTTAATTGTTGATGATATTCCGGCTAATTTGCAACTTTTAGCTCAAATACTCTCACACCAAGGGTACAAAACCCGCACCGCACCCGACGGCAAACTAGCGCTGCGATCGATCGAGTTAACTCCTCCGGACTTGATTTTGCTCGACATCATGATGCCCGATATGGACGGCTACAAAGTCTGCCAAGCATTGAAAGCTTCTCCCACAACCAAGGACATTCCAGTTATTTTTATCAGTGCTTTAAATGAAGTGTTTGATAAAATCAAAGCCTTTGAAGTTGGTGGTATAGACTATATCACAAAACCGTTTCACGAACAAGAAGTTTTGGCCCGCGTTTCCAATCAACTTGTGCAGCGCCATTTGTTCCAACAAACACAATCCTATGCCAAGGAATTAGAACAAACAGTAACTGAACTCAAAAAGACTCAAGCGCAGTTAATACAGAAGGAAAAAATGGCTTCTTTAGGTCAGCTAGCGGCAGGAATTGCTCACGAAATCAACAATCCCGTCAGCTTTATCTACGGCAATATTTCTCTAGCGGCGGAGTATGCGCGAGATTTGCTTCGCCTCGTTGAATTGTACCGACATTACTACCCCCACCCCGTTGCAGAAATTATCGGCGAATTGGACGAGATACAACCCGAATTCATCGCAGAGGATTATCCAAAACTGCTGAATTCGATGACGGAGGGTGCTTCTCGGATTAGCGAAATTGTGATGTCTTTGCGGAACTTCTCCCGCCTTGGCGAACAAAAGTACAAGCGAGTAGATATTCATGAAGGCATTGACAATACTTTAGTTATTTTGCAACACCGACTCAAGGGCTCACACAATGCCGGTGAGATTGAGGTCATTAAAAACTACAGCCTACTGCCAAGAGTCGCTTGTTACGCGAGTGAGTTAAATCAAGTGTTCATGAACCTGCTAACTAATGCTATTGATGCCCTGGAAAATCAATCGTCTCCCCGAAAAATTACCATCACCACTTCAGTAAGTTTTGAGTCAGAAGCTGCGCTGCACCATCCCGATTCAATATTAGCCACTCAAAACAATCAATCCGTTGTGATTTTAATTGCCGATAACGGTTGTGGGATGAGTGAGGAAGTGCGCCACCAGATATTTGACCCATTTTTTACTACGAAGCCTGTAGGCCGGGGTACTGGATTAGGGTTGGCCATAAGTCACGATATTGTAGTGGAAAAACATCGAGGTAAAATCAGTTGTATTTCTGCTCCAGGCCGAGGAACAGAGTTAACTTTGCAGATTCCGATATCTATTAAATGTTAAAGAGATATCTCCAGAAAAGCAAGTTTTGAACAGGCATCTTGCCTGTTCCACAAAGAGTGAGTTTTCTTGTGGGGAGTAGGGGTTGGGCACGCGAGTCCGTTTTGAACAGGCAAGATGCCTGTTCCACAAAGAGTGAGTTTTCTTGTGGGGCGGGCTTCTCGCCCGCCCTAAAAAAAATTATTGAAAATGGTACAACATGATTAACAGACGGAGATGATATCTCAGATAGATTGTACCCGAGCATTTGTAGGGAAACGGCAATGCCGTTTCCGGCGCGGAGATTATGGAAACGGCAAGGGCTATTGGTGTTCACTTAAGGTAAAACCGATATTCCGTCAGTCCGTCAGGGGTTGAAACCCCTGCCTCAAAGCGAAAGTCCTCTAAAAGAGGACTGAATAATTTATTAGTCCTCTTTTAGAGGACTTTCGCTATAAGCCCCGTGGAATTCATTCCCTGGCGGAGTGCCGGGTGAGCGGTATTTACTTTAAATCCAGCAATCCGCTCGTTTTCAGCTTGGGATTAAACCGGATTTCTTCAGTTACGCCGCGAGCTTTCAACAGCGCGAAAATTTCATTTTCCACGCGCCGCGCTACATTTTTCAACAATTTATCTTTAGCAATTTCATCGGCGAAGATACCTTCATAATTTGCTACTTCTTCGGTAGTCATCACTGTTTTGGTATCGATGGGATCATTCCACTTGGCAGCATCGGCACCGTTACCCTGGGGTTGGGAACCGTTTTCGGCAATCCAACTTTCTCTAATGCTTTCTAGAATAGTGCGGCTGGGCTTGTCAATAGTTTGGACTTTCAGCCAGTAGCAATACTGGGTTTGGCGTACCAAATGCTGTTTAAGGCTGAGGTAAATGTCGCGAGAATAGCCGACAAATTGCAGGACTTTCTCGTTGTCAAAAATCGCGTAAACGCCGATTTTTCCCTGGACAAAATCGGGCAGTTTCCCCTCGGAGTCTATGTAAGGAATGAATTCTAAGCTGGCGAGAGAGTGAATGTCTTCTGTCATCCGATTTTAGATTCTAGATTTTAGATTTTAGATTTTAGATTAAACCACAGATTAACCAGCCTTTACCTAACTCTTAAAAACTCGATAAATTGCACAGAGGCGGCTGGGTTTAAATATTTTGGCTTGGAACATGAAATTAGGGGGGACGTTGACGATCGCAAAATCGCTCGATTGATGATACTTTTCAAATTCCGCAGGCATTCCCTTCGGCGTCTCGCTGCTGTAAGGGACTGGCTGAAAAAGTAACTCGGCAAACTCAATGCGCGAGCACTGCAATTGTAGCGCTATTTGTTTGACAAAGCTTTCACCTGTTAATAAACCGAACAGTGCAGTTTTAGCCTCTGGTTCGAGGACAAAACTGCTATCGTAGCTTTCAATAATCTTAAGACCCATTTTCTGTATACTCCTGACAGATGGCGGTTAACGGTTATTGGTTAACTGTTGTGAGCGATCGACTTAATCCTGAATTTTACCTGAGATTGACCCTTTTGAAGGCAGAAGGTATTCCGCACGAGGTCAATGAAAATACCACAATCCGGAAATTTTGACAAATAGCCCTGATTTATTTGCCGATCGCTTTTATCATGTCCGTATCGCCATCTATCCGACTACGACTAAAAGGCTATGCAGAAGATTGAAAAAGCATCATTCCCAGCTTTGAGAAGTGCGCCGAACCAGCCGGACTGGCTAGAATTGGTAGAATACGCCTCTGTTGCTGGTTCAGCTATTGGCACGATTGCTGCAGGATTGTCGGGCCAAATTGTCTACGCTGCAGCCCCCTTAACCGCAGCACTCTCGATAAATCTCGCCAATCGCCAGCGTTTCGAGCAACAAATGCAACAAAAGGCAAATTCTGCGATTACGGACGTACAGGCCGCAGTAGAACGTCGATCGCAGCAAGTTCAAATACTACCTGGAGAGCCTGCGGAACTCTACACCGCTGTCTCCGACTTGCAGCAGAAACTCCAGGGCTTGGAATCCGGCGTCATCGCCGAGGTACAAGCTGCCGTAGCCACTCTCGAACGCCAAGCCCAGGCGCTACCGGCAGATTCTCAGGAGTTCAACACGCAACTGTCGGATTTGCAGCAAAAACTCCGCATTTTGGAAAATAGCGCCCTGAGAGAGCATGATTGGGAAAATGTCAACGTCCGATTTTTATTGATGGGCGAACAGTTAACTGAAGTTAAAACTATTACGGCTCAGTTACAGGAGCGATCGAACGAAGTAGACTTGGATCAAATCCAAGGTTCTCTAAAGCAATTACAGGATTTGCTCGATCGACCCACAATAGACACAGGGATGTTGCAAAGCGAGATTCAGCATTTGCAGCAGCAAGTTTCCGAGTTGCAGAGGCAAAATCAAGAAATTGTCAAGCCTTATTTGCAGCGTCTGACTCGCGCAGTGAAGAAACTTAGTCAGTAGTCATTAGTCAGTAGTCAACTGTCAACTGTCAACTGTCAACTGTCAACCGTCAACTGTCAACTGTCAACTGTCAACTGTCAATTGTTAACTGTCATTGTAGCCATAACCTTGTTCCCAGGCTCTGCCTGGGAATACATACCCGGAGGCTCTGCCTCAATTACCAATTACCAATTCTAAATTACCCCTTACCAATTACCCATTACTATTCTCAATTACCCCTTACCAATTAACAATTACCCGTTACTAAATTTTTGCCAAGCTTGCCAGAAAACATAAATCGATAAGATTGCCAAGAGCGATCGAAAAGCTAAACTAACAATACGATCGGGCAATCTCGGCAAAAACCGCGTGCTCACCTGCGCGCCCAACAAACCGCCGCCCCCCAGAATTAACCCCACAACCCACAAAACATTGCCGCGCGCCGCGTGTCCCGCCGTCGCCGAAATTGCCGTGATGACGATGACGCCCAAGCTGGTTTGAATTGCGGTTTTAATGCTTTCTCCTAACAGCAAAATTTGCAGGGGAACCATAATCACGCCGCCGCCTACGCCGAACAAACCGGCTAATAAACCCGCAGCACTGCCTGTCGCAATTTTAGCAAAAGTTGGATTGAATAAAATATTAGAATTATTTGGCAATTGGTGATTGGTAATTGGTAATTGAGCCTTGTCTCCTTGTCCGGCTTCTCCTCCTAGTTCCTCTTGTTCTGCTGCCGCTTTCTTCTTAGCTGTCAGGTGCTTGCGAACTTCAATCAAATAAATATTGAGCCACAGCAACAACCCAAAAGTAAGTAACAGCAAGTAAGGCGGAAATATCCCCGCCAAATAAGCACCGATTTGTGCTGTGATGACGGCGGGAAATCCGATGCCTGCGACTTGACTCAAGCTGAGGTAGCCCATGCGCCAATTCTGGATGCTGCCAGAAATAGCTGTAATGACGATCGACAAACCGCTAGTAGCAACCGCCTGTACCGGAACGTAATTGAGAGCCACCAACAAAGGCACGAGAACCGTACCGCCGCCGATACCCAAAAATCCAGCTAGAATTCCGGCAAAAATTCCCGCCGCACCCAACATCAATAATTCACTGATACTCATTAGTCATTAGTCCACAGTTAACAGTCAACAGTCAACAGTCAACAGTCAACAGTTAACAGTCAACAATCAACAATCAAATTTTAAGAATCATTAGTCGTGCCGTCGGGCATAATTGCCCGCCTCAAATCTGCATCGCGGAAGTTAGTTCGATTGAGATTAGCGTCAATCAAAACAGCTTCCAACAAAACAGCCCCGCTCAAATTAGACCAGCACAGCTTGGCCCGGTACAAATTAGCACCGCTCAAATTAGCTCTTGCCAGGGTTGACCAACTCACATTAGCAACTCTTAAATTAGCATTGCTCAGATTAGCATCGCTGAGATTAGCTCCAATCATCGTTACTTGGCGCAAGTCTGCACCAGTCAGGTTAGCCCCGCTCAGCATCGCCCCGCTAAGAATTGCCTGATTCAGGTTAGCTCTTTCTAAAAGCGACTCGCTAAGGATGGCATTTGTCAGGTTTACCGCTTTGAGAGTTGACCAACTCAAATTTGCCTTCATCAAATTAATACGAATCATGCTAGCGTCGGTTAAGTTGGCCGCAAACAAATTCGCTTCGGTAAAGTTGGCTTCGGTCAAATTAGCTTCGGTCAAATTAGCCTTGGTCATATTGACTTCTCTCGCCATTGAGCCGCGCAGGTTGGCTCCCATCAGGTTAGCCCCGCTGAGATTGGCGCGGCTCAAATCGGTACCGATGAGATTTGCTTCGCTGAGGTTGGCTTCTGTCATATCAACCCCTGCCAATTTCACCTCGCGCAAGTTCGCTCCCGTCAGGTTCGCGCCTTTGAGGTTTGCGTCTTGGAAATTCGCTCTGGTAAAGTTAGCCTCGCTGAGGTTTACCCCTTTTAAGTCGGCCCCGACGAGGTTAATCTCTCGAAAATTTCTTTCTCCGGCCGCATATTGCCTCAGAATTCGATCGGCCTCCATGTCATTCGCCTCGCAATTTTTTTAAACGTTAGAGTGATGGGTGTTACCACATCATCCCAGATAACCACGGTATTCAGTCTGCACGCTGTAGTATCTGTAGAATCTTTGCACGGCTTTCCGGGCACTGCTGTGCCACTGCCTCCTAAAAGGTCTGACAAATATCAAAGCTTCTGAGAAAATCAACAATAGGGTAAAACTCTCGGCGCTCGGCACTGAGTCAGTCGATTTTAGATTTTAGATTTTAGATTTGCTCCACAGATTCATCTGGGAGCCGGAACTTTGGTCTAAAATTATGGGCTCACCACGACGATTATCGGAAACTTGTATTCGTTTTTGGGCGAGCTGGCAGTTGACAACTGACAACTGTCAACTGTCAACTGTCAACTGTCAACTGTCAACAGACAAAGGAAATTTTAAAATGCCTGAAAATTTGAGAAGCCAAGCTGTGACTGGGGGCGTGCAGCGCGCGCCCAACCGAGCAATGCTGCGGGCAGTCGGTTTTGGTGACGGCGATTTCACTAAGCCGATTGTGGGAATTGCCAACGGGTACAGCACGATTACGCCCTGCAATATGGGATTGAACGAGCTCGCTTTGCGGGCTATTGCGGGTGCAAGGGAAGCCGGCGCGATGCCACAGATGTTCGGTACGATTACTATCAGCGACGGGATCTCGATGGGAACTGAAGGGATGAAATATTCCCTGGTGTCGAGAGATGTGATTGCTGATTCCATCGAAACTGTTTGCAACGGTCAAAGTCTGGACGGGTTGCTGGCTGTCGGCGGTTGCGATAAAAATATGCCGGGGGCGATGATTGCGATCGCCCGCATGAACATTCCTGCTATTTTTGTTTACGGCGGCACAATCAAACCAGGACACCACAACGGAAAGGATTTAACCGTTGTCAGCGCTTTTGAAGCAGTCGGTCAATTCAGCGCGGGCAAAATTGACGAAACAGAACTCAAAGCAGTGGAAGAGAAAGCTTGTCCGGGTGCGGGTTCTTGCGGCGGAATGTTCACAGCAAATACGATGTCGAGCGCTTTTGAAGCGATGGGCATGAGTTTGCCTTATTCTTCGACAATGGCTGCTGAGGATGCCGAAAAAGCTGACAGCGCTGCCGAATCTGCAAAAGTTGTGGTGGAAGCAATCCGCAAACAGTTGCTACCGAGCCAGATTTTGACTCGCAAGGCCTTTGAAAATGCGATCGCGGTCATCATGGCAGTCGGCGGTTCAACCAACTCTGTGCTGCATTTATTAGCCATTTCCAATGCGATCGGAGTTGAACTGTCCCTCGACGATTTTGAAACTATTCGAGCAAAAGTGCCGGTGCTGTGCGACCTCAAACCCAGCGGCAAATATGTAGCAACCGATTTGCACAAAGCAGGCGGCATTCCTCAAGTAATGAAAATGCTGCTAGAAAAGGGTTTACTACACGGAGACGCCCTGACAATTACCGGTCAAACTGTTGCTGAAGTGTTGGCAGATATTCCAGCCGAACCCCGCACCGACCAAGATGTCATCCGCCCTTGGAACAACCCGCTTTACGCCCAAGGACATTTAGCAATTCTCCGGGGAAATCTGGCAACAGAAGGAGCCGTTGCTAAAATTACTGGCGTTAAGAAACCGCAAATTACCGGTCCAGCGCGGGTATTTGAATCTGAAGAAAATTGTTTGGATGCAATTTTAGCCGGCAAAATTCAAGCGGGAGATGTGATTATCATCCGCTACGAAGGGCCCAAAGGCGGGCCGGGAATGCGCGAAATGTTAGCACCAACTTCGGCCATTATTGGCGCAGGTTTGGGCGATTCTGTAGGGTTAATTACTGACGGTCGCTTCTCTGGCGGAACTTACGGAATGGTTGTCGGTCACGTTGCACCAGAAGCACAAGTTGGCGGGACAATTGCTCTGGTAAAAGAGGGCGATTCGATTACGATTGATGCGAACAATCGCTTGTTGCAGCTCAATGTTTCTGATGCTGAATTGGAGCAGCGGCGCGCTCTTTGGCAGCCTCCTAAACCTCGGTATACTAAAGGCGTTTTGGCTAAATATGCTAAGTTGGTTTCTTCTAGCAGTGTCGGTGCTGTGACTGATTTGGGTTTGGGTTAAAGTTGGAATTAGTTAAAAATCGCCGATCGTAATCGGCGGTTGAAACCTGCACTACACAAACTTTCGCCCTCTCGCTTGAGACTGAAGAATAAAGCTGTAGGGTGCGCCTCGGCGCACCTTGCCGCTATGAGCAGGAATATTATCAATTCCGGTTGCAGTCCTCATGATTGTTGGCTGTTGACTGTTGACTGTTGACTGTTGACTGTTGACTGTTGACTGTTGACTGTTGACGGGCGGGTCGAAAAACTGAATGGTTGAGTGTTAACTGTTGACTCGATTTTATTATTCCGATGCAACCGGAAACGATATATCATGTTTGGTCGAACGTAATATTACACCAGTTTCAAAAAAGAATGTAACTTGAGGCAAGCTCCTAACCCGTATCGAATCACTCATTCCCAATTCTAAAATTATTCAAATCTTCAAATCTTCAATTCTAAAATTATTCAAATCTTCAAATCTTCAATTCTAAAATTATTCAAATCTTCAAATCTAAAATCTAAAATCGTATCACCCCTGTCCAAAAACCTTCACCGCTTCAGCCAAGTCAGTCTCACCTATCAAAATGCAGCATTTCAACAGCTCGATATTCAGCGTTTCTAATCCTGACAACTCGCTCTGAATTACTTCTTCATAACCATCTTCTCGCAGGTGATACAACCGCAGTGTGCCATCTTCCCAAAACCACACCTCCGGCACGCCCAAAGCGCGATATTTTGGCAGTTTGTTCAATCCACCGCTGGTATAAACTATCTCGATCGACAAATCGGGAATTGACTTAGCTTCCTTCAAACAAAATGATTTGTCAGCTTGGGTGGAAACTTCTCCGGTTTTCTCCTGCGTCATCGAACCACAAGGGTAAAATCTGATGCCTTGTGTTAGCAGAAAAGTTGTCACCAGATAGCCTATGATTTCAGAAAAGTTTTCGTGTTGGAATCCCGGCATCAGAATCTCGATCGCCCCTGCAAAAAAAGATAGCTTAACTCCGGGTGAATCTTCCGAAGCTTTCTGGATTAACTTAAACTGCTCCCAATTGCCGCCGATCACTACTCGCTGGTCGATAGTTTCTCGATCGAGAATTTGTGTCATAGCAAATTCATCTATAATTGGTACGCTCAATTATTGTATGTAATTTCGAGCGATCGCCCTTGCCCTCAAAAGAGCGATCGCCCGCCAATCTCTATCCGCCCATCTTAACGCTAACGGCGCTGATTCAAAAAGCGGCCTGCCATCGACATGGCGTCAGTAATATCTACATCGCCGTCTCCATCTGCATCTAAAAATGTATTCAAAACGGGATTTCCGCCCTGGGCTGGATTTTGGGCGTTGCCGCCGGTTTGTAGCAAATTCAGTACGAGCGGCACCAAAACAGGTATCATCGCTTGCACTGTGGCGTTATTCAAACCGGTTCTTTGGGCGATATCGGCTATTATTTGCGTCAGTTGGCCTGCTCCGAACAAACTCTGTACCGCTTGGGGATTGGGATTTGTACCGCTAAATTGGTTGACAAGTTGTTGAGCTTGTGCGTCTCCTGACTGCGCTCGCACGTTTTGCAATGCCGATCGCACGTGTCCGCCCAAAACCGACATTGCTAGCTGAGTCGTGCCCGCATTGACGCCCTGGTTGCCGCTCAACTGCTCTACCGCACCAAGAATGTTCCCCAACTGATTGGGGTTTGCTTGTTGGTTGGGATTGTCGATCGCGCTCAAAATTTGGTCAAATAGTCCCATAATTTTCGCTCCGTACAGTGATTGCTCAACTTGAAATTATAGCAAATCCTGTTTTTCCAGATTACTGAAAATAGTGTTGAGTTGGCTATTATCACTCCGCGAGTGGGGTAGCGACAGCCAGTCAGTAAGCAATCTCATACAATGTTAGATTTTAGATTTTACATTTGGCATGAATTATGATATCAGAGTTTAGATTGCGCGCTTAGAGTGGTCTTCTTTTTTGAAACTGCTCTCAAAACTGAGAATTTTTAAGTTTTTACAGTTCCTCTCTCCTCGGACTTGGTTGGCGCGTTCCCGCTGGAGAGGGAATTATATTCGCTAGCAATTGGAGGTTTTAAGAGCGTATTTTGCCTTAAATTCTCCTGCTTAATCGGCAGGGCGATCGAAAATTCCGTCCCCATTCCCACCTCCGACCAAAAGTTAATAGTCCCGCCGTGTTTCTTGACGATAATTTCGCGACCAATTGCCAATCCCAAACCAGTACCTACACCTCTCGGTTTAGTAGTAAAGAATGTTTCAAACATTTTTTCTTGACTTTCTGGTGCTATTCCCATACCGTTATCAGAAATTCGCACTACCACTGAGTCGTCGTCCAAGTATTCTGTAGCAATGACAATTCTCGGCGAAAAACTCGGTGCTTCCTGTTTCATTGACTCCGAAGCCGATTGTTTTTTCGCCTCCTCAGAGCGGCTTTTCTCAATTTTTGCTTTTTCTTCCACAGCATCTAGTGCATTGTTCAGAAGATTCACAAATACCTGGTAAAGCAAACCCATATAGCCTTCAACAGTCGGAATGTTCCCGTAATTGCATACAATTTCAATGCCCTGTTTGATGCGGCTGTTGAGAATCAGCAAACTGCTGTCTATGCAGGCGTGCAAATCGACGGGATGAGGGGCCGCATCGTCGAGGCGAGAAAAATCTTTCAAACTTAAGATAATAGCTTTGGCTCTTTCCGCCCCTAGCTGCATCGAGTCAAATATTTTGCTCAAATCTTCTTTGAGAAAATCGATGTCTATTTCTTCGCCTTTGGCGATAACTGCAGCAGGCGGGTTGGGGATTTCTGTTTCGTAAGTCTTGAGCAAATCTAAAATATCTTCAACATAATGTCTCGCTGGATCGATATTGGCATAGATAAAATTGATGGGATTGTTAACTTCGTGAGCAACACCGGCTAACATCCGCCCCAAAGTTGCCATTTTCTCATTTTGAAGTATCTGGGTTTGTTGTTCAGATTTCAATTCTTCTAGCAAGTGATTTACTTTCTGAATTAGTTGATTCAGCGAAGCTGCTAATACTCCCACTTCATCGGTGCTGGTAACTGGTACTTGCAACTGAAAATTAGATTCTTCAGTCACTCGCTGAGCGATTTTAGTTACAGCGGCGAGGGGTTTGGCGATCGCCCGACTGGTGAAGCCCGCCAGCAGTGCTGCAACGACGATCGACAGCGCCATGCTACCCAAAATTATTTGCACCCGCAGCGCCTGCGCTTGCAGCAGGGCCTCCCGCCCAGCATCTTCTTGCTCTTGGGCGCGATCGATAATTTCTGCTATATCATTGACCGCCCTATCTAGTTGCAACCCTATTTTATCTCGATCAAAATTCAACAGCAACTTACGTTTAATATTTTGTTGAGCGGGGTTGTTTGGCAACTTACTAATTTTTTTATTCACCCTTTCTAGTGGATAAATATAATTGACCAGTAGCGAATCGCCCGTTTTTCTGATTTTTTTGATTCCTTCAATTCGTTCCCGCGAGTTAGGTTTTTTAAATTCTGCAAACAACACTTTTAAACTGGAAATATTGTTTTGTAACTCTTTGTATTTACTGTCAAATGTTTGGGGCTGTTGTAGTCCGTAAATCAGCCATTGTTGGCTGTTTTGCGTCCGCAGTAAAGCCACCTGCAACTTATTTAAAAGCTGACTTTCTCGATCGATGTGTACTTGATTATTAGTTATTCGATAGTAATGAGTGCCCACCAACATCCCGACAGCCGTTCCCCCAATCGCAACACAAAGAGCCAGTGCGTAACCACGGCAGATTTTGTCGTGAATACTGAGGTTGCCGAAGGAACGGGCTATGTGAGCGAAATAATTGGGCTTTGGTGGCTGACTGTCTTTGATGTTATGCTCGCAAGAGGTAGAGAGTTCTTGTGAAGGCTGATTCAGATGTTTGACCTGCATAGATGCTAACCTAATAATTCACGCACTGACAATTCAGTCTAGCTTAACTCGCGGCTAATTTGAGAGTACCGCAGGGATAATTAATTTGATAATTTTTGTGAATTAGGATGCTCTTACCTTGCCTAAGAAACCCGGTTTCTCGTTTCCGCTTTCGGAGCTTCCAAGACGCACTTACGTTAACAAACCCGGTTTCTCTGTACTTAATGTCATATTTTTTTATTAATAAAAAACTATTGCTAGACTTGCGAGCGAATAAATCACTGAATAAATAAGTAGGTAGATGCAAATAAGCCAGCCTGCATTTCGATCGAGTAATAAGCTGTAGCTTAACTAGGTATGCGGGACACATAATCTTTATGTAACTAAATATTAAGTAGCGTGATTAAAATGAAATTTAACACGTTGTGTAGGGTAGTTTACTCTTTCTCCTCTAACTTCTAATCCCTGAATTATGGGGTGGCGACTTCTAACTCCGATTCAAATATCTCTCCCGCTAATTCATCTTTTTGCATGGGTTGCTACTCCAATTCAATTGGGCTTATTTCTGCCCAATATTTGGATAATAAAAAATATGTGAAACCTATTTTTTTGTTTTTATCTTAACTGTCGTAATTCTTGACAGCGGTGTATCATCAGTTTTTTTTATGATTATTCGGGAGGATCTAATTTTAGCAGTTTTTTGGGGTTATTGCTCCATCATTTTGATATAAATTTTCGATAATAAACCCAATTAGCCAACCGCAAATCAAGCTAATTTAATGTTAAAAAGTTTCTACAATAATCTACGAGTTTTCAAGTAATGCGCTTAGAAAAGGCCAGAGTTATTGTTCATTGCTTAATCCCACTACATGAGATATTGCTGGTAGTGTTTTACGCTTCCTATCACAAAATCCCCACATGAAAGTAATTTAATCCCTCACAACTTCTCACTTGGGGGAATAGTGTTCTGTATGCTCTGTATAATTCCCAGTAATCGTCAATCGTCAACAAATTTTATCTTTACGGCGAGTTCTCCGAGCTTCAACATAGTCGTAAAGGGTTTACGGCACTTGCTCTTTTTATTATCTCAGGAAAGTGATGAAAGAGCGTTACTTGCTCTTTTTATTATCTCATGAAATTGATAAGAGATCGTTACCTTAGAGTAGCCGAATTTCCCTAACTCATTTCATGCAGGAGCCAACAGTAAGTAAATATAATATTTAGAGAATGTTGTGCAGCTAAGTAACTCTTTTGGTTACTATGGCTGACCCCAGGCTACGCTATCAGCTCATGTGTTTAAGGCGAAGTGTTTAAAAAAATAATCAGCAATAAAACCCTATAAACTCATGTTCATGCGTACTACGGCTCTCACTCCAATAGAACTCAAGACTGCGATCGTCCGGGAGCCCTTGGTGGTTTCGCCCGATACGACGGTGATGGATGCGATCGCCCAAATGAGCAGCGTGCGATCGCTCTGCAACACCACTAGAACCGCCGATGGTCAACTTGACGAGCTCCACCTAGAGGCGCGATCGAGCTGCGTGTTTGTAGTAGAAAACGAGCAATTGGTCGGCGTACTGACCGAGCGAGACGTGGTGCGACTGAGTGCCCAGCAGCGTTCCTTGGAGAATTTGGCGCTCCGGGAGGTGATGACATATCCCGTCGTCACCCTCCGCGAGTCCGCCTTCACCGATTTATTTTTGGCGATTAATCTGCTCCAGCAGCACCAGATTCGCCATTTGCCCATCCTGGACGAACTCGATCGCCTAGTGGGCCTAGTGACTCACGAAAGTCTGCGCCAAACCTCTCGACCGATCGACCTGCTGCGGTTGCGTATGGTAGCAGAAGTGATGACCCGCGAAGTGATTTGTGCTGCGCCAGATTGTTCCCTACTGGCGATCGCCCAACTTATGGCAGAGCATCGCGTCAGTTCCGTGGTGATTGTACACCCAGGCGGAATCTCTACTGAACCGCTACAAATTCCAGTGGCGATTCTCACCGAGCGGGATATTGTGCAATTTCAGACATTGGGCTTGAACCTGGAAACCTGTCTAGCTCAGGCGGTAATGAGTACGCCGATTTTTGCCGTTAGACCCGACGATTCGCTCTGGACTGTGCAGCAGATCATGGAGCAGCGATCGATTCGTCGGTTGGCGGTGACAGGGGAGCTAGGAGAGCTATTAGGCATCGTCACCCAGACCAGTTTGCTGCAAGCCCTCAACCCGCTGGAGCTATACAAACTGGTTCAGAAGTGGCAAGAGAAGGTGGTGCGCCTAGAGGCGGAAAAGGTGGCGCTGCTGGCAAATCGCAACCTTGAGCTCGAGCAGCAGGTGGAAGCTCGGACAGCCGCCCTCAAAGCAAAGGCCGATCGAGAGCAACTTCTGAATACCATTGCCGATCAGATCCGCTCCTCCCTGAATTTGTCAGATATTCTGCATACTACGGTGCAGGAAATTCACTCGCTTCTGGGGTGCGATCGCGTCATCATTTACCAGTTTGGGCCTGACTTTAGCGGCACGGTGATTGCGGAAGCGATTACCGACACGGGGCGATCGGTGCTTCATAGGGAAGCCCACGATCCTTGCATGAGCCCAGAATGGCTTGAACCCTATCGCCAGGGCAGAATTCGCATCATCAACGACATCTACGGCGAACCAATGACCCAGTGCCATCAGGAACTGTTAGTGGGGTTTGATATTCGCGCCAAGCTGATGGTGCCGATCGTGATTGAGGAACAACTGCGCGGATTAATGATCGCCAGTTATCGAGCCACTGCACACTCTTGGACGACTGACGAGATCGAACTCCTGCGACAAGTTTCTCTACAAGTGGCGATCGCCCTTGGGCAATCCACGATCCAGCAAAAATTGCAGAATGAACTGGTAAAGCGACAGCGGATCGAAGCCACCCTGATCGAGAGCGAACAACGCTACGCCGCCCTTGCCGCTGCTGCTCCGGTGGGGATTTTTCGCACCGATACGGAGGGGCGATGCACCTATATCAACGATCGCTACTTTCAGCTCAGCGGACTCAGACCAGAAGTCACTATCGCGCAGGGATGGCAACAAGGAGTGCACCCCGACGATCGCGATTGGGTCATCGCCCAATGGGAGCAATTCATCCAAGGTAACGACTCTTTTGAACTCGAATATCGCTTTCAACGTCCCGACGGTACGGTAACGTGGGTTTATGGGCAGGGCGTCGCCGAACTCGATGCCAATGGACATCAGAGCGGCTATATAGGCACGATTACCGACATTAGCGATCGCAAACGAACTGAAGTCCGCCTGCAAGAAAGCGAAGAACGCTACGCCACCCTAGTGGCAGCCGCTCCCGTGGGGATTTTTCGCACCGATGCTGTGGGCAATTGCATCTATGTTAACGATCGCTGGTGTCAGATCAGCGGACTCACCCCAAAAACCGCCGTCAGGGAAGGATGGCAACAAGGGCTACACCCCGACGATCGCGATTGCGTCATCGCCGAATGGGAGCAATCTGTCCAAAGAAATCGCCCTTTCCAACTCGAATATCGCTTTCAACGTCCCGACGGTCGGGTAACGTCGGTTTATGGGCAGTCCGTTGCCGAACGGGATGCAGACGGGCAAGTAGTCGGCTATGTAGGAACTACTACAGACATTACCGATCGCAAACAAGCCGAACAAAAACTCCAGCAACTCAACCAACAGCTAGAAACCAAAGTCGCAGAACGCACCCAAGAGCTTTGGCAAGTCAACAGCCTGCAACGCGCCATCCTCGATTGTGCTGATTACTCCATCATCTCCAGTGACCCAACTGGCATCATCCAGACCTTGAATGCCGCAGGCGAAAGGATGCTGGGTTACAGTGCTCAAGAAATCATCGGCCAAGCCACCCCCGCACTCATCCACGATGCAAATGAGGTAATTGACCGGGCAGCATCACTCTCTGCCGAACTAGGGCAAAATATTCCCCCGGCTTTGAGGTTTTTGTTGCCAAAGCACGCCAAGGCTTGGTCAGCGAAGAAGAGTGGAGCTATATCCGCAAAGATGGTTCTCGATTTCCTGTGTCGCTATCCATCACCGCCCTCAAGGATGTCAATCAGCAAATTATCGGCTTTTTAGGCGTCGCCAAAGATATTAGCGATCGCAAACGTGCAGAAGCGGAACTAAAGAAAGTATCGGATCGCCTCGCTTTGTCTCTCAAATCAGGGGCGATCGGCTGTTGGGACTTCGATCTTGCACAGAACACCGTCTTTTGGGATGAGCGGATGTACGAACTGTACGGTGTCACAAAAGAATCTGATTCCTCTCTGCCTTACCACATTTGGGCAAACGGGCTACATCCCGAAGACCGCACTGCCACCGAAACATTGCTCCAGCAAGCCGTTTTAGGACAGGCAGAATACGATATCGAGTTTCGAGTGGTGCATCCCGATGGCAGCATCCACTTTATTAAAGCCAATGGAGTGGTGGTACGAGATGCCCAAGGCCATCCCCAGAGCATGATTGGGATCAACTTTGATATTAGCGATCGCACACAGGCTGAACTCCAACGACAGCAGTTAATTCAAGAATTATCAGCCTTTAAACAGGCCTTGGATCAATCTGCCCTTGTGGTCATCACCGATGGGGAAGGGGTGATATCCTACGTCAACGATCGCTTCTGTGTAGTCTCTGAGTACTCCCGCGATCGACTGATCGGACAAACCCATCGCATTGTCAACTCTGGCTATCATCCCCCGGCTTTTTTCCAAGACTTGTGGCGCACCATTAACAGCAGTCAGATTTGGCGCGGTGAAATTTGCAATCGGGCAAAAAACGGTAGCCTGTACTGGGTAGCCACCACCATCGTTCCTTTTTTGGACGAACAAGGCCGGCCTTTTCAGTATCTAGCCATTGGCTTCGACATTACCGATCGCAAGTTGGCCGAAGCAACGCTTCAGCAGGAAAATACTTTCCGTCAACAAATTGTAGAAAACATGGTAGAAGGGCTGTGCGTTTTCCATCGAGTTGAGGAATTTCCCTTTGTCGGCTTCACAGTCTGGAATCAGCAAATGCAAACGATTACGGGTTACACCTTAGAAGAAATTAACCGTCTGGGGTGGTATCAAACCTTGTACCCGAATCTAGAAGATCGAGAACAGGCGATCGTCAACTGTAGACAGATGCAGCCGATCGCTGTGGAAAGGGAAATCCAGCGTCAAGATGGACAGCGGCGCACTATCTCCATTTCCACCTCTGTCCTATCGGGTGATGATGGACATCTCTATTCGCTGGCCCTGATCCAAGACATTACGGATCGCCAACAGACAGAGCGAGAAAATCGCCTGTTGAAAGAACGCCTCGAATTTCTTCTGGCATCCAGTCCCGCGATGATCTATAGCTGTAAGCCCTATGGCGACTATGAATTAACCTTCATGAGCAAAAATATGTCAGCTATTTTGGGCTACAAGCCAGAAGAATTTTTATCGGAATCTGGCTTCTGGGCTAACCATCTTCACCCAGAAGATGCCCCTAGAGTGTTGGCAGATCTATCCGCTCTCTTTGAGTACAATACTCATCAGCATGAATATCGATTTTTGCATCGCGATGGTCACTACGTTTGGCTACGGGATGAGCTGCGCGTGGTGCGAGATGAACAAGGTCGCCCAACCGAAATTGTGGGCTATTTTGCCGATATTAGCGATATCAAACAAACCCAAGAAACCCTAAAAATACAACTGGCGGCAATTGAGGCAGCGATCAACGGCATTGCGATTCTCCAAGGAGATACCTACCTCTATTTGAATCAAGCCCATCTAGAATTGTTTGGCTACGAACGCGCTGAAGAAATCTTGGGCAAATCTTGGAAACTTTTGTATTCCCAACAGGAGTTAGAACGGTTTGAGCGGGAAGTCTTGCCGGTGCTGAGGCGCGATCGCGCTTGGGAGGGAGAGGCGATCGCCCTCCGCAAAGATGGCTCTACCTTTGCCCAAGAGCTATCCCTGACCCTCACAGAGGATGGATTATTGATTTGTGTATGCCGGGATATCAGCGATCGCAAACAGATCGAAGCCGAATTAGCAGAGAGTGAAGCTAAATTCCGGCGGCTGGTAGAAGGGGCTAATGATTTGATCTGGTCATGTGAACCCGATGGCATACTCACTTATGTGTCACCGCAATTCAAGACCATGTTTGGCTGGGACGAGAGTGCATGGATTGGTAAGTCGTTTATATATCTGGTGCATCCAGACGATCGCTCTTTGGTGATTACTGATTATCGGGAGAAGGTGAAACTTGGTAAAAAGTCAAGTGATTATGAGTTCCGACATCGCCACCGAGATGGCAATTATGTCTGGGTAAGAAGCAGCGCCACACCCGTTATAAATGCTGAAGGGGAATTGATTAGCATCCAGGGAATTTTATCGGATATCAGCGATCGCAAAGAAGCTGAACTCGCAAGAGAAAGCAGTGAAATCCGCTTCCGCCGGGTGTTTGAGTCCAGTGTGAGCGGCATGATGTTTGCCGATTTTCAAGGGAACATTATCGATGCCAACGCTCGCTTCTTACAGATGGTTGGCTACACTCGGGAGGAACTAGATGCGGGGCTAATTCATTGGGATGCCATGACCCCCCCCGAATATCTCCCCGCTGATGTTTTAGCGATGGAGCGCGTGATGCAGGATGGCGCGATCGAACCCTGGGAAAAGGAATACTACCGTAAGGATGGCACCCGGATTTCTGTCCTGATCGGAGTGGCACTCCTCCCAGATTCAGACGATCAAACTATTTGTGTATTAGTAGACATCAGCGAGCGCAAACAGGCGCAGAAAGCTTTGCAGGAATCTCAGCAGTTTCTGCAAACGGTACTCGATACCATCCCGCTCGCCGTGTTTTGGAAGAATCGAGAGTCGGTTTTTTTAGGATGCAATCAGCAGTTTGCCAAAACTCTAGGCTTGCCATCTACGACGGAAACTATAGGTAAAAAAGATTTAGATATTTGCCAGGAAGAAGTCGAGGCGAACGAGTATTGTGCGATGGATCGGCAGTTAATGGAAACGGGTGAAGCTATATTAGGGCTCGAAGAAACGCTAACCCTACCCCATGGTAAACTAATATTTATCGAAACCCACAAGGCTCCCCTGCGAGACTGCTCAGATAATGTTATTGGTCTGGTAGGCACGTTTCAGGATATCACCGATCGCAAAGAAGCCGAACAGAGATTGCAACAACAAGCAAAACAGGAACGTTTGCTGGGAGCAATTACTAAACGGATGCGATCGTCTCTGAATCTAGACGAGATTCTTAATAGCACAGTTGAGGAAATCCATCAGCTCTTGCAATCAGACCGAACGCTGGTTTATCGGGTTTTTCCTGAAGGGACGGGGGCTGCTATTGCTGAATCTGTTTCGCCAAATAGGTCTAGGCTCCTGGATATCCTCTTCCCAGAAGAGGTTTTCCCCGAAGACACCTACGAGCGCTATATCCAAGGAAGAGTTTATGCCCTCAACGATAGCGAAGATGAAAACGAGTCAATCTTACCCTGCTTGGTCGAATTCCTCGCACAAATCCAGGTCAGAGCCAAACTCGTAGTTCCAATTATTCAGAATCAAACCCTCTGGGGGTTGCTGATTGTTCATCAATGCGATCGTCCGCGCCAATGGCAAGACTGGGAAATCAATTTACTTAAACAAATTGCTAACCAATTAGCGATCGCGATTCAGCAATCTTACCTCTACGAACAGGTACAATCGGAACTGGCTATCCGCAAGCAAACAGAAAATGCGATCGCTTTACAACTGGAACGCCAGCGAACTTTGGGAGTCATCGCCCAGCAAATTCGCGAATCGTTAGATATTAACCAAATTTTGGCGGCTGTCACACAGCAAGTCAAAGAAATCTTGCAAGGCGATCGGATCATCGTGTTCCGGCTATTTGGGGATGGCAGAAGTCAAATTGTTGAAGAAGCTGTGTCTAGCGAGTTCCCCGCGCTCAAAGACCTTCACTGGGAGGACGAACGGTGGTCGCCAGAAATCCTCAACCGGTACTGGCAGGGCAAGCCCCGCATCGTCCCCGATGTAATGACTGATATCTGGACTGATTGCTTGGTGGAATACGCAAGCGTTGGTCAAGTCCAGTCCAAAATCGTTGCACCTATCCTGCAAGAAGTCCGAAGCAGCGAAAGCCATAGATGGATTGCCCCAGGGCAAACCAAGAAGCTGTGGGGGGTTTTAGTCGTCCATGCCTGTCGAGAACAACGAGTATGGCAAGAGTCTGAAGCGCAACTCCTGCAACAAATTGCCAACCAGTTGGCGATCGCAATTCAACAAGCTAGCCTATTTGAGCAGTTGCAGCAAGAACTCACCGAACGACAACAAGCCCAGCAGCAACTCACCGAGCGCAACCAACAACTAGGAGCCTCTAACGAAGAACTCGCCCGTGCTACCCGTCTCAAAGACGAATTCCTTGCCAACATGAGCCACGAACTCCGCACCCCCCTTAACGCCATTCTGGGCATGAGCGAGGGGCTACAAGAGCAAGTCTTTGGCATCGTCAACGAACAACAAATCAAAGCTTTACAAACCATCGAGCGCAGTAGCTCTCACTTACTAGAGTTAATCAACGACATTTTGGATGTCGCCAAAATTGAATCGGGCCAAATGGAACTCGATTGCACCCCAGTTTCAATCAATCATCTCTGTCAATCCAGTATGGCCTTTATCAAACAACAAGCCCTGCAAAAACGCATCCAGCTAGAGATTCAAATGCCACTCAATCTGCCCGACTTATTGATTGATGAACGGCGGATGCGCCAAGTCTTGATCAACCTGCTCAATAACGCTGTCAAATTCACTCCTAACGGAGGACGCATAACCCTAGAAGTCAGCCGTCAACAGGGCCCTGCTGACCCAGATTCTGCCGATTCCCCACCCAATTTTTTGGTCAAAGAGACCCTGCAAATTGCCGTCATCGATACAGGTATTGGTATTGCCCCAGAACATATCAACAAACTGTTTCAGCCCTTTATCCAAATCGATGGCGCGCTGAATCGTCAATATACAGGCACTGGCTTGGGGCTTGCCCTGGTGAAACGCATTGTCGAACTCCACGGCGGGCAGGTGGGCCTCACCAGCACTGTGGGTGTAGGAAGTTGCTTCATGATCGACCTTCCCTGCACTGGTTGTGCGCCCTCCTCTGTTGATCTGGAATCCCAAACAGAGTCCCGCATCGAACCCAGCCAGCCCGAAGAGGGAGGCTCTCCCTTAATCTTGCTGGCAGAAGACAACGAAGCTAATATCACTACGATTTCGAGCTACCTGAGAGCTAAAGGCTATCGCATTCTCTTGGCGAAGAATGGAGAGGAGGCGATCGCCCTGGCAAAGTCTGAAAACCCCAATCTAATTTTGATGGATATTCAAATGCCTGGTATGGATGGTCTAGAAGCTATGCAGCGTATTCGCTGCGATCCCAACTTAGTTGATCTGCCGATCATTGCCCTAACTGCCTTAGCCATGACGGGCGATCGCGATCGTTGCCTTGCCGCCGGAGCCAATGATTACCTCACCAAACCCGTCAAGCTGAAGCAATTGGCAAGCACTATTCAACAACTTTTAGCTTCTAAGTAAAGATAACCCGTGAACAGACCCTCCGTTTTAATCATTGATGACGATCCCAATAATTTTGATGTAATTGAAACCCTCTTGAGCGAGCAAGACTATCAATTGCATTACGCTGCCAGCGGGCAAGAAGCGATCGCATCCCTCGACATATTTGAGCCTGATCTTATTTTGCTGGATGTGATGATGCCAGGAATAGATGGTATCGAAGTTTGTCGGCAAATCAAAGCCATGCCAAAATGGCAAGCCGTTCCCATCATTATGGTGACAGCATTAAACTCAAAATCTGACCTTGCCCATTGTCTAGCTGCCGGCGCTGACGACTTCATTAGTAAACCTGTAAATGGTATTGAACTACGTGCCAGAGTTCACTGTATGCTACGAATTAAGCACCAGTATGACGACCTGCAAAGCTTACTCAAATTGCGGGAAGATATGGTTAAAATGGTAGTCCACGATTTACGCAATCCCCTGGCTGGTATCTTGCTAGGCTTGGAACTCCTAAAAAGCATAGAGTATCCTAGAGAAAAACAACAAACCCAACTGGCTCGACTTTACTCTTCAGCACAAGCAATACAGCTATTAATTGATGATTTATTGCAAATTGCTTTACTAGAATCCGGTAAAACCCGTCTCAATTACACAGAGGTTTATCTGTGCGATCTAGTAAAGTCTGCCCTATCAAACTTTGAAGCGATCGCTGCTAAAAAAAATCAGTCGCTGGTCGCTCAATTACCAGGAGAAATCAGTAAAAAAGTCTCGGTTGATGCCACGATGATACATCGAACGCTGGATAATCTCCTCTCGAATGCTATTAAGTTTTCCCCACGCAATAGTCAAATCATACTGAATGTAGAATTCCTCCCATCGGGCAACGCCAAAATCCAGGTTATCGACTCTGGGCCTGGTGTTCCTGATACATTGCGACACAAGATTTTTGAGAAATACGAGATTGGAAATTTGATGTCGGAGGTTTCTCAAATAGGGTTGGGTTTAGCTTTCTGCAAAATGGTCGTTGAGGCACATGGGGGCGAAATTGGTGTCAGAAGTAACCAACCCCAAGGAGCCATTTTTGAAATCACTTTGGCAGCCTAGCTGATTGCTATCACATCAACTCATAAAACTTTTTACATTATTCAAAGGGTGGCAATTATGTCTCAATTCTCTCTCTTAATTGTTGATGATGAGCCGGATAACTTTGATGTGATTGAAACCCTGTTATCAGAGCAGGATTATCAATTGCATTACGCGGCCAGCGGCCAAGAAGCGATCGCATCCCTCGACCTATTTAATCCGGATATTATTTTGCTGGATGTGATGATGCCAGGAATAGACGGCATCGAGATTTGTCGGCAAATCAAAGCCATGTCAAAATGGCAAGCCGTTCCCATAATTATGGTGACAGCATTAAGCTCAAAATCAGACCTTGCCAACTGTCTAGCTGCCGGAGCCGACGACTTCATCAGTAAACCTGTAAATGCTATTGAACTGCGTGCTCGCGTGCATTCAATGCTCAGAATCAAGCAACAGTATGATAATATTCAGAACTTATACCACATCCAAGAAAATACCATCAATCTCTTGGAAAGCACCCTCAATGAGCTGCGTGGCAACTTAGCTTCTACTCTATCCCACGAACTGAATACGCCCCTCAATGGCATCTTAGGCACGATCGGGTGGCTCAAGGACGAGATCGAAGACATTGAGATCGCCCAAATCCGTGAGATCTTAGGCTGGGCATATAACTCGGCCCGTCGCCTAGAAACATTAACGAAAAAATTCCTGATTTATTTAGGATTAGAACTATCCGCAAGTCAACAGCACAAGATCGAATCTGCCCGGACTCAATTTTCAGCTTCCGCCGTTGAAGCCGAGTTGACATACCAGGCTCAGAAGGTCAACCGTAGCAACGATCTGTTGTTAACTCTTGAGGAAGCGGAGATCGCTCTATCAGAGCGATCTCTATCAACGATGCTCCATGAATTAATTGATAATGCACTGAAATTCTCCTCACCAGAGACAACCATTAAAGTTAGTAGTCAAGTCGTAGGGGAGATGCTGCATTTATCTGTACAAGACTCGGGGCAGGGCATGACAGAAGAGCAAATTGCTAAAATTGGTGCCTTCATGCAGTTTGAACGCAAGAGGTATGAGCAACAGGGTACTGGTATCGGCTTAAAAATTGTCCAGAAAATAGTCGAACTGGCAGGAGGAGAGTTCTCAATTACCAGTATCTATCAAAAGGAAACAACGGTACATCTCACTCTGCCGATTGTCTGCAATTAGCATGAGTTTTTATATCATATCAATTCCGGTTGCACCGGAATCATTGTTGACTGTTGACTGTTGACTGTTGACTGTTGACTGTGAGTCAAAAAACTGAAAATTGCGCGAATTATTTGTTGACAGCTTGATTCGACTTTACGCCCGACGATGAAGCGCGGATTTGATATCATTCCGGCCCAGCGGGAATTGATATGAGAAGGAATAAATTTGCTTTGCCTGGGAATGGCAACACATCAAAAAAGATGAACGAGCAGGACAAATATTTGACTCCGAATTAGAGCTTGCTTCTGCGCTAATTCATGGGGTAGAAGGTAAAGAAAAAACCGTACACAACCTTACACACCCTATTAAATTTAACTCGAATCACCCTACTTAATCTTTTGTTACATACTGGTGGCGAATTTTCCCACCGACTTACTAAGTTCTCGTGCAAGCTACAATTGCAGACTCCGGCGCGATCGCACTCCATCTGCACCCGCTACCACTAAAACCCCGCAAATCGCGCCCGCAGTGCGACAGAATCGGGATTTGCGGGTTCGCGCAGTACGATCTGGCGCTTCGCCATTTTAGATTTTAGATTTTAGATTTTAGATTGGCCATGACTGATGACTATCGGCGTAATGTAAAAATCAAAGCATAACCCTTTTATTTGCCACTTTCCTCATGCCTTTGCCGCGCCTGTTAACCTTAATTGCTGCTTTCTGCCTCGCCCTGGGGCTGATTATTGGGCTGGTGAGTTCCTTAACAGGGCTTTACAGTCAAGTTGCGTGGTCTGCTTCTCCGCTGCTGGCTAATTTGCTGATTTTCTTGATAATTGTACTTTTGGGAACCCTAATTTTTGCGCTGGTTTACTATTTTAGGCTGCTGCAACGCCCTCAGAAAGTTAAGGGAAAACGGCCGATTACTCCGAAGGTTCCTGTGGTTAAAAGTGAAGCAGCTTCGGAAAATCTCAAAGCAATTCGGCAACAAGTCGATCGCATTCAAGATGAAGTAGCGCGGCAAGCTTTGCTGTTGAGAGCTCGCGAAATTGAAGCTAGCATGGCTCGCGGCAGCGTTCGAGTGGTTGTTTTCGGTACCGGTTCTGCGGGCAAAACTTCCGCTGTGAATGCGTTGGTGGGGCGGATGGCGGGACAGGTGGGCGCGCCGATGGGAACTACCGAAGTTGGCGAAACTTACACTCTGAAATTGAAAGGAATCGATCGAGAATTAGCAATTACTGATACCCCAGGTATCTTGGAAGCGGGAGTAGCGGGGACTTACAGAGAAGAATTGGCGAGGCAGTTGGCGGCGAGGGCAGATTTGATCTTATTTGTTTTGGACGGTGATTTGCGAAAATCAGAGTACGAACCGCTGCGGACTTTGGCGGAAATTGGCAAAAGGTCGATCGTGGTTTTTAATAAAGTTGACCTTTATCCCGACACCGACAGAGATGAAATTCTCGCTCAACTGCGGCAGCGAGTCAAAGGTTTTGTATCAGCAATGGATGTAGTCGCGATTAGCGCCAATCCGCAAAAAGTTGTACTAGAAGATGGCACAATTTTTCAGCCAGACCCGGATATTATGCCATTAATTCGGCGGGTGGCTGCGATTTTGCGAGCTGAAGGCGAAGACTTAATTGCGGACAATATTTTGCTGCAATCTCAGCACTTGGGAGACCAAGCGCGCAAGTTAATTGATGCTCAAAGAAGGCGGCAAGCTGATAAGGCAGTAGAGCGATTTCAGTGGATCGGAGCCGGAGTAATTGCCGTAACGCCTTTGCCAGTTGTGGATTTGTTAGCGACAGCAGCAGTTAACGCTCAAATGGTGGTAGAAATTGCCAAGATTTACGGCTGCGAATTAAATATCGATCGCGCGAAAGAATTGGCATTGTCTCTAGCAAAAACCCTAGCAAGTTTGGGAATAGTTGAAGGCGTAATTCAAGTAGTGTCAAGGGCGCTGCAGTTAAGCGTAGCCGGGTTTGTACTGGGCAAAGCAATTCAAGCAGTCAGTGCCGCTTATTTAACCAGAATTGCTGGTAAAAGTTTTATTGAATATTTTCGCCATGACCAAGATTGGGGCGATGGCGGCATCGCCGAAGTCGTACAAAGGCAGTTTCAGTTAAATAGGAAAGACGAGTTTGTCAAAGCATTTGTCAAAGATGCGATCGCCCGCGTTGTCGAACCTCTGAATATTTATCAGCAGGAATCGGAACCAGAATTAGAAATGTCAGCCGAATTGGAATCAGAAATAGAACCAGAACCCTTGTATCAGCCGCCGCAAGACGACGATTGGGAAACTTACAACAACAAACGAAAGGATGACTGGTAATTGGGCATTGGGAATTGGGCAAACAGGGAATTGAGAATTGGGTAATTACGATCGTTCAATGAGATGTTCCCTGAGTATGCTTTGTTGAATTTTATTAAGAAATTTTACAAAAATTTTACACCTGGGGGAGACTCCGGGGGGATCAAGTCAAACCGAGCGATCGGATGCAACACAATTTTGATAAAATTGAAGATTCACAACAAAATTTGCTATTGTGCGTCCGGGTAAAAACAATGAGCGATCGACCAATTATTCTCGGTATTGTCGGAGATAGCGCAGCGGGCAAAACCACCCTCACGCGGGGAATTGCCCAAGTATTGGGGCCAGAAAATGTCACGGTGATTTGCACTGACGACTATCACCGCTACGACAGAAAGCAGCGGGCCGAAATCGGAATCACAGCATTGCATCCCGACTGCAATTACCTCGACATCATGCAGCAGCACCTCAGCCTGCTTCGTACCGGACAAGCAATTCTCAAACCCATCTACAACCACACGACAGGTACATTCGACCCACCAGAATACATCAAGCCCAGCAAATTTGTCATAGTTGAAGGTTTGTTGGGTTACGCAACCCGAACAATCCGCGATTCTTACGACGTAAAAGTGTATCTTGCTCCTCCAGAAGAGTTGCGAACTCAGTGGAAAGTTAAGCGCGATATTATGAAGCGCGGCTATACTGAAGAACAGGTGCTTGCAGAAATAAAAAAACGGGAACCGGACTCGGAAGACTTCATTCGTCCTCAGCGCAAATCGGCCGACGTTGTAGTTAGTTTTTACCCGCCAGAAGCGGACAATGAATCGAATTTGAGCGTCCGTTTAGTGCTCAGACCGACAATTCCTCACCCTGATTTTACTGAGATTTTAGGTCGAGGCAGCGAGAGTTTTAAACCTGCAATTCGCTTGGGACTCGATCGGGATATGGGCAAACCTGTTGACGTTTTGGAAGTAGACTCCCACGCTACCAGCGATCAAGTAAACGAACTGGAAATGCTCTTGTGCAGCGAGTTGCCACACCTGCGGGGATTTTGCACCGCCCAAGGCAACCCGGAAATTGGCAAACTGATCGGCACAACTGGCGAAGTTTTGCAAAGTTACCCGCTAGCTTTGACGCAGTTGCTAGTGGCATATCACATGATGAAAGCAATTCATGTGTATTAGTTAGTTGTTAGTTGTTAGTTGTTATTTTTTAATGGTTATTAGGTTTTTGGTCATTAGCTTCAATTACTATTACCAATTAGAATTAGTAACAAATAACAACTAACCCATGACTAAGGGTTCATAATTTGAGAATCTGCAATTTTCCAGATGCCATCCCCATATTCTAAGGTATAGCGAACTAGCTTAGTATTAAAACTGCTAGTCTCGACTCTGCCATTTCGGTACACTGTGGCATCTTCGGTGACTCTGACTTCAATAGTGGCTTTGTTTCCAGATGCTGCAAAGCGTTCGACGGATTCAACTTTTTGGACACCGTATCGGTACTGAGAATTGGTGTTTCTCAGATTGTCCATCGCTTTGACTGTATCGGTATACAAAATACCTGTAGTCATTTTAGCCAGCAATTGGCGATCGAATGGAGTACCAAATATTTGCTGCTTTGCCTCCAGCCACTTGCCAATTAAATCCGAAGCTTGTCCGAGAGTAATATTCGGAGCTTCACTAATATAATTTTCGCAGTAATTTGTTGCTAGCCGTTGTCTGCTACAAGTAATATTTTCCGCTTTCGCGGGCGGAGTCAACCAGAAAGGAGTTAAGATAGCGAGTAGGATTATCGGTTTCATATCTAAATTCCTCAATCATCCTAAATTGACTTTGTTTAGCCAAAATATAAGTGAGAATTATTAGGAAATAATCTCAACCTATCATTAGTTGGTCAGTAATTGGCTCTACATCATGTACTGGGGGAATTTCGGAATTTTAATTGTATTATTTTTGTCACAATTGAGAATAAATCCTCGGTGCTCGCAAAGTCGGGTAAGCCGTGGCTAATTGTTGAATTGGCGTGGAGACTGGCAATTGACTTTGAGGTGCGGGCACCATTTCGCCTCGGAAGTCCAGGAGGGTGACGAGCAGCAGGTAGGCAACTGCTAAAATTATAGAAATCACCCCAGTGATAATAGCAATAATTTTTGAACGATCCATATTCAGAGAAATTTAAGTTCACGTAAGATTAGTTTAACATTAAAAACAGCAATTATTACTGAACGTATGCCATAGAATATAATCAGGTGCTAGTTATTTATCTGACAAAAATGGAACCTCTTGTAGATGCGCCAAATCCCACCGAGATGCACGGAGCTACCCCTGTGGTGGAAACATTTAATCTGGGGAAGTTCTACCGTACCGGCTTCTGGATGAATGAAAAAATTGAATCGCTCAAAAATTGCACTCTGACTGTCTGTGAGGGCGAAACTTTCGGGTTGTTAGGGCAAAATGGAGCGGGGAAAACTACGCTGCTGAAAACTTTGCTGGGTATAGTGCGCCCCACTTCTGGGCGGGCGCTGCTGTTGGGGAGGCCTTTGGGCGATCGCACTGTGAAGCAGCGAGTCGGCTATTTGCCAGAAAATCCCTATTTTTACGATTATCTCACCGGCTGGGAATTCTTGCAATTTGCGGCAGGGTTATTTCAAATTCCCCCGTCAATTCAGCGGCAGCGAATTCCGAATTTGCTAGACTTAGTTGGGCTATCTCAATCGGCGGCAATTAAAAAACAGTTGCGCCAGTATTCTAAGGGAATGCTGCAACGGATCGGCATGGCTCAAGCTTTGATTAACAATCCAGATGTGGTGTTTTTAGATGAGCCGATGTCGGGTTTAGATCCGATGGGGCGCTATCAGATGCGGGAGATAATTTTATCGCTGAAAAATCAAGGAAAAACAATTTTTTTTAATTCGCATATATTGTCTGATGTGGAGAAGATTTGCGATCGAGTGGCAATTTTGGCTAAGGGTGAATTAATCTCCATGGGTGCGATCGACGAAATTCTCGGTAATACTGAAACTTACCGGGTTGAAGGCAGGGGCGGCCACTTGAATATCCTGAAAAAATGGATACCGGATATGGAAGTTGATAATGATTTGTGGTACGGTCATTTGCAGGGCGATCCGAAGGAGTTTCTTTCTAGTCTGAGCGGTACGGGAGGGCAGCTAATTGGGATGAATTTGGCTAAGCCTACTTTGGAAGAGTTTTTTATGCAGCAACTGCAAGAAAGAGGAATTTATTCTAGTAGTTGAAGTCAATACATCTGATTTCTTGTGGGGTGGGCATCTTGCCCGCCCTGACTATAGAAACGGGCAAGATGCCCGTTCCACAGCAGATAAAGTTTATTTTGGGGTGGGCATCTTGCTCGCCCAAACTAATAAGAAAACGGGCAAGATGCCCGTTCCACAGCAGAGCAAGTTTCTTGTGGGGTGGGCATCTTGCCCGCCCAAACTAATAAGAAAACGGGCAAGATGCCCGTTCCACAGCAGATAAAGTTTCTTGTGGGGTGGGCATCTTGCCCGCCCAAACTAATAAGAAAACGGGCAAGATGCCCGTTCCACAGCAGATAAAGTTTCTTGTGGGGTGGGCATCTTGCCCGCCCAAACTAAGAATAAGAAAACGGGCAAGATGCCCGTTCCACAGCGCATCAAGTTTATTGTGGGGTGGGCATCTTGCCCGCCCCTGAAAGGCTAAGGTTTTTAACCTCTGTTAACAATGGCAACTCTATATTTCCACACACCAACTCTGCACAATTCCACTGCCGCAAATACTCACAAACTTCAGAAATAATCGCATTTGCTGCCTCTAAATCTCCTGCTTGATAAGCATGATAGTGCGCTCTGATTAGGGGCTTAATATCCTCGATTTCTTGCCATTCCAATTTAGGTTTGAGGGGAATGCTGATATAATAGTGATAGGCTTGGCTGTGGGCGGTACGGAGATTTTCAGCGTTTTGAATTAGCAGGTACTCGCCCTTTTCTCCAACTAGCGGATGCCACTGATAGGATTTGAGGTGGCGAGCGTAATATAGCAATAGAAAGCTGCTTGGGTAGTGATGGATAATTGTACTATTCATACCCGAGAAGAAATAGAAAAATCCATCACAAATAAAGGGGCAAAATTAATATACTTTTCGCCCTATTCGCCGGATTTCTCACAAGCATGAAAATTTATGGTCAAAACTTAAAAATATTCTCCGTTCTCTCAAGACGACCTCCCATCTGCCTTCATCCCCGTTCATCCGCCTTCATCGGCGGTGGAAAAAAGTGCGATCGCCCTTTATCCAAAAAGTGCGATCGCCCATTTCAATTCCTAGCCAGAAATCACCTCACTCAAAAGATGAGCCTGAGAACCCTCCAGACGCGGCCCGTGAATCTGCACCACCATAGAAGCCAAATAATTGCCCCAGCGAGCCGCTTGTACAGAACTCAAACCATTAGTAATTCCAAACAAAACACCGCCCGCAAAAGCATCTCCAGCACCGACAGTATCGATCGCCTTTACCGGAAATCCAGCGACATCCACAATCTGTTTGTTCTCCACCACCATGCAGCCTTTATCCCCATTAGTGATAAAAGCCAAATCCGAAATCTCGCTCATTTTCCGAGCGCACTCTTCCAAAGATTCCTCCTTAAAAAAGCTCCGAACCTCATCAGAATTGCAAAAAATTACATCGCAATATTCGGAAACCACCTTGTGAAAATCATCAGCAAAGCGATCGACTAAAAAGCCATCCGAAAAAGTAAAAGCCACCTTCACACCCAGACGCTTAGACTGTTCCATCGTCTCAATGCTAGCCTTTCTCGGATCGGGAGCATCCCAAAGATAGCCTTCAACATAACTATACTTGCAGTGACTCAGGCGATCGACATCAATATCAGTCGCCGCCAGAGTAGTAGAAACACCCAAATTAGTACACATCGTGCGTTCCGCATCCGGCGTAGTCAGCACAACACAAGTACCCGTGGGTTCCTGCGACGACTCAGCAGGATGCACATTAAAATCAATCCCCGCCGCCAGCAAATCTTGCCGATAAAATTCGCCGTTAGTATCCTTAGCAACCTTCCCCGAATAATACGCTTTACCGCCGCTATGAGCCAAACCAATCATCGTATTTGCCGCCGAACCCCCCGATCGCATTTGTAGCGAATTGTGCTCTAAATCGTGCAAAATCCCCCCCTGCGTTTCCGAATTCATCAGCGTCATCCCGCCGCGATCCAGCCCGTGGCCGAGTACAAATTCATCTTCTACCAATGCTAGGATGTCTACCAGGGCATTTCCCACGCCAAACACATCCACGGAGCGGGAATCTTGATTGTTTTCTGTCATCAGTAATTTTTGGTTTACACTAATTATCAACTTTATAATAAATCGACTTCAACTCAACATCTATTTTCTTTAAGTTATCTTTATCTAAATCCCCAAGCCCAAATCGATCTAATCCAAAATCCCAAATCTAAAATCCCAAATCTAAAATCGCTATGACTGATACTTGTCTCCCACCTCTGATTCAGCAAATGTTGCAGCCCGAGTTTTACCCGCACGGGGTGACAGAACCAGTGCAGCTAATTCAGACTCACGCTTCCTTTGTTTTGCTGACAGGAGATTATACTTACAAACTCAAGAAACCCGTCAATTTTGGCTTTTTGGACTATTCAACTTTGGAAAAAAGGCAGCATTTTTGCAACGAAGAATTGCTGCTGAACCAACGCACTGCTCCGAAAATTTATCTAGAAGTTTTGCCAATTATTCAAGTGGGGGATTCGTTTAAATTGGGCAGCAACTTACCTGCTATAAATTCTACTACAGAAAATGCGGTAGAATATGTGCTAAAAATGCGGGAGTTTCCTCAAGATACGCTGTTGCTTAGTTTGTTGGAACGCGGACTGTTAACAGAGCAACTTATGGCAGACTTAGGGCGCGAAGTTGCCAACTTTCACAGCAGGGCAATTAGTAATAGCTATATTCGGACATTTGGCGAAGTCAGTCAGATTCGGACTGCAATAGACAACAATTACCTGATTTCGCAAAAATATATCGGCGGGCCGCAGACTCAGACACAATATGAGGAAACTAAAAATTATACAGATGGGTTTTTTGAAAAAAATAAAGAATTATTTAACCTGCGGATTGCCAACAATAAAATTCGCGAGTGCCACGGAGATTTGCACTTGCGGAATATAGCATTCTGGCAAGATAAAATATTGCTATTCGACTGCATTGAATTTAATGAGCCTTTTCGCTTTGTTGATGTCATGTACGATGTAGCTTTTACAGTAATGGATTTGGAATCGCGGGGGCGCAGAGACTTGGGCAATGCTTTTCTCAATACTTACATCGAACAAACAGGGGATTGGGAAGGACTGCAACTGTTGCCTCTGTATTTGAGCCGTCAAGCTTATGTTAGAGCGAAAGTAACTTCGTTAATGTTAGACGATGCCGCTATTTCAACAGCGAAAAAAGCAGAGATTTCACAGACAGCAGCTCATTACTATAAACTGGCTTGGCAATACACACAACCGCCCCGGGGAAAGTTAACTTTGATGTCGGGTTTGTCGGGTTCTGGAAAGAGTACAGCGGCTCGATATTTGGCTCGCCGCACTGGGGCAATTCACATTCGATCCGATGCTGTTCGCAAACATTTAGGGGGGATTTCTTTAAATGAACGCGGCGGGCAAGATTTGTACTCCGATGAAATGACGGCACAGACTTATGGTAGATTGTTAGAGTTGGGGATAGTGCTGGCTGACCGAGGTTGGGATGTGATTTTAGATGCAAAGTTCGATCGCCAAAACAGGAGAACCGATGCGATTAATCAGGCTCAATCCCATGGCTTGCCCCTGCAAATTATTTACTGCACCGCACCAATTGAAGTATTGCGAGAACGACTGCAACAGCGCAGGGGCGATATTGCCGACGCGACTGCAGAACTATTGAGTTCGCAGCAAGCAGCTTTTGAACCTTTTACAGAATTAGAGCAAATTTCTGTACAGATTGTAGATACCGCGCAAGACTTAGAGGTACAATTAAACGTGATTTGTGGGGAGTAGTTGCAGATCGATCGCCCTTCCCAATTTGATTGTCTGCTAAGATTATCAATATCTTTCTGTGTTATTACAAAAAAAACTTGCAGCTCATGCCAAAATTTACCGGAGACTCCAAGGGGTTTAGCCCCGCGCTGATATGGTTTGTGTTTTTTACCGTTGGGTTTCGCTTAGTAGGATGTACGCTGCCGGTGAGTCTCGGCCTTGGTGTCATCGGCGGCGTGGCAGCAGGTTTAATTGTCGCTTGGTGGCACAACGAACTACTACTAAACCCGAATATGCGTTCCAAGGATAAAAGCTCGGATGCTATCGTCAATAAAGAAGTAGTGGAAACAGAGAACAAATTCTATAGCAAAACCTCTAGGCGTGACGCTGCTACATTGTTCGACTGGTTGTCGGGGCCAGAGGATCGTCGCTAGCACAGAAAATAGTTTTTAGTAGGGAGTTTTAAACTTTAAGTTAAAGAGTTCATAATTCAAAACTCAATACTAAAAATCAACAACTCCCGCCACCTAAATTACTAATTACAGATTAGCGAGTAACGAGAGTCTATTAAAATTACCCATTACCGCTAACTAGCAATTTAAATTACTGGCTGAATGTTTGTATTTCTATCGAAACTCTTGCCGCTGTTTATTTATCCTTTGGGGTTGAGTTGCCTGTTAATGATGGCGGCTTTAATCACACTTTGGAAGCGTCCCAAATGGGCGGCGGCGCCAATTGCTGCGGCTCTAATTATTTTACTGCTGGGAAGTAGCGGTTGGGTTTCAAAATCGTTAGTTCGATCGCTCGAATGGCAAAACTTGCCAACGGCCGAACTCCCCCAAGCTGAAGCGATAATCGTCTTGGGCGGCGGTGTCAAAGCAGCTTTACCTCCCCGTCCTTGGGTAGAATTAGCGGAAGCGGGCGATCGAATAATCTACGGTTCCCGACTTTACCGGCAAGGCAAAGCTTCCCTGCTAATTCTCAGCGGCGGTAGAGTAAATTGGAAAGGCGGCGGGCCTCCCGAATCGGCAGACATGGCAGAAATTGCCCAAACAATGGGTGTACCGGCATCAGCAATTCTGCAAGAGCCCGATTCACACAACACTTATCAAAATGCCGTCAACGTGCGGAAAATTTTAGATGCTAAAGGCATAAAAGGGTCGGTTTTGCTAGTGACATCGGCGATGCACATGACTCGATCGCTCTTAATTTTCAAGCGTCAAGGAATAAAAGCAATTCCAGCACCAACAGACTTCCAGATAACGCAGCAGGATATCGCAGCATCCCAAAACAATTGGCAAGCAGTCGCACTGGATTTATTGCCGGATACCTATCAGTTAAACCAGTCAACTAAAGCTTTGAAAGAATACATCGGCTTAATCGTTTATCGGCTGCGGGGATGGCTTTAACAGAATTTTAGATTTTGGATTGTGGATTTTGGATTGAAGAATTCAAGTAGTCTCAACCGTGAAGCCACTTCCAAAATCTAAAATAGATTCAGTGTGTTAGCTTAAAGTCATTACAGCAAATATTAGCCACAGTCGCCCCCAAACAATCATGCTGCCCCACGAGTTGCAAAACATTGCCCCAGAACCGACTCCCGCGGCCGAAATTTTTCAGAGACACCAAATTGTCCGCGAGTTTTACGACGAAATTAAGTACCGTCAAGAACTAGAACTTCACTGCCAGTGGTATTACGCTACAGCCAAGCAGCATCAGCAGGAATTGCAGAAAATGCAGGGAGATTGGAATATTTTAGGTTGGTTTAGCCGCGGACGCTCGAAAAATTAAGGATTAGATAAAAAAGATAGGGTAGTGCTTTTTTGTAAAGGGCGGAGAAAAATAGTATAATCGATCGACGATCGCGACAGAGGAATGATTGAATGAAACTCGATCTAAGTTGCCCGACCTGTGGATCTGATGACATTATGAAAAATGGGACAACGCGCAGAGGAAAACAAAACCATAAATGTCGAGACTGTGGAAGACAGTTTGTGGAGGATCCACAGTGGAAACCAAAAGACAAAGACATCATCGCATTGGTAAATTTATTGTTATTGGAGAAAATCCCCTTAGCCGGAATAGTCAAAACAGTAGGTGTGTCAGCAAGCTGGCTCCAAAACTATGTGAACAAATATTATCAAGCATGTAGAGCAGCAAGCAGAAGTAGTGCCAAAAGCCAAAGGGAAGCTGACGGTTCAAATGGATGAGTTGTGGTCGTTTGTGGATCATAAAGGAAACAAACAATGGGTCTGGATTGCGCTCGATGCTCAAACCAGAGAAATCATCGGATGTAATATCGGAGAGCGTTCACGGGCATCAGCCAGACAACTCTGGGATTCATTACCAGGGGTATATAAGCAGTGCGCCAAGGTGTATACAGACATGTGGGAGGCGTATGAAAAGGTAGTGCCAAGCAAAAGGCATTTTGCGGTAGGAAAGGAGACCGGATTAACGAATTATATTGAAAGGCTCAACAACACGTTAAGACAGAGAATATCAAGGTTAGTGAGAAAAACATTATCATTCTCGAAAAAGCTAGAAAATCATATCGGGGCAATCTGGAACTTCATCCACGAATATAACCAACAAGTCAGAAAAAAAATGGGGATTGCATAACAAGATCGATTTTTTTCTCTGTCCTTTACAAAAAAGGACTACCAAAGATAGTTTGTAGTAAGAACTTTCGTTCCGCCGAGCGACTAAAAGCTACAGAAAAAACTGAAGTCCTCACTACAAACTGTACAACAGCTATATGACTCCCGCCCAAAAACGGATACTTGCTTTCCGACAGAAGTCGTGATCAGCGAAAAATTTTAGACTCTAGTTCAAACTCCCAGATTCATCTGTGGAGTAAATCTAAAATCTAAAATCTAAAATCTAAAATCGACTGACCGGATTGGATATTGTCTTGGGGCTCCGGCTTCAACTTTTGAGACAGCTAGACTTCCGAAGATATCAATTCGACCTCATCCTCTTTCAGGTGAGCTCGAAATTTTTTGTCAAATTGTACTAGAACTGGCCAATTAGCACTGACAGGTCGGCCGTGCCATTCGTGAACGATCGCCACGACTTCTCCTTCCATACCCTTAATATCAAATGGTTGACTGCGATTTTCAGGATGGTGGTAGACAACAACAGAGTTTTTAATGCAAACGCGATCGCCAACTTTCATAAATTTAAACTTAGTGTTCTTTCTTCCAAACTCTACAAAGCGCGCAAGTGCAGAACACCTGTACGCTTTGCCGACAGTCTTTTTATCTTCCCACATAAGTAGAGCGAAAACTTAAACAAAGTTGGCGCTTCCCTGTCGGTGCTTCGATCCCCAGCCGCGATCCACGTCAGCCGAAATGCCGATCGATCCTCGGTTGAACCGGCAGGCCCGATCGAGATTTAAACCTCGATCGGGCGGATTCTCAAGGGCGTGAATTGATGCCGGCTAATCGAGAAACGATTAACTTAACTGATTTAACCAACACTCAACATCAACACCCAAGGTTTGACCCAACTCCAGCAACTGCCGGATCGAAGACAAGTCCCAGCCGGCGCCGGAACCTGCAATCCCCAAGGCAACGGCAGCGACCACACTGTCGCCCGCCGAGACATCTTGCAGTTGCAGCCAGCCCAAACACAGAGGCACAATTTGACTGTACAGAGAATTGAAATACAGTTCCTGCGATCGATCCAGACACAAACCCAAACTCAGTCGATCGCCCACCGCAATCAAACGCTCGATCGTGCGGATATCAGCTTCTAAGTTGACAGGCGAGCGAGCCTCCGCGCCCGATCCTGCTTGCAGCAGCGCGTCAAGCGATCGCCAAACCATCTTTTCCAAAATTTCCTTGACTTCGGGAACGTTCAACCGACAGCGGAGATGACCGCTTTCAGTGGCGATCGCCTCAATTTCGCCCAGCAGCGGTTCGACATCCTCGGTTTCCACTTCTAGGGCCTTGGCCGCCGTCAAACAGCGGTGTCCCAAAGCCACCTCAGCAGCCACCTGCAACTCTACCGGCACCTGCAACTCGTCTCGGTGGAACGCCATCATCACCCCGTAATTTTCGCGGTAAACCTGAGTGTAAAGCTGATCCAACCGAGTCAAATTTTCCTGACTCAGCAACTGCACGATCCGGTGGCGTTCCTCCGCAAATAAATCCCGCAAGCTAAAGGACTGATCCCCAAACAGCCGCACCATTTCCAGAATCGCGTGGGACGCCGAAGCTTCTTGCATAACTCCAAACAACCGCTCTTTGAGCATAGTGTAAGACCGGCGGCTGCCAAAAGGCTGAATGCAGCAGTGGAAGTCCCAGCCGCCGAGGTGCAACGCAGCAAACACAAAAATCTCTGTTTCCCGCGTAATTTCCGAGGTTAACTGCAATTGACCCACAGCCAGAGTCATCGAGCCCATGCGCTGAATTTGGAAATCTTGCTGCTCGGCCTGATAGCAGTAAACTCGCTCTTCGCGGGGAAATTTGGCAAACAGAGAACTGATTGCGTAGTGGGCGGCCACTTGTTTGAGACTAATTTGGGCTGTCACCACCAGTTGGCGGTAAACTTCTGCCCCTGTTTTAAAACACTCAACGTTGCTGGGTACGAGGGCTAGTCGAGCGACAAAATCCTTTTCTAGCTGGATGCCGGTAACTTCCCCCGCCAATTCCAGCGCCCGGGCCGCGTAGCGCAGAATTTGCACGCCTTCTGGCCGCGAGATTTCTTCAAAAAACCAGCCGCAGCTAGTGAACATTAACAGGGCGTGGCGCTGCATTTCCAGCAGCCGCATGGCGTCCACCTGTTCGGCGTCGTCGAGGGGGCGAACTTGATGGCGTTGGAGGAAACTGTCAACATTAGTGGACGATCGATCCCGGATAACCTCAATATATTCATCTCTGGCTTTCCAGGGATCGCTCAACAGCTTGCGCCCCGCTTCTTCGTAAATCGGAATCAGTCGATCGCGCAGCCAATTGAGAGTATCCCGCAGAGGGCGGCGCCATTTGAGGTGCCATCCGCCGCCACCACCGCAGCCGCAATCATCTTGCCAGCGATCGACCCCGTGAGAGCAACTCCAGGCCGTTACGGGTTTGAGTTCCACTTCCCAAGCGCTCGGATTTTGACTTAAATAATGAGCAAAATTCGTCACCGTCCAGCCTCGGCGGGGAAACTCTTCTGTGAAGGCGTAGGCGAGGCATTTTTCGGTACTGTTTTTGTGGTGGCCGAAAGTTTCGCCGTCCGTCGCCACGCAGATTAATTGAGCCGGGCGGTGGTCTCCCCGTACTGCTTGACCCAAGCGCCCGACCAAGTGGTGGCTGCTGCTGAGAACGTCATTGAAGCCCATATCTCGCGAGATCGGGCCATCGTAGAAAAAGATATCGATGTAGGGAGTGTTGGCAGTTGGGGCAGCAGAATTTTGGGAGTGCTGGCGGCCAAAATGGTGAGCGCTCAGTGGCGAGAGTTGGTCAGCCATCAACCGCATTTCTGGTTTCAAATAGCAGCGGTACGGGCGAGTCGGATCGATTTGACCACCGCCGACTTCGTGCCATTCGGAATTGTGCCCTGGTTCCCCTTCGTGGTTTTGCCCGATTAGCGGGCGGCAGCGTTCGGCTTGGGAGGGGGCTAAGACAATGAAGCGGATGCCTTCAGCGACTAAAACTTCGAGGGTGGGGTAGTCTACTGCGGTTTCGGCGAGCCACATTCCTTCGGGATCGCGATTGAATCGGGAGCGGAAATCTGCGATCCCCCACCGAATTTGGGTGTATTTGTCTCGCTCGTTAGCCAGCGGCATGATGATGTGATTGTAGACTTGCGCGATCGCGTTGCCGTGACCGTTGAGCCGCTGACAGCTTTTGCGATCGGCCTCCAGAATCCGCTGGTAGACTTCCGGGTCATAGCGTTCGAGCCAGCTCATCAGGGTGGGCCCGATGTTGAAGCTCATATACTCGTAGTTGTTGACGATCCCCGCGACTTCGCCGCGATCGTTGACTATGCGGGCAAAGGCGTTCGGGCGGTAGCACTCCTTGTCAATGCGTTCGTTCCAGTCATGGGAGGGAGAGGCGCTGGCTTGGCGTTCGATCGCGTCCAGGTAAGGGTTTTCCCGGGGTGGCTGGTAAAAGTGACCGTGAACCGTCACGCACACCCCAGTTGCAGCAGCCACGCTGGTTTGGGTTGGAGCCGTTACGGTTGGCGAAGGCAAAGGTAGCACATCGGATTGAGTTGTAGAAATCGAAATCATGCGAGCAACTCCTCAAGTAGTTAAAGACAATAAAACCAGCCTAATTAGAAACTTAAACCTTACGCAGCAAGAGTTACAGCTAGGCATCTGTTAGGGCTAAATTTGGCTGACAAGTTTTCATACATTTGTAGTATTGGGAGCAAAGCATTCGTTCCAAGATGCCAACCGTCGATCCCTGGTTTTTCTGCCAATGCTTTGCTGTTGAAAGAGTTAAAAAAGGTAGCTTTTGCTGCTTTTTGGCACTTGCGACCCATTTCGGGTTCGTGCTTGCAGGGCTGCTCATTGAGAGTTTCATTTACCTTGCTGGATTGTAAAGTCTTATTCATTAAATAGCAACTTTTCGCCGGAAAGATTTAATTTTTGGCAATAAATCTTGGCGGTTGTGGATATCGGTTTAATGCCCGATGAATTTATAGAGTAAGAGTTTTGCCCGAGTTTCGCATCATACTTTAGGTGCTTTTTACCTAAGTTCTGGAGAAGTTAGGCCAGTTGGGTTAGGGCGGGGCAGAGTTGCTGCAAATGTACTTTCCAGAAGAGTTTTGACACTGGTGCGGAGTCAAAGGGCAACAAAAAAGCAAGACGGTAAGTGTTATGTTTTAACTCCTGAGAGGTATGTGGGGGCGGAGGCCTTGGAGGAGGAGGAGGAGAGTTTGGACGAGAAGATGCTGCATTTGACGGCGAAGTTTGAGAGGCAATTTGCCGAGAGTGCCAAGTTAGAGCCGATGATTCAGGAAAATCTGCCGAGGGTGGGTTCTGGCGGATAGTTCGTCAATTGCTGAAGATTATCATGACTTTTGGCGAGAACTTAAGGAACGTATTGTGCAATATCAAGTGCGGCCCGTACTTTCTGTTAATCGCGAATTACTGTTGCTTTACTGGCCAATTGGACGGAATATTTTAAACAGGCAACAGCAGCGAGGATGGGGAGCAAAAGTTATAGACAATTTAGCTGTTGACTTAGAAACAGCTTTTCCTGAAAGGATGTTTGCCGACGATTGAGCAGTTGGAAGCTGAGTTAGAAGCGGTGGATGTGGAAATTGAGGAGGAATGATAAAATCGGAGAGTGCGAAGTAAAGATAACTATTATGAAAAATCTTAGAGCAATCCTTCACCCTAGCTGTAACCCGTGATGTTTTGCGACCCAAGGTGCTCTCAGGTGAGATTCGGGTGAAGGATTTAGAGAACCTACCTAGAAATATCAGGAACCCGCACCATCATTTCTCCTATGCACCGTCTTTTCAAACTTGATGCCTTCAGGAGGTTTTGGAGGTTTTGGAGGTTCTGGAGGTTCTGGAGGTTTTCTAGAAGTATTAGACTCTTGCTGATCGGCTGAATTATTATTAGTCATGGAGGTTCCTTTGAGTAATAACGAATGTAATCCCAATATAACGCTAATTTACGAATACGCGGAGCAGGCATTAAAAGATTTAGATCAGAGTATCAATAGGCTTAATACAAAACTAGGTGTAGTGCTGGGATTTGATGCAGCTCTAATTCGCTTTTTTTCAAGCTTACCAGATCGTTCGCTTGCAGTAAATATTGATGCTTTGGATATTTCGTTGGAGTGTAATTTTTGTTTAGTGTTAAAAATTTTAAGTTACCTTGCTTTAATAATTTCTTTGATTTATTGTTTCTTGGGGTTTAAGCCACAAACAGCAGGGCAAATAATTTTACCAGAAGAATTAATAGAAAAATGTCTTGACATAACAGAGGAAGACTATAGACTCTCAATCCTAGAAAATTGGAATCAATCAATCAAGGAATTGGCGAAAAATAGAGACAAAACATCAGATTTGTTTAAAAGGGCTATCGGGGCACTAATATGCGCTGCTATTTTGTCAGCTATTGACGTAATTTTATCTTCTTTCCTAGTCAAGTAAACTACTAAAATAGAGAGAGGATTAATTAAGGGACATCAACCAACAAAAATAACAATTCTGCAACATCTACCTGCAATCCGTTACCACTGTTGCAGGCTATTCCCTCTGCAAACTATTCGTAGACGATGATAGCGTAGACTGGCGAGTAGCTGCGAAAGGCGGGACAGGCCCCATTAGAGCACCTCGCTTAGAATTGCAGTTAAAATCTACATCAAGAGATATCCAAGACGATAACTCCATCCGCTACCCCCTCAAGCTCAAAAACTACGACGACTTAAGAATGGATAACTTCGCCATTCCCCGAATTTTAGTTGTCGTTTTAATCCCCGAAACACCCGAAGACTGGTTAACGCAGTCCGAAACAGAACTCTGCATCAGAAACTGCGGATATTGGGGTTCGCTGCGGGGAAAGCCAAAAACACAAAACACAAACGCTGTCACCGTCGCCATCCCCAGAACCAACCAATTTACAGTCGCCGCCCTTCAGTCAATTATGGAGGGAATTAGCCAAGGAGTTCAACCATGAAAGCCACCGTAAAAGATAGCCAAACTCTCGAAACAATCGAGCTAAATCAACTGAGAAATTACTTACAAACTCACGGCTGGCATGAAGACCAACCTTTTTTAGATAATGCCACACTTTGGCACAAACCGACAGCCGATGCAGAAGAATTTGAAATATTGCTACCTAACCGGGAACACCTGGGAGATTATGCAGCCCGCATCCGCGAGGCAATCCAAACCCTAGAAAACGCAGAAAATCGCCCTCAAATTGAAATTTTAAGCGAACTACTTACCAGCATTCCCAACACGATTATTCAGGGAATTGTTATGCAAATTCACACCCCAAATACCCAAAAATTAAGTGGCGAAATTACTCTCCTCGGCCTTGTAGCTGACAAATTGCGGAAAATTCAAACTGCACTCGCAGACAAAGATTACATCCTAGCGATTAAAGCTTATCAAGAACGCTTACCGATTCTCTGTAGCGGTGACTTAATCAAAGACAACAACGCCTTCATCCTCAAAAACCCCCACAACTTAACTCTCGATGAATTGTGGTAAAACTAACAGATTTTGTCGAAATCTATATTAAACACCTTCCAAACAAATATCCAGTTCCCTAGCAAAGGCCTCTGGCGCATCCAGCATCAGCCAGTGTCCAGTATCGGGGATCGTAGTTGTCGTCAGTGTGGGACGGAGGATGTGGAGGCTGAAGGGAAAAGTGTTTGAGGAAGCAATAATGGCGTGGGCCCGTGTTCCAGGGGCTGCTAGGTAGCGATCGAGAGCATCAACTGCTTCAAAGGCAAACATCCCGCGATACATTCCACACAGGCAATCCTGTGGAGTCGCCGCCAAGCAAGCGAGAATCCGATCGCGCGTATGGGTCGTGCTTCCTGTCAGCGCCTCGTTGAAACTGGTTTCCACAGCAGCCCGCCAATCCTCCGTCTCCAGAGCCCTCTGGTAGGGGACGATGCGTGCCTCGTACATCTGTGCAGGCACCTTGGTAAAATCTCCAGGTGAGTCTGCCAGGATCAACTGCGCGATGCGGTGCGGTGCGCTGGCTGCTGTGGCGAGGGCAATACAAGCACCGAAACTGTGCCCGACGATCGCCACTCGATCGAGTCCCAGCCCATCCAGTACCGCGAAAACATCCGCTGCACAGGAGGCGGGCGCATAGTTGCCGTCCTCCGGCGGTGCGGAATCACCGTGTCCCCGCACGTCAAGGGCGATCGCGCGTCGGGTACGGGCGACACGGGCAAGCTGTGCCTCCCAAATGCTCGCAGAAACCGCCATACCGTGCACGAACACCACCGGCAGCGACTCGGACTCCCCAGCGGTGACAGGGGGGCTGGCTTCGATGATGTGAATAGTGCCGATCGGTCCTTTGATAGTTGTCGATCGCATACAATTTTCTCCTAATTGTGAATTTCCTTTTTTCACACAACCAATTTTACCTCTGTTACTCCTTGGCGCAATTCATACTGTCCTTTTACCCAAAATTGTTTAATTTTTTCACCCAAAAACGGAGCAATTTGCATCATCAATAAACGCAATAATCCATTTTTTCGCAGTTGTTCACCTTTCCACGCTTCTTGTGCTTGCAGTTGTTGGGCGCGAATAATTTCTGGTTCGCGTTCTGCCTGAATCCGCGATAATGCTAAGTCAATATCCTCGTAATTAGCCCCTGCTTTCAATAAAGGTACAAGGTGATTGGCGGCAACAATTACATCACGTAAAGCCATGTTAATTCCTTGAGCGCGAACCGGAGACATGGGATGTGCAGCATCCCCCAAAAGTATGATTCCTGGTCGATGCCAGCGCGGACAGCGACCAACCACAACAGATAATCGCATCGGAGATTCGATCGTATCGGCACAGTTGCGGAAATGTTCTGCCATCCACGCAGGCGATCGCGATGCGAAAGTTTCTGCCCAGTCTGTGTGTTTCCAGTCAGTTTGATCGTCTGCCGATAGCACCCAAGCCAGATGAAGTTTTCCTGATTCTGCCCCATGAAAGACACTGAATCCGCTACCGCCATTCAGGATGGAATAAAATACATTATCCCCCACAAACCGAGGATGAGCAGCCAGTTTAAACCACAGAACATCTATACTATTCTGCTGTTTTACTAACTCTAATTCTGCACGTTGTCGTACAACCGAGTTTCTACCATCTGTACCAATCACAAGTGCAGCAGGAATTTCTCGCCCATCTCCTAGCTTTACACCCGCAATGCGATCGTTGCTGTAGAGTAAATCTTTTACGGGAACACCTGGGATAAATTCAAACTCTGGATGCAATTGAGCTTCTGAAATTAGTGTTTCTAGCAAAGGCGGTTGCGATACCAGTGTACAAGGTTGATTTGACCCCATTGGCTCATCAACTCGAAATAGTTGTCGATCGCCCAAAATAAACTCCCAGGCATCAATTTGTCGGTGTGGAACACGTTCTAACATTGAGGATAAGCCCATTTGCTCGATCGCATCCAATCCGCTCGGCATTAACCCTTCACCGCGAAACACTCGGTAGGAATCTTTTGCCGCCTCAACCAAGGTTACGGCAATACCTCGTTTGACCAGCAGCAAGGCAAGTGCCGCACCAGTTGGCCCCGCTCCCACAATTACAACTTGCGTCATTCCCATTCCCCATTGCTTTTTAATGTATATCCCAGCTTAATTTCCATCCTAAGAGATAAAGCACGGCCCGCAACTCTTTACCCACTTTTGCTGGCAACTATTTTACTAAGTAAATTAATCTAATTCAACGTAAAATTATCTCGCTGTTATATCACCGACTTCTTTAAAAATTCGGGGCTTGGGGTGTTCTGTTTTACATTAGGAATAAAACAGCATTTGCTAAATATTGCGGTTGTCCGATGCGTCTCGATCAAACGAAGAATGTGTGGCATAGCTCGTGAAGTACAGGTATCGCAGGCTGCCTCAAAGCTCGATCGCCCGATCGCCCACCCCCAGCTTTAAGCCCACACCCAAATATCGAACCCTCCCCCTTTCTTAAACTTTGTGGCAGGCTATGATTGACGGTTGGCAGCTTTTGAGAATCTAAATGCTAAACACAAATACAATAATTTCCAGTCTGCTGTTATTTATCCCGGTTTCCATCGCCGGACACTTTCTCGGCTGGGAATCCTCCACAATCTTCATCACCTCGGCTTTAGCTATCATCCCCCTAGCCGCCTGGATGGGGACAGCCACCGAAGAAATCGCCGTCGTCCTCGGCGCCAACTTGGGGGGTTTGCTGAACGCTACCTTCGGAAATGCCACGGAACTGATTATCGGCATCGTCGCCCTCAACGCCGGACTAATAGATGTTGTCAAGGCCAGCATCACCGGTTCAATTATGAGCAACCTGCTGCTGGTGATGGGATTTGCAATGCTGCTGGGCGGCTTGCGCTACAAAGAACAAGATTTTCAGCCGACAGTCGCCCGCTTGAACGCTTCAGCGATGAACTTAGCGGTGATTGCCATTTTGGTGCCGACGGCAGTTAATGCCACCTCTATTGGCATCCCTCCCGAAACTATGCAGAACCTCTCTAGCGCTGTTGCTGTAGTCCTGATTATCGTCTACGTGCTGACGCTGCTGTTTTCGATGAAAACCCACAGTTATCTGTACGATGCAGGGGTGGCAGAAATAGGAATGCTTGAAGAATTAGCCGAAAGTAACTTAGCACCAGACAGTCCAGACCACAAAGTCAATCTGCCGCTGTGGATTGGGGTGCTGTTGGCCTGTACCCTGATGGTAGCTGTCGAGTCAGAACTGCTGGTGGGTACTCTGGAAGAAGCGACGGCGCGTTTGGGGCTGACATCATTGTTTACCGGGGTGATTTTAGTGCCGATTATTGGCAATGCGGCCGAACATACGACGGCGGTGACGGTGGCGATGAAAAATAAAATGGATTTGTCGGTTTCTGTGGCCGTGGGTTCGAGTTTGCAAATTGCTTTGTTTGTTGCCCCGGTGTTGGTTTTGGCAGGTTTTGTCTTGGGCAAACCGATGGACTTGAATTTCAACCCGTTTGAACTTGTAGCGGTTGCGGTGTCGGTGCTGATCGCCAATTCTATCAGTTCTGACGGCAACTCTAACTGGCTCGAAGGTACTTTGCTGTTGGCAGCTTATACGGTTTTGGCGCTGGCGTTCTACTTCCATCCGGTAATTGAGGGACTTGTTTAAAAGGCTTTCTTATCGGGAAGGAAGAGGGAAGAGGGAAGAGGGAAGAAGGTATTCAGCAGAAGGCGGGTTTTCCCACTTCCCTTTTCCACTCGCCCACTCGCCCACTCTCACTTCTTTCTTCGAGAGTGGTGGTTGCGATCGTACAATTGGAATCTGGCTGCTCTGGGTTATTAGTTCTGGTCTTTTTGTAAATTATCTGCTGTCATCAGGGATTTTTGACATTGATCGGCTGTGACAAAGAACAGAACCTTTGGCCTCAACCCGATCGTTAGATCGCAGTGCCACTGGTTATAGAAAAAGAGGGGATGCTGAAGTCAAGCGAGACTAAAGCCTCGCTTGACTTCAGCGACGCTGCAAGATTTCAATCAAGAGTGCTCATGAGTTTTGTACTAGGTGTGCTACGATCGTCATAAGTTGAAAATCGAGTAGAACTAGACAACGTAAAAACTTAACTAGATTGTTAAGTACCTAGTCACACAAAGACGGTGTTGCCGTCTAGGAAAACTCGTATTTGAACAAAAACCGAACTAGATAAAAAGGACTACTCAAATACGGTATGCCCTACCAAAATTAACGCTCTTAGAGAAGACACCTCTACTTTGGCTGGAGTAATCCTATCAAGGCAAGTGAGGCAAGCTGAACCAAAAATCTCAGTCACCAAGAGTGCACAGAGGTTAATCTAATCGCTTAATACTTTATTAAACTTGCTCATAGCGAATTATGGTCAGCCTATTGACAGAGGCACAGTTATGTGCAACATTCTCAGAATAATGACGAAAATCGGCAGCAAAAATTTTCTGGGAGAGTAAACGACGGTTGATTTAAAACTGACCAGCCTATAAAAAGGTCGAACGGGATACCACGATTCGTTAAATTGGTTGAAAATAATGGTTAAACAATGGCTAAAAGCTTCCACAATAATAAATAGTTGTACAGACTGGAAAAATAGGGTGCTGCTCCACCCGAATTTACGCCTGTGGACAAGTAAGAGCCGACTCCCTTGGCAGAAGCAGGAATCAGACCCTCTAGAAAATACTTCTAGTTGAATGGTGAAGCAAAAATAAGCTTAGCCAAAGTTTTGTATAGCAGTGTCAAAGTAAAACTTGATAGAGCAACCTCAATCAGGGTTATGTGGCTTCTGTGAGTTATTGCCTCAATCCCAAATGCCCGAATCCCTCCGATCCAGCCAACTCTGGCAAATCCGTGTGTATCCACTGCGGGTCTGAACTTTTGTTGCAAGGTCGATATCGGCTTGTCGCGCCTCTCGGAGGCGGCGGCTTTGGCAGAACATTTGAAGTGGACGACAACGGCGCCCGAAGAGTGCTCAAAGTCTTGCTCAAAGAACATCCCAAAGCTGTAGAACTTTTTAAGCAAGAAGCCGACGTATTGGTCAGGCTAAGACATCCAGGTATTCCCAAAGTCGATCGCGACGGTTATTTTATATTTACCCCTGCTCACAGCACAGAGTCTTTTCACTGTCTGGTGATGGAGAAAATTGCTGGGGCCAATTTGCAAGACTGGCTGAAACATCGGGGCCGCCCCATCAGTCAAGAACAAGCTGTGAACTGGCTCAAACAACTGTCGGAAATTTTAGACCAAGTTCACCGCCTCAACTATTTCCATCGGGATATCAAGCCGCACAATATTATGTGCAAGCCAAACGGGCAGTTAGTGCTGATTGACTTCGGGACTGCTCGGGAAGTTTCCGCGACTTATTTCGCTAAGGTGGGCCAGGGGCAAAATGTGACTGGTATTGTTTCCCCGGGCTACACGCCGCCGGAACAAACTAATGGCAAGGCTGTTCCGCAGTCAGATTTTTTTGCTCTGGGGCGCACTTTTGTTTATTTGCTGACTGGAAAGCCGCCGACTGCGTTTCCAGAGAACCCGCGCACGGGCAGATTAATGTGGCGCAAAGGAGCTCCTCAGGTTTCCGACGCCGTGGCTAATGTAATCGATTATCTGATGGCGCCTTTTCCGGGAAATCGACCTCAAAGTCCGCAGATGGTTTTGCAGTGCTTGGAGGAAATTAAACTCGATGGCGCGGAAAGTCAGTTGCCGACTCAGTTGCCGACGACGGGGCAAACTAAAATTCGCGCAACTTCCGGGCCGTCTGGGGCGAAGAAGCAGAGTTCCATAAACCGCCTCAGACCTCTGAATTCGGGATTGAACAAGACCGAGAAAGATGTTTTTGATTGGAAAAAGAAGTTGCTGGCGGGCGCGGCTGTTTTGATGGTGAGTATTGGCGCGTCTCAAATTTACGGTTCGCTGCGTTACGGGGTGTTTCCGGCAAACCCGGTGTGGCTGCTTTCTACTTTACCTACCACTCATTTTTTGCAAAGAAGTTTGGATAATGTCGGGGGTGTAAATGCGATCGCCCTGTCGCCTGACGGTCAAACTTTGGTGAGCGCAAGCTTTGGGACGATTAGAATTTGGAATGTGAGGACGGGACGCCTGGTGCGGACTCTCAATTCGGTGCATTCTAAAAAATCGGTCAAGACGCTGGCGGTGAGCCCCGACAGCTCGATTTTGGCCAGCGGCGGCGACGACAATAGTGTGATTCTCTGGGATTTGAAGACGGGGCGGCGGACGCGGACGATTGCCGCTCACACAGCCCCCGTCAACGCGATCGCTTTTAGCAGGGACGGTCAAACTCTGGCTAGTGGAAGCGATGACAAAACTGTTCGCTTGTGGAATGTCAGAACCGGCAGCAGGTTGCGGACTTTGAGCGGCCACGCCGGAGGAGTAAACGCGATCGCTTTGAGCCGGGACGGTAAAACTCTGGCTAGCGGCAGCGAGGACAAGACTCTGCGTTTGTGGAATCTCGGCACGGGAGAAGTCAGAAGAATTATCACAGGGCACGGGGGCCCCGTTAATGCTGTGGCTCTTAGCCCGAACGGGAAAATTGTGGCTAGTGCTAGCACCGACAAGACGATCCGTTTGTCGAACGTGCAAGACGGGAAGCGCACCCGCACTTTTAAAGGGCATTCGGCCTGGGTGAGGACGATCGCCTTTAGCCCAGACAGCCGCACTTTGATCAGCGGGGGCGGAGATATTATAGTGTGGGATTTGAAGACGGGAAAAGAAAGAAGCACTCTTTCAGGTCACAGCCAGTTTGTGAGTTCTGTTGCTATTGGCAGAGATAGCAAGACTTTTGTGAGCGCCAGCCCCGATCGCACTATTAAGATTTGGCGAATGCCATAGTCCTAGTATTTTAAGATTTTAGATTGAAGAGTCGAGGCGATCGAGAAATCCCATCCCGACTCCGACGTGGAAGTCTGGGCATTGCCCGCCCTACAACTGTTACTTGCCGCAATTGGCAAAAGTAGAAAACAGGTTAAATTCTGTAACTCTCCACGCTTGCCATGTCTGCGCGCCAGCAAAAAGACTGTACCTAGTTATGCTTTTATCGCTGTCCACATAACTTTGCCAACTTAATGAAGCAACAGTTGGATACTGGGCTGGAAACTCCCCTGGTATAGGACTTACTTGCGAGCTCATGTTCCATCCTACTTGCTTGCTAAATTCTTTAATTTGACCTTCGCAAGTTCGACAGCTAGAACCGCCCACTTTCTGCCAAATCTCTAACTGTGGAGTCAATCCATATTTGCCATTGCTCGATTGCATCCACATCTGATCGATCGCCCGGAGGTTCGGACAAGACAGATTGGCGGAGTTGTTGCGGATCAGAGAGACTGTTTCTTGATCGGCTTCGTACCATTTTTTGGCTTCTAATAAGGATTGAAGTTTGCTGAATTCGCTGGTGCTTTCTTGTGAATGAGCGGTAAATGCTGGTTGCAAAACTGCAAGAAATGTGCCTATTAATGCGAGTGATTGTTTGCCAAGTTTAATCATGATGTTCCTGTGAGCAAAAGTGATTTAACAAATGACCAGTTTACCATCTATCTCTAGACAGAGATGAAATTTTCAGAACCGAGGAGATTGGGAGCAACGCCTGTCAAAGAAGCTAAAACTTCACCGCTGCTGGCTACTCTAATTAATGTGCCGTCCGTTCCCGGCGAAATTGATAGCTGTCCGAAGGTCAAGCCATTAATTAATTGAATGGTATCTTGAGAGTTGGCGAAATCAGAGATTGTATCAACTCCCAACCCCGCACCTAAAACAAATACATCGTTGCCCGCGCCGCCGACTAGATTATCGTTGCCCAAACCACCGTTGAGGGTGTCAAAACCTTTGCCGCCATAAAGGATATCGTTGCCACCCCCGCCAGTGAGAATATCGTTGCCCCGCAAACCGTTGATGTTATCGTTGCCTGGAGTGCCAGTCAGGTTGTCGTTGCCGTTCGTGCCGTTGATGACGTTTGGAGAGTTATTGATGCCGCCTGGAGCGTTGCCTATGTCAGAAATAAAGAGGTCTGGGCCGTTGTTGGTATCTCCCGGCACGAGATTGGCTGCAAAAGATGAAAACGCCACTTTCTGCCCGTTGGCCGAGATGGAGGGCAACTCGGAGTCGCTGTTCCCCTGATTGCCTGCTGAGTCAACAGAGAGACGGGTAGTAGTATTGGTTAACAAGTCGCGCAGGAAGATGTCTTCTTTATTGTTAGTGTCCCCTGGCACGAGGTTGGAGGCTTCAGATGAAAACGTCACAAACCCCCCGTCAGCGGATATGGAGGCGGACCCGGAATCTTGGTTGCCCTGATTGCCTGTTGAGGAAATAGAGACGCGAGTGGTGGTATTGGTTGACAAGTCGCGCACGAAAATGTCGTCGCGATCGTTAGTGTCCCCCGGTACGAGGTTGGAGGCATCAGATGAAAACGCCACAAACCTCCCGTCAGCAGAAATAGAGCAGAGGCTGGAGGAGTCGTTCGCGCGATCGCCATTGGAACTCACAGAGACGAGGGTAGTAGTATTGGTCAACAAGTCGCGCACGAAAATGTCGCGTTCGTTGTTAGTATCCCCAGGCACGAGGTTGGTGGCCCAAGAGCGAAATGCCACAAACCGCCCGTTGGCGGAGATGGAGGCGAAGTCGGAGTAGTCGTTCGCGCGATCGCCACTAGAACTGACAGAGACGAGGGTGGTGGTATTAGTTGACAAGTCGCGGACGAAGATGTCCTCCTCATTGTTAGTGTCCCCCGGCACGAGGTTGGTGGCACTAGATGAAAACGTTACAAACCGCCCGTCGCCCGAGATGGAGGGGTTCCCGGAAAAGTCGTTCCCCTGATTGCCTGCTGAGCCAACAGAGACACGGGTGGTGGTGTTGGTTGACAAATCGCGGACGAAGATGTCGTTGTTATTATTTGTGTCGCCCGGCACGAGGTTGGTGGCATCAGATTGAAACGCCACAAACCTTCCGTCAGCAGAGATGGAGGGGTCGTAGGAGCTGTCGTTCCCCGGATTCCCTGCTGAGTCAACAGAGACGCGGGTGGTGGTGTTGGTTAACAAGTCGCGCACGAAGATGTCGTCGCTATTGTTAATATTATTGTTCGGAGCTCCGATTCGGAAGATGGATTGTTGAAGTGTAAACGCCACAAACCGCCCATCACCGGAGATGGATGATTTGACCGAGTAACGGTTGCCCTGCACATCGCCTGCTGGGTCAGAGATGCCTGTTGAGTCTACGGGGATGCGAGTAATGGTCATAAGCCCTGACATTTAAGAGTAGAAGTTTGGAGATGCCGTGCGGTTGATTGAAATTATTCAATAAGCCGCTCTCCAAGTCAATTCATAAAAGTCATAACTTGGAGTTCATAAAAGCCATATTTATCAATAAATGTTACCAACACTAGACAAAATAGCCTAACTCATATGCAGTCAGCGAGCGAATGATACTTGCTCCAGAATTAAGGAAGTTTTCTGTATTGCAAAATCTAATAACTAATTCCCCGCCCGTTTTTGGCAAATTCATCCACAGTTTGCTGCGAAAGTTCATGAAGTGCGAGCGCCTGCAATACATCAAAAGGCAATGTCAAATGATGTGCTCCAGCTAATAAAGTCTTTACCGCTTCTTCCGGCGATTTAATGCTAGCTGCCAAAATTTCAGTATTACTTTTCTTCAAGACATTTGCCATATCTTGCACTAAGGCAAAACCGTCTCCCAACAATCTGGTGGCGCGATTCACATAGGCGATCGCATATTTAGCACCCGCTTCTGCTGAGACAACTGCTTGTGATGCGCTGTATATCGCCGTCACCGCGCAAGGAATGGACGGTGACAAATGCGCGACTGCTTGGAAACCCGCCGCCGTTGCTGGAACTTTCAAAACTGTTTGCTGTCCAATTAATTCAAAAGCAGCTTTTCCTTCTGCTACCATGCCATCAACATCAGATGCCATTAGCTGATAATACACTTCCCCAGGAATCAGTTGTGCCAGTTGTTTAAGGGTTTGCTCAGGAGATAACTCGCTTTTTGCCAAAAGTGTCGGATTAGTAGTAATTCCCGCTATCCATCCGAACTTGCTCGCCCGTGCGGCTTCCGCTACAATTGCAGTATCAACATAAATTGCCATCGGCTCTACACCTTCAGTTTCTTAATATTTTCCAGAGACTTGCTTTCAGATTGAGATAAATCCGAGCAAAATTAATTGTTAAGCTTTAACAATATCAGAATCTCGGAAATATTACTGTTAAGTAAATATAACAATTCAGTGATGTGCATCCTCGGTAGTAGTACGTGAGTTTTGAAGGCGTTAGTTTTGAATTCAGCAGGACTTAGGCCCAGAAATCCAGTTTATTCTCAAAAATTGGTGGAGGACGACATATCTGTGAATAAACCGGGTTTCTGAGGAAAATTGGCGAAGTGCTATTTAAGATAGCTAACAACTGAAATCAAAACTTTTAAGGCAGTTGGTAACTGCGGTTGTCGGGTAAGGAAAACTTTACTCGACCCATCCCGGATACAAATAAGTTACATTTGTAGTAAGGGTTATGTATGCAATAACTCCAGGAGGTGACTCAGAAAATGACCGAACAGAAAAATCAGCAGCCACAAGTCAGCCTTGAGACATCTTCTGAACAGCCCCAGTTGGAAAAACCAGCAGAAACCCCTGAAGAATTGTCGAGAAATGTTAAGTCTGAAACTCTGTCTCAAGCAATTGAAAATAACGCCGAAGACCGTTTGAAGGCTCTAGGTCGCTTAATGATGGTGAGCCTAACTTGGTCGCTGGCGGGGCTTTCCAAACGCGAGTAAGTTAGGGAGCGCTACTGCGTAAGGGCGAGTTATGATTTGTGAGTTTTGTTGTAAGTTTTGTTTAACTCAAAACTTACAACTCCCGGACTTACATGATGTCCGGTTAGTTGCAACAAAACCTGTTTTTTGGAAAAATTTTATTCCTTAAAGCAACGACAAAATTCTTCAACAGAGCACTCATAACTGTTATTTTATTCCTTCAAACGGCCCCAAAAAAGTCGGTTCCGGACGGGTAACGCGCACTTCCCAAAGCGCTTTGAGGACTGCCAAAAATTCGCGGAAACTGTAGTGAATCATGCCCTTATGGCTAAATTTGCCCCAATCCGGCGTTCCTAAACCGATCGCCTCTATGCCCAACCGGCGACAGGTATAAACAGCGCGGGCTAAGTGAAAGTTTTGGGTAACTAAAACAGCCTGCGTTATGCCAAAAATCTCTTTCGCCCGGTAGCAACTTTCATAGGTGCTAAATCCGGCATAATCGAGAATGATATTATTAATCGGTACGCCCTGTGCTTCGGCGTAGTCCTGCATTGCTTGGACTTCGTTGTAATCGACGCTGCTATTGTCTCCTGTCATCAAAAGTTTGTCCACTCGCCCCGCTTTGTACAAATCGACGGCTGCTTGCACTCGATCGGCTAACATGGGGCTTGGAGTACCGTCTTCCCAAACTCCGGCACCAAAAACGATAGCAATGGGTTCTGTCGGCACGTTAGCTATATCGCTGTAGCGGTAGTTGCTGGTAACAAGCCTGACGTAGTAGTTGAGGGCTACGGGTATGAGGGCGGAGGCTAGTATTAACAGCGGTAAGGCAAATCGCAGTTGCAATAGAAACGATTTAGGCAGCATAAATTCAAGCCAATGTGGGGAACTTTTTCATTGTTTCAATAGATTCTATCTCAGATGACCCAGCGGGTGGAAGTTGGCGTATTGAAGTGATATAGATATTATCATAAGGCAAAAAAGATTTTTGAGCTAGTGTAAATAGCCTCTCGGTGTGGAGGGCGCACCCTACAAATATAATGGGCAATTAACTGGGTGATTGTATAGGTAATGCCGAGCCAGAGGTTTTGACAGTGAGTCGAATTGTTTGAACCACAATTGGTTGTTTGGGCGAGCTCCATCCTCCTACAATTGCGATCGCCCTTGAATTGCGAAAACACGGTCATGATGTCGTGTTTGCAACCCACAAGAGGCTGAAAATGGTATTTTTGTGGTTAGCGATGAGATTGAAAAACTGCTTTGATAAGCTGCTATTTCGGTGTAAAATTATTAGATATCTTGCAAAAATCCTTTTCATCAATTGATGGGACGGGCAAGATGCCCATCCCACAAGAGTTATTTTTTCTTGTGGGATGGGCATCTTGCCCGTCCTAATTATTTTTGCAAGAGGTCTATTACTCATTGGTAAGCCCTGCTAATTCATTCTTTCACCCGCTATAGAATTAAACCCTTGTGGGAGTGTGGTAATGTCGCACTACTTAATGTTTTCCGAACCAACTGCCTGGGAAATCGAATTAAATCCTTTTTCTTCTAACTTTTGCAACAAGCCTTGTAGAATCCGCCTCACCATCCAAGGCCCTTCGTAAACCCAACCGGTGTAAACTTGAATTAAACTCGCCCCGGCGGCTATTTTTTCCCAAGCATCCTCGGCGGTAAAAATGCCACCAACTCCAATTATGGGCAATTCGCCTTTTGTATATTGCCAGATAAATCGGATTACTTCTGTCGATCGCTCCCGCACAGGAAGCCCGCTAATTCCCCCGGCTTCTTCGGCGATTGGTTTGTTTGTTTCTCGCAATATTTGTGTTTTCAATCCGTCGCGGCGGATGGTGGTATTTGTGGCGATAATTCCTGCTAGTTGGTAGGTTTTTGCTAAGTCGAGGATTGATACGATCGCCTCCGACTCCAAATCCGGCGCAATCTTGACTAAAATTGGCTTAATTCCCCGATTTTCTTGTTGCAAACTTTCCAAAATTGTGCTAAGCCCAGCAGCATCTTGGAGCGATCGCAACCCCGGCGTATTCGGAGACGAAACGTTGACTACAAAATAGTCGCCCCAATCTTTCAGCAGCTTAAAACTCTCCAAATAGTCGGCTGCTGCCTCCTCTAACGGTGTTACCTTAGATTTACCGAGATTGATGCCCAAGGGGAACGGAGACTGAGGCATGGGGCGCGAGGCATCGAATTTGGACTGTTTCTGTGCTGCCTGAAACCGGGCTGCCATTGCCGCGGCTCCTTGATTGTTAAATCCCATGCGGTTGAGGGCTGCACTGTCCTCCGTCAAGCGGAACAAGCGAGGTTGGGGGTTTCCCGGCTGCGGTTGACAAGTGACAGTGCCGAGTTCGGCAAAGCCAAAGCCAAAATTTGCCCAAATATCGGCAGCTACGCCGTTTTTATCAAATCCCGCAGCCAAGCCGACAGGATTTTTCAAGCTCAGTCCCCACAAAGATTGTTCGAGGCGAGAATCTTGCACTCCCAAAGATTTCTGCAATCGGGAGAGCATTTGGCTGGTTGCGGGGTTTGACTGGGTTCTGGCTGCGAGTTCGAGAACTTGGAGAGTGCGGTTGTGCAGCCACTCGGCATCGGTTTTCAATACGGAAAACAACAGCGGCCGTACACCTGATTGATAAATATCCAATGACTTGTACTGGGGCAATTTACAAATGAGAAATGAGAAGCGAAATAAAAATATTCACGAGCCGACAGCGAAGGCGAGGTTGTTACTTCAACTTCCATCGACTTTATCCAATGTTTTAGATTCAAGGATAAGTGAGACGATTATATTATAAGTTGATTCTTTTGTTTTTTAAGTTTTTTAATTTTTAAGTTGGTAATTTTAAATTAGACAAAGGTGTGGGGAAGCTTGGAAATGGGGCAGCAGCAAAGACCGAAGGATTTAGACGAACAAATCGCGACCCTGGAACGCGTTCTGGAGACTCTCCGAGAAGAGGAGAATGTTGAAGTGCTACTTTCGACCACACTCGGTTACTTGCAAGCGGAATTTGACTGGGGGTTGATTTGGATCGGGTTGTACGATCGACAGGCCCACAGATTATTGGGAAAAGGCGGCATGACTCCTAACGGCGACCAGTCTTTTCTCAAACAGCGGTTTTCCCTCAGCCCAGGGGATTTGCTGGAACAAGTTGTGATTCAGCTCCGGCCGGTGGGAGTCCCGGATTTGCGATCGGAAGGTAGAGCCGGAGAATGGCGCAAAGCAGCTCAAACTTTCAATATTCAAGGCACGACTCTGTTTCCCCTGCGCTACAAAGACCGCTGCTACGGCGTGATTTTGCTCGGGACTGACGTGTGGGGAGCGTCGCCAAAGTCGGGGGAAAAAACGCAGTTGGCGATCGTATTTGGAGCGCTGGCAACTGCTCTTTACCAAATAGAAAAAGACTGGCAGCGACAACAAGTCAAACACCCAGATCAGTCTCTTTTAGCGCTGATTTCGCAGTTGGGGGAACTGCGATCGCTCGACCAATACTTGCAAGCGGTTGTCGAACAAGCCCATGAATTTATCGATCCCACGCGCACCAATGTTTATTGGTTCGAGCGAGAGCGGCGCTATTTTTGGCGCCGAGTCAGCAACCGCGAAGTTACTCCGGGTTTGGGCGGGCCGGGCCGAGCGGCTTCGGGCATCACCGTCCAAGACTTGGGCGAATTTTATCAGGCTTTGGGCAGGGAAGAAATGGTTTGGATCGGTGAATCTCAAAGTTCTCTGAAAACTGAGCTGACGGGGCGATTGATGCAGCAAATCCGCGCTCGCTCTCTGTTGGCTGCGCCGATTGTTTCAGAAGGGGAATTGTTGGGATTTTTGGCAGTCGAAGCCGGCGAGCCTCGGATTTGGCAAGAGAATGAAAAGCATTACCTGCGGGGAGTGGCGCGTTTAGTGGCTCTGACGGCTCCTGTCTCGGAGATGGAGGAGAAAATTCAGCAAACTGAGATCGATCGAGATTTAACTGCCGGAATAGCTCACGCTATCTACAGCGATGCTGACTGGGAGGCGACTTTGAAAAATACCGCCGAACAGTTGTGCGAGCGGCTCAAATGCGAATACTTTTTGCTGCTGCTGTACGGCGAAGAACAAAATCGCTTTGAAATTGTCTGCCAAAATCTGCCCCGCAACCGCAGGTCAGTGCCGTCGCCGCTCAACGCCCTGGATGTGGCTGACGTGGGGCTGTTGCAAGAAAGCGAACCTGTGGCTATTGAAAATTGGGAAGAAGACGGGAGGTTAGGCGCTTGGCGGGAAGTGTTGGGGGAGGCGGGGGTGCGATCGCTTTTGGCATCGAGCACTCGGGGGAAAAAGAAAGAGGGAGAACGCCCCAATCGCCAATCGCCAATCACCAATCGAAAATCCATCGAGGGTTTGCTGGTTGTGGGGCACAATGCAACTCGCACTTGGAGGCGATCGGAGCAAGAATTAGTTCGGCTAGTGAGCCAACAGCTAGGATTGATCCTGCACTCCTGGCAGCAGAGTTCGGAAATCGACAAATATCAGCAATTTGAGCGATTGCTCAAATCGGGTTTGGCGGTTTTGCAGCATTCTCCTGATGAGCAATCTGGGGAACCGATATCTGCTGCTTCACCGACGATGTTCCCAGAGTTGCCGCTACAAAAGCTCGATCGTAACTTTGCTCAACACGTTTCCCAGACACTTTCCTGTCCTTTAGTAGCCGTAATTACTTGGAATCCCGGTGACGAGGAAGGTTCAATTGCGACGGCGCTAGCTGCCAATCCCGTATTTGCGCTCAATCCCGAGGCGGTGATTCCTGTCAAAACCGATGCCTTGATCCAACAAACCCTGGCTGCTAGCGGGGTGCTGCAACAGAGCACGAGCCAACTGCCGCTGGCGACAAAGCGGTGGCTCCGCAGTCCGGGAATTGGCGAGATTCTGACGGTGGCGCTGCGGACGGCCCCAGAACACGCTCCGGCGGGCATTGTGGTGGCTGCGGACGCTCCCGGTCGCCAGTGGTCGGAGTTGTCGGTGAGTTTACTCAGCTCGATGGCGTCTCAGTTGGCTTGGTGGCGCAGGTATTTGGCGGTGCAATCAGCCGAGGAGTCGCACCGATTTGATCTGGAGATGCTCAACTGGTACAAACAGCGACGTTTTGAGGACTTTTACCGCACTGTGGGAGCGGGGGTGAAGGAGTTGGGGGAGTTGAGTCAGTCGATTTTCCAGTCAGTGAAGGAACAAAAGGATGCTCTGAAAACTTTGCGCTACCAACAGGTTTTGCGGCAAATTGGCAATGCTTTGGGGTCAACTCATTTGCTGCTGAAACAGGAACATTGGCGGCTGCAATTTGGACAAGATGCGGTGCCTGTGAGCGCTTGGCTGAGGCGATCGATCGATCGAACAGCCTCCCTGGTCAAACAGTCGCAAGTCTTGCTGGAAGTACACAGAGAAACTGCTGTGTCGATGCCTGCGGGTAAAACTTTGAGCGTTCGCGGCGACAGCATCAAGCTAGATTTGATCCTGTGCGAATTGCTGGCGACGGCTTGCAGGCGCTCTGCTGTTGGCGCCAAGATTGAGATTCGCTCTCAGTTGGTGGGGGAAGATTGGCTAGAATTGTCTGTGATCGATAGCGGCGCGTGCGATCGACAGTTAATTGCTGCTTTCAACGGCGGTTCCGGGCCGGACATATTAGCCGTTTCTAGTTCCAATAGGTCGATCGTCCAAAATCTCTTAATTTGTCAGCGAGCGGTACGCTTAATGGGAGGAAACTTTTCTATAGAAATGTTAGAAAACAATTTAATTGTGGCTCGTTTAGTGCTGCCCCTAGCCCATTCTTAAAATTCTGTACCGGCGATTTCACCCCTATCTGCAATTCACATACTAAATAGTTATAAACCAGCCCCAACCCAACTTCTAGCGGTAAAGTGCTTCAGGTACACCCTATATAATTAGGTTCTGCGTCCAAGAGTGGATGATTGATATCAACTCCGCTTCTATTAGATCGAGTTGTGTTAGGTAGTAAGATTAAATGAACCGCGAAGACGCTCATAGCGCGAAGGAATAACCGCATCTTCTTCTTTCTCTTCCTTCGCGTCCTTTGCGCCTTCGCGGTTTAATCATTCCGATGCAACCGGATGCGATATAACATCCAAGGTATTAAAAACCCTCGGCCTAAACCGATGAAGTAACAGTTTCCGCCGCCTCAGAACTGGGGAAAAACCTTTGAGTAATCCAAGCAGTTACAATATGAGAAAGCAATCCCATCGGCCCAGCAAAAAAGCACAAAGCCAAAGAATGAACCGTCCAAACTCCTGTCCGCTGTCCTTCCAAATAAATCCAGCGCCCGACAAACAAGTCCATCACTAAAAAATGTATCCATCCCGTAGCCGCCGCCGTTTCTTCCCCCAGAAACTTAGCAATATCTGCTAACTTAGGATTCGACAAAGCAGCCGCATTTTCCGCAGTCAGACTGCTACCAAACAAATATATGTACAAAACGGCTAGCACTGCAAACGGAATAAAGGAATTCATCACTTTTCGGGTAATTCCCCAGTTTGGTAATAAAATCATAATTGCCCAGAAAGGCACAACGAACAGATTACCGGCATTAAAAATTAGTTCGGGTGTCATAGTTGGCTCTTGGCTCCTGCGAATACAATGCAATTAAGGATGTTAAGATTACTTTACACAATTTTTGCGGAAATTTCTCAAAACCCGAAAAAAATCTCATTCACAAATGAAATAGAATTGCTATACTTATCTAAAATTTCAAATCTCGCATCTAAAATCGATTAAGGCAGCACAGCCCATGACAAATTATAATAACTTTGCCGATTGGTGCAAGCAAAAAGAGAATCTCTCACCCGATGCTAAACATACGGTAGAAATACTGTTGCAAATATCAGACTCTTCCGAGTGCGAGCGAGCCAACGAACTGCTTTCTAATACAACAGAACTTAACCTCAAAAACCTTCAAATTACCGATATCAGTCCCCTCTCATCCTTCACTCAACTTACTAATCTCATCCTAACCAACAATCAAATATCGGATCTCGCTCCCCTGCAATCTTTAACCAACCTGAAAAATCTGGTTATAGATGTTAATCAAATATCAAATATCAGTCCGCTGTCATCTTTAATAAATCTGACTGTACTCGTTCTCGATACCAATCAAATCTCCGACATCAGTTCCCTAGCAGGTCTAACTAATCTTACCGCACTTGTCTTGTTTGACAACAAAATTTCCGACATCACTCCGGTGAAAAACTTAACTAAATTAAATGCGCTGATCCTCTACAACAATCAAATTTCAGATATCGCTCCTCTGGAAAATTTAACTGAACTCCAGACACTCTACCTTTACAATAATAAAATATCGGATATCACTCCGCTGGCTTCCTTAAAAAATCTGACTACGCTGTTTCTCTTCGGAAATAAAATATCTGACCTTACTCCCCTAGCATCGCTAACGAACTTAAATAAATTGGTTTTATTCCAAAATGAAATCACAGATATTAGTCCTTTGACATCGCTCACTAATTTAATTGAACTCAACCTCGGCAACAATCAAATATCAGACATCAGTCCGCTGAAATCGTTAACTAATTTGACTGAACTTTATCTGTTCAACAATCCGATTTCGGATAGCAGCGCGCTAGAAGCTTTAAATAATTTATTTTTGCTAGACTTGTACAACAATCAAATCTCTGATATCAGTTCCCTGCAATCTTTGCAAAAGTTAACTAGCTTGGACTTGCGCGGGAATCCCATTGTTAATAAAATTTGCCCTGTCAATCCTGAATCTATATGTCGGTTTTAATTCTTAAGGTCGAGGCAAGATGACGGTTTATAGAGTATAATGTTGAACGTCAATATCAGGAGAAAGTGATGAGTGGACACGATGCTTTGATGTTAGGATTGCTGCTGTTGCCCGGTTTGGCTTTGTCGATCGCAATTCTGGGCGCTTTTGCCGCTGGTGGATAATCAGTCTTTAGCACTCATCAGCGCTCCAGCAAGCAGTTTACTGGTTCCGAGAGGGCGGGTTTATCTATTTGTTGAGTTGCCGGAAATATCTTGGGCAAAACCCGCCCGCTTTCTCTACCAATTTACAAAAATTGTGCTGTCACATCCGAATTTACCAAAGTGTTCGCGCACAAAATACCCGATGCTGCGACGGCGGGGACGCCAATTCCTGGCATGGTGCTGTCTCCCACCCTATACAAGCCTTTGACTGGTGTTTGCGGCCCGGGAAATGTGCCTTTTCCGGCGGCAATTGCAGGCCCGTAAGTTCCTTGATATCGGCGCAAAAATCGGGCGTGGGTTAGCGGTGTGCCGATCGACTCTAAGACTATCCGCGATCGCAAATCCGGTATAATTTTTTCTAAAGCTTGAAACAGAGATTGCGATCGCTCTTGCTTTTTCTGCTGATACAATTCGCCATATTCCCAACCCTCGTAAGGTTCCAATGTATAAGCGTGAACGGCGTGGTGTCCGGGCGGCGCGAGAGTTGTATCCCACACCGTAGGAATCGAAATCATACAAGTATTTCCGGGTACTGTAATGTCAATCTTGCTGTCGTGAACGACGACGTGGTGGCCAGTCAAACCTTCTAGTCCTTCGGCCTTAATTCCTAAATGCAGGTGCATGAAACTCTCTACTGCTGGCATCGACAAAGCGCTTTTTCGATAGCTTTCCGGCAAATCTTCAGGCCGCAGTAATTTTGTATAAGTATCCCAGATTGTAGCATTTGAAATGACAATTGGGGCGCGGATAATTTCGCCATTTTGCAAGCGAACTCCGGTGGTTTTGCCGGATTCAACTAATATTTGCTCGACAGAAGTTCCCAGGCGCAATTTTCCTCCCCAGCGCTGCAAGCCTCTGACTAAAGCATCGACGATCGCACCGCTGCCACCTACAGGATATTCGATCGCACAGCGCGATCGTTCGCCAATCATAAAAGCTATTTCCGGCGCGATAGTTCCGTGCGCTTTCAAACCCGACAGCAAAAAGCACTCCAAATCGATCAAACGCCGCACCCAAGGGTCATGTACGTCCCGATCCATCAAGGAACCAGCAGAACCCGCGATCGCACCTACTAGCGGCAACAGCTTCAGCAAAGCAGGCGAGTACCGAGACAGCAAAACAGGTATTAATTGCCAGTCGGATCTCAGCGCTAAAGCCGGAATTCCACGCAAAGCTTCATACAAAACTAATAAATTTTTTTGAAATTGCTGTAATTCTACAGCGCCTTGCGGTGCGAACTTAGCTACAGCATCTAAGTAACTTTTCGCATCAGCATAAATCGGTAAACTTCCCTCTGGAAAATGGTAATGCCCCAGGGGATCGTAGGCAATTGCTGCGATCGATTCCTCTAAAACATCAAAAACTTGCCGTAAAGGATTAAACGACTGCGGGTCAGTCAAACCGCAATAAAAAGAAGGCCCCGAATCAAAGTGAAATCCCCGGCGCGAAAAGCTGTGAGCGGCCCCGCCCGCTATGGTGTGGCTCTCGCATACAAGAACCCGCTCGCCGTAGCGAGCTAGCATCGAGCCGGCGACTAAGCCGCCAATACCGCTGCCAATTACGATCGCATCAAAGTCTTGCATTTATCCAATGTGGTATAATTGTATTATTTCTTGCTGAGTGTTGACAGGGTATTTTTATGGGAGGAAAACTATGAAAGCTTTATCTATTTTAGATGAAGTTGTTCGGGAATTAGAACAAGACGTGAATCTCTCGCGCATTAAAAAAATATTATTTTTTGCTTGTAAAGAGTCCTGGGAAAACGATCCGGCCCAACTCGCCAGCGCAGATGTAAGGATTTTAATTGAAGAACTGTGCGCCAAGTATAGCAGGTTAGAAGATATTGAAGGCGTTTTAAATAGTATAGTCTCTAAGGTTAATAAAAAAAACGAGTATGCTTTAGTAGCAGACCTCATAGTCTGTCAACTTAGCAGGCTGTATGAATTTGAAGATTTCACCAAATTAGAAATAAACATATCTAGTTTTGGCGGTCAGGAAGCTCCCGCATTTGAAGAGCACTTTAGTTCGGAAGTACCCAGCAGCGAAGAAAGTGCAAGAAACCCCGGCAAATTATTTGATGTCAGACAAAAAATTTTGCAGCAAACAAATCCGCTGAGGGCGAAAATTCTAATTTTTTCTACTCTTTATCACCAGTTTACTTTTAGCGATCGCGACTGGCTACTGCTGAAAACTCAAGAACTTGACAATCTACTACGACAACTGTTTAATGTCTGTGGCAGCCTAGCCGAACTGGAATCTCGATTGTACACAACTGCTAGCAATCTTGACAACAGAGATGAAAACGACCAAGCTGCGAGCGTAATCATCAAAGCGATGAATTCTTGTTACGCAAAAATGCAACAGGAAGAACCGGATGAAGCGGAATCTTCGGCTGGTGAAGATTACGATCAGACACATTTAAACAACAGTGTTTATCAAGAGAGCGAGCTGGTGGACAGGGGCAGCGATTATTTTGATCCAGGCGAGATTACTCACATCCTTCAAGCTGCTCCATCTCACTATCATTATGACCCCCAAAAGAGTTCCTTAGTGCCGGATACGGCAGAAAATATACAGTTTAAAGAACCCGAAACCCGCAATAATTATGCTACCGATTTCAGACCGGAAATGGTAGAAACATTCCCAGTTGCAGAAATGCCGACTATTATCGAAATTTTAGAACCGGCGGCTCCTGTTATTATAAATATTAGCGATTCCATCAAACGCAAGTTGGAATTGGAAGAAGAAATGACAGAATTAGTCAGTCAAAGTGCTAACTCCGCAACGGCGCAAATAGAAAATATATTCACCCAGTTAGAAGCTGCTTTGAACGGAAAATTTTCTACGGGAAGTGTAGAGGAGCGTTTGTACTGGAAATATAAAAATCTCAGAGAGTATGTAGGGAAAGTTCAGAAGTTTACCGATAAATTGCTGGAAATTTTGAGCGAATTGGAGTCAAAAGAAAGCGGTAAATATCCTTCTGAAATCACAGAAGACCTGGATGACAATATTTCAGACATACCGCAGGAACACTCTAGCCATAAAGCAAATCAGTATCAGCTTCTGGAAATGGCAAAACAAGGCAAACCAAAGGCGATCGCCCAATTGATTAATCAATTGCTACAGCCTAAAGGAATTGCTGCTACAGCGGGATTTAAAGACGGTTGGCTCCATGTGATTCTAGAGTCTGCTGAAGTACCAAACCAACAGGCGACAGCTACATACATTCACAAAAAACTCTGTACTTTAAAATCCAAATATCTTACTCATGTGAAAATTCACGGGCGACAGTTAGGTAATAAAACAGTCTTTTGGACTCAAGAATTTGTCAATCAAACTCATTAAATGTCCTACTCAAGTCTGAGGCTACACAAACTAAATCCGCTTGCGTCAACTGAAGTTCAAGAAATTTCATCAAATTTCTCAGACTCAAGTCTGGTGCTAAAAAAACTAAGTCCGCCTGCGCGAACCGAGATTTAAGCAGTCTAAAAATAGCCGATTGTACCTAATTAACAACAAAAACAAATATGAATGCCAGCGAAATTTTAAGGCGATATACATCAGGAGAACTAGATTTTCAAGGTATGAATCTCAGAGGGGTATACTTGAGCGGTGCCGATTTAATTGGCGTCAATTTAAGCAGTGCTGACCTCTGGGGTGCAAACTTAGCGATGTCGTACCTGAGCAGAATTAACCTTCAGCGCGCCAATTTAACTAATGCAAAGCTGTGCGGTGCTAACTTAAATCAGGCCAACTTGAGCGGAGCAAATTTGTCCGATGCCGACTTCCACGGAGCGACTTTGCAAGGTGCAGACTTTCGCAAAGCTAACATCTCTTTGGCAGTTTTTATTGATGCAAATTTGAGCGATGCAGATATGCGAGGTGTCAACTTGCAAGGTGCAGATTTGCGCGGTGCGTGCTTGCGGGGTGCAAATTTGCGGAAGGAGCTGCGGCTTTTTGAGGGTGCAAATTTGCGGGGTGCAAATTTGCAAGGTGCAGATTTGCGGGGCGTCAATTTGCAAGGTGCAGATTTGACTAAAGCTAATCTCAGTCACGCTAATTTGACTGAAGCATTTCTGGGAGAAGCAAATCTGACTCAGGCAAATTTGAGCGAAGCTATTTTAGATGGCATATTTTTGACTGAAGCAACTTTGGTAGAAACAAATTTTTCCTGGGCTGTAATGGCCAATGCTAAGTTGGAAAGAGCTGTGTTACTTGATGCTGAATTGGCTGGCGCTAATTTGCGCGGTGCATTTATGACTGATGTTAAGTTGAGCAATGCTAATTTAATCATGGCTGACTTGAGTCGAGCTAATTTGGTGCGGGCTGATTTGAGTCGAGCTAATTTAAATCAGGCAAATTTGAGTGAAGCTGATATGACTGATGCTTACCTCGCTAGAACAGATTTGCGGGAGGCAAATTTGCACCGCACAACTTTGATTAGGGCAGATTTGAGCACTGCTAATTTAGCGGGAGCTCAATTGCGCGGTACAATTATGCCGAATGGAGAAATGCACCTCTAATTACTTGTAGTAGCAATTTAAGGCTGTCGCCAAAAGAGTTAATCTTGGACCCTGTGATTTGACTATTATGAGTAAAAATGAGCTGGGTAGGAGAGCCGTCATTAATTTAATAGTTAAGGCCATTTTGTAGCATTCACAACTGGAGGGCAATGCTGTGTTAGATACAGGAAAAATTTTACAAGAACGTTATCAATTGCAACAGCGTTTAGGACGCACAGCGGCCGGTCATCAAACTTGGCTAGCAGTGGATTTAGAGTCTCAAGAACAGGTGACGCTAAAAATGTTAGCTTTTAGCCCGGAAATGCACTGGGAAGAACTCAAGCTTTTTGAAAGAGAAGCACAAGTTTTGCAGGCGCTAGATCATCCCCGCATTCCTTGCTATCGAGATTATTTTTCCCTAGAGCGGGAAGTCGGAGCAGGATTGCCTTGGTTTGGGTTAGTACAAGATTATATTCCGGGATTTTCCCTTCAGGAATTATTAGAAAAGGGTCAGCGTTTTTCAGAAAAAAAAGTACGAAAAATTGCCACTGAAGTGCTAGAAATTTTAATTTATTTGCATGAATTGAGTCCCCCGGTTTTGCACCGAGATATTAAGCCGAGTAATTTAATTTGGGGGGAAGATCAGCAGGTTTATTTAGTAGATTTTGGTGCGGTACAAGCTCAAGCGGCGGTGACAGGTGTAACGTTTACAGTGGTAGGAACGAGTGGCTATGCACCCTTAGAACAGTTTGGGGGGCGGGCGGTGGCGGCTTCGGATTTGTATGCTTTGGGAGCTACTTTAATTCATTTGTTAACGGGGATGACTCCTGCGGATTTGCCACAGAAAGATTCTCGGATTCAGTTTAGCGATCGCGTGAGTGTGAATCCCAGTTTGGTAAGCTGGATTGACAAGATGACGGAAATCGGGTTAGAAAAGCGTTTCAGCAAGGCTAGAGAGGCTTTAGCAGCTTTGAAATCGGGAAACATACAAGGGGCTAATCTTCAAATTGAGACTGTGAGGAAAATTGCTAAACCGCGTCACTGTCGCATTCAAGTTAGCAAATCAGCGACGGAGTTAAACATTAAAATTCCCTCTAGTTTAGTCAGAAAGCCTTTTTCAGTTGCTGTTGGAGGAATATTATTTTTACTGCTAACGGGGCCAATGATTTTAGTATTTTCTCTAACAGTAAATTTACCTATTGGATTAGGATTGTTTACGATTCTAGCAAGTTTCTTAGGTAAGATTTTGGGCAAGGGTAATAAAATTACCTTTAATCGGAACTACTTTAAACTGGAACATCAGATATTTGGTTGGAGTTATTTACAACAAACTGGCGAAATTTCGGAAATTTTGGGTACTTTTATATATAGCATGTTTGAGGGAAATCAAATCAGGATTCGTTCAGGTAACAATATGAAAAGTTACTTTTATATTTTAGCAACAAATGTGAAAGAGGTTGAGGCGGCTTGGTTAGCGCAAGAAATTCAAGATTGGTTAAATTTAAGATAAATTTTTGTAGGGCGAAGCCTTGGTGATTAATTTTTTTGTATAATAGACACCTCGCAACTAAAAATGGGTGACGCGCTCACTTATAGGGGGTCTAAAATATAGCATATTCCAGGTTCATTAAGTACAGTAGCAACAGCTTGTAAACCAGACGGCTCGATCAAAAAAATGATGCTACTTTAAAAGAGTTATGCCAAGGCTTTCAAAAAAAGACCCCAATCAAAGTCAGTATATCTTATTACGCGATCGCCTAAAAAACATTGAATTTTAATTCAATTTTCTCCCTTCACAGGCAAAACGATCGCAAACTCAGTGCCAATTCCAGGCTCCCCATTCACCTCAATGCTTCCGCCATGTTTTTCTACCGCAATCTGGTGGGCAATTGCCAATCCCAATCCAGTTCCCTTCCCGACACCTTTCGTCGTGAACAAATGGTCGAATATCTGCTGTTTAACTTCCTCTTTGATGCCGATGCCGTTATCACCAATGTTAATTTTAATGTACCCTTCGCCGACTATATCCGTGCAAATCGTGATGCGGTTGGGATTGGCGGTAATTTCGCTAAAACTGCGTCCTATATTTGACTCTTCTAAGGCATCGATCGCATTGGCCAGCAGGTTCATGAAAACTTGATTCAATTGACCGGGAAAACATTCGATTTTAGGGAGATTGCCGTATTTAGTTATCACTTCGATCTGCGGGCGGTGTTCGTTTGCTTTGAGGCGGTGTTTCAAAATTAAAATAGCGCTATCAATGCCTTCGTGAATATTAAAAGGAACTTTGTAGTCTTTGTCGCCTCGGGAGAAGGTACGCAAACTGTTGCTGATGCTGCAAATGCGCTCGCACCCGAGTTGCATTGAATCAATCATCTTCGGTAAATCTTCCAAAAGATAATCGAGGTCTATCTCTTCGGCGTGGTCTGCTATTTCCGATTGCGATGCAGCGGAGCGATACAATTCTAAGTGTTCTATAACATCTTCCAAACTTCTTTTACCTTCGCTTAAATTGCCAGAAATAAACCCAATCGGATTGTTAATTTCGTGGGCGACTCCGGCGACTAAATTACCCAATGCGGACATTTTCTCATTTTGCACGATTTGCAGTTGTGCTTGTTGTAAATTTTTTAAAGTTCGTTCGAGCTGTTGATTTTGCTCTTGCAAAAGTTCCGCTGCTTGCTTGCGCTCAGTGGCATCAACACCCAAACCAATAATCCCTATTGTCTCGCCCTGGGAATTTTTTAACTGGACTTTCGTGATTTCTAAATAGTGTAGTTGGCCGTCAACAAGTCTGAGAATTTCGCTGGAGTAATGTGGCAAATCTTGAGCAAGGCAGGCGGCATCGGAAACCAGACAGCCCGCTGCATTCTCCCCCAGTATATCTTTATAATGATCGACAGCTAGGAAATCGCTCAGAGGCACACCCACATCTTGAGAAAATGTCTTGTTCAAAAACTGTACTTTACCACTGGGATTCATCATCCAAATCCAAATCGGAGCGACATCAAGAATCGCTTGGAGCATTTTCTTCTGATCCGCAAGCTGAGCTTCGGTTCGGCTAATTTTTACTAGCGATCGCTCTAATTGTTGGTTGTAATCCTGATATTTTTTATACAGCAGAGCATTTTGCAAACAGATGGCTGCCTGGGAACACAGTAGATTGAGAAGTTGCAGGCGATCGCGGGTAAAAACTTTTGCGGTTAAGCGATTTTCCAGATACAAAATGCCCACTAAGTTGCCTCGATCGAGAATCGGCCAACACAACAGGCTCTGCGGTTCGTATTTAAGGAGGTAGGAGTCGGAATCCCAATCACGTTGTTGAGTGAGATCCCGAACAATCACAGGTTTCAATAAATTTTTAACGCAGTCAACAATTCTGAGGGGCAAGATATCGCTGTTTTCATCCAGTGTTGCGGATGATAAGTCGATCGCGCACTCGACTCCCGAATTGTCGATCGTGCTGGTAGCCACGATTTCCCATTGATTGCCGTTTGGCAAAATCAGCGCTCCCTTGTCAGCTCCTGTGTTTTTCATCGCCAGTTGCATCAGTTTGGCAATCAGTCGATCGAGTTCTCTTTCACTAGAGAGCGCTTGACAAGCTTTTAGCAGTGTTGAAAAACTCCCGAAATCTGAGACGCTCGCCGAAACAGAGGGAGAAATGGATGGATGAATGGATGGATGAAGCGCTTGATTTTGCCCCGCAGGTGTTGGAAAATTTGCTAATGGATTTGCAGGGAGTTTTGCGGGTTCTAAAATCGGTTTTAACAATTGAGAATAACGTTTTTCTAAGTCGTCAATTTTGGCTCTATCCCCCAGCGGACATAGCAATCATAGGCATCTATCATGTAGAGTCGGGCAATTTTTTCCCTTCCTAATGACAGGTAAAACTTAGCAGCGAGTTCGCAGGCAAGAGCTTCTTCATTGACATATTCGTTAGCTTTAGCTCCGGTAATAGCTCGATCGTACAGTTCCATTGCTTCTGCTGTCTGTCCCAAAACGCCGAGCAATTCTGCCTCAACCAGATCGAACTTGTGTTGGTAATTGATCGGCGTATGGTGCGCGAATTCTTTGAGTTTTTTCTGACTAGCCCCAACGCGCTTAAGGATTTGTTGGCGCTCCGCCGGTGCGGCATCTGCATAGATTGCCAAATGTGCCAGTGCATCATAAAAGTCGTGCATCATCGTTACTAGCATCAAAACACAATTCCCAAGATAAGGTTTGCCTCCATTTCGCCTGTCGGTTGGCTGCGGATTACGGCTCGAATATATCCCGAATCCGTGGCCTCTTTTTGCTAAAATTTATACACATCCATCTAGCAGGTAACAGGTAAAATCAATTGAAAGATTGGAAGGTGTAATGTATTTGTAAATAATCGGTCTGCGTTCAAGTTCGTCGAGAATGTCTGTTCGGTTGAGGACTATTTCTACCTATGCAATTAACGGTCGCTAATGCAACCTTTTGGGATTGTGGCAGCACCGCCTCCCGCAATTCCTCCGCCACAATGACGTAGGTTTGAGAATTTTAGTGGCAGGTTGTCGGTTTTCTCGCGCAGGAACCGATCGATAGCCGATCGAGAATCTGTGTACAATTGCGCGATCGGGCGATCTCCGGGCATTACCGCAGTCAAATCTACTGCATCTACTGTTGCGTCCATATCGGCTGACCTCAACTCCGACATTAGCTTGACAAAACTTAGTGTATCTATCTTAGGGCATAAACCGCATAATTTTTGATCGCCAGATCGAAAATTCCAATTATCTGTTAGAACAAAATTTTATACTTGGGCGATCGCGATTAAAGCTTTTTACTTAGGTATAAGTTTCTGCTGTTAATCTCAAATGCGATTCAATGAACGCGAAATACCGTAAAAGCACTGCCTTATCATGTCTTGAAAAATACAATGGGTAATTAATTAAATTTAATATAGCTCGATCGCCCAAATTTCCGCTACGCCGGCAAAAAAGTTAGTACCTTAAAAAGTTCAAATACAATCTATAGAAATTATAAAGAATCCGTCGTGAAAGGAGGGGCACTCCAGTCCCCCCTAGAAAAGGACAGGGCCGTTGCATTGTGGTGAAACCCCCCTCAACTCTACTTGCGGCCTCATAGCCTTCCCAGGGGTTAAAACCAAATCAAATATTAATAGGCAGTAGTCTTCACCTGACCGAAAGCATCCAGGATAGAAGCCCCCGGATTCATTCCTTCGCAGACTCAGGACGGAGAAATAAAAAACCTGTATCCGATGAAACTTGCCCCCCGAATTTATCCGTGGGGTCAATGCTTCAATTCTTTAATCTAAAATCTAAAATCTAAAATCTAAAATCGATTGACTTTACCGAGATTCCGACAGGGGTTAAACCCCCTGTCGGAATGTAGCTTCCCGAGAAGGAAACAGCGTTATTTGAGATTAGTCGATCGCGTCTGCAGCTGTTTCTGCCACTCGTTGAGTTATGTTAATATCTCGATTCACTTTCTAGCAAATATTCTCCGAGGCATCTTCAGCGTTCTATCTTGCATCTCGCGCTGCATCATTGATATTTTCTTGGCCACCGCTGGTACCATATCTCAAAGACTCAGTACCCTCTGATACTCTTTCTTTTGCTCCCTGGGTGGCTTCTTTAACAATATCTTTTGCTCCCTGCAAGCCTTCGCGAGTGTTTTCTTTAAGATTAGAAAGGCCTTGTTTGGTTTTGTCGCCAAAGTTATCAGCTTTGCTCTGAGCTGTGCGAGCATCGTCCTTCACCTTTTCACCAACTTTGGTGAGTTTCTCAGGCGCGTCGTCCGCTACCCGCCGCACGTTTTCGCCTACATTGTTGCTAGATTTGGTATCGATGCGGTGCTGCGCTTGCTCTTTGAGAAGGTCAGCTTTTGCTTCTGTTGTTGTAACCTTTTTGCTTCTGGGATCGACATCGGGGTAGTCGTTCATGCCGCCTTTGAATTCGGAAGTTACAGCCCCTGAAGGCACTTCTTCTCTAATTTGGTCGGCAGTTTTTCCTATCCTCGGATCACTTTGTCCTCCCGTCACATCAGTTTTTCCTGCCGTCACATCAGGGCGGCTGCAGGCCGTACTCACTAATACTAAAATGCCAGCCAGAAACACTGTTAAAATTTGTACAGCTCGAATTTTTTTCACAAATGCAGTTAGTCTCTTCATAAAAATGCTCCTTTCTATTGTGAGAGGCTCAAATGCCTGGTGGTTCTGTAGATGGTTAGCATTACAAAATTAGGCACTTAAACACTTTTTTAGTTTACGAATAGAAACAGGAGCTTTTCATCTATCTCAAGTTAGATTTCTCAAGTTATAGTAGAATGAAGAAGGAAGAACGAATGGACAATCCTCAATCTTCTACCAATTATTAAAAATCGCAGCACCCCGCGCCCGACACGGCAATGTCCTTTCCCTATAGGGCTGTTTGGTTCTCCGTACCCGCACTATATTGAAATGTTTTGCATTTTCGGCTCAAAAAAAACCTTCTAGTCAGGAACTAGAAGGAAGGTGGTGTATGATCTCAAGTACAACAAGGTCTTTAATCGCAATTGTGGCGACACATCCCGATCGCACACATCTGTCTAATGGCTGAAAGTATCTGCACAGTGGCTAAGTATTTTGAATCGCTGTTTTTAGACTCTTGCAAAATTCGCCGATCGCCTCTAAACCCTCTTCTGGAGTACCTTGGGCCAAGCGTTTGACAAAAGCACTGCCAACAATCGCAGCATCTGCACCCCATTCTTTCACTTGGCGAGCGTGTTCGGGTGTCGATATACCAAACCCGACGCCAATGGGTTTGTCGGTGACGGTGCGGAGTTCTTGCAGCAACTCTTTTGCTCTCGTTTCTAAGCCTTCGCGTACTCCCGTAACCCCCGTCACACTGACTAAGTAAATAAATCCTTGAGACTGACGAGCGATCGCTTCTATGCGACTTTTGGGGCTTGTCGGAGCAACTAATAATGTTAGTTCAATCCCTAATTTATTGGCAGGTTGGATGAGACTGTCGGCTTCTTCTAATGGCAAGTCTGGTACAACCAATCCCTGAACTCCGGCACTTTTGATTTGCTGCAAGAAGGTTTCTATACCTCGGTACAAAATCGGATTGTAGTATGTGAAGAGAATGATGGGCGATCGCAAATTCGGACTAACTTTCGCTACCATTTCCAGCACCGAATCTAACCGCGTCCCCCGCTGTAAAGCCCTTGTAGCAGCGGCTTGAATCACCGGCCCGTCAGCTAACGGGTCAGAATAGGGAACGCCAAGCTCGATCGCATCTGCACCGTTATCATCCAAAATTTGCAGTGCTTTAGCCGTTGTCTCCAAGTCTGGGTCGCCAGCAGTAATAAAAGGAATCAATGCACACTGGTTGCTTTTTCGCAACGTTTCAAAACAATTAGAAATAGTCATTAGTTATTAGTCATCAGTCATTGGTCATCAGTCATCATAGGATGTCCCCTCGATCGAGCGCAATTAAATTTGTTGGTAGTGAGGACTTCATTCCTCATAAAACTCCCTCGGGCTGAAGTCCTCACTACAAACCTATCGCACTTATTTTAGCGGACGTGATACCAGTCATCAGTCATTAAATTAGCAGTCAATATTACTATTGATGAGTTATTCTTCCCCAGTCATTAGTTCAGAGTTTATTGCTAATGACTAATCACTAATAACTCACTAATAACTAATGACTGAGGACTAAAGACCATTGACTAATTATCTTTTTCCTGCTCAATTTCCGCTTGAAGTTTGGCTAATTCTTCAGGAGTGAGTTCATCCAGTTGCTTCTGCAAGACAGCTTCTTTATACTCTTGCAATTGCTGGCTGTAGGTCATATTTTGAGTCAGTGCTCGAAATAAATAAGTCACCAGCCAGCCAATTAAGCCGGCGACCAAAAATAACTGACTCCAAATCCCTGCATTCATGCTGTCGAGTCCGGCCAATTGCAGCAGCAAGTAGATAAACCCACCTGCCGCAAAAAAGCCGATACTGATTCCAATTACGTCAATACGTCGCATTTAGGCTTCTATCTGCCGCCGTTTGGGCCGAAAATTCAAAAACGGAGCTAGGAGAAACATACCTGGGAAGAAGAAGAACATCAAGAAGTACATGAAGCCGCGCTCAAAAGAGGTAGCGACGTACCAGCGACTGTTCAGGTAAGCGTAGGTGGCCGCGGGTACTACCAGGAGGTAGGCTCCTGCCAAGACGGCGTAAAGCAGTAAGGTAATATACATAGATTTGCTTTATGGGAATAATAACACGGGTAAGTCAGTTGACACGCTCCGTTAGCTGGTTAACTATTGTACCGCTTGGGGAGATGCAGCGCGACTTTTGGGAATTTTTTGATTAGGGGTTGCGTAAATTGGGGTTTTGGCTGTAGAATAAAAGGCTGTTGCTGTTAGTGGCTCAAAACCACAGCAGTTTGACCAAAGGGGGGCGTGGCGGAATGGTAGACGCTACGGACTTAAAATCCGTTGACCCGAAACGGTCGTGTGGGTTCAAGTCCCTCCGCCCCCATAAAAATTTCAGAATTATACCTTGCAAGCGATCGTCCCCGATCGCTTGCCATCATCGCGAAGGGCAAGTGCGATCGTCCCCGCAAACAAAAACGAAGTCGCCCCGCGTTATCAACTGAGGCTCATCTAAATTTTACAGTCAAGTTTGATGAAATTCTTGTGCGGCGTCCCGCCCGCCCAAAAATACAATCGAGATTCGTAACAGCTTATTAGGCAGCAACTGGCAAAGTAATCACAAATTCCGTGCCCTGTCCTATTTGAGAATTTACCTCAATTTTGCCTTGATGCTTGGCAAGGATTTGATAGGAAATAGCCAATCCTAATCCAGTGCCTTTGCCGCTCGACTTTGTAGTAAAAAATGGGTCAAATATTTGTTGGGCACTGGCGGAGGCAATTCCCGGCCCGTTATCCCGAATCTTGACGGTGACAGTATTGTGGGCTGTAATTTCCGTGCTAACCCAAATCGTTGGCGAATAGCCTTTGTCTTCCTTTTTCACCTCCTCCAGCGCATCTATTGCATTACTAATAATATTCATAAATACTTGATTCAGTTGCGCGGGATAGCACTCAAGCGCAGGCAACTTACCGTATTGTTTAATAACTTGAATACCTTGTTTGAGTCGGTGATTGAGAATGACGAGGGTGCTATCTATTCCTTCGTGAATGTCGGCTGATTTCATTTTTCCGTCGTCCGATCGCGAAAAATTCCGCATGGATACGACAATTTCGCGAATGCGATCGGCTCCCATTTTCATCGAAGAAAGGGTTTTTGGCAAATCTTCTCTGAGAAATTCGAGTTCAATGTCTTCGATGCGTTCTAGAATGGCATCTGGTGGATTTGGATAATATTCTTGATAGAGAGTTACCAAACCTGTCAAATCTTCGATGTATTGGTTGGCATAGTCAATGTTGCCGCCGATGAAGTTGACGGGATTATTGATTTCGTGGGCTATCCCTGCAACCATTTGACCGAGAGATGACATTTTTTCGGTCTGAATTAATTGAGATTGAGTTTGTTTGAGTTCTTGTGTATATTCGCTAACTCGCTGAATCAATTGATTGAAAGAGGCCGCTAAAACTCCGATTTCGTCGTTTGTGGTGACTGGTACTTGCAGGTTAAAATTCGATTCGCGAGTGACTTGCTGAGCAAAATTAGTGACGGTTTCGAGGGGTTGGGCGATCGCGCGGCTGGTTTTGTCCGCCAGCGCGACGGCGATGAGTGCTGAAATTAGCATACTCCCGAGAATAATTAGGTTTCGCAAATTTTCAGCTTGTTCTAATGCTTGGGTTCCTTGCTGTTGGTGAGTTTCTACGGTTGAAATTAGGTCAGTTAAACTTTGAGCAAGGTTATCTAGTACGATCGCCTCTTGACCGCTGCTAGTCCTCAACATTTGTAGCTGTGCGGATTCGAGGCTGTTGGGCTGCAAATTCCAAACTTCCGCTTCTTTTAACTGCAATTTAATTAGCTGAGCGTAGTAATCAATGACGAGGGCAGATTTCTTCAAGAAAGCCTGCAATGTGGCCTCTTCTGTTGCTAGTGTATCGGGATTTTCTCGTGCGAAAGATTGAATTTCTGAAATCAGGATTTTCGCCTGATTGATTTGCCCGACAAAGCGATCGTGTTCGTATTGCAGCCACACGGCGTTTCCCAAAACGACTGGCAATCTCGCCGCGTGCGATCGGGCTTCAAATACGGTATTTTGCAAATTTTGCAGCAGTTGCTGCTGCTGTTGGGCAGCATTCACCTGAAGTAAAGCTTGCTTGCGAAAGTCATCTCCCAATCTCATTCCCGCACCAGTTCCCAAAATCGCTATGCCGATAGCTAAAGCATAGCCATAGCTAATTTTTTGGCTGATTCGCAAATGGTTGCATCCTCCCTTTACCCCTGTTAGATTAATATTTGAAGTCGGTAACAATTTTTTTTGAGCAGAGTGCTCTTGCTCTAGTTTGCTATTTTTGGACTGACTGTGGGTAAATAATAACATTGAAAGTTCCTCCCAAACAAATTAGGAGTAATTGAGAGAATAAAAGCATAATGCACTTATGCTGAAGGCGAAAAACAGTTTTGAGTGTTGAATTTTAAATTATGAAATCTTTAACTCAAAACTTAACTCTTCCCCTAGTATCTCTGTTTTTATACTAAAGTGTTTGTGATCTCTATCAACAATTTATGTGATTATACCCAATTTACAAAATTTATGGTAACAACGATTAGTATTTTTAGGCAGTTGGCGCACAAGGCCCAACTACGGGTTCTCCCCGTTTTTCTTTTTCTGCCAGTTCTAGGTTTAATTCCAGCACTTTGGCTAAAATATCGTCGCTGTCAATAAATCCGTAAGCTTCCATTACTTCGCGATCGAGCTTAGCATGAAGTTTAAAGAGCTGACTTGTTGGTTCTTCAAAAAAATTATTGTAAAGTTGAGTAATTCCCCACTGCTTTGCGGACATTTGTTGAGTGCGGTAAAGTGAAGTAGTAAGATCGAAGCGCGATCGGCTTTCTCATTTTTAAACATTTTCCGTTTTTATACTGTAGCAGGTTAAATATGACTTAAATTATTCAGTTGATGATTATCTTATCTTGACCAAGAAATAAGTACAAAATACTTCCTTTGCTCGCCAGGGACTTAAGTCCCTGTCTAATAGCAAAAGTAGGTTGAAACCGACTGAAATACTAATTTTCCCGTCCTATGCAAGAGGACTTCAGCTTTGAGGCCGGGGTTTCAACCCCTGCCTGACTGTCGGACTGGATCAGTGACCGATCATCCAAGGTCGTCCCCCTCGGTGTTCACGATTCCGCTGCGGTTTAGGTTCCTCAGAACGCTTAACTACCTGCGGTTCCCGATTTTCTTGACCTTTCAAGCGCAGCTTTCCAGTTAGAATCATCGGCGGCGAAAAGATGCGTTTAGCAACAGTTTCGCAACTCGGGCAAAGCACCGGTGTATCTGCTTCTGCAAGAGGGCGCCACTTATCAAAAATGCCGCAAGTTTCACACTTAAAATCGTAAAGAGGCATATCAATTTTTGATGGTAAATTTGGATGCAAGGACTAGGTGGCGGGCAGCGCCCGCCCTACTAATTGAGGACTTACGCAAGAAAGCAATTTTGAGACTATTTGTGGGGGTAAGGTGCGCTGCGGCGCACCCTACAAAAGCGAATCTGTGCGTAAATCCTGTAATTAAGATGGCAGAATATCCATCTCGAAAATTTCTGTCGGTAAAGCAATCGTGCAGCAAGCATTGGGAATATCCACAATGCCGCTGATGCGACCCTCAACCGGAGCACAGCTTAATAGCAAATACGCTTGTTCTCCAGTAAAACCAAACTTTTTCAAATATTCGATCGCATTCAAACAAGCTCGGCGATAAGCAACGTGGGCATCCAGATAATACTGCTGACCCGTAAATTCATCAACAGAAATCCCTTCAAAAACGAGGTACTCAGAATAGCGGGGTTCCACCGGCCCGGGTTTGAAAATCGGGTTGACCATCGCGTATTTATCCATGCCACCTTTGATAATATCAACGTGGAGGTCGATGTACCCCGACATTTCAATTGCCCCGCAGAATGAAATCTCCCCGTCTCCTTGAGAAAAGTGAATATCTCCCATCGAAAGTTTCGCGCCTTCGACATAAACCGGGAAGTAAATTCTCGAACCCCGCGACAGGTTTTTAATGTCGCAATTGCCGCCGTGTTCCCGGGGAGGAACTGTGCGCGCCGCTTCTGCCGCAACTCGCTCGAATTCTGCCCCTTGCAGCGACCCCAAAACTGCATTTTTGGGGTTCGGCAGTGCTGCTAAAGGCGGCACTCTATCGGGATTTGTTGCTACTAATTCCGCTTCCCGTTTGTTCCATTTATTCAACAATTCCTGAGAAGGAGCGCAGCCGATTAAACCCGGATGAGTAATCCCAGCAAACCTGACTTTTGGTATGTGTCGGGAAGCGGTATAAATTCCCTGCAAATCCCAAATGGCTTTAGCAGCAGTCGGAAAATGTTCGGTTAAGAAACCGCCGCCGTTTTCTTTAGCAAAAATGCCCGTAAAACCCCATTCGTCTCCTTGCAAAGCCCCGATATCGAGGATATCGACTACTAAAATATCCCCTGGCTGCGCGCCGTTAACGTAAATTGGCCCGCTCAAAACGTGAACTACTGTTAAGTCTACATCGCGAATGTCGTCGGGACTGTCGTCATTTTTAATTTGTCCGTCTGTCCAGTCTTTGCACTCGATGCGAAATACATCGCCGGGATTGACGGAAACTACTGCTGGAATATCTGGATGCCAGCGATTGTGACCGACTAATTCCTGTTCTGACATCGCTTTGGTCAAATCAACTTTGAAGAGAACTTGAGGCATATTCTGCACTCCTCTAGTTACTGATTTTTACATGGTACGCGCATCTTCGCCGATCTGATGGTTGATAAATGTAAATTCTTATACTAATAAGTGCAGAAACCACAAATATTTCAGATAACGATTATCATTATTTAACTAATTGCAGGGAAGCGCCGCAGTCGTGGTATGTTTTTGATTGGGAATGTTTTTAAATTAAAAAATTAGTGACTGAAAATTTGACCAAACAACATATAGATCAAGTTGAAAATGGATGGCACGGCCGCCTGAATTTAGCCTACGCTAACCGCAGCGGTGCAACTCACATCATTCACAATCAAATGCAAGCGCCCCTCAAGGTGCAGCGTCCGTTTTATCCTGAAGGGAAAGAGGTTTGTCACAGCGTCATCTTGCACACGGCCGGCGGAGTTGTCGGGGGCGATCGACTTTCCAGCAATTTTCACCTCCAACCCAACGCCAAAGCCTTGATTACCAGCGCCGCTGCTAGTAAAATCTATCGTAGCAGCGGACTAGAATCACAACAAAATATCGACATCAAACTAGAAGCCGGTGCTAATTTAGAATGGCTGCCACAGGAAACAATAGTTTTTGACGGCGCAATATATCGGCAAAATTTGCGGGTAGAATTAGCACCAACAGCGAGGATTTTACTGTGGGAAATTACCCGATTTGGACGCAGTGCAAGGGGCGAAAAGTTCTTGTCTGGAGAATGGATCTCGCACACCGAAGTCTGGCAACAAAACAGCCCTTTATGGATTGACAGACAATTGCTCAAAGGTGGCGAAAAAATGCTCGAAAGCCCTCACGGCCTCGCAGGAAAACCCGTAGTCGCCACCCTAGCTTGGGTAGGCGAACCTGTTACAGCCGAACTCGTGGAAAAAGTGCGAGATTTGCCATCTGAGGCAACAATTTATCCTGGTAATTCCACCGTCGGCGTGACTCGTATTCCTAACGGTTTGCTGTGCCGATATCGCGGTACATCAACCACCGCAGCTAGAGACTGGTTTGTCAACATTTGGCAGTTGCTGCGCTTGTCTTTTTCACAACGCCCTTGCTGTTTGCCCAGAGTTTGGATAAAATAGGATGATCATTGAGTTTCAATGTATAGTTGCCCTCCTAACAAGATTATTCATCTCTCTCTTCTCTGACTCTGCGCCCTCTGGGCCCTTTGCGGTTTAATCATTCACAAACAACCGTAAAAGATATCATAATCAAATAATGCGATCGCACTTACAAGAATAAAAATGCAACTCACCCCCCAAGAAAAAGACAAGCTGCTGATTTTCACCGCCGCCCTGGTAGCAGAGCGCCGGAAACAAAGAGGTTTAAAATTAAACTATCCAGAAGCACTCGCCTACATTTCCGCCGCCATTCTAGAAGGAGCCAGAGACGGCCTCACCGTCGCCGATTTAATGAGTTATGGAACCACTCTTTTGACCCGAGAAGATGTGATGGAAGGTATACCAGAAATGGTGCATGAAGTCCAGGTTGAGGCGACTTTTCCCGATGGAACTAAACTCGTTACAGTACACGATCCGATCCGTTAAAAAATTAACCACAGAGACTCATAGGAAGAAAAAATGATTCCAGGGGAAATGATTGTTTCAGCAGGCGAAATAGAACTAAATGCAGGTCGCCCAACCGTGCGGTTGCTGGTAGGAAATAAAGGCGATCGACCCATACAAGTTGGCTCCCACTATCACTTTTACGAAGCTAACGAAGCCTTAGAATTTAATCGAGAACAAGCCAAAGGAATGCGGTTGGATATCCCCGCCGGTACAGCAGTTAGATTTGAACCCGGAGATGAAAGGGAAGTGCAATTAGTACCTTTTGTAGGTAGTCGTCAAGTCTACGGCTTTAATGGAAAAGTCAACGGTCATCTGGATGCTGAAGTATGAAGTCAGATGAGCGGTCACGATTGTTGATTTTGGAATGTGAAACTTTTTAACTTCAAAGTTCTGCCAGTTTCCAAAAAGAATGCAACTGTAGGAAATATCCACACCATGATAGTAATAAGTCCTCCGCAATCCCCAATCTAACATGGTATCACTTCCAGCCCTATGCCTGGAGATTGACAAAGCAATCTCACAACTTTTTCTCTGCCTTGTGTATAAGTTCTTTCTGGCTTTCTTTTGTTAGTTCCATCTCCGACTTTTGAGCGAGTTAAAATTTGCATTTTGCATCTACAGTGGTTGTAAAAACTGCAAAGATATACAGCACAAGCCCGTGATGAACCCCAAATTAGTTGACCAGATAAAACAGGCATTGAAGCAGAGCTTGCTGGCAACATCAAGGCGTGTCTGGAGAACCCCGTTAGATAGGCGCACCAGCATCAAATTGTTAGATGACAGCATCGTTTACAAAAAGCAGCACGAACCCATCAATATACCCGCATTAGCCTCGGTTAAAAAAGTGCCTTCTCGGTTTTTTGCCACGGAAAAACCCGTGTCTTTTGACCCAGATTATGTGTGGAAGATTACCCTCAATCAAAAAATAAATTCTCTAACTATTTGTACGTCTGGCAACACGCTGCTGAATAACAAGTTGCTTTTAGACTTGGATTTTCGGATTAGCGGTGCGGGCATTCTGGAATGGCCTTACAAACCTAACCAAATTACCTATCCGCTGGTAGTTGCTCCTTGGTCGCATTTGTGGTGTAGTTATTATGATTATGTGATTTTTGTGCTGGCTAAACTTTGTCGAATTGAGGAGGCTTTAGGTAAGGAAATTTGGCAAGAAGCTAAAATTTGTTATCCTTTACGACATACAGATTTTGAGTGGGGCTTTATGACCAAACTCGGTATTCCTGAAAGTTCACTAATCGACACTCGGGCTAGAGATAGGGGATATCATGCAGAAAGTGTGGTGGTGGGAAACAATCAAGACTGGTATTTTCCCAGTCCTTACGATATAGAGCTTTTGCGGAAAAAATTCTGTCTTAAGGAAAAGGTAAAGCCTTATAGAAAACTTTATTTGTCTAGAAGTGGCCGGCGTCAGGTTAAAAATGAAGTACAAGTGCGAGAGGTTTTGAAAGAATTTGATTTTGAAATTTTGGAAGATATCTCGCGCACTGTTGATGAACAAATTCGTCTGTTTGCAGAAGCGGCGGTGGTTGTCGGCCCTCACGGGGCTGGTTTTACAAATTTGCTGTGGTGTCAGCCGCGAACGAAAGTATTGGAATTCTTTTATGGAGGGTACACTCCGCCATATTTCTATTACATTTGCCAGCTATTGGGATTAGAATACTCTCGTATGGTTGATGACAATAATGTAGCGGAAGATTGGAGTTTCATGGGCATGGATATGACGGTGGAGGTGGAGATTTTGAAAAGGCAAATCCAGAAAATGCTGGAGTAAATTTGCTGCTTCATAGCATTTTCGATTTTCGATTGGGAATAATTGATGACAAGGGGCGTTTAAAGCTTGCCTAATGTTACGTTTTTTTCAACTAACCTCAGATTGAGTAACTAGGCTCATAGTATAATTCAAGTGGGTCTCAACTGCTAACTAAAAATTTATTAATATTAGGAGCGAGAATGAGTTACAGAATGGATCGCCGCGCTTACGCGGAAACCTTCGGGCCGACTGTGGGCGATCGCGTCCGGTTAGCCGATACAGAATTATTCATAGAAGTTGAACAAGACTTCACAACCTACGGGGATGAAGTTAAATTTGGCGGTGGCAAAGTCATTCGCGACGGCATGGGACAATCGCCGATTTCTAATGCAGACGGCGCTGTTGACACGGTAATTACTAATGCTTTAATATTAGACTGGTGGGGAATTGTTAAGGCAGATGTCGGCATTAAAGACGGCAAAATTTACAAAATTGGTAAAGCCGGAAATCCTTATATTCAAGATAGGGTAGATATTATTATCGGGCCTGGTACTGAAGTAATTGCGGGTGAAGGAATGATTCTCACGGCTGGGGGAATTGACGCTCACATTCACTTTATTTGCCCACAACAAATAGAGGTGGCGATCGCCTCCGGCATCACGACAATGATCGGCGGTGGCACAGGCCCTGCAACGGGTACAAACGCCACAACTTGCACTCCCGGGCCTTGGCATATGTACAGAATGCTGCAAGCTGCTGACGCTTTTCCCGTAAATCTAGGGTTTTTAGGTAAAGGAAATACCAGTCAACCCCAAGCATTAGTTGAACAAATATTAGCCGGTGCAATGGGTTTGAAACTCCACGAAGATTGGGGAACTACACCAGCAACGATCGACACTTGTTTGAATGTAGCTGACGAGTACGACGTGCAAGTTGCAATTCACACGGATACTCTCAACGAAGCGGGATTTGTGGAAACTACAATTGCCGCCTTTAAAAATCGCGCTATTCATACTTACCACACCGAAGGTGCGGGTGGCGGACACGCACCGGATATTATTAAAGTGTGCGGCCAAGCTAATGTTTTGCCCTCGTCAACTAACCCGACTCGCCCTTACACTGTCAATACTTTAGAAGAACATTTAGATATGTTGATGGTTTGCCACCATTTGGATCGAGGCATTCCTGAAGATGTGGCTTTTGCTGAATCGAGAATTAGAAGAGAAACTATTGCGGCTGAGGATATTTTGCACGATTTAGGTGCGTTTAGTATGATTTCTTCTGATTCTCAGGCGATGGGAAGAGTGGGAGAGGTGATTATTCGGACTTGGCAAACGGCACATAAAATGAAGGTTCAAAGGGGGATTTTGAACGGGCAAGATGCCCGTTCCACAGGTGATGTAGACGGGCAAGATGCCCGTTCCACAGGGGGAGAAAATGACAATTTCCGGGTGAAGCGGTACATTGCAAAATATACAATTAATCCGGCAATTACTCACGGAATTAGTCAGTATGTCGGCTCGGTGGAAGAGGGGAAATTGGCGGATTTGTGTTTGTGGCGGCCGGCTTTTTTTGGGGTGAAACCGGAAATGGTAATTAAAGGAGGGGCGATCGCCTACGCGCAGATGGGAGATGCTAACGCCAGCATTCCCACGCCGCAACCGGTGCATATGCGGCCGATGTTTGGCAGTTTTGGCGGGGCGATTGGGGCGACTTGTCTGACGTTTGTTTCGCAGGCTGCGCGCGATCGAGATATTGCCGCACAGCTCGGTTTGCAAAAGCCCACTGTAGCAGTTTCCGGCACGCGACAAATTAGTAAAAGAGATATGAAACTCAACGATTATTTGCCACAAATGGAAGTCGATCCAGAAACTTATGAAGTTAGGGCGGATGGGGAATTGTTAACTTGCGAACCGGCAACAGTTTTGCCAATGGCGCAGCGATACTTTTTGTTTTAACTGATATCTTGTACCATTTTTAGCAACAGGCTTTCCGGCCTGTTCCACAAAATATAAATTTTATTGTGGAACAGGCCGGAAAGCCTGTTCATAAAAGGCTAATTGAAAAGGGTGTAATATCTCAGTTTTAACCGATTATACAATCATGTAGTGGCGGGTTTTACCAACAATATTTGCCAAAAACCGACAATCTCAAAAACCCGCCCCCACCCAACGGGAAATCTTCATCTTACTTCATTCGGCATTGGATTTATTGTTATAAAAATTGAGCGATCGCATTATCAAACCCTGACACAAAAACCAAAAATAAAGTGCAATATTAATCCCGCTCAACAGCTTCGGTATTCCCTCCAGCAAGCTCGAAACAATCTCGTTTTTTAACGGCAGCGCTTCTGCAAAAAAGGCAACAAATAACAAACCAACGCCACTCAGCAGTAAAGCATAGGGAGTCGAGCGAATTTGTCTCCGAAAAGCTAATCCGTATGCAATTGCCAGCACGCCGTAAAATATGACAATTGTCACTTTCGGAAAACCCCCACGTCCCAGATGAACATGGGTGCGGAAAACTTCATTGAACAGAAAGCAACCTGCAAACAGTGCCGAATATAAAATAAATCGATTTTCTGGGCGCTCTGGTTGAATAATTCTCAGCAATCCAAAGGTAAAAGTGCACACCATTACCGAGCAATAAAATAACATTTGAAACGCCAAAAAAAAGAAACCTGCACCCGGATATGTAGCAGAGCAAGGAGGCAAAAATAACCCTTTTACCGAAGAACCAAATAAACTCAGACACGCCGTCACTAGCCCAACCACCATTAAAGTTAGACTGTTTAAAAACAACACAGTTCTGTAACTTGCCATAATTTAATACCAATTCTCCAAAATCTTGCAACAGTTATGAGTTTTTGGTTTGTTTCCTGAAAGACTGTATGCACCCTACAGCTACTGTTGCAAGATTTCTTAGAATTAGTATAACATCGGGATTTTCAATTGCCAACAGCGGTAAGGTACGCACTGTGCACCCTACATAATACCAAATCGGGTTGGGAAACCCCGCCATATAATGCTAATTGCCACAACTGGCAAAAATTGCTTTAACTTAGAATTCCTGAACCGAGATGATGCTGTTTTGGAGTCGATCGATGGCAAGTATACCGAGCGTACTTTCCATAAATTGGCTCCGATAATTTGAGATTCACTTTTGTTGACGGGAGACAATGCTTGATTTTAAATTAATTAACATTAATCCATCGGCGAGATGATAAGTCAATTCATAAATTCATTGCTTGAGTTCATAAAAGTCATAACCCTAATTTCATAAAAGTCATATTTTTCGGCAATTTATGCCGTTTCAAGCTGAAGCTGTTGTTTTTTCGTCAAAACCATCGCTGTGTGTTTTTCGTAATAGGCAGCTTCGTTAATGAATACAGGGAAAACAGTAGATTCTCCTTGATAGGGGAGTGATTCTCCCGTAAATGTGAGAAACATCGGTTCACCGGGATGTAAGGGTTCATAGTCTTTGAACTGAAGTTGGGGATGGATCACAGCTTGCAGTTCACCTACTGAATTTCTGGGATAGTCTACTGAGCCGATCGCCTGATATACAGTTAAATATGATGGTATATGAAGCGGCTTTCCCCGATTTTGTGCATCGAGATAATCCAGAATGGCGTGAACCAGCATTTCGGTTTGCTGAAGCTGACGGGCGTTAATGACTCCCTGGGCGATGGGCCCAACTTCTACGGTGCAACCGAAAGCAGAGAGCGATCGAAGCATTGGGGCATCCTGACCAGAATGCTGTCCGAAACAAACTCGCAGTGAGGGTTCGATCTCACTCAAATAAGCTAATAATTGCAAATTGAATGGATGTTTGCTAGATGGTAAAATTGTCAGCCCCATGTTGGCCGTTGTGCTGTGAAGGTCAACGATTACATCAGCCCCATGTTCGTCTTTCGGACATAGTTGGGCGGAGATTTCCTTAGCACGTCTGTTCTCGTAACCCATCAAATCGGGGTTAGACAAATCTTCCTCGGCAAAGCAACGGTTCAAATCGCGATCGACATAACGCCGATTGGACTTTACCGCTTGAGGATTAGCTAATAGAGTAACCACCTCAAAGCTCGATCGTTTCAGTAAGTCTGGGAATTGTTGAAACTTCTTAATCAGATAAACCCCAGTCAACTCGTTTCCGTGGGTTCCTCCCACAACTGCCACTCGTCGAATTACTTGCGAAATCATGAATAATCCTCATTAAGCAATACTTAAATGGGTATTGCGTCCGAATTTTATAACTATTACTTTCAAGATAAAAAAGTTATTGCTATATGTCAAATACTTTTTTTTATATAACAATATACTTAAAAAATATAGTATTTAAGCACCGTTAGAAAAGAGAATGTAACTGTAGGCCCGTGCTCCAAACCATGATAGTAATCATTCATTCCCAATCGTTCAATTCTCAAATCTAAAATCTAAAATCGTATAACCTATGGAACTTCGCCATCTTCGTTACTTCATTGCAGTGGCAGACGAACTGAGCTTTAGTCGCGCGGCAAAGCGATTGCACATTGCCCAACCGCCCCTAAGTCAACAAATTAAAGATTTAGAGGCTGAACTGGGTGTGAAGCTATTCGATCGCAAAAGTCACCCGATTCAGCTAACCCCAGCAGGACAGGCGTTTTTAGAAGAAGCTCGCGCAACTTTGGTACAGTTAGAACAAGCGGTACATAAAACCCAGCGCATTAATCAGGGTGAATTGGGTTATTTGACGGTGGGTTTTCCCAGTTCGATCGCGAACGGTATCTTTCCAGAGATGCTGCGAACTTTTCGACAGCGATATCCAGAGGTACAACTGATTTTGCAGGAAGAACACAGTGCTTTCTTAATTCAGAGGTTGCGCGATCGCCAGACTGATATCATTTTTCTCTATCTCTACCACGATATTTCTGAAGCCAATGATTTAGAAACGATGTCTCTCACGCAAGAACCCCTTGTCGTCGTTTTACCCAAAAACCATCCGCTTACAGCCCAATCCAAAATTTCGCTTTCCGACCTAAAGGATCAAGAATTTGTAATGCCCCTTCATCAGATTGTGGCTGGCTTATCTGAGGAAATTTACCATGTATGTTCGCAAGCAGGGTTTGTTCCTAAAGTTGCTCAAACAGCCGTCTTTATGGTCACAATTTTGGGATTAGTCGCAGGCGAAACAGGTATCAGCATTCTGCCATCTCACGTACAGAATCTTCAACGCGAAGGAGTGGTCTATCGTCAGATTCAGGAACAAACGACAACCACTCAATTAACTGCTGTTTGGCGGCATAATCATTCGTCCACCATTTTGCAGCAATTCCTCAATATTATTAAAACCCTCTCAATTTATAGCAATCCTAAATGATTTGTGAGAAACAGGCATAGGTAAAAAGCTTTGAAAAGTCAAGCAAGTAAGGTGCGTCGCCATCAACAATCTGCAAGTTTTATCCAATATCTCGCAGATCCGCACCCTACAGATTAACACCACACAATATAGCTGCTACTGTAGTTCATGAACCTGGAATAGGCTGTATTAACTGTTAGTTGCCGCAATTGGCGAAAGTAGAAAACAGGTTAAATTTTGTAACTCTCCACGCTTGTCATGTCTGCGCGCCAGCAAAAAGACTGTACCTACTTATGCTTTTATCGCTGTCAAGATAACTTTGCCAACTTCATGCAGCAACTGTTGGATACTAGCCTGGAAACTCCCCTGGTATAGGGATTACTTGCGAGCTCATGTCCCATCCTACTTGCTTGCTAAAATTTTGAATTTGACCTTCACAAGTTCGACAACTAGAACCGCCGACTTTCTGCCAAATTTCTAACTGCGAAGTCAATCCATATTTGCCATTGCTGGATTGCATCCACATCGCATCCGCGCGGAGATTCGGACAAAACAGACTCGCGTGGATGTATGGCGATCGACTAATATTTCTGAATAGTGGCTGCCTATTCTTTGTAGGCTATTATCTCATTTGGGTTGGCTATTGTCGTCAAGATATACTCAACTTGAGCCGGAGTAAGAGTCGGGTTGGCATTCAAAACCAAAGCCGCTACACCCGCTACGGAGAGTCTTAATCGCTTGGTAAACTCAATTTTAATACCTGTCCAACTGATACCTCGTGCTTGTGCGTCGCTACTACCACGGCACCTTCTAATCGCGGATCGTAACATCCCACCCAAGCCGCAGGATGACATTCGTGTACTAAATACCCGTACAGCCAAATTGCTCCTCTACCTTCAATGACAATTCCTTGACTCAATTGAACGTCTTGAGGAAGTTTCAAACCTTGTAAATCATCGGGTGTGATGATACCGTCTTGAGTTGTAATTCGCAAGCGCAAATGTTGGTAAGCTAAACCGTCTTGAGTTTGATGGGAGATTATTTTTAATTCAATAGGATTCATTGGATGCACAAATGTTGAATGCTGCGATAAAATCATATACCTTTTAGGGTAAATTGGGAATCCGATCGCCAACTTTGAGTCCCAATTGGGCCGCCCTTCCGCCTCTGAGTTCAATAACTCCGTCAACGGGAACATCCGGGCCGTAGTTGGGGCAGGTTTCGCTCAAACACGGCGGTACATTAGGAATTATCGCCTGCACGACGCCTTCCCGCAGAAAAACCATATCGAGCTCAATTAACACGTTTTTCATCCAAAAACGCACGTTTCGCGCGGGTTCGATGGGGAAAAACATTCCTCTGTCATCCGGTAATTCTGTGCGAAACATTAAACCTGTCGCTTGTTCTTGGGGAGTTTGCGCCACTTCCAGTCCGATCGCGCGATCGGCTATAATCGTGTTAACGGAAATTGGCAAAAGCTGACCCCTATCTAGTCCGCCAAACAGCGATATAAAGTTTGATTCACTCAGATTAGAATTTCCCGAAACAACTCCTAAATAATTACCAGAGGTTTTGTCTTTCATAATAGTTTGGTTATCGGCAACAGAAAGCTCTAAATCGCTAAACTTCATGCCATCGGTCAAGACAATTTTATCATTGCCGTTGCCAAAATCTGTAATTATATCGGCTTCCGTAATAGTAGATGCGGCGGAGGTTCTTTCAATCACAAATAAATCATCCCCCGCGCCTCCTGTTAAGATATCCCCGCCTTCGCCGCCTATTAGCAAATCGTTACCCCGATCGCCAAAAATCCAATCCGAGTCTTGTCCTCCATAGATTGTATCGCTTCCCTGACCGCCCCACAGCGTATCAGCGCCTTCATTTCCTGCTAGCAAATCATTTTCCCGATCGCCAAAAACTCGGTCATTTCCCCCCAAACCTTGAATAGTATCATTACCCGCAAATCCTCTAATCGTGTCGTTGCTGAGAGTTCCCAGGAGAAAATCGAAGCCGAAACTACCGTCGATGTTAACCATTTTGCGTTTAATGATGCGTTTAATAGAAGGAAGATTTGGCGATCGGCATCCGCCAACCAGTACCAAAAGCTCGATCGCTAATTTTCAAACCCGGGGCTGCTTGCCGCCGTTTAAACTCCGCTTGCCTGACTAATTTTACTACACGTTTAACCACCGCTTCATCATGTCCGGCCGCCACAATTTGTTGGGCAGATTCGTGATATGCGATCAACCGCTGCAAGATGTCATCTAAAACATCGTAATCCGGCAAAGAATCTTGGTCAATTTGGCCAGGCTTCAGTTCAGCACTCGGCGGTTTAGTAATAATATTAACCGGAATAATTTCCTTTTCCAGGGGCTGATCCGGGGGCGTCGCCCCTACATATCCGCCAGAATTCAGCCACCGACAAAGCGAATAAACGCGAGTTTTCGGCACATCAGCAATCACCGCCAATCCCCCATTCATATCGCCGTAGAGAGTGCAGTAACCAACCGACATTTCCGACTTATTGCCCGTCGAAAGCAGCAAATGTCCGAACTTATTAGAAATCGCCATCAACAAATTGCCTCGAATCCGGGATTGAATATTTTCCTCAGCAATCCCGAAAGTTGTATTGACAAACAAATCGGCGAGAGTGCGATCGTAAGTTTTCATCAAATCGCCGATCGGCAATAGTTCGATCGCAACGCCCAGATTTCGGGCTAATTCCAAAGCATCATTAACCGAATGATCCGAACTGTAAGGAGAAGGCATCAACACCCCTAGAACATTTTCGGGCCCGATCGCGCAACTGGCGATCGCCGCCACCAAAGCCGAATCTATCCCGCCACTCAAACCGAGTACAACCTTAGAAAAACCGCACTTGCGAACATAATCTCGTACTCCCAAAACCAAAGCAGCCCAAATTTCTGCATCTCCTTCTGCCGGATGAAAACTTAAATCTGTTGTGGATCGGGCATCTTGCCCGATCCCGCCGCTGCCAACTAAATCTTGTTTAGCGGCGTCATATTCCAGCACCGCAAAATCCGTTTCAAAAGAAGCTAATACCTCAATCAAATCACCCTTTCTATTCACAGCAAAACTGCTGCCGTCAAAAATAATATCGTCATTTCCCCCTAGCTGATTAGCGTAAATAATCGGTATCCCGCAGCGGATGACACTGTGCTGCAACATAGCCGATCGCACTTTCCGCTTTCCCGCAGAATAAGGCGATGCCGACAAATTCAGCACTAAATCTACACCCAATTTTGCCAAATCGGAAACAGGATCGCCTGCGTAGCTGCGTTTACCCCAAAATTCCTCATTGTTCCACAAATCTTCACAAATTGTCACGCCGATTTTGAGTTCGCCAATAGAAAAGTAATTGCTGTTTTCGCCCGGTTGAAAATATCTATCTTCATCAAATACATCATAAGTAGGCAACAAGCGTTTATGAAAAACTTGTTTGACGGCGCCATTTTGCAACAAAACAGCGCTATTAAACAATGATTTTCCGCCGAGTTTAACAGCATTAGCATTAGGTAAGGCAGTGCCTACTATGACTGCCAACTCCCGTGGCAAAGCTTGCGCCAGTTGCTGCAACTGTGCACCTGCATCTGCAATGAAACTCGGATTGATTAACAAATCGCGCGGCGGATAACCAATCAGGGAAAGTTCCGGTGTTAGCAATAAGTTTGCGCCCTCAACCTCAGCTTTTTTCGCTGCCTCCAGAATTAGGTTGGAGTTGCCAAAGATATCACCGATAGTAGGGTTGAGTTGTGCGATCGCAATTTTCATCTCACCAAATCACCTAATAAATATTGCTAACAGTCCGCCCGCGCGGACTGAACTTCCTATAGTCCTAGATTTGAATGTATGGCCACCTTAGTCAGATTTGTAATGTTTCAACTCTTCCTCAATATAGTAATTTACCAAATCCCGGTAAATATTTTCAACCACATCAGGATTCAAACCCGATTCTTGAGCCCACTTGCGGCGCTGCTGTAACATATCATGAAAGCGATCGAACGATCGAACACTAGCTTCACTCGTTTTGAACCTTGCTGCCGCGATGACGTATTGAAATCTCTTGCTCAAAGCCTCGATAACTTCTCGATCGATGACATCAATTTCCTCCCGAACTTCGTTAATATTAGCGCATTCATCAGGGTCTTTCATAGTCTGCACTCCTTAATAGCTTCTATTCTAATGTTACTAAATTGATCCCCGAATGTCATCCAAGGAACAGCTAGATAAACACCAGCGGCTTATTTTTGAAAGGAGCAAAAGCGGTCGCATCAAAGCGGTACAAACTAGCAGGGCGGCCCGCCCCGCGTGAAACCTTAACACCGGTATCGCACAAAAAACCCAATTTCAACAATCGAGCTCTAAAATTAGAATAATCAGAAAAATTTTCCCCCAAAATAGTTGTATAAAGTTGATACAAATCGCTCAAAGTAAAAAGTTCCGGCAAAACTTCAAAAGCTACCGGGCTGTATTCAAGTTTGTTACGCAGTCGCCGATATCCGTATTCGAGAATTTGAGTGTGATCGAAGGCAAGCTTTGGAACTTGTTGCACGGGATACCAAGCAATGCCGCCGACACGGTGCCCGACACCCGCGACTACACTCCCAGCAATTAACTCAGCTTCCTCAAAGCGAACCAAAGCAAAATAACTAACCGAAAGATAACGCTCGCCCCTGGTAAATTCCCGAGGATCGCGCCCTGCTTCTCCGAAAGTATACAATTGCTCCAGATACAAATTTTTTACCCGAATTTTCTCAGACAAAATTCGGTAAGCCGCATTTTCAAGAGACTCTCCCTGACGCACCAAAGTACCGGGAAGACTCCAAGAATCGATAAACGGTTCGTCTGGCCGCATTACCAACAGCACCAACAAGCGGTTCTGCACGGTATCGACGGAAAAAATAACATTATCTACTCCTACTTTAAAGTCAGCTAATGAGCAACCCTCGCTCTTTTTTGTGCCTCGTGCCATGCGTACAAATGCTCCCTATGGATGTAATCTTCAATGGTCGGAGTCAGAGCTTCCCTGTCTCCTGTTTCCCGATAGGAAGTAGAAGAAACATTGGGACCACTCAAAGATGCGATCGCCACGTCTGCACCCAGGCGCCTCAACTGCCACAAATCTAATTGCTCTGACGGATAACCCGGTCGTGGTACTATCAGCAACTCCACTTGTTTTAACAATTGTTCAAATTTGTACCAGCGAGACAGTTGCCCCACCAAGTCCGAACCTATTACCAGCGTCAAATCTGCATTCGGCCACAGCAATCTTGCTTGTTCCACAGTTTCCACCGTCCTCGGACTGCTGAGTTCTGGATGCAAGCAAAGATTATGTCGGGGCGAATTAATTTCTTGAATCATTAACAGCAGCATTGCCGATCGGTGTTCTAGAGAAGTTTGGTGCGACTTAAAAGGATTATCCGACGCCCAAACTGCTACCCAATCAAAATGTTGCGAAAGCCAACTCAGAATTGTTTTATGTCCCGCTGTGGGTGGATCGGCACTGGTTCCAAAAAGAGCAATATTCTGCATAGGTAATCGGTAATATCGTTAATAGTTAATGGGGAATTGTTGACTGTTGACTGTGGACTGTTGACTACTGACTACTGACTACTGACTCTTTTTCGTTTTTTGGGTGAGACTCTGCAAATCTGTAGAAATTTCCACTGAGGGCGAAATCGGGTTGTCAAGTTGGCGAGTTTCGGGTCGAAGACTGGCCACAGAAGCAGCAGTGCGTTTGGCGATCTCCTCCAAACTTTCCTGTTTCTGGACTCGTTGGCCATCCTTGACAACCAACTTCATTAATGGTAAGTAAGAATCGCAATTGTGAATAGTTTCTCCCGACAATCCCAAATAATCTCCTACAATTTGCCCATTTTTAATATGTCTAAATATTTGCTTTCTTCCTGGATATGTTACCTTGCCGCTTGCCTCTTTCATCACCGGAAGTCCGTCAATTTCCACCAACTTATAAACACCGTTGACAGGGGAACCGCTGACCAACTTGGTTCCTAAACCGTAACCGTCAATGCAAGCACCGCTACTTTTTAATTTAGCAATTTCTCGCTCGTCCAAATCGCCGCTAGCAAAAATTGGAACGCCCGGAAGGATCGATCGAACTTCCCGAGACAGCACCGCCAAATCGCCCGAATCCAGCCGCACGCCTTCCAACTGCATTTCACCGCTGTTTACTCGATCGGCCAACATCCGCGCCGCCGCCACAGTATCGTAAGTATCGATCAGCAGCGGCGCCCCCGGAAAATAGCGGTGAAAAGCTGCAAACGCTTGATTCTCGCTACCTTCGAGGGCAGCCACAGCCATTACCAAAGCATGGGCGATCGTACCGACAGGCTTACGGCCCAACTTCAAAGCAGCCAAAACATTAGAAGTTCCATCGAATCCCGCAGCCAGGGCAGCCCTAGCCGCCCACACAGCAGCTTGAGGCCCAAAAGCCCTGCGCGTCCCGAACTCAAGCAACTTAGCCTCCGGGCCCGCCACATCGCGCAGCCGCGCTGCCCGCGTCGCAATCAAAGTTTGATAATTTATGGCATTCAATAAATAAGTTTCCACTAACTGAGCCTGCCACAGAGGAGCCTCAATTCGCAGCAGAGGCTCGTTGGCAAACACCGCCGTCCCCTCCGGCACCGCCCAAACATCGCCAGTAAAACGGGCTGTGGCGAGTAAAGTCCAAAATCGCTCCGGGGCACCGGCAAAAATCCCAGTGGATTGCAAAGCCTCAATTTGGGTCGGCGAAAACCGAAATTTTTCCAAATAATCGAGAACTTGAGCCAAACCCATCGCGATCGCGTAGCCAAAACCCTCTGGCAGCCTGCGCGCGAATAATTCAAAACTCGCGGCGCGCCCGTCGAGCCCTTCCCCGACATAACAAGCGCCCATCGTTAGCTGGTAGAGATCGGTCAAAAGGCTGTAATCTGCTGAAGAAACCGTTAGTTCCTGGTCTTCTAAGATTTCTTCAAAACCTGTGAGCTGCAGGCTTTCTGTGGTAGTTTTCATAAGAAAAACCCCGGACAAACTTCTTTTTTTAATTATAGTGACAAACACTATATCTTTTTGTAAATCTTTGATAAAGATTACAGATATTTGTCGGAAAAATTCGCTGATTATGCCCTTTAATAGCGGATTTTGGTTAATTTTACATTAATATTATGGTAAAATCCATATAAATTCTTAATTTAACAAACTCAGGAATTAACCACAAACACTCAAGCGTTCCGGGTTTTTTGCGAAAATATTTCCTTGCAGCCTTTGAATAGAGTTAGAAAACCCGGTTTCTGAGCGTCGGGAGGGCGATCGCGACTGCTTGACTTGAGTAAGGAAAAATCTACCAGCAAAAGGTCGATCGTCCAACAATGCGTAATTTATAAAACCTTCAGCTTGCTTCAATGTTGCAGACCAATAAGTAATTCAAATAAATATTGCTAAACTCATCCAAAGCTCAAAAATCCGAGTAATATTAAAAGTATCAGAACTCAGACAAGAGAGGCAGATTCTATGAATCTTTCTAAATCTTTGGCAAACGCGATGCGTTACGTTTCGGAAGCAGCGGTGCGGATTTTTAGCCCCAGCGATGACAACTATCCAAATAGTGGAGTTCAACCTTTTGAGGGTAAGCTTTCTAAAAGTTCTAAATCGAGAGACTGAACAGCCATTAACGCAGTTTCTAGCGAGTTCGGCACAGCCATTCAGTTTAACAGTCAATGGTTAACACTTAATTGTTGACTGTTGACTTTTGACTTTGACTATCAATAGTAATTGTAGATGGGGTTTCCCTTCCTTCTACCCAACCTACAATTACCAATCACCAATTACATTGAACTTCCCCAATTGACAAAAGACCGATTCAGTGTAGAGTAAGCTTTTGAAATAAAGATTTTGGCGTTGCTGATTTAGGGTATGAAAGGCTAAATATGCAAGTCATAGAAACCAGTATTCACAAAACTTAGGGATTTTCAAGTTATTTTTTTCATACCCTGATTAAGCAACGCCGACGTGAAGATTTCTGAGTTGAAAGCGAATTCTCAGGTGAAACAAGCTCAAGGCGAAGCTGAGTCGATTCGGGTGAAGGGAAATGCTCAAGCTGAAGCTTATCGCGCGGGTGTTGTAGCTTTGGGAGGTTCCGGTTATACGGCTTTGCAGTTAATGCAAATTATAGGCGATCGCAACGTGCGAGTTGTGCCGGATGTTGCGGTAACAGGCAACGGTAGCGGTGGCGGTTTGGTTGATGGTTTGCTGGGAATGATGATGTGGAATCAAACGAGCAAAAATGGAGAAAATGGCGGGGAGTTACCGTTAGTTAACCTACAGAAATCGGAACCTGCGGCCAAGTTATCAGTAGCCCAGGTGAATTCTGTTAAGCCGTCGGCATCTCGCGCTAATTCCCCTGTTGCGAATTCTGAGGCTGATATTGATTCGCGGTTTGATGAATTGCCGTTTGACGATCGCTCTTTTAGTTAGGCTGTGCAGTTTGTAGCGAGAACTTGAGTCCTCTCTTATCGAAAGGGGGTATTACCAGTTTGTAGTTGGGCCCGATACCTAGCCAAAAGTTCAGCTAATCTCCTCAACCCAATGTCAGCATTAGCTGACCTTTTTTTATAGCTAAAAACTAAACTTTTAACCAGCTATTTTGGCGAAGACTTTTTCTAAACTTCAAACTTAATTGACATGCCGATTTTAAAATGCTACTCTCGGCATATTGCTATTTCGTTCTTAGTGTGCTGGTTTAGTTTCACTTTAGCCTCAAGGCTTTGCTAGGTAACGCTTTGAGATTATTTACATCCGCTTGCGGGCAACTTGCTCAACTCGGGGCGATTGCCTTGAAATCCTAGCCAGCTATGGTTTAGGACACCAGAAAACTAATAATTTGGCACACTAAGTACGGAAGAGCCCGGCATATTTGGAGTGTACTTCCTTAGCAATTAGAGTAAGTTATGCAACTTTCAACGATGGATTTAGATACATTTTCTCAGGCGAGTCTCCTGGGATTCGCGGCCTTAGCAGGCTATATTCTGACACTGCTTCCCACAAATTTGAGAATTGTTTTCCCTCTCACAAAAAAAACTGGCTTTCCCCAATGGCTGCTGAAATATCGCCGTTTCATTGGTCTGATCTCTTTCTTTTTAGCTGTAGCTCACGGATTCATCTTTTTCAAACAAAGAAACTTTGATATCTTTGATATCAAAACTTATTTTGTTTACTTCCAGGGAGTAGCGACATTCATTATTTTTACTCTTTTGGCTATCACCTCTAACGATTGGAGCGTGAAAAGACTTAAGAAAAATTGGAAAAAATTGCAGCGTCTCACTTACCTTGGTATGTTTTTAGTAACCTGGCATATCTGGGATAAAATGGCCGGTCACTGGACATATTTAACGCCTGTTGGAATTGCAGCTATAACCGCCACAATAGTTTTATTCCTCGGTCGAGTCTTGATTGAGCGCCAATCTAGACAACAAAAACATCAGCCAACAGAAGGCAAAGTAACAGTCCTAACAAGAGTATGGGATAGCATTTCTCAAAGGTAGAATGCAGCAGAAAAATCTTCTATTAATTTCTGGGCTTGAAATCTGGAAGTTTATTTTAAATAAAGTGAGTTGTGGAGGCCATATTTATGATATCAAAAGCAGTTAAATGGAAAGTTTCAGCAGTCTGGACACTAACAGCAGTTGTAACTGCGGCGGGCATCGGGTGGTCTAGGTCGCTTCCGGAATTGAAAACAACTGCATCGCAGTTTAAATCGGGGCTGTTCACTCAATATTCTCGCAGTTTTAAAGATAATTCTGGGTGGATTTACGCGATCGCACTCAGTCCAGACGGCACAACTTTAGCCAGCGGGAGTTATGGCGGCATTATCAAAATCTGGAACTTGCAAACCGGCGAATTACTTTACACCTTAAAAGCACATACCGATGCAATTGAATCCCTCGCCATTAGTCCTGATGGCAATCTTCTGGCTAGCGGGAGTTGGGATAACCGGATTAAATTGTGGAATCTCAAAACTGGCATACTCATCAATACCTTGAAAGGTCATGCGGATGATGTCAAAGCAATAAGTATCAGTCCTGATGGAAGGTTACTCGCTTCTGGAAGTACCGACAAAACTGTAAAAGTGTGGAATTTTTCCGATGGCAAACTACTCCGCACACTTCCAGATACAGACTGGATTAAATCTGTCGCTTTTAGCCCGGACAGTAAAATTTTAGCAAGCGGCAGCGAGAATGGAACTATTAAGATTTGGTGGCTTGATGATGGCGGCAATTACACGCTGACGGGGCATTCCGGGTCGGTAAAATCAGTGAGTTTTAGTCCCGACGGGAAAACTTTAGCGAGTGGCAGTGCGGATAAAACTGTTAAGCTGTGGCAGTTTACAAATGGCAAAGTTCTGCATACATTAACAGGGCATTCGGGCCCGGTGCAGTCAGTTGCTTTTAGCGCGGATGGACAGGCTTTAGCTAGTGGCAGCTACGACAAAACTATCAAGCTGTGGAATTTGAAAACGGGCGAACTGATGACAAATTTTGCGGCTCATTCTAAGCCTGTTTGGTCGGTAGCTTTTAGCTCTCAAAATCCTGTTTTAGCCAGCGGTAGCGCAGATGAAACTATTAAGCTTTGGCCTGTACCTGTCCCGCTTGCGACTCCGGTTAACTCTCCAGCGCCAGAGGTAGAGGCCACATCTTCTGACATTATCTCGCCCGGTGAAATTGCACAGTTGAACCGGAAAGTTTACGACCAAATTGACAAGAGTTGGCGCTCGACTCCCACCTTCAACACTTCATTAGTTTATCGGGTTGCCGTGGATGAAGAAGGGGGAATTATAGATTATCAGCCAGTGAACCAAGAAGCGGTTGATTTTCTCCAAGAAACTTCTCTTCCTTCCTGTCGTAAAGCGGCTCGTCAACCAAAGATTTTTAGTCAATTTCAGGTAGTGTTTAAACCCTCAGGGGTGCTTGAAGTTAACCCGTGGCAAGGGTGGAATTAATCTTACTACTTATCTGGCTAATTAGGTTAAATTAGGACTTAATAAATTACTGAAAGACTCGATGTTATTGTCTTCTAGTTCTTGCTTCTTCCTCCTTTTCTCTCACTCATAACTCTTGATGCAATTGATCGCGGTTGAAATCTTTGTCCCGATCGCAGTACAATCGATCGATATTGCATCTGAGGAATCTCCCATGTCAGAACCGTTTTCTACTGAGATTAGCGATCGCATCTGCACTCACATGAACGAAGACCACGCTAGTGCTGTAGTGCTGTACGCTCAAGCATTTGGCGACCAACCGGAGGCAACAGAAGCTCAAATGCTCGCTATTGATGCCAACGGCATGGATTTAACCGCTAAAGTCAACGACGAAACAGTGCCTGTCAGAGTTAAATTCGATCGCACTTTAAAAGACGCCGAAGATGCTCACCACACTCTGATTGAAATGGTGAAACAAGCTCGAAAAGTTGCTAAGTAGTCAATTGCCTACTAGGCGGTTATAATTTTAACGTTTGCAGTACGGAATTTAGTCCGCTTAAATAGTTGTTAAGGACTAACATCCTTACTACAAACCTTGAGTTGGCTAAAATTATTTTAAAGACTAAAATCCTGACTGCAAACAAAATATTTAATAAAGTTGAATTCTCCTCTAAAATATCTAATAAAATGACAGAAAATTACCCAAACCCCAAAGCATTAGATGTCGTCAAGGGCAGTAAAAATAACCATTTCGATGCACTGGTAAAGCGACTAGATTTGATGATTCGCGCCCGCTATTCGCTGCTGTACATTGTCGGCGCGGAGGAGGAACCGGTCGAAGCCGTAATTGCCCAAGTAGCGCTGCAAGTAACTCCCGCGCGCCGGGTGTTGTTCTGGGATCTCGTGCGCGGCTGGGAGGATAACGGTTCAGGGAAAGGTTCGGTAATGGCGGCGCTCGATCGCGTCAGCAAAACTGCTGTTGAAGAATATACCATATTTGTACTGCGGGATTTGCACCCTGTTTTGAAATATCCATACAGCGAAAAAAGCGCGGCGGTAGTGCGAGAATTGCGGAATTTAACGCGAGAATTGAAGCGCAGCAAAAAAACTATAGTTCTTACTTCTCACACGCTGGAATTGCCGGAGGAATTGAAAGAAGAAGTAACAGTAATTGATTTTCCTTTGCCCAACGTCCAAGAAATCGACAGTTTAATTTCCCACGTTGTGGAAAAGCCGCAACAGTTGCAAGTTAGCGGTTTAGCAAGGGAACAGTTGGTTAAAGCTTGTCAGGGTTTGAGTCGCGCTAGAATCGGGCGGGTTTTAGCTAAAGCTTTGGCCGCCAAACAGCAAATTAACGAGTCAGATATTGACGGAGTTTTGGAGGAAAAACAGCAAGCAATTCGCCAAACGGGAATTTTGGAGTTTTTCAACTCCAGAGAATCCCTAAAAAGTGTGGGCGGCTTGGAGAATTTGAAACAGTGGGTAAAAATGCGACAAGATGCTTTTACTGACGAAGCTCGTCGCTACGGCATACCGAATCCGAAAGGAGTTTTGTTAGTAGGAATTCAAGGAACAGGCAAATCTTTATCTGCGAAAACAATAGCCTCAGAGTGGCGTTTGCCACTGTTGCGATTGGATACTGGGAGATTGTTTGGTGGCGTGGTCGGGGAAAGCGAAAGCCGCGTCAGGCAAATGATACAATTAGCAGAGGCGATCGCACCTTGCGTTTTGTGGATCGATGAAATAGATAAAGCCTTCGGCAACATTATCAGCGGTAGCGACGGGGATTCGGGAACTTCGCGCCGGGTATTCGGCAGTTTGATTACTTGGATGCAGGAAAAAACCAGTCCGGTGTTTATCGTCGCAACTGCAAATAACGTGCGGATTTTGCCCGCAGAGTTGCTGAGAAAGGGCAGATTTGATGAAATTTTCTTTTTGAATTTGCCCTCAGAATCGGAACGGCAAGATATTTTTAAAGTGCATTTGCAGCGTTTGCGGCCGACTAGATTGCGCGAGTTTGATTTGGCGGTTTTGGCTAAACGCGCTGAGAATTTTAGCGGTGCAGAAATTGAACAAGTCGTAATAGATGGGTTGTATCGGGCCTTTGGCACGTTTGTCAACGGACAGCGCCGAGATTTGATGACCGAGGATATTTTGAGGTCGATCGAGGATACTGTACCTTTAGCTGCGATCGCGCGATCGCAAATTGAAGATTTGAAGCGCTGGGCGGCGGAAGCGGGCGCGAGAACAGCATCTAACGATACTCACTTAATTGATGAATTGAAACGCTACAGCCAGCGGCGAAGGGATGCGATCGACAATTAACTTAATTTGGCATCTCTTTAAAAGAGGGACTTTGAACAAGTTCTTGTCCTCCGCTTTTTAAGGGGGGCTAGGAGGGGAATCGAGCTTAGCCGAACCGTATTGGGCTATATGCACCATCACTTATCGCACCGGCATCATCACCAATTTACCAACGTCAAAGTGTTAAATTCACCAGACTTAACAATTTGTGCCAATTTTCGCCTAACCAAGCAGCAGTATTAGTAAGGTGTGGCTGAAGTGTTGCGATCGCCGAAGCAAACCCCCCGGCTTTCTGGGCATAATCAAAAGCTCGTTCTAATGCCTTACCCACCTCGTTTTTATCTGGCTGTGGCTTCTTTAGCTCATCTTGAGCATCTTCAAAAGCATTGTCAATTTTACGACGATCTGAGGTTTCTAACTTCCCCAGTATCTCGCGTAAGGCGTTGAGTTCTGTTTCTATATTGACGCTTGCCGGTGCAGCTAAACTAACTTTTTGAAAATTGATGTTTGCAGAGCTGTTGTCTCCTGTTAAAATTGCGCCATCAAAATCACGCCCAATAGAACCAATAGAAACTGAGCGGTCTGACCAACCTTTACGATCATTACTCATACCATTATCCCTGTCAGATTTAACTGGATTTGTGGGTGATTCTGTCCGATCGCGCCGCCGCCTAATTTTAATCTCTGGGGTTAAATACTCTGGGATTCCCTGCAAATCGATAGAAGTACAACCCATTTGAAAACAATCTTCATAATTCATTCCAGCCGCCAAAGCTGTATAAAACCCGATGCTAAATTTAATCGCTGTCGCATCTCCAATTGCCTGATTCATCCCCACGACGCAATCAATATGTTGATGAATTGCGGTGGCTTGTTCCTCACTATAGCAGGCGTTGAGTAAGACACATTCAATTTGTTCTTGAAACAAATCAAACAGCTTTGCTAAGGCTTGGGTACTGACCAGTTGGGACTGTCCAGAATCAGCTTCTAAGACTAATCCATTCGTACCCGAACCATGTCCCGAAAAGTGAACAATAGTGGGTTGATGGTGAGACAGGAAGCGAGTTAAATCATCGACTTGTACCGCAGATTCAGTAAGGATTTGAAATTCATCTCGATGGGGAGACAGTTGCAGTATATTTTTGATTTCCCGTACTTCTTCATCGAGGCGTAGATGAGTTGTGTTTTTGGGGTTGGCGGAGAGGATAAGGATTTTTTTCATGTTTTTTTTATTGGTTTTTTATATATATTCTAGGAAAAACAGGTGCTTTCTTGCTACTTTTTTGGTAAAAATTCTCAACTTAACTCTTTGATTTCGTTGGGGTAGGTTCAATACTAGGAACATCATCGCAGAGGTGCCTGTCGCTCTCGCTGACTTGAGGATTATTCTGTAAATAACTGCGTACCAAATCGCAATTACGCCTCACTAAAGGGCCTAATTCCAATTCTGGAAGATTCCAGAGTTTGATCGTGTTGTCAGAACTACCAGAAACCAAAGTCTTGCCGTCGGGGCTAAAACTGACGCTCTTGACAGAGTTACTATGCCCTTTGAGGGTGCGGATTTCCCTTCCCGTGGCTAGCTTCCAGAGTTTGATCGTGTTGTCAGAACTACCAGAAACCAAAGTCTTGCCGTCGGGGCTAAAACTAACGCTCCAGACAGAGTTACTATGCCCTTTGAGGGTGCGGATTTCCCTTCCCGTGGCTAGATTCCAGAGTTTGATCGTCTTGTCATCACTCCCAGAAGCCAAAGTCTTGCCGTCGGGGCTAAAACTGACGCTCATGACAGAGTTACTATACCCTTTAAGGGTGCGGATTTCCCTTCCCGTGGCTAGATTCCAGAGTTTGATCGTCTTGTCATCACTCCCAGAAGCCAAAGTCTTGCCGTCGGGGCTAAAACTGACGCTCATGACATAGCTACTATGCCCTTTGAGGGTGCGGATTTCCCTTCCCGTGGCTAGATTCCAGAGTTTGATCGTCTTGTCATCACTCCCAGAAGCCAAAGTCTTGCCGTCGGGGCTAAAACTGACGCTCATGACAGAGTTACTATACCCTTTAAGGGTGCGGATTTCCCTTCCCGTGGCTAGATTCCAGAGTTTGATCGTCTTGTCATCACTCCCAGAAACCAAAGTCTTGCCGTCGGGGCTAAAACTGACGCTCCTGACATAGCTACTATGCCCTTTGAGGGTGCGGATTTCCCTTCCCGTGGCTAGCTTCCAGAGTTTGATCGTGTTGTCCAAACTACCAGAAGCCAAAGTCTTGCCGTCGGGGCTAAAACTGACGCTCATGACATCGCTACTATGCCCTTTGAGGGTGCGGATTTCCCTTCCCGTGGCTAGATTCCAGAGTTTGATCGTCTTGTCCAAACTACCAGAAGCCAAAGTCTTGCCGTCGGGGCTAAAACTGACGCTCATGACATAGCTACTATGCCCTTTGAGGGTGCGGATTTCCCTTCCCGTGGCTAGCTTCCAGAGTTTGATCGTGTTGTCATCACTCCCAGAAGCCAAAGTCTTGCCGTCGGGGCTAAAACTGACGCTCACGACATAGCTACTATGCCCTTTGAGGGTGCGGATTTCCCTTCCGGTGGCTAGATTCCAGAGTTTGATCGTCTTGTCCAAACTACCAGAAGCCAAAGTCTTGCCGTCGGGGCTAAAACTGACGCTCACGACATAGCTACTATACCCTTTAAGGGTGCGGATTTCCCTTCCCGTGGCTAGGTTCCAGAGTTTGATCGTCTTGTCCCAACTCCCAGAAGCCAAAGTCTTGCCGTCGGGGCTAAAACTGACACTATAGACCTCGCTACTATGCCCTTTGAGGGTGCGGATTTCCCTTCCCGTGGCTAGATTCCAGAGTTTGATCGTCTTGTCCTCACTCCCAGAAGCCAAAGTCTTGCCGTCGGGGCTAAAACTGACGCTCACGACATCGCTACTATGCCCTTTGAGGGTGCAGATTTCCCTTTCTGTGGTTAGATTCCAGAGTTTGATCGTCTTGTCCCAACTCCCAGAAGCCAAAGTCTTGCCGTCGGGGCTAAAACTGACACTATAGACCTCGCTACTATGCCCTTTGAGGGTGCGGATTTCCCTTCCCGTGGCTAGATTCCAGAGTTTGATCGTCTTGTCCAAACTACCAGAAGCCAAAGTCTTGCCGTCGGGGCTAAAACTGACGCTATAGACATCGCTACTATGACCTGTCAAGCTGTTGCGTTCTCTTTCTTGAGCAACACCTTCCAGCAAGGCATTCATCACCTCTAGGTTGGTTGTGTGTTGGTTTTGCAGAATTTTTTGTGCCTGAAGCACTGCCACAAAAGCATCTAAATCTTTTCCTTCATTAAATGAGGACTGGGAATAGCGAGCAAGAGATTCAGCTTGATTGAGTTCCGATTGATTCTTCTGATTCCACGCCATCAAACCCAATCCTGTACTAATCACCACCGCTACCACTGAACCCGCTGCAATTCCCCAGGCGGTTCTGATTTCGCGCTTCCGGCGGGCTGCTTCGACTTGTTTGAGGCGATTTCCTTCTTGGATACTCTGCTCAATAAATTCTTGCTCATCAATTAAGTCTTCCGGGCGTTGCTTCAGTTGTTCTTCTGCTTCTGCTAATGCTGCACCCCGCAACAATGAACCCGAATCTCGATTCGTTGCTTCCCATTGTCCCTTTGCTGCCCGCAGTCGCTCTTGCCAAGCTCGAAAAACGCGGTCCCTATTCATCCATTCTCGCAGTTCTCCCCAATTGCGAATCAGAGCTTCATGGACTACCTCTACCGTTTCTTGGCTGGTAGCATTGCGACTTGTCACCACCAATCGAGCATCAGCCAATTGTTTTACCAAAGACCAGCTTTGCTCTCCCAATTCTGCTTTCATGGCGATGCGTCTGGTATCCTCTACTCCCTCCCCCGGACGCACCAACTGAATAAAAATGCGTCGGACTTTTTCTTTCTCCTCATCTGTCAAGTTGCGATATTTCTCATCAGCATGGCGAGCTAATGCACCTTCTACTTGACCAATTTCTTCATAGATTTTGTGAGTTAATTGTTTACCCGTGCGCTTGTTCCACAACTCTGTTAAAGCAAACTCTAGCAAAGGTAAATTTCCTGGTTGGTCTTCCACATCATCCAAAATGCGTTTTACCAGTCCATCTTGAAAAGCTACCCCCAACTTTTCCGCAGGTTTAACAATCACCTGGGAAAGTTCCTCACGGTTCATTGACCTAATCTTGACATCAGGATTGCGTAACACTTCCCCAAATTTAGGATAGGAGAGAGCATTTCCCAAAAAATCCACCCTCATGGTGGCAACCAGCACCCTGGAAAATTGGCTCTGGGAAGGGGAAACTGGAAAGCTGGCTAATAAGATATCTAAAAAACTATGGCGAGTTTTCTGATCTGCACACAAAGTATAAAGTTCTTCAAACTGGTCGGCAATCAACAACACCCGATGATTGGGATAATTCCGTTGAATTTTGGAGAAAACATCTTGAAGCGGAACGGAACCATTCACAAAAAATTTAGCTAACTCACGAGCTTGAGCCATTTGTTCGGTAGCATTTTTATCATGCTCGTAAAGTGGAACCAGCGCCTCAGCCAAAGCATGAAAAGGCTCTGAACCGGGACGGAAGTGAGTAAATAACCAGTGACCTTCTTGTTGTAGTAGTTTTGGCACTAATCCCGCCAACACCACCGAAGATTTCCCACTACCCGACGCACCCAACAAGGGGATAAAATTGCGGGTTTGAGTTGCAGCGAAAAGTTCTTCTACAAATACCTCGCGTCCAAAGAAAAACTCAGCATCATCTGGTCCAAAGTGAAACAAACCGCGATAAGGACAGGGAAGTTTTTCATCAACAGCATCCGTAGAGTCAACAGGAACTACTGTTGTATTTTCACTGTAATAGTAATTGGTGATGGTAATAGTAGCAGTGTTGCGATCGCCAGTAATAATGGCACTGCTCTCAGCATCCCTCCCAATTTTAGCACTGTGGTCTTCTTCTGCCATCTCACCCTCATTTATAGATTTTTAGCCAAAATCAAAGCACCTGGTTTAATAGGTTAGCCGATAACTATAGCCTTTCTCAGCACAAGTGCGGTACGGTTGAGAATTGTCAGGTAATCGCTAAACAAGAGTGCCTAAATTTTTGATTGATAGGCTGCGCCGCAGATCGGGCTTATTAACACAGATTAACACAGATAATTTCAAGCTCTGCCTGCCAATGACAATCCGATCTGAAATTGCTCGCCCGCCTACCTCACTTAATGGAGAAAGGCTATCATTTTTCTACTGAGATTAGCGATCGCATCTGCACTCACATGAACGAAGACCACGCTAGTGCTGTCGTGCTGTACGCTCAAGCATTTGGCGACCAACCGCAGGCAACAGAAGCTCAAATGCTCGCTATTGATGCCAACGGAATGGATTTAACCGCTAAAGTCAACGACGAATATCACGCACCCTACTACTACGAACCTAATTTAAAAACATCAGCAAGAATAGCATTTTTATCCACCATTCTCCCCGCATCCGGCGAATCGTAAACCACTAACAGCGAATTCTGCCCCCCCAAATACGGAAACAGGCTCAATCCCTCAGCATTGTCAGTACCAACCTTAAAAGGCAAGTCAAACAATACCTCCAAATCTCCCCCATCTTGTCCAGTAATACTGTCGCCCGATCGCCCTAAAATTTCCTTCAACCGAAAAACCCTCGTCGCCCCCGATAAAGTCATCGTCGGCCCCGCTAAAACAATCAAATCTTTCCCATTCCAGCACAATTCTCGCACGCCCAAACCGTTTAAATCAACAAAATGTTTGTTGTACAATTTCCCTCCTTTTCCAATTTCCTTAAGCCTTAAAACTCCCGGTTCTGCCTCTTCAACTTCTATTTCTAAAATTATCGCCCAGCCTCGCAGCACTGGCCCCCGCAAGCCGAGCAAAATGCGATCGCCCCGCACCGCCAACCCTTCAATATCAAAGCCATTTTCTTTACTCGGAATCGGCACAGATAAATATAGACCGAGGTGGGGGTCATCTTTGAGCGCGTCTGTCAGCAAATTGCCCGTTTCTGTCCGCTGAAGGCACCCAACTTTCTGTTCCCTTTCATTGTCTGGATCAGAAATTGACTCGCACAAAATCCCGTCTTTCATAGGAATGCGCGCCAGCAAATAGCGGTTGACTTCTGTCTCGATTGTTGCTAATCTTTCAATGTCTTTTTCGGCGTCTTTGCCTTTAGCTTTTTTGCGTTTTGTGCTGTGAGAACCGACCAGCCAAAGATAATCGCTGCTGAAATCCATTCCTTCGATATCGATTTCGGATTTTCCCGGAAGATCGAGAAAATCTGCGATCGCAAATCTTTGATGTTCTCCGAAAATATGAGGCGCGACAGGCGACAAACGCTCGATCGAAGTCGTTTCATCGGAACCCACCCACAAATTGCCATCGGGAGTTAAAGCAACAGCCGATAAGTCTGTAATAATATCAGCCGCTTCGCTGTTGAATTGCAGCAGCAGCCGACCAAGCAAAAAAGATTCTGGCATAATGATTAGCACCTAAATTATTCTTAGGGTAAGTCATTATAGCTAAATCTGCTTGAAACTCACAGGTTGCACCATTCTCAATCAGGCTTTTATGGGCGGGCTAGGAGCAACGCTCCACAAGAAAGAAAATTCATCTGTTGTGGAACAGGCATCTTGCCTGTCCATCACAGAGGTGCAAAAAGAAAATTCATCTGTTGTGGAACAGGCATCTTGCCTGTTCATCACAGAGGTGCAAGATTTGAGTTAAAACCGACTCAAAACTAAAACAGAAAATTTAAAAAGATATCCTCCTCAAGCCTGATAGCGAGAACTTCCGTTTTGAGATAAGCATTTTTAACCCCTAGCGGGCCAAACCGCAGTCGGCGTTGATTATTCCGCAAACCGAACCTCCACAGACGGATAACACCCTAATTGAAGCATTAACATCGCCGTTACGTTTCGTTACGATAAGGAGACAGAGAGAAAAACCTCTCATTCGTAAAATTAGAGGTAGCCATTATGAACGGTACATTTCGCGTCGGCAACCTGTTTGGGATTCCCTTCTTTGTCAACGCATCTTGGTTTTTAGTTCTGGGTTTAGTAACCTGGCAATACGGCGGTGCACTCGCTGCCCTGTTTCCTACATTGGGCCCCGTAGCGCCCTGGATGCTGGGATTATTCACAGCGTTGCTGTTATTTGCTTCGGTCTTAGCCCACGAATTAGGACACAGTTGGGTAGCCATTAAACAGGGAATTGGCGTGAAATCGATTTCGCTATTTCTGTTTGGCGGACTGGCTAATTTAGAAAGAGAATCTAAAACCCCAGCCGAAGCATTTTGGGTAGCCATTGCAGGCCCGTTGGTCAGCTTATTGTTATCCGGTTTGTTAACAGCGATCGGCATCGGTGCTGGTCTCACAGGCCCCGCAGGCGCCATCGTCGGACTTTTAGCTTCGATCAACTTAGTCTTAGCCTTATTTAACTTAATTCCCGGTTTGCCCCTCGACGGTGGCAACATCCTCAAAGCGATCGTCTGGAAAATTACCGGCAACCCTTACAAAGGTGTAATTTTTGCTAGCCGCGTCGGTCAGATCATTGGTTGGATTGCCATTGCTACAGGCATATTCGGCAATATTTGGAATCTAGTAATCGGTTGGTTCTTATTGCAAAATGCTGGTCAATCTGCCCAATATGCCACAGTCCAAAATAAACTGGCAGGGCTGACAGCCGCAGATGCTTTGACCCCCGAAAGTCCGATCGTCTCCCAAGACTTGTCCCTCAGAGAATTTGCCAACAACTACGTGATCGGTAGCGCTCAAACCTGGCGCAGGTTCCTGGCAACAGATGATGCCGGACAATTGGTAGGGGCGATCGACCTTGACGACCTCAAAAGCATTCCTACTGGACAGTGGCCCGAAGTTTTAGTGAAAGAACTCCTGAAGCCGATCGAGTTTTCCACAACCGTCAAACCAGAATTATCGCTCCTCGAAGTCGTCACCCTCCTGGAACAACTCAAAGTACAAGAACTACCCGTCATTCGCGAAAATGGTGTCCTTGTCGGACTTGTAGAAAAAGCTGAAATTGCCCGCTTGTTGCAAAGACAAGCCGAAGCGAACCCTGCTTAATATCCTCAGACACTTGACAAATAACACCAGTTTCCCCCAAAAAACGCAACTGTAGCCCCGTGCTTCAAACTCTGGTAGTTCTCAGTCATTCCCGATTCTTCAATCGAAAATCGAAAATCGTATAACAGTTAACCCCCTCGATTTCCCCTTACCAAAAGGGCGATCGGGGGGGTTAACTGTAGCTGGACAAAAGCCAAGTGAAACACTAAATTATTAGCTGCAAATCAACCATGATAATTATAATAATGTATTGAGCATCTGAGCGAGGACGTTAGGCCATCTCACGGCTATGGTCGCAGCAGCGCCACCAAACAAAGTAAAATTGTAGTCTGGTATTTCTGTTAATTTCCCCCCGGAAATCGGATTTGGGAACTGCGATCGCAATCAGGCAGTTCAAACCGTAAACATCAGAAAACCCCAGCACTTCCACAAAATATTCCTCCCAGTCTCGGCTAAATTTCAGTTGTTGTCGCTGCTTAATGTCGCCAAAGCCCCCGAAGAGTTCGTATAAATATTTAGCTGCGGTGCGAATGACAGGAGTTTGGCTGTCTAAAACATTCAGCCGCTGTAGTTGCGGCTTTCCCGGCATCTTTCTAAAGGGTGATTCTTGACTCGAACTGGCAACCAGGAAGCCCGATCGTTCGATCGCGAAAATTGGTTTCGTTTTGCTAAGCTTGATGCGATCGAGATATTGCTGAAGACCCAAGAGCGAAAAGTCTACTGCACTAACTCCCAGCACTTTACCATTTCGATCGCGAATCGGTGGGCTGGCAGCAATAAAAACAGTCCCAGGAGTAAAACCCGGATAAATACTCGTCCAAATCGCTTTGTTTGTTCGCTGCGACAGCTTCTTTGTACCAAGGGTGCAGGCGGGCATCGTAGGTGGCCGGTTCTGCCTTTAATTTAGCGGTGCGAGTGCCTAGGCTGTCTGTAGCTTAGTATATGTTGTGAGAGTTGGTAGACTTGTTAGCTGCGACAATAGGCAAGCTGTTGTGGATGTGGTTGCGCCAACTGCCGAGATATTCTCCTGATTTTCCTGTACCGAAGGATATCCACTGAATGCTTGGAAAAGATCGCATTTGCTACCAACGGAACTTTTCTCCCCGAGGCTGGGGCCTTTCTAACTGTAAGTTTAATTCACCGCGCTCGATCGCTTCGGCGTTAAGTTGATTTACTCAGTGGGCATTTTCAACAACAGCAGTTAGCTTTTCTTCAACTCTCTTACCCGTCTTTGCGATCACTTCCTGGGCGAACTCTTCCACTACTCTTTCTTCGTTGCCAAAGCACACATACCCGACAATCTCGACTGCCACGACGATTTGCAGCACAAAAGAGGCCGCTAGAAGGCGAGGCAGGGGGATTTTTGTTTGGTGTTGAGAAGTTTTGCTCGCGAATCCCGGCAACGGCATAGGCTGGTGACTAATTGCTCCCTAACACTTTAACTGTTCCAGCCTGTAATTTCACTTATATCAATTCCGGTTGCACCGGAATTATTGTTGACTGTTGACTTTTGGCTGTTGACGGGCGGGTCTAAAAACTGAATGGTTGAGTGTTAACTGTTGACTCGATTTTATTATTCCGATGCAACCGGAAACGACATTACGGGCGATCGAGGCTGTTTGCTTGTGCTCAAAACACCTCCCACACACCCACAAATCAGGAGCAAGCACGAGACTTATAGAATTTTAGATTTTAGATTTTAGATTTTAGGTTAAATAATTGGGAATGAATGATCAAGCTCGTGCTTTGGAGCTTCTCTACAGTGGCATTCTTTTTTTCAACTGGTATTACGCACTGTTAGCTGAGAATACCTCCGCCATTTTCTTGCTGTGGTGGGTTTCCTACCTCAACCAAACCTAATTCTTCCTTGAAAGCTCTTCGGTTCATCCGTTACATCGGTTCAATCCCGTACATAATCGGCTGCCAAACATCCATCCCTTACATCTGTTAAATCTGCTACACCATCCCTTGCCGAACTTCTATTTAACAGGTACGCGGAAAATCCCCCGCTTCTCCAAACGGATATAGCGAGGGGCGAGAATAGGTATTCTCGGAAAATATAAAGTGGTGGCAGTGGCTTTTGTCGAGCCATTGCCATCTATAGAAGCCATACTGTTTTGGGCTCACAAAAAGATTTCCGAGCCAACTCTCTGCTTGCAGTCAATGCTTGAAGTCCAACCAACCAGTTCAAGCAAGAAGTCAAAGCAAGTCGTAAAGGCCTAAGATACTTCTTCTTCTTCTCGATCAATTTGGCGCAGGTGAATGTGCTTGCGTCCCAAAGAGATTTCAAATTCATCTCCCGGCTGGAGTTCCATTTGTTTGGTGTAGGCAGCTCCAATCAGTAAGTTACCGTTAGATTGAACGCTAATCCGATAGCTGGCAGAGCGTCCACCACGTCCATTGCCGTTTTGCTTCCCGTCTAGCTGAATGCCTTCTGCATCAATCAGCGCATTCAGGAATTTCATCATGTTGACCCGTTCTACGCCGTTCTTGGTAACGGTGTAGTAGCCACAGGCTCTAGCTTTTTCTTCCTTGGTAAGGTTCTCTAGGTCTTTGACCTTTTTGATCAGATCTTCGCCTTCAAGGGGTTCGATATTTTTCTTTTTAGCCATTTACTGAGTCCTGAAATATTCAACTGGTGTACAGATTTTTTCTCGGTTGGTTTTTGGTTTGACCAAGAAACTTTAGCTTTATAGCTGGTCGTAAAACCATATTACACCGATCGGCTCAATTGTTAACCACTATTATCTAAATATTTTTAACAACCTGGAGTCTTTCTTGAGGAGTAGCTGCAGCCGGTGCGAGCAATCTCTAAACTCGGTAGCATAAGCTATCAGCTATCAGCTAGCTGAATATTTGCCCCGCTCTTAAAATCCCATGAAGTTAACCACACGCGGACACTACAGTGTCAAAGCATTACTGGATCTAAGTTTGCAACCTCGCTATGGCCCGACATCGGTGAAATCGATAGCGAAGCGACAGGAGTTACCAGCTCCGTATCTAGAAAAATTGCTGATTGAAATGCGACGAGCCGGTTTAGTCCAATCCGTTCGGGGTTCTCAAGGAGGATATCAATTAGCCCGCCAGCCAGCTCAAATCTCTTTAGGACAAATCTTAGAGGCTGTAGGTGAAACTATTGAACCTTTACCTCGACATTTTCCAGACTCGACGCAAGCAGAGGACTGGGTAACGTTCAGTTTGTGGAACCGATTGCACAAAAAACTTGCCGAAGCGCTGTACAGTATTTCCCTCGAAGACTTATACTATGATGTCCGCAGTTGGCAAGCGGCTCTTGGGGAAGAAACTAGCTTTATCATTTAAATGGTAAGTTCATTCATTCGATCGCCAGCAATCACACATGGACGCAAGACTTGTTACCTACTTTGGCGGCTGTCACTGCGGAGCTGTCCGCTTCCGTGTCGCCGTTGACAAACACGAAGCATCTGATTGCAACTGCTCTATCTGTAAAAAGAAAGGATTTTTGCACCTCATTGTCCCGCCGGAACGTTTTACCTTGCTCAGCGGCGAAGATGTTTTGACAACCTATACATTTAATACAGGAACTGCTCAACATACTTTCTGCCGAATTTGCGGCATTCACTCGTTCTATCGCCCCCGATCGCATCCCAATCATTTCGATGTCAACGTCCGCTGTCTTGACGACGATGCTATCAAACACTTTGAGATCCTACCCTTTGACGGTGTTAATTGGGAGGAGAACGTACACTTGCTGCGCGACGAAAGTAATCTCAGCATTTAGAGCAACCACGCCTGATGATGATGAGGTTTTGAATTGCTCAAACCCTTGCCTTTATTGCTTCTCCCTTCTTCCTTCTACTATAAAATCGCCCCTCAAAAAATCAAAGTCCGCAAGGGTAGGAGGAGTTAAAATCTGCTCGATCCGGCGATCGCTCCTGCTGTGACAATCAAGGAAGATGGTTCGGTGTCCCCGGATTCATCCGTGGAGTGAGAAAAAAGATCCTCGCACCCGATCGCCAGCCCTCGGATTGATTGGTGGGGTCGCTTTCTTCAATTCTTTAATCTAAAATCTAAAATCTAAAATCTAAAATCGATTGATGGCCTATCAAGTTTGACACAATATATAATGATGCCGGATGAATTTCCTGTTTTGATTTTAGCTGCGGTGTTGGATTATTCGATCGGCGATCCTTGGGGTTGGCCACATCCGGTGCAGGCGATGGGTTGGGCGATCGACCGCTATACTCGACTTGTCTTTAATATATGGAATAATCCCGCCCGCAAAATGCCTGAAGCAGGCGAGCATCCCGCAGGAGCTCGGCACAAACTGCTGCTACGATGTGCTGGTACAATACTAGCGATCGGGGTGATTCTAGGCAGTTATACTGTCAGTTGGTCGATCGTCCAAGCTGCTAGTTGGGTGCATCCTCTTCTCGGTATTGCCCTAGACACCATTTTGCTGGCAAGCTGTTTTGCAGGTCGCAGTTTGAGGGCGGCTGCGGAGGATGTGCTCGCACCTTTAAATGTTGGAGATTTAGTCAAGGCGCGAGAAAGGTTGAGCCTTTACGTCGGCCGGGATACCGAAAACTTATCCGAGCCAGAAATTCTGCGAGCATTGTTAGAAACTGTAACAGAGAATGCAGTCGATGGTGTGACAGCACCGCTATTTTATGCCTTACTTGGGTTCGGTCTGCCGCATCTATTATTAAGTGTTACCGGTTCGCCGATCGATCCTAACTCGATGTGGGCGAGTGCTATAGTCCCCTTGGCGCTCGCTTACAAAGCAGCCAGCACATTAGATTCTACGATCGGCTACAAAGAAGCGCCATACACAGATTTAGGATGGTTTAGCGCCAAACTAGAAGACGTGCTGACGTGGATTCCTTGCCGGCTAACAGTGATTACTTTAGCCGTTATATCTGGCAAACCAATTTACATTTGGCAGATTTGTCAGAGAGATGCTGTTAAAGATGCCAGTCCCAATTCCGGTTGGAGCGAGTGCGTTTACGCCGCCATCTTGGGAGTGCAACTAGGAGGTACCAATTCCTATCGCGGAGTTCTCAAACACAAACCGCTGTTAGGCGAGCCGGTTTACCCTATCACAGCGCAGTTAATTTGCCAAGCATTGCAATTAACTCGGTATTGCTTTCTGATTTGGTTGGGACTATCATTGCTTTTTTATACCTTATTAGGTTTGAGCCGCTAACTGATGACCTCACCCGAACAGTCCAGGAAGCATAAATAACGTATTTCTGTCATTGTTCGCCCTCAGCCAAGCAATCGCAGCATCTGCTTTTCATCGGTTTGGGGTAAGTCTGCAGCAGACAGAGAGCGGCCACAGACAAAAGCCAAAAAAAGTTTAGGCCTTTGTTCAAACCCCCAAATTCATCTGTAAAGTCAATCTAAAATCTAAAATCTAAAATCTAAAATTGTTCGATCCGCCCACAGCCAACAATTAGCTCGCAGCCAACAATGACTAAAATTATCCAAATTTTATCCCCTAATGAAGTGAGGCGCACTCTCACCCGCGTCGCTTCCCAGATTGTCGAAAAATCAGGGAATCCCTCGGAGTTAGTGCTGTTGGGCATTCATAGTAGAGGAGTGCCTTTAGCTCAAATTTTGGCGGATCAAATTGAAGTCCTCGAACAAGTCAAAGTACCCGTGGGCGCTTTGGATATTACCTTTTACCGAGATGACTTGGATCGAGTTGCGATGCGGACACCGGCTAAAACAGAAATTCCTTTCGATTTGACGGGCAAAACTGTGGTGTTGGTAGATGACGTTATATATAAAGGCAGAACGAGTCGAGCGGCTTTGAATGCGGTAAATGATTACGGGCGGCCGGAGAAAATTTGGTTGGCGGTATTAGTCGATCGTGGCCACCGAGAAGTACCGATTCAGCCAGATTTTACGGGTAAAAAGTTGCCGACAGCAAAGGAAGAACAAGTTAAGGTTTACGTTCAAGAACTCGACGGGCGCGACGGAGTGGAGTTAATTAAGGGATAATAGGATTTTAGATTTTAGATTTTAGATTTTAGATTTTAAATGGGGCAAAACTGAACTGTTGAGCTAAATTAGTATATTTTGGGCGCGCTAGGAGCAACGCCCTACAAAAAGATTGAGAGTTTGGGGCGCACGGGTGGCAATTCACCGGGTTGTTTCGCAGCAATACTTCGTTGTCGCCAGCAGAAACGTTAAAAAAAGCCGTTTTATCATCAAAGTCGCAGCGGGAGCATCTCAATGAAAGCAGCCAAGCCCAAAATTGGAGTTAGGAGCCAGGAGCCAGGAGTCAGGAGGAAAGAGTCAGAAGGAAGGAGGAAGAAGAAGTGTTTTTACAAATATGAGATGCTCCCGTCGCAGCGGGCAGAAATCGGCTTTTTAGTGTCGTTACCGATTTTTGGCACCATAAACCAGCATTCTCCAAGAATATTGGCTTGAGCAACCAAGTATCTAGGAAGAAACGGGGTTTTTCGCGCGCGGAGCGCGGAGCGTCGTGATTGATTTTAAATCGGCAGTGCAGGAGTTGAACCTGCCTGGGGCGAATTATGAGTTCGCTGCCTAAACCGCTCGGCCAACTGCCGTTAAGTCGATTTGTTCGACCTAACTGAAAATGAAGTATAACATAATTTCTCAGTCCGTGCTAGAACTAGAGAACAAAAATCAAGATCTTTAGATCTGCTGATTCCCCGATCGCCTGTTAGCCACTGTGCTGGAGCTGATCGACCGGACAAAGCAGTTTCTACGACTCGGCATAAACTTATAGGCAATGGCAGTGAATTCGACGGTAGTGCTGACTCTAATTCTGCTCGCTCTAATGTTTGGAGCAGGCGTGACGAGTTCTGTTTGGGGATTTACTATAGGCCGCGAAGCCTTGCAAGGAACGACTCAACCCGATGTTCGTCCCAGCAACAATGCTGGCAGCGGCAAGCCTGCAACTCCGGCTAGCAAAGACCAAGTGAAAATTTTGAAAGAAAAAGACATTCTCACAACCGTCAAAGCACGGGTAGAAGGTCGCGATCCCGAAAAAACGGCCGGGGCAAATACTAAAACAGATAAGCCAAGCTCTAAACCAGCCCCGGCCAAAAAACCCGCTGCACAAAATGTCAGCGCCAAGTTTCCCCTGAACAGTCGCGACGGGGGAATAACCCTGGAAGTAAGCGCGGCCAGTCAGCGCAACAATTCCATGCTGCTAGACGTGAGCATGAAAAATGAAGGCTCCCAAGCTGTGAGGTTTCTCTACAGTTTCTTGAACGTCACTGACGATCGTGGCCGGGCCCTGAGCGCGACTGCCGAGGATTTGCCGGCGGAACTACCCCCCAACGGGCAGGTGTTTTACGGTACGGTGAGTATTCCCACAGCTTTGCTAGAAAATGCTAAGGAAGTTTCGTTGACGCTGACAGATTATCCCGGTCAAAAACTTCAGTTGCAAATATCTGGCATTCCAGTGGCGAAGTAAAACAAAAGGAGCAAAACCTCCAAAGTGATTCTCAGGTTTGATCGAGAAAGTTTTTTTAGGGAGCATTGTGTCACTTTTAGGGGCGAGAGTGCAGGAGATATCTGATTTACCCGCGATGAGTTTGACAGAGGTGCTGTCGCGGTTGCTGTCAGTGCTGTTGCTGATTGCGATTAATGCTTTTTTTGTGGCGGCTGAGTTTTCGATGGTGACGGTACGCCGATCGCGCATCAATCAGTTAGTGGAAGCTGGCGACGTTGCAGCTTTAACTGTGCAATCTTTGCAGCAAAGTATCGAGCGATTGCTCTCGACAATGCAGTTGGGAATCACTCTTTCTAGTTTAGCTCTGGGCTGGATTGGGGAAAGTACGATCGCCGTGCTAGTGCGAATGTCGATCGGCTATTTGCCACTGCCAATTTACATCAAGTCGGCGATCGCTCATTCTTTTAGCATATCAATAGTAACTTTTTTGTTGCTAGCTTACCTGCAAATCGTACTGGGCGAACTCTTTCCCAAATCTGTAGCCTTACTGTATTCCGAACAGTTAGCCAGAAGTTTAGGGCCTCCGAGTTTATTGATTGCCCGTTTGTTCAAGCCCTTTGTGTCGTTTCTCAATCAATCTACTCGATCGCTGTTGCGGTTTGCGGGCATCGAATACGATCTAAGGCATCGGCCGGTTACTCCCGAAGAACTGCAATTAATTATAGCTACTTCCAGCGAATCCAGCGGCTTGGAAGCAGAAAAGCGAGAATTGCTCAACAACGTGTTTGAATTTGGCGAAGTTTGGGTAGAAGAAGTAATGGTGCCGAGGCCTAGCATTGTCGCACTTCCCAAGACGGCAACCTTTCAAACTTTGCTGGACGAAATGGCGATTTCTAACCACTCCCGCTATCCCGTGACGGGAGATTCTTTAGACGACATTATCGGTATTATTGGCTTCAAACAACTTGCAAAACCCCTAGCTGAAGGTTTGCTATCTCCCGACACGCCAATTGTAACTTGGATGGGTTCGGTGAGGTTTGTGCCGGAGATGATGCTGCTGGGGGAACTGCTGCCTTTGATGCAGAGTTCGTCAGAAGAAATTGCGATCGTAGTCGATGAATTTGGTGGCATTTCCGGGTTAGTGACGCTGAGGGATTTGATAGCCGAAATTATCGGCCGCAGCTACGAGTCATCCGACAGCAAAGAAATTGCTTTGCAAGTATTGGACGATCGCACTTTTTTAGTGCAAGCGCAGTTAAATTTAGATGATGTGAATCAAATATTGAATGTGGATTTGCCAGTAACTGACGAATATCAGACAATCGGAGGTTTTCTGAGTTATCAGTTGCAAAGAATGCCGGCGGTGGGGGAAGTTTGGCGCGGCGAAAATGTGGAACTTACGGTTGTTTCTGTGTCCGGGCCGCGGTTGGATCAACTTCAAATTCACTTGTTGTCAGGGGCGGCGGGCGATCGAGCTTTAGATGAAGTTGCAGCAGCCGATGACGAAGTTGTGGGGAAAGGGCGAAAGAATAGCGGGTTGAGTAGTGTGGGAAAATTTTCTCATTAAGATTTTGATGAAAAGGGCGATCAAAATAGCGCAACTTTTTATACCAAATCTGAGTTAGCAACCCCGTTTATTCTTTAGTCTCTTAGAGAGAAACGAGAGTTTAGGGAGGAGCAATTTCAACCGCCGACTCGGAATACTGTTTAAGCATAAGCCACCGGATCTTTCAGCCTCAATTCCTCAAAAGCTGCCAGCCGCAACCGACAAGAATCGCAAACGCCGCAGGCATTTTCCCCGCCTGCGTAGCAAGACCAAGTGTGCTCCCAAGGTACTCCTAATTTGTTGCCTAATTGAATAATTTCTGTCTTTTTAAGTTCGATCAAAGGTGTGATAATATTAATAGCATTTCCTTCTCGACCCTGCTTTGTTCCTAACCGAAATACTTCCTGCATGGCTTGGATGTAATCGAGGCGACAGTCGGGATAGCCGGAATAATCTAAAGCGTTGACACCGATGTAAATGCGATCGGCTTCTAGAGTTTCGGCGTAGGCGAGGGCAAAGCTGAGAAAGATCGTATTTCTAGCAGGAACGTAGGTAATTGGGATGTTTTGAGACATTTCTCCCAGAGTGCGATCGATCGGCAATTCCATCTCATCATCCGTCAAAGCGGAACCGCCCCAAAGAGTTAAGTCAAAGTTTACTATCTGATGTGCCTTAACCGCTGCCGAAAGTGCGATCGCCCTTGCTGATTCCAACTCCCGCCGATGTCTTTGCTTGTAGTCAAAGGAAATAGCGTAACACTCGCAGCCGTCGGCTTTGGCTTGATACAAAACTGTTGAGGAATCTAGCCCTCCCGACAATAAAATAACTGCTTTCACTTAAAACATCCTCACTAAAATTAGCTTTTATATTTATATCAAATTAGTGGGAAATTGACAAGATAGCAATGCTAAATGCTTGGTGAAAGATATTTTTTTTAACGAACCGCGAAGACGCGAAGGACGCGAAGGAAGAAAAGAGAAGGGACGTTGGTTGATAATCTATAGTGCGTGTTTAACTGGTTCCTAGGCTCTGCCTGGGAACCGATATCTAGAGGCTCTGCCTCGCATTACGGTCAGGAAAATTGGAGGCAGAGCCTCCAGATATACGTTACCAGGCAGAGCCTAGTAACGAGTAGAACGAAAATTCATCTTTTGTGGAACAGGCATCTTGCCTGTTCTTGATATTGGTGCAAAATGTCAGATTTAAGTTGCTAATAAATCATCGAGTTCGCGGTAATCTGGCAAGGTTGTATCAATTTCTTTCCCCTGCCGCAAAACTGTGCGATCGCGCTGTGACCTCGATAACAGTTCGCTGAATTTTCGCGCCTTAAACAAAATCAAATCTGCTGGTAAACCAACGGCAATTTTTCCTAGATTCGGCAATCCCATTAAATCTGCTGGTGTTTTTGTGACTGTGCGCGGCCAATCTTCCCAAGGCCTATCTAAATGAGCGATGCGGACTGCCATATTAAAGACTTCTAAAACATCATGGTCGCCAAATCCGTAAAACGGATCGCGGCAATTGTCGCTAGCAACTGCAACGGGAATTCCTGCTGCTTTGAGTTCGTGCAGCAGCGTGACTCCCCGCCAGCGCGGTGTACGCCCAGATTGTCGGTCTTGTAGGTAAAGATTGCACATCGGCAAGCTGACAATGCCAATATTTGCTTCCTTGACTAAATCCAGGGTTTCTGTTACTAAATCGGGGGGTTGTACTGCTAAACTACAGCAGTGTCCGCAGATGATTTGACCTGCAAAATTATGACGGATGGCGGTTTTTGCGACTTCTCGCAGTGTTGTTGATTCTGGATCGTCGTTTTCGTCGGTGTGGAAGTCGAGGTTTAAATTTCGTTCTTTGGCTAAGGCAAAAACTCGATCGAGTTGTTTGTCTAAGTCGGGGTTGATATAGGCGACTCCGCCGAGAATGCCACCGATTTGGGCAATGCGATCGGCTAATTTTTCGCCGGCTGGTGTCAGGAAATAGTCGAGGGAAACCAGGGAAACTGCTTGCAAGATCAGCCGATCGCCCCATTCGGCTTGCAGGGCTTCAAATACTCCCCAACTAATGTTTCCCTGTTCGCCTGCGCTGTCTATGTGAGTGCGGATGGCCTTGGTTCCGTGGGCGTAGCTGCATTTGAGGCCGAACTGCATCCGCCGGTAAACATCCTCTGCATTCCAGTTTTTTTGGGCATCAGCGCCCACTGCTTCGATCGCGCTGGCAAAAGTTCCATCGGGATTGGGCGATCGTTCCCAAATGTGTCCTTTGTCTAAATGGGTGTGCATATCCACAAAACAAGGCCAAACTAAGCCGCCCTGCAAATCTACAACTGAGATATCTCCAGAGGAGGATACAGGTTTTGTACCTGCTGGGATAATTTGGGCGATTGTACCCGCTGCAATTTCTATATCCACCGCACATAAATTGTTCTCACTCCCCGTTGTTGCGACAGTAGAAGCTGACGGGGCGATCGATTGCATCTCTAGAAGAGACGCGGGTACGCGACTATTTTTTAGCCAACAATTAGATGTACTTGGCAACATTAATTTTGTGAGTTAGTATGTATTTTCTTGATAATTCAGCGCTACCAGTTGTAACTATAGCAACCCTTGCAGGAATTGTGAACGTCTCTATTTTCCTCTTTATCTCTTTACTAGAGGCTCTGCGTCCTCTGCGCCCTCTGTGGTTAGTTCAAAAAAATCTCATGCACAAATGAAATAGAATCGCTAAAGAAACTTGGATTAAATATGTAGCTTTGTTGTTGGTAGGGCAGCCCTGATCGCTGAAGCAGAAATATAAAATTTTTATATTTTTGAGGAAAGCGCGCAAGTCAGCTTCACGAGTTTGGCTATGCCGGATACTTTCAGACCCTGAATCCTTTTGCTATCATAAATCACTGCTTCAACTTGCCATTTGACTTTCAACTAACAGCAGCATCCATAGCAAGAGCCAAAAACAACTGTGTCAAAACCAAAGCATATAGTTTTAACATCCCATCCCGACAGATCGGGTACAAAACCTCATCCCATTTACTGGGGAGAAATCGATCCGCTGCAACGGGGGCCTGTGATTGGCAGCCTCACTAAATCGTCTCACCGGAATGCGATCGGCACTCATTCGGGTTCCTACTCTGTTTATCGCGCGCTAGCAGTGGCTTCCGGCGCACTCCAAGCAGATCACCGCCCGGACTTTACCAACACCTCTCCGGCGGCACACATCGGGCCGCACCCGAGTTGGGGCGATCGCAATTTGATTGTTTCTCTCGATCCGTTTGGGGGTTTGGTCAGCGAAGTTTATACTTCATTTCTCCAGCAGGGATATGATATTCGACCGACAATTGCTGTCACTAAAGCTCACATTAATATGCCGGAATTGCAAGATGCTATCGCTAAGGGGCGAGTGCAAATTGATGGCAAAATAGTCAAAGAAGGTGGCAATTTAGCAGTAACTAAAATTGCGATCGACCCGGTGTGGTATTTGCCTGGAATTGCTCGGCGAATCGGTGCCCAAGAAAGCGTTCTTCGCCGTGTCCTGTTCGAGCAAACAGGCGGAATGTTCTCGGACTTAGTGACGCGGCCGGACTTGCACGTTTTCTTGCCGCCAATTGGCGGAACGACGGTTTATATTATTGGCGATGTCGCGAATATTTCTGACCCGGACAAGCAGTTGGCGGTACGTGTACATGATGAATGCAACGGTTCAGATGTCTTCAGTTCCGATATCTGCACTTGCCGCCCTTATTTGGTACATGGGATTGAAATTTGCATCGAAACGGCACAATCAGGCGGTTCTGGGGTAATTGTTTACTTCCGCAAGGAAGGGAGAGCTTTGGGGGAAGTGACTAAGTTTTTGGTGTACAATGCCAGAAAACGGCAGGCAGGCGGCGATCGAGCTGATGCCTATTTTACGCGCACTGAATGCGTTGCGGGAGTTCAAGATATGCGGTTTCAAGAACTAATGCCAGACGTGCTGCACTGGTTGGGTATCTCTCGAATAGACAGTTTAGTTTCTATGAGCGATATGAAATACAATGCGATTATCAATTCTGGCATTCAGGTGGTCGATCGCATCCCCATTCCAGAAGATTGGATTCCCGCAGACGCACAAGTCGAAATTGTCGCCAAAAAAGCCGCCGGCTACTACACGCCAGACCCTGTGCCAGATGCTACAATTCTTGCAGAAGCGATCGGACGCGATTTAGGAGATTGAGAGGGCCAAGACGCGATCGGACGCGAACTCTCGCGTCTTGGCCACATAAAATTATTGCTGGTTTTTGATCAGTCAGGGTAGGTTATGGCTAATTTGCGTTCTACTGTGATCGTAAAAACAGATATTTGCGGATATACCGTCAGAGTCAAAAAATTATCTCAGTCGGACTTGAGTAGTTTGTTAAACGAGCATAAAACTTTTGTTTCAGATATTAGCACCAGAAATGAAGGCAGCGTGATTAAAGGGGAAGGTGATTCATTTTGGATAATTTTTCCCAGCGTCACAGCAGCGGCTGTAGCAGCCATAGAAATGCAGCAAGAATTGAGAGCGCAACAATCTAGCAAGGCAAACGACGAACGATTGGCTATTCGCGTGTCGATTACATTAGGAGATGTCTTGCATCAAGATAAAGATATCTTTGGCGATACTGTGAATTTAACAGCGCGCATAGAATCAGTAACTCCGCCGGATGAAATATATTTGTCCCAAGCAGCATGGCTGGCGCTCAATAAAGCAGAAGTGCAAACGTCTTTTGTTAACGAGTTTTCTTTGAAAGGGATGAGCGAACCTGAAAAAGTTTACAAAGTTGACCAAAGTTACAAAACGCGAATCATCAAGAATCAAGCCATAATTAAAGCTGATTTGAGAGGTTTTATAGCTTATCAAGAATCTAATTCTATCAAAGATGTGGAATATTTGCTCACCAACTTTGATACTTTTGAAAAAACAATCTGCGAAGAATATGGTGGCACAATTCGGAGTATTGTTGGCGATTCGCATTTGTTGACTTTCCCGGAAGCTCACTCAGCCTTAGCGGCAATGGAAAGTTTGTGCGAGAATTGGAAACTTTTTATTCACGCCAATCAAATACCTTGCGGTTTGTCGGTGGGAGTTGCTAAGGGAAATTTATATATATTTCGCTCTTGCACTTACGGAAAAGATATTCACATAGCCGACAGGCTGGAAGATTTAAGTAAAATAATATCTCCGGGGAGAGAAAGAAATTCGGTCATAGTTTCCGATCAAATAAAACGCGAAGTCAGCGGATCAAAGTGGGAATATAAGCTGATCAAAATCGATAAAAATGTGATTTTAGATAATCTTCTAGATTACACTCAGTTTGACTTTTTTCAAGAAAACGATGTTTATCGGTGTTTGGTTACATGAAGTTGCACAATATTGAACTTGAGACTGTAGAATATCTGAGAACGCCGGCTGCTATTCGTCAAAAGTGCGATCGGCTTTTTGATTTAGCCAGCCTGAACAAACTCCGCTACTTCCGCGTCGATTTATCCCAACTCGACAAAGCAGCAAATTATGTAATTGACACAACGCGGGAACAGTATCCCGATTTTAACATTCCCTTTCACAGTCGCTGGCGACACTTTGAAGCCGGCAACCTGCCGCGCCTCGCCGAATTGGATGCAGCTTTAGCAGAATTTGCGCTCATAGAGCAAGCTAAGAGCAAATTTGATTTAGCAATTATCAGCGTTTTGCTCGATGCCGGTGCTGGTGCAGATTGGCAGTATTGCGAACCAGAAACCGGGCTGATTTACCGCCGTTCTGAAGGGTTAGCAATAGCCAGCTTGCGGATGTTTTGTCAAGGTGTTTTTTCTAGCAATCCCGATTTTCCTTGGCAAGCGGATTCTGGCGGACTTTCTCAATTAAAACTAGAAACCTTAGCTGCTGGATTTCAGGTAAGTCGAGACAATCCGCTAGTTGGTTTAACAGGAAGATTAGAATTATTGCAGCGTTTGGGAAAGGCGATTTGTCAGCACCCATTATTATTTGGCAGCGAAAACCCGCGTCCCGGCAATTTGGCAAAATACTTGCTAGACAATCGGGTTTGTGGAGTCAACACTGTGAATGCTACGGTCGTGTTGAACGCTGTTTTGACAAGTTTTGGGGAAATTTGGCCGGGAAGATATGCAATTGGTGGCGTTAATTTAGGCGATGTTTGGCGACATCCGGCTTTAACAGGAGAAAATCTAGGAGATGAATTCGTGCCGTTTCACAAACTCTCCCAGTGGTTGACTTATTCGCTGTTGGAACCGCTGCAAGAACTTGGTTTAGAAGTCGCGGGATTGGATGAGTTAACGGGATTGCCTGAGTACCGCAACGGCGGTTTATGTTTGGATATCGGGCTGCTGCGGGCCAAAGATTCGGCTATTTTTGAGCAGAGTTACTTGCCGGGTTCGGAAGTTATAGTAGAATGGCGATCGCTGACTGTGAATCTTTTAGATAAAATTGCCGCAGCTATTCGAGAAAAGCTGCATTTGAGTGCGACAGAATTGCCGCTGGTGAAGATTTTGCAAGGAGGAACTTGGGCGGCGGGGCGGAAAATTGCGGCAGAATTGAGGGCTGGTGGAGGGCCGCCAATTCAGATTGAAAGTGACGGCACTGTGTTTTAGAGGGAAGAAGGAAGAAGCAAGAAGGAAGAGGGAAGAAGGAAGAGGGAAGAGGGAAGAGGGAAGAAGGAAGAGGGAAGAAGGAAGAGGGAAGAGGGAAGAGGGAAGAAGCAAGAAGCAAGAAGGAAGAGGGAAAATTATCCCCTCTTCCAACTTAAAACTCAAAATTCAAAATTCAAACCTGAAAACTATTCCTCACACTACACTCCCGACAAGCTGCTTAGCGACAAGTGCGATATTTGACATGATAAACTAAACCGCGATGAGCCAAATCGAAGGAGTCAACGGTGGCCATGCCGGCACCGCGGGCTGTCATGGCAGCATTTACTCTCATATTTACACTGTCGCCGCAGCGAGACCAAACATTCGCTACAGTGGCTAAGCTATCTCGAACATTGTAGTTAGTTTCGCCGCTGAGATTCCGATTAAAAACTGCGCCGCGCGCTCCAGCGAAAAAGTATTCTGCTCGCAGGTTGGCTGTGGTTTTGGGAGCAACGTAGCCGCGATAATCAGCATCGTAGATAGAAATTTGGTAGCCTTGGGGTACTTTGATGGGAATGCTCAGATTGCAGCTTTTCCGGCTTTGTGTTGAGACATTTCCCTGGGCTGCAAATTTGTCAAATAGGATGGTGAGTTCTTGACCGTCGGGGCTGACGCTGACGCTGGCAGAGCGATCGGGGCAACCGCTACCGCCATAGCTTGCACCTAAAATTTGAACGGCAGGATTAGCCAAGGCGGGGCTGATAGAAGCAGTCATTAATGCCGTAGCTAGCAATAGTTTTACAAACTTCATGGATGTTCTCCTTAATAAGTTCAGTTGTGTGTTAGGAGCACCCTAAAAAAATGGAAGTGAATTTCGGTAATGCGTTTTAAAGTTGGATATAACCGCCTTCATGTTGAAAGATGAAAAGCCAGTCAAGCCAAGCTTATGACCTCATGGGCAGTTCCTATCCAGCTTTTTTCGATTAGTGAATTAATCGAAAAAATAGGTTTTTTGTTGATACTTCTTAAGATTCATATCTGTTGGTAAAAGTTCCGGAAGATTTCGGGGCGAAGCTCCGGATCTGTGTTAATGGGCTTGGATGGAGCGCGAGACAGCGAAACCTGTGGGGAGGCTTTTGGGCCCGGATCTGCGTTCTTAGGAAGAGTGCGGGAAGGAGAGGAAACGAGATAATGACATATTTGTATATTTTCAAACCTCGCATACTTAGTGTCGCGCTGGGCGGATGAAAGGCAAGTGTAGAAGTAATTTTATTCGCGCGATATTCGTGTTTTCAATAGGGGTTTGATATAAGTAGTCCAGGACGCAGGGGCGGCAGAAACCAGGTTTTTTTGCGTCTAGAATTCCTTGAGGGCTGATAAGTTAGAATAAAGCAAATTAATTATTCAAAAAAATGAGTGCTAAAGTTACTGTCATTGACCATCCTTTGATACAGCACAAGTTAACTCTCATGCGACAAACTCAAACGAGCACGGCGAAATTTCGCCAACTGCTGAAAGAGATTGGAATGCTGCTAGCGTATGAAGTGACGCGAGATTTACCGCTAAAATACGAACAAATAGAAACGCCGATCGCCCAAATGAATGCACCGGTGCTAGCTGCAGAAAAGAAAATTGTTATTATTTCAATTATGCGCGCAGGTCAGGGACTGTTAGATAGTATTTTAGAGCTGATTCCGTCTGCGAGGGTAGGACATATTGGTTGGTACCGTGATCCGACAACTCGGATGGTGATCGAATATTATTTCAAAGTTCCCCAGGATATCGAACAGCGAGATGTTTTAATTGTCGATCCGATGTTGGCTACTGGTAATTCAGCAGTGGCGGCAGTGGATAGGCTGAAAGAAGTTAATCCGAAGTCTATTAAGTTTTTGTGCTTGCTGGCGGCGCCGGAGGGACTTAAGCACTTTCACGAACAACACCCTGACGTGCAGATTTATACGGCGGCAGTTGATGAGTGTTTGGACGAGCACGGCTATATTGTACCCGGCCTCGGAGATGCGGGCGATCGGCTTTACGGCACTCTCTGAATTCAATAAAATGATTTTGGGCTGTATATGCCAATACATTCATTAAAAAATAATTTTACTAACATAAGTAGTGGTTGGATAGTGCCATACAATGTAAATTGTAAGATTTTAATGTCAAGAAAAGCCTATATATAGCAAGGGTTGTAGGATTTTATTACATTAAATTCGTAAATTGCATTATCTAGATGTATTTATTGCATCTTATGGGTAAAATCTCTGCCTTTAGTGTAATTAATCGCAGGAATTAGTTCATAAGATAGATGTATGATGCTAACCGTTTGTGATCGACTACTAACATTTTTTGGACGAGGAAAAAAACAATGGAGACTACAGCACAGAAAGAAGCCCCAACTCAGCCTGTTGAGGAAGTGAAAATCAACAATATCAACAGTTTGGAGTTTGAGCTTTGGGCTAAAGCGGTGAAACGGCAGATGATTGCAGCACTCTCTAAAAAGGGCGCGATTTGACATCTCTGGGTTTTTTGTGTGCAACTTGTGTTAATTAAATTAACAAAATTTTTGTCTGCATGGTTGTCCAAGAGCGATAAGTGGGGAGGGAAAGAGTTTTGAGATTGCGCCTCTTTCGGAGTTGGGGGAAGGGGAGAAGAAAGCATTTTCCTTATTCCTAGTTTTGGACGCACGGGTGGAAGGAAACCGGGTTTTTTTACGAAAATACTTCTGTTGCAATCGGCAGAAATGGTAAAAAACCCCGGTTTCTTTGTGTCAAGAGTGCCTCCGGGACTGTTCTATCTGCCGAATGCTTTCTGCCAGATTACGATCGCTTGTCAACCGCCGCCAGCAAGCGCAGACTTCCGTCTTGAATCTGCACTGCTTTCACCGTTCCCACAGCAACTCTTTGTTGACCGTTAGCCATCGCTACCTCAATCTTAATCTTGGGGTCAGCCAGTAATCCCAGCCGCGCCCAGAGCCACTTAACTTGAGTAGCAGGAAAAGAGCGCACTTCTACATCTGAAAAGGGCGAATTAACCCAGCGGCTACCATCGTAAAAACTCGCTACTTGCACCTGATACCAAACTTGTTCTCCGGCCAATTTTAACTCGTTTTTCGGTTCTGGTTCCAGCCACTCAGCGGGATTGATACTGTTAATTAAAGTAGCAGAACCCATAATTTGACTTTTGTGGGCTTCTAAACTTTCAGCCTGAGAAACTGCTTCCTGAAGTTTGTTGACCAAATTCCGAATTCGATTTCTTGTTTCGCTGTCAGTATCTGATTGCTGGTCGAGCCAATTCATCGCCTCGCGAGCTCCGTCTTGAGAAGCTATAATCAGGGCGCCCCAAGCCTTGACATCGGCGTCAGCGGCATTCACTCTCAAGGCGGCGTCTATGCGGTTCCAGATCCGCCGGCCGTCATTTTTGAGGGTTGTGGCAATTTCGTGACTGTTGCTCGGATCGGCTTCAAATACTTGCAAAGCTTCGCTCCACCGGCCGTCGATCAATTCTGCGAGAACTTGTTGACCGGGACTGGCCCAAGATGCGATCGCCTGAGCCCGAGTAATTTTAGCGTGAAATTCGATCGTTTCTAGCTGAGCTTGCGCGACGGCGGGCCAATTTTGGCCAGCTTTCCCCTTCGCCACACGCATAACATTTAATGCTGGAGACCACAGCCCGCTTTTGGCAAGTCGCAGCCCATTTTTGTAAGTCTCGTCATTGAAGGCAAATTCTTCTAAAGAAATCGCGGTTAACTGAACGGGGTTCGGCAAAAATTTGCGCGGGCCAATTTGATAAAGGGTAAATTGCGGCTCTAAACCAACTGTTTGGTCGATCGCCAACTGTGGGTTTTCCCCCTTAACAATTTGCTGCCAATTCGGCGGTTGTCCAGCCGCACTCGCCCACTCCAACAGTGGCATTAAATGATTTTGGCTGGGGTTGTAGCGAACGACTTGTCCGTAGGGAATTTTCTTGTCGCCCCGCTTTAGTTGACCGCTGACATTAAACCAAATGCCAGAGGCGGGGGGCTTTCCGTCAAAGCGGCGCAGTTCTGTTAGGGGTAGGGACTGATTCGAGGCTTGATTGTCAGATGTAGAGTCAGCTAAAGAAGTAATGACAAAAGATTCCGCCGGGCCTTCTACGTTCACAGAACTTGCTAACTGAAAATACTGCTCTTTATCGGAACTGCGATCGGGCAACTGTACTCGCTTGTACACCCGAAGTTCGACAATTTGACGGCAAGGATTTTGGCAAACAGTAGAAGCCTTAACAGTTCTTTCTACCATCACCGGCAATAGCAAATCGGAAATAGAATTATCGCGGGATTGATCGACGGGAAGAGGCAGGGGTTCTCCGGTTACGAATCCCAATTTGCGGATGCTGGCTTTGATTTGATCGAGAGTTTGGATCGAATCTCTGCTACCTGTAGGCAGGCGCGACCATTCCGGCACAAACTGAGAGATCAACCTGTTGCCATTGGGATCGACAATTAGCTGATAACTCAGCCAAGCGCCGCCTCCCATCAAAGCTGCACAGCCACACAAGACGCTGAGGGCTGTCAGATTAGCTACCAGTCTTTTCCAGGGATATCTGGCGCGAGTTCGGGGAGTAGGTATTGGAAGCTGGGACTCTTGAAGATTTTTGGGGCGTCGGGTTTGGCGACGGCGTCTTGTCGGAGGAGGAGCAACTTTTCGATTTTCTGGGGGTAAGGCTCGATTTTTTGAGGGGTTAATTTTGTGTTCCATCATCCCATTTTAGAATTTAGATTTTAGAATTTAGAGTTTAAAATTGCAATAGCCGATCGTACTGCCGACCTATGATATCCCAAGTGTATTGGCTTTCAACGAGCGATCGAGCGTTGACAGAGAGCTCCTGTCTTAGCTGCTGATTTTCAAACAAACTGGTGATCGCCTCAACATACTCCTGAACTTTGTTCGCCCGCAAGGCCCTTATCAGTTGTGGGCCGCCATCGACGGCTAAACCCTCCAAACCTCGATCGCTACCAACCACGGGGGTTCCCGCAGCCATCGCCTCCAAAGTTTTATTTTTAATCCCAAAACCAATCCGCATCGGCACCACACAAACAGCAGCTTGATGCAAATATTCTGCCACCCTTTGCACCTGGCCTACTACTTGAATTCCCGGAAGTTCCCCCAAGGCGAGCACTTCCGGGACTGGCGAAGCCCCTACTAAGGTGAGGGTAGCATCAGGATAGCGCTGCTGCAAAGGCGGCAGTATTTGCAAACTCAGAAACCGCGCCGCGTCAATATTGGGCAAATTGTTCATTGCGCCTGCAAAAATTAAGGTATGTCCTCCCGGATCGATCGACCGGTACGGAAATTGAGTTAAATCCACGCCGTTAGGAATTACATCTATGGGAGGTACAAAAAAATCTTGTTTTCCTCGCACCCGAACCGGAGGCGACAGCAATTCTAGGAGTTGCTCTCTGTCTGTGGATGTTGTCGCAACAATGCGCGAGAATTTGGAACAGTAGCGTTTTTCGTAGCGGGCGAGTAGCGGTAAATTTAGTCGATCGCGCAGGGGTTTTTCGGAGGTGCCGGTTGCTAACATTTCCCTGCAAGTTCCCCAAACTGAACTGTGAATGTTTGCCACTGTCAGCAGTTTTTGCCGCCATTCTGGACGCACGTAAATCTCGTTAACGCTGTGTTCGCAGGTGACAGTATCGCATTTGCCTGCTGTTACCAATTCGTCTGCCCAATTCTGCATTGCTTGGGAGTAGCTTGAGAGTACGTTGGGAGGTGTTCCTGATTGCAAAAATCGACCAAATCTGTGGAATTTTCCTATTATTTCAGAGAACCCCCCCTCAGTCCTCCCCTTGTTAAGGGGGGGAGGCAAGAAGCCCTCCTCATGCCCCTGGTGCAGAGTTAGCCCCGCGTTGACAAGGGGGGGTTGGGGGGGTACTCGCGGGTTGGAAAAAACTGCTAATTCTGTGACTTGCTGTCGCAATGCGTCGATTTGTGCGTCGGTGACATCGGGCGATCGCACAGTGCCGAGAATTACATCATGGCGCTGACTCAAGTATTGCAATAAATTAAACGTCCTTACCTGAGTTCCTCCGCGGCTTGGCGGATAGGGAAAAGTCGAGGAAAGCATCAAAATCTTCATGGGATGTGGAATAAATAAAGTTGCCGCTTGCGCGATAAAATTGATTGATAAAATCTTTTTAACAATCTTCGCACCTATGGACGAATTATCTGTTAAGGCGCTGCTCGAAGACTTGAAAAAGCCCGACGAAAGTGTTCGCGATCGGGCAACTACAGAACTCTGGCGCACTTGGTTTAACCAGAAGGGTGAGTATGGGATGCAAATTCTCAGGCGATCGCAAGTTTCGCTGGATGCAGGCGATGTTCACCACGCTTTGGATTTGCTGACGAAACTGATTGCGGAAGCGCCGGATTTTGCTGAAGCTTGGAACCGACGCGCCGTACTTCACTATACCCAAGGAAATTATAAAAAGTCGATCGAGGACTGCGAAATCGTCCTCAAACTGAACCCAGTGCATTTTGGGGCATTGCATGGTCTGGGCTTGTGCTACGCTGCCTTGGGAGAATACATAAATGCTATTCAAGCTTTTCGTCGCGCTTTGGAAATTCAACCTTTTGCTTTGGTGAACCAAAAGTTAATTCTGGAGTGTACGGCTCGTTTGAGTTAAAATTAACTGTGGAGTGAAGGAAGAAGGAAGAAGAAAGAAGGAAGAAGAAAGAAGGAAGAAGAAAGAAAATCAATGGTTTCAGAATTTTTTCGTAATCTCAAATCTCAAATTGTCTAAGTTAGTGCCGAAAATTAGCGTTTGCATTCCTACTTACAATCGAGTGCATCTGCTGGCTTGTGCGATCGCCAGCGTGCTAGATCAAACTTATACAGATTTTGAATTAATTATCTGTGATGACGGTTCTACTGACAGCACTCCTCTGTTGATGTCGGAATTTGTCGATCGCGGGATTCGCTACATTCGCCACCCGCAGAATATCGGCAAGAGTAATAATATGCGATCGGGCTTTGCGGCAGCAAGGGGCGAGTATTTTATCAAGTTTGACGATGACGATCGCCTGAGCGCGCAATTTCTAGAGCGGACATCGGCTATTTTAGATAAAGACCCCAGCATTGATTTTGTCAGTACAGATCACTGGGTGATCGACATTAACAATTATATTGATGAAAACCAGACGAAACTCAATTCGCAGCGGTGGGGGCGCACCGAGTTGTCGGCTGGAATTATTGAAGATTTGCTCGAAGCAGTGTTTCGGAGACAGAGTTTGCAAATAGGGGCGACTTTGTTTCGTCGCCGCGCGCTGGAAGAAGTCGGATTTCTGCGGCCGAATTTGCAAAATTGCGAAGATAACGATTTGTTTGTGAGGCTTGCAATTGCGGGCAAAAAATGCTACTTCTTGCCGGAGCTGTTGATGGAGTATCGAGTTCATGCAGGACAGCAAGGAGTCGATCGGGCAATTCCGTATTTAAGCGATAAATTGCGCTATTTGACCGGCTACGAGTTTGAGTCGGAGAAGTTGGAAACAGTCAGGCTCAAAAGGATTGCAGAAACTCAATTAGCGCTAGGTTTGCGGCTGATTGAGGTGGGTGAAACTGCAAAAGGGCGCCTGATGGTGCGGGCAGGAAAGTCTGTTTCTGCGGCGAAAATGTGGGCGGGTTTGGGATTGTCGCTGCTGCCAGTTGAGTTGCGTCCCAGGGCGTTTGAGATTGTACGGGAGTTGATGAAATAACCATCAATAAGAATTATTAATTTTCCGCAGGCGATAATACATTAATGTTGATTAGAGTACGGGGCTTTGTCGGGGCTTGAGATTTACTGAGATTTGGCTCGATCGAGAACCTGCCGGGGATCGTTGAGAGAGTCGGCGGAAAAAATAAAAATTCGATCGGACACGTTTTACATTAAATTAAGAGATTAAGAAATACTAAAAAATTAAGTATTTACGAGTTTGACATCGATCGGGCACGACTACAGACCTTTCCTTGGGTCTGCCCTGCTTGTGCTATCTGTCAGGCGATTAGGGAAAACTTTTGCCCTGAAACTGGGTGAAGGGATCAAAGCCAGCATTGTTAAATTCTGTCTAGTTTATTAATGCACCACTCATGTCAATAACTAATCAGATTCGTTTTAATAATCTCAAGGGCGACATCTTCGGCGGTGTCACTGCTGCGATCGTCTCGCTGCCCCTGGCCCTCGCCTTCGGGGTCGCTTCCGGAGTCGGGCCGATCGGGGGACTGTACGGTGCCATTTGCGTTGGCTTCTTTGCCGCGCTGTTTGGCGGTACCCCAACACTGATTTCTGAACCCACAGGGCCGATGACTGTGGTGATGACTGCGATCGTCGCATCCCTCACCGCTAGCAATCCCGAACAAGGGCTAGCAATGGCGTTTACCGTTGTGATGCTGGCGGGGTTGTTTCAAATCATCTTTGGTATTTTCAAGCTAGGGAAATACGTCACCCTGATGCCCTACAGCGTGATTTCCGGCTTTATGTCGGGAATTGGCGTGATTTTGATCATTCTGCAAATTGCACCGTTTCTGGGCCAAGCCCCGCCCAAAGGCGGTGTTTTGGGTACTTTTTTAGCAATTCCGCAGTTGCTGGCGAACGTAAATCCGCCGGAAGCAATTCTGGGTGCCTTGACGGTGGCAATTATTTTCCTGATGCCCAAAAAGGTGAAGAAAATCGTGCCCCCGCAATTGATAGCGCTGATTGTCGGCACGGTAATTTCCATGACTGTGTTTCAGGGCGCGGATATTCGCCGGATTGGGGAAATTCCGGTGGGACTGCCCCCTTTGCAATTGCCGACTTTTTCCGCCGATCAAATCACGGTGATGTTTGTGGATGGGGTGATGCTGGGGATGCTGGGCTGTATCGATACCTTGCTGACGGCAGTGGTGGCGGACAGTCTGACGCGGACGGAGCACAAGTCCGATAAGGAGTTGATCGGTCAAGGGATTGGCAACATCGTGTCGGGGATCTGCGGTGGCTTACCGGGCGCCGGGGCAACGATGGGAACTGTGGTCAATATCCAAACAGGCGCGACTTCGGCGTTGTCGGGTTTAACTCGGGCGTTGGTGTTGCTGGTGGTGGTTTTGGGGGCGGCGAAGTTAACTGAACCGATTCCGATGGCGGTGTTGGCGGGGATTGCGCTGAAGGTGGGGATTGATATCCTTGACTGGAGTTTCCTGAAACGATCGCACAAAGTATCTGTTAAGGGTTCCCTGATCATGTACGGGGTGCTGTTTTTGACTGTGTTTGTGGATCTGATTGTGGCGGTGGGTGTAGGCGTCTTTATTGCCAATATCCTGACTATCGAACGGTTGAGTAGTTTGCAGTCTGCGGGAGTGAAGCTGATTTCCGACACGGATGATGAGGTTCTCCTGAGCGAGGAGGAGAAGCAACTCTTGGATCAGGGTAAGGGGCGCGTGTTGCTGTTCTGCTTGAGCGGCCCGATGATTTTTGGGTTGTCGAAGGCGATCTCCCGCGAACACAATGCTATGAAGGATGCGGATGCTTTGGTGATGGATCTGACTGCTGTGCCGATGCTGGGGGTGACGGCTTCGCTGGCGATCGAAAATGCGATCCGCGATGCCTGCGATAAGGGTTTGCAGGTTTACATCGTCGGTGCCAGCGAGAAAATTCAGCAGCGCTTGCAGAAGTTGGGATTGTTGGATCTGATCGCGCCAGAGCATGTCCTGAGCGATCGTACCGTAGCCTTACGACGAGCCGTCGCTGTGGTTGACAACAAAGGCATCCCCTTGGGAGTGCCGGTGTAACAAGGCGCGAATTCGCTGAAATAGTTATTTAGCAGGAGTGCCAGTTTCTCCTGCTATTTCTATGGATCGAGCGATCGTTTCATCTCGTTTCCGGTTGCATCAGTATTGTTCAAATGTCAAAACAGTCATGTGTCCCGAAAGCATAATTTTAGTCAACAGCCAACAGTCAACAGTCAACAATCATCTCGCTCGTGCAACCGGAATTGATATGAATTCTTGATTTTCTTCAGTCCCCCTCTGCTGGAACCAGAGGCAAATTTACACCAGGTTTTAACCGCCGAGTCTTCAGGCGTGTAGCTATACAACCAGAAATTATCCGATTGATATAGCGGGTAGCCACGGAATATCTGTAACGCCTGGGTCGTACCCAAGTTGTTTGAGTAGTGTAGTAATTTGCCCTCTATGATGAGTTTGATGATTGAACATATGTGTCACCAAAACCCAAGTCGGTAGCACGCGGCATTTACCATCTACATTGCTTGTGTACTCAAACGGTTGACTCAACCAGTCAGGATTAATATGTCTAGACCATTCTATAATTTGCCGATCCGTTGTCTCCCGTTCTGCTCTCAAAACCTCAAATTCAGCATACAGTTCTTGACCGATAACGGTACCAGAAAATGGGTGAAGAGTGAAACGCCCCATCCATGCTTTGTCACCATACAGTAAGTGATTCAAAGTGCCATGAATCGACTTAAAAAAGGCACCCATATCCTGTTTGCGCTGTTCATCAGGAATTGCCGAGCAGACCGAATATAGATTTTGATTCATCCAGCAATTGTACTCAGCCATTAGCTGGTAGTAGCTACCGTCGTACATACTCACAACATAATCACATAGTTTGAACAACTTACATTATACAAATAGGTCTTTCACAATACTCCTGACTCTAATTGCTCTAGATAAATAAACTCAGGAGCTTTAACTCCCGCTTCTTCTCTAATTTTAACCAGTCTAGGCGACTCAAAAAACGCCCTAGCATCTGCGATTGATGTCCACGCGGAGAAATGAACAATTTTGTTTGGTTCATTGTCATACTTCAAGACTTGGTAGGAGCGCTCGCCAGCTTCTTTTCGGATGCTTTCAGCACCATCAAATACCTGTTTCCAAGCTTCATAATTTTCTACTTCATGAATGATTAAGACATACTGCATAGTAATCCGATTCTCTGAGCCTCTCAAAACTTCAAACGACTAATTTTATTAGACTAACTCACCTTGTCTCCAAAGCCGACCACAGGAGAGCGAGTAAATTATACCGTAGTGACGGTAGAAAATCCTCCCAACACCGAACAGAGCGATCGGCTTTCCATTAAAGTAGTAAAGAGTGCCTGATGTAAATAAGTTTTTCCTAAATATCGTGTCTATATTTTCTGAAATTCCGACTGTGTGGTTGCAAATTTCCCTCGTGGGAGTCTGGCTGGGTGTGATTTTATTGGTAGCTGAAGGGTTAAATCGCTTTACTTCTGTCGATCCTGAAGTATCGCGGAAGGTTGTTCACATCGGTACTGGAAATGTGATTTTGCTGGCTTGGTGGCTGGAAATACCCGGTTGGGTGGGGATTTCGGCGGGGGTTTTAGCAGGTGCGATCGCCCTAATTTCTTACCAAGTTCCGATTTTGCCCAGTCTTAACAGTATCAACCGCAAGAGTTTGGGGACTTTTTTCTATGCTGTTAGTATCAGCGTTCTCGTAGCTTGGTTTTGGCCGCTACAGCATCAGGAGTACGCTGCTTTGGGCATTTTAGTCATGACTTGGGGCGACGGATTGGCTGCTGTCATCGGCCAGAAATACGGCAAACATATTTATCGAGTTGGGGGAATACAGAAGAGTTGGGAAGGTTCTGCAACTATGTATTTGGTGAGTTTTGCTGTTAGCAGTTTGATTTTGCTGACGGTTCAAGGCAATATTTGGCAAACTTGGGCTGTGTCTGCTGTTGTAGCTTTGGCGGCTGCTACTTTGGAGTCGGTTTCCAAGCTGGGAATTGACAATCTGACCGTGCCGATCGGCAGTGGGGCGATCGCCTTTTTCCTAAATCAATTTTTGATAATGGGTAATGTGTAATCTGAACTTACCCCCACGGGCGGCGTTGCTGGATACAGATATGAATTCAAGATTTCCCAATTGCTATAAACGGCGTGGCTGAATACAGGTATGAATTTCAGATTTCCCAATTGGTATAAGCCAAGTCTGGTGAGTTTTGTAACTTCAAGCGAAAAGGTAATTCATACCGTGAATCAGCAACGCCAATTATCAATTGTCTAAGTCTCGTTAAAGCAGCCGACGTGCTTGTAAAATTTGTTGTTGCCATTGCTCGAAAGCGGAGATTTTTGAGCGATCGTCTGTTGGAAACATCGCCCTTATTTGCTCCATAAGCTCGATCGCCAGCGGTACGCCAAGCTGCAATTGTTCCAAGACATCCCGCTGAGCAAAAACGGTTTCCGGTGTTCCTTCTAAAATCAGTTTTCCCCGATCCATTACAAACACCCAATCAGCCCAGCGATAGATGAAATCCAGGTCGTGACTTGCTAAAAGGATGGTGGTTCCGGCGCTGTGAATTTGTTGAAGTAAACCGATCAGTTGTCGGGTGTGACGCGGATCGAGATAGGCGGTAGGTTCATCTAGCAGGAGTAGTTTGGGCTTGAGAACCATGATATCGGCGATGGAAACCCGCTTTTTCTGCCCCAAACTGAGATTGTGAATTGGTTCGCGGGCGAGTTCGCTTAGATCGAATTGCTCGATCGCCTGCTGCACCTGTTGAGCAATTTCGGATTCTCTTAAGCCTAAATTGTACAATCCATAGGAAATATCTTCTTCTACCGTCGAAGCTACTAATTGATGTTCGGGATTTTGAAACACGAGTCCGATTTGTTGGCGCAGTTGCATCAAAGATTTGCGATCGTAGCGAAAGGGTTCACCTTCCCAGCGAATGATTCCCTGTTGCGGTTGATACAAGCCATTTGCTAACAGAAAAAAGGTAGTTTTGCCGCAGCCGTTTTGGCCGATCAGCCCACAGCGTTTCCCGGCGGGGACTTTGAGGTTTAAATCATGAATTGCCGATCGCGAACCGCAGGGATAGGAGTAGGAAGTGCCAGCGAATTCGAGAATCCATTCAGACATATTCGTTATTTTTTATTTTTTATAGCCTTGTTCCCAGGCTCTGCCTGGGAATAAATACCCGGAGGCTATGCCTCCAATTACCGATTACCGATGAATGATTACCAATTACCGATTACCGATTTCCATTGTATAGCAATCCTTGCAGGAGTCGTAAACTTTTTACCCCACCCCAACCCTCCCCTTATCAAGGGGAGGGAGTAAGAAATTCACAAATGATTTAGGATTGCTATATTTGTGTCAGCCTTCATCTGATTTTGACAACTGCCAAAGTTGCATTTCATAACAGAGATGTTGCTCAAAAAGTTGACCCGCTTCCAATCCTTCAACCACTAGCTTCTTGAACCAGCGACGAAATATCCAGAGCAGGAATTTGTGGACGGGGGGAACAGTGATCGCAATCAAATCTGCAACATAGATCATTGTATTTAGTCCATATCGGCGGAAAGTATCGACATACAAATCGATTGTTGGCAAAATATGGGCGGAAATATCCTCATTTTTTACTAAAGTGAATCCAGCCTGCTTTAATGCTGCATGAAGTTCCGTAACAACATGACAATTAGAGAACATTCCCTCTGTATAATTAGCATCAGATCGCAGCATATCAGCCAGCAAAACGTAACCGCCCTGATTGAGGATTTTGGCGGCACCGTTAGCAATATCAACAGCCGACATATACTGGCTACTTTCGCTAAAGAGAATAAGATCGTAGCAATGGGTTGCTTTGAAGTCTTCAAACCTCGTGAGGTGGAAGATTGCCCGATCGCCCGTACACTTAAGAAAGCGCTGTTGTTGGAACGGATCGGGTGCCATCCCTTCCACTGCAAAACCTCGATCGAGTAAATAAGCCGCATTTCCGCCAATCCCGCAGCCCACATCGAGTATCGTATGAGTGCCTTTGGGGATGGCATCCAACAGTTTTACAGTATAAGCTTGCTGAGCAAGGCGCAATCGTGCGATCGTTAGTTCGTCAGCGGGCACAGGTAGGGTTTCCCAATAGCCGTAGTGAAGGTAGGGCGAATCTGTCAGGCCCAAATAGTAATTAAGCGCTGCATTTTGGTAACGAGTTACCTTGGAAATTTTGATTGATTTTGGCTGCGGCATTCGGAAAATTTAGTAAGTTTTAGGATTTAGGGCAGAGTTGAAATTCTTCCCAGCGCTTGCATACTTGTTCATAGCACTCAACAGGAGAAATTGCCAAGTTTTGCAACAAATTGATATCAATCTGACCATTGGCGATTGACAAAAATATAATTACTTCCTTGGGTTCGTAGCCAGCAATGATTTGGAGCAAATTTGAAACAGTGTTTTCCTCTATTTCTAGTTGTTGCAAATAAACGGTTGCCTCCAAGTCGGAAATAAATTGCAGATCGTACTTTATAGTATCTACGCTCCAATTCACCGAGCCATTAAGGGGAGTATGGATTTTGCAAGCAACCAAGCCTCGCCCTTGATGCAAAAAACCATTCCAAGCAGTATGTCCTATCGGCAAAATATTCTGATGAATAAACAAGTTTTGCCAGTAGCCAAAACTACCCTGCCAAACACTATCTTCGATTCGCATTTCTTTTCATTTCCTTTAAAATAAGATACCCTTCAGAACACAAATCGAATTACATTAACGTTCATCTGTGTTTATCTGCTGATATCTGCGGTTAAAAAACCCCAATCCAATAATTAAAAAAATAATAAACTCACCATCATCCATACCTCGCAGATGAAAAACAACAGGTAAACAAATCGGCGGGCCTTCTGACTCAGAGAATCAAGAATCTCCTTACAGTTGCGGGACAGCGCCGGATTCGCACCGAACTTTCCCCCTTACGTCTGATGGCTGTTCTCCATCAGAGCCGATCGATATACGGGGATATTACCACTATTGGGGATATTTGACAAAAACCCGTCTGCCTATTGACCAAACTCAATATTTTCATACAAATCTGCCAGCGCAATTTCCACAGCAACAGATGTTAAACTCAGCCGATCGCCCATACAGCTATATTCCGAAAAAATCCACTTATTCGCATCAGTTTTAGAATATTGCTCCACCTGTAGCCGATATTGGTCGATTAATAAATATTCCTGAAAACTAGGAATAGTGCGATAAGCAGCAAACTTTTCATCTCGATCGTAAGCTCTGGTACCTTTAGACACCACCTCAGCAATGAGCAGCGGATTCGTAATTGTATCCGTCCGTCCAGATTGCAGCTCGATCGGTTTCGCAACCACCATCACATCCGGGTAAGTATAATTATTAAGCTGGGGCATCCACAGCCGCTGATCCGAACTAAAAGTCCGATATGGTTTCCCTTTTAACGCCAGTTTCAGCGCCACAACTAAATTAGTGGTAATTTCATTGTGATCCGGTGTGCCGCCAGCCATCAGAACAATTTCCCCATTGATAAATTCATGCCGCTCCTGAGAATTGATTTCCAATTCTAGATATTCCTCAGCCGTGTAGGTTTTGGTTTCAACGGGCGCGATCATACACAACGCTCTCCTTTAATCTACTCATTTCATTTTATCTTAAAAATTTGGCTGATTCAACAGAAAAGTAGATTTTAATCATGCTAAGAAACAGGCAAGATGCCTGTTCCACAAAGAGGGAATTTTATTGTGGGGTGGGCATCCTGCCCGCCCCTGAAAGGCTGATTGTAAAGTTGGCATCCTGCCCGATCGCACTTAACAAACTTACCGCAGCGGGACAAAGTTATACCCAGTGCTTCCTCCTTGTTTAACTTGCACTAAAATCGGCTTACCAGCCCGATCGCCCGTGGCCAAAAACTTCACATCCTCGCTCGATCCTGCTGTCGAAAAACTCGCATTTCTGAGTGCTTGTTGCAATCCTTCCCGCGTATTGCTTTGCCGCAAGCCAGCGATCACAGCTTGAGTCGCGTCAAAACTCGTTGCTGTTCGCCAATTCACAATGCCTCCCCAACGCTGGCGGGCATTTTCTGGGAAACGGCTGCCGGGATTAGTTTCAGGATGCCAGGGAACGGGCAATACTAAGCCGTTAACGTCGCTTTGCCCTTCTTTTAAAGTTTGAAAGGTGTAGAGCGTAGTGCTGCCGTAGAGTGGCAATTTGCCTTGATTGCTGCGTGCCAGAGAGATGGCGCGATCGATGCGATCGATGTGGGGTGCTAGCATCAATGCTTGTGCTCCTTTGCTGACAGCATCGGCGAGGGCAGTGTTGGGATTAAAAGAGGGTAAGGAAAAGTCGCAAATAGTGGGAACTAATTTGCCACCAGCAGCAGTAAGAGAGGCAACAAATTCATCTTTAAATGATATGTTATCGGGTGCTTGCGAGTCATAACAAACCGCAATATTAGTTTGGCGTTCTGTTTTAACTACATATTCTGCTAAGGGAGCCGCCATGACGCTAATATTGGGGACTGTCCGAAAGATGTAACTGCCAAATCCTGAGAGATTATTGGCAAAGCTCGTCGGTGTCACCATTACCAGTTTTTCTTGCTGATATATCGGAGCAGCTTCTAGAGATGCGTTGCTAGCATTGTGTCCAATTACTGCTAGTATACTCGCATCTTTTGTCAATGTCTTTGCAACATCTCTGACAACCTCTGGACTGTTGTCATCGTTGACAATTTGTACTTGCAATTTGGCGCTGTTTATACCACCGATAGTATTGATTTCATCCTGAGCTTGGGCGACACCCCGGAGGATTTCTTGGGCGACATTAGGGTTGCTACCAATGGGGACACTGACAGCAATTTTTAAGTAAGAACCATTGCTGGCTGTGCCCTTATTCAAATAAATAATGGCATTATTCAAATAAATAATGGTTTCCGGATCGTTGCGATTTTGTTGCAGCGAATCCTGAAAATTTTTGACGGCTGCTTGGTAATCTCCCTTGGCAAAAGCTTCAACGCCGGCTTTTTTTTCTGCTGTTGTTTGGGATGCCAGCAATATCTGATTTCCTAAACTGATGCGATTTGCGATCGCTCCCGATGTATCTGAGCTTTTTCCCTTGAATAAACCGGGAACGAACTTGTATGCGCCAAACGCAATTAAGCCGAGGATAATAAAAACAATGGGCGGCGGACTTTTTGTTGTGTTAGTATTTTGAGACATAATTTCTTCTTCTTATTGCGATATTGTTTGCTGTTTGGATGCAGAGCCTCCGGGTATTCCCTGGCTCTGCCTGGGAACGATGAAAAAAACCTACAATTCTCGCTCGGTCAATTCCTATTCTCCTCAACGGGTAAAACGTGCGATTGATTGTACAAATTCAGTTCTAGCAGTCGGCGAGAAATCTCGTCGTCCAGCATCATGTTGTCGAGGTCTGCCGTCAGTTTTTCAGCCGGATTTTCCGATAATTCAACTAAGGCATTGGTTTGCAAGTAGCGCTTGTGGATGGATAACTGTGCCTCTTCAAATTGCGATTGCGCTGAATCGGTACTGACGCTGCCGTTCACTTTGGCAATATCCGCTAAGGCCTCATTTACTTCTGACAAATCTTTGAGGTTTTGTAGTTCCATTTTGTAAGTTTCTAAACGCTGGCGTTCGCGATTCAATTTATCCTTATTGACCATCAAGATTTGTTCGGATCGAGCAACTTGTCCTGCTAATGTTGGCAGCAATTTATCAAGGGCGATCGCTTTTCCCATCGCTAAACGTGCGGCTGCTTCATTGCCATGATAATTAGCTAGACTTGCCTGCTGTTCTAGTTGCATAAATTCTTGCTTTTTGCTGTCATATTTCTGTTTTGCTTGTTGATAACTTGCAGAAATTTTGGCAACAGATTCAGTTAATTTAAGCACCGACTGCTGCATGGAGTGCAGCGATTCTTGGGCAACTTGCACCGCCATTTTGCTGTCAGGTTCAGGGGACAATCCCCACAGCCAATTCCACACGGCTTTAAGTTTGTAACTGGCGCGATTGCCCAACAGCCCGTGAATTAATTTGAGGGCGGCCAGCGCCGTTATACCGATCACAATAAAAGCCGTGGGGTTGGGACTATTTTTCTTGGGTTTTTGTTGAGTCATTTTGCCTTCTCCTTGATGAGTAAAATCTGCAATTTTTGGTGTGAATCGAGCCAGTTATGTCGGCGATAAATTTAGTCATCCAGCGTCATGTTTGTGTTGGGAGTAATGACTTTAGTCCTCCGAATCTGGTTTAAGGACTAAAGTCATTACTCCAATTTCTTTAACTTAGAATCCCTGAAGCGAGATAATGCTGTTTTGGAGTCGAGCGGGCGTTACACCATCAACAAAACCTATGAAATCTCCAGTTAAGCGCGGTACTCCTGACGGATCTGCTCGTAAAGTCATAAGATAATTTCTCCTTCATCGGAGATCGCCTGCATCAGTTGCAGCAGCCTATAACTCTGGGTGCCGAGAGCACTGACACCAACTTGAATCAATTTCAAGTGAATACTGTTAACCTAATAAAACAAGCGGTGAAAGTCAATTCATAAAATTCATTAATTGATTTCATAAAAGTCATCATAGTCGAGTTCATAAAACTCACATTGTGAAAAATTATTGCAATAATTTTTGGCTTTTTTACACAACCAGGTTACATTTTTTTGGACAATTATGCCTTTGGGTGCAAGTATAACTGTCCTAATTTTGTACCTATTATTTTGTAAAACCTAAATTTTTAGCATTGAGTAAAAGCTTTAAGAGAGGAATTAATTCCTCTCTACAAAATGCACAGCTTAACTCAAATATCGTCAGGAAATTCACCAAAAATTGAATCAATATCAATCTCCGCCACAGCCACAGACTGAGCAACTGGTGAATGATTAGGAGACTCCGGCGGCAATTTATCAAATACCGAAGCAATATCAGACTTAGCAACAGGCTCAGACTTAGCAACTGGTGAATGATTTGGATAATCCGGCGAGTTTGGCGACTTTTGCGACTTCGCCGAATTCACTTTTGCTACTGGTGATTTAGCCACAGGTTCCGCAACAGCAAAATCCTATTTTTTGACATTAATTACAGGTGATGCTGCTCCATTTTCTCCATTTTTGCTAGTTTGATTCCACATCATCATGCCCATCAAACCGTCAAGCAAACCCCCACTACCGCCGTTACCATTCACTGCGACATCGGGAACGACGCGAACGCTGCCATCTGAGATCGCCTGCATCAGTTGCAGCAGCGTGTAACTCTGCGTACCGAGGGCGTTGACACCAACTTGATAAGCATCCGCTTTTGCTTGTCCCATCAGCCGAATCCCTTCTGCTTCACCGCTTGCGTGTTCGATCGCAGCAGTTGCACTCAGTTGGGCAATTTTCACCCCTTGTTCTGCCGCCACCACCTGATTTTGAATGTCCGCGATCGCAGTTGCGCGCACCAATTCTTGACGCTGCGACTGTGAGATGCGCTGCACATCATAAGTTTTCTCCTGTTCCTGAGCAATTTTGCGATCGGTCAATGTTTGCATTAACTCTGGTGGCGGCGAAATCAAACCGATCAGCGTGTCCACTGCTTGCACATCGTAGGCCCGCAGGGCTTGACGCACGTGTTCTGCCGCCTCTGCTTGGCGTTCGCTGCGCGCGATCAGAAAATCGAGTATTGTATATTCTTGAGAAGAATTGCGAAAATAATTGCCCACAATTGGACGCAGCACTTGGTCGATTAGATTCTGCATCGAACCTTGGCGCGAAATGACTCTCGGTGCATCCAAAGTACCGACATGAATAATCTGAAAAACTTCTAACTCAAAGGTGAATCCGTCAAAAGAAAGCAATTTCAAAGCACTTAACTTGGAGTCGTAGCCATGTTCTCCGCTGAACCGCGAGGTGAAGTTTAAAACAACATCCGTAGTGGGAACAAGCTCTACTTTCATCACTTTTGTATTGATCGGATGTTTACCGGGGTAAAGCGGTTCGACCCACACACCTTTATCGCCTTTATTGACAAGATTGCCGTGGGTAAAAGCCACGCCGCTTACATCTTGGTGCGATTTCCCCACATAGGAAATTACTACTCCTACATAGCCGATCGGCACTTCCGTCATTTTTACCTGTTCTACTTGCACAAACCAGGGATTGAGGTTCCAAGAACCGGATAAAATCACCTGTTCTTGCAAGCCCCTGCGCCCGCCACCTTTGATGAAAGATTGCGCTTTTTGGAAATTGTCGTGACCGGGAATTATCGGCCCGGCAATTTCACCTTCATCAATCGGAATCCCGTCTAGCACGTTCGCAATTCCCACGCGATCTGCAGCAAGTTTGTATAGTTGAAATTCCGACGGCTGCATACCCTTTGCAGTGGCATTGGCAGAAGTAATCACCTCAAATACGGCTGTATTAATCCGATAAGTACCAGTGGTGATGATGGCTAGTTGCCGTCCTTTTTCTCCACCGTGGGTGAGAAACTTGCGGGCATTTTGAAAATTGTCGCAATCGACGACTTTGCCTAAAATGCGATCGGGAGGAATGGTGGCTCCGTCATTGGCAATAATTAAACCGATTTCATCTTGAGGAACGACAACAACTGGTTCTTTGCGAATGCTATATTGCCAGGGAAAATAACCAAAATGCCAGCCGGGAGGAAGGGTATCTGCTTGCAAACCTCCTTCGCCATCGAGAGCAATCAATCTACTGGATGGCAAATTTTTGCGAGAAAATTTCTTAGTAACAATTCCCACTTCTCGTTCGCCGATCGCGATCAGTCCCAAAATCCAGCCAATCTTAGGTAGGAAAATGAAAATTAGTACAATTCCTCCTACGGGGTAGATCCACATCGGGATGCTAATTCCTTCTTCTTGGGCTGGTTGAACTTCTTGGGATTGGGGTGGCGGCGGATTGGTTTGAGCAGAAGTTGGTGGCGCGATCGCAGCAGGAGCGATCGCGGTTGCTAAAGATACTGTCAAGGGTAAAAGCTTGCGAAGCCAACGTGATTTAGTCATAGTTTTTTACCTGTTTTAAGCTAAAATGTACTGAAAAGTTATTAGCTACAATTATTCAACAGGTTCCTTTTAAGGTCAATTCATTAAATTCATTAATTAAGTTCATAAAAGTCATACCTTTAGTCAGGCAGGGGTTGAAACCCATACCCCAAAATAGTAACGGAGAAAGCGGCAGTGCCGTTTCCCTACCCCAAAATAATCCCCCTATGATGCTTCAAATCCGCCGTCGTCCGCCCAACACATCCGTCTCCGTACTCTACTTAGGCCGATCGCACAGCAGCCGATTCAGCAACACTCTCTTCATCTTTGCCACTCAAACCCGTTCCAAATTCAGTATATTGCCGCACTTTAGGATGCCGAAAACCGAGTACAATATCTTCATTAGGAACACCTGCTGCTAGTAAATCGGTAGCCACTCCTTCTTCGGTATCATCATATTGAATCCAGATTTTACCGTCGATTAAATTGATGTGAATTGGTGTAGCGTGAAGGTAATTGTCATCATTCCAACCAATATCCAAAACTAAGTATCCTCCTCGATCGTCATCAAATAGCAGTTGAGAATGATAGCCGTCAGGTATAGTATTGCGGAAATTAGCGTGTTCCTGAAGTAGGGTTTTGATAATTTCTTGGTATTTCAATCGGGTATCCATTGAACTATTGCCTCACTTTTTTCATCAAGAACAATCAGTTTGACAAGTGGTTTTTTTAATAAAAGTTGACTTAATTCAATGGTGAATACGCTATTAAAAATCGGTTGACAAATTGCCAGATAGAGACTTCTATTATAGAATAAGTTGAGATTGAAATTTTGCAGCATTCTCAAGAACAGGCTTTCCGGCCTGTTCCACAAAGAGAAAGTTCTTTTGTGGGGTGGGCATCCTGGCCGCCCTTCAAGAACAGGCTTTCCGGCCTGTTCCACAAAGAGTAAGTTCTTTTGTGGAGTGGGCATCCTGCCCGCCCTTCAAGAACAGGCTTTCCGGCCTGTTCCACAAAGAGTAAGTTCTTTTGTGGGGTGGGCATCCTGCCCGCCCTTCAAGAACAGGCATCTTGCCTGTTCCACTATGAAGAATGATGCAATATCTCAGTTGAAAGTTGTACGATCGCCCTTTATCCCCCTATCATGCTTCAAATCCGCCGTCGTCCCCCCAGCACATCAGTCTCCGTCCTCTACCTCAGCTACCAAATCGCCGTACCCGACGCCGAACCCCGGCACATCCTCGAAGAAATCGTCTGGGAAAAAGAAGCTGAAGTCGCCCAGAAACGCGATCGCACCCCGTTAGCCGATCTTCACAAAAAACTCCCCTTTGCACCGCCAACCCGCGACTTTCTTGCCGCCCTCAAAAACGGTAAAACCACACCCGCTATCATCGCCGAAGTTAAAAAAGCTTCCCCCAGCAAAGGCGTAATTCGCGAAGATTTCGACCCGGTGGCGATCGCCCTAGCTTACCAACAAAACGGCGCCAGTTGCATCTCCGTACTCACCGATGAAAAGTTCTTTCAAGGCAGCTTCGACAACCTCGCTAAAATCCGTGCAGCCGTCGATTTACCCTTACTTTGCAAAGAGTTTATTATCTATCCCTACCAAATCTATCTCGCCCGGATTCACGGCGCCGATGCTGTATTGTTAATCGCAGCTATTCTGTCTGATAAAGACTTACAATATTTTGTGAAAATTGTCAAGACATTGGGCATGACAGCTTTAATAGAAGTTCACACTCTCGAAGAACTCGATCGAGTATTAACCCTACAAGGCGTTAACCTGATCGGCATCAACAACCGCAACCTAGAAGACTTTTCCGTCAGCCTAGAAACTACCACTCAACTATTAGCCTCGCGCCAAACCGAAATCCAAGCAAAAGGCATCCTCATCGTCAGCGAGTCAGGAATCCACACTCCCGACGACTTAACTCAAGTTGCCAGTGCCGGCGCCGAAGCCGTTCTCATCGGCGAATCTCTAGTCAAACAGCCAGATCCAGGGGCCGCTTTAGCCTCGCTTGCCGATCGCCCTCCCAGCCTGTGAAAGGCGAGACCGCTTGACAAACCACCCTTAATTCTGATAAAAAATGATTAAGTAGGTAAATAATGAGAATTTCTAGCCTGCATCGACTCAAGCGCTACTGTAAAAAAAAATAGCACTCAAAGCTATATTGCATAGAAATATTTTGCCAGAAAGCAATTAAATCTATTCTGTAAGCCTGTCGATCGCAAGATTTAGCGTGTCCAACGCACCCAGCCCCGAATATTCGATGATCGGCAAAGCAGGGGTGATTGTACGGTTAGAAAACAAATAAAAAATCGGGCATCTAATGTTCACCTGTGATGCCTCATGCAATTGCAATGGGGTGTCGGTTCGCTGAGGTATATTAGCTTTCATGGAGCCAATCCCCCTTCCTTCGTACATTCATTATGAATTGCTACTTCAATTGTTAGAACGCAAAACGATGTTTGCTGTCAGTCCACAATCGCCGCAGCAGCAACAAGTACACCAACTTATTATTACACTGCGTAAAGCCCTTGCCATTCAAAAGCAATTAGAACAAAGCTGCGAGCGATCGAACTTAGCGGTAGAACACCGCTGGTCTCTAAATGAAATTAACCAGAAGGGAGTTAAAAGTTAAAAAAGTTAGAGTAGCGACGTGACGGATCGTATTTGATTTATTCTATATAACTCCCACAGAAAAACTTAGGACAATATCATGGACAACAAATTAATGCTGATGATTCCCGGCCCGACGCCGGTACCTGAAGCGGCCTTGTTAGCGATGGCAAAACACCCGATGGGCCACCGCAGCAAGGAATTTGACGGGATTTTTGCAGAATGTACCGAAAATTTGAAATGGTTGCACCAAACAAAAAGTGACGTGCTGAGTTTAACGGTTTCCGGTACCGGCGCGATGGAAGCTGGGATAATTAATTTCCTGAGTGCGGGCGATCGAGTTTTAGTCGGCACTAACGGCAAATTTGGTGAACGTTGGGCCGAAGTCGCCGAAGCTTACGGTTTAAACGCCGAAATTATTAAAGCCGAGTGGGGTCAACCTTTAGACCCCGAACACTTCCGCGAAAAACTCGAAGCAGATACAGAGAAGCAAATCAAAGCTGTCATCCTCACCCACTCGGAAACCTCCACCGGCGTCCTCAACGACCTCGAAACCATCAACCGCCACGTTAAAGCCCACGGTGAAGCTTTAATTATGGTCGATGCTGTCACTAGCTTAGGCGCTGTCAATATTCCGATGGACGCTTGGGGAATCGATGTCATTGCTTCTGGTTCTCAGAAAGCTTACATGATTCCTCCAGGTTTGGGTTTTGTGGCCGTCAGTCCCAAAGCTTGGGAAGCTTACAAAACTGCGAAACTGCCCCGCTATTATTTGGATTTGGGTAAATATAGCAAAGACGCTGCCAAAAACACCACTCCCTTTACTCCCCCGGTCAATATGTTTTTCGCCCTGCAAGCATCGCTGCAGATGATGAAAACAGAAGGGTTGGAAAATGTTTTCGCGCGGCACCAACGCTTAATGAAAACTACTCGCGCTGCTGTCAAAGCTTTAGGTTTGCCGTTGTTTGCCGCTGACGAAGCCGCGAGTCCTGCGATTACTTCGGTTATGCCACCAGCATCTGTAGATGCTCAAAAAGTGCGGACTTTGATGAGAAAGAGATTTGACATTGCTCTCGCCGACGGACAAGACCATTTGAAAGGTAAAATCTTCCGAATCGGTCATTTGGGCTTTGTGTGCGATCGCGATATTCTAGCAGCAATTTCCTCTTTAGAAGTCGTGTTGCGAGAATTGGGTCATGAAGGCTACACTCCTGGTGCCGGCGTTGCTGCTGCTGCCAAATTCTTGGCTGAATCCTAATCTCAGTTGTTAAAGGATTTTAGATTTTTGATACTCTCTAAAATCTAAAATCCTTTTAATATGCTTCGGATAACCAATCAAAGATTTTATCCAACTGTTCGAGAGTGACTAAACCGTATTGCCACAGAACCATCGGCAAGGAATTCGGGTCTTTATCACGCTGCCGCTGTTTGTTATGGCCGACACGTTCGGCGACAGCAATTGACGCGGGCGAAATTGCCAAATCTTCTTGTAAAAAGCGAATTAATCGAGTGTATTTAGCGGGTGCCATGTGATTTCACCTCTAAGTATAGGACACCATTTTCTGATGTGAACCTGATGTTTTTGATGAGTAATAAGCCAGTTTTAAATTTGTCTTGTTACCGTTGATAGCTTTTAAAACAGCTTTTAAAACGCTATTAACGGTTGAACTGCCAAACGTAATGCTGAGTGCGATTGTAAAGCTAACCTTTCCCAAAAAGTGGAAGGTTTTGCAATTTTGCTGATGTCGGCCCGATCGACTTACGATCGCGATCTAACCTAAACTGAATACCTCGGCATCTTTGCAGCGCGAATCAGAATAAATTCTGCTACCTAAAACTACTAAACCAGGTTCAGAGTTTAACTTCATCTGCCGAAATGCAGAATCCGCAAATCTACTTCGGCAAAATTAGTTAGATATTTCGATCAAACCCGAAACTGCTACCAGAAGTGAAGTTTGCCAATTACCGCCAATTAACTTGGCTCGTAGCATATTACTTTAGATAGGTTTAGTAGATTTAGCTCGATCGCCAGAACTTCCAGAGAATTTCTTTTCGTGTTGCTACACCTTGAGGCTGAGTATCGTCTCTCAGGATTGGTAACGAGTCGCTGACTCGTCTCATACCTGCGACCAACAATCTACAGCTTCCGGAAACCAGCTCAAGTCCTGACTGACTGAGATCGACATCCTAGCAAATCTTTCAGTGTTTGTACTGAATCTTACATTAATATCTTAACAAATTTAATCAATATTTGTAAAGTTTCTAAATTTTCTCCGGTATTCCCAAGGTAGGGGGATCTCTGGGCGATGGGAACCGGGGGAGGATGTCTTTTTGCAGGTTTTACTGAAAGAGTCCGAAGTTTTACTCGACAAACTCGATTTCAATACGATCGCCCACTTTGACACCGAGTTCAGCAGCCCGCCCGCCCCGGAGTTCAATCACTCGATCGACAGCAGTATCGGGCCCGTAGGTAGGACAAGGAGTGGCAGTACAAGGAGGTGCAGAAACTTCGATCGCCTCAACCACCCCATCCCGGACAAAAATCATATCCAGAGAAATCTTGCAATTTTTCATCCAAAAATTGACCCGCCGCGCCGATTTAAACTCAAACAGCATTCCTCTGTCATCCGGCAAAGAAGTTCTGTACATTAAACCCATAGCCTGCTGTTCCACTGTTTTCGCCACTTCGAGTTCGATTGGGCGATCGCCTATCCGAGCTCTAGCAGAAACAGGCAGCACTTGACCCGATGTTGTCGCCGTCGCAGACTGATCCGCCAAAATACCAGTAGCACCAGCATTCGCGATCGGTAAAGTCGGCGAACATCCCAGCAAAAATATAATTACTCCAATACCGAGCAAATTAGTTAAATAACTCATAATGATTTTAGATTGTTGACTGTTGACTGTTGACTGTTGACTGTTGACTGTTGACTGCGTTGAGTGATGACAACTGACAACTGTCAACTGACAACTGACAATTGACTAATGACTAATGACTGATGACTAATGACTTCTTCAAGCTTCCCGCATCACATAGCCAACACCGCGCACCGTCTGAATCAAGCGCTTTTCGCCCTCATCTTCAATCTTGAGGCGCAGATAGCGGATGTAAACCTCAATTACATTCGACTCGCCCAAAAAGTCGTAACCCCAAACATTTTCGAGAATTTGTTCCCGAGTCAAAACCTCGCGGGGATGTTCCATCAAATACTTTAGCAGCTCAAATTCCTTCATCGTCAGGTCGATCGCCCGTCCGTTCCGCAGGGCCCGCCTAGAGGCCAAATCCAAAACTAAATCGCCAAACCTCAATTGTTCGTTGCTGCTGTTATCCGGCTGCAAATACAAGCGCACCAACTGCAAAAACTCCTCAGTGCGGTAAGGTTTGAGAAAATAATCATCCGCCCCAGCTTCCAGACAAGCTACGCGATCGTCAACTGTATCACGACCGACCAATAGCAGCACCGGCACCCGATTGCCAATACTTCTGAGGTAAGAACACAGTGACAGCCCCGACTCAGCGCCAAGTAGCCGGTCAATTACAATCAAAGCAGGCTGCAATTCACGGGCTAAATTTTGGCCGGTGGCGGTGTTAGAAGCTACTACCGGTTCATAGCCGGAGGACTTTAAGTCGAGACTCAAGTGTCCGGCGAGAACTTCGTCTGTTTCAACTAGCAGGACACAGGGATTGCGATCGAGAGTAATTGCAGCCATTGAATTGACCGGTGAAGACCATAACTGTTCTAGCACGTTTGAGAGTTGTTGGCGGTTGGCGGTTGACAGTTGACAGTTGACAGTTGACAGTTGGCTGTTGGTTATTAGTTATTTGTGATTAGTTCCAATGCCCAATTGGAACGTGCATCGATGCCCTATGCCCAATTCGGAATTCGCAATTTGAATCTATGACCATCATCGTATTCGGCAGTATCAACATCGACCTAGCAGCAAAAACTCCCAGGTTGCCGCAGCCAGGGGAAACTATCATCGGTAGCAATTTTTTCACAGCAGGCGGCGGCAAAGGAGCAAATCAAGCCGTCGCCGCCGCCCGTCTCGGCACTTCCACCCACATCATCGGTCGCGTCGGTAACGATAAATTTGCTGAAGAATTATTGACAAATTTACAATCTTATGGTTTAAATACAGACAATGTATTAATAGACCAAAACACTCATTCAGGTGTGGCAATTATCGCCGTAGACGAGACAGGTCAAAATAATATTATTGTGATTCCGGGCGCGAACAATAATGTCGGTGAAGCAGATATAGAACGTCTCAAAAAACTGTTAACAGCAGCTACATCTTTGCTGTTACAGTTAGAAATTCCTCTGGAAGTTGTCCAAAAAGCTGCGAAAATTGCTCATCAAGCGGGGGTGCGAGTTATTCTCGATCCAGCACCGGCTAGGGCGGATTTGCCGATCGAACTTTATCCGCTAATTGACATTATGACGCCGAATGAAGTGGAAGCGAGCCAGTTAGTCGGTTTTCGGGTGAATGACACGGAAACAGCGATTGTAGCTGCCAAACAGTTGCAGCAGCGCGGTGTCAAGAATGTTATTGTCAAATTGGGCGATCGGGGGGCTGTTGCTGTTACTGCGGATGAAACGTTTTTTGTACCGGCTTTTGCTGTGGAGGCGATCGACACTGTGGCTGCTGGCGATGCTTTTAACGGCGGGTTGGCCTCGGCATTAGATGCCGGTCTGTCCTTGTCAGAGGCGGTGCGGTGGGGCGCAGCAGCGGGCGCTTTGTGCACAACTAAAGTGGGTGCTCAAGGTGCTATGTGCGATCGGGCAACTTTTGATAATTTTTTGCATAATTTAACTTGAATTTGTCAGAATGAGACAGAATTCAGAATTCCCCAGGCATGAAGTCAGGGGTTTCGGTAAGGATTTTTTTTATTTTCTAATATTAAAATCGGAGGATTTAAACCTCGATTCTCCCTCCTGTCCCACAGAAGCCATTCTTGATTCTGGGTTCTGAATTGTGAATTCTTCTTTGGTAAGGTGCGCCGAAGAGCACCCTACGTTAACTTTTCAAACGCGCATTACTGGAACTTGTAAGGCGCGTCGCATAGCACCCTACTTGTCTACTTTTCGGGCCGCTGAATAATTGTTTCAACTACCCTGCGCTTGACTTTTGGATCGATACCAATCAGCCGCACGTATTGGCCGCCGTGTTCCGCCAAACAAGTTTCTAAAGATGCAACCACATCTTTTTCCTGTGCACTGTTAATCGTCGCACAACTTTGCCAAGAACCAGTCTTAAATCGGCGATTATCTGCATATTCCATGCCAATTTTGCAGCCTCTTGCTAATAACTGCTTTACTTGTTCCAATACTTCGGAACTCAGCCGCGCCGCATGACCGTTACCACCTTCAGAACTGGGCTCAACGTAAGCCTTATAATAGTTGGATGACGGGTCGTTTAATTGACTTTGCGTTGGCCCAGCAGCAGGAGCCTTGGGGGTTCCTTGAACGTTAAACAGGCGCGATTGGTTGTATTCATCTACTAAGCGCATTTCCTGAATCCGCTTTTGTTGAGCCACCATCAAACTGCCCATTTCTAATAAATGAGCGAGGCTGAAATTCGGGTTCTGGAAATCTGGCGCTGCTTCCAAAGTGTTTACCAAACGCTTGGAAACTCGCTCAATTCCTATTTTGTGAATGAATTCGCGGATTTGTTCGTCGTAAATGCGCGATCGCAAAGCACTAAAAAAGTCGATCGCCTGATCGGGAAAATTATCAACTAACCCCACAATCTCGGTTTTTGACAATTTGTCCGACTCAAAAATTCCTCCAACAATCCCAATTTTATCATCCCGGCTTGGTTCCCAATAAAACTTTTCCATCCGCCCGTCGCGAATCAGCGGCGCGTACAGGGTAGAAAAATCATTTCCGGTGACAATAATCGGCACTCGATCCAGAGGCGTGCTGTCATAACTTCCCGGTAACTGCACATTAGTTGGATTATCAGCAATATTCATCAGAGTCGCATTGACCATCTGAGTATTGACAGTATATTGAGTAGTCGAATCGAACCTGCCAGCACCAGCATCCAAATCGTTAATAAAGATGGCGCACATCTCGCCGCGCACCTTAATTTGCTCCGCAGCTTCCCGGTAGCGCAAACGAATTAAACGCGCCGGATCTCCTGCATCCGGGCTTTCTAATTCCCCGCCCGATATCATCACTGGTTCAAAGCCCATCCGCCGAAAAACCAGTTCGGTTTGAAAAGTTTTGCCTTCTCCTTTGCGGCCGTGAATTCCCAAAATTAGGGGGACTCGTACTCCGGGCAATTTTAAAAAGTTTTTAGTGATGTGCACCGCAACTTTATCGAGAAAGTTAGGAGAAATGTAATAACTCATCAGTAGATTTGTGAGGGATTAATTGAGTTTACTGTTATGATTTTATGACAAAACTAACAGCCTGCACCGCTAACCTGGATTTTTACCGTACAATCGAGGTCTGCATATTATGTGTTAAGGAGCGATTCGTGAGTCCAGAAACCTTACTAAAAGAACCAAACGTGCAAGCCGAAGCCAGTCCCTTCAGTTCTGAGAGCTTCGACAGCTATGTAATGACGACTTACGGGCGTTTTGCGATCGCCCTAGAACGGGGCCTCGGCTGCCGCGTTTGGGATACCGAGGGCCGCGAATATCTCGATTTTGTGGCTGGTATTGCTACCTGCACTCTGGGACACGCCCACCCAGCAATGATTGCAGCGGTAACTCAGCAAATTCAGACCCTACACCACGTTTCTAACCTTTATTACATCCCCGTACAGGGCGAGTTGGCAAAGTGGCTTGTAGACCATTCTTGCGCGGACAGAGCCTTCTTTTGCAACTCCGGCGCGGAAGCTAATGAAGCGGCAATTAAACTCGCCCGCAAGTACGCCCACGAAAAATTAAATATCTCGAATCCGACAATCATTACCGCCGTTGCGAGTTTCCACGGGCGGACTTTAGCGACAATTACGGCAACGGGACAGCCTAAATACCAGAAGGGTTTTAGCCCCTTGGTGCCGGGATTTCACTATGTGCCCTACAACGATATTAGTGCGATCGAAAGTGCGATCGATCAACTCGACAAAGACGAACGCCAAGTAGCTGCAATTATGCTGGAAGCGCTGCAAGGCGAAGGCGGAGTTCGCCCCGGAGATATCGCCTACTTCCAGCGAATTCGCGAAATTTGCGACGAAAAAGGCATTTTGCTCATTCTCGACGAAGTGCAAGTCGGGATGGGACGCAGCGGCAAATACTGGGGCTACCAAAACCTCGGCATTGAACCCGATATCTTTACCTCTGCCAAAGGATTGGGCGGCGGTATCCCGATCGGCGCTATGCTGTGCAAATCTTTCTGCGATGTATTTGAACCGGGAAGTCACGCCAGCACTTTCGGCGGCAATCCTTTTGCTTGCGCTGTAGCTTTGTGTGTGTGCCAAACTTTGGAACGGGAAAACCTTCTAGAAAACGTGCAGCAGCGCGGGGAACAGTTGAAAGCAGGGCTCAACAAGTTGGCGGCCGAATATCCGCATTTAATTGCCGAAGTGCGCGGCTGGGGTTTGATTGTCGGGATGGAATTGCAAGCTGATGTCGAACTTACATCCGCTGATATCGTCAAATCTGCGATCGCCGCAGGAGTGCTCTTGGTTCCTGCAGGGCCGAAAGTGCTGAGATTTGTCCCGCCGCTGATTGTCACCGCCGCTGAAGTCGATCGAGCTCTGCTGGCAGTGGAATCAGCGCTGCGCTCTCAAGCGGTACAGTAAAATTTACTGAGTTGATTTTTGTTAGCTGTAGCGCTGAAACTCCCGCAATATCATAGATAACTCACTTAGTCCAGGACACACTCTTCCTCAGAAACCGGGTTTCTTTCGAGATTCCTCGTTACCAAACCCAATAGTTTCCCAGAAGCCCGGTTTTTTGGCCTAAGTCCGATCAGGGTAAAAGTAAACCCGCCCCGCTGCAAGTCTGTCAGGGCGGGTTTGTCAAATTTAGAACTCTCTGTGAAACCCGCCCCGAAAGACTGACGGTGTTTTGAACTGCGATTTTACTAAAGAGCAGCGCGCAAAATTATACTATTAGCGATCGTAGGTGCTAGTTTCGCTATCTGAGTGTCTGTTGGGACTTGTGAATCCTGGTTTAACTATTTCGCCCCCTTCCCACTAAACGAAGTACCGTTATAGTGGGAAGGGCGGGTGACGACGATTGCATCCTCAAGTAATTTTGGGACTCGCTTTCAAGAGAGAAAATATGTAATCCTCGTCACAAAATTTTTTCGTAATGCTTTGATCATCAACTGTATATTGTGAGAGAATAGAATAACCAAGGAGGTGATGTTGATTGCTACACAAGGCTATCCAAGTTCGTTTGTATCCTACCAAAAATCAACAAATACAAGTAGCTTCAACTTTTGGGTGTGCGCGTTGGTGGTCTAATTATGGTCAAAATAAATCAATTGAAGTTTATAAAAAAAGTGGTAAAAGACTTAGATTCTCCGGAATCAACACACTTTTACCGAGTCTCAAAAAATCCGAGGCAAGTGTAGGGTTAGGTCAGTATTACAGCCAATTTAGACAAGCTACTAGGCTCAACTTAACGACTGCATACAAAGACTTTTTTGAGGAAATGGCTGGGTTTTATAAGTTACCATGCCAAACTAAAAAACTGTTATTTTACTATTCTAAAAACGTCAAGTTTGTGTGTATTCTAATTTTAGATTATAGGAGAATAACCCAGACAAAAATAAAGAAATATAGATTAAGTGAGGGGAAAATTCAGAGTTCAATTATTAGTAAAAAATATTCAGGGAAATATCTTGCATCTATACTGACTGCAATCAAGAAGGCTGAGAACCAGAAAACAAAAGAAGGTAGAATGGCGGGCGATTTAGGAGTGAAATACTTTGCTATTGTCCCCGATGAGGAAAAAGTATCTAAATATGACAATGCCAAGCATTTTGCCAAGCACAAGAAGAACGGGAAGCGCCAGCAGCAAAAGTTAACAGACCAGCAGAAAAGAAGTAATTCTGAATACAAATATAGAAAAGCTGTTGCCAAGGTAGGCGAACGGTTTAGGAATTCGTGGCAATATTTTCTATATAAACTTAGTTATAAGTTGACCTGCGATCGCCTCGCGGTCATAGTAGAAAACTTTTATTTCTGGAACCCGATTCGCCATCAAAAGTTGGTCAAAGCAAGCTCAGATGAGGTTTTGGGAAGTTTTACCAACTTCTTAGCCTCCAAGTTGGCTCGCAAAGGCGGGAACTTAGTTGAGATTGATAGAGGGTTTTCCAGTTCCAAAGTTTGTTCTAATTGTTTCCCTCAAATGACCGAGATGCCATTAGATATGAGGGAAGGGACTTGTCCTCACTGTGCTACCGATCGCGATCGGGAGGGGAACGCAGCGATAAAGATAAAAGCAGAAGGTATCAAAATACTAAAGGCGGAAGGTTCAGCCGTTTCTGCTTTAGGATGCGAGGTAATACCCAAGCTGAAACGAAAGTCTAAGCTAAGGCACTCGCCTATGAGTACAGAAGCCCCTACTATATTCGGTACTACGATTTAGCGGTGGGTAGTTCACTTGGTTGCACGGAAGCAGCGCTCCTATGGTTAATAGTTTGGCGGAATGCACGATGGACGAACAGCGTCGCAAAACTGATGTTAATATGCTCCAAGCGCTGCTGGAAAATCCTGGGGACTCAGGAATAGATTTGATTTTGAGGACAAACCCAAAGTCGATCGACTTTGGGTTCGTGCAAACGCTTTATGTGGAAGAAGTGGCGCTGACGCGAGAAAGCTTGCTGAAAGCTGCAAAATTTTTCCAAAAGGCGATCGCACCCTTAGAATCTGCAAAGGGCACTTCTAAACTGCCCGCAACCGGGACAGCATATCTGGCTTTTTTAGCAGAAGTATTGCAGGCAGTGGCGCGCAGCGCAGATTCGCAGCACCTGTACCCGTTGCTGAGAAACAATTTAGATAAACTCGATCATAATTTCGCACAACTGCTGCGCGGATGGGCCGCTTTGGTGTTCGCTGCTGCCAAAGAATCCGAGATGAGGCGCATTGCAGCCTTAATCGGCAATCTGAGCAATAAAATTGGGCGATTTCCCCTCGGCAGCAAGGCTAATAACTTGGAAATCGAAATTGCTGGTTACGAAACAGTTGCTAAGGTTTTTACCCGCAAAGACTTTCCCCAAGAATGGGCGGTGATGCAAAACAATCTGGGTAACGCTTATAGCGATCGTCCCAAAGGTGATAAGGCTCAAAATATCGAACAGGCGATCGCTTGCTTTGAAAATGCCCTACAAGTACGCACGCCCGAACAGTACCCCGAACAGTGGGCGACGCTGCAAAACAATCTAGGCAACGCTTACAGCGAGCGTCTCAGGGGAGATCCGGCAGACAATCTAGAACAGGCGATCGCCTGCTATCAAAACGCGCTGCTAGTTCGCAGCCGCGAGGCTTTCGGGCAAGAGTGGGCGAGCACTCAAAACAATCTCGGCCGTGCTTACAGCCGCCGACTGCGGGGCAACCGAGCTGAAAATCTGGAACTGGCAGTCGCTTGCTACCAGAATGCTTTGCAAGTCTACAACCGCAAGGTGTTTCCCCGGCGTTGGGCCACAACTCAAAATAATTTGGCAAATGCTTACTGCGAGTTGCTGCGGGGCAACCGAGCTGAAAATCTCGAATACGCGGTTACGTGCTATCAGAGAGCTTTGCAGGTGCGGACTCGGGAAGCTTTTCCGCTGCAGTGGGCGACGACTCAAAGGAATTTGGGTCGGGTGTTTGTCGATCGCATCAAAGGCGATCCGGTGGAAAATATGGAAATGGCGATCGCCTGCTATCAAAATGCTTTACAAGTCTACACCCGCATCAAATTTCCCGAAGCTTGGGCTTCGATCCAAACTTACCTCGGTAGGATCTACAGTCGGCGGGTGAAAGGGGAAAAAGCCGAAAATATGGAAATCGCGATCGCCTGCTATCAAAATGCTTTGCTGTTTTGCAACCGCCAAAAAACTCCCGAACGCTGGGCAATGCTGTGTGCTTACCTCGGCCGCGCTTTCTGCGAACACGTCAAAGGCGAAAAAAACCGCAACCTCAAAAGCGCGATCGCCTGCTATCACAATGCCGGGGAAGTCTACACCAGGCAGGGACATCCCAACCGCTGGGCAATGCTGCAAATTTATCTCGGCAGGGCTTATTCGCAACTGACGGAGGCGGAAAACTTGTCCCACATGGAAAGCGCGATCGGCTGCTATCACAAGGCCTGTCAAGTCTACACTCGCGAAACCTATCCCCACCGCTGGGCGGAAATTTTATTTTATTTGGGTCAAGCTTACCGAGTTCGAGGCGACTTGCTTCGCGCCTACGGGGTTTTTACTGCTGCTGTCGATACTGTTGAATTCTTGCGTTGCGAAGTTGGGGTTGATACCGTCGATTTTGGTGATCAGACGAGTACCGCAAAAGTCAAATTAACCCGCACCTGGGCGGGACTCTATAAATGCCTGGTGCAAGTTTGTCTGGAACTCGGCGCCAGCCAACCTGAATATTACGCTAAGGCTCTGGAATACGCCGAACGCCACAAAAATCGGAATTTGGTAGAACTGCTGGTTAAATGCCACTTGACTCCGAAAGCCGAAATTCCCGCAGCGGTGCGAAGCGAGTTGGAGTCGCTGCAACTGGAAATAGCGGGGGAACAGCGGCACCAAGAACAGCGAGAACCTGAGCCGAACACGACCTTGATTTCTGAGGGCGATAGCCAAGGTTTGAACAGTGGTTCTCTACTGCCGAACTCGGACTTCATGCACTTAAATCAATTGTGGAAGCAGTTGGATAGGTTGATTGCGCGGGAGGTGCAGGCAAACGACCCTTTCTTCAGCCTAGCTCACAAAGTTGAAGCGATCGCTTTCGAGCAAATTCGCCAATTGTTGCCTGATGACAATTGCGCTGCTGTGGTGTGGGCGAGTTTGGGTGAGTTGCTAGTTGCTTTTGTGGTGGTAAAGAGTACACAATATCCCGCCGTTCACCTGTGTTCGCCGGAAAATGCTTTGGCTGCCGAAAGTTGGGGCCAGGAGTACCTCAGCGCTTATTCTGAACAAAAAGGTCGCTGGATAAATCATCTCCCAGCTCGCCTCAAACGCTTGGCTACGATGCTGGAAATCGATCGAGTAGTGGCGCTGATTCCCGATAATTGCGATCGCCTGATTTTTGTGCCGCACCGATTTTTGCACGCTTTGCCACTCCACGCTTTGCCTTTGGCGGGGAGAGACGGGTTTGAGGACGGTGGGGGAATTTTTAGGTCTGGGTGGAGCGATCGCAGCGGTTTTGATGGGGAAACCTACAGCCTTTCGGATTTTTCTCAAAGTTCGTCTTTTGGCGACGTTGCAGCGCCTGCTGCTTATTTGATCGATCGATTTGCCGGAGGAATTCGCTATGCTCCTAGCTGTCAGCTATTGCTGTTGAGACAAAGTGCACACACAGCGGCTATTGGTCGGTACAGACCCGGTTTGCAGCACCTTTTGGCAATTCCCACTTTCACCAGAGATTCGTTCTACAGCAACATTGAAATCGGCAAGATTTCCCAGTATTTTGCCAGTACAGAAGTTGTGCGCCATAAGCCGGCAATTAAAGAGGCTTTTTCCCAAGCAATGTCTGCTAATAATGGGAATTTGCCCCAGCAAATAGGCCAGTTGCCGCAGAAAAAATGCGCTCATTTTGCTTGTTTGAGTTTGCTTAATTTGGATTGGCCACTGAAATCCGCCGTGTTTTTGAGGAATGATTCTCTGAGTTTGGAGGAAATTTTTAATCTGGATTTTCGGCAATATTTTTTAGTTACTTTATCGGGTTGCGAAATTGCCGCTGGCGGAGTTAGCGGTGCTGGAGGAGATTTTGTGGGTTTGTCGGCGGGTTTGTTGTATGCTGGCACGTCTAGTGTGGTTAGCAGTCTGTGGAAGGTGAACGATGTTTCTACGCTGCTGCTGACGAGCAAGTTTTATGAAAATCTGGGACGGTTTTCTCGGTTGCAGGTGGGAGATGTGGCGATCGCCCTGGGGGACGCTCAAAGGTGGCTGCGGGATTTGACTAGCGAGGAATTGGAGGTGTTGTTGGCGGATTTTCAACCTCAAATTTCGCAAATGTTCGATCGGCTTTCTCAAAGTTCTCGCCTAATTGCGGAGGCTTCTTTGCAGCAAATTCGCAACCGCAAACCCTATCCTTTTGCCAATCCTTATTATTGGGCGGCTTTTACTGCGGCTGGGGTTTAGTTATTAGTCATTAGTCATTAGTCATTAGTCATTAGTCAACAGTCAACAGTCAACAGTCAACAGTCAACAGTCATTAGTCATTTAAAAACCCGACAGTAACAACTTATTTAAAGTTGTCAGTGTCGGGCGGAAATTCAACAAATTACCAGCAAAAACTTAGGATTTTTTGCCGAAAACTTGTTCTTTCAAGGCTTGAATTTCTTGACCTAATTGTTGCCGATTGGACGATCGCAGCAAATAGCGGTAGATAAACCACCCGGTGTATCCGATACCAATTAGCTCGAATGTGGGTGCTAGCAGGGGGATGTCGTTGAGTTCATCTATTATCCCCAAAAGCACTTTCAAAGAAATAATCGAGGCTACAATTACACCGATAACAGTCAGGGGACTTTTGTACTGTTCGTAAAAGCTGCCGATGTAAGCGGGAAACTCGGACAAAATTGAGAGAATTTGTTCTTTGATCTGCTGGGCCTGACTTGGTGTTTCGTCGGTAATTATGACTTTTGTGGTATCGCTGGAACTGTCTGCTTCATTTCCGGCAGGAATTTCGGTGATGATAACGGTTGTTTCTGGTTCGTTTGATGAAGTCATTTCTCCACTCGCAATAGTTTTTTGCTGGTTGGCGGCAGGTATTTCAACTGCTGCTGCGGCTGTTTCAACTGGCGAAATATCGACTGCTGAAACCTCGGTGCCGACTGTTTCAACTGGCGAAATATCGACTGCTGCGACCTCCGTTCCGAATGTTTCGGCCGCCGGTATTTCGACTGCTGTTTCGGACGCGGAGATTGCTTCTGGAGTCGGTATTTCGACTGATGAAACCGACGCTGCGACTGTTTCGGGAGCCGATATTTCGACTGCTGTCACCTCGGCCGCTGCTGTTTCAACAATCGGTGTTTCGACTGCTGGCTGTTCTGTAGCAGGAGTTTCGGCGACTGTTTCTGCGTTTGATTGTTCTGGGGTAGAAGTTTCGGCCGCGACACCAACAGCCGGCAAATTCAAGCTACTAATGGCATCAAGCAAACGGGTTTTAGCCGTTCCTCGCTGGTGAAGGATTACCCAAGATTCTATCAGGTCGGGGCCGTGCATTGCACCTGTCAGAGCGGCTCTGAGCGATCGCATAATTAGCCCTTTGTTAAGATTTTTCTCTTTACTGAGCTTTTTAGTGATTTTCTGAGCTTCCGCTGATGTCAGGCTGGAATGACTTTCCATAGCTTCTACAACTGCTTGTAAAGCCTGGGCCGCCCCTGTTTGCTGCAACTGTGCGAGTGCTTCTTCTTCGTATTCCACGGTGGTGGAGAAGAATACCTTACACATATCCACAGCATCGGTTAAGCGAACGAGACTCGGGCCGATTAAAGCAGCTATTTGTTCGAGCCAGGGGCGGTCTGCCTCCAAGTCAAACTCATAACCGCCTTTCTGCCACCAATAAGGTATCAGCAAATCTGTCAATTGCGGCACTGGCATTTTGTGCAGGTATTGACTGTTTAGCCAATTGAGTTTATCCCAATCAAATTTTGCACCAGCTTTGTTGACTCGATAGAATGTAAATAATTCTGCTGCTTCCGACAGTGTAAATATTTCCTGCGTTGAATCCGGCGGAGTCCAACCGAGCAAAGTCATGTAATTAACTAAAGCTTCGGGCAGGTAGCCCATATCTTTGAAGTCAGAAATCGAGGTTACGCCGTCGCGTTTAGAAAGCTTTTGCCCTTGGGAGTTTAAAATCAGCGGCGTGTGGGCAAATTCTGGGATTGTCGCGCCCAAAGCTTCGTAGAGCAATATTTGTTTCGGAGTATTGCCGATGTGATCTTCGCCGCGGATGACGTGGGTGATGCCCATGTCGATGTCATCGACAACTACGGCGAGGTTGTAGAGTGGTTGGCCGATGACGCCGCCGCTGGATGCCCTGGCAATTACCATGTCGCCGCCGAGGTCGCTACCTTTCCAGGTTACGGTGTCGCGCACCATGTCGTTCCAAGAAATTGTGCGATCGTCGTCGATGATAAACCGAATCACAGCTTGTCGCCCTTCGCCTTCAAAAGCTGCGCGCTGTTTGCTTGTCAAGTGGCGGTGCCGGTTGTCGTAGCGGGGGGCTTGTTTGTTGGCTTTTTGTGCTTCCCGCATTTCGTCGAGTTCTTCCGACGTGGTGTAGCAGCGGTAGGCGAGTCCTTTGTCTAGAAGGGTTTGGACTGCTTGGCGGTATATTTCCAGACGTTGGGACTGAAAACTCGGGCCTTCGTCCCAGTTCATACCCAGCCAGGTGAGTCCTTCGAGGATGTTATCGGTGTATTCGCTTTTAGAACGTTCTACGTCTGTGTCTTCTACCCGCAGGATGAATTGGCCGCCTTGGTTGCGGGCAAACAGCCAGTTGAATACGGCGGTTCTGGCGGTACCGATGTGTAGGTTTCCGGTGGGACTGGGGGCTAGACGGACTCTGACATTCATGTAGATTTTTGCTTTTAGATTGGGGGCGAGTTGCTGGTTGCGGGAATAGCTGATGTTTAAGACTTCAAATTTTATTATATTTTGTTGCCGACTTAAAAGTTGTGCTTGGCAGTTGCTTTGCCTCGAATTGTTTGATATTCGACTATCGGGCGATCGGGCGAAAGTCTCCGGCAACGCAGCAGAGGGCATCTTGATGATATTAGCATTGCGGGCGGCCAAGACTGGATTCACCTTTGGGACTATTTTTCACAACGCAAATAACTGCCGTAGGGCTAATCAATGCGCGCCTGTTGACTATTAATAATTCTTGTAAAATGTTTGTGTGCGATCGACGACATTAAAATATATTTCCCTATGTCTGCTGCTAAAACTGAGTTTTCCGAATCTGTTGCGCCCTCACCCGACTCTGTTGCGCCTGCTTGGCAGATTGAGTTGCTGTACGACGGTGAATGTCCTCTGTGCGTGCGGGAGGTTAATTTCTTAAAAAAACAGGACGCGGGGCGAGGTTTAGTGTCGTTTGTGGATATCGCGGATGATGGCTACAACCCGGAGGCCCACGGCAGAATCGACTACGAAACGGCGATGGGGCGAATTCACGCGGTGTTACCCGACGGTACGACGGTTAAAAATGTAGAGGTTTTTCGCCGCACCTACGAGATTTTAGGTATGGGCTGGATTTATGCAGTTACTAAGTTACCAGTGATCGGGGCGATCGCCAATTGGCTGTACGGAATTTGGGCTGACTGGCGGCTGAAGCTGACGGGAAGACCGGATTTAGCAACAATTATGAGCGATCGAACTCAGCGGATTGAGTGCGAAAGTCAAGGCCGCTGCCGGCCAAACTCAAAATGAGTCATATTTAATAAGTGCGATCGGTCTATCAGAAGATGTCAGCAGAAAAAGACTGCCACTAACATTAAAGATTGGCTACTATTAAAGGTCAAAAAAAATGCAAGATGCAGGCTATACAGTCTTCATGGGCTTCGGTGGGATCTGGATACTTATGGGAATTGCCGCTGTGATTTTCCTGTTTAAATCGGACGGTCAAAAACTTAGGTTTGGCAAATGGGGACTGCTAGTTGCTATTCCGATTCTCGTTCCCATCGTCCTAGTTTTGACATATCAGATCGCCAGGCCCTTTATTTCCTCGCACCTTTGAAGGCTGCTGGGAGTCGATCGTAACTGCAAGCAGGAGTTTTTTTGCCAGCCTTTTCGGGTAAACTGTACCGCGTAGTAGTTAGTTTACCTAAAACAGTTTCTCCATCGAATGCCTAAGCCAAGTAAGCCCACAACCAAAGCTCCGACTGTACTCGATCTCTTCTGCGGTGCAGGTGGGATGAGTTTAGGTTTTCAAAATGCCGGCTGTGAGATTCTAGGGGGTATTGATAAAAATCCCCATCCCATCAGAACTCATCATAGAAACTTCCCTAACTGCCAGCTCAAGCTTGATGCCAAACCGATAGAATCTCTGATTAACTTGAGTCAACTAGATATCAAGCCGGGAGAAGTTGATATTTTAATTGGTGGGCCGCCCTGTCAAGTTTTTTCATTAGTTGGGAAAGCTAAAATGAGGTCTTTAGGCAAACAGATAGAAAGCGATATTAGAAAATTTTTATAGGAACAGTTCATCCGCTTTGTAAAATATTACAAACCGCTATTTTTTTTTAATTGAAAATGTTAATCATCTCCGCAACCACTGGATCTTCCCTACTTTGATAGAATATTTGGAAAAAATAGTGCATAAAACAAATTGCAATTATCCAGGCTATAATATTAGCAAACTTTCCCAGAGCGCTTTGTATTTGACGCACCTATGACTAGGATGTTGGAGTTAGTTGGGAATTCTGTGCCGCCTATTTTAGCACAGGCGAGCGCTGTCAAGTAGCGGAAGTGGTAATAAATGGCTTTAGGAAAGCGTTGGACACGAGATGAACTCATTATCGCAATGAATTTATACTGCAAGCTACCATTTGGACAGCTAGATCGTCGCACGCCAATTATTATTGAAGTAGCTCAAAAGCTAGGAAGAACACCCAGCAGCCTATCAATGAAGCTTTGTAATTTAGCTTCATTCGATCCTGTACTGCAAGCCCGTGGCATTCAAGGCCTTCGCGGTGCAAGTAACGCGGATCGCGGCATTTGGCAAGAGTTTTATACAAATTGGGAAGAACTAGGAGTTAAAAGCGAAGAACTATTACAAGAACTATTTGATAATGTAATACCTGAAGAGTATCAGCTACCCCGACAACCAAAATCTCAAAATGTCAGGGAAATCAAAATACCTAAAAGTCAGCCAACTGGCGAGACAGAAGTAAAAGCTAGTGTAAAAGCACGAATCGGACAAAGTTTTTTTCGCCAAACTATTCTAGCTAACTACAACAGCCGTTGCTGTATTACTGGTAATCCAATTCCACAACTTTTGATCGCGAGCCATATACTCCCTTGGGGCGATTACCCAGAACATCGACTCGATCCTCATAATGGTTTGTGCCTTGCTCGTACTCAGGATGCAGCTTTTGATGGGGGAATGATTACATTTGATGAAGATTATCGACTGGTTCTTAGTTCATATCTTGAAAGTTTCTTGCCGGAAGATGTATTAGAGCATAACTTTGTTGCCTATCACGGGAAGCAAATGCGTTTACCTGAAAAATTTCAACCTAATCCTAACTTTCTCCGCCGTCATCGAGAAGAAATTTTCCTTGACAATTAAATTAACAGGTAGACTTGCACATTTTTTGCATACCCTTGACAAACAAGATTATTATTTTTTTCTGCGACTGCTTGCCCGCGATCGAATGCGCCTTGTACCTCGCTCTCAACTTGGTCTTCTGGGGGACTGCGGGTTGGCAGTTGAATTTGTGATCGCCTGTCAGCCCTGGCACCAGAACAAACCGAATCCAAGTCGGTTTATTAATTTTACTCAAATATGTTGCGAGAATTAGTGTTGGTTCGAGATCGAGGCTGATGACATTCCGATACGTTGCACGAGCCAAAGATTTAATATCGAGTAGAAAGAGCTAGGTAAATTCTAAAACGGGTTTAGCTGCCTACAAGTCGCAGTATCCAGAGCTATCTAATCCCGTGTGAATTCCTAATGTTAGACAACGCTTAAAAATTTAGGTGACGAAGTGAGCTTGAAACAATGCCTCACCTCCACTAATGGTAACTCGACCTCCCGAATAATTCATGTAAGACCTGTATTTCTGAATTTCTTCGATTAGTTCATCAACACTGACCTTTTTAAGGTTTTCTAGATATCGGCAATGTGGATTAGAACAGTAAAGGCCACGTAGCAGACAGCCTGCTGTTTACCTTCTGAGGTTGATCTAGGCTTTGTAAAACAAACGCTTGTACTGTGCTAACTCAGTACAAGCGGTTATTTTTCAGCATATCGCTTTTTTCAGCAATCTGAACATTTTCTATTTTGAACGGGACAGACGGGGCTCGAACCCGCAACTTCCGCCGTGACAGGGCGGTGCTCTAACCAATTGAACTACTGTCCCTCGTTTTGCCGTTTTTTCAGGCACAATTTCTATTATGCCTATAACTTCACCTTTTGTCAAGAGGTTTTTTGAACTTTTATTTGGAAGCCCAAAATTTGAGTCTCTTGCAGGGGACTGAAGTTGTTGTCGCTCACCAAAATCAGACCTCTGCTAGCATCCGCCAGGGCGGGGCCAAATGTCAACCCCTCAATGTTGTCTAGGGGGATTTTCAGGGTTTCCAAATCCAGCAGCAGGCGTTTTTGAGCGGGAGAAACCTCGCTGAGACGGCTTTTGAGGCTTTCGAGTGCTTCAATACGATCGCCCTTTTCCAGAGAAATCTCAAAAATTCTGATAGTTGTGCCGGTTTCCAGGGAGAAAGCACGCTCTAAACTCAGCAACCGGTTATCGTCGATCGCCAACAAATCCACTAAACCGTTAGTAGTTAATTTTCCCACAGGATTCGCACCAGCGGGTAGCGGTTCGGTGATGTAGAGAAACGATGCTTCTGGATTGCCGCTCACCGCATCGTAGCGCAAAATCCGGCACGGGCTCCCGGTTTCCAGGGAAGCTACGGCGCCATCTTGAACCAAGCCATTTTCGGTAGCTGTAAATAGGTATTTACGATCGGGCGTTAAAGTTAAACTTTCAAGTGATAGATTGTTGCGGATTCCTTTACTGCCTTTGTCGTCGGGCAAAAATAGGTCAGGAATTGCCAGCGTTTTCAGCAGTTTACCATCGAGGGAGAACTCTTTGATAAAAGGATTTATTTGGCGATCGACATCTCCCTCAGAAGAAACAAACACGCTATTGCCAGTAAAAGCTATCCCTTCGGGATCTAAACTTAATTCAGGAAAACTTTTGCCGTTTTCATCTAATAAAGTAGTGACACCAGTAAAAGTAATTTGCTCTTTTTCCAGTTTACCAGATTGCAAGTTAATTTTGAGAGTATAGAATCGCGCCGGAGCCTTGCTGCTGCGGTCATCAGAAATGGCATAATAAACTTGTTTTTCGGCATCATAAGTAATGCTCGATAGTCCGCCAATTTCCGTCCCCTGAAACGGAGAACCTGTAGGAAATATTGCTCTGCCGATAAAATCTATTTTCGTAACAGCGAAAGATTGAGCTGATTGATTTACCCAAATAGCAACAGTTGCTGCCATCAAAAAACAGACAATAAATATAGTTGCTTTTACTAGCTTTCGCATTTTACCAATAAATACATTATTACCTATCTACTTCTTGCCTTTCTTCCTTCGCGCCCTACCCTTCGGGAACGGCTTCGCCGAACGCGTCTTCGCGGTTCATTACATCTAAAAATCACGGCTCATGATTCAGCAAAAAATTGGTCAACCAATCTTTAACCACATAAGTAGCACGACAGTCGTCCTCATTGTAGCGGACGATCGCCTCTAAGAGCGATCGATCGCCGGTTTTGAGCCAATCGTCGTACCAGCAGACGCACTGAGCACCATTAGCCTTAGCATCTCGCCAGTCAAAACCCAGCCAGCGGGCAATTGGTTTGAGTGCGTAACTTTCCACCGGCATAATCGCTTTTTGCGTCACTTGTTTGTGAATATCTACAAACCGTTTCAGCACGGGTTTCCACAAATAAGCTGGAGTATTGTAAAGTTTAGCCAGTCGCTTAAAAGTCTTGACTTCATAGTCGCAAAAGTGGAAAATCGGAGCAATGGGATAAGCCCACATTAATTCTAAAAATTGCTCCCAGATTGCACCTTCCTCTGCTGCGGATTCTGCTAAAAAACCGTGGAATTTTTCCGTATTGTTGTACCTGTCAACAACTAAGACTCCGTGGAGGTAATCCAAGTTTAACTCTGGTTCCGCTTCAATATCAAAGTAGAGTTCGATTGGGGCGATCGGCAAAAACACAGATTGGGAATACGGAATTGGTTTCTTGCGGAGAATTGGCGCAGGTATACAAGATGTGGCAGGTTTATTTTCTGTAGTCTTGACAGGCTCACTTTTAGCTATTACTAAACTATTTACTGCCATTTCTGGTATGATAAATTGATTAATTTCTGCCTCTTCGCTTCTTCCTTCGTCCTTCTTCCCTCTTCCTTCCTCTTCGTCTTCCCTTCTTCCCTCTTCCTTCTTCCCTCTTCCTTCTTCCCGCAACAGCGGTTGATTTAGCAAGTGCGATTGAGCTTGCTGCACCACATCAAAAGCAACTCTGTCGGGGAATTCTGGATACTCAGCAAGCAGTTCGGAACTAGCATTAGCGAGAGCTTCTACATCAGTAATTTCGAGAGTTTTTAGTCTAGCATAGCGGCTGGCAGTAACTCCCGGCAATAACGAAAGATGTTTAATAGATTCGGCTTCGGCGTGACAGATAGTATACCAACCGCAAAGATTGCACTTTTGCCGGGAAATGAACACCTCTGGTTTATCGCGATTTTCTATCATCTGAATGCAATCATCTAAAATCTCGAACATCTGAGGAGTTCGCTGGTCGAGATTCACCTGCCACAGCCCTTTTTTTCGCAGCATCAACCACGCAGTCTCTGGCATTGTTTCTTGCACGGAAGCTAAAACTTGGGCGTGAAAAGCTGCGATAATTTGATACTCTTGTTTTGGTCGCTTGCTAAGCCAAATATCCGTAGTAATATAACTCCAATCGCCAAACTTTGATTTTCCCGGCTGTTTGATTAATAAATGGGGGCGGCTGATTAGGGTAATGTTTGAAGAGGGAAGATTGGAGGATGAAAGATGAACGGAAGTTTCGGGGATTTCGCCAAATTCTGGGAAATATTGACTGTCAATGCCTACCAGAGAAGTTGTTGCGCCGTTGGTTTGACCGAATTCGCCCTGGATCAGAACTCCTCGGTAAATGCGATCGACCCCTTGCTGCATTAAACTCAATGTAGCGGCCGCGCCAGCTTCCCAATCCCCTCTAGGATAATATGGTTGTTGGTAAGTCTCGTGTTCCAAAGCTTGCTGCTGGTATGTCGCGCTGTCGCGCATCAGTTTCAGCAGAAAGTCGCTGGGGGGGTCTTGTTGTTTCCAGTCTCCGCAGGTATCTAAAAAAGCTCGGAGATGGCATCGCTGATAGGAAAGTAGTAGTTTGTCAGTTATTAACATTTAGTATTCGCAAGGCATAGAGTATCAGGCAAAAGGTATAAAATTCACAGCATTAGTTATTCAATATTAACGCAATCAATAATTCCCCAAAAAAAATGACAAAGGACAATCACCGGCAACAATTCCCAGCTTTGGCCAATAAAGCTTATTTTAACTACGGCGGACAAGGGCCGCTGCCTGAGCCTGCTTTAGAGGCGATTTATGATGCTTACAAACGGGTGCAGCTTGGGGGGCCGTTTTCGGGGGAGGTGGGGGCTTGGGTGGTTCAGGAGGCGATGCTGACGCGACGTGCGATCGCATCTGAGTTGACCGTACCTCCTGAAACCATCGCCCTAACTGAAGATGTCACCGTCGGCTGCAATATTGCGCTGTGGGGCATTGACTGGAAAGCAGGCGACCATTTGCTGCTTTCTGATTGCGAACACCCCGGCATTGTAGCTAGTGTAATGGAACTTCAGCGCCGTTTCAACATTGAGGTTTCGGTTTGTCCGTTGGCGGCAACTTTGAATGAAGGCGATCCGGTGGCGGTGATTGCTGATAGTTTGCGGCCAAATACTCGCTTGTTGGTTATTAGTCACATTTTGTGGAATACTGGCCAAGTTTTGCCTCTGGCTGAGATTGTGAAAGTATGTCATGAACCCCCCCTAACCCCCCTTGCCAAGGGGGGGGACAAGAGGATTTTTCCCTGATTCAATCCGAGGGGGGAACAGATATAAAACCCCCCCTAACCCCCCCTTGCCAAGGGGGGGAACAAGAGGAATTGCCTGCCAAGAATCACAAAGTTAGAGTGTTAGTTGATGCGGCTCAATCTGTGGGGGTTTTGCCTTTAAATTTGATTGAATCGGGGGTTGACTTTTATGCTTTTACGGGTCACAAATGGTGGTGTGGCCCGGAAGGTTTGGGGGGGCTTTATGTGAGTGCTGAAGCTTTGGCAGATTTGCATCCGGTGTTTATCGGTTGGCGGGGAATTGTGACGGATGCTAATGCTAAAGTCCTTGGGTGGAAGCCTGGATCACAGCGCTATGAAATTGCGACTTCTGCTTATCCTTTGTATGCGGGTTTGCGGAGTGCGATCGCCCTGCAACATGAATGGGGTACGATCGAGGAAAGGTATGCAGAAATCTGCCGTTTGAGTAAGTATCTCTGGGAGCGTTTGTCGGAACTTCCCGATGTGGAATGTTTGCGGACTTCGGCACCGGAAGCTGGTTTGGTTTCGTTTAGATTAACTAACGGGATGCCGCACAAAAAGCTAGTTGATGTGTTGGAGAAACAGGGGATTATGGTGCGGACAATTCTTTCTCCTGATTGTGTGCGGGCTTGTGTTCACTATTTTACAACTGAGGCGGAGATTGATAAGTTGGTTGGGGCGAGCGCAAATCAATTAGTATAGTCTCTAACTTGAGGATTCTGCTAAAATGAAGAGTAGGTTTAGTTAAACCCACATTTTAAACTATTCTCAATAGCAGGCTTTCATTCCTGTTTCACAATAGTTAAATATTCTGGTGCGGTGGGCTTCTAGGCCGCCCATCAAAGGCTTATTGACAATGATGCCAGCTCTCAGGTTAAACATGGATGTTAGCCTAGATTTCGGAGGCGACGAATAGGAACGCTATGGATGGTACTTTTCCCAATAAATTGGTTATATACTAAAAGCAGACGGTACTCGGATGCCAGTTAATTACGATTAAATAAAAAATAGTCAGGTTGAAAAAACATTTTTTAGATTTTCTAAGCAAAGACGTGACGATTATTTTGGAGTAATTACGGAGGAAAATAAACGATGAATTTAGAGCAAGCAGTTTTAGATAAGTTGCGGGCCTTGTCCCCGGAACGCCAGCAAGAAGTTTTAGATTTTGCTGAATTTCTTCAACAAAAAACTATTCTTAAACGACCACTAAAAAGCGTCAAAGGAATGTGGGCTAATTTAGATATCAATATCACGGAAGAAGATATTGCCCAAGCGAGAAAAGAAATGTGGAAAGATTTTCCAAGAGAGGATATTTAATGACAGCCGTTGTCGCCGACACTCATACAATTATCTGGTATTTGCGGGAGACTGCTCGATTATCGCCAGCCGCAATGAATACTTTGGATGCAGCATTAGCAGAAGGCTCTCCGATTTATGTATCGGCGATTTCTGTGGTAGAAATAGGCTATCTAGTGGAAAGGTATCGATTGCCCGAAGAGGCTTTTCGGCAGTTAATTAATGCTTTATCTGATTCGGGGACTGGGTTAGAAATAGCCTCTCTGGATTTAATAACAGCACAAACTCTGCGTCAGATTCCCCGCGATATGGTGCCTGATATGCCAGACAGAATTATTGCCGCTACTGCTTTATCATTGAGTCTTCCCTTAGTCACCCGCGACGCGAAAATTCAAGCGTTAACCACTATTCAGACAATTTGGTGAGTATGAGGGGAATTTACCATGCTTTTCCGCGTCCAGGAATAACAGTATATCCAATGATTGTAGGGCCTTTAATAAGTCTGATGTCGATAACTGTGCAGTTTTTGGCAGTTTTGTTTTCAGAAACCTGATTTATTAATCGAAATTAATCATTGAGCAAATCGATTTAAGTCTAATTTAATCAAAGTTTCAGATAACCATTTTTCTGCTTCATCATAAGTAAAGCTACGAGACGATTTGGCAACCTTAGCCATATATTCACAGTAGATACTATAAGGATTAGAGTCTATATCAACAGACCCATGAGGTTGATTTAAATCAGGTATTCTTCCTCCAACATTCCAGCAATAAACAACGGTTGGTAATACCTGGCTTTTAACAAAGTGGGGAACTTTTTTCTTCATACTTTTTTCTAAAATTGCGCTCGCTCCCTCAATAAAAAAGCAAATCGCCCTTTCTCTAAAACAAGCAAAGGGCGATCGACTTTTTAACTCAACTAATTAATGACTGTGCCCGTGCCCGCCATGAGAATGACCGTGTTCACCATGAGAATGTCCACCGTGAGAATGACCATGATCTCCATGAGAATGGCCGTGTTCCCCGTGAGAATGGCTGTGTTCGCGGTGTGTGGAAGCCAAACTCGGATTAACAGCAACCGCAGTCTCACTCAACAACGCTTCAATCTGCGGATTTGCCCACTCTGCCGCCATTTTCAGAAATTCTGGATGGTCGTTAACGCAAGGCAATTTGCGGTAAGTAACTCCTTGACGCTGTTTCTGCAAAGACTCAATAATGTGGTCTACATCTAACAATGTTTCGTGATTTTCTGTGGCAAATCCGATCGGCATAAAGACGATCGCAGTTGCACCCAAATCAATCAAATTCTTCGCAGCCAACGTCGCATCCGGTTGTGTCCATTCAATCAGCGGCGTGTCGTGATTCAGCCAACCCACCGAAATCAAAGGATAGCGATACATCAAACGTTCCCGCACGCGATCGTACAAAGCTTGACTTTCCACAATTCCCGAAGTAAAGCCCTTCGCTTTGTGCGGACAACCGTGATTCATCAGCACAATCCCAATCTGAGAAGGCAAATGCGCTACAGCTAAATCGTTCTTAATTTCCTCTTCAACCAAATCCGCCATTAGCTGGATGTAAGCAGGTTCATCGTAAAAAGAAGGAATGTAGCGCTGTCCTTTTACCCAATGTTCTTTACCATCAAAGGTTTGTGCTAAAGCTTTATTCACCTGTTCGACTGCAATGCCGCTGGTGAAAACAGAATCAACTACCAACAGCGGATAAATCAGAATTTTGTCAAATCCTTCTGCTTGAATTTGAGGGATTACTTGTTCCGGCAAAAACGGCGCGCAAAAGTTAAAAGCTTTGAACACTTTTACTTTATCGCCCCATTTCTCCTGTAAATTCTTTTCAATCCCAGCGCGCTGCTGTTCAAAAATTGCATTGTGCGGCGAAACGAATTGACCGTGTTGGTGACTCCACTCGTGCAAGTCAAAGATTGCTAAAATCTTCGCCAGCGGCGGATAAATCCAAAGCGGTACTGGCGCAAACTTTGCGGTAAGCAAATTTAAAGCTTGTTCGTTGTAGTTGGCAAAATCGTCGTAGCTTTCGACTTCGCCGTAACCCATCAGTAATACAGCAACCCGATCATTACTTGCCGGTGCCGCAGATGTTTTGAAATCGATTTTTTCTGGAGAAGCAACCACTTTGTATTCCTCAATTTTATTTATTCTAAGAGATCCAGGCAGGATGAAGGGTGAATCGGAGATTTTTCATTGTTTGCGATCGCACGACTGGCGCGCGGGGCTGATTCCCGGTTTCTGCGCCCATACTTCCCGGTCCAATCTCTTATTTATCCTAGAAACCGGATTGATGAGCATCAGTCCTAAGTCGGTTTTTTGACCCTGACCCGAAATTCGTAGGGCAGCTAAGCTGGCAGGCCTCTAATTTTCACAATCCTGTTTCTTTAAGCTTTTGTGGGGTCGGCTTCGACGCCGCCAGAAAAGTTAAATCTAAATACAGAACAGCTTAAAACTAGAATCAGGCTTTGCTAAGCTTGACAGGGAATGGGGCCGGGGGGGATAAGTTTTATGTTTTCTTAAGACTCCCTCACCTTGCCTCAGATTAAAGCTGTTTGGAGCGTTCCCAGCATTTAACTTGGGGGGATACTCTTCAAACTTGACTCTATTATCAGTTTAACACCCTATCCCCAGGGGTAGTATATGATATAGTAGGTATATGATAAAGTTATGTTGCGAACTATATTAACTTTCTTGACGAACTATGAGACTGGTAATTTGCCCCGGAGTCCACGAACCAAAGCTAACCGACTGTTTCCTGGCAGGACTTTCGGGGCTTTGGGGACTGGCAGCCGATCGCCAAAACCAGCAAATAGTCGATCGAGTCAAGATTTTTCCCGCTCATAAATATCCGCCTTTTTCACCTCTTGACATATTGCAATTTTTGTGCAGCGAAGAGTTAGCAGGAGAAAGTCTAGTATTTGTCAGCTTTTCGGCAGGAGTAGCCGGGGCGATCGGGGCGGCTTGGATGTGGCAGCAACTCGGCGGCAAAGTCGGGGCTTTTTTTGCCTTAGACGGTTGGGGAGTACCTCTGGTGGGCAATTTTCCCATCCACCGCATCAGCCACGATCACTTCACGCATTGGAGTTCAGCAACTCTCGGTGGCGGTGGAGAAAGCTTTTATGCAGATCCGGCGATCGAACATTTGGATTTATGGCGAGCTCCTCAAACGGCAAAAGGGTGGCACGTCAGCCAAACCGTCGCCGGGGTTGAGACTGTCGCACCCACAACCGCAGCAAAATTTTTAGTCCACCTATTGAAACAATACGGAGTCCAATCAGTTGTTTAATCTTAATTTAGTATCATCAGCGATCGCACCTATTGCCACCATCGCCCGCCTCGACAATTCTGTCACTTCAGGCACAACAAACAGCATCAAACAGTGGTTGATATTTGGTGCCTCAGCATTTTTAGTCTCAATTCCAGTCTTCGTGCAAGCACCGTTAGTGCGTTTATATCCAACCATCAGTTTGCTATCAACTATCCCCTGGTTCGTTCTGAGTTTAATTCTAATTTTCCGCCCCAAAACACAACTTTGGGGAGATTTATTATTAGGATTTGCCGGATGTTGGCTCGCAGGTTCTATCTATTGGGGCTGGTTTAGATGGGAACCAATTTTACATCTACCTATAGAATCAATTGGCTTGCCTTTTGCTATTTGGTGCTTGGGCAAATCTTGGGGAAAAGTGGGCGGCTATTTTTACTTGGGTTCCCTATTCGGTACCGCCATTACTGATTTATATTTTTACTTAACAGGGTTGATGCCCTACTGGCGGCAAGTGATGCACGCGGAACCGGAATTAGCAATGCCGATTTTTCAAAGTGCGATCGGTCAAATCGAAACTCCTTGGGGCATAGGCTGTGCTTTAGTTTTAATCGCTGTGTTGCTAACAGTCGGTTTGCTGAGTTTGCGTGGCACGCAACTGCATTGGCGCGCTTTCAGCGGAGCTGTCTTAAGCACGCTTTTGGTAGATGGTTTATTTTGGCTGGCTGCTTCTGCTGCTTAAGATTTATGATTAGTTTTTATGTTGGTGATTTTTGACCGCAGATGTGGGCAGGTTGACGCAGGTTAACGCAGAGTTTTTTGATGGATATAGTCTTGAGATTCCTGACTTTTTTAAGAAGTCGGGAATTTGGGTATTTACTGAACAATTATGAGCTAAGATCTAAAATCTAAAATCTAAGAATCCCAAATCAATATCATGTCTTTCATTTCAATTCGCGGTGTAGAACATTATTACGAGTGGATAACGGCAGATAACAGTACCCAACCTAGCGGGAAACCAGTGATGGTATTTCTGCACGGCTGGGCGGGCTCAGCGCGCTACTGGGAAAGCACGGCACGAGCTATTGCTGATGATTTTGATTGTTTGCTTTACGATATGAGAGGTTTTGGTCGATCGCCTTTGCCAAAAGAGCCTCCTGAGTCCAGCTACGAACTCGAAACCTACGCCCGCGACTTAGCTGAATTATTAGAATCTCTGAATTTAAGCCGCGTCTTTCTCAATGCTCACTCCACAGGTGCATCAATTGCTACTTTATTTCTCAACCTTTACCCCGAAAAAGTAGAAAAAGCAATTCTCACTTGCAGCGGGATTTTTGAATACGACGAAAAATCTTTTACAACTTTTCACAAATTCGGTGGCTATGTGGTAAAATTTAGACCCTCTTGGTTGGCATCGATCCCCTTTGCCGATCGGCTATTTATGGCCCGGTTTTTGCGCCGTTCCCTGCCCACAGAGGTCAGTCTGGCGTTTCTCAAGGATTTTTTAATGGCAGACGAGCAAGCTGCTATAGGTACAATGGTGACGGCAGTCAGCAAAAGAGCCGCCGAGGAAATGCCCCAAGAATTTGCGCGGCTGAGTGTTCCCACACTGCTTGTGGCCGGAGAATTCGACCAAATTATCCCCGCCATCATGGGAGAGCAAGCGGCCTCCCTCAGCAAAAAAGTAGAATTTGTTATAATTCCGAATACGGCTCACTTTCCGATGCTGGAGGATGCCGCAACATACTTGCAGCGAATTCGAGAATTTTTGCCAGCAGCGGCTTAGCTGAGTTATTGTTCATCTAATGTACGATCGGACAAGCAAGCTTTGAGAACGGCTTTTGCTCCGATCTTAATTTTTAATTCCTAATTTCTTAAAGCGAAAGGTGGTACAATGAACGACCTCGACCAATACTATAAAGTGCTGGGACTGTTGCCGGGAGCTTCCAGAGAAGAAATTAGCCAAGCCTACAAGGATTTAGCGTTCATTTGGCACCCCGATCGCATCCCCAAAGACAATCCCAGACTACTACAGAAAGCTGAAGAAAAGATTAAGGAAATTAATCAAGCTCGCGAACAATTGCGATCGATTCAACCAAGAGGTCAGAATCAGAACGTTCAGCACAAACATACTCAGCACAAACACACCCAGCAACAAAACGCTCAGTACAGAAACACTCAGCAACAAAATACCCAGCAACAAAACGCTCAGTACAGAAACACTCAGCAACAAAATACCCAGCAACAAAGCGCTCAGTACAGAAACACTCAGCAACAAAATACTCAGCAACAAAATACTCAGCAACAAAATACTCAGTACAGAAACGCTCAGCAACAAAATACTCAGCAACAAAATACTCAGCAACAAAATACCCAGCAACAAAATACTCAGTACAGAAACAATCAGTACCAAAACACTCAGCCACAAAACACTCAGCCACAAAACACTCAGTACCAAAACACTCAGTACAGAAATAGTCAATATCCAAACACCCAGCACCAAAACACCCAGTCACCGTCGGCAAACCCAAAAGAACCCCGCTACTCTTCTGAACCCTCTTCAGGGAAATATGCTGGAAATTCGGGAAACTATGGGGGAAACCCTGCAGGGCCCTATTCGGAGGCGTCCCGCTACCAATCGCAGCCACCGCCATCTGAGTCTTACCGCCAAGCTAGGCCACAAGCGCCCGATTTGAGCGGTTCCAACTTCAAAGGAGCTTCCTTAAAAGAAAAGGATTTTTCAGGAAGAAACTTGAGCAATGCAAACCTGAGTGAAGCAGACTTAAGCGATGCTTTTCTACACAACGTCAACCTCACAGGCGCGAATTTGCACCAAGCAAACTTGTTCAGGGCCAATTTGTTAGGAGCTTGTTTGATCAATGCCAACTTGAGAGAAACCAACTTAATCGGAGCCGATTTGAGCGGTGCTGACTTGAGCGGTGCTGACTTAACAGGAGCGAAAATCGGTTACGGCGATCGAGTTATGGTCAAACTTACCCGGACTACATTAACAGGTACAATCTTACCCGACGGTACTGTTCATAGCTAAATTATTTAGTTTTTAGTCAGTGGTGGTAGACGCGGGTTTTACCCGCAATATTTGTTGCAACTCCAAATACAAAAAAATCCGCCCTTGGCGAATTTGGGATAAAAACTTATATTCTGTCCGCTAGAACAACCGCAATAAAATTGGTTCGTAGTGAGGGCATTCGTCCTCATAGTTTTATGAGGACTTGCATTCCTCGCTGCGTACCCATAATGGTTAAATTACTTGATATCGTTTCCGGTGGCATCGGAATAATAAAATTGGGTCAACAGTTAACACTCAAGCATTCAGTTTTTCGACCCCAAGTTAACAGTCAACCATCATGAGGAGTGCAACCGGAATTGATATGAAATGATATTACGCGATCGCGATCGCAAATACCGAGTTTTTTTACCGGGTTCAAGGAGTGCAACGAGGTCTTTTCGTTCATCAAACCCCATTTCTGTCTCCAACACGGCTAATCGAGATTCATATTATAGCAACCCCCAAAAGGGTTGCTGTTCTGTTTTTTCCTTCTTTCTTCTCCCTTCTTCCCTCTTCCTTCTTCCCTCTTCCTTCTTCCCTCTTCCCTCTTCCTTCTTCCCTCTTCCTTCCGTTATTATTAATTACTTCCGGCACGGCGATTGCGTAACTTTCGTCCAGCAGCCAGCATAGCGCCTCCCGCCATCAAACCGCCCACAGTCATCGGTTCGGGAACCGGCTCAGGTTGAACCGTCCCCACGGAACCGCCTTTAATAAATACACTAGAATCTAAAAAGCCATCGCCCACATCTTTAATGCGGATGCTGAGAACATTCGTCTGATTTTGCTTGAGCAAACCCTCAAAACCTAAAACTTTAGTAAAACCGTCGAGCTTAACGATGTTAGCAGCAATACCTGTCACACTTGGGTTGTCAATATAGTCGGGGTGATCTTTAGAGCGATTATTTGGATCGGGAACAAGATTATTAATCGTGACTGTTTTTCCGTCACTCAATTTGGCCAAATTAGTGCCGTTCAGCAGTAGTTCAAAATCGTCATTATATTGAGAACCGCCGAACTCAGGAAACTCCTCAGAAGCAAATACATATTCAAAGAACAACTTTTCAACCGTGCTATTAGCAAAAAAGCTGAGGTTTAGCTGAGCCATATCCCCCTGTTCACCCTTACGACCAAAGTCCGTGCTTAAATCGCTGTCCTGCGTCGTGAAGTTATCTTTCCGATTCTGACCAGGTATATCGGCGACTTTACCAGTGCTCAGAACAACACCTGAGGTCAAACCAAAAGGGTCATTAGTGAAAGTACCAAAAGCAGCCGAATTACCTGTAATTGAAACAGAGAAATCACTCAATCCGGCTGTATTAGTTCCCAACAAATTATTTTTTAAAGTCTCAGTGTTATTAGTTGCCCCTACCGAAAATGCCATTGCTGGCGCTGCCAACAAACTCAGAGCAGTAGTTAATGTCGCTGTTAAGGCAGCAATTTTGTGAGTAATTATCATAAATTTTCCCTGAAAGATACAGACCTGATTTTATGCCCAACTTCATTTTTACATTAGATAAGTATCAATGTCTAGGGTCTTTACAATAACTTTACACATCAGTAAATTTACCCTTAGGGTGATTATTTGTTTTGGTAATTGTTGGCAGTTAGTCAGGCAATAAACATCAGCGCAAAAATACGGATGCAAAAATAAACGTACACAGACTAATAATTTCAGGCATTACGCAGTGGAGACAAAAGAAACCAGGTTTTAATACCGTTTGCGATCGCTCAACTAACTAATGACTAATGACTAACAACTGATGAAAGATGACTCCGCCCAAAAAACGGATACCAGCCCCCAAATCCTGTCAGGAAGAGAGCAAAATTTTCGACCCTTGTTCAACCTCGCAGATTCATCTGTGGAGTAAATCTAAAATCGTTGAGTCGCCGAAGTCTCGCCCCCGTCTAAAATCTCTAATCGACTGACTGATGGCTAAAACCCCCTTGCTTCTCCTTCCCCGCGCCGATCGGCAGCCCCTTCCAACCAACCGTCTGCAGTCAGGACGATCGCATTGGCATTGCCCCAGCCGTCACCTTCGACAATCTGGTGTCCCCGCCGCCGCAAGTCCGAAAGCGTCGCAGCCTCAAAACCTCCCCGTTCCACCATCAGCCGATCCGGTCGCCACTGGTGGTGTATCCGAGGTGCAGACACAGCATCGCCGACATTCATGTCGTAAACCAACACATTCAGCACTATTTGCAACACCGTAGTAATAATCGTGCTGCCTCCGGGAGATCCCGCTGCGAGGCGAAATTTGCCATTTTCTGTCACGATGACCGGCGTCATGCTGGATAAAGGAGTTTTCCCCGGGGCGATCGAATTTGCCTCCCCGCCCACCAAACCAAACAAATTCGGCACTCCCGGCGCCGCTGCAAAATCATCCATCTCGTTGTTGAGCAAAATTCCCGTACCCGCGGTCACGACTCCAGCCCCAAAACCGCCATTCACCGTAAATGTCAAGGATACCACATTGCGCTCTTTGTCAACTACCGTCAGGTGGGTAGTTTCGGGAGACTCCCACAGGAGACGGTTCAAAGTTTCAGCGTCAACAGCCTTTACCTCGCTAGAGGGTGTGGCTTTTGACATTTGGATTTGCGATCGTCTCAATTTGCCATAATTGGTGCTAGTCAGAGCTTTGACCGGTACACTCACAAAATCCGGGTCGCCCAAATACTCAGCCCGGTCAGCATAAGCAATCCTCATGCTCTCCGCCAGTAAATGTAGCGTATCTGGACTTTGCCTTCCCAAACTCTTGAGATCGGTATCTCCCAGAATATTTAAGATTTGCAACAAATGAACGCCACCGGAAGAAGGAGGCGACATGGCGCAAATTTCGTAAGTGCGAAAGTTGCCACAAACCGGATTCCGCCAAATCGGCGTATAGTTTTTCAAATCTTCGAGAGTGATAATGCCGCCGTTTTTAGCCATATCCGCAGCGATCGCCCGCGCAATGTCCCCGGTATAAAAACTTTGCGGATTTTGTGCAATCTGCCGCAATGTCCGCGCCAAATCCCGCTGCACCAAAAGCTCACCCGGCTTGTATAAAATGCCACCGCGAGTAAACACCTCCCGCGCCGCCCGGTTTTTTTTGAGCACATCCTGTCGTCGCCCGGTAGCCGTGGTAAACCGCGAACTTACCGGAAAGCCTTTTTCAGCCAGGGCGATCGCCGGCGCCACCACCGTAGCCCAAGGTAACTTACCATACTCGCGGTGCACCGTGTAAAGTCCAGCAACAGTGCCCGGAATACCCGCCGCCAAATGCCCGTCCAGACTTGCCCTTTGGCGCACCTTGCCTTGCTTGTCGAGGTACATATCCCGCGCCGCCCGTTTCGGCGCTCGTTCCCGGAAATCCAGCGCTTGCACAGTCCCCGTTTCCGCCCGCCGCAGCAGCAAAAAACCCCCGCCACCGATACCCGCCGAAAAAGGCTCCACCACCGAAATCGCCAAAGCCGTAGCAGCCGCCGCATCCACTGCATTGCCTCCCTGTTGCAGCACGGCCAGCCCCGCAGCGCTCGCCAGAGGGTGAGCCGAAACTGCCATCCCCTGTTTGCTGCGCTGCTGCTGCAAGGTTGGCTGTAGCTGCTGCTGGCAGCCACCCAACACAAAGACTGTGAGGCAACAAGTATAAATTTGCACTTTGCTCAAGAAATTGGGCAACATTTTTTACGGGTGAGGCGACGATTTTTTATAGTATACTTTTAGAAGCATCTTCCCTAAAACCTAGCGGTACTGAGTTCAACCGCAAATAAATTACCTGTTATGGCAGATGGGGAAACGATGTGACCCTGGGAACCTCTCGCGGTACAAGACGAAGAGAGAAAAGAGGGACACCTTATGGCAATTGAATAATTAAACAAGTTGAAAAAAGCATCTTTTTTGAAAAGCTACTGATTTTAAAAAAGCTGATAACCGCAGAAAAACCGCATTGGTGATTTATGGTATGAAATGCTAAAGAGGCAAATTAGAGAAACCAATATTCACAAAAATTTTGAATTTTCCAATTATTTTTTCCTCGCCTGATTAAGCATCGCCAGTAAATGAAACCTCAACAATAATTAACTCAAACTTTTAGGTTATTGCTGTGGGAATGCCACACATAGCAGACTTAGCAGATCAGTTTTTTGGCAGTTGTTCGACTGGTGAGTTAATCAATAAAACAGGTTGGTAGAGAGGAATTTGACCTCACTTGCACGCCTCTGGCGCCGGACAAAAAATTTTACGATCGCCGATTAACTGGAATCGATCTGAGTCAGAAAGTAGGTTTTTTAGTAGATATCTAGTTCTCAAACCAATAATTTTGGGTGAGCCCGAGTTTTTCTGGGTAAGTTCTATTAAACTGAGATGTTGCACCATTCTCGCTTAACAGGCTTTCCGGCCTGTTCCACAATAAAATTCATCTCTTGTGGAACAGGCATCTTGCCTGTTCCTAAACAAGTAATTGACGACCAAACCCTAAATGCCTCGCAGCCGAGGCCTGTGTCAGAAAAATTGCCGCCTAAATAGTCTGCACTCCGTCTTTATAACGGCTTTCCCCCCTTATGGTAGATAACACTGAGGTTCGTAAGCCTGTTATATTGGCAGTATCTAGGCAAGTTTCCCGACTACAGGTACTTGCACGTAAAGGAGTTAGAGTGTCTGCTGAGAGACTATACTTCGGCGAACAACTACCAAACCAAACCTTAATGCAAGTTATGAACAGCCAAAAAGTCAGTGTAATCATTCCTGCATTCAATGCTGCCGACACTCTGGCCGAGACAGTTGCCTCCGTACTCAAGGGCACCCACAAAAACCTAGAAATTTTAATTGTTGATGACTGCTCTACTGATGCTACTGACAAAGTTGCTGCTAAGCTGGTCGAGCAAGATTGGAGAATTCAATACTTCAGGAATCCCCAAAATTACGGGGTTTCTAAGTCGAGAAATTTAATGATATATCGCGCCACAGGCGAGTATGTAGCGTTTATCGACAGCGACGATACCTGGGAGCCCAATAAGTTAGAAGTTTGCTTGAAGATGCTCGCAGACAATCCCGAAGTCAAAGCTGTGGCTCACGCTTTGCGATATTTAGACAAGCACGGAAAGAAGTTGAGTTATATTCCCACCTATCCTACAACTAAAGCAGAAATGCAGGCGATTAAGGAGACAGGCGAAAGTCCTTGGGTTTTCCCGTCTTCTGTGGTAGTCGATCGCTCTATTCTACTCCAAGAAGGCGGCTTTGCAGAAGATTGGCAGGTAGGAGAAGATACAGAGTTATTTACCAAACTTGCTCAAAAGTACGGCTTGCTAGCAGCGACAGAACCTTTGGGAAATTATCGAATTAGAGGGAACTCTCTCACAGATAAGCACTGGCTGAAAAAGCGCATTGCTTCTGATTGTGTCAAGGAAAACCAATTGCGGCGCTTGCGGGGAGAAAAAGAGTTATCACTCCAGGAGTACGAACAGTTATGTTTTAAGAATTTGCCGCTTTTGCAAAGGCTTAACAAATTTCGAGAAGTTTTGGCACTGCACTACATGAGAAAGCTGGGACAAAGTTGGTTAAATCGGGAGGTTTTGCCTACTATTGTTTACGGCGTCGCTACCACAGTGCTTAATCCTCAAGCTACTGTCAACAAGTGGAAATGGATGAAGACTCACGAAAAGTTGAGTCATCAAACGGCAGAAGGTATTGGTCATTCGCCACCATTAAACCCCCAGCGATCGCCTGAAGTCGGGGGGCTGTCCTAAAGATGCTCATATTTGTATGCAGGTTTTAGTGAAGAAATTAGGTGAGGCCAATCAAGCCGAATCGAAGCAGATCGCGCCTTGACTCGTTTATAGACGCTCTGGGGCTTTTGAGGCGTATTTCAGTAAAAAACATATTTGATTGCAGTTTGGCGATGGGACACGATATCAAAATCTTTGAAAGTCGCGATCGGATGTCAGCTTGATTTATTCGGCCGCCAACTTCAACCCTATAGAGGGCGCAAATAGGAGCGTGTACCTGCCGTGCTATTTGCTGAGAAAACAGTTACACTAAATAATGTATAAGTAAACAGCAAAGTTTTTTGAAGTAAAAAAGGGGTTTGCTACCCCTTGTTGAGGCAGAAAGTAAAAGCAAAAACTTACAAAAAATTCTGCCTTATACCTTCAGAGGACGATCGTCTTTTTACTTTCAACTTAATTGAATTTATGGACTGGCAAGAAGTTTCTGGCAACTGGGTATTAATTCCTTCTAAACCGATCGCGATCGTACATTTTCTCGGCGGTGCATTTGTGGCGACAGCACCGCAACTCACCTATCGCTGGCTGTTAGAAGCTTTGGGGAATCAAGGATATGTTGTAGTAGCAACGCCGTTTGTCAATACTTTGGATCATATTGCGATCGCCCGCGAAGTCCTCAACAAATTTGAAAATGCCCTCGATCGCCTGCGCGCCACTAAATTGCTCAAATCTTCCTATCTCCCCATCTACGGCATGGGACACAGCATGGGATGCAAACTCCACCTCTTGATCGGTTCTGTGTTTGACATAGAAAGGGCAGGCAATATTCTGATTTCTTTCAACAATTATGCGGCATCAGAAGCAATCCCGATCGTCGAGCAAATTTCCCCCGTCTTTAACGTCGAGTTTACCCCTTCCCCGCAAGAGACTAATCGCCTCGTCCAAGATAGCTATCAAATTCGGCGCAATCTTTTAGTTAAATTTAACGGCGACAACATCGACCAAACCCTGCTGTTGACCAAACTGCTAAAAGCACGATTTCCCGACATGATTACAGTTAAGACTCTAGCAGGCAACCATCAAACGCCCTTGGGTCAAGATGTTAGCTGGCCTGTAGGTCAAATTTTTACACCTTTCGATGCGATCGGGCAATGGGTCAAACAAGAAGTGTATCGCGAATTAAATCAATTAAAACAGACAATTTTGCTGTGGCTTAATCCTCTGTCCAAGGATTTTAAATCTTAAAGTTCAGATTTTAGCTTGGTGACATTAAATTTAGGAATTACCCATAAACTCTATCTGTAGTGCTTAGGTTTTACCTGGTCGCTACCAATAGTGTTGAAAAGCCGTTTGCCTAAGTCCTAAAACTGCCAAGGGATGTCTAAGCTATGTACTCATAGCGGCGATGCTCCTACTTTTCCGACTTTAAAGATCCGACTTTTCCGACTAGACTTTAGCCTGAGTGATGAGTTAATATAGCGATAGGTGCATCCGACGCTAGGTAAATTACCGCCTAAATTAATTGCAAGTTGTTTGTCCACCTCTTATTAACTTCATGAGTCGATATTAAAATGAATAAGAATGATGAAAAAAACCGTTTTACCAAACGCAATATTGTTCGCTCCGAACAAATCCATGGATTAGGTTTTCAAAGTCCAGATGGTATTGGATTCACTCAACTTTTATTAGATAATTATTTCGATTTTACTAAGCTGGTTAATACACACAAGATTGCCAACAGATCCTGAAATTACGCGATCACAAGATGCTCAACGCTAAAAGCTGTCGCGCATCAAATTTTTCAACCAGATCTAGCCTACAACAGGGTTTTCGATGCCAAATTATCCAGTGATTGAGAAATTGAAGATGCTCAAAAAAACAACACAATTAAAAAATATGCTGTTATCCAAAAATCTAGAATTTTTGGTAGAAAGTCATAATGGCATTAGTGCAAAAATTGCTGAAGAAGCAGGTTTTAAAGGAATTTGGGCTAGTGGTCTGAGCATATCTGGTCAGCTTGGTGTGCGTGACAATAACGAAGCTAGTTGGACTCAAGTGCTAGAAGTTATTGAGTTTATGTCTGATGGCACTTCAATTCCCATTCTTTTAGATGGAGACACTGGCTACGGTAACTTTAACAATGTACAACGGTTGATAAAAAAGTTGGAGCAACGTAATATTGCTGGGGTTTGTCTTGAAGACAAACTATTTCCTAAAACCAACAGTTTTATCAAGGGAGACGCACAACCTTTAGCTGATATTGAAGAATTTTCCGGCAAAATCAAAGCCGCAAAAGATGCTCAAAATGATGATGACTTTGTAGTGATAGCCCGGGTGGAAGCCTTTATTGCAGGTTGGACTTTATCAGAAGCTATAAAACGGGCTGAAGCTTATTATCAAGCCGGGGCTGATGGGATTTTGATACACAGTGCCCTGAGAATACCAGACGAAATTTTAGCATTCAAGCGTGAGTGGGGCGATCGCTGTCCAGTAGTGATTGTACCTACTAAATATTACAGCACTCCCACTGAAATATTTAGAGATAATGGTTTCTCTATTGTCATCTGGGCCAATCACCTGTTTCGCTCTGCTGTGACAGCCATGCAACAGGTGACTAAGACGCTAATGAAGGAACAAAACTTGCTCAACATTGAAGATTCCATCGTTTCTGTTTCGGAAATTTTCCGTCTTCAAGGAGCAACTGAACTTTTAGAATCTGAGAAACGCTATCTTCCGAAAAACCCTAAAGGTGTCGGTGCCCTCATCCTCGCTGCTTCAAGAGGTATTCAATTGGGTAAACTGACCGAAGAACGACCCAAATGTATGTTAGATATGCAAGGTCATACTTTGCTTTCAAGGATTGTTGATACATATCGGACTGTAGGCATTAAGGACATCACCGTAGTTCGGGGTTACAAAAAAGATGTGGTGGATCTACCTAACCTGCATTATGTAGACAACGATAATTATGGTTCTAGCGGTGAACTCGTTTCGCTGCACTTGGGTTTGAAGAATATCGCTGATGATAATCACGACCTGATTGTAGGTTATGGTGATGTTCTGTTCAAAAAATATATTTTACAAATGCTGTTGGACTCAGAAGAGGATTTTGTAGTAGTTGTAGATTCAGAAAAGAAAAGTTCCAGCAATAATCTCGTCCGGAAAAATTACGCCGATTGTTCGCTGCCTTACTCAAAGGATGCCTTCTATACCAAAGTTTATCTTCAGCAGATCGATCGGGATTTAACGGAAAATCAAAGGTCGGGAATGTGGACCGGCTTACTAAAAGTGTCCGAGCGAGCCAAACCTATTTTATTGGACGTATTAAATACGCTGCTCTTGCAACCCGAAATTCAACAGCGGGGCAGAATGCTAATTCTCATTAATGAGTTGATCCGACGTGGTTATCGAGTAGAAGTGCTTTATATCTCAGGGCATTGGCTGAATGTTGACCAGATCCAAGATATGCTCAAAGCGGAGGTGTTTTAAATGATTCAAGCGGAAAGCTTTATTCGAGTGGCGAAAGACAAAGGATTTGATTTTTACACAGGGGTTCCCTGTTCCTATCTCACATCTTTTATCAACTATGTTATTGATTCTCCCGATCTTCAATATGTAGGAGCGGCTAACGAAGGAGAGGCTGTCGCGATCGCCTCTGGGGCAGAACTAGCGGGGATGCGTAGTGTTGTGATGTTTCAAAATTCGGGTTTCGGCAATGCAGTCAATCCCTTAACTTCGTTGAATCAAATCTTTAAAATTCCCATCCTGATAATTGTTACATGGCGGGGGCAACCAGATGGAGCGCCTGACGAACCGCAACACCAGCTTATGGGCGCAATTACTCCCCAATTGCTGGAACTAATGCAGATTCCTTGGGAATATTTTCCCACACAAACCGCAGACATTGAGCCAACTATCAGTCGTGCGGTGGCACACATGACACAGCATCAGAGTCCCTATGCTTTGGTGATGAAAAAAGGTTCGGTGGAATCTTGCGATTTAAACTCATTATTAACTGTTAAACCTCCGTCTATCACTCCAGAGATTCCCTCTATCTCTGAGAAAATGAGGTTTACCCGTAATGAGATGCTTCAAGCCATCCAAGCAGGTAGTCATCCCCAAGATATTGTACTAGCAACCACAGGTTATACGGGGCGGGAACTTTATGCAATTGAAGACCGGGAAAATCAATTTTATCAGGTTGGTTCTATGGGGTGTATTTCCAGTCTGGGATTGGGTATTGCCCTTGCTCAACCAAAAAAGCAGGTAATAGTCATTGATGGAGACGGTGCTGCTTTAATGCGCCTGAGTGCTTTAACAACTATCGGTTATGAACGTCCTGCCAACTTGCTACATATCTTACTAGATAATCAAAGGCATGAATCAACGGGTGGACAATCCACTGTGTCGCACTCAATTGATTTTTGCAGGATTGCTACGGCTTGTGGTTACGAAAAAGTAATAGTTGCTACAACTCCTGAAGAAGTTAAATCTTTGTTGGCATCCCCCTTAGAAAAATTAACTTTCTTGTATGTGAAGATCAAGCCCGGGATTCCCGAAAAATTGCCCCGTCCTAAAATTACTCCCCCAGAAGTGGCTCAACGTTTACGAAAATTAATCCAGGTGGCACAATGAAGCGAACAATTTTACTGAATCCAGGTCCCATTACCCTGACAGAAAGGGTGCGTCAGGCACTACTTCGAGAAGATTTATGTCATCGAGAACCGGAGTTTGCTGAACTGACACTGGATATTAAAAAACGTTTAGCCAGTGTTTATCCTGAAGCCACGACTGATTATGAAGCAATTATGCTCACTGGATCGGGAACTTGTGCTGTAGAAGCTATGCTTTCGACTTTGATACCTCAGAATGGTAAAGCCTTAGTTGTGAGCAACGGGGTTTATGGAGAACGAATAGTTTCAATGGTAACGACTCATGGGAAAGCAGTAGAGGTTGTTTCCTCTCAATGGCATGAGCCAATGAATCTAATAGAAGTAGAGAAGCATCTTGAGCAAGATTCAGGTATTACTCATGTAATTGCTGTACACCATGAAACTACTACAGGTCGGTTGAATGATGTAGCAAAACTAGGTCAACTCTGTAAAAGTAAAAATGTTGCGCTATTGCTTGATTCTGTCTCTAGTTTTGGGGCAGAAAAAATTGAGTTTGCAGATTGGAACTTAGAAGCCTGTGCAGCTACAGCCAATAAATGCCTACATGGGGTTCCAGGAATATGCTTTGTTTTGGTAAAGAAATCTGTTTTTGAGTCCCGTCCTTCTGCTGCTGAAACTTTGTATTTAGACCTTGATCGCTATCATCAAGAGCAGTTACAGGGTTACTCACCTTTCACCCAAGCGGTACAGATTGTTTACGCTCTACAGGAATCCCTGAAGGAAATGGAAGATCTGGGCGGTTGGATGGCAAGACATCAACAGTATTCCCATCTTTCCCAACAAATTCGCCAATGTTTAAGAGAATTAGGTATTTCAACCTTATTGGATGAGCCGGATTATTCTTGTGTGCTAACTTCTTTTAATTTACCGTTAGGCTATAGTTACGAAAAAATTCACGACAGTTTGAAGAAATCTGGTTTCATTATTTATGCAGGTCAAGGGAGATTAAAAAAAGACATTTTTCGGATCGCAAATATGGGTGATATTCAACTTGATGATGCGAAACGTCTTCGGAATTGTCTACAAAGTTTGTTTCGCTAATATTGCGTATTTAATTTGGGGAGATAGCTTATGTTTTTTGTCCAAATACCAATTAGTATATGTCTTTTCTTGCCATTGCGCTTGTCCTTTTGTCTGCCACGATTCACGCAACTTGGAATCTGTTAGCACATTCCCAAAAGTTAAGTGGGACATTACTTTTGCGGTTTCATTGGCTGACTGGCTTAGTTGGATTGATACCAATTCTGCTGGGAGAGTTGAAGGGGAATCCCTTGCCTCCGGCAGCTTGGGGATTGGTTGTTCTGACTGGATTATTACAATCCTTCTATTTTCTGGGTTTGATGATGGGCTACCGTAATGGCAATTTCAGTATTGTTTATCCGGTAGCTCGCGCCTTACCGATACTTTTCCTCGCCTTCTTTGATGTTGCCAGAGGGCAGTTTCCTTCACCGGTTGGCTGGCTGGGTATTATTCTGGTGCTTATTGGTTGCATACTCATACCATTAAAATCTTTGCGAACAATCAAATTAGCTGACTACTGGAATAAATCTACCATTTGGATTCTAATGATTATGTTTGCTACTGTAGGCTATACAGCAGTGGACAAGTTAGCATCTGAAATTTTAACGCCTGGGGCTGAAGCCTCCGCCCGTTACGCTTTTTTACAAGCTATTTTCACTGTGCCATTTCTGTGGATTGTCCTGAAATTGATCGAAGAACCGATGGATAAAGAGACAGGATTAGCTTCTTGGAAATGGTCAGCCTTATTTGCCTTTTTTGTTTTTATCTCTTACTGGTTAATGTTGTGGGCATTCCAACTTAGTCCTTACATTAGCTATTTATCAGCACTACGCCAGTTTAGTCTAGTGATTGGTGTTTTATTTGCGGGTCTATTTTTAAAGGAAAAAGTACCTCCGTTACGGATTGGTGCGGCGGCGGTGATCGTTTTGGGTATGTTCTGCATTAGTCAAGCCTCCTAATTTTGATAAGATGCTGATGATCGCATTTCTAAACAACGCACAGTATAGTCATTTCAAATAGGTATGAGACTATTTAAAAATGAGGTAAAATAAATAAAAATAGTGAAGCAGCTAGGAAAATGTCTTACAGTATTGATTTGAGAAAAAGAGTAGTAGATTATGTAGAAAATGGCGGTCGTATCGCTCAAGCTGCTGGACTTTTTCAGGTAGGAAGGGCAACGATATATGGGTTGCGGGGTCGGACAGACCTTAGAGCCACCAAGGTAAAAAGGCGTAAGAAAAAACTAAATTAGAAAGCCTTAGAAAAGGATGTAAAAGAGAATCCAGATGCTAGATTAATCGACAGAGCCAAGAAGTTTGGGGTAAGACCAAGTGCCATATTTTATGCTCTTAAAGAAATGAAAATTACTCGAAAAAAAAAAGAACTTCGTTACCAGGAGAGAAACCGAGAAGAAAGAATGAAATACTACAGATATCTCCGAGACTTGATTAAAGTATGGGGCAGTCAAAGTCTGGTTTTTATTGATGAGTCAGGATTTGAAGAGTTTCAAGATTGTGCATTAGGCTGGTCAAAAAGAGGCAAAAAAATCTGGGGTGAAAAGTCAGGAAAACGGGGGAAAAGAGAAAATCTAGTAGCCGGAAGACGGAAAGGAAAAAAGGACTTAATTGCCCCAAGGGTTTTTACGGGCAGCCTCAATGCAGAAGGTTTTGAAGGGTGGTTATCTTTATATTTATTACCCTCTCTGACCAAGCCATCTATATTAATCATGAATAATGCACCGATTCATCGAAAAACAGCCATTCGAGAACTGGTAGAGGAAACGGATCATCAAGTTCTTTTTCTCCCAAAATATTCTCGCCTACCTGAACGATATTGAACACGATTTTAGTGCGTTAAAGCGAGCCAGAATGTATGCTCCTCCTGGCACATCTTTAGATGAACTCATCTGTGCCTACTCCGCTCAATAGTGTCTCTTTTTTATTTGAAATGACTATAATTATGATTACCCACCGCATTGCTCATGCCTTGCGTGCAGATAAGATGTTTGTGCTGGAAAATGGCAGTATTTTGGCATCTGGTAGCCATAGGGATTTACTCCTACAAAAAAGAACCCCTACCACACTTTGGCAACAAGTTAATGGGGGAAATACGGATGCTATGGGAATTGCCAGTATCTAGGGCGGTGCAGTCAAATCAAAATATAATAAACTGCTACGCAGCTTAAGAGTCACCCAGGGTTCTGAGGGAAGGGTTGAGGGTAGCCCCTCAACCCTTACCCGCTAAAAATATTAGTGTTATTTTCGATCGTCGATACAGGGCGAATAATTTTTGACGATCGACAAACAGTTCCGTCCATCAGCCGTTCTCTCGTAACTAATACGGTCTGCGATGTCTTTAATCAATTTTAGACCCCGCCCCCCCGGAGAGTTAATATCGACTTTTTCCGAAATATCTTTGATTTTTTGCTCTAAATCAAACGGATCGCCCGAGTCCCAAATTTTAATCTCTAAAGATTCAGCGAACACCGCCACCTGAATGTCAACACGCAAATCCGGTGGTTTGCCCTTGTGGGCGTGACGCACCGCATTCGTAAAGCCCTCAGCCAAAGCTAACTGACACCGTATCCACACACTTGTAGGAATTCGCGAGTCGTACAATTGTCCAAACCACGACAAAACCCAGCTTAATCCATTCAGACCTGTATTGACTTGAAGATCCGCTTTTTTTAGCATCGGCAACTTTTCGGAACCCTTTAATTCAATCACGCTCACCACAGAAGTTCTTCATCGGCCGGTGGGCAAAATACAACGAGACAAAATACAGCCAGGTAAAATACAACGAGACAAAGTATAACGACGGCAAAATTGAATGGTAGTTTGAGGATACTAGCTTTGGTGGGCCGTGGATCAATGTCTAATCCACTAATCGGTGAGTCACTGTACCATAAATAACACTTCCATGTCAACCAGCGCCTGTGGCAAATAAAAGTCTATAAAAATTTATATTCTGAGTATAAACTGAGTGAAGTTCGATCGCGCCAAATTTCTATCAAATTTTAACGTAAATTGAACTCAACGACCCGCCCTCAAAAGCAATTACCTCGAAAGCGATGCCAATAAACTATACTCAATCTCAGACAAGGGCGCTGACAGGATATATTTTAAATGACCCCCAGACCTTGAAAAACTTGTAGTACCTAAGTGCCCATGTTTCAAATTCTGGTTATTGACGATGATACGGCTGTTCAAGAACTGCTGAGAAGAACCCTGAAAAAACAGGGTTACGAAGTAACAGTAGCAAGCAATGGCGAAGACGGTGTAGTCCAGGCGCAAAAATTGCGTCCGGCCCTGATAATTTGCGATTGGATCATGCCGCGCTTGACCGGCATCGATGTCTGCCGTCGAGTTAAGGCAGATCCGGATCTGTCAACTACACAATTCTTTTTGTTGACTTCTTTGGGTTCGATCGCCGATCGAGTCAAAGGGCTCGACGCCGGTGCCGACGATTTTATCTCCAAGCCGATCGAACTCAACGAATTACAGGCGAGAGTACGCGCCGGATTGCGGCTGCACCAACTCAGCCGAGATTTGAAAATTGCCAAGCAAAGTCTGGAAGCAGAGTTAGCCGAGGCAGCCGAGTACGTGCAATCGCTGCTGCCAGATCCGATGACGGAACCTTTCAGCATTGAGGCGAAATTCATTCCCTCCCGGCAGTTGGGGGGAGATTGCTTCGACTACAACTGGCTAGATGCTGATTATTTGGCGATTTACTTACTCGACGTAGCCGGTCACGGTTTGCGGGCGGCGCTGCCTTCGGTGGCCGTGCTGAATTTGCTGCGATCGCGCACGCTCCCCAACATAGACTACTACAAACCCAGCGACGTTTTGCGCGCCCTGAACACCACCTTCCAGATGAGCTACCAAAATGACAAGTATTTCACCATCTGGTATGGCGTTTACAACCGCATTTCTCGCCAGCTAGTTTATGCTAGCGCCGGCCATCCACCGGCCGTGTTGATTTCCCAGTCCCCTGCGAGCACGGCTAAAATCCAGCGATTAACCCTCTTCTATCACTCTCGGCACAAAATAATTTGGGATGCTTATAGCATAAGACTTTTATCAAAAATCTTGATTTCCGCCATTCTGTTAGAAAATAAACGCTCAAATCCACGCTCTATCGACAGTTAAGGTTTGGCTCTCACTTTTATTTTCCCAGAGTGACAGAAGAGGGTTAAAAACCCCCGGAATGCCGGTCGGAATGTTCCCCGACGCCCCCTATGTCGATAATTGCTGCGATGTCGAGGATTTGAGCACTCTCTACATCTTTAGCGACGGGGTATACGAGATCCACCAACCTGACGGCAATATCTGGGGGCTTGACCCTTTCATCGACCTGTTAGCAGCTTACAACGGTGCAAGTGCCGACCAGTTAGAGCTGGTTTTGAACTACATTCAAAAGTTGAACGCTAAAGCAGTTTTTGATGATGACTGGTCTTTACTCAAGGTAAACTTTGGCTAGCTGACTTCTGGCATTGCATCTGCGACCAAATAGCAAGAAGCCAGCAGCCCAAAGATTTAGTTAGCTGAGAGAATTTTGCTATTAAAAGCATCGCGGGTTGGAAATATCTCGAAAACTCGATCCATGCTGGTGAGTTCAAATAAGATGCGGATTTGCTCGTTGATAGAACAGACAACTAATTGACTCCCAGCGGCCCGGACTGTTTTGAGCGCCAAGACTAAAGCGCCCAAACCAGAACTATCCATAAATGTCACATCAGTGAAGTCTATCAATACCACATCGGCTCCCGCTTCCACTAGGTCGCTAATCTCTTGGCGGAATTGACTTGCCTTGGTGCCGTCTAAAATGCCAGAGGGCTGAATAATTTTAACTACAGGACTCATATTTTGCGGTGGGAATGTCAGAATTTCTAGCCAGACTAGGCTAGTATAGCTGCGAGATGGACTCCGATCCAAATAATAGAGGGGGAAAGCCCCAAAGCCTGAGAGTAGAAGAAGAGTTTTGAGTGCAAAAGATGGTGCTCGTCGCGGATCGTAACGCTAAGGAGAGTCGTAGCGCTTCGCCGAGAATGAATTTTGAAAAGGGGACAATCTTTGTTCTGCCGAATGCCTTCTGCTATTAATCAAACTCGGCTAACTTTGGCGCGGTAGAGGAGTTTGTCGCCTTGTATGTAGCCTGTGTAGCGGACTTTGACGGGTTCTCCAGGCTGGGCTGTTCCTTCGATGAGCTGGTGCTGTTGGGGGTTGTAGGGAATCTCGGCTCCGACTGGGGCGATCGACTCCACTCCCCAATGCTCCAATAACTGCTCGACGGGCCGCAGCAAGGGCAGTAGTTTCTGAGCCCGCAAGTTGTGATTTTCCTGAGCTTTGCTCGCAGCAGTCGGCCACTGCAACATCCAAGATTCTAAAATTTGGACGCTAGATAGCTGGAATTCCTGCATCAAAGATTCTCGCTGCTGTTCGATCGAAGCTTGCAGGCGCTGATATTCTTGTTCTACGGCTGTCGGTGGTGCCTGTTCTAACTGTACATAGTCTGGTGCCAAGGTTGCGAGCAGTTCGGTTAAGGAAATTTGTAAAGCTTGACTGATTTTGAGCAGGATGTCGGCTCGGGTTTGCAGGGCTAAACCGCGACGCAGGCGACTTAGCTGGATCTCGGAAACTCCTGCTTTTTGGCTGAGTTCTCGATCGCCCGAAAGCCCCGCCTGTCGAATCAGGCGTTGCAGTTGAGGAGCATAATCTGGAATATTAGCTGCCACGAAAAATTCATCCAAATTAATAAATGGACATATTCTCGATCGTAAACTGTCAGGAGCATTAACGAAATACATTTTTGAGGCGGGCTGTTGGGCCCGCCCCACAAGAGTTTCGCAATTTATTCCGATGCAAGTTCAATTATTGAAAGCTTGCTATTAGACGGCTACTTTTTCGCGGGCGGTGGCTGTTGCAGTTGTCGCAGAACCTTGCAAATGCGCTTCTAGGAACCATAAACGCTTGTCAATTGTCCGCGAAATTTCAGTGTAGAGATCCGCTGTATCGGCGTCGCCGAGTTCGTCTGTTTTGTCGATGGCGACTCGCAGGTGTTTGGCGTAGGGTGCGTAGCGATCGGCCAAAGCCGTCACATATTCTTTCCCATCTAAAATGTCGAAAGGAAACTCTGGCAGGATCGAATCTGCGGCGGCTGTGCGGGCTGTTCCTACAGCCAAACCGCCCAAAGCAGTTACCCGTTCGGCAACCAAATCGATGTATTCTTCGAGTTCTGTTGCCATTTCGTCAAACAGCAAGTGCAACTGGTAGAAGTCCATGCCTTTGACGTTCCAGTGAGCTTGCTTGACTTGAGTTTTTAAGTCCAGAGTTGTTGCCAGCGTGGCGTTGAGCAGCCCGACTACTTGAGAGCGGGTGGCGGCTGACATATCGATGCGGGTGGGGTAAAGATGTTGTTTGTGGTTGTTGGTAGTCATAGGTTTTTAGCTTGTTATGAGTGATTGTCGATCGAACTTCTTAGAAAGGTTTGGGCGATCGCCTTTTTGACTGTTGTGAATTTCTGTTGAGAGGCTCAGGCTAGGTGCATCTGCAACACCGCACGGGGAGCTCGGCGTACTTTACAGCGAATAGTTTCTAAACCGAGACGCTGGCAAGCTTCGTATCGGTGGCAGCCGGAAAATCCGTAATACTGGCCATCTACTTCTAGTACATCGATGGGTTCGTTTAAACCTACCTCGCGGATGGATTCCATGAGGGCGGCTACTTTGGTTTGGTCGTTGACTCGCGGCAGGGGGCGGCGAATCTGGTTGAGGGGTATTTCTTCGATCCTCATGGCGGCTGTCTGTTTTGCTTCTTGTTAAATCATACTCGTAATGACTTCGTTTTAGCAACAAAAATGTCAGGAAATTTTGAGATTGGCAGAACGGGGGCGTGCGAGCGCCCGTTTGTAGTAGTGTCGGGGGATCGAGGGCGATCAGCTTTGGGTGGGAAAATCAGCATTAAAAATTCCTTCCCATCACCTGGGTAGCTCAATTCATTGTCGGTGTCTTGACGTTTGAAGGCCCTAAAGTTATAAATTTATTAGGCAAAGCCTAGGGGTAGTCGTTACGACTGCCGCATCATAACCGCTGAAAAGGCGGTTTTAGCGTTTTTTTAAAGAGTGGATTTCATTGCCATGTAATGGTATGTCTTGAGGAATCTTTCTGCAATTTTTGAAGTCCACTAGAAGACTATTAATGAGAGCTTCGTTGTTCTAACCATACCAGTTAATTAATGACAACTATAAAGCAAATTGCAGAGAAGTTAAAGCAAGCCATCTCACGCAGAGATCAAAAGCTAGCCTTAGACTTATTTCGAGCGGGATTACAACAAAGTGAGGCGGAATTTGTAGGTCAACTACGAAAAATTGGTGTACTTCGATGCTCAAACTATGATTTCCAATCTCAGATACTTAATTCTTTGATAAATGAAACTGAGAAAACAAACATCAGCCAGGATAGCCAAGTTTACTTTGAATCTATAAAATCGCTTCTTTCCATCTCAAGAAATATTCAAACCTTATTTAAGGTTTTACTTAAAGAGGTTGATTATCTTGAGATTAAAAGTTACCTAGTTGCAGTTGATTCATTGTTCTGGCCACTTTATGCTCGTCAAGCAGTTGATTCATTGTTCTGGCCACTTGATGGTCTTCAACAAGACCGCGCTAATCGCTACTCTGTATGTAAGGAAGAACTAGCTTCAGCCTTTTCTTTATATCTTTATCATAGCCATGACAAAAAGGTTATAGATAAATCCAATATTAATAAAGTCAATGAAAAACGCTTAAACGATGAATATTACCTTACCAAATTAGAGGATTTTAACAAATTAATTTTTTTTAAAGAGTCTGAAGTGCTTGTAGATAGTTTTGGTTATACAGTTACACAAAATGATGCAAAAATTATTATAAAAGCACCTGACCCAAAGTTTGAGATGAGCCGTTGTCTCGGCTACAGAAGACAATCAATGCAAGAGATTGCTAACTCGTTTGATTCTTTGTCAGAATTATCAGAAATAACAGAAAAATACCCCTCTATATTGGAATTTTCAAAGACGTATTATCAAAAGTTTAAAGACTCTACATTTAAGATTATAGACAGTCCTTTAAAACGAATTGTTATGCAATTTCACCCTCAAAGCTTAAGTAAGTTTTTGGACACTAACAGTCTTTTTTTGGAAGAGGAGATGATTCTCAAACAACTTGAAACTAATTTATTTATTGACTTTCAAAAAGTAAATGAAATCCCAGTTTCCCAAAGCTTATCCTTATTCGACATCATTAAAGTACAACGGTTATTTGCATTTATGTTATTTGTTCTTACGGAGTATATAGACTCTAACAATCTCTTTAAGTCTAAGTTATTTTGGCGATCTATGCCTGTTTTACAAGCCAATGAACTCAAAGATTTATTGGCTAGTTTTTTGGGAGAACAAAAGGCCAAAGAAATTTTTGAGTTATTTACTTGGAGATTAGAAAGCAAGAAGATATTTGATTTACAAACGTACCCATTTATTAATGTTGAAGATTGGATACTTTTACCTCTGGGAATTTTAACTAACTCTGATCTTTGTAGAAACGTTCTTCAATCAACTAAATTTAGATTTGATTCAGAATCATTTGAAGATCCAATTGTTCTAGAGATGGAGAGATGCTTAAAGCCAGTATCATCAATATTTGAAACCAACTTAAAATATTCTTTTAAGGGCATTGAAGGCGAGGTAGATGTCTTAGCTGTTGTAGATAACTGCCTATTTGTATTTGAATGCAAAAACTCCTTGCATCCTTGTAATCTATTTGAATTGAGAACCACTTATGATTACATTCAGAAAGCCGCCAATCAATTGACTCGCTTCCAAGATTTATGGCAGCAAGAACCTTTCAGAACCTATTTAGCAACGAAGATTAAAACACAGCCTCATTTGCCATCCCAATTATGTTCATGTATTGTCACGGGAAATCGAATGTTTTCAGGTTTACGTGAAGAAGGGCATAGCGTCAGACCAATCCGGGAGCTTTGTTACATCATCTCTAAAGGAGAAATTTTACTTAAATCATATATTTATGACAAAGATCCAGGTAATAAGAGCATTCTTATCAAATTTAAACTATGGAAGGAAGACCAATTAAAGGCAGAAGATTTATTGGGTTATATTCAAGAAGATTCTCTTCATAAGTGCTATTTCAATTCTCTGAGCAGAATTGAGGAAACAATTAAACTGAAGAACAAATCTCTAGTTCAAGAGTCGTATGCTTTTAGTCCTGAGAGGTTTCTTGAGCAGTTAGTAGATAACTTTAGATTTACAGAGAATCTGTAGGGCTTTCATAGGTATCCTCAGAGTATTACACCAAGCTGTTTTTAGCTTGTTTTGATCTCTAACCTCGCGCTAACTTGATCGTGAACACTAACATTTTCTATTGAGTTAGGCAAAATTTGGTGATTAGCCTGACTTTCTTGCGTCTAACTCGGGAATTCGGGCAATAAGCAGCGCCCTAAAACAAGCTAGATCGCCCATTAAGAAAAAATCCCAGCATCTGCGACAGAATCATCTCAAGTCAATCCAGCAATAATATTGACGCTCATAGCCAGAATAGCGGTGTTAAAAAAGAACGACAGCACGCTGTGAAAAAGCACGAGATACCTCGTCGAACGAGAAGTGATCTGCACGTCTGCAACTTGGCAAGTCATGCCAATACCAAAGGAGAAATATAAAAAATCTTTGTAATCTGGTTCCTCGTCGCCCGGAAAATCCAAACCCCCCGCCTGTAAGTAACTGCCGTGCTGCTTGCTGCGGTTTTTGTAGTAGCTGCGGGCATAGTGCATCGTGAAGATAGTGTGTACCTGCATCCAAGAGCCAACAATTGTCAGCACAGAAAGCCCTAAGTGCAGAAATAGCAAATTTGGGGACAAGCCTTTGCTATCGCGCAGCAGGAAGAAGATCGCCAACAAGCTAGCACAAGCGGCTGCTACGATCGTACTTAAGATTGTTAAGCGGCCAGCGTCCAACTGCTGAGCGTGGTGGCGCATCATTTCGGGAGTGCCTTGCAGCATCAGCATCCAAGTCAAAAGCAGGAAACTGACAGCGCCCGCGTTCCAAATGCACAGCGTCCGAGTCAGAAGGAAATAGTGAGGCGGCAGGAACACAGCAACTGCCATAGCCAACAGAACAGACACAAACAGGCGGTGCCGGACGCTCCACACCCAGTGCATTTTAGATTGGGAAACATTTTTCACAGATATCTACTGTAAGTTAGGCACTGTAAGGGTTGGAAACTCTCAACTACTGCCATCGGGGCAGGAAAGTCGCAATTAGGTATGGATTGGTAACACGCAGTACAGATAAGATTTTTCATGCCTTTCGATAGATCGATCGACCTCAACCTTCTAGCTAGAGTGGGAGAAAAGATAAATTGTGGCTTGAAATTATGGCATCCTCCCAACCCCTCAAAGGCATTGAATTGATCGACTGCGCCAAAGCTAACGCCCAACAAGGAATCGCCACAGCCGCGAAGCTTTGCGGCTACGGAGGCGACCTCAACACCTTCGAGCGGGAACTGAAAAAGGCTTGCCAAGACATCGGCGTCGAAGTCAAGGAGTTAAGCGACTTGATTACGACTCAGCAGATGATGAAACAAGGAATGGGTATTGAAGTCGCTCCAGATACTCCCTCAGAACTCTAGGCTCAATCTCCACCGCACCAGTTTTAGGGCTAAGATTGCCCCGACACCAGTATTTTGAGTCTGCTAGCTGAGGCAGGCTAGAATGTTTTGCATGGGAGCTTCCGACTTTAGCCAGGAGTCGCGTTTTCTCCCGCGAAGAGGGTGCTTTCTGGAGGGTGCTGAGATTGTTAGGAGGACTGTCGTGTCAGATCAGCAAGACCGAATTATGCGTTTGTTTATAGAGGAGGCTAAGGAGCACCTCGATACTCTAGAAAATGGTTTAGTGGATTTAAAGTCCACGATGAAAGACCCCGAAAGCGTCCAAGAGATGTTTCGAGCCGCCCATTCCGTGAAAGGAGGGGCGGCTATGCTCGGCTTAGATAGTATTAAAACAACCGCTCACCGCTTGGAAGATTGTTTTAAGGTGCTCAAGGACGGGCCCGTCAAGCAGGTTGACCAAACGGCAGAATCCCTATTTTTAAAGGGAGTTGATACGCTTAAGGACTTGCTGGGGCGACTGGAGGGGCCTTTCGGCTTGAGGAATGAAGAGGGAGAAAAACTCGTGCAGCAGGTGATGCCTGTTTTTGCTCAACTGGAAACTCACCTCAATAAATTGGCGTCGGGCAAAGTGCAGGCTGCTGGGTCTGGTACGCCCGCCGCTCCAACAGCGGGCGCTGTGCCGGCGAATTTTGCTGTTGAAGTGATGACTTTGCTCAAAGAAATGTTGCAGGTGTTCAAGCAGAAAGAATCGGCTGCTAGTCGCTCTGAGTTGACGGCTGTGTGCGTTCGCCTCTATAAGTTGGGAGGTAAAATTGAGACTTGGCAAAATTTAGTAAAAACAGCTAGAGCAGCGATCGTTAATCCCAAAAACTCTTATAAAGTCTTAGCTCCGCTGATTATCAAGGAACTCAAGGAAGCTGGCGATTTAGTACAAGTGGGGAAAGCCAAGACGATCGTTCCGAGTAAAAATTTGCTACTTTTGGCAGCAAGCCCAAAACCAGCCGCCGCAGCCGCCCCAGCCGCCGCAGCCGCCGCAGCCGCCGCCGCAGCCGCCCCAGCAGCAGCGTCGAAGCAAGTCGCACTTCCGGCCGAACCGAAGGCGGTAGTCAAGCTTTTGCTCAAAACTTTCAACAAAAAGCAACTCTCGGAAATCGCCAAGTTACTGGTTAACGCCATCAAATCCTCGAACTAGGAGGTGTTGCAGTAGAAGATAGAGTCAAAGCAATATTGGTGAGGCGGAGAATTTTGTGGTGGGTGCTGGCAGCCTGGGGTGAGCAGCAACTCGAAAAAATTCACTTACTCGAGATTTTTGCACTCTACCTTCTACTGTTGGGCAACCCTGCGTTAGAATGAGTGGATATGTAGGCGTGCAATATTGTACCAGAATTAAAAATCGAGCAGGCTTTATAAGGCGGTAGCTGTGAAACCAATTCGTTCATTAGAAGATGCTTTAAACCGCTGTCAGGCGATGGGAATGCGCTTGAGCCGCCAGCGTCGATTTATTCTAGAACTTTTGTGGGAGGCAAAAGAACACCTCTCGGCTCGCGAAATTTACGATCGCCTCAACCAACAAGCGCATTCGATCGGTCATACTTCGGTTTATCAAAATCTAGAAGCTTTGTCGAGAGAAGGGATTATTGAGTGCATAGAACGCTCAGAGGGACGCTTGTACGGCAATGTCAGCGACTCTCACTCTCACGTCAATTGTCTTGATACGGCTCAGATTCTGGACGTTCATGTGGAATTGCCGATCGACTTGATCGAGCAAATCCAACAGCAAACGGGTGTCAGAATTGTAGACTACCGGATAGATTTCTACGGATATCGATCGGCAGAGTCCGCCACGCAAGCATCGAGTGTCAACGATACACCAAAGGCTTCGTAACGGCTCAAGCAGCCGCTGCCACTGTTGTTAGAAGCAAAACCGATCTTTGTGCTAAGCCCGTCGGTCGTATAAAATGATTCAAGTATTTTAGCTGCGCTTGATAGTTCTTTTGCGTCGCCCGCCGGAATTCGGCACAGTAGAAAAAAGGCAACAAAAAAAGGAAAACAGAAAAAGGAAACTCGATCGGCAAGTTTGGCGATCGGGAATAAAATTTACGACTAAAACCAAAAAATCAATCCTACCCCTACAGGTAAAAGTGTAGACCAACTCCGGCTTTAATACCCCCTTTATTTTTTAATCGGCTTGGAGTGGAGCAAAGTTTGTGTAGGATTGGTTTCAACCGCTGAGTCTGATAAGGGAATTTCTGACCCCGATTTAATATGAGAGCTTAGGTCAACTACCCGCCATCAAGCGGAGTACCGCTATGATGGGGGCTTGTATCTGAACTCCACCGCAATTCCGAGAACCTAGATAGGATTTCAGCTTTGGTTTCAACGCTCGACACATTAGGGGATGCTGACAAGCTCCCCGTGCTAGTCCAGTCTTGCCGAACTAGCAGCGTTCTCATTGTAATATTTCGCGCACCAACCAAATCAGCGTGTAACGCATGACCGCAGCATTCACAGCGAAATAAGAGTCCTTTGTTAGGTCTATTAGCATCTGAGGTGTGTCCACATTTAGGACAACTCTTCGATGTATAATGCGCTGGAACTAGAGTAGCCAGAGAGCCGTTTAGATTAGCCTTGTAGTCGATATAACCGTGCAATTCGGCAAATGACCATTTAGCCTTATTTCTATTAGCTCTACGCTGTTTTTTACTAGCCTTTTTCCCGGACTTAGACTTAGTTCTATCTCGTATTCCGGTCAAGTTCTCTAGTCCAATCAGGCTGTTAGGTTTTGCAATTTCCTTGCTGATTTGGTGGTTCACATCAGCGATAAACCGTCTTTCTCTTCCAGATAAAGCGATTAGTCTTCGCTTTGCCGAACGAGTGTCTTTACGCTGAAGAGTCTGTCTAGCTTTGTGATAGCGGTTGGCTTTGTGTCTAGCGTCTTTTCCTGAGTAGAATTTAGACTTATTTTGTAAGTCTGTTTCCACCGCTAAGTAGCGCATACCCACATCGACACCAGAAACTCTGGTTATTTTTAGTGGATCAATTTCAGGTACTTCTACTTCAATGCTTACCATTAAGTAGTAGACCTTAGAAGAACGCTGATAGACAATTTTAGCGGCTCCAATTTTAGCACCATTGGTAATTAAATCTAGATGCTTGTTGTATCCATCATACGGGACTACTATCCGACCTTGTAGCGTGATAATACTCACTTGCTGCTCGGTCTTAAAAGAGTAGTCCCGTTGATAATTTAGGGTACAGGTTCGAGAAATATATTTAGGGGGTTTATCCAGCCCTTTATACCGCCTCTTTGTGTAGCCTTTGGCGATAGCATCGTTAGATTGTTTTACTTTAGACCAAAGGGTCTTATAGGTAGCAGATACTTGTCTGGGTACATTGCAAGCCATTTGCGCTCCAAGCCCAAATCGAACTCGCAATTCGTTGTAGACAGCTTTCTGTAACTTAGCGCCATTACTGGTTCTACCCGCTTCAAAAGCGACTTGTGAAGTATAGTTCAAGGCATCCCGGTAAGCTAAAGCAGTCTGAGACACCAAGGCTTTTTGCTCGGTGGTCAGGTTTAGTTTCAGCTTGGCGGTGATTACTTGGGGCATTATCTTCACGAACTCTGATATTATTGTATCTCGTGAAAGCGAGGATGGTGAGGGGCACAGCAAGATTTGTTCGTTCATCGACAGCCCCCTCACTTTCCGATATCTGAAGATTGTCGGTTTTGTTCGGGGGCGGATCTCTTTACTCACGCGAATTCCTCCCGCCGCTCACCTGAGTACAGGTAGAGCGGGGGACTCCTTCTGTTTTAGTTAAATCCCCCCCCAGAATTCCTGTGCAGAGTCAATTCTAAAATCTAAAATCTAAAATCTAAAATCTAAAATTGATAGACTGACGGGGCTTTATATTGTTTTTTCTGCTAAAGAACCCCGGGATCTGTCAATAACTGTGTGATAACTGGTATGATTTACGTGCTTCAAGAGCCTAAAATACTCGGAAGCAACCAGTGGGGCTGGACACGAACCTCACTATAAAACGCCGTAGAGGGAAAGATTGCCAGTACCTTGAAGGAAGTTCTCGATCTCCTTAACAGGAGTCAGAAGCCGACATCACAATCTATAGATTTTGATGTGGGAGTGTCACATGAAGAGTGCGCATTACAGGACAGGCTGAAGTAATGGCGAGACGACAATCTGACCAATTCCACACACCACCGCAATACAACCCATCCCCTAAACCGACGGCACAGTTCAGTGCAGAGGCGACAGGCGATGCGAGTTCCTCAGTAACGGCGCTGCCGACCGAGGGAAAAAGAACTTTTTGGCAGTGGCAGCTTATCTGGCTGAGTCTCCTGGTGGGATTTGGAGTAACCGGTGCGGCTGCATTTCTGTGGTTGCTGACGATGCCGCCACCGCCGAATTGCCAGCAACTGTCGCCGCTGGCGGCGGACGGAGAGCGACTTTACTGCGCTCAACAAGCTGCTAAGTCGGGGAAGCTAGAACAGCTAGAATCGGCAATGGCATTGGTGCAGGCTTGGCCGAAAGAACATCCGCTATACTCGCAAGGTCAACATTTGATAGGGGAATGGTCGAAAGCCATTCTGGGATTTGCCAGGGCAAAAATTGAGAGGGGCGATTTGAAAGGCGCTCTGGAGATTGTGGCGAAAATTCCGAAAACCAGTCGGTCTTACCCAGAGGTACAGGAGGCTGTGACTGCTTGGGAAAAAAATTGGCAGGAGGGCCAAAAACTCTACGATACAGCCCTAGCAGCTTTGAAAAGTGAGGATTTAAGGAAAGCCTGGGATTATGCTCAAGCTCTATTTAAGCTGGAAAATATTTTCTGGAGTCAGAAGCGTTACAACGAGCTGATCCAGCAGATTTCTTTGGAAAGAAACGGCTGGCAGCGCTTGCAAGAGGCTAGAGATTTGGCGAAGGACGAAACTCCGCAAAAGTTCGCTGAGGCGATCGTCCTGGCTCGTAAAATAGACTCGCAGCTTTTTGCCCGCGCTAAAGCTGAGAAGGAAATTGAGGGCTGGAGCCGGACTTTGCTGGCAATGGCTACTAAGCGGTTGGGGGCCAAAGACCTGCCGGGGGCGATCGAGGCTGCTTCTGTTGTGCCTCAGGATTCGCTTTTGTTTGCGGAAGCTCAAGATTTGATGCAGTTGGGTAGGGCTCAGGCAGTGACGTGGAACCAGTCGATATCAACTCCGCTGCCACAACACATTTTTAGCTTGCTGGAAGGGCAGGGGGCTGCTAGCCAAATTGCTCCGGGTCGCCCTCTGTACAAGCAAGCTCAAGTTCAAATTGAAAATTTGCAGGTGCAGTTTCAAGATTTGCTGCGGCTGCAAGTGGCGAGCACGATCGCTAGTTTCGGTCACATAGGGACGTTTGGACTCGCGATCGAGCAAGCGCAAACTATCGGACTTAAGCAACCGCGGCGGATTCATGCTCAAACTTTGGTGGCTGCTTGGCGCCGGGAAATTCAGCGCATCGAAGACCAATCTTTTCTGACTCTGGCGAAGCAGTTGGCAGAAGCGCAAACGGTTGAAGGACTCAAGGGGGGCATCGCTCAGGTAGCCCTGGTTGCTCAAAACCGTCCCCGCAGGATAGAAGCGCAAACTCTCTTGGCTCAGTGGACGAAACGCATAGAAGTTATTCAAGATCAGCCTTTTCTGGATGAAGCGATCGCCCTGGCGAAGCAAGGAAAACTTAGTGCTGCTATTGAAAAAGCTTCGGCAATTAAGAGCGGTAGGAGTTTGTACGCGAAAGCTCAGGATAATGTCTATCAGTGGGTGAGCGAACTGCAAGTTGCTCAAGACCGACCGATTCTCGATCGCGCTTCGGAATTGGCATCTCAAGGCAGTCTAGGAGCGGCGATCGATACGGCTTCCCAAATCGGTTACGGTAGGGCGCTGTATTCAGAGGCGGCAGGTGCGATCGGGCGCTGGAGTGCTGAACTCAGAGCCAACAGTGCACCGCCACCGGAACCCGCTCGCGAGTATGCGCCAGCTCCAGCAGAGGAGTATGCGCCAGCTCCAGCACAGGAGTACGCGCCAGCTCCAGCAGAGGAGTATGCGCCAGCTCCAGCACAGGAGTACGCGCCAGAGCCAGAGCCAGAGCCTTACTATCCGCCTGCTAGACAAGAGGCCCCGGCTCCGGAACCTTACTATCCGCCCGCGAGAGAGCCGGAACCCGAACCTTACTATCCGCCCGCGAGAGAGCCGGAACCCGAACCTTACTATCCGCCCGCGAGAGAGCCGGAACCCGAACCTTACTATCCGCCCGCGAGAGAAGAAGCCCCGGCTCCGGCCCCAGAACCTGCTCCTCCGGCTCCGGAACCCCCGCCGCCCTCGATTCCTGAATCGGCTGGGCCTCCTGATGCTAATTTGCTGCCGGAGTAATTGGGTTTTCGCGCGATCAGTCTCTAAAATCTCAAATCTAAAATCAAGTGAGTAATTTCCAAGTGCTGACGATCGATGGCGACCCCATTTTCCGGCTGGGGCTGCGAGTTGCTTGCGAGCAGTATCCAGACTTGCAAGTTGTCGCAGAGGTTTCAACGGCAACGGAGGCTTTGCGGGTTCTAGAAGCTCGCTCGATCGGCTCTGGAGCAGCCAAGAAGCCGGCAGATTTGGTAATTTTGGCTGTTGAGGCTTTAAATTTGCGATCGGGTCAAACAGAGGCGCTGGCATTTTGTCGCAAACTCAAAAGTTTGTACCCCAACCTGCCCCTGTTGCTGCTAGGCGGGCCGCTGACAGCGGCGCGGTTGGCGGAGTTACAGGCGACGGGCGCGAATGGCTATTGTCCTAAAGGTAGAGATATTTCTCTGACAATCGAAGCTATTCGCGCTGTGGCATCTGGTCTCACTTATTGGGCGACGGATACGGCAGCTAACTCGGAAATAGAACTAAATGCAGCGGTGCTTCAAACAGTAGAAAACTCCGCAGCAATTGCAGATAAAAATGCAGATAATTCGACAATTGATACGCCAGTACATAAAAAAATGCTGGCTTATTTTTGTCGTTCTGGACTACGGGAAATAGATGCAACTTTGGCGGTTGTCCAAGCTGATTTGCAAGATATCAGAGCCGCAGCTCCGACAGATTTGCCCTCTATTTTAGATGGGGTTGTACTCAACGGGCGCCGCCGAGAATTGCTCGCCGCTCGTTGGATTGTCAGTCAGTTATTATTTGAAGGAAAAGGGGAGAAGGAAGAAGGAAGAAGGAAGAAGGAAGAAGGAACAGGACAGAGGAAAGAAGGCAGAGGGGAGAAAGAAAAAATTAGAGGCGAGAATTTGTTAAATAATTCTCAATTGCAATTAGCGAATTCCCAAGTTTCGGCGAAATATTTGACCGTGGCAGCTAATTGGCAAAATAGCTTGTTTGACTCAGTGGCAGCTAAACTGCAGTTTGATTTGGTGAATTTGACTGGGTTGCCTTTGGAAATCGATATTTTGCGATCGCCCAAAAAGCGTGAATTGATGAGTTCCATCCTGCGGAAGTTAAAGGATTTGCTGGAGGAATTGCACTTTTCGCAAGTGCAGCAAACTCAATTGTCGCAAAAAATGCCTGCTATTTTACGGGATTTGTGGGAGGCGACAATCATAGATTTTTTTGGCAGATACTATACACTGCAAACAGAAGAAAATCTGGTTTTTGATGGCCCTCAAGCAAGCTTAAAAGTGGGAGAAAGTCAAGAGGGAAGCGCTGCTTATCTATTGGCAGGGAGTGGCGTAGAAGTTGTGCCGATGCTGCTGGCAGATGCTGATGTAGTTGCCGCAGAAATCCTTGACAAAATACCGATGACAGTTGATTTTTTTGCACATTTGCTATTGGAAATTCCTCTAACAGTTGACAATATTTCTTGTGTGGCTGGCAGCCCGGAAGCAATGCAGCGAGCTGAAGCTTTGTTGGAAAATTTGGCATTACAAGTTGCTAGCGCAGTGGTACAGCCTCTACTAAATAATTTGGCAAATATTGAAGAAATTAAGCAAATTTTTTACGATGGTAAGTTGATTTCGACGCGAGAAATTGAGAGATTTCGGAATGATTTGTCCTGGAGATATAGCTGGGATAGATATTTTGTGGAACCGAAAGCTATTTTTGAAAGCAGGTTTGGGCTGTTTGTTTTGGGCGATTCTGGAATTAAGAAAATTTCTATTTATGCTCCGAGAAATCTAGAGTTAGCACAGCTTTCGGGGTGGCAGTTAGCCTTGACTTTGGTGCTGGAAACCAGGGATGCGATCGCACCTAGAGTTCGGGCGGTTATTTCGCTGTTGGGTGCTGGGGTTGTTTACGTTTTGACTCAGGTTATAGGGCGGGGAATTGGTTTGATAGGGCGGGGAATTATCCAGGGGATTGGTAATTCTTTGCAAGATAGCAAGTTTGGGAAAAATGGGTAATTATTCATTAGTTATTAGTCATTAGTCATTAGTTGGTAGTCATGAGGAAGCTAAAATATTTATAGCTGGTGGTATGATAACTAAATGGTAGACGGTTAATCAAAAGCAATTGGCTCCTAGACCCCTGGATTCATCTGTGGGATTCATCTAAAATTTAAAATGGCTTGACTTTTTATGAGTATTATGATCTCGATAGATGCCGATCGCATAAACAGTTTAGATTTGTCTCCGGTGCGGACTGTGATTGAAAAGTGGCTGGCAGCAGGAGCGATCGCCCAAAACGAACAACAGCTACAATTTGAAATTGAGTATCCGCGCGAAGAGTTAGATCCGCGAGAAATTTCGGAAATTCCCGAAGTACGGCTGTGGTTTATTCGCTTGGATGCTTGTTATCCTTGGCTGCCATTTTTACTGGATTGGAAAGCGGGAGAATTGGCACGCTATGCGGCGATGTTGGTGCCGCACCAGTTCCACCGAACCCAAGGTATTCAGTACAATCCTGAAGCTTTGGAAATGTTTCTGATGAACAAAATTTTTGTGTTGACTGATTGGTTGAATCAGCAGGGAATTCCCAGTAAATCGAAGTTGATGGCGATGTCGCAGATGTTTGGTTATGATTTGGAGGATGCTTTTTTTGATGTGATCCTGCCGCACCAATAAGCTGTCGCACCAATAAGCTGTAAGTAAGCCCACCTAAATTGTATTTTTTGGGCGGGCGGGACGCCCACCCCACAAGAATTCGCTCAAACTTGAGTGTTAAATTTAGATGCTTCACACAATTGTGGGGTGTTGTATTTTTTGGGCGGGCGGGACGCCCACCCTACAAGAATTCGCTCAAACTTGAGTGTTAAATTTAGATGTTTTACACTATTGTGGGGTGTTGTATTTTTTGGGCGGGCGGGACGCCCACCCCACAAGAATTCGCTCAAACTGGACTGTTAAATTTAGATGCTTCACACTATTGTGGGGTGGGCTTCTAGCCCGCCCAAAAAGGCGTAAGGTACGCAGTGCGTAACTCACAAATAGCGTGGTAAGCCCTCTTCACAATTTTCTCAGAATTGAGAGCTAGTTTAAATAAACAACGATCGCCCGATTCAATCGATCGAGGAAATTTACCATGAAAACAGATTACCTCATCGTCGGCAGTGGTTTATCAGCACTGGTTTTCGGAGCTTTGATGGCAAACTCCGGCAAAACCGTACACATCCTCGAAGCTCACGAGCATCCCGGAGGCTTTGGTCACACCTTTACGATGGCCAAAAAATACACCTTTAATGCCCAATTCCACTACGTTTGGGACTGCGGCGAAGGACATACAGTCAATCGAGTTCTCAAAAAACTCGGTCTCGATCGAGATGTCACCTTTGAACGGTACGATCCGAATGGCTACGACCACATGAGAATGCCGGGGTATGCGCTGGATATTCCCTCGGAACCAGAGGAACTGATCCGCAGATTGTCGGCGCTGTTTCCCGAAGCGGGCGAGAGAATTCGCCAATTCGTCAACGAAGTCGAGAAAACCGGCGAAGGACTCAGAAAACTCGCTCCTCCCGTCAAACCAATTGAATTGCTCAAAAATTTCGGTGACGTATTCTGTGCCGTCCAACACCTCAACAGTACACTTCAGGACGTTTTCGACAAGTTCCAACTCCCGCAAGCCGCCCAAACCCTATTAGCCCTGCAATGGCCGGACTTTTTGCTGCCTCCAAATCAGCTTTCTTTCTATGGTTGGATTGCCTTGTTTAGAGGCTATCAAGAAGGCGCATTTTACCCGACGCAGCATTTTGAAGATGTCATCAATTCTTTAGTTAAAGTCATTGAATCCAACGGGGGGAAAGTTCTACTAAACCATGAAGTCACGAATTTTAGGGTCACAAACAGAACAGTAACGGGAGTTGAAGCGGTGGATTTGACCACGCATCAAACCCATGAATTCACGGGCGACACGGTGATTTGCAACCTTGACCCGAAAAGAGCGGCTAAGATGATTGGAGAGGAACTGTTCTCTAAAAAAGTGCGGCGGAAACTTAACTATGAGTATTCTGCATCTAACTACATGGTGTACTGCGTTGTCAAAGATATCGATCTCCGAGATTATGGATTTGGCAAGTGGAATACGTTTCATTCGGAACACCTGGATCTAAATGAAGCATTTGCTCAAATGTATGACCAAAATGATTTTTCTCGTCCGAGCTTTGCAATTACAACGCCAACTTTACTGACGGAAGCGCGGGGGGATTGTCCAGAAGATTGTCAAATTGTCGAATTTCTGACTGTTGCTAATTACAGCTATTTTAAACAGCTTTGGGAGAGCGATCGCAAAGCTTACAGACAGAAGAAACAAGAGATTCTGGACTCGATTTTAGATGTAGTTGAAAAACACTATGTTCCGAATTTCCGCAAACACATGGTCTTTCATGTTACCGGAAGTCCGACGACTAACGAGCGCTTCTGTTGGTGTCCTAACGGTAATTCCTACGGTTCCAGCCTGACGCCACGCAACATGGGGGTCGATCGACTAAATCATGAAACATCCCTCAACAATTTCTATTTCTGCAACGCCTCCTCGGGCTATCCAGGCTTTGCACCGACATTTTGGACGGGGGCGCTGCTTTATCAACGTTTATCCGGCGATGCGATTTTAGGCTAAAGAAAATTGGCAATTGGTTATTTTCCTGTTTCTCTCGTTCCTTGGCAAAGCCAAAGAATGAATTTCACTCTTGCTCTGCCTCCTCTTAAAAATCTCTCGTTGCTGCTCTCATTATCTCGTTCCTTGGCAGAGCCAAGGAATGAATTTCTGGAGGCTGTGCCTCCTCTTAAAAATGACGAGGCACAGCAAGACTCAAATACGTTTCCAGGTATCACCTGGAAACGAGAATTTCTTCTTCTTCCTTCTTCCTTCTTCCTGACATCCGTTACATCCGTTACATCCGTTACATCCGTTACATCCGTTACAGAATCCGTTGCCGAACTTCCTTCTATCAATCTAGGAGTGAACTATGAGAATTGCAATTGTTGGGGGCGGAGCGAGCGGTATGGCAGCAGCCTACTGGCTCGATAAACAGGGGCATCACGTCACTGTGTTAGAAAAGCAGCCGATTTTAGGTGGACACATTCGGACGCTAAACAAAAATGTGGCGCCCAATCAATCGGAGTGCAATGAAATATTAGAAAATGGGGTGCTGGAATTTCCCACTGTGTTTTACAATTTCGTGGCTTTTATGCAAGAGCTAGGCGTTGAATTAGAACCCGTGCAGATTGGTTCCGCGCTGTTTCTTAAAGATGGCGATCACTTTTTGTCTAAGGTCTCTATCCGGAAAAATTTTACCGGAATCCAACGCCTGATCGAATATTTGCGGCTCGATAGTATCTACGCTCGTTCGGCTGCATTTATTTTAAAAATGCGGTTTGCTAAACAGCACGATTTCTACGATTTGCCGCTTTCTCAGAGTTTGAAAAGCTCGTGCGTCCGCAATTATTGGCTGAAGTTGCTGACGATGTACAGCTACTCGATACCGTTTGAATTGCTAGACAATTTTCCGGCAGAATTGGCTATGCCTGTTTTGCGCGAATATGCCTCGGTCAACTGGGTGAGAATTAAAGGCGGGGTGTATTCTTACATTGAAAAGATTTTGGAGCGGTTTAAGGGGGAGATACTGCTGAATGTGGAGATTGCCAGTATTTTTAGAAGTGCGGATGCTGTAAAAATTGTGCTTTCTAATGGGGAGAGTCAGGAATTTGATAAGGTGGTTTTTGCGATGCCACCAGATCAAGTTATGAGGCTATTGTCTGATCCGACGGATGCGGAAACAAAGCGGTTTTCGGCGTGGAAAGCCAATTATGCAACCACTGTACTGCATTCGGATACATCAATGTACGATCGCTACGGTATCCGCAAGTTATCAGAATTTGATTTTTTCGAGACGGACAAGGGATGGGGCTATAATGCGAGCTTAAATCAACTTTGCGGCATCTCCTCGCCACGAGAATACAGTTTAGCTTTTCAACTGCAGGAGTCGATCGCCCAAAAGCAGATTATTCACATTCAGAAACATCACACGCCACTGTACACTGTCGAGTCTTTTCGATATCGAAATGAAGTTATCGAGACTAATGGCGAAAACAACACTTATCATGCGGGAGCTTATTTGGGGGATGGTTTGCACGAAGGAGCCATTACTTCTGCTTTGCGAGTCGCGAAATTAATCGGGTGAGCTCAATGCTCATGCTACAAACTCTCGCAAATATCAGTAAATTTCTTGCCGGTGCAACACTCTCACACAAGTAACGATGTCTGCATCAAAAGTTAAACCCATGGGAGAGTCGTGCACTCGGATGCGAAATTAATTTTTGGCGTTGCCTAAGCTGCTACACCACGTGCTGCAGTTAAGTAGACTTCATTGCTCAAAGATGGGGGAATTGTTGATCCGGCTAACTGAGTACCCTCAAAGTTGGCTCCTGTGAACGTTGCCCCGCTCAAGTCGGCTTCGCTCAAGTCTGCATAGCACAGCCTCGCCCAATCGAGGTTTGCCTGCACCAAAGAAACTCCCACCAGATTTGCCCTAGTTAAATCTGCTCCCATCAACTTGACGCCCCGCAACTGAGCCCCGCTGAGATTGGCAGCTAACAAGTTCGCGCCTTCCAAGTTTACCCCGTTCAGTTTGGCTTCGCTCAGGTTGACGCCATTGAGATCCGTCCTGCTCAGGTCGATCCCATTGATGTAAGCTTTCCTGAGATAGATGCCTGTTAGTTGAGCGCCAAAAAGCTTTGCACCGCTGAGTTTTGCCCCTCCGCAGTTTGCCCAGTTGAGGTTGGCTCCGGTCAGGTTAGCGCCCCGCAGGTTGATGAATTGCAGGTCGGCTGTGCACAAATTGGCGTTCCAGAGAATGGCGCTCCGCAGGTTGCTACCGATGAGTTGGGCGCCACTCAACTTTGCCCTGGGGAGTTTTGCTTTGACGAGGAAAGCTCCGCTGAGATTGGCTTTGGTAAGCTCTGCGTCCGCTAGTCTGGCTTGGCCCATTTTGGCAAAACTCAGATTTGCCCTGTAAAGGTTTGCGTCGTTAAATTCTGCTTTGGTCAGATGCGCCCGACTCAGGTTAGCTCCCGACAGGTTAGCCCTCGAAAGGTTGACGCCCACCAACATCGCTCCGCTGAGATTTGCTCCGTTGAGGTTTGCGCCAGCAAAGTCTCTGTTTCCATTTTCGTACTCTTTGAGCAGCTCGGTTACTTCCATACGGGTCACATTCCTAATAGCAGAAATTTATCTAGAAATAAACACTCTTTATAAGTATTTTATCTCAAATGGAGCGGACTGGATCGCACTTTCAAGAAAGCTGACAATTAACTTTATATTTATACATATATAGCAATCCTTGCAGGAGTCGTAAATTTTTACCCCACCCCAACCCTCCCCGAACCCGCTCTGAGTCCGTAAGAAATTCACAAATGATGCGAGGATTGCTATACTTTGTGGTTTTTCCAGAGTCCCGACCGTTTGGAGGTCATAGTCGGAAACCCTGGATTTATCGTGGGCCTCTAGTGTGCTTTGGCAAGCGTTGCGATCGTACTGAGATCCGTGAAACCGTTATTCTCAGTAGGTAAGCCATCCAACACTGTCCGAAGTGTTAATCAATAGTTAAAATCAATATTCTTGCTGTCCACTGTGACTAACAGCTTTTTTAAACGGAGACAGCAAATTTGTTAGTTGTGTTTGCGTCAGGTGTCGCGAAGGCTGGCCTGGTCATAGCTTCATATTTTATCTACTGTCATTTTTTAGGAAAATTAGATGTGGAACAACAACTTAATCAGCGAGAAGTTTTCTCGGTTGTCTCGCAGCAGTTAGACGATCGTGCTTTTCAATATTTCCTTGAGTCATCAGGGTTAAAAGTAATTTCCGACATTCTACTTCTGAGGAATTTATCGATATGCCTAACGGTAGAGGGTATTCGTTCAAAACCTAGCAGATAATATATTGCAGATGGTACAAAACTAACAGCGAGTAAGAGCTTTATAGGATCACCCCCTATACTGGCAGTTAAGCCAATGTGTCAATCTATGTTATGCTGAGTCAAAATTGAGGAAGAATCATGTCAAAAGAAAGAAAAAGCAATAAAGAAGTCAAAAAGCCCAAGAAACAACCTGATGGTGTTGCTAAGCCGAAGGATGACAAAAAAAATTATGGTAGCACTGACGGCCGCAGGTAGAGATAGCTGCCACTCTCGGAATTGGGATTAATTTTGTTTAAGTTTTATTAGTATCAATTCGGAATAAATTACAATATCCTATTTGGGGATAATCCGAAAACAGGTTTATTATACCTAGGGTATATGCAGTGCTAAACCCAAAGTATAATAAAATCTGTTTTTAGCCATGAATATGAAACATTCTGTCGCCGATCGAATTTAAGACTGTCTATTTAGACTTTGTGGAAAAAAAATATAGTTCGATCGCCCAAATCTATCACAGCGATATCTCTGTCACCGCAATATTACCCTCAAAACACACGTCAACATCAGTCCCCGCCGCCCGATCGCGCGAGCCATATTCTCCCGCATAATAAAAGTATTCTCCCTCCATCCGGTAAACCACTGGCAGTGGCTGCGTCGAAGGCTGGCAAAACACAATTTCCGGTTCCGCACTTCCCGGCGCTAAATGCGGCAAATTCACATTCCAGAAACACCCAGACTTTGGTTCCCGGTTCAGCAAATCCGCCAACACCCGCGATGTCCAGCGAGTAGCGACATCCCAGTCTATTTCAAGCGGCCTTTTAATCCGGTGGGAAATTGCGATGCCCGGAATACCGTGCATAGCTGCTTCGCGCACAGCCGCAACCGTACCCGAAATATACACGTCAACCCCCAAATTGCCACCCGCGTTAATACCCGAAAGCACCAAATCCGGCTTCGCACAAACGTGATGAAGAGCAATACGCACACAATCGGCCGGTGTTCCCCCTACAGCATACTCAAATTCCGATCGCCGATCGACATGAATCGGACTGTGAGCCGTCACTTGATGCCCGCAGCCCGACAATTGGCCCTGCGGAGCCACCATAATTGTTTTGCCTTCTACAGCCTGCAAAAGTGCCTGAATCCCTGGAGCGTCGATGCCGTCGTCGTTGGTTAAAATTATCGTCATTAAAAATGTGTCGGTTTTATAGAACCGATTTGAGAGCGCAGAGGCTGGCAACCTTCTGGTAGCTCTAGCCCAAATTGGTTGTTGGTTGGTGGCGATCGTCAGTATGAGCATGGCCACACATTTATATCATGGCATTAATTGAACAGTTGCCCCAGAAATGTGGCGCGCCACATTTTAGCCCAGTCGCACCTTGATATGACAGCTAAAGCGACTTGTTACGCTTGCCCCAGTGCAGCATTCATGACATCAGTGTCGATGCAAACATCTAATCACATAATTTTTTCCTCGGCTCTCCCCGATGCTTGGTGTTAAAAGTAGCATATGATACTAAGTATCTGAGACTGAACGTTGAAACCCTCGATCCTGCTAAATTATTAGCTTGCGTTATCACCATAAGTACGAGAGAGCCGATAATAAGTTAATGTCGATTCCAATTGGGCTTTGACGCAGGGGATGGGAGAATAGATATCAAATCTTTATCAAAGATAGTATCTAAGTTACAGTCCTCATTTCCCATTCATAAATCAAATACTTATATACACTGTTACCATTATTACATTTTAACTCAGGAGAGCCACATGAACGAACCAACTAAAAGCAATACCAAAGCAGGCTGTCCCCCAGTTCCCGAATCGCTTGTCAAAGCTAAACGGGATGAACTCACCGACATCAAACTAAATATTACCAAGATGGGTGAGAAAGACTTACCAGATGACTTGCGGGGTCATGTCTTTATCATTGCACCAGTCGGAACCATTGAATCAGGAGGTCTTCCCTTTACAAATGGAGACTCATTCTTAAGCGGCGACGGTATGATTTACCGATTCGACTTCCAGCAAAAGGGTGAAGTTTTATTAACTACACGGATTATCAGGCCACCAGATTACTATGCGGATGAAGCAACCCAGCCTGGTGAAAAATATGCTAAGTATCAATTCCGCAATCATGGCATTATCAGGTTTTCTTGGTGTCTTGGTTCTCGCAACGATTTAAGTATTGCTTTCCTGCCAATGAAATTTGCTGGGGACTCCCAAGAACGCCTGCTAGTTGCCTATGATGCGGGTCGTCATTACGAAATTGATACGGAAACTCTTGAGGTGGCAACTCCTATAGGCTGGAACAAAGAGTGGCGAGGAGAAATTGAGCTGAATTTTCCCTTGCAGTGCCTGAATTTTCCCTTTTCACCTGTGCTTAGCACTGCTCACCCCGTATTTGACGTTCGCAAAAGCGAAATGTTCACGGTCAATTATGGTATGTCATTAAAAACTTTTCTCGGTATCGTAACTAATACGGCAAATAAACTAGCGAAACAAGTAAAGAAAGTTTTTCCACCAGCTAAAAATCATGTGGAAAAATTCAAGCTTCCAGAAGATTTCATCTATCTAATTCGCTGGGATGGTAAAGGAGAACTAGAGCGATGGCAGCTAGTCTTGCCTGATGGTTCGCCCGTAAAAATTAAGCAAAGCATTCACCAAATTGGATTTTCTAAAAATTACGTGGTAATTGTGGATACCTCTTTCAGGACAGGGATAGAGCAGATCGTTAACAACCCTTTTCCGAAACAAAAATGGTTAGAAAAATGCTTGCGAAAAAAACTGGATGTCATGGAGTTAGCAACAACTCCTGTCTATCTCGTACCTCGCGATCGCTTGACAAAAGGTCAAAAATCTGGGGTTAGCGATCGCAAGGAGGACGTACCGACGGTGACTGTCCAAAAAGTAGAAATTCCTCTAGAGATTACCCACTTTCTCGTAGATTACGACAATCCCGAACAACTAATTACCCTTCATGCAGCACATACTTGTGCCTGGAATGTGTCTGAATGGATACGTGCCTATGATGACTCTCCTTATTTCGATCCTAAGTTACCTCGCCCACAGGGAATGGAACAGAGCGAGATGGACATCAGTCGCGTCGGACGCTACGTCATTAACGGAGAAACTGGAGAAATCGTTGAACAGAAGGTTATTCCAGAGAAATTTATCCCTGAAGCAGAAGAGTGCAAGTGTACTTGGGGAGTAGCACTTTATGCTTATCTTGACCGACTTCCTTCGGCTCTCTATCCCACCATGCCGCCAGGGAAGCTTGATAATATCTACTGGATCTCTTTGGGACTCTGGAAGGATCTAGTCAGTAAGTTCATGGTTGATTTCTTCAAAGACTATCCATCCAGAGAAGTGCCACTAGAGGAATTGCTCAAAATTGCCAAAACAGAAGGCAGACCAAGTAGCTTGTTCCGTATGGATACTTCTTCAACTGAATCGATGAAGATTGCCGATTCCTATGAATTTCCTCCTGGTTGTATCGGTCTTTCGCCCCAGTTTATACCGCGCGGTGATGGTAACAGTTCAACGGATGGTTACATTACCTGCACTGTTTGGTTGAACAATACCTACGAGATCTGGATTTTCGAGGCTTGGGATCTCAAGCAGGGGCCGCAGTGGAAACTGAGTCATCCTTCTCTCAACTTTGGGTTAACTTTGCACACGACATGGTTGCCAGCTATAGGACGCCGCCAAGCCAGCTACAACGTGCCCGTGAGGGAGGATTATCAGGAATTAGTCGCTCAGAAGCGATCGCAGGAGATTCAGGATCTGTTTGATGAAAAGGTGTACCCTCACTTTGAGAAAGAATTAAAATCGATCTGAGAGCAACGGTAATATATTTAACAAGGTTAGAGGTCAAAGCTACTTTAAACTAGGTCATCCTGACCTCTAGTCTTTTTATATTTAAACAAAAAAAGTAAAAATATGATTATTCTCCCCGGCTACACAATTGCAGAGACACTTTATGAAGGAGACAGAACAGTTGTTTACCGAGGAATCAGAGAGCGCGATCGCCAGCCAGTTATTCTCAAGATGATTAAAGATGAATATCCGAACATTGAAGAGATTACTCGCTTTAGACAAGAATACGCCATCCCCCAAAAATTAGACGTTCCAGGAATTGTTAAGCCCTATAACCTGGTTAACTATGAGAATAGCTTTGCTTTAGTCTTAGAAGACTTTGGCGGTCAATCTGTTAGCGAATTATTGAAAAACATAAAAATTCACTTACAAGAGTTTTTACTTCTGGCGATTTCGTTAGTAGAAACGCTCAGTCAAGTCCATAAAGTAGGGATTATACATAAAGATATTAAACCTAGCAATATCATCATCAACCCCGAAACGAGGGAAGTCAAAATAACTGACTTTAGCATCGCGATCGCCTTACCCAAAGAACAGCAAAGTATTGTCAATCCCAACTTGCTAGAAGGGACTCTCGCTTATATGTCACCCGAACAAACGGGAAGGATGAATCGAGCAATTGACTACCGCACCGATTTCTATTCTTTAGGAGTGACTTTCTATGAAATGCTGACCAACCAGTTGCCATTTACTACCACCGATCCGATGGAGTTGGTTTACTGTCATATTGCCAAACAACCCGTCCCACCTAAAGAGGTAGCAGAAATTCCCCAAGCGGTTTCAGATATTGTGATGAAACTGTTAGCAAAAAATGCGGAAGACCGATATCAAAGTGCGGCGGGATTAAAATTTGACATGGAAACTTGTTTGCAGCAATTGCAGACAACTGGCAATATTGAAAACTTTCCCATCGGTCAACGCGATCGGGGCAACCAATTACTCATTCCCCAGAAGCTTTATGGCAGAGAAACTGAAGTCCAAATTCTTCTAGATGCCTTTGGGCGAGTCAGCCTCGGTGCCACCGAGATGATGTTGGTTTCCGGTTATTCCGGGATTGGTAAAACTTCAATTGTCAATGAAGTTCATAAACCAATTGTAGCAGCGAGGGGGTATTTTATTGCGGGTAAGTTTGACCAGTTTAAGCGCAATATTCCCTATGCAGCTTTAATCCAAGCATTTCAAGAATTAGTCCGTCAGCTATTAACCGAAAGTTCCGAACAGATTGCTATTTGGAAAGAAAACTTATTAAAAGCGCTAGATAATAACGGTCAAGTTATTATTGATGTTATCCCCGAAGTCGAACTAATTATCGGTAAACAGCCGGAAGTTCCTCAACTGGGATCTTCGGAATCGCAAAACAGATTTAATCGGGTATTTCAACAATTTATTCGCGTTTTTTGTCAACCCGAACACCCGCTAGTCATATTCCTAGACGATTTACAGTGGGCAGATGCGGCATCTCTAAAGTTAATCCAACTCTTAGTCACTGACCCAGATAGCAAATATTTATTAACGATTGGAGCTTATCGAGATAACGAAGTCAGTCCCGTTCATCCTTTAATTCAGACAATAGAAAAAATTCAAGAAAATGAAACGGTGGTGAATAATATCACCATTCAGGCGCTGGCTTTGGATAGCGTCAACCACTTAATCGCCGACACTCTCGATGCCAGCGTAAACTCAGAGCAAATCAAACTTTTTTCTGAATTACTTTTTAATAAAACCCAAGGCAATCCGTTTTTCTTAACCCAGCTACTCAAAACCCTGTACTCGGAAAATCTGCTGGTTTATCAGGTAGACACAGACCGCTGGGAGTGGGATATTCAACAAATCCAAGCAATTGGTATCGCAGATTTCAATATCGTTGAACTGGTTGCCCGAAATATTCGCAAACTCCCAGAAACAACGCAGAAAGCATTAAAATTAGCGGCTTGTATCGGCAACCAATTTAACTTAGAAGTTTTATCAATTGTCAATGAAGAATCAAACTTAGTGACGGCGGCTCATTTGTGGGAGGCAATGCAAGCTGGTTTGATTCTGCCGCTGTCTGAAAGCTACAAAATTCCTTTAGTATTTGCCCAGGAAGAGTTGGCATCTGTACGGGATATCAAAGTTGAATACAAATTTTTGCACGACCGCGTGCAGCAAGCTGCTTATTCTTTGATTCCAGAGTCAGAGAAAAAAGCGACTCACTTGAAAATTGGTCAACTGTTGCTGAATAATACAACAGAGCAAGAGCGAAAAGATAATATTTTTGCTCTGGTCAACCAACTGAATTTTGGCACAGATTTGCTAACTAATCAGTCAGAAACAGATGAGTTGGCTGAATTAAACCTGATCGCCGGACAGAAAGCGAAGGCAGCGACTGCATATGAAGCCGCTGTTAATTATTTGAATGTAGGTATAGAACTCCTGAGTCAAGATAGCTGGGAAAGTCGATACGATCTGACATTTACCTTCTATCTGGAAGCAGCGGAAGCCGAATATCTTAATGCTAATTTAGAACGAGCGGAAATTTTGTGCGATCGCGCTCTCCAAAAAGCCAAAACCATCCTCGAACAAGTCCAGCTATACGAACTGAAAATTAAGCTTAAACTCGCTAAAAACCAGATTCAATCTGCTTTAGATACCGGACTGCAAGTTCTGGAAATGCTGGGAGTGACCCTGAGTCAATCACCCCCACAAGAACTCAAGATTGAAGAGTTAGCTAGCCTGCCAGAAATGACCGATCCCTACAAGCTGGCGGCTATGCAGATTTTAATTCTCATATGGCCTCCTGCTTGTTTTGGAGATGCCAAGCTATCTCTACCAATTCTGTATACTATGATCGATCTTTCCAGTCAATATGGAAATTCTAGCCCTGCTATTTATGCCTACTGTAACTATGGTGGAATCGTAACTTGGCAAATTCCAGACATAGATTTTGGTTATCAACTCGGTCAACTAGCTTTGAATGTATTAGATAAGCTGAATGCCAAAGAGTTTCGCTGTAAAGCATTGCTCACATATTGCATTACTATCCAACATTGGAAGCAACATACTAGGAATACTATAGAACCCTTGCGTCAGGCAATTCAAGACGGTCTAGAAGTTGGCGATATAGAATTTGCTTGTCATACGGCTGACTTCTACTGCGCTCACTTGTTTTTTGTTGGTGAACATCTTGAGTTTGTGGCTGAGAGGTTGGAGCAATATATTGATTTTGTCAATATGTTTAAACAGGAATACCAGTTAAACTTGTTGAAAATATTTGGTCAAGCTGTATCTAATATTAGGGAAGGGGCTGAAAATAAATGCGAATTAATTGGCAATACTTTTAACGAGATAGAAAATTTACCACTATTTATTAAAGAAAATAATGTAATATATTTGTTGTACATATATTTTTTAAAATCTCGTTTGTGCTATCTTTTTAAAGATTACTCGGGCTGTTTAGAAAATGCTGAATTAGCTGCCAAATATTCACATTTTGTTCGGAATATAATTCTGTTTACGGAACATATTTTTTACTATTCGCTTGCTTTAGTCGCTCAGTATGGAAACACGCACGACCGTGAGGATAATGAGAACAATCTTAAACAGCAACAATATCTAAAACAAGTAGAAGAAAATCAACAAAAAATGAAATATTGGGCTTTCCATTGCCCAGCCAATTACCAGCATAAGTATGACTTAGTAGAAGCAGAAAAAGCCCGCGTCTTAGGGCAATGTTTCTCAGCAATGGAATATTACGACCTGGCGATAGATGGAGCCAAGGAAAATGGATATGTACAGGATGAAGCCCTCGCCAATGAACTAGCAGCAGAATTTTATTTAGCATTAGGTCGTCAGAAAGTAGCGCGTACCTACCTGATTGACGCTTACTATGCCTATATTCGCTGGGGAGCCAAGGCAAAAGTTAAAGATTTAGAAGAGCGCCATGCTGAATTACTCGCACCTATCGTCGGCAGGAAAAACAGCCTGACGAGTGGAAGAGACGAAATGATTGTTCAGACCAGAACCACTGTCACTTCTACCAGTTCAGGTGCTGGACAAGCTCTGGATTTATCAACAATTATCAAAGCCTCCCAAGCGCTCTCAGGGGAAGTTCATTTAGATAAGTTACTCTCGAATTTGATGCAATTCTTGCTGGAAAACGCGGGAGCAGAAAAGTTTTATTTCCTCATACCTGACCCAGCAGGTAAGTGGAAAATTGAAGCTCAATGTACGGGTGAACGATGTCAATTAATCTCCAAGTCAGCGACTGAAAGTCAAGAGATTCCTATCTCGCTGGTTAATTATGTAGAACGCACGCAAGAAACTCTTGCGATTGATGATGCAACGAATAAAAGCAGGTTTGCATTTGACCCGTATATTATTCAGCAGCGACCTAAATCTATCTTGTGTAGCCCCCTGATCAATCAAGGTAAATTGGTGGGCATCTTATATCTAGAAAATAATTTAACAGCGGGGGCTTTTACGCGCGATCGCCTAGAAGTCCTCAACATCATTTCCGCCCAAGCTGCGATCTCCATCGAAAATGCCCGCCTCTATCAAACTTTAGAAGATAAAGTGCAACAACGCACAGCCCAACTCGCCGAAGCAAACCAGGAAATTAGCGCCCTCAACAACAAACTTAAAGCCGAAAACATTCGCCTCAGTGCTGAGTTAGAAGTCACGAAACGACTGCAACAAATGATCTTGCCCAAACAATCGGAACTTGATAAAATTAAAGGATTAGAAATTGCTGGATATATGCAACCTGCCGATGAAGTGGGCGGCGACTACTACGACGTGCTAACCCAAAATGATAAGGTAAAAATTAGCATCGGTGATGTTACCGGACATGGTTTAGAAAGTGGCGTATTAATGATTATGGCGCAAACCGCCGTCCGCACTCTCCAACAAATGAACGAGACCGATCCGGTGAATTTTCTTGATGTGTTAAACCGCACTCTTTATGCCAATATCGAGCGCATCGGCTCGTCTAGAAACATGACCTTGGCTTTGTTAGATTATCAAGATAGTAACTTCAGCCTCAGCGGTCAACATGAAGAACTTATCGTAGTCCGTACTGATGGTAACATCGAACTGATCGATACAATGGAACTCGGTTTTCCCCTGGGATTAGAGGAAGATATTTCTGGTTTTGTTTCCCAAATTCAAGTGCATCTTAATCCAGGGGATGTAGTAGTGCTTTACACAGATGGAATTACCGAAGCTATAAATATAAATCGAGTGTATTACGGCATAGAAAGATTGTGCAAATTGGTGAAAGAAAATCGCCACAAAACGGTTGAAGAAATTCGACAAGCAGTAATTGATGATGTGCGGCAACATATTGACAAGCAGAAAGTTTTTGACGACATTACGTTGGTAGTCCTAAAACAGAAATAACGCAAGTTGGGAATTGGGAATTGGGAATTGGGAATTGGGAATTGGGAATTGGTAATTGGTAATTGGTAATTGGTCATATCAAGTCCGGTTGCACCGGACTTGTATAGTGGGGGTGTAGTCGATCGAGACGAAGAGGCTCGCTCCATTGCCTTCCTTGGACGCGACTTCTCCAAAGTCCTAAATTGGGCGATCGCCCTATTTACCGCAAACATTCACCTAAAATCCAAAAATCCCCCAAAACATCAACCAACTTGTGGTAATGTTTTGTGTCGGTTGCTATGTGGCAATCTTCTGCAAGTTCAGTTAAACGCGCTCTCAGCAATGTTTTTGCCAATTTTCCCCTTAGCTCAAATAATCCCCGCACCTCCCGCCCAACAACAACTGATCATTGACCCAGAAGTCCCCCTACCCGAAAACGAACTGGATTTGCCGCCACAGCCAAGCAGCAGCCTGCTGAAAACCCTGACGGTGCCTCAGCAAGTGCGCGTTTTACCGGGGCAACTCGACAGCATCCCGGTTTTCAACAGCAACAGCCCGGAAGTTGTGCAAACCGAAGGCATTTTGCTCTCCACATTTGGGCCCGAAGGAAAACAAGTACCTTCTGCACACTTAAACTTTCCCTTCAAAGGCCGATTTGACATCTTTGCCCACCACATCGCTAAAGCTAAAAATCGCCAAGAAACTCGCACCTTATTTCAAGGAATAATTGTCCACAATCCTAACTCCGAACCTGTTACTTTAAATGTATTGCAAGGAGCGACTTATTTAACTCGGCCGGATGCCTTGTTTGTCGATTTGCCGTCGTATTTAGAGAATCGATTCGGCACTGTGTTTGCCGGGCCTGGAAGCCGCATCACGAGCGATGTGCTGCGGGGATACAGACAAAGCATTTTGCCGGCTGCGATCGAGATTCCGGCGAATGAGAGCCGAATGCTGATGAATTTGCCGATACCTGTGGGGAATGTCACGCCTTCTTCCAATGGTCGATCGACATTAATGCGAATGTCGAGCAGCAATTCGGTTTATGTAGCATCATTAGCAATGTTTGCTCCCACAACTCCAGAAGGAATCGAGCAATATCCCACATTAGAACAGTGGGAAAATATTTTAAATACCAAAGGTTTAGCCGGGCCGAGAGATTTAGCACCAACTCCCAGAGGCGAAAATCCGCTGCAAAAAATTTATGGGCGCGTGGCGGGAGTAGCTGAAGGTTCCCAGTGGGAAGCTAAAATTACGGACAATTCGAGAACCGATTATTTAACGATTCCCAAGCGCGGCGAGTCATTTTCTTATGCTTTGAGCACTACTGACACGGGTACTTTTGGAACTGGTCAAGTTCAAAGCGCTAAAATGTTAGCTCGCTATCCCGATACTGCTTATTTTGCTCACGGTAATTACGGGATTCAATACAACTTAACTTTTCCGCTTTACAACAAATCTCGTGAATCCCAATCTGTTAGCATTAAAATGCAAACACCGATTAAAGCAAATACAGAATCGGGGGGATTGATGTTTTACGATCCTCCCGAAAATCGGATATTTTTCCGAGGTACGGTGCGGGTGATGTTTAATGATGATACGGGCAAGACTTTGACGCGCTACATTCACATTGTGCAGCGCCGGGGACAGCAGGGGGAACCTTTGGTGAATGTGAATATGAAGCCGGGGGAACGCCGTTTGGTGCAGGTGGATTTCTTGTATCCGCCGGATGCGACGCCACCGCAAGTGTTGACTGTGCGATCGAGTAATTAGTTGCTGGTTGAGGGTTGACGGTTGACTGTTGACGGTTGACTGTTAACCTTTGGGTTTTTGTTTTAATGAGTTAAGATAGGCATTAAGTTTTGGTGAAAGTTCATTTAATAATGGATGCAGTCGATCGCTGTGTTTTTGAGTCAAAAGATTGCGAGCTCCGTCAAGTCTCAACCAATGTCTTGGTTCGTTTAATGAACCTCTGGCTGTTTTCACAAAACGCTGATTATCTTAATAGCTATAGCCTCCATGTCCTTCTGCAATATTAGCACCAACACTATCAGCCGATCGGACTATTTGTTGGCCCATCGTATGCTTCGCCAAGTCATCCCACTTTTTAACAATAAACCATCTTTCGTTTGATATTTTTTCAGCTAATTGATCAACTATTAGCTGTTGGAAGCTTTCCATATTAGCTCCTTTAACATAGTTGATGGGTAAGGATTCAGGTCTGAAAGAAGGGAATGAGGTCAGGCACAGGAAAGTAGTCACAAGAATGGGCAGAAATAGCCTGACGGAAAAAAGCCATTACTGAACGAGCTTGAAAACGACAGGTTTGAATCACACTCAGCAGATTAGCCGTTTCCTCAAATCGTTTCATCGAACGAGAGCCGCCAGAAACTTTCCGTTTAGTTACAGCTAGCCGTAGAGAACGTTCTGCTAAATTATTATCCGGAGGAACCGAGGGGTCATTGAGAAAATACCACCATTGTTCTGCCTTATCCCGTAAGGATTTTAGTAACAGACCTGCGGCATAACCCACAAGGCCGGGCCAAGTCGCCAAAGCTTGATTCAATCGTATTTTGAAATCCTGAGCCCACGAGTGGTAGGTGAGTAGATCCCTCGTCTTTCGCCAGGACTCATGGGCTCTAAAAGCTTCATCTATTAATGACAGAAATATTTGAGCGACTGCTGCATTATTATTGCCAGGAAGTCCCAGCACTTTCTTAAAATGCCGTCGTAAATGAGCCAGACACTTCTGTTGGGCTGCGACTTTCGCACCATTATAAACACTGAAATCATCTGAGCTTAAGACTCCCGCAAATTCTGTACCCAGCATGGTTTCTAATTCCACACGCCCCCTGGTATCTGCTGCATGAAATAAACAGAATCCTTCTCCACTAGCCGTCCATAGCCATTCTTTGACTCCCATGACACACCACGGCGTTTCATCTACATGAACGTTTGATTGTAGAGGTGCCCATTCCCACAGTGCATTTATCGCTGGCTTTACCGCTGCTGCTACTCGTTGATTGGTTTTTTGGAGTGTTCCCACTCCCACTTCTATCGTGCCGAGTTCCCACAACAATTCTGTCAGCTTGGCGTAGGAAAGATGTCCATAATTCCCCAGCCAGACTAAGAGTGCTTGGAGATTAACGCTCAAGTCTTGCCCTGGAATTATGCCCTGGGGTTGTTTTCCTCGAACTACTGCACCACATTCTAGGCATTTACACGATTGTGTCTGATATTCGACGACTTCAATTGGTTTTGCTACTAGACTGGCTACTTGCTGTCTGTGGATGTTAATTACTTCACTTAATTCTTTACTACCACAATTAAGACAGATGTCGGGCGAGCTAATTTCGGTTCTGTCTACTCGTCCAAACCCTTTTCGGGTTTTCCCTTGATGACCCGGTTGTCCGCCTGGTTTCTTTTTTGGGTCTGCTTCTGGTTTAACTGTTGGTTTCTCTGGTTTTTGGAGTAGCTCCGTTGATGGGGGTTTTGATGAAGTCTGACTGGTGGTTCGACTTTTGCCTGTAGCAATAGCTAGTTTTTCTTGCAATTCTTCAATGATTTTTTGCAGCCCCAACACAATTTCCACCAGTTCAGCTTGGCTCAACTGCTCTATCTCGGTTTTTTTCTGCTCTCTGGTGGCTGTGGGCTTTTTCATTCCTTTATTTTACCAGATGCCGCCACTTAAGTTTTTTTGACCTGAATCCTTACGTTGATGGCAAGCCGACTGTCAACTGTCAACTCTCTACAGTCAACAGTCAACAGTCAACTAATTAAAGTGTCAAAGATTGAGGATTTGTCTCAATCAATTTCGCTAAATCTTGCAAGAAAGATGCAGCATCAGCACCGTAAATAATCCGGTGATCGCAAGTAATATTCACCTGCATTTGGCGCTTCACTCCCATCAAACCATCCTCGTTTGCCACTACTTGCGGCCGCGAAGAACCGATCGCCAAAATCGATCCTTGATTCGGCGGCAAAATCGCGTCAAACTTGTCTACTCCAAACATTCCCAAATTGGAAAGAGTAAAAGTTCCCGTGCTGTATTCATCAGGCTTCAATTGCTTGGTGCGGGCGCGATCGACTAAATCCTTCCAAGTGCGCGAGAGCGAATAAATATCGAGGCGATCGGCATTTTGCAGCACCGGCGTAATCAAACCGCCGCCGTCCATCGCCACCGCTACCGCCACATTAATATCAGCACGGTATTGAATCCCGGACTCCACATAAGAAGCATTCAGCAGAGGATGTTTTTGTAAAGTTACTGCTACAGCCTTCGCCAGCATAGCCGTCATCGTGACGCCCTTCGACTTAATTTGTTTGTAGAGTTTGTCCAGATTATCAGTAGTAATTGTGTAACCCACGTGGAAAGACGGCACGCTCAAACTGGCTTCCATATTCCGCACCACCGCATTTTGCAGCGCGTTCATCGGTACTTTTTGGCCAGAAAGTGCCACCGCCGGGACTGGTGCGGGGGCGGGTTTGGCTGCTGCGGGGGCGGGTGCTGCGGGGGCTGGTGCGGGTGCGGGTGCGGGTGCTGCAGGGACTGTTACCGGTTGCTGAACCGGAGCGGGTTGGGCTTTGCCGGCTGCTGCTTCCACATCCTCTGCGACAATTCGGCCGTTGGGCCCGCTGCCTTTGATAGAATTCAAATCTACTTTAAATTCTTTGGCTAACTTGCGAGCGCGGGGAGAAACGATGCTGCGGCCGTTTTGGCGGCTGACATTTTGCTGCAAACCTGCTGATGCTGTAGGTGCGCTGGCAGGAGCGGGGCTGGGAGCGGGGGCTGCTGCTGCGCTTGGGGCGCCGGCTCCTTGCTGCTGAGCTGTGGCGATTTCGGCTTCTGTTTCTGCTACTAGGGCGATTGCTGCTCCCACCGGAGCAACTTCGCCCGCAGGTACAATAATTATTGCTAAATAGCCTTCGTAGAAAGACTCCACGTCCATGTCGGCTTTGTCGGATTCAACGACTACCACCGTTTCGCCTTTTTCTACTTTGTCTCCGGCGGATTTGACCCAGGAAACAATTTTGCCCTCTGTCATTGTCGAACTCAGGGCTGGCATGAAAACTTCGCGAATCATCTGTAAAAAGTCCTTGTGTGTGGGTAATAGGTAATCGGTATTTGGCAATTGATAATTGGCGACCGGCCACCGGCAATACTTATTATTATGCCAGTCTCTCGCATTCTTGATGTGTGACTGTTGACTCTAAATCACTTGCCAATTACCGATCGCCAATTACCACTTACCAATTTCTAAATATCACCTCGAATTTCTTCGACTATGCCGTCGCGGAGGAGAATTTCTACTTGCATTTTTTGAATCAAGTTTTCTCCCAGCCCGACAGTGAATGTGCCGTCAATTTGACCTTGACTAACTTCTTGTTCGAGGTCTAGCACCTGCACTTGCTGAAGCTGTTGCAGGTTTTGGTTTTTCTGTTCTAGCAGTTCGCTTTTTCTTTGATTCACCTGCACTTGAATGTTTTCTATTTGCTGCTGTACTTGCGGGCCTGGGGGCTGTAGATTTTGCTGTTTGATTTCTGAAACCATCCGCTGCCCTTGCATTTCTAACTGTTGTAGCTGAGAGTCTATTTGGTTGATTTGGGCTTGGAGTTGCTGTTGAGCTTCTTCTTTCCAGCGGGGAGTAACGACGACTTTAACGTTAATCGATCGCTTCAAGAGTAATTGTGGTTCCATAAAGTTGTTGCTTGTCAATTAGGAATTAGGCATTAGTCATTAGTTGGTAAACCTGAACTAATGGCTGAGGACTGAGGACTCGGACTTGGGACTCGGGTGTTGGGATAATTTTTTCTTTTCCATTCCCCAAGTCCTGCGAATATTTCAAAACATCCCGTCAATCATATCGCGGTAGTGTTGCGTCACAACCGGGCGCTTAATTTTCAGGGTCTGGGTCAACATTCCATTTTCCATCGAAAATGGCTCCTGAATCAACCGGAACGGGCCGATGCGATCGTCCGCGCGGTATCCAGGGCGATTTTGCACCTCTCGGTTCAATTCTTTGCGAAATAAATCTTGAATTGTCTTGCTATTCCAGTCAATTTCGTGTAAGGGGGGATTCTGAGTTTCTGCCCATTTCTGCACGGCTTCTGCATTGGGGACAATTAAGGCACCGACGGATTTCTGGTCTTGACCTACTAGCATAATTTGGTCGATGTAGGGGCTGCGGACGCAGGCGTCTTCTATGGGCTGGGGTTCGATGTTTTCGCCGTTGCTGAGGACGATCGTATCTTTGGCCCGCCCGGTCAAGATTAAGTCGTTTCCTGGTGTCAGCCAGCCCAAATCGCCGGTGTCGAACCAGCCTTCGGAGTCGATCGCCTTGGCAGTCGCTTGGGGATTAAGATAGTAGCCCTGCATGATTTGCGGCCCCCGCGCCAAGACTAAACCGCGCTGGCCTCTTGGCAGTTGCTGTCTGGTTTCTGGATCTACTATTTTAATTTCCGTATGGGCGATCGGCTGTCCAGCGGAACCTTTAAGATTGTGCCAAGGGCGGCGCACAGTTAAAACCGGCGACGTTTCGGTTAAACCGTATCCCACTAATAAACCGATATTCGCTATTTCAAAGAAATTGTCTAAATGCGTGGCCAAAGAACCGCCGCCGCTAATCGCCCATTTTAAGCGTCCCCCTGTAGCTTCCCTGACTTTTTGGTAAACCAATTTTTCGGCGAGGGCGTGTACGGGCGACAACCCAATGCTTTTGGTGCGGGCGATTAGTTTTTCGGAAGCAGAAGCCGGTTTCAAACTGAGAGTTAATCCTTGGCAAATGCGGCGGGCTTCTATGTATTGCTGGCTGGAAGATAACAGGAAATTCACCAATTTTTCTTTGTTAGGTGGCTGTTCCCGAAATTGCTTTTGTACGGCCTCATAAATCGATTCCCAGATGCGCGGAACGCTGACCATGAACTGGGGTTTGTAAGTTTTAAAGTCTTGTTTGAAATAGCGAATATTGGTGTAAATTTGGGTGCATCCTTGGGAAAGCAGGAAGTATTCGACGCTGCGTTCGTAGGCGTGCCAACTGGGCAGAATGCTGAGGGCAGATTCGCCGGCTTCGGGCTGGAGAATTGTACCCAAGGTGGTGAGTTGGTGCAGCAGGTTCCCGTGAGTCAGCATGACGCCTTTGGGTTTGCCGGTGGTGCCACTGGTGTAGAGGAGGGTGGCGAGGGTTTGAGGCTTGTGGTTGGTGGGTTTGAGGGGGCGGTTTGCCCCTGTGGTCATGACTTGGGAAAATTTGACTGTGCTTAGGGTTGGGCTGGTTTCCGGTTCTTCGTCGGAGAGGAGGACGATGAGTTGGATGGGCAAATCCGGGAGGCGGTTTTGCAGTTTTTTGAGTAATGCCAGGTTTTCGACTACCAAGGCGGTGCTCCCGCTGTCTTGGATGATGTACAAAAGTTCTTCGGGGTCGGCGGTGGCGCCTCGAACAACGTTTGCGGCCCCGGCCATCATGATACCTTGGTCGGCTATCAGCCAGCGGGGGCTGTTGTCGGCGAAGAGGGCGACGCGGGGAGGGATGGGATCTCCTGGATTTGGTTCGAGGCCTAGGGCTTGGAGGCCGGCGGCGAATTGCTGGATTTGTTGGTAGAGGTCGGTGTAGGTGAGTTTGATTTCGGGCTGGCTGTGGGGGTCGTGGAGGGCGACGGTTTGAGGACAACGCTGTTGGACGATCGCCCAAATTTCAGGTACCGATTGAATGGAACTGTAATCGATCAGGCGGCTGAGGTTAGCGCGTTCGCGATCGGTCATTTGAGATGATGCGTAAGATGCTGTGCTGTTCATAAGGTATTTTCCTCAGTTTATGGAGATAAAATTATTGGCTACAAGTTTAATATCACAGTTATTTTAGAACTATCTGGCAGTCTCGTGACAGTTTGTAAACTTGCTATTATCTATTCGGACAATTAGAGATACAAGATGATGAAATTTATAGTTGCACAGAAACACATGAATTTACGAAAGTTAATAGTAGTTGCTTGTAGTGCGATCGTAGCATTATTATGAATTGGGTGCTTTTTCAAACGCGATCGATAACCGCCTCCCACAGTTCGGCAATAGGATGCAATTTGCCTTCTTTAATTTGCTGGAGGGAGTTACGGAGGCTGGCTAGGACGAGTTCGGCAGGCTCGTCATCGGGATCTGCGGGCGGGGTGACAATATGGCGATCGATTAATAGTTGGTAAAAGTCGTCCACAGACATTACAGCGAGTTGAGCGGATCGATCGAGACTGAGGCTGTGCTGCTGATAAAGTACGATCGCGAGTTCGAGTCGCACATCGGCTTCAGTCAGGGGGAGATTGTCGGGAAGGTTGAGCGTAATTTGCATGATTTATAGTACCTTTTAATGTCAATTGTCTCTGAAGTGCGATCGTTACAGATTCATTAAACTTTGATTCATGCGCTGTATTCTTCAAGATTAAAACGAGTAGATATGTCAGCACTTTAACATAGCTGGGTGCTTAGGGCGCACCTTACCCCCACAATAAAATTGAACTATGAGTGGAACAGGCATCTTGCCTGTTCATGAAACTCGTGCAATATCTCAGATTTAAGCGACATGGCGCGGTGCATCAACCATCGGTGCTGTGCCAAACAAATGTCTGAGATAACTGCGACTGAGCTCGCGGTTCCAGCGCCGCAGCCGCACCATCACTCGCGTGAATGTAAAAGTCAATTCCAACACCAAAGAAAGCTGTTTGAGACTGAGCGAAGTATTAAACACATCATTGCCGTGCGTGCGTTCAATCTGATGGTGTTTCAGCAAAGCAATCAAGTTTTTGGTAGAGCCTTTCAGTTGATTGAAATAACTCTGGGAGAAGGCCCAGCGGCTGAAACCCCAAAACTTAGCCAAATGATTGATTTCATCCTGTAAAGGCTGGGAAATTGCCTGTTGCAACGCTCCTGTTGAGTGTACCATCAACCATAAATAAACAGAAGTAGCTCCCCACTCGGTACTCAGGCGACTAATCACGTGTTTGTAGGTATCTTGCCAAGCGTCACCTGTGGATTGACAGCCATTCACAGAGTTGGGTTTAACTTGGAGTTTTTCGGCTGTAAGTTGCTGGTAAATTTTCCTAAATGTCGGGCAATGTTGGCGTTCTTCTTTTTCCCAGACACCTATCTCTAAAATGTTGCCATTCTCATCAAAAATTCCTCCCATAAACCGCGCCATTTGCGGGTAAATATGCTGTAAATAGCACCAACTTTCTCTACCGTAGCTGCGGATGGGAGCTTCAATTTCTGCCGCACTTGCCAAAATTTGTAAAAATATTTCTGGCTTGACACCAATAATTTGGTCGCGATTGATTCCTGGCCAATCTATGGGCTCCCAAGGGCGGGGATGCGGGGTGTAAAATTGCTGGGGGAGATCGGAAAGTCGATCGCTCAAAACTTCCAAGGACATATAATGGTCGATGAGGGAATTAATCCTCGCCCGACTTTGCAAGTAGCGAGGGCTTTGATACTGATTCCCAGCCAAGTCAATTGTATACACCTTAGCAGTAGCTTTCATTGTTTCTTCCTGTTGGTAACTTTTACAGCTATTGTGCAAAAGGCATTTGGGAAGTCGCAATGAGTAACGTGCAGGCTGCTCAATTACTAGCAGTTGCCTTGATTGAGCCGAACTCAGGTGAAACGGCATGAAGTAGGGTGAACTAAACAACAGATGATACGGCTAAGATGTGCCGAAGAGTAGCCTTCCTCCCATCAATAGTCTCTACTATTGAAAATACAAAGAATTGCCACTGCCCGTCAGCATGACAATCATATCCCGTTTTTGTAAAGCAGCTTCGACAATTTCCTGCTGCCCCGGGCTCAAAGAGTCATAGCCAAAAAATGTTTGAGAACTTGTTCTAGGGACAGCCGCACAGAAGATGTTGGCGGATTAGACGCTGACATTTGCAGTAGGTGGTTGTTGGATTCTACACTATTCCATGCTTTTGGAGAAAAAATACACTGACTGCGATCGCACAAAATTCGTTAAGCAGAGAAACCGATATTTTTAATCGGGGTTTAGACGGGTAGTGATGGGTATCGATATTGATGGGTTTGGCTCCTCACAGAAGTCACCCCCAAATGGAAGGTCGTTATCAACAGCAGAGTTTTCCACTTTACTTTAATTCGTTACATACCGAGATTAGATGGTGAATTCATTGCTGGAATTGCTGCTACAAATTAACAGCCATCAATATTTCTTTACAATGCTCTGGCTCTGGACTTCACAAGCCATCGTCAAAAATTGATGGTTTTTGAAGCCTGAATGTCAATTTCTCTGTAGATCTACGGATACCGGACTCAACATTTGTCTCCCAGCTTCACATAATCTTCATAAATCTCCCGTATAATTACGGTAACTTTATAAAGATTAGGTAAAGATTGCCATTAAAGGTAGCCAAAATCACGATTCTGTAAGTTAAACTGGGAGCCAGCCCAAACCACACTTACGTAGGGCTTGCTGAATAAGCGATCGCGCTTGACGTGGCCTGGGTTATTCGAGGGCGCGATCGAGAGTAAAGTGCAAGATAAACAGGTAAACTAAGTCAAAACCCGTGCATCACCACCTACGATCGTGTACCGAAAAGTTGAGCTGGCTCCCAACCCCCCATCCGAGTTTGAACTGCCCTTCGGAGGAAAATTGTCAGCAGACAACCGTTGGGTAAAAATGGTCCAACTCATCCCGTGGTCAGAGTTTGAAGCAGAATATGCCCAAAACTTCCCCACCTCCAAGGGCGCACCAGCTAAATCCTTTCGGATGGCGTTGGGGGCATTAATTATTAAAGAAAAACTAGGAATTAGCGATCGTGAAACGGTAGGACAGATCAGGGAAAACCCGTATCTACAATACTTTATCGGTCAATCAAGCTACAGCAATGAACTCGCATTTGACCCATCACTATTAGTAAACTTTCGCCAACGGATTAGTTAGAATGTAATTAATAAAGTCAACGAACGCCTGGTCGAAAAAATGCGATCCACCACCCCAATCAAACCCGAAAAAAAAAGGATTCGGACGCCAAAAATGAGTCATCCAATCGCGGTAAACTAATCATATAGCAATCCTAAATCAGTTGTAAAGACCTTGAACTTTACCAATCCTGACTAAGTTGGTATGAATTCTGAGTTTTTAGGAAAAAAGCCAGGTAGTGCCCGCTCAGGAAAGGAAGGAGTAAATTTAAGCTACTATTAGAGAGAATTGTTTGCCATTAGTGATATGACAGTAGAAATTCATTATTGCCCGCGTTGTGGTGAGCGAAGAAGTCAGTCGTAACGGTCAGACTCGGCATCGTAAGCAAAACTACAAATGTCGAGAATGTGGTCGTCAATTTGTTCTAAATCCGACATGGAAAGCTATTACCAAGGAACAACAGGAGTTAATGTCACGGATGCTACTTGAACGTATTTCTCAGCCTGGGATTGCTCGGGTGTTGCAAGTATCAGAAGATACTGTGCAGCGCTACGTAAATGCCAGAGCTGTCGTTGAAAAGAAGCAAGTGGAGGTAAGTGCTTTCGCCAAAAAAGCGCCTGAATGTTCAGATGGATGAGTTATTGTCGTTTGTGGATAATAAAGGAAATCAGCAGTGGCTATGGCTTGCATTGGATACCGAGACTAGGGAAATTGTTGGTGTACATATTGGGGATCGTAGTACAGTATGAGCTCTTGCTTTATGGAATTCCCTCCCACCAGTTTACCGTCAATGTGCAGTAATTTATACTGATCATTGGAGTGCCTATGATTCTGTATTGCCCAGTAAACGTCATCATAGTGTAGACAAAGATAGTAGACATCTCCCAAAAAGAAATGGTTGATAGAGCGCTCTTAAATTATAATGGAATTATACCCCCAAAAACATGAGCCAACTCCGAGAATATATTGAAAAGCATCCATCCGAGACTCAAAGAATGTTGGGTATAGACTACGACCAATTAATACAACTAATTACCCATGCAGAAAATTTGTACGCTCGTCAAAAAACATCTCAAGAAAGTCCGAAAACTCGGCTCATTAAACCGGGCAGCGGGATCCCCCCTAAACTAACGATAGCAGACCAAATTATTTTGACATTAGTGTACCTGCATAACTTACCTACTTTTCAAATGCTTGGGGTACAATTTGGCATTGGTGAATCAACCGCTAATTATATTTTTCACCGCTGGGTAAAGATTTTAAGAGATTTATTGCCGGCTTCGGTGTTAGAACAAGTATAGTCATTTCAAATAAGTATGAGACTATTTAAAAATGAGGTAAAATTAATAAAAATAGTGAACCCGCTAGGAAAATGTCTTACAGTATTGATTTGAGAAAAAGAGTAGTGGATTATGTAGAAAATGGCGGTCGTATCGCTCAAGCAACCGGACTTTTTCAGGTAGTTGTGGCAACGATATATCGGTGGCTGGGTCGGACAGACCTTAGAGCCACCAAGGTAAAAAGACGTAAGAGAAAGCTAGATTGGAAAGCCTTAGAAAACGATGTAAAAGAGAACCCAGATGCCAGATTAATCGACAGAGCCAAGAAGTTTGGGGTCAGACCAAGTGCCATATCTTATGCTCTTAAAGAAATGAAAATTACTCGACAAAAAAACAACTTCGTTATCAGGAAAGAAACCGAGAAGAAAGAATGAAATACTACAGATATCTCCGAGAATTAATTAAAGTATCGGGATGTCAAAGTCTGGTTTTTATTGATGAGTCAGGATTTGAAGAGTTTCAAGATTGTGCATTAGGCTGGTCAAAAAAAGGCAAAAAAATCTGGGGTGAAAAGTCAGGAAAACGGGGGAAAAGAGAAAATCTAGTAGCCGGAAGAAGGAAAGGAAAAAAGGACTTAATTGCCCCAATGGTTTTTACGGGCAGCCTCAATGCAGAAGGTTTTGAAGGGTGGTTATCTTTATATTTATTACCCTCTCTGACCCAGCCATCTATCTTAATCATGGATAATGCACCGATTCATCGAAAAACAGCCATTCGAGAACTGGTAGAGGAAACGGAGCATCAAGTTCTTTTTCTCCCAAAATATTCTCGCCTACCTGAACGATATTGAACACGATTTTAGTGCCTTAAAGCGAGCCAGAATGTATGCTCCTCCTGGCACATCTTTAGATGAACTCATCTGTGCCTACTGCGATCAATAGTGTCTCTTTTTTATTTGAAATGACTATAAAAAAAAATGATGACGATCGGGCATGGGTTCTGGAAATTTTGAAAGATGTTGAGTTGATAGTAGATAGCTACGAGCAGCCCATACAAAGACCTACGGACAATGAAGAGCAGAAAAAAAATTACTCTGGAAAACAAAAGAGGCATACTAAAAAGAACCAGGTAATAGTCATGCCATCCGGTAAAGAGATTGTTGACGTAGTAGTAGGAGAAACCGGAGCAACAGCCGACATAAACATTTGGAGAAAGCAGAGAGCGTCATTAGAAACATCACAAAAGTTTCAAGGAGATAAAGCTTATGTAGGAGAACCATTAATTAGGGCTTGCTGGATAAGTGCAGAAAGGTTACACGGCTTGGTTATGCGATCGTCCGATCAAGGAAAGTGTGCAAGATAAACAGGTAAAATAGTACAAAAGCCTTGCATCACCCAGTGCGAGCGTGTACAGAAAAGCTGAGCTTGCCTCAAGTCCCCCATCCGAGTTTGAACTGCCCTTTGGAGGAAGGTTGTCATCAGACAACCGTTGGGTAAAAATGGCCGAACTAATTCCCTGGTCAGAGTTTGAAGCAGAATATGCCCAAAACTTCCCCACAGAAAAGGGCGCACCAGCCAAATCATTTCGGATGGCATTGGGAGCATTAATCATCAAAGAAAAACTGGGAATTAGCGCTCGCGAAACGGTAGAACAGATTCGCGAAAACCCCTATCTGCAATACTTTATCGGTCAATCAAGCTACAGTAATGAACTCGCATTTGACCCATCTCTATTAGTACACTTTCGGCAACGAATCAGTCCGAACCTCATCAATAAAGTCAACGAACGCATGGTCGAAAAAATGCGCTCTCTCACCCCAATCAAACCAGAAAAAAAAAAGGCTTCGGACGGCAAAAATGAGTCACCCAATCGCGGTAAGTTGATCGTAGATGCAACCTGTGCCCCAGCCGATATTAGTTATCCGACCGACTTAGGACTATTAAACGGAGCCAGAGTTCATACAGAAAAAATCCTAGACATTCTCTATAAACAAATCAAAGAAAAAACCCATAAAAAACCAAGAACCTACCGTAATCTCGCCCGAAAAGATTACTTAGCAGTAGCCAAACAAAGACGACCCACCCGAAACAAAAGAAGACAGGCAATTAAAAAACAACTTCAGTACATCAAAAGAAACCTAGCTCATATTGAGCAGCTAATCGATTTAGGTGCGACCATAGAAGGTCTGAATAAAAAGCAATATAAAACTTTGCTAGTCCTCACAGAAGTCGCTCGCCAACAACAGTGGTTATTTGACAACGATAAACAGAGTATTGAGGATAGAATAGTAAGTTTAAGTCAACCCCATATTCGTCCTATAGTCAGAGGAAAAGCCGGGAAAAGCGTAGAGTTTGGAGCCAAACTGTCAGCCAGTTGTTTTGAAGGATATGTATTTTTAGACCGGATGAGCTGGGATAACTTTAACGAATCAGGGGACTTAAAAGCACAAGTAGAAGCTTATTATAGATTTACAGGATATTATCCAGAGTCAGTTCATGCAGATCGCATTTATCGTACAATATCAAACCGAGCGTGGTGCAAAGAAAGAGGAATTAGGCTCAGTGGGCCCCCTCTAGGAAGACCCCCAGCAAATGTGAGTAAATCAAAAAAGAAGCAAGCGTTGGAAGATGAGAGAATTAGAAATGCAATTGAGGGCAAGTTTGGGCAAGGGAAACGAAGATTCGGTCTCAATCGAGTGATGGCAAAACTTGATAATACATCTGGTACAGTTATTGCAATTAGTTTTTTGGTAATGAACCTTGCTACCTGGTGGCGTCGGCTTTTTTGTGTGTTTTTATGTCTATTTGGAAAAAGAACACCTGTTTTTGGGTTGAAGATAATCCCCAATTATAGATGGGGGGACTCGATACAGAAAAAACTTATATTTAACTCTGCTTGAATATATCGATCGCTCCTGTTCTTAGTTTGCGATCGATTATTCAGCAAACCCTAATTAATACTCCTCATAAAAAACCGCGTCAGGGAGTTCTGACTCCAGCTCAAAAGAGAGCGAATAAGTCAAAGGCTCAAAAAAGAATATTTGTCTAGCATCTAATTAGATTATTAAAAATATGGAGAGTAGCATCAGAAAGATTTCGCTTAAAAACGAAAAATTACGAGAGAGTAATTTTGGTGGTATGTGGATTAGTAAGATGGCGAATAGGTGCGCTCGTTATGTGTCAATAAAAGTCCCTACAAACTGAAAAAAAAACAGTAAAATTTAGGTCATAAAATTGGGCAGTTTTTATCGATCGACCGTTGAAACCCTTATGGAAGCGTTGGTTTCTGACGGACGGTTCCTGCGGGAACCGTCCGCCAGAAACCAAGCGGGGAAAGGGATTGGAATTATGGGAGAGGTCTAAGGGATACATCTGTACTGTCTGCCTTCACATTCACCCGAACTGCAACCTGCCGAACGATTGTGGCCCTTGACCAATGAACCAATAGCCAATCGCTATTTTAGTAGTTTAGATGAGCTAGAAGCTGTTTTATACCAACGGTGTCAAAAACTCTTAGATCTCAAACAATTAATTTGCGGTTTGACTCATTTCCATTGGTGGCCGGAACCAAAAGCTTCATTAATGTAAGAGCGCGATCGCCTACTCGATTGTTTTGACCCACGACTATCGGTTGATCGCTAGGGAGTCAAGGCAGGAGCAGGAGGGTGACAATTAGCTCTCTGATTTGTCGAGCATTAATGTTAATTAGGGCTTGCTGAATAATCGATCGCAAACTAAGAACAGGAGCGATCGATATATTCAAGCCGAGTTAAAGATGAGTTTTTCCTGCCTCAATCTGAGCAAGTTATAAGCGCAGATTATATTAGAGCCAAAAATGGGCATTGTTTTCCACGAGCGGCATAAAAACACACAAAAAACCCGGCGCCACCAGGTAGAAAGGTTCATGACTAAAAAAGTGATAGCAATAGCTGTCTGTGAAGTATTATCAAGTTTTGCCATGATGCGATCGAGACTAAATCTGCGTTTACGCAAGCCCCAAACTTTCCCTCAATTGCATTTCTAATCCTCTCGTCTTCTAAGGCTTGCTTCTTTTTTTCTTTACTCACATTTGCTGGGGGTCTTCCTAGGGGTCGCCCACTGATTCTAATTCCTTTTTCTTTGCACCATGCTCGGTTTTCCCTGGTACGGTAAATGCGATCGGCATGAACTGATTCTGGATAGTATCCCGTGAACGTATGATATGCTTCTACTTGTGCTTTTAAGTCCCCTGATTCGTTAAAACTATCCCAGCTCATCCGGTCTAAAAATACATATCCCTCGAAACAACTGGCTGATATTTTGGCTCCAAACTCTACGCTTTTCCCTGCTTTTCCTCGCGACTATGGGACGAATATGGGGTTGGCTTAAACTTACTATTCTATCCTCAATACTCTGTTTATCGTTGTCAAATAACCACTGTTGTTGGCGAGCGACTTCTGTGAGGACTAGCAAGGTATTGGAGTTTAGACTAAGCACAAATTGACTCAGCTAACGCTGAGTGAAATTCTAGTGAATTTAGAAAGAGTTTTCTAAGGTTAAATTACGAATTTGGGAGAGTTTTGGAACCGACCTTTACCCTTTTTGACCACGGGATAGCGACATCTTTGAGCGCGCAGTTTACCGGATGACCATCCAGCCGATTTTCCTCGGGATTTGGGAGCAACAGCCGGACTCCCAATCCTAATTAAAAGTGGAAGCATTGATTGTGCAACCCTTCCAGGTGTCAATTCAGGGAGAGGCTTTTGCCAGGGTAGACGAATTTCCCTGACTAAATCTTGAGCTAACCATAATTGCCAAGTTAGCAATGGCATCAAATCACTCCATCGTTCACATTGTTCTGGAGTGCTTAGCTTCGGAATTGTCCAATGCAATGTTTGTTTCGCTAAGCGATACCAGTGTTCGATGGCAAAACGACGTAGATATAGTTGCCAAATTTCTGTAAGAGGTGGCATTTGAACACCAACCCAAACTAACCACAAAGGTTGAGTTTTTAATTGACCCGTTACAGTGTCTAAGCGTTCTACTAAAATCAGAGTCATCGGATGTTTGGGACTACCTCGGAAATGTAAGTTATCCCATGTTCTCAACCTGATTCGTCCGAGTTTCGGCTCAAGGGATTCCAGGGTTTGTTCTGGTTCCCACCAGCTTGAGGAGTCGTTAAGCTTAAACTGGTTTCCATGAATTTTTGGCCGTCCTCTACCACTATAGGCTGGGGGTGTTGACCATAAGCAACGATTGGAGCGAATACGCATTAGTTTATCAGCGGCGATCGCAGCAGTAGCTTTAACCAGAGGGGCGCACCCATACTCACTATCAAATAGGGCGATGGGTCTATTCTGAAGATATTCACAGACTTGTGCCAATTGTTCAGCGCCTTTACCGATTGGGTTGTCCCAACTGGTAATACGTTCGTGTCTTAATGGCAGCGCCCAACTCCCGCTAATCGTTGGTATCAGTGCGATCGTACTATATCCTTGACCGATACCAACAGGTATGCCGTGAGGTAAGGCTGTGGGTTGATGTTCATAGGTCCGTTCTTTGAGAGTAGGTGCATGGGGTCTCAACCATGCTGTATGATCGATCGCTAATACTGGACGTTCCACTTGTGACATCTGTTGGATATATAGTTGCATCAATTGGTCTCGGTCTGGTCTACAATCTTGCAGCGCTTCGTAGACGCTTGACCACTCACGCCGAAATAAGGGATTGAGGGCTAAATCTCCTAAACATGAGACGTGGCGAGTCGTCATTATCGCGTCTGCTAGTTCAAAGGTGGCGTCTTTGGCATTGCCGAGACATTCATAAGCTTGTTGACGAAATTCCCGTAATTGTTCAAACTTCATGGCAGGTAGATTTGAGATTTTTAGCTGAATTCTCAATCTTCTACCCTTACGCTGTCTGTTGAAACTATCGCAGACAGTTTTTTTTTGAGGTTGTCAGCCGAAGAGAACGTCAACGGTCGTCGGCATCTATGCTAGTGGTTGAGCCTCATAGCTCTTCACCAGCGACCATTGCCGTTCTTAAGTTGAAATCTAACCGTGCTTTAAGAGGTGCTTAGTCTAAACTCCAGCAAGGTATTATATTGCTTTTTATTCAGACCTTCTAGGCTCGCCCCTGAATCGATTAACTGTTCAATATGAGCTAGGTTTATTTTAATGTATTGAAGTTGTTTTTTAATTGCCTGTCTTTTTTTGTTGCGGGTGGGTCGTCTTTGTTTCGCTACTGCTAAGTAGTCTTTTCTTGCTAAATTACGGTAGGTTCTTGGTTTTTTATGGGTTTTTTCTTTGATTTGTTTATACAGGATGTCTATGATTTTTTCTGTATGAACTCTGGCTCCGTTTAATAATCCTAAGTCGGTCGGATAACTAATGTCGGCTGGGGCGCAGGTTGCATCTATGATTAGTTTACCGCGATTGGGTGACTCATTTGTGGCGTCCGAATCCTTTTTTTTTTTTGTTTGATTGGGGTGATGGAGCGCATTTTTTCGACCATGCGCTCGTTGACTTTATTAATCAGGTTCGGACTGATTCGTTGCCGAAAGTGTACTAATAGAGATGGGTCAAATGCGAGTTCATTGCTGTAGCTTGATTGACCGATGAAGTATTGTAGATAGGGGTTTTCGCGGATCTGTTCGACTCTTGGACGATCGCTAATTCCCAGTTTTTCTTTAATAATTAATGCCCCCAACGCCATCCGAAAGGATTTAGCTGGTGCGCCCTTGGAGGTGGGGAAGTTTTGGGCATATTCTGCTTCAAACTCTGACCACGGGATTAGTTGGGCCATTTTTACCCAACGGTTGTCTGCTGACAATTTTCCTCCGAAGGGCAGTTCAAACTCGGATGGGGGGTTAGGAGCCAGCTCAACTTTTCGGTACACGATCGTAGGTGGTGATGCACGGGTTTTGACTTATTTTACCTGTTTATCTTGCACTTTACTCTCGATCGCGCGCTCGAATAACCCAGGCTACATCAAGCGCGATCGCTTATTCAGCAAGCCCTAATTAACTGTCGACAGTATCGCGGTCAATCGACCGGACATGATATGAAAACGGTCGATGACAATTTTGGCATTTGGGAATACTTGTTTTATGACTTTTGGAAATCCTCCCCACATATCAATACTCACTTCCTCAACTTGTTCTCGAACCTCAAACGGTTGTTTTATCAGGACTTCAATTATATCTTGTTGACGGTGAGAGTCAATCATTTCAATCAAATTACCCCCCTCAATGTCACTAAGAACAGTTACTAAACTTTCTTTTCCTTGGCGCATACTTATCTCATCTATACTCACTCTCTTGGTTGACTCCCAACAGTTTTTTTTTGAGAGGAATAGACATGAGTAAAAATACTTTTAATTTTGTCATAACTCAATCCTTCTTCTCGTCCAATTTGTTCCATGCTCGACTGTTGAACACGTGCATAAATATTTTGTTCGTATCGTTGAGTATGCCGTCTTTTTTTATCCAAAAATTATAATTCTTCTGTACTAAGTAGCTAGACAAAATTAATTATAGCAATCCTAAATCATTATCATGATTGTGATACAATTATATGCAATACTCGATCGTGACCATAAAAAAATGAATAACTTACAACTGCAACAAAAAGATAGGCAAAAAGAAATAGATTGTTTAGAATCTTTCATTAAAAGCGATATAGATGCCAGAGAACTAAAACGAGCAATAGCTGTAAGGATGGCGCTCTCAGGTAATATCTACCATGAGATCAGCAAAATTTTAGGTGTAAGTAATTTTTTTATTGGTTATTGGAAAAAACAATTTAAAACCAAAGGCATCGCCGGAATCAAACTAGGACATAAAGGGTCAAAAGGGTATTTAACAGCTCTACAAAATACTGAAGTAATCGAGTGGTTAAGAAATAAAGAATATGGGAATTTAGATGAGCTAGTTACTTATTTAGAACAAGAATTTGGTGTGATATATAAATCAAAACAGAGTTACTATGAACTTTTTGACCGGGCGAAAATTAGTTGGAAAAAAACTCAAAAAATTAATCCTAAATTTGATAAAGAACTGGTAAAAAAAAAGACGGAAGAAATTAACGATATTTTATTTAAAAACAAGGCTGGTATAGAGTCTGGGGAAATAATAGTATTGTTTTTAGATGAATGTCATCTACTTCATGGTGATCTGACTGGTTATGTTTGGGGTCAATCCCAAATCCGAATTGAAGTCCCAATTACCAATGAAAAAGATAGACAAACTTATTTTGGCGCACTCAATTATCAAAGCAAAGAATTCCATGTTCAGAGCCATCCATCTGGTGATGGAAAATCAACAGTTAAATTCATAAAATACTTACAAGATAAATATAAAAATCGCAAGATTATCTTGATTTGGGATGGAGCTAGTTATCATAAATATGGAGAATTTAGAGACTTTTTATTAGAACTCAATGCTGCCAAAGAACCTGCTAATTGGTCAATTACTTGTATTTTATTTGCTCCCAATGCTCCCCAACAGAACCCCGTTGAAGATATTTGGTTACAAGCTAAAAACTTTTTAAGAAAGTATTGGTATTTATGTAGGTCTTTTAAGATTGTCAAGTTTCTGTTTGAGTTTTTTACTAACGAACATAAATTTGATTTCCCCAAAATACGTCAATATACTTACACACAGAAAATCATTTAGGATTGCTCTAGATATAGAAAATCATTTAGGATTGCTATACATAGTTTTCTCCAAATTCTTTCAGAATTTTTTCGACAGATCCAACGAAAGTTTCCCAACTTTTGTAAGCAGATATCTCAATCCATTCATACTTGATAAACCGCCATAGGATTTCAATTAAATTTAATTCAGGAGAGTAAGAAGGTAACTCAAAAAGAGTAATATTACGTTGTTTCCACTCTTCAAGTTTGTCAACAATAGCATCACTGGTATGAATAGAAGCTTGATCTGTGACAATCACTGTTGGCTTATGTACTGCGGCGAAAAAAGCATCAATACAGGCAATAACCACATCTGAATTAATACTTTGAGATTAAATATAACTTTCAAGATGGTTATTTCGATTCATAATTCCTAATACATTCATTCGCTGACTACGACGACTAGGAATTGTTAAATATTCTCCGATATTTTGCCAGCCATAGGGGACACAAGGAATCAAACAAAATCCCGTTTCATCCAAGTAATATAAATTAATTTTACCCTGAGCATCCAATTGCTTTAATTCTTCTAATTGCGCCTTTTTATCTTGATATTGCTGGGCTGGAGGCTTTCCGGCAACTCCTTTACGCATACGATGCCAACTCATCTTCAGCATTTTTAGTATTCTTTGAAGTGTTTTTATACTCGGACTTATGCCCCAGGCTTCTTGAACCTTTTGGCTAACATTTTTTAATTGCCTTGGTTCTTGTTTATTGGAGTTTAGACTAAGCAGGTCAAAAAGCGCGATCGCTGTGAGACTAGCGAACAGTTCTCAAAAACGGCCCTGGTCGCTGGCGACAAGCTATCAGACTCAACCCTAAGATAGATGCCAGCGACCGTTGACGTTCTCGGAGACTTGCAACAAGAGAAAAAAACTGTCTGCGATAGTTTCAACAGACAGCGTAAGGGTAGAAAATTGAGAATTCAGCAAAAAATCTCAAATCTACCTGCAATCTCTGTTTGAACAATTATACGAATTTCGTCAACAAGCTTATGAATGCCTTGGCAAGGCAAAAGATGCCACCTTTGAACTAGCAGACGCGGTAATGACGACGCGCCACGTCTCATGCGCGAGGAGATTTGGCTCTCAATCCCTTGTTTCGGCGTGAGTGGTCGAGCGCCTATGAAGCACTACAAGATTGTAGACCCGATCAAGAAAAATTGATGCAACTGTACATCCAACAGATGTCACAAGTAGAACGTCCAGTATTAGCGATCGATCATACGGCATGGTTGAGGCCTCATGCACCTACTCTCAAAGAGCGTACTTATGAACATCAACCGACAGCCTTGCCTCACGGCATACCTGTTGGTATCGGTCAGGGGTATAGTACGATCGCGTGGATACCTTCGACCATCGGCAGTTGGGCATTACCCTTAAGACACGAACGTATTACCAGTTGGGAAAATCCGATGGCTAAAGGCGCTGAACAATTGGCACAAGTGTGTGAATATCTTCAGAATCGACCCATAGCCCTATTTGATAGCGAGTATGGGTGTGCTCCTTTGATAAAAGCAACCGCTGCGATTGCCGCTGATAAGTAGTTAGACAGAATTAATTACACAAATACATAGTAAAATGATATTCCCGGCAAAATTATGAGTTAATTAGAATTTCATATGCTGTTTATCAGGGAAATAAATCCTCTTTCGTCTAAATTGCTCGACTCGAATTCATCGCCAAAGCCGACATCATCAGGTACGTCAGAGAGCACATTGCCTCATATTAGCTTCGCAAGGAGTAAAAAAAGGAGAGTTAATGAATATTTTTAGAATAAGTTATAAGACACTCTACAACTGGTTCAATCGGTGGGAATTAGAGGGAATAATAGGACTTTATAATAAACCAGGAAGAGGTGCTAAGGCACTCTTTAACTCTTCGCAGAAAGCCCAAATCAAAGACTGGGCCAAACAAGAACCAAGGCAATTAAAAAAGGTTAGCCAAAAAGTTCAAGAAGCCTGGGGGATAAGTCCGAGTATAAAAACAATTCAAAGAATACTAAAAATGCTGAAGATGAGTTGACATCGTATGCGTAAAGGAGTTGCTCAAAAGCCTCCAGCCCAAGAATATCAAGATAAAAAGGCGCAATTAGAAGAATTAAAACAATTGGATGATGAGGGTAAGATTGATTTATATTACTTGGATGAAACGGGATTTTGTATGATTCCTTGTGTCCCCTATGGCTGGCAGGATATCGGAGAATATTTAACAATTCCTAGTCGTCGTAGTCAGCGAATGAATGTACTAGGAATCATGAATCGAAATAACCATCTTGAAACTTATATTTCATCTCAAAGTATTAATTCAGATGTAGTTATTGCCTGTATTAATGCTTTTTTTCCCGCAGTACATAAGCCAACGGTAATTGTCACAGATCAAGCTTCTATTCATACCAGTGATGCTATTCTTGACAAACTTGAAGAGTGGAAACAACGTAATATTACTCTTTTTGAGTTGCCTTCTTACTCTCCTGAATTAAATTTAATTGAAATTAAATGGCGGTTTATTAAGTATGAATGGATTGAGATATCTGCTTACAAGAGTTGGGGAACTTTTGTTACATCTGTGGAAAAAATCCTGAAAGAATTTGGAGAAAACTATGTAATTAATTTTGTCTAGCTACTTAAACTAATGCGTATTCGTTCTAATCGTTGCTTGTGGTCAGCACCTCTATCTTATAGTGGTAGAGGAAGACCCAGAACTCATGGAAAGCAGTTTAAGCTTAACGACGCTCAAAGCTGGTGGGAACCAGAACAAACACTCTTTATCTCTTGAACCGAAACTCGGACGAATCAGATTGAGAAAATGGGATAACTTGCATTTTCGAGGCAGTCCCAAACATCCGATGACTCTGATTTTAGTAGAACGCTTAGAAGCTGTAACGGGTCAATTAAAAACTCAACCTTTGTGGTTAGTTTGGGTCGGCATCCAAATGCCATCTCTGGCAGAAATTTGGCAACTATATCTACGTCGTTTTGCCCTCGAACACTGGTATCGCTTAGCCAAACAAACCTTGCATTGGACTGTGCCGAAGCTGAGCACTCCCGAACAATGTCAACGATGGAGCGATTTGATGCCATTAGTGACCTGGCAACTATGGTTAGCTAAAGATTTAGTGAAAGAAACTCGTCTACCCTGGCAAAAGTCTCTCTCTGAATTGACCCCTGGAAGGGTTGCACAATCAATGCTTCCACTTTTGATCGGGATTGGGACTCCCACTGTTGCTCCCAAACGCCGAGGAAATTCAGATGGATGGCAACCAGGAAAAGCTCGCACTAAAAGATGTCGCTATCCTGTGGTCAAAAAGGGTAAAGGTCGGTTCCAAAAATCACCAAAATCCATTAGTTAACCTGGGAATATCTCTCTAAATTCACCACAATTTCTACTCAGCTAACCCTGAGTCAATTTGTGCTTAGTCTAAACTCCAATTGTTTAGCCCACTCTTTAATTTGGGCTTTTTGCGAAGAGTTAAATAGTGATTTAGCACCTCTTCCTGGTTTATTATAAAGTCCTATCATTCCTTCAGATTCCCAGCGATTGAACCAGTTATAGAGTGTCTTATAACTTATTTATTCTGAAAATATTCATTAACTCTACTTTTTTTACTCCTTGCGAAGCTAATATGAGGCAATGTGATCTTTGACGTACCTGATGATGTCGGCTTTGGCGATGAATTCGAGTCGAGCAATTTAGACGAAAGAGGATTTATTTCCCTGATAAACATCATATGAAACTGTAATTAACTCATAATTTGGCCTGGAATATTATTATAGTATGTATTTGTGTAATTAATTCTGTCTAACTACTTATAACGTTGACATTTAGGGCAGTAGAACTGCCGACGTGGCACTTTTAAATACACAGAACGACCAAAAACTGACAAATCTCTAGTTAATATATAGCCTTTCTCAGAAAGATGAGGTATCATGTTACTGACACTCACTCGTGAGGGTCAAACAGAGAAAAGCAGCTCAAATGAACTATAATTAAATGGTTCAGTAAAGCCTCGCGAAAGCGATACCACATATAATAGCATTTTTTTGACAGCACGCGATGCTTGCCTCACAACACGTTTACTTGTACCAAACTTCATACATTGTTAAAAATGAAAGCTTATTCGATTGATTTTAGGCAAAAAATCCTTGATACTTATCATGCTGAACCCATTTAACAAAAAGCAATAGCTAAGCGTTTTTCTGTAGCGTTGAGCTTTGTACAAAAATTGCTTAAACAATATCGTGAAACAAAAAACATTACTCCGAGAACTGACCGATGTGGAGTCAAAGGCAAACTGAATGCGGAGCAACTACTCATCTTGGCGGAATTGGTTGAAGCTTCGGATGATGCAACTCTTGAAGAACTCCGTTATTTACTTTATGGGAGAATTGGATTTTCTGTTAGTAGAGCAACAATAGGAAGAATGATAAAACTCTTAGACATTACTGTCAAAAAAAACTCTCTTCCCTTCAGGGAAAGGGACAGAGCGAGTTCAAATCCTGCGATGTGAGTTCTGGAAAACAATTAAAGAGATTAGTTTGAAAGACTTAATATTCATTGACGAATCGGGAGTTAATTTGGCAATGGTTAGGTTATATGCTAGGTATGCAAAAAGGTGAAAGAGCCAAGGGGCCAAAACCAACTAAACGTGGCAAAAATGTCTCAATAATTGGAGCAATGTCAGTCACTGAGATTTTGACATCGGTTAATCTAATAGGCGGAACTGATGCAATTACATTTGAAGCTTTTATTATCAGAAAACTTGTGCCAAAACTATGGAAAGGTGCTTGTGTAGTGATGGATAATTGTCCCATTCACTTGGGAGAAGAAGTGAAAAAAGCGACCGCAAAAAAAGGAGCACAATTAATATACTTATCACCTTATTCACCAGATTTTTCACCAATTGAAAATCTGTGGTCAAAACTTAAAATCATTCTCCGTTCTATCAAAACTACTAATTATCAAGAATTAGGAAAAGCCATAGAGTTTGCGTTGGGGCAAGTTACATCCTCAAATATTTTTAACTGGTTTACACACTGCTGTTATTGTACCTCATCTTTTTGAGAAAGGCTATAGGTCGATTCTGATGGAGTTCTTCTGTATAATTTTTACAGTGAGGACAAACTATTCCTGACGCTATAACACTCAGTCGAAAGTAAATTTTTCCCTCAATTTGAGTACAAGTTTCAACCTTGACTCCAGGCAAGTCTAATAAATAATCTAAATGAAACCTCATCACATTAATTGTATTGACTGATCTATTTTACACCATAAACTCAGGAGAGCCATCTACATGAACGTTTGATTGGTCTTGTGCCCATTCCCACAGCGCATTTATAGCTGGCTCTACCGCTGCTGCTACTCGTTGATTGGTTTTTTGGAGTGCTCCCACTCCAACTTCAATCGCCCCGAGTTCCCACAACAACTCCTGAAGCTTTGCGTAGGAAATATGCCCATAATTCCCCAGCCAGACTAATAATGCTTGAAGATTAACACTCAAGTCTTGACCTGGAAATATTCCCAAGGCTTGTTCTTCTCTAACTACTGCGCCACATTCGAGGCATTGACACGATTGTGTCTGATAGGTAGTCCTAAGCAGGAAAGGATAAGCAGACAGGAAGCGAGGCATTGTAGTAGTGAATGAATAACCAGATTGCTCCAATGTGGTTCTCTAGCTTCTTTGAGAATGACAAGGTTTTACGAACTAGACGTGACACGCGCTGACGTAAAGTGCAATTGAAGCGTTCAATATAGCTAGTTTTTCCTGTTTCTTTGCCCACTGCACAATGCCGTTTGCTGGGTAAGACCTCCGCATAGGCTGACCAGAAATCGCTGTAAATCACCGCACTGCAGGCGGTACACCGGGGGCAGTGACTGCCACAACCAAGAGTGCTGATTCTGCGCTACGATCGCCGATGTGAACTCCGACAATCTCACGGGTTTGAACATCAAGAGCGAGCCACACCCACTGCTTGTTGCCTTTGTCACCGACGAACGACCACAGTTCATCCATCTGCACCGTCAGACGGCGTTTCGGCTTTGGGCGCACCTGCACCTCCTTGTTGACCTGCTGGTATTTGGCGTTGACGTAGTGTTGCACCCACAGTTGTGAGATTCCCAAGGCACGGGCAATCCCGGCTAGCGACACCTTCTCCAGGAGCAATCGATCAACGATAGCTTTGGTTTCCTTGCTAATCATCCGCCACTGCGGATCTTCGACAAACTGCCGTCCACAATCTCGACATTTATAATTTTGCTTCTGATGCCGAGTTCGACCGTTTTTGATCACAGATTCAGACTGACAACTCGGACACAGAGGTAAAGCAGTAGACATAAAGACAAACTACGTTAGCATTACAACAGTTTTATTCTCTCACCCTTTCCTCTTTAGCACTACCCCCACAACAACTCCTGAAGCTTTGCGTAGGAAATATGCCCATAATTCCCCAGCCAGACTAATAATGCTTGGAGATTAACACTCAAGTCTTGGCCTGGAAATATTCCCAAGGCTTGTTCTTCTCTAACTACTGCGCCACATTCGAGGCATTGACACGATTGTGTCTGATATTCGACGACCTCGATTGGTTTGGCTACTAGACTTGCTACTTGCTGTCTATGGATGTTAATTACTTCAGTTAACTCTTGACTGCGACAATTAAGACATATCTCGGGTGAGCTAATTTCAGTTCTGTCTACTCGTCCAAACCCTTTTCGGGTTTTCCCCGTCAGGGCCTGGTTGTCCACCTGGTTTCTTGTTCTGGTCTGCTTCTGGTTTGACTACTGAAGTTTTTTTGACCTGAATCCTTACCTTACTTCTTCTGCGGGCACTTCGGATGAATCCCCCCCTGCAAACAAATGTAAGCAATTTGACTTTTATCTAAATTCTTAGCCTCCCCAAAATCAACTCCTAGGAATCGGCCCGATTTACTACCAGTCGGACTTTGAATAAATTGATCCGGAGCTGTTTTCCCCAGAAACACAGCGCCTTTAAAATTCGCTCCCGCTAAATTGGCGCCCCTAAAATCAACCGAACTCACCTCCGCATTCCGAAAATTCGCATCTTGCAACTGAGCATCTTTTAAATTCACGTTGGCGAGTTTAGTCGAAGTCAAATCGGCATTTTGTAAGTTAGCGCCGCTCAAATCAGCACCGGACAAATCAGCACCTTGCCATTCCGATTTAGACAAATTTGTCAAGGACAACTGAGCGCCTTGAGCCTTCACTTTGCCCAAACGCGCACCAGACAAATCCGCTTGCGACAAATTCGCGCTTCCTATATCTGCGCCGGTAAAACTTGCATTTTTTAACTGTGCTTCCTGCAAATTTGCTCCAATTAAAATAGCACTGCTAAAGTTAGCTGAATTCAAATTGGCGTTTGACAAATTAGCTTTGTTCATGACAGCGCGCACAAAAGTAGTCCGGTTCATTACAGCACTGTTCAAAGACGCCCCGACCAAATTTACTCCTTCCAAATTGGCGCCGCTCAAGTCAGAAATCCAATCGTCAAATGTACCCGGACGCCTGTCTTCGCCGGTGCCGTAAAAGCGAGCTCCCTGCAAGCTGGCATTGGTTAAATTGGCATTTCTCAACTCAATTCCCGACAAGTCAACTTTGTTTAATACTAAAGTAAACTGAGACGGGCCGGCAGGACTTTGAGCTAAATCCGTGCGGCTGAGATCGACACCGTTGAGCTGGCTGCTATACACTGTGAGAATTTTGCCGATCGCCCTTTGTACTGTTCGCTGGCGGGCGGCCGCTAACTCGCGTTCCGGGGCCTTGCCGCCAAAGCGCAGGGAATCTAGGTCGTTGCTGAGGGCTTGATTCAACCGCTGCAACTCAGGCAAAGCTTTCGTGCCGCTACTGACTAAAGCTTGCTGGATCGCGTCCAGCATGGCGCGGTTGTCTTCTTGAGCTAGTAAATCCGCTAGCAAAGGTACGGCGCGGGAGTCTTCCACCGCCCCCAAAGCTAAAATGGCCGATCGCCTGCCCGATGCCCCGCTAGCCGATGTGGGAGACAATTTGCTAACTAAAGCTACAAATAATTCGTCGTTCCGCTGCCGGGAATCCCGCATATTTGCTTGGCTTTGAGTGTATATAAGAGTGCCGACAAACAAAGTTAAAATCAATCCCGCGCTACCGATGGTAACTATCACTAAAGTTGTGCCCGGGTGTTGGCGCATCCAATTCCACAAACTGGCATTTACTTTCAGCCTGCTTTGCGGAGTCACAACCAAAGCCGCAATCTGGGCGTCTTCCTCAGTCCAATCTTGAGTCTTGACAGGATCGGCAGACAGTTGATTCGATCGAGCGTTGACAACCAAAGTATTCGCGAGGCGATCGTGGCCGGATTGCCGTTTGTAGCGCCACGCAAAAGCCCCGTCTGCGAGCATTGCCAAGCCGCTCAGCCCCCCTAAAATCAGCAAATCTGGAAACGCACCAGTCAAGCGCCAAATGCCGTAAGCGACGCCCAGAGGCACTCCCCAGCGCCCTAAACTTTCGCGAATTAGCACTTGCCCAAAACCCGGAGGAGTACCCGACGCTGTGACAACTTTGACCCCGAACCAGCGTTTGGGGATAGTTTGACCGGTTCTGGCGAGCAAAAACAGTTGCCACCCCGCTAAAACTGCCGGTGCCAGCAGTGCCGCTGACCAGAATAGATTAGTTAGGGGTGCGACTCTGGGGCTGCGATCGCGCACGGGTATGCCCAAGGTACGGGCGACGGTTTCGGATGCTGCTGCTACTGAGGAATTGAGCGGCACGGTTTGAGTTTGCTTGTTGACCAATGCCCCGATACTGAAGGGAACGAGGGCGCTGGCCGCAATTAACGAAATTTCCACTGCCCAAGCGCCGCACCTGCGAACCAGCAGTGGCACTTGCTTGGATTGTGTTTGCCAAGACGGATCGGGTTGATTGATGCCGCTGGGCGCGGTGGGGTTAGCCATATTTAGAAATTCCTATTATTTGTCGTTAGTATTTGAGGACTGGGGGGAAATTGCCAATTTATACGCTATGTAGATTAGCACTCCGAGAACGGCAAGAGTCATCAGCGCTGAAATTAGCTGTACGACGCTATTGAAGACTGTCAGGACAATTATCGATCCGACGGCAAAGGCTGCCACTTGCCCCGGTTTGGGGAGTCTTTGAAACTTGTCGAGTAATTGATTGTATAAGGTGCCGACGGCTTGATAGCTGTTTGAATTTTGTGTGATGAGTGGCGATCGTTCTAGTTTAGCTTTTAGTTCTCCGAACGCTTGCTGCCATTTGAAGTTATTTTGAGGATTCATAAAAAAAATTCCGAAGTTATTTTAGATTAATGTGTTTGGAACCGCCATTATCCCCTACCGTCAAAGAACTAGAACCAAATGTCATTGTGTGAGGAAACATGAAGATCAATTATCCGGGCGATCGCGGCAAACTGTGGTTTAGCCGGATCGTGACCGTAGCCTTGGCAATGATTTTAGCGGATGCCGGTGCCCTTCGGAGCCAACCGCTACAAATTGCTCCGGGATTTCCCGAACCGCTGGGAGTTTCTGGAGTTTCCGGCGGCCCGAACAATAGCGGCGACTGCGGTTTTGTGTCCCAAGGGCCGAACCACGTCATTGAAGTAACGCAGGATTTGCCTTATTGGCGGATTGCAGTACAAACCGCTGGAGCTCCGAGTTTGATGATTCAGGGGCCGAGGGGGCGTTTCTGCGTCCTGCCGGCGAATGCTGCTGCGGGGAATGTAGAATTTTCCGGTTATGGGGACAAGGGGACTTATGTTATTTTTGTGGGCGATCGAGCTCAAGGTCAACACCCTTACTCTCTGTCTATTTCTCAGAAGCGAAATTAAAGTTATACCAATACTGAAAAGTCATGCAAGGTCTGAGTGAATTTATCAACAAGGCGATGCAAGAGTGGAAAATACCCGGGCTGGCGATCGCAATCGTTAAAGATAGCCAAATAATTTTTTGTGAAGGCTTTGGAAAGCGAGATGTAGAACAAAATTTAATTGTTACACCGCAAACTCTCTTTGCAATTGGTTCTTGTACGAAACCTTTTACCACAATGGCGATGGGTATTTTGGCAGACCGCGGCAAATTAGACTGGGATCGACCTGTCAGAAATTATCTGCCCACTTTTAAACTTTATGACTCCTATGCAACCGAACGTATGACACCCCGCGACCTCGTGACTCATCGGTCTGGCTTACCCCGTCACGATGCTATGTGGTATAAAAGTCCCTTCACCCGTAAAGAAATATTCGATCGCTTACAATATCTCGAACCCACTCACGAATTGCGTACTATTTTTCAGTATCAAAGTTTGATGTACATGACCGCTGGCTACTTGGTTGGTGAAATTGCAGAGAGTAGCTGGGAAGAATTTGTGCAACAGGAAATTTTTAATCCTTTAGAAATGAGAGATAGTAATTTCTCTGTAGAGACATCCCAACAAGCTGATGATTTTGCACTTCCTTATCAAGAAAAATCCGACAAAGTTGAGAGATTACCCTTTTGTAATGTCGATGTTATCGGCCCAGCCGGTTCGATAAATTCCAACGTTGCTGATATGGCTAAGTGGCTTTTACTCCATCTCGATCGGGGTAAGTATGGCGAGAAACAAATTATCTCGCCAAGTAATCTGAGCGAGATGCACGCTCCACAAATCGCGCTCGGTCAACCGCTGGAATATAATGAACTTTTTTATTATTTTTATGGTTTGGGATGGGAGATTACCTCTTACCGAGGTCATAATTTAATTCAGCATGGCGGTAATATTGATGGATTTTCTGCACTGACAACTTTGCTGCCTCAAGACAATATTGGTATAGTAGTTCTGACTAATATGGCTCTAAACTTAGTACCAGATACTGTGACTTATTATATATGCGATCGCTTGCTCGGTCTAGACGAAGCTCCTTGGAATCAACGAATGAAGGAAAAATATGCTCAAAGCAAAGAATCTGCTGCAAAAGCCAAAGAGCAAATCGCCGTTGACTATCGTAAAACAGGAACCCAGCCTTCTCATCCTCTAGAAGATTACACAGGTTATTTTGAGCATCCAGCATACGGAATCTTATCAATTGAAATTAATGACGAGCGTTTAACAGCAACTCATAATTCAATTATTTATAAATTAGAACACTACCACTATGACATTTTTGTTGAATCTGAGTTGGGCGAGCGACCAGAACTTATATCTTTCTTAACTGATACCAAAGGCAATATTGCTAGCCTTAGCTTTTCCCTAGAACCGACTGTGAAAGAGATTTTATTTACCCGGATGCCTGAGAGCAAATCTCATTAATCCGGGCAGCAGCGTAGAGGCACACCCCGAACAGAGCCCAATTTCTGATTTAATTAACCACCTCAAATGCTGCACACCTCCTCAGCCACAGCGGTCAAGTTTGTAGTGAGGACTTCAGTCCTCAAAGCCTGATTTGTTCTCTAACCCACTGGCGAAACAATCTGAGAGTTTGACTCGTCCCCGCTGTTTGGCTTTGTTCGCAATATTGAGAAATAGCTGCAATAATTGGCAAATTGGGAAAAATCGAACTAATTTCCGATTCAACATATTTCCCATCTTCAAGCACATTAATCAGAAGCTTTTTATTTTCATAGCGCCAAATTTCAGGGACTCCCAGCGCCTCGTAAGCATCGAGTTGAGTTTTGGAAGTTAGATCGACTTCAATTGCTAAGTCAGGCGGCGGATCGACAGTTAAGTCGATCCGCTTTTTACCAATCATTAGAGCATAATTCTGAATGTAAAAGCAGTTGTCAGGTTCAATTCCTTGTAACATACTTTTTCGCTTAAAAGTCGTCGAACCAAAACATTCTCGATCAATTTCAAGTTCTTCGAGTAATATTTTCACCATATCGCCAATGATTTCCTTATTGAATTCATGTTCTGGTAGTGGCATCCTAATCTCCAAAGTCCCTTGACTGTAAGCTATTCTAGAGCCACGGTGTTCTCCCAACTCTTCTAAAATTGCTTCAAATTCCTGCCAGTTGACATCATCTAACAGCACTCTATGTCCAGGTGGTACAATGATTTGTCTTAATTGCAGCGTTACCATTTGAATCTCCGATTTATTTAAGTTTATGATAACTTGTCTGTATCGGTAATTGGGCATTGGGAAACAGTCAGCTTTGTAGTGAGGACTTCAGTGATCAAAGCCTGATTTGTTCTCTAACCCACTTGCGAAACAATCTGAGAGTTTGACTCGTACCCACTGTTTGGCTTTGTTCGCAATATTGAGAAATAGCTTCAATAATTGGCAGATTGGGAAAAATCGGACTAATTTCAGATTCAACATATTTCCCATCTTGAAGCACATTAATCAGAAGGTTTTTATTTTCATAGCGCCAGATTTCAGGTACTCCCAAAGCTTCGTAAGCATCGAGTTGACTTTTGGAAGTTAGATCGACTTCAATTGCTAAGTCAGGCGGCGGATCGACAGTTAAGTCGATCCGCTTTTTGCCAATCATTAGAGCATAATTCTGAATGTAAAAACATTCATCAGGCTCAATTCCTTGTAACATACTTTTTCGCTTGAAAGTCGTCGAACCAAAGGGTTAAAAGTCGATTTCTAGTTCCTCAAACAAAATTTTCACTAAATAACCAATAATGATTTTAGCTTTCTCATGTTCGGGTAGTGGTATCCTAATCTCCAACGTTCCTTGACTGTAAGCTATTCTAGAGCCACGGTGTTCTCCCAACTCTTCTAAAATTGCTTCAAATTCCTGCCAGTTGACATCATGGAACAGCACTCTATGTCCTGGGGGTACACTGATTTGCCTTAATTGCAGCGTTACCATTTCAACCTCCGATTTCTTTAAGTTTATTATAACTGATACAATCTTTTAAGTTGAGGGGTGTACAGCGCCCCCTCAACTTAATTTACTGGTAACTATCGCCCAAAATCGAGCTGTCTAATCTGCGTTTTTTTGCTGCTTGAAAAGTTCCTTAAACTTGCGCTGCTGCTCGTTGTGATCTACGATCGGAGAGGGATAATGAAGAAGTCGGCGTTCTAAGGACGAAATATTTCCTGTTAGCAAAACTTTAGTATCAACGCGGCGCAATTCTGGAACCCAGTGCCGAATATATTCCCCTTCCGGGTCGAATTTCTGAGCTTGACTCGCCGGATTGAATATTCGCAAAGGTTTCGGGTCCATGCCGCTCGATGCGCTCCACTGCCAGCCGCCGTTATTAGCAGAAAGGTCGGCATCTATCAATTTTTGCATGAAGTATTTTTCACCCCACTGCCAGTTAATAATTAAATCTTTGGTGAGGAAGCTGGCGACTATCATGCGGCAGCGATTGTGCATCCAACCTATCTGATTTAACTGCCGCATTGCTGCATCGATAATAGGATAGCCAGTTTTGCCTCGACACCAAGCTTGAAAAAGCTTTTCATCGTTCTCCCACGGAAAGTCTTTGAATGCTTGACGGTAGGGGCCGTCTGCTAATTCTGGAAAGTTATACATGGCGTGTTGGTAAAATTCCCGCCACGCTATTTCCTGTTGCCAAGTGCGGATGCTTGTGCAGGCTTCTTCGCTGTGGCAAGTGTCCATTACTATCTGAGTAGCTTGCCAAACAGTGCGGATGCCTATTGCACCAAATTTGAGGGCTGCACTGAGTTGAGATGTGCCGTTAGTTGCGGGGAAATTGCGCTGTTCTTGATATTGGTAAATTGCCCGATCGCAAAATTCTTCTAATTTTTGTTGCGCTGCATCTTCTCCGGGTTCTATTACTAATGGATTTTCCCAAATAAATCCCAAACTAGAGGCAGTTGGCACTGTTTCAATTGCACCTGCTTGGTTAGCGAGTTCTTGTTCTTCTGCCGTTAATCCGGTCATTAATTCCAGATAAGTTATCGGCAGTGTCTCTACGGGTGGGGCTTTGGGTTGACTGTTCCATTTTTTCCAAAATGGTGTATAAACTGTGTAGGGTTGTCCTGTACCGCTGCGAATTTCCTCTGGGGCGTGCAGGACTTGATCCCAAAAATTTTGGACTTGAATTCCTGCTTGTTGGAGGGCGTTTGATACGGACTGATCGCGCTGTTTTGCGTAGGGTTCTACATCCCAGTTCCAAAATACTGCTTGAGCATTTATAGCTGTTGCTAATTTCGGTATTCCTATAATCGGGTCATCTTGAATGATCAGCAATTGGCTGCCGGCTTCCCTGTAACGCGCGGAGAGTTTTTGCAAGCAGCCGATCATGTATGTGACTCGGGCTGGCGCTACGTCATCCCGACTTAGGATATTGCGATCGAGACAAAAAATCCCGACTATTTTCGGGCTTTGCTGGCGCGCTGCTGCCAGTCCGATATTGTCAGAAATACGCAAGTCGCGGCGGTGCCAAAATAAAATTAGATCTGACATTCGATTTTAGATTTTAGATTTTAGATTTTAGATTTTAGATTTTACAGTCCTGGACACACGCGGGGTCAAAAACCCGGTTTCTAAGTTAAGACTTATCGGTTTGATGCACGATTATTATAAGAAACCGGGTTTTTTCGTCAGTCCTATTTAAGTCAAAAATGGACGGGCTAAGAAAAAGCTAGAAATTGATTTGGCATCAATAGGTTCCCCAGCTAAAATAGCTTTTTCTAATTCTTCAGGGGTGAATAAAACTGTTTCAATGTCTTCATCATCGTCTTGTGCGGGCGGCTTTTCCAGTTTTTCCAAATCTTGGGCTAAAAAAGCATAAATGATTTCGTCGGAATAACCGGGCGCGAGAAAAAATTGCCCTAAGTTCCGCCATTTTCCGGCCCGATATCCGGTTTCTTCTTCGATTTCGCGTTTGATAGTTTCGGCGGGGCTTTCATTGATTTCGACTGTACCTGCGGGAAATTCTAAAATTCGCCCTTTTGTGGCAAAGCGGTATTGGCGCACCAAGACGAGTTTACCTTCGGGTGTGACGGGAACTGCCAGTGCTCCGCCCGGGTGGCGAATACATTCCCACTCGCCCTCGGAACCGTTGGGAAGACGGAGGGTAGCCACGTCAAAGTTAAATTTGCGCCCTTGGTAAAATAGGCGTTGTTTGAGGAGTTGGGGTAGTTCTTGACCGATCGACATAAGCGACAAGCGAATAATGTTTGAGTGCACCGATTTAAGACATCATAGGCGATCTCATAGGATTTTAGATTTTAGATTTTAGATTTTAGGTTGGGAATGACTGATAACTATCACAGTTTGGAACTTACCTACGGTTGCATTTTTTTTTACTGGTTCGATCCGTGAATTTTGCTCAATTTTTACAATGGCAATTTTTGCACTCCGGAACAGTCTGCGGTTTGCACGAGTTGGACGATCGCACTTTTCGTCACCGGATGCACCCAATCCGGGGCAATTTCTGCTAAAGGTACTAATACAAAAGCTCTTTCTGTCATCCGGGGATGAGGTAGAGTCAGTGTCGGAATTTCTAAGATTAAATCGTCATACAGCAGCAAATCTAGGTCGAGGGTTCTTGGCCCCCATTTTTCTCGGCGAATTCGATTAAATTTTCTCTCGATTTCTAATAATTTTGCTAGCAATTCTTGTGGTTCTAGTGCAACTTCTAGGATGGCGCAGGCGTTGATGTAATCGGGTTGCGGCGGCCCGACGGGGGCGGTTTGATACCAGCTTGAATGAGATTTTACTGCTATTCCTGGGGTGTTGTTGAGGGTTGCGATCGCGCTAGAGAGTGTGGCGAGGGAGTCGCCTAAGTTGCTACCGAGGGCGATCGCACATTTTGTTGATTTCATAAAGAAGAAGGTTCGGCAACGAGCAATGTACGGGATGTAACGGATGTAACGGATGTCAGTCCGATGGAAGAGGGAAGAGGGAAGGCACGACACGGATTTTGACACGGATACACGGATTAATTATCGAGGGTTCCTTCTGATGTTAAAGGAATAATGAAGAGAACGCGGGGGCTGGTTTATCGACATCCTTTGCTACTGACAAGTATTTCCAGTACAACTGAGATATTGCACCATTATCAATAACCATTCTCGGGGCGGGCAGAATGCCCACCCCACAAGAAAAGGCACTTGTTGTGGAACAGGCATCTTGCTTGTTAAGCGGAAATATGGTGACACAAAATATTATTTTAATTTAAGCTTAACAGTCTGTTAAATTTTATTAATTATCATTGACAAGTGTTAGTATTTAGTTTCAAACATAATGAATTTGTACCTACGCTTATTGTCGGGCGTCATTCTAGCAATTATCAGTTTAACAGCAAGTATATCGATAGCTTTGGCTGAAACCAAAGAGCGCTACCTTACCTTAGATTCGGACGGCAGTCAATCTTTTGCGAGTTTAGTGCAGCAGGCGGAAGATTTAGCAAAAGAGTCGATCGCCCGCGAGTTTCAAGAAAATGCGGCATTAACAGAAGTTACAATCATCATTACAGCCGATCGCCGCCGACAAAGAGTTCCAGTTTTGCGATCGAGAGTATCCCGCCACGACTGGCAAAAAGATGCGAGAATCGAACAGTGGACTAGATATTTTGCCGATGCTCAATTGCTGCTGGGATTTAGAGACGGCAATACTTCGCCCCGAAATTCAGGGTCTTCGCAAGTGATGAATGTACCTGCGCCCAGTCGAGCGACATCGCGAGAAAACGATCCGGGTTTTCGAGATGATTAGCTTTTAAACTCCTAGGGGCGGGTAAGGGAGAAAAAACTCTAGTTATACACATAAACTCTATACAAAACCCGCCCCCTAACTAACTAACTTAATACATTATCGCTCAGTCCTTATAGCGAAATCTTCAGCTTTGATCGACAAGTTTTTACTTCTGGCGTACTAATTAGATTGGTGCTAATTTAACCTATTTTTAACTAAAATTTATCCCTACTTTAATTAACCAAAACCTTAACTATCCTTAATTTAACAGTAGTAAATTTCTATTAGACTCGTATGAGTAGGGATGTTGGGTTGAATAAGGAATTTATGTCTAAAATAACTCGCCGACAACTGCTAATTTTCTTTGGTAGCAGTGCAGCTACCACCGTGCTTGCCCCTCAGTTAACTCAAACACTGTTTGGCATCAATTCCACCTCGACCGAAGCTGTTGTAGGGCCACTATCTTTCACTCCGTTAAGACTTCCCCACCCGCTGCCGATTTATCGAGAACTGCCCAGCTTCATGGCGATGGCGCCGGGGGGACAGGGAACCGTGATGGCTGCCTCGCAGGATACTAGATTAACCAGCTACAGCGTTGTTGACGATATGGTTGTGCCGCCGGAATACGAACGTTACGTGATTGTCCGCTGGGGCGATCGAGTTTTCCCCGATCCGGCAGACTATTTCGGCTACAACAACGACTACACAGGCTTTGTAGGCCTGGGTGGCAGCAATGACGACGGTTATCTCTGGGTTAACCACGAGTACGTATCTTTCCCGATGTCGAAAGCAGCGCCGGACACCCCGTCAGATTTGGCATCGTTTCCAGCAACGGATCGCGCCGTCCTCGGTATAGACTTATCGGTAAAGAATCGCGATACCCTTGGCGAATTTCTGTACAATCTCGGTGGTTCGATCGTCCGCATCACCAAACAAGCGAACGGCAGATTTGGGGTGATCGCCGGCGACTCTCTCAACCGCCGCATCCACGGACTGTCCGGCCTCGGAATCAACAGCCAGCGTTCCGACACATACAAAGATGTCACCTCCTGGGGAAGCAGACAAGGCGACGACAACTACCTCATCGGCACGGGTCCTGCAGCCACCCAAGTCTTCGCCCAAGTCAACACCGACGGACTCGGCAACCGGATAATCGGTACAGCCTACAACTGTTCCGGTGGCACAAGCCCTTGGGGCACAATCCTCTCAGCCGAAGAAAATTTCCAAGGTAGCGAAGCATTTTTCGTCGGAGTTCAGGAAAACATCAAGCCCAACGGCGGCCAAACCGGCTACGCCAAGGGCACTATCGGCGAGGAATTCGGCTTAGTCGGCGAAAAATATGGCTGGATGGTAGAAGTCGATCCCCAAGATCCGAGTTTCCGCCCCCGGAAGCACACATGGTTGGGCCGCTTCCGCCACGAAAACGTCGCGATTCGCGCCGAAGCAGGCCGCAGATTAGTAGTGTACATGGGAGACGATCGGCGCGGCGGACACACCTGGAAATTTGTCAGCAACGGTAGTGTCACAAATCCCGCAGATAAAACCAACAGCCGCTTGTTTGAAGACGGCGTTTTGTACGTTGCCCAATACAACCGCAACGGTACTGGAAGATGGCTGCCACTAACTATAAATAGCCAGACAAATCCAGTGCGTCCTTCTAAAGTTGGCGAGGCGGAATTAGCAAGTTTTGGCAAAGCTCAAAGAGATGCCGCTACTCGCTTCCCCAAACGCGCAGGAATTGCTGGTCAAACCGAAGACGGCGGTTCTTTTGTAGTAGATACAACCAATGAAGCAACAGCACTTCCGGGCTACCAAAATAAAACTCTGGCTGATTTCTACAGCAGCCAAGGTGCGGTTTTAGTTGATGCTTTTTTAGCTGCTAATTTGATTGGTGGCACTCCGACGGCGCGACCGGAAGATTTGGAAGTTAATCCTACTACTAAGGAAGTTTTTATTGCCTATACTGACGGCGCACCGGGAAGCGACGGCTATCCAGATTCTCGCATTTTTAATGTTGCTAAATACGGTAGCGCAGTCAACAGCAATCAGCAGTCGGGAGGACTTTACAAAATAATTGAAGACAGTCCTGATGGTGCGGGTTTGACGTTCCGCTGGCAGCGTTTGGCTCAAGGTGGAGAAGCCGGTGCGGCAGATGGGGCGGGATTTGCTAATGTAGACAATTTGGCTTTTGACCCTCAAGGCAATGTTTGGGGCGTGACTGATATGTCTACGAGCACGCACAACGGTTTTGATGTCGGTGCGACTGGAGAGCCAACGACGATCGACCACAACAAGACTGGAAATGTGTCAGATATTACTGGTGTTTTCGGCAACAATTGGCTGTTTTACACTCCGACTTCCGGCCCGAATGCAGGAACAGTAGTTCCGTTTGCTTACGGCCCGAACCGATGCGAATTGACGGGGCCAACTTTTATCGGAGACACGCTGTTGCTTGCGGTGCAGCATCCTGGGGAAGATTGTCCGATCGATGATGGTACTGTACTCAGTCGGCAAATTGAAATGTTGGATTTGAACGGTGCTCTTTTTAATCAGGCTCGTAGTGTTGCTCGCGGCAGTTTGTGGCCGAGCAATATTGAGAACGATCGGCGTCGTTCGCCGATGCCGTCGGTGATTGGGATTCGCCGCGTGCGATCGACTCCAACGGGTCAGTTTGTTTAAATTTTACATTTTGCACCATTCTCAAGAACAGGCAAGATGCCTGTTCCACAAAGAGTAAATTTTCTTGTGGAACAGGCATTTTGCCTGTTCATAAAAAGTTTATTGAGAATGGTGCAACATCTCAGTTTAAATAGACCTTACGCCTCGGGGCCCAGAAACCGGGTTTTTACGAATCTGGAGTAAGATTAAATGAACCGCGAGGCACGCGGACGCGAAGAAAGAGAAAGAAGAAAATACTGTTCTTTATTCGCGCTCTTCGCGCCTTCGCGGTTCGTTCAAATAATTAAAAAAAATCCTAGAATAATTAATATCAAATCCCTTAATAGCGGAATTTTTAAGAAAATTGTACTTGGCGATATAAATCGGCGATCGCAATTTCTAGATTCACCGATTCAAGTTGCAAGGAATCGCCCCAACCATACTCGGAGAGAACCCATTGCCCCTGTTGATTGCGCCGAAATATCTCTACTCCGGGCTGTTCTACTTGCACCAAGACATACTCTTGCAGTGTTGAAAGTTGGCGGTATTTAGCAAATTTAATGCCGCGATCTGCTGCTTCTGTGGAAGGCGATAAAACTTCGATAATTAAGAAAGGAAATTGCACTAATTGCGGATCGTTATCAGGCTCATCACCAGTTACTACAACATCAGGATAAAAATACTTTTGCCCTGGTTCCACTTGGACTTTTACATCTATAATGTAAATTTCGTAAGGGAGATTAAGGCGATCGTCTAATAGCTTGAAAAAGTTTATGGTAATTCGATTGTGATTGCGGGTTTGACCGCTTATCGCGACTACTTCGCCATCCCAATACTCGTAGCGTTCCTCTTGGGTGGGTTCCCAAGCCAGGTATTCTTCTGCGCTCATCGATAGGCGATCGGGTAACGCAACCATAATGCGATCGGAAATGAAGTATGTTTCTATAATAGCTTGAAGAAAAAGCGATTAAAAGGGCGGGTTTTTGAGATTGTCAATTATTGGCAGATATTTTTCGTGAACCCGCCCCTACCGTATTAGGGTAATCGACCGGACATGATATCAGAGCTTTTGATTTCTCTGATTTAGATATTCCTCCTGCCTGCTGGGTCGGACGGTTTTTCACCCCGTCATGGACTAAATTTCTCTTGTAATTCACTGTAATTGATTAAGTGCGATCGTACCAACTTTGCAGCGCCAAGCGGTGAACTTCCCGCCAGCTAATATTTTTAATTCTGGCAATTTCCGCGCAATCTTCGTATTCCGGCTGTACATTAACAATCGTTTCTCCCGACTTCGCAACTTTTATCTTGACTTCGCCGTATTCTGTTTTAACGGTCTGGATTTGTCGGTGTAAAATAGTTCTCTGTTGAGTCGAGATCCTAATTCCCAGAGTAGTAGTTTCGCGAAAAATAACTGCTTCGCAAGCATCCTGCAATTCGGGAGGACAAATCGCCGTTAACAAAACCCCCAGCCGCGACTTTTTCATCACAATTGGTGCAGTGAAAACATCCAGAGCTCCGGCGGCAAACAAAGCATCAAAAACATAGCCGATCGCCTGCGGACTCAAATCATCAATTTGTGTTTCCAATACCGTAATAGTTTCTATGGAATTGGGCATTGGTAATTGGGAATCGGGCATTGGGAATTGGGAATTAGTAGCCGTCTTTCTCCCACTCTCCCACTCTCCCACTCTCCCACTCTCCCCTTCTGACTTCTCCCCAATCCAGAGGCGCAAAATATTAGGAATTGCCAGGTTTCGAGAACCTGCACCCAAACCGATCGCCTGAATTTGCATCGACGGTGGCGGGCCGAAAGCAGAGGCGAGAGTACAGGCGATCGCAGTTCCCGTAGGAGTGCACAATTCGCGATCGATCCCATTGCTGTAAACCGGCACTCGGTGCGTTTCCCACAACCGCATCACCGCCGGCGTCGGCACCGCTAATCTGCCGTGGGCAGCCTTCACCGTACCTGCACCAGTCGGCATTGCCGAAAAGTAAAATTCATCAATATCCAACCAATCTAAACCCAAACAAGTACCGACAATATCAATAATTGCATCCGTCGCCCCCACCTCGTGAAAGTGAACCTCGCTTGGGGGGATACCGTGTACGGCACCTTCTGCCTCTGCTAATTTGCCAAATACAGTCAAACTCCAAGCTTCCACGCGCGGAGGCAATTTTGCAGAGACGATGATTTGCTCAATTTGTGGCAAGTGGCGGTGATGAGTGTGGCTAATTTCGGCATCTGCTTCGCCGTGACTGTGAGAATGTTCTTCCCCGTGATGATGGTGGTGGCGGGCGTCAAAAGTCGGGGATTCGGTTTCCGAGGGATCGAGTTCGGTAGCGGGATTTGTGGGTTTTAACGACAAATCCGCAGCTAAATCGACATAAAATTTAGTTGCTTGTTGAGTATTCCGGTGGACTAATTCCGTCCGCAACTGGTACTCTGTCGAAATGCCGAGCAAATTGAGTTTTTCGATTAGGTAGTCTAAAGGAACGCCAGCGTGGATGAGAGCTCCGATGCACATATCGCCAGCAATGCCGGTTGGACAGTCAAAATAAGCTATTTTATTCATTGTTAACAATTAATTTTCAACATTGATTGTTTCACTCGATATTTCGATCGCCCACTTAGCCTGCAATATCTTAACATGGCAACTATTTACGAAGTGCATCCAGTTGCACCCCAAAGAGACCGGATCGAGAAGATTACAAAAGCTCTAAAAGATGGGGCCGTGATGCTTTATCCAACAGATACAGTTTACGCGATCGGCTGCGATCTCAACTCCAAGTCTGGGGTAGAACGAGTTAGGCAGATCAAGCAACTATCCAATGACAAGCCTTTAACGTTTTTGTGTTCCTCTCTGTCAAATATCACCGACTATGCTGCCGTCAGCGATGAAGCATACAGAATTATCAAGCGGTTAATACCGGGGCCTTATACATTTCTGCTGCCAGCTACCAAGTTAGTGCCACGGTTGGTAATGAGCCCGAAGCGCAAAACCACTGGAATTCGCGTTCCAGACCAGCGGCTTTGTTTTACACTGTTGGAAGCCTTGGGAAATCCGATTATTTCAACTTCCGCTCACATTACCACGGATGATGAAGGTGCAGCACCAGTCCCTGCATCTAAAGCAGAAAGCTTTGGCAAAGCTGAGCTGTTTGACTGTTTTTCAAAGCTAGTGGATGTCATTGTCGATGACGGTTCCGATCCGGGATATCAAGTTTCTACCATTCTCGATTTGACACAAAGCGAACCGATTGTTGTTCGCCGCGGTTTGGGATGGGAAGCAGTCGCCGTTTGGGAAAAAGATTAATTTTGGAGATACAAGAAAATTCACTCTTTGTGGAACAGGCATCTTGCCTGTTCTTGAGAATTGTAATCCCGAACTTTTCCGAGAACCCCGTCAACTTTGTGGAACAGGCATCTTGCCTGTTCTTAAGAATAGTGAAATAATGCCCAGAACCCATACTTGTTCAAGAAGTTGGGTTCTGAATAGATTAACTCAAAACTGCTTTAAGCCTCTACCTTAACTCCTTTCCAAAAAGCAATATATCCTGCAATATTTTTAGCAGCATCTTTCGGAGTAGGATAGTACCAAGCAGCATCTTTATTAACTTGTCCGCCGACTTCCACACTGTAGTAACTAGCAACACCTTTCCAACCGCAAGTAGTGTGAGTGCTGCTGTCCTTGAAATACTCACGGTTGATGGCATCGGCGGGGAAATAATAGTTGTTGTCTACAATTTCGCACTTATCGCTCTCGGCCAAAACGGCACCATTCCAAATTGCTTTCGGCATCAGTTTTTCTGCTTAAATTGAGATTCTCAATTATTGTAACTGTATTTGTGCTCAAAAGGCATAGAATAGTTTAGAAGCCAACAACCAACTACTGCAAATGTCAGCGTCTAATCCGCCAATATCTTCTGTGCCACTGTCCCTGGAACAAGCTCTTAAACATTTTTTTGGCTATGACTCTTTCCGTCCGGGACAGCAGGAAATTGTCGAAGCTGCTTTACAAAAACGGGATATGATGATTGTCATGCCGACGGGGGGTGGCAAGTCTTTGTGTTTTCAATTACCGGCACTGTTGAAACCGGGATTGACAGTGGTTGTTTCGCCGTTAATTGCTCTGATGCAAGACCAGGTGGAAGCTTTGCAGGATAATGGAATTGGGGCGACTTTTCTCAACAGCACTTTGAGCAGTCAGGAAACCCGATCGCGCGAAACGGCGATTCTCGAAGGTAAGATTAAATTGCTCTATGTTGCGCCCGAACGGTTGCTGGGCGAGAGATTTTTACCGTTTTTAGATATAGTAGCAAATAAGTTAGGAATTTCGGCATTTGCGATCGACGAAGCCCACTGCGTTTCGGAATGGGGGCACGACTTTCGACCAGAATACAGGCAAATGCAACGAGTGCGCGATCGATATCCCGACATTCCCATTATGGGACTAACCGCCACCGCCACCGAGCGCGTCCGCCAAGACATTATCCAGCAGTTAACTCTGCGAAATCCCTACATCCACGTCGCCAGCTTCAACCGCCCCAATTTATACTACGAAGTTCGCCCCAAAACCAAACACAGTTTTGCCGAAGTTTTGCAAATTATCCAAAAAAAAGGCGGTTCGGGAATTATCTATTGCCTCAGCCGCAAAAAAGTTGACGAAGTTGCCTATAAATTGCAACAAAGTGGCATCCAAGCCTTACCCTACCACGCAGGCATGAACGATGTCGATCGCGCCACCAATCAAACCCGCTTCATTCGCGACGACGTGCAAGTAATGGTAGCCACAATAGCCTTCGGTATGGGCATTAACAAACCCGACGTGCGGTTTGTAATTCACTACGACTTACCCAAGAATCTCGAAGGATACTATCAAGAATCCGGCCGCGCAGGCCGAGACAACGAACCCGCCCATTGCAGCTTATTTTTCGGCTACGGCGATGTCAAAATGATCGACTACATCATCGAGCAAAAACCTGATCCACAAGAACAACGAATTGCCCGCCAACAGTTGCGTCGAGTAATCAACTATGCAGAATCCACCGATTGCCGTCGCACAATCCAGTTAAGTTATTTTGGCGATTCATTCCCTGGAAACTGCGGGACTTGCGATAACTGTTGCAACCAAAAACCCGTAGAAGATTGGACGATTGAGGCAATGAAATTTCTTTCTTGCGTCGCCCGATGCCAAGAAAAATTCGGCATGAATCATATTATTGACGTGCTGCGCGGTTCAAAAAATCAAAAAATATTGCAATACCAGCACCACCAACTTTCTACTTACGGAATTGGCAAAGATAGAAGTGCTGAGGAATGGAAAAAATTGAGCCGCACGCTGTTAAATCAAGGTTTGTTAGACGAAAAAACCGACGGATTTCCTATTTTGAAACTGAATGAAAAAAGTTGGGAAATCATGAAACGTCAGCGCACAGTTGAAATCGCCATTGAGCCCCCGCGAGAAGTACAAGGAAAAGTTCGATCTTTGGCAGTAGAAGTAGAAGCTTTATTTACCATACTGCGGACGCTACGCAAGCAAATTGCCGACGAACAATTTGTGCCACCTTACGTAGTTTTTGCCGATAAAAGCTTGCGAGATATGGCAGAAAAACGCCCGCAAAATCTCACCGAATTCGAGGAAGTTTACGGCGTTGGTAGCAACAAGCGAGATAAGTACGGTAAGGTTTTCTTGGAGGCAATTCGCACTTTTTGCCAAGAACAAGGATTGCCAAGTGGTGCTGCATCTTCTGAGGTCGCTAATCTTCCCAATCTTGCTAACGTTGCGTCTTATTCGCAGATGCAAACCTGGGAATTATACCGACAAGGTTTGACAGTTCAAGGAATAGCCAATGCGCGGGGTATGAGTCCTAATACTATTTCTGGGCATCTGATAGAATTGATGGAAATGGGCAGGGAAGTTGATATAAATTTGTTGGTAGAATCGGAACGCCAGCAGGCGATAGTGTACGCAATTGAAGTTATGGGGGATGAGAAACTGAGAGCCATTTATGATTTTTTGGAAGAACGTTATACGTTTGAGGAGATTAAGTTTGTGCGGGCTTGGTGGCGACAAAATTATGTCGGTTTTTAACCGCAGATGTATGCAGATGAACGCTGAGGGACGCAGCTAATTAATAAATAGGAGGAAAAAAGCACCTTTTGAGGATAATATATTAGAGTGGCGTTTTTAACCGATATATTTTTTTCCTTTGGGCTTTGCTAGCTGGCGTATATGGGGTTGGCAAAACTCACATTCCAAAAGTAATTGTAAAAGTGCTATAAGTCAATACGCTTGGGTTAGCTAAGCGTCTCATTGTTCGCTATGCTTCGCGCAGTTGCGAGGGTACTAAGAAACCACGAAGCAATCACCTAGACTTTCTTCCGTTCTCAATTTTCGTGAGCGGCTACGGCCAGAAGTTACCTTTTTAACTGAACCTTATTGTGCTAGAAGTACCTCATCCAACCACTTTTTACGTAACTAATAGGGTGCCTGAGAGGAAGCAATATTTAAATCCACACGCATGAGACTATTTACACTCACGCACCGCCCCAATCATTGAATAATATGGGTGCTGCCGTAAACGATATTAGGTCTTTCTGTCCACCCTGAATAACCCTAAATTTTAGCATTGTATGTGGTTGGGACACAATTATATATATGGGTTTTTGAGGACGAAAAAGTAAGTTTCTACACTTTAGAAGTGTACAATAAATAGTTGACTTCGTTAGCCAGCCATTCGTTAAACAGATTGTGCAATATTTCTTGATACCGTTCAGGAGTTAATTCCGCCGGGAGAAACTTTTCAACCAGGAACAAGTGATATCCTAGCTCTGTTTCAATTGGACGAATCACTTCTCCGGGTTGAGCACTAAATACGGCGATGGCTATGTCTGGTTTTAAACCCCACCGATAAACCTTGCCTTCGCAACCGCATATATGCCGACGATTTTCGTCAATATCGTACAGGTGAGCTGCCGCAAAAAAGCTGATTTCTCCTTCTTGAATTTGATAAAATAGTTCCTGAGCAAGCTGGGGGTTGGCAAGAACTATTTGATAAAGAATTATTTGGTCAAATTGCAATTTATTTTGAACAAAAATCTTTTCTACTTCTTGGCTGAACAAGTGCTCCGCTAGTTTTTGGCTGAGGAGCCGATCGCAAATTCCGGCTTCTAAATCTTCTACAGAAATCATCTGATCGACCAGCCAAGCAATCGTGTCCGCTGCTTTCTCCAAACGCTTCTCGCGGCGGAGTTGGTCGCCCACAGCTTGGATTTCGTCGGGAGTCACAGTTAACCCCCGTTCCTGGGCGGCTTTTTCAATAACTTTTTTCTGCAACACCTTTTGACTAAATGTTTTTAATTGCATCTCTTGTCTGAGTAGTTCGATGATTTCACTTGGTTCAATCAAGGGGCGGTACAAATCCTTCATCTTTCTCTCTCCACCTATATAAATTTATTAACTTCCTCCCCCGACAATTCCTGCGGGGTAGTTGGTGTTAACGGTTAACTATTAACTACAAGATGTCATTTGGCAAACTAATAAAATCAGCATTGCTCAAAGTGGTTGCACCCGCTGCGTTAACTGTTCCCAAAACAACAGCTAAAATTCGATCGCCATTATTTGAACTAAACTTGAGCAGAGTCGCGTCTGTCGTACCGTCACCATCCGTATCAAACGCGACGAGTGTCAAGTCTGTTACCGAAAGTCCCCCTGTCAGCCCAATTCGATCGCCTTCAGCGGGATTGAAATCCACGACTCGATCTGCTAACAATGGATTAGCTGCTGCACTCGCTGTTTCCGGCCTAAAGGCAAAGGTATCAGCGCCGCTACCTCCAATCACTGTATCGCTGCCGAAGTCGCCACAAAGAAAATCGTCGCCGTTGCCGCCACTGAGCACATCTTGACCTTTTCCTCCCCGCAAAGTGTCGTTTCCATCGCCTCCATCGATCGCATCATCACCTCTGTTAGCTTGGACAATATCGTCGCCGCTTCCTGCAAAAATTTGCTCGATCCCGCTACCGCCAGTAATCACATCGCTCTCGTTGGTGCCGAGCCAATATCCGTCGCCGTTGCTGTCGTAGCTGATAGTTAATGCGCCAGGATAGTTTTCTGGGGCGACCATTTCTGGAGCTGGGGTTGTCTCAGCATTGCTGTTGTTGGTATTGTGATCGGGAAGTGCGATCGAATTATTGCTGTTACTGTTATCTGTTGGCTCAGGAATTATCGTACTCTCGCCACCAGTACCCGTAGTGATCGCATCCTCATTATTTGAGGGTGCAGGTGTTGGCGCTGGGGCCGTTGCTGTCGCGCTGGAAGTTGGAGCAGCAACAGAAGAAGTTTGCGCTTGTGTACTCCCGCTGCTAGAGGTAGCCCCCGCAGCGTAAGCAGTCTCACTACTGGTACTGGTTCCCGTCGGGGAAGTGGCTGTCCCACTGCTGGTGCTGCCTGCACCACTGTTATCTACAAAGGCACTAGATTGGGTGGAACTGCTGCTGCAGGCACCAGGGTTATTCGCCAACGAATTCAAGGTGTTTAAACTATTGCTGTTTCCAACAATATTATTTAAGGGCTCAGGAGCTGATGAATCTAATGGAGGCATCGCGATTTATCTCCTTTTACCTGTATGTAAAGACGAAAAGGACTTCCACGAGCGCCGACACTGCCAATTTCAATGAATGCCAATGTAGGATTTTAAAGAGTGTGAAGCAATTGCTCTTGACTTCAGACTAAAGAGTGAAATCTTTGTAATAAATGAACCTTGGTGCATCCCGAAAATAGGACGAAACCAAACTGTTACAATACCAATCTGGGCGATCGGTACTGATGGCCAATGGCATTTGATTTAGCCATTACCATCACTCTCAAAAGGCTTATATAAATTTAAACTGCACCTTCCTTGCACTCGCCCATACTCAAAAAATATTAGGACGGACTGCTAAAGATGAGCAAAAACCGTGTTTTAGTTCGATTTACCTCAATATATCGGGACTAATTAGAGCTATGTTGCCAATTTGGCAGATTTGTTTGAAATTATAAGACTTACGCAAGTTTTCAATTTTTACACTCTTTGTATCCGGGCGGGCGCTTGCTGATGTTGAGCGCCGATCGACACACCGCTGCTCCCGTTCCTGAATTGTGATTAACAGACCGGGGTTTGGCAGCATTTTGATGACTGTGGTTGACCGGATGGGAGGGGACTTGGAACGGCGCTTGGAGGGGCTTGCATCAGCCTGGAAGACGACGGATTTGGCTCCTTTGAATACGAGCGCGGTCGAATGGATTGCCGAACTAATTAGAACTGGCATTCAGCCAGTAGGGGCGATCGGCTCTTTCCTCGGCCAGAAACCGCTCGTACCCGTGATGCAGTGGTCAATCATTAAAAGCTAAAAAGGGCTTAAGCCCTTACTACAAGCCATCACAGTTAGTGTGGCAAGTCCATCGCCTTTACAGTAAGTAGGTCGGCGCGAAAAGACCTAACTATCTTAAAATAAGTAAACACAGAATCCATCTACTGAGGGAACTCAATATATGGGCGATCGAGGTATTATATAATGTCCGGTAAAATCACCGTTATAGGTTTGTAGTGACGACGGAAGTGTTCAGGATTTTATGAGGATTAAAGTTCTAACTACAAACCAACGTGATGGTTGTCGTTCCCGGGGAGATAATGTTAATACCAATTTCACTCATTTAGGGCTAAAAACTTTTGGGTGAATTTTCGTTCCACCTGCCCAGGTTACTCCTGCATTGTTTATTGAAATTGCTATTATATGGTTTCCGGTTGTATCGGTATTTTTCAAAGGTTCACACAGTCCGTTGTCCCGAAAGCATAATTTTAGTCAACAGTCAACAGTCAACAGTCAACAGTCAACAGTCATCTCTGAATACAACCGGAATTGATATTACGCAATAGCATCCGAACTGGCAAGATTCTCGAATTGCGCCAATAGCATTGCCTCACCACTATTTGGAGCTCCAAAAATTTTAGGTAACTGACCTGTTTCAGCGAGAACTTGTCTCACTTCTCGGTTAGATACATCGGCTAGATTTTTGTTATTTAGAATGGCATTAACCGCAGCGATACCGACACCTTGACCAACTGCGGCGTTGAATTCCACAATTCTGCCGACAGAACAAGCAAACCCTTCAAATCCAGAACAGGGACTGACCACTGCCAGGTTAGGAACGTTTTTAATTAATGCGTGGCGGATGCCAATATTCAAGATAGGGTGTTTAAAACTCAGACTTTGAAACCATCCTAGACGAGTTGCTTTGTCGCGAATACCCGGGATGCCTCCCCGTACATCAAAATGATAGCTAAATGTTGCCAGGGCTTCATTAGCAGGTACGCCACCTAACAGCATTTGTGCGCCCGTTAAAGGTTCTACCACGCCTGTCACATTGCCAGCGTGTCTGATATAAAGTTCTGATGCGTAAGTAACAGAAGTAGCCCCCAAACTCTTCAGCCAAGTTGTAATAAATAACATCTCTCTTTGCATATTAGCCGTGGGTTTGCTCCCGCTTCTGGCTAATGCTTCTGCTTCGCTGGCGGTGACGGCAAATAAAAGCGCATTCCACGAAAGTCTATCATTTGGAAGTATGGCTATATTTCCCTCATCTAAAATTACGCCTGTTTCAGGAAAAAATAGCTTTTTTCCCCTGAAGGAGTGGTAAGCTACAGACAAAGCGGGCGAACGAACATCGATGTAATCGTTACCAGCCCACAGAGTTTTGAGATTGCCTCTAGTGTCGATCATTTCCCGCCGGAGTTCTTGTGCTAGCTGGGCATCCTTGTCGGCCGCGTACAGCAAAAATTTTTGACCCTCTGCATCTGCCAGGTTTGTGAAGCGTTTTAGATAAGTATAATCGAGTTCTTTCAGTGCTTTTGCACTGAGTCCTTGGGTTTCAAAAACGAGGGTGACTGGAAGTTCTGAGTTAGGCAGACCAAATGTTTCAAATCCCTTCAGCTTTCTCACGCCTGCAGCTTGAGCTAATTCGCCATTGACAGTGGCATCAATAAATTGCTTGCCCGCATAAACTACGCCTTGAGACGTGGTTATACTGGCAATTTTTTGGCCTTCTTTAGTGACTGATTTAATTTCTACTTTGCTGAGGAGATCTGCCCCAGCTTGTATCAGCATTTCTTTCAGCGCTGCACTGGCTTTGCGGGGGTCAAGTGCAATTGCCTTAACACCGGATTTTTGCAGGAACTCTTTATAGATTGTCGCCGGTGAACCAAAGGTATCTAACTTTAAAGATTGTTGAAGTTGTTCACTAATCTGACTTCTATCTAAATAAGCAAGACCGCCTCTTACCAAATGTCCGCCAATGCCTTCTTGCAAGCTTGCTTTCGACATCAGTAGAATTCGCGGATAACGCTTTGTTCGGCGAAGATATTCTCTGGAGGCAGAGATAACAGCTAGAACTCCTGGAACTTCATCACCAAAACAGATGACATCGTAAGAACGCAGATCCATGACCATTATTTAATAACCTCTGCTGATTTTCATTTTTTCGAGCTGCATCTCAATGTTTCCCGTCAAACTCTCTGTTTTTTCCAAATCTAGCTGCATCTTCCCTGATTTTTGCGATAAATATTCACACATTTCTGGATGCAGCAACCGGGTTTTTTCCAGAAAATCTTTGGTTGAGGACGATCGATCTCGGTTGAAAAACCCGGTTTCTGAGCCTCAAGAGTAGGCCAGTGTTGTACTCTTGACTGCCCTCAGCCCAGATTATCAGGATCTATCCCCAACTCGCGCAATCGCTGAGCTAGTCGATCGGAACGTTCAGCCAGTCGATCGGCGCGCTGCGATTCCTGTTGGGCGCGCTGCGATTCCTGTTGGGCGCGCTGCGATTCCTGTTGGGCGCGCTGCGATTCCTGTTGGGCGCGCTGCGTGGATTCTTTCACCTGTTCTTCAGGAGTCAGATAACGTTTTCCATCGGCATCATACCAATACAACCACTCCCTTGTCACCCCAGAATAACTTCCCCTTTCACAACCAATCCCCAAACCTATTTCTGGCATCCAAACTGGATGTCCTGGCTGTAACTCGTACTTCCCATTGACTAACTTGTGTACTTCTAAACGGGGTTTACGACGGCGGCGGGAAGAATAAATGACGTAATAAAGTACGCCTAAAGCTTGATATTCCTCCAACTTTGTGCTGTATTCCTTGCGATAAGTTGGGGAAACTACTTCCAGCACAAAAGTCGGCAGAACATTTTCATCCCACAGCACGTAACTGGGACGCAATTCTTCATCATAAAACCTTTCTACTCCTAAACTTAAGAAAGCATCCGGGACAATGGCAGGTTTATCCGGGTGATGATAAATACCCATATCTATGCCAAAAAACCAGTCCATGCGTTCTGCCCAAAGTATCAGCAATATTGCTTTTAACAACCCTGGTATTAGTTCTTGCAGTTCGTTATCCACAGGCGTTTCATCTGAGTCTGGTAGTTCATCGGCTGAGGGCCAGTGCCTCGGCAAGTTGTACTGTAACATTGCGGCTTTCCTCAAAACTCATTAAGATTATAGCGTTGATTTGTTGAGCGATAGTATTTATTGAACGAACCGCGAAGACACGAAGGAAAAGAAGAGAAGATGAGAGGTAATTTTGACTTAGTTAATCTGAAGTAATTTTTGTAAAAGATTTGCTGAGACTTACGCGATCGACTAAACTATGTCTAACCAGTCGGTTCTAATGGGGAGCAGCCGTTAGAGGAAACGGGGAAAGTTCGGTGCAAGTCCGGCGCTGTCCCGCAACTGTAATGAGAGTTTTGTCGCTTTCTGAGTCAGGATGCCCGCCGATGTGTTAGTTTACATAGTCTCATCTGCGAGGTTCAGTGTGAAGACCAGAAATCGGAAATTGGTCAGCTTGGGATTGATGGCTGGCTTGAGTTGTTATATTGTCTTGGGTTCGGCAACGCCCGCCGCAGCTATGCACATTTCGGAAGGTTTTTTGCCGGTGCAATGGGCTGCATTTTGGTGGATGGTGGCGTTGCCTTTTTTTGCAGTAGGTTTGCGCTCAATTACTCGCATCACCAAAGAACACCCGGAACTTAAACTGCTGCTAGCTTTAGCCGGTGCGTTTACTTTTGTACTTTCTGCTTTAAAAATTCCCTCGGTAACGGGGAGTTGTTCTCACCCAACGGGTACGGGTTTGGGTGCGATTTTATTCGGCCCTTCGGTGATGGCGGTACTCGGTGCTTTGGTGCTGCTTTTTCAAACGTTACTGTTAGCTCACGGCGGGCTGACAACGCTGGGAGCTAATATGTTTTCGATGGCGATCGTTGGCCCGTTTGCTGCTTATTTTATCTATCAATTGCTGATGCGAACAGGCAGGCAACGGGCGGCAATTTTTTGTGCAGCCGCTTTGGCAAATTTGCTGAGTTACGTGGTTACTTCGCTTCAGTTGGCATTAGCTTTCCCCGCAGCTAGGGGCGGTTTTATGGCTTCGTTTTTCAAGTTTGCTGGCATCTTTGCTATCACTCAAGTACCCCTGGCGATTAGTGAGGGATTGCTGACTGTATTGGTCTGGAATTGGCTGCATTCTTACGGGCAGCAAGAGCTAGAAACTCTCAAGTTATTGATGATACGGGAGTCATAAGCGATGAGTCAAAAAAACACAAGAAATCAGCAAGCTACTTCACAACAAAATTGGATGTTGGTAATTGCTGTTATCGCGCTTGCCGTTATTCCCTTAGTTTTTGTCCGGGGTGAATATGGCGGATCGGATGGGGAGGCTGAGAAAGCGATTACGGAAATTCAACCGGACTATCAACCTTGGTTTAACCACTTTTTTGAGCCTGCTAGCGGAGAAGTTGAAAGTTTGCTGTTTGCGACTCAAGCGGCGCTAGGAGCTGGCGTAATTGGGTATGCGATCGGGCTGTACAAGGGGCGATCGCACCGACAAAAATCTGATGATGAATAGCCGTCGGAATGAACCATCAGATTGATAGTCTGGCTTATACAAATCGCTTGCGGGGGTTGCCGCCATCTCACAAGTTATCCTTTGCGATCGCCCTTTTAATTCTGTCTCTAGTTTCTGGGGCGATCGTCCAATTGTCGATCGCCCTTTGGTTGGCTGTCTGGATCGTCATTTATGCGGGTATTCCGGGGAAACTGTATTTGCGGTTGCTGTCGCTACCGTTGATGTTTTTGCTGACAAGTTTGCCTGCTTTGGCGATGGGTGCTGTTGAGTTAAGTCAAATCCAGGAAATTCAGTGGGATATTTGGCAAGGTTGGGGGATTAGCATCGGCACTTTTTATCTGTATGTGAGCCGCAGCGGAATATACCAAGTGAGCTTTTTGTTTGCCCGCGCCTTCGCATCGACAAGCTGTATGTATTTCATCCTCTTGACGGTTCCATTTACCGAAATCTTGCAGATTCTCAGACAATTACGCTGTCCAGAGTTAGTCACAGAACTGCTATTACTAATGTATCGGTTTATTTTTAGCTTATTGGCGATCGCCGATGAACTTTGGATTGCTCAAAACTCGCGTTGTGGCTATCGCACTTGGAAGCGGGGAATGCACAGTTTAGGCATTTTAATCGGGCAATTGCTTCAGCGAACTTTGGAAAACTACCGTCAAGTTTCGTTGAGTTTAGCGTCGCGCGGCTTTAATGGAGAACTGCGCGTTTGGAATTCTTACCCTTACAAACCTTCGCGAAGATATACATTTGAAGCCGTGTTTGGTTGCACGGTTTTAAGTTTGTTAAGTGTCGTATTTCAACGCTAAATTTATTAGGAATAGTGATATAACCCACAGTTAGGACACAGCACTGCCGTGTCCCTACAATTAATCGGGCGATGGTGACATCTTTCGCGCGGATGAGCAGTGTACAAAGTTAAAGCTCAAACGAACTTATAAAGTTTTGATTCCTGCAACTACTAGCCGTTCAGGAAAGCAGCAAGTTACCCACCACTGCGGAAGTTGCTCTTACCATCGCGAGTACGAAGAAGTAATTCTAATCATTAGCCATAACAGTGGCGGTGGTGGCGGTGGTGGCGGTGGCGGTGGTTAATATCAACGGCACTTACGCATCAGAACCTTCATAACCGGGTTTTTACTGAATCTGCGGGTTGTAACGTGTCTTCTGGGCAAAAAACCCGGTTTCTGAGCACCCGCGCCTCCAGGAATATTGTTGATAATTCTCGTATTCTCGTTAGTTTAGCGGGCAGGATTTGGATAAGGGCGATCGCACATTTCCAAGTTCCCGATAATTCACTTAACGCCAATATAATTTTTTATTACTCACAGTTGGGGCGGGGATAGTTAGTTTTGACATACTCTTTTAGTACGGGTGCAAGGGTAAAAAATGTGCGATCGCCTTCCGGGATTTTTTCAACTAATGAACGCCGTCCCAAGGATTGCATAACTTTCAAAAATTGCGATCGAGACAATTGCAGATTTTCTGGCACTTTTGAGATGGAAACTGGCGCGGTTTCACTCGCTAGCCATGACATTACCTGTTTTTCTGACTCGGATAAGCGATTAAATGGCTTATCCAGTAATAATTCTAAATCACCTAAAAATAGTTTATCCTCAGACAAAAATTCAGATAGGCTGCCGTTAAATAAATCTTGAATCATTGTCGCCACTATTTTTAACCACAAGGGATTGCCTCTGTATTGTTCAATTAGTTCTGACCATTTTTGATGTTCAGCTAAACCTTTTTCTCTCAGGATTTCCCCCGCTTCAGCACCTAAACCATGGAGTTGTAATGAGCGAATTGGCTGATTTTGGCCTTCTAATGCGGCGATTTCTCTGGGTTTTTCCCAACTGAGCAACACTAAACAACTATTGTGAGATAATGCTCCTACCTGTCTGAATAGTGTGCCGTAATCTTCGTATCCAAGTTGGTAATTGCCAGCGAGTTGTCCGCTGCTATTTACCATTTGTACGTCATCGAGTATCAGCAGACAGCGGTATTTTTGCAAGTAGTTCAGTAGGGGCAAACCCCCTGTGGTTGTCCCATTCTCTGGGACAACCACGCCGTCGGCATTTGGGGCGGGCACGGGGGCGCCGCCCCTACAGAAGAATTGAATTATATTTGTTTGAAGTATTGACGGGGGTGGAGATGTGGCGAGACTTCGCCAGATGACGAAATCAAATTCATCTTTGATTTGTGGGACAAGTTGTGCGGCGAGTGCGGTTTTGCCAATGCCGACTATGCCTAGTATGGCGAGTAGGCGGGTGTGTTCGTGGAGAATCCACTGTTTGAGGGTGGCGAGTTCGGATGTGCGATCGTAGAAAATGCCAGACTTAGGCATTTCAGTTAAGAATTGACGCAATTTTGATTCACTGTTGCCTTTGTTTAGAAATTCTTCATCAATTGGTGAATTGGGGACTTTTGGGGACTGTGAATTATTTTCACAGACGTTGACGTTACCAATGTGTACACAATCTTTATTATTGAAATTCCAGAGATTTGATAATTTTACTTGCTCCAATCTGACTCTAAAATTGGCTTTATTGACTTCTTCGCCTAATACTTCTGATAGTAGCTTCCATAATGCAGAGGCAATATCTTTAATGTGACCTTCACTACAGTGAGATTCATCTGCTATTTTTGAGTATTTCTGACCTTGTAAAGTTCCCCGCAGTATCACCTCTTGCAGATTGTCTAAGTGTTTTCCCGTATTGATAAAAACTAGGTCGTCGGCAAGTTTTAAGACTTCTTGAACGTCCATAGGTCGGGTTAATGCTGGGGTTTTGCCTATTATATCCTACTCGATCCGACTTTTTCCGACCCGATCGAGTTTGTCTAGCTTTTTCTGGCGTGGGTAAATGGCAAATGATATAAAAGTCCCTACTTGATCCTACTTTTTCCGACTGGACAACACTGAGATTTTATAGTCACAATCATATTTAAGAGACACTCTTATAGCTTTCCCATAGGAAAAAAATGACTGCACAAGCATTATCCCTCCCCCAAGCAAACTTAAAAATGGCTCTCTGGCAAGTAGATGCCGATTCAATGAGTAGTAGCGAGTTGTATGTCTGGTTAAATGATAGTGGCTTGCCCCACGAAGTCACCATCAGATTGCACGAATTGGCTAGCTACACGAAAAAAGCTGGTAACAAAGTTTTGGCTGTAGGGAAAATTGTTCTGATCCAAATTATCGAGTTTGTCAAGGCACATCCTAATTTAGCTACGGGCATTGCTCTAGGAGCTGCTGTGGGACTATTGGCAAGTTCAGTACCAATTATAGGCCCAGTGTTAGCGCCATTGGCAGCAGTGCTAGGTATAACTGTTGGTGCGATCGCTGGACATAGACTAGATCAAGGCTACCGTCAAGTAGATGGCATAGTTGAAGTAACACAAGACTTTATTCAAATCGCCCGATTGTTTTTTCAACTACTGATTGATGTTTTTAATGCAGTTTTTTGCCACGTTATCACTGCTTAAATAAAAAAAATTGAAACAATCAGAAGGCTTAATATGTCCGGAAATAAAACCCTAACTAAGGAGCAAATCCTTAAAGCGATCGAGGAATTGGAAAAAAATCCTCATGATAAGCTAGGAATTTTAGCTGATATTGGGATTGGTGTGGTAGGTGCTGGTGCTGCTGGTGCTGCTGTGGCGGCTTTCGGCGGTACATCCATATTGTTTGGGCTAATAGCGGTTGCACCCCCAGTAGGATTGGTTGTTGGCGGTGCAGCATTAGGTGCAGCAGCTCTCGTTGGGGCAAAGAGGATCTTCTTTGATGGCACTTTCAACGAAGGGAAAAAAGCAGAAATGCTCCAACAGCTAAAAGAACAGCAAAGAGAGGTTGAAACAAAAGAAAGGGCATCTAAGCTTGGAGAAAGTGACAAGACAAAATTTATTGTTTCCTTGAAAGAACCAGTTAGGCTTAATTTAATTAGCCCTAAAGAGGCTCAGGATTTAATGAGAGCTGTCGAAACTGGTCAAATACCTATCAAGGAAGCTATTAATATGGTCAAGGCTATAGTTGAAGCTGCTCAACTCCAATAGTCTTTTAAATCCATGACATGAAAATGGTCGGCACAGGCTATGTTGCTGTGGTATTTCTGACAATTGACTTAGCTGCTGAAAGAGCGATCGCCCTTCTATTATTGAAGTGCGATCGCTCTTTTTTTGAGTATCACGAATTCTTTTTCTCCAACACCCTAGGGAATTTTTACCGCTTTGACAACGATTCATAAGACAAACTATAGTGAGTAGGAGAAAATCGGAGTGGGATATTTGGTATAACGAAAGAATCCCGATCGCCCTCCAATCATTTACCACAAATATGATCGTTAACGATAAGCTTAACAACATACTGATGCAATTACGATCGCACTTCGAGCAACTTTACGGCGATCGCCTCACCCAAATGGTGCTCTACGGTTCCCAAGCGCGAGGCGATGCACATCCAGACTCAGATATAGATGTGTTAGTAGTTCTGAAAGCGCCAGTTCAAGCAGGCGAAGAAATTGATAGAACTCTTCAGATTGTAGCAGATTTGTCGCTCCAAAATGATGAAGTGATTAGCTGCCAGTTTATAAATGAAGAAAAATTCACTAATTATCAAGGCCCTTTGCTCAGAAATATCCGTAAAGAGGGAATTTTAATATGACATCGGCTCAATTAAACTTACTCGCAAAAGCTCGTCAAAGCCTTTCAGCGGCTAAGTTAATGTTAGATGGCGAATACCCGGATTATGCAGCCTCTCGCGCGTACTACACTATGTTTTATATTGCCGAAGCATTTTTAGAAGGTGAAGGACTATCTTTTTCTAAACATTCCGCAGTCATTAGCGCCTTTGGTCGAGAATTTGCTCGTACAGGAAGAGTTCCTGTTAAGTTTCACCAATACCTCATCAGAGCTCAAGAGTTGCGAAATGCTGGAGATTACGGCGAACTTGATGCCGTTACGAGCGAGCAAGCCACAGAATCGATCGCCCAAGCTGAAGAATTTCTCGAATTAGCCCAAAATGCGATCGGCACTCTACCACCGCCCTAAAACAGAATACCGAAATCCCCGACTTCTTCAAGAAGCCGGGGATATAAAACCAAAAAACAGCCCCTACAAATTAATGACTTCCCGCTCCAGCCGCCCGTTTAAACGCCTCATCCAACACTTCCGAAAGCGTCGGGTGAGTGTGAACTCGGAATGCTAAATTGTTCACAGAATCGCGCTGGGCGATCGCATTTGCAGCCTCCTGAATCAAATCCGAAGCGTGCAAACCGAAAATGTGAACTCCCAACAACTCCCCAGTATCTTTCCGGTAAATCACCTTAGCCATACCGTCGGTTTCACCCTCCGCAATAGCCTTAGAATTTCCCTTAAAATAACTCTTGACAGAACCGACCTCAAACCCTTCAGTTTTTCCTAACTCCTTCGCCGCAGGTTCCGTCATCCCCACATAGCTAATTTCCGGGTGAGTAAACGCCGCCGCCGGGATACTCAAATAGTCAACTTCGCGGGCACGGCCGCAAATATTTTCCACCGCAGCAATTCCCTGAGCAGACGCAGAATGCGCTAACATCATCTTGCCGTTAACATCGCCGATCGCCCACAAATTCTGCAGCGGTTCTCCCGCTGCCAAAACCTGCATCTTATCGTTAACTGGGATATAACCGCGCATCGTTTCTACGCCAACAGTTTCTAATCCCAAATTCTTGCTCACAGGAACTCGGCCCGTTGCTACCAAACAAGCGTCAACTTCCAAAACTTCGACAACTTCCTTAGTTTTGAAATCAGCTAATTCAATAATTACTGGCGAACCAGGAATAATTTTCTTAGCCAACAACCCAACTTTTGTTTCAATATCGCGGGGTGCAATTAACACTCGTTCTGCTAACTTAGCAATATCCGGGTCAAAAGTCGGCATCAATTGATCTAGAGCTTCAATCATCGTGATTTCACAGCCCAGTGCGGTGTAAATATCGGAAAACTCTAAACCGATGTAACCGCTACCAATAATTGCAATCCATTTCGGTAGCGATTCCAACCTGACAGCATCGTCGCTGGTAAATACTGTTTTGCCGTCAATTTCTATCCCAGGGGGGACGAAAGGAATTGAACCGGGGGCGAGAATAATATCCTTGGCAGTAATCGTTTTCTCACCTTTATCGGTTTCGATCGTAATTTTTTGAGAACCGGCGATTTTGCCCCAACCTTCGATCGTATCAACATTCAAACGTTTGAGGCTGTTGGTCAAGTCGCCGCGAAGTTTGCTAACAATAGTGTTAGCGTGATTGGCGATCGCCCCGCGATCGAAATCCACATTCCCCAACTGAATTCCCAAAGTCTTCAGGTGGTGGGCATTCCGCAACTCTCGCACTCGCCCCGAAGCCGCCAACAGCGCCTTCGAGGGAATGCAGCCGCGGTTGACGCAAGTCCCCCCCATGTCCCCCGCTTCGATAATTGCCACTTTCAGTCCGCAGCTAACCGCGTGTATGGCCGCGCCGTGTCCGCCCACGCCAGCGCCGATAATTGCTAAATCGTAATCAAATCCCTGAGTCACCTTAAAATCTCCTAATGCCTTTGAAATCTTAGGACTTAAGCAAAAAATACCGTCTCTCCGTCCTTTCGAGGTGGCGCGTTGCCATCGCAACCCTTGAACAGCGGTAATAGTTGCATAAGTCCTGTCTCCTTATTCTCGACTAGACTAGGGTTAATTAGACAACGAAAGAGCCCTAACTGAGATTTTTTCAGGGTCGATGATTTTGAGCTGGGTCTACACAAAGTCTCAAATCACTCAGTAGGCGGGTGTACAGTTAAATACAGTTTGAAGGCTGACAATGCCCGCAGCAGGTTTGATATTGGGCCAGCAACTTGGGCCGCAGGCATTCCCACGGCCCGGTTAAATTCTGTCCCCCTGCTTGTTTTAGTCGGTTTTCATGTCTAATATCTGCACGCGCCGGGGCGCACAGAGTTTGTTGGCAACTTTTGGACTCTATGGAGTGGCTTATGACGGATGACGATGACCAGAAAGATTTACGCCGGGCCTCGGCTCAATCATTTTTTGAGTCCCTGGATGAATTGTTCGATATAGAATCGAACAGCAGTCAAGCTGCACAACCTAAATCTCCACCGCCTCCGGCGAAGTCTTCGAGTCAGTCTTCGAGTCCGCCGAAGAAGACTAGACCTGCGAAAATTAATTTGTCGGATTTTGAAGATGCGATCGCCGATTTGGAACAGTTTATCCAGAGCAAACACCAGAAAAGCCCTGAATCCAATCAATAGTGCGATGACACATTTTCAAGTAGTGACTGTTTACTGTTGACGGTTGACGGTTGACTGTTGACTGTTGACAAGCGAAAAATTTTAGACCGAAGTTCAGCTCCCAGATTCATCTGTGGAGTCAATTTTTAAATCGAAAATCTAAAATCTTAAATCTAAAATCGACTGGCTGTTGGCTGTTGAAGTCGCCCAAAAACTAATACTTGCTTGAAGACAGGAGTCGCCCCGGTCACAAAATTTTAGACCAAAGTTCAGCCTCCCAGATTCATCTGTGGAGTCAATTCTAAAATCTAAAATCTAAAATCTAAAATCTAAAATCGACTGACTGTTAACGGTGCTTTCGGCTGAATTTGCTTATGTCGCAGCCTACCATATATTCACATTTCGTTGAAGATTGCTTGATAAGAATCAAGCCACATAAATTATCTCAATTTACTATTAATAGCCTTGTTTTTAGGCTTTGACGGCTGCGGTAATTGCCTCGATCGCACTTCGATCGCCCGATCGCCGATCGCACTCAAAGGCAACTCCAATTCATGAAGATCAGTGCGGAACTTGACGGGAATGTCAGCACCGTTAATAATCGCTCCCAACAGCCGCGGCCCGGATTTATTCGACTCCTCATCCTCAGATTCCAGCAACTGATCTGCCGCCTCAGACAACATACTAGACAAAGTGTAACCAGGCCGCGCCACCAAAATGATACCGTCCGTGTACGGTTCCAGCGTCAGCGCGTCGTTGCACTCGCTCAAAGCCGGAGAATCCACAACCACAAAATCAAAGCGGTTGCGAACATCCTCAAACAATCTCCGCATTTCGCTGGATTCTAGTACGGCGGAGGCTTGCCGCAAAAAGCCGGGACTCGGCACAACGTATAGATTCTCTACCTCTGGAACCAAAAGGACGCACTCGCTAATATTGCCGTAATAGTGCAAAGGTTCCACCGTCGCCAGAGGATCAGCAGCAATTTTCAAAGATTCAACGTTAGAAGGCGATCGCAAATCTGCTTCAATTAGCAAAGTCCGTTTACCCGATCGAGCCGATGCAATTGCCAAATTGTAAGCACTAAAACTTTTCCCCTCCAAAGGCGCCGCCGAAGTCAGCAACACCACCTTCACCGGTTTGTTCCCGATCCGGCGCAAATTAGTACGCAACCGCTCGTAAAATTCCAAATAAGGAGAATTTACCTCCAGGGCCAGAGGCATTTCATCGCCGTAGGAATCAAACACCGTCACTTCAGGCAAAACTGCCAGTATCGGCACCTCTTTTTCCACCAAAGCCGCCCGCACTTCTTCCCAACTGTAAAACTTGCCGTTGAGCATCCCCAACAAAAATATCAACCCCCCGCCCAGCAGCAATCCCACAAATCCGCCCACCGCCAGCATCACGGGCAAACCTCTCTTGTTTGACTCAACGTCATCAGTTTGTGGCAATTGGGCGATTCTCAAACTCCCCGTTGTCTCAGCTACCGCCGCCTCAGCATCTACCAAAGCCGACTGCATCTTGTCATAGAGAGCTTTTTTGAACGCCACTTGCTGCGCTAACCGCGCTTGTTCTAACTGCTTGTTGGGGATTGTCGCGTGTTCCCGACGCAATTCTTTTTCAGTTTTCTCGATTCCTTGGAGTTGCTGTTGCACCGTATCCCGCTGCGTTTGCAAACCAATCAAAGTTTGAGCTAACTGCTGTCTGGCCGGATCTAAAGAAGAGTCTACCCGAATTCGATCGGCACTTCTGAGCGGAGCCGCCACCCCGTTACCGCCGAGTACCTCAGATTGCCGCTGCTGCAACTGCTGCTCAAAAGCAAGTTTTTGTTTAAGCAATTCTACAATTTTCGGGTGTTCCTCCTGCAAGTCGCTGCGGAGAATTTTGAGCTGAGATTCGATCGAAAACAATTGCACTCGCAGTTGGGCAATAATTGGATCGGCAGAGAGTGCTTGAGCGACGTAAGCTTGCTCCACATTCAATCCCAAGCGATCCTGCAAACTATTAATTTGAGCTTCAATTCCTCCCAACTGCACGCGGAGTTGCCGCTGCTGCTGTTGGCTGCTGGTAATCGCTTGCGGCAAAGCACCGCTCTGAGCAGCTAAAATTGAAGTTCCTTCTCGTTTTTCGTAGGATTCAAGTTTTGCTTCCGTCTCTCGGAGTTCCTGAGTTACTTTCGGCAAACGCTGGTTAATTTGCGTGATAGTTGCTCGCAGTCTAGAAGTATTAAATGTTTTGCTGTACTCCACCATTTCGTTCATCAGCGTCTTTACTACCGCTTCTGCTTGTTTACGATCGGTATTTTTGTACAATACTTGAATCAAAGCGCTGGGGTCATTATTCTTACTGGGCATCTTTACTTGCACATCTTTTGCCAGCTTTTTAGCCAAAGCTTGTACTTTTTCTGCCGCTTCTTTTTTGTTTAATTTTTGTTCGGGTTGGATGAGTTTTTGGGCTGCTGGTTTAACCACCCTTGTATCCAGCAACATATCTTTAGTTATTTCTTGTCCTTCCTGTTGAATTTTAGTAGTAGTCGATGAAAAAATCACGCTCGGTCTGTCGTAGGCCAGCGTACCTATTGCAGTGTAAACTGGCGCCGCCTTTGGCTGAACAGCCACTACTCCCGACACCCCCACAGTCACCGCGAGAGTAGCCAGTCCCACCCACTTGTATTGGTCGAAAGCAATTAAATAACGTTTGACAACGGATAAAGTCATGACGATTTTAGATTTTAGATTTTAGATTTTAGATTGCTAATTGTTAACGATAACTAATGACTACTGACTAATTATACCACTTCCCCAAAAAGCCGCAACCATAGGTTCGTGCTCTAAACTCATATCCCATAAGGCCTTGCCAATCGAAAATTGAAAATGGTATGACTACCTATCATTACGTGACGGCCCGAACAAATCTGTTACCCCATTTCTCAACTGCTCAAAGAACAGAATAAATCCCAAAGTATCCCGGAATGGTCTAGTAAAAGTATTGATCACATAACCAATGCGCTCTACCAAATTCCTACCAATCACAATCACATCATTATCTTCGAGTATCGGGTTCTGAGAAACATTGCCCTCCAAAGCAGCTTTAGCATCTATCGAACGGTTGATTGCTCTACCTTGCTTTTCGTCGAACCGAATCAGGGCTATTTTCCGCAAGTTAGCAAGATTAACAGGCAAGTTGTTGAGAGCATCCAAAAACCTGCTGCCATTTTCTACGTAGAACGAGGTCAAACCACCACTAGCGTAACTCAAAACTCGAACGTAGATCCTCGGCTTAATCAGAGTAGACCGCGAAACCAGAGCTTTATCGTAGTCTAGGTTTTTGATACTAGCGTCCAATTCCGGGATGACAATTACATCTCCCGATGCCAAAGGAAAATCGAACAAATCGTTAGCGTTTGCTAGGGGAGTGTAGAGGTCGATTGGTTCCTCCACCGTCGAGCCGTCCAGCAGCGTCCGCCGCACTCGCACCTCGCGCAAATCGGCTTTTCCCGTGACTCCCCCCGCAATCACCAAAGCAGCCGAAATTCGACCAGAACCCGCCGGAAGCGTGTAAAAACCCGGTTTGCTGACTTCTCCGGTGACAGTGATTTGGACGGGGACAGCAGCAGCAGCGAGGCTGTACCGGGATGCTAAATCTTGATCGGATTTGCGATCGGGCGTAACCTGTTTATACGGTACAACGATCGCATCTCCATCTTCCAAACGCAAATCCGGCGGAGCAATACCCGTTTGCAACGGTGTCAAAATATCAACAACTTGCTCCACGACAGCACCTCCCGGCAGAGTCCGCCGCACCCGCACCGCCCGCAGTTCCGCCGTAGGAGTAGTCCCAGCAGCAGCCGCCAGAGCCGCAGGAAGCTGGGGGGTTTGCAGCGGATAAAAACCCGGTCTGGCCACTTCCCCCGTCACCGTCACCACTACGGGGCGCTGAACCAGCAAAGCAGCCGAGACTTGAGGATTTTTGATAAATTGGCCAAAGCGCTCCCGGAGGCGCTGCTGTGATTCTTCGACGGTAAGACCCCGCACATTTACTGTTCCGATTAGCGGCAGTACAATTACCCCTTCAGGGCTGATTGCACCCGTAAAACCTAGCTCTGGGAAGCGCTGAACTTGAACAGAAATCTGGTCTCCCGGGCCCAGGCGGTAGGGCCGATTCCCAAAAGCTGGGTTAATATCCCGGTTGAAATTGGCAGGCGGCGGTGGCGGTAGACGCAATGGCGGTGGCGCTACGAGTCGCTCATCTCTTTGAACAACAGGTTGAGCTAAAGCCGTTCCCGAAAAAATTTTGCTATTAAAACCCCAGAATACAGCAGCAAAAGATAGAGTCCAAGCAGTCGAATACAGGCCTGCCAAGGAAAAAGCGAGGCGATTTTTAATTGTGGATTTTTCCCGCATTTTGAGAGGATTTAAAAAAGTATTATTTTGAAGAATGACCTGAGTTGTAAGTTTCATCTAAATATAGCGACAAGAAAAAACAATAAGATATTTTAGGGGGGAGTTGAATCGGGATATTTACTAGGAATCAGTTGATTTTGGCAAAATCGGCCCACGCCCTAAGCTGATTTACTTGCACCTACCTGCTTACTCAAACCGAAAAGTTTCTGTCATTAATTTAGCCTGGACACTTTCGGCAAGAGATTCCACCAATGGTTGAGCTATCTTAATATCGCTTTGCGCTTGAATGGGGAGGATGATACTGACAGCAACCCAAGAGGCGCGGCGGTTCGAGAGTCTAGCAATGCTGTCTTCCCAAAACCAGCGACTGGTTGCTGGAGAACCCCCGTTAGGCCAAGCGTACCACTGCACGACAGCAAAAGTTTGTTGGGGAGTCCAGCTTCGGAAAAACCGGGCTTCGACAGTAGGCGGTGGCTGGCCGGGTATTAGTGCTAATTTAACTTTAAACCTCAAAGTGCGATGAGAATCGGTTTGCCATCGGTGAAATCCATCGATATCTAGCCATTCCACTTGGGGCTGATTTTTGGGGTAATTTTGAGGCAACAGCAATAAAATGGCAATTGTTTGATCATTTTTAATTTCTTGAACTAACCATCTGTGAGCGCCAATTTGGACGTTATTCTGAACGGCTATAACCTGCCACCCAGGAATTTTTATCCCGTTTTCGCGCACACTTCTTAATTGCTTGAGGTTTGCAAGGGTTGGCGGGTTTGTCCAAGGCCATCTTCCCGTCGCGTAGCCGGGAATTGCTACTGCTCCAACTAATACCAGCAAAAACACCAGTACCATAATTTTAGATAATTGATACCGCCGCAGTAGTTTCTGTGCTGAAATCATCTGTTTCATTAATTGCCAGACTGACTTGGGAAATACTTGTCCATCCCGTTGAGGAGAAGTACCAATAATCCTAGTATACAAGCAGAATATAAATCTCCGCCCCATCCGGCGTGTAGCCAAGTAAAAAGCGCCTCTCTGTCGGTTCCGTGAAAGTAAGTTAGCAAAGTATTGCGAAAAATGTTGGAAGTGATGCTAAGAATGGATGTAATCACTAAAAACAAAATACTTTTTTTGCGAGAGTTCCAAACTCCCGTCCAATCCAGCAGAATTAAGCTGACGTAAAGACTGGTAAACAGCATTTTTAAGCCTGCACAATGTGGAGCAACTTCTACAATGCGCTCGTTGACGTACAGATAAATTTCTTCCACTCTCACGTTGATACCAACCTTAATTAATATCCAGCCTGATGCTTCAGCAATGAATTGCTGTAAGGGCAAGGCGTAGGGTTCTATGAGGTAAGGAATGTGGTTCGGCGAGGCCAGAAATACGAATAAAAGCGGCATCGCCTGCAATTGTAAGCCGGGAATTCCTTTTAAAGATAAGCAAATGCTGGCCAGCATTATGGGGAGGGATAAATTTACTAAATCGCTCAAGCGACTCAGATAAAAAAGCGTGGCTAGTACCAACAAAAAGCCTCCCAAAGGATGCGGTGAGTTGGGTAAGCTGCGCCAGCACTTTCGGTTCATCCAAGCAATATAAGCTGCGTAGGGCAAACCAATTAGTCCGTGGCTGAAATATTCGTGTTCGAGGCTGATGCTTTTGTTGAGCCAGCCGTCGTACCAGTGTACTAGCAAGGGGGCGTACAGCAGCGCTAGGAGCACCGTGATACCTTCCCCCACGAGGTATCGCTTGAAAACAATGCGAATTTTGCGCTGGATGTGCATGGTTTGAGAAGTTTTAAGATTGCCGCGCTGGATTCGCAACGCTTTCGGGTTTTAAAGTGTGAGTTAAAGATTTGTTAATTACCCACCAAAACGCTTTGAGAACCGCACCCTACTGCTTGAAACACCTCCTGCATAAATTTTATGAACAATTAGCAATTCAATGATAGTACGATCGCCCGAACAACTTGCTCGATCTGAGTATTGCTCAATCCGGGATACATTGGCAATGATAAAATTTGTTCGCACAGGGTTTCTGCGTGGAGAAAGTCGCCCCGATTCCCTAAGTTTTGGTAGGCGGGTTGCAGGTGACAAGGTATGGGATAGTGTATCCCTGTTTGAATGCCGTGTTGGCCGAGTTTTTCCTGAAGGGTGTTGCGGTTGATCGAGCTTTCCTCAGTAATTTTGATAACATAGAGGTGATAAATGTGACCGCTGCTGCTATGGTTGGCGATCGGTACAATGCCTTTGTGTTTCAATGGTGCTAGTAGAGTATTGTAGTGTTGAGCAGCGTCGGTGCGATCGCGATTCCATTTTTCTAAGTAAGGCAATTTAACATTGAGCACGGCGGCTTGCAAATTGTCGAGGCGGCTGTTGGTGCCAATTTCTGTGTGCAAATATTTGCTAGGTGCTCCGTAATTGCGGAGAGTTCGCATTTTGTCTGCGAGTTGTGCATCGTTAGTAATTAACATCCCGCCGTCGCCAAAAGAACCAAGGTTTTTGCTGGGATAAAAGCTGAATGCTGCTGCTTTACCAATGGAACCCGCGCGGTATCCTTCTCTGTGGGCTAAGTGCGCTTGGGCGGCATCTTCAAATATGATTAAATCGTGGCGATTCGCAAAATCTAAAAGCTGCCGAGGCGATACCATTTGACCGTAAAGGTGTACGGGGATAATTGCTTTAGTTTTCGAGGTAACTGCTGTTTCGGCTGCTGTGAGGTCAATCAGGGCGGTTTCCGGGTCACAATCTACAAGAATAGGTATAGCTTTGGCTTGGACGACGGCGATCGCAGTGGCAATAAAAGTGTTAGCGGGTATGATAATTTCGTCGCCCGGATTAATGCCGCAAGCTTGGAGTCCCAGAGCGATCGCATCTGTTCCACAAGCCAATCCTACGCCGTATTTTACTCCAGAAGCTGCTGCAAATGCGGTTTCAAATTCTGCGAGTGCATGGCCTAAAATAAAGTCTCCTTCCTGGATTATTTTTCTAATTGCTTCTGCTATTTGCGATTGAATTGGTTGGTGTTGCAGTGAAAAATTTACAAACGGAACTTTGGGCGGGCGGTTACTCATAAACTATCGAGGCATAATTCTTTATATTAACATTTTAGTGCGGATAGCATTTGAAAATTTTTAACCGCAGAGGACGCAGAGTAAAAGAGGGAAAAGGGAGATTTTTTACGGAATAGCTGCGCTTCACCTACTTTGTTTTGAGCGCTCAACTAAAGGAAAGTTTTTCGGTAATATAGAAGCAGAGAATTTTGCAGCAAGCATCAAAATCATGGAATACAAAAAACTCGGCGACAGCGACTTATCAGTATCTGAAATCTGTTTGGGTACGATGACTTACGGCCAGCAGAACACCGTTGAGGAAGCGGCCCAACAGCTCGATTTTGCGATCGATAGAGGCATCAACTTTATCGATACGGCAGAAATGTATCCCGTCCCTGGAAAGGCGGAAACTCAGGGCAAAACAGAGGAATATATCGGGGAATGGTTGGCGAAACAGCAGCGGGATAAAGTCATTATAGCGACTAAAGTAGCGGGCAGAAGCACTCGCTTAAAGTGGATTAGGGAAGGGAAAAATCAGATCGATCGCCCAAATGTCGAAAAAGCCCTGAATGACAGCCTGAAGCGTTTGCAAACTGACTACATTGACCTCTATCAGATCCACTGGCCCGATCGCTACGTGCCGCTATTTGGCGCGCCGGATTACGACATCGCCCAAGAACACGAAACAGTGCCGATTTTGGAACAGTTAGAGGTATTTGCTGACTTGATTAAAGCTGGCAAAATCCGCTATTTGGGTTTGAGTAACGAGACGCCTTGGGGAGTTTGCGAGTTCTGCACCTTGGCGGAAAAACACGGATTGCCGAAAGTTGTTTCGATTCAGAATGCTTTCAGTTTGAGCAATCGGACATTTCACCTAAATTTAGCAGAAACTTGCCGTTTTAAGAATGTGGGATTGATGGCTTATAGTCCTTTGGGATTTGGGCTGTTAACGGGTAAATACTTGAAGGGAATTCCCGAAAATTCTAGGTTGGCTTTATTCGCGGGATTCGGCCAGCGTTACGATAAAACTAATCTGAACGATGCGGTCAAAGCGTATGTTGAGATTGCGGGGAAACATGGGATAAGTCCGGCGCAGATGGCTTTGGCGTATGTGCGATCGCGCTGGTTTGTCACGAGCACAATTATCGGTGCAACAAGTCTCGAACAGTTGGAGGAAAATATCGGTAGTTTGGAGGTGAATTTGGATAAGGAGATCGTAGCGGAAATTAATGCGGTGCACGCTAAGTATCCGAATCCGACACCGTAAGTTTATTAGTAGGTTGGGTTGAGGTAACAAAACCCAACTTACCACTTTAATATGCGAAAATTCCATAAACAGAACTTACGCACTCCGCCCAAGAAACCGGGTTTTTACTACATCTGCGGGCTGTAACAAAGTTTTATCGCAAAAAACCCGGTTTCTGAGTTCCCCTGCGTAAGTTTTAGTTGAGGAAGTTGGAAACTTCTGGTTGGGAAAAGGTTTTTGAATGCGATCGCACTCACGTATTAGATGTGCTGAGAGGTTTTCTTCAGGAAGTGATGCAGCTAGCTGTAGATAAAGGTTACATCACGCTGGAAGAGAAGGAGGAATTTATTTGTCCGGCTTTTGCTAGCAGTACGGATGCTGTGGTATTAGGCAAGTAGTTGGTTTGGGTGGTGGTTTGGGCGAGCGACCTTTTTTAATATAATGACGGACAAGTTTCAATCCCTAATAAATATTTAGGTTAACTGCATTTTTAAAAGTTCCGTCCCACATCTTGCTAAATGTATCGGTTTCAATCCCTAATAGAGATTTAGGTTAATTGCCACTCAAAAACGCAACCCGTTGCGCTTTTGACAGAGAATAAAGCTGTTTCAATCCCTAATCGGGATTTAGGTTAATTGTGGCTATGCAGGATTTAACGCTAAATACCCGCTTTGCGGTTTCAATTCTTAATTAAGTTAATTAATACCTCGCATTCAATTAGTATCTCATTTCCTATCCTGTTTCGTTTTTTTCTATCCCGTTCTGCTTTCTTGGTAACACAGGATCAAGAAAAAAAAAACCATAACTTATCACAAAATTTGATTGACTACTAGCCAGCTAATGTGCTAATAATAAATAAAGAACGTCCCTACTACTTGGAGGTGTTAAGGACGCTCTATTCAAACCATGAATTCTAGAACGGTAGCATTGAACTGCATTAAGCCGTTCTCAGGATTCTGGATGTTATTTAATTTATGCAAAACAATGATACCACAAAATCACGCGCGAGCGCTACTCGAAAAGCTGCTCGCTCATCCTGATGGTTTGGAGATAGCCCGTATGGTTTATGGGTCGCACCCAAACAGTCAAGAGCTTACATCATCGGACATTCAGCGCGATCTGCAAAAACTCAAAGACAGAGTGACTACCTTAGAACGCTTACACTCTGAAGATGAGGATCGGAAAGATAAAAACCGTGGATGGGAGTACGAGTCTGATTCCTGGGATAACAATGGTTCATCAAAAGCCGACTCCTTGGAACGCAAATACTCAGCCGAAAGACTAGGAAGCTGATAGAAAGTGCGATCGCCCTTTCCATCCAAAAAATAGGATAATGGTAAAAGGCGATCGCACTTCACCCTAGAATCTTTCTCAACTAAACCCATGAGTACAATTCGCTTACAACTAGCCGAATACTTGAAATGTCGAGGTTTCACCCCCGAAAACTTAGTCGAAGCTGTGGGCGAAACACTCAATCCTGAAACCGTATACCAACTGATCGAAAAAGCCGAAAACCTCAGCCACCTAGACTTATCCGTCTTAGCCGCCATTCTAGATGCCTTGAGCAAACTCAATGGTTTTCCCGTTGGCATCGCAGAAGTGCTAATATTTTTTCCTGACATTTCTGAGGAAGCATTGGCAAAATCACCTTGGCGTCAACTTTACCTCGTCGATAATGAAATTCCCCCCTATGATTGGGGAGATGTAGACCCCCTGGAAGGCACAAAGCCTGTGCGTTTTATTCCGGGAGTTGGAATGGTAATTCTGGACAATGAAAGTGCAACGAATAGCAAAGAAGATATCCAGCAATTTACTAGAATTACCTCCGATTCAGAATTCATGGCGGGAAAACCTTGCATTCGCAACTTACCCATACCAGTTGAAACTATTATCTCAATGATGGCTTCTCACTATTCGACAGCAGAAATACGCCAAACTTATCCAGAACTTGAAGAAGAAGACTTTAAAGAAGTTCTAGCCTATGCTGCGTGGCGGATTCAAGAAACAAACCCGATCGACATTGGCAATAAAAAGGTAGAGAAAGTTTGTGAGTCAGCTACCTAATTTTTTGCAGGTGAGGGCCGTGGTGCTAGTTAACTTCCCGGCTCAAATTCCCCCCGGTCGCGAACAGGAAAACACTCGACCTGCGGTAATTGTAGCTTTGCCAAATGTCACAGGAATAACGCGGTTTTCGCTGGTAATAGTCGTTCCCTTGACGACACAACAAGGAGATTGGGCGACACGAAACTCAACGCTATATCCGCAGCTTCAGGCTGGAATGGGAAACCTACGCTATGACTCTACTGTGTTGCTGGATCAACTACGCGCTGTAGACATAAAGCGTGTTTTGGGCTACCGAGGAGATTTAACCGCAGAAGAGTATCAGCCGATCGCCAATGGACTAAAAGCGATGTTTGGCTTTTGAATTATCCCTTCATCAGCGTTTATTTGCGTGCATCTGCGGTTAAAAATCCCCCTCAATTCCCTGACAACAAGCTTAATGTCCCAATAGCTTATCCCGCAAATGCTTAATCCGATCGCGCAATTTACCCGCCTCCTCAAACTCCAACTTCTTAGCCGCCGCCTTCATCTGCGCTTCCAACCGCCCGATTAACTGAGGAATCTCATCCAAAGATAACTCGTTTACCTGTTCGTAAACATCCTCCAACTGCTGAGAATTTAGCTTGCGCGACACATCCAAAAATGCCAAAATCGCATTACTCGATCGCTTTTTCGCGATCGGCTGTGGCGTAATCCCGTGCATCTTATTGTACGCTACCTGAATCCCCCGGCGTCGATCCGTTTCGTCGATCGCCTTAACCATACTATCCGTCAAATTATCCGCGTACAAAATCGCCTGTCCCTGAACGTGCCGCGCCGCCCTTCCAATCGTTTGAATCAACGAACGTCCCGATCGCAAAAACCCCTCTTTATCCGCATCCAAAATTACCACCAGCGAAACTTCCGGCAAATCCAAACCTTCCCGCAGCAAGTTAACACCAATCAATACATCAAACTTACCATCCTGCAAATCTTGGATAATTTCGATGCGTTGAATCGACTGAATTTCCGAGTGCAAATACCGGACTTTAATAGCCCTCTCCTGCAAATATTCGGTTAAATCTTCCGCCATCCGCTTCGTTAAAGTCGTCACCAAAACTCGCTCGTCCCGACTTACTCTCTCCTTGATTTCCCCCAACAAATCATCAATTTGTCCTTCCGTCGGGCGCACGAAAATTGTCGGATCTATTACTCCGGTAGGGCGAATTACTTGCTCTGCAACCCTGCCTTCCGATATTTCCATTTCCCAATCCCCAGGCGTAGCAGAAACAAAGATGCACTGATTTTCTTTTGCCCAGAATTCCTCTGCTTTTAAAGGGCGGTTATCTGCCGCGCTGGGCAAGCGAAAACCATGTTCAATCAATACTTTTTTGCGCGCTTGGTCGCCGTTGTACATTCCCCGAATTTGCGGCACGGTGACGTGAGATTCATCTATCACCAACATCCAATCTTTCGGGAAATAATCAATCAAACATTCTGGCGGTTCCCCCGCATTTCTCCCTGCTAAATGCCGCGAATAATTTTCGACTCCGTTGCAGTAACCTACCTCGCGCAGCATTTCCAAATCGTAGCGAGTGCGCTGTTCCAACCGCTGAGCTTCTAATAGTTTACCCTGTTTTTCAAATTCTACCAGTCGGTCTTCTAATTCGAGTTCTATTCCTTGACAAGCTGCCTCTAATTTATCTTCTGCCGTGACAAAGTGGCGCGCTGGATAGATATTTAAAGCCGTTGAACTTTGCAGGATTTTACCTGTTACGGGGTCAACGTAGCGAATGGCATCAATTTCGTCGCCGAAGAATTCGACGCGAATAATTCTATCTTCGTAAGCGGGGCCGATTTCCAAAACATCGCCTTTGACGCGAAATTTGCCTCGACCTAAATCTATATCGTTGCGGCTGTATTGGACGTTGACTAAATCGCGCAAAACTTGCCGCTGGTTTACTTCCATTCCTACTCGCAAAGGAATAGCTGCTTTCAGGTATTCGGCGGGCATTCCCAAACCGTAGATGCAGCTAATTGAAGCAACTACAATTACGTCGCGGCGTTCAAAGAGCGATCGCGTGGCTGAGTGCCGCAGCATATCGATCTCGTCGTTAATTGCTGCCGTTTTCTCAATGAAAGTATCGGTGACGGCGATGTATGCTTCAGGTTGGTAGTAGTCGTAATAACTGACAAAGTATTCGACTGCATTGTTGGGGAAAAAATTACGCAGTTCGTTGCACAGTTGAGCGGCTAGGGTTTTGTTGTGTGCTAGAACTAAGGTGGGTCTGCCGACTTTTTCAATCACCGAGGCAATGGAGAAGGTTTTGCCCGTACCTGTGGCACCGAGTAAGGTTTGAAATCGATCGCCCGCTTCGATGCCTTTGACAAGTTGCTCGATCGCTAGCGGTTGGTCGCCTGTGGGCTGGAAGGGCGCTTGCAATTGAAAAGATGCTGCCGCAGTTACCATAGGAAAATGTAGCTATTACCCATAAATCTTAACAAAAATGCAGAGATTCTGCAATTTCTCTAAGAAAATAGTTAGACTTTGTAATATTATTTTAATCATCGGCCGAAATAGCAAGCAGAAAGCCAAGAAAAGCAGTTGTCCGCACCCAGCAATCAACGCCCAAAAATAAGCGAGGAAAAGAATTATGGATACGAGCAGTACAGGTACAAGCAAAAGCAAAGCGATCGCCCGCCGCGGCAAAGCAGGTTCCAAAAGCCAACCGACAGAACCCACGGATGCCAAAGCAACCGGAATCCAACTTTATCGGCCGCAACTCATGCATGACAACCGCCCCGTCGGCCCAGACGATTTTACCATCAGCGAGACCGTCTCAATGTCGGGGAATCGCCCGATCGGCACTAGCACCCTGCACATCAGCGATACCTACGGCATTGTAGGCAATCGCCCGGTCGAATCGAGCGAGTTTGAAGTGGTGGGGACAGTGGGGAGACGCCCGATCGGTTCCAGCGCCATGCAAGTCAGTGAAATGTTCAGTATGTCCGGTGCCCGCCCTATTGGCATGAGCACTCTGCACATTGATGAAGTTTACTCCACAATGGGAGGAAATCGGCCAATTGCCTCCAACGAAATTGACGATAGCTCGACATTAATGGGCTTTTTAGATTAATTAGTCAGTTGTTAGTTGTTAGTTGTTAGTTGTTAGTTGTTAGTTGTTAGTTGTTATCTGCTACCAATAACTAATAACTAATAACCACTAACAACAGTCAACACTCAACAGTCAACAGTCAACAGCCAACAGCCAACAGCCAACACTCAACAAACTACTTCTCGATACCCTGATATTTGCTCAATAAAGCAGCAAAGCGCTTGTAATCCACAGGCTTTCTCACATACTCCGCCGCTCCCAATTCCAACCCCTGATTTTGGTCGTCCAAAAAAGTTATCATAATCACTGGAATCTCAACCAAATCCTGATCGGCTTTCAGCGCCGACAGCACCGCCCAGCCGTCCATACTGGGCATCATCACGTCCAGAATAATTGCGTCGGGCAGCAACTCCTTAGCCAACAAAAGCCCCCCTTGACCGCTAGCCGACGATCGCACCCGAAATCCCTGTTTCGACAAGCAGCGAGTCATTAAATCCCGCGCGTCTGGATCGTCGTCAATCACCAGCACAGTAGCAGCCTCCGGCAGATCCAGCGGTTGCGATCGCACTGCTTTTTGCTTTGCTTCTGGCGACGCTACACTCGTTTCTAACTCCTCAGAATACTTCGGCTGCATTTCTGCGACTTCTCGATCTTCCCGCGCTTCTTTCGGGTTTTTAACGGCAATCGGCAACCGGATCGTAAAACTAGAACCGCAGCCAAACTCGCTATCAACCGTAATGTCCCCGCCCATCATCTGGCAAAACTTCCGGCTAATTGTCAGCCCCAAACCGGTGCCGCCATACCTGCGGGTAGTAGAATCATCCGCTTGGGCAAAAGCTCCGAACAACCTCGACACCTGATCCTCAGTCATGCCGATGCCGGTATCGGTGACTTGAAAAACGATCGAAGGCTGTTGACACCGAGAAGGATCTGCCGAGAGTTCTTCGGCATTCTCCACTGGCCAAACTTCTCCTTCTTCCTTCCAAACATTAATCGTAATTTTGCCTTGATCGGTAAACTTAGCAGCATTGGTCGCCAAATTCAACAGCGCTTGTCGCAGCTTCGACAAATCGGAGTATATCGTGCCAATATTGCGATCGCAATTGACGATCAAAGTGTTGCCATTTTTCCCTAGCGTCGGTTGAACAGTAGTGACAACCTGCTCGAGCAAATCCAACACATCAAAAGTCTCCAAGAAAAGAGTCATCTTTCCTGCTTCAATTTTAGAAATATCCAGGATGTCACTAATAATGGTGAGCAACTGCTTGCCGGCCATATTAATGCTTGCCAAATCCATCACAAACTCTTCTTCGCCGAGTTCCAGAGCCTCTTCTTGCAGCAGCTCGCTGTACCCAATAATCGCATTCAAGGGCGTCCGCAACTCGTGAGTCATATTTGCCAAAAAAGTGCTTTTCGCCCGGTTGGCAGCTTCCGCAGCGTTCTTAGCAACTTCCAATTCGCCCGATCGTTCTTCTAGCTGCCGCTGTCGGACTTCCAAACCGTTGAGCAAACTGCTAATTTGCTGAGCCATTGTATTGAGAGTAGAAGATAGCACCCCGATCGCATCATTAGAAACCACAGGCGATCGAGCCGTCAAATCACCACTCGCCATCTGTTCGGCAGTTTCCCGCACCAAGCCGAGATTCCGAATAATTGCCGACACCGACACAAAAGCCACTATCCCCGCGATCAAACTCAAAACTGAAGCCCCCAGCAGCCAGTGCTGAGTGCGGCTCGCCACCAAGAGAGTTTGCTGCACCAGCACCGCCATTGCGGCATCAGGAACCCCCGCCGCCGGAGCTGAGGCAGCGTCTATTGTCAGCAAATAGTTCTTCATCTCCACAGAACCCATCCACCCGACTCCCACCGCCATCCAAGTTATCAGTACCAAGATGACAAACAGCCCGCTCAAAGACGCCCGAGTTCCCAGAGAAATCGGCCTCGGAGCAAGTGCCGCCGCCCAAGGATAGGTTTTGAGAAAAGGATCTGGCTGCACTGGGGCGCCCGAATTCCAAATTTCCTCAATTTGACCGTCCGACTGCACCTTACCAATCCGCACTGTTTTCCAGATATGCTGCGTTTGGCCATCTATTTTTACCTTGCCCGATGGCGCTGCAAACTCGATATTTTTAGCAGCAGCCCTGACTTTAACCACATCTGTCGAACCAGCTTTTTCTACTGCTTGCTTCCACAGGTAAACGCTTAAATAACCCGCTTCGATCGGGTCATCCGTGACTCTATTTTCCCCGTATCGGGCTTTATAAGCCTTGACAAATTTCCGATTTTCCGGTGTATCCACCGTTTGAAAATAGTTCCAAACCACCCAATGTCCAGCAATATTGGACGGCCCGATCGCCCGCACTTCCTCTTCTGCTACGCTGACCGACATCACCGGCAAATCCTCCGGTTTCAAGCCAAATTCCCGCAGCTTTTGGAAAAAAGCCACATTGCTGTCACCGTTGAGAGTGTTGAGAATAGCATCCGGTTTCACTGCTAAGATATCAGCGATCGCCTCGCCCACTTCCCTAGAACCCAGCGGCAGATACACTTCCCCCGCCAACTCTCCCCCCTGTGCCGCCAGTTGAGCTTTCACAATCCGATTTGCCGTCCGGGGAAAGAGATAGTCCGAACCCAACAAGAAAATTTTCCGTTTCCCCTGTGCCAGCAAGTAATTCACCCCAGGCACAATCTGTTGGTTCGGGGCAGCACCAGTGTAGAAAATATTCGGACACTGTTCTAGCCCTTCATACTGCACCGGATAGAACAGCAACCCGTTGCCGTGATCCAAAACCGGCAGTACAGCTTTGCGGCTCGCCGAAGTCCAACAGCCAAATACCACCGCCACCTGCGCTTCTAAGAGCAATTGCTTAGCTTTTAGAGCAAAAGTCTGCAAATCGCTGGCTCCATCTTCTATAACCGCTTCCAAGGGGCGTCCGAGCACCCCTCCCGCGGCATTAATTTCTTCAACAGCCAATAGCGTCGCATCTTTAACAGAAATTTCGCTGATGGACATCGTGCCCGTCAGCGAATGCAACACGCCTATTTTGATCGGCTCACGAGGCCTGCCGGCTGCTTCGAGGGGGTTACTGCTCCTTGTTACCATACGGTTTTAAATACTTTTTACTAATAACAGAAATTTTAGTTCGATCCTGCACAAAGTTGGCCTTGATGCTAACTTTTCTTTAGCAGATTATTTAACCCGATCGGCACACAACTTGCGAATTGCGGCATCCTGTTGATTTTAAGGGTCAAACTGCTCTACATCTGACTTAAGTCTGCACTAAATCTGTGGCCTATTTCTCTTTTCATCTTTTACGGATGTCGAAACAGCCTCATCAAACAAACGACAGAAGGTACTTATGGCGCGCCCGCTGCATAAAACTTCTCACCCTCTCCCGCTCTCCCCGCTCCTCTCCTCTCCCCAACTCATTCACGGGATTACCCTTGCAGGTTATCAATAATTTCAAGCACTCACGCACTCTTCCCCTTCCCCTATCTCCCTTCCGGCAGATGGAAGTCTCCGTACTTTAAACTCTTAGTTTAAAACTAAAAACTATTACCCACCTCCTCCTTCTTCAGGCAGAGGGCAGTGTTCGTGATTTCCCTTATAATTAACTTAAGGTTAACTTATAAGTACCCTTGTTTAAAATCAATTTTGCCAAGAATAGGGGAAAAACTAATGAATACTGAAGAAAATGCGACCCACCCTGGCAGCGAAACTCAAGTAACGCTACCAAAATCAAGAGAAATATTGCTGGGTGAGGAAACAGAAAAAGCGCTCGGTGAGCAAAAACAAAAAGATTCTCAAACTATGCGCGCTGTGGAACAGTTGAAAGAAGAACTTCAGCACAGAATAGATGAAGAATGTCCTCCCAAGGTAAATTAAAACTAATAGCGATTTTTTTAGGGTGTGGGTAAGATCCGATCTGGTTCACACCCGCCTTTTGAAGGAAGAAGAAGGAATCAAGAAGGCACAAGGCACAAGACAGAATTTAATATAAATTTGAAATTTTAAAGTATTTTGGGTTTCACAAAAACCGTCCTCTAAGCAAGGGTAACGCTCCCCCTTAATTTTTACACCGAAATACTTCGTTGTCGCCCATAGAAACTGTAAAAAAACACCGTAATTATCAAAGTGGCAGTCAGGTCAAGAGAGAAAAATAAAGTTTTTATATTCCCTATTCCCTATTCCCTATTCATTGTTGATTCATTCTTTCTTCCTAGAGGTAGAGTGCAACGCAGCTCCTAGTTACCTATGATGAGTTTATTAAGTAAAAAATGTCTGAGATACAGATAGGGAGAAACCCATGAGCACTGAAGATAGAGCAAAGGCAACTGGCAACAACATCGCAGGCGCTGCTCAAGAAGCCCTAGGTAATGTTACTGGCGACCCGAAGGATAAAGCAGAAGGCAAAGCCAAGCAGGCAAAAGCTGAAGCTGGTCACGCCATCGAAGATGTAAAAGATGAGCTCAAAAAGAAACTAGACTAAGCCTAATACTAATTGAGAGGGTCGAGCAACCAGACCCTTTCAAGTATTCCAAATCTTTTGTGAACGGAGGAAAAAAGGTGAGTTTATTGCAGCAGAGTCGCAAAATAATTGCGGGCGTACTTTTGGTATTAATGCTGGCAGTTACTACTGCCTGCGCGCCCAGCATTTCAGCCCAAAAATCGACTGATGTGCCTGTAGCAATTGGTGGCAGTCAGGGTTATTACGCGCAGCTAGAACGTGGCAATACCGCCGCAGGTCAAGATTTTGGTCAATGGGTAACAAAGACGGCTAAGGGCTTGGTTCAGGATGCTTACGTCCGCGACAATAACAAATTGGGAATTGTAATTACCCCGCAAGTCCGCCCGACTGAAGTGAAAGATTTGGCGAAATCTTTAGCACAAGGTTTTCACCGCAATTTCCCAAATCAGGATGTAAGTGTTTTGGTTTACGCTCCTGACAAAAAGTTGATTTTGACTGCTAAGTACGACCAGCAATCAAATCAGATTGAATACAAGTCTTGACCGGGTTAGCAAGCTTAAATGATAGCCGCGTGGCGGTTTAATATTCCACAGTTTTTTGAAAGCGAAACCATCTCAAATTAAGACTGAAAAGTTGTGTAGATTGGAAGAGAGTTACCATGAGTAGCAGCGATAATTACAAGCGTCAAATCATGAACGATTTAGCCCAGGGCGATCGAGAAATGATGCCGGAGACAACTGGTGAAGATTACGAAAACTTTGACGATTTTGCTCAGAGAACTTCGCCCGCTCAGCGCAAACAATTATTCGGGCGTTCCCTGAATCACGACTCCCTCCCGCCGGCTCAGTTGGAACCGGAATTGCAAAAGGCGATCGCCCAAATTAAGCCAAACGAACGCGACGATGTAGCGCGGGAATTCTTCAAGCATTTGGGCAAGAGAGGATTGGACGATCGCCAATTGGAAAAGCAGCTAGGACTTTCTACGCACCACGCCAGCCGCATGAATGCTGACGATGTTACCAAGCTGGCCTCGTTTACCTATCACAATCACCCGGATATTTTCCAAGAAGTGCTGGCAGAACAGCCGAGTTTGATGAAGTTTTTGGGAAATCCAGTTGTTGCAGGTATTTTGGGAATAGTTGCAGCTAAATGGCTCAACAACCGCAAATAGTCTCTGATTCAGACAAGCTTAAAAGCGGATAATACGTGCACCAAATAAAAGGACGATCGCTCGGGCGATCGTCCTTTTATCTTTTATATCTAGTCCTGTAAAATAACGGCGCTCGCGTTTGTAGTTAAGACTAAAGTCCTCAGAATCTGCTCAGGACTAAATTCCTCACTACAAACCTTTTTTATTGGGTCGTTTGAGGCAAAATTATATTATAATAAATTCCCATGATTTAAATCTTAATTATTAGGTTAGTCGCTGTTCAAGTGATTAACACCCCTTGCCAATTACCGAGTACGAATTACCGATTACCACTGAATAAATATTGGTCACAGATAAAAATAACTGCACAGCAGTCAACAGCGGTATACCTGACACTCCGCAAAATTAAATGTAGGATTAAGTGTTGCCGTGAATCAGAAAAAAAAGATGAACGTATCCACTATTTGGCGAAAACTCCGCAGCCAGCAAGCCTTGTGCTTGGCTGTACTCCTGGCAAGTTGCCTGGTATTTATCGGTTGTTCCCCCGCCCAGTCAGCGGCTGGCAATTCAGCCGATCCCAAATTGAAAGAGCAAGTATTGCAGATTATCCGCGAAAACCCGCAAGTAATTTTAGAGTCGGTACAAGCGTACCAGCAACAGCAGCAGCAGTCTCTCAAAGCAGCGCAGCAGTCATTTTTGCAGGAGATGAAAACTAATCCCAAATCTTCGATAGGGGATTCTCCCAGCACGGGCTCACCTTCCCAGCAAATTGTACTTTTAGAATTCTCTGACTTTCAATGTCCGTTTTGCGCGCGCGCTCACGATACTGTCAAGCAGTTTATGGCAAAACACCAGGACAAAGTTACTTTAGCTTACAAGCATTTTCCCTTGACTTCTATTCACCCTCAAGCGCTGCCAGCAGCTAAAGCAGCTTGGGCAGCCCAACAGCAGGGCAAATTCTGGGAATATTACAGCGCTTTGTTTGAAGGGCAAAAAGATTTAGGCGAGCCATTGTACGCATCGATCGCCCAAAAGCTCAATCTAAAATTAGATAAATTCAACACCGATCGCAACAGCCCTGCTGCCGAAGCCGCCATTCAGAAAGACGTGCAACTTGCTCAACAACTGGGCATTGAAGGCACTCCATTTTTTATTATGAACGGCCAAACTTTCTCCGGGGCGGTCGAGCTGGCTGAAATGGAAAGCATTCTCGCTTCTGTCTCGAAATAAGTAATTCCTGACTCTTGGAAACCGAGTCTAAAAATATGTTCCCAGCCTGCTTTGGCTGGGAACGAGAAAAACCCGAAAAACTTGAAAAATCTTGGATTAAACCGCAGCTAACTCAGGAGTCGGACGCTTGCTGTGGCGGATACCCTCGATCGCGGCTGCGTAATCATTCGCCTTAAACACAGCAGAACCAGCGACGATCGCATTTGCGCCCGCTTCCAGAACCTGCCAAGTATTGTTCCCCTTCAAACCGCCATCTACCTCAATCCAAGGATCGAGGCCCTTGTCGTCGCACATTTTACGCAACTGGCGAATTTTCGGCAAAACAGCCGGGATAAAACTTTGACCACCAAAGCCGGGATTGACGCTCATAATCAGCACCAAATCGCAAAGTTCCAGCACGTACTCGATCAACTCCAAAGGCGTCGAAGGATTCAGAACCACACCAGCCATTTTGCCCAATTCCCGAATTTGGCCGAGGGTGCGGTGCAAATGAGGCGAAGCATTATGCTCGGCGTGAACCGAAATAATGTCAGCGCCAGCCTTAGCGAAGTCCTCGACGTACTTCTCCGGCTCCACAATCATCAAGTGGACATCGATCACCTTGGTAGTAACAGGGCGAATTGCCTCAACAATCAGCGGCCCGATAGTAATATTAGGAACAAAGCGACCGTCCATCACATCTACGTGAATCCAGTCAGCTCCAGCTCGATCGACAGCCTGAATCTCTTCTCCGAGACGGCTAAAATCGGCTGATAATATGGATGGAGCAATAACGATTGATTTTTGGGATTGGGTCATGGCCTTCGTCTGTTCTCCTGTCTGCTGTGCTGTATCCAGTTTATCAAAATACGGGTCTCCGGGTCGAAAAGTTGCCACCGATCGGTCGCGAGATTGTGAGGGCAGAAAAATTTTGCCTCTGACAGACAAGTTTGGCGATCGCACCCCCCCACCTCTGGGAATTTTGGTTTAGGATATAAATTTTCCCTCTAACAAATAACTTTTGTGCAAAATCTGACCTTCTGCAAATTTTGAGTAGCGAATTATGAAAAGAACAGATCCCTTAGAAAATCCTGAACTCGATCGTGCCAGTCTGTTTGTATTAATGATCCCCGTCATCGGCTTTTTCCCCGCCCTGTGGACTCTTTACCGCCGTCAGGGTAGTCCCGAACGCAAAGCCGTTAGCCGCTTGGCAATTGCCCTTGCTTTTAGTTGGCTCTTAGGACATATTCTTTTAGAAGCTGGAGCGATTTCTGCGGAATCTCCGACACTTCCCATGTTATTAATGAGTAGCCTGCTAACAACCAGCTATTTCATCGTTGCTCTGGGACTGATGGTTCGCCTCTGGAAGCGTCAACCGCTATGGTTGCCCGGAATTAGTCGCGTAGCCGAGCAAGTAGTAGGCAAACATTTATCATAATTTAGGGTGATTTTAAGCCCCTACCCTATTGATTCAGTGCGTCTTCAGCTTGATACTACATATTGCCATTATCTTTTTTATTTTTGTTGTGTGTGAGGAAGCCAGTGCCAGCTCAAAAAATTCCTAATCAAGACCCTATCCAACAATCACCTGCTCAACCTGCAACCAAAAAAGCTTCCCAGCCTCATCGAGGCCGCTGGCTGGGTTTTGGTTTTGGTTTGGCTGGAGTAGCCATGCTCTCAGCCACCGCCGGAGCATTGCTAGCCGTCTCCCTTTCCACAACGCCGCTTCAGCAACAAAAGTTGAGCCCTGAAGAAGCAGCAGTATTTTCTCAAGGCGACATGGCAAAGCTCAACATGAAGATGCCGGAGCTGACTCGGCCAGTTAATATTTTAGTTTTAGGACTTAAAGTTCTGACCTCTGACATCGAAGGAACTGCTAATAAAAATGTCGGATATGAGGTTTGGGAAAACTCATTTAAGGGGTTAACCGATACCATGCTGTTGGTTAGGTTTGACCCTCAAAATAAAAAGTTAAGCGTGCTTTCCATTCCGCGAGACACCCGCACCTATGTTGAAGGCAGGGGCGAGGTGAAAATCAACGAAGCTAATTACTACGGTGGCCCGGCTTCGTCAGCGAAGTCAGTCAGCGGACTCCTGGGCGGTGTGGGAATTGACCGCTATGTCACAGTTAATATTCATGGCATAAAAAGTTTGGTAGATGCCCTTGGTGGCATTACTATTAATGTCCCTAAAGACATGAAGTATACCGATCATAGCCAGCATTTATATATAGATTTAAAGGCGGGCAAGCAGAAGCTCAACGGTGAACAAATCGTGCAATATTTGCTTTACCGGCACGACGATTTGGGCGATATCGGGCGGGTGCAGCGCCAACAATTGTTGATGCGGGCTTTTGTGGAACAGGAAGTTAATGTAGGTTTGCTGTCTCGACTACCGAAGATTTTATCGGTGATTCAATCTCACCTGGACACCAATTTGAGTATAGAAGAATTGGTGGCTTTGGCTGGTTTTGCTACTCAAACCGATCGCGCTGGCGTGCAGATGTTGATGGTTCCCGGTAAATTTAGCGATTCTAAGGACTACAAGTCAAGTTTTTGGTTGCCAGACCAATATGCCATCGAAAGTATCGTGGCGGAACATTTTGACTTCGGTCAAAATACTTGGCAAATTGAGAATGCTGATTCGACTTTTCTGAATGTGGCGATTCAAGATGCTACCGGAGATCCATCGGCTGTTGAAGCTTTTGTCAATACTCTGACTCAAGCCGGTTATCGGAATGTTCAGGTTTATAAAGCTTGGCCCGAACCGCTGGAGGTAACTACTCTAGTAGCTCAACAGGGCGATATTAAAGGTGCTCAAGCGATTCGCCAGTTTTTGGGTTTTGGAGATGTGCTGGTTGAGAGTACCGGTTCTTTGCAGTCCGACGTGACAATCAGATTGGGTCAGGATTGGTTGGAGAAAAAGGCTCAGTCCGGCGGTGCGGCTAAGTCTTTTTAAACTGGATTATAACTGGGGTATTTGTAGGGACACAGCATTGCTGTGTCTTCTTATTTTCTGTTGGTATGAGATGGAGGCGATCGCTTTTTTGTCGATTTACTGATACTATATTTTTTGGTGATGATGAATCGCGATCGCAATAGCGATACTTCCCTCCGCAATCTCAACTGAAACAAGAATCAACGAGGGAAAGCTTAAAATATTTTATAAAGGTAGGGTTGATGAACAAGGGTGATAAAATAGACCGACAGCGGGAACATCAGGCAAATGAACGCACCTTTCTGGCATGGTTACGAACTTCACTCGCTTTAGTTGGTTTTGGGTTTGCGATCAGTCGGTTCAGTTTATTTCTCCGTCAATTTCAAGCTACAGTGACTCAGCAAGAAGTTTCCTCCCCTCCCTTCTTCAACTCAGAAACTTTAGGGCTGAGTCTGGTCGTTTTTGGGATTGCGGTCATTGCTTTAGCAGCATGGCGTTATAATCGAGTATTCTGGCAAATTGAGCGAGGTGATTATCGCCCAAATCGTGTGCTAGTTTGGATTCTGACTGGAGTTGTAATGATTTTAGGAACGTTAAGCATTCCGTTGGTGCTATGGCGCGATCGCGGAAATATAGCTCCCACTTCAACTCCTAAAAATTCTCAATTCTAAGTTAACCCGATCGCTTAGCTAAAGTGCCTATTCCTTTGTTGATTAAAGGGGCGGATTTTCGGCAAATCTCGATCGCTCTTTAATCCAATCGAGTAAAATAGGATTGACCAATTCCGGCGCTTCATCTTGCGGACAATGGCCCACTCCCTCCAAAGGAATAAACTTTTCAACAGCCGGAAACTTTGCCAATTCTCGTCCCAATGCGATCGGCTCCCAAGGATCATCTGTCCCCCACAAAATCAAAGCAGGACAGCTTAAACGCGGCAACAAATCCTCCGGTAGTGGGCCTTGAGAATAACTGATAAATGCTACAAATACTTCGACTGCGCCGCTGTCTTTAGCAGGTTCCAGCAGGATATTTACCAGTTCGTCGCTGACAGCTTCAGGACGGCGATAAGCTTGCAAAAGCACTTTTTTTACTGTTTTTGGCGTTGCTAATTGTTTAAAAAATAATTGACTTATCCACTTGACATTTAAAACTTTTTGTGCGATTGGCGCTCCAAAACTGCGATACCAAGGCAATTCAGCGCGTTTGCGATCGTGCAGCAAGCGCAGGGAACAATTAAGTAAAATTACGCCCTCAGCAATATCGGGAAAATCCACAGCGGCTTGCATTATTGCCACACAGCCGATCGAATTTCCCACCAAAAAAGCCGGCCCGCCCGCAACTTCCCGACAAAAATCAGCAATTAACTGTCCCCAAGTTTCAAAAGTATAGTCAATCTCAAGTTTGGGCGCAGGTTTAGCAGAACCGCCAAAACCGATGAGGTCGATCGCATAACAGCGGCAATCAGCAGCCAGCGCCGGCAAATTCTTGCGCCAGTGGCCCCAAGATGCGCCGAAACCGTGGACGAACACCACCGCAGGCCCCTGGGAACCCGCAGCCTGGTAGCAAATCGGAAAGCCTTTCCACAGCCAAGTTTGAGGTGCAGCAACTGTTGACGAAGTGGGAGTAGAAGATGTCATAGGATTTTAGATTTTAGATTTTAGATTTTAGATTTTAGATGAATGCAAGGCTGCAAAGGACTCAAGTCATTACTACAAACCGTATCGCAATTCGAGGCAACCGCTAGGACATAAATCCCAAACCCTCTTCCCTCTTTCCTCAGCGTCCTCAGCGCTCTCTGCGGTTCATTTATCTTCCTTTTTCCTTATTCCTTCTGACTTTGCAGTTAGAGCCGATAGTATGTCACGATTAAAGATGCTGACTTCTTTGCCTTATTGAAATTTCCCTTATGCCAACGATCGTTTCCACTGCCGTCGTACCGTTTCTGGGGTCGGAAATTGTACCAGACTACGACACCGCCAAAGTAGTTATCTTACCAATTCCCTACGAGGCAACAACCACTTACCGCCGGGGGTGCGAAAACGGGCCCGCTAAACTTCTAGAAGCTTCTCATCAACTCGAGTGCTACGACGAAGAACTAGATTCCGAAGTTTGCTACGATGTCGGAATTTATACTAAAGATCCGATCGCCGATACCCGCAACAGGCAACCAGTTTCATCCTCAGAAATGCTGCAAGTCACCCAAGCAGCAGTGCACCAGCTAGTTACCGAAAATAAATTTGTCATCTCCCTCGGAGGCGAACACAGCATCACTGCCGGCGTTGTTGAAGGTTATCGCCAAGCATACCCAAACGAACCTTTCACCGTCGTGCAAATCGACGCCCACGGAGACTTGCGGCACGAATACGAAGGCTCGATTCACAACCACGCTTGCGTGATGCGACGTATTGTAGATATGGGCTTACCGACACTGCAAATCGGGATTCGCGCTATCTGCAAGGAAGAAGCAGACTTGATTAAAGCAAAACAGCTAAACGTGATTCGAGCTCGCGAAATCGCTACTCAACCGGATTGGGCCGATCGGGCAATTGCCAGCATCACAACTAAGCGAGTATTTTTGACGATCGACTTAGACGGCATCGATCCGACTTTAATTCCAGGGGTTGGCACACCGGAACCGGGCGGGTTAAATTGGTATTCGCTCACCGGATTTTTGCGCCGCATCTTCGAGTCCTACGAAGTAATCGGGTGTGACATTATGGAATTAGCACCTATTGTAGATTCTGTAGTCTCAGAATTTACCGCCGCCAAATTAGCATACAAACTTATTGGATACCAAGCTCTGGCTCAAGGTTGGCTAAAGCCAGACGAGGAATAAATCGCGAAGTACGAATCACTATAGGCTGTTGGTAAGGCTAGAATTAAGCTAAAGCCAAACAACAGCCAATTTTATTCGTGCTGACAGTTTCATCTTTCATGCTGGCAAATACTGCTCTTCACCTCCTGAAAACATGAGTTTACTAATCGATACAACTGGTACTCCCATTAACGGCTACGCTCCCGATTTTGAATTGCCGGGAGTGGACGAAGAAGTTCACCATTTAGCTCGATATTTAGAAAAATTTCGGGCGATCGCGGTGATATTTATGTGCAATCATTGCCCTTACGTGCAGTTGTATCTCAATCGCATGAAAGAACTTCAAGCAGATTTTCAAGATCGAGATGTTACTTTAATCGGGATTAATGCTAATGATGCCAACCAGCATCCCGACGACAGTTTTGAGAACATGAAAACTTTTGCCGCCAACAATCAACTCAACTTCCCGTACATCCGAGATGTTGCTCAAGATGTGGCTGAAAGTTTTGGGGCTTCTAAAACGCCGGAGGTTTTTTTGTTAGATCAAGACGGCAAACTGCGCTATAAAGGTTTAATTGACGACAACGCTGACGATCCGGCGGCGGTGCAGGTTTCTTATTTGCGGAGTGCGATCGACCAATTGCTCAACAGTCAACCCGTTGAGCCTTCAACTACAGAGGCGATAGGCTGTTCCGTCAAATGGCGAGCATAGGCAGATTTAAAATTAACGTTCCGGCAGTAATTATTAACTGGTTCCCTGGCTGTGCCTGGGAACCTATCTCCAGAGGCTCTGCCTCGTCAAAGAGTGGAGGCAAATTGGAGGTACAGCCTCCGAATCTGCTTTACCAGGCTCTGCCTGGTAAGGAGTAAAAAGATTCAAAACAATTTTCTGTGAACTTAAAAAGTAGACGTATTCCCAACTTAATTCTCGCAGTCGCCTTCATGCTAGCACTGCTGATTAGTTGGAACTTATTTAAGAACTTTTCCTCAGTCGATACGCTGCCGCAAACATCCTTAACAGTATCCGCCGCTATCAGCCTCTCACAAGCTTTACAAGAACTCAAAACAGTTTATCAAAGCAGCAATCCCAACGTTACTATTACTTATAATTTCGGTGCTTCCGGCGCTCTCGCACAGCAAATTCAGCAAGGAGCACCGGTAGATTTATTTTTCAGCGCCGCCACCAACCCAATGGATGCTTTGCAGCAATCTAACCTGCTAATTAACGACACGCGCCGCAATTTGCTGACAAATCGCCTAGTTTTGATTACACCCACAAACGGTGTTGCTTTGAGCGACTTTAAACAGTTAGCAGATGCCAGAATCAAGAAAATTGCGATCGGCGAACCGAAAAGCGTACCTGTGGGCCAATATGCTCAGGAAATGTTAACTAAGCTGGGATTGTGGCAGCAAATCCAGCCAAAATTAGTGCTAGGAAATAACGTTCGCCAAGTGCTGACATTCGTCGAAAGCGGTAACGTTGATGCTGGCATAGTTTACACGACTGATGCCAAAGCATCCGACAAAGTAACTGTGCGGCTAACGGCTGCTGAAAATTTACACTCGCCCATTGTTTATCCGCTGGCAGTTATTAGAAACAGCCGCAATCCGGCTGCTGCGAAAGCGTTTGTTGACTTTGTAGCGGGCGATCGCGCTAAAATAGTATTTCAGAAATATGCATTTGGCACAGTTCGATAACTAACTAATTATGGATTTTTTACCGCTGATGAAAGCAGATAAGCGCTGATTAACGCGGATGTATTTATAGATGGAATTTGATATTTCTCCGCTCTGGATATCTCTAAAATCCTCCGCTATTGCGACTTTTATCACCTTTTTCCTGGGAATAGCAGCCGCCCGGTGGATGCTTTCAACTCGCATGAGAGGTAAAGCTTTAATTGAAGGCATTTTAATTTCTCCCTTAGTTTTGCCGCCGACAGTAGTGGGATTTTTGCTGCTGCTGCTGTTTGGGAGAAATGGGGCGATCGGGCAATTTTTGCTACAATTCGACTTAACTATAATTTTCACTTGGCAAGCCGCCGTCATTACTGCCACAGTTGTATCATTTCCCCTCATGTACAAAACTGCTTTGGGAGCTTTTGAGCAAATTGATGCCAATCTTCTCAATGCAGCCCGCACTTTGGGAGCCTCGGAGTGGCAAGTCTTTTGGCGGATTATGTTGCCGCTAGCATGGCCGGGAATTTTAGCAGGAACTATTCTCGCATTTGCCCGCGCTTTGGGGGAATTCGGCGCGACGTTGATGTTAGCGGGGAATATTCCCGGACAAACTCAAACTATCCCGATGGCAATTTATTTTGCTGTGGAAGCAGGGGATATGGGGCAAGCTGCTATTTGGGTTTTGATTATTCTGAGTATTTCTTTGAGCGTGCTAACTGTTGTTAATTTTTGGACGGATTTACAAAAGAGATCACGCAAACCGAATTCGAGCCAAAGACTGCAATCAAATATTCCTAAATTCGCGTCTAATTTTACCACCAAATCCCAAAAACAACAACCGGAAAGGGGACTTTTTTTAAACATCTTCAAACCTCTCTCCAGCTTTGCCTTGGATGTCGGTTTCGATATTGGCCCGGAAGTGCTGGGAATTTTGGGCGCGTCGGGTTCTGGTAAGAGCATGACTCTGCGCTGCATCGCTGGTTTGGAAACTCCCAGGAGCGGTCAAATTTCAGTCAATGGCAGGGTTTTATTTGACTCAGCACAGGGCATTAATGTACCTTCTAAAGACCGTCGTATCGGTTTTTTGTTTCAAAACTATGCTTTATTTCCTCACCTGAGTGTTGCTCAAAATATTGCGTTTGGCTTGCAGCATTTATCTGAAAGCGAGCAAAAACTTCGAGTCAAAGAACAACTAATTGCGGTGCAAATGTCGGGACTGGAAAACCGCTACCCGCACGAACTTTCAGGAGGCCAACAGCAGCGGGTGGCTTTGGCTAGGGCGATCGCCCCTTCTCCCGATTTGCTGCTGTTAGACGAACCGTTTTCTGCTTTGGATACTCACTTACGCAGTCAACTGGAACAGGAGTTAATGCAGACTCTGGCTAATTATCGGGGAATTACTTTGTTTGTCAGCCACAATTTAGAGGAAGTTTACCGGGTGTGCAAAAATCTGTTGGTTTTGGTCGAGGGAAGGTCGATCGCCTTTGATACCAAAGAGAACATTTTCGATCGCCCCCGCAACTTTACCGTCGCCCAGTTGACGGGCTGTAAGAACTTCTCAGCAGCTAAACCGATCTCCGTAACTGTCGTCGAGGCGATCGACTGGGGCTGTACTCTGACTGTAGTCGAACCAATTCCCAAATCTCTAGTTTCTGTGGGAATTCGGGCTCATCAACTGATTTTTGTTAGCGGGTGCGATCGTGAAAATACTTTTGCTTGTTGGATCGCCTCGACGGTGGAAACTCCGCACCGGGTGACATTATATCTCAAATTGCACTCGCCTCCCAATGATTCCCAAGATTATCACTTGCAAGCCGAAGTTTTCAAGGAAAAGTGGAGGGCTATTAAGGACAATCCTTTTCCCTGGTATGTTTATTTCGAGCCAATTAGGTTAATATTAATGGAAGCCTGAGTTAACTAGGAATATACCGTTAACCGTCAACACTCAACAGTTAACAGTTAACCGTCAACACTCAACACCTAAATACATCTTAACCAAACATCAAATCATGACTGAAAAAGTTCAAAAAACCGACGCACAATGGCAACAGCAACTCACGCCAGAACAGTTTAAAGTCGCCCGAAAAAAGGGAACCGAAAGAGCTTTTAGCGGCGAGTATCACGACAACAAAAAGCCCGGAATTTATAATTGCATTTGCTGCGGTACGGAGCTATTTAAATCAGAAACAAAGTTCGATTCCGGTACCGGTTGGCCGAGTTTCTACGCTCCCGTTAGCGAAGAAAATGTCAAGTGCGAGTCGGATAACACCTTGTTCATGCGCCGAACAGAGGTACTGTGCGCTGTTTGCGACGCTCATCTCGGTCACGTATTTAACGACGGGCCCAAACCTACCGGTCAGCGTTACTGCATGAATTCTGCTGCTCTTAATTTTGTTCCCAAGGATTGATTCTTTTAGGGGCGGGTTTGCGTGCCCAACCCCTACTCCCCACAAAAAATCAATCGGCTTGTGGAACAGGCATCTTGCCTGTTCACTTAGCATTCACTGAGAAAAAATCAATCCTGTTGTGGAACAGGCATCTTGCCTGTTCACCTAGCAGCCCACGCAACAAACAAATTCTCTTGTAGTACAAGCAGGAGGCCTGTTCTGGGTAATTGATGTTCAAAATGCACCCGTACTGCTATCTTATGGTGAAGGCAAAAAGAGTAAAAAAATAGTGGCGGCATGGGGATGGTTTATCAGCGAGTTTTGCTGAAGCTCAGCGGTGAAGCGCTGATGGGCAGCTTGGGCTACGGCATCGATCCGGTAGTCGTTCAGTCGATCGCCCAAGAAGTGGCCAAAGTCGTGTCCCAAGGCATTCAAATCGCGATTGTTGTCGGTGGCGGCAACATTTTTCGCGGGGTGAAAGCTGCTTCGGCAGGGATGGATCGGGCAACGGCTGATTATGTGGGCATGATTGCGACGGTGATGAATGCTATCACTTTGCAGGATGCCCTGGAACAAGCAGGAGTGCCAACGAGGGTGCAATCGGCGATCGCCATGCAAGAAGTAGCTGAACCCTACATCCGGCGGCGGGCGATTCGCCACCTTGAAAAAAAACGGGTAGTGATTTTTGGTGCCGGTTCTGGCAATCCTTTTTTCACTACGGATACTACAGCCGCTTTGCGGGCGGCTGAAATTGATGCAGAGGTGATTTTTAAAGCTACTAAGGTAGATGGGGTGTACGATTCCGACCCCCACGTCAACCCCAACGCGCGCAGGTATCAAACCCTCACCTATGCCCACGTCTTGAATCAAGATTTGCGGGTGATGGACAGTACGGCGATCGCCCTTTGCAAAGAAAATAATATTCCTATTATGGTATTTGACCTCTCGGTGTCGGGCAACATCTACCGAGCTGTAATGGGAGAATCTATTGGAACTCTTGTCGGAGGTTTTTGTGAAGTTAGCTGACGCAGAAGATCATATGCAAAAGGCAGTTGAGGCTACTCAACGGTCTTTTAATACTATTCGGACGGGACGGGCCAACGCCTCCCTCCTCGATCGAGTCATGGTAGACTACTACGGTTCTCCAACTCCGATCAAATCCCTTGCCAACATCGGCACGCCGGATGCGACTACGATCAACATTCAACCGTTCGATCGCACAGCGCTCAACTCGATCGAAAAAGCAATTTCCCTGTCGGATGTAGGACTCGTACCCAACAACGACGGTTCAGTTATTCGCTTGAACATTCCGCCGCTGACGAGCGACAGACGCCAAGAATTTGCCAAAATGGCCGGGAAGTTTGCTGAAGAAGGTAAAGTTGCAATTCGCAATATCCGTCGCGATGCCGTTGACTCGATTCGCAAGCAGGAAAAAAGCAGCGATATCTCTAAAGATGAATCCCGGGACTTGCAAGATAAAATTCAAAAGCTGACGGACAAGTACATTGCCAAAATAGAAGAAGTTCTGGCAGCGAAAGAGAAAGATATCACGACTGTTTAGGGGATGGGAAATTGGGCAGGGGGAATAGGAATAGTTGTGAGATTGCCGAGATACGGCCGCGAACAACGAGCAGACGCTTAATGATTTGTGAGTTGTGAGTTAAAAACTCAAAATTTAACACTCATTAACTTACCAATTCCTCCTGCCCCATGACCCATCACCCATTACCAGTTACCCCTTACTCAAAATGTTGGATTGCATTATTGTCGGTGCAGGCCCGGCAGGCCGTACAGCAGCCGATCGCCTAGCAAAGCACAGACGTTCTGTTTTGGTAGTAGAAAAAGCATCTTTGCCCCGTAATAAGCCTTGTAGTGACGACGTTTCTGGGGCGATCGCCCAAGGGCTCGATTTTGACCTGACGCCAGCTATTTCGATGAAAGCTAACAAAATTAGCTACACAGGGAAAATGGAAGATCTAGTGCAGGTTCAAATAAATTCGCCAATGTGGATGGTACAGCAAGATGTATTTGACGACTTTTTAATTAAACAAGCTCAAAAAACTGGCGCGAAACTTAGACACTCTACAGAAGTTAAAGGAATTGAGTTTAAAAATTCTGTTTGGGAAGTTAAAACAAACTCAGAAGCTGTTTCTGGCCGCTATTTGATTGCTGCTGACGGTGCCGGCGGGCCGATGACTAAGAGGCTGGGATTGAAAGAAGCAAAACTCTGTTTGAGTCCAAGTTTAGAAAATCGCTCAATCAAGGGCGATTCCGTCAATTTCGATTTTGGTACTATTAAAAAAGGTTTTATCTGGAGCTTTCCCCAAGCTGACGGCTACTCTTTGAGTATTGCGGCGATGCGTGGCGACAAGCCAAAAGATATCAAGAATATTTTGGCCGACTACGCAACGAAGTGCGGTGCGGATCTTAGTGTCAGCAACGTGCGGGAACACCCCATGAGTTTGTGGGAGGGCGATCGCAAATTGCACTCGCCCAATTCCCTGCTTGCAGGAGACGCAGCCAGTCTCGCCGACCCCCTGTCCGGTGATGATGTAATTCGTCCTGCCATTTTTAGTGGCTTTAAGGCCGCTAAAGCGAGCGATCGAGCTCTTGGAGGTGCCGACGACGCTAAGAAGCCGTACACTCCATTTATCGCCCCAGAATGGAACACTGATATGGTTTGGGCCAGTCGGTTGGCTAAGGCATTCTATCAGTTTACAGGAGCTGTTTATAGAGCGGGCCTCCAATTTCTGAGGACTACTCAGTTGATGAGCAAAATTTTGTGTGGCGAACTGCTTTATGCCGAGCTCGCTAACCGCGTTTTTCAAAAGCTGATGGTGTTTTAGAATGAAGGAAGAGGGAATAATAAATATTCTTAAATCCCCATTACTTATTCTTGATTTCAAATTCTTACTCGTTAATTTAAAAATAGGAATTACGCACTATTCCTCAGAAAGCCAGTTGATTCCTAGATTTTGCGTTCCCCAACCCGCTTTTTTCCAATAAACTGGGTTCAAAAGCGTAAATGCTATTTTAAATAAAGTCGATGCGAGGATTTTTTAATACAAGCCCCGCGCTGCTCATAGAATCCATCTCAAATGCTCCTGGAGGCAAAAAGTGGTTTGAAACATTACTCTAACGCGGTAAGGCGCTTCAGGGACACCCTGAATAATTACATTCTACCTAAATCCTGTAAAATATAAAATCTCAAATCGAATGATAATTTATTTTTATAAAGTAGAGGAGCCTTACGGCTGCTTTTCTAATTTTTCACTACACGACATTTCTCTGCACGGTCAATATTGGTTGACTGTGGAACATTACTATCAAGCCCAAAAATTTGTCAGCACTGATAAAAGATTAGTGGCGGCGATTCAAGCCGTAGCAACTCCTCAAGAAGCGGCTAAATTAGGTCGCGATCCCAACCACCGGATTCGCGCTGATTGGGAAGCCGTGAAAATTCCCATTATGCGCGAAGCAGTTTTAACTAAGTTTCTCGCTCATACAGACATTCAAGCGATTCTCCTCGCCACAGGGGATCGAGAGATTGTCGAGGATTCGCCAACGGATTACTACTGGGGGTGTGGCTGCGATCGAACCGGTCAAAATCATTTGGGTAAAATTCTGATGAGCGTGCGCCAAGAAATTAGTCACCGCCTTGCGCGCTGATAGAAACTCAAATTCTTTCGTTAATTATCATTATATGAAGTTCTACAACAAATGTCAAGTTATCCTAACAATGAAGAATTTTCATAGTAAGAGTTGAAGATTGCGAGAAATTTATAAGAGCCTTAAAATAATAATTATTATTTGCTTAACTCGCTCTGCCTGTTGAAGGCAAGGATTAAACCGGTGCGATCGCAGATTTTCCTGACGCCAGTGCGCCAGAGGCGATACACCGTCGCCTCTCAACAGTGCGCTACCCATTAATTGTACAGATCGGTTGACTCAAAAACTCAGGGTGAGGCATTTGAGTTTGCTCGCGACCACAGCACCTCAAAACTTCTTAATTATCATTGTATTAAGTACAAAAGGAGATTTATGCAACTCAGAGAAAATACGCAAGAATTACATTATAAACTAGACAGAGAAGTTTTGATACGGCGGATAACAGAACGCATTCGCCAATCTCTAGAATTAGAAGATATTTTAACCAGTACGGTAGCAGAAGTGCGGTCTTTTTTGAAAACAGATCGCATTATGATTTACAGGTTTAGTGCTGACGGAAGTGGAGAAGTTGTTGCTGAGTCAATTAATAACAACCATCTCCCTTCCTTGAAAGGGCTGCACTTTCCAGCAGAGGACATTCCCGCGAGCGCCAGGGAAATGTATGTCACTTTGCGCCAGCGGACAATAGTAGATGTTAACTCAGGGACGATCGTCCTGAGTCCCCTCGATGCTGCAGACACCGGTAAACCTTTAGTAAAGGAGGAGATGCACTACCGAGCGGTCGATCCTTGCCACACCGCTTACCTGATGGCAATGGGAGTGCAATCTTCCTTAGTGGTGCCGATTTTGCACCGCAGGATCGCGTCGCCAAACAGCAAAACAGATATCTGCGAGGCGGCCACGTGTCTGACTCGATACGAGCCAGGAAATAATCAAAAAATTCACATCGAACTGTGGGGACTTTTAGTGTCTCACCACTCTGCGCCCCTCAATATTTCACCAGCAGATTTAGAAGTAGTTCAGCTCGTATCAGATCAATTGTCTAGCGCTATAGCCCACGCGCTCCTCCTCCAGCAAACCCGCTCTCAAGCCGCCCGCGAAGCTACCGTGAGCCGCATAGCAGCCCTGTTGTATGGTCACGTCAACATTCAACTGCAACAGGGTTTAGAAGCCACCGTCACCGCTTTGGGTGGCAGCGGCGGCAGACTTTATCTCAACCTGCCGAAAATCAACAGTGAAAAGTTATCTGAACTCAAGATTGAGAAAGGATTTCCAATTGCCGCGACCCACAGTGATGCTACCTTTGAACTGTTCACCACAGGAGAACAACCGACACTCCCTAACTGGGAAAAAGTGAAGGCAATCGAAGCTCATCCCCTCTGGCAGCAATGGCTAACCAAAGGATTTAAAAATACCGAAGAAATTCCCAAGTTACCAATTTTTACTAACTCTCCGTTCCCAGTTTGGATAATTACAGACTTATACAAAGAACCTCTATTTAGAGTTTTAGTTCCCGCTTTCCAATCTACTAAAATTCGGGGTTTGCTGGTAATTCCCCTCCACTACAAACAACAAGTAGTCGGCTGTTTGACCATTTTTCGCAATGCAATTGATACCGAAAAAATGTGGGCGGGGCGCTTTGACACCAGCGCTGCACAAACCCTTCCCAGACAATCCTTTGAAGTCTGGCGAGAAATAAAAAAAGGTCAGTCGCCCGAGTGGAAGTGCGAGGATATTGAGCAAGGTTTAGCTATAGGCAGCCAATTTTGTTCGGCAATTGGGCAGTACGTTCTTTATAAAGAAGTGCAGACCCTGAATGCCAACTTGGAGCGCCAAGTTCAAGAACGCACCGCCCAATTGCAACAATCCTTGGACTTTGCCAAAGTATTGACGCGAGTTAGAGACCAGATTCGTAGCACCTTAGATTTAAAAATCATACTGCAAACTATTGTGCGAGAAGTCAGAGTTTTGTTGGATACCGATCGCACGGTAATCTACCAATTTGCAGCAGATAAAGAGGGCGAGGTAGTTGTCGAAGCTGTTTGCGGCCAGTGGCGGTCAATTTTAGGTATCACCTCTCCACAAGGATGCTTTCCCGAAGGCTCAGACTGCTTTTATCGAGCCGGACGGGTGCGAGCAATTAATGATATTTATACTGAGGATTTAACACCCTGTCACCGCGAATTTTTGGAAGAGTTGCAGGTGAGAGGCAGTTTAATTGTGCCCATGAGAGGCAAAGATTCCCAATTGTGGGGGTTGTTGATTGCCCATGAGTGTTCGGGGCCGAGAGTTTGGCAAACTGCAGAACAGGAATTAGTGCAACATTTAGCGGCTCAAGCTGCGATCGCCATTCACCAAGCAGAACTTTATCAAGAAAGTCTCAATGCAGCAACTGCCGATCGATTAAAAGCCGAACAGCTAGCTAAAACAGTCACAGAACTGCACAATACCCAAGCCCAACTGATTCAAACCGAAAAAATGTCCAGTCTCGGACAACTCCTCGCCGGAGTCGCCCACGAAATCAATAACCCCGTTAACTTTATCTACGGCAATCTGTCCCACGCCAGCGAATACACCAAAGATTTACTCTGCTTGGTGGAACTCTACCGCCAGCACTACCCCAATCCCAACCCAGAAATTAGCGAGCGCTCCGAAGCAATCGACATCGAATTTCTTGCCGAAGATTTGCCAAAAATTTTGGGTTCCATGACAGTCGGAGTTGAGCGCATCCGCCAGTTAGTTGTATCTTTGCGTAATTTTTCCAGGAGCGATCAAGCCGAGAAAAAAGCCGTTGACATTCACGAGGGCATCGACAGTACCCTGTTGATTTTGCAGCACCGCATCAAAGCCAATTCCGATCACAACACCGTTGAAATCATTAAAGAATACGCCCATTTGCCCTTAGTAGAATGCTATGCCAGCTCGCTCAATCAAGTATTTATGAATCTGATCGGTAATGCCCTTGATGCCATAGAAATGGGAAAAAAAGAGCGTGTTATGAATCTTCCCTTTAAAGCCGCAAGTGCAGCGGCGACGCATTTAAGCTCCCAAATACTGCCTATCGAGTCAGGAGATATAAATGCCACCACCGAGTGTTTGATTCCTGATTTCCCATCTCCTTGCATTCGGATTCGCACTGAATTAATCAATGAAAAAACGGTAGGAATTTGCATTGCCGACAATGGTCACGGCATCCCCAAAGAGTTAATCTCTCACATATTTAATCCGTTTTTTACTACTAAACCCGTAGGTCGGGGCACGGGTTTAGGACTGTCTATCAGTTACCAAATTGTAGTTGAGAAACACCAAGGCGTACTTAAGTGTGTTTCTGTACCCGGTCATGGTACAGAGTTCTGGATCGAGATTCCTCTGAATTAGGCAACCGTCAAGGCAACATTAGCTTCACCAGCACAGAACCGATCGATCCCAGAAGACTCATAAAGTTGCCACCGCCGCCCGTGCGGGGTTCCGTAGGCTTTTGACGTGCAACAATGGCTTCGGCTAACTGCTTTGACAAATCCTCACCTTGGGGATTTCCTTGAGCTGCAAAGAGTTGCTTAGCTCGATCGGCGTCTAGAGTCGCGCCGGCGAAGTCTCCCAAGTCAGCGCGAGACATACTGCGCGCAAAATAAACGGCTGCTAAATCCGATTTTAGATTCAGGGCTTGATTGTAATAATCAATGGCGTTTCTGTAGTTTCCTGCTTGAGCTTCCAGCACTCCCAACCGGTAGAAGTCTTCAGCGGTGCCGATATTGGTTGGCATTCCTCTAACTCCGAGCAGTTGCGCGTTAGTTAAATTGGCGTTGAGCAAATTGGCGTCGGTGAGATAGGCACTTCTCAAGTCAGCACCGCTGAGGTTGGCACCGGTGAGGTTCGCCCCTGTCAGGTTGACGCCAAACAGGCTAGTGCCGCTGAGGTTGGCACCGCTGAGGTCAGCCCCGGTGAGGTTGGCTCGGCTGAGGTTAGCCAACCTCAAGTCAGCACCTTTGAGATTGGCTCCGGTTAAGTTGGCTAAAACCAAGCCCGCACTGCTGAGGTCGCAGTTGGGGCACTGTCGGGTGGCTAGTAATTGTTGCGTGTGTTGGATGTTCTCGGCGGGTGCAGGAGCGATCGGGGCGATCGCGCTCAGCAGTGTTACAGCAGCGAGGATTCTGAGTTTCATTTTAACCGTCCAAAATTCAAAATATTAAATCTAAAATAGCTTTTATCGAAGCAATTGAAAATCACCATAACACAACTTCACCCAACAAATCTTTTGACTTGCCGAATGTAGGAGTTCTGGGCGCCATCAGCACCCTAAATTAAAGTTATCCACCTTACCTTGGTGTCAAATAAAGATTTCCCTGCCAATAAATTAGGGTAATGAATTACTCATTACCCTTTAGCCGCTGTTCTCGGCAACCATAAAAATTAACAAATAAATTAGTCGTGAATCGTGCCGTCGGGCATCGTTGTACCCTTAAGATATACTCCGCTCAGGTTAACTTTTGTAAGGTTTGCTCCCAACAGGTTTGCTCCGCTTAAGTCTGACGCACTTAAAATCGCTTCACTCAAGTCTGCCCTAATTAGACTCGCCCCCATTAAGTCGGCGCCGCTAAGGTCTACTTTGCTCAAGTTTGCGCCAATTAAATCGCATTCTGTCAGCACCGCCCTACGCAAGTTTACTCCGTAAAGATTTACTCCGTGCAAGTCTGCACGGCTGAGTGTGGCCCGAGATACGTTGGCTCCAATTAAAGTTGCTTGGATCAGGGAAGCTCCGCTCAAGTCTGCTTTGCTGAGGTTCGCTCCCATCAACTCAGCTCGATTCAGGTTAGCTTCAACTAAAAGTGCTTCTGTGAGGTCGGCTCCACCTAAGTCTGCTCTCATCAAATTAATTTTGCACAAATTGGCTTTGCCAAAGTTAACTCTGTTGAGTTTCGCTTTGCTGAGATTGGCTCCAATCAGGTCGGCTTCATACAGATTGGCTCCAATCAATTCTGCTTCGTAGAGGTAGACCTCGTGCAGGTAGACCCCGCTAAAATTTCTTTCTCCTATTGCATATAGCTTGAGCAGTTCGTCAACGTTCATTGTGGCTTCTCTACACCTTTTAAATGAAGAATACTGTCAGCAAGCTGGTTGCACCGGATGTTCTGCAATTTTAGATTCTGAAATATTCACACCCAGGGTTAAACTTCCCTCAATCTGTAAGGTTTGAGTATAAATTAGATGCTTTGGTGAGGGTGAAGGACAAAGCTGCATTCTATTTTCCCTGTGGTTAAAAATTAATCTTTAAAAATTTTAACAACAAGTTTGCTCGCACTTCCTAACTAAATCCCAAAGATTCTACGTGGAAACTCCGATCAATCGAAGCCATAACTTTTTGTGGGTAGTTGAGGTTACTGAGTAGACGCGTGACCAAGATCACAAAGCACTGTTAGTAGGATCACATAGAAACCTCCCTTTCGATCACAGCAGGCGGGCAAAAATAGCCGATACTTATACTGTAATGCTGAGAAATTGACAATGCCACCCTCGTCGTGTTTTACTCAACTGGCGATAAAGCCAGTAGTTTCACCGATACTTGCCCGCAGCAAGAAAGTCGGTTGCAACGTCACTCGGCGCTACCCGCTCTGACCGATGAGAGTCCTGATATCTAAGGATTTTTCGCATAGCGAAAGCCAAAAATGCACTTCGGGGAGTAAGGGAATGTCTGTATAAAAATGCGATCGCTGGTGTACATTCGCCTGTTTGCTAGCACCTAAGGACTAAAAATCGCCCATACGTTCGCAAAAAATAGCAATAAATACCAGGAAAACCATGATAGATGTTTAACAATAAGAGAATAAATGGTATTCCTTAAGAGTCACCTATTGCCGCTAATGTTACAGTCGATCGGTTAACGGCTATCAGTATTAGCAATGACGCTTGTCCATCAAATACAAAACTGACCCAGAAACCGGGTTTTTACCCAAAAAACTCGTTGCAACCTTGCTCCAGGTTAAAATAATCCGGTTTCTGAGCGTCTGAGTGCCTCCCGGAAGGAAAAAGTTTAATGAGAACGAACGCTTTTGTATTGCTTTAGGGCAAACAAGAGGTCAGCATTTAGGATAGGAGCAGCTTTTGCTCCATTGTCAAACAAAGGTATTGTAGAACGCGAATTGTGAGGTAATTGATATGGCTGGAGTATGTAAACTTAGCATCACAGAGACAACTGAAGAACTAAAAAACCTGTTAACTGAACAAAAAACGGCAAGCGGCTTTCAAAAAATTCAAGCACTTTACCTGTTCAAAATTTGTCACGTTAAGACAGTTAAAGAATTGGCTACGACGATCGGGGTAAACCGAATTACAGTGCAGCGGTGGCTCAGAAAGTACCGCTCTGACGGACTCGAAGGACTCCTCGAAACAAAACACAGTGGCGGCCGCAAGCCGGCCATTCCTCCTCTGGCCCGCGCTAGTTTGGCAATGCGCCTCAGCGACCCCCAGAAAGGCTTTAAAAGCTATGGAGAAATTCAAGAGTGGTTGCAGCAGGAATACAGCATTGAAGCTTCCTATAAAGCGGTTTACGCAACAGTCAGATACCAGCTCAAAGCCAAGCTGACGAAAGTCTAGACAGTTCATACCACGTCGGATTAATCACCGATTATCTAATGGTTTGCAGTCAGCTTTTGAAGCTTTTGAGGAGTTCCTTCGTCACGAAAAACCTGACTAATTCTTTTTTAACAAAACTCGCTCTCATAAACGGCGAAGCATATAAATTATATGTTGTGGAAATGGGGGTGAGGGGAAGAAGATGTGACGCTTTTCCCCTGTTTGTGAAAGATGCTTAAAAAATTGGCCATAAATCCTAACTTGCAAGTTTTGTCTAATTTGCAGGTTTTGTTATATGGAGGTAAAAATTGGCAGCGGCTAAGGCAAAAACCGATCCAAAGCCGCTTTCAACTCTTCGATTTCCGTATCGATATTGCCTTCTTTAGCGGCTCTGGCAATGCACTCAGTTAAATGTTCATCAAGAATGATTCTCGCTACGCGATCGAGCGCCCCTCGAACTGCTGCAACTTGCACGAGAACTTCGGGACAGGGACGGTTTTCTTGCACCATCGTTTTAATGCCGCGGACGTGCCCTTCAATCCGAGACAAGCGATTTACTAGCCGCCGCATCGATTCTTCATCGTGATGGTGAGGGTGGGCTGATTTATCGTCGTGATGGTGGTGGGAATTTGAGGGCAAGGATTTGTCAGTAGAAGTATCAGATAGAATCATTGGGGTTACGAGGGAAAGTTTAAAAGTTAGAATTCTGAATATGTTGAGTTGGTGCGGGCTCCTGACTCATGTATTGTAACTGTCAAAATATATTTAGGATCTTCATAGCGGCAGATTATTGAGTCCGCACGATCGCACACGTTTACCAGACTAACCCAGACTAACAAAGATTGACGCTATGCGACTATTTAAGTTTTTTCGCCCCACACCTCGAATCGGTGCTCGTTGGTTCGCCCTAATTTTAGGAATGACGATCGCCCTGAGTGCGCTGGGTATCAATGCTGCACCCGCTGCCGCCGCTGATGGCACAAATCCGCCCAACTTACAGTTCCAGAGTTCCCCCGCCACCCCCCCGAATCCGCAACAGTTAGCGCTGCGCGGCGGGGAATTGCCAGCGGATACGGGAAGTTTTGTGACGGCGGCTGTCGATCGAGTCGGGCCGGCAGTTGTCCGCATTGATACCGAGCGCACTGTCAGTCGCAACATCGACCCCTTAATGGAAGACCCATTCTTCCGCAGATTTTTGGGAGAAGATTTACGCAGCATGACCCCTAGACAAGAACGCTTACGCGGTCAAGGTTCCGGCTTCATCATTGACAAAAGCGGGATTGTTTTAACCAACGCTCACGTAGTTGACAAAGCCGATCGAGTGACTGTCACCTTAAACGACGGCAGGACATTTCCAGGAGAAGTCCAAGGTACTGACGAAGTAACAGATTTGGCTGTTGTCAAAATTAATACCAAGCAATTAAACCTGCCGACGGCCACCTTGGGAGATTCCGACGCGGTGAAAGTGGGAGATTGGGCGATCGCCGTGGGCAACCCCCTGGGATTTGACAACACCGTCACCTTGGGCATTATCAGCACCCTCAAACGCTCCAGTGCAGCCGTCGGCATTCCCGACAAGCGGCTTGATTTCATTCAAACCGACGCCGCCATCAATCCCGGCAATTCCGGTGGCCCCCTGTTAAACAGCAGAGGAGAAGTGATTGGCATCAACACGGCGATTCGAGCCGATGCAATGGGTATTGGGTTTGCGATTCCGATCGACAAAGCCAAGGCCATCTACGCGCAGTTAGCCAAGGGGGAACAAGTCAGCCATCCGTTTTTGGGGATTCAGATGATTGCTTTGACTCCTGAAATGGCCATAGAGAATAATTCTGACCCCAATGCTCCTTTGATTGTGCCGGAAGTGAAAGGGGTGTTAGTGATGCGAGTTGTGCCAAATACGCCTGCTGAGGAAGCAGGGATTCGCAAGGGGGATGTCATCGTTCAAATTGACGGTGAGGGAGTGACTGAGCCCGAACAGTTGCAAAATTTGGTGGAAAACAGTCAAATCGGTCAAATTCTGCAACTGAAGGTGCGCCGCGGTGCCGAGATTAAAGAAGTTCCGGTTCAAACTGCTCAACTGAGGGATTTTTAATTAGAAGGGGAAGGGGGGAAATCGTTAAAACCCCCTCCTCGACTCGATCGCGTGCTGGGCATAAAAATTGTTCACCAATGAAATAGGATTGCTATCATAAGCTGTCGCGCATTTAAATTGCCTATTCGAGGCGGGCGGGACGCCCACCCCACAAGAGTTTTATTGTTTTTTGACATACAATTTAAATCCCGAACAGCTTAGATGATTTAACTTCACTCAAATATGACCGAATATTGCGTCTACTTTTAACTCAAATCCTGATGCAAAAGGATCTCGCCCTTCAGTCTATTCGATCGTACTATAACTGCTTCAGCTCAAATCCGCTCAAATCCGCGTTTCATCGGAATTACAAAGTTGAGCCAAGTGGCTACCCTATCTATCTTCGAGATATTAGGGCACTTTTCTGTTTATCAACTCACTTTAAGCTGTCAAATGTCAAGAGCCACAACTCTTGCTCCACTTAAATCCTGATGGCTTTCTAACTATTTAGTTTACCAACTAAAACGCCCAATCATTGCGATAACGCTGGTAACTATGCTTAGTTATAGTATCATTTGTAACAGTTGCGTAATTCATCCGCAATTAAAGTAAGTGGATTAAAGTAAAAAATACATGGTAGACCTGGTGTTGCACAAATAACATCTCTCTTAGTATAGATTTTAGGCTAAACCAGCCCCTACAAAAGCTTACAAAATATTATTGTTTTTTGGCGCTTACCTAGTTATATTGGCCATAATTAATAGACATAAAATAAAAAAAATAGGGAGAATTTAGTATGACCTCTGTGGAATTTGAAAAAACAGTCATGACTGAAGAAGAGGAGGCAAAGTTATGGGAAGTGTTCAAAGTATTGGACGCGGACGGGAGCGGTGCTATTTCATCAGAAGAACTCGGTCAAGTGATGCGATCGCTAGGCCAGAGTCCTAACGAAACCGAGCTGCGCGACATGATCGAGGAAGTGGACTTAGACTCGTCGGGCAGTATCGATTTTGAGGAATTCAAAATGCTGATGGTGTCCCAGCAAGGCGATCGCCAGAGTCGTCTCAAAATGTCATTTAGTGTATTTGATGAAAACGGTACCGGTCAAATCAGTAAAAACGAGATGCAGGATGTGATGAGCCCGTTTGGGCTGACAGAGCCAGAGCTTGATGAGATCATCAAAGAGGCAGACCATGACGGCAATGCCTTAATTGACTTTGAGGAATTCTGCACACTGGTACCCGATGAGTCAGAGATCGCAACAGGAGATCAAGACTTGCCGGTTCCGGTTGTGAGTACACAGATAACCGAAATTTCAGATAGTACAGAGGCTGCGGCTGCGCTCGAAAGTATAACCACTGCTGTCAACGAGGCAGCTTCTGCCACTATTGAACCTAATCTAGAAGATCTACAAGAACCACCCACCGGTTGCAATCGAGAAATAGCGCGGCTAAAAGAACTACTCGCCCAACACCCACAAGGTGAGAAGAAGCGCGGTACGTCCCGCTTGGAGATGCAGATTGGTTTGTTTCGTCTGATCCAGGGAGCAGCCTACCGCAGCTTCCGCGAGAGTTTCTGTGCCAACCACGAGACTCACCTGTGCGTGAGAGACTTGCCATACAGAATTGCTGATTTTGTGCGATTTGTCAGGAGTGCGATCGCGCTTTATAAAGGATTGGGTGTAGTAGAGTCGGCGTGCAACCCTCTACTGGATGCAGTAGTTAAATCGCTCGAAGATGAATATGCCCGACTAGAGCATCGCATCAAGAACTGGAAAACCATAGAAAAAACTCCTGAAATGTTGGCCCAAGAACAAGCCATGTTGCAGGCGCGGGATAAGTCTGCCACCGCCAAGGAGAAGTTTGGGGCGGCAGTCGAGTTGGCCATGACCATCAAAAAGGATAGTCTCAACTTGCGTGACATTGCCGAGGGTGTGCTTGCCATCAACGAACTCAACCGACTGCGAAACTTGGAGCTGAGTGAGAACATGGCAGCGCCACCAGCCAAATCCGAGGGAGATCCCACAGAGTACCTGAAGAAGTGGAACCGCGTCATCCTCTCGGAGGCATCAGAGCAAATAGATGGTGCGATGATGCCACTAGCATATTGGTATGAAGACTTTATGCCGAAGTTGCTGGCTGCCTTCAGCGTCATTACCGAAGCAGACATTCCCTTCAACACGGTGCCTGATGAAGCAGCTTTAAACCAGTGGTACGAAGCGACTAAAACGTCAGGGGAATTTGGGCGCTATGGGGCGGATGTTGCAGAAGGCTTTCCCAAATGCGCTCCAAAACAGAAGCTGATGCTTCAACAGGCATGGCGCTTGACGCACCACTACCTCAATGGGATACAGAAACGGCGCGAACGCTTAGAGTCTGGGCGCGAGTCTGGCGAACTCTCGCAATATGTGGCGTTCATCGATGTGTATATCGATCGCACTGAAGTAAAGAATTCACAAATGCGGGTTAGCTTCCCTTACTATATTGGCCCTGCGGTGTGGCGTTTCTTGCACACTACGGCTGAGATAGTCTCTACCAAGACCCCAGAACAGCAAAAAACTCTGGTGGCCATCTTCAAGCACTTCTTCAACCTGTTTGCCAGTATGTATCCCTGCCCCTACTGCCGCCACCACCTCAACGCCTACGTCGTGCAGAATAAGGAGGTGGAAATTTACCCTGTGGAGTACCTCGTGCTTGGGCGCGACCCGCGTCTCAATAGCTTTGAGGTATCAATGGAGGCAAAGCTGTCCACCGTAGTAGATGGCCCGTCCCTGCGCTTATTCTTCTGGAAGTTGCACAACACTGTCTCCTCCTCAATTGCGCGATCCGAGGAGTGGTATCAAAAGGATGAGGAAGCATTCTACACCACCCGTTATTGGCCCAGCATTGAGTCTGAGCTAGCACAAGCCAAAGCCCTCAAACAAATCAGCATTGCCACCGATCGGATGTACCGCCTCTACGGTATCCTCAAGCCCGCAGCACGACTGACAGGGGTGAGAGCAATATTGCATAAGCTGTTGGATAAGAGGGATGAGGAAAGCATCAAGGAGGTATGCTTAGTTGCTCAAGATTACATCCAGGAGTTGGACGAGGCGATCGTCACGGGGCAATTCCTACAAGAGATATACTACTTTGACCCTGACCTTGTGGATGAAGCTCCTGTCTTTACTCCTGAAGAAGAGGAGTTTGCTCGAAGCGGTTTGTTCGTCGAGGCTACTTGAATATCAGTTAAAAAGTTAAGTTTTTAAGCTTAACTTTTTACCTCTTCAAAATTCCGAGAGAATGAACTGTATCACTGCCCTGAAATTACTGTGTTTGCAGAGTTTTTTTGTGCTAATTCGTTTGCGGGAATGCACAAAAAGGATGATCGCAAACAATTGGTGCTTTTTGATGTGGAAACTGAGGGCGGTATGGTTGTTCCCGATCGGTTTATTCAGAATCGATCGAGTAGTGCGATCGCTAAAACCTCGTCTTTTGCTTGAGTACAATTAACCTTGTCGTTTTCTTCAACCTAATCTGGATCAATACTTGGTTCAATCAGAGCCATTTGCTAAGGAATTAGCTATCTCATCCCCTAGTCTTCTTGCGCCTAGCGCGTCAATTTCCTGTAACTGCCCCAACAAAGTTCTCAGACCACTACGTCGAAGTGGGCTATGTATTATCCAACTGGGATCTGAATCCCAGAGTTCAGCAAGAAGTTGAACTAAAAGTTCACTTTCGTCATTTCTGCTAGTGGGTAAGATTTCCTGGTTTTGGATGAGCATTTTGAAAAGTAAACGGCGGAAGTGTCTATAATTCGTTGATGTGCCAACACGGTACAATTTTCTTCTCAACCACCTATCAGGAAGTAATACTTCTTGAAAACGCTCTAAAAACTCCATAAGCCATTGATCTGCTTGAGTTGCATACTGAAGATTTTTCTTAGACCATTGCCACAGCAGGTCAATCAATTTTTCCCAAATATCTCTGACACTACCGAAGAATCGCAGATTTGGCTCCTGCTGGTTTCTAAGGCCAAACAGATATTCTCCCACTGTACAAGCTGTGTATTTTCTAAATGAGTGGTCAATTATATCCGAAGAATTTTCCTCAACAATGCAGTAACTTAAAGTATCTATAACCTCACCTAAAACAATGCAATCTACCAGTTCAACTGTTTTAAACACCTGGAGAATTACATTAATTCCTGTAGCAAATTCGGTAGAATTGGATTTTACTATTGTATGTATTATTTGAGATTGAGCAGAATAAAGTTGTGTTTCTACAGAATCATCTCCATCCTCTTCTTGCTCTGCTTTGTTATCTACATAAACTGTTGCCCTTTCGTGCAACAAAGCAAAAAGCACTTGCTCGCGTAATAAACTGATTAAATCCAGCTCTATCTCGCTATCTGGCTTTGCTTTTAGCACCGGAATCAACGCTGCCGCTAAAAAATCCCAATCAAAGTAATTGTGTAACCAGCGAGGTTGTTGTTGCAGAGGTTGGATAAGTATTTCTGGAATCCATTGAGAAACATCACTTAGAGAAATTCCTGAATTTTTTTTCTCTTCAAAATCCTTTTGTAAACTAGACCAGACCTCTTCAATTTGAGGCTTTTCTCGTTTGCTTATTTCTTCAGCATAGGGTACTGCATAAGTCAGGAAAAGGAGGCGGGCTATTCGGGGTGCAATATTGATGAGTTCTTGGGTGAGAGGGTGAACAAGCCCATATTCTCTTATCCATGAACTCATAAAAGCAGATGTATTGCAATTGCGGACACCAATAAAGCAACGGAAAGCAGATGATCGAAGTAAGGTTTCAGATTTGCATCTTCGCAGTAATTTAGGGGCCCCATGAGCGAGAAAAGCTTCAGCATCCCTATTATAATTTTGACAACGATTGCCGTCATCTAAACTTATCGGTAGATGAGAAAAATCACTAGCATAATCAGTGATGTAGTTCTCCAGTTCTGGGTTGAGATTATCAATAGGAAACTCTAGAATAACAGCAATCGCTGCCCAAATTATATCTATAAAAGCTTTTTCTCCAAGGCGCTCTTGTAGGGAAGTAAGCTGTTCTTCACTGGTCAGAAGAGTAACAAACTCCCTATCTAGTTCCGGTGTCTTTTGCAACTCACCATCTAGAACTTTTCGGCACATTATTACGATTTCAAGATGCTGAAGATTCCAAAGTGCAGATTCAGCTTTAGCCTCAACTTCAGCATCTGGAGGTAGAGTACCGACGAAGTGAAAGATTCTAGTTCCATGTTCATCCTCTTCCGGCACCCAGTTGTTGCCCTCAAACCAAGCTCGGATTTTTAATGCACGATAGCGACTGACCGCTGGAATAAAATTAAGTTGGTGATTATCCCAGTCTGCCAAAATCTGAGATGTTGCATCAAAAGGAATGTCTCTCTCTAGCCACATTGGGAGTGCTATCTTCTCTAAAAGGGGAATTTTTCTGTGAGATAACTGATGAAATTCAGCTAACTCTTGAGATTCCTCGTTTGACAGTCGGCTCCATGCCTTCCCAAAATCGAATGCAAAATCTTGTCCCCGATCAATTAATTCAAACTCTAACCATACCCAAAGTTGTAATGACGACTGTAGAGGTAGTAAGGAACCTTTCAAAAGATTGGGATCGCATTTAGCCAGCGAAATGAGTACCCCAAGCATTGCAACAGTGTCAGCATGCTCAAAGATAATTGATATAGAACGTTCGAGTGCTGCTTTAGTCGGACGACTGTAGAGCCATCCCTCTAGCGTCATTAAGAAACAAGCGACAATATCTGGAGACCAAGGATACTTGCGATGCCAGTACAAAGCATGACGACCACCTTTGAAGTCTTTTCTGTTCTCGCCAATAAGCAAAGTTACGCCATCAGTATCAGTTTCTGGCATACCCTCCAGTTTGTTCTTTGCCCAGCGATGCTCATGCCAATAATCTGTGGCTACATTACAAAGGCTTGCAATAACATCAACTGCAAGAGATTCATCTATTTGAAGCAGATAAAGAATTGCGGAAAACTTGAATGTACAGACATCAAGATCATCAGAGCCTTCTGTTCCAAGATCGTCATCTAACTGTTCAGAGGAGCGCTCGAACTCATAGCGATAACCAGGCGGTGAAATAGTCAGAGCTAAAAGTAATTCAGCACCTAGTTGTGGATTGACACGAACTACAAAATTGAGATATCTACCTCCTTGCTTAAGCATGAATTTGCGGAACTGACGATCAACCCGCCCTGATGACCCTTTTGGATGTGGAGGCTCAAGCACGCCTACACCATGTCTAGTGAAAGAAAAAGAGGTTTCAGTTGCTTCTAATCTATTTGCTGGTGTAATCTCTCGTCCTGCCAAAACTTTCAAAAACCAGGCTGAACGTTCTGGAATAATCTTGAGCGCAAACACTATACAGGCAAAAGCATTTGATGAAAAATCACGTAAATAGTATTGCTTTTTATGGACAGGGAAGGGTAACGCTCCTTTCTGTCTTAGCTCGATTATCTGGTTTAGGTCTTCCCAACTGTCTACTCGCGCTTCTGGTACAGGATCGGGTGGATCGGGATCGGGCAGCAATATTCTTTGCAGCAAGTTAAGGACAAACTCTGCAACCTCAACGCGGAAAGAAAATTTTTCTGCAAATATTCCCCAGTTCAGCCAAGCCTCAGCCACTCTGAAAACTAAACAAGATTCCTCGATTACAGTCTCTGGATTTTGAGATAAGAGCCATCGCCACACAGGTTCCCACAAATGCGCTTTTGGAATTCCCGTTATCTGCTCCTGTATGACCAGCCTTGTGCCCACAGACGTAGATTCAGAGATTCCTGCAAGGGCTGGATTTGGAAAAGTTGCGATCGCTAGAAGACGAGAGATGAGATGCTTGATGAAAAAAGGAAGGTGTTCGCCGGAACAGCCTTGGAGAACTGAACTTGGCTGTCTGCTCAATATCGCGCCATCGAGAAGTAAGTCAATAAGCTGTAAATGATTACCTTCCTTTGCCTCTTGAAGCAATTCCCGCCATGTTTCACTCTCTTCTGATTTCATCGCAAGATACAAAGCAAACCAGCGCACTGGCTGAGACCAAAGAGGATTTCTCAGCTTCGTTGCAAGCTTACTGACATCTAGTTCGCGACGTTTCCCCAGAAGGTAGCGAAACCTGGCACAGTCTCCTACAAAACGGTGTGTGACAGCTACTTTTTCCTCTGCAACTCGAAGACAGTCTCGCCGCACCAAGGTATCTAGAATTCCGGAATTAATCCCAGAGTCATAGAGAGACAGATCAGGAGTAAATTTATTGGCTAATGAAAGCGCTGTGCCAATTAGCGCACGACCTTCTTGACTGTCATCACGTCCATTTCCTACATGAGAGCGCCAGAACCAAGCAAGCAGGTCTAGGTCATTTTGGAAGGCTGAAGTATTGATATCATCCTGCTCAACGCTACTAATCAGCCAGTCAAGAAGCTTAAGGTTCAAGGCAGGCCCAAACTCATCAGCGCGTTGAACAAGACTAGCAACGCCGGCTGGTAAAGTATGAGATGACTGAAGATCGTTAATAGGTAGTTGTGGTAACTTAACAACATCAATAGAAAGTTCTGCGCCAAGTCGAGCATCAATTTTGTCACGAACTCGGCGTTCAGCATCTAGATGCGCCACGAGAACGAAACGCACATCCGTTGATGTCTCGCTAGCCAAAGCATTTTGAAGAAGGTTAAGTACACAATCAAAGCTTTGATCATTGACATCACTCAGGTCATCTATGATGATGATGGGCTTCTCAATTACCTGAGCTGTTAAGAGTGCATCAATACGTCTTGTATCTCGGCTAGATGTGGAGTCTGGGGTTTCTGTGAAGGAAATAATGTCAGATGGATGGAGAAACAAGCGCGTATAATCTGGAAAGTTTTTTTGCATAGCCAGCTTGCAAAGTGCTGATTTTCCAGATCCCGATGGCCCGATGAGAAGGGTTATCCGCTTCGTGAGTACAGATGCTTGTAGCTGTGAGAGTAAATCTGTCCTAGGTAGAGACAGACTGCCACCGAGTGTATGTCGAACAACACAAAGTCGATAGCGGGATTGGCTGAATAATCTTGCCTGTGTTGCTCGGAACGCTTCCAAGCTTTTATCATTTATGAGTTCCCGCCATATAAGAGCGCTTATACGCTCAGGAGATAAGCCTGAACCAAGTTGAAGAAGATAGCCCAGCCATCGTCCTATAGTTGTTTCTGTATCCTCATCCCGTGAAAGATTTTCTAACTCAGTCGTTAACTCTAATCTTGGGTCAGGAACAAGCTCAGAGCTGACAAGAGCTTTGAAGTCAGTGAGTTTTTGTGCTTGGTCTTGCTTTGATATAACACCCCATCCTTGAATAACCTGGTTGGGATTCCTATCACCCTCAAACTCTCCAGAGATTACGAACCGTAAGCGGTTTATTAAGCCTGGTGTACGGTCAGAGGCAAGCTCGAAAATGTCCCAAAATTCATCAAGTGCCTTCCTAATTGGGCCCTCTGAAAGAGTTTTTTTTGCTTGTGTAAGGGTAACAACTGTACCTGATTCAGTAATATCTGAAATAGCTTCCGCGAGAACTTTATGAGCTGTATTCTGGTCTTGGCGCTCGGCTTCAGAAGCGTCTTTCCATTGACGAACAATTTTCAGCAGTGTCAACAGGAATTGGTAATTAAATCCGCTCAAAGCCAGTAAACCACCCTCTGCTTGCTGGGGATGAATTTCCTGCCAAGCACTCCTTAACTCATCTAACTGAGAGAGCAGGCTGAGTTCGGAGGTTGTTACATTCAGGCTTGTTGTTTCGCTATTGACCATGCCTAATCCTAACTTTTCCTATAAGAGTTTGTTGCCCCTTTGGACTTAAAGAGCAGTTCCTGAAATAATTACCGCCGATCGACTCTTGCGGATTTCTGTACCGACTGAGGGGGCGAAATTCACGAGCCAGATGCTTCCCAGTCGGTAATCGCTGCTTGCTGCCATGCTTCCTCCTCATCGGCTAATTCATCGCTCAGTTCATCCAGCAATAAACAGGCTTCTACCATTGCCTGCTGTTCTTGTTGTTTACGCCACGCTTGCAATAAAAGCTCAATTAGCCGACTGCGATTTTCTACACGATCGTCAATGTAACGCACTAGCTCATCAGGCAAAGAGATAGATACTTTCATAAAAAATACTCGATAGTGTTGAAAACTCAGTTTTTTTGGCTTGTTCGGCTAGCAGCACTGCCTTACTTATTGGCTCACCCTACGGAACAAAAAGACGACCAACGCCCATCCAGGTTTCGATATCCAGCAAGATTTCCAGAATACGGTCAACACAACGATTTCGATAGACTCGATCGGCTAAAAATCGATCGGCATCTCCAATCGTAATCACAGGTAGGGAATCCACTGTATTTTCTTCTCGGATCACCTGTTCCAGGGAGTCTTCACCCTTCATGCTGCGGTTTGCAGTAAGCAAAATCATCTGATTTGCCTGAGCAAGTCGCCACACAACTCGATCGTTACTGTCGATCGACAAATTCATCTGTTTGAAGGTGACAAAACGAATTGGGAGTAGATTTAACCAGCCTTGACTCGCAATATTGCCCAATAAAATCTCTGCATGACCTCCGAGATTGTGATCGATCAGAAAATTCATGCTTCTAGTTCGTGTTTGGCTTTCTGCTCTTGAAGTTTTGCCCAAAGAGCCTCTCGACCGGGTTTGGGTGGCATCGCTGCAACGCGGGCAGAATGTTCGCGATTGCGCTCTTCCCAGTAATGCTGAATTTCCTTAGCTTGCTTTAAAACAATTTGATATTCTGCTTCGACTTCTGCACGATTTGCCTCAATGTAAGATAAAGCAACGTTAATCTGATCCTCTGTTAAGTCAAACAAGGAACGGATAAACTTCGCGGGATACTGAGCCGTCACGTAGTCCATCACATCATAGAGAGTGATGCGCGTACCTGAAATTGTCAGTCCGCGCTCTGTACGAATAATAATTGGTTGGTTGTTGGATACTGAAACCATACCCATAGCCTCTGAAACAGTCTAGGAAATAATCCGATCGTACCTTACAAAATTGTAATGTCGTGTTTGTAGAAACCTTTGAGCAAATCCACCAGACGCCCCCTACACAAAATTAGCCGGATCTTGATCTCGCCGATGCTTCAGCAGAATCGGAGAACCTTGGCCATCACCCACCAAAGCCGCCGTTTCCTCCAACGCTTCCCTCAACCGCTTGGCCGCGTAAATGGACATATCACGGGGCACATTCACCCGATCGCGCAAATACCGCAAAGCCGCATCAGAACCACTCGGCGGCGTACAAACTTCGCCAGTCATCATCAAAGTTAAAGCACAACGCAAAGCCTCATCGAATAAGCTGTCATCAGCAGGATTGACTCGAACGATGTTGCGCTGGTGCTTAATGACGCGATGAAGTGCTTCAGCGCGGGAGGTTTCCGGTTCTGGATACATCACATCTGGCAATCCAGCCCAAGGCCCATTATCCACGCGGGCTTTATTGAGTAGCATCTGAGGTTCGCCGTTTTCATAACACCCGCCCATCTGAGGTGGTAAATCGTGGACGTGGGTGTGAAAATCGCTCTGAGTGCCGCGATAGGTAGGGCGGGTTTCCATCGCCGCAAACCAGTCAGCAAAGCGCGGGTTTTCTTCGCGCATCGAGTAGCCTTTGTAGTAGTAAAGACTGGCATTCATGCGTTCGACGTAGGGGGTAAAGATGACATCCGCAGTGCCAAATTCATCGAGGAAATAAGGCCCGGGGGTGCTGGCGAGAGCCTTTTCTACCTGGGTGACGACGCTGATAAATTGGTTGCGGTTGTGCTGTTCTACTTTGGCTGAACTTGCTGGGTAGCACAGCCAAGAGCACCAGGCTCTAAATAGCAGTCGCTCTAACCGCCGCATTGGTATTACTGCGGGGTTTTCCATGCCCAAACCCAAGGGGCCATAGACTCGTTCGAGGGCGATTAAGATATCATCGCTTTCGGTGATGATGCGGCCGTCTAGTTCGATCGCCGGTAGCATTCCCGATGGCACTTTGCGCTTGTACCAGCTTTCTTTTTCCCCATAGCAGAACATAGTAACTTTCTCAATGCGGTAGGGGATTTGTTTTTCTTCCAGCCACAACCAGATTTTTTGGCAGTAGGGACACCAAGCATGGTTATCGCGGTACAGGATGACTCGCACATCGGATTCGGTTTTACCAAACAGGCGCAACCGGGCTTGGGCGTTCGTTGGCCCGTTGACGCGATCGACTTCAAAGTTTGTGAGGGCTTCTAATTCTGTCCAGCTTAGGGAGGTCATGGGATTTTAGATTTTAGATTTTAGATTTTAGATTGGAGAATTGAAGAGAGCGACTTCTTCGTGGCAATAATAGAACTTACGCAGCAACTCTATCTGTAGGGTTCGCTGTGCGCGCACCTTACCCCTACCCATAACGTATTCAACTATTTGTGGGTTTTAAGCTGTTGCGGCATTTAAATTGTATGTCAAAAAACAATAAAACTCTTGTGGGGTTTCCCGCCCGCCTCGAATATGCAATTTAAATGCGCGACAGCTTAGTCCTGAATAAGATAGTTGGTTATCAGTTAAAAAAGGCTTTGAGGACTGAAGTCCTCACTACCAAGTTAACTACAATTAAGGCAACATTTGGGGAGGGGGTGGGGCGTCTTGAATTTTAGCCAGTGCTGCCTTCATTTCAGGAGTGGCTAGCAACTTTTGGGTATCTGCAATCAGACGATCGCCCCAGAGGTTTTCTTTGAGATATTCTACGGTAGCATAGCGTTTGTCGAGTTTCAGAGCTGCTTCTCCCATCGCTAAGCCTTTTTCTGTGTCACCTTTGGTGTACAACGCTACTGCTAGAGCTAGCATTGCTTCTGCTGCTTTGTCGTCGATCACGATCGCTTCTTGCCAGCGTTTGATGGCGCTATCAACATCTCCCATTTCGTATTTGACTAACCCGATATTGTTAATAGCAGGCCACAGGTTTTTTTCTAAAGCAAAGGCTTTTTCGTATTGGGCGATCGCCTGATCAAACCGCTTCAGCTTATAAAAAGCATTGCCTAAATCAAATAATGCACCTGGAGTGTCGGGTTTTAGTTTCAACCCGGCTTGCAAATATTCGGCTGCTTTCTCGTAGTTCGCTTTCCGAAAGTAAGCTTCTCCCAAGACAAATTTAATTGAGGGATTTTCTGGCGACAGAGATTGAGCTTGCCCCAAAGCTTCAATGCCTTTGTCAAACTCCTCGACTTGAAGGTACAAGCTGCCTAACAAAGTCCAAGTTTGAGCATTCTTGGGAGCTAACTGTGTGGCGAGTTCGGCTCTGGGGACGGCGAGTTGGTACTGCTGGAGTCTGGCTAACTGCACCGCTTCTTCTGCAAGGCTCAAGGCCGTTTGGTCGAGTTGGGCCGAGTCAATTTGCAGGGTGTAAGGCAGGAGTGCCTGTGCGACAGCAGGCTTGGGCATTGTCCACAAACCGAGTGCGAGTAGCAGAGATATTAAAGGAATGCGATTAGGCACTGTACAGCCCCAGAAAAAAATATAAGGGTTTCTCGATCGCCTATAATAACTCATATTTTTGAGTTTTGATATTGCTTCTTGACACGTAACACTTCGCGGTTTTCATTTAAATATTTCTGAAATTATGTTTACACTCCGGATCGCCGTTTTTCTTCACTGTTTTATAGACGACTCCTCGCCTCACTACAAATCGGCAAAATTATTAGTTAATCTAAACTTGAATGAGTTAATAAATAACCCTTCGCGGTTGACACTTAAAGAGTTCCCAAATTCTGTTTTACCTCAGAAACAACAGTTTGTCTTTACGGGTTTAGAGAGGAATGAAGTCTTCACTACAAACCTGGTAAATTCTTGATTTTTAGGAAATTGAGTGAGTCAATAAAGTCTGTTGAATTCGCTCTAACAATTGTGCTGCCGATAAAGAAGAAGGCAAAATTTTGGCAGATACTTCTTGCAGTAGAAAGTCGATCGCCTCGGATTCCGAATTTACCGCAGAGCGATAATCCCAGACTAAAATTGGCAGTTTGACTGCCATTTGCCGCAGGTTCGATAGGGCCTGCAGCATAGCGGTTGATTCTGAGGGGGCATCTCGCAAGCACAGCAAAACTAAGTCAACGCTTTGATATTGCAACTGCTGCAAAACTTCTGTCCAGGAAGGAGCGATCGACCCTCGAAATCCTGCGGTTTGGATGTACTGAATCAAAGCTTGAAGGTTGGGACTAGAAAACTGGGAATTGGGAACGGGAATCTCGCCATTTTTCGCTCGATCGCGATTTTCCAATTCTCCCGTCGGATTCCCCCCAGCAGTGCGGTGCAAATCGGGTAAAGTCGAAATGTCGGCTAATAAAATGCTGGGCTTCCAACTCATGCCAGCAGCGACTTGAATCACTTGCCACAACGCACTGCCCACCAACCCCGTACCTGAAGTTTCACTGTCGTCGGGACTACGGGTAGCCAAACAGGGAAATACCGACAATCCTTTGACTTGATTTGCCAGTTGGGTAGTTGCGGGGTCTAAAGTCACCAAGGGGAGAGAACCCAAATTTCGAGATCGACTTAACTGTTCGATAAAAGCTAAGGGGTTTTGCAGTTGACTTGTACCGTCCAAAACGATCGCGTCGGGCCTCCAAATTCGTGCCACGAGTTCTGCTTGGCCGAGGTCGTCTGCTTCTAAAACGCGGCAGTAGTTGGGGTTGAGGAGTAAAGCGGAACCTTGAGAGGAACTGTTTTGCGGGCTGAGCCACAACACGGTTAAAGAACTCCTCACTTTGGCGCTACTAGCATTACTTTTGCCGATCAAGTCGGTCAGCAGCCGCCGCAAAGCGGGTTCTTCCACCGGCAAGCTCAAAAAGCCTTCGGCTCGGTTGACACTGGCCCGTTCTTTTTCGCCTCTGGTTGCTGTGACAATCGCCGGAATCGATCGGGTATCCGGGTCGCTCTTGAGCAGCGTCAGCACGTCCCAACCGGACAGCAGCGGCAGCAGCGGGTTGAGGAAAATCGCTTCTGGACTGAACCTGCGAGCTTTTTCCAGCGCTTCGGTGCCGGAACGGGCGACTATTACTTGGTAGCCCAAACCCGAGAGGACGTTGGTTAAATCTTCGATATATTTGGGAACTGCTTCGACTATTAATACTAAACGAGAGCGAGAATTGGCGATCAGAGTCGGATATTGGGGTTTTAATAATTCTTCCTCAGCGGCTTCCTGTGGCAAGACTTCTTCGCTGCTGTTTCCCGGAGGATTTGGTGGCAGCAGCAGGGTAAATTGAGAGCCTTGGTTTTCTGAGGAAATAAACGAAACGTCTCCGCCGTGGAGCCGAGCTAGGCGTTGAGTCAGTACCAGTCCCAGTCCGGTTCCTTGAAAGCGCCTGGTGAGGGGGCTTTCTAGCTGTTGGAATTTCTGAAAGATCAGGTGCTGTTTGTCGGCGGGGATGCCGATTCCAGTGTCCCAAACAGTGAATGCGATCCAGCCTTCCCAAACATTTACTTTCAATCCGATTTTGCCGCCGAGTTCGGTGAATTTTAGGGCGTTGGAAAGGAGGTTGACGAGCATTTGCCGCAGCCGCAGTTCGTCGGCAATTAATTGGCTCAGTCCCGGTTCTATTTCGAGTGTAAATTCTATTTGGGCGGAGGGTTCTGCGTTTGCTGTGCCGTCAGTTTTGCTGGGTTCGGGCGGGTTTTTTTCTTCTTGCTGTTGCAGTTGTTTTGCTTGTTCAAAGGCTCTTTGGCAGGTTGCTGCTATTTCTACTTGTTCGGGAATTAGTTCTAGCTGCCCGGTTTCCATCCGGGTCAAGTCTAAAATGTCGTTAACTATTGTCATCAAATGCCGCCCGCTTTTATGGATTAGTTTGGCGTAGCGTGTTTGGCGGTCGTTGAGTTCTCCGATCAATTTATCTTTGAGAAGGCTGGACAAACCGAGGACAGCCGTGAGTGGGGTTTTTAGTTCGTGGCTGATGCAGGATAAAAATTCGTCTTTTAGTCGGTTGAGGTGGATTAAATCTGCGTTTTTCGCTGCTAGTTCTTTGGCGACTAAATGTTCTTCGGTCACATCTTGTCCCATTACTAAAATTAGCTGGTCTGAGAGCGGTTGTTTGACAAATTGCCAGATCCGTTCTTGGCCTTTTTGTGGGCACTCGCAAATGTAGGTGTCTGGTTTGCCGGCGGTGGGGCACCAAGCTGGAGCGGTTAAGGTTGAGGGGGAGGCGGCGGCGTACAAGGGGAGCGGGCAACTGGTGGCTGCTGTTGAATCACGCGCGGCGAAGCTATCCCGCAGGGAATCGCCCGCTCTACTTGCTCCTACTAGGCTCCTGCATTCTTTGGTGATGGCCTCTAACTGCACGCTCTTGTATTCGCTTGTTAAATGGCTTGGTTTGCGGGGCGAGTGTTTACCCAAATTTGCTGCTGGTTCTGGAACTGGTTCTGGGCCTGATCCGAGCAAAATCCGCCACGCTGCGTTTTGGCTGACTATTTGTGCGGTGGGGGTTTGCAATCTCAGGGGCAGGGGCAGTTTTTCCAGTAGTTGGACTAGGGAGTTTAGGTTTTCCGAAGGTTTCAATCCTGCTTCTAGAAAGCGCACTTGAGCGCCTAGGACACTGGCTATGGCTTCGGAAACCGGCCTTAATTCGATTTCTTTGACGGCTGTTGCCTGCTCTGTGAGGCTGCAGAGCGAGCTGCTGTTGAGTGCGGCGAATTGCAGCAGGCTCAGGCTGTCTAGCATTCCTAAAAATTGACCACTGCCATCTGTCAGGGCGATCGGGTTGTTTGATGAAATGCCTGCGGTTTGGCTGTTTGACCGGGCTGGGATGTTCAGTTCCTCTGTTTGCAGGTACTGCCAGAATTCACTGACGCTCATAGCAGCGGGTAATGCCCTGACTGGTTCGATCGCGATCGGGCTTTCGGACAAAGGTTGTTGCCCGTCGTTTGTGCGATCGTCTCCATAAGCCCACAGGCTGCGGAGATACACTAATCCCAGCGGCTGTAGCTGTTCGTTGACTACTGCGACTCGATCGCAGTTGCAGGATCTGAAAATGGATCGCAGCGATGCTAGCGCAGCCGTTTGGAGGCACAGCGGCACTGGCTCCATAAAATTTTTGATACTGGGGGTGGTGAGTGACATAACAAACCTGAGAGTCTGCTCGCGAGAGCAGTAATATTTTTTTTGATGCTCAATGTAGCTGCGGATTTCTGTATCTTATTTGTTTTATATCAGTTCGCTATCAGGCTCGGTATCTGCACCGAAACCGGGCAGTTCGATGCCTACGCCTGATTTGAGGCGACTAGCAATTATTTTAAAGCTTAAGCTTAATTGCAGAAATCACGCTCAGGGTGCTTGACACAGAAACAAAAAAGTACATTTTCATTCTTCAGGTGCTAGAAGCTCATCACTTATTTTGCGGTTAAGATTGGTTAAAATAAATATTGAGATGATTGTTAAAATGTTAAGTTTTTTATAAGGGAGATATCAACTCTGAGCGATCCAGCACTTTCGGGCAACTTAGGTGGTGCACCTACAGCTTTGCTTTCCCAACTATCTATCGGTATTTTTGTCCGCTCCGAGGAAATCGTAGCCTCTGCGATCGAGCTTTTGAGGGGCGAACGCTATGCTTTAACGCACATTAAGTCGGCAGGGGAGTTTTTGGGGTTCCTTAAGCACAATTATCACCTTGATTGTTTGGTTTTGGAGGTGGATGGGGATCTGCGATCGCTTCTGGGCAAGCTGCAAGAACGATCGCTCTTTTTGCCTGCTGTGATTTTTTCGCCCCAGCCGGGGGAGGATGAAAGGGCAGTTGCACCATATTCAGATGGTTTTGAGGCTGGCACCAGTACCCCCAACACGAGTCAAGACGAAAGCTGTGCTTTTTTTTATCACCCTGCTGAGGTGCAACTGGCAATCGCTCGATCGAGCGAAATAGTTGCGGGTATCGATCAGGCGATCGCACAATTTCTGAAACTTTCAACTCCGGTTCCTGTCAATTACCAATCCGCAAAGAGCGATGCGACAGCTCAATTGACTGCTCAAAGTTTGCTCAGCCGACAGCAGCGGCGGCTGGCGGAAAAATTACGGGAGCGATTAGGATACTTAGGTGTGTATTATAAAAGAAATTCCCAGATTTTTTTGAAAAATCTGTCGCCACCTGAGAAGCAAAAGTTTTTGGAGCAACTCAAGTCGAGTTATCGCGACATCGTTTTGAATTATTTTTCTCAAGATACTGCGGTCAACAATCAAATAGATGAATTTGTAAACTTAGCTTTTTTTGCTGATGTTCCCGTGACTCAAATTGTAGAAATTCACATGGAATTGATGGACGAGTTTGCTAAACAGCTACAAATAGAAGGGCGCAGCGAGGAAATATTGCTCGATTACCGGTTGACTCTCATTGACGCGATCGCTCATATGTGCGAGATGTACCGACGATCGATTCCGAAAGAAGCATCTCAGGTTATAAGGTAGAAGGCAGCAAAGGGCAAAATTCAAGCAAGAAGAAGGTAGAAGAGAGAATTTAACAAAGAAGAAAGGACAAGACAAACGGCCGCGCGATCATCGGGAGGCTGAAATTATTATAAAATAACAAAGAACAGAGGATTTAAGACAAATAAGAACTACAACTAACATCAGACAACTAATACTCAACATTTAAAAAAGTTCATGAGTCCTCTGAAGAAAACCTATGTTCTGAAGCTGTACGTTGCGGGGAATACTCCCAACTCAGTGCGAGCTTTGAAAACCCTAAAGGACATCCTCGAACAAGAATTTCAAGGAGTCTACGCACTGAAAGTCATAGACGTTCTCAAAAATCCTCAGCTAGCAGAAGAGGACAAAATATTGGCAACCCCAACGCTGGCCAAAATCCTGCCGCCGCCGGTGCGAAAAATTATTGGCGATTTGTCCGATCGTGAGAAAGTTCTGATAGGATTAGATTTGCTCTATGAAGAACTTCGCGAAGAAGACCTGAATTCATAAGATAATCAGATGGCAGTCAGTCGATTTTAGATTTGAGACTTTGGCGTGAAACGTTCGGCGAGCGCTATGTCGAGCCGTCGAGTCGTGCGATCGTCGAACGATTGTAGATTTACTCCACAGATGAATCGAGGATGTTGAAAAAAGTCTAAAATTTTTATCTCTCCACCACAGGAGTCGGGCGCTTGTATTCGTTTTTGGGCGGGGTCATTAGTCAGCAGTCAGCCGTCATTAGTTATTGAGCAAGAGCCAAAACTAAAAGCTGGGTACAAAGACTCATGATCGGCGGTTAATGAGTGATAACTAAAGCATACTGAGAGTTGACAAAAATCGACATGAATGAAATTAGTCAAACGGTTCAACGAGAAGGATTGGGAAGGGCAGGAGTTGAAAAAATTCGCACGATGATTGAGGGTTTCGATGACATCAGTCACGGCGGAATGCCGCTCGGTCGAACCACCCTAGTCAGCGGCACGTCAGGAACGGGAAAAACTTTATTTGCCGTACAATTTCTCTATAATGGAATTACCCATTTTGACGAAGCTGGAGTGTTCGTAACTTTTGAAGAATCTCCGGCAGATATTATTAAAAATGCTTGCAGTTTCGGTTGGGATCTGGCACAGTTAATCGAGGAAGGCAAGCTATTTATTTTGGACGCTTCCCCCGATCCAGAAGGTCAAGATATCGTAGGAAATTTTGATTTATCAGCCTTAATCGAGCGCATTCAGTACGCCATTCGCAAGTACAAAGCCAAGCGGGTTTCAATAGATTCTGTTACCGCCGTATTTCAGCAGTACGATGCTGCATCGGTGGTGCGCCGAGAAATTTTTCGCTTAGTTGCGCGCCTCAAACAAGTCGGAGCAACTACAGTTATGACAACAGAACGGGTGGAAGAATACGGCCCGGTGGCGCGGTTTGGAGTGGAAGAATTTGTGTCGGATAATGTGGTGATTGTTCGCAACGTTTTGGAAGGGGAACGCCGCCGCCGCACAATGGAAATTTTGAAGTTGCGGGGTACAACTCACATGAAGGGTGAATATCCTTTTACTATGACTAATGACGGAATTAATATTTTCCCATTGGGGGCGATGCGATTAACTCAAAAGTCTTCAAACGTGCGGGTTTCTTCGGGCGATAAAACTCTCGACGAAATGTGCGGTGGCGGTTTCTTCAAAGACTCGATTATTTTGGCTACGGGTGCAACGGGAACCGGCAAAACGCTCTTGGTGAGCAAGTTCTTGCAGAATGCTTGTATGAACGGCAATCGGGCGCTGCTGTTTGCCTATGAAGAGTCGCGGGCTCAGTTGTTCCGCAATGCTTATTCTTGGGGCATTGATTTTGAGGAAATGGAACAGAAAGGAATGCTGAAGCTGCTGTGCACTTACCCGGAATCTGCCGGTTTGGAAGACCACTTGCAGACTATTAAATCAGAAATTGCGGAGTTCAAACCTTCTCGAATTGCTATAGACTCGCTGTCGGCCTTAGCTAGGGGTGTCAGCAATAATGCTTTCAGGCAATTTGTGATCGGAGTGACAGGTTTTGCGAAGCAGGAAGAAATAACCGGCTTTTTTACGAATACAAGCGACCAGTTTATGGGTTCTAATTCGATTACGGACTCCCATATTTCTACGATTACTGACACCATTATCATGCTGCAGTATGTAGAGATTCGAGGAGAAATGTCGCGGGCGATTAATGTGTTTAAGATGCGCGGTTCCTGGCACGACAAAGGAATTCGGGAATACACCATTACTGAAAGAGGCCCACAAATTAAAGATTCGTTCCGTGGTTACGAACGGATTATCAGCGGTTCTCCGACTCGGATTACGATTAATGAGAAGAGTGAGCTATCGCGGATTCTCCAGGGTGTGCAAGATCAAGACGATGAGGATATTTGAGAGTTCGCAGTGATTGGTCGTTAAAAGTAGGTTGGGTTGAGCTAGGGAACCCAACTTTTTTAATTTGAGGAGTTGGTGAATATTTATAGCAACCGCGACAATGTTTGGGATGTTCTTAATTGCTGAAATATGAGTTTTTAGTGCCTTCTTCATCAGCGCCTTTTGCTATAGTAATCCCACTAAATAGGTTGTGGTAAAAATCTAGGGGTAAGCTGTTGTGCCTCTAAGCAGATATTTCCCTATATTACTTTAAGGGCTCGGGCTCAATACCTATAGTTTTTACACAGGAACAATACCTTGGGCCAAATCCAATACCCTGGTAATCGAAAATTCCTTGAATTTTGCTTGGAAGGCCAATACTTGCTGTACGATCAAGCTCAGCTCGATTGGCAAAATCTTAGCCTTGCTGGTGTTGAAGTTATCCTACGATCGCATTCTGGTGAAGTAGGTTGGATTCATCGCCATCGCTTTATTCCGATCTCCGAAAAAACTGGATTGATTTTGCCGGAAGAGCAAATTGATTTTAGAGCAAGCTTGGGGGCAATATCAGCAGTAGTTAGGAGGAGGGCTAATTCTTCCTACTATACCAGTGAATCTGTCGGCCAGTCAGCTCAGCCAAGCGACTTTAATCGCTAAGAGCGATCGCATTGTTGAGCGCACCGAGATGAAGCTAAAATATCTATAGCTACAGATTAGGAAAACTGTAATGATGCTTAATGTTGACATTACCTACAATCTTTTGAGCCAAGGCTCGAAGCGTGGCATTGGGATTTTTGTCGAGGATTTGGGCACTGGCTATGCTGCTTTTAACAACCTGAAAAATTTTCCGGTGAACTCGCTCAAAATTGAGCGCTAATTTGTCCGCGATTTAGCCAGCGAGCCGATCGCTCGCGGAATTGCCAAACCCATAGTTGTAATCCCACAGGGCTTAAATCTGAGCACAATTGCCGAAGGAATGGAAACCTCAGCGAAATGGGAATAGTTACCAGCGAGCGGCTAGGAAATCGGACAGCGTTATATGTTGAGGAAGCCTGTCATTGCTGAGGTTGCAATTCAATTAATCCCACATCCTGAATTATTGTCTACCACTATGTGGGTTCAGCACTCCTCCCTCATGAAAGCGCGCAAAAGTCTTATAATCAATTTAATGCTCGTGTCGCTCAAATGACTCAAATAATTTTACGGCGGAATAATATAAAAGTGTTTGGACAAGGCACCCAGACCATGATGTTTGCTCATGGATTTGGGTGCGATCAAAATATGTGGCGTTTCGTAACACCGGCTTTCGAGAAGGACTACAAAATCATTCTATTTGATTATGTAGGTTCGGGACAGTCTGATATTAGTGCCTACAGTTATGAACGGTACAGCGACCTCAAAGGCTATGTTCAGGATGTCCTCGATATCTGTGAAGAATTGGCGTTGACGGATGTGATTTTTGTCGGTCATTCTGTCAGCAGTATGATCGGCCTTCTGTCCTCAATTCAAGCTCCTAATTACTTTAATCGCCTGATTTTCGTAGGGCCTTCACCCTGCTACATCAATGATTTACCAAATTATTACGGAGGGTTTGAGCGCAAAGATATTGAGGATCTCCTGGATATCATGGAGAAAAATTACATTGGTTGGGCCAGCTTTATGGCGCCAATGGTGATGCAGAATCACGAGAGTCCTGAGTTAAGTGAGGAGCTTGAGGCAAGTTTTTGTTCCACAGATCCGGTGGTTGCAAGTCGCTTTGCGGAGGTGACTTTTTACTCTGACAATCGCAGTGATTTACCGAATGCCTCAGTACCTTCACTGATATTGCAATGTAGTGAGGACATGGTAGCTCCCACCGAGGTAGGGCATTATCTCCACCGCCACCTGCCTAAAAGTACGCTACGGCTGATGAAAGCTACGGGACATTGCCCGCACCTGAGTCATCCACAAGAGACGATCGACATGATTAAGGAGTATTTGAGTGCACCTCATACTACCTGATTTGTATGGCAAACATGACCTACCAGATAGACGAGCTACTCAACACGTCACCCTGTGGATTCGTCTCGTTTGCTGACGATGGTACGATCCTAATGGTCAACGCCACATTACTGCAATTACTCGGATACGAAACCGATGAACTGCAGGAACGGAAAATGGACTCCATTCTGCCAATGGCCAGCCGGATTTTTTATCAAACCCATTTCTTCCCCCTGTTGAAGCTGGACGGTAAAGTAGAGGAAATTTACTTCTCATTAAGGTCAAAGCAGGGTAGTGATATACCCATGCTGATCAACGCTGTGCGTCGGAATCAGGGAGGAAAATTCGTCAACAATTGCATCTTGCTCTGTATCCGCCAGCGTATCCTATACGAAGGTGAAATCATTAAAGCAAAAAAAGCAGCAGAGGCCGCTACTCTCGCCCAAAAGCAAGCGGAAATGGCTCTGCGGCAACAGTACGACAAGGCGATATTACTTCAAGAGATTACTCAACACATCCGTCAATCTCTTGATTTGTCTACAATTTTTGAGATTGCTTCGCAGGAGATTCGCCTGTTTCTTGATGCCGAGCGCGTCGGCATATTTAAGTTCTATCCTGACAGTAATTTTGGATATGGTGAGTTTGTTTCAGAATCCGTAGGCGAAGGATGTAAATTGATAAGCAGAAATCAATTTAACGACCCGTGTGCTGGTGAACAAGATCCTGATTCATATCAAGAAGGGAGAATGCAGGTAGTTCAAGATATCAATAAGATTGACCTTCAACACTGTTACCGCGCTCTTTGGAAACAATTTCCGGTTCGGGCTAATTTAGTGGCGCCGTTGCTCAATGGACAAGATTTGTGGGGGCTGTTATGTATTCATCAATGTTCTGCTCCTCGGCAATGGGAAGAATTTGAAGTTGACCTTGTTAAACAGATTGCTAATCAGTTAGCGATCGCCATTAAACAAGCTGATATTTTTCAGAAGTTGCAGAAGGAATTGGCAGAAAGGCAGCAGGCTCAAGCGCGCATGAGAGAAATTAATCAACAACTTGCACTCTCTAACGAAGAACTAGCCCGCGCTACTCACCTCTTAGAACAAGTGGTCAATATTGATGGATTAACTCAAATTGCTAATCGCCGCTGTTTTAATGACCGCTTAGAGCATGAATGGCAGCGGCTATACCGGGAACAAAAACCTATTTCTCTTTTGTTGTTTGATGTGGATTATTTCAAACGCTATAATGATTGCTACGGTCATCAAATGGGGGATGATTGTTTGTTCAAACTTGCTCAGACTGTGCAAGAGGTGGTGTACCGTCCGGCGGATTTGGTGGCGCGTTACGGCGGAGAAGAATTTGGCATCATTTTGCCTAATACTGATCTTGAAGGAGCGAGTTCGGTGGCCCAACGGATTCACGCTGCTATTAAAGCTTTACATATTCCTCACAAAACCTCTGATGTGAGCGATGTAGTTACTATTAGTATGGGTATCGCTAACTTGATTCCGATTCCGGAACTATCATCGGCTGACTTGATTGCGCTCGCCGATCGTTCACTGTACCGTGCCAAGCAACAGGGGCGCAATCAGTCCGCGACCTGCGACTACAGCGGCGATTCGATTTTTGGTAGTGATTCACAGTAATGGTTTAATATCATGTCGGTTAGCACCTCACATCTTGCACCATTCTCAAGAACAGGCAAGATGCCTGTTCCACAAGAAAATTCACTCTTTGTGGAACAGGCATCTTGCCTGTTCATAAAAAGCTTATTGAGAATGGTGCAAGATCTCACTTAGCACCGGACTTGTGATGGTGCGATCGCTCTTCTGTGTTAAACGGCTCCTGCTGACGGGCATTTTTTCGTGAATCCCAGAACGGCAACGGTCGCTGGCGAAAAGCGATGCAGCTCCATGAGTAGACTGATACCAGTGACTGTTGACGTTCTCTTCGACATAGGAGCGATCGGGAGGAAAGTAAAAACTCGGCTCCGACCGTCGCAGAATTTCCAGAAGCGGCCGACTTGCTCAACCAGTTGAAAGCGCGGCGCAAAAAGTCGAGGGCGGACTTGGCTGATATCGACGCTATTCTGGGCCTGCTAGCAGAAGAGAACGGCTCAAACCTACTGTAGGTATGGATTGTATCCAATTTCTAGTCAACTTGAGCCATCACCAACCGAAAAAATCAGCAATAAAAAACCTCAAACCGTTGATTTGTCATTGGTTTGAGGTTTTTTATAGAAGTAAGCGGGCAGCGGGAATCGAACCCGCATAGTTAGCTTGGAAGGCTAAAGTTTTACCACTAAACTATGCCCGCGCACAGAAACTAAACTTACCACAAGTCTCTGGGAATTGCAATAGGCCTGTGTAAAATTTTTGAATACTTCCCTCACAGTGGCTGAATCGGGGGCGGAAGCCGGACTTGCGGCCCGATCGCCCCCTCGCCCCAACAATCCCCGTCTCCCATCCTGCGTAAGGCTTTACGGGTGGAAATAATCGTAAATTTGCTGCGCCAGACGCGGGCCAATCCCAGAAACTTCTGCCAACTGTTCGGGAGTCGCTAAACGGAGGTAGTCGATCGACCGAAAATGTGCCAACAATTGTTTTTGTCGGTGGTGTCCCAATCCGGGAATTTCATCAAGGCGCGATCGCTTCATTCTCTCGCTTCTTCGATCGCGGTGAAAACTCACAGCAAACCTGTGCGCCTCATCCCGCACCCGGCGCAATAATTGGACGCCCGGTTGCTCAGAATTAGTTTGCAGTGGCAAAGATTCCCCCGGCAAAAATATCTCCTCTCGCTGCTTCGCCAAACTGACAACGCGCAACTCTTCTAGCAAATTCATCTCCCGCAAAACAGCCACAACTGCTGACAGTTGACCTTTGCCGCCATCTATCATAATTAAGTCGGGTTTGTCGGAAATAGTATGAGAAACCGAGGATAAATTGCTGATTTCTTCCGGTTCTTCTAAATCGCTAAATCCATCTTCCATCTTCCCTCTTTCTTCTTCCTTCAATCTTCGGAATCGGCGACCGATAACTTCTGCTAAACTCGCAAAATCATCAGAATGACCGGATTTAATTTCAGGATTTTTAATTTTGTAATGGCGGTAGTGTTGATTGGCGGGCAAACCGTCAATAAATACGACGCGGGAAGCTACGGCGTCAGAACCTTGAATGTGAGAAATATCGTAGCCTTCAATGCGGCGAGGAACTTCCGGCAAATCGAGAATCTCTGCTAAATCTTGCATGGCTTGAGAATTGCGATCGCTCAATCTTTGCATTCTCGCCAATTCATACTCAGCGTTGCGTTCCACCATCTCAATCAACTCAGCCTTACTTTGCCGCTGCGGTGTCAAAATTGTAACTTTTCGCCCCTTACGATTGCTCAACCAATCTGCTAATATTTCCCCTTCTGGCAATTCGTACTGCACTGAAATTTCGCTGGGAATTTCTACAGATTCGACATTTTGATAATGTTCTTCCAATACCCGCTGCAAAATCGCTCCGGCCTCTACCCCCCCTCGTTCTCCCTCTTGCCAAGGGGAGGAGGAAAGAGAAAGTTGAGATAACTCTTGCCCCCCGTTTGCAAGGGGGGGTTGGGAGGGTATTTCCGCCATAAATCCCAATCTTCCGACCAATTGACCGGCACGAATTTGGAACAATTGAACGCAAGCGTGCTGGGTGTCGGCCGCAAGTGCGATCGCATCTCTGGAAACCGTATCGTCGGGCAAAGATACTTTTTGACCTGCACTCAAAGACTGCAAACCCTTAATTTGGTCGCGAATGCGCGCCGCCGTTTCAAAGTTTAAATCTTCGGCAGCTTGTTCCATTTGCGGCGCTAACAAATCGAGTAATTCCTGAGTTCTTCCCTGGAAAATCATCGCTACTTTTTGGATGATTTTTCGGTATTCCTCCGGCGAAGTTAACCCTTGACACACGCCAACGCAGCGCCCGATGTCGTAGTTCAGACAGGGACGGTCTTTAAACAACGGTTGAGGGCGCTGTCGCAGTGGGAAAATCCGATTAATTAAATGCAGCGTACTCCGCAGTGCCCCTGTATCAACGTAGGGGCCGTAATAGCGGTCTTTTGCACTACCTGCGCGGCGTTTGCGGGTGATAAAAATGCGCGGGTATTCCTCCGACCAAGTTATGCACAAATAAGGATATTTTTTATCATCTTTGAGGAGGACATTAAAGTAAGGTTGGTGCTGTTTTACGAGGTTTGCTTCTAAGGCTAAAGCTTCCGCTTCTGTGTCGGTGGCGATGAATTCAATTTCGCGCACTTGCTGCACCATCATCGCGATGCGGGGACTGAGATTTTGGGTTTCGCGGAAGTAGGAACGGACGCGGTTGCGGAGTTTTTTGGATTTGCCGATGTAAAGGATGCGATCGCTCTCATCGCGCATTAAATATACACCAGGAACCGCCGGAATTTCTTTGAGGCGACTTTCTAGGCGTTCCGAGTCTTTAACTAACGGCAGAGTTTTTGTGGATGGCATTGCAAGCTATCTCAGCAAAATAGAGACTGATTGTACACTCTTTTATTTTACCTTAATTCTGCCGATTTTGACGGCTGCTACCGTCGCCAAACCCACCGATTAAACTTGAGAATCAGTTACAATATCTGAGATAAAAACTTGCGGGTGCGTTCTTCCTTCGGATTCTGAAAAAACTCTTCTGGCTTCGCTTCTTCCACTAAAACACCGCCATCCATCAATACAATGCGATCGGCAACTTCGCGCGCAAACCCGACTTCGTGAGTCACTACCACCATTGTAATTCCTGTTTGAGCCAAATTTCGCATTACATCTAACACTTCCCGCACCATCTCCGGGTCTAATGCTGATGTCGGTTCATCAAACAGCATAATTTTAGGCTGCATTGCTAGAGAACGTGCAATAGCGACCCGTTGCTGCTGTCCTCCAGACAACTGTCCGGGATATTTTTTTGCTTGTTCCAAAATTCCCACTCTTTCTAACAATTGCATCGCCACTTCTTCGGCTTTTTTCTTGGGCCAGCGGCGCACCCATACTGGCGCTAGCATGACATTTTGCAAGACTGATAAGTGGGGAAACAGGTTGAATTGCTGAAACACCATTCCTACTTCGCGGCGAATTGTCTCGATGTTGCGTAAGTCGTGGGAAAGTTCGATTCCGTCGATCGTAATTTTACCTTGTTGGTATTCTTCTAATGCGTTGAATGTGCGAATAAACGTCGATTTTCCCGAACCGGATGGCCCCATCACGACAACGACTTCGCCCCGCTCTACGGTCATGCTAACGCCGCGCAGTACGTGAAATTGTCCGTACCATTTGTGGACGTTTTCTGCTACGATTACTTTTTCTGCGATTGTGGGTTTAGTTTCCATATTTTTTTGTTTTTAAACCGCTGATGAACGCGGATGAACGCAGATATTATTTTACCTTTCGCCTACGCCTAATGTTCGCTCTATTTTGCGGCTTGCTAGTGACATTGAGTAGCAAAATATCCAATAAATGATGCCGACGAATATGTAAACTTCGGCGTACCTGCCGATATAGGATGGATTTGCTAAAACTGCGCGGGATATTCCGATTAATTCTAACATTCCGAATAGAGACAGCAGGGATGTATCCATGAATAATCCGATGAATTGACCGCCGATCGCCGGAATGACTATTCGCAGTGCTTGAGGCAGTACAATGAGAATTGTAAGCAGCGGTGTATTGAGTCCGATCGACCTCGCTGCTTCTATTTGTCCCCTGGGCACGGCTTGCAAGCCACCGCGCACGTTTTCCGCCAAGTATGCCGCACTAAATAACGTTAATCCAGCAATCGCTCTAATTACTCTATCCAATTTCGGATATTCGGGCGGCAAGAAGAGTTGCAGCATCACTTGACCTAAAAACAAAATGCCAATTAATGGTAAACCGCGAATAATTTCAATGTATAATGTTGATAACAGTCTTACAACTGGCAAAGAACTTTGTCGGCCGAGTGCTAGCAATACTCCCAAAGGAAAGGAAAGCACAATACTAATAACTGCTAAAAACAGGGTCAATACTAAACCGCCCCAATCATTTGTTGACACTTCTGTCAAACCTAACCCGCCTTTAATTAACCACAAAACTATTGGGAAGGAAAGAACCCAGATTGCAGGCATCCAACTCATTATTTTAGGGTTAATTTGTCTCCCCGCCCAATAGCTAGCAGCCGCTACAATAATATTGGCTAGCAGGTAAAAACGAGATGTTAAGTCGATCGGGGAAATGACCGCACCCACAACCGCAGCACCGAGTATAATTAGTAAAGGCGGATTCCAAAGACGTTCTTCCCGCTGAATATTTCCCCAAGTTAATCCTCCCAACAAGGCAATTATGGCCGATACTATCCACAGCCGCCAGTAGGATTCGCGGGGAAATCTGCCTGCGAAAAATAGCGGCAAGTTAGCTTCTAACACGCGCCATTGAGCTTTTGTTGTTGCCCAAACGATAATTCCTTTAATAGTTTGGAAGGCGATAATGAGGCAAACTACTGTCAGAATGCTGTTGTACCAGGTACTAAATAGGTTTTTGCGCGCCCAATTCCAAGGGGTAGGCGATTCGGTGGCTGGGGGCGGTAATACAGGTATTGTTTCCATCAGTTTTTAGTTATTATTAATTTCTAATACTGTTCGCTAATATTCCTAAAATTTTATTCACATCTCTCAAGTAATATTCACCTAAATCAATTTCAATAATTTGTTCTTGCAACTTCAGGAATTTCCAGATAGTACCTGTAGTAACAGTCCCATAAATCGCAGGAATTTCGTTGCCTTCACGTTCATTAAATATTCTAGCAGCCAACATTTCTGCTACGCACTGTCCCAATCCGCCATTGATATTTTCCTTCTTGGCTTCTACAATGATGATTATTGGCGCTCTAACAATTAGTAATTCTGGCGAATGACTGATCAGAAAATCGCAACTTCCATTTAATCCTTTTTCAACATCTACTGTAAAGTCTATTCCCGAAAACAAACTAATTTCCAATTTTAACTGTTTTCTAAGCTCGATCAAAATCGGTGCGATAATCATTTCCGATCGAGCTTTTTCAGTGTTACTGCTCAATGCTAACGGTACATTATCTTTGAGAATTTCTGCCAGTAACCTACTCGGCTCTAATTCTGAGACAGCAGCGAACATATCAATTTTATCGGAAATCGTTAAATCAAAATTTTTAGTTACTCTGTCTAAGCTAAAGTCACTGTATGCCATTTAACGCGCTCTCCTTTTATCACCCTTAAAATATATTAAAGTTAAACTATTTACCTTTCCTTAATTTGTACAGTTTTATTGTACCAATTCATGAAGAGAGAAACTATCAAACTAATTGTTAGGTATGTTACCATGATAATTAACATTGCTTCGATCGCCCGACCGGTCTGATTCAACGTCGGAGAGCCCACCACAAAATAAACGTCGGGATAAGCAACCGCAACCGCTAAACTCGAATTCTTAGCTAAATTCAGATACTGACTGGTTAAAGGCGGCACAATCACCCGCAAAGCTTGCGGCAAAATTACCATCCGCATCATTGTTCCAGACTTCAGCCCTAAAGACTTTCCCGCTTCCCACTGACCTCTCGATACTGACTGAATTCCGGCCCGGACAATTTCTGCAATGTAACTGCCAGTATACAAGCTGAGTCCTGTCACCAGGGCTGCAAATTCAGGAGTTAATTTTAATCCTCCTTCGAGTTGCAAGGCTGGTGTCAGGCGGGGGAAATCTAGACGAAAAGGCAGATTTTTGGTGATAATAAAAGCTAAGATTGCACTCAGCCCGATCGCACCTAGAGCCCAAAACAACTGTCTTCCCGGCTTAGCTTCTTCCAACATCACCCGCGCCCGCCACATCCACAGCCCCGCCGCCGCCAAAACTCCGAGAGTTAGCAAAATCACCCAAATCTCAAAACCCGGCAAAGCCACAGGCCAAGGTACAGCAATGCCGCGATTTGTCAAGTAAATCGGCCCCCTCATCTGCTGATTGTCTTCCACTTTTGGCAGGGAAATGAAAACTGCAAAATACCAGAAAAATAATTGCAGCAATAACGGCGTATTTCGCAGAATTTCTACGTACAAACCAGCTAAATTCCGCAGCAACCAATTATCAGAAAGGCGCGCAATTCCTACAGTCAAACCCGCAACTGTTGCGAAAATAATGCCGATACCCATCACCCGCAGTGAGTTAATTAAACCGACAATATAAGCTTGTCTATAACTGTTTTCGGGACTGTAGGGAATGACACTTTCGCCGATATCAAAAGATGCTTGGGAATTGAGAAAATCAAATCCAAATGCAATCCCCAGTTGCGAGTAATTGGCACTGAGATTGTCCCAGAGAATGGCGATGACAATTATTACTAAAATTAGGGCGATCGCCTGTCCGGCAATTTTCCAGAAGCGATCGTCCCGCAGCAGTTTTGATATATCTTTAAATTTGGGCAATTTCTGCGATTTGCCCGGTTGAGGTTCTGGATTCATAACTGTTTATTTAATGTAGAGCGAACTATACCTAACTTTAGCCTGCCTAAAATATCTTGTAGGGTGCGCCTAACAAGCACCTTAAAAGTCGGGTAAGCGCGGAGTACCTTGCTGTCTAAAATATCTTGTTGGTTAACTGTTAACAGTCAACAGTCAACAGTCAACAGTCAACAGTCAACAGTCAACAGTCAACAGTCAACAGTCAACAGTTAACTAAAATTAACGGAACGGCGGCGAGTAAAGCAAACCGCCATCTTTCCAGAGTCTGTTTTGACCCCGTTCTAACTTAAGTGTACTTTTGGGGCCGAGGTTGCGATCGTACATTTCCCCGTAATTCCCGACTTTCTTAACAACGCGGACAGCGTAGTCGTTCGGGAGTCCCAAACCTTTACCTAAATCTCCTTCTGTTCCTAGCAAACGTTTGATGTTCGGGTCTGTAGTGCTTGCCACTATTTTGTCTACATTTCCCGAATTAATTCCCAAATCCTCAGCTTCAATCGCCGCGAAAACAATCCATTTCACCGCGTCCGACCATTTAGGATCGCCGCTTTTTACCGCTGGGGCTAACGGTTCTTTTGACATCACGAGCGGCAAAACAACATTATTCTCAGAATTCGGCAGAGTTGTGCGCTTAGAAACAAGTTGCGATCGATCGGCAGTAACACCTTGACAGCGACCTTCTTGATAGGTAGCAAAGGTAGCATTTACATCTTCAAACACGACAGGAGTGTATTTAATTCCTAATTTTCGCATTTGGTCGGACAAATTTTGTTCGGTGCTCGTACCAGTCTGCACGCAGATAGATTTGCCCGCAAAATCTTTTAAACTTTTGATGCCGCTGTCTTTTTTGACCATGATGCTTTGAGAGTCATAAAAGATCACCGGGGCAAATTCCAGTCCGGTAGTGCTGTCCCGACTCGTCGTGTAGGTGGTATTTCGGCTGAGAATGTCGATTTCTCCGGCCTGCAAAACTGTAAATCTATCTTTAGCGTTGAGTTTTCGGTACTCGACTTTTTCTGGGTCGTCCAATATTGCCGCCGCTACCGCCCTGCACACGTCCACATCTAATCCCGAATATTTGCCCTTTTCGTCTACAAAGCTAAAACCCGGCAGTTCGCCGCTGACGCCGCAAATCAGTTTGCCGCGGCTGACAATTGTATCTATCCGGCTCGAACCTTGTTGCGAGTTGCCGCCGGCAGTAGTTGTTGCTGTTGTTTGTCCGATTTGTGCCGATCGATCCCTACAAGATGCCAACGGTGCCACAAATAACACACTTGCTAGCAGCAGAAATCCCCATTTACGCATAGATTTTAGTAGAACGCTTTCCTGACAATCCTACCTTGTAGGTGTCGAGAACTGTGGCGATCTGCGAACTACAACAGCCTCCGGCTTCAAATTAGCCCTTCTGCATGGCGACAACTGCACCGACTACCCGCCTGTTTTTTTTGAGCAAGCTGGGAGCCCAGAGTTAGAAACCCGGTTTCTGGCTGGAGGCCTGGTCGTCAAACCTAAGATTTATCCTTGAAACCCGGTTTCTTTTCTGCTATTTCTGCCCAGCGCAAGGGCTCATCGCCTTTCCCTGGAATATTTATCCGATTTTGATTGAATGCGCTCACAGTAGCTCTGGTGATAGACGCTGCTCAGCTAAATCGCGGATTAGGGAAAGCCGAGACTGGATGTATTCGTCCAACAAATCGGCTTCTTTGCCATTAAGCGCAGAGTTCGTCTTTAACTGCTTTAGCAGCCACTGTACCAAGGTCGCATCGTCCAAATTGACTAACAGAGTAGCTTGGGTGGTCTCAATTAATGACCAGAGTTGGCGTAACATGACTGGAGTCATAAAACCTCGTTGAGCGTAAATACGCACTTAATGGGCGGGTACAGCGAAAAGCTGGTCTTGGTGTCTCAAGCCGATAGACGAAAAGCACCCTCATGTCGATCGGCTTAATGATTATTTTATATTTGACCACAATAACTTAATACAGTATTGTCACAAGTTACAACACACAAGATGTTATAAGAGTTCCCAATTCCTTCACATTGAGATAAACATCTTGATAAAAGATTAAAAATCTTTACACGCGAGCGATCGTGGGGGCTGCCAATAGCAGTCCGCGATCGGGCTGGAGAGTCCGGTTCAAAAGAAAATTGATTGATTACTCAGTAGCCATCAAGTTTTGAACCCGCGCCAGAATTATTTCTAATTCAGCGATGATTTTTGTAGCCCCCTCGAAATCATTTGATTCGGCCAGACTTTGAAGCTGATCTGCCATATCGGGCATTAACCGCACCGCCGCCGTAGCGCTGACACCTTTAATTTGATGAGCGTAGCGGGCGATTGTCTCCATATCTCCCGAGGCGATCGCCTCCTTAGCAGCTTCTAAATAACTAGCAGTATCCACCACAAAAGCTTGCAGTATTTCCTGCTCAAACTCTAAATCAGCGCCCGAAATTTCGTGCAAACGTGCCATATCGACTACCGATTCGATATCTGGCTCAGAGTTTGGAAGTTCCTCGCGATTAAACTTGGGAGTTTCAATTTTTAGCTTGGCGGACCAATTTTCTAGTACCGATTTTAACTTTTCAATCGCAATAGGTTTGCTAATATAATCGTCCATGCCCGCCGCCAGACACTTTTCGCGATCGCCCTTCAAAGCATTCGCAGTCATCGCAATCACCACCGTCTTTTGATGCGGCTGCATCTTACCAGCAGCAACATCTGCCGCTTCTAGGCGACGCAATTGCAGCGTTGCTTCGTAACCGTCCAAAACCGGCATCTGACAGTCCATCAACACAATGTCATACTTTTTCAGAGCAACCATAGATAGCGCCTCTGCACCGTTATTGGCGACATCCGCCGCGCATCCCAAAACTCTGAGTTGATTCAGACCAACTTTTTGATTGATGGGAGTATCTTCCACTAACAAAATCTTTAAACTTGCTAAGTCTCGGTTGTCAATAGCCGAGGCTCGATTGGACGTTGGATTTGCCTGCGACTCATCAATCAGCGTACTCGGGGCGATCGCATTCGCCAAGCAATCAAATAGTCGGTGAGCTTTCACAGGTTTAGTTAAATAGCCACTAAAACCGCTATCTACCAAACGTTTCGCCTCTGCAAGCTGAGTCATTGAAGTCAGCACCACCCACTTTGTCTGCTGCATTGCCGGCTCAGAAATTCTCAAGCGTTCGAGACTTCCCGCCACCATTTCCGGCAACTGAATATCAACCAAAACGATATCGTAAGGGGAATTAACGCTGACAGCTTTGTACAGAGAGGCGATCGTCATCCAACCGTTTTCCACCTCCTCAACTTCCATTCCCCACAAAACAGCCATTCTCACTAGCACTTTTCGCACTGTCGGCTTGTCGCTGGCAACTAACATTTTTCGCCCCGCCAGCACCGTTTCCAAATTCACTTCGCACGCTGTGCTGACAGTTAAATTTTCCTTAACTGTCGGCACAGTAAACCAAAAAGTCGAGCCTTGCCCAGGGGTACTTTCCACACCAATTTGCCCACCCATCAACTCCACCAACTCCTTAGAAATAGCCAGCCCCAAACCTGTGCCACCATATTTTCTGGTCGTAGAGGCATCAACTTGAGTAAAAGATTGAAACAGCTTTTTTTTGTCTTCGGGAGCAATCCCAATTCCTGTATCTGTGACTTTAAACAGCAGGAGCATCGAGTCCTTGTTTTCTATGTTTAACAGTTCGATGTTCTCTAAAATTTTCTGATTATCACTGGCTGCCAATAACCCAGGATTACTAGCATCAGCAACCTCAATTACCACTTCTCCTGCTTCTGTAAACTTAATAGCATTGTTGATTAAATTAGTGAGTATTTGCCGCAACCGCGCTGCATCACCTTTAATTTGCAGCGGCACGTCGCTGTCAATCAGTGCCACCACTTCTATACCTTTTTCTTGTGCGGGAGTTGCCAACACATCCAGCACGTCATTCATACAGATACTGAGGTTAAATTCTAGGATTTCTAAGCGCATTTCTCCTGCTTCAAGTTTGGAGAGATCCAGAATATCGTTAATGATGGAGAGTAAATTTTGACCGCTGAGTTTCAGCGTCTGCACAAAGTCAATCTGTTCGGGAGTAAGATTCGTTTTCAGCAGCAAATCAGTCATCCCCATCACTCCATTCATGGGAGTACGGATTTCGTGACTCATATTTGCTAAAAATAACGACTTCATTCGAGACGCTTCTAGGGCGGCTTCTCGGGCTTGCTGCGCTTGTTCAAAAAGAGTAGATTGCTGAATGGCGATCGCCAACTGTACGCTCAACCTTCCTAGTAAATCCACCTCAGAATCAGTCCAAACGCGCGGGCCTCTGCACTGATGGGCAATCAGCAATCCCCACAACCGATTTTGACTCGTTTCCAAACTCCTTCCCTGGGAGCCAATTCGGGGAATTTTTGGCAAATATTCTATTGCCAACTCCTGACTTTCATCGCCTATAAAAATTGGTACAACTAAATTAGCCCTGACCTGCAAACTAGCAAGTAAGTCTCGGTGTTTTTCACTCAAACTGGCAGTATAAATATCTGCCATTGCTTGAATTTTTCCAGCACTATATAGAGATACATAACTTTCCCCAAAGGATGTCATTGGAACTTCTCTGCCCAGCAGTGGCATCCAATCATCCCCTACAGATTCCACAACAACAACCGCTGTTTCGTCGGACTCAAAACGATAAATTACCGTGCGGTCAGTTGCCAACAACTGCCGCACTTCTTGTACAGCAGTGCTCAGAGTTTGAGTGAGGTTGAGAGACTGCCGGACTCGCTGGGCGATCGCCGAAACCAGGCGTTCTTGTTCTGCTTGTTCCCGTAGCATTCTCTCAGCTTTCTTGCGTTCGGTGACATCGCGAATTACCGCCGCAAAGCACAGCGGTTCGGTGGTTTGAGGGTGTTTGACCAGAAAAGCATTCATCACAACATCAATTGGTTGTCCGGTGCCCAAGTGCTGCATTTGCCCTTCTCCTTGCCACTGGCGATGACTGAGAATTGTTGGCAAAATCTCTTGACTGAATTTCCGTTTAAAAGTAGCCCCAATATAATCCCATATCTCTGTATCCAGCACTGCCGAAAGATTCTCTACACCCACCAGTTTTCGTCCGGCTTCGTTGATAAACAGCGTTTTGCCTTTCAGGGTAGCCATACCGATAAAATCGCTGCTGTTTTCAATCAGCGACACAAATTTTTGCCGTTCTTCTTCTCCTTTTTTGCGTTCGGTAATGTCGCGCTTGACGCAGACATGACAAATTACATCGTCGGCGTTGTTAATCACAGAATATGCCGCAACGTCGATCGCCAGCGTCTGGCCTTTTTTAGTGCAGTTAGTAATTTCGCCCCGAAAACTTCCCGTTTTCGCTAAACTTTGGGCAATTGCCAAAAAGCGATCGCCCGCAACCAGCGGCGACGCTTCTGCTTCTAATTCCGCGTCTGTGTATTCTAGAAGCGTTTGGTGAGCACGATTTTGTTCGAGGAAAAACCCGTCAGCATCGATAATGACGATCGCATCGTTGGAGTTTAAAAATATTTGTCGGTAAAGTTTTAATTTATCCTCAGCTCGCTTGCGCTCGGTGATGTCTCTTTTGACGCTTACGTAACAAACTACATCCCCAGCATCATTGAGAACCGCAAAAGCCGAAACCTCCACCTCAACTGTTCCTTCTTGCATAGCCTTAATACAGGTCATTTCGCCTCGGTAACTCCCTGTTTCTGCCAAGCTTTGCAGCACAGACATAAATGCCTGTTCTCCCATGTGAGTGGCAGGCGTTTTTCCCCACAATTTTGACGCGCTGTGACGCAGCAAAGCCGTGTGAGCTTGATTTGTTTCTAAGTAATAGCCTTGGGGGTCTAAGATGGCGATCGCATCGTTGGATTTTAAAAAGATTTGTTGATAAAGTTGCAGCTTCAATTCCGCTTGTTTCCGGGCGCTAATATCCGTGAACAAGCCGTAGTAAACTATCTCCCCCGATGCTTGAAATTCGGGCTGCGAAGCTCCTTGCACCCATTTAAGTTTTCCTGACGGAGTGACAATTCTTCCTTCCCACCGCCAAGGCTGCAAATTTTCAGCAGAAAGCGTGACAGAGTTGAGAAAATCATCTCGATCCTCGGAATGAATCATATCAACAATTACATTAAAATTCTGCTGAGCAGCCTCTGGTTCTATTTCATACAATTCTCGGCAGCCCGCGCTCACAAACGAGAAGGACATCGAGCCGTCTGGATGTAAGTCAATTTGATATACCGTACCCGGTACGCTAGCAGTAATTTTTTGCAGTTTGGCTTGGCTTTGATTCCTGGCTTCATCTGCGGCCTGCAATTGACCAATCTCTCTAGAAAAACCCAAAATCCCAAATATATTACCTTCTGCATCGCACAGTGGCATTTTTTGCGTGTCAAAGATGTGCTGTTTGCCACCTTCCAAGACGATCACCTGGTAGGGATTGCGAACCCTCTCCCCCGCCAGCACAGCTCGATCTTCCTCGCGGATGCCCCTAATTGAGTTGTTGCGATCGCCAAATACTAATTCGGCTGAAAACCCTAATTCAATATCATCTTTGCCGATAATTTCCTCAACATTTTTCCCCAAATATTCAGCAAAACTTTGATTGATAAAAATGTACCTAAAATTTCGATCTTTCGCAAAAACTATGTCCGCCGCACCCTCGATTAAAGCTCGTAACAATAGTTCTTGACTTTCCGAACCACCCTCAAAAATATTTTGAACTGGTTCCTTGACATTTATGGCTTTAGCTGCTAATATATTTAACGATTTGGCACAAATTTGAGCGACCGTGTGGAGCAAACAAAGGTGTTCCAAATTAAAAGCATTTGCCTGCTCTGCACCGAGGAAAAATACTCCCAACAATTCTTCACTTTCATCCGAGTTGGTTGGTGCCATCAAGACCGACTGAAACTGAGTAATTGGTGGCGGAGCGATGTTGTGCGCCCAGTCCCGATTGCCAGCAAGCCATTCACTGCGAGCAGCTTGCAAGCGCCCTTCAATTTCGGCTTTGGCGCTAGCACTTAAGGGCTGTAAGTGTTGCAGGTATATTCGCTCGTCCGGTAGCGTCAAAATGGCGATCGCCTCTGTGGGAATCAGGCGATCGAGATGTGTCAGACACGCAGACCAAATTTCATCAACACTGAGAGCGGCTTGAACTTTTGCAGTAAGTTCGTTGAGAACTTGCAGTTCCAAGGTACGCTGGCGGACTTGTGCTTTGAGGCTGGCGGCTAGGATTTGCATAGTGCTCACCAAACTGGTTTGCTTATATTATAATTATTGATTTTTAAACTTTTTCAAACAATCATCTTAAAATACATCCGCCGAAAAAACAACTTTTTTCTATTTAAATTACCTTCAACCGATAAAAAAACCAGGGCGCGATCGGGAGCAAAGCAGCACCGCAAGGCACCTGGTTTGCTCCCGCAGCGAGATTAGACGGCGAAATTATCCCATTAAAATTACGTTATCGATCACATGGATCACACCGTTATCAGCTTCGATATCCGCAGAGACAACTGTAGCATTTTTCACCTCAAAACCGTCAGAACAATCAATTTTAATCGGCGAACCTTCCAAGGAAGTAACAAAACCGAGTTTTGCCAAATCAGCTTTCATAAACTTGCCGGAGACGACATGAAACATCAAAATCCTAGTCAGTTGGGGAACGTTCTGCACTAGGGTTGTGATAGTTCCCGGCGGCAATTTCGCAAAAGCATCGTCAGTGGGAGCAAAGACAGTAAAAGGGCCTGGACTTTTGAGTGCGTCTACTAAATTAGCTACTTGCACGGCTGTTACGAGGGTTTGGAACGAACCCGCACCTACGGCAATATCAACAATATCAGGCATTGTGTTTTACCTTCTTTCCTAAAATTTCTCTACTAAGTATCGTAAACTGATTTGGTTACTGGTTATATCAAATCTGTTAGCATCGGAATTATTCATCTCTCTTATCTCCCTCTGTGTTCTCTGCGTTCTAGGCGGTTAAATCATTTCGATGCAACCGGAAACCAGATTATTGGTTATTTGTACAATACTGCTGGCGTACCCGATGCCAAAACCTCTGTTTCTAAATCTGGTATTGGTGAGTTAAAATTCTGTCCTTTGTGAATGCTAAAACTGCCGTACAGAAGAGAAATTTCAAAAATATCTGTATGAATTAAAGCCGCTGTCCGGTGCGCGTCCTCACCCAAATGAATGCCAATCAAGTCAGCTTCAGGCTCTTCGATCTCTTCTTCGTCATGTACTTCCCACCTGATTTCTCGGCAGTCTTGAAAAACTAAAGAGTAAGGCAATCGCTCCCCTGTAGGATCGTAGAGACATTCCAGTAATACTTCATTCCCCCACAAAGAAACCTTGATATTTGTGACTAGGGATGTAAGTCCACCTAAATTAAGCAAGTTGTAGTCATCAGGCATATTAATTACTCACCTTTTCTCCAGTAATGTGCGTATCAGGAATCTGATTGCCAAATTCATCGACTGTTTTCAACAAGCTACCATCTTTGTCAAGGCGCAAACCCCTGTTTATTCTTCTACCATCTGAGCCATATCGCGGTGCTGGTAGGCGAACAACTTCACTATTAGTGCGGATTGTAACTTTTGATTTGTCGGAAAATTTGTATTCAACATAATTTCCTAAAGAACTTTTTACCTTAGCACCCAGTCCCCGCAAAAAGTCATCGACTTCTTGACGAGTCATTCCGGTTAAGTCTCCAAATTCCGAGGCAATTCCATTTCCTCCCACTCCCTGACTCGGCACGCAAGTCTCCTCAGCAACCATTGCCGTTTCTAGTTTAGCACATTACCTTGTGCAAGTAGCTACGCAATACGCTTGTGATACGTAAACCTCTGTCGATCAATTCATTCCCAATTCTTTAATCTCCAAGCTCAAAGCTCAAATCGAAATGACTACAAGATTGCTGGCGCTTGTGATACCAAAACCTCTGTTTCTAAATTTTCAGAATTTAAGTTTTTTCCCTTGTGAATCCTAAAACTGCCGTACAAAATTGAAATTTCAAAAATGTCTGTAGTAATCACCGCAGGCTTGCGGTGTTCGGACTCGCCCAAAGTAATTCCGAAAAATTCAGCTTCAGGTTCGCCAACTGCCTCTTCATCGTGTACAGTCCAACTGATATCGCGACAGTCTTTGAATGTCAGCATATAAGGCAATCTTTCTTCTGGATTGTAGACGCATTCTATTAATACTTCGCTTCCCCATAAAGATACGTTGACTTTTGTGATTAAAGATGTAAAACCACCCAATCCCAGCAAGTTATAGTCATCCTTCCAATCACTTATTTAATTTTTCTCCCGTATTGTGAGTACCTGGAATTAAATTACCAAATTCGTCTTTCGTCCGCAATAAATTACCATCTCTATCGAGACGCAAACCTTTGTTGATATTTCTTCCATCTGAGCCATATTGCGGTGCAGGCGTTCTAATCACTTCACCGTTAGGACGGATCATTACTGTTGACTTATCAAAAAATTTATATGCAACATAACCATCTCTAGTAGTTCTGATTTATGCACCCAATCCGCGCAAAAAATCATCGACTTCTTGGCGAGTCATCCCGGTTAAGTCTCCAAATTCAGAGGCAATTCCATTTCCTCCCACTCCCTGACTCGGCACGCAAGTCTCCTCAGCAAGCATTGCTGATTAGAGTTTAGCACAGTTGGAAAATGGGAAAAAGGAAGAAGGAAGAAGGCAGAAGGAAGAAGGCAGAATTATTCCTAAAACTTGCACTGCCCGATGCTATAATACCCAATTCCCCCTTCCCAATTCCCAATTCCCACTTCCCAAAACAAATAGGGCGCGCACCGCACGCCCTATCTATCAGCAATTAGCCAACAATTATTTCTTAGCCGAGTTGAACTTTAACCACGCGGTTTTTTTCCGCTTCTGCTTTGGGCAAATTCAGGTGCAAAACTCCATTTGTGTACTCAGCTTGTACGCTGTCATTTTGAATCCGTGCGGGTAGGGGAATCACCCGGCGGAACGAACCGTAGCGGAACTCAGAGCGAGTCATGCCTTTATCTTCACTCTTAGTTTCCTGACGGCGTTCGCCACTGATAGCAACAGCTTCTGCAGTTACTTGTACATCCAAATCCTTAGCTTCCATGCCGGGAACTTCTAATTTAAGGTGGATGGCTTCGGGAGTTTCATCGAGTTCGGCGGCGGGTACAAAAGCAACACCGTTAGATACGCGATCGGTTGCCGGAGTCAAGCTATCAAACAACCGATTCATTTCTCGTTGCAAGGAGTCCATTTCCCGCAAAGGTTCCCAACGAATAAGTGCCATAACTAATACCTCGACTATCTGAAGTTTTTAGGGGTTGAGAAACACTTGACTCAACTTGTATTTAATATATTCCAGCTCCAGAAACTGGGGGATTCGGTTTTCCGCAAAAAGGCCGATCGCATTTCCGAACATTCGCGATTGGTACTTCTAAATCATTGCAGGTGCGGGTATCCGATCGCACCGCAGCCAAACACATTTAGATTTTAGATTGCATCTAGAAGTTCCAACCTAAAATCTAAAATTTAAAATCTCCAATCTCAGATCGGTTAACCCCACCGCGAATGCTGATAAGAAGCGTAGGTATCAAACAAAGCACCCACCAAACCGAAAGTTAAGCCGATAACTAAAAATCCCTGGAGTGGACAGCCGGTGCCGAAAGTAGCTAAGAACTGCAAAATTAGGTCTTCTCCAGAGCGACCCACCCCTTGGAGAGCAGGCACAAAGCCGAGCAGCGAAAAGCTAGTCAATCCCGCGCCGATTAACAATAAGGGGGCGACAAAGCTCAACAGGCTGGTCAGCAGTAGAGAGCGAAGAAAATTGGGAAAAATGCTCATAAGAGTCAGTAAATTCAGCTAAACTGCCGAAAGGTACAAGCAAACAAAACTTGTCCTTTTCTACGATAGGCAGCGATCGCCCTCAGTGGCCAGTTCTGTCAGAAATCTTAAATGTTATAGAAAAAACTTGTTTAAGATTTGTAGATAGATTTCATTTTTTGCAGTTGTTCTATACTCGAAATCCCCTTGAGCACCACTACATCTTCGAGCCTCAGTTTGTGGAGTCAGCGGTTGCTGGCAGCAGCTTTATTGGGCGGCCAAGTCATGCTGCACTTGCTGAAGGGCAAAATTCACCGTCGCAACACCATCGACCAAATGGCAGCAGTCGGCCCGGAATCTCTGCTGATTGCTTTGCTGACTGCGGGTTTTGTCGGCATGGTATTTACTATTCAGGTAGCCAGGGAGTTTATTAACCTCGGTGCCGCCAATGTCGTAGGTGGCGTTTTGGCTTTGTCTTTGACTCGCGAGCTCGGCCCCGTCTTAACAGCCGTCATCGTGACGGGACGGGTAGGTTCGGCTTTTGCAGCGGAAATCGGCACAATGCAGGTAACAGAGCAGATAGATGCCCTGCTGATGCTCAGAACAGACCCGATCGACTATTTAGTCATTCCCCGCGTCCTGGCTTGCTGCTTGATGCTGCCAATTTTAACCATCATGTGTCTCGTCACCGGCGTCCTCGGCGGACTGCTGATTGCTACGACGATGTACGGCATCTCTCAAAGCGTGTTTTTAGAATCAGTCCGCAATTTCCTGAGTCTGTGGGATATTTGCAGCGCGGCAATTAAGGCTGTTGTGTTCGGTGGTTTGATTGCCGTAATCGGCACTAGCTGGGGTTTGACTACCACCGGCGGGGCAAAAGGCGTCGGTCAATCGACTACCACGGCGGTGGTAACAGCTTTGCTGGCTATTTTTATTGTGAACTTTTTCATGACTTGGCTGATGTTTCAGGGGACGGGTTCTAGCGTACTCAAAGGCTTGTAAGCTAGGAAACAGATAAAATATGAATAATCGGCAACATTCGTTTACTACCCTTGATTTAAACCCGTGAATACCACTGCCTCTTCGACTGCGCCGACAAATACGATCGAACTCGCTCCGAGTTATGCGATTCCCCTAGTCCTGGTACTGGCGGCCCTACCGCTGCTGTTCGTGCAGAAGTGGGCGAGTTTGCCACTTTCACTGTTCGGCTTGTTTCTGATGTACCAAGCCGCCACCATCCGGCTACAATTTACCCCAACAGATTTGGACATTTATCGATCGTCCAACTTAATCCGCCGCTTTCCTTACCGAGAATGGCAAAATTGGCGGATATTTTGGCCCGCTGTGCCGATTTTGTTTTATTTCAAAGAAATTAACAGCATTCACTTTCTGCCGGTTCTGTTCGATCGTAAAATGCTACAGACCTGCTTAGAACAGCGCTGTCCCCGTCAAGACTAAAAAAGTTGTTAATTTTTAATTTTTAACTTTTCCGTGCCCACGCCGAACAAAATTTCCCATGAATTCAGACGAATCTCCAACCCAAGAACCGCAACCACAACCAGCCGCCCCAAGGGGTGCCGGCGAAGTCGATTTACCCGTGAATGAGAGGGAGTACCAACTTCTATCTCAAACAGAGGATTTGTGGAGCGACGAAAATGAGCTGCCGGCCCAACTCCCGCCAGAAACAGACCCGCCCCTGGACGAGGAAGATGCCGAAATCGCCCAATTCGTGGACGAAGCAGGCGCAATCGCCCAAATTCCGCCCAACACCGACGATGGCGAATCAGAAAGCCCGATCGCTCAAATCGAGATTCCCACAGACTCCCAGCCAACAGCAACCCCAGAAACGGTAACGCACATCCAAGAAAATGTTACCGAACAGTTGGCACAGAGAGTCAAAGAATTGCAGCAGCAAGAACAAAATTTGACTGAAAAAATTGCCGCCTTGGAAGCCGACAAAGCCAATGCTATAGAAGCGTTGGGCGAGACTCAAGCATCGATCGGGCGTTTGGTACAAGACGGCTTGATTCAACTAGATCACCGCAAACAAGCGCTGCAAATCGAAGTAGAAAAACTCGAACGCCGGCGCGATCGAATTCAAAAGGAAATGCGAACCACTTTTGCCGGCGTTTCCCAAGATTTAGCAATTCGAGTCCAGGGTTTCAAAGACTATTTAGTAGGCAGTTTGCAGGATTTGGCCGCTACCGCCGAACTCTTAGATTTGACCCCACCGGTGCAAGAGACACCCAAGCAAAGTCCTGCTGAGGAGTTTCAATCCTCAGCACCGGTAAATCCCAAATTTGCCGAACAAGGATTTCAAGAACAAGTCAAACAAATTCGCCGCACCCTCGATCAATATCGCACTCTCCCCGACTACTACGGCCCGCCTTGGCAACTCCGCCGCACTTTTGAACCCATCCACGCGGAACGAGTTTCTAACTGGTTTTTCACTCAAGGAGGAAGGGGTGCTTTGCGGACTATGGGTTCGCGCTTGCAAAATATCTTGATTACTTCGACAATTATTTCTGTACTCAGAAGCGTCTACGGTGGACGGGTGCGAACTTTGGTACTGGCCAACAGTCCCGAACGTTTGGGAGAGTGGCGCCGGGGTTTGCAGGACTGTTTGGGCATTACTCGCAACGATTTTGGCCCGGAACGGGGGATTATTATGTTTGAGTCTGCGGAAGCTTTGGCTCAAAAAGCCGATCGACTGGTGAAAGATGGCAAATTGCCGCTAATTGTCATTGATGAAACTGAGGATTTAATTAGTTTGTCACTGCTGCAATTTCCGCTGTGGTTGGCCTTTGCTTCTGACCCGCAAAGTTTGACGACTGCTAAGGATTTTTGATTGGGTAATTGGTAATTGGTAATTGGTAATTGCTAATTAGTAATTGCTAATTGCTAATTATGGTAGGGGAAAGGTTGCAAATTTTAAAAGTACACGAAATATCAAATTAAAAAATGGCTAGCTGGATAATTTTAAATGGCGCATTGCTAATAGCAGCTTATTTGCTGGGTTCGATTCCGACTGGGTACGCCTTGGGGAAATGGATGCTAGGAATTGATATTCGAGAGGTTGGTTCGGGTTCGACGGGTGCGACTAACGTACTGAGGACTTTGGGAAAGTGGCCGGGGTTGGGGGTGTTGCTGGTGGACGTGTTGAAGGGGGTAAGTGCGATCGTCCTAATCCGCTACATTTACTCTCTCACTTTTACCCAGCAGCTAGCAACCGCCGCAGGTTTAGAAAATACTGCAACTGTCATCCCTTGGATGGCAACTTTGGCTGGTTTCTCTGCTGTTTTGGGCCACAGCAAATCAATCTGGCTGGGGTTTAGTGGCGGTAAATCTGTGGCTACGAGTTTGGGAGTTTTGCTGGGTTTGTACTGGCCAGTTGGTTTGGGAACTTTCGGAATTTTCGGGATAGTATTTGCGGTGTCGCGAATTGTTTCTTTAAGTTCGATTATCGGAGCAATTAGCGTTGCTGGATTGATGTTTGCTTTACACCAGCCGCTGGCTTATGTATTGTTTGGAATTGCGGGCGGTGTATTTGTAATTGTGCGGCATCGGAGCAATATTCAGCGGCTGTTAAATGGTACGGAACCGAGGATTGGAGAGAAATTGGAAACAGCAGCTAGCGAGTGATAAGTAGTTCCATTTTCTCCCCAATCTTCGATAAATAAACCCACAATTTCCTGTAAGTTAGCTCTGTCAAATCCGGCTTTTGTAGGATGTGTTGCAACGCATCCTCAAGCTCAGAATCCCTGAACAGAGATAATGCTGTTTTGGAGTTCACTAGGCGTTACACTATCAACAAAACCTATTAAATCTCCTGAATTCCTGACTCTGATGAGCGTCCCTGAAGTCACAGCAGTTGAAGGACTTAAGTAATCTTCTGAGACAGTGAGTTTCGCAGCTTCTGAAAAATCAAAATCTTCTAACAGCAACACATCTGTCAAGTTTTCCAAAACTACATCGTTAACAGTCAAACCGTCTGTTAATCCAATCCGATCTAAACCGACTCGGAAATCTCTAAAGTAATCGGCATTTTTGATATCAGTAACTCCTGACTCTAGTTGCAGGACGTACAAGTTACTTCCACTGGTTTTAGGCGAATAACCACCATCCTTCACATTTGAAAAATAGTCTCGACCAAAACCTCCAATCAGAGTGTCATTCCCGTTACCGCTGTATAAAATATCATTTCCTCTACCTCCCCATACAATATCATCTCCTGCTTCAGCGAGAATCCAATCTGCATCTTGACCACCGATCAAACTGTCATTTCCCTCGCCTCCCCATAAGTCATCTTTCCCTTTTCCCCCAAATAAAGAATCGTTGCCAGAATATCCTAGTAGCGAATCTTCTCCGTCATTGCCAAATATTAAATCATTACTTGTCCAGCCGTATACTGTATCGTCACCTCCCAACATCCAAACTCCGGAAGGGAAATTAGCCGTATTTTGGAACAGTAAATCAGCGTATTCGGATGTATTGTCGCCAATTAATCGAGGCACTCCTGATGGATCTGTTTGTAAAGCCATAAAATATTGTGTTCCTAAAATCTCAGATGCCAAGATTATAAAATAAGCCACTCTCAAAGTCAATTCATATATTCATAACTTTGAGTTCATAAAAGTCATAACTTTGAGTTCATAAAAGTCATATTTGTGGTACGATAGACACCAACGAGTGCAGCGAGTCAAGGCCTTGTAAAAATTTATGTGTCTGAATCCAGGGGATATTCTGCGCGATCGCTACCAAATTATCGGTCAATTAGGTGAGGGAGGATTTGCCCGAACCTATACGGCTAACGACGCTTTGGGCAGCCCCGAAAATCCCCTTTGCGTCGTCAAGGAAATTGGGCCTCCTCAATCGAACGATCCCGATGTTTTGCACAGGGCACAGGTGCAATTTGAAACAGAAGCTGAATCCCTGATATCTCTGGAGCAGTGCCCGCGCATTCCCAGGTTAATCGAGCACTTTCAAGAACAGGGAAGATTTTACTTAATTCAAGAATATATTGCAGGAAATCCGCTGAACAAAGAGATCGGTTCAGGCAGGCTGTTTAGGGAATCAGAAGTTATTGATTTATTGCAGGACATTTTAGAAGTTTTAGATTGCGTCCACAAAAAACATATTATTCACCGCGATATTAAACCGTCAAACTTAATCCGGTGCAACCGCTCCGGCAAAATTGCCGTTATTGACTTTGGGGCAGTCAAAGGTATTAGCAATTTGGCGATTCAGGGCGGTCAAATAACTCAAACTCGTGTCATCGGTACAGATGGTTATATGCCGGCCGAACAGTGGAAAAATCAGCCCAGATTTAACAGCGATATCTATGCTGTGGGAATCATCGCCATTCAAGCGATCGCAGGTTTAGATATTGAAGACTTTTTAAATCATAAAAAAACTGGGGAACTTGTCTGGCACTACTCAACTGACGATCGCCCGATGAGAAAAATTAACAGCAAACTGGAAAAAATTTTAAACAAGATGGTGCGCTACCACTTTAACGATCGCTATCAATCCGCTGCTGAAGTGTTACAGGATTTGCGATCGGTGGTGGTATCGCCCTCACCGCCGATTGAGACTGCGGCGCAGGTGGGAGTGGAATATTCGATCGCCAGTGACCGCAGGACACCTGTGGACTCAAACCCTCGTTTAGTCCTCCCAGATAATTTAAGTGCCGGAGAAAGAATTCTCTTTACCAGTTCTCGTCCTCGGTTAAAGCAAAGAGGAGTTGAAAAATTTGCAGCTTCAAATTCAGAGCAAGCTTTTAATTTATTCAAACAATCGTGGCATACAGAATACGGCAAAGATCCAGAAACTTTAGTTTACCTGAACAATGCTTTTCTGGAGGTCAGCAACGCTCCTTATTACACAATTGCTGTAGCCATTCCCATTTGTGGGAGAAGGCCGGACAGTTTTGCTCTGCTTGGTGCTCAGGCAAAAGAATTTCTGCGCGGAGTGGCTCAAGCGCAAACAGAAGTTAATTTGGGGCTGTCCCATGCTAGCGATCGGGACTTTCCCGGTCGAGGTTTTTTACCAAGTCAAGCCATTAACGGCAAAGGACTTAAAGTAATTATTGCTGACGATGGGAATGATAAAAAAAAGGCAAAACAAAGAGCAATTTCACTGGTAAATCAACCGGATATTTTAGCAGTTGTCGGTCACGCTAGCAGCGAGATGACGATGTACGCTGTAGATATTTACAATAACAATAATCTGGTTTTGATGTCTCCGGGTGCAGCTACGGAAGAGCTGACAGATGAGCCGAAAAAATTTTTCTTTCGGACTCAATATACGAGCAGTTTAATCGCTAGAGATATAGCCGACTACCTCCTCGCAAAAAATCAAAAACAGGTAGCAATTTTATACAATCAGGAAAGCCCATTCAGCGCATCTTTTAAGGAAGAGTACACAACGTATTTTCGAGACCGCCAAGGGGGAAAAATAGTCTGGATTCGCGATTTCGATTTATTTAAAACAGACTTCAACGCCCAAAGAGCGATCGAGGAAATCCAGGCGAACGCAGAAACTGCGATCGTGTTAGTTCCAGACCCTCATGTTACGGGAGCCTTAGACAGCGCATTTGAGATAATAAAACTTAACGCCGATCGCAATTGGATTGCCGGGGCATGGATGCTGATGTGTCCGCAAATGTTAGAATTTGTATCTGGGCAACCGCAAAAGTTGTTTAAAAAACTAATCCTTTCTGTCGGCTGGCATCCATTAAACAGCCCCAACAAAGAATTTCCTCAACAGGCTCGATCGCTGTGGGGAGAAGAGGGAAATACTCGTATAGCTTCAGGTTACGATGCAGCGCGCGCCCTCATAAAAGCATTGGAAATGCAGCAGGAACCCAGTCGCGAAGGAATGCAAAGAACGCTTTCATCTCCTGATTTTAGCGCTTGGGGAGCAACAGGAACCATTCAGTTTAACTCGCCGGAAAATGGCGATCGGAAAAATCATCCCAGCGATTTAGTACATATTGTAGAGTGTCCAAAAGAGCAGTTCGGCCTCGCTTTTGTTCCCGTCAAGTATCCGACAGCAGCAGCGGCAGGTTTAAATTGCGATTGAACTCATTTCGGATTGTTTCTGTGCGTCATCCCTGACTTATTTCCCTAATTCTTGAGAACGCAAACAAGCTGCTTTCACGGCTTCGATTAGGGCCGATCGAAAGCCGCTACTCTCTAATTTAGCAATTCCCGCAATAGTCGTGCCGCCGGGACTTGTAACTTGATCTTTCAATTGTGCCGGGTGCATTCCCGTTTCTTGCATTAGCTTCGCCGTACCGAATACTGTTTGCAAAGCTAATTGAGAGGCGATCGCCCGTGGCAAACCTGCACAAACTCCGCCATCTGTCAATGCCTCAATCAAAATTGCTACATAACCAGGCCCGGAACCCGAAAGCCCCGTCACCGCATCCAGCATACTCTCAGGCACTTCTACCACTTCTCCCACGGCCTGAAAGATGCGCTTTACTAATTCTAAATCAGCCGGTTGCACGAGTTTTCCCGGAGCGATCGCGCTCATTCCCGCTCCTACCGTGGCCGGAGTATTCGGCATCACCCGCAGCACTCCCCGCCCGGGAAAAGCTGGTTCTAGCTTGCTGAGTGGCACTCCTGCCAAAATCGACACTACCAGCGCTTCTGGTTCGGAATTAGCCGTTTCTCCATTATTTCCCTGTTTGCGATCGGCCGCCACGGCCAACTCCAAAGCTACCGTATCAAAAACTTGCGGTTTAATCGCCAAAAACAGCACTTCTGTAGCGGCAGCAACTTCTAGATTGCTGGCTGTTGTTCCAATCCCGTAGGTTTCCGTCAAAAATTGGCGGCGTTGAAGTTGTGGGTCGCTCACCAATATTTCTGAAGGCAAATAAACTTTTTGTGCAATTAAGCGGGATAAGAGAGCTTCTCCCATTACCCCGCCGCCGATCGTACCAAATTTTATGTTTGTCATTAGTCAGTTGTCACTTGTCACATTTGAGTTATCAGTTGTCAGTTGTCAGTTGTCAGTTGTCATTGGTTACTTAGTTGTTAGCTAATGTTATTAATCCGCAGTGTTTATTCCACAGTTATTAGTTGTTAACTATTGACTACTGACTACTGACTACTGACTACTCACCACTGTCAACTGACTACTAACTACTGACTACTGAGCGACTGGAGCTTGTTCTGCCGGCCAGACTGTCGGTGCAGGAGCAGCAGGACGAGGGCGTCCTTGGGCTGGAGGCACTTCGTGAACCACACCAGACTGAGTTCTCACCTGCACGCAGCTAGGCGTAAACAAGAAAATACTTTCGCCAATTCGCTCTTGATGACCGTCCAGGGCATAAGTACCGCCCGCCACAAAGTCCACAGCTCTTTGCGCTTGGTCTGGGTCCATCACCGTCAGGTTCAAAACCACAGACTTCCGTTCCTTAAGGGCTCGAATTGCTGCCGGCATCTCTTCAAAAGTGCGCGGCTCCATTACTACTACTTCCGAAATCCCGTTCATAGCTCCAGGCATTCCAATCACGTTATTCATTACTGACCCTACTCCCCCGGTTGGTGCAACGACATCCATACCTGTCGATCCTACTACTGACCGCTCTCGCATTCTACGATTTTGACGACGTTCTTCTTCGGCTGCTGCGACGGCAGCGGGGTTCGGTTCAGGCGCTGGGTAGAAGTTCTGATAGCGCTCCCCTTCGGTTTCGTCGTACACGTCATCGTACTCAGGCTCATTGTTGATGCCTACAAAATCTCGCAGTTTAGAAAAAATATTCATGATTCACTCTCCTTCACGACTTTGCTGCCCCGACTATACTCGCGTCGCGCGTTAGTCGCGGGTGGCTGACTACTATATATTTAACCTAAATTGTCTTTATTAGAAGATTTCAATTATTTATCCCCTCCTAGAGCCAAATAAGGTTTGTCCTAGCCGTACCATAGTAGCACCTGCTTGAATTGCCAAATGATAATCTCCCGACATCCCCATCGAGAGCTGCTGCATTTGAATGGAAGGCAAGTTTTGCTGCTGGATTTTCTCAGCAAGTTCGCGGGTGCTGTTAAATAATTCTAGGATTTGCGAGTCATTTAACCCCTGTGGGGGTATTGTCATCAAACCTTGAATTTTGATATGCTGACATTTGTTGAGTTCTGGAAGGTCGGCCAGCAGTTCTGGAACGCTCCAGCCGTATTTGTCCGGGTCGGGCAACATTTTGACTTGCAGGCAGACTTGGGGAGAGCAGGACTGTTCGCCCGCCAAGCGCGAAAGTCGCTGAGCGAGTTTTAAATTGTCGAGAGAGTGAATCCACTGGAAATGCTCTAAGGCCTTGGCGGCTTTGTTGGCTTGCAAGTGGCCGATCAAGTGCCAGTTGATATCCGGCAAATCTTGCAGTTGGCTTTGTTTTTCGACAGTCTCTTGAACCTTACTCTCGCCAAAATCCCGGATACCGGCGTCGTATGCTTCGCGGATAGCATCAGTCGGTACCTGTTTGGTAACGGCAATTAACCGCACTGATTCAGGCAAGTGTTGGCGAATGCTGTTAATTCGAGAGGCAATGGTCATGGGTGTTCAACGCTCTTGACGGGAGGGAAGGAAAATTAAGACAGTTACCAATTACCAAATTACTGATTTTCGTTATTGAAACGTGCGCTGGTGAATGGTCTGCAATTGGTCGTACTCCTGATATTGACCGCTGCGACGCAGGGTTCGCAGGCGAATTTCGACCATGAGGCGAGCGTCGGAGCGACTGATTGGTTCAAATCTCAGCCCGCCAGGGCCGTTTGTCACCAAAAAAAACAGGCGCTGGGCGTATAGGGTGGTAAATAATTCTTGGCTGTCTTCAACCTGGGATACCCTGAAGAGGAGCCCAAAGTTTGGATGATTCAGGTAAGTTTCGGTAGTCATTCACACTCACAATCGATCAATTTTAGATTAAAGATTTAGGTTTTAGATTTTAGTTTCGCTCGATCGCCCGACGGCGTTGTTTGAGGGCGGGGTACAAAGGGCGATAGCCGTAGCCGTGCAATAGTCTCCGTCGTGGCTGAGGCTCAATTGCCACTGGCAATTTCCCCAAACAGATGCTTGTGCTGCTGCGGTTCCGTGCAGTTGCACATTGGGAGCACCGTTTTCGGAGCGCCGAATTTCCACATCTGCATACCGTATTCCCCGCCATCCCGTGCCTAGAGCTTTGACAACGGCTTCTTTTGCTGCCCAGCGCCCCGCTAGTTGGTTGCAGGAAACTCGATTCATTTTACCTTTAATGCTGCTGTGTTGAGAATTTAGTTGCCCGCAATCCCTTTGTTCGGCGGGCGTGTAAACTTTTTCGAGGAAGCGATCGCCAAACCGGTCTAATGCGGCTTGTATGCGCGGAATATATACGATATCTGTCCCAAGATAGATGTTCAAGGTCTTGGTTCTCTAAATATTTATCTCCATTACTTTAGCAGGACTGTCGCGCACCAGACAAAACTTACTCAAATGTAGGCCCGTGATCCAAACCCCGCTAGAATCAGTCATTCCCAATTCTTCAATATTATTCAATCTAAAATCTAAAATCTAAAATCTAAAATCTAAAATCTTAACTGTCCCAACCCCAAACCAAGCGGGCGCTCCAGAGGACGAGCAAGCAGCCGAGGGCGATCCAGTCTCGCATTTTCAATTGCAACTGGTGCCATTCTACACGGTGTCGATCGGGACTGGTGAAGCCGCGAACTTTCATGGCGCTGGCAATTTGTTCAGCTCGCAGGAGCAAGTTTTCTAACAGCCGCTCGGCTATCATCAACCACACTTGAGCTGCGCTGCGAAATCCGAGTTTTTTCCAGTTTATCGCTCGGGTTCTGACGGATCGCACTAGATTTTGTATTTCTTCCAATACTAGGGGAATGAACCGCAAAGATAGCGTTAATGTCAGCGCTATTTCGGTGACAGGCCAGTGCAAGCGGCGCAAGGGCTCCATTAAGTTTTCAATGGCGGCGGTGATTTCTTCGCTGGCTGTGGTGAGAAGGTAGAGGTTGGTGCTGTAAATTACTGTGAAAAATAGGGTGCTGACGTTGATAGCTAAATCTAGGGATTTGCGGGTGATTTTAATCGGGCCTTGTTTGAATAAAACGTAACGGTAGTTTGTGGGTTGGGGGAGTTGATTTGGTTTTTGGGCTTTGGGATTGGGGATTGGGGAGTTTGAGCCTAAGTTAAAAGGTTTGTACCAGGGTTTGGGCTCTTGACGAGGTGGAAGAGTTGCGGGCTGTTGGGAAAAGATTAATTCGTCGGCGGGGATGCGGGGCTGGTGTTCTGAGGGGAGTCCGTCGGGGGCGATCGCGCTGAGGCAAAATACTAATAGGCAGAATAGCAGCAGCATTCCCATTTGCTGTTTCCACACGCGCAAGGGAATTGCTGCTGTTAGTGTCAGTACGATTAACATTCCTACTAGCATCAACCGCCAAACGGGATTGGCGAGTATTGGCGCGATCAAAAATGTCATCAACCAGGCTAGTTTGACGCGGGAGTCTAACCGGTGCAGCCAGGTTACGGGTTGTTCTAGGTAAAGTCCAATAGGGAGCGATCGCAATAAATCCATTTTGTCGCTTGTAGATTTTTAATAATATAAATTTATTGAACCGCGAAGACGCGAAGACGCGAAGGAAGAGAAAGAAGGAAGAGAAAAGAAAGAAACGCAATTTGCTTTGATTATTAAACTGCGTTTTTTCTTTAATCTAAAGTCTAGAATTACTTCACGCGCAGTGCTCTGTTTGTTGTGCTCATTTCGGTGGCACGAACTTTTTTGCCTCTCCAAAGTAGCCGCATTGGTGTACCGGTAAAGCCTAGATGTTTGCGGAATTGGCTTTCCATGTAGCGGCGGTAATTTTCGGTGAAGCGTTTGGGATCGTTGACAAATAGGGCGATTGTCGGTGGCTGCGATCGCACTTGAGTACCGTAATAGATTTTGCCTTGTTTTCCTTGGCGGGTAACTGGGGCTGAGTGCCAGCTTGTGGCTTCTTCTATGACTTCGTTAATCACGGCGGTAGTGACGCGGCGCTTGTGTTCGTCGGATGCTTTGTCTACTAATTCAATGATTTTTTCAACTCGCTGTCCACTCATGGCGCTAACAAAAATCATTTCTGCCCAGTCGAGGAAATAAAGTCGGGTTCTTACTTCTCTTTCGTACTCGTAGATGGTGTCGGAGTCTTTTTCTACTGCGTCCCATTTGTTGACGACTATGATGCAGGCGCGACCTTCTTGGCTGATGCGATCGGCTAATTTTTGGTCTTGATCCGTAACGCCGTCAATTGCGTCAATTACTAATAGTATGACGTTGGCGCGGCGGATGGCTTTGAAAGCGCGGTTGATGCCGAAAAATTCTGCACCGTATTCGACGTTTTTCTTTTTGCGAATTCCTGCTGTGTCAATCAGGCGGTAGGTTTGACCGTTGCGTTCTACTAAGGTGTCGATCGCGTCGCGGGTTGTGCCGGAAATCGGGCTGACTATGGCGCGGTTTTCTCCGAGAAATGCGTTTAACAAACTCGATTTGCCGACGTTGGGACGACCGATAATTGCTACTTTAATTTCCTCAACTTCTGGTAATACTTCTGTGGGAAGGTAAGTAATTAATTTGTCTAGCAATTCGCCGGTGCCGTTGCCGTGAATGCCGGAAATTGGGTAAGGTTCTCCAAGTCCCAATTGCCAAAAGTCGGCTGCTTGGGTGAGTCCTGTATTTTCCGATTCGCATTTGTTGACTGCGAGAATGACTGGGACTTTTTGCAGTCTCAGCCAAGATGCGATCGATTCGTCGCCGCCGGTAAGCCCGGTTTGTCCATCTACTACGAAAATGGCTGCGCTGGCTTCTGCGAGGGCCGCCATTGCTTGTTCGCGAATCAAAGGCAGAAATTCTGTTTCGTCGTCGAATACTAGCCCGCCGGTGTCTACGACTTGATATTCCCGATCGCCCCAGTATGCTGGTCTGTAAGTGCGATCGCGCGTGATTCCTGGTTCGTCGTGGACGATCGCGTCTTGGGTGTTGGCTAAACGGTTGACGATCGTCGATTTGCCTACATTGGGGCGTCCAATAATAGCAACTATAGGTAGAGACATAAAAGTAGCAGCAATTAGGCTGCGCCGTAATTTTGAGGTTTAGCCTTTTATTGTAAGCGAAACTGGCTGGGATTGTATGCGATCGGGCTGCATCGTGTATTATAGGCCCTCCGGGGCTCTGCGGCCCGCGCCACGAACTCATGGCGAGCTCCGGAAACGAGATAAAGTACGATCGGGCTGTTAATTTGGATTACCAGGCAGAGCCTGGTAACGAGAAATGCTTGCTGCACATTCTCTAAAAATTGCTAAATGGAACGACTTATTTCTGTATTCGGGTTAGCTGTTTTTGTCGGTTTGTCCTACGCCTTTTCAGTCGATCGGCGCGCTGTCAAGTGGCCGCCCATATTGTGGGGAATTGCCTTACAGCTAATTTTTGCTATTTTGATTCTCAAAACTGCTCCTGGTTTGGCTGTCTTTAAATTTTTGGGAGATTTGGTGACGCAGTTTCTCAATTTTTCTGATGTGGGGGCAAAGTTTATATTTGGAGACAATTTTGCCGAACACTTTATCGCTTTTAAAGTGCTGCCCACTATCATTTTTTTCTCTTCGTTTATTACCCTACTTTATCACTACGGCATTTTGCAGCGAGTTGTGCAAGCAGTGGCCTGGTTGATGATGAAAACCATGAAAACTTCGGGCGCAGAAACGCTTTCTTGTGCTGGGAATATCTTTATCGGGCAAACGGAAGCTCCTTTGTTAATTAAACCTTATTTGGCGGCGATGACGCTTTCGGAACTCCATGCTGTCATGACGGGAGGATTTGCCACAATTGCCGGCGGAGTCATGGCAGCTTATATTTCTTTTGGAGTACCAGCTCAACATTTAATTGGGGCGTCGGTGATGTCTGCACCAGCAGCTTTGGCTATTTCTAAATTGCTGTACCCAGAAACTGAAAAGTCCCTGACTGCTGGGGAGGTGGAGGTGAAGGTGGAAAAAATTTATGCTAATGCGGTGGATGCGGCGGCTTCGGGTGCTAGCGACGGGTTGAAGTTGGCGGCGAATGTGGCCGCTATGCTGATTGCTTTTTTGGGTTTGTTGGCTTTTTTTAATGCGCTTTTGGGGTGGTTTGGAGGGCTAATTAGTTTGCCTCAGTTGTCGCTAGAATTAATTTTAGCTTATTTGATGGCTCCGGTTGCTTGGCTGATGGGGGTGCCTTGGGCTGATTGTGCAGAGGTGGGGATTGTTTTGGGGAAAAAAACGATTTTGAATGAGTTTGTTGCTTATTTAGATTTGATGGAATTGGTGAAACAACAGGCGATTTCTGAACGATCGCAAATTATCTCGACTTATGCTTTGTGCGGGTTTTCTAACATTGGTTCGATCGGGATTCAGATTGGGGGAATTGGCGCGATGGCTCCGGAGCGGCAAGGCGATTTGGCGAGGTTGGGCGTGAGGGCGATGATTGCTGGCTCTTTGGCTTGTTTTATGACTGCTTGTATCGCGGGGATGCTAATTTGAAAGTTTTGAGTTGTTGGTTAAGCTTTGCGGTGCTTATGGCGCACTTTACATTAACTCCAGTAAATGTTATTAAATAAAAGTTAAAAAACCCACACAATTATTTGATGGGTGGTATTGCTTTGATGATGGGCGAGGCAGGACATGGAATTTTAGCGATCGGCTATTATTGAAAATAAGCAGGAGTTTAGTTTTTGACGAAAGCTTAAAACAGCAGCTTAAAAATGGAAACTAAATTTCCCTCAAATCTCAACACATTAGGTGGTAATATGGCTGTTCTGCAACTAGAAGACGGTAGAACATATACGGATATCCGGGCGATCGCGAGTCAACTGGCCGTTTTAAATATTGAGATCGATTCTCTGCCCCCAAACAAAAATCCGGCGTTTCAAGAACTTCTCGTTCAAGACATTCTCAATGTTACACAAAAACAGCAGATTCTCGCAGCATTTAATAGCGAGTTTGAACAGTTTAAGCGCGTCAGCGGATATCGGTGGTGCGACTTAAAAGTGCTGCATCCAGGTTCGCAGCAGATTTACGCGCTGATGACTCAAAGCCATCGCACTCACACCCACACAGATGCAGAAGTTCTTCACATTTTAGCTGGGGAATGCGTTTTTGGGTTTGTGTATTCTAACGGCTCTCAGGTACAATTAATGCTGCAAGCTGAAGAATACATTAAAGTGCCTGCCAATACCGAACATTGGTTTTATCTCACTCCGTCGCTGTACTTGAAAGCCTTGCAGTATTACACCAGTGCTCAAGGCTGGGTTCCTCAGTATACTAATCGGCAGTTAAAAATTAAAAATTAAGAGTCAGAAGAAGAGGGGAAATTTGTAGAGGAGGAAGAAGAAGATGCAACAGGATTGGGTGACTTACTATCAAGCGGTGGAAGGTCGCCCGCCGCATGAAACTTTGCTGAAAGCCTTGTCAATTTTTGACACGGAACCGTTGCTCGATCGTCCTCGATTCGCTGTAGATTTAGGCTGTGGCGATGGACGAGATACGGTGGAACTCCTGCGTCGAGGCTGGCGGGTTTTAGCGATTGACAGGGAACAAAATGCCTTCGATCGCCTGCTGGCTCGTCCGATTCAACGCGATCTGCTGCAAACTCAATTGATGCGTTTTGAAACCTTAACTTTGCCTCAATCGATCGATCTAATCAATGCCAGTTTTTGCCTTCCTTTTTGTCAGCCCGCCGATTTCCCCCATCTTTGGGAAACCATCGTGACATCGCTAAATCCAGGAGGATATTTCTGCGGTCAATTTTTTGGCGATCGCGACTCATGGACTGTTTATCCCGATCGCACTCATCATACTCGCGAACAAATTCAAGTGCTGCTAAAGTCATTTGAGATTGAGTGGTTTGACGAAGAAGAACATCCTGGAGTAACGGCGCTAGGCACGGAAAAACACTGGCATATTTTTCACATTGTTGCTCGTAAGAGAGATTAATATATATAGTGCCGACTGCTTAACGAAGTCGGCACTCTCTTGAAGTCGGAGTTCTGGAAAAGTTGCAGATGGTTTTTACTGAATTTTTCGGAATTTACCGTTAAATTAGCTTCCTAATTGCTAAGGAATGAAAAATAAATAAGGTGACTAATAGAGCAATAGTTTACCTTGGAGCAAGGCTTCTGGGGTTTAATTGTGCAAGTTATTGATTTTTCATTCCTTAGTCTCGAACCTTTCTGATTTTTTAAATGCTTTCTCATTCAGCGGGTGTAGTCATTTCGATTTCTTCGCAACGCTGCAAAAGCGCTTCTATTTCCTGAGCCAAAAAAATTACTTCCGGCCAAGAAGAACCGTTAATTAAATCTTGAGCGTGAGCTAATTTGTTTCTCAATGCTTCTGCTGACTTTAAAAAACGCTCCCCGTAGCGTTTGGATTTGAGGCCCAGCCGATCGACTATTTCAGCAGAAGTCAGGATTAAATCTCGCTTGTCGCAGAATTGCAGGTAATCGATTAAGTCAATTGCTTCATTTCGCGATCGCCCCAATTCCCACAGGTGTTTTGCCGCTAAGATGCGATCGCCCTTAAGCAATTTCTGCCAAGAATCTTGGGGAAAGTAAATCCGCACGATCCGCAATAAATTCATTTCGAGAAGCGTCACCAATCCAAACAGCAGCATCCGCACCGGTGCTTTTTGCAAATCGCCGCAGGTAACGATACCGTTGATCCTGTTGCTTTCCAATACAAATAATCTCGGTTTTTCTCGCAGCAGCGGCAGCAATTCCATCAAAGGAGTGGCGGCGGCGATTAATTGTGAGGGGTGAAAAATTTGCTGGTAGTCGCTGCACTTGCCTGTCATTAATTGCGATCGTTCTACATAGCCGCAAACCGTGCCATTTTCTTCGATACCGAGCACGTCAAAATCCCGGGCCTCCATCCACGATCGCAATTTGGCTGCGTCTTCGCAAGCGGGGACAGATTCCAGCGGTTCCGCGAGGTATTTAACTGTAATGCTGTCTTTGAATAAATCCCGCAAGTCGGCGGAGCTTGATTTTAAATGTTTCATGTCCGGTAATTTCATGGATCGTTGCTGCAAGTAGAGACGCGGCATTACCGTGGGAAGCATCTCAGTTTTGTAACAAGTATTTTTTAGGAGTGGGAGGCGGACGATCGCGCACGGATAGTAAAAGCAAAACTGAGATGCTCGCTTACCCTGTCCCTACAGATTTCATGATATTAGTTACTGGCTAACTCCGGGCAATAATGGTTGGCGGCAAGAGTGGTAATAATATCGGCATCCGCCAGAAAACTTTCTTTGGCACTTGGATTTTCGATACTTGTAGCTTGCCCGATCGCTCTTAATTTAAATTCCGGCAGAGAAATTCCACATTTTGCTTCCGCACACATTCTTTTAGCGGCCGCAATTTTTTGACCAGGCGCCCTTTGGATTGCTTGCAATAAATTATCCGTTGCTTCGGGAGAGTAGCTTTTTGCTAAGCGTTTGTAGTCTTCCAGAAATTTCCCATCGTTTCCTGTCAGCTTAATGTCGGGTTCTTGAGGCGAACACAACAAATTTAAGTTAATTACTTCTCCCACTGAATTAACAAGAAAACATCCTTCGCGTTCTTGGGCGATCGCGCTTTGGTTGCTGGGTACAAATTGTATAATAAGGGCAGACAGAACAGCAGTTAAACGCGAGTATTTTAGCATGGGAATTACGTGATATATTTGGAATTTTTAACCGCCGAATGCGGAGCAATGCGGTATTCTTGAGTTAGAGCGTGTCCGGTCAATTAACCGACGAAATACTTGGAAACGCTACTTTCACCAACACTCTATAATTTCTACTAAAAATCGGTCTACATAAACCAGCCCCGACTAAGCGAAAAGAAATCATTGCAGGAAAATCAACCGACATAATATCAGAGGAACATTTCGTTGTCTAGGGAAGTTTTCATTAACAGCAAACATCCCCCTTGTGTGAGGGGCGAATGTGTGGAACCTGGAACCGATCGAATGTAGTCGCCTTGATGGCAAATTTCCCCTTCTACAATTAACTCTCCTTCTAATACAAGCACTTCCTCCGAGGCAGCGTGTCGGTGCATGGGAAATGTTACTCCAGGTTCTAGTCGCATCAAGCAGGTAATTTCGCGCTTGTTTTTGTCAATGTAAAGCTTGCCAAACGAGACTCCCGTAACTCCATAAGATGTCCATTTGACATCGTTCGATCGCACGATTAAAGATGGAGTATTGTGCTCTGTTGGAGAGGTAACAATCGGCTTTAAATTGACTGATTCTGCCGGGGTTGGCGGCAGTTCGGCTATGCGCTGGAACAGGCGGTTTTTGAGGTCGGGGGCGACGGGAACTGGGGGGACTGTGTAGGCGATCGCGGCAATCGTTGATTCCAAAGCAGCTAATTCACTTTTAATTTCTGCGGACTCTTTCAATTTCTCTGCAAATGCCCCACGTTCTGACTCGTCGAGGATATCGAGAGCTTGAAGGGCTGCAAGGATGTTATATTCCTCGTCTGGCATCATTTCCATCTGTTTTCGCCAATAATTGTAATTCCGCCTAAGTTGATTTTAAATTTGAGATTGTCTGCTACCCTCGCACTCAAGATGGATGATTGGAGATGCCACAATTTTAGATTGATGTTAAACAACTTAAATTTTGTTTTTTGACTATCTAAAATTCTTCGCTCAAAGCTTGACGCAATTTGGAAATACCCAACCGAATTCTGGTTTTGATTGTACCTGTCGGGATACCCGTTTTAGCCGCGATCGCCGCACAAGTCAATCCTTGGTAGTAGGCGAGTTCGATCGCCTGTTGCTGTTCCTTTGGCAGTTTTTCTAAGGCCGCTTTGACTTGTTCCCTGCGTTCTTTAAACATTGCATCTTCCATCGGTTCTGCAACGCTAGAGATGGGTACTTTAGCCTCTTCCAGACAAGCTTCAGCAGCCCGGACTGTTCGCTGCACAGATCGAAGCCGATCGAGGGAACGACTGCGGGTCAGCATGAACAACCAGGTATCTGCTCGACTACGAGAAGGATCGTAAGTTGCTGCTTTTTGCCAAATTTGGGAAAAAACATCGAGTACCACTTCTTCAGCTTCTTCTACCGAACCCAGGATTTTGTAAGCGAGAGCGTAACTTGGGCGACCGTAGCGATCGTAAAGTTTAGCTAATGCCGTTTGGTCTTTCCGGGCAATCTGCACTAAAAGCAGCGATTCATCGCCTGACTTCTGGCCTGTCATCTCAGTGTACCGAAAATTTTTGTTTTGACTGCACAGATCCAAAATTAAAAATTCGGCGTATATCACTACAGAACATAATTGTAAGTTTGAAGTTGGGGGTACAAACTGGAGTATGCCTTTTCCGGCCAATTTTGTCGTGCTTTGAATTGTAAAAATCCCAAGTCATCTTGAATTTTACCACCTAATTAGTGATTTTTTGGAGACTTACCAATCCGCTTTATGCAGAACGAAGAAATGCCCTGAGCCTGAACAGTCAAAATAACGCCATTCACTCGTTCCTAAGCTCTGTCTGCTCACTCCCAAGAAGAGCTTGGAAACCCATATAAGCGAGGCTCTGTCTCCCAGCACGAATTCCCAAGAATAGCCCGGGAACGAATAAATCCTCAATAACGCACTTTTTTGCATAAATTAATCTGGCAGCACAGATCCAAAATTGCCAAACCTTCGTATACCACCAATAGGGGAAGGCTCAGCAACAGCGCAAAAGCCCGAGAGGTTGACAGATTTCAACCTGTTGCTCCCAAAGTAAAACCTGCGAAGGCGGGTTATTTACCATTGATTTGTGCAAAAATATCATTGAAATACAGGTGCTAAGAGTGAAGCTCACAAAAAAAATTCGCCGAACCATACTAGCTATTGAAGTAGCTCTAATTGCTCTATTAACTCCAGGGATAATTGTCGCTTCCGACCACGACGACGGGGAAGTAGATATTAAAGGTCGCGCTGTCAATTTAACTGACGTGTTCGTATATCGCGAAAAAGACCAAAACCCCGGTGCTGCGGAGGGGGATTTAGTATTTACTATGAATTCAAATCCCAGGTCTGTAGCCCGCTTTCAATATTATTTCAGCACTACAGCCCTCTACCAATTTCACATCACGCAGGTAGGTGACGTGAATTCTACACCTACTGGACGCTCCGATATTATCTTGCGGTTTGCCTTCAGTCCGCCTAACAATCAAGGTATGCAAGCGGTAGCTGTAACTGTTATTCGCAACGGCACGGAGACTGTTGCTAAGACTACAGTTAACGGCGGGTTAATTGCCACAACTCCGCTGAATTCTAATGCTGTTGTGAATACAGTACCTGTGGGCGGTTCTAACTTGACTGTATTTGCGGGTTTACGCGAAGACCCGTTTTTCTTTGATGTCGAACAATTTTTCCGAGTTCGCGCCGCAGCTTTGGGAACTGGGCCGCGCACTGCTTTTAAAGAACCGAGTCAAGCGATCGACTTTACTAAAGGTTACAACGTCAATTCAATTGCTGTGCGCGTTCCGAAAGCGTTTTTGCAAGCAGCAACTGGGGCGAATACTTTTGATGTTTGGTCAACGATTTCCATCAGAGACGGAGCTGGCGGTTTCAAACAATTCGAGCGTTTGGCGAGACCTGCAATTAATGAGGGTTTGATAGTTTCTCCCGCTTATCTGGAGGCATTTAATAATATTCCTCCGAGATTGGATTTGAGCGCTGCTGCTGCTCCGGTGCGGCAGGAAGCTGTTGCTACTCTGAATGCTGTGGATCTTTTGGACGGTCGGGATAATGTCGATCCAAATGCGATCGCCGGAGCTTTCTTACCCGATGTCATGCGGATTGATACCACAAAAACCAGCGGCTACGCTAGCGCTACAAATGCTCAAGGAAGCTTGATCGGAGGTCGTATGCTGATGGACGACGTTATTGATATCACTCTGGGAGCTTTGGTGGGTTCTCCGGTTGGCGATAACGTTTCATATAACGGAACTCCGGGAAATCCGGCTCAGGGACACAAACCTTTAGAACCGAGTTTTCCTTATTTGGCTTTGCCTAATTAGTTATTAGTCATTAGTCATCTGTCATTAGTCAGGGTTTACTGACTAATGACAGATGTAAAATCCTTTTTTTAACTGCAGATGAACGCTGATTAACGCGGATGTATGAAAACTAAGACTAAACTGGAAATAAAATCGGATATTTTCTCGTGGTGGCTGCTGATAGTAGTTCCTTTAGTTGGGATGGTAGTAGTAAATTTCCCTCCTAATTTGCGTTTTATTTCCGATAAACTTTATAACAATAGTCCGGCCAATCTAGACGCTAATTACCGTTATCATTTCTCGAAAAGTTTGAGAAATAATCCCAATCAAAAGGAAGCAATTCAGCAAGAGATTGCTTTTTACCAGCAGCGGTTGGCCGTTGATTCCCGCAGCGGTTTGAACCGGGCGTCACTGGCGGGATCTTATTTGAAAATGGCTCGCGCTACTGGGGAGGGAGGTTGGTTTTTATTGGCAGAACAAGCGGCTCAAAGGTCGATCGCCGATTTGCCTTTTGACAACCAAGGTGCCCTGTTAGTTTTAGCTCGAATTGCCGAGGCAAGACACGATTTTGCTACTGCTTTGCGCTTTGCTAAACAGGCGGGTTTTGATAATGAAGATGCGATCGCCCTTTCAATTACATCTCACTTAGCGATGGGAAAAGTGAGCGAGGCAAATGCAGCCGCCGAAGCCTTAGTTAACCGGATTCCCAATTTGGGTTCTCTCACTTTAAGAGCCTTAGTGAGAGAGTCTCAGGGCCGAGATGCTGAGGTTTTGCAGGATTACCGGCAAGCAATGGCGGCGGAGGAACCGGGAGAGGTTGCTGGTTCGGCGCGGGCCCGATCGCTCTTGGGTCGATTTTACGCACGTCGCGGGCAGTTTGTGCAGGCGAAAGCGCTGTTTTTGGAGGCGCTGCGGTTGGTGCCGCGATACCCGCTGGCGCTGATTTATTTGGCGGATTTGGAGACGCGGCAGGGCAATTATCGGGAGGCGGAAGGCTATTACAGCAAGGTTTCTGCTTATTCTGGCGGGGTTGAGACTGTGTTCGATCGCATTGTCGATCGCGGTATGGCGAGGGTGAAGGATTTGCAGGGAGATGCGATCGAATCCCGGCGACTTCGCGACAAAGCAGAAGCCGGGCTGCGACAGGAACAGGTTTCTGGATCTGGCGGTTTTGGCCACCGCAGGGATTTGGCAAGTTTGCTGTTGGAAAAAGGTCGATCGCAGGATGTCACCGAAGCGCTGGCGTTAATGCAGGAGGAGGTGAAAATTCGGCGGGATGCAGTGACGCTGGATACTTTAGCCTGGGCGCTTTCCGCCGCTGGGGAATGGCAAAAAGCCGATCGAGTGATGGTCGAAATAGTGCGATCGGGGATTCGGGATGCGGGGATGTTTTACCGGGCTGGTGCGATCGCCCGGACTTTAGGTAAGGATGCTGAATCTCGCGCTTTTTTTCAAAAGTCCAAGGAAATTGACCCGAGTTTTGACGATCGAGCTCGCCAAGCATTGGGCTTGGGAAGTTATGAATTTTGAGATTAACTAATAGCTGCAACTCCCCCAGCCCACCAGGGGTTGAAACCCCTGGCTAAAAGCTTAAGTCCTCTTGCATAGGACTAAAAGATTTCACTAAAAAGTAGAAAATCTTTTAGTCGGTTTCAACCGACTTTCGCTATGAGACGGGGATTTCAATCCCCGGCGGACTGTGGGACTCACGAAAAGATCGCGCGCCGAACAAATCACAACAAAAACAAATAACTCATCCGAAAATAACTAAAAAAACAAGTATTTATGCAGTACAAACTGAACCGACTTTCAAAATTATTTATCCTATTTTCCCTAACACTTTCATTCTTACTAACAACCTCAACCAGACCAGTTTACTCGCACTGGTCAGACTTATCCGTAGCAGAAATAGTAGTCAACGATTTCCAAACAGAAGTAACATTAACCTTCCCAACCGGCTTAACAAACTTCGCCGACGACAATCGAGACAGCCAGCTACAACCTGCTGAAGTTCGCAGCCACCAAACACAACTAGAAAAGTTTTTCAGCCAACAAATCCCCATTACCAACAGCAGCAACATTCAAGGCGTTGTAGCAGTAAAACCGCTAGACATAGCAGCTAAAACCGCCAGCTTAATCCAGCAGCCGAATACCCACAGCACCTTAATTTTAGACTACACCTGGCCCGCATCTTCTCAAAATACAACCCCTGCTTTACCTGGGGCAATTTCCCTCTCAAAACCTAATTTTCGGATTAATTACAATTTGTTTTTACCCGGAGTTCCGACAGCTAGCTGTCAAGCTACGATCGTGCAAGCGGGTGCTGTCAAAAGCTTTGTGTTTACGCCACAAAACCGCGACTTTTTGTTAGCAGGAAAGGAATCTATCTGGGATTCAGGTTGGAGTTTGCTGCTAGCAATAGCGGGAGCATTTGCTTGGGGATGCGTGCACGCGATGTCGCCCGGACACGGAAAAACCATAGTCGGTGCTTATTTAGTTGGTTCACGGGCTACTCCCCTACACGCTTTATTTCTAGCAGCGACGACTACAATTACTCACACTGCCGGCGTGTTTGCTGTGGGCGCAATTACTTTGTTTGCTTCTAACTTAATCGATCCAGAAAAATTAGATCCTTGGCTGAGTTTAATCTCTGGTTTATTAGTAGCCTCGATCGGGCTTAACTTATTTTTATCAAAAATTAAGACAAGGTGGGTAGTGAGGACTGAACTTCTCAAAACAATAAAAAGTAAAGTTTTTAATAAAAACTGGTTTTTAAGGAGTAAAGTCCTTACTGCGGAAGGTGAAGAACCAGTGAATCTTTTGAGTAGGGGAAGTTGGGAGCGAGAATTTAAGCCTGTAAAACCAGATATATCTCACCACTACCACGATCACGGAGACGGCCGCCTTCACTCGCACTTGCCGCCCGGTGCTGACGGTGATCCTATTACTTGGAAAAGCTTATTGGCCTTGGGAATTTCCGGCGGTTTGTTGCCTTGTCCTTCCGCTTTGGTGATGCTGTTGAGTGCGTCGGCTTTGGGCAATGTTGGTTTGGGAATGACGCTAGTGGTAGCGTTTAGTTTGGGATTGGCTTTAGTGCTGAGTGCGATCGGATTAATCTTAGTTTATGCCAAACGGAATTTTGATAAACTGCCAAAACAGCTCACAGCCGTCAAGTTTTTGCCTGCGATTAGCGCGATGTTTGTGATGTTTTTGGGGTTGGGAATTACCGGACAGGCGATGTTGAAAATATTGGGGGCAAGTCAATGGGTAATTGGCAATGGATAAGCATACAATTAGGAGTCTCCCTCCTAACTACAAACTTACGAATAAGTCGGATTTTAGATACCCGATTTCTTGAAGAAGCCGGGTATCTGGGTATTGTGTTTTTTAGCCGTTGCTCACTTAGCAGGCCGCGCTATGTTTATTAATAATTTCGGCTAAATCCGGTACTCCCTTTTCTACATAAGTCTTAGCTGAGGGGCGGAGTTTGCCATAGGCGCCTTTAACCATCGATCTTGTGCTTTTCTCGACCCTTTTGTCACTTATCTGGAGCAATTCGTCTGCTACTTCACCTTTTCTTTCCGCAAAATATTCGACTGGGTTGCCATTGTTTACCGCTTCACTCCACATCGGATCGAGTGCGATCGAGATTTCTGGCAGAAGTTGATCGACGACTTGGGCGCAATAGTCAGCCCGTATCCCCTTGACAGTAGAGTAGGCAGCTTTAAGAGCCATACCACCCAATCCTGACGCTGCAGCAACTTGTTTGTCTATCAACTTCACACAGTCATTCACAAAAGTTTCTCTGTTGTTTTCATTCAATAGAATATCGCTAAGTCCCATTATTACTCTCCTTGATTTAATAGTCAACGTGCTTATTAGCTGTGAACTCAATCTGACATCATATATCTATTTTGAACTTTTACTCAAGGTTTCCCAAGTTTTTTAATGTTTGAATGTCTCTATAAGACAGCCTGATGTGGAGATTTGTTTAGTATTTTATGGGAATTACTGTTCTATCTACTACTAATTATTGCCCTACGGTTTGTAGTAAGGGCTTTAGTCCTTATTAGGTGATATTAATGAGGACTAAAGCCCTGACTACAAACTGATGAGTTGTGAACACTCACATAGAAAAGAGAAGATCTCGAAAAAAATATTATAGAGGCTCTGCCTAAGTCCGATCGCACTTGCACGTATGATCTGGCACGTATCATTAGGATTGGACGTTCGCCTTGATGCCCGCAGGTACTGCAACCATGGGAGCTTTCTGGGTTTGAGCCGGCTCAGCGCTCGATCGCAATACCAAATTTTTTGGTAATTTCGCCGAAGTGCTTAGTCCGGGAAATATGTGAAGCGATAAGGTTAAGCCGGCAGCTAATAATAGTTTTTCTAACATGGCACTGTCTCCAATACATACGCCCTAGGGCATAATTCCTCTTACACATCTAACATATAAACATCCTCAGTCGCTTGGTGCGATCGCACGGGCATAGTTTAAGTGACATATATCACCACTGAGAAGGGGGTAATGGGGATAGGGGGTGTGCGGCTAGGGGGTGATGGGCAGTAGAGAACTAGGGGAGAGTGGGAAATCTTTCCTCGCACTTCTACTGTCAACATCCGTTGAACGTGTAAAATTCCTTACACCGGTTCGTTGCCGAATTTCCCCCAAAATCGAGAATTGTCCGAGAGAAAGAAGCCGTTAAGCCTCTGTCAAGGGTAGAATTAGCGCGTAGAAGTTATTTGACACAGCGGAGGTACCGACAATATGCTTGCATACATTCTGGCGTTGGCGGTCGGTCTAGGCAGCTTCAGTATTTACATGGCGGCCTTCTTTTTTCCAGAAGTGCACCGCAAAAGTGATTTTACGTGGAGCGGGGTAGGGCTTTTTTATGCGTTAATTTTATGGGCTTGTGCGGGACGAATTACTGGTGCTCTCCTGCTTGGTCAAATGGCGGGCGTGGCGATGTTGGGCTGGTTTGCCTGGGAAACTCTGACTTTGCGCCGGCAGGTGACGCCCGTTGCTGAGCAAACGCCGATTCCTCAGTCGGCGAATTTGGCTGCAGCAGGCGTGCCCTTGGCTGGCTTGTTTGCCAAGAAAAAAGAACCCGCAGCAGCGAAAAAACCTAAGTTTGTTCGATCGCCCAAACCGAAAACTGATGTGGTTCCAGCACCCACTATGGATAAGGGCGAGGTAAAGCTAGAGGAACAGCCGGCGATTCCCCCCATAGCTGAAAGTATTGCTGAAAGTTCGATCGAGGCGACGGCCGAAAGTGCGATCGCCCCTGACTTGAAAATTCCCGACTCGAAACCACCTGCAATTGCAGAAATACCAGTGTTTTCAGTCGAAACTCCTGCTGCTGAGACTTCACCAACCCCAGCAGAATTAGCCAGCAGTTTCACTCCTCTACCTCTACCTCTAGAAATTTCAGAAATAGCCGTTGCACCAAGTGTGGAGCCAGCAGAGGCTCAGCCAGAGCCTCCACAGCAGCTAGAAGCAGATGATTTTGACGAGGAAACAGAATGGAGGAGAGCCGTTAAAGAGTCGCAGGCGGCAGCGGCGGCGGCCCCAACTCCTCTAACCCCTCCAACTTCTCCAACTTCTCCAACTTCTCCTAAACCAGCTAAAAAATCCGGCGGTTTCGGAAGTCTGTTCGACAATATCAAAAATAGTCTCGGCGGTATGTTGGGACTCGGTGCGGGTAAAAACAAGTCTGATGCAACTCCGCAGACGCCAAAACCTTCAGTGACTCCAGAATCGATCGCACCTGAATCTAAAATAACGGCAACTCCTGCACCGGGTATCGACAAGATTCTCGAATCCGAATTAGCCCAGGCGGCTGCAGAAGTTGCAGCCGAAAGCAGCAACACTGCTGTTGAAACAAGCTTTGGAGTGCCGTTTCCCAACGATGTTGAAGCAATGGCCGAGTTGATGGCCACAGAAACCGCAAGTTCTGACAAAATAGCGGAAAGTCCGATCGAAGATCGATCGTCCGCTGACACCCAGACACCTCTGGCTGCGGTTGGTGAACCGGAAGCAGCAGCAGGCGTAACGGAAGCACAAGCCCCTGCTGTATCTCTGGAAACCCAGACACCGCCGGCTGCGGTTGGTGAACCGGAAGCAGCAGCAGGCGTACCGGAAGCAGAAGCCCCTGCTGTATCTCTGGAAATGACTGTGGTGGAAATGGCACCGCCTGTAGAGATAGAAGTACCGGGAGAACCCGGGTTGAGCGTGCAGGTGGAAACGGTTTCAGTATCCGTGATCTCGATCGAATCCACAGATGAAGAACCATCTTCTGAGGGAGAACACCCGGAATTGATTCGCCCGAATCCCCCCCCTCCGGATCTAGTAGAAGCTGCTCAAGCGGCCGAGGAATCCAAGTCTGAGAATGTATCCGGCGAAGATAAGCCGTCATCTTAAGCCAAAAAGCAAAAGGTAGAAACCAGAATTTTTTTGATTCTGCCTTCTGCCTTCTGCCTTCTGCCTTCTTACTTTTTACCGAAAATTTGGGTCTAAAGCCTCGCCCTTCTAGGGCGACTTTTTAACCTTTAGCGATCTAATTAACTCTCTGAGCACGTCTGATTTAGATATTTGAGTTTGCTGGCAATACTTCTCAAGGTTTTCAAACTCTTCGTCGGTTAGCCGAAAAAACACGCTTTTATTCAGTGACTTGTATATCTAGATGATATACAATTGTCGCATGAAGACACTGAAGTTTAAGCTGTACAACCACAAGCGAAATAGGTTTCTCAAGCGGTCAATCAACGCCGCTGGGGTGATCTACAATCACTGTATTGCACTGCATCGCAGGTATTATCGGATGTTCAAAAAACATCTCAACTGCGCCCAACTTCAGGCTCACATTGCCAAGCGGCGGAAGCGTAACCCCTTCTGGCAATCGGTAGGCTCTCAGGCTGTGCAGGATATCTGTCAACGGATTGAGAAAGCTTATCAGCTATTTTTCAAGCATCACAAAAAAGAAGTTAGACCCCCAGGATTCAAGAAGGTTAGAAAATACAAATCCTTCACGCTCAAGCAAGCTGGCTATAAGTTTCTTGGCGGCAATCGGATCAAGATTGGCAATAAGGTCTATCAATATTGGAACTCTAGGGAGGTCGAAGGAACGATCAAGACCTTAACCATTAAGCGCACTCCACTAGGAGAGCTATTCATGGTTGTGGTCGTTGATAGGGTTGACGAGCCTGAAATTAAATCCGAGACGAGTAAGATCGCTGGGTTTGATTTTGGCATAAAGACGTTTCTCACTTGCTCTGACGGTTCCAAGATTGAGTCACCCCAATTCTTCAAGCAATCGCTCAACGCCATTCGTAAAGCCAGTAAGCATCTCTCTAGGAAGCAAAAGGCTTGGGCCAATCGAGAACGAGCAAGGAAGAATTTAGCCCGTAAACACGAAGACATTGCTAACCGTCGAAGTGATTGGTTCTGGAAGTTGGCGCATGAACTAACAGATAAATTCGATGTTCTCTGTTTTGAGACGTTGAACCTGAAAGGAATGCAGCGACTCTGGGGCAGAAATATCAACGATTTGGCACTCAGGGAATTCTTGCAAATCCTTGAATGGATTGCCAAAAAGAAGGGCAAGTTATTGGTCTACATAGACCAGTGGTATCCCTCTAGTAAAACCTGCAACAACTGTGGACACGTCCTTGAAAGTCTAGAGCTGTCGGTTAGAGAATGGCGGTGTCCTTCCTGTCATTCCGTTAATGGGCGCGATGAAAACGCCGCTAAGAATATTTGTGCAGTGGGGGCATCCACTGCCGGGTTAGGTGATGTCAGACAAGCTCGGCTTGCAATCGCTGTTTGAACCTAGAATCCCCGTGCGTTCACGCCGGGGAGTATGTCAATTCTTACTTCCTCAACATTCATCCGTTAAATCCGTTAAATCCCGTACACTGCGCGTTGCCGAACTTTCTTCTCTTTTAATATTATGAAAGCAATTATGGTCGTGGGAACAACATCTCACGCAGGGAAATCTTTACTCGTTGCAGCGTTGTGTCGAATTTTTTCTCGACGCGGCTGGCGGGTAACTCCGTTTAAAGGTCAGAATATGGCCCTGAATTCCTATGTCACAGCCGCCGGCGGAGAGATTGGTTACGCTCAAGCAGTGCAAGCTTGGGCTGCAGGCGTCGCACCTTGGGTAGAAATGAATCCAATTTTGCTCAAGCCACAAGGAGACATGACTTCTCAATTGATTGTCAAGGGCCGGGCGATCGCAAATGTGCGAGCATCTCAATATTATGAACAGTATTTCGATATCGGCTGGCAAGCTATTCGGGAATCTTTAGAATTTCTCCGCCAAGAATTTGACATGATTGTGTGTGAGGGAGCCGGTAGCCCTGCTGAGATTAATCTCAAACACCGCGATTTAACAAATATGCGGGTAGCTAAACATTTAAAGGCTCGGACTTTGCTAGTAGTTGATATCGATCGCGGCGGTGCTTTTGCTCACATCATCGGTACTTTGGAATTGCTCGATCCCGACGAACGAGCTTTAATTAAAGGATTCATTATTAATAAGTTCCGAGGGCAAAAATCGATCTTAGATCCAGGCCTGACTTGGCTAGAAGAAAGGACGGGAATCCCGGTAGTTGGGGTGATTCCTTGGATAGACGAAGTGTTTCCCTCAGAAGATTCTCTCGATTTACTCGATCGACGTTCTCCCAATTCTCAAACCGACATCAATATTTCCGTCATCCGCCTGCCCCGAATTTCCAATTTTACCGACTTTGACCCCCTAGAGTCGGAAACTTCCGTCACTGTCAAATATGTCAGCCCAAAAGACCATTTAGGCCATCCAGACGCCGTAATTTTACCAGGCTCTAAAACTACAATTTCCGATTTGCAGGTGCTGCGCCAAACAGGTATGGCAAAAGCTATTCAAAATTATTTAGTAGCTGGCGGTACAGTCATGGGAGTTTGCGGCGGCTTTCAGATGCTGGGAGAAAGTATCACGGATAAAGAAGGCGTTGAGGGAGAAAAGGGAGAATTTCCAGGATTGGGATTGCTGCCTTTGAAAACTGCGATGGCACCGAACAAAATTGCCCGCCAACGCATCGTAACATCTAACTATCCTCAACCGGGTTTGCCCGTTTCCGGTTACGAAATTCATCAAGGGAAAACGCAAATCCTAGAGTCAGATTTGACTCAACCGCTATTTGACGATGCTAGTTTAGGAATGGTCAATACTTCTCAATCAATTTGGGGTACATACCTGCACGGCATATTTGATAACGGAGCTTGGCGGCGAGCTTGGTTAAATCACTTGCGGCAGCAGCGGGGACTCCGCGCGTTGCCTACTGGTATTCCTAATTACAGAGAACACCGAGAAACTCTGTTAGACTCTCTAGCAGATACAGTGGAAAAGCATTTAGATATCAAGCATATTTTAGGTTGATTAGTTAACTGTTGGCTGTTGACTGTTGACTGTTGACTGTTGACTGTTGACTGTTGACTGTTAACAGTTGATTATTGTTTATTAGAGTTGAGGTTCAAATTCAATGACAAAAGTTTGTTTTTTACCTGATAACGTGACAGTTGAAGCTGAACCGGGAGAGCTTTTATTAGATGTAGCCAAACGTGCAGGGGTTTCTATTCCTACAGGCTGTCTCATGGGTTCTTGTCACGCTTGCGAAGTTGAAATTGATGGCGGAGATACGATTTGTGCTTGTATTTCCGGCATCCCTTCCGGGAAGAAGCAAGTGACAATTAATCTGTATGTTGACCCGACTTGGTAATTTATTAGTTGACGGTTGACGGTTGACGGTTGACTGTTAACTGTTGACTGACAACTGACTAATTTTTTTGCCATTCTTGCTGTTTTTTGCGAGCAGATTGCAGCCATTTTTGGGATTCGCGATAAACCGTTGTGCCGGGTTTGACGGATTCTAATTGATTGATAATTTGTTGCAACTGGCTGAGGGAGTAACCGGGATTTTGAGAATTCACATTATTTTGCAAGTTGGCAAACAAGTTTTTAGCTGCTTGCAAAGCTGTTGTAGAATCTTTTTCTGCTTGCAGTCTAATCTGGGTAATTCCTAAATCTTTTTGATATTGAGCGAGTTTGGTTTGAGCGTCGAGATACCCAGGGTTATCGACAGAAATCAATTTCAGTCTGTTAATAGCTTCTTGCCACAATTCTGCTATTTGCTCCCACTGTGCGGCGGGATGCGGCGGTTTTTTGGCGGCGACGGCGGCGGAGAGAGCAAATTCTTTGGCAGCTTCAATTAAGTTGTCAGCCTGCACAGAACCGGTGGCGACGCCGCCCATTGCTTGAAAGTCTCTTTCTGCTGCTTTGAGTGTTTTGTTAGCCGTTTCTCCCGCGAGGGTTTCGGCGGGAATTTGATTGAGTTGGTCGATCGCACTTTGCCAATTTACCGTCGCTTTTTGTCTATCCGCAGCCGTTTTGGCTTGCTGATACTGCTGTTTTGCCGCGTTGAGAGTTTGTTCGACTTGATTTAACTGAGTAAAAGCATTTTTTTGCTGGAAAATCTGAGCCTCCATCCGCCCGACATTTTTGCGGGCGGCTTGAAATTCATCGAGTGTAAACTGCCAACTGCAGCTAAAAAAAGAGCAGTACCTCTTTGGGTAATAGCCGAGGAACCACACCGGCAAGGCGTCGAGGTGTTTTTGCGCTTGTTTTGCTTTAATTTCGCCCAAGTCAAAATCCGCGACAGCAGTGGCTTTATTCACCAGTTGATCGGATTGTTCCACAAGGGCGATCGCCTGCCGGTAATTGTGATCCATACTCATAAAACTCGGCAGCAACAATATCGGCATTGTTTTCGCCACGGGCCAGCGAATCATCGGAAAAGGCAGGTTAATCAACCAAATTATCCCCGCTGCACTTCCCAGCAAACTCCCAGCAAAGATGATTTTACCGAACAATCCGGGCGGGCGGTTGGCTTTGACGGCAGCTTTGAGAGCTTGTTCGCTGAAGTTGGGAAATTCGTCTTTGAAGGTATCGCGGATTTCTTCTCTTGAGGCGAAAGTGCCGTTTTGCGATCGTAACTTCTCCAACCGCTTGATTACCATCCCTCGGTAGACTTCACCCGCTAGAGTATCAGCCGCCGCGCACTTGTCAACTTCGGCCCGCAAAATTTCAAAAGCTCGATCGGTAAGACGCGCCATAAAACTCACCTATTCCCTTTTAATTATTTTACAGGTTCCCCGTCAAAATAATTGAGTCTGGGATGCAGAAACCGTTTTTTTTTACTAAAATACTGCATTTGAGCCTTTAAGTAAAGTAAAAAAGTCGGTTTCTTTGGTATTTATGTGTAAGTCCAGATAATTGTTAAAATATATAAAGCCTAGGTCAAATATCCGAATTAATTTCATGCCGACTGCTTTAATCACTGGTGCTTCTGGCGGAATTGGTGCAGCCTTTGCCGCCGAATTAGCCAAACGCCAGCACAATCTAATTTTGGTAGCTCGTTCCGAAGACAAATTGCAACAGCTAGCTGCTCAACTGCAACAGGAATTCAATATTTTGGTCGAAATTATCGTTCAAGATTTGACCGCACCAGGAGCGACAACTGCTGTATTTGACGCGGTTGTTAAAAAAGGTTGGACGGTTGATTTGTTGGTGAACAATGCGGGTTTTGGCGATTACGGTGCTTTTGCCGATCGCCCGCTTGGCAAACAACTAACAATGGTGCAACTAAACATTGTAGCATTAGTTGAACTCTCGCACTTATTTTTGCAGGGAATGCGGCAGCGAAAATCAGGAAGTATTATCAATGTAGCCTCCCTCGCAGCTTTTCAACCGATGCCGTACTTGTCAATGTATGCAGCTACTAAAGCCTTTGTTTTGAGTTTCAGCGAGGCACTTTGGGCGGAAAACAAAGATTTAGGAATTGGCGTTTTGTGCCTTTGTCCAGGGCCGACAGAATCCGACTTTGCTGCGGTAGCTGAATTTCCGAAAGCTTTGGCATCCAGCAGCGGGCTAAAACTCGTTCCTGCTGCGGAAGTAGTGCGAGATGCTTTGAAAGCTTTAGACAAAAATGAGTCTAATGTTGTGACAGGGGGAATTCCCAATCAAATCATCGCCAATATGCCTCGATTGATGCCGCGAGAACTTTTGGTGAAGTCGGTAGGAAAGCTGTTTCGGACGAAAGACGAATAATCGCGATCGTTGACAATATAAATAAACCCCCCCACCCAAGGACAAACATTCGATCGCCCCTAACCAAAATTTTCCCAAAAGTCGATCGCCCCTAACCCAAATTTTCCCAAAACAATCAAACATCCCGATAATTCTGTAGGGGCGGGTTTTACCAACCATCCCCAATTCCCACCAACAATCTAGATAAGCCCGCCCCCACCCAACGACAAACATTCGATCGCCCAAAACCGATGAGTTTCACCGATAATAAATTAATGGATCGCACAATCCCAAATCCGAAATCGCAATGAAGTCAGAACGCGAACAAGCCTATCTCAACCTGATAAATCAACTGCTAACCTGCCCCAGCGGCGAAGAAGCGCAGGTATTAGAGACTCAGCCGGAATTGCGGGATGATGGCTTGGTGGCGGCCATGCTAGAAGAGGCAGAGAATCTTAGAAGATTTGGGCAACTAAATAACGCTAATCGGTTGATGAATTGTGCCGGGATACTGCTTGGGATGAATGACAACACCTCAGTGGTAGTCACCCGACAAGCGGAAGCAGAAAGACTGTTTGAACAAGGCAATCAGCAGTATAAAATCAGTCAATTTCGAGAAGCTTTGCATTCTTGGGAACAGGCATTAACTATCTGTCGAAAAATCGGAAATCGCCAAGGAGAAGCTAATTGCCTCGGCAATTTGGGCAATGCTTACGATTCCCTAGGGCAATACCACACGGCGATCGCATTCCTAAAACAGTCTTTAGTGATTAAACACGAAATAGGCGATCGCCAAGGAGAAGCTGCTTCCCTCGGCAGTTTGGGCAATGCTTACGGTTCCCTAGGGCAATACCACACGGCGATAGATTTTCACCAACAGTATTTAGAGATTTCACGGGAAATCGGAAATCGCCACGGAGAAGCTAATTCCCTCGGCAATTTTGGCAATGCTTATTATTCCCTAGGGCAATACCACAGGGCGATCGCATTTTACCAACAATTATTAGAGATTTCACGGGAAATCGGATATCGCCAAGGAGAAGCCGCTTCCCTCGGCAATTTGGGGGTTGTTTTCTATTCACTAGGGCAATACCAGAAGGCGATCGATTTTCAGCAACAGTCTTTAGTGATTAAACGGGAAATAAGTGATCGCCAAGGAGAAGCTAATTCCCTCGGGAGTTTGGGCAATGCTTGCAAATCCCTAGGGCAATACCAGAATGCGATCGATTTTCACCAACAGTCTTTAGTGATTTCACGGGAAATCGGATATCGCCAAGGAGAAGCTGTTTCCCTTGGGAGTTTGGGCTATACTTGCCAATCCCTAGGGCAATACCAGAGGGCGATCGAATTTCACCAACAGTATTTAAAGATTTCACGGGAAATCGGATATCGCCAAGGAGAAGCTACTTCCCTCGGCAATTTGGGTATTGCTTACGCTTCCCTAGGGCAAGTCCACAGGGCGATCAAATTTTACCAACAGTATTTAGAGATTTCACGGGAAATCGGATATCGCGTGGGAGAGTCAATCTCTCTCAACAATTTGGGAAATGCTTTCCTACAAACTCACAAACTTGCTGAAGCTGAAACAGCACTTCGCGCCTCGATCGCAATTCATGAAACTCTGCGTTCTGAATTGGTAAGTAATGACCACAAAGCCTCAATCTTTGAAACCCAAATATCTGCCTATCGCCTGCTGCAACAAGTCCTAATTGCCCAATCTAAATTTGATGAAGCCTTAGAAATAGCTGAAATGTCGCGCACCCGTGCCTTCGTCGAATTATTGCGGCAAACCTTATTAACAACCCCCCCTCAGTCCCCCCCTTATCAAGGGGGGGAAGAAGAGTTATCTCAATTCCTCCCTCTTAAGCCCTCCCTTAGCAAGGGGGGGTTGGGGGGGTTATCAAGATTTGAGGAAGAAGCAAACCTCTCAAAGCCCCCCCTTGCTAAGGGGGGTTATCAATTCCCAAAATCCAACAAATCGCCCGCGAGAGAAACTCGACAATAGTTGAATATTCGATTGTCAATCCAAAAATTTACATCTGGGTAATCCAACCAAACGGCCACATCACCCATCGCGCCGCCAACCTCGAACCCCTCAACCAACAAAACCAAACCCTCAAACAAATTATCCTCAAAACCCGCGTCTCCATCGGCACCAATGAAACCGACGACGAAGGCAACAAAATTCAGCTAGAATCCCAGTACAAACGAGATGAAACAGGCTGCTTTCCCCTCTTGCAACTCGTCCATCAAATCCTGATCGAACCCATCATCGACTTGCTACCCACCGATGCCAATTCCCCCATCATCTTCGTCCCCCACTACGACTTATTTTTAGTTCCCTTCGCCGCCTTGCAAGATAGAAACAACCGCTACCTAATCGAAAATCATACCATCCTCACCAGCCCATCCATCCAAGTATTAGAAATCACCCGCGAACATCAAAACCGAGTGCGAGGATTGAGACAAGCTGCCCTAATTGTCGGCGATCCAACCATCGCCCCAAAATTCAACGAAAACCCCTACAAACTCCGCCAAATCCCCAGGGCTAAAGAAGCCGCCGAAGCCATTGCCGCAACTTTAGGAACCGAAGCAATTAGCGGAGAAAAAGCCACAAAAGTCGCCATTTTAGACAGGATGCTAAACACCCGCATCGTGCATTTATCCGCCCACGGACTCCTCGACGATTTCCAAGGTTCCGGTATCCCGGGCGCAATAATTTTAGCACCATCAGGAGACACCGACGACGGCGCGCTTAACGCCGCAGAAATCCTGCAATTAAAACTCGATTCCGAACTCGTAGTTTTAAGCGCGTGCAGCACCGGAGGCGGTAAAATCACCGGAGATGGAGTCATCGGATTGTCGCGCTGCTTCATCCTCGCCGGAGTCCCCAGCATCATCGTTTCCCTGTGGAATATGGGAGCGATTTCAGCCAAATTACTAATGACTGAATTCTACCAAAATTTAGCACGGGGCGAGAATCGAGCAGCCGCCTTGCGGTGTGCTATGCTAACCACAAAAGCTCGATTTCCGAGTCCGATAGCTTGGGCTGCATTTACCTTAATTGGCGAAACCGAAACTTTACCGCTGTCAACTGAAAAGAGTGATTTAAGGAGATTAGTAATGTCACTTCCCGATGAGGCCACACCCAAAGAAATTGTGGCAGCTTTCAGTAAGTTATTGAAAATATCCGAGCCGCACTTTGTCAAACAATTATCCGCGATTGATGTTGGTTCGACCGATAATATCAATATTATCGCTCAAACAATCAAGGATTGGTGCGAAACTAGACCTCAAATAGAAGAGAATTTAGAGAACGAAATTGATAAAATGGGTGCGGGCGGCGGTGATAGCGATGCACCGGAGGAAATCGTCAGGGAGTTTTACCAAACGCTGAAGGAAAATCAGATTCGACTGGGTTTGTCTGTGTCGTCTGCGCCGCCTGCACCGCCAACAAATAATCCACAAATACCTTCCTAGGATAGAAACCATAAAAATATTGTAGAGTGGGCATCTTGCCCGCCCAAAATATCTGATAGAAATACTTGAAAACATCTCACAAAATTGATTATGAGCCAAGAATGGCAAATTAAAAATCCCAGCATTAGCCTCTATCCTTTCCACCTGCGGGATGATAGGGACGAAGGCTATAAGCAAGTAGCAAAAAATGCCCGATATTTGTGGGAAAATCTGGCAGATAATGTCGGCAAAGAATTTAACATCAACGAACTCAACTCCCTCAGAGAAAAGCTAATTTGCTACAAAAACGGCGACTATTATCCAGACGGCGAAGGGGAAAATCTGACTTTGGTAAAATTGCTGATTCCAGATGGGAAAACTCTGAATTTTCAGCCAATTACTGAGCCAGATAACCAGAAACTTGATGGTTTTATCTATGCTCTGCGACTTCAGGATACTTACACCGCAGACTTGACTTTTTACTATAAAAATGTCACAATAAAAGTAGGGGACTTGACTCGATTAAATCCCGAAGGTTGCTTGTTGCCAAATGCAATTCAACCGTCTCTGGGACAGACATTATTATTATACGCCGCACCAGCAGTTTATAATACTTACCGGAAACTAGCTGACGAGTCTGTTAAAGCTTTTGTACAGGATAAACAGCCAGCATCAGTAGACTTTCGCGCGGAAGGAAAGTTGTTCGGGAGTCCGATTTTTGAGTATGACAGCCGAGAAGATGATGCGCGTCAGCGGTGTCACATTTTAGTATGGTTGCAAGACAACCCCCAAACTTTGAAATCCGCAACGCCGGCGTTTTATTCTTACTTGATGAATCTGCTGTGCTCTCGCGCTAAAATTGTATTTGTGTATGTGGAAGCTAGGAAAAAGTATCGCCAAGCCCAGCAAATAGTGGGCGAGTTAGAAAAGAAGATTCGCGAATTGCGTGCAATAGAAAGCGAACAAAATCGAGAAGTTAAGTTGCAGAAGTTAAAGGAGTTGCTGGCTGAAGTTCACACTAAAATGTGGGATTTTGCTCAGCAGGTGCGATATTTGCAAGAAGATAGGAATACCATTGATACTAATGCTGAAAATTATGGTGAGGCGTTGGCAAGAATTAAAGGTTTGTGCATCTCAGGCGACAATCTGGATTTTTGGCAGAGGTTTCTAGATTTAGCTGAGGATAAGTATCGGCGGCAAATAGAAATAGATTTAAACTACCTGATTGCTAGTCAAAATTTGTTCCAGCAGTCGATATCTACTGTGCGGGGGATGGTGGAAATCGAACAGGTGGAATTGGACAGGGAACAGATGGAATTATACAAGCAACAGGAAGACAGGGAGAAAAAACGATCGCGCCAGCTTGAGAATATCATCTTTTTTGTCGGAACTGCGATCGGCGGCGGACAAATCTTTTCCGCCGCCTATCCTCTAATCAAGGATACACGGATTCAATGGCAACCCGATTTTTCTCTACCGCTGCATCCGTTTGCTGCGACAATTCTCTGGAGTCTGCTGTTTGGCTTACTATTTGGCTTGTTAATGCTGGGTATCGCCGTGTGGGTAAGGAAAACTTTTCCCCGATAATTTGGATTTAGGACTTACGCATAAAACCAAAGAAACCGGGTTTTTCGGGGTTTTTGGGTCGTATAACTCATATGTTGCTTAAGAACAGGCAAGATGCCTGTTCCACAAAGAGTGAATTTTTTGTGGGGAGTAGGGGGTGGGCATCTTCGCCTCAGCATTCTTAAGAACAGGCAAGATGCCTGTTCCACAAAGAGTCAATTTTTTATGGGGAGTAGGGGTTGGGCATCTTCGCCTCAGCATTCTTAAGAACAGGCAAGATGCCTGTTCCACAAAGAGTCAATTTTTGTGGGGAGTAGGGGTTGGGCCGAAGATGCTACCCATAAATTACAAATATCGAGTTAACTGGACTCGATAGCGTTCCTTCTTAGTAACAGCAACTTCCCCAATTTCCAATCTTCCCTTGCCCGTAACAGCAATTAAATCTCCCGACTTGACATTATAACTAGCTTGAGTAACGTCTTTCCAGTTAACTCGCACGTCGCCACTATCAATTAAATCGGCCATTTTGCTGCGAGACATTGCGAATCCAGCCGAGGCGACAGCATCCAATCTCATGGATGCTTCAACGGTTGTCATTTCTTTCTTTTTGGGTTCTCTAATTTTGAGTTCGCTCAACTCAATGCGCCGCGTTTGCACAGGAACCGATCGCACTTGCTGCAAACTCATCTCCAAATACTCTACCATCTCGGGCATAACAATGGCTTGCGCGCCGCGTTCTCCCAAAACAATCACATCCCCAGTTTTCTCCCGGACAATTCCCGTACCCAACATCGCCCCCAAAAAGTCGCGGTGAGAAGCTGTATCGAACAAGAAATTGCCAGCGATTTCTACCGCAGCAACGTTAACGCTAGCAGAGTCGATCGGGATATCCGATCGCGCGATCGCAATTCTTTGTCTTTCAGCTTGCGGGTAGCCGCCCCAAGCCACTAATTCCACGTCTGTTAACCGCTTAAATACCGTCAGAGTGTCCGCCAATTCTGGAGGCGACAGAAAATCAGTCTGAGTAACTTCCCAAGTTTTAATTGCTTGTTCGGCTTGGTCGAGTGCCCGCGCCACACAGTCGCGGTTTTCGATGCCTTTTAACAGTTCTTCTCTTTGTAAATTCGCCATAATTAATATCAACCTACAAAATATCACTTAAATCCAAAACAAAACCGGGTAATACATCTTCACCTGACAGAGTTGCAGGCGAGTCTAAAATTTCCACATCTGAACCTTGACGGGAGATTTCAACTTTTCTATTTTTGCGATCGAGCAACCATCCCAACCTCGCTTCATTTTTCACATACACTTTCATTTTAGCCCGCAATTTTTCTAGGGAGTCAGTGGTCGATCGCAATTCCACCACAAAATCGGGACAAATCGGCGCAAATTTCTTTTTTTCTTCCGCAGTTAAAGCATCCCACCTGTCGCGCCGCACCCAAGCAGCATCGGGAGAAATGTCTGTACCGTCGGGGAGTTTAAATCCAGTTGAAGAGTCAAAAGCAATTCCCAAATGCTTATTTTGACGGCTCCAACCTTCGAGTTGAAAACTTAGATCCGCATTCCGTCTGCCTGTATCGCTACTCGCAGGCGGCATAATAATTAATTCTCCCGTTGCAGTGCGTTCAAATCTTAAATCCCGGTTGTCTATACACAACTGAAAAAACTGCTCATCAGTTAATTCGAGCGTTAATTCTAGGGGAGAATGTAGGGGGATAGTTTGTGATTCCATCACTGCCTCCAAATATTACACGAGTTGAATGTCAACAGTCAACAGTCCACAGTCAACTGTTAACAAACAAATAACTAAGTCTCTGTATAACCTTGGATATTTTCCGGTTCAAACTGCTGCAAAATCTTCGCAGCTTTCCCAGTCAAATCATCAGTACCCTTAACCGCAATCAAAAATTTACCGGCATTCAAACGGTTGCGGTAGGGCAAAGCATCGCCGCTGCCAAAAGCCATGCCCCCGGCTCCGCCAACAACAAAGCTGCCCATCCCGCCGGCGATCGCACCTAGCACTCCGCCGATCACGTGATCGCCAATTTCGCCCGCCCACGCAAAAGTCTTCAACTGAGTCATCAGACTGAAAGTAACGCCAGCAATAAAGCCAAACGGCACTAGCCAAACAGCCATGAGTTTAGCTTGTTTATTCGCTTGCTGGTTGGGGTCGATCAAGCCAAATTCATCAGCAGTTTTGTAGCCACGGCCCAAAATGCTCACTTGCTTCATGGGCAAGCCTTCTTTTTCTAGAGCAGTGTAGGCAGCTTCGGCTTGAATTCGATCGGGCAGTACGGCGATAAGATAATTCATAAAAAATACTCGGTAAGTGGGAAACGAGCGTGGCTTTAGCCCGCTCGGGGAAAACGACCAGGCGATTTCAATCGCCTTAATTCCCCTTACGGGGCGGAGAGGGAATTTAATACAACCTCTCCGATTTTTTGAGGTATAGTTGCCTCAACTCCCTTGCGGGGTAAAGTTAGCTTCGCCAATGTTATAAAGGCTTGTTAGGCTGGCAGCACTGTTTCAGTGACTTTAAAACTGTTTAACCACCAGCGACAGAGCGGGGGACTAGCTTCGCATCCCAAGGTGTCATGACCTAAATAACGTAGTCAGTTAAGACTGAGGCCCGTCAGTACAGCTTGCTTTGATTGCTCTTACAAGCGAGCGTGGCTTTAGCCCTGAGTTACTGACTAGAAAACAATTCCTGATAGTTAGGCTTGAATAGCCAAAGTCTATTATAGACCGAAAAGACATACTAGCTAAGCACTTACGGGATTTTGAGACGGTCAGAGAGTCCGATCGCCCGCAAAGCTAAAATATTTCATGCAAAAAACGGCCGACCTTGACCGAATACAGATACAATTCAAACTGCACAAAGGCAAGCTTGAGCTGAGCTGTTAGATACTGCTCTAAGTGATAAGTCTCAACTTTGAGCTCGCCAACGCTCGGTCTATTTTTACTATTGCACTCAATTGCTTGCTATGCCTAAAGTTCTAGTATCCGATCCGATCGACCAAGCCGGAATTGACATCCTCTCCCAAGTCGCGCAAGTTGACGTAAACACAGGACTCTCAGCCGAAGAACTGGTACGAATTATTCCCGATTACGACGCTTTAATGATCCGTTCTGGTACCCAAGTTACCAAAGAAATCATAGAAGCTGGCAATCTACTCAAAATCATCGGCAGAGCCGGCGTCGGCGTAGATAATGTCGATGTACCCGCCGCTACCCGCAAAGGAATTGTAGTCGTCAATTCCCCCGAAGGCAACACGATCGCCGCCGCCGAACACGCGCTCGCCATGATGCTCTCCATGTCCCGCCACATCCCGGAAGCCAACGCATCTGTCAAAGGTGGTAAATGGGAACGCAACCGCTTTATCGGCGTAGAAGTTTACAAAAAAACCCTCGGCATCGTTGGTTTGGGCAAAATCGGCTCCCACCTCGCCGCCGCAGCCAAAGCAATGGGCATGAAACTGCTGGCCTACGATCCCTTCATTTCCACCGAAAGAGCCGACCAGTTGGGCTGCCGCTTGGTAGAACTAGAACTGCTGATGCGCGAATCCGACTACATCACCCTGCACATCCCCAAAACGCCGGAAACCCTGCACTTAATTAACGCTGAGGTGCTGTCGAAAATGAAGCCCACGGCCCGCATCATAAACTGCGCCAGAGGCGGCATCATCGACGAAGCAGCCCTCGCAGAAGCCATCAAAGAAGGCAAGATCGCCGGCGCAGCTTTGGACGTTTACGAACACGAGCCGCTGGAAGCTGATTCCCCGTTGCGGGCTGTCGGCCAGAACATCGTGCTGACGCCCCACTTGGGAGCATCCACAGCGGAAGCTCAGGTGAATGTGGCGATCGACGTTGCCGAACAAATTCGCGATGTACTGTTGGGCCTGCCCGCGCGATCGGCTGTCAACATACCGGGAATTTACCCAGACTCGATCGAAAAACTCAAACCCTACCTGCAACTCGCCGAAACCCTCGGCAACCTCGTCAGCCAGCTAGCCGGAGGCCGAGTCGATTACCTCAACGTTCAACTGCAAGGCGAATTGGCCACCAACCAAGGTCAGCCCGTAGTCGTCGCCGCCCTCAAAGGCCTGCTCTCCCAAGCCCTGCGAGAGCGCGTTAACTACGTCAACGCCAGCATAGAAGCCAAAGAACGCGGAATTCGCGTCGTCGAAACCAGAGACGCCTCGATTCGCGACTACACCGGCTCCCTGCACCTCTCGGCTAAAGGAACCCTCGGCGAACACACCGTGACAGGTGCAGTGCTCGGCGAAAGCGAAATTCGGATTACCAGCGTTGACGATTTCCCGGTCAACGTTTCCCCCACTCACCATATGCTGTTTACCCTGCACCGGGATATGCCGGGGATTATTGGCAAAATTGGTTCCCAATTGGGCAGTTTTAATGTCAATATTGCCAGTATGCAAGTAGGCCGCAAAATCGTGCGCGGCGATGCGGTGATGGTTTTGAGCCTCGATGACCCTCTACCAGAGGGGATACTGGCGGAGATCCTAAAAGTTCCGGGAATTCGGGATGCTTACACAGTAAATCTTTGACGGATTTTGGAGTTTAGATTTTGGATGCAAAGGCTGATAATGGGTAATGGGTAATTGGTCATTGGTCATTGGCAAGAAAGCGGGAATTTTTCTATTAGCCAATCCTCATTCCTCACTCCTCAGTTCCCACTCTCCAGTTCCCCTGGGCCAATCTAAAATCTAAAATCTAAAATCTAAAATCGTTATGGCACATAGCTGGTGGGAAATTAGAATTCTTTGCGATCCGGCGCTGGAAGATATCATCTTTTGGCGTCTGGAACGATTTAACTGTCGGGGAACTGCTACTGAGCTCAAAAGCAATTCCTGCCTGATGTCGGCTTATTTGCCCGAAGAACAGGCAGGATTGCTGGATTTGGCCGCTCTGTCTCTGTGGCTGCGCCAAGATGCTCTGTGTGCAGGTTTGCCCCTACCTGCGATGCAGTGGGATTTGATTGAAGATGAAGACTGGGGCAGCACTTGGAAGCAGCACTGGCAGCCTCAAGAAGTGGGCGATCGCTTTTTAATTAATCCGGCCTGGCTGCCCTTACCGACTGATACCGATCGCCTCATTTTGCGTTTAGATCCGGGTGTGGCCTTCGGTACTGGCGCTCACGCTACCACTCAACTGTGTCTGGAGTCGCTGGAGATGCGTCTCGGTTTTGACGACAAAGAGTCCATAGTTGCGGATATTGGCTGCGGATCGGGTATTTTGTCGATCGGCGCGGTGTTGTTGGGCGCTACAAAAGTTTATGCTTTGGATACAGATCCTTTGGCAGTGCGATCGACCATGAGCAACAGACTACTCAACCGTGTTAATTCTCAGCAGTTAGTTGCAGAACTCGGCAGTATCGATCGCTTGAAAGAAATGATAGATGAGCCGATAGACGGTTTGATCTGCAACATTTTAGCAGAAGTAATCATTGATTTAATCCCGCAGTTCACTGCAATTAGCAAACCCACTACTTGGGCCGTGCTTAGCGGCATTTTGCTCGAACAAGCTAAGCCAATTGCTGACACTCTCGAACAGCACGGCTGGATTGTCGCTACTCTGTGGAAGCGCCAAGATTGGTGTTGTTTTAATATTCGGCGCAGTTAGCGATCTGATATTTTCGAGTTGAGATTTTAGGACAGTTGTATTCATTCTGAGGCATCTGGATTAGTTGGTATGCGATCGGGTTCAACCTCTCGCACAGCTTGATATATTTATTGATAAAAAGTAGAAGTAATCGCGCTACTATCAAAGCATAAACAGCTTGAACAAAAAAGCTATAGCCGTTGAATAACTATATAGACGTTACGCTGCGGGAGAGAGAGATTTTCCTGAAGTTGATTTAAGTCGTGCTAACTTAAACGTTGCTGGCGTGGGTGATATCAGACACCTCCAACCAGGTCAAAATGAGTTGAGTGTTATCAATCTCAGCGGTGCTAAATTGACTAGAGCAAAAAAGAGTCATGTTAATCTCAGCGTTGCTAACTTGAGTAGTGCTAACCTAGACTCTGCTACCCTATCTGGTACTATATTTACTGGTGCCAATTTGAGGAAAGCCATTTTAGATTAGCCCGACCTAGTATGCGACCTAATTGATGTTGACTTGAGAGAAGCCAGCCTCTTTTGTACAGGATTGTCTGGTACTGATCTAACCACAGCCAACTTGATGGGAGCAACATTTCAAGTCCATACAGAAGAAGATGGTTTAATTTTTTACGATACTATTCTGCCTCGTTTCAGTTGTGCTTCGGGAACATGGAGATCAAAGCGTAAATTTCCCCACTCAGGCACTACAAAACTGTGGTGAGTAATACTTTTACCGGATTCTAGCTTCAGAGCATAATTTGCTGGAGTGCGATCGACTCCTATCCTATCCAGTTCTGCGTGCAAAGCCGGAGTCTCGGTTGCAGATAGCTGATTCACATCAACAAGATTGTTTGTAGCTAAACTCCCTGACGTTTCACCATTATCGAAAATTTGGGTTTAAAACCCCGTCCTTATAGGACGGCTTTGTAAGTATAGTATAAACTTAAATCCTCTTTCTTAAATAAAGGTAAAGAACAAAAATACACAAGCATTTCACTATATTCTAATAGAATCTCATAAAAGGGAGGAGTTGAACTTGTTAACGAACTATGTATACAAGTTACGCCCAAGTCAAACACAAGACTTAAAGATGTCCAATTGGCTGAGTATGTTACGAAGTCACTTTAATTGGTGCCTCAATGACAGAATTACTCAATACAGTCAACAATTTATTCAAGGCGACTATTGCGACATTAGGACGCAAAGTGAAGCTTGCCCCTTGACCAGTTGTGTCTCCAAGAACGGCGCAACTGGCGAACCTTGGAAGAGGGGTAAAACAGATAAAGAGGGTAAAGTTAAAAACCCTCGACGCAACCCAGGCGACATTCAAATAACCGCGCTGCCCGAATTGAAAGCAGCTAGACCCTGGTTCGGTGGGATAGATTCAACCGTTCTACAACAGAATATTAAACGGTTAGACACTGCCTATAAGAACTTCTTCGACGGGCGTGGCTTTCCTAAGTTCAAAAACCGCAGCAACTTCACTTCTTTTACTTTTGTGATGGGAGTAAAGATACAGGGCAGTAAAATTTACCTACCAAAGTTAGGTTGGATGCGTTTCCATAACTCGCGCCCAATCCCCAACGGCTTTACCATCAAAGCTTGTGCGGTAAGAAAACGACAAAATGGTTGGTATGTCTCGATCCGCATTGAGGACAAATCTATTCCCGATTACATGACGAAACTTCTCAAAGATGTTGTCAAAGTAATTGGTTGCGATATGGGAATTACAAAATTAGTTCATCTATCTGATGGAACTCAAATCGAAAATCCCAAGTTTTCAACCAGTAAGAAAGCTAAACGCACTCTGAAAATTAGGCAGAGACGGGTTAGCCGAAAAGCTAAAGGTAGCAAAAACTGCAAAAAAGCTGCCAAAAAGCTAGGACTTTTCCACCAAAAGATTAGCGACAAGCGCCAAGCTTACCAATGGAAAGTTGCAAATAAAATAGTTTTTCGTAACGTTGACGCGATTGCTTTGGAAGAGTTGAACATTTCCGGCATGATGCGTCGATGTCGGGTGAAGGTTGACGAAAAAACAGGTAGATTTCTCAAAAACGGGCAATCGAGGAAGAAGGGTCTAAATCGTTCTATTTCTGATGCTGGTTGGGGCGAATTAATCTTGAAAATCGAGTATCTGGCTGCAAAGCAAGGAAAGGTCGTAATCAAAGTTAATCCTAAATACTCCAGCCAAGAATGTAGAAACTGCGGACATTTAGATAAGTCTAATAGAGACGGCGAAAAGTTTATTTGCACTGAATGCGGCCACCATGAACACGCCGATATCGGTGCAGCAAAAACTATTCACGATCGAGCTTTGAATTTGGTACGCGGGGACTCCGCGAAACCTGGCGTTCGCGCCTAAACGCTTGAGGAGCTTGTTGAAAGACAAGGATAGCAGCCCACCTTTTTAAGGTAAAAGGATTGCGCCCAAGAACCCTATCTTTAGGGATATTTAGAGAGAAATCTCTCAAGAATCCCCTCGCCTTTAGGCAGGGGAGTGTCAAAGGCGAAAGCGTAAGTATTGAGTTTTTAAAGATATGTAACAAGGGGAATTTAGTTGGTATTTTTGATGTATGATTAACAACAAGTTGAAGATAACTTAATGCTATTGAGTAACTGACTGCAAAGTAAGGAAAAATCGCAATCAAAGTCAATCTCAGCCCAAAAAGTTTAGCAGTGAAATCGGTACGCGGGGACTCCGCGAAACCAGGGCTAAAAGCCCTAAACGCTTGAGGAGCTTGTTGAAAGACAAGGATAGCAGCCCACCTTTTTAAGGCAAAAGGATTGCGCCCAGGAACCCTATTTCTAGGGATATTTAGAGAGAAATCTCTTAAGAATCCCCTCGCCTTTAGGCAGGGGGAGTGTCAAGAAAAGACCAGCCAGGAATCGCATCAGAAAAAATAGTCCGATTACCACCCTGCGGATTAAAAACAGCATCCAAATTGCCGTTAAATAAAGTGGGAACCGCCCCCTCTCCCCCCATCCTGGCATCATAAGTATTGTCAAAATCAACCGGGATACGCTCTACATTCGTTTGGGGACGCAACTCCGAACCGCCACCTAAAACCGAATAAAACCACCCCGTACCAATTCCTTCCCAAGGAGCAGCATCAACATCATGTTCAAAACTGTGTTCCGGTGTATACAAAGGTGTAACCCGAGCAGAATTGTTCGCAATATCAATGATTAGAAAGACATCACCGATCAGGTTTCTTTGATAGCCGATGAAAGGAATTTTACCTTTGGGAGCTAGCTCAAAACTTTGTGCTGTGATGATAACCTTTTTGTAAGGTGCTTGGCCATACGGAGCCAAGTTTCAAGCTCTAGACAGGGTGGGCTCATGCTTGGTAGTTCATCAAAGGATGGTGCAGTGTATAAGGTAATCAGTTTTCAAACTCGTTGATCTCGAATATATCTGGGCTGAACAACTTACGGATGATTCTTACTTCTAGACCTTAACCGAATATACAAAAGTCTACCAAAACAAGAGTCTGCATCTCATCTGCAAGCCTCCAAAAACAGAGTTTTCACATATCAATCATTCTCACCTCTACCTTGAGAAGTATCTTTGTGATTCCGCTGGCTTTCACGCCCGCAACCTTCGGCTTTTATGCCGTGATAAGAGAGCACTTGTTACTCAAAAATTAACGTTGATTTAAACTTGGATTTAGATAAAAATGGTATACAATTCAATTGTTTGCTTGTGAAACATGGAGTCAGCATAAACAGTATCTCAAATAACCAAATAATAATATCCGCGTCAGTTACAAGATCGATCGCACTTCTCGATCGCAGTTTACAAAACAACCAAAACTCAGGAGTCAATCGCTGATGATGCTAGGAACAACCGAGATCCCGCAATTAAAGCCGCTTACCGACTCAGAACTACACAAAATGAACGCCTACTGGCGGGCGGCAAACTACCTATCAGTCGGACAAATCTATCTCCTCGACAACCCCCTACTCAAAGAACCCCTCAAAATCGAACACGTCAAACCGAGACTCCTCGGACATTGGGGCACCACTCCAGGTTTAAACTTCATCTACGTCCACCTCAACCGCCTGATCAAAGCCCAAGACCTCAACACCATCTACATCGCAGGCCCCGGACACGGCGGACCGGGCTTGGTCGCCAACACCTATCTCGAAGGCACTTATACCGAATATTACTCGAACATTTCCCAAGATGAAGAGGGTATCAAACGGCTGTTCAAACAGTTCTCCTTTCCCGGCGGTATCCCCAGCCACGTCGCCCCGGAAACCCCCGGTTCGATACACGAAGGCGGCGAACTCGGCTACGCCCTCGTCCACGCTTACGGGGCGGCCTTCGACAATCCCGATTTGATTGTGGCGGCCGTTGTCGGCGACGGGGAAGCAGAAACCGGCCCGCTAGCTGCTAGCTGGCACTCTAACAAGTTTCTCAACCCGGTTCGGGACGGGGCCGTGTTGCCGATTTTGCACTTGAATGGCTACAAAATTGCCAATCCTACGGTGTTGGCCCGCATTCCGCAGGAGGAATTGGAAAGTTTGATGGTCGGTTATGGCTACAAACCTTATTGGGTGGAAGGTTCAGACCCGGAAACCATGCACCAGTTGATGGCTGCAACGATGGATACGGCGATCGGCGAAATTAAGGCGATTCAGGAAAAAGCCCGGACAGAGGGCTATTCTGGCCGTCCCCAGTGGCCGATGATTGTGATGAAAACTCCCAAAGGCTGGACGGGGCCCAAGGAAGTTGACGGTAAGAAAACTGAGGATTATTGGCGATCGCACCAAGTCCCACTTTCAGAAATGGCTTCTAAGCCGGGACACGTCCAACTCCTCGAAGATTGGATGAAAAGCTATAAGCCGGAAGAACTCTTCGACGAAAAGGGTAAGTTAATTCCCGAATTAGCAGAACTCGCGCCCAAGGGATCTCGACGCATGGGGGCAAATCCCCACGCTAACGGCGGCCTGCTGCTGCGAGACTTGAAAATGCCGGAATTTGAAGACTATGCCGTTGACGTGCAAAAACCGGGCACTGTAATGGCAGAAGCAACCCGCGTTTCCGGCCGCTTCCTGCGAGAGGTGATGAAACTCAATGAGGAAAACGCCAATTTCCGCATTGTCGGGCCTGACGAGACGGCCTCAAACCGCCTCGATCCGGTGTTTGAAGTGACGAACCGGGTGTGGGCGGGCGAAATTTTGCCCGAAGACGACCACATCTCCCCCGACGGCCGGGTGATGGAAGTCCTCAGCGAACATCTATGTCAGGGATGGCTGGAAGGCTATTTGCTGACGGGACGCCACGGCTTTTTCTCTTGTTACGAGGCGTTTATTCACATCATCGATTCGATGTTCAATCAACACGCCAAGTGGTTGAAAACTACTAACGACATTCCTTGGCGCCGACCGATCGCCTCTCTCAACTACCTGCTAACTTCTCACGTTTGGCGACAAGACCACAACGGTTTTTCTCACCAAGATCCGGGTTTTATCGACCACGTAATTAACAAGAAAGCGGAAGTGGTGCGGATTTATTTGCCGCCGGATGCGAACACTTTGCTGTCAGTAACGGATCACTGTCTCCGCAGCCGCCACTATGTCAACGTGATTATTGCAGGGAAGCAGCCGGCATTGCAGTATTTGGATATGGATTCTGCGATTAAACACTGTACCGCTGGCATCGGTATTTGGGAGTGGGCTAGCAATGATAAAGGCGGCGAACCGGATGTGGTGATGGCTTGCGCGGGTGATGTTCCGACGCTGGAAACTTTGGCTGCTGTTGACATTCTCCGCCGAGATTATCCCGATTTAAAAGTGCGCGTGGTTAATGTGGTGGATTTGATGACTCTTCAGCCTGCTAGCGAACATCCTCACGGTTTGTCTGACAAGGATTTTGATGCTTTGTTCACGATAGATAAGCCGGTTATTTTTGCTTTTCACGGCTATCCTTGGCTGATTCACCGATTGGCTTACCGCCGCACGAATCACTCGAATATTCACGTTCGGGGTTACAAGGAAGAGGGAACGACTACGACGCCGTTTGATATGGTGGTGATGAATGACCTCGATCGATTCCATTTAGTTGCAGATGTACTCGATCGCGTTCCGAAACTGGGTTCTGTAGCAGCTTACGGCAAACAAGCTATCCGTGACAAGCTGATCGAGCACACGCAGTATATCACCAAGCACGGCGATGATATGCCGGAAATCCGCGACTGGAAGTGGCCGCACGCGGGCCCGGTTTCGCCGGAAGCGCCGAAGGAAACGAAAGATCCGGCGGGGACACCAGATCAAACCGTGCGATCGGGTGCACCTGGATAGGTGCGATCGCTTGTAGAGCACAAGCTACTCATCCCTATGATTGTCAACCACAGAGAAAATTAACGATTTTGCGAGTATACAACCTAGGCAAGATCGAGGTTTCACCTCAGTTTGACAATCATAGGGAGTGACATCAGTTAAATAAAGCTTCAGCAAGCAATCTCAATTTCTAGGTATGCGCCCGGAACAATAGTGTCGATCGCGTTCCGAATATCGTCTTGATGCCTTTGAATACGCGGCCAAGATGTAGACAGCAAAACCACAATAGCAATTTGTCGGCTTGTCAGGTTTTGTTGATAACGCAAGTTGCGATCGGTCGTCACCAGCAGATTATACCCATCGCGTTCGGCTGTGTCGAGCAGATCGCCATTTGCTAATGTTGACCATCCACGTTCATAAGCAGTATCTACTGTATGACCCAGCAACGATCGGCGCAACGGTACTGGTGTACCTTGGTCAAACAATATCTTCATGCCTCTGCCATTTGCGTTAATGAGGCTAACGCGCGATCGAGTAATACCTCAACTTGGGCGCGAGTTACTCCCGGAAACCATTCGAGAAACTGGTCAATAGAGGCTCCATCTTTAAGGTTCTCGAAAAAGGCGGCAACAGGTACGCGTGTTCCCCGAAATACCCATGCACCACTCACCTTGGCTGGATCGCGTTCAATGACTTCAAATAGATCTACATTCTGCATGGCGATCGTTGCTTGTTGCGGCTCAAGTAAAACAAGTAAGATAGAATTAATTTTAGCATAAATCAACGGTGATTTAGGAATTGTACATTCAAAAGAGGCGGTCATGCTTAAAGAAATAGAAATTCAAAATTTTAGGTGCTTTGAGCAAATCAAAATTTCTGGGTTTGAAAGAGTAAATTTAATCGGCGGTAAAAATAATGCTGGCAAGACAGCCTTGCTAGAAGCACTTTTTCTCTATAACGACCCCGACGGTAACAGTATATTCAGGTTAAAAACGCTGAGAATGGAATCGTCAGAGTCGTCAGAATCGATAGAATCAATAGAATCAATAAAATCAATATATAAGAGGGGATGGGACCACTTTTTCTATTCCCTGAACAAAGACGCAGTTATAGTGATTCATGGAAAAGATGAGACTAACCTCGTACATAAAATAGAAATTTGGTTAGATGAATCTGGAAATGTGAATAATATTTTTGCCGATCAAAATGTTGAAAGATTAAGAGAGTCATTTTTGAAGTATAAAGATGATTTGTTGATTCTAAATATTAAGTCAAATCGCAACAATCAAGAAAATGTTAATTCCGTTGTAATAGCTAGTCCAAAAATGTCAATTCATCAAGGTAGTCGTCATTTTAACGAAGCGCCTTTTATTCCGTCTTGTATGAGGTCTTCTGGAGCCAATATTACGGCAGAATTTGATGTGGCGCGTTTGAATGAAAAAGATAGCGAAATTTTGAAAGCTTTTCAAATTATTGATCCTGCGATCGAATCAGTAGAGAGTTTTTCAATTGGGGAACCAACGCTATACTTGAGAAGAAAAGGCGAAAAACGTTTGCCTCTATCATTATTTGGAGATGCTATGAACCGAGTTGCAGACATTATCCTTAAACTGGTAAACAGCGAACATAAAATACTGCTAATTGATGAGATAGAAAACGGGATTCACTATACAAATCAGCGGAATTTTTGGAGAGTGTTATTTCGGTTGGCGGTGGAACTGGATACCCAGATTTTTGCTACAACGCACAGTTTAGAGATGCTTCAAGCATTTGCTGATGTTGGTTTAGAACCCAATCAGGAATGCAGCAGCGCATATTTTGAACTAGCCAAGAAACCGAAAACAGATCAAATAATCGGAATCCGGCGCGATTTAGAAACTTTGAATTACGCACTAGAACATCAAAAAGGAGTTAGAGGTGAGTAATATTGTCATAGTAGAAAGTAAAAATGATGCAATTTTTATGCAGGCACTGGTTGAGCAACTAAACTGCGATATCCAGGTAGAAAAACCTATTTATATAGATGATTATGAACGTTTGGAAGGCTTGAGCGAAACAAAGTTAATCACTACGTTAAAAGATTTAGAAGCGGATCTTCAAAAAAGAGATATAGAAAAAATTGGGATTATTATTGATATTGACAACTATTCCGAGCCAGAGCGGTTAGAATGGGTTAATAAATGTATACAACAGGTGTTTAAATCGGAAAATTTGTCAAACACTAAACAATTTATCGATATTTCTGGAGATAATGGAACAAAAGCAAAATTGGCTTGTTACTTTACGAATTTTGGAGGTAAAGGCGAACTGGAAACGCTTTTAAAAGCAATAAAGGCTAGAGAATCTCCTCATGCTGATTGTTTGAATAGCTGGAAAACTTGCATAGAAAGCCAGGGACAGCAAATTAACCAGAAAGGTTTTGATAAATTCTGGGTGAGCATCTATCTCAGGTATGATACTTGCTCAAAGAAGGAACAGAAACAAGCTGAAAAAAAATGCAGTATGTTACATTTTGATTATGTTATGGAACACAAAAAAGATATTTGGGATTGGGATAATCCTGCTCTCGATGATTTGAAGGAGTTTTTTACACTCTTTTGCTAACATAGTAAAATTCACACACAATTAACTAACTCATGAGCTTAAAAATCTACTTTGTACGACACGGTGAAACGACTTACAGCCAAACAGGCGGTTTCTGCGGCGCTATCGACCCAGAATTAACGCCCGCAGGTTCTCAAATGGCAGAACAGTTTGCCGCTACTTACGCAAAAGTGCCTTGGAATGCTGTTTATGTCAGTCCGATGAAACGCACAATTGCTACTGCAAAACCTTTGTGCGATGCTGTGGGAATTGAAATGCAGCTTCACGACGGACTGAGGGAAATTAATTACGGTGATTGGGAAGGCAAAACAGTAGAAGCGGTCAAAAAAGACTACGAAGAAGATTATATTAACTGGCTGACTGAACCTGCTTGGAATGCACCGACGAATGGCGGCGAAACTTCCGTGGAAATTGCTAGCCGATCGTCCTTAGTTATCGCAGAAATTCAGGAAAAGTACAAGAGCGGTAATGTTTTGGTTGTCTCGCACAAAGCGACTATTAGAATTGTTCTGTGCAGTCTCTTGGGGATTGATTTGGGACGTTATCGCTATCGCATTGGCGCCTTAGCAGCTTCTGTCAGTATTGTCAAGTTTGACGTGCGCGGGCCGCTGCTGGAAGTTTTGGGCGATCGCTCGTACATGGATGAAAACCTCCGCAATTTGCCCGGTACATGAGGTTGAGTTTGCGATGAAAATACTGGTGTTAAATGCGGGCTCTAGCAGTCAAAAAAGCTGTCTTTACGAGTTAAACGATGTCCTGCCCGATCGACCTTTGCAACCCCTGTGGTCAGCTCAAATTGATTGGACTCACCAGCAGGGTATAGCAGAGTTGAAAGTCAAAACAGCAAAAGGCGATCGGCTTGAGGAGGAATTTGCATCCGAGTCTCGCGAAGCTGCTATTTCTCGAATGCTGGAGACTCTTTGGAGGGGAAAAACTCAAACCATTAATGATTTAAAGGAGATTGATATTGTCGGCCACCGCGTCGTACACGGCGGACAAGAATATCAGCAAAGTACGTTAATTTCGCCGGATGTTAAAGAGGCGATCGCCCGTTTATCGGTTTTCGCCCCCGTACACAATCCCGTCAACCTCGAAGGCATCGAAACCCTTGAAAAAATCCTGGGAAATGTGCCGCAAGTAGCAGTATTTGATACAGCTTTTCACGCGCAATTGCCGCCCGCTGCCTTTGTTTATCCCGGCCCCTACGAATGGCTCGAAAACGGGATTCGCCGCTACGGTTTTCACGGCATTAGCCATCAATATTGCGCGCGCAGGGGGGCTCAAATTCTGAACCGTGATTTGAGCGATTTGCGGCTGATTAGCTGTCATTTGGGCAACGGATGTTCTCTGGCGGCGATTCGCGGGGGCGTGAGTGTTGACACGACGATGGGTTTTACTCCTTTGGATGGTTTGATGATGGGAAGTCGATCGGGTGCGATCGATCCAGGCATTCTCATTCATCTGTTAAAACAATCCGATTTTACTGCTGAGAAACTTGATGGTATTCTGAATCGAAATTCTGGTTTAAAAGGGATTTCAGGGGTGTCTAGCGATATGCGGCAGATTGGAGATGCGATCGCCCAAGGTAATCAGAGAGCTCAACTTGCTTTGGATATTTACATCCACCGTTTGCGGGGCGGAATTGGTGCCATGCTGGCGAGTTTGGGAGGGTTGGATGCTTTAATTTTTACGGCGGGAGTTGGGGAAAATTCTGCTGTTGTGCGGGCTGCCGCCTGCGAAGCTTTTGGATTTATCGGGTTAAAATTGGATGGGGATAAAAATCAAAAGTCGCCCGTTGATGAAGATATTGCGGCAGTGGATTCAGCGGCGAGAGTTTTAGTAATTCACACGCAGGAGGATTGGGAAATTGTGCGAGAATGCTGGAAACTTTATCACTAACTTATTTTATGAATTCCTTCAACAGCGATGCCCGCTCAGCTTCGCAGAAGGGTCAACAATCACGAACGGTGCAACCGGAATAGCTCTAATTCATCGGCGTTAATCTGTGTTGATATGCCCTCATCTGCGGTAAAAACAAGAAAATGTATTAACCGCAGATGACAATGGATTGACGCTGATTCACGCAGATGAAAAGAAGAGATATATGAATAATTCCGATGCTAACAGATTTGATATGACAACGCAATGCGTGGCCGGATTGTTAAGGGTTGCTAACTGGAATTGATTTGGGGATGGTGGTTGATGGTAGCTCCGGTTACAAAACTTGCCTGGGGGCGATCGGAATTTCAATAATAAACTCGCTCCCCTCTCCGGGTGCAGAAACGCAAGTCAATTTTCCGCCATGAGAACTGACAACAATCGAGTGAGAAATAGACAATCCCAAACCAGTTCCCGAACCCACCGGTTTAGTTGTAAAAAATGGGTCGAATATCTTGTGCAGCACCTCCGTGCTCATCCCTGGCCCGCTGTCAGCAATTCTAATTATGGCAGAATTCCTGTCTGTCACCTCTGTAGAAATTGTAATCGTAGGCTGTTGATGAGAGTTTTCCGGGGAATCTCTTGCGACCAGGAGAGCATCGATCGCATTTGTCAAAATATTCATAAATACCTGATTCAACTGAGACGCATAACAAGTAATTAGTGGTAGCGTGTTGTAATTTTTAATTACCTCAATTCCCAAACGCCCGCCCTCTTTTCTCAGGCGCGGTTGCAGCAACATCACCGTACTGTCGATACCTTGATGGATATCTACCGACTTCATTTGCGCTTCGTCGAGGCGAGAGAAATTCCGCAAGCTTAGCACAATATCCCGAATTCTTTCCGCTCCTACTTTCATGGAATCCAGCAGCTTTTGCAAATCCTCGCTCAAAAATTCCAGCTCAATTGTTTCTATTTCTTCGAGAATTTCATCAGCAGGTTCTGGATAGTGCTGCTGGTAAAGCTCAATCAATTTTAGCAAGTCTTTAACGTATTCGCTAGCCGGATTAAGATTGCCGTAGATGAAACTTACAGGATTATTAATCTCGTGAGCTACACCAGCGACCATTTGCCCCAAACTAGACATCTTTTCCGTTTGGATTAATTGAGCTTGAGTTAGTTTAAGTTCGCGCAAAGTTTGTTCTAAACGCTCGTTTTTTTCATTTAACTCCTGCGTCCGCTCTTGCACTTTCTGTTCCACAGAATTGTAAAGCAGAGCATTTTCTAACGAAATAGCAACTTGGGAAGAAAGCAACCTTAAAACTTCCAATCTGTGGGGAGTAAATGCTCCTACAGTCAAATTGTTTTCTAAATAAAGAATGCCAATTAGTTTGCCTTGATTGATGATAGGAGTACACAAAATAGATTGCAGTTGATGTTTAGCGATGTAAGGATCTGCTGTGAATAGTCCCTCAGCCGCCGCATTGCTCAACACCAAATCCGAGCGAGTCCTTTCCACATAATTAATCACCGTCACAGGTAAATCATGATAGTCTCCAACAGGCGTAAATTGCAGCACCGCTACATCTTCGGCAAATACTGACGCTTTAGCTGAAATCAACAGTTTACCATCTCTGACTAAAATCAGAAAACCTAATTGAGCACCCGCATTTTCTAAGGAGATTCTCATCAAAGAAGCCAGCAACTTATCGAGGACAATTTCGCTAGAAATCGCCAGAGATGCTTTCATTACCGTTGCCAAATCCAGCACTCTAGCATCGCTACCAGTAGAAGTATGAATAGTTGTGGTAGTTTGATTGTTGTTAAAACTTCCGTTGAGCGGCGTCATTTCCCGCAACTGCGGATACTTCTGTTCTAAATCTTCTACTTTGCGAACTGCACCCCAGCGCAAGTAGCACGAGTGAGCTTCGCGCAAGTGGATTTTGGCATATTGATACTTGCCTTTACTCAACCAAAACTTAGCGGCTAGTTCATTAGCGAGGGCTTCATTTTGGACAAACTCATTGTCTTGGGCTAAATTTATAGAGAAATCGTACAGTTCTACAGCTTCTGAATCTTTCTTGGAAATTCGGGCTATTTCTGCTTGTACTAAAAGATACTTGTGCAGAAAATTTTCGGCACAGTTGTCTGCCCAAATTTTCATCTGTTTTTGGTTAGCCTCTAACTTTTCCAAGTATTCCTTTTGCTTCTTTTCTGAAACATTTGGGAAAACGGCTGCTAAAGTTAGAGAAAAGAAAAAATTCCATTCAGTAGCGGGTATCGCTCCGGTAATAAAAGATAGCTGTTTTTCTACTTCCAAAGCTAGTTGTAGCGCTTCCTTGAAGTTGCCGTACCAGTACATAACCTGGCATTTGCGAATCTGATAAAGGCAGAGCGAGTATAAATTTTGATGAGCTTGACAGTTGTGTACATATTCAGCTTCGCTAATATCTTCGCTTTCAAATACAAACTTTTCAGGAGTTAGTTTACCCAAGTTACGCAGGATTAACTCTACCCCTAATAATATATCGGTTACGAGCTGATTTTTGGTTTTTTGGCTGAACTGCAAATATCTGCTCGTGTCGGCAAGAATTTGCGAGATTTCTTTACCTTGAAAAAATGAGTTAGCTATGCGGTTGGACAGGATATAACCCGCATACTCTAAATCTCCTGATTCTAAAGCTGCTTGATATCCTTCATTGCTGATCGCGTGGGAATCTTTGATGTGGTTGAACCAGTAATAAAAAATACTGACCAAGGATGAACAAGCTCTGCATTTCAAGCCAATATTGCCAGATTTTTCGCTGAGATTTAGCGAGAGCAAGCCGAACTGATACGCAGCTTTGTAATCTCCCGAAACTGCGTTTAAGAACATACCGTAGCCAGCATAGCAAAGAGAGGCTTCGGGTACTAAACCGTATTGTAGAGAAAGATTGACTCCTTTTAAAACGCTGACTTTCCACAAGTCTGGATTTTTCAGGTACGCCGATGTCAGCAAGTTGGTAATTAATTTGACTGCAACTTTTTTGTCGGGTACAGTCATTTCGGGGGCGTCAATCAGGGAAGCTATTTCTCTACCAGCTAAAATATTCGTGGCTGTTGCAAATTCTTCGGATATGACTTTTTGTAGCCCGTCTAGCGGCAAGTCAATGCCTAGCAAGTCCAAAGCTTTGATTCCAGCTTTAACGGCTTCTTCGTACTTCGCCCGCAGGGTGTACTGCACGATCAGCAGGTTGTAAATTTCTACCTTTTCTAAGGGCGATCGCGCTTTTTGCAAAGTTATATTAATAAATTCTTCTGACTTCTCAAAAAAACCGTTTAAATACTCGACATTTGCCCGCTCCATGTGCAAAGCAAAGGCTAAGTCATAGTGGGAATCCCAAATATCCTTGCTCAAACCGTCCATGCCTGCGGTCAAATACTGCAAGGCAGCAACATAAGCCGTTGCATCTTTGGCTCTGCGGGCCGCGTCTAAATTCAGCGTTGCCAGTTCAATTAATTCTCGATCGTCTTTAATTAGCGATCGAGCTACATTCAAGTGATCGACTAATTCAAAGATTCTGTCAGCGCGATATTCAGCCGGAGTGTTTTCTAGGATTTGCCTGCCTATTTTCAGGTGAACTGCCTTTTTTTGCGAGTCGTCGATCAGAGCGTAAGCTGCTTGTTGTACGCGATCGTGCAAAAATTTATAATTCAGAATTAATAGCGGAAACAGCACGTAATCTAATGACTTGCTTTCCAATTCCGAAGTTGGCAAAATCAGTCCCGACTTAATGGCTGGCAACAGGTGAGAAAAAGTTTCCGAGGCTTCTTTTTCATTAATTAAAGAAAGAGTATTCAAGTCAAATTCGTTGCCCAAACAAGCCACCAACCGCAAAACTTGCTGCGTTGAACTTGGCAGCTTTCTCAATTTTTGTACCATCAAATCTACTACATTGTCAGTGATAGCGCACTGCTCAATTTGAGTCATATCCCAATGCCAGCCACCCTTGCTCCCCGACTGTGGCGGGTGAAAAACTAGCAGGTTTTCCTGATACAATGTTTGCAGAAATTGATTGACAAAAAAAGGATTGCCGTCGGTTTTGCTGATTACCAATTCAGCTAATGGTTTGACAGATTCTCGATCGCTGTGCAATGTCTCGGCAATCAAATGAGTTATGTTTTCCACCCCCAGCGGCGACAAAGCAATCTGATTAATAATAGCTTCCTGATTTCGCAGCGTCTCCACAGTCATCATTAAAGGATGAGTGGGACTAACTTCATTATCCCGATAAGCGCCAATTAAAAACAGATATTGCGTAGCTTCATCTGTCATCATCAATTCGATCAATTTGAGAGTAGCCGAATCAGCCCACTGCAAATCGTCGAGAAAAATGACCAGCGGATGTTCGGGCTGACAAAATACACGAATGAAATTTTGAAAGACTAAATTAAAGCGGTTCAGAGATTCCGTCGGCCCCAATTCAGCTACAGGAGACTGAGCTCCGACAATTAGTTCAACTTCGGGAATAACATCAATAATAATTTGTCCGTTTTGCCCGAAGGAACTGCGGAGTTTTTCGCGCCAAACTGCTAATTGAGCCTCACTTTCAGTTAACAGTTGCCGCACCAATTCCGAAAAAGCGCTGACAACGGCCGAGTAAGGAATAGTCCGCTTGTACTGGTCAAACTTTCCCCAAATAAAATATCCACGCCTGCGGGTAATCGGTTTGTCTAAAATCTTCACCATTGCAGATTTGCCAATACCGGAATAACCGGCAATCAGCATCATCTCGCTGCGGGATTTATGTTGTCCTCTCGCCAGGACTGACAAGGGAATTTCTTTTTTTGATTTGAGCTCTTTTTTGATGACAGAAATTTGAGTATCGTCGGTGCGGTTGCCGCGATTATTTGTTGCTGCCACCCGTTCAAATGCCGCTAAAAGAGTTTCAACTTCTCGCTGTCTGCCGTAAAGTTTTTGAGGTATTTGAAATTTGTCGGAAATATCTTGGCGGCCGAGAGTAAACTCAGAAACAACCCCAGATGTTTGCCACTGAAACAGGCAGGATTCCAAATCGGCTTTTAGTCCCCAAGCACTTTGATAGCGCTCCTCAGGAGTTTTTGCTAACAATTTCATTACAATATCTGAAACAGGTTGAGGAATTTCTGGTGCAATTTCGGCGAGAGGTACTGGCTGTTTGGCAATATGACAGTGAACTAACTCCATGGGATCTGTAGTGGAAAAAGGGAGTTGTCCTGCCAGGAGTTCATAGAAGGTCACGCCGAGGGAATAAAAGTCGGTGCGGTAATCGACTACCCGGTTCATTCTGCCGGTTTGTTCGGGCGACATATAGGCTAAAGTGCCTTCTAAAAAATTGGGATTTTTACTGGGAATATTTTCCAGGTTGGTTGCAGTTGAAATGCTAAAATCTATTAGTTTTACTTGTCCTGTAGCAGGATTAAAAACTATATTAGAGGGATTTATATCTTTATGAATTACATTTTTTCCGTGGATTTCTCCCAAAGTTTCAGCAACTTTGATGGCCGTAGTCAGAAATCCTAAAACGGTAAATTTTTGGGAACCCATAAATATTTTTAAAGATTCCCCGCCAAAATCTTCTAAGATCATTGCCAGACTATTTCTAACCTGTTGCAACTTATACACTTTCACAACTCCGTCCAACAGGCTTAAGTTGGCAGTGATCTCATATTCGCGCTTGTATCTATTCAGTTCTTCGGGAGTCGGATAGTCTTCTTTGATAAGTTTGATAATAACAGGTTGGTTGTTCTGCTCGTTGTGACCGCGGTAAACCAGGGAAGTGCTGCTTTCATAAATGAGAGCGAGAACTGCAACGCCGGGAATTGCCATCATAGTTGGGTTCTCTCAAATTAGGTGTGCTTGGTCAATGTTACAGGACTTACGCGCGGCGGGCTAGAAACCGGGTTTCTTCGTTGCTAGTCGTTGACAAACCCAAGATTTTTTCGTATAAACCGGGTTTCTTTTCGTAAATCCTCTGTTATTCTTCATTATCGCTCAAGAGCTATCTTTTGGGATGTGTGGGAAGGCAACCCTTGACAGCAAAGAGGTACTGCTGACAAAAGCGCCCTAGGGCTTTCGTCACCTCAGCAGTTATGTAAACAAAATCACAAATACAGGATTTGTGCAACGATTTACTCTAATGCTCGATCGCCACGCTGACAACTAAATCATCTCAGATTCCAAGCAATCGCTTGACTTTAGTGGATCGTCACCACATCTCGTGAAAATACGCAAGTGCTGAAAGATTTATTTTTTCCGGTGATCTGGCACGAATTTGCGGTGCTTCAAAAAAACCGGCCAGCGCAAATCTTAACTATAATTCGCGACCGAGGCGCTGAGGGAAGTAAGTGTTGCTTCGGAAGCTGAAATTTCCTTCAGTTCTATCTATTTTGAGCGATCGATTAACAATACTAACTGACCGTTTGACCCGAGTAAATTTGACAAAAAATGCAGAATTATTGCACCTTGTCTGGTGCGCGGCAGCGAACCCTACATTAATCAAATTTACCTAACTCTTAAGAAAATTTGAGGAAAGATTAAGAATTATTGCCATAAAACCCAGGTAAAGTTGTTTGAATTGCGAGTCAAATGCCTAGCATACAAAGCGTTTGAGCATTTCCCAAATCTGTAAATTCTCAGAAAATTAGTATTTCTCAAGGATTCATCCGGTGAGAAAATCAGAAACAACCTTAAAATTTAGCAGTAATCGCCCGATCGGGCAATTCTCAACCAGCACCAGGAAAAATACTTATGAAATTGGCTTATTGGATGTACGCAGGCCCAGCCCACATCGGCACTTTGCGCGTTGCCACTTCCTTCAAAAACGTCCATGCGATCATGCACGCACCCATAGGAGACGACTATTTCAACGTCATGCGTTCCATGCTGGAGAGGGAACGGGATTTCACCCCAGTAACTACCAGCGTCGTTGACAGACACGTACTGGCGCGGGGTTCGCAGGAACGGGTGGTGGACAACATCACCCGCAAAGACAGAGAAGAGCACCCAGATTTAATCGTGCTCACCCCGACTTGCACCTCCAGCATTCTGCAAGAAGACTTGGAAAACTTCGTGGAGCGAGCTCAATTGGATGCCAAAGGCGATGTATTGCTGGCCGATGTTAACCATTATCGGGTAAACGAACTGCAAGCAGCCGATCGCACTTTGGATCAAATCGTCCAATTTTACATTAACAAAGCCCGCAAAAAAGGCGATTTAGTAGAAGCCAAAAGCGAAAAACCATCTGTCAACATTATCGGTATGTCTACCCTGGGTTTCCACAACCAGCACGACTGCACTGAGTTGAAGCGTTTGATGGCGGATTTGGGCATTGAAGTCAACGAAGTTATTCCCGAAGGTGCTTCGGTTCATAACTTGAAAAGACTGCCCCGCGCTTGGTTTAACTTGGTTCCTTATCGGGAATTGGGGATGATGACCGGGGAGTATTTGCAAAAAGAATTCGGCACGCCGATGGTGGATATTACGCCGATGGGTGTGGTAGAAACTGCGCGCTGTATCCGCAAGATTCAGCAAGTTTTAAACGCTCAAGGTGCGGATGTTGATTACGAAAATTTTATTGACCAACAAACTCGATTTGTGTCGCAGGCTGCTTGGTTTTCGCGATCGATCGACTGCCAAAACTTAACCGGCAAAAAAGCCGTCGTATTTGGCGATAATACGCACGCTGCGGCGATGACGAAGATTTTGGCTCGCGAGATGGGAATCCACGTTGTGTGGGCTGGAACCTACTGCAAACACGATGCTGACTGGTTCCGGGAACAGGTAAGCGAGTATTGCGATGAGGTGCTGGTAACGGACGATCACGGGGCGATCGGGGATGCGATCGCCAAAGCGGAACCTTCGGCAATTTTCGGCACGCAAATGGAACGCCACGTAGGTAAGCGGCTGGATATTCCCTGCGGCGTAATTGCTGCACCGATTCACGTCCAAAATTTCCCGATCGGCTACAAGCCATTTTTGGGTTATGAAGGTACGAATCAGTGCGTAGATTTGGTCTACAATTCCTTCACTTTGGGAATGGAAGACCACTTGCTGGAAATCTTCGGTGGCCACGATACCAAGGAAGTGATTACGAAGGGAATTTCGGCTGACTCTGATATGGGTTGGACGAAGGATGGACAAGCTGAGTTGAATAAAATCCCTGGTTTTGTGCGGGGTAAGGTGAAGCGGAATACTGAGAAGTTCGCGCGCGATCGGGGGATTGATAAGATTACCGTTGAGGTGCTTTACGCAGCGAAGGAATCTGTCGGCGCGTAGTTAGTTGGGTAAGGGCATCTCTTGTGGATGCTCTTGCTTATCTAGAAAATCTTGGACAGATCTCTTTCAACCCTTAATTTTGGAATTACTTCAGTGATTTTGAGAAGGAAGATTATTTCAGCATTAATTGCAACTGGTCTTATTAGCGGAACCGTTTATCTTGGCATTCAGTCGGGAAAAGATAATCGTTTTGTAATTTGGTTCGGTATTGCCTCTGCTATTGCCGCCCCCGTTGGTCTTGGCTTATTTACTTACGCATTTAGGGGTTCTGATAGGGAAATTATACAGCAGCTTGCTAAAGTTCCAGAGATCGAAAGGTTAATAGAGCAGGCTAAAACTCAGTAGGAAAAAATCCAAGTTCTCTAAGGAGAACGTTCACGACTTGCAGAAATTGTAAAAATTGAGTCGCGGCGACAAGCAGCCTTGGATAGGATAAATAGCTTGCATGGTGATGCTGTCAGGATTTTAGCTGAACTCGAAAATCTCGATAGAGAACTAATTTTAATAGAAGAGCAGGTTGGCGAAAGTGCTATAAGTGAGGAAATTCGACGTTTAAGGGAACTTATAAAAGCTCGTGAAGATGGAGATGTCATTCTCCGACTTGGTTCTAGAGTTTATCGCATTGACCGAGATATTATCGAAGCCTTACCTTTCGGATTTGGAAACCTATTAATTGCATCTTTCTGGATCGCAGAAATGTTGGCAAAGGCAGTGCGACCTAAACAGCGTCGGTAAAAAGGTTTAGCTGTACGGATGTATCCAATAAAAAGTTTATTTTTGAATAAATTTATCCATTACAGCACTTCCGGATGTTATGAGGTACAGTAGCAGCAATTAGTAAACCAGTTTTTGAGATGTTTCGGATTAATTAAGTCAAGAGCCACAGCAATTATCGTGTCAACCATTTTAGTGCTGGTTGGTGAAAACTGTCGCAATAAAGATTTAAGTTGCGACCACCATAATTCAATCGGATTAAAATCAGGAGAGTATGGGGATAAACATAAAATAGAAGCACCCACCACGGCAATCATCGATGTAATTGAATCTACTTTATGCGCTGGTAAGTTATCCATCACTACTACGGCTCCGGGCCACAATTGTGGCACTAAACATTTCTCGATAAACACCTCAAATGCTTTGCTATCCATCGAGTTGTCCAGGGTCATTAATGCCACTACTTTCGTGAGGCTAATTGCACCAATTACTGTGACTTTCTTGCCTCGATAAAAAGGTTTGACCGCATAGGCTCTAGTTCCTCGTTGCGAAGGTGCATGAGTTCTGGTTAAACCTAGCAATACTCCAGTCTCATCTAAAAATACTAGATTTTTTGGCTCGATATCCTTGACTTTTTCCCAATAGTCTAACCTTAACTTCATCACTCTTTCTGTGCCTGCTTGGCTACTCCTGACTGTTTTTTTTTACGATTTAATCCCAACTTCTGTAAGGCGCTACACATGGCTGTTCTGCCTACCCAATTTCCTGTCTTTTGGGCGAACAACTCACACAATTCTACCAAAGTTGCATCGGGATGTGTGACCACTATTTCTCTTAACTCTTGTGACGCATTATTCAAATGACTGAATCTGGGTTTACCCCTCGGTTTAGGCTGTAAATTCCCCTCTATTTTTTGTTGCTTGACAAGTTTTTGAACTAAGCTTTTACTGCAGGCAAATATTTCTGCTGTTTTTCTGATCGACAGCTTCTGCTCGACATGGGCTGCTACTATTTTGGATCGCAAATCTACTGAGTATGCTTTCATTGGTATATTATTTTTAGTCGATTCTATTGTACCTCATAACATCCGGAAGTGCTGTATTTCTGCCCGCATTTAGTCAGATTCATCTTCCGATATTGCTTGATATTCCAAAAGCTGTTCCCCTCGGATAATCCACAATTTACCCGCCACTTCTGCGGCATCCAATCCGCGAATTAATATTTCTACTGCCGCTTGCAAATCTTGCGGTTTCGATTGAGAAGGCAGACGCAGTAACACAATCCCAGAATAATCAGAAGGATTGTAGCGGAGGCGATTGCCAAACCCCCTATCCAAAGTCACCAAACATCTATCTTCCTTGTGACATATATCAATTAATAATTCATCCGGTGTGGAACTCAAATTTTGTTCCCGTACAGTCGCAACATCATGGCCAGCCAAACGTAACATCGAAACAACGCGGATGCTGCCCAAATTTTCATCAAGTTTTAACTTCACTTTAAAACTACCTTTTTTTCACCCAGAGGAATTTCGACATAATAATCTCTTGCCAACTCAGCCCCATAAGCAATACAAGCCAAAACGTCTTCTCGTTCAATTCCCGGATATTCCTCAAGCAATTCTTCCAAAGTCATGCCGCTAGCTAGAAAGTCAAGAATGAGAGAAACCCAGATGCGATGACCGCGAATACACGGTTTGCCAAAGCAGATATTCGAGTCGATTGAGATGCGAGACAGTAAATTATTTTGAGTCATGTCTTTTCAATTAGATATTTTCCATCTTCGGGCATATCGTAAATAATTGTATCCCAATTAATCAGTTCTTGATTTTTTATTGATGATGCTTTGACGACTCAAACTCCACCAACATAATGAACTTCGCACTCTTCATCCATATGTGCTGGTTGGCTGTTGTCAGTTTCATCGGGCGGCGAAGCTACTTCCTGCTTTCTCCGCTGTCATCACACAAAATCAGCAAATTTCAGGATTCCTTGCAGTTCGATTTCAGAGAAATTTTTCAGTTTGTCAACAATTTTTTGTGGGAATAGGTATCACGGCTATTTTTTTGTTGCTGAAGACAACCGCTAGATTAAGTTTAACACCAGGCCTGAGCGATCGCCCTTGTCAAACCAAGTGCGATCGCCCACGAGGAAAATTTCTACAATATCAGATGAGCCAATATTGCTCTCATGCAAAAAATTATGTCAACCTCTACGAAAAGGGAGCATCTCGGTCTTGTGGCGATCGCCAGGAAAGCCTTAAAATGGTTTACCGAGGCGTCCTCAATTCAGATTTAATCATCCCACTTTCCTGCACAATCGCGGAGGCTGCTTCGCCCAAAATCCTGTGTGCAGCCGTCGTCGGATGAATGCCGTCCCAAAACAAAAATCGATCGGGACTACCACAAACACCTCCACCCGATAAACACGCACTCGTCACATTAGTCAAGCCATATTTAGCGGGAGAAATAATGGCTTCCCGATAAAGCGCATTAGCATCCAGAGTCGCAATCTTTAAGTCAGAATGTTGTTGATTTAATACCTTAACCGTTCGCCTCAAACCCTGATTGTGTGCTTGTGTTAATGCAGTGAGCCTTGCAGAATTAGTGCCTGTTCGCGTCGCCGGTAACTGCCCCAAATCTGGTAAATTTGCCAGCAGGATATTTTTGGCACCCACACCAGCAAGAGACGCGATCGCCCTCGCCACATTTTCAACGGGAAGATTCGCATTATTTACCCCCTGCAAATAATCATTTGCACCCGCCCACAGTACATACAGCGCATGAGGATTTGCCTGTTTTTGGGATTTAGTCCATGACTCAACTTGAGCTAACAAACCAGGGACAAGGCTATTGCGATCGCTCCCCGTTGTTGCACCTCCATAGGCCAAATTAGTGACTCGTTCAGGTGGCACCTTTAGGCGATCGGCAAGATATTCTACCCAAACCTTACCATTCGAGTAACGCCCTTGAAAGTAAGTCGAACGAGGCGGATATTGACCCCCGCTTGCTCGAAACACCATTCCCATATCCGAAAGACTGTCCCCAAATACATATAGTTCATTGACAGCCTCAGAACTTTGAGCTGATAAGATGAGTGCAACCATAAAAGATAAAAGCGCAATAATTACTGCAAAAAACGTTCTTTTTAACACTTGGTATTCGTTAGATTCGTAAAAGGTTTGATAATTTCTGATCGATAATTACCGAGTTCGGGATTTTGACATTTAGTGTTAGTTATATTGTTGAAATAGCTGAAATATTGGCACCAATTACTAAGATATCAATTTTGGCAAAAATGTGGGGAGTAAAACTGAACTTTAATTGTTGGTTGCCTCACTCCACTGCTCAACCTACATAGATTGGTGATGTCATTGACACTTTTCTCATGGTATCTAGCTCATAGCGCTCTAGAGGGGATAAAACCGTACATTTTTTGGGAGATTACCCAATAAAGTTAGGCAAGAGGCGAACCAGCAGCATCCCGGTTTTAAGCTAGCACAAGCTTTAAAACGCTCCTTTTGTTCAGGGGTGATAGCTACTCCTCCTACGAATGCAGTTTACGCTTCTGTTGAGGCTTAACTATTCTCCTCTCTTGATAGTTGTTTTACCTAACCGGGCTCCTCCCTACAAAAGCCTCCCAAACAACCACCCTTGAGATAACTATCAATCACGAAAAAAAGAATTGATTGAAAACTGATTTACTGGGCGATCGAGAAATTGACCGCACTTTTGTTCCTTGAAAGCCGACATAAAACAAAAACCCTCCCCAACAAGGAGAAGGGAGGGTGAAAAGACAGTGAAAATTTTAATTTTTTGCAGAATTAACAATAAGGAGTTACATCTTCGCCGCACTCGTCAGCCAAATAACACAAAGCTCGAAAGCGCAGCCCAACGACTTGCTCGTAAAGGGGATTTAACTTGCACAGTGGCGGAATGGATAATAAGGTGCGAGCGCCAATTTTGACTTCCCGCTCAAACGGACACTGGCTGGGAATAAACTTACACAGCAACCGAGCCAACTTTTGACTTTTAATTGCAGTGTTATCAAGCCATTGTTTTAGCGGATGCAAGGGGTCAAAGTGTGGCTTTTGACCGTAAGGTTGAGAATTTGTAGCGACATTAACGGCGGTTTCTTGTTTCCCAAACCATGCCCAATTTGGCAGAGTTCGGTAGGAGACTGTATGCTCAAATACGTTCATTTTGCTCTCTTCCTCTTTTATAACGAGGTGCCAATAACTCTTTGTAGAGCTTGTCCCATATTATCTACAATCAGTATCTACAGCATCTCGTTTTGCTTTACCGGATTGAACTTCTTAAATTAATGACTTATGGCGAGAAAAGTAGTTCCTGATTTTTTTTAAAGGCGGTGTGCGCTCTAAAAAGTGTCCTCATTTCAAGCCCAACAATTGATTGATAGGGTAAAAATTCTGTCTTCTACGTTTTAGCTTCAACCTTCGGTTGACTCTCCTTTTGTAGTTCAATTACAATTGTGACGCATCGAGGTGAATTATCCTATACGTGAAAATGCGGAACTTTTAATAAAACTTATAATATTTTTAAATAAGCTCTGCTGCAAAAAACCCTGAAACCTCGCCCCAACTATCTTTGCTCGCGATCGCTCATAAACTCCTACAATTAGAAATAATCGGTATCATCGCCCTCACCACCCATGAGTAACCCAGAAACCAAAGCTATCACCCGCGAATTGCAAAGCCACGCCGCCATTCTCGGCGGCTTCGTCTCCCTCCTCTGGATTATCGAAATTGTCGATGTATTCCTGTTCCGAGGCAGGCTGAATGCCTACGGAGTCCGCCCCCGCAGCCTCGACGGACTTCAAGGCATCCTGTTGATGCCTTTTCTACACGGCAGTTTTGCTCACTTAGCCGCCAATACCCTCCCTTTAGTGACATTGGGTTGGTTGATAATGCTGCGAGAAATTAGCGACTTTTTTATCGTGAGTGCCGTCACTGTGCTCGTCAGCGGATTCGGAGTTTGGCTGACTGGCGCGCCCTATTCCGTTCACATTGGTGCCAGCGGATTAATCTTTGGTTACTTCGGCTTTTTGCTGCTGCGGGGCTATTTTGAACGCAGCTTTACCTCTATTTTGGTATCTTTAATTGTCGGTTTCTTCTATGGCAGTTTAATTTGGGGAGTTTTGCCGTCGCAGCCGGGAGTTTCCTGGCAAGCGCATTTCTTTGGCTTTGTCGGTGGCGTATTAACAGCTCAACTTTTGGGGCGGCAGAAACGGCAAATTAGCTAGGATTAGGACTTATGGTGCATGGTATCATCACCTTGGTTTATTGCCCCGAACTTATCTGAAAGCGTAGGTTTTTTGTCAATAAACCTGGTTTGTGGTGTAACAATTGCGTCGCGGATAGCAAGACTAACTGCTGACCAATAATTCAACGCGGGCCGGCAAGCACACAGTAAAAACCGAACCGCAACCTAACTCGCTTTCAACGTGCATATCACCGCCCATCATCACGCAAAAGTGACGGCTAATAGTCAATCCCAAACCCGTGCCGCCGTACTTGCGCGTAGTTGAGGCGTCGCCCTGCATAAAAGCTTGAAATAAATGCTGCAATTGTTCGGGGGGAATCCCAATGCCCGTATCAGCTACGCGAAAAATTATTGAGTCGGAAGGTTCGGCTATTTTTTCAGTTGTTAAGCTGTCATTTTTTACTCTTTCAATGCAAAGGGTAATAGTGCCGTGCTCCGTAAATTTGGCTGCATTGCTCAGCAGGTTGAGCAATATTTGACGAGTTTTGGTAATGTCAGCATACATCACTCCCAAGTCACTACCACAATCAACTTCAAACTTATTATAATTTTTATCTACCAAGGGTTTGACAGTAGAAACTACCTCGTCAATTAAATTAACCGGGTTGAAAGTTTCTAAGTAAAGTTCCATCCGCCCTGCTTCAATCTTAGAAATATCTAGAATGTCGCTAATTAAAGATAGCAGGTGTTTGCCTGCAGTTTGAATTTTGTGCAAGTCCGGGATAAAATCTTCGCAGCCTAAATCCTCGGCGTCTTCTTTGAGGATATCGCTGTAACCAATAATCGCGTTGAGGGGAGTTCGCAATTCGTGGCTCATATTCGCTAAAAAGGCGCTTTTGGCTTGGCTTGCGGCTTGAGCTGTTTGGGCTACTTTTTGGAATTCTTCTGCTAATTTGCGCTGAGTAATATCTTCGGCAATACCGACGATACGGTAAATTTCTCCGGTTTGGCTGCGGACTGGGAAAGCCCGATCGCGCACCCAGCAAACTGAACCGTCCGAGCGCACTACCCGATACTCTTCATCATAATCGCCCCGCACCTGTTTCTCAAAAGCAGCCTTGACGCGATCGAGATCCTCCGGGTGAATAGCATCCCAAAAAGCCTCCGGTTCTGACTGCAAACTCTGACAGCTCAAATTCCATATTTTTTCGCAAGCCGGGCTCACATAAACTAGCTGCTTTTGATTGGGTTCTCTAATCCAAAATACCTCATGAATATTTTCTGCCAACTGACGAAACCGCTCCTCGCTAGCCCGTAACTTCTCCATAGCACTGTGAAATTCAGTCACATCCTGAATCAACGATGCCACCCCAATGATGCTGCCGTCAGCATCAATCAAAGTCGTATTGTACCACTCGCAAAGAATAATTTTGCCGTCTTTTCTGATGTTCTCGTTAAGGCTGGTAACTCCTCCTTTATTAGTGAGCAAAGTTATAGATAGTTGCCTGACATACTCCTTAGCACTTTCAGGAACTATGAGATCGACTCCGTGGCGTCCCATTGCTTCCAAGCGGTTGTATCCAAAAATTCTTTCCGCTGACAAATTCCATTCCGCTACTTCAAAGTTTAGATTCCATTCAATCGCTCCCAAAGGAGTTTGGTGAAGATGGAGAGCCAGTTTTTGCTGCGAGTTTTTCAGAGAAATAATTAATTGATTTTTGTCGGCGATCGCAGATTCTACCCGATCTTCGAGAGTAGTAAACGACTCTTCCAATTGAGCCGCCATCATATTAAAAGAGCGAGCCAGGACACCCACCTCATCCTCTCGCTCTACAGACGCCATCAAGCGGGAATCTACCGCCATCCCATCCCATTCTCCGCGGGACAAAGCCTCCGCAGCCTTGCTCAGACGCCGAATCGGTACAACAATCCACCTAGAAGTCAGGGCGCCAATCGCCGTTGCCAGCACCAAAGCACCCAGACACATCACCACAGTATACCGAGTGTTGGCATTAATCCTTTCCATAAAATCGGCTTCAGGAACCGTCACCACAATCAACCAGTCGAGGCCCCTGCTGTCTAAAAGCGGCGTCACCTGTAGAAATTGCCGTTGACCGTCGATCGTAAAATCTAACTGGCGAGATCTGTCAATTTTGCCCAAATCCCCGAAGCGTTCTGTCAAATAGCGGGCACTCGATCGAATCAGAACATTCTTGCTGCTCGTTGCCACAATTCGTTTCGGAACGCCGTTGCTAATAATAAATGGCAGTTCCAGAGTAGAAGTAGCCACCAATTGCCCAGACCTTTCTACAATAAAAGTCTGTCCTGATTGACCAATTTTTAGAGTTTCCAAGAATTGATTGAGCTTGGAAAGTGCCAAGTCAGAACCCAGGATGCCAATCAGTTTCCCATCCTCGCCATAAACTGGTTGAGCCGCCGTAATCGCTAGTTTGGGAGCGTCAAAATAAGTATAAATTTTACTCCAAGTCGGTTTCCCTGCCTGCACCGGGGCTATGTACCAAGGTCGGACGCGGGGGTCGTAGTTGAGAGTAGTTTTTAATAGCTTGGTTGGTTCCCCCAACTCTGACGGCGCGTAGCTTTGAAAGTTATAGCCAGTAGATTGATTAGAAATCTGCACTTGCAACTTGCCGTCGTCGAGGCGTTCAACTCCAATAAAATCTTTTTGTTGAGAGGCGAATTGAATGTAGCTAATTTTATCAAAGGTTTTGATTTGTTTGGAGAAGTAGCGTTGCAAATTCTCAGCATCCTGCACGTTCAAAATGCCGAGACGGATGGCATCGAGGTTGAGCTGATTGATTTGGTGGGGTGTTTTGATATAAGTATAAATATGTTGCTGGATACGCGATGTGACTTCTGTCCGCAGTTGTGCGGCAACATCGTTGACGGCTATGCGCCCGTTCCGCAGCGACAGCCACCCCGTCAACCCTACAGCAGCGAAAGTCTGGAGGGCAAAAGGCACAACAAGGACGATGCGAAGTGGCACTTTGCCCGACATTTTTAAAATCGGGTCGATCAGATATTTGATTGGCATGGTAAAGCAGAACTATTATGAACCCACAACATTCCGGTCAAGTACAACTTGATGAGCGCAGGTTTTGAAGTTGAGATGGTTTTAGTAGGCAAAGTGCTGTTAATAACTCGGAATCTGCCGCTGGCAACTGAATTTTTAACGACTGCCACCGCCATCTTAGCGCGATCGGGAGCTTTGGGAACATTGGCGATCGAGATGAATACAGTATCAATCCTGAATGCACTCTACACACTCATACTATTATAGATTTTGAGATTAAAGAATTGAATAATTGGGAAAAACTGATTCTGTAAGGGTTTAGAAGTTGCCTGCTGTTGCATTCTTTTTTTTAACTGGTCTCTGAAACCGGGTTTTTTTTAGCGTTTTGGCGGGCTGTAACTAACTATTGTCGTGAAAAAAACATTTGGTGAATAGCCACCCGTGCATCCACCACTAACTATTTTTCCACTCCTGACGCGCCCTACTCAAACAAATCGAGTTTTTGGTTGACTCATTCCTGAAATGACGTATTCTGGGGTTTCAAGCGGGTTACTGGGTCAGTTCTATTTTTCCGATAGGGCGATCGTAAAGTTATAAGTTTTCACAGCAACTGCAATTGATATCTCCACAAGCAGCTACTTTTGATAGAGTACAACTTAATTCTGGCTCGGTACAATAAGCGCATAGTAGGATGCAACTAGCGGAGGCATGGATGATGAACGCGGTTATTGCTACTCTTGGCACTGCTCTCGGACTGAGCTCAATTTTTATCGGTTTGACCCCGGCGGTTCTCGCCCAACAAAGACTGCAACCAGCGCCCCAAAATTCGGAAACGACTTTATCTGGGGAATCCCTCAGGAGTTTGGAGGACAGAACCTTAGACTCGGACTATCAAAACTTGATTGGTGAACCAGAAACGGTGACTAATTCTGCGAGAAGGGAAAGCAGCTTGGGCGACACATTTCGCCTCAAGATCGATGGCCCATTGGAATTTATTACTACTCCTTCGGACGCCCAGCGCCAAGGAAATCCTTTACCTCCAAAACAAAACGACAGCGGCACAGAAGCGGGAGTTCAGCTTCAGCTAGGACTTTAGCAATTTTAAATCAATTGATCTAAAGCAAGCGATCGCGGAACCCACTTTTTGATTCTCGGAGTTATTGTGACTGCGATCGCCTTTTTTTATGAGTTTTATCACAAGTTTTGTGCGCTTTCCATCACACCACATCGCTGATTCTCCACAGACAATTAGGATGATTAAACTTCCGATACAGACCGATTAGCTACATATCTTTACAATAGCGCATAAAACTGGCGGTGAAGGTGATGGGAAAGGCTCAACTGATCGATTATTTGCGGGGGGAGTTGGCGATATCGAATTCTGCGATCGCCGTTGCTCTCCGACACGGTGAACAAGATGCCAGCGAACTGCCGATGGTTCTGTGGCAGTACGGGTTAGTTACGCTGGAACAATTAAACCTGATTTTTGATTGGATTCAAGCTCAGCCGATTTAACAATTTAAAATCCCGAGTTAAAAAATATGGATATCGGATTGCTATTTTTTGACAAATAAAGCTTGCACAAACGATCGTCGAAAAGTATAGGGTTGAGTGTTTAGGTTGAGGGTGGGTCTTATTTTGTCCCAATTAGAAAAATACAAATATATAGCAGGGGCACAGCAGTGCTGTGTCCTAATTTTTATTGCCACCTAAAATAAACTGCTTTCATATCAAATCTGGCAGCATCGGAATTAATATTACCCACAGCTTTCGAGACGGCAGTGCCGTGTCCTCTATATCATGTCGCTCGTGCAACCGGAAACGCTATCAATCTGTCGAAGCTCCGACGATCGCACTCGGCATCAAACAGACGGTATAAAACAAACCCCAGCAACTTTTAGGCTGCCGGGGCTGGTCTTATTTAATTTGGTGGCGGGAAGTGGATTTGAACCACTGACCTTCGGGTTATGAGCCCGACGAGCTACCAGGCTGCTCTATCCCGCGTCGCTTTGTCTCTCTGTCGTCGTTTCCAAAAACAAAACCCTGAAACCTTAACGATTACAGGGTTCGCTTGAATTTGGTGGCGGGAAGTGGATTTGAACCACTGACCTTCGGGTTATGAGCCCGACGAGCTACCAGGCTGCTCTATCCCGCGTCGTTTTATCTCTCTTCTAATATAAACATATCTTTCTGAAAATTGCAACCCCTAAATCAAAAAAACTTTTTAGATTGTGGGAGGGGTTGCTGAAATCGGATCAGAGTCTCGATCGCACTAAAGCATCGAAACTTCCCCGATTACCTCCAAGCGCTTGAAGTCGCTGAGAGTGAGGTAAGTTTCCGAAAGAGTTTCGGCGATCGTCGGAGTAATCCAGCCCAACTGCTTGAGCAAGTGAATCGCCACAGCAAATTGAGCGCGCTTTCCCCCATCCGTCACCTTAATTGCCAAGCCCATGCCTTCGCCAACGCGGCCAATGCACTGCACCCCTTCGGCCCCCGACTTGCTGACCAATTCCCCTTGAGTCAAACGCATCAGTTCTGTGTCAAATTTGCCCTCACCGGCAACCATCATTGGGTGATGAGTCATAGCGCGGACAATCCGTTCCATCTCCACATTGTCGCCGGAAGCCAACTTAGCGTACAAAGACGCCATTTGCCCCAACTGCAACAGATAGGTAGGAGCGCCGCAGTCGTCACGAGCGCTGATAAACTCTTCGGCAGGCATTGCCAGCAAGTCAGCCACTTTGCCCAAAATAAGCTGCTGGACGGGATGTTTGCGACGCAAATAAGTTTCCATTGGCCAGTGCAGTTGCTGGCAAACCGCCAGCATTCCGGCGTGTTTGCCGGAACAGTTGTATTGCAGGGCGCTCTTTTTGCCTTCGGGAATCGGGCATTGAAGTTTAGAGGGGTCAATGTCGCAGCGCCACAGGACGTTAAATACCTGGCGCGATTGCTCGATCGTACCTTGATGGGAACTGCAAATAATCGCTAAATCTCGATCGGTCAATTCGTAGCGTTCTAAAGTGCCAGTCCCCGTCACCGCCAAAGCTTGGAAAGGCTTGAGTGAAGAACGGACAAATGAGGCCGTTTCCGAGTTACCAGCAACAGAGAGAACGCGCCCGCGGTTGTCGCAGACAGCGGCCTGGGCGCGGTGCCTCGATTCCACAATACCTTCGCGCAGTAGTGTGACTTCCAATTCGGCAGCTTGGGTTCGTTTTCCCCTTGTCATATCAATTTTAGATTTTAGATTTTAGATTTTAGATTGGGCTTCAGGAAGTTATGAGTTGCGAGCTGCCAGTTACGAGTTGTAAAGTTAATCTTTCTGCGATCGTTTCTGACTCATGCACCCCGTGTGTGTTGTTGGCTGTGCGCGGCTATCTCAAAACTCAAAACTCCCTTGCATTCCCGATTACAAACAACTCCAAATTAGTCCCCCGGCAACCAGCAACACTGTCAAACCATAAAATGTCTGCCGCAGACGCCTGAGAATTGGTTCTAGTTGGTAGTTGACAATCAACTGATCTTGAAGCAAAACTTCGGGAGTTTTAGGCCAAGATTGACAATCGTACCAACCAGACTCTTCGTAGACGACCGTGGGATTTGAAAGGCGCGATCGCACGTAGAACCAACCCAAGTAGAGTCGCAGCAAAGCTAATCCTAGAATAAAACCGGCACCTGCGGCACTGCTGAGGACAAACTGAGCTGGATACTTGACAGGAGCAAAGCTAGAAGCAGCTATCGGCCCCGATACCAAGCAACTCCAAGCCCACACCCAAGCTAGTTTGGCCAGGTATCCGGGCCAATTGAGTGTTACCCAGCTAAAAAACCAGGAGTCTTTAAGTTCTTGGTATTCATTGACCGGTCGCTGTTCTTGCGGAACGGGACAAATAGAAGCAGAAACGTCTTTCACATTAGCCATCCTCACGCCGCGGGGGAAAAGTCAATGCGTTCGGCGTGTCCCCAGAACGCTTCTAAATTGTAGAACTCCCGCTCTTGAGGCTTCAAAATGTGAATGATCGCGTCGCCGTAGTCCATGACTACCCAACTGGCGTCTGAGAGTCCTTGTGTACGCAGTGGCAAGCGTTGCCACTCTTCTTCCACTTGGTCTGCTATCGCTTGGGAGATGGCTCGTACCTGCACGTTGGAAAATCCCGTGATTATCGCAAAGTAGTCTGCCAAATAGCATACTTCTGCCACCCGGAGCAATACAATATCAACGGCTTTGCGGTCATCGGCTGCTTGGGCAACGGTCATGATCAAGCCACGAGCTTCGTCTGGGGATGTGCTGTCCGTTGCTGTAGACTGGGCCCTGGAATATTCGAGTTGGGTTAGATCTGACATTAAGTGTTTAAGTTCCTAATTGATACGGGTTGGGGGAAATGGGTGCGCTTTCGCGAGCGGTTGTTGGCAGTTTGATACTGGAAATAGGAGTTAGTTGAAGCCAAAAGTAAGGACAGGATTGCTGGTAAATTTTACTTTTAACTTGTGATTTGTTCGATCGACTTCTTCGTCGAATTTCCTGTTTCCGGCGATTCGCGGGCCATTTGCAGCGCCCAATTCCGCGTAAGTACGGTGCGGGGGTGGATGTAGCAGCGAGTTTCTACCAAATATTTAAGAGAATAATCGCTACTTTGCCACACGGCTGCATAAAGATTTTGCAAGCTTGCCTCGCGCAGAGCTTCTAGTTGGGCTGTGTTGCCGCGGCTCGGCTCTATGCTATCTGCTATGAATACGGTACAACTGAGCTGACTCATGTTTGGTCTGCCGAGGGTGTGATTGGCGATTGCGTCCAAAATTTCTCCATCGACCACCCCGAATTCGTCTCTGGCGACGATCGCGCTCGCGTCTGCGTGCAGCAAATGCGGGTGTGCTTCCAACACTGAGTCTAACTCTAAACCTTCGGCCCTTGCCATTTGCAGCAGCAGTTGAGGTTTAAAGTATTTTGCCAAATCGTGCAACAAACCGGCCGATCGGGCTTTTGCTTCGTCGAGGCCGTAATGGCGAGCCAAGTCACCTGCTGTCTGTTCGACTCCGAGGATGTGTTTGATGCGAGCAGCAGGAACGCGCTCAGAGAGCCAAGCTAGGACGATTTCGCGCGCGGGTGCAAGTGTCAAATATTAACTCCGAAATTGTGTGATCTACTATTTTTATTTTAGCGTTTTGTTTCGATCGGCTGCTGCGTCGTCTGACAGGGGTGCGGTGACATCTGGGATGGGGAGGGGTGAAGGGAGCGAAGGGGGCGATCGGCTGTTTGGGAGATACGTTATCTTTTCTGGTAACTCCTGGAATATTCAAAACAGTCCCTATCTGAACAATTAGTCTAATCGACTTGCTATTTTTGGTAATTATAGCCTTTCTCAGAAAGATGAGGTATGATGTTACTGACACTCACTCGTGAGGGTCAAACAGAGAAGATAAGATCAAATGAACTATAATTACATGGTTGAGTAAAGCCACGCGAAAGGGATACCACACATAATAGCATTTTTTTGAAAGCACACGATGCTTGACTCACAACACGTTTACTTGTACCAAACTTCATACATTGTTAAAAATGAAAGCTTATTCGATTGATTTTAGGCAAAAAATCCTTGATACTTATCATACTGAACCCATTTCACAAAAAGCAATAGCTAAGCGTTTTTCTGTAGCCCTGAGTTTTGTACAAAAATTGCTTAAACAATATCGTGAAACAAAAAACATTACTCCGAGAACTGACCGATGTGGAGTCAAAGGCAAACTGAATGCGGAGCAACTACTCATCTTGGCGGAATTGATTGAAGGAAATAATGATGCAACTCTTGAAGAACTCCGTTATTTACTTTATGGGAGAATTGGATTTTCTGTTAGTAGAGCAACAATAGGAAGAATGATAAAACTCTTAGACATTACTGTCAAAAAAAACTCTCTTCCCTTCAGGGAAAGGGACAGAGCGAGTTCAAATCCTGCGATGTGAGTTCTGGAAAACAATTAAAGAGATTAGTTTGAAAGACTTAATATTCATTGACGAATCGGGAGTTAATTTGGCAATGGTTAGGTTATATGCTAGGTATGCAAAAAGGTGAAAGAGCCAAGGGGTCAAAACCAACTAAACGTGGCAAAAATGTCTCAATAATTGGAGCAAGGTCAGTCAATGAGATTTTGACATCGGTTAATCTAATAGGCGGAACTGATGCAATTACATTTGAAGCTTTTATTATCAGAAAACTTGTGCCAAAACTCTGGAAAGGTGCTTGTGTAGTGATGGATAATTGTCCCATTCACTTGGGAGAAGAAGTGAAAAAAGCGATCGAAAAAACAGGGGCAAAATTAATATACTTATCACCTTATTCACCAGATTTTTCACCAATTGAAAATCTGTGGTCAAAACTTAAAATCATTCTCCGTTCTATCAAGACTACTAATTATCAAGAATTAGGAAAAGCCCTAGATTTTGCGTTCGGACAAGTTACATCGTCAAATATTTTTAACTGGTTTACACACTGCTGTTATTGTACCTCATCTTTTTGAGAAAGGCTATATCTCATTTTTTCTATTTTTAGTCAGTGCCATCAAAGGTTATTTTGTCGTTGAGCCGCTGCTAGCTTCTCTGGGAATTTTTATGATTATTTTGTTAATTCAACAGAAAGATTTTCCCTAAAAACTTTAATCCAAATGGTTGTAACGGGAAGTCAAAAGTCTTTTTCAGTAATCTGTATTTTACTTTTAATCGGGGTAGTCATGGTTTTCTGGATGGCGGCGGGGACAGTTCCAGTTCTTGTATATTGGAAAGTTAAATGGCTCAACCATCAGTAGTTCATTTTTTTGTATTTATGTTAACGAACGTTATTTCTGTACTGCTAAGAACATCTTTTGGCACTCTAAGTAGGCACGATTTCAAGCGGTTATCTTATTTTTATCGGCGCCAATATTTTCTCAGCATGACTCGCTGCCACCGCCGCAAATAAAGCTTCATAATGATTCAAAGCTTCCTCAAATCCGTAATTCTCCACAGCATAATTTCTGCCTTGCTCGCCCAACGCATCCACCTTAGCAGGGTGCAAGTACAAATCCTCAACAGCATCCGCCAAAGCCTGCGAATCCTCCGGCGCTACCACCACCCCGCCACCGCTTTGCTGCACTGCTTTCTGGGCCGTACCAGTTTCTGGAACCGAAGCCAAAATTGCCCGACCGCTGGCGAGAATTACTTGAATTTTTGAAGGCATATTGAAGTTAGTAACGCGGCGCTTTTGTACGACTAAACTAACATCAGCAGCAGCTAACAATTCCGGCAATTTTTCTCGCGGTTCAAATGGCAGCAACATTACATTATTAGCTTTGTAAGTTTCGCAATCTTCTTGCAAGCGGGCGAGTGCTGTTGATTCCCCCACAATTACAAAAGCGATTTCGGGTATGTGTTTTAAACGAGCGGCTGCTTGGACAACTGTTTGCAAGCCTTGAGTGAGGGCAATATTGCCCGCGTAGAGAACGACAAATTTGCCCTGGAGTTTGTGAGTTTCTCGAAATGAGTTACTTTCTTTGGGCAAGGGGCGAATAAAATTGACATCAACCCAATTGGGAACGCAAACTATTTTTTCCGGGGGTACTCCCTGAGAGTGCAATTTTTTGATAAAACCGCTGTCGATGACGCTGACTTGGCTGGCTGTGCAGTAGGCCAATTTTTCCAAAGCGTCAGCAATGCGAACTAGCAGTCCGTTTTTTTTGACCAAGCCGACGCGCACGGCTGCTTCTGAGACGATATCCTGAACGTTGAGGACGATCGGGCAAGCGCGAATCCAGCCGTAAAAGGCGACTGGGACGCAAATCGGTAAAGGGGGCATTGTCGAGAAAATCACGTCGGGACGCCAGCCTCTGAAGGCTTGGACGGCGCTGGAGACGACAAAACTGCCGTCTAGCAAAAGTCGGTCTAGGAGGGTGGGGTGGGGGCCGTTGACTCGCAGATAGCTGCGCTGAATTGTGACACCGTTGTGTTCTTCGGTGAGGTAAAATTTGCCCTCATATTGCGGATAAATCCGGCGCTGCGGATAGTTGGGCATTCCTGTGACGACTCGGACTTGGTGGCCCCGCTTGACTAAGCCTTGCGCTAGTTCTGTCATCAGGGGGGCAATGCCGATCGGCTCTGGATAATAGTTATAGGAATAAATTAGAATACGCATAATATTTATTTTGAAGCAAATTGTCCTGCAGCCGCGTGCATCGAGCCTGCACCCGCAGAATTGCAGAGGATGTGGTTGGGTTCCGGGAGGACAATAGGGGGCGAGGGGATCTTCCACTCGTTGCGAAAGAAGCCGCCCTGACCGGGCGGGTATCGCGCCCTCAGGTAATGTTTTTTCGCATTACCAGGCAGTTGCGGCGATCGTCGGTACGGATATAGCGAAGATCGTCCGTGAGCTTGTACATGAACACCAGTCCCCTTTCTCCTTCTCTGTCCAAAGGATCGCGCTGCTCTTGCATGATCGAGTGCAGCTTTGCTTCTAAGTTGAAGGGTTGACCCCTGTCCCAAATCCTAATTTCTAAATAATCGGCAAACACTTTTACCTCAATGTCTATGGGCGTCGCCGGGGGCAAGTTCTGGTGAGCGTGGCGGACAGCGTTTGTAAAGCCTTCGTTGATTATCAGTCGGCACTGCCACCAGAAATCCGCTGGTATCATGGGCAAAACGATATTCTCCAACCATTCCAAAATGGATGTTAAAGCATTCAGGTCTGTTTCAACCTGCAGGTGCCACTCGGCCTTTGGTTGCTTGTCTTTCATCTTTCTTCCCCCTGGTCGGCCCCCACCACCGCTGTACTCAGCGGCGGAGGGAGAGAAAAAGGAGGGCAAGGTCTTGGCAACATATTAGTTAAGTCAAGCTTGAGTTGAAGAAGCCCGTTTTGCCTCAAGGTGAGCATTCCTTTCGCACCATTTACTCGCACAGCAAATGAGAGACTTCCGATACTGTAACCTGCCTCGGTAGGGCGTTTAAATAGGGAAAATTCCCGAGTCAGCTTGCGAGGAAGTGATTTAAGCTTCGACCGTGTTAGCAGTCGGTACTTTTCTAAACACAGGTGAGTTCTTCTCGTCCTCGAAAATCCTGCTGGGATCATTCGAGTATGACCTCGAACTCGCCAATTGCTAATTATTAATGCTCTGATTGCAGAGCTGGCAACTAGCTGTGCATTTTCTGGGCGTGTGAATTTTAACACTTAATGCTAACGTAGGTATCGCTAGCGATCGTCTGCTTGACTAAGTATTGAGTTCGATTTCCGGCCCCCCGTCGGCAACAGCACCTCCTATTTCAGCGGTGGGTTGTTGAGGGTTCCTACACAGCGCCACTATTTTTGTTAAACAGGACTGTTACAGTTTTGACAATTAGTTTGAGGTCATACACCAGGCTCCAGTTTTGTTGGTATTTTAAATCTAAACGGATGACATCTTCAAAATCGCGGACTTGAGAGCGACCGTTGACTTGCCATTCCCCTGTCATCCCGGGTTTGACATCCAAACGCTGCCACTGAGGAACTTCGTAACGCTCAACTTCGTCTGGGGTAGGCGGTCTAGTGCCAACGAGACTCATTTCGCCTTTGAGCACGTTCCAAAACTGCGGCAGTTCGTCGAGACTGGTTTTGCGTAAGATGCGCCCGACTTTCGTAATCCGCGGGTCGTTGTCATTTTTGAAAAATGCGCCAGAAGCCTGGTTTTGGATTTGGGCTTTCATGGATTCGGCGTTGGTACACATCGATCGAAATTTCCAAATCCGAAATTGTTTGCCCATCCAGCCACAGCGGGTTTGACCGAAAAATATCGGGCCTGGATCATTGATAGTGATGGCTGCAGCTATGGGTACGAGCAAAATTCCTGTAATTATCAAACCGACGATTGCCCCAACGATATCTATCAGGCGCTTCAACCACGATTGCACTGAGGGGTGCGTCATCGGTAGCTGATTGTCCGAGGGGTTGGTCTCTGTGGGAGTTGAGGTTGCAGAGGGCTGCTCGATCGTCAGCACTTGATCTAGGCTGGTGAGAGCAAATACTGCCATCACCTGCGGCTTGAGGCTTCGGAGCACCAAGTCGCTATCCCGCTGTTTGGCAAATTTCAGATTGCTGACTAAAGCACCGATCCCGCTACTGTCGATGAATGTCGTCTGACTGAAGTCTAGGACAATCTTGCTGGGAACGGTGCTGCCCGAAAAAAGTTGCTGGCAGGTTGTCTTGAAGTTTACGGCTTCAAGTACGCTCAAGCGCACGGGTATGTGAACTGAGGGAATCTCGTCCGAGTACGTTACCCGAAAATCTGCCTCTGGGGTTTGACTGACCATGAAGTCCTGGTTTCAAATTTCAAGCTGATGTCTTTAGCCTATTCTGTCCTAGCAGCTCCTCCTTATGCTAGCTTTATACAAACTTTACAAAGACGCCTGCCAACTCGCCCGCCGAGAATGCAAAGGCAAAAATAGACTTGAGTCTACCAGTGCCAGTTTTGACCCAAAGATTTTTGAACGCAGTCGCTGCCAAACTTTGACATCGGAATCAAGATTTTTGTGGATTCAGGCCGATTAATCTTGTCGCTAATAATTTTCGTGCCTGTCTTGCACCGGATAGCCATCGCAGTTAACAGTTAACAGCTAACACAGAAGTCAACAGTTAACGGTTAACTGGAAAACCCCCGTAACCAGCGTCGGGGGATGAGGTTAAGAATTGTAGACGTTTTCTGACTGGGATGTTTCGCGGGTGATGGGTTTGACTTTGGCTTTGGCTTTGGCTGCGTTGCGTTTGAGGGCCTGAAGACGAGCTTCGTATTTAGCCCGCTGCTGTTTTTTGGAGGTTTGCTCGATTAAGGTTTTTAAGGCGCTGCCGAGGCTTTTGTAGGCGTTTGGGAGAGTGTAGCCGAAGCGGGTAGCGAGGGCGAGGGCTTTTTCATCGGCGTCTACTGCTTCTTTTAAACTTTTCTCTCCGTTGTTTTTTTGGTAAAGTCTCCAGCCCGAGACGCCGCACAGGGATAGGGCTAGTAACAGCAGCAAGCCGTCTTGCACCCAAAGTTCACCGACGGCGCCGCCTAAACCAATGGCGAGGGCTGCCATTTCCCAACCGTCTCTGGGGATGGTGTCGTTTTGGATTCTGGCGACTTCGTGCCAAAATAGGAGGTTGCGCTGATCCATTGCTAGCTGTTCCCAGCGGATCAGGTCTATTTGGATTTCTACCTGGTCTTTGCCTATTTCTTCGCTGCGGATCAGGGTGGGATTAACTTCTATTGTTTTTTCTACTGTTACCCAACTTTGGAGTTCTGGGGGCAGTATGTTTTTCAAGCGCCGGATCTCACTCATCTCGGCTCTTGCTGTAGAGGTTGCATAGGATGTCATAGCTCCGGCCTATTAATTTTCCAAAGGTTAATATGTGTCTATTTTTGGAGTATAGCAAACCTTTAATGCAAATATAGTCTAGCAACGGGGGTCGATCGACCAATACTTGCAAATTTACTTAATTTTACTCGAAGAGGCGATCGCAACTGCCGACTCGATCATTTCCTTTGGAGTATTTGAGTGACGAACTGACACTCATCTAAGCGATATAGTACCAGTTATCCTACTGCTATTTCTGGCTTCTGCTTTGATAATCCTTTTCGGCAAAAATAGCGTTTTTTGTGAATAACTTATCGCTGTTTTATCGATTTTTATACCTTGGTTTTCTGCCAGGTTAATTAACCGCTTTCAATATTCTATAGTAACTTGACCAGTATTTAAATATTACCTCATAATTTCACCTCAACTATCTTTCTAGTTCTGATATATTTTGGTTTTCGGGTTGAGACAGGAAGTCGAGGCGTTGCGGAGATCTGTTTAGCGATATTTTAACTTTAATTCCGCGCTTCCCGGCTAAGTATTTTCTGTGAGTTGGTGCAAGAAAACTTGTTGAAACTTCTAAGCTTTTTTCTATTTGTCGATAACTAACTCCTTTTAATCTGAGTTAAACAGCTTGCGCTTTCTTCCCTTTTATGATATTTTTATATGCGATCAAATCTTGCAACTCTTGTCGTTGTTCCTCTATCTTATCTTTTTTTTACGTTGCTGATTAACGGTATGAACAAAAATTTTTCGGAAGTTGCCAAACTCACCAGACTTGGCTTATGGCAATTCCTAACTCTTCAATTCATACCTGTATTAAGCAACGCTAAATGATTAAAGTGACTTGAGAAGACCGCTTTCTAACTGATAAATTGCTGCCATGATTCCACTTTCAGGATTTGTGAGCAGAGACTTTTTGACATCTTTCAAGTATTCTACAATGTGTTCCCGCAAAATCGGTCTTTCTACTTTGACTGTGTGATTGTAATCCCACAAATCCCAAATGATAATCCCGATTCCCACAATCGGATCAATTAAACTTACTCCCAACTGACTAGCCACTGTACCGCCTGTTTTTGTGGCTACCTTGGCGGCGGCTTTGCTGGCAACTTTTGCGGTAACTTTGCTGCCAACTTTAGTTGCTACTCCCAAAATTAAGGGTTTAGCAACTAAGTAGCCACTGCCGCCTACTAATACTTTTAATGATAAATTAGAGACGTTTCCTTTGTCGCTAATGGTGGTAGCAATATCGTTCAGATATTTGTCCCACTGTACTTGCGGTATATTATAATTGTTTTGAACTACTTTCACATTCTTGCTAACTTCTGATATGTACAAATTAGCAGTATCTTGAGTGATTAATTGAAAGCGCAGTTGAGCGTTTTTGGGTACCAGCACGCGGTTAGCAAATTCTCTTTGAAAGTCTTCGGTTAATTTTTCGGAAACAGCTTGAGATGCTGCTGTCATATCAAATCTGTTGAGTACGGCAGATTTAACGAAATTAAAAGGTACGGCAAACTCCATCTTTTTTTGGTTGAAGTAATCGAAGTACCAATCGAGAAAACTGTTATCAACTCTTGCAATTACTTCGGTTTCCCATTTGTCCAATTCTTTTGAGGCGAAAGTTTCGGCAGTTATATGGGATTGTTGGATGGCGTTTTTAACGTCTTGGTTGACTTTGCTAAAATCGTGTGGAGGCGAGACTACAACTGCTGTGGTTCCGGTATTTGTTAGTGACTGGGAAATTAGAAAGTTACCAAATAGGGGAATGATGACTACTAAAATTACGATCGTCCAAATCATCGGTGTGACAGTTTTGATAAACTGACCGATAACTCTGAGACGTTCTGTTTTCTCTGAATAGGTAGTTTTTTCGTTGTCTTGACTCATGGCGGTTTCTCAACTGATGAGAGTTGGGCTAGTTTCGATTATAGGCGATCGTACCTGCGATCGTGTTACGGGCGTGTGGGCTGGGATTCTGGACAAGTTGGGGAAAAGTGCGCCGATTCATCCCTGACTGTAATAATAGTCATAGGCGGATTTATAAGGCTCAGGTACTGACTTCCCCAAAAGTATAAAAAAAGATGGTTCAGAAAAGAGCTCTATTTAATCACAAGGGTGGCGTTAACAAAACAACCACTACATTTAATGTAGGGTGGATGTTAGCCACAAAAGGTAAACAAGTAATCTTAGTGGATGCTGATCCGCAATGCAACCTGACAGAGATGGTTCTGGGATTTCCAACTAAGGAAGAGCTAGAGGGATTATATAAAAAAGAACAAAATATTAAATCAGGCTTAGCACCTGCATTGGAATCAAGACCTAAGCTAATTGAGGCTGTAGATTGTTGGCCAGTGGAGGCGTGCGATGGTCTGTTGCTCTGTTGATCGCTTGGTCAAGGTATGTTATATTGATTTATAAGTCAACAAACCTATCAATAGTCCGGACTGTTTTTAGTTCGTAGTCTGAAACCCTCGATTTTCCGTTGGTAGCTCGATGGCAGAATCACCTTGAAACCCTTATTCTACGGTTGGTAATCAAAAGCTGTCCGAAGTATTGAGCTATTACAACTTATGATTAGCTCATCATAAATTGTGTTGGCACAGATTACAGCTATTTAAAAAAGCCTATCAATCAGGATTAAAAATGCCTATTCATCGCGAACGGATTGTGGATATGATCACCTGGAAGCCTCGGCGCTACCGCCTAGCTGATTTTGACCGTCCCCTGAAAGCTCCTGGGGAGTTCAGCCAGAACTCCCCAGATTGGAACCTCTCGTTTCCCTTTGAAGAAACATTCGTCCGTGGATTTGAAATGGTCTGTAAGGTTAACCATATTGGCTTTCATCGTTCCACAACCGGGTCGCGCCCTTATACCTTCCTTAAAAACGTGACTGACGAGGAAATTGAGGAGATCAAAAACTGGTTTTCCATTATTTCACAATACGTTGCCCTTCGGGACTGTTTAGGTCTATCTTTTGCCCTAGACTATGACAAGGAGGATGGTGATCCCAACAAGCCTCAGACCAAAATTGGTAGCCTCCGCAGTCGAGCCAAGCCTTATAATGCTGAAGCTACATTAGACACATTTTCGGCAGCCGACGAGTTAGCCCAAGCTTGTCTTAACTTTCTGCAAAAAGTCCAATGCTACAACTCAGTTGATACTATTGTAGCTATGCCACCGTCTAAGCCCAACAAAAAATTTGATCTTCCAACTTACCTGGCAATCATAATAGCTAAGAAATGGGGTAAGACAAACCTCAGCAATAAAATTTGCACTGTGATAGAAAGACTTCCTATCAAAAACCTTGCTTTGGAAGATAAATTTCAGAACTTGGAGAACACTATAAAAGTCGATCCAGATGTGTTTAAAGGCAAAACAGTCTTGATAGTTGATGACCTTTATCAATCGGGGGTTTCTATTAATTATGTTGGTCTACTTCTATTAGAAGCAGGTGCAAAAAATGTAGTTGGATTAGCTTGCGAAAAGACCTGTCGTAACGATGATAATCTTAAAGGGAGAGATGGTAGATGAAAAATACTACTTTTTCTATTCTTCGCCTTTTAGAAACACCTGGGATTGGACCAGTTACAGTAAAATCCGTTTTGGACTTAGCTAACCAGTATCAGATGGAACTGGCAGAAGTTTTAGAGGAGCCAGCTATCCTGCAAAAGGTACTGACAAAAGCTCAGATAAATGCTCTCCTTCCCAATCAGAATTCAGTGTTGCAAGTTTGGGAACGACTTCAACAGGAGAATGTCTCTTTACTGCCTATCTCCGAAGAAAGCTACCCTGATCGCTTGCGTGTTTTACTAGGTAAAAAGGCTCCACCACTTTTGACAGTCATTGGAAATCCCAGGCTTCTCCATAAGCCGTCAGTAGGATTTTGTGGCTCTCGAAAAGCGACTGAAAAAGGTTTAGCAACGGCTCATGACTGTGCGGAGCAACTTGCGAACAAAGGAGTTAATATAGTATCGGGCTATGCAGCAGGAGTTGATATGATGACTCACCGAACTGCATTGGAATGTGGTGGAACAACAACTTTGGTACTGGCAGAAGGGATATTTAACTTTAAGGTTAAGCGTGAGTTGAAGACATTATTGGAATGGGAGAAAGTCGCTGTAGTCAGTGAATTCTTACCGGGTTTAGCATGGAGTGTACGAAACGCTATGCAGCGAAATTGCACGATTTGTGCTCTCTCTGGTGCGATGATACTTATTGAGGCTGGTAGTACAGGCGGTAGTATTGAGGCTGGCAGAGCCAGCCTCAAAATGGGAATTCCACTATTTGCCGCTGTTTATGAAGGAATGCCAGAAACAGCCACAGGGAATCAGGAGTTGCTAGGTCAGGGAGCCTATAACTTAATGAAAAACCGTAAGACTAATAGAGCAATAGTTGACGAAATACTTACAGCGCTTGGGACAGATAGTGAAGATCCAAGGTACGGCAAAAAAGTAAAAATTGAGGGAAAAGAGGGAGATCAACTTACCATTTTTGATGAAGTAAAAAAGGATATATAACCTTTTTAGTAATATTTTAATGGGAAGTTGACTTGACGTTGGGACTACTCGCAGAAAACAGTTATACCAAGTATGGCAAAAACCCGGTTTATTCAATAAACCGGGTTTCTCATTCAAGGCTAAAAACGATTAAACCTTCGCTTCATTCTTCACCAAATTACCCCAACCCAAATCCTTCAGCGAATTATTCCGGCGCAGCGGACGAGTCACCAACTCCAAAATATCCCGCGCATTACCAAAGCCGTGAATCTGAGCAAAAGTAAACTCAACAGACCACTTAGTATTAATCCCCCGCGCTTCCAAAGGATTAGCGTGAGCCATACCAGTAATCACCAAGTCAATATTCTGCTCGTAAATCCGCTGAAGCTGATTGTAATTGTCTGGTTTCTCCACAATCCGAGGAGTAGGAACTCCCATCTCGTGACAAGTCTTTTCTAACAACGCCAACTCGGCTGCTTGATAGCGCTTGTCCATGTAAGGAATGCCGATTTCCGGGCAAGTCATGCCGCAGCGAATCAAGAAACGTGCTAAAGAAATCTCTAACAAATTGTCGCCCATAAAGAAGACAGATTTGCCGCGAATTATTTGCAGGTAATCTTCCAAACCAGCCCAGATTTGCGCTTCCCGTTCGTCCAAACCTTTGGGTTCAATGCCCAAAACAGAGCAAATCTTCTCAATCCAAGCGCGAGTTCCGTCAGGGCCGATCGGGAATGGCGAACCAATTAGCTTACACTTGCGGCGGCGCATCAACGTAGAAGCAGTACGCGACAAGAAGGGATTCATACCCGATACATAATAACCTTCTTCCAAGACTGGCAATTCAGTGTAGCGCTTGGAAGGAAGCCAACCCGAAACTTTGATTCCTTGCTTCTTCAATTCTAAGGTTAGCTGAGTAACAACCGGATCGGGCAAAGAACCGAAAAGTACCAGCGGTGTGTGCTTGACATATTCCGATTCATCTGCGGCAACTTCCTCTTTTTTCTTGCCGAAATTCAGCAGTTGAGAGATAGCATTGCGTTCTTGTTTCTGAGATTCCATCACCGGCGCTTTCTCAGGACATTTAGCAGCCATCGCTGCTAAAACGGTATCTTCCCCTTGAGTAAAGGCGTAATCTAAGCCGTTAGCGCGGGCTGTGACGATGGGAATGCCAATTTCGGCTTCGAGCTTCGGCGCTAACCCTTCCAAATCCATTTTGATGATTTCGGTGGTGCAAGTGCCGATCCAAACAATTACACTGGGGTTACGATCGCGCTTAATTTGCAAGCACAGCCGCTTCAACTCATCATAATCGTTTAATTGAGCGGAAATATCGCCCTCTTCCAACTCAGCCATCGCATAGCGAGGCTCAGCAAAAATCATCACGCCCATTGCGTTTTGCAAGAAATAGCCGCAAGTCTTAGTACCGATTACCAAGAAAAAGCTATCTTCAATTTTTTGATAAAGCCAAGCTACGCAGCTAATCGGACAAAAGGTGTGATAATTGCCTGTTTCGCATTCAAAGTTTAAAGCTTCCGGTTCATTAGTAGTAATAGCAGTCATATCTCAAATCTTCTCCATTTAAATTGTTTTTCGTCTCGAACAGGACTTGCGGCTGAGCGAGGAAATAGCTGGATTTTGCGATCTCCTCGCTGCGATCGCGCCGGAGAGCAATAGGTTGTTTTTCCTCTCGAACGCGAACAGGCGCAGCGGCGAGAAAACACCTGTTTTGTGCGATCGCGACGCACAGCGAACAATAAATAGAAATACCTATTTTTGGGCTAATTCCTCTGAAAAATAGATGCCGCAAACTCAATATTTCCGCAGACGCAGCATCCAAAATTTGAGCTAAAAAATTCTGCGCGAGGGCATACAATCCCTCACCGCAGGGATTTACTGTTCTTCAACTCGCTAAGGCCAAAAGCCTTTTGGCAGTTGTAAGTTGCAGATCATTAAAAATTAACAACTCGCAACTCACAACTAACAAATAGAGCGGGAAACTTCATCACTAGGAGAGACTCTGGCGATCGCAACAACCTCACTTAAAATCCGATAAAAAGCCGGAAATTTCTTCATCCTCATCGTCGGAATCCAAATCACCGAGACCTAGAGCATCTAAATCATCTTCATCGGGATCTCCGGTAGTTGCTTCCCCGAGATCGTCGAGTCCGAGATCGTCGAGGTCATCGTCATCAGATACAGAGAAATCGTCAATACCGTCATCGTCCAAGTCGCCCAGATCCATATCTAGGTCATCTGAGGTCGCTGTCCCAAAAGGATCAGGTATTTCTTCGGCGACAAACTCTGCATCTTCTTCCCCAAACGGATCGGAAATCCCCGCTTCGAGATCTCCAGAGGTCAAAGTCCCAAATTGTGAGGCTTCTTCGTCATCATCACCGAGGTCGAGACCGCCCAAAGCCGAGGCTTCGTCGTCATCATCGCCGAGGTCGAAACCGCCCAAAGCCGAGGCTTCGTCGTCATCATCGCCGAGGTCGAGATCGCCCAAAGCTAAGGCTTCTTCTTCATCGTCATCACCCATATCAAAGTCTGATACGGCGTCTTCCTCATCGTCGCCCATATCAAAGTCTGATACGGCGTCTTCCTCATCGTCGCCCATATCAAAGTCTGATACGGCGTCTTCCTCATCGTCGCCCATATCGAAGTCTGATACGGCGTCTTCCTCATCGTCCTCGATACCTAGACCGTCCAAAGCCGAGGCTTCTTCCTCGTCATCGTCCATGTCGAAGTCAGAGACCGCTTCTTCCTCGTCATCGTCCATGTCGAAGTCGGAGACTGCTTCTTCCTCGTCATCGTCCATGTCGAAATCGGAGACTGCTTCTTCCTCGTCATCGTCCATGTCGAAGTCGGAGACCGCTTCTTCCTCAAACTCATCGAAGGATTCATCCTCGGTGCTCAGTGCTGACGCTGCTGCTGCCACACCAGCGGCTCCGGCGACTACTCCGGCTGCTGCTAAGGCAGCACCGCCCAATTTATTAGATTTGGCTGCGGGTGCAGCAGTGGCAGTTGGAGCTGCTGCGGGTGCAGCAGTGGCAGTTGGAGCTGCTGCGGGTGCAGCAGTGGCAGTTGGAGCTGCTGCGGGTGCAGTAGTGGCAGTTTGAGTGGTTGCGGGTGTTGGAGATTTGCCGGCCGTCTGCGGCGAGATATTTGAGGGCATACCCAGCGCGATGTCCGGGTCAAAATTTAGCCCCAACACTTCGATCAGGCTGTCTGCATCCGGCTTGAGTTTTGAGAAGGGCAGCATTAATTGCTGGAGTTCCGGCTCCAGGGCAGCCGCAATTCCCAGGATGAGGTAAGAAACAGGCCTTTTCCCGCCGTCGGGTGTGGCGACCGTGTTGTCAGCCGTCATGTGCAGGAGCAGCCAAGCCCGATTTACCTGGTAGTAGTCCAACCACTTCTGTTTGAGAGCAACTGAAAAAGTATCAAAAAAAGCCATAACCTCTTTATCCTCATCCTGATCGCTAGACCTATTAAACCATCATCAGGTCTAGCTCATCTTCCTCCTTCTTGACCACCGGTTGCACTGGATTTAGATAAAAATCTGAAAGTAAGGCGAATAATTCGCGATCGGGAGTGTCGTTGGGCACTACTCCTTCGGGCATTGCCAAAATCTGGTCAGCGATGTTGAGGTAGTAATCGCAGACGTAGTTGAGCGAAGGATCGCTTTCGGCCATCTCAAACAATGTTTTGCCTTTGACGCGAGAAACGCGGATGTCTTCAATCAGGGGTAGCACTTCCAGCACCGGCATCGGTACTGAGTCAATGTACTTGTCGATCAAGTCGCGCTTTGAGGTGCGGTTGCCAATTAAACCGGCGAGCCGCAATGGGTGAGTGCGGGCTTTTTCGCGGACTGAGGCGGCGATGCGGTTGGCTGCAAATAAGGCGTCGAAACCGTTGTCGGTAACAATCATGCAGTAATCGGCGTAGTTCAACGGGGCTGCAAAACCGCCGCACACTACGTCGCCGAGCACGTCGAACAGGATGATGTCGTATTCGTCGAAGGCATTGAGTTCTTTGAGCAGTTTGACGGTTTCGCCGACTACATAGCCGCCGCAGCCAGCTCCTGCGGGAGGGCCACCTGCTTCTACGCAGTCAACGCCGCCGTAGCCTTTGTAGATGACATCTTCGGGCCAAACGTCTTCGTAGTGATAGTCCTTTTGCTGAAGGGTGTCAATAATTGTGGGGATCAAGAAGCCAGTGAGGGTAAATGTGCTGTCGTGCTTTGGATCGCAACCGATTTGCAAAACTTTCTTGCCGCGCTTGGCTAGGGCAACAGAGATGTTGCAGCTTGTTGTCGATTTGCCAATTCCACCTTTGCCGTAAACTGCGAGTTTCACTCTTTGTTCTCCTATAGGTTTCTATCAAAACGATGAGGGCTGGGGTTTCATGCTTTTTTTCGATCGCCCAATTGCAATAGCCCAATTGCAATGCCCATACTGTCAGTCGATTTAAGATTTCAGATTTGAGATGAAAGAAGGGACTCCACAGATGAATCTGGGGGTTCTCTCTCACTAAAATTTTCGATCTCGACGACTTTTGTTTGGGGCTTGTATCCGTCTTTGGGTTACGCCAATTTTGGACTCGGCCCTTAGTCACCTCGTTGAAAGCATTATTAGCTAACTTGCGATGAAAAGAAAGGGGGCGTCTAAATGAAAATGCTAGTAAATTGGTTTATTTTGCACCTCTGGGAATCTTAACTGGTTTTTTGATATAAAAATCTATTTTTATAATTTTTTTAGCTTTTAAATTGATTTTAGAATACTTTCTTAATATAAAGAGGTACAAAAATAAAACAAAAATTAACTTCTCAAACAATCTGGGCTTTTGGCTTTGGGGCTAGGATGCAGCCAGTTGATGGCTGGTGCGGGTAACTCGAACGGTCATCAAGGCGCTAGTGGATGAGCCAAACTCGAAGTGAGTTCGGATGAGTTGGGTCAGGGGAGGGCAAAGTTATGGGATTTTAGATTTTAAATTTTAGATTTTAGATTGGGAAAGATTGACTTTGCTTGGGTTTCTGGTGTTTTGTAAAAAATTGTGAATTTTTAGGAAATGGTGGGGAGTCGCAGAGTGGGGGAGAGGGAGAAAGTTATGGGATTTTAGGTTTTAGATTTTAGATTTTAGATTGGGAAAGATTGACTTTGCTGGTTTCGGGTGTTTTGTAAAAAATTGTGAATTTTTAGGAAATGGTGGGGAGTCGCAGAGTGGGGGAGTGAGTCGGGGAGAGTGGGAGTGAGTCGGGGAGAGTGGGGGATTGGGAGAATATGATTCTTCCCCATGACTACTGATACCAGTTGAAAAAAAGAATGCAACTGTGGGCCCGCGATCCAAACCACGAGCTTAATGAGTCATTTCCAATTCTTCAATTTTTCAATTTTTCAATTTTTCAATTTTTCAATCTAAAATCCTATGACTGCTGACTAATGACAACTGACGATCGGAATCTCGATCGCAAACTCAGTGCCCCGTCCAGCTTCCGAAACGCAGTCGAGCCGCCCCCCGTGCTGTTCGACAACTAAATGGTAAGAAATCGACAGTCCCAACCCAGTGCCCTTGCCGACTGGTTTGGTAGTAAAAAACGGGTCAAATAATTGGCGGCGAATCTCCTCCGGTATGCCCCGCCCGTTGTCGGAAATGCGGATCGCCACAAAATCGCCACCAACAACTTCAGTACGAATTGTAATTGTGGGAACAGTCAATGGAGAATTAGGATTTGACAGGGGTGAATTTTTCGCATTTCTCGTCGCCCATTCCCCTTTCTGGATTTCTTCATCCAAAGCATCAATAGCATTGCCGATAATATTCATGAACACCTGATTGATCTGACCGGCACAGCACTCGATGTGGGGCAAATTGCCGTATTCTTTAATAATGTGAATAGTTGGATGTGTGCCGTGGGCTTTGAGCCGGTGCTGCAAAATCAACAAAGTGGTTTCGAGTCCCTCGTGAATGTCAACGAGCTTGATGTTAGATTGATCCGATCGCGAAAAATTACGCATGGACACAACTATTTGGCGGATGCGCTCGGTTCCTACTTGCATAGAAGACACTAGCTTAGATAAGTCTTCTACCAAAAAATCGACTTCCATCTCTGCTGCTGCTTCCCGAATTTCCGAGACTGGTTCGGGATAGTGCTGCTGGTAAAGTCCCAAAAGTTGGAGCAATTCTTTGATGTAGTGGCTGGCGTGGGAAAGGTTGCCGTAGATAAAATTAACAGGGTTGTTAATTTCGTGAGCGATACCGGCAATCATTTGTCCCAAAGAAGACATTTTTTCGGTTTGCACTAATTGAGTTTGAGTTTGCTGCAACTTTCGCACAGTTTCCTCTAATTGCTGCGCTTGATTTTTCAAGCAAGTTTGCTTTCGCCGCAGCACTTCTTCGACTCGCTGGCGCTTGATAATATCGCGTCTCAACAATTCATTTGATTCTAAAAGTTGAGCGGTGCGTTCTTCAACTTGTTTTTTTAAGTCGTCGTGAGCTTGGCGCAGGGCTTCTTGGGCCCGCTGCCGCTCTAAAATTTCTTGCTGCAAAAGTTCGTTGGCTTTCTGCAATTGGGTGGCTCGATCGTCCACTGCTTGTTGCAACAGCTCGATCGTCCCATACATTTCAGATTGGTTAAAAACTTGTGGCAAATTTGTCTGAGACACAACGCCCAAAAGTTCTCCCTGGCTGCCAACTACTACCAAACGGCGGACGCAGTGCCGCTGCATGGACTGGTGGGCACTCCAAAGGGAATCGGCCGGAGATATGCAGAATAAAGGCGCACTCATCGCCTCAGTTGCCGATATTTGGGAGAGGTTTAATTCGAGGGCGTGAAACTGCACGATGTCGCGCTCGGTGACAATGCCGATCGGAATTTGATAATTTTGTGTTGGTGCGATCGCGCGATCGGGATGCTGAGTTTGCTCTTTGACAATGACGACGGAACTAACTCGATTCTTGACCATGAGCTGGGCTAAATTGAGGGCTGAGGCAGTTGTTGGGGCAGAAATGACTTCTTTCGTCATGACATCTGCTGCACAGCGCAAATTGGTTAGCAAGTTAACCGGTTGCAGGGCTTCGTGAATTGCTTCGCGGGTGATGATGCCCAGAAGTCGCGAGTCCTCGTCCACTACGGGCAAATGCCGGATCTGGTGCTGGCGCAACGTGAACATAGCTGTGAAAATATCTTGAGACTCGGATTGTTTGAGGGTAATGGGCGATCGAGTCATTACGTCAGCAATTGTCAGTCCGACTGTACAAGCTGCGACGGTAGTTAGCTTGACGATATCCCGTTCTGTAAAAATGCCGATCGGTCGATTATCTTCGACGACTAAGACGCAACTGCGCTTGGCTGCGCTAGCAACGGCGTTTTGTTTTTCGCCACAAAGCTGACAGGAGACACGCATCGGGTTCATGAGAGCCAACACTTGGGCGATCGGGGTTTCTGGAGCCACGGTGAGGGGGTGGCGGTCGATGGCCTGATCTAAAGGTGAGGAGTAGATTGGCCGACTGTTGGGGCGTCCAGTGGGTTCTGATGATTTAATTACCGGCAACTGCGGGGCTGAATCTTGGAAATGTGTTAATTGTTCTTCTTGTAGCATGATTATTAATTTTACTTAATGAATTGTTACAATTTGAGATACTTTGGTTGGCAGACTTAGCATTAATTAAGCGGGGATAGATGCTCGATCGCCTAAAATCTGATTGCTAGAACATTATTTATTTAATTTTTATTTTTAAAATCCTATGTCGTGGACGCCATTAAGTCATCGAATTCATCACTTGCCGTTGATCCTTGCGGGCCCGATTTTGCGCCGGACTGAAAGTCGGGCCGTGACAGTTTGGCTGGCTCTGAAAGCCCCCCGCCAAGTCGAACTTAAGGTTTATTCGACAGAGGGCGGAATCGGCGAAATTGTCGATCGGCCCTTGCTCCAAGGTGCGAATTCTACCGTGCAGCTCGGCAAATACCTGCACGTAGTCGCGGTGACTGCTAAACCAATTAATAGCAAGGGATTGACATCTGGGCAAGTTTATGCTTATGACATCAAGTTTGCTGGGAGTAGCGAGTCGCCGTCGGGGGTTGCAGTCCCAGAAAATGAGAAAGAAAATCTCATTTCTTGTCTGTGGCCTGCTTCTCCTGATTTGTCGGCTTTGGGACGGGAGACGATTAGTTATTTCGCTCACCAGTTGCCCACTTTTGCCCTGCCACCGCAGGATTTAAACTATTTGCGTATCGTTCACGGTTCTTGTCGCAAGCCCCACGGAGACGGCAGAGATGCGCTGCCAATCTTGGATAATTCGATCGAACAGTTTGCAGGTACGGCAAATAGCAGGCCCCACCAACTGTTTTTAACCGGCGACCAAATTTACGGCGACGATGTTGCCGATGCGATGCTGTGGGCTTTGACTGATGCTGGCGATACACTGTTGGGCTGGGAAGAGAGTCTACCCCTGATGGATGATGCCCAAATTAAAAAGAATTTGTGTATCAGTATACCTAAAAATTCGGAAAACGAAAATGTAGTTGCCCAAGAAAGGGAAATTTTTAGAGAGTCGCCAATTCAGAAACCGTCTGATGCTGAGTATGAGTCCAAAAAACCAATTGAGTTAAAACCGGGGACTCGCAGCGATATTGCCAGAGATTTTGGTGGCTTTACGGCGATGTTGGTGAATAAACCGGACAAGGCTAAAAGTCACTTGTTTAGCTTGGGCGAATATTATGCGATGTATTTGTTAGTTTGGTCGCCGATACTCTGGTGCGAGCGTTTTCCGAAGGGTAAGGATATTTGTCCAAATTCTAAGCAGGCAAAAGTCTGGGATAGAGAAGTAGTTGAACTTAACGGTTTTGCTCGCAATTTGTGGAGGGTGAGGAGGGCGCTAGCGAATATTCCTACTTATATGATTTGCGACGACCATGATGTTAGCGACGATTTGTATTTGAATCGAGAGTGGTGTTACCGGGTGCTGGGGAAGCCGCTGGGACGGCGGGTGGTGCAGAATGCTTTGCTGGCTTACGCTGTGTTTCAGGCTTGGGGAAATACGCCCGCACAGTTCGATCGCGAAAAACCGGGAGATAAATTATTAAAGGCTGCTGAAAAATGGTCTGCTTCGGCGGGGACTGATGTTTCTGCTTGGGAGGATGCGGCTTCGCATTTGGGAATTCCAGGACTCGATCCGAAAACACATTTACCGAAGTTGAAATTAGATGAAGATGTTTTTATTTTGGATCGGGATTGTGAGGGTGTAAATGAGGTTTTGAATTGGCATTTTATTGTGAGAAGTTTTAAGCACGAGGTAATTGTGCTGGATACGCGGACTTGGCGGGGGTATCCGGTGGAAAGCCCGATCGATCCGCCGATGCTTTTGACTCACAAAGGTTTTGAGGAGCAAATTCAGGAACCTTTGAAGGAGACGGATTTGCTGAATAAAACTGGGGAGTTTGAGATTGAGGCGACGCTGGTGGTTGTGCCGACAAATTTGGTGGGTTTGTGGATTATTGATGCGGTGCAAAAGTGGGATGTGGAACAGGGGAAGGTTTTTAGTAGTGATGCGGGGGATGCTTGGAATTTTCATGAGTTAGCTTTTGTGAAGCTGTTGGTGGAATTTTTTAAACAGCGCGATCGGGTGATTGTGTTGACGGGGGATATTCACTATGCTGCTGCTGTGCGACTGAGTTATTGGTATGATTGTCATTTTGGCGATTCTCGACCGAATCTTGAGCCTTTGAGGGGGGCGAATTATAAGTCAAGTTGTCAATATTCTGTGCTGGCGCAGTTGACTGCTAGTGCTTTTATCAATGAGGAGTGGACAACGCATTTAGTTCATACTAAGATTAAGTCGTTGCTTCCTGAGCGATCGCACCAATGTTTGGGATGGAATGAGCCGCTGGAATTAATGAATATTTCGAGGATGAGCAGAAAGAAGGCTGTGGCGGCTGGTCTCAGAAATAGACAATCTATGCCGCCTGATTGGGGCTATCGGATTGACTGGATTAAACGGCAAAGAGCTCGGGTGTTTTTGCAGCAAGAAAATGGAACTGCGTCAGATAGATCGCATAAAAATAAACAATTGCCACTGCTGCATAGGTTGTGGAATTTTATATCGCTGTTGTGGCGCAATCGCTGGGTGCAAGAGGGTGATGAGATTGTGGGATATAGCAATATTGCGATCGTCAGTTTTCAGTGGCCTGCTGAGGGTGATGGGGAGAAAGCGGTGATGCAAAATGTTTATTGGCGGCCTCTTTGGGAGCCGGATAGTGTGGTTTACAGTCAATATTTTGTGCCGCTGGGATTGGATGAGGATGATTAGATTCCCGATTTCTTGAACAAGTCGGGGATTTCGATACGGGTACAATATTGTGATGAGTTTGTGCGAGTGTCCGCCGGGAGCATCTCAATGAAAGCAGCCAAGCTAGAAACTGGAGTGGGGAGCCAGGAGCCAGGAGCCAGGAGGACAGAGGAAGAAGGAAGGAGCTAGAAGAAGTGTTGTTACAAATATGAGATGCTCCCGTGTCCGCCGGGGGGTGAAATCCTGACTATGCAGGACTACCCGGATTTTCTTCTGATTTATTGAAGCTGAAACCCTTGGTGGATATACTATAAATTAGGAAGCCCGTGACGAGATTTGAACTCGTGACTTCCTCCTTACCAAGGAGGTACTCTACCACTGAGTTACACGGGCATAAAAAATTAAGAACCTCCAATTAAAAAATTAATTTTTAATTCTTAAATTTTAACTTTTTATTAAATTGAGGTGGGCCGAGCTAGATTTGAACTAGCGTAGGCGTAGCCAGCGGATTTACAGTCCGCCCCCATTAACCGCTCGGGCATCGACCCATTTCCATCACAGTTATAAATCCTAGCACCAGAATCTTTATTTGCAACATTATATTTAAAACTCTAATCATTAACTTGAGAACACATAAGTGAGTTAGTGGCAGACGGGAGAATTGAACACTGTTTAAGGTGTGCATTGCTACGTCTAGGCTGGGTGCCCGCCCGGAGCACCCTAAGTCTAGACGAAGAGTTAGCAGGAAATCGCTAATTCATTAATTCCCCGGTTTCTTGCAGGGAGTGCAGGCGGCGGTAAATACCTTGTTGGCTTAAAAGTTCTTCGTGGCTGCCAACTTCGACGATTCTACCGCCGTCGAGTACGACGATCGCATCGGCTTCGCGAATTGTACTGAGTCTGTGGGCAATAATTATGGTGGTGCGCGTACCGAGAATATTCTGCATGGCTAGCTGGATCGCTCGCTCGCTTTCATAGTCCAAACTAGAAGTAGCCTCATCAAAAATTAACACATCCGGCTCCACCAAAAGCGCCCTCGCAATCCCCAACCGCTGCCGCTGACCGCCGGACAACCGCATTCCTCTCTCCCCGACCACGGTATAGTAACCTTGGGGCAACAGCCGCACAAAATCCTCTACTTGGGCAATGCGACAAGCATCCTCAACTTGCTCGAAAGTTGCATTTCTGTTTCCGTAAGTCAAATTTTCCAGCAAAGTACCGTTAAAAACGTCTACTTCTTGGTGGACAATCGCTAAACGCTGACGGTAGCGAGTCACGTCTAAGCTGCGAATGTCTTCTCCGTCGATCAGAATGCGGCCGGAGTTGGGTTCAAAGTAGCGAAACAGAAGTTTAACTAAAGTGGATTTCCCGGAACCCGATCGCCCGACTAATGCTACTGTTTGACGGGGATGAATCAATAAATTCACATCCTGCAAAACTGGTTTTTGACTGTCGTACCCGAAGGTCAAACCGCTGAGCTCAACTTTGCCGGTAAATTTATAAGGCGACGCCGATCGAGCATTTTCTGCTAAATTAATCGCATCAACACCGTCGGGCGTTTGCATAAACTCGTGGAACCGGATCATTGAAGAATAGCGTCGGGCTAATAATTCGGCGATAATGCTAATCGGACGCAGTTGGGAATATGCCATGCTGGCCAGGGTGTAGACGGTAACAAAATATCCGAGGGAAATTTTGCCTGCAACCGTGGCTGCTAAGCTAAAACCAAGAACTGAAAACAAACACAACTGGACGATTGTCTGCTGGTATGTCCCCAGGATGACGTATCCTCGGTGAATGCGGTGGATCACGACTTTTAATTCGCGATCGAGTCTGGTGGTTTGCCTTTTGAGTTCATCGCTTTCTGTCGCAAAAGCTTTGACTGTTTTGATGTTGGTGATAATTTCCGAGTTGCGGCTTTCGGTATCTTCGATGTATTCATCCAGAATTTCTTCCCGCGCAGTCACCCCTTGCAGGCCTTTGAGGGTGAAACTGAGGATAAATAGGAATGAAACCAAAATTAATAAGCCAATCCGCCACTCAATTAAGCAGATAACGGTAAAAATGCCGATTAAGCGGACGACTTCGGGGATGAATTCGCCGGCAATTTCTGGGTAAGTCCAAGTATGGTTGGCGATGCCTTTGGCGATGCGGCTGGCAACCCGTCCGGCGTTGTTTTCGTCGTAAAATTCTAGGGGTAAGGTGAGGATTTTGCCGATCGCACTTCTCATTTGATCGCGCCTTGCCCTCAATGGTATCGCCCAGTGGAACCAATTTGCCACCCAAGGCTGTATCGGTGCTTTGCCGACTGTTACCAGAAAAATCATGCCCAGCAAGACGGATAGCGATAATATTTTGTTGGGTGAGTGCTGGGTAACAGAGGCGATCGCTGTTATGAGTGTTTTCGTTACTGTATCTGTAGGTTGATCCGACAATACGTTTAATATTTGACCGATCGCGTAGGGAACAAGCAAATCGGCTAGTGCCAAAACGCTGGATGCGCCTATGCTGTAAACGGATATTTTCCAGTAGCGGCTGTAGTATTTGAGGATGTCCTGAAAGCTTGCCATAAATTTGTGTTGAGATACAACCCTTGCAAACACTTGGATTTAAAATTGCGCTGTCGGCGCGCTTTGTTTACAACTGTACTACAAAAGTAGTTGATCGGGGAGTCATCTCGGCTCATGCTAGCGACTCGCCCGATCGGGTGATTTATGGCAATCATTCGATCGTCCGCCATCGATCGGCATTCCTGGGAAATAAACTCAAGACTAAGGGCAAAAAAATGCAAAAGACAGAATTTTTCTTAAATTCTGCCTTCTGAGCAAGGCCTTATAAGTTTTACGTTTGAGTAGTCTGTTAGCTGAAGGTGTAGGCTGATTGGAGGGCCCACCAGATCAAGAAGCCGATTCCGCCGGCAATGACAATCGCCGAAATGGCGATCGCTATAGGACTGTCAGCGCCCTTGAACTTCATGATTCCGCGATTTAAATCTGACATGACAGTGTTCTCCGACAATTCCAGCTTGATTGTAGCTTTGCCGTCGGCGGATGGCGGTCAATTTTCACGGCAATTACTGATTTGGTTAAGAATCTGGGTGCTGAAATTTCAGGTGGGGATAGACTTTGGGGGGTTTTACTGGGTTTGTGAAAAAAACTTACTAAAAACACTTGACAAATTTCGAGAATTGAGACAATATTGTTAATACCGCAGGAAATGCGGGTGTAGCTCAGTGGTAGAGCGTCACCTTGCCAAGGTGAATGTCGCGCGTTCGAATCGCGTCACCCGCTTTAGAAGATAAAAAAATCAAGAAAACCGGAAAGTAGATCAAGAAAGTTTTCGGTCTATTCCTAAGGATGGTTGAAAATACCTAAGTTAGTGGTAAGATTGAATCCAGAACTTGCAAATCAAAATTGCCGATGGGGCGATACCTCGGAATAGGCAGTTGAAAGCCTCGCTAGGGCGGAATTGACAAGTTTGATTAACTGGATATGTTAACGATTATTTTTGCAAAAACGCTTTTTTTATCCGATCGCTAGTGCCCTCTCAAAAAGCTCCCAAGATTGACTTAAACGATGAGTACCCCTGTCCTTGCCGACGGCGGGGTCGTCTAGTGCCTATAACGTTGACAGAAGCCTTTGGCTGCAACCGCTGTCAACAAATATTTGTATTGGACGAAAGTGGAGACGTGATCGAGCAACTATCAACGAACTATCCTTACAAGCAGGCTTGGCGGTGGACAGGGAACCAGTGGAACAGAGCCCATCCGGGTTTGAAGGCCCATTACTTGCCATTGGCTTTGGGTATGATCTTGGTGCCGCTAGTGATTTGGTTGCCCTTGGCGCTACACTCGCCGGGCCCGAATATTATTCTGTGGGCAATGGTCGCGGTGCTGCTAGCAATGCTGCCGGCGCTGATGGTATGGCTCGCTTACAGGCGTTAGCGAGATGATAATAGAGGATTTTACCCATTCATCAGATGCCGCAAATGTCGCGCGTCGCGCTTATCAAGCTTCTTTGGAGTTGGCTGCGACAAAGAGTGCGGATCGCGCTGCTGCTTTGCAGGCGATGGCGGGCTCGCTGAAACGCCGGCAAAATGACATTTTAGAAGCAAATACTCTGGATCTAGAAGCGAGTCGGGACATGGCGATTCCCGAGTTGATTGTGGAGTGGCTGAAGCTGACGCCGGAACGGATCAAGACAACTGTGCAAATTCTGGAACGGTTGGGGGAAATGCCAGATCCGATCGGCAGGGTGATCAATGCTTCTTATCAGGTTGATCGCTGTCAGGTTTACTGTCAGTCGCTACCGCTGGGGGCGATCGCTCTAATTTACGAGGCGTTTCCCGAGTTGGGCGCGATCGCAGCCGGTTTGTGTCTCAAAAGCGCTAACAGTTTGATTCTCAAAGGTGGCAGCGAAAGCTGGCAAACTAATACTGTAATTGGAGAAGCTTTGGTGTCGGCGATCGATGAGGTCGGTTTGCCCTCAGGATGTTTGCAGGTACTGCCGCCGGATCGGGGCGCTTCGATCCGAGAATTGGTCACTCAAGACCAATATCTCAATTTAATTATTCCCTACGGCAGACCAAGTTTGGTGCAGCAAGTAGTAAGGTTATGCACAGCACCAGTTTTGAGGTCGGCCATGGGAAATTGTTACCTTTATTGGTCACCGACTGGCAGTTTGGAGATGGCAAGGTGGATGATTTTGGACAGTCATCAAAGCGTACCCGATCCTGTTAATGCGATCGAGAAAGTGCTGATCGATCGCAACCAAAAGCCTTCTTCCTTACTCAGGCTGTGGAACAGTTTAAAAGAAAAAGGCTTTCAAATTAGCGGTGATGCGGATCTCGTCGCAGATTTCCCAGACTTGAAGCTGGCGGAACCATACGAGTGGACTCAACCTTATTTAAACAAAACCATCGCTTTTAAAGTTGTCGATAGTTTAGAGATTGCGATCGGCTGGATCAACCGCTACAGCAGCGGCCACGCGGACTGCATCGCCACTGAATCTTACTTAGAAAGTCGCCAATTTGCTCTGGATGTTAACAGCGCCTCAACTTTTATTAATGCCTCACCTCGGTTTTGGCGCTATCAAAATCGGGGAGATGCGATATTTTTGGGAATGTCCAACCAAAAAGGTTATCGTCGGGGATTGATCGGCTTAGATACCCTGACGACAATCAAAGAAATTGTTCAGGGAAACGGACTTTTTTAATATTATAGGTTATTTAGGATTGGTTATTGGGATTAAACCAAACTGAAAAGTGGGAGAATATTATCGATGCGTAAGCCTTTAATAGTTGTTCCAAAAATATTTTTATAGGATACAATAATATCTTGGTACAAAAATCAGGCAGCCTTGATCTAAAGCAATTTGATCACAAGCTGCCGGATAGCCGCATTGGAGACAGATAAAATCTCCGCAGCGTGACAATAAGCCGTCGGATTTATGTGTGGGTTCCATCTAAAATCGGGTACGGGATCTAATTAAATTTAGAAACTTATTAAGTCACATGAAAATACTCTTATCGAGCACATGAAATCAGAAAAATCACTCAATACTCTAGACAAGACGGCAACCCCGACTTTAGGCGAAGGAACGCTAATTCCACACTCAGTATACGCTAAGAAATTGCGCCCACTTCTGCCATCAGAAGCCTTTACACCCGATGGTAGTAAGTTGGTTATACTGTTCATTAATATGGGCATTTTGCTACTGGGTTGGGGAATTGCCTCTCGTCTCGATCATTGGCCTGTATATCTCTTATGGCTTTATTTACCTTTAGCTTTGATTATGGGTAATAGTGTAATAGCTTTATCATTTATCTCCCATGATTTCATGCACGGTAGTGTGCAGAAAAAGTCTCGCCTGACTGATCTCATTAGTTTTCTAGGGTTCGCAATGTTGTTTATGCCCCCGACTCAGTGGAAATCTCTTCATAACATTGTACATCACAGTAAAACAAATTCTTTAGGAGATCCCGATCGCAATTACCTCTACCAACAGCCTAATACTTGGGGAAAATGGATTCAAAATTTCTTTGTACCATCTCTTGACTTCAATCCATTTTGGTTCTTCATAGTAGGGATGGCAGGCTCGTGGTTATTTCATAATTTTTCCAACCTCTCTTCGATTCTGTTCTTTAATAATAAGTCGGTTGATTATGTGCCGGCTGCTTTTACAGTCAGTGTTCGGGATAGGTGGACAATTGCCCTTGAGTTTATGGGAATTTTATGCCTGCATTTGAGCATTTTATTCTATTTAGACTTTCATCCCCTAAAACTAGCTTTTGGCTATTTTCTGCCGTTAGCAATTGGTCATTCAGGAATCATGTTTTATATCTACACGAATCATCTGATTTGCCGGATGACAAGTGTTAATGACCCGCTGATTAATAGTCTTTCAATACGGGTTCCTAAAATATTTGATCTGTTGCATTTCAATTTTTCATATCACACGGAGCATCATATTTTCCCTAGTCTTAACTCAGACTATTACCCTTTGGTTCAAGAGTTGATCCAAACTCACTATCCGGGGCGGATGAATTTACTGGATGCTGGTGAAGCTTGGCAATTGTTAATAGAAACTCCTAGGCATTACAAAGATGAAGTTACCTTAACTGATTATTTAGGGAAAACTTCGGTAACTTGCCCTCTTGATAATTCTGCTGTAACGCCTTTGCCATAGCTAAATACACCCGTTACTCTCACAAGTTCCCCCCAGACTACAACTAGAAAGGGACGCTAACGACCAATACAAAGTAAGGTGTGCACTGCACACCTTACTTTGAGATATCGTACTGAATTTTTAATTCTACATACTGATACTATTGAGCACCAACGAAGGCTTGAGAGCAAAATAAGGAATGACTCGTTTTTGATTGTTGGCATCAATATTTTGTTCTGCCATATTCAAATTTTGCTGGAACTGTCTGGCTAAAAGTTGGATCGGCGTTCCCGCAAAAACTTCATCGAAGCTCATCCGGTAGAGTTCTCGGAAAGATTTATCGTAATAACCCAAACGGTCATATCGATAAGCTGACAAAATAAACAGAATTTGCAGTTGGTCAGCCGCTCGTTTGTACGGAGGAAGCAACCGTAAAATGTCATTTTCCGTAATCACTTCTAGAGTACCCGAAGCAGTAATTCTAGGAATGTCCCGGTAGGCTGCCAAGGGCATATTTGCCGCAAAACTCATGTAGTCATACTGGGGAAAATTGAGGGCTGAATGCTGCGGGCCACAGGTAAAAATTACAGTTGTGACAATTGCAATTAATTGTTCAACTGTGTCGATGTGGTCGGGCATTCCTTTGACTTTACCGCCGTCATCAGACGCTAATTCTTTAGCCCAGGTTTGCAGTTCCACATCTTGTACGATCGCGATCTCCGTCGGGTAAAAGAATTTAAGATAGCCCGATACAAAGGTTTCAATCGCATCCCAAAGCAACAATCCATCATCTCGGTAAGGATAGTGAGGCAGTTGATTGGGGTCATCCATTCCCCGATTTTTCAGTTCAGCGGGTAAGGCAAATTGATCGAGACTCCATGTACTGCACGCCTCTCTAGTCAGTTCCATTGTCTCAGCCAAGGTGCCGCCTAGCAGTTCATCGACGGGCCCGCCAGGAGCGATCAAGTGAGAACGCGCCAGATCGTTGTTGGTCAACATAAAGCGAAAGTGCGGTTTCAGCAGCAGGCTAAGCGGGTGATTTTGGGCCAACTGTCGGGCGGTGACGATCGCGATTGGTTCCATCACCAGATGAGTTCGACCTAAATGCGAGTTCATTTCATGGTGATTGGCATCTGCTACTTGTACGCAGAGTTTCGCAAACAGCCAATCGACAGGAGGATCGAAAGGCGTGTAGACATGGCTACCGGGCGTCGGATCTAGTTGAATGGCAATAGGTGTCATTTCACCGCGATCACGGACTCCCGTCCACCGCCAAGCGAAAAAAGCCCGTGGTTTCGGCAAGTATTTTCTGCCTTTTTCATAGGTTCCGCCTCCAACGAGAGCAGGCGCGCGATAGTGTTCGTCAGTACCTGTGTAATCGGCAATGTAAATGTTTTTGTCCTGCAACTCTTGGCGCAGATCGAATAAGGGGTGCAAACTGGAAAGACCCCTCAGTGTTTCTGCCCGAGGATCGCTCGCATCTAGGAGGCGAAGCACCATTGGATTTGCTCCAGACAGGCGCTGTTCTGCAAAAGAGCGATCGGTTTGGTAAATTTTGGCAACTCCAGGTAGCGGCAGGCAAGTAAAAAAGTCTTCATAGTCTTGGAGTTCGTCGAGACGATCGAGAAAAGTTCTCGAATCGGCTGCCAGCATATTTGCTGGAAGTTCCGATGTTGCTAATATGCGTTCTGCAAGATACTTGCTCGAAAAGTTCTCGACTGCGGGCACATTTTTCAATAATGCCAAAGGTGATAAACTCTCATAGTCAAACTGATAAGCTTGTTGCTGACGATTCAAGAAATTTTGGCGCTGTTCTTGGTTCGGGTCGTCTTGAGGAAGAGAAGGTTTCATATTGTGTACCATTGTATAAATCAACTCTCTTTTTGTAGTAAAATATCGGAGATCCTCACTACCAATCGAGGATGGAATTTAAAAAGTATTGTGCAGGCTCGCGCTTGATATAGGTCTTATTCACCGATCGATAATCTTATTCCGGATTTTTTTTTAAAACTCAGAAAAATTCCTCAAAAGAAGGCAAGACTTATCGATCGCGCTAAATCTAGGTTGAAAGGTTTCATTCTCCCGATAAGTAGCTCGCACTCAAGAACCCCGACTTCTTTGAGAAGTCGGGGTTCGGGGTGTTTGTTTTTTTGAGCTGGGTCTACTGATTAGCGGTTAGGCACGAACCATTAAATATTGGCCATTGCCGTTGTATTCGCCGTCGCAACTCGCGAAATTAGACACAAACCAAATCAAGTAAAACCGCCAGATGCGACGAAATTTGGCATAGTCCATGCCGTAGTCTAAATCTTTGACTATTGCCTGAGAATCGTCAAAGTTTTTCAGCCAAGTAGCTAAGGTTGTAGAGTAATTGTGTCCGTTGAGATACCAGTTTTTTATGGTTTTGAGGTCTTTGTTGTGGCTGGGAACTGCATCGTATTTCCAGTAACGACCGTGGGGGAAAATGTATTTGTGGGTGAAAACGCTGGATATATTGTTGGGAATGCGAACTGTGATGATGTGAATAAAAACTTTGCCATTATCGTTCAGGAAAGATGCCAGCTTTTGGAAAGCTTTCGTTAAATTGCCTACATGACAAAAAACTCCGATGGAGAGAATTTTGTCAAATTTTGTCTCAAATTGGGCCTCGTTCAAATCTCCTTCATATAGGGTAAATCGACCAGAACTAAGGTAGCTTTCGGGGTCTTGCATCTTCTGACGCATATACTCGCATTGCTGGTGGCTCAAGTTAATCCCGGTAAAGGTGACATTGGGGAATTTGGAAAGAATGTAATTGGGAACACAACCCCAACCGCAGCCAAAGTCTAAAATATTGTCGCCATCCTGAATCTCTAGCTTCTCAATCACATCATCAATCATGTGCATTTGCGATTGTTCAAGGTTTGCCGCTCCTTTTTCCCACAATCCCATGCTGTATTTAGGATAAATGAGTTTTCCGTCGCCTAACATCGGATTCAGCATTGCTTGAGGTAAGTCGTACTGAATCTTCATTAAATCCCGCGGCCCTTCGGCGGTACGATCTGTTTCTGTCAGTACCCATTCGTAGGCTGTAAGCAGGGAGGGAAAGTGCCGGAACAATACGGGCATACAGGTATCAAAAAGCGATCGCAATACAGAATCCGGTACTTCTAAACCGTTGATATAAGACTCTGCTACTGCCATGTGGGCCGCGTTAACTGCACTGACTGCTAGGCGGGTTGCTCCGTAGGCGATCGGACTTTTGGTATGGATATTTCCCACGATGGGAATGTGTTTTTCGATGCTTTGTAGGGCTGTTGATGAAGTCATGGCTATACTGGTTTTAAAGATGCTGCTATTCTATCTCACGAAAATTAGCTGGTTGTTAGAGAGCAAAAAAGCTGAAACTATTGCCAACTCAGGTTTCCACAGCAAAATTCCGAAAAATCCTAAAAATATATCGCCGTTGAAGGGGATTTGATAACGGATTTATCGGGCTTTGGGCGATCTTAATTTTATTAAGAATTATGTCAGCCCATTTGAGATTGGAGATTGGAGATTTCAGATTAACTCCACAGCTTGAATGGGGGTATTATCACGGTGCGATGGCGATTTTAGTAATCAGTTATACCATTTGAGATTTTAGATAGATTAAAGAATTGGGAATAACTGATGAGCTAAGAGTTGGGATCTTACCTAGAGTTGTATTCTTTTTTTAAACTGTTGTCAGTTGGGTGCTTGAGCTGACGCAACGAGAAGCAAATGCCGATCGCGACTTATAGTTAAGGAATCAGGGGATGCAGAAAAAATGCCGAGAAACCGGGTTTGCATAAAGGTTCGCTGCAATAACAGATGTCCGCGAGATTCCTCGCTAATTAGCTAGACGCGCCACATATGCCACAGATTCACTATCTGCCGGACGATCGCACGATCGAGATAGACGACGACGATATCATTCTCGAAGCTTCCCTGCGTGCCGACATTCCCCACACCCACATCTGCGGCGGTAGCGCCCGGTGTTCGACTTGCCGGGTATTGATTGTCGAAGGTTTAGAATTTTGCTCTCCCCGCACTTCGCCGGAAGAGGAACTCGCGAAAAAATTGCGCTTAGAGCCCGAAATTAGGCTGGCTTGTCAGACGCAGGTTGCAGGTGGCAAGGTGATTTTGCGCCGACTGGCGATCGATTCTGAAGACTTGGAATCATTTAACGACGAAATGGTCGGAAAGTTGATTTCTACTCCTGTGGGTCAAGAGAAAAAAATTGCAATTTTGTTTGCCGATATTCGAGGGTTTACGGCGTTTGCAGAATCGCTGTTACCCTACGATGTAATTTATATTTTAAATCGCTATTTCCAAAAAATGGGTTATGCGATCAATCGCAACGGCGGGATGATTAATAATTATATGGGAGATGGTTTTATGGCGCTGTTTGGGTTGGAAAATTCAGACAAGGCGGCGGAACAAGCGGTGAGGGCTGGGGTGGAGATGCTGGAGGAACTAGAGAAACTCAATCCCTATTTTGAGACTTTATACCGTCATCAGTTGCGGATTGGGATTGGCATTCACTGCGGTTTGGTCGTTGTGGGGAATTTGGGCGCGTCGAAGAGTCAGACGGTTACGGCGATCGGAGATGCGGTGAATTTTGCCAGCCGGATTGAAGCTGCGAACAAGCAAGTAGGAACAAGTTTATTGATTTCCGAGGATACTTATCAGGAAGTGAAAGAATTGGCGATCGTTAATCAGTGCGTATTAGTTGAAATTCCGGGAAAAAGTGGTGAATATCCGCTGTATGAAGTAGTGGGGATGCCGCCCCTACCCGTGGAAATCAAAGATTTTTCTGAGGTAAGAAAAGTTTCTATTTGGCAAATTTTTGTAAATAAGTTACGGGCCTTGTCTGCTGCGGTGTACAATTGGATTAGGAAAATTTTGACTTAAATTATAAAACTAGAGAGCCAGTTTTTTTGGTTTTGGCTATTCAGTCGATAATATGATTATTCCCAATTCAATTGTCCGCATTTTTCTCCTACTCCCCAATGGTAAGATAGGGGCACAACTGCGAGATAATATTCCCGGTATTGCCAGTCAAGGAATGCTTTCTACTTTTGGTGGTGGCGTGGACATTGGAGAAAGTCCACAGCAGGCAGCAGTGCGAGAAATGGAGGAAGAAACTTGCCTCACCATCAATTATTATACAATGGAATTTATCGCAACTTTTACTCACCAAAAGACGCAAAATGATAGAAAACTTTTACAAAATAACCACCTTTTTTTTGCCAGAGTTAGCGATTGTGATAAAATAGAAATCAAAGAAGGTGTGGGTTTGGTAGTTTTGAGAAAAGATGTAGATTTTGAAAAAGTCAACGCCGGGGAAGGTACTCAACTGGCTTGGAAATTGTTGCAAGAATATTTAAAATAAAAAGTCACACCCGACCTTTGACCCCCGAGGGGGCTGAAACTTTATTTAATAAAGAATTTCTTTACTATGTTGTCAAATACGAACTCAGAGTACGAATCATTATTAGAACGAGCGATCGCGATTGCAGCAAAGGCTCATGAGGGGCAGGTTGATAAGGCAGGCAATCCCTATCTCGATCATCCGCTATTTGTGATGGAAAATGTAAATTCTCTAGAGCAAAAAATCGTAGCGGTTCTACATGATGCCGTCGAAGATTCTGAACTTACACTTGAGCAACTTAGAAGCGAAGGTTTTCCTGAAGTTTTAGTCTCGGCGATCGCGGCGATTACAAAAATAGAAGGAGAAGCTTATCCAGCTTATTTAGAACGTGTGATTGCCAACCCGATCGCACTGCGAGTCAAAATCGCTGATGTTACTCATAACCTCGATCTGCGTCGCATAGCCAATCCGACAGAGGCAGATTTTCAACGAATTGCAAAATACAAAAAAGTCCTCAGTCAGTTGTGTGCCGTCTTAAAGTAATTATTAACCGCAGATATCCGCCTTCATCGTGGCACAGGCATCTTGCCGGTGCGATATCTGCGGTTAAAAAAATCCCAAAATCCTAAGCCATTACCATCCCCCCATCCACATTAAAAACCTGCCCCGTTATATAAGCCGCCGCCGCATCTGCCGCCAAAAACTTCACCATCCCCGCAACTTCCTCAACTTCCCCGTATCTCCCCAGGGGAATATACTTCAAAATCTCATCAGACTTGACATCCTTAGTCATATCTGTAGTGATAAAACCCGGTGCAACTGCATTCACAGTAATCCCGCGACTGGCCAACTCTTTCGCCACAGTTTTAGTAAACCCAATTACCCCAGCCTTTGCTGCACTGTAATTAGCTTGTCCGGGATTGCCCATTTGTCCAGCAACCGAAGCAATATTAATAATTCGGCCGCTTCGCTGTTTCAGCATGATTTTACTGGCAGCTTTCGCACACAAAAACACGCCGGTTAGATTCAAATCAATCACCGCTTGCCAATCTTCCAACTTCATCCGCAACAGCAAAGTATCGCGAGTAATGCCTGCATTGTTCACCAAAATGTCAATCCGTCCCCATTTCTCCATGACATTACTGGTGAGTAAATCTACTTGGTCAGTTTTCGAGACATCTGCTGCAAGTGCGACAGCTTCTCCTCCAGCAGCGACTATTTCTGCTACCACCTCATCAGCAGCAGCACTCGAACTCGCATAGTTGACGGCGACTTTGGCGCCTTCTGCTGCTAGTGTTAAAGCGACGGCGCGACCGATTCCCCGCGACGCACCGGTCACGACAGCAACTTGACCCCGCAATCTCTGAAAAGTCTCTGGTAATAATTCCATAATTGTATCCTCGCAATCTACCAGAGAATTTTGCACTAAAATCGAGCCAGAACCCAAAAAATTATTTTGTCTTATGGCAGTTCAAAAACAGTTCAGCAGTTTTGAGGAGTTACTATCGGGCTCTGACTTGCCGGTGTTGGTAGATTTTTACGCTACTTGGTGCGGGCCTTGTCAGATGATGGCACCGATTTTGGAGCAAGTGAGTGGTCAGATGAAAGACAAGCTGATGGTTGTCAAAATTGACACGGATAAGTACGAAGACTTGGCGTCGCAGCATCACATTTATGCTTTGCCGACTTTGGTGCTGTTCAAAAATGGCGCTGAGGTCGATCGCATTGAGGGAGTTCTGCAACCGGCGCAGTTGATCGATCGACTGCAACCTCACTTGTAGGACGAGCCAATTATCTCCCGCGTAGGGTGTGTCAGCTCATATCTGATTAATTATGAATAAGATAATCCTAGTTGACGCACCCTACTTATGAAGACTCCCAGCCACGCTATTATCAATCTCGCAATTCTCGGCAAACCCCAACTGCCGCAAGCTAATCTAATTATTGCGATCGGCGGAATTTTGCCGGATATTCCAATATTTTTATTTTACTTTTGGGCGAAATACATTGCTCGCTTGCCCCCAGCTACAATTTGGTCAAAAGCATACTATGAGCCTTTTGTCCAGAACGTTGTTGCTCTGTTTCATTCTATCCCTCTGGCGGTTATTGGTTGGCTAATTGCTTATTATTTTGGCTGGCAAAGTGTGCAAATTCTGTTTATTAGCATGATACTGCACTCTCTAGGAGATTTGCCTGTCCACAATGACGACGCTCATCGGCACTTTTTTCCGTTCAGCAATTACCGTTTTATCAGTCCCTTTTCTTATTGGGATAGGAAGCACTACGGGTCAATTGTTTCTCTAGTGGAAATGTTGTTAGTGCTGCTGTCAACTTACCGCGTTTTTGGTTTTGTTAATTCTTATCTTGGGAAAGGATTGTTAATTTTGGTAAATGCTTTTTACTTAATTGGAGCGGTGTCTTTCTACGTTCGTTCTTTAGTTTCTCGTTCTTAATTATGCTGCTGCAATTGCTCTCTCACCTGATGAGCTAGATTGTTTTTGCCGAATTGAGGGCGATCGTACCAGGAATCTCGAAGATGATGCAAAGTTTTATAACAATCAACATTTCTGCCTCAACACCTTGACAGAAACTATTTTCCTATGGGGAGATACTAACAAGCCAGACAAGTCTCTATACCGCTTGTTGACACCTACCGAACCAAATATAAAATTTTTAAATAAATCGCCGTTCAACAGTCAAGATCACTTCCCTATTAGGGCAACTCTATTAATACCTGAATTTGACCTAAATAGCGCCGCCTTACTCAATCCTCAAGCCCTTAGCAACCCTAGCCCAGAACTAGCAGTCCCCGCACTTTCAGACAGTTTTAATAATAACCCCGAAGACACCGCAATCTTTTCCAAATCCATCAATTTTAGCCCAAAATTAAAGTATTTCAGTTTTACCACCCGTAAAAAAAATCGGCTGATCTCGATACTCTCACTGGCTAACCTGTAAACAAAAGACAAATCGACTACTTCGGCAAAGATGCTATATTTGCGGAACGCGCATCTCAACTCGCTCCAACTGCCGCACATCCCCAAAATCCTCCACTCATTGAAAGTGGCGAACTCCAATTCAAAGACGACAACAATCAACCTTTTGAGAACAATCTACCAGTTTTGTTTGTGGCCGGAAGCAACGTTTTAGCAGACAACCACAATCCCACAGGGAATATATTTTTCTGTGCATCCCATATCAGGGTCGTTAGCTTGATTGTCCCACGATGGTTTTTCGCCCACCCGATTCCTCTGGAATATTCACAGTGGCTTTGCAGTCCCTGCTTATTCGTTTGATTTTGGTGCTTGTTAGTGGCTTATTAAAGTTTTCGATGTTGTTAAAGAAAAGATATCCTCTGTTTGTGCAATTTTTTTTGAGGTTTGGCTTTTACTACTTTGACAAGAAGATAGCCCCTTCGGTTCAATATCGGTGCCATTGTACTTTTAGATGCTAATTGCTCCTGGGTGCATCCCTGCTCTGGGAACTGCATCGGTTTGATTGCTGGCTAGATGCCACCGCCGATATTTCCCGCTGAAAAAACTTAGGAGGCGACTAAAACAGGACACTCTGAAATCCGGCAAATATTGGACACAGTGGGCTGGTGGGAAACGACTCGCAGTTCGTGAGGATACCGGGGACGGGGGTCATTTTCTAACCAGATGGGCGGTACCATCATCACTTCATAGTAAGCGATCGTATGCAAAACCCCAGGCTGCGACTTCAACTCCACTGTTAAGCCCGCTCGGTACTCAAATGCTTCTTCCCAGTCTAAGTTTTCATTGATACCCATAGCGATCGCGCCTCTTAATCTTGTTTCTTTTCTCAATTGTAGAGCGCTACATAAAACATTGGGTACTTTCTGTTGCTTATGATACAATTTTTAACCTTATATGTTCGTTCCCTGACAATTTAACAGAGAGCAGCAATTGTCAATAAGTAAATAGGATGATTTTGCTGACGGGTGACAAGTAAACTGAAAAGGTAGGCTTGACAAGAGTTTGAGTTGAGATGTCTCAAAAAAAATAGGGGCGATCGAACCCCGCAGACGTTTATGAGACAAAGGAAGAGAAGAGAATTTTAAGGATTGAAGTACAAACCTATTTTTGCCCCGTTGTTTAGTGTTTTATAAATAAAGAAACCCGGTTTCTTAAAGAAACCGGGTTGCTGGGATGACTGAAAACTAAACTAATTTCACTTGGTTTTCTACTTTGTCGTAGTCGCCGTCTTTTTAGCAAGCGAGATCCTTCTTCATTTCTTTTGGGCAGATGTCTAATACTCAAAGTAAAATATGGCATAATATAAATATTAGTTTCATAGCTTTGCACCTATGACCGCCCAAATCACCCTAAATCTGCCAGATGAAGTCTATCACCAAGCAGAATTGCTAGCGCTGCAACGCCACCGCACCGTGAGTGAGATTCTAGTAGAAACTCTGGAAAATTTTCTCTTACCAACCGCTAAACCAGTATCAGCACTGTCTGATTCAGAAGTAATCACTCAGACTCAACTCCGGCTGCAACCACTCCAAGAACAACGATTGAGTGAATTGCTAGACCGCCAACAATCCGGTACGATCGCATCTGTAGAACTGGCTGAATTGCAGGCATTAATCCACATATATGAAACTCGACTATTGCGACAAGCTCAAGCCTTAAATGAATCTGTGCGGCGCGGCTTGCTCGAACCATTGAAAGGATAATCAAAATGGCAATTTCTGAACAAGTTAGAGCCAGAGTTCGCGCACAAGCTCAAAATCGGTGCGGTTATTGTCGCAGTTTACAAATGTATGTCCTGGGAATATTGGAAATTGACCATATTATTCCTAAAGCGATTGGCGGTACTGACGAGGAAGAAAATCTCTGGCTGGCTTGTAGTCTGTGCAATAATTACAAAGGAACCCAAACTGACGCATTTGATCCGGTAACGCAAAAGCACGTTAAGTTGTTTAATCCGCGCACTCAACAATGGTCACAAAATTTTGCTTGGAGTGAAGACGCTACAGAAATTATTGGACTTACAGACTGCGGTCGCGCAACAGTCACAGCACTACAACTAAACAATCCTATCGCTGTTAGTGTCAGGCGTCAGTGGGTTAGTGCTGGATGACATCCGCCAACAGATTCAAGTATTTCATAACAGAGCCCATTAGCTTAGCGCCTCAATCAGAGCATCTTTCTTCATCTTACTTATGCCAGCAATTCCTCTTTTTTTGGCTATTGCTTTTAATTCAACAGTAGTCATTGTTCTGAGAATAGTCACGTCGTTTATCGTATCTGGCATTGATTGGGGAGTCAGATAAAATACACTCTTAAATGCGTCAAGTTTTTTGCCTTTGGTAATACCGCATTTCAAGCTTGTGATTGGCTCAAAATTTTTCCAATACAGACGAGGAGCCTCATCAATTCGATTTGTCGCTAAAGCAAGTTTAACGGATTTTAGCTCGCTGTTCGGCTGTTCAATCAAATATTGCAATGCTGCCATAATTTCATCTCTGGATGCTATGGAAAGATTAATTTTAGGCTTTTCCTCACCTGCAAGGATTTTAGTGAGTGTAGTAGTATCATCATTATCGTCAGCAATAATGCACCAGACTTGTTCTAGCCCTGCTTCTTCTGCTACAGCATAAACAAAGGAATTGCCAATAACTTGATAGCTATCTTTACCAATGTCTTTAACAATGACAGGAATCCAGTTTCGTCCACCCTTTTCTTTAAGTATATTTGCAGTAGCCTTGATCAAAAACTCAGGCGTATCAGTACCATCCCCTGGATCGATTTCATTTATGGGGAGGTGCATCAAACTGCCAATACTGTTAGTGCTTTTCATTTTGTAAAAAATATTCCTTCGCTAAACTTTTGTAGTATTCATGGGCCGAACGATCTCGATAAACAGCAGGGGTGCGTGAGAAGGCAGCACTAGCTATGTTAGCGTAACTTGGTACTTCATGGATATGTAAATCTTTTCTTGCACTGGTGTACTTAGGATAGAAGTAGGGCAGTAGATCGAATTTGTCTTTTTTAGCATTGTTCAGAATATTGTTGATTGCTTTTTGAGCAACTTCTCGCTGTGGCTCTGTAATCTTTTCTCCATTAAAAAAGATAGGTAAGGCAATGGGACTTCCATCTTCTTTATCGGCTTGTATCTCAGGGATAAATTTCTGAATTGCCATTGCTGCATTCTCTAGGGAAAAGAGGTTGTTGTGCTTTGTAGGAATGAGAATAACATCAGCCGCATACACTGGAAGTTTACTATTGAAACGCCAATTCGGGGATGAATCTATCAAAATATAATCATAGTCCTGCCTTGCAAATTCGAGCTTATCGTACAAAGCATACAGTCGCATTAACTCGCTCAATTCCCTGTCGGAGTTGTTGGCTAGTTCACTATCAGCAGGAATAATATCAAAACAGAGTTGTAATTTCTTATTGGTAAAATTATATGTAACCACGGCAGATTTTAGGTCTACGTTCTTGTCTGTAAGAGCTTTTTTAACAAGCCCATCACTGACAGGAATACCCAAAGCACTTGTTAAATCTTGTTGATTGAAATCAAAATCTATTACCAAAACTTTTTTGCCCAAAAAAGTTAAAATACCTGCCAGGTTAACTGTTGTAGTTGTTTTACCAACACCCCCTTTGTTATTATAGATTGTTACTGTCAAGGCTCTACTTGGTGCTGCAATCTTCTTTCTTATCTCAGCAACAACTCGATCGACATTATTCAAGTCCAAAGCCAAGCAGTGAGTAGCTGGAAAGATTACTTTACCATGCTTTCTGAACAGTTGGATATGGGATGAGTTACTAATAATTCCCCATTCGGCTGACTTGCAATTAGAACCCAGTAAGTGTCGCTTAAGTTGAGCGACTGTTTTTAAGTACCCTGGTGTACCTTCAGTAAGATTAATGTTTTTTCCTTTTAGCTCTAAAAGGAGATAGGGATTAGATTTGGTGTGTAAGAAGATATCATTTGCAATAGTTTTTCTAGCTGCTCGATCGACTATTCCACCACCGTTAGTATCATAGTGGGGAACAACCTCATCAGATTCAAATCCCAATGCTTGCAAAAACTGAGTTGAAAAATTAGCACTGACAATAGCTTCTGAAGCGCCTTGAGGAAGACTTTGTAATGCAGCTTGAAGGGTAGTGGCTGGGGCATTCATGGGAAGGAAAATTCATGAATAATTTGCTCTGAGTATATCACTATAATAACTACATTATTATGAATTTTGGCGAGGAGCGCCAGAGGGAGGATGCCACCCTGCCCTAATCCATAAACGACGAGCTCTGATAATCGCTCCTTCATTATGATAGAGATCGTTAAGGTCTAATCGATCGCAGGTTCCCCTAACTGTTGGAGTAATACCCATTATTTCTAAACCATCCGCAGACCAGTTAAAATGCTCAGACCATTGCTGTTGACGGGGGTTAAACAAAGTTACTTCTTGTTCTGTTTCTGGGTCAGTACCAGTGACAAAATTATAGCGATTATTATTACAGCGATGACAAGCTAAAGCTAAGTTTTCAAGCTCATCGCTACCACCAATCGAACGAGGTAAAATATGATCTATCGTAAATAGAGTAGAGCTACTTTCTTCCGCTGAATGGCAATATTCACAAAGAAAATTAGCTCTATTTCTTACTAAATTTCTAGTAGCGCGGTTTACGGACATGAGGCTGCTATAACTTTAGCGTTAATTAAGGTAAAAATCCGATCTAGTTCTAGTAAGCTTGCTAATTCTACAACCTCTTCTGAAGTTAAAAGATTAGCCTTTTTTCGGTCGGCTAGTTCTTCTAATCGGGCTTGCAGGTTTTCCGTAAATTTGAATAAGTAAAGATTTCTGACTTTCTGAATCGAAATCTCACGATCGATCCAGTAAGAAGGTTGTACCATAAGTTCAGCTATCATGGTTATTCAATTACTCCAATTACTACCTGGATAGTCTTGATTATATCATGAGAACAAAAGGATTACTTTAGAAAGAGCCGACCTACTTAGGCACGGCGCGATCGAAGAAACCGGGTTTTTTACCCAATCTGTCTGCTAAAACAAATTATTGCCAAAAACCCGGTTTCTGACCCTACAGTGCTTAAATCCTGCTAACTTGACTTAGTTGTTTTCTTGGCTGTTGTCGCAGTCGCCGTCTTTTTAGCAGTGGTTTTCTTCGCCGCAGTCGTCGTCTTTTTAGCAGTAGTTTTCTTGGCCGCAGTCTTCTCAGTTGCAGTCTCCGACTTCGCCGCCGCAGTCTTAGTAGACTTCTTCGACTTGCTGCTAGATTTTCCGCCGCCCGCTGCTTCCTTGGTTGCTAACAATTCCAGTGCTCTTTGTAAGGTGAAATTCTCCACAGATTCATCCTTCGACAAAGAAGCATTGATATCCCCGTGTTTCACGTAGGGGCCGTAGCGGCCATCGTAAACATTGATCAATTCTCCCGACTCTGGATGCGCGCCCAATTCCTTCAAAGGTGTGGCTGATTTGCTGCGGCCGCGGGCGGCTTTCGGCTGCGATAATAACTCTAAAGCCCGATCGAGTTCGATCGTCAAAACATCATCCGGCGGTTTGATCGATCGATAATCTTTCCCCACCTTACCCTGGTCATGCACCACATAAGGCCCGTACATCCCCAAATTAGCTTGCACCTTCGCCCCCGTCTCCGGGTGAGTGCCCAACAACCGGGGTAAAGTCAACAAACTCACCGCCATATCCAGCGTCACGCTATCCTTATCCGTCCCCTTCGGTAAAGAAGCCCGCTTCGGTTTCTTGTTCGTTTCCGAAACTTCTCCTAACTGAACGTATGGCCCATAACTGCCAATCAGCACATAAATCGGTTCCCCGGTTTCCGGGTGAAGACCCAATTTTTCCGGGCCTTCCATTTTTTGCTTTAACAGAAACTCCACTTGGTCCGGGTCTAAATCTGCCGGCGTCAAATCTTGGGGAATCGATGCTTTTACCAGGCCTTCTTCGCTTTCAGATTCCAGGTATGCGCCGAATTTGCCGATGCAGACTTTAGCAGAAATATTCTCCAATACCACAGTTCGGGCAACTTTCGCATCAATCTGACTTTCCTGTTCTTTAACTTGGGTTGCGAGTCCGGTTTCCCCTGTATAAAACTTTTGCAAATACGGCAACCATTTCGCCTCGCCGGTGGCAATTTCATCGAGGGTTTGTTCCATTCGGGAAGTAAAACCGGTGTCTACTAAATCGGGAAAATGTGTTTCCAATAAAGTCGTGACTGCGAAAGCGGTGAATGTCGGAATTAAGGCGTTAGCTATTAATTTGGCATATCCGCGATCGACAATTGTACCGATAATACTCGCATAGGTACTCGGACGGCCCACGCCTTCGCTTTCGAGCATTTTGACCAGAGAAGCTTCAGTGTAGCGGGCGGGAGGTTGAGTTTCGTGCCCGATCGCCTCTAAATCCTTACAATTAGGTTTATCGCCCACCTTCAGCGCCGGCAAAATCACCTCTTGGTCTTCCAACGCCGCATCTGGATCGTCGGAACCTTCCACGTAGGCCCGCAAAAAGCCTGGAAAATCAATGCGTTTGCCGCTGGAACGGAAACCGGCATCTTCTACCTGAGTTAGTACCGTGACGTGAGTTTGGCGGGAATCGGCCATTTGAGAAGCGACAGTCCGCTTCCAAATCAAATCATAGAGGCGGAAATCAATCCCATCCAATCCCGTTTGCTGCGGAGTCCGAAAAGTGCTGCCGGCGGGACGGATAGCTTCGTGGGCTTCCTGCGCGCCTTTGCTTTTCGTCGTATATTTGCGCGGTTGGGGGCTGAGGTATTCGCTGCCGTAAAGTTCTTGCACGCAACTGCGGGCCGCTTCGATCGCCTGTTCGGACAAATGCACCGAATCCGTCCGCATATAGGTGATAAAACCGCGTTCGTAGAGACTTTGGGCAATACGCATCGTTTCCCGCGCACCCAGCCGCAGCTTACGGTTAGCTTCCTGCTGCAAAGTCGAGGTCGTAAACGGCGGCGAGGGTTTACGGGTGACTGGCCGTTCTTCGAGATTGGTGACAGTCCAAGGTTTGTTTTGAATGCGTGAGAGTAAAGCCCGCGCCTGTTCTTCGTTCAGCAAAAGTACGCGGCGGCCGGCGATAATTTGCCCGGTATTTTCATCAAAATCGCTGCCGTTTGCAACTTTCACCTTGCCGACTGTCACGAGTTTGGCATCAAAGGAAATCTTGCCCTTTTCCAAAAGGGCTTTTAAATCCCAGTAACTACCTTGGCGGAAAGCGCGGCGTTCCCGTTCCCGGCGCACCAAAAGCCTGACTGCGACTGACTGCACTCTACCAGCGGACAAACCCCAAGCGATTTTTTTCCACAGTAGCGGAGAGAGTGTGTAACCGACGAGTCTGTCGAGAATTCGGCGAGTTTCTTGGGCTTGTACTACTCGATTGTCGATATCGCGGCAGTGAGTTAAGGCGTCGCGGATAGCTTCGCGGGTGATTTCGTGAAACACCATCCGCTTGATGGGCACTTTGGGTTTGAGGATTTGCAGCAAATGCCAGGAAATGCTTTCGCCTTCCCGGTCTTCGTCAGTGGCTAGAATCAGTTCTGTGGCGTCTTTGAGGGCGTCTTTGAGTTCTTTAACAATTTTCTTTTTATCTTTCGGGATGACGTAGAGGGGTTCAAAGTCTGCTTCCACGTTTACGCCCAGTTGCGCCCATTTTTCTCCTTTAACGGCTTCTGGTATTTCTTCGGCGGAGGATGGTAGGTCGCGGACATGGCCCATCGATGCCTCTACACGGTAGGTGGAGGGCAGGAAGTTGCGGATGGTGCGGGCTTTGGTCGGAGATTCGACGATGACTAAGGTTGACATGGCATCTTTTAAATATGGATGGCAGCGCAGCTAGAGGGTCTAAGTTAGAGAGTTTAGGTCAGATGTCAAGGCTTCTTTCAACTTTGGGGGATTATTTTCAAACTACCTTAATTTTTAAGTTATTGCCGATCGGGTGGCAGGTGACAAGCTGATGGGATTTTACTGCTTGCGGGGCCGAGGCTGCGAATCGCGTCTCTACAAGATGCACCGGATGATGACCTGACTTTAGCAGAATTGTCGGTAACTGGATGTTGAGACTGCTGGATGTGGGCGGATGGTTCCTCAATCTGGTTGTAACTTGAAGCTTAGGGAAGGTTGGGGCGATCGATTTTAGATTTTAGATTTTAGATTTTAGATTTTAGATAGGGCTTGCTGGATAAGTGCAGAAAGGTTACACGGCTTGGTTATGCGATCGTCCGATCAAGGAAAGTGTGCAAGATAAACAGGTAAAATAGTACAAAAGCCTTGCATCACCCAGTGCGAGCGTGTACAGAAAAGCTGAGCTTGCCTCAAGTCCCCCATCCGAGTTTGAACTGCCCTTTGGAGGAAGGTTGTCATCAGACAACCGTTGGGTAAAAATGGCCGAACTAATTCCCTGGTCAGAGTTTGAAGCAGAATATGCCCAAAACTTCCCCACAGAAAAGGGCGCACCAGCCAAATCATTTCGGATGGCATTGGGAGCATTAATCATCAAAGAAAAACTGGGAATTAGCGCTCGCGAAACGGTAGAACAGATTCGCGAAAACCCCTATCTGCAATACTTTATCGGTCAATCAAGCTACAGTAATGAACTCGCATTTGACCCATCTCTATTAGTACACTTTCGGCAACGAATCAGTCCGAACCTCATCAATAAAGTCAACGAACGCATGGTCGAAAAAATGCGCTCTCTCACCCCAATCAAACCAGAAAAAAAAAAGGCTTCGGACGGCAAAAATGAGTCACCCAATCGCGGTAAGTTGATCGTAGATGCAACCTGTGCCCCAGCCGATATTAGTTATCCGACCGACTTAGGACTATTAAACGGAGCCAGAGTTCATACAGAAAAAATCCTAGACATTCTCTATAAACAAATCAAAGAAAAAACCCATAAAAAACCAAGAACCTACCGTAATCTCGCCCGAAAAGATTACTTAGCAGTAGCCAAACAAAGACGACCCACCCGAAACAAAAGAAGACAGGCAATTAAAAAACAACTTCAGTACATCAAAAGAAACCTAGCTCATATTGAACAGCTAATCGATTTAGGTGCGACCATAGAAGGTCTGAATAAAAAGCAATATAAAACTTTGCTAGTCCTCACAGAAGTCGCTCGCCAACAACAGTGGTTATTTGACAACGATAAACAGAGTATTGAGGATAGAATAGTAAGTTTAAGTCAACCCCATATTCGTCCTATAGTCAGAGGAAAAGCCGGGAAAAGCGTAGAGTTTGGAGCCAAACTGTCAGCCAGTTGTTTTGAAGGATATGTATTTTTAGACCGGATGAGCTGGGATAACTTTAACGAATCAGGGGACTTAAAAGCACAAGTAGAAGCTTATTATAGATTTACAGGATATTATCCAGAGTCAGTTCATGCAGATCGCATTTATCGTACAATATCAAACCGAGCGTGGTGCAAAGAAAGAGGAATTAGGCTCAGTGGGCCCCCTCTAGGAAGACCCCCAGCAAATGTGAGTAAATCAAAAAAGAAGCAAGCGTTGGAAGATGAGAGAATTAGAAATGCAATTGAGGGCAAGTTTGGGCAAGGGAAACGAAGATTCGGTCTCAATCGAGTGATGGCAAAACTTGATAATACATCTGGTACAGTTATTGCAATTAGTTTTTTGGTAATGAACCTTGCTACCTGGTGGCGTCGGCTTTTTTGTGTGTTTTTATGTCTATTTGGAAAAAGAACACCTGTTTTTGGGTTGAAGATAATCCCCAATTATAGATGGGGGGACTCGATACAGAAAAAACTTATATTTAACTCTGCTTGAATATATCGATCGCTCCTGTTCTTAGTTTGCGATCGATTATTCAGCAAACCCTAGATAGGGAAAGATTTACTGAGTATAGGTTTGGGACTTTGGTACAGTACGCTGTGCAGCATAAGCGTGGCGATCGGAAAAAAAGCAATCACAGGGGATTAAAATTACTTGAGCGATCGAGCAATTCGATGAATAATGCTATGGCATTTGAATTTGACCATCTTTTTATCCTTACTGATATTGGTGCTTCGCAAGCTAATCGTTTATCATCCTTCGGTTTAGTTGAGGGTGGAGCTCGCATTCATCACGGACAAGGTACAGCCAATCGCTGTTTCTTTTTCCATAACGCAATGTTGGAATTGTTATGGGTTCACGATCCCGAAGAGGCGCAGTCTGAGCCAATTCATCTGACTCGTCTTTGGGAGCGATCGACAAATCGGAATAATGGTGCGTGTCCATTTGGCATCTGTTTGCGTCCAGCCAAAGGTTCGGAGGACACAGTTGCATTTTCTAGTTGGGCATATCGTCCACCTTATTTATCTGAAACGATGAGTATAATGGTGGCAACAAATAGTGATGTGTTGACTGAGCCGATGCTTTTCCAAATTTCCTTTGGTAAACGTCCACATCAATACTCGGCCCAGAAGTCACAGCCTTTGGATCATGGTGTTGGTTTCCGCGAAATTACTCGTGTAGAATTAGTCAGTCCTGCTGCCAATAATCCGTCACCTGAACTTCAAGCAGTGCTTGAGACAAATCAGCTAAAGTTACGGATAGGAGCCGAATATTTTGTGGAGCTTGGTTTTGATGGAGAAGCCCAGGGACAACAGGTAGATTTTCGACCGGGATTGCCGCTTATTATCAATTGGTAATCTAAATCCGCCAGCTAACAAGGAGTTCTATAAGCTGTAGGAGTCATACCAGTAAGCTGCCGAAACTTTTTGCTTAAATGGCTGTGGCTATTGAACCCGCACCAATCCGGCAATTTCTATTTTAGTTTACCTAGTGCTTTGATTTGAAAGTCTGTAAACTTGTTTTTTAAAATCGTTTTTAAGCCAATTTATAGTTTCCTTTAGACCACTAATTGAGTGAACTTTTTGGAGAAATTGCGGTAGTATACTTTAACTAGCAAGCTACTGTGAGCAATTTTTTTTAGTTTTTTTTTCGAGGCTTGGCTCCTGAGAGTTTTCGTTGCTCACAGGCTTTGGTTCTTTTAAGTTGGCTTTCATGCGATAGTGTACTTGCTTGTGTAAAGTTTGATATTTGACTGATACTTGATAGTTCTCTTCTATCCATTGACCAATTTCTTTATAAGTCTTAAAATCACAGGATTCTTCACTTAACTTTTCTGATAGTCCGGCTATTACCGCTGAGGGAATTACTCGGGGTCTACCAGTTGCTTGCCGTATTTCTAACAGTTCTGGCATACCGCCAGCAGTATATTGTGTTAACCATCTATGTACAGTAATTCTATGTACACCTAGACGTTCCGCTACATCTGTAAGGCTTTGACTCGCTCCAGTTTTTAACCAATAAAGTGCCTGAATTTTTTGTTTATTAGGTAGAGTTCGCTGCTCGGACAGAATTATTTTTAACTCGTCTGCTGTTAAATCAATTCTTTCTTGGTAGTTGACTTTCATAAAGTATTCCTCAAACTCTAAGAGTCATTGTAGCATTTTTTGGGAGAAATAATATTATTGACTAAACGAAGCACTGGCAAAAGTTGAGCGTAGTAGCATTGACGGCGCGAAACTATGGGCTAGCTACCTTGCCAACTGGATAATCTGGAATCATATTCGTGTAGCAGCAGCGCTTGCTGCGGCATCGCTCATCATTGCGCTTTGCGATCGAGGCAATAGTGAACTGATTTCACCTTTTCTAACTTCGATCCTTGGAATTGCGTTGCCGGTGTCGCAAACTTTCAATCTCCAAAGTCTCTTCAATTTCCCATTGAAACTTTCCTTCTCCCATGACTGCCGCAATCTTGGAACTTGGGAGGGGGCGAGCACCTCTGGGAAGTCTGGACTCTTTGAATCCCTCTCCTTTAAGCGTATACGGGAGGTCATAGTGATGGCATAACTGTTTCAATTTCTCAATCTAATCCAGTGGCAAAGCTCCTATCCATGCCTTACCATTCCAACTCAGTCCGGCTTTATTCAACCGCTGCTTGACGGGATAAGTTTTTCCATAAATAAGAATGTTAACTCGTTGCTCAATGCTTCTGGGCACTGTTAAATTAACGCTGTTTTCAATTGTTTTTAGTGGTTGAACTGTCTGTGGGCACTGATTTATTACCGGGTGTTCCCCACCGAAATTAGCAGAAATTTTGCCCCAAGATGAAGTATGCCACTTCAAGACAGCATTGGCGTAATCTTTATTTTTTAACCAACTTAATGCCCTTTCAATTAAGTTAAATATTTCTTCGTTATTTTCACTTCGTTCCCAGTCTGTCCACACATTCTTGCTTCTCACCCACAGAATAGCTGTTTCCGAAGCGGAATAAATAGGTATGTTCCTACCTTGATTGTTGAGATGAGCTAGGGCATGAACAATTGCTAAAAATTCTGCGAGTTCCTTCGTACCATTGGACATGGGGCGCTTGTGAAAAATTACTTCCCTGGTTGCTGTATGCACGCCTCTGTATTCAACATCACCCTGATTGCCAATACCTGAGGCCTCGACGCAAATACTATCTACGATCGGTTTACTTACAGGCATAATTTTTCCTCTTGCCTTAGCTTGATATTTTACACAAAGTTGGTGGATGAGATTTATAGGCAATTACAAAAAACATTGTGACATTCTTCTAAAAATTCTGCATCTGCTTCCTCAAACTCGATATTTGTCAATGCTAAATCGGTAATTTTTTGCTGAGCTTGCCGCAACATTCCCGAAGCAAAGTCAGTTCCCAAAACACGCCCCGTAGAACCAACAACCTCCGCAGCCGCAATCGCCGCTAAACCTGTTCCGGTGGCTATAGCAATCCTAAATGATTTTCTATATCTAGAGCAATCCTAAATGATTTTCTGTGTGTAAGTATATTGACGTATTTTGGGGAAATCAAATTTATGTTCGTTAGTAAAAAACTCAAACAGAAACTTGACAATCTTAAAAGACCTACATAAATACCAATACTTTCTTAAAAAGTTTTTAGCTTGTAACCAAATATCTTCAACGGGGTTCTGTTGGGGAGCATTGGGAGCAAATAAAATACAAGTAATTGACCAATTAGCAGGTTCTTTGGCAGCATTGAGTTCTAATAAAAAGTCTCTAAATTCTCCATATTTATGATAACTAGCTCCATCCCAAATCAAGATAATCTTGCGATTTTTATATTTATCTTGTAAGTATTTTATGAATTTAACTGTTGATTTTCCATCACCAGATGGATGGCTCTGAACATGGAATTCTTTGCTTTGATAATTGAGTGCGCCAAAATAAGTTTGTCTATCTTTTTCATTGGTAATTGGGACTTCAATTCGGATTTGGGATTGACCCCAAACATAACCAGTCAGATCACCATGAAGTAGATGACATTCATCTAAAAACAATACTATTATTTCCCCAGACTCTATACCAGCCTTGTTTTTAAATAAAATATCGTTAATTTCTTCCGTCTTTTTTTTTACCAGTTCTTTATCAAATTTAGGATTAATTTTTTGAGTTTTTTTCCAACTAATTTTCGCCCGGTCAAAAAGTTCATAGTAACTCTGTTTTGATTTATATATCACACCAAATTCTTCTTCTAAATAAGTAACTAGCTCATCTAAATTCCAATATTCTTTATTTCTTAACCACTCGATTACTTCAGTATTTTGTAGAGCTGTTAAATACCCTTTTGACCCTTTATGTCCTAGTTTGATTCCGGCGATGCCTTTGGTTTTAAATTGTTTTTTCCAATAACCAATAAAAAAATTACTTACACCTAAAATTTTGCTGATCTCATGGTAGATATTACCTGAGAGCGCCATCCTTACAGCTATTGCTCGTTTTAGTTCTCTGGCATCTATATCGCTTTTAATGAAAGATTCTAAACAATCTATTTCTTTTTGCCTATCTTTTTGTTGCAGTTGTAAGTTATTCATTTTTTTATGGTCACGATCGAGTATTGCATATAATTGTATCACAATCATGATAATGATTTAGGATTGCTATATATCTAGAACAAGCTTGCCCGATCGCACTTTTGCCAATTTTACTAACCGAGTTGCAGCCTGTTTGTGAAATTCATTCTCGTAGTCGGGGCGGTTGTTGAAGTTATTGAGAATCTGCTGTTTTTCGGCACTTAGCGAGTCAGTCATGCCGAATTACTGGTTTCACTTTCTACATTGTGGCAGTTATGGTCGATCGCGACTCTCGTCCCAGGTGACATCAGGGGGCAATCTCTACAATGCCCGCAAATGTATGCAAAACCGCTACCGAGAATCAACTCCCCGGCAACAAACACCCGCCCAACTGGGATCGCGAAGCTGTAATCCGCTACAATCTGTGTTTGGTAAAGAATTTTTACAAGTTCACAGCCCATTACAGCCTTTGCGGCTTGTACTACCCAACCTGCCTGAAAATATGGATTTTGCTACTCTTGCTGCCCAGCTAAATGCTGGAACTATCTTGCCAGAGGGAATTGTCATCATCACCCTCTTGGTGGTTCTCGTCGGCGATTTAATCGTAGGCCGCAGTTCCTCGGCTTGGACTCCCTACGTTGCCGTTGCGGGTTTGTTGGCCGCCGTCGCTGCTTTGTGTTTGCAGTGGGATAACACGGATACCATCTCGTTTCTGGGCGGTTTTAACAGCGATGCCTTGAGTTTAGTGTTTCGCGGAATTATCGCTTTGAGTACGGCTGTCACTATTTTGATATCCGTCCGCTATGTACTGCAAACGGGTACTGCTTTAGCGGAATTTATCGGCATTTTGCTGACCGCTACTTTGGGGGGAATGTTCCTCAGCGGCGCTGATGAATTGGTGATGATTTTTATTTCGTTGGAAACTCTGAGTATCTCGTCATATTTGCTGACGGGTTACACAAAACGCGACCCGCGTTCCAATGAAGCTGCTTTGAAATATTTGTTAATTGGGTCGTCTTCTTCGGCGGTGTTTCTCTACGGGCTTTCGCTGCTGTACGGGTTGTCTGGCGGCGAAACTAAGCTGAGTACGATCGCGGCTAACCTTTCTACTGTGAATGAAGGTCAATCTCTCGGTTTGGTGATTGCTTTGGTTTTTGCGATCGCCGGAATCGCCTTCAAAATCTCTGCGGTTCCCTTCCACCAATGGACTCCTGACGTTTACGAAGGTTCTCCTACACCCGTTGTTGCCTTCCTTTCTGTCGGTTCCAAAGCAGCCGGTTTTGCCCTAGCAATCCGCTTGTTAACAAGTGCTTTCCCCGCACTTACCGAACAGTGGCACTTCGTATTCACGGCCTTAGCCATTCTCAGCATGGTGTTGGGAAATGTGGTTGCCCTCGCCCAGACTAGCATGAAGCGGCTTTTGGCTTATTCCTCGATCGCCCAAGCCGGTTTTGTAATGCTGGGTTTGATTGCAGGAACAGAAGCCGGTTACTCCAGCATGATATTTTATCTGTTGGTTTACCTGTTTATGAACTTGGGTGCTTTCGCCTGCATCATTCTGTTCTCCCTGCGGACTGGAACCGACCAAATTAGCGAATACTCAGGTTTGTATCAAAAAGACCCGCTGCTAACTTTAACGTTGAGTATTTGCCTGCTTTCTCTCGGCGGAATTCCGCCCCTGGCTGGATTTTTCGGCAAAATCTATCTGTTCTGGGCCGGCTGGCAAGCTGGACTTTACGGCTTAGTTATCCTGGGATTAATTACCACCGTGGTTTCGATTTACTACTACATCCGCGTTGTCAAGATGATGGTAGTGAAGGAACCTCAAGAGATGTCAGACGCGGTGAAAAATTATCCCGAAGTTCGCTGGAATCTTCAGGGAATGCGCCCTTTGCAGGTCAGCGTTATACTCGCGTTAGTTGCGACCAGTTTGGCGGGAATTTTGTCGAACCCTTTGTTTAATTTGGCTAATGACGCTATTACCAAAACTCCCATGTTGCAGTCGGCATTGAGTCAGGTGCAACCTGTTGTGGGTGCGAAAATAGAATCGAATTTGGTGTCTCGCCGGGATTAATTTTTCCTGGTTTTGAAATAGTGGAAAACGCCTGACTCTTTGAAGTTGGGCGTTTCTTTTTTGTTGTGATATACTGTTAATTATGATTTTTAACCGCAGATGTAGGGAGATTAACGCAGATGTAGGCAGATAAAAGTTAGTATAGAGGCAACAATGTTAGTACAAAGTAAGGAAAGTAAGGAAAAGTTTTATACTCCAGATGAGTACCGGGAGTTAGAGGAAACTGCTGAGTTTAGAAATGAATACCGCGATGGAAAAATTGTACAAATGAGTGGTGGTAGTATTAATCACAGCCGGATTATCCGAAATTTGAGTAGAGTCTTGGGAAATTTGCTTGAGGGGCAGCCCTATGAGCTTTTTCACAACGATTTGCGGTTGTGAATTCCTCGGTATCGACGGGGAACTTACCCGGATGTGATGGTGATTGAAGGGGAGCCAGTTTTTACCAAGGGACGGAATAATGAAATATTAAATCCTGTGTTGATTGTAGAAGTGCTTTCTAAGTATAGCGAGGATGTTAATAGAGAAGATAAGTTTCGGTTTTATCGATCGATACCTCAATTCCGGGAATATCTATTAGTCAGCCCCTACGAAATTTTAGTCCAACAGTATATTAAAACTGCATCTAATGAGTGGTTGTTTCGAGAATATGAGGGAGAAACAGCAACAGTTTCCTTCGATTCAGTGGAACTGGAAATGTCAATGACTGATATTTATGAGCGGGTTGTATTTGAGATGTTGCAACCTTGTCAAGTATCTATTTAGGAACAGGCAAGATGCCTGTTCCACAAAAAGTAAATTTTCTTGTGAAACAGGCATCTTGCCTGTTCTAGAAAGCACATAAAATTATTATAGAGGTAAACGATGAATGTAATTTGGTTACTATTAAAAGCTTCTTGGTTAAATGTTTCCATCGCCATACTCACAGGCTTAATCAGCGGCGGTTGCAGCGCCATGTTAATTTCCCTAATTAATCGGGCAATCAGCGACAATTCCAATGGTAATTTAGTCTGGTATTTTGCGGGATTAGCAATCTTGGCTCTTTTGAGTGGCTTTGTATCCCAATTTTTGTTAATCTACCTTTCTCAAGAAGCTGTTTACAATCTGCGGCTGAGTTTGAGCCGTGGGATTTTGTCTACTCCTTTGCGGAATTTGGAAGAGTTGGGCGCTAACCGCTTGCTGGCAACTCTCACAGATGATGTGGGAACACTTTCTAATACTATATTTTTGATTCCTTTTCTTTGTGTTGATATCGCCGTTGTCGTGGGCTGCTTAACTTATTTAAGCACGATTTCGGGTACGGTTTTTGTTGTTGTTTTTTGTTTTTTGGTGCTGATGATTGGCACGGTGCAGTTGTTGCTCAGCAAAATGCGGAAATTCTTCGATTTAGCCAGAGAAGAACAAGATACATTATTTAAGCATTTTCGCAGTATTACTGATGGAATTAAGGAACTTAAACTGCATTCCTTGCGCCGCCAAGAGTTTTTTACGGAACAATTGCAGGTGAGTGCTGATGCTTCCCGCGATTATAACGTGACTGCTTTGAATACTGGTGCAGTTGCGATTGGAGTCGGTCAGTTGCTGTTTTTTATGCTCATGGGTTTGCTGCTGTTTGCTTTGCCGAAATTTGTGCCAGTTTCTACACCTGTTTTGTCAGCTTATATTCTGACAAGTACCTATTTGATGTCTCCATTTCAGAATATTTTGCAAAGGTTGCCGGCGATTTTTCGTGCTAATACTTCTGTGGAAAAGATAGAGAGAATGGGATTGGCTTTGGCGAGTCAATCTGAGATGAATTCAACGGTTAAACCGTTTCACAATGCTGAGTGGGAGACACTGGAGTTAAATCGAGTAATTCACAGCTATCCGGGAGAAAAAGAAGACAGTAATTTTAGTTTGGGCGAGCTGAATTTGAAGTTTCATCCCGGTCAATTGGTGTTTATAATTGGCGGTAATGGCAGCGGAAAGTCTACTTTAGCTAAGTTAATCACTGGTTTGTATATTCCTGAATCGGGAGAAATTCTCCTCGATGGCCAGCCAATTACTGAGGAAAATAGAGAGTGGTACAGGCAGCATTTTTCTGCGATTTTTTCGGATTTTTATCTGTTTGAAAGGCTTTTAGGGATGACTAATCACGATTTGGACAAGCAGGCTGCTGAATATTTGCGCGAGTTTCATTTGGAAAATAAAGTTCAGGTGAAAGATGGAGTTTTGTCAACTACGGCTTTGTCTCAGGGACAACGAAAGCGGCTGGCTTTGCTGACTGCGTATTTGGAAGATAGACCGATTTATTTGTTTGATGAATGGGCTTCGGATCAAGACCCGTTTTTCCGGGATATTTTTTACAAGCAGTTGTTACCGGAGTTGAAGCAACGGGGGAAAACGGTGTTTGTGATTAGTCACGACGATCGCTATTTTGATTTAGCCGATCGCGCAATTAAACTAGATTACGGTAAAGTAGAGTATGACCGATAAAATTGATAAGTACCGAATTGTCGAAACTTTGACCGAAAGCCAGGTTTCCGACTTGATGGATTTGTACAAAAACGAGTTTTGGAGCGACAAGCGGACGCGGGAAGATGTGGTGAAAATGCTGGCGGCGACTGATGTTATCATTGGTTGTGTCGATGAGAGCGATCGGCTAATTGGCGTTACCCGCGTCATCACCGATTTCGTATACAGAGCCATGATTTTTGATGTCATTATCAAGCCGACACACAGAAAGATGGGACTGGGTGCGAAGTTGATGGATGCAGTCTTAAGTCATCCCGAACTGCAAGGTGTCGAGCATTTTTATCTTAATTGTTTACCAAACATGATGCCGTTTTACGAGCGTTGGGGTTTCTCGGATGATATGGGCGAACTTAAGTTTTTGCGGCGAACAACAGACTGAACTTAGCCCCTTGAAAGCTCCAGTTTTTCTCTAATTACGTCTTCTTTGAAACCTACTAAAACAGCCGTTCCATCTTTAACGAAAAGAGGACGTTTCAGCAGCATCGCATCCTTAGCAAAAGCCTCCACCCACTGTTCGCTAGTCCAATTTTTCTTGTCATCGCCCAAAGCGCGGTAAGATTGACCCGAAGTATTTCGCATGGGTTGAAAACCCAAAGCAGCTACCCAGCTTTGAATTGTTTCGCGAGTCGGTGGCTGTTCTTTTGTGTTAATGAACTCGTAATTTACCTCGCTATCTTTGAGCCACTGGAAAGCTTTTTTGCAGGTTCCGCAGTTGGGGATTCCGTAAACTTGAATTGACATAATAATGCCTGTTGACTGTTGACTGTTGACTGTTGACTGTTGGCTGTGGGCTGTGGGCTGTTGACTGTTGACTGTTGACTGTTGACTGTTGACTGTTGACTGTTGACTGTTGACTGTTGACTGCTGAATGTTGGCTAATAACAATTAACAACTAACAACTGATAACTGACTAATGACTACTGACTAATCTCGCTTGTTGAACCCATTTTTGCACGCGATCGACTGAAGGAGTCAAGTCATTGCGCTGCATTGTCGCTACGTGCAGCCTTAAAATTTGTTGGTGTAATCTCTCCACGGGCATTTGAGCCAATTGAGCCGGAGAAGCAACGCCGGCGTGCAGTAACAGGCCGCAATACTGACAGCCTACACTTGGAATTCGAGCTAAATTTGCCATCGCTACCCATTTATTAATATATTGAATGTTAATCTGTAATTGATGGGCTAGCAACACTTTCGCCGCCTGCGTTTTGGTCATGCGAATTAGTTGTCCGGTTGTGGTGATACTGCACTGTTCCAGTTGAGATTGGTTTTCCTTGCTCAATCCCGGTAAGTGTGCGATCGGCCAATCGCGTACTTGCGCTGAAGTTTGAGGAGCTTTGTGAGAAATTTTCATGTTTTATACTACAGTGAATTTTACTTATACTTTAAAGTCTCAAATATCCAACAGTCAATAGAGGCGATCGCTCACATCACCAAATCAACAAAAACCAGACAAACGAATTTGACTAATTGCGGGTGTGGTGACACTTCTGCTAATTGCCTGCGGAGTAACACTTTTAGCATTTTTTTCCCAGTCGGGCAGGGTTCTTGCTTAACACAATTATGCCGACGATGACGACAAATACGATAAAAAAGACCGCCCTAAAAATGATAGCAAAAAATCAGAGCAAGAGGAGACTTTTTCCAAAAGTTGCTGCCAAGTTGGCAGTCAGAACTTTATTGCTTTAATGCCGAGACTCAAACGACTTCCGTTTTATTGCAAACCCAACTCAAAATTATCGGTTTTTACCCATGACAATTACACAAGATTATGATTTGTTAACTAATACTTTACAGCAACGGCGGCAAAAACTGGCCGATTTAATTAATTTTCCGGTAATTCTCTGGTCTGGCCGCAGCCTTCCTCGCAACTATCCGGCACTTACTTATCCCTTTCGTGCCAGCAGTCACTTTCTATATTTTGCTGGTTTGCCCTTAGAAAATGCTGCGATTCGCTTAGAATCGGGCAAATTAGAATTGTTCTTAGATGAGGCACCTGCTAGCAGCACGCTTTGGCACGGGGAAATGCCAAAAAGAGCAGAAATTGCCGAACTAATTGGGGCTGATGCTGCTTTTCCAATGGCCGAATTGAAAGCCCGATCCACAAATGCAGCAACGATCGCCGTTCAGGATTCTTGGACTCAGTTGCAACAGTCTCAAATTCTCGATCGCCCTCTTGCACCGCCCAACTCGCCAACCGGAATCGACCTAGAATTAACTCAGGCGATCGTATCTCTGCGCCTGAGCCACGATGCAGGCAGTTTGACCGAATTGCGTCAAGCTGCGGCTGTTACTGTAGAAGCTCACAAAGCGGGGATGGCGGCAACTCGAAATGCTCAAATTGAAGCAGGGGTGCGCGCTGCAATGGAAAGTGTCATCATCTCCAAAAATATGACCTATGCCTATCCTAGTATCGTGACGGTGCATGGAGAAGTGCTGCACAGCGAACATTATCACAATTCCCTACAAACAGGAGATTTGCTGTTAGCAGATGTCGGTGCGGAAACATCAACGGGATGGGCGGCCGATGTGACTCGCACTTGGCCGGTTTCTGGCAAGTTTTCTCCGACTCAAAGAGCGATTTATGATGTAGTTTTGGCAGCACACGATGCTTGTATTGATAAAATTAGTCCGGGGGTGGAATATCAAGAAATTCATCTATTAGCTGCTCGAATTATGGCGGAAGGATTAGTAGATTTGGGCATCTTGCGGGGGAATGTTGAAGATTTGGTAGAAATGGATGCTCACGCACTATTTTTTGTGCACGGTATCGGACATCTAATCGGTTTGGATGTTCACGATATGGAAGATTTAGGAGATTTGGCTGGCTATGAAGCCGGAAGAAGCAGAAGCAGTAGGTTTGGGTTGGGATTTTTGCGGCTGAATCGAGTTTTGCGTCCGGGAATGCTGGTATCGATCGAACCGGGATTTTATCAAGTTCCCGCAATCTTAAATAACCCCGAAAATCCGGCAAAATATCAAGGTTTCGTAAACTGGGACGAGTTGGAAAAATTCGCAGATGTGCGGGGGATACGCATAGAAGATGATATACTTGTCACCGAAGAAGGTAGAGAAGTATTGACAGGGAAATTGCCCACAAAAGCTCCCCAGATTGAGGAGTTAGTGGCGGTAAATACGTAAGTAGAGCCGACTTCGATCGCACATACGCAGTTCCATTAAAGGTGAAAATAAATAAATAAAGATGAAGAAAGGTTGGCACACAAGTCTTTTGATATTAGTTAAAAAAGTGATCTCGCAAGTCAGAAAATTCGCAGCAATAATACTTCCACGCAGTGTTCGTAAACCTATATCCTCGCAGCCTCCGATGCAAGCTGCACCTTTGCCCAGCAACGAAGAAGAGAGGCTAGAAGCACTTCACCGCTACGATATTCTAGATACAGAAGCCGAAGCAGCTTTTGATGATCTAACAGCTTTAGCCTCCTATATTTGCGGCACTCCTATTGCTTTAGTAAGTTTGATAGATTCTAACAGACAGTGGTTTAAATCCAAAGCGGGTCTGGAAGTGCCAGAAACTCCGAGAGAGTCAGCTTTTTGCGCCCACGCTATTTTAAATCCCAACGAATTGCTAGTTGTACCCAATGCTCTAGATGACGATCGCTTTGTCAGCAATCCGCTAGTAACTTCCGATCCCAATATTCGGTTTTATGCTGGAGCCCCGCTAGTCACTCCTGATGGTTATCCGATCGGCACTTTGTGCGCCCTAGATACAGTTCCTCGTACTCTCACCCCAGAACAGCTAGAAGCGCTGCGGACTTTAGGACGGCAAGTTATCAACCACATGGAGTTGCGAATAAATCTGACTAAACTAAAGCGCGCACAAATCAGGAACAAACAAGTAGAAGCAAAACTCCGTTCTACAGACGAGCAAATTGTCAATTTTTTAGAAGGAATGAGCGATGCTTTTTTTGCTTTAGACACCCAGTGGCGATTTACTTACGTCAATTACAAAGGAGCGCAATTTTTGAATCGCTCCCAGGAAGAACTTTATGGGAAAATTTTTTGGAAAGAGTTTCCCGAATTCGTAAATTCTGATTTTTATAAAGAGTATCATGGCTCTGTAGCTACACAAATTGGAGTGGCTTTTGAAAACTATTATCGTCCCTTAAAAGTGTGGTTGGAAGTCCGCGTTTTTCCTTCTCACGACGGCATTTCTGTGTTTTTCCACGACATAACCAAGCGCAGGCAGATGGAATCTGCCCTCAGGAAAGAACAGAAAAAAACTGAAAGTTTACTGCTAAATATTTTGCCCGAACCGATAGCCCACAGGTTGAAGTATAAACCGGGGGTAATTGCAGACAAGTTTGAAGAAGCAACAATTCTTTTTGCTGACTTGGTAAATTTTACCCAAATTTCTACTACCATGTCCGCCACTAAATTAGTGTACTTACTGAATGAAATTTTCTCAACTTTTGACCAACTGAGTGAGAAGCACGGCTTAGAAAAAATCAAGACGATCGGGGATGCTTACATGGTAGCAGCAGGTATTCCCATTAAACGTCCAGACCACGCAGAGGCGATCGCCGAAATGGCGCTGGATATGCTAGCAGCAATTAAGGAATTAAATGTGAAGCTAGACGCGAAATTTGACCTCCGCATCGGGATTAATAGCGGGCCGGTGGTAGCGGGGGTAATCGGCACTAAAAAATTCATTTACGATTTGTGGGGAAATGCCGTGAATACAGCCAGCCGCATGGAATCTCACGGCATACCAGGTCGCATTCAAGTCAGCCATTATACTTATGAGTTGCTCCAGGATAAATATGAATTTGAAGATCGTGGCGAGATCGAGATTAAAGGTAAAGGGGAAATGCGGACTTATTTGCTGACGGGTAGAAAAATAGCAAGCGAGCTCAAAATCTCAGAGTAAATAAAACTAAGACTTGAAATTACCTGATTGTTGAGGGAAACTCCGGAGGCTGCGATTAATCGTCTCTTCGGCGCGATCGCCCTGTGGCAGAATGGCTGCTGCAGATCAACCAAATAAGATTATGCTATAGACAGAGATATCGGAGCAATCCTAGGCGCGGTACTCGACGTTATATAAATACTAAGTTGAAGTCGTCGGAGCCTTTAATAATGGTTCAATTTCATATTCAAACAGATAGCGATATTCCAGCATCCACCCAACTATTCAATCAAATCAGGTTTGCGATCGCCTCGCGACAATTTCCACCCGGACACCGCTTACCCAGCACCAGACAGCTAGCCATGCAGACGGGTTTGCACCGCAACACCATCAGCAAAGTATACCGACAGCTTGAAAATACCGGACTCGTAGAAGCCCAAGCAGGATCGGGTATTTACGTCCGCGCCCTAGGCAACGAACACGGCAACAAACTCAAATCTCCGATCCTCGAAGAATATCCCCTTGCCAACAAAATAGTGCAAGGAAGTATCGATCAACTGCTGGGACAGGGCTGTACGCTCAACCAAGCGAGGGAATTATTTTTGGCCGAAATTGACTGGCGGCTCAGGTGCAGCGCCCGCGTGGTCGTCACAGCCCCCACAGAAGACATCGGCGTGGGTGAACTGATGGCGAAAGAACTCGAACAAGCTCTTCGCATTCCCATACAGTTAGTGCCGATGGAACAGCTAGGTCATTTTTTGGATCAAATCTCTTCGGGAACTGTGATCACGAGTCGATATTTTATCGGAGAAGCAGAATCGATTTCGGCACCGCGTTCTGTGCGAGTTATTCCCGTAGACATCTACGACTACAGCCAGGAAATTCAGCTAGTCGGGAGTTTGCCCAAAGACAGTTATTTGGGTCTCGTCAGCCTGAGTCCGGGAATGCTACGATCGACCGAAGTCATCATCCACAGCATCCGGGGAGAGGATTTGCTGGTGATGACGGCATTGCTGTCAGACGCCTACAAGATTAACTCGATCGTGCGATCGGCCAGAACAATTTTTTGCGACCAACCGAGTTTTGCTACAGTAAAAGCTGCCATCAATGTGGCTAGAGAAGATATTATTCGTCCCCCGCAACTGATATGCTCCGAAAATTACATCGGCTCTAAGTCGATTAATTTGCTCAAGCGCGAGTTGGGTTTGGGATGAGTCAGCAGTCATTAGTCATTAGTCATTAGTTATTAGTTATTGGTAGCCACTCACAAATAACATCGGACAAATAACAAATAACAATGCCCAATGCCCGATGCCCGATGCCCAATGCCCAATTCCGAATGCCCAATGCCCAATGCCCAATGCCTAATGCCCAATTAGCAAATACAATTATCCATGCCAATTGAAATCCAACCTTCAATTAATGTTAAAACCGCGATCGAAAGCCGCCGCGCCGCCCGCAGCTTCAAACCCGATCCGATTCCCCCAGCCATATTGGCAGAGATTTTGCGGTTGGGAGTGCGATCGCCCTCTGGTTACAACTTGCAGCCTTGGCGGTTTATCGTACTTCAAGACCAAGCCAGCAAAGAAAAATTAAAAGCTTGCGCCTTCGATCAGCGCCAAGTGGTAGAAGCCCCAACAGTATTAATTTGCTGTGGCGATCGACGCGCCGCCGGCCCCGAAAATACCGAAGCCGTCATCGAATTAGGCCAAGCTGCAGGCGCAATGAATGACAATTTAGCCGGTTATATGCGACAAGCAATCCCGCAATTGTTCGAGAACCGTCCCTGCTTCGATTCCCTAGAAACTTGGACAAACAGACATACAATGATCGCAGTAGCTCACTTAATGATTGCAGCTAAAAGTTTTGGGCTAGACAGTTGTCCGATGGAAGGTTTTGTCAGCGCTAAGGTGAAAGAAGCCTTTCAAATTCCCGAAGAAGTAGATGTTTGCTGTTTGCTGCCGCTTGGTTATGCAGCAGAACCTTTCAAACAATATGGCGGACGTTTTGAGGTGAGTCAAGTTTATTACAGCGAAAGTTATGGGCAGGCCTTGTCAGTTGAGATTTGAGAGTTAAGATTTTGTTGCAATTTGAATTTTTAGAGTTAAGATTTGGAATGAATCGGTGCCCAAGTTCAAACCAATCAAAAATCCCGACAGTTCTGCAATCTAAAATCTAAAATTCACAATCTAAAATCGAAAGTGGTGAGATCAGACAGAGGAGAAAATATGACAGTAGCAACGCGACAAAGCAACGCCCAAATTCTAGAAGTAAAATTGCAGCAGCACTTGCAAGCAGCCGGATTTAAAAAATTACCGCTTTATATTAGTTGCGATTTTCGAGATGAATCTTTAACGGTTGTGGGAGAACACCCGCGCAGTTTAGTTCTCAAAGCCAAACCGACTTTTGCGGTGCTAGAAGCAGCAATTCTCGAAATAGAGCCAGAATCTATTCAACAGATTGGACTTTGCCTAAAAATTACCGGGCAAAAACAGCCTTATGCTTTCCATTCTTTTACCATGCACAACCCTGTTTTGTCAAGACCAAAAACAGTGCAGTTGTTCAAAAAAACAGAGAATATCCCCGCAGAAGAAACCGGGATAGTCTTAACAGAAAATGTTGCCGAGACGGCGGATGTAGAGGAGGAGATACCGTTAGAAACGGATGGGAAAGATGCGTGGGATGAAGAATATTTTCCCAATTTGTCTGAGAGTTCGAGCAATTCCGAGCCGATCGCCTTTAGGGTAGCTGCAATCCCGGCAGATATTGGAGACAATCCCTTCAATCCGCTGGATATGGAAGCGGTAACAGTTGCCCCAAAACCCAAGCATTCACCGTTTGCGATGCTGGCTGCAGCAGGAATGGTCAGCATGGCGGCGCTAATTTTAGCAGGCGGTTATTATATGCTGAGCCGGCCCTGCGTCATCGGAGGATGTAGTGCTTTAGCTAATGCCAAACAGTTGAGCGAGAATTCGACGAAGACGCTGAAAACGTCAAAAGTTGCCAACAGCGCCCAAGAAGCGCAGCGACAGTTAAAACAGGCGATCGCCCTTTTGGAACCGATTCCCCCCTGGTCAATTCATCGCGGTGAAGCTCAAAGCGCTCTGGAAAGCTACCGTTCGCAAAATCAGAATTTAAACTCTGCGATCGATGCAGCGCGCGTCGCACAGTCAGCAGCCCAGAAAACCCAAAATCCGCCTTATTCTGCCGAGGACGGGCAGGAAGCGCAAGCTCTGTGGCAAAGTGCGATGGCCGAACTCGGAGAAATCCCCCCAGAGAGCCCAGTTTATCCGTTTGCTCAGAAAAAAAAGCAGGAATACCGGAAGAATTTAGCAACTGGAAATCGGCAGTTAAGCACAGAGAAACAAGCCGAAAAAACGCTGCTCGCCGCCAAAAGTACAGCCCAAATAGCAGAAGCTCGCGAAGCAGTAGCTCAGACAGCCGAGACTTGGGCTCAAGTGCAATCAGGTTGGGAAGAATCCCTCGAAATCCTATCAGGAATTCCCACGAGCACGACATCTTACCAACAAGCTAAACTGTTAGTTCCCAAATACGAAACCAAACTTTCAGAAGCTCGCGAGCGCAAAAATGTCGAAGGAATTTCGGAAAATGCGTATACTCAAGCTGTGACTTTAGCAGCCGAAGCTCAAATTTTTGAGGGCAAAAACGCCTGGTTTAAAGCATCAGAATCCTGGCGAAGAGCTTTGAGTTACGCGGAGCAAGTGCCGACGGCAACTGCCTATTCTCAGAAAGCCCAACCGCTGATCGCTTCCTACAAAACTTCATTGCAGCAAGCAGAAGTAAGGTTACAGGAAGAAAGAAACCTGCAAAAAGCCCGCACCGATTTAGATAGAACTTGTAAAGGCAACCCCAAAATTTGCGATTATACTGTTAGCAAAGGTTTGATTGCCGTGCAGATGACTCCAGGTTACGTGCAGAAACTGCAACAAACCTTCATCCAAGCAAACAACAACAATGCTGTGAAGACTCGCCAAGCTGTAGAACAGCACGTTCAAACATTGCAAAAAGCTTTGGAGGCGATCGCCGAAAACGCGAAAATTCCGATGCAGGTGTACGATAGCGAAGGCAAGCGGATTGGGAGTCACGAACCGAAGTAGTTGTATTTGTAGGGTGCGTGAGGGCAAAAAATCTGTCTGAACGATCGCAATATTTACACTCACGCACCCCCAGCTATTTCATCCGTAGTCAATCCCGCCTGAAAAACTTGTTGTGCCGTCAAATTTAACTCGGGAAAAGTTGGCGACTCAATCCTATCATTTCCCCGAAACAAACTCACCTCATACTCGCCCTCAACCAACTGATAAACCGATATCGTTGGTTGTTTGGGATTGCAAATAAACCTGCGGCCACCCAAACCGAGATAATCCACAATCCAATATTCAGGAATCCCGATTAGTTCGTATTCGCCTACTTTTTTGATGTAGTCATCTTGCCAATTCGTGCTAACTACTTCAATAACCAGCGGAATTGATGCGCCTTGAGTCACAGTTGAGTATTTTTGCCACAGATGTTCTGATGCTAAATTTGGGCGGTTTAATATCAAAATATCGGGCGAATAGGCTGATTCATTTTCCGGCGGCTTAACTAATGCTTGTTTGGGGATTATGTACGGAAGGTTTAGCCTGACAAATTCAAGAGTTAATTTCGAGGCTAAGAAACCGATAACTTCTTCATGTTTTCCCGGTGGCTGGGCTATTTCAATAATCCCTCCGTTGTGCAGTTCGTAACGTCGGTTTTCTGGTTTCCATTCGACAAATTCTTCAAAGGTTACTGGTTGAGTGGGACTTTGAATCATGGCTATTTATCCTTAGTGATGACCAGGGCGGGCGAGACGCCCACCCCACAAGAAAACTCACTCTTTGTGGAACAGGCATCTTGCCTGTTCCCCCCACCCCACAAGAAAACTTAAGTCTTGTGGAACAGGCATCTTGCCTGTTCTTAAAAATACTGCGGGTTTAATAGATAAGCTGTCTGGCATCTAAATTGTTTTTTTCGGGCGGGCTAGAAGCCCACCCCACAAGAAAACTCACTCTTTGTGGAACAGGCATCTTGCCTGTTCCCCCCACCCCACAAGAAAACTTAAGTCTTGTGGAACAGGATCTTGCCTGTTCTTAAAAATACTGCGGGTTTAATAGATAAGCTATCTGGCATCTAAATTGTTTTTTTCGGGCGGGCGAGACGCCCACCCCACAATAAAACTCACTCTTTGTGGAACAGGCATCTTGCCTGTTCTTAAAAATAGTGCCAAATGCAAGTTCATACCCACATGATGTTACCAATAACCAATTCCCAATTACCATTTGATCAATTGTGCATCTTGATTGAAAAACTTCCGGGACAATCCCTCAGTCAACAGCAGAGTTGCGATTACAGTTGCCAGCGCTAACACAAACATAATTAAAATCTGGTAAGATGCGGCATCAAGAGGACTGACACCGCTCAGCATTTGACCTGTCATCATTCCCGGTAAAGTTACTATTCCTACCACCGTCATTGTATTTAAGAGCGGGATTAATCCAGCTTTGATCGCGTCTTTGCGGTACTGTTTTACTGCTTGCTGCGGCGTGGAACCTAAACTTAAATGGGTTTCTATTTCTAACTGGCTGCTATTAACTGTACTGACAAGTCTTTCGCCGGCGATCGCCCCGGAGTTCATGGCATTGCCCAAAATCATACCCGCTAAAGGAATCAGGTATTGCGGTTCGTACCAAGGGTCAGGTTGCAAAATTAGTAAGTTTGTATAGGCGAGAGTCAAGGCCGTACTGATAAAAATTGAACCCCAAACTAAGGGCAGTAAGTTCTTGATTTTTTTGCTGATGCGGTTGCTGGCAACCATGCTAGCAGTTGTCAGCATGATTGCTAAAACTGCTAAAACCAGCCAAGGATTTTTTCCATCCGGGTCAAATACGACTGCGAGTACGTATCCGACTAAGATTAGCTGGATCAGGGTGCGCCCTGCGGCGATCGCGATCGCCCCCTCCAGCCCCAATCCCTGCCACGCCGAAAGCCCGATCGCGATCGCCACCATCCCCAAAGCCCAACCCAAATCTGTCAAATCTAGCTCAATTAACACCGGCCCACCCTTTAGATAACGTGATTGTTTGCCTGTCCAAATATAAGATATTGCAATAAAGGTTTCTGGAAAACAGTTTTGCTGCAAGAATTTGCTTTGATAATGCTTGAAATTTATGGTGTGAAGAGTGAATAATGTTCCCCCCCTCGACTTAACCCGCCAATACGCGCAGATTGGCGACGAGATAAGCGCTGCGGTGCAAAAAGTGCTTGCCTCTGGCGGCTACGTAGGCGGCCCAGCCGTGAAGAGTTTTGAACGAGAGTTCGCCGACTACACTGGAGTTTCCGAGTGCGTTGGCTGTAACTCTGGCACAGATGCGCTGATTTTGGCCTTGCGAGCTCTCAAAATTGGCCCCGGCGATGAAGTGATTACCACTCCTTTTACCTTTTTTGCTTCGGCTGAGACAATTAGCGCCGTCGGTGCGACTCCAGTATTTGTCGATATTGACAGCGATACTTTTAATCTGGATGTTGAGCTCCTCGAAGCGGCAATTACCGACAAAACCAAGGCAATTATGCCAGTGCACATCTTCGGCCAACCGGTAGACATGACTCGGTTGATGGAAATTGCGACTCGACACAATTTAGCCGTAATTGAAGATTGCGCCCAGTCTGTCGGGGCCGAGTGGCAATCTCGAAAAGTCGGCAGCATCGGCCATGTTGGCTGCTTTAGTTTTTATCCGACCAAAAATTTAGGCGCTTGCGGTGACGGTGGCGCGGTGACGACCAATGATCCAGCCCTCGCAGCTTCGATGCGAATGCTCAAAGAACATGGACAGTCTTCTAGGTATTTCTACGAAGAAATCGGCTACAACAGCCGTTTAGATGCCCTGCAAGCGGTGATTCTCAGCATTAAATTGCGGTATCTCGACAGTTGGAACGCGCAGCGGCAGGAGAAAGCGGCACTTTACAGCGAATTTCTCTCCCGCGTGCCCGGAGTTGCCGTCCCCAAAGAATTGCCGGAAGCAAAAGGAGTTTGGAATCAATACACGATCCGGCTGACAAGTCCAGAAGACGCGCAAAATCCCTCTGGCGATTTTCGAGATTGGATGCGGGCTCAGTTGCAGGAATGCGGCATCGGTTCGATGGTTTACTATCCGTTACCTTTGCACCTGCAACCTGTTTACAAATCTTTGGCTTATCAAGCAGGTCAGTTGCCAAAGGCTGAGCAAGTTTGTCGCGAAGTCTTGTCTTTGCCGATGTTCCCGGAACTGTCGAGGGATCAACAAGAGCGGACGATTTATGGTCTGAAAGATTGCTTGGCAAAGGCCGATCGCATCCGGTAGCTTTGGCGCGATGGCATCAGCGAGGGAAATGCAGGAGGAGAAAAGAATTGCAGGGTTGCAGTGCTGTAAAAATATGCACCGGTCAGGGAGAGCCGTTAAGTATTTTGACCGATCACTTGTACTTTTATGTACTATATTTAATGAAAAGAAACAAATTTAGGCTAGCAATCCGCATCGAACGGGTGCATTTTCCGCTCGCCTAAAACTTGCAATGCGATCGGTCAATGATGAAGAAGGAAGAAGGAAGAGGGAAGAAGCCCGATCGAAGTCGGAAGAAGGAAGAAGGAAAAATAAAGAATGTTTGAATTTTCGACTTCCAATCCCCGATGCCTAATGCCCGATGCCCGATGCCCGATGCCCAATTCTCAATTTAACCTGTAATTTTCAGAAGATAAGAGGAAAATAAACGAGTGCCTCAGTATCAATTCACTCAGGCTAGACGCTACGATCCACAAGCGATCGCTCAGTATTACCGCAACCGTCCTTGGAAAGCAATTTGGCGCGCAATTACCGTTATTTGGTCTTTTGCGGGCTTCGTGCTGGGGATGCTGTGGGACAGTTGGCAGCACGAAGTCGCAGCACACCAGCCGGAACGGGCCGCCCACCTGCGACAAATACTCACTCGCTTGGGCCCCACTTTCATTAAAGTCGGCCAAGCCCTTTCTACCAGACCGGATTTGATCCGCAAAGACTTTCTCGAAGAACTGATCAAACTTCAGGATCAATTGCCGCCGTTTGACTCGGTGCGCGCTTTCGAGATTATTGAAGCTGAACTCGATCGCAAAATTAGCGAAACCTACAGCGAAATCTCCCCCGAACCTGTCGCCGCGGCAAGTCTTGGTCAAGTCTACCGAGCTCGCCTCCTCACCGGGGAAGCAGTAGCAGTCAAGGTTCAGCGACCGAATTTGCTGCCACTTTTGAGCCTGGATCTTTATTTAATGCGCTGGGCTGCGGGATGGTTGGGCCCCTTGTTGCCGCTGAATCTCGGTCACGACCTTTGTTTAATAGTCGATGAATTCGGTATCAAATTGTTCGAGGAAATTGACTATATCAATGAAGGCCGCAACGCCGAGAAATTTGCTACAAATTTTGCCGACGACCCGACGGTAAAAGTTCCGAGCATTTACTGGCGCTATACTTCAAATTGCGTTCTCACTCTCGAATGGATTGAGGGCATCAAGCTGACAGATATGGCAAGTGTTAAAGCCGCAGGTTTGGATACCGATAGTTTAATTGAAGTCGGAGTCCGCAGCGGTTTGCGACAGTTGCTGGAACACGGATTTTTTCATGCTGACCCCCATCCGGGAAATCTGTTTGCCTTAGCGGATGGCCGCATGGCTTACATTGATTTTGGGATGATGGATCAGATGGAAGAAACAACTAAAGAAACTTTGGTTGATTCTATCGTTCATTTGATCAACAAAGATTACCTAGAGTTAGCTAAGGATTTTGTCAAACTGGGCTTTTTGACACCAGATACAGATATTATGCCGATCGTTCCGGCGTTGGAATCTGTATTAGGTGATATCGTCGGCGAAAAGGTGTCAGATTTTAACTTCAAGACGATTACAGACCAGTTTTCGGAGTTGATGTACGATTATCCTTTCCGGGTGCCGGCGAAATTTGCCTTAATTATTCGCTCTCTGGTGACAGAAGAAGGTTTGGCCCTGACGCTGAATCCCGATTTCAAGATAGTCGAGGTGGCGTATCCTTATGTAGCGCGGCGTTTGTTGAACGGAGAATCTCCGGCTCTGCGGCGGCGTCTGATTGAGGTATTATTCAAAGATGGCAAATTCCAGTGGAACAGGTTAGAGGACATGATCGCGATCGCCCGATCCGATCGCAGTTTCGACTTGCTACCCACAGCACAACTAGGCTTGCAATTTTTGCTGTCCGAGGAAGGGTCGTTTTTGAGACGCCAGCTAATGTTAGCTTTGATTGAGGACGATCGAATCCACACCGAAGAAGTTCGCAGCCTGTGGAACTTAGTCAAGGAAGATTTGCAGCCCAGTCGCCTGTTCAACGTTGCTCTAGGCGCTTTGACGGATTTTTCCACAGCAGGAGCAGCGGCGCTAACTCGATTTTAATTAGAAGGAAGAAGGAAGAGGGAAGAAGGAAGAAGGAAGAGGGAAGAAGAAAGAAAAATAATTCTACTTTTGCTGATTCCCAATTCCCAATTCTCAATTACCCACTCCCAATTCCAATTACCCAAATTACCCAAATTAAGGAATTATTCGTGTATTATTTTCCAGAACCTCCCTATTTTTTAATGTCGGCTGGACTGCTAGCAGGTATCGCCTCCGGTGTAGCATTTGAAGCAACTCTCAAACAATCCGTACAACTGTGGTCTAAAAATCGTTCTACTAGCACTTTGGCTAACCTGCAAGGGCTGCCATTGCAGATGCCTTTTCTGGGAATGGCCGGCGGTATTTGCGTATTTTTAGCTTCGGGAATGGAGATTTTTGGCTTTCCAAAACTACTTTCTTATGCCTTAGCTTTGCCACTGACGTTACTCACGGGCTGGCTGGTTTGGACTCAGTTGGGTAAGCTTTTGATCGAGTTAGAACGCGGAGGTTCCCAAGCGCTGGATTTAGATTCTTTTGAACAATGAAAGTTAACTATCAACCTCTTTTTATCAGAAGGAAGGGGGTTGATAGTTCTCTAAGATTATCCTATTTGATGCTTTTTGAACCGCAGAGAGCGCAGAGAACGCAGAGGAAGAGAAAGAAGAAGATGACAACGTATGCAATAATTTGTGTAAAAATTTTTACATCTAAAATCTAAAATCGAATGAGTATTTTAATTGTTACGGGTGCGGCGGGGTTTATTGGCTCTAACTTAGTAGAAACTCTTTTAAATCGAGGCGAGACGGTTATCGGTGTTGACGAGTTCAACGATTATTATGATCCGGAACTCAAGCGCAAGAATATTGCACGATTTGAAAAGTATCCGGGTTTTGAATTGGTGGAAGGCGATATTTTGTCTCTAAATTGGCGATCGCTTTTATCCGATGTTAAGGTAATATTTCATCAGGCGGCGCAAGCAGGAGTTCGTGCTAGCTGGGGCGATGGTTTTCGCAGCTATACCGAACGGAATATTAACAGCACCCAAGTATTGTTAGAAGCTGCAAGAAATGCGCCCAGATTGCAAAAGTTTGTCTATGCTTCTTCTTCTTCAATTTACGGCAACGCTGAATCTTTTCCTACAAATGAAAACGCTTGTCCGCAGCCGGTTTCTCCCTACGGAATTACGAAATTAGCCGGTGAACGTTTGTGCGGGCTTTATTACAAAAATTTTGGCCTTCCGACTACTTCGCTGCGCTATTTTACCGTTTACGGGCCGAGACAGCGCCCCGATATGGCTTTTCACAAGTTTTTTAAGTCGATTTTGTTGGATGAGGCGATTTCAATTTTCGGCGACGGATTGCAAACGCGGGATTTTACGTTTATCAGCGATTGCGTTGCGGCGAATTTAGCGGCGGCTGAGGTTCCAGAAGCTGCGGGGGAAGTTTTTAATATTGGTGGGGGAAGTCGGGTAGTTTTGAAAGAAGTTATTGATACAATACAGAGAATTGTCGATCGACCTATTCGGATAGATTTTACGGAAGCTGCGAGGGGAGACGCGCGACACACTAGCGCGGATGTGTCTAAAGCCCAGAAAATCTTAGGTTATCAGCCGCAGGTTGCTTTAGAAGAAGGTTTAAGGCGGGAATGGGAATGGATTCAGTCTTTGTACAGTTAGAGTACAGTTAGATGCTATCTATCCCAGAAATTCCGCAGCTTAAATTGAACATTGTTAATTTTTCTAATTCCCCAATTTTTGAGATTTCTCTGCAAGCGAACCAACACATTTGGAGGCGCGAGTTTTGGCTGTGTTTCCGGCGAATTCAAATAGCGATAGTGCAGAAATACGTCTCGGTAGGGAATCTCAACATCTTCGCCGGCACACAATCGAGTAAACTTTGCAGCCGAAATACTCATGTAGTGCAAATAAGTCAACCGTCGCCCTTTGTCATATAGAACATAATCTCTCACCTCAAATTGAGAAGACCAATGATTTCCCGTTACCTGTGCAGGTTGATGATAAGCAAAGTTATAAAAAGAGATGTCGCTACGGGCGACTAAATAGTTAAATAAAGGTTGGTCAGTTCCCCGCAAAGACAAAATTTCTGCTTCTCCGGAAGTCAATTTATTTAAAAGCTTGCTTGAGTTATTTCGATTTAAAATACCTTTTTTTGAACCAAACCAACCCGCACAAAAAATATGAGATTGTAGTCGGTCAAAATTGAACATTTCTGCGAGTTTTTGGGATGATAAATCAAATACATAATTGAGGTCAGATTTGTATTGAAAATCGTTGGCTACCCAATCAAATTTCTCAAGTTCTTGATAGATGTAATCCAGAGAACCCATTAACAGAGTGTCCGCATCAAAATAGACAAATTTATCAAAAGGGCCGTCAAAACAGCAAAATTTTCGGTGCATTTCCAAACAGTGAACTTGCCGCCAACCTTTAGCTTGCCAAACTTTTTGAGCTTTGCGGTGAGATGTCCAAACTTGAGTTGCAAAGTCTTCCCAGAAATGGATAGAATCGGTATTGTCAAATAGGGTGACATTATGGCGAGTTGCAATTTCTATTCGCACTTTTTTCAAGTTATCATCATAGGGAATGATGCAAACTGGAATATCTTTGGCGCCATTGACTTCGAGACTGTTCAATAAAGCGACTAAGTGGTCAAAAACAACATCATTTGCCAGAATATAAATGCCATCAGCCATAGTTTTTAGTTAATAAGTAACCCAGTGCATATACATTACTTTTTAGGTGCGGGCAAGATGCCCACACCACAAGAAATAAACTTTATTGATTGTGGAACAGGCATCGGGCCTGTTTTTCAAAGCTTGTTTGGTTTCAAAAATACAACAAAACTTATGAATTGTGGAACAGGCATCTTGCCTGTTCTTCAAAGCTTTTTGATAATGATACAACATATAATTTTATCCTCACCTACTGAAAACCCGAAATATCTTTTGCACTAAATTGGGTTGTTCCTCATTGAGATAACGATAATGTTTCCAAAGTTTCCAATAAGGACTACCCGATTTAATCGGTATTCCAGCCCAGTGAAGATATTTTAACCTTTTGCCTTTGTCATAAAGAACATAATCTATTTCCTGAAAATGCTTGGAACCCGCCCAGCTTCCTGGTTCGGCTGCTGACTCTTTAACAAGATTGCAGCGTTGGGAAATCAATTTAAGAATGATATAATTTAGTATAGGTTGGTCTGTGACATTTTGAGTAAAATCAAAATATTCTCGATGCTGCGAACATTCTCGCAAAATATCATACATTTGCGATTCGGTAATAGTTCCTTTTCTCGATGCCCAAAAACCGCTGTTAAATACATCTTGAAGCTGTGAGTCTGTAAAGATATTTTGTTCTTTTACAAGTGGTGAAAATACATTTCGCAGTTTTTCGCTGAGGTGGTGGTAGTCGCAGCAAAAAAAGTCTACTTCTGATAGTTTGTTAAGGTTGGCTGCGATGTCTTCAAAGACGATGATATCGGTATCGATGTACAGAAATTCGTCAAGCGGGCCAAACCAGGCGGCGAGTTTTCGCATTTTGTTGGGGAGGGCTAAAAAGTTGCGATCGAACATTTGACCAATTTCTCTGCTAAACTGTTCCACAAACTCCAGATTTGGGAACAATCGCACGTCGTGGAGACGGCTGAGGGCGGCTGCGACTTGCTGATAATTGTCGTCGAAGGGAATCAGAAAAACAGGTACTTGACAATTGTACAGACGTATGCTGTTTAAAAGGGCGATCGCACTTTCGATCACCTTATCATTCGCAACAATATAAATACCGCGACTCATACATTTATCCTCAACCTTCTCAATACCCTTTTTAACAAATTCGGCGCAGAAACCTCAGTATAAGACTTTGGCGCTTGGGCAAAAATCGGACGCTTGGAGGGTTCGCGGAGATAGCGGTAATGCAGGAACAAATCGCGATAGGGAAACTCAATATTTTCGCCCGCACAAACTCTCCAAATTAAATCCGGCGGCACACCAATATAATGAATGTAAGTAAGGCGGTTTCCCTTGTCGTACAAAATCTGATTTTGCTCTTCAAAATGTTTGGAAGTGACGCTACACCCGGTTTTTTCGCCATCCGGGAGACTGTAAGCAAAATTATAGCTATTCATCCCCGTTTTCATCACCATATAATTGAGCAAAGGCTGTTCTCCCGCACCTGCATAGAGAATTTCCGCCTCGCCAGATTGCAGTTGAGCTAACAGCCATTCCCTAGTATTTTGCTCAAACAATCCTTGCTTGCTGCCATAAAATCCAGAACAAAATATTTCCGAATCTATCCGATTTTGCTCAAAAACTTTTAGGAGTTTTGGTGACTGAAGATTGTATACTTTAGTTGGGTCGCGAAATTGAAAATCATAAACCACAAAATCAGATTCCTCTAACTTCTGAAAAACCGAATCAAGGGAATTCATTACCAAAGTATCGGCGTCCATGTAGATAAATTTTTCAAACGGGGCGTCGAAAGCGCAAAAGCGCCTGTGTGCGCCGTAAAGCCGAAATTTTTTGCGGTTCAAACGCTCTGGTGCGGCTGCTTGCATGAATTTATCCCATCGCTGAATTGAGGCGCTATCTTCATAAATAAACACGTTGGGACGGTTAACAATTTCAGCTTTGATTTGCTGTATCTGGTCGTCGAAAGGATAAATACAGACAGGAGTATTTGAGCCTAAGATAACTTCTATACTGTTGAGTAAGGCAATTAGTTGATCGTAAACTGTGTCGTTGGCTAGCGTGCAAATTCCATTCATATCTATTAGTCCGCGTAGGCGGACTTTGTTTGTGTAGTTGCGGTTTCAACCGCCGAATCATTTAAAGGGTAAAAGGGTAGAGAAGAGTCCTCGCCGGGAAAACTAGGACGAGGAAGAAACCGACGCCACCGCAACGCGAAAACCCCACTTCGTACACCTGGAGTCCGCCGACTTCGAGTAACGATAGGCACAGCGGCAAAGGACTACATACTCGTCCCAGGAACCGCCACGCAGCACTCGCTTATTATCTGTGCCAGTTTCCCAGGAACTTCCGTCAGTTGGTGCGCCGTTATAGTTGCTATGCCACCTATCCCTGCACCATTCCCAAACCTGAGCGTGCATATCGTACAGCCCAAAGACATTGGGGGGAAAAATCCCTACATCGCTTGTTTGTTCAGGGTAAAGTATTTTGGGAGCAGTTGCGTAGGGGCTGCTTCCGTCATAGTGGACATAGTTGACTAATTCCGGGGTAATGGTTTCCCCAAAATGAAATGGGGTTGTCGTACCCGCACGACAGGCGTATTCCCATTCTGCTTCACTCAGGAGGCGATACTTTTTCCCGGTTTTTTGTGAGAGTTTGCCACAGAATTCGACAGCATCTTGCCACGATACACCTGCAACAGGAAGTTTTTCACCTTTTAAACAAGATGGGTTGTTGCCCATCACCGCTTGCCACTGTGCTTGGGTGATGGGATATTTGCCTGCAAAAAAAGCCGGTACTGTTACTTGATGCTGCGGACTTTCAAAACTGTCCTCTGGTGCTGGCGAACCCATCATAAAAGTGCCGCCGGGAATATAAACCATTTCCAGCATAACTCCGTCTTCCTCTGTTGCTGGCGAACCCATCATAAAAGTGCCGCCGGGAATATAAACCATTTCCAGCATAACTCCGTTCCCTAAATCTTCGGGAAAAAAGCGAGCATAATGACGGCTGCGACTATTTTCTTTTCCTTCAGCATCGACTGTGATGACATCAAAGTCAAATGTAGGGAGATAGTCTTGAGGGAAATGGGGTTGAAGCTTTAAGTCATCCCTATCTTTCAGCAGTGAATAGGCAGCTAATTTTACTTGCATTGATTCATTTTGCAGCGCGCCAATTATTAAATCTAAACCTGCATCTCCATATTTGAGCGCTTCAGACAGTGCAGCAATTTTCACCTCGACAATCGGTGAAGCCAAACGACTCTTAACGCCGGAAATCCCCCCTAAAACGGCTGCACCCAATGGCACTTGAGATTCACCGCCTTTGACGGCATCATATTCTCTGGGTTGATTTTGATTTTCTGTCATGGCGCTATTTCCTAAGATGCAAAGTTAGACAGCCAATTGAGCAAGTTTAATTCATGGAGAATGATTTGTCTGGCTTCGGCAATTTTCTCCCTCGCTTCATGCCAATAATCCGCAGTAGCCACAACCTCTTTAATAAATTCTACTCCTTTCTCATCCAGACTGGGCAGCCGCAGAAAACTCCCCGCCGGCAACAATTTATCCGCCGCCGAACCGCCGTAATAAATTGGCAAGCACCAAGCTAATAAGGCATCCCAAAGCTTCTCGCTGACATACCAATCGTTTTCGGCATAATTTTCAATAGCTAAGTTGTAATAGTATGGTGCGACGGCGTGCCATTTATTGTTCATAGTGCCATTCCCGCGCGCCCAAGTTGGCAAGTTTCGCCCGTAAAGGTCAAAATCCAATTCTTGTGATTGCAGCAATTTGATAAAGTCTAATCGGTGGCGGTGATTGGCGGTGCGGCTAACACCTGAAGTTATCCAAGAACAGGATTTAGTTTTCGGCGGCGCAGGCATTTCATCGAGTTCTCGAAACGAGTTAGAGTGATACCAAATCGCGGGCATATAATCGGGTTTTGGGGCAAAATCGTCGGGCCCGGAAACGTAACCGCAATAAAGTTTGGCTTGGTCGTAGTTGGCTTTGGTAATTTCAATAACTTCTGGTAATGGTGGCTCGCGGATTAGGTAAATTATGCGTTCCTTGGGGACACCGCGCAATTTTTCTCGAATGTCATTTTCTGGATTTTGAGGGCTTGGACGGCGGATTTTTTCAATCCAGGATTGCTGTTTGGGCGGTTTGGGAAAGTCGAATTGATACATGAGTAAAAAGTCGGGTTCTGGGTGATTAGCGAGCATTTGAATATTTCCCCATTTGCCGAAGTTGTGGGGGGTTTGTTGCCACAGCCAGTCGCTTTGACTCATGCCTGGGTAGGTGGTGATTGTGCCGATGATTTTTTGGTTCATATCTAATAATAAATGTGGTTTTTGCGTGTGGCCGGGGCGGGTTTATGAGATTATTAATTTTAGGCGATGATTGTTGGTAAAACCCGCCCCTACGGATTTTAAAATTATCGGATGAGGATTAATGAATGATTTGCGATCGCACGCCTTCATCTACATAACCCATAATTTTCTCTATCCTATTTTCCCACGAAAATTGCTTGACAAAATCCCTTGTTTCTGCATAGCCTGCGCTTTTCCTCGGATATTTGGTTAAACAATCTCGAATGCTTTGCGCGAAATGGTGCGGGTTATCCGGTTCGCACCAAGTTGCTGCTATATTTCCCGATTTAAATTCCATTAAAGATGCAATCTCCGTCGCTACAATCGGAGTTCCCGATGCCATATAATCAAAGAATTTTAAAGGAGATGTGAACGTCGCAGCCTCTGTCAAACAGTGCGGGTGAGTCAAAACATCGGCTGCTTGCAGCAAGCTAGCCAGTTGATTTTGAGCCAGGTAGCCGAGAAATTTAATGTTGTTAACTTGCTTGGATTTGGCTAACTGTTGGTAGGCTGTTACTTGGGATGAATCGCCACCGGCGATCGCAAATTGAACCAGCGGCAATTCCTTAGCCACATCCACCAACATATCGACACCTTTAAACGGGTAAAGTCCGCCTGCATAAACTGCTAAATGCTGTCTGTCATCTTCTAATAATTGCTGTCGCCAATTCTGGGCAGCTTCCGTTTGTCTCGCGAGAAACAAATGGTTAAAACCGTTGTGCAGCGTAATTACTTTTTCCGGCGGCATCCCATTCCAAATCATGCTGTCTCGCACTGTATCGGCAACAGTTACGGAAATCTGAAACAGAGGATTGCGGACAATTTCTGATTCAAATTGCTTGTTTTCATGGTGATGCTGTTCGTAGATAGCCGGAATTCCGTTTTTAACTGCTGCTTTGACAAAGTTCCAGTCGCGGGTGTGGACAATTTTAGTGGATTTAAGCAGGTGAATCGGTAAGTAGTATTTTGATACTATGGTACTCGAACTCGTCCACTTGCTGTCCAAAAGGTCGATCGGCCAAGGCATGGGCAAATCTGCTACTTTTAATTTATCTTGAATATTGTAAATTTTGGCAATTTTGTCATCCGGTTTCCTCGGTTGAAAAGGAAAAAGCAAATCAACCGGATTCAAAGCACTCCAGCCTTTACGGAGGTATACCAAAACTGCTGGATAACCGAGATTTGCTGCGGCATTTGCAGAGTGTGCAACTTGAACTAAGCTCGCTACATTGGGTTGTGGTAAGATATTTCTGGTAAAAAATACATAATATTTTGACATGGTAATTGGGAATTGGGAATTTTTCCAATTGAATGTTAACTGTTGACTGTTGACTGTTGATTGTTAACGGCCAACTGCCAACTGCCAACTGACTAATGACTAATGACTAATGACTAATGACTAATGACTAATGACTACTTTTTTACAGCCTGACGCTTAATAGTCTTTTCTATAAATTCTAAAGTAGTGAAAATATTAGCAGCAGAGTGAAATGATTCTCGGATTAACTCGTCTCTTTCTTCGGGAGAATCTACCATTTCATCTACTAGCAATTTGAGGTAAGCTATCATGGGAGTCAGGCGAGTACGAATTTCGTAAGAACCTCTAATTAGAGCTTCATCGCGAGCAGTTTCTTCGGCAAATTGCACTGAATACAAGCGAGTGTAGTACCCTCCTTTTGCTAACAATTCTTCGTGGGAACCCATTTCTACTACTTGTCCGCGATCGATCACGGCGATTTTGTGGGCTTTTTGGACTGTAGAGAGGCGGTGGGCGATTACCAAGGTTGTGCGATCGCAGCTCAATCTCTCGATCGCCGCTTGCACGTACCTTTCCGAAACCGTATCCAGCGAACTCGTTGCCTCATCTAAAATTAAGATTTCCGGGTTTTGCAGCAGGGCTCTAGCAATTGAAATTCTCTGACGCTGGCCTCCCGATAATATCACCCCCCGATCGCCAATTTGAGTTTCCAACCCCTCCGGCAACAGTTGGATAAACTCGTAAGCATTCGCTCCCTTCGCCGCTTCCACAATTTCTTCCTCAGTCGCTTGAGGCCTAGCGTAAGCAATATTTTCGCGAACTGAAGCATTAAACAAAAACGTATCTTGGCTAACAATACCCATCGCTTGTCTGAGACTTTTCAGCTCAAAGTCGCGCAAATCCCTGCCATCGAGCGAGATATGACCTTCAGTAGGATCGTAAAATCTCGGCAGTAAATCGGCCAAAGTTGACTTGCCAGAACCCGAAGTTCCTACCAAAGCCAAAGTAGTGCCGTGAGGTAGGAATAAATCAATTCCTTGAAGAACTAAATTTTTGTGATTGGGATAACTAAAAGATATTTTATTAAAATGAATTCCCGATTTCAAATGAGTGTAAGGCACAGAACCATCCAACATAAATGGCTTGTCCTGGCAGCTCAAAAAATCATTAACCACCGCTACACTAGCCGACGTATTAGCAAATTGACTCCGCCCGCTATTCAATTGAGAAATTAAAGGGATTAACCGAAAAAGTACCAATAAATAGGTTAATAAAATTGTCGAAATAGACTCTATCTCATTCGCAAATATTGTGCGACCTATAAATACAATCAAAATTATAACTATCAAATTAACAACTTCGTTAATTGGGGCGATCGCCGCATAATTTACCTGAGCCTGAAAATCCGCTTGTTCTCGCCTTTGAATTAAATGCTTGATCCGCTGATACTCCCTTTCCTCGTTCCCCGTTGACTTGACCAGCCGAATCCCAGTAATCGTTTCCAGCACCCTAACCGAATAATCTTTAGACATTTCAGAAAGCAGGTAGCCAAAATGCTTGGAACGGTTAATAATATATTGATTTGTCCAAGCAACTAACGACAGCAAAACTGTAGCTGTCATCGTCAGTTTCCATGAGATAGAAAGCAGCAGACCCACAAACACCAAAACAGTGATTGAGGTAGTAAACATTCCGATCGCCGTGCCAACTGCACTAGCAGTCCGGCCAATCTCTCCACCCAATCTATTAATTAAATCCCCCACTTTAGTTTTAGAGTAAAAATCTAAATCTACTTCTAACAACAACCGCAAACCTGCTTCTCGCAAATCAAAAGTCAGAGCTCGCGTCAGAGAAGTAGCTACTAAAGTATTGATATAACTCGCAAGATTTTTTAAAAGAATTGCCAGCACAATCGCCCCGGTCATCAACATTAAACGCTGATTTCCGGGCATTCCCTCAAAGGGATAAATCAAAGTTTTAATTAGAGGTGGAGCACCACGCAGCTCGATAGCTTCCCCTAAAAAACTTAAAAGCACTGGTACAATCAGAGTAGTGCTGATACCGTTGAATAAAGCGCCAGAAAAGCCCAGCATCACAGTTAAGAGAATCCTGCCGGGATATCGTCTGGCAAATTTTAGGAGTAGCTTATTGGCAGACATGAAGCATTCCCAGCTAAACAGTACGGCATCTCAAAATATTCTTTAATAACAGCCAGTTTTTCTTCCTCCCGTGAGTTGTTTTAAAATAACCTTTACATACCTGCGATTATATCTGAAAGTATCGGGGCCATTGCTTGAATACTATATTTTTTCACACATCTTTCCCGAGCTTTCATTCCTTGTAAATTCGCCGCTGTCAAATTTTGAAATATCCATTGAATCTTTTTAGAAATTTGACCCGGAGAACTCGGATCGACTAAATAACCAGTTCCCCCTAAAATTGCTGGAATATCCCCCACTCGCGTAGACAAAACAGGCTTAGCCATTGCCATGCCATCTGTCAGCTTGAGCGGAAACTGAGCCACGGCGGTGAGAGTTTCTCGCTGAGGAACAACGACAACGTGAGCCGCCGCTACAACGGACGGCATAGTCTCGACTGGAAACCTTGGCAGTTTAATAATCCACCGCCCCCATTGTTTCACAAGTTTATCATCATAATCATCATAAGGACTTCCGCCGACGATCGCTAATTTTAAATCGGGCTCATTTAACTGTTCAAGGGCCATCAAAACATCCTCCACGCCTTTATGAGGTCGCGGTGCCCCCGGAAACATCAGAACTCTATACCCGGACAAGCCGTAACGCTGCCTGCTCAATTCAGGATTGTATTTAGCAGGGTCGAACATTACAGTATCCTTGCCATTAGGCAAATATACACCACCAAAACGCTGCTGTAAAAACTCAGTATGAACGGTGACTGCATCGGCACGGTGGATTAGACTTTCCATCCACTTGACATAGAGAGGATGATCTGGTTCTCTCAATTGACCGTTGTGTTTGAAAATATCTCGATAAAGTTGTTTGAAAGAGGGGCGGTATTTCCATTCCTCTCCCCCGTACCAGCTCAGTTCCCAGTCGTCTATATCTAAAATTATAGAGTGGCGAGTCGCCAGTTTTTTTAGCAGCGATAAACCAAAGCTTGTAGGTTTAGGTTTGACTGCATAAATAATATCGCCATCTATTTTTTTCAAAAGTTTTTGAGCATCCATCAAAAACCCCGGATAATTTTTACCCGGTATCGCACATACCGGGATGTCTCTGGGAGGAATAGCATACAATTCCTTGCCAGACTGAAATCCAACAACTTCTACATCACAGTTAAGCTTAATCAGGACTTGAGCTAGCAGAAAGGCACGAATTGCACCAGCTCCCGACAAATCGCTCACTACTAATGAAACTTTCACTGGGGATTTTTTTTTTAGATTTGTTTTATTTTCCTGCTTAACTGATTTTTTGTCAAGTTTAGCAAAACAAACACTATTTTTTATAGGTAAATTCTGGGATATGTTAATTTGTTAAAGAGCGACCGTCTTTAATTTATTGTGTTAATTTTGTTACCCAAAAATGCCGTTACAAATTAAGCTGCTGCTCAAATAAGGAAAGCTGAAAAATGTGGGTTGGATTTGCCTATTTTTGCAAAAATTGATGAGTTGCCAAAGATGATTGGGTAAATTACTGTAAATTATTTTAAACGCCAGGGATTGTTAAGGTGATTTGGGAGAAATATTTTCGCAGTGCGATCGAATATTCTAGTAAAGAGCGATCGCGTCACGTTCTTCGCGTACTGAGGGCGGTAAGGATAAGTGCAGTGCATTACTTTAATCGGTTTGTCGATCGTATAACTGGCTTTCCACTGGTCTAAGTAGTTGTACACAGGGGACAATGTTTTCATTTTTGGTTTTACCGCTTCGATCCCAGCAGCCAAAGCACCTTGATCTCTCAACATTAGCAGGTTTTGATTAGTAATTACTATCTCGAAATATTTCTTAAAATTTTGGAAAAAGTCTTGATTTTTACTGCTTCTTTTAAAAGCGATAAATCCGGTATTGTAGTGAATACTATTTTCGCCCAAAGGTAATCCTACAGATTGCAAAGTTGACAGAATATCTCCCTCAACTCTTAATAAATGATCAGCTTTAGCGATTGCAGGTGTAGATATTCAGTCACCAGGAAATCCACTTCATCAAGATAGTCAAAAAACTCATCTATTGGCGACAACAAACAAATATCGCAGTCCCTGTAAATAGTCTTCTCAAAAGGAGAGCGGTCATCCAAAGCCAGCTTAGCTTGCCGCGAGGCCAAAACAGGATTTTGTCAGGCGGTGCGGGCTGCAATTTCACATTTCCAAAGACCCGAAGTAAAGGATATAAAATCCGAGGAAATCTATCTATTAAATACAACAATGGGTTCGGAATGAAACTTCCTGACTGAAGCCACAAAAGGCACGCACTCTTGAAAAGAGTAAAGACCGGTTAAAATAGTGATAAATCCTTTGGTTTCTAATTTCAATTGTCTCTCTAACTCGCAGTAAGTGGCTCCATATAAGAGTTAAATATAAAAGATAGAATGCAGAATTAAATAAAATTTAAATTCTGCCTTCTATCTTTATAGTTCGGCCTAGGAGTGGCGTTTTTGGTGCCACTGCCAAGCATGGGAGATAATGTTCTTAATGTCGGGATATTCTGGAGACCAACCCAAGGTTTTGATGGCTTTCGCGCTGCTGCCAACCAAAGAAGGCGGGTCTCCCGCACGCCGATCGCACTCAACAGCCTTAATCTCTTTTCCCGTCACTTGGCGAGCCGTTTCTATCACCTCTTTCACAGAAAACCCGCCGCCGTTGCCCAAATTAAAGAAATCAGATTTGCCACCATTGAGCAAATATTCTAATCCCAAAATGTGAGCCGAAGCCAAATCGTTAACATGAATGTAATCCCGAATGCAAGTACCGTCAGGAGTATCGTAATCCGTGCCAAAAATCGCGATCGAATCTCGTTTCCCCATAGCAGCGAACAACACCAGCGGAATCAAGTGAGTTTCGGGATTGTGATCCTCTCCTAACAACCCGTTAGGGTCAGCCCCAGCCGCGTTAAAATAGCGGAAACAAACAGACTTAAAATTGTACGCAGCGTCAAAATCCGACAAAATCCGTTCTACCATTAACTTAGTAGCACCGTAGGGATTGATCGGGTTTTGTGGGTGGTCTTCTGTGAGCGGGATTTTCTGCGGTACGCCGTAAGTCGCGCAAGTAGAAGAAAACACCAATTTATTCACCCCAGCACCAATCATTGCTTCCAAAAGGGTAATAGTACCGATGACATTGTTGCGGTAATATTTAGCTGGGTCGGTAACAGATTCGCCCACGTAAGCGTATGCAGAAAAGTGCATTACCGCAGCAATATTGTGCTTAGCGAACAGGTTGTCGAGAAGAGTGCGATCGCTCGTATCGCCAACTACCAACTCCACCTGCAAAGCCCGATCTACTACATCTCTGTGACCGTAAACTAAGTTATCCAAAATCACCACACCGTAACCGGCGTTTTTCAGCGCTAATACCGCATGAGAGCCAATATATCCAGCTCCGCCCGTCACCAAAATAGTTTGTTTTTCTGCACTCATTTTCTTCTGCCTGTTTTTGTAGCTGGGATTGCCAAGAGCCTTGTTAATTTGAGACTTCCACATCTGACGCTTTCACACTCCGCCTCAGCCGGGGAATTAAAGCGAAATATATAGGCTTTGCTGTGCGGGACGGGACGATCGCACTCCTAAAAAAACGCTTTTTACACTCCAGATAGATGCTGATTGTGCAAGTCTTTCTGTTCAATCGAGAAACTTGAGGCGACCAATTTGGATATAATCAAATATCCGATTGATTTGATGTCGATCCTCTTCTGAAATTTTATCATCTGACAGGATAGCCGAAGTCAAAACTAAGTGTTCCCGGCGAGTGATCTTACCAGACGCTACAATCCGATCGACTTTTTGAGAAATTGTTAAGTTCGATTTGTTGTGAGATGTTCGCATTTATTCTTCGATCGCTTGTATGCTAAAATAATTAAAGCCGATTGCACTTATTGACCCAAAAATGGTGCGTACCCGACCGTAAATCACTTTGCTCAACAGCATAAATAACGTATCAGAGTTTTACTTCCCAAGATAGATACGCGGACTTAATAAATCTGCAATCAGCCTTCGGATAGCGTTCAGAACTAATTTAATTATATAATATTTTTCCTAGAGAGGCACTTTTTTATGCAGGTTTATCGACTTCCCGTACTGTCAGACAATTACATTTTCTTGCTGCACGACCCCGATCGCCACACAGCAGCCGTCGTCGATCCAGCACGATCGCAGCCAGTATTAGAGCAACTGCAAGCACTCGGAGCCGAATTAACAACAATTTTCAATACGCACCACCACAGCGACCACGTAGGCGGCAATCAGGAACTGATCGATCGCTTTCCCCAAATTAAAGTTTACGGCGGCGCAGAAGACCGAGGCAGAATTCCCGGACAGCAAGTGTTTTTACAAGCGGGCGATCGAGTTTCTTTCGCCAACAGAACCGCCGAAATCTTCTTCGTACCCGGCCACACAAAAGCTCACATCGCCTACTATTTCCCCCCCACCAACCCAGGGGAAACCGGCGAATTGTTCTGCGGCGACACTTTATTTGCTGGAGGCTGCGGCAGACTATTTGAAGGCACTCCAACTCAAATGGTAGCCTCTCTGGGACAACTGCGAAACTTGCCCGACAATACCAGAGTTTGGTGCGCCCACGAATACACGCTGAACAACCTGCAATTTGCCTTGAGTGTAGATGGCGACAATCCCGATTTACAGCAGCGCTTCGCCGAAGTCAAGGAAGCGCGGAGTCGATCGCAACCTACAATACCATCATCGATCGGCCTCGAAAAAAGCACAAACCCATTTTTGCGCTGGGATTTTCCCAACCTCCAATCAGCAGCCAACACCCGCGATCCAGTGCAAACCTTCGCTCGATTGCGTGGCATGAAAGACCAATTTTGACCTTAAAGTTTTTGTTTTTTCAGATAACTCCTAAACTTGAGTATCGGTTCGCTCAACCACCTGTCAAGTGTTTTGTATTTGATCGTAAAGCTCGACAGTCCCTTAAAGTTATTTGGAATTTGTTCCAGTTCGTCCTTAAACGGTGTTTGAGACAACATATCGAGCCATAATTGATTGGGGGCAGTGCTTTCCCACGGTTTCGGTCTTGATATAAAGTGCATCACTTTACTTGACATATCATCAGTCTTGTAGTTATTCCATATTTGATCTAATTGCTTCCACCTTCCCACTAAAACTGAATTTAAAGCACCTTGATCGCGATCGCCCCAAACGTGGGTTCTAGCGTTTTGGAGCAACTTTTCCGACAGTTGCTCTTCCTCCCAAAGCTTCATGTTGTAAACTAAAACACCACTATTGAAATAAGGGCTTAGATCTTGATAATTGTTGGGATTTCCCCAGGCGTTGGGTGCGGCTGCTATCGGCAGAGTTGGAAAATCTAGGTTCCACAGCGGCTCTAAGCTGCCCAGAACGATCGTGTCGCTGTCGAGCCAAATCAGCCTTTCTGTTTCCTTGGTATATTTTCGCGGCTCTAATTTAACGTAAGGAAGTTTAGAACCTGATATCGAAAGAAGTTGGTCGTAATTAGATTGCAATTCTTGCCATTCAATCTGGTATTTGCAGCAATTCTGTAACTGTTCCTTTTGCGGTGAATATATCCTGGTAGATACAACGGTAATTTTGACCTGCTCCTCCCCAGATTGTCTAACATTGAGATCTACAGACTTGAGAAGTGCTGCTAACCCTAGAATATAGGTGCGATCGGCGGCTGTGAATATGTGCATAGGATTAAGTTTGTGAGATGAATGGCAAACGTGACACAAACGTTGGGACTGGAGGAAGCAGGCGACCCTGTATTGAGGTAAATGCGATCGGGAGCATCTCAATGAAAGCAGCCAAGCCCAAAATTGGAGTTAGGAGTCAGGAGTCAGGAGCCAGGAGAAAAGAGGAAGAAGGAAGAAGGAAGGAGCCAGAAGAAGTGTTTTTACAAATATGAGATGCTCCCAATGCGATCGCCCATTTACCGTTGAGACGAACAAAATCTTGCCTAAATTTCCGGCTAGATTTACACAAAGAAACCGGGTTTCTAAGTAGGTAGGCGCAAATAAAGTTTACAATGTAACAGAATGTAAGGCGGGCATAACAAGAGTGATTGCTTCGTTTCATTCGCTCCCAGAGAGACCTTATGTATTTTCAAGCTTCCTCCACTTATTTATCTGTGCACAAGTGCCATCTGTTCGCGCCCGAAAACCAGCAACAGCCATTGGTAATATGCAGTCACGCGAAAAATAATGAGACGGACTAACCTGGCACTTGAAACAGCCAGAAAATTACCCGTCGCTTGTGCTGAATCCCGCAACTGGTTCAGACGTGGGACTCTACGATAAAATAAATTGTCTAGATATCGATATTACCGCAGAACGATCGACATCCCTCTTAGGTTTGAAGTGTCACCCTGCTCAAATCAAAAGTTCCTCTGGTTGTTTCCCTATTATTTATCGCGATTGGCTTGGCCAAAAGTAAAATGAGCGTTGTTAGAAACCGATGCAAAACCCACGCAATACTGAACCCGAACCAAAAATCGACCCCTCTGTTTCAACGGATTCTAACAAAGTGTTCTACCCAGCCGCGCCTTTGCCAACCGATGTAGGGATGCTTCTGCAATTGGCAGACGGTAGCATTCAGGGCTGCAATTATCACGCCCAGGATCTGTTGGGGATGACAGCAGAACAGATGCACGGCTGCTCTTCAATAAATAGTCTGCGGCATACTGTGCGTGAAGATGGCTCGGATTTTCCCGGCGAGACGCATCCGGCGATGGTGGCGCTGCGAACCGGGCAACCATGCTCAAATGTGATCATGGGCTTTTATCGGCCACAGGGAGAATTGATTTGGTTGACGCTCAATTCTCAACCTTTATTTCAGAGAGATCGATCGACTCCCTATGCGGTAGTAACAACCTTCACGGAAGTCGCTCAACCTCAGCCCAAACCAGTCACTCACGCGCCCGCCCAACAACTCTCAGACACCCTCGAAAGTATTTCGGACGGGTTCTTTGCTTTGGATAGAGACTGGCGATTTACCTACCTCAATTTGCAAGCGGCGCGGTGGCTGAACCGGCTGCCGGAAGAGGTGATTGGCAACAGTCTTTGGGAAGAGTTTCCCGAATCTGTGGGCACTTTGTTCGAGCAGGAATATCGCCACGCCGCCACCTTCCAAGTTACGGTGAGTTTTGAATCTTTTTATCCGCCGCTCAATGCTTGGTATGCGGTACGAGCTTATCCGATCGCATCGGGACTTGCCGTTTATTTTCAAGATGTCACCGAGCAGAAGGCGGCGAGGGCTGCTTTTATTCAACAAGCGCAAACGGCGCAGCAACAACTAGCAGAAATCGAGGCGATTTATGCTAGTGCGCCGATCGGACTTTGCTTCCTTGATACTGAGTTGCGGTTTGTCCGCCTTAACGATCGCCTAGCAGAAATCAACCGAGTTCCAGCCGCCGCCCACATCGGCAAAACATTGCGCGAAATTTTGCCAGAAATGGCAGATGATTTAGAGCCGATTTACCGACAAGTTATTGAAACTAAAATTCCCCTCAAACAGCTCGAAGTTCGCAGGACGAACTCCGCACAGCCCGGAGGAGAACAGGATTGGCTGTTGAGTCTCTATCCGCTGAGGGCCGAGGACGATCGCGTTTTGGGCGTGAATGTGACGGTGCATGAAATTACCGAACGCAAAGCTACCCAAAAAGAAATTCAACGGCTCAACCAAGAACTAGAGCGACGAATTAATGAACTGGAATCGATACTTGATGCTGTACCCGTTGGCATTACGATCGCCGACGACCCACAGTGTCAAGTAATTCGCGCTAACCGGTTTGCTCTGTCGATGTTGCAAGTGCCGGCCGATACCAATGTTTCTGGAACAGGAGAGCAAGCGGCAGTCCTTCCATTTAGACGACTCCGCAACGGACAGGAAATTCCGGGAGAACAACTCCCCATGCAACGGGCCGTGGCTTCCGGCGTCCAAGTGCGAGATGTAGAAATTAAAATGGTGCGCGAGGATGGGGCGACCTTTGATTGGTTGGTGAATGCGGTACCGTTATTTGACGAACAGGGCGCAGTTCGCGGCTGTGTGGCGGCGTTTATGGATATTAGCGATCGCAAGCAAGCTCTTGCTGCTTTGCACCGCTCTGAGGAACGCTATCGCACTTTATTTGAGTGCCTAGACGAAGGCTTTTGCGTCATCGAAATGCTGTTTGACGCCAACGAAAAGCCGATCGATTACCGCTTTTTAGAAGTCAATCCGGCCTTTTTGAAACAAACCGGACTCGAACAACCTACAGGTAAAACGGCGCGACAGCTCCTTCCAAAGCACGAAAATTATTGGTTTGAGGTGTACGGCAAAGTCGCGCTCACGGGGGAACCCTTGCGCTTTGAGCATGGCTCGGAAGCCATGAACCGCTGGTTTGAGGTTTCGGCGTTCCGCACTCCTGAGCCGCACAGCCGCAAAGTCGCCGTACTTTTCAAAGACATCAGTGAGCGTAAACAATCAGAGAATCGGCTGCGGCAACAGGAAGAACAACTGCGGCTGTTCGTCAAACATTCGCCTGCGGGGGTGGCGATGTTTGACCGCCAGATGCGGTATATGCTGGTGAGCGACCGCTGGCTGTCAAGTTACGGGATCGGCACTCAAAACATTGTAGGCCGATCGCACTACGACATCTTTCCCAATTTGCCCGATCGTTTGAAACAAATCCACCAGCGCTGTCTGGCGGGATCAGTCGAAATCTGCCAAGAAGATCAGTTTCCCCGCCCTGATGGGTTGATCGACTGGGTGCGCTGGGAAATTCATCCTTGGCGAACCAACACCAATGAGATTGGCGGCATCATGATTTTTTGCGAAATCATCACCGAGCGCAAAAACGCTGAACTCGCGGTGCAAGCGGCCTCCCAACAAGTCAGCAATATTCTAGAAAGTATTACCGATGCCTTTATGGCGATCGATTCACAATGGCGCTATACCTACGTTAATGCCACTGCTGAAAAACTGCTTTCTCGATCGAGAAACGACTTGTTAGGTCGATCGATTTGGGAGCTATTCCCCGCCGAGGGAGAATCGAATTCGATGGTATATCAAGAATTTCATCGAGTTGTTAACGAGCAAGTTTCTGCCAAGTTTGAAGAGTTTTCGCCTGCACTCCAAAGGTATATAGAAGTGAGCGCCTATCCAGCGGCCGAAGGACTTACGGTTTATTGGAGCGATATTAGCGATCGCAAACGCACGGAAGAAGAACTGCGCCAAAAGAATGCGATTTTGAACGTGATTAACGAGTCAGCACCCACGCCAATTTTTGTCAAAAATCGAGAAGGACAGATTATTTATGCAAATCCAGCCACGCTGGAAATAATGGGCAAATCTGCTTCTGAAGTAATTGGTGGTCGCGATCGCGATTTATACCCAGTAGCAGAACTTGCAGCCAGAGTCACGGAAAACGATCGGCGCATTATGGAATCTGGACAAACAGAAGTCCTCGAAGAATCTCACGATGGCATTCGGACATTTCTGGTAATGAAAGCTCCCTACCGCAATCAGGCGGGAGAAGTCATCGGCCTGATTGGCATCTCCAGCGACATCACAAATCGCAAACAAGCAGAAGTCGCCATGCAAGAACAAACTAAGTTATTGCAAGTAATTATTGACAGCATTGGTGATGGTTTGATTTTGGCCAACCAACAAGGGGAGTTGGTGTTGTTTAACCGAGCCGCCCTGGGGATATTCGGTCAGCTATCCAATGAAAAATCCCATGAGGAATGGTCGAGCACCTACGGGCTATTTATGACTGACAAAAAAACCCTCTTTCCCGACGCTGAACTACCTCTAGCCAGAGCAATCAAAGGTGAATATGTCAATGATGTAGAGGTATTTGTGCGCCGCGAAGATTCCGAAGGTCGCTGGATCAGTATCAGTGGTTATCCGGTAGTTGATACTAGCAGCAAAATCAAAGGCGGAGTGATTGTCTGTCGGGATATCACAGAACGCAAACAAGCAGAAGCAGCGCTGCAAGAAAGCGAAGAACGATTTCGCACTATGGCTAACAACGCTCCTTTTATGGTATGGGTAACCGACTCCACAGGCTATTGCACTTTCTTGAGCGAAAGCTGGTATGAATTCACAGGTCAAACTGAGGAAACAGGTTTGGGATTGGGTTGGGTAAACGCGGCGCATCCAGAAGACCGAGAACAGGCCAAAAATGCGTTCTTGACCGCCAACGAACGCCAGGAACCGTACCGCGTAGAATTTCGCCTCCGGCGCAAGGATGGCGGATATTCTTGGGCGCTCGATGTGGCTGCTCCCAGATTTTCCGAAAGCGGACAATTTGAGGGTTATATCGGCTCTGTAATCGACATTACAGAGCGCAAACAAGTGGAAACCGAGCGCGATATGGTTCTGCAATTAGAACAAACTGCCCGCGCGGAAGCCGAGCGAGCTAACCGCATTAAAGACGAGTTTCTGGCGGTGCTTTCTCACGAGTTGCGATCGCCCTTAAATCCGATTTTAGGCTGGTCGCAACTGCTCGTCGGCGGCAAGCTGAAGCCGACTCAAACTGCCAAGGCCTTTGAGACGATTGAGCGCAACGCCAGACTGCAATCTCAATTAATCGAAGACTTGCTTGACGTGTCTCGGATTCTGCAAGGGAAACTCAGATTGAATGTTGCTCCGGTGAATCTGGCAACCATTATTCCGTCTGCTGTGGAAACAGTGCAATTAGCAGCCGAAGCCAAAAAAATTCATATCCAAACAATTTTAAATCGCGATGTCGGGCAAGTAGTCGGTGATACAAGTCGCTTGCAACAAATTGTGTGGAATTTGTTATCAAATGCGGTGAAATTCACGCCCGTCGGCGGTCGAGTAGAAGTTAGATTAGGGCAAATCGCACACCAAGCTCAAATTCAAGTCACGGACACGGGTAAAGGTATTCTTCCCGATTTTTTGCCTTATGTTTTTGACCATTTCCGACAAGAAGATGGGGCTACAACGCGCAAATTTGGTGGCTTGGGATTGGGATTGGCGATCGTCCGCCAACTGATCGAACTTCACGGCGGAACGGTGTTTGCAGAAAGTGCCGGAGAAGGTCAAGGAGCGACGTTTACGGTGAGATTACCGCTATTAAATGATGATTCTAGTAGGCAGGATGAGGAAGAACGTCATGGGGCTGCTCCTCCCGATCTCTCATCCTGGCCGCTAGCTGGATTGAGAATTTTGGTGGTAGATGATGAACTCGACTCGCGAGATTTTGTCGCTTTTGTGCTTGAGGAAGCGGGTGCAGAGGTGATTTCCCTATCATCTGCTGCTGAGGCGCTAGAGTCGATCGAACAAACTGCACCGGATTTGCTCGTCAGCGACATTGGAATGCCGCATATGGACGGATATATGTTGATAAATCGCATCCGCACTCAGCTTGCGCCTGAGTATCAGCAGTTGTTGGCGATCGCCTTAACGGCCTATGCTGGAGAAGGGAACCAGCGCCAAGTTTTGCAAGCCGGATTTGACAAACACTTAGCCAAGCCGATCGATCCGACCCAGTTAGTTGCTACTGTAGCGCGATCGATCTTTGAGAGCGATCGAGCGCGACGCTTTGGTAGGTAAGCTTCAAGAGCAGCACCTCCCCGTTTGGCGCACTTTCCCACGGAATTTGCCAGCTAAAAGATATTATGCCTCTCTTCCGTCTTCCTTCTTCCTTCTTCCGTCTTCCTTCTTCCGTCTTCCGTCTTCCGTCTTCCTTCTTCCGTCTTCCGTCTTCCGTCTTCCTTCTCCCTTGCGATCGCCCCTCAAACTTCGCTATTATAAAAAGTTGCAGTTAAAACCCCACAACCAACGATCATGGCCAAGCGCGTCCAATTAGTTTTAAATAAAGATGTCAGCAAACTCGGCAAAGCTGGCGACGTAGTAGAAGTAGCCCCAGGCTACGCCCGCAACTACCTAGTACCCCAAGGAATGGGATTTAGAGCCACTCCGGGCATTCTCAAGCAAGCAGAGCGCCGCCGTGAAGAAGAAAGACTGCGCCAGCTAGAGCTCAAGCAGCAAGCTGAAGTCCGCAAAACCGCCCTCGAATCGGCTGGGCCTTTCATCATCTCCAAGCAAGTTGGCGAAGCTGACGCGATTTTTGGTACTGTTACCAACCAAGAAGTAGCAGAACTGATTTTCAACTCTACCAGTCAAGAAGTCGATCGGCGCGGCATCACCCTACCCGAAATTCGCCAAACTGGTACATACAAAGCTGAAATCAAACTGCACGCAGAAGTTACCGCCGAAGTTGATATTCAAGTTATTCCGATGTAATTAAGAGTCATCAGTCATCAGTCATCAGTCATTAGTTGTTAGTCATTAGTCATTAGCTAACAACTAAGCACTGCTAAGTAAGGACTCAGTAACGCTAACTTGCAGATTCAGAACGGGAGCATCTCTGCAGAGAGTAAGAAGCATTTTTTCAGGAGTGCGAGATCGAGAGAGCGTGAGTCTGGTATAAACGCGAGCTCGCGACAGATCGCACTCCTACAAAAGCTTACACTGATAATAACTAATGATCCCGCCGGAAAAACGGATACAAGCGCCGACGCTCCTGAAGGTCGAACCTAAAATTTTAGGATCTTGTTCAAGCTCCCAGATTCCTCTGTAGAGTAAATCTAAAATCTAAAATCTAAAATCTAAAATCGACTGACTGAGGACTATTGACTAATGAGCGATTTGATGCCGACAAATATAGAGGCAGAAGAAGCAATTTTGGGGGGAATTTTAATTGACCCCGAAGCTATTTCCCGAATTGCCGAACTGCTGCGGCCGGAGTTTTTTGCCATCACCGCTCATCAAGTCATTTATCGATCGGCATTAGGGCTATTTTTACAGGGTCAACCTACCGATTTAATGACGGTAACAACTGCGCTAACCGACCGCAACCAGTTAGAGCAAGTAGGAGGACTAACTAAATTAGCACAATTAGTCGATCGCACAGTTTCCGCAGTCAACATCGACCAATATGCAGTTTTAGTTGAAGACAAATATCAGCGCCGCAAATTAATCGAAGCTGGCAACAACATAGTACAATTAGGTTACGAGACGGCAACACCACTAGAAACAGTCTTAGACCGCGCCGAACAAGAAATTTTCAGCATAACTCAAGAACGCCCGCAACAGGATTTAGTGTCGATCGGCGAAACACTAAACCAAACATTTCAAGACCTAGAAAATCGCAATGAAGGCCTGACACTTCCCGGTATTCCCTGCGGTTTCTATGACTTAGATGCTATGACAGGAGGCTTTCAGCGATCGGATTTAATCATCGTTGCAGCTAGGCCGGCGATGGGAAAGTGCTGTACAGATGATTCCGTTATAGTACAAAGCGATGGAAGCCTAGTTACCCTTGAAGAAATCTATCAAAAACGTCAAGCTGAATTACTAACATTAGGAGAAGATTGGCAATTTCACCTAACTAGACCATCAGCTTTTATAGATGATGGAATTAAGCCGGTATTTCGGCTAACAACAAGACTGGGACGTTTTATAGAAACTACAATTACCCACCCATTTTTAACAATTAAGGGATGGCGGCAGTTGGCCCAAATACAAGCAGGCGATAAAATTGCTGTCCCCCGCAGGATGAATGTTTTTGGTCAAGAAACCATCCGATCCTGTGAAGTTAAGTTATTGGCTTATCTAATTGGAGATGGGTGTTTGACACGCAGCGCGCCGAAGTTCACCAATGGAAATAGTGCTATACTACAAGATTTTGCTGAAGCTGCTACTAGCTTCGGAGGTCTTAAGCTGCGATTCAGCGAGCAAGGGAACCGCACACCAGAATATTGTATAATGGGCGATCGAGAAGGTTACATGGATGCTATTAATACAAAGCATAAAAACCCGCTGAGACTCTGGTTAGAAGAATTAGGTCTGATGGGCAAAAATGCTCACCAGAAAACTGTACCAGAAATAGTTTTTAAATTGGAGCGATCGCAAGTTGCCCTTTTTCTCAACCGCCTCTTTTCAACAGACGGCTGGGCAACCCTGCTTACCAGCGGTCAATCTCAACTAGGCTACTGTTCTGTCAGCGAAGGACTAGCCAGACACGTACAGCATTTACTGCTGAGATTTGGCATCATTGCCGCCCTCAAAAAGCGTTCTGTCAAATACAAAAATACTCGCAGACCAGCTTGGCAAATCGATATTACGGACGCAAAATCAATCAAAACATTCATATCAGAAATTGGTATTTTTGGCAAAGAGGTAGCATTATTCAAAGTAAAAGAAGCCTTAGAAAATAAAGAATACCAAACTAACCGCGATTTAATTCCTGTCGAGGCATGGGAACACCTAGCATTAGCAAAAGGCAACGAATCGTGGGCATCCTTAGCAAAACGCGCAGGTATCAAAGGTCACTCAAATATCCACGTTGGTAAACGTGCGCTCTCCAGGGAAAGATTTTTAGTTTTAGCAACGGCTTTAGATAATTTATGGCTGAAACAACTGGCAGATAGCGAGGTTTACTGGGATGAAATAGTTTCCATCGAACCGATGGGAAACAAGCAAGTTTACGACTTAACTATCCCGGAGACGCACAATTTTGTGGCTAACGATATCTGCGTTCACAATACTGCTTTCTGTACCAACATCGCCCACCACATCGCCGCCGGACAGCAGAAATTGCCCGTTGCAGTTTTCAGCTTAGAAATGTCGAAAGAACAGCTAGTGCAGCGTATCCTGTCCAGCGAAGCCAAAATAGAAAGTAACCGATTGCGATCGGGTAGAATCAGTCAAAACGAATGGGAACCAATCAGTACAGCCATTGGCAATTTATCAGAACTACCACTATTTATTGACGATACTCCCAATATTACCGTCACAGAAATACGATCGAAAGTCCGCCGCCTCCAAGCAGAACAAGGCGGAACCCTAGGATTAGTCTTGCTAGATTACCTGCAATTAATGGAAGGTACCAGCGACAACCGCGTGCAAGAACTATCTCGAATTACCAGAAGTCTTAAAGGTTTAGCCCGCGAACTCAACGTGCCGATTATTGCCTTATCTCAGTTGAGTCGGGGTGTGGAAGCGAGGACAAACAAGCGGCCGATGATGTCTGATTTGAGAGAAAGTGGATCGATCGAGCAAGACGCGGATTTAGTAATTATGCTCTACCGCGATGAATATTACAACCCTGATTCGCCCGATCGCGGAATTGCAGAAGTAATTATTACCAAACACAGAAACGGCCCCACAGGAATCATCAAACTATTATTTGACGCCCAATTTACCTGCTTTCGCAATCTGGCATCTCCGAAGCGATCGTAAATCAACTAGGGCTGATATTAGGTCCGTTGAATTGGCAGTTATAAAATTTTGTCGATCAAGTGGGGGGCGGGTTTATAGATATTGTCGAGGTGAAGGGAAGATTGTTGGTGAAACCGGGCACTACCAATATTGTGGTTAATTTCCCAGACGTAATATTACACAGAAACCCGGTTTCTTAAAAAAACCGGGTTTCTAAACACCGTAAAAGTTTTACGTTGAATTAGATTGAGCTACCTAGCCAGCGATTTTCAACAATTCCACATCAAAAATCAGCGTAGCATTAGGAGGAATCACCCCGCCCGCACCGCGAGCACCGTAACCGAGGTCAGGGGGAATAATCAACTTGCGGCGGTCTCCAACTTTCATCGTACCGACACCTTCATCCCAACCCTTAATTACTTGACCTACGCCAATTTTGAACTGAAAAGGAGAATTGCGATCGCGCGAACTGTCAAACTTCGTGCCATCCTCCAAAGTTCCAGTGTAGTGTACCACAACCGTCTGCCCGGTTTTTGGAGTCGCCCCATCACCCTGTTTCAATTCAACATATTTCAGACCTGAATCTGTGGTGACAGTTTTCTCAGTATTATCAGTCATGTTATTGCCAGCGATAGTAGCTGGTACCTTCGGTAAAGTAGCATCAGCTACTAGCAAGTTATTTTCATTCAAAGACTGCGCTGACAATTTCTCAATAGCAGTCTCTGGTAAAAGATTGTTCAATTCGGCTGCAACTGCTTGGGACCCAGAACCGCCCATTTGAGCGACTATCAAAAACACAAAGCAAACCAGCATTACTCCCAAGCTGACTAGAACTCCTCGCAAAATTAATCCTCCTGATACTTTTAACCGCGATATCTCAGATATCTAAGACATCTAGTACAACAAGAACTACCAAATGTTATCTGAACTTTTCCACCAAAAAAGGGCAGGTTCCAGATAATTTTAAAGGCAAAAGTATGAAGTCAGAATGTTTGTAATTCTACATAAGTGGCTTCTACATAAGTGCCTTTTTTAGCCTTCTGCCTTCGGGTGACAATCTTATCACAAGATAGCAACGAACTTCTCGCGGGCGTTAGCGAAGCCCTCGAAGAGGATCGACCTCAGCGCCAGTTACGGTTTTCTAAATCCCGCATCTGACGTTCCAAACGATCGAGCCTTCCCCGCAACTCATCCATTTCCGACTGTCGGGGGACTCCCATATCTTGCAGCATATTCCGTAGTTGCCGCTGCAACTGCGTATCCCAATTGCCCTGTTCAGACTTGAGGTGCTCGGTCATGTCATCGACAAAGGTTTTGGCTTGCTCAGGATTGATTTTGCCATCTTTGACCCATTGCTCGCTCACTTCCTGCAATTTCTCTGCCACCAGGGAGGTCGTACCAATGCCCAGCATTACCAGTTGTTTGAGTAAGTTGCTATTGTTATCCATAGATTTTTCCTAATGTTTGCCCTTTCATACCCGATCGGCTCAGGTCGCCTGCTGTCGCTGCGAAACCATCTGTAAACTTAAAGTTACATCAGCGCACACCTACCTTTCTATTTTGGAGCATCCAGCCGCCTGATGGCGAGCCGATCGCGCTAATCGGCGTTCGGAAAACCCGCTAATGAGCCTACCCACCACATTACCCCATCACCCTGCTGTCTATGCCTGATTGCCCCCGCTGTCACCAACCTGTAGACGCCCAAGCCCTCGCCTGTCCACACTGCAAAATCCCCCTCAAAGCTTTCGGTCATCCGGGTATCCCTCTTTATCGATCGAAACCCGAAGAATTTCTGTGCGCTACCTGTATTTATCACGAAGATGACACTTGCAACTACCCCCAGCGTCCCTTTGCCAAAGAATGCACGCTTTATCACAATCAAGCTGAGCCACTTGTGCCACAGACGAGCCGTTACATCAGCGGCGGCTGGTCACAATCTATCAAAAATTGGTGTCAGCGCCATCTCGTTTGGTTAGCATTATTAGGTTTAATTATTATTAGCATTGCTCTCTCGATTTAATCTCACATCTTGCACCCTTTTCAACAACAGGCAAGATGCCTGTTCCACAAGAAAATCTACTCTTTGTGGAACAGGCATCTTGCCTGTTCATAAAAGGCTTATTGACAATGGTGCAACATCTCAGTTTAATCGGATTGTACAAAGCGTAGAATAGAGATATCTCTGTTAATCTGGGTTGCTCTATTATTCTCTAAATTATTCATGAGCTACGTATTCGGCATCGACGGCGGCGGCACTAAAACTATCTGCCTTTTAATGGACGAAAACCACCTTGTTTTGGGACGGGGTGAAGCAGGGCCGTCAAATTATCAAACCCTGGGAATTGAGACAGCAAAACAATCCATCCAATTGGCAATCGAACGAGCAGTTCTATCCGCTCAGGTCGAGACAAATAGCAATCTCAACATAGAAGCAATTGGTCTGGGACTAGCAGGCGTCGGGCGTCCCAAAGATCGGGAAATAGTGCAATTTGTAGTGCAGAACTTGCAGTTGACGAATACTTTACCAGTAACCAGATCATTCCTGCCCAGGAATATAGTAATTTGCAGCGACTTCGCGATCGCACTTGCTGGCGGTACAGGCCATCCAGTGGGTATCGCCGTTATTTCAGGAACCGGTTCGATTGTTTTCGGGCAAAACCGTCAAGGGAAAACTAAACGAGTCGGCGGTTGGGGATATATTTTAGGCGATGAAGGCAGCGGATATAACATCGCCCTTCAGGGTTTGCAAGCTGCTTTGAAGTTCTATGACGGACGCGAAGATTTTACCCTGCTAGCGGAAAAATTTCAAAAGCATTTAGGCCTCAATAACCTAGAAGAATTGGTAGAAGTCGTTTACGGGCGCGGTTGGGGAGTCAAAGAAATCGCAGCTTTAGCGCCGATTGTCGATCAAGCAGCAGCAGAGGGCGATCGCGTCGCTGACGGCATTATCAATACTGCTGTGGCAGAATTAACATTTTCCACAAAAATAGCCATTGCAGCGCTATTTAACCAAACAGAAGAATTTGAAATAGTGATCGTAGGAGGTGTGTGGGGCGGGGAAGCAAATTTCCGAGGTCGGTTTGAAGTGGCCATAAGTGCGATCGCCCCAAAAGCTAAGGTAATTTCGCCCCGATACGAACCAGCTTTCGGTGCTGGATTGTTAGCGTTAAGCGCTCTCAACAATTAATTGTTGACTGTTGACTGTTGACTGTTGGCTGTTGACTGTTGGCTGTTGACTGTTGACTGCTGACTGTTGACTGTTGGCTGCTGACTTTGACTGTTGACTGCTGACTTTGACTATCTTCCTTATCTTCCCCATCGCCCCTGTCGTGCCGATTTCCTCGATTTTTCCAAATTTTCAACTTCTGGATTATCGACCTTATCTTCCTAACTTGTAGAATTCCAGTCTGCCATAATCAAAACATCAGATGAAGGCGAAACGAGAAACAAATTTAGCAGTAGTGCTTTCCTAAGTAAACCAAAACCGAAGCAAGGAGACAATTTATATGATTACTTCTCAAACATGGCGTTCAGCAACAGCAGCAATCCTCGCACTGGGGATTACAGTGGGAACCAGCGCGCCGCTGGTGGTAGCTACCCCTGCAGAAGCCCAACAACGAATTTCCCAATTTAATAGCATCACAATTCCATCGGGCAGTGTAATTCCAGTTAGCTATGAAAAAGACAAAATAGTTGTCACCCGCGAAGAAACTGCACCTTTAACTTTAACAGTAGCGCGAGACATCCGCACAGCTCAAGGCCGAGTATTAATCCCCGGAGGCAGCCAGATAGTCGGGACACTGCAACCTGTCAGAAGAGGCAATCAAATCGGTACTCAATTTGTTGCCAGAGAGTTAATTATCAGCCGCCGCCAACGCTATCGGATTGATGGCTATTCGGGAATTATTACCAGAACCCAAAGAGTCCAAAAAGGTGCTGGCACAGGTTCATTAGCGCAAGGTGCAGCATTGGGTGCAGCAGCAGCAGCAGCACTAGCAGGCATTACCGGTGACAAAGCGATCGCCACTGAAGAAGTATTGGGAGGCGCTGGGATCGGCGCTATAGCTGGAGTATTGTTGGGGCGGCGCAGCGTTGACGTGCTCGTGATTCGCCCGGAACAAGATTTGGCAGTGAGATTGCGATCGGACATCGTGCTCCGCTAATATTGGAATCTTCCGATTAATTATTTGCAGTAAAACATTGTCGATCGCTAACTTGTGGTCTCCCGATCATTGGCTAGGCCTACTATTAAGGTTGGGCCTAGCCATGTTCGTTGGCGGAATTATTGGATGGGAGCGCCAACTCAGAAACAAACCAGCGGGATTGAGAACTCATATGCTAGTAAGTATGGGTTCTGCGCTGTTTGTTTTAATACCGCTAGCAATGGGTAAAAATGAAAATGGAGGAGAAGCTTTTGGGCGCGTAATTCAAGGCATTGCTGCCGGGATCGGGTTTTTGGGAGGCGGAGAAATCCTGCGGCAAAATCAAGAGGAAATAGGCAAAGTTGAAGTTCACGGGCTCACCTCTGCCGCCGCTATTTGGGTATCAGCAGCTTTAGGAACTGCGGCAGGATGCGGGTTGTGGCAACTGGCATTAATTGGCGCTTTAATGTCGCTGTTTGTTCTCAGAGGAATAAAAGAGCTAGAGCGTCGGAGTCGTAGGAAATAGTCTCATTGAGTAGATAAAACTTGGTAAAATAACCGTTACAACGTTGGTAGTCATGCCGGAATTCAGAGGTCTTTTTATGAAGAGCAAATTCCTCACTACGAACAAATTTGATGGCGGTTAATCGAGGATAAATAATATTAGTTTTTTCCCAGCAAGTCGAGTTAATCACTTATCATGAATTGTTAGCTCTCCTCCCCACCAGACCTGTCCAGGTAGTGAAAAAGTGGCTCAAACGCCTGAATTTTCTGCTTCGGGTGATAGAGGAATATTGTTAATGGGAGAGATAATTAATATCAAATCCGGTAGCATCGGAATTAATGTTACCCACAGTCAGGACACGGCACTGCCGTGTCCTCCATATCATAAGGAGTGGAAGCGGAATTGATCTAACAAGAAATAACCTTTCAATAATGCTCAACGGTTAGTCAGCCAACAAGGTGATAGCTCTGGTCATCCCAGCCTTGCCTTTGAGGAGTCAAGTCCTGACTACAAACTTAAACATTTATTTTAAAAAATATTTAAATTTGAGTTTATTTGCTTACTACCTAGTGAACCCAGATAGCAAGTTTTGTCAAATTAATTAGTATATAATTTAGTGGATTTAATTATTAAATAAGCGTTTTTTTGGAAATCAATTAATATTTATTTTGCCTAATACCCCATGAATCAATAAAGCCCGTTAATTCGTTTCGGGGAAACTTGGCATTTTTATCAATTCCAAAGACTCTTGCCTCACGCGACCCGCCATGGCAGCTAACTGCAAGCTCATAAAAGCATTCAAATCTTCCAAATCACACTTAGCTGAGGAAAAAATCTGCTGCATTTCATTTTCCGCTTCCAAACTCAGATATCCAGCGGCAATAGCTTGTTTTACAACTTCACGAATCTGCATGGTAGAAATGTACCTCACTAAATTTTAACTACTCAAAAGCCAACTAATTACTAACAGGAAGTTTCGGAAGCCGTCTCGCCAAAGATTTCAAATTTTTTCAGCTCGCGAGACTCTTGTTTCACTCCTCCGGACATAGCTGCTAGTTGCAAAGCCATAAAAGCATTTAAGTCTTCCAAGTCATACTGGGTGGTAGTTAACATCCGCCGCAGTTGATTTTCTGCTTCAAGGGTTAGATAGCCTAGAGCTAGAGCTTGCTGGGCGAGATCGCGAATTAGTACCATAACACTTCGGAATTTTTCGGAATTTTATTGGTTCAAACTTCAGTATCAACTGTTTGCACAGAATCAGCAGTGACGGCTATTGCTCGATAGGTGTGACATGGTTACGGGCTACTCGTGACAGCCGGAGTCGCAGAGTGTGACTAAGTATTGGCACAGTTGTGACGGCGATCACGCGGGGGAGGCCAGAGGAGGAGTGTCCGAGTGGGGAGTCGGAGAGTGTCCGGGTGTCTGGGTGGGGGAGTCGGAGAGTGTCCGAGTGGGGAGTGGGAGATGGGCAGGATTTTTCTTCCTTTGGACTAAGGACTAAGGACTACTGCCTTCTACCTTCAGAAGACGCTCAACGTCTATAATCAGCAAGTTAAATATTTACGGCAAGACATATGGAACTAGCTCATAAAGATTTGCTACAACAAATAGCCCGACTATCGGAAATTTATGCTAATTTGGCCGATCGCCTGTCTCAAGCAGCAAAACAACTGCAAGACTCTGGTCTTCCTCCCTCTGACAGCTTGCTGCAGGAAGTAGCAGCCTACAGCCGCAACTTTGCCGCAGTCCAAAAACAAGCTCTCGAACTCAACAAATCCGCGATCGCGCCGGGGGAAATTGCTTCCCTAAAAGACATTCAAAACTTAGCCGAGAGTGCCGCAGCTTCTGAAGGTAAAGCAGAAATTCGCGATGCAGCATTGAAAGTGATCGATCGAGTATTGGCGATCGCCCACCGCGAACAAAGCGACTTCGCACCCTTACAATCAGTTCATGCCAAAGCCCGCGAACTGCAGCGCGCGATTTCCGAATCAACCCCAACTCAACTGCATTCCGACGCAGAATCCTTAGTCAGCGGCAAACACCCAGTTTCAGCAGTGCTCGCCCTGGTGGAACAGCAAGACAAATTAGATGACCAAGAGTGGGTAATTCTCGAAGAAACAGTCAGCGCCGCTTTTGGCAAACAAATCGCCGTAGCCATTTCCCGAGGCAAATTAACCATTGCTGAGATGGTAAAAGCCGCACCTGCAAAAGTCGAACCAGCATTTAAAGCAGCGCCAGAACAAAAAATCAGCGCCGAACCTTTGCCAGAAGTGATTGTCATCCCGTCAGGAAATGTTGCACCCAAGCAAGTTACAGTTGCGCCACAGATCCAGATTTTGGAATCCCCCCCACCTTCTGCCCCCATGCACGAGGTAATTATTGTTCCCAGCGTGGAAGTACCTCAGTCTCTTCAGACAACCGGTTCGGGGAACATTGTTTTTGGCGCACCCCGGAACATTCAACCAACGGTGGCAGTAGAGGGCGGTTTGGGAATCAAAGTTTTGGTGCACATTCAGGGAATTGGCGATCGAACTTTCGGCGCTCAAGAATACGCGGGTTCTAAGGGGCGGGGGCTGCGCGTCGAAGGATTTGCGATTAATATCGATCCACCCATTTCCGGCTTAAAGGTCGAGTACATGGCTCACGTCGAAGGTGTTGGCGATACTCCTTGGCTTAGCGAAGGAGAATTGGCAGGTTTTCGGGGTCAAGCGAAACGAATTGAAGGATTTGCGGTGCGGTTGAGCGGGCCGCAAGCTGATAAGTACGACGTATTTTATGGCGCTCACATTCAGAATATCGGCGACACCGATGTGTCCTCCAACGGCGAATATTGCGGCACTCGCGGCAAAGCTTTGAGAATAGAGGGCATCAAAGTTTGGATCGCGCAGTCTGCGAGTTCCCAAGTTGTGGCGCCTGTGGGTTTAAAAGTGTTGGCGCATATTCAAGAAATGGGCGATCGAACTTTTAGCGATCGAGAATATGCGGGTACTAAAGCTCAAGGCCGCCGCGTGGAAGGATTTCAAATTAAAATAGAGCCTCCCGTGCCCGGTTTAAATTTGCAGTACATGGCTCACGTTGAAGGAGTTGGCGATACTGCTTGGATCTCGGAAGGGGAGTTAGCTGGATTCCGGGGCAAAGCCAAGCGGATTGAGGGATTTGCCGCCCGCCTGACAGGGTCACAAGCTGATAAATACGACGTATTTTACACAGCTCACATTCAAAATGTAGGCGATACTGCTGTTACTACTAACGGTCAATATTGCGGCACTCGCGGCAAAGGTTTGAGGGTTGAGGGGATGACGGTTTGGGTTGAGCCAAAAGCCTAAAAATTGAGAATGAATGGAAAATTGGCATTGGCATTTTCCATTCATTTTGTGTTGTTATATCAGCCCTAGTTGGTTCGTTTTTGTATAATGTGCGCTCTCCGAGGAGCTGGTTTTATCAACCATCTCCGCCAAAAACTAATAATCCCATAAACCCGCCTCCTCTCAACGGTAAACGTCAATGTACATTTTTTCCATTTGATAAAAGTCAAGGTTGATATAGGTTATTAGTTGTGGGGGGCGGATGTATGAGATGCTCCCAAGCTTACATTAACAAGCTTAGTATTCAATTACCTGTCAGTTCTTTCATAAATCGGAGTAGAGCGAGAGCAAACAATGACACCAACAGTCTTAGGTATAGACATCAGTAAAAAAGACTTTCATGTCTGATTACTGAAAGAAAGTCGTGCGACTCTACCCAAAAAGTTTACGAACAATACTCAGGGCTTTGAGAGTTTACATAACTGGCTGACACAACAAAGTGTAGTCGAACTCCATGCAAGCACATGGAAGCTACTAGCATTTACGGGGAAGCTTGAGCAGAATTCCTTCATGGGGAAGGTTTTCAGGTTTCGACCCAATTATTTGACTGCTACCCCTTGACAGGTAAAGACAGTATCTACTAGATAATGAAAGGAACAGAATTAGATTTTGTCGAACTGTTGTAGGGCGGGTTTATGTAGATTATTTGTACTTATTAAATATTGTTGGTAAAACCGGCCGCTACCAGATAATGAAAGGAACAGAATTAGATTTTGTCGATCGCCAAACGGGAAGGCACTTGCTCGATTCCCTGTATGAAAAATTTGCCAAACCCCAAATGCACGATACTTCTAAACCCAATAACCCGTCTATTTACATTCGGCACGAGTCAGGGCAAGTTGTTGATGGAAATTATATCATAGAAAAAGTCTTTGAAGAGTCTCGCACTGGTTTTTATGCTGAAACTCGCGTTCCCATTTCTGGCAATAATCCGCCTGTTTTGGTGATTCGCGGCTACGGTTCTTGGTATCCTTTCGATCACGTTTTGGAAGATACGCCCGATGTATTTAGGGCCAAACTAGAACGCCAGTTAAAATCGGCGCAAACGGCGGGTGCTATTGATTGGATAAAGCAGCAATTTCACAGCGGGAATCCGCCCGATGTCATCGGAGAAAGTTTGGGCGGCAAAGTTGCTCAGCAAATAGCCACAAAATACCCAGATTATATTCGATCAACTGTAATTTTTAATTCTTTGGGCGTTTCGGAAAAGTTAGCTAAAACTTGCACGGCTAACAATGTTTTTCACTACTTTACTTTAGGCGAAAGGTATGCTTTCTGGGCAAATGAAGGCGATTACATACCGGGAACGATTTTTGTGATTTCCCAGAAAGGCAACAACTGTTGTTATAAAATCGAAGAGGCGATCGTCCGAATGGCGCGTTTTGAAGGCAAGTTTCAGAAAAGACGAGTCCTGGTGGTTGTATTGGCTCACTTGCTTTTGCTAAACAGACACAATGCGATCGTCCTCAACAAGCGAAAGCCTGTAGTCGTTCAGATCGATCGCACTCAATTGCAAACTTTCCGAAAAAAGCGCTTTGTTTAAACTCAGACAGAATTCCTTCAGGCCACAGATGGCTGATTTTCCCGCGCTGCGACGGCCAGAAGCAGACAAAGTGCTGCGATCGCTTTTTCCCATTCTTGCTTTACAGCGGTGGGTTGAACTTCATCAAAGGCGCTAACTAAACGAGGGATCGCTCGTTCTAATGCTTGTCTAGGAATTGATTTGTGCAGATCAACTAAACGAGTTAAACTTTCTTGATTCTTCAAAAAACCGACTACCCATTTCGTAGTATGATCGGGACTGTCAGGCACGTTTTTAATTCCTAGTTCTGTTTGCAACCAGTCGTAAAAAGGCGGCAGCTTTTGAGCTAAAACAGTTCCAGCAGTTGGCAAAGTTTCTTTGAGCAAATTAGTATCCAGACTTTCCAAGACTTGATTGAATTCCGGTGAATCCAGCAAGCTGGTTAATGGAAGTGAAAGCAGGGCTTCAGAAGCGTCAGGGGATACATTTAAAGTTCGCGAAAATGTTTGCAGCATTGGAAAGTCTCTGGTAGAGATGACTTTTTTAGCCTAACAATCACGCGAATCAATGAATATGAGCTACCTCATATTAACAGAAGGTACGCACTGAAGTTGCGGCCGGGGCGGGTTTACTAGATTGTTGGTTTTTGACCGTTATGGTTGGTAAAACCCGCCCCTACAGGTATTTACGATTATTTAAATTGCGGATTCTACACAAATTCTCCCTTAGCAACCATCACCACCTTACCACCCACCAAAACTGCTATTTCCCCTTCATTTTTGGCAGCTTGTAACAACAGCAAAGAAGGTCGCTCGATTTCATAACCCTGCTCAACTCTGACATCAATCTTTGCTTCCCCATAATAAGCATATTCTACCAAATATCCCGCCAAACAGCCGTTAGCACTGCCAGTCGCCGGATCTTCTGGAATTCCTAATGAATGGGCAAAAACTCGCACGCTTAAATCATTAAGGTCGCTGTAAGTTTCTGGGCAAAATATCAAAATTTCTTTCGCTTCCATTGTATCAACTAGCTCAAAATATTTATCTAAGTTGACTTGAGCTTTTTTGAGCGATGCAAGAGTTTTTAATGGGACAATAATAAACGGTACTCCCGTAGAAACTTCTTGAATTGGGAAGTTTGGATCAATTTCATCGGGTGCTAAATTCAGGACATTTGCCAGAGTCTCGGCTGATAAAACTTGACCAAAACTAGGCGCGTTTTGTCGCATCCACAAAATATCTGCCGATTCATTGTGATAATTAAAAGTAACCGGAATTTGACCTACGGCTAGATTGAGAATTACTCGATCGACCTTTTCGCGAATAATCTCTTGCTGCAACACAAACGCAGTGCCCAAAGTCGGATGACCGGCAAAGGGCAATTCCTTCTTGGGCGTGAATATCCGCACGTCATAGCCGCCCTCTCGCGGATCGGGCGATCGAATAAACGTAGTTTCTGAATAATTGATTTCCCTCGCTATCAGCAGCATTTGGGCCTCAGATAGTTCGGCAACTCCTGCACCGCAAAATACAGCTAGCTGGTTGCCAGCATATTTTGACTCGGCAAACACGTCAACTATATAAAAATTCATAATTATGCCTTTGGTAAAAGCCGATCGACAACTGATATTTTACATCGATCGCAACAAAGCAGATTTATGGATCGAGTCACTGCAACGATTTGGCACAGTTTAAAGAATCGCTTAAAATTGGAAATATTTAATAGAAACAGCGATTGGTAATAATTTGTTGAGGGATTTGTACTGATGAGTGAGTTTAAAAAGGGATAAAACGCAATTAGCAGGGCAATTATTGGGGAGATTGCTAGATTTTGAAATAGCTGAGATTCACGGGATTTCGGAACAGGCCAAGCAGTGGAAAAATAGTCCTTGGCTGTGGCATTTGAGGGCTAATTTAAAGCGGCCGGGAGAAGGATGTTTGAGAATTCTCACTGATCCTACTGGCTGGGTATCAGCAGCCGCGATCGCACCCAACCGCAAAATAGCGGTTTCCGGTTCATCGGATCGCACCCTAAAAATCTGGGATTTGCTTAGCGGCAAAGAAATTGCTAGTTTCAGCGGAGATGCCGAGTTTGATTGCTGTGCGATCGCCCCTGATGGAGTGACAGTTGTAGCGGGGGCTCGATCGGGCCGCGTGCATTTCCTGCGATTGGAGAAAGTTAGCGGCGGGCCATAGCAGTTTTAAGTGCGATCGAGTCTTCCATCGGCTTTCGTCGGGTTTTGTTTGACAAGACGTGGTTTCAACCGCCCGGCGTGAGCGAAAAAATTCGGTTCATAGGCGATCGCGTATAAAATCAGAATAAAAACATAGGAGTAATCGCCGTGAGCGTCACGACTGTAAAATGGACGGTTGCAGACTACCACCGCATCATTGCAGCCGGCATTCTGGAAGGGCGAAACGTTGAATTAATAGGTGGAGAAATCATCGAAATGGCTCCCGAAGGAGAATCTCATGCTTACTCTAGCGATGAGGCTGGAGAGTACCTAATTTATTTGCTGGGCGATCAAGCTAAAATCCGCCAAGGTAAACCGATTATCTTGCCGCCAAGCAACTCCGAGCCCCAACCCGATATCGCTGTAATTCAACGTTTGGGACAAGATTACCGAGAACATCATCCCTATCCAGAAAACATCTTTTGGCTGATAGAATACTCGGATTATACTCTGAGCAAAGACTTGGGAATCAAGAGCAAGATTTACGCGGAAGCAGGCATTTCTGAGTATTGGGTTGTCAATTTGCGAACTATGGAATTAATAGTATTTCGAGAGCCTACCAATGAAGGATATCAATCGAGAGAAACTCTGACTCAGGGTAATATTAATCCGCTGGCTTTTCCTGATATTGCAGTTTCGGTCGCTCGAATATTAGGGGCTTAGGTAAATTGGACTTACGCAAAGAAACCGGATTTTCTTGTTACCAGGCTCTGCCTGGTAACACAGATCCAGAGGCTCCGCCTCGCTACTTCAAACAGCGAATTGCCTCCAACATACCCCTGGCTTTATTGAGCGTTTCCTCATATTCCATATCCGGGTTAGAATCTGCCACCAAACCAGCACCTGCTTGCACAGAAACCGAATGTTTGTCACCACCTAAAGAACGAACAACCATAGTCCGAATTGCGATCGCACTATTCAATTGCCCCTCAAAATCATAATACCCGTAAACCCCAGAATACGGCCCCCGGCGACAACCTTCCAACTCGTGCACAATCTCCATCGCCCGAATCTTCGGAGCACCGCTAACCGTACCCGCAGGAAAACCAGCTTTCAACAAATCCCAAGCTGTCTTATCCTCAGCCAATTCTCCCACCACATTGCTCACAATGTGCATGACGTGAGAATAACGCTCAATTTCCATTAATTCGTCAACTTTTACAGTACCGTTGCGGCAAACTCTGCCTAAATCATTCCTGCCCAAATCAACTAACATGACGTGTTCCGCAATTTCCTTCGGATCTTGCAGCAATTCAGCAGCCAAAGCATCATCTTCTTGAGGAGTTTTACCCCGGCGGCGAGTGCCGGCGATTGGTCGCAAAGTTGCTATCTTTTTGCCATCAGGAGTGTTTTCCGCCTTCACCATAATTTCGGGACTCGAACCGATAATCTGCCAATCTCCGAAATGAAAATAAGCCATATACGGAGAAGGATTAATCAGACGCAAAGAGCGGTAAAGTGCAAAAGAATCGCCACTGTATTCAGCCTCTAGTCGCTGCGAAATAACTACTTGAAAAATATCTCCGGCTTTGATATAATCCTTAGCCTTTAAAACATTGGCACAATACTTTTCACGGGTAATATTGCTCGTGTAAGCCAATTCTGTATTTCCGGTTGTGGAACGGGAATCTTGCCCGTTATTGGGAGGTGTCCATTCTATGAGAGTAGATTGCCGGGAAAGCGGCGATTGCAGCTTCTGAACTAACTTACCAACGCGATCGCACGCTTGCTGATAAGCCTCGGCTAAATCAATCCCAACACCCCGCAAATCCGCATAGGCGACGACCCAAATTTTCCGCTTCACCTGGTCGAAAATCAGCAAATTATCCACCTGCATCCACAACCCATCCGGCAAATCATTCTCGCTGGCTGGATGCACGGGAACTCGCGGTTCTATCCACTTAATTAACTCGTAACCCCAAAAACCAAATAACCCGCCAATTCCCGCCGGCAACTGCGGCAATTTCACCGGTTGATAAGACTGCAAACATTCAGTTAAAGCTACAAACGGATCGCCCGTAAATACTTTTTCGGAACCGTCACGGTAAACTTGAGTTGTGCGAGCTCCCCTTGCCTCCAAAATCCACAACGGATCGCACCCTAAGAAACTATAACGCCCAAGTTTTTCCCCACCTTCGACCGACTCCAGCAGAAAACTGTAAGGTTGACCCGCACAAACCCGATACCACGCAGACACCGGCGTATCCAAATCAGCAACCCATTCTTGATACACGGGTACAAAATTGCCTTGTTTCGCCAGTTCCGAAAATTGTGAGAAATCGGGGAATATCATATATATCAGAAGGAAGAAGGAAGAAGGAAGAGGGAAGAAGGAAGAGGGAAGAAGGAAGAAGGAAGAAGGAAGAAGGAAGAGGGAAGAAGAAAGAAAGAAGAAGGAAAATGGAATCCTGGCAATAATTTCAGTGATGAAAAGCGTCCTAACCGTCTTGGTGCTCAATAAGCAAAAGACGGAAAGCAACAGCCATGAGGCTCCTGGTACTCGCCAACTGCCATCACCGCCATCGGTTTGAGCGCGCGCAGCCCCTCTTGCAAACACCAGCGAAACAAACTTGCGTAACGCACCGGCAAGTGGAAAGAAACCTGTGCTTCGGAGTTCGACGCGGCCACCCCCAACAGTAAAGCCTGCATATCCGCCTCAGTTTCTGCGACGCTGTGGCTCAAAGGCGACACCGCACAAGTATAAGCCACAATCCGACCTTGTTTGCAAGCAACCCAAGGAGAAAAGAAATTCAGGGCGTACTCAATATCGCTAGTTCGATCGCACCTGTATAATTTCTTGCACAAAGCCGCACATTCCTCAACATCCTCACTAGCCATCGCCCGAACCTCAAACCCATTCTGTGGCTGGCTGCGAAACTTCCCTTCCATTAACACGAAAGGTTCCTTCACCTCAAAACCCAAAGAAGCGTACAGCGACAGCGACGCCATATTAAAAGATTCCTGAACCAAACGGATACCCACAGCGTCCTGTCCGCGTTCCAGCAAAGCTTTCATGATTTGCCGTCCCGTGCCGCAGCCCTGAAAAGTGCGATCGACAGTCACGGGCCCGATACCACGAATCGGGCTGCGTTCGTCCATAAACCCGCAGCCGACAACCGCACCCTCGCTCTCGGCTACGATCCCAAAAAATACCGGACTCTCGATCACAAGACCAATAATTTCAGTTGAAAACTCCAGCGTCGGAAAATCTGTAGGGAATTGATGGCGATCGGAAATACCTTTAAAAGCTTCATAATTAATGCGAGCGCAAACCTCTATATCAGAAGGCTGCGCTCGCCTGATTGCAACATTCATTTTTAATTTAACGATTAACTTTTAATTAGATTTGAACTTGGCAGTAGTGTTCGGGTGCTGCGACCGAGGGCCTCGGACGCCCGAATACTACTGCCAACACAAGTTTACAAGCTGAGCCTTTCGAGGCAATATTACCTATGTTTTGCTCAGCCATGCAGTCATGGTCTAAGGGTCGAAAGTCTTCTTACCGCTGAACTTCAGCTTAGCCGGATTAGGATTGCTGCCAATATTGCGCTCAATCTTACCGTTGTAGGGACGACCTTCGTTCACCTTCTCAGGGAACACGCCATCCTTGGGATGCAGGTACTCAGTATTACCGTCGGGAAACACGCGGTAAATTTTGTAGTTCGTGATTTTGAATTTGGCCCGCAGTTGCTGGCCGCCCAAAGCGATGCACTGCTCCTTCCGGGGCAGATACAGCAAGTTGTCGCCTTGACGCATAATCGCAGCGCCACCAGTAGGCATTTCAAACACCTGCTCCTTGGGGCTAGTCCAAGTGATAGCGTACTTCTCTTCAACTAGCGCCTTGGTCAGCAAGCCGCCGGTGCTGCCGCCGAAGATTGGGGGTTGTCCAGTGAGTTGTTCGGCCATAGATATATCCAAAGGATTTTTACGGCATCGTATCATCGAGACTGCACGCTGTTCTCGAAATTGTAAGGAAAATTAACAGTTTTTTGGCGATCGATCTCTTCTGATAATTGATAATTAGTAGTTAATAATTGATAATTGATAATTTCCACCAAACTTATAAAACCCAATTAGGCAGCACGAATCCCGAAAAAATCATCAAAAAAAAACAGCAATTATTCTGGTGCTTGTAGGCACCCGAATAATCGCACATTCCTCCAAATTCCCCCCACACACGATCGCACAATTTACCGCGCCAACCCTAAGTCAAGAACCAATTAGGGTCATAGCCACGCGGAATTTGGCTTAAAGCAGTCCAAGTTTCTTGATTGACAATCCCGTTGGCCTGAATCTCAAAGCTTTTTTGAAATGCGCGAACAGCTTTGTCCGTCAAAGTACCAAAGTCGCCGTCAATTTTACCACCATAATGGTTGGAAGTTTGGAGAATTTCCTGGACAGTTACGACTGCTTCCCCAGAACTGCCGAATTTGAGTACCGGCATATTAACTGGAGCAGCAGTATAAAGCGCCTGCCAAGTCAGCGGCCCGACAATGCCGTCCGGCGACAAGAAAACCCGAAACTGAAACACTTTCACAGAAAATTCAACTGCTTTGTTAAAAATTCCTTTAGCAGGATGCCGATAAAGTTGCAACTTGGTTAGCAGTTGTTCGAGTTCCAGTACCGCTTTACCTTGAGCATCTAATTGTAGTTGTGGCTTTTTGGCCCTAGGCTGAGTAGATTTCATCTGGTTTGTAGGTGACATAATCGATTTTCCTAACCTCTAGGTTGGAGTATTCTTCTGGGAAAAAACTTTTTCCGGACGAAACATTTGCATTCTCAATTTTTCACGAATCAACACTGGCGTCGGCAGTGCCTCAACAGATTCGAGCGACTTTTACCATTTCACGACTTGTGTACAGGAGACTTATACCATTTTAGATTTTAGATTTTAGATTTTAGATTGTAGATTGGGCATGACTGATGACTATCGGGGTTGGCAGCTTGGCTACAGTTGCATTCTTTTTTTTAACTCGTATTAATTTTCGACAGCATCCCTAGGTATTCTGTCCCCCAACCGGGTTTAATACGGCAAGCGCATCCTGAATGTGCTTGGATACTTTCGATCCTAAAGCAGAACACCGCGTGACCACATCTTATTAATAATTAGTCATTAATTAGGATTTATCAATTGATTCTCAACAGTGGGAATAGTAAAGTGAAATTCACTTCCTCGGTCTTTTCCTGCGGAATCTACCCAAATTTTACCGCCCCAGCCAGCAACAATCTGCTTGCAAATTGCCAATCCCAAACCGGTACCGCCGGCGCTGCGGCGCAAAGCTCCTTCTTCTTGATAAAATCGATCGAACACTACTTTTAAACTGTTCGCCTCGATTCCCCTCCCCGTATCGGCTACGAGCACTTCCACCATCCGAGAACCGTTGCATTTCGCTCGCACTGTCACGCTTCCCTGAGGTGTGGTGAACTTGCAAGCGTTGTCTAGCAGTTTGGAGAGCACCTCCACCAACCACTCTCCGTCAGCTTGCACTAAAGGCAATTCTGCCGAAACTTCGGCGATAATTTCCGGCAACTGTCGATCGACTGTTGTGCGCGATCGCACGCTGCTGAGGGCCAAATCAACGCATTCTTGCAGCGTCAGCGATTCTACATTCCATTTAACTCGCCCGCTTTCTAAGTGAGAAAGAGTTAGGAAATCCTGCACGAGTTTCCGCATTCGATCGGCATCGCCGAGGGCAGTTTCTAACATAATTTGCCGCAATTTTGCGGGCATATCTGGTTCGGAGTTCAAACTTTCCAAACAAACTTGAATCGTAGAAAGAGGAGTGCGGAGTTCGTGTCCGGTGATGGCAATTAGATTGCTGCGAGTTCGGTCTAATGCTTCTAATTGTTGGTTTAGTTCTTCTAAATGAGCGTAGGTTTCGGCTTGAATTAAGGCCGCTCCGAGTTGGGTGGCGATCGCCTCTACTAAAGCAATTTCGTCTTCTTCCCAAGCCAAAGTCGATCGGCACTGGTGCATTTCCACCATGCCCAAAACCCGCCCCTGATAAAGCACTGGCACCATTAACCAAGAGACTATTTGCCAATTTTTTATAGTTTTTTTCAGGGATTTTGTATTGACAATCAGCGGGTGTTGTGCTGTGTCTTGGATGTAAACTCGCTCCTGCCGCGCCACCGCGTCGCTCCATATTTGATTTTCCTGCAACAGGCAAGTCTGATCCAGCATGGAACTAGCGCCCGGCCCCAAAAACTCGCGATCGATTTTGACCGCCACATCTGTGGCCTTGCACCGATAAATCAAACACCGGCTTGCCGATAGGGCAGTACCCAGTTCTTGGACTGCAACTTCGACGATTTCTTGCGGGTTGAGAGACTGCCGCATTGCCGTGGTAATTAAGTTTACCAGGCGTTCTTTGCGTTCCTGAGCGGCGATCGCGCTGTATGCTTTGAGCAGTTTGTGCTGGCCTGCTTGCAAATAGGTTACTAAGCGTTCGGTAAAAGCATCGCTCAATTTTGGATTGGGAATTTTTGACCTTTTTCCCGTACTTATGTCGGGTTTGGGGGCTTTGGAAGTGGCGGATTTCCTCGTTTTTTTCGGTGTTTTGACGAGCTTGTAATTAGTTCGCGCTCGATCGATCTTTTCGACCAATTCCGGGCGATAAGTGACAATTCTATCGAGCAACAATGCGGCCGCTTGGGAGGTTACCTGGCGGTCGAACGTCCATATTCCTTCAAATCTGCGAGCTTGATCCATCAACTGCGGCCCGCGCTCGTCTTGGTTTTCGATCGGCACAATTTTTTCTTGACAAATCAGGCAAGTTGAGTAGTTTTGCCCCAGCACCACTAAGTGCCACTCTTTACTTAATCCGTCCTCCGGTGTAAACGCCACAGTTTCGTGACACTCTGAAGCATTTTTAAAGTCAGTTTCCGGTGCTGCCAGCACGTATACCTGAGACGAGCGTGAGGCAATTCGCCGGTAGCGGTGAGCTTCCTGGCGGTAGAAGCGCTCTCGCTGAAAGCTTGCAATGACTAGGGGTTCGTCGTCGGAACCCGCCAAAACTAAGTCTTCCATCGCGTGAGACAGGGCTATCATGGAAGATTTGAAATAAATTTGTGCCCGCAGTTCGGGCAAAGCTTGCAGAAGTTCTGCGAGTAGCGAGATAGGGACGATCATCTAGCCTTAAACGTGCATTTTTGCCGATGACAAAACAGGATCGATAGGAGGTTTAGAGCGATCCCTTTTCAGTATCTGATCATTTATGCCTCATAACACGACTGTTTAAGTCATATCATGCTAGCAATAGCACTTAGACGAATCTAAGCAGAGGTATCCCTCCAAGACCTTGAGTTCATCCCAAAGTCACCTGTTTTTACCTCTAGGTTTTGACGCTAACTCATCTATTCAGGCTGGGATTTGGGCGTTAGCACTCTCACCATTCAGACTTGTTAGGCACCGCTTGCGGATCACTTGCATTATACTATTCTTGAGCTATTTGATATCAGTGCCATCAGTATCGGTTTTTGGCGATCGGTTTTGGGCGATCGATCGGGCTAATCGGCAATTAAACTTTCAAAAATCCCAAATAATTGGCCATTAGTTAAAAACTAACGGCCAATTATTTTGAGGACTTATATCCCATCTGGTTAGATTCGGAATAATGCCAAGGGTGCCAGCATCCTCGCGAGCTCGTAAGCTCTCATTGAACTAGGAAAATTATTATTCCGAGGAAGCGAGGAAACGATTTTCACCAAAAATCTATGAAGAAAAAGGGTTTCGGACACCTAGGGTGTAAGTCCTATATTTTTTTTTGAGGCATGGCGCCTGAGTATAAATGCTGCGGCTGTGCTTGTATCAGGCTAGTTCGCCCCCTTCGTCGTTGCCGCCCGGAGATGATTTGTAGAGAGCATCTAATTGTTCGCGGGCGTCTTGCACAGTCAGCGAACGCATCACTAATAGCGGCTCATTGACAACGTTTCCGTGTTCGTCTAAAAGTTCTGGATGCGGTACAGATTGAGAGCGAGGATAGGATGCGTAGTGATTATTTGGCCTGAATTGTTGAGGGCGCTGGGACTCCATACCTACGGTGACTAGACTGCGGATTAAGTTACCGACTGCCAGAAAGGCTAGAACGGTAAAAGCTAAAATATAAAGCAGGTGCAACATTATTTTCTCCTCCGGGCTAAACAGCCACACAGCAATTTACAAATGTGTTTCAGCAAGTAATAACTTATTAACTGGAAATTGGTTTGAGCTTGTCAAGTGGGTCGCCACATTTCCCAAGGTTTGGGATTTGACTGCGGGTTGAACTTGAACTGGCCTTTTTATTTTCCAGGGGGAGCTGACTGCAATGAGCGAAAACGCGCCGATACTTGCCAGCATTCGGCGAGCAGTCTGTGCCACGGCATTAGTGCTGCGGTTTCAATCCCAACTTGACCTCCGGTTGCTTGAAATAGAGCTTTAGCTGCACCTACTTCTTGCTGAGCCTGTTTGACTCGCGCCAGCAAGTCAGATTGATCTTCGCCGCTCAGAAAGGGAATTTCCTCAGTTTCTAAGAGGTTTGCCGATCGATCGAACCAGTAATTGAAATCCTCTAACAGCGGTTCCAGTAACGCTTTGAGCAATTCTGATTCGGGCAAGTTGGAATTAAGCATGGATCTAAATTGGGTTATTTATCTATTATAATCTTAGACGGTCTTTACAATCTGTAACATATTTTTAACAAAAATTCAATGATTTAACAACAATTAGCAGGTGGGTGTGAATAAATTTAATTGTGTCATACCAATTTTTTATGAGGCTGTATAGAATCCGATCCCCCCTAGCCCCCCTTAATAAGGGGGGGACAAGATTCCGCTCAAAGTCCTCCTTCTTAAGGGGGATTTAGGGGGATCGAGATATGTGCAACTTCACATTAAATTGGTATCAGCAGCGATTTTTGAGTCGAAATCCCCAAATTCTGCCAAATTAGTTCAGGAACTCACGGATGGTTAGAACCGGGTTTTTTCAGGCAAGACGCATTACAGCCCACCCAAATAGTAAAAAACCAGGTTTCTGAGAGTCGGAGTGCAGGAGGCACTAAACGTCGGAACCATCAGGGCCGTTGTTGTAATTTCCCGGAGTGTCCCCCAGTCGGAAGTCGGCGCTTACTGTCCCAATCTTAGTAAGATAGAAGCAACTGCAACTAAATTAATTGCTAATTCAGCCGATGTCTAGCTCACAATCCATGTCCCCTCCAGAAGAGTCCGTTAAGATTGAGTTGCCCCGCACGAGTGAGTCGGAGGCACTAAAAAAAATTCGCCACACCACCTCCCACGTTATGGCGATGGCTGTGCAAAAGTTATTTCCCAAGGCGCAAGTAACCATTGGCCCTTGGATTGAAAACGGTTTCTATTATGACTTTGACACTCCCGAACCTTTTACGGAACAGGATTTAAAAGCCATTAAAAAAGAGATGATCAAAATCATCAACCGTAAATTGCCTGTAATTCGAGAAGAAGTCAGCCGCGAGGAAGCGGAACGCAGAATTAAGGAGATTAACGAACCTTACAAATTAGAAATTTTAGAAGGTTTGATCGAACCGATTACTCTTTACCATGTGGGCGAGGAATGGTGGGATTTGTGCGGCGGGCCTCACTTAGATAATACCAGTGAGTTGAATCCAAAGGCGATCGAGCTAGAAAGCCTAGCAGGCGCGTACTGGCGCGGCGACGAAACCAAAGCTCAGTTACAGCGCATTTATGGCACAGCTTGGGAAACTCCCGAACAATTAGCAGCATACAAACACCGCAAAGAAGAAGCATTAAGGCGCGATCACCGCAAATTAGGTAAAGAATTAGGCTTATTTATTTTTGCCGATGCGGTGGGCCCCGGTTTGCCTTTGTGGACGCCAAAAGGCACTGTTTTGAGAAGTATTTTAGAAGATTACTTGAAACAAGAACAAATCAAACGCGGCTATTTGCAAGTGGTGACTCCGCACATCGCCCGAGTCGATTTGTTTAAAATCTCTGGACACTGGCAGAAATACAAAGAAGATATGTTTCCGCTGATGGCGGAGGATGAGGAAGCGGCAGCAAACGAACAGGGTTTTGTGATGAAACCGATGAACTGCCCTTTTCACATTCAGATTTACAAAAGCGAATTGCGTTCCTATCGAGAACTGCCGATGCGCTTAGCGGAATTCGGCACAGTTTACCGCTACGAACAATCGGGAGAATTGGGCGGTTTAACGCGGGTGCGCGGCTTTACGGTGGATGATTCCCACTTATTTGTTACGCCGGAACAGTTGGATGCTGAATTCTTGAATGTGGTGGATTTGATTCTGTCAGTCTTCAAGAGTCTGCAACTGAAAAACTTTAAGGCGCGTTTGAGCTTCCGCGATCCGAACAATTTAGAGAAATACATCGGTTCTGATGAAGCTTGGGAAAAGTCTCAAGGTGCGATCCGCCGCGCGGTGGAAACTTTGGGTATGAATTATTTTGAGGGAATTGGGGAGGCGGCTTTTTACGGGCCGAAACTCGATTTCATTTTCCAAGATGTCTTGGATAGAGAATGGCAGCTAGGAACTGTTCAGGTAGATTACAATTTGCCAGAACGTTTTGATTTAGAATATGTCGCTGAAGACGGCACTCGCAAGCGTCCGGTGATGATTCACCGCGCTCCTTTCGGTTCTTTGGAACGTTTGATCGGGATTTTGATCGAGCAGTATGCGGGCGATTTTCCGCTGTGGTTAGCGCCGATTCAGGTGCGGTTGTTGCCTGTTAGCGCCGAGTTTTTGCCGTTTGCGAAGGAAGTGGCGGCGAAGATGAAAATGCTCGGAATGCGCGCTGAAGCTGATGAGAATAGCGAGCGTTTGGGCAAGTTGATTCGCAATGCTGAGAAGGATAAAATTCCGGTGATGGGTGTTGTGGGTGCGAAGGAAGTTGAGGCGAATAGTTTGAATATTCGGACTCGGGCTTCTGGGGAGTTGGGGGCGATTTCGGTTGATGAAGTGATTCGGAGGTTGCAGGGCGCTATTAGTAGTTACGGGGATTTTTAGGGAATTTTAATCGCAGATTTTAGAACGGGCCTCTCGCCCGTTCCACAATTCACTTAATGGGCGTCTCTCCCGTTCCACGATTCACTTAACGGGCGAGACGCCCGTTCCACAATTAATACAAATGATAAGCTGTTGTGCCTTTAATTTTCACAATCCTGTCCGTTGCCTTTGCGCGCGGGTGATGCTGAACCAATTGTAGATTTACAAGGGTTATTAAATGGGGTTTACGATCGCGCCGCCAAGGACTTTAGAATAGATTATACCGCCGCACCCCTTGCTGCGCTGTCGGAAACCGATGCTGTTTGGGCGGATGTTTTGTTGGGGGAGAGGGAATTGATCGGATGATAGAGGGAGGTTTAAGTGCTATGGCTCGCATATCTTGCAAGATGTGAGTTAAAATAGGCTTTCAAAAGCTCCACATTCTGACAACCCGCGATCGGTACAGGCTGTGGGTTTAATACAAAATCTAAAATCTAAAATCCCCAATCTAAAATCCGATGACTTCACTGCCAGCCAACCGCGCCAAAACACTCAAAGAAGCTTATCGCGCTTGTGATGTCAAGCCTCTAACGGGCGATGATATTGAACGATATTATGTTGATTTGTCCGCAGTACGCAACACGGTAGCAATCGAAGGTGTGAGTACAGATTTGGATCTTCAAGAACCGGGAGAATTTAACACAATTTTGTTTACCGGGCATCGGGGATGTGGCAAAAGTACAGAGTTAAAACGCATTCAGTCGCAGTGCGAAAACGAATATCGGGTGATTTACATAGAATTCGATTTGGAACTAGATGTTAATGATGCTGAATATACCGATATATATTTGCTTTTTATCAAAAAAGTAGCTGATGATTTAACTGAATTACGCTTGAAGTTTGACCCCAAACTCTTAGAGAGTTTTGAATCGTGGTTTAAAGAAGTTACTAAAGAAACAGAAGCCACTGTTCAATCTTCCGTCAGCATCGAAACTGAAGCAAGTGCAGGGGCAGAAATTCCATTAATTTCTAAGTTGGCGGCAAAACTAATCGGTCAAATTCGAGGTTCTAGCCAACAAAAAAAAGTTATCCGCGAAACTCTTCAGCGTAATCTATCCCGCTTGCAAACAGATATTAATCTGTTGTTGAAAGATGCCTTTGACAAGCTGAAACGCAAATATCCAGACCGCTACCCAAAAGGATTTTTGGTAATTGTTGATAACTTAGACCGGATTCCTCCAAGTGTTGGCAATCATTTGTTTTTTGATTACGCTCCTCAACTCCAAGAACTAGACTGTACAATTATCTATACAGTGCCGATTTCGGTAATTTATTCATATAAAAATGTTAGCAATTTGTTTGGTAATCCCAACATCGTGCCAATGGTGAATATTTATGAATTTAGTCGCAGCGAGTGCGAGTTAAATTACAATCAGCAAAGATTGGATGGAGTGGCCAGTTTGATTGAGCAGCGGGTTGATGTCAGTGCCATATTTGCCGATCGACAACAGTTACTAGATTTGGCAAAAGCTAGCGGTGGCCATGTGCGACAGTTGATGCAAGTAACTCGATTGGCTTGCCGCACTGCGATTACTCGCAAACACAGTAAAATTTTGGCGGAAGATGTAACTTACGCTTTAAAACAACAGCAATTTGACTTTGAAAGGTCTACTCCTGGGCCTGAATATTATACCATATTAGCGCAGGTTTGCCTCGACAAAGATATTACTAAAGATGAAATAGGACAAAATTTATTATTCAATCTTTCCGTTTTGGAATACAACGGCAATAGTCGGTGGAATTATGTCAACCCACTCGTAAAACCAAGCTATGCTTTCAAACAAGCCCTTCAATCAATCCAGGGAAATCCCTGAAATAGACCGGCAAAGGATAATTGAACTAAATCAAGAGTCTTTTGACCAATTGCTGACGTTTGTCGAGATTGTTCCCGACAATGCCTTTGATTTGGGATTTATCGAAAGTAATTTTGCGAAGGATAGGGATGCGATTATTCAGGCATTAATTAGCCATCCCGATTGTCAAGAGATGCAGTTTGAAATTTTGGATTTTCCCGATCCCGATCTGCGCTTTTTGATGGATGAAATTCTTAAGGTTTTGCCAACAGTCAAAGTTCAACCACACAAGAAGTTAATTTTACTTGTCCGGGGATTGGAACATTCGATCGGGATGACGGGGGAATATCCGCCGATGCTGGTAGATTTGAATTGGGTGCGAGATGCTTATCCGATTAAAGTGCCACATCCAATGCTTTTTTGTTTGCCGGATTATGCGATTACGCGAGTTGCTAATTTTGCGCCGGATTTGTGGGCTTGGAATTCAGGGACTTTTGTGTTCAAAACTCCTGCAAATACTAGAGATGATGCGGTTTCTCAAACTCTGGATGCTAGCAAAGGGATTACCAATTGCGAGGTGCCGGAAAAGCAGGAACGCATCGATTTATTAAAACGGTTGTTGATGGAATACACTCCCTCGAATGGGCGCGAGGAAACTGAAGGGGATTTGAAAACTCGCATCAGAGTTTTGAATGAGTTGGGAATTGCTCATCGCAGTCGGAGTGAATACTCGACAGCCAAATACTATCTAGAACAAGCGTTAGATTTGGCGAAAAATGATGAAGATTTCATATCTTTAAAGGCAGCTACTTTATATGAATTAGGATGGATTCAGGACGATTGGGGAAATAAAAAAAAAGCGATCGCACTTTATGAAAAATCTCTCGAACTTCTGGAAAAAATTGGCAATGTTCAAGGGAAAGCTGCTACTTGGCACTGTCTAGCAATAATTTATGCCAATCAAGGGGAAGTAGCCAAGGCGATCGCATTTTATGAACAATCTCTGGAACTTAAGGAAAAGATTGGCGATGTTGAAGGGAAAGCTACTACTTTGAACCAACTAGGAGGAATTTATGCCAATCAAGGGGAAGTAGCCAAGGCGATCGCATTTTATGAACAATCTCTCGAACTTACGGAAAAGATTAGCCATCTTGAAGGAAAAGCTTCTAATTTGCACTGTCTAGCAATAATTTATACCAATCAAGGGGAAGTAGCCAAGGCGATCGCACTTTATGAAGAATCTCTCGAACTTCAGGAAAAGATTGGCAATGTTCGAGGGAAAGCTGCTACTTTGCACCAACTAGCAGGAATTTATGCCAATCAAGGGGAAGTAGCAAAGGCGATCGCACTTTATGAACAATCTCTCGAACTTGAGGAAAAGATTGGCAATGTTTAAGGAAAAGCTGCTACTTTGCACCAACTAGCAATAATTTATGCGGATCAAGGGGAAGTAGCAAAGGCGATCGCACTTTATGAACAATCTCTCGAACTTGAGGAAAAGATTGGCAATGTTTAAGGAAAAGCTGCTACTTTGCACCAACTAGCAATAATTTATGCCAATCAAGGGGAAGTAGCCAAGGCGATCGCATTTTATCAAGAATTTCTCGGACTTAAGGAAAAGATTGGCAATGTTCAAGGGTGGGCGAGACCCCCGTTCCACAATTAACTTAAGGGGCGAGACCCCCGTTCCACAATTAATGCAAATGATAAGCTGTTGTATTAATTTTTACAATCCTGGCCGTTGCCTTTGCGTGCAGGTGATGCGGAACCAAGTGTAGATTTACAAGCGTTAGTAAATGGGGTTTACGATCGCCCCGCCAAAGACTTTAGAATAGATTCTACCGCCGCAACAGTTCCCCCACTGTCCGAAACTGATGCTGCTTGGGCGGATCTTTTGTTGGAGGAGAGGGGATGGAAAGGGCGATCGCAAATAACAACTGATAGTTAAGCGCCTAACCGCTTTTTCAAAGTATCCAAAAAATGGACAGACCAATATTCAAGGAATCGGCTTCTCAGAGGTTTGATGAATTTATCCCAAGGATTGAGGTCAACAATATAATTACCGATTTTGACGCCAATCGGCTCTAAATGTTTGCCTTCTATTTCCTGGCTCAATAAAGGCCATTTTCTATTACTTAGCTGTTGTATGAGCCAAAGTACATCGCTGTTTTTTTGTTGTTCGGGACTTTTGTTGATATCATTGGTAGAACCAGCAATATCATCTCGCTCGAAAGAAATTATTGCAGTCAAATTAAACAGAGAACTATTAGCAATAAAGCATTGAGTTTGTTCTCGGGTTGGTAGCACTCCTAAACGGAATTTGTCTAACAGTTTTGCTAGCGATCGCACTGGTATAGCGCTCTCTGTATTGCTGATATCAGGAGCAATTAATAAGGACGGCTGGCCTTTAATTGAAGGTCGGTCGATGCCCAGATTTTCGATTAACCTTTGAATCCGTTCGTAGTCAGGGCGATCGCAGAATTTATTCACAATATTTGGATACCGATCGTCGCTTAAAAATTCTAAAAGAGCAATATACTTGCATCCCAGACTGTGACCAACCCAAAAATAACTCGATGGTTCTTGATAAATTTCGCTTTCATAGCCTAATCTTTGAGCAATCTCGGTCAGTTCTGTTCTCAGTATCTCCTGCTCTTTTAATAACCCAATAGCGATCGGCCAGTGACGAAAAGTAAATCTAAAGGGCAAAGCAACTACGGTATAACCTTCTTCAAACAACTGCTGTAAAAAATATCGATAAAACAAAGTGGGCAAACTACCAAAAAAAGTTCCACCAATAAATTGAACCACACCTTTGGGCTGCGGATGAACAGCCACCCAACTAAAAGAAACAGGCTGAAATTTAAAGGAGTGCGACATTTGAATAAAGCTCACTGAGTGTATAAGTATGCTTAATTAAACCTAATCAAACATAAGGTGGGCATTGCCCACCTTACAGTTACTTAGCATTTAACAGTTCTAGCTGCGAGACATTCTGACAGGAATATCGAATTTATCCATCACTGTATTTAGCTCTTTCAAATTGACATCATTGGCATCGAGTTGGGCCAGCAGTTGCACTAAAAGTTGAGCTTTTTCGGAATTGTCTGCTTCCAAACTAGCTATGTCCAAATTACCGTTACGTAACTCTTCCAGAACTGGGGTAACAATTGGTAAATCGATGATAATTGGTTTACCTGGTTCAGGCGTAATCTCGTTCAAGCCTTTTCCACTGGCGATCGCTAAAGTGTAATTAATTTGATCGAAGTCTGGTGAAGTTCGAGTTTCTGATGGGAAATCGTTTGGCAAGAAAGTACCGCGAATTTCGGGATTCAATAACACCTTGACTGGTTTCTTGCTTTGGGGTGTAGGCTTGGGAAAGATGGAGCGCGCTGGCACAAATAGCGAGACATAGCCGCGCACTTCCAACAAACCTGGAGTCAGAGTTTTTGGCAGAATTGGCAACAATTGAACAGATGCAGTTTTGTGAGCGGGTATTGTGAAATATGCGCGATATACCTTCGGTTTCCCTGGCTGCTGAGTCAGAGGGACTTCGATGTTACTGCCTTCAACGTCAACCACTAAGAAAGCGTTGTTGAGCAAGATTTTATTAGGATCTGCCGGTACGGGTAAGCTGACGGTAAACTCAATCCGATATCGCAAGTCGAACGCTTCGAGATTGGAGATGGTGAGAAAGTATCCCTGAACGATTCGACGAGCCACTGGGATGAGTTGTGGAGGGATGCCCATCACAGGTGCGATCGGTGCGGTGAGGATTTCAAAGGTGGAAACTTCCATGTTTTTGTGCGAGTAATTTAACTTTTAGCTTGGGTTATTTAGCCGGAAAATTTTGTTTCTGTTTTTCCGTGGCTATATCTATGAATAACTGCCCGTCGCGGTTGGTTAACAGTCGCTTTTTCTAGTGACACTCATTTGAGTTAACTAAAATGAGTGTCGCTTGATTGTGCGACTTGACAATTTAAAAATTTTTGTTAAAGCGCACAGGAACACGGATCGGGAATTTAATTTATCCTTGTGTATCTGAAGATAAAAATAAAATATCGAATTGATAATCAGCCCGATCGCACATTAATCTGTTGGTATAATCCCCCTTTAATGCGCCCGGGGCGATCGAAAAGCTCAAAACACCTACACAAAACGTTACATATTTGTTACCATCGGGACGAGGCTATCCTCGGCAGCCTCTCTATTAACCTTCTAAACTAACCGTTATGAGTCAACCTCCCTCAGCAATTCCTGCCTCCGAAGAGTCCGCCGAAACCCAGACAGCGCCGACAAACAATGCACCTCCACCGAGTTATGTCAAGCTGGCGATGCGGAACATGGTTCGCAAGCGGGCGACTTCTCTGTTTCACTTTGCTTTGACAGCAGCCGGACTTTTAGGCGTACTCGTCGGTTTGGCTTTTCTCGATCACTATTTCAATTCTTAATCGAGGATTCCAACAATCAGCCTCTAATTTCTGCTGATGTTTTTGATCTTTCTTAATCGGGAGTTAAGCTGATTGTTCTGCTTGCCTGTTGCAATCTCTAACAGATTACTGTATCTTTCCAGCAACAGCAAAATCCCCTGCCGTTCGATCGCGCCATTGGAATTTGTAAAAAAATTGAATATATCCCTTGACAGGAGAGCAAAAAAATGTTAATTGAGGTGAACGTCGAAGACTGTTACGGGATCGCCCAGCAGTCAGCCGACGCTTCCAACCTCCCTGAGAGTGCAGCCAGCGGGGAGATTTCAGCCGAAACCTGGGAAAATTGGTTTAGCGTTTGGCTGGAAAACCAGGCGGCGGATGTGCCAGTGGCCCCGGGCTACGAAGTCAGTCTGCGTTTAACCGCCGATACGGAGATGCAAGCCCTCAACCTCCAGTACCGCCAGCTCGATCGATCAACCGATGTACTAGCTTTCGCATCTTTAGAGGTAGACTGTCCTCAGCTAGAGGAAATGCAGTCATCGGAACCCCTATACTTGGGTGATATCGTCATCTCGATCGATACAGCTAACCGACAAGCCCAGCAGCAAGGACATCCCCTGAAGACCGAACTAGCTTGGCTCGCAGCCCACGGTTTTCTGCATCTTTTGGGCTGGGATCACCCGGATGAAGAAAGTCTGACTCAAATGCTCGATCAACAAGAAACATTGCTGCAGGCGATCGGTCTTACGATCCAAACAGCATAACTTAAGTTGATGGTTACTTGACAAATCATGTCAAGCCCAACATAACTTTCTGAAATTACACCAAAACTTTAGTAAAAACTTAGGAAAGTTACCTAGACTAGATGAAGTCAATTTGAAAAGTCTAGCTTTCATTCATCTCTGTAACTTAAAGTTGGTAGTTTATGACACTAAATCGACCGTCAATTTCATCAAGAATCGCACAGTTTCTGCCCATGCCTCAAGACTCTTCCAGCCCAACAGTCCACGAGTCTAAAACAGCCTTGAAATACAACCGAGAGCTATCCTGGAAAATCGCATCTAGCTTAGCTACCAGTTTTAGATACGCTTGGGGGGGTCTGACTTATGCTTTTGAAACTCAGCGAAATTTTCGGATTCACACTGTTATAGGAACATTGGCGATCGGACTCGGGCTATTTTTGCAACTCAAACCTGTAGAAATATCTGTGATCGGCGTCACCATTGGCATAGTTTTAGCAATGGAACTGTTGAATACGGCGATCGAATCGGTGGTAGACTTGACAGTCGGGCAATCTTATCACGAACTAGCCAGAATTGCCAAAGACTGCGCTGCCGGAGCAGTTCTGGTATCGGCAATGGCTGCGATCATCGTCGGTACTGCACTTCTGCTTCCTCCTTTGTGGGTCGTCATTCAAATTGCGATCGCCCGTCAGTAACTTATTGGACTCAGCAAATTTTAGGTTTTAGATGACAAATTTGAGATTTTTAGTTTTAGTCGTCTATATTGCAGCTATTTTTATCTTCCGCATCTATCTAAAATCTTGAAACCCTTGCTTTCAGGCAGCGAGTCAATCTAAAATCTAAAATCTAAAACCTAAAATCTAACTTAACCCGTGATTATAGTCATCGATAACTACGACAGTTTTACATACAATTTGGTACAGTATCTAGGAGAACTCGGTGCTGAGTTGCCCGTAGCAAGCGAAGTGCAAGTCTACCGCAACGACCAAATTTCCTTAGCAGAAATTCGCCAATTGCAGCCTGCAGCAGTGGTGATTTCTCCAGGCCCGGGGCGGCCGGAAGATGCGGGAATTTCTCTGGAATTAATCAAAGAATTGGGGCCGACTTTACCAATTTTAGGCGTGTGCCTCGGACATCAAAGTATCGGTCAAGTATTCGGTGGCAAAATTGTTTCTGCACCTCTGTTGATGCACGGCAAAACTTCTCCGGTAGAACACACAGGAGTCGGAGTTTTTCAGGGCGTGGAATCGCCGATGATTGCAACTCGCTATCACAGTTTAGTAATTGAAAAGCAGAGTTGTCCAGAAGTGTTAGAAATTACGGCTTGGGTTGAAGACGGAACTATTATGGGTGTGCGGCACCGGGAATATCCGCACATTGAAGGTGTACAATTTCACCCGGAAAGTATATTGACGACTGCGGGAAAGCAATTATTGCGAAATTTCTTAGAACGGCTTTAGTTGGGTGGTGAATTTTGAGTTTTTGTCTGCATCTTTCGGGTGCGGAATTCGCACCTGACTGTGCAAATTCTGTGAAGCTTCCGGGTGCGAATTACTTACCTTACGGTAAAAGTAGGGTGTACATTTCGCACCTGACGGTGTTTGGTGATATTGTAAAACTTCGTTGATTTTATAAGCAATTATAAACAATAATGGTATCATATCGCTATGAGTGTTGAACAAGAAATACGCACAGCCCAAAGAACGGAAGTCTCAAATGCAGCTAACAGAGAGGCACATCATTAAATCCACGGAACACCGTTTCGCCCAAATTGACGAACTAGCTTTCAAGTCCAAAAACCTCTACAATGCCGCCAATTACCTTATTCGTCAGAGTTTTATTTATGGGTGGGGCTATGTTAATTACAACGAAACGAACCGCTTGATGAAGTCTCATGAAGCCTACAAGGCTTTGCCTGCCAAAGTAAGTCAGCAAATTTTAATGGTTTTAGACAAGAACTGGAAATCGTTTTTTGAAGCCGTTAAAGCTTACAAAGTTGATTCTTCAAAATTCACTGGGCGCCCAAAACTGCCGAAGTACAAAGATAAAGTTAAAGGGCGAAACCTTCTCGTCTACACAATTCAAGCAATTAGCAGCAAACAGTTGAAGAAAGGAATCATTAAACTTTCGGGTACAGAATTTTTAATTAAAACCAAAGTCAATCCCGACCAGGTTTGCCAAATTAGGCTGGTTCCGAAATGTGATTCCTATGTAATTGAGGTAATTTATGATGAACCGGAGTCCACTCTTGGCAACGCTAATTCTGTAGCTAGTATTGATTTAGGACTGGATAATTTAGTGGCGTTAACTTCAAATCAACCGGGATTTATCCCTTTGTTGATTAACGGGCGACCATTGAAATCGATTAACCAGTTTTACAACAAGCGGAAAGCACGATTGCAATCCCAGTTCAAAGGGAATCGCAAAACTTCGCCCCGCATTCAGCGCTTAACTCGCTGTCGCCATCAAAAAGTCCATAATTACTTACATCATGCTAGCCGTCTAATTATTAAACTTTTGCTCACCAAGCAGATTGGGACGCTAGTAATTGGCAAGAACGCGCAGTGGAAAACAGAAATCGAGTTAGGGAAGCAAACCAATCAAAACTTTGTTAGTATTCCTCACTCTCGATTAATTGAAATGTTGAAGTACAAAGCTCGGTTGGCGGGAATCACAGTAATTGTGCAGGAAGAATCCTATACATCCCGATCCAGTTTTTTAGGTTTAGACCCAATTCCTGTTTATGGAAAAACCGAAAAAGAGCCTGTGTTTACTGGTAAGCGGATTAAGCGGGGTTTGTACAAAACATCGGCTGGTCAGCTAATTAATTCCGATGTGAATGCAGCGTACAATATCCTCAGAAAAGCAATCCCAAATGCGTTCAGCAATGGGATAGGGAGCTGCCTAGTTCAGCCGAGGCGGGTCGATCCGCTCAAAGTGAAAGGGAAGGGGGAGGGACTTAACGCCTCCCATGTCATGCAATAAATGACTATACTTTTACCAGCTATAACAACAAACGACCAACACCCGATAACCGCAACCACAAGATGAAACGGCGACAATTAATACGTTACACACAGACGGGTTTGCTAGCAGCTTTCTTCACTGGTTTACCATCTGCATGGGAAAGCTATCAAGCTCAAACTGCTGATTCTTTGTCGGTTCAGTGGTTGGGCCACACTTGCTTCTTGTTCACCGGAGGCGGTACGAGGGTGCTGGTGAATCCTTTTCGCCCCCTGGGCTGTACGGCAGGCTATCGCTCTCCTAAAGTGCCAACAGATTTGATTCTGATTAGCAGCCGGTTGCTCGATGAAGGGGCGATCGACGGATTTGCGGGCAATCCCGGCCTTTTGTACGAGCCAGGGGCTTACAGGTCTAACGGGCTGCGGATTCAAGGGATTCGGACGGAAAAAGACCGTGAGGGAGGAAGACGATTTGGGGTCAATGTGGCTTGGCTGTGGCAGCAAGCGGGCGTTAAGATTTTACACTTGGGCGGAGTTGCTGGCCCGATCGGCATTGAAGAGCAAATATTGATCGGGCGGCCCGATGTAGTGCTGATTCCCGTGGGCGGCGGGCCGAAAGCTTACACTCCGGCGGAAGCGAAGCAAACTTTGCAACTTCTCAAACCAAAGATGGTGATTCCGACACATTTCAAAACCCAAGCCGCCGATGCTGCTGCCTGCGATTTGGTGCCGCTAGATGAATTTTTGGCGCTGATGGATGGTACGCCGGTGCGCCGATTGAATAATGACACGATTTCGATCAAATCTGCTGACTTACCTCAAACTGGTTCGGTGATTGAGGTTTTGAGTTACAGATTTAGCGGTTAATGCCAGATTTCTTAGGTTGCGTTATATTAAGGAAGTTTTGGTCGATCGGGGATGCAAGAGAAATTTCTCTCTACCTTAGCCTCTGGCAACCTTGCCTTTTGTCGAGATTTGGCTAACATAACAATTCTTGTTCACGGTTTTATCTCATAAGGAAATGCAAGCGAAATGAAAAATCAAAATTTACCTAGCTGGATGAAACAATTGACAGGTTTCGCAGGAATAATCGGCGCTAGCGCGTTAATCGGTTTCCCGGCTTGGGCTCACATCACCTCCAACACCAATGTTGCTAATGCAACTCAAACTTCACAAGTTGCAGGAAAGGTGAACACCGCTGCTTCACCGGCACCAACTTCCGCTTCACCGGCACCAAGTGGCGCTACACAGGCACCAACTGGCGCTACACCGGCACCAACTGGCGCTGCTAAGGATATTGTTGCTATTGCATCTGGCGACGCTCAATTCAAGACGCTGACAAAGGCTTTGGGATCTGCAGGTTTGGTTACAACTTTACAAGGCAAAGGCCCTTTCACTGTTTTTGCTCCGACTGACGCGGCATTTGCTGCTTTGCCAGAAGGAACTGTGGAGGATTTGCTCAAACCGGAAAACAAAGCCCAACTTACTAAGATTTTAACTTACCACGTTGTTCCTGGTTCGGTTGTATCTACTAGCCTGAAATCCGGCGATGTTAAAAGTGTGGAAGGCAGCGCCCTGAAGGTTGGAGTTAACGCAGGCAAAGTTACTGTCAGCGGCGCTAATGTTGTGAAAGCTGATATCAAAGCTAGCAACGGCGTTATTCACGTAATTGACAAGGTTTTGATGCCGCCCGATGGAATGTAAAAATAGCCGTTTTTGCATCAATTGATGTCAGATTCGGTTAAATGAAGGCGAAGTAAGGACACAACATTGTTGTGTCCTTATTTGTATGGCAGGCAATTCAGAATTAATACAGATAAAGCTTTAGCTAGCTGCGGGTATCTACAAAAAGGGCTGCCAACCCTTACCCCGATAGCCAAAATCGAAGATTTCGGGATGGAGAATTTCTGCTAAAATTTCTAACGAATCAACCAATCTCGGCCCCGGTCGATTAAAGTAAGAATTGCCGTCAGTTATGTAAACTTTCCCCGTTTTTACTGCTTGCAAATTAGGCCATTCTGCGTATTTAGTTATCTGCATTGCTTCGCTGCGAGTGCGGTTTAAATCAAAGCCGCAAGGCATGAAAATAATTACATCGGGATTAGCTTCTACTAGCGATTCCCATTTTAACCAAGGGGAATGTTCGCCGACAATTCCAAATAGCGAATTGCCTCCCGCCATTGCCACTAATTCGGGAATCCAGTTACCCGCAGCCATCAAAGGCTCAATCCACTCGATGCAAGCTACTTTGGGAAGTCTCTCTTTTGTGGTAATAATAGAGGATGCTTGTGTTTTCGAGGTAATAGCATCGATGCGGGATTGCAAAAGGTCGATCGCACTTTTGCCATTTACGCCCAAAGCATCAGCAACTCGCTGAATATCCGTCCAGATTTCTGCTAGCAGATTCGGCTGCAAAGAAATAATTTCCGGCTTGCTATTTACCAGCGTGCTTACCGCTTGTTCAACCTCTGTTAGAGAACAAGCGCAGACTTCACATTGAGCTTGAGTAATAATGTGAGTCGGCTGCAATTTTTCCAAAGTATCTATTTCTACTTTATAGACACTCAGCGCATTTTGCAACAATTCTGTCACGCGGTTGTGAATTTCGCTGCTAGTTCCTTCTGGATTGAATTTAGGCTGAGTGCAAACAGGTAAATTTTGAATTTCTGGGGGATAATCGCATTCGTGGGAACGGCCCACAATTGCATCGGTTAATCCTAAAAGTGCTACAATTTCGGTGGCACTGGGAATTAGAGAGACAATTCTGAGTTGGTTCATTGGTTTTCGGTTTTTTACAGATTCGGAAGCACAGGCGAGACGCCCGTGCCACAATAAAAGGGATTCTTAAATTTTTAGTTTTTTTAAGTATTGCAAATCTTGCCATGCTTGAATGAGATTACCTTGCATCAGAGCCGCTACACCGTTTAAAACTCTAATTTCCGGTAGGTTGGAGTTGAGAGCGAGAGCGGGTTTTAATGCTGTTTGAGCAGCTTTGGGATGCCAGCCGTACAGGTGTACGAAAGCGAGATAGGCGTAAGCGTAAGGGTTTTTTGAGTCGAGTTGAGTGACTTTTTCTAAGGCTGCGATCGCACTATTGATATTCTGCTGCAATACCCGAGAAAATGCCAAAGCATAAGCCAATTCTAGATTATTGGGTTCTTGCTGCAACCGATATTCTAACGCTTGTTCCGCTTGCACGGTATAATCTTGAATTGGATCGTACTGATTGATGCGCCCAATCTGCTCGAACACGGGTTCTAAACCGGGCAATCCTTTGGGTAAATTAACCGCCATCGCCCGCAATTGAGTCACCAAATCTAACTCAGGCTTATCTGTATTATTCTCGTTTCCAGGCTCTGCCTGAGAACGCATATCCAGAGGCTCTGCCTCGATTTTAACACTAACTGTCGGCACATTAATCGGATAAGTTTCGCCGGTTTTCCGATTTAGATAAGTAGCTTGCAGATTGTAAGTTCCCGGTGCAATATTAGCAGGAGGAAGCATCGCCGTGCGATCGACAACTCGAAACCCCACAGCAAATTTATCCGCTTCCAGCATCCCCGGATGCAATGTCGCCTGGGCGATCGCGCGATCGTGTAAAATCTTGAAAGTCTTTCCCGGTGGAATATCGCTCGACTGCTGATTTTCCCACGTTACCAACACTAAACCAGACTGCAACTGCTGCCAAGGCCCAGACCAAGTATAAGTAACCGGCAGCGCGACTCCGGGAACTGCTTTTGGCGCGACAGTAACTCGATCTAATTGTACTTGCGATCGCGCTTCATTCAACGGCTGTATTTCGACAGGCTGCACTCGCTTGCGATAAAGATTTAAATTAGTATAATCGGGCAAAACCCAAGTTTTATCTAACTCAAACTTATCACCTTTTTCAATTGCCATAACGGCTGCATTTTGACCTTTTTTAATTCCTTCGCGAATCGAACCTTGCGGGCCACTTTTAGTTACAAACCAAGAGAGCGATCGCACATCTTGCGGCACTTCTTTTAAATTCGTTCCCACCTGCCGCCCGTAAACCTGAAAATTAGCCAAAGCACCATAAAAATTAAAATTATGCTGGTTAATTTCCGGCGTCGAAGGCAACACGCCTAAAGTAGATTGCAAATAAGGTTCCTTATCAATAATTTCTGCAATTACCTCACGGTGCGGCCACTCTTTCCCCAAGTAAGGATAGTTAGAATTGCCGGGACTGATAACTTGGACTAAGCTATGTCCAAAAGCACCTCCCAGCGGCAAGATATGGAACAGCATCGCCAGAATTGCCAAGCCAATTGTACCCCAGCGAATTTGTCGTCCCCACCGAGAAGGCCACAGCGTTAAACAGTAGGCTAAGAAAATAGATAAAACTGGCAAATAAGCTATCACATATCGGTCGTCTTTGTTGATATTTAGAGAATTAATTAAATAAGCTCCTCCCCAGAAAACAGCCAGCCAGCGACAGGAGTTGAGATGCAAGATTGACGAACTATCTTGCCGACGACGCCAATAAAGTATTAATCCTACTAAGGGAACAAGTAACAGAGGCCAAGAAACGTGTTCCGGTAAGTGTTGACCGTAGTAAATCCAAGCGTCGATCGTATTGAGGGCCGGATCTCCTTCGGCGATCGCAGAATCCAGCGTTGCCCGTTTTCCCCCGGTCAAAATTAACAGCCAATTGGTTTTCGCCCACGGCCCAAACACCGCCACCGACAGCAACAGAGCACCAGTTAATTGACCTAATCTTCCCCAAGCTTTTTGTCGCACCGCACCAACAGCCAACCACACAATCGGGGTAAATAGAAATAATACGGTAGTGTGTTTAACTAATATTGATAAGCCGAGAGAAATACCAAAGGCGATCGCCCAAAAGAAAGATGACGGGGAGAGTGGGGGAGTGTGGGAGGGGGAGAATTTATACTTTTCTTTTGTTCGTTCCTCGAACGGAGTTCTATCGGTTACATCCGTTAAATCCGTTGCCGAACTTCCTTCTTCCTTCTTCCTTCTTCCTTCAGAAGCCTTCCACATAGTCAAACAATAGAAAGCCAAAGTAATCGCAGCAGTGAGGGGATAGTCGAGTAAAAATTGCAAGCGGAACCGATAAAGTCCCGGTAACAAAACGCAAATTGCAGCGGCCCACAAACCGACTTGCCTGTTAAATAATTGGACGCCCAGACTGTAGACTGAGGCGAGGAGAATTGCACTAAATAATAAATGAACGAGGGTTGCCCGATCGCCCCCAGTACCGAAAACCTGAAGAAACGGAACCGTTAAGATGTATGCCAAGGGCGGAATTTTGGTCGAAAGCAGCCAGAAGTTTGTCCACCACTCCCCGGAAAACCACTGAGGATGCTGCAACGCCTGCAAGTATTTCAGGGTGCTAGTCAGGTAGTCTGCTTGATCCCACGCCGGGACAGATCGATCGAGGGCAAACCAGAGGCGATCGCTAATTGCCCCCAGCAGCCAAATTATGCCTAAGACAAGCAGACTCTTGCCCTCGCTGTCCCGATGTTGCTGTGCCATTGCGATTGTTGGATTTTAGGTTGCAGCTTTTAGCTTACAGGCGGGCGGTTCCGGGCGATCGAAAAATTAATTTATAAAACCCCTTGCTAAATTCCCTATGTGTCTGCTAAGGTGGTTAAGCGTAAAAAAACAAGCCGAGATAGCTCAGTTGGTAGAGCAGTGGACTGAAAATCCACGTGTCCGGAGTTCAAGTCTCCGTCTTGGCATCGCAAAGCCCTCACAAAGTTGAGGGCTTTTTTTTAGGGCGAAACTTGAACCAAGTCTCGGCTTGCTGTTGGAGAGACAAAGCATCGGCTCATCCCTGAACCTCTCGTGCCTTGCGAAACTTTTCCTGCAATTGCTCGATCGCAGTCTCTAACGGGATTCCCTCACCCCGTGATAGTTCCGCCTCCGCTTCCTCCACCGAAGAGCGAACCTCCTCCACCCACTCCCAATAAAGCTTCCGCGTTTGAGTCAAAGTCTGGAGGGCTTTTGTAATCACCTCTTCCGGCGAGCTAAACTGCCCCAGCGCTAATTGCGCTTCGATCAATTTCACTTGCTCAGGACTCAAAGTAATATTCATAAAAATCTCCGGGAGTCTCGCTGACACAAATCCCTTTTCTAAGAATAGCGCTACTTTCTGGGCAGTGCGATCGTCCAGAAAAATGGCTGGACAGTGCCGGACTGCCAAGTTGATTGAAACTTTTTTTAAATTAACACTCATAGTGTGTAGATTTAAAGCCGTTACAAGCTTTAGATTTTTCTAGTGATAAAAAATATAAAGCTTAAAATATTTGGCGAACAAGTTCGGAAATTGAGAAAAGCTAGGGGGCTAAGCCAAGAGGAGTTAGCTGAACTAGCAGAACTGCATCGAAATTACATTGGCGGCATTGAACGTGGCGAGAGAAATGTTGCACTTCTGAATATGGTGCGTCTAGCTAAAGCTTTGGGAGTATCCCTAAGCGAATTGTTGGAGGGGATAGAGTAAATGACTTCACCTTATGCGGGGCTTGCCACAGAAGATTGGGCAGTAAAAACCAGGGAACTGATAGAGATACATCCACTTAACCCGGATGAAATATATGAAGTAGTAATTCAAGTCTGGCAAGAAATATTTGAATCTAATCTAACTAGCAAAAACTATAAAATAGGTGTAGATTTATTTCCCCGCCCCCAAATTATGGGATACTTTTTGCACGAACTCATCCCCTTAGAATTGACTAGGCGATACCCAGAAGTTTGGCGTCGCGAAGAAAATGCTAGTGAAAAAGATCTGGTCTGTCTTCTAGATGATTGCTTCTCGATCGAGATTAAAACTTCTTCAAGTAATCGTAATACATATGGAAATCGCAGTTATACTCAACTAAGCACTACTGGTATAGAAGGAAAGAAGAATAAATCGGGCTATTATCTTGTTGTTAATTTCCAGAAATTCAACAAAAACATTCAAGGCTCACAACTACCGCAGATTAATTTAGTCAGATTTGGATGGTTAGACCGAGAAGATTGGCAAGGTCAAGCGGCTGCAACTGGGCAACAAGCGAAATTAAGTCCTGCTGTTGAACGTTATAAATTGCTGCAATTACCAACTTTAGAATAAAGATAACTGTGCTTCTCTGAGTTCCTTGTCGCTCAAAAAATTATCGATTCTACTAGCGACAATCTCACAGTAATCAGCCCTAATTTCAAATCCAATAACTTGACGCTGCAAACCCAGAGCCACAATTGCTGTAGTCCCGGAACCCATAAACGGATCTAAAACAATTTCGTTTAAATTCGATGCAGACTTGATGATGCGATCGACAACAGCAACAGGAAATTGAGCGGGGTGAGGCGTGCGTTCTTTTGAAGCTCGGTTTTTCCCCGACGTAACTTTTGGAAACTGCCAAACATCCGTCGGATTTTTGCCTTTTAAGTTTACTTTAATCTTGCCGTTCTTTTTCTGATTCGGATATTTCACATTTGGATCGCGCACTTCATCTAAATTAAAAGTATACTTATCTTGATTTTTTACATACCAGAGAAACTTTTCATTGCGGGGTGAAAAGAACTTGCTGCCTGCAACTCCCGCGCCGTAGTTCCAGACAACTTCTTGAATCAGATAAAAAGGCACTTTGTCCCAAAGCAGGTAGGAAATCGGAATTGCTTTTGCCCGATCGCGAATTGACAAATAGCCTAAATTCAGCCAAAATGCTCCTCGATCGAGCGTTACCCGGTAAACCTCCGCTATCCACTGCTCGCACCAGTTTAAATACTCATCTAACACCAAGGATTTTTCGTACTCTTTGCCGATGTTATAAGGCGGGCTGGTAACGGTTAAATCTACAAATTGATCGGGTAGCAGCTTCAATGCTTCCAAGCAATCCATGTTATAAATTACGCAATTAGGAGCTTGGAAGTACGGTTTACCTAAAATATTCGCGATCTCAGTCAAGCTCATGAAATATTGGGGAGAGATTTTGTTGACAAGATGCAATAATTATAGTAAGTGAATTTAGAAATATTGTCAAACTCATCTGGACTGGGGAATCGCCCTGTCGGAAACAAAAGGTTACAATCACAAATACATTCTATTTCCATAACATTACTGTTTATAGCTTGAACTCCTCAGTGCCAAATAACAACTCCTCAACTCAATCATTTCAATTTGACTCGATCGACAGCGCCCTCGCAGACCTCAAAGCAGGTCGCATGGTGGTAGTAGTCGATGACGAAAATCGCGAAAACGAAGGCGACGTAATTTGTGCCGCCCAATTCGCCACCCCCGACAACATCAACTTTATGGCCGTGAACGCGCGGGGTTTGATTTGTCTAGCCTTGAGTGGCGAAAGGCTCGATCGCCTGGAATTGCCCCTGATGGTCACCAAAAACACTGACAACAACCAAACTGCCTTCACTGTCAGCATTGATGCAGTCAACGGCGTCAGTACCGGTATCTCGGCCGAAGACCGCGCCCGCACCATCCAAGTCGCCATCCACCCGGACACCAAACCTCAAGACTTGCGGCGTCCCGGTCACATTTTCCCCCTGCGGGCGATCGATGGTGGCGTCCTCAAACGCGCCGGCCACACCGAGGCCTCCGTTGACCTCGCCAGACTCGCCGGCCTGTATCCCAGCGGCGTCATCTGCGAAATTCAAAACCCCGACGGTTCGATGGCGAGGTTGCCGGAATTAATCGAGTACGGCAAACTCCACAACCTCAAAATAATCAGTATTGCCGACTTAATTAGCTACCGGCTCAAGCACGATCGATTCGTTCGCCGTGAAACCGTCGCCAAATTGCCCACTCAATTCGGCGAGTTTATGATTTACGCCTACCGCGACACCCAAGACAATTCAGAACACGTTGCGATTGTCAAGGGCGACCCGGCAGAATTTAAAGACAAACCCGTGATGGTGCGGGTGCATTCCGAATGTCTGACCGGCGATGCTTTGGGTTCCCTGCGCTGCGACTGCCGGATGCAACTGCAAGCGGCACTGAAAATGATCGAAAATGTCGGTTCTGGCGTCATAGTTTACTTGCGCCAAGAAGGTCGGGGTATTGGATTGGTAAATAAACTAAAAGCTTACTCGCTGCAAGACTTGGGATTGGATACTGTAGAAGCCAACGAACGGTTGGGATTTCCCGCCGACTTGCGGAACTACGGCGTCGGAGCACAAATGCTCAACGATTTGGGAGTTAAAAAAATTCGGTTGATTACCAACAACCCCCGCAAAATAGCAGGTTTGAAAGGTTATGGCATTGAAGTAGCCGATCGCGTCCCCTTACTAATTGAAGCCACAGATTACAACTCGATCTATCTGGCAACAAAAGCCGAAAAACTCGGTCATATGCTACTGCAAACTTATTTAGTAACAGTGGCAATTCAGTGGAACGAAACGAAGGAAGAAGGTAGAAGCCAGAAAGCAGAAGGAAAAGAGGAAGATGCTGCCATTCAAAATCGGTACCAACACCTCGAAAAGCTGCGACATTTGGCGGCTAGCCAGCACTTGCTGCTGCAAGAAGAAGCGCGGCCGGTGGGCATAGCCCTTTTCGGAGAAGGCTCCCTCATCGTTCATCTCGGCTTCGACCAAGCCGGACTCGCAGCCCCCGATTGGTACAAAGATCCAAACCATCCTTACGTCAGGGCGATCGGTCAAATTCTCGGTCAAATCAGCACTGATCCGAATTTGCAAACATTAGAATTCATGGTTTCCTCCGGTGGAGATCCGCTCAAAACCCTGCAAGTCCAGCTCGATCGCGAGACATTCCTTCTGTCGGAATTAGTCGGAATTTGCGATCGGCTCGAACCTCAAAAAATCTACAGTTTTGCTCCTCTTGCCTGAAGGCAGAAGGTAGAAGCCAACCCCCCCTACCCCAGCAGGGGGGAAGGCAGAAGCCAATAAAAACTGTGAATTTCAGAATAATACTTGTTAATACCAGCATCTTCCTTTCGTCAGAAAGCAGCCACCAATAAAAACAGTGAATAAGAATGTTGATTGCCCTCTAACAAGTCGATGTAGCGAACACTTGAGAGAGAATCGTAAATGCCGATTTATATTATTAAGCAGTATTAATATTCATCAAATTATTCAATAGGACTTTTAGTTAATGTTAATTTTTTTAAACATTGATGGTGTACTTATTCCTGACAGAACACAGGAAACATCGAGTTTGCAAACAGATATAATGAAATTTAATTCAGCTTGCATTAATCACTTTGAAAAGGTTCTTCGTTCCTATCCTAATGTGCGAGTAGTAATTTCATCATCCTGGCGTGAAATATTCCCCTTCGAGGTAATCCCGCCATTATTTTCACCAGATATCGCTATCCGTATTATCGGATTCACCCTTTTTCTCAACCCCAAAAGTATTCATCAACACAAATATTTACGACACCAGGAAGTTCTTGAGTATCTTCGACAAAATCAAGCAGAAAACTCACCTTGGGTAGCCATTGACGATATTCCAGAACACTATCCGCCAGATGCGCCAGTTGTGACTATTGATGATTACAATGGTTTTGACCAGAACTCAGCAAAGATACTTTCAGAATATCTAACTTGATTTCAAAGGTTAGGAAAAAAGTATCGGAATAGAGAGGGTAAATTTGACATGGAAATAAACGTTGGTGACTTTCTGCACCGACTTGATCTCAGGGGACAAGCACTTAAAGGCACCAACCTTGGCGGTGCGGAACTCCGGGGAGCCAACCTCAGAGGCACGGATCTCCGAGAAACCAACCTCAGCGGCGCTATGCTCAGGTATGCAGACCTAATTGAAGCCGACCTCAGCGGCGCCAATCTCAGCGGGGCGGATTTGGCTGAATCATTTCTCAATTTAGCTAACCTCACTAGAGCCGATTTGACTGGTGCTGTCCTCCGAGAAGCTAATCTTGTAGGAGCCGAATTCACCGGCGCCAACCTCAAACAAGCAAGTTTGATCAAGGCTAATTTAGTTGGAGCAAATCTCCACGAAGCCAACTTAACCAGAGCCAATCTCAGTGGGGCCGATTTGCGCGGTTCTCAGTTGAGCGGCGCCATTTTAGACAAGGCGGTATACAACAACCGGACTATCTTTCCCGATGATATTGATCCGGGTGCAATGGGAGCATTTTTGCTAGCTCCCAATGCTTCGCTCCCTGGCTTAAATCTGGCTATGGTAGATTTGACCGAAGCCGATTTAAAAGGAGCCGATTTGCGGCGGACAAACTTATACAAAGCTATTTTATTTGGCGCCAAACTCGATCGGGCAAACTTAGCAGGAGCCAACCTCAGCGGAGCGGACTTGAGGGAAGCCAGTTTGAACGCCACGATTTTGGAGAAAGCTGTTTATAGCAACAAGACTTTGTTTTCAGAAGGTATCGACCCCAGTCTGGGCGGAGCTTATTTGATTGCTCCCAATGTATCGCTGCAAGGGGTAAACTTAACCGGAGCCGACTTAAACGGGTCAGATTTAAGCGGAGCTAATTTGAGCGCTTCTAACTTAAGTTCGGTCAATCTCAAAAATGTAGACCTCAGCAGAGCTAGCTTAAAAAAAGCTTACCTCAAAGGTGCAAACTTGGAGCAAACAGATTTGAGAGGAGCCGATTTAAGCGGCGCAATTTTACACCAAGTAAACTTGAGTTCTGCTGACCTTCGGGGTGTAGACTTAACAAGGGCTGACCTCAGCGGTGCTAATTTAAGCGATGCCGATTTGAGGGAGACAGATTTCACCGGAGCTACTTTGCTGTTCGCTAACTTGAGCGGGGCCGACTTGAGAGGTGTAGACTTGACAAAAGCTAACCTCAGCGGCGCTAAGTTAAACGAAGCTGATCTCCGAAAAGCAGATTTGATGAGAGTAAATTTGGAGGGAGCAGATTTAACTGAGGCAGACTTGAGCGATGCTCATTTATTCCGAGTTAATCTCAGAGGTGCTAACCTGAAAGGTACTAACCTCAAAGGCGCAAGTTTAAAAGGGGTATTTTTGACCGATGCTTATTTGAGCGAAACGGATTTGACCGATATACATCTGAGTCCGAGTTTTTTTGAATTGCCATTAGAATCGGAATGGTAATTAGTTGACTGTTAACAATCAAAAATCTACAATCAAAACTCGCCCCGCGAAAATTGCCCGATTATTAACAATCGAAAATCTAAAATCTAAAATCTAAAATGGATCGACCGTTAGGCTCTGTTATTCAAGGTTCCCTGAGCAAGGGATTAGAAGTGCGACTGCACGCCGATGTTTCGGTGGAAGATATGAGGGTGGGGAAATTTCTAGTAGTGCGGGGGGTGCGATCGCACTTTTTCTGTATGCTCACCGACGTGTCTCTCGGAACTTCTAGCGCCCGCATTTTATCGAATCCTCCCAATCCCGACGACGATTTTCTTCTCGCAGTGCTAGCCGGTAGCAGCACCTACGGTACGATCGAACTTGCGCCGATGTTGATGTTGACTGCTGAGAGAGAAAAACAGCAGGCAATTTTCGACCCGACGAAAAACGGCGGAGTTCGCGAGAATAAGCTGGCGTTAGGAAATTTGGCTTCTTTTGAGTCACAAACGGGCGCGGATATTGAGTTGCTGCCGGTCAAAACTATTCCCAGCCACTTTTCCCAGGTGTTTGATGCCAAAGAAACTGATTTTCGGGCAGTTTTTGGCTGGGAAGATGACCCCTATCGCCGCAATTTTGCGATCGGCAAACCGATTGACATGGACGTTGCTGTATGCTTAGATTTAGACCGATTTGTGGAACGCAGCAACGGAGTTTTTGGCAAGTCGGGAACGGGAAAATCTTTTCTGACGCGCTTGCTATTGTCGGGAATTATTCGCAAGCAAGCTGCTGTCAATCTAATTTTTGATATGCACTCGGAGTACGGGTGGGAAGCTGTTTCGGAAGGGAAACAGTTCAGCACTGTTAAAGGTTTGCGGCAGTTGTTTCCCGATAAAATTCAGATTTATACCCTCGATCCAGAATCGACCAAACGCCGGGGTGTCCGCGACGCTCAAGAGTTATTTTTAAGTTTCGATCAAATTGAAGTGGAAGACATCGCGCTGGTGCAGCGCGAGTTGAATTTGTCGGAAGCTAGTATCGAAAATGCGATTATTTTGCGAAATGAGTTGGGAAGTGGTTGGATAAACACCTTGCTGGAAATGACCAACGAAGATATCCAAATGTTTTGCGAAGAAAAGCGGGGAAATAAGTCTTCGATTATGGCTTTGCAGCGCAAATTAGAGCGACTGAATGATTTAAAATACATTCGGAAACGCTGTCCCAAAAATTATGTAACTGAAGTTTTGCAGTGTTTGGATGGCGGGAAGAATGTAGTAATTGAGTTCGGTTCCCACTCGGATTTGCTGTCATATATGTTGGCTGCAAATGTGATTACTCGCCGCATTCACCAAGCTTATGTGCGGAAAGCAGAGAAGTTTTTGCAGAGCAAAAATCCGTGCGATCGCCCGCAGCCATTGGTGATTACCATTGAGGAAGCTCACCGCTTTCTCGATCCGGCGATCGTGCGATCGACTATTTTCGGTACAATTGCCAGAGAAATGCGAAAATACTTCGTAACCCTGCTAATTGTAGACCAGCGCCCCTCAGGCATCGACGCCGAAGTCATGTCGCAAGTAGGCACCCGGATCACAGCTTTGCTAAACGATGATAAAGACATCGATGCTATTTTTACCGGCGTTTCGGGAGGGCAGAGTTTACGTTCAGTTTTAGCAAAACTCGACTCCAAACAGCAAGCATTAGTTTTGGGGCACGCCGTACCCATGCCCGTAGTCGTGCAAACTCGCCCCTATGACGAGCAATTCTACAGAGAAATTGGGGATATTGACTGGCAAGAAATGCCCGATGAACAAGTATTTGCCGAGGCAGAATCTGCTAAAATGGATTTGGGATTTTAACAACAGATTAAACCCTTATAAAATCCCTCTTTATCAGCGTTAATCTGCGTGCATCGGCGGTTAAAAAAATCTAATTCCTATGTTTTAATAATTAATTCAACTCGGCGGTTTTTCTCCCTCCCCACCGGGTTGTCTGAGCCGTCTAAATGATTATTAGGAGTAATCGGTTTAGTTTGGCCGTACCCTTTAGTTTGCATTCGGGTATTCTGCACCTTGAAAACGTTGATAAAATAATATTTTACCGCTGCGGCTCGCTTCTGGGAAAGTTCGAGATTATAGGCATCTTCCCCGTGGTTGTCGGTGTGTCCGTTGATTAAAATTTGGGCGTTTTTGTAATGTCTCAGCAGCAGAGCGATCTTGGTGAGAGTGGGTTTAGCTTGGGCGCGGACGTTATATTTGTCAAAATCAAATAAAATAGTGTCTGGTACATTAATTCTGATGCCTTCAGATACTTTTTCGGCGTTCAACTCTGTTTCAATCTTTTTGACAGTCTCGGTTGTTATTTGAGTTGGTAGCTGCTCCTCTGTCGCAGTTTGATTCGCGATGAGATTCTCAACTTTTACTGTAGTTTGAGCAATAATTTCAATTTTTACTTTTGTAGGAGTAATTGGTATTACTTCTAAGGTTGTAACTGCTGTTGATTCTGATTCAACAGTATCGACTTTTGCGGATTTACTGGCAGCCAACTGAGAGGATGAGGTGGCGAAAAACAATGAGGAGATTATCGTAGTATTAATCAGTCTAATTAGCTTTGTCATTTCTCAATCACCTGTTAATTGGAATATTGTCGAATAGGGTAATAGAGTTACTCGAATAATTGATAGTGGAATATATCCGCAAATTATTGGCTTTCGGTTGTAACCAACCTACGAATACAAACTGCCCTTTGAGCGTAGTGCCTGGTTTAATCATAATTTGGGTATTATTGGAGGGAGGTAACAAATTATATCGTTGCCCATAGTTGTCGTAGAGATACATACTATTTTCACCATTAAGTATTACAACTTCCTTGCTACCATTTGTAATCACCATAGTCACTATAATGCTATCTTCACCAAATGTAATTTTTGTCAGCCGTCTCCATAGTTGTTTATCGATAACGCGCAGGTCGTAAGTTTGTGCAGGTGGCAGAGAGTTTGTAGGTTGCTGGGCAACCTCTAAACTCGTTTGAGTCGGAACTGGCGTAGGATTTGGAGATTGAGTTTGAATTGGCGTAGGAGTTGGAGTATTGGGTGCGGGCGATGCGGCGGGTTCTTGTGCTATTGGTGTTTGAACGGGAGGTGAAATTGATGGAGTTTGAATTGGCGTAGGAGTTGGGGTATTGGGTGCGGACGACGCGGCGGGTGCTTGTGCCAATGGGTTTTGCACACAGGCGACACACACCAGCGATAGTAATGCTAATTGTGGGAAATTTTTAGCTTTCATTACTGCACCCGATCGAGCTTTTCTGCTAATTTTAATATAGAGTGGTAGCTTTTGTTGCGGGTTTAATCTAGCCTTGAGAATTAGATGAGCTACAAAGTGCGATCGCCCCTAAAATCTCTTTAACTAGAAATTACGATCGAACCTCAAAAAAATTAGGCCCCAGCTTTCAGTCAGAAGCTTTTCCCCCTTCACCCCCTGACCCCTCATCCCTAACTGCCCAAAATTTGCATAAGCTTAAACATGATGGAGATGATGGAGCCTAGGGGCACAATGAAAGTCACACAGGGCAACAGCCAGCCTTTATACACCTTGTCGTTACTCGTAGCAGAATTGGATTAGCATATTTAAATAAAAATGTCAATAAATATTTTAAACAGTTACTCGCATCTAATACGGCGATGGAGTTCGGTTATCTCGCATCGCAGCATCTAGGCAGCGAGAAAAATTCAAGCGATGATAGAACAGAGAGCAAAAAAAGCCCTCGAAGTGCATGAGTCTGTTTGCATGAGTATTGTGAAGTTGAGTGGCAGTTAAAACTAACAGGGAATTCAAAACCTTAAGGAAAAATGTAGAATCTTGACCTTAAGACAGAGGTTTTTACCCTTTACGATCCTCAAAATTGGGAATAATATTGAGAAAACTAAACTCTTGCTTCACTTCGCCTTGAACTAGCCGTTAAAGCTAGCGAGCTACCGAAAATCGACGGCGATTACTGGAAAATCAAGCACAAAAGTAATCCCAAACAAAAAGCTTCTACCGATCGTCACCGATAAACAGAAGGGGAAACATCCCCTTTGTCGCAGTCTTTATCCCACTTGCAAAAGTGGGACAGGGTATCACCAACTTTTTATCTGTTGTTACAAGGAGTGCAATACTCACCCATGTCCACCATAACCCCCAAAAACAAAACAGTGAAAGCCGATCGCATGGGCAGCCGGCCATACTCCTCAACGGATACGGTTCGTACCTATCTGCACGAGATCGGTCGCGTACCCCTGTTAACCCGAGAAGAAGAAATTGTTTTCGGGAAGCAGGTGCAGCAAATGATGAAATTAATCGAAGCAAAACAAGCACTTGCTAAAGAATGGCAGCGGGATCTGACGGATCAAGAGTGGGCTGCCGAAATGGAGTTGACCGAACCTGAACTTAGCCGGATCTTACACATAGGGCGACGCGCTAAGCAAAAGATGATTGAAGCCAATTTGCGGCTAGTAGTGGCGATCGCCAAAAAATACCAGAAACGCAATATGGAATTCTTGGATTTAATTCAAGAAGGCACCCTTGGTTTAGAACGAGGAGTCGAAAAATTTGACCCGATGCGGGGATACAAATTTTCTACCTATGCCTACTGGTGGATTCGGCAAGCAATTACGCGCGCGATCGCCCAACACGCCCGCACAATTCGATTGCCAATTCACATCACCGAAAAACTCAACAAAATCAAAAAAGTGCAGCGGGAACTTACCCAGCAGTTGGGCCGGTCTCCCTCCCCCGGGGAAATTGCTGCGGCCTTGGAACTGCACCCTTCCCAAATTCGGGAATACCTGCTGATGGCAAGACATCCAGTTTCTTTGGACTTGCGGGTAGGAGACAACCAAGATACCGAACTGCAAGAACTCTTAGAAGACGAAACGGCATCTCCAGACAACTACATTACCTCGGAATTGCTGCGGCAAGACCTCGATACTTTGATATCAGAACTGACCCCCCAGCAGCGAGATGTGATAATTCTGCGCTTTGGCTTGGAAGACGGGACCGAAATGTCTCTGGCGAAAGTGGGAGAACGCCTCAATCTCAGCCGGGAACGGGTGCGGCAGCTAGAACATCAAGCCCTCGCCCACTTGCGTCGCCGCCAATCTCAAGTCCGAGAATACTTGGCTAGTTAGTCACTAAAAAAGTTGAGATTTCCCAAAATCTCAACTTTTTTTACGTCTATACCAGTTTGAAAGAAGAATGTAACTGTAAGCCCGTGATTCACCCAATTAGGCAATAGGTCATCCCCACTTATTCCATTCTTTAATCTAAAACAGGACTTACGCACTATCGAGCTTAAATCGAGGGTTTGAGATTGCTTCACTACGTTGTCTTCGGACAGAAAATCGTAGTATATGCGTGCAGGACTATAAAACTTAAAATATAAAATGGTATTATTTGACGGGTGGATTGCTCAATCAGGGCGGACGCAAAATTTGTCAAAACTAATCTTAGATTTAAGTTCAGGAACCGGGCGGGCGATCGTTACTTCAAGTTAATAGCCAACATTAAGCCAAATACCCGGTTTCTCTACGAGATTTTTGAAACTGGTACAAGAGGCGCTTGGAACCAGCTATTTTAAATTTTGGGGTCTGGAGTGGTTTTGACTTATTTGATATTGACAGGAAGTTTAGAAGCGATCGCGATCGTACTTGCTCTCTCGCCCAGTAACTTCAGCATCGCATTCCCCGCACGCCCGGTGCAGGACTCGGACATCAAATCCGGCGTTTTAAGCTCGCAATCTCCCCCAAATCCTGCGGCAGATACAGCTAGCACAGGTTTAGCAGATGGCATTTACCTCTACGGCCAGTCGAGCAAGCCAGATGAAATTAAACAAGAATATTTGGTATTGGAAATGCGACAGAGTAAGGTAGTCGGAGCTTTTTACCTGCCTCGGTCTGCTTTTTACTGTTTTTACGGCACAAGCGATCGAACTCAGTTAAATTTAACAGTGGTTGACAGTTACGACGGCAGTCGCTCTCCCTACTCGGTAAACCTGGAACAGTATTACCCAATTTCTACCATCAGCGAGAACGATCGGCGCATCTTGGGTATTTGCAAGGAAGCTCACCAGCAGCAGGTGTGGGAAAAGTAGGAAACACGCGCTGCCTCACCAGTCAATCGATTTTAGATTTTAGATTTTAGATGTTAGATTTTAGATTTTAGAATTGAAGAAAGCAACCCCACTGATACATCGGGGGCCCCCGAACCAAATTGCTTTCGCTCAGGGTTCAGGAAACAGCAGTAAAATTGCTCCTGAGTTTAGAATTTCGGACGGACACCACACACATGGCAAGATGAAACTGCGTCGGAAAACACTATCGATCATTGGCATTACCATCGCTGGATTGACTGGCATTCTGTATGTCGCCTCCTCAAGCATCCTCTTGGGCAGCCTGATCAAAGCAGAGGAACAAGAAGCCACACAGGTTGTCAAGGGAGTGCTCAGCGTGTTCGGGCAAACCGCAGACGACTTCAACTCGCGCTTTGCCGACTGGTCTGCCTGGAACGACACCTACGATTTTATCCAAAACCGCAACTCAGAATACATTGCCTCCAATTTAATTCCAGAAGGGCTCGCTAATATAAGAGTTAATATAGCCATTTTTGTCAATACTTCTGGCAAAATAGTTTACGGTACGGGTTTAGACAGCGAAAAGCTGAAACTAACGCCTGTTCCAGAAGCATTAAAACGGCGCATTTCTCTCAGCGACCCGCTGTTGCAACACCCGAACGCCAACAGCAGCCTCGCTGGTATCCTGCTGCTGCCGTCAGGGCCGATACTGATTACTTCCCGGCCAATTCTCACGACTAAAAGCACTGGCCCGATCCGAGGTACGCTGATATTCGGGCGCAATTTGGATGCTGCTGGTATTGCGAAGGTTTCTAAAATTACTCGCTTGCCGCTGATCGTACACAGCGTTAATGAGGCCCGGTTGCCTGCAGACTTTCAGCAAGTGCGGGAGAAACTGTCGGAAAAAAAACCGATTTTGGTGCGTCCTTTAAGCAAAGAGTCGATCGCGGGTTACGCTCTGATCCGGGATATTTACAACCAACCTGCGCTGCTATTGCGGGTGGATATCCCCAGAGAAATATATCGCCAAGGTCAAATTAGTTTGCTGTACCTGCTGGGGTCTGTAGCGTTAGCGGGAGTTGGGTTGGTCGGCTGCACTCTGCTACTGCTAGAGCGTCTGGTGCTGTCTCGGTTGAGCGGTTTGGCGAAAGCAGTGAACCACGTCAGCAGCAGCCAAGACCTCTCGGTGCGACTGCCGGTTACGGGTGAAGATGAGTTGTCAGACCTTGCCCATACTATCAACGGAATGCTGAGTGCGATCGCCCAAGCCGAAAGCGAACAACTTGAGGAAAAAGCCCGCTACCGAGCCGTAGTCGAGCAAGCTACAGATTGTATTTTCCTCTGGGACGCTCAAACCAAACGCCTTTTGGAAGCCAATACAGCATTTAGAGACCTGCTCGATTACAGTCTTGATGCGATTTCGCAACTGACTATTTACGATATCATCGCTTACTCTAAAGACCTAATTGACAACAATATCGAGTTGCTGCTGACGGACAAACAATTCAGAATTGGCGAAGTTCTCTACCGCCGCCGAGACGGTTCCTGCGTGGACGTGGAAGTGAGCGGGAGCGTGATTTCCTACGGCGGTCGCGAGATTATTTGCACGGTTGTCCGCGACATTACCGAGCGCAAGCAAGCCGAAGCCAAACTGCGAGCCTCGGAAGAACGCTACAGACTTTTGTTTAAAAATAACCCCCATCCGATGTGGGTTTACGATTTAGAAACTCTGGAATTTATAGCCGTCAATCAGGCTGCTGTCCAACACTACGGCTACACTCGTGACGAATTTCTCAACATGACCATTACAGACATTCGTCCCCCTCAAGAGCTGCCGAGATTGTTAGAAAATAAATCCCAAGTAGATGTCGGGATTGAGTTTGCAGGTGTGTGGCAGCACCAGAAAAAAGACGGAACAATTATTGATGTAGAAATTACTTCTTATGCCATGCTATTTGATAGCAGAAATGCTGAATTAGTGCTAGCTCACGACGTGACCGACCGCTTGCAAGCCGAGGCAGAACTTTACCAAGCAAAGGAAGCAGCCGAAGCAGCTAGTTTGGCTAAAAGTCAGTTTTTGGCTAACATGAGTCACGAACTGCGAACTCCTCTGAATGCGATTATCGGTTACAGCGAGATTCTGCAAGAAGAAGCTTTAGATTTGGGCCAAGAAGATTTTATCTCGGATTTGGAGAGAATTCACCATTCAGGTCAGCTTTTACTAACCTTAATTAATGATATTCTCGACTTGTCGAAGATTGAAGCCGGTCACGCGGAACTTGAATTAGAAACTTTTGACGTGTTGGAGGCAGTTCAAGATGTAGCCAGCACTGTTGAACCGCTATTTTTGCGAAACACAAATCGCCTGAATGTGGAGTGTCCTAATAATATTGGCGAATTGTATTCCGATCAAACTAAGTTTACTCAAATTTTGTTTAATTTGCTCAGCAATGCAGCTAAGTTTACTCATCAAGGAACAATTACACTCAGTGTTGAAAGAATTAAAAATGACTCCAATAGTAGGCATTCTGAACGGTTAATTTTTAAGTGTACTGATACGGGGATTGGGATGACTCCTGAACAGCTACAAAAGTTATTTCAACCTTTTACGCAAGCTGATGCTTCGACAACCCGCAAGTACGGAGGTACGGGTTTGGGTTTGGCAATAGCCCAGAAATACTCTCAGATGCTGGGGGGAGAAATTACTGTGAGTAGCGAGTTTGGCAAGGGGTCAACTTTTACTTTAACCTTGCCAGCATAGCTTTATTTTAAATTTTATATCGGGGAAAAAGTCTTGACTACAAAAAACATTAATACTCAATACCTGGTTGAGCTTTAATGCCTTGTTCTCGGAATGGATGCTTAACTAAAGTCATTTCTGTCACCAAGTCTGCCCGTTCGATTAGCGCTGGCGGGGCGCCTCTGCCTGTTAAAATAATGTGGGTTTCTTCTGGCTTTTGGTCTAACCCGGAAAGCACTTGCTCGACTTGCAAATAACCTAGTTTTAATGCTATATTGACTTCATCGAGAAGAACTAATTTAAATTCGGGATTGTAGATAAAAGTTAGGGATTTTTCCCAGGCTTTTTGAGCTGTTTCGATATCTCGATCGCGGTCTTGCGTGTCCCAGGTAAAGCCTTCCCCCATTGCGTGGAATTCTAGCTGTTTTTCCCAGAGTTGAAAAACGGCTTTTTCTGCGGGTTCCCAAGCTCCCTTGATAAATTGTACTATAGCGACGCGGTAGCCGTGACCGAGCGATCGCACAACCATTCCCAAAGCGGCCGTGGTTTTGCCTTTACCGTTACCCGTATTGACTATAATTAAACCTTTTTCTTTTGACGAGTTAGCGATTCGCTGTGATTGCACTTCTTGGCGGCGCTGCATTTTCTGTTTGTGTTGTTCCGCTGTTAAGCCAGTGGTTTCTGTATTGGTTTCCATGAGATTTTTTTTTAACCGCAGATGAACGAGAAAGATGAACGCAAATAAACGCTGATAGATGAAAGATGTCTAGTTATTGCCACAGTGTTTTCAATTTTAACACGAAACCAGGCAAAATATCTTCTCCTGAAAGTTCTGTTGGACATTCCAAAACTTCTATTTCTTGTCCTTGGCGATAGATTTCAACTCTGCGGCTTTTACGGTTAATTAACCAGCCGAGTTTTACTTGGTTATTCATGTATTCTTGCATTTTGTCTTGAGTATCTTTTAAACTATCTGTCGGCGACATTAACTCTAAGACAAAATCCGGGGCAATGGGAGGAAATTTTTGTTTTTGTTCGGGAGTGAGTGCGTCCCATCTTGATTTTTCAATCCAAGAGACATCGGGAGAACGGTTTGCACCGCTGGGCAGTTGGAAGCAAGTTGAAGAATCGAAACAAATTCCCAGTTGAGTTTGTCTGTTCCAAATCACAAAGTCAGCATTAATTTCTGAGTTGTAATTTCCAGTTTCTCCTCCTGTGGGTGACATGACGATTATTTCTCCTTTGGCATTGCGTTCAAATTTGACATCAGGGTTTTCGCGACACAATTGATAAAATTGGTCGTCGGTTAGTTTAACTATGGAGTTGAAGTTGATGGTAACTGCTATCATGGTATTTTATCAAAGTGCTTTGGAATTTTTATGGAATTTTTAACCCAGATAGTGTATATGAATGCCGAGCAAGGCAGAACGATGCAGATGCGGTAAATATTATTGAGGTACCCAGGGGATTTTAGGATATTTTTTGAGGCAATTGTGATAATGATATCACCTACTTATAACTAGCTATCAAGAGTTTTATAAAAAGCTTTTTGCAGTAAACACTTACAGACATACCAATAATAAAATGCAATGTTAATTTCGCTAAAGAGTTTAGGTACTCCCTCTAGTAAACTGGAGAACATCTTGTTTTTTAAATGCAGGGAATCCACGCCGATCGCAAAAAATAACAATCCCAAACCAGCTAACAATATTTGGTAGGGAGTAAACTGTAGTTCTCGCCGAAAAAACCATCCGTAGGAGGACAAAACAACGGCGTACAAAAGGCTTACTCCTAGCTTGGGAATGCCTAAGGCTATCATATATATATGAATTCTGTAACTGTGATTAAGCAGAAACCCACCTGTTAAAAGAGCGGAGAATAGAATAAATCGATTTTCTAAATTGCGCGGTTGAATACTTTGAGAGAGTCCATAGGTGAAAGTACAAACAATGACTGGTATAGAACATAAAATCTGGAAGGTCCGAGTTAGCAAGGCGACATTGGGATTGGGGGAAAAATAAGGGTGAAAGAATAAATCGCTGACTTTTAAGCCGGAAAGTTGAGTGAAAAGTATCAGCAGCACAACCAGAAATAAGGATAAACCATTTAGTCGAACAACAAAGCGAGAAATAGTCATAAGCAATTAACACCAAAAATTAGGTTTACTGCCCAAGTACAAAAAATTATATCACCAATATCTGTGGATATTTTGCTAAACTTAATCAGGAGTGTTATCAAAACAAGGAGACAGTCATGCTGTCAGTGAAAGAAGCAGAATCAATCGTTCTAAATTTGGCGCAACCCCTCGACAGTCAGCGGGATGTAGAAACTGTAGACTTGCTGGCAGCATCGGGGCGCATTTTGGCTGCCCCTGTAACTGGTTCCCTTGATTTTCCTTATTGGGACAATTCCGCAATGGATGGGTACGCGGTGCGGTTTGCGGATGTGGAAAACTGTAGCGCCGAAAAACCAGTGGTACTCGAAGTAGTTGAAGAAATTCCAGCCGGATATCAGCCTCAAAATACCGTCCAATCCGGGCAAGCAGCGCGAATTTTTACGGGGGCTATGATGCCAGCGGGTGCTGATACGGTGGTAATGCAGGAAGAAACAAGGCGTGAGGGCGATCGCATTTTTATCTTAGTTTCTCCTGAAAAACCGCAAGCATTTGTGAGGCATAAAGGCACTTTTTATCAAGCAGGAACACCTTTGCTAACTCCCGGTACAGTTATCAACGCCCCAGAAATAGCGGTGTTAGCAACTGCCCAGTGCATTCCAGTTCCCGTTTATCGGCGGCTGCGGGTGGCAATTTTTTCTACGGGTGACGAATTGGTATCGCCTGACGAACCTTTGGCACCGGGGAGACTGGTAGACTCGAATCAGTATGCTTTGACAGTTTTGTTGGCCCAAATGGGATTTGAACCGATTCGATTGGGCATTGTTCCTGATAATGAAGATGCCTTAAATAAGGCGATATCCGGGGCTGTTGCGACGGCGGATGTGGTGCTTTCTACGGGGGGTGTCTCGGTAGGAGACTACGATTATGTCGAGAAAATTTTGGCAGATTTGGGAGGAAAAGTTCACATTAGTTCTGTGGCGATTAAGCCGGGGAAACCTTTAACGGTGGCTGAGTTTAAACGAGGTGAAAAGAATGATGATTCTCCGAGTTTGAGTTCGGATTGTCTCTATTTTGGTTTGCCGGGAAATCCGGTTTCGGCTTTAGTCTGCTGTTGGCGGTTTGTTGTGCCTGCTTTGAGAAAAATTTCTGGGCTTGGCGCGGATGCTTGGGGGCCGGAGTTTGTCAAAGCTAGGTGTAATGCTGAATTGCGATCGCCTGGCCGACGCGAAACTTATGTTTGGGGTAAACTACATTTAGTTGCGGGAGTGTGGGAATTTGAACCTGCTAGTGGCAGCCAAAATTCAGCGAATTTAATTAACCTCGCCAATACAAGTGGTTTAGCAGTTTTGCCACCAGTGGAAACCGGGATTTTACCAGGCGAATTGGTGGAGGTTTTAAAAGTTAGTCATTAGTTAGTTGTTATGGGTTATTTGTTATTGGTTCGGTAGAAGTTCCGGTAAAATATTAACAACTAAGTAATCTTCCTTCTTCCTTCTTCCTTCTTCCTTCTTCCTTCTTCCTTCTTCCTTCTTCCTTCGTATTATGAGAATTCTAATTGTTGAAGATGACCCGATGATGCAACTGGGATTAGAGCAAGTTTTAGCCGATTCCCCAGAAATAGAAATAGTAGGACAAGCAGAAGACGGGTATTTAGGCGTAGCAGCCGCACTGAAACTCAAACCTGATATTATTGTGATGGATATCGGTTTGCCGCGGCTGGACGGCATAGCAGCGACGCAGCAAATTAAAGCACAACTGCCAGAAGTTCGAGTAGTAATGTTAACTTCTCACACGGCAGAAACTGAAATTATTGCTGCCCTTTCTAGTGGTGCTGATGCTTATTGTATTAAAGGTGCTTCCGTAGATAGGCTGTTAGCAGCGATTGCAGCCGCAGCAGAGGGGGCTACATATCTTGACCCTCAAATTGCCCGGACTGTCATCGAACACCTCAAACCCCCGATAGCTGCCTCTACAACTACTTTTGGTCAGTTGTCGCAGCGGGAATTGGAGGTGTTAAAATTAATGGTGGAAGGTAACAGCAATCCCGAAATTGCAGCGGCGCTTTACTTGAGTCCAAATACGATTAAAACTCATGTTCGCGGTATTATGAATAAGTTGGCAGTGGATGACCGCGTGCAAGCAGCAGTTGTAGCGCTGAGAACGGGATTGGTGTAAAGAAGTAAGAGGGAAGAAGGAAGGGGGAAGAAGGAAGAGGGAAGAAAGAACAAACATAATTCAACGTTTTTTAGTTTCCACTTCTCAATTGCAAATTCCAAATTCCAAATTCCAAATTTCAAATTTCGCTGATTAATTACGAGCAATTAGAGTGATATAATCTATGTCTGAGTGGATAGAAATCGGTAAAATTGTAGCAGCTCAAGGTTTGGACGGGGAAGTGCGAGTCTATCCCGATTCGGATTTCCCAGAAAGATTTATCGAACCCGGGAAGCGGTGGATTTTGCGCCCTAACAAAAGTGAACCGGAACCGATCGAGTTTTTGGGTGGTCGCTACATTCCGGGGAAAGGGCTGTATGCTGTAGAGGTAGAGGGTGTCGAAGACCGCGATAGCGCTGAGGCGCTGCGGGGCTGTAAGTTGCTTGTTGAAAAGACCGATCGACCTTACCTCGAATCTGATGAGTTTTATGTCCAAGATTTGATCGGTATGGAAGTTTTTAACCAGTTAACCGGGGAAATTTTAGGCAAGGTAAGTGATATTATTCCCGCAGGTAACGACCTTTTAGAAGTAGAAACGAATCTAACGCCGCCGGAAACTGTCGCCCCAGAATTAGAAAAGCCAAAACAGCCGGAAACTCCCCAAGCAAACGCTGACCCTAGAAATACCCGCAAACCACGGAAAATTCGCGTTAAAGAGCCTAAATCCACCAAAATATTGATTCCTTTTGTGGAAGAGATTGTGCCAGTTGTGGACTTAGAAAAAGGCAGAATTGAAATTGTGCCCCCTCCTGGTTTATTGGAATAATATCATGTCCGGTCGAGCGACCGGATATGATATTAGTTATTAAAAATTCCCAAGTCCCAATCCCCGATATTACTCATTTCCTTTATTTGTGTACCGCACTATCAAGTAACTGATGGAAAGGGCGAAAATGGCACTCGCCAAACCAATCAAGTCTGCTGCTGTTTTTTTTTCCAGGTCAAGAATGATGATTTTTCTAGATACTGCTATCAAAGAAGTTACAATAACTAGCTCTACTTGAATTACGTGCTTTTTCAGATAAGCTGTAATATTTTCCAAGATTTCCAGAGCAATTAAAACATTTAAAAATAACCCAAATATCACAAACAACGTGTCTTTTAACAAATTATCAGTGTGGTTTACCAATTCTTTTGCTAAAAAAATCAGCAAATCGCAAACGCTGAGGATAATTACCCAAATCATCGCCAGTGATAAAATTTTCGATATTACTACTTCTACACTTTCTGTAAAATGCAGAAAATTTTCATCATTGCTTAACTTCGCAATTTGCCTAAATATTTTTTTCAGCATACCAGTGATTTAGTCATCATTGTTGATGATTCTGTCATTTTTCGGTACACTTTGCAAGCGCAAAACTTTGCGAGTTCATGGTTTCACGGCGGCAACCGGTTGCTGGGGAAGGAGGCTCTCTCGGCCTGTTATATTTTATAGTTTTTCGTGTCAGCTAGGAATCGATCGCACGCGATCGAACTCCTGATTAATAATTTTTGCCATAAAAAAGCCTCAAACTATTGTCTAGCAATATTTTGAGGATTTTAAGGCGCGGTACGACCACTGAACTAACTATCTATTCTCAACAGAGAATGATTGTTGACTCCCAGCTTGGTCCGACGCCATATAAAAGATAGCTAAAAATTTAGCTCGGGTGGTTTAGTAGCGACGAGAATTGCCACCGCGATCGTTGTTACCCCAGTTACCGCTGTTAGAAGAACCACGTTCTTCACGGGGTTTCGCCTTATTGACCTTGAGGTCGCGACCCATCCACTCAGCACCGTCAAGAGCCTCAATGGCTGCGGTTTCTTCGGCTTCAGTAGACATTTCTACAAAAGCGAATCCACGCATCCGGCCTGTTTCCCGGTCAGCAGGCAACTGAATGCGCTTTACTGTTCCGTACTCTCCAAAAGTTTGGCTGAGGTGCTCCTGCGTTACTTCGTAGGATAAATTGCCGACATAGATTGACATTGAACATTCTCCAGAATCAGAGGGTGTAGAGATTTAAATCCGGAGGAACGCCGATCGAACGAACTGTACTGCCGAAAATAAAGCCTTGTAAAAACATCATAGCACCTATAGGTGCAAACTGCAATTGTCTGACTCGATTAATTAAAAAGAAGGCAGAAAGCATTCGCCAGAAGACATTCTCCCCAGTATAAACCCCCAATCAAGAAGGAACAACTCAGAATACATAAATTTACATAAATTTAATTTTCCTTATTCCCGGGCTCTGCCGGGGAAACGCAGTTTTTAGGCTGCGTAATGCCCTAACGATGTTAGGTTTTAGATCTGGGATTTGAGATTTAAGATTTATGTGTAGGGTCTGTCCGGGTTCAAAATTGCTTAATCGAGAGAGGTTGTTACCCCAAAAAACGGATACCAGCCCCGGACTCGTGTGGGGAAGAGTGCAAAATTTTAGACTCTTGTTCAAGAACCAGATTCATGTGTGGAGTAAATCTCCAAGAGTTCGACTGAGCGCGATTGACGGAGCGCTCGCCGAACGTATCGCCGAACGTCCACCACGTTCCTCCCCATGTCTATCGCCCGAGGCTTCCGGCTCGTTCTGCGGTGATTTGTAACATCCCGTAGTTGGACGGCAGCTCAAGAAGTGACGGCGAGGGTGGATTTGGCCCAATTAAATTCCCCAACTTCTGCGGCAACTTCTGCGGCAACTTCTGGGACAACTTCCGCTGCAGTTTCTGCCCCAACCAGGACTAACTGCACCGCACAAGCTTTTAACTCAGGCTGTTTGGAATCTGGACAGCTTGCAGCATGAGTCATGGCATTGGCTTCAGCACCTTCAGCCCACAGAGAACCCCAGTGCATGGGTACAAATAGCGTACCTGGGGCGATCGCCTTTGTGACTTTTGCTGGAAACTGCGCCTTGCCGCGGCGCGATCGAACTTCCAGCAAATCACCCTCCTTAATCTGCAATTTGGCAGCATCGCGGGGGTGAATTTCCAAAAACGGATCGGGGTGCAATTGATTAATTTTTTCTGTTCTACCCGTCCGCGTCATCGTGTGCCAGTGTCCGTAAACTCTCCCTGTCGTCAACACAAACGGATAATTCGGATCGGGAGGTTCTGCCAGTCCCCGGGAGTGATAGGCCGAAAATCTCGCCCGCCCATCAGGAGTGTGAAAACGCCTGTCAGTATACAGCCGTTTCGCTTCGTTCGCTGGATGCACAGGCTCGTTTTCCCGGCAAGGCCACTGCTGCGGCCCTTCTTGGCGGATGTATTCGTGGCTGAGGCCGGTCATGTCGCAAGGCTGACCCCGCGTCAACTGCGCGTACTCTTTAAAAACCTCCGCACTGTTCTCGAAAGCAAAGTGTTCAGCAAAACCCAACCGCCGTCCCACCTCGGCGAAAATGCTCCAGTCGTCGCGGGCTTCCCCGGAGGGAGTGTCGAAACCGGGACAAAACGTAACGCGGCGTTCGGAATTCGTCATTACTCCTGTTTTTTCGCTCCACTGCGTTGCCGGCAGCAGGATGTGAGCGTAGGCGGAGGTTTCAGTGGGATAGTAAGCTTCTTGATAAATAGTAAAGGGCGATCGCAGCAAAGCGGCTTTAGTGCGTTCCAAATCCGGCATACTAACTACCGGATTAGTAGCTGCAATCCACAGCAACTCGACTTCGCCAGTTTCCAAACCGGTGATCATATCCCAAGCTGTGCGGCCCGGATTCGGGGAAATACTTCCCGGTGCGATTCCCCAAAACTCCTCGACTTGGGTTCTGTGTTCAGCATTTTTCACAAAACGGTAGCCTGGGAGCAAGTGAGACAGTCCTCCAGCTTCCCGCCCTCCCATGGCGTTTGGCTGCCCGGTGAGGGAAAACGGGCCACTTCCCGGTTTGCCGATTTGACCTGTCATCAAGTGCAAATTAATCAGCGATCGCACCTTTGCCGTGCCTTCCGACGACTGATTCATGCCCATCGACCACAGAGACAAAACGCGCTGCGACTGTTCCCAGTAGTTTGCCGCCGTTTCTAACTCGCTGACAGTAATGCCGCAGCGCGAAGCTACAAACTCCGGCGTGTAGCTGCTAATAACCTCAGCAAAAGCTGAAAAATTCTCCGTGCATTCTTGAATAAACTCAGAATCTATTGCTTGCCTGCCTAACAGCAAATATGCAATTCCGTTAAGCAAATCTATATCCGTACCTGGTTTAATTGCTAAGTGCAAATCCGCCGCTTCAGCAGTCGGAGTTCGCCTTGGATCTACCACAATCATCTTGACATTGGGATGCTTTTTGTGGTATTTTGCTAATCGATTAAATACGATCGGATGGCATTCCGCTGTATTGCTGCCAATAATAAAAGCGCAATCTGTTAATTCTAAATCGTCGTAACAGCAAGGCGGCCCGTCCGAGCCAAAGCTTTGAACGTATCCAGAGACTGCTGAAGACATACACAAGCGAGAATTAGCATCAAAATTATTAGTACCCAGACAACCTTTCATTAGTTTCTGGGCAATATAATAATCTTCTGTAGCGAATTGACCCGAACCGTAAACGCACAAAGAATCGGGGCCCCGGGTGCTGCGAATTGTTTGGATGCGGTTAACAATTGCATCGAGAGCTTCGTCCCAGCTAGCGCGGCGGAAAGGTTGGTCGAGAGTATCTCGCATCATCGGATACAGTAGCCGATCGCTCCGAATCGACTCTGCTACGGTTGCTCCCTTAATACAAACCATGCCCTGACTCGATGGGTGATTGCGATCGCCCCGCACTTTCCAACTTTGTTTTTTGTCTGGAACAACTTCTAGACCGCAACCTACACCGCAATAAGGACAAAGAGTTTTTATAGTTTCCATCTGGTGATTTTAGATGCTAATTTTTTAAAGCTAATGGGTAATTGGTAATTCGTTATTATAGTAGGAACTGATTGCTCCTGCAAATAACGTTTTAATAATTACTAAGTTACCGCAAAAATGCTTTACAGATACGGACAATACCCTGATTTTTAATTAACCGCTATCTTACTCTAACTCCCTAGCTATCTGGATTGTAGCCAGTGGAGCGCTGCTCCTAAATCTTCCTCTAACAGAGGGAATCAAAAGCTAATTTTTGTCACCCCCAAGGATGGGGGGGGCTAGGAGGAATATTTGCCGGATTCAAACAGCGGGTCTATACTACTTATGACTTGGTTGTTGATACCACAACCTGAGATTTAGTGCGGGAGTATTATGTCGCCTACTTCTCTGTTTTAACTTCTAATACGCCGCCGTTGCTGGGGCTAAAAGTTACTTGGAATTCAGCAGTTTTTTCAGCGCCTGCTGCGGCACCTGCAGGAGTTTGCAAAACCGGCAGAGGAGTTTCTTTGACGAAATCTTTAGCTGCTTTATTTGTGGGATCGAACTGTAGGATATCGCCGTTTTGTTTGACTTTGACCCGATAAGTCAAGCTTTCGGTAAATGTGGGAGTTGTTCTCCATTTTTGGTCGATTTGTGCATACAACTGCTTTCCGATCGCATCGAGTTCGGCTTGGTCAGAAATCTCTGATGTGGCAGTGGTGGCTGCAATGGGTGCAGGACTTGCAGCAGCGAGGGGCGCAGGACTTGCAGCAGCAGCGATGGGTGCAGGGCTAGCATTCGGTGCGATCGAACTTGCTGCGATTTGCGGGCTGGGGGGAGAACTCACAATCGCCGCGGCAGTCGGCGCCTGCGGTGCAGTTTCTGCTAGTTTCGGTTCCTTTAGCTGGGTGGAAACAACAGACATATTGACGGCAGCTAAAGTAGCCATTGCTGCCAACCACCAGACTGCCAGGAGGCCACGTTTGATCGGCGAGGCTTCTGGGGGCTCGGCAGTATGATGCACAAAACGTGCAGGTGCGATCGGCCTATCAGCAACCGCAGGCTTTTTGCTAGCAGGTAATGGCATCGGTAGTGGGACGGCTTCTGTCTCCGAGTCCGTTGCTTCACCTTCTTCGTGGTGCGCGTAGCGAGAAAACAGGAACTCCAAAGCAAAGTTGCGAAGTTCGTAGTATTTCGGGTCTTCCATAATCCGCGCCCGGTTGCGGGGACGGCTAAAGGGAACGTGCATATCTTCGCCGATGGAAGCAGCAGGCCCGTTGGTCATCATCACGATGCGATCGGCCAAAAACAAAGCCTCATCAATATCGTGAGTAATCATAATGACGGTAATTTTTTCCTTCCGCCAAATTTTCAGCAATTCTTCCTGCAACTCTTCCCGGGTAATCGGGTCTAGAGCTCCGAAAGGTTCGTCCAAAATCAACAGTTTGGGGCGAGTTGCCAGAGCTCTGGCGATCGCCACCCGCTGTTTCATCCCCCCGGACAATTGGCCTGGTCTTTTGTTACAAGCTTCGGTGAGCCCCACTAATTCCAAGTGTTCCTTGACGATCGTATTGTGTTCGTCTGCGGACTTTTCCGGGTAAACATTTTCAACGCCCAGGTGAATGTTTTCAGTAGCAGTCAGCCACGGTAGCAGCGAGTAGTTTTGAAACACCACCATGCGATCGGGGCCTGGTTCAGTAATCTGCGAACCTTCCAGGGCTACTTCTCCGTTTGTCGGCCCGTTGAATCCCGCAATCATATTCAGCAAAGTTGATTTGCCGCAGCCCGAGTGACCAATCAAACAAATAAATTCGCCTTCATTAATAGTCAGGTTTACACCGTCGAGAACGACGTAAGGGCCTTTAGGGGTTTCGTAGACTTTCGATACGTCTTTAATAGTAAGAAAGTCTTGCTTGGAGGTTTGAATTTTGGTTGTTTGGGGAGTTTTTAGAGTTTGCATATTTTCAGGATTTGGATTTTGGGTTGAAGAATTAAACATGACAACTTTGGAGTGAGAATTTGAAATTACGGACTTAGGAAGGGGGAAATATGGAGTCTTGTTTCCTGATTTCTTGCTCCTCATTCCCTCTTCCTATTTGCTGGTTATGCTAGCAGTTTGATGGAACACTGACTGCCTATTTGTTCAATTAATATTTCTTCAATGCGGACGGCGCGCTTGATTTTGACATTCTGAAGATACTGGATCGGGTCGTCTAGATTAAACACAGTGCCGTCAAATAGCTCGATCGTCCGGCGATCTCTGGCAATATCCGGCAAACCCAATTCGCGCACTGCTTGACCAAAAACATCGGGCCGCAAAACTCGATCGACCACTTCCACCCAGTTTTTCGGGAACGGGATCAGTCCCCAGCGAGCCATCTGCGCCATCACCCACACCATTTCTAGGCGGTCTGGAAAATTGGTTTTGTCAACATAGAACTGGTTGAAGTGGTAGAGCATTTCTGGTTCTGCCTCCGTACCGGTGTTGTACGGATCGATGAACCCTGGACGGATGTCTTTGGGATCGGCGCCGATGTATTGTTCTTGGCTAATCAATCCTAGGACTTCTTCACGGTTGCGGCGATCGTCGCAGTAGTCGCAGGCTTCCAAAAGCGCTTTGACGAGGGCGAGGTGGGTTTGAGGATATTTCTGAGCCCAATCTTCGGTAACACCGAGAACTTTTTCGATGTGTCCGGGCAGAATATCGAGGGAACGGGCCATGACAAAACCCGTACCACTGTTGACTGCGTGGGAGTTCCAGGGGTCGCCTGAGCAATAGCCGTCAATGTTGCCTGCTTTTAAATTCGATACCATCTGCGGGGGCGGAATCACGGTCAAGCCCACGTCGAGGTCGGGGTCAATGCCGCCGGCGGCCAGCCAGTAGCGGAACAGCAGATTGTGCATGGAGGCGGAGTGTACCATGCCCAAGGTGTGAGCTTTATCGGGACTCTTGGCGATCGCAGCTTTGAAATCCCCTAATGTCCGAATGCCTTGTTTGTAAAGGTCTTGGCTGAAAACAATTGAATTGCCGTTGCGGGACAGCGTGAGGGCGCTACAGACGGGTACAGGGGCTTGACCGTCCATGCCCAATAGCATGGCGATCGGCATTCCTGCGACCATTTGTGCCGCGTCCAGCCGTCCTTCGGCGACTCCTTGGGCGATCGCTTTCCAGCCCGGTTCACGGCTGAGAGTAACTTCTTCCAAGCCGTGGGCTTTGAAAAATCCTTTTTCTTTAGCTACTACTAAGGGGGCGCAGTCGGTGAGGGGAATAAAGCCGATGTCGAGGTTGATTTTTTCCAGGCCGTTGCGGGCGATGACAGGCGGTTGTTGTTTGGCGCGGCGCTGTTTGACCCGCTTTTGCTGGTTGAGGAAGTAAACCATTTCGTTACGCAGTGCGTAGTAACTCGGATGGTTGACAACTTCCATGCGTTTGCGGGGGCGGGGAATGTTCACTTCGAGGATTTGCCCGATTTGCGCTTCCGGGCCGTTGGTGAGCATCACAATGCGATCGCTCAGTAATAAAGCCTCATCCACGTCGTGAGTTACCATCACGCTGGTGACTTTACTTTCTTCGCAAATTTTCATCAACTGGTCTTGCAAACCGCCGCGAGTTAAAGCATCGAGAGCTCCGAAGGGTTCGTCTAGCAGCAGCAATTTCGGGCGAATCGCCAGGGCGCGGGCGATCGCAACTCTTTGTTTCATCCCCCCAGAAATTTCGCCTGGGCGTTTGTCGGCGGCGTGTCCGAGTCCGACCAATTTAATGTGGTGTTCGATCACCAACTCGCGATCTTCTTGAGAGTTACCGCTGTAAATTTCATTTACTGCTAGGGCGATATTTTCGCGCACCGTCAGCCAAGGTAGCAGCGAGTAATTTTGAAACACCACCATTCTGTCTGGGCCTGGATCGCGGACTTCGCGTCCTTCTAAAGTAATCCCGCCCTGACTTGCTTTGTCGAGGCCGGCGATGATATTTAGCAGCGTAGATTTGCCGCAGCCCGAGTGCCCAATTAAGGTGATGAATTCTCCTTTTTTAATTTTCAGTTCGATATTTTTAAGAGCGATGTATTGCTCTCCATTGGGCAAGTTAAATACGCGGTCAACGTGGTCTACTTCAACAAATACTGACATGGCTATTTTAGGTTAGTTTGTAATTTGTAGATTAAGTCAATGTAGGGTGCGCCTGCACCTTACCCTGTTCGCGCTCCGGGTGCGCCGGGCCGCGCACCTTACCTTGTGTTAGTCAACAGTCAACTATTAACTGTTAACCCAATCCTATTTCTGTTCTTCGGGAACAACTTTGGAAGCGATGAAACCAACGATTCTGTCTAAAATCAAACCGACGACTCCTACATAAAGCACTGCTATAATCACTGCACTGAGTCGAGAACTGTTGTAAGCGTCCCAGATGAAGAAGCCGATGCCGACGCCGCCGACTAACATTTCCGCAGCTACGATCGCCAGCCAAGACAAACCGATCCCAATTCTCAAGCCAGTGAAGATGTAAGGAACAGAAGAGGGAAGCAGGATTTTCCAGAAGTATTTTTGGTTAGGGAGACGTAAGACGCGGGCGACGTTTCTGTAGTCTTGGGGTATTTGTTGAACGCCTACTGTGGTGTTAATTAGAATCGGCCAGATTGCGGTAATTAAGATTACGAAGAGTGCAGAAACTTCGTTAGCTTTCATCCCCATGCCTTCAAAGGGATTGAACTGTTGAAATACGGCCAGGGCGATCGGCAGCCAAGCCAGGGGCGGGATAGTTCTGAATACTTGAAACAGCGGGTCTAAAGCATCGAACATTAGGGAGTTTGTGCCGATCAGGATTCCTAAACTGATGCCGAGAACTGTTGCCAAAGTAAAGCCGATCGCCACCCGCTGCAAGCTAGCCAAAATTTGCCAGAACAAGCCTTTGTCTGTACCGCCGTTGTCGAAGAAAGGATTGATAATCAGATTCCAGCTTTCTTGGACAGTTTTGATGGGCCCCGGCAAGCTGGACTCTGGACTGTTGCAGAGGATTTGCCAGATTATCAGCAGAACTGTAATTGCTACCAGCGGGCGGATGATTTTTCGGCGGTTTCTTTGAACCTGATCCAGAACGAAATTTACTGGATTTTTGCTTTTAGTAACAGCGATGTTTGTTGCCATTTTTCTTTTTGCAGTATTGTGAATAATCGATTATTTGTAGATACTTTGAACAGAGTTCAGCAGGTTTGGCCCCTGGAACGCACCCTGCGTTTCACTCGGCCCAACACCGTCAATTTTAGGTATTTGTCAAGTGTCAACAGTCAACTGTCAACACTCAACCAACTAATTATGCTTTTTTGATTGCCAGACTCTTCAGATATTCTTCTGGTTTTTCTGGGTCAAACTTCACACCGTCAAAGAAGGTTTCGACACCGCGAGAAGTGGTAGTAGGAATTTGGGCGGCGGGGACGCCAAGTGTTGTCGCTGCTGCTTTCCAAATATCTTCGCGGTTAACTTTATCAACCGTGGCTTTGATGTCGGTAGTTGCCGGGATATAACCCCAGCGAATATTTTCAGCTAAGAACCAAGCATCGTGACTCTTGTAGGGATAAGAAGCATTATCAGCCCAGAATTTCATCGCCACAGGGCTGGCGGCTTCAATGCGGCCGGTACCGTAGTCAATTTGAGCTTTAGAGCGATTGATAATATCTGCGAATGGAACTTTTAACCACCTATCTTGAGAGATGATTTGGCACATTTCATCGTGATTTTCTGGCTTGTCGCACCACTGCTGGGCTTCCAGTACGGCCATTGTAATTGCTTTTGCAGCTTTGGGGTTTTTGTCAACCCAATCTCCTCTTAAACCTAAAGCTTTTTCAGGATGATCTTTCCACATTTCTCCAGTTACTAAGGCGGTGTATCCTACCTTTTGAGTAACTAGCTGAGCATTCCAAGGTTCGCCTACGCAAAAGGCTTCCATGCTGCCAGATTTCATGTTCGCTACCATTTGGGGCGGGGGTATGGGAATCACGGAAACATCTGTATCTGGATTAATACCGCCGGCTGCTAGCCAGTAGCGTATCCACAAGTCGTGGGTGCCGCCGGGAAAGGTCATCGCAATAGGAACGTTTTGATTACCAAAAGCTGCTTTCAGAGGTGCGCTGTCTGTACCTACTTTTAAATCTAGGTATTTTTTGCTGAGAGAAATTGCCTGACCGTTAGTATTTAACCGGGCGAGAATGTACATCGGCACTGGCTGATTACCTTTGGTAATAGTGCCTAATGCCATTTGGTAAGGCATCGGGGATAAAATGTGGGCGCCGTCAATGCCGCCTTTTTCGGAACCGAGTTCTAAGTTGTCGCGAGTAACTGGCCAAGATGCTTGTTTGGTAACTTGTACGTCTTTCATGCCGTACTTGGCAAATAACCCTTTTTCTTGGGCGATGATTAAGGGTGCTGCGTCGGTGAGGGCGATGAATCCGAGTTTGGCTGCGGTAACTTCTGGGGCGTCGGCAGGGTTGATGTTGACGGCGGGGGTGGCGCTGGGTGATGCGCCACCGGGAGTGGCGTTAGATGTGGTGGGACCGGAACTGCAACCGTGGGCTAGGAGGGTGCCGGCTGCTGTTGCTCCAGCCGTGATGATGAATTTTCTTCTAGAAAGGTTGCTCATTTGTCTTGAATTGTTGTTGTACTTTGAGATCGTGGAAATGTGAGATGTGAGATTGATTCGCGACCTTCGCATCGCATCTCACATTATGAGATTAGGCGTCGATCGTCACTTTGCCGATCGCCCGCGCGCTGCAAGTTAAAATGAACCCTGATTCTAAGCCGGCGGCCGCTTCGGGGTGGCTGTCGTAGGCGGCAATATTACCTTCTAGGAGTTTCTGCTTGCAAGTGCCACAAACTCCCTTTCGGCAATCGCTGTCAAGTTCGACCCCGGCTCGTTCGGCAACGTCGAGAATGTACTCATCTTCGCTGCAAGCAACTTCTTTGCCCGATCGAGCGAAAATGACAGTAGATGTCTGAGGTTTGGGTGCCTGGGCTGCCTTTTCGCCCTCCTCAACCGTCAATTCCAGTTGCCGGTGCAGCACAGCTACATCCCCTGTAATCTCTTTGGGAACTGCCCCAAACTGCTCGACTAACAATTGATGCAGCAGCGGTTTGAGGTCTTCGCAAGGAATGCCTTTTTGGACGCAAGCACCCAAATGAGCATCTTTGCCAACTGTGCCTCCCATGTAAATGTCTACACCTTCGAGGGTTTTGCCATTCTTGCGAACTTTTGTTCCCATCAAACCGATGTCTGCTACTTGGGGTTGACCGCAGGAATTGGGGCAACCCGTCCAGTGAATTCTCACAGGTTTGGGAAGTGAAAGTTCGACATCGAGTTCCTCAATCATGGCCACGGCGCGACTTTTGGTTTCGATGAGGGCGAAGTTGCAAAACTTGGCGCCGGTGCAGGAAACCAAGGCTCGCATCAGCGGTGCAGGCTCGATGGAAAAACGCTCCAACAGCGGTTCTTTGACCAGCGATTCAATCCGCGAGTCGGGAACGTTGGGAATAATCACGTTTTCTTCCACAGTGAGCCTGAGCTCGCCGCTGCCGTAAACCTCGGCGATTCTGGCCAAATCGAACAAATCCGATGCCTGCAGCCGTCCTACTGGAACGTGCAGCCCTACATAGTTGAGCCCTGATTGTTTTTGGGGGTAGATGCCGATGTGGTCGCGTTTGTCCCAGGTGATTTCATCTTTGGGTGCAGCGGCGGGCAAAGTGCGACCTAATTCTTGTTCGACTTCGGCTCGGAATTGTTCGATTCCGAGTTCGTCAATCAGCCACATCAGCCGCGATTTCTGGCGGTTTGCTCTCGGGCCTTGATCGCGAAACACAGTTAAAATTGCTTTGCACAAATCTACAACGTCGCTGGGACTTGCCCATGCGTTGAGAGGAATTGCAGCTTCGCAGCGTTTGGCGGAGAAGAAGCCGCCGACTAAAACGTTAAAGCCGATGTTGCCGTCTTTGTAAGCGGGTACGAAGGCGATGTCGTTGATTTCTGCGTGGACTGAGTTGTCGCGGCAGCCTGCGATCGCAATATTAAACTTTCTCGGCAAATTTGAAAACGCGGGGTTGCCTTCGCCGCTGTTCGTAATCATGTCTTGGACTTGGTTCGCCAGTTCCCGCGTATCAATCAGTTCGTCGGCGTCCAGGCCCGCGACTGGGGAACCCGTGATGTTGCGTACATTGTCCATGCCAGACTGGATGCTGGTCATGCCCGCTTCTTTGAGGCGGCGGAAGATGTCGGGTACATCTTCGATGCGAATTCCGCGCAATTGCAGGTTTTGTCTGGTGGTGATGTCGGCGCTGCCGTCGTCGCCGTAGCGTTGCACGATTTCTGCTAGCGTTCTGGTTTGATTGCTAGTAATGATGCCGTTGGGCAAGCGCAGCCGCATCATGAATTTGCCGGGAGTTACTGGCCGAAAGAAGATGCCGAGCCATTTGAGGCGGTGCTCGCGATCTGTTTCGTTCATGGCTTCCCAGCCGATGGCGGCGAAGTGGTCGAGTTCGGCTTTTAATGCTAACCCATCTTTTTCGGCTTTAAGTTTTTCAAACTTGTTCAGGCTCGCTTGGGCTTTGGGTTCTACTGTTTGGGTCATCGGTTTACCCTCGCTGCTGGCTTGTGTGGGGAGGTATTGACTTGGAGCATAAAGTGTGTGTTTCCTGCTAACCTTAGTGACTGTATGGATTTAATACTGTATATTTAGTTACTAGATCGAATTTCTTTTAAGCATGGTTGGTCTTCTGTAAACTTGAGCTTGACTGGGCACTGGCTCGAACGTCGCCAAACTATTTATGGTTATAGTTGCTACCGATGATTGGTCGATCGCTGCGTTTCGATGCACCTTGGTTATGAGCTAATGTAAAGCCCACGATTGTAAATATTCGTAGCTATTTTTACAAAATATTGAGTTTTATGAATATTTCGCATCGACCTGATGCGTTTTATACATGGAAAATGGGTAAAGACACCCCCAAAACCGAAAAATCTCTCTAAATCTTTAGATTTAGGAGGGGAGAGGGGGAAATTGGAATATCTAAGATTAATTTTGTGAGTGCGATCGCAGACTTAAAACCAGATCGTCACAACATTAGAGCGGTCGCTGTCACACAGTTTGCCTCAAAACATCACGTTATGTGCTATGCCAGCGTCACTATTAATTTTCGGAGAACGAGAGATGATATAAGCATCGAATTCAGGGAACGTCTCATGCTTTTTGTTCAACTTATCCCCGGCGCTATTTCCGAAATGCTTGCTTCTGTTACGGATACGGGTTGTTTGACTTTAGCCGATCGCTACGGCTTGATGGCCGCTGTTTTGGACGACTCTCTCGACGATGAATACAGACATTCGATCAACCGCCTGCTGCGTTCTGTGATTAAGGGAAGAGTCAAGATAGTCAACGAACTGTCGGCGATATATTAACAGCATTTAAAAATTTGATTGATTTATGCAGCGGTGCAAGTGCAGAAATCACCGCCCGAGTTAGAAGGAACCCACGATGCCTACAGCGGATGTAGGGCCGGAAGTTTCTTGGGTGTTATAAAAACGTGCGATCGCTCTTGCCGTATGATTTTTTTTGATTATCCAATTCTCGCTTTGTGCGACACTTACAGAAAAAGTGCTGATTCACTGTTGTGACGCTCAATTGAGAGCCTGTTGGGTTGAACGCTTATGGTAAAATTAGTAAAATTGTTGTGCGCGATCGGCATTTTAGGAGTTTGAGGAATGAAGTCATCCCCAGCAACGTAATTATAATTATTAGACATCTCCAGAAAACCCTGTCTTGAATAGGCAGGATGCCTGTTCCACAATAATTATTGGAGAGGTCTATTGAACAGGGATGGAGATGACAGGCAAGTTATGAAAATTATTAATCAAACAATCGAAATATTAACAGAATCAGGCATCGGCAGCTATAAAATCATGCACCCAATTGCCAAAAATCATTGGTAACTGATAAAAAATCAATTAAGTAAATCGACCGGAAACACAATAATATCTTGTAAGGGCCCGTCAAGCCTGGACATTGACTCGCAGACAGTTTATGACTGGACTCAACCGCCTAAACCCCGTAGTCAGTGTATTTTCACCTATACAAGACTTATGTAGCCATACTTTATACTGTGCCTGCATAAATCCTGTGTTTAGTTACTGCCATTGGTTAGTTTTTTTAACCAACATAGTTGATATAATGCGATCGCCCGACCAAATTTTTAGCAATATTTTAATATTTTCAGGCGAAATATATGATTGACTGAAAATTAGAAACAGTCGAGCGAACAGACAGGATGCTTTAACACTCATTCTCAGGGAGCATTTTATGAAATCCATTGCTAAAAACAGCATCCACTGGACTTACTCAGTGGCTATTTTCTGTGCCCTTTTCGCAATACAGCAACAAAAAGCTACAGCAGCAACGCTATCTAACGGCTGGAATTATGCGATCGATTCCTTCAACGACGGCGTGACAGGGCCCCAAATCGGCGGTGGGGAATTTGAATTTTACGGCCTCGCCATCAAAGAAACATCAGATACAGCTTTCATCGCCATCAACTCCAATCTAAGTTTAGCAGGCTCTGCCGACCCACTAGCTCAAAGAGGCAACATCAACTACGGCGATTTATTCTTCAATTTTTCCGGTCAAAACTTCAATACAGCTAACGCAAACGGCAGCTTGTTTGGTATCCGCTTTGCTGCGGGAAATGACTCAGGCGTGGCGACAACAGGCGTTTACAGAAATGTTACCGCTAAAAGCGTTAGCCAAACTAACTCTGGCTTTAGCAATTTAAATCAATTCAATACGGTAGTGGCATCTCAAGGCGGAACCCCATCAATGGGCGATTTAGCTGCCACAGACCCCTATTTTCAACAAACAGGAAACTCTACTATTCTCAACTCAATAGCTACGGGTACAAAAGTAGGAGAAATCAATTTTTTAACACCAGCGACTTTGAGCGTCCTCGGTCTTAATTTCGCTCAGTTTAATGCAGTAGGTTCTCAAACAATTGGATTCAGTTTCAATAAATCCTCAATGCCTTCGGGGAACTATATTGCTAACTTTTTTGCCGAGTGCGCTAACGATGCGATCGCCATTCAGGGATCGTTGGAGGCTGTACCCGAACCTTCTACTTGGTTCGGTACTTTAGTAGGATTGAGCTTTTTAGGTATTGGCGCAGCAAAACGCAAAATTAAGCGCAAGACTTCCTAAGTTAGGTAGGGTGTGCATTAAGTACCTTACGAATAGCTGTTATGCACACCTTACTAATAGGCGTAGTGCCTCACAAATTGCACACCGTAGAGTGGATTATGGATAGATAAAATGCGCCCAAACATTCCCATCTGGCCCAGCCACTTGATTGACGTAACTGTAGGGATACATCAACTTTCTTCCCTCAGTATCGCTGTAACCAGTGAGTGCATCTCCCCAAGGATCTTGCACTATATAACCTTGAGAATTGTAGCCAATTACAGTAAGAATGTGACCAGCCGCAGTAAAATCTCCTGCTAAAACTACTGGCCGCCGATTTAGCAATTCCGATCGCACCTCGGCCCATTTGCGAGTCGTACTAAAACTCGTCTTAAACCCGTAAGCCTGAATCAGCGCCGAAAGCACACTGTGATCCGTTTGAGAACCCTGGCCGGCATAGTCGAAACACCACTGCAACAACTCATCCTCCAACTGTCCGCCCCACTCCGAACGAAGGCCGTAATAATAAAGCACCATGGCGATCGAAGTTACGTTGCAAGTAGACCAGTCAAAACGCGGATTGTCCCGCTGCGAAAAATACGGCACGTTCAATTCCACATTGTTCGGAACCGGATCGAAAATTTTATTTCCGCGCTTGAACTGAACAAAACTAGGAAAAACATAACCTGTATTGCCAAAATTCGGCAGTTCTTCAGTCAGGGAAACTTTCAGGTGAGATCCTTCCGCACCGTAGCTGTTGACGCCGTAAACTCGACCTAAAGCCAGCGTAGTTTTCTCGGCACTGCTCAGGCTGGCAGCATCTACAGGTCGTTTTTTAAACACAGTTGCTTGCAGGATTGTCATCGTCAAAGCACTGGGATCATAGGCAACTTCTTTGCCGTCTTTTTTAATTTGAACGTGCTGCCAATAAATAAATCCGATATTGCCGAAACCGGGAATAGGTTCGGCGAGAGTTACTCGGAAATGCCCCAAAATGCAGGCATAACCAGTGATGGCATAGGTGCTGCCTAAAGTTATTTGAGCAACTTGATTTGCAGGCAGTTTAGAGGAATCTTCTGGTTGACCTTTAATCTGAGTTGTTTGAGTTACCAACAGTTGAGCGCTGACGTTGCTATTCGGTACGTCTGCTAGGTCAAATCTTAGGATTCTATCACCTTTGGCAAGCTGAACATCGGGTTCATAAAAATAGCCAAAACTGCCGATCGGCAAAATTTCTGAATCCAGCACCACCTTGAGATGCCCGTCAATAAATCCGTACTTGCTAACCGCGAAAGTCTGGCCTGCATTGACAAGAACTTTTTGCTGATTGTCGAGCCGGGTAGAATCAACCGGAGCTACCTTAAACAAACTGTCAGAAACTATCTTTAAGGTCAAACCTTTTCCCACAGTTAGCGGATCGGAACTTACGGTAATGTAAATTATTTGGCTGCCAGTAACGTTGCCTTTGCTGTCAGTGGCTCGCAACCTGAGCCACCGAGCTCCCGCTATGCTAAATCCTTTAGACAAATTAACTTGCCAAGTGCTGGTCTCTTGGTTTAGCGTGACGGTTAGGGGCAATGTATCCTCAGCTATCACCTCAATTTTTGCTGCTTGTTGCCTGTCAAAAGTACCCCGAAGGACGATCGGCTGATTTACTAAAACTTCTGACGGCCCTTGATAACTTAAATTCACTGCGGGATTAAAAGATTTGCCACCGCGACTGAATTGCACAAAATCGGGATAAATGAAACCCGTATTACCAAATTGCGGCAAATTCTCGGTCAGAGAGACTTTCATGTGGCTTTGTTCGATCGAGAATCCGGCAATTCCGTAAATCATTCCTGCCGGCAAGGTAATTTTTTCTTGGGGTGGCAGGCTAGCGGCATTTATCGGCCGCTTTTTAAATACAGTCGTTTTGATGATTGTCATCGTAACTGCATTTCTATCATACTCAATTCCCCGGCCGTCTCGCAAAATTTGGACGTGCTGCCAGTACAGAAACCCCGAAGTTCCTAAGTTAGGAACTGCCTGAGCAAAAGCGACTCGGAAATGGTTTTCCACGCAAGCGTAGCCGAGAATATTAAAAGTTTCTCCGGGGTTAAATTGTAATTTCTGAGTTGATCCTAAAGTAGCAGAATCTGTCGGGTTGAGCTTTAACCAGGTCTTTTTGATAACCCACAGTAACTGCATTCCAGGTGGCGGGGCCGGCAACTCGGCGCGATCGAATATGAGAATTTTTGCGCCTTTGGTTATGAGGACGTGTTTTTCGTAGAAAAAGCCCGAGGTTCCCACCGGAGGAATTGGATTATTTAGTTGAACATTCAGGTGACCGTCTTCTAACTCGTAGTCCCTAATTTGATAAGTTTTACCTGCTGGTATATCCGCTTTTTGCAGGTTGTTGAGATTGCTTGCGGGCAGTGTTCCGACTTTGAATTTGGTATCTGTGAGAGTAATTAACGTGAAGAATTGAGCGGGTGACTGAGAAGCAGGATTAACTTTGATGTTAATTGTTTGTTGGCCGATAACTTTGCCGGTTTTATCAGTTGCCCTCACTTGCAGTGTGCGAGTTCCTGCGCTATCGAATCCTTTTTCTAAACTGATGTTCCAAAAGCCTCTAGAGAGATTGATCCCCACATTCAGCGCATTTGAGCCTTCTGCTGCTGAAATCGCTGCCACTCGATTTTTGTCAAAACTGCCAACTAAGACAGTGGCTCTATTGGCCTCAATTTCTCGCGGGCCTAAGTAACTCAAAATAATGTTGTTGATTGTCATTATATATCCCTCTACCTACTTAGTTATTCAGCTAAAGCAAGGATAACTTCTGATTTTATCAAACACAATGACCCGAACCAGGAAAAAATCGCCCCTAGATTTAGCCTACGAGCGGTTAATGCCTTTTCCAGTATAAGTTTTTAATTATTGGCGGGAGTTGCGCCACAAATCTAACTTTAGACGTACCATAAGCACCTTAACTGAATATATGCCTGGTTGAGCGGATGTGTGGTGCAAGTTTTGAGGGAAGGAATTTAGTGCGAGTAGGTTGCTTCCCCCCTGTACCCTTGACCCCTCACTTGCTGAGTCAGGACTTACGAAAAAAACCCGGTTTCTACGAGAATATTGCCTATAGCAACGAGGCATCTAGGAAGAAACCGGGTTTTTAGCCGTTTGGTGCGTCCAGGAATGTTAGTGCGATCGGCTAAAATTCGACTAAACTATGGTTACAAGAATATCTTGAGCGTGAGTGTCAACTTTCATGGTTTCCCCTTCATAAACCTGAATAATTTTGCCGGTGCCGTCGATGACGAAAGTAACGCGCTTGGCATAATCGCCTTTCTCGACATCGTAAGCTTTGGTAATCGTGCCATCAACATCTGCTAATAGCTGGAAAGGCAAACCGTATTTTTCTGTGAACTTTTGGTGCGATTCCTCGTTGTCTCGGCTGACACCGAGAATTACAAGATCTTTGCCCTTGTATTCTTCATAAGCTGCTTTGAAGCTTTGGGCTTGTCTTGTGCAGCCGGGGGTGTCATCTTTAGGGTAGAAATACAAGATGACGGTTTTACCGGCGAATTGGGACAGCGAGACGGTGTTGCCGTTTGTGTCTTTGGCGGTAAACTGAGGGGCGGCGCACCCAACTGGTAATGTCATAGTTTTGTTTCCCTTGGGATTTATAAATGTATTTTAATTGATTTTGGGCTTGGGCGATCGAAAAAGGTATCGGCGATTGAAATCGCTTTTCTCGATCGGGAACTCGAATATGCTACGCTCGTTATTCGAGTTCCAGTTCAAGCAATCACCTTGACTCAAGTCCATTGGCGACGGCGGAAATTCGCAATATCCATCAAAAATACCATAGCTTAAAATGCCTTTTACAGCCAAACTCGTCTAGCCTGTCATAAAATAGAAGACACATCCTATATTAATTCCCTACCATGTCGATCGCCGTGATTAAAGAACATATCGAAATCACCCCAGGAATCTGTGGGGGAAAACCTCGTATCGCTGGACATCGCATCCGAGTTCAGGATATAGTTGTTTGGCACGAACAAATGGGAATGTCACCAGACGAAATTCTGTATCACTATCCGAGTATTACTTTATCTGATATCTATGCAGCTTTAGCCTATTATCACGATCGTCGAGATGAAATTCGCTCAGCAATCGAAGCAGATGCAGAATTTGCCAGCCAATTGAAAGCTCAAACCCCATCGCTATTGCAACAAAAATTAAAAAATCGTCAACATGGCTAAGATAAAATTCCATCTCGACGAAAATATAACTCTTGCCATAGCGAATGGATTGCGAAGACGTGGAATTGATGTCACCACAACTCCAGAACAAGGAATGATTGGGCAATCCGACGAACAACAATTAGCATTTTCCCTGTCTCAAGAGCGAGTAATTTTTACCCAAGATACGGATTTTTTAAGACTGCATCATGCAGGTTTGTCTCACGCGGGTATTGTTTACTGTTTACAAACCAGTAAATCGATTGGGGAAATTTTGCAAGGATTAGTATTAATTTGGGAGGTAGTGAATGCTGAAGAAATGAACAATCATTTGGAGTATTTGTAAAAATAGGCGAGGCACTTGGAGCCTGAGTATTAATCGTATCCTACCGCAGTTTTGGATCGGTCGAGATAAGGTCATATTTGGCTATATTTTTCCCAACTCTACTCTCCTGACTCTAAATAGGTGATGATAAAAGTAGTAGCTACTCAAAAGTTCTCGCAATGACTTTTCTCCCATCCGAAGCGTTTAAATCTATTAGTTATCCCAGCCGCACCGTCAAAAGAGCCGATCGCGCGATCCGGTGCAGCCCTTTTCAATTACACTTCTTCCAGACAATCCGCGATAACAGTGTTTTCCTAAGTGCGATCGCCTCAAATGCGGGTGTCGAAAGCGGCTACACTCGATCGCCCGTATCCGAACTCGTAGCCGAAAACTCCCTACTGTGGCTGATCCAAGTCGGCGTGTTGCGGCGAGAAGTAGACGGACAAGGGATTACCGACAGTTTTCGCCTCACGCCGCTGGGCCGCCAACTCGTGGAAAAATGGGAACAGGAAGGACAGGGAGTGCCGGCCGCGTCATTGTGCGATCGCATGGGAAATGCCGTCAGCCGCGGGTTGGGACTATTTCTATGACCTTTTCTCGCTTGCTGTCCGACAGGGAATGAATTCCCTGTCTCATAGCAAAAGTCGGTTAAAAGTGAGATCTTGCACCATTCTCAATAAGCTTTTTATGAACAGGCAAGATGCCTGTTCCACAAAGAGTGAATTTTCTTGTGGAACAGGCATCTTGCCTGTTCTTGAGAATGGTGCAAGATGTGAGTTAAAACCGACTGCAAGTCTCAAATTAACTCGATGTTGAGTTTCGCATTGCACGTTAATCAACCTCCTCAGTCCTCTTGCAGAGGACTTGCGCTATGAGACAGGGATTTCAATCCCTGTCGGACTCGCCGTCAAACGAGTTAGACCGCGATCGCACTTGAGTTTCTTAGAAGGACTGGGGTGTGTTTTCTTTCGCGGAGAAGCCCACCAGGAAATTTATGCTTTTTTGTGGAACAGGCCGGAAAGCCTGTTCTTAAAAATGATGCAAGATGTGAGTATAAATTAAATTCGCGATCGCTTAACTAATACAAATTAAACTTAAATCAAATAAAAATAATGGTTCAAACCGCTTCTAAACCTTTGAGTCTCGATGAATTTCTCCAACTGTCGGAAACCAAACCCGCCAGCGAATTCATCGACGGTCAAATTATCCAGAAACCTATGCCCCAAGGAAAACACAGCACAATTCAAAGCGATTTGGGTGGTGACATCAACCGGGTACTCAAACCGCAACGCATCGCCCGCGCCTATCCAGAATTACGCTGTACCTTTGGTGGTCGATCGACAGTACCCGATCTTGCAGTCTTTACCTGGGAACGCATTCCCCGCGACGAAAACGGCGAAGTAGCCAACACTTTCGCCATCGCCCCCGACTGGACAATCGAAATTCTTTCCCCCGACCAAAGTCAAACTAAAGTCGTCCGCAACATTCTCCACAGTCTCGCCCACGGGACTCAGATGGGCTGGCTGATTGACCCGGAAGAAGAACTGGTATTTGTCTATTTTGCCGATCGCACCATAGCAGTTTTTGAAGAACCGGGCGATCGCATCCCCGTTCCAACCTTTGCCGAATCCTTTAATCTCACCGTCGGTGAAATGTTCAGTTGGCTGACTGAGTAGTGCCACCTCGGTTTATGAATGATTTAACCGCAGAGGGCGCAGAGGGCGCGGAGGAGGGAGAAGAGAGATCGCCCTACGGATTTGCTTCGCTCAAATGTGCGGTCGATCGCTTATACTAAAATATCTGGTTGTCAGCACTTCAAGGACGAGAGAAAACTAAAGTTATCAGTACAAACTTAATTAGGATTATTTAACCGGACTTGATATCATCTCTCAAATAACCGCTAACTACTAACAACTAACTACATAAAACGTTTCTCAAAAATGGAAGCTAAATCTTACAAAGACACCGTAAACCTGCCCAAAACCAAGTTTGATATGCGCGCCAACGCCGTCAAACGGGAACCAGAATTGCAACAATTTTGGGCCGATCAAGAAATCTACGATCGCCTCTCGGAAAATAACCCAGGCGACTTGTTCATCCTGCACGACGGGCCACCCTACGCCAACGGACAACTTCACATCGGCCACGCCCTCAACAAAATCCTCAAAGATTTTATCAACCGCTACCAAATGCTGCGCGGCAAAAAAGTCCGCTACGTGCCGGGTTGGGATTGTCATGGATTGCCGATCGAACTTAAAGTATTGCAGAACATGAAATCGGAGGAGCGGCTAAATCTTACCCCGATCGAACTCCGCCACAAAGCCGCCACCTTCGCGCAGCAAACAATGGAACAGCAGCGCGAATCCTTCCAGCGCTACGGCGTTTGGGGCGACTGGGAACACCCGTATTTAACCATGAAACCCGAATACGAAGCCGCTCAAATCGGCGTTTTCGGTCAAATGGTGCTCAAAGGCTACATCTACCGCGGCTTCAAACCTGTTCACTGGAGCCCGAGCTCGAAAACCGCCCTCGCCGAAGCGGAATTGGAATATCCCGAAGGCCACACGTCGCGCAGCATCTACGTCGGCTTTCATGTGAGAAAATTGTCAAAATCTTTGCAACAGAAGCTCAAGCGCTATATGCCGAGCCTCTGGGCGGCGATTTGGACGACTACCCCCTGGACGATTCCGGCAAACTTGGCGATCGCAGTTAATCCCGAACTAACTTATGCGGTGGTGGAACCGCCGGCAAATTCCAACATCGCACAACAATTTATCTTAGTAGCTGTCGATGCGGTCGATCGGCTGTCGGCAACTTTTAACACTCAATTAAAAATACTTGCTACCTTCAAAGGCAAAGAATTAGAAGGTTGCAGCTACAAACACCCGCTGTTCGATCGCGAAAGTCCAATTGTTGCCGGCGGTGACTACATTACCGCTGACTCAGGAACCGGATTAGTGCACACCGCACCAGGCCACGGACAAGAAGACTTTATCGTCGGAAAACGCTGTGGTTTGCCAGTTTTAACGCCCGTAGATGAAAACGGAAACTTCACCGCAGAAGCCGGACAGTTTGTAGGTTTAAATGTCCTCGGAAACGGCAATGGCGCAGTCATTGATGCCCTTGCTGACGCAAATTGTTTGATTAAAGAGGAAAGTTACGCTCACTCTTATCCTTACGATTGGCGCACGAAAAAGCCGACCATTTTTCGGGCAACAGAACAGTGGTTTGCCTCGGTTGAAGGGTTCCGAGATGAAGCATTAAAAGCGATCGCCGAGGTGAATTGGATTCCCGCCCAAGGGGAAAATCGGATTACTGCAATGGTGGGTGATCGATCGGATTGGTGTATTTCTCGCCAGCGGACTTGGGGCGTTCCCATTCCCGTATTCTACGACGAAGAAACCAACGAACCCCTGTTAAATGAAGAAACGATCGCCCATGTGCAAGCCCTTTTTGCCGAGAAAGGTTCCGATGCTTGGTGGGAATTGTCGATCGATGAATTGCTGCCGGAATCTTACCGCAATAACGGCCGCACTTACCGCAAAGGTACAGACACGATGGATGTGTGGTTTGACTCGGGTTCTTCCTGGGCCGCAGTTGCCCAAGGTCGATCGGAATTAAACTATCCTGCTGATATCTATTTGGAAGGTTCAGACCAACACCGCGGCTGGTTTCAATCGAGCTTGCTGACCAGTGTAGCAACTAACGGCGTCGCTCCTTACAAAACAGTTTTGACTCACGGTTTTGTGCTGGATGAAAAAGGCCGCAAGATGAGCAAATCTGAAGGCAATGTCGTCGATCCGGCAGCCGTAATTAAGGAATATGGAGCCGATGTTTTGCGGTTGTGGGTGTCTTCGGTAGACTACTCGGCAGACGTGCCGTTGGGCAAAAACATTCTCAAACAGCAGTCGGATGTTTACCGCAAAATTCGCAATACAGCTAAGTTTTTGCTGGGCAATTTGCACGACTTTGACCCGGCAAAAGATGGCGTTGCTTACGAGGAATTGCCGGAACTCGATCGCTATATGCTGCACAGAATGGGCGAGGTTTTTGCGGAAGTCCAAGATGCTTTTGAAAGCTTCCAATTTTCCCGATTTTTCCAAACAGTGCAGAATTTCTGCACGGTGGATTTGTCGAATTTTTACTTGGATATTGCCAAAGACAGACTTTACATCAGCGCGACAGATACCCTTCGCCGCCGCAGTTGTCAGACGGTGATTGCAATTGCTGTGGAGAATTTAGCAAGGGCGATCGCACCTGTGTTGTGTCACATGGCTGAGGATATTTGGCAGTACCTTCCCTATCCGACTCCTTACAAGTCCGTGTTTGAAGCCGGCTGGGTGCAAATAGATGCTTCATGGCACAATCCAGAATTGGCTACTCGCTGGCAGTATTTGCGACAAGTGCGCGGCGAAGTTAACAAGGTTTTGGAAAAAGCCCGGATGGAAAAGGCGATCGGTTCTTCTTTGGAAGCTAAGGTTTTGGTGTATGTTCCCGATGTGGAAAAAAGACAGCAATTGCAAGCTTTGAATCCCAGCAGCGAAGAATTGGTGGATTATGTACGATCGCAAAATTCAGTCATCGAGTTAGCAGCAGAGGAGAAAGCAAAAGCAGCACAAGATCAACAGGAAGAACAAGCGGCAAAAGTTGCCAAAGTGTTGACAGAAAACACAGTTTATGTTGAGGCGGAAACGAGAGAAAAGGGCGATCGATCTTCTCAGATCGTACAGTATTCGGCCCCGGAAACCACGGCTTTAGATTTGCAGCAAATCTTAGATCGAAGCGCCGACTTTGTGGCTAATTTGCCTGAATACGCGGGGAACTTTTTTACAGAATACCAAAAAGCGCTGGTCACACTTGGACTGTTAGCCTCTGTGTTGATAACGGGCCGAGTAACGCTGGCGATTTTGGATACGATGAATCAGATTCCGCTTTTGGGAGGCTTATTGGAAGTCATCGGCATCTTATTTACAATCTGGTTTGCTTTCCGTCACTTGCTGTTTGCCGCCAACCGTCAACAACTGGCTCAAAAGATTGATTTTATGACAGCAGATGTGGTGGGGCGGACAAGCGGGCTTGTGCTTGCAGAAACACAGGCGATCGTACTCGCACCGCCAGTAGAAGCAGCGCTTGTGCTGGTAGAAGAAACACAGGCGATCGTACAAACAGCCCCAGTAGAAACGGCGCTTGTAGAAACACCCCAAATCCCGCAAGCAGAATTAGTTGCGATCGAACCCAAACCAGAAATTCCTGCTTCCATAGCTGTAACGCACGATTCTACAATGACCGGCAAGGGTGTAGATGAACTGCGGTATTTGTTCATTACTTCGGAAGTGGAACTGGTAGAATCGAATGAAATTCTGCAAGAATTGCCGTACAGTTATCAGTCTCCTGAGTTGGCGATTGGTGTAGTGAAAGCAGACGGGGAAAAGTGCGATCGCTGCTGGAATTACTCGACTCACGTCAGCGAGTCGATCGAACATCCGGTAATTTGCGAACGCTGCGTGTCAGCAGTAGACGACAAATTCTAACCGTATGATGTACACCGCACACCGCTGTAACTGCCATTGCGAGCTATACGCGAAGCAATCGCAGACTCCGTGATTGCTTCACTATCTACTCGTTACCAGGCTCCTGCCTGGTAACGCAGATCCGGAGGCTCTGCCTCCATCTTCCCAGCCGAGGCAGAGCCTCGCTTATATGGGTTCCAAGGCAGAGCCTTTGAACCAGTTAAATCAATCAAACAATGAGTGGGATGGGCTTTGAGCAGCGTCCCGAATATGCTATTTCTTAAAAAAACCGCAGACGATTTCGCCAGGGTTGTTTTGTCCAAACGCCAAAACAGTTCCATCTTTCTTAACTGTAGTGCGATCGCGGCAATTGTAGACTTCCAGAGGCTGTTTAACTCCATCAACACTCAGAATTACCCTGTATTCCCAATAGTTTTTCGCACTGCGTTTGATATCGACAATGCAAATCTCGCGCCCTCGATAATTGCGGCATACAGAGGCGTCAGCAGGAAGCGCCACCCAGAAAAAAGATATTAATAGCAACAAGTAGCAAACACATTTCCTCATCAGCCAAATTACTAAGTTTTATCTTACGTTTTTTGATAATCAAGTGACAGTATTTAGCAAGCGACTTAGCAATTGGGTGCGCCCTCAAGTGGCGACATCGTAAGATAGCTGAACGATGCCAGAACTGTATGTTTGACATCCAGTTAACTGCAAAGCTGTAGTGTTTATGGGATTAGTAAATAAAGGAATTCCCTCGCCCAAAATAATCGGCTGCACCGAGAGAATGACCTCGTTGACAAAATTTTGATTCAGGAAATCGCGAATCAGCAGAGAACCTCCCACCAACCAAATATTCTTACCGTCAAGCAAGCGCAAATCCTTGACAAAATTATCTAAATCTGTAACCACTTCGACATCAGAAGTTGCTTTAAAATTTAGATTTTTCGTAAAAACATAACTCTTTTTTTCCGGGTACGGATACTCGCCAAAAGTTAGAACTTGTTCGTAAGTTTTCCGACCCATGAGAACCGTATCGATGCTATCTAAGAATTTACTATAACCGTAATTTTGGTCTGTAAACAGCCAGTCAATATCGCCATTCGAGCGGGCAATATAACCGTCCAGACTAGATGCAATGAATAGTACAATTTTACGCATGGCAACACCGAGGTTTTGGGAATGATTGGGGCGATTATCGCCCGAATCACCTTAATTTTAAATGATTTAGTGTCGTGACGGTAGCTTGAGTTCGATACCCACCTTTTGACCGAGATCGATCGCCGTATTAGCAAAATCAGTCATGCCTGCGATCGGAATTGCGCTCGCAGTTGCCGCCCCAATCATCGCAGTAATGCTTTTCTTTAATCGGGCTTTATTCCGTTCGTTCTCCGGTTTCTTAATTTCAGCTTCGACATCTTCAATATCAATAATTATCCCATCGCGAATATCTTCGGGAAACTGCTCGACGGTTTGACGCATCGATGAGATTAGTTGCAGAAGTTCGGCGGTATTGGCGTTATTGATTTGCTTGAATTCATTGTCGCTAAATGAAGCGTTGTCTTTAAATTGGCTGGGGATGACACCGGAGAGATTAGCATCTGGAAAATTGCTGGTTTGCGATTTATCAACTTTATCGCCTGCAACTTTATCACCGGCAATTTTATCACCGGCCACATTATCGCCTTGACCGTATTGGTAAATATGATTACACACCGGAGTATTTTCTGGTGTATAGTTATATTTTAGTTTTAAAAGTTGACTGCTGTGTAAGGGCAACATGGCATAAGTTTGCCCATCATCGTCACTGAATTCGACTTCGTAAACTTCGGGGGCTAAAAACTCGACGATCGTCCCTACTTGACCGGCAAGTAAATTATGGTTTGGTAAATCTTCCTTGATGGCAACAATATCTAGTAATTGTAATTTTGAAATTCCCCTTACCATAATTTACCTCGGATTTTTATTTAGCGTGCCGACGGTAGCTGGATTTCGATACCCACTTTCTCGCCTAAATCGATCGCCGTATTAGCAAAATCAGTCATGCCTGCGATCGGAATAGCGATCGCAGTACCCGCCGCTAAAATAGCTGTTAAGCTTTTCTTTAATCTGGTTTTATTCCATTGGTTCTCCGGTTTCTTAATTTCCGCTTCGACATCTTCAATATCAATAATTATCCCCTCGCGGATGTCTTCGGGAAACTGCGTCGCGGTTTCACGCATTGATGAGATTAATTGGAGAATTTCCGCAGTATTGGCATTATTGATTTGCTTGAATTCATTATTGCTAACTTGCGCGTTGTCGCTGCCTATAACACCGGACATCGGGCCATTGAAGTTGTTGGTTTTTGAAGAGTTTTCAGTCATAACTTTTGCTTCGGCTGTAATATTAGTAGGTTTGCTAGCGAGTCGTTTAGCGATATCTACAAGGTCGTCATATTCTCTTCCGTATTTTTCATCGCCCATTTGGTTTCTGCGCCGAAGTTCGATCGACTCATACCCATCCAGCAACGGCCGCAAATCCCAACTCTTTTTAAGTTTGCCGACCCGAACCTTAGTCTCGCCCATCTCCTCCAGCCCTAGCAATTCCTCGTAATCCAGCGGATCAGCATCGGGATAATCGGGAACCGGCACCCATTGACTGATTTCCAGATTGGCAAAAGAATTGTGGATTGTGCTAAACATATCGCGGATCAGACTCAGAAAAGAACGCCGCGTCGATTCCCGCCCGCTAACGGCAATAAAGATTTTCTTATCTTCCGGGTCAGATTTAATCCGGGCGATGTTGTACACCTCAGCGCCTTCGGTGTACTCCAGCATAACCCCCGTCCGCCAGTGGGTGCAGTTGTGGATTTTCTTGTGCATGAGGACGATGAAGCGCGAGAGGATGCTGTCGGGGAGGATGCGGTAGTGATATTGAAATTCCAGGGTTTCGCCTTGGAGTTTGGTGTTTTGCGGTTCTTCTTTGGGCAAGATGCCGGGGATGAGGAAAGTCGGCGCGGGACAATGGCTGACGGGGAAGCAGAGTTCAAATTCCTCCATCAACCCGGTGAGGCAGTGGTAGCGGTGGCGGGGATATTTATTTGAGTCGAGGATGCGGCTGAGGTCGGCGTAGGAGAGAATACCTTTGGTTTTGACTTTGAGTTCATCGTCGCTGAGGAGGGCATAGATGCCTTCTGTCACCCAGTGGGGATTGAGGATGTTGGTGGATTGCAGGATCGGGTGTTCGCGAAAGTTGAGGACAATGCCCAGGTTGTGCAGCAGTCCGATCAGTTGGGTTTGGTCGGTTTCTTCAAAGATGTTTTCTTTGGCGCAGATGGTGGCGTATTCGCTGATGCTGATGATGTCTTTGTCGAGGTTTTCCAGGCGCTGCTTGACTTGGAACCAGCTTAGTGGCAAAAGATCGTAGACTTCTTTGAGTTGGGAGATTTCCGTGTGGATGGCGCTGCGGAGTTCGTCGATGCCGGTTCCGCTTTGGCAGGAGGTTTCGATAATGGCTTTGATGTTGGGATATTTGTCGCGCAAGGCTTTGCGGTTGAGATCCAGGGGTTGTTCGTCGCATTTGTTGCCGACGAGGATGACGGGGGATGCGTCGCCGAAGCTTTCGATCAGTTTCAGCCAGTATTCGAGGCGGTTTTCGTCTTCGCTGGTGCGGCAGTTGCACACCAGCAGGTAGAGGCTGCGTTTGGTAAGGAAAAATTGGTGGGTGGCGTGGTAGATTTCTTGTCCGCCGAAGTCCCAGACGTTGAGTTTTACGGGTTTGGTGTTGACTGTAATTTTCCAGTCTGTGATGTTGAGTCCGTCGGTTTGGGGCTCGTTGGGGTTGTATTTGTTGTGGATAAGGCGGTTGATCAGGCAGGTTTTGCCGACGCTGCCTTGCCCGACGAGGAGGACTTTGGCTTCGTTGAGGGGGAGAACTTCGCCACTGCGGAGTTTGCGGAGGTAGTTGAAGATGGTGACCGGAGTACCGGGAGCTTCGTAGTTGTTGGCGGGTCCTAGAACTTCTGGAGAAATGGGCAGGGGATTGTGGCGGAGGTCGAGTTTTGCAAGTTTTGGCAGTGTTTCCAAACATTCAGGAATCTTTTCAATCTGATTGTTACTGAGGAAAAGCCCTGTCAGATTCGACAGTTGGCCGATGACTTCTGGGATGGATGTAATCTGATTTTTACTGAGGTGAAGCCATGTCAGATTCGACAGTTGGCCGATGACTTCTGGGATGGATGTAATCTGATTGTCTCTGAGGTCAAGCTGTGTCAGATTCGACAGTTGCCCGATGACTTCTGGGATGGATGTAATCTGATTGTTACTGAGGTCAAGCTGGGTCAGATTCGACAGTTGCCCGATGACTTCTGGGATGGATGTAATCTGATTGTTACTGAGGTCAAGCTGGGTCAGATTCGACAGTTGTCCGATGACTTCTGGGATGGATGTAATCTGATTGTTACTGAGGTGAAGCCATGTCAGATTCGACAGTTGCCCGATAACTTCGGGGATGGATGTAATCTGATTGTTAAAGAGGACAAGCCATGTCAGATTCGACATTTTGCCGATGACTTCTGGGATGGATGTAATCTGATTGTTCCAGAGGACAAGCTGTGTCAGATTCGACAGTTGACCGATGACTTCTGGGATGGATGCAATCTGATTTTTACTGAGGAAAAGCCCTGTCAGATTCGACAGTTGACCGATGACTTCTGGGATGGATGTAATCTGATTGTTACTGAGGTCAAGCTGTGTCAGATTCGACAGTTCCCCGATGATTTCTGGGATGGATGTAATCTGATTGTTACTGAGGATAAGCTGTGTCAGATTCGACAGTTGCCCCAGGATTTCTGGGATGGATGGAATCTGATTGTCTCTGAGGTCAAGCTGTGTCAAATTCGACAGTTGCCCCAGGATTTCTGGGATGGATGTAATCTGATTTTTACTGAGGAAAAGCCCTGTCAGATTCGACAGTTGGCCGATGACTTCTGGGATGGATGTAATCTGATTGTCTCTGAGGTCAAGCTGTGTCAGATTCGACAGTTGGCCGATGACTTCTGGGATGGATGTAATCTGATTGTTACTGAGGTCAAGCTCTGTCAGATTCGACAGTTGGCCGATGACTTCTGGGATGGATGTAATCTGATTGTTCCAGAGGACAAGCTCTGTCAGATTCGACAGTTGGCCGATGACTTCTGGGATGGATGTAATCTGATTGTTCCAGAGGACAAGCTGTGTCAGATTCGACAGTTGGCCGATGACTTCTGGGATGGATGTAATCTGATTGTTACTGAGGACAAGCTCTGTCAGATTCGACAGTTGGCCGATCGCATCTGGAATTTTTGTTAAACCAATGCTGGTTAAATTTAAACTCTCTAACTGCTTCATTTCCAGCAGCACTTCTGGCATCGTTCCGAATGGATTGCCGCTGAGGTCGATCGATCGCAAATTTAAGAGCGAGCGTAATTGCTCTGGCAGTGTTCTGAATTGATTGGTAATTAGTTTCGGAGTCAGTTTACCATCAACAAATTCCCAGTCTTCCGTCTTCTTCCCCAACACCAACATCTCAAGCTGCGTGCACTTGCCAATCTCCGGCGGCAATTCCTCCAAGTCCAGCCCCGACAAATCCAGTTGGGTCAATTTTTCCTCGGCTGCTTGGTCAATTCGCCGCACTGCTTCCTCTCGCGTCATGCCCTTTGTCTCTCGGTAGGATTCATTTTATTGTGACAGGAATTTTCGCTTGGTGGGGAGTTGCCCGCGCGTCACAATCAAAGAAACCGGGTTTTTTTTGTTTCTACACTGTCATGCGTCTTCAGGGCAAAAACCCGGTTTCTGAGCGAGGCATCACAACTATAATAAAATAACGGTTAAAAGAGGAAAGCCAATGGTGACGAGCCTGAATGTGGATACGGCACTGCTGCAAGAGGCGATCGAACTTGAGGGAGAAATTGAGTTCGAGACTCTAGTTGAAATCGCCTTGCGCGAATACATTCAACGCCGCAAACAGCCACAGAATCTCGAACTTAGCTTTGGAGAATCTCTCAGTGCATTTCGTGAAAAATATCAACTGCACGAACTCGGTTTAAATCCTGATGAAATTTGGGGAGAAGTTCGCGATCGAACTTTTGCAGGACGCGAGGTCATCTTTGAATGACGCTGCGTTATTTACTCGATACCAACATTATCTCCGAACCTGTTCGTCCTGTTCCGAATGCGAATGTGATGACTAAACTAATTGAGGCAAAATCCACAGTGGCGCCTCGATAGTTTGGCATGAAGTTCTGCTGGGCTGTTATCGAATGCCAGATTCTAAGCGTCGCAGTGCGATCGAAGCTTATCTTCAGGAAGAAGTGAAAGTAAAATTACCGATTTTGCCCTACACCCAAGAAGCGGCTGAGTGGTTCGCTAAAGAACGAGCAAGACTCATCCCCCTCGGGCTTACACCGTCTTATGCTGATGGGCAAATTGCAGCGATCGCTAAAGTCAATAATCTGATTCTGGTGACACGAAATGTGGCTGATTATGCAAACTTTCAAGACTTGGCAATCGAAAACTGGTTTTCTTAAACTTAATCTATTTAATCATCGGTTTGATGAGAAACTATAATGCGATCGATGTGTTGCAGGTGGTGATCGTAATAACGCCAAGCATTCTCTAAATCGCGATCCGACAAACCTGGATAATTCCGAAGTAACTCAGCCTCATCAGCCCCCTGTTGGTGAAGCGAAACCACTGTCCAAACAGGAATGCGGGTGTTGCGAATCCGGGCATTTCCTCCACAAACTCCAGGCGTACTCTGAATCGCCCTAGCTGAGAGTTTTTCTTGAAACAGCAAACTCTCTTCAGGTGTCAGCGACTCAATGACTTGAATTAAGGAGTCAACCAACTGAATGTTCATAGCTGGTAATTTACAGAATATATAATAGTGCGATCGCTCAAACTATCATAGCAAATTTCCCCAACACCAACCTCTCAAGCGGAGCGCACTTGCCAATCTGTGGCGGCAATTTCTCCAACCCTGCCAAATCCAATTCTGTCTGGCCTTCATCTGCGGCTTTGTCGATTAACTGCAACGACTCCTCTCGCGTCATATCCTTTGTCTTTCGGTAGTCTTCATTTTATTGTGACAGGATCAGATAAACTGGGTTTCCAAGGTCTGCGTGTGATATAGCATTTCTTAGAAAGATGAGGTATAATATAACTGACTTAAACGGAGTGAAAAATATAGAACTTCAAAATGTTATACAGCTCTAATTAAATAGGGCGATCTTCGAGCAGTAGTCCCTCGACCCGCAGCAGTCACTAGAATGACAACTATCTCAAATTTTAGCAAGGATCACGCATTAGTAAAAATGAAAACTTATTCGATTGATTTTAGACAAAAAATTATGGATGTGTACCATAATGAACCGCTGTCACAAAGAGCAATAGCTAACCGTTTTTGTGTAGCCCTAAGTTTTGTCCAAAAATTGGTTAAACAGTATCGTGACACCCAAAACATTGCTCCTCGCACTGAGCGATGTGGAGTCAAATTAAAACTGAATGCAGAACAACTGCTAATTTTAGCGGAATTGATTGAAGCAAACAATGATGCAACTCTCGAAGAACTCCGTTATTTACTGTACCAAAAAATTGGTTTTACCATCAGCGTAGCAACGATGGGAAGAATGGCAAAACTCTTAAACATGACTTTGAAAAAAAAACTCTTTTCCCGTCAGACAAAGGCACTGACAGGGTTCAGAACCTGCGATACGAGTTCTGGCAAAAAATTAGAGAAGTTTGTTTCAAAGACTTAATATTCATTGATGAATGTGGAGTAAACTTGGCAATGGTTAGGTTATATGCTCGATCTCTAAAAGGTTCAAGAGCCAAGGGATCAAAACCGAATAAACGCGGAAGAAATGTCTCAATAATTGGAGCTATATCGGTCAAAGAAGTCCTAACATCAGTTAATTTAATAGGTACAACTGATGCAATTACATTTGAGGCTTTTATTATCCGAAAATTAGTGCCAAAGTTATGGAAAGGTGCTTGTGTAGTCATGGATAATTGTACTATTCATACCGGAGAAGAAGTAGAAAAAGCCATCCAAAAAAAAGGGGCTAAATTAATATACTTGTCGCCCTATTCGCCGGATTTCTCCCCAATTGAAAATTTATGGTCAAAACTTAAAAATATTCTCCGTTCTATCAAGACACCTAATTATAAAGAGTTAGCAAAAGCCATAGAGTTTGCATTTAGTGAAGTTACATCAGCAAATATTTGGAATTGGTTTACTCACTGCTGTTATTGTACCTCACCTTTGTAAGAAATGCTATACCTACTTACTTAAACTTTAGATAATCTAAATATAAACACATAATAAACCTCAATCTGATGTTTTTTACCAACAGATGACAAATGGGGTAAGCTTGGGATAGGAAGTTATTTGTTTATGAATCAAATTAAACGTGTTGCCATAGTGGGAGGAACCCACGGAAACGAACTCACAGGAATTTACCTGGTGAAGAAATTCGATCGCGCGCCAGAGTTAATTCGGCGATCGACTTTTGAAACAATCGCCCTGCTAGCCAATCCCAAAGCTTGCGAAATCGGGACACGCTACCTCGATATTGACCTCAACCGCTGCTTTACAAAGCAAGATTTAGAAAATCCCCATCTCTCCAGCTATGAAGCGCAGCGGGCGAAAGAAATCTACCGCCTTTTTAGCTCAGAAAACACTCATCTGCCCAACCTAATTATCGATTTGCACAGCACCACATCCAACATGGGGCTAACATTTATTCTCGCCAGCCATCATCCATTTAACCTGCAACTAGCAGCTTATTTAACCTCTGTCTATCCCCACCTCAAGGTACTCGCTTCTACAACCAAGAATCATGATAGTCCTTTGCTGCGATCGCTTTCCGACTTAGGCGGTACGCTGGAGGTTGGTGCAGTGGCACAAGGCGTATTAGATGCGTCTTTATTTCAGCAAACTGAGCAAGTTGTGTGCAAAATTTTAGACTGCGTAGAAGCCTACAATCAAGGCACAATGCCTTCTGCAAAAAATCCCCTGACTATTTATCACACCATTGGGGCGATCGACTATCCCAGAAACGAGAACAGAGAAATTCAGGCAATGATTCATCCTCATCTGCAATCCAGAGATTATCAAGCCCTAAATCCCGGCGATCCGATGTTTTTGACCTTGGATGGTGAGTCGGTATTGTATGAAGGTAAATCAACCGTTTATCCCATTTTCATTAACGAGGCTGCTTACTACGAAAAAGGAATTGCCATGTGTTTTACCCAAAAACTAATAGTCACTCTTGAGTAGAAAATTAAAAATTATTATTGAGGATTTTCAGGTGCCAAAAACTCCTCTTTAGAAGCCGTAGTAAAAGAACGCAATTCCTTCCATATTTCCAAAGTAATAATACAGGTAATCAGCCACACCACACCAGCCGTATAACCGGCAATAACATCCGTAGGCCAGTGAACTCCTAGATAAAGCCGACTCAAACCAATAGCAGCAATTAATACAACTGTCAAGCTGTAAATCCACCAGCGTTGCTTGGGAAAGCGTGCACCCAACAAATATCCTAACAAACCGTAAATAACCATTGAAATCATCGCGTGCCCGCTAGGAAAACTGTAAAAGCGAACGTCAACAACGCGCTCCCAAAGTTGAGGTCGAGCGCGGGCAAAAAGTTTTTTTAATAGTAAATTTAAACCGATCGAGCCACCACCCGCGAGCGCAATAGTTGCAGCTTCCGAGCGGTGATTTCGCCCTAGCAAAACAATACCCAAAATCAGAGAAATCACTAGCAGCAAATCCGGCTCTCCCAAAAAGGTAAAGCCCAGCATTATTTGATCGCGCAGCGGAGTGTGCAATTCCCTCAGAGCTAGTAAAATAGAGGTATCGAAAGCGTAACTTTGTTTTCCCAACACCTCTTCGGCAATAGTGGCAAATCCCCACATCGCCAAAGCCGCAACAGCAAGCCCGGCCAGCCGAATTATCGAAATGAGCGATCGAATTTTAGAACCCATTCTTGAACTAATTAAAATTTTAAAATTTCCAACTTAAAATAATACAACAAAGATAGGAAACGAAAACGCCTTACCCATCGTCAAGATTCTGGAGCAACTCTATTCTGAATGATTAATTGATTTTTCACTACCCACCTCAACTTTTACATCCCATCGGCGAATGACTATACTCTCCACAAAATACATTTCTGCAATTTTGTTGACCTTGGGGTTGACAAGTCTTTCTAGTTGTGATAAGCAAACGGGAGTCACTGCGCCGATCGCCGAAGCCCACACGATCGCCCAGCGTCTCGTCTCTACCGCAGTCGCCCAAAAGCCGAACAACCCGCAATTCGGCCAGCCGATCGACTGTACCCTAGGCAAAGACTGTTTTGTATTGCTGTATTTCGATCGAGAACCCGGCCCCACCGCCGTAGATTTTGGCTGCGGGCGTCAAACCTACGACGGCCACGACGGCACAGATTTTGCCATTCCCGACGCCAAAGCAATGGCAAAAGGAGTGCCAGTTATTGCCTCCGCAGCAGGCAAAGTTTTGCGAGCACGAGATGGTGTGATCGATCGGCGTTTACAAAACGATACAGAAAAAGCCAACATCGCAGGCACAGAATGCGGCAACGGCATGGTAATCGACCACGGCGGTGGTTGGGAAGCCCAATACTGCCACCTCCGCAAAGGCAGCGTTGCCGTCAAACCGGGTACGCAGGTACAAAAAGGCACAGTTTTGGGCATGGTGGGAAACTCTGGGATGGCATCTTTCCCCCACGTACACGTAACTTTTCGCTATCAAGGCAAAGCCGTAGATCCGTTTGTTGGGCCCGACGCCAAGGTAGGCTGCAACATCGCCCGCAATCCAATTTGGGACAAGCCTTTAGACTATATTTCCACAGGTTTAATTAGGGCCGGTTTTGCCAATAAGCCACCCGATATTAACGCTGTCTGGGAAGGGCAATTTTCCGAGACTCAACTCCCTGCAAACAGTCCCGCTTTGTTGTTTTGGGTGCAAAGTTACGGAGTGCTCAAGGGCGATCGCGAACAATACAAATTATTTGCACCCAACGGCACAACCATTGCCGATCAGACCAACGAAATTAAAGCCCCCAGCCGCACTTGGTTGGGTTATGTCGGCAAAAGAAACAGTACGAATTCTCCTCTGATTCCCGGAGTTTGGCGGGCCGAATATCGGTTGATGCGGGGCGATCGAGTTTTGACAGAAGTCAACCGAGAAGTTGAGTTGCGTTAGTCGCCAAGTTACTCACACCAAATTCCTTTGAAAACGAGCATCAAATATGTTAAAATAACAACAATATTTTTTCATTTTTGATGGTCAAATTTTCTTTGCCTCATAATAAAAATGTCCTACAGCCAATTCACCAACCTAGAAATGATTGAAACCAACTTTGGCATAACCATTGCTGACAAAGTTGGTATTTTTGCCGATTTACCAGACGCCCAGTATAGCGAGCTTCTCAGCCAAACTCTGCAAGAAAACATTTCTTTGGCTTTAGCAATTAATACCGAAAAAGCTCGCTCCGAATTAATTGTCACACCTATTTTAGTAGAACTTAGAAAGCAGTTTAAGTATCAAATTAGCTTTTTTTCAGGAAAAGAGTTTAATGTAGATTTAGAAAAAGGATTAACGGGTTTCTGTGATTTTATGATTAGTCGTTCTCCCGAACAACTGCTAATCAAAGCCCCTGTTGTCGCCTTAGTAGAAGCTAAAAATGATAATATCCAAGCTGGACTTCCACAATGTATGGCAGAAATGATTGCAGCTCAAATCTTTAATGAAAGAAGAAATAATAATATTTCAGAAATATATGGAGTGGTCACAACAGGGACAAATTGGAAATTTTTACGGCTTAGCAATCAAATTATGGAAGTTGATTTAAATGATTATTTCATTGATAATATTAGTAAAATTATTGGCATATTAAAATATTTGATCGATGCAGCTAACCTATGAAACTGGGAGCCAATTTATGAAATTTGCTCAATATAGATAAATTTAACAATGACTTAACCATAATTTTTACAAGCTCACAAATTCTCCGGGACAATCTAGCTTTCATCAGCTTGTTGTCGTCGGCTCGATCGCTCCTCCTTCCCCGTCGAACACGAGCGTTCGGGAGGGTGGTTTGGATGTGGACAATTTAGGGCAAATTGTTCCAAGCTTGAGCCACAATGTCGCTCAGCCATAGCCTCTGAGCAAAATCGAGCAGATTGTCGTCGGCGAGTACCTCAGCCTTTAATTCATCCAAAGACTGAGATCGCGATCGAGCTATTTGAATCACACCCGCGATCGCCGACGCCACCAATTCTTCATTCAGCGGCTGCTGTCGCAAAGCAATCATTTCTTGAGGATTCGTAGGAATGGGATAATTCATGAGATTGCATACCGAAAGGAGTAGATATTCAGCCACTGCGCCCCCACCGAGAGCAAGAGCGATCGAAAACCTAAAAATCTGAGAACATTGTAAACTTATTTAAAACTAAATAAGTATTCGGGAGTATAGCCTACTTTGCTCCCTTGTCAACTCCCCCATCTTTATTAATTTATTCAGAATTGAGAGCCTAATCATGCAAGAAATTCTTTATCTAGAAGTCCCCACACCAGATACAGCAGCCGTCTGCACTTGGTTGCAGCACGAATTCGATCCCGGAATCGGAGAAAAAATTATTACTGCTGACGGCTTTCGCCTGCTTTCAAACGTAACAGCAGCCGAGGTTCTCAAGTCTGGAACTCAAAATGCCAATCCAAAACCCGCCTTGGCTGACACCAATTCAGGAAACCAAAATTGGCGATCGACAGAACTTTCTACCTTTGTCTGGTCAGTACAGCGCACCACTTATTTAAAAGTCTTTCGTCTAGAAGAGGCGCCTGCGGGAGAAAAAAAGTTCCTGGAAGCTCTGAATCTTGCTGTGAAAAACAAATTTCCCGATCGCTACCCGGAGCCCCCTGTCATAGACCTCTCCAAACAGTCAATTTTTGAGGCTCTTGCCCCCTATTACCCCCTCACCGTCAAATACTTCCAAAAAATGCCTGAAGGCGAATACGACCTCAAGCGCGTCTACTGGTGGGAGCAACGTTGGCGCGAAAGCACTCGCAATCCTCAAAAGCCAAAACAAGTAGTGTTTTTGAAGGAAGAAGGAAGAGGGAAGAAGGAAGAGGGCACAGGGAAGAAGGCAGAAGACACGATTTTGGTGTCTGATTCTGGCGATACTTTTTATGACTTAATTTATATTGGCGGGGCCTTGGGAGTGATTCACGCCGCAGTCATGGCGAAACTGGGCTACCGAGTGCTGCTAGTTGAACGAATGCCTTTCGGGCGGATGAATCGCGAGTGGAATATTTCGCGAGACGAAATTCAAAGCTTAATTGATTTGGGTTTATTTACTGCGGCAGAAATCGAAACTTTGATTGCCAGAGAATACAAAGATGGCTACAACAAGTTTTTTGATGCTAACAATCCGCCCGTTGCGAAAGCGCCAGTTCTGCACACACCGAAGGTACTAAATGTAGCTTTGGACGGAGAGAAATTGCTGAATTTAGCGGGACTTAAGCTAACAGAAGCTGGTGGAGAAATCTGGGACGAAACTGAGTTTCTCCGAGCCGATGTGGAAGCGGAAAAAGTAGTAGTTCAAGGTCGCCACTTGCCGACAAAAGCCGATCGCACTGCATTAGGACGGCTTGTGGTGGATGCAATGGGTTCAGCTTCTCCCATCGCTTGGCAATTGAACGAAGGGCGGACTTTTGACAGCGTTTGTCCCACAGTGGGAGCAGTCATCGACGCAGGATTTGAGCCGGGAGTGTGGGATTCCGAGTACGGGGATGTGCTCTACACTCACGGGGACATTTCCCGCGGGCGCCAACTCATCTGGGAGTTGTTTCCCGGCGCCGGCACAGAACTGACAGTTTATCTATTTCACTACCACCAAGTACATCCAGAGAATCCCGGTTCTTTGCTAGAAATGTACGAGGATTTTTTCGCAATTTTGCCGGAATACCGCCGCTGCGATGTCGATAAATTGGTGTGGAAAAAACCGACCTTTGGTTATATTCCGGGGCATTTTAGCAGCAGCAGCAGCGATCGCTCCGTGGCGATCGATCGCCTAGTCTCGATCGGCGACGCAGCATCCCTGCAATCTCCCCTCGTTTTCACCGGCTTCGGCTCTCTTATCCGCAATCTTTTCCGCTTAACAGACCTTTTGGATACTGCTTTAAAGCACAATTTGTTGACGGCCAATCACTTAAACAAAATTCGCGCCTACCAGAGCAATGTTTCAGTAACTTGGCTGTTTTCTAAAGGCATGATGGTTCCTACCGGCAGCAGTTTGCCGCCTCAAAGAATTAATTCAATTCTCAATACCTTTTTCGGTATTTTGGCAGCACAAAAACTCGCCGTAGCCGAAACTTTTATTAAAGACAGAACCGACTGGCTAACTTTCAATCGGCTGGCGATCGAAGCAGCGGGAAAAAACCCTTCTCTCCTGAGGTGGATTTTAGATTTTGTCAGCTTGGGGGATATTTGGCGCTGGCTAGGGAGTTACTTGAGTTTTACTCTGCTGGCTTTGGCCAGTTTGTTGTTCGGATGGCTTCCCAGCTTCGCTCGCAGGGTACAACCTTGGTTGGAGCCCCGATATCCGGCTGTTTGGCTGTGGCTGTTGGCTACCAGCTATGCTCTCACCTACGGGATGGGAAAAGGGAGAAAAGAGTTTTGAGTTTTGAGTTTTGAGTCAAAACTCAAAACTAGCAACTTCAGTTCGCTATCGAAAACTCGGCAATTCAATTTCAGCTAGCGATCGACGTTTTTTAGAAGCCCGCAGCGGACTGGCAATCAAGCTCAGCCAGTCGGGTTGGGCGACTGCTGTAGGTTTTGCCACACTCGATCGCACTTCTTGAATGCCAAAGGTTTCAACGGAGTTCAAAATTTGAAAAGCCCTGGCTAATTCTTGCGTGTCCACATTGGTAGCAGTTTCGGGTTCCGACTCCGCCACGGGCAGTTCAGGTTCCGCAACCGCAGGGGCCGAGTCAGGTGCCGGCTCATGAGGCTGGTAGGTTTCGGTCTCCTGTAATTGAATGGCGGATACTTGGGCTAATTTGTCGAGTTCTAGAGGGGCTGGGGATTCAGGCTCGATCGCCTCGACAGCAACCGCTACCTCTGGATTCTCTTCGGTTTCCGACCAAGGTTGGACAGGGGAAGCGTTGAAGGCTGGCGGCAGCGGAACTTGAGAGCTTTTGACCGCAGCGAGCAATGATTCTAATTGCGCGCTGGCGCTATCCTCTGCATTGTCAGGCGGCTCGATCCTCGGTGACTTTACCTGCGGCCTGTCCAAGCTTCTTTCCAAAGCAGCTTTGAATTGCAGAGTGTGGCGCTGCTGGCGGTGCAAGCGGGCTCGCAATTCCCTGCAAATATTTTCTGTGGCTACTAACTGCTGTAACTGTTCGTTGTAGCGCTGCACAGTAGACGCACATTCTCGCTCAACAGTCGCTAGCCTTACTTGGCTAGTTGCCAACTGACTTCTTAAATTTTCGACTAAAATTTCTTGACTTTGGAGGGTTTGATGGGAAACTTCCACTTTCCCAAAAAGCCGCGTCAATTGTTCTTGAGTATTTGCGAGTTCTGCAGTCCGCTGTTCTAGCAAAGTTTCGCGATTCTGCAAGGTGTTTTGGGACTCTTCGAGAGCTGTTTCTAGCTGCGCGATGCGCTGCAAAAGGTCGCGGTTGCATTCGTGCAGCGCTTGCATGAGGGTGACTGGGGTTGATCCTTTGCCCTTAGCCTGTTCGGCATTCCCAAGCATACTTTTTAGATTCTCTGAAATCGGGGACGAGCCCACCTGAGTCGGCTGTGTCGGAGATTGCGAATTTTTTGTTTCAGATTTTGTGGGAATTGCATCTACACTGATGGCGTTGGGAAAATCTACTGTTTGCCAGTCTTCTTCTGGCTGTTGGGGAACGGTTGCAGGAGTGTCTATCGCATCGGGGGCGATCGGCTCAAAACCCCCAGCATCAGCAATATTTGACTGCAATGGTTCGGTATTGGATGGAACAGCAGGGTACGGTTGGTGCTGATGGGCTCGAAGATCAGCTTCTGACATGGCTTTTTATCCCAATAGTCACAGGGTCTCAGATACAGTCTATCCTTAGATATTCTCCCGAAGGAAGCCCCTAAGTGATACTTGTTGTCATTTTTTCTGTTTTTTCGGACAATAGCCTCTGAATCGAGTCGCGCGAACTACAACCCGAACTCAAATTCAGGCGTAAGATGCGCCTATGAGTACCCTACAGACGTGAGTTTTTTATCCCCAGTCCTATCAAAATAATTTTTTCTGATGTGTAACGCACTGTTTCGCTATCCGGGCGATCGCCTAAGCTTTAACAACTGCAAAATGTTTGTCAATAATTGCTGGAACTTCTGCCGGCGCAATGCGACTGTAGCGAGTTTTGTCCGGCATCAAAACTATATTTGGGCCAGCTTTACACTGTTTGAGACATCCGGTTCCCTGAACTGTCACTTTGTCTTCTAAACCGCGCGAATTCAAAGCATTTTCTAAAGCTTTACAGACTCCTCCAGCGCCCCGCTTCAGGCAGTCTGATTTTTGACATACTAATATTTTGGTTTGGCTTTTTGCCGGAGCTTTTACCGTTTGAGCGGCAGTGGGAGAGGTGACTTGGGTTTTGCCGATCGCGCGATCGTCGAATGTCAATACCCCAATAGGCACATTAGTGGAGTCAAGGTGTTCGTGCGATCGATCGTTGTGACCCTGAGCCAGCGTGAGGCGGCGAGCTTTAAGTTTTATTTTACCATTTTTCAAGTTGAGTTCTTTCTCACCTACAACTTTAACTCTCAACCCCGGTGTCAAAATAGGCGACAGAAATGCCCGCAATTCCTTGCAAAGTTTAACAAGATATTCTACTCCGCGATCGCTACTAATTCGCAAATATTTAAGTTTACAGCCATCTTCAATAATCAGGCCGAGGATTTCTCCCTCTAAACTGAATTCGGAAACTTGCTTGCCAGATTTATACATTGTTATAACTCCTTTAAATCCGTTACATCCGTTACATCTTGTACGCTGCTCTTTCCCTAACTTCCGGCTTCCTTTAGCCCCGCCAGCAGCACTCCAGCCACTGCACCAGTTCGCCCCGAGGGGCACTGACTTGCCTCAACACGCTCGTTAACTGAGCAGCTTGTTTGACAGTGTTGACTTTTGCCCGCAAAGGTTGGTCAACCGCACACCAGCAGGGAATTTCTAGTTCTTGCAAGCGTTTGTAAACTTGCCACCTATCTAGCCAACTAACTTGCACAATGTCACAAACTTCTAATTCTGGATCTGCTGGATTCATTTTTTGACAACAGTAATAATTTGCATTAATTTTTACCCTGACTGATAGTGAGCAGAAGTTAAAAGCCTGATTTCAGCAGAACCTCAAGGATGATCAAAAGCCCTTCCTGAAAAATTGTGCCTTTTGCCTTCTGCCTTCTGCCTTCAGAAGGTTCGCCCCCCTTTCAGGAAGCGTTCAGAACGAGAATCTTTTTAAAGGATAACCCAACTGCTAATTATTCTCAATAGGTTGAGAAAAAAAATTTCCTACTCTATAAAATCTTCTACTATCGAGGCAGACCCTGCTTGACGGGTAAATCTAGGGTGCTAGACTGACTCTATTGGCAACAAAACTGCCTATTGAGAGGAGAACACACATGGCCCAGACTCAGAGTGCATTGAGACCATTTGGCCACATAGCCGAAAACCCAGTTCTACTGGAACATTCAGTCACAGCACCAATTTGTGAAGGGATGAACGCGCTGCTGGCCAGTTTTCAGGCTTTATACCTGCAATATCAAAAACATCATTTTGTGGTAGAAGGGGCAGAATTTTACTCCTTGCACAAATTCTTTGAAGAAAGCTACGGAGAAGCTCAAGATAGCGTCCACGAGTTGGGCGAACGGTTAAACGGATTGGGCGGCATACCAGCAGCTAGCTTTAGCAAGTTAGCCGAGCTGTGCTGTTTTGAACCGGAAGCCGACGGCGTATATTCCTGCCGCCAAATGCTAGAACACGATTTAATTGCGGAACAAGCTATCCTCGGTTTGCTGCGGCGTCAAGCAGGACAAGCAGAAAGTTTGGGCGATCGAGCTACGCGCTACCTCTACGAAAAAATCCTGCTGAAAACAGAAGAGCGGGCTTATCACATTTCCCACTTCCTCGCCCCCGATACCTTAGTGCAGTTGAACTTGAACTAACAATTCTTCTTCCTCTTCCTTCGCGCCCTTAGCGCCTTCGCGGTTCGTTATCTTAGATCAAAAAAAAAGCGGGCAGTTTTGTGACTGCCCGCTTTTTTATACAAAGTGCGCTTGAGCCGCCGGGAATTAAGGCGCTAAAGCATTGCCGCGCAACAAGCTACCAATGGTTTTGGCGGTAATCTTCATCTGAATGAAGGGATTAGCTGGTACCACGGTTTTATACAAATAGCTATCGAATGTGAGTTTCTGCACATCGCGATCGGCACACATTTCCACAAAAGCTTCGCGAGTAGCATCGGAACGGTAAAACACCCGCTGCAAAATGTCGAGAACTTTGTAAGTAATGCCGTAGGCTTTATCCCACCGCTTCAAGTAAATCTTAATTTCCTCTTCAGTCGGAATGCGCGCGCCTTTATTGGAAATCTCCACAATAGTTTCGGCGCACATCCGGCCAGACTTGGCTGCAAAATAGATACCTTCGCCGGAAGACTTGGTAACATAACCTGCAGCATCGCCTACGAGAGCAACTCGGCCGACAACCCGGCGGGGACGCGGATGTTCCGGGATGGGGTGAGCTTCCACTTTAATAATCTCACCGCCCATCAGTTTTTTGGCAGCGCGGGCGCGGACGCCTGCTTGCAGCTTTTTGATGCTGGCTTGATTGACTTTCATCGTGCCGGTACCGACGGCTACGTGGTCGTATTTGGGGAACACCCAAGCGTAGAAGTCGGTAGATACGTCGTCGCCGACGTACATTTCGGCTAAGTCTTCGTAGTAAGCCATTTTATCTTCGGGCAGGCGGATGCGCTCTTGGAAGGCGATCGCATAATTGTAATCACCAGCGTCGATCGCCTTTGCTACGCGGGAGTTAGCGCCGTCAGCCCCAATTACCAAATCGACTTTCAGAGTTTTCTGAATTCCCATTGCGCTGCCGTCGGAGTGGTCGGCATAGTGGAGAGTATAGGGGTCTGTATTGTTGCCGGGAATTTCTAATTTGTGAACAGTGCCATTAATTAGTTTTGCACCCAACGAAGCGGCGCGATCGCGCATGAAGCCATCGAGCACTTCGCGGCGGCACATACCGATGTATTCGTGTGCGTTTTCAATATTGATGTCCACCTCGACGTTGGAGGGGGAGATCATTTTCATTTTTCTGACTTGGCGGTCAATAATACTTTGCGGCAAGTCAAATTCGCTGACCATGCACAGGGGAATCGCCCCACCGCAGGGTTTGGCGTTGTCTAATTTACGCTCGAATAGGTATGTTTCGATGCCTGCTTTTACCAGTGTTTCGGCGGCGGAAGAACCCGCAGGGCCTGAACCTACTACTGCAACCCTTAGTGTCAAAGCTTTTCTCTCCAGTTTTTTTCTATAGGCATTACTCAGGTGTGATGGTATCACGGACTTTGGATGCGGTGGCGTGAAGCAGGGGAGATTTCAATGAAATGAAACAGAGCTTAACAGTTCGATACGAAAATCGGGTTTCGGGCAGTAGGTGCGATCGAATATCTTAAATCTTTAACGGCAGATGTGCCCTGGTGTGCCCTGGTGTGCGATCGAACATTTTGCCCTATTTTCTAAGAACAGGCAAGATGCCTGTTCCACAAAGAGTGAATTTTCTGCTTGTGGGGTGGGCTTCTAGCCCGCCCGGACATGAACAGGCTTTCGGGCCTGTTCCACAAAGAGTGGATTTGGTTTTTGTGGGGTGGGCATCTTGCCCGCCCATAACAGGTTAGAACCAGTCCAATAAGTTACATTAAAGTTACTTGCACTTATATCTAAAATTCTTATGCTCGGTAATTTTCAACAAAGCAACCTGCGGATTGAGCTTGAAGCTTCCGAAACAGCGATTAGAGACAGCTTGTTGCGTCCGAGTCAATTGCAGCAGTGGATGTGGCCGCAGCAGTTGTCTAGCGGTTTGCCGGAAGAATTTGCTCAGGGTTTGACCTTTACAAGTTGGTTGGGCCCGGTTGCAGTTCAGCATCACGTTGATATTGCTGAGCACAATTGTCTGCGGCTGTTATTGAGTCAGGGAATTGACGGATTTCACGAGTGGTATTGGGGCGATGGTTGGGTGCAGTCTCGGTTGGAGGGAGTGTCGCTGCTGCCGCTGAATTTGGGGCAAACTGCTAGTTTACTGCGGCTGCGGGAGTTTGTAGCCGGGAAGGGTAAGCGGAAGTAGATAAATGACTCTCCAAAATCATGAGAACAAAGTTTGGTAGTCCTGCATAGCAAGGCAAAATCCTAAACACTTTTAGGGGTAAAGAAGCCTTGTAATGATGAATAAAATACCACAAGGCTCCCACAGGATTGGAAAGCTTTTTAGATTAGGAAAGACTCTTTCTTAGAACAATAGCGAGATATCCTGTACATCAGGGAGTTCTTGCATCTTTCGATATCAGAAGTTTTGCCCGTATCTTTCCGACAGATTTGTGTCGCTAGCGAGGCAAAACTTTTTTATATGCGACCAAAAAATCTGTATAATAGACGGCACATTGTCTGTCAACTACTGGGAGGGAATCGGACAAACCTTTAGCACCGATTTCAACTCGACTTCCTATATATAGCCATCCTAAATCATTTGTGAATTTCTTACCCCCTACCCTTAGTAAGGGGAGGGTTGGGGTGGGGTAAAAAATTTACGACTCATGTAGGATTGCTATAAACCACTAGAATTTTTTTTGTTAAGGCATCAATTGGCAGCTCTTTCCACTGCTTGTTCCCCTTATTGCGTACAAACGACTACATTTCATCATGTTGGATCGTTAGCTTGTCTTGGTTTTTTGACTTTACTTGAACTTTCCGGGGGACTGATGCTAATTGTTGAAAAACACATAGTATTGGAACCAGCGGGGGACACCCTCGTGACTTTGACAATCGCGACTCAAGATATTTTTTCTAATAAAAGCCGATCGCTCAATTTTTTTGTTTCTTGTGAAATCCTTTGAGGTCTGGGGTTTTAAACAAACTGCCTGTGACAATATATACATTTAAAGTTTTGCTTAGCGCTGGGGGTGGCACAATTTTTAACGATGTTTGGAGAACCGAAACGGGGACAATTCATGGAGTTGAGAATTAACCAGGCTTAGATACGTAGGCATTATAACTCATTACCCTTACTCTGCCAGACCGCGTGAAAGCTACTTAGCTGCCGAAAAACTAAGAGTGTGTTAGAAAAACATGATTTGTTCCTTTCTAAAGCGCTATTCTCGACACAACGAACCCGGTGTGTTTTGACTGGGCGTTAATTTTTACAAGAAAAATAAATATGCTCTCCATTCCAGGCATTGCCGTCCAGAAGCTACTTTACGAAAGTGCCAACTCTCTGGTGTACCGGGCGATTCGGGAAGCGGATCACCAACCGCTCATCCTTAAACTGCTCAAAGAAAGCTACCCAACACCTCAAGAATTACTACGCTACCGCACCGAATACCGAATCACCCGAGAGCTGAAAGAGACGGGAGTCGTGCAAGTTTATGACTTGCAAAAATACCAAAACAGTCTCGTGATTTTTGTGGAGGACTTTGGCGGCGAATCCTTGAAAATATGGATGCAGCAGCGAAAGTTTAGCCTCAAGGAATTTCTTCTCCTGGCGATCGCAGCCACCGCAACTTTAGGGCAAATTCACAGCGCCAATATCATCCACAAAGATATTAACCCCTCAAATATTGTTTATAACCCGGAAACGGAACAGCTCAAAATTATCGACTTTGGCATTTCCACTCAGCTAACGCGAGAAATGCCAACCCTGAAAAATCCCAACGTTTTAGAAGGAACCCTCGCTTACATCTCGCCGGAACAAACTGGTAGGATGAATCGCTCTATCGATTACCGCACTGACTTTTACTCGCTCGGCGTCACCTTCTACGAATTGCTGACCGGAAAACTACCTTTTGAGACAGAAGACGCTTTAGAGCTCGTTCACTGCCACATTGCCAGACAACCAGTTCCCCCGCACGAAATCAAGCCAGAAATTCCCCTAATTGTCTCGCAAATTGTCAGCAAGCTGATGGCCAAAAATGCGGAAAATCGCTATCAAACTGCATTGGGGCTCAAGCAGGATTTAGAAATGTGTCTGGTTCAATTACAAGAAACCGATAGCATAGAAGAATTTGACTTGGGAACGCTGGATCTTACAGATCATTTCCTGATTCCCGAAAAGTTATACGGCAGAGAAACAGAAGTTTTTAATCTATTAGCCGCCTTTGAACGAGTCACTACAGGTAGCGCCGAGATGATGCTAGTAGCTGGCTTTTCTGGGATTGGGAAAACCGCAGTCGTGAATGAAGTGCATAAGCCGATCGCCCGACAGTGTGGCTATTTTATCAAAGGCAAATACGACCAATTCCAGCGCAACATCCCCTTCAGTGCATTTGTGCAAGCATTTCGGGAATTGATGGGACAGTTATTATCAGAAAGTGACGCTCAATTACAAACATGGAAAACCCTGATTCTCACCGCAGTAGGCGAGAGTGGGCAAGTCTTGATTGACGTAATTCCTGAATTAGAACACATCATTGGCGCTCAACGTCCTGCACTAGAATTGTCGGGGAGTGCAGCACAAAATCGCTTCAATCTGCTGATGCAGAAATTTGTGCAAGTATTTACCCAAGCAGAACATCCCTTAGTGATGTTTTTGGACGATTTGCAGTGGGCAGATTCGGCATCGCTGAAATTGCTACAACTGTTGATGGAGGATACGGGGCATCTCTTGGTATTGGGTGCTTACCGGGATAATGAGGTATCACCGGCTCATCCTTTTATGTTAACGATCGATGAGATTGTGAAGTCGGGGGCAGTGGTGAATACTATTATGCTGCAACCTTTGAGTTTAGCAGATCTCAATCAGTTGGTAGCAGATACGCTGATTTGCGATTTATCTTTGGCTAAACCTTTGACAGAATTGGTTTATCAAAAAACCCAAGGTAATCCCTTTTTCTCGACTCAATTCCTCAAGGCATTGTATGAAGATGGTCAAATTATTTTTAACCCGCCTCAATCCCCTCTTAGTAAGGGCGGCAGTAAAGGGGGGTGGCAGTGCGATATTGCTCAAGTTAAATTTGCCGACGCCTCGGATGTGGTGGAGTTTATGGCGGCGCAATTGCAGAAGTTGCCTGCCCAAACTCAGGATGTTCTCAAACTTTCCGCCTGCATTGGGGCGCAGTTTGATTTAGATACCTTGGCAATAGTCAGCGAAGAATTACCAGAACAAACGGAATCAGCGCTGTGGAAAGCCTTGCAAGAAGGCCTCATTTTAGTGATTGCAGAAGGCTATAACTTTATTCAAGCAGATGCCCAATCCCCGAATCAGTCTGTTGCTAATCCAACTTATAAGTTCTTGCACGATCGCGTCCAGCAAGCGGCTTATTCATTGATTCCCGACGACCAAAAACAAGCTACTCATCTGAAAATAGGACAGTTATTGCTCCAAAATTTTTCGGAAATAGAAACAGAGGAAAAACTGTTTGATATTGTGGGGCATTTAAATCAAGGAATTGAGTTAATCAATCAATTAAGGGAACGAGAAGCCTTAGCCCAACTCAACTTAGAAGCGGGACGTAAAGCCAGAAGTTCTACCGCCTACGCTGCTGCAAATATCTATCTACAAACGGGAATTGAGCTACTGAGCGTAAACTGCTGGCAAACTCAATATGAATTGGCGCTAAATCTCTATGTTGCTGCTGCTGAAATTGCCTATTTGAATGGTGACTTTGATGGTATGGAACAGATGGCCGCACTGGTTTTGCAAGAAGCCCAAACAATTTTAGATCGAGTTAAAATTTACGAAATTAAAATTGCCGCTCAGACAGCCCAGAGCAAGGTGTTAGAAACGATCGCAGTAGCAAGAGACGCACTCTTACAATTGGGGATTGAACTTCCTGCCGAACCTGATGAAGCCAAGATTGGCAAAGCGCTACAAGCCCTTGCGGGCCAACTAAGCGGCAGAAAGATTGAGGAATTGGTTGACTTACCTGTGATGACAAATCCACAGACTCAGGCAGCTATGCAACTGTCTGGTATGTTGTTTCCACCCATTTTCCAGGGAATGCCCGGTTTGCTGCCCCTGCTGAGTTCCACGATGGTAAGTTTATCGCTCTCCTTTGGGAATGCGCCCGCATCGACCGTGGGTTATGCGATGCACGGGATGGTGTTCTGTGCCTTTTTACAAGAGGTGGAAACGGGGTATGACTTTGGGCAATTGGCACTTTCATTGCTTGATAGGTTGAATGTGCCCGAATTCAAGTCCACAGTTCTACTTTTGTTTGGTGGCTGGATTCAGCATCGCCAAGAATCTCTTTTGGCAACGATACCGACGCTGAAAGAAGGCTATAGGTTTGGTATGGAAACAGGCGACTTTGTAGACGCTGGCTACAACATATATATTTGCTTTTATACTCATTTATTCGCTGGGGTAGAACTAGACACTTGGGAACCAGAAATAGCAAGTTACAGGGCTGTCATGGCGCAGTTGAAACAATATTCTGCTCGGGTTTATTTGGATATGATTCAGCAGACGGTGCAAAACTTGAGGGAAACCCGTATGCGGCCGGATTTGTTAATAGGCTCTGCCTACGATGAAACGGTGATGATTCCCAAGCACTATCAGGATAATGAATTCACGGCGATCGCTTGTGCCTGCATCTACAAACTGCTGCTTGCTTACTGCTATGGGAATTATACGGCTGCCCTAGACCACATTACCCAAGTCAAACAGTATTTGATGGGAGTATCGGGATCAGCTTTTGTTCCAATTTTTCATTTTTATGCCGCCCTGACGCACCTGGCACTTTTTCCCGCACAGTCAGCAATTGAGCAAACTGAAATTATTGCCTTAGTGGAAACCCATCAAAGCACGCTGCAACAGTGGGCGCAAAATGCTCCGATGAATTATCTGCATAAATGGTATTTAGTGGAAGCAGAACGGCAACGGGTGTTGGGAAATAAAGCCGAGGCGATTGAAATGTACGATCGCGCCATTTCTGGAGCCCAAGAAAACAAATATGTTAATGACGAAGCCCTGGCCAACGAACTAGCAGCCAAATTCTACGGGGAATGGGGCAAAACAAAAGTTGCTCAAGCCTACATATTTGAGGCGTATTATTGTTATGTTGAATGGGGAGCCACTGCTAAGGTAACGGATTTAGAAACGCGATATCCCCACTTATTCGCGGTAACTCAACCGGGAAGGAAAAACACTCAAACTACCGTAGCAATGACAACGACTGGTTCGGGGAATCACCTAGATATCACCGCAGTCATGAAGGCTTCTCAGGCGATTTCTGGAGAAATTATGCTAGATAAGCTACTGTCTAGCTTGATGAAAATTTTGATTGAAAATGCAGGGGCGCAACGAGGCTATCTGATTTTGTTAAGCCAGGGACAACTGTTCATTGAAGCTGAAGGAACAATCGATGACGAACTCGTCACCGTGTTGCAGTCAATCCCCGTTGAAACCTGTCAAGAACTTTCTACCGCAATTGTCAATTATGTGAGTCGCACTCAAGAAAGCGTGGTACTAGATGATGCTGCGCGATCGGGACAATTTACCAACGACGCCCACATCCGAAAGCATCAGCCCAAATCAATTTTATGTGTGCCGCTGATTAACCAATCTCAAATCATTAGTATTGTTTACTTAGAAAATAATCTGACAGCGGGAGCTTTTACCCCTGAAAGAGTGGAACTATTAAAAGTGTTATCGGGACAGGCGGCGATCTCGATTCAAAATTCTAAGCTTTATACAGAAGTACGCAAAAATGAAAGCAGGCTGGCTCAACTAAACAAAGCTTACGAGCGATTTGTTCCCCATCAATTTCTCCAATTTTTAGATAAATCAAGCATCATTGATGTGGAATTGGGCGACCAAGTGCAGTTAGAAATGTCGGTGTTATTTTCCGACATTCGCGATTTCACTACGCTTTCGGAAACTATGACGCCGGAGAATAATTTCAAATTTATTAATTCTTATCTCAGTCGCATGGAACCCGTCATTAATGAAAATAAGGGGTTTATTGATAAATATATTGGCGATGCGATTATGGCGCTGTTTAGTGGGGAAGCTGATAATGCGGTGAAAGCGGGAATTGCTATGCTGCACCGTCTCGTTGAATATAATGAATACTGCACCTACTCGGGCTGTGCGCCGATTCAGATTGGGATTGGGATTAATACGGGTTCTTTGATGCTGGGAACGGTGGGCGGGCCAAATCGCATGGACGGGACAGTAATTAGTGATGCCGTTAATTTAGCTTCTCGCGTGGAAAGTTTGACAAAAAATTATGGGGTTTCGCTGTTAATTACTCAGCCAACTTATGCGCGCCTGAAAAATCCATCTCACTACACAATCCGCACTCTAGACACGGTAAAAGTCAAGGGAAAATCCCAAGCTGTGACGATTTATGAGGTGTTTGATGCAGATCCGCCAGAAATTAAACAGGCCAAGTTAGCTACGCTGGAATTGTTTGCAGAAGCTAGGGCACTTTACTCGGAAGGGAAGTTATTTGAAGCGGCGCGGCTGTTTTCCGAGTGTTGGCGTCAGAATCCGGGCGATCGCGTTGCTAAAATTTACTGGGAACGCTGTGAGTCTGCATTGGTGACTCGCACAAAAATCAAAGACAGGCTACACCATTTACATTAATTGCAACAGTCCCAAACTCGATCGCTACATTGTTGGAAGGGGAGATCATTTTCATTTCTCACGAGTGGTATTGGGCCGACGGTTGGGTGCAGTCTCGGTTGGACGCAGTGTCGCTGCTACGGCTGAATTTGGGGGAAACGGCTAGTTTGTTGCGGCTGCGGGAGTTTTTGGCGGGTAAGCAGAAAGGCTCAGAGTGATGTGAAGCGCGATCGCTTCATTGAGGACTAGGATTAGGTCAAGATCCATCAATGCAGCGATCGCGGGCAAGGAAGGCAAAAACAAGAGTAACCGAATTTTTCTGCCATTATCTAAACTTATGTCCCTGTCTAAAAACATACCGGAACATATCCTAGACTTTTCGCCCAATTCTGTAGGCAACATTAGCTGTAAGTTTGGGAAAAGTAATTATCCTTGTCTTGTTAAAATGCTAAAATTAGCTTTACATGATTAATGGTAAAGCTGGGCAGTGCTTGTGTCAACAACTGTATATTTATAAATTTCAGTAAAACGTAATCAGCGAGCAGATTTATGTATACTCAACTTTCATTGTGGGAAGAGCCAAAAGCAGAAAGCCAGAAGCATGGTCAGCAATTATCTATGCCTGATGCCGAAGTAATCATGTACCGCGACTTCTTCAATAACAATGAGAGCAACGAGATATTTGCGGAATTGTACGGCACTATTAATTGGAAGCAAGAGGTGACTCTGCTTTTTGGCAAGCAAGTCGCTATACCGCGACTTACCGCATGGTACGGAGATGCAGGTAAATCTTACACTTACTCGAACATAAGAATGGAGCCTAATCTATGGACACCTACACTCCTAACAATCAAATCTAAAATAGAAGCAATAGCAGGTACATTGTTTAACAGCGTGTTGCTTAATCTATATCGCGACGGCAAAGATAGTGTAGCGTGGCACAGTGATGATGAATCAGAACTGGGTGAAAACCCAGCCATCGGTTCTGTAAGTTTTGGGGCTACTCGTCGTTTTATGCTCAGGCACAAATACCACAAAGAAATGAAATTAGAAATTCAATTAACTCCTGGAAGCTTCCTGCTGATGAAAGGATCAACCCAGCATTTTTGGCAACACCAAATCCCGAAAGCAGCCAAAGTTACTGAGCCAAGAATTAACCTTACTTTCAGGAAAGTAAGCTAAATGAATTAATGGTAATTTGTAATTTGCATAGGCGTTTGCCTGCCTTTAGTTGCGGTTTTAATAAAAAAATATTGCAACTTTTGTTAACAGTAAAATTAGCGATTTTGGCACAGCAATAACAGTACCGTCGAATTAGCGATCGCACGGGAGTGCCGCTGCTAAGGCTGAATTTGGGTCAAACGGCTAGTTTGTTGCGGCTGCGGGAGTTTTTGGCGGGTAAGCAGAAAGGTTCAGAGTGATGTGAAGCGCGATCGCACTTATTTTCTCTCAAAGTCTCATTCTTTAGGTTTACCCATTTTGCCTGTTAAGGTGTAGTACATCGCCTTAAGTTTTACCCCATCTTTACTCCCTAAATCTTTCAACTTTATTAACTAACTCGAACCCAAATAGCCTCACCCTATTGACATATATTTAATCAGATATATATTAATAATTCGTAAATACCTAGGTCGGGGGGAGCACAAAGAGCGATCCCAATAATTATATCTGAAGAGAGAAGAAGCCAAAATTAAACACTGCTAAGTTATAGAACTAGGACGGGTCAAAAACTACTTAAAAATTGCTTATATTAATCAATTAATTAATAATTGATTGATTAATATACATTTAAGTAGATCTTAAGATTAAAAACAGGAAATTTATGGTATTAAGCATTATTGTTCACGGTGGAGCAAAAACCATCTCCGAAGAGAAGGTTGCAGCAAACAACGCAGGCTGTACCGCAGCAGCAGAAGCTGGTTGGGCCGTGCTGTCAAGTGGGGGTACAGCAGCAGAAGCTGTTGAGGCAGCTATCCGGGTTCTGGAAGCTGACCAGACATTTAACGCAGGCTTTGGATCAGTTCTCAACAACCAGGGAGAGGTAGAGCTAGACGCAGCAATGATGGAAGGCGGTTCATTAGCTTGGGGAGCCCTCGCAAATGTTCAAGGCGTGCGCCATCCCATCTCAGTGGCGCGAAAGATTATGGATACAAAACCCATGTTCTTAGTAGCGGATCACGCAGAACATTTTGCAGCAGAAAATGGAGCCGAGATGTCTGCAAAAGAAGACTTAATCGCGGATGAGCAACAGGAAGAGTGGGAGGAGGAAAAAGAAGTTCTTGACCGCCCCAATACCGTTGGTTGTGTAGCTTTGGATAGTAGTGGCACCTTAGTTGCCGGTACCTCAACTGGGGGCACTATGAATAAGCCCGCCGGTCGCGTCGGCGACAGCGCCATTATCGGCTCAGGCTTGTTTGCTGAAAATGAACAGGGCGGCTGCTCGACCACAGGCGATGGTGAGTCGATTATGCCAGTAGTTTTGGCTAAGGTTGCGATTGACTTTCTAGCGTCCGGCAAGCACCCAGACGATGCAGCGCAGATGGCTATTGAGACTCTTGCATCTAAGGTGGCAGGAGAAGCTGGGTGCATCCTCATAGACCCTCAAGGGCGGGTTGGCTGGGCGCATAACTCAACCGACATGGCTTGTGCTTATAGAACCGAAGAAATGGACAAGGTGGCTGTGTTCACTAAGAAAAAACAACTCGTCCATCATTGAAATTATTGAGGCTGCATTCTCTCTAGTTGGAGAGAGTGACAATTCCGCAACTAATATCTTGTTTCCTAGGTATTAAGTAGCGGGAGATCAATAAACACTTTTTCAATTTGTAGGGCGGGCCTTGCCCACCCTACTTTTAATTATGTCGAGCTACTTAGTGGCCGCGAAAACAGTTCAATTCAAACTCGACTTGGAGGTTTCTATGAACTCAACATACGACTTTCCTTACTTTCAAGGCAATTCTCTTTCCGATGTGTTTGCTCCCGACATCACAGATGCACGTTATGCGTTCATCCTAAATTATCCTGCAACTGCCAGTTGGGCTGCTTACCCCAACAGGGAAAAATACTTTATTCAAGACGGCAGCAGTGAAGCCACCAAAACTTCTTTCGACAAGATTGGCCAGAAGGAACCTTGGAAAAATCTGGCTGTGTTAGGCGATGCCATCCCAGGGATTGTGATTAATTCGCCGCCGAACTCGCTGATGGACTATTGGCGGGAGCATTTTGGCTTCAGCTACAGCAGTATGGAGATGATAGACTGCTCAACTTATCTCGAAGATCTCAGCGTAAGCGATCGCTTTGACAAACTCCTGACTCTATTTCCCTTCGACAATCTCAAACCCGAAAAACACGCCGTCCATCCCGACATCCACTACCACTTGCTCAGCAAAGCAACCCTAGCAGATTTAGGCGTGCAATGTCCGAAATACCAAACCTACAATCTGCACGAAGTCAATCTCGAAAGCATTCAGTTACCAGAGCAATTCCCCTACTTGATTAAAGCATCCCACGGGCTTTCTGGAGAAGGGACTTATATTATCAAAAGCGCCAGCGATCTAAACTACTGCTTGCAGGAAGTGAGAAAATATCTCGATATTAAGTTGCTGGATACGATTATTGTCTCGGAATTCGTCAAGAATGAAGTGCAGAACTATTGTGTGCAGTTCTATGTAAGCAAAACGGGAAATATCACGCTTATCGGCACTACCACCCAACTTGTCACCCCAGAGGGCAGCTATTTAGGGGGACTGATTCACTACCGCGAAACCGACATGAGTAGGTTTTTTGAGATGATTGCCGCTATTGGTAAATATGCTCACCAACAGGGTTATTTCGGCGTTATTGGCTTCGACGTGCTGGAAGACTCTGAGGGACAGTTGTATGCCATTGATGCCAATTTCCGAGTTAATGGCTCGACTCCGCTTTGTGTGCAGCGCCATACCTTACTGGGGCTGGGAAAGGAGGTGGCTCAATATTCGAGTAACTGGCGAATGGATGGGACTTTGGAATCGATTCTTGTCACGCTGAAATCAGAACTCGATCGCAAGGACTTGATAATCTTGTCAGCTTTAGAGAAGGTTAAATACGGAAAAATATACACGGAAATGTACGGGATAGTTGCGGGTGAGGATATGAAGGACATGCAGCACATCGAGGAAAATTTGCACAGTAAGGGATTGCAGCAGCAATTGGGTTAATATCTACTCTACCCCTTGCAGCGGTTATCGGGTTTTCCCGCTCATCTGGCGCGCACCACCAACACCGAACAAGGAGCCTCAGCGACAACCTCAGCACTCACCGAACCCTCCAAAATTCGCTTTAAACCCGTCAAACCGCGACAGCCGATCGCAATTAAATCCGCCTTATAAATATGAGCCAAACGCAAAATTTCCGGCGCTGGCTCCCCCGAAACAATTTCCAATTCGCTCTGGCAAGGCAACTTTTCCTGATAAGATTGCAGCAACTTCTCTACCTCTCGGTAAGCAATCTCATCTCCCTGAGCGTGAGGTCGATCGACAACCGCGTCAAAATCCGACGTACCAGAACTCACAACATGAACTAGAATCACCTTGGCCGTCGGTTCTAGCTGAAATTGTCCTACAACTTGCAGTACCTGAGTCGCTAACTCTGAATTGTCGATCGCTACCAAAACAGTATTCAATATCATGCACCTTTAAATTTTTCGTTGATTGTCGCCTACTTTCCACAATTTTCGCGCTTCCCACCAACATCATTATTACCTACCCAGAAACCCGGTTTCTTAACATAATTGCGTCATTTAAGCAAGATACTTGAAGAAACCGGGTTTCTTAAGCCCGCAGTGCGTAAGTAAGTAGGTGCAAATAAACTGGACCGCTTGTCACAGAATGTAAAGCTACCATAATCGCAAGAGAATTGCTTCCTTTCATTGCATTTCACTCGCTTTTGACTACCTCTGTATTTTGCCGATCATCTACTTAAATCTACCATCTAAAACTCACCCTTTCCCTCATTTTCAGTCCGCAGCCGCACCGAATCAGCGTGAGAAGGAAGCCCCTCTGCTTCCGCCAAAACATTAATCGCCCTACTCACCTTCTTAAGTGCAGCAGGCGAATATTGAATTAAACTCGAATGCTTCATAAAAGTTTCGACACCCAGTGGCGACGCATAGCGCGGAGCCCCAGAAGTCGGCAAAGTGTGATTCGGGCCAGCCAAATAATCACCTACAGCTTCCGGGGTCGAGCAGCCCAAGAAAATCGCCCCAGCGTGGCGAATTTGATCGAGCAAAGCCCAGGGATCTGCAACTTGCAATTCCAAGTGTTCCGGGGCAAACTCGTTAGAGAGTTCCGCCGCCGCTTTGAGCGAGTCAACTACCACGACTAAACCATAGTTGGCGATCGCCTTTTCTGTTAAAGTTCGGCGCGGGTGATTTGCCAACTGTCTGTCTACCTCAGCCACCACCTTTCTAGCCAGCACCGAATCCGCCGTCAGCAAAATTGCCGACGCCATCGAATCGTGCTCAGCTTGAGCCAACATATCCGCAGCAACGTGCACAGGATTCGCCGAACCATCCGCAATAATCAACACTTCCGACGGGCCAGCCAGAGAATCGATCCCTACAGTCCCGTAAACCAGTTTTTTAGCCAGGGTGACGTAAATATTCCCCGGCCCAGTAATTAAATCTACCTTCGGAATAGTTTCCGTACCGTAGGCCAAAGCCGCGATCGCCTGCGCCCCGCCTACCCGATAAATCTCATCAACTCCCGCTTCCTGAGCCGCTACCAGCACCGCAGGATTCATTTTCTTCTCCTGTCCGGGGGGAGTACACATCACCAGTCTCGGCACCTTGGCGACCTTCGCAGGAACCGCATTCATGATCACCGAGCTCGGATAGGACGCCTGACCGCCAGGAATGTAGATTCCCGCTCGATCGACCGGCGTGTAGCGCTTGCCCAAAACAATCTCGTCATCACCAAACTGCACCCAAGACTTGGGTACGCGCTGTCGGTGAAACGCCTCTACCTGTTTGCAAGCCAGCCGGATGGCATTTAATAATTCTTTCGACACCTGCTGGTAAGCAGCATCCTGTTCGGCGCCGCTCACCCGTAGATCTTCCACATTTAGGGTCATGCGGTCAAATTCAGCAGTGTAGTGCAGCACAGCCTGATCGCCTCTGCGCCTTACAGCTTGCAGCACCTCCCGCACGGTGGCTTCTTTGTGAACGACAAGTTCGTCATGGGTGCGATCGCAGATCCGTCGCAGTTCAGCTTGTGCCTCAACCCACTGAGTAATGATTCGCAGCATGGAGATTAGGAATGCCGTCTATAACTTCACTAACATTTGCTTGACAATTGGGGATTTTTGTGGCGTTCTCCTAGAGAAGTAGGCCACCACCAGTCCACAAGCTTAAACCGCGAGAGTCGCGGCATTTTCCAAGGCTTCAGTGCAGCGTTTAAATCTCTGTCGAGGATTTTGCAACACTGAGGACAAGTCACAACCTTCTCTAGGAATTGCCCGCCAGAGAACCGAGTGCGGAGGGAGAGGGTGGGAACGCAGAGGGGGAGAGTGTCTGACCCCGATAATATCCGAGAGGGAGAGTGTTCGAGCGGAAGAATTTTGATTCTGCCTTCTACCTTCTACCTTCTGATCCGGCTGTCTTCTACCTTCTACCTTCTACCTTCTGCTTTTTACCTTCTACCTTCGGTAAGTGCTTCTTGCCGAAGCCCAAATAACCCGTATTCTTTGTTATAGCTTAACTTGGATTTTTCCGAGAATTGGATTTTAAGCAGAATAGGTGCTATATTAGTTTTTCCAACACCTGATAATTTTTTTATAAAACGCCAAATTATTGTATACTTAAAAATTGCGCGCAAGAAACCGTGACTTTAACTGGTGACGGTAGAAACACCGCAAAACGCCTCCGAAACACCACTGTCATACCTTTGGGTATCGTCAGGGGTAAAAAACAGGCCGTTAAATGAGTCAATAAAAAATTATTGCGCGGGCGTGGCCAAAAAGTACCCACAGTCTCAGCTAAATCTGAGCCAAGGGAGAATGGCTGTCTCACTCAGCCTTTAAAATTCAAGCTTTTTGCGGATCGATCCCGAAAAGGTTGTCCTTCAAAATCCCCGTGTCTTTAGACTAGGGTGTATCAATGAATACCTACTTCCAGCAACTGAACTATGGCAAATATTAAGTCCGCCGTCAAACGAGTCAAAATCGCCGAACGTAACCGCTTGTACAACAAATCTTACAAGTCAGCGGTCAAAACTTTGATGAAGAAGTATTTCGCTGCCGTAGACAAGTACGCCGCAGCTCCGAGCCCGGAATTAATGCAAGAAGTCCAGCAGCGAATGTCTGAGGCCTACAGCAAAATTGACAAAGCTGTCAAAAAAGGTGTACTCCACCGCAACAACGGCGCTCGCAAAAAGTCCCGCTTGGCAAGAACCCTCAAGCCGCACGAAGTATCCGTAGCATCTTAAGGAAGCAGAAAGTTCGGCAACGAAGCAGTGTACAAGATTGAAGGGATGGATGTTGAGGGAAGAAGTCAAGCGTGAAGCAGTCAAGCGTGAAGAAGGAAGAAGGAAGAAAGAAGACGGAAGATTTTTCCCACACACTCTCTGCCACTCCCACTCCCCGACTCTCTCACTCCCCCCTCGCCCTATCCCACCAGAACTCTCCCGTATCACCTCTAATCTGCTTCCCCCATGCAGCTCATCGACACTCACGTTCATATCAACTTTGAGACCTACAAATCTGAGTTAGAAGCCATTCGAGAACGCTGGCGCGAAGCTGGTGTAGTTCGGCTGGTTCATTCTTGTGTAGAGCCAGAAGAGTTTGCCGGCATTCAAGCAATCGCCAATCAGTTTGCCGAAGTTTCGTTTGCGGTTGGACTCCACCCCCTAGATGCCGACAAGTGGAAAGACGAGACTGCAAGCCAGATTAGGGAATTAGCGAATTCGGACTCTAGGGTAGTGGCGATCGGCGAAACCGGACTGGACTTTTATAAAGCTGACGATCGAGAACATCAGTTTAAAGTGTTTGAGGCACAGCTTGAAATCGCCCAGGAACTTGACAAACCAGTCATTATCCACTGTCGCGACGCCGCCGCCCCAATGGCCCAAATGCTGAGGAACTTTTGGCAAACACGCGGGCCAGTGCGCGGGGTCATGCACTGCTGGGGAGGCACACCCGAAGAAACCCAGTGGTTTTTAGACCTAGGTTTCTACATCAGTTTTAGCGGAACAGTCACCTTTAAAAAAGCCTTGCAAATACAAGAATCAGCTTGTATGGTAAATAGCGATCGCATCCTAGTCGAGACAGATTGCCCTTTTCTCGCCCCCGTACCCCAGCGGGGAAAACGCAACGAACCAGCCTACGTCTACTACGTAGCCGAGCAAGTTGCTAAATTGAGAGGAGTTTCTCTCTTAACTTTGTCCCAGCAGACAACCGAAAATGCTTGTCAGCTATTCGGCTTTTCAGTTTAGTTATAGCAGAACAGAGAAACTAGGAAAACAAGTCGATTTAGGAGCCAGCGATCAGGATAATCCCATTTCTATCCTGCCAGAAAAACCGGATTCATCCTTTATTGGAGATTCTTTTGGCGTTGCCTGTTGCGATCGGATTTGCGTCCTATAATAAAAAGAACAGACCGATCGGGCGTTGGCTGAGTATCCGATCCTGCGATGTCGCCCGGGAACTACCAAAACAGCGCGAGTACCCTAACCTTCGGGATCGGTCAAAACTTCACGCAATACCTCAAACTTACACACTCAAACTTACAGATCAGAAGAAACTTGGAACCTCAGCAATTTGGCAATAGCTGTCAAGTCAATTTTAGGAGTCAAAACTGTAGGGAATTTACCCAGGAAAACCACGAGATCGGAGCTAAAAGCATCGGGATCGAAAGTAAAATCCGCACAAAAATACTGCAAGCAAGCCGCAAAAATAACCGTTGCAGCAGTGGGCAGGCGATCGAAAACATCATATAAATTCTCTCACACAATCAATCAAAAAAACGCAACAAGGTAAAAAAGCCCAGCCTTGGCGCCATGTAAAAAGCTAGAGCCACTGCGGAAAAAGGACCCCCATGACCACTAAAGATTACACAGAATTCGCCTTCACCTTGCCCGATTTGATAGAAATCCAGCGGGCAAGTTTTCGCTGGTTCCTAGAAGCCGGGCTGATCGAAGAACTCGACAGCTTCTCCCCGATTACAGACTACACCGGGAAGCTGGAACTCCACTTCATGGGCAAAGACTTCAAACTCAAGCGCCCGAAATACGACGTGGACGAAGCCAAGCGCAGGGACAGCACCTACTCGGTGCAAATGTATGTACCCACCCGCCTGATTAACAAAGAAACAGGGGAAATCAAAGAACAAGAAGTCTTCATCGGCGATTTGCCCTTGATGACCGAGCGCGGCACTTTCATTATCAACGGCGCCGAACGGGTGATTGTCAATCAAATCGTGCGATCGCCCGGCGTCTACTACAAATCGGAAACCGACAAAAACGGTCGCCGTTCCTATAACGCCTCGCTCATCCCCAACCGCGGCGCTTGGCTCAAGTTTGAAACAGACAAAAACGATTTAGTCTGGGTCAGAATCGACAAAACCCGCAAACTCTCAGCCCAGGTGCTGCTCAAAGCCCTCGGACTGACAGACGGCGAAATCTACGACTCCCTGCGCCACCCGGAATACTTCCAAAAAACGATCGAGAAAGAAGGACAATTCGGCGAAGAAGAAGCTTTGATGGAGCTCTACCGCAAACTCCGTCCAGGCGAACCCCCCACCGTGGCGGGCGGCGAACAGCTCCTCAACTCGCGCTTTTTCGACCCCAAACGCTACGATTTGGGCCGAGTCGGCCGCTACAAACTCAACAAGAAATTGCGTTTGACAGTCCCCGATACGATGCGGGTGCTGACATCCCAAGATATCTTGACAGCGATCGACTACTTAATTAACCTCGAATTCGACATCGGCTCGACAGACGACATCGACCACTTAGGCAACCGTCGCGTCCGCAGTGTCGGAGAACTGCTGCAAAACCAAGTGCGCGTCGGACTCAACCGCTTAGAACGGATCATCCGCGAAAGAATGACCGTCTCGGATGCCGACTCCCTCAGCCCTGCTTCTCTGGTCAACCCCAAACCGCTGGTAGCAGCAATCAAGGAATTCTTCGGTTCCTCCCAGCTATCGCAGTTCATGGATCAAACCAACCCTTTGGCAGAACTGACGCACAAACGTCGGCTTTCCGCCTTGGGCCCAGGAGGTCTGACTCGGGAACGCGCCGGGTTTGCAGTGCGGGACATTCACCCGTCCCACTACGGCCGGATTTGCCCGATCGAAACACCAGAAGGCCCCAACGCCGGTCTGATCGGTTCCTTGGCAACCCACGCCCGCGTCAACCCCTACGGCTTCATTGAAACTCCTTTTTATCCAGTAGAAAAAGGACGGGTGCTGCGCGACAAAGCCCCTGTTTACATGACAGCAGACGAAGAAGACGATTTGCGCGTCGCCCCCGGAGACATCAGTCTCGACGAAAACAACAACCTCTTGGGCGAAACCGTAGCCGTCCGCTACCGCCAAGAGTTTACTACCACCACTCCGATGCAGGTGGACTACATGGCGATTTCGCCCGTGCAAATCGTCTCCGTCGCGACATCGCTGATTCCGTTCTTGGAACACGACGACGCCAACCGAGCTCTGATGGGATCTAATATGCAGCGGCAAGCTGTGCCGCTACTGAAACCAGAACGGCCCCTAGTCGGTACGGGCTTGGAAGCTCAGGCGGCGCGAGATTCCGGGATGGTTGTGGTTTCCCGGATTAACGGCGAGGTGATTTACATCGACGCTACCCGGATTATTGTCAAACCCCTGGCGGACGATGCCGAATCGAATTCCGGCGAAGAAAATTTCCTGATTCGGGAATACGACGAACTCAAAGTCAAACAGCCCTCGGTTTGGAAGCAAAAATATGCTGGCTGCATCGAACACGAACTGCAAAAATATCAGCGTTCTAACCAAGATACTTGTTTAAATCAGCGTCCGCTGATTTATGAGGGCGATCGAGTCGTAGCAGGTCAAGTTCTCGCCGATGGTTCCTCCACCGAAGGGGCAGAACTCGCTCTGGGTCACAATATCCTCGTAGCTTATATGCCTTGGGAAGGCTACAACTACGAAGACGCGATGCTAATTAGCGAGCGTTTGGTGTACGAAGATGTCTACACTTCGATCCACATTGAAAAATATGAAATCGAAGCCCGCCAAACCAAACTCGGCCCAGAAGAAATCACTCGCGAAATTCCTAACGTCGGCGAAGACGCGCTGCGCCAGCTAGACGAACAGGGCATTATCCGTAAAGGTGCTTGGGTGGAAGCCAGCGACATCCTAGTCGGCAAAGTCACCCCCAAAGGCGAATCCGACCAACCGCCGGAAGAAAAACTGCTGAGGGCAATCTTCGGCGAAAAAGCCCGCGACGTGCGCGACAATTCCCTGCGAGTTCCTAACGGCGAAAAAGGCCGCGTGGTGGACGTGCGGGTGTTTACCCGCGAACAGGGCGACGAACTGCCCCCCGGCGCCAACATGGTCGTCCGCGTCTATGTAGCTCAAAAGCGGAAGATTCAAGTAGGCGACAAAATGGCCGGCCGCCACGGGAATAAGGGTATTGTGTCCCGGATTCTGCCGATGGAGGATATGCCTTATTTGCCCGACGGGACTCCCGTTGACATCGTGCTCAATCCCTTGGGCGTACCGTCGCGGATGAACGTGGGTCAGATTTTTGAGTGCTTGCTGGGATGGGCGGGCGAAAATCTGTCGATGCGGTTCAAAATGGTGCCTTTTGATGAAATGCACGGCGCTGAAAAGTCGCGGGAAACCGTACACGGCAAGTTACAGGAGGCGCGCGAAAAAACCGGCAAGCCTTGGGTGTTTAACGAAAAGCACCCCGGCAAGACTATTGTCTACGATGGCCGAACTGGTGAACCGTTCGATCGCCCCATCACAGTTGGCATCGCCTATATGCTGAAGCTGGTGCACTTGGTAGACGATAAGATCCACGCCCGCAGCACAGGCCCTTACTCGCTGGTAACGCAGCAGCCTTTGGGCGGCAAAGCGCAGCAGGGGGGTCAGCGGTTCGGGGAAATGGAAGTCTGGGCTCTGGAAGCCTTCGGCGCAGCTTATACTTTGCAAGAGTTGCTGACTGTCAAGTCGGATGATATGCAGGGGCGGAATGAAGCGCTGAATGCGATCGTCAAAGGCAAAGCTATTCCGCGGCCAGGTACGCCGGAATCTTTCAAGGTGCTGATGCGGGAGTTGCAATCTTTGTGCTTGGATATTGCTGTGCACAAGGTGAATACATCCGACGAGGGCAGCGAACACGTTGAGGTGGATTTGATGGCAGATGCTGGGGGCAAGCGATCGCCCTCCCGGCCTACTTACGAATCGCTTTCTCGTGACGAACTTGACGAGGATTAGGGATTTTAGATTTTAGATTTTAGATTGAAGAATTGTTTGACAGCATTCAATCTTACATCTCAAATCTAAAATCTAAAATCGAGAACTGCCAATTAAAATGCCTCAGCAGTGGTACGAACACTGTTGAGGCGAATCAACGCTCTTAAGAGGAGAGACGCTGACATGACTATTGTAACAGTTGTCCCAGGAATTGAAGGAGAACTTGACCGGGTGACAGGCTGTATTAACTGGCAAGGGAGCAAGCTGAAAAATGGTTACGGGCGCAAGTGGATCGAGGGCAAAACGGTATTAGTCCACCGATTAGTGCTCGAATCAAAAATACCAGGATTTCTAGATTCCGGTTATTTTGCTTGCCACATCTGCGACAATCCAAGCTGCATCAACCCAGCACATCTCGTAGCTGGAACTGCGGCTGAGAATACGCAGCAGATGATGGGGCGCGATCGCAAAACTCCCAGAGGCAAAAGTATTCCGGGTATTGGCCAACTCTCGATCGAACAACTGCGGGAAATTCAGCGTCAATATTTAGCTGGAACCATCAAAAGCCACCTAATAAAAGAGTATGGCGTACACTATGAAACTATTACTAAGATACTTCAGGCAAATATTCCCGATAACTTCTCTACAGTTCCCCCCGGTTTTGTAGGAGAAATTCAAGACAGTGGCTGCATAATTTTTCAAGGTGCAAAGGATGGTCAAGGTGGTTATGGCAGGTACTTGAAAAATGGGAAATCCCAATCAGTTACTCGTGCTGTTTTAGCAGAGAAATTAGGATGTGCAGTTCCGACTTCAATAGATGCTTGTCATACCTGCGATACTCCCAGTTGTATTAATCCAGAACACCTTTGGGGTGGAACGCGCACTCAAAATTTATTAGATGCTTCTAAGAAAGGACGCACTCAAGGCAAAAGTCATCCCCTTTCAAATGCCAAATTAGACTGGGAAAAGGTGCGAGAAATTCGGCAAAAACTAGCAGCAGGAGAGAGAGTGAAGGATGTAGCTCACGAATACAGTGTTGGTCGCAAAACCATACACGATATTAAGTATCACGTCACTTGGAAGGAAGCAGGCGAAGAGGTTCCAGTTCCTCGCATGGGTGGATATCTCGATCGCAAATTGACTTTCGAGCAAGCTCTTGAGGTACGAAAAAGAATTAGAGGTAGAGAATCAATCTCTAAAATCGCTGATGACTTTGGAGTATCGTCAAGTGTCATCTCTGATATTAAAAACCACGTCACATATAGAGGAGTATAACATTGATTTAAGCCGTGAAACAAGCAAACAAAAAAGATAAACAACCACACATAATCGACTGTAAATTATCAATTGGAGTCAAGAATGGCTAAAATAGAACAACGCTTTGATTACGTCAAGATCGGGTTAGCTTCACCAGAAAGAATTCGACAGTGGGGAGAGAGAACTTTACCCAACGGTCAGATTACTGGAGAAGTGACAAAACCGGAAACCATAAATTATCGGACGTTAAAACCTGAAATGGATGGCTTGTTTTGCGAGCGCATTTTTGGGCCTGCAAAAGATTGGGAATGTCATTGTGGCAAGTACAAACGAGTTCGCCATAGAGGCATTGTTTGCGAGAGATGCGGTGTTGAAGTCACTGAATCTCGCGTCCGCCGTCACCGGATGGGATTTATCAAATTAGCGGCTCCAGTAGCTCACGTTTGGTATCTCAAAGGCATCCCGAGTTACATGGCAATTCTGTTAGATATGCCGCTGCGAGATGTCGAACAAATCGTCTATTTCAATGCCTACGTTGTCCTAAATGCAGGTAATGCAGAGAAGCTACAATACAAACAATTGCTCACGGAAGATGCTTGGCTGGAAATAGAAGACGAACTTTACAGCGAAGATTCCACACTCACAGGTGTAGAAGTGGGGATTGGTGCTGAAGCTTTGCAAGTTTTGCTGCAAAACATTCCGCTAGAAAGTGAAGCGGAAAAGCTGCGGGAAGATATTGCTAATGCTAAAGGTCAAAAGCGGGCGAAGTTGATTAAACGCTTGCGAGTAATTGACAACTTCATCGCTACGGGTTCTCATCCCGATTGGATGGTGCTCAATGTGATTCCGGTGATTCCCCCGGACTTGCGGCCGATGGTGCAGTTAGACGGCGGGCGTTTTGCAACCAGTGACCTCAACGACCTATATCGGAGAGTCATCAACCGCAATAACCGCTTGGCGAGACTGCAAGAAATTCTGGCGCCGGAGATTATCATCCGCAACGAAAAGCGGATGCTACAAGAAGCTGTGGATGCGCTGATTGACAACGGTCGCCGGGGCCGGACGGTGGTGGGGGCCAACAACCGCCCGCTGAAGTCGCTGTCGGACATCATTGAAGGGAAACAAGGCCGCTTCCGGCAAAACTTGCTGGGGAAACGGGTTGACTACTCCGGGCGTTCGGTGATTGTGGTGGGGCCGAAACTGAAAATTCATCAGTGCGGTTTGCCGAGGGAAATGGCGATCGAGCTTTTCCAGCCTTTCGTCATCCACCGCTTGATCCGCCAAGGATTGGTCAACAACATCAAAGCTGCCAAAAAACTGATCCAGCGCAACGATCCCAGCGTTTGGGACGTGCTTCAGGAGGTGATTGAAGGACACCCCGTAATGCTAAACCGGGCGCCGACCCTCCACCGTTTGGGGATTCAAGCCTTTGAGCCGATTTTGGTGGACGGGAGGGCAATTCAGCTTCACCCGCTAGTCTGTCCGGCTTTTAACGCTGACTTTGACGGCGACCAAATGGCCGTACACGTTCCTTTGTCTCTGGAATCTCAGGCGGAAGCGCGCTTGCTGATGCTGGCTTCTAACAACATTATGTCGCCGGCAACCGGAAGACCGATCGTTACTCCTTCTCAAGATATGGTGCTCGGTTGCTATTACTTGACAGCCGAAAATCCTGACGCTCAAAAAGGAGCCGGTCACTATTTTTCCAACCTTACCGACGCGGTTGTAGCTTACGAACAAGGAGTCGTTGACTTGCACTCTTATGTGTGGGTGAGGTTTCAAGGCGCCATAGAAAACACAGAACCCGAAGGAGAACCGCTGAAGGTGGAACGCTCTACCGACGGTATCGTGACGAAAGAATACAAGTTCCGCCGGGTTCGGGAAGACGGAGACGGCAAGGTGATCAATCAATTCATTCGCACTACTCCGGGCAGAATTATCTATCACCAAACCATCGAATCGGTAATTAACAATTAGAAATGGGTAAGGGGTAAGAGGTAAGGGATAAGAGGTAACGGGTAAGGGGTAATGGGTAATAACTGACAAATAATCGCTAGCAAATAATAGTGATTAAAACCAGAAAATTTACCCATTACTACTTACAAAAAATTTCAGCGACGCGGTTACGGATCGAAGTCTAAGGGCAGTAAAAGTTACCAATTACCAATTAAGTAGGTAGGTGCAAATAAACTTTATTATGGGAAGGGCAGGTGAGTCCATTCATCTCCTAGCTTAGCTCTCTTCCTTATACGCACTCACCAGCCCCTACAAAATGCTTGTTGTTTTTTCCCGTCGCTCTACTTATCAATTACCAATTACCAATTACCAATTACCAATACTTCGGCTACGCGGTTCCTGAACCCTTGGGCTTCGCTCAAGAGAACCGAAGTCTAACGGCAGTAAAAGTTACCAATTACCAATTACCACTACTCAGAAAAATGACAGAAAATAAGGAAATTGTTTTTCGCAATCGAGTTGTTGACAAAGGTCAGCTCAAAAAATTAATCTCTTGGTCCTTCATGCACTACGGAACGGCCCGTACAGCGCAAATGGCCGATAAACTCAAAGACTTGGGTTTCCGCTTTGCGACACGAGCGGGAGTTTCGATTAGCGTGGACGATTTGCAAGTGCCCCCGTCAAAACGATCGCTCCTAGATGCAGCGGAAGAAGAAATCCGCATCACAGAACAAAAATACACCAGAGGCGAAATCACCGAAGTCGAACGCTTCCAAAAAGTAATCGATACCTGGAACAGCACCTCAGAAGACCTCAAAGACGAAGTAGTCAAAAACTTCCGAGCCACAGACCCCCTAAACTCGGTCTACATGATGGCCTTCTCCGGTGCTCGGGGGAACATTTCTCAAGTGCGGCAGCTAGTCGGAATGCGCGGATTGATGGCTGACCCCCAAGGAGAAATCATTGACTTGCCAATTAAAACCAACTTCCGCGAAGGACTCACCGTTACCGAATACATCATCTCTTCCTACGGAGCGCGCAAAGGCTTGGTAGATACAGCCTTGCGGACGGCAGACTCTGGCTATTTGACTCGCCGGTTGGTGGATGTATCCCAAGACGTAATTGTGCGGGAAGTAGACTGCGGCACCCAGCGGGGAATTCGAGTGCGGCCGATGACGGACGGAGCAACAGTGCTGATTCCCCTCAAGGACAGGCTGCTAGGGCGGGTGTTCGCCAAAGATGTGGTGCACCCCAAAACCGGGGAAATCGTGGCTTACGGCAGCGAAAAAGCCGTCCGAAATCAGCCAATTACCGAGGAGTTGGCGACGGAAATTGGTAATTCTGGGGTGGGAGAGGTGTATTTACGATCGCCCCTGACTTGCGAATCAACCCGATCGGTTTGTCAGCACTGCTACGGCTGGAGTCTCGCCCACTTGAAAATGGTGGACATGGGAGAAGCGATCGGGATTATTGCAGCTCAGTCGATCGGGGAACCGGGAACCCAGCTCACCATGCGTACCTTCCACACCGGCGGCGTATTCACCGGAGAAGTCGCAAAACAAGAACGCGCACCCTTCCCGGGCGTAGTGAAATTCAAGAACTTGCGTACTCGCTCCTTCCGCACCAGACACGGCGAAGAAGCACTGGTGGCAGAAAACAACGGCAAACTTGTATTTGAAGGCGACGGCTTTGAAGAAGGGAAATCCGGCGCCAAAAATCAAAAACTGAAAATCGAATTGGCGATCGTCCAGGGTTCTACTCTGATGGTCAAAGACGGACAACGCGCCATTCCCGGTCAAGTTTTGGCGGAAGTGCCGATCGTCGGTCGCGCCGCCCGCAAAACCACTGAAAAAGTGACTACAGACGTGGCTTCCGACTTAGCCGGAGAAGCCAAATTTGCTGATTTGGTGCCTGAAGAAAAAACCGACCGCCAAGGGAACACAACCCGCACAGCCAGCAAAGGCGGACTGATTTGGATTCTCTCAGGAGAGGTATACAACTTGCCCCCTGGCGCCGAACCTGCCGTGAAAAATGGCGATCGCATTCCGGCCGAAAGCGTGATTGCCGAAACTAAACTCGTCTCCGAACACGGCGGCGTAGTCCGCATCGCTGACCCCAGAGAAATCGAAATTATCACCGCCCAAGTCCTGCTCGACCAAGCCATCGTGCGGGCCGAAAGCGCAGGCGGCCGCGACCACTACACGATCGAAACATCTTCTAAGCAGCGGTTTTCCCTGAAGACGGCTCCCGGGAGCAAGGTGATTAACGGGGAAGTGGTCGCGGAACTGCTCGACGACAGCTACCGCACCGCTACAGGCGGCATTGTCAAGTACGGCGGGGTGGAAGTCCACAAGCGCGGCAAAGCTAAACTTGGCTACGAAGTCGTGAAGGGGGGGACTCTGCTCTGGATACCAGAAGAATGCCACGAGGTCAATAAGGATATTTCTCTGCTGCTGGTGGAAGATGGCCAGTACGTAGAAGCCGGTACTGAGGTGGTGAAGGATATTTTCTGCCAAACCAGTGGGGCAGTGGAAATCACTCAGAAAAATGACATCCTGCGGGAAATTGTGATCAAACCGGGCACACTCCATGTAGTTGACCGCCCGCCGCTAACATTTGGGGAAGGTCAAATCGTCAACGCCGGTCAAGAAATTTTCCCAGGCTTGGTTGCCGAAGAGTTGGGCTATGCGGAGTATATCGAAACTCCCGAGGGCCCGGCTTTGCTGCTGCGGCCTGTGGTGGAGTTTCCGGTGCCGGATAAGCCACCAGTGCCTTCTCAGACGGCGCTGAATGAGTCGATCTCTTTGAAAGCGGTGCAGCGACTTCCTTATAAGGATGGGGAGCGCGTCAAATCTGTCGAGGGATTGGAACTGCTGCGGACTCAGCTTATTTTGGAAATTGGTTCGGGAGCTCCGCAACTGGCGGCGGATATCGAGCTGCTGCCGGATGAGGACGATGCTATGGCTTTTGGGGCGGACGGTTCGGGCCCGGCTTGGGGTTCGCCTGAAGACGCTAGTGCGTCGCAAGAGTTGGCGATGGCTGTGGCTGATGGGGGCGATCGAGCTTCAAAGACTTTCCGCTTGCAGCTAGTCATTTTGGAATCGCTAGTGATTCGGCGGGATGTATCTGCCGATCCGACTCAGGGCAGCACCCACACGCGGCTGTTGGTCGAAGATGGGCAGTCGATCGCGCCCGGGGCAGTAGTCGCCCGCACCGAGATTCTCTGCAAAGAAGCGGGTATCGTTCGAGGCATCCGTGAGGGGCATGGCGAACCAGTGCGCCGACTGTTGGTGATGCGAGATGCGGATTCTATTTCGATCTCTGTGGCGGGTACGCCGGATGTGAGTCCGGGTCAACTGCTGGTGGCTGGTACCGAAATAGCTCCGGGGGTTGTTCTGGAAGAGTCGGGCCAAGTTGTGAAGGTTGTACCTGCGTCGGAGACAGAATCGGCGAAACTCTTGCTCAGGGTGGCTCGTCCTTACCGGGTTTCGGCTGGTGCGGTGCTGCACGTAGACGACGGCGACTTGGTGCAGCGGGGTGACAATTTGGTGATTCTGGTGTTTGAGCGGGCAAAGACTGGGGATATCATTCAGGGTTTGCCACGGATTGAGGAACTTCTTGAAGGGCGGAAGCCGAAGGAAGCTTGTATTTTAGCCAAGCGGCCGGGGACGGCTCGCGTGGTTACGGATGACGATGTTGTGGAACTTGCGGTGATTGAGGATGATGGCCGGATTGAGGAGTATCCTTTGTTGCCTGGTCAAAACCCGATCGTTTCCGACGGACAGCGCGTAGGCGTCGCCGAAGCTTTGACCGACGGGCCTGCTAACCCTCACGAAATTCTGGAGGTGTTCTTCCACGTGCTCAAGGAGCGGCAGTCTACTTTTGAGGCTGCCTTGGAGAGTTTCCAACAGGTGCAGACGTTTTTGGTGAATGAGGTGCAGTCGGTTTATCAGTCTCAGGGTGTGGATATTTCTGACAAGCACATCGAGGTGATTGTCCGCCAGATGACCAACAAAGTCAGGATGGAAGATGGTGGCGATACTACTATGCTCCCCGGCGAGTTGGTAGAATTGCGGCAGGTTGAGCAGGTGAATGAGGCGATGTCAATTACTGGTGGAGCGCCGGCGGATTATACTCCGGTGTTGCTGGGGATTACTAAGGCTTCGCTGAATACTGATAGCTTTATTTCCGCTGCATCGTTCCAGGAGACTACGCGGGTGTTGACTGAGGCTGCGATCGAAGGTAAGTCTGACTGGCTGCGCGGGCTGAAGGAAAATGTGATTATCGGCCGCCTGATTCCTGCGGGTACTGGGTTCAATGCCTATGAGGATGCTGGGGTTCAGGATGCGGGTTTTGATGGTGCTGTGTTTGAGGACGACATCCACGATTTACAGGAGGATGTGGTACTTGATGACCGTACTGCGCGCCGTGCTTATACGATCGAGAGCGCTTTTGAGATCGGGCGCCCGTCTGATCTTGAGCCTGATGAGGATTTTGAGGAAGTTGAGGTTGATGATGACGATTTTGTCGCTGAGACTGATGATGATGCCTTGGGACCTGATGTTGACGATGATGATATCGGTTTTGACTTCGATGAGGACGAAGACTAATCATAGTTTTGAGATTGCATGAATGAGTGAACAGCGTTGCGCTCGCTGAGGATAAGTTGGTTCCTCGCCGCAACGCACACTTCGATTTCATGAATTGAAAAATCTCAAATTTTTCCTCACTAATTAAAAGTCCGAACTCATAGCATTGTGCGATGGGAAATCGAAAGGAAGAAGGAAGAAGGAAGATTCAGAGTTTAAGCAAACTTTGTAACTCTAGAGTTTTAATTGTTTGTTGGTTCAAACAAACAATTCTTTCTTCCTGCTTCCTTTTTCCTTCTTCCTTCTTATTCCTTCTTCATGTATGGTTCACTCAATCAGGCAGCAAAGCCTTGATTTGATTAACAAACTCTTGATGGTCTACCACAGGTTTAGAGATGTAACCGTCGGCACCGCTTTGATCCAGAAATGTTTCTTTATCACCAGCCATCGCGTGAGCAGTCACCAAAATAATCGGCAGCGATGCCGTTTGTGGATCAGCTTTGAGCAGTTGAGTAATCTTAATGCCGTCAACAGATTTACCCTGGTACACGCTGCGCGAAAGAGACACATCCATTAAAATCAAATCAGCTTCGCCGTTGGCAGCAATCTGCATCACCTCTTCAACATTTTCCGTGTGCTTCACGGCTAAGCCGCCCCGCTTAGTCAGAATTTTGGAAAAAACCCGAGCATTAACCAAATCGTCCTCTACAATCAGAACGGTTTTCATAAATAAATATGGGAAGTATAGAAACTTTGTGACTTTAGTCCAAAGAGGAACACGACACGGGGATTACATTCCCCGTCAAAAATGCAGAGTTTTTAGCGCCATCAGCCGGGAACCCTGCAAAACCCGTATGTATATCCTTGAGCCACTAGCTGTGAGAGGGTTTACAGATGCCTAGAAGCATCCAGTACCATCATTTAGACTACTACACACAGACAGTTTAGTTCTTTTTTATAACTAGACCTGGCACTGGTGAGAGTCTCAAGATTCTCAGGTAGCAGGTTTCTAGTACAATCCAGGACGCATGGACGACGCCTCGCAACCCGGTTTTTGCTCGTTTCGGCGGGCTATAACGAACTATTGCTATGAAAAAACCCGGTTTCTGACTACCCGTGCCTCCTGGACTTATAGTATCCTCTCTTTCGATCCAGCCTCCGGCTTCTACCATTTTAGATTTTAGATTTTAGATTTTAGATTTTAGATGGGAACTGATTGAGTGGATATCAGTTTGGATCACGGGCCTACAGTTGCATTATTTTTTGAACTGGTATTAGAATCGGGAATGTGTGATAATTATTTTCCTTCCTCCTCATTAGAATCAAGCCCTGTTTATTCACAGACTCCCGTCGCCCCAGCAGTCGAAGTAGCGAATCTAGCGGGGATTGTTGGAGATTCCTAATTCTCACTTTTAACCCATCAAAACGGCTTAAAATATCGACGCTTTCTTTCATCAAGCGAATGCCAGACTAGGAGATATCGCCAGCAGAGCTTTTGACTGATGAATTCATCGATATCGGCATTTTTGACACTCTCAGCGAGGGGCTCATCTTATAATTTGTATAAATACTTCTTCTGGCTCCTTCCTTGTTCCTCTTTCCTCCTGGCTCCTGTCTCCTGCCTCCAATTTCTAGCTTGGGTGCTTTCATTGAGACGCTCCCTCAGCGAGTCACGGCCACGCTCTATTGTTGAATAAGCCCAAAACTTGGACTTCACTCATAGTCCAGTCGCCTCTACACGATCAGAACCAGTACCACTACCAGGGGTATTCCAATTGCGCTTACTTTTCTTTTTTAATACTTTTGGAGTCCCTCACGCTTGCCAAAATACGCTAAGCTCGATCGTCTACCATTGCTGCTTGATCCACGCTACGACTGTACCGAGACGAGATCAATCTGGGGTTTCTCCTGAAGAGAATATTTCTTCGTGTAGATGGTTATTCCTAATTGCAATTAAATTCTATCATAGATTGACGGGGACTCAAGTCCCTCGTGATGCTTTCCTAGGAAGAGCTACAGCCTCACTACGTTCTGAGTTTCTGGCATTCCGTGTTCTCCTGTGAATCAACCTTCTCACAGCAGAAGGTAAATAGACAGGTAGGCGCAAATGAAGGCAACATAGAGGTTAGGGTAAGAGTGGAGAGTAACAGGCAAGTGTTGCCCGTCTTCGGGACTCTGATTCTGCTTTCACAAGTTAAGTTTATTTTTATTCTTCAACTGGGCGGTTGAATCGAACTTTCGGTTCGCCTGCGGCAAAGGCTTTTAAATCGAGACAGGGAACCTCGGCATTATTGACAGAGGCTGTTTTCACTCAGGAATTAACGGACACAAGGACTCATGGCTAAACAACTCAACCTACTTTCCGGGCAAGTAATTTCTACGCCTCTGCACGCCGAGATGCAGCAATCGTACCTCGAATATGCCATGAGTGTGATCGTCGGGCGAGCTTTGCCTGATGTCCGCGACGGTTTAAAACCAGTTCACCGTCGAATTTTATATGCGATGCACGAACTCGGTCTGACGCCAGACCGACCTTACCGTAAGTGCGCCCGGGTAGTTGGAGATGTTTTGGGAAAATATCACCCCCACGGCGACCAATCGGTTTACGACGCTCTGGTACGCATGGTTCAGGAGTTTTCGAGCCGCTATCCTTTACTGGCGGGTCACGGCAATTTCGGTTCGGTGGACAATGATCCGGCGGCTGCTATGCGCTATACGGAAACGAGGCTAGCACCGATCGCCCACGAAGCTATGCTAACCCAAGTCGGCGATGCAACTGTTGATTTTACTGCAAACTTTGACAGTTCGCAGCAGGAACCGACGGCGCTGCCTGCTCAGTTGCCGTTTCTGTTACTCAACGGCTGTACGGGCATTGCTGTGGGGATGGCAACTAATATCCCGCCGCACAATTTGGGGGAGGTAGTAGACGGTTTAATTGCTTTGATTGAAAACCCGGAACTATCCGACGAGAAGTTGATAGAACTGATTCCCGGCCCGGATTTTCCAACCGGAGGGGAAATCGTCGCTACAGAGGGCATTGTTGACGCCTACACTAAGGGTCGAGGCAGCATTGCGGTCAGGGGTGTGGCCGGGGTGGAAGAAGTGCCAGGTAATCGCAAGGTGCGTACTAAAACGGCTATCGTGGTGACGGAGTTTCCGTTTCAGGTAAATAAGGCGGCTTGGATTGAAAAGGTGGCGGAGTTGGTCAATGCTGGCCGCCTCGACGGTATTTCTGATTTGCGTGACGAGAGCGATCGCGAAGGCATTCGAGTTGTGATTGAACTCAAGCGGGAATTTACCCCAGAAGCGGTTCTGGCTCGCCTTTACCAACAAACTGACCTGCAAACAAATTTTGGGGCGATTTTGCTGGCAATTGTCAACGGTCAACCGCGACAGTTGACGCTCAGACAATTGTTGCAGGAATTTCTGGATTTCCGGGAAGTAACTCTTACCCGCCGCTACAATTACGAGTTGCAAGCTGCAGAACGCCGCTGTCATATTGTCCAAGGCTTAATGTTGGCTTTGACAAATCTCGATACAGCGATCGACATTCTCAGAAATTCTCCTGACGGCTCTACTGCTAAGCAAACTTTGCAAGTTCGCCTCAATTTAAGCGAAAGTCAAGCTGATGCGATTTTGGCGATGCCTATGCGGAGGCTGACTGGTTTGGAAAGGCAAAATTTGCAGTCTGAGTTTGATGAGTTGATGGCTAATATTCAAGAATTGCAGCGGTTGTTGAGCGACAGGCGCGAACTTTTGAAGGCTTTAAAGAAGGAATTTCGCTCGCTCAAACGCAAGTACGCTGACCCCCGCCGCACTAAATTCGCCAATGGAACTGCACGCGCAGCAAACGCCGAACCACAATTTTCTGGTAAGAAAAATTCTGGGGTGAAGCAGTTGTCGCCGGCAACGATTCAGCCTAACTTATTGCCGGTTCTAGAGGCAGAGGAAACTATTGTTGAATTTTCGCACAAGCAGTACGTGCGACGCTTGCCGGCTGGGGAAAAGCCTCGCTCGAAAACTCGCGAAAAATCGGTTTCAGCTTTAGAAAAAAATGAAGATTTTATTGTGACGGCAAATCTGACGAAAACCGATCGCACTTTGGTGGTCTTAACTCCTAACGGCAAAGCTTACCCGCTGAAAGTGGCCGATATTCCTAGTAGTAGCGCCAAAGACCGGGGAACGCCGATCGTTAGTTTGTTGTCGCCGAGTGCTACTAAAGAAAGTGCCGGTCGCGCTTTGTCGGAAATCACAGTTGCACACTTTATTTTGCCGGAAAATTCGGAAGCGGCGGATTTAGTAACTTTGACTCAGCAAGGGAAAATTAAGCGCTTGCCGATGCAGGAATTTGCTGATTTGACTAATCGCGGCATTACTGTTGTTAAACTCAAGGAGGACGATCGCCTGCGCTGTGCGAGTCTGGGTAAAGTCGGCGAGCAAGTGGCGATCGCAACTTCAGGAGGCCGAGTCCTCCGGTTTGAGATTGATGATGAACAACTGCCGCCAATGGGCCGCGCCGCCCAGGGTTCTCAAGTAACCAGGTTACGGAAGCAGGAAGAGTTGGTGGGTTGCATCACTCTGGACGCGAACGACAGTCTGGTGCTATTTTCCGAGTTGGGTTGGGCAAAACGAATGCCCGCAGGTTCTGTCAGACTTACTAACAGAGGCGAAATTGGCACTCAAGCTTTTCGTTTCTCAGAGCCTAAAGATGCTTTAGTTGGCTTGCTGCAGGCTGTTCCGGGTACGGATGTCAAACTTTTTACTAATTCTGGCCGCCTGCTGCGATCGGCTATTGATGCTATAGCTTTTTGGGGGAAAGATGCTGCGGGCGATCGAGTTTTTGACCTCAATCCGGGTGAAAAAATTATCAAGGTTATCAGCAGTCAATAGTCATTGGTCATTTGTCATTGGTAATGGGGAATTATTCTTCTTGCAGGACTTCTTCCCCCGACCATCAGACTTCAACATCCCAAATCTAAAATCTAAAATCTAAAATCTAAAATTGTTTGATGGCGCAAGTTGTATTAGAAAATATCTACAAAAGTTTTCCGCTCCGCCAAGGAGAACAGGAAAAAGAAGCAAACACCGTCGCAGAAAGTGTCTCACCTCTAGCCGATCGCTCTTCGTCTAACAGCGTTTTGCGGCGCATTAACCTGACGGTCGAAGACGGGGAATTCATGGTGCTGGTGGGGCCTTCGGGCTGCGGAAAAAGCACTTTGCTGCGATCGATCGCTGGTTTGGAAGTTTTGACGGCCGGCAATATTTGGGTTGGCGATCGGCTCCTTAACGATTTGCCTCCTAAAGACCGAAATATCGCTATGGTATTTCAAAATTATGCTCTCTATCCTCATTTAACAGTTTACGATAATCTCGCCTTTGGATTGCGCCGCTCCGAAAGGGAGAAAGAAGAAGGAAGAAGGAAGAAGGAAGAAGGAAGAAGGAAGAAGGAAGAAGAAAGAGGGAAGAAAGTAGAAGGGATAAGGGGGAAGATACAAGGAGAAGAAGGAAGCATTCAGAAGGGAGAAAAAATAAGGAGTAAGGTAGAAGAGCTTATTAATTATTTAGCTTCTAATTATTTTAAAACTCATCTAGCTTATCCTTTGTTTGAGGACTTTTTAGGAGGAGTAACTCGGAAGCTGCCTCCCGGTTTGCGCTATTTATCGGAACGGGAAAAGGCCGTAGGAGAACGAGTCCTGAAGGTAGCTGAATTATTGCAAATAGAATCTCTTTTAAATCGCTTACCGAAACAACTTTCGGGAGGGCAAAAGCAGCGGGTAGCTTTGGGTAGGGCGATGGCTCGAAATCCTGAGGTGTTTTTGATGGACGAACCGCTATCGAATCTTGATGCGAAATTGAGGGCGGAAACTCGATCGCAAATTGTGCAGTTACAGCGACAGTTGGGAACTACAACTATTTATGTAACTCACGACCAAACTGAGGCGATGACTATGGGTGATCGGATTGCTATTATGAATAGAGGCCAGCTTCAGCAAGTAGCTCGACCTCTAGAGCTTTATAACAAGCCGGCTAATCTGTTTGTTGCTGAGTTTATCGGTTCTCCGCCGATGAATTTTTTGTTGGTGGAATTTAGTGCTCCGCTGTTGATTTCTCACCCGCAATTTCGCTTTACTTTACCCGATATTTGGGCAAAAAGTCTACAACAATATGACGGGCGAAGGCTAATTTTGGGCATTCGACCGGAACATCTGAGTATTAACCCTCCGGCTACCAAAAATCTTTCGGTACAAGTGGAAATTGTAGAGGCTTTGGGACACGAAACTTATTTGGGGGTTTGTTTGACGGATGCTCCGGCGGTGCGGATGCAAGTGCGCGTTCCTCCTGAGCGATCGATCCGAGTTGGCGAGAAGCTTTGGTTGGCCATCGCCCATGACAAGATTCACTTGTTCGACCCCGATACCGAGTTGGCTATTTTTCCTCGTTAGGCAAAATCATCAAGGTCGATCGACCGTTGTGACCGATATCACCCATCACAAGCTTGCATTTTTATCAAGGAATGTTATATTTATTTACATAAGCCTTACACAAGTTAACGAAAGGAGTTCGCACTATGCAAGAACAAAAACGCAACGCTTGGAACTGGGGCTTCACCGAAGGATCGGAAAATTGGAACGGTCGTTTGGCGATGATTGGCTTCTCTGCGGCTGTCATCATCGAATTGGTTTCCGGTCAAGGTCTGCTTCACTTTTGGGGCGTGATGTAATTTTCTAGTTAAGACTTTTGTGACACTGCAAAGCTTGGGAGTTCCGTAACGGACTCCCTAAATTTTGGCAGCGCGATTTGGGCAGCAAAGAGCCACTTGCTCCGGGCAGTTAGCTGCACAAAATTTAACAGCTATAGCTCAAACCGGGGCGGGGGGTCTCCCCCCCAAAAAAAACAGTGCGAATCACTCTTTTGGGTGATGCTAGCAAATTACTCTAGCGGATATATTCTTTTAAGATGCTGTTCCGGTTGGGATGGCGCAACTTCCGCAGGGCTTTAGCCTCGATTTGGCGAATCCGCTCACGAGTGACGTTAAAGATTTGACCAATTTCCTCCAAGGTCTTCATCCGTCCGTCATCTAAGCCGTAACGCAGTCGCAGTACATCCCGTTCTCGGGGGCTGAGAGTATCCAAAACGCTTTCCAAGTCTTCCCGGAGCAAGTTTTTCGAGACTTGATCTTCTGGTGTTTCCCCGTCTGATTCAATAAAATCTCCTAGACGTGAGTCTTCCTCTTTGCCGATCGGAGTTTCTAGAGAGATGGGCAACTGTGCGGACTTAGCAATGAACCGCAACTTCTCGATGGTCATCTCCATGCGGGTAGCAATTTCTTCTTCCGTAGGCTTGCGACCCATTTCCTGAGACAGGAGTTTGGTAGTTTTCTTGATCCGTGAGATGGTTTCGTAAAGATGAACCGGTAGGCGGATAGTGCGGGATTGATCGGCTATGGCCCGGGTAATGGCTTGACGTATCCACCAAGTTGCATAGGTAGAAAACTTGTAGCCTTTTTCGTGATCGAATTTTTCAGCGGCCCGGATCAGACCCAAAGAGCCTTCCTGAATCAAATCTTGGAAAGACAAACCGCGATTCATGTATTTTTTGGCGATCGACACCACCAAACGCAGGTTAGATTGCACCATTTTTTCCTTTGCCCGACGGCCGACGTGGAGTCGGTGACGGAATGCAGGAAGTGCCATATCTACAGCATTCGCCCATTCGCTGTCTTTGGGTTCGCGGTTATACTCTTCGAGCAGTTGTTCTCGAACTCGCTCTAATTCCAGCAAATCTGCAATCTTGCGCGCTAGTTCAATCTCTTCGTCAGCTCGCAGCAGTCGAATCCGACCAATTTCTTGCAGGTAAAGACGAATAGAGTCTTCAGTATAATGCTTTTTCTTTGCCTGTGCCCGACGGCGGGCTTTGGCGCCTTTGCCAGATTTAGGATCTTCCTCAGATTGAGAGTCTAAGAATTCTTCTCGATCGTCTTCTTCGTCGATAAAGAGTTCTAACTCGCTCTCAGGTAGAACGCTTTCGGCGCTCCGAAGCAACTCGATTGTTTCCATTTCCGATGTAATTGTGGTTTCGAGTACGGTGTTAGCCTGGATCATGCCGTCTTCCTCATGCTCCTGAATTAAAGAATAAATAACAGTGGAATAGTGTCTGTTTGTAGTTTAGACAAGTTAGCCAGAATTGACATTCCCGCAGGAAAAAATAGTGGGATTTTCGGTCTGCTAGCTGCATCCGTTACCGAAATTGCACCATTTTTATGAGTCAAAGTTCGAGTTCGGGCTTGAAGCAGGCAGCGCATTCAATTGATCGCAGATTTTAACATCGCGACCTTAAATTGAGCTAGCGGCTTTTTCTTGCTTTTTCTTTCGGAGCGAGTTACCACATCATCTGCAATACCTTGCCCAGAGAAGCAAACCATGAAGTGCGATCGATCGCACTTCCAAAAATACTGGCTTTTTTACTCGGTACTTCGAGTTTTTACCCGTACAAGTTTTCCGGCACGGAACCCTCTAACTTGTGTATTCGAGGTGTCGAACTTTTGATTCGCCTTGCTTTCACTCTGGTTGTCAGACATGACAGTTGCACGGCAAATTTTAGCCACCTTGGATGTCGTCGGTCTGCTGCCTCAAATGCAACAGCAGAGGGTTAAAGCACCAAACGGGGAGAATCGGATCTTGCAAAGACCTTCCCGATTGTAGCCTTTCTCACAAAAAATGGAAGTTGTTTTCCATTGTTTGTCAAGAACTAGGAAAACTCTGTCAGCTTAGCTTGACAATACTAACTCATGTGCGGATCTGCTAAATCCTGAGAACGGCCCGCAAAAACTTTGGCACGATCAAACGGCGCTCTTTTCTGCGTATATCTGGGTGAACGGCTGCGGCGTAGTTGGCCAGACAGTTAGCAGACAATTTTTGAGTTGCCCAAATTGGAACCAATACAATCCGTGTAGATACACCCATCATTACCCTGTTTCCCTGAATTGAATCATACGCAATCTGCGATTGAATAAAGCTCGTAGCTTTAGTTTTAAGCCGGTCACTCTGGATTAGAGACCGACTCTGACCCCCCATGAAGCGTTGCGGGTTGAGTAGTGCAACAGGGGCTTTCATTGTTAAGTTAGCTCAAATCTCAGAAATTGGCTTTAATTTTGACGTTAAATCACATTAAGTTCTTAACGTCACATTCCTATTTAAGCAGTTCGACACGAGTTTGTCGCGTCAATGGCAAAAACCACCAGGATAAATTCTACTAAGAGTTAACCCGCCGCGCAACTCTCGGCTGCGGACTTCTCTAAAATTTTTTGGCTTTCAGTTCGCACTTGCGCGCTCTCACGTTTTTCTCACAAACAACACAATTCGCCATCTCTCGGAAGTATAACTTCACGATTCCTTTAAATATACCGTGACCGTGTGAAGATTCTATAAAGCGCCTCCATCAATTTTAGGTAGCATTCGCGAATTGTCTTGATAATTTCAAGCAGACGAAACAAAAGCCACAGCGGGCGTTGCTGCAACTGTCGGCCGATGATAAGTTCGCCAGGGAAGAAAAATTTACCCAGTTAGCGATGTGCTTGCTATTGTTAGAGAAGGCATAAGCTGCAGGATGCACTTAAAGAAAGATCTGGAGTGGTAGGACGCTGGTGCGATGCTCAAAATTTTGTTATTATTTACAGCGTGTCATCAGAAAGCACAGAGCCGGGCTTTATCCTCTACTGTGGTTTAAATTATGTGGCTTGACCTTTAGGGGATGAAGCTATCAAGAAAAATTTCCGCTTCGTGTCTATATCGACAACCCAATGAAAGTTTACTAGAAAGAATTCACCTTATTGAGAGAAAGATTTAGTAATTAATCGGGCAGAGATTAGCCTCTCTTTAGAGTGCGTGTTGGTAGTCAGGACTTCAATTTTTTTATATTGCTAAATAAGCACTAAAGTCCTGACTGCGAACTTAATTTAACCGCGAGACAGATTACTGCTGATTCCGCAGGCGAGGGTTAACAAACTCGTTTAATCCTTCCCCCACCAAAGACAGTCCCACCACCATTAAAGTCATTGCCAACCCGGGAAACAAAGCCGTCCACCAAATGCCAGTAGGTAGCGCATCTAAAGCTAAACGCAAGTCGTGTCCCCATTCGGGAGTTGCTTCGGGAAGTCCTAATCCGAGAAATCCCAAACCTCCTAATGTTAAAATTGCATCGGCCGCGTTGAGCGCAAACAGCACAGGTACGCTCTGAATCACATTCAGAAACAGGTAGCGCGAAAGCACTGTCCAAGTGTCAGCACCCATTGCTCGGGCGGCTTCGACAAACAATTCGGTTTTGACGCTGACGGTGTGATTCCTGACGACGCGGTAGTATTGAGGGATGTAGGAAATGCTCAGGGCGATCGCAGCATTCAAAACTCCTTTTCCCACTACAAACGCTAGCGTCAAAGAAAGTAGCAGCCCCGGCAAAGTATAAATTGTATCCATTAAAAATAACAACACTCGATCGAGCTTACCGCCCAAATAACCGCTAACCAAACCCAGCGGCACACCGATAAACAAACTCAAAGCAGTGGCTAAAATTACCACTTGCCAAGCAGCCCGAGAAGCAAACAGCGTGCGGGAAAACACATCGTAGCCGCTGCGGCTAGTACCAAACCAATAATTCCCCGACGGCGGTTCGTGGATGGGGTTAATCAAAGCCTCGGTAGGATTTTGCAGCCATCCCCAAGCTTGCATAGCTGGAGACAAGGTGGCTACCAATATAAACACGGCAGTTATTGTCAAACCTGCCCACATCATTTTCATTGACAGGCTTGACGGTGAAGCAATGTTGTTGAGAAATCGCGGCAGTCGGAGGCGGCTTTGAGCCATAATGACGATCGACCTATATAAGACTTTTCGATTTTAGTAGCACTCAGGCGCAAAAACCCGGAACAGTCAAAAATCCTCTTTCTCATTCGCCAAACACTCGCGACAAACCGGGTTTTTTCGCGCGATGGGGCTAAAAAAAAACCGATTTCTCCCCTGCACGGGACTGGCGCGCACGGGAGAAACCGGGTTTTTAGCAGGTGGGACGCAAGTTGAGTTTAGGTTAAATCTCTCTTGGCAAACCTCAAATCTAAAATCGATGGAATTCCTACAAATTACTGGCAATTAACTCGCGGTACTGGCTTTTCGGCTTAACTCCTTTGAGCTCAGCCACCATATCTTTGTCTTTGAAATACTGAATCGTCGGCGTACCAATCACGCCAGCATTTTCAGCAATTTCTGGATCTTCTTCGATGTCAATTTCCACGTAGTGGATTTTGCCATCGAACTCATCTACTACTTTGTTCAAAATCGGCTTGAGGCTGTGGCAAGGCCCACAACTCGGAGAGGCATATTTGACCACAATCAGTCGATCGCTATCGTGGAACAACTTCCGCAAAGCATAACCTCCTTCGTGGCGCGTGTCTGTGATATCAAAGTTCGCGCTGGTTTTGCGTACTTTTTGAGCTTCCGGCGCTGCGACGGGTTGCTCGGATTCCTCAGTTTGATGGAATTCCTGCATTAAACCGTTGACTGACAGCCAACGTTCTGCCAGCATCGCCCCCATGCAGCCGCTACCGGCGGCGGTGATTGCTTGGCGAAACTCGTGGTCTTGCACGTCGCCGACGGCGTAAACTCCCTCGACGCTGGTTTCTACCGAACCGTGTTTGGTGGTGATATAACCTATTTCGTCGAGTTCTAGCTGACCTTGGAAGAGTTGAGTGTTGGGAGTGTGACCGATCGCGTAAAACAATCCTTTCACCAGCAAATCGCTCTCGGCGCCGGTCTCGATATTTCTAAGTCTCACCCCGTCCATTTTCCCGCCCGCTTCGCCCAAGATATCCAGTGCTTCGGTGTTCCAGTGCACGGTAATTTTGGGATTGCTCAGCACTCGGTCTTGCATGGCTTTGCTGGCGCGCATTTGAGCCCGCCGCACCAGCATATGTACGTGAGAGCCGTATTTTGTCAAATAAATAGATTCTTCCGCTGCGGTATCGCCCGCGCCGATTACAGCTAAATCTACTCCTTTAAAAATTGGGGTAGCGCCGTCGCAAATCGCACAGGCCGAAATCCCGTGACTCCAAAATACGTGTTCGCTAGGCAGCCCCAGCCTTTTCGCCGTCGCGCCTGTAGCGATTACTATCGTGTGGGTTTTGATTTCTCTGTCTTCTGAGCGCACTGTAAACGGCCGCTGGCTCAAATCTACGTAAGTTACATCTTCTGTGTATAATTCTGCACCCCAGCGCGCTGCTTGAGCTTTCATTCGATCCATGAGCTGCGGCCCGGTGATCCCTTCTGGGAAACCGGGGAAGTTTTCTACTTCTGTGGTGGTCATCAGTTGACCGCCGGGGACGCCTCCCGCTTGGTAGCCTTCAAACACTATGGGTTTCAGGTTTGCCCTCCCGGCGTAGATGGCTGCGGTGTAGCCTGCGGGCCCTGAGCCGATAATTACTAAGTTTTCTACGGTTTGTTCGGTCATAGCTATTTATTCAAACTCATAACGACTTCGTTTTACAGATTCTAGCAGAGTTCGATCGAGTTTGGTTTGATGCCATTGGGCGATCGACCATCTGTATCTATTTTTGAGGGTCGATCGGTCTTCGGGGCAACTCCAGGTTGTTTTATAAGCAAAAACAATCTAAAAGTCGATTTAGTTTTAAATGTTCGATCTATTTAGACGGCTGAAATCTTAATAAAATCTAAAGACGACCAAAATTATTGACTTCATTCTCAATTATTTTACCTATTTACTTGCTTTGAGGCTTGTGGTAGGATTTTCACAATCCAGGGGCATTATGACTAATTTAAATTTTTGACGCTGAAAGCTTTTAAAACCGTAAAATTAACGAACTCTGCAAATGTAATAAGTAGAATTGTTTATGCAAAATCCGCATTTTATGATTTAAGAATTCTAACGGAGATTTGGGTTAGTTTGACAAAGTACATGATTTGTGGTATGCAAGGTGCGCTCGGGGGGAAATTCGCTCGAACTTTTTAACCGCTTCGCAAGCACAGGCGGGACGCCCGTGCCACGATTAACATAGAATTTTGTATTTGTGTCTGAATGGATAAAATCAAGATATTGTTTGTGTGCAGCCGGAATAAGTGGAGGAGTTTGACTGCCGAGAAGATATGCCAGAAGATTAGTGGCTACAGCGTGCGATCGGCTGGAACGGAAAAAGGTGCAAGAATTAGAGTCACTGAGGGTCTTGTCGGTTGGGCGGATTTGATATTTGTGATGGAGAAGAAGCATGGCGATCGACTCCGCAGCAAATTTCCCGAAAGTCTCGAAGGCAAGAAGCTTATTTGTCTGCAAATCCCGGACAATTACGAATATATGGAACCGGAGTTAGTCGAGCTTTTGCAGGCGAAACTGAGCCCCTATATGAAAATGCCAGATAACGAGATAAATTCTATGCAGCGAGTTTTAGAACCGGAAGTGATGGATTCCTTGGAAGAGGCGATCGAATACGATTCGATGGACTTTGCTGAGGTTAATGCTGCTTTTGCTCAGAGTGCTGCGGCGTTGGGGCCGGTTTTTGGAAACGTTTTGGATGCGGGGACGGGTACGGCGAGAATTCCGATCGCCCTTTGTCAACTCCGACCAGCATGGAAATTGACGTGCATTGATTTGTCCGCAAATATGCTGAAAGTCGGGGCAGAAAATGTGGAAAAGGCGGGCGTGCGATCGCAAATTAATCTCGCATTAATTGATGCTAAGGCAATGCCTTACCCTGACAATTATTTTGACATGGTTATTTCCAACAGCATTATTCACCATTTGCCAGATCCACTGCCGTTTTTGCAGGAAGTCAAGCGGGTATTAAAACCGAACGGAGCAATATTTTTGCGGGATTTACTCCGACCTATGGATGAGGCAATGAGGACTCATTTAGTCGAGATGTATGCGGGAGATTGCAACTCGCATCAGAAACAGTTATTCAGCGATTCGTTGCAAGCAGCATTTACGGTGGATGAACTTGAGGAGATGATCCAAAATGCCGGGTTGGATGGGTTGAGGATTTATGAATCTTCAGACAGACACTGGACGGCGGAGCGTGCTTGGTGCGAGTCTTTGTAGGCACGGGACGATCGCGCGATAACATTTCAAATGAGAATAGGAGCGATCGCACCCCTCCAGCTATGCGTCGTACCGTGGCGCGATCTGTTTGTTGTTTAATTACTGTTTTCGGGTCGGAAAAATTAGTATGATTGAACCGCGAAGACGTGAAAAACGCGAAGGAAGAGTCAGGAAGAATCACAAGTAGATAATCTTCTCCGAGGAAGGAAGTAAGATGTTTAATCATCTGATCGGAAAAATCTGCGATCGAAGTTATGCCGAAAAAGCCCGTTCCGCGACCAGAAGATGAAGAGTCGCATTTGAATAAGCTCGGGGAAGAACTGGAGATGAGTCAGGAAGATTTGGCGCGAGAGCTTGGCGTTTCGTCGCAAACCATCAGCCGTTGGGAGTTGGGAAAGAATGTACCCACGTTCACCCTCAAGCAGATGAAAGCTTTCGAGAAATTGCTGGCTAGCATCGGCAGGTCGATCGGCGATTTGCCAGACAATCTGTGAGCGAAACCATTAAACAAGCCCACGGATAAATCCCTGGATAACTTTTTCCAATCTAAAATCTAAAATCTAAAATCTAAAATTACTCGATCGCGCCCTCGGTGTTTAGCTTGATAAAGCGCGCGGTCTGCCGCTGCCATCAAGTTTTTTTGTGCTGCGGACGATCGAGGAAACGTACTCGCTACCCCCAAACTCAGCGTCACGAGAGAACACACCTCCGAATTAACGTGTTCAATTTTTAGTTCTTTGATCCACACTCGAATTTTCTCTGCAATCCAGACAGCTATTTCAGGTGAAGTCCGAGGCAAAATCACTGCAAATTCTTCGCCTCCGTAACGGGCTACCAGAGTCTCACCCGAAACTTCGCCTGCTGAGTAATTTACGGCTTCCAAAATAGCTTGGGCTACCTGCTGCAAGCAAGCATCTCCCGCCTGATGTCCGTAAGTATCGTTGTATTTCTTAAAAAAGTCAACATCGCATAAAATTAAAGATAGTTCTGCTGCTGCTTCTCCCAATTCTTGCCATTTTTTCTCTAAGTATTCGTTAAAACAGCGGCGGTTCGCCACCTGAGTTAACCCATCTGAGTTGGCAAGGCGATACAATTCGGAATTAGCTGATTGTAATTGAGAATTAGCTGCTTCTAACTCGGCTTGTGTGACCGCTAAATTGTAATACAGTTCCCTAATATACCCAGTAGCTTGTTGGTGAATTTTGGATAAAGCTACCAATACTTGATGCACGTCTAACAGTCGGTAAACTTGAGGTTCTAACTGCACAACAATCGGCTCGTAAAGCAGTTCGGGCTGCCGCTGCATGGCTCGCTGAGCTGCCACGACAATTAAGGCTACTCCTGGTAAAATCAAAATATCAGTTTGAGCTATTTGATACAAAGCCATAATGGGTCTGCCAGCAAATGTATCTAGTCCGTAAGGGCGGCTCATGCGTTCCATAAATCGCCGGCGCGATATCATCCCTAAAAATTCGCCTTTTACGGTCAAGATAACTCCCGGAAGCAGCGGGTGAGCTTGAAATAACGGAGCTAATTCTTTAGCTAAGGATGAAGCTTCAACTTGAAAATTGAATACAGCCATATCCTTAAGAGTAGACTCTAAAGATAGATTTTTTGGTAGTTTTTCTGGCGAGTTAGATGGCGGGATAAATTCAACAGACACAGCGCAGATCCGAATAAATAAATAATAAAGAAGCAACAAAGCTAGTGTCAGATATTAACTTATACTAACATTTATTTATGAGCAGTCGCTGTATTCTTGACTACACTGTTTATGTAAAGGGATAACCTGCTGCGTTAGCTTCTGTCTTGCCTGCATGGCCTTGCATTGATTCATCCTCACTCAATTAGAGAGCTATTGAATTATTATTCATTTTTTTACTGTTGGCTTTTTGCATCGTAAAAAAATCGGTTTGTGCGCCAGTCTTCAACTTATTCACGGCGCCAACAAACTCAAGAAACCGGGTTGTTAAACAGGGGTCGAGGCTGTAACGAGGTTTGGCGTAAAAAAAACGTGGTTTATCCCCCTGTTCTCAACTCAAAACTCAAAACTCAACCTTCCCTCACCACCCCCAAGTTCCTGGGCCTCCCTTAAACGGGCCGACAATATCTTTGGTAATCCAGCCGCCGTAAAAATCCCCTGGTTGAGATTGCACTAATTCCCCGTCCACATAACAGGCCTCCATCTTGCTCGGATAAAAAGCTACATAATCTTTAATAGCCTCAAAGACTTGGCTGGGATTGGGATAAAACCAAGCAGCATTTACTACTTCCTTTTCTCCCACCGTCACAGTGTAATAACCGGCTTGTCCCTTCCACTCGCACCAAGAACCCCGTAAAGTTTTGTGCAAATATTCCATTTTGATGTCATCGGGGCAGATATAGTAGACAGGAGGGTGGCTTGTCTCCAATACCCGCTGAGGGCGGCGCGTGTCTGCGATCGTCACTCCATTAAAAATTATCTGTACGTGTTTGGTCAATTCCTCAAGCCGAGGGGGACGCGGGTAATCCCAAACAGACTCTTCACCAGGGCCGGGTTCTATTCGATCGAAGTTCATTTGCACTATCTCCCCTGCAAAAAAAACACTTAGCGACTTAGCATTACAATTTAATCTACCCTTAATCGAGTCGCTGCTTCAGACCAACCCAGCTTTTCTCAACTCTTCGTAATATGAGTATTCGCGGTATAGATGTTTCCGACTACCAGCCCAATGTCAATTGGCAAGCAGTTGCCCGGGATGGTATTGTCTTCAGTTTTGTCAAATCGACCGAGGGTGCAACGTTCGTTGCCCAAAGTTTCGCTCGCAATTGGGCGGCGATGAAAGCGGCGGGGATTCAACGGGGTGCTTACCACTTTTTTCGACCTGCAAGCAGCATTCAAGGACAAATAGATTTGTTCTTGAAAACTGTAAAACTCGAACCGGGGGATTTGCCGCCAGTCTTGGATGTGGAAACTACAGGCGGTTTGAGTGCGACTCAATTGTGCGATCGAGCCGCAATTTGGCTAGAAGCAGTCGAAAAAGCCACCTTGATGCGACCGATTATCTACACGTACCCCGGTTTCTGGGACAACTTGGGGACAAAACGGTTTGCCGATTATCCACTGTGGATTGCTCACTATACCAGTGCTGAGGAACCTTGGGTTCCCGGCGGCTGGAAAACTTGGACTTTTTGGCAGTACAGCGACAGCGGCAGCGTGTCCGGCGTATCGGGCAATGTAGACACCAATATTTTTGAAAGCGTCCGAGAAGGCGCCCAAAGTTATAAAGTTGCAGACATCCAGAGGGAATTAAGAATTAAAGGTTTTTATCAAGGCGCGATGGATGCTAAATTTGGAGCAACCACCACAGCAGCGCTCATCTCGTTTCAGAAATCTCAAGGTCTCAATCCAGACGGCATTGCAACCCTCAAAACTTGGGCCGCTTTGATGCGAAAAGCTCCCAAAGTAATCGTCCCCCTCCAGCCCCAAAACCAGTCCCGCAGCCGACTCCCGCTCCGACTCCCACTCCCATATCAAACGTGCGGCTGACTCAGGTATTCTCGTCTTATAAAGCTAGCGCTAGCCAAGATACAGCCTTAATTTGGCTGCAAAGTCAAGTTTCTAACTCTGTTTTAGGGGAATTTGCTCAAAAATGGCGGGCAACTGCCTTACCTCAAGATAGTAATTTGCGATTGATAGATGTGGGCAAATTTTATCGCGGTTTAGCACAACAAGACCAAGCTTTAGATTGGCTGCAAAAACAAATTTCTCCGGCTATTATTACCGAGTTTGCCCAAAAGTGGCGCTCTCAATCTACTGTCACTAATTCTCCGATTCGGCTGATAGATGCGTGCAAATTTTATCGGGCCGCACCAAACCAAAACCAGGCTTTAGATTGGCTGGAAGGGCGAATTTCGCCGACCATTCTATCGGAGTTTTTTCGCAGGTGGCAGAATGCCAATCGATTATAGATTTGAGAGTTGAGATTTGAGATTGACTCTACAGATGAATCTTGAGAGTTGAGATTTTAGATGGGAAATCTACTCTAAAGAGGGAGGCTCTCCTATTTGTAAAAACAGTTCTTCTGGCTCTTTCCTTCTGCCTCCTGTCTTCTGCATCCAATTTCTAGCTTGGCTGCTTTCATTGAGATGCTCCGTCTAAAGATGAGTCTGGGGGCGATCGATTTGATGTGTGAGCTTTTTGATTGGAGATTCACTCAACAGATGAATCTGGGGGTTGAAGCGCTCTAGAATGGAAAAGCCGGCCAATCTTGCTATTGGAGATTTAAGATTGACTTCCCATCAAAATTCGTCAAATCCTCTCCCTCTGTGCCCGCATCCCCCTCGGACTCTGGAACATAACAGACAATCTCTCGCTTAGCTACAGCTTACTCCCATCTTTGACGCCCAGAGAATTATCTGATAAAGTTATAGCGACTATCAAGGTTTTTTAATCTTATTGGGAAAAATCCAGGGCCGTGCCGAGTTTGTAAGCTGCGCCGAAAATAGCGCCTGCACTGCCATTACCCGCGATCGAACATTGAAAACTAAGCGGGCAGCCTGTAACAATTATATCTATGGAAATCCCCTTTAACATCACCCTGTTGATGGTCATGACCGTCATCTGTGGCATCAGCGCTCAAGTTCTGGCCGCCTATCTGAAAGTTCCGGCGATCGTCTTTTTGCTGTTGTTTGGCATTTTAGCCGGCCCAGACTGCTTGGGAGTGCTGCACCCCAATCTGCTGGGCAGCGGTTTGGAAGTTATGGTATCGCTTTGCGTAGCGTTAATTCTGTTTGAAGGCGGCTTGAATTTGGAATTGCGAGATTTAGGAAAACTTTCCGGCAGCATCCGCAATTTAGTTACGGTAGGCACTTTAATTACGCTAATTGGTGGCGGAATGGCCGCACACTGGTTGGGGGAATTTCCCTGGCCGATCGCATTTTTGTATGCTTCTCTAGTAGTCGTCACAGGCCCGACAGTAATCGGCCCTTTGCTCAAACAAGTATCTGTTGACAAAAAAGTCGCCTCCTTGCTAGAAGCAGAAGGCGTTTTAATCGATCCTGTCGGGGCAATTCTGGCGGTATTGGTGCTGAATATTGTTTTAAACGGCAATGCTGATTTGCTGGTTTTGTTCCGAGATTTAATCGTGCGGCTTTTCGTTGGCGCAGTCGTCGGAGTTGTGGGCGGTTGGCTGCTCGGATTCATTCTCAAGCGATCGCAATTTCTCTCAGAAGACCTCAAAAACTTAGTAGTGTTAGCCAGTTTGTGGGGATTTTTCGGCTTAGCAGAAGAAATCCGCAGCGAATCGGGACTGATGGCAACAGTCCTATCCGGCATCGTCCTCAGAGCCGCTGCTGTGCCGGAAGAAAGGCTGCTGAGGAGGTTTAAAGGTCAACTCACAGTCCTGGCTATTTCTATGCTGTTCGTGCTGCTGGCGGCCGATTTATCGCTCGCTAGTGTGGTCGCCCTCGGTTGGGGAAGTGTGTTTACCGTTTTAGCTTTAATGTGGGTAGTGCGGCCGATCAACGTTTGGCTGTGTACTTGGAACAGCGGACTGAATTGGCGGCAGAAATTATTTGTTTGTTGGGTAGCCCCGAGGGGAATTGTCTCAGCCTCGATCGCATCTTTATTTGCAATTTTGCTCACCCAGCGGGGAATCAACGGCGGCGACTCGATTAAAGCCTTAGTTTTCCTAACAATTATTATGACAGTTTTCGTCCAGGGACTAACTGCCGGACGGATGGCTCAACTTTTGGGCATCACCTCCAAATCGGCAACAGGTGCTGCAATTGTGGGGTCAAATCCTTTGAGCAGATTAATTGCTCGCTTGTTTCAAGAACGCGGAGAATCGGTGGCAATTATTGACACCGACCCGGAAGCTTGTGCACAAGCAGAACGAGAGGGTTTGCGGGTGTTTTTGAGCAGTGCTCTCGACCACAGCGTGTTAGAAGAAGCCGGACTCGATTCGATGGGAACTTTTTTGGCAATGACTAACAACGGCGAGGTAAACTTAGTGTTAGCTCAGCGGGCGGCCGAAGAGTTTGCACCGCCGAGGGTTTTGGCAATATTCCCCAAAGATCCGCAAGCAAATACGCCTGCAAATCAGACTAAAATCAATCAAGCTTTTGTCTCCGATTTGTCGCTGAAGGATTGGAACGAATATTTGAGCGATGGCGAAGTAAAATTGGGGGAAACTGAGTTAAAAAGTGAGGGATTGCAGTTTCAGATTGCTCACTTACAAGCTTTAGTTCAAGCCGAGGAGTTGGCGCCGCTGCTGCTGGAAAGGCAAGGATACTTGCAAGTAGTGTCGGCGACCCAGATTTGGCAAGCAGGCGATAGAATAATTTATTTGTTGTACGATCCGACACCGAAATTGTTGAAAAGATTGTCGGGTTCGTCGCAGTCTCGTTTGACTTTGGAAAAGCATCAGGTAGTTGAAGAAGTGCCGATTCCTTCTCCGGTGTTAGAGCCGGTTTTGGAGTCAGCGGAAATAGCAAAGGATGCTAAAGTTTTGCAGCCGCCCGTTTCGCGATAGGGGCAGTAAGCTGTCGTGCATCTAGATTGTCTATGGTACTAGAGGGGAAGAGGGGGAGACGGGGAGAGGATTTGACAAGTTTTGATATGGGATTGAAATATACAATTTCAATGCACAACATCTATCAGATCGATCGGGACAAGCAGATTAGAGCGATCGTCCTTACTCTGCCTCCCCAATTAACGTGAACGCTGCCCAATTTCGCGGCTGGGGATGAGTTTTCATCGTGGTTAACATTGCCTGCCGAAGTGCCTGTGCTTTATTCGGATTCTTCTGAAGGTTTTGATAAAACGACTGCATCAATTCCGATGTCGGCGCATCGGGAACCGCCCATAAAGAAACAATCACGCTGGGAACGCCTGCCGAAATCAAAGCGCGCGACAAACCAATCACACCATCCCCGGTAATTCTGCCTTCTCCAGTGTTGCAAGCACTCAAAACAACTAAATTTGCTTGCAGTTTCATATCGAAAATCTCTTCTGCGGTCAATAAGCCGTCATCGCTACCAGAAGGAGCCAGGACGATCGCACTTGCCAATCCGCGCACATCATCCAGCAATCCATGGGTTGCCAGATGAATAATAGATGCCTGGGGCATTTTTTGGACGATCGCAGCTTTTGTCCCTTGTGCGCCCGTAATGGCTTGGGTGTTGAGCAGAGGGGCGATCGCGATCGCTTCGGCTTCGGCCCCAGGTAGAGGAGACAATTGTTGTTTGGGAGCTCCGAGATAGGCAGACACACTAGGCATGGTGGGATTGCCCAATACTAGAGCCCTGCTGCTGTTGACTGGCTTCTGTGCTAACTTTTGCCGCTGTTGTCGAGTCAAATCCAATACTTGAATCGAGGGGGCGGTGAGAATCGTGTGTTTTTCGATTAAGTAAGTGCCGCCTTCATCTTGCAGGGCCCCAAAGGGTACCTGGAAAAGCGATCGTTGAGGAATGAAAATGACGTGGGCATTAGGGTCTTTGGGTAGGAGGCTGGCAATGGGATCGATCAGCAGTTGATGCAGTGTCGGTAAGTCTGGTTGGGGTTGGGTGGAGCCAAGACTGCTGCGACTGCGGACGGCGAGGAATTCTTGATTGCCCGCGATTAAGCTGTCTAGAGAGGCGTTGTGTTTCTGCCAGAGAGGTTTGAGGTCAACCTGCCGGAAGGTAATTTCGCCCGTAGGTTGAATCACCCAAATGTAGAGCGCGGATTCTCGCCATACTTGTTTGCCCTGAATCTGAAACTCGTCGTAGACGATCGAATACTGCACCAAAGTGGCATTCTGTGCTTTGGCGATTTGGCGGATTTGCTCCTGGTTGGGAGCAGAGGCGATGACCGGATTGGCATCACCAGTTGATAAGCGCTCTGTCAGGAGATCGACAAAGGCACGAGCACGTCCCCGTTCCGCAATTTCTAAAGCGGCGATCGGGTTATTCTGAGCCACTCGAACTTGTTGTAGAAGGCTATAAGTCATAGCTTGTCCTTCAAAGATGGAGACTTTATTCGCGTCGTTGGAGCCGAGCATTTGCCGCCTCGATTCCAAAACTTGAATCCCATTGACGAGCATTTTTTCGGCTTCTGTAAGCTTGCCAGCTCTCAAGAACGCCAATCCGAGGTTGTTGAGTGCTATACCCTCCGCCCGGCGGTCTTTAATTTCGCGGGCGATGGCTAACTGTTGCTGTGAATACTCAATGGCTTTGGCATAGTTTTCCAGATAGAGGTAAGCGATTCCCAAATTGCCCAGTGACGCAGCCTCCGCTGAGCGGTCTTTAATTTCGCGGGCGATAGCTAACCACTGCTGTGAATACTCAATGGTTTTGGCCGAGTTTCCCAGAGCGATGTAAGCACCTCCCAAATTACCCAGTGCCATACCCTCACTTTGGCGGTCTTTAATTTCACGGGCAATCGCTAAACTTTGCTGTGCATACTCAATGGCTTTGGCCGAGTCGCCCAGATAGAGGTAAGTGAATCCCAAATTGCCCAGTGCCCTACATTCTCCTTGGCGGTATTTAATGGAGCGGGCGATAGCTAAATATTTCAGTGAATACTCGATGGCTTTGGCATAGTTGCTCAGAAAGCGGTAAGCCATTCCCAAATTGTCTAGTGCTATACCCTCCCCCTCACGGTCTTGAATTTCGCGGGCGATGGCTAAGTGTTGCTGTGAATACTCAATGGCTTTGGTATAGTTGCCCAGAAAGCGGTAAGCCTCTCCCAAACTGCCTAGTGTTAGACCCTCCAACTTACGGTCTTTAATTGCGCGGGCGATAGCTAACTGTTGCTGTATATATTCAATGGCTTTGATATGGTCGCCCAGATACAAATAAGCCTCTCCCAAATTGCTTAGTGCGAGACTCTCCTGCTGGCGGTCTTGAATTTCACGGGCGATAGCTAAATGTTGCTGCGAATACTCAATGACTTTGGCATAATTGCCCAGAGAGAGGTAAGCACCTCCCAAATTTTTTAGTGCCCGACTCTCCTCCTTGCGGTCATTAATTTCACGGGCAATAGCTAAATGTTGTTGTGAATACTCAATGGCTTTGGTATGGTCGCCCATAGAGTGGTAAGCGACTCCCAAATTGCCCAGTGCCACCTTTTCACTGTGGCGGTCTTTAATTTCGCGGGCGATGGCTAACTGTTGCTGTGTATATTCAATGGCTTTGGTATGGTCGCCCAGAGAGAGGTAAGCGGTTCCCAAATTGCCCAGTGTTGCACCCTCCTTCTGACGGTCTTTAATTTCGCGCGCGATGGCTAAACTGAGCTGTGAATACTCAATGGCTTGCACATAGTTGCCCAGAGAGAGGTAAGCGGCTCCCAAATTGCCCTGTGCTGCACCCTCTCTCTGACGGTCTTTAATTTCGCGGGCGATGGCTAAACTCTGCTGTAAATACTCAATGGCTTTGGCCGAGTTGCCCAGATCAAGGTAAGCACGTCCCAAATTGCCCAGAGCCCAACTTTCTGTTTTCCGATCTTTAATTTCGCGGGCGATGGCTAAACTTTGCTGTGAATATTCAATGGTTTTGGCCCAGTTGCCCAGAGAGTAGTAAGCACGTCCCAAATCGGCCAGTGCCAAACCTTCTGTTTGACGGTCTTTAATTTCCCGGGTGATGGCTAAATGTTGCTGTGCATATTCAATGGCTTTGGCATAATTGCCCAGAGATTGGTAAGCCATTCCCAGATTGCCCAGTGCCCAACCCTCTCCTTGGCGGTTTTTGAGGGCGCGATAAATTGGCAGTGCCTGTTGCCAGAAATTCAGCGCTGCTTGGAATTGCCCAGTCTGATATTGTTGGGTGCCCTGCTGCAAGAGCCGATCGGCCTCTGCTTCACGAGCATCAGTAGTTTGAGCCATCGCTGGGAATTGAGAGTCAGGATTAGTTAATGGGGACATAGTGGCAACCAGGAATAGGGAAATGGAAGCTAGGAAAACATGAGTGAGCCTAGAGTGGGTCGATTTGAGCCGCTTAAAGGGGGAATACAGCATAGAATTCTAGAGTTGGAATTTAGAGAATTAGCCCGATCGCTCTTTCTGCCGTCGTCGTGCGATCGCCTCAATCTGCCACAGGCGATCGACCTTCATAGAAGCTTACTCTGTCTCCCCAATCTCGCCGCAGGGATGGGGACTCTAATCTGAATTAGACGACAATTTTAGCGATCGCCCGATCGGTTTGATTCAAACCATTACCCACTGGCATAGTCAAGTCCAAAATCAAAACCTGGCGTGTTTAGATCGTCCATATCCAGAGCCGTCTGCTCTAATGCTCGATTAATGTCCGCAGGACTTAAGTGGAAATTTGCAATGCTATCCTATCAACGCATTCCGATTAGCTGTTGTCGTCAAAATGTACTCAACTTGAGCTGGAGTTAAAGTCGGATTAGCATTCAAAACTAAAGCCGCTACACCCGCTACCTGTGGCGTTGCCATAGATGTGCCAGTTAGGGTGTCATAGGTGCTATAGGGAGTTGTAGAATAGATGTCTACTCCCGGAGCAACTAGGTAATCCAAAGCTGTGGAACCCGCACGGTTCGAGGTGTCAGCCATCCTGCCGTTTATATCAATGCTGCCCACTGCAATTCCCAAGCGATCGGCATTACGAGCTGGGTAATCAGGTTGGCTAAAACCCGAATTTCCCGCTGCTATCACCACAACAGAGCCTTTGTTATTTGCATACTCAATTGCGTCATTCACCAGGTTGGAAGGGTAAAACTCATTTCCCAAGCTGAGGTTAATTACATTGGCTCCATTATCAGCAGCATACCGGATTCCAGCCGCAACATTATTCAACTCGCCGTAACCAAAGGTGTCTAACACTCTGACAGGCATAATCTTAGCATTGGGCGCAACTCCTGTGATGCCAAAATCATTTCGTTCCGCCGCGATCGCACCTGCTATGTGAGTCCCGTGACCGTATAAATCCAGATCCATTGGGTTGTCGTCGCTAGCCACAAAATCCCAACCCCGAATATCATCAATGTATCCGTTGCGATCGTCATCGATGCCGTTTCCAGCAATTTCACCAGCGTTCCGCCAAATATTGTCATCCAAGTCAGGATGGCTGTAGTCAACACCACTATCCACGACAGCTACAACAATCCCATTTCCTGTAATGTTCTGAGTCCAAACTTCCGGTGTATTTATGGCATCTAGCGCCCAATTATTCCCGCCCAAATCGGGAAGATCTGGAAAAGGATTTGAGCGGTTTAAGGTGGTGGAAACTGCTGCATTTGCATTCACCAAACCGTAGCCGTAATTACTATTAAAAGGGCCGCTAGGTGTGGAAATATTTAGTTCAGGAATAGAGGTGGCAGAAAGATTCAGGTTGTAATTAGTAGAGTTGCCTAAGAAGCTAGAGACTTGGACATAGTATGTTCCGGGAGCCAGATTGGATACATTAATGACATCGGGGACGATGCCACTCTCAAGAGAGTAGTCAATAGTTTCCCCAAAATCAACTACACCGTTGTGGTTTCTATCTTGAATTAGCTTTACGTCAGCATCCGCTCTCAAACCGTCTAGACGCAGGCTAAAATTGCTCTTAGTGTTGATATCGAATCGATAGAAATGGTTGGAATCTCCAACTCCGACAAAATCAGTTAAGTTGATGCTACCATTTTCAACACCAACAATATTACGAGCTATCGAAAGAGAGTTCCCTGGATCGGCAAAATTCAACTGGGAAGCAGATATCGTTCCTGTTAGCGGATCTGCGTTTACATTCGCCGATTGTGACTGCGGTTTGAGTTGAGAATCGGCGACATCGCCACTAACTCGATCGCTCGCAGAGTAACTGAAGCCAGCGCCTGCATTAGCTACAATAAAATCTGCTATCTGTGTCTGTGGGTCGAAGCTGGATGCTGTGGAATTAGTCAAGCTAGATTCAGCACTATAACCAGGAATATTCAATGGCTCGATCGCTGGGTTGAGCAAGTGGCTGTTAGCCGGAAATGTTGATTGTGCGAGATCGTTTGGCTGTTGATTGAACAAAAGGCGATCGTTAGGATTAGTTGTGATGTCTAACATAATTTAAAACCTCAGATATTTAGATTCATTGTTGATTTAAATCTTACGCAGCCCAGATCGAAAAATCATCCGTTCTACCCACAGACTTGATCAAGTACGGGGTGCAAAAGAGATTGCGGGAAAGTGCAATGTAGGTGAATATGTAGAGTAGATGGTTCACTTCCATCAGTGTTAAGATTATTGAGACGCGATCGCGAACAAAGATTCATTCCACAGTCCGCCAGGGAATTAATTCCCTGTCTCATAGCGCAAGTCCTCTAAAAGAGGACTGAAGAATATAACTCATTAGTCCTCTTTCAGATATAAATGTCGCTTTTAGGCACTGAAGTTTTCAAGAGCCATTGATGAGGAATTTATTCCTCGCTACGAAGCTGTAAAAAGCGATCAAAATCCCGGAGCAGAGATAATACTACCTTGAAGATCGGCCACTCTTACATTTGACACAAAGCCTACTATAGCATTTCTTACAAAGGTGAGGTACAATAACAGCAGTGAGTAAACCAATTCCAAATATTTGCTGATGTAACTTCACTAAATGCAAACTCTATGGCTTTTGCTAACTCTTTATAATTAGGTGTCTTGATAGAACGGAGAATATTTTTAAGTTTTGACCATAAATTTTCAATTGGGGAGAAATCCGGCGAATAGGGCGACAAGTATATTAATTTAGCCCCTTTTTTTTGGATGGCTTTTTCTACTTCTTCTCCGGTATGAATAGTACAATTATCCATGACTACACAAGCACCTTTCCATAACTTTGGCACTAATTTTCGGATAATAAAAGCCTCAAATGTAATTGCATCAGTTGTACCTATTAAATTAACTGATGTTAGGACTTCTTTGACCGATATAGCTCCAATTATTGAGACATTTCTTCCGCGTTTATTCGGTTTTGATCCCTTGGCTCTTGAACCTTTTAGAGATCGAGCATATAACCTAACCATTGCCAAGTTTACTCCACATTCATCAATGAATATTAAGTCTTTGAAACAAACTTCTCTAATTTTTTGCCAGAACTCGTATCGCAGGTTCTGAACCCTGTCAGTGCCTTTGTCTGACGGGAAAAGAGTTTTTTTTTCAAAGTCATGTTTAAGAGTTTTGCCATTCTTCCCATCGTTGCTACGCTGATGGTAAAACCAATTTTTTGGTACAGTAAATAACGGAGTTCTTCGAGAGTTGCATCATTGTTTGCTTCAATCAATTCCGCTAAAATTAGCAGTTGTTCTGCATTCAGTTTTAATTTGACTCCACATCGCTCAGTGCGAGGAGCAATGTTTTGGGTGTCACGATACTGTTTAACCAATTTTTGGACAAAACTTAGGGCTACACAAAAACGGTTAGCTATTGCTCTTTGTGACAGCGGTTCATTATGGTACACATCCATAATTTTTTGTCTAAAATCAATCGAATAAGTTTTCATTTTTACTAATGCGTGATCCTTGCTAAAATTTGAGATAGTTGTCATTCTAGTGACTGCTGCGGGTCGAGGGACTACTGCTCGAAGATCGCCCTATTTAATTAGAGCTGTATAACATTTTGAAGTTCTATATTTTTCACTCCGTTTAAGTCAGTTATATTATACCTCATCTTTCTAAGAAATGCTATATGTCGCCGGAATTCCTAACTTTAATTAGAGTGCCTTGACTCTGTATCGGTTGAGTATCGAAGGCACCTGGCGGGGTAAAGAGTTTGGCACTTTCTGGTGCATCAAACCCAAATAAAACTGTCACGTTTGTCACGTATTGCAAGTCTACATCGCTAGCAGTCAAACCGCCTGCCAATCCAATTCTATCGGCGCCAACTCTGAAACCTACAATAAAATCGGCATTATTGACATCTGTAACTCCGGGTTCTGCTTGGACGACGTACAAATTGCTGCCCCCGATTTTGATTGAACTATTATTATCATCCAAAGCTCCTAAAATGTCGCGACCCAAACCTCCCACCAGAGTGTCATTTCCGTTACCGCTGACTAAAAAATCATTGCCTCTACCGCCCAAGAGAATATCATTTCCCGCAGCACCTATCAGAAAATCTGCATCTTGACCGCCGCTGAGAGAGTCATTTCCCTCATCTCCAATCAGGAAGTCTTTACCTTTTCCTCCGAATAAAGAATCGTTGCCCAAATCCCCGCTGATAATATCTTCTCCTTCATTGCCATAAACCAAATCATTAGCTGTTGAGCCAGTGACGAAATCGTCACCTGCAAGCATCCAAGCTCCCAAAGGAAAATTAGTTGCCTCTGCGATCGACAAAGTAACAAATTCGGATGTATTGTCGCCAAGTAATTGTCTAGATTCTGACAGATCTGGTTGTAAAGCCATAAAAAAAATCCTCTTAACACTTGACTTAAATCTTAAGCAACCCAGATGAGAAAATCATTCGTTCTACCCACAGACTTGATGAAGTACGGGGTGCAAAATAGATTGCGGGAAAGTGCAATATATGTGAATATGTAGAGTAGATGGTTCATTTCCATCAGTTTTGAGATTGAGAAAATAACTCGGCGGTTTCAACCGCGTCTAAACAAACAAAGTCGGCCTGCGCCGACTAAAGAATAAAGAGCATTTCCGATTGCATCGGAATTATTAGTATCCGAAAAGGAGACGGCAGTGCCGTTTCCCTACAATGTTATTTTGGGTAGGGAAACCGCACTGCCGTCTGCTCTATTATTCCGGTACAACCGGAATTGATATAATTTAGGAGAAAATTTAGGAGAAAAACATTGAGCCAATTCGCTATTAATAAAAACTTACTCTGCCTCCCCAATTAAGGTGAACGCTGCCCAATTTCGCGGCCCAGGATGAGTTTTCATCGTGGTTAACATTGCCTGCCGAAGTGCCTGTGCTTTATTCGGATTCTTCTGAAGGTTTTGATAAAATGCCTGCATCAATTCCGATGTCGGCGCATCGGGAACCGCCCATAAAGAAACAATCACGCTGGGAACGCCTGCCGAAATCAACGCACGCGACAAACCAATCACCCCGTCCCCGGTAATTCTGCCTTCTCCAGTGTTGCAAGCACTCAAAACGACTAAATTTGCTTGCAGTTTCATGTCGAAAATCTCTTCTGCGGTCAATAAGCCGTCATCGCTACCAGAAGGAGCCAGGGCGATCGCACTTCCCAATCCATGCACATCATCCAGCAATCCATGCGTTGCCAAGTGAATAGTCGATGCTTGGGGCATTTTTTGAACGATCGCAGCTTTTGTCCCTTGTGCGCCTGTGATGGCTTGAGTGTTGAGCAGAGGCGCGATCGCGATCGCTTCAGCTTCGGCTCCAGGTAGAGGAGACAATTGCTGTTTGGGCTCTCCCAGAGAGAGAGACACGCTTGGCATGGTGGGATTGCCCAATACTAGAGCCCTGCTGCTGTTGACTGGCTTCTGTGCTAACTTCTGTCGTTGTTGTCGAGTCAAATCCAATACTTGAATCGAGGGGGCGGTGAGAATCGTGTGTTTTTCGATTAAGTAAGTGCCGCTGGCATCTTGCAGGGCCGGAAAGGGCACCTGGAACAGGGCACCTTGGGGAATGAAAATGACGCGGGCATTGGGGTCTGTGGGTAGGAGGCTGGCAATGGGATCGATCAGCAGTTGATGCAGTGTCGGTAAGTCGGGTTGGGGTTGGGTGGAGCCAAGACTGCTGCGACTGCGGACGGCGAGGAATTCTTGATTGCCCACGATCAAGCTGGCTAGAGAGGCGTTGTGTTGCTGCCAGAGGGGTTTAAGGTCAACTTGGCGGAAGGTAATTTCGCCTGTCGGTTGAATTACCCAGATGTAGAGCGCGGATTCTCGCGGTTCGCTTTTTCCCTGAATCTGAAACTCGTCGTAGACGATCGAATACTGCACCAAAGTGGCGTTCTGTGCTTTGGCGATTTGGCGAATTTGCTCCTGGTTCGGAGAAGTGTTTATCATCGGATTGGTAGAACCTGACGATAAGCGTTCTGTCAGGAGATCGACAAAGGCACGAGCGCGTCCCCGTTCGGCAATTTCTAAGGCGGCGATCGGGTTATTCTGAGCCACCCGGACTTCTTGTAAAGTCTGATAGGTGCGCTCTTGCCCTTCAAAGATGGAGACTTTATTCGCGTCGTTGGAGCCGAGCATTTGCCGCATCGATTCCCAAACTTGAATCCCATCGAACAGCATTTTTTCAGCTTCTGTGAGGTTGCCAGCTCTCAAGAACGCCGCTCCCAGGTTGTTGAGCGCCGCACCTTCTCCGTTGCGGTCTTTAATGGAGCGGGCGTTGGCTAAACTGAGCTGTGTATATTCAATGCCTTTGGTATAGTTGCCCAGAGAGTAGTAAGCGGCTCCCAAAATGCCCAGTGCATTCCCTTCCGCTTGACGGTCTTTAATGGAGCGGGCGATCACTAAACTCTGCTGTGTATACTCAATCGCTTTGGCATAGTTCCCCACAGACCCGTAAGCAATTCCCAGATAGCGCAGCGCCGCACCTTCGTCTCGGCGGTTTTTAATTTCGCGGGCGATCGCTAAACTCTGCTGTGAATACTCAATGGCTTGAGCATAGTTGCCCAGAGAGTTGTAAGCAAATCCCAAATCGCCCAGCACAGCACCTTCGTCTCGGCGGTTTTTAATTTCGCGGGCGATCGCTAAAGTCTGCCGTGAATACTCAATGGCTTTGGCCCAGTTGCCCAGAGAGCGGTAAGCGAGCCCCAAATTGCCCAGTGCATTCCCTTCCCCTTCGCGGTTTTTAATGGAGCGAGCGATCGCTAAACTCTGCTGTGCATACTCAATGGCTTTGGCCCAGTTGCCCAGAGAGCCGTAAGCGAGTCCCAAAATGCCCAGCGCATTCCCTTCCCCTTCGCGGTCTTTAATGGAGCGGGCGATCGCTAAAGTCTGCTGTGTATAATCGATGGCTTTGGTATAGTTGCCCAGAGAGTAGTAAGCGGCTCCCAAAATCCTCAGTGCCCTCCCTTCTCCCTGGCGGTCTTTAATGGAGCGGGCGATAGCTAAACTCTGCTGTGCATACTCAATGGCTTTGGCCGAGTTGCCCAGAGAGAGGTAAGCAAGTTCCAAATTTCCCAGTGCCAGAGCCTCCCAATGGCGGTCTTTAATGGAGCGGGCGATGGCTAAACTGAGCTGTGAATACTCAATCGCTTTGGTATAGTTGCCCAAAAAGCGGTAGGCGAGTCCCAACTTGCCCAGTGCCACACCCTCCACTTGGCGGTCTTTAATGGAGCGGGCGATCGCTAAACTCTGCTGTGTATACTCAATGGCTTTGGTATAGTTGCCCAGAGAGTAGTAAGCGGCTTCCAAAATGCCCAGTGCCGTACCCTCTCCTTTGCGGTTTTTAATTTCGCGGGCGATTGCTAAGCTCTGCTGTGAATACTCAATCGCTTTGGCCCAGTTGCCCAGATTGAGGTAAGCACCTCCCAAATGCCCCAATGCTAAACCTTCCCCTTGGCGGTCTTTGATTTCGCGGGCGATCGCTAACTGTTGCTGTGAATACTCAATGGCTTTGGCCGAGTCGCCCAGAGAGAGGTAAGCGGCTCCCAAAATGCCCAGTGCCACAGCTTCTCTTTGGTGGTCTTTTCTTTCGCGGGCGATCGCTAAGCTCTGCTGTGAATACTCAATGGCTTTGGCCGAGTTGCCCAGAGAATAGTAAACTCTTCCCAAATCGCGCAGTGCCAAACCTTCAATGTGGCGGTTTTTAATTTCGCGGGCGATGGTTAAAGCCCGCTGCTTATACTCAATGGCTTTGGCCGAGTTGCCCAGAGAGTCGTAAGTATCTCCTAAAAGGCCTAGTGCTACACCTTCCCCAAGGCGGTTTTTGAGGGCGCGATAAATTTGCAGTGCCTGTTGCCAGGAATTCAGCGCTGCTCTTATTTGACCAGTCTGATACTGTTGAAGCCCCTGCTGTATTAGCCGATCGGCCTCTACTTGACGAGCATCGATCGCCTGAGCGTTAGCCGGAAGTGAGGAGTGGGGAGGAATGTAAAATGCAACAGACAACAGGCAAAAGGCGAGGGGAAACAGGAAGCCCGATCGCACTTTACGATTACTGAATTTAAACAGTGCTAGCGAGAAAGGCTGCATGGGATTTTAGGGTTTGGGTTGCGGGAGTTGGCGTTGTTGTTCGATCGCTCTTATTTGCTTCAATCGATCGCTCCAATCTTTCAAAGGTTCGGCTTCCGAACTAGCGAGAGAATCTAGCAGTTCCAGCACAGCCGCTTGGCTTTGAGAAGTGTCAGAGGCTTTGCGCGCTTCGGCGATCGCGTCATACCACAGCCCCGCCTCCGCATACAGGTCGATCCGCTGTTGGGGAGTTTGGGCGGCTGCAAGTTGAGTCTGCAACGACGCAGCAGGCTGGACTACTTGGATTTCTGCCGTCGCCACCACATTCCTCGAAGGAACCATCGGATCGCAGACCAACACCACTTGCCACTGATAGGATTGCCCGATCGACAGTTGGGGCAGATTTGGGGGCAAAGCAACCGACATAATCCCTTGCTGACTCTGCATCTCGGTTTTGTAGAGCAGTTGTCCCGTGCGAGTAAACAGCCTCAATTGCAGCGGACGAGGAGTGCGATCGGGTACAAACCAGGTAAAGGTCGGATGCCCAGAAATCGTCTCTCCGACATGGCTAAACGGCACCAAGACAGTCAATCTCGCCGATGAATTAGCTTCGCAACTGCCCCCGCGAGTGGTATTCGTCCCGGTGTCTTTCGGTTTAGAAGGGTTTTCAGGAGGAGTATATTTTGCCAGCGCTACAGGAGCGACCCAGAACGAAACACTCAGCATTAAACTCGCAATGCCGGCAGAGTAAACCGTTCGACGCTTCAACTCGTGAGTCATCATCTGAATCCTCATCTGTAACTATCTTCTAGAGTAATCACGAATACACAAACACAATAGAGGACTGTCCGCAAGCTTCGTTTGCGGGAAGGTGCAAAGATATTGGTGTCAGCTTAAGGGCAAACCCTCAGTCCGGCAGTCCGGCAGGGGTTTAAACCCCTGCCTCAAAGCGAAAGTCGTCTGAAGACGACTAATGAGTTCTTCAGTCCTCTTTGAGAGGACTAATGAGTTCTTCAGTCCTCTTTGAGAGGACTTTCGCTATGAGACAGGGAATTCATTCCCTGGCGGACTGCCGGGTGGGCGGGAGGACTGGGTGGACTGACAGCTTAAGTTGACACGCTTTGGGCATTGCCCTATCCAGAGTTGCCGTGTTATCGATCGTTAGATCTGAGCTCTTAAACCATTCTCAAGAACGGGCAAGATGCCCGTTCCACAAAGAGTGAATTTCTTGTGGAACGGGCATCCTGCCCGTTCATAAACGCCTTATTGAAAATGGTGCAATATCTCATCTCAATTAGCTCCGATTTAACCAGCGTGAACCCCACCGCTCACCAGAACCACCGCCGTTTTGCTGGCCAGGTTAACTCGCACACTGTCCCCTTCGGTTGATTCGGGTAGCGCCGAAATGCTCCGCCTAACTGTTTGGCTAAGTTCTTTGCAAGCTGGGTTCCTAATCCTGAGGGTTGAAGTTTAGGGTTTGGATCTTCGGGTATTTCCTTGTCTCGCTCCATTGCAGCCAAGCTAAGCGTTTCTGACTGAGACTGTTTCCCCCTACCATTATCCGCCACCCGAATCACCTGCCGATCGCCCTCTTGAGTGCAAATTACAGTCAAGCGAGTGGCTTCGATCGCGTGTTTCCCGACATTGCAGAGCGCTTCTTCCAGAAAGCGGCAGAGTGCTCGCTTGTGTTCCAACCGCAGATGCGAGGTGTTCAAGGGATCGAACTGCACAATTTTGAATTTGATCGTTTTGAGGTAGGGCAATTCTTGTTCGAGCGTGTTGGAATAGACCTTGTAGAGCAATTCATGCAATGGAGCCTGCAGGGCCAATTCGATCGCACTCCCCATGCGGAGATGCGGTTCATCCGCGATCGCGTCTCGTTGCACAGAGCCGTAAACTGCCCGCAATTCTTGATTCAAGCGTTGCAACTCCGGTAGAAATAACGGCGGTGTGGCTTGTTCTTGAGCAGTTCTCAAAATCACAACCAATGTTTGTAACGGGCCGCTATGAATTGCATTAAAGGTCTGCTCGATCGCAAACTGACGTTCCTCCAACCGCAGTCGGAGTTCCTGTTCGTGGCGATAAAATAACGCTGCCATCAAGCCAGCCCCATTCAACACCAGCACCAACAACACAGGCACGATCGGCACCCACCATCCCAAAAGAATCAGCCAGTAACAGAGCGCGATCGAGCTGACACTGGCGACTAAGAGCCCCAACAAAATTTTCCAGGGCGATCGCAAAAACCGTCCCAGACTTATCCCCAAAAGTCCCCATGCCACAATCCAGAGATATTCCCCTGCGTCTGCCCAAACCCGAAGCAACGATCGGCGATCGAGCACCGCACTAACGATCTGGCTAGTGGCGTGCGCCTGGATTTCGACTCCGTAAATCCGTCCCGGATTGATGCCAACGATCGCACCTGAACTTGCCAAATCCTTCGCGCTAAAAGACATCATCCCAATCAGCACAATCCTGCCTCGAATCCAATCCGGGTTGACCTGTCCCGATTTGATTTGCGAGAGAGAAAGCACGCGAAACGGCATTGTCCCGCTGCGAACATTGAGTAAAATCTGGTTGCCGCCAGCATCCGCCCCCACATATCCGCCAGAGTTTGACTGCACTCTGGTCAATTCAATGCTGCCAAAGCGCATCGCCTCCCGATCGCGAATTCCATTGCCCAACTTAATTCCTCGGGCTGCTAAATAGCGTTCCGCCAGCCGGATCGCCAACGAAAAACGGTATTCCTGCTGGGGGTTGTGAGCCCCCAACAAACTGCGGCGCTGGTAGCCATCCGCATCGAGAACGGCATCTGCAAAGCCAACCTGTTCCGATGGCAGCGCGGGCGGAGGTGCGACGGTAAAGCCACTGCGATCGGGCAGGGCAATCTCCACTCCGATCGCATTCTTGCTGCTGCGAAACACCGATGTTAGTTCAGCATTACCCGGCTCAACCGGAATATCGCGTACAATATCCAGCCCGATCGCAGTCGGTTGATAGGCCTGCAAGCGTTTAAGCAAATCGGCAATTTCGCGATCGGGAATCGGATAAGTTCTGGCGCGTTGAATATCTCCCTCGGTGATACTTACGATTACAATCCTTTCATCGATTGGCTCAGCGGGACGCAGGCGCAGAAATCGATCGAACGTCACCAACTCCAAAAACTGAAGCGCACCGGTCAATCGAGCGATCGTCACAGCGACAATCACCATTACCCCTGGAAGCGCTCCTCGTCCCCAAGTCGTGACGCCCGCTTTCACTGCTTGCCATCGATCGCGCTTCACTAATCAATCAATCCTTGTTCCCTAGCCCGCACTTCCGTTTGAATCCGCAGATTCTTATCATCATCCTTATACACCTCTAGCACATCTCGAATCTGACTCCAGTAAGACTGCACAGTGCGTTCAGAAACATTCATCCGTTTGGCGATCGCAGTATCCTGTAAGCTCTCTTGAAAAGCAAATTGCAACACCTGCATCCAGGCGGGTTTGAGTTGCAGCCCATTGCGGATCTCTCTGGGTGTATAAATCCGCTCGTGCAGCGCCCAATCAACCATGGCCAGCAAGTCTTTCATCGGCTGGCTCTTATCGACAACTGTGAAGCCGCCCATGTGATTGTCGATCGACGGTTTCAGCCAAACTAAAGTCCGAACATGGGCACTCTGCACCACAATATTCAGACTCGGATACTGCTCCATCAACGTTTTGAGGAGTAGAAGCCCTGAATTTGCTTGAGCTATTTCGCCGATCGTCTCTGGCATCACCAGATCCACAATCACCAAATCCGGGGTCGTCTGCGCTATTTGCTCAAGGGCTGCCTGAGCCGTCGGAGCCGTCAGAATGTCTGCCTCTGGATATTCTTGCTTCAGAATGTTAAGCGTGCCACCTAACACCATCGCATGGTCATCCACGACTAAAAATGTTCGTTTCTCTGGTTGAGGTAAAGTCTGGGGCATAATTGATTCGTTACCACACAACATCGTCAGTTTAGGTAATCCGTCAACCCATTTTAGATTGGGAATTTACGATTTTCGATTTGTGACCTAGTTAAAACTAGGGGCTTTAAACCGCTGAAATTCTCATTCAAAATCCCAAATCTAAAATCGTCTCGGTCATCTTCTTACAATAGAGGAATTACCTGGCTCCCGTCCTGCATCTGTCCGCCAACTGGGGTTGTGGATGTCCGCAACGAGAATTGCGCTAAAGCGCAGTTCTATTATAATCTAGGTGTCGCAGCAGGAAAAAGGATAATTTTATGGTAGGAGAAGGTTCGTACAAAGCAAACACGTACAATCTGGAATTTGAGGGAGAAATCCAACGGTTAAAAGCTCAAGTTCTCCTCAGTTGGGAAAAGGAAGCGCGCACTTTAACTTGGTTCGGTTTAGCCGACGGGATGAATGTTTTGGAAGCGGGTAGCGGGCCGGGATTTTTCACCGAAAAACTGTTAGAATTGCTGCCAAACAGTTCGGTAACAGCGGTAGAAATTGACCCGGTACTGCACGAAAAAGCAGTAGGATATTTGCAGGACAAAGGAGGCGATCGAGTAAATCGCATTCAAGCATCGGTGGCGGATACTGGTTTGGATGATAACACGTTTGACTTTGCGATCGCCCGTTTGCTGTTCGTTCACCTTCCAGAGCCCGTCGCAGCAGCTAGAGAAATATTCCGCATCTTGAAACCGGGCGGCAAACTGGTGATTATTGATAGCGACGCGGATTTGTTTTGGCTGACAAATCCACCTTGGTCAGTCCAGATTGTCCGCGAGAAATTCAAGCAGGTGATGGCATCGCGGGGCGGCAATTTATGCGTCGGGCGAAATCTGTGCCGCATTCTCAAAGAAGCTGGGTTTGGTAGCGTTGATTTAGAAGCGGTTGTCAGCCACAGCGATTTAATTGGAATTGAAGCGTTTGAACCTTTGCTGGACTCCGGGCCCATTTTGCAAATGGTCAAACAAGGGTTGATTTCCGAGTCGGAAATAGAAAGCTATCTGGTTTCGCGGGATGAGTTTGTAGCTGCGGGCGATCGATCGATGATGAGTTTTTGGTTGATGGCGTGCGGGGAAAAAAATTAATAAAATTAAAACCAATTTTTCACAAAACATTGATGTTCTGCCGCAGCAAAACCTCTAGCACTCTCGCTACATTCCCAGCCAACAAATCAAATTTCTAAATCCACCCTATTGAGTTCATTCAAGGGTAGATTTAGCGCTTCTGCAATTTGCTCATCCGTCAAACCAAACTGACGCAACTTATCAATTAATTCAATTATTGCGAGGTCTGTGTAATTATTGCTTTGCTGCTGGAAGTCAGGAGTGGCAGGCTGACTTTCATCTGAGGTAGAAGCTGAAGCATCGGGGCAATTGTTGGTGTAACCTATATTAACATTGTTTTTATTCCCAGTGTTTTTATTTCCTAAAGTTATATTTACATTTATGTGACGTTCTAGCACAGATTCAAGATTACTTTTTTTAACTTGTTCGCCAAAGATATCAGATAACATTTGCAAAAGCTCGTGACTGACTTTTTTAACGTGCTTGTCACTGTAACCGTATGTTTCTGCAACCCCAGCATACTTTTGACGATTCAGTATTCCCGCGATAATTCTGCGCTGCAAGTCGTTGAGATGCTTACCTGTCTTAGCGCAGACAGCTTCATCGACGGATTGCAAAGTCTGAGGAATGTCCATAGGTAGGCCGATGAGATCAATGCCGTTACTATATCCTACTTTTTCCAACTTTCTCCAACTTTTTTGACCTCGCCTGCGAATTGTTTGGGCTAATTTGAAAAAGATCCAACTTTTTCCAACTTTTTTTGTATTTAAGTTTTTACCTTAAAAGTCTACTATGAGAATATTAAAATTTCATCACCCAATATAAATCAGAAATTATACAAGGAAGTGATATTGTACCTAATTACTTGCCAATGCAGAGGTAGGAAATGACCGATAAAAAACTAGATCAACCAAGAAATATCACTTTGCTGCCCTATCAGATGCAGAGTGGAGAGAGCCTAACACAAGACACTCAATCCGACATCGAAATTTATAAAGAGGTTCTGGCTGAAAAATTTGCACTAGCGAAAACCGTAGAAGAATGTGATCGACTAATAAAAGTTAGACAAACAGTTCAGGAATTAGATAGAAATAATAGGCAATTAAACTATACAGAACAATCGGCAAAGGCTCAGCTTGTTGAAACCCAACAAAAAGCTACTTTCCAACGTAGACAACAGGTTATCGCTAGTGTTATTTCAGTTGGGATTGGCATTTATTTTATACAAGCTTCTTCTTTGGCAGGATTGCTGTTTTTGATTTTAGGATTGGCTAAACCTTTAGGCTATTCATTGGGAGAGATCGGTGAGCTTTTCGATGGTTTGAAAGGGTTTGCCAAAGATTCAAATAAACTTCTATCTAATGGTAACGACCGGGATATTCAGTCTGAGGAGCCTAAAAATGCAAGATTCTAAACTAGATTTAATTAGTGCGTTAAAATTTGAAAAGCGACTTAAAACTTCGGTTGCGGTGTATCTATCCATAATCCTTCTTACTATAATTGGTGTGTTAGTCAAGATTGATATGGCTTCTGAGTTACAGCAGGCATTGATAGTTATTTTGGGCTTAATTACAATTGCTACTATTGATGCGTTCAGAAAAGCTTTAGATAACACACGATCTTCTTTAGTGGATCAGTTTAGCCAGATCATTGTTCAGGATGGAGGTTTGTACGTTGGTGGTGATTATATGGAGAGTCGAACCGTTAATCAAGGAATTGAAAGAAGACAAACACTTGCAGAAGCTGCTGACGAGATTCAGCAACTTCTGATGCAACTGGAGAAGTCCCAGCCTGCTGCTACTGAAGCTGAAAAAGTAGCCTACGTTAATGATGAAACTCCTATCGATTTAAAATCTCGTTTAGTTAATGCCCTCAAAGCTGGTGGTGAATCTGCTGTCGTCGAAACTACTCTGGATAATAGTCCTTATGTTAATGTTGTTAAGGCTATTCTAAAAGGATGGATATCTTCAAGGGATCTCAGTAGCACAGATAACGATACCTAGAACACAAGAATAACCGATATTACCGATCGGTAATAGCATAGGGACTACTAACTCTGCTTAATTACTGCGGCTGAATCCCCTTCAAAAACTCCCTCCTTGCCTCAATCCTTGAAGGCATTAAAACGCAACGCACCAGCAATTCTAAATCCAACTCTGGCAACAACTCACTTCTTGAAAGTTGCTCGTAATTATCCTCGCACAACCGATAGACAGAAAGTTGATTATTTTTCCAAAACCAGACTTCAGGGATGCGAAGTCGCAAATACTTAGCTAGTTTATTTGTACTCCCGCTAGTCATCGTCACTTCTATTGCTAAATCGGGATGCTCTTTCTTTTCACCTATATAATAAGACTCATCTGGTTCAAATGACACATCTTTGGTTTTATCCCTGCGAGTAGCACTTCCTACAGGAATAAAGTTAATCCCTTTCTCGAAAAAGTAAAGTGCTATAAATATAGCCAAAATACTTTTGATCTCTTCATGGTCTTCGCCCAGTGTCATAAACTCGATCCACCCATCAAAATAAGTTATCCGCAAACCAGGAGAGTCGGCCATCAAAGATTCTAGAGCCTCAAATTGCTCCCAACTATAATAACCGGGGAGAATCAATCGCTGTTCGCCAAGCGTAACTGTTTCTTCTAAAAGTTTTGCTGTCATGGGTAGAGCCATTCTATTTTAAATATTGCTAGCCCCCACCCAGTACAAACCAGGCAGGGGCATTCTCTCACATTCTAACTTAATGAACTAGCTCGATCGCCCTTTTAGTCAACGCCTCAGCAGTCAACCCATTAAACGCCATCAACTGACCAGCACTAGCAGTAGTTTCCCCCCGCTTCCAAGCAAAAGTATCCCGCTTGCAATTGCTGCGTAGCATCACAGGTTCCAACATCCCAGAAGCACCACCTGTCACCCCAATCAAGGCATCTCCGCCAAACATTTCGGCAAATTTCTCATCGCTCAAGAAACCCCCGTCAGCTTCCGAACAAGTATCCCAAGCAACATCAGTTGGGCGGTACAAACGCCGGGGATTCACAATAGAAACAATCCGCACTCCAATTCCTTCTGTTTCCAAAAATGCCGCCGCTTCAAACACTGGCATTAACGTCATGTCGCCGACAACTGCAAACACAACTTTCTTGCTCCCCCCTTGATTGTGGGGAGCTTGGGGGGAATTGACTTCGTGCAGCACTATTGCACCGTCTTGCAAACCTTGGCGAGTCTGTTCAAAAGTAGTGCGAATTGGCAGCGGCGACTTACTTGCAGTAATCACAACTCCCTTATTTCTCGCATTCAAAGCCCACTCATAACAAGCTTGAATACTGTTAGCATCCGGTGGAAACAAAGGAAACACATTTCCGTTCCGCATCATCGCCGCAAAATAAGCCTCAATTTCCGGTCGCTGGTGCGTCCAACCGTTGCGACCTTGTTCCAATGCACCCGCTGTAAATAAGGTGACAGTTGCCGGAGTTGGACGGCGCAATTCTGCCATTGCTTGGGTTACAGTTTGCCAAATTGGTAAACCGTTAATGGCAAAAGATTCGTAGGAACACCACAAACTACGCGCTCCGAATAGCGATAAACCTACCGCTAAACCGGCGCAAGCATCTTCGCTCAAAGGTTCATAAACTTGACCGTTTGGCGATTGATTGTACAGGTCATCTCTCGTCGGGTGAATAATCTTGAGAGCTTGGTTGATATTGGCAATTGCCGATGCTTCATTGCCGTCAGCATTAGTGACAAGAAAATTACGATCGCGCTCGCCAACTTTCCCTACCAAAACCCCCATTGCTGTGGTCGAAATCTTCGGTTCTCCCCCAACTGCAAATTCTTCTAAAGGCAATTCGCCTAAATCGGGTAGCGGCAATGTAAACTCAGTAACAACTGTTTTCGCCGCCGGGCCGCCGCCCGCACGCTCGCAATTTGTCCGCACCAACTCCCAAGCAGCAGCAGTCAAAGCGCGCTCTTTTAAAGCACTGATAATGTGCGGAGCATCCAGCGTATCTTTCGGATAAAGGTTGTGAGATTTTGCGCCGCGCGCGTGGACGCCGGCACCTTTCAACTGTTTGATAATAAACGCAGTTAATTTGCCACCGAGAGCAGATTTTGCCGCTTTGTCAACTCCTTGTAAAACAGCTTTGGTAAATGCCATGCGCTGTTCGAGCGAAAAAGCAGTGCTGTCAACATAATCTTCCGGTTGATTTTTATCGTCAAATTCCTTAGCATCAACTAAGATAACTTCTTCAAAACCGTTACCTTGCCAATAAGCAATCATTTCAGCATTAGTTTTAGTGGAAACCATGCTGTGATGTTCCTGAGAATATCCGTTCCAAACCAACACAGGCAAAAAGTTCGTAACGCTGGGATAAGCAGTGTGGAAATGCGCCATGCTGCTCATCGGATAGGGTTCGCCCATGCCGCCGTCCCCCATTGTGAAAGCAAACAGTTTTTCGCGGTGCAAAAGCGCTCCAGCCATTGCGAAATGCTGCCCTTGTCCGAGGGGACCGGCCGGTGCTAAAAGACCGGGAATGAAACCGGAAAGATGTCCTAACAAACCGTCTTTTTCTCGGAATTTATCGCGCACTTGCTGCACGTTAACAATTCCCATATCCTCCAAAGATCGATCGAGAAACATCGCACTGTAAAATCCCGGCGCGTGATGGCCGACTTCGGTGACAATGTTCTTGTGTCCGAGCATCACCAAAGCGGCATAAGCCTCAGCTTGGCTAGCAAAACCCCCTGGATGTCCCGATGCCTTGCTAGCGGTAACTTGCAGCGTCAGGTAGCGCAGGGCGTCTGCTCCCAGCATCGTTTGAAAGACGGCGACGGGATCGGCAGGATCGGCGATCGACTTGCTCCCCTCGGCGATCGCAGGTGCTTTCCCATAACTCTCAAAACCCGGCACACTCTCGGAGAAATACTGGATTCCTTCGCAAAAACTGGGAATTGCTGACGTTGCCTTCGGCGTAGTTGCAGTCATGCTTTATACCTGAAAAATTTAGATTGGATTAATGTAACAGTAATTTTATAGCTTTCTTGTTGCAAAAAATCATCACTTCTGCTATATCGAATGATAAATAAATAAAATCTCTCAAAATTTAAGCTGAGATCGCCCCACATTTCCACAAGCAAATCAGGGCGATCGAGCAGGAAAAAAATCCTTGCTGATTACCAATTAGGGTTCGCTAATCTCTAACCCTTGCGGAAGTTGATACACAGTCACCGGTTCGCCCGTCGAGGTATCGCGCACAAAGCCCTCCTGAGCGAGGTTCGGTTGGCTTTGGCTAGAGGCGCGGCTGATAGAAATATTGCTGAGAATATCCCAGCCGTTAGGCTTAGTTTGTGATAACAACGCCGTAAAAGCATCGATCGGGATTGCTGTATTTAACCCGGTTTTAATCTCCTCCATCTGACCGTTTCACTGACTCATAATTGTGCCAACAGTATCCCCCTGGGCGTCAATTCCCACAACTCTGCCATCAGCATCAAATACAGGCCCGCCACTCATACCGCGCCTTGTCACAGCTTGATAGCGCAGTCCATAACTTGATGATGCGCGATCGAGGCGAGAAGAGATGATACCAGCAGTAAACTTGAGTTTTCTTTCATATCCAAAGGCGATGGGGAACGGATAGCCAGCAACGTAAATACTAGAACCGACAACAGCACGTTCCGACTCGCCCCTTGGGGCTACTGGATACTGTTCTCGGCTCTGAAACTGTACCAAAGCTAAGTCTTGGTTTGGCTGGTTATCGCCTCAAGATCGATCGCGACCTCGGAATAGCTACCGTGGATCTGCGAGCCTCCGGAAATTCGCGGCAGAAATTGCAAAATCTGTCGAGTTGTCAGATGTTAGGTTTGTTCGGGGGTGTGCGCCAAACTTTAACCAGTTATGCTCCTTGGCAAATCAAAACTGTTCGTTTTACAGAGCTTGGAGAGGATATTTTGAGCACCGTTCGAGAATAAGCTATTAAAATTATTGGAGATGGGACTTACGCAATTCTCCCCTTAAAAACAAGGGTTGGGAGAGATTGAACAAACCTTCAAACCCTTTGAGATTTGTTGATACGGCTAAGTCCTGTGACCCAAACCCCGGTAATTCCTATGACACTACCTAACGGCCCCAAAACCCCCCGCTTTGTGCAGCTAATTCAATGGATCAGCGATCCGCTGACATACCTGGATAAATGTGCCAAACAATACGGCGACATTTTCACAGCTCAATTTGGCAACATGGAGCCATTGGTGATGATCAACCACCCGCAAGCTGTCCAGGAGATGCTCAACAGCAACGCGCTTCACGCTCCAGGCAGCCTGAATAGTATTCTCAAACCCATGCTGGGAGAACAATCCATGGTTATGGTTTCAGGAGAAAGGCACAAACGATCGCGCCAATTATTGATGCCACCTTTTCACGGGGAACGGATGCGGAATTACGGCCAACTAATTTGCGATATCGCTCAAGATGTTGCCAGCAAGTGGTCGGTCGATCGACCTTTTGTGGCCCGCAGCGCCATGCAGGAAGTTACCATGCGGGTAATCTTACAAGCTGTCTTCGGTCTGGATGACGGGCCCCGGTTGGAAGAGATCAAGCCCCTACTTGCCTCACTCGTGGATATGACTGGTTCTCCGTTGCGATCGAGTATGCTGTTTTTCGGCTGGATGCAGCAAGATTTGGGCCCCTGGAGTCCTTGGGGACGCATGAAACAGCGGCAGCGGAAAATTGACGATCTGATATATGCCGAAATTGAAGAACGCAGACTGCAACCAGACGCCAACCGCACCGACATTCTCAGCTTAATGATGGCCGCGCGCGACGAAAACGGGCAACCAATGACCAATGAAGAATTGCGCGACGAGTTGATGACGCTGCTGTTTGCAGGCCACGAAACCACAGCAACGGCCCTAGCTTGGGCGTTTTACTGGATTCACAGTTTGCCCTCGGTGCGCCAGAAGTTGCTGCAAGAATTAGACAGTTTGGGGGAAAATCCCGACCCGATGGAGATTTTCCGCTTACCTTACCTGAGTGCAGTTTGTCAGGAGACGCTGCGAATTTACCCGGTGGCAATGCTGACGTTTGCGCGAGAAGTTATCACGCCCGTGGAACTGATGGGACATCAACTCGAACCGGGTACGGTTGTTTTCGCCTCGATTTATTTGACCCACAGACGGGAGGATTTGTATCCAGAACCGCTGCAATTTAAACCGGAACGGTTTTTGGAGAGGCAATTCTCGCCTTACGAGTATTTGCCCTTTGGAGGCGGCAGCCGCCGCTGTATCGGCTTGGCGCTGGCGCAGTTGGAGATGAAACTGGTGCTGGCAACCATTTTGCGGGATTTCGACCTAGTATTGGCCGAGAAAAAGCCCGTACAGGCCAAACGCCGAGGGGTGACTATAGGGCCTGCCGGCGGCGTGCGGATGGCTCTGCTGGGGCGGCGGATGCGGCAACAGAAGCCTGAACCTGTCGCTAGTGGGGTTTGAAGTCGCAGCGGTTACAGCGGGCGATCGAACTTTCTGCTTTGAGTGCCAACAATTTAGGGAGAAGGTGCGATCGTCCGCCAAGGCCACCATTTTTTGTAGCACCCGCTACAGATAAATAGCTAGAATCCTTAACCTGTAACGCTCGCCCCTTCTCACTTTTCAAATTTTCAGTCTAAAATAGTTGCAGCCTTGCAAACGCAGCCTAAAAGCAAAAGTGGGTGATTGCAATAGTCCTCTTGATATCTCAAAAGCCTGCCTGCCATACTTTAAAAACATATGCATACCCTGTTATTCAGCAAGGTCGGAAGCGCGTTGGCATTGCCAGCAATCTTCCGGCCTCTTTATTTTTTGGGCTACTTGAGGCATTGGAGACAAGATGCAGAAGGCAAGGCAAAAGTATAAATTCTCCCCCTGTCCTCGTCTCCCCCTGTCCCCAATCTAGAGCTTCTGCCTCTAATTCCAATAGAATCTGACAGCAAGTTTAAGGAATCACTAAGGAATAATTAATAACTTGTTAAATTATCTCCTTCTGCCCTTCTCTCAATCTTCTGTTTTCAGAAATTCCGATACCGAGACAGACTTCGGGAGACTCTCCAGATCTTGAATTTCGCTTTCGTGGGCAAAAAACTCGACTTCTTTGTCGTCAATCTGGATCTGATAGCTAGCGGTAGCTGTCACAACCCGCCGCTTTTTTTTATCTTCTATTAAAACCCAACACACGACCGGTCTTACCCATCTCTCAACGTGCTGACTTTGCTTTGTACTTCCAAAGGCATACCAGCCTTTAGCTTCAATAATTTGAAGCACTTTAAAATCGTTATTGGCCATATATATCTCTATCGTGTTAACTTCAGTATTTTTCTTAGATAGAACGGTAGGCTTGCTAAGCAGGACAAGAGTTAGGAAATTCCACGCCACACTTGAAAACCTGATTTTTAGTCAGGATAAGGGGGTTGGCAGGGCCCGGTCTGCGTTGTTGCCTGCTAAATTTAGTGCGATCTTTTTTGTACTCTCCCACAATTACCGTAAAGTATCTATACCGCCGCGTCAAAATGAGTCTCACAGTAGCATCAATAGCCGCCAACTAGACCTTAGCTAGCTGCATTTAAGTGGATGCCACCTGCTTCTAACGCCGGGTTGGTGAGAGCGATAGCTATACAATCCTGTTCAGACTTTTTGCTGCAATCAACTGTCCTTTTTGCCTGATCGGGTAAAACTTAACTAGAGATTGCCGCTTTTAATTTTAAGCCTCGGCGCGCCTAATTCGTAATTAATTGTATGGTGTAGTTGATAATTGCCAAAGCGTCGATCGCACTCAACAGCCGTGTCTAACTCTTCGATTACCGTCACCGTTAAACTGTTCGCCGCCTTCGGTGAAGCCTACGGTGTTTCGGAACTTACATTAGAACTTTCTCCCGAAACCCCAGTGTCTCAAGTGCTCGAAAGCTCGATCGCCCAATATCCTCAATTAGAACAATGGCGCGATCGCACCCGCTTCGGTCTTAACCTAGAATTCGTCTCCCCCGACACCATCCTCCAAGACGGCGACGAAGTTGTACTCATCCCCCCCGTCAGCGGCGGGTAGCCTAAGTTGGTTAATCTGAAATGTTGCACCATTCTCAATAAGCTTTTTATGAACAGGCAAGATGCCTGTTCCACAACAGATGAATTTTCTTGTGGAACAGGCATCTTGCCTGTTCTTGAGAATGATGCAATATCTCAGTTAATCAAAAATTCGAGGTTTTGTAGTTGTGTTCGATCGCACGACTGCCCAATTGTTAGCCCAAAAAAGATTTATTAAGTTTTGTAACAATTTCGTCGGCCAATCCTCCTTCAGCTCGCTCAGGCTCGCGTGCGGGCCTGACAATCTGGATTTCCAGCCCGATCCTGAAAACAAGTCAAATCCTTGTGGGGTCGGCGTCCCGCCCGCCCAAATATCAAAGTTAAATACACCACTGTTTAACTCAAAAGTAACTGAAAAATCAATCCCGACTAAAAAAATCGGGTATGGTTGACGGGGTAAATTGACCGTGCTAATCTTGCACAAGACTAAGAAAACATCGCAAAACTAGAGAGTTGAGCTATGACCCAGGCGACCAGAACCCAATCCACTGCAGCAACCTTCACAGCCCTTAAATGTAAAGAATGCGGTGAAGAGTATGAACTCCAAGCCAAGCACGTCTGCGATTGCTGTTTTGGCCCGCTTGAAGTCAAGTACGACTACGACGCCATCCGCCGCAGCGTCACTCGCCAAACCATCGCAGCCGGCCCCAACTCGATCTGGCGCTACCGCGCATTTTTACCAGTCGCTACAGATAACGTCATCGATGTCGGCACAGGGATGACTCCTCTATTAAAATCCCACCGCTTGGCGCGCCGCCTCGGTCTAAAAAATCTTTATATTAAAAACGATGCCGTCAATATGCCCACTCTCAGCTTTAAAGACAGAGTGGTGTCAGTTGCGCTCAGCAGAGCCAGAGAATTAGGTTTCACCACAGTATCCTGCGCCAGCACCGGCAATTTAGCTAACTCTACGGCTGCGATCGCCGCCCACGCCGGACTCGACTGCGTAGTCTTCATTCCCTCCGACTTAGAAGCAGGCAAAGTCCTCGGCACTCTGATTTACAATCCCACTGTCATGGCAGTTCACGGCAACTACGACCAAGTTAACCGCCTCTGTTGCGAAGTCGCCAATACACATGGCTGGGGATTTGTCAATATCAACTTGCGTCCCTACTATTCCGAAGGCTCGAAAACCCTCGGCTACGAAGTTGCCGAACAGCTAGGCTGGCAATTGCCCGATCACATCGTCGCTCCCCTGGCATCGGGCTCTTTGTTCACAAAGATTTACAAAGGCTTTAATGAATTCATCGAAGTCGGTTTAGTGGACGAAAAGAAAGTCAGATTCAGCGGTGCCCAAGCTGACGGCTGTTCCCCAATCGCCCAAGCCTTCCGCGAAGGCCGTGATTTCGTCAAACCGGTGAAACCGAATACAATTGCTAAGTCGATCGCGATCGGCAATCCAGCCGACGGTATGTACGCCCTCGACATCGCCCGCAAAACAGGTGGCAATATTGAATCCGTCAGCGACACCGAAATCATCGAAGGCATGAAACTGCTAGCAGAAACTGAAGGCATTTTCACCGAAACCGCCGGCGGCACTACAATTGCAGTCTTGAAGAAACTCGTAGAAGCAGGTAAAATCAACCCGGACGAAACTACCGTCGCCTACATTACCGGCAACGGCTTAAAAACCCAAGAAGCCGTCCAAGGTTACATCGGCGAACCCATCACCCTCGAACCAAAAATTGAAGCCTTCGAGCGCGCCCTAGAGCGCGCCCGCACACTCGAACGTTTAGAATGGCAACAAGTTTCGGTTTAATAGTCATTAGTCATTAGTTATTAGTCATTGGTCATTAGTTATCAAGCTGTTGACTGTTGACTGTTGACTACTGACTAATGACTGTTGACTACTGACTAAGGACTACTGACTAAGGACTAAAAAAATGACTGTTAAAGTTTTAATTCCCACTCCCCTGCAAAAATTCACCAACAATCAAGCCACAATAGAATGCGGCGGCGGCAACATTTCCGAACTGATTGAATCGCTGGAAACAAATTGTCCCGGCATCAAAAAGAGCCTGTGCGACGAACAAGGAGCACCTCGCAGATTTCTCAACTTCTACGTCAACAGTGAAGACATCCGGTTTTTGGAAGGTACAGAAACTGCTCTTAAAGATGGTGATGAAGTGAGTATTGTACCGGCGGTTGCTGGTGGTTGATTTTTGACCGCAGATGGGGGCTGATAAACACTGATAAACGCAGATAGTTATTGAATCTATCTGCGTTTATTTTTTGTGTTTATTTTTTGTGTTTATCTGCGGTTGCAAATCAAAGTTTTAATTCCTCTGATTTTTTTTGCAACCGCAGATGGGGGCTGATAAACACCGATGAACGCAGATAATGATTTAATTTAATTTATCTGCGTTTATTTGCGTTTATCTGCGGTTGCAAATCACGATCGAACTAGGAGGCTACGGAAGCTTCTTTTGCAGCAGCAGTCCGGGGACGGCGGCGGCCTGTTACTTTATTCACAGGGGCTGGTACTGGCGATGGTACTGATGATGCTAGTTTAGGCGCTTCAATGGAAAGCTGAGATGTTTGAACAGTTTCCGATCGCACTGCTTCTTCAGGAATTTGCATCAGGAATACCAGCAGCGGATTGCTTTGCAGTTCCCGGCGCATTACCCGCTGAATTGCTTTTTCTATTTGGGTTTGCACTCCTACCCAGTCAATGTCAACTTGCGAGTCAGCAGTGGCGGGTTTGACAAATTCTGACCAGCGATCGCTCAACACTGTTTCAATGGTTTGAGTGATTAATTTAATCACCTCGGCGCGATCGGCTGATGTCACTACACCTTTCAAGTGGACTTCTGGTTTGGCAACTAATTTGCCTTCCCAATTCAAAGCCGCCGCTACAGTTACAACGCCATCTCCGGCCAACTGCTGACGTTCCTTGAGGACGCTGGCTTTCACAACGCCCGATCGAGAAGAATCTACTAATTCAATTCCTGAAGGCACTTGACCAGCGACTCGCATTGAATTTTCGGTCAACTCTACGACATCGCCGTTGTCAATAATCACCATATTGCTAGCGGGAATGCCCATGCTTTGAGCCGTCTTGGAGTGCTGGATCAGCATCCGGTGTTCCCCGTGCACTGGCAAGAAGAACTTAGGACGAGTCATGTTAATCATTAACTTTTGGTCTTCTTGACAACCGTGACCCGAAACGTGAATGCCTTTGTCGCGGCCGTAAACCACGTGTGCTCCTAGCATCATCAGTTTATCGATCGTGTTTACCACTGCGATCGTATTTCCGGGAATCGGATTAGCTGAGAAAATGACTGTATCGCCCTTTCTGATTTTCAGTTCGTGATGTTCGCCGTTAGCAATGCGAGTCATCGCCGCCATCGGTTCGCCTTGGGAACCCGTAGTTAAAATCAGTACCTTGTCTTCAGCCAAATTGCGGATTTCTTTCAACGGTTTGAAAAGACTATCTTCGCATTTGATGTAGCCGAGATTGCGGCAGTGAGCGATGACGTTAAGCATCGACCGGCCAACCACTCCCACATAGCGATTGTTTTTCTTAGCCAAGTCCAAAACAATTTGCAATCGGTGTACCGACGAAGCAAAAGTCGTCAGCATCACTCGTCCCGGCGCTTGAGCGATAATTCTGTCTAAATTCGGCGCCACAGAACGTTCCGAAGCGGTAAAACCTGGAACTTCTGAGTTAGTAGAATCGCTAATCAAGCACAGCACGCCTTTCTCGCCGTACTCCGCTAGCTTTTGCAAATCAAAATGCTCGCCGTCTACAGGAGTGTGGTCAATTTTAAAGTCTCCGGTGTGGATCACAATTCCGACGGGAGTGTGAATTGCCACAGTAAAACTGTCGGCCATCGAGTGAGTGTTGCGAATGTATTCGACTAAGAAATTCTTGCCAATTCTGACAGTATCCCTGGGTCGAACCGTTCTCAATTCAGTGCGGTGAGACACTCCTGCTTCTTCGAGTTTTCCGGCTAGCAAAGCCATCGCCAAACGGGGGCCGTAGATGACCGGAATTTCAAATTGTTTGAGGTGATAAGGGATACCGCCTATGTGGTCTTCGTGACCGTGAGTCACGATCATACCTTTAATTTTGTGGCTGTTTTCCCGCAGGTAAGTCATGTCTGGGAGGACAATATTTACCCCGTGCATTCCATCTGTCGGGAACGCTAAACCGGCATCTAAAAGAATGATTTCGTCGCCGTACTCGAACACACAAGTGTTTTTACCGATTTCGTGCAGTCCGCCGAGGGGAATAACTTTTAGAGCAGATGCAGTTGTTGTATTTTTGTTGATCATGCGTATCCTTTGTTAGTTATTTTTGTTATTGGTCTGTGGTCTTTGGTCTTTGGTCTGTCGTCTGTCGTCTTTCGTCTACTGTTAGTTGGTAGGGCGATATTTTTCCAAATATTTATGGAAAACTCCCTGGCGGGTTTTACTATCCCGTACAGTCAGTTGTCTTGGGCCTTCATTCTTCTATCTTCCGTCTTTAATCCTTGAGTGTTAGCTACTTACTAACACTTAATTACTAATGACTGATGACTCAGAACTAATGACTGATAACAACCAATATTCAGTTGTCTGAAAACTCGTTCTCGCTCGTCTTGCTAGCTGATACTGCTGCTAGCTGACTCAGTACGTCCTTTAACTTTTGAGTTACCTCAAGGGGCGGATCGCACAGGGGCGGACGGGTGGAGCCTACATCCCAGCCTTGAAGTTTGAGAGCTGTCTTGACGGGAATGGGATTTGTGGTGAGAAAAAGAGCTTTAAACAGGTCAAAAAGTTGCAAGTGAATCTGGGTAGCGACTTGAACTTGACCGGCCTCGAAAGCTTTGATCATCTGTTGCAGTTGTTCTCCTACCAGATGGCTGGCTACGCTAACTACACCAGATCCTCCTACCGCCAACATTGGCAAAGTTAGGGAATCATCTCCAGAATAGATGGCAAATTCAGGGGATGTCAAGCACCGAATTTGAGTTGCTTGATCCAAGTTGCCACTTGCTTCTTTTACGGCCACAATGTTGGGGATTTGGGCCAATCGAGCCACCGTCTCCGGCAACATATTCTGACCAGTGCGACCGGGGATGTTATATAACATTATAGGCAATTCTGGAGCAGATTGCGCGATCGCCCGAAAATGATTATATAAACCTTCTTGCGGGGGTTTGTTGTAATAAGGAACCACCTGCAAACAGCCATCTAACCCGAGTTTAGCTGCTTTTTTCGTAGCTGCGACTGCTTCTGAAGTAGAATTCGATCCGGCTCCTGCGATTACCAACGCCTTACCGACCACCGCCTTTTGTACCACCTGAAATAATTCGTACTCTTCATCCCAGGTCATAGTGGGAGACTCGCCTGTAGTGCCGCACACTACCAAGCTATCTGTACCGTGATCGGCTAAATGAACTGCCAATTGTTCTGCTACCGCATAGTTAACGCTGCCGTCTTCCTTAAACGGCGTAATCATTGCAGTCAGAACCCGTCCAAACTTTACCACACTTTCTCCGATTTTAGACTGTTGATTTTTGATTTTAAATTTTAGATTTCAGATGAAAGGTTTATCTAAAATCCCCAATTTCAATTTCCCAATTGCCAGAATTTCCCCTAATTAGAAGCCGCCGCCACTTGGGTTCGCAACAAATTTTTTTCTACCAGCAACTCAGCTATCTGCACCGCATTTAAAGCTGCCCCTTTGCGAATTTGATCGCCCGACAGCCACATCTCCAACCCGCAGGGGTGAGAAATATCTTGGCGAATCCTGCCAACTAACACCTCATCCTTACCGCTGGCTTCTGCGGGCATCGGGAAATAATTCGCTTCCCAGTCTTCTACCAGCTTAACCCCACTTGCCTGCTTTAAGATTTCCCTGGCCTCGATCGCGCTAAAAGGCTCTGCAAACTCTAGATTAATCGCTTCCGAATGAGCACGCAGTACGGGAACCCGCACACAAGTTGCCGTAATTTTAATCTCGTCCGTACCAAATATCTTCCGAGTTTCGTTTACCATTTTCATCTCTTCTTCACAATACCCCAAATCGTTAATCGGGGTGTTGTGCGGAAACAAATTAAATGCTAACGGGTAGGGAAATATATCTGTTTGGGGCGTTTCCCCCTGCAAAATTGCTCTTGCTTGAGCTTTCATTTCCTCCATTGCCCTCGCCCCCGCCCCGCTGGCAGACTGGTAAGTCGCTACAACGATGCGCTGTATCGGCCTAACTTTGTGAAGTGGCCAAACGGCAACTGCCATCAAAATAGTCGTGCAGTTCGGATTAGCAATTATACCTCGGTGAGCTGCTGCTGCTTGGGGATTGACTTCGGGAACCACCAGCGGTACGGTCGCATCCATGCGGAAAGCGCTAGAATTGTCAATTACCACTGCCCCGGCTGCTACCGCTTGCGGAGCCCATAACTTAGAAGTCGATCCACCTGCCGAAGCGAGCACCAGATCTACATTATCAAACGATCGCGCCGAAACTGCTTCGACCGGCAGCATCTCACCGCCAAAAGGCAAAGTTGTGCCTGCTGAACGTTCCGAAGCCAGCAGCTTCAAGTTAGAAATCGGAAAACTCCGGCTGTGCAATAGTTCTAGCAACTCGGCACCGACTGCGCCGGTAGCTCCTAAAATGGCAACTCGATAGGATTGAGACAAATTAGTTTCCTCCACAAATTAAAGTCTAAACGATCGAAATCAAAAATTTAAATAACTGCAATTCTCAATATCAAACTTAATTAATGTTATGCGATATCAGGAGCATGAGAGGATAGCAATGGTGCAGTTAACGGAAACGGTCGATCGAACTTCCCGATTGATCCGTGCGATCGTACCCTGTGCCAGTTTAGCATCTTTTGCCAATCGCCCACGCCCAATCCGCATCCGGTTAAGTTTTGCGATATATCTGCATTTTCGCAGGCGCATCCATTGACTTTGACGGGCGGCAGAGGCCGGCAAGATTGACATCACAGGGCGATATGTGCTATGGTGCATCGGCAATTAGTGGACTTAACCTCCACATTCCTAGCAGCAAAAGCTAGTATCCTCAAACCAAAACTATTTGGCAAGAGCCAAAAAAGTAGCCGGAAATGACTTACAGTCTCATCCGGTAAAGGTGTTGTAGTTGTGCCGTTCCGAGTCAAAGCGTACAAAATTAAAATGCAGGCAAAGTCAGATTTGTATGTATTTTATCAAGGAAATTGGGTCTAAAACCCTGTCCTTCTAGGACGGCTTTAATTTCTTAAATCCCTTCCTAAAAGTCAGGAACTTTCTAGTATACTACAGTAGTCAAGGTTAAACTCCTGCGCCATAGTGCATAAAAACAGTTAACGACACACTTTTAGGCGTAAACCGGGCGACAAAGAGCGGCGAAAACTCTATAAACAGCTAGGGGCTTAACACAGTTCCTTTAACCAGAGAAACAAACTATTTAGTCTTGTTAAGTAGGGTAGGGCATACCCGAACTCTAGGTAAATATCCTAGTACGCTTTTGGAGATAGACCCTCTGGGATGACTGCGAATCAGGCTCGTTAATTGGTAGGATTTCTACGGTTAAAAAGTTTGAGGATTGCCGAAAGGACGCAACATTTTAAGGTCAGTCGCTGAATTAAGAATCCCTTTCCTTTAGGTCAGGGAGTGTCAATACACTATTGTTAAATATCAAAAAAGCCGATGAAAGTAACCCAGGAAAAACTTCCAGCTAGCCAAATTGGTCTGGAAATCGAAGTACCGTCAGAAAAGTCAAAACAAGCTTACGAGCAAGTAATTAAACAATTTGCTCGCGAGGTTAATATTCCTGGGTTCCGCAAAGGCAAAGTTCCCCGTCAAGTTTTGCTACAGCGCCTAGGCCAGACTCGCTTGAAGGCGACGGCTTTGGAAAATTTGATTAATGATTCCCTGCAAAAAGCCCTCGAACAAGAAAAAATTGCCGCAATTGGCAGTTTTGAACTTCGCACCGAGTTTGAAGAATTACTAGCTAAGTTCGATCCAGAACAGCCTCTGATTTTTTCGGCAAAGGTTGATGTACAACCAGAAGTGAAAATGGGTCAGTACACAGGTTTGCAGCTTCAAGCAGAAGAAGCTAAGTATGATGAGGCTCAGGTAGATGAGGTATTGGCAAAATATCGATCGGACAAAGCTGCTTTAATCCCCGTAGAAGGCCGGCCCGCTCAGTTAGGAGACATGGCTTTGGTTGATTTCTCCGGTAGATTTGCGGAAGCGCCTGAAGGCGAAACTCCCGCAGAAATTCCCGGCGGTCAAGCAGAAGATTTTCAAGTAGAATTGTCGGAAAATCAGTTTGTACCAGGCTTTATCCAAGGCATGATGGGGATGAATCCGGGAGAAACGAGAGAAGTTTCTGTGCAGTTCCCAGATGAGTATAGCAGTGAAGAACTAGCAGGAAAACCGGCAGTCTTTACGATTACCCTCAAAGAACTTAAGGAAAAAGAATTGCCTGAGTTGGACGACGACTTTGCCCAAGAAGTCAGTGAGTTTGAAACTTTAGCAGAACTGCGCGAATCGCTCGAAACTCGGTTTAAAGCAGACCAAGAAAACAAGACATCAGCAAATAAGGAAAAAGCTATATCAGCAGCCCTCGTGCAGCTAATAGACGTGGAAATTCCCGAAACAATGGTCGATCGCGAAATCGATTATTTGTTGAATCAACAAGCCGTCCAATTGAAAAATTACGGCATAGATATCAACCAACTGTTTACCGAAGAAAATATGGGCCCGATGCGGGAACGCTCGCGCCCGGAAGCAATCGAGCGCCTCAAGCAGAATTTAGCTCTGGCAGAAATAGCCAAGCTGGAATCCTTATCTGTTGAACCAGCAGAATTAGCAGCAGAAGTAGCAAAAATCAGAAAGCAGTTTCCCAAAGGAGATTTTGACCCCCAAAGGTTGCAGGAATTTGTAGCAGAAGACTTGCTCAAACAAAAAACCCTGAAATGGTTGGAAGAAAAAGGGACAATCGAACTCCTACCTGAAGGCTCTCTGACTCCTGCAGCAGAAGAATCAGAAGAATCAGAAGAATCAGACGCTGAAGATTCAGCAGAAGCAGCCACGAGCGTTGAAGTGGAAGTCGTAGGCGAAGAATAGAGCTTACTGTGTTCAAATGTCCTAATTGCGGGCATGAAATCAACCGTGAGTTGAACGGCGCGCCTGATCCTTAACTACAAGCTCCGGGTGCGCCTGATCCTTACTCAAAGCTCGGGGTGTCCACTAGAAGCAGCGCTGATTTACGAGTAAGTGTTTTAACTCATGCACTCCGCGAGCCTTGCGAGTCGCGCCAGCTTTGCGAGTCGCGCACAAAGCAATCTCAAAACTCAAAACTTCCCATTCCCCCGATATCCGTTCAGAAGAGGCATAATAGTTAAAAGCTGGCGGCTTAATTTAAAGCTTTCATCAGCAGCAGCAAATTGTCTAGAATCCTTGACTGGTGTCTTATGGTTGTATCTCAATCTTCCAATTACCTAATTACAAGCTATAACGATTTTGATGTCAGTTCCAGCCCCAGCAATGTAGTGCCGATGGTACTAGAACAGTCGGGGATGGGCGAGCGGGCCTTTGACATTTACTCGCGCTTGCTGCGGGAGCGAATTGTGTTTTTAGGAACTCCCGTAACCGACGAAGTTGCTGACTCGATAGTGGCTCAGCTATTGTATCTGGATGCCGAAGACCCAGAAAAAGATGTCCAAATGTACATAAATTCCCCCGGCGGCTCGGTGACGGCGGGCATGGCAATTTATGACACAATGCAGCAAATCCGCCCGGATGTGGTGACGATTTGTTACGGTTTGGCAGCGAGTATGGGCGCATTTCTGCTGACAGCAGGAGCCCACGGTAAGCGGATGTCTCTTCCGAGTTCCCGGATTATGATTCACCAGCCGCTTGGAGGCGCTCAAGGTCAAGCAGTAGATATTGAGATTCAAGCTAAAGAAATCCTTTATCATAAGCGTAAGCTGAATCAACTGCTAGCGCACCACACGGGTCAACCGATCGACAAATTAGAGGCGGATACAGAGCGCGACTTTTTTATGTCAGCCGAGGAAGCCAAAAATTACGGTTTGGTCGATCGAGTTATCGAAAAGGAAAACCTTCCGGCGGCGGGAGAGAATGTCACTGCACTGAATTAAGAGGCTGTTATGTCTAAGTACGACTCCCATCTAAAATGTTCGTTTTGTGGCAAGTCTCAAGAGCAAGTACGCAAGTTGATCGCAGGACCCGGGGTGTATATCTGTGACGAATGCGTTGACTTGTGCAATGAAATTTTAGATGAGGAGTTGTTTGACTCGAGTGCAGTGCCCGCAGCGGCGGTGGCCCCGAAGCAGGAAACGACGCCAAAGCGCCGCGCTACCTCGGGCAAAAGTATGTCGATGAGCCAAATTCCCAAGCCCAGGGAAATTAAAAATTACCTCGACGAAAATGCGATCGGGCAAGATGAGGCGAAAAAAGTGCTCTCGGTGGCAGTTTACAACCACTACAAGCGCCTGAGCTTTATCCATGCCAAAAATAGTGGCAAGCACCCGCCGGAAGAAGTAGAACTGCAAAAATCGAATATTTTGTTAATCGGGCCGACGGGCTGCGGAAAAACTCTCCTGGCTCAGACGTTGGCGGATATGCTGGACGTGCCCTTTGCGGTGGCTGACGCGACGACGCTGACGGAAGCAGGCTATGTCGGGGAAGATGTGGAAAATATTTTGCTGCGGTTGCTGCAAGTGGCAGATATGGACGTGGAAGAGGCGCAGCGCGGCATTATTTATATTGATGAAATTGACAAAATAGCCCGCAAGAGTGAAAATCCTTCGATTACGCGGGATGTGTCGGGAGAAGGGGTGCAGCAGGCGCTGCTGAAAATGCTGGAGGGGACGATCGCCAATGTACCTCCCCAAGGTGGCCGCAAGCATCCCTATCAAGACTGCATCCAAATTGATACCAGCAATATCATGTTTATCTGCGGCGGCGCTTTTGTCGGTCTGGAAAAAGTTATAGAGCAGAGAACGGGTAAAAAGTCAATGGGTTTTATTCAGCCCGGAGAAGCTCAGCCGAAGGAAAAGCGGGCGGCTGATGTACTCAAGCAACTGGAACCGGATGATTTGGTGAAGTTTGGGATGATTCCTGAGTTTATTGGGCGGGTGCCGGTGGCGGCGGTGTTGGAACCGCTGGATGAGGAAACGCTGATGGCGATTTTGACGGAGCCCCGAAATGCTTTGGTTAAGCAGTATCAAAAGCTGCTGAAGATGGATAATGTGCAGTTGGACTTTAAGCCGGATGCGATTCGGGCGATCGCCCAGGAAGCATACCGCCGCAAAACTGGAGCGCGGGCGCTGCGGGGAATTGTCGAAGAATTGATGTTGGATGTGATGTACGAGTTGCCGTCGCGCAAGGATGTTGCCCGGTGTACGATTACTAAGGAGATGGTAGAGAAGCGATCAACCGCCGAGTTGTTGGTACTTCCGTCTTCGCTGCCCAAGCCAGAGTCAGCTTAAAAGTAGATATTCACAATCACTAGGTGACTCTAATTCAACCTAAAACTTTTAGGGTATTAAGAAACCTGGAAGGGCGGCCACTCTTAGCAGCGCCCTTACTAAAAAAACCGGGTTTCTCGGTTTTTTTTAGTGATCTATAGCAATCATCGCATCATTTGTGATTTCTTACTCCCTCCCCGCGGGTTCGGGGAGGGTTGGGGTGGGGTAAAAAATTTACGACTCCTGCAAGGATTGCTATACTTACCAATCTATAAAATCATCCTCACCTAACTCAGAAGATAACTCGGGAAAATCCGGTTCAGATTCCAATCTAAAAGTTTCCGATTCCCAAATCTCCAAGTCATCAGACAAATCGACTACTTCCCCGTCAAACATATCAGCCAATTGCCTAGCCGTATTCGCGACATATTGAGCGTCATCACGCACCGCTATAGCCTGAGCGTTAAAGTCATTTTGAGAGTCGGTAGAACCGTTGGTGGGCGATCGCGATTCAGAAATTGCCGGCACATTAACGGCGGTATTTTCAGGCGCTGGCGGGTGTTTTTGTTCTTCTCCACCCTTCCCCAAAAAATCATCTGTAATCTCAGCATCCGCCGACTTCTGCACCTGTTGGCCCGCATCACTCACAGGATGAGAATTCCTAGGATTTTCGCCAACACGTCCGTTAGAAGTAGGCAAATCCTTGGCGCGGGAACTATTAGTTTCAGCGGGATTTGTCAAGCCGACTTTTACTGTTACTCGACGGTTAAAAACTTGCAAAAAAGCTTCTTCAATATTAGCTACTTTGTCTTTAACCATATTGAGCAACGGCTGCGAACTAATCTTAACATGAGCAGTATTATTGCTAAAAATTACTAGCTGTCCATGTTGGCGAAGCAGCGATTGAGTTCCATGCGGCCGCACGCGCTCAAGTACCTGTTCCCACACTCGATTTAAATCGATTTCATCGGCTGAATTAGTCGGTGAATAATTTGTTTGATTCGTTTCAGCAGTTGGTACAGGTGCGGGAATCGCAGCAGGAGGTGTGCTTTCTATTCGATTAGCCACAGGCGGCGACTGAGGCGGAGGATTTTGCGAATTGGAAACTGAAGATTGTTCAATATTAGATATCTGACTCCCCCCCTTAGCAAGGGGGGGTTGGGAGGGGTGAATTTGTGATGGAGTAATATTTTTAGCTGGTTCGGCTGTTGTTTGCTGCTGAGTTCTAATTGCTGAGGGCAACAATCCCAATAGCGTTACTTCCAGCCACAAACGCGGCTGAGTAGTGTTTTTAATTTGCACTTCGTGGGTTTGCAAATGTTTCTGACCTGCCAAAATCAACTCGGCATCCCAATTGCGGGCAAAATCCCCCAGTTTTTCCCAAGTTGCCGATGTTAAAGCTACTAAATCTGACCGCTTTGGTGCAGCTTTGGCTATTAGTAAATCTCGGTAAAAACTCGCGAGACTTTGCAGCACAATTAGCGGTTCCCGACCGCGATCCATGAGGTGGCGGGTCATGTCTATTAGTGCTGTAGCGTTATCTGTATCAATAGCTTGCAGCAAATCCATTAAGTCGTTTTCCGGGACTGCACCGACTAAATCCCAAACTTTTTCGACTGTTACTTCACGCTGAAATAAGCTTAGTTGGTCGAGCAAACTTTCGGCATCTCGCAGACCTCCTTGGGCGATTTGAGCGACCATTTGTACTGCATCGCTGGCAATATTGATATTTTCTAATTGGGCAATTTTGTGCAAGTGAGCAATCATTGCATCGAGGGGGATGCGGCGGAAATCGAACTTTTGGCAACGAGAAATAATAGTTGGTAATACTCTTTGTGGGTCGGTTGTTGCGAGTACAAATACAACGCGATCGGGCGGTTCTTCTAATGTTTTGAGTAGAGAGTTGAATGCCTGGGTGCTTAGCATATGGCAATTATGAACCAGAAGACAGTTAGCCACAAAATTGTGGTTGTCTTCTACTTCAATATCATAAACTCTCTCGACCCCAGCGACTTTTACAGATTCGACTGTCTCCAAACTTGTAATCCATTGAAGGGATTGAATACTTTTTAAAGTCTGATACCCATTTTCTACTGGTTTCAGCACCCATGTGTATGTAGTCGTAGGTTTTACAGGTGTTAGACCTTCTGTAAAATTTAGTTGTTGTTGGGTATCCCAAACCTGTGAGCCAAGTGGCAAGGAGTTGGTTTTCTGCCCTAGAATATCCTTCTGTATGAATTTGGATGCTTGGACTTCCTTCTGGGGAAATGCTGAGCGAGCCATCATCCATGTACCACCAAGCAAGTCCTTCTGGAGTGACGCGATCGAGCCAATCCATTGTGACGTATTTTCCGTTTCCGTTGGGTTTAACAGCGTCAAAGACATCTCTAAGTTGGGGATGGCAGGCTGTATTGCAACAGACTGATATATTTCCGTATCCTCGGTTAGGTGTAACTCGTAACTTTGGTCGCAGTGTCGAAAGGCAAGAAGCTTTGTATTCCAACCATTCCCGCTGCTTTTCTCCGTGTGTCCAGCCCAATCTTGGAAATCGGCTATATTTATTTGGGTAGGTGATAAAACCGTCTCCAAGCAATGTTCCGTAGATGAGTCCGAGTGTTTCTGGTTGCAAAACTTCGGCATTTGCCAAGAACTTTTCCGTTCTTGCATCCCAAAGTCCATGTCCTTTTTTATACGGATGTCGCTGCCAATTAGACTGAATACTCTTAATCCCTTTGCCTTTTTTTTGTAAAAAGTCTGGTATTTCGAGTTGTTCTCCACAGCCACACGCACAGAGAGGTCGGATGGCTTGAGCCTGTTCGAGAATAGAGGCAAAGTCGTAGGATTTTTGTCCGTAGGTATTCCCGTAAAATTGATGTCCTCTGGCAAATCTCCGCAAGCGTCCATCTGTTCCAATTTTGTGAATGACGGTGCCGCACCCACATTCACAGGGGATAGTATCTTCACTCCTTCTTTTACGTCTTTTGCTCGTATCCATCCCTGTTCTGTCCTGATTGGATGATTGCCAGTACATCTAATTTCTCGGTTGGCGGTTTTAATCACCAGTGTTTGTTTCTCCCCTCGGTCTAACCACCTCAAAACTTTTTTAAATTCCCAAACTTCTGAAGTTTCGTTATAGCTGAGAACTTGTTTTCCTTTGATGTTGGGATTGTCGATCCGCATCAGACCTTCGCTAGTTTTTACCTGAGAATCACCGGTCAAACACTCGTCTATTACATATACTTTATAGCGGCACTGTACGGGAGCAAATTGAGCTCGTTCGATCAAATCCCGAATGTTATCTACTCCCGTGTTGCTGGCTGCGTCGATTTCGATGACATCTAGTGTTGAACCTCGGGCAATTTCTTGGCAAACGTTGCATTTGCCGCAGGGTGTGGGTGTGGGGGCATCCGTAGAAATACAGTTGAGGGATTTGGCGAAAATTCTGGCACTAGAGGTTTTCCCGGTGCCTCTGGGGCCGGTGAATAGATATGCTGGTGCTATGCGCTCTTGTAGGATGGCGCTGGTGAGGGTTTGGGCGATCGCCTCTTGACCGACTAATTCGGCAAATGTCTGAGGGCGATATTTGTGATGCAGGGGTTCGTAGGTCACGATCGAATATTGGTGGTATTAGCTGTAATCTTAGCTAAGGAGACGTTGTTCGATCGCAAAGAGAGCTCGACTTTCACAGCACGCCGCCCGGTCGGCTGGCACGGCGTCCGTGAGCCAACAGTAGGAATTAGCACCCTCCTAACGTCCGCCCCTCGATCGTCCGGGCGATCGGCTGTTCTCCTTGATGTTTTCTGCTGCTGGCTCCCCGAGTTACTATTAATTTATGTGTATTTCTTTTTATTTTGCTAGAAACGGAGACCGCCGAATAAACATTTTTTTAGCTATATTGGTATAATATATTACAGACAATTCACCATTTCTATTTGCCAGTGCCAGCGCGGGATTTTCCGATATTTCGGAAACCTGCTTGCAGTTAAAGATAAAGTATTAATTAGAGGGTGCGTGCTCCAGTTGCAGAAATCCAGTTGTACGAAGATGATGGTGGAATGATGTCAATGTTGGTTGATCCAGTTGCACTACCAGCTCTACTCTGGAGTCCTGTAGAAATATAGCGTCAAATTTTACCCTTTAAAAGCCCATGTCAACCCAAATAATCCTTGTAGAACCAAGGTTGGCAGTAGCCTCTCCCAAACCTAAACAGGCTAAACCCGGAGATCCGTCCTCAGACCAACTCTTCATGGGAGCGTCGGGATTACTGTTGTTATTGCTTATCGGTTTAGCGGTGTTTACCAAGCTAAAACTCGACGATTTGAGTAAAAAGCTCAAATTTGAGGAGTTTAGAAATCGAGAACTCCAGAAAAAATACAAAATGGCTCTGGAAACCATGTCAAAGATGGAAAAGAATCCCGACCTTATCCACTCGCGAGACTTTAATTTAGACTACCTGAGAATGCGGATGGCGGAAGAAGTCTTTCACTTTGCCATTGTCAACCAGATCAAGGTAAAAGTCAAAGAAAAAATTAGTATTGCCCTGCGTCCGACTCAGGGTGCAGTGGGAGATAAAAACGGGAATGCCGGCAGCGGCAGGCAAGTGGATTCGATGTTTGATATCGAATACGAAACTGGCGATCCCGCAGTAAAAATAGAAAAACGTGTGCTGTTTCGGATTCAAATTAAGTTGATGAAACTGCCGACTCAGGCAACATCAGCGACAATTAATCAAATTATTGACTGTTTGGAAACTTATCTGAGTCCTTCAGACGACCACGACAGTTGGCAGCCGACAATTCAAGGTCGCATCGTTCATATTGAGTGGGATCAAAAAGCCAAGCCGACGCCGATGTTGGTGCTGGAACAGTCGAATGAAGGGGTGAATGTTACCTTTAGGACTACGAGAACGCCTGCCGGCAGACCTACAAATGTCAATGATAGCCAATTGGTAGGAGCTAAGGGTCAAAAAAGTGGCAAAAGTAGTTCTAAAACTCCAGCCAAAGGTGCAACCAAAAGTCCTGCCAAGGTAGGAGCAAAGCGTCCCGGTTCTCGGAAATAAGTTTAGGTGGGTTAATATTATTTTCCCGAAAGAACGCCGGTTGTCACCGTTGTTGATGTGTCTTGTGCGAGGTAGCCGTCTTCCATGTGAATAATGCGATCGGCGATGTCTAAAATGCGGTTGTCATGGGTGACAAGCAAAATAGTGCAGTGTTGTTCTTTGGCCAAACCTCGCATAATTTCTACCACATCTCGACCTGATTTACTGTCTAGTGCTGCTGTGGGTTCGTCTGCTAATACTAATTTCGGCTGGCTGACTAATGCCCGGGCGAGCGCAACTCTTTGTTTCTGGCCCCCAGAAAGACTGTCCGGGTAATAATCTATTCTTTCTCCCAAGCCTACAGCTTGCAGCATTCCCTCTATTTTATCATTAGTTTCTTGGGGAGAAAGATGGCTGTGCAGTTCTAAAGACATTTGCACATTTTGCCTAGCACTCAAGCATTTGAGCAAATTGTGACCTTGGAAAATATAGCCGATGTCGCGGCGGATTTTAACTAATTTATTTTTCGGCGTTCCCCGCAATTCTTGGTGGAGAATTTTCAGACTACCTTCTTGGATCGATCGCAAACCTCCAATCAAGGTTAACAATGTTGTTTTACCAGACCCCGAAGGCTCAGTCATCAGAACGATTTCGCCAGGATAAATTTATAGGTTGATATCAAATAAGGTATGTTTGCCAAGTTGTCCTTCGCCGAAGGAATGATTGAGATTTTTAATTGAGACAACAGGTAAAGTATTCATAGTAATGACTATATTTAAAACTATAAAATTAATGCCATATAGAGCAACAGCCCAGGCTCATAGAGAACCCATTTGACATCTAAGAGGCGAGCCTCTTAATCATCAGCCTAATAAAACAAAGATTCATGGATTTATCTTGGCAGTTGCATTACCTAAAGTTCTCTAGAAGTTCTTAACGAGGATTTTGCGCCTTTCCATCCAAGAATTTAACCGTTCAATTATCCACCTTGCCACCACCGGAACAAATCCTGACTTGCGCTGTGCTTCCTTTTTTTGTTTAGATGGTTTTTTCGAGAGTTCAAACTGGATTTTAGTCCTAATTTGTGGATAAATATTCTGTAATTCAATAGTCAGATGTTCGGGGGTGATAGCCGCAATCTAACAAGATGGTAACTTTGGGAATATTCACGGGTTTAGATTTGAAATAATCGAGGTTTTTACTTAACATCTCAATCAAACCTGCATCATCTGATAAATGGGCTTTTCTGCAATGAGTAAAGAAGGAAAACCCAAGGGTATCAATGGCTAGGTGTCTTTTAATGCCATTCGTTGATTTGTAAAAACAATACCCTTTCGATGCAATACGGGTATTACAAGTATTTTTTACAGCTTGTGAGTCAATAATCATTAACCTAGTCCATTTCGGTTTTTTTTGACCTGCTCACGAACTTGAGAATGTAAAACTCTCATCAGTTCTTCAAGCACACCCTGTGACCGCCATTGCTTGTAATACCAATAGACGGTAGAATATGGGGATAAATCCTTGGGAAAGTCTTGCCAATTGCACCCATTCTTGAGTTGATAGAAGATGCCATTTAGGATTTCTTTTTTAGTCGAGTTAGGTGGTATAGTTGGCTTTTTAATGGGTAATATTTGAGGTAATATGGGTTCAAGAATTTCCCATTCAGCGTCTGTGAGATTACGCTTAGGATGACATGAGAGCTTAAGGGTATTTTTATGACTATTTTACCTCAAAACCTGAGCGGGGAAAACCAACTTGAAAGCCTTTCCAGGTTTCGGTTTAAACTGAATTATCTTATAGCTTTTGGGCGCGATCGCGTGCTTTGAGACGATCAACAGAAGGATGTGATCGCTCGCAAGATGTCAAATGGGTTCTATAAAGTAGGTGATTTCCTAATTAAGTTTTGCCCACCTACTATTAAGTATTGTAAACAAATTTTACCTATTTAGGGATATCAAAAAGCACCTCGGTCATGTAATGTTCGGCCCAATCTTTACCGAAAGCTTTTTCGAGTATGCGACGGGTTTTGTCGTTTTGCTGCTGCTGGGTGCAGTAGTAAATTTGAGCGTCGAGAATTTTCGATGCTTCGGCGGCAGAGACTGGTTGGGAAGCGACTGCCTGTTTGCAGTGAATTTCAACGTAGGATTCAACTATGTCCAGAAATCTGCTTTCTTCTTCGATCGACTCTGGTCGCACAAACAGACAAAATTCTGAGAAAATATCCCCCCATTCGGGAATTTGGCGGGGACAAGAAAATTGCTTGATCGGCAAAATTTCCAGTTGGGTTCGGTAGGTTTCCGACAAAGTTCGATCGGGATTGAGGGGAGAAAGGTCTGCGATCGCGGCGCTAACTTGACCTTTGCCTGCTACGATATCCGTACCAAACATCGGCAAAGCGTAATTCGGCCTCGGAAACATCACGCAGTGCAGGATATCCAGCATTGGCCCGACTTTAGCGAGTTCGAGGTGTATTTTGCGGAACTGGGGCGTTTGATAGCAGCGGTTTTCAATGATCAGTTTTTCTCCTTCCAAGCGCCCTTCTACGTATCCCAACTCAGCGGGCAGGTTGTAGGGTTCGAGGTCGAGATAGCGGTGCCATACTGCTTCCATCCGGTCTGCTAAATCGCGGATGAGATGGTGCTGTTGGTCGCGCAGAGAAGGCTGGGATATTTCTAACATTCTTATTTATCGGGGGATAGCTTAATAAAACTTGATTCTACTGTTGCAAGATGCAGGAAAAAAGGTAGATACTTTAACAATATCAGTAGATTGACTTACGATCGAGCAAGTTTTACAGGAGATTTTGTATGTTTGGTCTGGGATTGCCTGAAATGGGCATTGTTGCGGTGGTGGCTATTCTAATTTTCGGCCCCAAGAAGATTCCTGAGTTAGGAAATGCTTTGGGGAAAACGCTGCGGAGTTTTAAGGAAGGGGTTGGTCAATCTGAGGATGAAGCTGTTGAGAAGGATAAAGAGGAAGAGGGCCAGCCGAAAGTGTAAATTAGGTTGGTAGTGAGGATTTTAGTCCTGCTTTTTAAGGGCTCAAGCCCTCACTAAGAACCTATTCGGGAAATTTGCGTTCTCTAACTTCGAGGGAATAATCTGTGACAGCTTGGGTAATCGTTTCTCGCAAATTGGCGTAAGCTTTGGCAAAAGGCGGCTGTTTTTCGGAAAGTCCCAACAAATCGGAAGTAACTAAAACTTGACCGTCGCAGTGCGGCCCGGCGCCGATACCAATGGTGGGAATAGTTAATTTTTGGGTAATTTGAGCGGCTAAGTCGGCGGGAATGTGTTCTAAGACGATCGCAAACGCACCTGCTTCTTGAAGTGCGATCGACTCTGCTAGGATGCGATCGGCTGCTTCGGCAGTTTTCCCTTGTTTTTTGTAGCCGAGTTGGTGTACCGACTGCGGAGTTAAACCCACGTGTCCCATCACCGGAATTCCGGCGGATGTTAGCTGCGAAACTGTGGCGGCCATTGCTGGATATCCACCTTCTAATTTTACAGCTTGAGCGCCGGTTTCTTTCAAAGCTCTCCCGGCCGAGTGCATGGCTTGCTGGGGACTTTCTTGGTAAGTCAAAAACGGCAAATCTACAACAATTAATGCTTGTTTAACACCACGGCGCACTGCTTTAGCGTGGTGCAGCATTTCATCGAGGGTTAGCGGTAGGGTTGTGTCGTAGCCTAAGACTGTCATGGCGAGGGAATCGCCGACTAGGATGATATCTACGCCTGCTTGATCGATGAGTTGGGCGATCGCATAATCATAAGCTGTCAGGGCAACAATTGACCGCCCTTGTTGTTTCCACTGAATTAATTGATGAGTAGTGACTGACATTTTAGTGCAAAAATATAATATTATCTCCGGCTATTACTTATAATACCAAATATAACAAATTATATACAATCCATATTGTAGGGTATATGAGGCGCGGCGATTAAGAATTGTCACAAAAACTTGAGCCAATTAATTCAGCGCCTCACGCAACAGCAAAAACTCAATGCACGCCTGCACTGATGCGCTTCAGCACTAGGTATAAGCTGCGATCGATCGACTAAATAATCAATAATTTAGGCTGCATATTATAGATTTTAACAATATTTCTAAGTGAGAGCGATATTTTTATTTATTCCTGAAGTTCGGCTAATAACTGTTGCCCGAAACGGTGTTTTTCCAATTGCTCAAATGTCAAATGTCCTTTACTGATTCCTTCCCGCCACAGATCAACATAATTTTCCCACACAATCTGAATGTTGGGATAGTTTTCTGGCAATTTGCTGCGAAAAATTTCCACAGCTTGTAAACACAGCGGTTCGGCTTCCGAGTACCTGCCTTGGGAACGATAAAGTCCGGCTAAATTGTTGATGTGAATGGCTAAACTGGGATGGTCTTCTGGGAGCGAGCGCCTGTCTATTTCTAATGCTTGCAAATACAGCGTTTCCGCTTCTGAGTATCGGCATTGGGATTCATAAAGTGCGGCTAAATTGTTGATATCAGTGGCTAAACAGGGATGGTCTTTTGGGAGCGTTCGCCTGTCTATTTCTAATGCTTGCAAATACAGCGGTTCCGCTTGCGAGTACCTCCCTTGGGAACGATAAAGTTCGGCTAAATTGTTGAGGCGAGTGGCTAAACCCGGATTGTCTTTTGGGAGCGTTCGCCTGTCTATTTCTAATGCTTGTAAATACAGCGGTTCTGCTTCCGAGTACCTGCCTTGGGAACGATAAAGTCCGGCTAAATTGTTGAGACGAGTGGCTAAACTGGGATGGTCTTCTGGGAGCGAGCGCCTGTCTATTTCCACTGCTTGCAAATACAGCGGTTCTGCTTCCGAGTATCTGCCTTGGGAACGATAAAGTCCGGCTAAATTATTGAGGTGGTTGGCTAAACTGGGATGGTCTTCTGGGAGCGCTCGCCTGTCTATTTCCACTGTTTGCAAATACAGCGGTTCCGCTTCCGAGTACCTTCCTTGCGAGTCATAAAGCCCGGCTAAATTGTTGAGGTAAATGGCTAAACGGGGATGGTCTTCTGGGAGTGAGCACCTGAATATTTCCACTGCTTGTAAATACAGCGGTTCCGCTTCCGAGTACCTTCCTTGGGAATGATAAAGTTGGGCTAAATTGTTGAGGTAAATGGCTAAATCGGGAGCGTCTTCTGGGATCGAGCACCTAACTATTTCTAATCCTTGCAAATACAGCGTTTCCGCTTCCGAGTACCTTCCTTGGGAACGATAAAGTTCGGCTAAATTGTTGAGGTGAGTGGCTAAACTGGGATGGTCTTCTGGGAGTGAGCGCCTGCCTATTTCTAATGCTTGCAAATACAGCGGTTCCGCTTCCGAGTACCTTCCTTGGAAATAATAAAGTGCGGCGAGGTAATTTAAACTACTTGATAATGCCAGTTCCACATCTAACTCTTGTTGAAGGGCGATCGCCTTTTTGAAATACTCGATCGCCAATTCATACTCATCCTGAAACTTTTCGCACTCTCCAGACTCGATCCTTCTGTAATAAATCTTCCCCATACTGGCATAAAGACTTGCCAAACTGGGGTCTTGGAGTCCTGTTTTCTCTTCGGTTCGCGCGATTAAATCCCGCAAATCTTCCAGCGGAATCAAACTCGGCGGTTCGCGATCGTCCTCTGCAACTAGGGCTCGAAACGGTTCAAATTCAGTTTTGGGAACAGCCGCAGTTTTTTTAGTATCAAAGCGAAACACACCTTTCCGCCAACTCCAAAAATCAGGAGATTCATTGCTAATCAAAACTTCAATTTGTCGCGTCACCCACAAGACAATCGAAAACGGAAACTCCCGCAATGCTTCCCGCGTCCATTGCAAATAACCAAAAAACACTTCTTGTTCCGATCGACTTTCGCCAAATTGTTTAAAAAACCGCAGTTTCTCCACACCCGTCACGGTGATCACGGCTTTTCCCCGCTGCTGCAAATATGCTTCTTGTTCGACTAAATTGGCGATCGCCGATCGCAAACTCGGTTCACCCCTCGCCAATTCTACGCGATAGCGGCGGATATCCGGTTCGAGTTCTGCTTCATAATCCGAAATCAGGCGATCGCGACAGTCGCTATCATCGCAAACTGCGATTAGCAAGTTGAGAATATCTTTACCCGCTTCTATTGACACGAGTAAATCTTCATAATTATCTTGGTTTTGACTGTTGAGATTCGACATAATTAATTGTCATTTGTATCGAAGTCTCGATCCCCCTAAATCCCCCTTAATAAGGGGGACTTTGAGAACACTCTTGTCCCCCCCTTCTTAAGGGGGACTTTGAGAATACTCTTGTCCCCCCCTTCTTAAGGGGGCTAGGGGGGATCGACTTTGGACTCAGACATTACCTTAGTCTCCCTTTGCTGGGACGAAAGTTTGTGCGATCGCGTTGCTAACGGTTTCAACCGCCGTTTTAACGCCGAGTTTAATTGTTGATTATAAAAGAAATTATTCAAGCGGAAAATCATCTCGCTGCTTTAACAATTCTAGCACGATCGGGTGAATGTCGTACCACAAAACACCATTGCGATATTCCAAAACATATAACCCATGCAGCAAGTCCAAAAACCCTTGTGCTTTCGGGTCGGCAGGTTTAAAATCTCTGTAAGTTGCCATCAACATCTCATAATCAGTTGTTCCTAAACGGGTATCAAAATCGATCCGTAATTTATTAATCGCTTCCTCAAACACCTCAGCATTAATTTTAATCGCAGCTTCTGGATTCCGTCGCACCAACCGCAAACAAATGCGGCAGCATTCGTTTGCAATTCTAATCAATTCTCGCAATACTCCACCGCTGTAGGCGACAACGCGATCGAGTGTTTCCGGTTCGATCAATTCGCTTCCCAAGCGTTTAGCTAAAATCTCTTTCAATCTCGCCGCCGGTTCCGCCATTGCAACAGCATCAGCATTCCGGCTTTCCCCGCGTTTAAACAGCTTAGTTACTGGCATAAACACGACTTGATTGTTAGTTTCCGTTTCCACGGTAGCGGCCAAAGAGACATCTCGCAGCGCCGAAATAGGAGTTGTTAAAATTATTCTAAAATTTGGCAAGAAAAGCGCTTTAATGTGTTCTTGATAAACTTGGCGAACTACACCTAAATCCAACTTATCCAGGTCATCAATCACCACGATTATGTCTTTTTTCGCGCCTTCTCGAACTACCGCCGCAATCTCGTTAATTGTCGCAACCAAATCAGAAACTTTGCGAATAAACTCTTGTTTGATTTCTTCACGAATCGTCGCATCAGCTTTTAACTTGCCTTGAATCATCTTAAACAAGTTAAAACCCACCGATCCGCTGGCGCCCAATTCGTCAATTTTTGTTTTAGTTTTAGTGGCAAACCAGTTATAAAATGATTCTTTAATTGATTGTTTGATGGGAATTTGCTGTTTTTCGGCTGCATCCATCAACTGAACTGCGATCGCAAACAAAATATTGATATGATTAACATCCGACATTTCGATCAAGTCGGAAATCGAGAAAAAGACTGTAAAATAGCGATCGTCCATCTGGCGGCAAAACTCAGCCAACAGTGTAGACTTACCGCAACCGCGATGTCCCGTAAAAATAATTTTACCGCTACCGGAAGGGTCATCTTCGACTAATTGCTCTAATTCTTCAAGCACTTCTGTCCCGTATTCTACTCGGAAGTTCTCGACTTCTTTCGGAGTTATCAGCGGCGATAACTCCATGTTTGCATACGCTGTCCGAAATGATTCTAATAATATTTTTGACATGGCACTCTGAGGATACTATTTAATGTTATTTATGATTATCAACTAATTTTCTTTAGTCCGCGCAGGCGGGCTTCGTTTGTGTAGAAGCGGTTTCAACCGCCGAATCATCAATGGAATAATTACCGCCATCCCAACCACCTGAGCACGGGAACAACTAAATAATGACTAACTCCCAAACAAAGCCCGATCGCACTTCCCAACAAACCAAAAAACACAATAGAGCCCCAAACTTGCAGCCAGCCGAAGGTAACGTTAGACAGTGACAAAATCCCAAAGAAACTCCCGGGAAAAATGTTCCAAGCATTCAGAAACAGAAATATTCCCGTAGAAAAAACAGCCACTACCAAAGCATGAACTAATTGATGACTCCGCAAACCCATTCCCACAGTCAAAGAGGCGATCGCAAAAGCTCCCAAAATAACCCCCTGCACACCGCTAGAAGCTGTTGCTTCCATCCAGCACAAACCCGCCAACAAATAACCCTGAGCTCCCATCAATCCAGACAGCCAATACTGTTTTTGCTGGCGAAAACTCCCCGCATCCGTCAAACCGATCGCAGTTCCCAACCCCGCAAATCCAAACAGCAGCACTTCCGGCCCGACAGCGAAAGTCATGTTAGGAATTAATTGCTGCAAACCTTCATTCAGAAAACTGGCAATTTCCGGGCCTAGAGGCGAAGCATAACCCAAAACCAAACCGCCGATCGCCCCCGCACTTCCACCAACGGCACCCAGCACCATTTCCCAGCCTGTATCCAGAGAAGCTACCACGATTTGGGCGATCGCGCCGAACAGCACAACCGTCAAACTTGCTGTTTTTTGCGCCCCCCCCACCACTATTTGCCGACAGAATTCTAAAATAGCTTGACCGATTGGGGCGATCGCGATTTTGCCGTTACTCCTAGCATAAATCTCCTGCAAACGCGATCGAACATCGCCAGCCGTCGCCGGACGCTGCTGCACATTCGATCGCACCATATCGTCCAACAAATTCGCCAAAGGCGGACTCACAGATACAATATGGCGCCACCGCAACTCTCCCGTCATCGGATCTTCAATTTCCGCCGGATACTTCCCCGTCAGCAAGTGAATGCAAGTCCGCCCCAGGGCATAAAAATCCGTTGCCGGCACCACACCGCCGCCCACAATTTGTTCCGGCGGACTGTACCCGGGCGAAATCAACCGCGTCGAACTCGGAGAATGTTTCCCCACCGATTCGACACCGCCCATTTGTTTAACTCCCCCAAAGTCGATCGTCACCAATTGCAGTCCGCCCAAACCCTTGCTTAGCAAAACTTGGGGCGATTCTGGGTCTCGCAGCATCAAATTTGAGGGTTTAATGTCGCGGTGAATAATTTGACACCTGTGCAACTCCTCTAAAATTTCCACAGCTTGACTCAGCCAACTAAACACCCATTCCTGCGGACATCCTTGAGGGTGCTCGTCGAGAACCTCTTCTAAAGTTTTGCCGTGAATCTTTTCCATTACCAAACAAGGCAGCCGCTTCGCCGCAGGATTTCCCTCGCCACCTGCAAAATTTTGCGTTTGGACGTGAAAATAACCGTCAGGCTCGACTCTCGGGACGCCCGGGTGCCGCAAACGTGTCAAAACCCAAGCTTCTTGCTCGAACAGCTTCAGGGCTTTGGCGGAAGTTTCGAGCAACACTTTCAGGACGCGATCGGTTTGAGTTTCTGTGTCCCAAACTGTGAAAATCGCTGCAAAACCCCCGGAACCGAGGCTTTCTAGAGGGACATAGCGATTTTTTAGTCGCAGAGGAGCCCCGCAACTATGACAAAAATTGTTGCCCCAAGTCTGAGGGTAGGGCCTTGGGCAATCTGGATTGATGCAGTGAACGGCTTTTGAAGGGGGGTGAGGCACAACCAGAGTAAAAATGGGGCTAAATATCCATAGTAGACTTACGCGCAGCTAACGCAGGAACCCGGTTTTCAGCGAGGTTAAATGGCTGTAACGACGGATTTGGTTTGAGAAACGAGCTTGCTCTTGCTGCACAAGTCCTGTCCATATTATGTGGTATCCTGTCGATTTTTGAGTTGGCAGTTTGGGAGTCACGGGATTTTAGATTTGGGATTGGGGATTTGGGATTTGGGATTGCATACTGGATTGCAGTTGAGATCGATCTCAACTACCAACCACAATTTTAGGTATTTCTAACTACTTCCCCCTGGCCCATTACCCCTTACCAATTCTGATTTTTAAGTATTAAATTCTTTACATAAACCGTATTAATCCGCTGTTCCGCTTGCTGCACAATATATTTCGATCGAGCGAAATTTTCCCGCCGGCTCTGCGATCCCCAGCCTTTCCTCCTGCATCCCTCGTAGCTTGCATCTTATAAGATATGTTACAAATCTTTTCCAGATGTAAAGCAAAATAAACAATACTTATGATGATTAAAAGAATATTAAAATCTCAGAGCGCCACTTTATTGATATATTTTTAACAGCCTGCGATCGGGCAAAAAAATTAAGCGAATACTAGGAAGCGAGATATGGCTTACGCGCAAACCCAAACTCAATCAAAGGCTGGGTATAAAGCCGGAGTTCAAGACTATAAACTAACGTATTACACGCCGGACTACACGCCGAAAGATACAGATATTTTGGCTGCATTCCGCGTCACACCGCAGCCGGGAGTTCCCCCAGAAGAAGCTGGAGCTGCTGTGGCTGCTGAATCTTCCACAGGTACATGGACGACTGTTTGGACTGACCTCCTGACCGACCTCGACCGCTACAAAGGCCGTTGCTACGACATCGAGCCAGTTCCCGGTGAAGACAACCAATACATCTGCTTCATTGCTTATCCTTTGGATTTGTTTGAAGAAGGTTCCGTCACCAACTTGCTGACCTCTTTGGTCGGTAACGTGTTCGGTTTCAAAGCCCTGCGCGCTCTGCGGTTAGAAGACTTGCGGGTTCCCATTGCTTACCTGAAAACCTTCCAAGGCCCTCCTCACGGTATTACCGTTGAGCGGGACAAATTGAACAAGTACGGCCGTCCTTTGCTGGGCTGTACAATTAAACCCAAATTGGGTCTGTCTGCTAAGAACTACGGCCGTGCCGTTTACGAAGTTCTGCGCGGCGGTTTGGACTTCACCAAAGACGACGAAAACATCAACTCGCAACCGTTCATGCGCTGGCGCGATCGCTTCTTGTTCGTTCAAGAAGCTATTGAAAAAGCCCAAGCAGAAACCGGCGAAGTCAAGGGTCACTACCTCAACGTAACTGCCCCTACCTGCGAAGAAATGATGGAGCGGGCTGAGTTCGCTAAGGAAATCAAAACCCCCATCATCATGCACGACTACCTGACCGGTGGTTTCACTGCTAACACCACCTTGGCCAAATGGTGCCGCCGCAACGGTATCTTGCTGCACATTCACCGCGCCATGCACGCCGTGATTGACCGTCAGAAAAACCACGGTATCCACTTCCGCGTGCTTGCCAAGTGCTTGCGGATGTCCGGCGGCGACCACCTGCACTCCGGTACAGTTGTGGGCAAACTCGAAGGCGAAAAAGGCATCACGATGGGCTTCGTAGACTTGATGCGCGAAGACCACATCGAAGAAGACCGCGCTCGCGGTATTTACTTCACCCAAGATTGGGCCTCCATGCCCGGTGTCATGCCGGTTGCTTCTGGTGGTATCCACATCTGGCACATGCCGGCTTTGGTGGAAATCTTCGGCGACGACTCCTGCTTGCAGTTCGGCGGCGGCACCTTGGGCCACCCTTGGGGTAACGCACCTGGTGCAACTGCTAACCGCGTTGCTTTGGAAGCTTGCGTCCAAGCTCGTAACGAAGGTCGCAACTTGATGCGCGAAGGCGGCGACGTGATCCGCGAAGCTTGCAAATGGTCTCCTGAACTGGCTGTTGCTTGCGAACTCTGGAAAGAAATCAAGTTTGAGTTCGAGGCAATGGATACCGTTTGATGATTTTGGGTTTGAGATTTTAGGTTTTAGGTCGCAAACTTGCTGGGAAGTCTTTATCTTTGAAGAAGATTTACTTGTAAGTTTGCATCCAAAATCTAAAATCCAAAATCTAAAATTTGAGGGGGCTGGGGTCAAAAATGGATCTCAAACAAGTTGCGAAAGACACCGCTAAGGTGCTGGCAAGTTACCTAACCTATCAATCCGTGCGGGTTGTGGTCGCTCAGTTGAGCGAGACCAATCCTCCTGTGGCAATCTGGTTGAGCAACTTTTCCTCAACGGGCAAAATCCAAGATGGAGAAGCTTACATTCAAGAATTGTTGTTGGAAAATCAAGATTTGGGATTTCGGATCATGACTGTGCGAGAATCTCTGGCCCAGGATGTGACAGATTTTTTGCCTGAAATGGTTCGCACTAACATTCAACAGGCGAATATGGAACACAGACGCCAGCATTTAGAGCGAACTACGCAACTTAATTGGTCTGTTCCTAGCAGTAATCCTGAAACATCAATAGATTCTGAACCGAATCTGGATAATTTGTCGAGTTAATCGATCGACAAGTGCGATCGAACACACACCTTAGAGATACAAAAAATGAAGACTTTACCTAAAGAGCGTCGTTACGAAACTCTGTCCTATTTGCCCCCCCTGACAGACGCGCAAATTGCCAAGCAACTCCAGTACATCCTGGATCAAGGCTACATTCCCGGCGTAGAATTCAACGAAACCTCTGCCGCTGAAATGCGCTATTGGACTCTGTGGAAGCTGCCTTTGTTTGGTGCTCGCAGCGTCCAAGAAATCATGACAGAAGTTCAAGCTTGCCGTCAAGATAATCCTAGTTGCTACATCCGCGTCATGGGTTTTGACAACGTGAAGCAGTGCCAAGTGCTGAGCTTCATCGTCCACAAGCCTAACACCAGAGGCTACTAAAAAGTTACCCCCTTTATTACTCGGCGATTGAAATCGCTAGCAACGCGAGTACACAAACTTTCGTCCGCGCAACGCGAGACTGAATAAATAAAGGGAGATTTGGTATAAAATTTGAGGCTGGGAATATTCCCAGTCTCTTTTTTTAGGTTCGTAGTAAGAAATGCAAGTCCTTCTTCTTCCGTTTGCTATAGTTTGCAAATAGCTTTTAAAACTTGCAGCAACAAAATTGAAGGTTCGGGCTCCATCAAAGTCAGAAAGGGCATTAGCTGATAGGTTGGGGGATTTCCTCTGCGGATATTGACAAACTGATAAAACTCTCCGCTAGTTGCCAATCCCCAAACAGACTCTTGATATTCTAAACTTTTAGAGGCGTAAGTTAGAAGTTGGGGCAAGCCAGCGCGGGGAGCAATTAGACAATTTTTAGATTCTATTACTAAAATCCAAAATGGTATATCAGCGGCAATTTGTTTCTCTTTATTGATTGCTAAAATGTCAAATCTGCCTGTAATCGTTGTGTCTTCATCTTCTATAGTTATGTTAGCAATGTCTTGTTCTAGACTCATCTTGATTGGGCGGCGGTAGAAGCCAGCCAATCGCATTAAGGGAAACGTAGTTAAAGCTTGTACCAGTCCTTCAGAGACTCTTTCCACTGAGAGGTATTCGCGAAAATCGTTGCGGATTTGGGCGAGTTCTAACTGTTCTATCTCTGTTAAGGATTCTAAGGATAAAAAATTTGTGTACGTGTCATTATTAAGCTGCTCTTGGAATTTCAAAAATTGACTGACTTCACCGAGCGTTATATTTTTGGCGTTAATAGTTGTTGTCATGTGTGATAGTTATTTAAGTTTTAATTAGAATTCTAACATAGAGATTGTGATAGTCAATTTGTACCATTCTTAGGAACAGGCAAGATGCCTGTTCCACGACATATTAAATTTTTTGTGGGGCGGGCATCTTGCCCGCCCATGAAAGTGACAAATGGGATAACTGCGAACCTAATCTATCCTTTCCATCACAATTCCATCAACTATTTCATAACCCCAATTAAAATGTCGATTTGCTAGCTGCTGGGCCATGTCATATTCGCCCAAATTGCAGAGTTCAACTAACATTTGATATGCTTCATCTCTTTCTCGCTGCAACCTTTCCTCCCGCAGTTTTTTTCTCTCTTCCTTAGAAGGATTGGGTCGCTCTTCTCCCAGCGGATTGATATCGCTAATTCCTTTCATATCAGCCTCATTAAAAAGGGATTGATTCGACTATTTCGCCGTCAACTATTTCGTAGCCCCAGTCGGGGTTTGCAGCGATTTGTTTTTCAACTATACTTCGGCCGAGAGGAGTTTTGTAAGCTTTTTGCAAAGAGGAAATACTGGGGATTTCGGCGGCGGTTGGTGGCTCTTTTAGTTCGATGTTTGGCGGTTCAGGGACTATTTCACATAGGGATTGATTTAAGGCAAACTGAGGCGCGATCGCCCCTAACTTCCGCATTACGCTATCCTTGGTAATTTGCGGTTTTTCGTTGAAGGAAGAGGGCAGATATGGTGTGTCAACTCCCTGCTGTTTTGCTTTGAGTGCATCATCGGCAAGGCGATCGCACTTTCGCAAAAATCCCTCCCACAAATCTTTGCCCAAAACCGGGTTTCTCAAGTCAGCACGGGCTTTAGAGACTGCTGCTTCCAGCGGTTCGCCTTTGTGGACGTAATACTGAATTCGCTCCTCTTCAAAAGCAGGATAAGGCACTTCCGGCTCGATTTCCCAATCCCGCTTGACTTTCTGACTTTCTCCTAACGGAATTCCGGCGATAAATTCCTCCCAAAAAGGCGAGGTTAAGCCTTTTGTCATGCTGTCAATAACTTTAAATGCCCAGCCAGAAGGATTGCCAAACCATAAATTACGTTCTTTGGCATATTCTTCTAAGGCTCGCTGAAAGTTGTGCAGTTCTTCTTGGGAGTTCCAAGGGCCGCTAAATCGGTAATGAGGCGTGACAGCAACGGCTATTTGCTGGCGAGGTTGCCCGAAAAATTTGTCGGTTTTAACTGCATGATTTGGGGGTGATGTTTCGGGGATTATTTCTATAGCCTGATTGTGGGTTTCGCGGCTTATCTGTGGTATAATATCTCCCGGATTTGGTGTCCAAAAGTTATTAAGTTTTTCCTCGAAAGCATCAATGTCCGCCCAGAGTTCTAGGGTGTCCGTGTTGGGATTTGTTAATTTTTCTTTCAGGAGCGATCGCACTTTGAGCAGGCGTCTCGCGAGTTCTTGTTCTTCGTGATTTAAGCCGGTAGCTTTTTCAATTTCGCTGCTGTTAGTTTTTACCCATTCGGCAGAGTTGGACTTTTGTGATTGCCATTGCAATAATTGGCAAAGAAAAATACTCGCCGCGACTCCGCCAGTAATTGTGGCGAGTTTGGGATAGTAGATGGCGGGGTTTCCTAGATTTCCTAAAAATATTCCTATTTTCATTTTGTATATTCTTAATTCCCGTAATAGTAAGGTGCGACGAAGAGCATCTTACCTCGACTAAACTAGCAGTGAGAAACTTAAGATTTTCTTTAAGCTTCTGTCTATTCCCGACTGAATGGAGTTCCTAGAGTCAAAACGGGGATCGCTTATTCGATCGCCTGATTGACAGGACTGAGTTAAACGTAATAATAAATTATTTACTGTAAAGCTCCTGCCAAAATGAATCCAGAACGCCAAGAGGCTTATTTGAACTTAATCGAGCGAGTGCTTACCTGTCCCAACGGCCAAGAACCAGAGGTTTTGAGTTCCTGTTCCGATTTAATTGATGCGGGATTTGTGCAAATGCTAATCCAGATATCGGCTTCTATGGCGCGCGAAGGTGACGAAGATACTGCTAATTTTTTAGTGCAACTTGCTCGTTTGCTGGGGAAATCTTTGGGTTTGTCGCCGGATTTGAGGCCGGCTGGGTACAGTAGTGCAAAGGGGTAGAGAAAAAGTGCGATCGCCTCGTTGTATCATGTTTTGAGAAATGAGGGCGATTCCCTACCCTTCTGGATAGCTTTGCTTTACCTAATTTTTAACTGCATCGATGGCTTTACAGTTGATATTCGAGAGGCTCGCAAAACTCATTCACCCCAGTTTTAAATACATAAATAATCACCGAAGTCACCAAAATATCAGGGCAAATTTTTGCGGCAACTAAATCTCTAAAGGCTGCATTCAATTGTCCGTTTGTCAACTCTTCTTTAACCTCGGATTTGCAGATAGCAACGCGGCATCTTTTGGCTAATCCGTCTAACCAATTTTCTGATATATTCGGTTCTTGTCCGGCTTGAATTGCTAGAGATATCGCTGCATCTTCGATGTTGCCTTCGCAATCTTCGATTGCGTCTAGGGCTTTTAGGGCTTCGGGATATTCGGCTAATTGTGAGCGAAATTGGGCAATTTGTTGTGAGGTAATAATCACCATATTATTTTCCTGTGTTCTCTGCTGGCGGGATAAGTTTAGCAATTAAAGTTGATATTATAGCATTTTTTTCTTTGGGTTGGGATTGATTGTTTGAATTTTATGACTGGTGCAATAGTTCAATGTGGTTTCAACCCCCGTCTCATAGCGGAGTCCGACGAGGGTTGAAACCCCCGTGTCATAGCGGAAGTCCTCTCAATAGGACTGATGAGAAGGATTTAAAAGCTAATTAATCATGTTCAAAATGTTAGATTGCGATGTTGCGAAGTCCGACGAGGGTTGAAACCCCCGTCTCATAGCTGAAGTCCTCTGAAGAGGACTGGTGAGAAGGATTTCAATGGTAATTAACAATGTTCAAAATGTCACCCTTAATTAACATTGTGTACATCTTCAGTCCTCTTTCAGAGGACTTTCGCTATGAGACAGGGGTTTCAACCCCTGGCGGACTAGGGGACTAACGACAAATCCGAATCGCCTTTTCAACCTCTGGCGGACTATCGGACTGACGACCAATCCCCACAATTATTGCTACAATCAAAAAAACCAACCGCCTCAAAAACTCCCCAATGTTGGATAAAATATGGCGATTCCTCAAACAATTAATTCAGCGGGTGTTCCGCACTTTTTCCCAGGCTTTTAACCCCCCCTGGCCCCCCCTTGGTAAGGCTATGCCTTACTCACATCTTTCTTAACAAAATCAGGCTTGACATCCGGGGGGGAATGGGTGGAAACTAATTTCCATGTACCAGCAATGTCATGCAAACGTTGCCAGCCTCGCCACAGGGTCTTGACACCCGGTTCACCATCACATGAACGTCCTAAAAATCCACCTAATTTTGCAATCCAACGAATGCAATTACTTAAAGTTGGGGGTGATTCACTAGGGATAGGAGTCCCATGAATTGTGCAGTAAAGTGCTTGCCATTCATGGGTTTCGAGAATGGTGTCCCCTCCCAGCTCAGGATGATGACGAGATTCGTAAATCATCCACAATAACCGCCATGCCACAATTGTGTAGGTTGAGATTGCCCGTTCGATGCGCTCGGCAGTTTCTAATTGTAGCTGTTCTAAACCGCATCCACTTTTAAGAACGTAATGATAGCGTTCGATTAACCAACGGTAACTGTACCAGCGTAAGCACTGGACAAGATCAGAGAAACCATTAATGGGCAAGGTGGTCAATAACAACCAGCTTACAGGCTTCTCTGTGGTCGGTGGGTTGTTTTCACTAGCCAGAATCACTTGCACTGTCAGCGGCTGTAAATTTTGGTGGTGAGGGTGGCTTTGAGGAGGTAGAATTTCGACTGTTGTAGCCTGCAGGTTCAGAGTCGCTTTACGAGCTTCTCGCTGCGGATTAGCTCGCAATTCCAAGTCCAGTTGTCCGGCGATCGGTACTTTGGCGATCGCACCTTGTAGTCGCTCTACTTCTTTTGTACCATCAGAGTTCTTGACTTGACGGTTGTGATAGGCGCGAATTAACAACTGAGAATTCTCAGGTCTTTCAGTCGCTAAAAAGTCATAGATGTCGGCTTCGCGATCGGCTACCGTTAGTACAGTAATTGATTCTGGCATCACCTTCTGGGTCGCATCAAGAGCTGTTAACCAACGTTGGCTTTCTTTGTCTTTGGTTTCGGTTTGATTTCTGGAATGCTTCTTACCAATAGTCGCAGGATCTCGCGCCCATACTTGTTGGTGCAACACTCCTAATGGTACTCCATTGGCAGAGCTACAAAATACTGAGTGAACTTTCAGACCCCGACTGGTGGCACTATCCAAGTGTCCCATTCCTTTCTTGCTGGGATGGTGGGTGAAATTCAGTTCTGTGGTGTCCTGAATCGCCAGAACCATTGGGTGTACTTTGATTCGTTCGATGGTACTTCTTTGGTGGGCTTGGCGAATCGCATCTGACGAGACTCGTGGAGATGACCAAAAGTCATAAGCCCCTTGGGTGGCTGCCCAATCCCCTGATGCTTGTGGCACAGTGGCATGGGGCTGTGAGGCTAAGTCTGAGACAATTCGCACCAGTCTTTTCTGGCGACGCCGATCGCCTAAACAAGCAAATTGTAGTTCTGCTACTGCCCATTCTGCCGTCATAGTTCCTCACTCGCCTCTGATACCGTAATTTCAGGCTTACTTGATTCGGTTCCTGGTTGTCAATCCTACTCCAAGGGAGCGAGCGCCCGGAGGTCGCTCCGGCTTGAGCCGGAGCGCCTTTGTTAAGAAAGATGTGAGTAAGGCATAGCTTGGTAAGGGGGGGGAACAAGAGGAAACAAATCTTGCTTCCCCCCTTACTAAGGGGGGACTGAGGGGGGTTCCTCCAACTTTGACTGATGCGGAATACGAGGCGAAGTTGATGGAACTTCTCGAAGGGGTGAATGAGGGCTGGGGAAGAGGGGATGTTGCGAGATTCTTAATCGCAAAACGCATTAAAAATGGTGAATTGGCGGCGTGGTTGGGGAGGTTTGGCGATCGATTGTTGGAGGGCGGGTAGGAGGGCACCGCCGCTACGGATGCGGTGGTATCGCTTGAGGTAATAAGCAATATGATTTAGTGAATTTCAAAAGGGAGATCGCCTCCTCCAACAAACCTTGAGAATTCAAATCAGATTATCCTGAAGCCTAGAATAATTGGGGCATTACCCTGGGTAATTTAGGATTGTTTGAACAAGAGAGTGCCTCCTATGACAAAGCCTTATAAATCAAACCCGATTACCAGTTTCCATCGAAAAACCGGAGAATAGCACTTAAAAAATCAGGAATTATATAAGGGTTAATTATTCATTAAAACTGAGATATTGCACCATTATCAATAACTATTCTATGGGCGGGTTATCCTGACCAACCCCTACTACCCACCAGAAAATCTACTATTTGTGAAACAGGCCGGAAAACCTATTCTTGAGAATGGTGCAATATATGATTTAAAACACACATTCTCAATAAAATGGCGCTAAAATAGATTAATCGGCGAGTGAAATCGCTTCTACACATACAAAGTCCGCCTGGGCGGACTGCACAGAAGAAAAGAGAAAAGAGATAATAAAATGACAACCATTAGTTTAAACTTAGATACTGTCGAACTAACAGATGAACAGTTTTACCGTTTATGCCAGATGAATCGAGATTGGCAATTTGAACGGACACCTAAAGGAGAAATCATTATTATGTCACCCGTAAGCGGAGTTAACGCCCATCGAGAAGCCTATTTAATTACAGATTTGGGCTTGTGGAACCGTAAAACGCAGCTAGGGAGAGTGTTTAGTTCCTCTACAATTTTTCGCTTGCCTAATAATGGCTATCGAGCCCCTGATGCCGCGTGGGTTAGGTTAGAAAGATGGTCTGCTTTAACAGCAGAAGAACAAGAGAAATTTCCGCCAATTTGTCCTGATTTTGCCATTGAATTGCGATCGCCCCCAGACCCGCTGCGACCGCTTCAGGAGAAAATGCAGGAGTATCTAAACAGTGGTTTAAGCTTGGGTTGGTTAATTAATCCTCTAGACGAACAAGTCGAGATTTATCGCCCTTCTCGCGAAGTAGAGATTGTACAATTTCCTGTAAGTTTATCGGGAGAAGATGTCTTGCCCGGATTTGTGCTTAATTTGCCGATGATTTGATATTGTATCAAATTTTTCCGGTTTCCAACTGTATTTTCTTCGGACAAATATCATCATCGTACCAACCAGTCAAAGCCACCGCCAAAGCATCCGCCGCATCGTCGGGTTTCGGAATATAACCCAACTCTAACTCCCGCGCCACGGCCTCTTGCACTTCAGATTTATCCGCATTACCGCGCCCGGTCAAAGCTTGCTTAATTTGAGCCGGCGTAAACTCGAACAGTGGCACTCCACACTGCGCTAATACCAGCGTCAAAACACCCCGCGCTTGCGCTACAAGTATGGTATTCCCCATCTTGTAAAAAAACAGTTTTTCGGCAATTGCTATATCAGGTTTAATCTGTTCAATTACCTCGTGCAAATCGTCGTAAATTGTTTTCAACCGCTGTCCCATTTCCTGTTTTGGCGTTGTTTTTATGACGCCGCAATCAATCATGGAAACAACGTTTTTATCTTGTTTTCCGGGGACAATGTGACAGGAAATTGCGCCGTATCCGAGGCTTGCTAAGCCGGGATCTAATCCTAAAATTCGTTTTTCCATTGCCAGAATTAGTAATTGGAACAGGGGAAGGAGGCATTAAAAATTTGGGAAATGTTTCCTCACCACCCATTACCAATTACCAATTATTAATTACCCCTCAGTTGTTTCTAGGCCGAATACCCGATCGAACACTTTAGTCACTTTATAGCCCGAATCTATTGATTCTAGCGGGTCTTTCCGCAATCGGTGCCGCAAACACAGAGTCATCACCCGGCGAATATCGTCCACAGTCACCTCTGTGCGGCATTCCAAAGCCGTGAAAGCTTTCGCAGCCCGATTCGTCACCAAATCGCCCCGCAGCCCGTCTACGTCCAATTCCGCGCAAACTTGGGAGATTTTTACCCGCAACTCTCGATCGATAGTTACCGATTTCAACCTTTCCTGGGCTTCTACCAGCCTCTGCTGCATTTCATCTTGTTCGCGCTGGTATTTCGCGAGAAACTCCGGCGGATTTTGGTCAAAACTCGATCGCTGTTCGACAATTTCCACTCTTAAATTCGGGTCTTTTACAGTGCGAATTTCTGCGTGCATCCCGAATCTGTCGAGCAACTGCGGCCGCAATTCTCCTTCTTCTGGGTTGCCGGAACCGATTAAAATAAACTTAGCCGGGTGGCGAATCGAAATTCCTTCTCTTTCAACAGTATTCCAACCGCTGGCGGCAGAGTCGAGCAAAACATCGACTAAATGATCGTCGAGCAAATTGACTTCATCAACGTAAAGAATGCCACGGTTAGCTTTAGCTAAAAGGCCGGGTTCAAAAGCTTTAACTCCTTCCGACAAAGCTTTCTCGATGTCGATCGTACCGCAAACTCGGTCTTCGGTCGCGCCCAAAGGTAAATCTACCATTTGGACTTTTTTGCGGGCGATTTTAATGTCAGTTTGAGATAAAGTGCGATCGCGCACCTCATCGCTCATCAAATCTGGATCGCTGGGATGACTGTTAAAAGGATCGTCAGCCACCACCTCAATTTCTGGCAGCAAGTCAGTGAGGGCGCGGATTGTGGTAGATTTACCAGTACCTCGATCGCCCATAATCATCACCCCGCCAATTTTGGGATCGATGACATTCAAAAGCAGCGCCAGTTTCATCTCCTCCTGGCCAACAATCGCAGTGAAGGGAAAAACAGCGCGGCGGGCTGGGGTAGCGGTAACGGTTGGTAGAGCGCCCGCATTTAGGGTATTGCTGACTTCGGCAGTAGGACTCACAGGATAACTCAAAATATAATAATTGCTTGTTTATTGTAGGGGATAAGGGATTGTCTGGGGCGATCGACCCTAATCAATCCCAGTTGTAGGGTGCCCACGGAGTACAGATCGCCTTAAACACCCAAGCGCAACTAAGATTTTCTTGATCACGACTTACGCATCAAAACCAAAGAAACCGGGTTTTTTGCCGTTTCTGCGGTTTGTAACGAAATATTCTCGCAAAAAAACCCGGTTTCTGACCACCGGTGCGTTCAGGACTATTTATTTGAATTAAACCTTTGGGGCGAGGATGCCCACCCCACAAGAGTTTGAAGCCAAAGAACCAGGTAAATTAAATGCGGGCAGTTTTCAAATTTTGCGTGATCGGGCAACCCAAATGTAAACTTATATAACGATTTTGTCTACTTTGCATAAAAACCTCAAGTTGGCCCAGATAGATAGTTAAGAGCGTTAACGCAAATAAAGATTTCCTCGTTGACTTACATGAATTTGGGTTTTGGGGAAAAGTGCGATCGCCCTTTCCCAAAACCTTTTTTAATCAAAGAGCGATCGCTACCAATTAATTACCCTTAAAATTGTTACCTTTGCAAACTCTCCATCTGCCGTCACCAAACTTGCTGAATTTTGGATTGCCATTGCTGCAATAACCGCATCCGGTAGTTTCAAGCGATGTTGCTGGCGAATTTCAATTATTTTCTCAATCAAAACACCATCAATCGCCACTAAACCAAGAATCTCCACTCGTTGAAGAAACTGCTCAAAAATCTGACGATCGTCTTGAGTCAGCCCAGGAAATACCAGAAACTCTATTTGGCTAATGACTGAAACTCCGAGCCAATCAGCATCTTTAAGTAATTCAATGAGTTGAATATTCCCTTGAAGCAGAGCCACGATAGCATTCGTATCCAACACATAGCGATTACCACTCATCGCGTAGATTCCTCTGCATTGTTACTGCATCTCCCTGCCAAGTTAATCGCCCCACCAAATCAGAGAAATCATAGCTGGATTTTTGCTTCCCCTCTGATGAAACCGGATTCAAAACCACGGAAATTTCCCGTTCTTTTAGTAATTGTAATGCAGCCCGTACAACTTCTGAAGCTGATGAGTACCTACCGTTTTTGACGGTTGATTCAACAAACTGTTCTAGTTCAGGAGTTAAGGATATGTTCATGATGTTGAGTCACCTATTTGAGTCAACTATTATCCCCACAATAACAAAAATTATCAAATTTTATGTCCAGGACGCCTCAATATCAAAGAAACCGGGTTTTAACCTAGATAAAAGGCATGGATAGAGTATTTTCGTAAAAAAAAACCGGTTTCAGGCTACCCGTGAATGTCTGAGATGAGCAGATGGCGCGATCGATGGTGCGTCAACTCTTAAATTATTAATTATCCCGAAAAAAACCCGAGCTGTCACACCCTACTGATACTAATAACTAATAACTAATAACTAACAACTACCACTGCGGATCGGAAGCCATCAAAGCAGTCGCAGCCTCGCTCGGTAACGGCTTAGCAAAAAAATAACCCTGACCGTATTCGCAGCCGATCGCCCTTAACCTAGCTAATTGTGCCGCCGTCTCCACACCCTCAGCAATCACATCCATCCCCAAAGCATGAGCCAGCGCCACAATCGTCCGCACGATCGCCACATTCTCCCCCTCGCTTTCGATCTCCATCCGCCCCACAAACGACTTATCAACCTTCAAAGTATCCGTAGGAAAACGACTCAAATAACTCAACGACGAATAACCAGTGCCAAAATCATCAATTCCCAACTTGACATTTAACCCTTTCATCTGCTTCAAAACCGCGATCGCTGACTCCACATCATCCATCACCACACTCTCAGTAATCTCCAACTTCAAACTCTCGGCACTCAAACCCGTTGTTTCCAAAATCACCTTCAGGCGATCGACCAAATCCGGCTGAGCAAACTGCTTCCCCGATAAATTTACACTCATAATCAAAGGTCGATCGAAACCAAACATTTCTTCCCACAGCCGCAACTGCCGGCAAGCCTCCTCCAGCACCCACTCACCCAGTGGCACAATTGCCCCGGTTTCCTCAGCCACCGGAATAAACTTCATGGGCGGAATCAAACCCCGCAGCGGGTGTTGCCAACGCACCAAAGCCTCAAACCCAATAATCCTACCGCTTGCCAAAGATACAAACGGCTGGTAGTGCAGCAAAAACTCCTGACGCTTGAGGGCCATCCGCAAATCAGTTTCCAACTGCAACCTCTCCACCGCCAAATCGTGCATCGAAGCATTAAACACCTGATACCTTCCCGTTCCCAAAGCCTTCGCCCGGTACATCGCCGTGTGGGCGTCCCGCAGCAAGTGTTCCGGCTGTTCCCTGACATTAGCAGCGGGTTCGCCCCCCAGCGCAATCCCGATGCTCGCAGTGACAAACACCTCCTGCCCCTTCAACTCAAAAGGTACAATTAAAGCTTTGTGAATTCGATCGGCCAAATCCACCGCACTGTCAACATCAATATTCCTCACCAAAATCGCAAAATCGTCGCCCCCCACCCGCGCCACAGTATCCCCGGAGCCAATAATCGCCCTCAACCGCAGCACCACCGCCATCAGCAGTTCATCCCCCACCAAATGACCCAAAGAATCATTAATCACCTTAAACCGGTCTAAATCCAAAAACAGCACCGCAAACAGATAGCTGCGCCGGCCCCTAGTATTGGCGATCATCGCCCGCCCCAGGCAATCCACGAACAAATCCCGGTTCGGCAAACCCGTTAGAGAATCGTGAAAAGCATCGTAAAGCTTCCTGTAAGCACTGACACCCACACCAGTCACCACCAAACCCAAAGTCGGCGACACCAGCGGCACCCACCCACCCCAAATAAAAATCCCACAACTAATCCCTAACAGCCCCATCAATGCAGCACCCCCAGCCAATCCCACCCTCACAGGGTGCTGAATCCGCCAAGCCAAAACCCCGCCAACCATCGCCCAAGCACCGTTCCACAAAATTTCCGCCCATTCCGGCCACACCCAAAATAGCGATCGCCCATCCAAAACCGCACTCAATATTTGGCTGAGCATTTGCGCGTGCAGCAACACCCCCGGCATTTTCGGACTTTGCTTTTTAACCGGGCTGTAGGGCGTCAAAAACAAATCTCTGGTACTCGGTGCCGTCGTCCCGATCAGCACAATCTTGTCCTTAACCCAGCTTGGGTCAATTTCCCCCTTCAATACCTGCCTGATACTGACTTGTCGCGCCACATCCTTACCAGAACGGTATTTGAGCAAAACTTGGTAGCCTTTGGCGTCGAGATTTGCATAGCCACCGCTGTCAGAAGTTAAAGGCACAAATTCTGCCTTTCCCCAGTTGATTTGGTGGGGATGAACAGCGCTATTTTTCTGCTGTACTCTGTCTTTGAGATACAACAAAGCCACTTGCATAGAAAACGATAAAGCAATCTTTCTATCTGGTTGCGAGACTGAGAGCAAATTGCGGCGTACAACGCCATCAGGATCGAGCACGAAGTCGTTAAAACCGACCCGATCGGGCGGTATCCCAGGGGGCGCAGCCACTCCCTGACTTTCTGAATCGCTCAACTTATAGATCGCCACCACATTCGGTGCTTTCAGCCGGGCCAGCAATTCCTCGTGTCCCGGTGCTTGAGGCAAATCCCGGTACAAATCCAAACCGATGACTTTTGGCTGATACTTTTGCAGTTTGGCCAACGTTTGGGCGATCGCACCGTCGGAAATCGGAAATCTCCCCAAAGCTTGAATATCCGCCTCAGAAATGGCCACTACCAACAGTCGCGGATCGGGGCCCAAATCTGGCTGCAAGCGCACTAACGAGTCAAAACTCCCCAATTCCAAGCTTTGCAGGCCTCCCAACTGCCGAACTCCCATATTCAGCAGCGTTACAGTCACGCCAGCAAGCATTGCAGGCAAAATCCTGACCCGTCGGTTATGAGAACTCAGGTCGAAGCCAGTTGCGACAGACATGACATATCGAAGATTTCGAGAGAATTTGGCAGCCACAGAAAAAATATGTCGGTGCAAATTAGCTTTGCACCAGTCTGTTCTTACAGAATTGAGCTTAATATGAGATTGAATGTAATTTTTTCAGAACTTGTGCCGCAACCGAGTTTCTTTAAGCTAATTACTCGATTTGGCCAAGTATTTCTCGAATGGGAACCTGGTTTTTGAAGATTTGCCGACAAATCCTGTCTTTCATTCCTTGTTTCCCCAAATTCGCACAAGCGTTAAAATTAGTCGATCGAACTTTCAGGATATTTTTGAGATGATGGCGAATCAACTTCCGATTCCGGTGATTGTTAACGGTGCTGCAGGCAAAATGGGCCGCGAAGTAATTAAGGCGATCGCCCATGCTAATGACATGACCTTATTTGGGGCTGTAGACCGCTCTCCTGAATGCCTCAACGCCGATGCCGGGGAATTAGCCGGATGCGGCCCGTTAGAAGTTCCCATCACGGACGACTTGCAAGGAATGCTGGTATTAGCAGCTCAGGAAAAGCAGTTAGGAGTGATGGTAGATTTTACGCATCCGAAGTCGGTTTATGAAAACGTGCGATCGGCCATAGCTTACGGCATTCGCCCGGTAGTCGGCACTACCGGCTTGAGCAGCGAGCAAATAGAAAAATTAGCTGAATTTGCTGACAAAGCCAGCATCGGCTGTTTGATTATACCCAATTTCTCGATCGGCATGGTTTTGCTCCAACAAGCCGCCGTCACGGCATCTCAGTATTTTGAACACGTAGAAATTATCGAGCTGCACCACAATCAAAAAGCCGACGCTCCCAGCGGTACGGCCATTCAAACTGCCCAAATGCTAGCAGAAATGGGAAAAACTTTCAATCTCCCTGAAGTTGAGGAAAGCGAAAAATTAGCCGGAGCGCGGGGTTCAGTCGCCGATGAAGGGATTCGCATTCACAGCATCCGTTTACCCGGTTTAATTGCCCACCAAGAGGTAATTTTTGGCGGCGCTGGTCAAGTTTATACTTTACGGCATGATACGAGCGATCGCGCTTGTTATATGCCCGGAGTCTTGCTGTCTATACGCAAAGTCCTGGAACTGCGATCGCTCGTTTACGGCCTGGAAAAAATCTTGTAGTCATTAGTCATTAGTCATTAGTAATGTGGAATTAATCTAACTTCTAACTTTTGACTTCTAACTTCTGATTTTTGACTTCAACATCAATCCGTTAAATCTGTTAAATCCCTTAATATAATCCGCTTCCGAACAGACAGCCGTTGCATCCCGTACATTGCTAGTTGCCGAACTTCCTATGCTAATTCCCTTAACCCGCGAAACCTTTCAAGAACTAATTCCCGCCGTCGCCACGGGAGCGCAATACAAATATATCTGGGGAAAACCGCCAGATTTTTTGAGGCGAATGTTAATCTCTGCCGTCACCGTAGTTTTCCTCCTCGTAGTCTACAACTTCGTCGGTTCAGATGTCGGGCCGCTAGTTTTAATCACCGGATTGATAGCTGGTTTGTACTGGCTGTGGGGGCCAATTTTGTGGGCGAGTTTGCGGAATGCAGAATGTCGCAAATATCAATACTGCGGTTTTTGGCAAGGACGAGTTTTGGATATATATATTACAGATGAAGTCACCAGTCAAGAAGAAACAGTCAATCAAAAAGGACAACTCGTAATTGTTGACAACCTAGAACCACGCATCAACTTAGAAGTTGGCGACAAAACCGGATTTACTACTACACTTCGAGCTCCATTGCGGAAAGATCACCAAGGAATTGTCCCCGGCCAAGCTGCTTTAATGTTAATTATGTCAAATCAAGAAGATTTAGGCAGAATTGCCAAAGTTTCAGATATTTATATTCCCAGCCGTGACGTGTGGGTGAGCGACTATCCTTATCTGCGTAGGGATTTGTTTGTAGAAATGAGCCAGCAAATTAAAAAAGGCAGAAAAAAAGACCGCGATCGCACTAATCAAAGCAGAGATGTAAAAAGGCGATCGCCCGCTGATTATTAATATTGATCGTAGCCACAAAATTAAGAGCGATCGCAAGTTAAACTTAGGAGAAAATTAACTCTGATAACAGCTAATGCCTACGGTTCTTCAGGTTGGCCCCTACAGTTTCATCTTTTTTAGTTCCGATCGAGGCGAACCCGCCCACATTCATGTTAAGCGAGATCGGCCACTTGCTAAATTTTGGATTAATCCTGTATCTCTAGAAAAAAATCGAGGCTTCAAAGAACATGAATTAAACCAGATCGCTCATCTTCTAGAGGAATAAGAACAAACATTGTTGGAGGCTTGGGATGACTACTTTGATCCTTGAAACAGAACCCCTTGTGATTAAAGTCACGGTGACAGACGAAAAAGTGATTGTGGACTTAGCTGATGGTCGCAGTTTGAGTGTTCCCTTAGCTTGGTATCCCCGTTTGTTGCACGGTTCCCCGGAGGAAAGACATAATTGGCAGCTACTTGGAGATGGTTATGCCATTGAATGGGTTGATTTAGACGAACATATTGGAGTTGAAGGTTTGCTAGCGGGCCGACGCAGCAGTGAAAGTCAACGATCGTTTGAAAGTTGGTTAATTAACCGCAACACTGCTCAAAATAATCCAGAACGACTAATAACTAATGACTAATGACTTCTGACTTATCGATCAACTGTTCCCCTCTTGACCGTAAGCTTGCCAAGCCAAATCCACCAGCCCGTTAACAATAGCCACAGCTACTACCGCAGAGCCCTTGCGGCCCTCAATCCGTATGTGAGGAATCATCGAATCGTGCAGCCGCGACTTCGCCACGTCCACCCCTACAAACCCAGAAGGCGTCCCAATCACCAAAGCCGGCCGAATTTCCTCAGATTCAATCAAATCTACGATCGCCGACAAAGCAGTTTGAGCCTGGCCCACCACAAAAATCCCCTCAGGATAGCGTCTTGCCAAAGTTTCAATCCCCCAAGCAGCCCGCGTCCTTTCCTTTTGGGGGCGTGTCAAAGCCTCCATCGAACAGTAAACCGGATTCGCAAAGGTATTTTGGATTAGGGGCGTAATGCCCACCTGCACCATCGGCACATCTACCACGATCGTAGTCCGAGCAGCCAAAGCTGCCGCCCCAGCCTGCAAAGCCTGATCGGAAAAACTAATTAAAGACTTGTACTCAAAATCAGCAGTCGCATAAATCACACGGCGGACTATTTCGTACTCCGCCGCTGAAAAACCGTGGTCGCCAATTTCGTTATCGATTAATCCCAGACTCTGGGCATCGCTTACGTGCCATTCCATTTGTTGGATAGCTGTCGCCTGTGAGTTGTCAGGTATCAGCTTACCAGCTTTTAGTCATTTGTTGACTGTTGACTGTTGACTGTTGACTGATGACTGATGACTGTTGACTTATAACTGATGATTGTTGACTGGGAACTGCCAACTGCCAACTGCTAACTGACAACTAAGTTTCCGACGAAGAAGATTTGCCCAACACCGGAGTCAGGAATGCCACCAAAACTCCGATCGCAAAACCGGCCACATTCCGAACCACAGGCAACCAGTCAGAAGTCCGAGTCACCACCGGCCCAAGTCCGAAAGCAAAAAACAGAATGCCCCACAGCGGCGAAAAAATCAGCGCCCACTGCCAAGCCACAACCTGTCCCGGCTTCCGAGGCTGAGCCGCAAACCCGCAGATGACGCCGCCAACCACCGACGTAATTAACGTCAGAATCCACTGTTCCCTCGGCAAACCCGGAACCACGCGGCATCCGCCCTGACGCAAACAGCCTTCTATCGACTCCAAAGATTCAATAATCGCTCGATCTTCCCCATTGTCCCGCACAAAAAATTGATTACCATAGCGGGTTTGCAGTTCCACCCAAAAAGTGCGCGGCAGCAGCGGATACAGCGAGTCGCCCACATTAAAATTAAGCAAATTGCCCCCTCGGGGGTCAGCAACTAGCAACACACTCTTGTTATCTAGCCCCCAATAACTTTTAACAGCCAAACCGGGCGTGCGATCGTACTGAGTCAGCACTCGCAGTTTCCAGCCGGTTTCGGCTTCAAATGCCTTTAAATTTTTTGCCAAACTTTCTTCTTCAATATCCGTAAGGGCTTTAGCTAAGTCAATGATCGGCGTCTGAGTTGACGGCAACAAATCTGGATTATTGAAAGCGTGGGCTGCTGGTGCGATCGCCCACACGGACAAAGCCAGAAAAAATGCGGCAACAGAGGCTAGAAATTTTCGCGGGAAAAGCTGTGACATAGGAACTTATAATCTGGGTCTTAATTGTGAATGCTAGCTGGCCGTCTTAACCAGAGGATAAGAGAAAACTCATATTTCTTTACAATTATTTACTTTACAGGAAGCCGATACCAAGGGGAAGAGTCCGAGTAAGGAAAGTTTGGAATCCCTCTTCCCTCTTCCCTCTTCCCTCCTCCCTCCTCCCTCTTCCTTCTTCCCTCTGCCCTCTTCCCTCTGCCCTCTTGCTTCTTCCTTCTTCCCTCTGCCCTCTGCCCTCTTCCTTCTTCCCTCTGCCCTCTCCCTTCCTCCCTCTGCCCTCTCCCTTCCTCCCTCTTCCCTCTTCCTTATTCCCTCTCCCTCTCCCTTCCTCCCTCTTCCCTCTTCCCTCTTCCTTCTTCCCTCTTCCTTCTTCCTTCTTCCTTCTTCCTTCTTCCTTCTTCCTTCTTCCCTCTTCCTTCAGACTACTATTGAGATTTTGCCCCAACCCCCTCACAGAGACGCCGATCGCGATCGCTCACATTAGGATTAGTTCTCAGATAATCCCCCACCCAATCGCAGCCCCTCACCAGCAAATCGTCAAGATCCAAATTCCACAAAATCACCCGATTATCTCGGCCAGCAGAAGCCAGAACCTTCCCATCCGGGCTAAAACTCACGCTCATCACGCTATCCTTGTGACCCGTCAAAGTTTTCAGCAAAGTCCCGCTGCGACTCCACAGCTTCACCTTATGATCGTAACTACCCGAAGCAACCAACAAACCATCCGGGCTAAAACCAACGCTAGTCACGCTGTCGCTAGAACCCTTCAGCAGCGTCGCCACCAAAGTCCCGTCCACCTTCCACAATTTCACCGAATTGTCGTAACCAGCCGAAGCCAGCATTTTGCCATCAGGGCTAAAAGCCACCCCCAACACAAAACTGTTGTGAGCTCCTTCAAAAGTTCTCAGCAAACGACCGTCCCGATTCCAGAGTTTGAGAGTACCGTCATCGCTTGCAGAAGCCAGCATCGAGCCGTCGGGACTGAAAGTCACCCCAGTCACCCAGCCTGTGTGTCCCGTCAAAGTTTTAATCAACCTGCCGTTTCTAGTCCAGAGTTTCACAGTCTTATCCTTACTCGCCGAAGCCAGAACCTCGCTGTTGGGGCTAAAACTCACGCTCATCACGCTGTCGGCGTGGCCGTCGAGAGTGAATAGCACAGAAGGCGAACACGGGAATAGCGGAGCCGAAGGACAAGGGAGAATATTATTCGTGCCATCTTCTGTCAAACTCCAGACTTTCACCGTTTTGTCGTAACTCCCAGAAGCAAGTAGCTGGCCGTCAGGGCTGAAACTGACGCTGGCGACTCTCTGAGTGTGTCCTTCCAAGGTTTCTAGCAAAACTCCCGTGCGACTCCAGAGTTTGATAGTTGTGTCCGTAGAAGCAGAAGCCAGCCTTTGGCCGTCGGGGCTGAAAGTAACGCCTTGCACCCGGTTTTGGTGTCCGTCGAGGGTTTTGAGTGGCACGTCATCGAGCCGCCACAGCCTGACAGTTTTGTCAAAACTTGCCGAAGCCAGGGTTTTGCCTTCCGGGCTAAAACTCACCTGAGTAACTCGATCGGCGTGTCCCTCAAAAGTTCTCAGCAAACGACTCTCTGGTTTAATGTTGCTAGCATCGGTTGGGCGTTTGTCGCCCACACCAGCCAGAGTCCAGAGTTTGACAGTCCCGTCTGCACTTCCAGAAGCAAGTGTTTGACCGTCGGGGGAGAAACTGACACCAAATACCCACTTGCTGTGTCCCCGCAAAGTTGTTAGCAGTTCACCTTTTTTTGCTTTTGTTGAATTTTCTGTTGGTGGGTGTTTGAGTGCAGCGATGCTCCAGATTTTCACCGTTTTATCTTCACCCGCACTGGCGATCGTTTCACCATCGGGGGAGAAACTGACGGTGTAAATTTTTGAGGGTTGTCTGTTTTCGCTGTGCCACAAATTAGCGATTAACCTGCCGTCAGAACTCCACAGTTTCACAGTACCGTCATCGCTCGCCACAGCGATTATTTTGCCGTCGCGGCTGAAGGTTAGCCAATTTACGGGAGCAAATTGTTCGATCGTCCGCAGCAGCGTGCCGTCGGTTTTCCAAAGTTTGATAGTTTTATCTGTAGAGCCACTGGCGATCGTTTGACCGTCAGGGCTAAAAGCAACGCTGGTAACGCTATTAGTATGCCCGTTGAAAGTTGCCAGCAAACTGCCGTCTGTTTGCCAAATTTTGACAGTTTTATCTAAACTAGCCGAGGCGATAATTTTGTTATCTGGACTAAACGTGACACAGGAGACGCTGTTAGTATGGTCTTTTAAAGTTGCCAGCAAACTGCCGTCGCGCCGCCAAAGTTTGACGGTTTTATCTACACTGGAAGAAGCTATTGTTTCGCCGTCTGGACTGAAACTAAGACCCCAAACTACATCGCCGTGTCCCTCCAAGCGGTTGCGTTCTTTGACTCCATAAACTGCCTGCTGGAGGGCAGCAGAAATCAGAATTTCGGTGTCTTTGAGAGTAGAGATTTGTTGGGAGTGTTCGAGCTGTCTCCACTTTTTACCAGCTCTCAAACTTTCCATCATGGCGTCAAATTTGTTGTTTGAGAAATAAAGTGCTTCAGAAGCTGCTGTTAGGGTACTAATTTCGGCTCGCTGAGTTTGAGCGACAGCTAGCTGTTTTTGACCCACGGCCCGCCACCAAAAGTTTACGGCGGCGATGGTCGAACTGGTTAGCAGCATGACGCCGATCACTGCTACTCCCAACAGTTGTTTGAGAAAACTATTGGCTCGGTAGAGCTGTGCTTGACTCATTTTTTTGTCGGCTTCTGCTTTGTGCAGTCTGGCTTCTAAGCCGAATCTTTGGCGGATTGGTCGCACTAAATAGTCGTGTACCAATTGATAGCGGTCTTCGGGCGCTTCCCGTAGCAGAAATAGCAAACCGTGACCAACTAAAATGTCTAAAATTAAGTCGAGATTGTCGGTTTTTTTTTGTCGGCTTTCAGGGTCTTTTGCGAACTGTCGCGGTAGGGAAATTCTGTTTCTGCCGATCGCCGATAATTCGGTTTCGCGGGCATCGCCTGGCTGCGAACCTGTAACTAACGAGAGTTCGTGTTTGGTTTTTATCAGGCGAACGCCTCTTTCATCTGTCAGGGAAAACAAGATTTTCCACGCTGCATCTTCGTTAACCAGGCCACAGTCAGAGATGACTCTTTCGAGCGATCGTTTCACTAATTCCGCTTTGGGATTGTCCCCCAATTGCTGGTATTGGGCTAGACTGGTAATACCTTCTTCTTGCAGTTGCGCTCCTACTACCTGCAATTCGATTGGTCGCACTTCTTGCAGTTCGTCTGCTAAATCTTCTACGAAGGCATCGATTAGTGCCGGCTCTAAATAAAATTCCGCCCGTTCTGTTAAGTGTCCAATGACAGCCCGCGCGTCTTTGATAGAAAAACTCCGCAGTTGGTAGCGGATACTTTTGTCGAGAATATTATTGTTAATAGCGTCAAGATTAGGGAAGCGATCGCAATCTAGTAAGTAGTGCAAATAATCTTCCCGCAAGCACAGAATTATCTTGACATAAGGCAAATTTAAAAACCAGCCCAAAAAATTATAAAAAAGTTGTCTTTGTTCCATTGAAGTCGAAACAAAGAAAAACTCTTCAAATTGATCGAAAATCAGCACAGTTAACAAATTATTTGTGGCATTTTCGCGCAACTGATCTATAATAAAAGAAGAGACTTCCGAGCTGCGAGCAGGAATAACCGAGCAACTTTTTTTGTGGATTCCGTGTAGTCCTTTCGAGATTAATTTACTTTCCTCTTCGGCTTGTTTGTCGTACAGTGCGCTGTTCAAAGCATTTTCTAACTCCACCAGCCAGTCGGTGTAAACTTTGACTACTACGGGCAATGTATCGCGCGCGCCCGGAGTAATGTTTTTCAAAGCTGGTACTAAGCCGGCATTGACTAGAGAACTTTTCCCGACCCCGCTGGGTCCGTGAATAATAGTTAATTTATGGTCGTCCCTGCTAATTCTTTCTAGCAAGCTATTGATATCTGTTTGGCGCGAGTAAGCTGTCATGGACGCTGCGATGGCAGCTTGGTTTTGAGCTGAGGGGCCTGAAGGATTGACAGCTTGGCGCTGCTGCTGCAATTGGCTGGCTCCGATAAAAGCTCTAAATCCGTATTGATATTCGATCGACCGCTGGGTTTTTTTAATCCGAAACGCTTTAAGATACTCTCCCTGCTCGAAATAAACCGCTTGCAGTTCCGTCAAAATATCGATGTAAAGTCGGGGGTCGTACTTCGGCTCGCTTTGAGATTGAGCCAACTCCAAAGAATGAACCGCCGCTTCCCACTGGCCTAGCTGCCGCAAACTTCGGGCTAAAAGTAAAAGATACGAACTTCTGTCGGATTTGGGATGTTGGATTTTAGATTTGGGTTCGTTACTTGACTCGTTAGAGCCCACAAATTCTGGATAATTTCCCTCAAACCCCAATCTCAAATCTTCAATCAGCAATCTCAAATCGTTAGGCGTTTGATCCAAAATCGCCAAAGCCAACTCGGCTAGCTGGCGGGCTTGACTCCACCTCGACTGTTGCAGGGCAACTTCAGCCAAAAAGCCGTAATCTTGAGCTAGTTGGCTGGGAGTACCGTAAGTGAAGTGCAACTGCAAAGAATTTTCAGCTAATGCTTGCAACTCTCCCCAAGCTTTCAGGCGCTGCAGCACTTCTCCGAGGTGTGCTGTCACCTCAGCTACCAATTCCGGGCGTGAAGCAAGGGAGAAAGCGTTTCTCGATTGTTCCAGGCTAATCCAAGCTTGTTCCCAGTGCTGGCGGTTGGCTACCGGGTTTCTGGCTGCTTGCAACCGGTGACACAGGGCTATGTGAAACAGCACTATGCCTTCTCTCTCTAAAAATAAAACTTTGGGGACAGGATTCGACAAGGAGGAGAAGGTTTCTGGGTTTTCGGGATGCTCGAAGTTTGCCAGTTCCCAGTTGCCCGTTTTCTGCTGCCAAAATAGTAAACTTTCTTGGTAGTGAATTAAGGCAGTTTCGGTTTGGTCGCTGACATAGTAATCTCGACCGAGAACGAATTGCAGGCTGGCTTTGAGGGCCGGTTCTAATTCTTCACCGCGATTTTGTAAATCTCTTAAAGCTAATTCTAGTTCTCGGCGTGGCAAAGAGCCGATCGCCAAATCGAAGGTATTGCCGGGACTCAATGGCGAATAGGAGTGGGCATCTGAGTGTCGTCGGTTTTGGGGCCCTGAGTTAAAAGTTAGAAAGCGTTCTCCAGGGCTGATTTCGCGCTCCAAGCCGCGTTTTTCGCACGGGGTTTCGCAGGTTTCACAATTAGCGATGGTGCTGACGTTGCTGCTGGCGAGTTCTTGATTGAGTTCGCCTATTTTAAATATAGTATCGGCCCGCCTAGCGAGGAAATTAATTAATTCATCAACGCCCATTTCAAATTTAATTGTGGCGGCGGCCCAACTTTTGAAATCCGGGGCCAGACGAATCATTTTGGTCACGATGTCATCTGTTACCCACAAAATCACTGGGCAGGAAAAATTTTTGCGGAATTCGTCTCGCACTTGATTGGTAGAGGCCATCAGTTCGTCGATCGCTACTACTGTTTCTAAACCAAATACCATCAAAGCCGAGGCAGAAACCCCAGGCGAGTGTCCCTCCTGCAAAGTGCTTGCCTGCAGAGTAGTGTAAAGGGTTTTGACTGAAGCTGGCAGGACGAGATCTTGAATGGGAACTGGGGACACTTCTCGCAGCCGCTGCGCTATTTGCTGGCGCAACTGCTCGTAGTTGCAGCGCACCAAAATTAGCGAGAATTGGTGTTGAGACATTGTGATGGACCTGACCAGAGTTTTGAGCGATCGCTCGTTGTAGTTGGCAGTTTCTTGTACCTTAATTAGATCGGTCATGCGTGCACCTCTTTTGCATAAATCAATTACCTAACTCTCGCCAATCGTGACTAAAAGCGTATCTACCTAGAGATGGTCGTCTCTGTCTGCCGCTTTATCTCTGTATAAATACGTAGTTTTCCGTACCTCACCTATCAATACTTACATAGTTATTAGATCCAATGTAAAGATATCATACCTTTCAATCTCAGAGAATGCTAGACTTCCAAATAAAAAATTAATGCTGCCTTAGATTTTTTGATTCAGCGATATATAAAAAACTACATATCATAAATAGCCAGCCCCTAAGTTAATGATAATACCAACGACTAGCTATTAGTAAACAATTGCGATCTATCTGTAGCTGGCATTTAACACAACAGCCAAAACAATTGTGCTTCGGGATGGGATTAGTGGAAATTAACAGCAACAGATAAAAACAGACCTAGGGGGTCTGGCATTGCAGATATGAGAGTTGAGAGTGGGGAAAGTCCTTGGGGGCAGCAAAGTTTGACACGACAATAACATTCACCGCATATAGCCCGCATTCAACAGAAACCAGCCAGCGGCAAAAACCGCTGGCTGATTTTTGTATTGGATTGTTGGAGTGTGGAGTTTGGAGCGGGGAATTTTAAGTTAAATAGTTTCTCTGTCCCTCATGGGTAAGGGTTATTAGAGTGGGGAAGCAATCTCAAAAATCCCAACTATTTTGGTTCACGGCGCTGCTGCCACTCCTTATATTTTCTGGTTTCTGCTAGGGCTGGATTAATCCCAAACCAACGACCTTCTTGATCGCGGTATTCAAAGACAAACATACTTCGCAACAAAATTTGAGACTCTTCTTCGCCGGTTACACTTTGTCGGGTGACGACTTGAAACAGCAATTCCCATTCGATGTCATTGATGGCTCCCAAAAGGTCATCGCGATATTCTTGAATGACACTTTCGAGGCATTCGCGAGAGAAGGGAGGGTCTTCGTGTTGCAAACAGCTATACAAAAGCATCAGTAGATTGCGAACGTGACCGCCGCTAATCCGGCAAAGTCGGTCTAAAGTTTCGGGAGAGTCAAACACCTGGGAAATCAAATCAATGCGTTGATGGGGAGCAACTGCGGGGAAAGCTCTAGCTAATACTAGCTGGCGCAGCAGTGCCATTCCTTCGAGGTGGTCGTCCCCCGATCGCATTTGCACCGGTACCATCGGCATCACCTTGGGCTTGACTCCAAATCGACTGGCGAGGCGGCCAAAGTCGTTGGAAAAAATCAAAGTCAGGGGAATCGTGTAGACGACATGGCAATTGAGTTTTTTCAACTGTTCGCCACGGTCTAAAAACAGATATTCTGGTTGGGTGCGTCCGCTGGGTTTGAGGGAGGCGTCGAGGCGATCGAGGTTGTCAACGATGACTGCGAGTCCTTTTTTCCCTTGCTGCTTGAGTTCGGCGTTAGCTCTGTTGAGGAGTTCTTCGTTGATGGACTGCAAGATGCTGTTGGTGCGGGGTTCGAGATATTGCCTGAGTTGCGATCGCAGTTTGGGAGAGTCTTTAGTTTTAGCAGTAACTCTAGCAATGCCTACAGATAACTCGGCTTCCGCTGACAAATCTATGGGAGTCTGCAAAAATTCTGCCACTTCTGCAAACAGATTGGTAAAGTAGCTCGGCCTGAGTTTGATTTTAGCGGATTCCATTGTTTCGCTGACTTGGCGGGCAATGCTCAGCAAAATATCGCTAATGTCTACATCGCCCATGTCTAAGTCTTGGGAAGACTCGAAGTAGACGACGCAAAAACCTTCTTGCTCTAACTCAGCTTTCAGCCGAAACAATTCGGTAGATTTGCCACACCCGATATGTCCTGTAAATAGCTGACAGGTTGGCTGGTCAGGGGAGATGCGGGTAATGGTTCGCTGTAAAGATTCAATGATTTTGCCGCCACGCACGGAACCAAAATCAATGTAGTATTGATAATCTCCTGGGTCTCCCGCAACAAGGGTCTTGCTCGGGTTGCAGGCTTTATAGAATCTGTCTAATTCGAGTGGGATCACAATTGAAGCCGAATAAAAGTTAAAAAAGTTAATCGAAAGTCTAAACTTTCGTTAGTTGAGTTTAGTTTGATTTGTAACCTTTTGCCCTGTGGGGTAATGCCCTAAATACCCAAAGAACCTTGAGCTGGTAAGGGGTTTTCCCGGCTCGGGAATTGGGAATTTTTAATTAATAATTTTTTATTACTTAGCGGACTCAGTGATATTACTGATATTGCCAGGAGTCTGGGTAAATTTGCGGGGATCTGGTTAAATGGTAGGGGAAAACAGGGTTCAAGAGAGAAAGATTAAACAGTTTTGAATTTGTGCTAATCCTTAATTACTATATTGTCAAGAGGTAGATGGCTAGTTTTGGAGCGGTTTCTCAAACAGAGTTAGGGCGCAGGCGCCAAAAGTTGCGGCAGCAGAGGCGCGCTCGATTGGCGGCTCTGGTGTGGCAAATGCTAGCAGCGAGCGCAATCGCTGGAGGTTTGCTGTGGTGGATTGCTCAGCCGGCTTGGTTGATTGCCCGATCGGAACAAGTGAAGGTGGAGGGCAATCAGTGGCTGTCGGATAAGGCGGTGCGGTCTTTGGTGCCGCTGTCTTACCCGCAGTCGCTGTGGGGGATTCAACCGCAGGCGCTGGCCGAAAAGCTGGAGTCAACGGGGCCGATCGCCAAAGCTAAGGTGACTCGCAACTTGTTTCCCCCGAGTTTGACTATAGAAGTGGCAGAACGCCTGCCGGTGGCGGTGGCGCAGCCGACAGCGGTGTTGAGATCCAACAGCGACAAGGAAAAAGTGGGGTGGCTGGACGCTCGCGGAGGTTGGATGCCGTCGGATAGTTATACTGTTGTACGATCGCAGAATAGTTTGATCGGGCCCGGCAGCATTCCGGGAACGCAGCCTCAGCGTTCTTTGCCCACTTTAAAAGTCATCGGGCCTTTGGAACAGTATCGCGCCTCTTGGCCGAAGTTTTACCAAGGACTCAGCGGCTTGACCGTGAAAGTGTTTGAGATTAATTGGCAAAACCCGAACAACTTGATCTTGAAAACAGAGATCGGTACCGTACACTTAGGGCCCTACAGTTCCAAGACTGCGGAGCAACTTAAGGTTTTAGACCGAATGCGACAATTGCCAAAACAGATAGATTCAAGCAAAATAGCCTACATTGACTTGAAAAATCCTGCTTCGCCGATCGTCCATTTGCCAGAACTCCCCCCCAGTTCGGAGAGTTCCACTCCCGCACCCACTCGCGCCCAGAATTGATTCTCTGTCAACAGAAGGTAGAAGGTATCGATCGATAGGCAGAATTTTTGCCCATCAGGATGGATACGCAGGGCTGGAAATCAGCCGAGTTTTTGGATAGCGCTCCGCGTGTGGGGCTAGTATCCATTTTTTTTCCTTCTGCCTTGCTTACAACTGCCTTAATCCGGTCAAGTACCTGGATGGCGTCAAGCGAGGTCTGGGCTAGCGAAGTCGGGCAAATCCGAGATTGCTAACATTAAGCATCGCTCAGTGTTAGTTTTTCGCGCAACTTAGCCTATAGTTGATTGTGAATTGGCGTTTAGTTAACAAGCTGTAATCTACTATCCCCGACTCTAATGAAGCTTAATAATAGACAGGGGTCTGACCAAGACAGTCCCCCTTCGGAAGAAGTAAAAAATTTTCCGGTGGCTGCAGATTCCGCCAATCCGTTTAGACGCAAGTCTGGTTATGTAAATGTAGATAGTATTGATATCGATCCTATGGTCAATCCCAAAGACATAATGCCCAGCAGTGCTGCCAAAATCAAAGTAATTGGCGTCGGCGGTGGTGGGGGCAACGCCGTTAACCGGATGATTGCCAGCGAGGTTTCTGGTGTCGAGTTTTGGTGTGTGAATACAGATTCTCAAGCTCTGGTTCTCTCAAATGCTCCGAAACGCTTGCAAGTAGGACAGAAGTTGACGCGCGGTTTGGGCGCGGGGGGCAATCCGGCGATCGGTCAAAAGGCTGCGGAGGAATCTCGCGACGAGGTTGCTAATGCTCTGAATCATGCGGATTTGGTATTTATCACAGCCGGCATGGGCGGCGGTACGGGCACGGGCGCGGCTCCGATTGTGGCTGAGGTCGCTAAGGAAATGGGCGCCTTGACTGTGGGCATAGTGACGCGGCCTTTTACGTTTGAGGGACGGCGGCGCACCAGCCAAGCAGAGGAAGGGATTGCGGCTTTGCAAACCCGGGTGGATACGCTGATCGTAATTCCTAACGACAAGCTGCTGTCTGTGATTTCCGAACAAATGCCGGTACAAGAGGCTTTTCGAGTTGCTGACGATATCCTGCGCCAAGGGGTTCAGGGTATTTCTGACATTATTACTATTCCCGGTTTGGTGAATGTTGACTTTGCTGACGTGCGGGCAGTAATGGCGGATGCGGGTTCGGCTTTGATGGGCATCGGCGTGGGTTCTGGCAAGTCGCGGGCTAGGGAGGCTGCGATGCAGGCTATTTCTTCGCCTCTGCTGGAAGCCTCGTCTATTGAGGGCGCTAGAGGTGTGGTGTTTAACATCACTGGCGGTACTGACATGACGCTGCACGAGGTGAATGCGGCGGCTGAGACGATTTACGAGGTTGTCGATCCGAATGCCAATATTATTTTTGGAGCGGTGATTGACGAGCGGCTTCAGGGCGAAATTAAGATTACTGTGATCGCTACTGGTTTTTCGGGAGAAGTTCCGTCGCCTCCGGCTCCGGGGCGGACGCAAAATGTTAATGCTCCTTGGCGAGCTGCAACTGTGCCGACGAGTCCGGCTCAACAGACGCCTGATCCGACAACGAAACCGCCGCAGGATTTGGGATTGGATATTCCTGAGTTTTTGCGTAACCGTCGCCCGCCTAGATAAATGTGGATTTGGGATTTTGGATGGCGGATTAAATCTAAAATCTCAAATCTAAAATCTCAAATTTCTAGGGTTTGGCCTGGTTCGGGTTCGAGGAGTTGGGTGGAAAGTCCCGATTTTGCTAGCAAATCGCGAAATTCGGGGATGCTGCCAACCGCTCGCACTAACATTGGTAAAATGCCTGTGGCTCGGATGTCTCCCGCCGCTGTAGGCAGGAAAAACCGAGGTTTCAGTGTTTGGGCGAGGCTGAGGGCTTCAGAAGGCCCGATGATGACTTGTCCGAGGAATGGGAAGATTTGACCGATGACTGGGGCGATCGCTACGTCTACTGTGTCTATTTTCTGTTTAACTTTGTCTAATGGTGGCAGGTGCGGTTCGTAATAAAGTGTCTGGCCGCTGCTTAAATCTTTGAGCAAGTAGCCGTTTTCTTCCTGTCCGGGCCCAATTTCGGCTCCGGGTACGGCGGTTATTTGTAACTTTTCTTTAAAATTTAACTTTTGCCAATTTACTAAAGATGTGATATTGGTGTAGCCTAAACTGCTGAGGACTTTGGCGGCGGTGGGTGAGGCGATCGCGGGAATTGTGCGATCGAGCTGTTCGAGTGTTGGTTTGTGGCAGTGGTCGTCTAATCCTTGGGAAATCAGGATGAGGTCGATCGGCGGTAAGGTGCTGGGAGTGAAGGCGACGGGGGTGTTATGGTAGGCGGTGAACAGCCAGGGTTGACCGTAAAATACGAGGGGATCGACCAGCCAGGGATCGACGAGGATGGTTTGGCCCGAGATGTGGAAGATCCAAGAGTTGAGGTCGATTCGGGTGATTTTCACAGTTGTTTGCAATAATTCTTTACAATTGGTTTAATCATAGCTAATTTTGTTTGGGAATTTTAACCGTTTCGGAAGCACAGGCGGGACGCCCGTGGCACGGGGAAGCACAGGCGGGACGCCCGTGCCACAGATCTGATTGGGATTTGTCTGGGGAAAGTTGGCGTTTATCTGCGGTTGAAAAAAGATGATTAAATCGAAAATTCCTGTGGCTTTGACTGTGGCTGGTTCCGATAGTGGCGGCGGGGCCGGAATTCAGGCGGATTTGCGGACTTTTGCGTTCCACTGCGTGCACGGTACAAGTGCTTTGACTTGCGTGACGGCTCAAAATACTTTGGGGGTGATGCGAGTTGATGCTTTGTCTGCTGAGGCTGTGGCGGCTCAAATTGAGGCGGTAGTTGGGGATATTGGGGTGGATGCTGTGAAGACTGGGATGCTGCTGAATCGGGAAATTATGGCGGCGGTGGCTTTACAGGTGGAAGCTTTGGGAATAGGGAATTTGGTTGTCGATCCGGTGATGGTTTCACGATCGGGCGATCGATTGATTGATGAGGGGGCGATCGCGTTTTTGCGGGATGTTTTGATTCCAATGGCTGCTGTCGTGACTCCGAATCGGTTTGAGGCTCAGATTTTGAGCGGTTTGGAGATTGTTTCTCTAGACGATATGCGATCGGCGGCGCAGCAGATTTACCGTTTGGGTGCGAAAGCTGTTTTGGTGAAAGGCGGCGGGATGGCGGGAGATTTGCGGGGAATTGATGTTTGGTTTGATGGTGCGCGGTTGGATGTGTTGAAGACTGAGAATGTTGATACTGGGAATACTCACGGGACTGGTTGTACTTTGAGTGCTGCGATCGCTGCTAATTTAGCATTAGGGAAAGATTTGTTTACCGCGGTGACATTGGCTAAGGATTATGTTACTACTGCTCTCAAATATGCTTTGGATATTGGGGAAGGTCAAGGGCCAGTAGGTCATTTTTTCCCGCTTTTACTGAAGTAAATTGTGAACTCATCCCTTCTTTTCCCTTCTTCCTTCGCGTCCTTTGCGTCTTCGCGGTTCGTTTAATTTCTTAATTTTTCAGGCGATAAAGCGATCGCCACCAAGTCTTCGATTTTCTTAATATTCGGATCGCCGGCTAAATAACCAATCCCTCGGTGCAAGTGCAGGCGAAATTGTTTGGCTAGAGTTTCTTTTTCTGTGCCTAAATTGTCTTGGTGACACCGCTGCTTGAGGGCCATTATCAGGATATCGGCCATGTCGCCGCCGAAAACATCCCAGCTTAATTCGACGTTGCTGTCGCTGGGAATTGGTACTGGCGATGGGATGCTGGGTTCGGCGAGCGATCGGCAAAATCCCCACCTGCATAAAATATTCCACTGATCGATTTTGGTCGATCGTTTCAGTTTTGATAGTTGGTCTTTGCCTGTTTGGGAGAGGCGGATGCGATCGAGTGGTGGTTCCATGAGTTTAAGATTGTTTGGTATATTGTAAAAAGTGTTAATGTTGGGGAAGCAAAGCCTCTAGATAACGAGAAATAATTAACATTTTTTTACACGGCGCGACTTGATAAAAAGGTTGTTTTTTGGTATTTTGATTGTAGTAGGATTTATCCTTAATAATGGGATGGTGGCAAAAATAAAATTTTCGCAACCATCCCATTATGCTATATATACTACCGCAACCCCAGGGCAAAGTCAAGGGGTTGCGGCTATTTTTTAGGGCGAATTTTTATTCCCAGAAGTAACCTTTTTCGACCGTGGTTTGGTGTTTGGCGGAGTCGTATTTGAGGAGGTAGCTGTGGGCGATCGCCTCTAATTCTTGGAGTTTTTCGTATTCTACTTTTCTAATTTCCGTGTCGGTAGAAAGCAGGATGACTTGGTGGCTGGCCGAGGGAAAATAGCGTTCGACTAGGTTGTTTCTGTGGGAGGAGTCGAGGCGGCCCAAGGGAGTGTCGATCGCCACTGGCAATTGTCTCCCGGATACTCTAGCCAATCCCCACAAAAAGGCGATCGCCAGCAATTGTTTTTCCCCGGCTGAAAGTCGGTGTTTGGGTACCGGTTTGCCTTCTGGATCGTAAATGGAGAGGCTAAATGTTTGAGTGTCGATCGCAACTCTGTGCACGAGGTCGGTTTTGTGCAACAGGTAGCGGAAACAGTCGGTAATTTCTATTTCGAGTTTGTTGAGTTTTTTGAGAGTTAGTTTTTCTTTAAAGAGTTTCAGGGTGGCTTGGGCTTTAGCGATAGAAGCGATGACGTGTTGGCTGTTTCTGATGGTGATGTATTCGCTGCTGTAGCTTTCTAGTTCTTTTTTAGTTTTGTCTAATTCTCTCTCTAATTCAGCGACGCCGCGGTTGGCTGATTCGCAGGCTGCGGATGCGATAGCGACTGCCTTTTGGGCTTTCCTGACCTCTTCTTCTAGTTTTTCGTAGGCTTCGGGGGAAGCGGCGGCGGCGAGTTCTCTGTCTGTGAAGTCGATTTCTGCTTCGATGTTTTGGATTTCTTCTATTTGGTCGCGGGCTAGAATTTGCTGGGCTTTGATTTGGTAGCTAAGGAGGTTATCTAGTTGCTGGATGCTGTTGTTTTCGGCGTTCATCCAGGGCGGGGCGTCTGTTCCGGCTTGCTGTTCGAGTTCTTGGTTTTCTTGGCGGATGAAGTCTTGAATTTTATCTAGCTGTTGGGGATTTAAGGAGATTTCCGCGATATAGTTTAGAAGGCGATAGCTTCTTTGTTTGATAACATTTTGGGCAATCTTTGCTTGCTGCTGGCTGGCTTCTGTTTCTGCTTGAATTTTGGCTTCACTTAGCAAAGGCGAAATTAGGGCTAGTGGTAGCGTGTTTGATGCCAATTCCATCATAGATTGACGGGTTTTGTCTGCCTGATTTCTGTAGTCGTTTAGCTGTCTGTCTAGTTGACTGCGATCGGCGGCTATTTTCCCGCCTTCATAAATAAACTTTTCTGATGCTTGTTGCTGATTTTTTTGAGCTTTATCTAACTCGTTTTTAAAGCTGGCTTGTTCTTGCTTAGCTGAGTCTATTTCATCACTAATTTTCTTAAAAGTTTGTTCTATTTTTTCTAAAGCAGCCAAGTCTTTTTTGCCAGCAATTTCTTTCCGCTTGCGGCCCGCTAATATTTCTAAATCGACGGCGAGGCGTTCTGCTAATTCTAAACCTAAAAGAGATTTAATTGCCCCGACAACAAACTCCGGCGGTGTTTCGAGTTCAGCGAGTTCTTTTACTTGTTCACCGTCAAACAGAAATAGGTTGGATATTCCGACGGGTAAAAGGGTTTCGATGTATTCGTCCCAGGTGTTAGTAATTGCTTTGTCTGACCACCAATCGCTGACTATTTCGCTGTAGATAAGAATGCTTAAATTATCTTTGATATCGGCTTTTTTCCAGTATCTAACTATTTTGAATTGAGCTAATTTGTCATCTTGGACTTGTTCAAATGTTAGTTCGACGCGGGTATCTTCTAATGGGGGAGTGTGGCGGTTGACGCATTGATTGAGAAAGTCGCTGTAGCTTAAATTGCCTCTGGTGGAACATTGGGCCCGGCCACCGTAGAGGGCGAGGCGAATGGCGTCCATGAGGGTGGTTTTGCCGCCGCCATTCATGCCGCCAAATAAAATGACTGGGCAGGGATTCCCGTCTTTTTCGGGGCGGAGATTGATGGTTTGGGTACCTGCATAGGGGCCGAAGTTTTTGAGGACGAGTTCGAGGAATTGCATTGTAGATGTAGATGTTGTTGGTTGGTGGGGGGGGCGGTTAGCAACGGATTTTGTAGCGGATTTAACGGATGGGTGGTTGGTGGGGGGACGGTTAGCAGCGGATTTAACGGATGGGTGGTTGGTGGGGGGACGGTTAGCAGCGGATTTAACGGATGGGTGGTTGGTGGGGGGCGATTAGCAGCGGATTTGGTAATCACCCACCAATCATCCGTTACATCCGTTACAAAATCCGTTGCTAACCGTCCCCCCCTTTGCTACCAATCAATCACATCGGTTGCATCTTCCTCCTGGTTCTGGGGTCTAATGCGGGGAGGTAAGGGGAGTTCCGCATCTGTTTCTTCATAGGTTCCTGAACTTCCTCTTGTCCAACCCCTGCCACTTGTTTTCGGCGTCCACAAGTATGGTTGAATGTGTTTCTGCCAACCTTGTAGAGATTTTGGTGGGAGGATGCGGTGATATTCTAACTTGCTGCGTCCAAAGTTTATAAATAAACCTACTTGCGCTCCTGTAGCTGCTACGTAAGCTATTATTTGAGCTTTATCTTTATCGGTCATTGGATAATTTACGGCTTTATCCTCTACTACAATACCTTGATTCACCCAATGGTCTAAATAGAGGATTCCCATCCAAACTTCACCGTCGTAAATTTGTCTGGGATACTCCATTTCTGTTGTTAAACCGGATTCTATCATTTCCGCATCAAAGGCTCTTTGGTAATGTTTTTCTCTTAAACCTTTTTGCGTCCTCCGGTGTACTCTCATTGCACAGCCGATGATGCTGTATGTAATATCCTGATGAGGAATATTAGGATTAATCATGGTCGTAAAAATTTTGTAATTTAAACGATGAGGGTTGGGTAATAATGAGGTTAGTTGACAGCCTATTGTATCCGATCGCTCGGCGGGGTGGCTGTCAACAAGTTTGGGTTTAACCGCAGGCTAGCGCGTGCTAATCGCTAGGTTTTTCCTCTCCTGAATTGGGCGGTGAAAATTTAATATCCGCCCAAGATAGCTGTCTACTTTGATTGCTGTTGCTTTCGAGTTCTTCTTTAAGTTTGGCAAGATCAACGGTATCGTTTTTTGCGGAACTGTTCGTTTGGGCGATCGCATCTTTGAATTGCTGAATGTTTTCCGTCGGATTTGCTTTAATATCTTCCACCGCTTTTTTTAAATTGCGTTGATAGTGGGCGTTGCCAATCGCTTCTTCCTTCGATCGCGAACTGGTTTCAAAGCATTTGTCCAAATCGGCGTAAATGCCTGTACGGCGGGGCTTCGTGTAGTATTGGCGTTCTGTATCCAGGAGTTTTGCCATCAATTCGAGGTGCATTTTGTCCTCGCTGCAAATCTCTTCGATCGCAGTCCATTCATCGCTACCGAGGAGTTTTCTTTCGGCGGCGGGACGGGAATCTTCAAAAGGTTCGCCCGTAACTTCTTCGTAAATCCGGGGCAAAGAGTCGTCAAATTCATGCTTTTCTTCCAGCCAAATTCGGCGGATTTCGCTAAGTTCTTCCGGGGTAATTAAGGTGATATCGCGCATTTCTAGGGGTGCGGTTTTGCGGACGTGGGTTTGTGCTTCCAAGACTCGTCTCAGCCAGTGTTCTCGCCAGAATTTGGTGTAGGGCCCTGGGATGGGTTCGACGGAGGTTGTGTCGTCGCCCATGTTGCGTTCAAACAGTTCTACTCTACCGTAGATGCGGCGGAAGTCTCTTTTTGGGTGATCGTCTGGAATGTCTAATTCGTTGCGAATATCGAGTAGAGGCTGCATCCATTCTTTTTCCTCATCGTTTTGAATCATTGCCTCCATAGATTTATCTTGGCTTACCATTGTGCAAACCCAACAGCCAAAGCGAGAATTTCCACAACTAGGGGTGGAAGTATCGACAACTAAAGGACATTCATTGTCTGCTGTTGCACCTCGATACATAGTTAGCAAATCTTTATTGTTATTTCCCCAAGGATTATCCCACTGCATCAAGTAAAGCCACACTTCATCTGTTCGCCAGTCTTCAATGGGAAGGTAAATATAAGAGTTAGGGCGAGTGGGATTAGCATTAAGGCGTTCGCTTACCCGCCACTCCCTATGTTTAGCCATATTTGCGGCGCGTTTAGCACTTTCAGCCTTGCGAGTACCTAGAACAAGAATCACCTCGCCGCTAGTTCTAATTATTTCACGAATAAAAGAACCGGTTGGTTGTATTTTTAATCGTTCCGTACACCATCTAAATCGGTTTCTAGGTGCTGGGTATCCTTTACCTATTAAGCACGCCCAAAAGGTATCTTGAACGGCTGGATAAGTTAAATGAGTTTCTATTGGCATCCCCTGTTCTTGGGCTGCAACTTTCATGCGTTTTAGAGAATTATGTACTCCAGCAGCTACTATAGGGTTTTCTACCAGTGTATCATTTGTTAAAACATGAATTTTTTTGTGGCGTTTCTCAATAGGTAACTCTGCAATCGCATACCAGACAAGTTGTAGGACTGCCGAACTATCTTTACCGCCACTCCAACCGATTACAAGTGGGAGTTCATCTTGACAATAAAGCTCTTGAATTTCCTTTTTTAAAATTTCTATATCTGCCATTAAATCGCCAATATTGCGGGGCGGAAATAGTGACATTTGTTGTAAATCATTCATTTTCTAGATCTCCGTTTTGATTTTCCGTTTTGATTTAAAGTAAACACATTTTTGCGATGCCACTGAAGCGCATCTTTTCTCGGATAATCTTTCTCTGAACTTGGCAAAAGAATAAGTTCGCCGTGAAACTCTTTCATTAATCTAGCGTGTGGTGAGTCCTCTTGTAAATCAATATCAACTATAATTTGATAACGATCGTCAACAGCCAACCATCCTCGATCGAAGGCCCAATGATGATTTTTACACAATGAGAGTCCATTATCTGGTCTATTATCATAAAACTCGGAGAACGGCTTGATATGTGCGCCATCTACAATACTTTGACTAAGTGAACGATTGGTGACTTTTAATCGACAAAAAGCACATCGGTAATCATACAAATGCACGACGGATTTACGGAAAATAGCCTCTCTAAATAAAGATTTTCGTAAATACACTTTTGGTTGTGCATCTGTATCACTAGATTCAATACTCTCTAATTCATTCCAGGTAGAATCTTGGAGAGACTGATTTATTGTCAAAACATCTTCTATCTGTTTTTGGCTTGAGGAAAACCAGGCAGATATCAGTATATCTATTAATTCTTTTTTTGCATTATAGTCTCGCAATAAATCAAATAATTCATCATCTATTTTGGCTTTTTCAACATCTCTTCTTAAAGAGTCGATGTTGTAAGGGCGTCCTCCCGTGTATTGTTCGCTAAATTTAACGTGCCAAAATTTAGGTGTCTTGTTTTTTAAATGAAAAAACGGAATAGTAAAATTAATCTCCTCAAAACGGTCAGAACTCAATACAGACCAGTATCTTTTGAAGGTGTTAATTAATGGCTCGGAAACAGTAATATTGTTCTCATTAAGTAAGCCTTGTGTAATTAAATCAATTACAGACAGTAGCAGTATTGGCTGATTGAGAGCCTTACCTCCTTCTTTATTCTTGCCTACCTTAATCTGATCAAAACAATTGCGATAGTATGCTAAATTCTTATTTACGGACTCTTCTCCTGTAGTCATTTTCTCCTCCCGCTATGATTAAATACAATCCGACCTAAAATTTAACACTTTTTTCAACAAAAAGTTAAGCACCGCAAAGCACAACCCTAACGCAGAAACTAGATAATTTAAGCAGTGTCAGCAGACTAAAAAGTAATTTTCTAGCCTAAACAGGAGATAATTATATCACTGTCTGCGTGCATCTGCGGTTTCCAAACCCAACCGATTTTTCAAATAATCACTCATCCAACTAACACTCGCCCTCGACTTAGAAATCCCCCCTTTCAACAAAATCCCACCCTCCCAATCAGGATTAGAAATCGACCAATCAACCTGCTGCAAAAGGCTCAAACGTTCCTCCCAACTCTCAGGAAAAACCGACAGCAAAGCGGCCCCAACTTCCCCCAAACACTCAAGCACAACACTGTGACAGTGTACGCAATCCCGGCGCATTTCCCCCGCCGCAACTTGCTTGTGCAGAACTAATTGCCAATCTGGAATAAAACTGCTAACCGCATTCCAATAACTAACCGCCTGTTGTATTTTTTGAGCAAGTTCTTCCTCTTTCTGTTCTTTTTTGGTGCGAGAACCAGAGGGTTTTGCCTGTTCGCTGCGGTGAATATTAGACAGCAAAGCCATGATAGCACGATCGATCGCACTCAGCGTAAACAATTTGTGCGATCGCCCGTTCAAACTCCCCTTCTCCATCTCAGTCAAACACCGGAAAACCTCAACCTGCTTAACAACAGCCTTCACCACAAAAGCGCGATCGTCCCGGTGGTTGTAAAGTACACTTAGCGACGCCTCCAAAGGAACTTGAAAATTATTCAAATCAGCAAACATCTGCTGCGATTTTTCCAACCCAATATCGAGAAACAAAATCAGCGCCACCGTCTCATATCCCAACTGCGGATTTTCCCTCAAAGCCATTTCAAAAGCCGCCCGGCGATGCTGTCCGTCATTAATAGTAAACTTAGCATCCATCGGCACCCGCAAGCGACCGATTTTCCGTTCTTCTGCCTCATTTCCAACCGCTTCAAAAGTAATATCCGCATCAATCGAAGCAGCAATTGCCCCACAAGTATAATTTGTAGGATTCTTGACAAAATAATCAGCAATTTCGGGAATCCTAGCTTTGTTAAGCGCGCGTTTCGCCCGCATAGACGGTGGCAATTCTTCAGATTCAAAGGGAAACAATTTCGGCAAAAAACGCACCGGACACATCGACACGTAATATTCGCGGCCCGCTTGAATTCCCCGGATGACCGGCAAAATGTATTCAAAGGAAGGAGTAGACATATTTTTTTGTGAAACCGCAGATACATCTGAAGCAAGGGCGCGAGGCAATTAACTCGCTAACCCGAAAGTCCGCCGGGGGTTTAAACCCATCGCTGATCCGAAAGTCCGCCGGGGGTTTAAACCCATCGCTGATCCGAAAGTCCGCCGGGGGTTTAAACCCCCGTCTCATAGCAAAAGCCGGTTAAAACCGACTGAAAATCTTGAAATTTATCTATATTTAGTCCTCTTAAGAGGACTTTCGCTATGAAACAGGGGTTTTCAACCCCTGGCGGACTCAGACGGTGGCGCGTAAGACCCAGACGCATCTGCATCAAGCCCGATCGCTCCTCAGCTATTGACAAATTAAACATTAAATGATATACAACGTAGAAAATATTAGTATTTTAAGTATTTCACAAAACTTTTTAAAAAACAACAGTTGACATAAAATTTAACCCATGATATTTTAAAAAAAATAGCCTACTTATATAAAAACAGCCAATGACGAACTCCCCAGCGGATGACCTCGCTAGCAAAATTTTAGAAAAAGAAAATAGCGACAGACAGGAAATCGCACTTTTATTAGATAATTATTTAGGAAAGGACGATCGCATTTTCGTACAAAAAACCCAGATGGGAAACAGCGAAGCATACATCGGTTCAGTCACCCTAGAATGGTTAGACTCTCGCGTCCGTTTCGCCTCGCAAATGCCGCTTTTCCGCCAAAAATTCGACCTCCAAACGAACAACATCGTCCGCGACGACGAAACCATTGACGAAATTATCCAGCGTCCCTTAGATTGGTCGCGCCAAGCCGCCCTCACTCAATATTTAGCAGCCCGAAAATCGCACAAATTCCCCGCAGTTTTAGTAGTCGTCAGTCCCCCGTGGGTAGATAATCCTCTAGCCGAGGAATGGGATAAAAATGGCGTAGCAACCAAATCCGCGACTGAATTTACATCCTTTGATAAAAACGAGAACTTAGGGCTTTTGAATGTCTCTCAAAAAGTCTCAATTTTTGCCTTAGACGGTCAGCATCGGCTGATGGGAGTTCAAGGTTTAATGAGTTTAATTAAAACCGGAATCCTGCAAAGATACAACAAAAATAAAAAACCTGTCGGGGCTGCAATTACTCTGGAAGATTTAGCAGAAGAGTATCAAATAGACCCCGAAACAGTGTATAAATTAGCTCACGAAAAAATCGGAATTGAGTTTATCCCGGCGGCGGTAGCGGGGGAAACGCGACAGCAAGCACAACGGCGCGTGCGATCGATCTTTGTGCACGTTAACCTAATGGCGGTAACGCTGAGTCAGGGCCAGCTAGCATTATTGAACGAGGACAACGGATTTGCGATCGCGGCCCGAAAAATTGCCGTCACCCATCCCTTATTAAAAGAACAAGATGACAGAAACCCCCGCGTCAATTGGGACAGCGCGACAGTCGCAGCAAAATCAACTGTCTTAACCACATTGCAAGCGCTGCAAGATATGTCCGAACGGTATTTAGAATACAAATTCCCTCATTGGAAGCCGGAACGAAAAGGTTTAATTCCCATGCGTCCCGAAGATGAAGAACTGAAAGAGGGAATTGAAGAGTTTAAAAAATTGTTCGATCATTTAGCAACTTTGCCCAGCTATCAAAGAATTGAAAGCGGCGAAGAAACGACGGAATTGCGCCGATTTAGTTTTGAAAAGCCAGGCGGCGAGGGAAATATTTTGTTCCGTCCAGTCGGTCAAATTGCTTTAGCTAATGCTTTGGGAATTCTAGTATTTAGAAAGAAACTTTCCCTGAAATCTATTTTCGACAAACTCCGCAGATTCGATGTGGATGAAGGATTTAGCCACATGGACAATCCTGAGTCTGCGTGGTACGGGATTTTGTACGATCCGAACAAAAAGCGAATGCTAGTTTCTGGAAAGGATTTAGCGACGAAGTTAATTGTATATTTGGTGGGGGGAATTCAGGACGATATGGATCGAGCTCATTTGCGGCAAGCGGTAGCGGAAGCGAGGACTTTTGAGAATAAAGCTGTTAGTTTTAATGGCAGGTTTGTGCAGCCGCAAGAGGTAGGATTGCCGCCAGTGCTGAGCTAAGTTTCTATGCTGATAGCTGCACCAGTCAGGGAGTGAAATCTAGGAGTATTTTAACGCGCGATCCCTAAATTTTGCTCCTAGTTAACGTTATTTCTTGATTATGATTGTTGCTGATTGCGGAAGCTATCGATAATGTCATTAATTTCTTCAACGGCGACCGTTTCTTGGTCAGATTTGGCATAGATGATGAGCAAGATGAAACAAGTGGTTGATGTGACTTGATAAATAATGCGATAGCCTCCACTTTTTCCTTTACTGATGTCGCTGTTTTTGGCTCTTACTTTGAATACGGTGTAGCCCGTACCGGAAATGCGATCGCCTGGACATTCGCCTGCTTGCAACTGCTGTAGGAGAGGTTGCAAGTCGGTTTGAATTTGGCGATAGCGTTTGGCGAGGGTTCGGAGTTGGCGCTTGAATTGATCTGCAAACAGAACCTGGATGCTGGGTGGTTCAGACATCAATACCATCCCAAAGTTCTGCGATCGGGTGAACTTTGCCGTCTTCTACTTCCTGAAGCGCAATCCGGAGGCTGTTGAGGATATCTTCTTTAGATAGCTCGTCTTCGTCTTCTTGAAATAGTTGACCCAGGGATTGCAAAATCAGGGTTTCGATCGGCAAGTTGAGTTGGCTAGCTTTCTGAAGAAGCTGCTGTTCTAAGTGATCGGGGATGGTGAGGGTAATTTGCATGGGGTTGGCCTCTCGCTTTAAATAGTATAGACTAATTCTCACAATCTAGCCGCTGTCAATAAAATGAGTTCGGCTCCTACAGGCAAATGATCGGACTCGGTTGCCTCCAAAACCGAACTCGATTTAGCACCCCAATGCTTGGAATACCAAATATAATCAATCCGGCAAACCGGATAATTTAATCTCCAATTCGAGCTTTTTACCAATAACTTAAGTTCCCAACCGTGAGGCCAGGTAAAACCAAACCCAAATCCAGATTTTCGGAAAGAATCTTGCAAGACTTTCTGCACGCTGTCATAGTCTTGAGTTTCGTCTGTCATATTAAAATCGCCCGCGACAATTACTGGCAGAGTTTCTCGCTCAACTCGCTGCACTAAGTCTTGGATTTCAGGCGAACGTTTGTCATATTTGTAAACTGGAATTTTGAGAAAACGCCATTTTTTAGAGAGTTTCAACCACGGCCCGGTAGCTTGCATATTATAAATCACTACTTCTTGTTCGTTAAATTTAATAATTGCCCGCTGCTGCGTTTCTGGATGGCCGGCTAAGTGCAGTATTTCGCTGGATACAATCGGATATTTACTGAGAATTCCTACAGGGGGAGTGCCAATTTGATAGGGGTAGTCTGCTTTTAACCAGGTGAAAGCTCTTTCGGTATGTTTCCTAACGATTTCTTGTAAAAAGATAATATCTGGTTTTTGCTTCTGAATCAGTTTAAATACAGTAGGTGACTGAGTTTTATGCCAACTGAGGTTATGGGATAAAATTTTGATGCTGGGCTGCGAATCTGTGATGTTGATGGGTGCGGGAGAAAAGTATTTGACGTGCAGCCAACTTATTAGAAGAATGCAGGCGATCGCCGAAATAATAGTAAACCATCTTTTTTTGATAACTGACAAGCCGATGATGGGAAGCAGGAAAGTTGGGAAAAAAATTAAGGGTATAAAAGTGCTAATTAAGGCAATAATCCACAGTCTATCCCAAAAAATTAGTTTGAGAATGAAATAACAGATAATAAATGCTGAGTAACTGTAAGCAAGAAATTTTGCAGATTCCTTAAGCCCTTTATTTATTACATCTGCTAGTATATACTTCATTTGGAATCTATTAAAATAAGAACTTGCTTAAATCGAATTCTTCATTTGACCGATGTTGGTTGTCTCTTTCTGAAATCAAAACCAACAAAAGGCGATCGGTATAATCCGCCGCGCCCCGCAACTCTTCGCGCAAAATTTCCAGTCCACCGTTAGCATATTCTTCAAAAATTTGCAAGCGTTCTGCTTCCAATTTTTCGTCGAGATGGGAGAGGATTTGAGGATTTTTGGTTTCGGCGATCGCAATTAACTTAATCGCCATATCGTAACCCCTGGATACAAAGATATCAACATCGATCGCCCCCGGTTCTCGTTTAGAAATTTCCCCTAAAGGCGATCGTTTTTTCCGCTGATTTCCCAACGCGGCGGCGAAGGCGATGACATCGGCGTAAGTCTGAAATGGCGCGGAGTTGTTATCCGATAAAGTTAATGATTTGACTAACTCCGCTTTATCTTTAGCAATTCTAATTTTGTTAGCAACCATTGCAAATAACTATCTAAATTTTGATACAACTACATTGGTAAATAATCTAATTATCTCGGCCCCGTGGGCAGATTTTATCTAAATTGGTGGCGGGAGATATTGTATGGCGCGTTAAACTCGCTCTACAGGTATTGTTATTTTAGACTTTTTGTCCGCAATAACATAATTTTTTGTGCAAAACCTCCTCTTGCTTCCCGCCGCTTCGTTTGTTCGTCCAAAAGTCGATCGCCCGAAATGCCAAAACTCACCATCACCGCATCTATCACCTCATACAAATCCGCCAATTCCGCCACCAAATCTTCCTCATCAGCCTCCGCCGCTTCCCCCGCTTCTTCAATCAATTTCTGCCGCAAAGCTTGACGGTATTCTGCCTCAGACAAAATTACAATCTCGCATTCATTCCCACTTTGGCGAATAATTTCAGGAATGCGATCGCGCACCAACTTATGATACTCTTTTTCCACGTTAAACTCCCTTCAACCTTGACTAAAAGTTTGAATCAACCAGCGATTAATTTCCCCGTCATCTTCTGTTTGACTCCGATTCAAAGCTTCCTCCACTAACGCTATTTCTAAGCCAGGTAAAACCAATGAATTTTGAATTGTCCCACTCCCTCCCGCAGTAATAGCAAATGCAAATACAGCATTCGTATTTGCATTAGCTGCCCAATATTCTTGAACCTCAGAATGTTCGTAAATTAAACGCTTTACTCCCAAATCATCCGCACTAGAAGATGCTCCTATTTCCACCACTAAAGCTGGAGGTGCAAACACATCCAAATTAATTGGCGTCTTGGTGCGAGGAGGTAATTCAAAATCTGCACCTATATAATAAGACAAATCAGGTTGAAATTCCCGAATACCTGTTTTGCGAAAACTGGCATTAATTAACTCCACTATTCGGATATTTCTAAAAGCCGTATAAAAATTGACAACTCTCGAAACTACTGAATTATGACGACTGTGCAATGGCCCGACTGGTGACATTTCTACCCTCATGTGTTCTTGATAGTAATAAAACTTGCCCTTTTCCCATGCTGAATCATCAGCAAAAGTTAGAAACTCTTCCCACGTCGCCTTCACCCAAATATCCGTTTCCAAAACCTGCGTAATTGCCGAATTAGAAGCCATAATCCACCTCTACAATTTCTGTATATTCAAATTCCACGTCAAACTCCATTCAACCTTGACTAAAAGTTTGAATCAACCAGCGATTAATTTCCCCATCATCTTGCGTTTGACTCCGATTCAAAGCTTCCTCAACTAACGCAATTTCTAGCCCTGGTAAGACCCGCGACTCTTGAATTCTCCGGCTACCTCCGCCATTAATCGCAAAGGCAAAAACCTCCCGCGTGTTTGCACGTTCAACCCAATATTCACTAATTCCTGCATTTTCGTAAAGCAACCGCTTACTGCCTAAATCATCGTTAAAAGAAGATGCACCAATTTCTATTACCAAATTAGGCGGATCGTATTGATTTAAATCAACAGGTGAATTGCTGTCATTAGGAGGAACTCTCAAATCTGAACCGATGTAGTAAGCTAAATCAGGTTGAAACTCACGAATACCTGCTTTCCTAAAACTGGCATTAGCAAATTGAACTACTCGGATATTTCTCAATGTAGCAAACAGAATAACTACATACGGGATGATTGAATTATGACGCCCGTGCAAGGGCCCTACTGGTGACATTTCTACCCTCATGTGTTCTTGATAGTAATAAAACTTCCCCTTTTCCCATGCTGAATCCTCAGCAAAATTTAGAAACTCTTCCCACGTCGCCTTCACCCAAATATCCGTTTCCAAAACCTGCGTAATTGCCGAATTAGAAGCCATAATCCACCTCTACAATTTCCGTATATTCAAATTCATTTGGACTGCGCCTAACTAAAGGATAGCGCGTCCCGCCGAGTTCGATCGCATCTTCTTCACAATCAGCTTTCGGAGAATTGTACACCAGCACGTATTCCCTGCCGGTGCAACTTTCCATCTCTTGAGCAACTTCTCCGCGCCACTGAGTTTTAGTTACCAAAACTACCAATTGATTCGCCAACTTCGGCAGTTTATTTGCAATTTGCTTGCGATAAATCTCGTCCAAACTGCCAAAGGGAGAATCCATTACAATTGGAAACGTACTGCTATCCGGGCCCATCAAAGTATTTTTTTGACTCCACTCACGCACGCCCTCAATAATTCCGCCGATAAACGATAAACTGAGAATTTGATTCTCTCCTGTAGAAGCGGCAACCAAAGATTCTTTTCCCGACGTATTTTCTACTAGCGTCAGTTCGTATTTATCACTCAACTTTGGGATATAAGGAGTAAAAGAAATTTGACTGAAAATATCTTGCACCCGCTTTTCCAACTGAGAACAAAACTGTTTTTCTAAGCGCGATCGCACTTCAGTTAGGCGATCGATCGCATCCTGAGCCGCAGCAATCCGGCGCTGAGCTAATACTTGCCTTTGCTCATTCAGTTGCTGCTTGTCGATTTGCTTGTCCAAGGCCGACACCTGCACATTCAAACTCTCAATCTGCTGCTGGTTAGAGCCTGTTTCCCGGTGCAAATCGCCAATTTTTGCCTCAATTTCATCCAAGCGCTTTTGCAAGCGGCTGACATCGCCGTCAGGAAAATTTCGCAGCTTGTTGTGAATATCGTCTAACTGATTTTCCACCCGAGAAAGTTCGGTTCTGTCGCGGCTGATATTCCCTTGCTGTCGGTCAATTTCCTCCCAAAAATCAGCCACTTGTTTATCAATTTCATTTACCCGATCGCTAATCCGAATAGTTGTTTCTTCCACATCCCCAACACCCGCCTTATCCATCCAACCGCTAACCTGTTGGCGAGACTCAGAACCCTCCACCAATTCGGCACCGCAGATACACCGCTGCTGCGCTAATAACTCTTCCAAAAACGGTCGCTGAATCCCAGAAAGCAACGAGCCGCCTTCCCGCAAACCTTCAACAATTACTTTAAATTCAGCCGCCGCATCTGACAGAAATACCCCATAGCCGCGCACCGAAATTGCTCGTTTTAGAGCATCTGTAGCCTGTAGAATTTGTTGTTTTAATAAACTTTTCTGCATTTCCAATTCGTCTCGCAACTTTTGTAAATCCGCAGCACCGCTAAGTTCCAACAAATTACCATTAACGGCTTTTTTTAACTCCCCTTGGTTGGCCAATTCCCGCTCGATTTCTACTTGTCGGCTCGAAAGTTGCTCAGCTTCTTGCTCAATTTTTTGCTTGTCTTTTAAAAGTTTCTTCGTTTCAGCATTCCCAATTATATTTAAATCTGTCTCAAGAGATTTTTTGGCTTCTAGTAAATGCCGGATCGAGCGATTCAACACTTCCACCCCCAGCAACTCCTTAGTAGCTTCCGCAATTTCTGCCTTCTTGTCATAGCGGACAATTTGCTCGATTCGCTCCCCATCAAAAAAGAAATATTTATGTAAACTTTCCGGCAAAATCCGCCCGATAATATCATCGGGATGCTGATCCGGCTTCAGCCATAGACCGTTATCTTTTGCTACATTCAGAAACAATTCAGCCTTGCCATGTTCTACAGTATTTTCACTTTTATAAGCACGACAGATGCGTTTTGCTTGGTAGCGCGTGCTGTCATGTTCAAACACAATTTCCGCCCAACAACCTACGGCTTTTCCCATTTCCGCCTCAGCCAGAGCGCGCTTGTTTACTAATTGTTCTTCTGCCGCAAAAGCCGCGCTGAATTGTCCGTAAAGTACCCACGTAAAGGCATTCATTAAGGCCGTTTTTCCAGCGCCATTATTTCCGTGAATTACTGTAATATTTTGTACCCCACAAGCTAGTTTTATTTCGGGAGTTTTGCCATAAAATTGACGAAAATTGCATAGAGTAATTGAGATTAACTTCATACAATGGCTTCCTTGATAATTTTTAAAATGTCATCGTTAATGTGGCGGGGAGCTCTCATGTACAGTTTATCTTTTTCAATTTCCAATACCCGCTCAATAATTTGTCGAACTTCGGGCGGCGCGCTAGTAATAGGTTCCTGTACGTCGCTGAATTCCTGATGAGTTTGATAAGAAGAACGCTTTTCTGCTAAAATGCTTGTCGGTAAGGCTGCGATCGCACTATCTTCATATCTAAATGCCATAATCAGATTTTCATGCAGATTTTCAGTCATTTTTTTTTCAAATATTAAAAACTAGCAACTCAAACTGCGATCAAATAATTCTCTATTCTCAAACATAAACCGAAGCTTAATAAATGTCAAATGTCTAATAGCCCGTAACGCTTCTGAAGTTGCAGCAATTTCACTCTAGCTTCCCCAGCATTGTCGGCTAAATCGGCAAATTCCAAGAACCGCTTCAACTCTTTTCGCAGCAAATTGCGCTCGACTTCTAAGGTTTCACGACCCAAATCTGGAGGCAAAACTATCATGTCAAATAAAGTTGCCCTTTCCTTCCCCGGATGCGGCCGCAAAATCCGTCCCCGGCGCTGAATAAACTGGCGCGGATTGCTGCTGCTTGCTAAAATTACAGCATTGCGAATTGCAGGAATATCCACGCCTTCATCCAAACATCGAATCGCTACCAAACCTTGCAATTCTCCACTTTCAAATTGCTGGCGCAATCGTTCTCTTTCTGCTAAAGGAGTGGCCGCCGTATAAGTGTTAACTCGGTAGCCTAATTCTGAACCCAATAACTTCGCGGTTTCTGTTAGTTGGCGGTTGTTATTTCGGCGCGCACCTCCTTCTATCGCACCGTCGCCGCAGTAAAATAAAGTATGGGCTGTGTCGAGACGGTGAATCATTAATTCTCGCAAAGCTGTTAATTTATTAGCCGCTGCCCCAATTAACCGGGCTCGCTGCATTAATAAAGTCGTTAAAGCATCGTTTTCTTCGACTTTTTCATCGCCCCAAAGCGCCCAGCCAATCTTTTGAGTTAAGCGGGAATACTTGCGGGTTTCCGCTTCTGTCAATTCTACTAAAATTGGATAGTATAAATAATGTACTAATGCTTTTTGGCGGATGGCATCTGCTAAGGTGAGTTCCGGCTGCAAAACTGGGCCGAAATAATCTAAAATAGCTTCGGTTCCTTGTTCGTCGAAATGCCTTTCTGGGGTGGCGGAAAGGGCGAGTCGCAGTCCAATATTGCGCGGCAAACTTTCTCCTAAACGGGGTGCGCCTAAGTTGTGAACTTCGTCTCCAATAATCAGGGTTTTTTCGGGGAAATAGCGCAGTTGCGATCGCAAACTATCTCCCATTAAGGTAGCATTGGTAGTGATGATTGTGAGAAATGCTCGCTCGCCAGAGCGCACTTCATACAAACCCCCAGCCAGCTTATTCTGCCAACTGCGGGCGCTATCAAAAGCCAAAATAGGTTTTAAACCAAATTTCTCGGATTCGCGCGCCCACTGATTCACCAGGTGGCAGTAAGGGCAAATTACGAGCAGGACTTGCAGGTTAATTTTATTGTATAATTCAGTGGCGATCGCCAGCGCAGTAATCGTCTTGCCGCTACCCGTCGCCATCTTCAGCGTACCGCGTCCCTGATTCGCAAACCAATTAGCAACCGCCACTCGCTGATACTGCCGCAATTGCAGCGATGGCGGCATCTTCGGAAACCCAAATTGCGAATTATTAGCCGTTGAGCGATTCACCTTTAAATGCCGTTAGATGCAAAATTCCCTATACTCAACTTTAACTTACGGGCGCTCGAAACTTAACAGCCCAAACAAATCATCCGCCGACAGTTGCAAATCCGACAGCACATCGAGCACAGGTAAAATATCCTGATTCTCTTTCGCCTCTGGTTGCTGCTGCGGTTTAAAAACAAGAACTAATTTTTCTGCCGGGTCAATCAACCAACCCAGTTTAGCATTGTGATTTAAGCAAAACAAAATATTATTAATGACGCGAGTTGGATTTTGATCCGGCGATAAAATCTCAATTGTCCAATCCGGCACAATTTCAAACCTGTTTTCTACTTCTCCCTTAGCATTGAGAAGAATGCGCGACCACTCAAACACTGCTATATCTGGAACAATAGAACGTCCCCCAAAAGTGCAACGCAATTCTGAAAAAGCAAAAGCTAACTTTTGCGGTTCTCCCACCTGATTAATTCTATTCCCAAAACGAGTTTGTAACGTGCTGTGTTTTCCTTGGGGCATAGCTTTTTGAGAAAGTTGCCCGTCAACATACTCGCTAGCCGGCTTAGTCTCTGGCAATAGCAGAAACTCTTCCAGAGAAATCTTTGACCGAGACTGAATTGACGTTACCATAAGCCATTAACCCCTCAACAAATCAACTCCGCCATTAAAAATCTGCATCGCCGTCTGTTTCCCAATCAGCACAACTCTCCGATTCCACACCAGTAGGGTGCATCGCACAAACCAACAAATTTCCCCCGTAAACTTGACCGTGATAGTTGCGACAACCGCGACAAGCCGGCTGCTGCGTCGGCGAAGGGTCTACATAAGTCACCATCGACAAATCTATCTCATCAAACTCCGGGTCGAAGTCGCGGCAAATTTCAATTATCGGTTCGATAAATTCATTAAATAAACCGTCAAATTCATTGAAATAACCGTCAATGTCGTTAATCAGATTATTTTGTACTTCTTCTGTAAACTCTTCCGACATTTTTGCCAAAACGTCCAGCATTTCGACAAACTCTTCGCCCATTTCGCTGAAAAAATGCTCTACTTCAGAAACAGCATTTTCCATTACTCCGAAAAAATCTTTAGACCAATCTTCCATGAATTTGACAGCTTGCTATTACAAAATATTTTACAGACAAGTGCAGCCAGCCTCATGTGAAGTGCTTGCACCTACTTTCAATTCTATTACCTATTGCCTGATATCCGTCCACATCAGACAGGGGAGATATTCAAAAAGGGAACTCAAGAGTATTATCCTGAGTTCCCTTCATGCTTTGCTGAGCGAGCTTTTTTGAGTTTAATCCCGCTTCAGCCGCCGCAATTCCTCTTGTAAATTCTGCACCTGTTCGCGGAGCTTGTCTACGCCGCCTGTCTCTTTAGCATCTTTTGCCGAGACATCTTCTTCCTCAGAAATAATTTCAATCCGCCGAGGTTCAGCCGGTTTTTCGTTCCCAGCCGATGCTACGGGGGGCTGCTGCTGCTGAGCCTGTTGCACCATGTCATCAACAAACCGGCGAGCTTCTTCCGTTGACATCTCGCCACGCTTGACTAATTCGTCTGCCAGCTTTTGGGCTTCAGTGCGTAATTCAGTTAACTTGCTGCCAGCTTTTTCACCAGCGTAGGAAGCTAGCCCGACACCAAGGTAAACTGCTTTTTGTAAAATATCTCCGAAACCAGGCATAGGAGCTACACCTCAAAAAACTGGGTGAACCGGAGACCACGCCTATTACAAGCATCCCGTGTTGCTGCTACCTTCCGGTCCTGACAAGATTTGGGCGTTGGAATCGCGTGGGTCCAGTTCATAAATGAGTATAACACAGTTATTTATTCTTCAACCACACACCAGTGATAAATTTCATAAATAACGCAACCATTCTTCACCAGCGGGTCTTCAGCGACGATCGCCTTCGCCTCATCCATCGAACCAGCCTCAAACAGCAACATACCGCCGCCCCGCCGCCCCCAGTAGCCAGTTTTCGCTCGGTGTCCTTTAGAAATCAACTCTCGGACATAAGCTCTGTGAGCTGGCACGTATTGGTCAAAGACAGGCTTTTCGACAATTCCTTGCTCAATTTTGACAAACCAAGGCATTTTTATTTGGGATTTTAGATTTTATATTTTAGATTGGGAATGGGTGATCAGCAATGGGATCTAGGGCAAATGCTCTATATTCCATTTTGCACAATCCTTTCTTAACTGCGATGTTATCCGATGAACCAGTCAAAACAGCGATTTTTTATTGCCCTAGTGCCACCTCCTGATATTGAACAGCAGATTACTGAGATTCAACGGTATTTTGCGGCCTCCTACAACAGCCGCAGTGCTTTGAATTCGCCGCCGCACATCACGCTGCAACCTCCTTTTCACTCGTTAGCGGAGGATATTCCCAAATTAGAGGAAAGTTTGAACCAGTTTTCTGCAAATCGGCTGCCCATTCCCGTTACTCTATCCGGTTTTGCTGCTTTCGCGCCCCGCGTCATTTACGTTGATGTTGTCAAATCACCCGAATTGCTGGAGATTCACAAAGATTTGATGAGTTATTTGGAGGCAAATTTGGGAATTGTCGATCGAGTTTCTCAGACTCGCCCATTTGTACCGCACATGACAGTAGCCTTTCGCGATTTAACTAAAGAGAATTTTAAAACGGCTTGGTTGGAATTCTCCGGGCGATCGCTCCACTTTGAGTTTACCGCTTCGGCGTTAACCTTGCTGCTTCATAACGGCAGCCGATGGAACATCAGCAAACAGTTCCCGCTTTCGACCTAAACTCTCTCTCTCCCTTCTCTTTCTTCGTGTCCTTCGCGTCTTCGCGGTTCGTTTTCCCAAAAAAATCTTATTAGCAAATCCTGATTAATATCATGTGCTCACTACAAACCTTTTTAAACTTAAAGCCAGTCACAACTTACCGATCGCTCTTATTCGGAGTTGCAAGTGCCACAGTTCCATAAACCGAAATTCCCGACAGTTTCAATATTTGAATTGCCGACTTAACCGTAGTACCGCTAGTGTAAATATCATCAACTAACAGCACTCGATCGCGCGGGAGGCGACGACGAAAATCTTTCCCCAAACTTAAAGCATTTTTCATTTCCGCTTGCCGCTGCTGTGGCGTCAGAGCGAATAAAGCCTGAGTATTTTTCACCCGCTCCAAACCGTGCCGCTGCAAAGGCAAACCAGTCAGATCACAAAAACTTTCAGCCAACAGTTCCGCTTGGTTAAAACCGCGCTCCTTGACCTTTTCTTTGTGCATGGGAATCGGTACAACTGTTAGATTGTCTATAGCTAATTCGGGAAAACTCAGCCAAGATTCTGCCAGCCAGCCGCCTAGAGGTTTGGCTAATTGCGGATTGCCGTCATATTTCAAAGCTGCGATCGCCCGTTTAAGAGCCCCGCCATACTCACCCCACACAAAAACACGCTGCTCTGAATGCCAAAATCGACCAGGATCGCTTAACTGACATCGCTGAAGTTGCTTGTGACAGTACGGACAAAACTCTCCGGCGGCTGGTCGCTGACAAAGAGGACAGTTAGACTTAAGAAATAGATTGAGAAAAGATTTGACTAATCCCGTCCATTGTCGCTTTTTCATCCTAAAATTGTGGTAAGTGATTAATGGGAAAAACTATCAAATTCAATTTGTTTCCACTGACAGGATCGCAGCGTGAAAAACCTCTACTGGCTAGACGAAATTCAACCTTCAGACCGAGAGGCAGTGGGAGAAAAAGCATTTTACTTGAGCTGTTTGCTCCAGAAAAAGCATCCTGTTGTACCGGGTTTTGTCGTGCCAGCTACCACATTCTGGCAGTTTTTAGAGTCGATCGAGTGCCTAGAACCGCTGTTTGCTGACTGGCCACACTCTTCCCTGCACTTGAATGTCGATGAACCCAGACAACTGCAATCGATCGCCCGCAGCATCCGCCACCAAATCCTCGCCAGCAAACTGCCAGATTCACTGCTCTCCACCCTAGAGTCTGCGGTTTCTCAACTCAACTCAAAGTCAAACTTAAACTCCACAGCCTTAATTTTTCGCCCTTCCCTGACTTCCTGGAACCCGAAAACAGTCGGCATTCTGGAATCTCAGGCAGTACCGGCAGAACCAGAAGCCATTGGGGCAGGACTCAAACGAGCTTGGGCAGAAATGTTCAGAGCCCGAAGTCTATTTTACTGGCAGCGGTGCGGCCTGCGGGTACAGCAAATCAATCCCGCAGTTTTGGTGCAGCCACTTCAAGAAGCGATCGCCGCAGGCGAGGTAAAAACAAAGGCGGGTGCACAGTGGGAAATCCAAGCCACCAGCGGTTTGGGATTGTCCCTCGCTAGGGGAGAAACCATCCCCGATTACTATCAAGTGCAGCCGGAAACAACCGCCGTTAAATTCCAGCGGATCGGTTACAAAACATTAGCCTACAATCTCAAACTCGGCGATGGAGAACCGAAAAAAAAACTGCATATCGGCAAGTTTTCTGCTTTCCCCATTCCCGATTCTCCATTTCTACTTCATGATTTTGGTGACTGTTGCGTGCAAGTTTTAGCCCTGGGAGAAGAAGCACAAACAGAATACGTTTTAGAGGAAGCGCAACTGCGAGAAATCATGGAATTGAGTAAAAAAGCGATCGCCGAATTTGACTCGGATTTAATTTTGGAGTGGACGTTAAATCAGACAGCAAACAGCAGCGAACCGCAGTTTTATTTCACTCAAGTTCGTCTTGTGAAAGGGGAAAAAGTCGCGCCGATAGAGGAAAATCAGATCGCCCTCCCGCAGCCAAACTCGATCGCCCCAGCCCGAACTCCTGCGATACTCAGAGGTGTGGCAGCAGCATCAGGAAAAGCCGAAGCAATTGCCCAAGTTATGACTAATTCCCACCCAGAAAACGCGGAATTCTTAGCAGGAGGCATTTTGGTAGCCCGGACAATCGATCCGAATTGGCTGCCTTGGCTGAAGGTTGCTGCTGGGGTGATTGCGGAACAAGGAGGCCTGACATGCCACGGCGCCATTTTAGCGAGAGAATTGGGGATTCCCGCCGTTGTGGGAGTGGCAGGGGCCACTCGGGCGATCGCCTCGGGCGATTCGGTGTTGGTAGACGGCGATAGCGGAGAAGTTTTTGCCATCGCCGAACAGGATGCGATCGAGACAGGAGACAGCCGCCGACTTCGGGACACAGCAAAAAATGCAGACCAGTACAGTACAGCAGCGAAAATGTCAATAGCCAAGCACCAATCTTCTACCTCGGATCGATCGTCAAATTCCGCGCCTAAATCTCCACAATCTGAGTCTACTCAATATGTTTGGGGCCCACCAACAGCGACTCAACTGCTAGTTAATGTCAGCCAAACAAGTTCGATTGACCGCCTCAAAAATCTGCCAATAGACGGCATCGGATTGCTGCGATCGGAATTAATGGCATTGGAAGCCTTGGACTGTCAAAACCCCAAAGTTTGGCTACAAGACGGTCGCAAATCGGAATTTGTCGATCGCATGGCGGATTGCCTCAGTTTATTTGCTGCCGCCGTTTCGCCGCGGCCAATATTTTATCGAGCGCTCGATTTGCGCGAGTCAGGCGCCCACGGCAGTTTCAGTTATACCTTTGAACCCGAATTATTTGATTGGGAACTGTGCGTACTTCAAAAAGTCGGCGAGTCAGGCTATACAAATGTTAATTTAATTTTGCCTTTCGTGCGCTCAGTTGACGATTTTATCTACTGCCGCCAGCGCTTAGAAACAGTTTTGAAAAACCGCTCAACAGACTTTCAACTGTGGATTATGGCGGAAGTTCCTTCGGTGTTATTTTTATTGCAAGATTACGTAAAAGCCGGAGTTCAAGGAATTTCCATCGGCACTAACGATTTAACCCAATTGCTGTTAGGAATTCACCGCCACTCCGACCAGGTAGCAGGTGCTTTCAACGGGCGCGATCGAGCAGTGATGAGGGCGATCGAACAATTAATCCGACAGGCCCGGGCCGCCGACATTCCTTGCTCAATCTGCGGCGACGCTCCAGCATTGTATCCTAACACCGTTGAATCCTTCGTGCGGTGGGGAATTTCGTCTATTTCGGTCAATGTCGATGCTGTAGAACAAACTTGTAGGGCGATCGTCCGCGCCGAACAGCGCCTGCTACTAGAAGCCGCTCGATCGATAATTAACAATTAACCAGTCCCGGACGCATTTGACCTCAGAAATCCCGTTTCTACTCTAAATCATAGCTTTTGCGAGCAGCCACCCGCTCACAAACCCGGTTTCTAGACCACCCGTGCGTGCAGAACTATTAACAACTACAGAAACAAACCCGGTTTCTAATTAAATATATCAACCGCGCAGACAGTGAGGACATTTGTAATTAGACCGTGAGGAGATTTGTAATTGGTGAAACTCTTATTTTTATTGCTTCTTCCTTCTTCCTTCTTCCTTCTTCCTTCTTCTTTCTTCCTCCTTCCTTCTTCCTTCTTCCTTCTTCCTCCTTCCTTCTTCCTTCTTCCTTCTTCCTTCTTCCTTCTTCCTTCCGCTATCAAAAGCTCCGATTTTTAAGTTAGGATAGAAATATCATTAACACTTGACCAGGAGCTAGAAACAGTGAAATCAAAAATTATTGCAACCGCAGCAATACTTGCCGCCCTCGGCTGTCTGCATCCCCACCCAGCATTATCTCAACCTGCAACTGACGGCGGAACAAAACCCGGATTTTGGCAACCTCAAGCGCAGGTTGACAATACTCGCAACATTACCCTCAGACTGTTAAATGAAACGGGATTAAACCTAGAATACGGTCAATCAGGTGCCAGCTTGTCATCCTTGCCCGTCGGAACCAGCAAAAACATCATTGTTCGTATCAGCAATCGCACCGGCGACATTGCCAATATTCCGATTAATACCGCAGGAGGAAACGCAACTTTGAAATACGACTATAACGTTGACTCGCAGACAAACATTCTGACGATTCGCATCACCAGATCAGAGCCCCGCACTACGCAAGACCGCTCAGTTTATATTGATGAAAAAGGGCGAGTTTACTCTTTCTAAGACTCACGCTCATCAACCCGGTTTTTCCTGATAAATTTTGCTTTTAGCAGCGAGGTATCCGGGAAGAAATCGGGTTTCTCGACTCCCGTGCATAAATTCTGTCTTTCTCAAAAAGTATGAATCAAGTGCAGCCCCGAAAGAATCGATTTTTTTGTGCAGCGGATTTGACATTGCATCCCCAAAATCAACTGCTGCTAGCAATTCGGCGCTACTGGCGCACTGGTGCATCAGGTGGGTTTCGAGAAGATGTCAACCGCCGCATCGCAGACTAATATCCGTCGTTTCTCTTGATACCTGCGCCTCGATTTCCCTCTTCTTTGGGTTTAGCTTTGTTCACTCGCAAGGGGCGTCCCATCCACTCTGCGCCGTCTAATTCGGCAATTGCAGCGTCTTCTTGGGCATCCTCCATCATCTCAACAAATGCAAAACCGCGCATCCGACCGGTTTCCCTGTCGGTAGGCAAGACAACTCGCTTGACTGTGCCGTATTCTGCAAATACTGCTGTCAGGTCTTCTTCGGTGGCGCGGTAAGACAGATTTCCAATGTAGATAGTCATGTCGATCGAACTGAACTTGTTGTGCTATAGCAATCCTAAATCATTATCATGATTGTGATACAATTATATGCAATACTCGATCGTGACCATAAAAAAATGAATAACTTACAACTGCAACAAAAAGATAGGCAAAAAGAAATAGATTGTTTAGAATCTTTCATTAAAAGCGATATAGATGCCAGAGAACTAAAACGAGCAATAGCTGTAAGGATGGCGCTCTCAGGTAATATCTACCATGAGATCAGCAAAATTTTAGGTGTAAGTAATTTTTTTATTGGTTATTGGAAAAAACAATTTAAAACCAAAGGCATCGCCGGAATCAAACTAGGACATAAAGGGTCAAAAGGGTATTTAACAGCTCTACAAAATACTGAAGTAATCGAGTGGTTAAGAAATAAAGAATATGGGAATTTAGATGAGCTAGTTACTTATTTAGAACAAGAATTTGGTGTGATATATAAATCAAAACAGAGTTACTATGAACTTTTTGACCGGGCGAAAATTAGTTGGAAAAAAACTCAAAAAATTAATCCTAAATTTGATAAAAAACTGGTAAAAAAAAAGACGGAAGAAATTAACGATATTTTATTTAAAAACAAGGCTGGTATAGAGTCTGGGGAAATAATAGTATTGTTTTTAGATGAATGTCATCTACTTCATGGTGATCTGACTGGTTATGTTTGGGGTCAATCCCAAATCCGAATTGAAGTCCCAATTACCAATGAAAAAGATAGACAAACTTATTTTGGCGCACTCAATTATCAAAGCAAAGAATTCCATGTTCAGAGCCATCCATCTGGTGATGGAAAATCAACAGTTAAATTCATAAAATACTTACAAGATAAATATAAAAATCGCAAGATTATCTTGATTTGGGATGGAGCTAGTTATCATAAATATGGAGAATTTAGAGACTTTTTATTAGAACTCAATGCTGCCAAAGAACCTGCTAATTGGTCAATTACTTGTATTTTATTTGCTCCCAATGCTCCCCAACAGAACCCCGTTGAAGATATTTGGTTACAAGCTAAAAACTTTTTAAGAAAGTATTGGTATTTATGTAGGTCTTTTAAGATTGTCAAGTTTCTGTTTGAGTTTTTTACTAACGAACATAAATTTGATTTCCCCAAAATACGTCAATATACTTACACACAGAAAATCATTTAGGATTGCTCTAGATATAGAAAATCATTTAGGATTGCTATATACATAATAACCTGTTAATTTAACTGTCAAGTGCTCTCTGGCATACAACTGGGCGATCGACTCTGACTAAAAGGGTTTGGCACACTGACAAACTCTTTGTACTAGCTGCAATAGTTAGCTTGATCAAAATTCATCTCCTGACTCTCCCTTCGAGTGAGTGAGTAGATGAATTTTGGGGCAGTGAGGAATCCCGCCCCTAAACAATACTTGATTTTAATCAGCTCAGTGATGGGTGGGGGACGCATCGCCAAGCATCTTCGGAAACAAAGCGAGTAACAAGGTATAATATATCAAGTTGCTCTTAGCTACGATCGTTGATATAGCAGTTCTCAACTTTCGTGAGGTACTTCCGAGTTAATTACCAATTCCCTACTTCTTCAATTCTTTAATCTAAAATCTAAATTTGTACTTCACTCACTTGAGAATTGCTATACACATCTACATAGCCCTTTGAGGAAACATACTTGACATCTCCCCAGCCCTTTCATAGAGGGGGATATCTCACCTTCAATACTTTGGCAAAATTGGGAATTGGAAATTGGAAAGGGGGAATTGGGAAAATTTTCTCCCCATCTCCTTCATCCCCGTTTAGGATATTACTTTTCTCAATTAAACTAAGGATGTGAGATTTAAAGCCGCTTTGTTAAGGGTTTGAGTGCCAATTCGACTTTGGGTAATACCGCTGGCTGTTTCCGTTGCTCCTTTATTCAAAAGATTCATCGCATCTACCACTTGCTCAATAGCGATCGCCTGCTGTTTGGTATTCAGATAAATTTGCTGACTGCTCACAACAACACTGTTAATAGCATTAGCAACCTTGTTAAAATTATCCGCCGTACCTTCAGTCAATTTCAGGCTATTATCTAAAGTTTTCTTTCCCTCATCTGTCACCATTACTGTTTTATTAATGGAATTATTAATACCGTTTATCAAATCATTAATCTGATCTGACGATTTTTTACTTTGATCTGCCAGTCTGCGAATTTCCGTCGCCACCACCCCAAACCCCTTTCCTTGTTCTCCGGTGCGTACTGCTTCCACTGTAGCGTTAATTGCCAGCATATTAGTTTGATTTGCCAAATCGCTGACTAAATTGGTAATATTAGCAATCTGATTGGTTTGCTGGCTCAAATGTAAAACTTGCTCGGCGATAGCTCCGACTTTTTCCGTCAAACTCAACATTCCCTGCTGGGTTTTATGCACTACTTTACTGCCTTCTGCTGCCAGGTTTAAGACATTACTGGCATTCTCAAGGGCTGACTCGGCTTGCATAGCTGATTGCCTCGATGATGCGCCCAATTCATCCATTGTGGTAGTTGTTTGATTAACAGAAGCAGCTTGTTGTACAGCAATACGTTCCTGTTGCTCAATTGTCGCAGCGATCTCGGTGGAAGAACTGACAATCATATTAATAATACCTTTCAGGGCCTTATCTAAAGGTTTGGCGATCGCCATGCTTAAAGCTACGCCTAAAATAATCGCTGTGAGCGGTCCAACTGTCATCCCCAACAATACAGCTACTTGAGTATTCTTACTATCATTGTATGCGGTTTCATAAGCCTCATTGGCTTGCTTTCTGTTGGCTTGAACCACTGCTAAAGTGGCGTTTTCTGAATTTATAAATTTAAAGCGAATTAATTTAGCCTGCTGCCTAAGTTTATTCAAAAGGTTACTAGCTGTCTTGGCTCTTGCCATTTCTGGCGACTTACTTTTACCCTGATTAATTAGGTTTAGCTGCAAAGCCAAAGGATTCAAAATTCCCACTGTTTCAAATTCTTGATTAATTCGCAGGAGTTCTTGATCTTCCTGCTCCCACTCCTCCCAATACTTAAGCATTTGTTTATAGAGTGCGTCTTCCTCTGGGGTACGTGGAGTGGCTTCGTATGCTTTAAACCCATCTTTAATTTGCTGCCAAGCCTTGTCCATTCTGTTTAAGGCATCTTGCCTTTCTTCTTGACTGAGTGCCGGATTAATTAGCGCTCTCTCTGATGACTCAATTTGGGTTTGTCCCTCGTTAATTTTCAATAAAGCTTCAATACTCGGTAAGTTATTTTTACCGAGAGTCTCTATGTGTTGACTGAGATTAGATGTTGAACTCCATCCTACCCAGGCAACTAAAAATACTAAAATTCCCATCATCAGAAATGCACTGATCAGTCTGGTTTGTAAATTCAGGTTTCTCAACATAATATTTTTTTTCCTTTTACTACCGTGAGCCTCGCGGGAGTCATGAATACATATTGTATAGTATAATTTTTATCACCTACACGAGGTACAGGTTGACATTTTACATTTTACGTTTTACGTTTGACAAGTAGTAATTAATTGCTGAGTACCTTCTGTTCGTGAGAATGGCTATAGATGTTGGGTGATAACGTGGCTAGGGTAGCTCTTTGGTTGTCATCCTGCTGAATTCATTTTGATAAACCGCTTTATTGTACAGGTTAAAACCTGTAATTACACAAACCCAGCCTGCCCACGCCAACTAGAAAAACGGTAGGATTATAATTAAGTTCGGAGTTCAAAGATATCGCCTTACTCAGAGAAATGAGGTATCACATCGCTGACTAATTCATAACGGTCAAAATTGAAAAACACAGATTGACTAATGAACTCAATTATCTCAACATTTATTTCCAAAGCTAAACTAAAAAATACCTATTCGCACAGTTTTGAATGACAGTTACAGAGCGAATAAGCGAGGGTAACTCCCTCGACCAAACAGGCTTGATCTTACCTATTTTAGCAAAGGAAACATACTCGCCTGATCGCGAAAAAACGGCTGCAAGTAAACTCGGGAGATTGATTATTAGTCTTTGTTATTAAATTTTTGCTTGCCCAACTTCTTCCCTTTAGGTTAGCCCTTGCGAGAGTTGAAAAAATTCGATATGGTATGTCTAAATGCCTTAGCGATTGCTGTAACGGAACTGAGGAAACATCTTTTAACCATTACCTAGCTTCTGTTTTCTTTGAGGTAGAGTAAGCATAGCAGACAGTTTGTTATACCATCGCACTCGTTCGGAAAACTTACAGAAAGAACGCCAGCGCATCATTCCAAACAACCCTCACGCAGCCAAACAACGGCAGCTCAGCTCAGTCGGTGTTGGTCTGTGGGGTAAAATCTGTACTCATAGCGGGCTTTCATTGCTATGGTAAATGCGTTAAAAGGGGTATCCAGTAGGCGGTATGGGCAAGCTGGATACCCAAAAGCTTATGGGAACGATGCTCTAGGGAGTCCTAGTTATTTTGTAGCTTCTATTGGCGAGGGGCCCTTGGAAGTTCTGAAACAATATATCCAGAATTAAGAAAAGCCGTCCTAAAAGGACGGGGGTTTAAACCACAATCTCTGATAACTTTAATCAGTTTGGCGTTGAGAGGATGTTACTGCTTTTCCTTAGTCGATCGAGATTGACTGAGGCCCGGTGCTTTTACCGTTGGTGGTTTCGGCTGGGGGAGTAGTGTAGGATGTTGAACCCGCTTGCTCGTCGATCCAGCTTTTAACGGGCTCTTCGTGAAGGTTGAGTCGAAGCAGGCCAGATAAAAATCCGCCTGCGAAGGCGATCGGCTGTTGGATCAATTCTTGGGCCATTGGGATGAGTTCGTCGAGGAACATTCAAGAGTCTCCTTGTGCTGCAGGGGTTATACCTTAACTTTACCGTTTGTACTGCGATGCTGGCAGCGGGCTACAAAAAACCTTGTTCCCAGCGCTGAAAAGGCGCGATCGGGCAATTTTTCGGTTAATGGCCTACAATGCTAATCAATTTGCTGCAAAAATTTTATGTGCCGTTTGCTTGGCTACCTCGGGGAGCCGATTTTACTCGATGCTATTGTGTACAAGCCGGAACATTCCCTAATTGTGCAGAGTTACGAACCCCGCGAAATGACTTCTGGCGTACTCAATGCTGACGGTTTTGGTATTGGTTGGTATCACCCGCACCTAGATACTGACCCGTTTACCTATAAAAATGTACAGCCAATTTGGAGCGACGTTAACCTTCCGAGTATCAGTCGATACGTTGAATCCGGATGCGCGATCGGATATGTTCGCAGTGCAACTTCAGGACAAGCTGTAGATTTGAGCAACTGTCAGCCGTTTCAGCACGATCGCCTGCTGTTCGTACACAACGGCTTCGTGAAGAATTTTCGGCAAACTCTTTATAGACCAATTCGCGAGCGACTCAGCGATACCATTTATCAATCAATTAACGGCACTACAGATTCAGAGCATATCTTCGGTTTGTTTGTCAATGAATTGACAGCCGCCAATGTGACTCTAGAAGCTGCTTTGCAAAACACGCTGAAAACTGTGGCAGAGCTAGCAAGCTTTCACCAAGTAGAATTTTCAGCTAATATCATTATCAGCGACGGACACCAGCTCGTTGCCTCTCGCTTTGCTGCCCAAAAAACCCCTCCTTCCCTCTATTGGCTGCGGGACGATTTAAATTTCCCGAATTCTGTCATCATTGCTTCTGAACCTTTATTTGCAGGCAATTGGCACGAGTGCCCAGTCCAGAGCATTATCAGTACCGGAGTAGAGCGTGATATCGAAATCTATCCAATCTTGTAGAGAGGCAATTTATCGCGATTTGCAGCAGTGTCGCCGTGGCACTTTCAAGCTATTTGCAGACATCGACTACGATACTTTTTGCCGCCAAGCTCATCCTGATTTTAGTCCGGTTGGCTGGCACTTAGGTCACATTGCTTATACTGAGGATTTGTGGCTGTTGCAGCGGTGTGCTGGGTTGCAGCCAGTCTTTCCTGAGTATCACCGACTGTTTGCTGCTGATATTTTGCCTAAAAAGCAACGGGTTTTTCTGCCGACGTTACCTGAAGTTAAATTATATCTGGACGCGGTGAGAAAAAAGGTGTTAGATTATTTGGAAGTAGCGCCGATCGACGAGCAAGAACGTCTCTGGCGGTTTATTATTCAGCATGAAAGCCAGCACTGCGAAACTGTTGCTTTCGTGTTGCAAATGCAAAGGAAGAAGGAAGAAGGAAGAGGGAAGAAGGAAGAAGGAAGAGGGGAGAAGGAAGAAGGAAGAGGGGAGAAGGAAGAAGGAAGAGGGGAGAAGGAAGAAGGAAGAGGGAATGAGGAAGAAGGAAGATTAATTTCCAATTACCGATTACCAATTGCAGATTACCAATTACAAATTACGGATTCCCGGGCGATTGAAATTCCAGCCGGGGAATTTTACATGGGAAGCGATGCTGCTGAGGCTTTAGATAATGAGCGATCGCGCCACCTGTGTTATTTAGAAGCATACTCGATCGATCGCTATCCCGTCACTTGCCGTCAATACCAAGATTTCATGGAATCCGGCGGCTATCAAAACCCTGATTGGTGGTCAGTAGACGGCTGGAAATGGCTGCAAGGCGAAGCCGTCTCTCAACCGCTTTACTGGTCAGAAAATCCAGCTTTCAACAACCACCCAGTCTGCGGTGTCAGTTGGTACGAAGCCGAAGCTTACTGCAACTTTATCGGCAAGCGTTTGCCATCGGAAGCCGAATGGGAAAAAGCTGCGAGTTGGGATGCCACTACTCAAACATATCGCATCTATCCTTGGGGAGAAGAACAGCCAAACGGCAGCCTGTGCAATCACGCCAATAATATTGCCAATACCTCACCAGTTGATGCCTTTCCCAAAGGAGCAAGTGCGATCGGCTGCTATGATATGTTGGGGAATGTTTGGGAGTGGACTGCTTCAACCTTTGACGCCTATCCGGGATTTGAAAGTTATCCTTACAAGGGGTATTCTCAAGTTTATTTTGATGGAGAACACCGGGTTTTAAAAGGCGGGAGTTGGGCGACTTTTCCGCAGGCACTGCGATCGACCTTTCGGAATTGGTATTATCCGGGTGTGCGGCAAATTATTGCTGGTTTTCGCTGCGCTAAGTAGTTCGCTATGTAATGAAAACTGCAATCAAATTGGTTCGGAGTAAGGACTAAAGTTCTCGCACTTTTCAGAGGGCTTTAGTCCTCACTACTTGCCTTATAACGCTTATTTTACGGACATCCTATAAATGCCTGAAGAGGGTATTTGCAACGAAATTTGTTTGCGAAATGCCTAACTTTTTTCCATGTAACAAGCTCAAATAAAACAAGTTTGGTTAATTATTTAATAATTTTTGTGGAGAAATTTTAAGTTTTAATTGTGGATGCGATCGCCATCCGGTGAGACTATACAGAACCGAGATCGGCAGGAAAAATCTGACTTGAGCGCGATATTTGGCAACGCAACTGCGTGCTATACCGATATGTGCATCTAAAAATTACTTTATGAAATCCCCAAGACTGTCCGACACAACCAACTCAGCCTTAACGAAGGAAAACCGGCTGCACTTAGAGCGACTGGTGAGCGCTGCAGCACTGACACCCGCAGAAATCAATGCTGGCAGCGATGCAGTTAGCGGGTTGACTCAAAACCCCAAATCCCTGCCTCCAAAGTATTTCTACGACGATCGCGGCTCAAACCTGTTCGAGTTGATTTGCCAGTTGCCGGAATACTACCTGACACGCACTGAGACGGCGATTTTGCAGGGGTGCGCGGGGGCGATCGCCAATTTAACGGGCCCCTGCGAAATTGTGGAACTCGGCAGCGGCAGTTCCACCAAAACTCGGATTCTCCTCGATGCTTACAGTCAACGGGAATATCCCCTGCACTATTTGCCGATCGACATCAGTCCTACTATCCTAGAAAGCAGCGCTTGTCAACTGTTAGCCGATTATCCCTCGCTCCAGATTCACGGACTTGTCAGCACTTACGAATTAGCCTTAGCTAAAATTGCACCGTCGCCGTTGCCAACCCGAATGATTTGCTTTCTAGGAAGTACCCTCGGTAATCTCAACGCTCAAGAATGCGATTTGTTCTTCTCGCAAATTGTCGGTGCATTGCAGCCTGGAGAGTATTTTTTGCTGGGAATTGACTTGGACAAATCTAAAGATATTTTAGAGCCTGCCTACGATGACAGTCAAGGAGTAACAGCGGCATTTAACTTGAATATGCTGCGGCATTTGAATCGAAAATATGAGGGAAATTTTGATTTGGCGCAGTTCGATCATTGGGCTTTTTACAATCAAGAGGAATGTCAAATTGAAATGCACTTAAAAAGTAAAAAAGCGCAAACAGTGCAGTTGCGCGCTCTCAATTTAACGGTTGAATTTGCAGCGGGAGAAACTATTCGCAGCGAAATATCGCGCAAGTTTAATCTAAATACTGTAAAGCAAGAACTTTCGCAGCGTGGCTTAATGCCGGTGCAAGTTTGGACAGATCCAAATCAGTGGTTTGGCTTGATGCTTTGCCAGATGTCAGAAGTTAATTCCGCCGGGGAATGAATTGGCAGGCTAATAGCTAAAGTCCTCTTAAGAGGACTAAGGAGTTTAACAGGACTTACGCACTCTAGATGGTGTTGCAAGGCTTTGAGATTCTTCAGTTCCTTCGCAATGCTCAGGACTCAGAATGACATAGTTACCTTGTTAATGCGTAACTTTTATCTCAGTCCTCTTAAGAGAACTTTAGCTTTGAGGCAGGGAATTCATTCCCTGCCGGATTGTAAATTTAACGTTTAACAAGTCAAATCAGGACTAAAGTCCTTACTACAAACAAATTCCCAATTCCCAATTCCCAATTAACAAATCGGCCGCTGTCCGGGTTTTACGGCGTGAATGTACTCGCTGCCCGAAGTCGGCCATCCCCGCTTATAATAAGCTTCCTCCGGCTTCCCCCAGCCCAACTGCAACAAAATTTCTAGAAAATCCAACTTTTCCCAGTTCGAGAGGCTGGCCCATTCTGTGCGCTGGGCTATAGCCTCTACATCAACAGGCTCGATCGATCGAAAATCCTTTCCACTGTTAATACTTAAATACAAATCCATCCCGGCAGTTACCTGCTGCCAGAATTCCAACATAGCAATCTTAGCTGCCTTCAACGTCATCAAATCAACCGGTAGAGCTATTAATTCGTCATCTACTGCCGGATAGCGTAGAGTATTGCCTTTAACCGCAATTTCCCGCCAGACAATCCCAGAAACTTGATGTTCCCGCTGGTATTCGTGCACGGCCGCCTTAAAATTTTGATAAGCAGTGAACTTCTGAACTCCCTCAGATTTGAGAAAGCGGTCAATCACGGGGTTGCCTGTAGCAGGAGTTTCAGTCAAGTTGAGGCGCCGCCCATGCAAGCAGGCTTGGCGCTCTTCTTCGAGGATTTTAATGAGTTCCGCCGTGCTGTAGACCTTGGACATCTTTATTCAGGCAAAATCAAGATACTGGCTGATATTCGGCTGGTTTCCTCAACTAATCTTCGGTAAAGATAGTTTGGCTGTTCTGGGCAATATTCAGTTTTGCAGTTATTCTAACTTTTCTTGCTGCTTAATTGTAGTTGGATAGTTTACAAGAGTCGAGCCACGAAATCCCGACAGCCTCTTATAAAAAGCAGTTATAGCAATCCTCGCATCATTATTTGTGAATTTCTTACGGACTCAGAGCAGGTTCGGGGAGGTTTGGGGTGGGGTAAAAATTTACGACTCCTGCAAGGATGGCTATAAGAGGATACCGAATCACGAACTAGACTGGCAAATTCACCGCAGACGTACCTCGCGGGATTTTTCGCCAAAAACAAAGCCCCCTCGAATGAGGGGGCAAAACTGATTTAGAGGTTTGGGAGTTTTATTTGATGGGTCGCTCGAACAACCCGAAAAAAAAGCAGCATTCGCACCTGCCGTCAACTACCAAAACTCAAATTTTCAGTCTCAAAGCTTAGTAGCGTCGTGAAGAGCGATCTTTGTCGCCCCAGCCGCCGCCGCCACCCGAGGGGCGTTTGTTGTCTTCGCGAGGTTTGGCTTTATTGACTTTCAAGTCGCGGCCCATCCATTCAGCACCGTCTAGAGCTGCGATGGCTGCTGCTTCTTCTGCCTCGCTTGCCATTTCCACAAAAGCAAAACCTCGCATCCTGCCTGTTTCCCGGTCCATGGGTACTTGGACGCGGCTTACAGTACCGTACTCGGCAAATACTTCGTTGAGGTCGTCTGATGTTACCTCATATGAAAGATTACCCACGTAAATCGACATAAAATCTCCAGAATCATTAGGGTGCAGAGACTTAGATTCGGAGAGACGCTTGTAAATAAACACCAACAAACTACGCCACCGAATTTAATTCTTGGAAAACCACTATAACATGAAGCCAGCATAATCAGCAATTGGCTGTCATAATTTTCAATTTTCGGTGCCGTCGGGCAATCGCCAACAGAAAGTATTCCTGATAACTGACATCTTACGCTCTTGCCGTCATCCACTTGGTTTATTGTTGCGCGATCGACCTGATATCTGAGATTTTTCGTCGCTGTTACCAGGTTGATTGGGTCTGATTGAGAACAGTGCCTGAGATTCACTTATAACTGACCTCCGGCACTGTTCCCCCTGGGCAAGCATCTTCCCTCTTCCGCCAGATATAAATGTTTTTAGCCCAGGATTAATCTTCCGAGTCAATCTCCCCTCTTCCATCTCCCGTCTCTCATGGCATCCGATTTAGCGCCAGAGAATGAGGGTTCCCCAATAATTATCAAAAGAGTTATTAGCCATATCTACGCGCATTTTATACATATATAGCAATCCTCGCATCATTTGTGAGTTTCTTACTTCCTCCCCTTACTAAGGGGAGGGTTGGGGTGGGGGAAAAATTTTACGACTCTTGCAAGGATTGCTATATAATCATAATTATTTCTATAAGATTTCCAGTTTATTCATTTTTTAAGGCTTTGTGTAGTTTCTCTATTTGCTCTTTCTATAATATGATTGTATGCTGTCATTTTTACACTAATTACAAGAAGTTTGTTTTAGATTATACCGTATTTAAATTCCTAAAAGCTTATGTCCTGGGAAAGATGCGATCGCACTCATGCCTCCCTAGCATTGTAAAAGTTGAAAGCCCACAGTCCACAAAGATTGTCTGGTACAGAGAGAAGCAAGGCTAGACAAACGAGCGTGAAGCAGTTATAGAGGATTTTAAATGGTTATAAACAGTTCGTTGACCCGGCCCTTGGCTGTGGTGACAGGTGCCTCTAACGGTATTGGTTACGAACTCGCCAAACAGTTCGCTCAAAACGGATTCGATCTCCTAGTCACCGCCACCGGAGCGAGCATCAATGAAGCGGCTCAAGCCTTTGAGGGGCTCGGTGCCAAAGTCGAGACAGTGCAGGCAGACCTCGCTACCTACGACGGTGTTGAGATGCTCTACAACCAGATTAAAGCGACTAATCGGCCAGTGGAGGCGATCGCAATTAATGCAGGTGTCGGCGTCGGGGGCGACTTTGCCCGCGAGACAGACTTGAAGGACGAACTAAATCTGATTAACCTCAACGTTGTCTCGTCTGTGCATTTGGCTAAACGGGTAGTTAAGGATATGGTGGATCGCGGCCAGGGACGGATTCTATTCACTTCGTCGATTGCCGCCCTAATGCCGGGGCCATTCGAGGCAGTATATGCAGCATCCAAAGCCTTCATCCACTCGTTTTCCGAAGGACTCCGCAATGAGTTAAAAGATACAGGTGTAACTGTCACCTCGCTGATGCCCGGCCCAACCGATACTAACTTCTTCCACCGGGCGGGAATGGATGACACGAAGGCGGGCGCAGACAAGAAAGATCATCCAGCCGAGGTTGCCAAGCAGGGATTTGAAGCCTTGATGGCCGGTAAGGACAACATCATTGCAGGTTCACTCAAAACAAAGATTCTGGGCAGCGCGAGCAAAGTTTTACCTGATACCGTCAATGCCGAACTGCACAGTCAACTTACTAAACCGGGCTCGGCTAACCAATAATTTCCGCCCGTTTTACTATTCTTATGTGCAGATTTAAAGAAAGTAAATATCGCAGATAATGGCAAGATTGCAGCCGATAAAAGCGTGTTTACTTCTCCCAGTATTGGCGATTTAGCACAGTTTTCTCAGGCGTTCATCGATGCCATTATGCAGCATCGGCCTTGGATGCGAACTGAGGAATAAATGGTTTCGGCCTAAGTAATTTAGTGCAGCACATTTATGCAAATTCATCATCTCAATTGTGGCTGTATGTGTCCCATTGGTGGGGCGCTTTTCGATGGCTTCAGTCGCGGTTTGACGGCTAACCTCGTCTGCCACTGTCTGCTCGTTGAAACGAATCAGGGGCTTGTTCTGATCGATACCGGCTTCGGACTGCGGGATATCCAGTCGCCTTACTCTCGGCTCAGCCCGTTTTTCGTCCATTTTAATAACATCCAGTTCGATCGCAAGTACACGGCCATCCATCAAATTGAACAGCTCGGATTTTCACCAAGCGATGTGCGCCATATTGTACTCACCCACCTCGATTTTGATCATGCCGGTGGTCTAGAGGATTTCCCTGAAGCCACAGTACACGTTATGCAGGCTGAAATCGATGCGGCACAGGATCGGCACGGTTTCATCACAAAAAGGCGCTATCGTCCGGGGCAGTGGGATGAAGTCAAACGCTGGAAATACTATTCGGCGGGCGGCGAACCTTGGTTCGGTTTTGAAGCAGTCCGCGACCTCGACGGGTTGCCGCCGGAGATTTTGCTAATCCCGTTGGTGGGGCACACGCGCGGTCATGCTGGCATTGCCATTGATACACCCGATGGCTGGCTTTTGCACGCAGGCGATGCCTATTTCTACCGACACGAGATGGATGCCGCTAACCGGCGCTGCACACCCGCTTTGCGCGCCTACCAATGGATGATGGAGGTCGATCGCAAGGCTCGGTTGCTCAATCAAGGCCGGCTGCACGCATTATCGGTGCAGCATAGTAAAGATGTGCGCCTGTTTTGCAGTCACGATGCTATTGAGTTAAAAGCCTTTGCTGCCGGGTCTAGGAACTCTTAAAACTAGAAATTTCATCATTTTTTTGGTAACAGATTCTGATGGTTCGATCGACCATCGGCCTGTCCAAGGCTTTTTTGTCCGCGACACTCGTCCGATCTTTTTCTACAACATGTCAGTGGCAAAGGCAGCAGTATAAAGAAGGTTGAGGGCTGACAATTTAGATCCTTTGGCTAGTTCAAAGTCCAAAGGTGGGAGGGGAGCAAGCTCAACTTTTCGGTACACGATCGCAAATGGTGATGCAAGGATTTTGTGCTATTTTACCTGTTTATCTTGCACTCTTCCACCTTTTTTTGCTCACACAATCCATACAGTGTTTACTGGGAAAACTAATTCAGCAAGCCCTAATTATGCTCAGGATATAGCAATACTAATTGTTTTGGGAATTAGATTTTTTTATTAACCGCAGAGGGCGCAGAGAACGCAGAGGAAGAGAGAAGAGGGAAGTTTTTTTAGTTTTAAGTTAAATAGTTCAAGCTTTACCCCAGCGCAGTATTAGGAGGAACAAAGCAATTTCAAAAATTAAAACTATTTGTCAATTTCCCCTTACCACTTTCCTGACATCGCGCCCTTGAGCCTCAATTCTTCTCGACTGACTAGAGCTTCGTAGTAATCGGGTTTGATTTCGAGGGCGACTCCGTAAGAGCTAATAGCATCTTGAGTTCGCTGCAATTTTTGCAAAACGTCCCCCCGCTGCGCCCAAGCTTCCCAGTTGTCTGGCTTGAGTTGAATCACTTGGTCAAAAGCGACGAGTGCTTGGGAATAGTTCTGCATTTCCCCTAGGATCAAACCTCGCTGTACCCAGCCTTGATAGTTATCCGGCCAGACAGTAATTGCTCGATCGTATGATGCTAGAGCTTGTTCGTACTGCTGCAATTTTGACAAAGCGTTGCCGCGTTTCAACCAAACTTCAAAATTGTCTGGCACGATTTTTAGTACGCGGTTGTAAGCTGCGACGGCTTCTTCGTAACGCTGCAATTTTTCCAGCGCTGCGCCTTGCTGCAACCCTACTTTTGATGTAATTTCTGCTTCTGAAGTCAGAGAGATTACTTTATCAAAACAGGCGATCGCTTCTTCGTATTGCTGTAATTTTTCCAGAGCTTCGCCTCGCAAGTTCCAAGCTTCTAGAAAATTACCTTCAATTTGTAGGGCATTGCTGTAAGCGATAATTGCCTCTTTGTAGCGTTCCAATCCTGCCAGGGCGATGCCTCTACCCAGCCAAGCTTCGGGAAAATTCGGATTAATTTGAACGGCTTGGTCAAAAGCAGCGATCGCCCCTTCAAAATCTCTCGATTCTGACAGTGTTTGACCGCGCCCGATCCATGCTTCGGGATAAAAAGAATTAATTTTAATTGCCCGATCGAAACAAGCAATTGCCGCGTCTGCCCACTGGTGTTTGAGGGCCATTCCTTTATAAAACCAAGCTTCGCAGTCGTTGGGCTGCATTTGCAGTACGCGATCGTATGCTGTCACGGCTTCTGCATATTTGTGCAATTTTGCGGAAGCAATGCCTCGATTGAACCAAGCCAGACTATTTTGTGGTTGCAGTTGAATGGCGCGATCGTAAGAAGTTACAGCTTCAGCGTAGCGTTCGGCTTTCATCAAAGCCAAACCTCGGTTCAGCCAAGCTTCCCAATTAGTCGGGACGAGTTTCAGCGCCCGCTCGAAAGCGGCTACGGCTTCAGGGTAGCGCTCCGCTTGAACCAACACGTTGCCTTGCCGATACCACATGGCGGGCAAATTCGGATGAAGTTGGGTTGCTTTTTTGTAACAGCTTGCGGCTGCATCCCACTGCTGCAATTCCTCTAAAACTCGGCCTCGCTGATACCAAGCTTCGTGCTTTTCTGAATTGATTTGAATTGCGGTGTCGAAAGCCGCGATCGCTTCTGAGTGATTTTGCAAACTTAACAGCCCTGTCCCGCGCAGCATCCAAGCCCAGTATTCTTCGGGATTAATTGCTGTAGCTCGATCGGCGCAGGCTACGGTTTCTGCGTAGGAGTGCAGTTGCTTGTAAGCTTTGCCCAGATTCAGCCACGCCCGGGCCCAGTCCGGCTTAATTTGAACGGCTTTTCCGTAGCAAATGACTGCCGCTTCGTACCTTCCTGCGGCGTACAATCTATTGCCCCGATCGTAATCTGGAAATGCTGCCAAAATTCTTAAAATCGGCGGCAGCAGAGCTGGTTGGGGGTTTGAGGAGTTTTCTGTAGCCGAAGTCGAGAGGTCTGGCATACGCCTTTCACATAAAAAATTTAGTGGGATAACAAGCTTGCGGTCTTATATATTAACTTATGCTTTTCTTAATCTCGCTGCTGTTTGGAAACAAATTTAGCATATCAGGCTTGGTGCGACAAATCCTTTTTACTTAATTCGAGTAGGTATAAAATTATGCACGATTCCCACTTTCGGTACACCCCTGTAAGATACGGTCAGTCGATTTTCTATTTTCGATTTTCTATTTTCTATTTTCGATTGACCGAAAGCATCGAGGACACAAGCACATATGCCCTAATTCAGGTTTAAAACCAAATTGAAGATGCTAGAGTTGCACACGCTTTTAGATTTCACTGACTGCGATCGGGAGTCGATCGACTCGCACCCCAATTATTGGTACGAAGGCCGTTGTCCTCAAAATGGTGAGCTGCTGAGACTGCCGCGCACTCGAATGTCTGAGGATCTCGCCCGGGGTTTGATGCGGTATCTTGCGGCTGACGATTCCTACGATCGCGAAGGAAAGATGTACGGCATATTACTGGTGGAGATGCCTTCGGGGGAACAGGGGATACTCAAAGCATTTTCCGGGCTGCTGAACGGTTGCAGCATTGTTGAGGGCTGGGTGCCACCGATTCCGGGACGAGATCGAGTTGCTTTTGAGGAAGCCCGCACGTTAACTCAATTGGAGGCGATGAAACAGGAACTTATTGCACTGAATCAACTCCCGCAGCGACAAGAGTATGAAGCCTTATTTCGGGAGTTTGAAATGCAAATGCAAGTTTTGAGCGATCGGCATCGCAATTGCAAGCAGCAGCGAGACGAAAAACGCCAGTTACTGTGTCAAACTCTCGCAGCAGAAACACTAGAAATTGCCCTGGAACAACTGAATCAAGAAAGCCGTTTGGAGAAAATTGAACGCAGGCAATTGAAACGGCAGCGGGATGAAACATTGCAGCCGCTAAAACAATTCATTGAAGCTGCGGATCGACGGATGCGGGCGCTGAAACAGCAGCGAAAAGAACTTTCCCGCGAACTTCAGACGCAAATGCACGCGGCTTACACTCTGATGAATTTTTTGGGAAAATCGATCTCGCTCTCCTCACTGATGCCAACTAATTCTATTCCCACTGGCACCGGCGACTGTTGCGCGCCAAAATTGCTCCACTACGCGGCAGTAAACAATCTGAAACCGCTGGCAATGGCTGAGTTTTGGTGGGGGCCACCATCGGGCGATAAGATACAGGGAGAATTTTATGGTGCTTGTAGCGATCGGTGTCAGCCGTTGATGGGTTTTTTGCTGTCAGGATTGGCTCAAAATCCGACTGTTTCTAATATAAATGAGGGTTTGAGGGGCGGGCTAGAAGCCCAACCCCTACTCCCCACCAGCAATAATTTTTCTTGTGGAACGGGCATCTTGCCCGTTACCAAAATACATATTGTGGAGGCAGAACCTCTAGATTTAGGGGCTGTTGAAGCCCGCCCTAAAAACCATAATATTTCTTGTGGAACGGGCATCTTGCCCGTTACCCAAATGCTACCGATTATTTATGAAGACAAATGGTTGATCGCGGTCAATAAACCTTCGGGGTTGCTGTCAGTTCCAGGTCGTTATCTGGAAAATCAAGATAGTGTTTTCAGTCGTTTGCGTAACTTGTTACCGGATAGTTTAAATTTGACAGTTGTGCATCGTTTGGATTTGGAAACATCTGGGATTTTGCTATTGGCGCGGGACAAAGAAACTAGCAGTCAACTCAGGCAGCAATTTGCACAAAAGCAGGTTCACAAAGTTTATGAAGCGGTGGTTTCGGGTACTGTAAAAATTGAGGCGGGGACGATCGATCTTCCACTTTGGGGCGCTCCCGAAAATCGCCCTTACCAGCAAGTTAATTGGGAGTGCGGAAAACCCAGTGTTACTCGCTTTCAGGTAATGGCGAGGGAGGGAAATTGCGATCGCGTCGAGTTTTTGCCGCTGACGGGACGCACGCATCAATTGAGGGTTCATGCAGCGGATGTTCGAGGGTTGGGGATACCGATTTTGGGCGATCGGCTTTACGGATGTCGGGCTGCTGCGAAGCGGCTACACTTGCACGCGCGGGAACTTTCATTTGAGCATCCGCAGTTGGGAGAAAGGCTATACCTAAAGACAGAAACACAATTTTGAGCTAAGGGCGGCAACGAGAGATAGTCTAGCAGTAGGAATTACAGATAGAGGCAGCAAATATTTATTTTTGAGTCATCAAAGCAACCTGAATTCTGAGCAAATTTACAGGTTAGCAGCCAGCTTAAAACAATCAGAATGCTTGAGACTTGCGTATTAGATGAAGCAAGAAGATTTTCGGGAAATAGATAAAATTCATATTACCAGAAGGCGCCTCAAAAGTGAGATGACCCCCTGGTAAATTTTGTACAAGGATGTCTATTTAGTTGTACTAACCAGAGGGGTATGCTAATCTTCCCTCGATATTTATAGCCATTTAGATTAAGCGAGTCGCACGTTAGTAAAAGCAGTATATACTAAGGTCATGACAGAATCGAGAAATTCCTAAAATCGGGAAACTTCAGCTTAAGTTGTCACCCATGAGTTGAGCCGGGAAACGAGCTACTTATTACTTCTTTTATATGGCATTACTCGGAAATCTCTGCTTTAAAACAGGCATTACCGGACAAGGTTTTTGCTCCTGCAAATTCTCCGGTTTGTTCCAAGTAAAAGGCCCTTTCTTCTCCGCCGCCATCCACAGCAAGCTTTTTGCTCGCGTCATCGCCACATACAGCAGTCGAAACTCTTCTGCTGTCTTCAAATAACCTGCTTGTTCCCAGGCTTCGCCTAGATTTGGTAAAGGATATTTTTCGTGCAAACTTGCTCGAATTTGTGCTCTTGCTACCTCTGCTAAAGTGAAATCTCCTAAAAATCGGGTTTGCGGCAAAACTCGCAAATTTCCGGGGATGGTTTGTTCGTGCAGAAACGGCAAAAATACGCAATCCCAATCCAATCCTTTGGCTTTGTGCATGGTAATAATTGTTAGTTGACCTTTGCTGGTATAGCGTTCTTCTATTTTGTCGTCTGCATCCACAGGTTCAAATCTTTCGGAACTGACAATTTCGCTGAGTACATCCAAAATATTCCGCATTGAATTGTTCCCGGCTGTTTGGATTGCTACTCGTTCTGCTAATTTGTCGGCGGTGGCTAATTCTGTTTGGTCGTATTGCAGCGCTAAGGCTAAGAATGAAATGATTTGGTATGGTGGCAATTCTAAGCTAGCTTGCAGCAAACCGCAGCAAAAATAGCGACATTTGCGAACGGGGTCTGACTGCTGCGGGTCTAGCGGGCCTGGGTAAAGAAATTGCTCGGGGCTAGTCGCAAAAGCATTGTAGTCTTGTTTGGGGATCAGTTGCCGATCGCTCAAAATCTTTAATGCTGCTTTCAGGTAATCTGGAGAGTGCGGGCGATCGAGAAATTGCAGCAGTGTTAAGATTTCCCAAGGTACTTGAGAATGTCTGTCCCGCTCTCCCACATCCTCAATTTTAATCCCGTATTTCCGCAAATCAAAGTTTAATCCGTGTTTTTGAGGATTTTCCAGCACTTCTTTGATAAACTTACCTTGTTTGTTTTCCCGCACCAAAATAGCCATCGATTTCAGATTTTCTAACGGCAATTTGGCACTATTTTCCCCCTCGCTCGCTTGTCCCCCTGAATCGATATCTTTGCCATCACTGCCCCATTCAAAATCGGTCGGTAAAAATTCCTCGACTAACTCAATTACCCGCTTGCCAATTAACTCAATTGTATGGTAAATATCGCGGGGAGTATGCAATTCTAAGCCGCGACCAATGGGGGCAGGATTTGCATTTTGCTGCGGGTCATCGCTGGGTACTGGCTTAATAGTTTGGTCGCGAAAAGGCTGTTCGGTTCCCGCTAATTTTGAGCTATTTACCCATTGCAACATAAAGTTAGCAGCATCGATAATCACCTGGGTACTACGGCCTGCGCCGTCCATGGTTGCTAACTTATTTTCTACTTCGCACCGATCGCAAAATTGGTTAAAATAAATCGGGTCTGCGGGAGTGAAGGTAGAATTAATCGCTTGATTTGGATCGCCAACTCTGATAAAATTGGGAGGTGAGTTAGGATGATCGGGATCGATCGCCAATGTTTCCAAAAGCCGAGTCTGCAAAGGTGTCGAATCCTGCGCTTCGTCCTCGAAAACGGCAAATACTTGCTTTTGCTCGATCGCCCTCGCCCTCGGATTTTCCAACACCCGCAAAGCGGCTAAAATCATTTCGTCGTAATCGATAAATTCCCGACTCCTCAACAAAGCCTGATATTTTTGATATAAACCCCCAGCTACAGCTAAAATCTCATAACCGTCCCCAGTATCAAGAGCGTTCATTTCTAACAACTGTTCGGGAAATAAACCCGAAGATTTCGCCTCGTGAATCACAGTTTTAGCTACCTGCGGCAAAATTTCTGTCCGCAAAACCGATTGTCGCCGCAGCCTCTCCGTTTCCTCTCCGTCGAATTGCTGTCCTTCCAACAAAACTTGATATCTGCGGGGATTTTCCGCAATCCAAAGTTCTACACAGGTACGAATTAATCGGTGACTTTGAGTGGGAGTAACTAAGGTTGAATTTTCTAAATTTAAACCCGACAAATCAGGATGGCGCATCGCAATATTCAAAGCTAAACCGTGCAAAGTGTGCACCGCAAAACCGCCTTGAGATAAAGATAATTCTGCCAATCTTTCCCGAATTTTAGCTTTAATATTAGCAGCAGCCGATCGCGTAAATGTCACGACAATTAACTGGCGGCGGTTGTGAAGCAGGTTGCGGGCGATCGCAATTGCCGACGCAGCAGCCATTCCCGTAGACTTCCCGGCCCCTGGAACCGCCGAAACAGCAAGGGGGCCGCCTTGCCAATCCGCCATGTCCTGCTGCCCCGCACGCAAGCTCTCACGAATTTTAAGGCAAGCTTGTTCTCGCAAAACTGCGGCAAACCCTGATTCTGACAGCGCTGAGGCTACATCCGGGCGATCGATATTGGTTGTCGATCGCATAAAATCAGTATCAAATTCATCTGTCATGCGATTTTAGATTTTAGATTTTAGATTTTAGATTAGAAAAATATTTGTGGCGTTCAGCCTTTTCAAACGGTATCAGAAACCGAGTTGCTGTAGTTGCGATCGCGTATGTCCAGATCCCGAACCGTCATTGCACCGGCATTGAGCGACCTGCATCTGCAGCTAAAAATCCCAAAGTATTCAACCTCTACCGTTTCCATTTCCGTATCGGCTAAACTAACACTATCTATTGAAGCTTAAATTGAAACCACCATAAAATTCAATACCAAAGCCTTTTTTAGAGGAGTCACCCAAATGAAAACTCACCTCAAAATCAATTCCCCCCCGCCCAAGCCAAACCCAAACCCAGCCAACAACAGCACAGCTCGTTTTGCTGTGGCGGTATTCTTAACTTTATCTTCAGCCATTGCTTTGCCTAGCTGCGGAGGAGATCAATCGACCGGCAGCGCTCCACCCGACGCAGCTTCATCCCGCATCCCTGAAAACCAAGTTGCGACATCGGCTCCACAATCGGCACCAGCACCCGAGCCAGCAGCCCAAAGGTCAAAAACTCCTGGTGCATCAAAAAAAGCAGCAGAAACTCCAGCAACCCGTCCCCAACTGATTAAAAAAGCCCAACTCAGTCTAGTTGTCAAATCTCTTGACGCCAGCACTAAATCTGTTACTAATATTGTCGAAAAACAGCAAGGCGATATCTTGGGTTTCCAAAATCAAAAGCCGCCGGATTCGAGTGTCCGCCAAACCGCGTCTGTGGAGATTCGCGTGCCTCAAGAACGGTTAGAAACTACTTTAGAGGCTTTGGCAAAACTCGGAACTGTAGAGAACCGTGCTCTGACGGCTGAGGATGTTACCAATCAATTAGTTGACAGCGAGGCTAGACTGCGGAACCTCCGCAAATCGGAAGAAATGGTGTTAAAAATTATGGAGCGATCGGGTTCTGTCGGCGATGTGCTCAAAGTTTCTCAAGAGTTGAGCAATATTCGGGAGTCGATCGAACGCATTGACGCTCAGTTAAAAAGTTTGCGAAATCAAGTAGCCTATTCGACTATTAGCTTAACTCTAGAAGCAGCAGTATCGGCTCAACAAACTCCCGAACCTTCTCTAGGTTTGCGGGTGCAGGAAACTTGGGGGAAAGCAACTCATTCTGTGGGTGAATTGACGCTCGGTTTGTTTGCTTTGGGTATTTGGCTGTTGGCTTACAGTCCTTATTTTCTGTTAATTGCGGCTGCGGTTTACGGCTTTAATCGATTTAAGAAACAGCATTCTGTTCCGCAAATTCAAGAACCGAAACCGCCTCAGTAGTCAGTAGTCAGTTGACTGTTGACTGTTGACTGTTGGCTGTTGACTGTTGACTGTTGACTGTTGGCTGATAACAACTAACAACTGATACCTAACAACTGACAACAACTAACAACTGACAACTAACAACTAACAACTGACAACTGACAACTGACTAATCATCAATTTGCCATCCATCTTTGATATAGTCTTCATCCACAATCTTTTTGGGACGCATCACCAGAACAACTCGCCCCAAAATAGGAATATCTGGGGATTGTTCAAACCAGTACAATTCTAAATTGCCAGCGTTATCGGCGAGGAAATAACTGTCAGCATCCCACTGTCTTTGGGCTCGATCGGCAATAATCAAAACTTCTTCAACTTTACCTTGCAGCGGTACCGGCAATCGATCGCTCATTTCCAAAACAGCCACCGGATCTTCAGCGTTCAAAATTACCTGCCATCCGGGAATCGCCACCCAAGCTCCGGCGCCGGAAAATTTTACCATTCGGAATGGCTCGATTTCCTCCGGCAAAGGCACTGCCAGCAAATCTGTCGTAGAAAGCGGCAATTTGCCCACAACCGGGACAATCCGGGGCAATTGTTCCTCGGTATCGAGCCTGTAGACGGGCAGGCGGGGCGCTTCCCGTCTGGAAACTACGGTAAAATCAACGAGCAACTGCTCGATTTGCGCCCTAGCCGTTGGGCTGCTAGCTAATTTTAAACCGCGAGCAATTAAGCGCGATCGCTCTTGCAAATCGCTTTTCTGTCTCGCTAATTGCCAGCATTGGTAAGCCATAGCATCGCCGGGAGTGTCTGTGAACCCTTGGGGGAGACTCCCGAAGTGCGAAAACTCCTTGATCGCTTTAGCAACTTGGCGAGCATCGTCAACATCCAAATTGTGGGTTAGCATCAAAGCAGCCGCTCCGGCCCGCTCTACTTGAGAGAGAATCCGAAACTCGTATAAGATATCACTACCTTTGCCCAAAAAGTGCGATCGAACTTCGTCTGAAGCCCCAGCATTGACCATGCTGGTGTAAACTTGGGCTGCGACGCTCACTTGATTTTGCTGAATTGGCTCAAAACCAGTTTCTTCAAAAATCCTTTGAGAGTTGTAGCCAGCTTTTAGCAGTGCAGTGCAGGCCTGTCCCCACTCTACCCAAGTGCCTTCTTTTCGGCGGAGCGATCGAATTAACTTTTCGGCATCCACAGCATTTGTGGAGGATGGAGATGCAGGAGGGGATGAATCTTGCGGTGTATCAGTCATAATTGAATCAAAAACCAGCGTTAAGTTATGTGTGATTGGATACCGGCAAGGCTCGTGTCGCGGCAGAGCGATAGATTAATAGTAAGTGAGTTATGAGACTATTGTTACAGAATAGTTGCTCGCCTAAATTTACAAAGGGGAGTTTATCGTATTGTTATGGATAATGCCATTTCAGAGCTAGATCAAATTAAACGCCAGCTCATGACCCTACACAGACCGAAAAAGCCCAAAATGCTGGTAGTAGACGACGAACCAGACAATCTGGATTTACTCTACCGCACTTTCCGACGAGATTTTAACGTGCTCAAAGCTGAGAGCGGAATTCGCGCCTTGGAAGTCCTCGGCATCGAAGGCGAGGTCGCCGTCATCATTTCCGACCAGCGGATGCCCGAAATGAAGGGAACGGAGTTTCTGAGCAAAACCGTGCCGCAGTTTCCGAATACGGTCAGAATTATCTTGACTGGTTTTACGGACATTGAAGACTTGGTGGATGCGATTAACTCAGGACAGGTTTACAAGTATATCACTAAGCCTTGGGACCCGAACGAATTGAAAATGGTGGTGCAAAAGGCTGCCGAGACTTATGAAATTCTTAAGCAGCGGACTGAGGAATTAGATCGCGCCCAAAATCAAATACAACTGTTAGCAACAATCATGCAAACGGCTGTGGATTATCCGAGTTTGGAAGCAAGTTTAGATCCAATTGCTACTGCTATAAGTGATAACTTTTTGGCGGACTCTTGCATTTTGCAACTGGTGGAAGGAAATGTTTTAACATCAGTCCAAGGCTGTCACACCACGGGTTCAACTGTGGAAAATTGGCTGGCAGATGACCCTCTGGTTCGAGAAGCTATTAGCTCTCAAACTATTCAGGGTGCTGTAAATATTGGGATCGACACAAACCTAGCGAGTCTGCCACACTATCAGAAATCCGGCATTCAAGCTCACCTGACTATCCCGGTGATTCACAAAGGTCGATCGATCGCCCTGATTTCCATGCAGTGGAAGCAACCTTGTTCCCTGCGCCCCGACGAACTCACAACAGTTCACCTCGCCGCTCAAGAAGTTGCTTTGGTATTGACGAGTTTTCAGGGTCATTAGTCATCAGTCATCAGTCATCAGTCATCAGTCATCAGTCATTAGTCTTTAGTCTTTAGTCATCAATCGGCTCTCTGGAGTCGAAAATGATAGCAAACCAATGATTATAGAAAAACAATCACCAACCGCTAACAAATAAAAAAGCATTAATGACTGGCGACAGCATGACATGAATGCACGGATTAATTATTTTTTCCGGCTGACCAATTACCAATTACCAATCACCAATGACCAATAATGACCAATGACTAATAACGCCGAAGAAATTAAAACTATATTTAATCGAATTGCACCAGTTTACAACCAATTGAACGACTGGTTGAGCTTTGGGCAACACCGGATTTGGAAGCAAATGGCGGTGAAATGGAGCAGTGCTGGCCCCGGAAATACTTGTTTAGACTTGTGCTGCGGTAGCGGAGATCTAGCTTTGTTGCTGGCCAAACAAGCAGGGCCGACCGGTTGCGTATTTGGAGTAGATTTTTCCCCCGAACAATTGGCCGTGGCGGCCAGGCGCGATCGACCTTTTCTCACCCCTATAAGTCCCATTTCCTGGGTAGAAGCTGACGCCCTAGACTTGCCTTTTGCTGACAATTACTTCGACTGCGCCACAATGGGTTACGGCCTGCGTAACGTGACTGACATCCCCCGCAGTCTTCAGGAATTGCACCGCGTACTCAAACCCGGTGCAAAAGCCGCTATTCTCGACCTCCACCGCCCCAGCAATTCCCTAATGCGGAGCTTTCAGCAGTTTTATTTAGATACTCTCGTAGTGCCCATTGCTCAGCAATTTGGCATGACTCAAGAATATGCCTACATTAATCCTAGTTTAGAAAAATTCCCGATCGGCCAGGAGCAAGTGGCGATCGCCCAGAAAGCCGGATTTGCCGCCGCCACCCACTACCCGATTGCCGGAGCTATGATGGGAGTATTGGTACTGGGCAAAGCAATTTAAAATTAAAAATGCTTGCAGTCTATATCAGCTATCTAACTATAGGGTGCACTGATCCCTGTGCACCTTACCCTATTTTTAATCATTTATGAATCCGTCTGACATTTGGCTGTTGTTGGCCCCACCTGTAGTGGGAGGAATTATTGGCTATTTCACTAACGATATAGCTATCCAAATGCTGTTCCGCCCCTATCGAGCTATTTACATCAAAGGGCGGAAGTTACCTTTCACTCCAGGCTTGATCCCCCGCAACCAAGAGCGTTTAGCAAAGCGAATTTCCGACACCATTATGGGTTCGCTGCTGACGCCACAGGAACTGCAAAACTTAGCTCGCCGCCTCCTGCAAACCGAGCGGATGCAGTCGGTGATTCTCTGGTTGTTGCAGTTGGCGCTGGATCAGGTAAAAGCAGACGCAGAGCAAAAAACGGCTAAAATTCTCGCTAACATTTTGCGAGATTTGTTGGGGGAATCTGTGCCGCGAATTCTCAAAGTTATGGCGCGCCGGGAAGATTTTTTAGAAGTTCAGCTAAATCAAATTTTTGACCAAGTTTTGCTGGAGATTCAGTTAACTGAAGCTCAGGCGGCTCAGCTTGCTGAGTGGTTGTTGCAGGTAGTAATACCACCGGAAGTGCTGCGGCAGGCTTTAATTGACTTTTTGACGGATCGCAATATTTCGATTATCGATGAAGGGTTTCGAGAAAAAACCAGCGGCACTTATTGGGTAGTAGCAAATTTGTTTGGTTTGCGGAACACTTTAACTCGGCTGCGGACTTTTTGTCTGGATGACAGAGAAGCTACAAATCAGCGCTTAGCAGAGTTAACTATTTCTTTGGGGATTCGCGGGCGAATTCAGGAATGGCTGCAAAATTTGTCGATGCAAAATTTACCGGTTTCGACTGTGAGACAGTTGCGAAAAACTATGCGCGACAGCGTTCGCAGCTACGTTCAAGAGCGGGGTACAGACGTACTTGAGGGGTTGAGTAAATCTATTGACTGGGAAAATATTTCGCGGTTGCTTCTCAATCGATTGCAGACTTCAGCGGTGATGAGCGCTTCCCTGGAAATTGTTAGCAAAGAACTTGCTTTGGTTTTAGAACGCTATCTAGAGCGGGATTTAGAAAATATTGTAGCTCAGGCTATCCCGATTTTGAATATTGACCAGGTGATTGTCGATCGAGTCAAAGGTACTTCTCCTGAAGAGTTGGAGTTAGCAATTCAGGGAATTGTCAAAAGCGAGTTGCAGGGAATTGTAAATTTAGGAGGCATTTTGGGCGTTTTTGTCGGCTGTTTGCAGACAGTTGTACTTTGGATTCAGCGGTGATTTATTTCGGCAGTTGTGAGATATTTGTTGTAGTCTAATATTCGCTCGACTTGCGCCCCCACTACCAAAAACCTGGTTTTTCGACCGTATTAGCCACCTCAGACAGAGGATTTTTGGTAGAAACCGGCTTTTTGTGGCCCCATGCTAATTTACTTATTTCCTAAATCTATGCCAGCCCCCAATTCAGACGATCGCACAAACATCCCAAAAAACCCGCGCAACCTCAGCCGCCAACAATACGAGCGTTTAACCGCAGAAATGGCCACCCCCTACCGGCCTCTGCGACAGTTTGTTTACATAGCTTGTGGCGCTTCGGGCTTTATCGGCGGCTTGGTGTTCCTCGCTAAAATTGCCTCGGGGCGGGAAATTGGTTCTGCTTTGCCTAATTTTGCTCTCCAAGTCGGAGTTGTAGCCCTGATGGTGTTCCTGTTTCGCTGGGAGCAGCGCGCCGAGGGCCGATCCCCGAAGTCGAAGTAACAAAAGTTTACAAACCGAGACAAATATCTATCTGAGGCAAGGAAAAGTTAGAAATATAAAGAAATTATTATGAAATCATGGTTTGTCAGCGATCCCTGTAATAATAATGGTGTGGGTTCAATTGGGGTCAGCAAATTTAAAGGTCCTAATCATAAACCGCTTGTAATTCGTTCAATTGGGGTCAGCTTTCATAAAGACCCTAAATATATAAAATAAATTTAAGCCCAGCGCCAGCCTTCACTAATAGAAGAGCTGGCGTTGGCTATTTTTCCCAACAGCTTTAAAGCAATTAAATATAAGGAAATCGCCTTCACTGATAGAAGAGCTAGCGTTCGGCATTGTGGGAGGCTCGGGAGATTGGGAGATACAATCAGTAGTGTGCCGACCGCGTACACAGAAGCCCGTACCAGCGCCCGGAACCGAGTTTTTTGCCTAGCATCCGATATAGGTAATACGAGTTCCCAACAATCATGCAACTGTAGGCTCATGCTCCCAACCATGATAATCATCAGTCATTCGCAAATCTAAAATCTAAAATGGTATAACGGCTGGAGCGATCGAATAAGGTGGCATTTCCCGAAGAGCTTAGTCTGTGCAGTAACTAATGATATCGTTTCCGGCTGCCTCGGAATGATAAATTAGAGGGCAATTCATGAATAATTTTTACAAGTTGCCACCTATCTCGGCGCAATTTTCAGTTGTTCGAGTCACAGTCAACAGTCAACAGTCAACAGTCAACATCATAAGGAGTGCAACCGGAATTGATATGAGATGTGTCAAAGTCTAAGTAGAAAAAGATGTTGGGAGATTTTACTATGGGTCGATCATTTTTCAAAAGGCGGTGGACGTTATTTTTAGCAGCAGGCGTGGGAATTGTATTTTATAGTAATGCTGCGGGGGCTGCCGAAAAGGTAGTGCTCAAATACAGTGCGATCCGAATGACTTTACCCGTCAGCGAATTAGAAATTTTTGTAGAAACTGGGAAAATGTCGCCCGCGTTAGAAATGCTGCTGGGAAAAGCAAACAAAGACCCGGAAGCGGTTCGCAGCAGTCTGACGAGACCGGTGAAAGTGAGTCAAAGCTTTTTGGATGGGACGCTTAACAGTAAGCTTGGGGAAATAATTCTTGATGAAGTGGGTCAGGTAATTCGCAATCCTTCGGGGAATGCAAATCGAGAAGCTTTGCGCGAGGCCTTGGTGCTGTCTGCAACTAATGATAACGAGATTACGCTGCTGGAAGCGATGAAGAATTATCCGAATTCAGAAGTTTATGTTGAGGGCGATCGCTTAGTTGAAGCTTACGGTAAACTTGTAGTTTGGTCAGAACAATTGGGCGGCGTTTCAGAACGGCTGCAAAATATTTTAAACAAGATTCGCCTGCCTAGACTGTAGCGGATTTTGCCAAGGAGGGTTGATTCGTGCGATCGCACAATGTTTCTGAACCGGCATCAATTACAGGGGAGTTACATTGTGGTGGGACTCGGTTTTAAATACAATATGATGGATCTGCAAGCTGCGATCGGCATTCATCAAATGAAACGAATTCCTCCTTATGGGCAGCGACGGGAGCAGATTTGGCAGCGCTACAACGAAGCATTTGCGGATCTGCCGATTACTTTGCCCGCCAAACCTGAACCGGATACAATTCATGCTTATCACCTGTACACCTTCTGGTAGATGAAGCCAAAGCAGGAATCTGCCCCGACGAGTGTCTCAACGCTATCAATGCTGAAAATATCGGTGTCGGCGTACATTACATGAGTATGCCGGAACATCCTAATCTATCAAGAAATGTTTGGATGGCAGCCGGAAGACTATGCGAATGCTGCGTACATCGGGCGGCATACAGTTAGCTTGCCGATTTCGGCAAAATTAACAGATGCAGATGTGGAAGATGTAATTGCTGCTGTTAAAAAGTGTTTGGCGATCGGCAAAGTTCGGAATCGATTAGAACTCACAGCCCGCCAAGTTGCCTAGACTATTAGCCAAAAAACAATGTGAAACCTCTCCCGCTAGTCAGCATTGATTGAATGACGGCTCACATTCAGTACCCTAAATTTTTACACCCTTTCAACGTAGGGGGATTGGGGCTTTTGGTGGATACAAATATAGTTGTAGGTATCCCCAAAACTATATTTGTAGCTATTAAAACTTCTAATACCCAAAAAATAGCAGGGCGTGGGTTCCGCCAGCAAATCTTTGAGCTGGAACAAACAACCGATTGTTTAGCATATTTTAATTTGTCGAGTTGCTAAGGAAAAGAATCAATAATGAATAAACAGATTGGCTACTTTATCCCTGAATTTCCCGGACAAACTCATACTTGGATATGGCGAGAATATCAAGCAATGCTCGAGCTTGGTATGAAACCTCACATGATATCAACCCGCCGTCCGCCCACTAAAGTTGTACATACTTGGGCCCAGAAAGCGCAAAGTATGACTGATTATTTGATACCCTTTGAGACCAAAGATTTTGTGAAGGTTCCCATAGAACTCATCAAAGCTGGCCCGATTGCCTGGTGGCGCTGCCTCAGTGTAATGGCTAATACTAAAAATCTATCCTTTTCTCAAAGGCTTTACTATTTGGTATTAATTGTTATGGGGGCTAAGCTAGCTTGCCTTGCCAGAACTCAGGGCTGTCTCACGTCCACGTTCATTCCTGTAGCAATGCTGCTAATATTGCCCTATTTGCCTCCATACTTTCGGAGATCACTTATAGTCTGACTCTTCTCGGTCAGTTAGAAGATTTTGGGCCCAATCAAGAACCAAAATGGAAACATTCTGCTTTTGCTTCTGTAATGTCTGAGCAACTCCTCAACTTTCTCAAAGATGAGCTGGCAGGCTTCTTGCCCAAGGAGGTGAGGGTGTTACCAGTCTGGGTAAATCTAGATGAAGTTAAGCGTGAAACTCCCTATAGTCCTTGGCAGGAAGGCAGTCACTGCCGAATTTACACTTGCGGCCGTCTTAATATAGCGAAAGGACAAAAGTACCTGATTGAGTCAGTGAAGTTGCTTCGAGAACGAGGGTTTGACGTGCGCTTGCAGATTGCTGGTGAGGATGAAAAGGGTGGTAATGGCTACCGCAAAGAACTGGAGAAATTCATTGAAGAGCAATCCATGTCTGATTATGTGGAGCTGCTTGGTTCTGTCTCAGAAGAACGAAATCGCCAAGGTTATAAAGAGGCTGATATTTTTGTTTTACCCAGCTTGAAAGAGGGAATTTCTATAGTTGTTATGGAAGCAATGGCTATGGAAACTCCTGTAGTCGTCGTGACGCAGGTGGGTGGAATGGCGGAACTGATAGATAACGGTGTTGACGGTAGGCTAGCCCCGCCGGAAAATCCCGAAAAAATGGCAGAGGCTATAGCAAAATTGCTAAAGGACAAAGAATTAACATTGAGCCTGATTCAGAAATCACGACAGAAGATTGCTGCTAAATTCCCCCATCGGCATAGTGCTCAGGTATTACTTGAATCCTTGCAGGAACTCAGTTAATTTTTGGACGATTCAATCCGGTGATTTTTTAAGTTTTAAGTAGGTATCGATAACGTCCTAGCTCCTGAATAGAAGGAGCTAGGATATCTATGATTCATTCTAAAACGCCCTTTGTTCTGAAAAATCGTGAAATTAACGCCGTGTTTCAAGTTGGTTTTAAACATGGGGCGATGGAAAGGTACTATCGGTTACAGCATTTGGCTTGGCTGTTCTCAGTAAGCCAAAGTTTCTAAAGTTTCCCGCAGATAGGAACGAACCTGCTGATCGATGGTGGCATTTTGCTGCTGACGCTCAAAATTTAGTTCTAGCTGCCAGCGTTGAAATCCTGAACTTGCGCCGATCGCGGATTTGAGACTGCCCCAGATTTCAGAATCTTCGCACAGCTCCATCGCCTCTGCGCCTTGAGGTTCTTCTGCGATCGGTAGATAATTCGCCATATTGTTATACCTCTGTTTTAATCCCCTGTAAGGATTGAAAGCTGACCTTGACACTCTCTATTATAGATTCTTCTCTCCACATAGCCAATATAAAATATCCACACTCTGGGATTAAAAATTCAATATTAAGACTATTAATAATCTCTATCCGAAGAGGGGCCTTACCTATTTTTTTCAAAGCATACATCTGTACAAATTAAAGTAGCTTAAACTACAATTGTCCCCCTCTTAATTTTTAATTTCACTTTTTTTCGATCGACTGTTCGGGTAGAGATGTAACGCCGTTGGTGTCAGCAGGTTTTGGGTTGACAATACTATCGACTGACGAATTCCCGCCGGATGCTGGCCTAATTGACTCTACGGGTGCAGCCACAGCGGCAGTTGTCTCGGCTGCCAAAGCCGGCAAAAGTCGATCGACTTGCCAAGGCGCGATCGTAAAATCCTGCCGAATTTTTTCTACAACATGAGGCTTTGTCGCTGCAAATTCTGATTCTGGCGTCAGCAAAACCGGCATGACACTAGCAGACACCTGCAAAAACAAATTGCTAGCTAAAAAAGCAGAAGCTGCCAACAACAATCCAGCCCACCGCCAGGAAGGAGGAAAGGGAGCCACCGAAGCCGCGAGGGGAGCGAATCGGTAAAGCTGCCACAAAATTACTGCCAGCAAAACAGCGACAAATAAAGCAAGTCCTTTATTTAAGTTAGTTTTAAACCGAGTCAGAATCCGGTGCTGCACAGAAGTTAAATTCTGCGGTTTTACCGCCACAACTAAAATACTAAAAATGTAAAAAGGGCGAAACCACTGCATCCACAGCACAGGAACAATACCTGCTACAGCCACTAAAAACATTTCTAACCAGACAGGGAGCAGGGGAGAACCCACTGCCAGTCCCAGCAAGCACAGTCCTAGGAAAATCGGCAGTGTAGCCGCCCCAGAAAGGTGAATCCACAAAAAAGGATCTGACCAAAAAGAACGCACTTTCAATAATTATGAGTTATGAGTTTTGAATTTTGAGTTTTGATAGTCTGCGACGCACTCTTAACCAAGAAACCCGTGCGAAGAGTACATATCTAGGGGTCAAACCGAGCATTGTGGGAGGCAACTCGGTTGCTTTGTGTAAGTCTTATTTGAGTTTTAAATTAAGAATTTTTAGGAACAGCCAAGACGATGAGGACGTTGTTAATTGCGGATATATTTGCTTTTATTACTTCTTCCTTCTCACCTCGATAACTAAAACCTTCTGCCTTCTGGCTTCTTGCTTCTGCTATAAGTTAAAGACAAAAGTTGGGAGTGATGAGTTGGGGAGTATTGAGTGAAGAGAATAGTTGCGAGCGATCGGCAATTTGGTTGCCATCACTCACAAATTCTCTTCCAACTCAACACTCACAACTCAAAACTATTGAGAGAGAGTCCGGCGCTTAGTAACCATCCGGTAGGCTTCAATAAGATCGCCATCCGCCCAGTCGCTAAACCCGCTCAAAGAAATGCCGCATTCAAAGCCAGCATTGACTTCCTTGGCATCTTCCTTCATCCGTTTTAGGGAGTCGAGGACACCTTCGTAAACGACATTGTTGCCCCGGCGCACCCGCACCTTACAGTTACGGATGACTTTGCCAGAGAGTACCATACATCCAGCCACAGCCCCGCGACCGATCGCGAAGACAGCGCGCACTTCGACTTGACCCAAAGGTTCTTCCACCAGTTCGGGTTCCAGCAGGCCTTCCATCGCCCCTTGAATATCATCCAAGAGGTTGTAGATGATGCTGTATTCCCGCACGTCTACGCCTGCTTGGTCAGCGGCGAGGCGAGCGTCGGTGGCGAGAGTAGTATTGAACCCGATAATTACAGCATTACTTGCTGCAGCGAGGTCAATATCCGTTTCGGTAATTTCCCCAGGAGCAGATAGCAGCAGTCGGAGTTGAACTTCTTTTTGAGGAAGTTGAGTCAGAGCGCCGACAATTGCTTCGAGGGAGCCTTGGACATCTGCCTTCAAGATCAAGTTGAGTTCCTTGAGAACGCCTTCCTTAGCTTGTTGAGAGAAGCCACTGAGGCTGATCCGGCCGCCTTGCAGCAGGCGGGAATCTCGTTGGGAGGTAGCTCTTCCAGTGGCGATCGCCGCAGCTTCTTTTTCGTTTGCGAAGACATCAAACTCGTCTCCGGCGCGAGGAACTTCTCGCAGCCCCAGCACTTCCACCGCGAAGGATGGAGTTGCGTGCTCTACGCGTTCGCCCCGGTCATCGATCATGGCGCGCACCTTGCCCAGAGCCGAGCCTGCGACCACAATATCGCCTACTCGCAGAGTGCCGTTCTGCACAAGCAGAGTTGCCACAGGTCCCCTTGCCTTGTCGAGGTGAGCTTCAATCACAGTACCCTTAGCCGGTCGGTGCGGGTTGGCGTTGAGGTCTTCCATTTCCGCCACTGTCAGAATCATTTCTAACAGCGTATCCAGGTTTTCGCCTCGGATCGCGCTGACTGGAACCATCGTGATATCGCCGCCCCAGTCATCTGCCACCAAGCCGTACTCAGTAAGCTCTTGCTTCACCCGTTCCGGCTGAGCACCCTCCTTGTCAACTTTATTGATAGCCACAACAATTGGCACTTTCGCCGCTTTTGCGTGGCTGATCGCTTCAATTGTCTGGGGTCGCACGCCGTCGTCCGCCGCCACCACCAAGATGGCGATGTCCGTAACCCGTGTTCCCCGAGCCCGCATCGCTGTAAAGGCTTCGTGACCGGGCGTATCCAAAAATACCACCTGCTGGCTCTTGCCTTCGTGTACCACATCCACGTGGTAAGCACCGATGTGCTGGGTAATGCCCCCAGCTTCTCCCTGAGCCACCTTGGTTTTGCGGATCGAGTCGAGCAAGGTAGTTTTACCGTGATCCACGTGACCCATAATCGTTACGACTGGCGGACGGCGTTCGAGGTATTCCAAATCGGCTGCGTCCAGCATCTCGATCACTTTGATAGCTGGGGCTACTTTTTCTGGGGTTTCCACCTCTACGCCCATTTCTTCGGCTACCATCCTCACCGCTGGAATGTCCAGGGTTTCGGTAATATTTACCGCAATTCCTTTAGAGAAAAGCCGCTTAATAATTTCGGTTTCGGGAACAGCCAGAGTAATTGCTAGTTCTTGAACGGTCATCGGCCTGCTCAGCAGCAGTTTTTCTGGACGTTCTACCTTAGCTTCGGCTGTTTTGCCCCGGTTGCCGCGTCCCCCGCTGGAACCTGAAGAAGAACTTTTATCGTGAGAAGGGCCTGGTCTCTTATTTTTTCCGCTGCTTCCGGGTGCGCCCGGAGTTGGTGTTGACTTGGGTGCTGCTTGTCCCTTCGCTTTAGCTGGGCGGGCTAGGGACAGGCTGACCGTGACTGGTGCTGGCAGATCCAAGCCGTTTTCTAAGTCATCGTCATCCTCGTCTATGGGTTTGAGGCGAGAACGTTTTGCCTTAACTGCCTTGGCAGCTTTGGCAGCATCTGAGTTTTCGTCATCATCTTCTTCCCAAATGACCGATGTCTTTTTGGCAGGACGAGGGAGGGAGGGCCTTTCGAGGAGAGGAATCTCCAGCAACGGCGTATTATCTTCTTCATTGTCATCCGTGTCATCCCCTATGGCTCCGGTGTCACCGCCGCGGCTACGCAGCCCGGTAGCTGACGTTGCGGGGGCAAGGCTCCGGCGCGGGCCACCGGGCTGGGGTCGAGCGGCCAGTGGAGTTTTTACTGGGCCACCAGCGCCTTCCCGGCGCGGTCTTTGCGCGTCGCGGGATTCGGTAGGAGCTCCCGGTGTCGGTCTGCTGGGGCGGCTCGGTTTAGCCGGCGCTTCCAGAGTTTCTGACTGTTCTGATTGCTCTTGCTCGGTTTTTGCAAGTTTGAGTACCGGCTTGTTCCCCAGATTTTGTGGGGTACGGCTAGCCGACTCTGACGCCCCTCTGACTGGCGGCGACGTGAGTTTTGCCGACGGCGCAGGGGGGGCGATCGGCGGTTGCTTGGTGCGTTCGGGAGCCTTTTCCGACGGCGGTTGAGGTGCTGTAGGTGCCTGAGCCTGGGCGGTTGTTTCCGGGGCGATCGCACCTACAGTTTCCGAAACTGTTTCTGACACTGTTTCCGAAACTGTTTCGGCCACTGTTTCTGACGGAGCCGCCGGGACAGCGACATTTGGCTTCGACAGTACAGGTCGATTGATATTCGGTTTAGCTGGAGGCTGGAGTTGTTGAGCTGCAGGCGACTTGGGAGGAGTTGCCACGGTTGCCGCGGGCTGGTCTTTGTTCTCCTCGTTGCCTGCAGGCTGGGAGTTGGCACCAGCCGGTCGTACTTTTGGACTGCGTATTTCTAAAATTTGCTGCTTTTTTTGTTGGTCGTTAGGGTGAGGGCCAGATTCTCTAGATGGCGCTGCTGCTCTTTCGGGTGGAGCTGGCTTGCCGGGGGAAGAGTGGCTACTGGCTACGTATTTTTCCGCCGTTTTGCGAATGCGCTCTGCTTCGGATTCTGTAATTGTGCTGCTGTGGCTCTTGACTGAAATATTGAGCCGCTCGCAAACTGCCAAGATGTCTTTATTATCCAAATTTAGTTCCCGTGATAATTCGTAAATTCTTACTTTGCCGTTGTTCATCCACTCTGCCCTCTTTTGTGCCAACCAGTTTTTACATTGTGATTTTTTGTGCTAATGACGACATCATTCGGTGTGATTGATTCAGTGTCAGGAATCGGGGTTTTGGTACTCGCTCAGCAATTTTATCTAAAAGATGCAACTCGCTGAAGTCTGCGGTTGAAGAATTCTCAAGTCTGTTTGGGAACTTGGAACTCCGAAGTCTGAGTTTTGGCAAAACCCACTCTCTCAAGCTTCAAAGTTTGCCTTTCCACCTTGAGGATACCTCTGCTAGTACCCTACCCTTATCTAATCTGACACAAATCTTTCCAGACTGGTGGGCAGATCGGATTGGGGTTTTATAGCTGGCGCTACCGGTAATTACTGGTAGGGCTGCCAAGAGGGTTTATACAGTCGATGCCGAACCATTGTCGGTTTTTCGTCCGGGTGAGCCAGAGTAAGATGTACAGTCAGATGTGGCTAAACGCTGCCCAAGTGTTTGGTACAGTTCGTCAGACACAGGTGCTTTGAGCGATCGCCCAAGTCGATTTTTTTTCTGAGCTGCTTTGAGGCATTCTGCTTCCCGACAAAGGTAAGCAGAACGGCCCATGCCACGATCTAATTGTACCTGATGAGAAGGATAGAGCCTGACTACTCGCCAAAAAGCTTCCTTAGGAGCTATTTTTCGACAACTTGCACAGCACCGGTAGTTCGGTTTCATTTCTTGTGAGAGGGGGAGTAGGGGGAGAGGGGGGAGTAGGGGACAAGTCCTCCTGGTCTCCCGAAGAGAGAAAATCTGGTAAATCTCACAGTTTTTAGACTGCGGCTTCGGTTTCCTCTGTCGCGGCTGCCTCCTCTTCCTCAAATTCTCCGGTTTCCTCGTCGCCGTCGTAGTCTGATCCTTCGTCTGCGTCGTAGTCGCCTGCTAGTTCTTCGAGCCTGGTTGCTTCTGCTGCCAATTTGCTGTCTTCGGCGGCGCGATCGTACTTAGCAATATCTTTGATATCGATTTTCCAACCGGTTAGGCGGGCCGCGAGGCGCACGTTCTGACCTTCTTTGCCAATGGCAAGACTCAGTTGGTCTTCAGCGACCAAAATGTGAGCTCTCCTGCCTTCTGGAGCAACCAAACGCACTTCATCTACTCTAGCAGGACTCAGAGCGTTGGCAATATAAGTTGCTGGGTCTGGAGACCAGCGGATCACGTCGATTTTTTCGCCACGCAATTCGTTGACTACTACCTGAATCCGCGATCCCCGCGCTCCGATGCAGGCTCCTACAGGGTCTACGTCGCGATCGAGAGTATCAACTGCTATTTTAGTCCGGGGGCCGACGTGCCGGGAAGGGGGATTTGCCTCCCGGGCTACGGCGACAATCCTCACCACCCCGTCTTCTATTTCTGGTACTTCGTTAGCAAACAGATAAACCACCAAACCTGCGTCGGCTCTAGAAACAAGTAACTGCGGCCCTCTAGTAGAGCCTTCGCCTACTTTTTTGAGATAAACCTTGAATGTAGCGTTGGCCCGGTAATTGTCGTTGGGCAACTGTTCGCGCTTAGGGAGTTCGGCATCTACTTCTGGCTGACCGAAGCTGCTGGTAACTGCTAAAATTACCGACTGCCTCTCAAACCTGAGCACTCTTGCTTGAAGAACGGTTTCTTCTAAATCTTTAAACTCTTCTTGAATCATTTTGCGCTGTTGGTCGCGCAGTTTTTGAGCCAGGACTTGTTTGGTCTGGATGGCGGCCATGCGACCAAATTCTTTTTGATTTGGTGTTACGTCTACGAGCACGATGCTCCCAGGCTGAGCTTCCGTGGCTACTTCTTGCACTTCCGTAAGTGAGATTTCGTGATCGGGATTGATGACTTCTTCGACAATAGTTTTGTTGGCTAAAACGCGGAAACCTTCTTGTTCGGCGTCGAGCTCTACATCAAAGTTGTCGAAGTATTCTTCGCTGAAGTGATCGAGTTTTTGGGTACGGCGGTAGCGTTCGTATCCTTTGAGCAGGGCTTCTCGCAAGGCTGCTTGGACGGCGTGTTTGGGTAAATTGCGTTCTTTGCTAATACCTTCGACCATTTCTTTTAGTCCGGGCAGGGGAACCATTGACATATAAAACACTCCTTTTTTGCTGTGGTAATAAGTAACTGGTAACTGGTAATCGGTAATTGGTACTTGGAAATTTTCCAGGAGAAGTGAGGACAGAGGAGTGATGAGTTACTGAATAGGATTAGGGGAACTCGGTGCTGTAACAATTTATTTGTTATTCCTATTCAACCCGCTGCCTACAGATGTGATTGTTAAAAATTAACTCGCAGCCAAGCGTTTTCAGCTTGCTGCGAGGCAATCTCAAAACTTAACACTCAAAACTCAAAACTCAAAACTCAAAATTTCCCTTTACATCTTTTTTCCTTCGTCTAGTTCAACTTTGACAATCTGAGGGCGGGGAATTTTAACCTGTCGCCCTTTTTGATTGAGATAAACCGCTGTTTCATCCCGGCCCTGGAGTAGTCCTTTCAACTCTTTGATTCGTGAGTCGGGTTCGGTGGTTGTGGCTGTCACGGGAAAACCTTTAAAGGTAATAAATTCTCGATCGCTGCTGAGCAATCGGGATATTCCGGGACTGGAAATCTCTAGCACGTAGGCATCGGGTATGATGTCGGCTGCCTCTAACTCAGCATCGAGGGCTGTGCTCATGCGCTCGCAGTCGGCTAAACCAGTGTCTTGTTGGAGGTTGCGGATGTCTACCCGCAAGACGGGAGGATTTTGGTTGGTGTGAAACACTGCTCCCACTACTTCCAATCCCAGTGTTTCCGCAACAGGGGTAGCTAAGTCAATGATTTGTGGGATTAGGGGATGAGTCATATCGAATACTTAAGTTAAAACTCCTAAACTCGGACACGGGCAAGGAAAAATTTGGTGTTGAGATTGCTTGGCTTTGAGGTGGTTTGATTAGGTGGCTGCGACTTTCGTCTTCAACTTTGGGACTTACCCAACATCCCAGCAGGGATCTCAAGCGGGGGGATTACCCCTACTCAATCAGTCCTCAACTTGCAAATCAGACGCCCTGAGATCTTTTCCTGCGACTAATGCAACAAAAAAAGTGGGCTTGACCCACTCCTAGGTAAAACAATTTCTTCCAAGAAGTTTGAGGACTTCTTTCGATCGAAGGGAGGCCTCAGTTCTCAGTTTAGCTCGATCGCCCGCCCGGTGACAAACCGATCGCCATCGGCGGACTGTCCGAGGGCAGAGGGGGATAGCTGACAGGGGGAATGAGGAGGACTTGATCGCCGTTTTGGAGTGGGGCGAGGGCAAATTCCTGGTGGATACCGTGATCGGGTGCGATCGTCCCTAGAACTGTTGGCGATGGGCACTCAGGCGTTCTAGGACTTGGGATACGGGAGTTTCGTTGGGAAATTTTAATTTTAGTTTGGACAAGCCCTCTGCTTCTTGATAGGTGGCGAAGAGTTTGACAGTGATGGTGATTGGTAGATTCCACATGGGCGATCGCCAAATTAACAGTATATTGACAAAACAGCCAAACTAAGATTCACCCTGAAAAATCCCCATTACTAATGCTGAATAGGAAGCTCAATTACAAACTCTACCCCGCATTCGGGCGAGGAAATGCAGGTCAGCGTACCACCATGTTTTGCTTCTACAATCTCACGGCTAATAGACAAGCCTAAACCTGTCCCTTTACCCACTGATTTTGTAGTAAACATCGGCGTAAATAAATGCTGCATTATCTCCGGCGTTATCCCCAGCCCATTGTCAGCAATCCGAATCACCACTCTGTCGCCCCGAAGCATTTCAGTGGAGATCCGAATTTGTGGATTGTCATTGCTCTGTTGCTTTTCCCCACACAGCGGACAACTGATCGTAGACTCTTCTAAAGCATCAATTGCATTCGCTAATACATTCATAAACACCTGATTGATTTGCCCAGGATAGCACTCGACCAGCGGTAATTCGCCGTACTCTTTAATAACCTTAATAGCTGGGTGAGTGCCTTTACCTTTCAATCGATGACCTAAAATCAACAGGGTACTATCTAGCCCATCGTGAATATTCACTGGCGTTAGTGCCGATGTATCCAACCGAGAGAAATTACGCAGTGACATAGAAAGATTGTAAAGGCGCTCTGTTCCGACCGCCATTGAATCGATAATTTTTGGCAAATCTTCAACAATAAAATCTAACTCAATCTCCTGGGACTTATCCTCAAATTCTGATGTCGAAGTAACGTTGTGCTGGCAAAGCCGAGTCATCCCGATCAAATCGGCAATATATTCCTTGGCAATAGGGATATTATTGGAGATAAAACTAACTGGATTGTTAATTTCGTGAGCCACCCCAGCTACAAGTTGACCAAGGCAAGCCATCTTTTCACTTTGAACGATTTGCACTTGAGCTTTTTTAAGATTATCCAAAGCTTGAGAAAGTTCAGTCGTTCGTTCTTCCACCCGTTTTTCTAACTCCTGCGCGAGCTGATTTAACGCTGCTTCTGCTGCGAGCCTGTCTTCTATTTCCCGTTTCAGCATTAGGTTTTGCTGTGCGAGAACTTTAGTCAAAGAACGCAGTTTTAAATGGAGGTTGACGCGAGCTAACACCTCCTTTTGTTCAAAGGGCTTAGTAATGTAATCCACCGCCCCTAGATTAAAGCCTTTGACCTTATCTCCTATGTCAGAAAGAGCGGTCATAAAAATTACCGAAATTTCGGTTGTCAACGGACTTGCCTTCAGCCGATGACAGGTTTCAAACCCGTCAATTCCTGGCATCATCACATCTAACAAAATCAAATCAGGCTGACTATATTCAGCCTGTTCGATGGCAGTTTCTCCATCAGTTGCTACCAATATCTCCCATCCCGAACCAGCTAAAGCTTCAGAAAGCACGTCCAGATTGCTAGGATTATCATCGACGATTAAGATGCTACTTGTTTCCATATTTGCTGCCTTCATTCTTTTTCTATTCTGTGGGATGTAATAAACTCTTTGATTTTTTTGACCTGATAGCCTTGGGCTAACTGGCGCAGCTCAACAGCAAAGGACACAAATTTCTGATCCAACTTCTCTAGGTGCTCACTGCGCTTCACAATTCCTTTTACGTTGCCTCTCATCGCCAGTTCAAATAAAAGTTCTATTTCTCCTGGCGGGGGAGCCACTACAGATTTCGATTCAGAAAGTGATTGAGGATCAGAGGAAAAGGGAATAGGGCTGATTTTTTCATTTTTTCCTTCGTCATATATCCATTTAAGTTTTAAATACTTTTGCAAGATATCAAATAGCTCTTCTGCCTGGACTGGCTTACCGATAAAATCGTTGGCTCCCCCCTCCAAACTTTTATGTTGATCCGTAGCAAATACGCTGGCAGATGAAGCAATGATTGCCACGTCTTTATAGTGTGACAAATTTTTGATACGGCGCATCATCTCAAAGCCATCTAACACTGGCATCACCAAGTCAGTGATAATCAGATCGAAATTAAACTTTTCTACTTTTTCTAAACCTTCTTGGCCGTTTTTAGCTTCGGTTACTTCAAATCCGAGGGGCTCCAGCAAATTGACAATGACTGAGAGATTTTCCCATTTGTCATCCACAACCAAAACTTTCTGCTTTCTACCTTGGTAGCCAACCAGCTTTCTTTGGTTGGCCGTCGTGGTTGTATTTGCCCAGTCTGACGCTTCCCGTAAATCCAAATCTAGCCAAAAAACACTGCCGATTCCTGACTGACTTTTTACTTGAATTGTACTACCCATCATTTCGACAATTTTCTGGCTAATTGTTAAACCGAGCCCGGTTCCTTCCGCCTGACGCTTACTGTCTCCTACCTGTTCAAAAGGTAAAAATATTTTTTCTAATTGTTCTGGTGTCATACCAACGCCAGTATCTTCTATTTGAAACCGAATTTTATGAATTGGTGAGGATGGCTTTTGCTCATAGCTTTGTAATTTTTCACCTGTCCCATTGTCCCGATATTCTATTTTAAAATTTACCCCTCCAGAGTCGGTAAACTTAATTGCATTGCTCAGTAAGTTAATGAGTACCTGTCGCAAACGTTTTTCGTCAGCCTGGATGCCAACAGGCATTTCAGAGCTGGGTTGATAAACAAAAGCAATTCCTTTTTGTTCGGCTCGGATGCGGCAAATTTCTGCGACTCCCTGCAAAAAGGAAGGAAAATTAAAATCTTTCGCGTACAGTTCCAATTTCTGGGCTTCAATTTTAGCGAGGTCTAAGATGTCATTGATCAGGGTTAACAGGTGGGAGCCACATTGGTGAATGATATTGATGCCTTGAAGTTCCTTCGGGTCCATCGTTTTCGATCGTTCTAGGATTTGAGCGTATCCTAAAATGCCATTGAGTGGCGTTCTCAATTCGTGACTCATATTCGCTAAAAATTCACTTTTAGCTTGGTTGGCAGTATCAGCGAGTTGTTTGGCTTCGGTGAGTTGGGCGGTGCGTTCTTCTACTCGGATTTCTAGCTCTGAATTGGTCTTGGCTAGCGCCTCAAAGGATTCGCGCAACTGTTGTGCCATAAGGTTGAAAGACTGACCCAAAACTTCTAGTTCTTCTATGCCTTTTACCTGCACATTTTCCTTCAAGTCGCCACTGGCGATCGCCCTAGAAGCTGCGCTCAAACGGAGAATCGGGCTGGTAATCCAGCGTGCGGTTAAGATTCCCAAAACGGTAGCCAGCGCCAAGGCTCCCAAACACAACAAAATGGTAGTCTGGGTATTGGCGTTAATTTGATCCATGAAATCGCTTTCAGGAACTACGACGACAATCAGCCAGTCCAATCCTCGGCTATCCTGAAAGGGCATAACTTGGAGGAATTGCCGCTGACCGGCGATCGTAAAATCTATTTGCTGAGATTTGCTAATTTTAGTGAGGTTGCCAAAGCGTTCTTTTAAATGCGCTGTTGTCAGCCGAATTAAATCATCTGTGCTATCTAAAGCATTCAGACGATCGAGTTTGCCATTTTTGATGATAAATGCTTCTTTGAGAGTTGAACTGCCTACTAGGAGTCCAGAACGTTCCATAATGAATGTCTGTCCCGATCGACCGATTTTTAAGCTTTGCAGAAAGTCACTGAGGAAAGAGATCAGAAAATTAGCCACCAATACCCCGCGCAGCTCACCACTTTCGTCATAAACTGGATGTCCGGCAGGAAGTGAGAGCGTTTTCTGACCTGTAATCGAAAAAATTTCGCTCCATGTGGGCCGGCTATAGCGTACACTGTCTTTATACCAAGAACGGTTGAGTATATTGTTGCTAGGAGAAATTTTTAAGAGCTTTGTTTGATTGCCTTTGCTATCCGATTCATAAATATGAAGTTCAGTACGACTCTCCTTATCTACTCTTTTAAAAAATAGTTTGCCATTCTCTTGGCGTTCAATGGCTATGAACTCTCCACTTTTAGTAGCAAAACCCATATTGGGCAGAGAAGGAAATGCTTGAATTTGCTCCCACAAATAACGCTCCGCACTCTCCAATTCGTCGGGCTTGAAGTATCCTAGGCGAAGGGCATTGGCATTCAGTTGATTGACGCGAGGGGCTGTATCTAGGTATGTGTTGAGCTGCTGCTCGATGCGGGCTGTAATTTCACTCCGCAACTGGCTAGCAACTTCGTTGACTGCTTTTTGCCCGTTGCGTAAGGATAGCCAGCCTGTCAGACCGACGGCAGCAAAGATTTGCACGACGAATGGCAATACTAAAATCAGGCGCAGGGATACCTTTTTTTTAGAACGGTTTGATAAGAAAGTGGTTGCAGAGGTTTGTGGCATTGAGTGGTGTTATTCCTGGGGTAATGAGTGGGTTGAATGAAAATTTTCAGTGGATTTACTGAAATGAGGCTGAGGAAATAGATGTTGAAAAGGAATCTATAATAGTTAGTGTAAAGTTTTAGAAAGTAATTTACTTGGAAAAGCATTGCTACTTACGTGTTTTCCCTGAGAGCGTTATAATTATAGCTGACTGAAAATGCTGATCCGCCTTATTTTTTGGTAGCCGTCGTATTTTTTTTATCGCTTAGCAAAGCAGTTAGAAATCCTATCTAATAGATTACCTCGTCTAGAGATATTTGTAATAGTTTTTAACTTTACTTTACACAGTCGCACTAAAAAGTATAATTTCATCAAACTTACATATAAATTGATATAATCTACATCTACAAAAATTCACCTGGCTCGCTAAAAACATGACACCCCAAGCCGCTGAGAACCGTAACGGCGGTCTAACTCACTACCGCGCTAAAGATTTGATGCACAACCCTGCGGATGACTCTCGTAGAGAATGCCGATCGCAAATGAAACTTTACAATTCCAGCAAGTTTCATTTGCAGGAGTTACAGCAGGGTAATTGCTAATTGCTAATTGGGCACGAAAAAAATAAGTAAAGCGGTGCAGCAGAAGGGATTATGACAGAGGAGAAAGCTGAGGGCTATTCTTTTTATTCTGGGAAACTATCTCAGCTTAATAGTGAATTTGGTATTAGAGATGAACCGAGGGCTGCCAAGGATTTTAAGGTTATTCAAATCCTAGAGGCTAGGGCCTGTCATCACTTGAGGTAAAGGAAGGTGAAGTAGAGATACAGCCGACTAGAAGAATTTGATCGCCGTAAAAAGCCACCGTTATGCCCTACGGGATTAACAGTGGGAAATGACGATCAAAGATTTGTGGCGCGGAGGAGAAGGTGCTGTGAGTGGAACAGCCTGTCTACAATCGGTTGTTAGTGGAAGCGGTGTTGTACGGCTACCCAGCGGGCATCTCGTGGCGAGACTTGCCCGAACGGTTTGGGGACTTCCGAATGATGACACGCCCTAACGCGGGGCTATCCGTTGCAGTTCTTTGGCTTGTTCTAAAATTTTCTCGAAGTCTTCTTCGCTCAACCGCTGAATGTAGTTGATTTTGAACTCTTCTAGGAAGTCGCATAGCAGCAGTTGTATTTCTTGCCAGGTGTGCTGCTGTTGCAGTTCGGTTCCTAAAGCTTGCCCGAAATGTTGGACTAGCTGGCTTGAGAGTTTCATGCCTATGGGGTCTTCGGTGGCGATTTTGAAGGCTTCGTAGGCATCTTGGGGGCCGAGAGTGGCTAATTTTGACAGTTCTGCAACTAATTGCTGTGCTAGCTGTCCGGGCAGGTTTCCCAGACCGGGTACTTGCTTCCATCCTTCATACAGGGGGGATTGTTTGAGGAAGGTTTCAATATTGTACTGGAGAAGGGCTTCTAGGTCTGGCTGGAGTTGGGGGAGGACTTTGTAGACGGTTATTTGGACTAGATGGGTGGCGATCGCTTCTATTTCATTAACATTGTTGATGTCTAGATAGCGCTGTTTTTTAGATTGAAATAGTTGACGGGCGAGTTCGCCTGTGGTAATTGATTGCTGCATCTGGTTGATGAGTTGAATTACTACAACTTCGGTCAATTCTTGGGCGAAGTTGGCGACGAAACCTCGGCTGATTTGGCTGCGTATGGGTTGGAGATCCGGCATTTTTGCTTGGTGGATGCGAATTGTGACGGGTAATATTCGCAACAGGCGCCAGAATGGGAGCATCAGGAAGATGTCGTACCATCGCCAGAGCATGGCTGCTCTCCAAGTGACGCTACGGTGACGGCGGCTGATCGAGTAGGTACGGGCTAGAAATTCGATCGCGAATATGACAACAAATGGCAGGTCTATTTGCCAGAAGTTATCGGTGAATTCACCGTTTTCTCCAATCTCGCGGTAATAGTTGGTGGCCATTAATGGCTTAATTTTGGTATCAAACCACTTGATTTCTTTTTGCCAACCTTGTTTGTTTAAATAGTCTTGGCGCCAGAATGCTTGGAATGATTGTTTAGCGGAGTCTTGCGAATTCGGGATGCGATCGCGCATTCGGTCTTTAATTTTTTCTAGGGTGCCGCTTTTTGATGCTACTCGAAAGGGATCTTCGTCGATCATTTTCGCGCTCAGATTGTTTATTTCCTGCAATTTGGCTGCTACTTGGGGAGAGGGCAAGCCTGTTTGCACTACTTGAATTTTTAATTCTTCTAAGGTTTCTAGATATTGCTGGGTGTCTCGGTGGGGTTTAATTCCTTTAAATGGGTCGTATAGTTGAGTTATAACTGGCAGTTGCCGGAGGTAGAAATCTCGCCCTGGCACGTAACTTATGTCAAATAATACTAGGCTTAAATTTCCTAGGGCGACCAGTGCCATGAACCGCTCGAACCAAGGTACTTTTGGTGATTTTTGGCGGGAGTTTGGAGTTTTAGAGGGCTGTAGTTTTGGGGTCACTGGCGATTCCTAATTAAGTAGACAGATCGAAATAGATGTAACTGGTAATAGCTAAAAAAAGGAAACAGGGAAAACTGGCTAATTGTCGGCTCGCGCTCGGATTGCGTTCGAGGAAGCTAGTCTTTATTTTAACGTGCGTTTGTTAGGGAGTTTTGGATTGTTGATTGGGCCTGGTTAGGTAAAAAATATACTGGTAAAATATTAAGGTCGAGCGAACTTAACGGAAGCGGCCGCTCCCGTTAGTCTGCTTCTCTCTGGCAATAAAATTATATCTCAGGCGGAATCCTAAGTTTTTTGTCGGTGTTGCAAACCTAAGTGGGCTGGTAATAAATTACTATTTCTGTTTAATCTGGTGGCTATTTGACCGCTAAATCAAATGTATTGCTGGCTCGGAGTCTAAGGCTAGATTTGGGCTTCGAGTTTGAGGTCAAACCCTCAAGAGAGTTATACTTGCTCAGGGGCAGTCCGGCGAGAACGCCCCCTCCGATCGCGAGGGTGGCTGTCGCCTCCGTAAGGTTCGAGGTCTCGCCTCTACAAAAACCATCTCGCGATCGGACTCTTGAATAATATTAAACCCTGAGTATAAATTGGTTCGCATTTTTTTTAATATATGACATACTGCCTTAATCTCGATTGCCCAAGAGACAAGCGTCAGAACCCCCCAGGCACAAAGTATTGTCTTAATTGTGGTTCAAAGCTGCTGCTAAAAGACCTTTATGCAGCAACTGAGCCGCTGCGCGATGGGGGATTTGGCAGGACTTTCCGAGCTGTTAATCATGGAAAATTTGAGGAATTGTGCGTGATCAAACAGTTGTCGCCCCCTCAAGAATTTCAACGGAAACCCGGTCATTTTAAAAAATATGTTCGACTGTTTGAACAAGAGGCAAGGCGGTTATATGAACTGAAGCACCCGCAAATTCCTCAGTTAATTTCTTATTTTGAGGAAGATGGGCGCTTGTATTTAGTGCAAGAGTTTATTGATGGCAACAATTTAAAGGATGAGTTAGATAAGTACGGTGCTTATAGCGAAATTAAAACTTGCGAACTGCTGTTAGATTTGCTGCCTTTATTGAAGTTTGTTCACGACAGAAATGTAATTCACCGCGATATTAAGCCTGAGAATGTGATCCGCAGATCTCGCGATCGCAAGTTAGTGCTAATAGATTTTGGGGTTTCCAAACAGGTAGTAGCGGCTGCTCCAACTAAAACTGGAACGAAGTTGGGAACTCCTGGCTACGCGGCTCTAGAACAGCGTCACGGTAGGGCTGTTCCTGCTAGCGACCTTTATAGTTTGGGGGTGACTTGCATTCGCTTGCTGACTTCTGTTATGCCTTATCTCGATATCTACGGGGACATTCACGATGACCTTTACGATCCGCTTGAAGGCCGATGGCTTTGGAGGGAAGCTTTGCCAAAAGGAACGCAAATTAGCCAGGATTTAGGTCAGGTTTTGGATAAGTTGATTCAGGAATATGTTAAAGATCGCTACAAATCGGCTGTGGAAGTTTTGGATGCTTTAAAACCTCCTGTTGTTGTTGTCCCCGTGCTGGAAAAGTCGCAGCAGGCAACTGTTATTAGTCCTTCTGTACCGACTCAACCTGTGACTGAGACTCCGCTAGTTTCTGTGAATTTAGAGTCAGAAAAAGGTATTGATTATTCTCATTTGGCAAGTCTGCTCGCTGCTAAAAATTGGCGGGGTGCTGATGAGGAAACTTCTGTGAAAATGCTGGAGGTGATGCAGCAAGTTTCACGGGGTTATTTGAGCGAGGAAGATATTAGGAAGTTTCCAGCTAAGGATTTGCAGACTATCGATCAACTTTGGGTGCGGCACAGTCACCGCAGATTCGGTTTTTCTGTGCAAAAGGGTTTGTGGGTAAAGTCGGGGGGAAAGGCTGGTGTTTATGATGCTACAGTTTGGGAGAAGTTTGGCGATCGAGTGGGCTGGCGGGTTAACAGCCAGTGGGTATACTATTCTGAGCTGAATTTTACTTCTAAAGCAAAGCCTGGACATTTGCCGGGGGGGACTGTTTTTGGGTGGGAAGGCGGGGTTTTGTGTGGTGTTTTGGGTTTGGGTGGGATCTGGTTTCTGCTGTCGCGGCGGGATTTGTAGAAGGAAGGTAGAAGGTAGAAGGCAGAATTTATTAGTCAGGCTGCACCCCAAGCGAATTTGAAGTGTTAGTCATTAAATAGTTTTGAGTTGCGAATTAAAGAATTAACAAGTTTTTAGTTTAATCATTTGTCCTGTAGGAATTAGGTATAAAGAAAGCGGAAAATAAGATATAATCACAAACTATTTTTTTTGTGCTATGTTCTTAGAGAAGGGCAAGTTTACAAAGTCAAAAGCCAGTCCTGGGCCCTGCCAAAGCATGGGGACTGGCTTTGGCTCCAATTTACCAAGGAGATATATATTATGTTGCAAGAAAAACGTCTCAAGCCGTGGACTATAGTTCGCTCGCTTCCAAATGTGGAAAAGGTGGTTGTGGGTGAGTTTCGCAGTTGGTCTGATGCAGATGGTCACTTAAAAATTCTCAAACGGATGGTGCCGGCTGATCGATTGACTGTTGTGTTCGATCCGGTAGTTCAATCCTAATGTCGCTGCTAAATTGATAGCGTGCGATCGCTCTTTGAGCTAAGCGGTCGCCTATTTTTTTACATAAAAAATGCGACCGCTAAACAGGCGATCGCAACTGGAATCATTGTCCTTAACTGCGGCGAATTTCAGTGATTTGGTCGGCAATATCCAAAATTCTTTGGGGCATGGATGGCCCGGTAAAAATCATATCCAAATGATGCGGTTTGTTGTCAATCAATGCCACCACTTCGGCTTCGGGAATCAATCCCAAATTAACCGCTAAACTCAATTCATCGAGAATAACTAAGGAATAACGACCTTCGCGCACCGCATTTTGAACATACTGCCACAATTGTTCGATCGATCGCGTCTCCAGCTCATCTAAATCGGCATTCTCAATGCAGCGTGACAAATCGCAGCGCACCCAATCTAAATTTTGCCCCAGCCGCACCGGATGCTGATGCCCTTGATTAATTCCCCCTTTGAGGAACTGTACCGCTAGCACTGGAGCTCCCTGTCCTGCAATTCTGAGGGCTTGAGCCATGACACTGGTAAAAAAGCAGCGGTGCGGGCCTGTAAAGACTTGCACCAGCCCTTGAACTGTGTAGGGCAAGCTGTGGTTTAAATTTAGTTTAGGGGTTTGTAACTGAGCAACCATAGGGCAATATTTAATCAGCAACTAAGTCTTGAGTGCAGCTCCGACCTTGGCGTGGCTGAAGCCTGCTTGACAATATATAGTGTACGGGGCCGAGTGCACATCGGATCGAACACTAGATATACAAGTTGTCAAAAGCTCACGGCAGTGGCATTCGCAGTCATTTGTTCAATTTTTGGACTCAATTAGCACTTACGCAGAAACGGGGTTTTTTACCAAAATACGGCGTGGAGCTTGACATTTATACAGTTATGGGGTGAAAAACCAAGGTGATGAGAGTCTCGCTGCGTCCAGGGCTTTTAAGAAAAGGTACACACATCGCGTAAAATTTGAATGTCGCGGCACTAGGAGCAGGGACTGTGAGAGTGGTGATTCTGGGAGGGCCAGGAGCGGGAAAGGGAACTCAGGCTGAACTACTGTGCAGCAATTTGAGCCTTCCTTTGCTGGCTGTGGGGGACATTCTACGGGAGGCGATCGCAGAAGACACAGATTTAGGCAAGCTGGCGGTGTCTTATGTCGAAAGAGGGGAATTAGTTCCCGACGCAACTATGATTGAATTCTTTCGCCGCCGACTGCTGCTATGGGATGTCTTTAATGGCTGGGTGTTGGAGGGCTATCCGCGAACGGCTTTTCAAGCTGAGGAGTTGGATTTTTTATTAGAGGATTTGGCGCAGGAGCTAGATTGGGCCGTTTGGCTGAAAGTGCCGATCGAGGTTTTGCTGAGTAGGTCGATCGAGCGCGATCGATCGGATGACCATCCTGAAATTTTACAGCGTCGCCTCGATTTGTTCCACGAACGCACTATTCCTCTTTTAGAGTATTACGAATACCGCAACAAACTGTTAACTGTGGATGGCGATCAATCCCCTGAACAAGTCCAGCAGGATATTCTCCAATTGATCGAGGCTAAGGGCCAATCGTCATAGCATTTTAGATTTTAGATTTTAGATTCTATATTGAATGACTGCATATTTACCGAATCAAAAAAACCGGAAGATTAATCACCAATTTTGAATTTTTACTACCCAATTACCCATTACCAATCACCTAAATATTATGTCTTTCCAGCGTCCAGATGGCAGACAACCAAATCAAATTCGTCCGATTAGTTTCGATCGACAGTTTACCAAATTTGCTAGCGGCTCGGTGCTAGCAAAAAGTGGCGATACTCAGGTACTTTGCAGCGTTACAATCAAGCCGGGAGTGCCTAGATTTCTGGAGAATACCGGACAAGGTTGGCTGACAGCAGAATACCGAATGTTGCCTGGTTCTACGCCGCAGCGACAAGAGCGGGAATTTATGAAATTATCGGGACGGACTCAAGAAATTCAGCGGTTGATTGGGCGCAGTTTGCGATCGTGCTTGGATATGCAACTATTGGGAGAACGCACCATACTTGTGGATGCGGATGTTTTGCAAGCTGACGCGGGGACTCGCACAACTTCAATTACTGGCGGGTTTGTGGCTGTGGCTGATGCTTTGAATAAATTGGTACAAAAAGGTGATTTAGTGCGATCGCCGATTATTCGTCAAGTGGCGGCGGTGTCTGTCGGACTTTTGGAAGGCGAGCCCTTTTTAGATTTGAATTATGTGGAAGATGTGGCGGCTGAAATTGATTGTAATGTGGTAATGAATGGAGATTTGAATATCATCGAAATTCAGGGAACTGCGGAAGAGGGAAGTTTCAGTCGGAGTCAGTTAAATCAAATTTTGGATTTGGCAGAAACCGGGATTCAAGAATTGTTGGAGGCTCAAAGGCAAGCTTTAGTCAGCAGTCATTAGTCATTAGTCAGCAGTCAGTTTTATGTACTCGGTCGATCGGGCAGATGAATAAAATATAAGCCTGTCCGTGAATCAGAGGTTAGCTAAGTAGAACGTTAGTTTTGTCTAGGAGAGTATTAGTAATGACTAAAATCGATTTCAAAGACATTCGCACTCACAAAGGTAGTCAACATGAAGGATTTGAAGAACTATGCTGTCAACTTGCATCATTTGAGGAAGTACCAAAAGACTCTATTTTTCGTCGCAAATCGGGTGCTGGAGGAGATGCTGGTGTTGAATGTTACTGGCGATTACCTAATGGAAATGAGAAGGCTTGGCAAACAAAATATTTTCCTGATAAATTGGGAGATAGCCAATGGGTACAAATTGATAAATCCGTTAAAGCGGCCTTGGATAAACATCCAAATTTAATTGAATATATAATCTGTTTGCCCCTTAACCGTACTGAAGGACGCAAGGACGGAGAAAAATCCCAAATGGATCGCTGGGATGAGCGTGTTCAAACATGGGAAGGATGGGCTGAAGAACATGATATGAAAGTTCAGTTTGTTTATTGGGGAGAATCAGAAATTATTGAAAGGCTTTCTCGCCCACAACCTCAGTATGCTGGTCGTGCCTATTTTTGGTTTAATAAACAAGAACTAACTAATGAATGGATGATTCAGCGTTTTCAAGAAGTTAGAGAAAATGCTGGGGCACGCTACACACCAGAAATTCATGTTGATTTACCAGCAGCTCAAATATTTGAAGGACTTGGTAGAACCGATCTTTTCTTTGACCGCATTGACAACTTATACAGTCAGCTTTGTCGAAAGTGGAAAGATGCCAAGAAGCCGTCAGAAGAATTACAGGAAAAAGTTCCTAATGTAGCTAAATCTTTAAACGATCTGAGTAAAGATGTCAACTTACTCATCAGTGCATTGAAAAAAGCATCTGATAGACAGGCTTTGTCACCAATTGATTTTGACTTAATTGCTTCTTTGTCAAAAAAACTTTGGCAATATGATAGTTACACACAAATTCGGCAAGTGAATCCGTCTCATAACGGACAACCAAAGGAAAAAATAGAAAATAGAGACATTGATAATCGTTCAAATGAAGACTTAAAATCAGTTCGTGATAAAATTTCAAAAGTAAAAGAAATAGGAATAGAAATTTACGAGTTTGCCACCAGTGATATTACTGCTGCGTGTAATCAAGGCGCACTTCTACTTACGGGTGAAGCTGGAACAGGTAAAACTCATCTCTTCTGTGATATAGCTAAACATCGTCTTGATAACTCACTTCCGACCATAATTTTATTGGGTCAGCACTTTTGTCAAGGCAACCCTTGGATTCAAATAATGCAGAGATTGCACCTTTCTTGTCAGCGTGACGAGTTTTTAGGCGCATTAGATGCTGCTGCACAAGCTTGTGGTAGTCATGCAATGATTTTGATTGATGCTCTTAATGAGAGTGATGATAAAGGTTTATGGAAAAAGGAACTAGCAGGTATGTTAGCTGTTTTGCATAACTATCCACGCATTACTATTGCAGTAAGCTGTCGTACTTCATACGAAAGCGTAACAATACCAAAAAGCATTGTTCCAGAAAAGTTAGTGAAAGTTGAACATCATGGATTTGCTAACCATGAATATATTGCTACTAAAACCTTTTTTTCTCATTATGGCATTGAACATCCTAACGTTCCTTTGTTAGTTCCAGAGTTTTCTAATCCACTTTTCTTACAAACACTTTGTAAAGGTATTAAAAATCGTAAATTAACACGAATCCCTAAAGGCATTAAGGGAATTACTGCTGTTTTTAATCTATTTATAGATTCAGTTAATGAGGTTTTATGTGTACGACTCGATTATGATTATAAGACTAATTTAGTAAGAAAATCAGTAGAAGCTTTAGCCTGTAGAATGGCAGAAAAAGAACAGCCTTGGATAGATAGAGAAGAAGCAAAAAGTATTGTTAATTATTTCTTGCCTAATAATATTTTTTCACAGAGCTTATTTTCTCACCTGCTTGCTGAGGGGTTACTATCAGAAGATTTAATTTATCGTCCCTCAGAAGACGAATATGAAGAAGAACAAAATCAAAAGATTGATATTATTAAGTTTCCCTACGAAAAATTTAGCGATCATTTAATAGTCCGTTATTTGCTGAAAAACTACCTTGATAAAGACAAGCCAACTGAATCATTTGATGAAAATAAACCGCTAGGTAGGTTAATAGCAGCTAGATGGAATACACAGAGTATAAGTGGTTTACTGGAAGCTTTATGTATTCAAATTCCTGAACGACTTGGAAAAGAAGTAATGGAATTAACATCAATTAGATTATGGTGGTTTGAACATCCATTTTTACAAAGTCTTATTTGGCGTAATCCCACTAAAATAACTCAAACAACCAAAGATTATCTTGATGAAATATTCCAAGAAGAAGGAAATGAAGAAAAAGTTTATAATGTACTACTGACAGTAGCTACCGATCCTGAACATCCTTTAAATGCAAAATCTCTTCATCGTCATCTCATAAATCTCAGAATGCCAGATCGCGATGCAATTTGGTCTATTTATTTATTCGATCAGTATGAACAAAAAGGGGCAGTCGATCGTTTACTTGAATGGGTCTGGGAAGCCGAAAAAGACCATATCTCAGATGAATCCATCGAACTTTGTGCAATTGCTTTGACATGGTTTTTAACAACATCTCATCGTTTTCTTCGCGATCGTGCAACAAAAGCTCTTGTTTCAATGCTACATCCAAGACCTCAAGTTTTAGTCAAAGTTATCGAGCAGTTTTTAGAAGTTGATGATATTTATGTATTAGAACGGCTCTATGCTGTTGCTTATGGAGTCGCAATGGTTAGCAATGATGCTGACAAAATAGGAGAACTTGCAAACAAAATCTATGAATGGGTATTTAAAGAAGGTACACCACCAGTACATATACTTTTGCGTGATTATGCTCGTGGTGTTATTGAAGTAGCTAATCATCTGGGTACTTTATCAGACAAGGTAGATATTGATAAAACTCATCCCCCTTATAAAAGTGATTGGAATCTCGATCTACCAACAGAAGAAGAATTAAAACTATATATTGAATTAATAAAGCTTGATTTTGACATCAATCTACCTCTATTACTATTACTTTTATCATTTAAGTCATGGGCTTCAAATTCTTTAATTATATGTAAGCTAAGAAGTGTTTCAAAGGAAACTCAATTTAATAGTTTTAAAGACGATCCTAAATGGAGCCTTGATGTTCTATACACATCAGTTATGGACTCTTTTATGGGAGGGGATTTTTCTCAGTATGTTATAGAATATCGTACTCGTTACTGGTCTTCCTGTATATTAGGCGAGCCAAAAGAACCTACTAAAAAAGAGAGATATGAGCAATTTATAGACTCTCTTACAACTACACAGAAACAAGCATGGGAAGAATATCAAACAATATCCAAAAATGTAGATTTGTATAAACAGCTAGAGCCTGAAAGTCGTATAGAATATTTTGAAGAAGAGTGGACAGACGAAGAATTAAAGGAAGCTATTACATCTGGTAAAGGAGATTTTGTGAGCATTATTGACCAGGAAAAAACAGAATTTTTTGAAAATTATGTTGTACCATTTTTAGAAAATCCAAGAGAAGATGAATGTCGGTTCGATACTTCTATTGCAAAACGCTGGATTGTTAAGCGAGTTCTTGAATTAGGATGGACAATTGAAAAGTTCGGTTGGTTTGATAGACGTTGTGGTAGTCATGGTCGTGCTGCGAATAAACCAGAACGAATTGGTAAGAAATACCAATGGATTGCCCTTCATGAATTTCTTGGTTGCATGGCAGATAATTTAGAGTTTACAGTTTCTTCTGGGTTGGATGAAGCATCTGAATCATCTGTTTATAAAGGAACTTGGCAGATTGGAATCCGAGATATCGATCCATCCTTTTTGTTAAAACAAATTCCTGAATCTCAACAAAATAATCAAAAAACTTGGTTAAAACCTATCGACTATATATTTGACGAAGTTGATAAACAAGGACAGATAGACTGGATAAAGCAACAAGATGACTGTCCCGATCCATGTCAACTCATTGAATTAACTAATCCTAATGATGAAACAGTTTGGTTAACTCTAGAAGGTCATTATGGTTGGGAAGAAAAAGAACCTTTAGAAGAAGAAAAATATCAAACTTCTCAACGACAAATGTGGTATCAGATACGAAGCTATATTGTGCGTTGTGAAAATATGGAAGAAACCTACAAATGGTTAAAAAATAAGAACTTTGAAGGGAGATGGATGCCAGAATCTGGAGAAATTTCTGATATATTTATTGGCGAATTTTCTTGGGGTTTACCTTATCATAAATGGATTGAAGCTAATTCTTGGGTTTCTCACATAAATAGTACAGACGGAGATTTACCTTATCCAGTCGTTGTAACAACAACCGGATATTCTTTTAGTAGTAGTTTTGATTGTTCAACAGATGAAACAATATCTGCTTTAATTCCTTCCGCTTGGCTAATGAAGAATATGGAATTAAGATGGTCAGGAGAATATTTGAAGTTTAGGAATTTAAACAATGAACTTGTGGCATTTAATCCTTTAAATCAACTGTCTCCAGCAAACTTTTTAATCTCCAAATATCAACTGGTTAACTTTCTAAGTGAAAATAATTTAGATATTATTTGGACAGTATTAGGAGAACGTCAATTGATTGGTGGAAATCATAATGAATGGCCTGGACGCCTAGAAATTTATGGTGTGTATCGGCTAAAAAATGGTGTAATAGATGCAGAAAAGCTTAATACTTGGCATAGAAAACCCGATTTGCTTCTCAAAAGCTCGACTATTTGACTATCGCCCTTTCATCTATCCGCCTCCATCGTGGCACGGGCGTCCCGCCTGTGCAATAGATCGGTTCAAAAAGAGCGATCGCCCTGTAAATAGTAGAATTTACTCTGGTTTACTGCTTGTGCTATAATTGAGTAAAAATCTTTGTAATTACTACTAAGATAATGCAAGCTGAAAAAATATCAATTTCCCTATCACAATCGCTACTACAGTTTATTGAAAGCTACAAAATTGCTAAAGGATGCAACTCGCCCTCCCAAGTAATTGAAGTAGCTTTGGAATTGCTGCGAAATCAAGAACTAGAATCTGCTTACCGACAAGCATCCAGTGAAATAGACTCCGCTTGGGAGCTAACAGTTGCCGATGGATTAACCGATGAAACGTGGTGACATTTACTACGCTAATCTCAGTCCTACGGTTGGTTCGGAGATCGATAAACGCCGTCCCGTATTGGTGGTGAGCAATGACGCTAATAACCGTGCCGCCAATACAGTTACAATTCTACCCATTACCTCTAATGTAACCCGTGTCTACCCTTTCGAGGTCTTACTAAATCCAGAGGATAGCGGTTTATCCAAACCTTCTAAAGTTCAAGCACAGCAAGTACGGACAATTTCTAAACAGCGAATTAGCAGCGATGCAGTGGGAAGTTTGAGTGAGGAAATCATGCAGCTAGTAAATGCTGCTCTCAAACTGCATTTAGATGTCGATTAACTGTGATATATAGGCGTTTTTTTTCGTGGCACGGGCGTCCCGCCTGTGCGATCGATCGGCTGAAAAAAGAGCGTGAAGGGGATCTATCCCGTAGAGAATCGCCCTTTCATTCCCCTGACTGAATTTGACTCCTCACCCACTGCCTAAACCCTCGAATCATCGACGTTTCACCCACATTTTCTTGCTTTTCCAAAAATCCCATAATCTCAGATGGCGACAAAAAAGGAAAGTGAGGAGAAACCTCCCGTTCTACATATTCCTGACCTTCTAACTGATAGAATATTAAACGCGAACCGTCATAACGCCAAACCTCTGGCACGCCCAAACTCGCATACAATTCCATGCGGTTGATAGAACTGCTAGTAATGTCAATCTCGATTACTAAATCAGGTGGCGGATATTCATTTAAGTCAATTTGATTTACAGCTCGAATAAGTCGCTCATTCTCGATATAGTAGCACTGATCCGGTTCTAATCCGCGAGCCAAATCCTCGCGCCTGCAAGTTCTCGAACCCAAGCTGCGAATTTCTACATTTAATTCTTCGGTGACTGTTTCTACGAAACGTCCTAAGATTTGTTTATTACCTTCATGTGGATCTGATGGAGTCATAATTTCTAATGTTCCGCGATCGTAAGTTAAACGAATTCCCCGCTGTTGGGCTAACTCGTTTACCAGAGATTCGTAAGTCTGCCAACTAATATTTTTCAGCACAACTCCCGGTTGTGGGGTTTGAATCAGGGTGGCTGTCATGGCTACCTGCTTGCTTTTTAGCTTATTTATTAAATCTTAGCAAAACTCAGCTTTACCAAACGCACTGAGGGGGTGAGAACGCCTCAGAAATTTGGATTCTAAGAGCATTGAGGCTGCTGAACCACGAAAAAGATAGCGGATTATTGACAAGTTTATTGACTCGTAGGATCGGCAGCGATCGTCCCACCCAAATAGTCCTGCACCCACATCGAGGCCAGAAACCCGGTTGCTTCGTAGATTTCTAGTTGAGAATCTGCGATTTTTCAGAGAAACCCCGTTTCTTCGCGTAACTCCTACCAAATCAAAATCCAGCAATACGCTAAATATAATTAAAATTTGTTAAGATTAACTCGACCTCAGCGCCGGCATCCCATCCGCCGCTAAACCTGCCCTTCCCCAGTCCCCACAACAATGCTGCGACTCGAACACATCAGTAAAATTTACCCCACAGGCGTCGTACTCAAAGATGTCACCTGGGAAGTCAAACCGGGCGATCGCATCGGCTTAGTCGGCGTTAACGGTGCCGGTAAATCCACCCAACTCAAAATCATCGCCGGCGAAATCGAACCCACCGCCGGCGAAGTTATTCGCCCCGCCAGCTTGCACATCGCCTACCTCTCCCAAGAATTTGAAGTAGATCCGACTCGTACCGTCAAAGAAGAATTTTGGCGTGCCTTCAGCGAAGCCAACGAAGTCCATGAATCCCTAATGCAAGTCCATCGAGACTTGGAAAACTCCTCCCCAGAAAATCTCGACGAACTGATCCACAAAATGGATCGGCTGCAACGGCAATTTGAAGGCTTAAACGGCTACGGTTTAGAAGCCCAAATCGAGAAAATTCTGCCCGAAATCGGATTTGAACCCGAAGATGGCGATCGATTAGTCAGCGCCTTCAGCGGCGGCTGGCAAATGCGGATGAGTTTGGGCAAAATTCTCCTCCAAAAACCAGACATCCTGCTACTAGACGAACCTACCAACCACCTCGACTTAGAAACGATCGAATGGCTGGAAGTTTACCTCAAAGGGCTGACAACCCCGATGGTAATCGTATCCCATGACCGAGAATTTCTCGATCGACTCTGCACTCAAATAGTCGAAACCGAACGCGGAGTTTCCAGCACCTACCTCGGCAACTACTCCTCTTATTTACTGCAAAAAGCCGAAGCCAGAGAAGCCCAACTCAGCGCCTACGAAAGCCAGCAAAAAGAACTGGAGAAACAGCAAGCATTCGTTGAAAAATTCCGTGCCAGCGCCACTCGCAGCACCCAAGCCAAAAGCCGGGAGAAACAGTTAGACAAAATCGAACGCATCGAAGCACCCACCGGCGGATTAAAAACTTTGCATTTTCGCTTTCCCCCCGCACCCCGCAGCGGCCGCGAAGTAGCCATAATTGAAGATTTGGTGCATACCTACGGCGAAAAAATCCTATTTTTGGGAGCAGACTTGTTAATTGAACGGGGCGATCGCATTGCCTTTCTCGGCCCCAACGGCGCGGGCAAATCAACCCTGCTGCGCCTGATTATGGGTTTAGAAAAGCCGACTGAAGGTACGGTCAAATTGGGAGGCCACAACGTCATCCCCGGTTACTTTGAACAGAATCAGGCAGAAGCCTTAGATTTGAATAAAACCGTGATCGAAACCATTCACGACGAAGTACCGGACTGGAAAAATGAAGAAGTTCGGACTTTACTGGGGCGGTTCTTGTTTATCGGCGAAACAGTATTCAAACAGGTTGGCGCTTTAAGCGGCGGCGAAAAAGCCCGCCTAGCTTTGGCAAAAATGCTGTTGACTCCCGTGAATTTGCTGATTTTGGACGAACCGACAAATCACCTCGACATTCCGGCGAAAGAGATGATGGAAGAGGCGATTCAGAATTATGACGGTACGGTAATTATCGTGTCGCACGATCGCTATTTCATCTCCCAAGTCGCCAACAAAATAGTCGAAATCCGGGACGGAGAATTTCGCCCTTATTTGGGAGACTACCACTACTATCTCGATAAAATAGCTGAAGAAAAAGAGCTAGCCAAGTTAGCCAAACTGGAAGCTGAAAAAGCAGCTAAAAAAGCAGAAAAAGAAGCGAAGAAAAAAGCGGCTGCTAAGCAAAAATAAACTTGCATCACTCGCAGATAAACCTTAAATCCGCGTTTATCTGCGTGTATCTGCGGTTAAAAAAGAATCTGATTCTTAACTAATCCAAAATTTGATTAATCATTTGATTCGCCTGGGACTGGTAACTCCCACCAAACAAATTAAAATGATTTAAAATGTGATACAGATTATAAAGAGTTCGGCGTTCTTCATACGCTGACTCCAAAGGCCAAACCTGATTATATCCCCGGTAAAACTGCGCCGGAAACCCGCCAAATAACTCCGTCATCGCAAGATCAACTTCTCTATCTCCAAAATAAGTTGCCGGGTCAAAAATCACCGCTTCCCCCGCAGATGTCACCCCTGCATTTCCCCCCCATAAATCCCCGTGAACTAGCGAGGGTTGAGGTTCATAACCAGCTAACAATCCAGGAATCATTTCTAATAAACGTTCCCCTTGTGGAAAATGACCGCCCCGACGCCTAGCCAGTTTTAACTGATAACCAATCCGATGTTCTGCCCAAAATTCTGCCCAATTTGCGGTCCAATTATTAATTTGTATAGTTGAGCCGATCGTATTATTAATATCCCACCCAAAAACTCCCCTCCACAAGCCCGAATTAGGCTCTTCTCTCCCCCTTAGCAAGGGGGGGTTGGGGGGGTATATTTGTGCATTTCGGCGAGTTTTCGCCCCATTTCTTCCCAAGCTCGATCGCCCCCGCGACTTCCCAAATCCAGCCATTCCAGCACAATATAAGCTGAATTCCCCTCAGTTCCCCAGCAAATCGGCTCAGGTACTCGAATCGTCTGGGTTCCCCCCATTTGCTGCAAACCCAGCGCTTCAGCTTCAAACATCGCGACTTGGGAAGCTTGATTGATTTTCACGAAGTAAGTGCGGGAGCTGCTGCTGATATAATAGCCTTGATTGATGCAGCCACCGCTGACGGAACGGCGATTGTCGATCGAAAATGTTTCTCCGGTTGTTTCACAGATGTGCGCAGCAATTTTGTCCCACATAGCATGAAATCGTCTTGAGGGTTGAGGGCGATCGGAATTAGTTTAACAGGTATGGCAACTTAATCAAGCAAAAACAACAAAGCCCCTATCTGAAGCTCAGAAAGAGGCTTTGTATTGGATAAGAGAATTCCAGCCATCGAGATATTTTAGAGCGGCAGTGAAGGGCCAAATATCTTCGCCACAGGGAGGTTTAAGAAGCGAGCTGGGGATGGTATCGGGGTGGTGCCACTGGGTCTTTTGAGACTACCAAAAAGTTGTAAGGGAGAAAAACGCTGAAGACTGCAGAGAATTAAGTCATCAATCACCATCAGTCAATAGAGGTCAAGCCCTCGGTCTATTAGTACGCCTCAGCTTCATCCCTCTCAGGACTTCCACTTAACGCCTATCAACGGGTGTTCTGCCCGTGACCTTACTGGATAACTCCATGAGAAGACTCATCTTGAGGTGGGCTTCCCACTTAGATGCTTTCAGCGGTTATCCACTCCGCACTTGGCTACCCTGCGTTTACCGTTGGCACGATAACAGGTACACCAGCGGTGCGTCCCTCCCGGTCCTCTCGTACTAGGGAGGAATCCTCTCAATCTTCTTGCGCCTGCACCGGATATGGACCGAACTGTCTCACGACGTTCTGAACCCAGCTCACGTACCGCTTTAATCGGCGAACAGCCGAACCCTTGGGACGTACTTCCGCCCCAGGTTGCGATGAGCCGACATCGAGGTGCCAAACCTCCCCGTCGATGTGGACTCTTGGGGGAGATCAGCCTGTTATCCCTAGAGTAACTTTTATCCGTTGAGCGACGGCCCTTCCATGCGGCACCGTCGGATCACTAAGACCGTGTTTCCACCCTGCTCGACTTGTAGGTCTTGCAGTCAAGCTCCCTTATGCCTTTGCACTCTTTGGCTGATTTCCAACCAGCCTGAGGGAACCTTTGCGCGCCTCCGTTACCTTTTAGGAGGCGACCGCCCCAGTCAAACTACCCCCCTGAAACTGTCTCCTTCCCGGATGACGGGCAAGGGTTAGAATTCTAGCCTCGCTAAAGTGGTATCTCACCGTTGGCTCGATTCTGCCCACAAGCAGAACTTCATAGCCTCCCACCTATCCTGCGTAAGCGAAGCCCGAACACAATTCCAGGCTATAGTAAAGCTTCATAGGGTCTTTCTGTCCAGGTGCAGGTAGTCCGTATCTTCACAGACAATTCTATTTCGCCGAGTCTCTCTCCGAGACAGCTCCCAGATCGTTACGCCTTTCGTGCGGGTCGGAACTTACCCGACAAGGAATTTCGCTACCTTAGGACCGTTATAGTTACGGCCGCCGTTCACCGGGGCTTCAGTCGCTAGCTTCGGTTACCCTAACCAACTTCCTTAACCTTCCGGCACTGGGCAGGCGTCAGCCCCCATACGTCGTCTTACGACTTTGCGGAGACCTGTGTTTTTGGTAAACAGTCGCCTGGGACTCTTCACTGTGACCTACTTGCGTAGGTACCCCTTCTCCCGAAGTTACGGGGCCATTTTGCCGAGTTCCTTAGAGAGAGTTATCTCGCGCCCCTTGGTATACTCTACCTCCCTACCTGTGTCGGTTTCGGGTACAGGCTGACTAAAGTTTATGATGTTTAGAGCTTTTCTTGGAAGCCTGACATCTACCACTTCCCTCCCGTAGGAGGTCGTACTCGTACCTCAGCTCAAGACGTTTTCTCCGTCTCTCAACACCTCGAATACTTGAACCGGTAACCAACATCCGGCTGGCGATTGCCTTCTCCGTCCCTCTGCACCAACTTTAGTCAGGTACGGGAATATTGACCCGTTATCCATCGACTACGCACTTCTGCCTCGCCTTAGGACCTGACTCACCCTCCGCGGACGAGCCTGGCGGAGGAACCCTTAGGGTTTCGGGGTGTAGGATTCTCACCTACATTTGCGCTACTCAAGCCGACATTCTCACTTCCGCACAGTCCACACCTGCTTGTCGCTAGTGCTTCACACCGTTGCGGAACGCTCCCCTACCAATACATGATTAAAAATCATTTATTCCACAGCTTCGGTAGACTGCTTAGCCCCGTTCATTTTCGGCGCAGGAGCGCTAGACCAGTGAGCTATTACGCACTCTTTTAAGGGTGGCTGCTTCTAGGCAAACCTCCTGGTTGTCACTGCACTCCCACCTCCTTTATCACTTAGCAGTCATTTTGGGACCTTAGCTGGTGGTCTGGGCTGTTTCCCTCTTGACGATGAAGCTTATCCCCCACCGTCTGACTGGCCGAGTACCAGTTTAGTATTCAGAGTTTGCCTCGATTTGGTACCGCTCTCGCAGCCCGCACCGAAACAGTGCTTTACCCCTAAACTTAATCTCGACCGCTGTGCCTCAACACATTTCGGGGAGAACCAGCTAGCTCCGGGTTCGATTGGCATTTCACCCCTAACCACACCTCATCCGCTGATTTTTCAACATCAGTCGGTTCGGACCTCCACTTGGTGTTACCCAAGCTTCATCCTGGACATGGTTAGATCACCCGGGTTCGGGTCTATAAACAGTGACCTGTGCTTTCACACGGGCGCTCTTGTCAAACTCGCTTTCGCTTTGGCTGCAACCCATAGGGTCTTAACCTGCCACTGCCTATAACTCGCCGGCTCATGCTTCAACAGGCACGCGGTCAGACGTTAAATCGTCCTCCCACTGCTTGTAAGCTAACGGTTTCATGTTCTATTTCACTCCCCTTCCGGGGTTCTTTTCACCTTTCCCTCGCGGTACTGGTTCACTATCGGTCACACAGTAGTATTTAGCCTTACGAGATGGTCCTCGCTGATTCACACGGGATTTCACGGGCCCCGTGCTACTCGGGATACAGTCACGCTCTTTTCTACTTTCGACTACAGGACTTTCACCTTCTCTGGTGCAGCTTTCAACTGCTTTGTCTAGCTTGAAGATACGTTAATTGACTGTCCCACGACCCCAGAAGTAAAAACCTCTGGTTTAGGCTGTTTCCCGTTCGCTCACCACTACTTGGGAAATCGCTATTGCTTTCTCTTCCTCCAGCTACTAAGATGTTTCAATTCGCTGGGTTCGCTGCTCTCAGTCTATGTATTCAACTGATGCTTACTGGGTTGCCCCATTCGGACATCTCCGGCTCAATGCTTGCTTCCAGCTCCCCGGAGCTTATCGTCGGTCGCCACGTCCTTCTTCGCCTCTGTGTGCCTAGGTATCCACCGTTAGCCCTTTGTAACTTGACCACTTAATCTTTTGATGATGTCGCTTGTAAGATGCTCTTGTCAGATGCTCCGATTGCTCGGATGACTTACAAGTGACTTACAAGCTTTGATGACTTAATTTCTATGCAGTTTTCAAGGTTCTGACTAGAGTTCTAGACTCCAGCATTCCGACTTCTTTTTGGATTTTGAGCAACTGAGTCTGGGTGCTGATTTCTATTTCTTTTGGTTTTTTTTGTTGGTTTTGGCTAGTTAGTGAGAGTGGAGGTAAGCGGACTCGAACCGCTGACTTCCTGCGTGCAAGGCAGGCGCTCTACCAACTGAGCTATACCCCCACTAAGCAAGTTCTGATTTTGATTGTCTGAGTCCTGAATTAATCATTGATTATTCATTACTCATTACTTAAAATTCATCACTTTTTTTCCAGGTGGGCCATCCTGGATTTGAACCAGGGACCTCACCCTTATCAGGGGTGCGCTCTAACCAACTGAGCTAATAGCCCGCGAGTTCCGAACCAGTTAATAGTTTGAAAGCTTTGACATCTATTCCTCGAACGACCAGGGATGACTGATATTGACCTATTGTTTAGGTTCGGTCGAGTATCAGATGGTCTCCCTAAAAGGAGGTGATCCAGCCACACCTTCCGGTACGGCTACCTTGTTACGACTTCACCCCAGTCATCAGCCCTGCCTTCGGCATCCTCCTCCTCGAAAGGTTAGAGTAATGACTTCGGGCGTGGCCAACTTCCATGGTGTGACGGGCGGTGTGTACAAGGCCCGGGAACGGATTCACCGCAGTATGCTGACCTGCGATTACTAGCGATTCCGCCTTCATGCAGGCGAGTTGCAGCCTGCAATCTGAACTGAGGCAGGGTTTACGGGATTAGCTCGCCCTCGCGGGTTGGCTGCCCTCTGTCCCTACCATTGTAGTACGTGTGTAGCCCAGGACGTAAGGGGCATGCTGACTTGACGTCATCCCCACCTTCCTCCGGTTTGTCACCGGCAGTCTGTTTAGAGTGCCCAACTTAATGATGGCAACTAAACACGAGGGTTGCGCTCGTTGCGGGACTTAACCCAACATCTCACGACACGAGCTGACGACAGCCATGCACCACCTGTGTTCGCGCTCCCGAAGGCACTCCTCTGTTTCCAGAGGATTCGCGACATGTCAAGTCCTGGTAAGGTTCTTCGCGTTGCATCGAATTAAACCACATACTCCACCGCTTGTGCGGGCCCCCGTCAATTCCTTTGAGTTTCACACTTGCGTGCGTACTCCCCAGGCGGGATACTTAACGCGTTAGCTACGGCACTGTCCGGGTCGATACAGACAACACCTAGTATCCATCGTTTACGGCTAGGACTACTGGGGTATCTAATCCCATTCGCTCCCCTAGCTTTCGTCCCTGAGTGTCAGTTATGGTCCAGCAGAGCGCCTTCGCCACCGATGTTCTTCCTGATCTCTACGCATTTCACCGCTACACCAGGAATTCCCTCTGCCCCTACCATACTCTAGCTGTTCAGTTTCCACTGCCTTTCCGAAGTTAAGCCCCGGTCTTTGACAGCAGACTTGAACTGCCACCTGCGGACGCTTTACGCCCAATCATTCCGGATAACGCTTGCATCCTCCGTCTTACCGCGGCTGCTGGCACGGAGTTAGCCGATGCTGATTCCTCTGGTACCGTCAGGTTGCTTTCACAACTTTCTTCCCAGAGAAAAGGGGTTTACAACCCAAGAGCCTTCTTCCCCCACGCGGTCTTGCTCCGTCAGGCTTTCGCCCATTGCGGAAAATTCCCCACTGCTGCCTCCCGTAGGAGTCTGGGCCGTGTCTCAGTCCCAGTGTGGCTGATCGTCCTCTCAGACCAGCTACCGATCGTCGCCTTGGTGGGCTTTTACTCCGCCAACTAGCTAATCGGACGCGAGCTCATCTTCAGGCTATAAATATTTTCCCTTTCGGTACATCGGGGCTTAGCAGTCGTTTCCAACTGTTGTCTCCGTCCTGAAGGCAGATTCTCACGCGTTACTCACCCGTCCGCCACTAAGTATTTCTACTCCGTTCGACTTGCATGTGTTAAGCAGACCGCCAGCGTTCATCCTGAGCCAGGATCAAACTCTCCGTGTTGTTGAGTTTTTTGGCTTTCGTCAAGTTCTTTCCACTCAGCCTTTCACCGCTGGTTTTTTTCCCTTGACATTTTTCTCGTTGTTTGCGATATTGAGTATCAGCTCTCGCTTCTACTCTCGATCTTAATTTTTTGACGAGGTTAATAGTGCTTTAAGCTTTCAAACTATTCTTTTTTCTAGGTTCAGTTTTATGCCTTTAGTTCGCGGTTGTTTGAACCGCCTCTCTTCTGGCGCTTTATTAATGTATCAACTCTCCCCAGAGTTGTCAAGCGTTTTGCCAAAATATTTTTGACTTTTTTTTGAAGCTATACACTGTAAGGGTTTTGGCTCTTACACCGCGCTCCGACATCCGCTGGCTCAATCCTCTTTTCGGGAAGGAGTCTTTTTTTTTGCAAGATGGGACTTTTGGGGGGAGTATCTACCACGCATGGGTAGAATATCTCTACGTGTAGATGTTCTATATATAGATGTTCGATCGCCCGCTCATGAAAAAACCTGCCCCTGGCCCTAGTGCCTTGTTCGTTACCTGCGCTTCACTGCTGATCGCTTGCAGCCAGACAAACACTCCCCAGACATCGACTACAGTATCTCCAGGTACTTCGCCATCTCCGACAACTTCGCCACAGGGTTCGGCTGCGGGGAACTCTACCGCTATTCCCGTTGGGGTTGGGGTGGCGCAAACTAGCAATGTGGCTTTGCTCGGTCAGGAACAGGTGGCTGGGGCGAAAATTGCTGAGAAGTATTTCAACGATAAAGGCGGTGTGGATGGGACGCCTATTAAACTGGTGTTCCAAGATACTGGTGGAGATGAACAAGGGACTATTAATGCTTTTAATACTCTGATCAATCAGGATAAGGTCGTGGGTATTGTGGGGCCCACCCTGTCACAACAAGCTTTTAGTGCCGATCCGATCGCCGATCGAGCAAAAGTTCCCGTACTCGGGCCCTCCAACACCGCTAAAGGCATTCCCCAGATTGGCGATTATGTGGCCAGAGTCTCCGCGCCTGTGGCAGTGGTAGCACCTAATGCAGTTAAAGCTGCACTGAAGCAAAATCCCAATATTAAGAAAGTAGCTGTGTTTTTTGCTCAGAATGATGCTTTTAGCAAATCTGAGACTGAAACTTTTCAGACAACGGTTAAAGATATGGGACTGGAATTGGCAACAGTCCAAAAATTCTTGACTACTGATACAGATTTCCAATCTCAAGCTACTAACGCGATCAATGTCAACCCCGATTTGATAATTATTTCCGGGTTGGCCGCCGATGGAGGCAATTTAATTAAGCAATTGCGGGAGTTGGGTTACAAAGGCGCGATCATTGGGGGCAACGGTCTGAATACTTCTAATGTATTTCCTGTTTGTAAAGCACTCTGTGATGGAGTTTTGATTGCCCAAGCCTACAGCCCGGAATATGAAAATGAAGTTAACAAGGCTTTTCGCGATGCTTATCGCGCTCAATTCAAGAAGGAACCGCCTCAATTTAGCGCTCAAGCTTTTACTGGCGTACAAGTTTTTGTTGAGTCATTAAAGGCAATTAATGCTAAGTCTAAGGTTAGCGAAAAGCCGTTGGCAGAATTGCGTACAAATTTGAATCAGCAGTTGTTGGATGGTAAGTACGATACGCCTTTGGGGGAAATTTCTTTTACGCCTGAAGGGGAGATAAATCAGAAAGAGTTTTATGTGGCACGGATTAAGATGGAGGCGGATGGCAATAATGGTAAGTTTGAGTTTTTGAAATGATTGGAGAGGAAAGTTCGGCAACAGATTCCTTCGACGAATTTAACGGATGTCGGGAAGACCGAAGAAGTAAGAGGAAAGAGGGAAAATCCGTGACGTATTTGCTGTTGAATGATTTTGGTGTGATGCTCAATTTTTAACGGGTGATGGACTTAACTCTGTTTTTGCAACAATTTTTGAATGGTTTGTCGATCGGCAGCGTGTATGCTATTTTTGCTCTGGGCTATACGCTGGTGTTTTCGATTTTGGGAATTATTAACTTTGCTCACGGTGCAGTATTTACCTTGGGTGCTTATTTCACCTATGCGCTGATGGGAGGGACTTTCGGTTTTAATGGGTTGTGGGCTAATGCTAGAATTCCCGTGGACTTGCCTTTTGCTGTGGCGTTAATTTTGGGCAGTGTCATGGCTGGTGTAGTGGGAGTAATTGTGGAACGAGTTGCTTTTTTGCCTTTGCGTCGCCGACACTCAGATTCTCTGCTAACAGTGGTTTCTAGTTTGGGTGTAGCAGTAGCGATCGCTAATATCATCCAATATCTTGTAGGTGCGGAGATTTACACTTTTCCTGCTAACACTTACGGCTATTTGCCTGCTGCAATCAACTTCGGTACAGCGGATAAACCGATTCCAATTCGGAGTGTTCAAATAGTAATTTTTGCGGTATCAGTTGCGATTGTGGCTGTCTTAACTTACTTAATAAATTTCACTAAGTTTGGCAAAGCAATGCAGGCGGTGGCTGAAGATGCTACTACTTCTAGTTTGTTGGGGATTGATACCGATCGATACATTGTATTGACGTTTTTTGTGAGTAGTTTTCTGGCTGGTTTGGCGGGGAGTTTGGTGGGTTCTAGTGTGAGTATTGCTGGGCCGTATTTTGGTATTGCTTTTGGTTTGAAGGGTTTGGCGGTGATTGTGCTTGGGGGTTGGGGAGTATTCCTGGGGCGGTTTTGGGTGGGTTTATGATTGGTTTGGTTGAGGCTTTTGTGCCTGGTGATTTTTCGGCTTATAAGGATGCTGTTGCTTTTGCCATATTGTTTATTATGCTATTGGTTAGACCGCAGGGTTTGTTTGGACGGCGTTTGATTCAGAAAGTCTAGGCTGATTTGCAGGACATCTCCTAAGCCAAGACGGTTTTGAAAAGGGAAAACGGGTTTCCAGCAAAGACTATAGCTAAACCAGCCCGTATCAACTGTTGTGGAGTTTTATATCCTTACCTATAAAACTTATTCATACCTCAGAGGCAGTTTGATGAATTCGGAAGTTCCATTAATAGTAAGCGATCGCCTTTTTTTACGATTAGCCACTCAAGAGGATATCGGCAAAATAATTAAATTTTACAGAGACAATCAAAGGTTTTTTACTCCGTGGCACCGACAGTGGGCGGAAGAATTTTTAACGGAAAGTTATTGGAAAAAACAAGTAGAGAAAGATTTCCAAGGCTTTAAATCTGACAGATCTTTAAAGCTATGGATTTTTGAGAAGGATAATCCTGAGTATATTGTCGGTAACGTTAATTTTGATAATTTTGTACGAGGTGCCGGTCATTTCTGCTTTTTGGGATATAATCTGGCAGAAGCGCAACAAGGTAAAGGTTATATGAGTGAATCTGTGCGAGTTGCAATTCAATATGTTTTTGAAGAGTTAAATTTACATCGCGTTATGGCAAATTATATGCCTCACAATCAGCGTAGCGGTAATCTACTTAAAAGATTGGGATTTGTGGTGGAAGGTTACGCTAGAGACTATTTGTTGATAAATGGTCGGTGGGAAGACCATATTCAGACTAGCTTAATAAATCCCAATTGGAAACCAAGCTAACCCGATTTTCCTTAATAACTTCTAATCTAAAATATCTAAAATCAAATGGCTACCTTTTTTACTACTTATGGGTTTCTGATGGTCTCGATGTTGCTGGGTGCAATGTTGGGAATGTCGCTGTATTTGCCTTTAATGACTGGACAGTTGTCTTTGGCTAGTCCTGGCTTTTATGCTTTGGGTGGGTATATTGCGGCGATTTTGTCTACAACAGTGTTTCAAACGACAGGCAGTTTATTTCCCCTGTCACTGCTGTTATTAGAGATGATAATTGCAGGGGTTGTTTCAGGGTTGCTGGGTATTTTGGTGGGAATTCCGGCGCTGCGGTTAAGTGGGATTTATTTGGCGATCGCAACTATTGCTTTTGTGGAAATTTTGCGGGTTTTATCGCTGAATCTAGATATCACTGGCGGGGCTGTGGGCATTTTTGGGATTCCGCAACCGTTTGGGACGCCGATCGAGTATTTGTGGATTGTACTACCTTTACTGTTGGTAAGTATGGCGATTGTTTATCGGCTGGAACGGATTCGGGTGGGTCGGGCTTTTGCGGCGATTCGGGCTGATGAGTTGGCGGCTGATGCGATCGGCATTAACCCAACTTTTTATAAAGTTTTGGCTTTCACGTTAGGTGCTGTTTTAGCTGGTGTTGTGGGTGCAGTTAGTGCCCATTTTCTGAATACTTGGAACGCCCGTCAAGGGACTTTTGATGCTAGTATTATTTACTTAACTTCTGTGTTGATTGGTGGTAGCAGAACGTTTCTGGGAGCAGTTTTGGGTGGGATGGTGTTTACTGCTTTACCGGAAGTTTTGAGGGGAATGGCGACTATTCAGGGATTACCGATTTGGTTGACACAATTTCTGCGGGATGGGCGGTTAATTATTTTTGGGTTGCTGATTGTTTTAGGGACGATATTTTTTCCGCAAGGTTTGGTGACGCCGGAGTTGTTGAAGAGGTTTAAAAAGGGCGATCGTACTTCTATTTAAAAGTTATAAATCCTCAGGGATTTCTGGCAAATATCGCGCGCCGTACAACATTTTTTACAAGCTTTTTTCGTCAATAAGAACTTTATTCCTTAATACAAACAACTTGGAGTGTGGGTAATTAAACAAACATCATATTCTGCCAGATCTTAATAGTTTTGTCACTGCTGGCACTAGCCAAAAACTCTCCTTCCTGGCTAAAATTAACAGAATAAACCGAGTTATTATGACCCGCAATATTAAAAATTTCTTGGCCGTCTTTCACTCGCCAAATCTTAATAGTTTGATTGCTGCTGCTAGCCAGAATCTCGCCATCTGGACTAAACGCAATAGAATCAACATACCAAGAATGTCCTGTGATAGTTAAAACTTCTTGCCAATCTTTAACCCACCACATTTTAATAGTATTGTCATGGCTGCCGCTTGCCAAAAACTCTCCATTTGGACTAAAAGCTATGCAGCGAACGGAGTCTGTATGACCTGTAAGTGTGCGAATTAGCTTCCCATCTTTAACTCGCCAAATTTTGACTGTTCTGTCCCAACTGCAGCTAGCAAGAGTTTCTCCATCAGGGCTAAAAGCAACAAAATAAACTAAATTGGTGTGACCCGCAAGCGTGCGAATTTCTTGCCCGTCTGTGACTCGCCAAATCTTGATTGTTTTGTCCCAACTGCTGCTAGCAATCAGAGTGCCATCGGGACTGAAAGCTGCCCCGTAAACTGAGTTACTGTGACCGAAGAGGGTGCGGATTTCTTGTCCATCTTTCATCCGCCAAAGTTTGACAGTTTTGTCGTGGCTGCTGCTGGCTAGCATCAGTCCGTCGGGGCTAAAAGCTACTGTATAAACAGAGTTATTATGACCTGTAAGAGTCACTATTTCTTGCCCGTCTTCTACTCGCCACAGCTTGATTGTTTTGTCATCGCTGCCACTGGCTATGACTTCTCCGTTGGGGCTAAAATCAACAGAGTAAATTAAGTTTTTGTGACCTGTTAGGGTGTGAATACATTGCCAGTTATAAGTTGGCTGTTGCGACGGTGTGGGTGTTGGGGCCGGTTTGACTGGCTGGGAAATTTTTTGCGGAATTGCTAGGTCGATCGCGGATTGGGGATTAATTTGTTTTAATACTTCAACAGCCGTTTGATAGCGGCGGTTGGTAGCATTTGCAATCATTTTATCTAAGATTTTGCCTAGTTGTTCGCTGACTGGGTTGTGCGCTAAATACTGTCGCCAGATCCAGGCATCTTCACCAGGATCGAACAGGTCAAAAGGGGAAACTTGAGTTAGCAAATACAGACAGGTTACGCCTAAACTGTACAAATCGCTGGTAAAAAATGCTTTGCCTCGGGCTTGTTCGGGGGCAATGTATTCGGGGCTGCCGATGCTGGTTCCTGTTTTGAGTAATGCTGTACCTGTGGCAATTTTTGCGGCGCCAAAGTCTACTAAAACTAATTGTTTGTCGGCGCGGCGGATGATGTTTCCGGGTTTGATGTCTCGGTGAATAACGTTGTGAGAATGGATGAAGTGAAGGACGGGTAATAAGCTATTGAGTAAGTCTTGAATTGGATTTTCTGTAAATGTGCCTTCTGTTTCTACAATTTGTGCTAAATTTTGCCCGTCGATAAATTCTTGGACTACATATTGTCTGCTGTCTTGGATGGAATAGGCTAATAGTTCGGGAATTTGAGGGTGTTTGCCCAATTGGTCTAATCGCATTGCTTCTTGTTCAAAAAGTTGGGCTGCTTTTTTGCTGTTGCGATTGCTTGCTGAGGGGATAAGTTGGGTTTCGGCGGGTAAAAATTGTTTGATGACGCAGCGAGGTTTTGAGGGTTTGTCTTCGTCAACGGCGAGGAATGTTCTGCCAAAACCGCCTTGTCCGATCGCCTTTATAGCGCGGTAGCGATCGCGCAGCAGCAATTTTGAACGGCAATTCCTGCAAATTTTGGCTGCGGGAGGGTTTTGCGGCTTGGAACAGTTGGGGTTTAGGCAGTAACTCATTCGATTTTAGATTTTAGATTTTAGATTTTAGATTTGGGATTATGGATTTTAGATTTTATGTTTTTGAATATTTGCACTAGGCAGTAAATATTATATCTCTTGTCAGACTCTATAAAATTTATAGAACTTATTCAAACAGTGGTTCTACGCGCTACTTATAGGGGTAAGGTGCGCGATCCGGCGCACCCTACATATAGAGGTTTTTCTAGTCCTGAATTAACTCTTTTAGAAATTCCACATAACGGGGTTATCGTCTAAATGATCGGTGACGGTGCGCCCGATCGCGTCAATTTCTTTTAATTCCTCTTCACTCAATTTTACCTCAGCAGCTTTAGCATTTTCGGCTGCTTGTTTCCCGTCGCGCGCGCCGACAATTGCATTTGTTTGTGGCTGGCAAATCAACCAAGCTAAAGCTAAGTTGCCCAAGCTTGTCTGGTGGCGATCGGCAATTGGCCGGAGTTGATTTAAAGCTGTTTGCACTCGGTCGTAATTTTCTTTGATAAACAGCTTATTTTTGGCGCGATGGTCGCCTTCTTCAAACTTGTGTTCTGGCCCGAATTTACCTGTCAATATTCCTTGAGCTAGAGATGAATAGGCAATGATTGAGATATGATTGTCCACACAATAGGACATAGCATCTTTTTCTACCCAGCGCCAAAACAGAGAATATGGCGGTTGCAAGCTGTCGATGCGTCCGTATTGGGCCGCTTCTTCTATTTGGGCGCGGGAGAAGTTGGAAACGCCGATCGCGCGAATTTTTCCCTGTTCTTTTAACTTGTTCAGGGCGTCCATTGTTTCTGCAATTGGCACTAACTCCGAATTCCAAGTGCCAGCGGGCCAGTGGATTTGATAAAGGTCGATATAATCGGTGTTGAGGTTTTTTAGCGATCGATCGCAGGCTTCGATTAACAAATCGGGTTTCAGGTGGTTGGCGAAAACTTTGCTAGCATAAACTACTTGCGATCGCACATCTGAAAGTGCTTGACCGATAATTTGTTCCGAATGCCCTTCTCCGTAAACCTCAGCCGTATCAAAGGTGGTAATACCTGCCTCAAAAGCCGCGCGCATTGCTTTGACAGTTTCAGCATCCTCAATTCCCACCCACATCCGCTTCCCAGCTTGCCAAGTCCCCATAATTATCGGGGTAATCTGAATTTGTGATGTCCCCAATTGTCGCTTTTGCATACCCTAAGTCCTCATTTATATTTTTAGTATTCACCCTCAAGCTCTCTAATCTTAACAGAAAAAAGTTGGGTAGTCATCCACAGTAATGATATCGTTTTCTTATGCACTAATTATAGTGATGTACAAAGTTAAAAATTGCCCTAATATGGTTTTGCAGTTTTTTTTAGAAAGACAAAGTTTTACGAACCAAACGAGAAATCTGCTGCCGTAAAGTATTATTAGGTCTTTCAATATAAGTGGTTTTACCCGATTCTTTACCTACAGGTCGATGTCTTTTAAAAGGTAGCATTTCTGAATAAAATCCCCAAAAATGAGTATAACAAACAGCACATTGTCTATAGACAGGAGGTAAAGATTGCCAGAACTTGGACGCCGATTTTTTTGAGCGGTCTCCAATATAAAGTCCAACAATTTCACGGGTATTTTGATCTAAAACTATCCCGATTCATTGCTTTTTTCGCTGGTTTTTGACAAATGACCACATTTCATCTAGCTGTAAGGTCAACTGACCTTTCGGTTTTTTAATCACCAAAATTTCTTGGGAAATTTCGGCATACTTTTTATTTACATAATTCTGAAGCCAGCGAATAGATACCCCGTAGCTCTAGCAATTCCGGCTCAAGAAATTTTTTCTAAAATCAGTCGCTCAATTAAGGCTTTAGTATAGGAGTGAAATCCGCCTATAGTGAGAATTGTCCATAAACTGACGACTACAAGTTTTACATTTAAATCGCTCTTTCCCGTAATAAGTCTTTCCATTTTTAATAAAAAATTTGCTTGGACAATTAGGACATTCCATACTTTTTCATCGGAAATTTATGTTGATTTAATATTAAACCCTTACTGTGCATCACTACCTAAGTCTCATTACCCTACTTAATATTTTGTTGCATACTTATAAATTTGCCCACCGACCTACTTAAAAAGCTTATTTTATGTAAAAATCGGGACATTTTAGTTGCAAAATAGAATTTTGGGCTAGCAATACCTCAATCCCTTCTAGGCTAGCTCCACACTACCTTGTAAAGCAATAATTTAATCCTCTAAAATCACTTTTGCATCCGGTGTTGCTTGAGAATTTTACCGGGACTGACAAATGAAATGCCCTGCGAAGAAGAGGTACTAATCATGACAGCTTCAATGACAGGCTCATAAACTGTTTTTTCTGCAACCCACTCCACAATAAAGTTGGCACCTGACCCTCCACTTGTATCCTCTGCTGCAATGAAGAATTCTGTAGAAGCAAGTGGCTTGAGTTCTACTGGACTCTTAATGTCCTGCCTAATCAATTTTCCATCCGTATCGTAGTAACGAACAGAAGTGATAATAATCGAATTTGTCAGATCCGTATTGCGGATACTGAGCGTGGCTGACAAATTCATGACCTGTTCCTGACTATTGTAGTGATAAATATGCGAGTAAATAGGGACGTATACGGTTTGTCCCATCACCACTTTTGCCTGATCTAATGTGACTGCTCTCAGTGAGATTTCACGTTTTGTATCAGGTTGTTGTCTTTGTGAGGTAGTTTGGTCTGAACAAGAGCTCAGGACGATCGCCCCGATCGCCCAACCAACCCAGAAATGCTGTTTCAGCTTCATCGGCATTCATCCAAATACACCACATACATTGCAGTTACGTCAACAGCAGAGTGAACCGTTTCCTGTAGACTAAAACCCTATTTAATCTGTCAATTTCTATGAGGAAAGCAAGTTTATCGGTTAAATTACCCCTTGAAAACTCTATTTTTTAACGGGCAAAGCCACAGGCAAGCTGGTCTTTGTCAACGATCGCAATGCTGTTACCGAGTTTTAATAACTGTTGGGCTAGCCCCAGCCGCATCATTCCGGCTCCACCAATTAATATTTACAGGATTTATTGTCACCTCAAAAACAAACATTATAGAACTACATACTACAAGCATTTCTCTTCCTTGAGGTGGCTTAGTGATAAGGTTTGAGCGGCAGTTCAACCTGGAACGTTGAGCCGAGGCCCAGTGCACTCGTCACCTGTATTTGTCCGGTGTGTGCCTTGACAATTTGTTGGACGATCGCTAACCCCAGCCCAAAGCCTCCGCTCTCGTGCGAGCGATCGGTGTCTACTCGATAGAAGCGATCGAAAATATAGGGTAAGTCCGCTTCTGGAATACCGATTCCCGTATCGATTATCTGAATGACTGCCAAATTGGAATCAAGAACTAGGCGTATCTTTACAGTTCCGCCAACGGGAGTATATTTACAAGCGTTGTGAAGCAAGTTTTCGACTACTTGCCGTAGCAAATCAGGGTCAGCCAATAATTCAATCCGTTGTTCCGGTGATTCGCAGGTCAGTTTGATATTTTGGGCTTCTGCAAGTGCCAGAAACTGGGTTGCTAAATTGCTGAGGAACTCGTTGAGATTGATTAATCTGAGCGACTCCGGCGCAAGTCGCCCCTGATGACGAGCCAACAGCAGTAAATTATTCACGAGCGCTCCCATTGATTTTGCGCTATCTACAATGTTTTCTAAGGCAGGATGGTAACGAGAATCATCAGCCGCGATGAGCAAGCCAAGCTGGGCATTAGTGAGAATTGCAGAGAGGGGCGATCGTAACTCGTGAGAGGCATCGGCTGTAAAGCGCTGAAGCTGCTGATAGGCTTGCCGAATCGGTTGCATAGCCAGCCCACTGAGAAACCAACCTGTGAGGGCAATTAAGCCCAGTGTCAGCGGGACAGCGAGAGTTAGGACAATCTGAAGCTGAGTGAGCCTGTTTTGAGTTTCTGTCAGGGGAGTTGCAACCTGAAGATAACCGAGTACCCCTGTTCTACCTTCAACGGGTAATGTCACCTGACGCAGCCAGATTCCTTTTCCCAAAAGTGGATCGGTCGATCGAACCGTGAGATAACCAAACGGCGTATTTAACTGCTCAGGAGGAGAATCCCCAAAAAAACGAACGAGCCGCCTTTGTGCGTTATACCAGCGTACATAAATCAGATCTTCTGCAAGGGGATGAGACCCACTGCCTAACAAGGGCACATGACTCAGATCGACCTGGTTCTGGTTTTTGCGAACTTCATAATGTACGCTGGCAGCCATCACTCTAGTTTTGTCATAGAGCAGTCGATCGAGTGCCTCCAATTTATCTTTTACCTCAATCCGGTAAATCACCCCCGCAAACAGCACGAGAATACTTCCCATTGAGAGGGTGAACCAACGAGCCAGATTGCGACGACTTTGATTAAACATGACTTGCCTTCACAATCATCACTTGAGAGGGGAACTGAGGCGATAACCCCTACCGTAAATGCTCTCAATCCAGTCTGCCGCTCCTACAGCCTGCAAGCGTTGGCGGAGTTTGCGAACTAGAACAGTGATCGCATTGCTCTCTGGTTCAGTCCCCCATTCCCACACCGCTTGTTCAATCTGATTCCGAGTCAAAACCTGTCGAGGATGACGCATAAAATACTCCAACAACTGAAACTCGCGACTGGAGAGGGAAACGGTTGCACCTTGTCGCTCAACGGTAAGAGTATCGAGGTGGAGGTGTAGATCCTCAAGGTTGAGCGTATCTCCTTGCCAAAGAGGCGATCGCCGTCTTAATGCCCGCACTCGTGCCATGAATTCAACCAAATCAATCGGTTTCACCAGGTAATCATCTGCACCTGCGTCTAAGCCGGTCACTTTTTCAGGCGTGGTGTCTCTTGCGGTGATCATCAAAACCGGAGCTGTTTTCCCTGCTGCCCGATATTGACGACAAAGATTTACGCCACTGATATGTGGCAACATCCAGTCCAAAATCAACAAATCATATTCTTTTTCTGATAACAGCCACTGTGCCGTCTCTCCATCTTTTACCCCATCCACGCTATGTCCTGCTTGAGCTAGTACCGTTTGCAGCGGCATCAGTTGCTTTGGGTCATCTTCCACCAGCAAAACTCTCATATCTCGGCTCGCTTCCTTCGCAGCTTGCAGTTTTCAGCATTAGAGTTTGAGGCGATTCGCGCATCTTCTTTAAGCTAGATTTTAGGATAGAGCAAGTTGTATTAAAGTGCAAAAAGATAGTAAGAGCCTCAGAACGGATGGGAAAGAATAGCTGATGATTAGACGTTGGCTGCAAGCATTAGGCGCAGAATTTTGGTTGCCATTGCCGTTTGTGGCGATCGCGTTTTGGGTTGGTTCCAGTTTCCTAATGGCTCAAGAATTACAACAACCCCAGATCGCAAAGAATAAACTTCAGGCAGATACCCAGCTTAAAGCCACGGTGTCTGTCAATATATTGCTGATCAATGCGGTGATTAACCGAAAACAAGGAACAACCCAGGTTGCGGTAGAAACAGCAGAACCCATTTTGAAGCGATTGGAATTAGAATTGCCAATGACTGACGCAACCCAGATAGAGGCAGCGATCGCGCAAGAACTCCAGTTATCACATCAAAATGTTCGCCAGTTAGTTCGTTACGAGATCGTTGAATAAGTTTATTGTTTCAATATTGCGATCGCATCCAGTCAAATAAGGTTGCCAAATCCATAGGTTTGCTGGCTGCGATCGCGCAATTTTTTAAGTGGCAATAAGGGCCAAATGGTCTTGCCACTTCACTGTGTTAAGAACTACTGAGTGACGATTTCGTTATTGAGCGAAATATTGCTGCAATTTGCCGAGCAATTTGTTCGGTCAATGCTTTTTGTTCTGCCGTTTGAACGCGCCCTGTTAACACAATCGAATTATCCCGATCGTCTGCGTCCAAATCGAATGGATCGAGGGTGCGATCGGACTCTAAGGCATCTTCTAGGCGATCGGCAATATCGTCCATGTCTTGATTCTGACCCGTCTGTGCGGTCGTGGTTGCAGGCGCCGAAGCGGTTGGAGCCGTAGTATTTCCAGTGGCAGTTGTGGGAGCAGAAGTAGATGGAACAGTTATCTGTGAAGTATTGGGGGGGTTGCAAGCACCTCAACCCAAAATAGCAACAGTGCTGACGCTGATTCCTTGCACCAATAGCTTTAATAGTTGCATATTCTTTATTGGTTTTGTTTGTTGTAAAACGCAATTTTGCCGATAAAACTCAGGATGAAGTCTTTGAGCATTTCAACTTAAAAAGTGAATGTACTATAATTCATCTATCAAAAGTAATGCTTTTTATATCTATTCCGGCTGCGCCGGAATGATATCAAATCCGCGCTTCATCGTCGGGCGTAAAGTTGAATCAAGCTGCCAACAAATAATTCGCGCAATTTTCATTTTTTTGAGTCACAGTCAACAGTCAACAGTCAACAGTCAACTAACGTTTGCAAGTCTATAAGCTATCTCAATCGGTTCCCGGCATAAGTATAGGAAGCAAATGTGATCCAAATGTGAGTAACAGAAATCAGTCCATCACTTTTACCTCACATTTATCAATGACGCTAGAAACAAGACGAAACAACAGAGAAGCACTTGGCTTGACAAGAAGCGTTATGACTGCAACGAAGGTAGAAAAATTAGTAGAACACTCTTGGCATCACCTCTCTGTCGAGAAAGTGGCTCGGCTATTAGAGACTGACCTTGAAATAGGTCTATCTTCCGATGTGTCAGCGGAACGGCGCGAGATCCTCGGTCCCAATCAACTAACGGCTCAGAAGCAGCAAAGTGCCTGGTTGCGATTTTTGCAGCAACTGAATCAGCCGCTAATCTACATTTTGTTAGCCGCTGGCATAGTAACAGCATTTCTGAAAGAGTGGATTGATTCAGGAGTAATTTTTGGGGTTGCTCTGACGAACGCCACCATTGGTTTCGTTCAAGAGTCAAAGGCAGAGAATGCGATCGCCGCTTTAGCCAAATCTGTTGCAACTGAAGCAACCATTCTCCGCAATGGTCAAAAGCAAGTGGTTTCATCCAGTGAACTGGTTCCGGGCGATCTCGTCTTGCTGTCTTCTGGGGATAAAGTGTCTGCGGATCTACGGCTGATCGAAGTCCGTGACTTACAGGTAGATGAGTCAGCGTTAACAGGAGAATCTGTCCCGGTTGAGAAGGAATCCCAGGCGCTAGAGGCAGACGCTCCACTGGCCGAGCGCACGAACATGGCGTATACCGGAAGCCTGGTAACGTTTGGACAGGGACGCGGACTCGTCGTCAGCATTGGTGACATGACCGAGACCGGACACATCTCCCAACTCATGCAGCAAAGCACGACGTTGGAAACCCCACTGAGTCGCAAAATTGACAAATTTAGCACAACCTTGCTCTATGTCATTTTAGGTTTGGCTGCCTTCACCTTTGCTGCAGGCATTGCCCAGAAATTTTCTTGGGTTGAGGTGTTCAAGGCATCTGTGGCGCTTGCGGTCAGCGCAATTCCTGAAGGCTTACCCGCGATTTTAACGGTGACACTGGCGATCGGGGTTTCCCAGATGGCAAAGCAGCACGCCATTATTCGCAAACTTCCGGCAATTGAGACCTTGGGTAGCACCACCGTGATTTGTTCCGACAAAACCGGAACCTTGACTGAGAATCAAATGACGGTTCAAGAGATTGATGCAGGAGGAAAGCGTTATCGGGTTAGCGGTGGAGGATATGCACCAGACGGGGAAATTTCTGTAAATGGAAATTCCGTTGATTTGACGAACGCACCTGCCTTATATGAATGCTTGCAAGCAGGACTGTTGTGCAACGATTCGCATCTAGAAGTGCAAGATGGAAACTGGACTGTAGTCGGTAGTCCAACGGAAGGGGCGCTGGTTGCGGTAGCCCAAAAAGCGGGGTTAATTACTGAGAAACTGGAGGAAGCGCTTTCCCGGCTCGATACACTGCCGTTTGAATCTCAGTTTCAATACATGGCAACCTTACATGACGATCGTCCAGAACGGTTGATTTATGTCAAGGGTTCAATTGAGGCAATTCTCAAGCGGTGTCACCAGATGCTCGATGCACAGGGAGAGGCGAGATCCCTTAACCCCGTGCCGATCGAGCAAACCGTGGACAGAATGGCGAAAAAAGGGTTACGAGTTCTGGCACTTGCCAAGAAAGTTGTACCCGCTTCTCAATCTTCAATTGAGCATTCTGATATTGAGCAAGGGTTAACTTTTCTGGGTCTGCAAGGCATGATCGACCCGCCTCGCCCCGAAGCCATTCAAGCAATTGAAGCCTGTCGGTCTGCGGGAATTCAGGTCAAGATGATTACGGGCGACCATGCCAAAACAGCAGCAGCGATCGCGCAACAAATGGGACTAAATCAAACCCAAGAGGCTGTCGTTTTTACGGGTCAAGAACTCGCTCAAATGAATCAGCAGCAATTAGCTAATGCTGTTGAACAAAGCTGCGTGTTCGCTCGTGTAGCGCCAGAACAAAAGCTCCGCATTGTCGAAGCACTTCAGTCTAAGGGCGAGATTGTGGCGATGACTGGAGATGGAGTTAACGATGCTCCCGCCCTGAAGCAAGCTGATATTGGGGTAGCGATGGGCATCACGGGCACTGAAGTCACAAAAGAAGCCGCAGATATGATTCTGACGGATGACAACTTTGCTTCGATCGAGAAAGCAGTTAAGGAAGGGCGCACGGTTTATAAGAATCTGCTGCGGGCGATCGCCTTCATCCTGCCCGTGAATGGTGGCGAGTCCATGACTATCTTGATTGCCGTACTTTTGGCAACCCCACTACCCATTTTGCCAGTACAAATTCTCTGGCTGAATATGGTCAGTTCAGTTACGTTGAGCTTACCGTTGGCGTTTGAGCCGCCCTCTCCCGATGTCATGCAACATCCACCTCGACCTGCCAATGAACCGCTTCTGTCTCGCAGGCTGACCGCTCGGATTCTGACAGTTTCGGTATTTAACTGGATTGTGATCTTCGGGATGTTTGAATGGATCGTCCAAACCACAGGCAATGAAGCCCTAGCCCGGACGATGGCAATTCAAGCATTGGTTGCGGCCGAAGCTTTTTACCTGTTAAGTATCAGTCGCTTCGTTCCGGCGATCGTAGCCAAACTACGCGGTAAAGATGAATCAGTGGGCTATGCTGTGGCGATCGGCATTGCGGCTATTTTCCTTCTCCAATTCCTGTTTAGCCAATGGGGCATTATGAATCAGTTATTCGACACTGAAGCTTTGAGTACAATCCAAGGCTTAATTTGTATCGGAGTCGGATTGCCCATGATGGCTGTATCAGCTTTACTAAAGCGTTTTGCCCCTCTGAACTAAGTGGTTTGTGTGATGCGGCCATTCACAGCGGCTTTACACACTATTTACCAATTTTGTAGCGTTGAATATTGAATATTTATCATGAATTACCAAAACCTCAAACGTGCTAGCGGCCTATTTACTAATCATCGAAACGCAGAGCAGGCGCTAGTTGAGCTAAAAAGCAACGGCTTCCCCATGCACAAGATTTCAGTGATTGCTAAACCTTCTGACAATGATGATCTGGACTCTCTGGGTGTGCAGAAAATTTTAATCACAAGAGCAGCAGGTGCACAAGTAGGCGCGATTTTTGGCAGCATAGGACTAGGTTCACTAGCGTTAATTGTTGGACTCAGCAGCCTGCTAATTCCCGGTATTGCTCAGGCATTAGCGGTGGAAAGCCTTTTAGCAACTTTCGTTGGAAGTGGGATTGCTGCAACTGGTGGTGGTGTATATGGCGCACTTCAAGGATGGTTGGTGCCAGAAGAACAAGCAAGATTTTACAACGGCAGATTTAACCAGGGAGATTATTTGATCGTCATGGAGGCAAGAGAAAATGAGATCGTGATTGCTGAACCTGTCCTTAAACGTTGGGAGATTCAGACGTGGCGTGTGTATGATGCTACCTAAATTCAAGGTAAGAAAGGAGGATTACCTTCGAGGAATTTAGTCCCGCGAATCAGAACGTCCAAAATCAACTCAAAAATTGGACGGTCGATAACTGTGGGCGATCGCTCTCCGACTCCTCACATAGGGATCGACAACTTCCATTACCCGCATTAGCGACAACAGCGATCGGGTCGGCAATGCTTCAGAATAGACAGTTAAAAAAATAAAAACCACCACAATTAAGAGGAATTAGCATCCTTTAATGGTTGGAAAATCATCCAGAGCTACCAAAAAAAACGCTCGTTAATTGCAAAAGGGTGAAAAGCCAGCGAGATTTTGTGGTGCGATCGGTTGTCGTAACTATTTCCAAAAAGTGAATAAACTGATTACTGTGTGAGAGGCAATCTATTCTAGTAGGAAACTAGCTTCTAGAGCAGTGTGAAGTTTTACGCTCAGTATCAGATTGTTGCTTTTCTAAGGCACTTTGGACACAACTGGAGGTAATGACGATCGCAGCGATCTCAAATTGTTGTCTTTGTGAGGGAGTTTGGTTGGAACAAGAGCTTAGGACGATCGCCCTGATCGCCCAAGCACCTAGAAATCCTGTTTCAGCTTCATCGGCATTCATCCAAATACACCACATACATTGCAGTTACGTCTACAGCAGAGTGAACCCTCTCCTGTAGACTAAAACCGTAGTTAATCTGTCCATTTCCTTGAGGAAAACGAGTTTATGAGAGGAGTATCGGTGATGGAGTCGATTGTCGCGCAACCACCTCCCTTGGGCAGCAATCCTGCTACAAATAGCCAAACGGCAGGAGTCATTCCTGAATTGGTCATCATCTTGATCATTCTGCTGCTGATTGCAACTGTTGTTGCACTCGTAACCCAACGGTTGCGAATTCCCTATGTGACGGGCTTAGTGTTAGCAGGCTTGCCCATTACGGAGGTCTTGTCGCGTCGAATTGGTTTAGACCCATCTTTAGTATTAAATCTTTTTCTACCCATTCTTATTTTTGAAGCAGCTATCAATACGGATATCAGCCGTCTCCGCAGCACCTTTAAGCCGATCGCTCTGCTGGCGGGTCCAGGCTCGATCTTTTCCTCAGCAATTATCGCTGTTCTGGTTAAATTTGGGCTAGGGCTAGACTGGATTCCGGCGTTACTGATCGGAGTCATTTTGGCAAATACGGATACTGTCTCAATGATCGCGGTCTTTAAGGAAATCCGTGTGCCTTCCCGGCTATCCACCATCGTGGAAGGAGAAACTCTGTTCAATGATGCGGCTGCGCTGGTTTCTTTCAATTTGGTTCTAGTCGTTTATGCTACAGGTTCTCTTACCGTCGTAGGAGGAATTAAGGAACTACTCGTGGTGGCCTTGGGCGGGGGACTCGTGGGTGTCATCTTAGGTTACTTGAGTCTGCCAATATTTGTTCGATTAAATGACCCGTTGAGTAGTCTCTTGCTGACCGTTGCGCTGGCGTTAGGAACATTCCAAATCGGGCAATTTTTTGGCGTATCCGGTGCGGTGGCTGTGGTTATTGCCGGACTCATTTTTGGCAATCTGGGGCTTTCTCGCAGTACATCAGCCTCGGATCGAATTACGCTACTCAGCTTCTGGGAGTACGCTGGTTTTGGGGTGAATACATTTATTTTTCTACTGATAGGCATTGAGATTAACCCGCTCACCCTGTGGAGAATTTTGCCATCCATCCTGTTCGTCATTTTGGCGTATCAACTGGGACGAATTCTCTCGGTCTATCTGTTGTTAGCGGGGCTGCGATGGTTCGATCGTCCGATTCCCCTGCGCTGGCAACACGTTCTGTTTCTGGGAAACATCAAAGGCTCACTCTCGATGGCACTGGCGCTGAGTATTCCTCTGGCATTGACAGGACGAGATAACATCATTGCGCTGGTTTTCGGTGCAGTTTTATTCTCCTTGGTCGGACAGGGATTAAGTTTACCCTGGCTGGTAAAACGGTTACAAATCAGCCGTGTTTCTGATGTAATGCAGGAAGCTGGGCAGTTACAGATTCAGTTGATTGCTTCCAAAGCGGCTCAAGATGAGCTAGATAGTTTGCTGAAAGCAGGCGTGTTGCCGAAGGCAGTTTACGAGGAGTTATGGGCATCATATCAAGCACGAGTAGCACACTCTGAGCGAGTGCTGCGCGATCTCTACAATCAACATCGGGCAGGGCAAGTAAAGGGCGATCGCAGCGGGCTAGATACGATTCGACGGCGATTGCTCCTAGCAGAAAAAGGAGCCGTTAGCGATGCGCTCCGCAAGCGAATAGTCCCAGAGGATCTGGTTCATCCTTACATCAAAGATTTGGATGAGAAACTTCTAACGTTGGCAGATGACTAGCGCGAATCCCGAGGTAATCAATCATGTGGTGAACTAGCTCTGGACGGGTGACGACCAAGATGGTAGAGCCTGCTTCAAGAACTGTATTGCCGTTCGGAATCTCCAAATTGGCGCAGGCATGGCATTGATAACCAATAATCAGCGAACCTTTTGGAAAACGGGGGTCTTGAGCAATTTGAGCAACGGTGCGACCTGCCACCTTGCAATCGCCTGGAACTGGCAGCTTTAGTACCTCGACTTGCCCGTGTTCAAAGTGCATCATCGACTCGATTTGGGGGTATTCAATCGCATTCGCCATTGATGCAACTGCCAAATCAATAGTGCTGATGATGTGACTGGCTCCGGCAAGTCGATAGGCTTCCATGAATTCGCGATCGCGCATTCGCACCACAATATGGGAAATGCCATAGCTTCTGGATAGGGTGATCAGCGCTAAATTCAGTGCATCATCCCTGAGTGCTGCAACGACTGCGTTTGCTTGTTTAATTCCCGCTTCCAGAAGCACCGTTGTGCTCACCGCACTGCCTTCAAATGCCATCACTCCGATTTTTTCACGAGCAAAGCGACACGCAAGCGGGTCGGCATCGAGGATTGCAACCGTATGACCGAGTTTTAATAGCTGCTGGGCTAAACCCAGCCCCATCATTCCTGCTCCACCAATTAATACATACATGACTATTTGTCACCCCAAGAATGAACTTTACAGATTTATCCCTATGAGTGAGATTGTTTTAGACTTATATCAGTTTAATCGGCTTGTGGGGTGGCTTTTACTGGTCTTACTTATTGCCTATTCCAAAGTTAGTTTAATCTGCTTGTAGGAGCTGCACTTCTAGCGGGCCCCTCAAGAGATTTTCCTAAGTTAGGTGCGTAGCGCGAACCCTACATAATCTTAGGCACTTTAAAAAACTCTCCATCGCGATCGGGAGCTCCCTCCAAAATACTTTCTCCCTTAGCAAAAGGTTGCAAATCGTCCGATCGCATCACATTACTAACATCGATCGCCCGCGTTGTCGGCTGCACCTTAGTCGTATCTAGTTCACTCAACTGCTCGAAATAATCCAAAATACCGTTAAGTTGACCAGTAAACTGCTCTTCTTCTTCGGGCGTTAATTCCAATCTCGCTAAATTCGCTACTTTCCGAACTTCTTCTCTGTCAATCATAAAAATCTGTAATTGGGACTTAGTGAGTAGTTTTGACTGGTGATTTGTAAGTTTTAAGTGAAAGAGTTTTCAATTCACCACTCAACACTTAAAACCCACAACTTTCGGTTTACCCAATCAGGCTTCTTGTAGCTAACAACTGAGGTTAAAAATACAAATCAATTTGCGCTCGACCTGTCGTCTTCAGCCAATTTTGTACCTCAATGTAATTGTTCGGGGCCAAGCGAATAGCTTCCTTCCAATAATCCGCCGCTTTATCAAACAGCCCATCCGCCGCTTCAAGATTGCCCGCTTCCTTTTCTTTTTCCCCTTGATAGTGGTAAATCACAGCAATATTATTCAGTGCTTGTGGCATTCTCGGATTGAGCTCCAGGGCTTCGCTGTAATATTCCAAACCTTTATCGTGTTCGCCGTTGCTAGTATGGATCAGCCCCATATTGTACAAGACATAACTGCGATCGTAAGGATCTTCCTCCAACTTCAGCGCTTCATGATAATTTTCCAGCGCTTCAGCATATTCGCCATCTGCTTGAGCTGACATACCATCTCGGTAATAAGCAAAAGCTTCCTTCGCCTGCTTTTTCGCCGGCATCATCTTCAGGATGATATCAGCCATTACCGTGAAACTTTTGTCAATAAAGTTATCGTTGCGTTGAGTTCTTGGCATATGCGATTCTTTGGTTAGTGGCTAATCAGAAAAATTAGCCTGTAAAGTTTTCCTATTAATAATTGCGCCACTGTTGTAGTGGGCCGTGGTGTTGAGGGCGCTAAAAAGTTTAGTCGATCGCAACTGCGAACCTTAAAACACGCCCTTGGGTTTAACACTCTCGCAAGCTCTATCTATTTTATATAAGTCTTGCAAGACTTGCAAAAAAACCAGATTTCTTTAACCTCTCTCTCGCACTCTACACAAAACTTACAAAAAACCGCACCGGCGGAAAAAGTTCTGCTGGAGGGTGTAGGAGCAATCCTCTTCGATGGCTTTCCTTCGGATTGCGAAAACTAATGCCAACGGGCGATCGCGCGCCCCCTCCCCTACTAACTGTACCCAGCATCCCCCTCGTTGACCCTCAGAGCAAACAAGCAAATAGCCTGCCGAGGAGAAATTCAATCACAAAGTTTTATTAAGCTATCCGAGTTTAGCCAACACTTAAAAGTTATTCGGCAAAACACTAGCAATATTTTGCCCCCAAGTCAAGGGCATCCTCAAAAAAAAATCAGAAACTCGATCACCAAAACCAGCTCGAATTCCCGCAATATATAATAAAAATAACCAGGTAATTTTCACAGAGAGAAACCTATGGCTCCGAATCCCACCATTATGCAAGCCGTCGAACAACTTGGCTACCGCGTTACGGTTGGAGACGTGGTGGCAAAAGCTGGATTAGATGTCAATTTTGCCCAGCGAGAACTGTTAACCCTCGCCTCCGAAGCAGGCGGCAACCTGCAAGTAGCAGAATCCGGCGACATTGCCTACCTATTTCCCAACAACTTTCGAGATATTTTGCGGAACAAATTTTGGCGCTTGCAGTTGCAGGAATGGTGGCAAAAAATCTGGCGAGTTTTATTTTACCTGATTCGGATATCTTTTGGCATAGTGCTGGTAGCTTCCATCCTCTTAATTTTTGTTGCTATCACTATTTTAGTCTCCAGTTTACTCTCCAGCAGCGACAGCAATAACGGGGGAGGAGGAGACGGTGGTGGCGGGGGCGACAGAGGCGGCGGCTTTTCGTTTTTTCCCTACTTGTGGAACGACTTAAGCGGGATATTTTACTGGAACCACGACCAACGATACCACCAGCAGCGATCGCGCTTAAATGATGACCCAAAACCCCAGATGAGTTTTCTGGAAGCAGTTTTCTCCTTTATATTTGGAGACGGCAATCCCAATAACAATCTAGAAGAGCGCAAGTGGAGCGATATTGCCACCACAATTCGCAACAACCGAGGCGCAGTCGCCGCCGAACAAATTGCCCCGTATCTCGACAATCTCGGACAGGGATACGCCCAAGAATACGAAGAATATATGCTACCGGCTCTCGCTCGTTTTGACGGCCGTCCCGAAGTCAGTCCCGAAGGGCAAATAGTCTACCATTTTCCGCAATTGCAAACCACAGCCACCGAGAGAAATTCTGAACCAGTAGCAGCTTATTTGCGAGAAATGCTGTGGCGTTTCAGTCAGGCCAGTTCCGGCAAAATCTTGCTCGCAGCAGGCTTGGGAGCCGTCAATCTGGTTGGTGCGCTAGTTTTGGGGAATCTATTAAGTAATAATTTGCTCGTCGGTGGGTTTATCGGTTTCGTCAGCGCTGTTTATCCCATGCTCCTGATTTACGGCGTCGGATTTCTCGCAATTCCTTTAATTCGCTACTTCTGGATTCAGTGGAAAAATAGCCGCATAGAATCCCGCAATCAAGAGCGTCAGCAGCGAGCAATGTTATTAAACGAACCCGATGCCAACTTGCTCAAGAAACTGGCCTACGCCCGGGAATTTGCAGCAGAAAACGTTTTGACTGGAGAAGACTTGGCTTATACAACAGAAACAGAATTAACCCAACAAGAACTAGAACAGTCAGCCAAAATAGATGCCGAATGGCAGCGCCGGATCGATCGCTCGGACAACTTGTAATACTAATGAAAAAAACAGTTTTTTGTTGTTAAGTTAGGTTGCCCTAAAATCTTGCCCTCTTTTCAAGAATAGGCAGTAAGCCTGTTCCACAATAAAATATTTTTGTTGGGGAACGGGCTTTTAGCTCGTTGTTAATAAGTGGGGAAAATCTCAATCTTTATTGATGTCATAAATTTTTATACTCCGAGTTTTATTAAATAAGCTTAGGGCGTTTAAAAATCAAACAATTTTGGTCATACTTAGAGTCGTGATCTAGAGCCACAAGTTCCCATCCCTCCTCCCCCAAATGATTGACAAATAGATGCAGTGAGCCTTGTTTCCACTCTCGCTGTTCTTCACCGTTTACATATAAACTAATCAGCTTGTTTCCAAAAGGATACATATTCGCATCCACAAATAAATACTCCCACTTTTGCATAGCAATCCTTAATGTAGTTAGTCATGTAGTTAGTGATCAGTCATCAGTCGTCAGTCATTAGTCATTAGTCATTAATCATTCCCAATTCCCACTTTCCAATATTTCGGCTACGCGGTTCCTGGCCTGCCACTACGCGGTTCCTGAGCGTAGTCAAAGGGCCGTACAAGTTCCCCATTCCCAATTCCCTGTATTCAGGACACGGCAGTCACAGATACAGGAATAGCCGTTTTTCCCTTCTTCCTTCTTCCTTCTTCCTTCTTCCTTCTTCTTTCTTCCTTCTTCCTTCTTCCTTCTTCCTTCTTCCTTCTTCCTTCTCTCTTGCCCATTCCCACCAGTTATTGCACTGCAATTCTAGCCAAAGTAGCACCTCGGTAATAGTGCAACAAAATCTGCTGGTAGCCGTATCCCTGTCTGGCCAAATTGTAGGCCCCCCACTGGCTCATTCCTACAGCGTGACCGAAACCTTTGCCAGCCACTTGAAAACCGGTAGGAGCTTGGCCACTGTTCCTTGGGTTCCCACCCCCATACTGAGGAATCACGGTAAACCGCGTACTCCTCAAATTTAAAACCCGGCGTAAATCTGCGCCTGTCATGACCCTAGAACCGCCATCTCCGACTACTTTCATCCTCAAAACGCTGCCGTAAGCGGTAGTCCGTTCTGGCTTCATGGAGATCACATTGCCCACGCCAGAAATCTTACTGCTGATTTGAGCCCGAGAAAAATTTTCTTTCCATTGGTAAACCGGCGCCCCTTGGTCGAAGTCAGGAACACCACGCAGGTAAGGCAGAGGTTCCGTCCAAACATCCTCGACATTTTCAGTATGTCCCCCAGACGCAGAGTGGAAAGCGGCTAAAATTATCTGACCGTTGTAAGCCAGAACTTGACCTGCGGTTGCATCGACTGCGGAATAAGTCCCAGAAGATTCTGTTTGGAGTCCTTTATAAACCTGCGAAGACTGAGTATTGTCCACGTCGTAAAGGTCAGTTTCGCTTTTCAGGCGCTGGTGGATAGCGTAGGAACGGGCTGCGACTGCTTGGGCTTTCAAAGCCTCTTGAGGCCAATTGCCACTCATTTCGGCGCCGAGAACGCTGTAGAGATATTGTTCGATATTGACGTAGTTGACAGCAGTCAAGCCTCCTCTCTGAGGAACTAGAAGCGTGCGTCCCCGATACCAACGATCGCCAATCCAAACATAACCATTCCCCGTCGGCTCGATCCAAACTTGGTTGGCGGCCCAGCGACCAAGAGCCACTTTTCCCGATCGAAATTGAGCTGACTGAGAACTGTTTGCCGACAGTTCCCCCAAATTGCGCCCGCTACCGTCGCGGATTGCAGCCTTAGTAGAACTGCCGACTTTTACCTGACTTGCTCCGTCTTCTACCGCAACTCGCAAGATCAGCGCGGCCTGTGCTGGGGCTACCATTACCAGCCAAAACAACAGCGAAATCCAAAAGTAGCGTTTTTTTAATGTCGAAAAAACGGAAGCAAAAAATACTCCTGACTGCATTTGAAAATTTTCCTCCTGTGCTGTATGAGTTTAAGAATTTTTAAGGCAAGGGAAGGGAAGGGAAAAAGGAAGGGGAACGGAAGAAACAAAACGTTAGAATTGGGTTGATCACTCTGTGCGCTTGTCAAAAATGATTTTAGCGAATAGATGTTCGCAGGAAGCGGGATAAATCCCTGTTCCTGTCTGCGACTATTTCCTATATGTCTGAGTGAGCGCACTCTGGATATATGTAACATATTTTTTAAGATTTAATTGAGGTGATTTGACTCTTGCAGATTACATTTCTCGGAACTAGCTCCGGCGTACCCACGCGATCGCGCAACGTTTCCAGCATCGCCCTCCGCTTGCCCCAGCGAGCGGAACTCTGGCTGTTTGACTGCGGCGAAGGAACTCAGCACCAGTTTCTCCGCAGCGACCTAAAAGTCAGCCAACTAAGCCGCATTTTCATCACTCACTTGCATGGCGACCATATTTTCGGCTTAATGGGTTTGCTGGCTAGCTGCGGTTTGGCGGGGAATGTCAAGCGCATCGATCTTTACGGGCCTCCGGGACTTGAAGAATATTTGCAAGCTGGCGTTCGCTATTCTCAAACTCATTTTTCTTACCCGGTTAAGGTACACAAAATTCACGAGGGAGTCATCTATGAAGATGACGAATATATTGTTAGCTGCGGCCCTTTGAAGCACCGAGTTACTGCTTTTGGTTATCGAGTAACTGAGAAAGACCGGCCGGGACATTTTGATGTTGAAAAAGCAAAGGCTGTGGGTATTCCTTCGGGGCCAGTTTACGGTCAATTAAAACAAGGAAAGACGGTAAAGTTAGAGGACGGGCGACAGTTTAAAGGTACTGATTTTTGTGGCCCGGATCAAATCGGGCGCAAGTTTGTTTATTGTACTGACACGGTTTTTTGTGAGGGAGCCGTGGAATTGGCGAAGGATGCCGATTTGTTAGTTCATGAAGCTACTTTTGCTCATCAAGATGCTCAAATGGCCTTCGATCGCCTGCATTCAACTTCAACAATGGCGGCTCAAGTTGCTTTGATTGCTGGGGCTAAACAGCTAATTATGACGCATTTTAGCCCGCGCTATGCTCCAGGGAATGCGATCGTTTTAGATGATTTGCTCAAGGAAGCGCAGGCAATTTTTCCGAATACGAAAATGGCCTATGACTTTTTGACTTACGAAGTGCCGCGCCCTGTTTCAAACGAGGCTTAATCTGACCTGAGATGTGACCGCATTTTCAATAATGGCGATCGGGGCGGGCTCTGGGGCCCGTTCAAAACTTACGCTTAGGCTGTGCTGTTTTGGAGTGGTTTAAATCTCAAGATCAGGGTAAAATGTAAAAACTAATTCTATGGCGTTTTATGTCAAATATTGAATTATTAGCCCAAATCCGGCAATTATCTCGTGCTGAAAAGTTTAAAATGATGCTGTTTTTAATAGCAGAATTGGCGAAAGAAGAAGGAATTGTAATGGGTAATGAATCTGCTGAAATTATATATTCAGTGCATACTTCTAATAGTGCAGCAGAGCAAATGACGCAGTTACTAGAAACAGAGCAGAAACAAACTCAAAATGTTTAATAGTAGGCGATATCCTTTTCAACCTAAACGAGATGGACTTGGTGTTTTAGCTGATGTTCCGTATCTGCCTTTAATACTAACTTATCAAAATCGTTCTGTTGAGGTTATGGGTTTACTGGATACAGGAGCTAGTGTAAATGTTTTGCCCTATAATGTTGGGGTGCAATTAGGGGCAATTTGGGAAGAGCAAAGATTTTCTGTTGTTGACGAGTTATGAAACTCGCATTAAACTTAAGGTTATGTTTTTACTTCGACTCTCCTAACTCTTTGTATATTACGGGATTTTTACAAACTTCTGACAGGATTGGTCCTGATTTAAGTAAGGTAACTTTACATCAGTACGCCACCCATTTTCTAGACAAAGTTTAGGAGATTATTGAATTGACTATCTGACTAGAATACATCCCTAATTTTTATGATTTTGAAAAATCGATATCAACTTCAAGAACGACTCAGTCAAAAAGCAGGCCGAGAAGTTTTCCTGGCAATTGACCAACAAACTGAACAACAAGTTATAGTTAAAATTCTTTGGTTTGGCCAAAATCTTACTTGGGCAGATATAAAACTATTCAAGCGAGAAATAAAAACACTGAAAACCCTTTCTCATCCAGCGATTCCTCGTTATCTAGACTATATAGAAATCAACTCACAAAAGAATAAAGGAATCGCATTGGTTCAAACATATATTAGAGGAAAATCCCTGGAGCAATACTTACAATCTGGACATGGGTTTAGTGAAGCGGAACTGCGGCAAATTGCCCAGAAAATCTTAGAAATATTGATATATCTCCATGGACATCGTCCCCCTTTAATCCATAGAGACATTAAACCAAGCAATATTTTGTTAGCCGATGGTTTTGGAGATATTGCAGACCAAATCCACTTGGTAGATTTTGGAGCGGTCGGTACACAGACTATTGTAGAAAAAGGAACCATGACATTGGTCGGTAGCTATGGATATATGCCGCCCGAACAATTTACTGGACGCATTACTCCTGCGGTTGATCTTTATGGGTTAGGAGCAACTCTAATTTATTTAGTGACTGGTAAACACCCAACGGAACTACCACAAAAAAACCTGCAAATTCAATTCAGATCTACTCCTAATATCAGTCCTGCTTTCACAAAATGGTTAAACCAGATGACTGAACCCCATCTGGAAAAGCGGTTACCCAATGCACAGGTGGCCTTAGCAAAATTGCAACCAAAATTTCAACTCAAGCCATATGTACCTGCGATTATTCTAGGTTTGTTTGTTATGACTGGAGCAATAAGCTACTTCGCATTAGGTACAAATATTCTATCCAGTCAATTACACAAAGAGATAGCATTACGTGGAGATTTTTTTGGGTTGTATCCAACAGGTATATATGTAAAAGCTGGTCAAGTTTTAAGAGTAAAAGCATCAGGTGTAATCATTTTTTGGCCAAACCATGGATCTTATGGGGAAGCCACTCCCGCAGGTAATTCCAACAACCCTTGCCCTCACGCAGAATGTTTCTTTCGTGGAAGACCAGCAGGAGTGCTAGTTGGGAAAATATCTGCAAGTGGTGAACTATTTGAAATAGGTGCGGACAAAGAGATAACTGTCATAAATGAAGGAGAATTATATTTAGGAATAAACGATCCACTTACTGGTGATAATAGTGGTCATTTTTCGATATCTGTTGACGTTCGTTAAGAGCTGATCTATAAAGTCTCCCGAAACTCCCTTGGTTGGTGGCTGGGCAGCAGAAGCCTTGGGCAAGTTAGGAAATGCTTCAGAATCCGTCATCAGCGCCTTGCTGTTACGTCTCGAAGATGGGAACGAGGATGTGCGTGGCTGGGCAGCAGAAGCCTTGGGCAAGTTAGGAAATGCTTCAGAATCTGTCATCAGTGCCTTGCTGCGAAGTCTAGAAGATGAGGAGGACTGGGTGCGCCGTGAGACAACAGAAGCCTTGGGTAAGTTGGGAAATACTTCAGAAGCAGTCATCAGCGCCCTGCTGTTACGTCTCAAAGATGAAGAGGATAGCAGGCCTTGGTCGGTAGTAGAAGCCTTGGGCAAGTTGAGTTTGAAATCTAGTGAGGTTTTGCCTGCTGTTGTGCAATGGATCGATCGCCATCAGGATACAGAATATCTCGGCTCAGGTATTGATGTGTTGTGGGATTTGGTGGCGGGTGAGGGAAATCGATCGCCAGTGCCTTTTTAGAAGTATGTAGCTTTTGCGCGAGTAAAACCCGATCGCACTTTCGGACTTTTCACCAAAAATGCGATCGGTCTGCTGTTTGACGATTAGGGCCCTCCATCCCCTTAATAACCGGGAACAGAGGTCAATTATTCAATCTAAAATCTAAAATCTAAAATCTAAAATCCTTTGAAAAGAGTCAGATAAGTTCGCCATGTCGTGCCCCTACTCTATGGAGGGTTTGTGCGTAAGTCCTGTTGATTTTACTGTACCGTAGCCCAACATTCGGTAGTAGAGTCCCTGTTCGGTAAGGAGTTCGACGTGGGTACCAGACTCGACAATCTCCCCCTCCTGCATCACAAAAATCCGATCGCAGTCTACGGCAGTTTCGAGTCGGTGCGTGACCAAGATGATCGTTCTTTTGCGGCGCAGACGTTGCAGGGTCTCTATGACCCACTGCTCGTGCTTCAAGTCCAGCGCATTCGTGGGTTCGTCGAGGATGAGAATGGGAGCGTTAGTGACGAGCGCCCGCGCGATAGCTAGGCGCTGTCGCTGTCCGCCCGAGAGGTTCTGACCGCCCTCAGCGATTAAAGTATCATACTGCTCCGGCAAGGTTTCGATGAACTCGGCAGCCCCGGATTCGACCGCCGCCTCCCGAATATCGGAGAGCAGAGCATCCGGGCGACCGTAGGCGATATTCTCGGCGATCGTTCCGGGGAAGAGTGGGCTGCCTTGCGAGACGATCGCCATGTGTTTGCGAACGTCGGCCACCTTAAGGGTGCGGAGGTCAACACCGTCGAGGAGGACGCTGCCCGATGTCGGGTCATAGAAGCGCGGCAAAAGATTGAGCAGCGTGCTCTTTCCCGTCCCGCTAGGGCCCAAAAACGCCACCATCTGACCCGGCTCGATACTAGCACTGATGTTCCGCAAGACCGGTTGCCCAGAGTTGTACTCGAAGCTCACGTCGGCAAGTGCTAGCGTGCGGGGCTGGACGGGAAGCGATCGCGCATCAGGCGCGTCTGCGATCGCAGGAGGCTCGTCGATCACCGTAAAAACGCGATCGCATGAAGCTACAAACGTCTGGATCTTAGTAGTAAACCCCAACACCCAACCTATCGGGTCCCAGAACTGATTGAGGTACGCCATGAATACGAGCAGATCGCCAATGGTCACGCCGTCGGGCACCGGACGCAAGAACTGGTCGCGATAGACTAGGTATCCGCCGTAGCCGAAGATTACCCCACTTCCCAGAGCGAAGACTACCTGAACCGCTAGCGGATAGAGGTTCTCTTGCCAATGGAGCCGCATGGAGGCAGTGACGCTGCGATCGACCGCCCCTGTGAAGCGCCGCGACTCCGTTGCTTCTCGACCGAAGGACTGAATCAGCCCGATCAACTCTATAGCTTGCTGCATGGTTGAGGTCATCACCGCATCGGTCTGCTTCGACTCGAAGGCTCGACGCCTAATCCTTCCCTCGAAGTACCAATTCGCCAGTATTAAAAGCGGCGTGAACGAAAGTGCAAACACGGTGAGAAGGACGTGACGCGACAGCATAATCCAAATCATCGCCGTCAGCGTCACCGATGCGGCAGTGGAGCCGATGAGCGTATCGATTACCCCCCACGGCCCGAGGCTATCGTAGCTCAACCGATAGATTGCGTCACCCTGCGATCGGGAACCGTGCCAGCCGAGGCTAAGCGCCTGCATTTTGTCGTAGAGTTCGGTGCGAACGCGCAAGGTTCCGTTGTACTGGATGCGGTAGTTCAACATCCTACGAAGCATGAAGACGGTATCACTCAGGATTCTGATGATCGTCGCGACGAACGCCATTCCGAAAATTCGGTTCAGCGTACTTTCACCGAACGGAGCAAGAAACAGCGTATGAATCCAGTTGGATTTCGGAGTTGGTGACAAAACCGTATCGACTAGAATCGCCATCGGCCAGGCGTTGAGAAGGTTGAAAAGCACCGATGCCCCGATCAAAAGCAAAAGCGTGACGATCAGCCATAAGTCTTTGCGGAAGTAGGAAATGGAGCGCAGGACGATCCGCACCAACCAATGTTGGTTAATTAACGGCCTCACCATTTTTGGTGAATTCTTCTGGCTCTTCAAACGTGCTTTGAGTGGAAAAGTCATGGATGTGCTGGGTGACTCTAAGCAGGACAATGCACCAATTGGGAAATTTCACCAGGGTCACAGAGGCCAGAAATCAACTTTGGGTTTTAACCCCTGTTGTCAAGCAGGGCAGAGGAAATGTGAGATTATTCGACTGGTGCAATATTTAAGTATAGTTTCGTTGTTCAAGGGTAGCTAAATAGCAAGCGAGATCGCTTTGCAGACTGGTGTAATGCGTAAGCGTTGCTTTCGCGAAAGCGGTCGCAAAGAGGTCAATTATTCAATCGAAAATCTCAAATCTCAAATCGGTCGATCGCACTTGCGGAAGTTTCACCAAAAATGCGATCGGTCAGTCTGCTGTTTGACGATTATGACCCTCCATCCCCTTAATCACCGGGAACACAGGTCAATTATTCAATCGAAAATCGCAAATCTCAAATCGGTCGATCGCACTTGCGGAAGTTTCACCAAAAATGCGATCGGTCAGTCTGCTGTTTGACGATTAGGGCCCTCCATCCCCTTAATAATCGGGAACACAGGTCAATTATTCAATCGAAAATCGCCAATCTCAAATCGGTTGATCGCACTTGCGGAAGTTTCACCAAAAATGCGATCGGTCAGTCTGCTGTTTGACGATTATGACCCTCCATCCCCTTAATAACCGGGAACACAGGTCAATTATTCAATCGAAAATCGCAAATCTCAAATCGGTCGATCGCACTTGCGGAAGTTTCACCAAAAATGCGATCGGTCAGTCTGCTGTTTGACGATTAGGGCCCTCCATCCCCTTAATAACCGGGAACAGAGGTCAACTATTCAATCGAAAATCCAAAATCCAAAATCCAAAATCGATCGATTATTCAATCTAAAATCCAAAATCTAAAATCCAAAATCGGTCGATCGACCGCAGCCACGGCCGAGGAGAGCCAATGATTGCTACAATCGGGGAGGGTATATGTTGTGGCTAACACTACAGCCCGTAACCCTGAAAGCTAATAGCTAAATTATTAAAAATCTGCCTCTCCTGCCATGTTTAAAAATCTGCTAGGCGATCCCAACGCGCGCAAACTTAGAAAATTTCAGCCTTGGGTAGCTGATATCAATATTTTGGAACAAGACATCCGCGCACTCTCAGACGACGGCCTCAGAGGAAAAACGGCGGAGTTTCAAGAACGTCTGGCAAAAGCTAAATCTCTCAACGAGGAGAAAGAGATCCTAGACGAAATCTTGCCCGAGGCTTTTGCAGTGGTGCGGGAAGCGGGACAACGGGTTTTAGGAATGCGCCACTTTGATGTCCAACTCCTCGGGGGCATTATCCTGCACAAAGGCCAAATTGCCGAAATGAAAACCGGTGAAGGCAAAACTCTGGTGGCGACGCTGCCGGCTTACCTCAACGCCCTCAACGGTAAAGGCGTACACATCATCACCGTCAACGATTATCTCGCAAGGCGGGACGCGGAATGGATGGGACAGGTACACCGCTTCCTGGGGTTGACTGTGGGACTGATTCAGCAGGGCATGGATCAGGTGGAACGAAAGAAAAATTATAGCTGCGATATTACCTACGCGACTAACAGCGAAGTCGGCTTTGATTATTTGCGCGACAACATGGCTACGGTCATGGAAGATGTAGTGCAGCGTCCTTTTAATTTCTGCGTGATTGACGAGGTTGACTCGGTGCTGATTGATGAAGCACGGACGCCTTTAATTATTTCCGGCCAGGTGGAACGCCCCAGTGAGAAGTATCTGCGGGCGGCTGAGGTAGCTGCTGCTCTGAGAAAGGAAAATGAAGAACATTACGAGGTTGACGAAAAGGCTCGGAATGTGCTGTTGACCGATGAAGGGTTTGGTGAAGCTGAGCGGTTGTTGGGTGTTACGGATTTGTACGACCCGGCTGACCCTTGGGCGCATTACATTTTTAATGCGATTAAGGCGAAGGAATTGTTTATTAAGGATATTAACTACATCGTCAATCCCGATCGCGAAGTCGTGATTGTGGATGAGTTTACCGGCCGGGTGATGCCGGGACGGCGCTGGAGCGACGGTTTGCACCAGGCGATCGAAGCGAAGGAACGGGCGGAAATTCAGCCGGAAACTCAGACACTGGCGACAATTACTTATCAGAATTTCTTTTTGCTTTATCCGAAGCTGTCGGGGATGACTGGGACGGCGAAGACTGAAGAGACGGAGTTTGAGAAGATTTACAATCTGGAAGTAACGCTGATTCCCACTAACCGGATTACCAGCCGTACTGACCTTTCGGATATGGTTTATAAGGGGGAGGCGGGGAAGTGGAATGCGATCGCCCAAGAATGCGCGGAAATGCACGAGATCGGTCGGCCGGTGCTGGTGGGCACTACGAGTGTGGAAAAGTCGGAGTTGCTGTCGCGGCTGCTGCTGGAACGGAAAATTCCTCACAATTTGCTGAATGCTAAACCGGAAAATGTGGAGCGGGAATCAGAAATTATTGCTCAAGCCGGACGCAAAGGCGCCGTGACGATCGCCACAAACATGGCGGGACGCGGTACGGATATTATTTTGGGCGGTAATTCTGAGTACATGGCGCGCCTCAAGTTGCGGGAGTATTTTATGCCCCGAATCGTGCAACCCGAGGATGACGACGGGTTTTCGGTGGTGCAAGTACCGGGTATTAGTGGCCGCCCCGCACCTCAAGGTTTTGCTCCGACTACGAAAAAGGTAAAGTCTTGGAAAGCTTCGGCGCAGATTTTCCCGACGCAGCTATCGAAAAATGCCGAGCAAATGCTCAAGGCGGCGGTGGAATTGGCGGTGAAGCAGTATGGGGAGCGATCGCTCTCGGAATTACAAGCCGATGATATCGTGGCTATAGCTTCGGAAAAAGCGCCGACAAAAGACCCGGTAATTCAAAAGTTGCGGGAAGCTTACAATTTAACTCGCAGCGAATACGATGCTTTTACCAGCACCGAACACGATGAAGTCGTGCAGTTGGGAGGCTTGCACGTCATCGGTACAGAACGCCACGAATCGCGCCGGATCGACAATCAGTTGCGCGGCCGGGCGGGACGCCAAGGAGACCCTGGTTCTACACGGTTTTTCTTGAGTTTGGAAGACAATTTGCTGAGGATTTTTGGCGGCGAACGGGTGGCCGGTTTGATGAAGGCTTTCGGTGTTGAGGAAGATATGCCGATCGAATCGGGAATGCTGACTCGTTCCCTAGAAGGCGCTCAGAAAAAAGTCGAAACCTACTATTACGACATCCGCAAGCAGGTATTTGAATACGACGAAGTGATGAACAATCAGCGTCGAGCAATCTATGCGGAACGTCGCCGAGTATTGGAGGGTTTGGACTCCAAAGAACAGGTAATTAAGTATGCCGAACAGACGATGGATGACATCGTAGGAGCATACATCAATCCCGATTTACCTTCGGAAGAATGGGAACTCGACAAACTTGTGAGCAAGGTGAAGGAATTTGTTTATCTGCTCGCTGACATGACACCGGATCAACTAGAAGATTTGTCCGTTGAGGAAATTAAAACATTCCTGCACGAACAAGTCCGCAATGCTTACGACATTAAAGAAGCGGAAGTTAATGCAATCCGAGCGGAATTGATGCGAGATGCGGAACGGTTCTTTATTTTGCAGCAAATTGATACTTTGTGGCGGGAACACTTGCAACAAATGGATGCTTTGCGCGAGTCTGTAGGGCTGCGTGGTTACGGCCAGAAAGACCCGCTGATCGAGTACAAAACTGAAGGTTATGAGCTGTTTTTGGACATGATGACGGATATCCGCCGCAATGTGGTTTATTCGCTGTTCCAGTTCCAGCCGCAGCCGGCAATGCAAGTTTCGCCAGAGATGGTTTGAAAATAGTTAACAGTTGACAGTTAAAAAATGGGTAAGGTGGGCACTGCCCACCCAGCCCTGTCCATGCCTAAGTCAAGCGAGTTGTTATACCAATTTCCTAAAATAGTGCTACAGTTAGTAGGTGTCTTTTTTGTGAATTAGTACCCAAATATAAAGAATAAAAATGTCAGGAGTTGTCAAAATTGAAATTCGGGAAACAGAAGAAGAACTGAAAGCTCTTCTGAGGAAAGAGAAAGATGTGACTTGCTACGAAAAACTGCAAGTTCTGTATTGGCTCAAAACCCAAACGGTAGACAGCGTATTGTCTGCTGCTGTGCGGTTAGGGAAACATCGTACCACAATACAAAGATGGTTGTCTAGTTATCGTTCGGGGGGAATCGAAGAATTATTATTGCAGAAACCTCGTTCAGGAAGACCAAGAATAATGAATCCTGAAACTGTAGAGAGATTATCAAAAGAATTACAAGAACCCGAAGGATTTAGTAGCTACAAAGAAGTACATCACTGGCTGACAAGTTGCTGCGAAGTAAAAGTGGCATATCGAACAGTACATCAGTGGGCAAGATATCGACTCAAAGGGAAATTAAAAGTGCCGGGTCCCGTGAGTGAAAAACAGAAAAAAGGTGCAGTAGCAGAATTTAAAAAAAACTGCCATCCTTAGTAAAAGCCAGCCTGAGTCAAAGTGAGAGCTTTTTAAAGCAATGGCAAAAAATTCGATATTGGAGCCAAGACGAAAGTCGAATGGGGCTACACACAATTCAAAGAAGGAAATTAACTGGCAAAGGCATTAAGCCTCACGGAGCAGTGCAATGGGACTTTATATATCTGTGGTTGTATGGAGTAGTAGAACCTCAAACAGGAGAGGGATTTTTTTATGAATTTACGCATCTAGACACAGTGTGTTTTGAGAAGTTTTTGGAGCTATTTGCCACCGCTTATCCAGATGATTTGCATATAATTCAACTAGACAATGGAGGATTTCATTGTTCATTGAACCTAAGTATACCAGAAAACGTGATTTTGCTGTTTCAACCGGCTTATAGTCCGGAAGTGAATCCCATAGAAAGGCTGTGGGGATATATCAAGGAACAATTGAGATGGTTGAGATTTGATGGTATAGAAGAATTGAGAGAGACAGTGCAAAAAGAGTTAAAAAAGCTGACTAACGAAGTGATTGCTTCTTTGACGGGATATCCATTCATATTAGAGGGTTTATCTGTAGCAGGAATTTAGGAAAATGGTATTAGCGGAGACAATAACAGAAGCAGGCGATCGGCTGAAAGTGAAACTCATCTCTCAAATCGGTTAACTATCTGGGGTGTCCTTTGGTGCTCATCATTAGCCTAGCTTCTGGGAGTTGTCACAACTGAATCTCACCATTTGTATCGCGCATCGCTAGCACTTTTCCATCTAAACTAAAGGCAACTGACAAACCACTACCAAAGTTTTCAGCAAAAACAGAAGTAGCTAAATCAGCCCGTAAGTTTGCCTCTGGTAAATAAGCTTGCCAAACCGTTAAATTAGAAAAATCCCAGCCGCTTAAATCTGTCTGTATCTGCCGCAGGAGATTAATAACATTCCCAGCCGCATATCCCGTTTCCCGTGCGGGCTTTCCTCGCAGATATGTAAGAATGAGATTGAGCTGATTTTCTAGCGATCGCTGGCTTTCAAAACAGGAGAGTAGTCGCTTGGCAATGGGGTTGAGAATCAGGCGAGATTGAGTATCCCTCACATACTCTTTTGCTTGGGCTTTGATGAGAGGATGGCTCTTGAAAAGGTCAATTTTAGCAGTAATTATTTCTTGGCATATCTGTTCGATTAACTCTTCTGTTATGTATTCCATGACGACGGGTTGTTGAGTAAAGCCACCTGTGGTTTTTTTTATGAGCGATCGCCTTGCAAGAGAAGCAAACGTCTCTAGGAGTTCCGTTGGCGAGAGTTCTATTACTAAACCTTTCTGCACTTCTAAAAATGAGACTGGCTCTCGATTGATGGCGATGCAGTACATTACCTCTTTTTCAAAAGCAGAGAGGCGATTGAACTGTCTGTCTAAGAGATTGCGAATATCATCAAAAATTAAGGTAACTTGGTTTAATAATTCTAAGAAATTAGAAAGACTGCTATCAAATAAATCTCGAATAACAGGAGCTACCATTTTTAATGCCAAGGGATTCCCAGCATAGTGTTCAATTAGAGCTTTCCATTCAGCTTCTGACCCTGAAAAATCACCCTTGGCTTGAAAAATTTTCTGTCCTGCTGCTGTGGATAAACCAGGCAGTTGTAATGAGCGAACGGGTAGGGTTTCTCCTTCCTGTGTGGCTAGTTCTTTCGGCTTCTCCCGACTGGTTAACACAAGGGTACTTTTATGGGGGGTTTCTGCCAGACAACTAAGTAATTGACCGTAACCCTCATATCCTTCTCGATAGCCACCCGTGCGATCACCCGATCGCAAAATTGACTCGGCATTATCGATAACCAAAAGACAGCGCGAGGCTCGTAAATATCCAAGTAGCTGCGAGATTCTGCCCTCTAAAGTATCCGAAAAAACGGTTTCCTTGTGTTTCGAGAGAAATTGAATCAAATCTGCTAGAAGGTCGAGGAGAGGTGGAGCGTTGCGGAGACTTCGCCAGATTACATAATCAAAATGCTCCTGAATGCGTTTTGCTATTTGGACAGAACTCGCCGTTTTGCCGATGCCGCCCATACCCAACACCATCACTAGACGGCAGCGATCGCGCACAATCCACTGTTCTAACAGAGCTAGTTCTTCTGCACGTCCATAGAAATCACAGACATCGATCGCCTCACCCCAATCTTGACATTTATTGGCAGTCGATCCTTCCCCTGTTACCCAGTCAGTAGTAGTGTCACTTCGATCGGCTTGAGTATTTCTAATCTCATCAATAGAGGTACTGTTTGATGGGGCTGTGACTACTTGCATTTGTGGTGCCTTTCGCCGCAAGACTGAGTGAACGTTACTTTTATTAACCTTTTCCCCAAATACTCGACTGAGGAGTTGCCACAATTGGAAGCCGACGAGTTTGATGTACTCAGCATCATAACCAGCCGTCTTAGCAATCTCTGGATAAGAGCGTCCTTCCCAAGTGTGCCGAAATACTAGCTCTTGAATATCGTTGAGCTGTTCTGGTTTAAGAACGGATTCTAAAAAAAGGAGGGCTTCGTCAACAGTCATTTATTTATAGAAAGTTAGCAATTTCGACCGGATCACCTACATTGGGAATTTTGAGGTTCCCGCCTGGGGACAGTTGCAGTAGCCAAATCACTAGGCTAATGAAGTGTTCCCCTGATAATCATTATAACGCGCAGGCAAAATACTAACTATTTATAACTTTTTATCACATACGCCACCGCCATAACTGGCTTATTGTTGAATCAGGTGGATTTAGCGAGAACATCTCAACTCTAATAGGAATGACTATTCTAGCAGTTGCCTCGATAGTTAGGACAATTTTAAATGTAGGGCCGCGGGGGAGCGGGTGATAAATATCTGGGCTGGGTAAATTCATATCCAGGTGTTCAGATCCTACTAAATCACAACTACCTACTTTTGTCTGTGAACTGGTCCTAACTATCCTGGCGGTTGCTATAAGAAGAGAATTTGGGACGGGCGCCAAACTAAGGTGTAAATTCTATGTTGTGCAGGGCAATTTATGAATTACCATACCAATTGTTTATCAGGTCTAAGTTCAGGAATTTGTACGAAAGTTAGTTTATTAGTTACATCTACTTGTGCTTCAACAAGGTGCGATCGCGTTCTGTAATACCTACAGATAGCGCTAGCATCTAGTTCCAGATTTCAGCATGACGGCACAGGTGATTGGCGCGGGAAGTGTAGCAATATCATTGCGGCAGTAGATAGGTCTATTAGTTTACAGATACCGGCAAATTAACAGACAAATTACTGCTACTTCCCGCAGTATCGATCCTGAGTCAGGGAAATTAAAGCATCATTCGGTTCAAACTTTATTTTTTGAGGTCAACTCCAATGGCAAATACTGATACAAAAACTGGTCAACTGGATCAAAATGACATTATTTTTCCAGCTCCCGGCGGCGGCTTCACGCGGGCTGATGAATATGACTTAAATACATCTGCGATCGGGCAACCTGTCACGCTTTCTCTTACGGCTACAGATTCAGCCAAATATAACACTTTCCTGGAAGTTATAACTGCCCAGACTGGTGAGGTCATTGCTGATTCAGACGATACTGAGGTAGCATTTAATAATCTTAACTCCGTGATTGCACCCGGTCAGCCTATGGACGGTCCTGGTAACGACGATCCCTTCACTCCTAATTCTTTCACAATTGCTGGCGGCCTTAATTACAAAGTTCGCGTTACCAGTTATGATCAACTCCCCCCGTCGTCTACTAATCCCTACAGTTTACAGGTCAGCATTCCTGTGGGCGATATCAGTTTAGTTCCGAGAGGTAGCACCTTTAGCGGCACCCCTATAACCGGCACCCCTGCCGTTACATTAACTGGTAAATTGGAGGGCAGCAAAGACTTTACTTTTCGATCTCCCAGTGGTTTCAACACACTTGCTGATGAATTTCTAGTAACTACATCCTTGGTGGGCCAACCTCTCAACATTGCTCTCAGCAGCACGACAAATGGCTTTGACCCTTATGTGGAAGTCGTCAACGCTGATACTGGCGTTGTTGTTGCTCAAGATGATGACGGCGGCGGCGGTAAGAACGCCCAGCTTACTGGAGTCGCGCGCCAAGCAAATACTAACTACAGAATCCGCGTCAGCAGTAACAACACTCCATTTCCCACTGCCACAGCTTCTGATTACGAGTTACAGGTCACTGTTCCTCAAGGTACCGTCACGTTGACCCCCCGGAGTGGCGACACCCCCATTATCGCACCACCAACACAACCTGGTGGTACACAACCTGGTGGTACACAACCTGGTGGTACACAACCTGGTGGTACACAACCTGGTGGTACACAACCTGGTGGTACACAACCTGGTGGTACACAACCTGGTGGTACACAACCTGGTGGTACACAACCTGGTGGTACACAACCTGGTGGTACACAACCTGGTGGTACACAACCCGGTGGTACACAACCCGGTGGTACACAACCCGGTGGTACACAACCTGGTGGTACACAACCTGGTGGTACACCAGTAGTGATCGCGGCACCTGCAATCAATGCCCCCGCCCCTGGCAATCCTACTGGACAACCAGCAAACACTGTTAGCGGTCAGTTTTACAACCTCTCGGACGATAATGACAATACTGTGCTGTCATCACTTCCTCCGGGTGCTGCTGGCAAACAAATATTGGCGCTATCTGGCAGCGACAATATTACCGGGACAAGCGGCATTGATAACATTAACGGAATGCAAGGAGCCGATACAATCGACGGAGGGGTAGGCAACGACGTTTTGTCGGGCGGTAAAGAGTCGGATGAGATTGAGGGCGGTACTGGCGACGACCAGATATTCGGCAACAATGAGAACGATACTCTCACCGGAGGAGATGGCAATGACAATATCCGGGCCGGTAAAGAAAATGATGTCCTCAATGGCGGTAACGGCGACGACTTACTAAGTGGCGATCGCGGTCAAGACATCCTCACAGGTAATGGCGGACGCGATACATTTATTCTCGCTGGGGGGCAGGCGGCGGCAACCCGGTTAGTAGATGCAGATGTGATTGTAGACTTTAATGGGGACAGAATTGGTCTAACTGACGGGAATACATTTGCCAGCCTCACCTTTGAAGCTGTAAGTTTGAATCTGAATGGAGGATCTGGTGTCAGTGCTACGGCAATTAAACTCGGTACTAACTATTTGGGTATCGTTCAAGGGGTTGCTCAAAGCGAGCTTACGGCAAATGTTTTTGTTGTAAATGTATAGTTTGTGTAACGCGGGCTTTGTGAGTCCTACTTGAGTCGAATTAAGAGCGATCGCCTTTGAGTTTAACTTGAGGCGATCGCACTTTGCTTTAATAGTCGTAGACGCACGACTGGTCACAAACCGGCTTTTTTTACGAGAAGACGCGTTACAGCCCGCAGAAACTGCCAAAAACCCGGTTTCTAAAGTTAGACCCAATCTTCTTGATCGCTTTTTTGTTTCCTGTAAACTTCACCTGTGGCGTGAATTTTACGGGTTTGTTCATAAAGTGTTTCTTCGGTATGATTCCATTTTTGCAGGACTTTTTTTAAGTCTGATTGAATATCTCTAGCGCCGGGAAAGCCTCGGTAGCGAATTATTAATCTTGCTAATTCCGATAAATTGTAGTCGGTTGCTTCTCCTGCTAATAAAGTATCGATACTGGCTCGATCGCGCTTGTATTGCGGATGCTGCTGATCTTGAGTTTTTGCTACTGAATCCATACTATTTATGTTTCCCAATCATCTGAAAATGTTGCTACAAGCAACCGCCACCCAAAAGCGCGGACATAAATAACCTAATGAATAGAGTCTTAAATCCGCGCTTCATAAACGCTTTGATTCGGGTATCATAACAGTCAACAGTCAACAGTCAACAGTCATTGGTAACAAGTTAAGGCTGCATGGCAGTTGTCAAGGGGATTTCCATAGCAGCCTTAAAGAAAAATTGCTCAGGGTCTCGCTGTCGTTCTGGAAAAGGCGCGACAATTAACTTAATATTTGGTTTTCGTTGTCGTTTAACAATACCTAAATCTTGATTTTCTCTGGAAGTGAAATATGAAATCGGGTCCGTTGCCTTACCTTGTTGATGGGCGACGTAAAAATGGTAAAGACCGCGGTAAATCATTTCTAACGAGATGGCATCTATTGGCAAACAGAGTTGGTCAGCAACAGTATCACCTAAATCGACCAAGACAGCATAAAATAGCCAAGTGGCCCAAATTTGTAACTGAATACCGTTGAGAGAACCCGTCCACAAATAACTTAAGCCCAAGAGTCTTTTAACGGTATTAAAGGCTTCTTCAATTCGCCACCGCCTGCGATATAAATCTGCCACAACGTAGGGAGGTAATATCTTAGGGTCAAGTACACTTGTTAAATAAGAATGCCAGGTGTTACCCGAACGAACCTCAATCAAACGTAAGGTGATATATGGCGTTTTTGTGGTTCCTGAACCCAAACGGATTAGACTATCTCGGAGGTCGTAACTCTGGGTGAATACTTGCTCGATTTTAATTGAGGCTCCTTTTTTTAACCGAGTAATTAGGTGAATCTCTCGTTCGATTAATTTGAGCCAAAAGCTAAAATGATAGAAACCCCTATCCAGTAAAAGTAATGTTTGGCCTTCAACCAATTGCAGAATATTTTCTTCTAACTTCACATCAGAAGCTTTGGGATTTTCCAGAAACCAAATTTCGACAGGCAGCCTGGTCATTAAATCTATAACTGTTGCCATTTTCCCGGCCAACTGCCCTTTGGGCAAATCTTCCAGGCTTTTGAGCTTGCAAAATAATGCTTCGAGGGTCGAGCTATCTACTATCCAAACTCGTGAAAATTTCCGCAAGGTAAATTGAATGCTTTCTGGTAGGGGTCGTTGATTTCTCTGGTGCCAAGATGTTCTTAAACTCGGTAATAAATTTTTGAAGACTCCCTCAAATAGTTGAGCTGGAAAACTTAAAAATCTTTGAGACATTGCTTGTTGAGTGACAGTTGTGGGTCGGCACCACAAAAAACCTTCTCTTGCCAGCATTCTTGTGAGTTCTGTCACTCCCGCCACGTCTCGCCACAGTAAAGTTAATACCGCTGCTACCATCAACGGTAGGTTAAGAATTCTCCCTCGTAAACCCAGTTGACGGTAGTAATTTTCTTGTGAGGTGATGGCTGGTGTAAGTAATGCCGATAGTTGCGAGGCAATCACCTCGTCTTCCACCATCGGTCTGGTGGTTTTTTTGGCATGGTCACGGTTGGTTTTTTGACTCTTAGCCATATTTACTGACCTACACAATTGCTCAATTTTTTGTCAATTCTATCGTTTGATAATACCAACGCCCGCAACTATCATGCGGGCCCGCAACTACCAGCGCTTGCCCGCAACTACCAGCGCCGGCCCCCAACTACCAGCGCCGGCCCCCAACGCCAGTCGAGTACACCACTTATTAATAATGATAATCGCTGTCGGTGGGATAGTCCGCCGTATTCAGACTATCCCACCTTTACCCCCTTGTTTGATTATCATTATTATTCAATTATCTTTCTATACAAAGGAGTATTGACAAAATTTACTCCCTTCTAAGTTGTTACCAATGGTCAACAGTCAACAGTCAACTGTTTAAATTGTCGCTTCAGTCATCCCCAAAAATTTTTGTGTTTGTTCAGTAATACCAAATAGTCGATCGCCATGACAAAAGATTTCCCAGGCGCGAATTCCCATAAAACCAATACCTGCAACCGCCAAGGGCATCGCTGCGACACCTAAAAGCGCGGCAATTGGGGGAAATATCATACAGAGTGTTAAGAGAATGCCAGTAATAACACCGCCAGCAATGCCAGCTTTGGCGGTGGCGCTGGCGACTTGTTCCACTAACTCTGACTGGGTAATTTTGCCTTCCACGCACAATAGCGAATTTTCTAAGATAGAAAATATTAACTCAATTACTGCTGCTGCGATCGCCCCTTTCATTGCAGCCCCAACAATTTCCGCAACTGCTGCTTTAAACGCTGCATCCGCTAAAACTTGCTTGGCGGCTGCTAATTCTGCCGCAGTCATGTCTACACCACCGCGAGCACGATTCACCCAAAAATATTCAAAAATCCCGTTAGCAGCTTCGCTTCCGCCTCCATTGACGTGCGCTTGGATGTGACTCCAATCTTTATCTTGACAGAAGTTGCGAATTGCTTCTGGGCCTTGGGCACGAATTTGGGCGGGTATGGATTCAAATACTTTTGCTGCTTCTTGCACATTTCGGATTCCGTCACGCACCCCAGCCCTAGCAAATTTGAATTGCAGAGTAGTTGGCAGGTTCTCAAAACGGATGTTATGTGCTATTTTAAAAGCTTCTTGAGTGGCGATCGCCCCCGCACTAACCATTGAACTTGGCGCTGATTGTACCCACGCCGTTAATACAGTTGCATTTTCCTCAACTTTAGCAGCAATTTGGTTGGCTAAGTTTTGGGTATGGGCAACAGTTTCTTGTACTTTAGCCGTTAGGAATTCGAGCGGATTCTGGCTAATTTCCATGTTGATCGAGCTTGCATCGTTAATGATTGAATTATTTTGACTATAACATTCCTCTTCAGTAAGTGTTATTTTTTACTGAATTGCTTCTAGCTTCTAACTCCGGCTGTAAACTTAGAGCTTTTTTTTGATAAAATAAACCTTCATTGATTCGACCTTGCTCTTCCAAACTTTTGCCTAAATTCCAATAAGCGACGGCTAAATCTGGTTGAAGAACAATAGATTTTTGATAGTAAGTTATGGCGTCATCGAGCTGGCCTTGTTTGTAAAACATACTGCCCAAGTTAACATAGGCTTCGACAAAATTAGGATCAAATTCGATCGCCTTTGAGTAGGCGCGAATTGCCGCGTCTATTTTGCCTTGGGCTTGCAGGATATTGCCTAGGGTTTTGTAGGCGGCGGCGAAATTGGGTTGCTGGCGAAGTGCTTGGTAACAGGAGGCGATCGCCTCTACATATTTCTGTTGCGTATAATAAATTTCTGCTATCTTGTTGAGTGCGATCGGACTATCCGCTTGAATGGCTAGTAATTTTTGATATTGAGCGATCGCCTCCTCAAGTTTTCCTGATTTCTGAAGGCTATCGCCTGCTGACAAATACTGCTCTGCCAACTCGGAATTTGCGGTCATATATTTTACTTTAACAGCCGAAACTACTTTACCACAAGTGTTAGTTAGCAACCGCGATTTCTAGGGAGAGTGTGACTATTTGATATTTTAAATTTGTTTTTGTACCAACATAGGACTTACGCAATCATTCCAGGTATGGGGGCAACCACGGGGGGTTTGCCCCTACAAAACACTATATATTGAGGCTGTGCGTAAGTCCTGCAACAGTTCGGACAGTTTTTGATTACTAACAGCAGAATAGGGGTTTCAGAGAACTTCGCTCAAAGCAAGATAAAAGCCAGCAAAGTCCTGGACGCACTCTTGACGATCTGAAACCCGGTTGCTCAGTAGATTTCTCGTTCCTGTTAGCAAAACTCCTAGGAACGGGGTTTCTAACACCCCATCCGTCAGCATTGAAACTGTCGGAAGTGTTGATAAATCAATTAACTGAATGTTCGATCGCCCTAGCTGTTCAAAAATTGATCGAACGGGCGATCAAAAAAATTAAGGAGACAGTCGCCACACCTTAATCGTGTCGTCAAAACTGCCACTGATCAGAGTTTTGTCTTGAGGATTAAAAGCCAATTCCACCCAAGTAGAATGACCCTTAAGTGTGCCCGCCACTTCACCGGAATTCATGTGCCACAGCTTGATAGTCCCGCTCAAATCGGCGCTGGCGAGCTTGTCTCCGTCGGGACTGAAAGCCAAGGACTTAACCTTGTCGGAATGACCGATCAAAGTCCGTAGCAGAGAAGCGTTGGGCTGCCGGAACTGATTATTTGTGCTGATATCCCACAACTTCACCGTCTGGTCCCAACTGCCACTGGCGAGAGTTTGACCGTCGGGGCTGATGGCCAGAGACCAAACTCCCTCGGAATGACCCCAAAGAGTTTCTTTCAATTCCCCAGTCTGCCAGTTCCACAGGTTGATCTTACCGTCGCTGCTGCCGATCGCCAAAGTTTCTCGATCGGGACTGAAAGCCACCGACTGCACCTCATCAAAAACCCGCTTAAGAGTTTCCAACTCGGCCCCGCTTTGGACTTCCCACAGCTTCAAAGTTTTGTCCTTACCAACACTGGCCACCGTGTGGTTGTCAGGACTGAAAACCACCGAGAACACGCCATCTGTGTGGCCGTCCAAAGTCTGAATTAACTTGCCAGAATAGAAATTCCACAATTTAATCGTACCGTCAGCGCTGCCGCTGGCGATCGTCCTGCCGTCGGGACTGACAGCCACCGACCACACCGGCCCCAAATGTCCTGTTAAAACCTTGAGCAGCTTGCCGCGACGTTTGTGCAGCAGGTGAATTGTACCGTCGTTATTCCCGCTGACTATCACGCGGCCCTGGGGAGCAACTGCAACCGCCCAAACCGGGTTTTTGTGTTGATCCGCCAGAGTGCGTACTGCCGGCCCGGACTGGGACTCACCACTACTGCTGAAATTCTCCATGGGGGGCGGATTGAACCGAATTTCAGGAATGCTAGAAACTGGTTCGCTAGAAGTGAAAGCCTGTGGTACTGGAGATGGCAAGCGAACACTCAGGACTACGGACAGCAGGGCAACCACACTTGCTCCCCACATAGCTAAAGTCCACTGGGGTTTGCTGAGAATCACCTGTGCCGATGCCGGGCCGTATTTCATGTCTGTGAGAATTGCCTCGGTTGAGCGATAGCGTTTTGATGGTTCTCGCTGCACCATTTTATCCAGAATGCGGCCGAGTCGCCCCGAAACCGGTACTTTCAAATAATGCCTCCAGGCCCAACTGTCGGTTTTGATGTCAAACAAATCAAACGGCGACATTCCCGTTAACAAGTGAATGCAAGTGACGCCCAAACTGTAGATGTCGCTGCTCTTAATCGCTTGGCCTTTAATTTGTTCCGGGGCCGCGTATTCCGCAGAACCTGTCACCGTTTGTGTTTTGAGCGGCCCGCTATTAGCCGGAATTGCCGCCCCGAAATCGACTAAAACTAGCCCAGAGGAACTTTCCTCGGACAGGGGATGTAGATCTTCTTTCCCTGCCCAAGCTGGGGATGCTTGGGGAGTTTTGCGGTGAATAATATTCGACGGTTTGATATCTCCGTGAATCAGTTGATTTTCGTGAACAAATTGCAGGACTGGCAACAATTCGCTCAGCAGATACCAAATTTGAATTTCTTTAACAACACCTTTTTCTGAAAGCCGATCGGCTAAATTGCGGCCTTCGATGTATTCTTGCACTAAATACTGGCAGCCTTCGACTTCAAAAGATGCCAGCAGTTTGGGTAATTGGGGATGTTTGCCCAACTCGCCGAGAACTGAGGCCGAGCCGCGAAATGCCCGGTTTTGCTGTGTGCGACCGTCTGCGACTGCTGCTGAGCCGCAGAACTGTTGAATGACGCAGCGGGGTTGCGAAGGTTGGTCTTCATCGACGGCTAAGAAGGTGCGGCAAGTGAGACTTTGACCGAGGGTGTGAAAGACTCGGTAGCGGCCTTTTAGCAGCAAGTTCGACTCGCAACTTTTGCATACTGTCGCGCGATCGAGATTTTGGGGATTCTGGCAATTGGGATTTGTGCAGTAACTCATTTGTCTTTCCGCTGGAGACCCCCGTCCGACATACTTGCTTGTGGGGGAGGAAAGCGGGGCGGTGCGTGCCGCTTCCTGTGGACAAATTAAATAATTAATTGGAATCTTTGCTTGATCATAATTGTTTCCCAGATTTTCGCCACAATTGCTGCCGTCGATCGCGCGTAAATTATTGCTGACTTTCCTGCGAGCGAGGTTTAATAGGTCGATCGTACAGGCGGGCAGGATGCCCACCCCACAAGAAAATCATTCTTTGTGGAACAGGCATCTTGCCTGTTCTTGAGAATGGTGCAATATCTCAGTTGTTACGGAATTAAGCTATACTGTCACTGCGAATACTTGCATTGCGATCGCAGCAAAGCAAGCGCGAGGCATTGCCAAATATCCGCGATTCTTTGTTCTATGGAGTCAATCTAAAACTGCAAATTTCCCATCGACTAACCACTTAAAATTTGGGCAACTTTCGCCAAACTAACTACTAACTTTTAACTATTACTTATGCCGTTAATTCGTGTACCGAAATCTTGGGAAATTCTCAACCCACAAATTACCCCAGAAACAGCCTTTCTCAACCGCCGCCGCTTCATGACAAATTTAATTGGCGCAGGCGTGACTGCTTCGCTGCTGCCGCTGACCGGCTGCCAAAGCAATACTAGCTCAAAAACTGCTCTCGATCAAAGCTCAACCCAAGCATATTCGGAATTGAGCCGGAATCCCGCCTTTGAGAAAGTCGATCGAGCGATTACCGACGAAGCCTTAGCTACAAAATACAACAATTTTTACGAATACGGCGGCACAAAATCTATTTGGCAAGCCGCTCAAGCTTTGCCAACAGAAAACTGGAAAGTAGAAGTAGGCGGTTTAGTAAAAAATCCCCGCACTTATGATATTGACGACCTCTACAAAAAATTTCCTATCGAAGAACGAGTTTATCGATTTCGCTGTGTAGAAGCCTGGGCGATGGTAGTTCCTTGGGTCGGATTTCCCATGAAATTACTGATGGCTGATGTCGAACCGCAATCGAACGCTAAATTCGTTCGGTTCACCTCATTTTACGATCGCAAAATAACCCCCGGCCCCGGTTTGATGTCGCAATTTTATCCTTGGCCTTATACGGAAGGCCTGCGAATTGAAGAAATGGCCAACGATTTAGCATTTTTTGCCACAGGTTTGTATGGCAGAAAACTACCTAAGCAAAATGGTGCGCCGCTGCGGCAAGTGATTCCTTGGAAGTATGGTTTTAAGGGTGCAAAGTCGATTGTAAAAATTGAATTTGTCGAACAACAGCCCGCCACTTTTTGGAATACAATCGGCCCCAACGAATACGCTTTTGAAGCAAATGTGGAACCCGACAAACCGCACCCCAGATGGTCGCAGGCCAGCGAACGGATCGTCGGCCCCGGTAACAGTTGGGCGTGGGAAACTCGCCCGACTTTGCCCTATAACGGCTACGGCGAATATGTGGCGAGTTTGTACAGTTAATTGACGGATTTCCCCTCGTTTCTAGGCTCTGCCTAGGAACGCATATCCGGAGGCTCTGCCTCCCTATTTCTGCGAGGCAGAGCCTCCCATCCCCTCGTTTCTAGGCTCTGCCTAGGAACGCAGATCCGGAGGCTCTGCCTCCCTATTTCTGCGAGGCAGAGCCTCGGATTCAGGCATTCCCAGGCAGAGCCTGGGAACGAGAAAAAAAACCTCCTATTATCCTCTATAATAAAAATTGATGAAGCTACCAAGGAATTGTTAAATGGTAACAACAACATCAACTCCCATCGAGCAGCAAACTACCCCAGAAAACCGAGTTATTTTAAAAGGTGTCAGTTGGTCAACTTTTAAGGCCTTGCTGGCAGATGTTGGGGACGATAGAGCTTGGAGAATTGCCTACGATAGAGGATTATTAGAAATCAGGATGCCACTGGAAGAACACGAAGAACCCAAACGACTGATAGAAAGCTTTGTGGAAGCTATTGTAGATGAACTGGAAATTGAACTGAGGAGTCTCGGTTCGCTGACTCTCGAACGGGAAGATTTAACTCGCGCTGTCGAACCTGATAGTTGTTTCTATATTCAAAATGAATCTTTAGTTAGAGGCAGAAATATCAATTTGCCAAATGACCCGCCGCCAGATTTAGCCATAGAGTCAGATTACACAAATTCTTCTATCAATAAGTTTACAATTTATGCTGCTCTTGGTGTTCCCGAACTTTGGAGGTATCGGCGGGAATCTCTGCAAGTTTATCAGCTTGTGGAGGGAAAATATGAAATGTGCGATCGTAGTTTAGCTTTTCCCTTTTTACCTGTTGCAGAAATTCCGGGTTTCATCGAACAAAGCCGAACAGTCGGACAGCGGGCGGCTGTGCGTTTGTTTCGGCAAAGAATTAGAGAGATTTTGCTTAGTCAAAGTTAACGCAAAAATCAGACTTACTGTAGTTTAAAAACGAGCCAATCAATTTAAATTAGATCAGCGTTAATCGGCGGTAAAAAAAATTTTTAATGGCGACAGAAGAAAATCAATTGATAAACTCCTGCACTCTCTGCCAAACTCGCTCCAATAAATCAGGTTCGCTAACATCAAACCATTCAATTTCAGGATAAGCTCGAAACCAGGTGCGCTGTCTCTTCGCAAATTGCCGCGTGTGCAAAATTGTTAATTCTTTGGCTTCTTCAAGCTTAATGTCGCCAGACAAATATTGTTTGATTTCCTGATATCCCAGCGTGTTCAACAGTGGTAAGTCGCAGCCGTATTTTTTACACAAATATTCTACTTCAGCAATCCAACCGCGTTCTAGCATTTGTTCGGTGCGCTGTTTGATCCGATCGACCAAAACATCGATCGCGCAATCCAACCCTATTTGTAAAATAGGATAATTGGGAGGATTTTCGCCCTGCTGCTCGGAAATAGAGCGACCGGTGACATAAAATACTTCCAGTGCCCTCAAAGTTCTTACGGGGTCATTGACGTGAATTTTCTCAGCAGCAGAGCGATCGACCTGCTGCAACATCGCGTAACATTGAGATTGTCCGAGTTCTGCAAGTTGCGATCGCAATTCGGGCATCGGCGCTACCCTTGGAATTTTTAAACCGCGCACGATCGATTTAATATATAAGCCCGTCCCTCCCACCAACAACAGAGGAGGAGACAGGGGAAAATCGACAGCAGGAATTAATTTTTGAGCTTGTTGCTGGTAATCTGCGACTGTCAGCGTTTCCGTCGGATCGCAAATGTCAATTAAGTGATGCGGTACACAAGTGCGATCGACCGCCGTCGGTTTTGCGGTTCCGATGTCAAATTCGCGGTACACTTGACGGGAGTCCGCACTCAGGATCGAGGATTGTAGTCGCCCCGCCAAAGCCAAAGCCACTCCCGACTTCCCCGTCGCCGTCGCCCCGCAAATCGTAATTAATCTAGGCATAAGCTGTCGCACATTTCCCTATAAAAACTCTCAAATCCTCTCCTCTCCATGCTTTCCCCTCTCTCCATTCACTGATTCACCGCGCGAGGCCTGGGCAGTCGCTACGTAATCTCAAAACTATTCCCCTCCCTCCCCCTAATAAATTTCCCTTCAGAAAGCCCTAGCATCGCGTTTAACGGTTTTGTGCTATAATTTTAGGAGTTTTCCCATATTAGAAGCTTTTGGGGCTTTAGGCCTCATTATTGGAGCTATTTTTGTATGACCAGCAGCTACAGCGCCGACCAGATTCAAGTTCTCGAAGGTCTCGAAGCAGTCCGTAAACGGCCGGGGATGTACATCGGTACCACCGGCCCGCGAGGACTCCACCATCTAGTTTACGAGGTTGTGGACAATTCCATCGATGAGGCGCTGGCTGGCCACTGCACTCACATCGAGATTGACATCAACGCCGACGGTTCCGTTACCGTGACAGACGACGGCCGGGGTATTCCGACCGGCATCGTTGCCAAGACTGGCAAATCGGGAATAGAAACAGTAATGACTGTACTCCACGCCGGCGGTAAATTTGGCGGTGGTGGCTACAAGGTTTCTGGAGGATTGCACGGTGTAGGTATTTCTGTTGTTAACGCGCTGTCCGAGTGGGTAGAAGTGACAGTTTGGCGTGACCAAAAAGAACATTTGCAGCGCTACGAAAGAGGCTTTCCAGTTACTGAACTTAATGCCAAGCCCAACAAAGGCACTCGCACCGGCACTTCAGTTTCTTTCTTGCCAGATACTCAAATATTTAGCACTGGCATTGAATTTGATTACACTATACTCGCCGGGCGCTTGCGAGAATTGGGTTACTTGAATGCGGGCGTGAAAATTACCTTTAGCGACCACCGTTTGGAACTGCTCAAAAGTAGCGAACCTCGCATCGAAACATACTGTTACGAGGGCGGAATCAAGGAATATATCGCCTACATGAACCGCGAAAAGCAGCCTCTGCACGAAGAAGTGATCTACGTGCAAGGCGAACGCAATAACGTGCAAATAGAAGTGGCTTTGCAGTGGTGCGTCGATGCTTTTAGCGACAACGTTCTCGGTTTTGCTAACAACATTCGGACGATCGACGGAGGCACGCACTTAGAAGGTTTGAAGGCTGTTTTGACGCGGACGATGAATTCGATCGCCCGCAAGCGCAACAAAATCAAAGAACACGAGCCCAACCTCGCCGGTGAAAACGTTCGCGAAGGTTTGACAGCAGTGATTTCGGTCAAAGTCCCAGACCCGGAATTTGAAGGCCAAACTAAAACTAAGTTGGGAAATACAGAAGTTCGGGGAATTGTCGATTCCTTAGTAGGCGAAGTATTGACAGAATATTTGGAGTTTCGCCCCCAAGTAGCTGACGCTATTTTGGAAAAAGCAATTCAGGCATTTAAGGCCGCTGAAGCCGCCCGCCGTGCCCGCGATTTAGTCCGCCGAAAATCAGTCTTAGAATCGTCTCCTTTGCCTGGAAAATTAGCGGACTGTAGCTCCAGAGACCCCGCCCTGTCTGAGATCTACCTGGTCGAAGGGGATTCTGCAGGCGGATCGGCCAAACAAGGGCGCGATCGCCAATTCCAAGCAATCCTGCCTTTGCGCGGTAAAATTCTCAACATTGAGAAAACAGACGATGCCAAAATCTACAAAAATAACGAAATTCAATCGTTAATTACAGCGCTGGGTTTGGGCATCAAAGGCGAAGAATTCGATCCGGGTCAATTGCGGTATCACCACATCGTAATTATGACCGACGCTGACGTAGATGGTGCTCACATCCGCACCCTGTTGCTGACTTTCTTCTACCGCTATCAGCGCGCACTTGTAGACCAAGGTTACATCTACATTGCTTGTCCTCCTCTCTATAAAGTGGAACGGGGACGCAATCATTACTACTGCTACAGCGAGCGCGAAATGAACAATCTCGTCCGCAATGAATTTCCCGCGAATGCTAACTACACCATTCAGCGGTTCAAAGGTTTGGGTGAAATGATGCCGACACAGTTGTGGGATACAACGATGAACCCAGAAACTCGGACGCTGAAACGGGTGGAGATTGAAGACGCTGCTGAGGCCGATCGCATCTTTACGATCTTAATGGGCGATCGTGTCGCCCCCCGCCGCGAATTCATCGAAACCTACGGCCCCAAACTCAACCTTCTCGACTTGGACATCTAAATTAATCATTAGTCATTTCTCGTTAGCTAACAACTAATAGCTGAGGACTAATGACTAAAGTTTTGCGGCCCTGATGCCTTCTGCCCGAAAGGGCAGAAGGCATCAGGGCCGTTTGATGTTTCTAGGTTTTGTTATAAAAATTAATACAATCTCTCATCAAATCGATCTAAGGTAAATGCTTAGGTAAATTTTAGATTTTTGGCGACTTGATCGACCATCACAAAAATAGAAGGTTGGACAATATAGCGTCAACGACCCAGGTCTAAAGAGATTGGGCTTCTAGCCTAAGACTTAAACCACAGTTGACCAGACTCAGTACCTTGGTACTACGTTAACGGTAAGAGTTAAAGACCTACCAGGGAATGCGAAGCTAGTTCCTTGCTCTAGAAATTTAGGATTAAACAGACTTATTGGGTTAAATCAGTGTCCTAGATATAGTACCGGCCGTTAACTTTGTCGAAGCTAACATCACCCCGAAAGGGAGGCTCGAAAGAGCAAACATTATGCGATCGCGGGTTGCCAAATTTGAGAGGGTAATTTCGATGCACGCTCCCGTAGCTGAAGTGTCCCATCGAAATTACATTACATTCATTACACTCCCATCTAGCAATCCTCGTGTAATGCCAAGATTCACGGCGGTTTCAACCGCCGAGCCGTTTCCCTCTCAGGTCTAAAGACGCTGAGTTTCCCACTTACCGAATTTTTTTATGAGCATCAATTTAGCGACCAAATTGCGTGAGGGAACGAAAAAGTCCCACACAATGGCAGAAAACGTTGGTTTTGTCAAGTGTTTTTTAAAAGGCGTTGTAGAAAAAACTTCTTACCGGAAGTTAGTAGCAAACCTCTACTTTGTCTACTCAGCAATGGAAGAGGAAATGGAACGCCAAAAGCAGCATCCGGTTGTTTCAAAAATTTACTTTTCTGAGTTGAATCGCAAACAAAGCTTAGAGCAAGATTTATTTTACTACTACGGTGCGAATTGGCGCGAACAAGTAGCTCCGTCAGCCGCAGCTAAAGCTTATGTGCAGCGGATTCACGAGATTTCGGCGACCGCACCGGAACTGTTAGTAGCTCACTCTTACACTCGCTACTTGGGCGATTTATCCGGCGGACAAATCCTGAAGGGAATTGCCCAGCGCGGAATGAATCTTTCCGAGGGAGAAGGCACTGCTTTCTATGAATTCCAGGATATTCCTGATGAAAAAGAGTTCAAGGCTAACTACCGTCAGGCAATGAATGAACTGCCGATTGACGAAGCCACAGCAGAGCGAATTGTTGACGAAGCTAATGCAGCTTTTGGCATGAACATGAAGATGTTCATGGAGTTAGAAGGCAATTTGATTAAAGCAGTCGGTCAGATGCTTTTCAATACCCTGACGCGGAAGCGCGGTGCCGCCAGTACCGAATTGGCTACTGCTGATTGAGCCAACACTCATTGGCAATAAATTGAGCCTCGTTTAAGAGGAAAAACTTAAATCCTGGGGGTTTGATGGCTGCTTTTACAGTCACCAAAGCTCCGGGATTTTGCATGGTGGGCGATCGACTTTTTAACTCCTATCGTTTCCGGTGGCATCGGAATAATAAAATCGAGTCAACACTTAACACTCAACCCTTCAGTTTTTCGACCCGTCAACAGTCAACAGTCAACAGTCAACAGTCAACAGTCAACAGTCAACAGTCAACAGTCAACAGTCAACAGTCAACAGTCAACAGTCAACAGTCAACAGTCAACAGCCAACAGTCAACAGTCAACAGTCAACAGTCAACAGTCAACAATAATTCCGGTGCAACCGGAATTGATATCAAAGATATTTAACGCCCCATGCCGCGATTAGGAGGCTCCTCGTCGGGGACAGGTAAAGAAGTTGGCCTTAGTTGCCGCTCCAAATACTTGCTCAAAGCGTAAGCGATATCCCCACGACTCATCGGCTTCAAAGGATTAATCTTATTAGTTGCGACATCAACATTAACAAACCCTTCATAAAGTGCAGTAGCTATAGACTTTCTAGCCCAATTAGGAATTTCACCTGCATCGGGATACTTAGCTAAAATTTCGGAAATGGTGGATTCGGGAAACTGAAAAACCCCGTAAGCTTGAGCAAAAATCGCTAAAGCTTCAGCGCGAGTCACCCTTTGATTTGGGAAAAACATTCCGTCCCGATATCCACTCATCGTTCCCGTTTTCAAAGCAGTTTGAATCGCACTGTAAGCCCAGTAACTCTTCGGTACGTCCGGCAATTCCCTATCCGGTTTCTGAGCGGTTTTCCGCCGTTCCAAACCAAAAGTTTTTACTAAAATCATCGCCAAATCAGCGCGACTGACAAGACCCTGAGCATTAAAATTGCCACTGGCATCTTTATTCATCAAGCCTGCACTCACAACGCGGTCGATCGGGTTCATTATTTCTTGAGATTGAACCGCCATAAACACTCCTTCCAGTAGGGCGATCGCCAAAAAAATACTCACTAACCTTTTCACGATTTTAATTATTCCTGTCCCTAAAACAATCATGAAAACAGCAGTAATATTTTTTCCGGTTCCATCGGTATTATTCTGCGGTTTCTGCGGTGCGCTCGATTTGGGGATTATATATTAAAATCCAAGATTTGCTTCCGGCAAAGCGCCCTGCATTTTACCCAACCAATCAATCAAATTATCCAATTGCTTTTGGGCCGTTAAAACCGCCATACCTCGAATAGTAACCTTCCCCTTGCTGTAGACAAAACGAGAGCGCAAATGTTCCGGCAAATTAGCCTTGAGCAAATTCCAAGCAGGCTCCTCCATAGCTGTTTCCAAAACAATGTTCTGCTTATTTTCCGGTTTAATGCGAGAAAAACCGATTTGCTTAGCGATTTGTTTGAGTTCGACCACACGGATAAGTTGCTGGGCTGGAAGAGGAATGGGCCCATAACGATCGCACCAATCAGCCTGAATCTGCTGTAACTCTTCTGGAGTATTAGCAGAAGCCACAGACCGGTAAGCGCTCATCTTTTGATCCAAATCCGCGATGTAATCAGCAGGAATAAACGCTGTCAAAGTGAGATCAATTTGCGCGTCCTCCACTTTCGGAATTTCCTGACCCTTAATTTCGCGAATAGCTTCCTCTAACATTTCCGCATACAAATCAAAACCGATCGCCTCCATTTGACCAGATTGTTCAGTACCCAAAACATCACCCGAACCGCGAATTTCCATATCTCGGACAGCCAACTGATAGCCCGAACCCAACTGGGCGAACTCTTGAATTGCCCGCAACCTCTGCCTTGCAGCATCAGACAGTTGGTTCTGCTTCGGATAAAACAGCCAAGCATGAGCTTGAATCCCCGCGCGTCCCACCCGTCCCCGCAACTGGTAAAGCTGACCCAAACCAAACCGCTGCGCGTCTTCAATTAAAATAGTATTGACTCGCGGAATATCCAAACCCGACTCAATAATCGTCGTACACACCAAAATATCGAAATCTGCCGCACTGAAAGTCAGCATGACCGATTCTAATTCCGAAGCATCCATTTGACCGTGGGCGATCGCAATTCTCGCCCCCGGAACCATCTCCTGCAACTGACCGGCCAACTCATCAATCCCATCAATCCGCGGCACCACGTAAAAAACCTGACCGCCCCTGTCCAACTCTTGACGAATTGCCGATCGCACCGTTTCCGCGTTATAGGGGGCCAAATGCGTCTGAATCGGGCGCCTGCTGGGAGGCGGAGTCGCAATCAAACTCATCTCGCGAATCCCCGACAGCGACATATACAAAGTCCGAGGAATCGGCGTTGCTGTCAAAGTCAGAACATCTACCTCTGTTTTGAGAGCTTTAATCGCTTCCTTTTGCTTAACTCCAAACCGCTGTTCTTCATCCACCACCAACAAGCCCAAATCCCGAAATTTAATCGCTTTGCTCAAAACAGCTTGAGTACCCACAATCACATCTAATTCCCCAGTCGCCAAACGCTTGTGAATCTCCCGGCGCTCGGTTTCCGTGCGAAAGCGATTGAGCAAACCAACTTCGATCGGATAAGGGGAAAAACGCTCCGAGAGCGTGTGATAGTGCTGTTGGGTCAAAATCGTCGTCGGCGCGAGCAAAGCCACCTGCTTGCCCGCCGTAACCGCCTTAAAAATTGCTCTCAGAGCAACTTCTGTCTTACCAAAACCCACATCGCCACAGACCAAGCGATCCATTGGTCGATCGCCCTCCATGTCGCGTTTCACATCCTGAGTTGCCTTCAACTGATCCGGGGTTGGCTGGTAAGCAAAAGAATCCTCTAATTCTTGTTGCCAAGGCATATCCGGAGGAAAAGCGTAACCTGTTTGTTTAGCTCTTTTAGCATAAAGATTCAGCAAATCCACTGCCAATTTCTTAACAGCTTTGCGAACCTTTGTTTTAGTTTTTTCCCAAGTTTGACCTGTCAGCTTGTTTAAATCCGGTACTTTCTCGCCTACAGTCCGAAACCTCGACAAAGCCCCCAACTGATCTGCCGCCACTCTCAGAGTACCGTCAGCGTATTGAATCAGCAAATATTCGCGAGTTTCGCGATCGATCGTCAAACGTTCCAACTTGATAAATTTACCCACTCCATGCTGGCGGTGAACCACATAATCACCAGGGCTTAATTTATTCGGGTCTACTTGCTTAGAAGCAGCGCGTCGGCGCTTACGGACGTAGCTAAAAGTTGCCAGGGAATGCTGACCGTAAAATTCCCGATCGGTAATTAAAACAATCCGAAAAGTCGGCAGAATAAAACCTTCCAATTCGGCCAGCCCGCTGTACTTCAAAGCAACCGGAACGTGCTGCAATTGCAACTTGTCGATCGCCAGATAATCGCGCGGATTCACCACAAACTGAGCCGGACAGTCGTGTTCCGACAGCAGAGAAACCGATCGGCTCGGTTGAGCAGAAACCAGAAAAATTGTAAAACCCCGATCGCGCTCTTCCCTGAGCATTTGAGACAACTTAGCAAATTGGTGAGGCATCACCGGCACAGGCCTAGAAGCCAAATTAATCACAGACGGTAGCTGGTCGCCCTCTGCAGAGCTTTGATTTTTTTTAGTAGTAGACTCTTCTGCTAATTCTGAAAGTTCTAGCCGATCAAAAGCTGCGACATCTGCCATAGATTCAGCAAAAGTGCGGTGTATTTTCGGAACTTTCAAATTAGAAATGGGCAATTTTTCTGTTGCCTCACCAGCAACTGCCGATTCGCGATTGCAATTATTCCACTGTTCCTGTGCATTCTCAAACCAGCGGTCGCTGTGACCTTCGCACCCTTGCGGTTCGTCAACTACAACTAAAGTATTTTCTGGCAAATAATCTAACAAAGATGCAGGTTTTTCAAAAGCCAAACCCAACAGCCTACGGACAAATTTTTCCGCTTTATTTTCCGCTTCATTTTCTGTGTCAACCGACCCTAGCTTGTTAATTTCGTCAAGCTTTTTTTCAGATAAAACTGCTTTAATAATTGTGTTAAAATTAGTAGGAGTTAAAACTAACCGATCGACCTTATCGAGCGATCGCTGGGAAGAGGGATCGAACTCCCGAATTTGCTCCAAATTATCCCCGAACCATTCCAGGCGCACCGGCAACTCGGCCGCTACGGGAAACACATCGACAATATCGCCCCGGCGGCTCCACTGGCCCTCCGTTTCCACCAGATTCACCCGATCGTACCCCATCGATACGAGTTGACGATCCAGTATCTTCGAGTCTTGAACCGCACCTCGCTTCAGCGTCAGACAGTAGGGTTCAAAAGCAGCAGGTGGCGGCAAGTGAGATTGGAGGGCTCTTTCGGTAGCTACAATCGCGATCGGCTTAGAATGGGCGTTTGTTTCTCGTTTCTCAACCAAATCCGCCAGCACCTGCATTTGTCCCCAAGTCATTTCGTTCTCGTCGGAGTAAGATAGCTCGTAGGGCGAAGCCTCCGAAGTTGGGTAAAAATGCACAGTCTGCCAGCCCATAGCCTCCAGCCCTGCCACCCAGCGGCCGGCTTCTTCTAGAGTGGCCGTCACTACCAGTAAACTCCGCCCTTCTTGCTGTGCGAGGGCGGAAGCTACTAAACCTTTGGGCAAGCGAGCGATGCCGTTGAGTTGTAAGCAGCGATGGCGCTTGAGCTTGTTGAGTAGTTCTGTTGCTAGGGGCGATCGCCCCAGGGTACGAATTATTGAAGAGAAAGTCATGCGCTTTTAATTTTAATCCCCGATCGGCGAAGGCTCTTTCCCTTTGCCTGTTAAGGAGATTGTACGACAAACATCCATGATTGTGCCGATCTGCTGTTGACGCCTGGGAACTTAACTGGCGATAGATTTTTGCTCTAATATATCCAGGCTGCGATCGCGATCGAGCCAGTTCCGTTAATCTAGTGACAGGTTTAGAAAAAATTTCGATTTTGCGATCGAGATTCGCAGCTTCCAGACCTCTCCTTTAACCGGGCAGAGCGCTTCGCCGTTACTACCGAAAATTTTAGAAATGTCCCCAAGTACCGATATTCTGATTGTTCTCCTGCTGATTTTCCTCAATGGCTTGTTTGTGATGTCAGAGATGGCCATCATCTCAGTACGGAAGGTGAGACTGCAACAGATGGCCAACCAAGGTTCAACCAATGCCCGCATAGCCTTGGATCTGGCTAATGCCCCCAATCAGTTCTTACCGACAGTTCAAATCGGGATTACGATGCTGGCCATTGTGTCGGGCGCTTTGGGAGAAACGACTGTTTCTAAAAGAGTAGAGCCTTTGTTGCGGCTGATTCCTGCCCTCGCCCCCTACTCTGGGACGATCGCCTCAGTAGTAGCAGTTTTAACCATCACTTATCTGACCCTAATTATCGGCGAACTCGTGCCGAAGCGGCTAGCGCTCAACAACCCGGAGCCGATCGCTTCTAGCGTAGCAATTCCCATGCGAATGCTCTCAAAAATTGGCGCTCCTGCGGTTTATCTGTTGAGTCATTCCACTGACTTAGTGATGCGGATCATGGGGATTGTGCCTTCAACAGAACCGCAAGTTACAGAGGAAGAAATTAAAGTTTTAATAGAGCAAGGGACAGAAGCCGGAACCTTTGAAGAAGCCGAACAAGACATGGTAGAAAGAGTCTTTCGTTTGGGCGATCGGCGAGTCAGCGCCTTAATGACCCCGCGTCCCGATCTTACCTGGCTCGATCTTGATGATTCAGTGGAAGAAAATCGCCAAAAAATGCTTGGCAGCGGTCATTCTCGGTTTCCGGTGTGTCAGGGAGGGCTAGACAACGTTGTCGGTTTAGTACACGTTACTGATATGCTGTCTCGGACTTTAACTGGTCAACCGCTGGATTTAAGCGCTTCTTTACGACGACCGTTATTTGTACCCGAAAGCACGCGAGGTTTAAAAGTATTAGAACTTTTCAAACAATCTAGCAATCAAATTGCCTTGGTGGTAGACGAATACGGCGTGATTCAAGGATTGGTTACAGTCAACGACATTTTAGTCGAACTCGTTGGCGACTTTCCCTCAATAGAAGATGCTGACGAGCCGGAAGCCGTGCAGCGCGAAGACGGTTCTTGGCTGTTAGACGGGATGCTAGCAGTCGAAGATTTTTTTGAGCTGTTTGGAATCGAAGAATTGTCAGCAGAACACAAAGGAAGTTACCACACAATGGGCGGCTTTGTGATTACACATTTGGGCAAAATCCCCACAGCAGCCGAGCATTTTGAGTGGAACGGTTTGCGCGTGGAAGTGGTGGATATGGACGGCAACCGAGTTGATAAAATCTTGGTAATGCCGATCGACTCAGGGGGCGATCGACCTAGAACCCAACCAAAAACCTAAAATTTAAACTCAGCGGTAAGGTGCGCTAGGCGCACCCTACATCAACCATTCAGCGGATATTTCCGACCTACTTCTTTTTGCTTCTAGCCTCATCTTTCCGCAAAGATTCCAGAATAGAACGACCTACATAATTGCTAAAAACCACCTCTCCAGCTTGATTGTAGTGGCAGCAGCTATCTACATAAACAGCCTCTTTAGTCTTGTCAAAAACATTGACAGCATTCACTAGAGTGATATTATTTTTTTCCAAATTAGGAAACTTTTTGAAAAGAGCCGGGTATCCAATTTGTACAGATTTAGCATAAGGAGTCTCCTTGTTAAAAGCAATCTGCTTTTCTGCTTCACCAAACTCCCTTTTCGTCTGATAATATTGATTAGGCTGAAGAACATGAAAATAAGGTACATTACTAGCAGACAGGACTTTGTGCATAAAAATTGAACTTTTTGCCCAATTCACGGCCATTTCTTCATAAGCTAGTGAATCCTGTAAAACCGACTTATTAGTATTGATATAAATAACGCTGTCACTGTCATTTTTTTGTTGGTTAGTCCGTTGTTCTTCAAACTTAAGAACATCTGTTCTATAGTTATTTACTAGATGTTGAACGTAAACAGAAGTCAAAGCATTGCACGCAGCTAAAGAGCAGTTTTGCAAGCTTGACAAACCCTGATTAATCCGAGTTTTATTTTCTTGAATTCTGAGAGTGGCTTCCATAGCCTTAGTAGAAAGGCTATTATTCGCGAAGTTAGCCAGCGGCCAAATATGCTGAATGCTTGGCATCGCCAAATCGACTTTATTTTTATTGTTTAAATTTGAAAGTGCTACTTCATTAAAACCATCTATATTAACGACCATATCTAATTCTTGACCTAAAGCCAAAAAGTAGTTTAAAATCAATAATTGCTGCGGCTGTTTATAGCCTCCCGTCGCAAAAGACAAAATTACAAATTCTTTATCTTTTAAGCCGGGCAACTGTTTGAGGTATTTAGGTAAAATCTGATTTTGAACTTGAAATATTGCATAATCGGAAGCCACAGAACCGCCAAAAACTCCGATAAAAAACTGATTTTTTTTAGTCTTTTTTAGAGGGTAATCGTAAGGAGAAATAAACCCATAATTATTGACTTTAAAACCAGGTCGAAAATCAGCGCTGGGTTGTTGAATAAACCCAAAAAAAGGATGAAACCTTTCGACAATAGACTGCTTCAGTCGCACTCCTTCTAAATTAATTCCTAAATTCGACTTATTTTGCGTATTTTCTCTAGTATAAAAAAATTGCTTGTGCTTGACAAAATACCATCCCAAGGAACCGAGTTCCAGGAAAACCAGTAAAAGCGCTAAGTTAATCAAAGCAATTTTTAGAAATTCATGTCCTTTTGTGAGGACTTTTAAATCTTTCATAAACCTCTATTTCGACTCCCTGATTACTTTAATAATAGAACGGGAAACATAATTTGCCAATAGTTCTTCTCCCACTGCATTATAGTGGCAGCAGGCATCTCTGTAAACCGTCTCTTTTGTATTGTCTAAAATATTCACTGCGTTAAAAACATTAACCCCAGCTTTTTGCAAATCATCGACTTTGGACAAAAGCACCGGATAACCTTTTTTTACCCCTTCAATGTAAGGACTCTCTTTGTTAATCGCGATTTCGTTTTCCTTGGCAGTAAAGACTCGCTTAGTGGCATAATACTGGTTGGGCTGGATAAAGTGCAAATACTTAATCTTTCTACTTGATAAAATTTGATTCATCCCGATCGACGATTGAGACCACATCGATGCCATTTTGTCAAAAGCAGCGCCATCCTCTAAAACAGAGTCAGCTTTAGGAATGTACACTATACTGGTATTTGCCGTGTCTGAGTTGGATTGTTGGACTTGCGTATCGTACTTGACAACGGCTTGCTGATAATTGTTGATTAATTGTTTCACCTGTAGCGAGGTAACAGCGTGACACAAAGCAAGCTGACAAGTTTGCAATTTGTCAATACCTGCTTTCAACTGTTTTTTGTTTTCGTTAATTTGTACGATCGAACTCATCACTTCCGGTGACACGTTAGTGCTCGCTAAACCTGTTAACGGCTGTATGTGCTGAACGCTGGGCATTCCTATTTCTACTCGGGCTTTGCTATTTAAATTTGACAGTGCTACTTCGTTAAAACCGTCAATATTGATGACTAAATCTAACTCTTGACCCAAAGCCAGAAAGTAATTTAAAATTAGTAATTGTTGGGGCTGTTTGTAGCCGCCGTTGCCAAAATTTAAAACCACAATTTCGCGCTGGGCCAATTCTGGATAACTCTGCAATTTTTTAGACAAGATTTGATTTTTATATTCATCTACTGCAAAATTGTTTGCAACTGAACCGCCAAAAACTCCGATAATAAATTGTTTTTTATTGGTTTTAATAAACGGATATTCGTAGAGGGAAAAAAAGCCGTGTCTGTTGACTTGTAACTTTAATTTTTTATTGGTAAAAGCACCGGGCTTGAGAACGTAGCCAAAAAACGGGTGCAGTCTTTCTACGATTGATTCATCTACTCTAATTCCGAGCCGTTCAATATCTTCTACTACTTGTTCTTTACCTTTAGTTCTGGTATAAAAGAACTGCTTTTGTTTTATAAAATAAAAAGCGAGCGACAAAGCTTCGAGGCAAATAAAGGCGATCGCCAAATTAACCGCGATTAGAATTAATATATTTTTGCCTTTTTTCAACGCCGTTGAATCTTTCATGAAATTTGACTGATTACGGTTGTTTTTTGGGGACTTGAGACTGCTTCAAATTTTCGCACACATTTCGGTTAATCAGGATACTAGCCAGCCGGTGTCCGAGTTCATTCCAGTGACCCCCACAGGGTACAGAATTCTCAAAACCGTGGGCGCAGACTTGATATTTTTCAGTGTAATCTTGGATCTGTTCGGATAAATTTAGTACCCGAAAACCCTCGCGTGCGCCCAATTTTTCCAGCCGCCTATCGGGATAAAACAAATCCTGAATGTTGTTCTTTGTCATAAAATTTTTTCGCTTCTCGGCCTCCGGTCTAACTTGCACCGGATCTCCGATCGTCACAACTAAGAACTCAGCATTTTTCTGAACAACTTCATCCCGCATAGTCACAATCAAACCCTCTGTCACCCTCCACGCCTCTTGCCAAGCTGCATCCTGAGGTTCCTTGAGGTTGTAGGTACTTAAGTGGGTAAAATCATCCGATAACTCGCGCTTTTTCCGCTCTAAGTCTACTTTTTTAATGACCTGCAAAATGCGCGAATTGTTGACGAGCAAACTGGGCATCCGGTCTACGAAGGAAACTGCTCTTTCGTTGCGGTCGATCGGCGCCAGATTGCGAAAAGACATATCCGGTACTAACTTGCCACTAGCATCATAACTAAAAAATGGTCGGTAGCGATCGTATTCCAATTGCGGCGAATTGTTAATTATATCATTACCAATAAAAAAAGCAAGAATTACAATATCAGGACTGTAATCCCACACTTTTTTTCGCAGCATCATCAATTGTTGAGCAGTGCTGTAGCCCTGCACCCCGAAATTCATGACCTCAACCTTTTTGCGTCCCTTAACAGCTTCGCAGTTGCCTAACTTTCGTTCCAATTTTGACCAGAAAGTTTGTTCGACAGGTACGTGAATTGCTTCGGTAAAAGAATCGCCCAAAACCGCAACGCGCAAAGTATTTGGAGGTTTTGCTTTTGTATGTTCACGATCGCGCAAACCCTCGCTATTCACCTGCACCAAACTCGCACCTTCCCCATTCCACTCACCCGAGGCACCCGGTTTCAGCTTCCAGCCCAAATTCGGATCGGAAGTGTGGAAACCAGTTGGCGCCGAGTCTACGAAATCTCCTATTTTTGGATAGCCTTCAATCTTGGCCACCCGCAATCCAATTTCACCAATTACCACCCCCATAAACAAACCGCCGAGTGTCAAACCTAAATTGACACCCAAATTTTTCAACTTGCTCATTATTTCAAAACAGCGTGTAAATAAACGGAGCAATCACAGAACCCTGACTCAATACAATCAAAGCTCCTAAAAAGACTAAAGTCACAATTAACGGCAACATCCAATACTTTTGGCGTTCTTTCATAAACGCCCACAAATCTTTGAGAAAATCTAAAGTTGCTTCAAACACTTAGAAAGGACGCTCCATACTAACTTTTGTTCTTGCTTTACTTGGGATGCGGTAACTATCCATTTTCGGATTGAGTTTTCGCCGCATTGCATCTTCGCCGAAAATATTTTTGATTACTCCCATCGGCCAAACTATCAGGTAAAAAACTATCCCTAGGATGAGCGGCGTTTGGATTTTGTGGAGGAGCAGTCCAAACCGCATCCATGCGTGATAAACGGGATTCAGCGATTTCGGCGCAACCAATCCTAGCACGATTAGCACGGCGCCGATGGCCCAGGGCGCCCAAGGTAGAGAATGCCGCCGCAGTAAAGGTACTGCTAAACCGAAGATCACTGGAATCAAGCTGCCAATTAGCAGCCCGAAATCGCGCAAGCCTTTTTTGTCGAGTTTTTTAATTTCGTCGCTCATTAGAAATGGGGAATTGGGAATTGGGAATGGGGAATTGGGAATTAGTTATTAGTTATTCGTTCCCACAAATAACTAATAACTAATGACTAATGACTAATCTAGTTCAAATTCATTTTTCCAAGCATCATCTTGTTTCCAAGGAATTTGTTCGGACTTGGGAAGCAAGTAATTTTCCAAAACCAGATAGTCCATTTCGGTTCGCATGAAACAGCGGTAAGCATCCTCTGGAGTGCAAACAATGGGTTCGCCTCGGACGTTGAAAGAAGTATTTACCACAATAGAACAGCCCGATCGCTTTTCAAAATGGCTGATTAAGTCATAGTAGCGAGGATTGGTTTCTTTGTGAACAGTTTGAATGCGAGCCGAGTAATCGACGTGGGTGACAGCCGGAATCTCCGATCGCGGAATGTTGAGCTTTTCAATGCCAAACAACTGCTCTTGTTCGGGAGTCATCGGAATACGGAGACTGGACTTGACAGGTGCTACCAATAGCATATAAGGGCTAGAATGGTCCATCTCGAAATAATCCGCAACTCGTTCGGCTAAGATTGACGGCGCAAAAGGTCGAAATGATTCCCGATATTTAATTTTCAGGTTCATCACGGACTGCATTTTAGCACTGCGGGGATCGCCAATGATCGATCGACCACCCAGAGCCCGCGGGCCAAATTCCATCCGCCCTTGGAACCATCCCACCACATTTCCCTGTTCCAAAATTTCCGCCAACTGCGGCATTAATTGGGCATCGTCCAATCGGTGATAGCTGGCTTTGACAGCATCCAAATATTCGAGAATTTCTGCGTCACTAAACTTCGGGCCCAAATAAGAGCCTCGCATTTGGTCATGACAAGTTAAATGAGCAACCGACTTCGCCACAGTTGCCACCGCTTGGTTTACAGTGAGAATTTCAGTCCTCTCCTCTACCGCTGCCACAGTTGCCACCGCTTGGGTTGTAGTGAGAACTTCAGTCCTCTCCTCTAACGCTGCGTTTGTAGTGATAAGTTCAGTCTTGAGGGATTCTATACTATTTGGTGTTGAGTTCGCGCTCACAGTGCGAGTTTGTTCGCAATACTGATACCAAATCGCTAAAGCCGCGCCCAAAGCACCGCCAGCATCTCCCGCCGCCGGCTGAATCCAAATATCTTTGAAAATACCTTCCCGCAAGAGTCTGCCGTTAGCAACGCAGTTGAGAGCAACGCCGCCGGCCATACAAAGATAATCGACATTCAATTCTTTTTTAACTGTTCTGCAAAGTCGCAAAACAACTTCTTCGGTAACAACTTGAATGGAAGCGGCAATATCCATTTCCCGCTGAGTCAATTTTCCTTCAGCTTGACGCGGCGGCCCTTCAAACAGTTCGTCAAACTTCTTATTTGTCATGGTTAAGCCAACTGTATAGTTGAAATAATCCATGTTCAAACGAAAAGTTCCGTCATCTTTGAGGTCGATTAAATAGTTAAGAATCTTGTCTACATACTTGGGTTCGCCGTAAGGAGCTAAACCCATGAGTTTGTATTCACCAGAGTTGACTTTGAAGCCGGTGTAATAGGTGAAAGCTGAATAAAGCAAGCCCAAGGAGTGGGGAAAATCGATTTCCCACTGAGGTGTAAGTTCGTTACCGTCTCCCAACCAAACTGAGGTTGTTGCCCACTCGCCCACGCCGTCGAGGCACAAAACGGCGGCTTTTTGAAACGGGCTGGGGAAAAATGCCGATGCTGCGTGGGATTGGTGGTGCTCGGTAAATAGCAGAGATGGCAGTTTATTCGTTTTGCAGTTTGCTATTGCTGCCAGATCTCTTTTGAGCATGGTTTTGAGGTAAAGCTTTTCTTTGAGCCATATCGGCATGGCTGCTAGGAAAGAGCGAAAACCTTGGGGTGCGTAGGCTAAATAGGTTTCGAGAAGGCGCTCGAATTTGACTAAAGGTTTGTCGTAAAAGACTATTCGATCGAGTTCCCGCAAATCTATTTTTGCTTCTTTCAGGCAATAAGCGATCGCATTCTTGGGAAATCTGGCGTCGTGCTTTTTGCGGGAAAATCTCTCTTCCTGCGCTGCGGCAATAATTTCTCCGTCGCGAACTAAGGCTGCGGCGCTGTCGTGATAGTACGCCGAGATTCCAAGTATGTTCATCCCTCTCCTCACAAATCGCAATGCGTCTGGATCTGACTGTTTAACTGTTGGGGGTCTGGGCGGCTAGAAGTCCTCCCGCCAAATCGAAGATTTCGCGTTGGGATACGCGGACACCCCAGGTCAATTATAGAACCCATTTGAGATCTTTTGACGATCGCCCTTCATGTGATACCACTTTTTTAAAGTTATGACAGACTTTTGCAACAGGGAAAGGTGGATATTTACAATGTCTTGTCCTCCTCGATCTCTATCGGATCTTTAGAAAAATGGTATGAGATCGACTCAGCCACGGGCGATCGACTCAGCCACGGGCGATCGACATCCAATTGCCCCAAGGAAAGAGAGTGATGCAGTTTCAACCAAAACGGGGAAGGGTTGTTGGTTGTCTCTGCTTACTGAATTAATGTAAAATTACCTTTTAACTTGAAGGCTTTCCCCGTATCGGCATCTAAGGCCCAAGCTTTTATTGTTCCCGCTTTTGGGGGAATTTGATTAGCCAAGATAACTTTTTCCCAACCTGACTTGGAGTAGGCTTTGTTTCCTAACACTTTAGCAATATCTTGTCTGTTGAGTTCCACCGAAGCGATCGCAAATATAATTGATTCGCCGTGTTGATTTTCGTATGTCAAAATTACTCCATCTGCTGGCTTGACTTTTTCCGGCAAAATAGCCCATCCTCTCACCGCGTACTTATCTTTACCCACAGGTTCCATGCTATTCAACCAGCCATAATCTACTCCCGCTACTTTCTGGCCTTTAATCTCTTGTATTTTGTTACTGGTTGCTAATTTTGGCTGTAAAAATCCCATGCGGTTCAAGATGTTTGCTCTTGCTTTCATGATGTTCAATAGGGTAGCTTGTACTTGTTTATCGTTGGGCTCGTTCCACAGCCATATCAAGCAATTATCTGTATTCACGACGTTGACGAACGTTAAACAAGTTTTTCCTCGGTTACGAGCAACCTGGCTTTCGCCCATCTGGTCGATGCCATAGCCAATCGCGATTCCATGCAACAATATAAAGAGGGTTAGCACCGATGACAGCACTCGGTTTAACGTTAGATTATGCCGCGTTAAAAGTCCTCTCGCTGCGGCGTCCTCCCAAACAATGGTTATTAAGTAAATCAGAGGAATCGCTAAATAAACCGCAAACGTTGCATATCTAGAAGAGAGAGATTGTTTTACACCAAACCCAACGCGACCGGAGGCTGTAATCGCAGCGCTGATAATGGTATATCCGGCGATCGCTAACCAACCTAATGTACGATTGATGAGATTTTTCTGCTCTCTAAATTTCCCTATATAAACACAACAAATTATCAAACTTCCAACTAAAATTACACCCACAATTGTGGCAATGGTTAAGTTACCTCCAGCCAACGGCGCACCCAAGAACGCTAAAAAGTAGTTCAGTGCTTTCACTGGATGCAAAACTCCCTCTGCAAAGCTAGGACTAGCAGGTGGCTTTTTGTAGTTATAAAAATAAAAGTAAACAACTACATTAGAAACAAATCCAACTAGCCCCGCGCCAATTAACCATTTCTCCCTCATTAAATCTTTCCAGTTTTGGAACTTAGCGAGGGCAAACACTGGAAAAACGATTGCCCAGCATAGCAGCCCATTCGCATAGGAAAAAGTCGCCACGGTTGATAAAATAATGCCAATTAAAACCTGAGTTCTGAGACTTAAATTTGAGTAAGCGACTAAAATACAGGCAACGATACAAGTAATCGGCACGAAAACAACAACTTGAATCCCCCACAACCAATTTTCTTGCTGACTGGGTGAAAAGATAAGTAAATTCGCCAGAAAAGCGAGTAAAATCAATTTGGTCGAACTTCCCCCAACGGTCAGCCGACTTAAACGGTACAGACTGAACGAGATAAAACAGGCAAGAATAAACGACACCAACATCTGATATCTGACATCCCAACCTGTGAGGTAAGCTAACCCGATAAACAAAATTCGGGGAAATAATTTCCGACTTTCGTTATGCTGAGAAATTAAGTCTTGAAACGTCAAAGACCCGGCATAGATTTTCTCAAACATCTCAGCCATAAACCATTCATCCCAATTGGGAACGTTAACGCTGTATTTTAAAATTAGAATTCCCGTCAAACCAGCGGGAATAATTGCCAGCCCAAACGCGAGAATTTGCCAAATATTTGCACGCCACTTTGAAAGTTTCATGGGTAAGTTATAATTCCTTTATTCTTCAAACCCAATTTTTTCTCTGATTATGTAGTAAGGACGTTGTTTGACCTCATCATAAATCCGACCGATGTATTCACCGATGATGCCTAAAGACACCAACTGAATGCCACCTAAAAAGAAAGTGGTCGTTAAACCGTGATCCCAAGATAGCAACTCTTGCCGCAAAACAAACTTATAATACAGTCCAACGAGGCCAATGATAAAAGATGCGCTCGCAAAAGTCAAGCCCAAGAAAATCGAAATTTTCAATGGAATGGTGGAAAATGAAAATATTCCATCAAAAGCAAGCTGGATTAACTTCAACAACGTCACTCTTGGTTCACCTTTATATCGCGGTCCCCGTTCGACCACAATTCCTGTTTGTTTAAACCCGGCAAACGCTCTTAAACCGCTGATATATTTATTGCGTTCTGGCATACTGCGAAGCGCCAAAATCACTTTTCGATCGATTAAGGAAAAAATGCCCGCATCTAAAGCAACTGGAATTCCCGATAACCTATTTTGAATCCAATAAAATACCTTAAAAGCCCATCGTTTCAGCCATTTTTCCTTTCTTTTTTCCCTAATGGCATAGACCACATCGTATCCTTCTTGCCATTTTTCTACAAAGTTTAAAATGGCTTCCGGAGAGTCTTGTAAATCTCCATCCATCAGGACAACTGCGTTGCCGTTTGCCTGGTCAATTCCTGCCGATAAAGCACACTGATGACCAAAGTTTCGCGATAAATTTATTATCTTAATTTCCGGATATTTTTGGTTCAGCTCGATTAAAATTTCTAGGGAAGAATCTTTGCTGCCATCGTTGATAAAGATGACCTCGCTAGACCCTTCTAATTGCCCCATAACGTTGTGCAATCGTTTCCATAACTCCCCAAGAGTTTCTTCTTCATTAAAAATCGGTATCACCACTGAATAATCTGCACCCATCATCGACTTCCTCACCACAGGGATTTTCACGCTAATCCCAATAATATATAGCGGATTGCAGCCGCATGAGGTAGACCTTCGTTTGTATAGAACAATACTCCGGACTGTTTTGGCAACGATACTACAAGCTTTACAGGGCAAGGATCATAAAAAAGTCGAATTAAATGCCGCGTCAGGGGTGGAGCTGACATTGATTTAATTATCCACAGTGGCTCAAAGTCAAGCGAGAATAAGCCATTGGGCCATATAAAAACTGTCCGGACTATTGATAGAACCCATTTGAGATCTTTTAACGATCGGCCACGGCGGGCGATCGCCTCATAGCGGTCGATCGACTCATACCGGTGGATGGTTAACATTGACCTACCTAATTGTTTATACGCCCTTTCTTTCACATTTTGGCACAAAATGCAAGGGCTAATTGAGAATGGTGCAAGATCTCAGTTTAAACGATCGCCTGGACAGATTTTCAAGTTGGTTGTCCCCCATCAAGTGGGGTTTTAGACCCAAGTTTTTGATAACCTGTTTACCAGCAGTTTTTTGCCCCAAGCCTTAGCGCCTGGAAATCCGCCGTCCCCAAGCCCTGAAGTACGTGGCCACGGGAAATTGATAAAATTCACCGATCAACCATAGCACAATGCCTAAGTGGGACAAAAAAGCTAAGCCTGTCCAAGCTGCGGGCAGCCACGACAAGCGGCTGCCGGGAACCGGGGGAAAATAGTAAGCTGAAAGTCCCAGCAAGGTAGTGGGAAGGAAAATTAGACCAAAAGCCGCTGCCAAGTAGGGCCATCCAAATTCTACGCCTTCGAGGTGGGCTCCTATCCACCGTTTACCGTTCCAGTGCCAACTTACGGGCGGTTGGCGATCGGCCATTTGGAGCGATTGTCTTTCAACGCTTGCGGTATAAATGTGCTGGCAGAAGTTGCAAGCTAGGGCGTCCATCATCGGCATGGTAGAAATTTGACCGGTGCGGCACACGGGACAGGGATATGTATCTTGAGGGTTGAAAGGTCGGGTTGATTTTTTGAAAGTCTGCATGGATCAGGCTGTTTGTCAAGATATTGAGCGATCTTAACAAAGTACAGAGATTATGGGTTGGCTGAGGGCGGTTTTTGTATCTAGATTGTTGGTGATTTAACAGGTTTTTTCACGCTTACGGGCCCCACGGGTTAATGCGGGTTGATATTAGACCTCTCCAATAATTATTATTGTGGAACAGGCATCCTGCCTGTTCAAGACTGGCAATTCTTGCGATGTCTATTGAAGGATTCGGATTAATTGCGGTGATTGTTGCTGTAGCGAATTCTGGCTCCGGCCCAGTGAAGTTTTTCCCTCAAAGTGTTGTAATAAGAATAGTTTTCCCGCAAAATGATAAACTTGGCTTCGCAGTCTGCCCTCCGCACGTCTACGCGCTGTCCTGGCCAAATTGCAGTACCCAAAATGCCGTCTGTCCAGAGTTTGGTACTGAGTTCGTAATCTGCTAAAGGCCAAATGCTGACGACTGAACCGGGCGGCAGGACGATCGCCCGACTGGATAAACTCAAAGGGCAAATCGGAGTAACTGCGATCGCCTCCATTCCCGAGTGCATAATCGGCCCATTGGCAGATGCGGTGTAGCAAGTCGAACCGGTGGGAGTTGCCACAATTAAACCATCGCCTTGATATTGATCGACTACTTCGCCGTCAACTTCCATTTCTAGAATACAGCTCGGCATTCGATCGGCTGAAGCAGGTTTGACACACATTTCATTTAGTGCCAAAAATCGATCGCTTTGGGGTTCGAGATTGCTTCTGTTTCCCTCAAAAACTGTTGCTTGCAACATCATCCGCTTCTGCACGGCATACCTGTCTTCCGAAAGTCTGTCCCAAATCTCCTCAGTATTTTGGAAATCCTCAAAAGACTCGGTTAAAAAACCCAGATGTCCCCCCACATTCGCTGCCAAAATCGGGATGCCATCAGCCGCCAAATTCCGCGCCGCAGCTAGGGCCGTACCGTCGCCCCCCAGCACCACCGCGAAATCAATTGGGCTGTTACTAGAAGCTAAAAACACCGGATATGGGTTATCTTTCGGGCCACTGGGCCCCATTAAAACCTGACACCCGCGACTTTCTAATTGGCGGGCACACTGTTCTGCCCACCGCTGGCTGAGGGTATCTCTGGCTTTGTGGGCGATAATTACTTGTTTTAGTTGCACAACCTATCGATTTTAGATTTTAGATTTTGGATTTTAGATTATTAGACATCTCCCATAATTCTTGTGGAACAGGCATCCTGGCTGTTCAAAACCTGCTTTTTAGGAGATGTCTATTAGATTTTAGACTGAATTGCCGCGACCGGGACGATCGCACTGTACTCGGAAATTATGTCGATGCCACAGGACATCTCCCCTCGGAGACTCTCCCTCTGGTTTATAGCAATTCCAAAAAGTAATGCAATTGTTGGAAAACTCCAAACCCTTATCTCATCAGACATCTCCAATAATTATTGTGGAACAGGCATCCTGCCTGTTCTTGACAGGCTTTTTGGGAGATGTCTATCTGTCATTCCTAATTCTTTAATCGAAAATCGAAAATCGAAAATCGAAAATGGTATTATCCCTCGCTGCGCCTGGATTTGGGCCGTGGCCAGATAATGCTGGAATCGGCCGCGAGTAGACTAGAAACTGCGATCGCCCCAAAGCGGTTAAGGTGGCTGGGGTCAACAAAATAGTCATTGCGGCCGGGCCACCGCTGCGAAAAGTCGCGGAAAGCGAAGCCTTTTTGCCGCGAGAGTTGCTGCATTCGCTGCCGGAACTGCTGTTCGGCGCGCAGACGAGTTCCGTCTAAGTAGTCGTTGGTGAGGGGCAAATTGACGAAAATCAGGGGTATTTTGCGAGCTTTGGTAAATGCTACAACTGAATTAAAGGCTGTTGCTTGTTTGCCTCCGAGATTGAAGTTTTCGTAGTCGCGATCGTACTGGCCTGAAACGTAAGCGCGTTCTCGATAATAAGTGTTGGGATTGTACTTGGCCGACATAGCCATGAATCCGTTGGAGTCGATCGAATATGTCAATTGGTTGACTTGCCTCATTGCTACTGTTGTCCGTCGCGAGACTGGAATCAATTGTGCTTTTTGAGTTGCTGCATCCGCTGCGATCGGTTTTAACTCATATCTGGCAGCATTTGAGGCAGCGGGCAGGATGCCCGTTCCACTGGACAGGAATTTGATTGGGGGGTGGGTGTCAGCAACGGGCAAGATGCCCGTTCCACTAGAGGTGTCAGCAACGGGCAAGATGCCCGTTCCACTGGACAGGAATTTGATTGGGGGGTGGCTGTCTTGCCCGCTTAAAGGTCGATGGACAGATGCCTGTACTCTGCGGAAAGTTTTGTTAGCGCAGGGCTGCGGGAATCTGTAACACAGCGGAATCACATTCGGTTCATCCGACGGCAGTTCGGGGCGAACGCCTAGGGCTAAAAGTTGGCTGCCTTCAGAATCGACGATCGAATTAAAAGTGCGATCGTCCCGGCCGCTGTTAAATCCCCGCACACCGTCTGCCCAGATAATCATTTGAGGCAAATGACCGGGCTTCAAAAGCCGGCGTAGTTGAAAGTCAACTACTTGTGCAGTTGCGCCATTGACTGAAAAGTTAAATACTTTTAAGCCCGGACGGCCCCTTTGGGCCAAAGAGTGTTTTAGCTGTTTGGGATCAACGCCCTGCAATGCGCGGGAACTGCCGACAATCAAAACATCTGGTGGGCCGACCGCAGCAACGTAGGATAGGTAAAGTTCGAGTTGTTCGTTGAGCAAATCGCTGCTGAAGCTGACTGTACTGGCTTGCGATCTGATTGCACTCGCTTGCTGCTGGGAATAAACCAGGTTTCTCATGTACTCGATTACTTTTTTCTCAGCAAACGCCCGTCTGGGACTGCCGGGGGGAACGGCTTGCATCCAGGCGACGGCCTGCACCCACAGGGCGGCTACTTCGTCCCAGTCTTGTTTTGAATTGGCTGATTGAGCCAAATTAGAAGCTTGGGTCGCAAAGTTAACCGACTCCGTGAAGCCATCGTTTTGGGGGCATGAAGCAACGCTGAGGGGTTTTTTGGATTTGTTGAGGTTTTGAGCTAACAGAGAGGTTGGGGACTGCGCTAGGACTGCGGATTCGATCGAACCCGATGGCGCTGCGGTGTTGGGCGGCTTCGTTGACGAACATCCCAAAGTTAAGGCTAGCAAGGTGGTTGCGGCGCAGGTACGTTTGAGGATGCTGGTGCTGATGCTAGCAATGTAGCGGCGAATCATAAAGCTTTCAGCGATCGCGAAACATTACTAGATATTACCGCAAGCGGCCATTCCTCTGCTGCGGCGATCGTGACGTTTTGAGTATTTATGTATGGGATTCGATGACAGCTTCGGCTTGCAGGGCGATCGACCTCAATTTATCCAATGTATCCTGCTTCGCACTCTGCCACAACCCCCGCTGACGAGCTTCTAGCAATCTTTCCGCCATATCTCGCAGCGCCCAAGGATTGTTTTCTTGAATAAATGTCTGCACTTTCTCATCAAAAATGTAAGCCTCTGCGATTCCTTCATACATAAAATCCTCTACACAATTTGCCGTAGCATCATAAGCAAACAAAAAATCAACAGTTGCTGCAATTTCAAACGCGCCTTTATAACCGTGTCGCATTGCACCTTCTATCCATTTGGGATTCACAGCCCTACTGCGATAAACCCGTGCAATTTCTTCTCTCAGTTGCCGCACTTTCGGATTTTCAGGAATTGAATTATCTCCGAAATAGGTTTCAGGATTTTTGCCTTGCAAATTGCGAATTGCGGCCGTCATTCCCCCTTGGAATTGATAATAATCGTCGGAGTCGAGGATGTCGTGTTCGCGGTTGTCTTGGTTTTGCAGAACTATTTGCATTTGGCCGAGGCGTTTTTCAAATGCTTCGGGTGCAGAAGATCCCCATTCACTCTGTTTAACTCCTGCTACATCTCCCGGCAAATTTGAGGAACTAGAGGAGGTATAGGCGTAACTGCTCCAATTAATGTAAGCTTTTGCTAAATCGCTGTCGTCTGTCCAGTTTTGAGCTTCAATTATGCCTTGAAGTCCTGCGCCGTAAGCACCTGGTTTTGAGCCAAAGACTCGAAATTGCGATCGCCCTTGGGCCTCTTCCTGACTCAAACCTGTAGATTCCCAATACAAAATCTCTTCCTTAACTTGTGCGGCTAAAGGATTGTTTTCTGGCGATTCGTCTAAATCTGCCACAGCTTTTACCGCACTGTCAAACAAATCAATTAAATTAAAAAAAGCATCGCGGAAAAACCCAGAAATCCGCAAAGTAACATCAACGCGCGGCCTTCCCAAAACAGAAACTGGCAATATTTCAAAATCTACAACCCGCCGCGAAGGCCCATCCCAAACTGGTTGAACTCCTATCAGGGCCAAGGCTTCGGCGATGTCGTCTCCCCCCGTCCGCATGGTGGATGTTCCCCACACTGACAAACCCAAAGTTTTAGGATATTCGCCATTTTCTTGGGTGTATCTTTCGATTAAAGTTTCAGCAGCAACTCGGCCAACTCTCCAGGCGGTTTCTGTGGGAATGGCCCGGATATCTACTGAGTAAAAATTGCGACCAGTGGGCAATACATCTGGTCTGCCGCGAGTGGGCGCGCCGGATGCGCCGCTTGGTATGTGCCGCCCATCTAGTCCGCGCAAAAGGTTGGTAATTTCTTGGTTTGTTTGGAGGAGTGAAGGTAAAAGATAGTTATTTATCCAGTCTAATTCTTGTTGGGTTGCTTCTCCTATGTGGATATTTTTATTCGCAGATGAACGCGGATAAACGGAGATGTTTTTAATTAAATCATCTACTAATTCTGCGGCTTTTTCTTCGAGTTCTGCTGTTAAATCGCCTGCTGTGCGGTGCTGAATAATCGATGTTGGATCGCAGGTTAAGGGGTCAAAATCGTAGCCTGAGTCTTCTGCTAGGGCGCGGGTTATGCCCGATCGCCCGTTGGTAGGATGGCGGGCGATCGCAATTATCAAATCGCGCAATTGTCTACCTTCGGGACACTGCCCGAAAATGTGCAATCCGTCGCGAATTTGGGATTCTTTGAGTTCGCAAAGATAGCCATCGGTACGGGTGATAAATTCTGTAAATTCGGATTTATTTAGTTGTATTCCTAACTCTCGATCCAAGTTTTCTTTGTTGGTGAGGGCGAGAATGCGATCGCGAATCATCGGCAATCTGGACGGATCTAAACTTTGGGCTTCGCAATATTCGTCGATTAAGGTTTCCAACTGCTGCAAAGGCCCGTAGAGTTCGGCGCGAGTCATCGGCGGTGTCAGGTGGTCGATTATCACGGCTTGCGATCGTCTTTTTGCTTGGGAACCTTCCCCCGGATCGTTGACAATGAAGGGATAAAAATTCGGCATCGCGCCTAAAGCTACTTCTGGATAACATTTGTTAGACAATGCTATGCTTTTACCAGGAAGCCATTCTAAATTGCCGTGTTTTCCGGCATGAATTATGGCGTCAATTCCCAACTTTTCTCGCAGCCAATAATAGTAAGCTAGATAATTGTGAGTAGGTTCTAAATCCGGTGCGTGATAATTTAAGGCGGGGTCAAGTTCATATCCCCGCGATGGTTGAATTCCTACAAATACATTACCGAACTGAATCCCGGGAATCGCAAAAGACGTATTGTTACTTATAAAGTCTTGTGCATAGCTTCCCGGAAGCCCCCATCTTTTACAAATCCCATCTTGCGCTTCCTGCGGCAAAGTAGCAAAATATTCTTCATATTCTGCCAAATCCAAAGATTGATGAACAGGCCGCAATTCGCGTCCTTCCGGGTCATTTGTCACGCCCGAAGTCAGGAGTTCAATTAACTCGTTGCCACTAGCGGGGATATTTTCAATTTGATAGCCAGCTTGCTGCATAGCTTTGAGGATTTCGACACAGCTAGCGGGCGTATCTAAGCCGACACCGTTGGCTAAGCGGGCGTTGCGGGTGGGGTAATTTGCTAAAATTATGGCGATGCGTCGGTTGGCGGCTGGGGTTTGTTTCATTTTCACCCAATTCGCGGTTAAATCTGCTACAAATGAAATGCGATCGCCCGCTGCTACATAGCCTACTACATCGGTTTCTAATTCGCTATTCCAAGTCTGTACGGCTTTAAAAGAAACAGCCCTAGTAATGATTTTGCCGTCTACTTCCGGCAATGCTACATTCATCGCCACATCGCGGGGAGAAAGTCCTTGTAATTCAGTTTCCCACTGTTCCAAACCGCCGCCGCTGAAGATTGCTTGCAATACGGGAACGTCTAAGGATTTTAAGCTGTTTTGTTCGGGTTCTTGGCTGCTGAAACCGGAGACTGCAAAGCTGGTGGTGTTGAGCAATAATTGAATGGGTTCTGATTCTTTAGGTTGAAAATAGTCCAGCAATTCTATTTGCAAATCTGGTTCCCGCAAAGAAGACACAAAGACGGGAAGTGGTACTAAGTTTCGCTCTGCTAGAGCTTGACAAAGTGCATCTATTGGTGCTAAGTTTCCTGATAAGTAATGAGCTCGATAAAATAAGATTCCGACTTTAGCTAGAGTTGGTAAAGCCGGAGATCCCCCCCAGCCCCCCTTAATAAGGGGGGAGCAAGAAGTTGTCAAAGTCCCCCTTCTTAAGGGGGATTTAGGGAGATCTGAATCTGGTTGTAAAGTTGCAAAACACGCCCCCGCTTCTCCGCCGCATTCGTAAATTCCGACGCGGGAAACTGTTTGAGGTAGAGGCGGATTATAAGCAGTTTTCAAGCAAGTATCGGCGGCAAATTTTAGTGCATTAACAAAGTTTTGGACTCCGCCTTCTGTGAAGTAGCGCCACAGTTGATTGACTGCTGACAGCGATACATTGGAATGGCTGATCAAATCGGGATCTGGACTGTCTTCCCCCGGCATTACAATCAGTGATGCGTTAGTTTTCTGCACAGTTTCCCGCAGAATTTCTAACCCGTAAGACCAATAAGAACGCCCCCCTAACAGTCTTAAGATTATGACCTCTGCGCGTTCTAAAACTTCCTCGGCATAAGTATCAATTGTTAGTTGTTGCTGCAACTGAAGCAGGTTTACTGCGCGCACTTTGGGGAATGCTGCCGGCATTTTGGATGCCGCCGCTGCGAGAGTTTGAATGTCGGTATCAGCAGCACTAATAAATACTATTGGTGCTGGGGTTTGCTGAATAAAAATTACTCCTTCTGCTTGAGGGTTCCAACCTCCGGGTGTGGCGGCTATTTTGTGCATTAATTTTTTTTATCTTAATAAATAGTGAGAGAAAGTGCGATCGCCTTGAGTATAACATGACTTATACATCAATAGAGTCGAGGACGTGTTTCCAACCCAGAAATCCCCGCCCAATCGAGAGAAGGCGAGCACGGGGGCACCGCGCCTACATTCGGGGAGAGAACGAGCGTCAAAGTCCCGGAAATCTCAACCTATAAACTGATAAATAAAACTCCCAAAATCATGATTCCCGCCCCTAAGAATCTTTGTTGAATATCTTTTTCCTTAAAAAGGAAATGACCGAACAATACACCCATTAACACGCTAGTACGTTTAATCGCGATCACTTGCACTACGAAAGCTAATGTCAAAGCTTGCATTTGAAAAATTATTCCAATAGCATTGAAAAACCCCATAGCAGCTAGCATTGGTAATTGTTTGAAAATTTGTCGCCCTGGATTTGGGGTTTTGTGCAATAAAACTGGCAGTAGCAACACACTCATAGTACCAAACAAAGAGAATACCCAAAAAATAGGGTTGGAATTTGTAACTCCTATTTTGTCAAAATTTGCGGCAATACTCCATAGTACTGCGACGATTAACATCAATTTGGGTCCGGGTTCATCCAGCAGTGCTTTGAATGGGGCTAAATATCCTTTAGATTTCTCTTTGATATTTAATAAATAAGAGCCTGCTACGATTAGTAAAATGCCAATATAATCAAAAAATTTGGGATATTCACCGACAATTAACGGTGAAGTTACCAACATGAATAATGGTGTCAAAGCTACCATCGGTAGTGTCAGGGATAAATCTGATACTTTGATGGCTTTGATGTAGAGGAGGGCTGTGACAGCGTTGATGCTACCTCCGATTAATAGGGCGAGCCAAAATTGAGAGTTTAATGGCGGAATTCCTGTATATAATACCCAGGGAAGCAAACAGATGACTGAAAAAAATGAGAGAGACCAAGCGACGACATATTCGTCACTTTTTTTGAGGTTTTGTTTGCCAAAAACGTCTTTGACAGCTTCAAAAAAAGCGGTCAAAATTCCCAAAATCAACCAACTCATCCTAAATATGCGCTCCTGACTCGCTCGTCGTTTAGCAAATCCGTTCCAATACCTGTGAGGGTAATATTACCAGCTTCTAGTACGTAACCCCGATCGGCAATTTGCAGTGCTAAACTGGCGTTTTGTTCGACTAAGAGGATTGTAACGCCTGTGGAGCGCAGGTTTTGAATAATTGCAAAAATTTCTTTGACGATCGCGGGTGCTAAGCCTAAACTGGGTTCGTCTAATAATAGCAGTTTCGGGCGCGACATCAGAGCACGGGCGATCGCCAGCATTTGCTGTTCCCCGCCACTGAGAGTTCCTGCTAGCTGGCGACGCCTTTCTGCTAGGCGCGGAAATACCTCAAGTTGGCGCTCTAAATCGGCTTTTACAGCCGCCGAGTCCGATCGAATATAGGCCCCCAATTCCAAGTTAGTTAACACCGTTTGCTGGGCCAAAACCCGCCGCCCTTCTGGACTGTGGGCGATTCCCAATTTCACAACTTCGTGAGCTTGGCGGCGGCTAATATCGCGCCCGCTATAAAGAATTTGTCCTTGTCGCAAATTAACTATTTTAGAAATCGCTCTCAGGGTGGTACTTTTGCCCGCACCGTTGGCACCGATGAGACTGACAACCTCGCCTGCATTAATCGTGAGATTAATATTTTGTATGGCTTGAATGCCCCCATAATTTACAGAAACATTTTTGAGTTCTAAGAGGATGTTTGGGGTTGTTTTTGGTGGACTCTGTTGCATTTTTTGTGACTTGATTTTTGATAACAAAACCGTCTCTTTTTCAGCAGTACGCCAGGGGTTGGAACCCCTGGTTCCTAGCTGAAGTCCTCTTAAAAGGACTGGAAGATTCATTTAAGGCTAACTCTTAATTTTACTCGTTCCCCGCCAGAGCAGGCAAACATTTACAATGTCTACGTTTCATCTCCCAAATAAGCCTCAATTACCGCCGGGTCATTTCTCACAACAGCAGGTTCTCCCAAGGCAATAAGCTGACCGAAATGCAAAACGGCAATCCGATCGCACAATCCCATAACTAGCGGTACATGATGCTCGATCAATATTACAGTTAAATTGAATTGTTGGCGGACTTCTCGGATAAATTCGCTTAATTTGTGCTTTTCATTGGGATTCATGCCCGCCGCAGGTTCATCTAACAAGAGTATTTGCGGTTCTAAGGCTAAAGCGCGGGCAATTTCTAAGCGCCTCTGGTCGCCGTAGGCCAAGTTTTTGGCTTGTTCGCCCGCGCGATCGCCCAATCCGACTAAATCCAACAATTCTAAGGCTTTTCGCTGGGTTTTGCGTTCCATTGCGTTAGATGCTGGCAAGCCGAAAATCCCGGCCAGCACCGATAAAACTGGATTGCCCGATCGACTGTGGATGTGTCGGGCGATCGCCACATTTTCCACTGCAGAAAGTTCCCCAAACAACCGGATATTTTGAAAAGTTCTGGCAATACCTTTATTAGCAATTTGATAAGGCTTCAAGTGGGAAATATTTTCATTTTGATAAATCAGGTTGCCACTAGAAGCAGGTATCAGTCCAGTCATTAGATTAAATAGAGTTGTCTTGCCCGCGCCGTTAGGGCCGATTAATCCAAAAATTTCGTGTTTTTCAACTGTAAAAGATACGTTGTTTACAGCAATTAAACCACCAAAACGACGAGTTAATCCTTTGGCTGCTAAAACAGGATTACTTGTTGAGAGGGTAAGGGGTTCGGAAATCATCAAATATGATAAAATAGTGATTCTCTAATTATGCCTTAGACTTAAGTATAAATGAAAGTAGAGGAAATTCAAGCAAGAGTTCGCCAAAATCTGTATGTTTACACAGGTCATGGAGATATCGAGCGTCAGGCTGATGGGTTAACCTTTACTCAGGTTGAGGAAGCTTTACTCAACGGAGAGATACTTGAGCAATATCCTAACACTGGTCGAGGTGAAAGCTGTCTAATATTAGGTTATGCAGGTGAAATTCCTATTCATATAGTCTGTGGTTGGCGCGGTGAAAAAGTAGCAATTATAACTGTATATATTCCCAGTCCCCCCAATTTTATTAACCCTAGAACTAGAGGATAGACCCATGCGAGAAATCCGATGCAATACCTGCGGTAGCAACCGCTATGAGGAACGTAGAATCGATTACCTTTACAGTCATAAAGGTAAATACTTGCTAGTTCCTAACACGCCAGTAGAGAGTTGTCTTGATTGTGGCATGATTTATTATGATGCAGCAGTTCTTAAAGAAATTGAGCGCCATTTCTTTGCTATTCACCAGCAGAATGAAATGCCGATTCCTAGATTGAAAACCCCAGCAAGAGTTCCACGTAAAGAATTGTTTGTTAAGGGAAGAAGCAGAATCTTCTTAAAGTCCCCCTAGAAAAGGGGGATTTAGGGCGATCGATTTCACGACAGACAAGCACCAATTTAGATGGCCCGGAGTGCTGAAACCAGTTTGATGAGAATGTATACACAATTATTCAAATGGCTGAGACGCCTCATCAAACACAAGGATTCTAGCCCATGACGAAGCACTGCCGACAAAGATTAGTTGCCGTAATTGCTCTCTCGTTTCTATCTTTCACATCGCCTTTGCTGTTGACTCGCAATGCTGCGGCTGGAATTGGGGACGAACCCACAGCTAATCCCAAACAGATTGCCTTCCTCACCGAGAAGTTAAACAGTAACGATGAAACGGCACTTGATGCAGCTATTAAGCTGTTACGAAAAATAGGTGAACCAGCCATCCCTGATTGGATGGAAGCTTTGCAGGATCAGAATTTGTCAGTCGGCCAGAGTGCTGCTGAGGTTCTAAGACAAATTGCTCTTCCTGCTATTCCTGCCTTTGTCAAAACCTTGAAAGACTCAGATGTGTCGGTTGGTGCAGAAGCTAAAACTGCTGTGCCGCAGCTAATTCTCTTGCTGAAAGACTCCGATGCAACTGTGCGTAGCCGTGCTGACTATGCTTTGGGAAGGATTGGTGCAGAAGCTAAAACTGCACTGCCGCAGCTAATTCTCTTGCTGAAAGACTCTGATGCAACTGTGCGTAGCCGTGCAGCCAATGCTTTGGGAAGTATCGGTGCAGAAGCTAAAACTGCACTGCCGCAGCTAATTCTGTTGCTGAAAGACTCCGATGCAAAGGTGCGTAGCCGTGCTGACTATGCTTTGGCAAGGATGCGTGCAGAAGTTAAAACTGCACTGCCGCAGCTAATTCCCCTGCTTCAAGACTCAGATGCAACTGTGCGTAGTAGTGCAGCCAATGCTTTGGGAAGTATCGGTGCAGAAGCTAAAACTGCACTGCCGCAGCTAATTGTCTTGCTGAAAGACTCCAATCCAAATGTGCGTAGTAGTGCAGCCTCTGCTTTGAAGAAAATCGGTGCAAAAGCTTAAACTGCACTGCCACAGCTAATTGTCTTGCTGAAAGACTCCGATGCAGATGTGCGTAGTAGTGCAGCCTTCGCTTTGGGGGATATCGGTGCAGAAGCTAAAACTGCACTGTCGCAGCTAGTTCCCCTGCTTCAAGACTCCGATGTAGTTGGGCGCGGCGATGTAGCTAAAGCTTTCGAGAAAATCGGTTTTAGCCTTCAAAAAAAAGCAAATTGGGTAACTTCACAGGAGTTAGATATAGCTGTATCCAACTTAGAATCTGCCTTAAAATTTGTGGCAGAATCTGAAGCTAATTTCTCACAATAAACGATCGCAAATCTCCGCATATACATCAATGAGCTCAAAGCCGAACAAAGTAATCGCCCATACATCGAATCAATTCCCACAAATCCCTACATCGGGGGAATTTACTTATTTTTCCTCTTCGGAACCTCTGCCACTCCCAGGCGGTGCTGGCGAAAAATCTACGAAACCTTAAAACCGAAATAGCCGGCTACAGAAACATCACCGTTTTGCTAGCCAAGCTCTATGCCGACCAACTGATTGCCAAGAAACAAGGCACAAGAGATGGCAATTTACCTGATAATATTGCCGAGTTAATGCTGCACTACTTAAACCAAGTCAATCACAGTGTGCCGGGGGAGAAATTTAGCGATTATACCGTCCACAAAGATGCTAAAATCATACCCTGGGAATGCCTGAAACCAACCTACCGCTCCGCAGCCGCCAACCGTCAAAATGCGAGAAGTGCTCTGGGTGAAGAAAAGGCATAATTACGGCTCAAGTATCTAGAATAAAAACTCATAATCATCCAAACAATAGGTGTCGCACACGACCAAATCCGTTTTTCTCTGCATCCGCTAGGCGAGTATTTAGGTGGGTTGTATTTGCTAGATATTAACGGTAAAGATGAGAGGAAAGGGCAAAAAATTTTGCAGGTAGCAGACTCCCAAAATTAACCCGAAGCGAGCAAAGGCTTTCTGTTAGCAGTAAAAAATTGCTATCACGATAAAATAAGTATCGGTGCAAAAGATACCGACTTTCTGCCGCAAGAAATCACATCGCGCTATAATATTACAATTACCGTACCGCCTCAATCTCGTCAAGCCGTCTCGCCTGGGTAATCTTATGACGATGTACGAACCGGATTCGCAGCCTTCGCGAACAAAAGTCCTCCCTACGATGTATGATTTACCCAGTGAAGACCCGGAGGAACCCGGTTTGCCTGACGAATTTCACGACTTTCAACCCGAACTGCTGCGTCTAACCTGCCGCCCCGCCAACCATCCGCCAGAACAAATATTTATAGCGACAGACCTTAATCTCTACTACGATTCTAACCATCTCAATTGGTACAAAAGACCTGATTGGTTTGTCGTCTTGGGGGTTCCGAGATTATATCAAGGTGACGAATTGCGCCTCAGCTACGTGATGTGGCAAGAAAATGTCAGTCCTCTGGTAGTAGTAGAACTGCTATCACCTGGAACTGAAGATGAGGATTTAGGAATTACAGAAGAAGCACGAAATAAACCCCCTACTAAGTGGCGAGTTTACGAACAGATTTTGCAGATTCCTTACTACTTTGTTTTCAGTCGGTACAACAATCAACTGAGAGTATTTCGCTTGATTGGCAATCGTTACCGCGAACAATTTTTAACCGAACCCAGATTCTGGATACCGGAATTAGAATTAGGTATAGGTTGGTGGGAAGGGTGTTATCAAGGTTGTTCGAGGTTGTGGCTGCGCTGGTACGATGTCAGTGGAAATTGGGTTCTAACTCCCGAGGAGTTTGAAAGGCAGCGAGCTGAATTAGAAAGTCAGCGAGCTGAATTAGAAAGTCAGCGGGCAGAATCAGAAAGTCAGCGAGCAAATCGATTAGCCGATCGCCTCCGAGCAATGGGCATTAATCCGGATGAGCTGTAAAATTAAGTAGCAGCGCCAAATACTGTCTGCGGTGTCAATAAAAACTTATTAACTAAAAATAACTTATGCCAGACTCTACCTCACTGCGCGATCGCTACCTAGCCCTAATCGACAAAATTGTCGAAATCACCCTCAAAGGTCAAATTCGCTCCAAAGAACAAGTTTATCAAATGCTGGTGCAAGACATTAGCACCGGTACCGGCGAAATCTTTGAACGCTGTTTCGGCGAACGCCTTGATGCCGCAGAAAATCAAGTCAGAAATGAAAAAGACGAAATCAAACAAGCAAAGGCAAATCGCACTCTCCGAGCTCTCAAAACCATCCAAGGAGAATGGGAACGGTGGCAGAAAGATAACCGCGTCGATCGCGAAATTGCATCCTCAATCCAACAAATCGTTACTGCCGAATCTAACGCCCGCCTCCTGGCATTATTACAAGTAATTGACCCGAATAAAGAACATCCGCTGACTCTGGCTCAATTGCAGCAATTGGCAAAATCCCTACACCAACAAATGCTGCAAACTGCCAATCCCGAAACCGAACAAGATTTGCAGCAAATCACCGTCGGCATCGCCAAAGGTTTAGAATCTTGGCAGCGTTTGGAACCGGAACTTGTGGGCTGGATTTATCAGCCGCAGCAGCTAGGATTTGCCGGTAGTCCCGAACAAAATGGGCCTTGGGCTTTTTGGGCAAAAAAAGTTAACAGTCCCTTTCCCCAGGCTCTGTTGAATACTATTGCAGTCGGTGAATCTGTAGTTCAATTCGCAGCCCAGCAATCGAGTTTAGATTTAGGCATCTTGGTGGAAGCGGCGATTATTTTGCAGTGCTTGCAACGGGCGTTGGCGACATGGTTTGATAAGCAAGTTTATGATTCCAAAGTGTCAACAAAAGCTTCAATTTCTACTTACATTACTTTTGCGGTAATTTGGAGTCAGCTAGCTAGTGGGTTTAATAATTCTACCAAAAGCGGCGAGCAGTTGGCAAATGCTTGTTTTCAAGTAACTTTGCAAATTTTGCGCGCTTTTTCTCAGCGAGAATATTTTCCGCTTTACGGGGGAATTTTTGCTTCGTTTGATGGTAAAGCCCTGCGGCATACTTTGGATTATTTAGACGAACCGCTGCGGCGAGTTGAAGGCACTCAAGCGAAAGCTCGGATTCTGACGCTTTTGGGTTATTCGATGCAGGCGGCTGGGGCCTACGAGCGATCGATCTTGCTACACAAGCAAGCGCTGGAAATTGCCCGTACCGAAGGAGACAAAGCTTGCGAAGTTGCCAATCTCAATCACATCAGCCGTAACTATGTTGCTCAAAAAAATTATCAGGAAGCGATTAATTACAGCCAGCGGGCTTTAATTATGGCACGACAAGCGGGAGAGCGACAAGGCGAGGCAAATGCTCTGGCTAATTTGGGTTACAGTGAAGTGTTTCAAGCGCGGCAGTTGGAGGAGGTGGAACCGGAGGTTTACGAGAGTGCGATCGGTTATTTGGAACAAGGTTTGTTGCTATCGGAAAAATTGGGCGATCGCCAAAGTCAAGCTTTTTGTTCTAGCAGTCTCGGTATTGCTAAAATTGCCCTGGAAAATGCTGAAGCTGCGATCGAGTATTTGCTCAAAGGTTGGCAAGCGGCTCAATTCTCAGGGGATTTATATTTGCAAGGTCTGAATTTGGCTTACTTGGCTCAAGCTTATTACAGAATCAACTCACTAGAAAAAGCGATATTTGCGGGCAGTTTGGGGATGTATACTTTGGAGCAAATTGGTGCGATCGAGTGGCGTCAATCGGCTGGTTTGTTAACAATTTTGCGGGGTCAAATGGGGGCGGAATCTTTTAAACAATCTTTGGCGAAAAGTCGAGCGAATATCATTCCGGCGATCGGTGTTGATGGCTACGATTACATCCCGGAGTTGCTGGAAAAATATCAGCAATCTATTTAACTCTTTGTTGTGGAACAGGCCTGAAAGCCTGTTGCTGACAGAGGTTTAAGGTGTAAGTTATAACTCACCCAATAGCTGCATTATCAATAAGTCTTTCATGGGTGGGATCTCCTGCCCACCCCACAACCAAATTTAAGTCTTTGTGGAACAGGCATCTTGCCTGTTCATGTGTTTTTATGCACCCCAACCTCCAAATAATTAATGCTCAACTATCACCGGTGTGCCAACTGCGACTTTCTCAAATAAAGCCTGTGCGTCTTTATCAAACATTCTGACGCAGCCGTGAGAAGCCGCCCCCCCGATCGACTCTGGATTCGGAGTACCATGAAAACCAATCACATTCTTGCCATCCGTCCAAAACCCCATCCACCTACTCCCTAATGGATTGTCTGGCCCAGCAGGAATAAGTTCTCCTGTCCAAGGATTTTGCCAAACTGGATCTTTGATCATTTGCATAACTTTAAAATTGCCTGTAGGAGTTTCCCACCCGCCTTTTCCCACAGCAACCGGGAAACTGGTTTGCACCTTATTTTGTCGGTAAACATAAACGCGGCGTTCTCGTAATTTCAGCACTAAACGCACTTCCTCAATAGGACTTACCGCAGGCTTTGGTTCCTGGGGAATATAACGAAATGGTTCTCCCAAGGGCGGCAGTTCTGGGGTTCCGAGATTCGGCAATTGTGCCTCGGATGTGGGCCGCTGCGCTGCGATCGCACTATTACTTGAATTAGCCACCAGTTCGGCAGTGGCCTGCGGCTGTAGACCCACCGACAGCGCCGCTGCACTCAAGCTCAGTACAATTAACTTGTTAAACAAAAATTTGCTCTTCACCATTGTTTTGTTCGCTAAACTCCTCACCAGCAGTTCCTACAAAGTTCCTATCTAATTATCCGCCAACCGCACCTGATCACAAAATTTTGAGATGGCTTTTTGACGGCAACTGCGCTGCACAGTTTTTAGGTAAAATTCCACCACTGATAACTTGTAACTCAACACAAAGCTTAGGCAATAATACTAAAACCACAAGGTTTTTATAAGAGGCTCAGTGGAATTACGCAATAGAATGTCCTGAGAAAACCCGGTTTATGCGTAAATATTCCAAGAACATGATTAAATTTTACCTCCGACTAATTTGATTTTTTAGCCATGGCCGACTGGGGATCAAGTATTCAAACTATGGCGCTGCTGTATCCGGCAAGCATAATCTGTCTTTGGGTAGAGTTCCCCCCAGCAACAGTTAGGTTGGCGGAAAAAAACTGCTAAGGTCGATCTAATAAACTTAATATATCACGTCAACACTCGAGAGATGCGAACCGCTGAACTTGTTGTTAATTGGGAACTTATGATGTAAAATTTAGTCTTTCAATACTTGTTCGATAATCTTTTTTTGAGATTGTCATAAATTTCCTACTCTGGGGATTAAACTGGATTAGGTAGAGAGGTTGGGACTTTCGCGCAGCGGAAGCAAACCCGACCCTGAATAGCAGTTAATGTGAGGTTTCAATGCGTCTTCAGAACATCAAATTATTGACAGGTGCAACACTGTCGGTGGTAATTTCGGCGGTCTCAGTACATCCTGCGATGGCTAACCCTGCAACTCAAATAGCCCAAACGCAGACCACCACAACAGCAAGCACTCGAACCATTACCGGTTTTGTCAAAAGTATTGTCGGCGACGTAGTAACTATTCGCGAAGAAAGCGCGCCGTACAGGACTCTCAGGATTCAAAGATGCGTCCTGAGAATTATTGGCCTCGTACCGGGAATGAAAGTCAGAGCTACAGTCGCCGGATCTCAGATACAAAATATCGCGGTGATCCCCGATTATAAGGTGGTAGCAGCAACGGTTGTTCGTCCCGCAACCCCAGCACCGGCACCGCGTCCGGCCCCAGCACCCGCTCCGGTACCTCGTCCGGCTCCCGTTCCGCGTTCGGCTCCAGTTCCGGCTCCCCGTCCAATTCCGGCTCCTCGTCCGGCTCCGGCTCCTGTGAGAGGACTTTGGTAGACCTAGGTTATACGATTTTAGATTTTCGATTGAAGATGGGCAATGACAATCAAGCAATTTGGTTCCGGGCCCCCAGATTCATTCGTGGGGTCGCTTTCTTCAATTCTTTAATCTAAAATCTAAAATCTAAAATCTAAAATCGATTGACTGATAAAGCTCAAGGTTTGGATCACAGGGCTACACTTGCATTCTTGTTTGCAACTGGTATCAGTAAATAAAATTAAGCCACCGCGTCGGCGGTGGCTTAGCTATTTAATAGCCGTTAGAATAATAGAATGGTCCAGCAATTGTGGAGAAATCGCTGCTATGTATTACCTGCGTTTCTTGCTGCTAATTCTGCTGTTGCCGGTGATTGCGTGCGATCGAGCTACAGATGCGATCGCCCCTGCTGTTGGCAACAACGGCCCCCTGTCGCAAATTCCCTCCCGTGCACCGCTGGTAAATGTTGGGACAAATCAAATTGTACCGACCAAACCGCTTTCGCCGCAGCCAATCCGCATTGTTGCAACTACTTTGCCGCAGCCCGGAGCCAGCGAAAGCGCCTCAAAACCTCCTCAAGTAGTACCGATTCCCGCATCGCCATTGCTGCGAGTGCCTCCTGGCTTTGTCGTTAACGTTTTTGCTGACAATTTAGACGCTCCCCGATGGCTGGCTTTGACGCCGACAGGCGATGTTTTGGTAACAGAAACCCGGCAAAATCGGATTACACTGTTGCGAGATGCCAATCGCGACGGGGTTGCTGAGGTTCGCAAAACTTTTGCAAGTGCCCAAAACGGGTTAAATATTCCCTTTGGTATGGCTTTTGCAGATCGCTATTTTTTCCTCGGAAATACCGCTGAAGTCCGCCGATTTCCCTACACAAAAGGGCAGGAACAATTGACAGGTAGTGGTCAAAAAATTGCCGATTTACCGGGCGGCGGCTACAACCAACACTGGACGCGAAATGTTGTCGTTTCCCCCGACAAGAGCAAGCTTTTCGTCTCAGTTGGATCGCAGTCTAATGCCGATGTCGAACCGCTGCCGAGGGCGTCTGTTCAAGTGATGAATTTGGACGGCAAGAACAAACAAATTTTTGCTTCGGGTTTGCGAAATCCGGTGGGATTGGATTTTCACCCAACAACGAATCAACTCTACACAACAGTCAACGAACGCGACGGTTTGGGAGATGATTTGGTGCCGGATTACTTGACAAGAATTCGTCAAGGCGAGTTTTACGGCTGGCCTTACGCTTATTTTAAGCCGAATTTGCTCGACCCGCGCCACTCCAGAAATGGCAATAGCGATCGACCTGATTTAGCGGCTAAAACATTAATGCCAGACGTGCTGTTTCAGGCGCATTCGGCGGCTTTGGGACTTCAGTTTTACGACGGCAAAACGTTTCCCAAAAGATTCTCGAACGGGGCGTTTGTGGCGTTTCGCGGCAGTTGGAACCGGAACGCTGGAACTGGTTATAAAATCGTGTTTGTACCTTTTAATGCGGCGAACGGACGCCCTCAAGGTTATTATGAGGATTTTCTGACTGGTTTTCTGACAGATCCGTCGGGCCCGAAAACTTGGGGGAGGCCGGTTGGTTTGCTGGTTTTACCTGACGGGAGTTTGCTGTTTACTGAGGAAGCGAACAACCGGATTTATCGGGTGCAGTATCGCGGCTGACGATTGGGCGATCTATTAGATACCGACTTTTTCAAGAAGTCGGGGATCTGGTTGTTTAGTCAGCTTCAAACCTTGCTAAGTTGAGATTCACCGGAGAGCTTTTGAAAAATTAATAACCTATCTTCTTCCGCAGTTTCGCGATTTAAATCAGACAGTTCGTAATAGGAATCTGTTTCTGGCAAGTAGATTGCCGGTAAATTTGCAGGCAGAATTAAATAAGTGTTTTTCACCTGTAAATCATTGTCTATATCTAATGAATATAAAAATCCGTCAACAGGATTTACAATTAACTCGTGCAAGGAAACTTGTCCCTCTATGTAAAGCTTGAGAGTTAGTTGTGCAACTCTGAAAACCAACCAGCGATTGTACAAATTATCTACATCGCACCACGAATAAAGATAGCTATCGCCGTATTCATTCTCAAAAAGCGATAGCAGGGGGCCGTCGAAATACTCTAAAGTGACTATGCTTCTGAGAGATAAAGGAAATTTACTTAGTTTAAATCCTATTAATTGTTCCATGTTTTTGTACCTTACAATAAACAAGATGTTATTACAAATTTTGCTGCTAAATCAGCAGTAGCAAATTCATGTAGGCTCAAGTGACCGTTATCATCTATTTGGGAGACAACTCCATCTGTCTTGTCGATCGATCCTGCTGCTATGTTAGTCCCCAGAGAATCGCGGAGTTTTTTTCTTTTTTTTGTTAGTTTTAAATAACGTTTTTCGGCATTTTCCTTGGTATCAAATAATGATAGCGCATAACCTTGACATCTGGTTGCTTCAGTTTCTGGTTGTAGGTTGCGCTGCGGAGTTATTATCAGCACTGGTTTAAAGTTATTAATAGATCGTTCATCATTGGGTTCAAATACAAATCTAAAAGCCAGCATTTCTTTAGGTTCATAGTCCTGTGGCGGGCATTGAGTTGAAAGCTTATCTATATATTATTGGTGTTTTAAACACATATTGATAATTTTAGTAGCCGCTTTGATTTTAAATTTTAAATGTTAGCCGAAAATCGCTAGTTTTTATATCAATTGTAATCCGTTCTTTTTGCTGTAAAATCAGTGGTTATTCCTCTTAACAGTATTTTTAAGTGGGTACCGTAAATAACCTAAAAATTTTGCGATCGCGCTTTAAAATCCCGAACCGGGTTGTTTGAGAAATTCCGCTTCTTCTGGGGTTGTTTCGCGTCCGAGAATTTCATTGCGGTGGGGAAATCTCCCAAACCGCTCGATTATTTCCAAATGCTGCATCGCGTATTCAATGACTGAATCGCTGTCAGGTTCGCCGCTGAGTTGGCTAAATAGTTCGACAGATTTTTGCTGGTTTTCTAAGTTTTCGCTGTGTTCAAAAGGCAGATAAATAAACACTTTTTGTACAGTAAGCAATTCGCGATCGAATTTATTATTAACAGCGTATTCGGCGGTGGCTAAAGCTTTGTTGTCTGTGGCGAATGCTTGGGGTGTTCCGCGAAACATATTGCGCGGAAATTGATCGAGCAGTAGAATTAATGCTAGGCAGTTTTCCGGGGAATCTTGCCATGAGTCGAGTTTACCGGAGGCGGCGAGTTCGTATTGCTGCATAAAGCGCGATCGCACTTCTGCATCAAAATCCGCATCTTTTTCAAACCATTTCTTTTGGGCTTTGCCAAACTCAGGAGACTGCGCTCGACCAAACCAAAAATCTAAAACTTCATTCATTAGCAATCTAGTATGCGATTGATTGTTGATTAAAGCTTCTGTGTCTGTAGTTGCACAAAATGCGCTCTCTGTGCAACTACAAACGGCAGCGATTAATGATTAGCAATAATGACTTAGGAACCTTTGTTGTGCGGTGCTTAAATTCACGAACTAGCAAACAGTCTGTCCCAAGTTTTGCCTCCTACCACTCCGTCTACAGGAATATCAGCTTGTCGCTGAAATCTTTTCACTGCATTTTCGGTTGTCGGGCCGAACACGCCATCAATTGCGATCGGGTGTGCGGACAAGCCCCGCGCGTTCAACAACTTTTGCAGTTTCTTCACATCGTGCCCTTTCGAGCCACATTTTAAAATCCTTTTATGGTGTCTCACTACTGGTCGATGGCAATCATCAGTGTAGCAAACTGCGGAACCCGCTGCATAGTTGGCTCTACTTGTGCCCGTCAAAACTAATAGGGCGAAAATTCCTAGTAAAAAATAAAAAGTCTGTGATCCTGCCATACTTTCCCTGTTAATTTTTCAAGCGTTTTTTGCAATTTGGACGATTGTTTGAGGGTGAGAAACCGGGTTTATAGGATGGGGGCATCCCATCTTGATTGACCTGGTTTCTGGCAACAGTCAACCGACATTCTACAATATAAGTGGCTTTACTGCAAAATCTCCGATCGTGCAAGTTAAATTTTGTTGCTGTTTGGTAGCAGCAAAGGTAACAATTACTTCGCAGGCAACTGCAACTGTCAGGATTACCAAGTTTCGCGCCAGCGGGTAATCGCAAACGTCATCATTCGCCGCTGAAGGAACCCGATAGTGTTCGTTCCAAATTATTTCGGAGTAATCGGCAGCTAATCCGACGTGCACGCAGGGAAGGGATGCACTCGCACAGTAATCCTTGACTGCTTGCCGCCCGACACTGTTATCAAAAGTATCGATGACTGTGGCGCTGTTGGCCAGCAGCCGATCGACATTTGCGGGTGTCAATTCTTTTGAGTGCGCGTCAATGCTGACTCCCAAAGCGCGGTAGAGGTTGTTGGCGAGAATTTTGGCTTTGAATGCGCCGATGTCCGATCGATAATAGGGTTGAGTGGAAAGGTTGCGTTCCTCAATGCGATCGCGATCAATGACTTTTAACTGACAAAAGCCCGATCGCGCCAGACTTTCTGTAATATTCGCACCCAAAGCGCCCGCCCCGCACACCGTTACCGGGAAATTTTTGATCTGCGACATCACTGCGGCACTTCTGTAAAGTTGTTCGTGAAAAAATATACTCATGGTAATCAAGAATTAGCGATTTTCGACGACTCCAACCAATGAATGCAAGTCGAAGTCTTTGTCCAATCCGCTGAGACAAATCCCCGCACTCATAACTGTCAAGTCATTTTTGGCGATCGCAGAAGTGTGGTGTTCTCCTGTTCCGCTAGTCCATTCAACTAGCCAATAATTTTCGCGATCGCCAAAATCCCGCAATTCACCGCCGCCCATTTTTAGCGCCTGCTGCAAGCGCTGTTGGGCCCGCACTTTCGGATCGAAATATTTAATATTTCGGGACACCAACTCATAAACTGTTCGCATTTCCGGTGTCATCCCTTTAAAGCGAACTTCTTGAGGCAAAGTCAACTTTTTTAAAGCTGCTTTTAACTTCTCAGACGGCAGCGGATCGGCGCGCCTGTCAATCTCTTCAAACCACAAACAATGACCGTCCCACCGCGCAACAATCGGCTCAAACTGCGAACCTTCAGTTACTAAATGAACTGGTACGGGTTTCGCAACACCCGTGCGCTGTTTAGCGTCAGATTCGTTAACAGGATAAGCCAGCCAAGTTTGCCCTTGCAGCACGCAAGCCAACTGCAAGCGAACGGGTACGAGCAGTTGCAAATACTCGGCTACTTGCGGCAAACTCGGTTCCTCAATCACCGCAGCAATTTTCTCATTGACTGGCCCAAAAATAGCCCATCCTTCAAAGTTGCGCGGCTGCGGTAGAAAAGTATAAATCATTGAGCTAACCCTTGTCCGCACGCTTCCCCCGGGCACGCAAGGAGCCAGGAATTGGGTATCGAGTAGGTGCCCTTCTTGGGCAGCGAGTTTGCTGAGAATTTGGCGGATATCTGCCACTGAATTGACCTCCGTCATCTTACTTTTTGTTACCGAACACACTTTTAATTTAAGAAAACCTAAAGATTTTTCAACACTATTGACAGGAGTTAATCTCCTAATCTAATATTGAGCGAATCTCGCAAGTTAACCTTGTAAATATCTTAAGTAAATATGCTGCAAAAGCTTTTTTGTAAGTGGGTTGTAGTCACAGCTTTGACACTTCCTCTTTTTGGCTCAGTCCAGGTAGCTAAAGCTCAGGACAGCCATGGAGCTACTGCTTATTCTCCGACTTCTGACGCCACTGGTATTAGTTGGGATCATGCGACAGAGAAAGAAGCACTAAACGCAGCAGTAGCCGTGTGCAATGAACAAAGCGAAGGTGCGAACGACTGCGAAGCGCTGACCTCTAATAGTAATAATTGTGGAGCGATCGCCGTAGGCAAAGGAGGAGCAGGTGCGGGCTGGGGTGAGGATAAAGCAGCAGCAGAAGCTCAAGCTCTCGCTGGTTGCAGCGAACTAGATGGCGGTAAGTGTAAAGTGCAGCTTTCAGCTTGCAACAACTAATTAAAGTGATAAAAATTGGTTAGAGTAGTGTCTTTTTTCGGTCGTAAAACCGCTTAAAAAATAGTAAAAGTAGGGTGCGCTAGGCGCACCTTACAAAATACAAATCAGCTAAAAGTAGGGTGCACCATGTGCACCTTACAGTTAATCTCCTACTTCGGAAGTAACTGCATCTGGTGGCAGCAAACTTTCTAATCTATCTTTAGACCAATATTCAGTAGGGTAAGCGAGTGCAATAATATCAGAGAGTCGAATCAGCCACGTAACTTGTCCGTAAGCATCGATATTTTCCGCCTGTTCGTTAGGGGGAACTATCACCAAAAGTTCCACAAACTCCCCGAATAAATTAATCGGGATGCCGCCGAAACTGCTATTATTTGTTTTAATCCAAACTTTGCTGCCTCGATCGAGAGCTTCTTGAAGTCGCTGGAAGAGCAAACTGGATTTTTTGACCTGGGATTTTTTGGCTTTCGACTTTTTTCCCATACTTTTAAGAAGTTAAAGTAGTTGTATTGTGGGTTGCACAGTTCGTTAGACAGTGGGTTGAGATTTAGTGCGATCCTCTTTGAGGGCTTCGCTAACGCGGTTTGGTATTGAAACGGACAAAAGGAAAAATGGCGATCGCCCCCTCGCTACCCATTACTCTAGTCTATAAGAAATTGCTGTACTGCGATCGTAATAACAATTTAATCGAAAAATGGGGAAATGACACCAGCTCAAAAAAAATGCCACAGTCGCCAAACTCCAAACCCTGGTTGTCATCAGTGATTCCCAATCTAAAATCTAAAATCTAAAATGGTATCACCTGCCGTATCATGTTACACAATCCGTCAACGAGGCCCGTGTTTCTACTGTACCCAAATGCAGTATAATCGGCGGAATCTTCCCAAATCGTTTAAGTAAAACAATGGACTGGCGAAAGCTCATTCATCTCGAACCCAAAACTTCAGCAGGTAAACCCGAAGTGAAAGAAACTCGATTGTCTGTAGAATTTTTGCTGGGGCTCTTTGCGGCGGGATGGACAGAAGAACAGGTGTTAGATAAATATCCTGCACTGACTTCCGAAAAGTTGCGCGCTGCTTTAGCTGCTGCTGATTCCCAGTTAGTGTCATCCATAGCTAATCCAGAATTACAAGAAATTATCGCAGAAGGAAGAAGGAAGAAGTCGATGTGAAAATGCAATAATAGGAATCGCTTGAGGAAAGGCAGCCGGGAGTTTTGGAATAAAGGGCGATCGGATTCCTCACTCTATTACTTTACTCTCATTTGTAGGATTTTTTCAGTATCATTCTCTTCATCAAGCCCAAATTTTTTGGAAATTTCATCGAGTGTCTGAGGTTGAATGACTCTTGATTTAGCTCGCTTCAGTGCCGTTAACAAGCGAGTTGCATTAGCAGGCGACCTCAGCAAATAAAGCGTTTCTAGCAAACTTTCTAATTCTGCCTCAGAAATCAAAACCGCATTTTTGCCGTTAGGTCTAGTAATAACTATTACTTCCCCAGTTTCAACAGCGCGATCGCAGAAATCTTTAAAATTTGCTTCAGCTTCAGTGTATGTAATCTCAGTTGACATAAATTTATAACTCCGACTAACTTAATGACTCAACTTTTATCACTTTACTAATAGTGATAGCGCGCTTTCAGAAAATCAATACGGTCATCACTCACTAAATAAACAATACGATGTTCTTTATTCAAGCGACGCGACCACGCGCCAGAAAACTCATATTTCAAGGGTTCCGGCTTGCCAATGCCTTCAAACGGGTCTCGCAGAATTTCTCTGACCATTTTGATTAAGCGTAACGCCATCTTGCGGTCAGTTTGTACCCAATATTCTAGGTCTTCTAAAAACTCCGGCTGAAAAACGGCCTGACGTTCTACGCGATCGCTCTCACCCTCAGCACTCATCTGGCAAACCCTGAATCATTTTTTCAATTTTATGCTCCCTCCTCGAAAAAATAAGGTGAGCATTGGCCGCGAGCTTAACTCACGAGCCATGCCCCATTATATCACTTGTCATCCCTCACAGGCAGCGACGTATCCATAATTTCCATCAACAATTCCAGTCGCGAAGGACGGCTCAACATCGGCACTAAATTCGGCAAGGAGTAGTAATCACCCGCAAACGTAAAGGTTTCCACCGATACTTGTTTGTCCTTTAAGTGCTTCTCAACCTCTTCGCACCAATCACCAACTCGTACAATCAGAACATCAGGAATTACCCCCAAACTGCGGCAGTAATTCGGGTAAGCATCCACGAAGTAAGGTGAAGAGTTTTCGCCTTCATCTGTTACGATGATAAATTGCTCGACTACCTGCTTTTTAATCCGCATTGCTTCCACCGCGCAACCGCAACTTGTGCCGCCGCCCGCCCGAATGTGCTTGAAAGCGCGTTCCCAGTCTGTCAATTCGCTGCCGTTTGCTTGCAGTGGATACGGCATCGTGTCAAAGGCATAAACGAACAGTGCAGCGTCGGAAATGCCGGAAATCAAGGCAGCGAGACGCTTCCCTACTTCGATCGCACTTTCCATCGAACCAGACTTGTCAATCAACAAACCAGTCGCTTTCGCAATCTTGCCGCGCTTCTTCACCTGTTCGTTTGTCACCGCTTCCAGCTTCGCCGCCGTTGCTGCGTCGAAGTTCGCGCCCGCGCCCGCAACACTCGCTTTGTAAGCAGAAACCCGATCGCACTTTGCCGCTTCATCCAGCTTCGAGTCAATCAACTGCTTCACTTCCGGGTGTTCCATCGCGCCGCGCGACTGAATCGATTTCAAATTGTTGATGACTTCCTGCGGCGACATCGAGTTAATCAGCGCGGCCAAAACCGTTGGCGTTAGCTGTCTGATCGCACCAACTGCGATCGTATACGGAATCTTGTACTCAACAATCAAATTCGCCTGTTCCGCAGGTGTCGCCGCCTTTGCTAACTGCTTCAAAACGAATGCCAGAGAGTCTTCCGGCGGATTGTCTTTAAACAAAATAGCATTAGCGCGATCGCTGGGCTTGACGTGCAGCGTTGCGTACAAATGCTTCATCGCCTTGCGGTTGCGGATGGCGGCGCGATCGAAAAACTGTGCATTCTTTTCCCGCGATTTCAGATAGCGAGTGACAGCAGTGCGCGCGCTGCGAGGCACCTTATTCTGGTGCCGCTTCATAAAGTCCACAATCCGCGAAACCTCGTAGGGAGGGAACTCTTGCAGCATCATAAACCCGGCATCTCGGTGTTCCGTCAGTGCCGAAGTCAGCAAATTTCCGGCAAAAACTTCCTTGTGATCGCGCACCTCCCCGTGACGCTGATACCACACTGCTAAATGACCGTAAAAAATGGGGTCTAATTCGATAATTAACTTGTGAATTTCTGCCACCTTTTCCAGTTGACGGTGAGGAGTGGTGAGCAGACTGTTGAGCATTTCCAAACGCAAATCGCGCTCTGCTTTATTCATATTCATTGGTGTTACCTTCCTATTCGATTTTGGATTTTGGATTTGAGAAGTATTCAAAATCGGTGGTTGGCAGTTGTTGCACGCTAGCGAGTGAAATTTAAAAATAACCGCGCAAGTTTGGGGAGCTTTTTTTTAGTAAACCTATGGCTAAACCTAATAGGGTCTGTATGTAAGCTCTCGCGATTGGGGCGCGGCAAAAACTGCGATTTGAAATTAACTATTTCAGGGAAACTGTTTCTAATTCGAGCGCTCTCAAATCTGGCTCAACCCAATTATTGCGGGCTTCCCAAGACATCAGGCGATCGCGGGTGTAATAGCTAAAAGGTAAAGTGCGATCGGCATATTTTGCAATCAAACCGTTAGCCAAATGTACGATCGATTGATTTTGGCTTTCATCGGCGAGATATCGGCCAACATTTCGCACCCAAAACAGCGTTAGCGTTTCGTGATACCCGCTGTTTTTTGTGATTTCAATTCCTTGAACCGAGTTGTAACGTTTAATGCCAGTGCGAATCGCATTTATCGCTTCTTGCTCCGAGTCATAACACAGATACCACAGAGCAACAGTTAAATGTGCTTCGTGCGTCCATTGACTTCGCGAGAGGTTCCATTCTTGGAAGGCATGAATCAGACTGTCTATCTCCTTGGGCGATCGGTAAATTACCAGTCTTTTTCTCATGGCTAATACCCCATTTATTTTTGAGGACGGAAGTCTTCAATACAAACAGGATTACTTAATTATTCTCCTGAATTAACAACAAGAGCTTATAGCATTAAAAGTCACTTCGCGCAAGTTAAGAAAGCCATAGGCACATACGCAGGAGTTGAACCTGCGACCTTTTCTTTAAAGAGAAATGCTCAACCAAGAGCTAGTATGTAAGCTTCCTTTGTTGGGGCGCGAAGTGGAACTTTTAAGCGCCCGATAAATATAAAAAATTCAGCTATAAAAGGCAGCGCACAAGTCAGAGAAGCTTTTTTCCCGCCTAACGGCAGGTAGGAATTGAACCTACAATTCGATTTTAAGTCGAACGTATCCAGTTTGTAAGCTTCTTTAGTTGGGGTGCGCTGCCTCAAGCTGATGATTTTTTTATCCCGCGCAATTTACAAAAGTTTGTGAGAATTTATAGTGTGCATGATTCTCGAACAGCGAGGCGGAATAAACATTAATTTCTAGCCATAAACGGCTTCAGGGCGGACAATTAAATCACCACTGGGACGGCGATCGATAACGTAAGACTCGAAGCGAGATCCCTTGACATCAAAATGGTTGGCTAGACGTTCCTTAATAGCTCGATCGCTCATTCCTGCCGTGATACCCACTTGGTTTTCTGCCACGTCATAGGAACGTCCTTCAAAACGAATGTGAACCATTACCGATACCTCCTAGAGCAATTTTGGATTTGGGATTGGTAGCTTATCTGCTCTCGACTTTGGCTTTTTGTGAGACTTAGCAAATTGCCAGTATCGATAAAGATTCACGAAATCTGATAATCTTTACTAAAAGAAGCGCCGTTCTAAATGATAAGCTTGTTGGATTTTGCGGATTTCCTCAGCATTTTTGGTTGCTTGAAATCGGGCAGAACTTGTCTCTTCTGAATCCGCATGAAATTCCTTGAAATTAGACTTATTTCGTACAACGTCTGACTCGGATCGAGTCAGTTTGTAACCGAACAGTCTCGTATAAAGTAACAACATGACAATCGAGTCTCTATTGCAAGACTTTCAAATTGATGTTCCTTAAAATTTTGATCGTTTATTCAGTTGTCAAGGTTCAGAATTTGCACGAAAAATACAGGTTTTTGCTTGTCCTGCGCTTTCCATATTTATATACTACATACATACTACACAGGTGTCAAGGGGGTAGCAAAAGTTTTTTAGATAAAACTTACACCAGTGGCGAGAAACCGGGTTTTTTCACGAAAATATTTCGTTGCTACCCGCAGATTCGGTAAAAAACCCGGTTTCTTGGGTGGGAGCGCGATCGCGAACTGTAACATGGATTAAATATCCTTAACATAGGAAATACTGTCGCGAATATTGTGGAAGCCGACTGATTCGTAAAGTCGCAATGCACCTGATGAATTTTCAGCATCCACGCCGAGAATAGCAGTAGCGACACCGGCAGCTTTCAGTCGATGCAAACCAGCGAGCAACATTGCTCGTCCCAATCCAATTTTGCGGAAGCCGCGCCTAGTGCCGAGACAAGCAATCCAGCCTTCATTGCGCCCGGTACGATCGCACTCTTCCACACAAATCACGCAGGAACAAAAACTGACAAATGTGCCGTCATCAGCAACAGCAATCAAGTCTAAATCATTTCTGTAATCGGGTTTAGCTAACTCATGCTTAAATTTATCCACTGTTAAATCGTGATGATTCCAGTGATCGATAAACGACTGGTTGAACATTTCTACCCAAGCTGCGGCATCCTGTTCGCCGGGGAACTGACGTAGCGCGAAACCTTCGGGGAAGTGCGGTTCTGGGATAGGTTCAGAAAGCGATCGCGCCATTCGGTAAAAATAGCGATCGACCTTAAAACCGCAACTAGCCAGCACAGAAATGCGATCGCAATCCTCAGCGCGAGCGTAGGTTCGCAGCTTCACGCGCCCGCCGCGCATCGCAGACACTTCGCGCATCCGCACTTCACTCCAGGCGATCGCGGCTGCTTCCACATCGCCGGATCGCACGTCGGGGTGGACGCGAAACCACAGCCAACCGTCAATTACTTCCCCAGGCTCAGAAACTGACAACTGAGCAAAACCGATTAATTTTCCTTCCGCATCTTCCCAAAGGCGAATATCCCGGCCTTTGTTGAAAAACGGGGCATTAAATTCTTGTTGCAGTTCAGATATGGAAGTGCCTTCATCGAGCCGATCGACTTCTTCGCAAGTATTGATTAAATGGGCGATCGCACTTAAATCGCGATCGCCCCCATAGCAGCGCGCCGAGAGATTTGCCATTATAGCTAATCACCATTTCCTGTTGTTATTCTGTTTAAAAATAGCTTGGGCGATCGCACTTTTATCGATCGACTCGCCCCAATGGTCGATCGGCATTAAAAATCCGACAACGCAACCACCCAGACGCATCGAACCGCTACAGCAGTTGACTGTACACGTGTACAGTAACAAATTATTTGTCACATTAACGAATTCGTGACACAAATCGGCGAACAACGAAAACCCCTACACAGCAACGGTTCTAACGATTTGTACTTCTTGTTCTCTCTCCACCTTGCATCCCACTGCATTAACAAATTAAATGTCTAATTCCAGATATTTAACTAATTAAGTGTCATTTGCCTGAAAGTGGAAAATTCTGGATTACAATCAAAGTTAACACATTGACTGTCACAGTTTTACCGCCTAAAATACATTTATGTTTTAATCAAACACTAACGTTTATGTCTAATGCTCATCCCTCAGAAACGATTCCAGATGAGAGGGGCAACCTCGAAGAAGCCAATACCATCGCCTCTGAGTTTTCCGACGAGGCGAAGCTCAAGATCGAAGTGATTCAAAGCCTTATGGAGGCAGGCGATCGCGCCACGTATGCCCAAAAGCTTAAAGAAGCTGCTCAAAAACTGGGCAAGTCGGTGCGGACGGTGCGGCGGTTAGTGGATAAATGGGAAGAACAAGGGCTGTCGGGTCTGGTTGAAACTGAACGCTCTGATAAAGGTAAGCACCGAGTTGATACTGACTGGCAAGATTTAATTCTCACAACCTATCGGGAAGGAAATAAGGGCGGTAAACGGATGACCCCGAAGCAGGTTTTCCTAAGAGTACAAGCAAAAGCCCACGAATTAGGGGTCAAGTCTCCCAGCCACATGACGGTGTACCGCATCCTCAATCCTGTAATTGAAAAACAAGAAAAAGCCAAAAGCATTCGCAGTCCGGGATGGCGAGGATCGCGTTTGTCGGTTAAAACTCGCGACGGTGCAGATTTGGCAGTGGAGTACAGCAACCAGGTGTGGCAATGTGATCACACTCTCGCTGATCTGTTGCTAGTGGATCAGCATGGGGAAATTTTAGGTCGTCCTTGGTTGACGACGGTTATTGATAGCTATTCTCGCTGCATTCTGGGCATTAATTTAGGCTTTGACGCTCCCAGTTCTCAGGTAGTGGCTTTAGCTTTGCGCCATGCTATTTTGCCGAAGCAATATGGTGCAGAATATGGTCTGCATTGCGAGTGGGGAACTTATGGGAAGCCAGAGCATTTTTATACTGATGGCGGTAAGGATTTTCGTTCGGAACATTTGCAGCAAATAGGAGCGCAGTTAGGGTTTGTTTGCCATTTGCGCGATCGCCCCTCTGAAGGTGGTATTGTCGAGCGTCCCTTTGGCACATTGAACACCGAGCTATTTTCCACTTTGCCGGGATATACGGGGTCAAATGTACAAAAGCGGCCGGAAGATGCAGAAAAAGAAGCGTGTTTGACTCTGCGGCAGTTAGAGCAGCATTTAGTCCGCTATCTTGTTGATAACTACAATCAGCGTCTTGACGCTCGGATGGGCGACCAAACAAGGTTTCAACGATGGGAAGCTGGTTTACTTGCTATGCCACCTTTAATCTCAGAAAGAGATTTGGATATTTGCTTGATGAAACAGTCGAGGCGAATTATTCAAAGGGGCGGCTACTTACAATTTGGAAACTTTATGTATCGGGGTGAATATTTGGCGGGTTACGCAGGGGAAAGTGTTGTGCTGCGATATGACCCCAAAGATATTACAAGGCTTTTGGTTTACCGCAATGAGGGTAGTAAGGAGGTATTTTTAGCCCGTGCAGTAGCACAAAATTTAGAAGCTGAAGAACTATCTTTAGATGAGGTGAAAGCTAGTAGGCGCAAGCTTCTGGAAGCTGGGAAAGCGGTTACTAACCGTTCGATTTTGGAGGAAGTGCGCGATCGCGACACTTTCGTCACTCAGAAGAAAACGAAAAAGGAACGCCAAAAGGCTGAACAAGGTGAAATCCGTAAGGCAAAACAGCCTGTATCTATGGAACCGGAACCCGAGGAAGTGGTATCGAACAACAGTGAAGCTGAACCAGAAATGCCGGAAGTATTGGATTACGAACAAATGCGCGAAGATTACGGGTGGTAAAAAATGACGAATCAAGAAGCCCAAGCAGTCGCTAAGGAATTAGGCGATATTCCCGTTAATCAAGAAAAAATTCAAGCGGAAATTCAAAGATTGAACCGCAAGCCTTTTGTGCAGTTGGAACAGGTGAAAATTCTCCATGACTGGCTCGAAGGAAAGCGCCAGTCTCGGCAGTCGGGGCGAGTTGTGGGCGAGTCGAGGACGGGCAAAACTATGGGGTGCAATGCTTACAGGCTGCGAAACAAACCTCTTCAGCAGCCGGGACAGCCGCCAACGGTTCCTGTTGTTTACATCCAAATTCCGCAAGAGTGTGGCGCGAAGGAATTGTTTGGGGTGATTCTTGAGCATTTGAAGTATCAGGTGGTTAAGGGAACGATCGCCGAAATTCGCGATCGCACGATGCGGGTGCTCAAGGGGTGCGGCGTGGAGATGCTGATCATTGATGAGGCGGATCGGTTTAAGCCTAAGACGTTTGCTGAGGTGCGCGATATTTTTGATAGGTTGGAAATTCCGGTGATTTTGGTAGGAACCGATCGCTTAGATGCGGTGATTAAGCGAGATGAACAGGTTTATAACCGTTTTCGGTCAAGTCATCGGTTTGGTAAGTTGTCGGGGGAGGAGTTTAAGCGGACAGTGGATGTTTGGGAAAAGATGGTTTTGCAGTTACCTGTGGCTTCTAATCTTTCTAGTAATGCGATGTTGAAGATCTTGGGGCAGGCGACTGGGGGTTATGTGGGGCTATTGGATATGATTCTCCGGGAGGCGGCGATTCGGGCTTTGAAGAAGGGGTTATCAAGGATTGATTTGGATACTCTCAAAGAAGTTGCTGGGGAGTACAAGTGATGGAAGCGATCGATATCCAGCCTTGGATGTTTCGGGTGGAACCGTTGGAGGGTGAGAGTTTAAGTCATTTTTTGGGGCGGTTTCGACGGGCGAATGAGTTAACGCCGACTGGGTTAGGTAAGATGGCGGGGTTGGGAGGCGCGATCGCTCGTTGGGAAAAGTTTTATTTGAATCCGTTTCCTTCTGGGGAACAGTTGGCGGCGTTGGCGGTGGTTGTGGGAGTGGAAGCAGAGAGGTTGCAGGAAATGTTACCGCCTGCTGGGGTGGGGATGAAGTTGGAACCGATTCGGTTGTGTGGGGCGTGTTATGCCCAGTCGCCTTGTCATAAGATTGAGTGGCAGTTTAAGGGGATGCAGGGGTGCGATCGGCATGGATTAAGATTGCTGTCGGAGTGTCCTAACTGTGGGGCAAGGTTTAAGGTTCCGGCGTTGTGGGTGGATGGGTTGTGTCAACGCTGTTTTATGGGGTTTGAAGAAATGGTGAAGAGTCAGAAGCTCTGTTGTACAGAAATGCGATTATAGTAGTTCTAGCAGAGGAAAGTATTTAATTTGTTTATGGGGATGAAGAAACAACAAATCAATGTTGCCCTCGCTTGTGTCATCCATGAGCGTAAAATTTTGTTAACAAAACGTCAAGAGAAGGCACAGCCTGATATTGACAATAAGTGGGAACTGCCTGGAGGTAAAGTTGAATTTAGCGAATCTCCTTTAATAACTGTGATAAGGGAAGTAAAAGAAGAGACAGGATATGAGGTAGCAGATCCCATTGGGCTTCCCTTCCCTTACACTGTAATGCGTCAATATGATGATTATATTCTTCACGTAATAATTTTATGTTTTGAATGTAAATTCATAGGCGAGCTAGATAGCTTTATACAGACACAAAATAAAATTGCAGATGTGCAGTGGTTTGATATTGAACGCATCAAGTTTCTGGACATCGTTGGCGGTAGTCGTGAATTTATTTCTTGGGTTTTAGATAAACCTGAGTTTAATACCACAAACTATCGATCATCTCCCTCTACAAGCTTGGAATCAAGCCAATCATTAGTTTCTCGCGTAACATAATGGCAAATCAAGGTGAATTATTTGTTGTAATAATAGTCAACACAATAGCACCATATTGTTTTGAAATAAATAATATAATGGCGCTTCCTGTTGGATTTACCTATCGTTTTAGGTATCAAAAGAAAAAACAGGGTGAATGGATGCCAGAGATAAAAAATCCCAAAACTTTAAAGGGTTGTAATGCTTTAGTAGTTTTGAGAGAATTTCTTACTACAGCTAAACTTATTCCAATAAGGAAGATATATATAAATAATGTTTTAGTGATCGGTGATATTGTTTATATTGAATACGAATTAAAAGAAAGAGTGACCTTTAGCTCCGATCCCGATCGAAGAAATGAGCAGATAGAATTATTTAATAGAAGAATTATAACGGACATAAAAACTGACCGATATCCTAATAATCCGAACCAGAACCTAAAAAATTTAGTTTTTATGGGTACTGATTATACATATGATTTTAAAGATGAAGATTATCAGGGAGAAGAAATGGATAAAGATTCAAATAATTGGGGTAATTTAATTGAATTAATAGGCACTTTTAACAACACTGGAATCGAAGTTTATAAAGATTTTGATTTTATAAAGATAACTGGATTGATAGACGAATTTGGCAATCCCGCTAGACCCCAAAAAATCAAAGATAAGCTTTTTTATATTTTAGAAAATAGAGTAGTGTATAATCTACAGTTCCTCCAAAGAACATACACTGGAAGCTTGGGCAATAGTGCAGTAATTAAGCCGAGAGATATAGTATTAATTTCAGATCCAAATGAAGTAAAGCTAATTATTCCACGACTAAATATATTGGGAAAGTATGACCTATTAAGCTTTGCATTTAGAGCTGAAATTTCTAGCTTTAAAAAAAATACTATACTGATCTTGCAATTTTGTAGAGGAAATGAAGTTTTACCACTTCCATCTCTTATTATCCCAATTCAAATTAGATATTCGTGGATAGAAAAAATAATAACCATTGGTTCTTTGGCAGTGTTTGTAACAGCATCTATTGCCTACTGGACTGCTGATATTCTTGTCCCTACTGGCTCTGCACAAATACTACGCAACATCTTACTTCCAATTATGATAGTATTTGGCGGTGAGGTTTTACGCAGCCTTAAAGATTTAATTTTAAGTAAAATTACCCTTTAGTTTATGCTAGTAGTCGGTGTAAATCTTGGAAGCACTTGGTTTGGTAAGCGTTTACGAGACGGTGGTTCTTGTGTTGCCAGTTCAAAAGGTATCTTAATAGCTCTTTCTGAAGAAAGAGTGACTAAGGAAAAATCGGCTGGAGGTTTTGACAAATCTTTTGAAATTTGTCATTCAGCATTAGGGTTAAATCCAAAAGATATCGATCTAGTGGTTTATAGTAGTTGTTGTGAGTTGGTAAGGCAAAGAATAGAGCTATCAAATCTAGAGCTATATTCTGGAAGAACTAGACCTATTCCTTCTCATCATTTGTCACACGCGCTTAGCGCATTTCTAGTTTCTCCATTCGAGGAAGCAATTATTATAGTTATAGATAGTGGTGGAAATATTTTAAATGCTAATGGTCAAGAAGAGTCAGAGTGGTGGAAGTGTTCAAGGGAACAGCACAGTTATTATATCGGTAGAGGTACGGAATGCCATCTAATAGATAGAGATTTTTGTGATCCTTTTGAAGCAGGCGTTGGAGAACTTTATCGAGCTTTTACTAAATTTCTTGGATGGAAATCTTCTGTATATTCTGGTAAAACAATGGCTTTATCAACCTATGGTAGTGGAGATAGGTTTAAGGGAGTAGATTTATTTTATTTTGATGGAGATAGGCTGAAAAGTAAGATAACAAATAACCCTTTGCAACCTTTTGAAATGATACAAAATTTTGCTTTTAATAATAAAATTTATTTCGGGAAAAACAGAAATGCTAACGAACCTATAGAAAATATTCATATGGACATTGCTCATTATATTCAAAAGCAAGCAGAACTAGCAATTATTCAGAAGGTTAGGCTTTTGTATCGGAAAACTAGAATAAAAAACCTTTGCATTGCTGGTGGGGTTGGCCTTAATTGTATTATAAATACAAAATTGTTAGAACAAACAGAAATAGAAAATATATTTATTCAACCCGCTGCTGGAGATCAAGGTCAATGCCTTGGAAATGCTTTATATGGTTTATTTAATATTCTAAATTTGAAAGATAGATTTCCAATGAATACAGCATATTTAGGGCTGTCTTATTCTGTCTCTAAAAAAGAAGTAGAAATGAAAATTCAAAAGCACGGAAAAAGCTTAAAAATTATTGAAACAGATGATATTTTGGAGACGGTGGCACAGTTAATTTCTCAGGGTAAGCTAGTTGGTTGGTTTCAAGGGAAAAGTGAGTTTGGCCCAAGAGCGCTTGGAAATAGAAGTATTCTGGCCGACCCAAGGTTTATAGAATCTAAAAATAAATTGAATAAGTTGGTCAAGGATAGAGAGTTTTTTTTACCTTTCGCCCCAAGCATATTAGAGGAATGTGCCGAACAATATTTTGACTTTAATTATTCCAGTCCATTTATGCTGTTTGCTCCTAATGTTAAGTTTCATAGAATTAGAGAAATCCCAGCCGTAATTCATTGTGATGGAACCGGTAGGCTACAGACTGTTTCGATAAGAGATAATCCAGCTTTTTATAGCCTAATTAAAAAATTCTACGAAAAGACAGGGGTTCCAATATTGCTAAATACGTCTTTAAATCCTAAAGATTCTCCTATATGTGAAACTGTGGACGATGCTCTGAATTTTATAGCAAACTCTGAGTTAGACTACTTAACGATTGGAGATGTGTTAGTAAAAAATAACTCTAAAATAGAAGATGCTTCGTTTCCAGATTAGCAATTTTTTGGATTAAATAGTGCGATCGCACTTTACCCCTTCACTCTCTCACGCAACCGCCCATAAATCACATCTAACCAAACCGGTACTACAAACTTACCCTTAGCCCAAGCTGCGACGACTTTCTCCAGCTCGAACTCTACCAGCTTGGCCACTCCTTCCTGTGGTTCTTTGACAAAAATTAAACGTTTTGGCTCCCGATCGCTCAAAAGCCCCGGATACTGCTCCTTAAGCGTCTTCAGCACTTCCCGCCCCACCTCAAAGGTAAAACCCACTGACAGCCAATAAACCATCGTCGCCAAATCCACCAAATTTCCCTCAGAGTAGTAAATACTCCTCCCCGTCCCCGTTTCCGTAATCACAGCGACAACAACTCCACTCTCACGCCAATACTGCAAGTGACGTAACGTAAAGCCTGCAATCTGGGCCGCCTGCTTACTCGTAAAAAAGCGCTCTTCGATGAACCTCATTGTACAGGAGCGCTAATTGATACATTAATGTTAGTATTGAAACATTAATGTTAAAAATAGCAATGGGCCAAATCACCCTCCAGTGCCGTTTAGTCCGTGTTATCCCCAGTCGCCTTGTCACCGGATAGAGTGGCAGTTTAAGACGGCAACGGGGTGCGATCGCCACCAGTTACGCTTGCTGTCAGAATGTCCTAACTGTGGGGCAAGATTCAAAATTCCAGCTTTATGGGTTGAAGGGCAATGCCAAAGATGTTTTACATCTTTTGCTGAAATAAAAATATACTAAAAGCCTTTACGCTTTACGCAAAAAGACGATTTGGTCAGTGAATAGATTTGGATGTTGTGAAATATTACTGGTTCTTTGCGGGCTGGTTGCGTTTCGAGGTAAAATAATTAATTGCGTTCTAACACTGTCTAGCAGACAAAACTTAGGACGCGCTGTACAAGGCTGCACAAGATGGCACTTAAGAAAAGTGAACTTTACAGTTCGTTATGGAAAAGCTGTGATGAGTTGCGGGGCGGCATGGATGCCTCGCAATACAAAGACTATGTGCTGGCGTTATTGTTCATTAAATATGTTTCTGACCGCTATGCAGGGGTAGAGGATGCCCTGATTGAAGTCCCGCAGGGGGGAAGCTTTCAGGACATTGTGGCGCTCAAAGGCGACAAAGAGATTGGGGACAAAATCAATAAAATTATTGCCAAACTTGCGGAAGCGAATGACCTGAAGGGCATTATTGACGTTGCTGATTTTAATAATGCTGACAAGTTGGGCAAAGGTAAGGAGATGCAGGATCGGCTCTCTAACTTGGTAGATATCTTTAATGACCCGAACCTGAATTTTAGTAAAAATCGGGCAGATGGGGACGATTTGTTAGGGGATGCCTACGAGTACCTGATGCGGAACTTTGCCACCCAGTCAGGGAAAAGCAAAGGGCAGTTTTATACTCCGGCGGAAGTGTCTCGGATTATTTCTAAGGTGATTGGGGTCAATACTGCCGAAAGCCAGGATCAGACAATTTATGACCCGACTTGTGGCAGCGGTTCTTTGTTGCTGAAGGCGGCGGATGAAGCTGCACGGGGGTTAACCATCTATGGGCAAGAGATGGACAACGCTACTCGCGCCTTGGCTAAGATGAACATGATTCTGCACGCGCATCCTACGGCAGATATTTTACAAGGGAATACGTTGGCAGACCCACTGTTTAGAGAAGCGGATGGGAAACTGAAACAATTTGATTTTGCTGTTGCAAATCCGCCTTTTTCTTCAAAAGCTTGGAGCAATGGATTTAACCCGGTTCAAGACGAATTTAAGCGCTTTGAGGATGGCATCCCTCCGGCGAAAAATGGCGACTATGCTTTTTTGCTGCATCTGCTGCGCTCGCTTAAAAGTAAGGGTAAGGGGGCGATAATTCTGCCTCACGGGGTTATATTTCGGGGCAATGCCGAAGCAGAGATCCGCAAGAACTTGATTTGCAAGGGAGTGATTAAAGGCATTATTGGCTTGCCGCCCAACCTATTTTATGGAACGGGGATTCCTGCCTGCATCATTGTGGTGGATAAGGAAAATGCCGAGGAGCGTCAGGGCATTTTTATGATTGATGCCAGCAAAAGTTTTGTCAAAGATGGCAATAAGAACCGATTGCGGGATCAGGATATTCACAAAATTGTTGATGTGTTTAATCGACAGCTAGAGATTCCGAAGTATTCCCGCTTTGTGCCATTTGAGGAAATTGCTGAATCTAAAAACGACTACAACCTGAATATTCCCCGCTACATCGACAGCCAGGAAGAGGAAGATATTCAGGATATTGAGGCGCATCTGTTGGGAGGAATTCCCAAGCGAGACGTTGAGGCGTTGAGTGAGTATTGGCAGGTGTATCCGACGCTAAAGCAGAAGCTATTTGAAATAGCAGAGCGGCCTGGATATTTAAAGCTAAAAATCTCCATAGGGGAGGTCAAAGCCTGCATTTTTGACTATCCAGAATTTATTACCTATGGGCAAGAAATTCAGGCGGTTTTTGAAGGGTGGCAAGCAAAAAATACACCTTGGCTGAAAGATATCCAACCGGGACATCATCCCAAGGATATTATTTACAGTCTTTCAGAAGATTTGTTGCAAGCTTTTACTGAAAAAAGTCTAATTGATAAATACGATGTTTATCAGCACCTAATGACTTATTGGGTGGAGAGTATGAAGGATGATGTTTATATTCTGGTTGAGGATGGCTGGAAAGCAGAACTGAAAGGGGTAACAAATAAAAAAGGTGCAATTACAGATTATGTCTGCGAACTGATTCCGAAGGAGTTGATGATTAACCGCTATTTTAAGGCTGAACAGGCGGCGATTGAAAAATTGGAAGCGAAAAGAGATGACATTGTTCGCCAGCAAGAGGAACTGCAAGAAGAACACGGTGGCGAGGAGGGTTTGCTGGAAGAAGTTACTAATGATAGTGGCAAAATTACTAAAGCAAATGTAAATGAGCGCATTAAGACAATCAAGAATGATGCAACGTTTGCCGATGAGTTAAAGGTGTTAAAGGCTTATTTAAAACTGATTGAGCAAGAGGCGGAAGTTACTAAAGAAATTAAATTATTGACTCAATTTCTGGAGAAATATGTGTTAACAAAATATGGAAATCTAACACAGGACGAGATTAAAACGCTTGTAGTAGATGATAAGTGGATGGTAACGCTGCAACAAGCGATAAATTCGGAGATGGAGCGGATTTCGCAACGGTTGACGCAACGAATTAAGGAGTTGGCAGAACGATATGAGACACCTTTGCCAGAGTTGACGAGTCGGGTGGACGAGTTGACGAGTCGGGTGGAGGCTCATTTGAAGAAAATGGGGATGGTGCGGTGATGGAGACGAATATACCAGAAGGTTATCAACAGACTGATGCAGGAGTTATTCCTGACGATTGGATAACAAAAAAACTGGGTGATATAGGAAAATTTAAGAATGGTATTAACAAAGCAAAAGAAGAATTTGGCTTTGGATATCCATTTGTAAATCTATTAGATATTTTTAGTGGTGCAAGTTTATCCAACAAATCATCCTTGGGCTTAGTAAACTCAACGCAACAAGAAAGAAGTGAATATGACTTAAAAAAAGGAGATGTATTGTTTGTTCGTTCTTCAGTTAAACCTGAAGGAGTGGGACTAACATCTGTCATCACCGAGGATTTAAAAGATTCAGTTTATAGTGGTTTTTTAATTAGGTTTAGAGACTTCGACTTATTAAACTTGGGTTATAAGGAATACTGTTTCTATGAAGAAGGCTTCCGAAAAAGATTGATTGACAATAGTACAGTCAGCGCAAATACAAATATAAATCAAGATGCCCTGAAAAGTCTTGTCGTTGCGTTCCCCTCCACGATAGAAGAACAAAAAGCGATCGCACAAGCCCTCAGTGATGCCGATGCCGCGCTCGCAGAACTCGATCGCCTCATCACCAAAAAGCAGAACATCAAGCAAGGCGCAATGCAGCAACTCCTTACGGGGAAGAAACGCCTACCCAGTTTTAGCGGTGAGTGGGAAGTAAAGAAGTTGGGGGAGATAGGACAAGTTGTTACTGGAAATACCCCTCCAACTAAAGACCCTAAAAACTATGGAGATGAGTTTTTATTTGTAAGTCCTGCCGATCTGGGCAATCACAAATTTATTATAAATACAGAAAAAAAACTTTCATTAAAAGGCTTTAATCTTTCTAGAAAGTTTCCCAAGTCTAGCATATTGTTTACCTGTATTGGATCTACCATTGGGAAAATAGGAATTTCTACAATAGAATTGACATCTAATCAGCAGATAAATGCGATTTTTCCCAATAAATCTTATTCAGCACATTATTTGTATTATTCACTAAGCTATTCAGCACCTATAATTAAAGCTAGTGCAAGTGAACAAGCAGTTCCTTTGATCAACAAAACAGATTTTGAATCTATCCTAATTATCCTCCCTTCTATCGCAGAACAAAAAGCGATCGCGCAAATCCTCAGTGATATGGATGTCGAAATCGAAGCCTTAGAGCAAAAACGCGATAAATACAAAGCCATCAAACAGGGAATGATGCAGGAACTTCTCACCGGGAGGACTCGACTGGTATGAGTGAAGTCGGACAACGGGAACGCTTAACCCAAAACCGTGTTGTACAACTGTTTCAGCAGCAGTTGGGCTATAGCTATCTGGGCAACTGGCAATATCGCTCCAATAACAGCCATATCGAAACCGACCTCCTCACCAACTTTTGGCGTCACAAACAATGCTACAGCGACACCCTGATTAACAAAGCTTTGTACGAACTCAAAAAAGTCGCAGATGACCAAAGCAAAAGCCTCTACGACATCAACAAAGCCGTCTACAGCCTGCTACGCTATGGGGTCAAAATCCGAGAAGAAGTCGGCGAAAACGCCCAAACCGTTTGGCTGATTAATTGGGAAAACCCTTTAGAAAACGACTTTGCTATTGCCGAAGAGGTTACAGTCAAAGGCGAAAATACAAAACGCCCGGACGTGGTGCTGTATGTCAACGGCATCGCCTTGAATGTATTAGAACTCAAACGCAGCACCGTCTCGGTTTCCGAAGGCATCCGCCAAAACCTCGATAATCAAACCTCAAGATTTATCAAATCCTTCTTTGCCACCATGCAGTTTGTTATGGCAGGCAATGACACCCAAGGCTTACGCTACGGCACGATCGAAACCCCCGAAAAATATTATCTGACTTGGAAAGAAGAAAACCCAGACTATAATCCTAAAACAGACCCTAAAGAAAACAAATATTTATCCAGTTTAGACTGCGACATTGCCGACAACGCACTCGATTGCACTCTGCTGCGCCTTTGCGAAAAACAACGATTCCTCGAACTAATCCACGACTTCATTGTGTTCGATCGCGGCATCAAAAAAGTTTGCCGTCATAACCAGTATTTTGGTGTTAAAGCCACTCAAACCTTTCTGCAACAACGGAAGGGCGGCATTATCTGGCACACCCAAGGCAGTGGCAAAAGTCTAACAATGGTGTGGCTGACCAAATGGATTCGCGAAAATATCACCGATGCCCGTGTCCTGATCGCGACCGATCGCGATGAACTAGACAAGCAGATTGAGAACGTTTTTAAAGGCGTTAACGAAGACATCTATCGCACCAAAAACGGCAGCGACCTGATCGATAAACTAGATCGCACGGCCCCCTGGCTACTCTGTTCTTTAATTCATAAATTCGGCAAAAAAGATAAAGATAAAGTCAGCGATGCAGACTACGACAGCTACATTGCAGACCTCAAGCGAAGTCTCCCCCAAGATTTCTCCTCCAAAGGCAATATCTATGTATTTGTAGATGAATGCCACCGCACCCAATCAGGCAAGCTGCACGATGCCATGAAGGAAATCCTGCCCAATGCCGTGTTTATTGGCTTCACAGGTACGCCGTTACTCAAAAAGGACAAGCAGAATAGCATTGATGTCTTTGGCGGTTACATTCATACCTATAAATTTCATGAAGGCGTAGCCGATAAAGTAGTTCTCGATTTACGCTACGAAGCCCGCAATGTCGATCAATTCATCACTTCCGAAACCAAAATCGACCAGTGGTTTGAAGCGAAAACTAGAGGCTTAACCGCACAAGCCAAGATTCAACTAAAACAGCGCTGGGGTACCTTACAGAAGGTTTTGAGTTCGGCATCCAGACTAGAAAAAATTGTCAGCGATATCCTATTAGACTTTGAAACCAAAGACCGTCTCCAAAGCAATCGGGGCAATGCTCTGCTGGTGGCAGGCAGCATTTACCAAGCCTGCAAATATTATGAGTTATTCCAGAATCGCGGCTTCAAAAAATGCGCGATCGTCACCTCTTACGATGGCTCCCTCCAAAGCATCAAAGGCGAAAGCACCGGCGGAGACGAATACACCGAAAAGCAGCGGCAGTATGAGATTTACCAAAAAATGCTGAATGGTAAAACCCCCGAAGCCTTTGAGGAAGAGGTCAAAAATAAATTTGTTGATGAACCCGCCCAGATGAAGCTGCTGATTGTGGTGGATAAGCTGCTGACTGGTTTCGATGCGCCCCCCACCACCTATCTCTACATAGATAAAACCATGCGAGATCATGGTTTGTTTCAGGCGATTTGTCGCGTTAATCGACTGGATGGTGACGATAAAGAGTATGGTTATATTATCGATTACAAAGATTTGTTCAACACCCTGGAGAAATCCATTCTCGACTACACCGCCGAAGCGTTTGAGGACTACGATCGAGGCGATGTGGAGGGGTTATTGAGCGATCGCCTGGAAAAGGGAGTCGAACGTTTAGAAACTGCCAGAGAAAGCATCAAAGCCCTGTGCGAGCCTGTAGAACCGCAAAAAAATACCCTGGCCTACATCCGTTATTTCTGTGCTTCCAACACCGAAGACCCAGATTTAGTAAAAGAACACGAACAAAAGCGAGTTAGCCTCTACAAACTCACCGCTTCTCTAGTTCGAGCTTACGCTAACTTAGCAAACGATATGCTAGAAGCTGGCTATTCTTCTGCTGAAATTGAAACCATTAAGCAGGAAGTCAAATATTACGAACAGATTCGCGCCGAAGTCAAACTTGCCAGCGGGGATGCGATCGACTTGAAAGCCTATGAACCCGCCATGCGCCACCTGATCGATAGCTACATTGGCGCAGAAGAGAGCGAAGTGCTTTCCACTTTCGACGATATGACGCTGATTGAGTTGATTGTCGATCGCGGTAAGGATGCAGTCAATACCCTACCCAAAGGCATCAGACAAAACCCAGAAGCCGTTGCGGAAACCATTGAGAACAATCTACGCAAAGTTATCATCGAACAACGCCCCACCAACCCTAAATATTTCGGCACAATGTCGGAACTCTTGGATAAACTGATTCAAGAACGCAAAACAGCCGCTCAGGAGTATGAGGACTACTTGAATAAAATTGTGGCTCTCAGCCGACAAGTTACCCAACCTGCAACCTCAACCCAGTACCCTCCATCTCTGGATACTCCCGCCAAACGAGCGTTATACGATAACCTAGACCAAAATCAGGATCTGGCATTGGCGATCGACAATGAAATCCGCCAAACCAAAAAGGATGCTTGGCGCGGCAATAAAATCAAGGAGCGCGAAGTAAAAAACGCCATCAAAAAACACCTTGACTCCTCTGAAAAAGTAGATATAATTTTTGAAATCGTGAAGAATCAAAGCGACTATTAGGATGTATCAGATAAGTGTCAGCGATCTAGTCATTGATATTGATAGAAAAGATATTAAAAACATCCACCTTGGGGTATACCCTCCCGATGGTCGAGTTCGGATTGCTGCACCTCTGAGAGTGAATGAGGAAGCTCTACGTTTATTTGCTATCTCAAAAATCTCTTGGATCAAAAAGCATCAGGCAAATTTCAAAGCGCAAGAACGGCAATCAAAAAGAGAATTTGTCTCTGGTGAAAGCCACTATTTCCAAGGCAAACGCTATTTACTAAATATTATATATCACCAAGGTAAGAGTAAGGTACAAGTAAGAAACAACACCTATATCGACCTTTACGTTAGGGAAGGAAGCGACGAAGCCCAAAGGCAACAAGTCATGATGAATTGGTATAGACAGCAGTTAAAACAAGCAATTCCTCCATTAATCGAAAAGTGGGCAGCAATTCTAGACGTTCAGGTAAACGATTGGGGAGTGAAGCAGATGAAAACCAAATGGGGCACCTGCAACATTGAAGCGAAACGCATCTGGTTGAACCTTGAATTAGCCAAGAAAGCTCCTAACTGCCTGGAATACGTCGTCGTCCATGAAATGACGCATCTTTTAGAACGGCATCATAACGAGCGATTCACAATGTTAATGAACCGATTCCTTCCTGATTGGCGTTTCTATAAAGATGAATTGAACCGCTCTCCACTGGGAAGTTATTGAGATTCAACTGGAACTATCGACTTCTTTTAGTTTTCCAGCAACCGCCAATGAATTACCTTCAGCTCAAACAACGACAAGGCTAATTAAATGCAAAAATGCGATCGCGCCTAACTCACCAGCTTACTAGCTAGCCCTTGATGAATCTGATCTAACCAGAGCGGAATCACAGGCTGACCAGTTTTTAACCATGCGATCGCACTCTCCCAATCAAACTCTACCAGTTGGAGCGATCGCTCTTTTGAATCCCAGCACAACATAAACCGCCCCAGCGAAACCGAATTTGTAAATTCCGGTTCCTTCTCCCTCAGCCGTTGTAGCGTCATCGCCGCCACGTCAAAAGTCAACCCCACAGACAGACAATACTCCATCGTCGCCAATGCCGCCAAATCAGACCGAGAGTAATAAACACTCCGCCCCGTACCCGTCCCGGTAATCGCAGGCACAACAATCTCCTTCTCTCGCCAATACTGCAACTGGCGAAGGGTGCAGCCTGTAATATCAGCCGCCTGCTTGCTGGTGAAAAACGTTTGTTGCATAAAACGATTTTACTCACAGCTTGTTATTACACCTTTGTGTTATTATTGGGGATATGTGTTTACTAATAACATGAGCCACATCACCATCCAGTGCCGTTTAGTCGCCAACGAGCCCACCCGCCGCCAACTCTGGGAATTGATGGCAGGCAAAAACACGCCCCTAATCAACGAACTACTGGCACTCGTAGCCAATCACCCCGACTTCGAGACATGGCGACAAAAAGGCAAACTTCCCAGCGGTACAGTCAACCAACTGTGCCAGCCTCTCAAAACCGACCCCCGTTTCATCAGTCAACCCGCACGGTTTTACACCAGTGCCCTTAAGGTTGTGGACTACATCTACAAATCTTGGCTTGCATTAATGAAGCGGTTGCAATACCAATTAGAAGGGAAAACCCGCTGGCTAGAAATGCTCAAAAGCGATGCCGAACTCGTAGAAAGTAGCGGTGTCACCTTAGAAACTCTCCGCAGCAAAGCTACTGAAATTGTGGCTAAATTAACCCCCCAGTCCGACTCGGTTGCATCTCAACCACCAAAAGCTAAAAGTAAAAAAACGAAAAAATCCAAAGCCTTAGATAGCAAGCCGAATGTATCTCACATCTTATTTGATGCTTATCGCAATACAGCAGATATTTTGAATCTATGCGCCATCAGCTACCTACTCAAAAATGGCTGCAAAATCAACGATAAAGAAGAAGACGAAAAGAAATTTAGCAAACGCCGCCGCAAAGTCGAAATTCAGATTAAACGCCTCACAGAAAAGCTAACTGCTGGAATTCCCAAAGGTCGAGATTTGACCACTACTAGATGGTTGGAGACATTAGCCGAAGCTACATCCTGCGTTCCCCAAAACGAAGCTCAAGCTAAATCTTGGCAAGATAATCTACTCAAACTATTTAGCCTCGTGCCATTTCCCGTCATTTATGAAACTAACGAAGACCTGACCTGGTTTAAAAACGTTTCAAGCCGTCTCTGTGTTAAATTTAGCGGCTTAGGCGAACATACCTTTCAAGTATATTGCGACCAACGCCACTTCCACTGGTTCCAACGATTTTTAGCAGACCAAGAAATTAAAAAAAACAGCAAAGATCAACATTCCAGCGCCTTGTTTACTCTCCGTAGTAGTAAACTTGCATGGCAAGAAGGAGAAGGGAAAGGAGAGCCGTGGAACCTTCACCATTTAACCCTCTACTGTTGCGTCGATACCCGCCTGTGGACTGCCGAAGGAACAAAACAGGTAAAAGAAGAAAAAGCTACCGAAATCGCTAAAATCCTCACCAAAGCCAAAGAAAAAGGCGACCTAAATCAACAGCAAGAATCCTTTATCCAACGCAAAAATTCCACCTTAACTAGAATCAACAATCCTTTCCCGCGTCCCAGCCAACCTTTATATCAGGGTCAAGGTAACATTTTAGTGGGCGTTAGTCTAGGTTTGGAGAAACCTGCCACTGTAGCCGTAGTAGATGCGATCGCACACAAAGTTATTACCTACTGTAGCATCCGCCAGCTACTCGGCGAGAATTACAAATTGCTTAACCGACAGCGCCAAGCAAAACGCTCCTCATCCCATGAACGTCAAAACGCCCAAAGACGAGACGCTTTCAATCAATTTGGAGAGTCTGAGTTAGGTGAATATATCGACAGATTACTGGCTAAAGAGATTGTGGCGATCGCGCAAAAATACCAAGCTGGTAGCATTGTTTTACCCAAGCTCGGCGATATGCGCGAAATAGTTCAAAGCGAAATTCAAGCTTTAGCCGAACAAAAATGTCCAGAATTTATAGAAGGACAGCAAAAATATGCCAAACAATATCGCGTCAGCGTTCATCAGTGGAGTTACGCCAGATTAATTGACTGCATTCAGACTCAGGCGAAAAAGCTTGGCATGGCGATCGAAGAGGGACAGCAGCCAGTTCGAGGTAGTCCCCAGGACAAGGCGAAGGAGTTGGCGATCGCAGCCTATGACTTACGTTCTAAAGCTTAATTGACAATGCCCGAACCTTGAAACTAGAATAGTAAATAGCGCCGCTGGTCATGCTTGCAAAAGCCTCTGAACAGTGATAAATGAGGGTTAGTTTGACTGTGGGAACATGGTCTTGCTTTCTGGCCCTGGTAGCTGCCCACCCCGATGCTGCTGTCCCTTGCGGACAGGAATTAGGTGCGCCCCCAGTAATAAGGGTGCGGGTTTACCGCAGTGGTGGCTACTCAATCACCTCCGACCAAGGAGGAACCCACCTTATTTTTTTTCGTGAACCCAAGCGGGAGCGAAATCCCCAGGAGGTTCACGAATCTTCTGAAATTGATAGCCAGACTAAGTTTGGGCTTTTTCTGGGATGGTCAACCCTCCAGTTACGACAGTTTCCAGAGTAAAATTTCCGAGGCTTAGGAAAGTGTTTCTGGAACTAGCGTGCAGGTAAGGGTTTAAGCTCAAGCGAGTTTCAACGACCATCCCGACTAGGGGTGGGTTGAAAGAATTTGTGTCGGATCATTGCCAGCAACATTTCTCGATTGGTTTCAACGACCATCCCGACTAGGGGTGGGTTGAAATATTGACCCGCTTGCCGTGCGCTTGGCACATCTGAGGCTTCAATGGCCATCCCGACTAGGGGTGGGTTGAAACTTCTATTATTGCGACTGAAGAGCTCGCAGCAAGCCATCGGGGTTTCAGCGATCGTTGTAGGTGGGTTGAAAGGAAGGTTCAAGTTCTTTTTTAGTCTCGTAAACAAGGTCGTCTATAAAAGTACCTTGTATTTGTCCAAGGGACAGTAATCTGTTATTAGTGACAAATAATTTGTTAAAGTGACAACAATCTGTTATCAGTGACAAATAATGTGTTACTGTACAGATCGTTAGTTTCGATAAATTCAGGTTCAGGATTTGGGATGGGAGTAGAAGGACTTGAACCTTCGACCTTGAGATTAAGAGTCACCTGCTCTAACCAACTGAGCTATACTCCCGCATCTAAGCTACTATAACACAACCGTTCTGAAAATTCAACTATTTTTGTAAAAATTTGTGGCGAGCGCCCTGACTCAACATTGAAATCGAGAAAATACCGCATACAATTTTTGTGTAATTCCTAGAAAATCAGTTTGTAGTAAGGACTGAAGCCCTTTTTTGGCCGTAGCAATTGCAACGAATAAAGTCCTGATTGCTAATCCTTCACTCGATAATGAAGCAACATGAAACCGTTGCTATAGATTTTGCGATCGGCAACTTCCAAATTTGTCCGCTCTATTTCACGAGAAAAGAGAGGGATTCCCGCGCCGATTACTACCGGATTTAACTTCACAATCATCTCCTCAATCTCCGAAAAAAGAGTTGCCGCTTAAGCGCCACCACCGCAGAGCCAGATGTCTTTACCCGTTTCTTTTTTTAATTCCTCAACCAATCCAACAGGAGTGTCCGAAACAAGTTGAATATTCTCATCCGGACTGGCTTCCATAGTGCGCGAAAAAACATACTGCTTCAAGCTGGGATAAGGATTAGTTACACCAACATTTAGCCCTACCTCATAGGTTTTCCGTCCCATCAAAACCGCATCAAACTGCTTGTTCTCTACCCGAATGCCTCGTGCTTCCTGAAAGTGAGCCGGAAAAGTTTCAGGAAAGGAATCGAACAAATCAGCGAAAGGCTCCCCTGACCTAGGAAAACAATCAAATGAGCCATCTTCGCCAGCAATAAATCCGTCAACCGTGCCAGCAACGTAATATTTTAGTTTTCTCATATTTAACCTTTCTTTTGATAAACTGAAAAGACTACAAATGGAGAGGACGGGACTCGAACCCGCATCGATCGACAGCAACTTTCAGGAAACGCGCTTCCTTACTGCCTGCAAGCAGATGAGAACTACCCCCATCTCGGACTGTTAATTCCTTTCAGTGCCTCCGCCACCCGCTGCCAGTTTGCGTTTTCAGGGAACGTCGCGAAGCAACTTTTTACCCTACTCAACAAACCAGATCGTCTTTTTGAGAGCCGCTTTTCCAAATTTTTTACGGTGCCATTCCATTTAGGCGACCTCCCCGCACTTTTTATCACTATATGATAGCAAACCTAGGGAAAAACTTTAACCATAATCCTCCATTATTTATATATAAAATCCTAAGCAATCCACCGGAGAGGTACTGCCCCTCCTATCGCCGCGTTATCAGCACGGTGTCTCGCTTTTCGACTTCCGGTGGGTTAAAAGGAAGATGAAGGAATCGAACCCTTACAGTTACCTGTACCCCAGTTTTCAAGACTGGTTGCCAACCATTTAGCGGCATCTTCCAAAGGGTGTCTGACGGGAATTGAACCCGCTATTACTGGTTCCACAAACCAGCGCCGCTACCGCTTTGGCTTCAGACACCGTAAATGGAATCAAGGAGGATCGAACTCCTGGCCTCTTGCGTGCAAAGCAAGCGCTCTACCAATTGAGCTATGACCCCGCGTAAAAAATTCACCTGTCGAGTAAATCTAAAATCTAAAATTGGTGTGGTGGATTGCGATCGGATTTGAACCGATATCTTTCTAACAGCCAGTTAGATGCTTTACCAATTAAGCTACGAACCCATTCAGCAGGAGTGGTAGGACTTGAACCCACAACATTCGAGGTAGAAGCTCGACACTCTATCCAGTTGAGTTACACTCCCATGTTTTTTGTTAAGGCGCGATTCCCTACGGGATAGCTGCGCTTCACGCACTTTCCGTGCAATTTATCAGAGCATTGCGTTTTCTCAGTTACTAGAGGGACTCCGCCGATGAGTTTTTACACACTCTTTAAAGGATGGCTACCTTTAAGCCAACCTGCCGGGTTCATCGCACTCCCCGTTCTCAAACGCCCGCTGATTTTGACAGCGTTACCTTTCCTCTCGTACTAAAGTATGTAGGCTCCAAAGATTGGGACACGCAAAGGGCGATCGCTCTTAATATAAAAAATTATCCATTCAATGGAATTAACCTCCTTAAATTAAAGCAAAAACAACGAGAGTGGCAGGACTTGAACCCACAACATCCGCGTCCGAAGCGCGGCGCTCTATCCATTGAGCTACACTCCCATAAATTGGTAGTCCTGACAGGAGATTACCCCGCGTCTGCTTGTAAGGCAAACGCTCTACCATCGAAGCTCAGGACTACAAAAGCGGATGATGGGACTCGAACCCATGCGCTGAGAATGGCATACTCAGATGCTAGCCGCTACATGACATCCGCAAACCGATTTAAAATTTGAGATTTTGGATTTAACTGAGATGTTGCACCAGTGTCAATAAGCTTTTTATGAACAGGCAAGATGCCTGTTCCACAAGAAAATCTACTCTTTGTGGAACAGGCATCTTGCCTGTTCTGGAGAATGGTGCAAAATGTGAGATTTAACGAACTTCTCGTTTAGCCAAGCGGATAACGAGGCTCGAACTCGTGCCTAGAGTTTGGAAGACTCGAATGCTACCGTTACACCATATCCGCAATTGTGGGGCTGGTGATAGGAATTGAACCTACAACCGACTGATTACAAATTAGTTGCTCTGCCTAATTGAGCTACACCAGCACGCCAAGCAGATGGCGAGATTTGAACTCGCAAGAAAGCTTTACAAGAGCCTCATCTTGCCAGTTAAATCACACCTGCCTTTTTCAAAGCAGACGGCGGGAATTGAACTCACATCAAGAACTTACCACGTTTTTGTGTTGTCAGTTACACCGCATCTGCATTTATTGATATTTCAGGAATTTAGTTTAGTTATACTTCATGTCTAATCTCACAACTGACCATCTATTTTCCGTGTAAAGGAAGAGTCTAGATCCTCGACCAAAAGCTTGGAAAGATTTAATTACTTGACGACTTTGATCGATAGGTATTAACTCTTCAAATTCCATCTTGTCTAAGTTTACAAGAAACAATGAATCTCGCTTAGCGTAGTTACCAGCAAATAGGGCACTATCGCCATAGTCACCATCGAATAAAGCATGATAACCAAGATTGACTGCAAAGGCATAAGAACCTTTAATAGGAACAGGAGGCCATTGTTTCTGAACCTTAAAGTCTGCTATATGGGCTAAAGGAAAGTCCGTATAATAGTAAACCCAAATATCATCTGGCGAGGCGACGTTCATTGCGTAGCAGTCGAATATGTGCAAACCACGATCGTAGTCATTTTTGAAAATTACCTTCCCGTTTTCGTCTAGACAAACAAGTCCCGCTCCTGCACCAATATGTTCATCTCTATGACATTCATCGAAGAAGCTAATCCAAATGCACCCGTTTTCACTTACTTGTACATCTTCAATTGCATCACCTGCATGAAATGAACTTAGCTGTTCGCCTGTAGATGAATAGATGTGGGCATTCCGGTCTGAGTAGCTATTGGCACGAGAACGAACCAGAAGCCACCTATCTGTTCCTAAACGTTGAACAAAATGGTAGTTTTCGTATGTTGGTGTCAGTATAATTGTTTGGCAAACTCCTTGTGCCAAATAGTGAAGTCGGTAGCGATTAAGATGATTGGATCTATTTTTGGCCCAGGAAGAACCTTTTTGTTGACGTTGGTATCGATAATCGGGTCGTTCTTCTAGTGATAGGATGATAGGCATTCCTGAAGAATCGACGCTGACAGCGATTAAGTATTCTCCTAAAGCAGGAACATCCATTGGAAGACAAGGTGGAAAAGGAGAAAACAGTGACTTTGAATGTAACAAAGCCGATGTCTGGAGGTTCAAGGTAGATCCGTCCAGGGTGACTAAATGTTCGACTTGTAGTTCTCTGACCATACATTTACTCCCAAGCAGGTGGCGAGATTTGAACTCGCATCAGAAGGTTACGACGATCCTATGCTAGCCATTACATCACACCTGCTTTCTTGGTGGCGGGAGCAGGAGTTGAACCTGCTATGAAGAGGCTTATGAGACCTCCAAGCCTACCGTGGCTACTTCACCCGCGAAGTCACCAAATACCCCTGACTGGCCTCGAACCAGTAACCTTCTCGTTCTAAGCGAGGCACCTCTTCCAATTGGGCTACAGGGGCAAAATCGATCGCATTTTTGGGTTTTGATACCCAATACCCCTAGTTGGATTTGCACCAACATAACTCTTGCACTCAACAAGAGATGTCTACTAATTGCATCACAGGGGTAAATCGGGATGGTTGGATTTGAACCAACGACTCCATGCTCCCAAAGCATGGCTTCTGGCCGCTGAATTACATCCCGTTGATGCTCCTGGCTGGATTTGAACCCGCATCATCCGATTTTTAAGATCGGCGCCTCTTTCCAGTTGGGCTACAGGAGCATTATGATTACTGCTTTTTTTTTAAGCAGAACTGGGAAGGCAGGGATCGAACCTGCATTTTTCCGCTTTCAAAGAGCGGTGCCATACTGATTAGGCGACTTCCCAATTATTGGGTGCCGGGGTAGGCTTTGAACCTACAGAAACTCCTATTTCAGAGATAGGCGACTTTACCAATTTGTCTACCCGGCAATTAAAAAAATGGCTGCCCCAGTAGGACTCGAACCTACAACCTAGCGGTTAACAACCGCTTGCTCTACCATTGAGCTATAAGGCAACGCAATCCCCCAAGTCAGTATCGAACTGACGACCTCTTGTTCTTCACACAAGCACTCTACCAACTGAGCTATCGGGGGAAAACGGAGAAGGAGGGATTTGAACCCTCGACGGCTGTTAAACCGCTCTTTCTTAGCAGGAAAGCGCCTTAAGCCACTCGGCCACCTCTCCACAGCGAGCGAGAACGGAGGGATTTGAACCCTCAATCTTCAGTTTTATTAACTGAGATGTTATCCGGCTACACCACGTTCTCAAAATTGCAACTGCGGGTTAAATACAGTTACAAATGGGTCGGGCTGGAATTGAACCAGCAACGCTTTAAGCTACTGTTTTACAGACAGCTACCCACGCCAATAGGAGGGCCGACCCAAGATAGAAATTTTGGTAGGTCGTCGAGGAATTGAACCTCGATCCATCCGCTTAAAAGGCGGCTGCAAAACCATTCTGCCAACGACCCACGAGAAGTGCTGACGGGAGTTGAACCCGCAATCACTTGGGTGAAAACCAAGCGGCTTAAACCATTTGCCTACAGCACTATAAATTGGCACAGGAACTGAGATTTGAACTCAGAATGCTGGTTTTGGAGACCAGAGTGTTGCCAGTTACACCATCCCTGCTTGTGGTCGCAGCGGCGGGATTTGTAGCTTGCTTCCGCGAAGCGGTACCCGCATTGACCAAGGTATGAACTTGGCGCTTTACGATTAAGCTACGCTGCAATGTCACTTTCGCTTCGTTCCTTTTGAAAGTTAAAAATTTCAATTAAAAGACTGTTAGTTTAATCTTTTAATTTCTAATTTTTAATTTCTGATTGGGAACAGAGGTTAGGGCGGGATTTGAACCCGCGAAAATCGGTTTTGCAGACCGACGCCTTCAACCACTCGACCACCTAACCTGGGAGTCCCGACGAGGTTTGCACTCGCAATCTTCTCGCCAGAGGGGGAGACGGCTTGACTTTTGCCTACGGGACTTTGACGGGAGTAACGAGACTTGAACTCGCAACCTTTCGCTCGACAGGCGACTGCTCTGACCGGTTGAGCTATACCCCCGCGAAAATGAACAATATTCTGTCCTTGAATTACTCAAGTTGGGACGGGGTGGCGGTTGATTCCGCGTACTACAACCCGATCGGGCTTTTGTTGCCGGAGTCTACACCGCCAATGTCCACAATTATGTGACATGATTAACTTCATATTCAGTTTTCAAGGTTCATATTGCTCGTGGGGTAAGGCTTTGAAGCTCTTTCCCCTTCGCCATACATTTATACTACATTATGTATTACAAGACTGTCAAGGGGGTAATACAACTTTTTTTTTAAAGTTGCTGCGAAGCGGGAAAACTGAGGCGCTGCTTTTTGCTAAACCCCTTATAAATCAAAGGTTTGGCTGCTGAACTGGTAGTGTTGCGTTAGTTTAATCCGATGCTGAAGTTGTACTACACTCGAATTTCTCTAAATTCTCGCCGTCGCGCGAGGTGGCACTTCTGGAAAAGCAGATTGCGTTTGAGCCGATCGCACTTAACCTCGACGGCGACCACTTTGCACCGGATTTTCTGGTAATTAATCTGTTCCACCGCATACCAGTTTTAGTGAAGGAAGACTTGACTGTGGTGGAGTCGCTGGCAATTCTTGATGATCGGGAGGCGAAATACCGCACGCCTGCACTGTCCATCCCCGCTGAGACATATCTATAGAAGACTTCGATCGCAACGGCAAGAATTAACACTGACGAAAATGCCGTAGCTTGCGGGGCGGGACGCCATCGCCCAAACTCGCACAAAAGATTAATCGCCCTGCGATAATCAGCTTTTAGATATCCAATACTACAAATCAAACCTTGTCTGAATTGCCCTTAATTCCCGTGCCCGCATTGCCAGAAGCCGATCGCCCAAACCTCCCTCACTGGCTACACTCCTTAGATACCTGTCCGAGTACCAACAGTTGGGCGATCGCCCGCGCGGGCCAACTCCACCACGGAGATGCAGTATTTACCAAGCGACAAACCAGCGGGCGCGGCCAACACGGGCGCACCTGGCACGCCCCAACCGGTGTCTTGACTGTTAGTTATGTACTCGACAACCTCAACCCCAATCTGTTGCCCGGGCTCAGTTTAGCAGCGGGTTTAGCCGTGATTTACGCGATCGAAGATTTGGTTCCCGACTGTCGCGATATGCTGCGCCTGAAATGGCCAAACGATGTCTGGATCGATCGCCACAAATTAGCCGGAATTCTCTGCGAAGCCACCAACGGCAATGTTTCTGGCAAAACTCGCGCCGTTGTCGGAATTGGACTCAACCGCTGCGTAGATTTCGCGGCTGCGGGATTGGATGAAAGGGATCTCGGCAATGCGGTAAGCTTGCATTCTCTTGCTAGTACAGTACCAGATGAACTGTGTTTGGTCGATCGACTGCGGCACTATTTACTCGAACTAGCCGATATGTTTTCCACCACAGACAAGCCAGCCTCCAAGTCCGGTTTAGCGCTACTTTTGCCGGAATTGCGCCGCCGCGATGCGTTGATTGGCTGCCCGGTGGCGATCGAACTTGCGTCGGAAACCATCTGCGGAGAAGCAGCGGGCATGGATGGATGCGGCCGCTTGCTAATATGCTTGGCGGGCGATCGAATACAAGCCTTTACCTCTGGGCGAGTTCGATTAATTTAAGAGGAAGAAGGAAGTTCGGCAACGGATTCTGTAACGGATGTAACGGATGTAACGGATGTCAGGAAGTTCGGCAACGGATTCTGTAACGGATGTAACGGATGTAACGGATGTAACGGATGTCAGTCCGATGGAAGAAGGAAGAAGAAAGAAGGGAAATGCAGTCAGAGCAATATTTTTAGCCTTCAAAAATGTCCTAACCTTCTTGCCAGTTACTATAAATTAAGAGAAAGAAGTCATTAGTCATGAGTCATTAGGGAAAATTCCCAATTCCCTATGCCCAATTCCCGATGCCCGATTCCCTATCCCCAATTCCCGATTCCCTATTCCCTATTCCCTATTCCGAATTTTAATTTATCACCTCAAATACTACCAATCTGCTCAGCCACAGCGGTTGACTGGCCTCCACCCCTTCGGGACGACCCTTAGTAGAAGCAACTTGTATTCTGTTGCCATTTATCCCTTGCCTAACCAAAATATTTTTCACATTTGTCGCCCTTTCCAGTGCCAACTTTTGATTTTCTACCGGAGTGCTTTTAAAATCGCTGTAGCCAACTATCCTTAAATTCTTCGTGCGATTTTTATCCATATATTCCTTGACTTTGCTAAGCTTTTGTGCTACATCTTTCGCCTGCAAACTTGCCGAGCCTGCACCGAAATACACGCGAACAGGCATTATTATCTTTGGCGGCGGTGGAGTTCCTATTATCACTGTATTTGTTACTGACTTCACCCCCGGAATTTTCTCAAAAGCTTGAGTTATTTTCTGAGCATCTGGCACTTTGCTTACGCTGCCTGCAACGGCGACTTTTCCCTCTGCATAGCGAGCTGAGATATTAATGCTTTCTACTTTATTCAAAAGAGCTGCCGTCCGCTTGACATCGGCTTCGACTAAAACCGGATCAGGAGGTACTTCAACGGCTATAATTTTATTTGCAATTCTTGATTGTGGAGCCACTTGCTGAGCGATTTTTTCCGCTTTCAGTCGCAGATTTTGATTCGGCACTCGTCCCGAAATCTCCAATAATTTATCTTTAACATCTGCCGCGATACGATAAACCGATAACTCGGGAGCAGATTGTAAGGCTAAATTCGTATCTGCTTCTAAGCTCGCTTCAACTCCGCTGCGGTATTGATGAATTCCCCAAGGGATGCCAATTAAACCTAACGCTGCTAAACCGATAATTGGTAAAATGGGAAGTTTAGGAGATTTGACTTTTACCTCTGTATCGATTAATTTTTGCAAGTTCGAGTTTACTTCTGGTGGCACAGTGGCTGGATCGCCGTTAAATGACTGGATTTGCTCTCCGTATTCTTGAACAATATTGTTGAATATCGCTCGCATTTTGTACTTAAACCACTGGCGGGTTTCTCCTTGCATCACTACCGCTAGATAACACGAGCCCGCAACTTCCAGTACGATCGTAGATGTGCCGTATTCTATTGCATCAATCTCTGCACTATTTCCCGATTGAGATATGAAATCGTTGACACAAGCCCGAATAGCAGTCAGCATCCCCGCTACCATTTCTGATTCTAGCTGTTCGCGTTCAGAAGGCTGCACTGCTGAAATTACTAAGCCGGATTTTGCTTGAATTAAAAAAACAGCTTTAACACTCAGCGGTGTTGTTTCTTTCATCAGCAATTCTGCTTCAGAAACGCCCTGTAATTTGGCTTTAATTTTGCGACTAATTCTCTCTGGACTTAAAGATGCTTCGAGTTTTTCATTAATCTCCCGCATCCTCTCGGCGATGTATTTTAAAATCGTGCTGCCGATGATCGGGTAAAGTGCATCCGACATTGCTTCTCGCTTGAGATGAATTTGCTGTTTGATAGCGGTGGCCATTTCCGGCGCGATCGCCATTGCAATTTCATCGGGCGATTCACTGATTCTGTGGCTGATTCCTACAGAAAGAGCTGGGGATATGGCTACTCCCATCGATTGCCTGTTTTCTCGGGTTTTGGTATTAATTACGTCATCAATTATGGGAGCTATGGTTTCGGCAAATGATGTTCTCGACTCATTAATTGTTTGGATCATCATTTCGGGAAACATGATTTTAATTCGGGCGAGTAATTCTTCCCGATTGCCTCCCCATTCAGCATCAGTAATTTTGCGATCGAGTTCCCCTACTTTATCGTTGAGTCTGTAATTATAACTTACAACTTCATCTAACAATGGTAAAATAGATTCGATGACCGACTTTTCTAGTTGGGCGTGATGGCTAACCATCAGCTCGTCAATCAAAGGTTTCAGTAAATCGGTAAACAAGTCTGTCGATTCATAAATCCGGTGTTCGATCGCCACAATTTTTTGTTCGATCTTCCCGAGTCTTTGATCAATCCTTTTATTCTGAATGATGGCATCGACAGCAGGGGCGATCGCAGATTCTATCTCTAGCTTTGCTTCCCCGATGTTTCGAGACAGCATTTCTGCAATCACTGGCATTATTCTTGCCATCAACCCTTCTATCTCGGCTAAAACTTGCTGCTGAACTTCGACAATCTTACTTTCATTATTTAATATTTGTGCTGCAATACCGCTGTTTTGAATAGCTGTGTTGACACCAGGTGCGATCGCCTCTCTCACCTCTAACTTTGTTTCCTCGATTTTTCTGTTCAGCGACTCAATCATTAACGGCATTAACCTTGCCATTATATCTTCCGGCTGAGATTTTTGCTGTCGCTGAAGATTATTTAGTCTACTTTCTACGTCGCTCAATTTTCCTTGAACTTCTCTTTGAAGAATTGCTGATTCTATCAAAGGTTCAATCGTCGCTGCTACTTGTAATTTTGATTCATCGATTTTCTGATTCAGCAAATCAGTTATTGCGGGCATTAGCATCGCCATTATCTCTTCAGGCTTCTGAGTTGGCGACTGTTGCGTAGCCAGCCGACGCTCGATGATGCTCAATACTTTTTCTTCTATTTCTACCCAAGCTATTCTTACCTGTACTGAGGGGGTAACAGCTTCTACAATCTCTGATTTTACTTCACTAATTTTGCGGGTTAGCAATTCGCTAACTACTGGTACTAGCTGCTTGATTAAATCTTCCGGTTGCTGCTGGTAACGCTGCTGAATATTCGCAACTCTCTCTTCAATTCTTACTACGTGTTCTTCAAGTCCGTTGTGATTGTGAATTACTTGATTGACTTTTGGTGCGATCGCCGAAGCTACCTCTAACTTAGACTCCTCTACCTTACGCTTGAGCAGCTCGCCCACCACCAACATCACCCGTTGCATTAACTGTTCTGCATTCGGCAGTTGCTGCGGGTTGAAGTTAGCAATTTTATTTTCCAAATCCGCTATTTTTGTCTGCACTTCGAGCCGATTAATTTGATCACTGCTAGCGAGTTCGATCGCCTTTTTTAATTCCGACTTCAACCGCTCTAATTCATCTCTCACTAACTCAGGAATTAACGGTTTCAGTAAACTCATCAACTCTTGGGGTTCAGACATCAACTTCTCAAAATTTTCTAACCTTTGTTCCACGCTCAAAACATTACTGTAAAATTCCGGTAAGTCTCTTTCAAATAGCAATTGTTGCAACCGCTTAAACTCCTCTACTACTTGTTCTAATTCTTCCTCCGACGGCGGATTTTTTTTTGCTATCTTCCCGGCTATCGATAAATCGGGTTCCTCATTATTGTTTTCTCGTCTTTGAGATGGGATCTCTTCCTCGTTAGTTAATACTTCGGGTACAATACTCGGTGATTCGATCCGAAAAGACAATTGTTTGCGCCGATTTTCCTCATTCTCCAACCGCTGCACAGACTTTTCAGAAAGCGGTAACTTCAGCTCGCTTGGTTCTTTTTTTGATTTCTTTAATAACTGGAATTCAGTCAGTATGGTTAGCAATTCCTGAAGTTGCTCTCCAGCTTTAGAACTTGCCAGATTTGCCTCCGAAACCTCTTTTTCTGACTGATATATTTTGCCTGAATTATCATTAAATGCTGCCATACTGAGCTACCAAAAGTTGATTTTTATCGACCGAAGGAAATTACCAGCTTGCTTGCCGCCTCACCCCAGCGAAAATCAATAGGAATGACACAATTTTTTCAAGCGTCAGGCGTACTAAAGCTATCGCCTTATTTTAACTGCTGTTCTGCGACTAGCCAACTGAGCCGCTAACTGCAATGCTGCCTTCATGCTGGAGGCATCTGCAATCCCTTTACCTACAATATCAAAAGCTGTGCCGTGATCCGGAGAGGTGCGGACAAAAGGCAAGCCAATTGTAGTGTTGACTGCTTTATCGAAAGCCATCAATTTTACTGGAATCAACCCCTGGTCGTGGTACATTGCCAAGTAACCGTCGTGAGCTTCCTTGGCTAAACCGTACCAAACTTTAGCCGGTTTTACCCACAGGGTATCAGGGGGGACTGGCCCGTCTAACTGCACTTGAGGAAAGCGATCGCGCTGCGTTTCCAACCAAGGTATCATCCAGTCTTGCTCTTCATTTCCCAGTTTGCCATTTTCGCCGCTGTGAGGATTTAAGCCAGAAATCGCTATTTTCGGTCTTTCCAGCCCAAAATCTTCCCGCAAACAGTCTATCAGTAATTCTAGTTTTTCACTCAGTAATTCGGGACTCAAAGCATCGGGTACTTGACGGAGCGAAATATGTGTGGTAGCGAGTAAAGTTACCAGAGTCCAGCCACTGTGGGGAGATGTGGCGGCAAACAGCATTCCGAACCGCTGCGATTTCGCCCTTTCTGCGAGGAGTTCTGTTTGTCCGGGATAATTGTAACCCGCCGCCTGCCAGCAAGTTTTGGAAATCGGGCCGGTCACTATGGCGGAGAATTCGCCGGCGATGGTACGGGCGATCGCACTTTCCATGTAAGCAAAGCTAGCCGCCCCGCTAGCTGCACTCCCGACACCGGGGACAATTTCGCCCCACTTGCTGTCTGGTTCAATATCAATAATATTTAATGTTTCGGGATTTGCCGCTTCTGCTGCTGGATTGCTCGATCGCAACTTATCGTAAGTTTGCTGCAAGACTCTCCTAGAACCTATAACAGTTACCCTCAAACCAGCAGCGGAATCTGCCAAGGCCTTGAGAATCACTTCCGGGCCTATTCCCGCCGGATCTCCCAGAGTTACAGCTAGTTTTGATTCCCGATCGAGACTCAAGGCAGTTCTCTCCAACAAAATACAGCAATTTCGGCACTGAAATTTTAGCATTCATGTACCTGGTTGCCCCAAATTATATTATCTTTATTTAATGCGATCGCCCAATTGGACATATAAAATCATGAATCCTGAAATTTTCACTGCAGCCTTTTTGTCCTTTTCCCTAATTTTCGTGGGTATAGGTGGAGGCTTCCTCCTGCTCAAATTGCAAGGCGGCAAAGAATAAGTTTTTTTCGACAAATCCTTCACAAGCCTTCTACCTTCTGCCTTCTAGAGTCTACTTTCTGCCGGAAGCAAGCCTTCTGCCGAATATCTCAAGCCTAAAATGAGAAAAATTCAGGTTTTTGTTAAGTTTTTTATAAAAACTTAACAAAAACCTGATACCATCTTATTGAAAGTTTAAGATTCATAAATTAATCCCTAGATGACTTTATTGATTTTAGGTGCCACCGGCACTCTCGGTCGCCAAATAGCCCGTCGCGCCCTAGACGAGGGCTACCAGGTGCGCTGTTTAGTCAGAAGTTACAGAAAAGCTGCCTTTTTGAAAGAATGGGGCGCTGAACTCGTACCGGGGAACCTTTGCCAGCCAGACAGTCTGCCTCCGGCCCTAGAAGGCGTCAGTGCTATTATCGATGCAGCAACAGCCAGTGCAGCGGATTCTGTCAGCATCAAAAGAGTAGACTGGGACGGAAAAGTATCGCTGATCCAAGCAGCAGCAGCAGCAGGCATCAAGCGTTACATATTCTTTTCCTTTCTCGACGCCGAGAAATATCCCCAAGTCCCGTTGTTGGAAATCAAGCGCTGTACCGAACTGTTCTTAGCAGAATCCGGTCTAGACTACACAATCTTGAGACCTTGCGGCTTTTTGCAAGGACTGCTGAGCCTGTATGCAATGCCGATTTTGGACAATCAGGCAGTCTGGCTGCCCAACAAGCCATCCGCCCTTGCCTACATGAACACTCAGGACGTTGCTAAATTTGCCGTCCGGGCCCTTTCCGTTCCCGAAACCGAGAAAAAAAGCTTTCCGGTGGTGGGAAATCGTGCTTGGGATGGTGAAGAAATCGTGCGGTTGTGCGAACGGCTGTCAGGGAAGCAAGCCAAAATTACGCGCACCCCAGACGCCTTGTTGAAGGCTACTCGTCAATTTGCTAAGTTCTTTCAGTGGAGTTGGAACGTAGCTGACAGATTGGCTTTTTCAGAAGTTTTGGCAGCCGGAAAACCCTTGAAAGCTCCGATGGATGAGGTTTACAGTGTCTTCGGACTTGACCCCAAAGAAACTACTACTTTGGAGTCTTATCTCGAAGAATACTTTAATCTGATTATGAAGAAGCTCAAGGAAATAGAGTACGAGCAGCTTAAGACTAAAAAACGGAGTAAACAAAAAATGCCCTTTACATTTTAAAGTGCCGAAAGCTGGGATTATATACAACGACGTTAAACCTGTGGCTTGTCGCATCGCCGCAGAGTTGGAAGACAAGCTGACTGCCCGCGGCTGGGAGGTTTGCTCGGTTTCTGGTTCCGGAGGAATTCTGGGCTATTCTAGCCCCGATCGCCCCCTGTGCCACAATCCGATCGAACAACTCGTCCCCCCCGGTTTTGACAGCGACATGGAGTTTGCAGTGGTTTTGGGCGGCGACGGTACGGTGCTGTCGGCATTTCGCCAAGTCGCTCCGATTGGAGTGCCGCTGCTGACTGTCAATACCGGTCACATGGGCTTTTTAACAGAAACTTACCTTAACTTGCTGCCGCAAGCTTTGGAAAAGGTGATCGCCGGAGAATACGACATCGAAGAAAGGTCAATGCTGGCCGTGCGACTGTTTCGAGAAAACGACTGCCTCTGGGAAGCCCTTTGTCTCAATGAAATGGTGCTGCACCGGGAACCGCTGACTTGTATGTGTCATTTTGAAGTGGCGATCGGTCAGCACGCCTCTATTGACATTGCTGCGGATGGAGTTATCATCGCGACTCCTACAGGATCGACAGCTTACGCCCTGTCTGCCGGCGGCCCTGTCATCATTCCCGGAGTGCCGGTGCTGCAATTGCTGCCTATTTGCCCGCATTCAATGGCTTCGCGGGCTTTGGTGTTTTCCAACACTGAGCCGGTCAAGATTTTGCCAGCGAGTCCGAACCGCCTGGTAATGGTGGTAGACGGTAACGGCGGATGTTATGTTCTGCCCGAAGATTGGGTGCAAGTCGAGCGAGCTCCGTACCAAGCCCGGTTTATTCGGGTGCAATCTTTTGAGTTTTTCCACATTTTGCGGGAAAAATTGGGCTGGGGCTTGCCTCACATTGCTAAACCGAGTTCGGTTGAGTTGCCTTGATAGTTGTTGTTGACACTCCCCGACCTAAATGTACGGGGATTGTTGGCTCAACCAGTTGGCTTGCTCGTAGATGTCATATCAAGTCCTAGCTGTAGGAGACCACAATTCCCGTTCCCGTTTTTCACCGATTGAAGGGATTTTGATTTTTTTATCTGTTGATAAATCGTAGAATAAAGCAGCAATTAGTGTTGGTAATGTAGGGCGACATTTATCCACCGGAATCCTTAATTCTCGATCGAGCTTCCGAATCATCTCCAAAGTCAGGCAGCGTTTACGAGATAACGTTCCCAATCAGTGGCGGTAGGCAGACTCGAACTCAGAACCAGCGACTTTCAAACGTCCGCTGCAAGGGGGTTGTTAGACCGTTTATGGATGATTTTTGTCTAACAACCAAGATAATTAAACTCTGCTATTACAAATCTCGACGGAAAAACAATGCAATAAATACTTCTTTACTCCATATTCCACCCCAACCGAAAACCCAGCTTGCAGGTAAATGCCCTCTTGGAGCTTCCTTAGTAAACGTAAGTTCTGATCTTGTCTTCCAAGCAAGCGGTCCGAACCATAATCCTTCTCGATGCCATCCTAATAATTTTCCACAAATCATCCAGAGGGCATTTTCATTGATACCAGAATCCCTGTCCCATAACGACCATTTTTCATGAAGTCTTTGCTTCTGTATACTAAATCCAAAATGGTCAGAGCTATATTTTCTCCAAAAGTAGTCAATTCTCTGTAAGTCTTTTGAAGATAGGTTTTGAACAGTTTCTACCTCAAGATAATTTTTTGAACAGTTACTTAGCCTCAGCATAAGATCTGCTGTTAGCTGATCAGCCTCTTTCCATCGTTCTAACTTCAAAAGCTCTTCTAATTCTTGATAAAAAATATCGCTCGTAGCCTTTTGTGCTTTTGGTTCTAATCTTAGTTCTTCTATAAGGTCAAGTATCAGTTCTCTCCAACGAGTATCTTGAGAATGAAAATTACTATGTTTGCTTTCGATATCATGACACCAATCAAAGATAACTTGTGTTGGAATCGCCTGACCTCCCAGTGCTCTTAGTATATTTTGTGCAGGTGCTATATTCCGCTCGCTTTTGATTAACCCACATACTTTCCATGTACGTAAATTTAGGAGTGGTGCGCCACTCAAACCAGGTTGGATATTCTCATCTCTAATAGTGATTAGGCGACCCCTATCAGTAGGCCCAACGCAAAGAGGATTAACTGAGAAACCTCCTTCGTATTTGGGAGGATAGCCATAGCTATAGAGTGAATCATTCGGCTGTGACTCTTTGTCTAAGTAGACACAGGGATGCTCAACATGAGCGGTTCTTAAAATTGCGAGGTCTGGATTTTCTCCTTCACTTCGGATAACATCTTCAATATCAATCGCTACCTCTTTCCAAATCACCTCTATCTCATCGTCTTTGGCACTTTTTACCACATGATTGCAGGTAAGAATGTGACCTGGAGCCACAAAGAAGCCGGTGCCTATATTTTGGGGAGTCTTTATTCGGACAGTGCAATCACGAAATAAGTTCAAAATTGATTGATTAACCATGTCGGGATCTCTCCATCTACTACTCTTTGGTCCACTCCATCGTTATCTTGAGATTTGCTTTGGCAGTTCCTTTAACTATTAAGGCAGTTAATTGCCCAGATTCATATCCAAACTCAACTCCAAATTCAATCGTTGATTTACTAGGATTGAACTTTTTGAGGCTCTCAACTACTGACCCAGCAATCCCCTCAATTGCATCAGTTACTTCCTTAAGAGATTGAATTTTTGCTCCCACATCTGATTCTATTTCTTCGCCAGGAATTCCAGCATGGATGCTGGGGCTAATCCGAGTGGCTTCAACTCTAATTAGCACTCCGTTCTCTAGTTGAACGGGGATATTCTCAATTCGAGATTCTGTAGAATTCTCCATGTCTCTGAACTATCACTTAAGTATTAATTGAGCAAAACTGTAGGAAATTTGCCTAAATGCCTAAGCAGAATGGATGGCATAGGTGTTCAATAAGTGCTGTGAAGCGGTCTAACTTATAATTGTATCGCAGTTGCGGTACAATACTGGATATAATCGAATAATAACGCAGCTTGATGATGTATGTCAACCCGTTCTTACTCCCCATCGGAATCTCCTTTCCGCGATCGAGTTCGCCGCACGATTCGACTCAATCACTTAAGCCGTCGCACTGAAAAAAGCTATCTTTATTATATTTTAGATTAGAGAGCATTTAGAATCGATCGCACACCCTCGGCGATCGCCCGAACCAAAACATTTATCAGAACTTCTTCACGCACGAATAACTGTAACGGTTCGCCCCATTGGTGTCAGATGAATTTCAGTATTCAGTCGTTCTTCTAATTCGAGCGCATTCTCACGCCGATCGAATATCACCAACCACCCTTCATCTTGTCCCAATCGAGCCAAATACCCATCTAACTGTTCCAAACCTTTACTCAACGGATCGACTTTCCGAGTTCGCCAAACCTTCAGTTCAATTCCCAATGTTACCTCACCATAACGCAAACATAAATCCATTCTGTCGCGCCCGATCGCATATTCCCGTTCCAACGTTCCCCCACCATTAATCACCCGATGCAGAAACGCCATCAATACTAAATGCGGGGCAATTTCGGGATAAGAAGCACTTTTGAGTAACGGGTCACCATGTTGCAGCCAAAACGCGAGAAACGCTTGCAGGAGTGCATCTGGTAGTAGTTCGCCGCGATCGTTCAACCAACTCGGACGGATAATCGGTAAACTATCTTGCGGCCCTTGCGCCAAAACTCGCGGCAACACTTCTCGATAAATTGGATTGGCGATGACTAAACCCCCGGCTGGATCTCGTTTGAGCAAGCCCAAATCTACGAGGTATTGGCGATCGTCATTAGAAGATTCTGGCAATTCTCGTCCGGCTAGCATCGGCTCGATAATGGCTTTGACTCGGTTTTCTCGCAGTCGTTCTGCCAAACTATCTAAATGCGTATCTTGTCGTTTTATGATAATTTCTTTGGCTTCAAAAATATGTTGTGGTGTAATTTCTATAGATTCATCGGTAACTAATTCTTCTACAATTTCCTTAGCTAAAGCATTCACCAACCAAGGTTGTCCCTGAGTCAGTTCAAAAGCTAACGCTACGGCTTCAGGTGTAAAAACTTGTCCGGTATCTTGGGTATGTTGCGCGTAGAGTTCCGCGACTTCTGAGGCATTAAAATCTCTGAGAGTAATCGATCGCACTTTAATATTAAACGGACTGGATGTATTGAGTCGATCGCTTCCCCCCGCCGCCACTTTGTAATCGCGAACATCCCGCAAACCAATTAAACCCACCGATTGCGGAAACGCTTTCGGGCGATTGGGATAACCATCGCGTAACTGGCGCAGAATAGAAATCAAAGCTTGGTCTTGTAGTGCGTCAATTTCATCGATGAAAACCACCAAAGGACGAGATGAAACTTGTGCCCAAGCTTGTAAAGCAGCCCGAATTTTCTGTCCCGATTGCATCGCTGTCCAGTCAGGCGGTTGCAGTTCGAGTGGGAGACGGACGGAACTGTTATCTCGCCAAGCCCCCAAAATAGCCTCTTCTGCACCCGCAATGTCTTGACTGAAGGGTGCGCCCACTTCAACTGACAGCATCACGGCGGTGTATTGTCCGCTTTCAGTGAGTTGTTTGGCTAACGCCAGCATAGCGGTGGTTTTTCCCACTTGCCGGGGTGCATGGATGACGAAATAGTTGCGTTGAGCGATTAACCGTTCTAAGCTTGGTAAGCGTACCGTGGGCGACAGTGCGTAATGAATGTCTTCTTGGCAGGGGCCAGCAGTATTGAACCAACGCGGCATAGGTCAACTGGGGCGAATGGGGCTGCTCTCAGTTTAGTGTACTGTTGTTGGAAAGGCGTTCTAGTTGTTAAGCGGGGGTTTGTATCGACTCTCGGGCCCCGATGAAACTCTCTCAGAGCGAAAGTCGTGCTCGATTCTTGATTGCATAGAACGGAAGAACCCCAACTGCCAACTGCCAAAGTTTTACTCTTCTACCCGATAGCCCAATTCCGCCAAACGAGTGCGCGACTGCCGCCACTTCGGCTGCACCTTAACAAATAATTCCAAATACACTTTGCCTTCAATTAACTTTTGAATCTGTTCCCGGGCCGCACTGCCGATCGACTTGAGCATACTGCCACTTTTACCGATTAAAATGCCTTTTTGGGAATCTCGTTCGACGTGAATTGTCGCTAGAATCCTAGTAATTTTCGCTTCTTCTTGAACTATGTCGATCGCGATTGCTACGGAATGCGGCACTTCTTCCCGCGTCAGCAGCAAAATCTGTTCCCGAATCAACTCGCCCATAATAAAACGTTCCGGCTGGTCAGTCACCAAATCTGGCGGATAATAATAAGGCCCAACGTCCAAATGTTCGATTAACAATTGTTGCAGTGGCTCGACACCCTCGCCCGTGAGAGCCGAAAACTTCACTACAGGCCACTCAGGATTGACAATTTGCTCGTAAGTTCGATCGATCAACACGGAATCCTCCGGTTGTTCGTCCAACTTATTCATCCCCAAAATCACCGGAACTTTGCAATTGCTGAGAATTTCGACAATATATCGATCGCCCCCTCCCGATTCCACCGAACCATCCACCACAAACAGCACCACATCCACCGACTGAATCGCTGTGCGGGCATTCTGCACCAAAACCTTGCCCAATTGGTGATGTGGCTTGTGAATTCCGGGAGTATCTACAAAAATAATTTGTGCTTCAGGTGTCGTCAGGATGCCCCGTAGCCTGTTGCGCGTCGTCTGAGACACCGGCGAAGTAATTGCAATTTTCTGCCCCACCAACTGATTCATCAGCGTTGATTTTCCGACATTCGGGCGTCCGACAATACCCACAAAGCCCGATTTGTAACCCGCCGGAGCCACGGGAACACCCATGATGTCCGATACGTCGATAAATTTACTATCTTCCACTAAAATCACCTATTTTCAAGCCCCTTCTCTGTCTATTGTCGCCTGAAAATACTCAAACGCCCATTGGTGCACTCTAGCATCTTTCTCGCTTTGGTATACCTTGCAACAGTCAAAGCTCGATCGAGCCGCAAACCAGTGTTAAAACGTGATACGCGATCGGCAAAACTTGATATCTGAGACAAAATTTGATAAAGTTCCAATGACATCGCTCAAAAATGAATCATTCTGGTAAAACCGACTCCCAAATGCTGTAACAACTTCAGATGTGTAAATGTCTAACTCAACTGAAACTATTCTACAGTTTGTCAGGCAAACCAGTTATAACATTTTTGAGAATGTTTGGTAATAAATTAGGTAGGTTAAACTCAAACTCAAAAGCTCAATTTCATGAGGCGCTTTTTTCATAAAAGCTACTGTTTTTAGAGCCTACCTAATTAGTGCTAATCGTCATAAAGTTGAGGAGATGAATCAGATGAAATCGAAATTATTTTGGAGTTTTTGCACCGTTTTGGTAGCTAGCCTGCCTGTTCCTGCGTTGGCTCAAACAAGCCCTACTACAAGCCCTCAAGCAGAGTTTGACTACAAGGGTGGCTCCATGAACTACCAGTTGCTACCAGGCAGAATACAGGACAGAACCTTGCCCAGAGCCTTTGACCTTCCCATTATTACCAATGTTGGTACTGACACTAGCATCACCTCGGATTTCCTAATTACCGATCAGTTTACCGCCCCAGCGGGTCGTACAGAATACACCGGAGCTCTCACCGCCTGGGCAGCATCAATCAGAGAATGTCTCGCCAAACAGCCTCTCTTGATTCGAGCCAGCACTAAGAACCCGGTTCGGATTAATGGCAGAGTAGGCACGATTGTTAGAAACGTAAATAACCGTGCAGTTTGCAAATAAACCAGCAATATCATGACGGCTAAATTGACCGTAATTGCTGTAACGGCGGGTTCACCAATATCTCCAATGCAAGCATCGGTACAGTAAACCCCTCACCGCAGCGATATTGGGGTCAATCGACACCACTTGATATAAGTTCCGCTATCTACAGATAAAAACTAGAGAGTGTTTTTGAACAAAAAGAGCAATAGGTTTTCTATTGCTCTTTTTGTTGGCGAAATTTCAATTAATATCTATTAGGACTTATATGAGAGCGGCTGGAACAAGCTCATATAAGAGGTTTGTAGTGAGGAATGCAAGTCCTTATCAAAGTGTGAGGACTTGCATTCCTCACTGCAAACGACATAATTACGCAGAAACCAGCTTTTTTCCAAAAAATCTCGTGGAACCCGAGGGATATAGATTTTAACACCTGGTTTATGAAAGTTTGTCTGCGTAATTCACGATTTAGTAGCGCAAAATTCATGGGTATTCAGTAAAATTTCCCCGTAATCAGGAATCCAAGCTAGCCACTGTTCTTCCGAAAGTTCACACAACAACCACGCTTCGTCAAAGCTGAATGCGGTTGGCGGATTGAACAATTTAACCCACATAGAGGGAGCCAATTTTGGGGCAGGTACGGCGCAGCCAAATTTTTCCCAGTCGCAGACACTGGCGAAGCTTCCTGGCGTTGGTTGGGATGACCAACTACGAATATCTGTTTGCAGTTGCATAACTACTCCTGTCTAGCTAAGAGTCTGCACCAGGGCGCGGCTGAAACAACGCAGACCGAAGGCGCAGATAAACTTTGATTATGTAGTCTATGTTACGGAATTATCTAGGCGAATGTGTAAGGTTGTAGCAAAAATTTACAATCGAGAGGAAAAAACTGGCTCAAAGCTGAAAAGGTCGAGACTTTATTGTTGAGTTCGGCAACCATCGCCTACCATAGCAAACAACATCTGATTTATTTCAAAAATTCCGACATGAACCCAACTCCAAAATCCCACTGGAAAACTCTAGACCGCTTTGTAGAAATCAACTCTCATTGGGTAAAACTAATCGCCGAACATCTCGAAACAACCGAAGGAAAAACAGTAGAATATTGGCGAGTAGAAAGAGCAGATTCAGTTGTAATCTTGACCATTCAAGCTGACAAATTGCTGTTTCCCCCACCGATGTACCGCCCCGGCGTAGCAGAAGCAACCCTGGATTTTCCCGGCGGTCGTGTACCAGCCCAAGCCACGGCAGCAGCGGCAGTTCCAGCTATAATCAAGAGGGAACTAGGCGTGATAGAAAGTGCGATCGCCCGCATCGAACCGATCAACACCATTGGCTGGGCAATAAACAGCTCATTCTCCAATCAAAAACTCTACGGTTTTGTTGCAGAATTGCAGCCTACAGCAACAGTAAACCCCCAACTTATCGGTGCTGAATATCCTGTCACCCCCGATGGAATTCGCGACTTGCTTAAAAAATTAACTTGCCTCCAATGTCGAGCATTACTGCTAGAATGGCAAAATCAAGTCGATTTTAGAGTTTAGATTTGAGATTTTAGAATTGGGAATTGTCCCCCGATGCTCGCTGATTTGAATTTTAGGACTTACGCTCATCAACCTGGTTTCTATGACAAATCTTGGGTTAGGCAGCAAATTATATAGGAAAGAACCTGGTTTATAGCCCCTTGTGTGTAAGTTCTAAAATTTCTGAAAACCAACATCACCGACACTAATCATGCCTGTCAATAATGAAGTTGCTGTCGAATGCCTCGACGTTACATATCGCCTCAACCGCAGGCATTTAGTAGACAAACTCAATTTCAAAGTGCTGCAAGGAGAAGTTTTAGTATTGCTGGGACGCAGCGGTAGTGGCAAAACTACTACCATGAAACTGATTAACAATTTACTAACGCCAAGCAGCGGCGAAGTTCTGGTCATGGGAAAACCGACAACTCAGTGGAACCCAATTCAACTGCGCCGAAAAATTGGCTATGTGATTCAAGAAATCGGTTTGTTTCCCCATTTTACCGTCGAGCAAAACATCGGTTTAGTGCCGAAATTGGAAGGTTGGGAGGGCGATCGCATTCAATCTCGCGTCCGCCAACTGTTAGAATTAGTCAACCTCGACCCCCAGCACTTCGCCAAACGCTATCCCCATCAGTTATCCGGCGGACAGCGGCAGCGGGTAGGCGTCGCTAGAGCACTGGCGGCTGACCCTCCGATATTGTTAATGGACGAACCGTTTGGTGCTTTAGACCCCATTACTCGTCTGGAATTGCAGCGAGAATTCGGTCAATTGCAGCAGCAACTCGGCAAAACTGTGATTTTTGTGACTCACGGCATTCAAGAAGCTTTTTTGTTAGCTTCTAGAATAGGTTTGATGCAAGATGGACGGTTGATTGAATTGGCATCGCCCGATGATTTTATGAAATCTCAGCATCCAGAAGCTCGCGCATTTCTTGAATGTTTGCAAGTAGCTAAATTTGAATAATTTAGCAAAAATTTGATAATATAGTTTTAGTAACTAAGCTGATAATCAAACGATGCACAGTCTTTACGAGACCGACTTCTATGCTTGGACGCAAGAACAAGCCAAGTTACTTCGCAAGTGTGAGTGGAGCCAACTTGACTTGCCAAATTTAATTGAGGAGATTGAATCTTTGGGCAAACAGGAACGTCAAGAACTTAGAAATCGTTTGAGTATTTTGCTGGGACATTTGCTGAAGTGGCAATATCAGCCCCAGCAGCGCAGTCGTAGCTGGCTGTCTACAATTCGAGTGCAGCGACGGGACACTCAGAGACTCATACAGGAGAACCCAAGTCTGAAACCTTACTTGCAAGAAGCTTTCCAAGAAGCTTATCAAAACGGTAGAGATTTGGCAGTAGGAGAAACCGATTTACCTCTCAAAACATTTCCTCAAAATTGCCTTTATAGCTTTGAGGAAATTCTGGACTCTCGCTTCTATCCTGGTGAACCAAGTCCTGAAATAGAAAATGATTTATAAGGTTGACAGCAATCAGCAATAACCAATTACCCAATGATAATTTTTATCAACCGCTATGGCGCCCAGATAGTTCAGCGCGCAAGTGAACACTTATATTTAGTAACTGTTGCAATTTTTATCGCTATTAGTGTGGGGATTCCCCTCGGAATTTTAGTCACCAGAAAACCAAAATTGAAAATGCCAATTTTGGGATTTGCTAATATTATGCAAACAATTCCCAGTTTAGCTTTGTTTGGCTTGCTAATCCCGGTGCCGGTATTGGGTGGAATAGGCGATCGCACGGCAATTATCGCCCTCACTCTGTATTCTTTACTGCCAATTATCCGCAATACTTATACTGGTATTGTCGGGGTCGATCCAGCGATTACAGAAGCCGGAAGAGGTATGGGAATGACTGATATGCAACTGTTATGGCAAGTGGAAATTCCCCTGGCACTGGGCGTGATTCTGGCGGGCGTGCGAGTTGCCGCAGTAATTGCGATCGGACTTGCTACAATCGCCGCTGCAATTGGCGCGGGGGGCTTGGGGGTGTTTATTTTTCGTGGCGTTGCTACCGTCAACAATCAGTTACTTTTGGCTGGGGCAATTCCGGCGGCTTTAATGGCCTTAGCTGCGGATTTTGGGCTGGGTTGGGTAGAAGCGCGCCTCTCGAAAAGTACCTTAAAAACTCTTAATGAGGAGTAAAATCCTGGCTACTTTCCGTCAGCGTTGTCACTCTCTGCGAACCAGAAGCATTCGCAGGATGCGCTATCAGATTGCGGATTTCATTTGAGCGTTCAATGTACTCGCGATCGCTCAAAACAGCTTGGCTCCCCTCCAGCGAAATAGCATCCGCCAAATCGATCCAAGAACGGCAGCCACCGTATGCAGGAGTGTAGGGGATTTCGCGGATTTCTGCAAGGCGATAAGCCCGCAGCAATAAAATATAAATTGGCTGAGTTTGTTTCCATTTTAGGCGATCGCTGACAAAACTTTCATTCCAAATATGGTACGAAAATAGCGCAGTAATTGCCGGTTCCCAAGCTACCAAAAAAACATCAGTAATCTCCGCCCAACTGCTAATTCTAATAACTTCAGGATGCCAACCAGATTCGACAGTCTTGACGTGATGTGCAAACTCCGGCTTTAATAAACCCGGCTGTTGGTGTTCAAAAGTTGGATACAGCAAAACCTGTTTGTCAGTGACATTGAACTGTCCTGCTTGCTCGCGAATTCCCCCCTTCCGCAACAGCACAATCGTTTGACCTTGTTCCAAAGCCTTAACTGCTACATTCCATTCTTTCAGCGCCCTAGTAGTTGATTTCATCGGAAAATTGGGTTTGAAACCCCGTCCTTTTAGGACGGCTTTACATTAATTTGAATCCCCTTCCGGGGCGGAGAGGTATGGTTGCCCCTCCGTCGGGATATGGTTGTCCCGTTCTCCTTTCGGAGTAAAGTTAGCTTCGCCAATGTTTAGTGAGCTTGTTAGGCTGAAAGCACTATTTCAGTGACCTTAAGATTGTTTAACTCTAAGCGACAGAGCAGGGGACTAGCTACGCATCCCAAGGTGTCGTGACTCAAAAAACGTAGTCCGCGAAGGACTTAGGCTGGTCAGGATGGCTTTCTAGATTTCTCTTTCAAGCCTTATGCCTTTAGGCTAAGGTTCCTGACAGGAATTTAGTTGAGTTTTAACAAGAATAACAAAAATCGGTACTTTCAAGCAAGTACAGCCATTTTTTCATCTTAAAATAAGGTAGTCCTGTATAGTCAGGAGTACCTTCTTTTGATAAAGAAAATAATTGCTTGAACTACATCGTGGGCAAACTGCTGTGTTCTTTATTACTATAACTATAAAATAATCCTCTCTTCTGTGTCCCAGCTATCTTCTACTATCACACCGATATATTCAGCAATTTTGCCGTTAATTTTTTCAAGAGTTTACTTAAATACTTAATAAAATTTAAAGATTCTCGCCTATTAAGTACCAAACAAGCATATTTAGATTTGTTAAAATTTAAATATTCTTCAAAAAGCTTAAATTATACTTATTTATAGTGCATTGAAAATTGTTTTTTAATTCGGTTCTGTCACAAATATCAGTATCCCTACTGAAATACCGCCTGCTCTTCAATTTCTTATTAGTGAAATTACGCACATGAGCATTACTATTTTCGGTTACAACCTGAGCGAAGCTATTTACGAAAGTGTCAATACTATTATTTATCGCGGCACCAAAGATATTGATAGAACCTCAGCAATTATCAAAACCTTCAAAGCTGAGCATCCCACAATAGAAGAAATTTCCAGATTAAGACACGAACATAAAATACTCCGATATTTAGACAGTCAAGGAATAGTCAAACCCATAGCTTTAGAAAACTATCATAACGGCTTAGCGCTGATAGTAGAAAATTTTAGCGGTCAATCTTTGAAAGATTTTCTTAAGAATCAACCCTTGGCCATAAACGCCTTTCTAAAAATCGGAATTCAGTTGGCAAAAACTCTAGGAGAAATTCATCACAGTAAGGTTATCCATAAAGACATTAAACCCCAAAATATCCTAATTGACCCAGAGACAAAGGAAGTAAAAATTATTGACTTTAGCATTGCTTCTCTCTTAGAGCGAGAAAATCAAACTGTCACAAATCCCAACTTGTTAGAAGGAACTCTTGCTTATATCTCGCCGGAACAAACCGGCCGAATGAACCGCTCCGTGGACTACCGCACCGACTTTTACTCACTCGGTATTACCTTTTATGAAATGCTGACGGGTAAGCTACCTTTTTCCGCAAAAGACCCCCTGGAGTTTGTTCATTGCCATATAGCTAAAGCACCAATACCACCTAAAAAGCTGAATCCAGAAATCCCGGATACAGTTTCGGAAATTGTAATGAAATTATTATCTAAAACCGCTGAAGAGAGATATCAAAGTGCTTTCGGACTAAAAGCTGACCTGGAAACCTGCCAGGAGATGCTTTCTTCCGGAGAGATTTCCCACTTTATTATCGGTCAACTAGATTCCTACAGCCAATTTCTGATTCCGCAAAAACTCTATGGACGGGAAATAGAAGTTGCTAGTTTGCTAGAAGCCTTCACTCGCGTCAGTGGTGGGACAACGGAAATGATGCTAGTTTCTGGTTATTCAGGTATCGGCAAATCTTCCTTAGTTAACGAGGTTGATAAACCTATAGTCGGAGCACGAGGGTATTTTATTTCCGGTAAATTTGACCAATTTAAGCGGAATATTCCTTATGCTGCTTTAATTCAAGCATTTCAAGGATTGATGCGGCAACTGCTCACTGAAAATTCGGCTCAAATAGCAATTTGGAAAGCTAAAATTCTCGAAGCACTTGGTGCCAATGGGTCAATTATTATTGAGGTTATTCCCGAAGTAGAAAAGATTATTGATCCACAGCCGGCGGTTCCGACTTTGGGGCCCACTGAATCTCAAAACCGATTTAATCGAGTGTTTCAAAAATTTATACAGGTGTTTAGTAAACCCGAACACCCCCTAGTGATATTTTTGGATGACTTGCAGTGGGCAGATTCGGCTTCCCTCAAGCTTATCCAGCTAATTATGACTGATCCAGATAGTAAATATCTGCTATTAATTGGGGCTTATCGAGATAATGAAGTCAGTGCCACTCATCCCTTAATTTATACCTTAGAGCAAATTCAAAATACCAGGGCAACAGTAAATAATATTATCCTCCAATCTTTAGAGCTCTCTCATGTTAACCAATTAGTGAGCGAAACTCTTCGTAGTCACATTTCCGAAGTTTTACCCCTAGCTGAGTTAGTTTTTAATAAAACCCAGGGAAATCCCTTCTTCTTAACTCAACTGCTCAAATCCCTTTATCACGACCAACTTTTATCCTTTGATTTCAATCAAGTTTGTTGGCAGTGGGATATCCAACTGCTTGAAGGCATAGATATCAGCGATAATGTCGTCGAATTGATGGTCAGCCAAATTCAAAAGCTATCGTCCCAGACGCAGAATGTCTTAAAATTAGCTGCCTGTATAGGAGATAAATTTAGTTTAGACGTTTTGGCAATTGCTAATAAAAAATCTCAGTCAGAGACGGCAAGGGATTTATGGGAAGCGCTACAAGCTGGTTTCGTTCTGCCACTAAATAATTCCTACAAAATCCCCCTGCTATTTGACTCGGAAATATCTACAGAAAACTCAACGGAGCAGTTTAATGTCACCTACAAGTTTTTGCATGACCGAGTGCAACAGGCGTCTTATTCTCTGATACCCGACGATCAGAAAAAAGAAACTCACCGAAAAATTGGTCAACTACTGCTGAATTCCACCACCCCTGAAGAACGAAAAGAAAATATATTTGCACTGGTTAACCAACTAAATTATGGAACGGATTTAATCACTTTGGAGTGGGAAAGATATGAGTTGGCAGAACTGAATCTGATCGCCGGACAGAAAGCCAAAGCTGCCACAGCTTATGAGTCGGCTGTCAAATATTTGAATGTGGGTTTAGGACTACTGCCGGAGGATTGTTGGGAGAGTCAATATGATTTGACATTAAACCTCCATCTGGAAGCAGCAGAAACTGAATATATAAACACTAACTTTGAGCGATCGCAACAGTTGTCTGAGACGAGCTTGAAACAAGCGAAAACTCTTCTGGAAAAAGGCAAGGTTTACGAACTTAGAATTCAATTAGAGATGTCTCAAAATCGGAGAATATCAGCTATAGATAATGGACTCGCCGTTCTGGAAATGTTCGGAATTAGCTTAGAGCAAGAACCACCTCAAGAACTGATAGTGGATGATTTAGCTAACTTGCCGACAATGACAGCTCCCGATAAACTCGCAGCTATGCGAATATTAAATCTTATTATAACACCAGCTTTTATTGTAAATCCTGCGATGTTTCCGCGAATTCTTTATACAAAAATAGCCTTGTCTATTAAGTATGGGAATTCGCCTGAATCTGCTTTTGCTTATGTTTGGTATGGAGTGTTACTCTGTGGAGGATTAGGAGACATAGATTCTGGATATCGATTTGGCAAGTTAGCTATTGATTTACTAGAAAAATTCAACGCAGTTACCCTTAAATCAAAAATAATTTGTATATTTAATTGTCTGGCAAGGTTTTGGAAAGATCCGCTTAAGGCAACCCTAGAATCTTTGGTTGAGGCCATTCAAAGTGGTATAGAAACTGGAGATATAGAATATGCTTGTCACAGTATAGCAAATTATTGCAATCACTTATTTTTTAGCGGAGGAGATCTACAAAAACTTGAACAAGAACAGGCAAAATATGTTGCTATGACCATTCAGCTCAAACAAGAATATGATACTTTATTTGTGAAAGTTCACCAGCAAATAGTTGACAATTTACTGGACAAAAACTCAGACAAATCCCATTTACTAGGTGCAAGCTTTAATGAAGAAGAACTACTGCCAGGAATTATAGCTTCTAACAATGGGACTTTGCTCTATGCCTATTATGCCGGCAAAATGATGCTATCTTATTTATTTAAAGAGTTTAATCAAACACTGATGATTGCTGATTTAGCATTAAAATACGCCAGCATGGGTGCAGGATTAATCCACATGAGTATCGACAACTTCTACCATTCTCTTTCCCTCCTAGCACTGTATCCAAAAGCCTCGCCCAAAAAGAAAGAAAAATATCTAAGTGTAGTAGCAGCTAACCAAGAAAGAATGAAGACTTGGGCGTTCCATGCGCCGTGCAATTTTCAGCACAAGTATGAGTTAGTAGAAGCAGAAAAAGCGCGGATTTTGGGACAACCTTTAGAAGCGAGCGATTATTACGATCGCGCTATAGCGGGAGCCAAAGAACAGGGATATATCCAAGAAGAAGCATTAGCCAACGAATTAGCAGGAGAATTTTATTTTTCGTTTGGGAAACATAAAATTGCTCGGATTTATTTAACAGATGCTCACTACGGATATATTCGCTGGGGAGCTAAAGCTATAGTCAAAGATTTGGAAGCCAGATATCCTCAAATATTTTCCCGGATAGCCAAGCCAGAAAGTCAAGGTAGCCCGGTTCCGATGCTCACTACCTCGACGAGTGGAGGAAGTGCAGGATCTCTAGATTTAGCTACTGTGATCAAAGCATCCCAAGCTCTTTCTGGTGAAATTGTACTGAGTAAGCTGTTGGCGAAATTGATGAAAATTGCGATCGAGAATGCGGGCGCTCAAAGTGGCATTTTCATTTTAGAGAAAGCTGGAAATCTACTAATAGAAGCCTATGGAACCGTAGATAGCGATGTAGAAGTGCTGCAAACAATACCAGTTGAAAACAGTCAGCAACTACCCATATCTTTGATTAACTATGTTGCCAGAACTCAGGAAAATGTTGTATTAAACGATGCGAGTTGTGAGGGAACCTTCACGGCGGATACTTATATCGTCAACCAAAAACCGAAGTCAGTATTATGTACTCCCATCGTCCATCAAGGAAAACTTACTGGGATTCTTTACTTAGAAAATAATCTCACAACTGGTGCTTTTACTCCCGATCGTTTAGCAGTTTTACAAGTTTTATCTTCTCAAGCAGCTATTTCGATTGAAAATGCCCGTCTTTATAACGATTTGGAAGCAGCAAACGCTACTTTAGAAGCGAAGGTGGTAGAAAGAACGCAACAGTTACAAGAAAAAAATATCCATTTACAAAAAGCAGAAGAATTAGCGAAAGCTGCCAACTCTGCCAAGAGTGAGTTTCTTGCTAATATGAGCCACGAGCTCCGAACGCCACTCAATGGCATTTTGGGTTACACGCAAATCCTCAAACGACAAAAAAACTTGGCTGAGCAGCAAAAAGATAGTCTGAACGTCATTAGTCAGTGCGGCGATCACCTCTTAACCCTGATTAACGATATTTTAGACCTCTCTAAAATCGAAGCCAGAAAAATGGAAATCCACCGGAGTAATTTCCATTTTTCTGAATTTTTGGAAGGTATCGCTGAAATTTGCAATATTCGGGCAGAACAAAAGGGAATCTCCCTCATTTACGAGCCAATTACCCAACTACCTATTGCCGTCCAGGGTGATGAAAAACGGTTGAGGCAAGTTTTAATCAACTTACTAGGCAATGCGATTAAGTTTACCGAAAAAGGCGGAGTGGCATTCAAAGTAGGATATCAGGATGGCAAGATTCGGTTTCAAGTGGAAGATACCGGAGTTGGGATGGCACCAGAGCAATTGCAAGATATATTTTTGCCTTTTCACCAAGTAGGGGATGCCAACCGCAAGGTTGAAGGAACCGGGTTGGGACTGGCAATTAGCCGCCAATTAGTCCAGATGATGGGCGGTGAAATAAAGGTGAAGAGTACATTAGGACAAGGGAGCATTTTCTTCTTCGATTTAGATTTGCCAGAGGTATCGGAATGGGCGACTAATGCAGCCAAAGCGAATGCCCACACAATCGTTGGTTTCAAAGGCGAAAAGCGAAAAGTTCTCATAGCTGACGATAAGTGGCAGAATCGCTCGATCATCGTAGGAATACTTCAGCCGTTAGGATTTGAAATTCTGGAAGCAACGGAGGGTCAGGACTGTTTAAACAAGGTGGTCGAGTTTAAACCAGACTGTATTTTAATGGACTTGATGATGCCAGTAATGAGTGGCTTAGAAGCAACGCGCCGGCTTCGCAAATCATTAGGTCAGACTAAGTTAGTGGTGATTGCTACTTCTGCTAGCGTTTTTGATTTTGATCGACAACAAAGTGCCGAGGCAGGTTGCAATGATTTTATTCCGAAACCCATACGAATCGAGGAGCTTTTAGAAAAATTACGTACTCATTTAGGGTTAGAATGGATTTATGAAGAAAATTTGGAAGACGTTAGGAAAGGAGAAGGAGAAAAAAAATCTCTAAGTTCGGAAATGGTAGCTCCCCCCGCTCACGAAATCGCGGTTCTATTCGATCTAGCGCTGATGGGCGATCTCCGAGGTATTGCGGAGCAAGCTGCAAAACTTGAACAACTTAATGAGCAATGGGTACCCTTTGCTACCCATCTGCGCCAGTTAGCGAAAGGATTTGAAGAACAACAAATCCTAGAGTTTATTAAACAATATAGGACGACAACAAATGAAGAGTGAACTTCCCGAACAAAGCACCATTTTAATTGTAGATGACACCCCCACTAATTTAGGTGTCCTGTTCGATTTCTTGGCGGATTTTGGCTTTAAAGTATTGGTAGCTAGAGATGGGCAAAGTGCTATCCAGAAGGTCGAATATGCTGCGCCCGATCTGATCCTGTTGGATGTGCTTATGCCGGGAATAGATGGGTTTGAAACTTGCCGTCGTTTGAAAGCAAATGATTTAACGAGAGACCTTCCGGTAATTTTTATGACGGCTCTGGCTGATACCGTGGATAAGGTTAAAGGTTTGAGTCTTGGTGCAGTGGATTATATCACTAAGCCTCTTCAGCATGAAGAAGTTTTAGCTCGCGTTAATGTCCACATGAAGCTCCGCAACCTGTCGAAGAAACTCTTAGAAAAAAATGTGTGCTTGGAAGCAGAAATTGAACAGCGTGTCAATGCTGAATCCTTGCTCTTGAAGCTGGCATCGGAGTTGGAAAGGCGAGTTGAGGAAAGGACGGCTGAACTTTTCAAATCCAATCAATTGCTCAAACAGGAGATTCAAGAGCGTCTGCAAGCAGAGGCGGGATTGCAACAATCGGAAGCTCTCTTGCGAGCCCAAGCTCAATCTTTAGAAAAGGCTTTTCGAGAACTGCAAATCACGCAGACTAAACTTGTGCAGAGCGAAAAAATGTCTTCTCTAGGTCAGCTTGTGGCAGGTGTAGCCCATGAAATCAATAATCCCGTTAATTTCATTTATGGGAATCTTTCTTATGCCCATGATTATACCAAAAATCTGATTGAGCTAGTCAATATTTATCACCAAGAATTCCCTGCTGCTGGGCAAAAAATTGAAAATAAAATAGACGAAATAGAACTAGATTTTTTGGTTGAAGACTTACCTAAATTGCTGAGTTCAATGAAGGTAGGTGTAGACCGGATTCGGGAAATTGTTCAGTCGCTGCGAATCTTCTCGCGATTGGATGAATCTGAGATGAAACCAGTGGATATTCACCAGGGTATTGATAGCACTCTGTTAATTTTGCATAACCGTGTTAAAGGAAGGGGCGATCGACTTGCGATTGAGGTGGTCAAAGAATTCGGCAATCTGCCTCTAGTAGAGTGTTATGCGGGTCAGCTTAACCAGGTGTTTATGAATCTTGTTGCTAATGCTATTGATGCCCTAGATGATTATAATACGACGCGATCGTTAAGTGAAATGAAAGCTAATCCTTCTAAAATTTTCATTCGCACGGAAGTCACGGAATCTAATCGGGTGTTAATCCAGATTAAGGATAATGGGCCTGGGATGACGGAAGACATTAGCCAACGCCTATTTGAGCCATTTTTTACTACTAAACCTATCGGGAAGGGCACTGGTATTGGGCTGTCAATTTCCCATCAGATTGTAGTGGATAAACACGGGGGCCAGCTCAATTGTATTTCAGCTCCTAATCAGGGGGCAATCTTTATTATTGATATTCCCATTCACCAGAAAAATTTTGCTAATAATTTAATTACGAGGTCGGAAACAGCTTTGGGTATTTCTTAGTTGATTTTAACTTAACGAGACTTAAACAAATTTTAAGCCCAAATAAATCCCAAACGGGCTTGATACCCAATAAATACGTCCATATTTTCTTGCAGCCCGTGCACAAATCTATAAAATATCGCTATTCTCAAAGCTGACCAAGCAGAGGGTAGGTGTGCGTAAATTTAGGAGACTGCAATCCTAATCACTTAAGACCGTCATCAGGATTTTTTAGCTACCCAATTAAATACAACTGAACCAAAACTTCAGATCTGTCAAATTATTTAATTGGGGAACTAAAACGTCGAGATGTTCCGATGTTTATCGTCTCGTGGGTGGATACTCCTGTGCGGTGTAGCCACACAGGAGAGCTTATGACCAGGGGTTTAGTGCTTACCAACTTTATTGCTAAATTCTCACTGCAAAAGATGCTGCTAATTCCCGTTCTGGTTCCATACCAACTGTAGGGGGCATGGAACGATTTGCTACTTGCTCGATCAGTTGTAAATGTTGTGGCAGCATTTTAGCTAAACTGTAGCGTTCTAGGGCAGTTTGACGGGCTTTGATGCGAATTTCTGCCATGCGGGTAGGATGGTCTAAAACTTCATCAATGCGATCGGCTACTTGTTTCGGTGAGAAGTAATCGACTAGCAAACCGTTTTCTCCGTCGCGGATAACTTCTCTGACTGGCCCGGTGTCGGAACCGATTACTAAACATCCGGTTGAGAGAGATTCAATCATCGACCAAGATAACACGAAAGGTCTGGTCAAATAAACGTGTACGTCGGATGCTTGAATTACTTTTAAATACAGTCCGTAAGGTAGGGGCCCGACAAAGTGAACTCGCGACAAATCTAGGGGGACTTTTTTGAGCATATAGTCTTTGTAAGACTCGCCGTTGGGTAAAGAACGCCCGTAACAAACTCTTTCGGAACCAACGATTACGACGTGACAGTTGGGGCGGCGTTCTTGCACATAGGCGATCGACTCAATGAATTCGGGAAAACCTCGGTAAGGTTCCATTCCCCGCGATACGTAGGTGACAATTTCATCAACGCCAGACAAGTCTAAGTTAGGCAAAACCAGCTTAGCACCGGGGTCGGGTTTGAAGTAATCGGTATCTACGCCGTCGTGGAGTGTTGATAATTTTTGTTGTAATTCTGGCGGAAATTGCGATCGCTGCCAATAAGTGGGCGACAAACCCCAATCGCAAGAGTATAAATCAATCAAAATCGGCGCATTTTTAACTCTAATTCGAGCCATGTCATCCACTGTTAAAGGTTCCGCTGGGTCAAAATCTGCGTCGGAACCAACAGCATGATAAAACCACTCGAAATAACACAAAAGCGGCGTATTTGGAAAAGCTTCTTTGACAAATAATGTTGGCCCCCAACCGGAATGTCCGCAGATAATATCGGGTACGAAACCGTCTGCTTTGAGTTGTTCTGCCATTCTAAATACGGCTTGTCCGTAGATAACGGCACTTTCTAAAGGGCGGACGTATTGGTGAGTCTGCGCGTGGGGTTCTCGGCTGGGGGTAAATGCTGCTTTGCGAACGCCGGGAATGTTCCACTCTGGGCGCTCGTTTTTAGTGCCGAAAACAATTTGATTTTTGGGATCTGCGCCTAAAGCCGTGATAATGTGGCGGTATTGGGCGGGGAAGTTGGGATGGAGAAATAATGCTTTCATTGTCTGTTGTCTGTTGTCTGTTGACTGTTGACTGTTGACTGTTGACTGTTGTTAGTTGGATAAAATATTTAGGTTCGGCTAAAAAGCTTTGGTTTTATTCATTGGGGGTTGGTGCTTTGCATATCCACACGCAATCTCGCGGTACTGAAGATGTATTTTTCAGGAGGATTTCATAGTTTAAATGAGTGAGAAATTTTTCCATAATTGTATCAGTCATAACTGAAAATGCTGTGCCGTCTCTGCGTCCCAGCAGGTTTTTGTCCCACTCGCTGGCGAATTTTTGCCACCCTAATTCGCTGAGAATATTGCCGTGGTGAAAGACGCAAATTCGATCGCCGCGCAGTAGTTTGGGGATTTGAGTTAGGTAGTTGAATATGTCTACCGGCTCTATGTGTACCATTGTATCGTAACAAAAGCAGGCATCGGCTGAGGACGGGGCGATGCTGTCTAATGTTAAACCGTCGAGTTTGACGTAAGAAACGCGATCGCTCCCCAAGCGCGATCGGGCGGCTTGCAGCATTTGACTGGAAATGTCGGCACAAATTAGTTGATCGCAATATTTCAGCAACAGCGAACCTGTTTTTCCGCCGCCGATACCAATTTCTAAAACCCTATGTTCTTTTTTGATGTACGGTGCAATAAATTGCTGTTCTATCAAGGATTCATATTCTGATAGCGAGTTAGCCGCACCGGCACCTTTCCCTATCCATTCATCCCCCAAATAAGCGAGTTCAGGATTATTGTCTTTCCATTCTTGGGCGTAGCTATCCCAAGCTTCTTCGTAGTCTATTTTAGGCGGTATTATTTCCATTGTTTTTGGTTTTTTTTGTCTCAGAATACACAAACAAAAATCGCTTGATAGTCCTCCGGGTACAGCCATTAAGATTTTTTCAATCTCAAGCAATAACTTGACGATCGTTTCACTCTTGGGCTCTCCGTCTGAAAGTTGATAGTGATCTAACAAAGGGTAAAGTTCGTGAAGCAACCCCCCACCGGCTGGATTCAAGACTTCCACATCAAAGTAGAATTCTAAAAACGGAAGTATCAGCTTTGACCGGACTGCTTCTGAAGGGTCTTTCGCCAATACTCTCTCAATACTTGGACTCGTAAATATTTCACTTGTTCCCGATCTTAGCGTGTAGTGAAAACATTTGTAAATGCCATTAATCAAATTCATTTGATTTTGATTGTATATATTGTAGCAATCTCCTATGTATTCATTTACAATAAAATATCCATCTGGTTTTAAACATTTCCGAACACTTGATAAACATCGTTCTAGTTCTCTGACGTGGTGCAGCGAACCCGAGCAAAAAACGAGATCGTATTTTTTATTATCATCAATCGTAAACAAATTAAAGTCATCTTGATAAAAATTAATCTCTACTCCCGCTGCTGCGGCATCTTTTCTAGCAATTTCTAAAGAACTTTCAGAAAAGTCAAACGCATCAATCTGAGTGACTAATCCTAATTTAGCCATCGCGATCTCGTGATTCCCCACACCGCAACCAATAGACAAAAGACGATCGAACCGTCGATCTTTGAAATAATTTTTGACTAACCACTGTAGCCAGTAATCATGAGCCTGACCACCTGACAACCGCTGGTTTATAGCTTTTTCAATAATTGGATTAGACAACCAGTAACCTTGCTTCCCAATGGCGGCTGTTGGGTTAGTCTCCCAGTAATTTTTAGCTGTTAATTCATTGGAGCTGTTCTCTTCCCTAGGCTCAGAATTGGACTCCATACTTTTCCCCATTGAATCTTGAAAGGTTACTTTTTAGTAAAATAAGCTTCTCGAAAAATTTGACCGTAAGTTTGAGTCATTTCTGCAAAAGTATTCAACGACTCTAACACATATTTAGCATTTTCTGCTAACCGCTGGCGCAAAGATTTATCGTCCAATAAAGTATGCAGTGATGCCGCTAGTTCTTCGGGACGATCGGGCGTATAAAATAAACCATTAATTCCTGGGCGCACTTGTTCTCTAATTCCAAAAACAGGCGTTGTAATAATTGGCAAATCGCAAGCCATCGCCTCCAAAATCACTCTCGGAAAACTTTCGACGCGAGAAGTGCAAACAAAAACATCAGCCGCTTTGTAATATTTCCCTGTCTCCCCAGTTTCCGGGACTACTGTCACCCTTTGCCGCAACTCTTCGGGCAATTCTTCCACCAACTCGGCTAATTTATTGCTGTAAATACTCGGGCGATCGCCCACAATAAAACACCTAATTTTATTGTGCCATTTGTCAGGCAAAACTGAAAGTGCTTTAACTAAATCCTGCTGTCCTTTGCGTTCGCATACCGTTCCCAGCAGCAAAATTACCACATCTTCCGCTGCAACACCTAAACTTTTTCTAGCCAATTCAGAATCCTCCGAATTTTCCAGTTTGCTCAAATCTAAGCCGTTGTGAATCACGGTAAAATTGTGGTGGCTGTTGAGAGACAAATACCTATCCCGCGTTGCGTCCGCTACAAAAATTACCTTGTAAGGAAAGCGAAAACACTCTAAAGCTCTCGACGCAATCTCAGAACCAAACCTGTTAAAATAAGTTTGCCAAGGTTCGCTTTCGTGCACGTTCCACACCACAGGAATTCCGATTTCGCGCGCCGCATCAACTACAAAAAAGTTTTCTAAAGTATTGGCATAAATGGTATCTACTTTTAAACTTGCAATTTCTGTGCTAAAACTGCGAATGGCTTGATCATAAGCATCGCGCTGATAGATGTGTTCGAGAGGATTATCGCGCACAATTACTTCAATTCCCTGCTGTTCGTAAGCTTGACGCAGAGGCCCCTCTGTTGTGCAAAGTACGATCGGCTTAATCACACCCTCAGCCGCCAATTTCACCGCGATTTCGTACTGATGCAGCGGCGCCCCAGTGAAATCCAGCGAATTGCTGCACATCAAAACTTTGATAGGATGGATAGAACTGTTTGCTACTGATAACAAACCACACTCAGCCAATTCTAATTCTTCCTTATTCCTGACATCCGTTACATCTATATCAGTTACATCTTGTACAGTGTTCGTTGCCGAACTTCCTTCTTCCTTCATAAAAACCCGTCGAGGTTGAATATGAAAATACTCATCTTCTAAAGACAAGTGAGGACTGTAAAAACTGTCATTTTTCCCCGCATACTTGCGTCTAAAAGCCGCCACTTCTTGAGGATTGTCGGTAAAACCCCTAGAAGTTCCCTCTTTGTGCAACAACTCCGCATCAGGACAATATACGCACCGATAACCCCGTTCTAACAGTCGGTATCCGTAATCTGCATCATTGTAAGCAACCGCAAAATTCTCTTCATCAAAACCGCCTAATTCTAAGAACAATTGACGCGGAGTAATCGTGCAAGCGGCTGTTACCGCAGAGTAATTTCGCGTTACCATCGCTTGAGAAAGATAGCCTCGATTGTCGCTGTTCATCAGCTTAAAAGCGTGACCCGCCAAACCATGATGCAGCCCGTGAATTACGCCCGCGTGCTGAATTCGGCCGTCGGGATATAACAGCCTCGCACCGACGGCACCCACGCCAGGGATTTGAGCGTATCCCACCATCTGACTCAGCCAGCGCGGGTTAATTACTTCAGTATCGTTGTTCAAAAACAACACATATTCGCTATCAACTTGTTCGGCAGCGCGGTTGTTAATTGCTGCAAAACTAAATTTGCCACCAGGATTTTTTATATGCAAAACTTGGCAAGTTAATTGCTTTAAATATTCCAGAGTTTTAGGGTCGTCGCTTTCGTTGTCGATGACGGCAACTTGATAATTTTTATATGTTGTAGTTTCTAGAGAATCCAGACAGGCTTTCAGCAATTGAAGCTGATTTTTAGTAGGAATAATTACCGTTACTGATGGGCCATTATCCGGGAAATCCTGGGAAAATATGCCCAAATTTTCTTTAGTTGCCCATGCGTGCTGAGCGACATTGCCGTTAATTTGGCGGCGGTTGAGTGCGTCTTGAATGGCTTTTTGACCTGCGGCAAAACTGGCGGGTTTCGCGGCCCCAGATATGGCTGTAGAACCGGGTGCGGTTCGCCAGTGATACAGCACTAATGGCAGGTGCGCGACGTGGCGAGAAATTTCGGTAGCTCTCAATGCAAAATCGTAATCTTGCGAACCTTCAAGACCTATCCGCAAACCGCCTATTTGTTCAAAAATGTGTCTTCTCACGGCGCACAAATGACCGAGATACATATAGGAAAGCAGCAGTTCCGGCGACCATTCCGGTTTGAATTGCGGGGCGAAGCGGCGACCTTTAGTGTCGATTTTGTCGTCGTCGGAATAGAGAAAATCGGTGTCGGGATGCGAGGCAAAATATAGGGCGACTTCGCCTAATGCGTCGGGAGTGAGTTCGTCGTCGTTGTCTAAAAACAGGATGATGTCGCCTGTTGCGAGGGCGGCGGCGCTGTTAGTTGCTGCGCTGATGTTGCCGTTTTCTGTACGAAATGTGATGCGGATACGATCGTCCTTTTGAACCCAGTTTTTCAAAGTGTCAGCAACAGTGACATCGGTGCTACAATCGTCGGCAATGCAGAGTTCCCAGTTGAAATAAACTTGATTGATTACGCTGTCGATCGCACTTTTGAGAAAATCTATCTGCGGATTGTAAACTGGCATCACCACCGAAATTTTTGGTAGCGGTTCCCCGCAGGACTTTAAGCGAGAAATCAAGTAATCGCGCGCGCGATCGTTCCATTGATTCACCTCCAGCCAAGCGTCATATCTATCAATAGGTTTAGGCACGACAAAACCCGCAGGTGGCAGCAAATCTCCCGGCGCAGTAAACTGTTTTTGCTGCCGGTAAATCTTCCCCAACTGGCGGAGCACTTTCACAATTTCCCAAGGCATCGGCACAATCCTGCCCAGACGCTGTTTTCTTTCCCTCGCCCGCTGCTGGATTGCGACTGTAAACCTTGATAACTCCTCAAATTTATCAGCACTTCGCTGCCAAATATGGTAGCGCCGCACAGTCAATTTTTTCGGCGCTTGAAAAGACAAAATTTCCCCGGTTTCTAACTCAGCTTGCAGAGAAACGTGCCATTCGCCCGGAGGCAAATCGACAAGGGCCTCAAAACCGCTTTCCGAACTGTTAACCCAGTCGGGAAACACTTCGCCGACATCTTTTCGCCGCAAACCGTAGGCGCATTCTACAGAAGTATCGCCACACAACAAGCTTAATTTAGCAATTTTGCGATCGTGGTGGCAGCACCAACCTGCAAACAAAATTTGACCCTGACGCTGTTCCCACAGCACCGGTACATCTAACGATGCTTGAATCGTTGAAACTAACAACGGATAAGCTGCCAAAAGATGCCATTTACCTTGATCATCTTGCGCTTCCAGTAGCACTTCGTGCCGTCCGGCAGGCGCTTCCAATTGAATTGTAAAACCTGATTTCTTCGCAGCCGGAATATTAGAGTGTGCTAGCGCTATATCACTTCTATCTATGCCGTAAACGCCTGCGAAACTCTGGTCTTTAATTCTGGCCCGGACTGCTGTAGTCTCTCTTTTTTTGTGAAAAACCCAGCCCACAATTAGCAGGTGGGAATCGGAAACTTGCCAAGTAGTGGGTTGGTCTAACGAAAAAATAAATTTAGGGAACAAGTCGCGGATTTTGCGCTGAACTTCCCACAATTTTTCTCTCACTTGCCACCATCTAGAAGACTTGATTGTAGCAAGTTCTGCCCGAAAAATTTCATTTTCCTGGCGGGCTTGTTCTAAATTTTCCTGAGTATCCTTTAATTTTTCCTGAGTTTGACTTTGGGCTGTTTCTAACTGAAGTAACTCAGCTAACTTTTGCTGCAATACAAATTCTGTTTCTTCAAATTGTACCTGAGTTTGCCCTAATTCGGCTTCTAATTCTAATACTTTCGCTAAAGCTTCTTGAAATTGCGATTCTTTGCCTGCAAGCTGTACCTGAGTTTGTCCTAATTCTGTTTCTAATCCCAGGAGTTTCGCTAACGCTTCTTGAAAATTTGATTCTTTACCTGCAAGCTGTACCTGAGTTTGCCCTAATTCTGCTTCTAATTCTAATACTTTTTTTAAAGCTTCTTGAAATTGTGATTCTTTGCCTGCAAGCTGTACCTGAGTTTGTCCTAATTCTGTTTCTAATCCGAGGAGTTTTGCTAAAGCTTCTTGAAAATTTGATTCTTTACCTGCAAGCTGTACTTGAGTTGCTCCTAATTCTGTTTCCAAGCCCAACACTTTCGCCTGGGCCTCGTGAAATTGTTCTTGCCACTGTTTGAGTTCGGAAGACCTAGTTTTTTGCTGTTTTTCCAGCAAGCGGATTTTTAGCCAATCTTCAAATGGCCAGACTGGAGAGGCTGGGAAATGAATAGCTTGATCGATCGCATCTTTCGATTCGCTGCTCAGATTGCCAGCTTGGGTTTCCAAAAGTTCATATAGTTCTAATGCTTCGGGAAAATATTTTTCTATTAAACTTGGTCTGTGACTTTTGACACTATCATTGACTAATAAAGATTCTTCAAAATTGTCGCCCGGTATCGCACCTAAGTTAACGTTAAATTTTTCGTTGACTCGATCGAGGAAAAGTTCAGGAGTGTTCCCGATGGGGTAAACGTTGGCTAGCAGACAGCGATGAGGAAAACGTTCGTAAAGTTCTAAAACTTTTTGATTGTAGTGAATCCACATTTTTACTGCCATTTCGGGATTTTGCAGCAAGCTGACATCGGTTCCCCGGCGGTAAAGGGAATCGACTACTTCCCAGGGCGATCGATAAACACAGATAAAATTAGCTTCGGGGAGTAAATTCAGCCAAAAATCCCAAAAAAGAGCTGTTCGGGGGTCTTTCCAACCCCAATGCTTGTGAGTTTGTTGATTTTGCTCGATCGCGCGTTTGGCGATTTCCACGTATTCCGCTGCTACCGGAATCGTTTTTTCAAACGTACATCCGAGTTCATCAATACCCTGCGATCGCAAAACACTTTTGTGCAACTCCACAAAATCAACATTCTCGAAATGACCTTTCACATTTCCGTCAGCCGGGCCCACTAACTTTTTGCCAATATCAACCCCGACTTTCTGAAACAAAGAAGCTGTTAAAGACGTACCGGAACGGTGCATTCCGGTAACAATAAAAACCGACGGTTTGCTGTCATTTGTACTCACAATTTATCTCCCTCACCCTAATTCCCACACCAAATTTACTCGCTACTCTCCCGCTAAGCCCAGGGAGCGCCTGACTTGAAACCACGCGCTTCTGATCTTCCAGAACTTGCTGCTTTCCATTGCTAAAACTCGGCACTTCGCTTGCTCTACTTCTTCCTTGAGATTAATTAGTTGATTTTCCGTTTTCTCCAACTGCATTTGCACCGATAATAAGTGATTTTGAGTTTGCTCCAATTGTGTTTGAGCTAAAACTAATTCAGTTTGAGTTTCTTCCAACTTTGTTTCAGTAATCATTAACTTACTTTGCTTTTGCTCGCTTTCTATCCTAGCCGACTCTAACTGAGTCTCTAGTAATTTAAGTTTTGTCTGGGTAGACCCCAACAAAGACTGCGATTGCCTTTGGTTAACCAGCGATTTAACAGTGCAAGTTTCCAGAATCCATTCCAAACCATAGTTATTGATTGCTTTGACTATTAACACCTCCTGCAGCCCCACCGTGTTTTTTGGTAAATAACACCTCCAACCCGACTGCAAAGCCCCATCATTGTCAAAATATCCAGCCACATCAGGGCGATTGTAAAAAGGCTCGCACTTCTCTACAACCTCGCCGTTTACCAGCACTTGCAGCTCGTTAACTCGACCCTCGAAATTCACATCAGCCACCCATCCTTCCAGATACAAATTCTCCTTATTCGTAAAAGCAGCAACATCAATATATCCTTCGGGATGATGATGGAATTTCAACTCCGAAAAATCTCTAACTAACTCATTTGTTACAACATACAAATCCTGAAATCTGCATATACCTTTTTTGATGCGGTGAACAAAAGCTTTGCCTCCGCTAATTTTCTCGACACATTCTCTCACAAACTTTTCACTTACATAAGTTGTGCCGTATTCCTCCTTATCTAAAGATTGACTTTCGCTTTGAGGGCTAAACAAAATACCATTAGCCGGCATTTCTGTATTGGCTGCCCGCAAACACTCATCGTGAACGCTGAACATCAAAATGCCGTTAGGAGTCAACAAATCGTACAAATTGTGCAACCAGCTTGTAAAAGTTTTTTCCGGCATATGGCTGAAAAAGGAATTAGCCAGAATGCAGTCAAACTTGCGGTCAATTAAATAATTTTCTGGGTTTCCAGTTGAGACAATACCGTTGACGCCCAGGTATTCAGTTTGAAACTTAATCGCGTTAGCATAAATATCAGAAACCCAAATTTGTTCCGGCGACATTTCCTGAATCAAAAACCGGGTAAATCGACCGTAACCGCAGGCAAAATCTAGAAAAGAGGGGACCTTTTCAAAACTGCCAAAATGCCATTCCACAACTTGTTTAACCGTATCCAAGATGCGACGCCCGATCGAATAATAGCGCACCAAAGCCCGATCGCGATCGTCTTTGACGTTCTTCAAGCTGAACAAATACATTTCATCGTCTTCGCAGATATTCAGTTTAAAATTTTCAGGAAACTTAGCTTGATCTTGAATAAATGCTTTAATTACAGGATTTTCGACTAAATCTAAATTGATATCACTCATTGTTTTTACAGAATTTTAGATAACCTCTGTTGACTGCTCTTTCACTAGAGGATCAGCATTAACAACAGTTAAACACGGTTCGATCAGCAAGTCAACGATGCCGTTACCGCAGGACTCTGTACAAGACTGAACTCTAAACATCGCCACATCAACGCAGCGATCCAGATAAGTTAAATCTCCATCAACCGTTCCCACAACCCCAGCATTCAGAAAATAAACCCCGGGATTCAGCAAACATTTAAACTGAAACTTAACTACAATTGTCGTTCCTGCTTCCACATACCTAACTGACTGACTAGAAGCCTTCAAAGAAGCACCCGCCAACTCAAAACCGCTAATCGTTTTAATCAACATTCCAAACCTAACCTTGGAAGTTGACCTCGAAAAAGTGACAGAGTAAGTATAAATATAATCTTGACGGCCGAGCAAGTGATTTACCACATTTCCCTTCAGCGTCTCGATGTGGGGGTTGATAATTTCCGCTCCGCGAGACGGATACCTTACCGTATTCGAGGGTATCATCCCCGGATCGTAAAATTCATCGTAATATTCCTTGGGTTTAGAGAGATGTTGCTCCGGTTTAACTTCCCTCTTTGTGCTTTCTAAATTAGCATCCTGAAGGTGGTCTTGACTTTCCTGTTTTGTCAGTTGGTTCAGAGCTCGAATATCTGACTTCAACCCCAGAACCTGATCCGGATCGGCATAAATCAGCTTTTGATACTTAGAAATTACCACCTTCGGCGTGTGAGCGAGCAGCAATTCACCGCTATCCATTAAAATCGCCGAGGTACAAAGTTGCACCACAGAAGTAGCAGCGTGAGAAACAAATAAAATCGTTCCGCCACCTTCCTGAATGCTTTGCAAGCGGGCAAAACACTTGCGTTGAAAAGCTTCGTCGCCCACCGAAAGCGCCTCGTCAACCACCAAAATATCTGGCTCGACGCTAGTCGCAACGGCAAAAGCTAGCCTGACAAACATACCGCTAGAATAAGTTTTGACTGGCTGTTCGATGAAATCGCCAATATCAGCAAAAGCAGCTATATCGTCAAATTTTTCTTCAGTTTGTTTTTGATTGAATCCCAGTAACTGAGCGTTAAAAAACACATTTTGTCGCCCGGTAAATTCCGGGTTAAACCCGCTTCCGAGTTCCAACAAAGCGGAGACTCGCCCTTTAACATCCACGCTTCCTGCGGTTGGAGTCAGCGTCCCTACAATTATTTGCAGGAGAGTGCTTTTTCCCGAACCGTTGCGACCGACGATTCCCAGAGTTTGTCCTTGAGGAATTTCCAGATTGATGTCGTGTAGGGCCCAAAATTCGTCAGCCAGTTTTTTGCTGGGGTAAATAATTTCCTTTAAGCGGTCTCCAGGATGATCGTACCGCTTAAAGCATTTGGAAACATTTTTTAGTGAAATTACATTTTCTGTCATTGGCGGCAGTCAATCGATTTTAGATTTTAGATTTTAGATTTTAGATTGACTTGAAATCTCAAACATATTTACAGCACAATCGATTTTAGATTTTAGATTTTAGATTTTAGATTGACTGTATATCTCAAACAAATTTACAGCACGTCAGCAAAAGCGGGACGCAAACGCCGGTAAACCGCCAAACCTCCACAAAATATAGCTGCAGAGATTAGTGTGGCGACACCCCATTCGCCCCAATGCTTAACTTCTCCAACCAGTATGAGGTCTCGATAAACCTCCGAGATGGCAGCCATTGGATTTAGCCAAAATACCCACCCTCGCCACTCTTGGGGGATGATTGATGCTGGGTAGACGATCGGCGTCAAATAAAACCAAAAATTTAGAATAACACCTAATGTCTGAGGAATGTCTCGCAAAAATACAGTCAAGCCGGCTGTCAAATATCCCAAACCAGCAGTTATCAGCAACTGAGGCACCCACACCAACGGCAGTAAGCATAAAGTAGCGTTGAGCTTTTGCGACGATACTGCTACTATCACAATCAAAGCTGCTAAACCCAGAGAACTTTCAAGAAAAGCTGTAAAAATCGGCACTAAGGGCAGCAAACCGAGAGGAAATACCACTTTTTTCACTAAATTCGGCTGCCCCACCACCGATACTCCCGACTTGATCAAACCGCTGGTGAAGGCAGTCCAAGGCAGCAAACCTGCAAACAACCAGACTCCAAATGTAATGTCGCTGTTTTCTGGGAAGCCTGCAAGGCTGAGCTTTACCTTGAGGACGATCGAAAATACGTATGTGTAAATCACCAATTGCGATAGCTGATTCAGCAGCGGCCACAAATTGCCCAGAATCGAGCCTTTGTATTGAGCTTCCAAGTCCCGGCGCACCAATGTTGCCAGCAGATTCAGCTTCGCCCACCGTTGGCTACTTGCCTGCCGCCGCCGGCCCAGCCTTCGGGCCTTTTGGGCAAATTCTTTCACAGTTCTCTGCAATTTTTTCGCCCTCGTTCACTACCTTCACACCTAAATCAACTCAAGCTACAATTGTGCAGCTTTTGTTAAACCGCAATTATTCCACAGCCCCGCCGCTTTGATCAAGGATCTGCCACCCTAGCTTCGGCTTCTTCTTTCTTTGTTCTGTCGTCTTCCTTAGGAGGTTATTTTAGCCGATCGCCGATCGAACTGCCGAATCGATCGCTAGTTTTTGCTCGTCGTCGTAGCCCCACCGCTGGAAAAATTTTTCATACTTGCCGTTGGCACTCTGCAAACTTTCTAGCATTTGCAACGCTATAGTTTGACAGGCTGGCATTTGCAGCATTTGAATTAAATTGCGCGATCGCTCCTGCACTCTAGCAGAATCGGCCGCCATTTCCTGCTTTTGCTGGCGCGAATGATGCACAACCATTGCCGCCGACATCGCCAAATTTTTCACCAGCAGTTCTGCTACGATCTCAGGAGCCGAGCGCAGCGCCTCGACTACTCCGGGTGACGGGTGATCTGCCTCCTGTCGATCGTCCGTTAGATAGGTGACAAAAAACCCCCTAGCACCATTTTGTGTTTTCACCAAAGATGTAACAGCTTGCTGGATGTCGGCTTGTAAAAGCCGATCAGCCTCAATGAACGACAGTAAAGATTGAGTCAGCTCGATCGCCCCCTCAAAAGTTATGCTTTCCGATGCTAATAAAGAAGAGGGAATACTCATAACGAACTCAATAATTTTAAAGATTCTGCTAACAACAATTGTAAACACTTCCCGCTGCCAGATCGCAAATAAATATGGCTATTATCTCCTCCAAACAACAGCCCCCCGACCCAAATCTACCCGAAGACATAGCCCCGGCCCGTCGCAAAAAAGTGGCAAAACCCGCGGCGGAATCGCTGCTAGAATCGCAAGAACTACCCGACGAAATCAACAGCAAACAAGACGACAAAATCCGACCCCAGCGGTTAGCTGAATACATCGGGCAAAAAGACTTGAGAGAAGTTTTGGCGATCGCAATTGCAGCCGCCAAATCTCGCGGCGAACCTATGGATCACCTGTTACTCTACGGGCCGCCAGGGTTGGGCAAAACCACAATGTCGCTAATTTTAGCAGCAGAAATGGAAGTTGAATGCAAAATCACCACCGCCCCTGCTTTAGAAAAACCGCGAGATATTGTCGGATTGCTGATCAACCTCAAAGCAGGCGACGTGCTGTTTATCGACGAAATTCACCGCTTATCTAAAGTTACAGAAGAAATTCTCTATCCGGCGATGGAAGACTGCCGCTTAGATATTACGATCGGTCAAGGCAAAAGCGCCAAAATCCGCAGCATTCCCCTCAAACCCTTTACCTTAGTAGGAGCAACCACAAAAGTCGGGTCGCTGACATCTCCATTGCGCGATCGCTTCGGCTTGATCCAAAGATTGCGCTACTACGAAATAGACGAACTCAGTCTAATTGTCCAAAGAACCGCCCAAGTTCTCGACACTCAAATCACCCCAGAAGGAGCAGTAGAAATTGCCCGCCGAGCGCGTGGAACACCCCGGATAGCTAACCGCTTGCTGCGACGAGTTAGAGACTACAGCGAAGTCAAAAACTTAAAGCCAATTGATGCTGAAGTTGCCTCACTAGCCCTGGAATTATTCAACGTCGATCCGCTAGGTTTAGATTGGACAGATCGGCGAATTTTGACAGCAATGATTGAGAATTTTAACGGCGGTCCAGTGGGATTAGAAACCCTCGCAGCTTCTACAGGAGAAGACACTCAAACTATTGAGGATGTATACGAACCTTATTTAATGCAGATCGGATTTTTGCAGCGGACAAATCGCGGGAGAATGGTAACGGTTGCTGCTAGAAAACACTTGGGTTTTATCGAAGAGAAGGAGTAGAAAATGGTACAAATACAAACAAAAACACTAACTTGGTCAGAGTTTCTCAAACTGCCAGAAACAGAACCAGCTAGCGAATATATCAACGGTGAAATCATCCAAAAACCACTGCCACAAGGAAAACATAGCAGGATTCAAGGTGAATTAGTCCCAGCCATCAATGTCGTAGTTAAAAAGCCGAAAATTGCCTTAGCTTTTCCCGAATTGCGGTGTACTTTTGACGGCAGATCGATCGTGCCAGATGTCACAGTATTTACTTGGGACAGAATACCTGTTGATGAAAATGGGGATGTTGCTAATGTATTTGAAACTTACCCTGATTGGACAATTGAAATTATGTCTCCTGGTCAGAGTCAAACTAAAGTAACTGGGAATATTTTACACTGTCTGAAAAACGGCACTAAAATGGGTTGGCTGATCGATCCGATGGTGCGCTCGATTTTAATTTATCCCCCGGGAAAGCAACCGGAAATTTTAGCAAAACCAGAAGAATTGTTGCCGGTTCCAGATTGGGCAGCAGAATTGCGGCTGACGGTAGGAGATTTGTTTGGATGGTTGAAACTATAGCAGAAGTCAGTTGAAAGTTGAAAGTTGACAGTTGAAAGTTGTTACCAATAATTTTCCCGGCTCTGCCTCCAATTAGCAATTAGCAATTATAGCGGTTCTCAAGAAAGTGAGGTATGCTTTTCGGCCCAATGCCCAATGCCCAATGCCCAATACCCAATGCCCAATGCCCAATAGTACCTCATGTTACTGAGAAAGGCTATACCAATTACCAATTCCCAATTCCAAATTTCAAATTCCCCATGTTAATATCCCTTAGAATAGAAAACTTTGCCTTAATTGACTGCCTCGACTTAGAATTTGGCCCGAGTTTGAACGTATTTACAGGGGAAACCGGCGCTGGGAAATCGATTATCCTAGATGCGATCGATGCAGTTTTGGGCGGGAAAGTCGATCGCCGATCAATTCGCACCGGAGCAGCGCGGGCAATATTGGAAGCTACCTTTGAATTAGACAAAGCCGCAGCTTTGTGGCTGGGCGAACAAGAAATCGAACCCATAGACGGAAATTTAGCCGTTTGCAGCCGGGAAATTAACGCATCGAGCGGTGCTCTACGCACCAGATCCCGCTTGAACGGAATTCTCGTCAACCGCCAGTTAATGGACCAACTGCGCGATCGGCTGGTCGAAATTACCGCCCAAGGCCAAACCGTCCACCTCGGACAAGAAACCCTCCAGCGAGAATGGCTCGATTTATACGGCGGCAAAAAGCTCACTGAAGCGCGATCGATCATCGCCTCCGCGTGGCTGGGAGTCAACAACGCCAAAACAGCCCTCAAACGCAGGCGTCAGTCGGAACAGCAGCGACTGCAAAGACTTGATTTGTTAGAATACCAAGTCCGAGAACTCGGCGAAGCCCACATCGAAGACCCCGACGAACTCGAACAGCTAGAACAAGAATCAATCCGGCTCGGCCACGTCGTCGAATTGCAGCAGCAGAGTTACCAAGTCCACCAAGCCCTTTACCAAAACGAGGGCGACAGCGCATCAGCCGCCGACTTGTTGAGCAAAGCCGAAGTAATTTTAAGCGACATGGCGGTTTACGATGTGCAGTTGCAACCAATCCTAGAAATGGTCAGCGATGCTTTAGCTCAAGCCACAGAAGCCAGCCTGCAAATTAGCAGCTACGGCGAACAATTAGAAGCAGATCCCGAAAGACTCGAAGAAGTAGAAGATCGGATTCGGGAGCTCAAACAAATTTGCCGCAAATACGGGCCGCTCAAAGAAGCGATCGCCTACTACCAAAGCATCCAAAACGAACTAAATGAACTTTTAGAAGGAGGCGAGTCAATGGAAGCCTTAGAACTCGCATATCAGACCGCTTTAGAGCAATTAAAAGACGCTTGCAGCCACCTCACTACCCTGCGGCGCGAAGCAGCCCTCAAACTAGAAACGCACCTCGTAGGAGAACTTAAGCCGTTAGCAATGGAAAAAGTGCAGTTTCAAGTCGAAATCTCGCCTTGTACCCCAACCGCCACCGGCGCTGACCAAATCGCCTTTTGTTTCAGCCCCAACCCGGGCGAACCTTTGCAACCCCTAGGCGCGATCGCCTCCGGGGGAGAAATGAGCCGCTTTCTACTCGCCATCAAAGCCTGTTTTTCCCAAATAGAAAGTGCCGGTACGCTGATTTTTGACGAAATCGACGCCGGAGTCTCCGGGAGAGTCGCCGGCGCGATCGCCAAAAAACTCTACCAACTCTCCGACAAACACCAAGTTCTCTGCGTCACGCACCAGCCGCTGATCGCCGCGATGGCTGATTTTCATTTTCGCGTCAACAAACAGACGATCGAAGCAGAACCAAGTATCGGCGAACCTGCAGCCGACTCCGAACCAGTCGAACGCACAGTAGTCAGAGTTGCCGCCCTCAACAGTGAGCAGCGGCGCGAAGAACTCGCCCAACTCGCTAGTGGTCGCTCAGCAACAGAAGCCATCGCCTTCGCCGAATCCCTGCTTGTCGAAGCCGCCGGATTGCGCCAAACTCAGTCGGCCAAACTCTGATCAGACCCTCAAGCCGATAGTGGGGTCAAAACGCGGAGTTTTTTCAGAGTCGGAGGTTACACTAAAAATATCAACCGCAAATTTTACCAAAAAAGTTGAAAACCCTGTGAATTTAGTCGGATGAAAGCTAAGAGCAGCAAAATACAGAGAAATTCTACTTAAAAACCACAATTGTGTAGAGAAGGGCACACATCACTAGCAACTGGTAGTGTCACAATTGCCGCTAGTCCCACCATGCCATCCCTCTTTCAACAGTCCTCTTCCCACTACCATTCATGTTCCGGCGGGCGATCGGCTCAAAGATCGGCAGAACCTACTTAAACCAGGCACGCACAATGTCAAAATCACCTAATAAACCATTTAAACAAGATTCGCGATTTCTAAAAAGATTGCAGCACTCCCATCGCCTCGTTACTCTCCCACCCTCCGTTCAGCAGCAAGGTCAACTGAATTTCCCTTGCCTGGTGGCCGGAGTTCTGTAAACTGAGAAATACTTTCACACATACTTGAGTCTTGTGCGACAGGTGACTCACTAATCAACTTCCCCCCTCTCTTCGCTTAGAGACTAACCCTTACACTTAAGCTTCTGTAAAGGTCTATGAAATCTGCATCTTCCACCAATTACTCTTCTCTGGACAACGTGATTGATGTCGCTGTTGTCGGCGGTGAAAATCATCATCAGGAAAATTATTCTCCCCCGGAAATTAGGAGCAGCGCAATTATCCCGGGCCAAGGAAACCTCTCCGGCATTCTCGACCTTCTAAATAAGCAAAGTTTCACAGTAGTAGTTAAGGAAGTAGAAGACAAACTTAAGGTTGTCAATCAAACCCTGGGAATGCTCGACAATATCCTGGAGAGCGAGGGATTTGATGCCATCCTTAACGAGATGTTGCAGTCGATTACCCTCAAAACAGGGGAATTGCTGAATGCCGATCGCAGCACAATATTTTTATTAGACGACGAAAAAAATGAACTATGGGCGATCGTCGCTAAAGACGAAAATGGCAAAAACTTAGAACTCCGATTTCCTGCCCATGTGGGCATTGCGGGAGAAGTAGCCACGCACAAAAAAGTGGTGAACATTCCTTATGATTTTTATAACGACCCCCGCTCGACTAACGCAAAAAAAACTGACGAAAGAACAGGATATCGCACTTATACAATGCTGGCGATGCCCCTGATAAACGAAGAAACAGGAGAGTTAGTCGCAGTCGTTCAACTGATTAATAAACTCAAGCCTAACCACGAACATTATGGTACTTTAGAATCACAGATTGACAATGCAGGATTTACTCAAGAAGATGAACAAGTTTTTCGAGAATTTGCCCCGTCGATTCGCCTAATTCTAGAGTCTTCTAAATCTTTCTACGCAGCAACTCAAAGACAACGGGCCGCCACGGCGCTGATGAACGCCGTCAACGCTCTTTCTCAGAGCAGTTTAGACTTAGAAGATACCCTAAAAAGGGTGATGGATCAGGCCCAAGAACTGATGAACGCCGATCGCAGCACCCTGTGGCTGATCGATGAAGATAAAGACGAACTATGGACGAAAATCCCGATCGCCGACAGCCTGAAAGAAATTCGCATACCCAGAACAGCAGGTTTTGCAGGCATCGTCGCCCAGTCCGGCGAACCGCTGTTGATTCCCTTTGACGTGTACGATGATCCCCGCGCTGAAATTTCCAAAGAAACCGACAAAAAAACAGACTACCGTACTTGCAGTATGCTCTGTATGCCAATTTTTAATGCAGACCACAAATTGATCGGAGTTACTCAATTAGTCAACAAAAAAAAACAAGGAGAATACCCTCCCTATAACCCCGAAGATTGGCCGCACGCCCCCGAACAGTGGAAAGCGAGTTTCAATCGCAACGACCTGGAATTTATGAAGGCGTTTAACATCCAAGCAGGAGTCGCCCTACAAAACGCCAAACTGTTTGCCGAAGTCAAACAGCAAGAACAAAGACAAAAAGATATGCTGCACGCCCTGACTAACGGCGTGATTTCTACAGATAAAAAAGGCAATATAGTAGCGACCAATCCCAGTGCCCAAAAATTACTGGGTGTCAGCGAGGCAGAATTAGCCGAAGGTCAATCTTTGCGCGAGTTAATTAAGTTAGAAAAAGGCGATTTTGCCAAATGGTTTGATGCGTCTTTGTCTCCAGAAGACGATAAGGACCGCCAGCAGTATTACCCGGATCAAATTTTGCTGTCCTGTGAAGCAAAATCGCAGAGTATCAATCTCTCGATTAATTCAATGACCGACGCTACCGACCCCAGCAAGGTCAACGGCGCGTTAGTCGTCATGGAAGATATTAGCGAGGCAAAGCAAGTCAAAAACTTGATGTACCGTTACATGACCCCCGAAGTAGCCGAAGCGCTTTTAGCTTCAGGGGATCATGGATTGGGCGGCAAGCGCAAAAACGTTTCGGTGCTGTTCTCAGACATTCGCAGCTATACCACACTTACGGAAAAATTGCAAGCCGAAGAAGTGGTAGTGATGCTCAATAAATATTTTGAAGTGATGGTAGATGTCGTGTTCGAGTACGGAGGGACTCTCGACAAATACATCGGCGACGCTCTGATGGCAGTTTTTGGCTCTCCAGCGCCCCTAGAGGATCATGCCTGGTGCGCCATGCAAACCGCAGTGAAAATGCGGGAAAAACTGGCCCTGTTCAATCAAGAGCGTATGGCGAATGGGGAATTGCCGATCGGCATCGGTATGGGCGTACATTCCGATGAAGTTGTCAGCGGCAACATCGGTAGTAGCAAACGCATGGAATTGACTTCTATAGGAGACGGCGTAAACCTCGCCTCTCGCTTAGAAAGCGCTAGCAAGCAATACGGCACCGACTTGATCATCAGCGACAATACTTACAGAGATTATGCCGATCGGCTGTACGTGCGAGAACTCGACTTTATTACTGTCAAAGGCAAAAGCGAACCTGTAATCGTTTACGAACTCATGAGCATCCGCGAGGGATACTCGCCAGTTGGCAAGCCACTAACCGAAACACAGCAAAAAATTGTAGAACATTACACCAAGGGCCGCGAACATTACAAAACTCCCGTCAGCCAAAGACTCTCAGAAAGTGAGGTGAAAAACATCTTAAAGGATGTCGCTGAAATGCCAGAGGCAGAGATTAAGAAACTGTCCTACAATCTAGAGCAACAGTTGGAACACGAACTAAAGAACCTGTTATATCAACTGAAAAAGCTGTCAGAATACGACCCGAAAAACCTGTCAGAAGCAGACCAACTCATCGTACTGTTGCAGACAGAAATCCAACTGCTGAAATTGGAAGGCATCAAAAACCTGTCGGAAGACGAAGCCAAAATGCTGCTGCAAGCAAAAGTCAAGCCTTTATCAGCAGACGAGATTAAATACTTGCAAGAAGGCGAAGTCAAAAAACTGTTGGAAGCCGACATCTTAGAACCATCAAATCCCAAAATCAAGAGGCTGAAACCCTCAGAGATCAGGCGGCTATTGCAGGCGAAAATTAAAAGTCGTGCCTGCGAGACAGTTGCAGAAATGTTAGATGAGGAATTTGAAAATCTGGCACTCGATCAAGTTAAAAAACTGCTGAACGAGTTTAAGAAAGCCTTAGAACCAAAAGCCAAGCAAGCCTTTACAGACGCTAAACGCGAATTTAACGCCGTTCTGGAAGTTGACCCGAAAAACAAGGCAGCTAAATTGCACGTCGATCGCTGTATGTTATTTCAGCATCAGTTTTCAGATGTACTTAACTGGGATGGTGTGTGGAATCTCACAGAAAAATAGCAGTAGCCCACAGCAAATGCTCGCGGTGGCGCCAGGGTTCTGGGTGGGGAGGATCGCCATCGGGGGTGCGGCTCCCATTCCACCACCAATTAACCTTAATATCCGATTGAGGTAATTGTAAATAAGCTCCAACAGGTATTATGGTTATATAACCGGATTTGAATTTGCAAGTGAGATGCCGGGGTTTCGCCCTACGTGTTTCCTTCGCACTACCTACCTACCGCAACAAACTTAGCACTTCTATATATTTGAAGCGCTTAAAAATAGTTATGACTGGCGGCAGCGTTACCCGGTTTCTGAGAAACATCTTGGAGAAAGGCGACGAAACATCCGCTCAAAAACCGGGTTTCTCACCCCGCCCGCGTAAGTCTTAATAGCGTTAGCGGCTCCTAAAAAGAGCTTCCTTCGCAGATAGTCAATGTTCTAGTCTTAGATATAGAAAACCACTAGCGTCAGTTATGGATAATTGGAATTCGCAATCGGGAGATGTTGAGTGGGTAGATCAGGTTTACCAACTATTGCTGGAGATTGCTCGGAGCTCCCTGTCAGATATCCCCAGAATCCCGGAAAACATCACTGTTAAGGCTATCCCTCTGATCCAGAAGGTACAAAGCATTCAGCAAAGACCTGACGGGCAAGTGTTCAAATCCGGTTCTTTTTCAGTCAACGATCACGAATGGGTCGATCGAGTCTGCCAACTATTGGTAGAACTAACCAGCGCGTCTTTGTCCGAACAGCCCAAACTGCCGGAAAACCTTGCAGGCAGATCTTTAGCCCTCGCTGATCGAGCACAAAAAATTAAAGAAGATATCGAAGAAAATGCAGCCCAAGCCCCAGCAGATGAAGAGGACAATTCCGTACAGTCTCCAGACGCGCTGCTTTCCCTCTTGCACCACAGTTTGAAAACTCAGCGCGCCAAAAGCTACAACCCCGATGCCCCCGAATGGCAGCAAGTCTTGAGCCTGCTCGACGTAGTGCAGTCGATTTACAAGCAAATCCAAAATTAAATTCAAGCTTAACTCAGGGGCATCTTTATGGTGCGCGATCGCTGGCTCTTAAAGGCAGTTGCTCTTTGACATAAAAATTTTTTTGCCGTAGCCCGAACATTTCCGATTATTGCACTTTTGTCAACTACACTAGGTTTAATCGGTTCTAGGGCAAGAGAACATGAGCGGACAAAACCTCGGCGATTTGTCAAAAGAAATATTAGCCGATCGCTATCAGTGCGATCGGCGGCTCGGCAAGCAAGCAGGACGGCAAACCTTACTCGCCCGCGACTTAAAAACGCAACAGCAAGTAGTAGTCAAACTTCTCTCATTCAGCAGCGACTTTAACTGGGAAGACTTAAAACTGTTCGAGCGAGAAGTCGAAACCTTAAAATCCCTATCCCATCCCGCAATTCCCCGATATCTAGACTCCTTTGAAATCGACACCCCCAACCGCAAAGGATTCGCCCTAGTCCAGAGTTACATCGAAGCCAAATCCCTACAAGAATATCTCTCAGACGGCCGCACCTTCAGCGAAAGCGAAGTCAAACAATTAGCCACAGCATTATTAGACATCCTCGCCTACCTGCACCAGCGACAGCCCCCGGTGATTCACCGCGACATTAAACCCAGCAATATTTTACTCAAGAATCGATCGGGTAACAGCGTCGGCGAAGTTTACCTAGTCGATTTCGGTGCAGTTCAAACCCTAGCAACGCAACAGGGAAAAACAGTCACAGTTGTCGGAACCTACGGCTATATGCCGCCCGAACAATTTGGCGGGAGGGCAGTTCCCGCTTCCGACTTGTACGGTTTGGGAGCAACCTTAATCGCCTTAATCACCAAGCAGCATCCTGCCGATTTACCGCAACAAGATTTGCAGATTGAATTCGAGCAATTCAGCCAACTGAGTCCAGGTTTTACCAATTGGCTGAAGTGGATGACACATCCGAGTTTAGAACGCCGTCCCACCTCAGCCCAGATCGCAAAAGAAGTTTTAGAAAAACCACAGGAAATAAATAAATATTCCCAGACATTGAGACCGGGAAAAACCGTGACTACCTTTAGCTTGTTCGACAATGCGATCGACCGCAGCACTGAGATGGGAACCCTAGCTGTAGGAGCTTGTGCAGCAATTTACAGCACCTTTATTATTCCGGTACTGGGGACAATTGTCGGAGGATTTATCGGTCTTTCTCTCGGCTTGCTGCTGGGGTTGGGGAACGGAATAATCGTAGGAATCGTCACGCGCTTGTGGTTTTTTCCCCTAACTAATCCCAAACTTCACCGACAGGTTTTAACCGCGATTAGTATCTTATTCTGTACCTCCACAAGCCTCGTCTTCTTTTGGATCATGAATGTGATTATAGAGGTGATAATGGGGGGTTCGATGATCTTCCACAATATTGATATGGATATTATCTTCCTGCTTGCACCGTCGCTGATTGCAGGACTGTCAATGGGGGCAAGTAGCAAGTCTATTGCCCGGTGGTATCAAATAGAAAGCGGACTGTAATCTACATTTTACAGTCCGGGACGCACTCCGACTCCTAGAAATCTGGTTTTTACGAAAAGACGCGTTGCCACCGGCAGACTCGCTAAAAAACCAGGTTGATGGACTCCGACGATAACCTTAAATTAAAATTAATGTAAAAAAAAATGACCAGCAAAATATTAGCAGAACGCTATGAAGTGCACCGACAACTGGGAAAACAAACTGGTCGGCAAACTTTGCTGGCTCGTGACTTACAAACTCAAGAATTAGTTGTCATCAAACAGCTATTCCTCGGCAGCGATTGTGAATGGCAAGATCTTAAGCTATTTGAACGGGAAGCGGAAACTTTAAAAGCACTTTCTCACCCATCAATTCCGCGCTACCTCGACTACCTGGAAATTGACGAACCAGACAGCAAAGGATTTGCCCTGGTACAGACTTATGTAGAGGGTAAAACTTTGGAAGAGCATTTGCGTTCGGGGCGTACTTTTAGCGAAAGCGAGGTGAAAGAATTAGCTAAATCGCTGTTAGAAATTTTGATTTATTTGCACGAGCAAGATCCGCCTGTTATTCACCGCGATATTAAACCCAGCAATATTTTACTGCACAGCAGATCTGCCCACTCCGTGGGACAAGTTTATTTAGTTGATTTCGGTTCGGTGCAGAACCAAGCTGCAAAATTTGGCGGCACAATTACAGTAGTGGGAACTTACGGATATATGGCACCAGAACAATTTGGCGGGCGCTCCGTTCCAGCTTCTGACCTCTACGGTTTAGGTGCAACTTTAATTTATTTGGTAACGGGTTTGCATCCTACTGAACTGTCACAGCAGGATTTGAGAATTCAATTTGCCGATCGGGTAACGCAGCTCAATTCTAATTTACAGCACTTCCGGATGTTATGAGGTACAGTAGCAGCAATTAGTAAACCAGTTTTTGAGATGTTTCGGATTAATTAAGTCAAGAGCCACAGCAATTATCGTGTCAACCATTTTAGTGCTGGTTGGTGAAAACTGTCGCAATAAAGATTTAAGTTGCGACCACCATAATTCAATCGGATTAAAATCAGGAGAGTATGGGGATAAACATAAAATAGAAGCACCCACCACGGCAATCATCGATGTAATTGAATCTACTTTATGCGCTGGTAACTTATCCATCACTACTACGGCTCCGGGCCACAATTGTGGCACTAAACATTTCTCGATAAACACCTCAAATGCTTTGCTATCCATCGAGTTGTCCAGGGTCATTAATGCCACTACTTTCGTGAGGCTAATTGCACCAATTACTGTGACTTTCTTGCCTCGATAAAAAGGTTTGACCGCATAGGCTCTAGTTCCTCGTTGCGAACGTGCATGAGTTCTGGTTAAACCTAGCAATACTCCAGTCTCATCTAAAAATACTAGATTTTTTGGCTCGATATCCTTGACTTTTTCCCAATAGTCTAACCTTAACTTCATCACTCTTTCTGTGCCTGCTTGGCTACTCCTGACTGTTTTTTTTTACGATTTAATCCCAACTTCTGTAAGGCGCTACACATGGCTGTTCTGCCTACCCAATTTCCTGTCTTTTGGGCGAACAACTCACACAATTCTACCAAAGTTGCATCGGGATGTGTGACCACTATTTCTCTTAACTCTTGTGACGCATTATTCAAATGACTGAATCTGGGTTTACCCCTCGGTTTAGGCTGTAAATTCCCCTCTATTTTTTGTTGCTTGACAAGTTTTTGAACTAAGCTTTTACTGCAGGCAAATATTTCTGCTGTTTTTCTGATCGACAGCTTCTGCTCGACATGGGCTGCTACTATTTTGGATCGCAAATCTACTGAGTATGCTTTCATTGGTATATTATTTTTAGTCGATTCTATTGTACCTCATAACATCCGGAAGTGCTGTAATTGATTGGCTGGAGTGGATGACAGAACCTAGTTTGGAAAAACGGTTATCTTCTGCTGGGGAAGCATTGCGATCGCTCAAAAATCCCTGCCCTATCCACAAAAGTCCTATGGTGGTGCAGCGGCCACCAAGCAGCGATATTAAACTAACAAAAAATTCGGAGTATATAGAAATTGTAATTCCGCCACAAGGAATCGGTTTTGGTTTAATTGCTCTGCTTTCTGCAGCGGTACCTGCGAGTATTTTTTCATTAAAGTGGAATTCGTTTTTTACCAATAACTTAGGGATAAATCCCCAATTTATTATGCTAATATCAGGAAGTATTTTAGGTGCGGTAGGAGTCATGTTTCTGTTTGCACTATTTCGGAAATTGCGTCTCAGAATCGATCGCCACAAAATCTCCTTTTTCAGTCATCTATTGGGGGGGAAATGGAATTATTGCAAGCCAGCCCCCAGACAGGAGATTTGCCAGTTGGAAATTGAACAAATTGAATATACTATTCCCGTCACGGAAGAGAAATTATGCCGATATTGTGTAGTAATTGTTATTGCCGGAAACCAAAAATATCGACTCGGAGAAAAGCAGAGACTAAGTGAATCAGAAATCGAATGGTTAGCAACAGAACTCAGCCAGTGGTTGGGATTGAAAATTAAAAGAACTTTGAAAGACGGTGAAATGATTATATGGTAGATATGAAAATATCTCCCCACGACAAAAACAAAGCATTGCGCCCTCAACCTGTGGGATGGGCGTCCCGCCCATCCGGTGTATTTTCCGCCCAGGCGAGACACTCCACAAGCATCCTCTTCAAATTGTGCAACGCCGATCGCACTCGCCCGCTTTCGGTCAATCTCATGCAGCCGAAAGGCCCGATCACCCGTAAAATGCTATCAAAGGGATTTGGCAAGTAGCACTCATCCCAATCATCTGTTAACTTGGAGATATTGTTGTGGACTTATCGCTAATTCCGGCACAGCCGAAACCAGGACTGCTCAACGTCCTCATCGAAATTACCGCCGGTAGCAAAAACAAGTACGAATTTGATAAAGACTTACAAGCCTTTGCTCTCGATCGGGTGCTTTCTTCCTCAGTCCAATATCCGTGCGACTACGGCTTCATACCCAATACCTTAGCCGATGATGGCGACCCCCTCGACGGCATGGTGATGATGGATGAGCCCACATTTCCAGGGTGCATAATCGCAGCCCGTCCGATCGGAATGCTGGAAATGATCGATGGAGGCGACAGGGACGAAAAACTGTTGTGCGTTCCCGACAAAGACCCGCGCTACGCTCACTATAAGTCCCTCAAAGACGTAGCCCCCCACCGCTTGGACGAAATAGCCGAATTTTTTAGAACCTACAAAAATTTGGAGAAAAAAGTCACGGAAATTCTGGGTTGGCAAGATGTTGATCAAGTAATGCCCTTAGTGGAAAAGTGCATCGCAGCCGATCGCAAATAAGCCCCTAGCCCGCACTCCTCGACTGCAACCCGACTAAAAACTCAGAAGGCCGAACTTAAGGCGACCGCTGCAGGTCTAGGGATGCAGTCGAGGAACGGGTGGCGGCTAGAATGTCAAATCAGTCGTGAATGTCGAGTCACCGGAACGGCATTCCTCAAAACCCCGCCCCGGCCCCAATCTTGAAAAAAATACTACTCCTAGAGTAAGATGAAGCGCAAATTCTACCCCTGGGGAATGTCTTCTACGTTTGAGGAAATTTTACCTGAACACTCTGGTTCGGCCCTATCTTAATCTCAGAACACAGAACAAGCCGGGCAGCCCGCAGGGTACAAAAAATAATCTCTCAAGCGTGACATCTCCTACACCAACCCGTAAGCTTGAAAATTCTAATAGCCCAAGTATTCCGCATTCGGATGGTTTCCTGCTCAAGCGCTTGATTATAGTACAGATTGCTAAAAAGTAAAAACTAAAAACTTTAAGATTTCAACTCCCCAATTCCTGCCCTCAAAGCTAAAAAAAATGCCAGATTCCGCACCCTCTGTAGCCAATCCACAGCCTTCCGATCACAAAGCCACTATGGAAAATAGTCCTTTGACCGAGTTTGTCGTTCAGTTTTGGGGTGTGCGGGGCAGCATCGCCACCCCCGGCACCAAAACACTTCGCTACGGAGGGAACACCTCCTGTGTAGAAATGCGATTGGGCAAAAAACGCCTGATCTTTGACGGTGGCACAGGCCTGCGAGTTCTGGGTCTAAACTTGCTGCGGCAAATGCCTGTCGAAGCCCATATGTTTTTTAGTCATACTCACTGGGATCACATTCAAGGGTTTCCGTTTTTTACTCCCGCCTTTATCCCAGGGAACTGCTTTCACATTTACGGTGCGATCGCCCCCAACGGCACTACCATCAAACACCGTCTTGCCGACCAAATGCTACACCCCAATTTTCCCGTCCCCATCCAGGTAATGCAGTCAGACCTCAAATTCAACGATTTGACGCCTGGGGATATTCTCGAACTCGACGATGTGAAAATAGAAACCGCACTGCTCAACCATCCTAATACGGCGATCGGATATCGAGTCACCTGGGAAGGACATACAGCCGTCTACTGCACCGATACAGAACATTTTCCCGATCGCCTCGACGACAACGTGTTACACCTAGCTCGCAACGCCGACGTGCTGATTTACGATGCCAACTACACCAACGAAGAGTATTACAACTTCAAAACCCCGAAAGTCGGTTGGGGACACTCGACTTGGCAAGCAGGAGTAGAAATAGCGAAAGCTGCTGGAGTCAAAAAGATCGTGATGTTTCACCACGATCCAGGCCATGACGACAACTTTCTCGATCAGGTAGAAGCAGACGTGCAGACAGTCTTCGCCAACGCCTGCTTGGCCCGCGAAGGCATGAGCATACCAGTGATTTAGGAAACAAATCGATGCAGGCTCAAAAAAACCGCCGACCCAAGGCAGAAATTAGCACCGAGAAGGCAGAAACACCATGAACCACAAAACCCCCCCCAAGCGTCGCTCTCGTGGCTTGCGGGGGCTTTACTCAGCTTTGCTGGTGTTGATAATTGTCTGCTGTACCGGAGGCGGATGGGTAGCCGCCCAGACTTCCGGCTCTAACATTCCGGCGCGAATTGCTCAAGTGTCTGCAATTGAGGATAATGGCACTGTCGATCGTATCCCCGAACCCTACCAACTCGGACAGCAACTGTACCTAGAAAACTGCGCCACCTGTCACATCGGTTTACCGCCACAAGTATTACCTACAGAAACTTGGCGCAGATTGCTGCAAGATCCCCAACATTACGGACAAACCATCAAACTGCTAGTAGACCCGCCTCGTCTGCTAGTGTGGAACTACCTGCAAACTTTTTCTCGTCCCCAAGCAAAAGACGAAGAACTCGCGTACCGAGTCGCCAGTTCTCGCTATTTCAAAGCACTGCACCCCAAAGTCAAAATGTCACAACCCGCAAATATCAGCAGTTGTGTTACTTGTCACCCTGGTGCATCTAAATACAATTTCCGCAAGCTTACCACCGAGTGGGAAAACTCTCCGTAACGAAGATTAAGTTCGTAATTATATCCGAGTGCGAGCGACAAGATCGCACTAACCAGAAAAGGGCGATCGCATTCTGAACTAGAGACTTACCCAAAGTGTGGGTGCGATTTTTCAATTCATGCTTACTGGGCATCGCACCTTACAAATAACCTCTCGCTTTACCCTCATCAATAACTCTGACGGCTAACGGTGAAGTTGTGCGACTGCCGATAAAGTCTGTTGCAAAACCGACCAAACTTGCAAGTCCGTTCCAAGCGAGTGGTTAGCTGCAGCCTGAGTGGCATACAAGTAAAAAATCTGTGCGTTTAGCTACTTTTTGACAAATTGTTATGATATCTTAACTTTACCCGAGGCTTGTTCAGACAATTTAAGAAGCCTGGTTAGCAAGTAACGTGATTTATGATTGACAGTAAAAAAATTCAACTAAAATGGGAAAGTTATTGGTTTAAAACCTTTGGGAGATGGCGATCGTGTCCATTGACCTGCCCCGTAGACAGAACTCACCCTCGGCATATTTTTTGGAGTTTGATTGGCAGTTTTTTGGCAATTACTGCAACGTCCTATCTTGCTCTAAAAACTAATACTCCTTTACTAATGGCTCCGTTTGGCGCTACAAGCGTTCTGATATTTGGTGTCCCTGACAGCCCTTTGGCTCAACCCCGGAATGTCATTGGGGGCAATTTCTTAGCTGCTCTCACCAGTTTAATGATTGTGCATTTTCTCGGTTCTTCTCCCTGGACGATGGGAATGGCTGTGTCTAGTGCGATCGGAATTATGCAGATTACCAGAACTCTACATCCGCCTTCGGGAGCAGTTGCCTTAGTCGTCATGATGACCAAACCCGACTGGAAATTTTTGCTAACACCTGCTGTTGAGGGGTCAATAATCTTGGTCTTGTGCGCCGTCATCTTTAATAACTTAGCGGCAGAAAGGACGTATCCCCAGCACTGGTTATAGCATTGTCTCTAATGCTCTCATCCTTCCCTCGGGAGCACTACCCAAAATCGGGATGCTCCCTCGATTCCGACTTCCATCGCACTTCTTTCTTCCATCCGTTACATCCCGTACAGTGCTTCGTTGCCGAACTTCCTTCTGCTAGATCAATCAAAAAAAACGGACGGATCAGGCGTTGGTCGAGATCCCTTTTGAAAGCGTTCCCAAGACTGTTTTAACTCAGCCGGCGCCGGGTATTCGCGATCGTAAACCACCAGCACATTCGTCAAATTCCGACCCGCTGGCAATAAAATCTGCCCTTGATGAGCCAAACCCACCGAAGCGCCCCCGTCCAAATTCATGGCTTCAAAACAGCCGATCGCCTGCATAACTTTAGCTTCTGCTTCCAAAGACAAACTGTCAAAAAAAGTTACCAAAAATAACTTATCTCTCGAAGCCGGAAAGCCGATCGCCGTTCTCGAACCCACACCCAAAACATGAGAATCTTTAAAACCTTCCGATAAAGGAGACAGCCAAACTTTCCCCCCTTTAACCAATCTCGGCCCGCAAGTCAGAGAAAACCAATGTTGACTCCAATCCGGCTTACCTTCGGTTCTAGCCGTCACCATTTCCAATTGATTTCCCGCTTTAATCCCCAAAGTCGTGCCGTAATTTTCCCATCGGCTGTATTTGAGAAACTTACCCGCCGCCACCATATTTCCCAGCACAGATTTCTGCTTATCTTTACCAAAAAAAGTCCCGTTAGCAACAACAGCAGCCCGGTAACGCGCCACCATATTTTCAAAAGGTTCGTCACCCCGCGTTACTTTAGAAGTATTTGCAAAATCTGCATTATTAGCTAACCCAATCGTGAGATAAGTTTCTGGGTCGGCGAGGTCAATAGTTGTGAGATAAAAACTTGCGCCCGCTACATTTTGGCGGCTGACTTGTAGGGGTTTTGCTTGCTTAGCAGAACGTCTGATAATTTGAGGTTGAGACTGCACAAAAGGAGAATTGGCAGCATTTGGTTGAGGAGTTTCCGGCGATTTTACTATGGGATTTCTGGACAGAGTTTGAGGAGTTTTCGCGGATTTTACAACGGGATTGCTGGGCAGAGGTTGAGGAGTTTGATTTGATGGTATACTTGATAAAAAAGCGAGTGACTTTTGCCACAGTTGACCTGCGATAGTCAAGAAACTGTCTCGATTTTGGGCGATCGCAAAATAGTCAGCCGCCACCCGCGCCAAAGCTATGCCCGTTAAAAATAAAAAAGTGCGCCGCAGCATCGGGCGACAACCTTCAGACTGTTTACGTTTAGACATAAAAAAATCTCAGCTAGTAGGATAGCGAACAGTTTCCTATGGCTGTGACTACAATGGGCGATCGCGCGAATTCTGAAACTACCAGTAGCAAGGTGCGTAAGCGCGCACCTCACCACTAATTCAAAACTCAAAACTCTTTCCCTAGCCGGTATTCCGCATCCCCGCAGCAATTCCATTAATCGTTAGCAGAGCTCCCCGCAATAATTCACCCTTGCTGTAACGCGAGTGAATCACCCCCGGAACCCCGCCACTACCGTGCTGCCGCAAGCGTTTCAGCAGCGAAACCTGCAACAAACCCAAAGGCACAATCGTGGCATTTCGCAACTGCACCGATCGCTGCAATGCCGGATCTTCGTCCAACAAACGTTGGTGTCCGGTAATAGTTAAAACCAAATCGCGAATTAAGTGAAATTCGGTCGCAATTTGATCGAATAAAGCCTTAAAACGCTCCTTATCAGCCGGCAAAGCTAACTCCTGCACGTAGTGTTCTGCAATCTGCAAATCCACCTTAGATAAAGTCATTTCCACCTTAGAAATTACCATTCTAAAAAATGGCCATTTCAAGTAGAAATACTGCAAAAGTTTCATGTGTTCTTCCGGTTCCTCCACCAAAAACTCTTGCAAAGCTGTGCCGACACCGTACCAAGAAGGCAGCAAAAAGCGGCTTTGAGTCCAGCTAAACACCCACGGAATTGCTCGCAAACCGCTGATGTCTTTTTTGCCACCGCGACGGGCCGGACGAGAACTAATTTGCAACTGGCTGATTTCTTGAATCGGGGTAACTTGGTGGAAGAAATCGACTAAATCCGGCTGTTCGTAGATTAAATTGCGGTAGTGCGATCGCGATCTCGCCGACAACTCCTCCATAATCTCATTCCAAGGGTCGATGCCATCAAAACCAGTGTGCAGCAAACTAGCTTGAATTACCGCCGCCGCTACAGTTTCCAAATTGTAAAGCGCCAACTCCGGCAAAGAATATTTAGAAGCCAAAACCTCGCCTTGTTCAGTAATCTTAATTCGCCCGCTGATACTCTTTCCGGGCTGAGCCAAAATCGCCTTGTAAGCAGGCCCGCCGCCGCGCCCTACAGAACCGCCTCGGCCGTGAAAAATCCGCAACTCTACACCATGTTTTTCCGCAACCACTTGCAAAGCCTTTTGAGCTTTCTGAATTTCCCAATTGCTGCTGAGGAAACCAGAATCTTTATTGCTGTCCGAATAGCCCAGCATCACCTCTTGCAATTTGAGAGTTTCGATTGGACATTGGATATTTTCTTCGCTTTTTTCCGCTATTTCCTGCGCGTATCCTCCTGTTAGTAAAGCCCTATAAAGCGGTAGATCTAATACCTGCTGCATTACTTCCGGCGCTTTTTTCAAATCTTCCACCGTTTCAAACAGGGGAACTACTTGAATACTGCTAATTCCTGTACCCGGATCGTAAAGTCCTGATTCTTTTGCTAACAGCAAAACCGCCAGCAAATCGCTGACCTCGTGACTCATGCTGATTACGTAAGTTTGGCAGATTTCCGGACCAAACTCCTGCTGCATTTGCCGCAATATTCGGAAGGTATTAATCGTCTCGCAAGTTTTGGGAGAAAATGGCAATTCTGCTGGAATTAAAGGGCGGCGAGTTTGCAGTTCAGTTGCGAGCCAAATAATTCGATCGCTTTCCGACATTTGATTGTAAGACTTCGGCAAAATTTGCAAGTATTCAGCAATTTCGCTCAAAGCGTCGGAGTGTACGGTTGACTCTTGGCGGATATCGAGGTAAGCCAAATTAAACCCGTAAATTTCTACTTGGCAGAGCAGATTTTCCAAGTCTCGACAGCTCAAACCTGTTTCCACTAAATTGTGCTCGATGAGCTGCAGCTCGGTCAAAAACTCAGCGCCCGATCGATAAAGGCCGGTCATTCCGGGATTTTCTGACAAAGCTTCGCGCTCGCGCTGCAACTCGTCTCCTTTGTAGAGCCGCCAATTGCGATCGCGCGTATTTTCGAGTCGCTGCTGCACGTAGGCCAGCTTCAACCGATAAGGTTCTTGGCGGTAGCGGATCGCCCACTGCTCGTAAACCTCCGGAAATTCCGATCTGTCGCGATCGAGAGATTCCAGCAATTCCGGCAGCACGTCGCTCCAGTGCAGCGACAAACTCAAAAGTTCGTTCAGCCGCTTCACCGCGCCGATGTACTTCTCTAGCACCAAGTGGCGCTGATAGCAAGCCGTTTGCCAAGTAACTTTCGGAGTCACAGAAGGGTTGCCATCCCTGTCCGATCCCACCCAAGAACCGAACTTGCAAAAATTGTAACTCGGCGGTTTCAGATAAGGATAAGAAGCGTGGAGCGCTTGCTTTAAGCGGTGGTAGAGTTCGGGAATAGCATCAAACAGAACTTCCTCGAAGTAGTGGAGAGTGTATTCCACCTCGTCAAGCACAGTCGGCTTGAATTGGTGCAGTTCGTCAGTGCGCCACCAGAGGCGAATTTCTTCCATCAGTTGCTCTTGGAGAGCGGCCGCTTCCCAGCAAGACACCGGGTAGGGGCTTTGAGAGTCGGTTCCGATCGCCTGAAATTTCTCGTCAACTTGGTCTAGCTGTTGGAGAATCTTCGCCATTCGCCGCTGCTTGGTGCGGATCGTGTGGCGGACAATTTCCGTCGGGTGAGCGGTGAATACCAAGCGGATGTCCAACTGATCGATCAACCGCTGGATTTGCTGGCTCGGCACGTTCAAGCGCTGCAGCATCGGGAACAGTTGGTGAAAAGTTCCGGCATCTCGGGCGATTGTCTCGCTGCTGTCTGCCTTGCTCAGAGCCGTTTGGGCGGAACCTGGGCCTTCCCTGTGCCGCGGGCGATCGGGGGCATCCGTTGCTTGTCCGGGCAGCTTAGAAAACATCCGCCCACCAGCGTCGTTGCTGCTAGCGTAAGCTAGCTGTTGGTCTCGCTGTTCGTAGTGCTGTTCGACAAGGTTGATCAACTGGAAATACAGTGCAAAAGCCCGAGCCGCGCGGATGGCGGCGTTGAGGTCGAGCTTTTCGATTAGCTGTACGACATTCGACTCGCGAAAGTGAGTGGCCTGTCCCTCGGCGGAATTGATCGATCGCATTTGTTGGAGCAAATCCACCAATTCCTGCCCGCACTCCTGTCGCAGCACCGATTCCCACAAGTCCTCTACTACTTTGAGGCGATTTCGCAGAAACAGGTCTGATTTTGAGTAAGCGGGAGAATGGGAAATAGATGTTGCATCAATAGCCTGTTCTGAAGACTGGAGGACTGAACTCATCGGGCTGTTCCTCAATAGCTGCGGGTGTCAAGAAAATTGTATGGTTTAGTTTCGCCTAAAACACTTTTGTTTGCAGTCAAATTTGAGACAACTTATTGCAACGTAGAAAGTAGAAGGCACTTATGTACAAAGTATAAGGAAAGATTAATTCTTAGACCACAGATTGTACCTATTGTCAAGCTTTTATATCAGTTGACTGGCGATTTTAGACTTTTAGACGATCGACGTGAGACGTTCGGCGATCGCGAGCGTCGAGTCGCGCTCAGTCGAACAATTTTAGATTTACTCCCAAGATAAATCTGGGAAGTTGAACTCGGGTCGAAAATTTTTCTCTCTCCCCGACAGGAGTCGGGGGCTAGTATCCATTTTTGGGCGGGGTCAAAAAAATTAACTTCTAGCTGCAGCATCCGGACTTGGGCCTTCTATTCCTGTGATTGAGGAAAGTTGAGTACGGGAAGGCGCGAACCCCGAAAGACTTCTTCGCTTTCAACGCCGATCGACGCAACAAACTCAGCAGCAGCTTTAGCCACCACCAACCCGCCCAGCATAGGTAAAGCGACCAAGCTCAACAAAATATCTGAGGGAACTGGCAACTTTGGACTGTTAGGTGTTTGATTTTTGGGCAAGTCTTGGTTTTCCGACGGCATAAATTTCTCCTGTGTCAATCCGTAATCCTCAGTTTACAAGGCAAACAATCATCTTGACCGCTGCTTTCTGACTAATGACTTCTGAGATTAAATCCGGTGACATCCGAATGATATCTTGCAAGCGATCGTCCCCGCGTAGCCAAATCTATAAATATCTTCTCGCCAGATATTAAGCTCCCACTCGGAAAAAACGGTTTGTATAAAATCGGGATGCTCCCCGAAGGAGAGCGATCGTGCGACTGTCTCCGCGTAGCTCAGCGAAACCACAGCACTACAGTCAGAAAATAATAGACATTTCCCGAAAAGCCAGTCTTGAACAGGCAAAATGCCTGTTCCACAAGAATTATGAGAGAAATCTAATTATTATTCGGATGCAAACAGAAACGATATGACTAATTACGAATAACTTGTTGCTTGGCTTAATTTGGACTTATCTGTGCCAAAATGTCGAGGTATTATCAAAAAAATATTCCCCAACGGCTCGAAGCTGAGGGGATACAAAGCCAGACACTAAGTCCAGCATGGCTTAAACCAGACAAAACGGTTAGGCTCGGCAAATAAAATAATTGTCGGTAAAATTTGTAACTGTGCTATTTCTAGAAAACAAAACCAGCTTTGGCAAAATTTAGAGTTTCATGTTGAATGCGAACGGGAGCATATTGGCAGACAATCGATCGAGCGCGTCGCAGTGGGCACAAGAAGCTTTAGGGCTTCCCGAAGTTCAAGTACAAGCGCGTTTGCGGGGAAATCACCTGCACATTTTGTGTGAAGCAGCGCAGTGTCCGTCTCAAGAATTGGTGACGGCGAGATTTACCAATGCCCTCGAACACACTGATTTAACGCGACTGCTGCCCGATCGACCTAAAATTTACCAGTTGTTTCTGTGTGGCCGAAAACTCGGTTCCCGACAAAATGACTGGACAGTCCGGCTCGATTGCAGCAGTCCCAAGCGACAGCAACAGCAACAGCCACAGCCACCGGAACCAGAAGTTGCCCAAGCGCCGCTGCCAGCGAGTTCCCCCGACGAACCGCCAGCAAGCCCTAAAAGAGGCGGATTTTTCGGCAAATTTAAGAATGACAACCACAAACTCCAACAGACACCCAAACAGGTAGAAACATCCGCCCACCCGCCACAAGTACGGGAAGAACTGGATTTTGACGCCGAAAGTCTACCCATCGCCTCCCGCATTGAATACCCAGAAGTTTTTGAAACTTCCCCCGTGACGATCGACACTTCGGCTGCTGCGACGCGGGAAGTTGTCGGTTCCGCCGTTCCCCCGCAGCAGAAAGCGAACCGTGGCGCGGTGGCTTTGATTCAATCCCCGCAAGCTGACTCAGGCGAGGGCGATCGCGATGGAACATTGAGGGTTTCGCCGGAAACGTTGGCGCGCCGAGGCTATCCAGATGCGATCGCCAGCTATCTCAGCGAAATCCTCGGGCCGATGGGAGTTTCGGTGAAAGTCAGCATTCGGGAAAAAGAACTCAAAACCAGCCCAGAAACCCTGCCGATCAATGGGTCGGAAAATATCAAGCCCAAGGAACGCCGACTGCTGGTGCTGTGCGAGTCAGCTTACAGCCCCGACCCCTCATTGCTGGCAGAACCCATCGCCGGCAGGCTGCGGAAACTGCAACTAGAGGATTTGCGGGAAGCCGTGATCGCCAGCCAAGTGAGCGGCGAAGCGAAGCCGGACTGGCTGCTGCGAGTGGATTTGACTTCGCCGGACAAAATTCTCAAGGAATGGGCCAGGTGGGGAGACGTACAGTCGATCGCCAAACTGCTAAACCAACACTTGGCGGCATCGAGAGTCGAAGTGCGGGCTACCCTCAAAGAAGCAACCCTCCACCTGTTTTGCAGCAAAACTGCCAAAAAAGGACAAAAGCCTAAACGGCAAGAATACCCCGACAAGCAGCAAACCACCGACGCGATCGCCCCTTTGTTAGCCTCCTTTGCGCCCCAAGGCATCCGCGCAGCTACTATCTACGGCGTAGAACCAGCCAAGGACTCTCAGGCCGCGCCGGAGTCCCCCGTGTGGATAGACTGGGTGGACTTGCCTGCCGCCCACCACCCCGACTTGGCTGCAAACGCTAGAACGCTGGCAGTCGAGGGCGACCAATTGGCTCTGACTTTTTTATTGAACAGGTTGCTCAACCCCAATCTCAGACGCAAGCTGGAAACAGGAGGGATTCGGGCTGTCGTGCTGCAAAAAGCCAACGTGCTGCACGTCATGACAGAAGCTCTGACTTGCCCTTCTCAGTCGAAGGTAGGCCCGCCGGTGGCGAAATTTTTGCGGCACTTACAAATTCCGGGAGTGGCAGGGGTGCGAGTCTACGGACGCCGCGCCGGCCAGAAACTGCCCCTGTGGCGCTACGCAATCGACCTCAGAACGGTTGTTGACGAGGAATCAGCGGTGGCACCCGCACCGGTTCCCTCGCAAGTGGCTGTGTTGGAAAAGGAACCGGTGCCGGAGTTTGCGCCGGCGGAGGATGGGAGTTTTTCGGGTTTGGGCGACAATTTGGTGTTCGATGCTCCGACGCCCAACTCCTGGCGGCCCCGCTTCCAAATCCGACTCCCCGGATACAATCTGGGCGAGAAGTTAGTTCAAGCTGCGGTGCAACCGCTTGTCGCTTCGGGTTTGTTTGTTCCCAACGATGGTTTGTCAACGAATGCTGCTGCGCCCGGTGGCGTGAGAGCCGATCGCGCGGCGCGAATGGCTTTGATTTGGGCGATCGCTGGCTGTCTGGTGACTTTCAATACCGATTGGCTCCTCGGTCTATTTATGCAATCTGTGGCGGTCACTCAAGCTCCTAGCGCCTCGGAAGTTTGCAGTGGCCCAAATTGTCAAAATCCCTCTCCCAAGGCTGTGGACGACGTTACAGCCCGACTGCCGAAGGAAACCCCGAACCCCGTTCCCCCTGCTGATGAGGTGAATTTGCCTCAAACTCCGTTGTCGCCGTCGCCAGAAGCCAACCGGGAAGAAGCTTTTAATGGCTCTGGGTTTACGAAACCGGGAAATACTAGCGTTCCTGTAGTTGATGTTTCTGCTCCTCCGGTGTTCCCAACTTTGAGGAGCGAGCAGCTTGACGATCAGATAGCACGCTATCAAGAGTACATTCACCTTCACAAAAAACCGCCGGATATTTTAATTGTCGGTAGTTCGAGGGCGCTGCGGGGAATTGACCCGGCGGTGTTGGAAAGCGCTTTGGCAGCTTCGGGCTACCCGGGGCTGAGGGCTTACAATTTTGGGGTGAATGGAGCTACTCTCCAGGTTGTAGATTCGATTATCCGCCGGATTTTGCCTCCGCAACAACTGCCGAAATTGCTGGTGTTGGCTGACGGGGCGAGGGCTCTCAACAGCGGGCGGCCGGATTTGACTTTTAGTGCGATCGCTTCTTCGGAAGGTTACAGGCAATTGAGTCGGGGTAGTTTTCTGATCCGCACCAATCAATTAGAATCCGAAACATCGAAGGAAAGCGCCAACAATCCGGTGGCGACTGCCACTGAATTGGTGAACAATTTGGGACAAACTCAAGCTAACGTTCAGCAATTGGTGAGTCAAAAGTTGGTTGAGGGTTCTGCAATTTACAAAAAGCGCGATCAACTCAAAGGGTTTTTGCGATCGATCGTTAATCCTTCAGCCCCTGTGGCAACCGACAGCCCCCAAACCGCAGCCCTGGGTGAACAAACAACTGACAACGTTCAGCCCACTGCTATGAGTAAACCAGTCAGCGAGTATCAACCAAATGGCTTTTTGCCGATCGATATACGCTTCAATCCCGAGACTTACTTTCAGAAGCACCCGAAAGTATCTGGTTATTACGACTCCGACTATCAAAATTTTAAATTGATAGGCGAACAAGCTCTAGCACTGAAAAATCTGATCGAATTTACCAAAGTTCGCAACATCAATCTCGTGTTTGTGAATATGCCTCTGACTGAAGATTATTTAGACCCGGTGCGGACAGGTTACGAACAAGAATTCCGGCAATATATGCAAGAATTAGCAGCTCAAAGCGGACTAATTTTCCTAGATAATAGTTTATTGTGGCCCCAGGCGCGGGAATCTTTTTCCGACCCCAGCCACCTCAACCGTTACGGTGCTGTTGAAGTTTCTAAGCGGTTGGCTCAAGATCCCATGATTCCCTGGCCGGCGAAACAATAGTTCTAATTTTTGAGTTTTGAGTTATTTTAGAAGTTAAATGCTCCCAACGTTGCGAGTGCGGCGCGACTATCTCAAAACTATTCTTTCCGGCGGCTAAATACTGAAAATGAAAAGATTGATATTTCCTGAAAATAGCAAAAATACACAGATAAAAAATCCTAGAAAAAATCTGCCTTTGATATTTTTTATATTATCTTTAGCATTTTTCTGTTGGAGTTTGTATAAAGGTTTATTTTTACCTTTGGCTTTATCATCTCCGCCGCCCAGAAACGAACAAAGTAGCGAACAGCAAACTATGGCACCCTTTGAAGAGGTTGTCAAAGACGCGCAAAAGTTAGAGGGACTATTTACCCTTTACCGCAATCAAGCAACTAATAAAGTATATCTGGAAATTAAGCCGCAACAACTCAACAAAAAGTTCCTGTGCTTTGTGACATTGGCATCGGGTTTGGGGGAAGCCGGCATTTTGAGCGGAATGCCGATCGGTGATTTCTTGTTTCAACTGCGGCGCGTCCAAAATAACGTGCAGTTTGTGATACCAAATATAAATTTTCGCACAAGTCCGGGCGACCCGCAAGCAGGTTCGGTAGAACGGGGATTTAGCGAGTCGATTCTCTATTCTTTGCCTCTCAAAAGCATTCATCCGCAAAGACAAACTCTGCTAATCGATTTAGGAGATTTGCTGATGAGCGAAAAACGCGATTTACCAGGGGTAAAAGCGATTTTGCCGATGCTTTTGGGTTCTTCTTACTCGATCGATGCAGATACGTCTTCTTTTAAAGATGTTAAAGCGTTTCCACTGAATGTGGAGATTGCTTCTGTCTATGGTTTTTCTAGCGATAACGACAGTGCGGTTAACTATTTGCCTTCGGTTCCTGACAGTCGGGCTTTTAACCTCCGCATTCACTACAGTTTCTCGGAAGTGCCGCTAAATAACGGCTACCGCCCCAGACTGGCGGACGAGCGAGTGGGCTATTTTCTCACAGCCTATAAGGACTTTTCTGACAAGAGCAGCCGGGAGCCTTTTGTGCGCTATATCAATCGCTGGCATTTGCAAAAGCAAATCCCGACAGCGCCGATGTCGCCTCCGGTACAGCCGATCGTCTTTTGGATTGAAAATAATGTGCCTCCCGAATACCGAAACGCAATTCGCGAGGGCGTTTTGGAGTGGAACAAAGCTTTTGAAAAGGCAGGTTTTACTGAGGCAATTCAGGTAAAACAAATGCCGGACAATGCTAAATGGGACCCGGCTGACGTTCGCTACAATACTATCCGGTGGTCGAGTTCTTTTGAGCCTCAGTTTGCCGGCATCGGGCCCTCTCGCACTAACCCGCTGACGGGGGAAATTTTGGATGCTGACATTCTCTTGGATGCTAATGTTGTCCGGGAAATCAAACAGGGTTATGGGTCTTTGGCAGAACAAAATAAATCGCTATCTAAGAGTTTTCAAGGGCGAAACGGTTCTAATACCAATCCCTGTCAGTTTGGGATGTATTCTCGCTATTTGAATGTGCTAGAAAATGGGGATTTAGGAAAAAGCAGCGGCGAAAATGCTCAAGGTGGAATTGCTGATGATTTGCCGACTTTGGTAGAAAGATATCAAGAGCAAAAGCGCTCGCCTTTATCGCGCTTGATGTTGAGTTCGGATATGTGTTTTGGGTTGGAATCGAGCCGCCAGTTTGCGATGGGGGCAATGTCGATGGATCTGTTGGAAAAGGCAGCGCCTAGCAGTCCGGCAATTGACAATTATGTCAATCAATATATCCGATATTTGACAGCCCACGAAGTCGGTCACACTCTCGGTTTAAGGCACAATTTTCACGGGAGTACGATGCTGCAACCTGAGGAGTTGAACAATACTCAGGTAACTCGCACCCAAGGTTTGGTAGCGTCGGTTATGGATTATGTGCCGATTAATTTGGCACCGCAGGGAACTGTGCAGGGCGACTATTATCCAACGATTGTAGGGCCTTATGACGATTGGGCGATCGAGTATGGTTACAAGGTGATTGGCGGGGTAAACCCCAACAGCGACTTACCAGCGCTGCAACAAATTGCCAGTCGCGGTGCCCAACAGCAATTAGCTTACGCGCCGGATGAGGATTCTGTGGATATTCTCGATCCGGCTGCGAATACTTTCGATCTCAGCGCCAATATGCTGAAGTATTCGCAATGGCAATTGGATAATGCTAGGGCGATGTGGAAGCGTTTGGAAAAGCGGATTCCGGTTGGGGAAGACGGTTATAACGAACTGCGGGTGATGTTTGATTCGGTGTTCGGGTATTATGTCAACCAGGTGATGAATGCGACTTTGTATGTGGGGGGACAGTCGTTTAATCGGGTTCGCCCTGGCGATACTAATGCGAAGTTGCCGTTTGTGCCGATCGAACTTTCTCAGCAGCGAGAAGCTTTAGCAACATTAGAAAAGTACGTTTTTGCGCCGGATGCGTTTAGTTTTGCACCGGAGTTGCTCAACAAATTGGCGCCTTCGCGCTGGGAGCACTGGGGAAGTCCGGCTTTGGTGTTTCCTCTAGATTACCCGATCGGCGATCGAATTACTTTTTTGCAGCGGTTTGTGTTGCGGGTTTTGCTATCTCCGATGCGCTTGGCGAGGCTGCGGGATGCCGAGTTAAAATCAGCGCCGGAAACTGCTTTGAGGTTGCCGGAAGTGTTGGATACTGTACAAAAGGATATCTGGGAAGAGGTTTTGCAGCCGGAAAAGAAGATGCAAATTTCAAACTTTCGCCGTTCTTTGCAACGGGAACATTTAGCGATTTTGATTGGAATGGTGCTGCGAAAAACGAGTGTTCCAGAGGATGCGCGAAGTTTGGCTTGGTACGAGTTGCGGCAGTTGCGGGAGGGTTTGAGCAAGAGTATTCGGAATTTGGATCGGAATGCGGATGCTTATACGCGGGCTCATTTGGAGGAAACGCGCGATCGAATTTCTAAGGTTTTGAATTCGCAAATTCAGTCGAATTAATCTTGGCTTTTGTACCTCATAACAGCGGGAACCGCTGTAAGTCCGGTTAGTTGTAGGTGCATGGTAAAAAAAAACGATTTCTGCGTCACTGGAACGCAAAAATTAAAATTAGGGGTGAGTGCTTTTCACTTACCCCTGCCATTCATTTTTTGGGCGCTTTTTAGCTTACTACAAATTGTAGCAATAATAAATCACCCCAAAAGCGACGCAATTTATCCTAAAAATACTTGTCGATGTGGAGGCTCAAAATCATGAATGTTCCCAGCAAATGACCTGCGCTCATGCAAGCCAGAAATGCCGGTACGCTTACATTATTGAACAGAGAGGGGAAGGGCAAAGGCATTTTCGGTCCGACGTGGGGATACCAAATTCTGCGGCTGAGAACTAGCAATGCTAAGATATTGCAAACAAACATCACCAAAGGCTTTTGCCAATTTCCTGATGCTGTGTCAGTCACAGTCGATGCTACTACTGCCAGTAAATTTGAGTTAATCATTGTTGATGCTCCTACTTTTTCATAAACTATCAGAAATGCTCGATGAGATTTCTTTCCACCAATATAATAGCAGGAGCGAGCGCCTTTACGTAATAAATATCTATCCGTAGGAATATTCACCACGCCAGCGACATCGCCCCCACCCATAATCATGGAATCACAGCAAGAAGTCTTTTAATGCCATTCAAAAGTAACGAAAGATACAAAGGGACAAAACCATACTCGCTGCCATTTGTAACTTTTAGCCTGTCTGGCAGTGGCGGCATTTAGTCACGCTGCCAGACAGGAAAGAGTGCTACTCATTAGTGAGCAATGTAGGTAGGCAGAAAGTGAAGTATGTCACGTAGAACGCTATATCCAGCGGCATCCCAAAGCAAATAAGCTAAGAAACCGATCATCGCTAAGCGACCGTTCCAAAGTTCTGCTTGCGGGTTGAAGCCAAACAAAAAGGCATTCCGATCTTTGCCGTTGTAAGCATTAGCTGTAGGAGGCAAGTTAGTAGGACGAGTTTCCATGTTTTTACATTCCTTAACAATGTTCGCTTCTCATGGTAGCGACCTAATTTCTGCTTTGCTATCTGTCTCTAGGCTCAAGATACACACAAGTCTAAAGGAGGATTTTGAAACAAAAAATAAAGTGTTAAGTTTTGTTGCGCGAGATTTTTCCGCGATCGCCTGTATCTGTAGATACTAAATACAACTGCAAGTTGAGATGGCCGCTGTGAAAGGCTCGATCGCCCCGTAGCCACAAACAACGGCGCTGGTGACTCGACAATACTGAAGCCGCGCTCTGCTAGAGGCAAGAAAATTTAGTAAATTTGAACTTAAAACCCGAACACGATCGCCCTTGAGTTAACTAAAATAGGAGATAAACAGAGCGATCGGGAGAAACAGTTATCGAAACCATCTACGGCCATCTTCAAGGTTTAAAGTCCAGCCAGCTCAAGCAACTCGAAAAGCTTTACCATCAGCGACTACCGGGCGATCGCATCACCACTGCAGACTTCGCCCAGCGCGTCGCGGCCATCAGCACGGAAATAGACAAACCAATCTGCACCTACATCAACCGTCGCGGACAAGTAATTCGCGTCGGGGTGGGTTCACCCCGCCAAACGCAGATTGCGCCCCTAGAATTGCCCCGCTACGGGGGAGGTCGCCTCAGCGGCATTCGCTGCATCGCCACCCACCTGAAGCCAGAAACCCCAAGCGAAGCAGCCCTCACAGCAATGGCAATTCAGCGCCTGGATGCCCTGGTTTGGCTGACACTGACCGGCGGAGGATTTCAGCGCCGCGGCGGCGGCGGGACTGGTTACATCCAAGAAACTTATCTCGCTCACCTGATACCCCAGGGAGACCAGCCAAATTTTGAGTTCTCTGTTTTGAGCGCTCAGTTAGAACCAGATTCAACTGATGAAATAGAAGAGCCTTCAATTGAAAAGTCACTAATCAAAACTCCACACTTTCCCTGGAAAATATCAGAACCGCTGAATTTGGACGAACTCGCCAACCAAGACTTTCTGGATTTGGTGGAAGGACTCGAAGCAGAGTTTGAAGCAGAGTTTGTTGCTAAGCAAGTCGATGCAGACCAAGACAAAGTGCTGCTGGTGGGTGTAATGACTCAGCACATGACTCAGTTGGAGTTTGAGGACGGGCTGGCAGAAATCACGCGGCTGGTTGAAAGCGCTGGCGGTCAGGTGCTGCAAACAGTGCGCCAAAAACGATCGCGCCCCCATCCGCAGACAGTCGTCGGCGAAGGCAAAGTTCAGGAAATTTCCCTCGCCGCTCAGACGGTTAGCGCTAACCTCGTGGTATTCGATCGCGACCTGGGCTCCGCACAAATACGGAACTTGGAAACTCAGATAGGTATCCGGGTCGTCGATCGAACAGAGGTAATTCTCGACATCTTTGCCCAAAGAGCTCGAACGAGCGAGGGTAAATTGCAAGTCGAACTCGCTCAGCTAGAGTACGCCCTGCCCCGGCTCAGAGGGATCGGTCAGGCAATGTCGAGACAGGGTGCTGGTATTGGTACCAGAGGTCCTGGGGAAACCAAACTCGAAACCGAACGGCGGACGATCGCCAAACGCATTTCTCGATTGCAGCAAGAAGTAAATCAACTGCTGGCGCACCGCTTCCGGCTACGGCAGAATCGGCATCATCACGAGGTACCCTCAGTGGCGATCGTCGGCTACACCAACGCCGGTAAATCGACTCTGCTCAACCTGCTCACCAATTCCGAGGTCTACGCCGCCGACCAGTTATTTGCCACCCTCGACCCCACAACCCGACGGTTGACCATTCCTGGCAGTGTGACCGGAGAGCCTCTGTCGATCGTCCTCACAGATACAGTGGGTTTTATTCGCGAACTGCCCCCCGCCTTGATCGACGCTTTTCGGGCTACCCTCGAAGAAGTCACTGACGCCGATGCTTTGCTGCACCTGGTCGATCTCTCCCATCCTGCGTGGCAGAGCCAAATTCGATCGGTCATGAATATTTTGACCGATATGCCCGTAACTCCCGGACCAGCCCTTGTAGTTTTTAACAAAATCGATGCCGTAGATGGAGAGACTCTCGCCCTCGCCCGAGAAGAATTTCCTCAAGCAGTATTTATTTCGGCCGCCAAAGGTCTGGGGATGGAAACTCTCCGGGACAGACTAGCTCAGCTCATTGAATACGCCCTCTACCCTCGGTAAATACTTAAATATTCCCTTTGAAGAGTTGACATTAGGGAATATACGTACATATACTGAGGACAGATCTAGTCGAACTATGAGATTATAAAAGAGTAGTCAGATTGTGCATTCCACAGTAAAATACACCATCTCTATTCTGCGCTCGGTTAAATAATTAATTTCCCGATGCCGCTGTGAAGGTAAAAGCACTCTTTGTTAATGGCTGTAATAATGGCTGTAACGGCTGTTGGTTCAGAGGTGGCAAACAGATGTTGCTTCACTCTGGGCCAACCACGGTACGCGACGTAAATGTGAAAGAGAATAATATTATTATTAAAGTGTTTGGGCAATCACCTCAAGCGCTATACTATCTTTTACAGACGTTCGCGAGAGAATACATCCATTTACGGTAAGAGCTCTAAAATCCTTGCCCGTCGTGCAGCGCTAATCTCTAAGACTATTTCTATTTTTCGATTTTACCACTGTTTAACTAAATAGTTATGTGTACGCCACTGGCAAAACTAGCAATTGGACTCTCTGCCACAATGGCAACAGCGTTTTACTATCTAGCTGCCGCCCCTCCGGCTTCAGCGCAAGTAGATGTGTGTGGGCCTGGAAATTATTCTAGTGCCTGTGTCCCCAGCGAGGCACCAACCCCAACGGAACCCGACCCACAAGTGGGGACCCAGCCGAGTTTGCCCCCAATATACACAAGCCCACCTTCGAGAACGCCAACTGCTATTCCTGAACCGGGTACTGCGCTCGCAGTCCTACTGACAGGTGCAGGAATGATCTGTTCGTGCAGAAAACGAAACAAGCAGGTTGGTCCGCAGCGCTAGGCAGGCGGAGGACCAACCGGTTTGCCTTCCAAATGTCTCCGTTTATTTAAGCGTGGGTATTTGTTTCCTTAATATATAAAATAATAAAAAATTGTATAAAAAATAACTTCACACCTAGCTTGTACGCTGCAAATAGAGCCGGATGTTGAAGGAAGAAAGCTATAGCGACTTCAGTCAGGGTAAAAACAAGGAAGAAGGCAAATGCACTTCCCGGTAAGGGTTTCAGCCATGAATAACCTCCGGTGCAACAGATAAGGTTGCTAGATGTAATAAAAATTAAAATATAAAAATTAAAATAAGATTGGTTAAGATCAATCCTTCGGACAGTTTTTGATAGCCAACCGTATAATAAGGGTTTCAAGGCTCCAAGGCAAGTTCCCTACCAACGAAAAATCAAGGGTTTCAGCCTAGGAACTAAAAACCGTCCGCACTAGGGTTAAGATTACAATTAAAAAATATTGTTATTGCTTGAGCGTCCATGACCCCTAAAGTAGAAATTTACACTTGGAGAACGTGCCCGTTTTGCATTCGTGCCAAAGCACTGCTAAAGCGAAAAGGGATTGATTTTACAGAGTACGCGATCGACGGAGATGAAGCAGCACGGGATCAAATGAGCGATCGAGCCAACGGAGGGCGCAGCCTGCCCCAGATATTCATTAACGACCAACACATAGGCGGCTGCGACGACATCCACAGACTCGATACTCAAGGCCTGCTAGATCCGCTGCTAGCAGCAAAATAAGGCCTTCCCTGTGGGATTTTTAGTGAGCCCAAATTTTCCGGCGACCAATTCTTAATTTTAACTGACAATGAAATTTGCATTCATCATCGATCCCCTCGCGCGACTAATTCCAGGACACGATACCAGCGTAGCGCTGATGGAAGCCGCTCAAGAGTTGGGTCACGAAGTCTGGGCGACTCAAGCCAACGAATTAAGCGTCATCGGCGGCAAAACCTGGGCAATGCTGAGTCGGGTAGCCCTCACCCCAGTAAAAGTGGTAGAGGGACGCTGGGAGGCTGCTGAGGCTTGGTACCAGGTAGAACAGCCTACTTTGCAGCCTCTGGAAGCAATGGACGCAGTATTTATGCGGACAGACCCCCCAGTCAACATTCCTTACCTCTACGCTACTTACCTTTTAGATGGCATCGATCCCACGAAAACTTTGGTAGTTAACAGTCCCAAAGGATTGCGGGCGGCGAATGAAAAGATGTATGCTTTGCAATTTGAGGGAGCGATCCCCGAGACAATTGTTTCTCAAAACAAACAGGTAATTCGGCAATTTGTTGAGAAAAAAGGAGCGGCAGTTCTTAAACCATTGGGTGGCAAAGCTGGCGAGGGGATTTTGTTCTTGGAAGCCGACGATCGCAATCTCAACTCCCTGGTCGAAATTAGCACTCAACAAGGGCAAATTCCAGTGATGGTTCAGACTTATCTGCCGGAAGCAAAAGAGGGAGATAAACGGATTATATTGTTGAACGGCAAGCCCATCGGTGCTATCAACCGCATTCCCACTGGCAATGAATTTCGCGGCAACATGGCCGTCGGCGGCCGAGTCGCAAAAACAGAAATTACCGATCGCGAACTGCAAATTTGTGCTCAGTTAGAACCAGTGCTGCAACGAGACGGACTGTACTTTGTCGGCATTGATATCATTGGCGGTTATCTCACAGAAGTTAATGTCACCAGCCCTACAGGGATCAGAGAAATTGACTTGTTTGACGGCGTTAATTTGGGCAAACAAGTAATGGAATGGGTAGTTAGTCAGTAGTCAGTGGTGAGGGGTCAATAGTCAGTGGTCAGTAGTTATGAGTTATTAGTCATTGATTAGTCGTTATTAGTTATTGGTCATTAGTTATTGGTCGCAGCTAACAAATAACAACAGTCAACAGTCAACCGACAACAGTCAACAGTCAACAGTCAACCGACAACAGTCAACCGACAACAGTCAACAGTCAACCGACAACAGTCAACAGTCAACAGTCAACAGTTAACAGTCAACAGTCAACAGTTAACAATTATTAAATTATGTCAAAAATTGGCGTTGCAGTAGTCGGTACAGGTTTCGGTCAAAAAGTGCACCTTCCCGGATTCCAGGCCCATCACCGGACAGAGGTTGTGGCTGTTTACCACCGGAATTTAGACAAAGCAAAGGCGATCGCCTCTACCCACAATATCCCCTACGCTTGCGACTCGATCGCCGATATAGTAGCCATCCCAGAAGTAGCGGGCGTCAGCATTTCCACGCCGCCATTTTTGCATTTTGAAATGGCAAAAACCGTCTTGGAAGCAGGCAAGCATTTATTATTAGAAAAACCCACAGCCCTGACAGCAAATGAAGCCCGGGAACTTTACCGATTGGCCAACAACGAATCTCAAAGCGATTTTAAAAATGGTGGTTCCAGAGCAATTGCCACAATGGACTTTGAGTTTCGCTTCATCCCCGCATGGCAAATGCTAGCAGAATTATTGGCAGCAGAATATGTGGGAGAAAAGCGTTTAATTAAGATTGATTGGCTGGTGTCGAGCCGCGCTGATGCGAGTCGCCCCTGGAATTGGTACGCGCAAAAAGAGCGAGGCGGCGGAGTTTTGGGCGCGACCGGTTCTCACGTTTTTGATTATATTAGCTGGCTGTTCGGTCAGCCCCAGAGGCTTTCGGGGCAATTGATTACAGGAATTTCGGCGCGGCCTGATCCGAATGATGGGGGAAATTTAAAATTAGTTGATGCAGATGATTCTTGCACGTTGATGTTGGAATTAGCCGGGGGAACTCCTTGTCAAGTTTGTTTGAGTTCTGTTACTTATCAAGGGCGGGGACACTGGGTGGAAATATACGGGAGTAAGGGTACGTTGGTGTTAGGAAGCGACAACCAGCAAGATTACGTCCACGGATTTCGCTTGTGGGGTTCCCAAGGTGGAGAACCTTTAGCTGAAATCAAAATTCCTCAAAGATTGGAGTTTCCTCAAGTTTATCCAGACGGGAGAATTGCACCGTTTATTCGAGTAGTAGATAGGTGGGTAGAAGCGATAGATGCAGGTAAATCGTTGATACCGTCCCTCAGAGAAGGGGTTTACTCGCAGTTGTTGATGGATTTGACCCAGGAGTCGAATGCTACGGGAACTTGGGTAGATTTACCGAATATAGATAAATTTTTGGGCACTAAGTAAAAGTGAAACATCCCACAGCAATCTCACGCACTCGATCGCACCCCAAACCCGATAAACTACAAATAGAGAAACTCAATCCAACCCTATATCCAGAGTCGGTAGTTGTGAATGGCGCGCCCTGAAAGTCCTTGCCTCAGTATAGCGATCGCTCGCCTGAGAACCGCTGGGGCAAACCATTTTGCCACTTGGGTTCTACAAGCTCCCTATCCCAGCGGGTACGTTCACCACGACTGTATGTGGCCCGATACCCTATCCCAATCTTGGAAAGCTTGGCAGGAAATGTTTTCGCCCTCCGGGACAATTCACGAATTGCCCCTAAATCCTGATGGCAGTTTCGTCTCGCCGGAAAACAACCAGAATATACTGGCAGAAACTGAACAACGAAGTCCTCAGTCGCTAGACCTCGCTCCAGCGACGCCCTCTGTGCCGCTCCACCTCGGTCAACGGGGGTGGGGCGACAAAGGGGATCAGCATCCGCCTCGGCCACCGGCAAGCTACAGCAGCCGCCTGATGCAGCATTTGGGGATGAATCTTTGGCAGTGGCTGTTTGAAGGGCCGATTCAGGGTAGTCTCCAGGAAAGTAAAGGTATCGCGATCGGGCAAAATCTACCCCTGCGAGTGCGCGTAGACTTGCGCGAACCGTATTTAATTGCTTTACCTTGGGAAATTATGCAGCCTCAAGCCGGTCAACCGGCAATTTCTCTGTCGCAGCAACTGCTTTTTAGCCGCACTACCAGCAATGTTGAACCTTTGCCACCCCTGCAGCCTGCGGAGTCGCTCAACATTTTGCTAGTTTTGGGACAAGCAGAACCCGGCCGCGGTGCTAATTCTCAATTTTCCAACAGCAATAACGGTCATTTGCAGTTGGGAGAGGAAGCACTCGCCTTAGCTGGCATTCTCGAAAGTGCTTTTCAAACCGACGACAGCGGCAAATATTTTGACATCAGCGTTCCGACTCGCGTCGATACTCTGATCGAACCTACTCCGGCGGAACTCATTTCTCGGCTGGAAACGCAAGCTTACAACATTCTGTTTTACGCGGGCCACGGAATCCCCGGCCCCGACGGCGGTTTGCTGTTTTTGGGGCCGGAAACGGCGATTAATGGCACTGAACTAGCTCAGGTATTAGTTCGGTGCCGCGTGACTCTGGCGGTGTTTAATGCCTGCTGGGGAGCTCAGCCGGCGGTGGAGAGGTTGCACTCAACTAACGGCCAGCAACAGGCGATCGCCCGCAGCAGTTTGGCTGAGGTACTGATCCATCACGGGGTGCCTGCGGTGTTGGGGATGCGGGACTCGATCGCCGATCGCGAGGCCCTGAGTTTTATCCAAACTTTTGCTCAAGCTTTGGCCGGACGGATGTCGATCGATCGGGCAGTCGCTGTCGCCAGACAGCAGCTATTAACGCTCTACAAGTTCAATCAACCGGCTTGGACGCTGCCTGTGCTGTATATGCACCCTGAGTTTGACGGTCAGCTAACTGAGCCGGTAGATGACCTAAAAACTGAATTGCCTTTAAATTCTTCTACTTGGCTGGGACGGTTGCCGTCTTGTGCTTATTTGCGGGGGCGCCATCGACCAAATGCCAAATCTACCGAATCGACCAATCAGGTTTGGCCGATTCGCGCAGGTATGGTTAGAGTCGGACGCTGGGAAGAAAACGACGTAGTGATTCGAGAACAGTGGGTTTCTCAAAAACACGCCGAGATTTTCTGCCGAAACACTATCGGAGATAGCCGGGAAGAACCTAGCTATTTCTTGCGCGATTTTTCTCGCTACGGGACTCTAGTTTTGGGATCTCAGGGATGGCAGAGAGTTCACCACCAAGAATTGCTGCTACGCAGCGGGACTCAGCTAAAATTTGGCAGTTCTCAAGGTCAGATTTTTGAGTTCACTATTGAGGTTCCTAAAACTTCGGGCTACAGTGAGACTGATTGCGGAACGAATTAAGGTGCGCGTGTAGCTAATGAAGGCAAGCGGCGAGTGGCACAGCAAAGTTCTGGGCGTTGAGTCTCCAATCTGAATTTAAAAGAGTTACTTACCACTGATAGCTCCCAACTAGCTCTTGGCACAGTCCCCCTTCTATATTTTCCTTTTCCCCCTGAGGTATTACATCATGGCTACCCAATCTCCTGATTCTGAATATTTTCGCGACTCACAAACTCAGGCCCAGATGGAACTTCTCGCCACAATAGTTCAGACTGATGTTGCTTATCCCTGGAATCCTGCACAGCTTGAATCAGAATCTTATTTGGCTGCCCTAGAGCAGGAATTTGCGCTATCTGATTCCTTCAGCGACAGCGATATTGCCCTGAAGTCGCAAGTTTTATTCTCGCAATTAGAACAAGTTTGGCTGGCGACTGCTCTGCAAAAATCTTTGCGCGAAAAATTTGCTCGCGTTCCTCAAGATTTTCTGGCCAGCATCGCTCAAAGCGTGCAAAACGCAACTGTTAAGTATCAATCTTTAGCTGACCAAATGGTGGAGTGCGTCTTAGATATTTTGCCTCAGTGGGCTGAGGAAGATTTGCAGGTGTTGGCACGTCCTTTGGCTTATGCCATGCGAGATGTTGATTCGGAAGGGGGGGAATTGGTCATGGCTACTAAAAGACCTTGGGCCCAATTGTCGGAAATAGAACAAGCCAGAGTTAGTTTGGCTGTCGCCCGCTATGCAATCTCGCAATTAGAAATTGCTGATTAGTTTTTGGATGGCTAAATTTTTGTGCTGCGATAGCGGTAATTTTTTTAAATTAATATAAAATTTATCTACCTTTAGTTAGATGTAAAATTCGTCTAATTGCTAAATTCTCTGGATTGCTATAGTTTGATATAGCAATCCTATTTAGTTTGTAGACAAGATAATTTTTTTTGGACTGTAGCAAGCGCACCCGACGTTTATGACTCAGATGTGGCAGCATTTTCAATAAGCTTTTTAGGGGCGGCGTCCGAGAAACGGCCCGCAATAAAAAATTTTTATTGTGGAACAGGCTTGAAAGCCTTTTGCAGGAATGTCAGCAAAAGGTAAGTTAGGAGGTTCTTAATTGCTGAAATCCTTGCCGAAGATTGCTTCTGACTTTTCTCCTAGATAACTAAAGCCTTTTTCCTTCTTCCTTCTGCTATCTTGTGCCAGGTTTGGACTCGCTAAGAAGTTTGGCAACACCCAGCCAGATGAATTATCATACAATGGGCAGAATGTTAAAAAATGTAAATATGGTAATTGGGGTGTGTCGGAATTTTCAACTGAATTAAAAAGTGGACAGCAGGAAACCGTTACTGTTGCATACACGATCGGGACTTTAAAATTATTTTATGACAACTTCAAGATTTGATCTTCAAGACTTGAAACGCCGCTTTTGGCGGATTTCGCGGGTGCCGAGGGCAACGCTAGTCGTGTTGGGGGCAGTTGCTTTCGCAGGTGCGATCGCCGGGGCCTGGTTTTCAGGTGAAGGTACTGTCAGCGATATTTTTGCCACAATCAACACTTGGCAGCAAAACCCGCCTGTGTGGCTGCAAGTGCCTGCTACGAGCAAAATGTATTTGTTAGTGCCGACTATCGCGCTTGTCTCCGTTGCTTTAGCTGCAATTAAAATTTCCCCTCAACCGCAGAAATGGTCGCGCGCTGTAGTAGTTGCAATAGTTCTGGCTTTAACCATTCGCTACGTTTTATGGCGATCGCTCGCTACTCTAAATTTAACCGATCCCTTCAACGGTATCTTTAGTTTGGGGCTGTTTTTCCTAGAAATGCTACTGGTTTTCAACACCAGTATTCAACTGTATTTAATGCTGAGAATGAAAGACCGGCGTCGAGAAGCCGATCGCATGGCAGTTGCAGTTGAAGCTGGAAACTTCACCCCGTCCGTAGATATTTTTATCCCAACTTACAACGAGCCGGCTTTTATTTTACGGCGCACAGTCATCGGCTGTCAAGCTGTAGATTATGCCAACAAAAAAGTATATTTGCTCGACGATACCAAGCGCCATGAAATCAAGTTGCTGGCAAAAGAACTGGGATGCGAGTATATAACCAGACCCGATAATATTCACGCCAAAGCGGGAAACATTAATCATGCCACAGCCCTAACTAATGGAGAACTAATTGTAGTTTTCGATGCAGATTTTATTCCTACTAAAAACTTTTTAACTCGAACAGTTGGATTTTTTCAAAATCCCGAAATCGCCCTCGTTCAAACACCGCAAAGCTTTTACAACCACGACCCCATATCCCGTAATTTAGGTTTAGAAAATGTGCTAGCGCCGGAAGAAGAAATCTTTTATCGGCAAATTGAAATCATTAAAGACAGCGCCGACAGCGTGGTTTGTTGCGGTACATCTTTTGTAGTTAGGCGGAGCGCTTTAGAAGCAGCGGGAGGCTTGGTTACAGATTCAATCTGCGAAGATTATTTTACCGGAATTCGGCTGTCAGCAACCGGATATCGCTTAGTTTATTTAGATGAAAAATTGAGTGCTGGTCTGGCGGCTGAAAATATAGAGGCTCATCTAAATCAAAGGCTACGCTGGGCCCGAGGCACGCTTCAGGCATTTTTTATTGATTCCAATCCTTTAACAATTCGCGGTCTCAGATTTGTACAAAGGCTGTCTCATTTGGAAGGATTGCTGCACTGGTTTACCAGTTTAACCAAGGTTTTATATCTGTTGATACCTTTAGCTTATTCGTTTTTCGGCATCATTCCTTTGCGGGCAAGTGCGCGGGAATTGCTGTACTTTTTCCTGCCTTACTATTTGGTGCAACTTACTGTATTTTCTTGGCTGAACCGCAGATCGGGTTCGGCTTTGCTTTCCGATGTTTATTCGTTCGTTCAGTGTATTCCTTTAGCTGTGACGGTGGTGAGTTCCATGCTGAATCCCTTTGGGAAAGGGTTTCAGGTGACGCCAAAAGGAATGGCGAGCGATCGCTTTCGTTTTAACTGGAATTTGGGATGGCCTTTGATTGTTTTGTTTGCAGCTACAGCAATAAGTTTGTGGCACAATTTAAACATTAATTTAGTTAAAAATTTTGGCACCGTACAGTCAATATCAGAAAGTGCACATTGGTCAAAAGGAATGAGTTTGGGATGGATTTGGAGCGCTTACAACCTGCTGATGCTGGGGATTGCATTACTAATTTTGGTGGATATTCCTAAACCGGACATTTACGAATGGTTCAATTTACGCAGGGTTGTACAATTAAATATTGGCGGTCAAAGTTTTTGGGGTGTAACCACTGTAATTTCGGAAAGTGGCGCTGAAGTTGCTTTGACGCAGTGGCCAAGTTTTGCGGTGAAAAATAAAGGCAGTAAAGAGAGTTTTACAGCAGCAGAAATTTTGCCAAAATATGCCTTTGAGACAAGTTTATCGCAGGGTAAAATAAAAGCGAGCCCTCGCAGTGCGGCAGTCAAGCCAAGGAACTCGGTAGCGCCGTCTGTTGTGGAGTTGGGTACTAAGGGGAGTTTTGCCAAAGGTTTGATTGATTGCGATTCGGCGACTCTGAAAATTATGGAAGAGAATTGTTTTATTCCTGTGGCTAAAATTGAGTTGGTGAGCGATAAATCTCAGTTGGAGTCTAGTTTTCGGGATGGGAAAGAGTGCAGTTTTGGGGAATTTCCCACTGTGCGAATTGCGTTCGATCGCCTGAACATTAGCCAGCACCGCTGTTTGATCGAAATGCTGTATTGTCGCCCGGGCCAGTGGCAGCGGCAGGAAACTCCCGGAGAATGGCGATCGCTGTGGCTGTTGCTGAGAATTGCTTTGAAACCGAGGGCTGTTTTTGAGAGGAATAGGTCAGTTAGACCGATCGGAGTTTCGCAAATTTAGAGCGAGTTTCCATCGCGGGCGGGTTTCACCAAACCTTTATCGCGCCAAGAAACAATCCCATCAAGCTGCCCCCGCCAAGGAACAATGGTAAATTTTACATAGACAAATGACCCGAACTTGTTTTTTAATTAATCGGCACAAACTCGTAACCGTAACTCGTGCGATTTCCCGGTTTAACAGTTACTAATTGAACTGCTCGATTGCGATCGCCCGAAGGTAAAAACCGAATCGGGCCGGATGCTCCATTTGCCGAAAAATCGGACGCCGATAAAGTTTGTTGAATGCCTGTACGAGTCGGATTGCGCCCTAAACCGACAATTAAGGCGATCGTCGCGTCGTAGGCTAAAGCTGTGCGCCAACTTACTTCCGCATTCCAAAGTTGTTTGGATGTTTCGCGAAAGTTTGACTGTGGATCTGCGAGAATGTGCCAAGGAACAGCCAGCACCATATCGGTTGCTCCTGCGCCACCGATTTGCAGTGTTTTAGCACTATAAGCATCGTCTCCTGCTAGTAATGGCAGGCGTTTGGCGTTTACTTGCACTACTTGCAAAGCTTGGTCGAGCGTGGCTGAATCGGATGCTAACAGAATCACTTCGGCTCCTTGGGCGATCGCACTTTTAACGCTCTCGGCAGCATTAAAAGCGCCATTAGCAAAGTCAAATTCGCCTACTATTTGTCCTCCATCTCCGTAAATAGCAGTAGTAAATTCATCTTTTAAAGATTTGCTGTAACTGCTGGCAGAATTGAAAAATACAGCAGCTTTTTGCTTTTGCAATTTTCCCACCATATAGCGGGAAAGAGCATTAGCCGCAAACCGATCGCTCGGCACTGTCCGAAATATATTGTTGCCAACTCCTGAGATCTGCACAGACGTACTTGTCGGAGAAATTGCTACTAATTGTTTTTGCTGATAAATCTTGCTGGCTGCTAGCGTTGTATCTGAAGCAAAATGCCCGATTACTCCTAAAATTTCCGAGTTATTTGCTAAAGCACTGGCAATTTGTGCAGCCATTTCTGGGTTGTTGTCATCGTTAGCAATTAGCACTTTTAATGGAGTGCCGCTAATGCCTCCACTTTGGTTGATTTCATTTTGAGCTTGAGCTACGCCCCGCATAATTTCTAGAGCAGCATTGAGATCGCCGCCAATGGGAACCGCAGTGGCAATTGTGTAGGATTTTTGATTGCCGATGCGGGCGTTGTTGAGGTAAATTAGTGCTTCTGGATCGTTGCGATTGGTTTTCAGCGAAGCTTCTAAGTCGGAAATAGCTGCGTTATAGTTGCCAGATGCGATCGCCTGTACTGCTGCTTGTTTGGTTGTTGTGGCTTGCTCTGGAAGTAACAGTTTTTGGCCAGCACTCAGACGCTGCCCAATTGCCTGGTCTGATTGCGGCGAATTCCCTGTCGAAGATTTGGGAAATGTCTGATTTTGGGGCGATGAACCTCCGAGATTGATGCCGCCTTGGCTTACTAGCCACCAAATACCTGCACCGGCTAGCCCGAGCGTAATTAGGAGCGATAATAGCAGAATAGCGGTTTCATTTTTTTGGGACATGGCTGCTGAATTTTAGATTTTAGGTTTTAGATTCAAAGAAGGAAGGAAGTTCGGCAACGAGCAATGTATGGGATGTAAAGCATTTAATAACAAGTTCTCTTTCATTTAATAATTTATGTAGAATTATGCTAATTTTCATACTTTAGATAGATGATTGGGGGCTGACATATACCTATATTTTAGCAGTTGTTAATTTATTTGATCTTGATATTATAGAATCTAGCTGTGTAGCAGCTTAGATCCCACTGAGGTTGACTGTGATACCTGCGGATTGTCCCGTCTCTGAGAGTTTGGCTTCTTTGCCGTATTTGGCGCTGCTGGGGGTGGGAGCCATTTCTGGGGTGATTGCTGGTGCTGTTTCAGGAACCGCGTCTCCTGAGTCTGCAATCGGTGGGGGTGCGATCGCTACGCAGCCTACTAGGGCCTGCAGGGAAGCTGGCATTTCTCTTGTTTTTTTCCATCCTTTAACTCCTTGCTCGCGGCTACGAAGCCTGGAGTTAAGAGTCGCTGGCTTCTAGCTTGCTTAACTTGTTGACTGCCATTTTATGTGCCGTCATACTTCCTACTAGGGTAGAACAATCAGCTCAATATAGTTTGTTGGAAATCATAGTTTATAGGTTTTTTGATGTTGTTTAGTTTTTTGTACACACTTTTGAGCAGCTCATATCACAATCATCATCTAAATTCTTTTTCTTAATTATCTCTTTATTATTCCGTGAAATCTCGACAGTGGGGGAGTTCTTAATTATCCCGGAGCGGGGAAAGATTAAAGTTTTTTTAAGTTTCACAAAATAAATGACATCTTTTGTAATATAAAGAAGAAAGTTGAAAAAAATATAAAGACAAACTAATTGGATAAAAGTGTCGCTAAGGTAGTAAAAATGACGGTTTGTCAGAGAAAAAGAGTGTTAAGCTAGGCTAAGCTCAGTCACAGCAAAACCTCAATATTTAATTAAGTTCGATCGATAACAAAGGCTAAGGTAAATTCCATGGCAAACTCAGTTTTAAATCAGCCAAACGCAGCAGCAGGAGTGCAGTGGCAGCCAAAAGATATTATCCGCGGCCTAGTGTGGAAAATTGCGATCGCAACCTGGCTGTTAATGGCTGTAGGCAGCGCCACACGAGTCATGAATGCGGGGCTCGCTTGCCCCGACTGGCCGCTGTGCTACGGTCAATTAATACCCGCAGCGCAAATGAATTTGCAGGTATTTCTCGAATGGTTTCACCGGTTGGACGCAGCAGCGATCGGCTTAAGTGCGATCGCACTTTTAGGACTATCTTTGTTTTACCGCAGCCGCCTGCCAAAATGGCTGCCTTGGGCGAGCGCCGGAGCACTATTTTTAATCGTTTTTCAGGGCGTATTGGGCGGCTTGACAGTAACACAACTGCTGAGATTTGACATCGTTACCGCTCACTTGGGAACAGCTTTACTATTTTTTGGCGCCCTGCTAGTCATCGGTTTCATGCTGACTCCCTACGAAGCTACAGGAAATGTCGGCAAATTGGCTTGGGTAAGTTCGATCGCAGCATTGTTAGTTTACCTGCAAAGTTTGCTAGGAGCATTAGTAGGCTCTAGATGGGCGCTGCACCAATGTTTGGATTCCTCAGAATTGTGCTCGGTAATGAACAGCCACATCGCCGGTATCGTACCAGCTACAGCAGCGACTTTAGCCTTAGCAGTCCTGGCTTGGCGACAGCCTGCACTGAGTCCAAAATTGCGAAAACTGGCTAATTGGGCGAGTGTTTGCCTCATTGCTCAATTAGTTCTGGGATTAGCAACTTTCCGGTTGCACCTTCAGGTAGAACCGCTGACAGTCGCCCACCAAGCAGTCGGTGCTGCTTTGCTGGGAACCCTGATAGCTTTTAGTGTTTTAGCTTGGCGCGATCGAGTTTTATCAGCTTGAGAGATAAGACTAAAGCCAAGTAGGGTGCGTCAGACATTGATTATTTCGACTTCAACAGGTTTTACTGTTCTGACGCACCCTACCTCTTGAGAGTAAGATGGGGCGGGTTTATTAATCCTTGTAGCTACAGCAAATATTTATCGGAAAACCCGCCCATACAACCTAATGACGAATTCGCAAATAATTACTAACAGCTTACAACCGATGCAAGAAATCCTTACCAACGACAGCCCCCGCCTCCACGAAAACTTTTCGCAAGTGGTGAAAAGTTACTATCAACTAACAAAACCCAGAATTATTTTACTGCTGCTAATCACTACCTCAGCAGGAATGTGGATGGCCGCCAAAGGAGAAGTCGATCCGCTATTGCTGGTATCAACTATTACCGGAGGCGCTTTAGCTTCTGCGTCGGCGAATACGATTAATTGTGTTTACGACAGCGACATCGATTATATTATGGAGCGCACCCGGTGGCGGCCGATTCCTTCCGGGCGTGTCAAGAAGCGCGATGCTTTGATATTTGCGATCGCCCTAGCTACAATATCCTTTACATTGCTGACAGTTGTTGCCAACTTATTAGCCGCATTGCTAGCAATGTCAGGCATCGTTTTCTACGTCCTAATTTACACCCACTGGCTGAAGCGTCACAGCGTGCAAAACATCGTCATCGGCGGTGCAGCAGGGGCGATTCCCCCGCTAGTTGGGTGGGCTGCGGTGACGGGAGATTTGAGTTGGGGTGCGTGGCTGCTGTTTGGGATTATATTCCTGTGGACACCGCCGCATTTTTGGGCATTAGCAATGATGATTCGCGACGAATACAAGGAAGTAGGCGTCCCGATGTTACCCGTAATTGAGGGCGACGAAGAGACAGCCCGCCAAATTTGGATTTACACGCTATTAATGATTCCTGCAACTTTGCTGCTAGTTTATCCCCTGCATTTAGCGGGCGCGGTGTATGCGGGAACAGCTATTTTCCTCGGTGCTATTTTTGCCCAAAAAGCTTGGTTGCTGTTGCAGACTCCCGAGGATAAGAAGGTTGCGCGATCGCTCTTTAAATACTCTATTCTGTACCTGATGCTATTGTGCGCCGGAATAGTGGTTGATAGTTTGCCTGTGACTCATAATTTTACTACTGCTGTTGTACAAAATGTGCAAACTTTGATTAGTGCAGTTGTGATGTAGTAATTAGTTAAATAGCAATTATTAAAACAAAACCCGCATCTAGCGGGTTTTGTTTGTTTAGGGTAAAATAGCGAACGCCATTCTCCTATCTGCGTTAATCTGCGTTAATCTGCGGTTAAAAAAGAGCGAATACCTATCCTGTCAATAACTGAGGATATTGTGATGACGTTACACGAGTATGATGTTGTTGCCTTGACCGAAGAAATTCAGGCAATCCATAAAGACACCTCTGAGCCAATTTTGCTCCGGCCCGGACAAGTTGGCACTATTCTGATGAGCTTTGACGATCGCGCTTATCTAGTAGATTTCGCCGATGCTCAAGGTAATACCTATGCAATGGAAACCGTTCCTTCAGAAAAACTCATGCAACTCGTTTATGAGCCACTTCCTGCCTACGCCTAATGCACAAATAATACTTTACAGAGTATTGAGCTGAAAATTGCGATCGAGGAATTATCTCGCGGTGTGAGTTTAGGGCGATAAATGAAGTAAGCTAAGGAAGTATCGCCAGCTTTTGAGCCTTCAATTTTTTGAGTTTTTCTACCACTGGATTTGGGTTTGGCTTATAGCTTGTATATGGGTCATAGATTTTCTAGTAATTAAAAAACGGAATAAAATATGAATAATGAGTCGGGATTTTCAATCAAAAAGCCCGTTCCGGTATTGAAAAAATCGATCCAAGTCAACTTTAAGGATTTTTCTAAGGCACTAGGCAAAGTAGGTGTAGACATTGCTTTTGGGAAGTGGGACAGCCTTGCAGCGGATGGAGTTGATGCTCTGGGTGCATTAGGTTTAGCAGCAGGTGCTGAAGAAATTGCCTGGTTGTTCGTTTACCGCTCGTTGTTCCAGGCAATGAAGAACCTGGTTGACGAAAAAACAGAGCTGGAATCGGAGAAGTTTAATTTCAAATTATTGCAGACTCAAATTAATGACGCTTTAGCTAATAGTAGTTTATTAATCAATAAAAAGTTTTTTGAACACCCTGAGAAAGATAAGATCCTTGGGGTGATTCAACCAGCTTTTACCCAGTGGCTAATACATTCTGGCTTGAGTGAGGTAGAAGCAAAGGCAATCAGCCAGCGGCTACCCATTTACAGCACTTCCGGATGTTATGAGGTACAGTAGCAGCAATTAGTAAACCAGTTTTTGAGATGTTTCGGATTAATTAAGTCAAGAGCCACAGCAATTATCGTGTCAACCATTTTAGTGCTGGTTGGTGAAAACTGTCGCAATAAAGATTTAAGTTGCGACCACCATAATTCAATCGGATTAAAATCAGGAGAGTATGGGGATAAACATAAAATAGAAGCACCCACCACGGCAATCATCGATGTAATTGAATCTACTTTATGCGCTGGTAAGTTATCCATCACTACTACGGCTCCGGGCCACAATTGTGGCACTAAACATTTCTCGATAAACACCTCAAATGCTTTGCTATCCATCGAGTTGTCCAGGGTCATTAATGCCACTACTTTCGTGAGGCTAATTGCACCAATTACTGTGACTTTCTTGCCTCGATAAAAAGGTTTGACCGCATAGGCTCTAGTTCCTCGTTGCGAACGTGCATGAGTTCTGGTTAAACCTAGCAATACTCCAGTCTCATCTAAAAATACTAGATTTTTTGGCTCGATATCCTTGACTTTTTCCCAATAGTCTAACCTTAACTTCATCACTCTTTCTGTGCCTGCTTGGCTACTCCTGACTGTTTTTTTTTACGATTTAATCCCAACTTCTGTAAGGCGCTACACATGGCTGTTCTGCCTACCCAATTTCCTGTCTTTTGGGCGAACAACTCACACAATTCTACCAAAGTTGCATCGGGATGTGTGACCACTATTTCTCTTAACTCTTGTGACGCATTATTCAAATGACTGAATCTGGGTTTACCCCTCGGTTTAGGCTGTAAATTCCCCTCTATTTTTTGTTGCTTGACAAGTTTTTGAACTAAGCTTTTACTGCAGGCAAATATTTCTGCTGTTTTTCTGATCGACAGCTTCTGCTCGACATGGGCTGCTACTATTTTGGATCGCAAATCTACTGAGTATGCTTTCATTGGTATATTATTTTTAGTCGATTCTATTGTACCTCATAACATCCGGAAGTGCTGTATTTCGCGGCGGCACTTCATGAGGAATGGGGTAGCCGCCCAAAAGACTATGCGGTACTTCAAGAAAAGCTGGATACTCCGTTTACTCAAGCCAATGAACGGTTACAAGCATGGTTGCGCTATTCAACGTGGCTGCAAAAACAGGTAGAAGAACCTATGTTTGGGGAAGCTTTCAGTTTGAAGCAAGTATTTGTGCCGCTTCGGGCTTACTATAACCGCAAAGTAGAAAAGCAGAAAGATGAAGACCTAGAAGAGAGGATTGGAAGCAGCAGACAATTTGAACGAGTTGTGGTTGAGTTGGAAGCAGAATTAGAAGACTGGTTAAGTAAAGCAAAACGAGATGATGCTATTCGACTGATTAGCGGTGGCCCCGGTAGTGGCAAATCTTCTTTAACCAAAATGTTTGCTGCAAAGGTGGCCGAGAAAGGAAATATTCGAGTTTTGTTTATTCCCTTACATCACTTTGAGCCATCAGACGATCTGATTGATGCGGTTGGAAAATTCGTCAAGTTCGATCGTATTTTGCCCGACAATCCTTTGGATGCAGAGCATCGGGAAGAGCGCCTGCTGATTATTTTTGATGGCTTGGATGAACTAGCCATGCAGGGCAAGATTGCTGAGAAAACGGCTCAAGACTTTGTGGGAGAGGTACAGCGCAAGGTAGAGCGATTTAACCAGCACAAAACTTGTGTGCAGGTGTTGATCAGTGGTCGGGAAGTTGTTGTACAGGCAAATGAACCTGCCTTCCGTAAAGAAGGGCAAATTTTCTATGTTCTTCCTTACTTTTTACCCGAACATGACCGCAAGCAGCACTATGTCGATACCAAAAAGTTACTACAGCAAGACCAACGACAGCTTTGGTGGCAGCGCTACGGTAAACCAAGTGGAAGTGGCTATACTGGTTTACCGCCAGAGCTAAACCAAGGAAATCTGACCGAGATTACGGCTCAACCCCTGCTTAATTACCTAGTTGCCCTTAGCCTGAAACGAGGTGCACTGAAGTTTTCGGAGGAAACGAACCTAAATGCGGTCTATGCTGATTTACTCAAAGCTATTTATGAACGCGGTTGGGCTGCCGATCAACACGTTGCGATTAAAGGAATTGAGGAGAAAGATTTTGTTCGGCTTCTCGAAGAAATTGCTTTAGCTTCCTGGCATGGTAATGGACGAACTACTACTGTCAAAGAGATTGAAAGCCACTGTGATAAGAGTCGGATGAAAGATTTGTTAACACGTTTTCAAACAGGCTTCCAAGAGGATTATAAAGCTAGCGTAACGCGCTTATTTACTGCTTTCTACTTCCGTCAAAGTGGGAACGATAACTCTGGGGAAAAGACTTTTGAATTTACCCACAAAAGCTTTGGTGAATATCTGACGGCAAAACGGATTGTGCGAGAGGTGCGGCTGATTCACAAAAAGTTAGAAGACCGCCAGACAGATCCGGATGAAGGCTGGGACGAACGCGAGGCGCTACAACGTTGGGCAATTCTCTGTGGCTCATCTGCAATGGATGAATATCTATTCAAATTTGTTCTAGATGAAGTGGGGTTGGAGTATCTGCAAGATTCCTCTGATGTTGCTAAATGGCAGCAGACCTTCTGTCATCTAATTGGGTTCATGCTGCGGCATGGAATGCCAATGGAACGCCTAGACCCCAGACCTAACTTTCAGGAAGAGAATCGACAAGCCCGCAATTCAGAAGATAGTTTATTGGCTATTTTAGGTGTTTTCAATCGTTTAACTAAAGAGGTATCAGAAATTAATTTTCCTTCTCATGACGCTTTTGGAATATTACTAGCAAGACTCCAAGGGCAAAGAACAGGACCCTCAAATCCCATGTCTTTTTATTGCCTGAGCTATTTAGATATATCAGAATGTAGTTTGTATATGAGAGATTTTTATCAGGCGGATTTTAGGGGGTCAAATCTTCAAGGCTCACAACTTTTATATGCGAATTTTATTCGTGCAAATCTTCAAGATGTGAATCTTCAACGGGCGAATCTTCAAGGGGCGAATCTTCAACGGGCGAATCTTCAAGGGGCGGATCTTCAATGGGCGAATCTTGAAGGGGCGAATCTTGAAGGGGCGAATCTTCAAGGGGCGAATCTTGAAGGGGCGAATCTTCAAGGGGCGAATCTTCAAGGGGCGAATCTTGAAGGGGCGAATCTTCAAGGGGCGAATCTTATAGAGGCGAAGCTTATAGAGGCGAATCTTCAAGGGGCGAATCTTCAACGGGCGGAGCTTCAACGGGCGAATCTTGAAGGGGCGAATCTTGAAGAGACAATTCTTGAGGGTGAAATACCTGGTGAAACACCGATTAGATAAAGCGCACAGATTGAAATAGTCGAGAATCAAATCGAGCAATTGGCAAGGCTCAAATTCGATCGCACTCAATGCCTCACGATCTATCATTAAAATCAATGGCTGCAAAAGCGAGCTTAGACCATGCTTGCCCTCATCTCACTATAAAAAATTCAATGGGCTGCGGGTTCTGTAATACGCTTACCTGCGACTTGGCAAGATTATCAGAGTTTGTACGATCGCCCAAAAACCAGGTTCTGACCGCAGCAATTGCCCAGCTTCTTCTTTTTTGTTTAGGCTCCCTCTATATCTCTCCTATACGATGCAAGTTGCGATCGCTCGATCGGCAGCGAATTCTACACACCCTAGGAAAATGTTTCGCTCCAAATTATTACTTATTTTCCCTGGCTGGTTGCCGTATTAGTTCAGCAAAATCTGCAAATTTTGGGCAAAGTTGCGATGTCACTCAAACGAGTGACACTCATTTGAGGTAACTAGAAAAAGTGACTAGGCAATTGCCTCAAACTTTAGTGAGAATGAGCGCACTGAGGAAAACTCGTCAGCTAGATTTACTAACTGAAGGTAAGGGTGAACTCAAGCTGAAATTAGCGACCACTAAAATTAGCAAAATCCCCCTTATTATAGCCCAACACATTACCGTTTGGGCGTTTGTAAGCAGCCATACTTAACTATTACTAGGAGAAACAATGGACCCAATTCTGTATTGGAATGAAGTCGCACTCGAAGCCAATCGCGTTAGTTTTACTAACGGAAAGAAAGAGCAACCAGGCCCCACTCTAAGTTCTCGCGCTTTGGCGATCGTTCACTTAGCTATGTATGACGCTTATGCACGGGTACAGGGTAATCCAGTCGTTCCAGTTAACTTATCTCCTTATCTTCCTAACTTACCTAGTCCGAAACCCAATGCCTCAGCCAATGCTGCGGTAGCCGCCGCTGCCCACGCTACATTGTCTAGCTTGTATCCCAGTCAAAAATCCTTTTTTAATCTGAAACATACTCAAGCAGGTTTAGAAGGAGACGGCCTACAAGAAGGTCATGAATTTGGTCTTTTGGTAGCTCAAAAAATCTTAGAGAAGCGGCAGGACGATCCTAGCGCTAGCGATAATGGCTATGCTGCATCAGTGGCTCGTGGCGCACACCGTCCCGATCCAGATAATAGCAATCAAGGTTTTCATGCGCCCTTCTATGGCGCACAATCAAGAGGTTTTGCTATCACTAACCGTCATGAGTTAGATGCTCCACCTCAGCTAGAAAGTCCTGAGTATATCAACGCCCTGAGACAGGTGCGCGGGAAAGGGATTGCACCTGAATTGATGGGAACTTTGCCTGCAGATATTTCTCCTCGAACTGCAAATGAAACACTCATCGGCATCTACTGGGGCTATGATGGCGCTGTTGAGTTAGGGACACCCCCTCGGTTGTACAACCAGATTGTCCGTGCCGTGGCGATCGCTCAGAATAATACTGTCGATCAAAATGCTCGTCTTTTTGCGCTAGTGAATGCTGCAATGGGAGATGCGGGTATTTTAGCCTGGGATCAGAAATACATTCACGATTTATGGCGACCTGTCGTCGGCATTCGGGAAGACGAGCCCTCATTAGGCCCAGCGGCTACTGGCAATAACGTCCTCTCTGAGGATGCTGACCCCTTTTGGTTACCACTAGGGGCACCGAATACGAATTCCACCGGGAAAAACTTTACGCCACCTTTTCCAGCCTATCCTTCTGGACACGCTACGTTCGGTGCAGCCGCGTTGCATATTACCCGACGGTTTTATGGCGTAACTAGCCACAGCGATGACTGCTTGTTTGATGGGATTACCTTCGTCTCTGATGAGTTAAATGGCATTAGCCGAGACAATAAGGGAACTGTCCGACCCAAACACGTTCGCAGTTTCCCTGGTGGGCTGTGGCAAATGATTATCGAAAATGGCATCAGTCGTGTCTTTTTAGGAGTGCATTGGGTATTTGATGCTTTTGCTACAGATTGTGCAGGCAATCCCGACCTCGGTCAGCATATTGGTGGTATTCCGCTTGGACTTCAGATTGCTGACGACATCTATGATAGCGGGTTGAATCTATCGACTGTCGGGCCTCGGCATTAAAACTCTTTGCCCTATTAATCCTATCCCTGGCGCGAGTTAGAGGGGTTAAGCTTTATATAACAAAGCTTGCCCCTTTACTCGTTTTCTGAGTAAATGGCGATCGCCAGCGATTGTCTAAAATCTTGGTCAAGAGGAGAAGCTATGCGAGCGCATATCCAGTAGGCTGTCGGACTTCGGGTGGATGGAAAGCAAGAACAATGTGGTCTTTAGGTACGCCAGAGGCGACGAGTTCACCCGTATAAGCCTCCGCATTCCGCTCCAAATTCCGAATACTCTTGCTCAAACCCTCCCGCAACTGCCGCAACTCGTACCGAGCAAAACTCCGCTAAATCGCTGTTTACCGTTGTGGATGCGACCATTTTTGACGGTTCGGGAAGAGGCACAGGTTGGAAAGGCAGGCATGAGGAGACGAGAAGGAAATAAACTTTACTCCTATATCATCACATCTTGAACACTAGCAAACTTTTCAATGTTTCAATTTCTGGCTGTCAGTGGGAAAGTGGCGATTTCAGTTGCAGATTCTGGCAGAGGGGGGCGTAGACAAAGATAAGTTAGCGGCCCTAACAGCGGAACTAGAGACACTGCCCAAAAAATGCGATCGTCCGCGAGTCCACGGCGTGCCATGTCGTCTCCCAAAAGTGAGGGAAATATTACAGCCATCAAGCAACAATCCCAAGTTATTAAATGCACAAAAGGAATTGACTGCCACTGCTTGACATAATCTCCCCAATCTCCATTTAACCAAGCCCAAGCTAACAGCCAGATAGTAGTTAGTAAAAGTAGAATGCCTGTCCAGCGGGAGTCTGATATTTTGATCAACATATCTTTGCGATCGGAAAATTGTGGCTGAGGCTGGCGGAGGAGTAAATAGGGAATTAAGCCGATGATGCCCGCGCCATTGGAAGCGATGAAAGCAGGCCAAGCGGATATATTTTGGGTTTTCTCATCAATGAATAAGAGGCAAGCGTAGACCATCGGCCACACTCCCATGAGAGCGAATATGGTGACAAGGTAGGGGTTAATTCCTTCTAGCTGCAACTTGAGCATTTTTTCCATAACTGTTAGCGTTCCGGGCTGATCGAGAGGAGCTAGCAGTAAGGTGTAGGCAATAAATGTTGCCCAGAGCAACCCCAGAAAAATTTTTGTTTTCATTATTATATATAACGAGTATTTGAACCCGGCTAAATTAAATTATGGTAAAGTAACGCCCGAGTTAGGCGCGTCTATCTTAGGTCATAAGCACTTCGATTGGAACAGCGGCTGCAAACCCCGTTTTAGTTTGGGGATGAAAGGCTCTACAGCAGGCGATCATTACTTTAGGCAGACGCAGGGGCCATGTCAGGAGAGATACATTTTAAACAATCGATTGTTTTTATTACAAAACCCCTTAGCAAAGGAGTTTCAGCGGTGAACTTAATATCTGTAGAGGAACTCAAAGCGCTGGTACAACAATCTTCTGGATTGTGCGTCTCTATTTATATGCCAGTCGCTCAAGGAACAGAAATTCAACAAAACCCGATTCGGTTCAAAAATTTAATCAGAGAGGCTGAAGACAAAATAGTAGAGTACGGATTTGACAAAAAAGAAGCTGGGGAATTGCTAGATCCAGTCCGAGCAGAAATTGACCAGGAAAACTTTTGGGAAAATCAAAGCAACCTGCTGGCGATTTTTGTGGGTTCAGGATTTTTCCGGTACTATAGCTGTCCGGTGAATTTTGAGGAATTAGTGGTTGTAAGCGACAATTTTCACGTCAAACCGCTGATGCCTATGCTGACAGGAAATAATTTATTTTATGTTTTAGCTCTCAGTCAGAAGGAAGTGAGGCTGATTGAGTGTACGGCTTACAGTGCTCGGGAAGTTGAAGTTGAAAACTTGCCGAAAAGCCTTGAGGAGGCTCTGCAATATGACCCGACAGCTAAAGATGGTCAGTTTCGGATTGCTACTTCAAAAGGAGGCACTAATAATTCTTTTCAGCAGCCGGGAAGTTTTCACGGCCAAGGAAGTCCGGATCGAGATGAGCCCCAGCAGGAAATATTGCAGTATTTCCACATAATCGATGCGGCGCTGCACAAATATTTGCGTAATAAAAAAGCTCCTTTAGTGTTAGCTGGAGTTGAATATTTGCTCCCGCTTTACCGAGAAGCCAATACCTACCCGCATTTATTTGAAGAGGGAATTACAGGCAATCAGAAACTTCTCAAGCCGGAAGAGTTGCGGGCCGAAGCTTTGCCGCTGGTGGAACCTTTATTTTTGCAGGCTCAGTCAGAGGCGATCGCACAATACCACGATCTGACAGGAAGCGATAAAATTTCTGCTGACTTGAAAGAAGCTGTTTCGGCTGCTTATTTTGGACGGGTCGATCGACTATTTGTTGCTCTTGGCGTTCAGAAGTGGGGTAGTTTTAATCCCGATACGAACTCGGTGCAAATCCACCCAGATGCAGAATTGGGCGACGAAGATTTGTTGAATGCGGCAGCAATTCAAACTATTCTCAACGGTGGAACTGTTTACGCGATGCCGCCGGAACAAGTACCGGACGAGGCGCCTTTAGCCGCTATTTTTCGCTATTAATTTACCAAGTTTAAACCAATGGAATCTAGTTCAATGACAAATTCCGACAAACAAAACCAAAGTAGCAGCGGCGATACCGAACGCTGGGCATCTTTAATTGGCGGCGGGGCGCTGGTGCTTTTTGGTTTGTCGCAGCGTTCTTTGAGAGGTGCTTTGCTGGCGGCTGCGGGCGGCGGTTTAGCGGCTCGCGGACTGGGGGTTGTGGAGAGTTTGCAGTCGGCTACCGACCCTAATCAAAGCATTAAAGTTGAAAAGACAGTGACGATCGACAAACCGGCTGATGAATTGTACCGTTTATGGCGCAATTTTGAAAATTTGCCTCGGTTTATGAAGCATCTGAAACACGTTACTGTCATCGATGAAAACCGTTCTCACTGGATTGCCAGCGCGCCGATGGGCAATAGTGTGGAATGGGATGCAGAGATTGTCCGCGAAGAAGAAAATCGCTTAATTGCTTGGGCGTCTGTTGAAGGATCTGATATTGACAATTCGGGTTTTGTGCGCTTTCAACCGGCATCTGCAGGGCGCGGTACAGAGGTAAAAGTTGTCATCGAATACAATCCTCCGGGCGGTGCAATTGGTGCTGGTGCTGCTAAACTCTTTGGCGAAGCTCCCGAACAGCAAATTGCCAATGATTTGCGTCGCTTTAAGCAGTTGATGGAAGCTGGGGAAATAGCGAGTACGGAAGGTCAACCTTCGGGCCGCAAGTAATAAGTTAGATTACTCCCCCCGATTTAACTCACGCCCAGAGCACTATTCTCCAGAACAGGCAAGATGCCTATTCCACAAAGAGTGAATTTCTTGTGGGGTGGGCATCCTGCCCGCCCATAAAAAGGTTATTGAAAATGGGGCAAGGTGTCAGCTCTAACTGAGATATTGCACCAATATCAATTAGTTGTTTAGGAACAGGCAAGATGCCTGTTCCACAAGAGATCAATCTTATTGTGGAACAGGCATCTTGCTTGTTCTTGAGAATGGTGCAAGATGTCAGATCTAACCATCTTTGTTGTTTACCTGATTAGCTGATGTCATCTCAAGTGATTTTCGGAAATGCCGGCGCTGAAGATGCAAGTCGGGGCGGTTGGTTTGCGGGTCATTTTATGACGCCTGAAGATGACCCGCGATCGACTTCTGTTTTAGAGGTAAAATGGGGCACTCACCCCGCCGGAGATTGTAGGACTCAGTGGGCGGTAAATGCGGAAGCCACGACGCTTTCTATCCTGGTAAAAGGGCGGTTTCGCCTGCAATTTCCAGAGCAAGAAATCTTGCTTTCTCGCGAAGGAGATTATGCTCTGTGGCTGCCGGGAGTGCCTCATTATTGGTCTGCCGAGGAGGATTCGGTAATCGTGACTGTGCGGTGGCCTTCCCTGTCGGGAGATAGTTCTGGAGTTAAGAAGTAACATTAACTTCTGGAACCAAAACGCGGCCGGTATAACCCGTGCGCTGGTAGCGATCCATCGCCTCGGATGCGATCGCACCCGCTTTCCCACTCTCCACAAGCGCTACGCAAGCACCGCCAAAACCTCCGCCCGTCAGCCTTGCGCCGAAGACTCCGGGAATTGACTGCAAGATGGCCGCCAGCGCATCTACTGCCGGCACCGAAACTTCGTAGTCGTCGCGCTGACTGGCATGGGAAGCATTCATTAACTCGCCAAAACGCTCTGCTGGCAAAGATTTTATCGCTTCGAGTACCCGGTTGTTTTCAGTAACCACGTGCCGCGCTCGTCTTCTGAGGGGTTCCGGCAATACTTCGACAGCTTGGGGATCGGCGATATCCCTGAGAGCTTTAACTCCCAATATGCGCGCGGATTCCTCGCACTCGGCGCGTCGCTGGTTGTAGCCGCTTCCTGCTGCGAGTTCGTGGCTTTCGCCACTGTCAATTATTAAAATTTCTGTGTTTGTGGGAAAAGATATTGGGCGGCATTCGAGGCTGCGGGTGTCGATCAATAGCATGGTGTTGGTGTCTGCTAAACTCGACGCCATTTGATCCATGATGCCACAGTTCAAGCCGGCATATCGGATTTCGACTTGCTGTCCGATTTGAGCTAGCCGCACGTCGTCTAGGGGGATGTTCAGCAGCGCGCGCAGGCCTCGGAGGGTTGCTATTTCTAAAGCGGCGCTGCTGGACAAACCGGCTCCGATCGGCACAGTCGAGGTAATGTAGAGATTTATTGGCGGTACTTTGTATCCTTCTTTTTCTAAAAGTCTCAAGCAGCCACAGATATAACTGACGAATTTTTGCGGTATGGTATCGTCGTCTGAATAATTTATGAGTTCGTCATATTCTGCTGAATAAAAATGGTGTCGATCGTCGCTGCTGAATCCGATTTGTACTGTTGTGCGCTGGGGAATCGCAGTTGGAAGTACAAATCCATCGTTGTAGTCTGTGTGTTCGCCCAGCAGGTTTACTCTGCCGGGGGCGCTGGCTGTGGTTTTGGGTAATGTACCAAATACTCGTTGGAATTTCATTTGTGGGGAATTGGTAATTGGGAATAAATTAATTTATTTTTTATCGTTTATTTTTTATAGTGCCCATGTTTTTTGGTTAATTCAACCCTTGTTAACAAAAATAAACATGACCCTAGGTTAGGAAAAAATATTGAGCTGTGATAGAATGACAGGCTAAGATTTCTCCAAAAATTCAAAAAATGCGATCGACCAGACCCCGGAAACAGTTTGCTCAACATTGGCTCAAAAGCGAGAAAGCCTTAGATAAGATTGTGAAAGCGGCTTCTTTGGATCGCGATCGCGTCCTGGAAATTGGGCCGGGTACGGGGATTTTGACTCGGCGTTTGCTGCCTGCGGCTGAGTCTGTTGTTGCTGTGGAGATCGATCGAGATTTGTGTCTCAAGCTAGCCAAACAACTCGGCAAAACCGACAATTTTTTACTGCTGCAAGGCGACATCTTGGAAATGGACTTAGAGGCTGAATTAACGGCCTTTCCCAAATTCCAAAATCCGAATAAAGTTGTTGCCAACATTCCCTATAATATCACCGGCCCGATTCTGCAAAAACTGCTGGGAACAATATCTGTTCCTGCTGCTAAACCCTTCGATTCGATCGTGCTCTTAGTGCAGAAAGAAGTGGCCCAAAGGCTTTACGCTAAACCTGGTTCGACAGCTTTTGGCGCTTTGTCGGTGCGGGTGCAGTATTTAGCAGAATGCGAGTTAATTTGCGATGTGCCGTCTAAAGACTTTTTTCCGCCGCCAAAAGTCGATTCCGCCGTGGTGCGGCTGCTTCCCAGACAGATAGAAACTGCGGCGGTTAATCCGCGCTATTTGGAGAATTTAGTTAAGTTGGGATTTGGTAGCAAGCGCAAAATGCTGCGAAATAATTTGAAAGGAGCTGTGGATTTAGATAAACTGGTTCAACTGCTAGAAGAGTTACAGGTAAATCCTCAATCTCGCGCAGAAGATTTAAGCGTGGCTCAATGGGTAAGTTTGAGTAATAATATTATGTCCAGTCAGCTAAATCTTAATAATTTTTAGTTACGTATTCAGTCCTGTAGCTATTGAATAAAGACTCTGAGTCCTGAATATAAGCAGCTTGTTTACCGAGCATCCACAGGACTCGATATAGTTTTTTATCTCAAAGTATGTCGGTGCAAAACGAAGTTTGATACAGCCATAAATTTACATTAAATAATGTTGAATCGGGAGTAATTATCCGATGTCTAGTGCCACGGAACCGGGAATTTTGGGCAGTTAAATTTAGGTTTTTTGTGCATTTTTCAAGGTGTATTTCAGCCTCATGGGAATTTTAATAATAAATTCCGTACCTTTCCCCGGTGCAGAAATACACTGCAATTCGCCTAGATGTCTTACGGTGATAATTTGATAGCCGATGGATAAACCCAACCCTATGCCTTTCCCTACTGGTTTAGTGGTAAAAAAGGGATTAAATAAGTGCTTTATCACCGATTCTGTTATTTCGGGGCCGTTGTTGCTAATTCTGATTTCTACCATTTCACTGTCTAAAAGTTTGGTAGAAATTTTGATAAGGCGGGGATTAGCTTGATTGGCTGCAATCGACTCGCTGTGACTGTCTTCTTCTAAAGCATCAATAGCATTAGCCAGGATATTCATAAACACTTGATTTAGCTGTCCGGGATAGCACTCTATTTTCGGTATATTGCCATATTCTTTGATAACTTGAATGCTCGACAAACCTGGCTGAGCATTCAATCGACTTTGCAAAATCATCAGTGTACTGTCAATTCCTTCATGAATATCGGCTAATTTCATTTCTGCTTCGTCATGGCGAGCAAAAATTCGCAGCGACTTGACAATACCGAGAATGCGCTCGGCGCCGTTTTTCAGAGAAAGTAATATTTCTGGCAGGTCAGATATGAGAAAATCTAAATCTACAGAGTTGAGTTTTTCTTTGACTGGGGGTAAGGGATTTGGATACTGCTCTTGATAAATATTGAGCACGTCTAGCAAACTCTCGGTATACTCGCGAACGTAAGTAACATTGCCGTAAATAAAGTTAATGGGATTGTTGATTTCATGAGCAACCCCAGCGACCAATTGCCCCAAAGATGACATTTTTTCGCTATGAATTAGCTTGGATTGAGCCTGCTTCAATTCAGACAAGGCTTGTTCGAGCTGTTGAGTTTGAGACTTTAACTCGGCGGTGCGTTTTTCAACTCGAATTTCTAATTCTTCTTTAGCTTTTTGTAGTGCAGCTTCGGCTAATTGGCGCTCGACAATTTCCGATGCTAGGAGTCGGTTGGCAAATTCTAAATGTTGAGTTTGAGACTTTAACTCGGCGGTGCGTTCTTCAACTCGAATTTCTAATTCTTCTTTAGCTTTTTGTAGTGCAGCTTCGGCTAATTGGCGCTCGACAATTTCAGCTTCTAGGAGTCGGTTGGCGGATTCTAACTGGGCGGGACTGGGAAGTGCTAGGGCTTGAGGCATTAAGTCTACCAAAAGTATGGCTGTAGCAAATGAAATAAGGGCGGTAATTGCTTTCATTGTTCCTGAAAGCCAATAGGTGGGATGCCAAAGCGTCCAGACTTCAAATATGTGAGTGATGCCACAGGCGACGATAAAGGCTCCAAACATGGTAAAGATCCAGTCAAAGGGCAAATCTTCGCGTTTGGAAATAAAATAAATCAGTGTAATCGGGATAGAGAAATATGCTAGTGCAATGATCGAATCTGAGGCCAGGTGAAGCCAGACTAACGGGGTCTGCCAGAGATAGCAGTGACCGTGAGGAATAAATGACCCTGAACTAAAAAAACTTTTCCACATTTCCTGCATAATATTTCCTTTGAGTTGTGAGAAAATGGACTCGGACTGGTGTCAATTAATTGCAACCAGGGGTTTCTTTCACCTGCGGCTTAATCATTTATGCGTTCATATTCTCTGTTAGCTTCAGCAAAAATCAATCTGTATTTGGAAATCATAGGCGATCGCCCCGACGGATATCACGAACTGGCGATGGTACTTCAAAGCATAGATTTAGCCGATCGAATTGACTTGCGCGCGATCGGTACGGACACGATTCGCGTGCGCTGCGATCACCCGCAAGTCCCTCCTGATAAGAATAACCTGGCCTACCGGGCGGCGGATTTGTTGGCGAAGCAATTCCCCGATGCTTTGGCGAAATATGGCGGAGTCGAGATTGCGATTCACAAGCAGATTCCGGTGGCGGCGGGACTCGCAGGCGGTTCTGCAAATGCGGCTGCGGTTTTAGTCGGGATGGATTTGCTGTGGCAATTGGGACTTACTCAGTCGGAGTTGCAAGAGTTGGGGGGAACTTTGGGTTCGGATGTGCCCTTTTGCATTGCGGGAGGTACGGCCTTGGCAACTGGTCGCGGAGATAAACTGTCGCCTCTGCCTGATTTGGCGGGCTTTTCTGTGGTGTTGGCGAAGTATCGCAATCTCAGTATTTCTACGGCATGGTCGTATCAAACTTATCGCCAGCAGTTCAGTAGTTCCTATTGTGCAGCGGAAGATTTGGGGTGTCGCCGGGAACGGTTGCATTCGGGCCCGATGGTGGGGGCGATCGCCCAAAAAGATCGATCGAAAATTGGTCAATTGCTACACAACGATTTAGAAAAAGTTGCTTTGCCCGTGTACCCGCAGGTGTTGCAGTTGCGGCAGGCTTTTGAGTCGGCGGGGGCTTTGGGAACGATGATGTCGGGTTCCGGGCCGACGGTGTTTGCGCTGGCCGAGTCTTCAGAGCAGGCTCAGCAAGTTATGGAACGGGTTAAAATTGCGATCGCTTCTCCAGATTTGGATTTTTGGGTAGCACAGTTTAGCAATACTGGAATTCAGATTTTTTCGGGGGGAAACGAGACGAAACCGCCGATTTCGAGGGTGTAACTCCAAGAGGGTGCGATCGCCCGTTAAACCTGTGTAACAGGCTATGGGTCAAGATGAATCTAACTTTTCGCAGAGTGTATGGAGATCGAAGAACTGATAAAATGTCATTCAACAGAGATTTTAGTTTTGGTAAATTAACCAAAAATCTAAAATCTAAAATCTAAAATCTAAAATCGCAATGACTGATTTAACTAATCCAAATTCTACTTCTAAGCCTCTGAGTTCGGCTGGAGATGCAACCTCTGCATCTTCCACGCAGCCGACGATTTTGCGGTGCGTGATTGGTTCGCTGATCGCCGGCGGGTTTGCGGCGGCTTTGTACGCACTAACTTTGTCGATCGTCCAAACTTTTGCAAATTCGCCCATTCATTCTGACAATGTGACTGCGATTAATATTGGCGCGGCTGTGCGAACTTTAGTCATGGGGATTGTGGCTTTGGGCGCGGGTGTTTTTGCTTTTGCATCTTTGGGTTTGATGCTGCTGGCTGTCCAACTTGTGATTCAAAAGTTGGTGAAAAAACCCACAGGTTGAAGTCTACAGGTTGAAACCATCGGGCCGCAAAAACTCTCCTTCGCGCAGGCGAACTGAATAGTAAGATCGAAGCAATGGAATTATTTACGATCGGACACTCCAATCTGAGTATGGAAGCGTTTGTTTTGCTGCTGCGCCAACACGGAATTACGGCGGTTGCGGACGTGCGATCGCATCCTTTTAGCCGCTATTTACCTCATTTTAATAAATCCGAAATTAAAGCTTCTCTGTCAAGTGTCGGCATTCAATATGTTTTTTTAGGCAAAGAGTTGGGCGCGAGGCCAGAGGATTTAAGCTGTTACGATACTAGCGGTAAAGCGTTATACGATCGCATAGCAGCAACTCCTCTATTTTCAGCAGGAATTCAGCGCTTGCTCAAAGGCGCAGCCAATTATAAAATCAGTTTAATGTGTGCGGAAAAAGACCCGATCACTTGTCATCGGACTATTTTAGTCTGCCACAAGTTGAAAGATTTTAACTTGCAGATTAATCATATTCTGTCAGACGGTAATTTAGAATCGCACCAGCATTTAGAAGAAAGACTTTTGAGCAAGTTTAACAAAAGCAAAAAAAGTGATGAACCCATTCAATTAAGCTTGTTTGAATTAGAGCCTCAAGTTAAACAGGAAATAGTTGATTTAGAAACAGCTTATTATCGTCACGGATGGGAAATTGCTTATGTCAGCAAAGAAAGCAATTAATTTATTTACAATTGGTTTTACTCAAAAAAGTGCGGAGGAGTTTTTTGGGATTTTGATGCAAGCGGGAGTCCGCAGGGTGATCGATACACGGCTAAATAATGTATCACAGTTAGCAGGTTTTGCTAAGCGGAAAGATTTAGAATATTTTCTGCGAACCATTGGTAATATTGAGTATGTTCATGTGCTGGATTTAGCGCCGACTCAAGATATTTTGGATGATTATAAAAAGAAAAAGGAAGATTGGGATGTTTATGAACAGAAGTTTTTGGGCTTAATGGGCGATCGACAAATTGAACACAAGGTTTCATCAGATCTTTTAGACGGCGGGTGTCTGCTTTGTAGCGAACCAAAACCTCATAATTGTCACCGCCGCTTAGTTGCTGAATATCTCAGCGAGAAGTGGAAAAATGTCACAATTAATCATCTTTGATTTAGTGAAAATACTATATTATTGTGGGATGAATCTAAAATCTAAAATCTAAAATCTAAAATCGAATGGCTCAAATAATTTGTCTCGCTAATTCCTGGAAAAACGGCGACAGGTGCATCGCCGGAATTAATGAACTTCAAGGTAAGTGGGTGCGTCCTGTTTCCGACTTACCAGATGGCCGAATTCCTAAAGAAATGCTGCAGATAAATAGACTTGAACCCGCGTTGTTAGATGTTCTAGAAATCCCTCTGGCCAAGACGGGGCCGGACTTTGGCTTTGCGTGTGAAAATCTTTCGGTTTTACCGGGAGAATGGCGGCAAGTAGCGAAAGTTCAGCCAGCATATTTACTGAAATATTGCAATAGTCAAGAATATATTTTGCACAACGATTTGCGATATGTTACGGTGGAATATATGCAGTCTTTGCTAATGTCCGATCGCCTAACTTTGCAATTAGTCAAAGCAGTAAGATTTACGGTAAACGAGCCAATTAAAAGAAAGGAAGGTGGTAATAAATGGAAAGGATCTATTATCACGCAGCATGGTCAAAAACTGAGCGCAACAATTACCGATCCGGTGTGTATTAGAAAGTTAGAGTTGGGCTATCGACCGCAAAAAGCTTGTTTGGTAACAGTGAGTTTAAGTATGCCTTGGCGGCCCGATGATTGGCAGGGAGATGACCCTTGTTGGAAGTTGATTGCGGGTGTGGTAGAGTTGCCGGAAGATGTTGTGGATGATGAAATTTAGTTTTGACCAAAATGGGCTATCGATTATTTATTTCTTTTTATTTACCGCAAAAACTCTGTTCGTGCTATAATTCTGCGGGACTGTAGCAGAAAGGGGTGCTTTTTGATGAAAGCAGAATTTTATTTTGACTGTCACAAATATATTTGCAGTTTAGTTCAAGTGGATTTTGTCAAAGAATTAAAAATAAAAAATCATCAAGGTTTTGTCTTGGCTGTTAAGCAAGGTGAGAAGATGGGACTTTTGGGGAAAAGTCGCCATAATGCTAAACAAGTTGATGTATCTAAGCCGCATTTTTATAATGTAATTAAAGCAGCTATGAGCGCTTTGGAATTAGAAACTAAAAATGAGGTGATATTAGAGAGAAATCGAACTATTGCTGATGCCGAAGAAATGATTCAGCAGCAAAACCGAGAAATTCGCGTTCTCAACGAACAGCTTAGAATGCTTGCGACTAAGGTTGAGGAATTGTCCAGGGAAAACCAGCAGTTATCTATGCAGCTAGTAGAGAAAGAAATAATAGAAAATAAAATTAATCAAGAAATTGATAACTTTCCTGCTACGGAGGAAGATTTAACGGCGGCGGAAATTGAGCAGGAGATTGGAGAAGCTGAAATTATTCACGAAATCGCACAATTGCCGAGTCAAAATGGTGGGTTGGACGTGCAGTTAATAGAAAATTTACCGGATTATGAGGGAAGCGATGAAGAGGAAGAAAGTACCGGAAGCGATGTTAAAAGTGTAGAGCTAGAAATTAGAGAAGAAGTAGAATTTCCCGGAGGCGAAACTGAAATTAAGCGACTGCCTAAAAGAGCTTCCAACAAAAGGATGAGAAAGAAATCTTAATGCTTTAATTATATAGCAATCCTCGCATCATTTGTGAATTTCTTACGGACTCAGAGCGGGTTCGGGGTGGGTTGGGGTGGGGTAAAAATTTACGACTCCTGCAAGGATTGCTATATGACTCGTTTAATTATGTTGATCGCATTTTCGCCCAATTTTTCACCAGTTAAGCGAAAAAATCCCTTGCAATTCGCCCGTTTTCCCCCCGAAGCCTCGCCCGCAACAGAATTTTGACAAAAACCCAGGGCGATCGGTAAAATTACAGGTACGACCAAACTATTGTCAGCAGCATTAAATCCTTCAGTAATTAGTCGTTTGCCAACAGTCACATAATTGTTGACAATATTGCACAATAGATAAAATTGTAAATATATAGCACCTGCGTTTTTTTTGACCGCTTATGAATAGCAGATTCCTCGATCGACTCCACCACCCCTCACGCCCCGTCATCGTCTTCGACGGCGCAATGGGAACCAACCTGCAAGTCCAAAACCTCACCGCAGAAGACTTTGGCGGCAAAGAATACGAAGGCTGCAACGAATATCTCGTCCACACGAAACCGGAAGCCGTCGCCAACGTGCACCGGGGATTCCTCGAAGCAGGGGCCGATGTCATCGAAACAGACACCTTTGGCGCCGCTTCCATCGTGCTCGCCGAATACGATTTAGCAGACAAAGCATATTATCTCAACAAAACTGCCGCCGAACTCGCCAAGGGTATCGCCGCCGAATTTTCCACAGCGGAAAAACCGAGATTTGTCGCAGGATCGATCGGGCCAGGCACCAAATTGCCAACATTAGGACACATCGATTTCGACACACTCACCGCCGCTTTTGCCGAACAAGCAGAAGGACTTTATGACGGCGGCGTTGACTTATTTATTGTCGAAACTTGTCAAGATGTGCTGCAAATTAAATCAGCATTAAATGCCATTGAAGAAGTATTTAAGAAAAAAGGCGCGCGAATTCCGTTAATGGTATCAGTCACAATGGAAGCCACCGGCACAATGTTAGTCGGTTCCGATATCAGCGCCGCCCTGGCAATTTTGCAGCCGTATCCCATAGATATCTTAGGCCTCAACTGCGCCACCGGGCCCGATCGCATGGCCGAACACGTCAAATACCTTTCGGAACATTCGCCCTTCGTCGTTTCCTGCGTTCCCAACGCTGGTTTACCCGAAAACATCGGTGGCCACGCGCACTACAAACTCACGCCAATAGAATTAAAAATGGCCTTGATGCGCTTTGTCGAAGACTTAGGCGTGCAAGTGATCGGTGGCTGCTGCGGCACCCGCTACGATCACATCCGCGAACTATCAGAAATTGGCAAAACTCTTAAGCCCAAAATCCGCGAAATTACTTGGGAACCTTCCGCCGCTTCAATTTATAGCGCCCAACCCTACGAACAAGAGAATTCCTTCTTAATTGTCGGCGAAAGACTCAACGCCAGCGGTTCCAAAAAATGCCGCGATTTGCTAAACGCCGAAGACTGGGATGGTTTAGTAGCAATGGCGAGGGAACAAGTGCGAGAAGGCGCGCACATTCTCGATGTCAACGTGGATTATGTCGGCCGCGATGGCGTGCGAGACATGAAAGAATTAGTTTCCCGCGTGGTGACTAATGCAACTCTCCCTTTAATGCTGGATTCCACCGAATGGGAAAAGATGGAAGCAGGCTTAAAAGTTGCGGGCGGCAAATGTTTGCTGAATTCCACTAACTACGAAGACGGAGAACCGCGTTTTTATCAAGTTTTAGAGTTGGCGAAAAAATACGGCGCGGGCATAGTTATCGGTACAATTGACGAAGACGGGATGGCCAGAACTGCTGACCAAAAATTTGCGATCGCCCAACGCGCCTATAACGCAGCCGTCGCTTACGGAATTCCAGCCGAGGAAATCTTTTTTGACACCCTAGCTTTGCCCATTTCCACCGGGATTGAAGAAGACAGAAAAAACGGCAAAGCCACCATCGAATCCATCCGCCGCATCCGTCAAGAATTGCCCGGTTGTCACGTCATCTTAGGAGTTTCTAACATCTCCTTCGGCTTGAATCCGGCGGCGCGGCAAGTTTTGAATTCCATGTTTTTGCACGAAGCAATGCAGGCGGGGATGGACTCAGCCATTGTCAGCCCGAATAAGATTTTGCCCATCGCCAAAATCGACCCCAAACACCAAGAAATCTGCCGTAAACTGATCTACGACGAACGCGAGTTTGACGGCGATATTTGCGTTTACGACCCATTGGGCGAGCTGACAACGGTGTTTGCGGGCAAAACTACAAAGCGCGATCGTACAGAAGACGCAAGCCTTCCGGTAGAAGAACGCCTCAAGCAGCACATCATCGACGGCGAACGCATTGGGCTCGACATCCAACTCGCCAAAGCATTAGAAACCTATCCGCCTCTCCACATTATCAATACTTTCCTGTTAGACGGGATGAAAGTAGTCGGAGAATTGTTCGGTTCGGGACAAATGCAACTGCCCTTTGTATTGCAGTCAGCAGAAACCATGAAAGCGGCAGTTGCCTATTTAGAACCGTACATGGAAAAGTCTGAATCGGGGGACAATGCCAAAGGCACATTCATCATCGCTACTGTCAAAGGTGACGTTCACGATATCGGCAAAAACTTAGTTGATATTATCCTATCAAACAACGGCTACCGAGTGATAAACTTGGGAATTAAACAGTCGGTTGACAATATCATCGAAGCTTACGAAAAGCACAAAGCCGACTGTATCGCCATGAGTGGCTTGCTGGTAAAATCCACCGCGTTCATGAAAGAAAATCTGGAAGTATTTAACCAGAAAGGAATCACGGTTCCGGTAATTTTGGGCGGCGCGGCTTTGACTCCCAAGTTTGTGCATGAAGACTGCCAAAATACCTACAAAGGTAAAGTTGTTTACGGCAAAGATGCGTTTTCTGATTTGCACTTTATGGACAAACTCATGCCAGCAAAATCTGCTGGTAAATGGGAAGACTTGCAAGGATTTTTAGATGAAAGAGACGATGATAATGGCGCGGTTAAAGAAGCTAAAGCGGCGCCAGAAAGCTCTGTAGAAGATGCCAAGAAAGCAGACACTCCTGTGGTGATAGATACCAGGCGATCCGAAGCAGTTGCAGCAGATATCGATCGCCCGACTCCTCCTTTCTGGGGAACGAAACTGTTGCAGGGAGAAGACATCCCCTTTGAGGAGATTTTCTGGCACTTAGATTTGCAAGCTTTAGTTGCCGGTCAGTGGCAGTTCCGCAAGCCCAAAGACCAATCGCGGGAAGAATACGATGCTTTCTTAGCTGAGAAAGTTTATCCCATATTGGAAGAATGGAAACACAAAGTCCTCAGCGAAAAACTACTGCATCCGCAAGCAATTTACGGATATTTTCCTTGTCAAGCTGAGGAAAATTCTCTGCATTTGTACGATCCGGAAATCATGGATGGCGGGCAAACAATAATCAGTGGCGGGCAAGATGCCCGCCCCACAAAAGAGAGTGGCACAGGCATCTTGCCTGTGGCTGCAACATTCACATTTCCCCGGCAAAAATCGGCGCGCAGGCTGTGCATTGCTGACTTCTTCGCCCCCAAAGAATCGGGTAAAATCGATGTATTTCCCATGCAAGTAGCGACAGTGGGAGAAATTGCTACAGAGTACGCGCAAAAGCTGTTTGCTAACCATCAATATACCGACTATCTCTACTTTCACGGGTTAGCGGTACAGACAGCGGAAGCAATCGCCGAATGGACTCACGCGCGAATTCGGCGCGAATTGGGCTTTGGTAGCGAGGAACCGGAAAACATTCGCGATATGCTGGCGCAAAGATATCGCGGTTCGCGGTACAGTTTCGGCTATCCGGCTTGTCCGAATATGGCGGATCAGTACAAGCAATTGGAATTGTTAAAGTGCGATCGTATCAACCTGTATATGGATGAAAGCGAACAACTGTATCCGGAACAATCAACAACCGCAATTATCACCTATCACCCAGCCGCCAAATACTTCAGCGCTTAATTTATAGGGTGCGCCTCGCACTTCTTTCTGTCCTTTTTCTCGTTCTTATACTCGTTCCCCGGTAGAACCTGGGAACGAGAAACCAAATTAAACCAACAAAAAAGCACCTTCAACAAAGTGCTTTCCTGAATATAAACTTTCCGTCTCTGACGAAACTTTTATGAGTAATTCCGGGGAGTGCGCGCGCCGGCAGATGCTCCTACCATCGAAGCAACTAAACCCAATAGTGAGCCGAACAAAAACGACCAACCAGCTTTCGCAGCATTACCAGCAATATTGCGAGTATCCTGAGCAGTTACGTTAGGCGCTTGGTTCGGCAAATCGACGCCGCCCTGCTGCGCTTGATTAATTGCTTCTCCCGCATTCGCAGCTATGACGCCAAAAGTACCGGCCACGCCATTTGCTAACAACCAAGAGCCAATTGTTAAGGTAGTTGCCCACAAAATTGCTCCATTTAAAAGCGCTGTGTTGCGATTCATCGGACCGCAAGCCCGAGCAGTTACCCAACCGCCAACGGCCAAACTAATTAACAAACTGATAATTGACCAAATTCCGACGCCGGTACCCACGTCCCCTGAAATACTGCGCGGAGCTCCTGAATTAGCAATGTTGCTCAAGCCGATCGCAGCGCCCAATGCACTTAACACCAGTTGTGTGCCGATCGCAATTACCAAACCCGAAAAAATCGGGCCCCAACGTACTCGATCGTGGTATTCCATCACGGAATTTACCACCACGGGTTCGGTACCAACGTTATCTACAGGTCTATTTACGTATGACATAGGTTTTTTTTTCCTCTGAGACTGGATTTAATTTTTAACAATCTTTCACCTCAGCATTTATTGTGGCTGAGATTGATAAAAACTATATCTGCCTGGGGAAATAACCATATCTATGTCTGAAGAAAGAAACGAAAAAGTCATCAGCCCCCAGCTACCGGCTATTAGCGCATCATTGATGACTGATGACTGATGACTCAGGACTATTTTATCCCGTTAGAAAAGTTCCCGGACGTATACAGGAAATGCGGACGTATACAGAAAATACAGCTTAACGCAATCTTACAGCCGTTCCAACGGCAGTAATCAGCAGCAAAGCCCCGCTCGAGTCTACATTAATCGTGCCGGTGTCAACTTCCACCCCGATTACCGCATTGGCGCCCAGGCGCTGGGCCCGTTTTTCCAGTTCCGCGAGGGCATCTCGCTGTCCCTTGAGAAACACTTCCTCGTAACTGCCGGTGCGCCCGCCTATGATGTCGCGAATGCCGGCGAAGAAATCTCGCAGGGCGTTGGTGCCGTAGACAACCTCAGCAGTTACAATCCCCAGGTAAGATTGAATTTCTGCTCCTTGGATGATATCAGTTGTTGTTACAATCATCAGTTGGCCTCAGTCGCGAAAATTTTGAGTGGGTCTTGTTCTGTAGATTTACTACATCTCGCCGCTCAAAGATTCCTGGTAAACCATATGTTGTCAGCTTGCCAAGCTGACAGCAACTCGCTCTTTCATTCCACACACTCTTTGAAACAAATGGCCGTGCACAAACAAAGTCTCTTGGTATTCAGTACGTTGCTAGTAGCAGGATTCGCTGTCGCAGCGCCGCAGATAGCGCTCTCAGCAGAAACGTCTGTTGAAGTTGAAGTCAAACCTCAAAATAATTCAGATTTAGATGCTCTGCTGCGACAAGGGCGCGAGTTTGTAGATTCAGGAGACTACAGTAAGGCGATCGCCATTTATCAGGAAGCGGCACGTTTAGATACGGAAAACCCGCGCATTTTTGCTGGTATTGGCTATTTAGAAGCGCGTCAAGGCAACTATCAAGCCTCAGTGGAATTTTACCAACAAGCGATCGGTCTGGAACCGAACAATGCTGACTTCCAATACGCCTTAGGATATGCTATGGCGAATTTACAAAACTATCCGGCAGCAGCCACAGCTTACCGCCGCGCCGCTGCGCTCGATCGCAAAAATGTCAATGCCCGGATCGGTCTCGGAGTGGTACTCTTTCAGCAAAAAGATTACAGCGGTTCTTTTAAAGCATACCAAGAGGCGATCGCCCTCGATCCGAAAAATTGGCAAGCTTACTCTTCAATGGGCTTAGTATTGATCCAGCAGGGAAATTTTGCCAGTGCAGTTACAGTGCTCCAAGAAGCAGCCCAACTCGCTCCCAAACAAGCAGGTGTCCAGTTAAAATTAGGCACTGCTTTGCTGCGTGCCGGCTATACTTCCGAAGGGCTAGCAGCTTTTGAAGAAGCTGCCCAATTGGAACCCCGCAATCCAGAAGTGCAGCTAGAAATTGGCGGACTTCTCCAGGCTCAAAAGGACTTAGACGGAGCGCTTGTAGCTTATCAGCGGGCTATTGCGGTGCGACCTAATTTAGTGGAAGCACACGCAGGAATAGGGCGAATTCAACTAGAAAAACAAGATTTTTTAGGAGCGATTACCACTTTTCGGCGAGTGATTAAGCTCGCTCCAAACAGGGCCGAAGCTTATTACAATATGGGTACGGCACTCAAAGCGCGCGATCAAAAATCCGAAGCAATGGAAGCTTTTCAACAAGCCCTCAACACTTACCGCCAGCAAGGCAACAATGAGGGTGTACAAAAATCTGAGGCGGCATTACGGGAAATGAAGTAATATTTCTCAATGTACTAATTGGTAATTGGTAATTAGTTTTGAGTTTTGAGTAAGTAATTTTTGTAAGGCTTAACCCTTCCAATCCCAGGGTTGCCAGGAAGGAAACAATCTCAAAACTTTTTTTATTACCTCTTACCTCTTGCCTCTTGCCTCTTCCTTCATTTAAAAAACTCGGCTTGATCTGGCAGATATTGCTGATGCTTAAGTTTTGTGTTAATCCCAGATAAACGCGACTAAATGGGGTATGATACTGGCGCGAGTTTTGATTCAGGCGCTCGCTCTTAAAATCAGAGAGGAAATCAGGGCGATCGCAGTTAAATATTTGTTACAGACTCTCTCTTTTGTAAGATGTTCAAACTAATCTCTTAAGATAAATCTATTTCTCTTGGTAGAGACTGCCAACTTGTTAACATTTGTAAAATGAGCCAAATATCCTATCCCCAGAGCTTCATCTATGCAAACGTATGACGTGATTATCATAGGAGCAGGTCACAATGGACTGGTCTGCGCCTCTTATCTCCTCAAAGCGGGATATACCGTCCTGTTGTTAGAAAAACGTTCGGTTCCCGGCGGCGCGGCAACTACTGAAGCTGCGATTCCCGAATTGCCAGATTTTAAATTCAATATGTGCGCTATCGACCACGAATTTATCCATTTAGGGCCAGTTGTAGAAGAATTAGAACTGGAAAAATACGGTTTAGAATATCTTTACTGCGATCCTGTTGCCTTTTGTCCGCATCCCGACGGGAAATATTTCTTAGCGCACAAATCTGTAGAAAAAACTTGTGCTGAAATTGCGCGCCACAACGAGCGCGATGCTAAAAAATATGCGGAATATACAGACTTTTGGCAGCGGGCTTTAGGTGCAATGGTTCCGATGTTTAATGCGCCACCAAAATCCCTCATAGATATTGCCGGCAACTACGATATTTCAAAGATCAAAGATTTATTTTCAGTGATTGGTTCACCCAACAAAACGCTGGACTTTATTCGCACGATGCTGACCAGCGCTGAAGACATTCTCAACGAGTGGTTTGACGAGGAATTTATCAAAGCACCCCTAGCAAGATTCGCTGCAGAACTCGGCGCGCCTCCTTCGCAAAAAACCCTTGCTGTAGGCGCAATTATGCTGGCAATGAGACACAATCCCGGCATGGCAAGACCGCGCGGCGGGACGGGTGCATTAGTGCAAGCGCTGCTCAATTTAGTGAAAAGCTATTCAGGTGTGGTACTTACCGACCAGCACGTCGAAAAAATATTAGTTGATGATGGTCGCGCTGTGGGAGTTCGAGTTGCCGGCGGCACGGAATACCGCGCTACAAAAGGTGTCATTTCTAATATTGATGCTAAGCGCTTGTTTCTGCACTTAATGGACTCCAGCGATGTTGACAGTGCCGACCCGGATTTGCGGGAAAGATTGGAGCGCAAAATTGTTAACAACAACGAGACTATTCTCAAAATAGACTTAGCTCTCAATGAAATGCCCAAGTTTGATCGCTGGAATCATCGGGACGAATATTTAATCGGTTCGGTTTTAATTGCAGACTCGGTGAGACACGTTGAAATTGCTCACAGCGAGCCTTCAATCGGCAGAATCCCCGACTCTGACCCATCAATGTATGTGGTGTTTCCGACGGTACGAGACCCGTCAATGGCTCCCCCCGGACACCATACCGCTTGGATTGAATTTTTTGCTCCTTACCAGCTCGAAAATGCTGAAGGAACCGGCCAGCACGGTACGGGTTGGACGGATGAGCTGAAAAACAAAGTTGCCGATCGCTGCATCGATAAATTAGCAGAATACGCACCAAATATCAAAAATTCAATTATAGGGCGCCACGTGGAAAGTCCGGCGGAATTGGGAGAGCGTTTGGGCGCTTTGAAGGGGAATTATTATCACATTGACATGACGTTGGATCAGATGATATTTTTCCGTCCTTTACCGGAGTTGGCGAATTACAAAACGCCGATCGACGGTTTGTTTCTGACGGGGGCGGGAACGCATCCGGGCGGATCGATTTCGGGTATGCCGGGACGCAATACCGCTCGCGTTTTCATGCACTCGCAGCAGCCTTTCGCGCAGACTTTGGCAGATGCGGCTAATTCTCTGAAAGCGAAGGGTAAGTCGGTATTTCGGAGTAATGAGAAGTAAGATTTTTAGCAACCGCAGATGAGGGCAGATAAACGCAGATAACGCTCCCATTCATCTGCGTTTATCTGCGTTCATTTATCAGTGTGCAAGTGCGAGAATTTTTTCTGGTTGATTTCCTATGAAGGGAAAACGATTTGCGATCGCCCTCAATACCTTTTCTAAATCTTGTGCATCTTTCGCGATCGGTGGCGACGCTTTGCGTTTCATCAAATCTGTTTAAATATTTTTGGATCACAGAGTATATTCCATCGATAAAATTCTCAATATTAGAAGAACAAGTTAACGCTGAAGGCATTTTTGAACTTAGTGTCGCCGCCAAACCTCTAATGAAAGCAGAACAGGCAAGTCGCTGGTAGAAGTCGCTCCCCATCTCCGGTTCAGGGCGATCGCCGCCGATTCCCCAGCTTTTCGCATTCTCCTCAATTCATACTTTATGCGGATGAAAACGCCGGCCCCAAGTTGAGAAACTGGGAAGTGGCGTTACCCTTTTTTTAGCGATGGCAAATCGAGTTTTGATTGTCGGCGGGCGGGGACGAATTGGCAGCAGCGTTGCCCAAGACCTTGTTACCCACACCGACGCGGAAATTACTGTTACCGGACGCAACTCTGAAGCCTCTATTGGGCCGGGATTGCCGCCGGATAGGGTGCAGTACCAAACTTTTGATTTAGCGGACAGTGCAGCCCTGCAAAAAGCAGTTTCAGAGTCTAATCTTGTCGTTCACTGTGCGGGGCCTTTTCACTACCGAGACGCCGGCGTGCTGAAAACTTGCATCGAAGCAGGTGTTAATTATACTGATGTCAGTGACAGCCGCAGTTTTACTCGCAAGGCTTTAGAATTGCGCGAAACCGCTAAAAATGCTGGGATTACTGCTATTATTAATACGGGCATTTTTCCCGGTGTGTCTAACAGCATGGTGCGCCGAGATGTGGAACAATTAGATGAAGCAGAACACATCCATTTAAGTTATGTAGTCGGAGGTTCTGGCGGCGCTGGTGTTACAGTAATGAGAACCACTTTTTTAGGTTTGCAAACTCCTTTTGAGGTTTGGGAAGATCGCCAGTGGCACCAAGTAAAACCCTACAGCCATCGCGAAACAATTGAATTTCCCGCACCCTACGGCAAAACAGGGGTTTACTGGTTCGATATGCCGGAATCAATCACTTTGCCCGACACTTTCCCCGTCAAATCAGTTGTGACTAAATTCGGTACGTCTCCCGACCTTTACAATCACCTTACCTGGTTTGTTGCTAAGTATTGGCCCGCTAGCTGGCTCAAAAATAACTCCGTGATTGAATTTCTCTCCTACGTCAGTTACGGGATGACCAGTGTTAGTAATAGTTTTAGTGGGGTGGGTGTGGCCGTGCGATCGCAAGTGACCGGTCTCAAAAACGGTCAACCGACTAAAGTTTGCTCGACAGCGGTACACCCAAATGCTGCCGTCGCTACTGGCATTGGGACTGGCAGCATCGCTCAATTAATGTTAGAAGGCAAACTGGAAAAACCGGGGGTTTGGTCGGTAGAACAAGCTCTTTCTACTGAGCTATTTGAAGGAGCTCTGCAGAACAGAAACCTAGACATAGAGCAGGTTATTTTGTAGTTATTTAGGTTATTTATAGCAATTTAAAATGTTGGTAAATGGGATTTTTTCCCGAACTGCGAAGACGCGAAAGACGCGAAGCAAGAGAAGAGTCAGGGGGTTCGCAATTGATGGGAGAACCTCTACATAGGGCTCCTCGCCGGAATTGCGATCGCACCTCATAGGAGATTAGTTCCGCTTGTCTAATTAATCTATCTTTTGGTAGAAGTAATTTTAACAAGCAGGCGCTTAAGATATTGGACATCATCGGAAACATCCCTTTTCGCTCGCTCTAGATGCGGTAGCTGCGACAAAGATTGCGCTTGAACCAAGGTTGTCAATGTGCGATCGCAGTGAAGGGGCGACAAACACCATAATTTTTGCGGAAAAATACGAGGAGAAGTTGATATGAAGCGGGTTTTAAAAGCTTTCGGACAAACATTGAGCCAAAGCATTTTGCTGGTCTGTACGCTGGCTTTCATTGGTCTGCTAAGTCTAGCGGTAGTACCCAGTCAGGCTGCTTACGCAGGTCAAGACAAGACTCACGCGCCGCAAGAAGCTACAATTACTGAACCCGCAACAAGTTTCGAGGATCTCAATCCCCAAGCAGGAGCTTACGATGAAATAGTCAAAACCTCTCAAAATCCTGCAAACGTCGAGAAAGCTTACGACGAAAGCTTAAAGGAGTACAAGGGAGAACACCCGCAAGAAGGCATAGTTCAAAAAGCTGAAGATTTGATCGAAAAGGTCACTGGCAACTAATAAATCAAGAGATTTATATCTAACTCAAGTTGGTAGTAAATACACAGCTTCGATGAGTATAGAATTGAGCAGATCTCAGAACTCAAGTGAACATAATGATCTAGGGTGCGCCGAGGCGCACCTTATCGCTTGAGAGTAGCTTGTAAAACTCGTTGTTGAGTCGAAAAGTATGTTCTCGTTTCCCTCTTTTTTAAGCTAGCAGCTTCATCCTGAAGGCAGATGAATAGATATGAATTTAAAAGGTAAATTTAATAATAGTTACAGTTAGATAAAAGGAAAAAAGTATCATGAGCGATGACAAAAAAACGGTACATGAACCTGATGCTAACCTAGACCCAATTTCAGGGGAAAAGGGAGCTCATCCAGTCGCAACGGGTATTGGTGCGGCGGGTGCGGGTGCTGCAGGTGCTGCGATCGGCGGTGCCATCGGGGGGCCTGTAGGAGCAGTTGTGGGCGCTGTGGTGGGTTCGTTTAGTGGCGGTTTGGTGGGCAAAGGTGTGGGCGAGGCGATCGACCCCACGGTAGAAGATGCTTACTGGCAAAGCAACTACAGTTCTCGTCCTTACGTGGAAACGAGCGCGACTTACGAAGACTATCAGCCTGCTTACCGCACCGGTTATGAGGGATACAGCCGCTATCGCGGTAGTGGTAAGAGCTTCAACGAGATTGAACACGATTTGCAGCGCGACTACGAAACAAATCGCGGTAAATCTAAGGTGACTTGGGAAAAAGCGAAGCCCGCCACGCGCGACGCTTGGGATCGGGTTGAACGGGCTGTTCCTGGCGACATTGACAAAGACGGCCGCTAAGGGCTGACGCGAAGTATTTCTCAGTCTTGGACGCACACAAACTCAAGCGTTCCGGTTATTTTTAGCCGGGTACCGGAATGGAGGGAAGTGTTGGATAAAAAAAAACCCGGCTGCTGCGTCTTGGACTGTTGTTGATAGGTGACACAGTTTTTAATGCGAGTTTAGCGAAGTTTTTGGGGATTTTGAGCCCCTCTCTACATCGGAGAGGGTATTTTTATGCTCCCTTGAAATCGCATTTTTCAGCACGATTTTTATTTCATATCAAATCCGTTAGCATCGGAATAGTAAATTCGAGTTCACTGTTGACTGTTGACTGTTGACTGTTCACTGTTCACTGTCAACAGTCAACAGTCACCAGTCAACATCATTCCGGTGTAACCGGAAACGATATCACAGGACTGTTCGCTGTGAGAACTCGCTAGAGACGTATAGGCTTTGCTGTGCGGGACGATCGCACTCCTAATAAACCCTTTTTACAAAATCGCGATGCTTCGCTTGGAGATGGGCATTTTTTTTTGACTATTAGCCTTAAAATTAAACTAATTCAGGACTGAGGCATCGATCGCATATTTCTGTCATTGTTCGCGATGCGCTTTCTTCAATCGCAGCCGGATCGTAAAGCGTCGGTGGCTTCAAGTCCGACAATTGTTAATCTAAATCCTCTCATTCAAAATTGGTATTACTTGTGGATGAAATGTTGGAAAGAGCTTGGACACTCAAGCAAAATTTAATTGACTTTGTGCTGGATGCTGAGGGAGAGTTGGCGGTAGCTTTGGAAGCTTATGCTGCTGCTCGCTCGACTGGCGAGCGCTACGATATTGCTCAGCAAAATCAAGTGATTGACAGTTTTACCATCGAAGGTAAAGTCGGAGACAAAACGCCGATCGACCTATTTGTCGAAAGTCAGCCGGATTTAACCGAGAGCGATCGTAGCTTGCTCGAAAGTTGGGAGTACAGAAGCTTCACTGGCTTATTTGAAATCACTCAACTTTCCCCCGACAAGTTTGAACTGATGAACTGGCCGACAGCTAAGCACTACGTTGTCAAGCCCAACAGTCCTAATTTTCTTGTAGAAATGTCTCGCTTTAAGTTAGGAGAAATCTTGCTGGCTCGGATTTCTCCCCTTACCGATGACTGGTGGATACTTTCGAGCTCTCCCATTATGAAGGGGAAATTGGGTAAGCCGAAGTTGGCGGTGGCGATCGGCAATTTCAAGCAAAATCACAAAAAGAACCTATACAGCGATGCGCCGGAATTGTTAGAGCAAGCTTGGCAGTCAGTAGAAAAGTACCATGAAGATTTTACCGAATTTTTTGGCAGTGAGGAAGTAACGCTATCGGGATATCACCTAAATAAACAGTTGGCGGAATTTCAGGAATTTATCACTAAAAAACGCCTAGCTGATATCGGCATTGATGGAAATAAATCTCTGGCGGATATCGTTGAAGATGCCGGAGTCGATCGAGAAGAAGTCAAAGCAGCAGCAATCGCGGCTGCAGGTGCCGATACTAACGCAGTTGAGGTAATGCTCGACAGCAATGCTAGTTCAAAAATGGTAATGCCGAAAGTCGAATTGCCCGATCGCTTCAAGAAAGCCGAACAGGTGACAGCACTTTCTCATCCTCGCTGGGGACAAACCTTTTTGTCTACTTACGCTCAATTTACTGCACTGCTAGCAGCCGCCGACTTTTCCACCGTTCCCGGTTACGAAAAGCTGGTGCGTAACTATCTAGAAGATCCTGCAATTAATGTCTGGATTTGGCAACGGTTAGCTAAAGTTAATCCAGCGAAATTAGAACAAATTTTGCAAACTGTATTGGAACGCACTGACTTTCAGATCGATCGCGATTTAGATGCCTTGCTGCAAGAGTTTAAAAAACCCTTAGAACCCGAACTGCCGGAAATTGCCAGCGTTCCCCTGCACCTGCACAACTTATTTCAGGAAGCTTTAGGCGAAGTTAATAAGTCAAAGTCTAAACCGCAGGAGAAAAAGAAAAGCTCCAAAGGCTTTAAATCCTAACTAGCTACGTTCGTGGCATACTGCTATGCCCTAATGCGCCGGCTTCGCCAACGGATACTCGATCAGATGGCCGCAGCCCAGGGACAGCAGAAACAGAGTGGCAATTTCAAGTATGAGTGCGATCGACCGTAGCCATTTTGGGCGCGTTAGGCGGCATCCCTCATATAATAAACAATTAAACAAGCTCACAGCTAACTGTGAGCTTATTGCCCGGTAATATAACTCAAATAGCTTTGCAGTCAGGACTTTAGTTTTTCTTCACCGCGAGCAAAAGAACTGAAGTCCTCACTACAAACACCTTTTGTTAATCTTCAACTCGTCGGACAGCCATGCGTTGCAGCGGCAGGCTGAGTATGCTAGAAGCAGTCAACAAGTAAGAAAGAACCGTAGTCAGCTTCAAACTGAGCAATAACCAGCTATCTTCTGGTAGGTGAAGTTTCAGCCCGAAAAAAGAGATGCAGTACACTATCCAGTAAGTAAAGCTCATCTTGATTAGGATTTCTTCGCTCAAAGTGCGATCGTCCGTTGGCTGCGAGTTGCGATTATCGGCCAGCAGGACTAGACCCGCAATAGAAGCCACCAAAGAAACCATAACGAGATAGTCATGCCAGTTAAGCTCAACCATTTCTAAACTCCGCTTGTATCCGAATTTTTGGAATCAGACATCAGTCTAAAGGATAAGTTTTCCCGCTCCAAGCAATAGTTACAAATTGAAACAGCCCGAGTTACAAATCGCAATGAAAATTCCCCGCAACCGCCAGCAACAGGCGCGTTTAGTCAGCCGCCAAGGACAATTCCCCTTAAATATTGTCAAGTTGGGAGTACCGCGCCTACATTTTGCCGACCTCTACCACAGGCTGCTAACTCTTTCTTGGCCACGATTTTTCATGCTGATTTGTCTCTCCTATACAGTCACAAATTCTTTATTTGCCTTAGCTTACTTGGCGGGAGGAGATTGCATTGCTAACGCGCGGCCGGGTTCTTTCCCAGATGCCTTTTATTTCAGCGTGCAAACAATGGCGACGATCGGCTACGGCTCTATGTATCCGCGCACGGATTACGCTAATACTATAGTCGCGATTCAAGCGCTTTTTGGTTTGTGGGGAGTGGCGATGGTGACGGGGCTGGCTTTTTCGAGATTTTCCAGACCAACAGCTAGAGTTATCTTCAGTCGCGTAGCTGTGATCGCTCCTTTCAACGGCGTTCCGACTCTGATGTACCGCACTGCAAATCAGCGTTTTAACCAAATTTTAGAAGCGCAGCAGCGAGCTACTTTGATCCGTGACGAGGTAACATCGGAAGGAGAATTTATGCGGCGTTTTTACGATTTGCAATTGATGCGGAGTCACTCTCCGATTTTTGCCTTAACTTGGACGGTTATGCACGCAATTGAGGAGAGCAGTCCTTTGTACCAACTTACTGCCCAAGACTTGATTGAGCAACAAGCAGAAATTGTCATTACGTTAACAGGAATTGACGAAACAGTTTCGCAAACTATTCATGCGCGACATTCTTTTGTGGCGTCGGAAATTATGTGGAATATGCGATTTGTAGATATTCTTTTGAAATCGGCTACGGGAGGGCGCGTGGTTGATTATACTCGGTTTCACGATGTGAAGCCTGTTGAATGAAAGTTTTGATTGAGCCAGTGCTAGAATACCTGTATGGCCAAAACAAGTTAATATTTATGAGCTCAATAACTGCAAAGATGACACTCAAAGAATTGCAACCGCAACTCTTGGCTTTAACTCCCGAAGAAAAGGCTCAAGCTATACAATTCCTAGCCCATAGTTTAAGCAACTTTTGGCCGGGAATTCAAAAGACTCCCGGTGTCATGGGCACAGAAGCCTGTATCCGAAAAACTCGGATTCCTGTTTGGCTGTTGGTAAGTTATCGCCGTCAAAGTGCCACCGATGCTCATATTTTAGAAGGTCATCCCGATCTGAGTGCCGTAGATTTGGTGAATGCTTTTAGTTATGCTGAGGCATATCCTGATGAGATTGAAATAGCAATTCGAGAACAGGAAGAGGCATAAACAGTGGCAGATATTTATACCGCGATCGCACAAAGCATTAAAACAGAGATATTTTACCATTTTAAAGCAGGCTTTTATGAACGGGCAAGATGCCCGTTCCACAAAGAATGAATTTCTTGTGGAACGGGCATCTTGCCCGTTATTGAAAATGGTACAACATCTCAGTTAACATAAACAAAATACTCCTCGTACTATGCGAATAATTCATACTGCTGACTGGCATTTAGGGCGACGTTTTCGAGGGATCGATCGCACTTTTGAAATTGCGATCGCCCTCGAACAGATTTTGAAGCAAGCAAAAGCCTTGGATGTCGATGCTGTGCTCGTTGCCGGCGACATTTTCGACGTGCCGAACCCTCCCGCTTACGCCGAACGCATTGCTTATAACTTTTTCTGCGAACTCCAAGCGGCAGGAATTCCCGCAATTGCGATCGCCGGTAATCACGATTCGGCATCCCGCATCGACAGCATCGCGCAATTGCTTTCCCTCGCCGGTGTTCGCGCTTTAGGCAAACCCAGGCTTTCCGCAGACGGAGGCACAATTACTCTTAATACAAAAAGCGGTAAACTTTGTGTGGGAGCGATGCCTTTTGCTTCCGAACAAAGGCTGTTAGATGCTAATTCTCTCTGGCAGTCGGGCGATGCCGATCGCCGAAAAGACTACCGCGAAATCGTAGCATATTTACTCGAAGATTTAACGAGGGATTTTAGAGACAATACTGTCAATATTCTCATGGGACACATGAGCATTGACGGCGCTCGATTGGCAAAATCCGAAGTCGCTTATTACACGCGAGAAAAATACCTGCTCTCATCGCAAACTCTGCCGCCAGAAGCTCAGTATGTTGCCCTCGGGCACATCCACATTCACCAGCGGGTTTCTGAGACTTCTCCCGCTTATTATTCCGGTTCTTTGATTCAGTTAGATTTTGGAGAAGCGGAACAGGAAAAAGGATTTTGCTTGATAGAAGTTGAGCCGGGAAGTCAGGCCAAGGTGGAATTTAAGCCTGTGGCTTGCCACAAGCCGTTAAAAGTGCTTAAATGTCATAACGACAATCTCGATGAAACTTTAGAAGCTCATCAGTATCATCCGGGTTTCTTGAAAGTAATTGTCGAACTGGACAGTCCGCAAATCGGACTTGCCGATCGAGTGCGCCAAATTTGTTCTCAAGCGCTGTTAATTGAACCGCGCTATCCAGATGCAGCGCTAGAACCAACAGAAATAACTAATATCGATCCCAATAATTTCGATCCGGCAGCAGAGTTTTGCAACTATTATCAAAACCGCTTGGGAACGACACCGAAACCGGCAGTATTGGAGGAATTTCAAAATTTGTACAAGAAGTTTAAGGAAACAGTTAACAATTAAATGCGTAAAAAGATACAATAACTGGTTCCCAGGCTCCGTCTGGAAATATCCAGAGGCTCTGCCTCGCGCTTAAATAGGAAAATTGGAGGCAGAGCCTCCGGATATGCGTTACCAGGCAAATAGGAAAATTGGAGGCAGAGCCTCCCGATCTGCATTACCAGGCGGAGCCTGGTAAAGAGTAATACGATCTAAAACCCCAAATCCTAAAACTAAAATCAGTATGCGTCCACTCGAACTTATTCTCGAAGGATTTACCAGCTTCCACCGCGAACAGCGTTTAGATTTTTCTCAACTCGATTTGTTTGCAATTACGGGTGCTACAGGTGCGGGCAAATCTTCACTCTTAGATGCCATGACTTACGCTCTTTTTGGCACAACAACTCGCAGCGGCAAACAAGTCAGTGATTTGGCGAGTCAAGGCAGCGAAAATTTAAAAGTGCAGTTGCGTTTTGCTGTGGGTTCGGCACAGTATCGGGTGACGCGAAGGTGGCGTTTTCGTCCGAAATCTCCCGAAAATAAGGTGATTTTGGACAACTGGCAAAATGGTCAATGGGAAACTTTGGGGACGAGCATCGTTGCTGTTCAAAATACGATTGAACAGATTTTAGGAATGGATTTTGATACTTTTACACGAGCAATTGTTCTGCCTCAAGGCAAGTTTGATGAGTTTATTAAAGGGGATACTTCAAAACGCCGGGAAATTTTGCGGCAGCTAGCGGGATTTGAGATTTTTGAGCAGATGCGGAAGGAAACAAATGAACTCGCAAAGTTGCTGAAACAGGAACGGGAAATGGTGGAAAGGCAGCTAGCGGATTTGAGTGCGCCGACGGCGGATGAGGTGGCTCAAAGACGATCGCAACTTTTGATTTTAGAGCAGCAGTTGCCCCAGCTCGATCGCGCTGTGATGAAAGCTCAGAAGGATCTAGATGAAGAGGAACAGCTATTTTCGCAAATTGCTCGCTGGCAAGAGTTACAACAACAACTGACCCAATTAAATGCTAATTCCGCCGAGGTTGCAATTTTAGCACAGCGTTTAGACAGAGCGCAAGCTGCCAATCATTTACAGGGAGATTGGGCTTTAGTGCGATCGGCTCGCAGTCAGTATGAAACTGCCGCAAGTGCCTCGGTGGCAGCGCGAAAGCAGTTAATTAAAGCTCGCTCTGAGCTAGCAGTAGAGCAGCAGCAACTTGACGCGGCAAAAGCCAAAGAAGAGGTGCTAGCGCCACAAATTAAGGCTCGGGAAGATGCTCTAGCTGCTGCTAAAGTATATGAAGAACAACGCACTCAATTAGAAAAAGAAGTTGCGCTTGCCCAAAAAATTCAACAGGAAAAACTCCGCTTTTTTATGGCAGCAGATAAAGAACTGCAAGCTGCTAACACTAAAATTCAAGGCGCGGGTTTTCGAGTTACTCAAGCAGCGGCACAGCTCGCACAGTATGCGCCGGGAGGAAAGCGTTTAGAGCAATTGCAGCAAATTTCACCCTTATTGATGGAAATTCAGCTAATTACCAAGCAGCAAAAGACTCAGCAAGAACAGTTGGATAAATCTCTGAGAGAGAAGGAAAGCGCTCAACAAAATTATGTGGAGGTTACCACTAATTTAGAAGCAGTTGAACTCAGGCTAAAAGAGTGCGCCCGCGAGTTAGAAGCGGCCCAAACCGCTAATGCGGAAGCGGCACGTTTAGAGAGTGTTGCTGCTGTCAGAATGTCGCTGAATTCTGGCGATACTTGCCCGGTGTGTGGGGGGGTGCATCCTGAGAGCGATCGGCTCCCTCCTTTGCCCGATTCTAATATTGTCGATGTCGCTGGTTTGCGGCGGAAATTGGCGGATGCAAATCAGGTTTTTCAAGATGCTCAAAGGCGGGCTGCTGAGGGGAAAAGTGCAGTTTCAGCCTGCCTCCAAAAAGAGTCGCAAATTGCTCAAATGTTGGAATTAACCACGAATAAAGTTGCCGAATTGCAGCAGGAAATAGGTCAAGTTCTGGAGACTCCTCATTGGGAAAGCTTGGGGTTGCAGCAGGAGTTGGCAATCCTTAAAGAGAGCGATCGCCAATACCGCGAAACCGAACAGCAGTTCCAACTGGCATCATTGGAATATGATAATTTTCAGGAAAGATTTAATTTTGCGGTGGCGACTCAAGCAGCTAAACAGCAGGAATATCAAGATGCGATCGCCGAATCAGACCGTCGCCAGCAGCAGTTGCAAAGTTGTGTAAATGCGCTTTATCAAATTACGGAATATCAACCTTATGCTAATTTAGCAAAAGTCTTAGAACAAGACAAGCAAGACTTGGCAAATCTGCTGAAAGTTGCCGAAAAATCATATCAAACTGCTCAAAATAAGGTTATTCAAGCCGCAGAAAGAGAGCAACAAGCTGGAGAAGCTTTTGGACAAGCCCAAGCCCAGAAACAGCAGTTAAACCTGGATTGGTCAGCAAAATTAACAGCGGTTGATTTCACAGAAGAGACATTTTTAGCAGCGGTTGCGACAGTTAAGGAACAATCAGAATGGGAAAATGCTATTCGCTCTCACCGCGAATCAAAAATTCAGTTAGAGACGCGGGCGAAAGATTTGAGCGAGGCGATCGCAGGCAGAACTACCGATGAAAATACTTTAGCACAAGTGCGATCGGCAAAACATACCGCCCAAGAAAACCTCAAACAAGCCAACAACAACCGCGCCGAACTGTTAGCTTGGATTCAAGTAGCAGCTCAAAATCTCGAACAAGCCGAAAGACTGTCACAGCAAATCACAAATTTCACAGAACAAGAGCAAACTTATCACACCTTAGCGCAGAACCTCAAATCCAACGAATTTCAATCCTACATTTTAGAACATTTAGAAGCAGAATTAGTCGGCAGCGCCACCTTAATTTTGCAAGAATTAACCGAAAATCGCTACAAACTAATAAACCAAGACGGCGAATACTGGGTAGCAGATAATTGGAACGGCGGCGAAGCTAGACGAGTGCGTACTCTTTCCGGTGGTGAAACCTTTGCCACTTCCTTATCAATGGCTTTAGCTTTGTCAGAAAAACTGTCTCAAGGAACTCACTTGGGCAGCTTATTTCTAGATGAAGGATTTGGTACTTTAGATACCGAAACTCTCGAAAGCGTTATTCAAATTTTAGAATCTTTGCGGCAGCGAGACAGGCTGATTGGAGTGATTACCCACGTTCGAGAATTGGGCGAAAGATTGCCCGCACAAGTTAAAGTTTCTAAATCCCCCCAAGGCTCTAGAATAGAAGTTGAAAGAGTCTAATTATATTATAATAAAACTTATGTCAAAAGTAGTTTGGTTCACTATTTATAGCGCTTTCGGTGCGTCGTCTGCATCCTAAAAACTATATACGTAGTGTGTGTACTACACATCAGTTAACTAAGCTATTTTTGGATCTAGTAAAACAGTTTTTTAAATCATGTCAGCAAAAGATATCTTTCACAACACAGTACGTTCGGCTTTGGAGAAAGATGGATGGACAATTACTCACGATCCTCTGTTTCTAAAAGTAACTTCTCAAGTAAAAATGCAGATAGATTTGGGAGGAGAAAAATTACTTTCTGCCGAAAAGGGGATGCAAAAAATAGCAGTAGAAGTAAAAAGTTTTGTGGGCTTGTCGGCGCTGTCAGAATTCCATACGGCTGTTGGTCAATTTCTTAATTATCGAGTAGCATTGGAAAAATTGGAATCAGAACGAGTGCTGTATTTGGCAGTGCCTACAGATATCTATCAAGATTTTTTTACAGACTCGTTTGTTCAAACTGTGTTAGAACGATATCAAATAAAGATGCTGGTTTTTCATGTGAAGGGACAGGAGATAACATTATGGAAAGATTAGATTATCGCCAGTTAGTTCAAAAAGTCATACATCAACACGCGACAGAGCAGTCTGAGCAAGATGTAGAAACCACTGAAATTGTTTTCGATACGGAACGCGACCGCTATTTATTGTTGTATGTGGGATGGCGGGATGAAGAACGAATTCATGGATGTCCGATTCATGTTGATATCAAAGATGGAAAGATTTGGATTCAGCGCGATTTTACCGAAGCAGGAATTGCCAATCAATTTCTCGAATTTGGAGTCCCTAAAACAGATATTGTGTTGGGATTTCGAGCGCCTTATGTACGGCAATTTACTGGATTTGCGATAGCGTAAATCCTTAAATAATCTCCCAAACAACCAAATCGCCACAACCCCGACTTATCCAAAGATTCGGGGTTATAATCTGTAAGTTATGTCAATTTACTTAACGCCCCAAGAAACAAATATTATATGAAAAATTACCCCACTCGAATGCAATCGGTACAGTCGCCCATAATTCCAGTAGTTGGCGAACTGATCCGCCAAAATCCGGGAACAATATCTTTAGGACAAGGCGTAGTTTACTACAATCCGCCACAAGAATCATTTGACCGAATTCCCGAATTCTTCGCAAATACCGACAATCACAAATACAAAGCCGTGGAAGGAATTCCACAATTACAAGATGCTATCGCAGCCAAACTAAAAATAGATAACGACATAGAAATTAATAGCAAAAACTGCATTGTCGTTACCGCCGGCAGCAATATGGGATTTACCAACGCCATTCTCGCTATCACTTCGGCGGGAGACGAAGTTATTATCCAATCACCTTATTATTTCAACCACGAAATGGCGGCAATTATGGCAAATTGCCGACCTGTGATAGTAGAAACTGACGCCAATTATCAACTTAATATCGATGCTATAAAAAAAGCCATTACTGACAAAACGCGAGCCATAGTTACCATTTCACCAAATAATCCCACTGGGGTTGTTTATTCAGCCGAAGCACTCCGAGAAATTAACGAAATTTGTCGTCAGCACAACATCTATCACATCAGCGATGAAGCTTACGAATATTTTACTTATAACGGCGTCAAACACTGTTCGCCCGCCGCTTTTCCCCACTGCAGCGAACATACAATTTCTCTATTTAGCCTCTCCAAAGCCTACGGTTTTGCGAGTTGGCGGATCGGGTACATGGTAATCCCAGAACATTTGCTCGTTTCAGTGAGAAAAATTCAAGATACAATCTTAATTTGTCCCCCAGTAATTTCTCAATATGCAGCCCTGGGAGCCTTGCAAGTTGGTAGAGGTTACTGCGATAATTATGTAAGGGCGATCGCATCCGTGCGACAACTCGTATTAGAGGAACTCAATACCATCCAAAACTTGTGTACAATTTCCCCAGCCGCCGGAGCGTTCTACTTTTTCTTGAAAGTTGATACTGAAATCGATACAATGGAATTAGTAGAAAAATTAATTCGCGAATATCGTGTAGCCGTGCTTCCCGGTACAACCTTCGGCATGGATAGTGGCTGCTATTTGCGCGTTGCTTACGGTGCTTTAGAAAAAGCAACTGCCACCGCAGGTATTAGGAGATTAGTTAAAGGTTTGAAGACAATTCTAAACAAGTAAAATAGGAAGATTGAACATGGTTGCCACTAATTTAAAAGCAAATACAAATATCCAAGATACCTCCGCTGCAAGACTGGCAGACTTGCGCGATTTGATGGCAGATTATGAATTAGATTGCTATTACATCCCAGCGGTTGACGAACACTTAAATTTATCAGTTCCAGCAGCCAAGCAACGGCGAGCTTGGATGTGCGGTTTTACGGGTTCGGCCGGTGATTTGTTGGTTGGTAAAGATTCCGCTTGGTTGTTTGTGGATTCCCGCTACTACGAACAAGCCGAATTGCAAGTCGATACTGGAATTATTGAAATATCGAAACTTGGCTTAGAAGGCAATTTAACCTTAATTGAAACTTTAGAAAAACTCGCTGTAGAATCGGCAGAAAAATCAACGAAAATTCGCATGGGTTTTGACCCGTTTACTGTAGCGACAGAGCAATATCAAAAGTGGGTAAAAAAAATTGCAACGGCGGAGATTGAACTCATACCAATCCCGGAGAATTTGACAGACAAAGTGCGATCGCAAACTCCTTGGCAAACAGCAGAGACTTTACCCGCGATTGATGCAGAGCCCATATTTAGCTTACCTGTATCCCTGACCGGAGAAACCGCCGCCGAAAAATTAGCCAGAGTCAGGGAAGCCATGCACAAAGCCAATATCGATGTGCTTCCGATTACCAACCTGAATCAAATAGCGTGGCTGTTCAATCTCCGAGGCTCGGATATTCCCCACATTCCCATTTTCATCTCCTATGCCATTGTCACCACAGATTCAGCGTTTTTGTTTACAAATCCCGAACGAATTTCGCTAGAAATAAAGCAAGAATTGCGGGCGGATGTAACTTTACTTCCCTACGCAGACTATCCGCATACATTAGAAACTTGCGTAAATTTGCCACATAAAGTTCGGGTACTTTTAGACCCGAAACACAGCACAGCAGGCACGTACCAGTTAATATTAAATCATCAACAAGCGCAGTTTTACAACATCGAAATAGTTTTTAAGACACATCCGGTGGAAGGGATGAAAGCTCGCAAAAATCCGGTTGAAATCGAGCAGATGAAATCCGCCAATTTCAAAGCAAGTCGAGCGAAAACTTTGACTTTAAAGTGGTTGACAGAACAGCTAGAAAATGGTGAGGTATTGACTGAGTTTGATGTCAAAGAAAGCATCGAAAGATTTTATCAGGAAGAAACTGATTTTCAGACTTTAACTTTTAGAACGATCGCAGGTGCGGGAGCCAATAGCTCGATCGTACATTACGGAACCCCCAGCCCAGAAGTCACCTTAAAACCCGGAGAATTGCTGCTGCTTGACTCAGGCGCGCAATATTTAGCAGGTACAACCGACGATACGAGAACAATAAGTATCGGAGAACCGACGGCGCTACAAATAGAACACTACACCACAGTCTTAATCGCCCACATCAACTGTGCAATGCAGCAATTCCCCAAAGGAACAACGGGAGCGCAATTAGATGCGATCGCCCGTGCGGTATTATGGCAAGAACAGCTAGACTACGGACACGGTACAGGGCACGGAGTGGGCGCATTTTTAGCCGGTCACGAAGGGCCCAACGGCATCAGCAAATCTGTGCAGTATCCCCTGGAAGCGGGAATGGTAACTAGCATCGAACCGGGATATTACGAACCGGGATGGGGCGGAATTCGCATCGAAAATCTCTATGTTGTCAGGGAAATGCCCTCAAAAAACGGTTCGGTTTGGTACGGATTTGAATCGCTGACATATATTCCGTTTGACAAAAAATTGATTAATGTCGATCGGCTGTCAAAGACTCAACTCGCATGGTTAAATAATTATCACGCTTCGGTAGTCGAGAAACTGGAACCCGTACTTGATGCAGCAACAATTGAAGGGTTGAAAACAGCCTGCGCTGCATTAGGTTAAGCCTTGTAATTTGTCGCACATTTAACTTGTGCAACTATTTTTCGTGAAACTCTTGTGGGGTGGGCACGCGAGCCCGCCCCCAAGGGAAGTAATCAAACTACTGATACGTCTTCAACTACTCCCAACGCATAAACTCTCAGACACAATATCCTAAAGACCTGTTAACAGACTAAGGTAATGACCATAAAATAGAAGATAAGCAGATATTTAGTGTCTATAGCTAATAGAACTAAACTGTTTATCCCTGATACTCTAACAGAAAATTATCAAGGATAAGGGATTAAGTTTTATGAAAGCAGAATCAGAAGTATCTATTTTTTTTGCACTATCTATTTTCTCAAATGAAAAATTTAAAGCCGATGATGATAGACTAAACTATCAATCCTATAAAGAGCTAGGTCTAATTTGTGGTCAATGTAGAGAACTTGTCTTTTTTAAGCAAGGTATAGAGAGAGTTTCTCACTTCTCTCATTTCAGAGATACAGGCAAAGATTGTCCGTGGAGAACAGAGAGCCATAGTAATACACAATCTAGTGATTCTTTTAAGAGAGAACAAAGTTTACAAGAATTCCAAACTAAATTTAGATGGATTATTGAACAAGGGATAATAAAACATCAACAAATTTCAGAGTCTCAGCTTCGCGAGCAAATAAAGAAAGGTCAAAAATTAGTTTCTACCTATAAGATAGATATCGACTCTTGGCTAAGGTGGTTTAATCAAAATAGAGAACAACTGGGAAATCTAGCTAAAAGTTTGTATCAAAGTAATGAGTTAGTATCTGAGGAAAATCAGATAATTCTTTTAAATTTTGTTGATTATTTGTGTGTTCCTGCTAGTGAAGATATTTTGAGAGATATCCTTTACTATGTATTTGGTTTATTGGATAAAGAGATATCTCTTAATAAATACTTAGAAGAGGTTTGCTCTAAAGTCATTGAAATAATAATTTTTGCTGGTTGGGAAGAAGAGTACGAAATCGCACCTATCATATTCAAAGGGATTGACCACCCTAATGTAGAGGAAAAAACTCCTAAAGGTCAAATCAAGGTAGAGCAGCAAACACCTAAGCCTATTAAGTTGGAAAATGAGAAAGTCGGAGTTAATCAAGTCGAGTTCACCGACATAATCGCAACTGTTCCTATGCTGTTACGACTGACACCGGGTGAGGCGGGTTACAAACTGGTAGGATTGCCGATCAAATTACCGCCAGAACTGACTTATGATTCTGCCCGTTATATTGCCTCTAATTTAGGCATGGGCGCACTCGGTTATCTCAACAATGAGGTAGCCAGAATAAAGGGTGGATCTGAGTCTATGATTGGTAGGTATACCAGGCGAGACATGATCGATGCTTTGAATGCGTTGATCACTGGTATCAAGGCAAGCCAAAAAATTGATCCGGCTAACGTCTTAATCAGTAAAAACAAGCTAAAAGCGTACATGAGTCAGCAGGAATTCTATTCCTCACCAACTGACCAATACTACTCATTCTATCCTCTAGCATCTGTCAAAATTATCCAAGAGACTGAAAGCATCAAGTATAGCTATAGGTTAACAAACTTCGGCGACCCGATGGCATTAATTAGAGCCAACCTCTCATCAATACAGACTTGGGTGCAGCGTCTAAACTATAACCTTAAAAATTACTTTGGGGTTAAAAAACCCAGCTTCGATGAGATCCGCCAATACCTGAAGGATTACTTTAAGTTCAAAAATTGCGATCTCAAGGTCTATTACGATAATGGGATCTTTTTTGAAGTCTGGCATCAAGGGAAATTAGTAACAAAACAACTCATTACCATAATCGATCCTGCTAATGCTGAAAAAACCTACAATCTGCAATCCGTAAATATCGCTAGAAATATCCAGTTTGGTGATAATCGGATATTTGAAAAAGTGTTGAAGTGCAACAACATTCTAGATAGTGACTTAATACGGTTTGCTAAAGGTCAATTATCAAAAGTTGTTGACAAATTCATTACCGCTAACGAGAAAAAGTTAGTAGGCAAAGATAAAGTGGCACAGACTAGCAAGGTTAGGGATCTGCTAGGTTTTGGTAAGACTAGCAAGGGCTTCTCTAACATCAAAAGCACGTTCTTAAAATTCATAAGACCATTCTCTAATGAATCAGAAGTTAACAGAGGTAAAGTCTTAAACCTTAGAACGGGTAAAACGTTAGATCAACATTCTGCCAATGAGTTATTAGAGAAAATGACAGCTAACTGGAAGGAATGGGATCGTGATAAAGATCAAACAATTCAACTAGGAGGAATAGAGGTTAAGAAGCCTAACCCTGGCAAGTTAATGTTAGAGGTTCACAATAAAATCTCTGATTATCCGCACTTAGATCAACTTGTTTGGGGTGATTTAATAGAAGTTTGGTGGCAATTGACACAAGAGCCGATCGGTTTTAGGACTTCTAGCGGTGTGATATTAACACCTTGGTCTATCAAAGAGGATCGAGTTGACATCTGGCAATACAGAATAAAGATGCAACTGATCGACATTCTCCGAGATCAAAAGACAAATAAAGGTGAGGTAACAACAATAGAGGCACATCTACAACTATCGAGAAAGAGGTTAAGAGAGATATTAGATACTGTCTACCCTAACTGGCAAAAACAAGTATCGGAGGATATACTGAGACATCTCGACGCATTAGAGAACGCATTAGAGTTAGCTAAAAAAGCTGCTAAACTCTAAACACTAGCTAGGGTATACCCGGTAAGTTATCCTAGCTCTTTCTACTAAAAGCATTCAACCTTTGACTTAAGTCAGTAAAAAGAATGAAATTTAGTAGATGTAAACAAATAAAACAGGTATATATACACTACTAAGATAGGACATTATATGTAAAAAGTGATATAGGAAAGTATATATGAAATATGAGAATCTATAGGAACAGAGTAGAGACGATAGCTAAATGGTTGAGGTTAGAGTAACCCGCTTTCCCTATGTGCTTCTATTACATAATTTATTTCAATGCAAACTCAATGTTCTATAACTAAAACAAATCATATTATATGCCTCTAGATTGAGCTACAGGGAGCGATAAGGCACGTATGGGTATGAATACTACATTTATTGTGTAGAGGAGCCTTAAAACTCGATTTAAGAGGGGTAGAGTGAGATGTGACAGCTTAGGGTCTAGGTAAGTATAATTATTAGGCCGAAATTATCTTTACTATCTAAATAATTTTGATTTACTTATAAAGCCCAGCTTTAAGAGCTTAGTTGGGTATGAAACGGGTATGGGGTTCTAGACCCACTTCATACCTAAAAATAAGACCAAGGCTCGAAGTTTCATCAAGCCTTGGTCTTATCAGTAAAGCTGGTGACAGGATTTGAACCTGCGACAGGCTGATTACAAATCAGCTACTCTACCAACTGAGTTACACCAGCAGTGAAACTTAATATAGCAAACTTATAGTCATTAGCGCAACCCCCCCAGCCATTTTTTTTTTCAAATTCGCTCAAAACCCCTCCCCGTAAGGGCAAAACCGAAATTGTCTGCCCACTGCCAATTAACTAATCGCACCGCCAAATCTTAATCGTCTGATCCGCACTGCCGCTGGCGAGCAAATTGCCCGAAGGCGCGATCGCCACCGAGTACACCGTACCCGAATGTCCCTTAAGAGCGCTCAACAACTCCCCCGTCTGCAAATTCCAAATATTAATCGTATTATCATCGCACCCACTAGCCAAAGTCAAACCGTCCCGACTGATAGCAACCGACTCGCCCCGACTCACATAATTCTGCAAAATATGCACCGCCTCATTCGTTCCTAAATTCGTTTCACCCTTTCCCCTTCCAGAATTAGTATTTAAAATCCGCAACAAACTGCCCGTGTGCAAATTCCGCAGCTTAATCGTATAATCATTGCTCACGCTAGCAAGAATCTGACCGTCCGGCGCGATCGCCACAGAATTCACCCCAACATTCAACCCCGAAAGAGTCCGCAGCAACTTGCCGCTTTCCACATCCCAAACCTTGCTCGTCGCATCCGAACTGCCACTCGCCAATATTTTACCGTCGGGGCTAAAAACCACCGCATTCACATTGTCAGAATGACCCCTCAAAGTCCGCAGCAACTCACCACTCCGCAAATTCCAAAGCTTAATCGTATTATCAGCCCCGCCGCAGCTAGCAATTACCAGGCGCTTCGGGTTAATCGCCACCGAATTCACCTCCATAGAATGTCCAGGAAAAGTACACAGCAAATCACCGTTGTGCAAATTCCAAAACTTAATTGTTTCGTCCGAACTGCCACTGACCAACATTTTTCCGTCATAGCTAATAGCCACCGAATTTACGCGATCGGAATGCCCCGTCAGAGTGCCAATTAATTCTGCTGTTTCTAAATTCCAAATCTTAATAGTTTTATCCCAACTACCGCTAGCCAGAATTTTGCCATCAGGGCTAATCGCCAGAGAATTCACAAACGATGAATGTCCTGGCAGCGTCTCTACACACCGCCATTTCTCATGTTTTAATTTGTGAGCTAATTCCTTCACCCGCTTAGATGCGGCCTCAGCTTCCTCTCTGCGTTTGAGTTCAGCCTCCTCCAAACGCTGGCGTTCCGCCCTAGCTTTCGCCTCTCGCAGCGCCAGCCGCCGCATCTCTCCCTTATAGACTATTCGCTGCTGCTCCTGAATTTCTTTAAGAGTTTCAATATACGGTTGGGCCCAATCTTTAGAAAACCATTCCTGAGCAAATTCCGCCTCTAATTTAAATAACTGAGGTTCGTGAGTAAAATCGATATTTAAATAATACAAATCAGCTAAAAAAGCCGCCAATAACTTGTGAATAGTCACAATTATTTGCCGAATAATCCGCAGGCTCAGCTTTTTATCTTTCCCCTCCGCCTCCAACTGGTGATAAACCTCTTCCCAATTCCAAGGCTGCATCGCCACTAGAGAAACGCTCTGATTGATGACTCCCCAAAAACCCACATGAAAATTAACTTCATAATCGCTGATGTCGCTATACAATATAGCTGTCGGTACGGGAGACAACACAGTCTGCAACCGCTCTACATCAATATCAGAAATCGATTTTTTGAAATAGTCTCCGTAAAACTGAACCGGGCACAAATCTCCATGGGGGGGGTAGTGCTGGTTCAAAAAAGCTCTCAACTTAGCCGGCAGCTCGATATTCAGATTGTGGCGAAACGAATCGGGGCAATCTTCGCTAATTTTTGCGGGAGCAACTAACAGCAGCAATCGGTGCTGCTGCTGCTGCAAAATCTGTTCAGTTTCCTGCCTGCTCAAATTAGAAAACCAGTTGTCCCTGTCCCAAATAGTTTGAATTTGGCTCAGCTTAACTCGAATTGCTTCTGATTGAAACTCCCGCATTAAGTCGCGGCAAAGCCGACTAATTGCCCGCTTATCTCTTACTTCTTGTGCCTTAATTCGATTAACACGTTCTTCCTTTGCCCATTCTTCGGCGTCGGCGAGGGCGATTAATTGTTGTTCTCTGGCCTGCTGCCGCTGCAAATATCTCACTTGTGCTTTAATCCAGCGGGGGTCTTTTTTGATTTGCTGGTTCAAAGCTGAAGAACCAGAGGGCTCAATTTCTGCATAGCGTTCGTTGACAGCGCTTGCTCCCAATCTTTCTCCCAATTCAGAGGCTACAGGCTTCAACAGTTCAATGAGGGTGTCTGAGACGGGGCGGGGTAAGGACATACCTGTTAAAACTTTTTCTTATTTAAGGACGATCGCGCGAGTCATGCGTACCTCCTGGGGCAGGGCTATTACATTTGGGCGATCGGCCGATGGTATATGTAAGGCGTATCGTGCAGCCGCGCCAGCTTAGCACATTAACTCAATAATAATATTTATTTCTACACTTTACATTTTACCCCGAATCTGAATCGAAAACACCCACGGAAAAGACTTCACGATATGCGATCGACCCTGAGTTCCCCCAGTTTATTTTTTTTGTTGCCTTTTGACTCGCTCTTGTCTATAATCGTACTTCACAACCATAATTACGGTATTCCGACCTGATAACCGTACTTTCACTAGAGGAATAAATATAATGAGCCCGTGGCAACGCCTAACTCAACACCTTCAGTGGCCGCAACAGCCACCCGCCAGCACAAATCAATCATTTACGGCGCTGAAAAGATTTGTGTCGCTATTTTTAGTGGGAATAACTTTAAGTCTGGCCGTTGCATCCTGCGGCCAGGGAACCACCAACAACCCTGCAGCCACTCCAGGTGGTGCTAGCCCAGCAGCCAACAAAGGTAATGTAGAATTAACCCTAGTATCCTTCGCCGTCACCAAAGCCGCCCACGAAGCCATAATTCCCAAATTTATAGAACAATGGCAAAAAGAAAAAGGCCAAACCGTCACCTTCAACCAAAGCTACGGCGGTTCCGGTTCCCAAACTCGGGCCGTAATTGACGGTTTAGAAGCAGACATCGTACACCTAGCCCTCGCCCTCGACACCGCAAAAATCGAAAAAGCCGGACTAATTCAACCTGGGTGGGAAAAAGAAGTTCCCAACGAAGGCATAGTCAGCAAATCGGTAGGAGCAATAGTTACCCGCGAAGGCAATCCCAAAGGCATCAACACCTGGGAAGATTTAAGCAAAGACGGAGTAAAAGTGATTACTGCCGATCCTAAAACATCAGGCGTTGCCCGTTGGAATTTCCTCGCACTTTGGGGATCGGTTGTTAAAACCGGAGGAGACGAAACCAAAGCATTAGACTTGACTAGCAAAGTCTACAAAAACGTCCCGATTCTGACTAAAGATGCCCGCGAAGCCACTGATGTATTTTTCAAACAAGGGCAAGGCGACGCCTTAATTAACTACGAAAACGAGATTATTCTGGCAGGTGAGAAAGGCGAAAAACCGACTTATACTATTCCCGAAGTCAATGTTTCGATCGACAATCCGATTGCCATCGTCGATAAAAACGTTGATAAACACGGTACTCGCGAAGTCGCCGAAGCATTTGTTAAGTTTCTCTACACCCCAGAAGCTCAGCGAGAATTTGCCAAAGTAGGCTTCCGCCCAGTAGATGCGACAGTAGCCGCGGAACCAGAATTTGTCAAAAAATATGCCCCCATCAAAACCCTATTTACAGCTCAAGACTTAGGAGGTTGGGGAGATATTCAGCAGAAATTCTTCGATGACGGAGCTGTTTTTGACAAAATCCAAGGTTCTATTAGACAGTAAAAAAACAGAATGCCCTGATCCCCGACTTCCCCGAAGTTGTCGGGGATCTAATAGATTCACTATTCTTCCAAATCCAAACTATTCACTTATGGCTGTATCATCTCCAACCAGTAACCCTCAATCTCCGATCGAAAATATCAAAAGGGCGATCGGCAAAATAACATTACCTTGGGGAATCACCCTAGGGTACCTCAGCTTAATGCTAGTACTCCCAGTTGCAGCAATGCTGCTGAAAGCCAGCACAGCAAACCCCGCCGAATTTTGGAAAATTGCCACCAGTCCGATCGCCCTTTCCGCCTACGATGTCACCTTCTTTACGGCCTTAGTTGCGGCATTAATTAACGGAGTATTCGGCACATTAATTGCCTGGGTTTTAGTCCGCTACGACTTTCCCTTAAAACGGATTATAGATGCAGTCGTCGATTTACCCTTTGCACTGCCTACATCCGTTGCCGGTTTAACTCTCGCCACAGTTTACAGCGATAACGGCTGGATTGGTTCGCTTTTTGCACCTTTGGGAATCAAGATATCGTTTACTCGCTTGGGCGTAGGTATAGCGATGATATTTATTTCCTTGCCATTTATAGTTAGAACCGTACAGCCAGTTTTAAACGAGATGGAAAAAGAGATCGAAGAAGCAGCTTGGTGCTTAGGTGCTTCTCAATTTGAAACCTTCTGGAGAGTAGTTTTGCCGCCGCTATTTCCGTCTATTTTAACCGGAGTAGCACTCGGCTTTTCGCGAGCGGTTGGCGAGTACGGCTCTACTGTAATTGTAGCTTCTAACATACCGTTCAAAGATTTAATCGCCCCAGTTTTAATTTTCCAAAGGTTGGAACAGTACGACTATGCAGGAGCAACAGTTATCGGCACTGTCATGTTAGGTATTTCCCTGGCAATGTTGTTCGCCATTAATCTCTTACAAGCATGGAGAAGACGCTATGACGGCTAATATCAATTCACCCGCTGGTTACACATTTCCGCCCGCAGGTTCTAGTCGGAGTCAGGAAAAAGCTTGGGTAAAACCAACTTTAATCGGAATTGCGATCGGCTATCTTGCTCTTGTCTTATTTATCCCCACGCTCAACGTTTTTTACCAAGCTTTCAGAAAGGGATTTGAGCCATTTTTTTCTAACTTAACCTCGCCCGATTTTCTGCACGCAGCGCAACTAACCCTGGTGATTTCTCTGATAGTTGTGCCTATAAATACAGTATTCGGTTTGTGTGCCGCCTGGGTAATTGGCCGCAACAAATTTCGGGGTCGCACGCTATTAATCAGCCTTTTAGACGTGCCTTTTGCCATCTCTCCCGTAGTTGCAGGTTTAATGATTGTACTGCTTTACGGTCGGGTGGGATGGTTCGGGCCGTCGCTAGATGCGGCCAATATCAAGGTTATTTTTGCCTTCCCTGGGATGGTGCTAGCTACTGCTTTTGTTACCTTGCCTTTTGTGGCGCGCGAAGTGATTCCTGTTTTGGAAGAAGTGGGGACAGATCAAGAAGAGGCGGCGAAAACTTTGGGAGCAAATGACTGGCAAATTTTCTGGAATGTCACGCTTCCGAGTATTCGTTGGGGATTGCTTTACGGAGTAATTTTGACCAATGCTAGAGCAATGGGAGAATTTGGAGCCGTCTCTGTGGTGTCTGGAAATATTGCTAAAAAAACGCAAACTTTGCCTTTGTTTGTAGAGGATGCTTACAAGCAGTATGCGACGCAAGCCGCATTTTCGGCTGCGGTAGTTCTCGGTCTTTTAGCAGTTGTTACCCTCGTGCTTAAGGAGATTTTAGAACGAAAAACTAGCATCAAAGAAGTTGAAGAATAATCACCATTCATGAGGTTCGAGGGTGCGAACTTGTTAGTCATTAGTAGGTGTGGCGCTATCGACAATCTGGTTGGAAGCCGGAAAATCACACAGCGCTCCACCCTACAAGATATTGGTGCAAAGGGTAAACTGAAACAAAAATTAGGAGTTCCAAATGTTAGCTCACAACACTAGCCAATCTCAATTTGAGGCGATCGGCAATTTTCACAAAACCCAAGAATCAGATATTCCCAAATCTGAAAGTGGCGACAGCAGACCAACTCAAACCCGCATTCGCATTCGTGTTCCTAAAGAGTACCATCAGGAACCTGTAATCTCTAACCTGATTTCTGAATACGGTTTGACGGTGAATTTTAATGCCGCTTTGTTGGGTGTCAAAACTTTAGATGACGGTTGGTTTGACTTGGAACTTAACGGTACAAGTAAACAGATTGAAACGGGTCTGATTTATCTCAATGATTTAGATGTGGAAATCTGGAGCAATTCCACTAATCCCGATGAAGAAACTTGGTAATTAGTCAGTCGGGAACGCAGAAACCGGCAAGAGGAGTTAAGATTCTGGACTGACACGCAGAATTTTCTTTCCTCTTCCCGGTTTATTGAGTTTAATAGTCTCCAGGAATGTTAGTCATGAGTCAGCATATCTATTCCTGTAAAATTACCGCGATCAATCTTCTAGTGAGGAATGCAAGTCCTCATAAAACTCAGAGGACTTGTATTCCTTACTACCAAGCAATTTGATGGCGGTTGTTCGTTAGCGAAGCCCTCGAAGAGGATCGCACATCCAGATAATTCAGCAGCCAACAACTACCAAATAATATCAGCTTACAGCTAATAACCGTGATTGATAACTCTTGACTCACAAATATCGAGCGCCATCGGTTAATTATTTGATTGACAATTTTTATAAAATCTGGTATTTTAGCCATCTCGGGTACAGCATAAAACAGCGCGCAAGTTTCGTCCAACATTTTTGGGAACAGCCGGAACAATATCCCCTTTTAAAACTTCTCAACCATCAAACTAACTCAGTTAGGGCAGGGGAGCATAAAAAAAGGTTTTTGTCAATATTCAATTTAGGTGAAAGTTAGGGGCGATCCTCTTCGAGGGCTTCGCCAACGACTCTCATCCGCAGCGGAAAAAGATCGATCGCTGCTGCGGTTGCTTTGTGATATGAATTTGATGTGTGCGTGAACCAGGAGAATTTAAACGTGGAACTCTATAAAGAACGGAAACACCAGATAGTTTTTGCAGATTCACAAGTTAAAGATTGCGAAAGTTTAACAGAAACGGTCACTCCCGATACAGAAATTGTTATTCTGAAAGCCGATCGCGACGGCATCGAGCAAATCGCCGAAACACTTAAACAGCGGCAAAACATTGCAGCCGTCCACATTTTGTCTCACGGCGCAGCAGCCAGCTTGCAAATCGGCGCCACAGAACTTAATCTCAGCAACATTGAAAGCTACCGCAATTATTTAGAAACATGGTTTGCTTTGCCAACAACCGAGGCAAACTCGAACTCTCCAATTACAGCTAAACCCGAAATTCTGCTTTACGGTTGCAACGTCGCCGCCACAGAAGCAGGTGTCGCCTTCGTGGAAAGGCTGAGCCAGCTCACGGGAGCAAATATTGCCGCTTCCGACAACTTGACCGGCAGTGCGGCACTGGGTGGAGACTGGGAACTCGAAGTAACTACGGGCAACATAGAAACACCTTTGGCATTTTCGGCAGAGGCGAGAGAAGCTTACAGTGCAGTTTTAGTCGCCACATTTGGCGAACTGCGCGATAAGATTCTGGTGGCAAATGTTTTGACCGACACCGACACGATTGCCATCACTGGCGACATCACCTTAGCCGCCGGAGATGTTCTGCCCAGAATCACTAACCCCATCACCTTGACCGGTGGCGGTTTCACCCTAAATCTCAACACTAACCGGGGCTTCTCTGTAGACAACAATGCAGCAGTCAGCATTTCTAACCTGACAATTGCCAACGGTAGCGCAGTTGGTGGTGTCGGTACAGCCGGCGGTGGCGGTGGGGCCGGCATGGGAGGCGCACTATTTATCAACAACGGCGCTGTCACAGTTAACAGCGTGACCTTTACTGCCAACACCGCTACAGGAGGCGCCGGGGCAGCAGCGGTAGCCCCAGCCGGTGCTGGTGGCAGCGCTGATTTCGGCACCCTGTTCGGTGGCACTGCTGGCTTCAACTTCACAACTGCGGGCGGTCCTGGTGCTGCTGGTACTGCTACTGCACCCAACGCTGGTAGTGGTGGCCCTGGTGTTAACAATACTTTTGGAGCGGGCGTTCCCGGCGGCCAAGGCGGTCCGGGCGGTATCGGTGGCAGCACTACCTTCGCAGGCGGTACTGGCGGCGCAGGCGGCGCAGGCGGTAGCGGTGCGGGAGGCGTCCTCGGCGGTGGGGGCGGTGCTGGCGGTGCTGGCGGTGCTGGCGGTACTGGAGTTGTTGGCAACGGCGCTGGCGGGGCTGGGGGTGCAGGCGGTGCTGGTGGCTTTGGTGGCGGTGGCGGCGCTGGCGGTTTTGGAGGTACGGCTACTGCCCCTGCTGCGGTCGGTGCGATCGGCAATGGCGGCGCTGGGGGCTTCGGAGGAGGCGGCGGCAGCGGTACAGTAGGCGGAGCCAGCACGACCATCGGAGCTTTTACCCCGGGCGGCGCCGGCAGCCCAACCGGTGGCGGCGGCGGTGCTGGTTTGGGAGGCGCAATTTTTGTTAATGCTGGCAGTTTGACCCTGAACAACAGCACTTTGTTCAGCAACACAGCAACCGGAGGCGCGGGCGCTACACCCGGTGCTGGGGCGGGGGCCGCGATTTTTGTCAACAGCGGCGCTACTGCAACTCTGACTAACAACACCATCACTGCTAACACTGCGACTGCAACTGCCCCTGCTCTTGCTGTGGGCGGGGGTATTGCTACTAACGGCGGTATTGTGGATCTGAGAAATTCGATCGTCGCAGGTAATGTTGGCGGCGAAAGTCCTGACGTGTTTGGGACATTCGCCGCCACCAGTATCAACAATTTGATCGGGAATGTTGCTGGTAGCACTTTACCTGTCGCCCAGCAACTGACCGTTCCTCTAGCAAGTGTCATCGCCCCTACCGCAGGATTGAACCAGGCTACAGGCGTTCCCCTGACTTATGCTTTGGCTGACAGCACTGCGACTCCTAATCCGGCGATCGATGCTGGGGATGCCACGGCTGCGGCTGCTGCGGGCGCGACTGACCAGCGGGGAGCTGGCTTTCCCCGGACGATCGGCACTGCTGTTGATATCGGTGCTTATGAATACGGCCCGATCGTCACAGGGGTTAAATTCAACGACCTTAACGGGGATAGCCTGCAAGGTGCCGCGGCGACTGAACCAGGTCTTCCGGGCTGGGTAATTTCTGTAGGCACGAAGAGCACTACTACCGCGGCCGACGGGACTTACATCCTCCGCGACGTAAAAACAGATACTCCGATTACAGAAGCGCCACCCGCTGGAACGCCTGAGAATGCTTGGGTGCAGACTCTCGGCCCGACTCCGGCCAATACGGGTATTGTTAATGTCACGGGTGCCAACTTCGGTAATTTCCAGAAAACATCGATCGCGGGCAAAACCTACACCGATCTCGCGGGCAACGGCTTCACGCCCGATGACACGGTATTAAACGGCATCACCGTTAACTTATACCAAGACACCAACGCCAACGGCACGCTGGAAGTCGCCACAGATACTATTGTCGGCACTGCACAAACCACTGCAGGAGCAGGAGATTACACATTCGCGGATATCGGCCCCGGCAATTACCTGATACAAGCCACTGCCCCAGCCAACTCCAGCATCTCTTTCCCCGCTGCCGCAATTCTCGTTAGTGCCCAAAGCGGTACTCCCGTCACCGGTCAAAACTTCGGCGTTTTCCAAAACATCACCGTTAGCGGCACCAAATTCACCGACCTCACAGGCAACGGCTTCTCTGCTGACGATACGCCCCTCAACGGCACCACCGTTCGCTTGTTCAAGGATACTAACGATAACAGCACTTTAGATACTGGCGACGCGGAAATCGCCTCTCAACTTACCGGAACAGCGCCAGCGGCTGCTGGCACTTATACCTTTGCCAACGTCGGCAGCGGTCGGCACTTTGTGAGAGAAGACGTGCCAACGGGTTTCTCACAAACCGCCGGCCCGGTTTTTTATACAATTAACCCGGTCAGCGGCACAAACATTACGGCTCAAGACTTCGGCAACTTCCAACTAGGCAAAATCAGCGGGAGCAAATTTAATGACCTCAACAACAATGGCACCCAAGATTCGCCAGAAGAACCACCGCTAGGAGGCTGGACAATTTATTTGGATGCTAACAACAACGGCGTCCAAGACCAAGTAGCAGCCGAAACAGGCACCAACGCCGCCGTCACCGATGTCGCCGGTAACTACCAGTTCACCAACCTGCCAGCCGGCACTTATACAGTGCGGGAAGTCCCACAAACAGGCTGGACGCAAACTCTGCCGCCTGCCAATGCAGCTACGCCTACTCTTTCCGGCGCGTTTACGATCGCCGTCACCAGTGGCACAGACTCCCAAAACAACAACTTTGGCAACTTCAGGCCCAATAGCATCAGCGGTCTGAAGTTCAATGACCTCAACAACAATGCCATCCAAGATGCGCCAGCAGAAACAGGACTACCCAATTGGCAATTCTTCCTCGATACCAACGATAACGGCACTCTCGACACCGGGGAACCGAACACCCTCACCGATGCCGCCGGTAACTACCAATTCCTCGATTTGTCAGCAGGAACCTACAAGGTGCGGGAAGTCTTGCAGCCTACTTGGACGCAAACTACCCCCGACCCGGATGACATCACTGTCACCAGCGGTCAAGACATCGCTAATATCAACTTCGGCAACTTCCAGTCGAGCACTATCAGCGGTCAAAAATTCAATGACCTCAACAGCAACGGCGTTAAGGATGCCGGAGAATTGGGCCTAGGTAACTGGCAAATATTCCTCGACAGTATCAATCCGGATGGATTGTTTCAGCAGGGCGAACCGACTACCATCACCGATGCAGCGGGCAACTACACTCTCCGAGATATACCCGCAGGTACTTACCAGGTAAGGGAAGTCCAGCAAAACGGCTGGACGCAGACGACCCCCAACCCCGCCCCCGTTACGGTTAATCCCTCCGATAACATCACGGGCATTGACTTCGGCAACTTCCTGCCCCAACCCGGGGCGATCCGAGGTCTGAAGTTCCAAGACACCAACAACAATGGCACTCAGGATGCTGGAGAACCGGGTTTACCCAATTTCCAAATTCAGTTAACCAATGTCGTAGCTGGAACTGCTCCTGCTCCTGTTACTACTACCACAGACGACAGCGGCAACTACCTGTTCGCGAACCTAACGCCGGGAACCTACCGTATCCGGGAAGTCAACCAAACTGGGTTTACCCAAAGCACACCCGAACCCGCGGACATCCCCCTAACTTCAGGTGCTATTGTCAGCGGCATCAACTTCGGGAACTTCCCGACGCCGACGCCGACTCCGACACCTGAACCGACACCGACACCTGCACCGACACCGCCGACATCGCCTGCACCGACGCCTGCACCTGCACCTGCACCGACGCCTGCACCTGCACCGACGCCGACGCCTGCACCTGTACCGACGCCGACCCCTGCACCTGTACCGACGCCGACCCCTGCACCTGTACCGACGCCGACCCCTGCACCTGTACCGACGCCGACGCCTGCACCTGTACCGACAGATTTGGTTTGCCCTGAGAACTTCCCCAGGATCGCTACTCCCAATGAGCCCGGCACTTCTTCAGCGGGTAATGTGATCAACGGCCCTAACGGCGACGATACGATCGTGGGTAGTGTCGGCAATGACTCTATCTTCGGGTTGAGCGGCAACGATTTGATCTTTGGCCGAGGGGGCAGCGACTACATCAATGGCAATATGGCCAACGATACTGTCTACGGAGGCATCGATAACGATACTCTCTTCGGCGGCAAAGGCTTTGACCTGGTTTTTGGCGATCGCGGTAACGATACGATTTATGGCAATCGTGGCAATGACTCTCTTTCGGGCGACGAAGGCAATGACTTATTGTACGGGGGCAAAGCCGATGACGTAATTTTGGGAGGCGCTGGCGACGACGTGCTATTTGGCGATCAAGGCAATGACACTCTCTGCGGCGATGACGGTAACAATACCTTAATTGGTGGCAGCGGTGATGATTTGCTCTTTGGTGGCACCAGCGATAACTTGCTCTTTGGTGGCATTGGCAGCGATACCCTCGTCGGTGGCATTGGCAGCAATGGCTTTGTCTTGTCAGCGAGCGGAGGAATTGACACCATTATCAACTTCACCGCCGGAGTTGATTCGATCAGGTTGCTGGGAGGCTTGGACTTCAATCAACTGTCATTGACCGAAACTAATGGCTCAACGGCGATCGGGCTTGCTAACAGCGACCAGATTTTGGCTATAGTGACGGGCCTGCAGCCGAGCCAGTTATCAGCTCAGAGTTTTAGCTTGTTGGTTTAGTCCGCAGCTCAAACTCGTCAGTTGCAACCGATCCTACACTTGCCTCTCGTCCCAGCAGAGAGGGACTACCCGAAAGCAGAGCCTCGAAACCCATGCTTCGAGGCTCTGCTAAAGAAGGGGAACGAATTCCGTTCCCCTTCTTTGGTCAAATTTGTTCGAGATACTTCAGCAAGTCGGCCATTTCTTGCGGACTCGGTTGAAACTGCGGCATTGGTGGGGTTTGCCCGCTGGTAACTTGCCGGATCAGATCGAATTCGGATTTGCGCTCGGACACTCCGTGCAAGTTGGGCCCGACTTGACTGTCTGAAACCAATGTGTGACACCCGGCACAGTTCATTTGAAAGATGGCGGAACCCTGAAACGGGTTGCCCGTCAGGGATAGTACGCTTTTGACGTAAGGATCGGCGACTTGAAACTGACGAATTGTCATACTCGCCAACATGATGGCAACCAACACCGCTAGCGCAAATATGGCAAGTCGCTCGATCGGGTTTTTAATTTCATTCCTGGCAAGTTGGTTATTCAAAGGAGTTCAATTAAAAATAGTATCTACAAGAAAATTTATTTCTCATAACATAGCTTAATCGTTCGCAGCGGGGAGAGCAAGCTCTGAGACCCACGGAAGGCTGCTTTTGGGAAAATTCATCTGTATAAGTGCTGGTAATATTAAAAATAGGTTGTTAAATCTTAACGTTAAGGAGCTCTCATGGTAGAACCGCTACTTTCAGGTATTGTTCTGGGTCTAATCTTTGTTACTCTGGCGGGGCTGTTTTTTGCTGCATATCAGCAGTACAAGCGCGGCGATCAGTTGGGTATCAATAAGTAAAAGGGGCTACAGTCCCTCACTCAGGCTGTCAGGGGGAGGGGGAATTGGGAATTGGGCATGGGGCATGGGGCATTAATCTACCTACTGACTTCTTCCCTCTTCCTTCTTCCCTCTTCCCTCTTCCCTCTTCCCTCTTCCTTCTTCCCTCTTCACTCTTCCCTCTTCCTTCTTCCCTCTTCCCTCTTCCCTCTTCCTTCTTCCTTCGTTAAAGATATCGATCGAGAATAGCAGCAGTTTCCAGGCCGGTTTTTTCCCAGCTAAATTGTTTTGCTCTTGCCAAACCGAGTTCGCGCAAGTGCGATCGAACTTTGGAATCTACTGCAAGCTCTTGCATAGCAGAGGCAATTTCCTCGACGCTGTAGGGATTGACTAATAATGCTGCACCCCCCGCCACTTCCGGCATTGAAGACAGGTTAGAGGTGATGACAGGAGTGCCACAAGCCATTGCTTCGAGCACGGGGAGTCCGAATCCTTCCCAAAGACTGGGGAAAACCAGGGCGATCGCTTGGTTGATGACTTTGGGCAAGTCGGCTGCGGGGAGGTAATCTAAGAATTTTACTCGATCGACCAATCCCAATTCTTGAACCTGCGCCTTCAGCAGTGGCGTATAGCGTTTGTCTTCCGAACCTGCTATCCACAATTCGTACTCGGAATTATGATGCAAAGCAGCAAATGCTGCTACAACTCGCTGCACGTTTTTATAAGGATTGTGGCGGCCGATATAAAGAAAATAATTGCTGGTTGGTAAGTCTAAAAAACGGAAAAAACTGGTATCGTACCCTGGGAAAATTGGCGTAATTAAATTAGTAGGAATTTGGCAAAAATTAGCGATATCTTTGGCAGTTGATTCAGAGTCGCAAATGACGTGTTGAGCCTGTCGCAGCACTTGGGGAATGTAATAGCGGTGGTAAGGTGTCAGAGGATCGAAGCGACGGGGAAATCGCAGGGCTATCAAGTCATGTACTGTAATTATATAGCGGCAACCTGCAAATAGAGGAGCTTCAGGAATGGGGGAAAATAACAGGTTAGATTTTAGCTGTTTGTAAATTTTTGGAAGTTGGGTTTGTGTCCACAGCAATCGGTTGATGTGTCCTTTGGTTCCTTGTTCGGGTGTTAGGTTTGCGGGGATTTGGTAGCAGTTGCTATTGGGAAATTTTTCTGCTGTTAGTAATGTTGGATTGAGGGATTTTAGATGGGGAAATAGGTTTTTGGCGTAGATGGCTAAGCCGGTTGGTTTGGAAATTAGGAAAGAGAGGTTGATTAGTAAGTTAGATTGGGGATTGGGCATGGGATAATATGTAGATTGCGGTTTTTGCGTGGGATTTTTTTTTATTTACCCTGGGATATTGCACCATTCTCAATTAGCCTTTTAGGAACAGGCTTTCCGGCCTGTGCCACAAGAAAATTTATCTTTTGTGGAACAGGCATCTTGCCTGTTGCTGACAATGATGGATGTGAGTTTAACCGGAGAGAGGAGAGAGGAAGAGAGGGAAGATTTAAAGATATTGCTGTAAGATGTTGGCGGTTGCTTTTCCGGTTTTGTTCCAACTAAATTGAGATGATCTGGCTAAACTAGCAGTTTTTAAGTTCGATCGCAATTTTGAATCTGTGGCTACTGTTTGCATGGCTTCGGCTATTTCTCCGACGCTGTAAGGATTGACTAATAAGGCGGCATCTCCGGCTACTTCTGGCATTGATGAGAGGTTGGATGTGATGACGGGTGTGCCGCAAGCCATTGCTTCTAAAATTGGTAAGCCGAATCCTTCCCAAAGTGTAGGGAAAACTAGGGCGATCGCCTGATTCATCAGTATGGGCAATTGAGAATAGGGAACGTAACCGAGAAACTTTACCAAAGATTGTAAACCTAATTCTTCAACTTGTGCTGTCAACTGCGGTGTGTAGGCATTGGGAGGCCCTGCTAGCCACAATTCGTAATTTGCGCGATCGGGCAAACTCGCAAATGCAGCAATTAATCTTTCTAAGTTTTTGTAAGGATCGTGTCTACCTGTATAAAGAAAATAATTTTTGGCGGGCAAGTCGAGATATCTAAAATTAATATTATCGCAAGCTAGGGGAATAGCGGTCATTTTTTGAGGCGGAATTTGGAAAAAGTTAGCAACATCGATCGCCGTTGCTTGAGAATCACAAATAATGTGTTCTGCTTGCCGCAAAACCTGCGGTATGTAGTAGCGGAAATAAGCTGTTAATCGAGAAAACCGTCGGGGAAATCGCAAAGGAATTAAATCGTGAACTGTGACGATGTAGCGGCAACCGGAATACAAAGGTGCTTCGGGAATTGGGGAAAATATCAGAGTAGACTGCATTTTTTTGTAAATTTTGGGTAACTCAAACTGAGTCCACAGCAGCCTGTTAATTTGTCCTTTCGGGCCGCGATTCGGTGTCAGAGTTTCCGGGATGTGATAGCAAGTATAATTGTCAATTTGCTGGGAAGCGAGTAATGTTGGTTCTAGCTGTTGCAGTTGCGGGAAAAGATTAGCGGCGTAAGTCCCGATTCCCGTTGGTTCGGGTGTTAAGAAGGACAAATTGATTAACAGTGAATTAGACATGATTTTAGATATCCGGCGACTGGAAGTCGCAACTACACATACAAAGTCCGCCTGGGCGGACTGAAGAAAACGGTAATAAAATCGACTTTGATATTAGTCCTATGCAAGAGGAGTTTAGCTTTTGCCTAGGGGTTTTAAGCCCTGGTGGACTATTTAATTAGCCTTTAAGTTCGATCGAGCATTTGAGCTATATCGGCAGGATTTGGCAGCCGAATTGTAGCATACTCTTGGTGAAGAATCTCAAAAAAACTATTGACTTTTTTGTCGAAGCGTGCAAGTCTAAAGTTCTGACTGCGTTGCTGTGCACCAGCTTGAAGTTCTGCTAGCAAATCGGGATTAACAATTAGTTGATGTGAATGCTGGCACAGTTCCTCAACGGTATTGAACAAAAAGCCCGATCGCCCATGTTCGACAATTTCCGGTTGGCCACCGCCGTTGAAAACAATCGGAGCACAACAGTTTTGCATTGCTTCTACAGTGGCCATCCCGAAATGCTCAAATCTTTGAGGATTGACTTCACCCAAACCGCAGCCGTGCCAAAATATGCTCGCTCTAGCATAAAGTGATTTTACCTCATAGAAGTCAGCATTGACTTTGAGTTCGATCGCCCTTGAATCTTGCTTCAATACATTCTGAACCGTCTTTAAATAAGGATTTTTCGGAATGCTACTTCCGGCTAAAATGAGCCGCCATCCTTGAAATTCTTCGGGATAATCTCCTAGCAAACTGCGGAAAGCTTTAATTAGTTCAATTTGCTTTTTTGTTCCCCCAGCTTCAAACTGTCCCACAGCCAAAATTATTTTTTCTTTCGGCACTTTAACTGTTGCCATTTCCACGGGCGGATAAAGCAGAAAAGTGGGCTGTAGGTTCCAGCGTCTCTCCAACCACTTAACAGTAAATTGACTGTTGGCAATAATAAAAGTGTAATCATCGACAGCAAAGTGACGGTTGCGGAAGGTATTGGGAAAGTGGCAGAAAAATACTGAGATCGGCGACAGTGGTTTGACTTTTTCCAGTTGGTTCGCGTTGATAAAAATATCGTAGTTTTTGCTTTCTCTGGCAATTTCATCAAAGGGATTTTCCATATCCTCCACGATGATGCTGGAATCGATGCACTGCATTCCGCGTTTCTCGTAAAACGCCAAGGGCATAATTTTAATTTTGCATCCTGAAAGGTTGAGTCCGTACCACGATTCTAAGTCGGAAACAGCAACTGGTTTGTTGGCGATAAAAGTAATGTCAAATTCATTCTGTAGCAGCGAGGCGATGGTAGCGACGTATTTTTGACCGCCACCCATGAAATGCAGTCCGTGATCGTAAATGGCGATCGACATTTTGCGATCGCCCCGAACCACCTGTAACCGAGATAAAATGCGATCGACCTTCATCCGACTGTAAATCACAGCCAACTTTTCCGACAACTGCGGGATTACAGTTTGGATAATTTCTGGTTTCTCATAATCTAGAAGTTTTTTAATCGCGACAAATAAACTCTCGAACAGCAAATCGTATTGCTTATGGGTAAAAAAATCAGAAGTATGAATTGAAGAAACTAATTGCAAAGGTTCATGTTTCGCCAAATATAAAAACCGATTTCGGTTGCAGAAATACTCGGTAAGTTTGCTGCCTTTACTCGAACCCCGATACTCGTGATGGGCGATTGCTGCGGGAGCATAAAGCATTTTCCAACCGCGTTTATGACAGCGTTTGGCAAACTCTACATCCTCAAAATACATCACAAAATCTTCATCTATCGGCCCCACATCTTCGAGACATTTCCTGCGGAAAAGCACCGCCGCCCAACAAAGCCCTTCGACTTCCTGTTCTGTATCGTACTGTCCCGAATCTTTTTCGCCAAAACCGACATCTTGCCAATAAAAATTAGGTAATTGCTTAATGCCAGCGCTGTTAATCCGCCCGTCTTTAAACAGCAATTTCCCGCTAGTCGCACCTACTTCTTTATTAGTTTCTAGCCGTTTTACAAGAATCTCTAACCAGCGACTGTCAAGGGTAGCATCGTTATTTAGAAAGCCTATATATTGCCCTTTTGCTTCGCTGATGCCAAGGTTGAGGGCTTTAGCAAAGTTGTTGGCAGTATTGACAAAAATCCGAACTTTTGGAAATAGTTCGCGCAGGGAAGTAACGGAATCGTCTTGAGAACAATTATCAATTACAATTAAATCGAGTTGCGATTCGGGATACGCAAGTTTTTGTAGAGATTTTAAGCAATCTTTCGTGTGGCGCAGACCGTTATAGTTGACTATAATTAACGAACATATGGGCAGTGTGGTCATCTTTGATGCTTTATTTTTGTCGATCGAGCAATTGAGCGGTAATCTTCTCTAAAATAGCAGTATGTTGCTGCTGCACTGCTTTAATTTGCTCTATTTCAGACTGAAAAGCTGCGATCGCTCTTTGTTGAGTCTCAAGCTGTGCTGTAACTTCGGGAGATGTGCTGCTGAAGTCGGATTGAATTTTTTTCTCTAGAGTTTGTTGATTTTCTTGCAATTTTTGCAATTGAATGCTCAGTGTTTGAACGACGCGGGTATTAGCGAAATTGTAAATAACTTGGCGTTCGAGTACGGGTCTGAGCAATTTGCGGACTATTTTCCTAACGGCGATGACTGCGGAACCAAGCCGCCTTTGGTAAGAGGTAATGGGGATGTTATAAATGTCGAAACCCGCCTTTAACAGGGCGATGTCTTCGTCATCTTCATCTCGGGCGATCGCACTATTTTCGGTTCCCAACAGCAGCGGCTCAGCGATACCAATTCGCGGCTCCAAAGTTTGTCGCAATTTATGTATTATCTGTTGAGTTGGTATTTCTTCGTACTGCAAACTTTCCTCTCCTTTAGATAACTTACTAGGACTTCTTATGGAACAGGCCTCTTTGCGGTTTCAATGATTTTAACTAATTGTGAACAGGCCTCTTTGCTGTGTGAATAATTGTAATTAATTGTGGAACAGGCAAGATGCCTGTTCAAGGGCGGGCAGGATGCCCACCCCACAAGAAAATTCATCTCTTGTTAAATCAGGATTATTGCTTCCGCTATTGGCAATATCTCAATTTAAGCTAACTCGATTTGACTGTCATCACCAATCAGAAACCGCAGGGCTTTTGGACGAGCCGGTGCATTGGTGAGTTGAGCTCGCTGACCGATCACGCTGTCAACAATTCGCTGGTGAATGCCAACTATTTTCGCCCCTTGCAATATTACGCTGTGTTCGATATCAGCATCAATCATCGTCACGCGATCGGCAATACTGCTGTAAGGCCCGATAAAGCAATTTTCAATGCGGCAATTTTCCCCAATTACCACTGGCCCGCGAACTGTAGAATTAATTACCTCCGTTCCTTCCCCTATTTGCACTCGCCCGATAATTTGACTTTTGGCGTCTACTTTTAATTCAGTTGAAGCTATGATACGGCTATCTAAAATGATTTGGTTTGCACTCAGCAAATCGTCTTTTTTCCCCGTATCCAGCCACCAACCCTCTAAATTGCAGGCTTCTACCTGTTTTTCCTGATTCATAAGCTGTTGAATAGCGTCTGTAATCTCCAGTTCGCCGCGGGCAGAGGGTTGAATTTGATCGATCGCCTCGTGAATAGTAGGAGCAAAAAAGTAAATCCCCACCAGTGCTAAATTGGATGGCGGAACTTGGGGTTTTTCTACTAACTCCAAAACTCTTCCTTTCTCATCAACTTTTGCAACCCCGAAAGCTGAGGGATTGGGAACGGGACGCAGCAAAATCAGAGCGTCTAGTTTCTGCTTGTTAAAAATCTCTAAAAACGGATCTAACTGGTTCTGAATTAAGTTATCTCCTAAATACATAATAAATGGAGAATCGCCCAAAAATGGTCTGGCAACTTTTACCGCATGAGCGAGTCCCGCCGGCTTTTCTTGCAAAATATAAGTAATTTTTGCCCCGAAGCGAGATCCATCTCCTGTTTTCGTCTTCACCTCTTCCCCGGTTTCGGGACTAATAATAATCCCAATATCCGTAATCCCAGCCGCCACAATTCCTTCAATTCCGTACCACAGTATCGGCTTATTTGCTACAGGAACCAACTGCTTAGCACCCGTATAGGTGAGGGGACGCAAGCGTGTTCCTTTGCCGCCAGAGAGGATGAGTGCTTTCATTGGGTGAACTCTGAGTTATCCTTTAGGGTTTGCGGTGCTGGCTCGATTTGCCTGCACTTGTTCGCTCTCGTTGATTTTAAACCACCGCTACCCCACTGGCAATAGTTGCCGTGTCTTCTGATACAAATTATTTATGCCGATCGAGCTTTTATAGTCCGGGACGCATAGAGTGTCAGAAATCAGGTTTATTGCCCCAGGAAGCAGTTAAAAGCTGAGTTTTTTGTCAAAATACCCCTTTTTTAAGGTTGCGAGTACACCAGTCCCGATTTAATTGCGTACCCTTTTAATAGCGGCCATATCGAGCAATCAATTGACTACCACTATTGTTTTGATTTGTCAACCAAGCCCACATCTGATCGCCCAGACAAAAATGCCACCATTCGTTAGGATGCTGCTGAAAACCCGCATTTATCATCGCATTTTTTAAGATTTGCCTGTGACGGTGATGTTGCTCTTCTTGTGGGTGATTGCTGTTAGCAAAATAATCGGGATAAGAACGTTCTGATATTTCATCAATCGGAGAACCCATATCAATTCGCCGATTATTTTGATCTACTAAAGTTATATCTAAAGCACCACCTGTACTGTGAGGAGGAGGCGTCGCGCGATCGAGGCTCGGTACTGCCCAAAATTGATATACGTGTTCTATAATTACTTGGCGTTTGTCTTCGGAAACCGGAAAATCGCAGCCTTGAGCTAAAGCAATTTGATTAAAGGTATAATCCACCATAAATTGCTGAACTTCCACCGGCCGATAAGCGTCAAATATCAGAATTTTCCACTTGGGATGATTTTGTTGTAACTGGGTTTGAGCGGCGATTAAACTATCTACAACTCCTTGCCGCAAATAGTAAGGCGAATCTGCTTTGCTGTTGTCATAGGGTGCACCCAACTTTTGATAATGGTGCGGAATTTCAAAGGCAAAATGTTCTGGTGGAATCGGGACTAAAGGTTCGCCGCATTCATCGATCGCTATTTGCTGGTATGGTTTCATATCAAGGTTTTACCCTACTTTATGATTGCTGATGAACTACAATACTCAGTATATGCTTTTTACTGGAGTCCGTCGCGCGGCAAATAGCAAAGCAGCTAGAATATTCTCATGTTATAAATCTTTTTAGTCATCTATAAATTTCTTTAGCAGTCATACCCGAACTGAGTAATTCAAGAATTAACTCTACTGATATCAACGATCGCGAATAAGTAGGTCGGCGCGGAAAAATCTAACTATGTTAAAATAAGTAAACACAGAGAATACATCTACTAAGGTAACTCAATATATGGGCGCTAGATTAAGGGTATTTCTCACTCAAAAGCAAAACAAAACCCTATTAGAACTGAGAACTGCGGATGTACCACAAAAACTAAAAGATCGAGCAGAAGTAATTAGATTAAATGCACATGGCTGGTACGTAGAAAAAATAGCGACTCATTTTAATTGGACTCCACAAACTGTGAGAGAGGTTTTACATAAATGGCTGCATCTAGGCATGGAAGGGCTTTGGGAATTACCAGGTAGAGGGGGAAAACCGAAGTGGAAAGAAGAAGACATAGAATTTTTAGCAGAATGCCTCAAAAAAGAACCACGTACATATAACAGTCTTCAACTAGCCCAGAAATTAGAAAAAGAGCGTTCTATTAAACTAAGTCCCGATCGATTAAGACGGATACTAAAAAAAAAGGGTTTATTTGGAAACGAGCGAGGAAGAGTCACAAAGGAAAACAAGAAGCCGTAGTACGAAAAATCAAGCTCTCCTGACCTAGATATGTTGGAATGGGCGGCGGCGGCGGGAGAAATCGACTTAAAATATTTAGATGAATCAGGGTTTTGTGCTTGGAGTGAACCTGGTTATACTTATTACCAACGAGGTGAGCAAAAACGGCTAGAACAAACGAAAAGGCGTGGTCGTAGATTAAGTATTGTAGGGCTTATTCAACCGGAAGTAAGCTTTGTTTACGGTTTGGTAATTGGGGGTGTCGATCGAAAAGCTTATATCAAAATGATGGAGCAAGAAGCCCAACAAGCTGCCCAGATTGGACGACCGAGAGTAATCGTACAAGACAACGGTCCCATACATCGGTGTCAGGAAGTTCAACAGTTATGGTCAAAGTGGGAAAATCAGGGTTTATATATCTTTTTATTACCCAAGTATTGTTCGGAAATGAATCCAATCGAATTAGAGTGGCAACACATTAAAAAAAATGAATTAGCAGGACAAATGTTTGAGGATGAATTAGATCTCGCCTACGCCGTAATTCAGGGAGTAGAAGTTAGAGGAGAAAGAGGAAACTACCTTACACAACGTGTTAAATTTAACTCCAATCCGGGTACTTAATGTTTCGTTACATAATGATAAATTTTCCCACCTACCTACTTACATGGTTTTCCGTGACAGATATTTGGAGCGAGTGTGATGCGCTGCAAAAGTTAGTTTGCCATATTTTAGGAGCAAATATTAAATATATCCTAACCTAAAAAACATAGCTTTTGATCGGTTTGTAGTAAGGACTTTAGTGCTTTCAATCTCCACCTAAAGTCCTAAAGTCCTTACTGCCCAAAAATCCTAACTTTGGCGGTAAGCAACTACCGCATAAAATGGATCGCCGCTTGGTATTCGCAGCATTTGCATAAAACTCGGCAAGTTAGGCTTGCGAACAATTACTTCCGGCTTGCTAAACCCGGGTATGTTCGCTCCTTTGACAGAATCAAAGTAACCCTTGACTAATTCTACCCGATCGCCCTCCGAACCTTCCCGCCAAGCCGCGATCGCCTTTTGATAAAACATCCGGTTGGAAAAGCTCATAATTGCTACGCCCCCCGGCTTCAAAATGCGGTGAATCTCGGCAAAAACCGCATCTGGCTGCTGCAAATACTGTACCGAAACGCAGTTGACAACCGCGTCAAACTCTGAATCCGGCAGCGGCAGTTTAGGATTTGCGTTCAAATTCTGCACGAAATAATGATTCAGTCTGCGATTCTTTGCCAACTCGTCTTCATTCATGCCGTGCCCTTCGACATGGGCAAATTGCATCTCGTCGGGCAAGTGAGAAACCCAACTGCTCATCATATCAAAAATCCGAGTATTCGGTTTCAGCCGTTCCCGATATAAATCGGTGAGTTGCTGAATGAATCCATCGTCTACGTGAGTCACATACCGGGGAGCGGAATAGAACAAATTGTCGTCGGTGTCGTCTAACTTGGTGCGTTGGTCGGGTGGAAGCAACATAAATTCTGATTGCAAACTAGATTTACTCTTTCTAGTTTAAGAACAATAAGAATTGTTAACATATCCGGCAGAAGGCGGATTCCCGGTTTTAGCTTAGGATTCGATCGCCAAAAAACCTGCTGGCATCCTTTGGGCTAAGCGCTTTTCCCTGGCTGGTGCTGCTTGTGGCAACAAGACGGTTTGCCGACTTCCAGCATTGGCGACAAACTGCAACAGGTAGGCGGGACGCTGACAGGCGCGAGCGATCGCATGGAAGCAAGAGGCCTAGTGCGGGAGAGACACTCGCGATCGTCGCATTTGGCTGACAGACTCCGGTACACAAATGCAAGACGTATTGCCCCCGCTGGTAGCTGAAATCCGATATCTAGCTGTCGAGGGGATTTCACAAGGCCGATCGAGAACTCTTTTGCCCACTGATCGATCGGGCGATGTCAATCTTTCCTAAAGCGACAAATGAATTTTTGGAGTAAAGCGCAGCAGCATCTACCTCCCCTACATTACAAATAACCGTAAAATACTACGCCTTCTTAAAAAAAGCAGTGCCACTTTACTACACAAATATCACTGCACTCGTCGCCGGACAAATCGCCCGCAAGTCCGTTGAAATCGAGCAGCGGGTGCATCCGGAAACTCCGTTAATGGCGATCGTAAGTAACTATTGCTGGCTAGTTGCCCACTTCAAACAAACACAACTGGCAAACATGAAACCTGACCAAATAGTAGAAATCAAATTAGATGTTTTAGGTAGTCGTAATTTTGAATAGAGAATTGATAGTTTATCCGCTGCTTAGGGCGGTAAATTTTCGTTATTGCCTCCCGATAATGCTAGGGGCAATTTCACCAAATTCGTGCAGCAAATTCCTGTCAAAAATTTATTTGATGTCGAAACCCTTAAAGGCTACGAATCGGGGATTGCACCGGGGATGTCTGCTACGGTCAATGTGGAACTGAAATGAGGGAACGCACGACACGGATGTTGATCCCCGTATACACGGATGAGTTTAGAAGTCGGAGATTTGATTTTTGGCGGTTAAGGGTGACTAGCAGGAGAAATCCCCAACTTCTTGGAGCAGTTTGAGAAGTTTGAGGAGTCGGGGATTGGATTTGTTTCGCTTAAGGGCGATCGCCCTTGCAATATCATCTTAAAAAGTTAGGTTTCTGGTAGTGAAAACGAAACCGAAATCTTGTTCACCAGCTCGAAAACGGGTTGTTGCTTTGTGATTAGTGGCGCTCGATTCAAATCGGAAAAATATTATTGCCAATAAAACAACTCTATGGTAAACTAGAAGATTGTGAATATTAATCAAAAGTAAAGTAACAAGCCGGGAGAAATCAAAATGACACAGCAAACCCTGCACGGAACCAGCCGTAAAAGAAAAAGAACATCCGGTTTTCGCGCCAGAATGCGTACCGCAACCGGTCGATTGGTAATCAAAGCTCGCCGCAGCAAAGGTCGCCACCGCCTCGCAGTCTAGCACTGGATCAAGGTTGAGAGGCCTCAACGATCGCCCTACGCCATGTTGCCCGAGACAAACCGACTCAAGCACCGAAAAGACTTCAGCGCCGTATACCGCAAGGGAATGCGCCGTAACTCGGCCCATTTCAGCTTAAGAGCTCTGCGTAAACCAAAAAGCGCCGAATTTGCGAAACCGACAGCCGAAAAATCCTTGCAGCCCACCCGCACAGGCATTTCCATCAGCCTGAAAGTCAGCAAACGCGCTGTAGTCCGCAACCGGATTAAGCGTCAGATTCGGGCAGCTTTGCGACAGCTATTGCCCCGATTAAGATTCGGGTGGGATTTAGTAATTGTCGTGCGTCCGATCGCACAAGAGTGCAATTATGCAGAAATTCTGCAAGAATTAGAGCAGTTGTTGGTAGAAGCCGAGGTACTAGATGGGAATTCGAGAGGAAGTATATTATGAAGGCGGCCCGGCGCCGGGAGACTTGATTATCAACTTACTCCTAGGGCTGACTGTCGTCGGAATCCCCCTCGCAGTAGGAGGAATTGTCCGGGCTCTGTGGCTGCGGTATCGGATCACGAGCCGCCGAGTGTCCGTAACTAGCGGTTGGATGGGGGGCGATCGTACAGACGTTATCTACTCAGATATAGTCAAAATCGTCACAGTACCTCGCGGTTTCGGGACTTACGGAGACATGGTGCTCACCATGAAAAATGGCAGCCGCTTGGAACTCAGGGCTATGCCGAAATTTCGAGCAATGTATGACTACATTAACGAAAAACTGCCCGCAGCCGCTCAAAAAGCAAACGCGGCCGAAGCTAAATAACCGAACCGCTTCGCCCTCAAATCAGGGTAAAGTGAGTGCGAGTATTGGCAACCTCCTTACAACAAACCCGCAGACCGGGCGGTCGATCGACAGGCAATGTCCTAAGATAGAGACAAAACCCTGAAAATTGAGGCGGCTCGCGCTAAGCGGGTAAAAATAGTTCTCAACAGCAAACATAGAGCACCTAAATTAACTCAAAGCGAATGGATTTCGGTATCTCGTTTCTCTCCAACAACCTCATGCTCCCGATCCTAGATTTTTTCTACGGGATCGTGCCAAGCTACGGTTTAGCGATCGTAGCTCTGACGCTCGTGATTCGCTTTGCTCTTTATCCTCTCAATGCAGGCTCTCTTCGCAATATGCGGCGCATGAAAGTAGCGCAGCCATTGATGAAAGAGCGAGTAGATCAAATTCAAAAACTCTATAAAGAAAATCCTGCAAAACAGCAGGAGGAAATGAGCAAAGTATACAAAGAATTTGGTAATCCTCTAGCAGGATGCTTCCCGTTGGTGCTGCAAATGCCAGTGCTGTTTGCACTGTTTGCAACGCTCCGGGGTTCGCCGTTTTCTGACATAAATTACAGCGTCAACGTTCAAGTTTTGCCGAAAGAACAAATCGAAACTGTTCAACCGCAAGCTTTTGCTACACCGCCTCAAAATATTTACGTCACAGGTACTTTTCATGCTCCTGTTGTGGGCGTAATTCCAGGCGGCGACAAACTCGCAGTCGGCGACACAACCAAGATTAATTTTCAAACCCCAGAAGGCAAACCTCTAAAAGCCCTAGCGGCAGAAAATAAGAGCGAAATCGACTTTGAACCCGGCTGGAAAGTCATCAAAGGCGAAGAAGTGGTCAAGGTAGATGAACAGGGCAACATTACGGCATTAGCGCCCGGTGAAGCCACAGTTCAAGGCACAATCCCCGGATTGGCTACTAACAAAGGATTCCTGTTTATTGAAGCTCTAGGCCGCGTTGGCGCGATCGACTCTGACGGTACAATCCACTGGGATATTTTGGTAATGATCTTGGGCTTCGGCATCAGTTTGTATATCAACCAAACTCTTTCGGGACAAGCACAAGGGCCAAACGACAACCCCCAACAGGCTACAGTCAACAAACTGACGCCAGTTATATTTTCAGGGATGTTTTTGTTCTTCCCGCTGCCCGCCGGCGTGTTGATGTATATGCTGATTGCTAACATCTTCCAGACAGTTCAGTCGTTCATTTTGTCCCGAGAACCGCTGCCCGAAAACCTCCAAAAAATAGTGGACGAAGCAGAGGCGAAAACCAAAAAAGATCAGGGATTAGATGCCCTTCCCTTTGAGCCAAAGCGTGCCAAGAAAAAGGCTTGATTTTAACAACAATGAAAGACTCTCAAATGCAGCGCGGACAGGCATGGTTAGAAGAATTGCTACAACAGTCCGCAATTCCTTCCAAAGTGGTATGCGAACAACAAGAAGATTGCTATTGGATGACAATAGATGAAAGCAATCTGACTCGAGAACAAGTGGCAATCTTAGTCGGGCCAAACGGTATTGTAATAGATGCCATTCAGTACCTCTGCAACACGGTTCAGAATATAGGTCAGGAAGTAGAGGAGTCAATTCCTTATACTATTGAACTAAATGGCTATCGTATCCGCCGTCAAGAGGAATTGCGCTCGATGGCAGAGTACGCAGCAGAGCAAGCCCGATCGACGGGAGTTGAATTTGAGATCAAATCGCTGTCTTCTGCAGAACGCCGTCAAGTCCACAGCTTTTTGAGCGAATGTGAGGATATAGAAACTTACAGTCAAGGGCAAGAACCCGATCGGCGTTTGGTAGTTCGGCTGCGCTGACGCTAAAGAAGGAAGAGGGAAGAAGGAAGAAGGAAGAAGTTAAAAATTTAACTATTCCTTTTGACCTTTAAATTCAAGAATTAGGAAGGTAAAAGATTATGGAGACAATTTATATCCCTCATCTACTCACAAAAATTGAGCGGAAAGAGGTCATTGATTTTGAAGAATTTCTCCCCGATTTAGAAACTCTTACTCCGGTGCGAGGGCGACTGCAAGTGGCTCACCAAGGGAATTATCTTGAGGTGAAGGCGAAAGCAGAAACAATTGTTACTCTCACCTGCCACAGATGCTTGAAACAATACAATCATCGTTTGGCACTTAACTCATCGGAATTAATCTGGCTCGAAGAAACAGCAAATCAAACAGATTCCAGTTCAGCAGAAATAGAAGTTGCTTTAGAAGATTTGGTGGAAAATTTGTCCCCCGGTGGCTATTTCTCTCCGGGCGATTGGGTATACGAGCAAATGTGCTTGGAACTGCCGCACAAACAGATATGCGATACTGAATGTCCGGGAATTTCTTTAACTGATGATGCAACTGATGCAACAAATACAGAAAGCTCCGAAACAGTCTCAGACAGTCGCTGGGCCTCTCTGGAAGCACTTAAACGGCAATTGCCTTAGTCAGTTGGCAGTGGGCAGTTGGCAGTGGGCAGTTGGCATTAGCTAATAACCAATAAGAAATAACAAATAAGAAATCACCACTGACAACTGACAACTAACAACTAACCACTGACAACTGACTAATGACTATTTTTAGCGACGAGTTTGAATTACTGCTGCGATCGCGCTACCCCCTAATTTACATTCCGACACGGGAGGAAGAGCGCGTAGAAGCGGCGATCGCCCAATGCGCCAAAAAACAGGGTTCTCGCGCTGTCTATATCTGGGATTTTGTTGATGGCTACCAAGGCAATCCCAACGATGCCGGTTTTGGCAAGCGCAACCCGCTGCAAGCTTTGGAATTTCTCGAAAAATTACCCGCCAGCGCGCCAGCAATTTTTATCCTGCGCGACTTTCAGCGGTTTTTGGAAGATGTCTCGATTTCCCGCAAGCTGCGGAATTTGGCGAGACTCCTCAAATCTGTACCCAAAAATATTGTCATCGTATCTCCTATAGTGGCGATCCCGGAAGACCTAAGCGAAGTGATGACTGTTTTGGAGTTTGCCCTGCCTGCGGCGGCGGAAATAAAAAGTGAGGTGGAAAGGCTGTTAGGGGCTACCGGACAAGCCATTGAAGGGCGTTTGCTGGACGAAATGGTGCGCTCCTGTCAAGGTCTGTCGATCGAACGAATTCGCCGAGTTTTGGCAAAGGCGATCGCCACCAGAGGCGAACTCCATCCCGACGACGCGGAACTGATTTTAGAAGAAAAGCGCCAAACAATTCGCCAAACTCAAATTCTGGATTTTTACCCAGCCCGCGAAAATATTTCCGATATTGGCGGTTTGGACAATCTCAAAGAATGGCTGCTGCGGCGCGGCGGTGCTTTTTCCGATCGAGCCCGCCAATACGGTTTGCCGCATCCCAGAGGTTTGTTGTTAGTCGGAATTCAAGGAACCGGAAAATCCTTAACAGCAAAGGCGATCGCCCACCACTGGCATTTGCCTTTACTGCGCTTGGATGTCGGGCGTTTGTTTGCCGGCTTAGTCGGGGAATCGGAATCCCGCACCAGACAAATGATTCAGCTAGCGGAAGCTTTGGCCCCCTGCGTGCTGTGGATTGACGAGATTGACAAAGCTTTTGCAGGATTGGACGGTAAAGGGGATTCCGGGACAACCAGCCGGGTGTTCGGGACTTTTATTACTTGGTTGGCCGAAAAAACTTCCCCGGTGTTTGTAGTCGCAACGGCCAACAACATCCAGTCTTTGCCCCCAGAAATGCTGAGAAAAGGCAGGTTTGACGAAATATTTTTTGTGGGTTTGCCCAGCCAGGAGGAACGGCGGGCGATTTTTGAGGTACATTTGTTGCGGTTGCGATCGCACAGCATCAAAAATTACGATGTAGAGCGCTTGGCTTACGAAACTCCCGATTTTTCAGGGGCCGAAATCGAGCAAACTTTGATTGAAGCCATGCACATTGGGTTTAGCCAAAATCGAGACTTTACGACAGATGATATTTTAGAATCAGCTAGTCAGATGGTACCCTTAGCCAGAACGGCTCAAGAACAAATTCAGTTTCTCCAAGATTGGGCCGCTGCTGGGAAAGCTCGCCTTGCTTCTAGATACGGCAGTTTGAGCCGCCGGATTCAAGGTTAAGCTTTTGAAGTCAGTAGTTAGTAACCAGTTGTCAGTTGGCAGTTACCAGATTTTACTCAACATTCAACATTCAACACTCAACAGTCAACCTTCTTCCCTCTTCCTTCTTCCCTCTTCCCTCTTCCTTCTTCCCTCTTCCCTCTTCCTTCTTCCTTCATTTGCGGTTTTATGAACAGTGTATATAGCGTTTTCAAATTTTTAGTAGGTTTTCTGCTAGCAATCGTCCTGATGGCAGGTGCTAGCGTGGCTGCTGCACTTTACTTTGCCGCTAAGCTAACTACTGTGCCCGAAAAACCTGTTTTTTCCAACGACAAAACACCAGCTCAGGTTGCGGGCGCTGCGCCGAAGTCAACAGCCCAAGCTAGCCCTGTTTCTACATCTAGCGATGCCCCGTCTCCCAAACCTCTGGAACCGGGAGCTTACCGCGCGATGGTAACTCAGCCGATCGGCTTAATTCTCCGGGATACTGGTAGCCGAGACTCGAACCGCATTGGCGGTGTTGGTTACAAGGAAAGAGTCGTAGTTTTGGAAGAGTCGCCCGACAAAGAGTGGCAGCGAATTCGGATTGAGGATGGCAATCGCGAAGGTTGGGTCAAAGGTGGCAATACTGAAAGAATTGAGGGCGAATAAAACTTAGCCACAAAACCTACTCATCTCATGGTGAGGGCACAGAAGCAATGGCAGTGTGCGGATTGTTCACCAACGCCGGGTTTTTTCCTGTCTCTGGTTCCAACTATCAACCTACACATTTATAAGGAAAAGTCAAGTTAAATTTATTTACGATATTTGGGATTGCAGTTTGATGCGCTGACACTGCAGGTGCGATCGCCCCTGCAAAATCCTGAATTTGACATAAAAGCCCAGCGCACAAAAGGTTTCAAGAGCTAAAACTTAACAGAAAAACTCGAAAATACATAAAGTTAACTAATGTTATTAAGGAGAGTATGTTAAGAAAATTAGCAAAATTTTAAGGTTAATTGCAAAACCCAGGCTGTTGTCACTGGCGCAGAGGCAAGAGTGGTAGCTTGGATTACAAGATGTAAGTTTTCAGCTTAACAGCTACCAACAATAAAAAATATGTACGACAAACGTCCCGATCGAGATTTGGCGACTGCTGCTGTTACTGCGGCTTTGGGAGCTGGGGTCGTTACCTCTTTTGCGGTGAGCAGAGGGCAAAATCCGCTGGTAGCCATCGCAATTACTATTTTTGCAGCGGGAGTAGCTGTAATTTGCGATCGGTTCGGCTTAATTTAAGCGATCGTCCATTTTTTAATACCAAGTCAACTTACTGAGATGTTACACCATTCTCAATAAGCTTTTTATGAACAGGCAAGATGCCTATTCCACAAGAAAATTCACTCTTTGTGGAACAGGCATCTTGCCTGTTCTTAAGAATGGTGCAAGATGTGAGCTTATCCAAAAATCCCCGCTCTATTTGCAACTAGCAAAAGTGGGGATTTTTAGTGGCTAGTTTTTTGGTTAATCAGCGGGAGCATCTCATATTTGTAAAAACACTTATTCTGGCTCCTTCCTTCTTCCTTCTTCCTCTTTCCTCCTGACTCCTGACTCCTGACTCCTGGCTCCTGGCTCCAATTTTGGGCTTGGCTGCAAAAGTGAGATGCTCCCTAATCAGCCGTACTTTCCTAGGGCGTCGGTACAGTATTAGACATTGACAAAACCGGGTAGATATGATAAGTGAAGTGAGGAGCCTGTTAAATTCTCACCATCAGGAAGAAAGAAAAAACCCTATGCGTCCTCCCTTATGGCATCCTCCAATTGAACTATCAGACCATGAAGAGTTGATTATCAAACGCATCAAAAGAGCCAAGCTATTCACGTTTCTTCGACTCAACCGTTCATTCATATTTAATGATGAGTTTCAAGACGAACTCGCTACAATTTTTAAAGACAGCACAGTGGGTCACAGCCCAGTTCCTCCTGCACAACTTGCCTTGGCAATTATTCTACAAGCATATTTGGGGATTTCTGATGATGAAGTAATTGAAGAAATGCTGATGGATCAACGTTGGCAGTTAGTTCTCGATTGTCTCAAGTGTGAAAGTCCCCCTTTCAGCAAAGCCACTTTGGTTAGATTCAGAAAGGGCTTAATTAAAAAAGAACTGGACCAACGTTTAATTGACCGCACCGTAGAGATTGCCAAACAAAAAGGTGGGTTTGGCTCATCTCAACTCAAAGCTGCCTTAGATTCCTCCCCTTTATGGGGAGCCGGGAAAGTCGAAGATACATATAATCTATTGGGTCATGCTTTGCGTAAAGCAGTGAGTGTGATAGCTGCTGGACAGGGGCGGGAGTCAGCAGAAATTGCCGATGAAGCCGGTGCGCCCATCCTCAATAGTTCTAGCTTAAAAACGGCATTAGATTTGAACTGGGATAATCCAATCGAGCGTCAAAAGGCACTCTCAATCATCCTAAACAGCTTAGATTCGGTAGAAGAATGGATGCAAGGTCAGTCTCATTGTCATGGGTTTGACCTCGCCCAAGAGACCCTCAATGTTGCCCGAGTCATTGAATCCCAAAATGTGACATTAGACTCTCAAGGAGTTCCTACTCTAAGCAAAGGGGTAGCAAAAGACCGTCGAATTTCTATTGAAGACCCAGATATGCGGCATGGACGGAAAAGCCAGTCTAAAAAAATAGATGGGTATAAACGCCACGTCCTTAAAGATTTAGATAGCGGTGTAGTTTGCGCGGTGGCATTGAAGGAGGGCAAATACTCCCGAATCTGCTGCTACACTTGACCTAGAACGTGACTTAAGACTCCAAAATATTCACCTAACTGAGTTACATATTGACCGGGCTTATTTATCTAGTCATTGGGTCATACAGCGGGATAAGCAATTAAAGATATTTTGCAAGGCGTGGCCGGTCAGAAATTCTGGCCGGTTTGATAAAAATTCCTTTTTCCTGGATTGGGATACGCATTTAATGAGTTGTCCCAATCAAGTAAGCATCCCATTTGAACCAGGAAAAGTTGTTCATTTTCCTCCGAGTGAATGTGCAATTTGTCCTCTGAGATCCGACTGCACAAACAGTAAAAGAGGACGTAGTGTATCAATTCATCCTGATGAAGCTTTAATGCAAGAGTTGCGAGCGCGTCAATCTACTGCCTCTGGTCGTCTCGACTTGAGAAGGCGTACTACAGTTGAACACTCTTTAGCCCATATTGGTCATTGGCAGGGAGACCGTGCCCGGTATCTTGGACAACGGAAAAATCTCTTCGATTTACGTCGAGTCGCTGTTGTCCATAACCTCCATGTCATTGCTCGAATATCTAAGGTTTTGCCAATTCAACCGGGCATAGAGTCGAACTCATTGGCCGGCTAGTTGCATACATCTCTTTTGTTGTCAACTCCTAATACTGTACCGATGCCCTAGACGCACTCGCAACATGAAGAAGCCGCGTTTCTTAACAAAAAACCTGCGATTTCAGGCTCTTTACCAGACAACAAATTAGGGTAATGACGGCCGGCGCGGAAGTCTTGTGGTCATTTCAGCGGCAGGTAGATAAAATATTAGCCAGCGCTACCGCAGAACTTATTCTCTTTGGGCCTTAAACGCTAAGACTATGCCTGCAAACTTTTTTGCTGAGTCTCGCGTCTCTAGAAGCAGCGATGCTATCTTGGTTATTACCTGTAATTATTTTTGACGATAAATTTAAAAAAAAAACGGGTGCTTCGCGCTTTCCAAGTAGAACTTAGCGTTGGTAGAATCCCAGCCAAGCGTGCCAAACAATCATTTTTGGCAGCTTGCTCACACAACCCACCCACAATTTCACACTAAAAAATTATGGAATCTCTTGCTTACCTCGAACTTGCTCTTGCTTGCGAAGCACCCGCAGAGTCGAAAATTTTTCATGAGCCCAAGTGGCAAAACCTATCGAGTCAGACTTACGTCCGTTTGCTGTCTGTGGCTTTGATGCTGTCGGTTTTGAGTGCAGCCGGTGCGGCTTTTGCTCAAATAGATCCGGTTTATCCGAATGTGCGAGCGGTTCAAGACAGGTTGCGGGATCTCGGCTATTTTCGCCGCTCTTCGACAGGTCAACTCGGCCCGGTTACTCAACAAGCTCTGACTAACTTTCAGCGAGACTATCAACTGTCGCGGACTGGCCGGCCCGATCGAGCTACTGTGATAGCACTCAACAGTTTGGTCGGGAACGATCGACCTTTTAATACTATTTCTACCAATTATCGGGAGCTGCGTTTTGGAGACGCGGGTGCAGGTGTTTCTGCTCTCCAGCGCAGGTTGAAGCAGCTAGGCTACTTCAGCGCACATCCCACAGGGAGTTTTCGCCAAGTTACTCAAAATGCCGTTAGATACTTCCAGCGAATTAATCGACTGCGGGTGACGGGAGTTGCCGATAGGCAAACTTTAGCTTTGCTGTTTGGTTCCACCCGGCCTGTTCCCCCCGTTACGCTTCCAGGGAATATTTCGGGAAATGGCGGTTGCAAGGGGCTGCGGTTCGGGGACAGAGGAGCGACCGTAGACTTGATCCAGCGGCAGTTAAAAGCTTTGGGCTATTTTGAAGGCGACGTTGACGGCAAGTTTCGCGAACGCACTCTCTACGCTGTGACTCGTTTTCAGCAAGATTACAATCTGGTTTCTGACGGTTGCGCTGACACTGCGACTTTGACTGCTATAGATGCCCAGATGAGGGCAGCTCAAATTACCTCATTGAGTGAGGAAAATGACCAACAGACTAATTCCGCAGATTTTCTGGAGTTGGGCCACAGAGGCCGACAAGTAGAATTTGTGCAGCGGCGACTGCAAGAATTGGGTTATTACAGAAGCCAGATTCACGGTTGGTTCGATCGACCAACTCAGGCAGCTTTGATCCGCTTTCAGAGGGATAGCGGGCTGTTCGGGACTGGAAGGGTCGATCGCAGCACTCGATCGGCTTTGCGACAAGGTAACAGGCAGGCTGCTGCGCCTGTGCCGCAAATCGCCACTGGTCTGCGCCGGGGCGATACTGGGCCTGCTGTCCGACAGCTTCAGTCTGCGCTCAGAAGTCTGGGCAAAAACCCCGGCCCGGTGAACGGAGTATTTGGAGCCGAGACCGAGTTTGCGGTGCTGTCGTTTCAGCAGGAACGCAATTTGTCACCGGCGACGGGTATTGCCACTCCGGCGACTTTGGCTGCCCTCCAAAACGGATTAGCTGGCCGGGTAGCTGTTCCTGCTGTTCCAATTAGCAGCAGTTTGAACTCTCGATCGAGCATTCAGCAATTACAAAGGCGGCTGCAAGACCTCGGCTTTTACACAGGCTTGATCAGCGGAGTTTTTGATACTCCGACGAGAGACGCCCTCGATCGAGCTCAGCGCAGTTACGGAGTCAGCAGCGACGATTTGTTGAGCCAAACTTTTTAGCCCCAGGCTTGCGGACGCTACATCAAAGAAATCGGGTTTCTGGTTTCCGACTCATTCCTGAAATGATGTATTTTTCTGAAGAAACCCGGTTTCTGCGTAACTGTGATCGCACTTGGGCTACCAATTTTTGTTAAAACTTGTAACAAGCCGTACTTGAAATGCGAAAATAGTGTACTGTCACTCGATTGAATCCGGGGCGCTGTTGCCGTTGTGGGCGATCGACCTCGGACAAGACCAATTGCTGGAAACCAAAGACGGCCATCCCATCCGCAAAGCTTCGTGGCACACCGTATGAATGGTTAGCTGGCAGTCTAGCAGGTGCAACCCAGACTTTTCAGCTTGCTTCATGCCAATTTTCAAAATCGAATCGTTGTTAAATTCGATCGTTCTGTTGCACTGAACGCAGACTAGGTGGTGATGGTGATGCGGGTAAGGCTGGTTTATTTCATAGTGTTTGTGACCTTCTGCTAGTTCGAGTTCGCGGAGGAGGCTCATCCTTGCCATTAACTTTAAAGTTCGGTAAATGGTGGACAAGCTAATGTTTTCTCCGCGATTTTTTAACAAAGTGTACAAATCCTCCGCACTCAGGTGATTGCCTTTGGGGAGGTTCTGAAAAACGTGCAAGATGGTTTCCCTTTGGGGAGTCATCCGCCAGCCTTTGTCATTGAGTTCGGATTTGAATGAAGACGCGGTGTAAAGTGCCATAGTGACCCTCTCAAGAAAGTCTGCCTATTGACAATCATACACAACGATCGAGATATTTTGCAAATATCGCAGCTTATTGAAAAAAGATTGAGGAAAAAATTTAGTTTTTAATATTTTTTTGACTTTTAAAAAGCTTGATGACTTGCTGCAGAGGACAGAGAAGTTGTTTAGAAGTAAATATTTTTACTTCTGCCGAATGCCTCCTGCCTTCTGCACAAGTGCCCAATGCCTTGCCCCCTGATTAATCGCGCTGACTGACCGGCCAAATCTAAGTCAGAGACTCCAGATAGTCGCGCACGCGGTTGCGACGCTTGGGTTGGCGGAGTTTTTGCAAAGCTTTGGCTTCAATTTGGCGGACTCGTTCGCGGGACAAGTCGAGCGCGCGACCGATTTCTGCCAGCGAATAGGGGTGTCCGTCGCCCAAACCAAAGCGCATCAGAATTACATCTCGCTCGCGGCTGGTCAAATCTGCCAGCAGTTGCTGCAAGTCGCGGTGCAGAGCTTCTCGCATCAGCATTTCTTCTGGGGAGATGCTGTCGGTTTCGAGCAAGTCGCCCAACTCTGTATCTTTTTCGTTGCCCACTTTAGTTTCCAGAGAAACAGAACGGGGAACTCGCAGCAAAACTTCTCGGACTTGGGGCGCCGTCATGTCCAACTCGACAGCGATGTCTTCGATCGTAGCTGTCCGACCTTTTTCTTGAGAAATTTTGCGCTGGGCTTTTTTGATTTTGTTAAGTTTTTCGGTGATGTGGACGGGGAGGCGAATAGTGCGGCTTTGAGTAGCGATCGCCCGCGTAATTCCCTGCCGAATCCACCAGTAGGCATAGGTGCTAAATCGATAGCCCCGCGTCGGGTCAAACTTTTCTACAGCTCGCTCCAGTCCCAGAGTACCTTCTTGTATTAAGTCGAGCAATTCTAAACCGCGATTTTGATATTTTTTCGCCACCGAAACCACCAGGCGCAGGTTCGCCTTAATCATGTGGTCTTTAGCTTCGATGCCTTCAGCTTGAATTCTTTCGATCGTCTCCACCGTCATCTCAGCTAACTCGGCCCACTGGCGCTTGCCTTCGGACATAATTCGCTTGAGTTCTGGCACGTCAGCGACGCCGGCAGTTGATGCCCAGCGTTCCAGGGAAGGTTTATGTCCCAACTGTGCTGCTAAGCGATCGCGCACCTCAATTAAATGCACGAAGCGCCCAATTAGCCCTTCTTCCTGGGACGCGACGGTGTTGCGTAATTCCAGCAATTTGATATAACGCTGAACTTTTTGAGCTTCCGAGACTTCTTCGTCTCTACCCAAGAGACGAACCCGACCTATTTCTTGGAGGTAGAGGCGCACTAAATCTGTAGTGCGACGGCTGGCATTTTTTTGCAATTTTGCTGCTGGGTCTGCATCTTCTGTCTCTGCTGGGTCTTGGTCGAGCAGTTCGTCTCCAGCTTCTTCAGCATCTTCATCCAACACATCACCTTGCAAGGGATTGACTCGCAGTTGTTCGTCGAATTCAGCTTCAGCGTAAAAAGAGGTGGCTGGCATAGTGATTTTCTCAGTTGCTCCGGGTGAAAAGATGCTACGCTTAGCGGTTATTTATAATTAAGATGCTCACTTTGTTAAAACGAAGCATCACCGCTTTGTGTTTCTTTATTAACTTTCCTGACTTTTCTGCTGTTGTTCGATCGAACTTTTGCTGCCCCACTTGTTTTACCAAGATTCTGGAAAACGCTAAGAACTTTCTGATGTAACAGGTTGAAGGCCCGGAAAGTGTGTTGTACTTCTTTGTTTATGTAGCTAGTATAGAGAGTGACTGGCTACAAACAAGTGACGTTAGTCAGAAGTTAAGTTAATCTTCATCACCAATAAGCTGGTTCCCGATCACTTCGGAAAATTAGCCATTTTTTTAATAAAACTTTATATAACTCGGCGCTCTTGATTAAATACGCTGCTGTGAGCGCAAAAGTTTAATCCATTACAGCATATGAGCTTCAGAGTTCGTAGACTCCGCAATACCGAGTTATTGGCTGACGCAAAAACCGGGTTTCTTCCTCAAATTTCTGGATTAAAACCTAGAAGTTGGAGAAAGAAACCCGGTTTCTGGATCTCTTTTGCGTAAATCGCGACTTTGAGGGGGCGATCGGTCGATAATTGTTTTGCTGCTGGCTGCTGTTTCCCTGGTGATCTCCTTCAAAATAACCAAGAGCAAAAACCGGGGTTTTTGCACTCGGGCTGCATAGAAAGCGCAGGTTTTTCCTCGCTGTTACCGGGTTAAGCGGGTTTTAGTGAGAATGGTGCGATCGGGCGCGAGTCAACTCCAATTAAAATTCCTAGCGTGGGTAAAGTTTCATCAGTTCCCTCACCTGTTCGGCGTGATAGGAACTGCGAGTTAAGGGAGAAGCGACAACTTGCAAGAATCCCAAAGATTCGCCAAACTTTCTCCAAGCCTCAAACTGTTCTGGAGGCACAAAGTTTTCTACGTTCAAGTGCTTTTGAGTCGGTTGCAGGTACTGTCCAACTGTTAAAATATCGCAGCCGACAGCCCGTAAGTCCTGCATTGCCTCCCGAATTTCGGCGTCTGTTTCCCCCAGTCCCACCATAATGCCGGATTTGGTGTAAACCCCAGGTGCGAGTTCGCGGCTTCGCTGTAATAGTTCCAAGGTACGATCGTACTTTCCTTGTGGCCGCACCTTGCGGTAAAGTCGCTTGACGGTTTCGGTATTGTGGTTGAGTACCTCTGGCCGGGCTGCGAGAATGATTTCTAAAGCTTGCCAGTTGCCGCACAAGTCGGGAATCAAAACTTCTATAGTTGTATCGGGCATCGCCGATCGCACCGCTTGAATGCACTCGACAAACTGAGACGCGCCCCCATCCGGCAAATCGTCCCGGTTAACAGAGGTAATCACGACGTGGTTGAGTTTGAGCCTGTACACCGCTTGCGCCAATCTTTGGGGTTCCGTCGGATCTAAAGGTTGGGGCTTTTTCTCAAAATCGATGTCGCAGTAAGGACAGGCGCGGGTACAAGCCGGGCCCATAATCAAAAATGTCGCAGTACCTGCGTTGAAGCATTCGCCGATGTTCGGACACGACGCCTCTTCGCAAACCGTATTCAGGGATAAATCCCGCAAAATTTCTTTGACGTTGCCGACGCGCTCCCACTGGGGGGCTTTAACTCGCAACCACTGGGGCTTAACTGTCACGTCTGTCTCCGCCTGAGTAGTATTTTACAAATAATTATATACGAGCTTGCTCAATTTTGACTTGAGTGTGATAAGCTAAAAATCTATTGACTAAATCCGGGATGTAGCGCAGCTTGGTAGCGCACCTCGTTCGGGACGAGGGGGTCGCAGGTTCAAATCCTGTCATCCCGATTTTAAAATTAAATTGGATATTCCGCAGCAAGCGAGTTGTTTTGGGCGATCGTCCGGCTGTCTATATTGGTGGTGGCCGTAAATTGGTCTAGCTCCTTGTCCTGTTAATTTCCCTTTGTAAATAATTAACTGTAGCAATTGTTTAGCCAGAGGGAATTATAGAAGAAAACGTAAACAATCAGAGCAGCAGTAGAGACTAGAGAACAAGTCTTTGCCTTCTCCCTCTGTGATGATTTGGGACAGTGTTTCATCACAGGTACTTGCTCAATGCTGAGAACTTTGACCCAGGTTTGAAACCGTGGGTAAGTATAAATACTGCAATAATTCTTAAATACAACTTCATTAAGATTTACATCTTGAGATAGATGAATTAATAGGTGAATGATTTTACAATAAAAGTTAATTGTTAGCGTGTCTAAAATTAACCCAAAAACCGTTAACCCAAAAACCGGAGGATATTCCAATGCAAATAAGTGGCAAAGCCTTCGGCTCCTGCTCTCGCTGCGAAACAGTACCCGAAAAAATAGAGGGCAGGGGAGGTCTATACCTATGGTTTCCAGTATGGCACACGCTCACCAAGATTATTTCTGCACTAACCAAGACTGAATTTGAATTCCGGCTGTTAGAAGAGAGCAAGTGTTTGTACGTTATGCTTGAGGGAATAGCGAAAGAAAAGTTTAACGCCCTAGCATCATCGGTGCTGACAACTCAAGAGTTGAAAGAGACAAAAGTTTTGTGGATGCGCGAAGTTGAACAGCCAAAACTTAGCGATTTTTATCGCAGCACTTCCTTAGACTCATTTATTAATTTGACTAACTCTGATTGGCTGTTAGATTTATTGTCCGAAGAACGCATTACTACACATTTTCAGCCCATTGTTTATACCTCAGATACTTCTAAAATTTTTGCCCACGAAGCGCTGCTGCGAGGAATTGACGAGCAAGGAAACTTAATTTATCCGGGTCGGATTTTTGCCCAAGCAGAATCAGCAGGCCTAATTTTTCAACTAGATGTTTTAGCCCGGACTCGCGCTATCCGCGAAGCCCATGTTTACGATCTCAAAGAACTACTTTTTATTAATTTTTCTCCGACTTCAGTCTACGATCCCGCTACGTGTCTGCGAAGAACAGTACAGGCTATTGATGAAGCGGGAATTCCTCACAGCAATATTGTTTTTGAAGTAGCCGAATCTCAGCACCCTCCTGATATGGATCACTTGATTAATATTCTGAGGTTTTACCGAGAAGCGGGATTTTTAATTGCCCTGGATGATTTTGGCAGCGGTTCTTCTAATTTAAATTTGATGCACCAACTGCGTCCCGATTTTATTAAGTTAGATATGCAATTGATTCGCAATGTCCATCAGGATTATTATAAGGCACTAATTACGGAAAAGATGTTAGAAATTGCTGCTCAATTAGAAATTAAAACTGTTGCTGAAGGTGTGGAAACTTTGGAAGAGTTTGAGTGGGTACGGGAACGGGGAGCAACTTTTGTTCAGGGTTATTTGATTGCTAAGCCGACTTCTCCGCCGATCGGAGTTACGAGCTATATTGGTGGTGTTGAAGCAGTGCCTATGTCTGCTTAAATGGTTTTCTGTTGCGATTTGGCGCTACATTTGCTCGTCCCCAGGCTCTGCCTGGGAACGCATATCGGGAGGCTCTGCCTCCATTAAAATGAGACAAATTTGGAGGCAGAGCCTCCGGATTTTCATTACCAGGCAGAGCCTGGTAACGAGAATAACTAGCATTTTAAACGCTCAAATTGCGCCGCAGAAAGCTTTCTAAGGATTCCATTCTCATGCCGTAGATTGATTCCAAGTTTTGCACTTCTTCGGGAGTGCAGAAATACTCGTTACCCAGCAATACGCGCAAAGTTCCTAAGTCTTTTTGAGCTTGAGGATTCAATAAACCCAAGGCATTTCTCAAACCGTCAAACACAACCAGTGGCGGGTTGATTACCATCGGTTCGCGATTGAATAAGCGTGCAAAAATGCGGGGAATGTCGTCTCTTGTCAGCACATCCGGGCCGCCGACTCGCAGAATTTGGTTGCGGGCGCCTTCGACTGTTGGGGAGTCTGCGGCAATCTTTGCTAAGTCGTCGGTACTGACAACAGATGTGCGGTTTTTGCCGTCGCCAATCAGCAGGTAAAGTCCGGTTTCTCGAAATCTTTCTGCGAGCGGTAACAAGCTGGAAGAAAAACCGGCAGGCCGCAAGATTGTATAATTCAATCCGCTGTTTTGCAGGTATTTTTCAACTTCTCGCTTGGCTTTGAATACTGCGGAATCTTCGTATCCTCGATCGACTCCCAGTACCGAAAGAAAAACAAAGTGATCCACTCCGGCTTCTTTGGCGCAGTCGATCAATTCTATGTTAGCGCGGTAGTGTACTGCTTGAACGTCGCCGCCGGTGCCGTGGCTGCTGATGATGTACTGCACTCCTTGGCAGGCTTTTTTAATATCTTTGTCTTGTTTTAAGTCGCCGATAAAAATCTCGGCGCCTCGGTTTTCTAGTTCTGAGTAGCGAGACGCGAGACGAACGAATGCGCGGACAGGCTTCTCTTGCTGTCTGATTTCTCGTACAATTCGGCGGCCTAGTGCGCCTGTTGCTCCGGTTACTAAGAACATGATTTTTAGTTGTTGGTTGTTATTAACCTTATAACTGATCAATCAAATTTCGACAATTACGGGGGCGTGGTCGCTGGGCTTGATTAATTTTCTGGGAGCAGTATCTATTGTACAGTTTTTTGCTTGTTCGTACAGGGGAGGGCTGAGATAATGATGGTCGATTCTCCAGCCGTTGTTGCGGGGAAATGCGGCGGCGCGGTAGTCCCACCAGCTATAATGGCCGCCTTCTGAGGTGAATTTGCGAAAGGGGTCGTTTAATCCTAATTCTATGATTTCTGTGAGTGCGAGGCGTTCGGCTACTGATAGGCCGACGGAGTTAGCATTGGCTTTGGGGTTGTGGATATCTCGATCGTCCGGGACGATGTTGAAGTCGCCGCAAATGCACAGTTTATGGGATTTCTCTAGTGTTATTTTGAGGTATTCTTGCAGCAGTTTGAGCCACTTTAGCTTGTACTCATATTTCTCGCTGCCAACTTCGGAACCGTTGGGAACGTATACGCAAATAATGCAAATATCGTCTATAACCCCGGCTATTAGGCGTTTTTGTTCGTCAAAAATCCCTGTGGTTTCGTCGCCGAGAATGGGGGCAAATCCGGTGCTGATTTGCGTTAGGGGCGATCGGCTAAAAATGGCAACGCCGTTGTAGGATTTTTGACCGGAAATGTAGCAGTTGTAACCGAGGTTGGTGAAGGGTTCTAGGGGGAAGTCTTTGTCTATAACTTTGGTTTCTTGGAGGCAAAGAACGTCTGGGGAGTTGGTTTGCAGCCAGCTAGTAACGTGTTCTAGGCGGGTGCGAATTGAGTTGACGTTCCAGGTGGCGATTTTCATTTTTTGTTTGTTATATACTCTCTGATTACTGGCGTGATCGTAAAGTGCGATCGCCCATTTTGTTGTACTGTTTCAACTAATGACCGTCGTCCTAAAGATTGTACGACTTTTAATAGTTCTGGCGGTGATAGTTTCAGGTTTTCTGCTATTTGTGAGATGTCGGCTGGTTCGATCGTGCTTGCTAGCCAACAGATAGCTTGTTGTTCGGATGCGGTTAGGCGATCGCACTGCTGGTGCAGCAGAGATTCTAAGTCACCTAAGAACAGGGTATCATAGGAGAGGAATTCGGAAATGCTGCCGCCGAATAAGTCTTGAATCTATGACTTTTTCGGTAGCAACCAGCTAAAGGTGACTTTTTATGGTCGAGCTGGGATGCAAAAACCTACTAAATATGACTTTATATTAAATAAGTTAAGATGTCTGACATAACTTCAAGAACAACCGAACACTTAGACTACCCATTCCTATTAGTCACACACATGGTCTGTGCAGATCAGCAGATTCACAGTGAAGAGTCGAAAGCGCTACGCGAACTAGCAGCGCAGATCGGCGCTTCTCAACGCACTCTAGCTGAGATGGAAAAAATTCTGGCTCAAGAGGAAAACCAGCTTTCTCTAGAGAATTTAGCTCCGAAAGTATCGCCCGGTGAGCAAAGTGAGGCCATGTCGCAAATGTTGGCGATCGCCTATGTTGACGGTTTCTGTTCAGCATTAGAGCGGGAGATGGCGGAACAAGTAGCACGAATTTGGAACTGGCCAGCGGGAGAAGTACAGCGGCAGCTTGCAGAAGCAGGAGCCTTCGCTGATACCCGATTCATAGGCGAACACAACCAACAACAGAAAGTCTCTTTCGGTGCGCGTTTCCTTAAAGGGGCTGATTCTCTCCTTTCACGGGCATTAGTGGATAATGTAGCAAAGCTCACTGGGAGTGAACAAAAAGTTGAGCAAATACGACGGGAAATCCTGTTAACTGGGCCAGAATATGATGAGGCGATTCGTCAGTGTGCAGTCATCGCTGATGAAGATTACAAATTTGCAGAATTAGCACTTAAAAGAGCTTTACTAGCACTTTCCAATTTGGGCAAAAATATTCAACTGGCTATCGAAGACATCAAACATAAAACAGGTGGGAAAGGTCAAGCTACCACTGCTAAGGAAGTCGCCAAGCAACTTGAGGATACCAGAAACTCTCTGAGTGCCGAGATTATTAAAGAAATGGAGAGTGTACGGGAGTCGCTTGCGGCCAAGGAACGCGCTCTCAATCATTTCAGCATCACCTTTATGGGTAAAACTAAGGCGGGGAAAAGCACTCTTCACGCTATAGTTACAGATGATGGGTGGGATGCGATCGGTGTAGGCAAGCAGCGTACAACTCGGTTTAATCGAGTGTACGAGTGGAAGAATATTCGCATCATTGATACTCCTGGGATTGGCGCTCCGGGCGGTCAAAGTGATGAAGAAATTGCTAAAAGTATTATCGACGAGTCAGATGTAATTTGTTATGTAGTGACAAATGACAGTATCCAAGAGAGTGAGTTTGCTTTTTTGCGGTTACTAAAGGAAAAAGCCAAGCCATTAATTATTCTCCTGAATGTCAAGAATAATCTGCGGGACTCTCGTAGGTTGGAGCATTTCTTAAAAAACCCCGATAAACTGTTTGAAATGGATGGTCAAAGTGGTCTAGGCGGACACATTGAATGTATCCGTCGCTACGCCCAAGAGCATTATGCTAATGACTATTTCGAGATTGTTCCTGTGATGCTGTTGGCGGCGCAGCTTTCCCGCGAACCAGAACACGCAAAGAAGAAACAGGAGCTTTTTAAGGCAAGTCGGATGCAGGATTTTCTTAATTTAATTCGTGTATCTCTGGTTAATCATGGGGCAATTCGTCGCTCTCAAACTCTGCTTGGTTCTACCGTAGGCGCAATTGATAATCCTTACCAATGGGTGAATCAACAAGCTTTAGTCTATGAAAAATTGACAGAGACGCTGAAAAATAAGCGTGAGGTAATGCAAAAGGATATCCAAAAAGCAGCTAAGGATTCTAAAGACTTTTTACTGCAACAAATCGAGGCAATTTTTCAAGATGCTATAAAAGCAGTTCCATCTTTTGCAGAAGACCATTGGAACTGTAACGAAGTTACCATGAAGCAGGGATGGGAACAAAAACTAAAAGCACTTCGATTTGAAAAACGCTTAAATTCCGCTTATCAAGAGACTAGCCAAAAATTTAATAATGAAGTTCAGGAAGTTCTTGAGGAAATAGGAAATGAATTACAACTAATCTCTCAGCTTGGCAGCAGGGATTTCAGCTTTCCTGAGCAGGATTCAAACAATTTTCGAGACATTGTACGAATTGGTGGAGACATTCTAGGGATAGCTTCTGCTATTCTAATGTTCTTCGCCGCACCGGTTGCGATTTTTATAGGGATAGGAACTACTGTTGTTAGCATGATGACAGGACTTTTTAAATCCAAAGGCGAAAAGCGACGCGAAGCTGTTCTAAATATCTCAACTTCATTAGAAACTCAACTCAACACTCAAAGGCAAAAGACTCTACAGCATGCTCAGAGGGACTTTGGTAAGTATGCTGATTCCGTAACCGCGAACATCAACATCTATTTTGAAGAATTGATTGCAGGGCTAGAAGCGATCGCGACTCAGCTTGAAGAAGCAAAAAACAAGTTATCAGGGGCAGCAAATTATCTAAACCGTGCTTATGCCAAGCGAATTATTGACTGGTGTGTTGAAGAAAACGAACCTCTCACAGATGAGCGGATCGCCGAAACCATTGCTAAAGTTCACCGAGATTTCGGGCGTAACATGAAGATTGTAACAAAATCGAAAGTTCAGCGACTAAAATCACTAGAGGATATCAAACACATCCTTCAAGAGGATATTTCCTTTAGCTATCTCAATTCTACCAAAAAAAACTAAACTACCATGACTCAGAACACCCCGAACTTTAAAGCTGCCGATGTCGGTGCATCTTTCAAAAAAACGCTAGTAAAATTTGACAACTTACTGGCTCAGGGAAACACGGCCGAACTAACAGCTATCCGCAAAAAAGTGCGCGATGAATTAAAAGAGTATCGAGAGCAGGGGATTCTCGGAGTAGCTTTTGTTGGTCAGTACAGTGCAGGGAAATCAACCATTATTTCTGCATTGACAGGACGGCGCGATATCCGCATTGATGCTGATATTGCTACTGATAAAACTACCAATTATGACTGGAACAATATCAAGCTGATTGATACACCCGGACTTTTTACAGACCGCCAAGATCATGATGAGATTACTTATGATGCCATTAACAAATCTGACTTGCTAGTTTTTTGCCTCACCTATATGCTTTTTGACTCATTGACAGCAGAGAACTTTAAGAAGTTAGCCTATGAAAAAGGCTATCGCTGGAAAATGATGTTAGTCATCAACAAAATGTCTGATGAAGCAGGAGAAGAAGAGCAAAAGATTGCTAACTACCGCCAAAGTCTTACCGATGCACTGAAGCCTTACAGTCTCGATGAATTTCCGATTTGCTTTATCGATGCCAAAGACTACTGTGAAGGCATTGATGATAAAGATGATTTTCTGACAGAAATCAGCCGATTTCCAACTTTTATCGATGCTCTAAATCAGTTTGTAGAGCGTCGGGGCTCCCTTGCTCGTTTTGATACACCAGTCCGAATTGCCCTAAGCTGTGTTGATGATGCTCAGTTGAGCTTTACTCGCAATTCCAGCGAAGATTCTACTTTTTTTGAAGTGCTAACACGGTTATCTCGTACAGTGCGAAAGGAGCGAGATCGTCTGCGAATTAAGGTTAAAAATATAGCCCTAGAGATGTCTTCAAGAGTTGCTAGCGAAGGCAACACTCTTGCGGCAGCAGTAGGTAGCGATGGGAATTTTGAAAGCCTTAATAAACAAGCGGAATTGAATCTGCAGAAACACTATGAAAAAGCAGAAAGAAAACTGCAAGAAGCTGTTAATGTAGCAGTTTAGGAGATCCAGCAGGAGGTCGAAGAAGTGCTAGAAGGTAATCTAGTCAAGAGTTTTGTTGCTTGCCTAGATAAAAATCAAAATATATCAGGCCAAAATCCTGGTTCTGATATGGATGTGGAGCGACTTAAAGGCCAAGTTGATTGGCTTAAAAAAATCGGTGAGACGGTCGGACTGAAGCTAAGCACTGAGGCAACGAGGGGTTTTGCACAGACCGCTGGCCAAGGCTTTCTACGTTCTATAGATGTAGCGGGAAGCGGTCTACATCAAGGTGTTTTAGCTGTGGGAAAATTTGTCGGCTTTAAATTTCAACCTTGGCAAGCGGTTGGTATTGCAAAAAACATCGGCAACGCTGCTAAATTCCTTGGGCCTGCTCTAGCAATTGTTTCGGTAGGAGTAGATATTTTACAAATGCAACAGGAACATGAGCGAGAAAGGCAAATGGCTGATATCCGCCGCGATATTACAAGTCAATTTCAATCGATAGCCAAAGACTTGGAAAATCAAATTGAAATACAGCTCTTTGAATTTGAGCAACAAGTTTACGGAGAGATTGAGAAGCAAATTGCAGCCGCTCGTCTGAAGGAAGAGGAAGCGATTTCTGCTTCTAATACTTGGGTTCAACAACTGGCAGAAATCCGTAAGGATTTTGACGGGATTATCCAGTACATCACGAAGGCAACAGCTAATCCGAATACTTGAATCTGAAAAAGAGCGATCGCCCTTACGTCCCAACTTGTCACAAAGCGCGTGAAGCGCAGCTATCCTGTAGGGAATCGCCCTTATATTATTTAGAAAAAAAACGGCCCGAATAATATTTTTTCATCGATTCGTGAGAAATAATCCCATGACAAGATTCGTCTTTGGGTACATTACCTCTCGCTTCTAGCCAAGGCATTTCACTGCAAATCATTCGTTCCAAAGTTTCATCATCATACTCAAAATATGCCTCGGCAACTTCTTCCAGAAATTGCCCAACTTTTTGAGGAAGTTTTGGTTGTTCGACTTTCTCTGTAATTGGTTCCCAACTAAATTGGCGTTGATACTTTTCTAATAAATCAGGAATAACCGGCCCGTGAATCGCTGCTTGAAAATCTGCATCAAATAGTGGCTTTCCGTAAACTCCTAAATGCCACGCTTGAGCGTAATACACGAGTTTTTGTAGCTTGTAGACATTGATTTCTACATTGGTTTGCGAGGCTAACCAAATGAAAGCATTTGCAACATCTCGATCGCTCATTTTTTCTGAATTATTTGGAACCCCGACAACTTTCAGTTTGCCTTCGCCTATGTGTTCCAATAGTTCAGAAACTGACAACTTAAATTCTCCGGCAATTTGCTCAACTCTTTGCCAGACTGAAGAACTCACAGTTATTTGATATTCATTTTTTGTTAAATTATTTTGAGTCATAACAGTTTTTAGAGCTGACTTAAATAATTCTAGCAAACAGTGCGGAATAATGACCTAATAGCGATCGCCCTTACATCCCAAATTGTCAAAAAGCGCGTAGGTGTAACCAGCCGCAGGCAATGGGCGCAGCATGGCTATGTCTGTAGCAAATCCCCATCAGTCAACAGTTGATACTAGAAAACAGCAGTCTAAAAAATCCTTGACAGTGAAAATCTGGCGGTGTATTATAGAAGTAGTGCAAACAATGAAAAACATGAGACTAAAAAGTTGGGAGTCTCCTCGCAGCGAGGGTAGAAACTCCAAAGGTAAAGGCGGCTCAGCCAGGGCTCGGCAACTCAAAAAGCAACAGCAAACTCTGCGAAAACAGTTAAAAGCTCAACACGATCGACAAAACCACCAACCAAACCACCAGCCAAACCATCAAGGGAAGGAAACCGATAATTCCTTCCCTTTTTTTGTATCTTTCCGCTGCTCAATCCCGCTGAATGTTGGGACAAATCGTGCGAGTAATGCTCGCCTGCGAGGGTTGTTCTTGCCAGCAGTTGAGAATGCCTTGCAACTCCCTCTTCAAAGTTTCTAAGGCTGCAATTTGCACAGAAATTTCCTCTACCTTAGCCGTGAGATGCTGCTTCGCTTCAGAGCAAGGCAAATCTCCCCGATCGCGAACTTGTAAAATATCCTTAATCTCCTGAAGGCTCAAACCCAGAGCCTGAGAGCGTTTAATAAACGCCAACCTGTTAAATACCGTTTCGCCAAACAAGCGATAACCAGCGGGCGATCGCTTTACCGCAGGAGACAGCAAGCCCATCTCCTCATAGTAACGAACAGTTTTCACCGACAAACCACTACAGGCAGCTACAGAGCCAATTTTGTACAGTTTCTCGGCAACAGAAATATTCATAAACCAAGCATCCAAGATCGAAAGACTTTCTTGCCCTATCTTTTAGTGCCTCAGATCCAGGGAGTCGATCGGCACCTCGCCCAGTCACCATTGCCCGGTTATCTTAATAAGGAGGATTTTTTTTAGACACATTAAGCACCGGCAACTGAGGTCTAGAAGACTGAGGAGGAAGATAGTATTCGGGAGCAGGTGCGGGTTGTTCGGCTCCAGAGCGGTAAAATTGCCACCAGCGGAGAGCCATCGCCACCCCAGCAGTACCCAGCCCAAAAGCCAATAAAGAGCCACTGGCACCCATGCTGCCGATGGCTGCATCGACAACGCCCACTGTCACAACAAAGCTGGTAATTGGCTCTTTACGGTAAGCTGACCTCAAAAGTCGCGTCCAGGAAGCATTCATTTGGTTTTACTCTGTTCTATATTTATTTACAAGCTCTAAAACTTAGAGTTGGCGGAACGATCGGGATTTCTAGCTCAAAGACTAGCTTCACCTAAATTAATCTTCTCGCCTGTGGGGAATTGTACGGGAGCGAGGCAAAATTGCCAAGCTAGTCAAATCAAAATTCCACCCCATATACACCTCCAAAAGCCAGCTATTGCATTCGGGAACAGATCTCTCTCGACAGAGAAGTCGCTGGGCTTGTTTGTAATTAATATTTTAATCAATTCCCGAATTTGTCGCGGTCAGCAGAAGTCACACCCGCTGCCGGAAGAGTTAAGACAAAGTGTAAGGCTGACCGCGCCATTGCTAAAATTAGTTGAGACCTAACCAGGACAGCAAGCCCTGGCCTGTGACATACTCGATAATTAAAGTTAGAGAAAAACCGATCATCGCGGCTCGACCGTTAAGGCGTTCCGCGTAGCTATTGAAGCCAAACTTTGGCTGTTCCAGTTTGGGAGTGACGGTTGGTTGTAGTTGTGTCATTGCTTTCGGTACCTGGCGATCGACGCTATTCAAATGTGAAATCCAATGTTAGTTACAAATCTTAAACATTGCTACTTCTATTATAAAGAGGGTTAACCGCCGTCAACCGTCCCCGAAGAGAAAAAACTGCCGCCAACTAATGCCAATTAATTATACCCGCTCAAAATATGACTAATCAGTTAGATAACGATAAGCTTCCTGTCGCGGTACAGCGAGTAGCCTTTGCCCTTCGTACAACAGGCTGGGTTTGCTTCTGGGTACAGGTAGTGCTAGGGGTGGTAGCGGCGATCATTTTGCTTTTTGCCATCCCCTTCGCCCTCCCCCGCGGTACCGCCGCTGCGGGTTCAACCAGTGCCGGCACCGGCGGCGGCGTATTTTTTGCCATTTGCGGGCTGGCCGTACTCGCTTACAGCGTATATCGCTCTTTCCGCTTCACCCGCTTGTCGAGACAACTGCGATCGCCCGCTAACGCTGTCCGTCCCAAAAAAGCAGACACCATCAAAGAAGTGCGGCTGTCACTTTGGAGCAACTTATCGGGAATGGTGCTGACGCTGATCGGCGCAGAAGCCATCAGCGGCACGCTTTTAGCCAAATCTCTAGCTCAGCCGCAAGCCTTGTTCGGTGCCGCAGTTGATGTAGGCCGATTTATTCAGCCCCTAGATATATTTGTGGTACTCGCCAATACTCACGCCACTGTTGCCCATTTTGTCGGGATTTTCGGGGCTCTTTTTTTGCTCGATCGCATCCACAAGCAATAGAAAATTGGTAAGTGGGAATTGCGCCCTCCCACTCTCCCACTCTCCCACTCTCTCACTCTCCCTCACTCTCCCCCAACCGACATCCGGAATCAGTGCCAACCTGTCGAAGAACGTACTCAGATACCTTCTACGAAGACAACATGAATATCATGGCACTGAAACCTGAGGCTTATTTTGGGGTGACAGATCACCCAACTATTGAAATTTCTCAAGAAAGTTTTCGTTCTGTCCTAGGTCAAATAGAAGCTGAACTCCTCTGTAGCGACACCTATAGCCACGCTGTAGCTAGCTTGCAAACAATGTTGGGCGAAGCAGCTTCCGCTGCCGAAATTTTAATTAGAGCAGTTAGCAGAGAAGCCGTCAAGCTCGCATTTGACCGATTTCCCAAACAAAATAAAATTGAACCGCAAGTAGTCGAAGAGAGTTTTGGTGCTGTAACTCCCGCCATTGGGGGCGTGACAGAAATTAAAGAATTGGAGCCACCAGTAGCTGCTCCTGTCTTCTATTGGCGCAGCGCTAGTGTGGAAGCGCCGCCCCAAACCGAGTCCGAGACAGAAAATTCCGATCAAGACAGCAATACTTCTGAAGATAACAAACAAGCGCCCCAAGACGAAGTTAAAGTCGAGTCGGCTGCACCTGCACCTGTCACCGTTCCCGGAAAATCCTTCCCAGGGTTCGGTTTTCCCAAGAAGCCGAAAAAACTCACCAAGGAAGAAGAAGCAGCTTTAGCCGTTCAACAGCGAGAAGAGTGCCTGCGGGAGTTGGGTGCAGAATTGCGTAAGGGACGGCAAATTCGGTCTCTATCCCTTCAACAACTCCACAGTCAAACTCTCGTACCGCTGCACCACATCGAATCGATCGAAAATGGGGAAATCGACAAACTGCCCCAAGATATTTACGTTAGAGGTTTTATCCGTCGGCTGGGCGACGCCTTGGGACTAGACGGCAGCGCTATGGCGAATGCTTTGCCCAAACCCGCTCCGAGCCCAATTCCCAGTATGTATGTGTCTGTTTCCGACTCCGAGTCCAGCGAAGGCTTTCAAATGCGTCCGGTGCATTTGTACATCGGCTACACCGCTTTGATGGCTGGGGCTGTAGGGGGTTTGGGTTGGCTGTCACAGCAACCCGTGGTGCCAGGAGCACAGGCAGTACCTCCAACGCAGGTGACACCGCCAGCCTCAGTTGCACCGGCTCAGAAGACCCCAGAAAAAGCACCTCAACCGGGCTTGAAGAAGTCTAAGAGCGGGGGATTGATTATGGGGGCTGACATGGCGCCGCCGGAGGTGATTTTTGGTTAGTGTGTGTCGGGCGAGCGATCGTCCGACAACTCTCTTGGCGCAGGTGAACTCGGAAACCGGGTTTCCGAGTTCACCACCTACATACGGATACTTGCTTGAAGAAATGAGTCCTGGAGAGCAATCACGGTTGAGATTTTAGTTCAATCCCCGATTTTCATCCATCTGTGGAGTCAATTCTAAAATCTTTAATCTAAAAATCTAAAATCTAAAATCTAAAATCTAAAATCTAAAATCGCCGGGCCGTGTACCCACAGTGATTTTTCAACTGCATCAGGAAACCCGATATGTGCGATAAACTATCTATTTGACCACTCCTAAAAGAGGTTTCCGATAAGATGAGTTCCCCAGCTACCGCTGCCTTCTCCGATCTCGATCCGCTATCGACTCACTCGCCAACAGTCACGAGTTTGGCCGCACCAGACAGTGCTTTGGTAACGGCGGCTCAACTGCCACAAGCATCTTGGACAATAGAAGATAGTGAGAAACTCTACCGAATTCAAGGTTGGGGCGAACCGTATTTTTCGATCAATGCAGCCGGTCACGTTACAGTCTCTCCCAAGGGCGATCGCGGCGGTTCCCTCGACTTGTGCGAACTGGTAGAATCCCTGAAACAGCGAAATTTGGCTTTGCCACTGTTGATTCGATTTTCTGATATTTTGGAAGACCGGATCGAGCGCTTAAATTCGTGTTTTGCCAGAGCGATCGCTCGGTACAATTACAAAAATGTCTATCGCGGTGTGTTCCCAGTTAAATGCAACCAGCACCGACAATTAATTGAAGATTTGGTGCGTTTCGGTCAACCCCATCACTTCGGGCTCGAAGCCGGCTCCAAACCGGAATTAATGATAGCTTTGGCGACCTTAAAAAACCCAGGCGCTTTGTTAATTTGTAATGGTTACAAAGACCGCGAATACATCGAAACTGCTATTTTGGCGCAGCGGCTAGGGCAAACTTCCGTAATTGTACTGGAGCAAATAGAGGAAGTAGAACTCGCAATCGCCGCGAGCAAAGCATTAGGAATTAAACCGATTTTGGGAGTGCGAGCAAAACTCACTACCAAAGGGGTTGGCCGCTGGGGAGGTTCCACGGGCGATCGGGCAAAATTTGGCTTGACAATTCCTGAAATTATCCGTGCAGTCGGCGAACTAGAAAAAGCTGGAATGCTCGATTGTTTGCAGTTATTGCACTTCCACATCGGCTCTCAAATTTCCTCAATTAGTGTCATCAAAGACGCCATTCGAGAAGCCAGCCACATTTATGTAGAATTAGCTAAATTGGGAGCTAATATGAACTACTTGGACGTAGGCGGTGGACTCGGTGTTGACTACGACGGGTCTAAAACAAACTTCCACGCTTCCAAAAACTACAATATGCAAAACTACGCTAACGACGTAGTAGCGGGAGTGAAAGATGCCTGCGACGAGCGCAAAATCCCGGTTCCAATTATCATTAGTGAAAGCGGGCGGGCGATCGCTTCTCACCAATCAGTGTTAGTTTTTGACGTACTCGGTACTAGCGATGTCCCCAGAGAAGTACCCGAACCAGTAGACGAAAACGCGCACCAAATTCCGCGCAATCTCTACGAAATTTACCAATCTATCAGTCCCGAAAATTACCAAGAAGTTTATCACGATGCGATCCAATTCAAGGAAGAAGCAGTCAGTTTATTTAACTTAGGCTATTTGGGGATTGCGGAGCGGGCAAAAACCGAACAGTTGTACTGGGCTTGCTGCGATAAGATACAGGCGATCGCGCGGCAAAATGAATACGTATCTGACGATTTGGAAGACTTAGAAAAGGTGATGGCGTCCATTTATTACATCAACTTATCTGTTTTCCAGTCAGTACCGGATAGTTGGGCAATTAACCAATTATTCCCAATAATGCCAATTAACCGACTCGACGAAGAACCGACTCAACGCGGTGTTTTAGCCGATCTCACGTGCGACAGCGACGGCAAAATCGACCAATTTATTGATTTGCGAGATGTAAAGTCGGTTTTGGAACTGCATACTCTCAAACCTGGAGAACCTTACTATTTGGCGCTATTTTTGGGAGGTGCTTATCAAGAAATTATGGGCAACCTTCACAACTTATTCGGCGATGCTAATGCAGTTCACATTCAGCTAACACCTTCTGGCTATCATATCGAACACGTTGTGAAAGGAGACACTATGAAAGAAGTCCTCAGCTACGTACAGTATGATTCAGAAAATTTGGTTGAAAGCATCCGCCGTCAGACAGAAGCAGCTTTGCAGCAAAATAAAATTACTCTTTCCGAGGCCCAACTTTTGCTGCAAAATTACGAGCGGAGTCTCAGCCAATATACTTATCTTCAGTCTTAAAATGTAGGGTGCAACTGAGATGTTGCACCACTGTCAATAAGCGTTTTATGAACAGGCTCTCCGGCCTGTTCCACAAGAAAATCTATTCTTTGTGGAACAGGCAATATGCCTGTTCTTGAGAATGGTGGAAGATGTGAGGTGCAACCTAAGCACATTACCAGAATTGAAAACTGACATCATAAATGTAAAAGTAGGGTGCGCCTAGCGCACCTTACCTTGAGCAATTACCAATTATTCAGGACGCAGAATTTCTGCGATCGCCCGTCGCTCTTCTCCGTCCTGAGTCGGTAAAACTTGGCGAGCGTCAGTAATCAGCCAATCGAGAGCCGCCGCTTGCAAATCGATCGAAGCCCCGGTTTTATCAACGCAGTAGCGCCCAAACACCAGTTTGTCAACCAACCGCACCTCCGGGCCCAAACGGGAATACTCAAAAATCACGCTGTTTTCGACAGTTGCGCCACTGCAAAGCCAACAATTTGGGCCGATCATTGTCGGGCCGATAATTTTTGCTCCATCCTCAATGATCGTCATCCCCCCAATGTAAACAGGCCCAGTAATATCAACCTTATCCCAGTTGACAGCTACATTCAAACCAGCGTAAATGCCGGGGCGCACTTCAATTCCCGGAATCGAAACATTTTTAACTTGTCCGAGCAGCACGCTCTGAATTGCCCGCCAATAGTCAGGAACTTTGCCGATATCTACCCACTCAAAGTCCATGCTAATCCCGTAAAAAGGCGCACCTGCTGCTACTAGCGCGGGGAATAACTGCGAACCGATATCGTATTCCTCGCCTGAAGGGATGTAATTGAAGATTTCCGGTTCAAAAATATAAATACCAGTGTTAATGTCGGTACTCAGAGCTTCCTCTACAGAAGGTTTTTCTTGGAAAGCTTTAATTTTGCCAGACTCGTCTGTTACGACCACTCCGTAACTGGGAACCTCCTCGCGGGGAACCGATTTCATAACAATAGTAGCGAGCGCCCCTTTTTCCCGGTGCCACTTCACAGCAGCAGTCAAGTCCAAGTCAATCAAAGCGTCGCCGCACAGCACCACAAAAGTATCGTCAAAAAACGGCGAGAAATCCTGAATTCGTTTCATGCCACCAGCCGAACCGAGAGCCTCTCCAATCATTTCTCCCTCCTCAATTCGCCCTTCAAAAGAATAGGCAATTTGTACCCCAAACTTTTGACCGTCGCGGAAGTAGTTTTCAATCACGTCAGCCAGGTGGGAAACATTGACCATAATCTGGTCAAATCCGTGCTGGCGGAGCAATTCAACCAAAAACTCCATCACTGGCTTTTGCAGGATGGGAATCATCGGTTTGGGTATTGTCTGAGTAATGGGACGGACGCGAGTGCCTTTACCGGCCGCCAGAATCATCGCTTTCATTATTAACTTCCTCAACCCTCTGTTAATTGATATAAACTGAACAATTAGATGCTAGCGGTTGCGCTCGAATCGATCGAGCGCGGCAAAATCCTGACCTGTTTATAGGCGACATCGTACCAGGCTATCAATGACTCTTCCCTATTTGCTTGATTTAAGAAACCAGGAATCGGGAATCAGCAAAAACTTCGCACTCCCGCTGTCCGCATTCGAGACTCAGCAGCAGAATGTCGGCGAGCGAGGATCTGTCTGGAATTTTAACCGACGCAGCGGCAAAGTTATTAGTTTCGCCCGAGAACCTAATACCCTGCAAGCTCAAAGCGCGCGGATTTTGAGGTCTTGATAAAACTCCTCTTGAAGCAACTCTACTTTAGACTGAGCCGATAGTAGCAACAACGCCCAAAAAATACCCACGCGGTCATGATTTGGCAAGTGAACTTCGCCAGTCGATACTGGGTGTTCTGGGTTGACAGAGGAATGCAAATCCTTATCATGCCAAAGTTCCAGCAGTTGTTCCAAGTCGAGCCAACCCTCGTCAATTTCCGAGCCTCGTTCTGCCAGAAACCGATCCAGTTCGCTAGCAGTTTCCACCAAATTTTCTTGGTGAGCTAGCTCAAAGATAGCCTGGGCTGCTTGCGATCGCATTTTTGAGGTAGGGCGACGCCGGGGGGTAACTGTCTGCTCCATTGCTGCTTTCATGAGCTGTAACTGCTCAATCAGTTCTGGGAGAGTCACCGGGCGTTTTTGCGGTAGTTGAGCTACACCGCGACGGCGCAATTGCCGCTCCAAATGCTGGGGCAAATGTCGCCCTCCTGAGTTCTCTGGGTCTTCGAGTGTCGCCTCATCGGCCGAGTCGGGATTCGCGGGGGGTTCTGAGAGGACGATACTTTCTGCTTTGAGCAACACCAGCATTGAAGCGTACAAAAACGCTTGGCCGGAGTGGGACAAATCGGAGAAATCCTTACTCTGATCCGCATCGCAGGCGTTCGTAAGCTTGCTCAGACATCGATCGAACACTTCAATTACCTTAACGTCCCAAGGATCAATTTCTCCCCGTTCGGCTAGGTCAATTAAAATTGCGATCCCCTCTGAAATCGTTTCTAAGCCATCTTGGTCTCGGGAAACGGCCATTCGATTTTAGATTTTAGATTTTAGATTTTAGATTTTAGATTTTGCCTCTGAGAAAACGAGAGAGCATATCAAGTTAATTGGGGGTCATTTCAGCAGTTGTGCCCTCAATGGCTGCTATTTCTAAACTTATCGGTTCTGCACTTTCTAACAAAGGTTGTGTGCTTTCTACTTCGGCTTTATAGCGTTCAAGATTTTGTTCTAATTCCTGAATCCGCTGCTCTTTTTCGCGCACTTGGCGGAGTTGTTGGCGCGAGGCGAGGGTTCGCTGCATTCTCGACCACAGACTGAACAGCCACGCTAGTGTTGCCCCTAATCCAGCCGCTACAATTAGTTCTACGCACAGCGGAGCTTTAACTTGGACGCCTTCGATAACTTGAATCGCGACTGGCTCTGTATTTTCGAGGCTGAATAATACTAGAGCCAAGCAAATCAGAAAGATGAAGAAGAAATTTAGCGATCGCATTTTCTTTGTTCCTAATTCTCAATTCAGGTTAAGCAAATTATTTACCATTTGTCAACTGTTTTTTGACAGATGTTATCAGTCTTTTTTGATAAGATCAACTCGGGTCAATTAACCATAATATCCGGGGAGGGGCGGGTTTATTCGAGTTCTGAGAGTTGATTGAAGATATTGGTTAAGCTCTTGGGTGTCTAAATTGTATTTTTCGGGCGGGCGGGACGCCCACCCCACAATAAAGCTGATGTGTTTTGACACTGAAACTTAGATGCGCCTGAGCTTAAGCCACCCCTCTAGGACATATCCTCTTTAGGTTTGACTGATGTTTTGCGGTTTCTTGGCGATTAAGAGTGCTGGCAATATTTTATATTTCAAAGCACTTCCCCCAGCTACCAATAAGGCAATAATCAGCGCCCCAATTCCTACCGGGCTGGGAATCCAGAATATCGCCTCCAAATAGTTAACTTCCCCGGGTTTGAGCTTCCAAACTAACTGTTTTCCTTGCTGATAGGTTTCGGGAACCAGCGCACCGGCGGCTGTTTCAATACTTTCGGCGCCCCAAGGCGTGTTCAAGCTAAAGTCTAGCTCCAAAAGTCCCCCCGGACTCAGCAGCAGACTGCCATTAGAAGAAAGCAGTGAAAGAGAGCGCAAATCCAATTCCAAACTCAACCGATTTCGCAGCACCAATAATAAATTATTCTGCTTGACACTAAGGTGAGATTCAAACTTCGGCAAATCAGTTTCTAGCGGACTTGCGACGCGAGATTTTGTGGTTGGTGCGAGCGGATTGTAAAATTGGTTGAACTTGTCTTGCAACTCTGCTCCATTATTGAAAGGAATCCTCACTAGAACTTCTGTAGGGGAAAGCCGTTTAGTTTTTCCGTCCAGCAAGCTCACCCGGCGTTCTACGCTTTTCAACCATTCTGCAACAGTTTCGCTGCTGAAGCTCGTCAACCTTTCCCCTAGTTTAATGTGCTGCACAATTTCGCCGCGAGTTTGACTCTCAAAGTTCACCCCGACATCGTACTGAACGCATCCAGTCACTAGAGTTAAAAGGCAAAAAACCAAAGGTAAAAGAAAGAAAAAATTCTTTTTCTTCTTCCCTGTTCCATCCTTGACATTTTGCTCTTTCATTATACATTTTTCCCTATTTTTACCTATTTGCATGAATTAGCAAAGCGTTGAATTGCCGACACTGTTTCTATGTTTGTTGTGCAGGTCGGGACTTACGAACCGCTTACCAAAAATCCGGTTTCTGGGCTGCCGAATGGCGATTTCACAGAGGATTTGTGGCAGAAGCTGGGTTTTTTGACGTGAGTCCTAACATTTTTCTAGCAGCAGTGTCGGCCTTACCTGGAATTAACCGCACTGAACTTATTGCCTGGAAGCTACACCCAACTGTTGAAACAGCATACTCGGCAAATATGCCGCACCGCCTACCCATTCGGCTTCGCTGCTCAAATCTGCCAAATTTTTAAAGGCTTCAAAAATGCTGCCTGCCACCATTGTATTCTTGACGCGGCCGACAATTTTGCCTTTTTCTACTTTATAGCCTAAGTCCAAATTGACAGAAAATTCGCCAGCTAACTGATTCGACTGACCGGCACCTAAAACCTGCTCTACTATTAGACCTTCGTCCATGCTAGCAATCAAGTCTTGAGTGGCGGTATTTCCTGGGGAAATGCAAAAGTTAGTCAAATCAGGGCCTGGGCGAGACAATCCGCCACGAAAACCGTTCCCGGTTGATTCTACACCGGCGCGAGCGGCCCACCTGCGATCCCAATAAAATCCGGTGACAGTACCTTTGTCTATCAAGACTTTGCGGGTGGTGGGTGTACCTTCGTCGTCAAAGGGACAAGCAGAAGGGCCTAAAGTGGGGTCTTCAAAAAAGGTAAAGCGTTCGTCAAATAAGGTTTCGCCGATTTTGTCGGCTAGGGGAGAGGCTTTTTGAACTACTGCTTGACCTGAAAGGATGGTATCAAACAGGCCCCCCAGGGTGCTAGCGGCGGCATTGGGGGTAAATAATACTGGGTAGGAACCGCTGGTGATGGTGGCTGAATGTTCGGCCAGGCGGTATTTTTCGAGGAGTGATTGGAGGATGCTTTCGGTGTCGAGGGGGCGATCGCACGCTACGTCGTAACTGTATGCTTGCATAAAGTCTTCTCCCTTTACCAAATTTCCCGCGATCGAGCCGCTGACTATTTGGCTGCTTCTTTCGGCATACAAATCTTGCGTGGTGGCAATTTTCACGCGGCCGCTGCGGACGTGGAAGCCGACATCTACCATAATATCGGGATTGTAGGCGTGAACTTGCTCGATCAGGTTTTTGCCGTTTTCTACTAATTCTTGAGTTGTGGGCGGAGTGTAGGTGGTTTCCGGGCCTTTGAGGTGGAAGTTGGAGGCGAGTTCAAATTCTGCGGGGTCGCCGATTTCGGCTGTTTGAATGGCTGCATCTACTAAATCGTCTATCCGCGTTAAATCTGTGGAACTAGCAAAACCGATTTTGCCTTTGTAAATCAGTCGCAGTGCGACGCCTTGCAGGGCTTTGGTTTGCAGGGATTTGAGACGATTGTTTTCAAATTCGATAGGGGTGTCTTGACTCGACAGGTAGTATACTTCAGCCGCATCGGCGCGCTGAGAGGCTAATTTCAAAATCTGTTGTATGGTTGAATCGCTCACAATAATCGCCTTTCTGGTTTGGTCTTTTTTTTATTTTAGCAATTATCGCTATTCAACTTCTGACTCCTGCCTCATGCTCGATTATTAATCCGTGTATCCGTGTCAAAATTCGTGTCGTTCCTTACTTTTTCCTTCTCCTATAATTGTAATTCACACTGTTTAAAAACATAGTTAACGGCTGCAAACAGTCGCTCTAAGTCCTGAATTGTATAGAAAAACTTATTTTGAGTAAACATTTCTAATTTCAGCTTGCCAAACTGCCACATTGCCCCATTAGAAACCATACCAAAGATAGTTTGTTCGGGTTCATTGTTAAGTCGCTGCACGGCGATCATTTCTGCCAAACACTGCCCCCATCCTTCATCAAATGCGCTCTCTTTCTTGGCTTCAACTAATATGAAATAGGGCTTGTCAAAAACTACTGTGCCGGGGGGTGAGCGCTTCGCCAATATATAGCCTTTCTCAGAAAGATGAGGTATGATGTTACTGACACTCACTCGTGAGGGTCAAACAGAGAAGATAAGATCAAATGAACTATAATTACATGGTTGAGTAAAGCCACGCGAAAGCGATACCACACATAATAGCATTTTTTTGAAAGCACACGATGCTTGACTCACAACACGTTTACTTGTACCAAACTTCATACATTGTTAAAAATGAAAGCTTATTCGATTGATTTTAGGCAAAAAATCCTTGATACTTATCATACTGAACCCATTTCACAAAAAGCAATAGCTAAGCGTTTTTCTGTAGCCCTGAGTTTTGTACAAAAATTGCTTAAACAATATCGTGAAACAAAAAACATTACTCCGAGAACTGACCGATGTGGAGTCAAAGGCAAACTGAATGCGGAGCAACTACTCATCTTGGCGGAATTGATTGAAGGAAATAATGATGCAACTCTTGAAGAACTCCGTTATTTACTTTATGGGAGAATTAGATTTTCTGTTAGTAGAGCAACAATAGGAAGAATGATAAAACTCTTAGACATTACTGTCAAAAAAAACTCTCTTCCCTTCAGGGAAAGGGACAGAGCGAGTTCAAATCCTGCGATGTGAGTTCTGGAAAACAATTAAAGAGATTAGTTTGAAAGACTTAATATTCATTGACGAATCGGGAGTTAATTTGGCAATGGTTAGGTTATATGCTAGGTATGCAAAAAGGTGAAAGAGCCAAGGGGTCAAAACCAACTAAACGTGGCAAAAATGTCTCAATAATTGGAGCAAGGTCAGTCAATGAGATTTTGACATCGGTTAATCTAATAGGCGGAACTGATGCAATTACATTTGAAGCTTTTATTATCAGAAAACTTGTGCCAAAACTCTGGAAAGGTGCTTGTGTAGTGATGGATAATTGTCCCATTCACTTGGGAGAAGAAGTGAAAAAAGCGATCGAAAAAACAGGGGCAAAATTAATATACTTATCACCTTATTCACCAGATTTTTCACCAATTGAAAATCTGTGGTCAAAACTTAAAATCATTCTCCGTTCTATCAAGACTACTAATTATCAAGAATTAGGAAAAGCCATAGATTTTGCGTTCGGACAAGTTACATCGTCAAATATTTTTAACTGGTTTACACACTGCTGTTATTGTACCTCATCTTTTTGAGAAAGGCTATATAATCTGGAATTCCTGACAGATTCTCATTATAGACTAAGGTTTGGTGACTCCAGAGGAGAAAATTACTTCGATAATTTTTCCAAACTTCTTTTAATACAGGATAAATGATATTTTCACAAATGGCGCTTTCCGAGTTGTCAAATACTCCGTCATTGAAAATCAATTCTAATTCATTCCGAAAAACTTCGCTGACTGCAAATTCTGTTTCGACAATGAAATTATCCCGTAGGTAATTAATTTGGAATTCTTTGGCGACCGCGCTGATGCTTTTATAATTGCTAAAAGGCATTGGTTCTATCCAGAAAAGCCTGTATTGAACAGGCAAGATGCCTGTTCCACAATAATTATTGGAAATGTGTATTGGTCATCTGCTTAATAACTAATAAATAAGCCGCCTAAAATTAGCCCGATCGCAATTAACGCCACCCAGATAAACCTATTATCTTTCGTATTAACCTGACTCAAATCTACAGGCTCTGGTACGACTGGCTTGGGTTTAGCGTACTTGATATCAGCGTTGGGATTAGCTTGAAAACTGATTGATTGATTTTCATCTAAAGCTGCCAAATCAGGAATTTTCACCATCCATTCAGGAGGGATACTGAGTTTGGGAGCTTCGAGAATGAACAGCAAGCGCTTTGCTTGTTGGCGGGTTTCTTGGCGGGGATGGCGGGTGAGCTTGCGGCAAAGCTCGATCGCCCTTTCTGTATTGCCAGAGGCTTCGTAGGCTGTCACTAACCACATCTGCACCTCACCGCCCAACCGGGAATTTCGATCGACTAAACCGGTTGCTGTTTCTAAACTCTGCACAGCTTGAGCATACCGGCCACTCTCAAAAGCTACTTGCCCAGCTTGGTACTCAGTTTGAACAATTTCTAACTTTTCTGAAGTCATGAGCACCCACCCAATTCACAAATATTACTTCCCAAATTCCCCAAACACTAGAATTCGCTGTTTTGTTGCGACATACCCGACTCGTTGTCGCGTTTGGAACCCAGCAAGTCTAAATGGTCTACCTTAATTACAGGCTTCGAGCGATTTGAACCCGTATTCCGGTCTTGCCAACGATCGAACTTCAAAGAGCCTGTTACGCCAATTAGAGAGCCTTTGCGAACGTAGTCAGCAGCAATCTGCGCTGTTTTGCCCCAGATTTCCAGATTGAACCAGTCTGGTTGATCGCTGTTCTTGGTTCTGCGATTCACTGCCAGCGTCAAATTACACTTAACTGTACCCGACTCAAAATACTTCACGTCCGGGTCGCCGCCGACGCGGCCTACTAAAGTCACAACATTAAGACTCATAAACTTTTTTGGGAATGTGGTCGATCGATGATGTAGTTAAACAGTCCACACGCGCATTAGCCTCCAAACACAACTTGGAACCACGCTTGTGAGGCTTCATCCTGATTGTACACTCAGTTAGGAGAACATATTGATGGTGGATGATTGGCAAGTCTGCGCTCAACCTGAGCTCGACAATGTACATTTCTGACTAGACTCAGGATGAAAAACGTAATAGAATCCACCTCGGTTACACTTTTGTAACAACATTATTGCACACAATAGTATTTTAGTTTTTGGGGGGGGTACAAATCAGTGGGTCTTCTCAATCGATTTTCGTTATCTAGAGATATGGGTATCGACCTCGGTACTGCTAACACGCTCGTTTATGTATCGGGCCAAGGTATTGTTCTGCAGGAACCTTCTGTAGTGGCGATCGACCAAGATTTAAAAATACCGCTGGCTGTTGGAGAAGAAGCAAAAAAAATGCTCGGCCGCACGCCAGGGAATGTCATAGCACTGCGCCCGCTTCGCGACGGGGTAATTGCAGACTTCGATACGGCTGAACTGATGCTTAAGACTTTTATCCGCAGAGTTCACGAAGGCCGAAGCTTAGTTTCGCCGCGGATAATTATTGGCATCCCCAGCGGTGTCACCGGAGTCGAGAGGCGTGCTGTCATTGAGGCGGCGACTCAGGCCGGTGCTAGAGAAGTACGGTTAATTGATGAACCCATCGCTGCGGCGATCGGGGCTGGACTGCCTGTTGCTGAGGCGACTGGCAATATGATTATCGATATAGGCGGAGGTACTACGGAAGTTGCGGTTTTGAGTTTGCAAGGGACGGTGATCAGTGAGTCTGTGCGGGTAGCCGGCGACGAACTCAATGAGGCGATCGTCCAATACATGAAAAAAGTTCACAATTTGGTTATCGGCGAACGCACTGCTGAAGAAATTAAGATTCAGGTTGGTTCTGCATATCCAACTCCAGAGGATGACGACGTAATGATGGAAGTGCGGGGCTTGCACTTACTGTCTGGTTTGCCGCGAACTGTTACTATCAAAGGCCCAGAAATCCGCGAAAGTATGTCGGAACCGCTTTCAGTAATTGTGGAAGCTGTCAAGCGTACTTTGGAACGCACCCCCCCGGAATTAGCAGCAGATATTATTGACAGGGGAATTATGCTGGCTGGTGGTGGCGCGCTGATGAAAGGTTTAGATACTCTGATCAGTCACGAAACAGGAATTGTCACTCACGTGGCAGCAGATCCTCTGTGCTGCGTTGTTTTGGGAACTGGTAGGGTATTGGAAAACAAACACTTGGAACGGGTTTTCAGCGGGCAGTCGTCGCGTAATATGTAGTTAACAAATTTGGGATTGTGGATTTAGAAATATGGCTGCAATCTCAAATCTAAAATCCTGACTTAACAATTTTAGATTACTGAAATTATGCTAAAAAATACATTCCGAAAGTGGTGGGATCTGCGACTGCCAATTGCTCTTTTAGGTTTAGCTGTAACTGCCGCTTGGGGAGTTCGACAAACACAAGGTGCTGCAGTATTTGAAGTTTACAATTGGGTGACTCGTCCGTTTCACGCCAACGGCTCTGGGCAAGAGGAACTCATCTCGGCGCGCACTCAAGAATTGCAAGCGCAGCTATTAGAATTAGAAAATCAAAATCAGAAGCTAAAAGAGCTTTTAGGTTACGTTTCGGGTAAGAAACCTCAAGGAATTGTAGCTCCTATTGTCGGTCGCAGCGCCGACCACTGGTGGCAGCAAGTAACCTTGGGGCGTGGCAGTAATGATGGCATTAAAACAGATTTTACTGTGATGGGTCCCGGCGGTTTAGTAGGCAGGGTTGTCAGCGTTACTCCTAATACTAGCTTGGTGCTGTTAGTCAGCGACGCTACGAGCCAATTGGGTGTGGGAATTACCCGCAGTCGCCACATGGGTTTTATGCGCGGGAAAGGCGGAAATCAGGCTGTGATGGAGTTTTTTGAGAATGTTCCCAATGTCAAGCCTGGGGATGTGGTTTCAACTTCTTCTTACAGTCAGTTGTTCCCTCCTGGTTTGCCGGTCGGAAAAGTGGTTTCGGTGGATATGAATAAAACTCCGGCTCCCGAAGCTGTGGTTGAGTTTTCAGCACCGATGAGTGCTCTGGAGTGGGCGGTGGTTTATCCCCACTCTAAGCAAACCGAACCAAACGATTCGCAGAGTCAATCTTCTGCACCATCGGAGGGAGCACAGCAACAATGAAAGCTTTATCTCGGATGTCTTCGCGATCGCGCCCATTTCTCAATTTCGCAGTTACATTTCTATCTGTGATGCTGTGCATACTGATATTGCCCACTCGGATGCCGGGAATGGAATTGTTGGGAATTGGGCCTAACTGGCTGTTAATTTGGTTGGTAGCTTGGAGTATTAAGCGGAAACGTACAGTTTGGGGAGCTGCTAGCATGGGCTTGGTTTTGGGGTTTCTTCAAGATGCGATGACGGCTCCTCATCCCACCCATGCTGTCAGTCTAGTTGTTGTAGGAGTCTTAACAGTTGTTTTGCAGAAAACCTGGTCGATTCCGGTAGATATTGTTGAGAGAGATCCGATTCCGATCGCGTTAATTGTGTTTGGGATGGCGGTGGTAGCGGAAACGGTGATGGGGCTACAATTTTTTTCTATGGGCGATCGGGCTTTACTGGAAATTTGGAGCTATCACCAGCGAGTGGCTTTGTGTTCTGCTATTCTTAGCAGTCTTTGGGCTCCGGTGATTTATTTTCCGCTCAATCGCTTGTGGGAAATGACCAGGAAGGTAGAAAAACCTTAGTCAGTCCTTAGTCATCAGTCATTAGTCCTTAGTCATTAGTCCTTAGTCAACAGTTAACAGTCAACAGTTAACTGTTAACTAATTACTGTTAACTGTAGTCATTCTACTATTACTTGTTGGCCCGCACCTAATAAGTGATGAACGGCAATAATCAAATCGCTGAGAATGAAATTAGGCTGGTGCTGTTGGAGTTGATAGCGGCTGCGAATTCCGCAGGTAACGGCAATTGTAGGTATTCCCAATGCTTTTCCTGCGAGGATGTCTGCTTCTGTATCTCCGATCATCCAAGCTGAACCCAGCGATGACTCAAATTCTTCTGCCACTTCAGCCAACAATTCAGTTTTTAAGGCTGTATAGTTGTGATAGGCGGCATCCGTCATCTGAGTTCCGCGAATGCTGGTAAACAGTCTGGCTAAACCGTAATTTTGTAACAGTTGAACGGCTTGATTTCTCGGTCGCAGGGTGACTAATATCAGCCTCACGCCGCGGGAGTGCAGAAGTGCGATCGCCCATTGCACTCCCGGCTGGATACGATCTAAGTGCAACAAGTCTGGTTGATTGACAAGCTGACTGACGCATCCGAGAAAAACGTGAGTTTCTTCTCCCGACAAGCCGGAACTTTTGGCGATTTCAGCATCGGGCACTCGGTTTTGTTTCATTTGCCAAAACTGCTGTTTGCTGAGGATTTGCAGGTTGAGGTTGATTCCCCGATCGAGATAAGCTGCTTGAGTATCGGCTAATCCTTGTTTATAGGTGGCATAGTAGCGATCGGACACATCGACTATGGGCCCGTCTAAATCGCAAAATACCGTCATCCGGGGGGACGAGTCAGCCTCTGATGGTAGCTTGTACTGAAGGTTTTCGGAGTCTTGGGCGACAGCAGTTAACATAAAACGTTAAGTAAATCAAGGGAGCTATACATTTCTTGACTTTAGCAAAAAATGTATAAGTTATAATACATAAATTTTAATGATTTTATTAAAAAAACCTATTAAATTTTTGAGGATTGGGTTCAACAAGGGCGATCGAGCCTGCGCGTAGATAAATTCAAGGGAAAAAGTGATTTTTGTGGCTGTTGATATGTGCTTTAGCCATTAAAGTTTAGAATTAAGTTTTTATCTTTTGTAATTTACCCATGCTCAAACAAAGCGATTTTGCTAGGAATTCCGACACTAATCGAGTAGAGGTGCTGTCCGAAGCACTGCCTTACATTCAACACTTTGCCGGTCGCACAATTGTGGTCAAATATGGCGGTGCGGCGATGAAAGATAGCACTCTCAAAGACAAGGTGGTTCGGGATATTGTGCTGCTAGCTTGCGTGGGAATGCGTCCGGTTGTGGTTCACGGCGGCGGCCCGGAAATTAATATTTGGCTGGAAAAATTGGGAATTGAGCCACAATTTAAGGATGGTTTGAGAGTGACTGATGCGGCGACAATGGAAGTTGTGGAAATGGTTTTGGTGGGTAAAGTAAATAAGGAAATTGTTTCGTTAATCAACCAAGCTGGTGGCAAAGCCGTGGGGCTGTGCGGCAAGGATGCCAATCTGATTCAAGCTCGTCCAGATGGCCGAGAAGGAATTGGGTTTGTTGGTGAAGTCAGCGGCGTAAAAATCCAGATTTTGGAGTCTTTGGTGAACAGCGGTTATATTCCGGTGGTGTCGAGCGTGGCGGCGGATGAAAAAGGTCAATCTTACAACATTAATGCTGACACGGTGGCTGGAGAAATTGCGGCTGGTTTGGGAGCGGAAAAGTTGATTTTGATGACTGATACGGCGGGAATTTTGGAGGATTATCACAAGCCAGAGAGTCTGATTGCTAAGTTAGATATTCAGGAAGCGAGACAGTTGGTTGAGTCGGGAGTTGTGTCTGGGGGGATGATTCCGAAAGTTAATTGTTGTGTGCGGAGTTTGGCTCAGGGTGTGAATGGTGCTCACATTATTGACGGTAGAATTCCTCATGCTTTGCTGCAAGAAATATTTACGGATGCGGGGATTGGGTCGATGATTGTGGCTTCTGAGTTTAGCAGCGCGAACTTAAAGCCTAAGTAAGGTGTAAATCCTAGCGTGGGGAGGGCGGGTGCGTGAAAGGGGTAAACTCGCTGCGATCGCGTAGATCCTAACTCAACCTGCCCCTATAAACCTTAAGAAGGTACTTCTGGGAAATGACTTCAACTAATTGTAAGCCTCCTTTGATTTGAGATTTTCTTAAGCTATCATAAAAACCTTAAACTTGGGGAGTTTGTTGCTATTCTGAACCCTCTTTCAAATACGCGATTAACGCTATAGGAATCGTAACACACCTCTATTCCTAGTTTACCAGCCGGACTTGTGGGAACTATTATTAAAGTGTATGATAGGGGAAAGAAATGTCAGTATCTAGTAAAGTTTGCTGATAGTCAAGGAATTGAATATGCTATGGCTATTTTGAAAGCCGAGGAAATTAGAGTTCTGCACTAGCAACTGGCAGTTGCTGAGAAATGTGAGGGGAATAGAAGTTAGATAAGGGCGATCGCACTTTAGGAAAAAAGGGCGATCGTACTTTCTCTAACTTTACTTAACTGGCTTCCAAATATTGAGAGATTCCCGAATCGAACTTAATTGACTGAGGTACTCAATAAGCGTGGCTTTTTGATACTCAAGACGTGCTAGAATTTCCGGGGCTTCTGCTTCCTTCGTTTTCCGTTCCTTCAAGACGCGCTCGAAGTCATTTTGAAACCTTTTAATGTAATCATTGATTTGCTTTTCGGCACTCCTGAAATCAGCCGAAATCTGTTTATCAATAACTCGCTCTAGAAGTTGTCGGTTTCTAGATATCTGCTCATCTATTTTCCCATTTACTGACTCTAATGTCTGTCGTAAATCAACATCAAAAAATTCCCAATTTTCCGTAACATCAACATCAGCATAATAAACTTCATCCGAGTTACAGCAACGACTTTTTCTACCTGTTTCTTCCCTTCTATTTCCTACAACCACTGCTAATTGTACATCTTTAATCCGCGCATCAATCCCAGGAAAATCAAAGCTAGGAAACTGAATTGAGTTGATGTTCAGTTTCACTTCTAAAGCATCACCAAGGTAATTAGATAATTCATCGGATATTTCTTGAATATCTTCCTGGATTCTTCTTGCCAACTCTTCGCGAATCTTCGTCCCCTCTCGAACTAATTCATCCTGAGTATCTATCCACCAATTATGAATATGTGGCGGGCAAATTTTATTAATTGTTTTAACAATTTTTTCCGCTTCCGCCTTCGTTTTACACCGGATAATGTACGGATCTAATTTTTCACTTTTAACAGCGTGTTCATAAACCGAATTATTGAAAGTTTCAGGCACAGATTCACTCAGCTTATCCAACAAAGATACAGTTAAATTGAATGCTTGGCCTAAGCCCTTACCAAAATTAGGGAAAAGTCCTAATACTAATTCTCCTATTCCTCCTATTATTTGTCCGACGCCCATATTATCAGATGTTGGCTGTGGTAGTTGACGAATTTTTGGAGTTTTTTTTGGCTTGGGAGAGTTGGCGGAACGAGAGTCGGCAATCTTATCAATCTCACTTTTGATCTTGGCTTTAGCTCCATCGGCAAATTTATCAATGCCTTGACTAAATCCTTGGATTAGTATTTGTTTTTCTGTCTCGACCTTTTTTTTGACTGACTCAACTTTGTACATCGCATTTTCTGAGCGTTTCCTGTACTCTTCTACTTTTTCTTTGAGGGATTCAATCTCCATTTCCCAACCTTTAATTTCTGTATTCAGAGTATCCTCAATAGCCTTAGCAGCTTTATCGATTTCTGCCACCACCTCACTCAATAAATTCCAGCCCGAATTTTGCGTAATCCTTTGAATGACTGTTTCTTGAATGTTCAGGATACCGCTATCTTGCAAAGCTCTTGGTGCAATCTCTTCAGGTAAAGGAATTACTCTCCTACCTTTTTCATCTCTCTCAGCATATTTGGCACTAAAGAAATCCTCAAAATCTTTTATCTCCTTTTCAGTTGCTTTTTCTTGCTGAATCAATTTCGCTAAAAGTCCTTGTCGAGAACTAGCAGGGTAAATAACTGGATTGCAAAACCCAAAGCCAGTTAACTCTCGTTCTAAATCCTTGATGACATCAGCAATTTCTTTGTCTCTCTCTGTTTTTTGGTCAATTTTATTCAAAATAAAGTAAATTTTTCCTGTGTTCTCAGCTATAAAATCCTTACGATTTTCAACAACATCCTTAAACAAATCGGCAACTGCATTATCTTTGTAGGAAGCGTAGTTTAAAATAAACAGAATGGCATTGCAGGTTCGCAGTGCTTCTAGTGCTGTCTGCTTCAGTGCATTAATGTTGAAGTTTGCAGACTCCCACTCATTAGGGCCAGGAGTATCAACTAAGGTAAAGCCTGTGAGAGAAGATAATTGGCTAATTGCTTCAATCGGATGCTCTATCTCAAAGCGTGTAGTGTTATCAGGATTGCCTTTCTCTCGGATTTCACGGGTACGCAGCAGGAATTCTTGTTGAATTTTGCCTGCGTCACCCTCAACAAGAAGAACTGGTTTTCTTTCTCCTTCTCGATACTCTAAAAGTTTAGGAGTTTCGCCCGGTTTAATGTGTCGGACATCTGTACGGCAGATGGTACAGGCGGCCGTTTCACTCGCCAGCACATCAGCACCGATGATAGAATTCAAGAAGGTGCTTTTGCCAGCTTTCATTGCTGCTATTACGGCTACTTGATACTTCTGATCTTGCAAAGCCTTTAAAGCTTTGTTAATTTCATCTTCAATGCTTTGTAGCCCTTGACTTTCATCTCCCTGAATGCGGAGTCCGTCACGGAATTCTTTGAGATATTGTAAGAGGAAAGTGCCTGTACTGTAAATGCTGGTGTATGCTGCTTGAAATTCTTGAGAAGACATAAGTTCACACTTTTTAGTTGAGGGACGGGCTAAGTTAGAGCTAGAAATTCGCGGTTAAAATTGATAGAGATTGTGCGCTTACCAATCTATCCGCCAGGGTTTTAAACTCCTGGTGGACTGGTGGAACAAGCGCTAAATATCAACAACCTACTTATTAGCCAGGGACTTAAGTCCCTGGCGCGAGTCAATGTTTAGTCGTCAGAAAAAGCCTTGCTAATCCCGTAAAATGCCAAACCAGCCAACGCACCTACGGCTACACCAACGGGCCCAGCAGCAGCACCAATACCAGCACCTCCGCCAACGGCACCAACTGCCGTCAAACCTGTAGCAGCTACCACACCAGCACCCACAGCACCACCCGCAGCAGCGGAACCTGCCGCTTTCGCTATTTCATCACCTTTAGCCATTGAAATACCTCAGTGTAAGGAACAAAAACTAACTGTTTGACTAACGAAAGTTAATTAAACAGGCAAAATTTGAAAGATCGCGATCGCACTTTCCCGCTTTTCTAAGTATTTGCACTTAGACAATGAGTCGGTAATTTAATCCTAGACTACCTATTGGTAGCAAACAACTAACAAACGCTATCAACTTCGGTTATGCTATCGTTAGCCACATCTCAACACACCCGAAAAGGACATCAAAAGAAGAATTATTTGCCGAAGCCGCCAAACACTGGGACTTAGAAAGGCTGTACCAAGCTTTTGCAGAAGCTAAACGGCAAATCTCTCCCCGAGCGCGAAGGGGACTAACAGAAACAGAAAAACTCTACCTGCGAGGATTGCTTTCCGGTTGCAGTCCCGCCGAAATCGCCCGCCAACTGCTTCAGAGTTCCAAAAGTGCAGAGGTTTATTTATGTAAAACTTTATATCAATATGTTAAAAAAATCGCAGATGTACCTAACGAACCTGTAGGAAATTGGCGCAATATTTGCGATCGGCTACAGGAAGCCGGATATAAAACTCAGTCTTCTCCTGAATTTAAAATAAATAATTCTGTACCTACAGAAGCATTAGTAAAAATAGTTAATATAGGTTTTGATTCTAATACAGGCACAATTGATATTAACATCCGGGTTTCAATCCCCTCAACTTCAGAAGCGCCGAAAACAGAAGACTTGGATAAAAACGGTTAGAGGGGCGATCGCACCGGGGGACAGAAAGGGATCTCGCCCCTCCAGTGAGAGGCAAAAATGTTAATAATCTTATAGCTGAGAGTTTTAGAAGGAACTTTTTGATAAAATATCAAAATTAAAACTGCCTCACCAGCTTCGATTTTACCTAAAGCAATCAAATTAGTCAAATTTATGTCTCGATTAAGTATCCGATCGCACAACAAAGCTCTGGGCTTTGTGCTGGGTTTATTAATTTTTGTCATTTTAATTCCCGGATGTTGGGCTTTAACAACTAATATTGCTCCCACAGCAGCACGGCCAGTAGATAACACAGTAGCTGTGCGTGCAGATGTACAAAATACATCAAATTCTCGCTCTTCTTTAGGAGTTGGGCTTAATGGTATTGCTGACTACTCCACACAATTACCCTTTTTAGATGCTTTCAAATCTTCTAGAAGATGGATAACTCAATGCACCAGCGGACAACCAAACTGTAAAGGTGAATGGGATACAGATGAGTATAATCTTTTAAATCTTGATGAAAATGGGTGGGTGAAGTCTCTCCCCTCGCCCGAAGATGCTCCTAAATATACTAGGGTAAGTACCCTATTACTTAGGGAAATCCCCAATCGCTATCCTTCAGGCCAATATATTGTTAGTTATGAGGGTGAAGGTGCGATCGAATATAACTTTGATGGCAAAAAAGATGAGGCTGCGTCGAAACCCGGGAGGGATATCATTAATGTGGATGCCACACAAGGCGGAGGCATAATGATTACAATTACTGCTACCGATCCCAAGAAAACAGGGAACTATATCCGCAATATTAAAGTGGTTCGCTCCCAATATGAACAGCTTTATCAAAGTGGTGAAATATTTAATCCGCTGTTTATAGAAAAGATTAAAAAATTTAGAGTCTTGCGTTTTATGGACTGGATGGGGACAAATGGTTCAGAACAAAAAGAATGGCCAAACCGACCTAAACCAGAGAGTGTATCCTATTCTTACCGAGGAAATGTTCCCATAGAAGTTATGGTGAATTTAGCTAACAAAGTCCAAGCAGAGCCCTGGTTTAATATGCCACATCAGGCTACGGATGAATATATGACTAACTTTGCTAAAATGGTCAAAGATAGTTTAGATCCCAAGCTGAAAGTTAATGTAGAGTATTCTAATGAGGTTTGGAATTGGTCATTTCAACAAGCGCATTATGCTTTGAAACAAGGTAAAGCGAGGTGGGGAGATAAAGGCGATGCTTTTATGCAATGGCACGGAATGCGTACTGCTCAAATGTGCGATATATGGAAAGGCGTCTTTGGGGATCAAAAGAATCGAGTGGTCTGCGTGTTAGGAACTCAAAGAGCTTGGAGAGAGTTAGGAAATTATGCTTTAGATTGTCCCTATTGGGTGGCTGAGGGCAATAAACCTTGTTATCAACACGGCATTGATGCCTATGCTATAGCTGGATATTTTAGCGGAAACTTGGGCGGGAAAGAAAATGTCAGCACAGTAGAGTCTTGGTTGAATGACGCAGATGGCGGGTTTGGCAAAGCTTTTAAGCAATTAAGAGAGGGCGGGTTACTTGCTGGCTTCAAAGATAGTTTGCCCGATGTGGATAATGACTTTAGGTATTACTTAGAGGTGGCTCAAAAAAAAGGTCTCAAGTTATTTGTTTACGAGGGCGGTCAACATATTGTAGGTATTCAAGGAGTTGAGAATAACGAAAAACTGACTAAGTTTTTTATGGAATTAAATAGGCGCCCAGAAATGTATGATCTCTACACCCAATTACTCAATAGTTGGAAACAAGCTGGAGGCAGTCTTTTTATGCACTTTGTGGATGTGAGTTCATTTAGTAAGTGGGGAAGTTGGGGGGCTTTGGAATATGTGGAACAAAAGGGTTCGCCTAAGTATGATGCTTTGATGGATTTTATTGATAAGAATCCTTGCTGGTGGGATGGGTGTGCTGTGGAGGGATGATGAGGAATTGGGTGCAACTGAGATGTTGCACCATTCTCAATTACTTGTTTAGGAACAGGCAAGATGCCTGTTCCACAAGAAAATTCACTCTTTGTGGAACAGGCATCTTGCCTGTTAAGCGAGAATGGTGCAAGATCTGAGGTGCAATCAAGAATCGTTCGATCGCACTTCCTCAAAATCTTCCGTATCCCCCGCCGAACCCGAACCCTCGCTACCCCTCAACCGTGGCGATTCCCCATTACTCGCACCCGCACCGTAAAGCCCAGAATACCTATCCTCCAAGCCCGAATCCCTCAGCGAAAGCGCACTTCTTTGACTCGGTGACAATCTCTCTGATCGGCGATTTGCCCCAGACATGGGCGGCTTCCGAGTTAAACTTTTCCAAGCAGCCTTAATCCCAGTCACCACGCTGCGAGTTGTTACCTGCACGTTTTGCGCCTGCTTTTTAGCGGTACCAATACTTCGATCGACCTGTTTGACAACCTCGCCCGCACTTTGTACTCCCTCGCTGACATCATCCGTCAACTCGCTAATTTCCAGCCCCGTCAACCGAATCGCCTCCAAAGTGGGCGGAAATTCGCGAGAAAGCGTGTCAGCGAGCTTTTCCACGCTGCGCGCCGCCCTCGCCAGCGCTTGCACCGCAGGTATTAAAGTCACTAAAACAGCAGTCAGGCTAACTGCCACTAGCAAAATCGAAAGTCCTAGCCAGAATATAGGGTCACTCACTTGAATCTCAGATTTGGGGTTGAGGATTTCATGTCATTTAGCGCAGGGGAGGGCGCGAGGGGGAACTCACTTCAGCTTCACTTTCCGACAGTGTTTGGCGTTCCCGCTGAGTCGCTTCCAAACCGGCCGCGATCGCCTCTTTGAGTCTAATCAAAGTTTCGTCCCAATTTCGGATTGCGGTTTCAGAAAGTCGATCGGCCTGCAACTGCACGCTACTCGATAAATCCTCCGCCAACTCGGGCAAAGCATCGGCCGATTTTTTCAATATCTGCCGCGTCTCCTTGCCTGGTCGCGGTGCTATCAGCAACCCAGTCACGGCGCCGATCGCAGAACCCACCAGCAAACCGCCAATAAATAATCCTGAACGTTTAGTTGACATTTTTATAGCTTCTCTCCATACACCAATTTTAGGCACGTTTGCCCGATCGCAGCCCTTTGCAAAGGTAGAAATATTGTTGACAATCCTACCGAGTCAGCAGGGGCGACAGTTTTAGGATAGCTTACCTCAAAGGTCGAGCGCCCCTGGACCAAAGCATCCGTCCCAAACCCAGCAATCCCAAAAGTTGCTGAACCTGTTGCAGTTGCAATTCCAGTTGTTGATAACGCCGCCGCACTTGGCGGGTACCTTGCTGCCTTTTACCAAGGAAATCCGGCGACGTGCTGAGGACATTGCTACTGGTGCGTTCCATACCTGCGATCCGCATTTCCAAACGTGCGATCGTCCGCCTGATTTTCCACACCTTCGCAGCGATATAAAAGCAAACCAGAGATATTAGTAGATTGATAATTACAACAGCAGTCAGCATTTATTACTTATTTTTAAACTACTAAAATATTTCGTTTTTTTTGGCTGGCTAGCAGCCCTCTTGTTTAGGGACACAACAATGTTGTGTCCTGAACTATGTTGTAGGGACAAAACATTGTTGTGTCCCGATCTATGTGTCCCTATCCATAAGCCGGGTCAAGTTTTAAGCCTGAGACATAGCAGGCAAACAAACCTTAGTACCCCCCAAACCGCAATAACCGTTCGGCTCTTTAGCAAGATACTGCTGATGATAGCTTTCTGCGTAATAAAACTCAGGAGCCTCAAGAATTTCAGTGGTAATCTTGCCGTAACCGGCCGCCGTCAAAGCCTGCTGGTAAGCATCTCGCGAAGCTTCTGCTAGCTGCTTTTGGGTAGCTGAATACGTGTAAATTCCCGATCGATACTGAGTACCCGAATCATTGCCCTGACGCATTCCTTGAGTAGGATTGTGACTTTCCCAAAAAACTTTGAGCAGCGTTTCGTAACTAATTACTTTCGGATCGAACACAACCAATACTACTTCATTGTGTCCCGTCATCCCGCTGCAAACTTCGTTGTAAGTAGGATTCGGAGTAATCCCAGCCGCGTAGCCAACAGCCGTCGAAAAAACTCCATTTTGCTGCCAAAATTTCCGTTCTGCTCCCCAAAAACAGCCCAGACCAAACAAGGCAGTCTCCATGCCGTTTGGAAAGGGAGGTTTGAGCGGATTGCCGTTAACAAAGTGACTTGCCGGTACCGACATCGACTCTGCCCGTCCCGGTAATGCCTCTTGGGGAGAGGGCAGGCTCGACTTTTTGCCAAATCCAAATAGCACCATAAGTTTGTGAGGGGATCTCTGATAAACGTCTTTACCTTACTTAATAATATCAGATGTATACTGAAAATAGTGGCCCTCTTAAAGGTAGAAGGTAAAAACCAGAAGGCAGATTTTGTTTACGGAAGGTTTTCGGTGATACTGCTCAGTGCCAACCAAGTTTTAAATCACATTAGGCAGTGTTGTATGTCACCAAAGCATACCTAAAATATCACCTATTGTTGAGGTATAAATCACGCGGATTTTAGGCAAAATAGCCGATTATTAAAGGTATGGTGTTGTAGTAGTTATTCAATACCAGCTATTGGGAGTGTGTAGAAATGGCGGCTAAACCTTGCAGTCAACCTTTAAAATCTAATCCCTTTATTACTTACCGCGACCCGATTACAGGCAAGTGGATTGTGGTAAATCAGAATTTGCCCCAAGCAGCAGAACAGGCACAGCTAGCAGCCGCTTGACTTTTCCTATTAATTTTTTACCTGAAAAACCAACTATAATTTCAGATTGCCTAGGGGCGGCTTTTACTAACCATCAATTAAATCAACCGGATTTTCCCGCGATGCTTGGTGGAAGATAAAAGCTGATAGTGCTTCACTGCCAATATTCTTATCATATTCCCCAATTTTTGCCAATTCACCGCCCACAGAAACCTAATTTTGTTCTAGCATTTGATAGTCGCGGTGTTCGTCTTGAGCATGACCGATAAAAGTCGATCGCAGGCGAAAGTCACTCATGTTAGAAGCAGCGCGAGCAATCCAGCGAGATCCCTCTACAACTTGCGGCCGGAGATTGCACAGCAAATCTTGATAATCTTCTATTGTCAACTCTCCTCGGTGCAATTTGCGGACAATGGGAACGGAACGAATTTCGCGATCGAACTTCAGCCAAATCCATGCTAACTCCCGCAACAAATAAGCTTGCGGAGAGTTGGGCTGTTCCGGTTTAACGCTTGCGAGAGGCGAAGCTTCGGGAACCTCAAGAAATTAGAAATTTGAGAAATCATAGGCTTATGGGTATTTTCCACAGCAGTTAACATTATGTATGCCGTTGTAAAGCGGCCGCTTTCTGGCACGAAACAAAAGATTTTCTGTCCAGGCTGCAACTTGCCAGAATTGAACAATTCCTCTAACCTTAAATCAATCGAGGCACAACCTGTATTTCCCCGACTGTATAAGTTGGTAAACCATTTTTCTTCAGAAATCATGCAGCCTGCTTGTTCCAGAAGTTCTACAATTTGTCCCCGGAAAAAGTGAGACGAATAGTGGCACAGCAGCCAGTCGATTTCCTGCGGACAAACTCTCCCGGCTTTAATCAACCGCAGCCAAACTTCAACACCTAATTTCATTACATTGTCCAGCAAGCGAATATTTTGCCGCAAGTCAAAAGCTCCCGCTGTGGCTGCATCGAGGTAGGAGGAATAATCCAACCAGCTTTTAGTTGATGTTGCGTTTGCTAATCCTGAATACATACAAACAGGATAGGCGTTGGCGTGGAAAATTACCTCAATCCATTCTATTTTTAAGCTGATTCCTGTCGCGTTAGGATGGTTTTGCAGCAACAATGCTCCGGCACCTCGGAGAGCATCCAGCGCAGAAATTCTGTATCGAAAGGCAGGGGTTTTCCCGCTTGCACCGAAGTCTCTGCTTCAAATTTGGTGTTTTTGAACAGGCGCGAGGGAAATTCGGAAGCGAGGGCAATTGCTGTTTGTTTTTTGCCGAGTTCGATTTGAGAGGCGGCGTATTTTAAAGCACTAACTCCGACACAGCAAACTCCTTGAGTTGACACTATTTCTAGGGGAGATAATTCGGAAAGTTCCCCGTGTACTGTGCTGGCATCCCGGTACTAATAAGTCTGGTAAAGTAGTGGCGCAGGCCAGTAAGTCGATCGCCCCTGGTTCCAGATTTGCCTGGGCGATCGCGTCACGGACGGCAAACGCTGCCATTTGGCTGTTAGAATATAGTGTTTGCTGCTGTTTGTCGATCGCGTAGTAGCGCTATTAAATGCCGTTGCTGTTGAGAATTCGCTGCCTGACTCTCCAAGGGCGCGAGGCAACTTTGCCAAGATACTCTTCCATCTCATCATTATTAATCGGTTCTCCCGGCAAAAATTTTCCCATCCGATTGATATAAGCACTGTACATGGCTTGACATCCTCCCACCACTAATTCGGAGTACCGAATATAGTGGGGGATTCCCAAGAATTCTTGGTTCGCAGTTCATCGAGCCAACTTAGAGCTCTCTTCGTCTCCGTTCTTGAGCCAGAGGTTAGTTTCTCCCTGCGCTTTTGAGCTTTTGGCTCCAGATTCCGTATGCCCTACGGTACTGTTTAGATATTCGGCTAACAACTTAAATCCTTTTACCAAGATGATTAAAGTCAGTGAAGGAGTCGCCCCCTCCACTGCTCTCCAAAACGGAACGTGATAGTTTCCCATCATTCCGCTCCTCAATAAAACGGCTGTTGTCATCAGTACGTCATTACCAACATATCGTTTTCCCAAACCCAAAGGCTTGGTTCCACTGGTGGCTTAGGTTTAGCACTTTTACAGCTAGATTTGTTACCGAGACTGCCATCATTGGCGGTCTTTGTGTCGTGGCAATGTCGATGAAGTAGCTGCCAATTATCATAAGATTCCTTTCCACCTTTCGATTTAGGGATGATGTGGTCAACTTCTATCGAATCTCCATCTTTAAAGTAGTTATCGCAGTGGGTGCATTTCCCTTTTTGTCGCTTGAGTAATTTAGACACTCTTACGGGTATTTCGGGGTGTACTCCCATCCTTGAACTCCAATATAACCAGTCACCGTCGTAGGGGGAGGCTTTTCCTTTTACCTTTACATAGCGTTTTATTTCCGTGGAGCTATGTTGTATTAGCTTTAGAAGATTATTACCTTCTCCGGTTGCGAACACCCAGTTATCGCCTTCTACGGTTTTGAAGTATTTAAGGCGTATCCACCCTCTACCTTTGTTCCTGTGCCGATGACGACCCCATTTGAGGAGCTTCCAAACCACTAAGTGCCACAGCCTTTCAAATACTTTCTGGCTGACGACTGTTGAGAAGTAGTTACACCAACCCCTTATAATAGGATTGAGATTCTTAATTAAAGTCGCTTGATTTGAGCCACGCGATTTGTTTATTACTTCTACAACTTTTCTGTAGTGCCTTTTCTGACTTTCCTTGCTGGGGGTGATAATAGTCTTAAATCCGAGGATTTTACCCTTGACTCTGCCTGAATTGTGGTTCCCAACGGGGAATTGCTTGACGTTGAATCCTAGGAAGTTGAATCCAGGTTGTTCATCATCTAATTTGTTCAGGGTGTGGGCTAATCTTGTCTTACTCGGTTTTAGTTCTAACCCAATGCCACTTAACCACTTCTCTATCTCTAGTTTGCACAGTTTTACGACTTCTAAATCCTCATGAAGGACTACAAAATCGTCTGCGTATCTTATCAATGAAATCGATTTCAGCTTATCTCTTACACCCAATTGAGTGTTGTCGGGTCGCTTCATGTCGAATTTTGGGGCTAAACCCATAATCAATTCCTCAATCCCATGTAAGGCGACATTAGCGAGTAGAGGTGAAATCACCCCACCCTGTGGTGTACCTTCATCAGTTGGGAACAGCTTGTTTCCATCCATAACACCAGCTTTTAACCAAGCTCGGATTTGTCTCCGTAGGGTAGGATAAGTATTCAATTTCTTGAGAAGTGCATCGTGATTAATGCGGTCGAAGCACTTGGCAATGTCGGCATCCAGCACATATTTGGCTTTATACCTAATTGCGTTAAATATTGCTCCTACTGCATCGTGGCATGAGCGCCCAGGTCTAAACCCGTATGAGTTGGGTTCAAATCGCGATTCCCACTCTGGCTCTAACACCAGTTTGACTAACGCTTGCAAAGCTCGGTCTTCCATTGTCGGTATTCCTAAAGGTCTTTCCTCATCTGTCCCTGGTTTGGGTATCCAAACTCGGCGTGTTGGCTTAACCTTAGAACCCAATGATATTTTGTTTATCAAGGTGAAACGTTGCTTTGGGGTCAGCGATTTTACACCGTCCACGCCTGCCGTCTTCTTGCCTTGATTGTCCTGAGTTACCCGACGAACCGCTAGTGCTTTTGCTGCCCAAGAACTTATCAACAGTTTCTGGAGTCTGCGTACTAGCTTGACATCACCACGATTAGACGCTTGATATATCCGTTTTTGCAACTTAAAGACGTTACGTTCTAGCTTTCGCCAGTTGATATCGCTCCATTCATACATCGGTTTTATTACCGTGTTCATGACATTTACATTGCTACTTGTAGCTATATCATCCGTATTACCGTGAGTCTGTTAGCATATCCTTCACTATTACAGTGAGGCGTTGGCTTCTGACTCAATCTCTACCACCTGTTACCTGGAAGTCCAGATGTTTCGTCTTAGCTGACTGCTCGAAGTATTCGACCTCTCCGAGAGTAATCAGGTGGGTTACTTCGTTCCTCATAACCATTGGTATGTTCCGTTAGGATGTCACCTCTTCACCGAGTTTTTAGGTAACGTAGGTATGTCGATAAAAATCCTCATACCACCTTCTACTAATGCCCTTTTGGGACTTCCAGCGCATAAAGCCTTATTTCGCTGGTTCGCCGTAACGGTGATTCAGGCAGTGACTTCGCTTTTGCTATCCGTAGGAACTTGCTCACGGGATACCACTTTTAGGCTAGTAGTTCTTTCCGCTTTTATCTCCGCTTCACCGATTGATGGCTAGTCTCTACAGTGGGAGATATGCTTTCACCTCTACGTCTGAGGGGCAGGACTTACCGTTTTCTAGGATACTAACGTTCACCTGCAAGGTTATGAAGTTATCATCTACAAGGGATTAAAGTGCGAACTCAATCCTCATGGATTACCCTGTAGAAGCCAGTCATCCCCCGATTTCGCGGTTTCGACTGAACGAATCGCACTTAATTGCTGCATTGTGGTCACGGTCTAAAACTGTCCCACACTTATTGCATTTATGTGTTCTATTACTAAGTGTCTTCTTGACCTTTACTCCACAGCACGAACAATCAACAGTCGTGTTGTGAGGTGGAACAGCGATAACAATGACACCGTGAACATTGGCAAAATATTGAAGCCATTGTGTGAATTGATACCAAGAAGCATCGCTGATGGACTTAGCTAAGTGATTATTCTTTACCATGTTGCGTATCTTCAAGTCCTCATAGACAATTAAATCGTTAGACTTAACTAGCGCCAAAGCATCTTTTCGAGCCTTGTCTTCACGCTGTCTACTTACCTTAAGATGTTGCTTAGCTAAAGCCTTACGAACTTTATAGTATCTATTAGACTGTTTCTTACCCCTGACGGGTTTTTTAGAAACCCTACGCTGAAGGCTTTTTAATCTTCGCTCGGATTTCTTCAAGTATCGAGGGTTATCTACAGTATTCCCATCAGAATCAGTGTAGAACTCTTTAAGCCCTAAGTCGATTCCCGTCATTTTGCCTTGAAACTCATGCTCCTCTCTTCTATCCCAGTCCACTAAGAACTGAGCGTAGTAGCCATCAGCACGTCTGATAACTCGAACCCTAGAGATTTGTTTTTCTGAATACCAGACCAAATCCCTAGAGCTCCATAAGCTCATCGTTCCGACTTCAAAACCATCGGTGAAGGTTATCTGTCTTCTATCAGCAGATAATTTCCATCCACTGTTTTTGTACTCAATGGAACGGCTGAACTTCTTGTATTTGGGGTAGCCTTTTTTACCAGGCTTACCCACTCTACAGTTTTCATAAAAACGCCCAATAGCAGACCACGCTCTATCAGCGTGAGCCTGTCTAGCTTGAGAGTTAAGCTTCTTCGTCCAAGGGGTTTCCTTGTTTTTAGCTAGTACCGAGCAAAGCTTTTGGAGGTCATTCCTAGTGACTCCTTTGTTATCTTCCCAATATCGCAGACAAGTGTTGCGGATGAATTGTCCGGTGCGGATTGCTTCATCCAACTTACTGTACTGTGATTGAGTTCCTTTTAACTTTGCTTCTATTACTAACATGGTAGAATGATACCACATTTTACCCAACACAAACACGGGTAGAATTATAATGATTCGCTATCGCTCAATTGTTAGCTGGTCGGCATTCATCTCGCCGCTAAACCATCGGGGGTACTCGCTACGCTCGATAAATCCCCCTCGGTTATAGCGGGAGCCTTCTGCCGACATTAAGGTAAACCTCTAAAGTTGCTAATTTACTCGGGTTCGTTGGTTTGTTAAATCAAGTCAGAAAATATCTAAAATTGATGATGCTTCGTGAAGCAGTGAACGCGCAAGGAGTAAGCAGCTATCTTGTAGAGTCGCCGGAAATCAGGCAAGTTGAGCAACACCGGCAACAAGTAACCTGAAGCGGGGTGAAGTTTATTGTAATTGAGCCAATATGTAACTAGAGTTCCTTCGCTGCTTCTCGACTGAAATGGATATTGCAAAACTAGATACTTGGTATTCTCCTTCTCAACGCCGCACGGCTGTTTCGCTGTTGATGAAACGAGTAGGCGTAACTCGCACTAGGGCTGAATGCTTTATCAGGCTTTGGGTTTACTTATCGGTGAAACAGCTTCAGGAAAGCCAGCCCCGTCTCAAACCACCGCTGGCGAAACTGGAAGTGCCCGCAACCGAAGTGCAGTGCACTCACCGGGAAGCGGCCGAACTATTTTACTGCGATTCCGATCGCGGGAGCGATCGGGCCGCCGGAATGATGTTAGATAAATTAGAAGCCCTGGGGTTAATTAAAAAACACTTTGACGGTAACACTACCGAAATTGAAATTCAACCCATTCCAGAAATTTTAAATGTTGCCGAACCTCCAAAGCCTGTACAACTCCAATTAGATAATTTCAACCCTCGGTGCGACGCGATTCTCGTGGCTAATTTATTAGCCACCAATTACAACTGGATGAACCGCAACACAAACGCCGTACCCCAAAAAATCGCTAAAATTCTCCGGCTTTTGGCCCGTCAATACTCAAAGGGAATGCGAGTTTTGCGGCGCTCAGATAACCTCAATCCCGTCGGGTTTTACTTCTTTTATCCCACAGCTAGCGAATCTGAAGTCAATTTTTTTAACGCTCCTAGCAAAAGCCTTCATTTAAGTTCTATTTCCGATATCGATCCTTTCAAGATGGCGCTACCAGGAGATATAAATTGCCAGTCAGTATTTGTCCGCAGTTGGATGATCGATCCGCAGTATTTGTCAGAATACCGGATTACTTTTCTGGAAGACTCACAAAAAGTTTTAGGCGAAATGCAAACAGATTTTCCCAATCTTTGCGACTTGTACACTCTGATGATTCACCCCATGTACGAAAAACAGTCCCTGGCTTTGGGATTTCAGAAGACTAGCAGCGATAGTCAGTTATCTGTTTATTGGATGTATCTAGCCTTGGATAGATTTTTAGCATTAAATATCAAAGAAGCGTTGCTCAAATTGTAAGTAGAAGGAAGAAGGAAGAAGGAAGGGGAGCATCTCACTTTTGCAGCCAAGCCTAAAATAGGAGCCAGGAGCCAGGAGTCAGGAGTCAGGAGGAAAGAGGAAGAAGGAAGAAGGAAGGAGGAAGAAGGAAGGAGCCAGAATAAGTGTTTTTACAAATATGAGATGCTCCCGAAGGAAGGAGGAACGAGGAAGAAGGAAGGAGGAACGAGGAAGAAGGAAGGAGGAAGAAGAAAGAAGGAAGAAGGAAGAAGGAAGAAGGAAGAAGTCGATAAAAAATAGAACATCCAGAGCCCCGACTTCGGCGAAGTTGTCGGGGATTTAACAGCATTCGCGTTTTACGTTATTTTTTAGTCACGTGCTGCTGGGACGAAAGTTTGTCTAGGCTCGATTTCAATCGCCCAGTAATATCAAATCCGGTAGCATCGTCGGGCGTCAAATCCATTCAACATTCAACCACGAACAGTGCAACCAAAATAGAATTCATCTGCGTTAATCTGTGTTTATCTGCCTGTATCTGCGGTAAAAAAAAAGAGAATTACTTCACCGCCGATAACAATGGATTGACGCTGCTTCACGCAGAGGTCGAGAATAGAGCTCGGAATAATTCCGATGCTAACAGATTTGATATAACTACAAACTTGTCTATAAAACTTCCCGTCCCAAATAGGGTTGTAAGGCTTCCGGCACTTTTACAGTTCCGTCTGGCTGCTGGTAATTCTCCAAAATAGCCGCCATTGTGCGGCCCACAGCTAAACCGGAACCGTTGAGGGCGTGAACGAATTGAGTGCCTTTTTTCCCCGCTTCTTTAAAGCGAATATTTGCCCGCCGCGCCTGAAAATCTGCGACGTTGGAACAACTGGAAATCTCGCGGTATTTGCCGGCAGATGGCAGCCACACCTCTAAATCGTAGGTTTTGGCTGCCGCGAAACCCAAGTCGCCCGTACATAGTGCGATCGCCCGATAAGGCAATTTCAGCGCCTGTAAAACTCCCTCAGCATCCTGCACTAACTTTTCGTGTTCTGCCTCGGAGGTACTCGGATGCACGAGTTTCACCAATTCTACTTTATTAAATTGGTGCAGTCGAATTAATCCCCTTGTATCTTTGCCGTAACTGCCAGCTTCGCGCCGAAAACAAGGAGTATAAGAACAGTGATAAATTGGCAACTGTTCTGCTGTCAAAATTTCACCTCTGTACAAATTGACCACCGGAACTTCGGAAGTAGGAATTAACCACAAATCGTCTTGGTCGCACTTGAAACTTTCTTCAGCAAATTTGGGCAGTTGACCCGTAGCAGTGAGGGATTCAGTGTTAACTAAAAGTGGGGGAATTACTTCTACATAACCGGCTTTTATGTGGCGATCGAGCATGAATTGAATAATCGCTCTTTCCAGGGCTGCACCAGCTCCAATTAAGCTCACAAAGCGGGGCTGAGCGATTTTTACTGCCCGTTCAAAGTTGAGAATTCCTAATTTTTCGCCGATTTCCCAGTGCGGCAAAATATCGGGATTTTGGGGTATGTATTCGTCTCCCCAGCGCCGGATTTCCACATTTTCCTCTTCATTTTTGCCGATCGGCGTTGAGGAACCCGGCAAGTTTGGCAGCGGTAGCAATAAAGCTTCTATTTGAGCTTTTAGGTCTTTTTCCTGTGCTTGCAGTTCGTTCGACTCGGTGCCGACTGCGTTGCCTTCTGCCTGCAGTTCCTGAATTTCGGGAGATTCGAGGGGTAAACCCGATTTTCTTTTTTGACCGATGAGTTTGGCAATTTCGTTGCTGCGGGCTTGCAGTTGCGATCGCTTGCCTTCCAACTCCCGCTGCTGTTTGTCTAATTGCAAAATCGGCTCGATTTCATAGTTACCTCCGCGCAGGTTGAGGCTTTCTTGCACGGCTTGCGGGTTTTCTCGGATTAATTTGAGGTCTAGCACAGATTTATTCTAAATCTTAAATTTTAGATCGGCTGGGACAGAACGAGATGATATAAAAGCTTTGTTAATCATTGGCATATTGAATCATAATTTATTCTGACTTAAAATCTCGTTGGGTGTAACCCCTGAAGGGTGACACCCCACAAATGTCTGCTATACTTGCAAATATTAGTAGATGCACCCTGATAATTTTCTACCCCAGCCAGCGATGGCAGGGGTTTTTTGTTGTGTGGCATGAAATTGAAGTCCTGGACGCACTATCAGTCTAAAAAACCCGGTTTCTCGCGATTATCGTCTCAAATGAGGCAATTACGTCAAGAAACTGGGTTTTGGCGTTCTGGACTAGGTTACTAATATATCTTTCCGGTTAAAAGTTAAAGCCCGTGCGGAGCAACCAAACCCATTGAGTGTCGTTGCGGCTGTCATTCTCAGGATTAACAACGGCCCAAACACCAGGGGTGATAGAAATGTTGTCGTTGACCTCAAAGCGATAGAAGGCTTCAATGTGATAGGAAGTATCTCGCTCGCGGCGCACATTACTGCTCGTCACGCGAGCTGGCAAACCCACCAAAATCCCGGGTAGGTTGCCTTCACCTCCGACATCTGGGAAACTGATCCCGATCGCTGCATACACAATATCAGCGCGATCGTCACCGTCCACATTTAGCAAAACCACGCCACCTCTACCATCAGAAACGCTGCTAACACCGGAATTTTCTGCATTGGCGCGAGTATAAACGCCCCAACCGTGAACTTGTAACCGGGGAGCAAGGCGGTAGAATCCTTGTACGCCTACAGAATCGCTGGATGTAGCAATATTGTCCCCAAAAGGTCGCGCCGCCAGAAAACTGCCCGTACCGCCTGTGAGATCCGCTTTACCGCTTGGTGCAAAGGTACGAGAATAGGCTACGCCAATCTTACTTTTCCCGTTAAGTATGATTTTTAGCCTTGAGCCAACCTTGGCAAAGAAGCGCAAACTTGAAAAGATGATTGTTGAGGCGATCGCATTGACCTTGTAATAAAAGCTGCGGTAATTTTACATTAAAATAGGAATTAAACCTCAGTTGCGTGATAATACATAGCTATACTGCTTGTTCTGTCGGTGGAGGTGCAGCCGAAAGCTTATCTGTCATTATCCAGAGTTCACCTACTTTGGAGTTATCGATAGAGCAGCAGTCGGACAAGCCACAAATTTAAAGTTATCTTCAGTTTTCCATTACTATGCAAACTATTCAAGTTGAAAAATCAGGTCAAATCCAAGTTAATAAAGGCAAAAATCCTAGAGAACTTTACGCCCATCAAAATGAGGCAATTAAGGCACTGGATCAGAAAAACAAGTCTCCTTTTGAGGGTTTGTTGGTTTTGCCTACGGGTGGTGGAAAAACGTTAACAGCCGTTCATTGGTTACTACGCAATTTTATCGATAAGCGAAAAAAAGTTCTGTGGATTGCTCATCGACACGAGCTACTTGATCAAGCGTTTGAAACTTTAAAGTTTAGTGCCTACCCATCATTACTGAGTGATACTGAAAGATTCAGATATCGCGTGATTTCTGGTGATACGAACAAGCACGATCGCCCTGTTAACATCCAACCGACTGATGATATTATCATTGCCAGCAAAGATAGTTTAAACAGTGGGCTGAATTACCTCACAGATAATTGGGTTAATCATTCTACTGAGATACTTTTAGTAGTGGATGAAGCCCATCATGCAACAGCAAAGACTTATCGAAAATTAATTGACAGCATTAAGCAAAACTTTAAAGATAGAGGAAAAGCAGATGGTTTCAGAATGTTAGGGTTGACAGCAACTCCATTCAGAACAGATAAAAGTGAGCAAGGTTTGCTTAAAAAAGTTTTTCCCGATGACATTATATTTTCAGAACACTTGAGGACGCTCATTACAAGAGGAATTCTTGCAGAACCAGTTTTCGAGAACTTAGAGACAGAGCTAGATTTCTATAAAGAATTAACAGACAGAGATATTAGATCAATTGAGGACTTCGACAAATTACCTAAGAAGGTTGCCGAAAAAATTGCGATGTCGAGTATCCGCAATAAACGGATTGTCGATCACTATGTTGAGAACCGAGAAAAGTATAAGCCCCTTCTGGTTTTCGCAGTTGACATCCAACACGCGATCGCATTAAACGGATTATTTAAAAAACGAGGAATAAACTCTGACTTCGTGGCATCAAAAATCATAGACGAAGGCACTGGAGCTACAATTTCTGTAAAAGAAAATTCAGAAAAAATCAAGCGCTTCAGGGCAGGAAAACTCGAAGTTCTCATAAACGTAGAAATGTTGACCGAAGGAACTGATTTGCCTAATGTTCAAACAGTTTTTCTGACACGCCCAACTACTTCTACACTTTTAATGACCCAAATGATTGGTAGGGCTTTGCGCGGACAGAAAGCAGGAGGTACAGAAAAAGCCTATGTTGTAAGCTTCATCGATAATTGGGAAGATAAAATTAACTGGGTTAATCCTGAAAAATTGACTGATATTGATGGCGCTGAGTTTGTTGATAGAGATATCGAGACAATGAAGAGAATTGCTCGACTTATCTCAATTGAAAAGATAGAAGAGTTTGCCCGTATGATGGATGATTCCATCGACACTACTGCTTTAGAAAAACTAGATTTTCTGAGGCGGGTTCCTGTTGGAATTTATCGCTTTTCTATTCTTGAATCTTCTGAGTCTGCTGAACCAGTGTCTAGAGACGCTGAACCAGTGTCTAGAAACTATGATGTACTTTTATATAACGGCACTGAGGAAGCCTATGATAGTTTTGTTAATGACCTAGATGCTGTATTTAAGAGTGTAAATATCCAAAATAGAGAAGTCTTGACTGACGAGGAGCTGGAATATTTACTGCAACTAACGAAGAACCTCTACTTCCCAGACTATCCTTTCCTGCTTGGATACAGAGATGATGATGTTAAAAATATTTTACGCTTCTATGCTCAAAAGGAGATGGAGCCAGAGTTCATCGCTTTTAGTGAGCGTAGAAAGTGTGATTTGTCAATTGTGGCAAGACATATCTACGAGAATGATTTAACACTTAGGCAGGTGACTGAATATCTTACCTCGCTATGGAATGACGGTAAATCCTTTTGGCAGGTTTTATTTGGATATAATTACCTTTATTTCAAGAAACAGGTAGATATCGAAATCAATAAGCTACTTGGAGTTTACCCCGATCTAACACTTACCCCGCCCATTGTAATTCCTGATACAGTTCCATTAGAAAGCCTTTCACTTGTGGAAATCCGAGAGCGTGATCCAGCAGAGTATCGGGATATTAAGGATGCTGTCTTTGCCAAGTATACTGACGGGAAAGGATTCATCGTCTGTGCCTCTAGTGGGTTTAAGAGCCAGATGCGAAGAGATTTTCAAATTGACCACATTATACCAATGTCAGAAGGTGGCTTAACTACATTGGAAAATCTCCAAGTGTTGTCGCGCAAAGCACACGCAGAAAAAACTCGGTTGGATAATCTAAAAAGGTAGTGAGTCGCAAAGCTTGAACGAATCCGCAGTATAACAATTCGCTTGGAGCAGACTGCTGAAAGATATTGGTACTGAGTTCAAGGTTACTTGCAGCCGCTCAAACGAACCGTTATGCCGAATTGATAAGTCCATTAAGATTATCTGTTTCAGTTCGAGATTAGGCAAGCGAATATAGTAGACTTCGTTGTTGAGTTCGGAGAGATTATTGGCGATCGCCCTCTAAAACACATCAAATCATTTGAGAATATTTGCTGATGAGTGAAATAGCGATCGTCTATAGCAAACTTTAACGGTCAAGTCATCGACATTTCCTGCTTGCCAAAGTGGTTCGCAGATCGCATTTTCACGATCTATGATGGCTTGCTGATAGTTGCGCTTCTGGGCGTTGCTTAATCAGGGTATGAAAAAAAATCTCTTTAAAATCCAAAAGCTTTGTGGATACTGGTTTATATGAGGGTCCTATTTAGCTTTTCATACCGTAAATCAGCAACGCCAAAAGACTGAGTGCGATCGTTACTCGTTTCACCTCAAACTCCAATGAAGGCTCGTTTGGAGAGAGTCGCTCGTAAATATGACTTGCCAACCTAACATTAGCTTTTGTCAGGTTTAAGCTCGAATACCTAATGTTTTAGGTGGCAGGCTTATCTTCGTACATGATTGTACGAAACCTTGTTTCTTTTCTGCTCGTAAAACTTTCTCGCTGGGTTCGTTAGACTGCTTTTGCCAACAAAAAAGATACGAAGATCCTGTATCGATTCTACCTGCAAAAAAAATCAACGATGCTTGATTTTTTTAAATGCTTTATGAGCATTAAATTTTTTCAGTTTGTGAGAAAACTTTAGGAGAATATTTTTGACAAAATATTTCAGAAATTGCTTTTAAAACCTGGCAGAGTCATATTGAATTTAACTCTCTATGTTTGCTGATGATAACAGTTAAAAAATTGCTCTCTATCTATCTTTGGATAGACAATACTTTTATCAAAAACTAAAGAGGCTAGATCCTCGATCAGTACCGCTTTGCTAATCTTCAGTCTGGTCGGATGCGCCGCACCAACTCAATAAATCTTAAATTTTGCTTGGGGTAGGATATTGTAAAAAATCATTAAGTTTAGAGTTAACAACGGTAGATCGTAGTAAACTAAAAGCCAAGCCACGCGCTCACCCATGCAGCTAGTTAAAAAGCCCTAGTTAAAAAGCAGATAGTCGCTCAAAACTAACGGTAAGAGTAGACGAGTTCAATATTTTGCTCTAAAACCTGCAACTACAGTCATCTTGACCGGGTTTAAAAGCTCTGGATAATGGAGATTGCCCTTTTTGCCAAGTCACTATACAGGAATAATTGGCTGCGCTGTTAATGGGTAAATCTGAGATGCGATCGACAAATTACCTGTTCTGTTTCCTAGAAATATTTGCCAGCGAAGGCGGCATTCAATCCTACGTTCAAGACATTCTCAAAGCTTACGTGTCAATAAACGCAGGGACAAACTCGCCGTCGCAAGCTGAAGTTTTGCTGTTGCGAGATTCCCCAGACTGCAACAATCCTTACGAGTCAAAAAATCTGAAATTTTATTACATCCAAACCGACAATCCCTGGTTTGGTCGTCTTAAGTTTGCTACAGTATTACTAACTAAATTGCTGCAAAAACAACCGCAGCGGGTTTTTTGCGGTCACATCAAACTCGCACCGCTAATTCAAACTTTATGCCAGCCGCTGCGAATTCCCTACACAATTTTAACTTATGGCAAGGAAGTTTGGGAACCGCTTCCGCCCAAATATCAAACAGCAATGAGACAAGCTGAGAGTATTTGGACTATTAGCAGGTACACGCGCGATCGCACTTGCGAAATTAACCAATTAAATCCCGAAAAATTCCAAATAGTGCCTTGTACCGTAGATGAAAATCTATTTGCGACTGGTACTAAACCGCTGCATTTATTAGAGCAGTACAATTTGGTTGGTGCTAAAATATTGATGACTGTAGCCAGATTGCGATCGACGGATATTTACAAAGGCGTCGATGTCACAATTCAAGCTTTGCCGCAAATAGCCAAAACTTTTCCGAATGTGAAATATTTAGTTATTGGACGCGGAGACGATCGATCTAGATTAGCTAAACTCGCTGATGACTTAGGAGTTGCCGAAAGAGTAATATTTGCGGGTTTTGTACCCACAGAAAATTTAGCAGAACATTACCAGTTGGCCGATGCTTATGTAATGCCCTCCCAGGAAGGCTTCGGTATAGTTTATTTGGAAGCGCTGGCTTGCGGAATACCCGTACTGGCGGGAGACGCGGACGGGTCGGCCGATCCGCTGCAAGATGGTAAACTGGGATGGCGAGTTCCCCACCGAGATTCAGCAGCAGTAGCGGTTGCTTGTGTGGAAATGCTGCGAGGGGAGGATAAAAGGTGCGATCGCCACTGCTTGAGGGAACAAACCCTGGCAAGATTTAGTTTTGAATCCCTTTGTCAATCCTTACAAGGAATTTTTCAACCCTCCGACTCAGATAAACTTATGCCGTAGAGAGCGGTTTCTGGGTGTACAATGGGAAAATTAACTCGATCGACGACCTGAATTTCTGAGTAGGATAGAGTTAGGCCTACCTGCAAAGACACCCAAGGAGACCACAGTGAACCAAGGCACCCCCAAAATCTCTTTCCAGCTACCCCGTATTAGCAATTGGCTGATACTGCTGGGCATCGCGTGTTTGTTGGTGTCAATTGGTTTGGGTTGGATAGTTAAATCAGTGTTGATTCTAGTAGCTTTTTTGCTGCTGACGCCTGTGGTCGCATTTTTTGCGCTTCAGTGGTGGCTGAAACGCAATTTAATTGAGGACAACTGTCCAGTTTGTCAATACGAATTTACAGCTTTAAATCAAACTCAGTTTCAGTGTGCCAACTGCGGCGAACCTCTGAAAATAGAGGAAGGTCATTTTAGCCGTTTGACTCCGCCCGGTACGATCGATGTTACCGCAGTAGAAGTATCATCGGTTCAACAGTTGGAAGATTAACCTATTTTAGATTTGAGATTTGGGATTTTAGATTGGAGAATTGTTGAATATTAACTGCTAACGGCTAACTGTATTACCAATTCCCCACCCCTAAAATTACTTTTCCAAGCGCACTGCATACCACTGCAAATATTTTCCCTGCCCGACATCTAATTCACAATAAGTATCAATTAAATATTTGGCTTGAGCTTCCACGCCAGATATTTTGTGTACGTCCTGCGGCAAATCTTCGTGTTCTTCGGCTAACAAGGCTTTCAGCTTTTCTAACAGTTCCGCCGCAGTCACAAACTGCTCTGGCTGGTTTGTTTCTAACACCACAAAGGTGTCTTCGTCATACAGTGACATAGTTTCAAAGGTTGAGGTTAATTATTTGTAAAATTTCGTGCAGTTAAGCGATCGAAAGTATAAACTCTTAATTACAATTTTCCAGCCCCAGCTCGATCGTGTTACAATTGAACAACATCAGAATTCCTACCGGATTACCGTTATTAACTTACTTGTTAACTGACTTGTTAACCTAGTTGTCAACATATCCGACACAGCATTTCTGAGGAGATTTGTCAAGTGCAAATTTGTCAAGTGTCAAATTGTCAAGAAATATTCGATCGGCTGTATCTAATTATAACTGGCACTATACATTCCCATGATCACATCTTCCCCTTCAACCCCTGTTGCGCGCAAGCCCTCTAAATCAGAAGGTCTGAAAGAACGCAGCAACTATTTACGAGAACCCGTTGCGACTGAACTGTTAGAAGACACTACCCACTTCACCGAAGAGGGGCTTCAGATTCTCAAATTTCACGGCTCGTACCAGCAAGACAACCGCGACAATCGAGTTAAAGGACAAGAAAAAGATTATCAGTTCATGCTCCGCACCCGCAATCCCGGCGGGTTCACTCCGCCGCAATTATACCTAGCCTTAGACAAGCTATCTGAAGAATACGGCAACCACACGCTCCGCGTCACAACGCGCCAAGGTTTCCAACTTCACGGCGTGTTGAAAAAAAATCTTAAAGCAGTGTTTTCCTCAATTATTAAAAATATGGGGTCAACCTTGGGAGCTTGCGGCGACTTGAACCGCAACATCATGGCACCTCCAGCACCATACAAAAATCGCCCAGAATACCAGTATGCGCTGCAATACGCTAACAATATCGCCGATTTGCTGACACCGCAAACCGGTGCTTATTATGAACTTTGGTTGGACGGCGAAAAAGCTGTTTCGGCCGAGGAAGACCCAGCAGTGAAGGCCGCGAGACAGAAAAACGGCAACGGCACAATCTTTAGCGACGACAAAGAAGAACCGATTTACGGCAGCCATTATATGCCGCGCAAGTTCAAGTGCTCCGTTACCGTGCCGGGAGACAATTCAATTGACTTGTACTCTCAGGATTTGAGCTTGGTGGTAATTACCAATGAAGCTGGGGAATTGCAAGGTTTTGACGTGTTTGCTGGCGGCGGTTTGGGCCGCACTCACAACAAAGAAGAGACTTTTGCGCGGGTTGCTGATGAGATTTGCTATGTTGCCAAGGATGATGTTTACGATTTGGTCAAGGCAATTGTAGCAACGCAAAGAGATTTTGGCGATCGCACAGACAGACGGCACGCGCGGCTGAAGTACCTGATTAACGACAAAGGCGTACAGTGGTTCCGCGAAAAAGTAGCCGAATATTTTGGCAAGCCGCTAGAAGCCTTTAAACCGCTGCCTGAGTGGAAGTATTTTGATTTCTTGGGCTGGCACGAACAAGGAGACGGCAAGCTGTTTGTCGGCATTTCTGTGGATAATGGCCGGATTAAGGATGAAGGGTCGTTTCAGCTAAAAACTGCTTTGCGGGAAATCGTGCAGAAGTACAACTTGCCGATACTGGCGACGCCACACCACAACGTGCTGATTTACGATATTTCGCCGGATCTTAAAGAAGAAATTCAGGGAATACTCGATCGATGCGGCATTCAGCGGGAAACTGCGATCGATCCATTGGTGCGCTATGGGATGGCGTGTCCAGCAATGCCGACTTGCGGGCTGGCCATTACCGAATCTGAGCGCGTGATGCCGAGCATTTTAGAGCGGATTCGGGCACTTTTGACCAAAGTGGGCTTGGAAGACGAGCATTTGGTGGTGCGGATGACTGGTTGCCCAAATGGATGCGCCCGCCCTTATATGGCAGAATTGGGGTTTGTCGGCAGTTCGCCGGAATCCTACCAGATTTGGCTGGGCGGTTCTCCCGAACAAACACGGCTGGCAAAACCAATTGAGGAAAAGCTGCACGTCAAGGATTTTGAAGCTTTTCTGGAGCCGATTTTTGTTTATTTCAAGCAAAAACGGCAACTGAGCGAGAGTTTTGGCAATTTTTGCGATCGCGTCGGGTTAGAATCTATCCGTCAATTTGTAACCAACTACCAATCTGCTGACTCGATGACAACTGAGATAAATGAATTAGAAGTTACGTCTAGTAACGATGACGGGAACGACGCTGCCACTGCTACCGGTGGCAAAGTCCGCCGTCGAATTAGCGTCCGCGATGAAATCTACAACGAGCTCAAGGAAGAAGCAGCCCGTCAGGGCAAGCCGATTACACAACTAGCTACAGAGGCGATTTCAACTTATTTAAAAAAGATTAAGGAGGAAGCATAAGCCGATTTGAAATTTTCGATTTTTGCTAGAATCAAATAAAACTCACGCAAAAATAATATAAAGGCAGAGCATTTGCAGAAAAAAACTGGGATTTTTAACATAAATCTGGTTGTAAATGCTTTGCCTTTATTATTTATGAGCGGTTGAAACCCCGCCTGCTTATCTATCTTCTCTCTTTCTCTGCGTTCTCTGCGGTTAAATAAAAAAATCTAAGAGCAAACGAACAATCCCAAATTCAATGCCTCAACTACAAAGATTAGCAGTTACTGCCCCTCAAATTTGCGATCGCCAAATCGCCTTAACTAGGGAACAACAGCATTATTTAAATCGAGTGCTACGTTTGCAAGCGGGCGATCGATTTATTGCAATGGACGGACGGGGACATTGGTGGTTAGCAGTCCTAGAAGCACGGGAAACCGGGTTATTTGCCTCGATAGCAGAGGAGATTGCTGTGGACAGGGAGCTACCCGTGGAAGTAACGTTGATGGCGGCTTTGCCCAAAGGAAACGGCTTTGACGAGGTTGTGAGGCAGGCGACGGAGCTGGGTGTGGCAAGTATTGTGCCGGTAACGAGCGATCGAACTTTGCTCAAACCAAGTGAGCAAAAAGTTGAGCGGTGGAGAAGAATTGCTGCGGAGGCGGCGGAACAGTCGGAACGCCAATTTGTGCCGACGATTTTAGAGCCTATTTCGTTTGATGTTGCTGTGAAAGATTGCAATCAAAAATATCGATTTATTTGTGTGGCTCGCGGGGAAAATCGGCATTTGTGGGATTGTTTAGCCGATTTGGCTCCCCCCCAGTCCCCCTTAATAAGGGGGGAGCAAGATGGGGGAGAATTATCGATTGTCATAGCTATTGGCCCGGAGGGTGGATGGACTGAGGGTGAAGTGAAAAGAGCGATCGAATTTGATTTTGAAGCTGTTTCTTTGGGGAGTAGAATTTTAAGAGCGGTGACAGCACCGATTGTGGCTTTATCTTTAGTGGGCGCGGCATTGGAAAAGTGCTAATATTAACAAATAACAAAGAATTCATCAGATAGGTGGGTGGACGGGCAATGAAAATAGAGTGGAGGAAAGCTCGATCGATCTTTTGGTCGATTCGCTACGGGATAGCTTCGCTTCACGCGCTTTTGGCAATTTTCGGTACAACATCAGTTTCTGCACAATCTCCGATTTTTCCCATTGCTCAACAGATTAATTGCGATCGCCCCCAAGGAGATGCACAAGTCAGAGCTTGTATTCGGTTGAATTACGAAGCCTCGGATAAACGACTGAACGAGATTTACAAACAACTGATTTCCCAATTGAGTGGCGAAGAGCGGGCGCTACTTTCCGAAGCACAATTAGGGTGGATTCAGTTAAGAGATAAAACCTGTGAATTTGAAGTTTATAAAAGTCGTGGCGGTACCGGTTATCGAGGTTTCCTCAATGAATGTTTGGATCGCATGACTAAACAGCGCACTGCGGAATTAGAAAAGTATTTAAAAGAAAGATAGAATAGGAAGTACACCGTACAACACCTGACAATAATAAAGATAAACCAGTATTTATGAAAAACCGATCGCCCTTCACCCTCACCCTCACCCTCATCTCAGCAATTGTAACCACCATCACACCCGCAGTCTTGGCACAGCGACAGCCATCAGCCAACGAAATCTACATCGATAAAAATTGCCAGCGCAATCAGCAATTACCGCAACTTGAAAGATTCACTGTTTTCAGCAGAAACGAATTTACAACTAACGGTCAAAACTACTGGTTCTACGCCGCCCGATATCTAGACGGAGCCGTGCTTTTCTGTACCTCAAAACCCAACTTCAACCAACCTAAACCTCTAACAGCAAAACAAATACAATCCCAATTTATTGACAAAATACTCCGAGACCCCAACAACAAAACAGCCTTTATCATCGTAGTCAGAGAAGGAAATGGCCTCGAAGTACCCATGACCAATTACGGCTTAGAATTGAGCAATGTCGATCGCCCAAAACTCACCTCCCTTTCCATCCTACAGCAGCGGGGAACCCTCCAAGACGGCGAACCCAGTGAACACACATTTCAAGGACGCGCAGGTCAATCTATTACGATCGACCTCAAAAGCAGAGCATTCGACCACAACATAACACTGTTCGACACCAGCGGCAAAAATATTGCCCAAAAAACAGGTAACTCCCAGAATCGCCGAGAGTCTCAACTCACCGTAAAATTGCCTAGTAACGGCACTTATAAAATAGTTGTTAAAGGAGGCGATCGTACAAGCAAAGGTTCCTACAGTTTAAGCATTAATTCCAACCACTTATAACTAAATCTAAACCAACCCCTAAGCAAATTCAAAAACAGGTGTTTCAATCACCCTAGTCGGCTTTCTATCTTCCCAAATCATCTTCTGCAACTGTTCCACAGTTTCAGGTGAAAAAAAACGCTCTCCCGTTTCCAAACACACTCTAGCCGGAACATTTTCAATAATAATAAACTTACCCTTGATTTCAAGGGTATAACTTACTTTTTGTTCCACCATTGTTTCTTGCCAAATATCATTGTTCATTTTGATTTATCCTTAACTTAAAATCAATCCAAATTTTCGGATCGGGTTCGTATAAAGTAATGATTTTTACCAAAGGACGAGAGGGATAACTGCACTGAACGTGCAAAGGTCTATGGGCAATGGTCAAACCGAAAATCAAACAGCTTGGGCCATATTTGTCATCGGGATACTCTTCGATAACTTCACCAGCCATTATTGCTTCCCGGAGTTCTTGTACCCTGATATGGCGAACTATGCTTTGGTTTACTGCGTGTTGTGAAAGCTCAAAATCATTTTTTACAATTTTGACACGTATTTTTTCAATGATTGTCATAGTTTCATATCATATCTATAACTTAACACAAGAGCAAAAATTGTTAACCAGTGGCGGAACCAGCCAAACATCAGCCAAGATAGAAACAAAGCCATTCCCGCAACCGCCATGACAGACATCAACCAAATAGCCGCCGCCCTAGAGGGTAAAGACTACAAACAAGCTGCCAAACTCATCAAACAACTACAAAAAGAATCGCCCGAAAATCCGTGGGTGCAATACTATATCGCCCGCTACTACGAACTCACCAACAACCTCGAAAAAGCCCAAACCACCTACAAACAAATACTCCGCGACATCACCAACCCGAAAATCGTCTCCCCGACCCGCCAAGCTATTCAACGGATTGAAATCGCCCAACAAAACGTCCGCCAAAAAGCCATAGAAACTGCCAAAAACGACCCCAGCAACCTCGAACCTGGACTCCTCATCCTCGAACCCGTGAGTCCCGAAAACAAACCCGCCGCCATTCAAAATATCAGCAGAATCTTTAAAATCGACGCCTACACAACCCGGATGCAAATCCAAAGCCGCGGGTGGAGACTTTACAAAACTGGCCCCATCGCCGAACTCCGAATTTATGGTCAAGAACTCCTCAACGCCGGCATTCCCGTATTTTGGGCAACCCTAAGCCATATTCAAAAAATCCAAATTTTCCGAGTGCAACACTTCCAGTCTCTCTCTTCCCCAGCCGTTGTTTGCAAAGATAAATTCGATCGACTCGGTGCGATCGAATTTAACTGGTCAGAAGTTACCCAAAGAGTAGAAGGCTTGTTGCCGATGTTCATCGAAGTCATGGACTACTCCCCCAACCGAAGAAAGGAGCAATTTCGCCACAGAGAAATCAGGCAAGATTACGCTCAAATCTGTGACTTGCACATTCCCAGCAGAAACTGCATTCTGCGAATTTGCGACCAAAGTTACGAATTTCAACAAGGAGTTGACTTCACCAAAGCTTCAGCCGAGCTCCCCACTTTACCGAACCAGAAAAACAAAACATCGAGAGTCAAAAACTCTCAACAAATTCCTCAAAGTACCACCCGAATTAACTGGAATAACTTACTGGAAATATTCGATCGCCAGCTTGACGTTACAGTTTGGTCAGAATTTACGCCCTTTGCCGACACAGTGCTCGATTACACTAATATGTTGAGCAAGATCCAATCTCATATAGAAATCGAGCGCAAATCCGAAACTCCTTGGGACTCAGCTTTTCAGCTATACAGCGGATTAGCCTTTCTCAGAAACCCAGGAAATAGGGAATAGAACAAAAAGTTAAAATTAAAAATGAGGAATCCCATTTTTAATTTGTTAACGCCAGCATAGGGAATTATCCCATGCCCAATTCCCTATTATAAATTCCCAATTTCCTATTTCGTTTTCACCTGACGAGCCATTTCCCGGAAATTGTTCATGCTGGGGCCAGGGGTTCGACGACTTCCATTTGGTGTCGGCATTAAATTATTAGGAGCAAAAGTCCGATTCGGTTCAGCTTGACTCGGCACTTTCCCGTTAGTTGCTGCCGCTGCAGGTACCTTCGCAGGTTCGGGATTAGTAGCAGGAACGCTAGCGACTGGTTCCTTTTCTTTCTTAGACTTTTTCTCTACCTTAGCCTTTTTAGCTGGTTCAGACTTCTCAGACTTCTCAGACTTCTCAGACTTCTCAGACTTAACAGGCTCAACTTTTGCCGGTGCGATCGCAACAGGTTCAGACTTCGCAGGCGCAACTTTTGCTGGTTCCTTCCCTCCCGATTCACCCAAATCTAGGAAATATTCAGACTTTTTCAAGCCCAATAGTCTGCCGAAAAATCCGAAAATACCGCCGAAGAAATTTTTGATAAAACCAAACATTAGACTTACTCCTTTTGTTCTTTTAGAGAAATTTGTACAAGCTTGTCAACAAAGTTAGATTACGAGCTAGGGCAACCTTTGTCTACATTTATTCATCAAAATTTACATTGGGCTATATTTAAGCTACCTCATCATAGGAAATTTTAGGTATGAATACCCACAGTGCTTTGCACTTATTTACAAAGTATCTCAGAATTTGTTAGGGATTCCCACTCATTGCCGATCGTACCTCGATCCGATTCCATAGCTGTCCTAGTAGGGGTAAAACTCCCTAGGGGAGTGATTTATGCTGTAATCACCAAGCACTTTTTCCGCAAAATGAACAGTTCGCTCGATCGCAATCCCGTCATCCTCCTACACGGCATCTGGGACACAAAGATGATTTTCAGCAAAATGTCCGCCCACCTCACCCAACTCGGATGGTCAGTCCACAGCCTCAACCTGACCCCCAACGACGGCAGCCTCAGCCTCGACTTACTGGCCAAGCAACTCGCAGACTACATCTCTGAAACCTTCGATCCAGAACAGCCTTTAGACATAGTAGGCTACAGCATGGGCGGCATCGTCAGTCGCTACTACGTCCAGCGCCTCGGAGGAATCAACCGCGTACAGCGTTTCATCACCCTATCATCCCCTCACCACGGCACCCTCACAGCCTATTCCCTACGCCTACCAGGATACCTGGATATGCGGCCCGATAGTCGCTTGCTACGCGATTTAAATCAAGATGTGACAATGCTCAAACGCATAAACTTTACATCAATGTGGACGCCATTTGACATAATGATTGTACCGGCGAACAGCTCCCAAATGCCAGTAGGTAAAGAAGTTAAAGTCAACGTTTTGCTGCACCGCCAAATGGTGACAGAACCCCTAAGCATTAACGCATTAGTTGAAGAACTCAAAGCACCTATTGAAAATAAAATTCCCACTTAAAAATGAATAGGAATTTTAGCCGGAACCCAGTCTTGCTAATTCACGGAATTTTCCGAAAATCGGGAATTTTTTACAAAATGTCTGCCTACCTCACCCAACTGGGATGGTCAGTCTACACCCTCAATCTCTCGCCCCATTGGGGCAACGCCAGCATAGACGAATTAGCCCTACAAATAGCAGATTATATAGACAAAACCTTTGCGCCAGAACAGCATTTAGATATAGCAACCGCCAAGGCGGTTAAGCCGCTGTGCGAAGCACGGCTTCCATGGCATCCCTGAGACAGTCGAATTTAATTAGTTGTTTACGAATTCGACTTTTTAACCATGACCAGCATCGCTCAATTTTGTTAAGATCCGGTGAATAGGGGGGCAAGTATTTTAACTGACAACCTGCAGCTTCAATTAATTGAAGAATCCGCCCACCTTTATGAAAGGTGGCATTATCTGCAAGGACTATTTGTCCCGGTTTTAGCGTTGGGATTAAACAAGTTTCTAGCCAGGTTTCAAACACGGTTCGATTACAAGAACCCTCAACAGTAAATGGAGCCAATAACTCACCATGACAATAGGCAGCAATCATATTAACTCGCCCTTGTCTTCGGCCACTTTTTAAAGCATAAAAGCGGCTCCCTTTAGCATTCCAACCATAGCTATAATCTTCTCTACTATCCATCCCAGACTCATCTATATACACTATATCCTGTGGTACATACAGCCCTATCTCTTGTTTAAAGAGAAGTCGTTTAACTTCATCTCTTTCTTGATAACCATAAGTTTTTTTTTACGCGTAAACCCAATCTTTTTTAATGCCCGTGATATAGTGCGATCACTAATTTCTTCCGTCCATAGTTTGGCCATCTCTACTTGAGTTTTATCTCCATTAACCTCGACAAATTTGGTAAATTTTTCCCAATCAGTAATTTTGTGTCCATTACCAGGTGGTTGATTAGGCAAGGCTTGAAAGTCCCCAGTCTCGCCTTCCCGCTTCAACCATAAACGAATAGTGTTACGACTAATGCTAAATATAAGGCAAGCTTCACTAATCTTTAAGCCATCAAGCTTGATTGCTTGGATCACTTTTTGACGGAGGTCGTAACTGTAGGGTTTGGGCATGGATTTCGCTCCGGTACAGCCGGAGCAAGATTAAGAAATACTTCCAGTATAGGGCTTAACCGCCTTGGCGGTTGCTATATAGTAGGATTGAGTATGGGCGGTTTAGTAACTCGCTACTACCTGCAAAGGTTAGGTGGCATTAACCGAGTGCAGCGCTTTATTGCGATATCTTCTCCTCACAGCGGTACTTGGATGGCTTACACTCTCTGGGGAAAAGGCTGCGTTCAAATGCGTCCGGGCAGTGCTTTTTTGGAAGATTTAAATCGAGATGCTGCGTTGTTGGAAAAGCTCAATTTTACTTCGATTTGGACAGATTGGGATTTCATCATCGTACCCGCTTCTAGTTCCCAAATCTCTGCTGCCAAAGAAGTAAAATTGTCGGTTTTCGCCCATGCCATGATGGCGAGGCATTCCAGCAGTTTAAAAGCGGTCGCTGAAGCACTTTCAGAACCCTTAAAAGTTCATGATTAACCGTTTGATTCATTCTTGTATAATGTCAAATTTTGTTGGGGCGGGTTTCACCTACAATAATTGCCTAAAACCAACAATCTCCTAAACCCGCCCCCACAGGAGGCAAATCGCTACCGGACTAAATATCAAACAGCATCCCCAACTTCAGCGTATTCGCTGCGACCAAAAATTGCTTCAGCTTCACAATAATACTTGAACTCAAGTATATTGTGGAAAGGGTCTTCTAAGAAGAAAGTACGGTGTTCTGTAGGCAAACCGACAAATCGCCGTCTCGGTTCTTGATAGAAATTTAAGTTGTTTTGCTGGGCTTTCTCTAACAACGCTTCCCAGTCAGCTTCGGAAGTAAAAATTAACCCAAAATGCCGGGGATAGATGCCTCGCTGAGGCGTCAAAGGTTCGCGGCTGACGTGGGCGACAATTTGATGGCCACACAAACCCATAATCGCAGAATTAGGCGATTCGCGACCTAGTTGGCAGCCGAGCCCGTCTACATAGAACGCTTTGGTTTGGGCAATATCGGTCACGGGGAAGGCAAGATGAAATAAGACTTGGTTCATGGAGATACTAAATGCAGGATTCAGAATTGTTCTTTAATTATTTATCTTGGTCTAATCCTTGGTTGATGGCGATCGCCCTAAATACAGTTTTACTCGCGATCGGCACCATTGCTCCTAAAAAATTGCTCACTCCCGCTGGCCAATTTCACGGCTGGGTATTGGGCGTCCTCATCTGGGGCTGTTTGGGATGGCAAGGCTATGCTGTGGTGATGTTTTACTTTCTTGTCGGATCGGGAGTTACCAGCATCGGCAAAGCCCAAAAAGAAGCAGAAGGCATAGCCGAAAAGCGTTCAGGCGCCCGAGGCCCGGAAAATGTCTGGGGTTCTGCTTTAACCGCTACTCTTTGTGCTTTGGGAGTTTTGGCATTATCTATTTTAGGCAATACAGGCAAGATGTCTGTGCCACACGATGCTATTTCCCTGTTATTGCTGGGTTACGCGGCGAGTTTTTGCACCAAACTTTCCGATACCAGCGCCAGCGAAATCGGCAAAGCTTACGGAAAGCGGACTTTTTTGATTACCAGCTTGCAGCCTGTACCTAGGGGTACGGAAGGGGCCGTAAGTTTGGAAGGAACGATCGCGGGTATTGTCGGCTCAATTTTGATTGCGCTTTTAAGTTGGGCCGTCGGTTTAATAGACTTGACAGGGATTGTTTTTTGTGTTATTGCAGCTTTTATTGCCACGAACATCGAGAGCGTGATTGGGGCGACGGTGCAATCAAAGTTTGAGTGGCTGACGAACGAGGTGGTAAATTTTTTTAATACACTCATAGGAGCGATCGCAGCGATCGTTTTAGCGGCGACTTGGAGAGCTTTTTTAGCTTAGTTAATCTTGGAGGCCTTCGCGACACAATACACAGGTTTTTTACGATAACTCAAACCATTAAAGCCGTATTTTTGGAAAACAAAACCCGGTGGTGGCGTCCAGGGCTATTAGTTATTAATCATTAGTGATTAGTTTCAAGCAATCAACTCATGACTAATGATTAATAACTAATCAAACTAAGCGTCGTCTTGTGGCCCAAACACCATTTGTACAATCATCGTCGGTTCGCCCCGCTTGTGATAGCGATCGGCCCAATTGCGAATAATTTCATCTAATTCCTCAAGGGCTTGGTCGAGCCGTTCCGGCGGAATATCCAAAGTCTCCATAATTCGCATCACATTCGGTTGTTTTTCCGCCCAATCCTTCATCAGCCGGAAATATCTAGCCGTATCCTCAACCATAGTAAATGTCCGCTCTTCCTGCTCTGCGGGAGAGTAAGTAGCGCGAGTGAGGGCATAAAACGGCATTCCCCAAGGAGAATCAATACGAGTAACTGTCCCAGAATAGATCAAGCGTCGCTTAATGTGTTCTGCTAGAGCTTCGCTCAAAGGCATTCGCCTTTCTGGAGACATATCTTCTTGCGATCGCCTGTGCAGAAACTCGATCAACTCCATAAACTGAAAAGAATTGATCAGTTGAGCGTCTGGCGGATTAGGAGGAATCTTGCCTTCGAGATATTTTTTTTCATCTACAGTCAAATTGTTTCCCGGAATGCGAGGGCGTCCCGGCATCCAACCATACTGTTCCAGCCAGACATAAGGAAACTGAATCAAATACCTAGGTTCTTGCGAACCCAACATTTTCAGCAATTTTCCCTGAGTCAGAGCTTCCCGGACTTCTTCAACAATCACCTTCACCCGTTTAGGCTCAATGTGATGCAAGTGCCCAGTCATCCGCAGGTTGTTGTCCTGCTCCATATAAGTCATATAAATGGCACACTTAGCCGCCGTTGCGGCCGCGTCTAGAAACGCCCCGTGCCTGTGCCCACTGGTTCTCATGGCGCTAAACGCCAGATATAGCATGATCTGATCCATTGCACTAGGGCTGAGGCTTTTGACCAGATCCAAAGAGTCATTTTTCATCACTATCCCCGAAATAGCCAAATTTGGAGGCATTTTGTCATCCTCCATTAAATTATTGCGAGAGCGCCGAATCAAGCATAGCCGACTGTCGCCGGAAAGCTTGCCAGCTACCCTAATATTCAGGTTAGTTAATTTCCCTGAGGTAACAGGGGCATGGGCTTAAAGGCTATCCACACCGCATAAGTGGTTCTTATTGGTGGCCAATTTAAGTAGATTGCTGCACCCTCTGCGTTGACAGTTTACCTATATATAAATTAGTTATCGCAAGTTAATTATAGTGCAGCCGTTGAAAATTAAACCCTACCTGTGGCGGGGAGAACGTAAATAACTGTTGCGATCCCAGGAATTTGAGGCGACTCCGAGCCCTTAATGCTTGAATAGTCATGGATGCCGAAACTCGGTTTGATCAAATAAAATAAGGGTGTTGCATAATTGCGGGAAGATTTTGAGGGTTTTGTGGGATGGGATCTGGTAGCCCGTCCGCTGTATTTTCCCAGCAGGCGGGACACCCCACAAGCATCCTCCTCAAATTATGCAATGCCAAAATAAGGCGTGGAGGGCGAGGGATATCGGTTGAAAAACCCAGATGAGCAGAGGCCTGTGGTTAGTTCCTGTTTAATGGAAGCGTTTTCAATACAAAACCGCCACATACTAGAATATATCTCTAGGTAGATGGCGGTTGCAGGTCTATATGCTAGCATTGTTTACACAAAAAAGAATCTCCTAAGAACTGTCCACAAAAGAACTGTCCACAAAAAGTGCAGTTGTCGCTTAACCTGAAAAACTAGAATCCCAGACAATCCGATCGAGCGATCGAATGAACGGCCCGAAGCAACTCAGTTGTGGTCATCACTTGCGTCCAGTGCCATTAGAAATCTTGTAGCGGATGAGTGTAAACATTAGACTCAGTAAACTCCCTGCGTCCGTCGCCCTTTTGAGGAGCGCGATCGCGGCTTTGTTGAGTTTGGGCTGATAACATATATTGGGCGGTGGCCGTTTCGACGATTGGGAGTGAAGATTCAACAGCTTGAGCGGCGCTGGCACTCAAGGTAATGCCCAATAGGCTCAGTAAAGCAATTGCAGTGTAGGTTTTCATGGGTAGTATTCGTCGTGTCAGTATCTATTTAGAGATACGACATTACCCAGGCTGATCAGGATGAATTTCCCTGAAATTATCAAACTCTAGAATCAGCAATCCGGAATCAGGGATCACGAATCATAAGGAAAAAAGAAGGAGGAATCAGGCTTTAGTTAAGCTATCGCGCATTTAAATTGTATCCTAAAATCCTTGTAGAAAAAGCGGATAATTATCTTTCCCTCTCCATTTCTCACCCTCTCCCCCTCCCGAAGCAACAGACACTTTAGATGCGTAGCATCTGATCTATGAGAGGAGTCAGAAGTCGATGTAAAAGGGAATAAATAAAATCTCTGGCTTCACTAATAAAAAAATTCCTAATTGCACTACCCAGACGGTTGCAATAATATACAAAACCGCCAAATACGAGATTCAATCTCTCGATAGATGGCGGTTTAAGGTTTATATGCTATCATCACTCACATAAAAGAAGAGCCTAATGACTGTAAACAAGAAATGCAGTTGCCTTGGAAACCTGAAAAACTAGCATCCCCGGAAATCAGATTGAGCGCTCGACACGGGCTGCTGAAACTAACTCAATAACGGAAATCGCTTTCGTCCAATGTCATTAAAATGCTTGTAGTTGATGAGTGTAAAGATTAGACTCAATGAACTCTCGGCGTCCGCTGCCTCTTTCTGGAGAACGATCGCCCCTTTGTTCGGTTTGGGCGGATAAAATGTATGAAGCGGTGGCAACTTCGAGCAGTCCGACGAGGGATTCAAAGGCTCGAACGACAGTGGCGCTCAAAGTAACGCCCAAAAGACTGTGTAAAGCAATTGGTGTGTAAGTTTGCATGGGGTTAGTATCCGTGTCATTGTCTATTAACTGATACGGACTCTCCCCGATCGATCAGGATAAATTTCTGTGAAATTTTCGGATCTCTGCAAAAAACCTTACCTCTTCAATTCTACGGATTCCGCCAGCAGCCAAGCACCTGCCGAATTCAGCCTGCCCCATACTGTCAGAGGCTTTTCGGTTTCGCAATTCTGTAAAAATCTGTCGGTTTGCGAGTCCAAAGTCACGAGTTGCCAAGTTTGACCGGCTACAGATACGGGACTTGTCAGCGTTAGTGTCCAGTCTTGTTCGCTGAGGCGACGGAAAATGCCCGAAAACTCGCTGTGGGTATTTGCTGTTTGACTGCTTGGTTTCTCTACTGACTCCTGACATTCGCCGCTGGCGGGATATGCTTCAGGTCGATCGAGATAATAGCGCTGCCACTCGAGCCAGTCCGATAGATCCCGTGTCAAATTAAATAAAGGAATAACTGCCGCACTCGCCTCGGAATCTTGCAGCAAAGCTTCCTGCAAAACTCTCACCGGCAAATCCCGCGGCTGACATCCAGATTCCGCGCACAAAGCCGCCGCCATCCCCGCCGCCTGTCCAATATTCATTACCGTCGGTTGCAAGCGAGTTGCACCGTTGGCGATGTGAGAGACGGAAATATTTTTTTCGCAGACTAGCAAACCGTCTGTACTCTCAGGAATTAGCGCGCTGTAAGGAATGGTAAACGGAGTTCCCGTCCAGCGGCCGCCCCAGCGGATAGATTTGGGCTGCAAGGGAATGTCGCCACTGGTGTAGTGGTGGTCATTGGCGTAGTTGCCGATCGCAATTGTTTCACAAATGCCCTGATAATTTATCGGCAACTTCGCGACTCTTCCACCGACAATAGGCAAAATATCTTGTTCTCGGATTGTTTGTACGCCCCGCAATCGGCGACTTTCTCGGTAGTAAGGATGTAAGGCGAAAGCACCAAGAAGGGGAAAATTTTGTTGATTCTCGATCGTTGAAATGGGGAAAATATTCTGTGCTAGGCCGTAGCGGCGGCCGAGTTGCGTTTGAATGAAGCGGGCAAAACTTTGAGTGTGCCAGAGACTTTCTTGCAGGAATTCTTGTCGAGATGCTTCAGATTTAATGAGTCGATCGACTCCTTCACCATAATCATTACCTCGAATCGGCCAATTAATCATCAACAATCCGCCCGGAAGCCTGCCGTAATTGAGAAATTGTTCGGGAGTGTAACCATCCCAAGCACCGAGAAATCGATCGGGATTGTCAACAGGCGGCGCGGGAATTTCTGACCCCGCCACACCTTTACCAAAATCCTGCATGATTGCCACCCAAGTCGGAGCTTGCACCGAATAGCTCTCTGTGAGAGCATTAGAGGCAGCCGGCGCGCTGGGTTCTCCCCACTCGGCTTGGAATTCCCAACCCCAGCGGTGTCCAACTTGCGCTAAAGCCAGCAAATCTCCCAATTCCGTTGCATCTAAAGTGATTTTGGCCGAAACCGTAAAATCTGCAAACTGAACGCCAGAAATGCGATCTCCTTCATACAGCACATCTTGAGCTTTTTTTCCAGAAATCCAGTGCAAGTTCGGCAAACATTTAACCCAATCAGCGAAAATTTCAGCACCGGTGCGGGGATCGTAAGTAAAAAAACTTACCCAGCCCCAATCCAAACCTCCCGGCTGTCGCTGCTGGAGTTCCCGGAGAAACGCGCCCCACAAACCGGTTTGAAAAGCTGCTAATTCATTGCCATCGGGGGCCGAAACGCCAGCGGAAGTCAGCATTCCTCCCAGCCAGGGGAATTCGCTTACTAAAATAGTTTTGGCACCTCGGCGGGCTGCTTGGACGGCTGCAGCGGTGCCGCCGGTGCCGCCACCGACTACCAAAACATCTGCTTTTAAGACCGAAGACATGGGCAATACCATTTTAGATTGGAGATTGGGAAAGGGTTAGTCAGGCGATGAGTGCGCTACGGATAGATGTTCGGCGTTGGCGATCGCGAATTGAATTTTACGGTGTAAAGACTTGACAAATAATAAATCGGGAATTATGCAGCGCTCCCACAATTTTTTTACTCAATGACCGCAGGAGCGATCGCAAATTTTGATTTCTCACTTTTGGCGCGCAAATATTGGCAATATGACACCGCGAATAACGATAATAGAAAAAAGGGAACAGCATCTATAAAGTTTTACGTCTTAATAATTTCTGAGTTAGTGATTAACGGATGCAAATGGAAAAAGGTTTTATTTTGTGGTTTACCGGGCTGAGCGGTTCCGGCAAGACAACTATCAGCAAAGCTCTCGAACCCGAATTGAAGGCAAGAGGTTGCAAAGTGGAAATATTGGATGGAGATGTCGTTCGCACCAACTTGTCAAAAGGTTTGGGATTTAGCCAAGAAGACCGAGATACTAATATTCGGCGGATTGGATTTGTAGCTCACCTGCTGAGCCGCAATGGAGTAGCCGTAATGACCGCAGCTATTAGCCCCTACAGAGCAATTCGCGACGAAATTAGAGCGATGGAGCCAAATTTTGTTGAAGTATATATCACAGCGCCGCTAGAAGTGTGCGAAGATCGCGATGTCAAGGGACTATACGCTAAGGCCAGAGCAGGAGGAATTAAGGGTTTTACGGGAATTGACGATCCTTATCAAGAACCGCTCAATCCTGAGATTATTTGTTACACAGAGCGAGAAAGTGTGGAAGAGAGTGTTAAAAAAGTTCTCAGCAAGTTAGAAGAGTTGGGTTACATTTGATGTTGGCGGGCTTGGATGAGGATAGGGGCAAAAAGCGATGGTGGTGAAAAGTTATTCGCGCAAGGTGCAACTTGAGAAAAAATCTCACCCTTCTCTCTCCTTCGCGGAGAAGGAAAGGGAAGAATTTCTCCCCTTTGCTGCAAGGAGAGGGGATCAGGGAGACATTTCCAGCAAAAGCTGCAAGGTAAGTTATTGGGCAAGCAATGCTATCAAAAGTTTAATTGCCCAAAGTTTAACAGTGTCAGTGCTCGCGGCGGTTGGTTCATCTCCTGCGGCGGCGCAGTTTATGCCTCCTCCTCCTCCTCCTGGTGATACGGGTTCTCCTGTTCCTGTACAGGTACCGACAGCACCGGGATTTCAGGGATTTCCGGCAAGTGCACCTTCAAGTGTACGATCGGAAGTTTACACTTTGGGAGCGGGCGATCGTATTCAAATGGACATCTTCAACGTCCCGGAATACAGCGGGCCCAACGGTCAACACCAAGTACAGGCCGACGGTTCCCTGAGTTTGCCGTTAATTGGCAGCGTTTCGGTGTACGGGATGACCTTAGAACAAGCTTCTAATGCTGTTAAAGACCGATACGGCAAATACCTCAAACGTCCTTGGATTACCCTGAAACTGCTGGCGCCACGTCCTTTGCAAATTGCGATCGCGGGCGAAATTAACCGCCCCGGAGCCTATACAATATCCTCGGCAGCAGGTCCCGGAGGCACAGCAGAGCAAATGGGAACTCAAATGCCAACGATATCGCGGGCTCTGCGAATGGCCGGCGGAATTACGCAGTCAGCAGACGTGCGCCAAATCAAAATCCGCCGCCCCCAGCGCAACGCACCGGAACAAATTATTAGTGTGGATTTGTGGGAATTATTGCAAAACGGCGATTTGCGGGCCGATATGACTTTGCGCGACGGCGATACTATATTTATTCCCACTGTAACTAGCCTCAACCGCCAAGAAGCACCGACTTTAGCAGTCGCTAACATTACCGGACAAAGCACTCAACCCATTAATATTGCTGTGGTGGGCGAAGTAACTCGCCCCGGTACTTATACTTTGGCAAAAGAGGCTCAAAGTAGGGTACAAGAGAATGAAATGGGTGAAAATTCTGGTTTGTTTGCTGCCAGCGAAACCAACGGCGGGGAAAGTGTTTTGCAGCAAACTGTAACGAGGGCAATTAAAATGGCGGGCGGCATTACGCCGGTAGCTAATATCAGACAAATACAAGTTCGCCGCCTGACGCGGGCGGGTACAGAACAAATTATTAATGTGAATTTGTGGCAACTTTTGGAAGGGGGAGATGTATCCCAAGATTTAGCGCTACAACAGGGAGATACGGTAATCGTCCCCAAAGCCGAAAACCTTGATGAAACCCAAGACGAACAAGTTGCTAATTCTAATTTTTCACCGGATACGATTAGGGTGAACATTGTGGGAGAAGTGGTGAAACCGGGAGCGATTGCGGTGCTGCCCAACACTACTTTAAATCAAGCGCTGGTAGCAGCGGGAGGTTTTAATAAAGCGCGGGCCGAAATGGATTCGGTGAATTTAATTCGCCTCAATCCTAATGGTACCGTTTCGCAGCTAAATGTTAAGGTTGATTTTTCCGCAACTGCCAATGAAGAAACTAACCCCAAACTGCAAAATAATGATGTAATTATGGTAAGGCGATCGGGCCGCGCTACGTTCTCGGATAATGTAGGCGGGACTCTCGCTCCTCTCAGCCCGCTGTTAGGAATATTCCGGTTGTTCGATATTTTTCGGTGATTTGAATAGACTGGCATTAAAACCTCAGAAACCCGGTTTCTAGAAAAAATTACGGTTGGGTAATCAAATATCTAGAAATCAACCGGATTCCTGAAACTCGGCCACCAATACAGACGTTTAAACTAATAAGTTGTAGAAATCAAATGAAACCAGGGAAACAATCTCCAATAGCACTTTTTAATCATAAAAAAGCCGCCGATCTGCAAAAAATATCTTCGGGACTTTATGAAGAAGATCAATTTTTAAACAGAAACAAAACTGACGAAGAAGAGTTAAGTTTTTGGGAAGTTTGCCGCAGTCGCTCCATCTTAGTCATCGGCGTAGCAGCGGCAGTGACTACAGGAGTTTTCGCATGGACACTGAATCAAAAAAGCGAATACGAAGGGCGCTTTCAATTATTAGTAGAACCAGCAGTTACGCAAAATACTTTAGCCCAAATCTACTCCGGTGAGCTGAAACTGCAACCAGCGGCCCCGGCGACGCAAGAAAAGGGCGGTTTTGACTACGAATCCCAAATTCAAGTTTTGCAAAGTCCGCAAGTAATGTCGCCTATTATTAAAGAGTTGCAGGCTAAGTATCCCGAAATAAATTACAATTACCTTTTGAACCAAAAAGCAGATAATTTGCCGTTTTCTCAGGAAACCAGGCTGTCAATTAATCGCTTCAAAAATACCAAAATTATCGAAGTTAGATATCGGGATTATGACCCGAAAAAAATTCAGTTTGTTTTGGACAAAGTTGCGTTAGGATACCGCAACTACAGCGTGCAAGATACCACCACTCAAATTAGTCAGACTCTGGATTTTGTAAAATCGAAAATTCCCAACCAGCAAAAGCGCCAACAAGCTCTGCAAACAGAAATTCAAAAATTGCGGCAGCAGTACAATTTCATCGATCCGCAAATTCAAACCCAACAGCTTTCGCAGCAAATCAGCCAACTTCAAGCGCAAAGATTGGACGCGCAAACGCAGCTCAATCAGCAGAGATTGCTCTATTCTAATCTGCAAAATCAGCTCGGACTCAACCAACAGCAAGCGCTGATGGCCTCGGCTCTGAGTCAAGCTCCCCGCTATCAAGCGATGCTGACCCAATTGCAGCAATTAGAAGGACAAATTGCGATTAACTCGGCTACGTTTACAGACCAAACTCCGCAAATGCAATTGTTGCGAGAACAGCGCAAGAACCTGATTCCTTTGTTGAAGAAAGAAGCCCAACAGGTTCTGGGAACTGATTTGGCTAAGGTAAGTTCACAAGTGCTGGCTTTTCAAGATCCGGTGCGGATTAAGTTAATCGAGCAGTTTGTCGGTACTGCTAATTTAATTCAGGTGCTGGGTGTGCGGAATCAAGTTTTGGAACAAGCTGCTAAGCAGTTGAATCAATACTCTCAAAAATTCCCGGTGATTTTGCGGCGCTATTCCGATTTGCAGCGCGAGTTGGATTTGACTAACAATACGCTGAATAGTTTGGTGGCCAAACAGCAAGCTTTACAGCTTGAATCTGTGGGCAAAAAAGAGGTGGCTTGGGAAATTATTGCTAAGCCGGAAATTCCGCGTTACAAAAATGGCGAGTTGATGGCTGTTGCTCCGATTATGCCTTTGAATTTGGCTTTGGGGGGATTGGCTGGTTTGCTGTTTGGTATGCTGGCGGCGCAGTTGGCGGAACGGTTTAACAATAAAACGGTGTTCCAAACTCCAGAGGATGTCAAACAGTCGATTCGCCTGCCTTTGTTGGGGGTAATTCCTGCTAGCGATAAAATTTTGAGACTTCCTCCTGCTGAGACAAGGGCGGTGGATGTGGCAATTTCGCCGATGCCGACGGATGCTTTTCAAGAAGCTTTTCGATCGCTCAATGCGAATATTCGCTTACTAAACCTTGATACTCCAATCAATTCTTGTGTAATTACTTCTTGTCAAGTAGCTGACGGCAAGTCTACTGTAGCAGTCAATCTGGCGCGGGCTGCTGCTGCAATGGGCCAGCAAGTGCTGTTAGTGGATGCCGATTTGCGGCGCCCGCAGGTACACGAAATGCTGGGTTTACCGAATTGGCAAGGCTTGCACAATGCGATCGCGGATGATGTGGATGTGCAACAGTTGATTATGCGATCGCCCCGCGATGAAAATTTGTTTGTGTTAACTTCCGGCCCGGTTCCTCTCGATCCTACAAAGGTACTTTCTTCCCGAAAAATGCCGCATTTAATGGCAGCTTTGTCAAGTCATTTTGATTTAGTTATTTACGATACTCCACCGCTTTTGGGTTTGGCGGATGCGAATTTGTTGGCGGCTCACACTAACGGATTGATGCTGGTAGTGGGGCTGCATCAAACTGAGCGGGAGGCGCTGTTGTTGGCTTTTGAAGATTTAAAAATGGCGGGAATTCCGCTGTTAGGAATGGTGGCGAATAACGATAAAGGCAGCAGGTATTACTATCAGTCTTACGTGCAGGATTACGTCCAGGAACAGTCTGTTTGAGGGAGAGGAATTGAGAAATATGTACTGGAACAGGCCGCAAAGCCTGTTCTTGAGAATCCAAGGCGGGCGGGATACCCGACAAGATATTTCCTCCATCTTGCACCTTTAATTGTGAATAAAGCTGGCAGGGGCGGGCGGGACGCCCCAAAAGAACATTTAACTTTTGTGGAACAGGCCGTCTAGCCTGTTCTGGGGATTTGTGCGTGATTTCAGAAAGACAAATTTTCTTAAGATTTGCGATCGAGACTCTGAACTATAATTAAAAGTAGAGAAATTTAAACAAATCGCGGCACTTGCAACTTGGCAAGACCTGAAAGAAAACGTGGCTGGTAAATTCCTATTTTGTAATACCTTGATACAACTCCCTGCCGAGGCTGAAAACTAGCAGGGAGTTTTGTGTTTTTCACACAGGAGATGAAACCATGGCTATTGCTACTATCAACCCGGCAACGGGAGAAACGCTGAAAACTTTCGAGCAGATCGCGGATGAGGTAATAGAAGCTAAGCTGGAATTAGCACAGCAAGCTTTTAAAAAATACCGCCAACTGCCGTTTGAGCAGAGAGCCCTGTGGATGCAGAAAGCTGCAGATATCTTGGAGCGCGATCGCGAAATTTACGCTGAAATGATGACCCTGGAAATGGGCAAAACGCTCAAATCTGCGATCGGCGAAGTGGAAAAATGCGCCTTAGTTTGCCGCTATTACGCCAAAAATGCTGCTCAATTTATGGCAGATGTACCGGCAACTACCGACGCTAGCAGCAGCTTTGTCCGCTACCAACCGCTGGGCCCTATTTTAGCCGTCATGCCCTGGAATTTCCCATTTTGGCAAGTTTTTCGGTTTGCGGCGCCAGCACTGATGGCGGGCAATGTCGGCTTGCTAAAACACGCTTCCAACGTGCCTCAGTGCGCTTTGAAAATCGAAGAAATTTTTACGCTTGCAGGCTTTCCCGAAGGAGTTTTTCAAACTTTGTTAGTCGGCGCCGACAAAGTAGCCGATATCATTGCGGACGATCGTATAAAAGCAGCAACTCTCACCGGTAGCGAACCAGCGGGTGAAAGTTTGGCAGCAAATGCGGGCAAGAATTTGAAAAAAGTAGTGCTGGAATTGGGAGGAAGCGACCCATTTATTGTGATGTCCAGCGCCGATGTAGCTGCAGCTTTATCAACTGCGGTGACATCCCGGATGCTCAATAACGGTCAATCTTGCATCGCCGCCAAACGCTTTATTTTAGCAGAAGAGATTGCCGACGAATTCATCACAGGATTTGTCGAAAAATTCGAGCAATTAAAAGTAGGCGATCCGATGTTGCCAGATACGGAGATCGGCCCTTTAGCGACTCCCGCAATCCTCAAAGACTTGGACAATCAAGTGCAAACTTGCGTCCAATCGGGAGCAAAACTTCTGACAGGTGGCAGCCCATTGTCAGAGAATGCCGGCAATTTCTACTTGCCAACTATTCTGGCAGACATTCCGCCGAATGCCTCTGCCCGTCAAGAAGAATTTTTCGGGCCCGTAGCTTTAGTATTCCGAGTTGCAGACATGGATGAGGCGATCGCGCTCGCAAATAGCACATCTTTTGGCTTGGGTGCGTCAGCTTGGACTACAGTAAACTCAGAGAGCGATCGCTTTATTTCCGAACTAGAGGCCGGCGCGGTATTCATCAACGGTTTAGTAAAATCCGACCCGAGATTGCCCTTCGGCGGCATCAAACGCTCCGGTTACGGACGCGAATTGAGCATCCAAGGAATGCACGAATTTGTTAACATAAAAACAGTGTGGGTGAAATAAGCTCCCACTCTATCAACCGATCGCACAAATCTACATAAGTCTGCGTTTATCTGCGTTTACCTGCGGTTAAAAATTCCCATTTAGTATTTTTGCGATCGGTTGAAAAAGACCAAAAAAAACCATTAACCGAGGAGAGAAACGGAAATGAACACAGCTCAATTATTGGTAAAATGTTTAGAAAATGAAGGCGTCGAATACGTCTTCGGACTTCCAGGAGAAGAAAATTTAGAAGTTCTAGAAGCCCTGAGAAACTCTTCAATTAAATTTATTACTACTCGCCACGAACAAGGCGCCGCATTCATGGCAGACGTTTACGGTCGTCTCACCGGCAAAGCCGGCGTTTGCTTGTCCACCTTGGGCCCCGGCGCAACTAACTTAATGACAGGAGTTGCTGACGCCAACTTAGACGGCGCTCCTTTAATAGCAATTACCGGACAAGTCGGCACAGACAGAATGCACATAGAATCGCACCAATATTTAGATTTGGTTGCCATGTTTGCGCCAGTTACTAAGTGGAATGCTCAAATTGTTCGCCCCAGCACGACGGCCGAAATTGTCCGCAAAGCCTTTAAAGTAGCTCAAAGTGAAAAGCCGGGAGCAGTTCACATTGACTTACCTGAAAACATAGCAGCAATGCCTGCTGAAGGAACTCCGCTCACCAAAGACAACCGCGAAAAAACTTTTGGCGCTTACCAAAGCTTGAATAAAGCCGCTGTGGCAATTTCCAAGGCAAAAAGTCCTCTGCTTTTAGTAGGAAACGGCGCGATACGTGCTAACGCCAGCGATGCTTTGACACAATTTGCTACTCGATTGAATATTCCTGTAGCTAATACTTTCATGGGCAAAGGTGTAATTCCTTATACTCATCCTTTGGCACTTTGGACGACGGGATTGCAAAAACGGGATTATATTAGTTGTGCTTTTGAAGAAACAGATTTAGTGATTGCTGTTGGCTACGATTTGATTGAATATTCCCCGAAGAAGTGGAATCCCGAAGGAAAAATTCCGATTATTCACATTGGATCTTTGCCAGCAGAAATTGACAGCAGCTATATTCCTCTTATAGAAGTTGTGGGAGATATTTCTGATTCCCTCAATGAAATTTTGCAGCGTGCCGATCGCATGGAGAAAGTAGACCCTTTTGCTAAGCAATTGCGGGCGGATATTCGCGCTGGGTACGAACAATATGCAGGCGACGACGGTTTCCCCATCAAGCCACAAAAACTCATTTACGATTTGCGGCAAGTCCTGGGCCCGGAAGATATTCTTATATCTGATGTGGGAGCTCACAAAATGTGGATCGCGCGGCACTATCATTGCGATCGCCCGAATACCTGTTTGATTTCTAACGGATTTGCGGCGATGGGAATTGCGATTCCGGGTGCGGTGGCTGCAAAACTCGTTTATCCCGATCGCAAAGTAATAGCAGCCACCGGCGACGGCGGTTTTATGATGAACTGTCAAGAGTTAGAAACTGCTTTGCGAGTTGGTACTAATTTTGTGACGCTGATCTTTAATGATGGCGGCTACGGCTTAATTGAATGGAAGCAACAAGATTATTTTGGTCATTCAGATTTCGTCAAATTTGGCAATCCCGATTTTGTGAAATTTGCGGAAAGTATGGGTTTAAAAGGCTATCGAGTGGAAGCTGCAACCGATTTAATTCCGATTCTGAAAGAAGCCCTGGCTCAAGATGTCCCTTGCGTGATTGATTGTCCGGTAGACTACCGGGAAAATGCGCGTTTCAGTCAATTATCTGGGGATATGAGTTGCAATTTGTAAGAGTAGCCCGAAATCAGGAAACGGCACTGCCGTTTCCTCCATCGCCGTACAGACTCTCGACAGATTATTGAGGCTTGGATTACACAAGCTGGAGCGCAACTCATTTATTTATCTCCCTACTCTCCCGATTTTAATCCGATTGAAAACTGTTGGTCTAAGTTCAAAGCCTATTTACGCGCCGTGGCCGCTCGGTGTCGAGATATTGTCGAAACCGCTTTAGTTGATGCGATTGATTCCCTCACACTTAAAGATATTGAAAATTGGTTTACTCATTGCTGTTACTGTACTACACAAAGTTAGAAAAGGCTGTATGCTTGACCTACTCTTAGAATCAAAGTTAGCTCGCTCTTGGTACTGCGATCGCCTCAACCCGCTCTCAACCGCCGCCAATTGGGTGAAGGTCGGGGATGGAGGCTGGGTAGGACGATCGCTAAGTTCTCAGCTTCGAGCTGATATTGGCGATCGCAGTGATCGTAAAAGCTATTTATTTAGCCTTTTACGTTAACCTCAAGGAGATGTTCTTTTTGTCGTTCGCTGCTCCCAGCGTGCTGCTGGAAAAACTGAATCATAGAATGTCCCGGTTTTAAACCCCGTATCTTGAACACTTCATCTTTGCTAGCGCCAGTAATCATCATCCGTATCTCTCCAGGTTTAGGTTCTTCTAAATCCTCATCATCATCCTCACGATCTACTGGTAAAACATCCACTACCTGGCTGGTTTGAATCACTTCATAAGTCCGAAAAATGCCCGTTGTTCCCCATCCTGGTAGTGTAAGGGTATAGGTTTCGTCAATTATAAGGTCTATTTTTTTTGGTAGTTTCATAACCTGTCGATGATCATTTTTTGGACTTAAACAGTATATCTCTAAAGGATAAAATCATCTATGGCCATAGCCATATTCATTAAGACGCAGCTTGCTTGAGAACGACTTCGATGGCATCGCGCAAATGCTCTGAGTTGGGTAATAGTTTGCGAATCCGACTTTTCAACCAGGCCCAACACTTTTCAATTTGATTGAGATCCGGCGAATAGGTCGGCAGATAGACCAACTGACACCCTGTGGCTTCAATCAATTGGGTAATCCGACCGCCATGATGAAACGTCGCATTATCCATAATCACCCACTCACCCGGACGCAACACTGGAATTAAGCACGTTTCTAGCCAGGTCTCAAACACAGCGCGGTTGCATCCTCCCTTGACCGTAAATGGTGCAATAAATTGACCATCTCGGTACCCAGCGATCATATTAATGCGTCCCTGTCGCTGGCCTGATTTGAGGTCGTAGAAACGTTCCCCTACGGGTGAGTACCCGTAGCCATAGTTATCTCGTTCATCCATACCAGACTCATCGACATAGACCAGGTGAGGCGATGAAAGGGTTCGAGAGTTGCTCTAAGAAGGCTGCCGGTTTGGCTTCATCCCGTTGGCAATACCCGTATGTTTTTTTTTACGAGTATTGCCAATCTTCCGTAATGCCTGGGAAATCGTGCGTTGACTAATCTCCTCATCCCATAGCTGTGCCATCTCCGTTTGGGTTTTATCCCCATACACTTTGACAAAGTCTCGAAACTTCTCCCAATCCCTGATCAAAGCCGTTCTGTTGGGATGCTTGCCTCGGCTTTGGCTTAACATCACCCGTTTCGGCTTTGCGTTGGAACCACAAGTTGATTGTATTGCGACTGATATTGAACAGTTGGCTCGCCTCACTTTTCTTGAGACTGTCCAGCTCAATCGCTGGCATTACTTTTTGCCGGAAGTCATTACTGTAAGGTTGAGCCATTGAAATCGGGTAGAGGCGATCGCAATCAATATAGTCCACGTCCTAACTACGCTGGCTATAGCTATAACTTGTCGGAGTTGTTATTATATCTGAGTTTCGAGGGCTTGGGCAATGGCAATAAACTGACTCATTCTCTCGCCACGAGCTTCATCCAGTTTCTGATATAATTCTCCTTCCTTTTTGCCTGCATGGATATCCATTGCAACTGCAACAACTTCTATAATTTGCCCTAGAGTCATCGCCACGTTAGTTATATTTTTGGCAATGTTGACTGCCTGCCAGGGCTTGCCGTACTTAGTGTGCTAATTTTTCTCAAAAAATTCCCCAAATCCTTGCGGGGCAATGTTTTTTAGCAATAATTACAGCGGTTTCCGCTGTATGTCTCAAATCTAATCACTTCAAACCCAATAATAAGGCGATTCCGCCGATCGCACCAACTACCCCCAAAACAGCCCGAATGCTCACTTTTTCGCCCGCCAGCACCGCTAAAGGCAGTATAAATAGGGGACTGGTAGAACTGAGTGTTTGAGCGATTGCTGCGGGTGCATATTTCAACGAAGTCTGTTGCAGGAAAATTCCGAGATAGGTTCCTAAAAAAGCTGCCAGAATTATTGCAGCTAATATTTTTGAGGATTTTAATTGTTTGAAACTGTCAAGGTTTGTTGGCTTCAAAAAGCACAGCATGACTGCCATACCACCGCTCAAACGCAAGGCCGCCGTCCACAGAGGATCAATATCTATTTGAGTGAAGGCGGCGCGGGATAAAATTGCTCCAACGGCGTGGGTTGTTTGTCCTAATAAACTAATACCTAATCCCTGCCAAAGATGTTTTGATGATAAGGTTGTTTCGGCTGTTCGTTCTGCAATTACCCACCCTACGCCGCAGATTGTTAAAAGAATGCCAGTACAAGCAAGGGGCGATAACTTTTCCTGCAAAAATATTAAGCCCAATAAAGCTGTTAAAGGGGGAGATAGGGTTTCTAAAAGCAGCGTTCGCCTCGCGCCTAAATATTTTAATACGATAAAGAAAGCGGTGTCTCCGATGCCAATTCCTAGACCGCCGCTAATCAGCAGCATTGCTAAAATATTAGGGTTGATTGCGGGTAAGGGTTTTCCTAAAATTAGTACAGTGGCAAGGAGCATGAAAAGGGCGATCGCGCCTTTGAGCAAGTTTAGCACCACTGCGGGGATTTCCTGTCCTACTCGCTGCCAGATTGTCGAAGATAGAGCCCAGACAAATGCAGCGCCTAAAGCGGCGATTTCACCCATAAAACTTCCCATGCGATTGGATATTTTAACCGATTGATGCAATTTCATAAACCCTGCGTTCAGTCGCAGGTATCGAATGTTCTATATTGGCGAAACCGTAGCTTTGGATTAGCACAGGTTCCTCTGCTTCCACCACTGCGATCGACATTTCAGGAATGTGCATTTCTGCCATCAAATTTTGAATGCAATCGTCGATCATGGTGGATATCTATAAATTAGGGTTCCCGGTGGTCTACCTGGAACCCTAGATTTATTAAGCTTTTTTTAGCAGTGGGCGGTGAACATAAATCAATACCATCATGTCCGAATAGAGGAAAGAAGCAATTCGCTTGCGGTTTGGGATTGCTTCGTTCCTTTCTTCGGACACCCAATATAGATGTCTACCTACTGATTAACCTTGTGGTAATTCCGGAGATTGCGTAGGTTGAAATTGTGACCGCATATCTGTTCTTACCCAAGAACCAAAACGATCGGGACGAACGCATTCAGCATTCTCTAATTCGTCTTTGAGTCTCTTGGCGAAAGATTCAAAGATATCCCCTAAAGCCTGACGATCTGTTAAGCAACCTTGGAGAGCAATAAGTTGTTCCAGCGTCCAGTTATACAGTTGAGTGTCCCCTTGTTCAATGCGTAAATAGAACTGATTCTCAAACTGTGCAAGATTAGAGTAGAAGTTCTCAACTTCTGACTTGATCAAGTTGATATCCAGGTAGAATTGTTGCTGTCTCAATTCTGAAAAAATCGTATTTTTGAGGTTCTGCGTGAAGTTTTGGTTCAGCTCAGTTTTGACGATTGTAGAGACATCATTACGGAAGTTGAGAATCTTGTTATCCAAGCTAACATTAATGCGATTGTCAAGATCGTTGACAATATTATTAGTCACTAACTGCACGTTGCTCGTGCTAGATTGATTAACAACCGTATTGATGCGGTCATCAATGTTAGATTCAATCTGCTGAATGACCAGGTTTTTAATGTGTTGGCTTTGGTCAGCAATTTTGAGATTAACTACCGCATTAATCCGCTGATCCATGTCGTGTTGAATTTGCTGAACAATTTGAGTGTTAATATCGTGAGATAGATTAGACACTTTGAGGTTCACGACATTATCGATGCGTTGATCGATGTAAGTTTGCATTTGCTGAATCACCAGATTCTTCACATTCTGGGTTTGATCAGAAATCTTGATGCTCACCACATTCTCAACACGCTGATCAATAGTTTGTTGGACTTGCTGAATTACCTGATTAGTGATCTCTTGAGATTGATTGGCGATTTGGACATTAACCGAGTTACTAATGCGCTCATCAATATCAGCCGATATTTGATTAATTACCGTGGTATTAATCTCTGTAGACTGATTGGCAATTTTGATGTTAACTACATTCTCAATCCGTTGCTCAAGTTCAGTTTGCATTTGCTGAACTACGAGGTTCTTAACTTCTTGAGTCTGATTAGACACTCTGAGATTAACGACGGACTCAATACGCTCATTGAGTTCGGTTTGCATTTGTTGCACGACTAAATTTTTAATCTCTTGGGTTTGTTCAGAGATTCTTAAATTCACCTGCTCACTAACAATGCGGGGGATTCGGGAAATAAATAAGTCGTTGAGATTTTTGTTGAAGTACCCCGACCAATTGTGGAAATTCTGATTAAAACTAACTTCCATTTGCTGGGTAAGAGTCTTAAACATAAAGTCCAGCCGTGCTACCCTCATGCCTAAGTCTTTAGCTTGAGTTTGATAGCCTTTAAGCAGCCATTTTTCCAAATTGTCCCAATAAGCTTCTTTTTTCTCGTTTGGGTCACCTGTTACTGTGATGGAAGTATTGATTTGGGCTGCCATTTGCTGCCACATTTTTTCCATCTGATCTTGGTCAAAACTGAAGTTAAATCCACTGCCAATATTGATATTTTCAGAACCAGAAATACTTGTACCACCAGTGTTAACTGGTATACCACCAGAGTTAGTTGTACCACCAGTGGTAACTGATACACCACCAGAGCTAGTTGTACCACCAGTGGTAACTGGTATACCACCAGAGCTAGTTGTACCACCAGTGGTAACGGGTATACCACCAGAGCTAGTTGTACCACCACCAGAGGTAACTGCTGTACTACTAGAGCTAGTTGTACCACCACCAGAGGTAACTGCTGTACCACCAGAGCTAGTTGTGCTACCACCACCCACTACACTAACAGTGCTTTCGCTGCTGCCCGTGCCAGATGTTATTGATGACCCTCCATATCCTTCGGCTACTTCTACATCAGTGATGTTGTTGATTTCTAAAACAACTTGCCCTTCGTTATCTTCTATATATGTATCAAAAAAGAAGCCGGAGATGGTTGTTTTTTCTTTGACTTCAAAAATAACGTCATCTTTGAAGCCATTTAAGGAACACCAACTTTCGCTAACTTCATTTCCTGTCAACTTGGAGATAAAATTTCCCCCTTGAATCAAGAGTAATGCCCAAGGTTCTAATTGGAAATTTTTTGCTTCTGCTCCATAAGTGGCATTGCTTTCCCGAATCTTGACGCGATAGTTTCCTGGGGCTAACTCGATTGAATTAGCATTGGCTTTTTTAAGATTTGAGAGAGTATTGCTATCAAGCGGATAGCAGTTTTTCTTGCTATCAACGGTTAAAGTTTGGGGATTCTGTTGATTGCCAGTGATTGAAACAGTGACTTGTCCTTGATTATCATCACTATAGATATCAAAGAATAAAGCACAGACTACAGCTTTTTCTTTGATATCTAACTGCAATTTGTCGTTATAGCCGTTTAAAGTTGCCCAAGTTCCACCTGTCTCAACACCTGTCTTTGTGTTGATAAAGGTACTGCCATCAAGTCCATAAATCCAGAGAAAAACAAAAGGCTCACCGGCGGTATTGTCGGCACTATAACTGTAGGTACCACTGGTAATTTGGATGTCAAAAGTTCCTTTGTCTAATGTCAGAGACTTAGCAACATTTTGTTGCAAGTTATTCATCTGATCGGTATTGATAACGTAACAGTTTTCTTTGGTATCAATGGTTAACAGTTGCATAGTTTCCTCAGGAGTTGTAGTAGTTGGTTGTGGAGCTTGTGTAGCTTCAGTGTTAACTTTTGAAGTGATGGTTGGGATCACTTCTGGTGCGGGTTGATAAACGGCAAGGCCTGCCCAACGACCCCTAGGCTTGGTTTGAGCCACTAATGTGCCTTTACCTGTCTTGGTATTAATGCGGATTAATTGACCGTCTTTTCCCAAGTTAAAAAATCTGCCCGTAACGCCATACAGGACATTGCCAACAAATTCCATACTGCCAATACCAGGAAATCCGGTATCACCAATGGTTTTAACTTCGCTAGTATCGAGATTGCATCTAGCAAGTAATTTCTTCTTTTCGTAGCTAATTAATGTGATATATGCTATGCCATTGCTATCAAAGGCAAGTTCACCACAGTTGTAGTCTTTATTAGCTACGGTAGCTACTGGGGTACCTTTTCCTGTTTTAATATCAAGGGCAATCAGTTGTTTAGCTGTGCTGGCATAAAGGGTTTGACGTTGGGGATTATAAGCCAAGCCGACTGTAGCAAAGCCCGTATCCCCAATGACAATCGTATCACCTGTTGTGATGTCAATTTTAACGAGCTGCGTTGTGTCCCCTTCTTGCTCAATGCCATAGAGTTGTGAATCAACAAAGGCGATATCATACATTTCTGTAATGAGCTCACCGATGAATGTTGCTTTACCTGTGGCTAAATCAAGAGTATACAGTTTACTTAACTGATTCGAGACACAATCTTGGATATACACCGTCCCTGGAACCATAGCTAAATCCACAGATGGTATATTACTTGCCTGATTACTCATCTTTTTCTGTTTTTATTACATAAAAAAGCAGATGAAAGTAACAGTGCGGTTGGTCGGTAGTCCTGACTATGCAGGACTATCCCTTTAGTGTTCATAAACTCAGCATCTGCTAGGATGTGTCCCAAGTTTGACCGAGCCGGGGATGACTATTAGTCTATCTAGAAGGGTAGATAATTTTTTTTTTCGTCATAAAACGCAACATCTTTCTCTTCTTTCAGTGGTGCGAAGTCAGAAGCAACGAGCATTTTATCGAGCTCGTACTCGCTCCAGGGTAAGCTCATCTAATTTGGTATAAATTGTACTTGACAAAAAACCGCCAATAGACTTTATATCTGTCAACCGAACTTAAACCTATAATCAAGTTTGAATCTTAACAAAGTCAATCAAGTTGAAACGGAGTTAAAGACAATGACAAAGGGTTTTGCACCTAGATTGAAACTCGCTGTAAAATCTCAAGCTAAAAAAGCAGAAAAACGACAGTTAACACCTCTGAGCGAAATCCAAGCCAATTTATTGAATTATGTAGCAGAGCTCCCCGACCCCAGAGTTCAAAGAACCCAAAAACACTTATTAAAAGATATTTTAGTAATCTCTATTTTAGCCGTCATTGGTGGTGCGGAAGGTTGGGAAGACATGGAAAATTATGGCATCGCTAAACAGCAATGGTGAGAGGAATTTCTCGAATTACCCAATGGTATCCCTAGTGATGATACTTTTCGACGAGTTTTTGAAAGAATCAATCCTGAGGCTTTAGAACAATGTTTAGCGAAGTGGCTTCAAAGTATGCTTGGTTCGATTGTTGGCGAGATTATCCCCATTGATGGCAAAAGTGTTAGAGGTTCTTATGACCGTAATCAAGGGGTAAAAGCTTTGCATTTGGTCACGGCTTGGGCAAGTGAACAGCGTTTAGTTTTAGGGCAAGTTAAAGTTGAGGATCATTCCAACGAGATTACGGCAATTCCGGCACTCTTAGAATTATTAGACCTGACCGGGGCGATCGTTACCATTGATGCGATGGGAACTCAAACCGAGATTGTGAAACAAATTCGCCACAAAAGAGCTGATTATATTGTATCTCTTAAAGCCAATCATCCCACTTTACATTCTCAGGTTAAAGAATGGTTTGATACCAGAAGAGCCAATAACTTTGAAGGCATTAACGTTAGTTATAACCAACAGATTGAAAAGGGACACCATCGCACTGAAAAACGTTATGTTTGGGCTGTTCCTTTTGAGGCTTTCGGTGGTCTTTATCAACAAGACCAATGGTCGGGACTGCAAACCATCGTCATTATTGAAAGAATCCGCCATCTTTGGAACAAAACGACTCGTGAAGTCCAATTTTATCTAACTTCTCTGCCTGCGGATGCTCAAGTTCTTGGTCGTGCCATTCGTCAACATTGGACGATTGAAAACCAAGTTCATTGGACTTTAGATGTCACGTTCCATGAGGATAAATGTCGGATTCGTTCAGGTCATAGTCCTCGTAATTTTGCGATCCTGAGACGGATGGCACTTAACGCTCTTAATCAGGAGAAAACATTGCAGCGTAGTCTTCGTCAAAAAATCAAACAGGCTTCTATGAATAATGATTATATGATGACTGTTCTCAACTCCTTTTGTAAAGCTTGATTGAGATGCTCTTACCCTGGTACTCGCTCCATGCCATAGAGTTGTGAATCAACAAAGGCAATATCATACAATTCTGTAATGAGCTCACCGATGAATGTTGCTTTACCTGTGGCTAAATCAAGAGTATACAGTTTACTTAAGTGATTCCAGACACAATCTTGGATATTATAAACTGTGCCTGGAACGATAGCTAAATCCACAGATGGTATATTGCTTGCCTGATTACTCATCTTTTTCTGTTTTTATTACATAAAAAAGCAGATGAAAGTAATAGTGCGGTTGGTCATGAGTTATTTCAACTGAAGTTCGGAAAATACTCGGCTACCAACCACAGCCACCAGCCAGGGCGAACTCAAGTGATGAGATATGCACTTGGAGCTACTGGGCTACCTAGCACACAGTTCTTTATTAATACATCACTAGCTTTTTTAGCAGTGGGCGGGGAGAGAATCGAACTCTCATACCTTTCGGTGTCAGATTTTGAGTCTGATGCGTCTACCAATTTCGCCACCCGCCCTTTTTGGTTTCACCATCATAACACACAGATCGATTTCCTGCAAGCAAAGATTCATAATCTTTTGAACTTGCCCAACGATCGATCTCTCTGGCGCGCAATACTGGTACAGGATGGGACAACTGAGCCGTCTGAGCTTGTTTGAGCATATCTCCGAGCTGAGTGCTGCTGAGGTCGTCGTAGGCCCGGGCCTGCGCCAAAAACGCATCTACATTCAGTTTCGGAGCTAAAGTCGGCGAACCTCCGGCCAGTTTCATCAGCACGGATGCTACCACTTTTGGGTCTTGGGTGGCGAGCAAGGCGGCGCGATCGCACGTAAATTCGGCACACCGCAACCATTCCAACATTTGCGCCTGCAAACCCTGCACCAGCACGGTTCCCACAGGCGAAATTTGACCGGCGGCCAAGACAATTAAATTAGCCAGAGTCAGGTAAACTCCGTGCTCGCACTTCAAATGCCCCAACTCGTGAGCAATTACTGCCTTAACTTCCTCGTCTGTGAGCAAATCAATCAGAGAAGTGTGCATCACCACAAAAGGCTGTTTTCCCCGCATCGCAAAGGTGTAAGCATTTGGCATTGGATGCTGGCGGACATAAAGCTGCGGCACCTCCAAATCCAGAGTTTTGCAGGCTTCCAACAGCAATTGATGCAGGTGGGGCAATTGATTTTCGCCGACTTGGACGCTGGAAGCCAGATTTTCCAGCATAAAAAACTGTTCGCCCAGTTGTCCCAGCAACTGCCGCACCATCAAATCCAGGCCGGGCAGTTGTTTGAGAGTGCTGGTGGCTTCCAAGTCTAGCGGGTGGCGAAACTGGTCTGCTTTTAAACCGATGAGCGGTATGTTCGACATTTTAGTCAGTTGGGAATGGGGAATTGGGAATTGGGAATTGGGCATGGGGCATGGGGAATTGGGCATGGGGAATTCTTTTGCTTCTTCCTTTTTTCCTCTTCCTTCTTCCTTCTTCCTTCTTCCTTCTTCCTTCTGACTACTTTAAACCCGATCGCACGGGATTGACAGGAGCCTCAGCAGTCGCCGGGTCTGTACCCTCTTTGACCCGCCGCAACTTAGCTCCCAATTTTTGCAGTTTCACCTCTAACTGCTCATAGCCGCGGTCTAAGTGCTGCAAGCTGCTGATGGTGGTGACACCATCGGCTGCAAGTCCCGCGAGCACTAACGCCGCCGAAGCCCGCAAATCTGTTGCCACGACAGGCGCACCTGAGAGCCGCGACACTCCCCGCACAATCGCGACATTGCCTTTAAGGCGAATGTCTGCGCCCATGCGGTTGAGCTCTGCTACGTGGCGCAAGCGATTCTCAAACACGGTTTCTTTGATCAAGCTGTCGCCTTCGCTCAGGGTCAGCAAAGCCATAAACTGAGCTTGCATATCTGTGGGGAAACCGGGATAAGGCAGAGTTTCGATGTCTGTGGCCGAGTGAGTTTGGCCGGGAACTATCCGCAAAATGTCGGGGGATTCTGCAATAATTTTCGCGCCAATTGTCTTCAATTTGGCAATGACTGCAGTCAGGTGGTCGGGAATTACCGGCGACAAACTGATTTCGGAGTGAGTGATGGCTCCGGCTACTAAAAATGTTCCGGCTTCAATGCGATCGGGAATAATTGAATAGTCTACCGCGTGCAGCTTGGGAACTCCCGAAATGACGATCGTATTCGTGCCAGCGCCTTGAATTTTTGCTCCCATGGCGCGGCAGAAATTCGCCAAATCTGCGACTTCCGGCTCTTGAGCCGCATTTTCAATTATGGTTTCTCCTTCCGCCAGAGTCGCCGCCATCATCAAAGTTTCAGTTGCGCCGACGCTGGGGTAGTCCAAATAAATTTTGGCTCCTTTCAGGCGGCGGTTCGGCCCTTTGACGTAAGCGTGAACGGTGCCGTGGTCGATGTGGACTTCGGCACCGAGGGCTTGCAGACCCCGAACGTGGAGTTCAACTGGTCGCGCGCCGATGGCGCACCCACCCGGCAAGGGCACTTTGGCAAATCCCAAACGCGCTACCAGCGGCCCGATGATGAAGAAGCTCGCCCGCAGTTGGCTGACTAATTCGTAGGGGGCTTGAGCGTCTATGAGGTTGCTGGCGTTGATGTCTAAAACGTCCCCGTTCTGCTGTAAGTTGACTCCTACAGCCGAGAGAATTTGCCCCATGCGGGCGACATCGACTAGACCAGGAACGTTGCGGAGACGGCAATCCTCTGGGCAGAGCAGGGCTCCTGCCATGACGACTAAGGCCGAATTTTTGGCGCCACTGATTTTGACGTGTCCTTTAAGGGGTTCGCGACCCCAAATTTGTAATACTTGTTGTTCGTCGCTTTCAGGTGAAGCTGGCAGGTTTGATGAGTTCTGAGCTGGTGTAATGGGTTTGCCCTCCATAATGCGCTTCATTACTTTATACATTATTAATTTTGGTTCGATTTTACCGGAAAGTTTTTATATGTCTAGGGGTAACATTAGGAATTCCGGGAATTATATTTGCTGGCATTCGCTCTGGACAAGGCTTTCAGGTTTTAGCCCACAAATAATATCGATCGAGTCTCATGAAGTTATCTGTATCAAAATTTACGTTCATTTGTAGCGCTCGCTCGGATCTCAGATGTTGTACCTTTGTCAACGATCTTTTTAAGTAAAAGCGGACTCGGTTGTTAACAAAGGTGTAAGATATCGGTTCGATCGACAATGCCGGAAAGTTCACACATTGTCGATCGCCCCATTGCCTGTGCTACCCTGTGACAACAACCTAGAGCCAAAGCTACTCCTAGCATATGGTTCACATTAAACGGATCGAACTGACTAACTTTAAATCTTTTGGCGGCACGACGGCCATTCCCGTGCTGCCCGGTTTTACTGTGGTTTCCGGGCCCAACGGTTCTGGGAAGTCCAACATCCTCGACGCTTTGCTGTTTTGTCTCGGACTTTCGAGTTCCAAGGGAATGCGGGCTGAACGTTTGCCGGATTTGGTCAACAGCGCCCAAAACAAACGCGGTACGATCGAAGCTAGCGTGACTGCGACTTTTGCGCTGGAAGATGTGGGGGAGGAATGGTTCGCCCGGGATGAAGATGAGGAGGAAAATGCAGCAGATGAGTTATCTGTTGAAGCAGAGGAAGTCGAAGAGATAGATATTGCCGAAACTCAAGACAACAACGGCCAATCATCTGCCAATCGAAAATCCAAAATCGAAAATCGAAAATCGGAAGAGTTATCTGTTGAAGACGTAGAAGAGATTGAAATCGCAGCAACTCAAGACAACAACGGACAACTACTCGCTACCAATCGAAAATCCAAAATCGAAAATCGAAAATCGGATGAGTGGAGTGTGACGCGGAAACTTCGGGTAACTCGCCAAGGTACTTACACTTCAACTTATTACATTAACGGCCAACCTTGCACGCTGACTCAACTTCACGAACAGCTCAACCGCTTGCGAATTTATCCCGAAGGCTATAACGTCGTGCTGCAAGGAGACGTTACGAGCATTATTTCGATGAATTCTAAGGAACGCAGAGAAATCATTGACGAATTAGCTGGTGTGGCTCAGTTCGATCGCAAAATCTCTTTAGCTAGGCAGAAGTTGGATGAAGTTAAGGAGGTGGAAGAACGCAGCCGCATTGTAGAAAAAGAGCTGATTTCTCAGCGCGATAGACTGGCTTCCGATCGCACAAAAGCGGAAAAATATCAAAAATTGCGGGCGGAATTTCAAGAAAAGTCGCAATGGGAAATTGTGCTGAAATTCCGCCAATTGCAGCAGCAAGAATGGAAACTGCGAGAACAAATCGAAACGGGCGATCGCACTTCGGCATCTCTCACCGAACAACTGCAAGCAATTAGTACCCAAATTCAAGAAGCAACCGCCGAACTTGACGCACTGAATGCCCGCGTTAAAGCTTTGGGAGAGTCGGAATTGTTGGCTTTGCAAGCGACGATTGCGACTCAGGAAGCGGAACGGCGGCAACTGCAAAACCGCAAACAGGATTTGGAAAAAACTGCTGGGCAAATGGCTGCTAATATAGCACAAACCGAGCAGGAAGTTCGCCAATTCCGCCAAAGTTTGGAGCAAATTGAGATTGAAATATCTTATGTTAAGTCTCAGCAGGGGAGTTTTCAGGAACAGCGGGACGCAGCCAAGCAAAGTTTAGATGAAAGTCGGGAAGTTGCAAATGCGATCGCCTCGACGGCCGAAGTTTGGGTACAGCAGCAGACGGAACTGCACCGCCAAATCGAAACAATTCAACAAACTTTGGAACCGCAGCGTACAGAACAAGCTACCATTGGCGAAAGAGCCGATCGCCTGCAAAGTCAAATTCAAGAACAAAACCAATCGCTGCAAGTATTGGAACAGGAAATTGCAGCGAAAAAAGAGCAGCAATCTCGCCTTGTGGAAACCAAAGGTGTTGCATCTTTGCAAGTAGAATCGCTGACTCAGATTTTAGTCGAAGCCGAACAAGAATTGCAACTGCAACAGGAAACTCAAACTCGTTTGTTGGAAGAACAGCGCGAAAGACAGCGCAAATTAGACAAACTAGAAGTGCAGTTTCAAGCACTGCAAGAAGCGACGGGAACGTTTACTGCAAAAATTGTCGCGCAAAGCGGAATTGGCGGAGTTTGCGGCTTGGTGGCTCAACTGGGCAGGGTGGAACCGCGGTATCAATTGGCCCTGGAAATTGCCGCAGGCGGGCGCATGGGAAATATGGTGGTGGAAGATGACAGCGTGGCTGCTGCTGCGATCGAATTGTTGAAACAAAAACGGGCGGGAAGGATGACGTTTTTGCCTTTGAATAAAATTAGAGGCGGCAGGTATTCGGTGAATGAAAATTTGCGGCGCGCGGCTGGGTTTGTGGATGCGGCTGTTAATTTGATTGATTGCGATTCCCGGTATCTGGAAATTTTTGCTTACGTTTTTGGCAGTACGGTTGTGTTTAGCAACCTCAGCGATGCCCGCCGCTATTTGGGACAGTACCGGATTGTCACTTTGGACGGGGAAATTTTGGAAACTAGCGGGGCGATGACTGGGGGAAGTTCTACTAATAGATCTACTTTGCATTTTGGCACGGTTGAGGCTAGCGAGGCTGCTAGTGAAGCGCGGACGATCGCCTCTTTGCAAGAAAGGTTGGAGGAAATTGAGCGGATTTTGGAACGGTGCAAAATTGCGATCGATCGCGCGTCTGTTGCAGTCAAAACTCGCAGCCAAGAATTGATGGAAGCCAAACAGAATTTGCGCGAACATCAGTTGCGCTTGGAACAGTTGGATTCAGAAATTAAGAATTTGCAAGCGCAACAGGAACAAGTGCGATCGCAAATTGCGAAAAATACACAGGAATTAACTAATTCGCGATCGAGATTGCAGTTGCTGGAACGAGAATTGCCCGCACAGGAAAATCAATTGCAGCAATACCGACAAACTTTGGCGCAGTTGGAAGAGTCCAACAGTCACAGCGAATGGCAGCAAATGCAATCGAGTTTGCGCGCTCTAGAAGCGCAACTCCAAGAGCGAGAATTGGCTCTGAGAAACGTCCAGCAGCGCCTTGTAGACTTGGAAAATCAATTCGGGCGTTTGGAAGAGAAAATTAAGGAAGGTAGCGAGAAGTTGCAGGAATGGCAAGTGCAGCAAAACGCGGGGGCGGATGCGATCGCTCGCATTGTTTCGCTGCAGTTAGAACTCGATCGACAAATTGCCGAAGCTAAGGCGGCTTTGGAGGAAATTGAGGAAAAATTGGGCGTGCAGAAAGGAGAGCGCGATCGGGCGGAATCTCAACTGCGAGAACAGCATTTAGCCAAACAACAGTTACAATGGCAGTTGCAAAAACTCCACGAAACCCAGCAAGAACGCCGGGAACAATTGAGCGCAATCCGCACTCTATTGGAAGCGCAGCGGGCGGAAATGCCCGACCCCGTGCCGTCGATTCCTGAAAATGTCGAGAAAGCCAATTTGACGGAATTGCAGCAGGAAGTAAAGGCGATCGCCAAACGCATTCAAGCTTTAGAACCAGTCAATATGCTAGCCTTGGAAGAGTACAACCGCACTCAAGAACGCCTTCAAGAATTAAGTCAAAAATTGACGACATTGGAAGGAGAACGCACTGAACTGCTGTTGAGAATTGAAAATTTTACCACACTCAGGCGACGCGCTTTTAAGGAAGCTTTCGACGCGGTTAACGAGAACTTCCAGACTATCTTTGCGGAACTTTCCGAAGGCGACGGCTATCTCCAGCTAGATGACCAGGAAGACCCCTTCAGCAGTGGCTTGAATTTGGTGGCTCACCCGAAGGGCAAACCCGTACAGCGGCTGGCTTCCATGTCTGGAGGCGAAAAGTCCTTGACGGCGCTGAGTTTTATTTTTGCCCTGCAACGCTACCGCCCGTCTACGTTTTACGCTTTTGATGAAGTGGATATGTTTCTGGATGGGGCAAATGTGGAGCGATTGGCTAGAATGATAAAGCGACAGTCGGAACAAGCCCAGTTTATTGTTGTGAGTTTGCGGCGACCTATGATTCAATCGGCTGAGCGTACAATTGGTGTTACTCAAGCACGGGGAGCTTATACTCAAGTCATAGGACTGAAGTTGTAGTCCCGGAGTGTCTGTTGATGACCCTACCCAAAAACGGATACAAGCCGACAACAGTCGTGGATAGATCAAAATTTTAGACCCTAGTTCAACCTCCCCCATTCCTCTGTGGAGTACATCTAAAATCTAAAATCTAAAATCTAAAATCGACTGACCGTGTTGAGGTGATATATGTACTTAATAAATCAGGATTAGAGTTAGATGACATCCGAACAAATTTGCCAACGCTCCGACCTTCTCGGCACTCAAGTCATCACCCGCGACAGAGGTAAACGCTTGGGGGTGGTTAGTCAATTATGGGTGGACATTGATCGGCGGGAAGTTGTGGCGATCGGTCTGCGTGATAATATATTTGCGGTCGCTGGAATGCCGAGGTTTATGTTCCTCAGCAATGTTAGTGAAATCGGCGACGTGCTGTTGGTGGAAGATGAGAGCGCGATCGAAGATGATGTTGATGTTGAAGTCTACAGCATTTTGATTAACAGCGAAGTTATTACCGAAACCGGCGAACTTTTAGGTAGGGTGCGAGGCTTTAGGTTCGACCCCGAAGACGGTAAGTTAGTTTCTATAATTATCGCTTCCCTGGGCATCCCCCAAATCCCCGACCAAGTTCTCAGCACTTACGAGTTGGGGATTGAAGAAATTGTCAGCAGCGGCCCGAATCGCTTGATTGTGTTTGAAGGTTCCGAGGAAAGGCTCAGACAGCTTAGTGTTGGTTTGCTGGAGCGCGTTGGTTTGGGCCAAGCACCTTGGGAACGAGAAGAGGACGACCCAGGTTATTATCCGAAACCCGTGGCTACGGGAAATCAATTGGGCCCGGGCGTGCGGATACCTGCACCGGAAATGCGGAGCCGGGTAGCCGCGCCTGCTGTGGAGGAAGTTCCTTGGGATGAGGATTTAGAGTGGAATCGGCCTCCGGTTCGCCAGCCGCCGATGCGCGCGGTGCAGGCACAGCCGCAGCCAATCGAGGAAGATTACGAGGATTACGAAGAGGATAATTGGGGCGGCGAAGAGGACGATTACGAAGAGGAGGAGTACGAGGAAAAGCCGCAATACACTCGCGCTGAGATTTCTCTGCCGAAGCAGCCGGTGGTGGAGTACGAGTACGAGGATGATGTGGAGGCTGATGCTTGGGCTGACGATGAGGCACCGAAGCCTTACCAGGCTCCTCGGGTGAATATCCCTGAGAAAACTAAGACTCCTGAGTATGAGGAGGAGCCTGGTTATTAGGAATTAATCAATTAGCTCAAACCAATATTTTGCACTCTTCTTAAGAACGGGCAAGATGCCCGTTCCACAATCAAGTTTATTTTTTGTGGAACGGGCTTCTAGCCCGTTGCTGATATTGGTGCAAGATGTGAGTTTAAACTGAGATGTTGCACCATTCTCCCTTAACCGGCAAGATGCCTGTTCCACAATAAAATTCATCTCTTGTGGAACAGGCATCTTGCCTGTTCCTAAACAAGTAATTGAGAATGATGCAATATCTCACTTTAAACCAATATTTTGTAGGCACGGGTTTTACGAATAATATTTAATTCTCGCAAACAATCGAGTGGGGTAGGTTGGGGGAGGAATTGAAGGCGCTCAATCTAATTAAATTAGAGCCCTGAACTAGAGAATACTCGCAGGGCAGTTTACTATACTTTTGCTGACGTTTCATATTAGGTTAATGAGCGAAAAAAACTTTGCTAAAAATATTGCTTTCAGATTAATAACATATCTAATTTTTCCAATTTTTTTATCCACCACCACGGCTGAAATTGTCTTGCGAGTTGCGGGATACAAACCCTGGCAAATAGAAAATGTGGATGTTGTGGTCGAACCAAAAGGTAACTTTTTTACGAAAGACTTGGAACTCGGCTACAAGCATTTGCCGGGTAAATTCAAGGTGACACTTAACGGCAATTACTCATTTAATGCCACTCATCTCAATAATAGTTTAAGAATAACCCATCCCCTCAATACTTACAGTTTATCGTCCAAAAAGCCAGAAATTTGGATATTTGGCTGCTCGTTTACCTACGGTTGGTCATTGAATGACAGCGAAACTTATGCTTGGTTGCTTCAAGATAAATTACCCAAATATAAAATAGTTAATTTTGGCGTTAACGGCTACGGCACGCTGCACTCGTTGATTCAATTCCAAGAAGCACTAAAACAAGCAAATAAACCCAAAATTGCGGTGATTGCTTATGCAGGATTTCACGACCGTCGCAATACTTTGTTAAGGGCGAGAAGAAAGCAAATGGCTGCTTGGAATAAACTTGGTATTTTATTCCAGCCCGATGCTAGGCTGAATGGAGAAAATAATTTTACCTACAAAATGGCAAAACTTGAATATCACGAGTTCCCGCTGATGCGGGTTTCTGCATTAAGCCATTTTTTGGAAATTAATTACAATCAATTTGAAGAGGGATTGTACAAAAGTCACGAGGTTTCTAAGGCAATTATTCAAGAGTTTAACCGTGTGGCTGAGGCTAATGGTGTTAAGTTAGTTGTGGCGGGAATTAATGCGGGTTCTGCTAAGATGTTGGAGGAATTAAGGGAGGAGGGAATTGCTACGGCGGATATTTCGGTTGATTTGAAAATACCTGCCAATAATAATTTACCTCATGACCTTCATCCAAGTGCGATCGCGAATCGGCAATATGCAGAAAAGTTGGAAGGTTTTTTGCAAGGTACTGTTTTAAGGTAAGTTAATGAACCGCGAAGGCGCAAAGGGCGCGAAGGAAGAGAGAAAGAAGAAGTTTAGAAGTTATTTAGGGTTGCGAGAGTGATGGGATTATTGGATTTTGTTTCTTTTAAATTGCCTCGCAAGAGTTTGATTGATGGCTTTTTTCTGTTTTTACTTGTTCTTGTAACAGTTGCAGTAACATCAATCTATGTATATAGCGAACATACTTTTTATTGGTGGGATTACGCGGGATACAATACCGCTACAGTCAACACGGCTAATTTATTTCGAGACTCGCCAGATAAAGCATGGCGCGGAGTTATAGAATCGCTATCTAAGGAAAAAAATCTGTTAATTTCTCTGCCGTTAGTGCCGTTTATTCTCTTATTTGGCGCGTCTCGGCTGAGTTACATTCTAAGTGTATCTCTGATTTATGTGCTGCCGTTTCGCCTGTTGCTGGGGGCAATTTCGGCAAAGCTAATTCCAGTTTATCCGCGCCGGGTGTTTTGGTCAACTGTGCTGCTGAGTTTATTAATTCCGATGAGTTGGATACCGACTCTGCGGGGATATCTGGATACTGGCGGCTGTGTGTTTGTAGCCTTGGCAATTTGGGTTTATTTGCAGGATGTTAAGCTGAAATCTTGGTGGAAAATCCCGTTAATTGGGTTTTTTCTGGCGGCGGCGATTCTGTTGCGACGCCATTTTGCTTATAGTGCGATCGCATTTTTTGGTGCAGCTACTTTACAGGCTTTCATCGAGTTTATTGTACTAATATACCGTAACAAAACCGCATTCTCGTCTCCCAAAGACAAGGACGCAGCAGCGCCGTTTCCCTACAGATGCTTGTTTGAATCCGGTGTAAAAGTGGGCTTGATAGCTGCAACTAGCTTGACTATTTTAATGTTGGTAGCAGGAGATTTTACTCGCAGTGCTCTGACGGTTGACTACCGCAATTTGTATGTCGCTTGGAGTTTGCCTGTAAGTGATATTTTAACTCGTTATGCGGATTTTTACGGTTTGGGAACTTGGCTGCTGGTACTGATTGGTTTTTCTGCGGGAATTCTCACTCGAATGCTGGTTCCGGCGGCGGCTATTTTTGTTTCGTTGTTTGGGGTTTTGTCCCTGATTGAATGGCTGTTAGTTTTGCGTTACGGCTACTTGCACTATACAATTCATATTACACCGATCGCACTTTTAGGACTATCCACATTTTTCTGGACAACTTGGCTGAAACTCAAGGGAAAAGTCCGGTATTTGATGCTGGGCGCGGCGGGTTTGTACCTGGTTGTGAATGCCGCAGTCGGGTTAATCCCTCTCAAAATTGATTTGTCAAGACTGTTTATGGCTAATTTTCCGCCGTTAGTGCGATCGGACTACGACGAAGTTGTAAAATTAGTAGAGTTTCTGCGAAAATTAGCACCGAATGAAGAACCGATTTATATTGCTGGTGCTTCTAACAATTTCAATGCTAATATACTCAGACAAGCCAACCGCAAATTAAACCCGCCGGAGGGCTGGTGGAAATTAAATACAATCGGGAGGCCGCAAATTGACTCGCGCGATACTTACCCGCTACCGGAGTTGTTGCAGGCACAATATGCGGTGGTTGCGGTGCCTTTTCAGGAGGTGTTACCGACTGACGAACAAGTTTTGCGATCGCACGAACAAGATGTTGTTAAAGTTGTGTACGATGCCTTTACTCAAAACTGGGAAATTGCCCGCGATTTCCAAGTGCTACCGGAACAGTTTAAGCTAGAAAACGGCGTGACTGTCAGCGTTTACCGGAGGATGCGACCGACTGATACAGCAACGGCAGTTAGGACTCTGGAGGCGATGCAGCGGCAAATAGTCGATCGACCAGGAACCCAGTTAGATTGGATTAGTTTGCATCAATCAATCTACACAAGTGCCAATTATTCAGTCACTCAAGAATCGGATAACCTATATAATCTTGTAACTCATCCAATTAAAAATAGCCAGAAACTCGATACATCTTTTCTGTATTTAGGTTCCATTTCCGACAAAGTAAAAGTTACAGGAAGACTCAATTTACCTAACCAACTATGTCCCGGAGTTGTCCTGCGCTTGACTTTGTGGGACAAGCAAGGTAAATTAATAGACTCAGCAGAGATGGCTTACAGTCCAAAAACTGCGATCGGCTTAAATCTATTAGTTGAGGGCAAAAATCCCATTTATCTGCTGCTTGAGGTATTGAGTAGCAGTAAACAGGATTTAACAAACCAATGCCAACTGGAGATTAACAATTTAGCTGTCAGTAGGTAAATGGAACCGTCAATGCAGAAAAATCAAAAATCCAACTGGTATTTTAATCTATCTCTCTATACTTTTGTCATCATCGGTTCTCTGATGGCTACAGGCTATATTTTCCCGATAGGAGGCAACTTTCCAGAAGTGCCGCCCATTCAACTTATGTTAAATCCTGAACTCTACAAAAATGATTATTACGTTCAGGAAATGGTTAAATTTAATCCCAGGTACTACTATTATTATATTATCTATTTGCTCGCCAACTTAGGAACCAGCATTCCCCTAGCGCACTTTATTTATCAATTCCTCGCCTTCGGTTCATTTATCCTAGCTTGCTACGCAATTATCAATATCTATACTAATTCCAAACTGCCCGCCGCAGCGATGGCTTTTTTATGTATAGCTGCTTCATTTACAGATGTTGGTAACACCCTGATATTTTCCACCAAATCAGTACCCAGTACCTTCGCAATGAGTTTCGCAATTTGGGGAATTTACTTTAGTTTGCGCCAGAAATGGCTAACCGGATATTTATTTTTTGGACTGGGCTGTTTGCTGCAATTTTTAGTTGGTTTGTTGCCGGGATTGATGATGGTTCCCGTTTTATTTATTGAATCTGTAAGACGGCGGAAGTTTAAAACATTGATTTTGGCGATCGCACTTTTAGCAGCAATGGCAAGTATCGTTTACGTACCGATGTTATTAACAGGTACTACCAGCACTCACACTATCGACAACGCTGATTTTGTCTACATTCACGCGAAAGTCCGCAACCCTCACCACATCCTCCCGTCAAATTGGGATGTGGGGAATTGGTTCAACTTTATATGTTTCATAATTGGTGGCTTGCTGTGCATCAAAAAATCTGATTTGTTGCCAAAAGAAGACAAAGTTAATTTTTATACAATTGTTGGTACATCGATTCTTGCACTGTTTCTGAATTACATATTTGTAGAAGTTTACCCTTTGGCTTTTATCGCCAAATTACAGTTAGCTAGAACTGTACCTTTTGCTCAATTAATTATATTTATTGCGGTTGCTTTGACGGTAGAGCGACTTTACAGAGACAAAAAAATAGCTGTTAGCTTGTTGCTGTTAGCTGTACTAACTTTGCCTTTTCGAGGTATCCTTTTCCTAGTATTATCAGTTTGGCAAACAAAAAATTACGTATTTCCCAAACGATATAATATATTGTTGTGGATTTTAGCAGCAGGAACGGTAATTTTCAGCTTGATATATCCGCTGACTGATTCATGGGAAATAATAGGCGATCGAATAATTAGCATCCCAATCTTTTTCTCAATCCTCGCCTTCCCATTCATTTTAGAAAAAACATCCCTAGCTACATCTCTAAAACAGACTCTAACTCACACATTAGCCTTAATAACTACCGCCACCTTAGTTTTTGGAATAGCAGGCATTCTCCCCAAACCTATATTAAATATATTTCAAACAAGAGTTAATATCAATGCCGTTCCCAGAGACGACTTAAGCAAATTAGCTGTGCGATTTTCGCGAATTAGCAGCCGCGATTCACTCGTATTAATTCCCCCCTCAGTTACCAGCTTCCAGTTTTTCTCCGAAAGAGCGATTGTCGTCAACTTCAAGAGCTTTCCCTTTACCGAACAAGGCATAAAAGAATGGCAAACTCGCATGGAAGCTGTTTTAGGGGTTCCCTTAAACCCGCAAATGATTTGGGGAGGGAATGAATTTTTTATCCGCCGCAGCAGTGCAGATTTAGTCAAAGTAGCCCGAAACTATCATGCCGATTATATCCTGACTCGTACTGACTGGCACGCAAATATTGACGGAGAAATAGTAGAGCAAGAAGGTAAATGGATATTGTTTAAAATTAGATAATACTATTCTTGAAAACCTGAGATATTTATGCAGTCTGGCGTTGCGCCGACTTTGTTTCTATAGAAACGTTTTCAACCGCCGAATCTAATCGGAGGTTAAATATCAAAACCCGAATCATCAATAATTTCGCTAATTTGCTTGTCCACATAATCAGCATCCACATTCCGCGCCATCAACTCAGCTAAAATCCCCAAAGAAATCAACTGTACCGACAGAATTGTACACAAAATCCCAAAAAATAACAAAGGTCGATTGCCGATGGGCCCAAAATTCATCCCCGCCAAATTCAGAAACCAAATAACTATCAAATAACTCAGCGAAACAGTTCCAACCAAGCCAAAACACAATCCCAAACCCCCAAACAAATGACCCGGTTTGTGCAAATACTGTGTCGTAGCTAACACCGTCAACAAATCAATAAATCCCCGCGCATAACGTTCCCAGCCGTAATTCGATTTTCCATGCTTTCGCGGATGATGTTCGACAACTACTTCGCCAATTTTAAACCCTAAATTGTTTGCTAAAGCCGGAATGTAGCGGTGTAATTCTCCGTACAATTTAATCGACTGCAAAACTTCCCTACGATAAGCTTTAAAACCGCAATTCATATCGTGCATTTTCACGCCAGTCAGCAAACACGCAACGGCATTAAACAGCTTGGAAGGTAAAGTTTTAGAAAGCGGGTCGTTCCGTTGTTTTCGCCAACCGGAAACTAAATCAAATCCCGATTCTAAATGATGTAAAAATTTGGGAATTTCAGCGGGGTCATCCTGAAGGTCAGCATCAAGAGTAAAAATAATTATCCCTGCTGCATTGCGAAATCCTGCTGAAAGTGCGGCGGATTTGCCAAAGTTGCGGCGCATTTTAATCGCTTTAATTAGTTTGGGATGTTGGCTGGCTAAATCTGTGATTTCTTGCCAGGAATAATCGCGACTACCGTCATCTATGAAAATGACTTCGTAACTGTCAATTTCTGTTTGGAACATCACAAGTTTGATTTTTTCAAACAGTAATTTTATGGTGGCTTCTTCGTTGTGAACTGGGATTACGAAGCTGAGATGTTTTGGCATAGGGCTATTCTATTTCATTTATGTTGTCAAGGAGATTTTTTTATTAGCCGCAGAGGGCGCAGAGTAGGAGAAAGAGAGGTTTTTTAGTTTTTATTGATAACTTGGGAGTTTCGCAAGGCGACCCAACCTTTGCGGTTGTTAAAGGAGGCATAGGCTGTCAATAATTTATCTGTTGGTGATGTTTGAATGTATCCTCTCCAAGCTGCGGATTCGTAGGAAGGCCCAAACAATTTAACTAAATCGGGGCGGGGAAATCCTGACATGGCAAAACCTCGAACGACATTTTCTTGGTTGAGAATGGCAATACATTTTACATTGTTTTCGGGGTCTCCTACCCAGCCAATTACTCTGGAAGCGGCGGGCGCGAGTTTAGTTACTGTATCAAAATATCCGGGTACTCCGTCTTTGGGCGCTGATAGTAAATTTGGGTCAATTTTTGTGTCTAATGCTGCACAGAAATTGTATTTTTTGATGTCTCGGTTAAATGGCACTAAGTTGTTAGTTTTTAAGGCGTCGATTAACCCGATAAAAGCGGCGGGTTTGTTGCCTACGCGGTCTTGAATTAGCGTTACGTCGGTGATGCCTAATTGCAGTGATAATGCTACTAACGGTTGATAGGTTGCTCTGTGGGCGATCGCCATTGCAGTTTCGCCTCCCACCCCGTACATTAAAATAATCGCGACTGTGGCGACTGCAAACAGCGGTGTCAGCCAACGCCCTTGAATTCTTGGTGTTGGCTGCAACTCGCGCACCCACAAAACTGTGAGTACAATTGTGCTCATCCAAAACAAAGCTGGGAGTGTGGCGTAGCGGGAAGCGGTGGCCTGTTCGACGCCAAATCCCGATCGACTAACTGCGGCCATTAACGCCGTTTGCAGCGTGTAAAGTTGAATTGATAGCCAAGGCAGCCAATCCGCGCGATTCCCTACGGGATAGCTACGCTTCACGACCTTTTTTACAAATAGCCAATAACCCACAAAACCAGTCGCTGCACTCAAACCAATTATACCAATAATTGATGCAACAATAATATTTTCGCTAAAAATTCCGCCGAGATAAGTGGGAATATATTCGAGAGTTTTGAGCGGGTGAATTTTAGTTAAAGAAGGGTGATGAGATGGAGTTTTATAAGTTAAAAAATAAATACCAATCACTGCAATCGAAGCAATGAAATACAAATAAGTTATTCGCCGAGGAAACCGCAGCACAACAGCAGCCGCACACAAGATCGGCCACAAACCTAAAGGAGTGCTGTAACTAATACAGCCTAAAATACCAAAAACAATGCTGCCAACTACCCACTTATTTTGTTTCCATCCTTCGTTACCAGGCTCTGCCTGGGAATGAATCTCCCGATGATCCGCCCCCCTCTTATCTAACAAAAGCGTCACATAGGATTGCAAACAAAATATCGAACAAATTACAAATAAATTAGCAATTATCCAGTGAACGCCACTGAATCCCCGCATCCAATTGTGAGCCGCCGCCGGAGTAAAATTAAAAATAGAAATAGAAAGGACTAGCGAGATAAATAGCAGCGGAAAACGCCTCAATTTTAACGGCAGCAGAGCAATTAATACGTGGCACTGAAGCCAAGCCAAGAACCAGGCAACTAAACATAAACCAATATTTGAACCTTGGGTGACAGCTATATTCAAGCCATAAATAATTGCCGGAATCAAGACAAAATGCTCGTTCGCCCGAAATATCCAATTAAAAGGATTTGTAGAGAAACCGTCTACTGAATAAAAATTCCAGGTCATCCACCAATAATCAAAATTAGACAAGTCTCCCGCTTGGGAGATCAGGTACAAAATATATGATGCTGGTATGAGAATGCCGAGAACTGATGCGGCAATTAAAACGTATTCTGATTTGACTTTCATCGGATTCGCCAACACAAATATTTGGATTAGTAGGGGCGGGTTTTACCGATAATAATGGCCTAAAGCCAATAATCTAGCAAACCCGCCCTCACCCAACAGTAACTTCAAATGCAGCCCTTTCAAGATACGAATGTCTCAATTTTTCATTTCACTTCTCTGGCCAGCATTTGTCTGAGCCCTTGCCGCCAGTGGGGAGGATGCGTGCCCAGAAGTGCTGATATTTTCACCGAAGAGAGGACAGAAAAAGCCGGACGTTTTGCGGGTGTTGGATATTCGGCGGTGGTGATGGGAATTACGCGCTGAACTTTTAGGGGAAGGCCCAGTTTTTCTGCTTCCTCAAAAATGGCGATCGCAAAATCGTACCAACTACAAACACCGCTGTTAGTGTAGTGGTAAGTCCCAAAAGTTTCTGGCCCAAGGAGAGGAATAATTTGCGAAGTCGCCGCACTTAAATCGCCCGTCCAAGTAGGGCTTCCGATCTGATCGGCTACTACTCGAATTTCTTCCCTTTCCTTTCCCAACCTCAGCATGGTTTTGACAAAATTACCTTTGCCACCGTTGCCGTAAACCCACGCGGTTCTAATAATAATATGTCGGTTTCCCGCTTTCCGAATTGCTTCCTCGCCTGCTAATTTAGACTTGCCGTAAGTTCCCAGGGGGTTGGTAGAATCTGTTTCCTTATAAGCAGAACCGTGGCTACCGTCAAATACATAATCAGTAGAAAAGTGCATCAAACTTGCTCCCAGTTTTTCGCATTCTTCTGCGAGAATTCCGGGTGCAATACCGTTGACTGCGTTTGCTAATTCCGGTTCGCTTTCTGCTTTGTCTACCGCAGTGTAAGCACCCGCATTGACGACTAAATCCGGTTGAATTTCAGCCATTGCTTGACGGATGCTTTCCGGTTGGGATAAATCGAGGCGAGTGCGATCAACCGCAATTACCTCTCCCGAAGATAATAAAATCGGCTGCAATTCTTGAGCTAACTGTCCGCTGCCGCCTGCGAGTAAAATTTTCATAATCAAAACACTTGAGCTGTTTTCAATGTTTGTCCCGCTTGGTCTTTAGCTGATAAGATTGGTTGGGCACCATCTAGCGGCCAGTCGATCGCCAAATCGGGGTCATTCCACAGGAGACACCGCTCGTGTGCAGGTGCATAATAATCTGTAGTTTTGTACAAAACTTCAGCCGTCTCCGAAACCACTAAAAAACCGTGAGCAAATCCCGCCGGCACCCAAAATTGCCGTTTATTTTCTGCACTCAGCAAACACCCCACCCACTTTCCGAAAGTCTGCGAACTTTGCCTAATATCCACCGCTACATCAAATATTTCGCCCGCAACTACCCGCAGCAATTTGCCTTGAGGCTGCTGCAGTTGGTAGTGCAAACCGCGCAACACATTTTTAGAGGATTTGGAATGATTGTCTTGAACAAATTCTGCGGTCACGCCTGTTTTTTCGATAAAAGCTTTGTGATTGAAACTTTCAAAAAAGAAACCGCGATCGTCTCCGAAAATTTTGGGTTCAATGATCAGCACTTCCGGTATTTCAGTAGATATAACATTCATAGTTGGCTGTATCGCGTGATAAACTCCTACTCAGTCTAGGCTATTTTACTATGAAAACTGACACATATCTCAAAAAATTGTATGCCAACCGCTTTGATTCGCGACAAATGCAAGCGAAGGTGGCACTGTGGAAAGTTTTAATTGACGATTTTTTACAAAATTATGTTCCTCCTGAATCAGCAATTTTAGATATTGGCGGCGGTTACTGCGAGTTTATCAATCAAATTAGGGCTGAAAACAAATGTTTGATTGACCTCAATCCAGATTCAAAGCTATTAGCCAACCCTGATGTAAAAGTGCTGAATATTGACATTTTAAAAATTGGCAAAAACCCAGATTTTAGCGAAGAATTTGACCGAATATTTATCTCTAACTTTTTTGAACATCTCCGCAACAAAGAAGAACTAATCCAAATTATTGCATTTTGCTTTGAAGCGCTTAAGCCAGGGGGTTCTATCTTAGTTGTCCAACCAAATTTTAAATACTCCTTCAAAGAATATTACGATTTTATTGACCATCAATTACCGATTACCCACTTATCGCTGCAAGAGCTTTTACAAACAGTCGGGTTTGAAATCGACTTAATTATACCAAGATTTTTACCGTTTTCGACAAAAGGCAGACCTGCCTCGCCTTGGCTGTTAAAAGTTTACTTAAAATTACCTTTGTTGTGGGGCTTTTTGGGAGGGCAAATGTTTGTCAAAGCATCGAAACCAAACAATTAATGATCGGGGAAAGCGATCGATCTCGCTCGCTTTCCCCGATCATTTCAATTGTTATAATAAAAATTGCAAGTAGTCCTGTAGTTTGGGCTGGTCAAAATCAGGATAAATTTGCTAAAAAAGCATCAATTTTAGGAAAAAAATGATGACACAAACATCCCGCGCCATTGCTGTGAATATTCCGCCGACACTAACACTCACCGTTACCCGCGAACAGTTCGTTGAATTGGCCATCGCCAACCGAGAATTACAATTAGAACGCACAGCAACAGGAGAATTAATCCTGAACCCACCAACCGGAGGCGAAACAGGACGCATAAACTCAGATTTAAGCGGGCAACTCTGGCTGTGGAACCGCCAAACTCAACGGGGTAAAGCGTTTAGCTCTTCTACTGGTTTTTACCTGCCCAATGGGGCCGATCGCTCTCCTGATGCGTCTTGGATGCGTCAAGAAAGGTGGGACGCACTCACCCCAGAACAAAAAGAAGGCTTTCTTCCCTTAAGTCCTGATTTCGTGGTAGAACTCCGTTCTAAAAGTGACAATATGAAACCACTGCGAGAGAAAATGAAAGAATACATGGAAAACCAGGTTCGTTTAGGTTGGTTGATAGATAGAAAAAACAGAAAAGTGGAGATTTACAGGCAAAGTCAAGATGTAGAAGTGCTGGAAAATCCTGCAACTTTGTCGGGTGAAGATGTGTTGCCGGGGTTTGTTTTAGATTTGACAGAAATTTGGGGATAAATGCTGAGTCGTGTTAAAAATGCGCGCTGGCGCGATCGGGCATACCTCATCTTCTAAGCTTGGAAAAATTGATATATAATGTACAAACAAACACATTGCGATTTCAAATAGTATGACCGAGCAAAAAATATTGCAGGAAGGTCAAGAATATACCTTGGGTTTATACTTTGAATTACCTGGCACGCGACGCTTGAATAAACTCTATTGTCTCGTACTGACGGACGAAGGGTGAAAATCCTGATGTGAGGATCTCGCGCACAAATTCTAAGCCTTGGTTGTAGGCGGCGTAGATTCCTTGGGACAGACAGGCCATTTCGAGCGATCGCTGACGATTCAGACCGTGTTTGATTTTTATTTGGTGGGTAGGAGTAGGGTGCGATCTTTAATTTTATCCTCTTGGGTACAGCGACCTAAACTGATTTTCAGTAAACGTTCCCTCTTGGACAAATCGTTGAAGAACTGGACGAAGTTCTTCAAGTTCTGATTTATTCAGAGAAGGGCGCGCATCAAATTTAATTACACCTAATATTTTGTTTACTGTTGAGATTCCATTGTCTTTTTTTACTATCATTTTCATCTGATCACTGAGAAGTTCAGCGCGAGTTTCCTCTAGTCTAGCTATCATCTCTTTCTGACTCAAGCCTTCGAGTTGTTTGAGTATAGATGTAATTGTCATATTCTACAATCTCCTTTTCTTGACAAAATGAAATCAATTTAGTTTTTGAGAATGATAGGGCAGATTAAAATTCCCATTCATGATCGGGATCGTCAAGGGCGGTTCTGACCGATGTTAAATTAGCAAGGTCTTTGAAGGGACTAGACTTAGCTATTTCGGTAATTGAAGTCATGGCTAAAGCTAACTGGTTATTATCACCGATTCCTATTGCCTCATCGACCTTTTTAAACAGAAAGTTAAAGTTCTTAGCACGCTCATCAAACGAGCATTCAAGATAGTTGATTAAAGCATCGCGTTTTGCTTGAATGTCGGCAATTGTTGCTTTTTCCCAAGCTTCTATACCACGCCGTTTAGTCTGTTCTTGCTCGGCAACTATTTTGTATTCGGTGTAAGCTTCAACAACATCGCGGAAGCACTCAGCAGCGGAGCCTGGATTAAAGATTTTTACAGGAACTTTTTTAGCTATCATTTCTATTTGCCTGGTAAAATTCGATATTTAAACAGAACAGAATCCTAAAACACCCGCGTCTGCCACCAAGGAGTATTCTTAATTTCCTTCTGAAGATTGCGGACTTCTTTTTGAAGATTTCGCACTTCATCCATCAGGGATTCTGTGCGAAATAGGCTGATAGCTTTCTGAAAATCTGCTACCGCTTCCTCTCTTTTTGCCTTTTCTCTGCGTAGAGAACCCCTTTTAACGTAGGCATAAGCATTATCTGGCTCTATTTTGATGACCTGATTGTAGTCGGCAAGAGCTCCCCGCTTGTCTCCCTTTTCATGGCGGACACATCCCCGATGAAAATAAGCATCTGTACAGTTTGGTTCTCTCTTGATGACTTGATTGTAGTCAGCTATTGCACTATCATAATCCTTGTTTGCTACGTGTGCATGACCGCGATACAAATAATTAACGGCTTCATTAGGGCTAAGCTTTATAACCTGAGTGAAATCGGCAATAGCTCCTTTATAATTCTTTACTTTTCCGCGAGCATAGCCCCGCTGAAAATACAGGTTAGCATCATTAGGTTTAGTTTTGATAACTTGAGTGAAGTCAGCAATGGCTTTTTTGTAATGTTCTAGCTCAACAAATAAACGACCCCGCGTGAAGTAGGCATCGACACAGTTAGGGTCAAGTTTGATAACTTGAGTATAATCAGCAATTGCACTCTCATAATACTCTAGTTCAGTAGATGCTAAACCACGACAGTAGTAGGCACTCACATTACTAGGAGTGAGAGCGATAACTTGAGTGAAGTCAGCAATGGCTTCTTTGTAATTTTTTAGTTCGCTGTAGGCACTTGCTCGTATTAAGTAGATATCCGCATTGCCGGGAGCGAGTTTGATGACTTGGGTATAGTCAGCAATTGCCTTGCTATAATCATTTGTAGCGACGTAAATGTTACCTCGATTGCGGTAAGCATCGACATAACTAGAATCGATGTGGATAGTTTTAGCGTAGTCTGAAATTGCTCCTGCATAATTGTGCTGTTCATGGAGAATACAGCCACGCACAAAGTAGGCATGAGCATTTTGAGAATTGAGTTCGATCGCTTTCGTAAAATCTTCTATAGCTGCCCCGTACTCTCCACTCTCAAGCCTTTCTATTCCTCGGTTAAAAAAGTCTTCCTCGCTCTTGAAGAAATCAAAAAATCCTGTAATTCCCTTAGATACGCCTTTGCCTACATTCTTAACTGTAGATTCTGCTGTGGCACCAGCCATTGCTACGCCTTTGCCTACATTCTTAACTGTAGATTCTGCTGTGGCACCAGCTATTGCACCGCCCAACATGATTAAAGGAATAGCCAGAGGCCCTATAGCAGCCCCACCTAAAGTTATTACACCAGCCGCAAGTGCTGCACCTCCTCCTACAACTGCACCGGCTTGGTTTTCTTTTGCGAAGTCATTCTCAGTACATACCGTATGTAAATCACCAACATTTCCTAAAATTTCCCAAGGATTCATTGCAACCTCCTTATTTTTAAGTAGTAAAGTGGGAAATGCCCACCCTACAAATAGATTTTCTGCGTAAGTCTTGAGACTACTTCGATCGTGATTTCTATTTCCCTGGTAAAATCCGATATTTCTCCAAAACCTTCACAGTACCGAGATTAAGCTTACCGTCATTGTTTAAAACAGGGGTTTTCAACATTTCTACAAGTCCCTTCATCAGAAGTCCTACCTGTTGGAACTTCTCAGCATCCCTCTTAGCATCAAAAGGCTGAGATTCTAGTTTACTCAAACCTTCAACAGCACGAGTGTTCATGGATTCAAACACTCCTCTCAACTCAGTTATCCGCTGTCTTACCTGTTTGGCAAAGTCCTTAGCAAGTTTCATGTCTGCGATCGCCTTATTGACTTGAGCTTCATGCTCTCGCGCCTTTGTCATCGCTTTCTCGCCTTCACTAGCAGCAAAAAAGCCACCAATCGCCAAAGCTGGTAAAAGGGTGATACCGCCTAGCACAAAAGCACCAACAGCCATACCACCGCCACCAGCCGCCACCGCTCCACCGCCAAACCATGCTAAAGTTGCATTCCAAGCAGCCGCTCCACTGAGAGTTGAGATAGCGGTTCCGGTGCTTGCTGCTCCTAGTGTAGTAACAGCACCAATAGCACCGCCGTAACCTGCTGCGGCTGCTCCAGCAGATTTAACGCCAGCCATAAAATATTGTTCTGCTCCTACCGCCGCAGCTTTGTACTCCTTCATCTGCTGAACTGAAAAATCCATCCCTTCTAAAAGCCGCTTTTCACTTTCTGAAGCCTTCCGACCAGTATTTTCAAGGAAGGTAACAAAGCGCTTAATTGTGCTTCTTATGACATTCAGTTGCAGTTGACCGTACTCTTCGGCTAATCTGTTTGTGGCTGCTTCTTCTCTTTTCAAATCTTCAACCGCACGCTCGAATCGCTTTTGAGCTTCCTGAGCAAGTTCATTAGCTTTCTGACCTGGATAGAATGAAGGCATAAAATACTCCTAAGTCTGATTTTTCGACATTTTAAAAACAGAGGATTTTTTAGAGACTTTGGCTTGATAACTCTGTCGAGCAGAAAACGGTATCTCGCAAGAAGTGAGCTTTAGCCGAATTTCCTGTGTAAAATTAATCACGATCCTGCTTTCCCTGATACTAACCTAACTACCTTTAACAAAGAAACTAATAAGCATTAGGAATCGTGTTAGACTTTGATTATAAAAAATCCAGAAACCTATCCCCTGCAATGGCATCCTCTAACGATCGCTTCCTGGAAGCTGCCCGCGACTGGGACTTAGAAACCCTTTACACAGACCTCGCATCCGCCAAGGGAAAGCGGCTCACGCCCACAGAGAAACAACATCTACGGGGTCTACTCTGCGGCTACAGTCCCGCTGAAATTGCCGAAACGCTCAGTAAAAACCCCAAGGGAATTGCCGTAGATTTCTGTAATACTTTATACCAATATGTAAAAAGTCTTGTAGGTAAAGGGGATGAAAAGGTAGAAAACTGGAGGAAAATTTGTGAATGGCTGGAGGACGCAGGATATAAAACTCAGTCGTCTCCCGAACCAGAATCAGGCGATTGTTTACCAATAAAATTCTTAATAAAAAAAGCCAATGTAGTTGTTGATAAAAATCAAATTATAGTTGATATCAACCTGCGAATAATAGCCTCTTCACCTTCAGAAATTCCCATCATCGAAAACCTCGACCTCAACGGCAATAATTAACATAAGACTTACGCACTCCGAGCAAAGAAACCGGGTTTTTCAACCATTATCAAGGGCTGGAACCAAGAATGGTCGTAAACAAGCCCGATTTCTGCGTAAGTCTTATGTATGTAGGGAAACGGCACTGCCGTGCCCTAATGCCGGACACGGCAGTGCCGTTTCAATACCGCAGAAGAAATGGTTTTATTACCAAATTGCACAACACATCTTCCTGCACCTGCGGTTCCAAAATCCCTACAAAATAGAACTTAACACCACCTCATTAGCAGCAATCCAATCATAAATATCCTGCAAAGCTGCTTCCGGCCCAATAACAGGCCGCCATCCTGTTTTCTCCATCACCCTAGAAGAATCAGTAATAAAAATCGGAATATCCCCCGCGCGTTCCTCCAACACAGGATTAATTGAAATCGATTTATTCGTAATCTTTTGGCACAAATCAGTTGTCTCAACCAAAGAAAGACTGTTGCTCAAACCGCCGCCAACATTAAAAACTTCGCCATCAAATTCAGCAAAATGTTCTAACTGATAATTAACTAACCTCAACAAATCTTCAACGTGCAGTAAATCCCTAACCTGCTTGCCACTGCCACCAAAACCGATGTAATTCAGCGACTTTTGAAAATAGTGAGCAGCCACCCACAAACCGCAAACTCCCTGATCGACTTTACCCATTTGCCAAGCACCCGTAATTAACCCGCAGCGGTTAATAATTGCCGGCACATTGTATGCTTCCCTGTATTCCTCAATCAGCAATTCCGAAGCTAATTTAGTTGCTCCGTACAGCGAACGGTGTCCTTTTAATGGGAAGTCTTCTGATATGCCCAACTCGGATATACCGGGTAAAGTTTGCTCAGGGGCGATCGCAAATCTATTCGGCAATTCCAACAGCTTAACAGACTTGACACTGGCGATCGGATAAACCCGACTCGTAGACAAAAACAACAAACTCGCACCAGTCTGTCTCGCCAACTCCAAAACATTCACAGTGCCCAGTAAATTCGTCTGCAAAACGTACTGAGGCGAACTAAAACCAGCCAGCACAGAAGGCTCCGCAGCACAATCTATAATGCAGTCAGCATTGAGTGCAACTGGATCTAAATCCGCCGCTGTGCGAATATCCCCGTAAACAAACTGAATACCGCAACTTTTAAGCCGAGGAAGATTCAATTCCGAGCCCCGGCGACGCAGGTTATCTAAACAAATTATTTGCCATTCCGGGTGCAGTTTCTTCAGGCCAATTGCCAAACAACTGCCGATAAAACCCGCACCACCAACAATTAAAATTCTCTCAGGCATTCACTTTCAACTTTGCTATCTTTCTAGTCCGGTGGTAGTCGCCGCGAGAGAGATGTTTTTCCAGCCAGACATACAAGACAATAAACAAATATCGACTGCCCATCTCTTTGATTTTAAGCTTAGAAATACCCGCCGTCCGATTGTACCATCTCAGAGGAATCACCGTATAGGAAAAACCCCGAACAATAGCTTTTAAAGGCAGTTCCACTGTCAAATTAAAATGATGGCTCAAAATCGGTTGCACGCCTTCGATTACTTCTCTGCGGTAAATTTTAAAAGCATTGGTGACATCGCTGTAGCGCAAGCCGAAAATACTTTTGACAAACCAGTTTGCTAAGCGGTTAATTGCTAACTTGTGAATTGGATAATCAACTATAAAGCCACCTTTGATAAAGCGGGAACCGAAAACGCAATCATATCCTTCTTGCAATTTGCGGTATCCTGCTACCAAATCCATCGGATCGTCGGAAGCATCCGCCATCACAATTGCCGCAGCATCTCCGTCAAATTCCGCCAATCCCCGGCGCACAGCAAATCCGAAACCGTTGGGAGGTTGATTGTTGATGTATCTAACTGTGGGAAAAGTCTCTGACAACTCCTGGCAAATATCAATAGTTCGATCGACACTGTTGTCATTCACAATCAAAATTTCGTGCGGAATGCCTTCTAAATCGAGCGTCTGGGCGATCGCCCGCACAGTACCGTACAAACAGCCCTCCTCATTGTGGGCTGGTATAATCACAGAAATTTTCACTCCTCATCCTCCGCGCAACTGGACAAACTGGTTGTCAACAGGATTATACACCCAAGCTTTAATTTCCGTTTGGGCGATCGGCAAATTATTATTCGACCAATCCACAGCCCACCTTGCATTGTTGTACAACTCAGATTTTAAACTCTTAGCGATGTCGGGACTGTCCAAATTTACATAAGCGTTAGCAAAAAAAGATTTTTTCTCGCCGACAGATAGCAGTACAATATTCGGCTGTTGCAATTTTTCTGGCAAAACCGCCCAACCAGCAGCCTTGACAGCATCATTTTGCTTAACAGTCAAGGATTTATCGGTAGTTTGAGGTTTGTCTAAATAACCGTAAACTTTCTCGGTATTAGAAATAAAATCTACATTTTTCGCGAACTTGAGCCAACCTATTTTATCGATAATTGCAGCGCCTTCTCTCACCAGCCAATTTTTTTTGCTCAGCACCCTCAAACAGCTTTCCGGCGAATTGTTGAAAAAATCCGACGGTTCCAGATAGTCAATTAACTGCAAACAATCTTGAGCGCCTTTTTTGTAAAGAAGTGCCGATCTAGTTTGGGCGATCGCCTGCTGAGAGTTAACAATAATTATCCCAATTAACAGCCCTGCTAACACCCGATAAACAAATTTATAGTGGCGATTTATGGTAGCAATCTTACCTCGGAAAAACAATTGACCGAGCTGAACCAAAGCAATTAACAGCAAAATCGAATTAGTCGTATATCTCGACGATTCAATCGCCTGAATCGCCCCAAATTCTGCCCTACCAGCCGTAATAAACAGAGCCGATAAAACCGAAAACAAACCTATTGACAGCCAAGGTAAAGCCTCACGATGCTCGGTAATCTTTCTCCCAAAGTGGAATCCCAAAAATAAGAAAGTTGCAAATATTAGCAATCCAACCAATGCTGAAATTCCAGGCGATCGCACAATTGGCGAACCCAACAGACTCAAAAAGTAATCAATTACCACCAGGGGCTTATTCAACAATGAAATAATACTTGTTTTTCGACTGGGATGATAATCAATTGAGTAAACAGCACAAGTTGCAGCAAACAGCAATATCCATAGAATCAATCTTTTTCTTTTTTCTACCGCATTTCCTTCTAAAGCCGCCACAGCCGGAATTGCAGCCACCCAAGACAGCAAGCCTTGCGCGAGGGAAAAACTAGCAATAAAGCAGAATAAAGCAGCAATCGATATTTGAATATTGTAGGGACACCAAAGTGCCGTGTCCGTACTCTGTTCGATCTGAGGTGTTGCATCATTCTCAAGAACGGGCATCTTGCCCGTTCCACAAGAACATTGAATTTTTGTGGAACGGGCATCTTGCCCGTTCCTAAATAGCTTATCGAGATGGGTGCAACATCTCTGTTTCATCTGATTAAAGAAGGCTATATTAGGCAAAAATTCGCGATTTGAACTCAGCACATAAACCGCAGCTACAAAACACAAATTGACTAAAAACCACGCTAATTGAAATCCCCAAAGCCAGTTTTCGTGCTGAACTAGAGAGAAAAGCAAAATACAAGTTAAAATATTAGCTAAATGCCACAAATCATCCGCGACATTCTTAACTTGCATCGAGGATAACTTGTACATAGCGATAAAAGTTATCGCAGCCAAACCTATGCTGACACACAACTGATAATTAATATTCCATCTGGAAGCAAAAGCCACAACCGCAATAATTATTTTCGGGAAAACTATGCGGTGATTGCTGTGCAAATCCCAAAAATCGTTAAAAGTTACATTGGCCGCAGCTATTTTTTCAAAAAGCCTAGCTAACCTCCACTCATCATCAACGGGAACGTTAACGCTAAAATTCGCTACAAATCCGATTAATAAGAGGACAGGAATCAGATATAGAGTAAATAAGATTAATTTTTTCATCAATGTGCGATCGCACTGATTGCCATCACCATTTTATATCAAACCCGGTTAAATAATTTTTATCCAGTTTGTAGTGAAGACTTTACTCCTCATACTTTGGGCAGATCGGGACTTGCATTCCTTACTACAAACAAGTTGAAAAACATAACACCTAGAAACCCGGTTTCTTGAAGAAACCGGGTTTCCGAACAGCATAAAAGTCTCGCGTTCAATTCGGTTAACCGAATTACTTAATAGTCTTGAACGTATCCATTTTCCCAGTAAATCGGTTGATAAACATCTGCAAAACAGTCCGCTTGCCGATATTGATATTAGAACTCACGGACATTCCCGACTGCAAGTTAACCTCAACTTCATTTGCCTTGCCCTTGTTCAAAAGAAACTTCTGATTTTTGAGCTTTATTTTGGTTTTGAAAGCGTAGTATTTCCGCAGTTCAGTAGGAGGCTCAGCATCGCTGCTAATCTCTATCACTTCACCCTCAGCAGTACCAAACTCCATCGCCGGGAAAGCTTCAACATTCACTTCCACAGGCACGCATTGGTATTTCGTCAAACCCAGTTTCTCTCTATTAACTTCCTTCTCTGGACAAACGCAACTTTTACCTGTTTCGCAGTCAATCTTTTCTCCGTCTAATTGCTTGCCGTGATACTGCTCCAATTTTGCCCGCTTCTGTCTCAAAGCATCCAATACCAGAGCCACATTGCTGTTTTCCAGGTAAACAACTGCTTCCAGACCGTTTTCGTCATCCAAAACCTTGAGCAGCTTTTCAGTTTGCTGCGCTTCGTAATAAGCTTCTTCACAGCGCAGTGGGCGCGGTTCGCCCGGTTTCAACACCGAATTAATAATGGATTGGCATATCGGATCTTTCGCCATATCCAACTTAGCTTTCTCCTTCGTAGAAGGCTTCAAATCAAAGATTACCCCCGATACCGGAGCCTTCATCACTTGAGTGTCGCGGTTTTGTTGAGCCTTTTCTAGCTGAGCGTTCACCTCGGACAACTTTTTCAGGTTTTCCACTTTTAAGCGGCTGAGCTGAGAATCACTGCTAGCAATTTGTTTCTCGTTTTCAGCAATTTTGGTATAAAGTTCTTTGGCCCAGGAATCCTTCGTGTTTTTCAACTGTTCTTCGGCGCGGCTGATGGACTCCTGAATACGTGCTTGCTCTCCTTGGTGACGCTGTATTTCAGCAGTAATTTTTTGGATGTCACCTTGACGCGCGTTAATTTCGCCTCGGCGCGTATTGATTTCACCGAGGCGTGTGTTAATTTCGCCTTTGCGAGAGTTGATTTCACCTTCGCGCTGCTTGATTTGATCTTGCTGTTTGAGAACGTCGCTTTGGCCTCTGAAAACATCTTGTTCTTGACGTTCTTTTTGCAGTTCAGCGATGGCTCCTTCCTCTACCAGGGGGGCGAGTCTGCCTAGAATGTTTTGATTCGACTTCAATACTTGTTGGGATTTCGCTAACTGTTCTTGGGCTAAGTCTTTCTGAGCCAGGGCTGATTTTACTTGCTCTTGCGAAGAACCTAACTGCTGCTGAGCATAATTTAATTGGTTTTGGGCAAAACCCAATTGTTGCTGTGCCACTGTCATTTGATCGCCGGCGGCTTTCTCAGCATCCTGAGCTTGCTTCAGTTGTTTTTCCAACTCCTGAACTTGGCCTTGAGCGGCAGCGACGCGAGACAAAAATTCCGATCGATAATTAACATACAGTCCTTGCTGGGCTCCATCAAAATTTCCGCTAGCTCCCCGATTGAGGTACAGTTCGTCAATCAAAGCTTGCAGCACTTGATTTTGGGCCGTGAGGCTCTGTCTGTCCTTGATTGTTGATTCTAGGTTAGAAGGAACAGGGCCTTGAATTTTGCCACTCACAACATCTTCGTAAAATTTATTTTCCTTTTCCAGAGCTTCTTTAGTTTTCTGTATCGATGTTAAATCGGCACTGGGTGCAAGGGGGTTGAAAGTGAGCAGAGGCTGGTTTTTTTCCACACGATCGCCATTTTCAACGTGAAGTCTAACCACTGCCCCCGTAGCAGGTGCTTGGATGTCTCTAGCACCATCTTTGAGCTCCAATTGACCCACAGCGGGGACAGCTTGCTCTACGCTAGCAAAATAAGCCCAAACTACAGCAGAAGTGGTCATCAGCATGATCATCCACAAAAACAAGTGCGACCAAATCGCTGGTTTTTCGAGAATGACTGGTTGCTCAGAAAGTATTAACGATTTCATAGCCATTTGTTAGTTCTCAGTTGTTAAGCGTTAGCGATCAGTTGTGAGTTGTTAGATATCAGGTATTCGATGACTCTTGTTGTTGGAAGAGGCAGTAGTAACGCCCTTTAAGAGCCATTAATTCTTTATGAGTTCCCCGCTCGACTACAGAACCTTGATCCATCATAATAATTATGTCGGCGTTTTGGATGGTAGTCAGGCGGTGAGTAATGAAAAACACCGTGCGGCCAGCGAAAGCTTCTGCTAAGTTATTGCAAACTTGTCGTTCGGAATGGTAGTCGAGGGCGCTTGTAGCTTCGTCCAAAATCAGCAGTTTCGGGTTTTGCAAAATCGTGCGGGCGATCGCCAAACGCTGCCTTTGACCCCCAGAAAGCGACGAACCCCGCTCTCCGACTATGGTATTGTAGCCAGCAGGCAAGCCCATAATAAAATCGTGAGCTACCGCTAATTTTGCAGCCCGCACAATCTCATCCGTACTCGCATCGGGATTGCTCAGAGCAATATTTTCCTGTACCGAGCAGTTAAACAGCAAAGTATCTTGCAGCACCACCCCAAGTTGGCTGCGAAGCGAGTACAGTTCCACCTTAGAAATGTCATAGCCGTCAATAAAAATCCGGCCCGACAGAGGGGGATAAAGACGCTGCAACAACTTCATCGCGGTACTTTTACCGGAACCGCTTCCCCCCACAATTCCCACAAAACTGCCAGCGGGAAATTCCAAATTCACATTCGCCAATTGCAGTGGGCCGCTCTCCAGGAATCGGAAGGAAACCTCTTCATAAGTAACCTGACCTTGAATTGCCGGCAGCGGGATATTGCTGCGGTCTTCATCGCTGGTTTCCGTCGGCGTATCGACCACATCCTTGAGCATATCGATCGACATCGAGACTTCTTGGAAACTCTGCCACACGCTCACAAAACGCAGCAGCGAACCAGTCACGTTCCCGGAAATAATTCGGAAAGCAATCAACTGACCCAAAGTAATCTCATTTCCCAGTACCAAATAAGCTCCCACCCACAACTGAGCTAAGTTACCCACCTGGTTTAAAAAGCCGCTAATCGTACCGGCCGCAGTCCCCGTGATAATTGTTTTAAAACTGGCTGTAATGTATTTTGCGTAGCGGCTAGACCATTCCCAGCGGGATTTCAATTCAATATTTTGAGCCTTAACAGTTTGAATCCCGCTGACTACTTCCACTAGATAAGATTGAGAGTCAGCAAAACGCATATTTCTCTGTTTGATCAGGCGCAGCACCAGCGGATTGATTAGAACAATCATCAGCCCCAGTATCGGTACCACTGCCAAAGATACAAACGTTAGCTGCACACTGTAAGAGAGCATAACGGCGACGTAAACCACCGAAAATACCGCATCGAGAACCACTGTCAGAGCTGTACTCGTCATGAATTCCCGAATCTGGCCCATCATGCTGAATTTGTAAACCAGATCTCCCACCCGCCGATTGTCAAAGTAATTCTGGGGCAGCCGCAGCAAGTGGTCGATTACCTCCGCACTCAATTTGACATCGATGCGGTTTGAGGTGTCCATAAACAAAAAGGTACGCAAACCGTTGAGCAGTCCTTCAAACAGGGCAACACCTAACAGAAATGCCCCCAAAATATCCAAGGTGTCAATGCTGCGCTGACCTAATACTTTATCAATAATTATTTGGCTGATTAATGGGTTGGCAAGACCAAATAACTGTACAAAAAACGAAGCGAGCAAGACCTCAAAAAACACTGTCTTGTGTTCCATCAGCGCCGGCACAAACCACCAGAAGCTGAACTGCTCTTTTTGTTCGACTTGCGGAGCTTGCAGCAGCAGGACTTCTCCTGATTCGCCCCAGATTTCTTTAAACTGAGGTATCCGCTTCCGCATCAGCCCCTGTTCGGGCGTGGCGAGCACCAATTCTTGCTCGGTGATGCTGTAAATAATGGCAAAGCTATCTTGCCATTTAATCATTACGGGGGCTTTGATGCGGTTGATGGCTTCTGCGGGCACTTGCGCCAATTGGGGCGTGAGGCCGATGCTTTGGGCGATCGCCCCGCAGGCTTGCATACTGATAGAACCAGCGGTTTTTAACTGATTTTCTAGAACTTTGCGGATGATATCTCGACGAAATTTAAGGCCGAAATACTTGCTCAACATCTGGAAGCAAGCTAGCGGACTGTCAATCTGCCCTTTGGCGCGGAAAACTGGGTATCTCGCCGCATCCTTTGTTTGACCGCTTGCTGGTTCTGGGGGACGGTCTGGGCCGGTTATAACCTCGATGTATTTTTCGCGGGGCGGCTTCTGGCCAGAGCCTGCTGTCTCTGTCGTGCCATTTAATGACTCTATTTCGGGTTGGGGTTCTGGGGGTTCCCGGAAGCCGACCAAGCGGGCGCCGAGGCGGCCTTCTACTTTTAAGGATTTGGCTGCGTTTTCCACAGAGAAGCGGCTGCCGGTGGGAAAGTCACCCAAGACGCCGCTGCTGACGAGCCAAACTCGATCGGCATCTAGCTCTTTGGCGAGGTCTTGAGTTTTTTTGTTGCCGTTTGGCACGTTGACAACTGCCGCATCTTGCCAAGCTTGCAGGGTGAGTTCCTTGAGATTGGAAGTGCCGTCGGCTTGGCGCTGCAACTCTAAGCTCAACAGTTCAAATACTTCGCTCAAGGAACAGTGTTCGCGAAAGGCTTCTCCAAAGGTCGGCTGTTTTTCCACTACGCTCAGGAAATCTTCGGCAGGTATGACGATCGCGATCAGATCTGTAGAAGCGATCGCCGTCTCGCAGGGAACTCCCCTGAGCAAGCCAGCCCAGCCAAGGATTTCCTTGGACTGCACCAAGCGCAAACTTACGTGGCGCTGCGAACGCTGGTCAAAGCCCAGCAGCCGGGCCTGACCTTGATAGATAATTGCCACCTGAGTCGGCATTTTTTCCCGTTCAAACAGGGGTTGCCCCGTCCGGTAGCCGAGGAGTTGGCATTTAGCCACCAAGGCTGACATAGCCGTCTCTGAGAGTCGGTCAAAGGGAGGTGTTTGAGCTAGGAAATCCTGAATTTGGGAGAGGGAAACAGCGGAAGAAGTCATCCGATTTTTGATTTTTGATTTTTGATTTTAGATTGAATCCACAGATGAATCCGGAGGCTTTTTGTCAGGATGCTACGCTTTTTAAAGTCTCCACGGATAAATCCGGGGGCCCCAGACGAAATTGCTTTCGGTCATGATATTGAAGACACGGAAGAGAGGGGCTGTAGCGGGCCTATTTGCGAGATCTGTTCGGCGAGCCAGCTTTCAAAGAGTTCGTTAATCAAGTGCAGCCGCATCGATTCATCGAGCTGGGCTGGCATGAACTTTTCTAGTCGAATAATTACCATCCATTCTGCCAGAGGACGTGGCGTCCAGAGTTGATTTGGCTGGCTGACGGACAACAGTTTGCTGATTGCCGGGTGGGGCTGGCTGAGGGGTACTGGGCCCAACAAGCCGCCTGACTTGGACTCGGGCCCTTCGGAATAGTCGCGGGCCACTTCGGCAAAGGTTTGTTCCCCTTCGAGGATGCGAAAGTAAAGTTCGTTTGCCAGTGCTGGATTTTTTGTGCGTACCAGGGAATAGACTACGTGGTCTAGGCTGGCTTTGCGGGTTAAAAAATAATTATCTACTTTAGGTCTCCAAGTGGCTTGCTTAAATTTTTCGATCAGCAAGGGCCTCACGGCCATCTCTTGAAGTTCTTCTTCCGTCATGTTTTGGCTACGCAGCCAAGCTTCTTTAGCTTCGGGGGCTGTCAGTTGGTGTTGTGCCAGAAAGTTCTCCACGGCGGATTTGCGTTCTTCGTCGCTGCAACTAAAGGATGCGATCGCTTGGTCTACTATGACACCCCGCAAGAATTGCGGCATCAACTGGTACCGCTTCAGGAGCGATGGCATATCCTGAGCTTGCAGTAATTTATCGCCTATTTGAAAAAGTCCTGTCATTTTTTTATCTCCAACTGACTTGCGCTTCCCCTTTTAATTTAGCTGTGGCAGGAAAAGAGCGACAACCACTAACCCCTCGATTCCCCGATGATAGCAGACCGTCAGTGGGCTAGCGCTATTGCTGTCTATTTCTTGACGCTCTGCCTACCGAGGGGTTCCCCGCAGCTCTCATAATGGTATCTGGATGCGAGAGTGGGAGAGTGGGAAAATCTTTACTTCTGGCACCTTCCTTCTTTCCTCAACATCCATTCGTTAAATCCCGTACACTGCTTAGTTGCTGAACTTCCTTCTTCCTTCACTCTCGGAAGAGTCTTTCAAAGAGTGTGCCGAGTTGGGTCGAGCCAGCGCGACTGTCGAGATATTTGGGGTTTGCCGCCATTTTTTGCTGGATTCGATCGCGGTAGTGCCGGCGCAGTTCTGGGTTGGTTCCCAGTGCTATGCTGAACTCTAAATAAGACTTCTGGCTGTCTGCTACCAGTTCCGGAATTAGCAGTTCTTCGAGCACGGCGGCTGATTGTCGCGATCGAGTTGTTTGCCCTTTTCTTACCACTACAGGCAACCCCACCAACAGCGCTTCTGCCGCATAGCAGGCACTGCTGTATGGATAGGAGTCTAAATATATATCAGCCAATTCCAGACATTTTATGTAATCTGCGCGAGATGGCAGCGCTTTAATTACAACTAAGCGCTTTGTGTCAACCCCAAATTCGGCAAAGAGCGATCGAATTTGTTTGTAAAAAGGCACCGTCGGATAGTTTTCATTGGCGGAACTAAAGGGATACAAAACTAAAATAGAATTTGGTACCGCCGCAATAATTTTTGCCCAAGTTTCTCTCAATTCTGGGATAATTGTAAAAGCTTGAGCGCCGGACATGAACACTACAGATTCCTCAGTGGCTCCCCAACTGCTACGAGTCGGTTCAACTATGGCAGGTGCTGAGCCTACACTATAGCTTAAACAAACTCCCGAGCCTTTTAAAGTAATTAATTGTTCGCGATACTCTGCTGCTGCACCTGCGGCCAATGTCACATCTCCGGCAATGAAATAATCAATATTTCGGGCGCCCGTGGTGGCGGGGGTTGATGCACCGAGAGCTATTTGTATCCGGGCTAGTCGGTGCAGGCACAGCAGCGCGCTTGGTTGAGAAGTGTTGGTAGTATTGGTGCAGATTACCAGAATATCTAAATCGTGCGATCGAATTTCTCGGACTTGCTGGGGCAAATCTTCTGACAGTTGCACCAGTTTGTCGGCCCAACTTTCGCAATATTTCCCCAGTCGCTCGTCTTGTACCTGGAAATAGTACAGGATAATTTCAAATTTGCTTCTGTCTAAATATTCAAAACTCGTAATTGCTGCACGAGTCTCGAATTCCTCACTAATTTTATCAAGCAAAAAGCCAACTTGGATTTTAGTGGTTTCTGGTTCTTTTGGAGGGAAATTCCATTCGAGTTGACAGCCGATATTTTTCAAATGAAATTCCAGAATATCAGATCGCTGACTCAATATGTTGAGCAGATTTACCTCGCTCAAATACAAAGCTTGGAAACTAACATTTTTCGCAATAAAAGCCGCCAAATAACGCCACACTTCTGAATCGGGAAAACTGGCGATATTACCAGCGACGTAGTTGATTAACTGCTGGAAATATTCAGAGTACCTTTCTATTTCCCCGTTTTGTTGAAAATAACCGGGAGACTGAAATATAAATTTCAAAAAGTCGTCAAAAAACCACTGGGGAATCGCTGCATTTTTATACTCAAGTGGCAACTGATAAGCGTCGCGGTACAACATCGCTGCGAGGAGATATTGAATCTTCTCGGCAATTTCCCCTCCTTCAGCAAGTTTCGAGGAAAACTGCTGGATCAAACTTTGTTCTGAGTTGGTTAAACTTTCATTTTTTAGCCTGCTATCTAGTAGCAATTTATGAGCTTTTCCCGCGTCTTTCGAGTAAGCCGTTTCTAATTTTTTCGCTGGCAAATTCAGCCAATATTCAGCTAGCTGTTGGCGGTAGGCACGCAGGGCGAGAAGAGGCTGTTTTGAGGGAAATTTATTGTATTGCTCAAGCATTGCTGACAATTCCGATAAACTCGGCTGGGTTCTCAATGCCAGCTTTTGGCGGATTGTCTGTTTGATTTGTTGATTCAAGAAACTGTAATCAGGACTATTTAGTAGTTTTTTGTAAAATCTTACTACATCTTTATGATTTTCCCCAGCCGCGAAGTTTTTCCAAGTTTGTTGTTCGGGATGAATCCGCAGTGAGGACAGTTTTTCGTCTACAAATCCGATATGATAGTTGCCCATGATTCGCCACCACATATCTAAGTCTACATACTGAGATAATCCCGAATCAAATAATCCTATTTCTTCAAAGACTCGCGTGGCAATTAAGACGGTACTCGGTTCGCCAATTTTGTTGATCGGGTTGCTCAAGCAGTTAGTATCTGCCAGTAATTCTTTTCCTGCCTGAATAGATTTTAAATTCGACCAACTTTTATGCAAATCTTTAATTGAGTGGGAAGCACTCCGCAAAATCGGGTTAGATTCATTTTCAGCTATGGTGATGCCGCGCGGGGAGAAAACCATACCTATTTCGGGGTTCTGTTGGGCGACTTCGACCATTTTTTGAATACATTCGGGTGCGAGCAAGTCGTCTTGAAAGAGAAATTTAATGTATTGACCTTTTGCTTGGGATATGCAGAAGTTCCAGTTTTGTGATAAGCCGTAGTTGCGGTGCAGTACGATGCGGAAATCGAGTGAGGTTTGCGATTGGAAGGATTGGGCGATCGCAACTGTTTCGTCTGTAGAACCGTCGTCGGATATAATCAGCTCTATGTTAGGGTATGTTTGGGCGATCGCACTTTGAATCGCTTCGCCCATAAATGCCGCTCCGTTGTATGTCGGAATACAAATACTAACTAAAGGTGGTGCATTTTTTACTGTCGCCTCCTGAGAGGATTTTTTTCGTATTCCGCGCTCCAAGCTTTTGAAATTATCTGTAATTTCGGCAATATATTCCAGACGGTTTTGAATTTTTATCCCGACAGTTGGCGGATTCAGTAAAGTCTTAATTTCATCAGCAGCTATTTTTCCAACTTGCTGAGCTTCCAGGTAATTGTTGAAGACATGACGCATTAAATCAGCAGCGTGTTCGACATCGACTTCTGCCCAAACATTGCCTTTTTTGTAAGGCCCGCAATCTTTCTCAATTGGGATTAACTTATACTTGACTAAATAGCTGTTGCCGACATTCATAAATTCTGTATTTGATGAATAGCCGGTGGCAATTACGGGTTTGCCGTAAAACATGGCTTCAGCCATTGTTAAGCCAAATCCTTCGCAGCGGTGCAGGGATACATAACAGTCGCAATTGTAGAGCAAACCGTTAAGTTTATTTTTGGACAAATAGCCGTCTAGATGTTTGATATTTGAATTATTTGCTATGGCTGAGTTTAAGGATGCGTGCGCCGCTGAAAATTTGTGGGAATTAGAAGATTTGATGACCAATAATACGCTGTTATCTTCCCCAAAAGCTTGTTTAAATGCTTGAATTGTCGCTAAAGTATTTTTGCGCTCGATGCGGCTGGAAAAGTCGAATACAAACAAGAAAATAAATTTATTTTTCGGTAAATTCAGTGCTTCTCTGTTCAGCGAAGGTGCGGGGAGAGCAATACTAGGCATGATTTTGATAACGGGAATTGGCGCTACTGCGGCAATTGCTTCGGCGCAATAGTTGCTGTAAGTCCATATTTCGTGAAAGTGATTAAATGCGGGCTGCCATTCCGGGGGAAAGGCGGGAAGTTCCCAGGCCCAAAAGCCGATATTGTATTTTTTGTCAAAATAACTGGAACCTATATGTTTGATAAAGGTTGCAACTTCATCGGCGTTGACTTGAATTAAGTTTACGGGATAGGGATTATCTTCGCTAAAATTTTGATAGGTGGTGTCTTTCTTGCGGTGGGGACTGCGGGTAAAATTGTTGATGGCGAAGGGAATGTTGGCCGCTTCGGCGGCTCTGATGTTTGCTCGGACACCTTCTCCTATGCCAAATTCGCCGTTGATGTAGCCGGCGATGTTCATTCCTAGATTAGGGTTCATAGTTTCTAATGTATTTAGCACAGTGTAGTGGGGATTTTTTGAGAAAAAGCAGAATTAATTGATCAGCTCAATTGCGCTAAAAAAAGGTAGGCTAGAGAAGAAATTATAATTTTGCCGAATATTGGCTAAAATATAGCAATCCTGGAGGATTGGTGAATAAGATTTAAAGGAAACGCTCTTAACGCAGACCAAGAGAAGAGAAAAGAAAAAAAGTTCGCAACTGAGAATCTAGTGCTTGACAAAGATAGCGATCGCCATTGTATACTGGCATCGCAATGCTAACCTTCGGCTGGTTGTCTGTCGGCATGGGTTGCTCTGTTTTATTTTAGGATAAACTACTAATCAGGAATTTTAGACAAAGTGATCGATCGCGCCAACCACGACTTCTTGAAGCTGCTACCGCCGGATGCTAAAGTCATTGTCGAAATTGGCTGCGGTACGGGCTCGACGGGCGAACAGTACAAACTGATCAATCCCCATTGTCAGTATATTGGCATTGAATGCGATCGAGAAAAAGCTAAAGTTGCAGTCGATCGCCTAAACTGGGTGACTGTAGCCAATATTGAAGAAATTGCTCTCGAAAGTCTCGACATCGCTCCAGGAACCGTCGATTGCTTAATTTTCGGCGACTTGCTACCGTATCTCAAAAGCCCCTGGGAAGTCCTCAAGCAGTACAGTGCTTTGCTGAATCCAGAGGGGCAAATTCTCGCCAGAATCCCTAATGTTCAATACTGGCGGCGAATTGTCAATCTGCTGCGGGGACAGTGGGAGAATCCCGACAGTAAGATGCAGCACTGGTTTACCCTAGAAAGTATTAAATCACTATTTGCTCAAGCCGGATTGCAGGTTTACGAATTTCAGGGGAAGGGACACAAAACCGAAAATTTTGTCCACTTTCAGGAATTACTACATCCAATGGTAAAGGCTTTAGAGCTCACATCGAGCAGCTTTGCTACGGAAACAGGTGCTGAACATTATATCGTGCGATCGACCAAATCGACCGTACCTGCGCGCAGACTGCTGATTCAGACTATCATTATGGCTCCTACAGGGTGCGATCGCGTGCGAGTTTTGGAACCGGACAAATTTAGCGCCACAATTCCCGGTGTCCGCACCGTATCCGGCGTGAAAACAGCAGGATTAATTCCCCCCCTGGCGGGAGAAGAAAAAGTTTTCATCTGGCAGCGGACAATTATGCAATATCCCGCCTACATTCCCCAACTCAAAGAACTGTTGCAACAAGGCTATTTAATAGTAGCTGAAATTGACGACAATCCCATCCGCCGCCGCGAATATGCAGATAATAATTACCTCAGCTATCGCGGCTGTCACTGCGTGCAAACTTCTACAGAACCCCTCGCAAAAATTTTGCGGCACTACAATCCAAATGTTGCCGTATTTCCCAATCAATTAGCTTATCTACCTCCGCCGCGAATTTATCCGGCAGAAGATACCGTCACAATTTTTTTTGGTGCACTCAACCGCGAAAAAGATTGGCAGCCCATTATGGCAGCACTCAATCGAGTTTTAGTCACACACAAGCACCGGATTCGAGTTAAAGTAATCCACGACCGAAAATTTTTTGAATCCTTGAAAATACAGCAAAAAGAATTTGAACCATTTTGCAGTTACGAACGGTATCAAGAAATCATGTACAGTTGCGATATAGCTTTGCTGCCGCTTGTTTCCAACCCGGTTAACGAAACGAAATCCGACTTAAAATTTATTGAATGTGCGGCGCGGGGAGTAGCGGTGCTGGCCAGTCCCACTGTGTACGAACATTCGATAGTCGAAGGTGAAACCGGATTGATTTATAGATATGAAAAAGAGTTTGAAACCAAACTAAATTCGCTGATTTCTGACACTTCTATGCGCCGGGAAATAGCCGCGAATGCTTACGAATGGGTGCGCGACAACCGCTTGCTGTGCGGACACTACCGACAGCGCCGAGATTGGTACTTACAGATGCGCGACGAGTTGCCACGTTTAAATGCTGAGTTGCGCGATCGCCTGCCAGAGTTATTTGGTGACTAAATGCGGTAAGATTTATAGGGTTATTGTGCGATCGTTCTGTTTTATTGTTTAATTTCTAATTGTTACTCCACACCAATGCGAATTCTCTTCACTATTGCTCACTTTTACAATCCCAGCGGCGACGGGAAACACGCTTCCCAACGAAATGATCCGCAACCGCGACTAAATGCTTTAACCGCTTGCGTGACATCGCTGCAAGCTTTGTACGGTCAATCTCAGTCCATGATTGACATTAGCGAATGTGCAACTATCCCAGCAAATCAATCTCAACAGCACGAAATTGACATTGTTGTTTGCACTACTCAGGGTTATCATCTGTTGCCTCAACTGCCAGTGCAGCCCAGATGTTTTATGCACCACGCTACAAAATGCGAACCGCTGCTATTGGGGTTTGAGTGTCAAGCAGTTTTGCGAGCGTGTCTAGACAAGTACGATTATTTTTGTTATTTGGAAGATGATTTAATTCTGCATGATCCGTGGTTTTTTAGTAAATTAAAGTGGTTTACGCATCACGGGGGAAATGGGAATTTACTACAACCTAATCGCTATGAAATAGCGCCTAAAGGCGCAGTGTTTAAAGCCTATGTTGATGGTGATTTAGCAGACTCAGCTACTTCTCCGTTTCAAAATGTAGAGGATCACCGGAAGTTAATGGGAAAAATTATGGAACAAACAGTCGCTTTTGAGCGGGCGTTGAATCCTCATTCCGGCTGCTATTTTTTGAATGCGGAACAGATGGCACACTGGGCTAAGCAGTCTCATTTTTTAGACAGAGATACTAGCTTTATCGGCCCGCTGGAAAGTGCCGCGACTTTAGGAATTATGCGGACTTTTAGAGTTTACAAGTCAACTCCTGCTTATGCTAATTTTTTGGAGATTCAACATTTTGGCACGAGTTTTCTGAACTTGATTGGTAATAAGGTGAGGGTGCCGGAAGCAGGATGAGTTAAGATATTCAAGTAAGCTGCAATACTTGAGAGGTCGCATGACCCCGGCAACCGAAAAAATTGTCCTTCCCTCTCCTTTCCCCGACCACACTCAACTGCCAGAGGAAGATGGCACTTTTGTGAAGAATTTTCAGGAGCATCCCCAGAGTATTATTTTGACTGATTCGATCGGGTCGGTATTGCAAGAGCTTCATCCCGATGGGCAATATGCTATAGGGCAAGACTGCGGCATCTACTGGCGAGAAACTGACCCGCTTGAAAAGGGAGCAGAAGCTCCAGACTGGTTCTACGTGCCGAATGTGCCACCAACACTCGGAAATCAGATTCGTCGCTCTTACGTGCTGTGGCGGGAATTCATGGCTCCGATGATTGCTTTGGAGTTCGCATCAGGAGATGGTTCCGAAGAGCGGGACACAACCCCACTATCGTACTCGGAAGTTGGAGCGGCACAAAGGCCTGGGAAGTTTTGGGTATATGAGCGGATCATGCGGATTCCGTTTTATGGCATCTATGAGATCAATAGTGGCAGGCTGGAGGTTTACAACCTGAAAAATGGGTTTTACCAGCAGTTGCTTCCGAACGATCGCGGTCATTATCCGATCGCGCCAATGGGCGTAGAATTAGGATTGTGGGAAGGCAGTTATCAAAACCAGACAATGCTGTGGCTGCGGTGGTGGGATAGCGAGGGCAATTTGCTGCTGACAGGTACAGAACGAGCTTCCTTAGCAGAGCAGGCTTTGAGTGCAGAAGCGCAAGCACGGCGGGATGCTATCCCTCGGTTGTTGGCAATGGGATTGAATACACAGCAAGTGGCAGAAGCACTGAGTTTATCAGTAGAGGAAGTTAGCCAGCATTCACAATCTTAATGTCGCTTTTTATTAATAAGAAGTCAAAACATCCCCGATTTTAACTGTGCCGCTGTTGATAATTTTTGCTAAAACTCCTGTTTGTGCGTGACCAAATTCCTGTTGCAGTAAACTGAGTAGGGAAATATCCCGATCGCCCGTTTCTGGATTCACTTCTATATTGACACAGCGATTGATTCGTGCTGTAACTTCTATGCGCGCCGTGCCTAATTGAAACTGTTTTCCGATCAACTCAAATTCTGACCAAGCTGCCATACCTTCTAGCACAATGTTCGGGCGAAATCTGCCCACGTCAATGTTTTGAACAGCGATTTCTGTTAATTGGTCTAATGTGGCTTGACTGAGTAAAGAGATGTGTACGGGTTCTCGATCGGGATAACGAGTTTCGCCGCTGGTGTCGCCGACTAATTGCAAAGGTGCAAACTGCGGGTGTCTCGCTTCTTTTGTGGGTTCAATTGCGGCCAGATATTCTGTGAAAAAAGTGCCGATGCGATCGCGCCCCGCTGTTGTGTTCGTTTCGACCGATAACACTTCAACTCCTTCACGCTTGACTGTTAAAACGGTCGTTTCCGGTTGATAATGACATTCTAAAGCTGCTAACAAAGGCCAATCATTTTGAACGGCAAAATGTTTTTTGCTCATCCAAGGGACATTTTGGGCGGGTATCTTTGCTGCTTCAATATTATCTGCAAACATGAGGGCAAAAGCTCGATCGCCCTTAATTCCGTGTCCGGCTGTTAAAGCAAACTCCGACATTGCTTGCGGTGTCAGCCCTTTAATTGGATAAATAAATAACTGTTTTATTGTTGCTAATGTCATAAACTTTTCCGAATTTAGTAGAATCTAAGATCTTGCACCATTGTAAATAATCCTTTTTTGAACAGGCAAGATGCCTGTTCCACAATAAAATCTACTCTTTGTGGAACAGGCATCTTGCCTGTTCAGCGAGAATAGTGCAAGATGTGAGTAGAATTGGACTTACGCAGAACCTCTATATGTAGGGTGCCCCGCAAACTTTGGAGAAATAGAAGCTAATTCAAAAACCTTAATAAAAGTGCTCTAAAAAGCGGATTAAGCTAGCAATTCATAGCGACGGATATCTGGAGGCCCCACGGCCAAACCGTCTAATTTCTGTACGGCGTCTTGAATGTGAGTTGAACCGAGATGTAGTTCGAGCAAATCTGCACTTTCCCACTCTTCAACGAAGGTAAAATCTGTGGCATCGGCTTGATTTTGCAGGAGTTCGTATTTGATGCAGCCTTTTTCTTTGCGAGTGGGTTCCATAATGCTCAGCAGCAGAGATTTAAGTTCTGCTACTTTGTCAGGAAACGCGACGAGACGGGCGACTACTCGCAAGGTTGTTTTGGACATAGGAGAAAAAAGTCACAGATAGGACGATCGAATTTACCGATTTTTATTTGGCAAACTCAGCAAAACACGATTTTACTTAAAATAACCTAAAGAGGTCGGTCGGTCAACGGCGGTCTAATCAGTCCAAGACGCGCTCATATCTCAGAAACCCGGTTTCTTCCCAAATTCTTCGTTAGCAACCGCAGAGCGTCGTATAAACCGGGTTTCTTGATATATTTTAGCGTATACCGGAGGAACTCACTCTTTTGGATAAAAGCGCTTGTTTTCTGTAGAATATTCCCAGGTCAGATCCTCGGGGTCTTTTTCGCGGCTCCACTGAGCAAACTCCGGCTTAAGTTTCCACTTGCCGATCGTAGTTGCGTGAACTTTGAATCTGCGGGAGAGTTCCGTCTGGGTAAAAGAGATTTTGGGTTTTCCAGGAGTCTTGGTTTGAGTAATGGGGAATAAATTTGGTTTTTTATCTTGTGCTTTTTCCCGATTTGTGGGAGGCTCTTGAACAGCTATTGCCGCATTAGGTGTTTCGCTTGGAGTGACAGGTGGAGCTATTTGAAAATAATACAAAATTCCGCCTTGTTCCGTCACTTCAAAATCTGCGGCAAACTCAGAGGCTCGTTCGTCGAGATACTCTTGAACCTTTTCTCCGGGGAGTTTCGCATTCATCGCCAAATCCAAAGCCGTAACTCGCCCTTGATTTTCCTTGATCAACTTGTAAAAAATCGAGTCTAAATGAGCGAGTTTATTTTTTTGCTGCTGCTGGTAGAGCCTGCAAGCCCAAGCAATGCCCGCTGTGGTGGCGATCGCCCAAAACATCCTTCCCGACTCGAAACTGGCAACCGCCGTCAAGGAAATAGGCAAAAGCAGGGTAAGATATCCCCAAATGCTTCCCTTCTTTAGGTTATTGCTGTTTTTGACCATAGTTCCTAAACAGGTACGTAGTTTAGCTTAGTAGAGCGTGTCTGAATGCCGTGAAAGTTTTTCCACAGTCGATATATCGGCTCATCGCTGACGCACTCTACCACAAAATCCCAGAATCTACTTTTTTCGCAACCGAGGCTTCATGTACTTTTTTCGCAAACAGATTGCCATCCTGCTGATAGTTGTTGCTTGCTGTACGCTGACGATTAGTTGCAGCGATAGCCGAGCTGTCCAGTGTACTAAATTTACTGAAATTGTCAACAAAGGCAACGCTCTCCTTGATGTTGGTAAAGACAGCAACGATGCTGCAACGACCGACAACTTAGCTAAAAATTTGAACCTGATAGCGAATGAACTTGAGGATCTGCGAATAACAGATCCAACCCTCAAAGAAATTCAGCAGCCATCGGTTAAATCCTTCCAAGAAATTAGTCAGGCACTGGGGGACATAAGCAAAAGTCTTCAGGCTGGCAATCTCGCTTCTACAAGTATAGAAGGTCGAGAGCAAATCCAAACAGCTCAAGCAGATATTATTAAAGCTGGCCAACAGGCGAATCAAGCAGCCGCAAATCAAGACGCTTTGACTAGCAAACTGATTAATTATTGTAAGAGCGATCGCTAAACGCTAAGAGTTTTGAGTTGGGAGATTGCAACGCGAACCCCAACAGCGCACAGGGGGTGAATGAATTTGAGGAATGCCTTGCCTTCAGCTAGTATCTACCCATTTCCAATTACCCCTTTCCAATTACCCAGTTTAGTGATGAATTTCTAGATTCAAAATATAGCGACCGAGTTGTACTTTCTCCGACCACAACTCATATTCTAACTGCAAGTGTTCCGGTTCCGGCTTTCCTGTCAGCGTCAAGTTGCGGGTGAAGTTGCGGAGTCGCAACTGTTCGGGAGTCGCCAGCGATTCGCCCTGAAGCCAATAACGGCTCAGGCCGTACATTCCTCGTTCCCAGCAGTGGCGGTAACTGTATTTGCCGTTTCCTTGCATAGTCATAATGACTCGATAGGGCGAAACTTCTAGCCAGAGCAACCGGGGTTTTGTAGTTGGGGGCAAGATTGTAACTTGCTCGGCAGATTCGTCGGAACCGTCGGAAAATTCGCGATCGATTATTGCTGGTTCGTGCAACAACAAGTGAAAGCGATCGCGGTCTTTTTGATAAAGGGTAGCACCGGTTTCAACGAATGACCACAAAGGTAAATCTGTGGATACCAGCGATAAACTTACAGGCTTGCGGTGATGGGTCAGCATAAATAAAAGTTTAGGAGTTGTTGTGAATTGGGCGGTTTGAGATTTGAGATTGTAGGCTTTATATTTTAGATTTTAGATTAGCTGGGTTCCAAATTCCGGAGCTTTTGCTTAAAAAAATGAAAAACCTACAACTCGCAATCGAAAATCTAAAATTGTTCAGTCAAAATTCAATCATCTGGTCGATAACTGATAGCAGGACATGAAATCTACGCATATACACGGATAATATTTGTGAAATTAATGTGAAATTAATGTGAAATCCGTGCGGTTGCGTCCGTCCTCCCTTGTCGCCGATAACTGATAGCAGACTGTGGGGGCGAGTTTAATCAGCCTTTGAGTTAACCGGACACATTGGGAAAAAACCCGCATAGCAAAAGACGACTGACTTAGGACTGGGAAAAAGGTAGGATAGCTAACGCCATCCAATCCTAGTTTATCTCAATGCAAGCTGACATTATCACTACTACGCTTCTTGACAAAAGCCAAACTTTAAGCATTAAAAAACCGGCCTCGGGCTTGTCACTGGTGGGGAGGATTCGAGTTCCGGGCGATAAGTCGATTTCTCACCGAGCTTTGATGTTGGGTGCGATCGCCCAAGGTGAAACTACTATTGAGGGACTACTCCTAGGGGAAGACCCCCGCAGCACTGCTAAATGTTTCTCGCTTCTGGGAGCCAAAGTTTCTGAACTCAACGCGGAACGGGTGACAGTCACGGGCGTCGGAATTGGCGAGTTAGAGGAGCCTGTAGAAGTCTTGGATGCGGGCAATTCCGGCACGACGATGCGGCTGATGTTGGGAATTTTAGCCTCTCATCCGGGGCGTTTTTATGCAGTAACGGGTGACAGTTCTCTGCGATCGCGCCCGATGTCGCGCGTCATTAAACCGCTGCAACAAATGGGAGCGCAAATTTGGGGCCGAAAAAGTAATTCTTTAGCTCCCTTAGCGATACTAGGACAGCAGTTAAAACCAATTCACTACCATTCTCCGATCGCCTCGGCTCAAGTTAAATCTTGCATTTTGCTCGCCGGTTTGATGGCGGAGGGAGAAACTACAGTCACAGAACCCGCTCTGTCGCGAGATCACAGCGAGCGGATGCTGCGAGCGTTTGGAGCTCAATTGAGCGTCGATCCAGAAACTTGTAGCGTGACAGTTACTGGGCCGACACAACTGCAAGGGCAGAATGTGATTGTACCGGGGGATATTAGTTCGGCGGCATTTTGGCTAGTTGCTGGGGCGATCGTCCCAGGTTCCGAGCTCGTAGTCGAAAATGTCGGCGTTAACCCAACTCGTACAGGCATTTTGGAAGCTTTGGAAATGATGGGCGCGGACATTGAACTGCAAAATCAGCGAGAGGCGGCTGGGGAACCTGTAGCCGATATTTTGGTTCGTAGTTCCGGCCAATTGCGGGGATGCACCATTGCGGGTGACTTAATTCCCCGACTGATTGACGAAATCCCGATTTTGGCCGTAGCGGCAATCTTTGCATCGGGTACTACAATAATTCGAGATGCGGCCGAGTTGCGAGTCAAAGAGAGCGATCGGCTGGCCGTGACTGCTGCAGAACTCAACCGCATGGGAGCCCAAATTTCCGAGTTACCCGACGGTTTAGAAATTACCGGGGGAACTCCTTTGAGCGGCGCGGATGTTGACAGCTACACCGACCACAGAATCGCCATGAGTTTGGCGATCGCAGCCCTCAACGCCACAGGTATTACTAACATTCACCGGGCAGAAGCTGCTGCCATTTCCTACCCCGACTTTACCGCCACTTTGCAACAAGTTTGCCATCCAAATTGAGAGCGGGAGAGTGGGAGAGGGGGAGAGTGAGGAGTCGGAGATTTGGAGAAGGGAGAGCAAGAAAAATCCTCTTCCTTCTTCCTTCTTCCCTCTTCCTTCTTCCCTCTTCCTTCTTCCTTCTTCCCTCTTCCTTCAACATCCGTTTAAGACTCTTTACCCACAACTTGTTCTTTTAAAGAATCAATTTCCGTTAACAACTCTTGGCGATCAGAAGCCTTGAGCAGATAGCGATAAACAAACCAACCCGTATATCCCATGCCAATCAACTCAAAAATTGGAGCTACCAAAGGGACATCATTAAGAGCACCTAAAACTCCCAGCATTACCTTAATACTAATACCGCCTGCCAGAATTAAACCAACAGTTATGAGGGGCTTTTGGTAGTCAGCAAAAAAATTAGAGAGATAGGCTGGAAATTCCGACAAAATTGTAATAACTTGGTCTTTAATATCTTGGAACTGGCTCGTCGTTGTTTCTGGGGTTGTCGTAGTCATGACGCCCGGTTGGTCAGGCACCAGGTCTACTGTGACGACTTCAGTAACTGTTTGTGTCTCGTCCGAAAAGTTAGCTTGTGTCATTGGATACTTCCTCCGTTGTCAGGTAAAATTGCAGGCTGTGAATTGCTGCCAGTATAATTCTCCGGCAATTAGCACAGCATCCGCGCTGCAGGGACTAATTGATGAGACTAAGGCAGAGCCTCACAAATTGCAAGCAAAAATAACGATAAGACTTGATTGTAAACAATTCCCCTCGCTGCAAAATCGGTCTTTTGACTCATTTATTCACTTGAGCGAGGTCGATTTGATTCGGGCAAGGGCGTCCTTGTTCAAAGTCGGTGATATTGGCGAGCGTGGTTTCGGCGATATTTTTCAAAGCTTCCTCGGTGAAAAAAGCTTGGTGTCCGGTAATCAGGACGTTGGGGAAAGTCAGCAAGCGTTGAAAAACGTCGTCTTGAATGACGTGATTTGACAAATCCTCAAAAAACAAATCCGTCTCTTGTTCGTACACATCTAAGCCGAGGTAGCCAATTATACCAGACTTCAGTCCTTTGGTAACAGCTTTAGTGTCAATCAACTGACCGCGGCTGGTATTGATCAGCATCATCCCCGGTTTCATTTGCTCGATCGCCTCTGCACCGATTAAATGGTAAGTTTCTGGTATCAGCGGACAATGGAGGCTGACAATATCAGACGCGCCGAAGAGTTCCGGGAGTGCGACGTATTCCATGCCTAGGGCGAGGCAATCTGGGTTGTGGTAAACATCGTATGCCAGCAGGCGACACCCGAATCCGTGCAGAATTTGGGCAGTAATTGCGCCAATTCTGCCTGTTCCGACGATTCCCACGGTTTTTCCGTGGAGGTCAAAACCCAACAGGCCATCTAGGGCGAAATTGCCTTCGCGGACGCGGTTGTAGGCCCGGTGGATTTTGCGGTTGAGGGACAAAATCAGAGCGACTGCGTGTTCGGCCACTGCGTAGGGAGAATAAGCCGGAACTCGCAGCAGAGTTAGATCTAAATCCTTCGCTGCTGCTAAATCGACGTGGTTGAATCCGGCGGATCTCAGGGCTAGCAAGCGGACGCCTTGTTCGGCGATCGCCCCGAGCGTTTTCGCGTCCAAGCAGTCGTTCACGAACGCGCAAACGGCCGGAAATCCAGCAGCCAAAACGCTGGTTTCCAGGGTCAGATGCGGTTCAAAAAAAACCAACTCGTGTTGACCACCGACATTGGCTGCTGTCAGAAAAGTGCGATCGTAGGATTTAGTATTAAATACGGCTACCTTCATGATTTTTGCCTGCAAACCCAGTAGTAGTTGGAAATTCTTTCCAGATCAACTATAAATTTTACTAGAACGCCGTTGCCCCAAACAACCCACTTTCCATGAGAAATATTGAATTTGGCAACAAGAGCCTCTGGGAAGAAACCATTTTTTTAGCTTTAGGACAACTACTGCTTATTTTTTTGAACTTAATTGCTTATACTGTAGTCAAGCGCGAGCGTAAATTGCTAAGTTTTTAGGACAAACTCAGATGCGTAAAAAAATCAAAACTATAATTTATGAGATTTTAGAAACCTCAGACTCAAGCAATTTATACAGTTTAGCAGATGATGTTGTCATAACTGGTTTAATCCTGATCAACGTCGCAGCTTTTATTGCTTCTACTTCGCCCACATTGTCGCCAGAGTACACATCGCTTTTGGCCAACATCGAAATTGTTTCCTCCTTTGTATTTACCATAGAATATATTTTGAGGCTGTGGGTGTCTACAGCCGATCGCCGATACAGCCACCCGCTCTGGGGAAGATTGAGATACGCTCTTACACCGCTAAGTTTGATAGATTTAGTTGCGATTTTACCTTTTTACTTTTTGCTGTTATTTCCTAGTTTGGACTTCGTTAATTTAATTCGTGTTCTGCGCTTGTTGCGCTTGCTCAAAATGAGCCGTTATTCAGAGTCAGTACGAACTATGGGAGCAGTGTTGTACTCTAAAAAAGAGGAGTTGATAGCCACTGCCTTTGCAGTTTTCATTCTGTTAATCTTTGCCTCTAGCATCATGTATTTTGTTGAATACGAGGCACATCCCGAAGCTTTTGGCAGCATCCCCGATGCAATGTGGTGGGGAGTTGTGACATTAACTACTGTTGGTTACGGCGATATTTATCCAATCACTCCTTTAGGGAAATTGTTAGGAGCCATGTTAGCATTTTTGGGAATCGGAATTTTTGCGTTACCTGCGGGGATAATTGCTGGGGGTTTTTCTGAGGAACTACAAAAGAGAAAGCAGGAAAAAAGGGCTAAAAATTTAGAGGAATTTGCGAATGCTCAATCGGTCAACATGCAGGCGGAAATCGAGGTGGGTTTTGAAGACAAGCAAAAAGCGATCGCACTTCATGTTGAAAATTCATCTAACTTGATGAAAATGTGTGTTCAAATGACCAAAGAGAAGTTAGGAAGTGAGTTTCAAAATGAACAAATTTTGCGCGATTTAGCTATTCATATGTACAATGAAGCTGTCCGCAAATTCGATCTTTAATTACAGATATATACTGCCTGTACCCCCCCCGAATTGTTACCCTAGTGAGCAAAAATAAAGCAATCGCTTGTGGTTAGTTATGACTGCTTTATGTAATGACTAATGACCAATACTTAATTACCAATCTGGCGGCAAATTGTAATATTCGAGAGTTGATTTATCTCCCAGCAAATCTTGGGTTTGTCTGTCAATTTTAATCTCACCATCCGCCAAAATTAAAGCCCTTTGAGTCGTTTTTCCGATCCAATTCAAATTGTGAGAAGCGATCAAAATTACCTCGATCGGCAATTGGGACAAAACTGACGCCAAGTGACGCCGCCACGACGGATCGAGTCCGTTAGTCGGCTCGTCTAAGATTAAAATTGCCGGCTCTAATGCTAAAATTGCTGCCAAGGCTGCTAACCTTCTTTGACCTCCCGAAAGTTCGTGGGCCGAACGGTTGGCAAATTCTACTAAACCAAATTCGTCTAATAGCGCTAAAGCTCGATCGCGCGCAACTCCCGGCGGCACTCCGTAATTGCGCGGCCCGAACATGACATCCTCTAAAATAGTGGGCATAAATAGCTGGTCGTTAGCATCTTGAAAGCAAAATCCAATCTGCCGGCGCGCCTGCGATAAAGTCGCCTCTTCCAACTTTTTTCCCTGCACTCTGATCTCGCCAGATTGAGGCATTTTTAATCCAATCAAGTTTTCGAGCAAAGTGCTTTTCCCAGCACCTGTCAGGCCGAGTAGAGCAACTCTTTCTCCCGGTTGCAAAGTAAAAGAAATTCCCCGCAATACTGGCTTTTGCTCGGGATAGCCAAATACTAAGTCTTTCACTTCGATTGTTGGTGCGGATTTGAGATTAGTCATCCGATTTTAGATTGTAGATTTAGATTGAATAATTTCAACTCGTTCCCAGGCAGAGCTTGGTAACGCAGATCCGGAGGCTCTGCCTCCACTTTTCCTCCGCAAGAAGCGAGGCAGAGGCTCTGGATCTCGATTCCCAGACAGAGCCGGGGAACCACTTAAATGCCCAAGGCCCAATTACGAATAACCGTAAGAAGCTATTGTTAATCCGGCTGCTATTAAAATTGCTAGTGTCAGCCAGAGTCGCTCTTTAGGTGTCGATTTTGAGTCGGCGGGCAAACTTCCTTTATAGCCGCGAATTAGCATGGCTGCGTGTACTCTTTCTGCGCGATCGAGACTTCGCAAATAAAGGGCTCCGATCATGGAAGCACTGGCGTAGCGCAGCCATCCTCCGGTACCCGATAAGCCCCGGAGTTGGGCAGATATTTTCATGCGGTTGACTTCCGCAAGCAGGATTTCCAAGTATTGTCCCGTTAACAGTACAATCTCTTGCAAACCTGCTGGTAGGGGTAATCCTTTGAGGGCGATTCCGAAACTGTGGGGTGGCAAAGTTAGCAGAAAACTGTTCATAATTAGCAGGCAAAGTAGGGAACGCAGCAACAGAAAACTGGCGCGTTCCCACCCTTGGGGCAGCACTAATAAGGAAAGAAAAAGCAATTCGGCTCCCAACAGTTGGGCTAGAGTTCGCACCGGAGCCCTGAGCCAAAACGACCAGAAAAGTGCGATCGCCCCATAAATTCCCAGCCACAGCCAAGCGCCTGTCTTCAGAAAACCCATGCCAATCACAATTGTGAGAGACACTCGCAATCGAAAAGGTATGGGGAGTTTAGACATCTTTAGGTTTTACCACCAACTGAGCCATCCCAAAAGCCGCGCCGAAGCTGAAGGCAGACCCTAAAAGTCCAGCAATGCTAGTACCAATCGGCTGTTCTTCTAATCCTTTAACTGTGTAATCTGCTAAAGGAGTGGGATTTTCGATCGCCACAGATTCTTTATCTTTAAAGCCGTATTTTTCGGCTACCGCTTCTAATCCGTCAGGCCAACTTGAAGCAAACAGTGAAAGCACCCCGGCAATTAATAAAACTCCGATTACTGGCACTACCCATTTCTGCAATTGTGGCTGTTCTCCCGGCAGTAAATCCGGCCGCACTTTGACGAGATAAGTTAAAACGCCACCTGTAATTATCCCTTCGCCAATCCCAATTAAAATATGTACGCCTACCATTGCTGGCAATGCGATAGTGAGCCCTACTGTTCCAGAAATTGCCAATTGGATCGCCACAGAAATCGAAGCAGCCACGACGCTAAGGGCGGCTGCAATCCCTGCTGCTAGCGGCAAACGATTTCTGGAACCTCCCAAAAGTTGCTGCAATGGCTGCAACAGCCACCAACCCACCCAAATGCCCACTAGCCCCATATTAAAAATATTGGCTCCCAGGGCGGTGATGCCCCCATCGGCAAACAACACGCTCTGAATTATAAAAACTGTGCTCATCGCTAAAGTTGCCGCCCAAGGGTTCCCCAAAACGACGGATGCGAGCGCCCCTCCTAACAAGTGGCCGCTGGTACCTCCGGCTACGGGAAAGTTGATCATCTGGGCTGCAAACACGAAAGCTGTGGTTAAGCCCATGATTGGGGCTTGTCGGAGTCCAAGGCTGGCGCGGGTTCGATTTAGGGCAACTGCAATTGCTGCTGCGCTTGCTATGCCGGTGGCAATGGCTACTGGCGGTGAAAGAAAACCATCAGGTATGTGCATTGATGTATCCAAACAAGAGAACTTCCAACTCTTTAGTCAACTATTTCTTACAAAAATTTAAAACCCCCTCTGGGGGCATTAATGCGATCGAGCGATCGGGGGATTTGCGACGGGCGATCGCTTACTCGATATAGATTCCGGCTTCACAGCCAGAGTTTTGAGGATGAGAAATGTAACATTAAATAATCCTGAAGAATTATTCTGATATTTTACCGACCCCCCCACATTCACGCTTTTTGATAAGAATTATCAATGTTTGTATACAGATTCAACTACAAAATGTATTTACCATCAAGCTCAAGCAAGAATTAAAAAAAACATAAAGAAAAAACTGAAGATCCCTAATTATTTTTATTTGCGCCTCTTCCGAATAATTTGTATTAATCTGTTGACGATCGCAGCCGCTAAATTGCCCGATAGCTAATTAAAGCCAAAGTATTGCTCTAGAAACTAAAAAGCTAGAATTATTGCTAATTAATATAGTTAGTAGTATGTTGGCGGTTGTCGATCGCACATTGGCGCGATCGGCTCTGTCCGCACGAGCTGCATTATCAAGAAACTCAAAATACTAATGCACTTATTCTCAAGTAATTTTCCGCACAACCTACAGGATGTTTGCCAGTGGTGCAACGCTCAATCCCAGACATTTAGTTCCCTCTGAATTTTCCAAACACTTAGAGATCGCTCAAGTTTCTGTCTACGGACTTAGCTTTTAATCTGCTGGTTTATTTCTGTTTTTACCTTTAGTTAACCTACTGCATCCCAGCCCTTGGTAGCGGTGGATGGGAACCATTCACGGCATGGGTGCAGTGTTGGCATTACTGGTAATGGTTTATACGGGACATTTGGCTTTTCCCTTGCTGCAGGTTGCCGATAAAATCTTGCCACAAATGCGTACATTAGCTTTTTGGTCAACGCCAAGGAGATGCACATAATTGTTTGGGTTAGCCTCGGAGCTTTGACTCTTTTATTTATGACTTTTCCCATCGCAATGTGGCGCGTTAGCCAAAAAGAAAAGTTTCGCGGTTTTCACGTCAAGTCTTTGACAATCGAGCGGCCAAATCCCGCTAATGCTGTTGCTAATGCTGTGGCTAAGGGCGGGACTCAATCAGCTATCAGCAGCCCAGCCGAAAGTTTAGGCGGTAGATGGAACAAATCAGAGAACAGAAATTACCGAGCTGGCCAAGCTAGATGAGTTAACTCTTAAACTGTAAGATCGCATCGATCGAAGTTGGCAAACTAGCCCTACTTTCAATCAAAATCTAGTCTATCGAGTCAGTCCAAGTCAAGATGGGGCGATCGACAATTTCCAGCCACTCAATCAACCAGCCAAGGATTACGACCAAGAAACTGCTTTGCCAAATCTGCGGAAATCTTCCGAAACTAGCAGTAACAGTGCAGCACCAGTCACTAAGTTTACTGTCGTGTTTGCTCCTACGGGAACCTTAGAAGTTAACCCGTAATTCACATACAACATCTCTCCGGTAAGGTGCTGATGGCTCACCTTACTTTTGATTTTTAACTTAAATGTGATATTATAAAGAGCGCCCTCTCAGGCATGCTACTTCTAAAACAACAAATGAAAGAACTTGACGAGAAAAAAACCCAGGAACTGCTATGCACCATCATGGAATGGGAACTGGCAGGTGTCGTGCGCTATACCCACTATTCACTAATGGTGACAGGGCCAAACCGGATTCCCATCGTGCAGTTTTTTAAAGCACAAGCCACGGAATCTCTAATCCACGCCCAACAAGCAGGAGAAATTCTCACTGGTTTAGAGGGGCATCCTAGTCAGAAAATTGCTCCCATCGAAGAAACCTACAAACACTCGGTGAAAGACTTGTTAGAAGAAAGTTTAAATCACGAGAAAAAAGCGCTCAAAAAGTATAAATCTTTACTTGACGTGGTGACAGACTCCAGTGTTTATTTGGAAGAATATGCCCGCAATCTAATTGGACAAGAAGAATTGCACCAAGTAGAACTGAAAAAAATGCTACGGGATTATAGTTGATTTAATCATTTAGTTAGTTGTTATTGGTTATTGGTTATTGGTTATTGGTTATTTTCAATCACCAATGACCAATACCCCATGCCCATGCCCCATGATTATAAAAAATGAATTTTAGTGAAGCCATACCCACTTTTGTAATTACCCTGCGCGAAGGCGTAGAAGCCGCCTTAGTCGTCGGAATTGTACTAGCTTGCCTCAAAAAAGCCGAGCAAAGTCACCTCACTTCTTGGGTTTATGCAGGTGTCGCAGCCGGCATTGGTGCTAGCGGTATTGTGGGTATTCTCTTCAATGCAGTGCTCGCAGCACTATCAACATCCGAGCAGCCTTACGCACCAGTCATTAAACAGCTATTAGAGGGCGTGTTGGGCATTGTGGCGATCGCAATGCTAAGCTGGATGCTAATTTGGATGACTCAGCAAGCGCGCTTTCTCAAAGCTGAAGTTGAAGGAGTAGTTACAGCAGCTTTGACAGAAAATACCAATGCCGGGTGGGGCGTATTTGGCTTAATTTTTATTGCGGTACTGCGCGAAGGTTTTGAAACAGTTATATTTGTCAGCGCTCAATTTCAACAAGGTTTCAGCCCCGCTTTGGGAGCTTTGGCTGGTTTGACTGGGGCGGCAATCATTGGCGCGCTACTGTTCTATTGGGGTGTCAAAATTGATATCCGCCTGTTTTTCAAGTTTATGGGGATTTTGTTGCTGTTAATAGTGGCAGGTTTGGCAGTATCTGCACTCAAACATTTTGACCAAGCCGCTGGGATTTTGTCACAGATGAATAGCAAGTATGCAGCAATTTGTGTTTATTACGATCGCCTCGCACCAGTCCACTCTTGTATTTTAGGGCCTATGGTGTGGAATGCAGCCGAAATTTTGCCCGATCGACAATTTCCAGGAGTGCTTCTCAAAGCACTGTTTGGATACAGAGATCGACTTTATCTCGTCCAAGCAGGGGTTTACACACTATTCTTAGCCACCATCGGCGGCCTTTATTTCCAAAAATTAGGCTCTAACGCGACTGTTCCCAACAAAAATACTCAGCCAGCTCGATCGCAAACTCGCCCCCAGTAGGTATGCAAGCGGTTTTTATCGGTTGTTTTCCTGATTCCAGGCCGAGAAAAAAATTAGCCCCACAGGCAAAAAATTGACCAAAAATTTTCAGGTTGCGGGATGGAGTATTTGAATTTTATATGATACAATTAAATAATTCTAATAGTGTTTATTTGTTTGATAAATAGTTATATTAATATTATTTAATAATACCGTCAATACCCCAACAAACCAAGCACTACCCCTCAAAAAACACAAAAATTTTTTAAGCAAAATTAACTAAGTTAAAAAAATTACAGTTAATGGTTAACAGGGTCATGGAAGACGCGGACTACCGTTAGGGCGATCCTGTGAAGCCCCAGACGCACCCTGCAAAAGTTAAGGCTGTTCTGGCCGACCAAAAATTTGCCCCCAGCAACATTTTGGCCCAACAGTTTTCTGATAAGCCCTCTTAGGGCTTATAATTACTACAAGAATATTTACAGAGCCCTGAAAGTTCTTAATCAACCTTATAATCCTTAATGAAGCTTAAAATTAAAAAATTGTTCGTTAAAGTTACCTGGAACCCCCAGAAGGCTGTAGGATCTGCCATTCGGTTAGCGGTGAGATAAATAATGATGCCCCGGATACTTGTTATTGATGATGACGCGGCGATCGCCGAACTCGTAGCCGTCAACCTAGAAATGGCTGGCTACGAAGTCACCCAGGCAGAAGACGGCATCAAAGGTCAGGCACTAGCAATACAACTGCTCCCCGACTTGATCATGTTAGACCTCATGCTGCCTAGAGTAGACGGATTCACGGTATGTCAGCGTTTGCGGCGTGACGAGCGCACCTCAGACATTCCCGTCTTGATGTTGACAGCCTTAAGTCAAACTCAAGACAAAGTAGAAGGCTTCAACTCCGGCGCCGACGACTACCTGACCAAACCCTTTGAACTAGAAGAGATGCTAGCCCGAGTGCGAGCTCTACTAAGGCGCACAGACCGCATCCCCCAAGCTGCCAAACACTCCGAAATCCTGAATTACGGCCCGCTGACCCTTGTCCCCGAAAGGTTTGAAGCTGTTTGGTACGATCAGACTGTCAAGCTGACCCACCTAGAGTTTGAGTTGCTGCACTGCTTGCTTCAGCGCCACGGTCAGACAGTCTCTCCCAGCGAAATTCTCAAAGAAGTATGGGGTTACGACCCCGACGACGACATCGAAACTATTCGTGTACACATCAGACACCTGAGAACCAAGATGGAACCCGATCCCCGACATCCTCGGTACATCAAAACCGTATATGGGGCTGGTTATTGCCTGGAGTTGCCCAACAACGAGCAACTAGCTGAACAAACCAAATCCTCTGCTTGAGCTAGCGCGACCAATGCAACAAGCAGTTAAAAATCCCGCTAGAAAAGCCTGAGAGTAAATGCTCTCAGGCTTGGTTGTTTGGAATTGAAGATAAATATGTCAACAAGTAGGCATTAACTCTCTTGATTCAAAAAAAACAATCCCGCCCCCTCTAACCGTACTTTTATAAAAGCTTGTCCATAGGAAAGTACCGGATTTCTTTTTCCACCTTGTCTTTTCCTAGAGGATTGGATAGATAGCTACTTAAAAAATACTCTAGCCATAATATTATTTAATCATATTATTTATCAATAAATTTAGAGGTATTTCTTTAGCTGCTATTTTTGCTAACGAGAGACTAAACTCCGCTCCAGCGCCAAAAACAGTCATAATCGTGATATAGCGATGTTTTTTCCTACTGATTTACATACCTGAACTCCAATCAGTAAAAATTTTTCTCAAGTACCCCTTGACGAAACTACTAAAATTGTTGATTATCTATATCAATAACCTGCAATCGCTTAAAACTTCCCTGACATCTTTCTCAAGAGGTAAATGGCCGTGACCAGCATGGCAAAAAAATCTTTCCCAGCCGAAGGAAAATCATTTCCCTGGTGGGTCAGCAACGCCCGCTTAATCAACCTTTCCGGTCGTTTGCTCGGTAGCCACGTCGCCCACGCCGGCCTCATCGTCTTATGGGCAGCAGCCTATACCCTATTAGAGCTTTCCCGCTTTAACCCACAATTGCCCATGTACGAACAAGGCTTAATCCTGTTGCCAAACCTAGCCAGACTCGGCTTGGGTGGGGGTGCCGGAGCCAAAATTGTCGATACTGATCCGTACTTAGCCGTTAGGGCGATTCACCTAATCAGCTCAGCCTTTCTAGGCTTCGGCGGCATCTTTCACTCCCTCAAAGGACCAGCAACTCTCGAAGCAAGAACTTCTTTCTTTGGCTACACATGGGAAGACGCAGACAAAATGACCACCATCTTGGGCATCCGCCTAGTTTTGCTGGGTGTCGCTACCTTCTTGTTGGTACCCAAAGCTATGTATTTCGGTGGTTTATGAGTTTAGCAAACGGAGATTTCCTAGTAGGAACACTTGCTGTGTTGATTCGGTTGCAGGAAAAAGGGTTGACAGGGCTGACGGGTTTGTTGGCGACGCTGGCATTGATTGGGGCGATCGCCCTTTGTGTTGGCGATCGCCCCAATCTGGAAAAAGACAAGTCATTCTCTTGGCATAAAACTCCCGAAGATGGGAGTTTATTCCCGAGTGGTTTTGCCATCGGTGGCACCTCGGCAGCTTTTCAGATTTCGGTCAACCTTGAGACAATAACCGTATGACTGTCTTTTTCTAAAATTTATGTATTGCCACTTTGATTATTTTTGTGGAGTCTGTCAGTAACATTGCCCGAAGGAGTGCATCAAATCAAGCGCTTGTATCCAATTCCTTGTTATTGGGATTTTTTTACCGAAAATTTTTGGTTTAAAGCCCCGTCCTTCTAGGACGGCTTTTTCTTAATCTTAAGGCTTATAATGAGTTCTCTTAAGACATCTGATTTAGATCTTCCTGTTGATTCGCAATAGACTTCTAGCCTCTCAACCTCTTCGTCAGTAAACCTAAAAAACACACTTTTTTTCAGGGCATACATATATCTAAATGATATACAATACTAGCATGAAGACACTGAAGTTTAAGCTCTATAGTCACAAGCGGAATAGATACCTGAAGCAGTCAATCAATGCTGCTGGAGTTATCTACAACCATGCGATCGCTCTCCATCGTCGGTATTACCGGATGTGGGGTAAGCATTTGAACTGCGCCCAACTTCAAGCTCATATTGCCAAGCTGAGAAAGCGTAATCCATTTTGGCAGTTAGTTGGCTCTCAAGGGGTGCAAGATATTTGTCAGCGCATTGAGAAGGCATACCAGCTATTTTTCAAACATCACAAGAAGGGGGTAAAGCCACCAGGATTTAAGAAAATCAAAAAATACAAATCGTTCACCCTGAAACAAGCTGGATACAAGTTTCTGGGTGGTAATCGAGTGAAGATTGGAAGCAGGGTTTATCAGTTTGGGAATTCTAGACCTATTGAGGGCATAGTTAAAACGTTGACCATCAAACGCACACCATTAGGTGAGTTGTTTATGGTTGTAGTGGTGGATGAGGGTTCAGAGCCAGAGATTGAATTTGCGACTGGTAAGATAGCGGGATTCGATTTCGGTCTGAAAACTTTCCTCACTTGCTCGGATGGCAGCAAGATTGAATCGCCCGAATTCTTCAAACAAGGACTCAATACCATCCGTAAAGCGTGTAAGCAGTTATCACGTAAACAAAAGGGGTCTAAGCGTCGTGAGCAAGCCAGAAAGCATCTATGTAGGCAATACGAAAAGATTGCCAACCAAAGACGTGATTGGTTCTGGAAGCTGGCTCATGAACTAACTGATCGCTTTGATGTATTGTGCTTTGAAACATTGAACCTCAAAGGAATGCAACGGCTTTGGGGACGTAAAATCAATGACTTGGCACTGGGCGAATTCCTGTTAATTCTCGAATGGGTAGCCAAGAAAAAGCGTAAATTAGTCGTTTTTATTGACCAGTGGTATCCGAGTTCAAAGACGTGCGCTCAATGCGGTCACATTCTGGAATCGCTAGATCTATCGGTGAGGCAATGGCGTTGCCCATCTTGCCAATCTGTTAATGGACGAGATGAAAACGCATCTATAAATATTCAAACCGTTGGGGCAGCAATGGTTGGGTTAGGTAGTGTCAGACAGGCTTCGCCTGCAACTGCTGTTTGAGCCTTTAGAATCCCCCGCATTCATGCGCGGGGAGTATGTCAATAACGACTACCGCCTCACATTTACAGTGCGCCCGTGCGTTGCTTGTACTGAAGATGCGATCGGTTGCACTGACTTTGAACCTAAGACTTGTTTTACCAATGCTTATCAGCAACATTGATAGAAACTTCACAAAATTTAGGCATAAATCCCGAAAACTAATTTTTCACTTCCACTTTTAGCAAGGGGGATAGATGGCTAGCAGATTACCCTTAACTAAAGGGGAAGTCTAGGATTAAACGGATTATCACGGGGAATACACTTTAGGAGAATCTAAAAAAGAGCGCGAATAAATAATAGATAATCCACTAGAAGCCTCGTTCAAGTTTTTTATTTTTGGCGACATGAACTTATACAGTGCTAACTCACTCAAAGTCGAACTCAACCAGAGAGGCTGCCGCCTGACTCCCCAGCGAGAAACTATTTTGAGTGTCTTTCAAAATCTGCCACAAGGCAATCATTTAAGTGCGGAAGAGTTATACAGGAATTTGCAGAATAAAGGAGAACGAATAGGCTTGTCTACTGTCTACCGAACGCTGCATTTATTAGCCAGGATAGGAATTTTGCGGGAACTAGAATTAGCAGAAGGGCACAAACATTACGAACTGAATTTTCCCGAATTGCACCACCACCACCACCTGGTTTGCATTCAGTGTCACAAAACCTTTGAATTTAGCGATGAATCCATTTTAAGAATTGGCAAAAAGCAAGTTGAAAAAGCTGGGGTCCAACTGCTTGACTGTCAATTAACTGTGCGAGCTGTTTGTTTGGAAGCGCTGAGGGAGGGATGGCCTTCTTTGGTACCCAGCAATTGGTTGTGTCCCAGATATCATTCAGAAATTGAGGAGGAAATTAGTTGAGTTGGATGAAATACACTTCGGTAATGGGGAATTGGTAACTCTTGAACTCAGGTACAGCAATAGCGTTGCAAGGAATGCTAGCGAAGTGATTCTTAGGAAAGCAATCTCACGCATTCCCAACCTTTTCTGCTTAATAGCATTGGAATGAATTTTAAGGAATGTTAGCTAAGCAATTATTAGAAAAGCAATGTCACGCCTTCAAAAATTTTCGCCTTTCCCTTCCCCTTCCGTCAAGCAACCTCAGAATCGCAACGTTGGTGTTCCATCCGAAATATGTTAGCGTACAAACTAGCAACAATCTGTTTGCCTTCCTGCGTCAACTGCAAGTAACCGAGAGATTCACTGATGTGAGGATAAATGCCGCTCCAGTAAAACTTAGAGTAGCTTTGCAGCAAATCCCCCGGATGTCGATAGCCCAAAACTTTAGTAGCACCGCTTTCTTCCAGCTCGTAAAACAGCGCGCCAATTTTCTGTAAATATTGCGGGTTGCTGAGCTGACCTATCAAGTCAGCACCGCGCACTAAACTAGAGTAATTACCTGCATCCTCGTCAGTGTTGCCATCAAGCACCGAGAAACGAGTCTGTTCTATGTTCTGCTTAATTATCTCAGCATTAATTAGCTTGTGGTTGCCGAAGCGCTCGTCAATGAACAATTTAGCTCTGTCAACTCGGTAAGGAGCTAGGCTGGCCGCTGTTGCACCGGGAGCAAGTGCAATTCTCAGGCCATCTTTTCCCGTAGCATACAATCCTTCTGATTCTTGGTCTTGCCGACAAACTCCTTTGACATATCCGATATCTTGGCACAGCAAAGAAATGATGAAGTGCAGCCAATCTTCGCAGGAAACTCCGCCCTTGCGAATGTGTTTTCCGCGCAAGATTTCTTGACCGACTAAGGTAATGCAAATTGCGTGTTCTACATTGTGATAAAGAGCGTCGCTGTTGGCGATGTTTTCTAACGCCATTGCCCCGACCCAGGCAATAATGTCAGAATAATCTGATTTGTAGCCTCCGTAAGTGCGGCTGTACCCGTTCTGAAGTTGTTCGATGAAAGCCTCGATCAGCAGTTCTGTAGAATTAAACATACCCTATCCTTTTACCTTAATATTTCCTTTTAAAAGCGGTGCATCTATTGGGGAGTCCTCTAATTTTATGGATGAGATTTTATTTCACAACTCCTGCACCCGTGTGCGTTGTGATCTGTGGGTGGCAAGTGGGTGGCAATCTCAAAACTCATTGACGCAGCTACGCGCGGGGATTCACTAGGCAATCTCGCGCCCTGAGTCAAAACTCCCAAGCAACTCAGTCCATCACTGACACCCATCCCCGCCGTACTGCATACAGCAGCCTGTTGACAATTTTTCGCTCCTCTGAACTTTTTAAACTGTGAGAATTAATTGCGTATTGGATTTGCTGGAACACAGTCCGATCGATCTTACCGGATTTCCAAATGTTCAAGTAAAGTTCGGAAATTTTATATTCAGGAATATAAGCTTTGGTTGTCATCTGCCGTCAACTCAATGTATATTTCTTATTGTCCGGCCATTTTAGATAACTTTCTGTGATGTAGATCGGCTATAGACTGTGATGCGATCGCAGGCGGGAGTTAATGCCCATCTCCTAAACAAGGGTAATTTGAGCGAAAAAGCGCGATATTGCGATCGTCATAAATTTTGCTGACGGCTGTGACAATAATCATAGTTGCACCTAAATTATAGGATGTCACATACCATTCTCCCGTTGCGCTCGCCCCCTCCCAACTTGCAGCAAGGAAGGAAGTTTGAGCGCGGTTCGCGTAAATTTCTTGCCAAAGAAACTCGCGTCGTGTACAATATAGAGTCTGGTATCCTCACTTACCCATAATTATTTTCATTCATCCCGTCCCCCCAGAGGGGAAGGGACTTTCAGTGCGGATACAGCCAAATCACTATATTCAGCAAAAAGCTAGAAATGCCGTAACTCATGCCCACTATTCAGCAACTCATCCGTTCAGCACGGGAACAAACGCAGAAAAAAACCAAATCGCCAGCTCTCAAGAGTTGCCCCCAGCGGCGCGGAGTTTGCACCAGAGTGTACACAACCACCCCGAAAAAACCCAACTCGGCGCTGCGGAAGGTGGCTCGGGTAAGGCTGACCTCTGGTTTTGAAGTCACCGCCTACATCCCAGGGATCGGTCACAACTTGCAAGAACACTCTGTAGTAATGATCCGGGGCGGTCGGGTAAAAGATTTGCCCGGAGTTAGATACCACATCATTCGGGGTACATTAGACACCGCTGGGGTGAAAGACCGCAAGCAGGGTCGTTCCAAATACGGGGCCAAGCGTCCTAAAGAGAAAAAATAAGACGGAACTCGCCCGATCATCGGGGTTGGGAAGCAAAAATAAATCCGATCGCGCCGATCAATTGCACGCTCGATCGTCATAGATCGAGATCTGATCCCAAAACCCCAAACTCAATCATTCAAAATCAAAAATCCCAAATAGAACTATGTCTCGCCGCACAGTTATTCAAAAACGTCCAGTTCCACCAGATCCAACCTACAACAGCCGGTTGGTAAGCATGATGGTGAGACGGATCATGCAGCACGGCAAAAAATCCGTTGCCTCCAGCATCGTCTACGACGCCCTCAAAACCATCCAAGAACGCACAGGGGCTGAACCGTTAGACTTGTTTGAAAAAGCAGTCAAAAACGCTACACCCCTGGTAGAAGTCAAAGCCCGCCGGGTAGGTGGCGCCACCTACCAAGTACCGATGGAAGTGCGTTCCGATCGCGGTACCACCCTCGCCCTTCGCTGGCTGATCAGATTTGCCCGCGCCCGCACCGGCCGTTCGATGGCCGCCAAGCTAGCCAACGAACTGATGGATGCAGCTAACGAAACAGGCAGTGCTATTCGCAAGCGCGAAGAAACACACCGCATGGCCGAAGCTAACAAGGCTTTTGCTCACTACCGGTACTAACTGCAAAATCGGGCATGGAGAAGAGTGCGATCGTGCGGTATAAAAGCATCGGGTGAGAAATTGGAAAGTGTAAGTTTTGAGTGTTGAGATTGCTTCTCTGGGCGCAATTGCGATTCATGAAGCAAACTCAAGACTCCCAAAATCAAAATTCACGCACTCAAAATTCACGCACTCTCGAAATCCTCCATGTCGCATCCTTAATATTTTTGTAAACAAATTTTGCAAAAAATATTAAAATGTAACAATAAGCTCCCGAGACTTTGGTAAGTCGCTGGGGAGTGCAAAATAGGGTTACTGTGTAGTATAATAGTATTATAACAGCAACACAAGATTAAGGAGGTAGCTGTGGCACGTACCGTCCCGCTAGAAAAAACTCGCAACATCGGCATCGCAGCCCACATTGACGCGGGCAAAACAACAACAACTGAAAGAATTCTGTTCTATTCAGGCATGGTTCACAAAATGGGTGAAGTGCACGAGGGAACAGCAATCATGGACTGGATGGAGCAAGAGCGGGAGCGGGGAATCACGATTACTGCCGCTGCTATCACCACCAGTTGGAAAGATTACACAATCAACATCATCGACACCCCCGGACACGTAGACTTCACGATCGAAGTCGAACGCTCGATGCGAGTGCTCGACGGAGTGATCGCAGTGTTCTGCTCGGTAGGGGGAGTGCAGCCGCAATCCGAAACAGTGTGGCGACAAGCCGATCGGTATAAAGTACCGCGGATCGTGTTCGTCAACAAAATGGATCGGATGGGCGCAAACTTCTACAAAGTCTACGGCCAAATTCGCGATCGAATGAGAGCGAACGCCGTACCCATCCAAATCCCGATCGGCAGCGAAGAAAACTTCCGGGGAATTGTAGATTTAGTGCAAATGAAAGCCTACATCTACAACAACAACACCGGCACCGATATCGAGGAAGTAGAAATCCCCGATGAAGTAAAAGAGCTAGCGGCAGAATACCGCACCAAGCTGATCGAGTCCGTAGCAGAAACCAACGACGCCCTCACGGAGAAATACCTCGAAGGCGAAGAGTTAACGGAAGACGAAATTCGTGCAGCTTTGCGGACTGGCGCCATCTCTGGGGCGATCGTCCCCATGCTCTGCGGTTCGGCGTTCAAAAACAAAGGCGTTCAGCTTTTGTTGGATGCAGTGATCGACTACCTGCCCTCGCCCTTGGAAGTTCCTCCAATACAAGGACTCCTGCCCAACGGCGACACTGCAGAACGATTTGCAGACGACAGTGCGCCCCTGTCAGCCCTGGCATTCAAAATCATGGCTGACCCCTACGGCCGGCTGACCTTTGTTCGCGTCTACTCCGGTATCCTCAAAAAAGGCACCTACGTCCTGAACTCCACCAAAGACAAAAAAGAGCGGGTTTCTCGCCTAATTGTACTCAAAGCGGACGATCGGATAGAAGTTGACGAACTGCGGGCAGGAGACTTGGGAGCAGCCTTGGGTTTGAAAGACACCTTCACCGGCGACACCCTCTGCGAAGAAGGAGCGCCAGTGATTCTGGAATCTCTGTTTATTCCAGAGCCAGTGATCTCGGTGGCTGTCGAACCCAAAACCAAACAAGACATGGAGAAGCTCTCCAAAGCCCTCCAGTCACTCTCGGAAGAAGACCCCACCTTCCGAGTCAACGTTGACCCAGAAACCAACCAGACAGTCATCGCCGGCATGGGCGAACTGCACCTGGAAATCCTGGTAGACAGGATGCTGCGGGAATTCAAAGTAGAAGCCAACGTGGGTCAGCCACAAGTAGCCTACCGTGAAACCATTCGCAAATCCGTCCGCGCCGAAGGTAAATTTATCCGCCAAAGTGGCGGTAAAGGTCAGTACGGTCACGTTGTGATCGAACTAGAACCCACCGAGGTCGGAAGCGGCTTTGAATTTGTCTCCAAAATTGTTGGTGGCACTGTACCCAAAGAGTACATCGGCCCGGCAGAACAAGGGATGAAAGAAGCCTGCGAATCAGGTATCGTAGCAGGGTATCCCGTGATTGACCTCAAAGCTACTATGGTAGACGGGTCTTTCCACGACGTAGACTCCTCAGAAATGGCATTTAAGATCGCCGGTTCAATGGCGATCAAAGAAGCCGTGATGAAGGCGTCGCCAGTGCTGCTAGAGCCTATGATGAAAGTAGAGGTTGAAGTTCCCGAAGATTACATCGGGAACGTCATCGGAGACCTCAACTCGCGTCGGGGTCAGATCGAAGGCCAAGAGACGGATCAGGGGATAGCCAAAGTTTCTGTAAAAGTTCCACTAGCAGAAATGTTTGGTTACGCCACTGACATCCGCTCGAAAACCCAAGGTCGAGGCATCTTCACAATGGAATTCAGCCATTACGAAGAAGTGCCGCGAAATGTGGCTGAAGCCATCATCGCTAAGAACAAAGGTAACTAACGATTTTGAATTTTAGATTTTGGATTTTGGATGAAATCCAAAGTCTAAAATCTAAAATGTTAAAATCTAAAATCGCTAAAAGAAACAAGGAACAAATCGAGAATGGCACGCGCAAAATTTGAACGGAATAAACCCCACGTAAACATCGGCACGATCGGTCACGTTGACCACGGCAAAACAACTTTGACCGCCGCGATTACGATGACTCTCTCTGCACTAGGTCAAGCAAAGGCTAAGAACTACGCCGACATCGACGCTGCGCCAGAAGAAAAAGCACGGGGTATTACGATTAATACTGCTCACGTGGAATACGAAACCACAGGTCGGCACTATGCCCACGTAGATTGCCCCGGACACGCTGACTATGTGAAAAACATGATCACCGGTGCAGCTCAAATGGACGGCGGCATTCTAGTAGTGTCAGCAGCAGACGGCCCCATGCCTCAAACTCGCGAACACATCCTGCTGGCAAAGCAAGTTGGCGTTCCCAGCCTAGTTGTCTTCTTGAACAAAGAAGACATGGTGGATGATGCTGAACTGTTGGAATTGGTAGAACTGGAAGTTCGCGAACTTTTGAGCTCTTACGATTTTCCGGGCGATGACATCCCCATCGTCACAGGTTCGGGATTGAAAGCTCTCGAAGCGATGCTTGCTAATCCCAAGACTGTAAAGGGCGAAAATGAGTGGGTTGACAAAATTTACAAGCTGATGGAAGAAGTAGATGCTTACATCCCCACCCCAGAGCGCGAAGTTGACAAGCCTTTCTTGATGGCAGTTGAAGACGTATTCTCGATTACTGGTCGGGGTACTGTCGCCACAGGCCGGATTGAGCGCGGAACCATCAAAGTCGGCGAAACAGTCGAATTGGTGGGTCTTAAGGACACTCGCAGCACTACGGTGACTGGTGTGGAAATGTTCACCAAGTCTCTGGAGGAAGGTTTGGCCGGCGATAACGTGGGCCTACTGCTGCGGGGGATTTTAAAGGCGGATATTGAACGCGGAATGGTGATTGCTAAGCCGAAAAGCATCCTGCCTCACACTCAGTTTGAATCTGAAGTGTACATCCTCAAGAAGGAAGAAGGCGGCCGGCACACGCCCTTTTTCTCTGGATATCGCCCTCAATTCTACGTCCGTACCACTGACGTGACCGGCACGATCGCACAGTTCACCGCTGATGACGGTACTGAAGCAGAAATGGTGATGCCCGGTGACCGGATCAAAATGACTGTTGAGCTGATTCACCCGATCGCGATCGAACAAGGAATGCGCTTCGCTATCCGCGAAGGCGGCCGCACCGTCGGCGCCGGCGTTGTTTCCAAAATCCTCAAGTAGGAATCCGATAACAGCCTAAATAGCAGAAAAGCCGCCAAATGTCAATAGGCTTTTCTGCTATTTAGTGAGTAGTGAGTAGTTATAGGTTAGTGGCCAGTTGTTAGTAGTTATGGGTTAAATGTTCAATAACAAATAACAAATAACAAATGACTGATGACTGATGACTAATGACTAAAAATAAACTGAACCTCGAAAATTCAAGAAACAAAAATGGCAACAATTCAACAACAAAAAATTCGCATTCGCCTCAAAGCTTTCGATCGCCGAATTCTAGACGCATCCTGCGAAAAGATTGTAGATACAGCAAATCGGACAGCAGCCACAGCGATCGGCCCGATTCCCCTACCGACAAAACGGCGGATTTACTGCTTGCTGCGATCGCCCCACGTAGACAAAGATTCTCGCGAACACTTTGAAACCCGCACGCACCGCCGGATTATCGACATTCACCAGCCATCGGCCAAAACAATTGACGCTTTGATGAAACTGGATTTGCCAGCAGGCGTAGATATCGAAGTCAAGCTGTAGATTGACTTCTCGAAAACTCGGAAAGAAGGAACAAAGATTAAATAAATTGTTCCTTCTTTTTGTTGAAATTTTCCTAGTCATTAGTTATTAGGTATTAGTTATTAGTTAATAATCAGCAATAATTTCTGCTCCGACACGAACTTAAATAATTATTCTTAATTAAGGCGCGCTCACTACAAAAACGCTCCTTTAGCAGTCGCTATCATCGCCTTTGGACTCACTTAGTTTACCAAAAAGGTATATTTAACATTTTGACGAAATACAGCACTTCCGGATGTTATGAGGTACAATAGAATCGACTAAAAATAATATACCAATGAAAGCATACTCAGTAGATTTGCGATCCAAAATAGTAGCAGCCCATGTCGAGCAGAAGCTGTCGATCAGAAAAACAGCAGAAATATTTGCCTGCAGTAAAAGCTTAGTTCAAAAACTTGTCAAGCAACAAAAAATAGAGGGGAATTTACAGCCTAAACCGAGGGGTAAACCCAGATTCAGTCATTTGAATAATGCGTCACAAGAGTTAAGAGAAATAGTGGTCACACATCCCGATGCAACTTTGGTAGAATTGTGTGAGTTGTTCGCCCAAAAAACAGGAAATTGGGTAGGCAGAACAGCCATGTGTAGCGCCTTACAGAAGTTGGGATTAAATCGTAAAAAAAAACAGTCAGGAGTAGCCAAGCAGGCACAGAAAGAGTGATGAAGTTAAGGTTAGACTATTGGGAAAAAGTCAAGGATATCGAGCCAAAAAATCTAGTATTTTTAGATGAGACTGGAGTATTGCTAGGTTTAACCAGAACTCATGCACGTTCGCAACGAGGAACTAGAGCCTATGCGGTCAAACCTTTTTATCGAGGCAAGAAAGTCACAGTAATTGGTGCAATTAGCCTCACGAAAGTAGTGGCATTAATGACCCTGGACAACTCGATGGATAGCAAAGCATTTGAGGTGTTTATCGAGAAATGTTTAGTGCCACAATTGTGGCCCGGAGCCGTAGTAGTGATGGATAACTTACCAGCGCATAAAGTAGATTCAATTACATCGATGATTGCCGTGGTGGGTGCTTCTATTTTATGTTTATCCCCATACTCTCCTGATTTTAATCCGATTGAATTATGGTGGTCGCAACTTAAATCTTTATTGCGACAGTTTTCACCAACCAGCACTAAAATGGTTGACACGATAATTGCTGTGGCTCTTGACTTAATTAATCCGAAACATCTCAAAAACTGGTTTACTAATTGCTGCTACTGTACCTCATAACATCCGGAAGTGCTGTAACGCCTTTGTCAAGCTGCCAGCACCGGAGATAGCTCGCCGTCGCTTCCGTTGCCACCGAAAAAGCCCGATCGCTCCTGCCCCGGAATTGCCTTTAATCAGTTAAAGTAAGAAAAATAAGCGCAAGTACCGTCACTTTTGAGCGACAATGGCATCCTCTTCCTCTGTAGCAGTTCGCGAACTCCCCTTATTTCCGTTGCCGGAAGTGGTTCTATTTCCAGGTAGACCGCTACCGCTGCAAATCTTCGAGTTTCGCTATCGAATCATGATGAATACGATTCTGGAGGGCGATCGGCGTTTTGGTGTACTCATGTGGGACCCCAACCAAAATAAAGTCTCCGCCGTCGGTTGTTGCGCCGAAGTGATTCACTGTCAGCGCCTACCCGACGACCGCATGAAAATTATGACTCTCGGACAGCAGCGGTTCCGAGTGCTCGACGCAGTTCGGGAAAAACCCTATTTAGTCGGTCTCGTAGAATGGATTGAAGACGAACCGCCCCAAAAAGACCTCAGACCTTTGGGAAAAGATGTCGAACAACTGCTGAGAGATGTAGTTCGCCTCTCCAGCAAATTAATGGATCAGCCGATCGACCTGCCCGAAGACATTCCCAGTTTGCCTACAGAATTGTCCTACTGGGTAGCCAGCTATCTTTACGGTGCAGCGACTGAACAGCAAACTCTTTTAGAATTGCAAGATACTGCTGCGAGATTGGAACGCGAAACCGAAATTTTGACTTCTACTCGCAATCACTTGGCAGCGAGGACTGTACTTAAAGATACCCTCAAGTAGCCAATGTGCATAGGAAAAAAGTACGATCGGTTTGACCTCCCTTGAAGAAAGAATTACACACAAATCATTCGATTTTCGATTTTTGATTTTCGATTGACTGATGAACTAAGGGTTTGGATCGCGGGCTTACAGTTCCATTATTTTTTGGAACTGCTAGCTGTTTAATCCTTAACTTCAAACAGGTTCGGATAGGTTCTTTATAGCAGAAAATGCTTGTGTTAGAAAATCTCGACCAACCGAAACCATACGATGCAGTTAGAGGCGGTCAACTGCCACCACCGACAGGTGGTGTCGTGCTCGGCGGACTAGCAGGAGTCAAACACCGGCTGTCTAGTTCAGTCAGCGAACATCGCATCGCCGCCCTGACAGAGGCATTGAATTACGGCGATGCAGGCTTAAAAATAGTCATCAAGATTTGTCAAAGCGAAACAGGGCCAGTGCAGGGGGCGGCCTGCGATTTGCTCCGAAAAAAACTAAGTTCGATCGCTCGCGAAAAATTACAGGCCTTTATAACTTCAAGTTCAGATACAGAAGCGGATGTAGACAGCACTCAAAAAATATTAGATCACTCATCCGGTGCAGTCTCAGAAAAAAATTACGATCGGCAAATGTCCGAAGCCCAGTTAATATTTGAGACAGTTACGCAGCAGATACAACCAAATGTGTTGCTGTTAGAAGCACTGGTAGCCTCTGTAGAACGCGAAGAATTTACCAGCGAACTGATGAATCTTTGGGAACTATTAATCTTAGAAATTCAGGAACCTCTCAAAGAACTGCGTCAGGCTGTTGGCACTGCGATTTCCGCCCAACTGCGGATTCAGTGGCTGTACAATCAAGCTGAATCCCAAGCCAACCAGTGGCAGCAGCGAGCTTTGCTAGCTCTTGAGACACAGGATGAGAATTCAGTCCGCCTCGCCGTGGTTCGCCAGCAGGTTCAATTCGATCAGGCGGCAGAACTAAAAATTGACTTAGACTACCAAACTGTGCGAGTAGAAAATCTCAACCGCAACTTGCTGGCTTTGGAAAGTAAGATTGCTCAAGCTAATTCCAAGAAAGAGATCCTCAAGATGCAGCTTCATTTTGCTAAGGTACAGCAGCAAATAGACTTCACTTTCAGCCAAGTCAATAGTATATTTTTTAGTCCTTAGTTGTGGGATTCTCTGCTGATATATTGCCTGATGTCAGACTTGTCTGACGCAAAAATGTATTGTCCCACTGAAAATTGTTTCCTCATCTCGCTTAGCTCCTTCGAGATTAGCGCCGCACAAAAATGCCCCGCTCAAATTAGCACCCCTCAAGTCAGCTCCTCTCAAGTCGGCGCCCTCAAGGTTACTTTCACACAAAAAAGCGCCTTTCAAATTGGCTGTTCTCAGACTCGCTCCCCGCAGTTTAGCCTCGCTTAGATTGGCTTTTTCGAGGTTTGTATGGTCCAAGCAAGCATCTATGAGGTTTCCTTCCATTAGGTTGGCGGCGTACAAGGAAGCTCCGCTCAAATTAACACCTATCATTTTGGTGTCGCTCAAGTTGGCGTTTTCCAAGTTTGCTTCAATCAGGTCAGCTCCTGTTAATCTTGCGAAAGTTAGATCTGCTTGGCTCAGGTTAGCCCCATTGAGTTTTGTCATCACCAGGCAAGCATTCTTGAGGTTGGTACCTATTAAGTTTGCCCCCCCTAGGTTGGCCAAAGCAAAATTTATTTCTTTGAGATTCGCGCAGGCTAGATTAATATGAATTAGGAAAGCTTCTCGCAAAGAAGCCTCTTTCAAGTTTGTTTCATGAAAATTTCTTTCTCCGGCTGCGTATCGCTTGAGAAGTTCATCAGCATTCATCTCACCAGCCTCCTAAGCTTGACTTAAAAAGTATACTACATAAAAGAAAATTATACTACGGACAGTACACTATAGCAACCAAAAATTTTTAAAGTTTCTGTGTGATTTTTTAATTCTTCGAGTGCCGATAGAACAAATGCTTGGCAGGCGTTAGCTTCAACGTCCATAAAGAAAATATATTCTCCGAGGGATCTTTTAGTCGGTCTAGATTCAATCCGACTTAAATTAATACCGCGACTGGCAAATACTTGCAAAGGTTTTACCAGTGCTCCCGGCATATTGGCAGGTACGCTAAAAGCTAGTGAGGTATGGGTGCAATTAGACGGTGAAGCATCGAGGATCAACTCAGGAGCAGATTGTGTAATGGATTTAATGGACGAGCGAGCCCCTGGTTCTACGTTTCCGATTTCTCCACCACTCCTGCTGAGTACCCAAAAGCGAGTGTAATTATCGGGATAATCATTAATGGGCTGAGCTAACACTGGCAAATTGTAAAGTTCAGCCGCTCTTGGTGAAGATATCGCTGCTACATTTCTATCTTCCAAATATTGCAATGCTTCCGTGGTTGAATTGGCCGGAATTAATTGAGCTGAGGGAATAAACTGCCCCAACCATACCTGACACTGAGCTAGCGCTTGCGGGTGAGAGTAAACTTTGTGAATCTCGTTAAAATTTTTAGCATTAGACACCAGGGCGTGGGAAATTGGCAAAACTAAGGCGTGTTGAATGCGGAGTTGATCGAGTCGCCACAGTGTATCTAAGGTGACAGTCACGCTGCCTTCGATCGAATTTTCGACGGGTACAACTGAATAGTCAACCTGCCCTACGGCAGATGCCTCTAGCGCTTGGGAAATGGTGGAATAAGGACATAAGGTGCATTCCAAGTTAGTTTCCAAGCTCAACCAATTGACATAAGCGAGAGCCGCTGTTTCTGCATTTGTACCAACAGGGCCGAGATGTGCGATCCTCTTCGAGGGCTTCGCTAACGAAATTTTCATTTAGAGGCAATTTTAAGTTACAAATGTTTGCTTTACTCTCATCAGCTAGCAAGTATGATGAAAAATTAGCGATGTCCCGAAAGCTTTTATCCGTGATTTCTCGGATGACATTGCTGGGTACACGACTTAGTGCGCGACTTATGTCACCTTAAAAAAGGTGATACTTCATTAAGATATGCTTAGGAATCCTATATTTTGATATCTTCTCATGTATATCCGCTTTAATGCTTCCCAATCGGTTGAGATCTCCGTACCAGAGGAACGGGTTCCCATTCAACATTATCTGCGCCAGCCGAGGCGACTGGTAAACGCCCTTGTCGATCAAAGTCGCACAGAACAGCTAAGCGATGACTGTTTCCGCCTAAAAATGCGACCGTTACAATTTATGATGCTGAGCCTTCAACCCACAGTAGACATGAGGGTGTGGGCGCAGTCGGACGGCACAATCAATTTGGAGTCCGTCGCCTGCGAAATTCGCGGCGTGGGTTATATCAACGATCGCTTTGCTCTCAATCTCAAAGGACAGCTTTGTGTACACCAAAGCAGCGGGGTAGCATACTTGAAGGGAAAAGCGGATTTGCAAGTGCAAGTAGAGTTACCGCCGCCGTTTTGGCTGACGCCCAAAGCCATTTTAGAAGCAACAGGCAATGCTTTGCTCAAGAGCGTACTGATGAGCGTCAAACAGCGGTTGATGCACCAGTTGCTCTCCGATTACCGCCGGTGGGCAAACAGTGAAACTGAGGTAACATCGATCGAGCTCCCCCCAATCTTATCTTTAGAAGGGTGAAATCCTAATAGAGAAGCTGTTAATTAATGTATAGGGATATTTAGGCACAAATCAGGCCACTTACCACAATATTAGTTAGACGCTCGAATTGGGCCTCTGAGCTTTGTTTGAACTAGCCTGCAATAGATAGCTGCCGGTCAGTCAAGATCGATTTGAGTGAGCCCTCCATGTTCATCGTCTTCGATTATTCCCACGCCCCCAGGCCAAGCAGTTAACTTGTCTTTTGAAGCTGGGTGATTTTGGCTGAGTTCGTGCTGCGGTGGCTTGATTATTTTGCCCGGTGGAGTCGTTGCGCCCACCCGAATCCTGATTTTTGGCCCGGAATTGCCCAAGCGAATTGTCATCCCGTCCACAACTGACACCTGAGCGATCGGTCTATCATTTACATAAGTGCCGTTAGCACCAAAATTAATAATTTCCCAGCCATTAACGTGATTCCACAGCTCTACGTGGTGGCGGGAAACTACAGCGCTGTAAATAATTACATCATTGTCGTTCGATCGACCGATCCGAACCACCGATTCGGATTCAAAACACCAACTTTGAACTGGGACAGACTGGATAGGATGTAACAGAGTTAAGGTAATCACTGATGTTTTGACGCTCCACCGCCAGACAGAAACGGGGATACTTCCAGAGAGATTTTTTGGGAGAAAACTGCAAAAAATTTGATTTTTAAAGGCGTAGTCAGTGCGCCACTACTCCCTCGCTCTGCCGTAAAAGTCGAACTTTTGGCGGCTGGAGGCATTTGAACAAACTTTTGATGGTTAGCTTTTGGCGCAGGCGCCAATTTTTGGTGTCCTGGGTAACAACCAAACACGATGTTATTAATCGGGTGAACTTCCCAATTATTGACAGAGGTCTCAACCGCTTGATTAATTAGATCTCGGATGGAGCGATTGCGCCGATGGCTGAGTCGCTCCATTCCATGTGCCAAATAACCATTTTTCCGCTGACCCACGAGAGCATTTAACTCAGATCCACGCTGGTTGCACCGCTGATTCGAGTTCTTGATCGGGCGACAGTCAACGATCGACGAATCGCTGTTTGTGGAGACAGAAGTTAACCTATTATTAATCCTGGGGTCTCTAGATAAAATACTTGTTGGTTGTATCTGAGATGTTGCACCATTCTGAATAAGCCTTTTATGAACAGGCAAGATGCCTGTTCCACAAGAAAATTCACTCTTTGTGGAACAGACATCTTGCCTGTTTTTGAGAATGGTGCAAGATGTGAGTTGTATCAAACAGCATAGGTCTTTTGGAGTTGCTAGCATTTTCCTTATTGACGCGATACCTTTAAAATACAATGCTTTGAGTAGCACTGGAATTTAGAGCGACAACGCCTCAATCTCTCACATGGAAAATACCGATCGACCTTCCTCGCGCGCCGCCCCAAAATGTGCTAGGCAATTAGTCGCAGGGCGAGCGGGAAAGCCAAACTTCAGCTCAAATCTGACTCAGGCGGCTCCGGCTTCGGCTCTGGCGGGACATATTCTTGCCTTTGTCGCTTCAACTCTGCAACTTTTTCTTGAGCTACATCCCTGACTTCGAGAGCTTTATCTTGGAATTTTTCCGCCAGATTTTGAGCGCCCCGCTTCACGCCTGCCACATTTTTGAGAGTTCTGTCGAAATCTTCGTGTAAAAACTCTGCTACCAAACCGACTTTTTTGTGCAGTCCCTCCGCGTACTGCACTGGCTCGGATACAGCAGCTTCAGAGACGATCGCCCGCTTGCTGCCGATGGTCGAAATAGCTGCCACAGGTAACAAGTAAATGTCGTCTAAAACCCCGCGCCAGCCGCTCGATTTAAATAGGTAGTGGGTGACTGAACCCGTGCGGACATCAAATAGGTAGTCAACCACTGCACCTGCCTGATTCCCAGCGTCCGTGAGCACCTCAAGCCCGATCGGACAAACAGCTTGTTCCGGCTGATGCAATTCCGGCAGTTCCGGGTTAATGGTGACAAAAACATTTTCCCCTACCGTATCAACTTGCGCCCAAGCGAACCAAGTTTTTTTGCTGCCCAAAAGTCCCGACTTGCAAGTAAAGCCGATCGCCCGCTGGGAGTGAGCATCGAGCCAAACCCGATCTACCCTGCCGACCTCTTCCGCCGTTCTGCGGTCGATCGTGCGGCGGTTTAGCAGTTCGCTGCGCCTAACAATCTGTGGTGATGTACTCATAAATAAACTCCTGAGTGCCGCCTTTGAAAAATGTCGATCGTTCAAAGAAGCCGATTTAATATTCTTCTTGCGGATAATGGCGAATATTATCTGCCTCGGTTAACTCCTCCTCTTCCCTGGAAGTGCCAACTTCTTTTTGCTCGGGAACAGGAATCGTGCTAATGTGCACGCCGCCCGAGGGAGCGTGAATTTCCTTAGCTTCCCTGGCCTGGACGCTAAGGAGTCCTAACTGGGCTGAGGACTGATTCGGGCCTACGTTAATTTGAATTTTGGGACCTGAGCGAGCCAAGTGAACGATCAGACCGTCCACAATGGGAACCTTAGCGATCGGCTTACCATCGAGGTAAGTGCCGTTCGTACCTAAATTGATCAGTTCCCAAGTTATGCCGCTGCGCCGCAATTCGATGTGGCGACGAGAAACCACAGCGCTAAAAAGAACGACGTGGTTTTCAGTCGAGCGCCCGATCCGGACGACCTGCTCGTCTTCAAAGATCCAACTGCGGACGGGTATGGACTGGAGTGGATGTAGCAAGGTCAGCTTAATCACATTGGCAGCATTGAGTTTTGGTAGAGCGCCTTAAGATGCGATTTTAGATTTTAGACTTTCGATCGCCCAATCCAAACTCGATCTAAGAGATTTGAAATAAAAACGTAACCAGGTCTCCTTTGCCCAGAGAGATGCGGTCTCCCGGTCGCAACCGGTGGCGGTTTCCCTTGGGTAGCGGAGTATTGTTGACGTAAGTGCCGTTGGAACTGCCTACATCTTCTAGGTAGCAAGCATCTCCCTCCACCCGGAGATTTGCGTGTACCCGAGAAACTATCTCAGAATTAGCAAATCCCGAAACATCAATATCCGGCGGCACTAAGTCATTTGGCTTGCCTATGTGAACCACAGAAAGACTGTGAGGCAATTCCATCGGCGTATTTGTCTGAACGTGTAGCAGGCGGGCCGACTGCTGTTGCAGTTGAGTTTTAGCTATACCTGCTGGCTGTGGGTCGGGAACCGGAGGAGAGATATTTACTGGTGTTGCCACCGATTCAGTTGTAACAGGAACCGAGGGCGAAGGCGGGGGATCTGGAATCGTCGGAATGCTGGCGGGAGTTTTTTCCAAGTTGAGCCCCTTATTTAGGGTAACTAGAGGTTCCATTGCCATCAGGGGATCGGGTGGGACTAAATCCGGCGCCGGTGACGATACCACTGTGGGGCCTACAGGCGAGGGGGACGTTACTGTCACCTCAACTTCTGGAACTATGGAACCCGGACGCAAGTTAAAGCCACACTGACCGCAAAATGCTGCATCTGTCTGAACTGCTGCACCGCAGTTCGAGCAACTTGCGGTAACAGGTAAAGGCGTGTAGCAAGCCTCGCACTGGCTGGCCCCGTCGGGGTTCTGGTGATTGCAATTGGGACAGACAATCATCGATTTCTCCTTGCTATCGGCCAGATTTTCCAATCAGCCTCATAAAAATACTCGTGTATATGGTCAAATTTTAGCTTTAACCGCCACAATTCTTATATTGCTTCGCTAATACTAGCAAGTGAGCTGACGCCGTGACGTTAGCTGTGATGGGCAAGATTGAGTTAGTGATAATGCTGACTGTGTTGGCAATGGGCGGCTCTGTCGGCTATTTTACTGCTGCGCCAGCGGCCGAATCGAGCAGCCACCAAAGCTCGCCCTTCGGTTGAACGAATCTGGCTGGATAGGTCATTTCGTCGGCTGCGGGGGCAAAAATTTGAGCAAGGGCGGGTTGTTTGCTGGCTCCTGCGACCATGAAGATGACGCACCGGGCCTGGTTGATTAAGGGGACTGTAAAGGTAATGCGGGGTTGACCGTCTTTGTTGCCGACAGTTACTAGGGCGTCGCGGACTTCCAACGCTGCGGTGCCGGGAAATAGAGAGGCTGTGTGGGCGTCGTCTCCTATGCCTAATAAAATGATGTCGAAGGCAGGAAACTCGCCCTCGGATACTTTGAAGAACTGCTGTAATTCGGCTTGGTGCGCCGCAGCGTCGGCTGCGGGGTCGCCGGCATCTGTGGGCATGGGGTGGATGTTGCTGGCGGGGATATTCACTCGATCGAGCCATGCGAGGCGCGCCATTTTTTGATTGCTGTCTGGGTGTTCTGGGGGAACGTAGCGTTCGTCGCCCCAGAAAACGTGAATTTTGTCCCAAGGCAGATCTTGGGCTGCGATCGCTCTGTAGAGCGGCTCGGGTGTGCTTCCGCCCGCTGCGGCGATCGTACAAAGTCCGCGTTCTGCTATGGCTTCTGAGATTTTCGACAGCACAATCTCCAGCGATCGATCTATTAGTTGTTCCCGATTTGCTAATACTTCTACTACTTTTTTCATTAATTTCCTCTCAATTTTCCTTGGGTTTTATTCTCAGCAATTGCCAATTTTACCTTGACATTTTACCGTGATATTTTGGTTTGAGGTCTATCTGCTGACTGGTGCGGCAGGCTCAAGACCAGACCCCATGACATTTTATCATCTTATGCCCCTTGATTTGAGGAAAGCCAGACATATTTCTACAAGTGCTTTAGGGATTTTCACCTGTTGCATTGAGCTTTCGTAACTTTCAATCAAAAGTTCGATCGTACTGGGAGCATCTCTACAGAAAGTAAAAAGCGTTTTTTGGGTGCGATCGTCCCCAACCGCAAAGTCTCTAAATATAGCGAGCCGGACGATCGCACACCCACAGTAAAAGCCAAACCGAGATGCTCTCGATCGTACTTACCCCGGCCTAACAAAAATAATCAAGATCATCGATGTGGTAGACTAGGAAAAATAGTTTTAAATCCGCAGGCTCGGATGGAAGCAAAACTATGTCAAATTTTAAGCGATTTCCTACATCTGTCCGCTATCTGATAGCGCGGTTGCGCCACTGGACCCAACCGGCGGTTTGGGCTCCCCTAGCCGTGCTCTGTGCAGGGGGGTTATTTATCTGGGAGGTCTCTGTAAACCCAGAAAGGTTAAGCATAGATGGCGAAGAAGAAGAAGCCACAAACACTCCAGCTTCGCTATCGGGACTATCTGCTGAAGATACCGCCATTGCGGCTGAAATCGACCGCGTACCAGTGCTAGTCAATCAGTTTAATGGCCCTAGTGCTTCTGAACTGAACTTGTTAAATTCATCAGTAGTAAAAAGCCAAGGTTTATTCGAGGAACTTCGAGCTCGGGGCTTAGAAACTCCTCAGCCATCTCCCGCCCCCAAGCGAGTAGAAAGCAACGGATTTTTCCCCTTGCCAAATTTAGCAACTCCTGCTGTCGAGGCCGCAAACAATAACCCCCAAAATTCCAGTTTGCCAAGTTCAAACGCAACATCAGCATTGAGTTTATCTGGCAGTGGCAGACTGACTTCCGGGATAAAAACAAGGATCAAGCCTGAGTCTGGGGGTACAGCAACAGCAACTTTATCGCAGGCGTCGAGTGATGCTAATTCAGATAAACAAAACGAAAATTCTCTGCCTTTGAGTCCGCTGCAAGCAGCTATGAAAAAATACGTCGTTGCTAACACTTCGGCAACGGTGGCGGAGGCTGAGAAAACAGCAGACTCGGCTAAATTGCTCGATCGACCGGCTTCCGATCCGGCAGAAGTAAATGCGACAAATTTGCTCCCAACGACCCCGACCCCTAAAGCTCAAGCTGGAGCAAATCCTGTGAGTGTTCGCACAGCACTTCCCCCACTTGTGGCTCCAACAACTACTGTGAGTAAGGAATCTCAAGAATTCTTAAACCCCACAGCTACAGTCCCTGAACCCTTGGCTGGGCTAAATTCCCGAGTACCGAGCCTCCCCGAAATTAATGCAGCGGCTCCAACGGTGGCTTTGCCGAAAAATCCCTACCAAACTAATTTATCTGGCTCAGGCTTCGCACCTGAAGTTCAACCTGCGGCACTTCCAGTAGCCACACCTTCACCAACACCTCTACTTGCCAATGTCGGTCAATCTTCCTTTGCGAGTGGGATTGGGGGAAGCAAAATAATTAGCCCTCAATTCTCTCCCAATTCAGCGAATGCTGAATTTCAACCAGCTCAACCGAGTCAGCTTAATTTGCCGGGTCCGCCTAACTTTGGAGTTGTTCCCCAAAATACAAATCAGGGCGGGCAGCCCATTCAACCTCAACCTTTTTCTCCACCCCGCTCCCTGGCTCCGGGACGCTACATTGGCGGTGGCCAAATCAATACTTTTTCTAATCCTTAAATGAAGAAAGTTCGGCCACGAAAACGATATTATCAATTCCCAATACTTCGGCTACGCGGTTCCTGCCCTTCGACTTGGGTTCTACTGAGGGTAGTAGAAGGACTGGCCTAGCCGAAGGGAAGAAAGCCGAAGGCAGTCGAAGCGCTGTACAAGTTCCCAATTACCCATTCCCAATGTTAGTGGTAAAACTTACCGGGCGGCTGCCCGCACCAACAACAATCCCCCGATTCCCAAGCCAAACATTATCGGCAGCCAAGCCGAAAGAATCGGAGTCAAAACAGCTTTCACGCCCATAGAACTGGTGATGAAAGAAAATACGTAGTAAGTAAAAATCACAACTACGCTAATACCAAAACTCGTTCCTCGACCGGAGCGGCGCGGTTGAGTTCCCAAAGCTGCTCCCACTAAACCAAATACCATACACACGAAAGGAAAAGCATATTTTTCTTGAATTCGCACCTTTAATTTGCGAATTTGCGGTTCGTCGCCGCTGTTTTTAATGATATCCAAACGCTCTAAAGCTTGGGCAATGTTCATTTCCTTGAAATCCCGCGCTCTAGCAGCTAAATCTAAGGGCGTGCGGGGGAGTTGCAATTGCTGGTGTTGAAACCTAACTATATTGCGGTAAGAGCCATCAGGAGCTACTATATAAGCGGTTCCGTTGAAAAAATCCCAGGTATTTTCTGAGGGATTCCAAGTAGCGGATTCTGAAGAAACTATTTGATTGAGGCCTGGGGTGGAGCGATCGATAATTGTTAAACCTTTCATTTGTTGGCCGTCAAATTGTTCTGCATAAAAAAAGCGGGCGAGGATTTCGTCGCCGCCTTTTTCTGGTTTGCGAAATTCTGTGTAGATAATATTTCTATCTTGAAATATCGGTTTTTCTCGCTTCAGGGCTCTGTCTAAAGTCAGAGTAGCTCTGTAGCTGGCGGCGGGTACGACTAACTCTTGCAAAGCAAAGGTGAAGCCGGCAACAATTAAACTCATAATCACTGCGGGCAGTATCAATCGGTAAACGCTAACTCCGCAACTGCGGAGGGCGATGAGTTCGCTGTCGCTGGACATTCGGCTGTAGGCCATTAAGGTTGCTAGCAGCATTGACATGGGGAAAGCCAATACTACGAAGTAGGGAATTTGCAGGAGAAAAATTTCTATGGCGGCGCTGTAGGGGAGGCCGGATTCTGTTACTCTGCGGACTAATTCAAATAAGGCTCCAACTGTGACGGCGACGGATGTAAAGAGTCCGACGCCAAAGAGAAATGGGCCGATTAGTTCTTTGGTAATGTACCAGTCCATTACTGAAATTCTCGGCAGCCAGTTGGTGGGATTCAAAGAATTGGATATTGCTATTTTCATAGTTGCGCGTTCTCGCCGATTGCTCCTCAATTTAAAATCTAAAATTCTGCCGTTTGCCGAATGCCTTCAAAAGACTATCGCACGAAGCTGTCGCCCAAGTAATACTGCCGCACTAAAGGGTTGCTGTAGAGTTCTTCTTCAGCCCCGGAGGCTAAAATTTGGCCGTCTCGCATGATGTAGGCTCGATCGGTAATTTCGAGGGTTTCTCGGACGTTGTGATCTGTGATGAGGATGCCGATTTGACGATCGCGCAATTTAGCAATAATGGTTTGAATTTCGTCTACGGCGATCGGATCGACGCCTGCAAACGGTTCGTCTAAAAATAGGAACATCGGGCCGTCTCGCCCCGCGGCTAATGCTCTGGCCAGTTCAGTCCGCCGCCTTTCTCCCCCTGAGATTTGAATTCCCAAACTGGATGCTATTTTTTCTAAGCGAAATTCTTGCAACAGAAAATCTACTCGATCGCGCCATTCCCAGCGCGGCACTTGAGTTTGTTCTAGGACTAACAAAATGTTGTCGCGCACGCTCATGTTCCTGAAAATGCTTGCTTCTTGAGCGAGATAGCCAATTCCCAAATGCGCTCGCTGGTGCATCGCCAATTTAGTGATGTCTAAATCGTTTAGCCAAACGGTGCCTTGATTCGGTTTTTCTAATCCGGTTGCTATGTAAAATGTGGTGGTTTTGCCGGCACCGTTGGGGCCTAGCAGTCCTACGATTTCTCCTTGGGCTACGGAAAGGTTGACGCGACTAACTACATTGCGTTTTCCGTAGGATTTGTGAATATTTTCGAGTACAATTTTCATTTTCGCTCCCGGCAAGCTCTACAAGCTAAATTTCAGACTGCGGCTTTGTGCGATCAAGTCTCTAATTTAAATTTTACCTTTTCAAGTTTGTGGCTCTTATAAAGACGAAATTTCGCATCTATCCCAAGTAGTATGTTTTGGCTGAGGCGAAATTTCGCTGCTGCAATCCACTGTTACCGGGGGGCTGTAGTTGGACGTGGGGAGCCAACTGCATTTTGGGCTGCCGCATCTTGTTCCGGGGCAACCAGATAGACGGATTCTACCTGTCCTGGCTTGTCTGGCAGGGCAATAAACCGCCCTTCGTCGATCAGGTATGTTATGGTTTCGCCGCGCAGGCTGTTGCCCTGCTGCAATACGTAAACATCTCCGCTGAGAATGATCCGGCGCTCGCGGCTGAAGTATTGAGCTTGAGCTGCGGTTGCTTGTATTTGGCGGGCTGGATAGTTAATTTGGACGTTGCCGCGGGCCGTCACGATGCCGGTTTTGGAGTCGGCTTCTTGAATGTCCGATCGCACACTGAGAGTGCGAGGCGGCCCGGCTTGCGGGTAAGTGGGAGAGGCAATCGCGCCTGCCAGAGTCAGGGGCAACAGCAGCGATAATCCTTTGAATATTCTGGAATTGAGTAGTTTAGCGGAGGGCATCATAAGCTGGGAGCCTCAATATTTGTGAAATTGCTGAAGGGCATTATCTCCAGTTAGATATTTTATCTTAACGGCCAGAAAGATTCCCGTGAGGTCGATCGATTGACCCGAGAGTCTCAACCAATTATCCTAGCAAGACAACAGCGAATTTAATTGGTTATTTTGCTGAGTGGCTACAACTGTCTTAACCGGGAACGGGCAAGAGGCTCATTCCACAGCAAATTAATATACTTGGGCAGCCGGCAAGAAAGCCAGCCCTCCTCTGTGTAGAGGCCAAGTCTCCTGCACACCCTAATATAGCAATCCTAAATCATTATCATGATTGTGATACAATTATATGCAATACTCGATCGTGACCATAAAAAAATGAATAACTTACAACTGCAACAAAAAGATAGGCAAAAAGAAATAGATTGTTTAGAATCTTTCATTAAAAGCGATATAGATGCCAGAGAACTAAAACGAGCAATAGCTGTAAGGATGGCGCTCTCAGGTAATATCTACCATGAGATCAGCAAAATTTTAGGTGTAAGTAATTTTTTTATTGGTTATTGGAAAAAACAATTTAAAACCAAAGGCATCGCCGGAATCAAACTAGGACATAAAGGGTCAAAAGGGTATTTAACAGCTCTACAAAATACTGAAGTAATCGAGTGGTTAAGAAATAAAGAATATTGGAATTTAGATGAGCTAGTTACTTATTTAGAACAAGAATTTGGTGTGATATAGCAATCCTAAATCATTATCATGATTGTGATACAATTATATGCAATACTCGATCGTGACCATAAAAAAATGAATAACTTACAACTGCAACAAAAAGATAGGCAAAAAGAAATAGATTGTTTAGAATCTTTCATTAAAAGCGATATAGATGCCAGAGAACTAAAACGAGCAATAGCTGTAAGGATGGCGCTCTCAGGTAATATCTACCATGAGATCAGCAAAATTTTAGGTGTAAGTAATTTTTTTATTGGTTATTGGAAAAAACAATTTAAAACCAAAGGTATCGCCGGAATCAAACTAGGACATAAAGGGTCAAAAGGGTATTTAACAGCTCTACAAAATACTGAAGTAATCGAGTGGTTAAGAAATAAAGAATATTGGAATTTAGATGAGCTAGTTACTTATTTAGAACAAGAATTTGGTGTGATATATAAATCAAAACAGAGTTACTATGAACTTTTTGACCGGGCGAAAATTAGTTGGAAAAAAACTCAAAAAATTAATCCTAAATTTGATAAAGAACTGGTAAAAAAAAAGACGGAAGAAATTAACGATATTTTATTTAAAAACAAGGCTGGTATAGAGTCTGGGGAAATAATAGTATTGTTTTTAGATGAATGTCATCTACTTCATGGTGATCTGACTGGTTATGTTTGGGGTCAATCCCAAATCCGAATTGAAGTCCCAATTACCAATGAAAAAGATAGACAAACTTATTTTGGCGCACTCAATTATCAAAGCAAAGAATTCCATGTTCAGAGCCATCCATCTGGTGATGGAAAATCAACAGTTAAATTCATAAAATACTTACAAGATAAATATAAAAATCGCAAGATTATCTTGATTTGGGATGGAGCTAGTTATCATAAATATGGAGAATTTAGAGACTTTTTATTAGAACTCAATGCTGCCAAAGAACCTGCTAATTGGTCAATTACTTGTATTTTATTTGCTCCCAATGCTCCCCAACAGAACCCCGTTGAAGATATTTGGTTACAAGCTAAAAACTTTTTAAGAAAGTATTGGTATTTATGTAGGTCTTTTAAGATTGTCAAGTTTCTGTTTGAGTTTTTTACTAACGAACATAAATTTGATTTCCCCAAAATACGTCAATATACTTACACACAGAAAATCATTTAGGATTGCTCTAGATATAGAAAATCATTTAGGATTGCTATATATAAATCAAAACAGAGTTACTATGAACTTTTTGACCGGGCGAAAATTAGTTGGAAAAAAACTCAAAAAATTAATCCTAAATTTGATAAAGAACTGGTAAAAAAAAAGACGGAAGAAATTAACGATATTTTATTTAAAAACAAGGCTGGTATAGAGTCTGGGGAAATAATAGTATTGTTTTTAGATGAATGTCATCTACTTCATGGTGATCTGACTGGTTATGTTTGGGGTCAATCCCAAATCCGAATTGAAGTCCCAATTACCAATGAAAAAGATAGACAAACTTATTTTGGCGCACTCAATTATCAAAGCAAAGAATTCCATGTTCAGAGCCATCCATCTGGTGATGGAAAATCAACAGTTAAATTCATAAAATACTTACAAGATAAATATAAAAATCGCAAGATTATCTTGATTTGGGATGGAGCTAGTTATCATAAATATGGAGAATTTAGAGACTTTTTATTAGAACTCAATGCTGCCAAAGAACCTGCTAATTGGTCAATTACTTGTATTTTATTTGCTCCCAATGCTCCCCAACAGAACCCCGTTGAAGATATTTGGTTACAAGCTAAAAACTTTTTAAGAAAGTATTGGTATTTATGTAGGTCTTTTAAGATTGTCAAGTTTCTGTTTGAGTTTTTTACTAACGAACATAAATTTGATTTCCCCAAAATACGTCAATATACTTACACACAGAAAATCATTTAGGATTGCTCTAGATATAGAAAATCATTTAGGATTGCTATACAAACATTTATTTAACTTTTTGGTACTTTGATAATTCGCGGCAATTGCAAACCGCCAACTTCTGTACCTGCGAACAACGGTTGAAATTTAGCTACTTCTTCCGGGCCAGCTTGTTGCAAAGCGCTCAAAAGTTTAGCACTTTGTCCGAGCAAGTCTTCAACAGCAATTTCGGCATAACTGGGCTGATAATAACTGAGCCGATTTATTCCTTCTCCCAGCAAGATGACTGCACCGCGCCAGTTGTGATTTCCTAAGTGATAAAGCGCGACCGCAATTTGCAATATTCCCTGATAAAACCTTTTTTCCGGCTCGCCCGCTTCCATCCACAAAGCCTCTAAAGTATCGTGACAAGCGTAAAATTCTTGGCTGTTAAACTGTTCGATACCTTGCCAAAATTCGAGCGGAATTTCCTCTGTCATGCGATTGGAGATTAGGGATTTTCGATGGCGTATGTGTGTTTGAGTAGGCGGCGATCGGTTTTTTTTTAATAGCTAAGTCTTAAAAATAGGAAAAATAACGACCTGTTTTCAAAACTACTCGCATTTCACGACCGCCTACTTAACCGATTACATAGTCTCTCTGACAGCTTGAATCTGATCCATTCCTATTTCCTGATTAGTTCCAGCGAAATCGTTATCTGGCGTCAGAAATAACATACAGTGACACTCTTTACGCTCGCGCATGGGAATGCAGGGACAGTTCCAGTAGGCGGCTTTTACTTCGGCTTCTTTATCTTCGTAATGGCGACAAGGGCATAAGGGAGCGCCTAGTTCATCCTTGTGTTTTGCTAGTCCTTCTATCACGACAGCCGTGACGGAAGGCTCGGAACAAAAGTAAGTTCCGGTGCGCTTGGCGTAGGTTTCGGAGAAATTCTTCATCGCCTCCAAAGTTTTTTCGTTGGAGAGTTTAGATTTTTCTGTTGTGTTCATAGTTTAGGATCGGAGTTGAGGATGCTACGAGCTTTTGACAATTGTAGCGCAGAATGTGATTTTAAACACTGGTATATTTCTGTTTAGTTACAAGGAAGAAAACCTTGACAAAGATTTAGTTTTACGTTGTTGGTTTTTTAGTGGTTTTTGTCTATCCCGGAGGGTGCGGGAAACTTGTGGCAGACCGGGTTTTTGGAGCTGCCAAAAGATTTGGGCGATCGATCGCCCTCAACAATCATCCCCCAAAGGGGATTAAAATCGGATAATATAGCACGGCGCTCTTTCTGTGACGGCTAGAGGCACGGCATCTGATGGCAACTTCCCCGAACCGCACCCACAGCAAAAAATCTCCTCCTTCTGGGCTGATTTGGCCGGCTGACACCGAGTTAGTCGGATTAGTGTTTGAATTGACTCCCCGCGCTGCTAGCTATCTGTACGCGCAGTATGCTATAGGTTTGCACGCTTGGTTTTTAGGTCAAGTACAGCAAACTGACCCGGATTTATCGCAACTTTTGCACGATGAACAGTCAGAAAAAGCCTTTACTATTTCGGGATTGGAAGGTGATTTGCTTCCTGGCGGCAAAGAATTTCAGCTTTTGGGCGATCGAATTTATCGCTGGTACGTAACAGGACTGTCAAAGCGAGTAGTGCAGTGGCTGAGTCAGTGGCTGCAAAATTTGCCCCAAGAGATAGAGTTGCGAAATGCTCCGCTGCTAATTCGCTCTTGGGATATTGCTTTTGCTCCCACAACTTACCAGCAATTATTAACCGCAGAACCCCCACTTTCGCCAACCATCAAACTTAGTTTTGTGACTCCTACCAGCTTTCGTAGCAAAGGCCATCACTTCCCTTTGCCAGTTCCCGAAAATGTTTTTCACAGCTATTTGCGCCGCTGGAACAACTTTTCGGGTGCCGATTTTGACCAAGCAGAGTTTTTGAATTGGATTGATGAAAATGTAATTATTAGCCGCCACAAATTGGAGTCGCAAAAGGTAGCGGCGGGCAAAAAAGGCATGGTAACGGGATTCACTGGGGCTGTGGAATTTGGGCTAGGGCGATCGGCTCACAATCGCCCTAATTTTGTACAATTATTTTATGCTTTAGGGCGGTTAGCGCCTTACTGCGGCACAGGCCATAAAACAACTTTTGGATTGGGACAAACGCGAGCACAATGGTTGACAGAAGCCCTACCGGAAGTGTCAATACAAAGCGTATTGGCGGTGCGAATAGATGAATTGACAAAGAAGTTTATGGCGCACAGAAAGCGTAAAGGTGGAAGTCGCGCTGCTGAGATTGCTGAAACTTGGGCGACGATTTTGGGGCGCAGGGAATTGGGAGAATCTTTGTTTGATATTGCTGCTGATTTGGAAATGCCTTATGAAACCGTGAAAACTTACGTGAAGTTGGCAAGAAGGGCTTTGAAAGTGGAGGATTAGCGCGAATTTGTTGACTGATGACTGATGACTGTTGACTGATGACTGTTGACTGTTGACTGTTGACTGTTGAATGATGACTGATGACTGGTGACTGCTGACTAATGACTCTTAGTAAATAGATATATGTCGTCTCGCTGATATTTTAGTTGAAATTGAGGGGTGGTTTTTAGTTTAGTTATGAGGTTTTCCACAAAAGCTCGATCGCTCATCCAGCCAGGATATCTGAGGTTCAGCAATACATAATCAAATTCTGCGAGATTTGCAGGCGGCGCGTTAGCGTGAGTTAATCTTACTACAGGGCGGTGCGCTAAATGCGGAGCAATCTGAAAATTTGTTAAAACACTGCCTTTGGTTTCAACAAGAGAAATTGCCTCTCGGGTAGCTAGCCAAGTGTCGAGTCCATTTAAATAAATACTCCAAAAATAGCCGTATTTCGCTAAAGCTAAGAAAGCAATCAACGACCAAATTACAATGACTCTAGGCAATGGATAATTAGGAATTGGCAATCTATCAAATATGGTCTTTCCTTTTTGCTGATTGCTAGCGGCTAAACTGGAAATTACGGCAACCAACAAAAACGGCAATATCGGCACAGAATATTGATGAATTAAATCCCGCTGAGCGGGTCTATCGGAAAGAATATTCATCGCCAACATCGGCACAGCGCTAATTAAAGATGACAGATGACGCGGGGACAGCCACCAAATTACTGGTAATAGCAATAAGGCTAAATATTCCAAAGTTTCTAAAGATAATAAACGCCCTAAAACTAGATTTGGTTTCACAATTAAATTAATAGCAATTTCAAAAACTGAGTTGCCCAAATATTGATATCGCCCAATTGCCGCGTGTTCTCTTCCCTGATTAAAATACGGTATAACTGCCTGAGTAACTACCAGGAACCAACCCGCGCCTAGAAAGAGAGCTATGAACCCACAATTACGTTTTTTGTCAAAACACAACAGCCACAAACCCATCGCAGCCACAGTTAAAGATAGGACGGCTTTGCAGCTCAAAACTAATACAATAGCAGTACAAAACCACAAGGTTTTATTCAGCCTCGCGGCTAAGATTGCTGCTAGCAGTGCTGGTAAAGCAATGACTTCTGGGTGGAAGTCGAAGAGATTGACATTAAATACTAATGGATAGAGGAGGTAAATACAGGCGATCGCCCCAGATATGCTATTATTTAATCCGGCTTGACGTGCCAAACTCCAACTCGGCCAAGCGCCTAAAGCTAGGGAAACAGCTTGCACTAAAAAAAGCCAGTGAACATCTGGATATATTTTGTAAAGTAAAGCTAGTGGATAGAAAATAAAAGCGGCGTGATCGCCCCAAATATTTATTGCCATTAAAGAGGAAAATGGCGTTTGGTTTTGGGAGATTAAATAAATTGCTTGGTCAAAAATTGCTAAGTCGAATGCAGTTGACTGAAACAAAGCGTGTCGCGCGCTGCTGGCGGCAAATAAGACTATCGTTGTCACGACAATCATTAAAAATACTGGATGAGATTTTAGGGATTTGAAAGTTAGCATTTTATTGATTTAATCAGCCCTTCGTTTAAATAGCAGGACTTCGTTTTTTTGATAAGTTAATTTAAAATCGGGAGAAGTTTTAAGTTTATTTGCTAAAGTAGCACCAAGTTTTTCAGTATCAGGCCAGGGATGGCGCAGGTTTAATAATATGTATTGAAATTCAGCTAAATTTGTTGGGGGCGAAATTTGTGAAAGCAATTTTACTATTGGGCGGTGGGTAAAGTGAGGGGCCAGTCTATTATCTGTTAAAATACTGCTTTGCGGTTGAACTTGTGCGACTGCTTCGCGGGTAGCTTGCCAGGTATCCAGTCGATTTATGTAGAGATAAAAATCTTTATATTCGCCGACACATAGGAAAATTAGTAATGACCAAATTATCATGATTCTCGGCAATTGAATTCCCTGCCAAAGTTGAGAAATTCGGAAGTTTTTAAATTGTGGCAGATTGATCCATGTTAAAAACTGTTGCTTATTTGCTTTATCCTCTTCCTGGTTGCCTTTTGTTTCTTCCCTGTTCCTTGTTTCTTCCTTCGCGATTACTGCTAAAAATAAAAATGGAATTACAGGCACTGAATACTGATAGGCTAAGCTGCGTTGAAATGACAAGTCAGAGAGGATATTGATCAGCAGGGTAGGGATGGCAGGAATTAGCGCTGTTAGATATTGTAGGCGTAGTTTGCCGGAGAAGGGCAATAGCAGCCAAATCACAGGTAAGGTGAGGAGAAATAAATATTTGAATGTATCGAAGGAAAGGATTTTTCCTAATACTAACTGTGGTTTTAATAGGAGATTGATGATAATTTCTAGTACGGATTTGCCTAAATAGCTGTAGCGCCCGACTCCAGCGACTTCGCTGCCGCTAAAGAAGGGGATGATTTTCTGGGAAGCTATCAAAAACCAAGCTGCACCGAGCAAAAGTGCGATCGCCCCGTACCGTTGCTTTTTTTCGCAAAAAAACAGCCAGAAACCCATAGCAACAACGGTTAGGGACAAAACCGCTTTGCAACTCAAAATTAACAGAATAGCGGTACAAAACCACACAATTTTATTTAAACGCGCCGCCAAAATTGCTGCAAAAAGTGCGGGTAAAGCGATTACTTCCGGGTGAAAATCAAATAAATTGATGTTAAATACCACCGGATAGAGTAAATAAATCAATGCGATCGCACGGGATTGTTCTGGATTCAAACCTGCCAAACGCGCTAAACTCCAGGTAGGCCAAGCCCCCAGGGATAATGCAACTGCTTGTACCAACAGCAGCCAATGCACATCCGGGGAAATTTTGTACAGCCAAGCTAGCGGATAATAGATTACCGCTGCGTGATCGCCCAAAATATGAATCCCCATTAAAGAAGAAAAAGGCGTTTGGTTTTGGCTGATTAAGTAAATGGCTTGGTCAAAAATTCCCAAATCGAAAGCAGTTGATTGGAATAAAGCGTGCCGTAAACTGCTACACAAAAAGAAAATTGCCGCAGCACTAGCGATCGCCCCAACCAAACTCGACGGTAGCGGCGATCGACCTTCCTCTCTATTTTCGGCGATCGAGACACTGATGTCCTCACTGGAATCAGCCAAATTTTCCCTATTCTGCATGAAATCTGGCACTAGGTGGTCACTCAAAATATGATTCCATCGAATGTGCTTTCCACGCAATAGTTAACCACTAATTTTTATCCCCGCAATCGTAATATTAGAATAATCCACAAAACCTTAAAAAATTGTGAAAGCAATAACTCTTCTCGGCTCCACAGGCTCGATCGGCACTCAGACTCTGGATATTGTAGCTCAATACCCCGATAAATTTCGGATTGTCGGGTTAACCGCCGGACAAAATGTAACGTTGCTGGCCCAGCAAATTCGCCAGTTTCGACCGGAGATTGTCGCGATTTGCGACGAAGATAAATTACTGGAATTGAAGGAGGCGATCGCAGATCTCGACCCTCAACCTATTTTACTTGCTGGCGAGTCCGGCGTTGTCGAAGTTGCCCAATACGGTGACGCTCAAGCCGTCGTCACTGGCATAGTTGGCTGTGCCGGTTTGCTGCCAACAATTGCCGCTATCAAAGCAGGCAAAGATATCGCCTTAGCCAATAAAGAAACATTAATCGCAGGGGGCCCCGTTGTCAACCCCTTAATCGAAAAATACGGCGTTAAAATATTACCGGCAGACTCCGAACATTCGGCAATTTTTCAGTGTCTGCAAGGCTTACCTGTGGGAGGGTTACGGCGAATTATACTCACTGCTTCGGGCGGTTCTTTTCGAGATTTGCCGATCGACAAATTAGCCACAGTAACAGTAGCAGATGCCTTGAAACATCCGAATTGGTCGATGGGGCAGAAAATCACGATTGATTCTGCTACTTTGATGAATAAAGGATTAGAAGTAATTGAGGCTCATTACTTGTTCGGGATGGATTATGACGACATTGATATTGTCATCCATCCCCAGAGCATAATTCACTCGTTAATTGAGCTGCAAGATACCTCGGTTTTGGCGCAATTGGGCTGGCCGGATATGCGCTTGCCGCTGCTTTACGCTTTGTCTTGGCCGGAGCGAATTCATACAGATTGGGAACGGCTGGATTTGGTAAAAGCTGGGGATTTAACTTTCCGAGAACCAGACCACGAAAAGTATCCTTGTATGCAGTTGGCTTATGCGGCTGGACGTGCGGGCGGTTCGATGCCTGCGGTGCTGAATGCGGCAAACGAACAGGCGGTAGCGCTATTTTTGGAGGAGAAGATTCAGTTTTTGGATATTCCGAAGTTGATTGAGAAGGCCTGCGACAAACATCAAACCGATAACTGTGAAAGTCCTGGTTTAGACGATATCTTGGCCGCCGATCGGTGGGCGCGGCAGGAAGTTTTGGCAGATAGTATGGAATTGGGCGATCGCATTCTTTCGGTTCGCTAATTGTATCAGCAGACTTGCACTTACCCACAAGCCCGCCGGGGAATTAATTCCCCGTCTCATAGCTAAAGTTGGTTGAAATTGAGATATTGCACCATTCTCAAGAACAGGCAAGATGCCTGTTCCACAAAGAGTGAATTTTGTGGTGGGCCGTTGCTCCTAGCCCGCCCATAAAAGGCTTATTGAGAATGGTGCAAGCTCCGAGTTGAAAGAGACTGCCAAAACTTAATAAATCTTCAGTTTTCTTTGAGAGGAGTTTAGCTATGAGACAGGGGTTTCAACCCCGGACGGACTATGCCAAAAAGTGCAAAATATCGGCCAAACAATGTTAAAAGTTGACCAGATGTTAGCCTTTTATAGGCTAACTCCCACCTTGCGCCGCCAACTCAGCCGCACTCATCTTTTCGTATATTTCAAAAGGTTGGTGAATCCAAGGATTGTCAGCCAAATAATCTACATAATAATCCGGCTTTGTAACAGAACAAGCCTTGTACCAGAGTACAGCAGTCCGAATTTCCTGAATATCCTCGCCGTAGCGACTCTTCAGCCAAGCGATACTTTGATCTAAACTAATTCCCGAATCCGCCAAATCGTCAACCAGGAGAATGCGGCTGCCCAAATTATCGCCCACCATTGTCAAATCGCGGGCAAACTCGATCGCACCCCGGACATTTCCCTCGGCCCCACCATAGGACGAGGCAGCTAAAATCGCCAGAGGTTTGTCGAAAATCCGCGACAGAGTATCTCCAACCCGCAGCCCTCCCCTCGCCAGACAGACAATGCGATCGAATTTCCACTGAGATTCCTCAATTTTTACAGCCAAATCCTCAATTTTCCGATGGTACTCTGGCCAAGAAACGTAAAGGTCGCTCATTCCTAATATTATTGAAATATCAAAGGTATTATTAAATATTTTGGGGAAAATGACATGGATGCAGAGGAACTTCTCAGACGGTATGGAGCCGGAGAACGGGTTTTTCACAAAGTAGACCTGAGCGGTGTCCATATGTCAAGGACAAATTTGCGCGATATTGACCTGAGTCACGCTAATTTAAAAGGTGCAAATTCGATCGGCCTCACCCTCTACAGAGCCAATCTGTATCAAGCAGATATCAGCCAAGCCAACCTCTCCCAAGCCAACCTCATGTCCGCTAATTTTGGCGGATGCGACGCGGTGGGAGCGAACTTGAGCGGAGCCATCTTGCGGAGTGTCGTGTTCAGCGGGGCAGATTTAACGGGGGCGAGTCTCAGGGGTGCAGACATGAGAGATGCAAACCTTCAGGGGGCGATTTTGATTCAAGTTTATGCAGTTAACGCTAATTTGCAAGGTGCAAACTTGACAGAAGTAAAACTTTGCGGAATCAACCTCAGTAAAGCAAATTTAACCGACGCGAACTTAACACAAGCTGACCTTAGCCGTGCTAACTTAACTCAAGCAAATCTGAGCTGGGCAAATTTGACGGAAGCAAATCTGGAAAAAGCGGATTTGAAGGGAGCCGATTTGAGCGGAGCTAACTTGAGCTGTGCAAATCTCCATCGAGCAGATTTGAGCGGAGTTTCCCTTAAGGGAGCAAATCTCCGGGGAGCAAACTTGCATCAAGCTTCTTTGCGCGGGACAAATTTGAATGAAGCGAATCTGAGAGAGGCGATGATGCCTGACGGCAACATCTCTGAGTAAATAAGCTGACCAAATAGAAGTTAAAACCGCAGGGTGCTGGTGGCGCACCCTACATTTAGGCTAATGCCTGATTTTTATTAAGGGGATTTAATTCTGCGTTAATCTCAGGCGCCCAAAAATCGAGAGAAGCCCCGGACTCCTATTGTGGAGAGGCAAAAATTTTAGACTCTTGTTAAAGCTCCCAGATTCATCTGTGGAGTAAATCTCAAATCTCAAATTTTTCGAGTGAGCGGGGCTCCACGGTTCGACTGAGCGCTTGCGGAAGTCTAAAATCCAAAATTGACTGACAGTTCATTTAAAGAGAGCGGCCAAAAAATTGGCGATAATTTAATCTACAACTTTCAGCCAGCCCCGGCGAACGGCGTGGAGCAAGCGGTTGATGGCTATTTGATCTTCTTCGGTAAGACAGTCATTTAAGAGCGCTGTCTGGAGCTGTTGTCGGTGAGTGGGAGTCAGCAGACCGGAGTGATATACCTGAAAGACTAGCTCTGCAATAGTAAATTGAGGTAATAGCGTTTGGGTTGTCATCATGTGTTTTTTCTTTGAACTCACTTTTGACAGTATTGGCTGATTTTCCCAATATTTATGTGATTTAACTACGGGAGTAAATGTGATCGATTGCGTCTTGATTAGTGATTTGTGTCAGCCGGACTTGGGGATCGGATGTTTTCTCGATAGCCCTGCTACTTGAAACACAAACCCCGTCCAGATTCCTCGCTTGTGGCAACCCCCACCTCTCTACTTTTGGTTAAGAAACGGTGACAAATAAATTAATATTTACCTATTAATAGATTACTAATGACTGCTAGGGAAATCGCTCGGCTTAATTCAAGGTAAAACTTTTAGAGTATTTATAAAGCCGCTTTTACCTACATTTACTTAGTTTCTTGGTGTGGTCTTGGTTCCGTGGATATACTTAATAACCCGCCCAAAGACAGATACAAGTTTTCGATAGGAGTCCCCAGCAGCCGCAAATTTTAGAGCCTAGTTCAAGCTCCCAGATTCATCTAGGGAGTAAATCTAAAATCTAAAATCTAAAATCTAAAATCTGAAATCGACTGACTGTTTAAAATCAAAAATCCCGGCTTCTTCAAGAAACCGGGTTGGAGCTTTTCTATCCACAATTTTTTTTGAGAGAGTTAATGGAGCGACCTATTCACGAAAATCTGATTGTTGGCAAAGCTTGACAGGAGAGAAAGTAGAAATACCGATCTCAACTTCTTGTGTGAGGGGACTAATCGGAAATCCTGACCCATCCGCGGCGGATGGCGTGCAGCAGGCGGTTGACTGCATCTCTGGCGTCTTCGCTGAGAGCGCTTTGGCAGAGTTCGCGCAGTCCGTGGCTTTGAGTGCGAGTCAGATTGCCTGAATGAGTGACTTGATAGAACAGTTCAGCGATCGCGCGATCAGATTTTAAAGTCAGAGCTTGCATGAAATCTCGTTGAACTCGACTATTATACTATCGAGCATTTGAGAAAAGAGTAGGGTGATTGCAGTCGGCTAAGCTGTGTGATAGTTCTTGGCTCGGTTTGTGACCTAAGTCTGCAAGTATACGTGATTTAAATCACAGAAAACCCAAGACCTCGATCGCATAAGCTATGATTAGGGTGGTAGCCTCAAGGTTTGACAAAACCTCGAAAAGCCCTGAACGCAAGGCTTTGAGTTCTCAAGACCGCCGCGCAAAGGGAGTAAGTTCGCTCAACATCGCAGGCGCTGGACTTGGATAGCTGTGAAACTTTGGGTTTTAGACACTTGCAGCTTGCAGATCAGGGCATAAAGTTGCGATCGGCGAGCCACACCCTGAGATACAATAATTATAAATACTTCTCTCTCATCTATAGGCAGGCAGGCAGGTAAAAAAATGATAATGATTAGCTACTTTTTGATTGCCTTAATCGTTTTTCTTGTTTGGTTCAAAAGTTTTTGGAATGATACTGCGACATCTAAAAAAGACGTGATATCTTGGATAGCCTTAATAATGGGGCCTCTGTTTTGGCCTGTTGTTCTCCCCCTATCCCTTTTGCAAATTACCAGCAAAAAGTCGGTTGTAAAAACAGCTCAATGCGAGCAAGAATTATAATAAATTGTGGAAGTAACTGGCTTCAACACAGTCGGTGATCTCGTCCTAAATTATGCGGCGTGCATCGCTCCTGGCAGCGAGTAAGTTATCTTGTTTCATTGTAAGAAAAAATGCAGCTAGAAGGTAGAATCTCAGAAAAGGTCTGAATTCTAAAACAGTATTTTTTTACCCCTATCAAATTCTGCCTTCTGCTTTTTGACCCCGCCCAAAAACGGATACAATTTTCCCACAGGAGTCGGCAGCAGCCCAACACTTTAGGTTTTTGTTCAAGCTCTCAGATTCATCTGGGGAATCAATCTCCAATCTCAAATTGTTCAACTGAGCGAGATAGACTCAGCGCTCGCTGAAGGTATTACACTCAAGCCTCCAATCGACTGATGCCTACTTTTTTTCTGTCACATCGTGATTTAATGGTGCGGCTCAGTAAAATTGTTCATTAAAAATTGTTCAGGCAAAATTGTTCAGGCAAAATTGTCAGACTCAAATTGTCGGACAGCGACCGCAACATTTTTTTACTCAAAAATTATCTGCCACCTCAAGCCAGCTCAAAAGTAATATGTAATTTAACATGGCTGGTTGCTTGCAAAAATATAACTTCAGACATATTTCCGCCTGCGACTGACCAACTTAAGAATTTTTATACTTCCGGCTGCTACCTACCATTAATCGAATGTGGGAAAATCCTGGCTAGGTGTTAAAAAACAGCTAGGATCTTTGCTATGTAACCTTTCCCAGCTCGCTCTTTTCAAATTGTAGCAGCTCTACGTCGGAAATTGTAGAGTTCGTTTGCGTCTAAATTGCCTAAGTCTTACCGCAGTTAGATAGACAATTCAAGGCAGAGACTGCAATATGAAATAGGCAACAAAAACTGTTTCAAATCGCAAGTACGACTTATTTTGGGCGATCGAGCATTAGGAGTGTATAACGGGAGCCAGCGAAATTTTTAGAGGTGCGAGATGTTTGGGAACTTCTAAAAAAAAGTGCCGTCACGGTATCCAAATTCGCTATTTGCATAAAAAGTAGGAGTCAAAATGAACCACGTATCTGAGAAACCAATTTATAGAGTTCTTCATCTATTGTCGCTGCTAGCGCTTGCCTACTATGGAGCTACTTCCATCAATTATATTTTCGAGAGTGACTCTCACGTTCACATCTACAAGTACGACAGTCAGAGCAATTCCAACGCGTCACCAGCGGAACTAGAAGCACACCGCTCGGAATAAATAGTAGAGATTTTCTCTGAATGAAGGCCGAACCACATTTCGGGGAGTTTGCTAATTGTTAATGATCAGCTCGAAGTTAACAACAATTAGTAGTCAAAAACTCTGGGCTAAAAAGTTAATATTTCAACTCACAGCTATTAGCCATCAAATCTACCACAAAAATCCACTATTTAATTTGTTCTCAAAAGAGACCAGAGTGATGAAAGGATGGCCAAGCATTTTCATCAGTAAAAGCATTAAGAGCTTTAGTAATCGCTTCATCAATAAAATTTGAAGGTGGATCTCCTTCAGAACGGAAAATCGCTTTGACTTTTGCCCAATACAACTCGATCCGAGATAAATCCGGCGAGTATCGAGGTAAGAATTTTACATGGAATCCGATAGATACCATCAAAAAATTGACGGATTCAGCATTATGAACAGGTAAATTATCCATAACTACAATTGCGCCAACCCATAACTGCCGCAGGAGTCGCCCGCCGCCAAAAATTTTAGCTCCTAGGGCGTCGGTACAGTATTAGACATTGACAAAACCGGGTAGATATGATAAGTGAAGTGAGGAGCCTGTTAAATTCTCACCATCAGGAAGAAAGAAAAAACCCTATGCGTCCTCCCTTATGGCATCCTCCAATTGAACTATCAGACCATGAAGAGTTGATTATCAAACGCATCAAAAGAGCCAAGCTATTCACGTTTCTTCGACTCAACCGTTCATTCATATTTAATGATGAGTTTCAAGACGAACTCGCTACAATTTTTAAAGACAGCACAGTGGGTCACAGCCCAGTTCCTCCTGCACAACTTGCCTTGGCAATTATTCTACAAGCATATTTGGGGATTTCTGATGATGAAGTAATTGAAGAAATGCTGATGGATCAACGTTGGCAGTTAGTTCTCGATTGTCTCAAGTGTGAAAGTCCCCCTTTCAGCAAAGCCACTTTGGTTAGATTCAGAAAGGGCTTAATTAAAAAAGAACTGGACCAACGTTTAATTGACCGCACCGTAGAGATTGCCAAACAAAAAGGTGGGTTTGGCTCATCTCAACTCAAAGCTGCCTTAGATTCCTCCCCTTTATGGGGAGCCGGGAAAGTCGAAGATACATATAATCTATTGGGTCATGCTTTGCGTAAAGCAGTGAGTGTGATAGCTGCTGGACAGGGGCGGGAGTCAGCAGAAATTGCCGATGAAGCCGGTGCGCCCATCCTCAATAGTTCTAGCTTAAAAACGGCATTAGATTTGAACTGGGATAATCCAATCGAGCGTCAAAAGGCACTCTCAATCATCCTAAACAGCTTAGATTCGGTAGAAGAATGGATGCAAGGTCAGTCTCATTGTCATGGGTTTGACCTCGCCCAAGAGACCCTCAATGTTGCCCGAGTCATTGAATCCCAAAATGTGACATTAGACTCTCAAGGAGTTCCTACTCTAAGCAAAGGGGTAGCAAAAGACCGTCGAATTTCTATTGAAGACCCAGATATGCGGCATGGACGGAAAAGCCAGTCTAAAAAAATAGATGGGTATAAACGCCACGTCCTTAAAGATTTAGATAGCGGTGTAGTTTGCGCGGTGGCATTGAAGGAGGGCAAATACTCCCGAATCTGCTGCTACACTTGACCTAGAACGTGACTTAAGACTCCAAAATATTCACCTAACTGAGTTACATATTGACCGGGCTTATTTATCTAGTCATTGGGTCATACAGCGGGATAAGCAATTAAAGATATTTTGCAAGGCGTGGCCGGTCAGAAATTCTGGCCGGTTTGATAAAAATTCCTTTTTCCTGGATTGGGATACGCATTTAATGAGTTGTCCCAATCAAGTAAGCATCCCATTTGAACCAGGAAAAGTTGTTCATTTTCCTCCGAGTGAATGTGCAATTTGTCCTCTGAGATCCGACTGCACAAACAGTAAAAGAGGACGTAGTGTATCAATTCATCCTGATGAAGCTTTAATGCAAGAGTTGCGAGCGCGTCAATCTACTGCCTCTGGTCGTCTCGACTTGAGAAGGCGTACTACAGTTGAACACTCTTTAGCCCATATTGGTCATTGGCAGGGAGACCGTGCCCGGTATCTTGGACAACGGAAAAATCTCTTCGATTTACGTCGAGTCGCTGTTGTCCATAACCTCCATGTCATTGCTCGAATATCTAAGGTTTTGCCAATTCAACCGGGCATAGAGTCGAACTCATTGGCCGGCTAGTTGCATACATCTCTTTTGTTGTCAACTCCTAATACTGTACCGATGCCCTAGTTCGAGCTCCCAGATTGATCTGTAGACTCAATCTAAATTTTAAAATCTCAAATCTAAAATCGAGTGACATTAGCGTCAGAAATCTACCGGCGAACCGTTTATCCCAACTTCACCAAAAGACGAGCGCTGCATTGTCAGATTGTCCGGATGGATGCGGAGCATGGTTGAAATGACGGATTGTGGTTGAAAAACTGGGTTTTTTAGCCAAAATCCTAAATTGAGCGTGAGGGATTTGGCTGGAAATATCAAGGTGATGAGGCTCAAAAGTCAGTCCGGGAGCGCGTTGGGACGCACTTTTGAGTGAATGCGGCCTCCAGCGTGCGCGGGCTTGCTTTTAAAGCCCGTTAAAAAATTTTGATTTGTGGGGAACTATTGGCGAAAATCAAAAGTCAGGTCAACTACAATGTACTTAAAAGAAATCGCAGCTCAGTTCCCGCCCCATTGCGGGCGATCGAACTATCTGACGATCGACAGTGCCAAGGACCAGGTGCAACTTCTCAATCTTGAGAGCATACTGCCATTAAAAATGGTCTCTGTTTATCTTCAGGGTATTGTTTTAATAATGACTAGCCACACCGACGGTCATTATGGTAAACTCGCAAACGTTTAAGTGGAATATTTTCGTGTTAGAGGAGGCAGTGGTGGAGTCGAGAGTCAAAAGCAGGAAACAACCGAGATTTGCTGCTCAACGAATACAAGATTCAACTCGCGCTCCCAGGCTCGCTGCTGACAATTTAAATTACATGACAGCTTATAGCAGCCGGGTCAATTAGGGTCTCAACCGATGTCCGGTTTCATTTATTGAATCCCTTTGGAGGGAAAAGTGTATTGTAGAAAAATGATTGATCTTTTAGGAGGAGTGTAAATGACCCAGGTAACTAATCCAACACAACCAGCAAGTTCACTACCAGGCGGTGGTGGTGGCGCAACCGTTATCGGCACCACTGACAGCAACAGGTTGAACGGCACCGGCGGCGATGACATCATCCTGACTTTTGGGGCCCCAGATGTGATCGCTGCTGGCGGTGGCAACGACCTGGTTATTTCCGGAGGCGGAAATGACAGTATCGGCGGCGGCGACGGCAACGATAATATCTTTGCAGGCAGCGGCGCCGATGTGGTCGCTGGTGGCGGCGGCGATGACCGGATCTTTGCTGGTAAAGGGGATGACCTCGTTGATGGCGGTGATGGCAATGACTTGGTTTCTGGCGACAGAGGCAACGACACCGTACTCGGTGGCGCTGGCAACGATACAGTCTTTGGCGGCATGGGCAATGATATTGTCGGCGGCGGCGATGGCAACGACACTCTCTACGGCGGTAAAGAAAACGATACTGTCGATGGTGGCGCTGGCAATGACTTTATCTCTGGCGACAGAGGCGCTGATGTCCTGACCGGTGGTGCTGGTAGCGATACGTTCTACTTCTTCTCCAGCGGTGGCGATTATGGCGTAGACACGATCACTGACTTTACCCCAGGCGAAGATAAGATCCGCTTGAAGCAGGGCGGTGTGTTCGCTGGTTTGGGTAGCAGCTTCGAGGCAAGCGAGTTTGTCGTCGTTTCTAATTTCAACGCATCTACTCCAGGAACAGCCACGAGCAACAAGTTAGTCTACGACCCAACAAGCGGTACGTTGTTCTTCAACGGTACCAACGGAGTGCTAACTGTGGCTCAGTTGCAGCCTGGCCTGACGATTACCTCGAACAACTTCGAGTTGTTCTAAAACAACTGGCTGTTGTGGGGCAGCACCGGATAAGATTCGGGGCTGTTCTCACAAAGTCGGTAGTTTTAAAGGATTTCAACCTCACTCTGCCACAAGCGGGGTGAGGTTGAAATATTCAATGCAGGAACTGAAGGAGGGGCAGTTAAAAAAAATTGATCGACAGTTATTGATAAAATTAATCGATCGCCCGATCGGGCAAAATATAAATACAAAGTTTTTAAATTAGAATTTCTAGGTTTTACTGAAGCGGTAAAGAAACCGCAACTGCTGGCTAGCAATGAGCACTGAAGAATATATCCGGCAAGCCCAAATTTATTTGAACCGGGGTAAGTTAACTGAGGCGATCGAGTTTTGCAAAAAGGCGATCGAACTTCAACCGTTTTCGCCCTCGGCTTACACGACTTTAGGCGAAATTCTCGAAGCTCAAGGCGATCCGACGGCAGCAAGAGACGCTTTTGTGCAAGCTTTGGAGATTTCGCCGCAGTTTTTTCGGGCTCATGCTTATTTGGGTCAACTTTACAGCGACTATTCGTGGCTGGATGAGGCGGTTTTTCACTACCGACAAGCTCTGGATTTGAAACCAGATTGGGCTGAAGTTCATTATAACTTGGGAAATGTTTTTCACAAGCAGGGTAATTTGTTGGGGGCGATCGAGTGTTACCGAACTGCGATCGCCAAAAAACCCGATTATCTTGATGCTTTATACAATCTGGCTGTGGTTTTAGATGAAAATAGTCAGCTCGAAGCGGCAATGGATACCTACCGACAGGTGATTGCTCTGAAGCCGGATTACGTGGAAGCTTACAGCAATCTGGGTGTGATTTTGCTCAAGGAGGATCGGGCTGGTGAGGCGATCAAGCTTTACGAGCGGGCGATGGAGATTAAGCCGGATTGGGCAACACTGCACAATAATTTGGGTCAAGCCTTGCTGGACAAAAGTCCGGAAAGGGCGATCGCATCTTACCTCACAGCTATTGAGTTGGAGCCTGACATGGTTTTGGCTCACTACAATCTGGGGAAAGCGTGGCAATTACAGGGGGAACATTCGGCGGCGGTTGCTTGTTTCGATCGCGCGATCGAGATCAATTCCGACTATATTTCGGGCTATACAGACGCCGGGTTTTCTTTGATGGTTTTGGGCAAAATTGCTGAAGCCATGCCTTATTTTGAGCGGGCAATAGCTCTGAATCCGGATTTTGTTGAGGCTTACTGCCGCTTGGGAGACAGGCGCAGAGTTGCTGCTGTAGAAGATGATGAATTGTCAAGGGCGATCGCTGCGTGCGATCGATTTCTCACAGCACTAACTGGAAGCAAGAAGGAAGAAGGAAGAGGGAAGAAGGAAGAAAAAGAAACTATTCCCAATGCCCAATGCCCAATGCCCAATGCCCAATTACCAATTGCTGAAATTTGCGATAATTTAGCCGAAATTTACTTGCATTTGGGAAATGCTTTAACAGAGTACGGCGGACACGAATCTGCCGTCGCTTATTATCACAAAGCTTTGCAAATTCAGCCCAAAAATGCAGAACTTTACTGGCGCGTGGGAAATTCCTTAGCCCAGCAACAGCGGTTCAGTGCAGCAATTGCAGTTTACCACATGGCTTTGACGATTCAACCTGCTTTACCGCAGGTTTATTTTGAGTTGGCCAAACTGCTGGAAAAACAGGGGCGCTGGGAACGAGCGATTGATTATTATCAACAGGTTTTAGCTCTGCAATTGCACGGGTATGGGGAGCAGAAACAGTGGAAAAAAAATAGTTTTATTTCGCCAGATAGCAATTCTCTCAAACCTCCTCACGGTATTTATTTATCCAGTTGGGATTGGCTGGTTAATGCTAAGTTGGATGCTGACAATTATGTGGAAATTTTTTGGAACTCGGCACCAGAAGCAAGTGCAGAAAATATTCCCAATTCCCAATTTGCGAGATCCAATTCCAAATTGGCAAATTCCGATTGTGCCGGGTTAACTTGCGGGCTGTGTTTGCAGAGACTTTCTAAGTGGTTCGATCCGGTGCATTTGGGTTGGGGAGTTTGCCGTTTGTCGAACTTGCAACCGCTACCTGTGGAGTCGCCAAAGACTTTTGTGGCACAGATTCCCAACGGACGAGTTTGGATTGTTCCGCAGGAAAATTATTGGCTGATTTGCAAGGCGATAGCTGTAATTACTCCTGACAATTATTTGTTGGCGGATGTGTCGAGAGATTATCCGGGGTTTTTACCTGGATGTGAAAAGCATGATGTTAGAAAACACAGCGTTTTTCAGTTAGAATCATTCCCGCCTCTTAAGCAAATTGACGGCAGCGTGGCGGTGCTTTCTGGTTTGTCAGGAAATGTCTATTTTCACTGGATGGTTGATGTTTTGCCCAGGATAGAATTGCTGCGGCACAGCGGCAGGGATTTGGCGGAGATTGATTGGTTCTTGGTGAATAGTTGTCAGCACCAATTTCAGCGGGAAAGTCTCAGGATTCTGGGCATTCCCGAAGAGAAAGTCTTGGAGAGCGATCGCTTGCCTCACATACAAGCAACCGAGTTGATTGTACCTTCTTTTGCGGGATATTTGGGCTGGCCTTCTGGGTGGGCGATGGATTTTTTGAGGCGGGAGTTTCTCAAGGGAATTATACCGAGTTCGCGCTATCCAAAACGCATTTACATCAGCCGCAGCAAAGCAAGATATCGACGAGTTTTGAACGAAGAAGATGTAGTTGAAGTTCTGGAGCAATTTGGCTTTGTTTCTATTTTGCCTGAGTCGATGTCTTTGGCAGAGCAAATAGCTCATTTTTACCACGCTGAGGTGATAGTTGCTGCCCACGGCAGCGGCTTGACAAATACGATTTTTAGTCGGCAGGGAACTAAAGTAATTGAGTTGGTGTCGCCTCACTATATCAGCCATTATTACTGGGGAAGCAGTCAATATTTGCAGTTGGAACATTACTTTTTAGCGGGGGAGGCTTTTGAATGCTATCCTATTAGACAGTTGATGTATCAGAATTCCCTGACTGAGGATATTTTAGTGAACTTGAGTTCGCTGAAAAGGATGGTTGAAGTGGTGGGTTTGGGTTAGTTGGTGTCTGGAGAAAGTTTAATTATGCCCTCGATTGAGAAGATGGAAAAGGCAGCGGTTGATTTGAGTCGGCAAGCAGAAGTTTATTTAGCCGAAGGAAAGTTGAATGAGGCAGTTGCTGCTTGCGAGTCAGCGTTGAAAATTGAACCGAAATTGGCTGCAGCTTGCCAGACGCTGGGAAAGGTGATGCAGGTTCGAGGTGAAATCGAGCAAGCTAAGCAGTGGTATGAATCGGCGATCGATCGCAATCCAAATTTGCCGGAAGTTTATGCTAATCTCGGCATTTTGTATTCTCAGGGGAAACAGTGGGAAAAGGCGATCGCTAATTGTGAAAAAGCGATTTCGCTAGCGCCGAATTTTGCTGCTGTTTATCGGCACTTGGCGAGAATTTGGACGCAGTTGGAGAAGCCAGAAGAGGCGGCAGACTGTTGGTATCAAGCTTTTAATATCGAGCCGAATTGGGCAACTGCTGACGAGCACGTCACTCTGGGAAATAGTTTGGTTGAATTGGGAAAGTTCGATCGGGCTATAGAGTGTTATTCGGGGGCAATTAAGTTAAACCCGACGCTGGCAATAGCTTATCACAATTTGGGGGAAATGCTGGTTGGTCAGAAGCGGTGGGATGAGGCGATCGCCAATTACCGACAAGCGATTGCCATCAATCCAAATTCGTTTGAATCTTACCACAGTTTGGGTAAGACTTGGGCGGAGCGAGGAGAATTAGATCGGGCGATCGCCTGTTACAACAAAAGCCTCGAACTCAATCCCAACTACGCTCGTGCTTACGTGGGTTTAGGTAATGTTTTCGCGCAAAAACAGGACTTTGATGCAGCCATTAAATGTTACCGTCAGACTCTGGAAATTAATGATAATTCCTACTGGGCATACAATTGCTTAGGGGACGCTTTGGCACAAAAACAACTGTGGCAGGAAGCTATTAGTTGCTACCGCAAAGCTATTGAAATAAATCCCAATATTCCTTGGTTTTATGTCAACTTGGGAATTGCCTTCACCTGCGAAAAATCCTGGGATGAAGCTGTGGCTGCTTTCCTGCACGCGGTTCAGATTGAGCCGAATTTGACGGGAATTAATCAGCGGTTGGGATATGTTTTGCGGAAGCGCAGCGAATCGGGTTTAGACAGCACAATCGCCACTTATTGTCAAGCTATTGAGGTATTTGCAAGCGGGAAAATTTACCACAAATTGCTGGGAATTGAGTTAGATGGAGCGGAGTTTTATATAAATTTAGGCAATAGTTTAGCGAAACAGAAGCAGTTGGAAGGTGCGATCGTATTTTATAGCATGGCATTGCAAATTGAACCCAATGCTGCGGAAGTTGTCGCAAAACTGGATGAGGTTCGCGCGAAACAACAGGAGTTATACGCACAAATTGCCGCTTACCGCCACCAAATTGAAATCGAGCCGAGCAATTCTAAGGCTTACAACGATTTAGGAAATATTTTACCGCAATTAGGGGAATTAGAAGAAGCAATTATTTGCCACCAAAGAGCGGGCGAATTGAGGGGTTGGCCAGAGTGTGCGTCAAAAAATTATCAATTTACCCAAGATTGGTTTACCCACAATATTCCTATTTGGAAACGGCATTTGCAGGAATTTACCGGAATTGCGGATTTTCAAGTGGTGGAAATCGGCAGTTTTCAGGGAATGTCGGCTTGCTGGCTGCTGGATAATATTTTAACTCATCCGACGGCAAAGATTACTTGTATTGATTTGTATTTTCAACAACATTTTAAGGGCAATATTGTTAAAACTGGAGTAGCAGATCGGGTAATTGAATTAGAAGGTTACTCTCAAGATTTGTTAATTAATTTGGCTTCGGAATATTACGAGGTTGCTTACATTGACGGCTGTCACAAACCAACCAGTGCTCTGCAAGATGCGATTTTATCTTGGAGGTTGGTGAAAGTTGGGGGACTGATGATTTTTGATGATTACGAGTTTACGTTTCCCGACAGCCCGGAGCAAGATACTAAAATTGGGATAGATGTTTTTTTGGAGATGTTTGGAAGTCAGTTAGAAGTTGTACATAAAGGCTATCAACTGATTGTCAAAAAAATCGGCAATAAAAATTTGGGCGAAGAGCAAACTCTGTTGTCTCTGGGTTGGGAAAAGTTGGGGGATATTGCGGCAAATGCGGGTTATTTGGATGAGGCGAGTGCCCGCTATCAAACAGCTATTAAAATTAAGTCGGGCAATTACTTAACTTACCACAAGTTAGGTAAAACTCTGCAAGAGAAAGAACTGTTTGACGAAGCTCGGGCCGCTTACCAACGGGCGATCGCACTCAACCCTAATTTTAGTTGGGCTTACCACTTTTTGGGGGAAACTTTGCAGGCGGTTGAGGAATACGACGAAGCCGCTACTGCTTACCGCAAAGCTATTGAGTTAAATCCCGATTTTTGTTGGACTTACAACAATTTAGGCGATGTGCTGATGGAGCTTTCTGAGTGGGAGGAAGCTGCTGTTGCTTACCGCAAGTTAGTTGAACTAAATCCCGATTTTTGTTGGTCTTACGAGAGATTAGGTAAGGCTTGGGTTGCGCTGGAAAATTGGGAAGATGCGGCGGCGGCTTACCGCAAAGCCATTGAATTAAATCCCAATGATTGTTGGCTGTACAATAGTTTGGGGGAAGTTCTGGAATCACAAGAAAATTGGTCCGAAGCAGCAGTGGCTTTTGGTCGTGCTATTGAGCTAGAACCTGAGCATAGTTGGTTGTACAAAAAGTTGGGTGATGCACTGCGGAATCAAGGGGAATTGGAAAGGGCGATCGCTATTTACGAAAAAGGCATCAATCTCGATCCAAAATCCTGCTGGTGTTACGAGGGATTGGGTTTGAGTTTAATTGCAAAACAGCAGTGGGAACCTGCAATCACTAATTTAGTTCAAGCCCTGCAAATTCAACCCGATTTGTTTGAAGCTTACGATAATATAGGTTATGCTCTTGAACAACAAGGAGAACTCGATGAGAGCGAGCGGGCAAAATGCAGTAATCAAATTTTACCCTTAAGTATTCTCAAAAAATACTGTGGGTTTACAGAAGATTTGACCGTTGCAGCAGAATCCAATCCGCACCTCACCTGCATTGACATCCATCCTGCGAGTCAAATTAATTTATCTGATTCCACAACAATCGACAGCAGCCGCAGATTTTGGCAACATCAAAGTCATTCCAGAAAAGCTTTTGTTGCCGTCTTGCCAAACGGACGAGCTTGGGCCGATGTTGTGACTACCGCCGTGATTACTTCAGACCATAAACTTGTTGCTGATATTTCAATGGGTTGTGCTGAATTGGTAATCACTTCCGACAAATTGCCTCCCGCTGAACACGTCGATGGAAATGTAGCTTTTTTATCGGCTCGCTGGGGTGGAGCCGCTTATTTTCATTGGATGTTTGATGTGATTACGCGATTTGACCTTTTGCAGCGGAGTGGATTGATAGAAACTATAGATAAGTTTGTTGTCAATGCCTCGGATTCTTCCTATCAAGCAGAAACTTTAGATACTTTAGGAATTCCTCAAGATAAACTTTTAGAAAGTCGCTGCAATTTACACATTACAGCCGATAAATTAATAGTTCCGTCAATATCTTATGACGGATCGGGGGCGGTTTCTAAATGGAAGTGTGAATATCTAAAACAAACATTTTTAAATGAACAACAGCCACTAAATACAGACTATTCAGAGCGAATTTATATCAGCCGGCAACAAGCATCCTATCGACGAATCGTCAACGATGAAGAGGTAATTAAATACTTAGAAAAATTTGGGTTTCGCAGTGTCAAGTTGGAAACGATGTCGGTAGCGGAACAAGCAGCGTGTTTGGCTGCTGCTAAAGTGGTTGTCGCACCTCACGGAGGGGGGTTGACTAATCTAGTTTTTTGTAGTCCTGGAACTAAGGTAATTGAGATTTTTTCTCCCCTTTACGTTCCGCATTGTTATTGGATGATTAGCAATTTGTGCGGTTTGGAACATTACTATTTAATTGGCGATTTGGTTGATGAGGGAACTCCGACCAAACCTTTACATAAGAATATGCGTTTGGATGTGAACTCGCTGGAAAAATTACTGACTATTGCAGGAGTTTTGCATGGATAATGACTACCACAATTTGGGTAATTCTCTGCAAGAAAGCGGTCGGTTTGATGAGGCTGTTGCGGCGTACAAAAAAGCTATTGAATTAAATCCTAATTTTTCTTGGTCTTATCACAGTTTGGGCGATGTATTGGTGAAACTTGAAAAATGGGAGGAAGCTGTCGCTGCTTACAAAAAAGCGGTTGAGTTAAATCCCGATTTTTCGTGGTCTTATCACAATTTGGGCGATGCTTTGCTGAAACTTCAGCAATGGGAAGAGGCTGCTGTTGCTTACCGCTGCGAGATTGCTCTCAATTCGGATTTTGCTTGGTCTTTTTGCAATTTAGGCGACGCTTTAACTCAAATAAAACAGTGGGATGAAGCTATCCCTACGTATTTAAAAGCTATTAAAATTGACGGAGATTTGCCGGGAATTTACGAGAAGTTGGGATATGCTCTGGGACAAACAGAGTCTGATTTAAAGTTGCTATTAGAACAATGTCAATTGCAAATTACACCGGAAAATTGGGAGTTTTATTTGCAGTTAGGAAAGAATTTAGCACAGTACGATCGCCCAAAAAGCGCAATTATTCTTTACAAATGGCTGTTGACAAATATGCCGACTTGTGCAAAAAACTCAGCGAAATTAGAGGAGTTGTTGCAGCAGCAAGAAAAGTGCGTAAGCGTTGCCCTCGAAGAGGATCGCGCATTAGCCTCATCTCGCGCAACTGTCGCCCAAAAACCAGATGATTGCTGGTCTTATTACAATTTAGGTGCTGTTCTGAGCCACCAAAAATATTGGGAGGAAGCGGCGGTGGCATTTTTCCAAGCAATAGAAATAAATCCCGATCTTCCTTGGTGGTTTTATTACAATTTGTGGGAAGTTTTTGTTAGGCAAAACAAGCTGGATGAAGTTGAGAACTTGTGCCGCGAAGTTGTTGCAGCTAAACCGGAGGCTTTTTGGCCTTATCTGAATTTGGGAGAAGCTTTGACGAGGCAAGGTAAAATTCCCGAGGCGATTGATTTTTATCGAACTGTCAGTTTTAAACAAAGTTTTGCATCTATTATAAGTAATAGAACAGGCAAGATGCCTGTTCTACAAGCAGATACAGGCAAGATGCCTGTTCTACAAAATTGGGACTTAAAACCAGTCCAATTTCCTAACTTTATAATTATTGGTTCTCAGCGGTGTGGCACAACTTCTCTTTATACTTATTTAGCCCAACACCCGCAAATTTTGACTCCGATTAAAAAGGAGATGGATTTTTTCTCGTGGCACTTTGACAGAGGGATTGATTGGTATTTGGCTCATTTTCCGCCCATGCCTCCGGGAGAGCAATTTGTAACTGGCGAAGCAAGTCCAAGCTATTTTGACTATCGGGAAGCACCGGCACGGCTCTACAACCTGTTTCCAGAGGCTAAACTGATTGTACTTTTGCGAAATCCGGTCGATCGGGCGATTTCTCAATTTTACCGCTTGGCTGACTTAAATTGGGAAGCGCGATCGCTCGATCGAGTAATTAGTGATGAAATTGAACGGTTGAATCAAAATCCAGAATACATCATCGGCGAGGAACCGGGGAATTATTTAGCTCGCGGTAGGTACATAGAATTTATAAAAAACTGGCGGACTTTCTTTCCCCGAGAACAGTTGTTAATTTTGAAAAGCGAAGATTTTTATGCAGGTGCAGCGACAACTGTCAAGCAAGTTTTAGAATTCTTAGATTTGCCCGAATATCAATTGTCTGAATACCAAAATGCTAATCCTGGTTTTTACCAGCCTGTCAATCAATCAATTCGCGATTGGTTGAGCGATTATTTCCGACCTTACAATCAGGAATTAGAGGAATATTTGGGGAGGCAGTTTGATTGGGAATAAAGTTGAGCTAAGATTAGAACAACTTGTAAGGAGGTAATACCGATGCTGACGAGCGAGCTAGATACGCTACTTAAGGAACAAGCACTCCAACGCCAAGATCCTGAAGATCGCTACATTACCGATAGCGCCAACTGGGAACAATACGAGACACTGCTGAATCGGATTGGAGATGCGGCAGGATATCGAGTTACTTATTTAGATGGAGTTTTGGAAATTATGTCGCCTTCTCGCCGCCATGAAAGTAGAAAAACTCGCATTGGAGATCTGCTGCTTATTTATTTTGTAGAAGCTGACATCGAATATTTCCCTTTTGGGTCTACAACTCTGCGACAAGAGGAAAAAAGTGGCGGTACGGAACCCGATGAAGCTTACTGTATTGGCACAGATAAAGAATTCCCCCATTTGGTAATTGAAGTGATTGTTACCAGTGGTAGCATCAATAAACTAGAACTGTATAGAAGGTTGAATGTGCGAGAGGTTTGGTTCTGGCGAAATGACCGATTTTCTATCTATCATTTGCGAGAAGAAATTCCGGTTGAATTCGTGTCCAACTGCGGTTATGAATTAATCACACAAAGCGAATTGCTACCGGGAATTGATATCGATGTGTTGACAGAATGTGTAAAAAATCCTCACCCGTTAGCAGCAGCAAAGGAATGGAGACAGAATTGCCGACCTACTTAAACAGCAAGTTTTAAATCTGCTAGCTGTCGCAAAGACAATGAACTGAGCTCGCGCGCGCTGCGAGATTGATTCGGACTATGATTCAAACTATCGTCGCAAAGACAATGAACTGATCTCGCGCGCGCGCCCAAGTCCGAGAAAAAAACTAGCCTCCCCTTGACAACTCATACTCGTTATGAGTACGCTATAATAAGCAAAGGAATTGAACCCAAGTACCCAAAAATTTAAAATCATGCTGACGAACCAAGAAGGTCACAGAGTACCCAAAGTCACCTTTCGCACTCGCAAAGACAACCAGTGGGTCGATATCACCACGGATGATATATTTGCAGGTAAAACCGTAGTCGTCTTCTCGCTGCCAGGAGCTTTTACTCCCACTTGTTCGTCAACGCACCTCCCGGGTTACAACGAATTGGCGAAAGTTTTCAAAGAAAATGGCGTAGATGAAATCGTTTGTATTTCCGTCAACGACACTTTTGTGATGAACGAATGGGCAAAAAACCAAGAATCAGACAATGTGACGTTAATTCCCGACGGTAACGGCGAATTTACCGAAGGCATGGGAATGCTGGTAGACAAAACAGATTTAGGCTTTGGCAAGCGGTCTTGGCGTTATTCGATGCTGGTAAAAGATGGCGTGGTTGAAAAAATGTTTATTGAGCCTGATGAACCGGGCGACCCTTTCAAAGTGTCCGATGCCGAGACGATGCTCAACTACATCAACTCCGCAGCAACCAAGCCGAAGCTAGTGTCGCTGTTTACAAAAATGGGCTGTCCCTTCTGTGCTAAGGCTAAGGCAATGCTGAGTCAAAAGGGCTTGGATTATGAAGAAATTGTCTTGGGCCGGGAGATCACAACCAAATCGCTCCGGGCTATGACTGGGGCTACAACTGTGCCGCAAGTATTTATCGACGGCAACTTGATCGGTGGTTCCGAAGCCCTAGAGTCTTATTTGGCAGTTGCTTAGTTAAACCAAAATACTTAGCCTGCAGGTGCCCAGTGCAAACCTTCGTTGTAGGGTGCGTACTGTGCGCCTTTACCGTATTTGGCGGTATTTAGCCCGATCGCGAGCTTTTGAGTCAAAAGTTCGATCGGTCTATTGATCCATTCTCGTGCCACAATTACTGGGGAAGTAAGATTAAAAACGCAAGAAATGGGAGTGAACCATCGTGGATTTGAGTTTAGTATCGTCAAATATCTTAAATCCGCCCATATTAGCTTTTTTCATGGGAATGTTGGCAATTTTTCTCAAATCTGATTTAGAAATTCCAGCGCCCATCCCCAAACTGTTTTCGCTGTACCTGCTGTTTGCGATCGGATTTAAAGGCGGCGTCGAACTGTCCCGAAGCGGAATTGACCAGCAAGTCGCCCTGACAATTTTGGCAGCGATGCTGATGTCAATGCTAGTACCAGTTTATACTTTTTTCATACTGAGAATCAAACTCGACTCCTACAATGCTGCCGCGATCGCAGCTACCTATGGTTCCATCAGCGCCGTCACATTTATCACCGCAACCTCCTTCCTCACAGCACAGGGGATCGACTTTGACGGTTACATGGTAGCCGCGCTAGCATTAATGGAATCCCCAGCAATTATAGTCGGTCTCATTCTAGTCAGTGTATTTGGCGGGGAAGAAGGAAAACGCGAAATAGTTTGGCCAGAAGTGCTACAAGAAGCATTCCTCAACAGTTCAGTTTTTCTGCTGATTGGCAGCCTAATTATGGGAATACTGACAGGAGAACATGGTTGGGAAGTTATGAGTCCGTTTACTCAAGACTTGTTTTACGGAGTTTTGACTTTTTTCTTGCTAGACATGGGTCTGGTTGCTGCTAGCAGAATTAAAGATTTGCAAGAAGCAGGAGTTTTTCTGATCGGCTTTGCAATCCTAATTCCCATAGTCAACGCAGTAATTGCTTTGCTAATAGCCAAATTAATCGGAATGCCACAGGGAGACACTTTGCTGTTTGCCGTATTGTGTGCGAGTGCTTCTTATATAGCAGTACCAGCAGCCATGCGCCTAACTGTTCCGGAAGCGAATCCAAGCCTTTACATTTCAACTGCCTTAGCAGTGACATTTCCATTTAATATCATTGTAGGCATTCCCCTGTATCTATACGGAATCAATATGTTTTGGAGGTGAGATGATGGAGTCAGTCAAAAGAGTAGAAATCATAGCCCACTCAGTAGAACTCGGCAAGATTTTAGACGGTTTAGACAAAGCTGGCGTACCCGGTTATTCGGTGATTCGTGATGTCGCTGGAAAAAGCACCCGGGATCACGTTTATCGTGGTTCATCAATGACGGCACTGGATAACATTTATGTGCTTGCTTTTTGTTCACCCGCTCAAGTTTCAGCAGTTGCAGAAAACATTAGACCCGTGCTCAATAAATTTGGTGGGTCGTGTTTTATTTCAGATGCGGTGGAATTGCTAATTACTAGGTGCGTCGGGTAGTCATTAGTCCTTAGTGATTGAGGATTATACCAATTCGGAAATGTAGAGCTGCATGATTGTACGCCATAGATGTAAGGACACGGCAATGCCGTGTCTTTGCGCGTATCTGCGACTTGAATCCTAGGCTTCGGGCCTGGACAGCCACTGGTGAGAATGCCACTCCGTTTTTGCTTGTGCCTAAGTTTTTTCTAATTAGTTTAGCGTGCTTAAAAAAAAGCGATTTTGAAAATAATTTCTGTCTATTATAGCACTTTTACCAGTTTATAATCATTAGGTATCAGCCATTAGCCACTGGTCATTTCAGCATTAATTGCCCTTCCCAGCCGGGGCAGAATTCAGAATTCTTAAGAGATAGAAAAGAATCAGTTGCAAAAATCCGTTAGCGTGGTAAATTCTAAGCCACAACAGGCGATTCTCTTCGAGGGCTTCGCTAACGCGCGATCGACTAACGAGATTTTCAATAGGAGTTTAAACATGGCTGCATTAAAAGTCGGCATCAACGGATTTGGTCGCATCGGACGGCTAGTCATGCGTGCCGGCATCAAAAACCCCAACATCCAATTTGTCGGCATTAACGACTTAGTTTCGCCAGAAAACCTGGCTTATCTTTTCAAATACGACTCCACCCACGGCATTTACAACGGCGAAGTTGAAAGCAAACCAGACGGGATTGTCGTTGACGGAAATTTTATCCCCTGTACAGCGATTAGGAATCCTGCCGAATTGCCCTGGGGTAAATCCGGCGCAGATTATGTTGTAGAATCTACCGGATTGTTTACAGATTTTGAAGGCGCATCAAAACACTTGACGGCAGGAGCAAAACGAGTAATACTTTCAGCACCCACAAAAGACCCGGAAAAAGTTCCAACTTTTCTAGTCGGCGTCAACCACCACAAATTTGACCCCGCAAAAGATACGGTTGTTTCTAATGCTAGCTGTACGACGAATTGTTTAGCACCAATTGCCAAAGTTATTAACGATAACTTCGGATTGGAAGAAGGTTTAATGACGACAGTTCACGCAATGACCGCTACTCAACCAACTGTAGACGGGCCCAGCCAAAAAGATTGGCGGGGAGGCCGCGGTGCGGCTCAAAATATTATTCCATCTTCGACCGGTGCAGCGAAAGCTGTTACTTTGGTGTTGCCAGAATTGAAAGGAAAATTGACGGGAATGGCTTTGCGCGTGCCAACTCCCGACGTTTCTGTAGTTGACCTTACTTTCAAAACGGCGAAGGAAACTAGCTACAAAGAAATTTGTGAAGCTATGAAAAAAGCCTCTGAGGGCGAACTCAAAAACATTCTCGGATATACTGAGGATGCGGTGGTTTCGACGGATTTTCAGGGCGACGCGCGATCGAGCATTTTTGATGCAGGTGCGGGAATTGAACTGAATTCTAAGTTTTTCAAAGTTGTTTCCTGGTACGACAACGAGTGGGGTTATTCTAGTCGCGTGATTGACTTAATGCTGTCTATGGCCGAGAAAGACGGAATTTTGAATAATTGATTTTTTGTGAGGTGGGATTTTGGGCGGGCTCGCGTGTCCACCCCACACACCAATTCCTATGATTTTTTGTGGAACGGGCAAGATGCCCGTTCCTGATAATGTTATCTAATGTGAGTTAAACTTTTTTTATTTCCGATTCGATCGCGCTCATGTCTGAATTACCACCGCTGAATAACGAAACTATTTGGGCTATTCTCAACGAAGAGATAGACGATGCTGCTGTCAACCGATTAGTTTGGCAGTATCTGGGCTACCGCTGGGATGCCGAGACTGGCAAGTGGAACAGTGCAGGTGTTGCAGCCGAGTGGCGTCAAGAGTACCCGGAACCGCCGGATTTTATCGATTCTAGGCCGGCGACGGTGAAATTGACTCGATCGACTCCTCCAGAAAACAAGCAGTTGTTGAAGGAAAAATTGGGGTTTAAAGGCTATAAAATTGGAGAATTTGGGCCCAGACAGACTCGCAGGGCGACGATGGCTAATTGGTTGATGGGTTTTATGGAAGCTGGGGCGTAAGAGGAATTTTGGATGGCTGTGCGGTTGTGGCCACCGTTACAGTACAGAGATATTAGATTTTTTGGCAGGAAAACCAGCATTTCCCTCGCTACCCTAATGCTAGCGGGCGTTTCAGTCAATGCGATCGCCACACCAGCCACCACCCAACCCGCAACCCAACTCGCCCAAGCAACTGCCAAAAAACGCCTCGTCGTCATGGACTTCGACTACGGCCCCACCAACAGCTATTACACTTCCTACAGGGGAGTCGGCGCCGCCAAAGGCATCAGCGAACTGTTAATCAACGAACTCGTCAACAACGGCACTTATACAGTAGTCGATCATAGCAAACTCGAACAAGTGCTCAAACAGCAAAATCGCAGCGGCGCGATGGATGCCGGCACAGCAGCCGAAATTGGCAAAGAATTAGGAGTTGACGCCGTACTCATCGGCACCATTACCAAATTTAATATCGACAAACAATCCGGCGGCGGCAGTTTCATGGGAATCGGCGCCGGTTCACAAAAAACCAAAGCTACCGTTCAAATAGATGTGCGGTTAATCGGCACAGCTTCGGGAGATATTCTTGCCACTGCCAAAGCAGTAGGAGAAGCAGATCAAAGCGCTTCTAATGTTTCCGTTAGGGGAATCAGTGGCAATTCCGCCAATAGCAATGAAGACTCACTTTTGAGCGAGGCCGTTGACAAAGCCGTATCCCAAATGGTGACTAAACTGGCAGAAGCCTCTAAGAAATTAGGTTAGAAATTTTGAAAGATTTTTAGATTTTAGATTGGGAGTTGTTAAATCCCCCATCTAAAATCTAAAAAGGTTTCAGCTACTTGACCTGCGATTGTACCATTTAATATAAGTTGGGTTTAGGAATCTGCATTTTCTATACTAAACTCGATCAAATTTGTTCAACCTACTCAAGCATTAACAGTTTAATTAGCATTGGGATTTGAGTCAGAATCAACGCACTTCCCCTTTTGAGTTGGATTTAAGGCTAGGTTAGAGACTACTTTAGAAACGGCAGCTTGTTCTTGAATCCATCCAATTTCCCCCGCTTGCAGCTTGGCGCTTTCTACTTCAACTGTTGGCTTAACTGCGGGGGAAGGCGAGGGTGTTGCCACAGCGGGAGATGGATTGAGTGCCGGTTTTGAAACTGTAGAAAAATCTTTATTTGACTGGGGTTTGGGAGAGTTCGATCGCACTATTTCAGGAATCGAACAAACTTTCAATTCCAGCCAATTGCCTTGAGGCGTAAGCTGTTTGTTTGTCACCTGCAAAACGCTGCCGGCTGGCACTGTTCCTTTGACAGTCAACTCACCCATTGCGACTCGCAAATCCAAGCGATCGCCCTCTTTTCCCAATTCCCCAGCCGCAGAACTTTTAATCTCTATAAACGAGCCTGGTTCTAAAGATTTGACCGGAGAAGCTACAGATTCAACTGTTTTCTCCGGCGTGCTTCCAGCATTAATTAAACCGCGTTTCCCGAAAATCGACTCCCCGGCAGTATCGATCGCCCGACCCACCGGAGGGATGAAAAAATAAGCAAATACACCCCCCAAGCCTAATAAAAATAAAATTTTCAGCAGCAGCGAAAATGGGCTTTTGCTTTTTTCCGGCTGTAACAACTGCGTTTTTCCTGAAGAATTCCCATCGCCAAGGCTTGTGCTTTCGGTCAAATCCGTTGGCATATCCTCGCTGTCGGAAATTAGTTCGATCGGCGTATCTAAAGGTGCGACAGACAGTTCTGTCAAAGTATTGCTGTCTTCCCTCAAATGTGCTTGACAGTGAATTAAAGCAACAGTGACGTTATCGTGACCGTTTCTAGTATTAGCAATCTCAATCAGTCGATCGCGCGCCTGACTCAAATTAATGCTACCGTCGAGAATTGGCAAAATCTCCGTTTCCCAACATTCCTCAACCCGGTCTTTATCACTCAAACCGTCGGAACACAGAAGTAAAACGCAGTCTTCATCCACCGGGAAACGCTGCACAGTCGGGTGCAGAGTGTTGGACGAAGTAATCCCCAAAGCTTGAATCAGAGCTCCGGCGGCCACTTGTTCCAAAGCATCTCGGTAGAGAGAGTAGCCCAAACGTACCTCGCGGCAAGCCACATTATCATCGAGAGTAACTTGATAGCAGCCGGTACGAGTAATCCAGTAAGCCCGACTGTCTCCGACGTGGGCGACATAGAGCTCGTGAATGTGGGCTAAAGCCATAACTACCGTAGTTCCCATCCGCTGGCGGCCTTGGCGGTGTTCGGTATCGTTGCGACTGGCTATCTTGTCGTTAGCAGCACAAGCCGCCCGTTCCAGCTTGGAAGTCAGGCTCAACGGGTCCCAATTAGCCTGATGCAGGGGCATTTGCTGCAACTTGTCGCGCAGCACAGCAATCGCTTCTTCCGAAGCGACTTCGCCGCCGTCTTGTCCGCCGATACCGTCGCAGACGATCGCGCAAGCTTCCGCACCCGGGTTTCCTGCGAACATTTTACCGCTGGGCGGATAGCAAGAATCTTCGTTGTGAGCCCGGGATCTGCCTACATCCGTGCCCGTGGCAATTTCAACATGACGATCGTAATATCGGCCGCACTTTGCCAAAGCTTTATCCAACTGGCCCATCAATTGTTCGCCGTGGCGCACTTGACCCGCCACCATTTGCTGGCAAAGTTGCCTCAAAAAATTAGCAATAGCCGGGTGAGCATCTTCGAGCCACTGCTGCCACAATTTGCCCAACTGCGACAAATGAGGCGGTTTGCGATCGGGCTGCAATTCCAGAAACCGCACCAATTGCCCTTCCACCCGTAGCAGTTCCGGAGTCAGCAGTGTGGAAGCCACGCCCTGAGCGATACACGGCTGCCACAACTGGGCCATTTGCCACAGCCAATTGAGCTGGCGCATCGCTGCAGCTCCTTTCCAGGAATCCGCCAATTCCGGCATTAAAGATTCCGTGACCTTCAAAATAGGCCCGTTTTCCAGTAGCCAGATATCTCCCGAGAGCTTGCTCATCTTGGACGATACCAGGCCGTATACTTGAGGTACGTGCAACTGATAGGCAAACAGTCTCAGATAAGGAGTGACAACACTCGGAATCTCTTCGGGCAGTTCCGGCAAGTGTTCGGGTTGGGTATCGACAAGAAGTCGATCGCGCTTGACCAAGTAGCGACCAGCGATCAGATCGCCTGGCTTACACCCTTTGATCCCTTCACCTAAAGCCCATAAGTAGTGTTTTGCCACAGAGTTTTGCATAAGGGTTCCTGACGCCTTTGGGCAAGCGTGCTGATCTGAACTATTTTAGCGATTGAACCTCGACGGGTTGATACGTGGCGATTATTTGACACCCCCGCTTTCTCAACAGACGGAGATTCTTAAGACTTCGCAGTCCTAATATCCTGATTTTTCAGGTTCCCGGGCTCACCACGTTTCCACTGTTGTGTGCGTAGTGATCTCTCCTGACAATGTTTTAGGCGTGACTTTCCCCCAGTCCAGGGGTAGGTTTTAATGTCTTGTACTGACACAAATAGTCTACCATTTTGTTAACCCGCCGATGAATTTTGCTAGGAGCTTTCAGAGTTAGACGATCGCGCGAGGCCCAAGTCCTCGGCTTGAAATCACCCTGTTTTCCGCATATTCCTGATAGTGGCCATTTCCGAAGAAATCGCAGCACTCAAGGGAATTGAAATTTTACACTAACTCTAATGGTATGATGCAGCTAGGTAGAAATCACCTGACCCGACAGGTATAAATAAATATCAATTCTCGGTTTTCTCGCCAAGGGTCATTTGTGCCTCGCGCCCTAGTTTCGCAAGAGAAGTTAAATTTAACCCTACCCAAAGACAGATACAAGCCCGCAGATTCATCTGTGGAGTCAATTTAAAATCTAAAATCTAAAATCTAAAATCGACTGACCGGTGCGGGCCCCCGACAGGAGTCGTGGAGAGCAAAAAAATTAGATATTAGTTCAAGCCCCCAGATTCATCTGTGGAGTCAATCTAAAATCTAAAATCTAAAATCTAAAATCGACTGACCGATGCCAGCCCCCGACAGGAGTCGTGGAGAGCAAAAAAAATTAGATATTAGTTCAAGCCCCCAGATTCATCTGTGGAGTCAATCTAAAATCTAAAATCTAAAATCTAAAATCGACTGACCGGCCTCTGCAAGCTGTTGAGTATTTAACCATGGCCCCACATGAACCCAGCGCCTTTTCCAAGAATGTGCCCGATCCGAAACTACTGCCTGCAGTTGAAATAGACGAAATACTGACTAGCATTCAACATTCTCACAGTTTTTATTACAAAGTGATGAATCTTGAGGTTTGGGCGCTGGTGGAAACCTTGGATGGGATGTTTCCCGGCGCTTGGGGTCAGTTTATGACAAACCGCCAGGTTGCAGTTAAACAGTTTTTGGAACGCGATCGCGTTCCACATTCTCCGGTTGATACTGGGGAGGCGGGGGAGAAGTCCGATGACCGTCGGAAGAAGGAAGAAGCCGGGAGTCAGGAGTCAGGAGTCAGAAACAAGCAGGAAGAAGAATAAAAGCAGATTTTCCCAATTCTCCCCATCTCCACCTTTCCTCGGTATCCAAGTCTAAATCCCCCTCAATCCCCAAAGCGAGAGACGAAACAGAACCTTCTTTTCCCCCCGTACTCCCCTGATTAAGACAGTAGGAGGGATCGAAACTCAGCTACAAGCGACATTTATTATGGGTTTCAATCTTAAGTTGACATAAATGCCGATCGCCCGATCGCCCTTACAGGTGAATTTTGGCATCCACTTGAGGCAATCCCATGCTGTAGTTGACAGCGCGGCCGTTGAGGTTGTAGCTGATTTGGCCTTTTTGGAGGAGCGATCGTACCAAGTGTTCCAAGTCCGAACCTATACGGCGGAGGTTGTACTCGGTCAAATCTTGGCCCTCGTATGCGTCTACGAGTTGGTCGAATTTGGCCTGTACCTGTTTGACTGACTCGTCATCCCAGTTAAGTTCGTTATCTGGGTCAATGTCGAGCGTCAAAAGGTCATTGCTGGGGACGAGTTCGTTATCTTCGAGGATGGCGGTGTATATGCGAATATGGCGGGTTGTTGACTTGAGCTGCATGACTTCTTATGTGTAAAGATTTTTTGCTGAATTAATTGTAATGGCTGGGAGATACGCGGGGAGGGCGGGCGATCGTCAATTTCTCGGAATCCCCAAATATTTTAGTTGTTCGGCAGTCCAATTTTTGTAATATTCAGTTTTCTCTAAAGAATCGGAAGCTGGCTTCAGCTTAGAATTTACTTGAACAGTGAAGCCCGGATACGGCATCCTCCTAGTATGAAGCCCGTCAATATTAAAATCTTCTTCGGGATGGATGTGAAAAGCCAGCAAGCCCAACTCTGAAATCTGATTATTGAGTTTGTCTATCAATTCTTTAGTTTCTGGCGCAGTAATTGCTGTTTTTTCTGGATTAATTACTACCATTATTTCCAAGTCGGAATTGTAAAATTCATAAATCGATTTCATTATGGCAGAATCGCGATCGAACTCAGTCCGCGCTGAAAACCGCTCGATTTTGAATAAAATTTGATTGGCCAAGCGTGCCTTTTTAGCGAAGGGACAAATCGGTAAATCGCTGAAAACTGGATGCGGTAACTCGACAAACTCGGTCATCCATCTGAGGGTAGATTCTATAATTTCCGTGTCTGATTCATTCATCTAAAATCTATGTATTTGATATTTCACACTCATCATACTTTATTTGTATGGAGGGCGATGCACACCATTGGTGTCAATTTAACGCTATTTCCCTCAGTCCGGCAGGGGTTTAAACCCCTGCCTCATAGCAAAAGTCCTCTGAAGAGGACTGAAGAACTTATTAGTCCTCTTCAGAGGACTTAAGCTATTAGCCAGGGAATTCATTCCCTGGCGGACTTTCGGTTAAATTGACACAAATACATTGTCCATCTTACTCTTACTACGTGCGATCGAATTTATTCGTGAATTGTGCCATCTGGCATAATTGCACCGGCGAGTTTTGCCTTTTCCAGGTTTACCACCCCACTTAGGTTGGCTCCCTTTAGGTTGGCTTTTTCTAGGTTTGTATTGTGCAAATCTGCCCCACGCAAGTCTGCCGAAGTTAGGTTGGCTCCACTAAAATTTCCATTTTTAAGGTCAGCCCCACAGAGATTTCCTTCAATTAATATTGCTCCGCTGACATTACATTGAAGAGTTCCACTAACCAGATTAACTTTGGTCAGATTAGCACCACTAAAATTTGCATGACGTGTGTCTGCATTTTTCAGATTCGCTCCACTCAAGTCTGCCGCAGTTAGATTAGCAGCCCATAAATTGGCCTGCATCAGGTTTGCTCCTATGAGGTTTGCCGCCGTTAACTTGGCACTACTCAGATTTGCTCCGCTTAAGTTGGTTTTACTCAAATTAGCTTGCAGGAGTAGTGAACTCTCCAAATTTGCATTAGTTAGATTTGTACCGCTCAAGTTAGCTTCACTCAGGTTAACTCTGCTCAAGTTACGACCAGCTAGGTTTGCTTCTTTCAGTGAAACATTAGGAGCAATTAAGTAAGCACCTGCTTTAACAGGATCAAAGCCTCTGGGGAAGAGAGTCTGTGCGTTGTAAAGTGCTTGTTGAAGTTTTGAGCCTTCAAGGTTGGCCCCTTCAAGGTTGGCCATTAATAGGTTAGTATTACTTAGGTTTGCATTACTCAAATCAGCCTTCATTAATTGTGATTCCCTCAAATTCAACCCAGTTAAGTTCGCTTTACTGAGGTTGGCCCTGCTGAAGTTTGTCTTCGAGAACAAATGAACACTACTGAGATTTACCCCACTCAGATTAGCTTCACTTAGGTGGGAACCTCGCAGATTTACTTCACTTAAATTTGCATCTATGAATTTTGTTTTCCCTAAGTTGGCTGAGGTTAGATTAGCTGTGTGAAGGTTTGTATGACATAAATTTGCCTCAGCCAGGTTAGCATAAGATAAGTCTGCTTCAGAAAGTTCTGCACGGCTTAGATTAGCGTTACTCAGATTGACAGAATGCAGGGTTTTTCCCCTCAGATCCACTCCCGATAAGTTAATCCCTGTAAAATCTCGTTCTCCCTGATTATACCGTTTCAAAAATTCCTCAGCACTAATAGCTGCTTCCAGATTTTCTAGTGCAGAATCATCTATTTTTTCCTCTTCCTCAGATTCCACAGTATCCGCATTCACAGAAGTAGCAGCAGGCTGTTCTACCGCTGCGCTAGATACTGGAATCGGTGTTTCCTCGATCGCCTCTTCGCGCAATAACCGATCCACCCGATCGCTAAACTGCCTCAAAACCTCAGCATCATCAACCTTATCACCAACATTCGAGCTTTTCTCAACCGCATTTTCAACATAATACTTATCTACAAAACTTTGCAGCCCAGCATTATATCCCTGTCCTACCGCCTGAAACCTCCATTCGCCATTCTTCTTATACAACCGTCCAAATTCTAAAGCCGTTTCTTGCGAAAATATCTGATTTAAATTGTACCGAACCAATTCGATAAGAGTCTCGGAATTGTAAAGCCGGATAAAAGCATTTTCAACTTGACTAAAACTTTGATTTTTTTCCTGTCCGTCGTGAATAGTCACCACAAACACAATTTCCTGAATCGCCGAATTAATTTTACTCAAATCCAGATAAACCGTCTCATCATCTCCTTCAACTTGTCCATTCCTGCTGTCTCCCCAATGTCGCACCGCACCGTCCGGCGAGGTCAGATTGTTGTAAAATACAAAATACTTTTCCTCGGGAATGCGACCATCTGCCCCTAACATAAAAACAGATGCGTCAATGTCGCAGTTTTGTGCTGTCTGGCTGACTTGCCACCCCAGGGCGATCGCAATTTTACTGAAATCAGGAGTTTCTTTAGAAAGATTGAACCTTTCACCCTTAGTTAATTCGATACTCATATGCGATAATTCCCTTATCTCATAAATAGTATTAATTATCTCATCTATGTTAACCAGATCGCAAATTGGATTTTATCTCGAAGACATCGAAACCCCAATTGGCAGAACCGTCAATTTAACTATTACCGGACTCATTCTTTTATCTTCCGCCAGTTTCATCGCCGAAACTTACCATATTTCGGAAACTGTTAGAATTAATTTGCAAACTCTCGATACAGCGCTTTTAGTTGTTTTTGTGTTTGAGTATTTATTGCGACTATGGTGTGCAGAAAATCGAGTTAAATTTATTTTTAGTTTTTTTTCCATTATTGATTTGCTGGCAATTTTACCATTTTTATTAGGATTCGTCAACGTCAGTTTTATCCGCATTTTCCGCTGGTTTAGAATTCTCCGGCTCATCCGTTTTCTGGAATTAAAAATTTCTATTTTCCGCATCAGCAGCGAAGATGGAGTTATTTTTGCTCGAATTTTGTTTACTTTACTGGCAATAATTTTTGTTTATTCGGGTTTGATTTATCAAGTAGAACACCCGGCAAATCCCGAAAGTTTTGGGACTTTTTTAGATGCGGTTTATTTCTCGGTTGTCACGATGACGACGGTGGGATTTGGCGATGTTACTCCCATTTCGGAATCCGGCCGTTTTCTGACTATTTTGATGATTTTGACGGGAATTGCTCTGATTCCTTGGCAATTGGGGGATTTGATTAGACAATTAGTTAAAAGTGCTAATCACGGAGAAGCTGTTTGTAAAGGTTGCGGTTGGTCTGTACACGATGCTAATGCTAGATTTTGTAAAATGTGCGGCAGTCAATTAGATAATGGTTGACTGTTGACTGTTGACTGTTGACTGTTACAGCACTTTTCAGGTAGGGAAACAGCATTGCCCTTTCCCTACAGAAGATTGCCTCTAATTTATATGTAGCAGTATTTTTCATAATAATTAATAACCAATAACTAATAACCAATAACTACTGACTACTGACTACTGACTACTGACTACTGACTTCTTTAACTTTCGAGGGGGTTTGGGGGCAGCTCTAAGTCCCACGCTGTACCTGTACCCAGGTCAGCGTTGGGATACATGGACTCCCCCAAGCTGATTTTGTCCGGTCAATCAGGCGTAAAATCGGCAACGGATGTGGGTTTATAGCCAAGTAATTCTGTGTTAGAACTACAACCATGACTCTGATTATGAACTACTGCTACCGAATTTATCCCGACGCCAACCAGGAACAGGTAATGCTGCATTGGTTGGAAATTTCCCGCAAGGTATATAACTATGCTTTGCGGGAAATAAAAGACTGGGTGAATTCGCGTAAGTGTAGTTTGGATTATTGTTCGCTGGAACGAGAATATATCATTTCAGCCGACAAGCCATTTCCCACCTACTACAATCAGCAAAACGCACTTCCCAAGGCGAAGAAAGAATTTCCACAATTGGGAGAAGCCCCTTCTCAAGTTCTGCAAACTACTATTCGGAGATTGCACGACGCTTGGAACTATTTCCAAGAGAGGGGGTTTGGTTTTCCGCGCTTCAAGAAGTTTGGACAAATTAAGTCCATGCTGTTTCCTCAGTTCAAAGCCAACCCCATTACGGGATGGCAGATAAGCTTGCCCAAACTTGGGAAGATACCTATCAACTTGCATCGCCCCATCCCAGATGGTTTTGTGGTTAAGCAAGCACGGGTTTTGAGGAAAGCGAATAGGTGGGAAGCAGTGATCACAATAGAGTCTGACGTGTCGATACCAGATGCTCAACCGCATGGTGATGCGCTGGGTATTGACTTGGGATTGGAGAAATTCTTGACAACCTCGGATAAAGAGTTTATTGCTAGACCTAGATTCCTGACATCCTTGTACCGCAAGCTTGAATTGCTGCAACGCAAGTATGCCAGAACGAAAAAGGGTTCTAAAAACCGCGAAAAAGCTCGAATCAAGGTTGCTAGATTCCACAACCACATTGCTAGCGTTCGGAAAGATTGGCAATTCAAGCTGGCTAACCATCTGTGTACCTCCGAAGGTATTGGGATGGTGTTTGTTGAGGACTTAAACCTGAAGGCAATGTCCAGAGGGATGTTGAGAAAACATACCCTGGATGCAGCTTTCGGTCAATTTCTCAATCTGCTGGAGTGGGTAGCCAAGAAGCATCAAATCTACTTTGCTCGCGTCAATCCCAATGGAACGTCTCAAACCTGTCCTAAGTGCAACACACATACGGGCAAGAAAGACCTTTCCGAACGAGTGCATCGATGTGGTGAATGCGGCTATGAAACCGATAGAGATCATGCGGCATCTGAAGTAATTCGGTTGCGTGGTCTAGAACTGAGTACGCAGGGACTCTGCGAAATAGAAAATGCCTATGCAGTCGGTCTGCCGGGGATGGAGGAAACTCTGTCCTTGTCAGAGGCGAAACCTCGTAAGAGAAAAACTAGGAATGCCAAACTGTGAGGTTTGGAAGCCTACACCGTAATCTTTGATTCGGTGTAGGAGGATGTCACGCTAAGGGTAACAAAATTTCAAATTCAGTGCCGCTGCCTAATTCCGATCGCATTCTGAATGCACCGCCGTGTTTGCCGGTCACTATTTGATAGCTAACTGCTAAACTGGTTTCTTTGAGGGCGCGTTTTTCAGTAGAGAATGATTCTATGATTTTTTTGTACTTGCTAGGTGACATTCCTGGCCCGTTATCTGCTATGCAAATCGAAACCCAGCGAACATGAAGTTTGTCTAAATCCGGCGCAGGTTCGGGACAGCAGACTTGAGTTGTGATTTCAATTTTAGGCTGGCGAGCGGCGTCTCTGAGTCCTCCACCTTTGAACTCTTTTGCCAATTCTTGGCCGACTGCTTCGTTAATTAATGTATGAATAGCATTGGTTAAGATATTCATAAATACTTGGTTTAGCTGTCCTGCATAGCAAGGTACTGGCGGCAGATAGCCGTAGTTTTTCACTACTTGGATTTCCCTGGTCAAACGACTTTTGAGCAGCAAAAGTATGCTGTCTATGTTGGCGTGCAAGTCGGTTGGTTTGGGATAAATATCGTCGATGTGGCAGAAGTTTTGCAAACTGGTTGCCAACTTGCTCAAACGTTCTGCTCCCGATTTGATGCTAGCAACAGTTCGGAGGAAATCGTTTTGCAAAAAGTCATAGTCGATCTCTTCCTTGAGCCTTGCTATTTCCGGCGGGGGGTCAGTACAGTATGCGTCGTAAACTGAGAGCAATTCCATCAAGTTTTTGCTGTAGTCGCTTACGTAGGTTAAATTTCCCCAAATAAAGCCTACCGGATCTAAAATTTCGTGGGCTACTCCGTTGACTAAACGCCCTAAACTCGCCATTTTTTCGCTTTGAATCATTTGAGTTTGCGCTCTTTCGTAGCGAACTTGAGTTTCTATGCCACGAATTTGCCAGTAGGCGATGTTTAGCGCGTTAGGGTCTAAGAGCCGATAAGATTGGGAGTCTATTTGGACAACGATTGGTTCTGACTGCAATTCGGGCGATCGACGCAGAGCTTGTGGAGCAGCCGCCAAAATGGTTGTACTCTCTGGAACCAATAATATTTCGACGCGAGCGTAACTGTAGAGAACTTTTAGCGGCAGGTGCAAAAATAGTTCGGGGCCTTGGGGTTTGAGCAAGTATTCCAGCAGTTGCCGGCGGGATATCATGCCAGCAAACTCTCCTGCTTCCATCAAGACGACTCCCGGCACTAGGGGATACTGTTCAAACATTTCGGCAACTGCCACAGCCAAGCAGCTCGATTTAACCTGAAAGTCATACAGGGGCAAATCCCAGAGGGTAGACTCTAGGGAAAGGTCTTGATGGCTGCCTTCGGAGAGTGAAGGGCCAAGGAGTTTGGAACTGAATTTATTTGCCACTGGAACTTTTAGTTGCCGAAACGCTGGGAAAGTGAATTTGAGAACCTACTACTAAGCTACCCTATCATTTCACTGCAGGAGCAAACAACCGAGAATATTCTTGAGTTAATCATGTTTTGGGAACTATGGGCAGGAGAATTTCAAATTCAGTGTTCTTACCTGGTTGCGATCGCAATTTCATTTGGCCGCCGTGCTTTTCTGTGACTATTTGATTGCAGATAGCCAGCCCCATACCGCTGCCTTTGCCTGCTGGTTTAGTGGTAAAAAAGGTGTCAAATATCTGCTGGTGATTTTCTGGGGGAATGCCGGGCCCGTTATCGGCAATGCAAATTGCCACCCGCTTGCCGTTTTCGGTTTCTATGACTTTAGTGGTAATTTCGATTTGGGGCTGCCAGTGGTCCGGGCACTGGGTCTGTATTTCTCGATCGGCTGCGTACTCGGTCAGGGCGTCTAGAGCATTAACTAACAAATTCAAAAACACCTGACTCAACTGACCGGAGTAGCCACTAACTAGCGGCAGTTCGCCGTAATTTTTTACCACCTCTATGCTGTTTTTAAAGCGGTTTTTCAGAATTAACAGCGTCATCTCCACGCATTCGTGAATGTCTGTCTCCACTGGCTTTGTCTCGTCCATGTGAGAGAAGTGGTGCAGCCCGTTAACTATTTTTAGCAATTGCGAGGCTCCCAACTCCATCCCTTCTAAGGTGATAGGCAAATCTTCTTGTAAAAAATCAAATTCAATTTCTTGTTTGAGGGCGTCAATTCGGGGACATGGTTCCGAATATTCTTCTTCATAAACCGACATTAGCTGAAGCAAGTGTTCAAAATATGACAACAGAAAAGTTAAATTTCCCCAAATACTGTTCAGCGGATTTCTAATTTCGTGAGCTACTTCTGCTACAATCCTCCCCAAACTCGCCATTTTTTCTGTTTGGATGAGTTTGGCTTGGGTTTGTTTGTGGAGCAACTTATTTGTTAATTCATGAATTCTTGATTGAGCAACCATTAATTGGTGTACGTCTAATAGTTTGTAGGTCTGAGGCGCTACTTCCACTACTACCGGTTCGTAAATTAATTCTGCGGATCTGTAAAGCGATTCCTGGGCGGCTTCTACTATTAATTTACTGCCCGGAAGAATCAGCGGATCTGGCTTAGAAAACTTGTATAATACCTCTATTGGTCGCTTAAAAAACATTTCTAATCCGTAGCGTCGGTTAACTTTTTCAAAAAATAGACGCCTGGATATTATGCCGACAAAATTACCCCGCTCTGTCAAAATGACGCCGGGAAGCATGGAATTGTCTTCAAATGCCTGGGCTACTTCTTTTGCCTGTTGAGTTAATTCAATTTGGCAGTTGTAGAGCGGCAGGTCTAGGAGAGTTGATTCTAAGGAGATGTTCCAACTACAAACCTCAGGTATATGCAACACTGATAACTCCGAGCTAATCTCACGCACAGCAAACATAGATGAAACCCCTGTTAAATGTTGTATTAATTAACAATTTAAATTGCTATTAATTCGTAACTGGTAATTGGTAGGGGGTAGTTGCTAATTTGTCAAATTACAACAGCACCCGATGGGAAAACCCGATCGCACTAGCATTGTCTGCTCAAGATTTTGTTTCTAAGTCAATGTTAAACGATAAAAGCTTTTGTGGAACTTACGGAGCAGGCGCTGTAAACTTTCTACCATGATATACCTGCGATCGTGTGTTTTCCGAATATTTTTAATATTTATAACGAATTATTGTGATAAGTTATACCATTTTTCCAGTGATAGAAGGGAATTGGAGAACCCCTCGCGGGTTATCCGTGAATATACGGGCATCCTTCGAGGGTTCGAGGGCCCGGATTAGCCATCGTCCAAGGAGCTGCAGGCTCCAACTGTCAAGACTAGGGCCCAGGCCAAAATCGGCACATTGTACAGCAGAAGGAAGTTCGGCCAGGGATTCGCTTTCTGCGGATGTAACCGAATGTAACGGATGGAAGGCTTGAGTTATCTAGGAGAGAAGGAAGAAGCAATGTTCCGCAAGGGTTTGTCCACTTAAGAACATCCTAACCGTCGGCTGCGGTTCCTATACCACTACAAAGAAATGCAACTTTAGGCCACTTCCGAACCTCGATGGTCATCAGTTTTTTGCAATCTGCAACCTGCAATCTGCAATCTGTCATCGTCTTAGGGTTCCACCTCCGGCCAGAGGCGTTCTAGCTGATACCGCCAAGCGGCGAGAGTTTTTTCGCTAGACTCTCGCCCTAGTTCCATTTCACCCATCAATCCCTCTGCGTAGAAACGGTCTAAAGTCTGAAGAGTAGTTTCGATAGACTGTCCCTGCATCTTCGCAGCTTTGATGATTTGACGGATGCGGCTTTCTATCATACCGCCGAAAAAGTCAGACAAACCTCGCTCTTGCAAAGCCAGCAGTCTGGCGATGGCGGCTGAGAAATCGGCGGCGACGAGTGTGGCACAACTGTGCTGAAATACTCCCCACACAACGTTTTGATGTATGGCGTAGTGAGTTTCGAGGGTGGTGTCAAAGTTAGCTTCTAGCAGTTTATCAAGAAATGGTTGAGCTTCCTGGGCATCGGCGATCGGCAGCAAAATCCGCAGCCAACTCCCATCTTCTGAAAGGAGGACTAACAGGCGAAAATTGGGGGTTTCTACTTGCCAAGAAGTGGCAGCGGGCATCTCAACACTGTCACCAAATAAGTCTTTAAGGGTATTGCTAATTTCTTCGGGAGTCATGAGAATTTTAGATTTTAGGTTTGAGGTTTTAGATGTGAAATTGCAGACTGGTGAGTTCGTTTCAAAAGTTTGTAATATTTACCAGTATGGCTTAGTATCAACTCAATTTCAAATCTCAAATCTCAAATCTCAAATCAATTTAGTAAAAGTAGGGTGTGCACGGCGCACATTTCAACGCTTGGGGTTTATGGGCGCACCTTACCCTATTGATATTTACCAATATCGGTCAATCTAAAATCTAAAATCGATTTAGGGGAGCCAGCGGGGGTGATAGCCGGCAAAGGGAAGTTCTTCTGGTTGTAGTTTTGCGGGAGAACCGTCTGCGGGTATTTCTACTAAGGGTAGTAGCCAGAGGCGGCTGGTGGCGATCGACTGTCCACTATCGTTGCGGGGACTGTCTGCTGCTGAGGGAGTTGCTGCTGTGACTGATTGGTCGAAAATTAATGCCAGCCCGTCGGGAGATAAACTGATTTGGGTATCTAATTGGTTGGGCAAAATCAGCAGCGGTTTGATGGTTCCTACCAAACGACTCCCCTCTTTTTTGAGGTCGATGGTGGCGAGGAAAGGCTGTTCTTTGTAGCTTTCTGTTGTGAGGCGTTGGGCTAACAAACAGTAGAGACGCTGAACTTGGTTGTCTTCGCTTTTGCGGGGGTCGAAATAAACCGCCATAATACTGCCGGGAATACGCAATATTTCTTGTTCTACACCTTGGTTATCTAGGATGAAAAGCGATCGAGTAAAGTCGCTGTTGTATTTAACATAGGCGGCGGCGGAGTTGTCGCGGGCCATCCCCAATACTTGTTCGTATTTGGGCAAAAATTCTACTGGGTCTGCTTCCGGTTTGAGGGGGACGATCGCTAATCCTTGTTTTTGAGATATTACCATCGATTTGCTATCGGGGCGAATCATAAAATCTCCGCCTTGTTCATTTTCCAATGGTCTGGGCGCCTGTTTTTCTTCCACAATCCAAGGACTAAAATCGCCGGGATTGCGGCGGTTGACGCGCTGGACAACTATGATTTTTCCGTCGGCTGAGAGGTCGAATTTGAGGTTTTGGTAATCTTTGGAGTCTAAGATTTTGTCGATTCTACCGGCTGGGTAGTTTTGTTGAGTTCCTGAGCCCGATTGGGGGTTGAGGCCGGTGGTGACTGTGAAGAGTTCTTGATTGAGGGTTCCACGAGTACGGGCGATCGATCGATCTGTGGCTGAGAATAAAATGCGATCGCTGTCGGGATACGGTTTAAAATCGGTAACGACTAAATCTTTGGGAGTCAGCGCTATCGGTTTCGATTCGCTGCTGCTGAGATTGACTAGCATTAATCTGCTTTCTGTTTCGCCTTGGACACCGATGTAAGCAAAAGCTTGATCGCGGCTGCGAAAGGAACTGCTAAACGGTTGCATTGGCGTTCCTTTATTTTGGTTTTTTTCTCCGAAATACTTATCGGTTGCTCCGGCGAGTTTGACTGTGTAGGTAACGCCGTAGGGTGCTGGATCTTTGAGGGTGTAAGCCATGCGTCTTCCAGCCCAACTAAATTTACCGGGGAGGGGGGGTTCTAGCTTTAAGTTTTCCTCGACGGTGGACTGGTTCATCGGCCGAAAGAATGTGAGGATAAAGCCGGTATCTTCGGCGCCGATTTGTTTGTTTTCCCAGGTAAATTCTCGCACTCTGGGTGCTGTGCGATCGCCGCTCAGCAGTAGCAGCCCTATTAAGAAGCTCAGCACTAGCATGAGGAAGATGGCCGTGCGGTCGATCGGGTGTTTGAATGGCAGGTTAGCGAAGGGTGAAGGATTAATTTTTTTCTTAAAAATACTCACAAATCTTTCTCTCCTACTTTCTGCTGAAAATTAACTGCCAAATTTTTCCTTTTAAATTTTACTGCCTTGGGCGTACTCCCGACCCTCTGATTTTTTTTTTACCAGCGAAAACGAATGCAGCGAAGTATCTTGGTAAAAAACTCGGTTTCTGAAAGTGTTGGTGTCTCCAGGACTGAATTAAACTCACAAGCTTAAATCCGTGGAGTATGCGGCACTTCCAACCGTATCAACCGAGTGGAGATGTGAAATTATAAATTTTACCTTTTAGAATGCCTCAGAGCTAAAAATTGCGCGATCGAGAGAGGCTTTGAGGAAAGTAGAGTACCCTACCATTGTGCCAGTTGCGTTCAGCACTGTTTGAGATTTTAGATTTTTAATTTAATCTCAAATCTAAATCGCTAATTCTTTAATAGGTTGAGGGGTAACGCTGGCGCTCTACCCATCTTACTAATAATCAATTTGTAAAAATATAAAGTGCATTACTTTTCTTCTTGTATTGTGTTCGGCTGACATATAGACAATCTCCTTTTTGTTTACTGAAACAGTTGGTTGATTGGAACTAAATCCATCGGTGATATTTTATCGATCGGCAGACCCCAACCAAAAGCCACTCTACACCAAATTAGAGTGACCAGCACCCCTAGAAACAGCCCTGTTAATTGAATATCCTGCCAAAAACAAGTTAGTCCTTCTCGCCACAAACCGTAGTTAGTTACTGCATAGGTAGGAAGGTCGCCGAGAGCTATAGCAATCACGGCACCTAAATTACCTTTTAAGTAGTATCCCAGCGGTATACTTATACATAGATTCACAAAAGTCAGGAGATTGCCCATAGCTGCGTACTGAGACTTTCCTACGGCTAACAGACAAGAACCCATTATATTGTGGAGGGTGGTGTGCCAGATACCTAACGCCAAGATTGGCATCATCCAAGATGCAGCCTCATACTCTTTCCGATACAGTATTAAAATTAACTGATCTCCAAAGCTCACCAAAATGGCTAAACCTACGGCTAATGGTATGAGAATTAGCTTGCGGTTCTTGAGTATCTTGGCGCGCAACTCCTCCCGCGGCAACTCTGCCAGCATAGAAATCGAGGGAAAAATCACCCTGCCGCTAATCGCGATGATGACTTGGCGTGGCATATCGCCGAGAGTAAAAGCGATGCCGTAAATGCCCAACATTGTTAAAGTAAATATTTTCCCGAGGATGAGTCTATCGGCTTGAGAACACAGAAAAAATAAAATCGTAGACAAAAATATCCATTTGCCATAAGAAAATATTTCTTTAGCTGCTGCTTTATCCCAAGCAAAGCGGTTTGACTTGCCGGGAATCAAAAAATGGCTCCATACTACCTCCATTAAAGCTCCAGTAAAGCCGCCTGCAACGATCGCCCAGATGCTGCGATCGAACCAGGCCCAGACAATCATCACTGTTGTAGAAACAATCTGTATGCCCAGCTCAAAAATTACTACTTGCTTCACTGCCATTTTGCGTTCTAGGCTGGCTGTGGCAGTGGATTTAAACCCTCCTAGTAGGGAATTTATACCTATTACTGGAATCAACCACAGGAGACGGTCATCTCCATAAAAACTAGCAACAGGCTGGGTAATTATAATCAAACAAATCCAAACGAAAAAGCTGCGAATAACTTGCAGTGTCCAAGCGGTGTTGAGAAATTGAGGATCTTCCCCCCGTTTGTTCTGGATGATACTTGGGCCCAAACCTATGTCTGTAAATAAGTTGATCCCTGTGATAAAAACGTAGGTTAGACCTACCAGACCAAATAATTCGGGCAAAAGCAGACGCGTCAGGATTAAGTTACTGCCAAATCGGATAATTTGACTGCTTCCATAGCTGGCGATCGTCCAGGCTGCACCTTTGATAGCTAATTTTTTTCCTGATGACATATACTCAGAATTTATTTACTAATGACGAGTGTAGTTGCTGAATTTGTTTTTGGCAACTCCTAGAGGATGGTGTTGCCACTTTTATAGCTGACTGTACAGTATCTTAATTTGTATCCGGAGGAAGGGTCTGGAGTGTCCATCTCGCAATAAAGGTAAAATTTAATCTCATACTTACTCCACATCAATAATCATAAGGGTTTTTTGGCTGGGGAATTGGTTTGAGGGAGGATGCTTGAATGATTAATTTGCGCTTACCTTGCAGTTCTTCTACGATCGTTTCTCCTTCTATTTCTAGCCAACTGTCTGGGGCAAAGGTGGTGCGACTTTGACCGATCAGTAATTTTACCGGCAACCCGATCGGATAGGCGTCTGCCGCGCAGCAGGTAATGATAAAACGCCCGATCCACATATATTGTTCTGCTATATTGGGGGGATGAATTACAAATCCTTGAACCTTGACTTTTTGACCTCTGTATATATCGGGTTCGGGGTTGAAATTTAACAGCCGCACCCATTCGACGAGCGATCGCTGTTCGGGTTTTGTAGTATTGCGAAATTCTTGGGGTTGCAGTCTGGTGATTGGCAGAGCTTCGGTGAGGCCTCGTTCTAATGCTGTCTGGCTGGTAAAAGTGCGTGGCGTTGTTAGTAAACCTATTAATGCGACGCTCAACATTAAGCTGCTACCGATACTGGGGGGAAACAAAGTAACGTGTTCAACTTCTGTGATTCTGAGAGAGTTATTGGCTGCTGATGTCCGCGATTGCTTTGTGAGGCGATCGAGCTTTAAGAGTTCCCAAGTTTTTAACCCGCCAATAACCATTAAGCCGATTCCTCCCGCTAGAGTCAAGCCAAAGTAATGGGGGTGAATGAGAATGCTTAATTTGCCGGTGATCCAATATTTAAGAAGCAGTATTCCCCAGGCTAAGATAGCTAGGGCGTCCAGCCAAGGGCTAATTTTTTTAAGATTCATTTTTTAAGAGTGATTGGGAAACAAGAGGGAAGAGGGAAAAGAAAAAAATACCTATCCGTATATCCGTGAGTTCCGTGTTGGGGAGCAAGGTCATTGAAAATCGAAAATGGTATTAGTTGTGTGCCACCGCTAATTTATTAACCTAAATGCAAGTTGACAGCGAGGGTCATTAAAAAGGTTAACTGAGCTGCTAAGACAATGAGGTAAACTACGGCTCGACTTTTAAAAATAGACAGCATTAAACCGATGCCTTTGAGGTCAATCATCGGGCCAAAAACGAGAAATGCTAACAGCGAACCGCTGGTAAATGTGGAAGCGAAAGACAGGGCAAAAAAGGCATCTACTGTAGAACAAATCGATACGACTGTGCCTAAGAGCAGCATGGCTAGAATCGAGGAAACGGGGCCTTGGCCGAGGTTGAGAATTAGTTCGCGGGGGGCGCCAACTTGAATGATGGCGGCGATCGCACTTCCGATTACCAACACTCCTCCCAATTCGCGCAACTCTTGTACCATAGTATCTAAAAGCAGGCGCAGACGCTCTTTAGAAACAGGGTGGAACATCGAGGAACGTTTCGAGATTTTTTCTGTTTTGCCTGTTGGTAATGGCTTCCAGTCGTCTTGTAGCAAAGATTCGATCGGCACCGCCCCCCCCGGCTGACCGAGCATAAATGTTCCCGACTGCAACAGCAGCGGAGTGTTGGCTTGGACGAGTTCTTTTTCGGAAAACTCTGGTTTTGGCAGGGGAATGGCGCGGGCTACAGAGGGTTGCAGCAGAGGCCGCAAGTCTTTTTGGGCGCTGAACACCCAGCCGATAATTGTGGCTATAGACAGAGAAAATACCACCCGCAAAACTACAATTTCTGGCTGATCCCGAAATGCCGTCCAAGTGGCCCAAATTACCACGGGGTTGATGGTGGGGGCGGCGAGCAAAAAGCCGATCGCGGCTGGTGCGGGCACTCCCTGCATCAGTAGCCTGCGGGCTACGGGCACGTTACCGCACTCGCACACGGGAAACAAAAAGCCGATCGAACTGCCCATCAAAGCCGCCAGCAGCGGGTTTCGCGGGATGCGCGATACGAGTTTGCGTTCGTCTACAAACCCCAGCAGCAAACCTGAGAATAAAACTCCCAGCAGCAGAAAAGGTATTGCCTCTACTAACAAGCTGAGAAAAAGGGTAAAAGCATTATTTAACTGATTTGTCAGGGCGGGTTGCATCGATCACCTACTGGTAGATTGCTATTTAGTTATACGTCTTTGGTAGAACTCCCTGTACATCATACCAAAGCATAGCACTAAGTTAATATCCCGTTAATTTTTTTTTGCCTTTTTTTTACGGGAATTTGTAGACATTCTAATTTAATCAATGCTGATGCCTTGAATTATTTGGACTGGTTAAACTTGTTTGAATTTGACTGAATTTTTATTCATATCCGTCTCGTAGAGCAAATCAATAATTGACTCTGCCAACCGTCGCCTATTTGCTTGATGGATATTTCGGTTAACAATAATTGATTGTAGAACAAATGCCAAGGCAGATTTTGCAGATTGCGGGTGAGCCTAAGTGTTTTATATAACGATCGCTATAAAATTGGTTTTTAGCGATGACTTTAGTTTTCACTACAAACTTATAGGGGACGCACTGGCAGGTGTGTCGCTGGCTGAGCGTTACGGGTTGCGAGTACCGGATCGGGGAGATGGGATGAAATCGCCTCAAATGCCCTAGCTTGCAAGGCGTCCCGCCATCGCGATTGCAAGCTAAAACTCCGGGACGCGACCCCCCTAATTTCTGCTTTTAACTTGTCTGCTGACGGGCTGCATCGTGTTGGCGATCGGGCAATTGCGATTTTATTTTATTGTCAACCGATTATATTTTTCAGTACAAAAACTTATTAACAAAAGGTTAAGACGATAACTTCAGGTTAATGAAGAGTTAAATAGTCGAACCAAGCGTTAATACCGCTCAAGTCAGTCTAAAATAAAGTCATGTATAATTACCAGGGCGCATTTATCTGGGTAATTCTCAATCTTCCCTAATACTTTAAGTGGTAAAGTGTCATTTACTACAGTCAGTTTTTTGTGTAATTTAAAATGCAGTTTGCCAGGGCGAGGCCGATCACAGCACTCAGCAAGTTACCCGCTGACCTTTGGTAGCTGAATGTCTGCTGGCAAATAGAACCCAAAAAAGCGTGCTGATGAATTTATGTTGAATACCTCCTGCGTAGAAAGACCAGTCCCACCCCTCTCCGAGGCTGACCTCGGAGAACTTTGTTTAGACTCTACTCTCCAAGAATTGACGCTTTACGATTTTCAGGTAGAAGCTACGGATTGGGGAATGCGAATTTCTCAGATGTTAGAAGCTAACCCGCTGTTACCGGGAGTCATTGTGACCCATCAAGGTGAATTTGCTGGTATGATTTCCCGGCGGAGATTTTTAGAATTTATCAGCCGTCCTTTTGGGCGAGAATTATTTTTAAAACGACCTGTGAGGGCTTTGTACCGCTTTGCCGAAACTGAGAGTTTAGTTTTTCCTAGCGATACTTTAATCGTGGATGCAGCCAGGAAGTCGCTGTTGCGATCGAAAGAACTGCTTTACGAACCTATTGTAGTTCAAGTGTCGCCTCAAACTTATAGTTTGCTAGATGTACACGAACTGTTAGTAGCCCAATCCAACATTCACGAACTAGCGACAAAATTGCTGAGGCAGCAAACTCAATCTCAACTAATTCAAACCGAAAAACTAGCCAGTTTGGGGCAGATGGTAGCTGGAGTCGCCCACGAAATTAGAAATCCCGTCACCTGCATCAGCGGAAATCTAGGCTTTTTGTCCAACTATTCGACAGACATCATGGACTTGCTGTCTGCTTACGAACACATTGTCGGTGAAAACGAAAAAATTAACCAACTCAAAAAACACATAGAATTTGATTTTTTGCAAGAAGATTGGGTGGAAATTCTCAAAAGTATGAAAGTTTCATCGCAGAGGCTGACCGAACTCGTCACCAGTCTGCACACCTTTTCTCACATGGACGAAACCCACTTGAAGCAAGCTAACATCCATGAATGTATTGACAGTACGCTGCTAATTATGAAAAACCGTCTCAAGTACGGAATTGAAGTAGTTAAAAGCTATGGTGATTTGCCTTTATTCAAGTGTTACTCTGGTCAGTTGAGCCAGGTATTTATGAATATCATCAGCAATGCGATCGACGCTTTGGAAGAGGTAAAAGCAGAAAAAGGTTTTATGCCTGCGATTACTATTAAAACCGAGGTAATAGACAGTTCTGACGGAGACTGCGTGAATTCGGAATTAATTCAAAATTATGCTATGGGCGATCGACAAAATGCAAAACAGCTATCATCCGCCAGCCAAAACGGCGACTTCTGCCCAGAAGCAGCGGAAAAAAATCAAAATAACGCTTGGATAGCCATCAGAATTGCCGATAACGGGCCGGGAATTCCGCCAGAAATTCAACGGCGGATTTTTGAGACATTTTTTACCACTAAACCGGCGGGGAAAGGTACAGGTTTGGGCTTGGCAATTACCCATCAAATTGTTACGGAAAAGCATAAAGGCAAGTTGAATTTGCATTCTACGCCCGGTACAGGTACTGAATTTGAAATTTTGTTGCCATTGATTTGAAGCAAGAAGTTATATCAAATCTATTAGCAGCGGAATTATTCCTATTTCTATTCTCGACCTCTGCGTGAATCAGCGTCAATCCATTGTTATCTGCGTTTAATACATTCTCTTTTTTTTGCCGCACATACAGGCAGATAAACACAGATTAAGGCAGATTAATTATCTCAATTCCGATTGCACCATCAGTGATTGTTGACGGGATTTGACTATTCCGATGCTACCGGAATTGATATCAGTTGTTATTAATTATTAGTAATTGGTAATTGGTAATTGGTTATTTGTTACCACTTACCAATTACTAACGACTAATGACTACTGACTGTTTTTAAGCTCTTAGCTGAACTGGCATTACCAAGAATGTAGCATTAACTCCGCCCAAAGGTTGGAAAATTACGGGGGCTAAAGCACCGTTTAATTGCAGTTGAATTTCGGGGGACTGAGCAGTTTTCAAAATGTCAATTAAGTATTTCACGTTGAAAGCAATATCTATGCTATCTCCCGAAATCTGTGCCGGCATTGACTCTTTGCCGCAGCCGACATCTTTAGCATCTACAGACAAAGTAATTTCCTGATTCTCCTCGTCGATGCTGCATTTGAGAATATTATTTTTTTGGTCGGCAAAAACTGCTATTCTTTCAACTGCTGCTAAGAACGATCGCCTTTCTAAGGTAATTTGGCGCTCAAAAGACGGCGGAATCAACTGCCGATATGCGGGATATTGCCCTTCCAATGTACGAGTGGTCAGCCGCTGGTCGGCCCATTCAAACACTACTTGACCGTGTTCAAAATGCAGGGTTACAGGTTCAGTCCACTGCCGCATCACCAACATTCTTTCTACTTCCCGCAATGCTTTAGCGGGGACTGTCACCTCAAATTCTTCTTGGGTTTCTTCGCCTTCAGCTTTTTCATTGGCAGTTTGAACTACTGCCAATCTGTGGCCGTCTGTAGCTGCAAATTCCAAGCAATCTTGCAATACCTTTAAATGCACGCCTGCAAGTACCTGTTTTGCCTCGTCGGGGCTAGTAGCAAATAAAGTTCCTTTGAGTCCTTCTATCAAGGCTTCCGGCGGCAATTTGAGGATTGTTCCGGCTTCGATTGCGGGCAATTCTGGGAATTCTTCTGGGCCCATGCCTCTAACTTGGTAGCTGCCAGAACTGCAAGTGAGATATGCTACGGTGTCGCCCGCTTCGTCTTCTAAAGTAATCTCTCCATCCGGGAGTCTCGAAACAATATCGTTAAGCAATTTCGCGGGTATGGTAAAACTGCCGCCGCCTGTTACTTCTGCTGCGAAGCTGGTACGAATGCCCAAACTGAGATCGAAAGCTGTCAAGCTAACCCGCTGATTTTCCTCGTCCGCTACTAAGAGCACGTTGGCGAGTACCGGATGTGTCGGGCGGGAGGGAACGGCCCGACTTACCAACGAGAGGTTGGCGTTGAGGTCACTTTGGGTGCAAACCAATTTCATGGTAGGAAGGTTAATTAACCGGATTTGAAACAGAAACAAATCGTATCACAGAAAGCCAGCGGGTCTGTTTTTCTCTGTCAGGGCTTAAACATGGGGCTAGAAACCGGGTTTCTAGGCAAAATTTTGTCTGTAAAAACGAGAAATCTTGGTAGAAACCGGGTTTCGGAAGTCAGGGCGCGTCGCAAATTATCTGTGTTGGGTGTGCAGGGATCGCTAGTATTTTTTAATTTATTGAATTATTTTTGTGTCGATCGCCCTGTGGAAACTGTGGAAAAAAAAGCTAACTGCTTGCTGGGAAACACTTGTAGGTAATAAATACTTGTGGAAAACTTGGGGAAAAGCTGGTGCGGTCGATCGCCCGCCCATTTTTGTGCAAAAACTGTTTCGGGCGATCGAGTAAAGTTTTCCACAAAGGGAGGGGAACTTTTCCACAGGTTTTTCCACAGGCAAGATTGCCTATTATGGGGCATTGGGAATTGGGAATGGGAATTGTTGACTGTTGACTGTTGACTGTTGACTGTTGACTGTTGACGGTTGACGGCGTTGAGTGATGACAACTGTCAACAGACAACTGACTTCAAATTAACTTTTGCGGCTGACAACGTTAATTCGATCGCTCAACTGACGCAAAGTTTGAGCCAAATTCGGGTCAGTGTTCCGCAACTGAGCAATTTTGTCACAACTGTAAAGCACAGTCGTGTGGTCTTTGCCGCCGAACACTTCGCCAACTTTCGGCAAACTCAAACCAGTATGCTGCCGAATTAAATACATCCCTATTTGACGCGCCAGACTAATTTCTCGCCTGCGGGAAATGCCTTTCAAATCTTCAACAGAAACATCAAACGCCTCGGCCACAACTGCAATTACTGCATCGGGAGTCGCCTCTACGCTTTCAGTTTGCTGGTTCAAAATCGGGGTGATATTCTCCACGGTCATCGGCAAACCGGTAATTGAAAGATATGCTACCGCCCGAATCAAAGCTCCTTCTAACTCCCGAACGTTGGAAGTGTAACTAGAAGCAATGTATTCAATCACATCTCGCGGCAGCCGCATATTTTCATACTCGGCTTTTTTCTGCAAAATTGCCATCCTAGTTTCCAAGTCGGGCAATTGAATGTCGGCAATTAATCCCATGGAAAATCTGGAACACAAACGCTCTTGCAGGCGGGGAATTTGCTGCGGCGGGCGATCGGAAGCTAAGACTACTTGGTTTCCGGATTCGTGCAAAGTATTAAAAGTGTGGAAAAATTCTTCTTGAGTGTATTCTTTGCCTTCAATAAATTGGATATCATCTATTAATAAAACATCGGCTGCTCGATAATGATCGCGGAAAGTTTGCATACTGTCTTTCCTAATTGCGGCGATTAAATCGTTAGTAAATTTCTCAGTAGAAACGTAAAAAATCTTGGCGTTGGGGTCAATTTCCAAGCGATAATGACCGATCGCCTGCATCAAATGAGTTTTGCCCAAACCGACGCCACCGCACAAAAATAGGGGATTGAATTCTCGGCCCGGAGACTCGGCTACGGCGAGGGAGGCTGCGTGGGCCATGCGGTTGTTGGAACCGACGACAAAGCGGGAAAATACGTATTTCGGGTTTAAATTGGCGGGTTTGGGGGGGTGAAGCGAGTGGCTTTCCATATCGGCGATGGGGGAGGGCCAAATCATGGCGGAGTCACTGCTGCCGCCGGTTTCGTTGCCCCCGGCAATTGTCAAGTAAATGTCTACGGGATAGCCGAGAATTTCTTCGACTGCATCGGCAATGGTTTTGACGTAATATTTTTGCAACCAATTGCGAGCAAAGGGGTTGGGGGCGCTGACGATCAAACAGTTATTTTCGAGTTGTTCGGCGCGGGCAGTTTTGATCCACGTCTCAAAGCTAGGTCTGCTCAGTTGTACCTGGAGACGTTCAAGTATCTGATTCCACAGACTTTCGAGGGGAATTTCCATCGCTCACCTCTGCCGATCGGCATTCAAGATATTAATTCTACTCTAGAGAGTTTAGTCGTCAGATGCTAAAGTTTAAGGGAGTCTGCCGTAGCTTGCGGGGCGGGACGCCATCGCCCAAAAATTTGGCGGCTCTGCAGCCCAAACCAGGTATCGGGGAGCTGCTCGGCAAATATTTAGATTTGGCAGGAAAGCCTTAAAACGTCGCCATGAAGAGTTCTACTGGCAAATTTTGGAAGCAACCGGCAATTTACATATTGCTGCTGGTAACGGGAGCCGGGGCCGCCATGTTGGGCGATCGTCTGACGGTTTCTCCATTTCGTGCAAATTCTGGCGATTCGGGACAAAGGGCGCTGGAACCGAAATTGCAACTGCCTCCTAATACAAAGGATCGAGTTAGCAAAGTCTTGCCGCCGGCTTCCTTGTCGGGCGACGCGGCCAATGTGAATTTTATTGTGGCTGCGGTGGCAAAAGTTGGCCCGGCAGTGGTTCGGATCGATGCTTCGCGCCGGGCGAAACCGGGAAATAGAGGGCTGTCGCCGGAAGATTTTTTTGGCATAGAACCGAATTCGGGTGGCCGGGGCGGGATCGAACGGGGCACTGGTTCGGGTTTTGTCATCGGTGCCGACGGCGTGATTCTCACTAACGCTCACGTTGTAGAGGGAGCCGATAGCGTAAATGTAACTCTCAAGGACGGCCGCAGCTTTCAGGGACGGGTGTTGGGGGCGGATAAGGTGACGGATGTGGCTGTGGTGAAGATTGAGGCGAATAATGTGCCTGTGGTGGCGATCGGCAATTCGGATAAGCTGTTGCCTGGGGAATGGGCGATCGCGATCGGTAATCCTTTGGGTTTGGACAATTCCGTAACTGCGGGGATTATTAGCGCTACGGGGCGATCGAGCACTGATGTGGGCGTGCCCGACAAGCGGGTCGGTTTTATTCAAACAGACGCTGCAATTAATCCGGGGAATTCCGGCGGCCCGCTGCTGAATGCTTCGGGCCAAGTTATTGGCATGAATACGGCGATTATTCAAGGTGCTCAAGGATTGGGGTTTGCGATTCCCATTCAGGCGGCCCAACAGGTGGCGAAGGAACTGATTACGACGGGGAAAGTCGAACACGCTTATTTAGGCATTGAAATGGCGACGCTGACTTCAGAGGTTAAGGAGCAAATTAACAGCAACGCTAATAGCAGCCTGCGAGTTACAGTCGATCGGGGTGTGGCTATTGTTAGTGTAGTTCCTGCTTCTCCCGCTGCGGCGGCAGGTTTGCGGGCTGGAGATGTGATTCAAAAAATTAATAATCAGCCGATTATTCAGTCGGAAGCTGTTCAGGAGTTCGTGCAAAATGCTAAGGTTGGCGGTCTGTTGCAAATGGAAATCAACCGCAACGGGCAAATAGTTAATTTGACTGTTAAACCGGGGAGTTTACCGGTTCAAAAAGTTAGATAATCTGTTGACAGTTGACAGTTGACAGTTGACAGTTGACGGTTGACAGTTGACAGTTGTTACCATATACCAATTAGCAATTACCAATGACTAATTAATATGGCAGAACTCTTACAAATCTCACAATTAGGAAATCCCGTGCTGCGCCGCCCGTCGCAAGTTGTCGAGAATATTCAGGACGATCGCATTCAACAGTTGATTGACAGCTTAATCTCCACCGTACAAAATGCGAACGGAGTGGGGATTGCCGCCCCTCAAGCCGCTCAGTGCGATCGTCTGTTCATCGTCGCATCCCGTCCCAACCTACGCTATCCCCAAGCACCCAGCATGGAGCCCACAGCGATGATTAATCCCCGGATTGTGGCTGCATCAACAGAGACAGTCAAAGACTGGGAAGGCTGTTTGAGCATTCCGGGGATTCGGGGATTGGTGCCCAGAAGTAGGGCGATCGAGATAGAATACACCAGTAGAGACGGCAAACTCCACCGACAAGAATTGACAGACTTTGTGGCCCGAATTTTTCAACACGAACACGACCATTTAGATGGAATCGTGTTTTTAGACAGAGTGGAAAATACCCACGAACTGATGACAGAAGATGAGTACCAAAAGCAAATTGTCAACCTGCTATAGCCGCAAACATTCAGGGTACAAAGCGCCCGGATTTATGCGTGGGGTCAATTCTAAAATCTAAAATCGATTGACAGAAGATAAGTACCAGCAGCAATTTGTCAAGCTCCTCTAATAATTGATATAATTGCGAGCAATAACGCCAGTGATGTTGTGAATAGGAGGGCGAATGTCTATCAATTTGGAAAAAGGCGGGAGAATCAATCTCTCTAAAGAAGCACCGGGGCTAAAAAATGCCGGGATTGGTTTGGGATGGGATACCAATGCTACAGACACCGGCGCCGCGTTTGACTTAGATGCTTCCGTGTTTATGTTGGGGGCTACTGGCAAAATTCCCGGCGAAAAATACTTTGTTTTCTACAACAACAAGGAGTCGCCGGACACTGCTGTAATACATCTGGGAGATAGCAGAACCGGAGAAGGATTTGGCGATGATGAAACAGTTACCGTCGATTTAACCAAAGTCGATCCGGCGGTGGAAGAAATTGTGTTTGTGGTGACTATCCACGAAGCAGAATCGAGAAGGCAAAACTTCGGTCAAGTGCGGAATGCTTTTATCAGGATTTACGACACTACTACTAACACAGAGGTAACGAAGTACGATTTGGACGAGGATTTTTCTAGGGAGACAGCGGTAGAGTTTGGCAGACTTTACAAAAAAGACGGTGAGTGGAGGTTCCAAGCTGTAGGACAAGGCTACAATTCCGGCTTACAAAGCTTTGTAGATAAGTATGCCTGATAAAAGGTCGATCGCTCCTAGCTAAATAAATCGAGGGGAAATTCGGAAGCAGGAATGTTTCCCTCGATTTTAAGCAATCAGACTCATGAGGTGATAAACCAGATGGGCATTCAATTAAAGAAAGGTGAAAGATTTAATCTTTCTAAAACATCTCCTAGTTTAACAAAAGTGGCGATCGCCCTGGGATGGGAAATAGCAACTCAACTAAATTTATCCGACTCAAACCAGCAAAGCTGCGATATCGATGCCTCGGTTTTTGCATTAGGTTCGGATGGAATAATTCCCGATGAAAGATACTTTGTATTTTACAATAACTCGCAGTCGCCCGACGGAGCGATCGCCCATTCGGGAGATAATCAAACGGGTCAAACTCTAGGAGATGACGAGACAATTTATGTAGACTTAGAAAAAGTAACGGCTGCTGTTGAGGAAATGGTTTTTGTGGTCACGATTCACGACGCACAAGCTAAACATCAAAATTTCAGCCAAATCCGAAATGCTTTTATCCGATTGTACGATCGCGAAACAGACAGCGAACTAGCCCGGTATGATTTAACAGAAGGTTTTTCTGAAGAAACAGCAGTCGAGTTTGGACGGTTGTATAAAAAAGATGCAGCTTGGAGATTTCAGGCCGTAGGACAAGGATATAAAGCAGGGTTACAGAGTTTTGTTGACAAGTACCATTCAGAGATTAAACCGGAAGAAAAGCCAGCAAAAATTACAGTAGAACTGCCTAAATTACCAGTTATTGAAGATAGCCACAAAAGTCAGAAAGCTATAGCATTAGACAAAAAGCTTGAGGAGAAAGCGCCGCACATTTTTAATCTCGCGAAGAAAGCCGATCTCTCGCTCAAAAAAGCAAATCTCACAAATCACAATGCTCAAGTAGCGCTTTGCCTCGATATTTCTGGTTCCATGTCTTCGCTGTACAGTTCAGGAAAAATTCAGCGTTTGGCAGAGAAGATTTTGGCTTTAGGATGTCGGTTTGATGACAACGCCGCTATCGACATATTTCTGTTTGGAGTCAACCCCCACAATCCCGGTGAAATGTCGATCGACAATTTCTCAAACTTCATCCACCAGATACTGCAACAGTATCCTTTAGAAGGAGGTACTTACTACGGTAAAGTGATGAAGGAAATTAGAAACTTCTATTTTCCAGACGCTCGCGGTAGCAGGCGCTACGCAGCTATTAAAGCCGATCGACCTGTCTACGTGATGTTTGTAACGGATGGAGAAACTGCTGACGAGTCGGAAAGCCAGCAGCAGCTACAATGGTCGTCCTATGAGCCGATATTTTGGCAGTTTATGGCGATCGGCAAGTCGCAGAAGGATGTCAAAATTAAGGGAGTTCGAGGGTGGTTAGCAAGAGCCGTAGCGAGCGATTTTAGCTTTTTAGAGCAGCTTGACGAAATGGGCGATCGCTACCTAGACAACGCAGATTTCTTCAGTTTAGAAGACCCAGAACATATTGCCGATGAGGAATTATACGATTTGTTGACAGCAGAATATCCGCATTGGGTAAAATCAGCGCGAATCAAAAATATCTTACCCTAGAAACAGTTTTTGTCGCCAAACAAAATGCTAGTTTAGGGCAATCATTCAACTCCACCATAAACCTTACAAAATCACAAAACTATGGCTATCAACTTGACAAAAGGACAATCAATCGTTCTCAGCAAAAGCGAATACGACTTATCCCGATTAACAATGGCTTTGGGCTGGGATGTAGCGCAAGCTAAAAAAGGTCTTTTTGGCCGCAGCAGCGGTGCAAATTTTGACTTGGATTCCTACGCTCTGCTGCTGGGAGAAAATGGCAAATTAAAGAACTACAAAGAAGATGTAATTTATTACTCTCATTTGGAGTCAAAAGACAAAACAGTGGTTCACTCCGGCGACAATCTCACGGGAGAGGGAGAGGGAGATGACGAACAAATATTGGTGAAACTGAGTTCTTTGTCAGCACAATATCACAAAATAATTTTGGGAGTTAATATTTACAATGGGAAAGAGAGAAAACAGCATTTTGGCTTGGTAGAAAATGCTTTTGTGAGAGCTGTAGATGCCGCCGGGAAAGAAATCGCTCGCTATCGCTTGTCAAATGACCCATCTTTTGAAGGAAAATTAAATATGTTGATGGGAGAAGTTTATCGAGAAGGCGGCGAGTGGAAGTTTAAGGCTTTGGGAAATCCTTTGGCTGAAGATTTGAACGGTGTTGTCGGTTCGTTTATTCGGTGAGAGCAAATTCGTTAAATTAAGGCTTGTAGGGGCGGGTGCACCAACAATATTTGCCAATAATTGACAAACTAAATAAACCCGCCCCCACCCAACGAGCAATCAAAATGCACATTTTCCGCATTAAATAAACATCAAGGTTGATGTAGGTTGTTTGTTGTGGCGGGCGGGTTTATATAGGTTGTTTGTGGGAATTAAATGTTATTGGTGAACCCGCCCCTACAAGATTTTACGAATCTTTAATCGGCCGCATTGTCGGGAACATCACCGCATCGCGGATGCTTTGAGTATTAGTTAAAAGCATCACCAATCTGTCTACGCCGATACCCATTCCCGCACAATTAGGCATTCCCAAAGATAGCGCTTGAATAAAGTCTTCATCCATTGGATGCGCTTCGTCATCGCCCGCATTTTTCTGTGCTAACTGTTCCTCAAACCGCTTTCTTTGCTCTTTCGGATCGTTCAATTCTGAGAAGCCGTTCGAGTATTCTGTACCGTTGATAAATAGCTCGAAACGTTCTACAAATCCCGGCTTGCTGCGATGTCCTTTCGCTAAGGGACTGACTTCGACAGGGTAGTCGATGATGAATGTAGGTTGAATTAGTTTGGGAACAACTAATTTGTCAAAAACCGCATAGAGCACGTAGCCTAAACTCTGTTGTTCTAACTTAGACAGGTGCAATTCTAGTTTGGTTGCAGAAGCGATCGCACTTTCCAAGTCCAAACTGTCAAAATCCATATCAAACTCGTCTCTGACAGCTTCTACCATCGTTTTGACTTGCCAGTGTTTGCCGCTGAAACCGGGATATTTTTCGCTGTAGTCGAACTTGCGTTCTAAACTAATCGTTTCCCCCTGATTCTCAATTTCTTTGACATCCCCAAATACCGCCGTCGCTGCGAAACACATCACGTCTTCGACCACTGTTAAAATGTCGAAAACATCGGCATAAGCTTGGTAAACTTCTAAAGAGGTAAACTCGGGATTGTGGGTGCTATCAATTCCCTCATTTCTAAATGCTTTACCGAGTTCAAATACTCGCTCGAAACCGCCGCAAATTGCTCTTTTTAAGAATAATTCGGGAGCCACTCGCAAATACAAATCTACATCCAAAGCATTGTGATGAGTGGTGAAGGGCTTAGCAGCAGCACCGCCGTAAATAGCTTGCAGTGTTGGCGTTTCTATTTCGTAAAAATTGGCTTGCCAGAGATAGGAACGAATGCTTTGAACGATGCGGCTGCGAAGCATAAAACGGTTGAGCGCATCTTGGTTGCTTGCCAAATCCATTTCGCGGTGACGGCGGCAAACTTCGGGGTCGTTAATTCCGTAATAAGCATCGGGAAATTGAATGGTAGCTTTTGATAAAAGCTTTAATTCCCTCACTAAAATAGAAAGTTCTCCCCTGGGGGTGCGGCAGCCGATACCTTCGACGCCGACAAAATCGCCGACATCGAGCAATTTTTTAATTTGTTCAAAGCTCAAACCGACTTCGCCGGTGACGATTGCTTTCTCGATTTTGAGTTGAATTTTGTCTGTGGCGTCTTTTAAATCGATGAAACCAATTTTGCCACTGTCCCGCTTGGAAGTGATGCGGCCAGCTAATCGCAGGGAAATTTCTTCGGGGTCACTTTCTCCGTTTTCGAGTTCTTTTCCCGGCTGACTAAATATTTCGCGAACTTGCTTGGCTGTGTGCGATCGCGCGTAGGATTCACTGGGATATGGTTCTATGCCTTGCGATCGCAGTTCGTCTACTTTTTGACTGCGGACTTCGGCTTCACTGAGAGTCATTAGTTATTGCCTGATTAAAATTACAAATATCTGACATCTTGCACTATTCTGGCGCTGGTGCGATCGGGTGCGCTAGAAGAGCCCAACCCCTACTCCCCACAAGAAAATTCACTCTTTGTGGAACAGGCATCTTGGCTGTTCGCGATCGAGCTGCAAGATGTCAGAAACACCAAACTCTATCATAATAGGGCTGCTTTTAATAGGGCTGCTTTGAGAGCCAATTTGCCAAATAATAAGTTACACCCTCTCCTAGCCCGATCGCACAGACCCGCACTCGCCCCAGAAATATCTCCGATAACAATTTGCGATCGACTGCACAAAGCGACCGAAACATTAAAAAATTAAGTTGTCTGTCGATCGCAACAGGTGAGATGATATGTAGTGCAGCCTCACGGCAGTTCCATCGAAACTGAACATTAGAGACGCGAGCGATCGAACTCGGCTCATCGCACCTCTGTCAGAATCGACCACACACACTCTCTCTTAACATATAAAAACCAGAATTATGGCTGTTGCAACCCAATCACTCGAAGAACTCTGCATCAACTCTATCCGCTTTTTGGCCATCGATGCGGTAGAAAAAGCAAAATCAGGACACCCGGGACTGCCGATGGGCGCTGCCCCTATGGCCTTCGTGCTGTGGGATAGGTTCATGCGGTTCAACCCCAAAAACCCCAAGTGGTTTAATCGCGATCGCTTCGTCCTCTCGGCCGGCCACGGCTGTATGCTACAGTACGCCCTGCTGTACTTGACCGGCTACGATAGCGTCACCATCGACGACATCAAGCAATTTCGCCAGTGGGAATCCAGAACGCCCGGACACCCCGAAAACTTCATGACCGAAGGCGTAGAAGTTACCACCGGCCCCCTGGGACAAGGAATTGCTAATGGCGTCGGTTTGGCAATGGCAGAAGCTCACCTCGCTGCTAAGTTTAACAAGCCCGACCACACAATTGTTGACCACTACACCTATGTAATCTTGGGTGACGGCTGCCACATGGAAGGTGTTTCTGCCGAAGCTTGTTCTTTGGCCGGACACCTCGGACTCGGCAAATTAATTGCCTTGTACGATGACAATCACATTTCTATTGAAGGCGACACAAGCTTGGCCTTTACTGAAGATGTGGGCAAGCGTTTTGAAGCTTACAACTGGCACGTTATTACAGTAGACAATACCGCTCTAGACGAAGATACTAACCTAGAAGCAGTTCACAAAGCTATTGAAGAAGCCAAAAAAGTCACGGACAAACCGTCCATGATTAAAGTCCGCACCGTCATTGGTTACGGTTCTCCAAACAAGCGGAATTCCTACAGCGCTCACGGTGCTGCTTTGGGTAGCGATGAAGTGCAAGCAACTCGCGATTTCTTGAAGTGGGAACACGCACCGTTTGAGATTCCTGAGGATGCTTTGTCACACTTCCGCAAAGCAGTCGATCGCGGTGCTCAAGCTGAGCAAGAATGGCAGAAAGCTTTTGATGCTTATAAAGCAGCATATCCAGCCGAAGCTGCAGAATATGAGCGCAGCGTTGCCGGCAAACTTCCTGAAGGTTGGGATAAAGTTTTGCCGACATACAAGCCGGAAGATAAGGCAGATTCGACTCGGAATCATTCTGGAAAATGTTTGAATGCTTTGGCAGGTGTGCTACCTGAATTGATCGGCGGTTCCGCTGACTTGGCATCTTCTAACATGACTTTGCTCAAGGGTGAAAAAGACTTCCAAAAAGGTCAGTACGAAGGACGTAACCTGCGCTTTGGTGTGCGGGAACACGGCATGGGTGCGATCGCCAACGGTATGCTTTTGCACGGCGGTTTAATTCCTTACTGCGCCACTTTCTTGGTATTTGCTGACTATATGCGGGGAGCAATTCGCCTCTCTGCACTTTCGGAAGCTGGAGTTATTTACGTAATGACTCACGACTCCGTAGCCTTGGGCGAAGACGGCCCGACTCACCAACCCGTGGAAACCATCGCTTCTCTGCGAGTAATTCCCGATTTGTTGGTAATGCGCCCTGCGGATGGTAATGAAACATCCGGCGCTTACAAAGTGGCAGTTGAAAGCCGCACTCGCCCAACTTTAATGGCTTTGTCGCGCCAAAATCTGCCCAACTTGGCTGGAAGCTCGATCGAAGGAACAGCCAAAGGCGCTTACATTTTGTCCGACGACGGTGGCACTCCCGACATCATTTTAATCGGCACCGGCGGCGAAACATACCTCTGCGTTGATGCCGCTGAAAAATTGCGCGCTGCAGGCAATAAAGTCCGCGTAGTTTCGATGCCTTGCTGGGAATTGTTTGACTTACAAGATGCCGCTTACCGCGAATCTGTACTGCCGAAAGCTGTTACTAAACGGTTGGCAGTTGAAGCAGCTTGTAGCTTCGGCTGGGGACGTTATTTGGGTTCCGAAGGCGACAGCATCAGCATCGACACATTCGGCGCTTCTGCACCGGGCCCCGTTGCTTTAGAAAAGTTTGGCTACACCGTTGATAATGTGGTAGCTAAGGCTCAGGCGCTGTTGGGTTAATAGCAGCAGCATAATTTTGGGTGGGGCGGGCTTCTGGCTCGCCCCATTTTTTATAGCAAAAGGAAGTTCGGCAACGGATTCACTTTCTTCGGATGTAACAGATGTAATGGATGGATGGAAGAAGCTTTTAGTTATTTAGAATATAAAAAAGAAGGAAGGAAAAGCTAAAATCCTAAAATCTTAAATCGGCATATAGGGCTTCACTTCGTCATACCTCACATCTGGCACCATTGTCAGCAACAGGGAAGATACCCGTTCCCCAAGAAAATTTATCTCTTGTGGAAGGGGCCGGAAAGCCTGTTCATAAAAGGATTATTGAGAATGGTGCAACATATGAGTTATATCAATTCTGGTTGCACTCATACATGATTGTTGAGTGTTGAGTGTTGACTGTTGACTGTTGACTGTTGACTGTTGACTGTTGACGGGCGGGTCGAAAAACTGAATGGTTGAGTGTTAACTGTTTACTCGATTTTATTATTCCGATGCAACCGGAAACGATATTATAGCCAACCTAGAGTTCGCTACAGCTCGAATCATTGAGAATTGCTATATTAAGACTTACGGAAGAAAAACCAGTTCCTACAACAATATTCGGTTTGGCAACGAGGCATTTATGATGAAACCTGGTTTTTAGCCCCCCGTACCTCCAGAACTGTATATTTCAGAGAGTTAAGATAAGTTATAAGTTATTGCCTTAAATTACTCATGCCCCATTTCCCATTCCGTTTATGATTTGGAACTTTTTAAATAACCTGTTATTCACCGCCAATTATATCCCTCAGGGCCACTGTTACCTTTGGCAGCCAGAGCTAGTAGCACTCCACATAGTGTCAGACTCTATCATTGCCCTGGCTTACTATTCAATACCCGTCTCGCTAATTTATTATTTTATATTTCAGCGAAAAGACTTGCCCTTTCGCAATATCTTTTGGCTGTTTGCAGCCTTTATTATCTCCTCCGGCACTACTCATATAATCGAAGTTTGGACGCTTTGGCACCCTGTTTATTGGGTTTCAGGCAGTATAAAAATTATTACCGCCGTGATTTCTGGTTACACTGCTTTTGCCTTAATTCCTTTACTTCCTCAAGCCTTAACTCTCCTGAGCCCAACTCAATTAGGGATGATAGATCTAATACTGCAAAAAGAAATCCTTGAACGCCGAGAAACGGAAGCTCGCTATCAAACTTTAACTGAAGCGTCACCGGTGGGAATATTTTATGCAGATGCTGTAGGACACTGCTTGTATGTCAACGAGCGCTGGTGTCAAATTTCGGGGATTACCTGCCATGAAGCTTTGGGCAAAGGGTGGTTGCAAGGCATTCATCCAGACGACCGCGAGCGTGTTTTTAGTGAATGGTATAGCGCCGTGCAGCAGAAATTACCGTTTAAATCTGAGTACCGCTTTCAAGGCATTAATCACACTCAAATCAGTTGGGTATTCGGTCAATCTGTCGGTCAAATCGGAGAAAATGGGGAGGTGGAAAGTTATGTGGGTACTATTACTGATATTACAGAACGCAAGCAGGTAGAAGAGGAAAATCGGCGGCTCAATGAAACTCTGGAGCATCGAGTTGCTGAGCGCACTGCTCAAATAGAAATTTCTAACCACAAATTGCAAAAAGAAATAGCCTACCGCGAAAAAATTGCGATCACTTTGTTGGAATTGACGCAATTGCAAAATGCAATTCTTAATAGCGCTAACTACACAATTATTTCTACACAACCCGACGGTACAATTAAAACATTTAATCGTGCCGCAGAAAAACTTTTAGGTTATTCGCGAGAAGAAGTGGTGGGGAAAGTCACGCTAGCAATAATTCACGATCCTCGGGAGATAGCTAAAAGAGCTGAAGTTCTTTCTCAAGAATTGGGAGTGAAAATAGAGGCGGGAATTGAAGTATTTTTTGCCTTGCCGTGCCGGGAAATCGCTGACGAAAATGAATGGACTTACATTCGCAAAGATGGTTCACGGTTTCCGGTACTGCTGTCGGTGACTGCCTTATTTGACAGCAACGGAAATATTAACGGTTTTTTGGGTATCGGCCAGGATATTAGCGATCGCAAACAAGCTGAAAAAGAGCTGCGCGACCTCACTAATGCCATGCAAAATGCAGTGGAAGGCATTTCGCGGCTGGATATTGAGGGGCGCTACGTGAATGTTAACCGAGCTTACGCTCATAAATGCGGTTACGAACCGGAACAAATGCTTGGCATGGAATGGCAGCTCACCGTACATCCGGGCGATGTTGAGATGATGATCTCAGCTTATCAGGAAATGCTAATTTCTGGCCAAGTAGAAGTTGAAGCTAGAGGCGTTCGGAAAAATGGCTCGTTTTTTTACAAGCAATTAACGATGGTAAAAGCTTGCGACGCACAAGGTATCTTTAACGGTCACCACTGTTTTATGAAAGATATCACCGAGCGCAAACTAACTGAAACAGCTTTGCAGGAAAGCGAATTTAAATACAGGCAAATAGTTGAATTAGCAGAAGAAGGTATTTGGGTAATTGACAGCAATGCCCTGACAACTTACGTGAACCACGCAATGGCGCGAATGCTCGGCTATAGTGAAGTAGAAATGTTCGGGCGGTCGATTTTTGATTTCATGGACGAACCGGAAAAACAACAAGCTCTTGATAATGTTGATCGGCGCAAGCAAGGTATTGGTGAACAACACGAATTTAAATTCAAAAGCAAGGACGGGCAAGATATTTGGACTGATATGTCTACCAGTCCAGTCAGGGACTCCCAGGGGAATTTGCTGTCTTGTTGTGCCTTGGTTTACAACATTACAGACCGCAAAGAAGCAGAGCAGCAAATGCTGCAACTTACAGAAGATTTGAAGCGTTCCAATGAGGAATTAGAACAATTTGCTTATGTGGCTTCCCACGATTTGCAAGAACCGCTCCGAGCCGTTACCAGTTACACTCAATTGCTGGCCCAGCGCTATCAAGGGAATTTGGACGATCGCGCAGATAAGTATATTAATTATATTGTCGATGGCGCCACCAGAATGCAACAGTTAATTAACGATTTGTTGGCGTATTCCCGCCTGGGAACGAGGGGTCAGGAGTTTGACGAGGCGGACTGCAACGCTGTGGTCAAGCAAACTATGTGCAATTTGCAAATTGCGATCGCCGAAAGAAAAGCTGTAATCACCTACGACGCGATGCCAAGCGTGATGGCGGATGAATCTCAACTGGTGCAATTATTCCAAAATTTGATCGCCAACGGCATCAAATTTTGTCGCCAAGATATCCCTTTGATTCATATCGCTGCCCGCAGGAAAGAGAGCGAATGGCTGTTCAGCGTCTCGGATAACGGCATTGGCATCGATCCGCAGTATGCCGATCGCATTTTTATCATTTTTGGGCGCCTGCACTCCCGCCGCGAATATTCTGGTACTGGTATAGGTTTGGCGATGTGCAAGCGCATTGTTGAACGCCACAGCGGGCGCATTTGGGTGGAATCTCAGGAGGGAAAAGGAGCGACTTTTTACTTCACTATTCCTATAATTAGTACCTGAAGCCTCAAAATTCAATTTTGTTTTTATACTCCAAAGGATACGCCGATTATGAGCGATCGAAGCACTGTTAGGCCTATAGAGATTCTGCTGATTGAGGATTCTCCCAGCGATGCCGATTTGGCAAGAGAAGTCCTCGGTCAGGGTAAAATATTGAATAACTTACATTTTGTGGAGGATGGAGTCGAAGCAATCAAGTTTTTGCGCCGCAAAGAACCTTATCTCAGAGTACCGCGTCCCGATTTGATTTTGCTCGATTTGCATCTGCCGAAAAAAAGCGGTATTGAAGTGCTAGAAGAAATTAAAACTGACCCCAAGTTAAAATTAATTCCTGTAGTGATTCTCAGCACTTCAGCCGCTCCTGAAGATATTTTAAAGTCCTACTCGCTCCACGCAAACTGTTACATAACTAAGCCGGTAGACCTAGTACAATTTACTAAAGTAGTCAGGTTAATTGAGGAGTTCTGGCTGGTCGTAGTCAAACTTCCTCTAAATTAAACGAATAGATTCTTTGCTTATGAACGCTATAAAAGTTTTTAACCGAGGGAAATTCGGCTGGTGGATGATTCGCTCAGGGATGCGAACTTGGATTTAGAAAATCGGGCGAGCAGCAAATATTAAACAATTTGTACAAAAGTAGAAAAGAGGGTATTACTAATAAATTTATTGAATAAAAAAGGCTTGTATTTTGGCTTTCCGCTTCCGATTTAACTGTGTTTAATTTTGCCTAAAACAACGGTTGAAAAATATTGATATGAATTAACTCCGCAATCGAGTTAAAAATGATTCCGGTGGTAATTATGAGAACCTCAGTAGCCGATAAAGAGATGCTCAAGTTTTATGCCCTGTCCGCCCGGTGCTACATCACTAAGCCTATCCATTTTAGTCAAGTCGCTAAGCCTGTGAGATGGGTTGAGGATGGGTGGCTGGTGGTGGTGACAGTTCCCAAATAATAATTTTCAAGTTGAAAATGACAAGGGAAAGCAAAAGAGTTTAACCTAAGATTGGTAGAGTAAAAATTTTACAGTCAAAAACGTCTAAGCTATGTGGATTAAAATTCTGTTAGTAGAAGACAATCCGGCTGATGCTGATTTGCTTGCAGAACTGTTAGAAGTATCTGTGGGAGTCCAGTGGGAACTGGTGTCTGTTGAGTTCCTGCATGAGGCGATCGCACAACTGTGTAAACACCCCTTTGATGTAGTTTTGCTCGACCTTTCTTTGCCGGACAGTCGCGGTTTGGAAACGCTAACTCGCCTGCGAGAAGTTGCTCCTGATGTGCCAATGGTGGTAATGACAGGCTTGGACGATGAGGCGATCGCCCTAGAATCAGTTCGCTTGGGAGCTCAAGACTATATTGTTAAAGGTCAAATTACTACTCAATTATTAGTGCGGACGATCCGCTATGCGATCGAACGTTCTCAAACATTTCAAATGCTGCGGGAAAGCGAGCGCCGCTTTCGGGCGATTTTTGACTCATCGTTTCAGCTAACCAAGTTGCTGACTCCGCAAGGAATTGTGCTGGAAGTCAACGAGACAGCCCTCGATTTTGCCGGATTGCGATCGGAGGATATTGTGGGCCGCCCCATTTGGGAAATGGCGATTTGGGCCCAGTCGCCACAGGTTTCCGAACAATTGCAATGCGCGATCGGCAAAGCAAGTCGAGGCGAGTTTTTCCGCAGCGAAATCGACTTGTTAGGCAAAAGCGACCAAATTATGACTGTTGATTTCTCACTGAAACCTGTTAAAAATGAGACAGGACAAGTTTTGCTGCTGATTGCTGAAGCCCGTGACATTAGCGATCGTAAACGAGCAGAAGCGGAAATTCTCAAAGCCCTCGCACGAGAAAAGGAACTTTCAGAACTGCGAGCTAAATTTGTCACAATGGTTTCCCACGAGTTCCGCACACCTTTGACAACCATCCAATTTTCGGCTGGATTGCTGCAAGATTATAGTTCTCAGTGGGCCCAAGATAAAAAATCTACTCATTTTATGCGGATTCAATTAGCCATTAAACGCATGACAGAGTTATTAGAAGACATCCTCGTAATTGGCAAAATCGAAGCAAATACCTTGCAGTTTCAACCAATTTCCTTAAACCTCGAAAAATTTTGCCGTCAACTGGTAGACGAGCAGCAGGTTAACGACAGCAACCAACACCCGATCGCCTTTCAATATGAAGGCGGTAACTGCGACGCTCAAATGGATGAAAAACTGCTGCGGCAAATCTTAGGCAACATCCTCTCAAATGCCATCAAATATTCCCCCGCCGGCAGTACAGTTTCCTTGCGGCTCAACTGTCAAAACACAGAAGCTGTTTTCCACGTTCAAGACCGGGGAATCGGCATTCCCCAAGCCGATCGAGAGCGGATATTAGAAACTTTTTATCGAGCTACAAATGTCGGCACTATTTCGGGAACCGGTCTTGGTTTAGCAATTGTGAAAAGGGCGGTGGAACTTCACGGCGGGCAACTCGCGATCGACAGTCAAGAAGGACAAGGCACAACTTTCACTATTACCTTGCCTCTAATTTGCCCTCCCAGCCAATAACAACTGAATTATCAACTATACATAATCCGATACTTAACGATTAATTAAGCCCATAACAAAAAAACTTATCAAGTGTCTGAACCCAGAATTTTCCAAGAAACTACTAACTAAAAGGAGCTATCACCGTGGCTAAGATTTTGGTAATAGAAGACGAAGAAGCGATTAGAGAGAATATTTTAGAGTTGCTGGAAGCCGAGAATTTTGAAGGAATGGCAGCGATTAACGGCAAAGTCGGCATCAAATTGGCGATCGAACAAATCCCTGATTTAATTTTGTGCGACATGATGATGCCGGAAGTAGACGGTCACGGCGTCCTCAAAGCTTTGCGAGCCGAACCCTTGACTGCCACAATTCCGTTTATTTTCCTCACCGCCAAAGCCGATAAAGTTGACGTTCGCACGGGGATGGAACTGGGAGCAGACGATTACATTACTAAGCCTTGTACCCCGCAAGAACTGCTAAAAGCCATTGCTATTAGACTTGAAAAACAAAAAACAATTAGTCGGCACTCTCAAAAGACGCTAGACGAATTACGCACTAATATTAGTATGTCGCTGCCCCACGAATTGCGGACTCCTTTGAATGCAATTCTGGGTTTTTCTGAACTGATTTTGTCAGAATATCAGGTCTTAGAGGAATCAGATATCATAGAGATGATCGGTCAAATTCAAACTTCCGGTCATCGCTTGTATCGACTGATTCAGAACTTTTTGCTGTATGCAGAACTGGAGATAGCAGCCACAAATCCCGAACGGCTAAAGGAGATGCGTAATAGCGAATTTAGCTGTGTAAAATCGTTGCTGAGTCAAAAAGCGCGGCAGCAAGCAAAACACGCGAATAGAACAGACGATTTACAATTAAACTTGCAAGATGCCTCGGTAGCTATGGATTCTGTCAGACTCGCAAAAGTTGTTGAAGAACTATTGGACAATGCCTTCAAATTTTCATTAGAAGGAACGCCTGTTTTATTAAGCACTTTCGTCGAAAATAAGACTTTTGTTCTGTCTGTGAAAGACCACGGCCGCGGCATGACTGCCGATCAGATTGCACAGCTAGAAGCTTACAGGCAGTTCGATCGCAAACTTTACCAACAAGCAGGTTTGGGATTGGGCTTGGCCATTGTTCAACGCCTTGCAGAATTGCACGGAGGAGAATTTAAAATAAAAAGTTTGCCGCACCAAGAAACCCTAGTTTGCGTTTCCCTGCCTGTCTAAACAATGATTAGACCAATTTCCAAAAAGAATGCAACTGTAGGCAAACTCCAAACCCTTATAAAATAAGTCATTCCCAAATCTAAAATCTAAAATCTAAAATCTAAAATCTAAAATGGTATTATGCAGGAGCGATCGCTCCTTTCAGACACCGCTGCATATAAATTTGAGCTACCTTATCATTAGGGTTGATTTCCAAGCAGGCCGAAAACAATCTTATAGCTTCGCCACACTTGTCACTATTGTAGAGTACCAAAGCTTGCTCAAAGATTGTCTTTGTCTCTAACTTTTTCTGTCGTAACTCTGGCGGATCGGCCGCAAATACTTCATAAAGTGTTACCATTCGCGATTTGCCTTTAACTGCTACGCGATCGATCAACCTCAAATCATAAATATCGTTTAACTGTATAAAAGTATTGTGAGTAATTAACATCGAAACTTCATACTCTTTCGTCAAAGTTTCCACGCGGGAGGCTAAGTTTACCGCATCGCTAATCACCGTGCTGTCCATCCGACTTTGGCCGCCCACCGTGCCTAACATCAAAGAACCCGTATTGATGCCAATGCCAATTTGCAGCGGCGGGCAATCAACCTGATTACGACTAATATTATACTCGTTAAGCTCTTCTAGCATTGCAATTCCAGCTTTCACAGCATCATCCGCACTGCCGTCAAACAGCGCCATAATCGCATCGCCAATGTATTTATCAATAAAACCAAAGTTGTTAGTAATTGCGGGTTCCATTCGCGACAAATAACCATTAATAAATTGAAAATTCTCTTCAGGATTCATCCTTTCTGAAAGAGAAGTGAAATCGCGGATATCTGAGAATAGCACCGACATTTCTTTCTGTACCTGATCGCCTAATTTGACTTCCAGAATACTTTCATATCCCAGAAAGTGGAGAAATTCGTGCGGCACAAACCGCCCGTAAGCATCTGTTAATTTTTCTTCTGCTGCTAAGGCTTTTTGTAACTCGTCTGTGAATTGGCGGCGCTCGGTTTCTACCTCTAGACGTTCCGTGATGTCTTGAAAAGCAGCGATCGCGTAAACTATGTTTTTCCGTTCGTCGTAGATGGGAGTCGCCCAAACCTCGATCGGCACAATCCGATCCGACCCATGAATTTCTAGATCGTCCATACGCACAAATTCTCCCCGCAACGCCCGAACAATCGGTTGGCTATCCCTCGGATACAATTGATTAGTTCCAGCGTCGTAAAAATGATAAGCTTCAGGAAATTGGTCAGTACCCCCATCAAAAATTAAACCTTGGGCTAGTATCCTTTCGCCCCAAGAATTCATGTAAAAAGGTTTACCCTTACCATCGACCACAAATATTCCCACTGGCATCGCTTCCAGGAATTGAGTCAATCGGCTTTCGTTTTCTGACAGGGCCTCATTTAACTTTTCTTCGGCTGCCAAAGCTTTTTCTAAATCATTAGTAAACCTGATTCGTTCCACTTCCACCTGTTTTTGCAAACTAATATCCTTAGCAAAACCCTGATAGTAAAGCACTTCACCGTTAGCATCATAAACTGTGCGCGCATACTCAGAAATCCAGATAATTCTGCCATCTCGACAGTAAACCTGAGACTCAAAATCACACAGAGTACCGTGCTGTTTCATCAGCGCCAGAAACTCTTGACGGCGATTCGATTCTACGTACAATTGCTGCTGAGTATCATTAATACTTTCTATCAATTCTGAGGCAGAATCGTAGCCGTAAATTTCCGCCATAGCCGGATTCGCACTGATAAAATGTCCGTCCGGCGTCGTCTGAAAAATACCTTCTAGAGCATTTTCAAATATCCCGCGATACTTCTCTTCCGCTTGAATTAGCGCCGCTTCAGCTTCCTTGCGTTCAGTTATGTCACTAAAAGCAATAATCGCATAGGAAATGTCGCCTGTAGAATCATAAATTGGAGTTGCCCAACTCTCTACAGGAATAATCTTATTAGCTGTACGAATTTCTACACCCTCAGTCCGCACATTTTCGCCCCGAAGCGCCCGCATAATTGGCAATTCTTCCACGGGGCATCTCTGATTAGTCCCGCTTTTATAGAATTGATAAATTGCTGCTTTTTGCTCTGAATTAATATGCGGCACAGTGCCTTTGCCAAATACATCCCGCGCTTTCTGGTTAGCGTAGAAAGATTGCCCGTTTGCATCAAGTACACACACGCCCAATGGCATAGCTTCTAGATATTGCGTCAAGCGACTTTCGTTTTCATGGAGTTTGGCAATCAGCATTGCCTGCTTGCGGTTTAATTTTACCAACTCCTGATTCATTTCCTGAACTTCTCTTTGTTTTTCAGCTAATTGTTTATCTTGAAAATATCTATATATTGCCTCAGTGACCGTTAATTTTAAGTCATCACATTGCCAAGGTTTAGGTATATATCGGTACAATTTAGCATAGTTAATAGCATTGGCTACCGCCTCCAAATCTGCCTGGCCCGTCAGCATGATCTTGAGACAGTTCGGCGAGATAGCATGAACGCTCCTTAATAGTTCGTCTCCTTTCATATTAGGCATGATATGATCCGAAATCACCAAAGGAACTTCATACTGTTCTGCTAAAAGTTCTGACAGCAACTCTAAAGCTTCTTGGCCGCTTTGGGCCGTTTCAATTAAATATTTATCTTCAAAGGCTTTTAGCAGGTCTATTTCCAGACTATCGAGTATAGTCTGCTCATCATCGACACAAATAATGACTGGTTTTTTCATAAATTTGCTAGACCAGACTTAATCGCTTCAATTAATTCTTGATTTTGCCAAGGTTTTTCTATGAAAGCATGAAGATTTGCTTGAGTTTGTGCGCGTTCGATTGCTTCTTTGTCTGCTTGACCAGTCAGCATCACGGTCACAATTTGCGGATATTTTTGATGGATTTGAATCAGCAACTCATCTCCTTTCATTCCGGGCATCAACCAATCAGAGACAATTACTAAAATGTTAACCTCAGCTTCACATAGCTCTTCAATAATTTCCAGGGCTTCGGCAGCACTTTCAGCAAATTCGCAAAGATATTTACCGTTAAATGCCTGTTGCAGTTCAATTTCCAGACTTTCCAACACTCCTACTTCATCGTCCACACACAAAATTGCTGATTTAGACATCGCTAGTTTCCTTATTTAGTGTGGCAGGGTGAACCCCCATGGGCAGCACACTGTTTTCCAAATTCTACATTCCGGGCGGGTAGACTGCAAATTTTTAGCCCCCGACTTCAGTCTGCGACGCTTTACCTACTCAGTTAAATTAATCGGCAAAGAAACTGTAAATGCTGTATTACCGGGTGCCGACTCGACATCAATGTTACCCTGATGTTTTTCAATTATTTTTTTTACAATATCCAATCCCAACCCGCTGCCTTCTCCCGCAGGTTTAGTAGTAAAAAAAGGCTCAAAAATTTTCGGAATAATCTCCGGTTGAATCCCGTTACCGCTGTCAGTAATTTTTACCAAGACGCTGGTATCTTGTTGTACCGCGTCTATTGTTAAAGTTCCTTGATTGTCCATCGCTTGTAAGGAATTGTGAATTAAATTTGTCCAAACTTGATTGAGTTCGTCGGGATAACACAGTACCGCCGGCAATTGAGCTTGATAGTTTCTGACAACTTCCACACCCTGCTTAATTTGGTTTTGATAAAGAGTTAATACCGTTTCAATTCCCTCTGTAATATTCACCTTTATTTTTTCCCCATTTACATCGTAACGCGCATAACTTTTCAGGGCAAAGACGACTTTGGCAGCGCGTTCAGTAGCGGTAGCGATGGTTCGGGCGCTTCTGTGGATGCTAGCAAAGTCGTAGGCTGTTTTTATAATATTTTCGCTGTCCGGGTCTTTGAGCAACGGCAAGAATTCTTGCAAATTTCCCTGCAATCCGATATTGACTAAAATGCTAGCCAGGCTGTCAGCATTGTCAATCCCTTCCGACTCTAGTTGCTGCTTCACGGTTTTTTTCAATCCCCGTTTTTCTCGCGTAGATAAAGAGTAAGTTTGTTGGCTGGAACTGTACATCAAACACAAGAAATCGTGTTCGCGTTCTGCTGACAGTTCTTTAAAAAAAACTGGCAAACTTTCGAGATTGTTATCCAAAAAGCTGGTAATATTTCCAATAGACGACCGAATTGCCCCCAACGGCGTATTAATTTCGTGAGCAATGCCCGCAATCAGTTGCCCTAATGCCGCCATTTTTTCCGATTGCACTAATTGATTTTGAGTAGCTTGCAGTTGGTCTAAAGTAACTGTAAGTTCATTGTTTTTCTCTTGGAGTTTTTTTCGCAACTGGCATATTGCTAAATGGGTGTCTACCCTCACTAGAACCTCTTCCACCTGAAAGGGTTTAGTAATATAATCTACACCGCCCACAGCAAAGGCTTTGACCTTATCAAGTACGTCATTAATCGCGCTAATAAAAATCACCGGGATGTCGCAAGTTCGTTCATCAGCTTTGATCTTTTCGCAAACTTCATATCCATTCATTTCGGGCATCATAATATCCAGCAAAATCAAATCGGGAGGCATACCTTTTGCCGCCGAAAGCGCTAACTCGCCGCTAGGTACCGGGCGCACTTTATAGCCCTTGCTATTCAAAATTCCGGCTAGCAGCCGCAAATTAGCTGGGGTGTCGTCAACTACTAAAATATTACCGCGATCTGTGCTAACAATGTCGTTATTCATGTGATATTGCTTGAGATATTAACTTTAAAACTTGGTCGTACTCAAAATTTTCTATACAAGTTGCGATCGCACCTGCCGTTACTGCATCCTTTAATCTAATTTGCTCTATCAAGGTATCAATTACATCAATATCTGCATTTAGTATCGCCAGCTTTAAATCTGCTACCAGCGCCTCAGGCAATTTCACGAAATCAGCCGCAGTAATTGCGCGATAGTCCTCTTTAATTTCCGATAAATTAGTTTGACCCGGATCTTCATAAATATAGCGCACTCCGATATGTTTGTGCATAGCATCAAAAATATCCATTTCCCCGAAAGGTTTCCGCATAAAAGCATCGCAGCCCGCCGACAAGATAACTGCCCTTTCTTCCTCTAAAACGCTCGCAGTCAGCGCAATAATCGCAGTAGCTTGACCTTTAAGAGTCCTTTTAATGTATTGCGTGGCTTCGTAGCCGTCCATCACGGGCATTCTCATGTCCATCCAAATTAAATGCGGTTCCCAACTGTCCCAAATCTCAATAGCTTCTTGACCGTTAGTAGCTTCTTTTAGTTCAAAACCCAGAGGATTGAGAAGTTTAATTAGCAGTTGGCGATTTAGCGGTTTGTCGTCTACTATCAAAATTCGATAGGTGTGTTGGTTGGGTTCCAGGGCAATAACATTGCGGGTCGGTTTTGGGCTTTCAATATCAGCCGCATCGACCGCAATAACTTGAATGTCAAACTTAAAATTAGTTCCCTTGCCCACAGCAGAACAGACGCTCATTTTGCCGCCCATTAATTCCACAAATTTGCGGCTGATCGGCAATCCCAAGCCTGTACCTTCTTGCGAATCTTTGCCTGTCTTGGTTTGCACGAAAGGTTCAAAAAGATCGTCTAATTCATTGGTAGCAATACCGGGGCCAGTATCTTCGACTTCAAAACGAAGGAAGAAGGAAGAGGTAGAAGCTGAATCGTCATTTTGGGTTGCCAAAACTTGGTTGTTATACTCACTAATTTGAGATATTTTAACACCATTACTTGCTTCATTTTCTGTATTTATTGATACTTCCGAGTGAGCGCTTGTTCCCTCTCTTTCCTGCTGACTTCGGCCTAAGAACTGCTTGCTAACTCTGACTGTTACACCCCCCTTCTGGGTAAATTTAAGAGAATTATTGAGCAGATTAATTAAAATTTGCCGCAACTTTAACTCGTCGGCTTCTAAATATTGTGGAACATCGCGACTGCGGTCAAAAACTAACTGCAAGTGCTTGTCATATGCTTTGAGTTCAAACATATCTTCCAAGTCGTTTAGCAGGCTATAGAGATCAAATTTTTTGGGATTGAGGGTGGTGCGCCCGGATTCAATTTTAGATAAATCGAGCACGTTATTAATCAGGGTGAGCAGGTGTTCTCCGCTGCTGCTAATTATGCTAATGTTTTCTTGATGTTCTGGGGATAGAGTTTGGCTGCGAGTCATCAGTTGGGAAAAGCCCAGAATTGCATTGAGAGGCGATCGCAATTCGTGGCTCATGTTAGCAAGAAAGGTGCTTTTAGCTTGATTCGCTACCTCTGCTTTGTCTTTAGCTACAGCCAATTCTGCCGTCCGCTCTTGCACTCGCTGTTCTAAAGTTTCAAAAGATTGTTGCAGTTGTTGAGCCATGCTGTTAAATGACTTGGCTAATTCCCCCAATTCGTCAGAACGTTCGCTTTCTACTGTTTTGTCCCATTCACCTTTAGCAATATTTTTTGCTGCTGCATTTAAGCGCAAAATAGGGTTTGTTACCCACCGAGAAGTCAGAATGCCGATCGCCACCGCTACTCCTAAAGCTGCGAAACAAAGCAAAACCGCTGTGCGGGTATTGGCATCGATTTCTTTGGTGAAATCTGCTTCGGGAACAACTACGACAATCAGCCAGTCTAAACCTTTGCCGTCTTGGAACGGCAAGACTTTTAAAAATTGTCGCTTGTGATCTATTTCAAAGCTCAATAACTCTGATTTTTTAATTTGATGTAATTTTTTAAAATTTGCAGTCAAATATTTAGCTGTCGAGCGAGTCAAAGGGTTGCTGCTTTCTTCTACTTTAAACAATTGTCTTTCATTACCTTTAGTGCGAAACGGTTTTTCTGTGGTCGAAGTTGCTAACAAAGTACCCTGGCGATCTATAATAAATGTTTGACCTGATTTGCCCACTTTCAGACTGTGGAGAAATCTCCCAAGATGGTCGAGACGCAAGGCCGTAAATAAGACTCCTTCTAGCTGATTTTTTTCGCTGTATACGGGTTGGATAGCGCTGATAATTAAGGTCGGCTCTAGCAAGGAAACATAAACCGAACTCCAAGTAGGTTTTCCGATGTTTACGGCTTTTTTGTACGCAGGATGTTGGCGATTATCATAGTTTTTGACAAGGGTGATAAATGTAGTGCGATCGCCTCGCTCATTCGTCTTGTAAGAATTAAAATTTAACCCAGTAGATGTTTCTATCACATTCATCGTGCGGGAGCCGTTAGACAGTTGTTCACCGGATCTATAATCTCCCTTATTGTTGCCAACGGAGGTAAAATTGATATATGGATATAATTGTACTTGCCGCAAAAGATATTTCTCCCAAGCTGATAAGTTTCCCATCTTTAACAAGCCGAGCTTGACAGCATCCAGCTTGGTTTGATTGATTTGATGGGGAGTGGTCAGGTAAACTTGCAGGTTTTGCTCGACACGCAAACTCACTTCGCTCATTAACTGACTGGCAAGGTTATTAACTGATTTTTGTCCGTTTCTAAAAGACAGATATCCTACCAGTCCCACGGCACCAACGATTTGCAATACAAATGGAACTATGAGAACAGTTCGCAGCGGTAATTTGTCTAAAATTTTAGAAACCATAAGATTGAGAGGTTTGGTGAACCTAGTCTAGAACCGTATTTGCACAATCGGTCTTAAAAGCAGCACCATTTATTTACTGCAGATTAGCTAGGGGGAATTGATGCGGGCTATTTTAGCTGTGGTAGATGCTCGACCTCCATCGAATGTGAACCTAATATTTGCTCGATTAAAGTCTATTATTTTACCCATTGTCGTATTATTGTTACCATTTAGCTAAAAGTTGCAGTCTCTGGCTGCGAGAACTGCCTGATATCCGATCGCGCGGGCGAGTTTAACCCGCATGGGTCAAGGGGTTTGGAGGCCGACGAGGAAATTTGCGATCGGCACTCGCCATTTTCCGCAAGACGTGTTATACTGTAAACAGTCGAGGGCACGTAGCTCAGTGGATAGAGCATCAGGTTCCGGTCCTGAGGGTCGGGGGTTCAAATCCCTCCGTGCTCATTTTCTATATCTTTTGTGGAGTAAGGGTTTCAGGTTAATTGTATTACCGAGAGCCCTATTTTCTGTTCAAATTTCGCTCCCATCTGTTCCAAGTATCTTCAACACCACCTCCATATCTACCAAATTTGCCCCGGACTTTTTACGTCTGGCTTTCAACTGGTTGAGCAGGTCGGCCGGCTCTGGGAAATCTGCGACGGTCGGAGCTGAGTTTTTACTTTTCTCCCGTGAGCTTTGCTAATATTGAAAGTAATTTGGCTGCTTTGATGGCGGTGGATGTGAGCGATCGGGCGACTGAATACGGGCGGTTGCTGAATGAGGCTTTGGAAATTGGGATGAGCGCTGGAGAGTTCCTGGTTTGTAGTAAAAGTAGTAACTGAGATATTGCACCATGCTCAAGAACAGGCAGGATGCCTGTGCCACAAAAATTTAATTTTCTTGTGGGGTGGGCAGGAGAACCCGCCCCTGAAAGGCTTATTGAAAATGGTGCAATATAGAACTTCCTACAATTTTTTTGGCCACCCGACATTTTACTACTCAAAAATATCTAGCTGTTCGCCCTCAGACTCTTTTTTACCATCTTTTTTAACACCTTTCCGCAGCCCGATCGCAATTTTGCTATGTTTCTCAATCTGCTTCATCACCTGTCTCGCCCTGTCAATCACCGACGGCGGTAAACCTGCCAATCTCCCCGCTTCAATTCCGTAAGATTTGTCAGCACCTCCCGGCTGAACTTGGTGCAAAAATACGATTTGATCCGGCAATTCTTTCACTGTCACCTGATAATTTGCGACATTATCTAAAATAGAAGCTAACTCATTTAACTCGTGATAGTGAGTCGCAAAAATTGTCCGCGCCCGAATCTCAGTTGCTAAATATTCTGCTACAGACCAAGCAATCGAAAGTCCGTCAAACGTCGCCGTTCCCCTGCCAATTTCATCTAACAACACCAAAGATTGCGGCGTGGCGTGATTGAGAATATTTGCAGTTTCGTTCATTTCCACCATAAAGGTAGATTGACCAGTTGCCAAATCATCTACTGCGCCGACGCGGGTAAAAATGCGATCGCAAATTCCCAAACTCGCAGCTTTCGCCGGCACATAACTGCCCATCTGCGCCATTAACTGAATCAAACCCACCTGCCGCAAGTAGCAGCTTTTCCCGCTAGCATTCGGCCCGGTTAAAATAATTAAATCTGGGCGGTTTAACGATTCTTCCCGACCCAAAAAAGCAGAATTAGGTACAAAAAATCCCGGCGGCAAAGACTTTTCCACCACAGGATGACAACCTTCAATAATTTTAATTTCCCGACTTTCTGTCATAGTCGGGCGGCAGTAATTCTGGTAAACTGCTACTTCGGCCAAACCGCACAAAACATCGGCCGCCGCCACGGCGCGGGAAACGTTGCGAATAATTTCGGCGTGTTCTCCTACCTCCGATCGCACTTGAGCAAAAATATCGTATTCCAATTGATTTAAATCTTCCCGCGCTGTCAGAATTCGCACTTCCCTTTCTTTTAATTCTTCAGTGCTGTAGCGTTCTTCATTAGTGAGAGTTTGCTTGCGGGTGTAGTCCTTCGGCACTTGGTCTACTTTCGATTTGGTAATGCTGATGTAATAGCCGAAAGCTTTATTGTAGCCTACTTTTAAATTAGAAATTCCGGTGCGTTTTCTCTCAGTTGCTTCTAAATTTGCAATCCATTCTTGGTCGGCTGATGCAGTGTGTCGCATTTCATCTAGCATGGGATTGATTCCCGCTCGAATCAAACCTCCTTCTTTTAAATGAATCGGCGGTTCATCAACTAAATGAGCGTGAATTTTAGTTGATAATTCTTCTAAAATTGGCGGTACATTTTGCAGTGCTTTTAAATAGGGCGAGATCCCTTGGGCTGCGATCGAGGCTAATACCGGCAGTTTTCCCAGAGAATCAGCTAAAGCGACCAAATCCCGCGCGCTAGCTGTTCCAGAACCAGCGCGGCCGGTCAGTCTTTCGATGTCGTAAATTTGGCGCAGCAATTGCTGCAAATCTTGGCGCAGGGCGTTATTTTCTACTAATTCTTGAATCGTGTCGTGTCGGGCGCAAATGCCTTTAATGCTGAGCAAGGGTTGCAGCACCCAGCGGCGCAAAGCGCGGCCTCCCATTGCGGTGCTGGTTTTGTCTATCGCCCACAGCAGCGAACCGTGAAAAACCCCATCTCTCACTGTTTGAGTAATTTCGAGATTGCGGCGGGTTTGGTAGTCGAGTATGAGAAAATCGGTGAGAGTGTAAGTGTGCAATCTTTGCAAAGAAACTGCTTTTTCCTTTTGAGTTTCTTCGAGATATTGCAGCAAACCGCCGGCGGCGCGCACTGCGAGGGAAAGGTGCGCGCATCCCATGCCTTCGAGCGATCGCACTTTGAACTTTTGCAGGATTCTCTGTTTTGCTTCGGACAAACTAAACGGAATTTGCGATCGCAAAGAATAGCAAAACGAATTCGGCAAACACTCTGGTAAATGCTCTGATTTCTCTCCGGGCCTCAACATCGTCACCAAATCCGGCGCATTAGTCGGTACCAAGACTTCCGAAGGCTGCAAGCGCAGCAATTCTAGGGTTAATTGTTCTAAACTGTCTGCTTGGGTAGTGACGAATTCTCCCGTAGAAATATCTGTATAAGCCAATCCCCAATGTTCCCCAGCAATGACGACTGCTGCTAAAAAATTATTTTGCCTTGGTTTGAGCATTCCGTCATCAGTCAAGGTTCCGGGAGTGAGAATGCGGGTAATTTCTCGCTTGACTTGGCGGCCTTCTTTAGCAGCAATCGAGGCATCTTCAACTTGATCGCAAACTACTACAGCATAGCCTTTTTCTACTAACATTGAAGTGTAGCGGTCGAGTGCGTGGTGCGGCACTCCTGTCATCGGTACTCTGCCGATTTCTTTGCCGCTTTCTTTACTCGTACAAACAAGTTCTAATTCCCGCGAAATCGTAACTGCATCTTGGAAAAAACACTCAAAGAAATCTCCGACTCGAAACAATAAAAGTGCGTGGGGATACTGTTCTTTCACTTCCACATACCGCTGCATCATCGGAGTTAGCTTGGTGAATTCTAGTAGGCGATGGTCGGCATTGCGGATGTTGGGTTGATTGGGGTCTGTTGGGGTAGATGCAGTGTAAGGCATAAAAGGCGATCGATAAATTTTAATCTTTAACAACTTTACCGCAAGCTCGGCTTTTATTTATAACTAATGATACAATATTTGACTATTAATCATCCTTAAGCAGGGTGCGTGATTGTCCAGATTCCGGTGGAGTGTGGAGCGATACAAAAGTCATGCACTTTACTTAATAATCAATAAACCCGCTTTTACTTGAGAAGTTTTTGGTCGCTTTTTATCTAAAGTGAGCCAAGACATCGGCTTTAGTGAGATTAAGTGAGAAAATTTATTTTTTGTGAGATGAAAGCGATCGCCGATCGACAAAAACAACCTCATCCATCTCGTTATTAGCTGTTCTAGCCGATGTTGAACGAAGACCGAAGTTGCAATCTTCCGCAAGGATTTTAGCAATTAACAACGTCCTAACCCTCGGGCGTGGTTGCTATAACTGTTGGCGGTTAACAGAAGAATGTAAAATTTCCCGCACTTTAGGGGCATAAACTTTACATTTTTGGTATTGAAAACAGCCGGAAGATAGATTTATAAATTATACCTCGGGTAGAGAGAAAATATATTTTATATGCTTAAAATTAAAACATCCAAGCGAGTAATTTATCAGCTTAGTAAAGGTAAGATTTAAAATCAAAAATTTGCTAGCTAGTAGTTAACTAGAGGAAAAAAATAATGAAAGCTCTTTGCTGGCACGGAGCAAATGATGTGCGAGTTGATAATGTACCAGACCCAACAATTATCAACCCGCGCGATGCGATAGTTAAAATAACGTCTACAGCAATCTGTGGCTCGGATTTGCACCTCTACAATGGCTTCATCCCGACAATGCAATCGGGTGACATCATGGGGCACGAATTCATGGGGGAAGTAGTCGAACTCGGCAGCGAAGTCAAGAACTTAAAAAAGGGCGATCGCATCGTCATTCCTTTTACTATTTCTTGCGGCAGTTGCTTTTTTTGCAACCGCGATTTGTGGTCGCTGTGCGACAACTCCAACCCCAATGCAGGATTGGCTGAAAAACTCTACGGTCATTCGCCGGCAGGACTGTTTGGCTTCTCGCATTTAACGGGCGGCTATGCAGGAGGTCAAGCAGAATACGCGCGGGTTCCGTTTGCAGATGTCGGCCCTTTAAAAATTCCCGACGGACTTTCGGACGAACAAGTATTGTTCCTCACCGATATCTTTCCTACCGGTTACATGGCGGCCGAAAACTGCAACATTCAGCCGGGGGATACTGTAGCTGTTTGGGGATGCGGGCCGGTCGGACAATTTGCGATCAGAAGCGCGTTTATGCTGGGGGCCGATCGAGTAATTGCGATCGACCGCGTACCGGAACGCTTGCAAATGGCGGCCGCGGCCAACGCTGAAATCATCAACTACGAAGAAATGGACGCGGGGGAAGCCGTCACTGAAATGACAGGGGGACGCGGGCCCGACTCTTGCATCGACGCTGTGGGAATGGAAGCCCACGGCACAGGCCTCGACGCTTTGTACGACAAAGCCAAGCAAGCCGTGCGCTTGGAGACCGATCGACCCACCGCCCTGCGACAAGTGATCGTAGCTTGCCGCAAAGGTGGCACAGTCTCAATTCCCGGCGTTTACGGCGGCTTCGTAGACAAAGTGCCCTTAGGTGCAGCTTTCAACAAAGGCTTGACCCTGAAAATGGGACAGACGCACGTTCACCGCTATTTGCGGCCTTTGCTCGATCGCGTTCAAAAAGGCGAAATTGACCCGTCATTCGTAATTACGCACCGAATGAAGTTGGATGAAGCGCCCCACGCCTACGAGATTTTCCTCAACAAAAAAGACAACTGTATCAAAGTTGTCCTCAAACCCTAATTCGCATTCAATTGACAAGGAGAAACTATGCTTTTACAAGAAAAAGAATCAGGCGACTTGATAGAAATCCTTGATGTAGAGGCTTTACTCAGCCCTGCAAAAAATGAAGTGCCGGGAAAAAATCAAGCTGGTCAAGAAGAGCAAGAGACAGCAACTTTTCCCAAGAGTAATTTAGTGTTTCCTTCCGGTGAAGCTCTACCGCGCTGTTGGACTGAGGAAAATTATCAAACTCATTGATTCAACTGATTCTCCCCATCCCGCTTAACAAGGGGGGGACTCCAAGCTAGGGGGATGGACACCACACATAGGTATCCGCTCAACCCAAAAAACCGCTCTCCGATAGGGGCTAAACCCCCTGCAGGAGGGCGGTTTTGACGTATTTTTTGACACCCGGAGGACACAGCGCTGTGTTTGTTTAAATAGAATGTACGATCGACCAAATTTAATAGAGTCTGTAGTTCGCGGGCGCGAGAAACCGCATTAAACCAAAGTGATAGAAATAACCGGATTTGATTTAATTTCTTTATGACTAAAAGCTGATTCCCTGCCTCACTGGCAGCGTTACAAATAAGGAAAGTCAATCAAAAACCTCTGGTAGGAATTCTCCATGTTTTACCATAAGAAGCCACTACAGTATTACAAAAGACCAGAAAAGCCAGATGCCGTTTACGCCAAGCAAATACAAGAACTAATTGGCGGTACATTTGGCGAAATGACCGTGATGATGCAGTACCTATTTCAAGGTTGGAACTGCCGAGGCCCAGCCAAATATCGCGATATGCTGCTTGATGTCGGTACAGAAGAAATCGGCCATATCGAGATGCTAGCAACTATGATTGCTCACTTGTTAGATAAAGCTCCTGTATCTATGCAAGAAGAAGGTTTCAAAGATGCTGTGGTGGGTGCTGTGATGGGTGGAAGCAGCCCGCGAGATACGATCATCGGCAGCATGAATCCGCAGCACGCAATTGTATCGGGTTTGGGCGCACTTCCTAGCGACAGCGTAGGGTATCCCTGGAACGGCCGTTATATCGTTGCTAGCGGCAATCTTTTAGCAGATTTTCGCTCGAATTTGCACGCCGAATCGCAAGGAAGATTGCAGGCTGTGCGGCTGTATGAAATGTCAGACGATGCGGGCGTGAAAGACACCCTGAGTTTTATGATCGCCCGCGACACGATGCACCAAAATTTGTGGCTGGCGGCGATCGAAGATTTAGAAAGTTCGGGAATGGAAACAACCCCCGTTCCGAGTTCCTTCCCGCAGGAGTTGGAAAAGTCAGAATTTGCTTATCAGTTTTGGAATCATTCTGAAGGTACCGAAAGTAGCGAGGGACGCTGGGCGAAAGGCAAATCAATGGACGGCAAAGGCGAATTTGAATATGTAGCCAATCCCCAACCGTTAGGCCCTGAACCAGTACCGCCGCCGCCCGAACCCAAATTGCACGGCACCGGCATGAAATAGCCCATCAAAAAGTTAATAGTAAGCTTGCCAGTTCCCGATTGACTAATTAAGTAATTAAGGACTAAAGTGCTTACTCATCACCTAAGAAAAACTAAAGTTCTTACTACTAACCAAAGGTTAGTGGTAAGAACTTTACTCGCTAATTTGCTTATTAATTAGTTAAGGACTGAAGTCCTTACTACAAACCAGGTTTTGACAAGAAGTCTAATAACTAACAACAAATAAGTTATGCAATTGCAAGCAGTAATTCTCGATATTGACGGTACTCTGACGCTCAGCAATGACGCCCACGCTCAAGCTTGGGTAGAGGCATTTGCCGCTTACGGCTACGACGTGCCGTTTGAGAAAGTGCGCCCGCTAATTGGTATGGGAGGCGACAAAGTTATACCGAAAATGGTATCAGAACTTTCCGACGAAGAAGGCGACGGCAAAAAGATTGCACAGCGGCGCAAAGAACTGATTATTAACCGCTTTTCTCCTGAGCTTTCTCCAACCCCCGGTTCGCGGGATTTGCTGTTAAAAATGCAGAAAGAAGGATTGCGGCTAATTATTGCTACTTCAGCTACCACCGAAGAACTTTCCGGTTTGCTGAAAGCTGCACAAGTTGACGATTTATTGGATCAAGGGCAAGCGGCGACATCGAGTGATGCAGAAGCTTCTAAGCCGGAACCGGATATTGTGGAAGCTGCTTTAAGCAAATTGCAGATGGAAGCAAGTCAGACTGTCATGTTAGCTGATACTCCTTACGATATCGAAGCTGCGGGCAAGTGCGGGGTGCCAGTAATTGCTTTTAGGTGCGGAGGTTTCGATGATGCTTCGCTGGCAGATGCTGCGGAAATTTACGATCACCCTGCTGATTTGTTGGCGCATTATGACGATTCTCTTTTAGGGAAAAAGGAGTTGGTAGCGCGTTGAAGAAATAAGAGCGATCGCGGGTGGATTGCCACTATTAAGCGCGATCGCTCACAATCCACTCGACTTGATGGGCTTCTGTGATGTCTGGAATATCCAGTCGGGCAGCTAACTTGCGAATGACTGCTTCCGGTACGGTTACTGTGCGCGATCGATTCCGCTGCAATATTTCTTCTAGAGGTACTTCTAGATAAACAATGCGAACTCGCGCTTGATAAGCAGCAAAAAAATCAATTAATTGCTGCCGCATTTGTTTAGTTGTATTCGTGGCGTTCCACACAAAAGAATGCCCCTCATTCATGTATTCGCGCGCTCTTTTTTTTGCGGCTGTCACCACATTTCCCGGGGTTTCGTCGGGAGGGACATTCATCTCTTTCCGCAGTGCATCCAGCGAGATTACCGGCAAATCTGGAAGATTTTCCCGAATCCAATAATCTTTACCGCTTGCCGGCAAGCCAGACATCAAGATTACTTCGCATCGAGTATCGTCAAATGCTTCGTAATCGCGATTTCCGTGGTCTTTGCGGAAGTAGATAAATCGGCTGTGTGCTGATGGGAATTGTCGGGGAGAATCCAAACAATTATTTTCTTGACAAAACTCCCGAAATAGTTCTATTTTATCCAGCAATTCTTGTCTGTCGCTACACTGTCGGCCGCGCACGTCTGCTTCTGCTAAAAGTGCGAGAAAATCGCAGCGGACAACTTGACTGACTTTAATTACAGACTGCTGCGGGTTGGGTTTGTCGATCAGCCAGATGGGTAAACTGCCGAATTTGACGATCGCCACCACTGTTTCGCGAATGTCAAACTGCACTGGCGGCTCGAATTGAGATAAAATTTGTCTGACCATTCTCGCACCTTGGCGGGCGTGACCTTTTGAGCTAATTCTGCCGTCGGCTTCTATTTTTGTAAAGGCTGGTTTGGCGACATCGTGCAGCAAAGCGGCCGCAAAAAGTATCGATCGTTCTTTTTCGGGAAGTTGTCGCCAATTTGGAGAAGATATTAAGGCTTCGCAGACCATTCTGGTGTGAATTAAAACGTCTCCTTCGGCGTGGTAAATCGGGTCTTGCTGACATCCTTTAAGGCTGTCAATCCAGTCGAAATGATTTTGAATACCCTCCCAATCTAGGAACCAATCGGGCGGTTGGGGACAAAAGGGAAAAGTCCAAGTTGGCAAGGGCGATAACAGTGTATTCATAAATTCACCTGCAGGTTAACTAAAATTAAATAAATCGGCGCCCGGACGCAGAATATTGGGTATGATTGGGCGATTTAGCCAATGTCCTTCGGCATTTTTAATAGCTGTCAAAAAACTGGCACGCACGTATTTGTAACGCGCTTTTACTATGCCATCTTCTTCGACTTTAAGGTACAGACCTTCCATACTCTCGCTCTTGTCAGTCTCTTTCAAACACCGTTCTTCATCAAATCCCAATTCCCCGCAGTACAAACGCAAGCGTTCCAAATGTCCCGGTTGAATAAAATTAGAGTTTTCCATAAACTGCATCATTTGCTTGGGAGATTTCAGCACTCCCGAAAACAGCACGGGAACTGACACTAACGGCAGTCCACTTAACAAATTGCGGCGGGATTCTGTACTCAAAAATTGACTGGTTTCTAAGTCCAGCACGTCGTATTCCATAAAATAGTGCGGCAAAAAATCATAAAAAACAGTGTGTTTCGCATAAAGCCATTCGCCGTAAAGAATGTAGCGATTTCCCAGCACTTCTCCCAGGGCTCCGCTGAGACTGAAAGCCCACTGTTTGAATAAGTTAAAATGTTTTTCCCTCGGCCCGCCGGTGAGATAGTGGCCGCGACTTTGTAGCAGCATTTGTCCATCTGGCGCGAAGCTGATGCCTGTATTAGCGCCGTCTACCTTTTCTTCAATCACTGTCGGGCGATCGATCAAAACGCTAAATGGCACGCTGTCGAGGTCTTCATCACCCGGTTGGAAACGCGAACCTTCGATGTGATAAGTTCTAGGATATTTAACAATTTTGCTCATCAGTCAATCCATTTTAGATTTGAGATTTCAGAGGCAACCCCATCCATTTTAGATTGTAATTTTAGATTTTAGACTTTAGAGGCGACCGAATCAATTTAACCATTATAATGAAATTGTCACAAAGGAGCGTGTATTTTGAAAAGTCAAAATGTCCAGAGCATATCATCAGCAATCGCTGGGATTCTATTAGTAGGCGCCCTACTCCTCGGATTAAACTCTTTTGTCGTCATCAATCCAGGCGAAGCAGGTGTTGTCAGCGTTTTAGGAAAAGCCACAGATGGAGCATTGTTAGAGGGGTTTCACCTCAGACCCCCGCTAATATCCAAGGTAGATGTGTACGATGTAACCGTGCAAAAATTTGAAGTTCCCGCCCAAAGTGCTACTAAAGACCTTCAGGATTTAAATGCCAGTTTTGCGATCAACTTTCGCCTCGATCCTGAGAAAATAGTGGAGATCAGAAGGACTCAAGGAACTTTGGAGAATATAGTCTCAAAAATTATTGCTCCTCAGACGCAAGAAGCATTTAAAACAGCGGCTGCACTGAGAACCGCCGAACAATCTATTACTCAAAGAAGTGAACTGAAGCGAGACTTTGATACTGCGCTGAAGGAAAGGCTATCAAAGTATGATGTAATCGTGCTCGATACGAGCGTTGTCAACATTCGATTCTCCACAGATTTTGCGAAAGCGGTTGAGGAGAAACAGGTTGCTGAACAGCGGGCGCAAAGAGCTGTTTATGTGGCTCAGGAAGCAGAACAACAGGCTCAAGCTGATATTAACCGCGCTCAAGGTAGGGCGGAAGCTCAAAGACTTTTGGCTGAAACTTTGAAGGCTCAAGGCGGCGATTTAGTGCTGCAAAAAGAGGCGATCGAAGCTTGGAGAAGCGGGGGGGCTCAGATGCCAAAAGTGCTGGTTATGGGCGCAGGATCGAGTCGGGTTCCTTTCATTTTTAATATGAACGATATTCAGGAAGAACCCGATCGCCAAAAAAGTTAGGAGCCGTGGAAAGTTCGCGGAGTATGCTAAACTTCGGGAAGACCAAATCTAGCGATTAGGTTGAATCTGTCGCTATAAAAGCGAAGTCCGCAATTAACACGCAGGCAACACACTCATTTTAGGAAGCAAGGAAAAATCATGACCCGCGCTATTATGGAAACCGACAAAGGCACAATCAATTTGGAATTGTTCGATGCGGATGCGCCTAACACAGTGAAGAATTTTGTTGACTTGGCGGAAAAAGGTTTTTACGATGGATTGGCCTTTCACCGAGTCATTCCTAACTTTATGATTCAAGGTGGCTGTCCCAAAGGCAATGGAACGGGCGGCCCCGGCTACAAAATCAAGTGCGAAATCAACTCCAAAAAACATTTGGCAGGCACTTTATCGATGGCTCACGCAGGCCGGGATACGGGTGGCAGCCAATTCTTTATTTGCCATTCTCCCCAGTCTCATTTAGATGGAGTTCACACAACTTTTGGCCAAACTGAGGATATGTCTGTCGTCAATGCTATCCGCCAAGGTGACAAGATTATCTCGCTGAAAATTGAGCATTAATTTTCAGTAATTTAGTTGCGTTTGTAGTAAGGACGAAGAGTCCTTATTGCAAACAAAACTTGTGAAAATTAATATTTTTAAAATATACAACTTATGACTGTAATAAATGATTCTGGGGTGGTGACAGAGTTAACTGAACTATATTTAAAATACGAAAAAGCTTTTTGTACGAATGATATTGAAAGTCTGGATAATTTGTTCTGGGATGCGCCGGAAGTCGTGCGGTTTAGGGTGACGGAGAACCTGTACGGGAGCGATGAGGTGAGGGCTTTTCGCAAAGGGCGATCGCCTGTAAATGTCGATCGAGAAATGTTCAACCTCAAAGTCGTGACTTTCGATGCAGACACGGCGGCTGTGACGCTGGAATTTCGCCGTGTGATGGATGGAGTGGTGCGGCTGGGGCGGCAGAGTCAGATGTGGCGCAAGTTTCCCCAAGGGTGGAAGATTGTTTCCGCTCACGTTTCTTTGTTGCCGGTGTAGATGTTAAAGGTAAGGTAAGGAAACAAGAATTGTCTAAAGCAAGCGGACTTTATGACTGAATCATTGATCTTCTAGAGAAACGTCTAATAGTTCGAGTTCCAGACTTTCTTCCTCATCTTCATAATTAAATTCTAATCGGCTCTGCTTAATAATCTCGCTCAATATATTGCTTAAGTACCCTTTGGCAACAGCTTGTTCAAATCTTTCTATCAGAATAGGAACATTGATTATTTCTTCTATACATTCCATGTACTGAGACACTATAGCATTTATTGAATACTGCTTTCGAGCTTGTGCTTCAATCTTTGATTTAATTTCTATATCTGAATCTAAAGATTTAACTACAAATGTTATCGGATACCTTTCAATTTTATCAATGTCTAGGAAATATTTATTTACATCTACAGTTTCAGTCACCTGAAAAAAACGTCCCAGGGGTTTCATTACAAAGTCAATTCCCCCATCATTAGCATTTGTCCTACCTGTTTTAAACAGCTTTAAATTTTCTTTCTGGAGTCTGTCTAGTTCATAACCCCAATAAATAACTCGGTCATTGTAGTAGTATTTTAATATACTGTAGCTGACTATCTCGAAGATTCGAGCATCTACAGTTGGCGCTACCATTTGTTTTATAAATTCTCGGACTTGAACCTCTGTCAATCTTTGAGCATCTTTACAAATTTGAATAAACTTTTCAAAGCTATCTCTTTTAGCTGCAACGTAAGCATCAATTATTTGGATTACTGTTTCTGCTATATTGTGTTCATTCTCATTGATTTTGACTTTTAATAAATTTTCGTTAAACCAATACCTGTTATTTTTCGGATTTCTCAAAATTGGGATGAATTCACAAGTGGGAAAGTATCTTTTAAATTCTTCATTCATCCTATGGTTCAAGCCATGATTTTGAAGCTTTTGCCCGAATGGTAATTCACGCTGTCTCTTAAAAATATTCGTATAAACTGCACCTTCATAATCAGAATACATTCCTGTCTGATGAAAGTTTTTCACACAATAGTCTTCAACTAAAACATAGATAGCGTATAAATTGGCAAAACTTCCTCTTGATTTGGCTCCTTTAGTGGCCGATTTAGTCTTGATATTCAAATATAAAACTAGCGGGCTTTCACGCAATATTTGATACCCCACATCGCCAAACTTATCCTCTAAAATTGTCTTAATTATTTTTGTAAATTCATGTTCCATTTTTATTATAGTTGTAAGTTGAGTGTTAGCTGCTGTGGCGAAACTTCACCGGAGTTGACTTGCGACATCAGCTTCTCTTCACTCTCATCCGGGGTAATTTGCAACCTCCGCAATCCTATTTGTAGATACTTTTCTTGCAATTCTATGCCGATTGACTTTCTTTTAAGCTGCTTGGCAACAAATGATGTTGTAAAAGTTCCCGAAAATATATCTAGTACAACGTCGCCCTCATTACTACTGGCTTTGATAATTCTTTCTAACAAGGATGTTGGTTTTTGGGTAGGATGATCCTCATACTCAGGCATACGATATCTAACTCTCGGAAACTCCCAGACATTACCGGGAACTTTTTCAGAATTATATACTGATGGTGTAGACTTGCGGTAGTCAATTAGTTTTCTAACAGCTCCGGTTTTTGCCTCTACTAGAATATCTGAGGAATTAAATGTATAATTTCGTTTGTCCTTGACGCAATATAAAATTGGTTCGTAGAGAGAACCGTAAAATTTTTTTGCTTGTACGCCCGAACTGTCATAATACCACACTATTCGAGAAAGGATTGTTAAGCGATCGCGCAAATATAAATCAAAGTAGGGCATACTTTGAGTTGACGCCATTAGATACAAACTGCCGTTATGCTTGAGCTTATTAATACATAGGTTCAACCAAGTATAACTCCATTCTAAATAATCGCTTTCAACTTCCCACTTGTCTTTAAAACCATTGAAATTTTTGCCAATATTATAGGGAGGGTCGGCAAAAATTAAATCGATTGAGTTGTCTTGGATTTTACTGCCAAGCACTTCTAACACATCTCCTAAAATGAGCTGGTGGTCGTCAATTTCAAAAAAATTCATTCAGCCTAACCTCTTCCAATTAATATGGGCTATTGCCAAGTGTAGTGTATGTTCTCTAAATATTTAATACAGTTCATATTTGAGCAAAGTACACGGAATCGATCCATTAAAAACCGGAATTCGCCGCGATGTCCTGAGTCCCACCTTTTTACCCAACTCCTTATTTCCAGTCAAAATAAAGGCATTCCAACCTTTAAAACGATTCTTGAAAATATCCCCCAACATTTTGTACAAATCTCCCAATTCGCTAGCATCTCCCAGGCGCTCTCCGTAGGGAGGATTGCAAATCAGAACGCCTCTGTCTGCGGGGGCTTCCAACTGAGATAACTCGGTTTGAGCAAACTGAATCTTACCGGAAATACCAGCTTGCTGCGCGTTCGTGCGAGCTTGAGTTAACATATCGGAATCGCGATCGCACCCTGCAATCACCTCTTTAAGCTCCGGTAACTCACTATTTTCAGCTTCGGCCCACAATTTATCCCACAAAGGTTCGTCAAAATCCCGCCAAGTCATAAATCCAAACTTTTCTCGAAACAATCCCGGTGCAATATTCAAAGCCTTTAAACTCGCTTCCAAAGGCAAAGTTCCAGAACCGCACATCGGGTCTAAAAACGGCAAATCTGGCGTCCATTCTGCCATCTCCAACAAAGCCGCCGCTAGGGTTTCTTTGAGGGGAGCAAGCCCCATCGCCGGTCGATATCCCCGGCGGTGCAAACTACCGCCAGAACTGTCTAAACTTAAAATAGCTCTATCTTGATGAATGTGAATGTTAATTAGCAAATCGGGATGCTCTACATCGACATTAGAACGCTTGTTAAATTGAAGGCGCTGTTGGTCGGCGATCGCATTTTTGACCTGCAAAGCTGTAAAGTGAGTGTGGTTCAAATTTTCGTTGCCACCGGTGCAGTTTACTGCTAAAGTATTTTCGGGATCTAAGTATTCGTCCCAAGGGATTTTTTGCACTTCGCGGTAGAGCATATCCGAGTTGTAACACCGGAATTCGGCGATCGGCATTAGCACTCGAAAAATTGTTCTCGACCACAGATTGACGCGGTACAACAAAGCGCGATCGCCCGCAAAGTAAACCCCAGTAAAATCTGGCTTGACATCCTGCGCCCCTAAACGTTCTAATTCTTGAGCGGCAATTGTTTCTAAACCGCGCGCAACTGTAGCAAAATATTGATTCATTTGTTAATGGTTAATGGTTAATGGTTAATTGTTATTTGTTAATTGTTAGTGGTTACTACTGACAACTGATAACTGACCGATCACCATAGTAGCTGGTTTTAATCCTAAGTCTCAAAAAAATAATCTACCTTAAGGCAGATGCCTCGGTTCGCCAATGCTTGTTTATTAAAAATAATATTCAACAAGCGATCGCATTTCCCGGCCTCTATTTATTTATAGCGCTGACTGCGAGAACACACACGCTAAACCTTAAAACTCTTAATTTAAAAGGACTTCAGCTCTCAGGCTCAACTTGATATCTCACTCTTGCAGATGAGTTTGCTTGTATATTATTGAAAATATTTATTAACTACTTCACAATTTATTGACTTTATGCTAAGGTACTTAGAGCTTGAGATTGAACCCTCAACACAATTGTTAAGGAACATCTTAGCTAGATCGGTTTACTACATTTGGAGACATTTATGTCAAAGCAAATTGACGGATCGACTTTCAAACAATCCCGTGCCAGCAAAATTCAAGTTGAAGTCAAGGAAATTGCCAAGCAGGTAACAGCTAAAAACATCTCTTCCCATCTGAATGTTGATGCTGATGGTGACGATGTTAGCAACGAATAATTAAAAGTCTTTTCTGTTAGACTTCGCATCCCCAAGCAAGAAGTAATAGATTGTACTCCTTGCTTGCGGGATAATTATAGGGGCATTGCCTCGGAGAATTAATTTGTCCAATTTTTATTGATAAAAATTGTCATAAAGAATTATGCGATCGATCGCCAACCTATTGCAACCATACAATCTCAAAGAATTTTTAGACAACAATTGGACAACCAAAGCAGTTTTGATCCCCAGCGAAGGTAAGAAAAATTTTGCACACCTATTTTCCTGGGAAAAACTAAACTACATCCTCAACTTTCACCAACCAAGATATCCCGATATTCGCTTAGCAATAGGAGGAAAAGTCCTCGATGAAAGCGCCAATGAAAACATCATCAAATCCTGCCAAGCGGGAGCAACTTTAATTATCAATGAAGTACACAACCTAATTCCAGAAATCGCTCACTTTGCTGCGGCAATCAAATCAGACTTAGGTTATGCAAATCAAGTAAATGCTTACTGTTCCTGGCCGGAAAAACAAGGATTTTCCTCCCACTACGACACCCACGAAGTTTTTATATTGCAAGTAGATGGAATCAAGCAATGGTATGTATTTGAAGACACAATTAAGTATCCGCTGAAAGAGCAAAAATTCTCATCTTTTCCACCCCCAGAAACCGAAGCATATTTAAGCTGTATTTTACATCCAGGGGATGTGCTTTACATACCGCGCGGACATTGGCATTATGCAGTTGCTTGCGAAGAACCCTCGCTGCATTTAACATTAGGAATACATTGCAAAACCGGAATTGACTTTTTAGAATGGTTGGTTAGCGAATTGCGCGAACAATCTGATTGGCGCAAAAGTTTACCGCTACGAACAAACGCAGATTCGATCAATGCAAATGTCAACAGTTTAATTGCTGAATTGCACCGCTACGCAAACAGTAAAAATCTTGCAGATGAGTATAGCAGTTATCTCGACAGTTTAGGAAAACCTGTGGCCAAATATTCTTTGCCTCATCAAGCAGGATTCAATATTTTTCCCTATGGTGTGCAAACCAAGTTTAAAATTCCCAAGTTTCAGCGGGAGAGAATTCAGGAACTATCTGATGGTGGCGGATACAAAATAGTTGTTGCAGGTAAAGAAGTATCCCTGAGAGGAGTCACAGCTAAATTTATGGACAATTTATTTAGTACGGAGTTTTTTACTGGGGAAGATGTTATGGATTGGTTGCCGGATTATGATTGGGAAATAGATGTAGTGCCACTTTTGTCAAAGCTGGTAGTTGAAGGAATTATTTTTGTTGGTTAACACTGGAGAAGAACAGGAGTTCTTATAAATGGGTTGTAAAAAGAGCAATTTCTGACACATACAATGAGTTAAACAATGATGGATAAGTTTTTTTGTGCTGATGCTTCTAAATGCGTTAAAGAGGATATTATTGGCAGCGGTAGTAATTACCAAACCTATATATTAATTGAATGTTGTTTACCTTGGGAAGCTGAAGCGTTTAATTCTAAACAAATTTCCCAAAATCTCAAGGATTTGGTAGAGGAAGTAGAACATTCAAAACAGAAAATCCGATTTTTATTGATAAATAACGACCGAACCAAATGTTCAAATCAGCGCAAAGTTGTGATTTATGAGAATAAAGATCGGGAACTTTTTGGCGGTTACGAAAAGCATGAATTTAATGTAGATAGTTTTGAGAAAATAGCGGGAATTATCAAAAGGTATTTAGCTGGAGAAGTCCCTGGTTGCGAAACCGAAAACCAGCAAACTAGAGATATTTTGGTTTGCACTCACGGCAGTCACGATATGTGTTGTGCGAGATACGGCAATCCTTTTTATTCCCAAGCAACTGCTTTAGCTTCGGAGTTAGAATTGAATGATGTTCGCGTTTGGAGAGCCAGTCACTTTGGCGGACACCGCTTTGCACCGACTGCGATCGATTTGCCTGATGGCAGATATTACGGAAATCTCGATCGCGCGTCGTTCCAATCAATTTTAACGCGAACTGGCGATATCGAATGCTTGAATAAAGTTTATCGTGGTTGGGGAATTTTGCCAAATCCTATCCAAGTTTTGGAAAGAGAATTGATCGTGCTTTACGGGTGGGATTGGTTTAACTACAAAGTCGCCAGCAAAATTCTCGATTTAGACACAGAAAATGATGCTTTTTTAGCTGAAATTACCTTTGAAAAAGCCGACGTTACGTACACTTATCGTGCCGATTTGGTAAAAGATGAAACAAAAACTGTTCGACTCAAAGGTTCCTGTGGTGCTAAAAAAGAGTCAGAATTTGTCAAATATTCGGTAGAAAATCTCCATTTTTCCTCCACCAAAAAAGACGAGTTAAAGTTGGCAATCTCTCCTTCAGTTTCCCTGCCAAAATTGGTCGAGACTACGTGATCTGCTGTCCCGCATCTAAATTATTCTTTTTTGCGGGCGGGACACCTCACAAGAATTTTATCCAACTTGAGTGTAAAATTTAAATTGACCGATGATTAAATTTCTAACTGCATAAATATGTGCGAGATTCCCAGGTACTCAAAGGGATTTTTTTGTTCGGAAAATCCGAGTTTTTGGTAAAATTTAATGGCATTAAGGCGAGACATAAGTCTCAAAGTTTTGAGATTTTTTTGCTGAGCTTTTGCTATTAAATTTTTAATCAATTTAGTGCCAATTCCCTGATTTTGAAATTCAGGAAGGACGGCAACGTAGCTGATGCTTCCTAATTTTGGGGATAATTCTCGCAGTCGGGCTGAACCAATGATTTTGCGATCGCACATGGCAATTAAATGCAAAGCACCATCTTCGTGATTATCCCTTTCGCTACCAATCTCCATTCCTAGAGGCGATCGCAAAACCAGCCACCGCTGGTAAAACATCTCTTCTAATTCTTGTTGATTTTTAACGGGATGTATATCTACTTGAGGCATTTTTGGATTAGATTAATGTTGTATTTATAAGAGGAAAGAATGAGGGCGGGTTTACCATATAATTGGTTTTAGGTCAAGATAGTTGGTAAAATCCACCCCTTGTATGGTGCGTCGCTACCAGATTTTCGATTTTAATTACAGATTGTTTATGGCGACGCACCATACGGTATAATCTGCGAGTTACAAACTGTCCGTAATACTGGTGAAATTAAAAGCTTTCACGCGCACTCCGGGCACAACACTACCCCCGTAACGCTTCACCGCACTAACTGCATCCACATCGCGCAACATATCAGGTAAAACTTGATTGAAACGCAGGTTTTTAATGGGATAAGCAATTTTGCCATCCTCAATCCAAAAAGTACCGTCGCGAGTCATCCCCGTTACTTCCAATGTTTTCGGATTAACGTAGCGCACGTACCAAGCTCGACTGACGAAAATCCCTCGCTCGGTTTGAGCAATTAAATCTGCTAAACTTTGGTCGGAACCTGTCATTACGATCGGGTAATAAGCACCTTTTGCCTCTTTGCCTTTTTGTGCGGCCCAGTAGCGGGAATAAGACAAACTTTGAGGGACGCCATCTTTGATGATTTCCAAATAGTTATTGCTCAATCCGTCGCCGAAAAAAGTATTCGATCGCAGCAAAGGATGAGCCGGATCGCGCTGCACTTGCACTAACGGGCTAAAAAGTTGTTCCCCCGCGCGGTTTCCCGCTGGTTTTCCCTCTACATCGGCGATCGACATAAACGATCGCCCCTCATCCGCCGCCCTCGCATCCAGCCCCCAAATCACCCACGGTAGCAAGCCCGCAAAAGCAGCGCCGTCAAGGATTACCGGATAAACGCCCGGAGTGATGGGGCGCGGGTTGCGGGATGCCATCGCCCGATCGAGCACTTGTTCTGCTAATTGGGCGATCGGCAATTCGTTGATACTCCAAGCAGTGCTCTGAGCCCAACTAGAACCGTCTTCAATGCGAGCAGTAAAGCTGAAATCCGCCTCTGTAGACTGGTTACAGGCGCGGAGTCCGGTTGACGAGGCGATCGCGTACAGCGACGCCTCAGTGCTCAAAGTGCCCGAACCATGAGCGCCCCCCTGGGAGGATCTCGCGCACGCTTGCTGCACCATTTCTGCCCGCGCTAGAGGCGATATAGTTGCGGTTGCTGCGTCGAATGCGGGCGATCGCAAATCGTAGGTTTGAGGCGGCAGCAGCGGCATCCATTCGGGGTCTGCCGGCGCAATTATGGCCAATTCTTCCGATCGCTTGACTGCGGAGGCGATCGCATCTTCATCAAATTCTGTAACAGCAGCAGAGGCGCTTTTATTGCCAAAATAGCTAGTAATGCTCAGGCTAAATACAGTTTTGCTAATATTTTGACTGATTTGATTTTCCGAGAAGCGGGAAAGAGATTCTTCGCCAGTAGAGAGACTGACAAATACTTCTTCTGCTTTGGATAGTTTGACTGCTTTTTCTACTACAGATAAGGCTTGGTCTTCACTTAAACTTGCGGGCGATGTTGTTACGAGCATAAGCTAAAATCCCGGAAAATTTGTTGTATTTGAAAATAGGTTTAGCCGCAATACTACGGTGAATTTGCCTGTACTAAAGAGCGTACTGCTAACACTTCATCTGCTCGCAGAGGTTCCACATCTGAAGGAGAAACAGCCACAACTAAAATCGATTCTCCTAAAGCATTAAATATTTCTAGAACGCAGCCATCATCTTCGCCTTCCCTTGGAGGAGGTACGCGATCGACTAGCATGGCTACATCACCTTTTTGTAGCTGATATAGCGGCATATCCCGACACAATGCTACACGCTGGTAAAGTTCAAGTTTCACGTCGAGACTCCTTTTTGGGTTTGAGAGTAATAAAATGAAAACTTCCGTCAATTTGCCACTGCAACCAAATTGTAACAACTGCTAAATTACGTCCATTAGCCCCTGGCAACTCACCTTCGGCGCGAAAGAACTTTCCGAATTCATTAGCACCATTTTCTACTGCCTCAGCCGACGCTATCAAAAACTGGATAGCTGCTAACAAAGCTTCTGGGTTATCTTGACTAAAACCCCCTTGAGCGAGAAATTTTGACTTGTCATCTTGTGCTTTGGGAACAAGTAAATAGCGCGTCAACTTTGCTTCGGCTATGATAGCATCCGCTGGAATTTTCACATTAAAAACCTACAATCTAATTAAGAATTTCCCCCAAGTTGAATATCCCTCACTCGCACCGGCACACAAGCGTGAGTCATTTGAGCAACCTGCATCGGCTCGCCCTTTCCGCATATATTAGTACCGCACTGAACCAGCTCCGAAGCCGGCCCGATCGCATCTATTTGATTCCAGAAATCAGTAGTCATCGCCTGATAAGTTACATCCTTCAACATACCGACAACTTTACCTTTTTCCACCTTCCAAAAAGCATCGCCGCCGAATTGAAAATTGCGTCGCTGCTGGTCGATCGAATAACTACCCACACCGTCGATTAAAATCCCGTCTTCCGTATCAGCAATCATCTCTGCCAAAGTAGCAGTATGGCTGCCGCCCTCCGGGCCCGGTTCCAATCCCAAATTGGGAATTCTCACCATCGGCACGCTCGACCAACTGTCAGCGTAAGCAGAACCGTTGCTGCTAGCACGTCCGAGGCGATAAGCCGTCTCTCTGTCAGTGAGATAATCAACTAAAATCCCATCCTTGACAACGTACCAATCTTGTGATTTTACGCCCTCATCATCGTAACCCATTGTACCGCGGCCACCTGGTTGAGTGCGATCGCACTTAAAATTCACCCACGGTGCAGCGTATTGCAGTTTATTTAAATTATCAGTAGTAGCAAAGCTCGTGCCAGCAAAATTAGATTCGTAGCCGTAAACCCGGTCTAATTCAGTTGGATGTCCTACAGATTCGTGGATTGTCAAATACAAATTTGTCGGCTTAAGAATCAGGGATTTGCAAATACCAGCCGGGATTTTGGGAGCGTACACTTTCTCAATAGCTTCAGCGGCAACTCTTTCGACTTGACTCAACAAATCATCGGGATTAATATGTTCGTAACCGATATTCATCGGGGGGCGTTCGTAACTGCGGTTTTGGGCATCGCCCCCCGCAATTGCCGTACAGCCAAAACCCGGATAGCTGCGGTAGATTGTTTGTTCGATTAGCGAGCCTTCTGTAGAAGCAAAAACCTTGTCTTCGCGGCTTGACTGCAAAAAAGAAGAAGCTTTTTTGATGCCTTGTGCGCCGTGTGCTAGTAGCTTCTCGTTGATAGTTAGCAGCAGTTCCGCTTTCTCAGCAACGGGTACAGAAAAAGGGTCAATGGCGATCGGAGTTACATAGGTATCGACATATTTTTCGACTGGTACTAACCGCACCGGTTCCTTCTGAGTTAAGCGGCTGCCTTTAGCGATTTCTACAGCCAAAGCGACTATTCTTGCAACCTCTGCCGGTGTTTTGCTGTGACTGGCGGCAAACCCCCAAGCGCCGTCTAGAAGCACTCGCACGCCAAAACCCGAACTTACATTATCTGACAGTTGACTTAAAGATCGATCGCGCGCGTAAAGATTCTGCCTTCGGTAACTGCAAAAACGCACATCACCGTACTCGCAACCTGTTTTCCGAATCAAATCTACAGCCAAATTTGCTAACGAGTTAGCAGAGATTTTTGCAGTTAATTGCACCATAGTTATTCGTCATTCGTCGTTAGTTGTTAATTATTATAGCGCTTTTTAATTATTTGAACCATTTTCAACAAGCCTTCTAGGGGCGGGCAGGATGCCCACCCCACAATAAATTCACTCTTTGTGGAACAGGCATCTTGCCTGTTCTTAAAAATAGTACAAAATGTGAGTTTAATCGCGAGCAGGATACCCACCCCACAATAAATTCACTCTTTGTGGAACAGGCATCTTGCCTGTTGTTTATCATTGGGCAATATCTCAGTTAAATATCACTCCATCTCCTGCAAAACCCCTGTCAAAATTTCCACAATGCGATCGATATGTTCCTTCTCAATAATCAACGGTGGCGACAAAGCAATAATATCACCCGTCGTGCGAATCAGCAAGCCTTTTTCATAGCACTGAATAAAACAATCAAAAGCCCGTTTCCCGGGCTTGCCAGCAATAGATTCCAACTCAATACCTGCCACCAGTCCCAGATTCCGAACATCAATTACGTGGCGCACCCCCTTCAAAGAATGTACCGCATCTTCCCAGTAACCAGCCATCTTATCAGCTCGTTCAAACACCCTTTCTTCCTCATAAATATCCAGCGTCGCCAGAGCAGCCGCACAAGCCAGAGGATGACCCGAATAAGTATAACCGTGAAAAAGCTCGATCGCATTTTCAGGAGCATTCATAAAAGCATCATAAATGCCTTCTTTGACAAACACCGCCCCCATCGGCACCGTACCGTTAGTTATCCCTTTCGCCGCCGTCACAATATCGGGAACCACCCCAAAATATTCCGTAGCAAAACTAGAGCCAAGCCGTCCGAATCCGGTAATTACCTCATCAAAAATCAGCAGAATTCCGTATTTGTCACAAATCGCCCGCAGTCGCTCCAAATAACCTTTCGGGGGAATCAAAACCCCTGTAGAACCAGCCACTGGTTCCACAATTACCGCTGCAATATTCGACGCATCGTGCAAAGCGACAATCCGCTCCAATTCATCCGCCAAATGCGCTCCCCATTCCGGTTGTTTGCGGCTGAAAGCATTGTGTTCGAGATTGTGAGTGTGAGGCAAATGATCGACTCCCGTCAGCAAACTGCCAAAAAACTTGCGGTTTGTACCGATACCGCCGACCGAAATTCCCCCAAAACCAACACCGTGATAGCCGCGTTCCCTACCGATTAATCTTTGGCGAGTTCCTTCACCTTTTACCCGGTGATAAGCAATTGCAATTTTTAAAGCAGTTTCTACCGATTCCGAACCCGAATTAGTAAAGAAAACGCGATCGAAATTGCCCGGAATCATCTTTACCAAACGTTCCGCTAATTCAAAAGCACCTGGATGTCCCATCTGAAAAGCCGGAGAGTAATCCAAACGCAAAACCTGCTGTTTAACTGCTTCGGCAATTGTCTCGCGGGCGTGCCCTGCATTCACGCACCAAAGCCCCGCAGTACCATCTAAAATTGAGCGGTTATCATCGCTTGTAAAGTGCATATCTTTTGCCGAAACCAATATTCGCGGATTCGCTTTAAACTGTCGGTTGGCAGTGAAGGGCATCCAGTAAGCCTCCATATTTGTCATCGTTTTTTTATCTTTTTATATTGATGATTCTGCCTTCAAACTATAACTTGCTACCGATTGCAGATCGCGGGACACTTATTATAATTTTACAAATATCTCTTTTAAACGAACCGCGAAGACGCAAAGAGCGCGAAGGAAGAGAAGAAAGAGGTTTTTATCATTTTCAAGTAGAGTTTTTGCCTGAAGACCTCTACCTATCTTCTTCTTTCTCTTCCTTCGCGCCTTCGCGGTTAATTAAAGAGATATTCTTTAATTAACGATCGCCCCCACAGACTCATGCTGCAACAAACCAGTTAGCATTTTCACAGGCCGCTCCCCGTAGGGCCAGGCGAAAGCATGGCGGAAAGCAGCTTCTTGACACGCTTGCAACTGCCGAAAATCAATGATATCCAAAGTTAACAAATTCTCGTACTCGAAAGGCAATCGCACGTTGTGCAATCCCGCGTTGTCGGTGCAAATGGCAATATCGACGCCAGCTTCAAAACATCGATCGAACACAACCTTCAATTCGCGCATATCTTGTAACGTCCCCGTTTTGAGATAGGTAGTCGGGCAAACTTCCAAGCATTGACCCCTGCGCGCGACTTCTGGCAGCAGTTCGGGATATTTTAACGGAATTTGAATCCCGTGACCGATACGCATCAGATAAGGCAAAAGTTCGGGATAACAGCCAGAGGTAGTTTCGTAGAGGTGGCCGGTAGTTTTGATGCCGATCGACCTCGCGTACTGGTACAATCCGACAAACTCCTCCAAACGCTCGCCAATACAATCATCGCCGCCAGCTATATCGATCGCACAAACATATTCCCCCATTTGCGCCGCCAAATCTACGATCGCCCGATTCACATCATAGGGTAAACGCGAGTGCATACACAAAATTTGGCTGGTAACAATCGGACAATCGCTAATTTGACTTGCCTTGCCCACAACCTTTACAATTTCTGCCATCAAATCAATGCGTTCTGACTGATCCAAATGTTCTGGAGTCCGCAAATAAGGCGTATAGCGCAACTCCAAATAAGCCAGATTTTCAAACACGTAAGCGCCCCGCATCAACCGATAGATGAAATAAGGCAACGTCTCAACAGTTTGAACGCTTTCTACCAGCGTGTGCAGTTCCAAATACTCATTGAGAGTATTGCGCGGACGAGTGTAAAACTCCTCAAACTCCGAGTATTCTTGAAATCGATTAACCATCTCAGCATTGTGGCGATCGAAATACCGCCACAGCACCCTAGGAACGACAGAACCACCCAGATGGCGGTGCAACTCAGCGTGTAAAGTCATGGCAAAAAAGCCTCTATTTTCTCAATCTTAACAAAAATTAATTAGTCAGTAGTCAGTAGTCAGTAGTCCTTAGTCAGTAGTCCTTAAGTAAGTTGACGTAAATATTTATCATTGGGCTCGGGCAGGAGACAGGAGGCAGAAGACTGAAGGGGAGAGGGTTTAAGGAAAATTTACATTTCGTTATATAGTGCTGTTTATTTGCGCCTTTCTACTTAGTCATTGGTTGTGTGTGAGTTCCCATGCCCCATGCCCCATGCCCCATGCCCCATGCCCCATGCCCCACGCCGCATGCCCCATGCCCCATGCCCCATGCCCCACGCCCGTATCTAAAATCTAAAATCTAAAATCGATGGATTGACATTTTGGACGCCTTCGTACATAATCGGAGATTGTGTCAACCTGAACTGAACGCGAGAAACCCTTGGCTAACGTAGTTGTGATCGGCGCCCAGTGGGGCGATGAAGGAAAAGGCAAAATTACCGATTTGCTCAGCAAATCCGCAGATATCGTTGTCCGCTACCAAGGGGGCGTCAACGCCGGTCACACCGTGGTAGTAAACGGTCAGACATTCAAGCTGCACTTAATTCCGTCCGGGATTCTCTACCCTGATAAAGAGTGTATTATCGGCTGTGGCACGGTCATCGACCCTAAAGTTTTAATTGCAGAGTTAGATCAGCTAGAGGCACTGAATATTTCGACAGCCTCGCTGATGATTTCGGAGACGGCTCACGTCACGATGCCCTATCATCGATTAATTGATGTAGCATCGGAAACGCAGCGGGGAAATTATAAAATCGGGACGACGGGACGCGGCATTGGCCCTACTTACGCCGACAAGTCGGAACGCACTGGCATTCGGATGCTCGATTTAATGGACTTGGACGGGTTGCAAGAACAATTGGAATGGACGATTAATTGTAAAAATGTCCTTCTCGAAAAACTCTACAATTTGCCGCCTTTAAATCCGCAAGACGTAATTAATGAATATCGAGTTTATGCGGAACGTTTGCGACCGCACGTAGTTGATAGTTCCCTGAAGATTTATGAGGGAATTCACAAGCGGAAAAATATTCTGTTTGAAGGCGCCCAAGGTACTTTATTAGACTTAGACCACGGTACTTATCCTTACGTTACTTCGAGCAATCCCATCGCAGGCGGTGCTTGTGTGGGAACCGGAGTCGGCCCGACAGCGATCGATCGCGTAATTGGCGTAGCAAAAGCTTATACAACCCGCGTCGGAGAAGGCCCCTTCCCTACCGAAATGGTAGATGGAATAGGCGCAATTTTGGGCGATAGAGGTGCAGAATTCGGCACGACAACCGGCCGCAAACGCCGGTGCGGTTGGTTCGACGCGGTAATCGGCCGCTACGCAGTCCGCATCAACGGCCTTGACTGTCTGGCAATTACCAAACTAGATGTTTTGGATGAATTAGAAGAAATAAAAGTTTGCGTTGCTTACGAAATTGACGGCGAAAAATGTGTTGATTTCCCGAAAAGTTCCCGAATCTTTGCGCGGTGCAAACCTATTTACGAAACCCTTCCCGGTTGGAAACAGTCTACGGAAGAGTGCCGGAATTTGGAAGATTTACCGCCGCAAGCATTGGATTATCTAAAGTTTTTGGCAGATTTGATGGAAGTGCCGATCGCGATCGTTTCTCTCGGAGCCAGCCGCGACCAAACTATCATTGTAGAAGACCCCATTCACGGCCCGAAACGCGCTTTGCTTTCTGCTGACGGTACGCCAGCCTAACCCTTTTAGATTTTAGATTTTAGATTGGGAAAGAGTGATGGGGAGATTGGGAAAGTTGGAGAGGCCGAGATTGCGAGAATAGCCCAATTCCCACTTCCCAACTCCCAATTTTGATCAAATATTCAGCGAATTTAATTAAGTTCGATCGCTGTAGCATAAATTTGATAAAATGTAAAAACAATCAACAGAAAGTCATAAAATGGAACTCGCAGTAGAATGTCAAAAGCGGGCAGAAGGCAGCAAACCTAACGCCCTCCGCCGCTCTGGATTGATTCCCGCCGTCCTCTACGGACACAAAGGCTCTGAATCCATTTCCCTTACCATCAAAGCCAAAACAGTTGAACACCTGCTCAAAAAGCACGTAGTCAACAATACCCTAATTGACCTCAGCATTCCCGACCTCTCTTGGAGCGGAAAAACCTTGCTGCGGGAAGTTCAAGTTCATCCTTGGAAGGGCTATCCTTACCACCTGAGCTTTTTCTCCGTGGCGACTCAAGATAGTCTGGAAGTTGAATTGTCACTGCGTTTTGTCGGCGAACCCGTCGGCGTCAAGTTAGAAGGCGGCATCTTGGATACCGTGCTGACGCAACTCGCAGCTAAGTGCAAACCTGACAGCATTCCTGAAGCAATTGAAGTAGATATTTCTAATTTAAAGGTAGGGGATGCGGTGCACATTCACGAATTAGTTTTGCCTGCAGGAGTGGAAGCTCTCGGCGAACCCGATCAGGTGGTTGTTAGCGTGCTGGGAATTCAAGCAGGTTCTGAAGCCGAAGACGCAGAAGAAGACGCAGAGGCAGCAGAGTGATTAGTAATTGCTAATAGTTGTTAACTAATTAATTGTTGAAAAAAAAGGGCGATCGCTTTCCCCCAAAAGGGCGATCGTTTTTTGCTAAAAAGGCTATTCTAATTTGGGTTCGATCGCACATTGTGCGCCGTTTGTAATGTTTTTTTAGGCGGGTTCCCTTGCCCAGTCCACAAGAAAGCCTCCCACAAGCAAGAACCGGCATTGTTTACTTTGCTTTACAAAACGGGCGATGATCGTCAGGAGCTACAAAAGTAGTCGCCACTGGCGCGCAAATCAGCCAGAAACCAGGCTGACTCTTACATATTTAGCAGTCAAATCAAAAAAATCATCCGAGAAACGCGGTTGATCGATAGCACCCGGAGTCAAAAAAATTAAGAATTGGGGGAACAAGTCCGGTAATGTTAGTGTCAAACCCGAGTATAATTGTGAAACGTTTAGACTACCCTATTTAATTCCTGCCTCTGGAGCCGCCGCCCCTATGCCATCAACAGTCAATACAGAATCAACAGCGGTTCAATTTAACCAACAGGGAGAAATATACTTATCCCAAGGAAAATTAGAAGAAGCCATCGCCTCCTGCGAGCAAGCTTTGAAGATTCATCCCAATTTTGCACCAGCTTACAAGACTTTGGGCAACGCGCTGCAAGCTCAAGGCAGGATGGAAGAGGCACGGCACTGGTACGCTAAAGCGATTGAAATAGAACCGAATTTTGCGGAAGTATACGCGAATTTGGGTAGCCTGGGCGCGCAGCAGCAAAAATGGCAGGAGGCGATCGGATTTTATCAAAAGGCGATCGCGATTAAGCCGAATTTCGCGGGAGTATACCGGAATTTAGCAAAAGTATTCGGACAAATTAGCAAACCGGAAGAAGCGCAGCAGTGCTGGTATCAAGCATTTAGTTTGGAACCGGAAAAAGTAGCGCCTGGGGAACACTTGAATATGGGCGACGCTTTTTTTCGGCAGGAAAAATTCCCCGAAGCGATCGCCTGTTACGATCGCGCCATAAAATTAAATCCTAATGTGGCGACTGCTTACCAAAATTTGGGCGAAGCGCTAAAAAAACAAGGCAAGTTAGAGGAAGCGACAGCATATTATCGCAAAGCTATTGAACTGAACGCAGCTAATGCGAGAAATGGCAGCGAGGGACAGCAAACTTTGGCGGGTGCCACTGCGAAAAACGGTGCAGTTAAGCAGCAGCCAGCAGCAACCGCAGCAGTTAAGCAGCAGCCAGTGCAGCAGCAGCCAGTGCAGCGGCAAGTGCAGCAGCAAGTTAATTCTACAATTAATATAGAAGATCCAGAAGCATACAAAATACTCGCAGAAGGCTATTTTGCTCAAGGCAAATTGGAACAGGCGATTGCAGCTTGTAAGAAGGCACTGCAAATTAAGCCGGAAGCGCCACTTTACAAAATGCTGGGCAACGCCCTGCAAGCTGGTGGCAAAATTGAGGAAGCTAAAAGTTGCTATGTCAAAGCAATAGAAATTAACCCAAATTTTGCCGAAGCATACGCTAATTACGGCAGCATTTGCGCGCAGCAAGAACAGTGGCAGCAAGCGGTTTCAGCTTACGAAAAGGCGATCGCCCTGAAACCGGATTTTGCCGGTGCTTTCCGCAATTTTGCGAAACTGTTGACGCAGTTAGGCAAGTCGGAGGAGGCGGCTGAGGCTTGGTATCGAGCATTTGCGATCGACCCCCAGTCGGGGACGGCTGAGGATCACGAGAATTTAGCCAAAACTTTGATCGAGCAAGGTAAGGTAGATAAGGGAATAGAGTGTTACCGGCGCGCGGTTGAGTTGAACCCAAATGCTGGCGCAGCTTATCACGAATTGGGCGAAATTCTTAAGGGTCAAGAACAGTGGGAAGCGGCGGTAGAAGCTTACACTAATGCCATTAGAAATAATCCCGAACTTTCTTGGTCGCACAACAATTTAGCTGAGTCGCTGGTTAAGTTGGAACGGTGGGAGGAAGCTGTAAATGCTTACCGCAAGGCGATCGAATTAAATCCAGATTTTAGCTGGTCTCACAACAATTTAGCAGACGTGCTGCTGAAGCTGGAACGGTGGGAGGAGGCGGTAAATGCTTACCGCAAAGCAACAGAATTAAATCCAGATTTTAGTTGGTCGCACAACTATTTAGCAGACGCGCTAATTAAACTAGGAAGGTGGGATGAGGCAATTTCGGCTTACCAAAGGTCGATCGAACTAAATCCTGACCATTTTTGGGCGCACAACAATTTAGCAGAAGCGCTGGTGAATTTGGAACGGTGGGATGAGGCAGTTGTTGCCTACCGGCGTGCTAACGAAGTTAATGCGAATTTCTTCTGGTCGCAGAACAAATTGGGCGACGCCCTGCTAGAAATGGAAAAGTGGGAGGAAGCGATCGAGGTTTACCGACGCGCGGCCGAGTTAAATCATGATTTTCCGTGGACTTATTACAACATGGCAACGGCTTTTGAGAAGCTGGAACGGTGGGATGAGTCGATCGCCGCTTACCGCCGTGCTGCGGAAATTCAGGCGGATTTGCCGTGGCTTTCGCAAAAGTTGGCTGATGCTTTGAGGATGCGATCGCAGTGGGATTTGAAGGAGGCGATGCGTTTGTACGGGCGCGCGATTCAGGAGAATCGTGATGACGTGCAGTTGTATCACAAGGCTCTGGAGATTGCGCCGAATGATGCTGACCTTTATGTTGGGTTGGCTGATGCTTTGGTGCGGAAGAATTGGTCGGATGGGGCGATCGTCTTTTATCAGATGGCGTTGCAGGTAAATCCCGAATGCGGTGAGGCGCACTTGCAGTTGGGGTCGCTTTTCGCGCAAAAGAATGATATGGAGCGGGCGATCGCTTGTTACCGCCACGCTATTGAGGTTCAACCAAATGGGTATAAACCTTACCAATTGTTAGGCGATGCTTTGAGTGCAAAAGGTCAGCGGGAGGAAGCGATGAACTGTTACCGCCGCGCGATCGAGTTAAAACCTGACGATCCGTATATCCACAACAATTTAGGAGATATGCTGCGACATCAAGGAGATGTGGAGGGAGCGATCGCTTGTTACCGCCGCGCCATAGAACTTAAGTCAGATTTCTCATGGTTCCACTATAATTTAGGGGAAGTATTGACCCAAAAAGGTCGAATAGATGAGGCAAGTTCTTGTTACCGTCAGGCCTTAGAGTTAGAACCCAAGATTTTCTAATTTTCTGTGCAAGATAGTCTGTATTTCGTAAGTTGAGCCATGCTCAAATATCCCATTTACCATTAGAAGCAATCAATCGAGATTAGAGGAATTACCATGAACCCTGAAGCAACTAAGTCCTTGGAAGAAGCCATTCAAAAGACTTTATCCACTCACGCTAAAAATGACAAAAGTTTTCTATGGATGGCATACTGGGTCATCTTTGAGCGTGAAGCAGATCCCGATGGATTAGATAGTTGGTTGGGCGAACTCAGTGCAGGTTTGTCTCGATCTGCTGTCATCAGAAGAATGATTGAATCAAATGAATTTCAAGCACGGCTTCCAGATGGTGAAGTCGGAAACCCACTTCTTCATAAACTTCACAGTGCCAGAATGAAAATGGTCAAGACACTACTTCCACCTGCTAAAGTGGTGTTAGACCTAGGAGGTTATTCCGCCTCAGATCCAAAAGGAGCGTTGCTACAGCTAGGTTATTCTTATGTTCCAGAAAAACTTTACATACTAGACTTCCATCCCGATAAAATGATGTTTCCGGGACCTGAGTGGTCAAAACAGGTTAAGTACAAAGACTGCGAAATTAATTATGTCTATGGAAGTATGACAGACTTAAGTTTATTTGAAGACAATTTTTTCGATCTAATTTGGTCTGGAGAGTCAATAGAACACATCACTGTAGAAGATGCGGAAAAAGTTCTTTCAAAAGCATACAAATTATTAAAACCGGGCGGCAAGTTAGCTCTAGATACCCCTAACAGGCGAGCTACTAAGCTACAAGTTCCCGACGGTTACATACATCCCGAACACAAGCTTGAGTATTATCACAAAGATTTATGCGAACTATTGGAGAAGCATAACTTCAAAATAATTCAATCTAAGGGACTGATTGACCTCTCACAGTCTATAGATACATCAAGTATGGATCATTTCAACGAGGAATTTCTTAACAGTGAAAACCTCAACGATAATCCAGATAAATCGTATTGTTTTTACATATGCTGTATGCGCGCAGAAGATTCATAGAGTTTGAGGGGACTGAATGCTGTCAGCTCATCTTCAAAACAATTTTTGCGAGACTTGATGTTGCAAAATATCTAAATCTGTCTGAGCCTGTTTTGCCGCCTGTCTCCAAGCTTGAGCTTGGGATTCGTACCACTTTTTCTCTTCTATTGTCCTCATAATATATTCCAGGCGATGTCTAATTTTTTGACCTATCGCCTGGGGATTGAATAAAGACCTAATCTCGTTAGCTGCTCTCGCTCCTACTTGCTGTGCTTGCGGATAATTTTCAAAAACATACTGCATGAGCGAAGCTGTATGATCAATATCCGGCTCAGCCCAGATACTACCTTTTGGGTAAAGTCCATAAGCTTCAGTAGTTGCCACTAGATCGTACTTTACCAAAAAACTATTGCCGACATTCATAAAATCGGTATTGGATGAATAAGCCGTAGCTATGACTGGCTTGCCGTAATACATTGCCTCCGCCATAGTCAAACCAAAACCCTCAGCCCGATGTAGCGATACATAGCAGTTACAATTATCTACTAAGGCATGAACCTCTTCCTTGCTTAAATGCCCTTCGATAAGTTGAATAGATGGCCAGTCTTCTGTCATTGCTTTTAGTTGATCGTACTGATTTTGATAGTAAGGATGAGGTCTAAACTTAATAATCAGTAAAACATCTTCATTAGACTTCCCAAAAGCTTTTTTAAACGCCTCAATGGTAGCAAAAGGATTTTTTCGCTCAAAACCGCTGCCCATGTCGAACATGAACAGAAAAATAAATTTGTCTTTAGGTAATCCTAAAGCTTCTCTGCCCAATTCGTTGGGCGGTAAATAAATGCTAGGCGGTAATTTCACAACTGGAAGAGGCGAGACATCGGAAATGGTTTCAGAAGTATAATTACTATAAGTCCACACCTCATCAAATCGATTAAAAGCCCCCATCCAAATATCAGGAAATACCGGAAGTTCCCAAATCCAAAAACCAATATTATAGCGATTATTAAAATATTCCGGATCGATAGAATTCAACAAGGATTCGTGCGGGTTGGTATGGACGATATTAATAGGATAAGAATAATCGCTGGAAAAATTGGTGTATGTAGAATCTAAGTTGCGTTGCGAATCTTCTTTCAGATCCTTGATTGTGAAAGGAATGTTAGCTGCTTCTATGGCTCTGATTGTGCCTCGCACACCCCCGCCCAACCCAAACTCGCCACTCACATGACCGATAATATTAACTCCAAAATTAAAATTTGTGTTATTGAACATGATTGAACTCCTCATCAAAAATATTTACAGTAAATCAAATTGGTCAAGTCTTAGCAAGCCTTTGGTATTGCGCTAGTTCAGATTGAACTTGCTGGGTTGTCTGGCGCCAAACTTGGATTTGGGACTGGGCAAAAGCCGTCTCTTGCTGCATCTGATGAATGCGGGTTGACCAGTTTGTAGATTGGTTCATCCGGTTTCTAATGATTTCCAACCGATTTTTGATTTTGATGCCTTGAAGTTGAGGACTCAGTAAAGACTTGATTTCTTGAGCGGCTCTTGCTCCTACTTGCTGGGCTGCTTGGGGATTTTCAACAACATACTGCATTAATGATGCTGCATGCTCGATACTGGGATCTGCCCAGTAATTGCCTTTAAAGTAAGGCCCATAATCTTCGGTCAGCGTCACTATGTCATATTTTACTGGAAAACTATTGCCGACATTCATAAATTCCATATTAGATGAGTAGCCAGTCGCGATTACGGGTTTGCCGTAGTACATCGCTTCTGCCATTGTCAAACCAAAACCTTCGGCCCGGTGCAGGGAAACATAGGAGTCGCAATTGGCAACTAAAGCATGAAGTTCTTCTCTCTTTAAATGCCCATCTATAAAGTGAACTGGCCAGCCTGCTGCTTGCGCTTTGAGTTGGTCTCGCTCTTTGGGGAAAAAGTTGCCATTAGAAAACTTGAGTACCAGTAAGACATCTTCATTCGATTGAGCAAAAGCTCGCTTAAATGCCTCCAAAGTAGCAAAGGGATTTTTGCGACCTATGGTACTGTGGAAGTCAAACATGAACAAAAAAATAAATTTGTCTTGGGGTAATCCTAATTGTTCTCTATCAAATGACGGTTCGGGAAATTCAAGGCTGGACATCATCTTAATCACAGGGACGGGAGATACGGGGGCGATCGCTTCAGCGCAGTAATTGCTATAAGTCCATATCTCGTCAAATAAAGAAAAGGCGTACAGCCACCCTGGAGGAAATAGCGGCAGTTCCCACGCCCAGAAGCCAATATTGTATCGACCTTTAAAGCATTCGCGATCGACCATGTTGAAAACAACGGGTTCTGGCAGAGTATGAATCAGGTTAATGGGATAGGGATTTTGCTCGGAAAAACTTGTGTAGCTGTTATCTAAATTTCGATGCCAATCTACCTTAATATCCTTGAGTGCATAGGGAACGCCAGCAGCTTCGATCGCTCTGAGAGTGGCCCTCGAACCTTCTCCCAGACCATATTCACCGCTCAGGTGTCCAATAAAATTGATGCCGAAATTAGAATCTATTGTTTGATTGAACATTGTTCGTCTTTTACTTAAGAAATATCTAGAATAAATGCTTGACAACTAAGTGCTATTGTGGTTAAGATTAAGAGTATTTTGCTAACTCTTTCTGTACCTGCAATGCTGTCTGTCTCCAAGCTTGGGCTTGGCGAGCCAATAGATCTCTTTCTGTCTGAAGTTCATGGAACCGATTTGACAACTGGGTATGATTTAGATGTCCCGTGATAAATTCAAGGCGATTTTTTATTTTTATACCTACAGCTTGAGGACTTAATAAAGACCTGATTTCCTTGGCTGCTATTTTTCCTGTTTTCTGAGCTTCCTGATAATTATCAAATACAGACTGCATGAGAAACGCAGCATGAGCAATATCTGGTTCCGCCCAGACACTTCCTTTGGGGTAAGCTCCGTAATCTTCAGTTGTTGTCACCAGTTCGTATTTAACCGGAAAACTATTGCCAACATTCATAAATTCCATATTAGATGAATAGGCTGTGGCTATTACTGGCTTGCCGTAGTACATGGCTTCCGACATTGTTAAACCGAATCCTTCAGCCCGATGCAGAGACACATAACAGTCACAACTATTAACCAAGCCGTGAATCTCTTCTTTTTTCAAATGCCCGTCTATAAACTGAAGAGATGACCAACCCTCAGCTAAATCAATTAGTTCCTGTCGCCGTTGCGGAAAAAGATGAGCATTGGCAAACTTGAGAACGAGCAAAACATCTGGATTAGATTTACCAAAAGCTCGTTTAAATGCCTCAACGGTGGCAAAGGGATTTTTCCGTTCAAAGGAACTGCCAAAGTCAAACATGAATAGAAAAATAAACTTATCTTTTGGTAAGTTGAGGTTTTCTCTTGTTAATAATGGTTGCGGGAATGCGAGGCTAACAGGAATTTTGAGTACAGGAACCTGGGAGACAGCCGAAAATGCTTCTGCACAAAAATTACTGGTAGTCCAGATTTCATCAAATAAATCAAAGGCCCACTGCCATTCAGAGGGAAATACGGGCAGTTCCCATAGCCAGACACCTATATTGTATTTGCCTTTGAAATATTCAGAACCAATGCCGGGAAAGTACCCGGCTAAAATCTGCTTAACCCAATTGGGGTTGGTTTGGACTATGTTGATTGGATATGGATTGTCGTCGGAAAATTTTTTGTAGCTGGTATCGGAGTTGGGTAGCCAATCTATTTTCAGATCCTTAGCTGCCAAGGGAATTTGGGCTGCTTCTAGGGCTCTGAGATTTCCTCTGGCGGCTTCTGCCAAACCAAAATCACCGGTTATATGACCGGCTAAATTTACACCCAAAGAATTATTTAGTTGATGATTTAACATTCGTCTTGTTTTTGGCTTAGTAGAAATAGCTGAAGTAGAAGGCATCTGATCGGCACTGGCCCTCTGTGGCCATCTGCGAGACGGGATTGGTTAAGCTTGGCTGGTCATTGATAATACCTAGCTGTCGCTTAAGGGTAGTCGTCGCAGCCTTTTGTTCACTCATAATAATACCGCCCATCTCCAATAATTATGAGATTATCCTAGTTATGGCTTTCCGCTTTTGTCTCAAGTTTAATGCCGTTTGATAAACTTCAATATCATCACTATTGAGAGCTGCTAGCTTAGCCACCATGTTTTTATCACCCAACACCTTGTTTACATAGGTATGATACCCTTGATATTTATTTTTATTATTCCAACCAATTTCTAACTCTGGCCAATCTAGGATTTCTTTCAAGTTGTTTAGATCATCCTGAAAAAATTCTTGGATACCTATAAAGAAAAAATCGGTGATTTCTATTCCTCGCAGGTATTCAGATATAACATTTTGATTTTCCGGCATCTCGGCAAATTCAACTAAATCAGGTTGAGTCTTATTTACATCTTCTTGAAAATCATTTTCACTCGCTTCAGCAGGCTTACCAATACAATCACAATACCCAGAAATTAAACGAGTAATCGGATGCCTCAGCCATGCAATTAGTTTAGGAGAAGAATATAACAAGCATTCTTTGTACCTGCTAGCTGGAAATTGACCGTGAATCACTTGAGTTTGCAGTCTAATTAAACGCTGATCCAAGATGGTGGCTAAGGGCAATTTGCCATCTTCCCAAAAAACTTGCTCTGCACCGTAAACCTGTTGGAGAACTTTGCCAAATGTTATCCCGGCTGTTTTGGGTACATGAATTGAAATAACTTCTAAACCCAAAGATGAAGATAATAATTCTTTCTTTAGGAGCTTCCACAGCGACTCAAATTCAGGTGATTGTCGCAGTATGGTGAGCAAGTCTTGGCGCGTCCTACTGCCGTTACCTAAATCCTGAATGTGGTGATTTTTCCCTTCCTTATCAGGCTTACGTTTGAGATAAGTCTCATAAGCAACTTCCAAAAATAATCCATCGTTCAGACCCTCAGTTTGTTGCAAAAAAGCTTCGTCCTTGAATACAGGCAGTTGAACTTTAGCTTGCGCTAATTCTCTCGTAATCCTAATTTTCATTATCTGTTCAAGGCGATTTCTAATTTTGTTGCCAACAGCTTGCGGACTCAGCAAAGATTTGATATCTTGAGCAGCTTTAGCACCTACTTGCTGCGCTTCCTGATAATTTTGAAAAACATATTGCATTAAAGACGCAGCATGATCAATGTCGGGTTCTGCCCAAACATTTCCTTGCGAGTAAGGGCCATAATTTTCCGCAAGTGTCACTAAATCGTATTTAACAGGAAAACTATTGCCTACATTCATAAATTCCATATTAGATGAGTAGGCTGTCGCTATCACTGGCTTGCCGTAATACATCGCTTCTGCCATTGTCAAACCAAAGCCCTCAGCACGGTGCAACGATACATAGCAGTCACAGCTTTTAACTAAGCCATAAAGCTCTTCTTTCTTCAAATGCCCATCTATTAAGCGAATGGAGGGCCAGTCCTCCGCTTGCTCTTTCAGTTGTTCTCTCTGCTGAGGATGAAAATGTCCGTTAGAAGACTTTATGACGAGCAATACATCCTCATTGTTTGATTGAGGGAAAGCTTGTTTAAAGGCTTCAATAGTACCCAATGTATTTTTGCGTGCTAGCGTACTGTGAAAATCAAACATAAACAGAAAAACAAATTTTCCTTGAGGTAGTCCTAATGCCTTTCTGTCCACAGATGTTGATGGTAGAGCAATACTAGGTGGTAGTTTGAGAACAGGAATTGGTGATTGCCTAGCTATTGTTTCAGCCGTATAATTACTATAAGTCCAAATCTCATCGAATAAATCAAAAGCATACTCCCAGACGCGGGGTAAAATTGGCAATTCCCAAGCCCAGTAACCAATATTATATCGCCCCTTAAAATATTCAGTACCCAGACCTTCAATCATGCCATCCCCTGGATTGATATGAATCAGGTTGATGGGGTATTGAATATTTTGAGAAACATTTGTGTAGCTATCATCTAAGTTCCTGTGCCAATCTACTTTAATATCATTAATTGTGAAGGGGATACCTACCGATTCCATTCCTCTTAGAGTGCCTCTTGCTCCTTCTCCCAAACCATATTCCCCGCTCACGTGACCTACGAAATTAATACCTAAAGAAGAAGTCAGTGTATTTTTCAACATACCAATTATTGTCCTACCCTCAACGGCTTTTAGAAGAATCAATTTAGAGACAAATTAATTGTCAAGTAACTTGACATTTTTGATCGCATTTTTCAAGCAAGTAAGTTAATATTGCTAGCTATTTTTATTTAACGTACTGCTACTGACACCTTACCATTAAGGCTGCGCCGCATCAATTCTTTCCATTCCGCTGAATTGATTAGCGAGTTGGTATCGAGGTGGACTCCCTTTTCCGAAGAGAATTGGGAAAATTTTTCTAACCAGTCCAAGATAGTTTCTGTTGGTGATAAAGGCGTACACTTCAAAGATTCTTTGAGAAAGTGAGCCATTCCGTTCTGATCGCCTTTGTGATAAGCGTACCATCCCTCCCACAACAGGAGTTTGTACTGAGTCTGACTTTGTTGCACATCAGCCTGCCTGTGAATGACTGGCGGAAGTTTCAATCTTTCCAATTCTCCCTGAGTCTGGTGCAGTTGAGCCTGAGATTGCTCCCACTCTCCCTGAGTCTGGTGCAGTTGAGCCTGAGATTGCTCCAATTCTCCCTGAGTCTGGTGCAGGTGAGCCTGAGATTGCTCCAATTCTCCCTGAGTCTGGTGCAGTTGAGCCTGAGATTGCTCCAATTCTCCCTGAGTCTGGTGCAGTTGAGCCTGAGATTGCTCCAATTCTCCCTGAGTCTGGTGCAGTTGAGCCTGAGATTGCTCCCACTCTCCCTGAGTCTGGTGCAGTTGAGCCTGAGATTGCTCCAATTCTCCCTGAGTCTGGTGCAGTTGAGCCTGAGATTGCTCCAATTCTCCCTGAGTCTGGTGCAGTTGAGCCTGAGATTGCTCCAATTCTCCCTGAGCCTGGTGCAGTTGAGCCTGAGATTGCTCCAATTCTCCCTGAGCCTGGTGCAGTTGAGCCTGAGATTGCTCCAATTCACCCTGAGTCTGGTGCAGTTGAGCCTGAGATTGCTCCAATTCACCCTGAGCCTGGTGCAGTTGAGCCTGAGATTGCTCCAATTCTCCCTGAGTCTGGTGCAGTTGAGCCTGAGATTGCTCCAATTCTCCCTGAGTCTGGTGCAGTTGAGCCTGAGATTGCTCCAATTCTCCCTGAGTCTGGTGCAGTTGAGCCTGAGATTGCTCCAATTCTCCCTGAGTCTGGTGCAGCTCCAACTGAGAGTGTACCAACACTGCTTGAGTTTGGTGCAGTTGAGACTGAGATTGCTCCAACTCTCCCTGAGTCTGGTGCAGTTGAGCCTGAGATTGCTCCAACTCTCCCTGAGTCTGGTGCAGTTGAGTCTGAGATTGCTCCAATTCCGCCTGAGTCTGGTGCAGCTCCAACTGAGAGTGTACCAATACTGCTTGAGTTTGGTGCAGTTGAGACTGAGATTGTGCCAATTCCGTCTGAGTCTGGTGGTGTTGAGACTTAGATTGCTCCAATTCACCCTGAGTCTGGTGCAGTTGAGTCTGAGATTGCTCCAATTCACCCTGAGTCTGGTGCAGTTGCAACTGGGATTGTGCGAATTGACTCTGTGCTTGATGCAATTGCGACTGAGACTGTTCACTAAGTTGCAGAAGCTGGTGGAATCCACCTAATTCATTCCTACGCTTTGCTCGCAGGTTCAGAGCCTCTTGATACAGTTCCATATCGAGACTATTGCTCTGTGCTAACTTCTTGACAATTTCGTTATCATCTAATATTTTTCGTAATTGAATATCATAATCAGGAAATGTATTAGCATTAGTAAAAAGAACGCTAAGATCACTCCACCCCATCATCGTTTTTAAGTCTTCTAAGTCTGACTGGAAAAACTCCTGAATTCCGACAAAGTAAAAATTACTCAGATGATTTTTCCCAATCAATTTAGCTACTATATTTCGCACCCCAGGAAGATTGGCAAACTCTACGATTCCCAAGACGTCCATATTGCGTGGAATACCAACCTTTTGCATCCGCCAAAAAAAGTAATTTGATATTAATCGCATTACAGGGTTTCTCAACCAGATTACTTTTTTAGCATTATGAAAATAGCCTTTGTACTTGTTTAAGGCAAAGTGACCATGAATAACTTTAATGTTTGCTGGTAAAGCAGATGGTTTAATTTGACTTTCGGGAACATTCACATTATCCCTGAAAACAGATTCAGTACCATAAACATCACTTAAAACTTGATAAAATGTTGTTCCTGCTGTTTTGGGTACATGAACCGATATTATTTCCACCTTCGCCTGAGTTTGATATTCGGGCTGGTTGTATTGCTCTAAATCTGTCTGAGGAGGGTGTAATTGCGCCTTGTATTGATCCACTTCCACCCGATTTTTATAGGGCCTATTGTAAAACAGAGGGGTAGGATCGATATTTAAGTCTAAATGAAAATCGTTGGAAACCTTACAAAGCTCTATAACAGCGATCGCATTTGCAAAGGGGAAAGGATGGTTGTACTCTACATTACTAAGTTCTATCTCTTCTATTTCTTCCCAAAGCATTTTGACGCTATCCTTTGTTGGATCTCTATTAATTAATCTTAAGAAACTTGTACGGATGGCTTCTTGAGGAATTCCATATTTTTTTAAGAGTGCCAGATACTGTGCGCTGAACTGAATGTACCATCCTCCATCCGTAAGGACTCCAAAGGGAACTGTAATCAATGCTTTTCCCTCAAGAGCCAGCAAATCGTAGATCTTCGCGATTGCCTTCAGTGGAGCTTCCCGATGATCGCCAATTTCTGTAGACTCACCGTAAGCACCGCCCGGAGCAAGTCCCTGACCTATATGTTCTACGGTAGAGATTGAAACTATAGCATCATATTTTTCCTCGGATTCAAGAGTCATTAAATCTTCGTTATCCACACCTATATCTATTTCAAATTTGTCTATAATTCTTCTTTTAATAACCCCCATCTGTTCGCCCAGTGAGCTTTCATAGCGCGAAAGTACGTTACCCACTTCTAGAACACGGTCTGAATTTTGGAGATTAATCAGAAAGTTAAACCCAATCGAAACTTCAACCGCTCTTTCCGACGGATTGTTATACGGTATGCGATTGTAATATAACTCTTTTCCTTTAAATAAAAATGTTTTTTGCCAGTTTGTCATTTTAGTTCCTCCTTAACGGCAATTAGTTCAACCACAATAATACCTATATACCTCTATGAATTTTGTTGAAACAAATGTTTTCATGTAAGATATTTCATCTACTATTATCTGCACGACTTGGTGCATTTTGTCCTTCGTCTCCTCTCCTGATTTTTCCTTGTTATTGGCTAGATTGCTTCGACCGAAGGCAACTTGCCTCAGTGTGGACAGACTGGTAGGGTTCGCAAAATGTTCCCCATGTCAACCGTAAATCCTCAATTCAGTATTTTACTGTGTTTGAGTAGGGTCAGGTCAGTCCAGTGAGTTCTTGTCTTGCTCGCACACTTCAGTTAAAATCAACTACGTTGCAAGTTTATCACAAGTGGCACTTATTCAAAATGAATGCAGAGAAAACGGCTGTAACCCATATCCACGAAGGAGATCATTTTCTAGAGTCAGGCAATTTAGATGAAGCGATCGCAGCCTACCGCCGTGCCATTGAGCTAAATCCTGACCTATCTTGGTCTCACCACAATTTAGGGGAAGCTCTAGCGAAACTCGGTCAATTCGAGGAAGCGATCGCATCTTACCGCCGCGCCCTAGAACTCAACCCGGATTTTTCTTGGTCTTATCATCACTTGGGGGATGCTTTAGATCGACAACAACAGTGGGAGGAAGCAGTGGCTGCCTTTCGTAAAGCTACTGAACTCAAGGCCGATCACTTTGGTTCTTACTGTGGATTGGGGCAGAGTTTGGTGAAACTGGGCCGGTTAGATGAGGCGATCGCGGCTTACCGCCAAGCAAGTATTCTTAACCCGGATGTGGATTGGATTTACGGCTGCATAGCAGATCTTTTACAGCAGCGAAGAGAGTTGGATTTGGAGGCTGCGATCGCCTCCTACCGCCGTGCAGTACAACTAAATCCAAATGACGTGCAAGCATACCGCAACCTCCTAAATATTCAACCAGATAACTTTGAAATTTATTTGGATTTGGGGAATGCTTTAGCGCAACAGGGGGATTGGCGCGGGGCGATCGACACATATCAAAGAGCGATCCAGCTTAACCCACAAGAGGCTTTAGTTCACAACCTTTTAGGGGAAGCGTTAGAACAACTCGGCGATCTAAACGCAGCAGTTGTTTCGTACCGAAGAGCAATAGAGCTTCACCCATTTTTTATGTCTGACGACCAGTTAGGAAAAGCCTTGGCTAAAGTCAGTTATCTGGAGCAATTTCCCCCGGACGACGCAGCCTTTTTGCAAAAAACCAACCACCTCAGCGATGCAGATTTCGTCCAAGAACTTTTCTGCGCCTATGTGAAACGCTCCCTAGACGAGAAAGGCATTGCGGGGTTTCTGGAAATTATGCAGTCAAGCGGGCGCTCGCGGCCCCAAGCGATCGCTGAAATCATCCGACCATCAACAGAATTTCAAAACAAGTGTAAATCTTTCTTGCCAGCTTCACTTGAGGAAGCTCACTGGCGCTTGGGAGACTTCTTTGCCCAAAAAGGTCAATGGGAGGAAGCCCTTGCCTCTTTCCACCAGGCACTTTCGCTTACACCCTCCATCACTCTAGCCTACCGCCGCTGGGCGGAAAATCTAGCAAAGCAAAATAAATACGACGCCCAAGTAGCTTTGATAGCTAAATTCTTGAACTCTATACTAAATCAATCATATTCAGCGGAATTCTACGCCTGTTTTGGGAAACTACTAGCGCGAAAAGGTCTGGTAAGCGATGCCGTACAGGCTTATGAAAAGTCACTGTTTATTCAACCTACTTCCCCCCACTCAGACGAAGTATATATAAATCTAGGGCAGATAATGCAACAGCAAAATCGACGAGAACAAGCCCTAAGATACTACCAAGAAGCCATAAAATTAAAACCAGATAACTGGGAAGTATACCTCCATGTCGGTCACATTTTATCCGACCAAAAACAACATTATGCTGCCCTAAACTATTACAGAAAATCCATCGAGTTGCAGCCAGAAATTGGAAATCTTTACATTTATTTGGGGCATTGTTTTTTAAAAATAAATGAAATAAATCACGCAATTAACTCTTACCAGAAAGCCCTGGCAAAACCTCCTCAACACTACCACGCTTATCTGGCACTAGCGGGCTGTCTCGTTCAACAAAATAGATTGGAAGAAGCGGTTTATTGTATAGAAGAGTTAATCAGTAAAGAGATTCCAGGAACTTACCTTGAAGCTCAAAAACACTTGGCAAATATTCTGCAGCAACAAGGTAAGCTAGAGGAAGCAAATGTTTGTTTCAAAAAAGCGCAGCCACTAATTCCTCCTCAAGGGTTTTATGCCTCAACTAGAGAGTGGGCCGTTGAATTTAAACTGGATGCAACTAACTATGCAGATATACATCCCCGCCATCAAGTCGAAATTGAGATGCCAAAAACAGTCGATAGAGAGGTGCATCCTGAACTGAAAAGCTGGAAGAAATTTGATTCACCGGCCACCTTTGTTGCCACAGTATCCGACGGAAGATTTTGTCAACTTAATGACAGAAAAACAGCTTACCTGGCGCCAGACCATAAGATCCTGCTAGATGTTTCAAGTGTTATAGATACCGGGAATTTAGGCGAAGTTACGTATTCTCCTATTCACAAAATTGACGGGACAGTAGCAGTTTTATCAGGGAATACAAGTGCCATATATTATCATTGGATGTTGGATACACTGCCAAAATTGGGACTGATAGAATTGAGCGGAATCGTACTCGATAGCATCGACAAATTTGTGGTGAGAAGTTACGATGCGCCCTTTCACAAGGAAACACTAAAGCTATTGGGAATTCCCGAACATAAAATCGTAGATAGCAGGAAATACCCTCATATACAAGCCGATAGGTTAATTGTTTCGTCTTACCCCGGCCTAGTCTGCTGTCCAACTAAATGGGCGGTAGAATTTCTCAGAAGCAAATTTCTGCCCGCCGCAGCGAAACCAAACTCCCTGCCGCCCGAACGCATATATATCAGCCGGAACCTTGGACAGAGCCGGAGAATTATTAATGAAGATGAAGTTTTAGAAGTTTTGCACCAACACGGATTTGTAACTATCTATGCCGAATCAATTTCGCTAGCAGAAACAGCTTCGCTGCTGAGGGGAGCTAAAGTTGTAGTTAGTATGCACGGCGGTGGAGAGACTAACCTGGTATTTTGCAGTCCGGGAACCAAGGTGATAGATATTTTAACGCCCCATCACCCGGCAATATGTTACTATATTCTCAGCCGTCAAGCGGGACTTGATTACTACTACTTAATCGGCGAAAGTATTGAAGGATCTTACTTGCGCCAACTTATTTACCAGATAGACGGTTTTGAAGATACGCTTGTCAACATTGACGCTCTAAAAGCTTTGTTCCAGATGGCTGAAGTTACTTAGAGGCAGGAGAATGGAATAAGTAGGAATGGGTTTTTAAATTAATTCGCTTGCTTGTGCAAGTGTTCCCATTCCACCCAAATTGACTTCAGGAAACTTGATGGTTGATTAAGCCCACAAAAGATAACTTTCTCTCAAAACTGGAATACAGAGATAATTGCGATTTGTAAGTGCAGCTCCTTCTCTAAAAGCCCGAACTACATCAGGACTCCAAGTTGTGTCATCTACAGCTATAACACCAAAGCAATGAGCGACTGTTTGTATGTCTTGCAGACAGGCTTCATATGTATGCAAGCCATCTACAAACGCAAAACATAACTGCTTATTTTTGATTTTAGCAATAGTTTGAGGATCCAAAGAATCCGATCTCACAATATCTATGACATCTCTATAGGCTTCTGTGTTTTTCAAAAAAGTTTCGTACTCCCCACCATGACAATTTTGAGTTCCCAGTTGCCACGGATCTACAGCTATCATTCGTCGGTTATATTTCTTAGCTACTTCAGCTAGCTTAACCGTTGTTCCACCCAAAAAACAGCCAATTTCAATCAAGTCACCAGCCCACCCTTTGGCACAATATTCAGCCACGCTAGCTATTCTTGCACTTTGTTGGATTGAACCTTGCAGAGCTAAAATCACATCCATGCGTTCTTGAGGGATTGTTTCCCACAGTATGCCGATCAAGTTTTTGACATGAGCGCTATAGTAAGAAAGAGTTTTATCGTGATGAACCTGCATTTCTCTAAGTTGATGTTGTGTTTGTTCCAACAAAGTTTCGGTTTGGGTTAACTGATACTTGATTTGTTCACTTTCGTCTTGACGCACTTGTTCTTGCGATTGAATTTGTTCTAGTTCCATTAGGATTTGAACTCCCTTTTATTGTGGTTTACTCGATTCTCTAATTTTTCGGTTTCTCTGTTTCCACTTCATTGTAAGGCACCCAAGCACCCATGGTTTCAGAATTATAACGCAGCCTTTGCTTGCAACTTGCCCTGAAATATATTACCACCAGATGCAAACAAAATATACCGAGTGATAGATATTATTTTTTCCTAAAACAAAATCAACCCAATTTATTTACCTGATTCCCCCAGCTTGCTGAGTTTAAATAATCGCCCCTTCCTACTTCCTCCCTCATTCCCACACATTCCAAGGAGCCTCTCCATTATCCCACAGCTCGTTCAAATACTTGTATTCCCGGTAAGTATCCATCGTGAAAAAGAAACCGCCGTGTCGGTAAGCCATCAATTGCCCTTCCGCAGCCAAACGCTGTAGCGGCTCTTGCTCTAAAACGCACTCATCTCGCCCTAAATAATCAAAAATGGGGCGGTTGAGTATCATGTATCCCGCACTTGCCCAGCCGTCTACTTCAGGTTTCTCAACAAACTCCCGTACCCGGCCGGAATTGTCTACATCTAGCATTCCGAAGCGAGGAATAGGACGCACTGTCGTCACAGTTGCCAGCTTGCCGTGGGACTTGTGAAAATCAGCCAGTTTGCTAATATCTACATCAGCAACTCCATCCCCGTATGTCACCATAAAGTTATCGCGAGCTATATATTTCTCCACCCGTTCACCCGCCCTCCAGTCATGCTTTCCGAGCCAGTTTCCGCCACTGTTACCTTAAAATCTTGCTGGCGATGCTCTTCGTGATAGGTAATGCAATTCTGGCGACCCAAGCAAATAGTAAAATCGGCGTTGCTGAATTGAGGTATGATAAGTGCGGGCAAGGGATGTTTGGGCTACCCGATTTGCCTCGTTTGAGGGCGATTGAAATCATAGGATGGATAGGGAACCGGAACATCCCAAAACTTAAGATAATGAATTACTAACCGAATAGAATGTTTAAGCATTTCTACCGACTTAGAATAGCACAGTGTCTTGCGATGAAGCCGGGCTTGCGTAATGTCGTAGTCGCGTATTCTCGCCCTCTACTCTGGTCATGTAAGTTTTACAGATAATTTGGTCTCCATCTGGGATAAACATGGGGTAAACTGGCCATCCATCTGTGATATAAAAGTAACATTTCCAATTGCCAACTAATTCCCATAGTTGTCGAAAAGTTATAGCACTATGATCTCCCAATACCCATCCTAAAATCCCTGGCTGAAAGTGATTTACTGCCGTCGCTCGCCAAAGCTTATTTTTTTTGACCAACAAACGTTTCTAGTTCATCAAGTTCTCCCACCCGGGGAATTGTGTCTGGTTCGTAAGCATCAGGGAGCAATTCTCCTACTTGCTTGACCCAATTTATAATGCTGGTGTGATGTACTCCTTTAATCCTCTCAATTGCTCGAAAACCCATACCATTGACATACATTTTGAGACATTCACGTTTAACTTCTTCCGAGTAACCTTTATGAGGTTGATAGCAATCTATAAATTGTCTGCCACAACCGACACAAATATAATTCTGTTTACCTTTTTTATGACCATTTTTATTAACATGAGTTGATTGACATTCAGGACATTGCATAAGCTCTGCGTTTTTTGAAGTGTTATTTTTTGGCGCTCGCACTATAACCTTATCATACCCTAATTCAGCAACGCCGTAAAATCATTATTCATCGCTTCATAATTCAGGAAATATTCCTTAATCATGTTGCCTTTGTAGCCCAAACACACAATAAAATCCAGGAAGCCGTAGTGGGCATAGGTCTTCATAATATGCCAGAGAATCGGATACCCCCCCACATCTACTAAGGGCTTGGGACGAAATTCTGTTTCTTCTCGGAGACGTGTCCCCAAACCGCCGGCTAATATAACTACTTGCATTGTTTCACATCTTGAAAAGGGTACACAACCGCTGATAATTCACAACAGGTATTTATTGCAAACAAAGGGCTATTTTTTATGAAAAAATTCTCACACCTTACCCATCCTCGCTTCCACCATCATTCGCACCACATCAGGCATCTTATACTTCGCCTCCCATCCCAATTTTTCTTTTGCCTTAGCCGGATTTCCCCTCCCAACTGCAATCTCCGTCGGTCTGTAGAGACTCGCATCGGTTACTAAATGTTCCTGCCAATCCAAACCCGCAGAAACAAACGCTGTCTGCACAAACTCCTCCAAAGGATAGCTTACACCCGTGGCAATTACATAATCGTCCGGTTCTTCCTGCTGCAGCATCAAATACATCGCCTCCACATATTCCGGCGCCCAACCCCAGTCCCGCTGCACTGAAATATTTCCCAAATGCAGTTTTTCGGAACTACCCGCAGCAATCCGGCACACAACAGATACAATCTTTTGCGTTACAAACCTCTCCGGCCGCAGCGACGACTCGTGATTGAACAAAATACCAGAACACGCAAACAAATTGTACGCTTCCCGATAATTCGCTACTTCCCAAAATGCCGTTGCTTTCGCTACCGCGTAAGGACTTCTGGGGCGAAAAGGCGTATTTTCATCCGCTGGATTGCCTCCGGTATCCCCAAAACATTCGCTGGAACTGGCATTGTAAAGTTTAATTTTGCCGCCTGTAAACCGAATTGCTTCTAACAGATTCAATGTGCCTGTGGCAATGCTTTCGAGGGTTTCAACGGGTTGTTCAAAAGACAGACCGACGGAACTTTGGCCGGCTAGATTGTACACTTCGTCGGGCTCAATTTTCGCTAGAACCTGTAAGACGCTGCGAAAATCGTTGAGAGACATGGATTCTAGTTTTACTCTGTCTCGGATGCCCAAACGGCCCAGGTTTCCGAAACTAGAAATTTGGGCGTCCCTGGAGGTGCCGCAAACTTCATAACCTCGATCGAGCAACAGTTTAGCTAAATAAGCTCCGTCCTGACCTGATATACCACTAATTAACGCTTTTTTCATACCACATTTTACTTCCAAAACTCTACCGTAGCTGTTGCTATTTTTTCAGGTTTTTAACTTTTATAGTCGGAATTTTTATTTTTTTAATATTTGGGGTTTTCGGAGAACTTAACCAAAGCAATTTTAAGCGTTTACTACGAACACACAACAAGTTTATCATCAAGCAGACCCGAAAGCCCGATCGAAGTATTATTGCAAAAAGTTCGATAGCTGGGAGTAGCAGCCTACGGATATCGGGCGCAGGACACGGCAGTGCCTTGCCCTGCGCCATATTTCATCTTCTACTCGCCAACTATCGACTGCCAAAAGTCTCTACCGCTCGAAAACAGAAATAACCAGTCTGCTAGAAATCGACTCAAAAGTACAAAATGTCAGCATTTTTTACCTTCTGCCGAATGACTAATGCCTTCTACCTTCGGATTAAGCTTCCCAACGTTCGGCAACCAATTCAGCCAAGTCAACCACCCGCTGACTGTAGCCCCACTCATTGTCGTACCAAGCCAAAACCTTTACCATGTCGCCATCCATCACCAGCGTTAAGCTGGAATCCAGAATCGAAGAAGCATCACTTCCGCGATAGTCGCATGAAACTAAAGGCAAATCGTTGTACTCCAAAATCCCTTTCATGGAGCCCGAGGCAGCTTCTTTGAACACTTGATTTACTTGCTCGGTAAAAGTCTTTTTCTCTACGTGAGCCACAAAATCGACTACCGACACATTGGGAGTCGGCACGCGCATGGCAATACCGTTTAACTTGCCCTTCAATTCCGGAATCACCAAAGCCACAGCTTGGGCTGCTCCGGTAGAAGTCGGCACAATATTCATTGCTGCCGCCCGGGCCCGTCGCAAGTCGCGGTGGCTGGCATCCAGCAAGCGCTGGTCACCAGTATAGCTGTGGGTAGTGGTCATCATGCCTTTGACGATGCCAAAATTTTCGTGCAGCACTTTCAGTACAGGAGCCAGACAGTTGGTAGTACAGCTAGCATTGCTGATGACTGTGTAGTCACTGTGCTTGTAGTTGTGGTGGTTGACTCCCATCACATAAGTGCCAACTTCTGAACCCTTGCCGGGAGCGGTAATTAGCACTTTTTTAGCGCCGGCAGTGATATGCTTCGATGCACCAGCTTGGTCAACGAAGACGCCGGTCGCTTCAATAATCAGATCAATACCCCAATCTTTCCAAGGCAAGTTTAGCGGGTTGCGATCGCTCACGCATTTAACTGTCTTGCCGTTGAGAGTAATGGAATTTTCATCCGCACTGATGTCCACATTCTTCAACGTTCCCATCATGGAATCGTATCTCAGCAAGTGAGCATTACTTCTGGGATCGGAAGTGTCATTAATAGCTACCAACTCTAGCTGGCTGTTTTCTCTGCCCAGCCAGCAGCGCGTAAAACTGCGCCCAATACGTCCAAAACCATTGATCGCGACTCGAATCACTTTAGTACCTCCTAACGATGGCAGCCTCTAGCTCAGGCTTAAATTTTGGAAAAATTTAAGAATTGACTTATGAGACAAGATCATATCGCAAAGGTCGATCCTTTATAACTTTTTGTGTCGATCAAAAAAGCTTGAACTTTTCTAGAAGGCTGAAATTGCAAGGCAGAAGGCATTAGGCTTTCTGCCGCTGGTTACTGGTAAAGCTGATGGGCTGCAATATAAGTTCGCACAACTTCCGGGACTAAGTAGCGGAGGTTGATCCTTTCGGCGCAGCAGCGGCGGATGTGGCTGGACGAAATCTCGATCGCAGGCATGGACAGCACCTCCCAGCGAATTTCCACGTCCAAAAGAGCCATTTGTTCGGCAACTCGTCGGCCCACAGCATTTGCCTGAACCTGCATCCTGTCCCCTGCAGAAGCGAGGGGTTTTCCACCCGGACAATCTCCCCACTCGGAGAGTTCCCCAATCTCCCCGCTTTCTGCTGTCTCTCGATCTCCCTGAATCGGACGCGGGGCCACCAACCAGTCGCACAACCCGACAATTTCCCTGCACCGGTGCCATTTGGGGAGAGTAAGGAGTGCGTCGCTACCAATAATCCAGTACCACCGATCATCGCCTGGATACAATTTTTGCAAATACAGCAGGGTGTCGATCGCAAAAGAACTGTCCGAAGGATTTGCCGACTGCGGCGAAAGTAGGAAGTCGGGGCGATCGCCGATCGCCAGAGCGAGCATTTCCCGGCGCTGCTCAAAACTTGCCAAATCCCGGCGCCATTTGTGAGGAGGAGAGCGATCCGGTACCCAAATGACTCGATCGAGATTAAATTGACTCGCAGCCCTCTCGGCTACCAACACGTGACCCCAGTGAACCGGGTCAAAAGTCCCCCCCAAAATCGCTATTTTCCCCATATTTCCCAAAACTCAGGATTAGTAGAGACATCACCCAAATTTTATGCTTGTACCCTTTTATCCGTAAGCTCTATCGCTTTTCGACTTATTCGACTAACTGCATAACTTGGTATATATACAATTAAGTGAGAATACATAATCAATAGTTGAGTTGCGATCGTGTCAATCTCTCACTTTCAAGAAAAAATGACCGTACAACTAGATAAATGACTACAAAATGAGCGAAATTTTGTTGTTCGTGGTAGTGTTTGTAAATCCTTATGGGTTTTACCCTCAATCTTGGTAGAAAGGTTGTGGGGCTTTTGCTGCCGTATCCCAGCACAGCAGGTGGATAGAAAGAGAAAGAATGCAGGAGTATGCAACCACCCAAAATGAGTCTATTGGCCCAGACCCCAGACCCCGTTTTCTGTGTTTTCTGTTACCTGCTATTTTCGAGCTGTGACTGTTCCGGAAAACTACTCGGTACTAAGTCATATAGGATACAAGACAAACATCTCTACAAGTCCCGCAAATCTAGGGACGCGCAGAGAATTTTGTACAAAATCTCTAGCGAACTGTATCCTGAAAAAACAATTCTTGATATGATATCGCGTGTTATTGGCGTGGTGTGGTGTGTGAGGAGCGAAGATGCCGAGTTCTGTTGATTTCAACGGTAGACCATTTCATTTCATCGGCATTGGTGGGATTGGGATGTCAGCCCTTGCCTACATTTTAGCTAAACGCAAGTTGCCTGTGTACGGCTCCGACATTAAATCGAGTCACATAACCGAGCGCTTGCAAGGAATAGGAGCTAACATTTTTTGGCGTCAAGACGCCAGCAATTTTGAATTATTTCAAACAGCCCTCAACGGTAGTAGTCCCGACCGGGGGGCACTTGGGGCCGTATCCTCGGCGGTCGCTGGCACCGTAGGGACTTCCGTCGCGACAGCCGAAGCTCCCAAATTGAACGGCAACGGTTCAAGCGGCCAAGCAATTCTAGGATTGCCTCAAGTAGTATGTTCGACGGCTATTCACCCGGAAAATGCCGAATATCGAGCTGCTTTAGATTTGGGCTGTCCGATTTTTCATCGATCGGATGTGTTGGCAGCGTTAATTCAAGATTACCAAAGCATAGCGGTAGCCGGGACTCACGGCAAAACAACTACTAGCAGCTTAATCGGCTTCATGCTGATGGCGGCGGGTCTAGACCCGACGATCGTGGTAGGAGGCGAGGTAAATGCTTGGGAAGGCAATGCCCGTTTGGGAGAAGGCCCCTACTTAGTTGCCGAGGCTGATGAATCCGACGGTTCTCTCGTCAAGCTGGTTGCCAAAATTGGCATAGTGACGAATGTGGAACTGGATCATCCAGACCATTACGATACCCTTGACCAGGTAATAGACACATTTAAGGTGTTTGCCCAAAACTGTCAAACCTTGGTGGGCTGCATTGACGACCAAATCGTCAAAGACTGCCTTCAGCCTCATGTCAGTTATAGCTTGCAGGCGGACAGCGGTGCTGACTACACGGTTTCGGGCGTGGAGTACGGAGCAGAAAGCACCAAGGCACGGATTTGGGAGCGAGGAACTTTCCTAGGGGAAATCGAGTTGAAGTTGCTGGGCACACACAATCTCAGCAATGCACTCGCTGCGGTAGCAGTGGGCCGATTGTTGGGGTTAGAGTTTTCGGCGATTGCCAACGCGATGGCTGGCTTTGAAGGAGCTCGCCGCCGTTTTGAGGTGCGGGGTTTTCACAATGACATTCTGTTTGTGGACGACTACGCCCACCATCCTAGCGAAATTCGTGTCACCTTGGCGGCGGCTCGCTTGCGGATCGAAGGTAGCGAAAAAAATCCCAAATCCCGAAGAGTGGTTGCAATTTTTCAACCCCACCGTTACAGCCGGACTCTGACATTTTTGCCAGAATTCGCTCAATCTTTTGGGGATGCTGATTTGGTTGTGGCTTGCGATATTTATAGTGCTGGGGAACCGAATTTAGGAGAGATTAGCGGGCAACAGGTTGCTGATTTGATTGCTAAAGAAGGCCGAGAGGTTGAGTTTGCGCCTTCCCTGGAGTCAGTCACTAAGTTTTTGACCAAAAATCTGCAACCGGGGGATTTGGCTCTGTTTTTGGGTGCTGGTAATCTGAATCAGATTATTCCAGAGGTTATGGCTTTTTATCAACAAGCCGATCGCCCGAATTAGCTCAATCGTACGCCCAGAAGAGTTGAGCCACAGCCAGGGCGGTGCAGGTTATACCGACACTGCTGAAAGGCTCGCTCAAAGGGGCGGCATAAGTTAGGTAAACGAATTTTCAACCACGTCTTCGAGCGAAGGTATTTTTAAGGATTTTCAAGATGGTGACTATCTCGAATGACTCCTCTGTTAAGGACAATCGGCGAGTGTATTCTCCTATTTCTTTGCGGGGAACTGATTGCAAGATTAATTCCCAAGTTTCGCTGGCGGGTCTGACTTCCTTCCGAGTCGGTGGCCCGGCCGAGTGGTACGTTGCTCCCCGCAGTATGGAGGCTTTGCAAGCGACTTTTGCCTGGGCTGACTCTGAAGGGGTGCCGGTGACTCTGCTGGGTGCGGGTTCTAATTTGTTGGTGAGCGATCGGGGTTTGTCCGGTTTGGTCGTCGGCACTCGCTACCTCAAAGAGGTGAATTTTAATCCAGAAACAGGTCAAGTTACAGCGGGGGCGGGAGAGTCAATTCCCCGCCTTGCTTGGTTGGCCGCTAAACGGGGCTGGAAAGGTCTAGAATGGGCAGTCGGCATACCGGGTACGGTGGGAGGGGCTGTGGTGATGAATGCAGGCGCTCACAGAGGCTGTACTGCTGATATTCTAGTCAATGCTCGCGTCCTATCCCCCGGCGGCAAGGTGGAAATTCTGACTCCCCAAGAGTTGGAGTACCGCTACCGGACTTCGGTGCTGCAAGGGGGCGATCGGCTAGTAACAGAAGCGACTTTCCAGTTACAGCCCGGATTCGATCGATCGCAAGTAATGGCAGAAACTAATGACCATTTCAGCCAGCGGCGGACAACTCAACCTTACCACTTACCGAGCTGTGGCTCAGTCTTCCGTAACCCCGGCCCCAAGACGGCAGGTTGGTTCATCGAACAAGCGGGACTGAAGGGATATCAGATCGGCGGCGCACAAGTGGCTCAGCGCCATGCTAATTTTATTCTTAACTGCGGGTCGGCAACGGCCAATGATATTTTTCAAGTGATCCGCCACGTTCAACAGCAAGTCGAGCAGCGGTGGTCGCTGTTGTTGGAGCCAGAAGTTAGAATACTGGGAGAGTTTCCCTTCTAAGGCATCATTGAAGTAATACGGAAACGGCAGACTGCCAGCCCACACACCATCAAAAAGTAGTTATGACAAAATCAGGACAAGGATTTGGCTTCGGCCTGGGCAAAATGAAAGAACTGACTGAAGCTTTCAAAAAAGCTCAGCAGGTTCAAGAAGGAGCTAAAAAGCTCCAAGAAGAGTTGGATGTAATGGAAATTGAGGGAACTGCCGGCGGCGGCTTGGTCAAGGTTTTTCTCAGCGGCAACCAAGAACCCCGCCGCGTGGAAATCTCACCGGATGCCCTCGGTGAAGGTGCTGATGTGGTTTCTGAACTCGTCACGGTGGCGATGCAGGATGCTTACGCTAAGTCTACGATGACGATGCGGGAGAAAATGGAAGAACTTACCGGCGGACTAAATCTCCCCGGTTTCGGTTAGTCATTAGTCATCAGTCCTCAGTCATCAGTGGTTAGCTATCTGTGTTTAAAAAGAAATCTATAGCTAATGACTGATTGATTTCTCTCAAGTACGAAACTTTGGAAAGAAGAAAGAAAAAATTTTCTTTCTTCTTTCCCATTAAAAATTACCAATTACTAATTATCAATTAAATGTCTTATAAGTTATTGTTTGTCTGCCTCGGAAACATCTGCCGATCGCCCTCAGCAGAAAATATTATGAATCACTTAATTGAACAAGCTGGTTTGAGCGATCGCATTACCTGCGATTCGGCCGGAACTGCTAGCTATCACATTGGTCGTCCTCCTGACAGGCGGATGGCATTAGCGGCAAGGAAGCGGGACATTGAATTGTTAGGCGAAGCCCGCCAATTTACCAAGAAAGATTTTGAAAATTTTGATTTGATTCTGGCTATGGATCGAGACAATTATCGCAATATTCTTGCCCTAGATGCGGCTGGAAAGTATAAAGATAAAGTGCGGCTGATGTGCGATTTTTGCCAGAAATACGACCTTAAAGAAGTGCCAGATCCTTACTACGGCGGCCCGGAGGGATTCGATCGAGTAATTGATTTGCTGCTGGACGCTCAAGCGGGATTGTTGGAGTACGTTGTCAGTCAAGAAAAATTAAGAGTTGGCGGTCAGCAATCAATTTAAATTAAAAAACTGCCTTTTTCCGCCCGAATATTAGCAATGCTGTAGGGGGGACAACGCTAACAAAACTCGTAACTAGGGAGATCACACTTGTTCCCGATCCCGCTCCCAAAATGAGACTGGGGGACAAAGAAAAAGTTAAACTTGTCAATACAAAATGGGGAGAATTGATACTCAAAGCAGCAATTGGCAACAAAATAGATGGATACCAAGGCATTAGCCAAGGTGTAGCAAACAAAAACAAAGTCAGAGTCGTCCATCCAATATCTGATACCAACTTTATTTCCGAATCTTTTTTGCGGAATAATGATTTAATTAACGTCCCTGCATAGTAAACAATCCAGCTTAAATACGCAAAATATTTGAGGAATGATAGAATACTTTCCCTAATTTCAACAGTGACATTTGGCAAAAAATTCAGAAATAAATTGATCGCATGGTGAAAAGAGCGAGCGGTCGCCCCGCCTGTTCCCGGGTTTAAAAGACTTCTCCAAGCTGAAACTGTTGGCATAAATGTATAAGTTATCACCGCGATAATTAATAAAGAAAGCAAGACTGATGCTGCTAAATCTTTCCACCGACGCTGCTTGCAGAGGAAAGCAACAACTAAGGGTAGCCAAATTATAGGTAAGGTTTTTACTAAAAAACCTACCCAAATTGCTAAAATTGCCAAAACATAACGTTGGTAATAAATACATCCTATTAAAACGATCAATGTATTGGCAAGAAGAACGTCAAGGTGAGCATTAGCTATTTGCTCGTTCAATAGCATGGGATTGACTAAATAGGCCAGTGTTATGAGGTTACGGTTTTCAGCATTTGTTAGCAACCGCCAAATTAAGTAGGCATTGAACGTGTGTACCAACACGCAGATTATTTTAAAAATATAAACGGCTAGTAAAGGACTAATTGGTACAGCAAGTGCTGATAGGGCAAAAAAGAATAAAGAAACGGGGCCGTAGGTAGAAGTTTGCCCCCAGTGGAGGAAGGGAGATACGTTAGAAATTAAGGTATCAGGATTATTCAAATAAGGATTAATTTTTTGTAAGCTCATCGCTCCGTAATGCAAGTAAATATAAATGTCACTGCTTTGGGGATAAGCTATGAGGGCAAGTGCCAGAAAGGGGATTGCATACTTGCAAATATCTAGAAAGCTGGAACTTGTCTGTTTTTTTTGAATTAACCAAATAATATATGTAACTGTTGCTATCAAGTAGGAACCGTTAATTAGAAGTCGGATGAGGCTGAAACCGCTGGTAGGGAAATCGTTATAGTTGTCTCCACCCTGTAAAACGCTGTAATACTTGGTGATTCCCATGGAGGTCATGGCCATACAGAAAATTATGGAAGCTGCTAATGCTGCTGCATATAGAATTTTCTGATTTTTTAAGTAATTGTTGACCATGATGTTATTTATTCAGTGTGGTAAGTAAGTGCAGGTAATTTTCTTGGCCCGAGCGTTGGCGGTTATCTGACTAAATGGTGTTCCATCGCAAAGCGAACGAGTTCTGCTCGGTTGTTGCTTTCAGTTTTTCTGAACAAGCTGCTGACGTGCTTTTCGATCGTTCGAGGGCTGAGGTGGAGTGTGGAGCCTATTTGAATATTAGAAAGACCTTCTGTCAGCAAATCTAGCACTTGCCGCTCTCGCTGAGTCAAAGTCGGAGCATTTTGGCTGGGAGATGCCCGTGAAGCGGAGCTATCCCGTAGGGAATCGCCTGTGTTTGACTTGTGAGTTAAAAAATCTGCTTCTGGCTTATCATTGGCTCTGCTGCGTGCCTCTGTTGGCGTTGGTTCGGGTTCGGGGGAACGAGAGGGGGCCTGAGCGATGAGAGCGTAGCGATCGAGCAAAGAGCGAATAACCGCCCCCAATTCCTGGAGTTCAAAAGGTTTAGCCAGATAATTGTCGCACCCCATCTGATAGCCGCGAATCCGTTCCTGCGTGGTCGTGCGTTCCGTCAAAAAAATCACCGGCAGCAAGCGGAAAGCGGGACGAGTCCGAACTCGCCGCACAAATTCGTAGCCATCCATCTCGGGCATTGTAATGTCGGTAACAATCAAATGGGGCTGAAATTCATCTACCAAGCCTAAAGCTTCTTTGCCGTTCTCAGCAGCGATTACAGAGTATCCGGTAATTTCCAGATAATCGGTAATTGACAAGCGAGTCGCGAAATCGTCGTCAGCAACCAGAATCGTTAAGGGCATGGGGGGAAAGTTAAAATTAAACATTAAAAATTAAAAGTGAAATGAGTCACTTTTAATTTTTAATTTTACTGTTTAATTCTCTTGATAACTGGCAGTTAAAGTTGCGGGTTGCCCTAATTTTCCCTCCAAAGCTACGCCGCGCCCGTTGGCGGCCAAATGCCGCAGAGTTTTGTAAATTGTCTCGATTTGCTCTGGTTTTCCTGCTTTTTTGGCTATTTCTGCTACAGAAAGAGGTTTTTCAGCGTTTTTGAGCACTTGCAGTACCCGTTGCTGCAAGTCCAATACAGCAGCGGCTGCTTTTTTGCCTGCTTCGACGCCCGGTTGGTGATAGGCATTGACATTCACCAAAGAACCGTAAAAACCTACGGCTCTTTCGTAGAGGGCGATTAATGCTCCTACTGTCCGAGGGGTGACTTGGGGAATGGTGACAGTAATGGAATCTCGGTGATTTTCGTACAAAGCTTGTCGAGTTCCCTGCAACAAACCCGACAAATAATCTCCTGAAGTGACGCCTGTTTCTACTTCTGGGGAAATGCCTTGCCTGTCTTGCAAAACTTCGATAAATGTTAGGAAGAAATTCGGCACGCCGTCTCGCAGTTGCTGGACGTAGGCGTGCTGGTCGGTGGTGCCTTTGTTGCCGTAAACTGCGATGCCTTGATGAACTGTGTTGCCGTCTAAATCTTGCTGTTTGCCGATCGATTCCATGACTAATTGCTGCAAGTAGCGGCTGAACAATAGCAGTGAATCTTTATACGGCAAAACTACCATATCTTTTTCGCCACGTCCGTTGCAAGCAAAATACCAGGACATTGCTAACAAGGCGGCGGGATTATGTTTGATTTCGGTGGTTCTGGTAGCTTCGTCCATGACTTTCGCGCCGTCGAGCATCGCCCGAATGTCGATGCCTTGCAAAGCTGCTGGCAAAAGTCCGACTGCTGACAATTCGGAAGTGCGTCCTCCCACCCAATCTGCCATTGGAAAAGTGGTGATCCAGCCTTCGGATTTGGCTAATTTGTCGAGTTGGCTGTCAACTCCGGTGATGGCAATTGCTTGTTTGGCAAAATCCAGTTTTTCGGCGGCGAAGGCTTTTTGAACTTCGAGCATCCCGTTGCGGGGTTCGGGGGTGCCGCCGGATTTGGAGATAGTAATTACTAGGGTGCTGGCGAGTTTGTCTTTGATTTTGTTAAGGATGCGATCGATCCCAGCCGGATCTGTGTTGTCGATAAAATGAATTGCTAGGGGCGGAATGTCTGGGGATAAAGCTTCGGAGACAAATTGGGGGCCGAGGGCCGAACCGCCGATGCCGATCGAAATTATGTCGGTAAATTGCGGAGCAAAGGGCGGTTTAATATCGCGGATTTGAACTTTCTTGACAAATGCTTCGAGTTGTGCTATGCCTTCGACTATTTCTTGTTTTAATTCTGGAGTGGGAGCTAAATCAGGGTTTCGCAGCCAGTAGTGGCCCACCATGCGGTTTTCGTCTGGATTGGCGATCGCACCTGCTTCCAAAGCTGCCATGTCTTTGAAAGCTTTGTCAAATTTGGGCTTCATTGTGGCGACGAAAGCGTCGTCGAATCCCATGCGACTGATATCGAGGTAAAGTCCCAATCCAGAGTGATAGTAAAGCCAGTCTTGATAGCGTTGCCAGAGTGCTGTGGCATCCATAGGAATTCTCTACAATTTTTTAATGTTCGATCGGCGTCGTCAGGAATCCACCAATTGTAGTTTAAAACGATCTGATGTACGGCTTTTGCAGAATCCTAATAAATTTAACCATTAGTCGTGTGAAGATAGCCGGAGCCGAAGGCAGGCAGAGCATTCGGCAAAATTAAACAATAAAAATATGACTTGGGCAACACTCTTACTAGGTCGCTCCCCGATTGATGACAACACCCCATAGATAGATCGAAAGTCAAGCAACAGCGGCACAGAGATTTAAGTGTAGTCGGGGTTGGGCTTTGGGGCCTGGTTTAACAATATTCAAATTCGGGCGATCGGGATCTGTAAAATAGGCATTGCGGTCAGGTTAAATATACTTTTAGCTGTCACTCAATAATCGGCTAAAAATATAGTTAACAACTGTCAACCATCTGAAGTGTAGTATAATATACAGATATTATAATTAAAGTGCGATCGACTATGCTTGCTCTATCTCCAGAATTAAAAGAAAGGTTAGCAACTCCGCTCAAAATCGGCGATTTTGAAGTTAAAAGCCGCGTCCTGCAATCGCCCTTATCCGGCGTTACCGATTTGGTATTTCGTCGCCTAGTGCGCCGCTACGCCCCGGATTCGATGATGTACACGGAAATGGTGAACGCTACGGGTTTGCACTACGTGAAGCAACTGCCAAGAATTATGGAAGTTGACCCGAACGAGCGCCCGATTAGCATTCAATTGTTTGACTGCCGGCCGGATTTCTTGGCAGAAGCGGCCCAGAAAGCAGTCGCAGAAGGAGCGGATACTGTTGATATTAATATGGGCTGTCCGGTTAACAAAATTACTAAAAACGGCGGCGGTTCTTCCCTGCTGCGAGATCCGGAAACGGCCGAGGCAATTGTGCGGGCTGTTGTGGAAGCGGTAGATGTTCCTGTCACCGTTAAAACTAGGATTGGTTGGACTGACAAAGAAATTAATATTTTGGAATTTGCGAAGCGGATGGAAGATGCGGGAGCAAAAATGATTACCGTGCACGGCCGCACTCGATCGCAAGGTTACACGGGCCCGGCAAAATGGGAGTGGATTCGCCGAGTGAAAGAAGTTTTATCGATTCCAGTTATTGCTAACGGGGATATTTTTTCAGTGGAAGCAGCGATGCGATGTCTGGAAGAAACCGGCGCAGATGGAGTGATGTGTTCGCGGGGAACTTTGGGCTATCCTTTTTTGGTGGGAGAAGTTGATTATTTCTTGAAAACTGGTGTGGAAAAGATAGCTCCGACACCAATTGAACGCCTCGAATGTGCTAAGGAACATTTGCGGGCTTTGTGGGAATATAAAGGTGAAAGCGGTGTTTGCCAAGCGCGCAAGCACTTAACCTGGTATGCTAAGGGTTTCCCGGGCGCTGGGGAATTGCGGGGCGTGTTGGCGGTGGTAGAAACGGTTGAACAAGGTTGCGATTCGATCGATCGCGCGATCGAGCAATTGCCCGCATAAACCTTACCCGCAGATGTCAATTAGGGATTACAGAAACAAAACCCACCTCTGCGGGCTAAGATTTAAGACACAGTTAAAAATTTGTGTGTGGGGGAAAGCATGGACTCATTAAAAGGGCGAGATTTATTAAGTCTGGCTGATTTAAGCATAGATGAATTAAATTATTTGCTGGATCTAGCAACCAGTTTAAAATCGGGAATGGTGAAGCTGAAACGCAATAAAGTTCTCGGCTTGTTATTTTCTAAAGCTTCAACGCGAACGCGGGTAAGTTTTACAGTAGCAATGTATAAATTGGGAGGGCAAGTGATTGACCTAAATCCCAACGTTACACAAGTCAGTCGCGGCGAACCTTTGGTAGATACAGCCCGGGTTTTAGACAGATATTTAGACATTTTGGCGATTCGGACTTTCGAGCAAAAGGATTTAGCAACTTTTGCCAATTATGCGAAAATTCCTGTGATTAATGCGCTGACAGATGACGAACACCCATGTCAAGTGCTGGCGGATTTAATGACAGTAAAAGAGTGTTTTGGCAAGCTAGAAGGATTGACCCTAACTTATTTTGGTGACGGTAACAACATGGCGAATTCGTTGATGTTGGGCTGTGCAATGACGGGGGTAAATGTCAGAATTGCTTGTCCCGAAGATTTCAAACCAAATTCGGAGATTGTGGAAAAAGCTAAGGCAATTGCTCAGGGAAAAACAGAAGTTACTGTGACTGCTGATGCAGAAGCTGCTGCGAAGAATGCTCAAGTGATTTATACTGATGTTTGGGCGAGTATGGGACAGGAAGAGGAAGCAAAAATCAGGATTCCTTTGTTTGAGCCATATCAGGTAAATGAACAATTGCTGAAGTTAGCAGATAAGAATGCAATTGTATTGCACTGTTTGCCCGCACACCGGGATGAAGAGATTACCGATGCAGTGATTGAGGGCAGTCAATCGCGCGTTTGGGATCAGGCAGAAAATCGGATGCACGCTCAGCAAGCTTTGCTCGCAAGCATTCTCGAAAGCGATTAGGAATTAGCTAAAAATTGGTCTTTCAAGCGGTTTTTAATAGTCCCTTTAGGGCGGGTGAGGAGCAACTGCCCACAAGAAAATTTAATTTTTGTGGAACGGGCATCTTGCCCGTTATTAATGGGGTTTTCAATTGGATATAATTGGTGGCAGCATTTCTTGAATTGCGATATTGAAAGCGGGAAATTCCAGCGGTGAAATGCTCGCAGTTTCCCCAAGAATTACTTCGCTTTGATACCCATCAACTGCGGGTTCTCGAAAAACGTGCAATTGTCGATCGCCCACATTTAGCACCCAATAATCGGCAATTCCCGATCGCGCATAAGCTTTGGCTTTAATTTCGCGATCGAAAGTTAAGCTGCTGTCTGCCACTTCGATAATTAGATATACTTCTGAGGGAGTGGGATGGTGAGTCGCATAGTCAAAAGGATCGATTCTGACTACGGCGATATCCGGTTCGGGTTCAGAATTGTCATCGAGTGCGATCGGGCTTTTATTATAAACAGCAGCCTGATTTCCCAGAAGATTGTGCAGCCGGCTAGCAGTGCGTCTAGTGGCGGAAGCGTGAACAGTTCCTTTTGCACTTATTTTTATAATATTTCCTTCAATTAATTCGACTCGTTCTTCTGGGTAAAAAATTCCGATTTCTCCCAGCTTGTGATACTCTTTAACTGTCCATTTACGGAGCGTAAAAGGGGCTTCTGTTATTAGCATATCTCGATTGATAAATTTATAATTTGATGTGGGATGATTTTATTTTAGCTTATGATATTAACTGATTTAACTGGTTCCCAGGCTCTGCCTGGAAACCGATATCTAGAGGCTCTGCCTCGCAAGCTTTTATGGAAATTGGAGGCAGAGCCTCCGGATCTGCGTTACCAGGCAGAGCCTGGTAACGAGTAGAGTTGACCCCCTACAAACGAGCAAAATTCGCTTTTGTTACTTCGCCCGCAGCAACATTAACTGTTTCTTGAATTTGACTTCCGTCAACTTTCAACTGATAAGTTCCCGGAGAAAGCTCGATCGCCCCAAACCATCCTTTACCATCGGCGCGCAGTTGACGCACCGGGCTAGCACCATCGATCGACTGCAATGTCAAGCTCGCACCGTCGCAAGTTTGAGCGCACTGCTGCAAATTTCCGGTGATCGCACCTGTAGTCGGCCGCGACTTCCAAGGCATATCGGGAACGGCTGCTGCTGTCGCCCACACCGGCTGAGTTTCAACGGTTTTGCCCGTAGCGCCGTCAACGTATTGACTCGGCTGCGAGAGCGCGGTATAAAACCAATCATTGCTCTGCGACAGGTATTTCCAAGGCTGGCGGGGCAAATCTCCGCTGCCGCCCGATCGCAGTTCGACATTGGTGTACACGTTGCTGCTAGCGTAGGAATAGAGCACCGTACCTGCGACGTGATTTCCTTTCGCAGACGGCTGTTCGGCGCGACGAATCTGGCCTAGAGTGTCTTCGATGTAGTTGAGGTAATTGCCGGGGCCGATCGCAATTTGGCGGTTGTACTGGTGGTCTTTGGCGTACTCGATCCAGTTGTCGTAAGCGAGTTTTTGCGATCGTTTGTACTCGCGCTGGTAAGTCATCGGCATCGCCATGTCTACGATCCCTTCTTCCAGCCAAGCGCGCCAATCCTGCAATACTTCTTTGTACGGCTGCGTTTGATACCATCCTGCGTCGTTTTTCGGGCCGTCTCCCCAGGCGATCGTGGCGGCGGTAATTTTAACACGCGGTTTAATCGCAAGGCTTTCTACATAAAGCTTCCGCACTAAATTTGTCACCTGATCGCGCCGCCACTGCATCCACGCGGGATCGGTGGGTGCGGGTTTGCCCGATCGACCTGTTTGCTGATTGAAACGGGCGATCGCAGTTGGATTGTAACCCCAAGTCGGCCCGCCGTAGCGCACATAATCCAACTGTACGCCGTCCACATCGTAACGCTTCAGCAAATCCAAATAGACGGAAACAGTATAATCTACGGCGTCTGGATGGCCGGGATCGAGATAGCCTTGGGCTTCCCCACCGTAAGTCAGCATTGCCCAATTGTCGCTGCCGGGGGCCGAAGGCCCGTGTTGTTGCCAAACGTGACCGGCGGGAAGTTTTGTGCCCGAAACCACAGGCAGCGTCACCATCCAAGCGTGTACTTCAATGCCTGCGGCGTGGGCTTTGTCAATCAAATCTTGCAGGGGATCGAAACCGGGGGGAAGGTTGGGATCGAGGGTGCGGGGTTCGATCGCACTCGTGTAAAAAGCATCGCCACGGCGGCGGACTTGGGCGACGATGGCGTTGGCATTTGCCCGCTGCGCGTCTGCGATCAATTTTGTGACTTCTTGAGGGGTTTTGAAGCCGGGGTTGAAGGCGTCCACCCAGAAGGCGCGAAATTCGGCGGTTTGGGTTTGCGGGGGCATAGTTGCGTTAGCGAAGCCCTCGAAGAGGATCGCCCGGGATGGGAAGTTTGAGAACCAACCAGGAGTCAGCAGAAAACTAATTGTTAAGCCAATCAGGAACAAGCTTGACAAAAAGAATGTTTTGGTATTTCGCATGAGAAGTGTGTGAGAGAGCGTTTAACAGTCCTTTACAGACTTTTGGTTTGAGCGTCCGCTTGACATTTTCGCACATCTTTGCGTTAAAGCAACTTATGGGGTCAAGCTGTGTTCTGGAATAGCGATCGCTTATACTGAACTCTGGTATTTTGTATACGATCACTCTATTTTTTCAATGTACGAACGCACTGATAGTGAGATAGAAGCAATTCAAGAACTTCTTTCGCCACACTTTGGGACTGGCTTTGAGCCTGACGAACTAGCAAATAGCGAACAGATAATAATCCAACAGGTATTGGAATACGTAGGTAGCCGATTTACCCGGATGAAGTATATCCTCGGTCTTGCCCTTGATTTTGCGATCGTCGCACAGCGTCTATCTAATGTTGATGACTCTGCCAAAGAATTAAGAGAGCAGCTTACAATTGAAGAATTATTTAAACGTTACCAAGTTGTCACTGAACGGGGAGAACAACAGGCAAATACACTAACTTTAAAATTTGCTCAATCTACTCAAGTAGGTATCCGACGTATAGAAGAGTCAATTGTTCAATTTTTTCACAGTTTAAATCGTTCTAAATATCCCAGTGCTTATGTTTACAATACAGGTCAATGGCAAAAGTTTCAAGACCTGCTGATTCTGTGTTTTCGTCTGTCCGAGTCTGGACGCTTTCAACTCTGCCAAAAACTTATTGATTTTGGTCTTGAACGATTGCAAAAGAACATATTTGTTACTAGAGAATCGTTACGAGTTCGTTTATTTCCCGAGATAATAAACAATTACCCGCGCAGCGATCCAGATGAGAATGGGGGTTTAGTTTTTCAAGCCATTGCTTGCGGTTATTTCAAAGCCGATCGGCCTCATCTCAGCTTTGTCGTTGATAAGGTACGAACAGGGTCGTCCAGACAGCGCCGTTTTGGAGATATTGACTGTTATTACGGTCTGGATCTAGAAATATCCATAGAAGTAAAAGACTGCCACATTTCGCTTAAAAACCTCAAGCAACAATTGGGAAGTTTCCAGAAACAAGTAACAGGCAATCAAATTCTTGGCGTGGCTTTTGTACTTTCCATAAACAGCGAAGCGCGTTCTCTACTTAGCGACGACGGCATCATTCCGTTCGCACAAGACGAGCTAATTAGATCCGTGAGGATCTGGGATTGGCCAAAGCAGGATGCTGCTGTGCATGAAATGCTTCACTATCTTGCTCACGTTGAACAGAATCCTAGTGCTGTTGCCAGGCTACTAGCATTTATCGGCGAGCGAGATCCCGAACACAACTCTCTTACTTATTATCAAAGTTAAACTATGATTTCAAGAGCAAGCTGAATGGGAAACTTTAAGTCGGCATTGAGCGACTTTACTTTTTGCGATCTGGCTCTAAAAATTTCATCATCTGAGTGGCTTTGATAAGCCTTGACAACTTCCTTGCCTACCGCCAATCCTAGTAGTGGCGGTACGGCATTTCCGACTTGAAGGTACTGTGATGTTCTCGAACCAATAACCTCAAAATCATCATCAAAAGATTGCAGCCTCAATCCTTCGCGGACAGTCAATCCTCGATGCTGACTAGGATGAGTAGCTCGTGCAGACGAAGGTTTTCTCATGTTAGATGTTACAGCAATAGCTGGTTTATTACTAGCTAGTCGAGCATAGCTATTGTGAAAACCGCTGGCTGGTTGAAGGCGCTCGGGAATAGACTTTCGGTTTCCACCATCTGGGATATACTTCAGAATTTCAATTAACTTTTGTGAATGATTGGCAGCCTCGTGATGTAGCAGTATGTTGGCGGTCTTGCGCCTAGCTATTTGATAGTCAGTTTGTGGCATACTCTGGTAAGATTTACATATTCCTCCAGCATTTAATGGCGGTAGATCTGAAATTGCATCAGCTACAGTCACATAATAGTGAGAAATTGGCACTGGAAACTCAGGCGGCAGCAATCCATCAAGCCAACCTATAAAAAAAGCACGTTTTCGCAGTTGGGGTACGCCGTAGTCAGCCGCCTTTAAAAGGCGACATTTCATGTGATAGCCGATATCAGCAAAGCTAGCGATGACTGAATCGCGCACTTTGCCAGACTGCATTACCAGCATTCCTTCAACATTCTCGATAATGACATAAGCAGGACGAATTTCAGCCACCAAGTCGCGAAAATTGCGCCATAAAGAATTGCGAGGATCTGTTATCTCTCGCTTGCCAACAGTGCTGAATCCTTGGCACGGTGCTCCCCCCGTAATAATGTCGATTTCTGCTGCCGAAATTTTAAAGAATTCCTCTATTTCGGAAACAGTTGTCTGGGTTAAGTCAGATACCAGACACGGAAGTGGAGATAGGTTGCGTTCAAAAGTTTGTTTGGCGTTTTCACAGTAATCTATGCCGCCGATCGCTTGAATGCCAGCACGTTTAAAACCCAGAGTTAACCCTCCCATGCCGCAAAATAAGTCAAGGCTGCGCGGAAAACGCTTGGTTTGAGTTTTTGTCATCGTCAGCTACCTCCTGATAGTTTCCACCGGGAAAGTTGTAGATTTTCGCGTCCGCTTGACATTTTCGCACATCGGTGAAATTTTGGGCGAAAATAAACTGAACAGGCGATCGCACTTTTTGAACAAATGATACTACCGCACTTTCAAACCCTAGCCCTTCCGGGTAACAGCTACTCAACTGCAAGCAATTTACTCGATCGAGTAGATGGCTGGCGCCAAGAAGCAACCCGAAAGTTGCAGCAAAGCCAGAGAGGAGAAAAGGGACAATTTTTAACACCTTCCTCAGTCGCAAGTTTGATGGCGGGAATGTTTGAATTTAACTGTCCCGATATATCGCTTTTAGATGCCGGGGCTGGTATTGGTTCCCTGTTAGCAGCCGTTGTTTGCGAACTTTGCCAGCGCCCAAACAAACCGCACAGCCTTCACGTTACAGCTTATGAAATTGACCTTATTTTGATTGAATACCTCAAGCAAACCTTAGAATTGTGCAGTATTGAATGTCAGCATTTTGGGATATCTTTTACCTGTGAGGTTCGCGAAGTTGATTTTATTCAAGACAGCGCCGATATGTTGCAGCCCAATCTATTTACACAACCAGTAAAACGGGAATTTACCCATGCAATTATCAATCCTCCCTATGCCAAAATAGACGCTAAATCCCAAGCCAGAACCTTGCTGCGTTCTATAGGACTAGAAACCAGCAATCTCTACGCTGGCTTTACAGTGGCTGCCGCTTACCTGCTCAAACCAAACGGTGAATTAGTATCGATTACTCCCCGCAGCTTTTGCAACGGTTTATACTTTCGAGATTTCCGCAAAGTATTCCTTCAAATGATGGCTTTACGCCAACTACACATCTTTGAATCCCGACAGTTGCCATTTCGCGATGATGCGGTGCTGCAAGAAACTATTATTGTGCGCGCCACCAAACAAATAGAACAGCCAGATACTGTACTAATTACCTCAAGCAGCAGCGTGGGCGACGACCTGGTTTTGTCTCACCAACTGCCCTATACCGCCCTAATTAATCCCAAAGATTCCGACCAATTTATTCGGATTTTACCGGATTCTCTCAGCCAGAAAGTAGTCGAGCAAATAGCTCAATTTACTTGCACCCTAGAGGAATTAGGCTTAACAGTTTCCACCGGAAAAGTTGTAGATTTTCGTGTTCGCTCTGACTTGCGACTAAAACCTGAGAACGGTACAGTTCCGCTGATTTATCCCGCACACTTCTCCGCTGGCGGTGTTGAATATCCCACAGCCACCAGAAAGCATCAAGCTTTAGCTGTCACGGAAAAAACTGCGGCACTCCTCGTACCTAACGAACATTATGTTTTGAGCAAGCGCTTCTCGTCAAAGGAAGAGAAAAAGCGAATTGTTGCAGTTGTCTGGGATGCCAATAAAATTAATAGTTCTCGCGTTGGCTTTGAGAACCATTTGAACTACTTTCACCAACAGGGACGCGGATTAGACCTCACCCTGGCGCGGGGATTGGCCGTTTATCTAAATTCGAGCTTGGTAGATGCGTTTTTCCGACTGTTCAACGGACACACTCAAGTTAATGCTACGGATTTACGCACTTTGAAGTATCCTAATCTAGAGCAATTACTTTTACTTGGCGCTCAAATTGGAGAAATATTTCCTACACAGCGGGAGATTGATCAACTTGTCGAGAGACAACTGCTTAACCCGACAAATCCGTTAGAAAATAGCCCAATGACAATCAAGAACCGTATTGATGAATCTCTAGAAATACTTGCAGCGCTGGGTTTTCCAAAAGGTCAGCTTAACCCACGTTCCGCCTTAACCCTTCTGGCTTTGCTTGACCTCAAGCCAAAGGATGCTTGGGAATCGGCGAAATCTCCACTTCGGGGAATCACACCAATTATGGAATTTATGGAGCAGGAGTACAGTAAAAAATATGCACCAAATACGCGGGAAACTGTGCGCCGCCAGACTGTGCATCAGTTTTTAGATGCAGGTTTAATTGTTGTTAATCCTGACAGTCCCGAACGTCCGGTCAACAGTCCAAAAACCGCATACCAGATAGAAGAAAGTGCTTTAGAACTGTTGCGAACCTATGGCATTTATGATTGGGACAAGAATGTTCGCGCTTACCTCCTTCATTTTAAGGGAGAAAATTTTTTGCAGGGTTATTCCAAAAATAGAAATATTTGTGAGTCAGAAGGCTGCTAAAATACACTGTTTATATGGCTGCCGCTGGCATCGGAATGACATATACTGTGATGCAAGCAATTTAATTAACCGGAATTGTCGATCGCACTCAGTAAATCAAATAAGTAACTAGGTAAAATATCTCTGCAATGGAAAAAAAGCATAACGCTGGATTGTGGGTATCAGTATTATACTTCGCTCAAGGTCTCCCTTACACCGTCGTTAATTTAATGTCGGTGATTTTTTTGAAAGGTATGGGAACCAGCAACGAGCTCATCGGATTGACAAGTCTGTTGTCTTTTCCTTGGGTTTTAAAAGGTTTGTGGGGCCCCGTGGTTGATTTGTATTCCACCAAACGCAAATGGATTTTAACAACCGAAATCCTTTGTGCTTTTCTGTTTGCTTTCCTAGCTTTTGGTGTATTGACGCCGGCACCGATTATTATATCACTTGTGATCTTTACGGCGATCGCCTTTGTGTCAGCTACCCACGACATCGCCATTGACGGATTTTATTTAAACACTCTCAATAAAGACCAACAAGCACTATTTGTCGGTGTTCGCAACACGGCTTATAGAGGTGCTGTCATTGCCGGAAGCGGTGTATTGGTTTTCTTAGCCGGGAAACTGGCCGAAAACCATTTAGTCGCCGGAAATACAGGCGACACCAAAATATATCAAGACATTCCGCTGTCACTTTTCGGTTCGGATTTTAGCGTGTCTGCGCTTAACTACGGATGGGCGACAGCCTTTGGCATTTGCGCGATTATGTTTGTGCTGATATATCTCTTTCAGCGGTGGTATCTTCCCTATCCTAGAAATTACGACCTAGAATCCGGCGCCCCCCAACAAACAACAAGCTTTATCGAAGCCTTTAAAACTTATTTTCAGCAAGATAAAATTGGTTGGATTGTTACTTATGTCTTGATTTTTAGGTTAGGCGATGCCTTGACGTTTAAAATGGCTCCGCCATTTTTAATGGATAAAGTGGAGAAAGGAGGATTAGCAGTTTCTACATCGGACATGGGTCTGTTATCGGGTACGATTGGGGTAATATTTCTGTTAATAGGAGGGTTACTGGGCGGCTATTTGATTGCCAAACAAGGATTGAAAAAATGGATGTGGCCGACGGCAATTCTCCAAAATTCAACTAACGTGCTGTATTGGCTGTTGGCAATCAATCAACCGGGGATTGAATGGGCTTATGCTGTAAACTCGATCGAGCAATTTACTTACGGACTTGGCGTAGCTGCCTATACAGTGTTCTTGATGCGGACTGTCCGCCCTGAATACGAAGCATCTCACTATGCAATTACAACGGCTTTTATGGCCGCAGGAGTGCTGATTCCGGGGGTTTTTAGCGGCTACTTGCAGGCGAGTCTCGGCTATCAAAATTATTTCTTGATGAGTGCACTGGCTGTCATTCCCGGTATGCTGACCATTTTCTTTCTGCCCCTAGAAGATGAGAAAAAATTGGCATCCATGCCCAGACCGGGACTTGACGATTTCGATTAATATCAAGTCCGGTCTCTATAACAATAATATCCGGGCGGGGGCGGGTTTACCCATGTCTGCACTTTTTTTTCGAGATTTCGGTGAACCCGCCCTTGGAGGAATATTGATGTTTTTAATCATAGAAGAGTATAAATTGTGCGTGTTTGTTTTCCTAAAATAAAATAAGGACACAACATTGTTGTATCCCTACCGAATATCTGTATTGCAAGCCGCCAACTAAATCGCCATAAAATCACTAGCTGTTAGCGGACTCCTGGGAATGCCAGGAATATTAGCTAGAACTTCGCCGTTACTGGCAATTTCGATAATCGTTGAAAAATCTCCTTCAGTAATTCTCACTTGGTTGAAGGTCAAACCTCCGCTCAAACCGATTAAATCTTGACCTTTTTGAAAGTCTACAAGTGTATCTGTACCGGCGCCTACTCCTAACACCATTACGTCGCGTCCAGCGCCACTAATTAAGAGATCCGCACCCGCTCCACCAATGAGCGTATCGTCTCCTTCTGCCCCGTTCAAATTGTCATCCCCTTTGCCACCTAATACCAGGTCGTTGCCGGTGCCAGCGCTGATAATATCGTTGCCTTTGTTGCCGCTGAGAGTGTCGTTTCCCCCATTGCCAGTGATAATATCGTTCTCTCCAAAACCTGATGCTGTATTGTTGGCATCGTCGCCGACTAAATTATTAATTTGGGAGGGAGCTAGAGCAGTTTGCATTGCTGCAACGTTTGCTAAAAATGAGGTTCCCGGAGTGGTTCTTAATTGTTCTAAACTGCTGCGCGATTGCAGCGATGTTCCCAAGGCGGGCAGTGCAAACTCTAAGCCAGCTAACAATTCTAAGTAATCTGAATCTGTAAAAGTGAAATCCGGGCTGCTCAACTGGTCTACAGTGATTTCTGTCTGAGTCAAGCCGGGAGGTGGAGAAGTTAACAAACCGCTTTGCGTGTGCTTGTCCAAGACAAGTAGCGGGTTGATACTCGGGTTAGTAAATGCTTGAAGAACTACTTGTCCGGGGATAAAAGCTTCTCCGCCTAAACTAACAAAATCGCCCGCGACTACGTAGTGAGTTACATTTTTTCCGGCGCCGACTTTCTGCGTGAATGTATCGACTGTACTTTGATCAACTCCGGGAGAATTGAAGGTGACAACATCTCCAATAGTAGATGTGAATTCAGTGGCGGCTAGTTGCGTTAGAGCGCCGCCCAAACCGTGTCCCAGAAGGTCGGGGGGCAAGCTGCTGGGGTTTTTGGCTGTATCTTGACTGATTTGGGTTAGCCAATTTCCTAAGGCTTCTTTGTTGGCTTCAAATTGGTTGAAACCTGTGCCGCGCGGGTCTCCGTTGGCAAGATCGTCTACGGGCGAGTCGGTGCCGCGAAATACTAAAACGGGCGGTTTGTCTGGGGTGGTGGAAATTAAGCCGATCGCGTGAAATCCAGTTCCGGGATCGTCAAAGGTGCGATCGATTTGGTAGCCAGCAGCGGTCAAACCCGTTTGAACTAAACTTTGAGACTGGGGGTCGTTATCTATGTAAACAAGTTGCTTGGCTATAGTTTCGTAAGCGGCGGGGGAGGAGGGCATATTTTTTTTATTTCCTGTCGTTTGATGGGTAATTAGGTTTTCAGCTACTTAACTAAGTTTACTATAAACTTCGTTTATTGACCATATTAATTGGTCATTTTTAGTGGCTTTTTAGGGGCCAATTGAGGAGAGATTTTTTAATAAAAAAAAACAATCTCGTGACAAAACCCATGTCGGTTTCGCGCCACCAAAACTACCAATTTTTATCCCCCTCAAGCTATACAAAATCTACCCGGGTAATAGCGCTGGCACCTACGCCTCTGAGAATAGCAAGAACTTCCCCAGTAACCGGGATACTAATTAAAGCTCCGTCACCCGCTTGGGTTACTATAACTTGAGGAAAAGTTAGACCCCTCGACAGTGTAATTAAATCTTCACCATCTTGAAAATCTAAAATCACATCTCCTCCGCCGCCGGATTCCAATACAAAGCGATCGCGCCCCGCACCACCAATTAAAAAATCGTTGCCAAACTCGCCGGAAACCAAATCGTTTCCGTCGCCACCCTCCAAATAATCGTTATCTCTGCCGCCGTACAAGAAATCGTCGCCATCACCACCGATGATGCTGTCATTACCTCGATTCCCTCTGAGAGTATCGTTACCGCCGTTGCCGATAACTGTATCCTCTCCCGGGCCGCCGGTAGCAATATTGTCGCGAGCGTCGCCTGATAAATAATTCGGTTGTAAGGGAGCTAAACCGTACTGCATTTGTCTGATTAACTGCACAAAAGAAAATTCTGGTGCTGTTCTCAAACTCTCTGCACCGCCTCTGCTTCTGATTGGGATTGACACATTGGCCAGGGGAACATTTAGGGCCGCGATAAATTCGTTAAAATCCGAGTCGTTGTTATAAGTAAATTCGGGACTGTTTAATTGTTCTACAGAAATTTGCCTCTGGAAAAAGCCCACGGGCGGAGTAGTTAACAAATTTTCCGTTCGATGTTTTGCCAAAACAGTTAAGGGATTAATACTCGGGTCTGTAAAACTTTGGATAAATACTTTTCCCGGGATAAATGCTTCCCCAAACAAGCTGACTACATCTCCGCTGACAATGTAGTGACTGACATTTTTGTTGCCTGCCCTGCTGAGATTTCTCCGAAAACTGGTGAATGTACTCGCTGACACTCCTGGAGAGTTGAAAGTAAAAATATCTCCGGTCAGAGATGTGTATTCGGTTGCTACAAGTTGAGCGACTGCTCCGCCCCAACTGTGGCCGATGACATCGGGCAATAATTTGCTGGGGTTTTTATTTGTATCTTGACCGATTTCTGTTAGCCAGTTTTTGATATTATCTTTATTCTTTTCAAATTCAGGTAAACCAATGTCCCGCGAGTCGGAAAAGATTGCGTCGCCGTCGATGAAGTCTGTACCTTTAAATACGAGGGCTGGCGGTTTTTGGGGATAGAATGAACCGAACCCGATCGCATAAAAGTTTGTTTCTGGGTCGTCGAATATGCGATCGATATAGTAGCCATTAGTATCTAGGAAACGCGAAACTTCATTTTGTTCGTTAGGTTTTTGATTCAAAAAAACAATTGATTTAGCCAGAGCTTCATAAACAGCAGGCGAGGCACTCATAATATTAGATGTTGTGGTTGTTGTTATTTGCGATCGCTCTCTTCTTGAGCTAAGTGTCCAATCAACCATTATAGCTGACAATATTTTATGGTACACTTGATAATATCAACTCAAGAATCAAGTTTTTGCGGTTATGGCAATCATTCGTCAATACATTGCTCCATTAATAGCGATATTAGTATTTTTCCTGGCTCTGGTGGCAGTCAGCGCTCGCATATTTTTGCCGGCTGACATGGCTGCCCCGGCACCGATTGAGGAAGCGATCCCCCAAAAGCAAGCGGCAGTAGTGAATCCAATTTTCTTGGGGCTAAATTATTCCGCTTTGCGTATCCGGTGAGCTGATGTCTGCTCAACTAATACCCGGCTACGGGCTGCGCTCAGGATCTGGACTCGATCGGGCAAAACTGGTAAAGTTTATGCACCGGACATATCGAGAGCTTTACCCGGATGGGGAATTGGGACATTTAGCTCAAACTGTCGAGCAGTATTTTTCTAACCAGACGCCGGTTTGGTGGGTAGAGTGCCAGAAAAACAGCCAGGAAGAGGCAGAAATTTTGCCGGTGCTTCCCTCGCAGCCTCTCAATCCACAATCTCAAGTCCAAAATCTTAACTCGGTTGTTGGATGTTTATGGTTGGGAAATGCGATCGACCAAACCACCGGAGAACGCTACGCTCACATTTTTTTGCTGTACGTAGCACCGGAACATCGCCGTCTGGGGATCGGTGCAGCTTTAGTTATTCATGCTGAAAATTGGGCGCGCGAAAGGGGCGATCGGCAAATTGGTTTGCAAGTATTTCTGAGCAATCAGCCGGCGGTGAATCTCTATCAAAAATTAGGCTATCAAAGTCATTCCGTCTCGATGCTCAAGTCTCTTTAAAAAATAAAAGGTAATGTTTGTAGTAAGGACGAAGAGTTTTGATACAGAAAGAAGCTGAAAACTTCGTGACTTTATGGGGACTGAAGTCTTGACTACGAACTTTATGGAGGAGTGAAGTCCTCACTATGAACCACATGAGGACTTCACTCCTCGCTCGGAATACTTTTATTGGTATTATCCTAGTTGCTGTTGACCGTTGTTTGAGTTGCTCAGGAGCATCCTCAGTACGGTAAAGTTTTTTTATGCACAATAACGACTACTCCAACGCCCTTGATACTGACACGGAACTGGAAAGCCCTTTGGAGCAAATTTATGACTCCGAACCCCCGCTGCCAGATCCCGAGGAAATGCTGCCTTTGCTGGAATCCCCGGAACCTCAGCACCGGATGATTGCGGCGCGGGCTTTTTGCGAACTGCAGGACGATCGAGCAATTTCGCATTTAATTAATTTGTTGAGAGACGGTTGCCCCTTGGTGCGGGTGAGCGCGGCTTATGGTTTGGGGCGAAATCCGAGTCCCGATGCTGTGGAACCGCTGATTCTTCAGCTCAACCGCGATTGGAACGGTTACGTTCGCAAAGGGGTAGTTTGGGCCTTGGGAAATTGCAGAGATCACCGCGCTTTGCCATCTTTAATTGATGCTCTGAAAACTGATATTTCGGCGGTGCGTTTGTGGGCGGCGAGTTCTCTGGGTCAAATGGCAAAGGTTGGTTACTATGTGGTAATTACTGCGATTCCGCCGTTGATTCAAGCGCTGCGGGGAGATTCTGTATCTGCTGTGCGGAGCAACTGCGCTTGGGCGATCGGGCAACTGGCGCGCGAATTGCCGAATAATATAGTGTACGCTGGGGCGATCGATGGTTTGATTGAAGCTTTAGAAGAAGATGAAGATATGGGCGTGCGGGAAGATGCTAAATCTTCGTTATTGCGAGTCGGCGACCCGCGCGGATTGCAGATAATTGAAGACTTAGAAATGGAAGGACTTTTGTGATTTAAACGCCCCCATTACTAATGATGCCTTTCATCAGTGCTAAAACAAGTTTTGGGTTCAAAAAAATCTTTGGTTCGCCCCAGAGCAAAGACATTTTGATTAGCTTTCTCATTGCTATGCTCTATGACGCACAGCCAACCATTGAAGACTTAGAAATTATTGACCCTTACGCCGCGCCCAGCGTTACTGGATTAAAAGACACTTACCTGGATGTTAAAGCCAAAATTACAGGCAACAAAACTGTGATTATCGAAATGCAGGTAATAAATGTAGAAGCTTTTACTAAACGGGTAGTGTACAATGCCGCCAAAACCTACGCAACTCAACTCAGACCTAGGGAAGGATACTCTAAATTAAATCCTCTGATTGCTTTAACAATTACTGATTTTATTCTGTTTGAAAATACCGAAAAATTTCTCACTCATTTTGTATTTAAAGAACTCGAAGAAAACTTCGAGTATTATAACAGAGAAATAGAATTAGTGTTTGTCGAACTGCCCAAGTTTAACAAAGAACTAGAACAAGTCGAAAACATAATTCAAAGCTGGATTTATTTTATCAAAAATGCTCCTCTATTCGAGGAAATTCCTGAAAAATTTGCATCCATTCCCGAAATTCAAACAGCTTTTTCCATCGCCAGCCGAACTAATTTAACCCTTAAGGAATTAGAGGAATTGGAAAAGCGGGAAATGTTTTTTGAAGACCAGCGCGGTGCTATTATTAAAAGCCGCCAAGAAGGCATAATTGAGGGGCAAACAGCATTAATCCTGCGTCTACTCGTGCGGCGCACGGGTGAAATCCCACCAGAAATTCAAACTCGCATCCAGCAGCTATCTCTCGAACAATTAGATGATTTAGGAGAAATATTGTTAGATTTTAGCAGTCAAGAGGATTTGATAGCTTGGTTGGAATCGGCTTCAGCATGAATTTATAACTTTTGCAGTCCTGATACTAAATCCGGCTTTCTTTAATACCCCCTTCATTCTTTATTTGCCGCAGGCGGGCTGTGTTTGTTTAGTAGCGGTTTCAACCGCCGAGTTTCTAATCTAATAAGTCGGGTTCCCGGCGCACTATCATGTCATAAAGCGGTTGAAAGCTAAACCATCCCATGCGGTGAGAGCCTACTTGCTGCTGTGTTAAACGCGCACATTCTGGCTGGATGAGAATTGGTTTTCCTGCTGCTTCGGCCATTAACTGGGCTTGACAAGAACGTTCCATTGAAATAAACCACCAAGCTGCTTCATCTACTGTTTGACCTACTGTTAACAGTCCGTGATTTTGTAAAATAATAGCTTTTTTCTCACCTAAAGTTTTGGCGATGCGTTTAGCTTCTTCGATTTCCAAAACAACTCCAGTGTAATCGTCAAATAAAGCTTGGTCTTGATAAAAAGAACAAGCATCTTGCGTCAGCGGGTCAAGCAGGCGGCCCAAACTCGACCAACTTTTGCCGTAGGGAGAATGAGCGTGGGCTGCTGCAATTACGTCGGGGCGGGCGCTGTGCACTTGGGAATGAATGGCAAATGCGGCTTCGTTGACGGGTTTATTTCCTTCAACAACTTCGCCTTTGTGGTTGACTAAAATTAGGTCGCTGACTCGAATTAAACTAAAGTGCATTCCAAAAGAATTGACCCAGAAATGGTCGAGGTGTTCGGGGTCGCGGACTGTGATGTGTCCGGCAATTCCTTCGCTGAATCCGAAGCGGGCAAATAATCGGAATGCGGCGGCTAAACGTTGTTTGCGGTGGCGGCGTTCTTCTTCAAGTGAGTTGAATGTTGGGGGTTGAATGGTGACTTTGGGGATTTTTATTGCAACCATATATTTTATTAGTGAAAAGACGGGAGGCAGAGCCTCCGAATCGGCATTCCCAGTCAGAGACTGGGAACGAGATAATTGGGAATTGTGGGACAGGCATCTTGCCTGCCGTACTAACCTGGGATTTCACTGAGGCGCAAACCTGCGATGTTTTTGCAGTCAAAGGTAGCGTTGTTGCCGGGGAGACGTTCTATTAATTCGATGATTTGTCCGGCGGGGTTTTGCAGAAACCACTGGGTTAATGAGCCGGAGTCTAAAGGACGCTCTGATAGCGGTTTAAAGTTTTTGTTTTGCCATATTTTAGCAGCATTCTGCACGTTTTCGACTCGAATCGCGACGTGGTGAACTGCTTCTAATCCTCTTTCTTGCTGGAAGCGGTCTGTTTGGTCGCCGGCTGCGTGGGGCGCATCTAATACTACTAAGCCGCCTGCTGGCATTAATAAGGTCATTAAATGCAGCCACAAGTCGGAGGGAACATTAATGTTTTCCGCACAAAAGTTGAGCGGGAACAAGTCGGGGCCTTCAACTGTTTTGGCGCCGAAAGGGCGGAAAGATGCGGCGTAGTTTTCGAGTTCGGTTCGGGTGGGAAATGTGATGACAAAGTGGTCGATTGAAACTGCTTCGCCGTACAGGTTTGTCTCAAAAATCCAGTTGGTTAAAAATTCAGGATTGGTAAATTTTGGGTTAAGTTCCACCAAGCCATTTTTTTCTATCAAAGGTGAGTCAAGATGGCTGTCAGTGTGGTTCGGGAATTTTAGGGTTTTCAGCTTAAAGTTTTTCATGTGTTTGACCCCGATGTGGAAGGAGGCAAAACTGCGAATTTCTTCTACAGGCTCAACAGCAATCACATTTTGTGCCTCTTAATTCAAAAATAACACAAAATTTAATAATTGCCCGTGTAAATCGAGTTCATTTGCCGATCGCGTTCCCGGCCAACCACGCCGTAGTCCAAGCACTTTGGAAGTTGAAACCGCCCGTCACGCCGTCGATATCCAAGATTTCGCCAGCAAAGAAAAGTCCGGGACAGCGGCGGCTTTCCATTGTCTTGAAATCGACTTCTTTGAGGTTGACACCGCCGCAGGTGACGAACTCTTCTTTAAATGCGCCTTTTCCGGCAATCTGATATTCGCCTTGAACGAGTTCTAGCAGGAGGCGATCGAGGATTTTGTTAGATAAGTCGGCCCAGCGTTTTTGCTCATCAATGCCGATCGAACTTGTCAAACGTTCCCAGAGGCGGCGCGGCACCGGAAACGGACAGCTAGAGACAATCAATCGGTGCGACAACTGCGACTTCACCGCTAGCAGTTGCTGCCGCAAAACTTCCGCATTGTACTGGGGAAGCCAATTAATCAGCACAGAGGTTTTATAATGGCGATCGTGCAAAAATCTCGCACCCCAAGCCGAAAGTTTCAGTACAGCAGGCCCGCTTAAACCCCAGTGAGTAATTAGCAAAGGCCCGCTTTGTTCTAATTTAGCTCCCGGCAATTTCACCTTAGCATTAGGAACAGAAATGCCGGCTAAATCTTTGATTCTGGTGTCTGAAATATTAAAAGTAAATAGAGAAGGAACAGGCAGTTCTACAGTATTACCTAACTCTTTTGCCCACTTATAACCCAAAGGATTGCTGCCTGTAGCGAGAAGAATGCGATCGCACTTCAATTTCTCCCCCGATTTCAACTCAATTTCAAAACTAGGGGCGGTGTCTTCGTGTTCGCCCTCTGCCGTATTTCCTGTTAATTTCTTTACAGAAACTACTGCATCGCCGGTGCGAATTTTTACGCCTGCATCCTCAGCAGCGCGGATCAAACAGTTAACAATTGTCCCCGAATCGTCTGTGGTCGGAAACATTCGCCCGTCTTCTTCTGTTTTTAACTTCACGCCATGACCGGCAAACCATTCTACAGTATCGCGGGGTTGAAATCGAGTAAAAGCACCGCGCAGAGCTTTCCCACCTCTGGGGTAATTCTGCACTAAAACACCAGGGTCAAAACAAGCGTGAGTAACGTTGCAGCGCCCGCCGCCAGAGATGCGAACTTTTGCCAGGAGTTGCCGGCCAGCTTCTAGTAAAGTGACGCGGGCCTGAGGGTAGGTTTTGGCACAGGTAATTGCACTAAAAAAACCAGCAGCACCGCCGCCAATGACTGTAATTTTGAGCATTCGATCGGACAAATTATTTCTCGCTTATTCTGGTTCAAAATCTGATTTTGCTGCCCCGCAAGTGGGACAAACCCAATCGTCGGGGATATCTTCAAAGGCAGTACCGGGATCTATGCCTCCGTCGGGGTCGCCTTCTGCTGGATCGTAGACGTAATTGCAAACTGTACAAACGTATTTTTGCATTTCCTTAACTCAATTTTATATTGTAAGCCTCTAGATTGTACTTGACAACACAACCTAATGCAATACCACTTTCAAAAACTAATGAGACTTTCGCCAATTCCCCAATTATTAACAATTAAGTTTTTCACAATTATAAAGTCTAAATTTTAATTAAGTCTTGCACAAATCTAAAATCTAAAATCTAAAATCGTCAAAGCCTCCAGAACCGCAGTTCTAGAGGCTTGATTGTATTTTTTATTAATTTAGTGCAATTGCAAGACTAGACTTACGCTAAACGCTTAGTCCAAACGCCGCTTTCATCTTCTTCATACTGCTGGTGAATGGCGTCCCAAGCGGTGTGTTCGGCTTGTATCGAGTCGTTGCTTTCGTCAAATGCGGCGTTGTAGGATTCCATAAAGGTTTTTTGAGCAGCTTCCGACAGGTGCGATCGCACTTCTGGAGACAAATCTGCCGGACTATTGCAGCGACCTTTAACGGCGCGTGGCAGCGTCATCTCGCTAACTGAAACTTCTTCGCCGCCTGCACTTTCTAGCAAGAGTTGAAATTCGCCCGATTTATCTGCGGCGACTTCTGCCATCACGAGAAATTCGCCTGCTTCAACGCGGGTTTGATAGATAGTTGCTTTGTCTTCGGGCATTCCCAAAGTGACTAAAGCGGAAACTAGACCAGCACCGGCCGAACCTGCGATCGCCCCGCTAGCTGCACCCAACAGTGCAGCACCCAGCGGGCCCGCCGAGACTACTGTACCGACAAAGGGAATAACCAACAGGCCGACGCCAGTTAGCAAAGCCAAAAAAGAACCGAATAAGGAACCAAAAATCGCCCCGCTTCGCAGACCGCCTAATATCACATCTTTTTTAGTAATAAAGCCGGCAATTTTAGTTTTAGATTGAAAGTTTTTTCCCATTACTGAGATGTGGTCGCGGGAAACTCCGCGATCGAGCAACCGCCGAATTACGCCGTCTAATTGTTCTTCTTCCTTAAATACGGCTGAAACTGTGCGTTCGGCTAAATATTCCTCGGTCATTGTTCCTCCTAGATCGTTTTTCGATTAGTTATGCTGGCTTTCAGTATAGGAAGACACGGTAGGGCGATCGCATCGACCGCGAGATAGAGGTCGATTTATCGGAGATATAGCATTTCTTACAAAGGTGAGGTACAATAACAGCAGTGAGTAAACCAATTCCAAATATTTGCTGATGTAACTTCACTAAATGCAAACTCTATGGCTTTTGCTAACTCTTTATAATTAGGTGTCTTGATAGAACGGAGAATATTTTTAAGTTTTGACCATAAATTTTCAATTGGGGAGAAATCCGGCGAATAGGGCGACAAGTATATTAATTTAGCCCCTTTTTTTTGGATGGCTTTTTCTACTTCTTCTCCGGTATGAATAGTACAATTATCCATGACTACACAAGCACCTTTCCATAACTTTGGCACTAATTTTCGGATAATAAAAGCCTCAAATGTAATTGCATCAGTTGTACCTATTAAATTAACTGATGTTAGGACTTCTTTGACCGATATAGCTCCAATTATTGAGACATTTCTTCCGCGTTTATTCGGTTTTGATCCCTTGGCTCTTGAACCTTTTAGAGATCGAGCATATAACCTAACCATTGCCAAGTTTACTCCACATTCATCAATGAATATTAAGTCTTTGAAACAAACTTCTCTAATTTTTTGCCAGAACTCGTATCGCAGGTTCTGAACCCTGTCAGTGCCTTTGTCTGACGGGAAAAGAGTTTTTTTTTCAAAGTCATGTTTAAGAGTTTTGCCATTCTTCCCATCGTTGCTACGCTGATGGTAAAACCAATTTTTTGGTACAGTAAATAACGGAGTTCTTCGAGAGTTGCATCATTGTTTGCTTCAATCAATTCCGCTAAAATTAGCAGTTGTTCTGCATTCAGTTTTAATTTGACTCCACATCGCTCAGTGCGAGGAGCAATGTTTTGGGTGTCACGATACTGTTTAACCAATTTTTGGACAAAACTTAGGGCTACACAAAAACGGTTAGCTATTGCTCTTTGTGACAGCGGTTCATTATGGTACACATCCATAATTTTTTGTCTAAAATCAATCGAATAAGTTTTCATTTTTACTAATGCGTGATCCTTGCTAAAATTTGAGATAGTTGTCATTCTAGTGACTGCTGCGGGTCGAGGGACTACTGCTCGAAGATCGCCCTATTTAATTAGAGCTGTATAACATTTTGAAGTTCTATATTTTTCACTCCGTTTAAGTCAGTTATATTATACCTCATCTTTCTAAGAAATGCTATAGTTTGAGGATCTATCAAAAGAGTTAAGCAAGTTTTTAAGGGCGATCGCTCATCTATTACAGATAGTTATTCAACTATAATAAACATTACAACTATTCGGATTATATTCTTATATTGTAACGGTTTGAGTTTGATTAGTTATTCATATTTCCAGGACTAACAATCAGCCTTTTATGCTGCTATCTCCGCGTCGATTTTGTCTTGATTCGCCTAAGAGTAGGCTAGTAAACCATAAATTTGTGTTTGTGATCAAGTCAAGTGCGGTTTTTCATCAATGATTTTTTCGGGAGTCAGCCCAGCATTAAAATCAATAGCAATATTTTCTACGGTAATTCGGGTTTTGGCGAGGCGTGGGTGGCTGTGGCAAGTTCCCGGCGTGCTGACAATTAGCGTTCCAATATCAACGGTAGTTGTCATATTTACCTCGATTGAGTTAACTTTATTCTATTGTAACGCAGCTTCATTTCTACCCGATCGCATTTATCAAGGTTAATCAATGCCATTAGCACCCCTGTTTCCTGTCGTTTATCCCATTCTCAAATCTGCTTTTCCCAGATGTCTGTGGACTGGAGATATCAACAGCCGAGAAATTGCCCTCACATTTGACGACGGGCCGCACCGTCAGCACACACCTCAACTGTTAAAAGTTTTAGATAAATACGACATCAAAGCTAGTTTTTTCTGGCTAGGTTTTTGCGTTGACAGGCATCCAGAAACGGCTAGAGAAGTGTACGATCGCGGACACTGGATCGGCCTCCACGGCTATCAGCATATATCGTTTCCCAAACTCAAAACCCACGAACTCAAACAAAGTTTAGAAGACACGCAAAAAGCAATTGCCAAAGCTTGCGATTTAGACCCAAAATTAATCCGGGACGTGCGCCCGCCCAACGGCATTTTTACGCCACGAACATTAGAGTTATTGCAACAGTGGGAATATCGCCCTGTAATGTGGAGCGTCGTCCCGGAAGATTGGGTGCGACCGGGGGTTATGAAAGTTATGGGTCGCATCGTGCAGCAAACTGAAAACGGATCTATTATTGTACTGCACGACGGCTATTGCGGCGGCGAAGATGTTGCAGCTTCGGCGGATAAAATAATTCCATTGCTTTTGTATAAAGGTTACAAATTCGTGACAGTAGATCGACTGTGGCAACAGACCAACATTCAAATAACAGGAAATTAAATCCATGAAAAAAACACTGTTTCTAGCATCTCTTTGTTTGGCGAGTGCCGGATGGGCGATCGAGCTTTCTCCTGCTTCCCTAAGTGCTGAAACTCCACTTGTAGTGCAGCAGCCAGCCAGGGGTGTATCCGCGCCTGCCCCCAACTCGAAAACCCCGCAAGTGGTACTGCTAAATCCGGGAGTGGAACCACGACAGGAACTGCGTTTAAAACCAGCTATCAATGTCAAAGAAACAACTGTTATGACCCTAAAAATGGATATGGAAATATCCGCCGCCGGTCGGTCTTCGCCTGTGGCTAAAATTCCCGTATCGGTGATGACTTTCGAGACCAAAGTCACTAAAATTGATCCCAACGGCGATATTCACTACGAGTTTGCTTATATTAATGCAGATATCGCCGGTGATACTGGAAATACCCAGTCAGCCGCCCGAGATGCCATGCGTTCCGCACTCAAAAACATGGTGGGAGTGAAAGGGTCTTTCATCATGGACAATCGCGGTTTTCATAAAGGAGGCGACATTATTTTGCCCGAAGGAGCTGACAATAACGTCAAACAAATGGTTCGACAAATGTCTAAATCTTTAGAGCAACTAGCCTCGCCGCTGCCTGCCGAAGCAGTCGGAAAAGGAGCAAAATGGCGCGTTTCTTCTTCCTCAGATTTGACGGGCATGAATGTCAAGGAAATTGCTACCTATGAATTGGCTAGCTGGCAAGATGGAGTTGCGTCTCTGAATGTAAGTATAGAGGAGCAAGCAAACCCTCAAAATATTACCTCTCCCCAACTGCCTGCTGGAACTACCTTAACCCTAAAATCTTTTAGTTCTCAGGGTCGGGGAAAAGTTACAGGGCGCTTGGATAGATTAAATCCTTTTCGCTCTACTGTGTCTATTAGTTCAAATAGCGAAATGAGTGCTAAAACTGCTGGCAGTTCCCAAGAATCAACAATCAAAACAAAAATGGCGATGGAGATGACTTTAGAGTCGAAGTAAGCTTTATTATACCAACTCTAAAAAGTAGGGACACGGCAGGGCCGTGTCCTTAGTCGCCGGTAAATTTTTAATAAATGGTATTAAATCGGGTTAATATAGCTGATATTATATAAACAAAATTTCCTAAAGTTTCGATCGCCAATTTGTAAGTAGAGGAGTCTGTTCTATGATTCGATCACACAGACGGCAAGCTATTATCGGTTTAGTGGTAGCCCTAGGGATAATCATCGGGAATTTCATGTTTCCGGGCCTGAATGTAGCGCCGGCATTTGCTCAAGCCAAATTTAAGGATGTTAACGACCATTGGGCGCAAGCTTGTATTGAGGAGTTAGCAGAGAAAAAAATTATCAGTGGCTACTACGAAGACGGCACTTTTCGCCCGAATCGCCCCGTCAGCCGCGCTGAGTTTGCGGCGATGGTTCGCATGGCTTTTCCCGATGCCAAAACCGTCCGCGCTCCGATCGACTTTGCAGATATTCCTACAAATTACTGGGGTTTTAAAGCAATTCGAGAAGCTTATCAGACGGGTTTTATGTCTGGATACAGTGGCAGTATCTTTAACCCGACTTTGAATATTACCCGCTGGCAGGCTTTGGTAGCTTTAACCAGCGGCTTGAAATATACACCTACGGGGTCGGCGACTGAGGTTTTGGAGGCGAGTTTTGAGGATGCGTCGCAAATTCCCGAACTGGCCAGAAGTGCGATCGCCGCCGCCACAGAAAAACAACTTGTGGTCAATTATCCGGCTGTTAAACAGCTAGAACCTACTCGGAATGTTACTCGCGCCGAAGTCGCAACTTTTTTCTGTCAGGCGATCGCCAAACCCGGCCAAACTGCCTTAGTTCCTGCCGAATATATCGCCCAAGTTCCGGCGAATATCGGCCCCCCGAGAACCACAGAAATCTCAGAAGCTGGGAAAGTTCGGGCGGAAGTTTCTTTCGTAAAAGAAGCAGAAAATGCTAAAAATCTCCGCATCAGAATTATCCGGGATCGTAAAAGTTTATTAGAAGAACCCGTGCTGATTTCAACTCGTTCTCTAGTAGATAACCCCGACCAAAAAGCCAGCGAAGAAATATCAGAAGGACGTTTTTTATCGCTGCGAATCCGTGATTTAGACGGCGACAAGGAACCGGAAGTTCTGGCAGATTTAGTGTCAATCAAAAGCGGCGTCCGCTGCTGCAATTATTCGTTTATTTACCGCTACGACTCGGCAGCTAACAAATACACTCATATCAAGCATTTCTGGGGCAATGTGAGTTACGAAATAGTGGATTTTGGCAAAAATGATATCCCAGAGTTTAAGAGTCAGGACGGCAGATTTTCCGAGGCTTTTACAAATTACGCTGATTCTCGCTTTCCGCTGCAAATTTGGCAGTACCGCCAAGGTAAAATGCAAGATGTTAGCAAAGAGTATCCGGTGGAAGTATACACGAATTCTGCTGAGCTTTGGCTAGAATCTAACAAGCGTTTGAGTGAAAATGGGGAGGTGAAAGGGGTTTTGGCGGCCTTCATGGCGAACAAGTATGTCATGGGCCAGGAGGCGGAAGGTTGGCAGTTATTGGAGAGAGTTTATCAAGGGCGCGATCGCACTGAATTCTTTGGGAAGTTGCGGGAGTTTTTGGTAAGTAGGGGTTATGGTAGTAAGTAGATTTGCAGGTCTTCAAGCGCCGATGAACGCGGATTAAGGCGGATAGTGTCTGTAGGGCGGGTTTGACGAATAATATCTAATTTTCACTAACAATATTACTAAACCCGCCCCCACACAACAGATAACCCACGTCAAATTTTACTTCGATACTAATCCAAAAAATGTACATGATGATTTACCCCTTTGTGGGGGCGGGTTATTTAAATCTTTAGTTACAGGCACGTATTGTGGGTAAAACCTGCTCTTACAGATAGCAGGAAAGTTGACATTTCGATTTAAATCGCCGAGTTATATAAAAAAATAATTTACCACCAAAGTTTAGTATTAAGCTAATCCGCCTTGAAATTCCCTGGCAAAATAAATTTTTACTCTTGTGGGTGGGCAGGAGATCCCGGCCTCAACATATAATTTAAATGCACAACAGCTTATACGTCAAGATAGTACCGTAAAATACCTACTTTTTATCAGCTAAATTCCCTATTAAAATATTCATCTAATTTATGCCCACATATTAATTTGTTTAAATAAACTAAATTTACTAACAAGGTGTGAAAAAATGCAAAGGGCTGTCGCTTTTTAGACCCTAAGCTAAAATAAAGAGAAAATCTCAGATATTTAATCACGGAAAATGGTATATCCACCTGCACCTTGGAATCTGCAAGGTTATGCTGTTCAGACTTTACAATTGGTAGATGTGGCACGAGTGCGCCCCTTGGTTCCCTCTGAGTTAGAAATTGTCTCTTTATTGCCAGGAAAAACCCTAGGCGGCATTTATATATCGTCCTACGGGTTGGGTTCGGTGATGGAGTACAATGAGTTAATTGTAGTTAGCGCGATCGCCAATTATGCTGGAAAATGGGGCGCTTGGATTTCCCACATCTACGTAGACAATCCTAACTCCGTAGCCGGCGGACGGGAAATTTGGGGGCTTCCTAAAGAATTAGCTCAATTTAGTTGGGAAGGTAGCGATTCGGTAAAGGCCGCACCCCTAGGCTACCGCGTCACAGTTAGCCAAGAAAACCGTCAACTGTGCAGCCTCAATTACAGCAAGCAAACTTTAGCCTTACCGCTGCCTTTTAGCGGAAATGTTTTCAGCGCTGACCGCAGCAATTTGCTGTTGTTTAAAGGAGGATTACAGTCTCGCAGCGGTTTGATTAAAGGCCAATTAGAAGTGGCAGAAGAAAGTCCTTTTGTTAGTTTAAACTTAGGTCAGCCCTTGCTAACCGTTGCCTGCGAAGATATGCGTTTAACAGTCGGTGCGCCGGAAGTTGTGGGAAACAGAGCCGTTGAATTCAGTTATTAGCTGTAAACTGCGGGTCTTCGTCCTCAACCTAAAAAAACAGAACAGCCAGAAACCCGGTTTCTTGAAGAAGCCGGGTTTCTGTCGCGGCGTATTAGTTTGAGCTACTTACTAATCTTTTTGAGGAGTTAGGCATCAAACGGCTAAAAACCGGGTTTTTTCCTAAATGCGTCGTTGCGACATCCGAGAAACCGGGTTTTTTTTCGTAAGTCCTATTTTTAAATGCCAGCCCCCGGAGCGGCTTCAGCACCCATTACTAAAACTGTACCGCGAAGGAAATCAATTTGCTGCTGAAAGTCCATCGCTTGAACCTTTCCTAATAAAGCTTTTCCTGCTTCTGGAAATTCATAGTCGGGAGGCATGGGTATAATAGTTCCTTCGTCCATTCCTAATGCTAAGAAATACCAAAAAGCCAGCTTAGTTTCAGGGCTCATCGAGCCGTACATCCGGCTGATTTCAGTATTGGCTTTTGAGGCAATGTCGCGCATTACTTGTAGTTGTTCTTCGTGGGGCAGCGGTTTGACTTGATCGAACAAACCCTGAGCGATTTCGGAACCGGAAGCACCGGGAGCCGCTGGCGTTATTGACTTGCCCATTTCGGTGTAAACAAACCACAGCAAAGCTAATTGGTCGTCTACACTCAAGCTCTGAATATCTGCTTTTCCTTGGTCGTAAGCACCGGAAGTAGTAAATGTCATTCAAGCCTCCAAAATAATATGTATTGCTCAGCTTTCTTAGTTAGAAAACTTTTTTTTTTGCTACTTAGTTAAAGTACCTAATAAATAGTGATGCTAGAATCTTGCTTAAGGCAGATATGATCCCGGACATAAGTTCGTTGAGTAAACTCACCAAAATTGGGAAAATTTGCAACCAAAGGATGAGGAAAATTTGACAAGATTGTTGTGAGCTGTGATCCAGATTAGGATTGTTTAGCCGATCGACGATCGCCTATAATCGCAACAGACCTCTATTTAGGTGGCTGTTATGTCGATCGCAACTGCAAAACGCTTCACCATAGCGGAATATCACCGCCTGACAGAACTGGGGTTCTTTGGTGAGGACGATCGAGTTGAGTTAATCAAGGGAGAACTTGTGAAAATGGCAGCTAAAGGTACCGCTCACGAAACCTGTCTGAGAAGATTATTGCGGGAATTAAGCGCCATAGTAGCAGAGCGGGCAACTTTACAGTGTCAATCTCCCATCGTTTTACCGACAAACAGCGAACCTGAACCTGATTTTTCGCTCGTACAAAATCGCCCTGACGACTATCTATCCTCTCACCCCTGTCCAGGGGATATACTGTTGCTGATTGAGATTGCAGATTCTTCTTTGAGTTACGACAAACAGGTTAAGCTCCCCCTTTATGCTGAAGCCGGAATCTCTAACTATTGGATATTTAATTTATCACAAACTTGCTTGGAATGTTACAGCGAGCCGTATCAGAATGCCCCTGGCCAATTTGGTTATCGCAGGACGCTGATTTTTCTGCCCAACGAGTCTGTTAATCTGCCTTATTTTCACGACTTGGCGCTCGATTTATCGAGAGTGTTTCCGCCAACTATAGAATCCTGAAGGACTCTGATATTATTCCAAAGAAAATAGGCTGGCAAACAGCCAGCCTAGAATCAGGAGAACTTTATTTCCCATTCGTGGAAAGTCTAGCTAAACAAACCCGAAATACCACCGACTGCTATTGCTCCAGCCAAAGCAGAAACAACCACAGAAGTCAGAGCCGTACCGAACAGCCACCAAGCAGCAGTTGCTGCGGCTTCGCGCGCATCTTCTCCTTGCTGCTTGGTCTTTTTCTTGAGCTCTTTGATGCGTTTTTTGGCTTCTGTTTGTAAGCGTTCGGAGCGCAATAAAACGCTGTCCCGGGCTCCTTCCATTTGGTCAACAATTCGGTGAGCGTCAGTCTCGGAAATATCGGAACGAGAACTCAGCAGGGCAACTAAAGTACCGCGATCGAACTCACCTAAACGCTCTTTAATCGCGTCAAATCCGGCCTGCGGGTCGTCAAACACTTTGCGGAAGTCCCGCTTGATGCCTTCGTAGTTGAGCTCTGGTCGATCGAGCGAATTGAGGTAATCCCGAATTTTCCCGAAAATACCATCCATTGCTGACTGAAACTTGTCCTGAACCATTTGAACTTGTTCGACAATTTGGTTGCGGACAGATCCAATTTGGTCGGCAATTTGGTTAGCTTCCTCTTCCGAGATGTCTTCCCGCTGCGACAGCAATGCTACTAGAGTATCGCGGTCAAAGTGCTTCACGCGATCGCCCAAACTTTGGATCCCCATTCCCGGCTCACTAAAGAGCAACTGCAAATCGCGTTTGATGCCTTCAGGATTGAGCGCTTCCTTGTCCGTATTCCGCAAGTAATTTTCCAAACTTCCTTGGAAATCGCGGACTGTTTTTTGAGCGCGAGATGCCAAGCGGCGGGGCGATTTCACGATGCTGCGAATCGAATCTTGCACGCGATCGATCGTCCGATTGATCTGTTCTTCGCTCAAATCTTCCCGTTGCGACAGCAGCTTGACCAAAGTTTCGCGATCGACCTGAGAAAGTCTTTCCCGAAGTGCCAAAGTACCCTCTTTCGGATTTTCAAACAATTTAGTCAAATCCCGATTGATGCCTTCTGGATCAAGTTCATCGAGGTTTGTATTCCGCAGGTACTCGCCAATTTTTCCAGTAACTTCCTCGTACTGTTGCTTAGCTCTATCTGCCACCATTTGCGGCGCGTGGATAATGTTATCGCGCACAGATTCCATCCGGTCGATCGCCTGATTTATCTGTTCTTCGCTGAGGTCTTGGCGCTGTGACAGCAACTGCACCAGCGTATCGCGGTCGAATTGGGACAAGCGTTCTCTCAGTGATTTCAATCCGGCTTCCGGGTCGCTTAAAAGCGTTTGAAACTCGCGCTCGATCGCTTCTGGATTGAGTTCTTCCTTATTAGTATTGCGGAGATAGTCTTCTACCTTTTGCCGCAATTCTTGCGCTTTCGATTTCGCTTGCTCTTGCAATTCTTGAGCTCTAGAAATCACGCGATCGCGCGAACTTTCGAGCCGCCCGATTAACTGATCGGCTTCCTCTGGACTGAAATCTTCCCGCTGACCGAGCAACTGCACCAAAGTATCGCGGTTAAACTGAGACAGGCGATCGCGCAAAGCCTCAAAACCAGCATCCCGGTCTTCCAAAAGCGCTTGGAAATCCCGTTCAATACCTTCAGGATTCAGCTCATCTTTGCCAGTCGATCGCAAATAATTCTCAATCCGGCTGCGTAAATCTTGAGACTGTTCTTCACCAGCAGCAGCTTGCACAATTTCCAACACTTCTTGGCGGACAGCTTCAAGCTGTTCGGCAATTTCCGCCGCCTGTTCGGGAGCAAACCCCTCACGGCGGCCCAGAATCCCTACAAAATAATCGGGATTAAACAGCTCTAACTGGCGCAAAACTGCTCCCGGAGAAGCTTCCGGGTCGTAAATAACATCCCTAAATTCCTGCTTGATTGTCTCCCGGTTGAGATGCCAAGGTTGGGTATTCAGCAAGTAGTTTTCCACATCAGCCTTAGCTGTATTGAAAGGCAGCGCAGGCACTTTGTCGCCCACCTTAGAAGCCAAAGATTTAGCTTGTTCCGTCCCTTTGGCTGTCAGTTGCTGCAACTGACCAGTGATTTTTTCAACATCCAAATCCGACAAATCCGTCCGCGACAACACAGTGTTCACAAGAGCTTCCACACCCAACTGCATCGCTCGCTTCATGCCGCCTGAGCCCGATTCCGATGTACTTTCCAGAATTTGAGACAGCTTGGCGTTGAGTTCGTCAGACTTCAGCAAATCCGGAGCCGCAAACTTGAGAAAATCAACCAACTCTAAATTCGGGTCTTTTTGCTCTTGCTGCTTGCCGAATGTTTGCTTCCAAACGCCTTCGAGTTGGTCGGCAACTTGAGTTATTTCCTCTTGAGAAAAGTCTGTCCGACTCTTAATTAAATCCACAAAAGTCTGGCGGTTAACATTATTCAGAACGTCGCTTCCCGCAAGAGATTTGATATCTGCATCGCCCAGCAACTTTTCAAATTGACCGCGAATTTCTTTAACATCTAGTTTCGGTAACTGCAAAGCACCCACATAATCTTGCAGTGTTTCGCGAATGCTCTCCGGGTCTACCGCCGAACTCAATTCGCGGCGGACAGCGGCAACAGATGCCTCTACAGTGTTGACCATTTGGTCGCTGGCCATCTTGCCGCCGATCGCTGCACCAGCAGTACCCATGACGCCTTGAACGCCTGAAAAAGCAGTTTTTATCAAGGAACCGATCATCGAACCGACGGCGCTAGAACCGAGCCACACCAGCGTTAAAAAGTACGCAGCCCAGATTACCACACCAATAATTGCCGCTCCATCTACCGAGGCAATTGAAGTTAGTTTGACTGCCAGAAAACAAGCCAAAAATAAAGCCAGGTTAACGGTGACTAAAATCCAACCCCCGACTAAACCTTCGATTTTCCGAACTTTAGTGCCTAAACTTTCTGACTCATCATCATCGTCACCGTCGGGCAAAGCCTCGTCCCAATTTGAGATTTTGGCAGCTATCGAGAAATTTGTTAACAGGAATTGGAAGCCGAAAGCCATAATGACTCCGGCGATTAATGCCACGAAAAACTGCGGGCTTAAAAACATCAGCCCTCCGATATCGGGGTGGTCAAATGGCACATCTATTTCTACTGGCATTTGGGAAATATTGAGTTTGGGACTGTACAGCGACATTAATAACTCGCTTTCTAACATAAATTACCTCCTACACTTTTATGCCGAGTTAGGCATAGCAAAACTTTACCCCAACTTTCTTTAGCGGGGATTTTGTAATCTTTAGATGATGGTTTGTTTTGGTCAGGCTTAATCTTACGGAAGCCCTTATTAGTGAAATTGGGATGAGCCGTAAATCACTTCTCTAGTGATCTCATCCTTACTGCTTATTATGCTTGTGGAAGGTAAAAAATAAATCCGTCTAAAGTCAGAAATTAGTTTTTATGAGACTGGTAGCAGCAGAGTTCGCATAAAACGGGCAAGTTTGAGGCGGGGGGCGATCGCCACCAATGATCAATAGTAGTAAAGTGCGATGTGGTACACTCTAAATATCGTAGAGTACGCTACCTACTTAAGGATTCCGTTTGATTTTTAGGTTCAAAACGAGCTAGTAATTCCGAGGGATTGAGCTGCATAATCACTCTGGTGCGATCGAGGGTTTCTAAATCTAATTACAGGCAATTCAACAAACAGGATATCGGGTGCGCCGCCGCCTAGGCTACGAATTTTTGCCGCAGCATTTACCCTCGCAGTTGCGAATGCTGCGAATACAGCCGTACTCCTCGAAACGCTGGCTGTGTTTGCGAACAGTAGGATAGGCAAGTAAATTGAAAGGAATTCCGGTTAGTTTGTAAAGCAATCGACCAGCAGCATGAACAATATCCCAAATTTCGCTTAAATTAGGTTCTCGAACAAATTCTCCTATTTCATCTTTTAAGGCAAGCCACTGAGATTGCACAGTAGGAGAGTGACAATTATCAAATACTGCCATACCTTTTTCGTAATTTTGCCAAATTTTATTCATATATTTAATCAAATCCGCCTCACGTCTGATAATATCAGAAGTTAATCTAAGATTACAATCATCCGGTATTTTAAGGAAATCAGCCATGCGACTCTCTCAAATGCTTTTTGTCACCCTGCGCGAAGACCCGGCAGAAGCAGAAATTCCTAGCCACAAACTATTACTCCGTGCCGGATACATCCGGCGCATCGGTAGCGGTATATACGCTTATCTCCCATTAATGTGGCGAGTTCTCAAAAAAGTATCTCAAATTGTGCGCGAAGAAATGGACGCTACCGGCGCTCAAGAATGCCTCCTCCCGCAATTGCAACCGGCCGATTTGTGGCGGGAATCCGGCCGCTGGGATACCTATACTCAAGCTGAAGGTATTATGTTTGCCATGACAGACAGGCAGCAGCGAGAATTGGGACTGGGCCCAACTCACGAAGAAGTAATTACTACAATTGCTAAAGATATGATTCGTTCTTATCGGCAATTGCCTTTACATCTTTATCAAATTCAAACTAAGTTTCGCGATGAAATTCGCCCGCGTTTTGGGTTGATGCGCGGTCGCGAATTCATTATGAAAGATGGCTATTCTTTCCACACTAACGAAGAAAGTCTGAAAAAAACTTATCAGGATATGGCTCAAGCTTATAGCAATATGCTGCGCCGGTCTGGCTTACAATTCCGAGCAGTAGATGCTGATTCGGGAGCAATTGGCGGTTCTGGTTCTCAAGAGTTTATGGTGCTGGCAGAAGCGGGAGAAGATGAAGTTCTTTATACTGAAGACGGTCAGTATGCCGCTAATGTGGAAAAGGCTGTCTCGATGCCTGCTGATGCGGAACCCTCGCCCTTTGCCACTTTTGAAAAGCGGGAAACGCCGGGAACTGAAACAATTGATAAACTTTGCAAGTTTTTGAAATGTTCTCCGACGCAAGTTGTCAAAAATGTGCTTTACCAGGCTGTTTACGACAATGGCATCACAGTATTGGTATTGGTAAGCATTCGCGGTGACCAAGATGTGAATCAGGTAAAGTTGCTGAATGAATTGACAAAGTTAGCGGGTAATTATCAAGCTAAAACTGTTTTATTTTTGACTGTTCCCGATGCGGAAGCTCAGCGGAAATGGGCTGCTAAATCTTTACCTCTCGGTTATATGGCTCCCGATGTTGCTGATGATTATATCGCTGGAAGCAAGGAGGTAAACTCTAAGTTTTTGCGTTTAGTCGATCGCACTGCAGTTGACCTGACCAACTTTGTCACCGGTTCAAACGAATCAGGATACCACGTTGTCGGGGCGAATTGGAACAAAGAATTTCCTCTACCAGCAACGGTTGTAGGTGTCAGAACAGCCAAAAAAGGCGATCGGGCAGTGCACAACCCCGAACAAACCTTGCAAAGCGCCAGAGGCATCGAAGTCGGCCACATCTTCCAATTAGGCACCAAATACTCCCAAGCAATGGGCGCCACCTACACCAGCGAACAAGGGGAAGAAATGCCCTTTATTATGGGCTGCTACGGCGTCGGCGTGTCGCGGCTAGCTCAATCGGCCGTAGAACAATCCTACGACAAAGACGGGATAATTTGGCCAGTGGCGATCGCCCCGTATCACGCCATCATTAGCATCCCCAATATTTCCGACGCTCAACAAGTAGAAGTCGCCGAAAAACTCTATGCAGAACTCAATCAATCTGGCATTGAAACCCTACTAGATGACCGCGATGAACGAGCCGGAGTTAAATTCAAAGATGCCGATTTAATCGGGATTCCCTATCGCATTGTTCCGGGCCGTTCGCTGAAAGCAGGCAAAGTTGAAGTCGTGGAAAGAGCCAATCACAAATCACATGAAATTCTTGTTGATGAAGTCAATTCTACGTTAAAACAGTGGATTGAAGCCGCCATCAGCTAAGGCTTTTTAACCAGTAAGGTGCGCGCACCGCGCAGCTACATTTAGGCTCGCAATGTACGCGGTGTACACCCTACATTAGCTCCCCTCTTGGGAGCATCTCAATGAAAGCAGCCAAGCTAGAAATTGAAGACAGGAGGCAGGAGACAGGAGACAGGATGCACGAGGAAAGAGGAAGAAAGAAGGAGCCAGAAGAAGTGTTTTTACAAATATGAGATGCTCCCCCCCTCTTCCCTCTTCCTGACATCCATCACATCCGTTACATCCGTTAAATCCGTTACAGAATCCGTTGCCGAACTTCCTTCTTCCTTCTGATGTGAAATTATCTAAAACTTAAAACTCGATATGAATCTGAACCTAAATCAGTTTCTTCGATTCCCTCAATCCCGAATTGGGCGGTACTTAGCCCAAGTAACGGTCGTTGCTGTCGTTTACGCCGTGGGGGCGAGGCTAGCAATTTCAATTCAAGGTGTCAATCCGTTTGCTGCCTCGGTGTGGCCGCCTGCTGGAATTGCCCAAGCTGGACTTTTATTGTTTGGGAAAAAAGTCTGGCCTGCCATTGTTTTGGGTACATTTCTGCTAAATTTTGTTAACCCACATGAGCAGATATTCGTGGTTTGGCTGGGAGGAAACGTCGGGGCCATTCTGCAAGCTGTTGTTGCAGTAACTGCTCTGGGCTGGATGGGGTTTCGTCCATCTCTCGCTCGCTTGAAAGATGTAGTTAATTTAATCTTGTTTGGCGGTGTAATTTGTACTCAAATCAGTTGCACTATTGGCGCGTTTTCCCTATATTTAGCGGGCAAAGTAGATTGGGCAGAATATTGGTCGGTTCGATGGGAGTGGTGCTTGGGAGACACAATGGGAGTTTTAATTTTAACTCCCTTAATCCTAATATTTTTTCGCCCTAAAGTAACCGCCGCTCGTTTAAAAAGACAAACAGAACGCCCGCAAAGATATCTAATTTGGCGGGCAGTATGGTTAATATTATTAATTGGGGTGAGCTGGCTGGTCTTTGTCTCGAAAAATGAAGCTTCTATTTCTCGTTATCCCCTGGAATATTTGCCGTTTCCTTTGATAATTTGGTCTGCGCTCCAATTCGGTCAACGAGCCGCTGTCCTAGCATCGTTCATTGTCTCAAGCATCGCAATTATGGGCAGTTCTCAGGGAGGGGGGCCGTTTATAGCCAAAGCCGACAATATCACTCAGGCTATCTTATTTTTGCAAGCTTTTATGGGTGTAGTTACAATTACCTCGCTGTTATTGGCAGCGACAGTAGCTGAACGCGCCGAGGCAGAAAATTCCCTGCGACAAAGCGAAATTAAATATCGAGAATTGGTGGAAAATGCTAGCAGCATTATTCTGAAATTGGATGCTAACGGCAATATTACTTTTTTTAACGAATTTGCGGAAATATTCTTTGGCTACACTCAGGAAGAAATCATTGGTAAAAATGCAATGGGAACAATTATTCCCCAGACAGACCTCGAAGGGAAGAACTTAGAGTTGGTTTATAATGAAATTTTACAAAATCCCGATCGCTTTACCAACTATGAAAATGAAAACCTCCGGCGCAGTGGCGATCGCGTTTGGGTATCTTGGGCAAATAAACCGCTGGTTGGTTCAGCGGGAGAAATCCTGGGAATCCTCTGCATCGGCACAGATATCACCGATCGCCGAAAAGCTCAAATAGCGCTGCAAAAGCTGAATGAAAAGCTAGAAATTCGAGTTGAAGAGCGGACAAATGCCCTGAAACAAAGCGAACTTCAGCTACAGAAACAGAAATCGGCATTAATTGATTTAGCCAAAAATAAAGCGCTGAATCAAGGCGACTTAACAAAAGCGCTTCAACAAATAACTCAAAGTGCTAGCCGTACTCTGGAAGTTGCCCGATCGAGCGTCTGGGTGTACGATCGCACTAAATCCAAGATGGAGTGCCTAGATTTGTTCGATCGCACTCTCAACCAACACTCCCGCGGTTTGGAATTAGCAGCAGCAGACTATCCTGTCTATTTTCAAGCACTGGGAGAAGAACGCGCAATTGCTGCCTTTGACGCACAAAAAGATTTTAGAACCAGAGAATTTGCGGAATCTTACCTAATTCCCTTGGGCATCACTTCTATGCTAGATACGCCGATTCAAATAGGCGGAGAAACAGCAGGAGTTATTTGTTTGGAACACGTAGGAACTCGCCGTTATTGGACTATTGAAGAACAAAGTTTTGCTGTTTCTCTAGCAGACTCTGTAACTTTCGCAGTGGAAGCGCGAGAACGCCAGCGGGCTGAAGAAGCGCTGCGGCAAGCTGAAGAAAAATACCGCAGCATTTTTGAAAATGCGATCGTCGGCATTTTTCAAACTACCCCAGATGGGCAATATCTCAGCGCCAATCCTGCTTTGGTTCGCATTTACGGTTACAGTTCAGGCGAGGAATTGGTGGGTACACTAACTGATATTAGCAAACAGCTTTATGTTGACCCCGATCTGCGCGCCGAAGTTGTCCGCTTAATAGAAGAACAAGGCAAAGTATCGGATTTTGAATCTCAAATTTACCGCCGAGATGGCAGTATAATTTGGATTTCAGAAAATACTTATACCGTGCGCGATTCCTACGGAAATTTGCTTTATTACGAAGGTACTGTTCAAGACATCACAACTCGCAAACAAGCTGAGGCAGCTTTGCGCTTAGAACAAGAAAAATCCGACCGTCTCCTGCTCAACGTTTTACCACAACCCATTGCCGACAGATTAAAACAAGACCAAAGCATCATCGCCGATACTTTTGCCGAAGTAACAGTATTATTTGCAGATATAGTCGGTTTTACCCAAATTAGTTCCCAAATTTCTCCGACCGAATTAGTTTCTTTGCTTAACGATATTTTTTCCACATTCGATCGCCTAGCAGAAAAGCACGGATTGGAAAAAATTAAGACGATTGGCGACGCTTACATGGTAGTTGGAGGGCTGCCGATGCCCCGCAGCGATCATGCAGAGGCGATCGCCCAAATGGCCCTCGATATGCAGCAGGCAATTATTGACTTCAGCAATACCCACAATCAAGAATTCAGCATCAGAATTGGCATTAACACCGGCCCTGTCGTCGCCGGAGTAATCGGTATTAAAAAATTTATTTATGATTTGTGGGGAGACACAGTTAACACCGCTTCCCGCATGGAATCCCACGGCTTGCCGGGGTGCATTCAAGTCACGTCTGCAATGTATGATATATTGCAGGACAAGTATATATTTGAAAGTCGCGGCGCGATCGAAGTCAAAGGCAAAAGCCAGATGAACACTTATTTTCTTACAGGTATCAAGTTATAGCATCAGGAAGAATGAAGAAGGAACAAGCAATATAAGAAGTCATGTTTCAGAATTAAGAATTTCCTAATCTTCGGGCGCGGTTGCTATAGTTAGTTAAAAATATAACACTCAGTATGAGCCCCCAAAAAATTCACTTTCTGCGATTTCCTAAATCTAGAAATTGGCAATACTTAGCACGAGTAGCTGCCATTGCTTTTGCTTACGCTTTGGGAGCAAAAATAGCAGTTTCAATCCCAGGGGTAAATAAATTAGCTACCTGCGTCTGGCCGCCCGCAGGAATTGCACAAGCTGCAATTTTATTATTTGGTCGGCACGTTTGGCCGGGAATAGCTTTAGGCGTATTTTTTTACGAGACTATTAACCTTGAGGTATCTTTAACACTGGCAACGATTAGTGCCTTTTGCGCTTGTTTGCAAGCGTTGTGCGTATTTACTTTGCTGCAACAGCTAAAGTTTCGCCCCTCACTCGATCGGCTGATCGATGTAGTCAATTTAATTTTCTGCGGGGCTGTAGTTGCCACTCAAATCAACTGCACTCTCGGCACGCTGCGCCTCTGTGTAATTGGTTTAGTTGACTGGAGCGAATATTGGCACATTCGATGGAATTGGTATCTCGGAGATACATTAGGAGTTTTAATTTTTACTCCCCTGCTGTTGATTATATACAACCATAAACAAGCGCCCAGCCCTTCACCAAATACAGGTTCTCAAACAATTGTAAATCGCATCGCTGTCGGAATATGCCTGCTCTTATTAGTAACAGTCAGTTGGCTAGTCTACAACTCAAAAAGTGAAGGTAATCTCTCCGGTTATCCCCTCGAATACTTACCATTTCCCTTGGTAATTTGGGCAACCATTCAATTCGGTCAGGTAGGGGCGGTTTTAGCATCTTTCATTGTATCCAGTATCGCCATTTGGGGCGGTTCTCAGGGAGGGGGCCCCTTTATTGCTAAAGCGGAAAATATCAATCAGGCCATCTTATTTTTGCAGGCTTTTATGAGCGTAATTGTAGTTACATCGCTGCTGTTGGCGGCGACAGTAGCCGAACGCGCATCAGCAGAGGATTCGCTGCGGCAAAGCGAAATTAAGTATCGGGAATTGGTGGAAAATGCTAACAGCATTATTTTAAAACTAGATACGGAAGGAAATATTACTTTTTTTAACGAATTTGCACAGAATTTTTTTGGTTACGATGAAAAAGAAATAATTGGCAAAAACGCAGTGGGAACCATCATTCCCCAGATAGATACAAAAGGAAATGACTTGGCAGCAAAGTTGAGAGATATTTTGGAAAACCCAGAACAATACACGCGAAATGAAGATGAAAGTATCCGGCGTAGTGGCGAGCGGGTTTGGGTATCGTGGGCAAATAAACCGCTGTTTGAGGCGGCAGGAAAGTTCGCGGGAATTCTGGCAATCGGTACGGATATCACAGACCGCAGGCGGGCTGAAATGCAGCTTGTAAAGCTGAATGACGAGTTAGAGTTTAGAGTAGAAGAACGGACTAATGCTCTCAATGATACTTTAAAAGCACTGCGATATCAGCAGGAACAATCCGATCGCTTGCTGTTGAATATTTTGCCTGAAGAAATAGCAAATCGGTTGAAGCGGGGAGACAGTACGATCGCAGACACTTTTGCTGATGTTACTGTCTTATTTGCGGACATAGTAGGCTTTACTCAACTCAGTTCGCGAGTTTCTCCAACGCAATTAGTTGCCTTGCTGAATGACATCTTTTCGACATTTGACAACCTAGCAGAAAGGCACGGTTTGGAAAAAATTAAGACGATTGGCGACGCTTACATGGTAGTTGGAGGCCTGCCCATTCCTCGCCCGGATCACGCAGAAGCGATCGCAGAAATGGCTTTGGATATGCAGCAGGCAATTATTGACTTCAGCAATACCCACAGCCAAGCTTTCAGCATCAGAATCGGCATCAACAGCGGCCCGGTTGTCGCCGGAGTCATCGGTATTAAAAAATTTATTTACGATTTGTGGGGAGACACAGTTAACACCGCTTCCCGCATGGAATCTCACGGCTTGCCTGGGTGTATTCAGGTAACAGAGACAACTTATCAGCAGTTGCGAGAAAAGTATTCCTTTGAAAACCGTGGCGCGATCGAAGTTAAAGGCAAAGGTCAGATGACTACTTATTTACTAAAATGCCGAAAATAGCTCTAGTAAAGGTTTTTATCTAAAAGTAAGGGCGATCGCACTCTTAAATGTGCGATCGCCCTTACTTTTACACTAGCCAAGTTTTTTAAAGCTTGTACAGGTTAATTCCAGCTTCCTTAGCCATTATTTCCAAACCCTTGTGTTCCAAGGTTTTAATTGCCTTTGTAGAAAGGTGCAATTTTACCCAGCGCTTCTCCTGCGGCCACCAAACCCGCTTCCACTGCAAATTTGCCTCTTGCAACTTGTGAGTGCGGTGGTGCGAGTGAGAAACCGCAAAACCGTTATTCGCCTTCTTTCCAGTTAGCTGACATTTCCGTGACATATTGCCCTCCCGATTACCGTTTTTTTGCGTGCAGCATTTCATTATACCTGAAGGAAGAAGGAAGAGGGAAGAAGGCTTGACTTATCCCTTTACCAAGAGAAATAAACTCTTAATCCCCCCCTTAGCAAGGGGGGGTTGGGGGGCTTAATTACATAGCACGTTCTGTCAACTTTGTCAAGACTTGATTCGATCGCTCGACAAAATCCTTCATCCCTTCAGCATCGAAACCCTTCTGGGCCATCAAAGCCAAGTCGTAAACGTGGTGACAAATCATACTCGCCAACTGACTTGACGGAGACTCCCCGCCGCCTTGAATAATCGCACCCTGACTCAAACTAGCCAGATTTTGAATCAGCGGGTGAGACGTATTCACCAGCAAAACGTGTTCTTCGGGGAATTCGGCGGCTTGCTGCTGCAAAAGCGCCGTCATGTCGCGCATCCGGCGCAAAGCTTCTGGCAAAAGTACGATCGCAGGTGGCGTCGCCTCCGCAGAGTCAGACTTCAAAGCTTCTGTACGAATGTTCACTTTCGGCTTATTGAGAGCTTTTTGGAACATTTCTTTAACTTGTTCGCTGCGAGTTTTATTCGTCGCCGGATCGACAATTTCCGCTTCTTTCTCTTTGTCAATTAGCGTTTCGTCGATGTCGGAATCAACCCGCGAGAATTTGACATCTGAGTATTCTCGTTCCAAGAAGCTGATAAAGTGCGTGTCGATGAAAGAATCCATAAACAGCACTTCTAAACCTTGGCTTTTGTGCATGGCGACGTAAGTTGCTTGAGACGCAGGCTCCGTACAATAAAACACACGATTTTCGTGGCGTTTTTGATTGCGTTCCAAATACTCTTTTAGAGTTGTGTAAGGCTGCGTGGAACTAGAATTTTCCGACTTCGGAGTGACATCTTGCCACAAATCTCCTTCCTCTGTTTGCACCTGAACTTCTGGCGTTACAGTTTCTGGCTTCTCGGCTGTTGGTTCGTAGGTGCTGCGGTAGATTAAGATATCTTCGACTTGCTTTTTGAACTTGTCATCGTTGAGAGTTCCAAACTTGACAAAAGTGCCGATATCTTGCCAGCAGCGGATGTATTCGTCACGGTCGTCGCGGTAGAGTTCTTTCAGGCGATCGCCCACTTTTTTGGCAATATAATCAGCGATTCTCCGCACAGTGCGATTGCTTTGCAAAGAACTGCGAGAAACGTTCAGGGGAATATCGGTACTGTCAATGACTCCCCGCAGCGGCATCAAGAATTTCGGGATAATTTCTTCGCAGTGGTCGCTGACAAAAACCTGGTTGCAGAATAGCTTAATATTGCCTTGGGTAACATCGACATCCGGCCGCAGTTTGGGAAAGAAAAGAATGCCGTTGACAATGAAAGGATAATCTGTGTTCAGGTGTACCCACAACAGCGGCTCGTCTTGGAACGGGTAAAGGTAGCGGTAGAGTTCCAAGTAATCTTCTTTTTGCAAATTGCTGGCTGATTCCCGCCAAATTGCTTTGTGCTTGTTGAGTTCCTCTCCCTCAAATTTGATGGGAACTGGCATGAAATCGCAGTAAGTTTTGATTAACTGCTTAATGCGACTGGGTTCTACATATTCTTGTTCTTCGTCTTGGAGGGTAAGAGTAATAGTAGTGCCGCGTTCGATGCGGGAAGATTCTGATAGTTCAAAAGCCGGAGAACCGTCGCAAGACCAGTGTACTGCTTGGGAGCCTTCTTGGTAAGAAAGAGTATCAATCTCTACTTTCTTCGCCACCATGAAAGAAGAGTAGAAACCGAGGCCGAAGTGACCAATGATTGCGTCGTCGCCACTGCCTTGGTATTTTTGAATAAATTCTTCTGCGCTGGAGAAAGCGACTTGGTTGATGTATTTTTTTACCTCATCGGGGGTCATGCCGATGCCGTTATCGGAAATTGAGAGGGTTTTGTTTTCTTTGTCGATCGCTATGGTGATTTCCGGTTCGCCCATGTCGCCGCCGTATTCGCCGGAACGGGAAACCATTTTGAGTTTGGCAATGGCATCGACGCCGTTAGAAATTAGTTCCCGCAAGAAGACTTCGTGGTCAGTATATAGCGACTTCTTGATAATCGGGAAAATATTCTCGGTATGGATGGAGATTGTTCCCTGTTCTAAAACTGTCATAATTTTTCGCTAGGTAATTTTTAGGAAGAGTGATTAGTCAGATGTTGAAGGAAGAAGGAATAAGGAAGGAGGAAGAAGGAAGAAGGAATAAAAATAAATTATTCATCCTTATGTCCGTTTTTTCTCCAGGCTTTGATGTCATTAGTTATTATGCCTGTGATGGACTAATGACTGCTGACTACTGACTACTTAATGATTTTGAGCGATCGCGCTCTCTTTTGCAAAAGGGATTACCCCAAAAAGATGATTCGGTTTCCCTCACATAGTAGCTCACAAAGGCAACCGCAGCAGGAAAGTAGCGCCTTGCCCCAATTCGCTGCGGGCGCTGAGGCTGCCACGATGTGCCCGGGCTATGGTTTGGGCGATCGCCAATCCCAGTCCCGATCCGCCGGTATTGCGCGATCGATCGCTGTTGACTCGGTAAAATCGATCGAATATTCGCTCTAAATCTGCCGCCACTATCCCAATACCCGTATCTTGAACCTGCACGATCGCCTCTTGGTGGCTGCAATCTAAAATAACTGTTACTTTCCCGCCCGCCGGAGTGTATTGAATGGCATTAACAATTAAATTAGCAACTAAGCGATAAAGTTGGTCGGAATTGCCGACAACATTTAATTGCTGCTGCACTCGCACTTCGGATGTTAACGCTACCTTAGAAGCGATCGCCATTGCGGCCAATTCCTCGACTAAATCGCTCACCAAGTCATTCAAACAACACAATTGAGGGCGATCGCGTATCGCTTGATTATCCATGCGAGCCAGCAGCAGCAAATCAGCCACTAACTGAGTTAATCGTCGGTTTTGGCGATCGATCGTCCGCAAAATTTCCCGCGCCTCTTTTTCATCTAATTGAGGCGTCAACAGCGCCGATTCTACAGTCGCCTGCGAAGCCGCTAAAGGCGTCCGCAATTCGTGGGCTGCATCCGCTGTAAACTGTTGAATTTGTCGGTAGGAAGAATAAATCGGTTTCATTGCCAATCCTGCCAATAACCAACTAGAAAAACCTATCAAAATCAATGCTGTAGGCAATCCTAATTTCAAAAGCCATTTCACTGTACTGAGATAATCATTAAAGTCTTGCAGGCTCCGGCCCACTTGAAAATATCCCCAATCTTGCTGTGTTTGGGTGTGTAGCGCTACAGAAATTTGGTGATAAACATTACCTTTGGTGTCAGTTATTGTTTGCCAGTATTGGGAGTTAAATTCTGGCGGTAATTCTGCGGGATAAGCGCCGGCGGTAGCAATTAATTTACCGGAATAATCAAATAAACGAATATAGTAATAGCCTTGGTTGATAGCGCTTAAAATATGGCGGCTTGGCAACTGTTCTTTAATGCCTTTAACTCCCATTAGGCGAAGGTTGGGTAAAAGTTCGTTTACTATAGGCTCCAAGCGTCCGGGCTGCTGCAATTTGAGTTCTAGGCTGTCGTGTAGCGTCCCCGCTACGGACTCTAATTCCCTGTCTATGGCTACCCAGTGAGCGTGGGCGATCGCCTTGTATACGCCAAATCCCAACAAGCTCAAAATCAAACCCATTACAGCCGCATAGGAAATGGCTAATTGCCAGCGAGTTCGGTTAAATAGTTTATTTTGATTCACATTGAGCCGAGCGCTATTTTTTAAGGTAAATATCCCAAGGTAAATAATACATTATTTTCTAATTGTACCAAGAGTTCTGGATTAATTTCACCAATTTTATTTCGCAATCGTGTTTTATCCAAAACTCGCATTTGATGGCACAATGCAACGGAAGCTTGAGTCAATCCTCCCTCACCGCTGGGAATGAAAACACATGAAGGGAGAGAGACACGCCGCAGATTAGTGGTGAGAGGAATACTGATAACAGTAGTCGTGTATCTCGAAATAGTATCATTTTGGAAAATAATTATGGGACGTACACCAGTCTGTTCGGAACCTTGTGTAGGATCGAGGTTTGCAATCCAGATTTCACCCCGTCTGACTGTCATTGCAAATCCTCATGTTTTAGGAGTTCTGCGTATTCGCTCATTCCGAGTTCCGCAAGTTGTCGGTCTTCTTCGGCAAATTCGCTGTAGAGTGCGGCTAAGTTACTTTCATCTACTGCTAGATTAGTAACTAATCTGGCACGAAATTTCAGAAATGCAATAAATTCAAATACTTGTTTTAGTTGTTCGAGATCGAGCTTTTCTAACTCTTGTTGGATTAAATCTTTCATGGCAGTTATTTGTTTATTCGAGTTTTCTATATTATAGCCAGATACTAGAAACGAAATAGAATCCCCCCGCCGTTGCCCCTACAGCTTTAATTTTTCATGCGGTATCCGACGCCGTGAACGGTTTCAATTAAATTCGCGTCGCCAACCGACTCAAGTTTACGCCGCAGCAAGCGCACTTGAGCTGCTACCACATTGCTAAAGCTATCTGCACTCGCTTCCCATAGCTGATTCCGAATTTGGTCAGTGGTGATAATTTGGTTGGGATGTTTCATAAAGTATTCTAGCAGTTGAAACTCTTTGTTTGTTAGAGAAATTATCTGGCTGTTACCACTTGGGTCAAGATGGCACACAGTTCGATTTCCGCAGTCCAAAACCAGATTTTCTACCTGTAGCTGTTGCGGTTGAATTTGGGGCGATCGCCTTTGCAAAGCCCGCAATCTTGCTAACAGTTCCGCCATGCCAAATGGTTTAACTAAATAATCGTCAGCCCCGGCATCTAGTCCCGCCACTTTATCTTCCATTCGGTCTTTGGCTGTTAGCATCAATACGGGCAATGCGCTATTTTTAGCACGCAATCTCCGCAGCAGTTCCAATCCTGATAATCCTGGTAGCAACCAGTCAAAAATAGCCAGGTTATATTGCGTCCACTGACTGTCTAAATATTCCCAAGCTTCACTGCCATCCAAAGCCCAATCAACTATATATTTTTCCTGCTTTAAAGTGCGATCGATCGCTTTCCCTAAATCTGGCTCATCTTCAACTAGCAAAACTCTCATAACTCTAATTTATAGCGGTACATCCTTATACATTGTTACGGATCGACCCCCAACATATAAGCTCGCATACTTAGATGAAATCAGCATGAAATTTTATGAGCGAAACTAATTGGCTCGCAAGCCCCCGGATTCATTCCAACGCGTAGACTGACTGACGGGAATAAATCTAAAATCTAAAATCTACAATCTACAATCTACAATCTACAATCGATTGACTTTCCAGAAAAAGATAACTGTTGACAATAATTGACAACAAGCTGGTAATGTCTTATAATCAACCACGAGTAAATTTTTGATAAAAATTTTCAATAAGTATGACAGATTTATCCGATCGCCCCGCCATGAAAAAGCCGGGGCGCTGGAGTCGCCGCCAACTGCTACAGCTAGGAATAGCTGGTGCTGGGGTAGCGGGGGGCGCGATCGCATTGCAAAATTTGGCCCAAAAACGATCGGCTGTGGCGAGAGTACCGCCAATGCCCGCAGATGCAGTCACCGTCAGCAATATCAACCCGATGCAAATTGCGCGGGATTTTGATTACGGCACGGTGACGCGCGAAAACGGGCGCACGGTACGCGAATTTCGCCTGGAAGCTAATACTTCGATCGTCCAACTTAACAGCGCCGTCACTTTCAACACCTGGAATGTCAACAATCGCGTGCCGGGGCCAACATTGAGGGCAACAGAGGGCGATCGTATCCGCGTCATTTTTTATAACAAAGCCGGAGATTCTCATTCGCTGCACTTTCACGGCGTTCATACCAGCGAAATGGATGGCGTTAAACCAGTGAAACACGGTTCGGTATTTATTTATGAATTCGATGCCAATCCCTACGGAGTGCATCTCTATCACTGCCATATTGAGCCCGTAACTCGCCATATAGGTAAAGGACTCTATGGAATGTTCATCATCGATCCGCCAAAACCCCGCCCTCCCGCCGATGAAATCTTGTTAATCATGGGAGGATACGACGTAAACGACGACAAAAAAAACGAGCTTTACGCTTTTAACGGGTTGCCCAATTATTACATGAACAACCCGATACCTATTTACCAAAATCAGCTAATCCGGCTATATGTTCTCAACTTAATTGAGTACGAAGCGGCAGTAACCTTCCACTTGCACGCCAACTTTTTTGACGTATATCGCACGGGAATGACTTTGACTCCCAGTGAAAGAACCGATGTAATCACCATGGGAGTAGCTGAAAGACATATTTTAGAATTTACTTACGGCTATGCTGGAAAATTTATGTTTCATCCCCATCAAGATGCGATCGCCGAAGCTGGCTGCATGGGTGTATTTGAAGTCATCACTTAAACCCAATCCTGCTACCAGGGTGCGGCGATTCAAATAAAGTATGAAATTATTTGACAAGCTCGATCGCAAATAGGTAGAATGAATAGCTCGCAAATAATTGAGAATTATTCTTAATAACTTGTGAGTCGAAATGCACATAACGTAAAAATTAGCAACTGCCATGTTACCATCCTTTCGCTTATTACCGACCGCTACGGCTACAGCCATCTTTGTTGCTCTGGCCGGTTGCGCTTCCACCCCCACAGCCACCAACACCGGCAGCACAGTCTCACCCGTGGCCACAGCCAGTCCCGCATCCACAAGCGGTCACAGCGGGAATCACGGTGGCAAAGGCGCCATAAACATCAATACTGCCATTCCTTCAGAGTTAGATAAACTCGAAGCCAAGTTAGGAGTACCGGCACTTTCTAACAAAATTCAAGCCAGCCGTCCTTACGGGAAAGTCGAAGAATTGGTATCAAAAAATGTCATTACTCAACCCCAATTCGACGAAATCAAAGACATGGTGACTATTGAAGATGTCGTCCTCACCGGTGAAGCCAAAGATGTAGACTTCATGACTAACATGGGATTGATGAAAGGGCATCTTATGGTAGCAAAAGAACTCTTGGAGCAAGGCAAACCAGACCAGGCAGAACCTCACATCGGGCATCCCGTCGAAGAAATTTATGCCGATGTCGAAAATCAGCTAAACGAGCGTAAAATTCCCGAATTTAAGACTACTCTAACTAAATTGCAGGATTTAGTTAAAGCGGGTGCAAAAGATCCGGCTCAAGTGAATGCAGAATTTGACACATCAATGCAAGCAGTTGACGGAGCAATTGCCACCCTCCCCGAAGCGCAGCGAAAAGATCCGAAATTCGTGCTGCAAGTGATTAACGGCTTGCTGGATACAGCTAATTCCGAATACGCAGCGGCAGTTGCTAACGGCAAAATTTCCGCAATTATTGAATACCAAGATTCGCGGGGTTTTGTCCTGTACGCGGAAAGCCTGTACAAAGATATCGCCGCTCAAGTGGCTAAAACTAGCCCGGAAATTGACAAAGCAATTGTTGCCAACATGACTGAACTTAAGGCAAATTGGCCAACTGCGATCGCACCCCCCGCCCCCGTAAAAACAACCGAACAAGTCAACCAGCTAGTTAAAAAGATCGAAAGCGACAGCCAAAAAGTTCTCAAACCCGCCTCTTAAAAACATTACTCTCATCAACAGCGGTAATTGGTAAATAATCTGCCAATTACCTCGCTCCTTAACCAGTCCCATTCCCACCATAAAAAATGAATTTTGGCGAAGCATTGCCCACCTTTGTAATTACTCTCCGCGAAGGAGTCGAAGCCGCCTTAGTTGTCGGAATCGTTCTCGCTTGCCTCAAAACATCAGGACAAAGTTATTTAAGTCCTTGAGTTTTCGGGGGAGTTGGTGTTGGACTTATTGCCAGCGCTTTGATAGGTGTACTGTTCGGCTGGACTATTCAAATTTTGTCCGCATCCAATCAGCCTTTGGCACCGATTATGGAATCGCTGCTAGAAGCAATTTTTGGGGTTATAGCAATAGCAATGCTGAGCTGGATGCTGATTTGGATGACCAAGCAAGCGCGATTTATGAAAGCCGAAGTCGAAGGCGCTGTGAGTGCCGCCTTAACGCAAAACTCTCATGCTGGTTGGGGCGTATTTAGTTTAGTTTTTATTGCCGTTTTGCGCGAAGGATTTGAAACTGTTTTGTTTGTCGTCGCCAAGTTTCAACAAGTGATTATTCCGGCAATTGGCGCTTTCGCCGGCATTCTCTCCGCCACTGGAATTGGTGTCCTGCTGTTTAAATGGGGAATCCCAATTAATATCCGCCTGTTTTTCAAATATATGGGCATTTTATTGCTTTTTATTGTAGCGGGTTTAGTGGTATTTACATTGGGGCTTTTTGACAGCGCGATGAATATTTTATCGCAAGCAAATCGCGAATCAGCAGCACTGTGTTTTTATTACGAAAGATTTACTAAAATCCACTCTTGCATTCTCGGGCCGATGGTGTGGAATACCTCGAAACTGCTTCCCGAAGAAAAGTTTCCAGGTTGGTTGCTGAGTGCGCTGTTTGGCTACACGGATAAGCTCTATGTCGTGCAGGCGATCGCTTATTTCGTCTTTTTAATTACCGTCGGTGGCATCTACTTCCAAAGTTTGGCAGGTAGAGTGTTTTTCCCATTCAAAAAAACCCAGGCAACTAAATAGGAAATTAAGTGCGATCGAAATACGATCGGCTTTTTAGTCTGAACTTCCCCCTACAAATATACTTACAAAAACTCAAAAGCCTTTCATAACAAAGGTTTTAATTGTTGATCAATAAAATATGTACCCATGTAGATGATTGATATCTGTTTGTAATCGGCAATTATAGCGTTTCTCAGAAAGATGAGGTACAATAACAGCAGTGAGTAAACCAATTCCAAAGATCGGATAATGTAACTTGATTGAACGCAAACTCTATCGCTTTTGCTAATTCTCGATAATTAGTCGTCTTGATAGAACGGAGAATGTTTTTGAGTTTTGACCATAAATGTTCAATTGGTGAGAAGTCGGGCGAATAGGGCGACAAGTATATTAATTTTGCCCCTTTCTTTTTGATGGCTTTTTCTATTTCTTCTCCGGTATGAATAGTACAATTATCCATCACTACACAAACCGCTTTCCAGAGTTTTGGTACTAGCTTTCGGATAATAAAAGCCTCAAATGTAATTGTATCAGTTGTACCTGTTAAATTGATGGATGTTAGGATTTCGTTGACCGATATAGCTCCAATTATTGAGACATTTCTGCCCCGTTTATTCGGTTTTGACCCCTGGGCTCTTGAACCTTTTAGCCTCCCTTGCATATAACCTAACCATTGCCAAGTTTACTCCACATTCATCAATGAATATTAAGTCTTTCAAACAAATTTGTCGAATTTTTTGCCAGAACTAATATCGCAGGTTCTGAACTCTTTCACTGCCTTTGTCTGACGGGAAAAGAGTTTTTTTTTAAGGTCATGTTTAAGAGTTTTGCCATTCTTCCCATCGTTGCTACGCTGATGGTAAAACCAATTTTTTGGTAGAGTAAATAACGGAGTTCTTCGAGAGTCGGATCATTATTTTCTTCAATCAATTTCGCGCTTGATCAGCAGTTGCTCTGCATTCAGTTTTAATTTGAGTCCGCATCGCTCAGTTCGAGGAGCAATATTTTGGGTCTCACGATACTGTTTAATTATTTTTTGGACAAAACTTAGGGCTACACAAAAACGGTTGGCTATTGCTCTTTGTGACAGCGGTTCATTATGGTACACGTCCATAATTTTTTGTCTAAAATCAATCGAATAAGTTTTCATTTTTACTAATGTGTGATACTTGCTAAAATTATTGATAGTTGTCATTCGAGTGACTGCTATGGGGTGAGGGACTACTGCTCGAAGAGCCTTCCATTTAATTAGAGCTGCATAACATTTTAGGTTTCTATATTTTTCACTCCGTTCAAGTCAGTTATATCATACCTCATCTTTCTGAGAAATGCTATATATTGAATGTACAACAATTGAGCGCGAGATCCTGCGTCAGCTATTGCTGATAAATGGGTACAAATTTTTAGCTCAACAGTTGCATCCTTTGTTGAGTAAGAGTTTTAGGACGGTTAGTACATTTGTATGGGGGAAGTCCAGTCTATTGGTGGCCGGAGGCAAAAGTTTAATCATGGTTAATCGACCGGACATGAGATAAGGTGGCGATCGCATCGCATCTAGTATGCCGCGCTCACCCAGTCTCTTAGAGAACCCAAAGGGGTTCTATATTTACCCCCATAAGCATGGATGTATCCACCGCCGATTCCAACCGTAAGCGGCAGATCACAAATGAGTTTCTGCCTGAGCCTTATCTAAGCAAGCTTTCAATTTTTCGGCTAGCACCTGTACATGAGGTTCTTGTAACATACCAAGGTGGGTACCAGGAACCTCATGGAATTCTAATCCTCCAGCAGCAAGTTCGCCCCAGCCCAATTGAGGATCTGCGTAAGAGCTTACACCGGTAATCTGATCTGTAGACCGGAAGAGGGCTACTTGACCAGGGTAGACTTGCGGTACATAGTTTCTTGATGCCTGAATGTTTTCCTGTTGAAAAGTGAAGTCTTGAAGATGGTTAGGCAAGGGTCGTCCGATACCTATGTAAAACTTGCAGCCAATCTCGTTGAGGCTATGATTAAGCTTATCGTTGAACCTCTGGATTTTTCCCTTCACGTTATCCTTCGCCTTCTTTAAAACATATGTTGGTCCGAGTTGTAAAAAGTTACTCCAGTGAGCAGTGAGCAGCTCTCTGCTTGATATTTGTTTGAGTGCCTCTGAAGTGTGTGTATCCAATAAGGCTAGGAGAGCTACCTTTTGGCCTTGCGCGACTAGCTGCTGAGCCATATCGAAGGCTACACTGCCGCCAAAAGACACGCCAGCCAGAAAATAAGGTCCTTCGGGCTGGAGAATCCGCATTTCTTTAATATAGTGAGCGGCTAAGTCCTCAACCCGATTGTGGGGAGCATATTTTCTATCCATAATTTGTGCGGCTAGTCCATACAGGGGTTGTTCTAGACCCAAACGATGTGCTAAAGGGCGGTAGAATAGGAGACCTCTGCCAAGCACATGGATACAGAATAGAGGCGGTTTGGAACCATTAGGTTGAATCACTATCAGTGAGGAACAACGCGATGACAATCCAGAGTGATTCAGAAGGTTAGATGCGCTCTGAAGCTTCGTTGTTGATTTGTTCGGTTCTGAGCTATACCCTTGTTGGCTGAAAATGCTAGCTAGTTCCTCAATAGTCGGTGCTTGGAAGAGGTTAGCCAGAGGGAGATTTCTGCCCAATTTCTTCTCGATTTGTGCGAATAGGCGTGCAGCCAGCATGGAGTGTCCTCCCAAGTCAAAAAAGTTGTCTTTCACGCTGATGGGGTGGACACCTAAAACTTTTTCCCAAATCTGTGTGAGCTGGAGTTCTAATTCATTGCGGGGAGCTACAAAGGTGTTTTCTGACTCTTTCATGATTTGGTCGGGTGCTGGTAGGGCGCGGCGGTCTACTTTGCCGTTGGCAGTCAGGGGCAAAGCCTCTAGAAGTACGAAAGCTCCAGGCACCATATAGTCGGGCAGTTTCTGCTTGAGGAAGCGACGCAGTTCATCGATTGTGGATGCCTGTTCTGGGTGGGAAACGATGTAGGCCACTAAGCTTGTGTTGCCGGAGATATCTTTTCTAGCTGTAACTACGGCTTCTTTCACAGTAGGGTATTGTGCCAGCACCGCTTCAATTTCTCCCAGTTCGATGCGAAAGCCGCGAACCTTCACCTGATTATCTATGCGACCGAGAAACTCAATGTTGCCATTGGGGAGGTAGCGGGCTAGGTCATTGGTTTTATAGAGGCGTGTTCCTGGTTCATCACTAAAAGGGTTTTGGAGAAATTTCTCTTCGGTCAAGTCTGGGCGGTTGAGATAACCCCGGGCTAAGCCGTCGCCGCCGATGTACAACTCGCCGGGAACTCCGATGGGGACAGGCCTCCGGTGGCTATCCAACACATAAACCTGGGTATTGGTAATGGGGCGTCCGATGGGGACGGAGTTACCGAGTTGGTCAGGCTCTGTTATTGGGTAGCAGCAGGTGAAGGTCGTGTTCTCGGTTGGACCATAACCGTTGATTAGCTTACAGTCTCCTATTTTTTGGAGAAATTTCTGGACATGGGGAACAGATAAAACATCACCACCAGCCAATAGTTGACGCAAGGGCTTTAAATCCTCCAGTCGCTCATCCACCATTACGTGAAACAGACCAGTTGTGAGCCACAGAGTTGTGATTTGGTATTGCTGGATAACTTGTCCCAACTCTCCCAAGGATGGCGTATGGGGGGAAAATATCACCAGCCGAGCACCGTTAAGTAAGCTGCCCCAAATTTCCAACGTTGAGGCGTCGAAGGAGATGGGAGCTAGCTGTAGGAAAACTTCTTCTGCTGCTAGGTCGGCATAGTTGGCTCCTTTGACTAACCGCACGACACCTCGATGGATGACACTAACACCTTTGGGCCTGCCTGTAGACCCGGAGGTATACATTACATAGGCTAGGTTGTCAGCCGTCACGCTGCTAATGAGGTTTTCCTGGCTCTCTCGGTTAATGGCGTCCCAGTCAGTGTCTAGGCAGACTACTTTGGCTCGATGTGCGGGAAGTTTCTCAACCTGCGGCTGTTGGGTCAATAGGACTGGGACTTGGGCATCCTCCAGCATGAAGGTGAGACGCTCTTGCGGATATGCTGGGTCTAGTGGTAGATAGGCTGCACCCGCTTTGAGGATGCCTAGGAGTCCTACTAATATATCTAGCGATCGCTCTACACAAATCCCTACACATGTCTCTGGTTCTACCCCCAGCCCTTGCAGGTGGTGTGCTAATTGATTGGCACGGTAATTTAGCTGCTGGTAGGTAAGTTGCTCCTGACCAAAGACTGCGGCAACAGCGTTAGGAGTTTGCTCGGCTTGGGCTTCAAATAACTGATGGATACAGGCGTTATTCGGGTAATCAGTTTGGGTGTTATTCCACTCCACCAGCAACTGATGTTGTTCGGCTGCTGTCAACAGCGGTAAGTCTGAGAGACGCTGTTGAGGGTTGGCGACAATGCCTTCCAGTAAGGTCTGGAAATTCCCCAGCATCCGAGTAATGGTGGCGGAGTTGAAGAGATCGGTGTTGTATTCCAACGAGGCTCTCAGTCCGTGCGCCGTCTCTATCATGAATAGGGTTAGATCGAACTTCGCCGTTTTGCTGTCAATATTCAGGGAGTTGACGGTCAGGTTTGGTAACTCTAAGACTGAGGTTGGAGTGTTCTGTAGAACGAACATCACCTGAAACAGCGGCGTGTGGCTTCGGTCTCGTTCGGGTTGTAGTTCTTCTACGAGCTTTTCAAAGGGTAGGTCTTGATGGGCATAGGCTCCTAAAGCTACCTCACGCACTCGACCTAGCAGTTCTTGGAAACTTTGGTTGCCACTTAGGTAAGTACGCAAGGCTAGGGTATTAACAAAAAATCCAATCAGACCTTCGGCTTCCACTTGGTTGCGACCGGCGATGGGAGTGCCTACGATCATGTCTTCTTGCCCGGTATAGCGGTAGAGGAATGTCTGGAATGCTGCTAACAAGGTCATGAACAGAGTGACCTGCTCCTGCTGGCTCAGGTCTTTAAGTGCCTTGGTTAGGTTTTTGGGTAGCTCCAGAGATTGGTACTCACCCTGATAGGTCTGAATTGGTGAGCGTGGGTAGTCAGTGGGCAGTTGTAGTATGGGGAGGCTGCCACTTAGCTGCTGTTTCCAGTAGTCACGCTGAGACTCTAAAACTTCACCTTGTAGCCACTGGCGCTGCCAGTGGGCAAAATCTGCATATTGGATGGGCAGTTCGGGGAGGGGTGAGGGCTTGCCACTGGAGAAGCCGTCATATAGCGCTGCCACCTCCCGCAAGAAAATATCGTAAGACCAGCCGTCGTAAACAATGTGGTGCATAGTCACGAGCAGCATATATTCCGCTTCTTCTAGGCGCAGGAGTTTGACGCGAAACAATGGTCCAGTAGCTAGGTCGAAGGGTTGTTGAGCCTCCTCGGTGGCAAGGCGTTGAGCTTTAGAAAGCCGCTGGTCTGGAGAAAGTTTTCTCAGGTCTATTATTGGCAGTGTTAAAGCTGTATCTAGGGAGATGACCTGCTTTGGTTGCCCATCCACCGATGGAAAAGTGGTTCTGAGGACTTCATGGCGTCGGACAATTTCCCTCAGGCTCTGCGAGAGTGCGGTTACGTTGAGTAAACCGATTAAGCCAAAGGCAGCGGGAATGTTATAGGCAGGGCTGTCTGGTTCCAATTGAGCGAGCAACCAGAGACGCTGCTGGGCAAAGGAGAGGGGGAGGTTTCCATCCCTTGGGACAGGCAATATGGGAGAAAGATTGGAAGTGGTGGCAGCATTAGCCTTGTGCAGAAATGCGAGGATTTCGGCTTTGCGCTCTTTTAGCTCTTGCAGCAGAGCGGGTGTCAGTGTTTCTTTGGGAGCTTTGTAGCGCAAGCGATCGCCTTCGTTCCATAGCTTCACGTCTAGATGGCGAAGCTCAGACAAAAACTCGTCAATCGTTTTCATAATTCTCCCTCTTCATAATCGTCCATTGTGTCGCTCTCATGAGCTTGTAACTCTTGCACTGCCCAACGAACTGTCTCAATGCGAGCGCCTAACTCAGCCACAGTAGGTGACTCAAATAAAGTACGCAGCGGTAGTTCCACTCCGAAGGCTTGGCGCAAGCGAGAAATAACTTGGGTAGCCAGCAGGGAATGTCCCCCCAATTCAAAGAAGTTGTCGTGGATGCCGAGTCGTTCCAGTCTTAGGACAGAAGCCCAAATATCAGCTAGCTGCTGCTCAATGGGGGTGCGAGGAGCCACAAAGGTTGCTTCCAAGTTAGGTCGTGACTGGTCAGGGGCGGGTAGAGCACGGCGGTCTACTTTGCCGTTAGGGGTTAGGGGCAGGGAATCTAGCAGGACAAAGGCTCCAGGCACCATGTAGTCGGGCAGTTTCTGCTTGAGGAAGTGGCGTAGTCCATCGATGGTGGATGCCTGTTTTTGGTGGGGAACTACATAGGCTACTAGGCGCTTGTCGCCAGGGATGTCTTCTCTAGCTGTGATGGCGACTTCCCGCAGGTTGGGGTGTTGGCTGAGTGCTGACTCAACCTCTCCCAGTTCAATGCGGAAACCGCGAATTTTTACCTGATTATCTATGCGACCTAGAAACTCAATGTTGCCGTCGGGTAGATAACGAGCTAAGTCCCCAGTTTTATAAAGGCGTGTCCCTGGTTCCTTGCTAAAAGGGTTGGGGATGAACTTCTGGTTGGTTAACTCCGGGCGGTTGAGATAGCCTCTGGCTATGCCTGCGCCGCCGATGTGAATCTCGCCAGGTACACCAATAGGAACAGGACTCAAATATTGATTCAGCAGGTAAATCTGCATATTGGCAATCGGGCGACCAATCGGAACCTGTGTTCTGAGTCCCGAAGGCTGACAATGATATACACTGCTCCAGACTGTTCCTTCTGTTGGACCGTATTCGTTGAACAAAGATGTGTGCGCCCGCAGCTTACTATGGCGTTCAACTAACTCTTTGGGACACGGCTCGCCTGCCACAATAACAGTACGAAGACAAGTGAGCTGTTGTGGTTCCGCTTGCTCCAAAATCAGGTTATAGAGAGATGGAAGACTCAATAAATGCGATACATGATGTTGAGCAATTAACTTTGTAAGCTGTAACAGCTCTTGTTGGAACTTTGCTGGTGGTAGTACAAGTAGGCCTCCTTGGCACAATGTCCAAAAGATGCCTGCGATCGAACTGTCAAAGGCAAACGACGAAAGTAATAGGAAACTGGTGACGGGTTCGCTGTAATAAGAAATACGAGCACTGGTGGAGTGGACTAGGTTTTGATGGGTTACCAGCACTCCTTTGGGTTTCCCTGTAGAACCAGATGTGTAGATTGTGTAAGCCAGGTTATCGGCCGTCACGCGGATGACAGGTTTTTCCTCGCTCTCTTGGGCGATTACTTCCCAGTCGGTGTCCAAGCAGAAACGCTGTGCTTTGTACTCGGAAAAACCTGCGATTAGCTTCTGTTGGGTTAATAGCACCGACACCTGGGCATCTTCCAGCATGAAGGCTAGACGATCCTGGGGATACGATGGGTCTAACGGCAAATAAGCCCCACCAGCCTTGAGAATGCCTAGGAGTCCTACGATCATCTCTAGCGATCGCTCTACACAAATTCCGACCAGCATTTCTGGTTCCACACCCAATTTTTGCAGGTAGTGTGCTAGTTGATTGGCACGGCGATTTAGCTCTCGGTAGGTTAGTTGCTCGTTTTCACAAACTACTGCAACAGCATCGGGCGTGCACTCCACCTGCGCCTCAAATAGCTGGTGGATGCACGCCTCCAAAGGATAATCCGCTTTTGTGTTATTCAACGCCACCAGTTGTTGCTGTTGGGCTACCGTCAAGAGGGGTAATTCCCAGAGGCGCTTGTCCGGGTCAGCCACAATCCCTTCTAGTAAAGTCTGAAAGTTGCCTATCATCCGCGAGATAGTGCTGGACTCAAACAAATCCGTGTTGTATTCAAAGCGACCAATAATCCCTTCCGGTCTTTCGTCTAGTTCAAGAGTCAGATCGAGCTTCGCCGTATCGGTTTGGATATCAAGCTGACTCATAGTCCAGCCACAATTCAAAGATGGCATTGGAGGTTCCAAAACAAACGCCACTTGAAACAGAGGGTTATGGCTTAGATTGCGATCGGGTTGGAGTGTTTGTATTAGTTTCTCAAAAGGCAAGTCTTCATAGACATAAGCCCCTAGTGTTATTTCCCGCACTCGTCCCAGTAGCTCTCGAAAACTAGGGGAACCCGACATATCAGTACGCAATACTAGGGTGTTGAGGAAAAACCCGATTAGCCCTTCAAGCTCCGGTCTGTTGCGACCCGCGCTGACCGTGCCCACCACAATATCTTCCTGCTCCGTGTAGCGGTAGAGCAAGGTTTTGAACGCGGCCAGCAGCATCATGAACAGCGTGACTCCCTCTTGTTGCGAGAGAGTTTTGAGCGATGAGGTCAGGTCTTTGGATAGTGTCAGACATTGCCTTGCACCTCGGAAGGTCTGAACTGCGGGTCGCGGACGGTCATAAGGCAGTTGTAGTACAGGCAGGTCGCCCCGTAGTTGCTGTTTCCAGTAGTCCAACTGACTTTCCTGAATCTCTCCAGCCAGCCATTGTCGTTGCCAGAGGGTAAAGTCAGCGTATTGTATGGGCAGTTCTGCAAGTGGGGAGGGTTTGTCGGTAGAGAAAGCTTCGTAGAGTGCTGCGAGTTCTGGAAGAAACACGCTGTAGATCGAAACACCATCAATGACGATGTGGTGAACGGTCAAGAATAACCTGTAGTCTTCATCTGCCAGTTGTATCAACGTAGCTCGCAGCAGTGGCCCAGAAGTTAGGTCAAAAAGCTGCTTAGACTCCCTAGTTGCCAACCGCAAAGCTTCGGATTCCCGTTGGTCTTGTGGGAATTGTCGGAGATCCACTACGGCTAGGTTGAAAGTAGAGGGTGGATCGATCACCTGAACGGGTTGGCCATCTATCGTGATGAAGCGCTCGCGCAGACTTTCGTGACGTTTGATGATTTCGTTGAGGGCTTTTGAGAGGGCATCAACGTCTATAGCACCCGGAATGCGAATGGTGAAGGGTTCATTATAAACAGGACTATTAGGTTCTAATTGTGCAAGGAACCACAGTCGCTGCTGGTTCCACGAGAGAGGCAAGTTTTGGTTCCTGGAAACAAGTTGGATGGGGGGAGCTTGCAAGAAAGGCTTTTCCTGATCACCTGCCTCAATGCGCTGGGCTAGTTCGGCTACAGTTGGAGATGCAAACAGGCTACTTATCGGTAACTCCACCTTTAAGGTGTCACGCAACCGACTTACAATCCTGATAGCGAGTAAGGAATGTCCGCCCAATTCCAAGAACTTGTCGTGGATGCCGACTCGCTCGACGCCCAGCACTTCAGCCCAGATTTCTGCCAGCATTTTTTCAACAGGCGTGCCAGGAGCCACAAATGCTTCTTCCAGATCGGTTCTGGTGGTGTCCGGCACTGGCAGAGCGCGGCGATCGACCTTACCGTTGGGCGTCAGCGGCAGCGCTTCGAGCTGCACAAATGCAGAAGGTATCATGTGATCGGGCAGTTTCTGCTTTAGGTCGCGACGCAGTTCACTGATGGAGAGGACTTGCTCCTGGCTGGGAACCACATAGGCCACTAGGCGCTTGTCATTAAGGTCGTACTCCTGGTCTATAACTACGGCATCCTGAACAGCCCGGTTTTGCATCAGCACTGCCTCAATCTCGCCCAGCTCGATGCGGAAACCACGAATTTTCACCTGATTATCGATGCGACCAAGAAACTCGATGTTGCCGTCCGGTAAATAGCGGGCTAAGTCTCCAGTTTTGTACAGACGTGCTCCGGGTTCGTCACTAAAGGGGTTGGGGATAAACTTCTGGGTCGTCAACTCTGTCCGGTTGAGATAGCCCCGAGCTAAACCGTCGCCACCGATGTGCAGTTCACCCGTAACTCTGATCGGGACGGGTTGGAGATACCGATCCAATATATAAAGCTGAGTATTGGCAATAGGACGACCAATTGGAACCCCTGATAGGGTGGTCTGAGCCGGAACCTCATAGATACAGCATCCAACAACCGTTTCTGTTGGACCGTATTCGTTAATTAGTCTAGTTTCAGGTGCGTGAGTCTGCCAGAATGAAATGCTCTTTTTCGATAAAGCCTCGCCACCGATAATTAAGGCTCTTGTCTGACCCGCCGCCTGCTTACTGGGTAATAACTCACTGAGTAGTGCCAGATGGGCCGGGGTGATTTTGACGAGGCTAAAATTACTTTGAGAACACAAGACGGCACTAAGAGCCTCTATCTCCTGTTTCTCTGGGAGGAATACTACCCTCTGTCCTACCAATAGGGGAGAGAATAAGCTGGTAATGGTTGCGTCGAACCCGATCGAAGAATGAACCGGAGAACCAACCCCATCGGCTACTGCATACGTTTTTATGCACCAGCTAAGATAATTGACCAATCCTTGGTGGACAATCATCGTTCCCTTTGGTTTCCCGGTTGACCCAGAGGTGTAAATTATATAAGCCAAGTTGGCGGCATTAACCCCGCTGTTGAGATTCTCCTCACTCTCCTGAGAAATTAACCCCCAACCTGTATCCAAGCAGATCGCATACGCACCTTGCTCAGGCAATCCAGTTAGCAACTTCTCTTGGGTCACTAGCACCGACACCTGTGAGTCTGACAGCATGAACGCTAGACGTTCTTTCGGATACGCAGGATCTAGAGGCACGTAGGCTCCACCCGCTTTGAGAATACCGAGAAGGCCCACCATCATCTCAAGCGATCGCTCTAGGAAAATCCCCACTAAAACCTCTGGTCCTACCCCCTGTTTTTGCAGGTAGTGCGCTAGCTGATTCGCTCTTGCATTTAGTTCCCGATAGGTCAACTGTTTGTCTTCATAAACTACCGCCACCGCATCGGGTGTCTGCTCCACCTGAGCCTCAAATAACTGATGGATACACTTATCCTTGGGGTAATCTGCCTGAGTATCATTCCACTCCACCAGAATTTTGTGACAATCCTGCTCAGATAGCAGGGGAATTTCGGCAACGCGCCCTTTGGGGTCAGTTACGATACCTTGCAAAAAAGTAGCAAACTGATCCAACATCCTGACAATGCTGTCACCATCTAATGCTTCGGTGTTATAAAGCCAACAGCATTCTTTCCCCTCTGACGGAATCACTAGGGTCAACTCATTACCAGACCCAGCTTGGTGGTCGTCTAGTTTTTCTACCCGCTCTACGACCACCGGAAAAATCGGCTCACGACTCCGATCGGGCAATGAACGAAGAGCCGGATACCTAGCTACGACATCACGCGCATAAGTCTTGTGAAGTTTGGTCAACTCCACCTGCTCCTCAAAGGCTTTAAAAACTTCCTCAAAACTTTGCTCGTAGTCTATATCTACGCGACAAGAAACAATTGAGGCAAAAAAGCCTTCCAGTCCTATCAACTCCCGTTGCAGCTCAACATCTCTAAATCCGATATCAAAACATCCACTTCCTCCTATACGGGCCAGATAAGTAGCAAAAGCAGCAAACAGGAAGTCACTCTGATTCCAAGCAGGATGGCCCTCCAGAAAGGTTGTGACCTCATGCGGTATGGACATCTTTACACTCGTGTACTGCTTTTGATTCAAGTGCGATGCCGTTCGATCGGCATAGGGAACCGTGATGGGCTGTAACGTCGCCAGCTTCTCTACCCAGAAAGCCTCGTGCTGAGCAATTAACCCATCAAACCTCTCAATACGCCTCGCCCTATCCGGCTCGATGTCCTTAAACTGATACCCAACTTGCAGTCCAAATCTCTCGACCAAATCAGGAATCGATAGCGCTTGACCATCGATGGTCAGCACTTGGCGCAGCGCTACCTCGTAACTTGCTGTAGAAACCGTCAAGAAGCTGGGTTCAATCGCCGTGATTGTTCCTGGAGACGACTTAGATAGATCATCTTTAACTTCGAGTTTGGAGATAACGATCAAGTCGCTCCCTATAGCCAACTTCGCCACACCAAGGGCATTGGGGTAGGAACCAAACTCTAATGCCCTAATGTCGGCATCCATATCATAGGCACAACGATTGAACGAGAGTACACCTCCAGCAAAAAGTCTTTTTGAGTGTCCCAAATAGGTTCGCTCATCCAGATTGTGCTTGAAAGCTAACGCTTGACCACTTGAGAGCTCATCAACTAACTCTTCAAACGCACGAATTGCCACTTCATGACATTTCCCAGTGAGAGAAAATGCCGTATCGTCATCAGCAATATCGATAGCAACCTGCTTCAGGATACCGCCGCCCTCAACCGAATCGCTCATCACATACCACGTCACACAATGAGTCTTCTCCCGGTGCATCAAAGCCCAAGAGGTAGCATTGAGTCCCGCATACTTCGGCAGTGGGGCATCCTGATAGTTGATCGCTAACTGGCGCGGCAACTCCAAAATTTCTTTGGGTAATAGCGACCTGTTGACAATGTTGAATAGGTAATCAAAAGGCTGTTGTCTTAAAAATGCTATGAGATTATTATCTGTTGGCTGGATGTGAGGTATGTCCTTTGCCTTCGCCCACCTACTTATCGATACATCAAGGGAGATGACACCGAAAATCTGATGACCCCGCTCTAAAAGAAGTTCAGCACATTGAATAAGTAAAGTTCCTTCTCCAATAAGAAACCAACTAAATTGATTCTGAATATACATAATTTGTATTGCTTATAGTTTGATCCAATCAATCCAACAGTGTTTGCCACGGGGTCTTTCCACGGCTTGGACAATGACTTTATTTGGTAGATAATCATTGTTTCCGGAATGAAAGAGTTCGCCCCACGCTCTAGAAGCCTTGTTAGCTAATTTTAGATTTTAAGTAGTGAGGTTGATATCATCACTCCTCATTCGCTATCTAACGCCAGTCCATCAGCTTTGCCATTGCCAAAGCCTAGCATAGTCTAGCGATCTCCGTGATCCCCGTGATCCCAATCACAAGCGATCGCTGCCTAGCCCGCGTCTTGGTGGGATCAAACTCCAGCCCAGTCCGCTATGGTTCCTGACGGGCAATTGTCAGCAGTTGTTTGTTGCTAATAATTAATGCCGCCATAAGTGAGAGCGCATTAGGAAATCAGCTATCTATTGACTGAAGGTAAAACGACCGTCAACTTTTTCGCCGTTAATATCCGCAGTCATTTTTACTGGATACTGACCAGGTTCTGTGCCGAGAAAAACCACAGCGTAATGTTTGCCCTCAGCATCATACTTGAGAGGTAGGGTTTGCTGCTTTCCATTCGGAAACTGCACTTGAGCCGTCACTTTCGCGTTAGGAACTGGTTCCTTTTTATCCCCTTTTAGCAAATATAAATCTAAATGAGTTCCGGTAGCTTCTTTTTCAGTTACAAACTCTAAATGGTAAGCTCCCGACTCCACAACTTGCCCCCCTTTAGTTGCTTTTGCAGGAGCAGCGTCGGGAGCCGAAGACGCAGGTTGAGAGGCGACAGGAGAGGAAGCTGGACTGCTATTTGTATCGCTTGCTTGGTCGCCTTTATTACAGGCTACCAACAATAACAATCCGAGGCTGCCTAAAATAATTAAATTTGACTTGAGCGGTTTCATTTGTTTGACTCCTTGCTGACAACAATAATAAAATATCACACATTAACTACCTTGGCGTCTTTAAGAGCAACATGAGGTTTTTGAGGTCTTAAAAACTTACCAAATTGAGCATACAAAGCTGGCAAAACTAACAGAGTCAAGGCAGTAGAAGTAAATAACCCGCCTAAAACTACTACTGACAGCGGTTGCAAAATTTCCTTGCCCGCCCCGCCTTCAAATACTAAAGGTGCTAAACCCAAAGCAGAAGTTAAAGCGGTCATCAAGATGGCGTTGAGCCGTTCCATAGAACCTTTAATAATGGCTTCCTTAAAAGGCAGTCCTTCAGCAAATTTAGTGTTGTAGTTGTCTACTAAAAGCAAGCCGTTACGGGTAGCAACGCCGAATAATGTGACGAAACCAACCAGGGAAGCTACAGAGATGATGCCGCCAGTCACAGCTACCGCAATTACTCCTCCTACTAATCCGATCGGCAAATTAATCATAATCATAGCCGTTGAAGGAATTGACTTGACGGACAAGTACATCAATACTGTAATTACCAAAAAGGCGATCGCACTAAAGATCATAATATTTTGCGAAGCTCTTTGTTCTGCTTCAAATTGACCGCCGTACTGGATAAAATAGCCAAAAGGCAACTCTACCTCTCGTTTTACTTTAGCTTGAATTTCATTGACTACCGATCGCAAATCCCTACCTTTAGCATTAGCAGCCGCCACAATCAACCGGGAAACATTCTCGCGGTTAATCGTATTGGGCCCCGTACCGTATTTAACAGTCGCAACTTGGGCGAGGGGAATCTTGTTGCCGCTTGGAGTATCAACCAACAAATTCTGAATAGTTTCTAGGTTGTTTCTGGCTTCAGGCTGCAACCACACAACTAAATCAAAAGTTTGCTGCACCTCCAAAACTTGAGAAACAACTTTGCCGTTTAAAGCTGTCTCAATTATTTCAGAAAGCTCTCCGATTTTCAAACCGTATCTACCCGCAGCTTGACGGTTAAACTTAATTTGAATTTGTTGCACCGGCACCTGCGGTTCGAGTTGCAAATCCACAATTCCCTCAACTGTTTTCATTTGCTCTTCAACTTGGGCACCGATGGTGCGAAGTTGCTCCAAATCCGGGCCAAATATTTTGACAGCAATCTGACTTCTGACACCAGATAAAACCTCATCCATCCGGTGAGAAATAAAACCGCCGATATTTGGTGCAACTCCCGGCAATTTAGCAAATTCCTGCCGCAGCGATTCCAAAGTTTTCGGCCTGTTTTTCATCCCTGATTCGCTTAAACCGATATCAATGTGAGCTAAATTGACTCCCGCAGCATCAGCATCTCCCGGAGCTCTGCCCGATCGCACTTGCACGTATTCAAACCTGGTATCATCCTTAAGTGCATCTTCAATAGCAAAAGCTGCGCTATCTGTTGTCTCCAAAGAAACCCCCGGATAAAGCATAATAGTATTCACCAAAGTTTGCTCCTGAAACTCTGGCAAAAACACCCGCCCAAAAGATGGCAAAATAATTAATGTAGCCACCATGCTAGCAGCAGCTAAAGCTAAAATTATCCCCGAATAACGCATTGACAATTGTATAAAAAAATGATATATGCGCTTACAAAATTGTGGGAGCCAAGGTTCTTGGGAACTCATGCGTTTGGTAGGCAACAAAATAGCGCAAAGGGCCGGAGATATTAACAGCGATTCTAGACTAGAAATCACAACAACTACCAAATAAGTAATCCCCATCGGCGTAAAAATCCGACCTTCTACACCGGGCAAAGTAAAAATAGGAGAAAATACCACAATCCCAATAACAGTCGCTCCAATTAACGAATCGCGCACCTCCTGACTGCCATCAAAAATCACATCCATCACCGGGCGAGGATGAAGAGAAGACGTATTTTCTCTCAAATTGCGGTAGGTATTTTCCGCATAGACGATCGCATCGTCGATCGCAGTGCCGATCGCCACCGACAAACCCCCCAAAGTCATCGTATTCAGCCCCAGCCCCAGCCAATACATCGCCAGCAGCGCCAACAGCCAAGTCAGAAAGAAATCTAGCAAAACAACCGTCAGAGTGCGCCAATTCATCAAAAACGGGATGAGAATAAGGGTGACGATAATACTGCCTTCAACTAAAGCCGATCGCACATTCTCCACCGAGGAATTAATATATTCTTCCTGTCGAAAAGTCACAGTAACTTTAATATCTTTTGGCAGAGCTTGCTGCACCTCAGCCATTGCTGCCTCAACCGCTTTAGTTACCGTCGGAGTATCAGCAACTGGCTGTCTGTTTACCATCACAATTACAGCTTTTTGGCCGTTAAAACTGCCGTCGCCCCGCTTGATTGCAGCACCAATCTTGACATCAGCTACATCACCAATTCTGACGGCTGTTCCGTGGCGAGAGTCGATCGCCGATTGCTGCAAATCTTCCAGAGACTCAATCCGCCCCACCCCTCGGATTAAAGTTTCTCGATCCGGCGTAATTAAATACCCCCCCGGCGCGTTAACATTCGCAGCAGCAGCCGCTTCAGCTACTTGCTGCAACGACACATTAAAAGCTTTCAACTTAGCAGGTTCTACTAATACTTGATACTGCCTTTCTTCGCCGCCGTAAGCTACCACTTGAGCAACCCCAGTCACTGCCAAAAGCCGATTTGTGGCTTGCCAATCAACCAGACGGCGCACTTCCATCAAAGGAGTAGTTTCCGAGGTAAAAGCATAGGTAATAACAGTGCCCACAGGAGAAGTTGTGGGAGAAATTTGCGGTGTTTCTACTCCGGCGGGGAGTTTGCTTTGCGCTTGCTGCAACCGTTCTGTTATCAACTGGCGCGCTTGATAAATTTCAGTTCCCCAATCAAAGATTACCTTAACCACAGAAAGACCCACAGCGGAAGATGAACGCACTGCTGTCACCCCAGGAGTTCCATTAATCGCACTTTCAATTGGCAGTGTTACTAAAGACTCGATTTCTTCCGGGGCGAGCCCTGGTGCTTCTGTCTGGATTTCGACTTGCGGGGGTGCAAAAGGAGGGAAGACATCAAGCGACATTTGGGGGATGATAGAAAATGTCCACAGACTAACCATAATGGTGGCGATAACGACTAGCCAGCGGCGGTTAATTACCCATCTGAGAATTGTGCTAAACATTTGAGTAACTTTGAGTTAATAAAGGCATATTTGTGAAATTAAATTGTTAGTTTCAAGCAATTGTTTACTTCACACTCTTGACTTCGGCCTCTTGAGTTTTAACGTGGTGCTTGTCATTGTGTAACAGCAGTTCATTGTCCAAGGCCGATGCAGAGGCGGAAAAACTATTGTTTCCGGCATTATTTCCAGAATCCGCTGCTATTGCTGGCAATTTCCGCCGATTTCCCCACAACACGCCGGCTGTGAAAGTTAGAAAGGCGATCGCAACTCCTCCCCCTATTCCCGCCCACCATAAAGACACGGGTAAATTATTAAAATTAACCTCTGTTAGCTTGGGAGATGTCTCTTTTTTTGCCTTGTCTTTTGAGGGCTTGCTGTCCCCCCGCAAAGATTGTGCGTAAAGTTGAGGTGCTCGCTGCGTTACTATCAAATCTCCCTCGAATAAACCCCTCTTCACTTCAACTAAATCTCCGGCAGTTTGACCGAGTTCAATTTCAACAGCTTGATAAGCATTGCCATTTTGAACGTAAACGGTTTTTTTACCGTTAACATCCACTACCGCCGCACTCGGAATTGCTAAAATATTTCTTGCAGTTTTGTCGGTTAAAATCTCTAACTCAGCAAACAGTCCTGGCTTTAATTCGCCGTTAATATTATCTAGTTCTGCTTTCACCGGCACAACCCGCGTTTCTCCTTCCACGGATGACCCAATTAAGGCGATTTTTCCCTTGAAAGTGCGATCGGGTAAATTAGCGACTTTTACCCTGACTTCCTGACCCTGTTTTACTTGATTCAGGTCTTTTTCGTAAATATTGGCTGTGGCAAACACGCTGCTGTCGTTTAAGATACTCATCAGCGGTTTTTCCGCCGAGTTTACTGACTCTCCTGGGGTGATTTCGCGATCGGCTACCGTCCCGGAAATCGGAGCAACTACGGTAACGAGTCCTCGATCGTTGGCAACAGTTCCTAATTGTTGCAGCCGCGCTTGATAGGCTGCGTCAGCCAAGCGTATGCGCGACTGAGCGACTTCGACGGCAGTTTTGCCGCGTTTGAGTTGGTTCTCGGCTTCTAGGACTTCCCGGCGACTCTGAGCTCTGGTAAGTTGAGCTTTTGCTTCTGCTACTCTGCCTTGGGATTCGCGCAATTCCCGCATCGGCAGGTCTACTTCGGCTTGTTTAATTTCGGTTTGGGCTTTGATAACTTCAGGACGGCTTTTTGCTTTAGCAACAGTGGCTTGTGCTTCGGCGAAATGAGCTTGGGATTCCAGCATTGTGCGCCGCGCGATCGCCCCAGATGCCACTAATTCTTTGTCGCGATCGAACTGTTCTTTAGCCACTGTCAGTTCAGTTTCTGCCCGCGCTATTTCTGCTTGCGCTATTTCAACTTGACGCTGATAGTTTTCTTTAGCCGCTTGCACCACAGAACGCTTGTTTACTAATTCTTGTTCTTGTTGGTACTGCTTAGTTACCGCTGCCAATTGGGTTTGGGCTTGGGCGATTTCTGCTACGGATATTTGAAGTTGGCGATCGTAATTTTCTTGAGCTAACTTAAAGTCAGCCTGCGCCTGCTGCAAATCCCCTTCAGCTTCGGCTCGTTTCGCGATCGATTCCACGCGCAATTGCCCTAATTCCGCACTCGATAAAACAGCAACAGGTTGACCTTTTGATACTTTGTCACCCGGTTTGACTAGCAACTCAACCACTGTGCCATTGACGGGAGCCCTAACTTCAACTTTTTGGTTGGGTAAAGTCTCAATTTGTCCGGTAGTTTTAATGCCCACAGCCAATCGCTGAGCTTTCACTGACTCAACTTTAATTCCGATCCGCTTCGATGTTTCCGCATCAACAGAAATACTGGCTGGAATTTGAGTCGTTTCGCCGCTGTGGTGAAATTCATCTCCATGTCCCGCGTGTGCCAAAACGACAGCCGGAGAACTTAGCAAAATTAGGCTGAACAAAGTTCCAGAAAAGCTGCTAATAATTGCCGGAGATCGAGCATATTTGTGGGATATCATCGTTGGCATTGTCCTTGAAATCAGGTTGAGTGCCACAGGTTTAGCGGTTGGTATTTTGCCAAGGTAAGTGATACCCATTAAGTAAAGCTACTTATTAGCATTTTCCAAGAAGCGACCGCTAAGCAATGACCGAGAGCTAGAAATGCTCTACTCAACCTAGTATTTCACGGTCAAATGAAATTAGGATGAAATTTCGCCTCAGCAGCCCAGATACCCACCGGCTTCTAAAATACCAATATAAGTTGTGCCTAATCCCAAGCGATTGTGCTGTAGATTTTTTTCCGGTTTTTTTATCTCTGCTTGCGCTTCAATTTCGTTTGTCAATGCGCTCACTAGCTCATCTACGGCTGCATTTGATTTATAAGTGGTGTTTAATTCCAAGCTATTCAATATCATAAACTACCCTCTCTATTTATATAGCTTTTTGCGGACTTATCTACTACTCTAGAGGTAGAGCTGAGCAAGTGTCTACAGTATGGTTACGTAAATTTCTACTACTTTAGAGGTAGGGCGACTCAATTATCTACAGTATGTGTAGGTACTCTCAGGAAACCGAGGTGGAGTCAGACAAATGCTGATAGCCACAGTCGAGCTACCTTACTTTGTCTACCAAGGTTGTCGCCACTTTTTCATTTGCTCAATTTCTTGCTTTGGTGAAGCCAGTATTTTCGGAACTCTTGAGCTACTGTGATTAATATCACTCATTTTCGGGATTGGGTTCACGTTTGGTTGAGGTGAGCTAAATTACTGTTTGTACCAAGCTTGCCGCCACTGTTTCATTTGCTCAATTTCTTGCTTTTGCGAAGTCAGAATTTCTTGAGACAATTTCTTCATTTCCGGGCGTTTTGACTTCTTCAAAGCATCTTCAGCCATCACTACAGCTCCCTCGTGGTGAGGAATCATCGCATTGATAAATCGCAAGTCAAATTGGTCGTCAGCGGCCCCTAAATCCATGCTCATCATCATGCTTTGCATTTGTTCGGGGGTCATTGCCATCATGTGACCCATTGGAGCGTGATAAGCCATCGGCGTACTGCTGGCTTTGGGATACCAAGTTTTTCGCCACTCTTTCATTTGATTTATTTCGCGGTTTTGAGCAGCAATTATATTAGTGGCAAGTTTTTTCATTTCCGGGCGTTTGGATTGTTTAAGAACATCTTGAGCCATGTTTACAGCACCTTGATGGTGTACTGTCATGCCATCAATAAATCGCAAATCGTAGTCGGCATCAGCAGGGCCTAAATCCATTGACATATCGTGATTCATGCCATGATTCATGCCATGATTCATGCCACCCATGCCGCCACCTTGTGCCACGTCTTGCTTGTTGTTTGCTTGGGTTGCAGCCGTAACTTTTGGGGCTTGAGTGTCACTGGAAGGGCCTTTTGAACAAGCTGCAAGCACTCCGCTGGTTACAGCGGCTGCGGCGGTCAATATCAGCGCTGCAAAGCCTGTTTTCAATGAAATTGGTTTCATAGAGCTTATATCCTTAAAAGTGCCATCTATCTTCAGCTTTTCACATATAAATGAAATTAGGATGAAATTTTTGACTCGGACTTGTAAAGAATTATTTCTGTGCTGTCGATCGCACTCAAATTTAAGATGTACAAAACTCACTTGAATCTAATGATGTAGGGTGCACAGTGCGCGCCTTACCCCTATGGGTAGAGTGTCAAACCACTTTTTTCATAATTCCTGATTTATTTTGCAATTCCCCTTGACTCTCCTGCGTACTGGAGACTTTAGAATGGAGTGAATCCATTGATTGAGCAGAGTAGTTTCTGCTGAGGTTCAAACTATGACTTTACAGCTAAAAGTTCCTAAGATGGCTTGTTCTGCTTGTGCGAATACAATCACAAAAGCAGTCGAAGCCATTGACTCAGCCTCGACGGTTGAGGCGGATCTCAAGACAAAAGTGGTCACGATTCAAACCGCTAAGTCAGAAAGTGAAGTTAGGAAAGCGATCGCATCTGCGGGCTATCCAACTATTTAAAGACAGAAGGTAATTGTCTAATTTATGAGGGCATATATGGACAATCTCACACTTAAATTGCGGGGCATGAGTTGTGCTTCTTGTGCTTCATCTATCGAACAAGCAATCCAATCGGTTCCCGGCGTAATTGAGTGCCATGTCAATTTTGGAATGGAACAAGCAACCATCCAATACGACTCCAAGCAAACCAACTTAGAAACAATTCAATCGGCGGTTGATGATGCGGGCTACCAAGCTTTGCCACTTCAAGAAATGGCGGCTGTAGAGGATGATTCCGAACAAGCCGATCGCAAATCTGAATCTCAAACCTTGCAGCGGAAACTCTGGACAGCAGGTATCGTCAGCATCCTGCTAGTTGTGGGCGCTATTCCAGCGATGACCGGCTTGCACCTGCCATTTATTCCCGCATGGCTGCACAATTATTGGTTGCAATTAGCCCTGACATCACCCGTACAATTCTGGTGCGGCAAATCGTTTTATGTGGGAGCTTGGAAATCCCTAAAACGGCGGGTGGCGACAATGGATACCCTGATTGCTTTGGGTACGAGTGCTGCTTACTTTTATTCTGTATTTGTGACATTTTTTCCCGGTTTATTCACAGCCCAAGGTTTAAATTCTGGCGTTTACTACGAAGTAGCCGCTACCGTTGTTGCCTTAATTTTGTTGGGAAAAACCCTAGAAAATCGGGCGAAGGGAGAAACTTCTGAGGCAATTCGCAAACTCATGGGTTTGCAAGCAAAAACTGCTCGGATAATTCGCAACGGGGAAGAGTTGGAAGTGCCGATCGCCAAAGTGGAAATTGGCGATATTGTGCAGGTGCGGCCGGGAGAGCAAATCCCCGTAGATGGAGAGGTAATTGAGGGTGGTTCGACGGTAGACGAAGCAATGGTTACGGGAGAAAGTTTGCCTGTCAAAAAGCAGCTTGGCGACGAAGTTATCGGAGCCACAATTAACAAAACTGGCAGCTTCAAGTTTCGGGCGACAAGAGTTGGCAAAGATACATTTTTAGCTCAAATTGTCAAGATGGTGCAGGAGGCACAGGGTTCAAAAGCACCGATTCAAAAGTTAGCAGACCAAGTGACGGGTTGGTTTGTTCCAACCGTAATTGCCATCGCTTTAGCTACTTTTATTATCTGGTTTAACGCGACGGGAAACTTCACTCTCGCCACAGTGACAATGGTGGGAGTGTTGATTATTGCCTGTCCCTGCGCTTTGGGTTTAGCGACTCCGACTGCTGTGATGGTTGGCACGGGTAAGGGTGCAGAAAACGGAATTTTAATTAAAGGAGCCGAGAGTTTAGAATTGGCTCACAAAATCAAAATTATCGTATTAGATAAAACGGGAACTCTCACTGAAGGTAAGCCGACTGTAACTGATTTTGTGACAATTAAAGGAACGGCGAACAGCAATGAGTTAAAGTTGCTGCAATTGGCGGCGTCTGTAGAGCGAAATTCGGAGCATCCTTTGGGGGAAGCTGTGGTTAGATACGCTCAATCTCAAGAGGTGAAGTTGACGGAGGTTAAGAATTTTGAGGCGATCGCAGGGAGTGGTGTGCGAGGGGTTGTAGTCGGAAAGTCGATCGCCCTGGGAACGCTGAGGTGGATGCAGGAACTAGGCTGCGATACTGAATATCTGGAACTGCGCGGGAGAGCTTTGGAAGCTGCGAGCAAAACGGTTGTTTGGATGGCTGTAGAAGGCAAAATTGAGGCAATTATGGGGATTGCGGATGCTCTCAAACCATCGTCAGCGCAGGCGGTGAAAGCGCTTCAAAAACTCGGTTTGGAGGTGGCGATGCTGACGGGGGATAATCGTGCGACTGCGGAGTCGATCGCCCAATCCGTGGGCATTACTCGCGTTTTTGCCGAAGTTAGACCCCACCAAAAAGCAGCTCAAATCAAAGCCCTGCAAGGGGAAGGAAAAATTGTCGCGATGGTGGGAGACGGGATTAACGACGCGCCGGCTTTAGCCTTAGCAGACGTGGGAATTGCGATCGGCACCGGCACAGATGTGGCGATCGCAGCCAGCGACATCACCTTAATTTCAGGAGATTTGCAAGGCATAGTTACAGCAATTAAACTTTCCCGCGCCACCATGCGAAATATTCGCGAAAATCTGTTTTTTGCGTTTATTTATAACATCGCTGGAATACCGATTGCTGCTGGCATTTTGTACCCCATTTTTGGCTGGCTGCTAAATCCAATTATTGCCGGTGCAGCAATGGCTTTTAGTTCAGTCTCTGTAGTTAGTAATGCTTTGCGATTGCGGAATTTTCAAGCCAAATCTAGTGGATAAATTAGAAGTTCCCCCAAACCTCCTGGTAGGCAAGCCGCACAATCCCTCGATTTATTAACAAAAATCTCTTGCATAAACTCTGGCAAATTTAAAAAATGTTGAACCAACGTCAAATCTTAGGAAGCCTCGGAAGTTTAGGAATTATGCTCGGAATTGCATCGGGAGTGCGAGCAAATCAAATATCAATCCCTCCTGCCAATTCAACCGCTCAATTTCCGCCTATCGAACAGCCGTTAAGTTTAAAAATTGGCGTAACGGCAGGCGGATTGACATTAATTGGTTTAGAATTGTGGTGGTTTTTGTTTAGTAAAAAGCAATCTAAAACTAGGTAAACTTTGCCGGGGCGGTTTTTTCCAGCAAGAAATCGCTAAAATAGATGAAAGCTTAAGAAATTTGGAGTGAGCTAAATGCAACTACTACACACGATGCTCCGAGTCGGCAACCTGGAAGAATCCCTCAAATTTTACACCGAGGTTCTGGGGATGAAATTACTGCGGCAAAAGGAGTATCCAGAGGGTAAATTTACTCTGGCTTTTGTTGGCTACGGCGACGAATCAGACACTACAGTTTTGGAATTAACATACAACTGGGGCGTCGAACAGTACAATTTGGGGGATGCTTACGGTCATATTGCGATCGGGGTTGACGACATTTACGGTACTTGCGAAGAAATTAAAGCTCGCGGTGGTAAAGTTAGTCGCGAACCCGGCCCGATGAAGCACGGTTCAACAGTCATCGCTTTTGTGCAAGATCCAGATGGATACAAAGTTGAATTAATTCAACTGGCGAATCAAGGTAGCAACACCCAGAAAGTAGCAGCAACAACCGCATCCTAACTTTCTTAAGAGGGGGAAGGGGAAGGAAAAACTCTCTTCCCTCTCCCGTTTTCCTTTTGACAACTGTCGTACCCACAACTGTCAACTGTCAACTGTCAACTGAAAATTTTAATTCGATCGCACCGACGGTACAAACTGCTTCAAATAAATTTTTTGCCATAAAATATAAAAACTGCTGCCTATTTGGCTTAAGCTATCAAATTTAGGAATTAATTTAGATTCTCGGCGCTGGTTTAAAGCAGCGATACCCGAAAAAAATATAGCTAATACTAACAAAAATACTACTATCACACTAAATAAAATAGTCCAATAAACTAGAAATTCGCTTGTGTAGCTGACCCCGAATATCCACTTAATCAGTAAATCCGATAAATACAAAAACAGCCCTCCCGAAAACCCCACCCTGAATAATAGCCACGTCCACTTAAACATATCTGTTGCAGTCTTGCTATTTTTGGACGCAGAAAGCTCTAACTCTCTAATTTGGCTGTTAATATTTGAGGTGATTTCATACAAAGTATACTGCAAACCATCTCTGATATAATTGAGTTCATTGTCGAGGTTTATGCACTGCTCGGGTGTACTTTTATCCAAGCTCAGGTTTTGGATTTGTTTGCGGTGCGCCGCCAGTTTATTGTCTAGAGTGTAATCCCATTTTTCCAGCCGATCTACAGTCAAATACAACAGTTCCCTATTAGCATCTAACAAGCTCTGGCAATTTATGATTGACTTAACTAACTTGCTGAGATTGTTGATATGCTCCTCTAGAGTATTTTGGGATTCCCTTTGTTTAGCTGACAATAAACTTGCGAGTTCGACATCCCGATCGCCACACAGCGACAAAGCCTCACCATACAAGTCGTCAATTTCCATTTTACCGAAATACAGTGACGCTTTGTACTCCTCTATTTCGGGAAGAGTCAGACATTCTAAGGGCTGATATTTTACATTAAATTTATATACAAGCGCTGTCAGAATCTGCACCGATTTTCGGTCTAGCTTGTCTTTGTAAGGTTCTAAAATAATTGTAGCTAGATTTTTAACTCTCGCTTCCGGATGGTGCAGGAACTCAAAAATTTTGGCAAGTATTTTGGAGAATTCCCAGTCATTAAAATTATTTTCTGCAACTTCCAAAAAGTTTGTCACCGCTGCATCGTTTTCGGCATTCAATTTGTAAGGGCCCGTAAATGCGATCGCCGCAAATACTCGATCGATCCAAAACAGATATTCTTCGCCATCCATTGACAGCCTCGGCAGCAGCCAGCGCGGCCCATACACCCAAAAATCGAGACAATTCTCATATTCCTTACTGCTGTCATTTCTGCGCCTGTCATCCAAAGCAAATTTGTTGCTTGTTAACACTTTAATTTGCTCTTCTACAACCCGCCGCTCAATTTCCCCTGCATTGATTGTGACATTGACAGCACCTTCCTTGCCTTGTCGTTGCCCTGCTTCATCTAACCAAATTGACTTAATACTAACAGCCGCAGACCACCGAATTAAAGGAGTCGATCCCCCTCGCGCTTCCTGTTCTAGCGCCGCCAGCAGATTTTTGCTAAAATCACTTGATCTAGCCGCTCTCTCACTTGATATCACCCCCTCTCGCACCTTCCCAAATGCCTGAATTCCCAAAGCGCGAAACAGCAAATTCGGATGCGGTTTTCTGACGGATGCCGGTATATTTTCTCTGAATATTCCGCTTTTCGGTACGCCCACAACTTCAGCAAAAGGCTCGATCCCGCACTGTTGCAGAAATTTTTCAATTAGGTTTATTCTTTGCCAAGGTTGAGTATATTTAGTGAGAGTGAAGATTAGCGCTATGCCGCTGCACTCCATTGACTCAGGGATGTTAGGGCGATCGAGTTTCCACACATTGCTCGTCATAATTTGTCGCCAGGACAATTACTAGATATGGACGCCGTTGTTTGATGCTGAATTCAGCATTACATTTACTACTGCTTTTTGTCAATATTAGTCCGGGACGCATAGGGAGTTATAAACCCGGTGTCACGGGTAAATTTCTCATAACTAAAGCCCAGATTTTTCTGATAAACCGGGTTGAGCAATGCTAATTTGCGTCCCGAACTCAATATATAATTTTGCACTAATCGATCAAATGTCACAATTTTAGGTTGAGTCACGAAACCCAACCTATTATAGTCATTTTTTTGTCGGAGCTTTTAAGATTTTGTCCATCAACATTTGGTCAACGATTAAGTCGCTGACAATTTGAGCTCCGTGGGAGGTAAAGTGCAAGCCGTCATTATTTTTTACATAACCTCGCTTACCCGATTTATTAGCAACTACTGGAACTAATTTTCCGTTTTTTCCAAAACTCTCCCAAGTCGAAATATATTCAATTTTTGATGAAGATTTGCTGGCAGTTTTATAAATATCGTTCATAATGGGAAAAGCTTTGAGATACGAAGATTTCTTAGGGATCGATTGACCGATCCAATACACTTTTCTCACAGATGACGAATCCAGTAACTTGGCATATCTGTCCACTCTTTCTTGATAAGCTTTTTGCCATTCTTTGGTCAGAACCGCCCTGCCTTTTCCTTGAGAATCAATGATATTTTGACGGTCATTTGCTCCGAACAAAACTATCACTACATCCGGCTGGTAATTATTCAGAAATTGGCGAGTTCTGGCATACCAATCATAATAATCTATCCGATTTAATCCGGTCGAGGGCTTGTAGTCAATTTTCGTATCGGCAATATTGTATTTTTTCTTAAGAGTGTACTGGAGTTGAATTCCTAAGTCGAACATTACGGAATCTCCAATAAATAAAAATCTGCGATAAGGTCTGGTCAGTTGGGGTTTAGCTGGAGTTGGTTTTTTAGCATTAGCAGGCTTTGGAGGTTCAACGGCCGCTTTTGTTTCGGTTTCGACAGGAGGAAGTTCTGGTTCTTTGGGGAGGCTATCGAAGTTAATATCTTTAATTTTGCTCCAAAAATCTTGTTCGGATTTTCTGAAACCGTCTATTTCGATCAGGCGCGCGGCTTGTTTAATTTCGGGACTGGCGAAAGGAGTTGAAGCGAAGCTTTTCAGAAATAATGATAAGTTGGAAAATATTAAAGTGAGAATGACAGAAGTAACAATTAGCAAAATTTCCCGGTCTTTCATATGTCTTAGAAATTAAAGTAAATAAAAGGCGGAACGGTACTAGGCCCCAACATCAAGATAGTATACACAAGCAGCGAAACTAAGACAACCCGAAAGAAAATGTTTTTTAATGACAATACGGTTTGCAATAGTTGGGAGATGCGATCGCCCCACAAGTTGATCGCGCCGATGACTGCAATTACTAAATACAATTGCCAAAAGTTAAATTGAAAAGTTGCGACGGCCGGATGGACAATTCCTTCAAAAAAACTCACCGCAGTTTCCCAGTTGGGAGTGCCGAAAAATACCCAGCTACAAGTAACAAAACTAAAGGTTAACCACCAACTGCAAAATCTAGCAAATCGGGGAAAGGCATAGTCTAATTTAAAGTGGACAGCGTGGGGGATATCTTTACATAAATGGTTGACAATTAATCCTAAACCGTGAATTGCTCCCCAGAAAATAAAGTTTAAACCTGCGCCGTGCCAAAATCCACCGATCGCCATTGTTAAAAATAAATTGAGGTACTTTCTCAACTTGCCGTATTTGTTGCCGCCCAACGGAAAGTAAACGTAATCCCTCAGCCACTCGGAAAGACTGATGTGCCACCTTTTCCAAAATTCTTGCACGCTGAGCGATCGGTATGGCATATTAAAGTTGGCAATGGGTTTGAAACCCAGCAAACAGGAGATGCCGTTGGCTAAATCTGAATAGCCGCTGAAATCTACGTAAATTAAACAGGAATAGGAAATTGCCGCGAGGATTAAATCGATGCTGCTGTACTGGTGGGGGACTTTGAAGGGTAAGTCAGTGAAGTTAAACAAAAAGCTGGCTAAAGTATATTTTTTAAACAGTCCAGACAAAATCAAAACTATAACTTCTTCAATTTTATAGTCATATTTTTCCGGTGAATTTAGCTGGCCGTAAAATTCGCGAGCTCGCGAGATTGGCCCGGAGGCAATTTGCGGAAAGTAGGTAATGTAGGCGGCATAGTCTATAAATTTGGGACAGGGTATTTTTTGCTGGTAGCAGTCGATTAAATGAGAAATCATTCTAAAAGTGTAGAAAGACACGCCGACGGGGGCGATTATTTGCAAAACTGGAAAGTTGGCTGGAATTTGTAGCTGGTTCAGTACCTCAAATAAGGAAGTTACAAAGAAGTTGCAATATTTAAAGATGCCGAGATAGCCAATGTTAAAAATTAGACCGGAGATTAAAGCACTTTTTTTATACTTACTGTTGCAGAGAACCCGGAGAATGATATAATTAGAGACTGTAGAGAAAACGAGGAGCAAGAGAAAGTCGAAACTCCAAAAAGAATAAAATAATAAACTTGAAACTAACAAGACAATTTTATACAAATCGACTTGGGGTTTCACAGAGACGATCAGGCTAAAAACAATTAGGAAAAAAACTAGAAATTGGTAAGTGGGAAATAGCATAAGTCTCTGCCGATAAAAAATCTTGTGTGTGGCAATATTTTTATAAGTACGGGCGAGGGAAGCTATCCCGAAGAAAATCGCCACAGTCGGTCTGACCGCACCAAATTTCGGGAGGATTGCGAACTGTAAGCTTTTGTAAGAGGTCAATTAGGTCACAACTTCCGCCCTAGTTAACCGCACTCATAAATTCATAATCCTGTTTAAAGATTATGATGGTTATGAGACGATGTATTAACGGATAACAACAGGAATCCCCTTGATTGCGAGGAACCAACGTGCAGCCAACAGACCCTAGCAAATTTACAGATCAAGCCTGGGAAGCCATTGTCAAATCCCAGGATGTCGCCCGCCGCTTTGCCAATCAGCAGCTAGAGGTTGAACATTTAGCCATCGCCCTTCTCGAACAGCAAGGTCAGGCCAACAGCATTTTCAGCAAAGCTGGAGTCGATGCCGCCCGCTTGGCGCAGCAGTTAGATGCTTTTGCCAAACGACAGCCCAGAGTTGCCAACGCTGACCAACTATACCTCGGTCGCGGCTTAGAAGTGATGTTAGATGTTGCCGAGGCCACCAGGGCGACTTGGCAAGATAATTTTATCGCCGTTGAACATTTATTAATTGGCTTAGTAGAAGACGAACGAGTCGGTCGCAGGTTGCTGACAAAAGGCGACGGCCCGCCGGGCCGCCCCGGTTACGATCGCAAACCCCCAGCCGGTACGCTCGATCGACCAAAACTCGAAGAAGCAATCAAATCAGTCCGCGCCACTGCTAAAACCCAAGAAAAAAATTCCGAAACGGGGAAAGCCAGCCGCAGCAGCGCTAAAGCCCAAGATCAAGATGGCGAAGCTAACTCCGACGCCCTCAGCAAGTACGGGCGCGATTTGACAGAAGCCGCCAAAGCCGGCAAACTCGACCCAGTAATCGGCCGCGACGAGGAAATCCGCCGCGTGGTGCAAGTTCTTTCCCGCCGCCAAAAAAACAATCCGGTGTTAATTGGCGATCCCGGAGTCGGAAAAACTGCGATCGCCGAAGGTTTAGCCCAACGAATTGTCAACGGCGACGTACCGGAATCTTTGAAAAATCGCCAGCTATTTAGCCTCGACATGGGCAGTTTAATTGCTGGGGCAAAATTCCGGGGCGAATTTGAAGAACGATTGCGGTCTGTTCTGCGGGAAGTCATCGATTCCGACGGGCAAATTGTCCTATTTATTGACGAATTGCACACGGTTGTTGGCACCGGCGGCGGTGGCAGTTCCGGTTCGGGAATGGATGCGGGAAATTTGTTAAAACCAATGTTGGCCAGAGGCGAATTGCGCTGCATCGGCGCTACAACTCTCGACGAATTCCGCAAGCATATCGAAAAAGATCCTGCCTTGGAACGCCGGTTTCAACAAGTATTTGTCGGCGAACCCAGCGTTGAAGATACTGTTTCGATTTTGCGCGGATTGAAAGACCGTTACGAACGCCACCACGGGGTAAAAATTACTGATTCGGCCCTGGTAGCTGCTGCAACTCTGTCTTTCCGCTATATTTCCGATCGCTTTTTGCCGGACAAGGCGATCGACCTCGTAGATGAAGCGGCCGCCCACTTGAAAATGGAGATTACCTCTAAACCCGTGGAATTGGAAGGAATCGACCGTCGGGTGATGCAGTTGGAAATGGAAAAATTGTCGATCGAAGGTGAAGGAAAAAGCGCTCAAGCCCCTGGGCTCGGCTTCCGCGTCGAACGCATCACATCTGAGATTGACATTTTAAAAGCTAAGCAAGAAAAATTGTCCTCTCAGTGGTTGGGCGAAAAGCAGTTGTTGGATGCAATCAATAAATTGAAAGCAGAAGAAGACCAACTGCGAGTGCAAATCGAACAAGCAGAAAGGGCTTACGATTTGAATAAAGCCGCACAGTTAAAGTACGGCAAGTTGGAAACTGCGGTGCGCGATCGCGAAGCCAAAGAAGCGGAACTTTTGAAACAGCAAGCTCAAGGTTCTTCCCTGCTGCGCGAAAAAGTTACTGAGGGCGATATTGCGGAAATTGTCGCTAAATGGACGGGCATTCCGGTTAACCGGTTGTTAGAATCCGAACGCCAAAAATTGTTGCAATTGGAAAAACACTTGCACCAAAAAGTCATCGGTCAAGAGGAAGCTGTAACAGCCGTGGCGGCGGCAATTCGGCGCGCTAGGGCGGGCATGAAAGACCCCGGAAGGCCGATCGGCTCTTTCTTGTTTATGGGCCCCACAGGCGTCGGAAAAACTGAGTTAGCGCGGGCGTTGGCGGAGTTTTTGTTTGACAGCGATGATGCGATCATCCGCATCGATATGTCGGAATACATGGAGAAGCAAAACGTCTCCCGGTTAGTAGGAGCTCCCCCGGGATATGTCGGTTACGACGAAGGCGGACAACTTTCCGAAGCAGTGCGGAGACGCCCTTATTCGGTGGTGCTATTTGACGAAGTGGAAAAGGCACACCCGGATATATTTAACATTTTGTTGCAAGTGTTGGATGACGGCAGAATTACCGATTCTCAAGGTCGAGTGGTTGACTTTAAAAATACCGTAATTGTGATGACCAGCAATATCGGCAGCGACCACATTTTAGACGTGTTTACTAAGAAGGAAAAAACCGCTAAAAAACCTGCTACTCGCAAGCAGGAAACGAAAGATTTGTCAAGCCCAAAAACAGATTATAAAGTGGCTGCCGACGGTACTGTTGAGGTGTCGGCCGAGCGAGTTGATGTTGATACTGTAACTAAGAGGGAAAACAAGAGTGAAAACAAGAGTGAAAATGAAAATTTATTGACTCAAGAACGGGAGACAGACCAAGAGTACGAACAGATGTTAAAACGGGTGATGACAGCGCTGCGATCGCACTTCCGGCCGGAATTTCTCAATCGGGTGGACGAGATAATTTTGTTCCACACTTTGAGCAAGATCGAATTGCGGCAAATAGTCAGCATTCAAGTGAAGCGGATCGAGCGTTTGTTGGCAGAGCAAAAAATTACTTTGGAACTGTCGGATGCGGCGAAAAACCATATCACAGATGTTGGTTACGACCCGGTTTACGGCGCTCGTCCCTTGAAACGCGCCATCCAGCGGGAGCTGGAAAACCCGCTGGCAAACAAGATTCTGGAAAATGCGTTTGTGGAGGGTGATACAATTGCGATCGACTGCGAAAATAACTCTTTGCAATTTCGCAAAAAAGATTCTCGCCCAGCGCTGACAGGTAACAGCTTATAGTTGCCGAATAGTATAGTTAGGAACAGGCAAGATGCCTGTTCCACAAATACTCAATTTTTTTGTGGAGCAGGCATCCTGCCTGTTATTAAAAATGGTGAAATATATCAAGAATTAGACATGGTGCGGCTACCATAGGCATCCATGCTGTAGGCAGGAACGCGAACCCGGTAATCAATTTCTGTTCCCGTCACTGATTTTGCTAGTTGTTCAAAAGATTCATCGTTCCAATTCCGCTCGTGGATGGGCTTTGACTGTTCCCCGAGGAAATATGCTTGAGTGCCAATTACTGAGGCCGCGACCCAACCGACGATTAAAAGAGCGATTACAATAGCCATATCTGCTTTTTCCTTAACTTTTGTTGCTTTATGTAAACTAATGTAACGAAAGTTTGCAATCAACGTCAAGGTACTGTAATGTCGTGCCAACCGTCCGGCAGGTAGTAAATACCGTACCTAATCCTGAGTCTGTAAGGTGTGCAGGGTGTGCTTAGTCTCAACAAGGGCTCGATCTCCCTGGCACCCCCCTTAACCCTCTTTTGTCACTCTCGTGGTAGTATAAGCAGTAACACACCCCAAAAGCATTGCCAATCCTATGGTAGAGCCTCGTCAACCAGTACCCACAGTCAAATTTATAGATGAATACTGTCAAATTTACCAAAACATATTTCCAGAAGTTAGGAGCTTTGAAGCTTTTAAGTACTTACATGTCGGTATGATATCGGACATAAAACGCAAAACCCTACCATCAATAGCGAAAGTTATAGGGCTAGATAATCATCAAGCATTACACCATTTTTTAACACAATCACCTTGGGATGTAAAAGAATTAAGTCAGCAACGATTAGAATTAATATTATATGTACTTCAAGGGCGTCCAATAGTACTAATAATTGATGAGACAGGAGATAAAAAAAAGGGGAATGCGACTGATTATGTAAAACGGCAGTACATTGGAAATTTAGGTAAAACAGATAATGGTATCGTTGCAGTTACAGCGTATGGTGTTTTATCTGGTCTGACTTTTCCTCTATTATTTGAAGTTTATAAACCGAGAGAAAGACTGCAACCAGGAGATGAATATCTAACTAAACCTGAAATTGCCGCGAAAATGCTCAAACAATTGCGTGCGATGGGATTTAAATTTAATCTTGTCCTAGCAGATAGTTTATACGGAGAGAGTAGTAAAAATTTTATTCAAATACTAGAGGGATTGAATCTAAATTTTATTGTGGCAATTCGCTCTAACCACAAAGCCTGGGGAGTTACAGACGCGAAAGTCAAATATTCAAAGTGGCAAAGATTCAAACGTGTCTTCTCAGATTTAAGCTCGGAATACAGATATATAAGAGAGATTTTTTGTGGTGATAATCCGGAAATTAAATATTGGCAAATCACAACTGATAAAGAGGAGCTGCCCAAAAACACTACTTGGTATGTAATGAGTAAATTTCCCAACATTACACCCCGAGAAGTAGGTAATTTTTATGGTTTAAGAACTTGGGTAGAATATGGTTTGAAGCAAAGTAAAAACGAATTAGGATGGGCAGATTTTCGCCTAACTAATTACCCACAAATAGAAAAATGGTGGGAAATTATTTTTAGCGCTTATTTGATGGTTAGTCTCCACTCTGAACAACTGCTAAAATTACCACCACAATCTGAATCTAATTTTTCATCACATCCTTGGTGGGATCAAGGAAATGGGTGGAAGAATATTCTTAACAACCTCCGTTTAATACTTCAACCATTTGTACTATTTAACTTTATTAAACCTTGGCTACGAGTTTTTACTATTCCTAAGTTATCCGAGGGCTTTTTTCAACTTCAAATGCTTGTCAATAATTTAACTCGTTCAATTTTTCAAAACCTCAATATCCCTTATTTCCAGTTTTCCTCTGCGTAGAGTGACCAAAGAGGGTTAATAAGGGGGGGACAAGAGTGTTCTCAAAGTCCCCCTTATCAAGCTATGCCTTACTCACATCTTTCTTAACAAAATCAGGCTTGACATCCGGGGGGGAATGGGTGGAAACTAATTTCCATGTACCAGCAATGTCATGCAAACGTTGCCAGCCTCGCCACAGGGTCTTGACACCCGGTTCACCATCACATGAACGTCCTAAAAATCCACCTAATTTTGCAATCCAACGAATGCAATTACTTAAAGTTGGGGGTGATTCACTAGGGATAGGAGTCCCATGAATTGTGCAGTAAAGTGCTTGCCATTCATGGGTTTCGAGAATGGTGTCCCCTCCCAGCTCAGGATGATGACGAGATTCGTAAATCATCCACAATAACCGCCATGCCACAATTGTGTAGGTTGAGATTGCCCGTTCGATGCGCTCGGCAGTTTCTAATTGTAGCTGTTCTAAACCGCATCCACTTTTAAGAACGTAATGATAGCGTTCGATTAACCAACGGTAACTGTACCAGCGTAAGCACTGGACAAGATCAGAGAAACCATTAATGGGCAAGGTGGTCAATAACAACCAGCTTACAGGCTTCTCTGTGGTCGGTGGGTTGTTTTCACTAGCCAGAATCACTTGCACTGTCAGCGGCTGTAAATTTTGGTGGTGAGGGTGGCTTTGAGGAGGTAGAATTTCGACTGTTGTAGCCTGCAGGTTCAGAGTCGCTTTACGAGCTTCTCGCTGCGGATTAGCTCGCAATTCCAAGTCCAGTTGTCCGGCGATCGGTACTTTGGCGATCGCACCTTGTAGTCGCTCTACTTCTTTTGTACCATCAGAGTTCTTGACTTGACGGTTGTGATAGGCGCGAATTAACAACTGAGAATTCTCAGGTCTTTCAGTCGCTAAAAAGTCATAGATGTCGGCTTCGCGATCGGCTACCGTTAGTACAGTAATTGATTCTGGCATCACCTTCTGGGTCGCATCAAGAGCTGTTAACCAACGTTGGCTTTCTTTGTCTTTGGTTTCGGTTTGATTTCTGGAATGCTTCTTACCAATAGTCGCAGGATCTCGCGCCCATACTTGTTGGTGCAACACTCCTAATGGTACTCCATTGGCAGAGCTACAAAATACTGAGTGAACTTTCAGACCCCGACTGGTGGCACTATCCAAGTGTCCCATTCCTTTCTTGCTGGGATGGTGGGTGAAATTCAGTTCTGTGGTGTCCTGAATCGCCAGAACCATTGGGTGTACTTTGATTCGTTCGATGGTACTTCTTTGGTGGGCTTGGCGAATCGCATCTGACGAGACTCGTGGAGATGACCAAAAGTCATAAGCCCCTTGGGTGGCTGCCCAATCCCCTGATGCTTGTGGCACAGTGGCATGGGGCTGTGAGGCTAAGTCTGAGACAATTCGCACCAGTCTTTTCTGGCGACGCCGATCGCCTAAACAAGCAAATTGTAGTTCTGCTACTGCCCATTCTGCCGTCATAGTTCCTCACTCGCCTCTGATACCGTAATTTCAGGCTTACTTGATTCGGTTCCTGGTTGTCAATCCTACTCCAAGGGAGCGAGCGCCCGGAGGTCGCTCCGGCTTGAGCCGGAGCGCCTTTGTTAAGAAAGATGTGAGTAAGGCATAGCTTATCAAGGGGGATTTAGGGGGATCTAGACCAATACGGTTCAGTTAAGCTCGATCTCCCTGGCACCCCCCTCCCGGGGGGGACAAGAACTTACTCAAAGTCCCCATTCTTAAGGGAGATGCGAGGGGGATCTCCGAGGAATAAATAGTTTTAACCCAAGCGTATTGGGATCTAGACTGGGCTACCAGCGAGAGATACAGAGGGGTTTCAGGCTTAAGTTGACACGCCTTGGTAGGGTGGGCGCTACCGCCCATCGGTAGCTAGCACAGTACCCGGATTATGAACTGTATCCGAAATAGCAAAACAGATTGTGGAGATTTTAGAGTTAAGAAATTATAAGTTTTGCGTTAATAAATTACGATTAAAACTCTGCCGCTCGCATGAGGAAGAGCGGCCAAATTATAAGTTATGATTTATCAGTTTGGGTTTGAACTAACAAATCCGAATCACCAAATTTTAAGTACAAATTACCAATTACCAATCAGCGCTACAAATCATGCCAAGCTCAATGTTAAATAACGACCCGTTGTGGTTCAAAGACGCGATTATTTACGAAGTACCTGTTCGGGCTTTTGCCGACAGCAATGCAGACGGCATCGGCGACTTTAGAGGACTGACTGAAAAACTGGATTACCTGCAAAACTTGGGAGTAACAGCAATTTGGGTACTGCCATTTTTTCCCTCGCCACTGCGAGACGACGGCTACGATACATCTCACTATACTACCGTCAACCCGATTTACGGCACATTAGAGGATTTTAAAGACCTTTTAGAAGCAGCGCACCAGCGGGGAATTCGAGTCATTATTGAGTTGATTGTCAACCACACTTCCGATCAGCACGCTTGGTTTCAGCGAGCGCGCCGCGCCCCGAAAGGCAGTAACGAACGAGATTTTTATGTGTGGAACGACACCCCGGAAAAATATCAAGATGCTCGGATTATTTTCAAAGATTTTGAAACCTCTAATTGGGCTTGGGATGCGGTAGCAAAAGCTTATTACTGGCACCGTTTTTATTCCCACCAACCCGATTTGAATTACGACAATCCCGCCGTCCGCCAAGCTATCTTAGATGTGGTAGATTTCTGGTTGGCGCTGGGAGTAGACGGACTGCGAATGGATGCGGTGCCTTACCTGTACGAGCGCGAAGGTACTAACTGCGAAAACCTGCCCGAAACTCACCTATTCCTGAAGCAATTGCGGCAGCACGTAGATGAGAAATTCCCGAACCGGATGCTGCTGGCTGAGGCGAATCAGTGGCCCGAGGATGCGGTTGAATATTACGCTGCTGGCGATGAATGTCACATGAACTTTCATTTTCCGCTGATGCCGCGTTTATTTATGGCTTTGCATATGGAAGATAGCTTCCCAATTAGCGACATTCTCCAGCAAACTCCACATATTCCCAATAATTGTCAGTGGGCATTATTTTTGCGGAATCACGATGAATTGACGCTGGAAATGGTGAGTGATGAAGACCGAGATTATATGTATCGGGTTTACGCTCAAGACACTCAGGCGAGAATTAATTTGGGCATCCGCCGCCGCTTGGCTCCTTTGATGGGAAATAACCGCCGCCGGATCGAGTTGATGAATGCTTTGCTGCTGTCTCTTCCGGGTACGCCGGTGCTTTACTACGGCGATGAAATTGGCATGGGAGACAATATCTATTTGGGCGATCGCAACGGGGTGAGAACTCCGATGCAGTGGAGTGGCGATCGCAATGCCGGTTTTAGCCGTGCTAACCCGCAGCGACTGTATGCACCGCCAATTGTTGACCCTGAATATCACTACGAATCTATTAACGTGGAAGCGCTGCGGGCGAATCCGAGTTCTCTTTGGTGGTGGATGAAACGCCTAATTGCAATTAGGCAGCGCTTCCAAGCATTCGGTCGCGGAACTTGCGAGTTTCTGTACCCGGAAAACCGCAAAGTTTTAGCTTTTGTACGCACTTATCAAGACGAACACATCCTCGTAGTGGCTAATTTGTCACGCTTCGTCCAGACGGCAGAATTAGACCTTGCGCCCTTTAAAGGTGCTGTTCCGGTGGAGATTTTCGGCCGCACTGAGTTTCCGGCCGTTGGGGAGTCGCCTTACTTTTTGTGCTTGAGTCCTCACACGTTTTACTGGTTTACTCTTACTGTTAAACACGAAGATTTTGCGCTGCACGGTGTTCCCACAGACTTGCCTACTTTGGCGGTGATAGGCAATTGGAAAACTGCTTTTGCTACAAGTCAGTTAAGCGATATGCTGGTTAATCTTTTGCCGGTATACCTGCGGCGCAATCGCTGGTTTGGTGGTACAGATCGGACAATTCAATCATTAGAAATAAGTGAGGTTGTACCGATTGAATGTAAAGATAGTGCGGGGGAGCAATCTCAAGTTTATATTCTGTTTTTGCTGTTGAATTATACTGAAGGTATGCCGGAAACTTACGTTTTGCCTTTAGGTTGGGAAGAGATGAAAGGCGATGTGGACGATCGGGCGATCGCGCGCCTGCACTTCCCAGAAACCAACAAGGAAGTCGGGGTACTATTTGATGCTGCTGGTGACAAAGGTTTTCTGAGCGCGCTGCTGGAGGCGATCGGCAATTCTCGCAGTTACAGAGGTGTTGCAGGTCAACTGGTAGGAATTGCCGACCGTGCATTCAGCTCCGAAGAAGATTTATCCCACCTCGACCCCCACGTGTTCAAAAAAGAACAAAGCAATACATCCGCAGGTTACGGCGACCGCTTCGTCCTGAAAATATTGCGAAAAATCGAGGAAGGTATCAACCCCGAATTAGAAATCGGACGCTTTTTAACAGATCGCAACTCGATCCAACACTATGCTCCAATTGCCGGAGCATTGGAATATCACACACCAGCAAAACAAGTCCTTACAGTCGGAATCCTACAAAAATTAATCCCCGACAGCGTAGATGCTTGGTCTTATACATTAGACACACTGCGCGACTATTTCGAGCAAGTAATGACAGTAGAAGCAAAGCATTCCAGCGAGAATTTATCTACTGCCCCCGAAAATTATTTGCCGAGCGCTTTGACCGGACAAACCCAGCGGCAGCCAAACTCGCTAGTAGCGGATTTATCCCTAGAAATTCCCGCCTTAGCTCGCGAACTCATCGGCTCTTACTTGGCATCAGCCGAACTTTTAGGTCAACGGACAGCCGAACTTCACCTCGCTTTAGCTGCTGACACAGAAAATCCCGCTTTTGCCCCAGAAAGCTTCACCTCCTTTTACCAGCGTTCCATCTATCAACACATGAGAAATCTGGCAGGAAGAACTTTGCTGGATCTGAAAAAACGGCTGTCTAAACTGCCGCCAGACATACAAAAATCGGCGCAAAAGCTCCTCAACCGCGAAGAGTTGATCATGGAACGTTTCAAGTCTATTTTGAACTTGAGAATCACCGCCGATAGAATTCGCTGTCACGGGGACTTCCATTTCGGGCAAGTTCTTTATACAGGCAAAGACTTCGTAATTATTGATTTCGGAGGAGAACGCGATCGACCCTTAAGCGAGCGGCGGATGAAGAGGTCGCCCCTGCGAGATGTTGCGGGAATGCTGCAATCTATAAGTTACGCTGTTACTTTGGCACTCCGCAATGAAGTAGAAAGTGGCATGATTCGCCCTGAAAATCTCCCGGAGATGGAGCAGTGGGCGAACGTTTGGCACCGCTGGGTCAGCCTAACTTTTGTCAAGAGTTATTTGGCGACAGCAGCCGATGCAAATTTCTTGCCAAAATCTATCCCGGAACTACAAGTTTTGCTGGATGCTTACATTTTGGAAAAAGCGGTTGGCGAACTAGCATACGAACTCAATTACCGCTTGGATTGGGCCGAAATTCCGCTGAAGCGGATTCTACAATTGCTCAATTAATAAGGGCGGGTTTATCTATACTCGTTAGGGTGCGTGACTTTCTAGCAACTCAAGTGGCAGCGAGATGCTGGAGAGTCACGCACCTTACATGACACGAAATCTGCTTTACTAACGATTAAATCAAGGAATAGAATTCGCTCCTCTACAAACAAAGTTCGCGCCAAGCGAGACTAGACGAAAAGATGGTAAAAAAGTGATTTCTTATTACTTAAAATAAAGAGCTGCTTGATATAAAACTTGTTCTTGATGCGTTAACAAAGTGCAGTCAGAAAGCGGGTAAGCCACACAAGTAACAGCGTAGCCAGCTTGCAATTCTGACGGCTTCAAAAATTTTTGTTCGCTTTGGTCGATTTCACCGCTAAGCAGTTTGACAACGCAAGCAGAACACTCTCCTTGCTTGCATCCATTCGGCAAGCGGATACCGGCATCTTCTGCCATATCTAAGATATACTGGTCGTCTGGTACTGCGATCGTGCGATCGAGCGCAAGTTCCTGATTCACCAACCGAACTTGATAAACTGCCATTTTTTTCTTATTCCTCGCGAAAGGGCCGGTTTACGATGCTGTTAGTCCTAGCAAATATTTCGGGTAAAACCCGCCCCTACAACTAGAAAGGGCGGATTTATATCGTGTATATCTAGACAAGTGCTTCTTGATAATCGAGATTTTCCTCGAGATAAATAGCCCGAATATCCTCCGGCAAGTTGGATTCTAAACTTTGATATCCTTTTTGCAGCAAAGCCTTTACCTGAGCGGGCGAAATAGCTTCGCCTTCTGCTTGCAAATAAGCTGCAATGCGAGTTTCGCTCCAGCGGAAAGTCTGAGCCATCAACACAACTAAACGCGGTAGCGGTGCTAACAATTCTAAGGCTTGTTTGACGTAACACCACAGGGGAGGCGGAGCCGATTGCAAAGAGTAGTGAATCGACTCAACAGGTGGCAATTGGGCTTGATTTATGCAGACGGCCGTGACATTAATCAGCCAGTTTTGGAGACTGAGATTTTCGCCATCAGACTCTTGGATTTCGCGGCGCAAATCCAGGCCTCGCAGTTCGTGATAGATGTGCAGCCAAGTGTGGGCAAATAGGTAATCGCCTTGTACGGGCGATCGCACGGAATGGCGAATCAGGGAGTGTACAATTTGAGCGTAGCGGCAAAAAATCGCCGTAAAGAAGCGACCCTGATCGGGATGGTTTTGAAACAGAGTCAATAATTCCTGGTCGCTGTGATGGAACAGGGATTTGACCACAGGATGGTTGAGTTCTGAAAAATTAGGTGTTTGCACAATTGTTATGGAAAGGTTTGGAGAATAAATGCGGGTGCAGCCCGATTCTACAACACGATATACATTTGATGCAAGTGCTTAAAAAATATGTTGATATTTAAGTCATATTTAAGTCATATTTAAGTCAATTTAATTATATAATGGAATTTGTAGATGACGCTCAATAAACCTCAATTAATAGAGCGTATTTTATTTGTTCACCGTCACCTACAAAGGTTGTTTAAATGGTAAATTCTTTGTATGTCTAGCATTAATACTGGTATCGAATGGACCGACAGAACATGGAATCCAACGACTGGCTGCGATAAAGTCAGTCCAGGTTGTACGCATTGTTATGCTGAAGCATTGACAAAACGGTTTCATACTAATTTTCCTAACGGTTTTGATTTAACGGAATATCCAAAACGTTTGAATGAGCCTAAAAGCTGGCGAAAGCCGAGTCGCATTTTTGTTAACTCAATGAGTGATTTGTTCCATGAAGATGTTTCTCTTGAATTCCTGAAACAAGTTTTTGATGTAATGCGTGAAACTCCTCACCACATTTATCAAATTCTTACGAAGCGACATGAGCGTTTAGCAGACTTAGCCCCTCAACTTGATTGGTCTGATAATATTTGGATGGGGGTGTCTGTTGAAAATCAAAACTATGTTCATCGTGTGGATCATTTGCGACAAGTCAATGCAAAGGTACGGTTTTTATCCTGCGAACCACTTTTAGGGCCTTTGCAACTCGATCTAAGAGATATTCACTGGGTAATAGTTGGGGGAGAGTCGGGGCAAAAACACCGTCCGATGCAGGAAGAATGGGCACAAAGTATTCGGGATCAGTGTCAGGATGCTGAAGTCGCGTTTTTCTTCAAGCAATGGGGAGGTAGAACACCTAAAGCTGCTGGGAGAATGTTGGATGAGAGAATTTGGGATGAGATGCCCGAAGCATGGGAGAAACACCAAAAGCAATGGAATGGCTACACTTTGAGTGTGAGTCGCAACTCAAATAAAGTAGTAACGCCTACTTGGGTGGGAATGTAACCCTCACCTCCTCTCCAAATGTAATTTCTCCTTTGTATTTTCTTCGTTCACTGGCAGGTGGATGTACTATAATTTTACCTTGTTGTTCTAGTTTCCGCAGAGCTTCCTTGTAATTTTTGCTAATGTAACGCTTGCCAACATGATGCTGATTATAAATTTCTTCCATTGTTAGTGTTTGACCCGTAAATTCATCAATTAGCATACTTTCAAGAGCATCAAGCTGCCCCATATCAAAGAGTGAAAGTTGAATAGGTGCGGGATTATATTCAAAAGACGGTACTCCCTGAGTAAAAATAGAGCTTTTTTTAGCCATAATATCTTTCATAATTGAGTGACCTCGCTTATTCTTAGATATAAAAATAAGATAATGGCTAGTACGACTACCGCTAGGTTCTTTGAAGCAAAAATCTTGAACGTGCGACCCTCCAACATCTTTCAATGCCTGACAAATAGTCTTTACAATAGTTGATTCTCGCTCTTCAGGCTGCATAGGTTTAAGTTCTTCCCTCAGCGCATCAGCTCGTTCTTCACCAAAAAAGGAGTTCATCTCTTTCTTGACAACTGGGTTATTTAGATTCATATTAATGCGGTTGTAGTTAAAGAAAAATATACAATCACTACCCCAATTGCTGATAACGGAGCCTATTAGATTAATTGACAAACCTTTATAACCAAAAGGGTCAATAAAAAAAAGTGTTGGTGCTGATTTAATATTATTTTTAATATCCTGGATAATTTCTTCTCCCACCTCCTTATTTAAAATAATTGGTAGGTGTCTTAAGGTATCTATACCAGGTAAAGATGCTATTGCCCGAGCGAGAGACTCGGTATTATTGGAGTCTATATCATTAAAAATTGTTACAAACTGTTCTCGCATTTCTGATTCAGTAAGGACACTTTCCAAAATTAGTAATGGTGTAGATTTGCAACCGTCTTTATAATAACCTGGTCCAGAAAATAAATCTACATATGCAATGTTTTGGGGCCTTTTTGAGAAGGGTATTTTTTTTATTTGACTAATCATTATCTTAGCCCATGCCCCAAAGTATTTAGCTACGATCTCAATTTTAACTAAAGATTGTTCTTTAGGCTTATCGAAGAAAGAATTATTAACCATAACTTTGCCTCTCCGAGCTCGATAATTATTACATTTTACTGAATTATACTACTATTTTGATTTACCGTAACCTCCACCCCCAGGAGTCTCAATGACAAACACATCCCCCGGCTGCATTTCCACAGTCGCCGTACTCCCCAAATCCTCAACTTTTCCATCAACCGTTTCAACATAATTCCGCCCCACTTTCCCCGCTTCACCCCCATTCAAACCGCAAGGATAAATCACCCGTCTCCCCGATAAAATACCAGCAGTCATCGCTTCCCGAAAGCGCACTCGCCGCACAACTCCATTACCCCCGCGATGATATCCATTCCCCCCGCTATTAGCCCGAATTGCAAAACTTTCCAACAACACCGGGAACCGCCATTCTAATACTTCGGGATCAGTTAAACGCGAATTAGTCATGTGAGTTTGCACCGCATCAGTACCGTCAAAATCTGCACCAGCACCCGAACCGCCGCAAATTGTTTCATAATATTGATAGCGCTGATTCCCAAAGGTAAAATTATTCATAGTTCCCTGAGAAGCCGCCATCACTCCCAAAGCACAATACAAAGCATCGGTAATATTTTGCGAAGTTTCCACATTTCCGGCAACTACCGCCGCTGGATAGCGAGGATTCAGCATACAGCCTTCGGGATTGATGATTTCGAGAGGTTTCAAACAGCCCGCATTGAGAGGAATATCGTCATCTACCAAGGTGCGGAAAACATACAAAACAGCCGCTTTGCACACCGCAGCCGGAGCATTAAAATTGTTGGCTTGTTGACCTGAAGTGCCAGTAAAATCTACTTTTGCACTGCGCGCAGATTTGTCAATTGTAATCGCTACCTTAATTTGTCCGCCACTATCCATCGGATAAGTAAATTCGCCATCACTCAAAACCTCAATTACCCGCCGCACCGACTCTTCCGCATTGTCTTGTACGAAGCCCATATAAGCTTGCACAGTCTCTAATCTATAATGTTCTACCATCTTGAGAAGTTCTTCAGCGCCGCGCTTGTTAGCAGCAATTTGTGCTTGCAAATCCGCTATATTTTGATCGGAGTTGCGAACCGGAAAATTCCCCGCTGTCAGAAGTTCTAGTAATTCTTTTTCTCGAAAATTGCCCTCGCTTACTAACAAGAAATTGTCCAACAATACACCTTCTTCAGTTACTGTTGTACTGTTAGGAGGCATGGAACCGGGAGTAATTCCCCCGATGTCGGCGTGGTGTCCGCGCGAGGCAACATAAAACAAAGGAAGGGAGGAATCACGAGCAAATACTGGAGTAATAACGGTGATATCTGGCAAGTGTGTGCCGCCGTTGTAGGGATTGTTAGAAACATAAACATCGCCCGGTTGAATCGCATTGCCTCGTGCTAAAATTAAAGCTTCAACGCTTTCGCTCATCGAGCCGAGATGCACGGGAATGTGCGGCGCGTTGGCAACTAATTGCCCGTTTTGGTCGAAGATTGCACAGGAAAAGTCGAGACGTTCCTTGATGTTCACCGAGGAACTTGTGTTTTGCAATGTGACGCCCATTTGTTCCGCGATCGCCCGAAACAAATTATTAAAAATTTCTAGCAAAACTGGATCGGATTTAACCGCAGATAAACCCGAATGAACGCGGATATTATCTGTCTCCATCTGCGTGCATCGGCGGTTCAAAATTAAATCATTATTTTCGGTAATTTCCGCTTCCCAGCCCGGTTCTATGATATTGGTTCCCGTAGCTTCAACAATCATAGCAGGGCCGCTAATGCAGTCGTGCGATCGCAAATCGTCTCTCTGATAAACAGGCGTTTCCCGCCACCCGCCAGCAACATAGGTTTGCACCGTTGAAATTGGTTGCACAGGCAAGATGCCTGTGCCACAAGAGGGGGAAATTGTGGATGCTTCCGGCACATTCATTGTCTGCACAATTGGCTGCACAGGCAAGATGCCTGTGCCACAAGAGGGGGAAATTGTGGATGCTTCCGGCACATCCATTGTTTGCAAAATTGGTTGCACAGGCAAGATGCCCGTGCCACAAGAGGGGGAAATTGTGGATGCTTCCGGCACATCCATTCTTTCTACAACTTCCACCGAAACCGCTTCCACAATCAGCGGTTTTTCTGGCATAATAAAACTGTAACGCTGTCGGTGGGCTGCTTCAAATTCAGCCTGCATGACCTCAATATTGTCAGCACAGTTGACAGCCAAAACAGAGTCACTTCCCTGATATTTTAAGCGCAACTTGCTAACAACTAAAACCTCTGACTCATTCTCTGTGTTCTCTGCGCCTCTGCGGTTCAATTCCCTCTTTCCATCAGCCTCCAATTCAGTTAAAATATGATGCAAATCAGCTAATAATTCTGCATTTAATTGTTGCTCGATCGCCCTTTCGCGAATAGCCCGCACATCAGCCAAACCCATACCGTAAGCCGACAACACACCCGCATAAGGGTGAATAAATACCCGTTTCATGCCCAAAGCATCGGCGATCGCACAAGCGTGTTGGCCGCCCGCACCGCCGAAACAGCACAATGTATACTCCGAAACATCGTAACCGCGCTGAAGCGAGATTTTTTTGACAGCATTTGCCATCTTTTCCACGGCGATCGCCAAAAAACCCTCCGCCACCTGTTCGGCCGTCCTCTCGCCCCCGATTTCCCCCGCTAATTGCCCAAATTTTTGCTTTACTACGTCAGGGGCGATCGGCAAATCTCCATTCAATCCAAATACTTTCGGGAAAAAATCCGGTTGAATTTTGCCCAACATTACATTGCAATCAGTCACCGTCAAAGGGCCGCCTTTGCGATAGCAAGCGGGCCCAGGATTGGCCCCTGCAGACTCCGGCCCGACGCGGTAGCGAGCCCCGTCAAAAAAGACAATTGAACCGCCGCCGGCTGCTACAGTGTGAATTGCCATCACGGGCGATCGCAATCTCACCCCAGCAATTTCCGTCTCAAATTCGCGTTCGTATTCGCCGTTAAAATGGGCAACATCTGTCGAAGTTCCGCCCATATCAAAGGTAATAATTTTATCAAAACCTGCCTTTTTGCTCGTTTGAACAGCACCGACAATTCCCCCAGCAGGCCCGGATAAAATACTGTTTTTTCCTTGAAATTGTGCCGCGTCCACTAAGCCGCCGTTCGATTGCATGAACATTAATTTAGGGGACGGTGCCCCGGTGCCCGCCCCTACAGCCTCGTTCCCAGGCTCTGCCGGGGAACGCAGATCCAGAGGCTCTGCCTCTGTTAACTGACTGGTTACTTGTTCGACATAACGCCGTAAAATCGGAGATAAATAAGCATCGACAACCGCAGTATCTCCCCGCGAAACTAATTTCATCAGCGGGCTAACTTCGTGAGATACTGAAATTTGAGTAAAGCCAATTTCTTTGGCTATTTTAGCAACTTGTTTTTCATGTTCCGAGTAGCGGTAGCCGTGCATGAATACGATCGCACAACTGCGAATTCCCTCATCGTATGCTTGCTGCAAAGACGGGATAAACTCGGGATTGACAGCAGTCAACTCCTCACCTTGAGCACTGTAGCGTTCCGCAACTTCAATAACTCGATCGTACAGCATCTCCGGCAAAACAATGTGGCGGGCGAAAATATTCGGGCGGTTTTGATAGCCAATTCTCAGCGCATCGCCGAAACCTTTAGTAATTAACAGAATTGTGCGATCGCCCTTTCGTTCCAGCAAAGCATTTGTCGCCACCGTCGTCCCCATTTTAATCGCTTCAATTTCGGTGGCGGGTATCGCTGCGTCGGCGGGAATTCTCAAAATATCGCGAATTCCTTGGACTGCGGCATCGGTGTAGCGTTCTGGGTTTTCCGACAGCAGCTTGTGAATGACTAATTTACCGTCGGGGCGCTGGGCGACAATATCAGTAAAAGTGCCACCGCGATCGATCCAAAATTGCCAGCGAGTGCGATCGGGATAAGTAGGATTCATATCTCTTTTTTTTGATATTTTTGCTTGATTAATTTACAAGTATTCAACAAACTTCTGTTCGAGTCAATTCATAAAACTCATAACTTCGGGTCATAAAAGTCATAATTTCTGGTCGTTCAAACTAGCAGGCGCTCGATCATATTAATTATAGATGTCGAATGCCCTTGACTAACCCCTGACAAACACCAGCCAGAAAATCCAAATCCAAAGTCTCAATCTTATCGCTTTCTCGATGATAATGCGGATTTCGCATATTAGCAGTATCAGTCACCATGATAGCCGGATAACCATTATCCCAAAAAGGAACATGATCGCTGCGGCGAGTATCCGGCACAATTAAACCTCGATTCGGCACCGGTAGCCACTCGCAGGGCTGACCTGATTTGCGAATTTTGCCACTCAAATTAATCAAATCGGGAACCGTCCGCAAATTGCCAATTAAAGCAATAAAATTGCCACTATTTGGATAAAAATATTTCAAGCCAGCGGGGTAGCTTTGAGAATTAGGATTATGGTTGCAATAACCCAACATTTCCAAAGAAATCATTAACCGGATTGAGTCTTGCTGTTGCTTGTATTTAGCTGCATGATGACTGCTTCCCAAATAACCGTATTCTTCCATATCGAAGGCGACTAATTGCACTGGATATTTGAGCGGCCCAGATGCGATATCCCTTGCGAGTTCCAGCAAAACAGCAACACCAGTAGCATTATCATCGGCCCCAGGCGATCCGGGTACAGTATCGTAATGAGCACCAATTACGATCGGCGGCAACCGCTTCTTACTTGCCTTTTCGGAGGGGGGTAAATCCAAAATCAAATTGTGATGAATTTGGCCGCGAACCGAAAAATCGTCAATTTCTACAGTTCCCCACTGTGCCAACTGTTCGCGGATGTATTGCTGAGCATAAAAATGCCCTTCGGATGCGAGGTATGGGTTGCGATCGCGTACAATTTGAATCAGATGGCTGTGCAAGCGTTCTTTGAGATTCATGCAGTCTGCTACACAATGAGTACAATCAAATTATATTCTGTTTAATCTTGGAAATTATAGGAATACCAGCCAAATGCCCTACAGCGATTTTAGTTTAGAAAAAGTCAAACGAACCTTTCAACTGACAACTTCAGAAATAGTCGATTTATTTGGAAATGTACCCGACTTACAATGCAGCCCTCTCTTGACAGAAATTCTACGTTAGAATGTACCTTTAGCCCTTGCCAGCAACAGCGAAAAAGCTCGCTCGGAAATGATTATTTCACCAATTTTAATCGACCTCAGAAGACAGTTAAAGGAACGAATTAACTTATTTTCGGGAATAGAGTTTGACGTGGATAGCGAAACGGGATTAAATGGGATTTGCGATTTTATTATCAGCAATTCACCTGAAATACTATTTGTCAGCGCTCCCGTAATTACCCTGGTGGAAGCAAAAAAAGAAAATATCACTGCTGGCTTGGGACAATGCGTAGCGGAAATGTTAGCAGCTAGGATATTTAACGAACGTACAGGCAATGAAGTTTCAACAATTTACGGGGCAGTGACAACTGGGAGTATTTGGAAATTTATGAAATTAGAAGGAAGTGTAATTAGTATCGATCTGACTGAATATTACCTCAAAGATGTGAATAAAATTTTGGGTATTTTAGCAATGGGGGCTGTCTCGCAACCAATTGAGGTTTGAGTGCGATCGGGATACAGTTACAGAAGATCCGGAATCAATAGCAACACCTTGGAAATATATACGATACTTACGCATCAAAACCACAGAAACCGGGTTTTTGGCAGTTTCTGCGACTGTAACGAAGTATTTTAGAAAAAACCCGGTTTCTGACCACCCCGGCGTAAGTCCTCATATAGTTATAAGTTAATCAAGCCGCAAAAAAATGGCAGAAAACTCCCTACGCATTAATCACGATGCTGGTTCGATCCAACTATTCTGGCAGCGGAGAAACTCAGCACCCCGATTTGCCCCTCCCGTTACCTTTGAACATCCCTTTGACAGCAAAGTTCTAGCCGATTTGCGCTGGTATCTCGAAGAGTATCTGCGCTTTCCCTACGGACTAGAACCGGAAAATGCTAAAAAAATTGAACAGCAGTTGCAAGCTTGGGGACAGCAGCTATTTGACTTAGTATTTCGCAGCAGCGACAAGGCGCGGGAGTTTTTTCAGGAAGCGACACGAGCCGGATTAGATAAGTGCGAAATTAGTATTGTTTCCGACAATCCAGCCGTACTCAATTTGCCCTGGGAATTGCTGTTTACCCCAAATTATCAATTTCTTGCACCTTTGCTGGCGGGGATGTATCGCAGTCTTAGCGAGTATCCAGTTCGGGCAGACATGGGAGAAATGTCTGACGAACACTTAAATATTTTATTAGTTATTGCTCGACCCTCTGGAGCGAAGGATATTAATTTTCAAACCATCGCCCGCCCCATGCTAGAGGCACTCAAACCTATTCAAAAACAGGTGAATCTCACGGTATTGCGCCCCCCTAGTTTAAAGCAGTTTGAAGCAGAACTTAACGCCCGCAAAGGCTTTTATCATATCGTTCATTTTGACGGACATGGAGACTTTCAAGCTGACAGCAAAACCGTTCAAACTCAGTACGGGAAATCGGGAGAAGGCGTTTTAGTCTTTGAAGATGCAGACGGCAACCCGGAAATAGTTACTGCTACGGAAATTGCCCAATATTTGACTGATTGCCGCGTGCCGATTTTTATTCTCAATGCTTGCAAGTCGGGACAAGCTGGGGAAGAAGCCTTTTCTTCCGTGGCGGGACAGTTGGTGAAGTTGGGCGCGAAAGGCGTTGTCGCAATGGCTTATTCCGTCTATGCGGCAGGCGCCAAACACTTCATGGCACGGCTGTACGGGGAATTGGTGCGGGGACAAGACATCGCCTCTGCGGTGGCTGCGGGGCGCAAATCTATGTCCATAGACAAACAGCGCCCCAGTCCCAAAGGGCTTTTACCGCTGCAAGATTGGCTGGTGCCGGTGCTGTATCAGCAGGAACCTTGCAGGCCTTTTCGGCCGAAAGCTGCGACTCCGAGTTTTGCAGATTTGATGGGGGAATCTGACACAGAGGCTACGCTGGCGGTAGATTTGCCAGATGTTAGCGCCTATGGGTTTATTGGGCGAGATTACGATATTTTGTGTCTTGAAAGAGCTTTTCGCCAAAATCATGTCGTGCTGTTGCAGGGGATGGGCGGCGTTGGGAAAACTGAGTTGGCCGGAGGGTTTGCGCGGTGGTTGGGTGATACTCAGGGGCGCACGGGTGGCGTTTTCTTCACTTCTTTTGAACGCGGTGCGGGGTTGAGTCAGGTAGTGAATCAAATTGGCCGGGCGCTGGGCGGGGAAAAATTCTCGTCATTGTCGCCGGAAAGACAGCAGGAGGTGGTGCGAAAATATTTGCAAACTAATCCTTGTCTGTTGATTTGGGATAATTTTGAACCGGTGAATGGGTTTCCCCAGGGGAATCAGCCGCTTTTACCGGCTGCGGAAAGAGACAGCTTGAAGCAATTTCTTAAAGAGTTGCGCGGGGGACAATCTTGGGTTTTGATTACCAGCCGGCGCGAGGAAAATTGGTTGGATTGCGGTTACGCGCTGCGGGAGTTAAAGGGATTGGTAAAGCCGGATGCGGAAGAGTTGGCGGCGCGGATTCTGCTGGAAGCGGGGGTTGACAGGGCGAAATTGCCTGGAGAATATCTGGAGTTGCTGAAACTGTTGGGCGGACATCCGCTGTCGCTGAGGGTGGTGTTGCGGCATTTGAAGACGCAGACTCCGGTGCAGTTGATTGAGGCGCTGCGGCGGGGATTGGATACTTTTAAAGGTGCAGAGGAGGAAGGGAGAGAGAAATCTCTAACGGTGTCGCTGGATTATTCGTTTGCCAATTTGTCGGAACGGGCGCGGCAGCATTTGCCGTTTTTAGGGCTATTTTGCGATCGAGTGGATGCACATTGGCTTGATTATTTTTCAGCAAATCCTGATGATGAGTTTGGACAAGCATATCAGGCGGTGTTTGGAGAAAACTTGCAGAAATCGGATTGGATTGGACTCTTGAATGAAGCGACTGCCGCCGGAATTCTGGAATATTTGGAAAACAGTATCTACAAAATTCACCCGGCACTGCCTTGGTATTTGCGACAAAAGTTAGACCAAATGGGTTCGCAGGAGGTAATCAATACCCTAGAAAAAAAGTTGCTGGATTTCTATGCAGCGTTGGCGGATAACTACCGTAAGGAACTTATCAGCAATGCAGAATTGGCAACCTTTGTGCTGCGAGTGGAAGAACCGAATTTATTGCAACATTTACGACTGGCAGAACAGCAGCAGGATTGGAATAAAGCTTATCGTATTCTTTGCGCCTTGGGGGAGGTGTATCAGCGATGGGGGCGCAAACCAGAATTTAAGTCCCTGCGAGAACGGGCGCTGAACCAAATTGGCTTCCACTTGCCACAAGCAAAGGCAAAGGGGCAAGATGCTTTTGATTTCTGGATGTATCTGCGGGGAGTAGATGCAAATGAAGCTCTTAAAAGTGCTGACTTGGAAACAGCAAGAGCCGTTTATCAAGAAATTCGGGATGAATTGACAGCCTTAAATGACCCTTCCGTGAATGGCAGTATTGCTGTTACTTATCACCAACTAGGAAGAGTAGCCCAAGAGCAACGGCAGTTTGACCATGCGATCGCTTTTTACAATAAAGCTCTCCAAATTTATGAAGATGCGGGGGATTTCTACCGTGCTGCTGGCGACTATCACAATCTAGGAGTGGTAGCCCAAAAACAACGGCAGTTTGACCATGCGATCGCTTTTTACAACAAAGCTCTCCAAATTTATGAAGATGCGGGGGATTTCTACCGTGCTGCTAGCGACTATCACCAACTAGGAAGAGTAGCCCAAGAGCAACGGCAGTTTGACCATGCGATCGCTTTTTACAATAAAGCTCTCAAAATTAAAGAAGATGCGGGGGATTTCTACAGTGCTGCTAGCGACTATCACCAACTAGGAACGGTAGCCCAAGAGCAACGGCGGTTTGACAATGCGATCGCCTTTTACAATCAAGCTCTCCAAATTTATGAAGATGCGGGGGATGCTTACAACGCTGCTGACGAGTATCACCAACTAGGACAGGTAGCCCAAGAGCAACGGTGGTTTGACGATGCGATCGCCTTTTACAACAAAGCTGTCAAAATTTATGAAGATGCGGGGGATTTTTACAGTGCTGCTGGCGACTATCACAATCTAGGAATCGTAGCCCAAGAGCAACGGCGGTTTGACGATGCGATCGCTTTTTACAATAAATCTCTCCAAATTCATGAAGATGCGGGGGATTTTTACTCCGCTGCTAACCAGTATCAAGGATTGGGAAACATTACCAAAGAGCAAGGAGATTTTGACACTGCGATAGCCTATTTCCAAAAAGCATTTACAGCCACAAGTGCAGCAAATGATTGGCGTAAAGCTTCCTCAGCTCTAACTGTATGGAGCCGAACTTTAGAAACCCAATCGAATTGGACAGAGGCCGTGAAAATTTACATTCAAGCCTTAGCCATTGACATCGAGCATAATTCAGAATGGGTTGACTCGGATATCGCAGATTTAGGGCGGATGCTCAAGCAGTTGGGAGACAGTCAGTTTCAGGTAATTTGGCGAGAGTTTACGGGTGATGAGTGTCCGGGAGAGAGGTTTTCAGCTATTCAGAAAGCCAGTGAAACAGAGGAGGAGGGAGCAGATTAATAGTGACAGGATTTACGCATGGGGGCCCAGAAACCGGGTTTTTACGAAAATACTTCCTTGCGACACGCAGATTCCCGAAAAAACCCGGTTTCTTTGTTCGGAGTGCGTAATTCCTGTATAGAAAAATCCGCGTTTTGTGACGCAAATGCTTCGCCACTACGGACATTATACCCGTGTTAGCAACTGGATCTCCGGCCCGTTCCACAAGACATCAAATTTTCTTGTGGGGTGGGCCGAAGATCCCGCCCGGAATCAATGAAGTATTACTGCTATAATCATTACAATCAAAATTGTTTAACTAACTTACCCGCAATTAACAATATGGAACCGATACTAACTGCCGCCGAAATGAATGAAAAGCGGCTGATGTTGCAAGATTACGCTCCCGCCCAAGAAGCCTTTGCCATGCTGGAAAAACACAACGGCAGACTTGACACCAGTTTTGATGAATTGTGGGTTGAAAACCACAATCTTGAATCCTTTGCACAACCAAAAAACGGCAAATCCCTATGGCAAGTCACGCTGAAAACTCTCCGCGCCGAACTCTGCGGCAATGATGGCTTGCGGGCCCAATTCAAAGACTATACCAAAAATCCTGGGAGTACGCCTTTGCTTACGGGATTAATTGTTGCTGTTGTCGGTTTGGGTGCTTCGTCTGGAATACCGATCGATCCTAGTATAGCTACTATTATTGTTCTCTATTTGCTCAAAATTAGTCTCAATATTTTTTGTGAATATACCGATCCAGTAAGTTAGAATTTAGGTTAAATTACTATTGGCATACCAAACGGGAAATCGCCATCTACCTCTTTCAAAAGACAAGAAAAAGAGGTACATTTGAATTTACCGTGCGGCCGGGGCGGGTTTATTTATCCTTTTAATTGTTGTCAAGATTGTTGGTAAAACCCGCCCCTCCGAGAATAATATCCGCAAACAATCTAAACTTCCGATTCTAATTCGCTTACCCGCACCTGCACCGGCAAGTCTACAGAATCAAACTCTGACGGCTCTAATAAAGCCGCCGCTTCACCTTGAGAATTAACCTGGTCGCCCGATCGCACTTTTCGCAATTTCTCACCCAAAGTATCCCGCTGATTAATCAAATAAATACTCACCAAAGTCAGCCCAACTCCCATCGATTGCAGCGGATTCAACACTTCGCCCAAGAACAAATTGCCGAACAGCAAAGCAAATACAGGCGTAAGAAAGGTAAGAGAACTTAAACTTGTTAGACTGCCGGTAGAAGCAAAATAAAAGAACAAACCGTAGGCGATCGCACTTCCGAACACAGTAGAATAACCTAACGCCATCCAGCCGGAAAAATCGATATTCACAAACTGTTCGGACTCAGTTACAGCCGAAATTGCCCACAGCGGCAAACCGCCCAAAATCATGTGCCAACCAGTCGCCACCACCGGGTCAACATAGCGGCAAACCCAGCGCACCAAAACCGTACCCACAGCCATCGACAAAGCAGCCAACAGCATCAACCATTCTCCACCCTGAAACAACTGTTCGATACCCCCAGAAACCTGCCTGTTTTCAGGATGAAACAGCCCTACAATCCAGCCATCCGGCAACCCAATTAAACTGATGCCGACAACGCCAATCACTAATCCCAACCAGCCCCAAAAACCAATTTTTTCTTGAAACAGCCACAAACACAAAATCGCCACAGCTAGCGGTTGAGAATCAATCATCACCGAACCCAAGCCGGCACCGGTTCTCGCTAAACCTTCAGCTAAAAAGCCTTGAAACAAAGTAGCGTCAACCAAAGCAAACAGGGAAATCCACAGCCAAGCTTTCCAACCCTGCGGCTGTGGCTTTCCCATGAATGTCGCCACCAGCAGCACCAACACGCCCGCAGGTATCAAACGCACGACAGCCACAAACAGCGGCGTTGTGTGTGGCATCACGCCCTTCATGGCTACCATCGCGGTTCCCCACAGGAAAAACGGCGCAATTAGCAACAGCGGGGCAAAAGGCAATTTTGAATCGGTAAGCTTTAGCTGCATGGCGGAGACTCCAAATAATTGATGAGATTGATTCTCGTGGGGATGATGTAGTTTTGTTAAGCAATTTTTACAATTATATATCGCTGTTGAGTTAAATTCGATCGCACAAACCTCGACCATTATGAACAGGCAAGATGCCTGTTCCACAACAAAATCAAGGTGGAACAGGCATCTTGCCTGTTGCGGCAATTATGAACACGCAAGATGCCTGTTCCACAATCCAGAATTTTCTTGTGCAACAGGCATCTTGCCTGTTGCGGCCATTATGAACAGGCAAGATGCCTGTTCCACAATCCAGAATTTTCTTGTGCAACAGGCATCTTGCCTGTTGTGGCCATTATGAACAGGCAAGATGCCTGTTCCACAATCCAGAATTTTCTTGTGCAACAGGCATCTTGCCTGTTGCGAACACAGGCACCACATCTACCCCGATGAATAAGGCACACTAGAAGTGAGCTACAAAATTTCACCTTGCCTGTACACTGCCCATGATTTGGCCATTCAAGCCCCGCTACCGTAAACAAATAGCCCGTATCGAAATCACCGGAGCCATTGCCGGAGAAACCCGTAAACGAGTCCTAGAAGCTCTCAAAACCGTTGAAGAACGCAAATTTCCCGCCTTGCTGCTGCGGATAGACAGCCCCGGCGGCACTGTCGGCGATTCCCAGGAAATTTACAGCGCACTCAAGCGTCTGCGCGAAAAAGTCAAAATTGTTGCCAGTTTTGGCAATATTTCAGCTTCTGGCGGAGTTTACATCGGCATGGGAGCCGAGCATATCATTGCTAATCCCGGTACAATTACCGGCAGCATTGGCGTGATTATCCGGGGTAACAATCTAGAACGGCTGTTAGAAAAAGTAGGCGTTTCTTTTCAGGTGATTAAATCGGGGCCGTATAAAGATATCTTGGCATTCGATCGAGAATTGACAGATCCTGAACAGCAAATTCTCCAAGACTTGATCGACACCAGCTACCAGCAATTTGTGGAAACCGTTGCTGAAGCCCGGAAATTGGCTGTTGAGAAAGTCAAAAGTTTTGCCGATGGTCGGGTTTTTACCGGCCAGCAAGCCTTAGAATTGGGTTTGGTCGATCGACTCGGAACAGAAGAGGACGCTCGCCGCCTTGCCGCCGAACTCGCAGGCCTCGACCCGGAAAAAACCGAGTCTTGCACGCTAGAAAAACAAAAACCTTTCCTAAATCGCGTCTTGGGGAGTAGTCTGGATATATCCGGGCTTTGGGCTTACAATAATTTGCTGGAATTCGAGCTTTCTACTAGCGGTTTGCCGCTGTGGATGTATCGCCCGTGATTAAATAGTCAGTTGGCAGTTGGCAGTAGTCAGTTAACAGTGGTAATTGGTAATTAGTAATGGGTAATTGTAACTAGCAACTGACAACTAGCAACTGACAACTGACTACTGACAACTGACTAAAATGGAGGAAATTGGCGTGGAGTGGCAAGTGCGGGGGATTCGTGGGGCAACTACTGCTAGCGAGAATTCGGTGGCAGCAATTCGAGAAGCGGTGAGAGAATTGTTAGATGAATTAGAAGCAAAAAATGATATAAATCCAGAATTAATTATTAGTGCTACGTTTTCTGCAACTCGCGATTTAGATGCTGTGTTTCCGGCGGCGATCGCCCGCGAACGTCCTCACTGGTGTAATGTTCCTTTGTTGGACGTACAGCAAATGCACGTTGAGGGTGCTTTGGAACGCTGCATTCGGTTTTTAATTCACGTCAATTGGCCGGCACACGTTGAAATTTATCATCCTTATTTGCGGGGAGCTCAAAATTTGCGCCCCGATAGGAATTTAGCGGTGGCGGTGTCTGGGGAAAAATAATAGATTCACTTTGGGCTTGATTTAAAAGTTAACTCACCATTACAGGTGGGTTTATTTTTTACGGGACTTGATACAGTACAAAACCTGCCCTGCGGATATATGGTTAAAAGCTTTTATTATAAAAAAAACCCGGTTTCTTTGAGAAGCCGGGTTTTTTGTCATCAATCAGACGCTTTCTTGTGATGCAGCCTAATCCCTAAAAAGATGTCATATATAAAACTCCAAAAGTCCTTTTTCCCTTCCAATATTCCCAAAGTTTGAGGAGAACCCTTTTCATCTAACAGCGGCTTCACAGCCTCATAAGCAGGCTTGTAATTGTACCAAGGAATGGAAGGCCACAAGTGATGAATCAGATGATAATTCTGCCCCAAAATCAAGATATTTAGAATAGGACTAGGATATACTCTGGCATTTTTCCAACGATCGCGATCATGAAACGGACGGTGCGGCAAATAATCAAAAAATAACCCCAACGCCAATCCCACCACCATAGCGGGAGAAAACCAAAAATTCAGCACGTAACCTAAATGGTCGTACTGAATCGAGATATACACGATCGTGATCACAACCAAACGGCTGAGAAACCATTCCAATAATTCGTATTTCCGCCACAGTTTGCGCTTAAAAAAGAAAACCTCGTGGTAAAGAAACCTCGCAGCAATCAACCACAAAGGCCCGCCGGTAGAAACATAATGGTCTGGATCGTTATCTGGGTCATTGACATGGGCGTGATGCTGCATATGTACCCGCGTAAACACCGGGAAAGCAAAACCCAACATCAGCGCGCTACCGTGTCCCAAAATAGCATTAACTGTGCGATCGCGATGGGCTGCATTATGAGACGCATCGTGAATCACAGTTCCAGCCATGTGCAAAGCCAACACGTTCAGCGAAAAACAGCACCACTGGGGCCATCCCCAACACCAGAAACCCAAGTTAGAAATCACGAGAATCGCTACTGCACTCAAAAATAGCAGCAGTGTCGGATTGAAGTCACCGGGAGGACTCAGAAACTCTTTCGGCACTGTCAGCGGCCGTCCTGCCTCCGACATCTTTGTTAAGACTCCTTAATATTTCACACTTGCGTAGTATAAGATACAAGCCAGACAATAGTAAAGTTTTATGAAAGAACAGAGTTCGATCGCCAGACACTAGCGTCTGCACAAACAGGAAAGTATTGCTGTTGTACAAGGATACCAGTCCTAGATTAGCCAAAAGAACTCAGCAGAAGAAACAAAATAAATGGGTATGTCTGTATTTATGTCAAGCCTGAGATCGGAAAAATTTGCAAAAAAGGGCGCTCCCCAAGAAAAGATTACCGATCGGTAAAAAGTCAGATATTCTATATATTGTTCAATACCTGCTTTTTTGACGACTATCAAAATTTTTAAGACTTGAGACTAGCGTCATTGCTTGTAGTGCAAAGATGAAACGTTAGCCGAAATTTAAACAAGAAATCCACCTGCCTCCCCAGAACACCGCTGATGCAATTGCCAAAAGCCCTACGCCGGACTAAAATCGTCGCCACCATTGGCCCAGCAACTTCGGACCCACAAGTGCTGCGCCAGCTCATAGAAGCCGGTGCCACAACTTTGCGACTCAACTTTTCCCACGGAACAGAAGAAGACCACGAACGCAGCATTCGCTTAATCCGGCAAACCTCCTTTGAACTCAACCAGCCGGTTGCCATCCTCCAAGACCTCCAAGGCCCGAAAATTCGTTTAGGGCGCTTTGAGACAGGCTCTATCGTTGTCAAAAACGGCGCTCCTTTCATTCTCACCAGCCGCCAGGTTCCAGGTACCGAACTCATTTCTTCCGTCACCTACGACCCCCTAGCAGACGAAGTTCCAGAGGGAGCAGTGATTCTGCTTGACGACGGCAAAGTGGAAATGGTGGTCGAAAAAGTAGACCGCGCGGCGCGGGAATTGTACTGCCGCGTCGTCGTCGGCGGGCCGCTTTCCAACAACAAAGGCGTGAATTTTCCGGGAGTTTACCTGTCAATTAAAGCGCTGACTGATAAAGACCGCAAAGATTTAATGTTCGGCCTCGACCAAGGTGTCGATTGGGTGGCCCTGAGCTTTGTGCGGAATCCCCAGGATATGCTCGAAATTAAAGAGCTGATAGCCAGTGCGGGCAAGCAAGTACCAGTGATTGCCAAGATCGAAAAGCACGAGGCGATCGAACAAATGGAGGAAATTCTCACCCTTTGCAACGGCGTGATGGTCGCCCGCGGCGATTTGGGAGTGGAACTGCCCGCCGAAGACGTGCCGATTTTGCAAAAGCGGCTGATTGCTACCTCCAACCGCCTAGGCATTCCGGTAATTACCGCTACCCAGATGCTCGACAGCATGGTCAACAATCCCCGCCCCACCCGCGCCGAGATTTCCGACGTGGCAAACGCGATTCTTGACGGAACTGATGCCGTGATGCTCTCGAATGAAACTGCTGTCGGCAAGTTCCCCGTCGAAGCGGTGGCGACGATGGCGAGAATTGCGGTGCGGATGGAGAGGGAAGGAATTAAGCGGAATATTAGGAATGTAGAAGATATTGGTCGATCGATCCCCAACGGTATCAGCCAAGCAGTCAGCCAAATCTCCGAACAGCTAAACGCGGCGGCGATCATGACGCTGACCAAAACCGGCGCCACAGCCCGAAATGTCTCGAAGTTCCGCCCCAAAACTCCGATTTTAGCAATTACTCCTCACGTAGACGTAGCTCGACAACTGCAATTAGTATGGGGAGTAAAACCCTTGCTGGTGTTGGATTTGCCCTCCACCGGCCAGACATTTCAATCTGCGATGACTGTCGCCCAGGAAAAAGAGTTAGTGTGCGACGGAGATTTAGTGGTGATGACCGCCGGTACTCTGCAAGGGGTGGCCGGATCGACGGATTTGATCAAAGTTGAGGTAGTGACAGCAGTTTTAGGCAAAGGCACCGGTGTCGGTTTGGGATCGGTGAGCGGCATGGCCAGGGTTGCTCGCACTGCTGCGGATGTGGCGAATTTCCACGCCGGGGACATTTTGGTAGTGGAGCACACCAGCGTCGCTTTTGTGGAGATGATTCGGAAAGCAGCCGGTGTGGTGACGGAGGAGGACAGTTTGACTTCTCACGCCGCGATTATCGGTTTGCGGTTGGGCGTGCCGGTGATGGTGGGCGTGAAGAATGCCACGCGGGTAATTCGGGACGGAACGATGCTGACGCTCGATATGCAGCGGGGTTTAGTTTATTCTGGGGCCAGAGGCGGCTCAACTGACACGGAAGTGACCGTTTAACTGTTGGTGAGCTAGGAGTTGTGAAGTTGTGAATTAAATTCTACAACTCCTTGCTTTTGTCGCTTAGGCTGTGATATAATTCAAAATTGTCTGTGCCGATGTAGCTCAGGGGTAGAGTATTCGATTCGTAATCGAACGGTCGTGGGTTCAAATCCCACCATCGGCTTTGGGTTTCAGCGATTTTTGTCTATGCTTTAGTCTATGACTGAGCTCAAACTGTGAGCAAAACGCAGTTTAACTGCTCAAAAATGCTCTCGGCAAAGTAGCCGAGAGCATTTTTATTTGCCCTAAATCCTTGTGTGGTGGTGGAGATGGTGAATTTTTTAAATCAACAGTAAAGATTTTTCCAGGTTGTCTTCGCACCTTGTAAAAATATTTATTTTTTCGGGGAAGCATTGATCGAGAGACGACTTACCAAAAAAATTGGGTCTAAAGCCCCGTCCTTTTAGGACGGATTTTCTGCTACGGTTTTAATGTAAAGATTTTCCACGTAAAATGTTTGTCCTAGAGTTCAAGGCTAAAGGAAAGACAACTCAATATGCAGCAATAGACGAGGCAATCAGAACTGCTCAACTCGTTCGGAATAAGTGCGTCCGTTTTTGGATGGACAACAAAGGAACAGGGCAGAAAGAATTGTATCGTCACAGCACAGTGCTAAGAGAAGAGTTTTCCTTTGTTAAAGCTTTAAACTCTAGTGCTTGTCAAGCTTCGGTGGAAAGGGCTTATTCTGCGATCGCTCGGTTCTACGATAATTGCAGAAAAGCTACTCCAGGAAAGAAAGGTTATCCCCAGTTCAAGAAAAATTGTCGCTCAGTCGAGTACAAGACTAGCGGCTGGAAACTTGCTGAAACTCGGAAACAAATCACTTTCACCGACAAAAAAGAAATTGGCAAGCTAAAACTCAAAGGAACGTGGGATTTAAACTTTTATCAGTTAGACCAGATAAAACGGGTTAGGCTGGTACGTCGGGCTGATGGCTACTATGTTCAGTTTTTGTTCAGCGCTGACAACAAAGTAGAGGTCGAACCGACAGGAAAGACTGTTGGTTTAGACGTTGGACTTAAAGAGTTCTATACCGATTCCCAGGGTCATACCGAGCATAATCCCAGATTTTATCGAACAGGCGAAAAGCGGTTGAAGTTTAAACAACGCCGTGTTTATCGCAAAAAGAAAGGCTCTGCCAACCGCAAGAAAGCTATTAATCGACTAGGACGAGTACACCTCAAAATAAGTAGGCAACGTGAAGAACACGCTAAAAGACTAGCGCGTTGCGTAATCCAATCTAACGATTTGGTCGCTTATGAAGATTTGAGGATTAAAAACTTAGTAAAAAATCCCTGTCTCGCTAAATCGATTAATGATGTAGGTTGGTATCAATTCAGGAAGTGGCTAGAGTATTTTGGGGTGAAGTTTGGCAAAGTAACTGTAGCGGTTAATCCTGCCTATACTTCTCAAGAATGCTCTAATTGTGGTGCAATAGTCAAAAAATCTCTATCTATGAGAACCCATGTTTGTAAGTGTGGATTTGTCATAGATAGAGATTGGAATGCCGCCATCAACATCCTAAAATTAGCTTTGAGTACGGTAGGGCATACCGGAACTTGGATCTTAGATCCGACCGCTTTGGGAGATTCGACCTCTACTTTGGCTGGAGTAATCCAGTCTGAGCAAGTTGGGTCTATGAACAAAGAATCCCCGCTGCTTTAGCACGGGGAGTGTCAAATTCCTGACAAGAAACCGGGCATCGTATTAGTTCGGGGGCCGGGGGATGCGAAAACTTAGGGGACTGAGGATTTGATTGAGAGTTCGCAGTTGTTCAGCAGTGCCCAAACAAATCAGCATATCTCCTCCTTCGATCGCAGTTTCTCCGGTAGGCCCGACAATCAAAGTCCCGCCAGCGCGCCGCACCGCTAAAACCAAGGCCCCGGATTGCGATCGCAACTTGGCATTTCTCAAAGTTTCCCCGACGTAGACACAACTATTGGGATCGACCAGAAATTCTTCCATGTAAAAAGAACTATCAGTCCCGGTCAAAACACCGTCTAAAAAATCCATTACTTGAGGCCGCAAAGCCGCCGCCGCCATGCGTTTTCCGCCGGTAATGTAGGGGGATACGACGGCATCGGCGCCGCCCCGCTGCAACTTTTTTACGGCTTCTTCTGTGGTGGCGCGGGCGATCGCCCGTACCTTCGGATTCAGAGTTTTCGCTGACATGACAGTGTATAAATTCTCGGCGTCCGAAGGCAAAGCTGCTACTATGCAAATTGCGCGATCGATCCCCACACTCACCAAAGTTTCGTCCAGAGTCGCGTCTCCTTGGACAGCCGTGTACCCCAGCGCCAAAGCTGCCTCAACCGACTGTACCGCCGAATCTATAACCACAAAAGAGATATATTCGGCCTGAAATTCCAAGGCAATTTGGCGGCCCGTGCGCCCAAAACCGCAGAGAATGTAATGCCCGATCAAAGAATCTACCAATCGTCGCTGCTGCCTAATTCTTGCTCCTTCTTGAAAATATCCTTCAATCAGCGCTTCTGTAAAGCGGTTGACGATGAAACCAATCACAATCACGCCCATCAAAATCAGGCATATAGTAAACAATCGCCCGCGTCGACCGAGGGGCTGAAGTTCACCGTAGCCCACAGTTGCTAGGGTAAATACTGTCATGTAAGCGGCATCTAGCAAAGACCATTTTTCCACGAGGCAATACCAGAGAGTACCCGTGCATAAAATGCCGCCAAGGGCGATGACTCCGTTTCTTAAGTCTTTTTGCAGGCGCTGGTACTTTTGTTCTAGAGTTGAATACACCGATCGGGCTGACCTATTACCTATTAGCTGCTACCAAATTTAACCATATCAGCCCTAGACGCAGGGGGGGGTCAAAAAGCCGGTTTCTGCCTAGATACTTTGCTGCCAAACTCAACATTTTGATTTTTAACCCGGTTTTTTTTACCTGAGTCCTGACTGAGTTTCAATTCCGTCGCAGAGGTGGCGATTGTTTTGATTTGCGATCGGATTTGTCTGAAAATTATTGCGGGCGACATTGCAGCCCTGCACCAGCAAATCGTCAAGATTAAAATTCCACAGCATCACTGTACCGTCAGCACTAGCAGTAGCGATCGCTTTGCCGTCTGGACTAAAACTCGCACTCCAAACAGCATCCTTGTTACCTTTTAAAGTTTGGAGCAATGTACCGTCAATGTTCCACAGCCTTACCATTTTGTCTGTGCTTGCAGATAGCAACATTTGGCTATCGGGACTAAAGCTGATATTTGTCAATCCACTTGTATGCTTTAAAATACTTAGCGGTTTGCCGTCTTTGCTCCAAATTCTCGCAGTTCCCCCAGCGCTTGCAGTCGCCAGCATTGCTCCGTCGGGACTGAAAGTTACAGTCATAATTTTATCATTTTCAATTTGTAAGCTTCGCAGCAATTGGATATCGGTGCTTGCTTCGATGGACTGCTGTTTTTGCAACTTTTCCACAAGCTTTGTCAAACTCCAAAGTTTAACAGTACCATCAGTTGCAGCCGCAGCAATTATCTGACCATCTGGGCTAAAAGTCGCGCTAGTTATCCAACCTTGCTCCACTTTTAAACTTAACAATTCTTCACCGTTGATTTTCCATAGTTTAACTGTTCCATCGGTACTTGCTGAAGCAAGTATTTTACCATCGGGACTCAAAGAGACGCTTGTTATTTGACCGCTATGTCCTTTTAAATCATGGATTAATTTGCCATTATTTTGCCAAATTTTTACAGTTTTGTCGTCGCTGGCTGAGACAATAATCTCACCGTTAGGATTAAAAATTGCCTTGATAATTTTATCAGTATGTCCTGTCAATGTTGCTTGCAAAGTTCCATTAGTTCGCCAAAGTTTGATATAATTATCATCGGTAGCAGTCACGATTGTTTGGCTGTCGGGGCTGAAACTCACGAAAGCAAGGCTACTGGCTTGACTCTGCAAGCGGCGGCGTTCCCGGAAGCTGTAAACTGCCTGTTCGAGGGCGATCGCCACTCGCATCTGAATATCTGAGCTGACTCCGAGCGATCGGTTCATTTCTGTAACAGCTCTAATGCTTTCTAGCAGAGATTCCTCTTTTTTATCGGCAGAAAATAGCGTTTCTGATAGTAGAGTGAGAGTGAGAATTTTATTGTTTCTTTCTTCGATTGATGGTTTAATCCAAAAGGCTCCTATCAGAATTAATATCACTATTCCTGCTGCTGCTGTAACTGTTTGCACTCTCAGTTGTTGCTCGCGCCAAAGTTTAGCTGCAATCACTTTTTTCTGCTTTTGTGCTTCGCTGAGTTCTTCTAGTAACTTTTTTTCGCGTCGCAGTTGTTCTATTTCAGCTTGATTCTGTTTTTCTTGAGAGCGGAATTTGTCTAATTCCGCTTCTTGACTAGCATTTAAAAATTGATAATCTTGGGTACACAAGCTTTTATTTGCCGCCCATTTTCTGGCATCTTCCAGTGCTTGACCGCGCAACAATCGAGATTCATCTTGACAGTTTTTAGCTATCCATGCTGTTAGAGATTCGGCATAGGGGCGCAAGTCGCCGAGTGCTGTTTCTACCCAGTTTTGGTTGAATATAGCTGCGTAAATGCGGTTGTAGACGGTTAATTTTCCGGCTCGTTTTACTACTAATCCGCTCAGCCGCAATTCTGTTTGTTCGGGAGTATCATCGGCCCCGATCCCCCCTGTCCCCCTTAAAAAGGGGGGTTCTGGCATCTCCTCGCCCGTTTTTAAGTAAGTTTGGGGGGGATCAAAGGGTTGCAATATTTTTTGATATAATCCTAATAACCTACTGGCGTGGTGGTGATTTCTAAGAAGGCGATCGCGAATTGTTTTGATGTGTACTGGTTCATCGGATGATTCCCAATTATCAATAATATGAGATTGCACTATCTCGCTAATTAATAATTGATTGGTAGTAATAATTTCAGTCGTAGTTTCATCCGTCGAGTTGGATATAATAGAAGCCGTTGCTAAGCTTTTTACATTGTGCAGAATCAGCTTGCAAAGCTTTTGAGTCAGAAAGGGCTGCCCTCCAGTCCAATACAAAATCTCTTTTAAAACCTCTTGAGGATTGTCTACTTTTCCCTCAAATCCCTTTGCTAAAGGCAGAGCTTCTTGTAAGTTAAAACCGTGCAATTCAATAGCTAAACCAATATTAAACGGGGTGCGAGCTGCATCGCTAATTAAATCCGATGGCGTAGCTACTCCCAGCAAAGCAAATGTAATGCGCTGGTATTCTGACTTCTGAGCGCGTTTGTTGTAGCAAGCTCTAATTAGGGCAAAAAAATCATCTAGCGGTTCTTTGAAACTGAGAACACTATCAATTTCATCAATAAAAACGACAAGAGGTTGAGGAAGTTTTGCCAGTAGTAACTCTTCAATTAACTCTCCTAAGCGCTGCACTGGCGACATCAATTCTCTCTCCTGCCACCAAGTCATAAACTCGACTGGGTTAAACAGGTTGAAACTGCACAATAGCTTGTAAGCGACGCCGCCGTACCACTTCTCTAGAGAGACTTGCTGGTTGCCAATGTCCGAAAGGTCGATCGTAGCACAGGCAATGCCATCAGCCGAGAGCTTTTGTACAGTTCGCACTAGCAAACTGGATTTGCCCATTTGTCGGGAATTGAGCACGTAACAAAACTCTCCGGCTTTGAGGGCTTGATAAAGTTCTGAGTCAGCTTGTCGCACTACATAAGTAGGTGCATTTTGCGGGAGACTGCCGCCGATTTGATATTGGTAATCGACTGTCATGATCTAGCCTCTAGTCATAAGTTGGTCTCAGTTCTATGGTGCCTGTAGCACAAGCAATTTTACCATTTTGATAAGTTGGTTCTGGTGGTTTAATTGTACCAGCAGAATCAGCTCCGCACAATATAGATGTGGTCGTTATTTGATTTTTAGAAGAATTTGACTCAACTTTTGTAGCAGGAATTACAAAAACTCCACCGACAACGCTTTTAAGATATTTATGCTTTGAGACTCCATAATTAAATGTTGCTTTTTTTGTTGTATGGTGGGAATATTTGTAATTTTCTGTCTCGGTTTTAATAATGCGAATTCTTAAAGCCTTAACAGAAGTGCTAAAAACACTTTTTTCGGCAAAATAGGCTTGCTGACGTTTGTTGATTAAGCTAATATACATTCTGGGTTCCCATTGCTTGTTGTTCCTAAGCTTAACCTGAAAGGATGGCACAGCTACCGAAGCCAATACTCCCATCACCATTAAAAACACTAAGTATCCACCAACATTCGATGCAAGGCTAGCTGATTTATAATTTTGTTGACTCATTGTTTTGTATCCTCTCTATTTGTTGTAAGGACTTTAGTCCGGTAAATCTCAATTGAATGCCGATTTGATATTGTAATCGACTGTCATTATATTGCGTAGAGTTAGATTATTGGGGCAATTGTGTTGTGCCTTTACCACAAGCAATTTTACCATTTTCATAGGTGGGTTCCGCTGGGTTAATTGTACCGGGAGAATCAGCTTCGCACAATATGGACGTTGTAGTTCTTTCCTCTTTAGCAGCATTTGGCTCAAAGTTTTTAGCAGGAACTATAAAGACACCGCCGACATAACTTTTTAAGTCTTTTTTCTTGGATACTCCATAATTAAATGCTGCTTTCTTAGTGGCCCGAATGGAATACTTGAAATTTGTTGTCTCTGTTTTAATGCCAAGTCCTAAAGCATCAAAAGAAGTAGCAAAAGCACTTTTTTCTATAAATAGGGCTTTCTGTGCGCGGTTCATTGAGCCAACATACTGTCTCGGTTCCATTGTCGGAGTATTACCACATGTTGTATCCTGAAATAATGATGGCAGAGCGATCGCGCCAATTACCCCAATGCCCATTAAAAGCAATAAACCCCCGCAACCGTTATAAGCTGAATTGCTAATACTTGATTCTTGATATTTAGTCAGGGTATTGTCTCCTTAAATGGTATATACAAGGTGGATTAAAGTCCGCGAGGCAGAGCCTCTGGATCTGCGTTACCAGGAAGAGCCTGGTAACGAGGAAAAGGAGAAAATACTAATCTCTAAGCTCGCAGCTTTTGTACTTCTTTCCGGTCAATGGATGTTGGCTGAACCACTTTACTGCCGATCGCAAAATCGCGCAATTCCACTCTCGTAAACTTCACACCCCAAGGCTCTGTCGCTGTATCCAACTCCTCTACTAAAGCATTATTGATTTGATGGCGAGCCGTGTAAAGTTCCTCCAGAGATAATGTTGCAATGTGAGTCCGAATTGAAAGAATCAGCATATTTAACATCGCTTCTTTGAGATTCTGCACCTTGTAGGAGGCTTTTTCTAAGTCAATTATTCGCCAGTAAACAATAAATTCAACCGTGATAGCAAGGCGATCGCGCGTCGTGCATTCTTGCGGTGCTAGGTTTAAAATTTGCTCGCGCAGAGTTTGTTTATAGGCGACTGTTTCGACAAAGGGAATCAGAAATGTTAAACCTGGTTCGAGTTTCTTGCGATCGTACTTTCCGAAAATTTCAACTAAAGCCTCATCTCCTTGACGGACGATTTTTACGCTGCTGGCTAAGGATACTCCGGTAATTGCAAACAACACCATCAAAAAATACTGATACATAGTGAATCTCCTGGTAAATAGTTGACAGTTGACAGTTGACAGTTGATAGGGATTTCTTAGTCTCTTAGAGAGGGGCTTTGTTTAGCAAGAAGCAATTTCAATCGCCGAGTCATAAAAGTGCTAACTCAGATTTAGCCGTTGATGTGAATTAATCTGTCAGGTACAACAATCAGCGTGTTTCCTTCGCGGCGCAAAACGTAAACTTTTTTTCTGGGTGCGATCGCCCCTTGGGAATCTTCATTGCGAGCTTTCCACGAAGCCCCTTCATAAATCACCATTCCGGTTTCTCCGGGGAAAATCTCGGAGATTGTTGTCGCTTCGGTTGCTTCGGGAATCACAAACTTTTTGCGAACAATGAAAATTGGTCTAATCCAGATGCTCAGCGCGAGGGCTATCCCCATCCAGTAGAAGATTTGCCAGTCAAAATCTTCATACATTATGTTGGCCCAACTAAACTGAAATGCTACAGATCCTCTCCACAAAATAAAGGATTCAATTAAAGCGGAAGCTCCCATCATTAGCAGGTAAAATCTGTATTTTTGGGGCTGAGTTTTGATGATTAATAGCTCCATCGCACTAAGCACAACTCCCAGTAGCAGCCAGAATAGGGGCGGGGTGAAGGCGAAACCTGGTTGATTAGTGGCTGACGCCAGCGACCAAATTAAGATAGAATACACAATGCTTTTACCTCGTTTTGATGGGATTCAACCTTGTTATTTCTAATCTAATCAGGCGGCTATTTGAGTTGGCGACTGAGTTATTTGAAAATTCATCGACTTTTCATCGACTTTTCATCGACTTTAGGGGCGGTTGGCATTTATGATGGTTTCAGTGTCTTGATTGTGATAAGCAATGCCACGATCGCTAAGGGTGCGCGAAGAGTGCATTCGTGCAGTTAAATCCTGTCTCCTGAGAAATGGCTTCCCCAGTCAGAAAATCCTGGCTGAGGATTTAGGGATGGCGCAATCTACTGTCAGCCATTTTCTGAATGGCAAACCTGTGGATTATGCCAATTTCATCGAAATTTGTCGCGGATTGGGGCAGGAATGGCGCGATATAGCTGATTTTGAGGCGAATTCAGAGCCAGAGGAGGTAGTGCTGCTGAGGGCAAAAGTGGCGATCGTCTTGGAGGGCTTCGCCAATGCCCGTTGGCGAAGCCCTCGAAGAGGATCGACCTCAGACAACACCCTTTCCCAGCAGTTACACCAAGCTTTGAGTGCGGGAGGTCACGAAGTCTTTTTTATTAACAACAGCAGCGACTCAGCCTCATATTTAAAGCGTTGCGATTATTTGCTGTTGCTGATTTCCCAAGAATCGGCTGCTAGCGAAATGATATTGGAACAAGTGCAGCTAGCCAAAGAATTGCACAATATTAATGCTCAAAAACCAGCAATTTTACCGATTTTTATTGAATTAAATATACCGCTTTCCTTTGATTTGCTCAGCTATTTAGCCGGAATTAAGCCCTGGCTGTGGCGCGGTGCTGGCGACTCATCAAAGTTATTATCAGAAATTTTAACTATTCTCAAAGAAGGTCGCACATCGTTAACTGCCGACCATGAATTAGCTGTAGAATGGAACGCAATTACTAGCACAAAACAGTCAATAATTCAACCCCTGCCAGCAGCGCCGCCAGAATTGCCGGGAGGACAAGTTGAAATAGCTTCTCGTTTTTATATCGATCGCCCTCCGGTCGAATCCCGCTGTTACGAGGCGATCGCCCAACCGGGAGCGCTAATCCGCATTAAAGCGCCCAGACAAATGGGCAAAACTTCTTTGATGGCAAGGATTTTGCATCACGCAGAAGTGCAAGGTTCTCGCACGGTAGCGCTGAGTTTTCAGCTAGCCAATAGAAGAGTTTTTACTAATTCAGATACATTTTTGCAGTGGTTTAGTGCTAGCATCGGTCAAGAATTAGGAATGCTGGAGCAGTTGCCTAAGTGTTGGGAACTAGCCGATTTGATTGGCAGTAATCAGTGCTGCAAAGCTTATTTTGAACAGTATTTACTGTCTGAATCTTCAAAACCTCTGACGTTAGGTTTGGATGAGAGCGATCGCCTGTTTGAATCACCGGAAATTGCCGACGACTTCTTTGGGTTATTGCGCGCTTTGCACGAAGAAGCAAAACGGCGAGATATTTGGAAAAAGTTTCGCTTGATTGTGGTGCATTCTACGGAAGTATATATCCCGCTGGACGTGAATAAATCACCGTTTAATGTGGGATTGCCGATTGATTTGCAGGAGTTTAATTCGCAGCAAGTACAAGACTTAGCAGCGCGACACGGATTGAATTGGAGTGCTGCTGAAGTGGCAGAAATGATGGGTTTAGTGGGAGGTCATCCCTATTTGGTGCGGCTGGCAATTTATCACATTTCGCGTCAAGATGTGAGTTTAAATCAGTTGGTAAAATCGGCAGGAACTGAAGCGGCAATTTACAGCGACCATTTGCGCCGACATTTATGGAATTTAGAGAAATATTCCGAATTGATGGACGCGATGAGAGAGGTGGCAAGTGCTTCACAACCTGTGCGATTGCGGTCAGAATTGGCGTTTAAGTTAAACAGTATGGGTTTGGTGAAATTGGAGGGAAATAATTGCATTCCGAGATGTCGATTGTATGAGGAATATTTTCGCGATCGGCTAGGTTGATAGTTATAGGTTGTACAGTTTTTAAGAACGGGCAAGATGCCCGTTCCACAAGAAAAGGGAGTTTTTCAAGAACGGGCAAGATGCCCGTTCCACAAGAAAATGGAGTTTTTCAAGAACGGGCAAGATGCCCATTCCACAAGAAAATGGAGTTTTTCAAGAACGGGCAAGATGCCCATTCCACAAGAAAATGGAGTTTTTCAAGAACGGGCATCTTGCCCGTTCCGCTTTGTTTTGTAGCCAACTTCTGCAAGTTTTCAACGGATAGCGCGTAAAGACTTCCCAGCTTGGGGCATCGTCTTGATGATGCCGATCTCCAGGTTTGGAATCGACTCAATCCAATGGCTCCAAGCTCGTTTCATCCGGCGGCGACGGGATGAGCCAATATTTTGATGTTGAGAAACGGAGGAATCCCAATGCAGTGCGACTTGTGCGATAATCCTGCACCCTTGTTATGCGACGGGGAAAACTGTGACCGGCCCATCTGCCGACTCCATGCTCGCCAACTTTCGTTCTACCTGATTTGTCGAGGGTATGGCGGTGATACCGTGGATGTTTGCCCGGAGTGCGAGAGGGCCAAGAATCATTGGCAGTTACGGATAGGGGCCGTTAATAAGCGGTAACTTAGCTCGTTGCGTCCTTGCCATGCGATCGCCACGGTCAGAGTCAGCCTGTTTGGTTCGTTCCGTCGCCGGTGATGCGATCACTATCAACTCAATCAATCCGATGGGGTTCTGCCACCGGCGGGCGATCGTCGCTCATTCTACAAACTGTCGGTTCCGGCAGTTATTGCTGATGACTCGCCCCAGGGGAACTGAATCCATTGAGCTTGGGTTTTCTCTCCCAATGATTCCTGGGGGGAATGGGAAATCATCACTATATATTACAAAACCCTCTACAGCAAGATTACTGTAGAGGGGTTTTTATTGCTAATTTTTAGTCTGAGGAGGTTTTTTCATACACAACCTGGTCACCATTGTTGGTTACGCGAAAATAGTCACCCACCGTGTACACAAGTTTGCTTCCATTTTGATCATAGGTCGTTACTATGAAAGAGCTTCCATCGCGGGTTGTTGTGACGCCATGGAGAGTATTACTCCTTTCATTAACCCGGTTGTAATCCACATAGTACATATTCTCACTGGCATCCATACAAATAGAGATGAAATAGTTGTCAGTTATGTATTCGGCAACTGAAATATCTCCTTCAGTACAAAAAGTGGCAGCTTGCGCGATGTGCGTTTCGTCAGGCAAATCCCCGGCAACCGTCGAGGAAGGCGCAGCAGCTAACAAAGGCAATCCTGGTAATAATAACCCAAAAATTGTACCAATCACAGCAGAATACTTGCAGCCTTCAACCCAAATTTTTGAGGTCATTTTGTTTGTTTTTTAAGTGGTAACTTTTTAACTATATGTCTGGTTTTTTACTATGTCAAGAGAAATTTTCCTAAATATTTATACCTAGTTTATAAAACTTTCATCAACCTTTGAACGGCTGGGAACATATTTAATAAAAAATGTATCGGGTTGGTTCTGGTAATTATTTAGATAATCGTTACCTGTTTTGTAGTTACAACAATTATTAATAAAAAACTCCCATCGTTTGCCCAGATTGCAAGAGGGCTAAAAATCATTGGCAGCTACGGATGGGAGTCGTTGCCGAGCGGTACCCCAGCCCGTTGCTTTTTGAGTCGATGATGCGCTCACCACAAACGTAGTCAATCTGTTTGATTCCTGCCAAAAATGCGATCGCCGCTATCGAATTTAGCCTGTTCCGTGCTGCCAGCAATGCGATCGCCGCCACCGGAAGTAAACCTGCTTAGTTCGTACCGGATTCGCCATTGCCAGAGTCAGCCCGTTCAGTTCGTTCTTGCCATGTGGTAAGCGCCAGTTATGCCGTGGGCTATCGCCACTGCCGGATTCAGTCTAGTCGGTTCCTACGATGCGATCGCCACCACCTTCGTCAACCTGTTTCTTTCCTGGACTCGCCACCAGAGCCAACAGATTCAACTCAACATCAACTTAGAGAACCGTTCCCGCAGAGACTGACTAAAATAATACTGACTCGCGTCTGATCCGGCAATTCCCGTAATTTACTCAGGGATGAGAGCATTTGAGCGGGGGTATGAGACGGTAGCGATCAAATCTCTATCAATGGAAGGGTGTATGCGGCTGACTGGTTCGGTATCGTGAAATGAAGTAGCCATAATCCTCAGCAATTTGGAACGGTTGGCTGTTTGGACAGGCACCACAATAATTAGAGTTAGCATAACTTGATTCCATGCCAAACACGATAGAGATACTTCCTTCTTCACACTCGCCGAGTCTTTCCAAAAAGCAATCCGCACTCCCAAATTATGAAGCAGCCGATCGGCAATTTGTCAATTTGCTAGAAGTCGAGGATTTAGACAAGACGGTGGCGGCAAAACCGTTACTTGTCAGCGATTTTGAAAGCGCGATCGCCTATGCACTTCAAGCAGCTTACCAACAGGAACCGGGCGATGAGGCCGCTCACCGCTTCTTGCAGCGCGTACTTTACCGTATCAACCGCCTCAACTTGTTTTGGTACGACGATTTGCGCCGCTACAATAACGAGCGATCGCACTATTTGCGTTCCGTGCGCGATCGCATTGAGGAACCTTGGCAGCAGTGGGAACTCGCGCAAATCGACGTTGCAGCGCTGCAAAAATTGCCGGATGTCAAGCAAGCCCTGCGCGATCGCGCGGCCGCCGATGTCGATCCTCCGCTAACTGAGCTCGATCGCTACCAGCGGGAACAGATGACTGAAGAGGGATACAAACACCTGCTGGCGATCGCCTCTTTCGACGGTTTAGTGGAAGCCAGCCGCCTTTCTCGCATCCTCGGCGGCGCCGGCAACGAAATTCAGTGTACCCTTACCCGAGTGCTGATGGAAGAATACGGCGGCGGTCGCCTCCCCCGCAAGCACTCGACCTTTTTTGCTCAGATGCTGGCTGAATTCGATATGAGTACAGAACCAGAAGCGTACTTCGATTTAGTGCCTTGGGAAGTGCTCGCAAGCATTAATCACAACTTTTTGCTGACGGAACGCAAGCGCCATTTTCTGCGCTATAACGGCGGACTAACTTATTTTGAGGTGGCGGGGCCCGTGGCTTACCGCAATTATCTAGCCGCCGCCCAGCGTCTGGGTCTGTCGCAGGCTGCGATGGGTTATTGGGAACTGCACATCAAAGAAGATGAGCGTCACGGCCGCTGGATGTTGGATGAAGTGGCGATCCCGCTGGTTGATAGATACCCGCAGGAGGCTTGGGAGCTGGTGTTGGGCTACGATCAGGAGAAGTCGATCGGCGATCGGGCTGGCGCGGCTGTAGTGCGATCGATCCAAGCCGCAGAACGGAATTAACGGCTATATAGTAGGGTGCGTCAGAGATTGATGCACCCTAAATCTTGCAGGTTCTCAATAAGCCTTTGAGGAACAGGCAAGATGCCTGTTCCACCAAGAGTGTATTTCTTGTGGAACAGGCATCTTGCCTGTTGCTGACCTTGCCTGTTGCTGACAATGGTGCAACATCTCAGAGGCACCGCTGTATTTTAAAATGCTGTCATTAACTGAATGAGCTCGATCGACAAATCTCTTTGCGACTTTTCTTGCTTCTTAAACAAAACTCCAGCCAGCAGATAGATATTTTCCGAATAAAAAGCCATTCCCTGTTCTCGCAGAGTGGCGATCGCACTTTTCACCTTCGGTTCCGAACTATAATAGCCAAAAGTTAAAGGTGCAATCTCAAAATTTGCAACCGAGTAGCCTCGATCCAAGGCATAATCGATCAAACCCACAGGATTAGAATAGCTAGAAACCATCAGCAAAACTTCGTCACTGCCCAGAGATAAAAGTTTTTTAGCAATTGTACAACCATCACTCCCGCCGTGCAACAGTGGCTGGTAAATTTTATCATCCACCGCAGGCAAGTAAGGCGGATTTGAGATGACACAATCCGCCGACTCGTATAAAGGCGACTCAAAAAAAGAGCAATTGTTGACCGTGTATTTTTCGCTCAGTTGATATTCCTTAATTTGAGACTGAGCAATTTTCCAAGCTACATTATTTAGCTCAAATCCCTGTATTGTCCCGTCAAAATCACTTCTCAGCAAAGACTTAATAACTGGACTGCCCTCTCCTGAACCAAACTCTACGATAAGTCGAGAATTGTCACTAGCATTTAACACTAAACTTTCCAAGCAGTGCGAGTAAAAATCCGATTCTTCCGGGCAGTGGAATACCTGTTTCAGAGGATGGGATGAAGTGAGCATAAATTCTGTAACAAAGTTGACTATTTTAAAAGTATCGAATAACTAATAGTACAGCCATCTGTCGCAAGAGCTATTTTATTCGATAATCTCTTTTTTCCTGTTTTACATAGTGAGTGCGATTAAAGGACTCTTACCGCCGATAGAGCCTCACCTTAAGAAAATTAACCCACTTGGTAGATTGCAATTAAATGGATTGCTGATGAGATAGGTATATTAACCACTAATTATTAATTTTAATCGTGTCAAACATGACCTTTTTTAATTATTCAGTTCCGCCTTTCACCCACAAACAGCTTAACATTGATAATCAGAATTTAGAAGGGATTTGGCACGTTCACTTGCCCCTTGGCAAAAATCGATTTTATTCAAAATTTTATACTTGTCTCGATCGAGCTTGCCTGTTGTGGAGTTTACTGTTAATACCCATGTTCGGCACGGCACAATTTTTTTCTGTGAGTTGGATGCTGCAAGCAGGTTTGTGGTCAACGCTCAGCCTTGTAGGTACAGCAGCAATGGTAAGCCTGACATACTATTGGGTTAAAATAGAACGTCTGAGGTGGGTGCTTTACGGTTGGGTAATACTGATGTTATTAGGAGTGCTGCTGACTGATTTAGCCATTTTTTGTAGTTGGGGAAAAGTGTTGGCGAATCTCTGTCCCCTGTGGCTGGGACTGAGCGGAATTGGGTATTTCGGGACGGGATTTGCAGTGCGATCGCGCGCGCTGTTAGCAGCAAGTTTATTTCACCTGTTGGGCAGTGTGATTGTGCCTTATACCGACGGTTGGTCTTTCCTATTTACTGGAACGCTAATGGTATTTAGCTTGCTCGTTTTAGCCGAATTGCAATGGGATATGCGGCAGCCGATTAACAGGCTCGATTAACTCCACTACAGAAGCGATCCCAAGAGCTATCAACCGTAAATAATTAACCACCAGTCATCAGTACCTTGCGAATGACTGATGATATCATGACCGCTAGAATAACTTTACTCACATTGGTTGGTAGTGAGGAATTCACTCATCATAAAATCATCATAAAATGAGGAATGAAGTCATCACTACACACCGGATAACGGTTATTTTAGCGGACACGATAGAAGTGAGGGCGTAGGACTAATTGCCACCAGACTGTACAGATTTGCGGGTTTGGTTAGTATCGTCACCCTTGTGATGCCACGTGCCACCTTCGCCTTGAACATATTCAGATTTTACGCTGTTCCAAGCAACGCTAGTAGCACCATCGGCGCTCATTCCATCTTCACTAGCGCTCTTAAAAGCCGCTTGAAAAATTTGTTTCGCCCCTTGGGGGAGTTCTTGTGCTTCTGAAGGTAAGGTATCAAATTGTTGTTCTGGCATAATGACCTCTAATTATTAAACATAAATTTAATCTTATATACTAGAAGCCACTACTTTCCTCTCTCTAAAAGCAAGTTTTAGACCGCATTTTTCTCATTCTGAGGACAGATGTAATATTAAATTTATTGTGTTCAGAGAGCGCAATTGACTGGCAGTTGCTGGTTCAATCGGATTTTGGTAATTTCCTTGCTCAAATAGCCATTAATCTGATTTCGGGTTTTTAACTGGCGAACTTAGAAAAAGCGATTAACATTAAATAGCCACTTCGGGCAAGAATTCGATGCAGCATAGTTGATGTCTGCTGGGGCAATGTGTGAGGGAATAAGCGCTCTCTGGCATAGTTTTGGCTTTAGGATAGGATATTAGGGTTTAGCCGATCGCACTCACGAGCAATTCGGATGACTGTGCCACCGCTGGTTAATGTAATGTCGTGCGGGCCCGCTTCGGATAGCCCTCACATCGTCTTCCTGTTGGAGGTAAGTCGAAACCCTATCAAAAGCGTTGCGGTTATGGGGTTGCAGGCGATCGGGTCACTCAAAACGCTCGATCGGGCGTTTTGAGATAATTTAGTTTCTGGGAAAGTTTGATCGGTATTCTGCCAGTGTCCAAATAGCTAGCAGCAAGTTAAGGAAAAATAGCGCTCAAAAAAATTTGAAACTAACTCCTATGGCGTAGCGCTAACCCAAAATTGACGGTGAGAAAATCCAGAATTTCTGTCTCACAGCACCAGCCGCAGGAGAAAATTTATAGGAAGAACCGCGCGCTTGTCTCAGAAACCCGGTTGATGCGTATATGTTTCGTTACTCAACCCAAAATTTTTCAGAGCAACCCGCTCTTTATCCCCCGTACACAAATTTTGATTGAGCTAGTCGGCCACTCAATCAAATATCATCCACCACCTGAAAGAAAACGCCATTTTGCCAAATATTCCTAAAGACGAATGGCGAACTTGAAGGATACGTAATAGCTTATAAACTATTAAGGCTGCGGTGTAATTGATCAGGGCAAAATAATCGAGGGGACGGGACTAAATTTGCTCCCTTACCTTTATTATCCCGCAGCAAAGGTTAGAAAAGTTGCACGTTACGCTGTCAATTTGACCCTGCGGTTTTGGCATCACAAGCGATCGCAAGACTATACGAAAAAGCAAGCATTACCATGAAATCTTCTAAATTGTTGAAAGTTGTTTTAGCAAGCGCTTGTACTTTAGGTTTAGCCACGGTTTCCTTCGCAGTGCCTGCTTCTGCCCAGTCGGGCGGTGCTGGAGGCGGTGCAGGCGGCGGTGCAGGCGGTAGCGGTACGACTGGCACAAGCGGTACGACTGGCACAAGCGGTACGACTGGCACAAGCGGTACGACTGGCACAAGCGGCACAAGCGGTACGACAGGCGCCGGTACAAGCGGTACGACTGATACGGGTACGGGTACAAGCGGTACGACTGGCGCTGGCACAAGCGGTACAAGCGGTACGAGTGACACTGGTACAAGCGGTACGACGGGCACTGGCACAAGCGGTACAAGCGGTACGACAGGCACCGGCACAAGCGGTACAACCGATACGACTGGCACCGGCACAAGCGGTACAAGCGGTACGAGTGACACTGGTACAAGCGGTACGACAGGCACGGGTACAACGGGTACAAGCGGTACGACAGGCACGGGCACAAGCGGTACAACCGATACGACAGGCACGGGTACAAGCGGTACAACCGATACGACAGGCACGGGTACAACGGGCACAACCGATACGACTGGCACCGGTACAAGCGGTACGAGTGGCACGGGCACAACGGGTACAACCGGTACAACTGGCACCGGTACAACCGATACGACAGGCACGGGTACAAGCGGTACAACCGATACAACTGGCACTGGCACAACGGGCACAACCGATACAACTGGCACTGGCACAACGGGTACAACCGGTACGACAGGCACTGGCACAACGGGTACAACCGGTACAACAGGCACTGGCACAACGGGTACAACCGGTACAACAGGCACTGGCACAACGGGTACAACCGGTACAACAGGCACTGGCACAACGGGTACAACGGGTACAACCGGTACCACATCGACGCCGGCTGATACTAATTCTGGAGTTTTGAGTGCTCGGCGCGATAGCCCCAACAATTTCGGGTGGCTGGGTGCCTTGGGTGCGTTTGGTTTGATCAACTTGTTTCGGAAAGGCAGTACACCCTCCCATCGGTAGTTTCGGGCGATTCCCTACGGGATAGCTTCGCTTCACATACTTTTGAAAACAACTTAGAGGCTTAGAAATTCATGACTTCACTCAATCGCAAAAATTTGTTCCAAAAATTGGTAACAGTTGCCGGAATTGCCGGCGTTAGTTCCTTGATAGCTGTGCCGGCATTGGCAGAATTAAACCGCCAGACTAACGGCTTCAACCAGTCGGGCGATCGGGTTTTTGAGCTTGCTGATAACCAAGCCGACGATGAGACTCTTCCTAAATCTCCAAATCTCCCCACCAACAACACTCCCGGCCGTTCTCCCGACAGTTCAGATACCCCTACCAACAACACTCCCGACAGTTCAGATACCCCCACCAACAACACTCCCGGCCGTTCTCCAAATACCCCCACCAACAACACTCCCGGCCGTTCTCCCAACTCTCCAGCAGGTGGCGAAACTTCGCCTAGTTCTCTCAGCAGCAAAGACAGAACCTTTGTCATGCAAGCAGGTCAACTTAGTATGATGGAAGTGGAGCTCGGCAGATTGGCAGTGCAGCGCGGTTCTAGTGCTGGTGTGAAACAATACGGGCAAGAAATGGTAGAGGAACACACCAAGGCTAATCAAGAGCTGATGCAGTTAGTAATGCAAAAGCAGGTTGAATTGCCAGCCGAGATGAGTACCCAGAACAAAGCTTTGATGGATCGACTTTCGGGACTCTCCGGTACAAGTTTTGATGCTGCTTACAAGCAGGCTATGATCGACAGCCACACTCAGGCTATTGCTCTGTTTCAGGCTCAATCTCAACAGGGACAAGATCCCGACTTGAAGGCTTGGGCCACCCAGAAGTTGCCGAACCTTCAGGCGCACTTGAAAATGGTTAACCAAATGTTGGCAGATACCAGCCAGCCCAAATAGCAGGTAGAGGAGGTAGAGTCCGATCGGGTTTTATGCGCTCGGACTCTACCTTTTGTGCTGCGAGAGGAAACCGCAATATATTCTTTTAAACCCTATAATTTTTGATAACAATGGAAGATTTTCTCCGCAACTTGTTGGGCAGCAATATTACAGCGACGTGGCTGTTATTAATCGTAGGGTTTTGCTGGATTGCTTACATACCCGGTCGCCTGAGAAATTAATAATTATCACATTAAAAGTTAAAAAACTAAGTAGATAGGCGCAAATAAGTCTTACCCTAGAACAGACCGATTGTAGCCTGTCTCAGAGCCACCGATTTTATACGGTATTTCATGCCAGATCTCCGGGCACCCCTACAACTTAGTCTAAATTAATCATTTTTTAACAGACAAGCATTCGATCGCCCGATCGCGCAAGCAAGTGCGATCGGGCGATTTATCCAAACAACACCAAATTAATTAGTCCACAGTTTCCACAAAAACACTCACAGCCGCCACAGCGATTAGCATTTCATCATTTTTATCATTCAGAGAGGCGATCGCCCTTCCTGGGACAATCATCCCTCCTTGCTCCACAATCAGAGTTTTGCTGCCAAAAGGTAGCACCGCCAACACCTCCTGTTCCCGCACTTGTTCCGGGTAAGGAACAGCCACCTTTACCTCAACAATCATCTGATTCGGATCAGTCAAACCCGCCACTTCCCAGACGCCTAGCAAAGCATTATGGGCGATCGCATTTCGTACAGCCCTTGCACAGGCTACAGTCGGTTCCTGTCCGTGCTGGTCTATACCCATCCCCATTTCAATGATGAAACATTTACGTGCCATAGTTGCCCCTTGGTTGATTTTTTGTTTGTAGTCGCTCGCACTCTTTCCCCAAACAATTATCAACCCAAATGACCGCATTTTATATTATTTTATCGCTCCATCGAATAACACAATAATCATCTCATTTAATAAAAAAAGGTAACTTTAGACCACCTCCAAACTTATATCAAATCAGTCATTGTAAATCTAAAATCTAAAATCTTAAACTTAAAATGGTATAACTTATGGTAATATTACCCAATTCAGCTTTCCCAGCGGACTGCAAAACTCATCGCCAGCTTGAATCATGGATAGTTTTCTACCAATTGCCTACTTTCAAAACCAATTTCTCCCCTTTACCGACGCCAAAATTTCCATAGCCACCCACGCGCTGCACTACGGAACCGGAGTCTTAGGCGGGTTGCGGGGAATTCCAGACCCCCAAAATGCCGATCGAATATTGCTATTTAGATTAGACCGCCACTGTCAAAGATTAAGTCAAAGTGCGAGTTTCCTCCACTGCGATTTACCAGCCAGCAAAATTCAACAAATAATCATTGAGTTTGTCCAGAAAAACCAGCCAACAAAATCATTTTATATTCGCCCTTTTATCTACACATCCAGTTTAGGAATTGCCCCGCGACTGCACAACGTAGAAACAGACTTTTTTGTCTACGGATTAGAACTCTCAGACTATTTGCCCAAAGAAGGAGTCAACTGTAGAATTAGCTCTTGGTACCGTCAAGAAGACCGCAGCTTGCCATTAAGAGGTAAAATTAGCGGCGCTTACATCACCTCAGCATTAGCCAAAACCGAAGCAGTAGAATCCGGCTTCGACGAAGCAATTATGATGAATACTCAGGGAAAAGTCAGCGAAGCTTCAGGAATGAACATATTTGTCGCCAGAAACGGTAAATTAGTTACTCCCGGTTTCGAGCAAGATATTCTGGAAGGAATTACCAGAGACAGCGTAATCACAATCGCCCGAGACTTAGGAATTGAAGTAATAGAAAGACCAGTTGACAAATCAGAATTGTTGATTGCAGACGAAATTTTCCTCTGCGGAACCGCAGCCAAAATTACCCCAATTAAGCGAGTGGAAAACTATCACTTGCCCACAAACCGACCCATCACCGAAAAGATTTTGGACAAACTGACGGAGATTATCGAAAATCGCGACAGCAATTATAAAGAATGGGTATTTCCGATTAATCTTAATTAACCGAAAATACCTGTGCTCGTAGAAGCGAGTTCACTCGTTACCATTGGAGTTTAGACTAAGCACAAATTGACTCAGCTAACGCTGAGTGAAATTCTAGTGAATTTAGAAAGAGTTTTCTAAGGTTAAATTACGAATTTGGGAGAGTTTTGGAACCGACCTTTACCCTTTTTGACCACGGGATAGCGACATCTTTGAGCGCGCAGTTTACCGGATGACCATCCAGCCGATTTTCCTCGGGATTTGGGAGCAACAGCCGGACTCCCAATCCTAATTAAAAGTGGAAGCATTGATTGTGCAACCCTTCCAGGTGTCAATTCAGGGAGAGGCTTTTGCCAGGGTAGACGAATTTCCCTGACTAAATCTTGAGCTAACCATAATTGCCAAGTTAGCAATGGCATCAAATCACTCCATCGTTCACATTGTTCTGGAGTGCTTAGCTTCGGAATTGTCCAATGCAATGTTTGTTTCGCTAAGCGATACCAGTGTTCGATGGCAAAACGACGTAGATATAGTTGCCAAATTTCTGTAAGAGGTGGCATTTGAACACCAACCCAAACTAACCACAAAGGTTGAGTTTTTAATTGACCCGTTACAGTGTCTAAGCGTTCTACTAAAATCAGAGTCATCGGATGTTTGGGACTACCTCGGAAATGTAAGTTATCCCATGTTCTCAACCTGATTCGTCCGAGTTTCGGCTCAAGGGATTCCAGGGTTTGTTCTGGTTCCCACCAGCTTGAGGAGTCGTTAAGCTTAAACTGGTTTCCATGAATTTTTGGCCGTCCTCTACCACTATAGGCTGGGGGTGTTGACCATAAGCAACGATTGGAGCGAATACGCATTAGTTTATCAGCGGCGATCGCAGCAGTAGCTTTAACCAGAGGGGCGCACCCATACTCACTATCAAATAGGGCGATGGGTCTATTCTGAAGATATTCACAGACTTGTGCCAATTGTTCAGCGCCTTTACCGATTGGGTTGTCCCAACTGGTAATACGTTCGTGTCTTAATGGCAGCGCCCAACTCCCGCTAATCGTTGGTATCAGTGCGATCGTACTATATCCTTGACCGATACCAACAGGTATGCCGTGAGGTAAGGCTGTGGGTTGATGTTCATAGGTCCGTTCTTTGAGAGTAGGTGCATGGGGTCTCAACCATGCTGTATGATCGATCGCTAATACTGGACGTTCCACTTGTGACATCTGTTGGATATATAGTTGCATCAATTGGTCTCGGTCTGGTCTACAATCTTGCAGCGCTTCGTAGACGCTTGACCACTCACGCCGAAATAAGGGATTGAGGGCTAAATCTCCTAAACATGAGACGTGGCGAGTCGTCATTATCGCGTCTGCTAGTTCAAAGGTGGCGTCTTTGGCATTGCCGAGACATTCATAAGCTTGTTGACGAAATTCCCGTAATTGTTCAAACTTCATGGCAGGTAGATTTGAGATTTTTAGCTGAATTCTCAATCTTCTACCCTTACGCTGTCTGTTGAAACTATCGCAGACAGTTTTTTTTTGAGGTTGTCAGCCGAAGAGAACGTCAACGGTCGTCGGCATCTATGCTAGTGGTTGAGCCTCATAGCTCTTCACCAGCGACCATTGCCGTTCTTAAGTTGAAATCTAACCGTGCTTTAAGAGGTGCTTAGTCTAAACTCCAGTTACCAGGAAGAGCCTGGTAAAGCAGATCAGGAGGCTGTGCCTCCACATTTCATGGCAGCCATTCGAGGCAGAGCCTCTGGATATCGGTTCCCAGGCAGAGCCTAAGAACCAGTTGTTGTGGAGCAGGCATCTTGCCTGCTTCCTGCTAGGAACTACCCGCACAAAACAGCCGCATGATGGCAAATGTGATCCTCCATAAAAGTAGCTATAAAGTAATAGCTATGATCGTAACCTTCCTGCATCCTTAAAGTTAGTGGCTGTCCCGCTTTTTCACAAGCTGCCCCGAACACTTCCGGCAACAACTGCCCGTCAGCAAGAAACGAATCCGCAGTGCCGCAGTCAATCAGAATTGGACGGTTGTATTGCGCCTCAAGCACCAATTCGCTAGCATCCCAAGCCTTCCAAATCTCTTTGTCGCTGCCGAGGTAGTGCCCAAAGGCTTTTTGTCCCCAAGGGCAGCGCATTGGCGCGGAAATAGGCGCAAAAGCGGAAACTGAAAGATAGCGAGATCCATTTTTCAAAGCGCAAATTAAAGCCCCGTGTCCGCCCATCGAATGACCGAAAATTCCCTGTTTTTCCGGTATCGCTGGAAAATTTTCGGCGATTAAATTCGGTAATTCATCAACCACATAACTGTACATTCGATAGTGAGAATTCCAAGGTGCGGCTGTCGCATCAACATAAAAACCCGCACCACTTCCTAAATCCCAATCGTCATCTTCCCCAGGAATACCAGTATTGCGCGGGCTAGTGTCGGGCGCAACCAACATTAACCCGTATTTTGCCGCAAATTGTTGCGCCCCCGCTTTTGCCATAAAGTTCTCTTCCGTGCAGGTTAAACCTGAGAGAAAATACAAAACTGGTACGGGTTGAGATAAAGCTTGCGGGGGCTGGTAAACAGCGAATTTCATCTCGCTGTTGCAAGCGGAGGATTGATGACTGTAAAAGCCGAGTTTTCCACCGAAACTTTTCTGTTCTTTGTGCAGTTTTAGGGAGTCTGATATCATATTAATTCTATTTCATTTGTGAATGAGATTTTTTTATTAACCGCAGAGGGCGCAGAGGACGCAGAGGCAGAGAGAAAAGAGAAGTTATGTAGGGTGCAGCCCTGTACCTTACGGCTATAGATAGCGCGTAAAACCCCTTTTTCCGTAAGTCCTGTCTTCCTTCTTCCCTCTTCCCTCTTCCTTCTTCCTTCAAAAACTCAAAATGTCAACACTGTGCGAATTACTTCGCCTTTGTGCATTAAATCAAAAGCTTCGTTAATTTGCTCGATCGGCATTACCCGAGATACCAGACTATCAATATCAATTTTACCGTCCATGTACCAATCAACAATCTTAGGAACATCAGTTCTGCCTTTTGCCCCCCCAAAAGCCGTGCCTTTCCAAACCCTACCAGTTACTAGCTGAAACGGGCGGGTACTAATTTCTTGACCAGCTCCCGCTACCCCAACAATTACGCTCACGCCCCAACCTTTGTGGCAGCATTCCAAAGCTTGGCGCATCACATTAATGTTGCCGATACATTCAAAACTGTAATCAGCTCCACCTTTGGTTAAATCTACTAAATAAGGCACTAAATCACCTTCCACTTCACGGGGATTGACAAAGTGAGTCATGCCGAATTTTTCCGCCATTTCTCGCTTGTCGGGGTTCAAGTCTACGCCGACAATCATGTTAGCTCCCACCAGACGAGCTGCTTGAATTACATTCAAACCCACGCCGCCCAAACCGAAAACTACCACATTAGAACCAGGCTCTACTTTCGCAGTATTTATGACAGCGCCGATGCCAGTTGTGACGCCGCAGCCGATTAAACAAACTTTATCAAAAGGAGCGTCATCACGAATTTTTGCTACTGCAATTTCCGGCAATACTGTATAATTAGCAAAGGTAGAAGTTCCCATGTAATGGTAAAGTTTCTGCCCGTCTATAGAAAACCTGCTAGTGCCGTCGGGCATCACTCCCTGGCCTTGAGTCACGCGAATTGCTTGACAGAGATTCGTTTTGCGGCTCAAACAATATTCGCAGTTGCGGCATTCAGGAATGTAGAGAGGAATTACCCGATCGCCCACTTTGACACTCGTGACTCCCGCCCCCACTTCTGCGACAATCCCGGCTCCCTCGTGGCCTAAAATCGCAGGAAATAAACCTTCAGGATCGGCACCGGAAAGAGTGTAAGCATCAGTGTGACAAACACCGGTGGCTTTAATTTCCACCAACACCTCTCCAGCCCTCGGTCCATCCAGCTCAACCGTTTCAATGCTCAAAGGTTGGCCGGCACTGCGAGCAACTGCTGCTTTTACTTTCATGCTTTCTCCCTGCGATCGATTTGTCAATTCACCAGTCAATATGTATTGTATTACTTAATGTCAAACTTGGAGCAAATCTATGACAAAATTAATTGTAATTACCGGAGTCAGTCGCGGTCTAGGTCTTGCCATGACCGAAAAGTTTATTGAATTGGGACATACAGTTGTGGGATGCGCCCGTTCTTCCGAAGCGGTGGAAAAACTCCAACAAAAATATAGTGCGCCCCAGCATTTTACTGCTTTGGATGTCACCAACGACGAGCGAGTAAAAGCTTGGGCAACAGAAATTTTGGCAAAAAATGAGCCACCAGATTTGCTAATTAATAATGCAGGTATAGCTAATCATCCCGCGCCTCTTTGGAAGGTCAGTAACGAAGAATTTTCCCAGGTAATTGATGTTAATATTAAAGGTACAGCTAATGTAATTCGCCACTTTGTCCCGGCAATGATTGCTCGAAAAAGCGGCATAATTGTCAACTTTAGTTCTGCTTGGGGAAGGTCAACTTCGCCGGAAGTCGCGCCCTATTGCGCTTCCAAGTGGGCAATAGAAGGACTTACGCAATCGCTCGCTCAAGAATTGCCCACAGGTATGGCAGCAGTTCCTTTGAATCCGGGGATAATTCACACAGATATGCTGGACATTTGTTTCGGCGAAGATGCGGCAAATTACACATCAGCCAAAGCATGGGTGCAAAAAGCAGTTCCTTTTTTATTGAACTTGAAACCTTCAGATAACGGAATGCCGGTGAGTGTTCCTGGATAAACTGAGGCGCATCTAAATTTTATAGCCAAGTTTGATGAAATTCTTGTGGGGTGGGTGGATCGCCCGCCCAAAAATACAACTATGCGGGACAGCTTAATATAGCAACCCTTGCATGATTTGCGAACATCTCTCTTTTTTTCTCCTCTGCGCCATCTGCGCTCTCTGCGGTTCATTAAAAAAACTTCAAAAATGAAATAAAATTGCTATATTCTCAAAACTCTTTCCCCAAATAGCCACTGTGAACTTGCCGCTAACCTCCCCGTCGCAAACCGAAACCCGCAAAGCAGACCACCTGCGGATCTGCCTCGAAGAAGACGTACAATTTCGCGAAACTACCAGCGGCCTCGAACGCTACCGTTTTGAACACTGCTGTTTGCCAGAACTCGATCGCACCCAAATCGATTTAACCTCCACATTTCTCGGCAAAAAACTAGCCGTTCCCCTGCTAATTTCCTCAATGACAGGTGGCACAGAATTAGCCCAGACAATCAATTATCGCCTCGCCGATGTCGCTCAAGAATACAAACTAGCAATGGGAGTCGGTTCCCAGCGAATCATCGTAGAAAATCCTCAACTAGCTCCTACATTTGCCGTCCGTCGCCGCGCTCCAGATATTCTGCTGTTTGCCAATATCGGAGCAGTTCAATTAAACTACAATTACGGCTTGGAAGAATGCCAAAAAATTATTGATATTCTCGAAGCAGATGCCCTAATTTTGCACCTAAATCCGCTGCAAGAATGCGTTCAAACCGAAGGCGATACTAACTTTAAAGGACTGCTAGATAAAATTGCCAAGTTGTGCGATAAATTACCAGTACCAGTTATTGCTAAAGAAGTCGGCAACGGTATTTCAGGAAAAATGGCAAAGAAATTGCTCGCTGCGGGGGTAGGTGCGATCGACATTGCCGGGGCCGGAGGCACTTCTTGGGCGAAAATAGAAGGAGAGCGAGCTAAAGATGGCAAGCAGCGCAGGCTGGGCGCAACCTTTGCCGACTGGGGAATACCAACAGCCGAGTGCATTGTCAGCACCCGCGCCGCAGCGCCGGAGGTTCCCCTGATTGCCTCTGGAGGCTTGCAAAACGGGTTGGATGCAGCGAAGGCGATCGCTCTTGGCGCGGATATTGCGGGACTGGCGCGGCCGTTTCTACAAGCTGCTGCGGAATCGGAATCAGCCACAGCCCTCCTTGCTGAGGTGTTAATTGCAGAAATCGCCACCGTGATGTTCTGTACAGGCTGCGGTAATTTGGATGAGCTAAAACAATCTGGGGTTTTGGAAAGGTTAAGATAAAAGTGAGTCAGCAGTCAAAAGTCATTAGTCAGCAGTCAAAAGTCATTAGCTAATAACTAACGACAGCGGATAATTGCTAAATCCTAGTTGCAGGAATTACCAATAAAATCGTTTCCGCGCTTCATCGGAATAATATTATTTTTCCGCGTGCAGTGCGAGCCTCCCGCTCACACGTTGGGTATCATTCCGCTTTAACCGGACTTGCTCTCACTAATGACTAATAACTAATGACTAATAACTAATCACTAATTACCAATTATCTAATGAAAGATTTCCTAAAATATACCTGTGCAAGTTTACTGGGAACCTTCCTAGGACTGTTGCTGCTGGGCAGCATCGGATTGGGAGGACTGGTACTGCTAATTGCTCTGGCCGCATCGTCGTCTAAGGATTCAGGCCCGCAAGTTAAAGATAAGTCTGTATTGGTATTAGACCTTTCTTCAAATATCACCGACAGCAAACCGAGCCGTAGCACTGGCGCGGCGATTGAAGAAGTGTTTTCGGAAGATTCCGGCGATACAGTGACGCTGCGGACTGTTTTAGACACGATCGAATATGCTAAAAAAGACCCGAAAATTGTTGGCATTTATCTCGAAGGCAGCTCAAATTCTAGCAGCAGCGGGTTTGCCAATCTCAAAGAAGTTCGATCGGCATTGCAGCGTTTCCGAGATGCCAAAAAACCCATTTTTGCTTACCAGATGGACTGGAATGAGCGAGATTATTACCTCGGTTCTGTTGCTAATACCATTGCAGTCAATCCTTACGGCGCTTTGGAAATCAACGGTTTTAGCAGTCAGGCAATGTTTTTCACTGGTGCTTTGGAAAAATACGGCGTGGGAGTGCAAGTGACTCGCGTCGGCAAATACAAGTCAGCCGTTGAGCCATTTTTGCTCACAAAAATGAGTCCCGAAAATCGCCAGCAAACTCAAAAGTTGCTCGGAGATATGTGGGGAGAATACCTGAAAACTGTCGCCCCGAGTCGCAAAGTGACTGTTCCGCAACTACAAGCGCTTGCAGATAAGGGCGGAATTTTGATGGCTGACGAAGCTCTCAAAAGCAAGTTAGTTGATAAAGTTGTATACTTTGACGAAATATCGACCGAACTCAAAAAACTCACAGGAACCGATAGCGAAAACAAATCTTTCAAGCAAATTAGTTTGAAAAACTATGCGAGAATTGCCGAGAATAAAAAATCAACGAGCGCTGACAAGAAAAACCAAATTGCTATACTTTACGCTGAAGGAGAGATTGTAGACGGGGAAGGCAGCGCGACTCAAGTAGGAGGCGAGCGCATCGCTCAATCAATGCGAAAAATCCGAGAAGATAACGACGTAAAAGCGGTAGTTTTGCGCGTCAACAGTCCCGGAGGCAGTGCGACGGCGGCCGAAGTAATTGCACGCGAAGTGATGCTGACGGGGAAAAAGAAACCAGTTATTGTTTCAATGGGCAATTTAGCAGCATCCGGCGGCTATTGGATTTCGATGGGTTCCAACCGCATTTTTGCCGAACCCAATACGATTACCGGTTCGATCGGGGTTTTTGGAATGCTGTTCAACGTCGAAAAGTTGGCGGCTAACAACGGCCTGATTTGGGACGTGGTGAAAACCGCCCGGTTTGCGGATACTAACACGCTTTCCCGCCCGAAAAATCCTCAAGAATTGGCGAATATTCAGAGGAGAGTCGATCGCATTTACGATCAATTTATTACTAAAGTCGCCACCTCCCGCAAACTGCCGAAAATTAAGGTACAAGAAATTGCTCAAGGCAGAGTGTGGTCTGGTACGGCTGCAAAACAGTTGGGTTTAGTCGATGAAATTGGCGGGCTTGAAGATGCTGTGAGAGAGGCGGCGAAGCAAGCTAAACTCGGCGACGATTGGAAGTTGGAAGAATATCCAAAACGCCGCACTTTGGAGGAGCGAATTTTGGAAAGAATTTCAGGCGTTCACGTGTTGAAACCCGCCGCCAAACTCGACCCGCTAACGGCCGAATTTAAGAAAATGCAAGATGAATTGGGTGTGATCAAGTCGATGAACGACCCGCAAGGGATTTACGTTCGCTTGCCTTTCAATTTGCGGATTGATTAATTGATACCAAATCCGGGATTTTTACCCATTTATTCTTCAGTCGCACTCTGTTCGGACGAAAGTTTTGCTCTTGAACCTTTGTAAGCGCTGAGTATGATAGGGTTTTTTAAGGCGGATTTGGTAAAAGTAGGCTGACGCATCCTACCAACAACTGAAAAACCCGGTTTCTTCCAGAAACCGGGTTTATGAATACCCTAAAAGTCGATCGACTGGGAATTGGCAATATTTGTTATGCAGCACGCTGAGTTAACAATCCCCAGATGAATAGTAGAACGATCGCACCTATGACGGCAAAAGCAATACTCGGAATACTCAATGCTCCAACAGAAGCTCCGCCGCTCGTCCCAAGGAACATGTTACCTAGATAACCTCCCACTAGGGCGCCCAAAATTCCTAAACCTGTTGTTGCCAGAAAACCGCCACCTTGAGTTCCCGGATAAATGGCTTTGGCGATCGCACCAGCAATGAGTCCTAGAACAATCCAAGCAATAATATTGCCCATTTCTCTTTCTCCTGAATACTTAAACTTTTCTTGTGCCTTGTCTTATGTTCTAAGAATAACAACCGCTATCGATCCCTTACCTCTACCGCAGGGATGAACCGAAAGTGGTAGGATTTCTCATCAATCGTCCGAGTTTGAGGCTTTTTAATATGTCAAAAGAGTTAACCCACTTTTTCTAGCGAAGAAAGGTACTTATGCTCAAACCAAAAGGAAATAGGAGAATCTTTTCTGGGACTTTTTGTGTTTTGGTGGTTAAAAAAATTACAATATTTTTGTGAAATGAGGAAAGTTGGCGCCCGATGGATCTGACTCTGTGCATGATTGTGAAGAATGAAGAGGCAACACTGTCGCGGACTTTGGACAGCGTTAAGGGTGTTGTTGACGAAATAGTGGTGGTGGATACGGGATCGGGCGATCGCACTCGTGAAATTGCCCGAGAATTCGGGGCGAGGGTTTATGAGTTTGAATGGTGCGACGACTTCGCAGCGGCGCGCAACGAGTGTCTGAAGCACGCCCAGGGCGACTGGATTTTGGTATTAGATGCCGATGAGGTGTTGGTACCGGAGATTGTGCCTCAAATTAAGCAGGCAATTGCGAGCGATCGGCTGCTGCTAATCAATCTCATCCGCCAAGAAATCGGAGCCTCTCAATCTCCCTATTCCCTAGTGTCACGCTTGTTTCGCAATCGCCTCGACATCCGTTTTTCTCGCCCTTACCACGCAATGGTAGACGACAGCGTGGCTGAGATTTTGCAGAGGGAACCAAATTGGAAAATAGCTTCTCTCCCCGATGTGGCGATTTGGCACTCTGGTTATCACAAAGATGCGATCGCCGCCAAAAGTAAATTCCAAAAAGCTCAAGCAGCAATGGAACGCTATATAGCTTATTATCCAAACGATGCTTATGCTTGTAGCAAATTAGGCGCGCTGTATGTAGAAACTGGGCAAATTGGGCGGGGAATTAATTTATTAACCAAAGGCTTGACTGCTGCGGCAATTGATGATTCTATTGTTTACGAACTGAACTATCATTTGGGAATTGCTTATCGCCAGCAGCAGCAGTTTGCTAAAGCAAAAGAACACTATCAAGCCGCAATTAATACAAATGTGTTCCCGCCCCTCAAGTTAGGTGCTTACAATAATTTGGGCAACTTGTTCAAAGAGGAAGGAGATTTGAAATCTGCTGAAAAAGCTTACAAAGCAGCTTTAAAAATTGACCCCAATTTTGCAGCAGGTCACTATAATTTAGGACTGACGCTGAAGGCAGCCGGAAATTTAGCACATGCGATCGCCTATTACCGACAAGCGATAAAAATCGATCCCGAACACGCGGAAGCTCATCAAAACTTGGCAGTAGCCTTGCTGAAAATTGGCAAAATGCCAGAGAGTTTAGCAGAATTCAAAAGAGCGATCGCCCTTCACGAACAGCGCCGCCCTTTTGAAGCAGAACGACTGCGCCGGGGACTACAAGAAATGGGTTTAATGTAACTGAAATTATGGCTTTTATGGGCGGGTTCTTCGGCCCACCCCACAATCAAATTCTCGGATTGTGGAACAGTCATCTTGCCTGTTCATTAAAAATATTCCAAGATATGATATCGTTTCCGGTTGCATCGGAATAATAAAATCGAGTCAACAGTTAACACTCAACCATTCAGTTTTTCGAGTCCGAGTCAACAGTCAATCGATTTTAGATTTTAGATTTTAGATTGAAGCATTGACCCGACGGAGAAATTGGGGGGCTTGTTTATCGGATACAGGTTTTTTATTTTTCCGTCCTGAGTCTGCGAAGGAATGAATCCGGGGGCTTGTATCCTGGATGCTTTCGGTCAACAGTCAACAGTCAACAGTCAACAATAATTCCGGTGCAACCGGAATGGATATGAGATGCCACCAGCAAAATCAAGCAATTATCTCTACTTTCCCGCTATCCAAATCGTAGCGGCCCCCAACAACTTTAAGCTTGCCCGCCTTGACTGCTTCAGCTAAAATAGGCGACGAGGATTGTAACTTATTTACATTCATTTGCACATTAGCTCTGACTGCGTTATCCCACGCATTGCCTGTTTGACCTTTGGTCGAATCAACAGCCGGTTTAATCGCCGCCACCAAAGTGCTAATGTGACCCGGCACAGCTTTGCCATCTAAAGCTGCTTTGACAGCACCGCAGCGTTCATGACCCAGAATTACTAATAGTGGCACGCCTAATTCTAAGGCGGCATATTCTATATTCCCGAGAACCACATCATCGAGAAAATTGCCAGCTACTCGGATATCAAATAAATCCCCTAATCCTTGGTCGAAAATAATTTCGGGAGCAACACGTGAATCAGAACAAGCCAGGATGGTTGCAAACGGATGTTGACCCTGTGCTACTTCTACAATTCGCGATCGAGCTTGGTCGGGAAATGTCCGTTTTTGCTCAATGTAGCGTTGATTCCCCTCCATCAATTTCTGAAGAGCACTGTTAGGAGTAAGCTCAGAGATTGCCTCGGCCTTTGCTGCTTCGGCTTGTAACAACGCAGGTGCAAAGCTTGCCGCGAGCATCCCTGCACCAGCCTTCAACATTAAATTACGTCTCGAAATCATGCCTCTACTTCCGCTTTCACTCATTGCTTATAACTCGGTTCAATTGTTTAATTTTTTCTATTTTATAGCATAATATCTACCACAAGCTTAGGCAGATTTATTTGATTTTTCTTTACACGCCGCTCCGGCCAAATGTAAACTTCAAAAAAGTGACCAATTATAATTTAATTCATATTTTATTTCACCAAGTCAACTGCGGTCATCCTTCTGCCGGCAGGGAATGCTAGAATGTATCTAAAACGACAATTATTTATAAATGGCTCGAAATGTCTTACGTCGCCAGCATTCATATCTATCCGGTTAAGTCCCTTGACGGCATAGCAGTCGGTCAAGCCACTATTCTAGCCAGCGGAGCTCTAGAAGGCGATCGCTCTTTTGCAATCTGCGATGCAGCCGGAGAATTGGTTAACACTAAGCGTAACAGCGGAGTCCGTTTTCTACGCTTATCCTTTGACATCAAAAAGAGAATTGCCGGCCTGAAAATACAAGACACCGAACAAGAATTTTTTTTTCATGTAGATAGAGAACGCCCAGTAGTAGAATGTTGGTTGAGCAACTACTTCGGTTTCCCCGTCAAGTTAATTGAAAACTTGCTGACTGGTTTTCCCGACGATACCACTGCACCAGGCCCAAGTATTATCAGTACCGAAACAATTGCCGAAGTTGCATCTTGGTTTCCCAGAGTTTGCGTTAACGAGATGCGCCATCACTTGCGAGCTAATATTGAAATAGGAGATGTCCCGGCGTTTTGGGAAGATGAACTTTTTCCCCAAGCTGATGAAATTGTCAGGTTGAAAATAGGGACTGTAATATTTGAAGGTATTAATCCGGGTCATACCTGTCTTCTATCTACACCAAATTATGCACTGATAGAAGCTTATCCAAATTTTAAAAAAATACTAGCAGCAAAGCACAATGAAATCATGCCTAACTTGGTAAAAAAAAGGCATTTAAATTACTTTAGTCGGCTGATAGTTAACACCAGAGTGCCACCTCAATCAGCCGAAAAAATAGTACACATAGGAGACGAAGTTCAAATTCTCACCGTCAGCAAATCCCTATTTAATACCATTCCTGATTAGTTGTATGGCACGACTCTGATCAAGCCGGCGGCAACTCCAAAGAAAGCTGACCCAACACACCAGTTCTAAAATCGTTTAACATCTGCCGCGCCGTTCGTTCCACATCTCCTTTATACTTGTCTTTTGCCACCTCGTGCAAATAATCTTCACCATTACTAGATGCTGGATCTAATTTATACCTGGATTTGAAACCAGATAGTGATATCAACGTGTCATCAGTCGCCTCCAGCCCTTGCAGCAAATCTACCATCGCTGCTGCTACTACCTGATTGTCGTAAGCTGCTTCGCCAATATCTTCGCAAATAGCTAATTTTATGGCATTTTCTTGATTGTTAATTCGGGTTGGGATGACTCCAGGCGCGTCTAATAATTCAATTTCCTCAGAAATGCGAATCCATCGGAGCGATTTAGTTACTCCAGCTCTGCGGGCACTGTCCACCACTCTCCGCCCTAACAGGCGATTAATTAGAGCAGATTTTCCTACATTGGGAAAGCCCATCACCACTGCACGGACTGGACGGGGCAGCATACCTCGATCGAACCTTCTTTTATTTAGCTGCACCCCAGCATCCTGCACGGCATCCGCCACAGCGTCTACTCCTTGACCGTGCTCGGCATTAGTAAAATACGCAGTTTCCCCCTGGGCCTCAAACCATGTTTCCCACGCCTCGCGCGATCGAGGTGTAATCATATCCATCCGGTTGATGACCAAGACTCGCGGCTTGCCGCCCACCCAGCTCGGCATTTGGGGGTGATAAGTAGCCAATGGAATGCGGGCATCTCGGACTTCGAGTACCACATCTACCCGCTTTAGCTGTTCTTTTAATGCCCGTTCAGCTTTGGCAATGTGACCGGGATACCAGTGAATTTTCATTAGTTAGTTGACTGTTGACTGTTGACTGTTGACTGTTGACTTTTGTTAGTTGTTAGTTGTTAGTTGTTAGTTGACAGTTGTTAGTTGTTAGTTGTTAGTTGTTAGTTGTTAGTTGACAGTTGTTATTGGTTAGTTGTTGAATGACAACAGTCAACTGTCAACTGCCAACTGCCAACAGTCAACAGTCAACTGACAACTGTCAACTGACTAAGGCACAATCAAAACTGCACAAGGAGACAGATTGATCACCCGATTGGTAACGCTGTCAGACGCCCCCTCATCGGTTAAACCCATTCCCCGACAGCCCATCACAATCAAATCGGCCCCAATTTCGTCAGCCACATCGCAAATCGTGAAAGCAGGTTTGCCTTCCCGTTCGATGATTTCAGCTTCAATTCCCTGCTGGGAAAACATCGATTGGGCCTCAGAAAGAAGTTTGGCGACTGCTTCGGGGGAAGTCATCACCTCTCGCGCGGGGGCGTCGGCCTCCTCGGCTGGGGGCTCGACTACCGAGAGAATAACTAAGCGAGAGGCGTAGGTTTTCACGATATTGACCACCTTTTCGGCAGCTTCGCGGGCTTCTCGGCTTTGATCTACAGGAAATAAGACAGTCTTGAACATACTGCGCATCTCCGGGACGCGGACTCCGATAAAATGTTTACGTTGAGCCAATCAGTGCCGTTTGTTTCATCTTCCGTTTTTTGTACGGACGCGGTTGAATGCGTCCGAGGCCCAAGTGCAAGTGACCAGTGCCGCCATTTCAACGGAATTCGACAAAAACACACATATTAGGAGGTTAATCCTGTGACAAAAAAAACTGTAGCAAATTTATCGGCATCGGACTTATCGGGCAAACGGGTATTGGTGCGGGCGGACTTTAACGTGCCGCTCGACAACGGCAATATCACCGATGATACTCGCATCCGGGCGGCTCTGCCGACAATTCAAGATTTAGCGTCCAAGGGCGCTAAGGTGATTTTGTGCAGCCACTTCGGCCGTCCCAAGGGTGTGACGGAGAAGTTGCGCTTGACGCCGGTTGCTAAACGGCTGTCGGAATTGTTGGGTAAAGAAGTCAAAAAGACTGACGACTGCATCGGTGATGAAGTCGCTGCTACAGTCGCCGGGATGCAAAATGGCGATGTGCTGTTGCTGGAAAATGTCCGCTTCTACCCAGAAGAGGAGGCAAACGACCCAGAATTTGCTAAGAAGTTAGCTTCGGTGGCCGATTTGTATGTCAACGATGCTTTTGGTACTGCTCACCGGGCTCACGCTTCTACAGAGGGCGTTACTAAGTATCTGAGTCCTTCTGTGGCTGGCTTTTTGATGGAAAAGGAACTGCAATATCTCGGCAGTGCGATCGACAATCCTCAGCGTCCTTTAGCTGCTATTATCGGCGGTTCTAAGGTTTCCAGCAAGATTGGAGTCATTGAAAAACTGTTGGAAAAGTGCGACAAACTGCTGTTAGGCGGCGGCATGGTTTTCACCTTCTACAAAGCTCGCGGCTTGAACGTTGGCAAGTCTTTGGTGGAAGAGGACAAGCTGGAACTTGCTAAGTCTTTGGAAGCTAAGGCGAAGGAACGGGGAGTTACTTTTCTGTTACCTACTGATGTGGTAGTTGCTGACAAGTTTGCTGCTGATGCTAACACTCAAACTGTCTCTGTTGAAAGCATCCCCGACGGTTGGATGGGTTTGGATATCGGCCCGGATTCAGTAAAAACTTTCCAAGATGCTTTGGCCGATTGCAAAACTGTCATCTGGAACGGGCCGATGGGCGTGTTTGAGATGGAGAAGTTTGCTGTGGGAACTGAAGGAATTGCTCATTCTTTGGCTGGACTTACTAAAACTGGTACTACCACAATTATCGGTGGTGGTGACTCGGTGGCCGCTGTGGAACAGTTGAATTTGGGTGAACAAATGAGCCACATTTCCACTGGTGGCGGTGCTAGTTTGGAACTGCTCGAAGGTAAGGAATTGCCTGGTGTTGCTGCTTTAGATGAAGCTTAATTAAGTTAAGTAGGGCGGGCTTGGCCCGCCTTGCGGTCAGCAGGTCTAAATCATTGGCTGCGAATCATTTTTTTGAGGGTTTACCGCAGAGGGCGCAGAGAACGCAGAGCAAGAGAAAAGATAGAAGGACTTGGGTTTAAAGTCTACAGTTTGCTAGTATAATTTATTTGAAGTAGCAGTGAGGTTTGTTTGTGAAAATTAAAATTTTGGCAACTGTAGTGGCAAGTTTAGCTTTGTTTGGGCTGGCAGCTCCACTTAAAGCTCAAAATCCAGATCATGTTAGGCAATTGCTGGAAGATAAAGAGTGCGAAGGCTGTGACTTGAGAAATGCTGATTTGTTCAACGCTAGCTTGTACAGAGCTAATTTAAGAGGAGCCGATTTAAGCGGAGCAAATCTCTATGAAGCTAATTTGGTAGAAGCTGATTTAAGGGGTGCTAATTTGGCGAATGCTAACTTAGTTAATGCGGAGATGTACGGAGCTGACTTGGATAGTGCTAATCTGCGAAATGCGGATTTGTCTAATGCTTTTTTGGCGCGAGTGAATCTGACGAGTGCTGATTTGCGCGGTGCTAAACTTTTTAATGCGAATTTGGCCGAAGCTTATCTGTTGCAAGCTAATTTGTCGAATGCCGATTTGAGGCGATCGCTGCTGTTTAGAGTTAATTTGAATCGTGCGAATTTAAGCGGAGCGAATATGTCTTTCGCGGATGTGCGGGAGAGTAATTTGCAGGCTGCTATTTTGTCATCAAATACCAGGCTTCCTAATGCTCTATTGATCGGTACAAATATCGATGCTGCTAATAACGTGCGGCAGGCTGATTTGGGACGTGCCAACTTGCGGGGTACGAATTTGGGACCGGGGGTTTGTGTGATAACTAATTTTCCTTATTGTGTTTTGGAGTGGGAATAATCGGCCTGCTGATTGCGTCAGCCGCGATTAATACGGATACCGTGCCGCGTACTCCTGTGGTGGAAAGATAAAAATTTTAGACCCTACTTCAAGCTCCCAGATGAATCTGTGGAGTAAATCTAAAATCTAAAATTTAAAATCGACTCACCCGGCACAAAAACGGATAGAAGCGTCCGACTTAAGTAGTGGAAATATAAAAATTTTAGACTAAAGTTTTAGCTCCCAGATGAATCTGTAGAGTAAATCTAAAATCTAAAATCTAAAATCTAAAATCGACTAAGTGGCGCGCACACCCTAGGTGGAGTTCAAAGCTAAGTTTGAGGTGGTTTGTATCCTCTTTCCAGGGCAAATCTCACAAGCTGAGCACGATTATCTAACTGTAATTTGCTGAAAATGCTGCCTAAATGAGCTTGCACAGTGCGGGGGCTAATAAACAGCCGATCGCTAATTTGTTTGTTAGTATAACCCTGGATCACCTCCCAAAAAACTCTTTCCTCGGCTGGTGTTAAAGGCAAAGGTGCAGGTGTTGGCAATACTGCCACAAATGTTGGTTCTACCGCCCTACCGCTAGAAGTTTGAAGCAGTCGAACAATCTCGGCGTGAATGCGGTGAGAGCGCTCTAACTGCCCCTTTACCTTAGCTAAAATTTCTTCAGACTGAAAAGGTTTTACCAGATAATCGTCACCGCCGATCGAATGACCTTCAACTTTTGACTCAATCTCCCCTTGACCAGACAAAAATATAAAGGGGACTAATTGTCCCAAACGGGTAGTTCGCAAACGGCGACAAAACTCAAACCCGTCCATTTCCGGCATCATGACATCTGAAATTACCAAATCTGGGGGGGCATTTTCAAACATTGAGAGCGCCTCAATCCCTGAATTAGCGCATTCAACCCGATATCCCTGACTTTCCAAGTACATTGCTAAGACTGTTTGACAGTCTGCTTCGTCGTCCACCACTAATATTCTTTCCATGACAGGCTTGCACCAATTCCAGTTGGACAGTTATTGAAACTGCCAGTCCCAAAGTAGAAACTTAAATGAGTTTACCTGCTGCAACTTGATAAAAGCTCGCAATTTCAAGACGCCACAATTCCTCAAATAGTCCAATTCCGGGCCCCGATCGCATAAAAGGGGAAGAAGTAGAGGAATATGGGAAAAAACCTCCTTCTTTGATTTGCCTATCCTAAAAAGCTACAACTTTTTATGAGGAAGCGTCAACTTTTATGCAGAAAAGAGAAGGTAACAGAAATAATTTTATTCTATTATACAGAAATCTTGGTGACACTTACACTATTCCTAGACCAGAAATTGAAAGGTTTTTAGATTTTTCCGGTTCGGACACAGGTACAAAAGGAACAACGCGATCAGGTGCTACTACTGGGGGCTGCGCGAACAAAGCGGGGTCGGCAACCAACATACTTTCAATTACCGCTGCTGGTTCGGGGCGACTGAACAGATACCCCTGCATGATATCGCACTGATGTTGTTTCAAAAAATCTAGTTCTGCTTGTGTTTCCACTCCCTCAGCAATTACGGTCATATTCAAACTGTGACCCAGTAAAATTACTGCTGTAGTAATAGCAGCATTTTGAGTATCTTCGTTGGCATTACGGACGAAAATTCGATCGATCTTTAAACTGTCAAAAGCAAATTGCTTAAGATACCCTAAAGTAGCGTAACCGGTGCCGAAGTCGTCAATAGCAATCCGAATTCCTAGAGCTTTAAGTTGGTTTAAAGTAGCGCCTGCTACTGTCGCATTTTCCACCAAAGCGCTTTCGGTCATTTCTAATTCTAAATTAGCAGGCTCTAAACCTGTAGTTTCCAATATTTGGACGATTCGCGCCTTGAGTTCCGGGTCGGACAACTGCCGAGCCGACAAGTTTACTGATATGGTAAAAGGCGAAAACCCCGCCGCCAGCCAACTCGCGGCTTGAGCGCAAGCTGAAAGCAGTACCCACTCGCCAATCGGAATAATTAAACCTGTTTCTTCTGCTAAGGGAATAAATTCGCAGGGAGAAATTATACCTCGCTCGGGATTTTGCCAGCGCACTAAAGCTTCGGCGCCGATAACTTGGCCAGTAGCAATATTCACTTGTGGCTGATAGTATACCTGAAACTCACCTTGTGCCAAAGCGTGGCGCAACAAAGCTTCGAGAGCAAACTTTTCAGGAGAGAGGGTCGTAACCTTGGTGGAGTCGTTAACTAAATCTTTGAGTCTGGCTTCTGCTTGGTGAAGCGCCACTGTCAGCGGTTGAGTAATAGTTTGCCGTTTCAAGACGCGAGAAGCAATGGCTCCCAGCAATTCAGCCTTGGTAAACGGCTTTGTCAGGTAATCGTCGGCCCCCAATTCCATCCCCCGACGAAAATCGGTTTTGTCACTTTGAGCCGTGAGGAAAATAAATGGAATTGTTGCAGCTAGCGAGTTTTGCCGCAGAGTCCGCAACACGTCATAACCGTCGAGTTCCGGCATCTGCACATCGCACAAAATTAAATCCGGTATCTCCGAAAGTGCCATCTGCACCCCAGCTCGACCGTTTTCAGCCGCAATGACCCGGTAGCTGTGAGATTCCAGGAGTTGCAGAAGAGTTTCCCGGATTAATTCGTCGTCCTCAATTACCAAAATTTTGAGCATGATACTTAGATAACAGATGGCACTATTCTGAACCTGACTAACTCTAGCATACTCAAACTAACGAATTACTGAGTCGGCCAATTAGCCAATAAACGATTAGCCAAATGGCTGAATATTTTCCCTCGGTTCTTAAGTCACCATAAAAGCACTGGGAAAGTAGGGAAGAGTTCGATCTCTTTCAAGAGCAGAAAACTTCTGCGCCCGACTCGTTTGATAAATTTTCATTACAAAATAGCCGGTGTTTCTCATAAAAAAAATTAGCCAACCGTTTCAGTGCGCGGATGGCGGAAATCACTCAGACAATGACTTAATATTATAGCAATCCTTGCAGGAGTCGTAATTTTTTTGACCCCACCCCCAACTCTCCCCAAACCTGCGGGGAGAAAGTAAGAAATTCACAAATTATTTACGAGTGCTATATGAGGTGCGGTTAATTGTTCATAATTGCTCCGTGTTTGTACTGACAACTAGAGTTTTCTCTCTCGGGATGAATCAGGACGTAGTGTCCTGATCGCTCCCAAAAAAGGATACTTGCTTTCAGACAACAGTCGTGGATAGATAAAAATTTTAGATGAAGGTTCAACCTGCCAGAGTCATCTGTGAGCTCAATCTAAAACCGACTAACGGAGAACTTAATTATGCTTCTATAACCGGAAATCCTATTATGCACTGCCTTAATTCACCGGCCTAGTTGAATTCACGCAAAACTTTTCATCTACAATTGCAGAAGTGATACGGACAGCCTGCATTGATGATGACGGAATTATCTGGTCTTGCGGAACTACCACGGTCTTTTTACAAACCAGCTCGCTACTGCCTACAGAGGCAAAGTTCCAAGCATAAACTTCGGGAGTGCTGACTGTCGCATTGGCCGGATGTAAACCTAGTGCCGTCACTAATACTAATCCAAAAGTCACTAAAGCTAGGATCGCGAATTTCAGCATATTCTTTGTTTGAACCCGACAACTTATCTGATTGGTATTACCTTATTATTGCCTGGGTGGATAGAGAGCGTCAATAGCAGTTATTCCGCCGTCAGGTTCAACTCGTAAGCGATCGGCTCAGATGCTTGAGAAACTACCACAAATTCATAATAACCAGCATCATCCAGCAATCCAGACCAACTCAGCCCCTCTGCATCTGCCAGCAAAGCTCGCGCGCCCTTTGTCCGCCCCGGAGTATAAATTGACAGTAGAGTTGATTTGCGCGGTGCTTGTAAATTCACGCGCAAAGTTTGATTTTGAGCGAGCCTGGCAATGTAAGCTTTCCCTTCTCCGGGTTTGAGATTGCCTGTGAGGCGTTTGCTCTTCGATAGGCGGTCAAATTCAACGCTTTCGACAGTTGCTCCCGCTTGTAAGGCTTCGAGTTCGTCGGCGGTAATTGCTTGCCAAATTTGTCCGATCGGCAAACCGATGATATTGCGATCGCGCGGCTGTTGTGGAAACCAATAAAAGAACCTAGCATCAGCCAAATCGTACAAAGCCCGACTGCTCAAATTCAGGTTGTTAACCTCAGTTTTCCAGCGATCAATATCTGTGGTGTCATAACTGCCCAACCGCGCTCTAGCGTCGCTGCTGAGATTTTCCAGCTTGTCGAGCAACTCGTCGCCGATTTTCTGCCACCTTTCGCGCCATTGGCGATCGTCCTGGCCTTCTTTTAACAATCGTCCGCCCAATTCCGGGTATTTGGCATAGAAAGTCTCGTCCACAAGATTGACGTAACCGTTATAGAATCGATCGTCAATTTTGAGCTTTACAAAGCGATCTTGCAAAGCATCTTCTTGCTGCTGCTTCGGGTTTGCAGGTTGGGGAACTTTCTGTACTTTTGATTGCAGATTTAACAAAGAATTGCCCGCCAACCAGCCAACTCCCCCCATCGTTGAGAGCACCGCCACCACAAACAACACCATTTTCCAAGCAGGCATCTTTTGCTGATTGCCAATAGCAGCTCGCACCGGAGTTCCCGGCAGTTTTGGCGCGGGGGCGGGCATGGGTATAGGCGAGAAATCCGGCGGCTGCGTGGGCCCAAAATCCGGGGCTGGCTGTGGCGGTTGCAGGTGCGGCGGTAAAGGCGGATTCCCCGATAGAGCGAGCATTACCTCGCGAGCCGAGGAGTAACGCTGGCTCGGCTGTTGAGCAAGCATTTTATCCAGCACCTGGGACAAATTCGGAGACAGAGAACATTCCGCCCGCCAGTTCCAATTGAGCGTCTGGCTGTCGAGTAACTGATGCGGTTCCTTCCCCGTCAGCAACACTAAAACCGTGGCCGCCAGAGCGTACAAATCGCTGTGGGGAGAGACGATACCCATTTGCATCTGTTCGACGGGAGCATAGCCGAGCTTGCCGATGCGAGTCGCGGGGCCGGAAGTGCCGTTAGCCTCAGCGAACAGAGACTCTACGGTGGCGGCGACTTGTTTTACTCCGCCGAAGTCGATCAGCACCGGCATTCCGTCAGACAGCCGCAGAATCAGGTTGTCCGGGGAGATGTCGCGGTGAAGCACTCCCAAAGAGTGAATGTATTCGAGCACGGGCAAAATCTGGAGCAGCAGTTGATTGATTTCTGCCTCTATGAACCGCAAACCCTGACGCTTGCGGGCGTCGAGCAGAAAGCGGTAGGTTTGGCCGGGCACGTAGTCTTGGACGAGAAATAGGTAGCCTCGATCGCTGATACTGACGCGGAAAAGTTCGCGGAAGCGGGGGATTTGATTGTGTTGCAGCTTGTAGAGCACTCCTGCTTCCCGCTCGAACAGTTCCTCGGATTTTTGTAAAGCGTAACTTCCATGTACTTGGGGCGCAAATTCTTTTAAAACGCAGGGTTCGTTAAATCGGTGGGCATCTTCAGCGAGGTAGGTGCGCCCGAAGCCTCCGTGTCCCAATTCGCGGACGATGCGGTAGTGGTTGTTGAGAGTTATGCCGGGGTAGATGGGATTGTTCATTGGAACTTGCTGCGTCGGATTTTCACGCTTGACTGAGACTAGGAGTTTTGGGCGATCGCTGAATTAATCTTGACATAGTGTGTCAGTGTTTATTAGTCGATCGGCAGCTTCGCTATCCCCTATGGTTATTGTGAAAACAGCGGTTTCGTGCTATAGAAGTTTACCTATTGCGCTATATTTTCGATCGACCTCAAAATGTGTTCAAATTTTTAGTGTCCAGCCCAATGTGCGATCGGGTCGCGCCGCGCTACTAATGGAATCTTGAGCGATCGAGGTGCAAAATACGCATTTTAAGGAGCAAATCATGCAGCCAGAACAGCGTCAGCGAGCAATTGGGGCGTTTGAAGAGTTTTTGAAGGCGCCGCTTGAGGAACGATTGCAACACCAGCAGAGTCGAGTTGCCGAATCCGGGGCGATCGGGCTTTTTCAAAAAGTCGCGACCACAGTACCAGCTTACCAGACTTTCCTAGCTGCACATAACATCAATCCCGCTTCAATTAAAACCTTTGAAGACTTCCAAAAATTGCCGCTAATTACCAAAGAGAATTATTTACGCTGTCACCCGCTACCTCAGTTGTGTTACGAGGGGAAATTAGAAACTTGCGATTTCATTGCTGTTTCATCTGGTTCGACAGGAAACCCGACATTTTGGCCTCGTTTTATGAGTGACGAGTTGCAAATTGCCGCTCGTTTTGAACAAATATTTCACGACAGTTTTTACGCCGACAAGCGCTCCACATTAGCTGTCATTTGCTTTGCGTTGGGAACTTGGGTTGGGGGAATGTACACGGCGAATTGCTGCCGCTATCTAGCGAGTAAGGGCTATCCCGTTACAGTTGTGACGCCGGGGAATAATAAGACTGAAATATTGCGAGTTGTGCAGGAACTGGGGGAGCATTTTGAGCAAGTAGTTTTGTTGGGATATCCACCATTTATCAAAGATGTGATTGATAGCGGAATTGCTGGGGGTGTGGAGTGGCAAAAATACCGAATTAAGATGGTGTTTGCGGGAGAAGTGTTTAGCGAAGAATGGCGGAGCTTGGTGAGCGATCGCACTAATTCTGACAATCTATATTACAACTCTGCGAGCCTTTACGGTACTGCGGATGCGGGCGTTTTGGGCAACGAGACACCGCTGAGCATTTGCATCCGCCGCTTTTTAGCAAACAATCCCGAAGCAGCACGCAATTTATTCGGGGAATCGCGGTTGCCAACGCTGGTGCAGTACGATCCGAAAAGTCGCTTTTTTGAAGTGAATAATGACGGCACGCTATTATTTTCGGGCGACAATGGCATCCCGCTAATACGCTATCACATCTCGGATAACGGCGGTTTAATTTGTTACGAAGCAATGCTCAATTTTTTGGCTGAATGGGGATTTAACCCTGTGGCACGTTTGCAGCAAGCAGCAGGTATGAAAGTTTCTGATTTCCCCAGAGGAATTCGCTGCTTGCCATTTGTGTATGTATTTGGGCGATCGCACTTTACCGTTTCCTACTTCGGTGCTAACATTTACCCGGAAAATGTCACCGTAGGTTTAGAAGTTCCCACTATTCGGGAATGGGTGACGGGAAAATTTGTACTGCAAGTCAAGGAAGATGGGGATCAAAATCGGTTTTTATCTGTTGTTGTGGAATTAGCAGCGGGGGTGGAGGGCGACGAGGAGATGAAGCAGGCGATCGCATCTTCAATTCTCGCGCAATTGCGGCGGCTAAACAGCGAATTTGCTAATTACGTGCCGCCCGAATATCAGTTACCTGTCGTGACATTAACGGAGACGGGCGATGCGGAGTATTTTCCGATTGGGGTGAAGCACCGATACACGCGGCAGTAAGTAGTTTGAATTAATGTAAGCTTTCCCTTCTCCGGGTTTGAGATTGCCTGTTCGGATTTTTGTAAAGCGTAACTTCCGTTTACTTGGGGCGCAAATTCTTTTAAAACGCAGGGTTGGTTAAATCGGTGTGCGTCTTCAGCGAGGTAGGTGCGCCCGAAGCCTCCGTGTCCCAATTCGCGGACGATGCGGTAGTGGTTGTTGAGAGTTATGCCGGAGTAGATGGGATTGTTCATTGGAACTTGCTGCGTCGGATTTTCACGCTTGGCTGAAGCTGAGGATTTTTGGCGATCGCTGAATTAATCTTGACATTAATTTTGACATAATTGATGAGCTTTTATCTGCTGATCTGTCGCACGCGCCGCTCCTGGTTTTATGTTATGACAGCGAGTGCGATCGAGGGCAAGTGGGTTCACAAAGCTATTCGTCATCCGATTTTAGATGTTAGATTTTAGATTAAGACTACAGATGAATCCGGGAGGTTGTGACCCAATTTTTCGGTCAGAAGTCTGCTATGGTGAATTACAGACATCCGCAGCAACAATGACTATGCTTGAGCTCATGATTTTTGCTGGTTTTTTGCTGTTTTCTACCTGGGGATGATCCTCGGAAGCAACTTTGTCAAAAAATTGGCGATCGGCTCCGAATATTGTTAAAAAATCAGAGCAAGTTCACAGAGTTTTAATGAATTTTCGATCGCTACCAAAATGGTTGCTGCACTCGACAGCAGTTACGGTTATAGCTGCTGTATACTACAGCACCGCTGAACTGGGCAGATTTTTGGCATCTACGCCAGACAATGTGACTCCCGTGTGGCCTCCTGACGGGTTCGCTTTAGCAGCCCTCCTGCTGCTAGGATATCGCGTTTGGCCGGGAATTTGGATTGGTTCATTTTTTGCCAATATTTGGGCTTTTTTGGACGAGACAAATGCAGCTTCTGTTGCTATTTCTATCGCAATTGCCTCTAGCATCGCTGCGGGAACTACCTTATCAGCAATCTTAGGCAGTTTCCTGCTAAACAAGTTTGTCAGACGTGGCCATCTGTTCGACCGCCCTCAAAATGTGTTCAAATTTGTAGTTATGGGCGGAATGGGCGGCCCGATTGTCAGTGCGACTGTGGGCATTACCACTCTCTGTTTGCGGGGTATTGTCCCTCTGGCAGATTGGGGCATGAACTGGTTTACATGGTGGATGTCAAATGTAGGCGGAATTCTGATTTTTACACCTCTAGTATTAATTTGGAGCCAACCACTATTAGAGGCACTTCAGGATTTATTCGATATCCGTACAGCAGGAATAAGGCAAAAAAAAAAGCTGAAATTGAAGCCTTTGAAATTTATCTCATCTCAGGTCAAAGTGGCTGAGTTTGCAATATTGATACTGCTCGTGCTTGCCGTAGGTAAAATTGCTTTTGGCGGCGGCTATCCTGTAGAGTATATGCTGATTCCATTTCTTCTATGGGCAGTATTTCGCTTTGACATCCAAGGAGCAACATTATTAATTTTTATTGTATCGGCAATTGCAGTTTTAGGAACAGTTAAAGGTGGCGGACCTTTTGCGCGTCCCGATCTTAATGAATCTCTGGTGTTATTGCAGTCTTTTATTGGGGTTGTTGTGCTGACAACTTTAGTGCTGTATGCTGCGATCGCACAACGGCAGCAAGTAGAGAACCAGTTGCGAGTTCAAACTCAACAGATTGAAAAAACTTTAGGGGATTTGCAGCAGGCACAAGCTCAATTAATTCAAAGCGAAAAAATGTCGGGGTTGGGACACTTAGTAGCTGGAGTTGCTCACGAAATCAATAACCCCATTAATTTTGTTGGCGGCAATTTGTTTCACGCCAATCAATACACTCAAGAGTTACTCGATGTTGTCAAACTGTATCAAAAATTCTATCCTCAACCAGCACCAGAAATTCAAAAGGAAATAGAAGCACTTGATCTAGAGTTTATTATGGAAGACTTGCCTAAACTTCTATCTTCGATGAAGATAGGAACAGAGCGCATTCAAAAGATAGTCTTGTCTTTGCGAAATTTTTCCCGCATGGACGAGTCGGAACTAAAGAGAGTAGACATACATGAAGGATTGGATAGTACGCTGCTTATCTTGGATAACCGCTTGCAATCTAATACAGAAACTCGGAGCATTCAGGTGATTAAAAAATACAGTAACTTACCTAAAATCGAATGCTATGCTTCTGAGTTAAATCAAGTGTTTATGAATATAGTGGTTAATGCGATCGATGCTTTGGCCGTCAAAAGGATTAAAAGAAACATTAATGAGCCTGAAACTTTACCGCAAATCGAAATTAGCACGAAGCTTTTAGATAAAAATTGTGTAGCTGTCAGCATTACGGATAACGGCAGCGGTATGCCAAAAGAGATAATAAACCGCATTTTTGATCCTTTTTATACAACTAAACAAGTCGGAAAAGGTACTGGTTTAGGCTTGTATATTAGCTACAATATAATCTCGGAAAAACACAAAGGTAAATTGAAATGCGTTTCAGCACCCGATCGAGGTACGGAGTTTATAATAGAATTGCCAATTAGGCAAGACAACTCATGAATTATTGATATACATGGCAGTAAGTAGTTTTAATTGATGAGTTATCAGTTTGGAAAAGCCTTGTGTTATTATATAATTAGGGTGACTGTTGATGGTTCAGCTTAAAATATGCCAGCAAAAGACATCTACCACAATACTGTCAGAACAGCTCTAGAAAAAGACGGGTGGACGATAACAAACGATCCGCTACCCTTAAAAATTGGCAAACGTACTCTCAACGTCGATTTGGGTGCAGAAAAACTCTTTGCTGCCGAAAAGCAAGGTCGCAAAATTGCTGTAGAAGTAAAAAGTTTCGTAAGTGCTTCACCCGTTCATGACTTAGAAGAAGCTGTTGGACAGTATATTGTCTATGCAGATATTCTAGAGCGCTCGGAACCTGAACGGATAATATATCTGGCAATCCGTGCAGAAGTTTATGCACAAATTTTTTCGGAACCTATCGGGCAGGTTTTGTTAGAAAAAAAGAGATTTAAATTAATAGTTTTTGATTCATTAAAGGAGACAGTTGTCAGATGGATAGACTAGATGAATATCGCGGATTTATTCAGAAAATTTTAGATAGTTATGCCCAGATTCCCTATCAATACGGACAAATTAAAAGCAGCGTTATTGTTGACCGCGAACAAAACAATTTTTTACTGATGCACGAAGGCTGGCAAGGGCCTCAAAGAATTCACGATTGTATCGTTCATGTGGAAATTATCGACGGCAAAATCTGGATTCAACAAGATGGTATAGAAACGGGAATTACCCCAGAACTTGTAGAATTAGGAGTGCCTAAAGACCAGATAGTTTTAGGGTTTCATCCGTATCATGTTCGGCAACATACGGGATATGCGATCGCGTAAACCAGCTTAAATACAGGAAACTTGAAGGAAAGGGCGATCGCTAAACTGTATCGGGATCAATATTTAGTTCTCGCAGTTTCGCGGCCAGGCGATCGGCTCGTTTCTGCGCCCAGGACTATTCTGAAAGCCCGATCGCGCTTTTTGCCGAAATACGCGATCGAACACCCAATAATTAGTTTTTAACTATTAGCAATTATCGTTTTATTGACCGTCAGTTTGTCTGAGAGCCTCCAGAATTTCCGGTCGTTTCATGCGCGCGTAGCCCCGCACTTTCCGGTCTTTGCCGATCGCCTTCAACCGTCTCAGCGACAGACTTTCGTAGTCTTCTTCTTCTGGGGACGGGGACGGAAACGGCAACTCTAACTGCAACTGCGGTAACTGAGGTTTCTGCTGTGCTTTCGACTGCTTCTTAGGCTGCGTTTTTGACGGCTTTTTCGGTTGTGCTTCGGGCTGTATTTCTGAGTGCGTCGTTGCGACTCCCAGTTGGCGGCGGAGCGTTTCAATTTGATTTTTCAGGTCATTTTCTACGTCTTCGATGGCGTCGGAAACAAACTGATTAATTGTTTGAACTGTGCGTTCTAATTTTGTTGACAGTAGTTTTTCCAGTTCATCTAACTGTCTCAAAGCGCCTTCCAGATTTACCTCAGAAATAACAGCAGATGTCGGGGGACGGTTGCTGGTCGATTGTTCAATTTTTTTAGCCAATTTATCTACCTTTTCATGAAATGTTTTTTCAACTTGTCCGAGCAAATCCTTAATCTGTTGTATTTGGTTACACTCAAAGTTCTGCTCAGTTAGAGCTTTTACTTGCTTTTTTAGCAGCTCTTCATTTTTTTTAACAGATTGTTCTATTCGTTTTGTTAGACTCTCTACCTTTTTTTGAAATGATAGCTCAAATTCTTGCAGTAGAGTCTCAATTTGTGCAGGTTTCTGAGTCGGTTGCGGAGCTAAATGTTCCATTTCTGCTTGAGCAACAGCTACCTCCTCGTCGGTCATTTCAAATACCCACGCCCACATTTGCTCGGTGCCGAGTTCTTTAGCAACAATACACCAATCTGAGCCGCAGACAACTTCATATTCTTCTTCGTTGCTGTAAGCTTCTGTAGGGCGTACAATTAAAGGAATTAAGTTGCTGCCTTGCTCGATCAGACTTCTCCTGAGAGCTTCGCGGCGTTCGCGAGGAATTTCGCCCCGATGAGGCTCTGGTATGGCAATTTGGGAAGTGTAAATCTGACTATGACTAATTGGCTTAATCCGCAAATATTCAACTATTTGGTTTTGATCGGACGATCGATCCATCTTGTTACAAGTCCCCTTTTGTCATTAAAATCTGCTGTGTAGGTATTTACGTATGTTTGCACTTTACAGCCTGCGTTTTAAGTGCTGCAGGACTAACCCAAAAACTCTAATTGTAAGGTGCGAGACAAACACCTTACCCAGACTGTGGTAAGTTAAAGGGTTTCTTGGCCTGGGTCTTCCAAGTCTGCGATCGAACTCGGTTATCTGGGGGGAGATATGGCGTTGCTGCTGTACCTGTGCGGCTGGCTGTGCGGTGACAGCCCGATCGGCAAAAGTTACTGCAATTCCTAAAAAAGCGACTGTGATGAGTTTAACTGCCTGCGGGACACCAAGCATACACTGCTTTACTCATCTTTACTTTTTTTGGCATCAGGGCGATCGGGCTGGCGTTGCGAGTTGCGATCGCAATTCGATTTATACCACCGCCAGCTTTAATATCGCCCTTATTCTTTAGTTTCAAGCCAGAGGCGCGAAAGTTTCTGTAGGATGGGTTTCAACCCCCGAGTCATATCGGGTTTTTCAAATTTTGTCGGGCGGGCTTTGAGGGTCCCAAAAATGCAATTTAGAGGGCTGAAAGCTTATAAATATCTTTGCCAATAGTCAATAAGCTTAATCATTGTTTTATCTCCTAACCCTTTAATTCGTTGCACCACATTCTCAAATGAGGTAAATGGCTCCAACTCTCGCTGTTTGATGATGTGGTCTATTATTTGAGATTTGATGCCAGCACTATTCAAATTTATCCTCAGTTGGGATTCCTTTTGAGTGTTGAGCGCTGACAACAGCGGAACTGGCTTGGGAATCCGGCTTTCAACATCTTTAACCCTCTCTATCAGCGCCTGTTTTTCCTGCGTATAGTCGGCTTTCAATTCATTAATTCTGTTTTCCAATCGAGTTTCAATATTTGTCAGTCGCTGTTCAAAGCTGGAGGACTGTTGGGGAACCTCACTTACAGTTTTATTGTCAGTGCTTGCGGTTTTTCTGAGAATTTTAAGTTGTTCCAGTAGAAGCTCTTCATTTTCTTCTTCCAGGATAAATGCTCCGATTGTCTCGCCTTTTTGAGGTTCTATTTCCTTTGCTCTCGCCGCCGCATAGTATTCCAAGTCTCCGTCTACTATTTCGTAGGCATCCATACCGTTGCGGCGGACAATTATCGGATTAATCAATCCTCCTGACTCTAAAATCAGTCTCGCTAATTTCTCCAAATCAGCCTCGGTAAAATTGGAACGGGGCACTGCGGATGTTATTTTTTTAACTGCAACCAGTGACGGAGATAACTTTTTCATTAGTTTTTACCTATTTTTTCCAAAACTTCAATTGCTAGCATTTCAAATTCTTGGGATGCGATGGAATCCGGCTTAAAGTCTAGCACTGAAATGGGATCGGCGATTTCCATATTTCCCACGATTTGAAATTGTTCTGCACACTTTGCTAAATCGTCTCTCTCGTAAATTACGCTGTCCATGATTTCAAAGCCGTAGCGTTTGGGAATTGCCTCCCTCCGCTTGGGCAAACTGTACTGTACAAATTTAGCATTTGTGGATATTTTGCAAGCAAGTACGCCTAAAACTTCTAGAGGTTTCTTGCGAATTTGTTTTTTGAATCCATTAACTTTTTTAATAAAATCCTTGACATTAATCAGTCCTTGATTGGCAAAAGGTTTTAAGTCAGAAGGAATAATTAAATAATCCGCCGCAATTAGGGCAACTCTAGCATAAAAATTCAAAGATGGCGGCGTATCGATCAGTACAATATCATATTTATCCTCTACTTCTTCTAGTTTATGAATTAAAATCATTCGGCTGAAATCTAGTTGATTGAGTTCCGTTTCATATTGCATTAAATCAATGTGGGAAGGAACCACATCGATTTCGGGATTGCAAAAATTAGACTTGCGAGCTACTTCTGCGATAGAGAAAAACTCTTCGGATTGCAAAACTTGAAGAATATTATTATCTTTCAAATCGTCTTGTTCTTCATCCTCAAATTTAACTAAACCTGTCGCAAATGTTGTATTCGCTTGACTATCTAAGTCTATTACCAAGACTCTTTTACCTTTCTTACTCAGCGCTGCTGCTAAATTGACTACTGTTGTAGTTTTGCCGACGCCGCCTTTATTGTGGTAAACTGCAATGATTTTCATAGTGTTTTGCCTTTTTGGGGAAACGATTACATCTGATTTAACTTGAATATTAACGGGATTATTTTCAGGTATTTGTTCCGGTTCGGAGAGTTGACTGGGTTCAGGTTCTACGGTGGCGGAATTGTTGGGCTGTACGGGGATTTCGCTAATTAAGTCAGGACTAACCAAATTAATTTTATTATATTCCCGTTCCAGATTCTCGGGAGTTTTTAGAGGTTTTAAACTATTTCTGCCAATTAAAGCGATAATTTCATCAATTCGAGTTTCTACCTCTTGTCCAGCACACTTAAATACTAGCTGAATCTCATCGGCGATTCTGGCATAAATTCTAATTTCTTTACCGTTAGTTATGAGGCCGTAGCGGATGCTCAAACTTGTTAAATAGCGATGGAGTTTTCGCAGGTGGCGGTCTAAATTTTCCTTCGGATGTTTAGCCTCCATGACTACACTCATCGGCGAGTCTGCATCGACAACTATGGGGATAACTTGGGTTGCAAATGAGAGGAAGTCTAGACGAATATTCCCAAATGCGATTTCTTGGTGCCAAGTGTCGGGCGTATAGCCTAACTTGGGTAGCAGATAGCTGACAATGAGTTTGCTTTCTACTTCGCTTTCGTTGCGACAGTTATTGGGATTGAAAGTCATTCGATTTTAGATTTTAGATTTTAGATTTTAGATTGGGAATGACTGATTTAATAATGGTACGGATTGTGATATTGACATTAGGGTACGCATTCCTCCCCTTACAAAGGCTAGGGATTGTAATATCGAAAAACCCGGTTGTGTTTGACAAACCGGGTTTTTAGGGGATTAATCGCGCTTCAAAACTACTTTGTTTGAGCGTTAAATTCCTGCAATGTCTGATAGCCGCCAGCCGGATCGTATAGGTGACAGTTGTCGGCAATCCGCTGCATTAAAGACCAAGAAAATTCTGTTTCGTAGAGATGGTCTTGCCAATTTTCCTTTAAGCTGCTGTGGGCGAGGCGCAAGTTGTACCAGGGAATAGCAGTTGAAAGGTGGTGGGGAACGTGGACGTTAATGTCGTGGCACAGAAACTCTACCCAGCGGGGATAATCGCAGTGAACTGTTCCCGACAGTTGCGCTTGGGCTTCGTCCCATTCTTCGGGTTCTTTAAATGAAATGTCTGGTGCTGTGTGGTGGACGATCGTAAAAGTGCTCATCCAGAAATGGTAAACCAGCCAGGGCACCAACCAAAATTTGACAAATCCCCAAATGCCTGTGGTTGCAATTAAAATCGGGAATCCGATCGCAGCACCGATTAAAACTACAAAAACTGAAAACCGCACTTGTTCTTGTTGCTGTTTGCCTTTGAAGCGCCACCACATAAAGTGCACTTTTCCCCAGTGGGCGATCGAGCCGATCCACCACATCCGACCGAATATTAAACTATAAGCTATTTGTAAAGCCTTGGGAGCAGCAGCGTAGTCTTCTGCTGTCATGGGTTGCCAAGCATTATCCTCACCAATTTTATTGGTGTGCTTGTGGTGGTAATTGTGGCCGTGGCGCCATGCGTGAAACGGATAAATTAACGGCAGAAATGCGAGATGTCCGACTAAATCGTTTACCCAGCGGCGGTTAGCAAATGACCGGTGCCCGCAGTCGTGCCCGATCACAAAAAAACCGGTTAATCCGGTACCTGTGAAAATCCACATTAGGGGTAGTAGAAACCAAGGAGAGACTGCTATGCCCCAGTAACCGACCGCAACTAGCAAAACGTTGACGATTACTTTTGTCCAAGCTTTGCGGGGGTTTTTGACGAATACTTCCCGCGGCAGGGTTTTGAGAATATCTTTCAGGCGCAGGTTGGAAGTGTCACTTGCGGATGTCAAATTTAGTGGTTTTTCGATCGATGCTGTCATAAACTGATTTCGATTCTCCGTATGCCATGAGGATGGCTTAACAAATTAGCGCAATAAAAAAGCGCCGTAAAATGTCAGCTCGTTGCCAGCAAGCAGCAGACGAGTTGAGCTGTAGGCAAGCGCGTTTTAGCAAAAGCTAGCGATCGCTATCCGCAGTTAGGAATTTCTAGCACTTTTGGCAAAAAATACTGCGGGTAGCAAAACATTCGTTTTTATAACACAGGGCCAGGACAATTAGCATTAGCGACTGTTGTCTGCTAATTGCTGTTGCTGCCAGAAATCGGGTCGAGATCCCGCAAGCCAGCCATCGAGCGTTGCTGTTTGAGGCTTTGCACTTCCAGCAGCAAGGATTCGATTTCTGCTTGCAAGTGCAGGAACTTAACTTGCTGATCGGCTTGGTAGGGGCACTTCACCAAATCTACTTTGCGGGCAAAAGTGGTCGATAGGGTAGAAGAACTAGCCATTTCGGGATTGCTCGCGGTAACTTGAGGCCGGGAAAGAGTGGATGAATTATTTGACATTAGTAATTGAGTAGACATATCTACACATTCACACCATTAAGTTACTTTAACCTGAACCGATCGTATTAAACATCAAATTAACCGATCGAGCTAAAATTAGTGTAAATTCCTTAGCCATTGCCTAAAACCATTGACATCGTGACCCTGATTCTACCTGCTACTGACTCTGCTGCTAACTCTGCTGCCCGCGCCGCCGAGCCGAAACGCTACGGCTGGCCCGGCTTGATCGAAGCTTATCGCCCCTACCTGCCGGTGACGGAAACCACACCGGTAGTGACCCTCCAAGAAGGCAATACTCCCCTGATTCCAGCACCGGCGATCGCCTCTCTCATTGGTCGAGACGTGCGCGTCCTGGTGAAATACGACGGCCTCAACCCCACTGGTAGTTTCAAAGACCGGGGGATGACAATGGCGATTTCCAAGGCGAAGGAAGCTGGTGCCGAGGCAGTAATTTGCGCCAGTACCGGCAATACTTCGGCCGCCGCCGCCGCCTACGCCCGACGCGGGGGGATGCGAGCTTTCGTGTTGATTCCCGAGGGTTACGTGGCTTTGGGCAAGTTGGCGCAAGCTTTGCTTTACGGTGCCGAAGTCATTTCGATTGGGGGAAATTTCGATCGAGCCTTAGAAATTGTCCGCGAAATGGCGGTTAACTACCCCGTGACCTTGGTAAATTCGGTGAATCCTTACCGCTTGGAAGGTCAGAAAACCGGTGCTTTTGAAGTGGTGGACGCCTTGGGCGACGCCCCTGACTGGCTGTGCATTCCCGTCGGAAATGCGGGAAATATCACAGCATACTGGATGGGCTTTTGTCAATACCACCAAGCCAAAAAATGTTCGCGATTGCCACGGATGATGGGATTTCAAGCCGCCGGGGCTGCGCCTTTGGTAACGGGCGAGGCTGTGGCGAACCCGGACACCCTGGCGACGGCAATTCGGATCGGCAACCCCGCTAGCTGGAAACAGGCGATCGCAGCTTCCGAAGCCAGCCGCGGCGGTTTTGCAGCAGTCACCGACGCCGAAATTCTGGACGCTTACCGCTTGTTAGCATCGCAGGAAGGGATTTTCTGCGAACCGGCGAGTGCAGCTTCTGTGGCCGGTTTGCTGAAGGTAAAAGACCAAGTTCCAACTGGGGCGACGGTGGTTTGCGTGCTGACTGGTAACGGTTTGAAAGACCCGGATACCGCAATTAATCACAGCAACAATCAATTTAAAAGTGGCATTGCTCCGACTTTGGATGCAGTAGCTGGGGCGATGGGGTTTTAAGAAGAAGGAAGAAGGAAGAGGGAAATATGAAAACTCTTTGTCATCTTCTCTCTCTTCTCTTCCTCTGCGTCCTCTGCGTCCTCTGCGGTTCGTAAAAAAAATTCTTAATTCATCACCAGGAGCAAACAGAATGGTTCAATCACCTGCCAAACTTCTAAGTGTTGATGAATTTATTGCCAACTTTGGCGACAGCGATCGTTACGAACTAATCGATGGTGAATTAACCGAAATCGAACCAACGGGGCCGCACGAACAAGTATCCGCCTTCCTCGGGCGAAAACTCAATGTAGAAATCGATCGTGTGGATCTACCCTACTTTATTCCCCCTCGCTGTCTCATCAAACTATTAGGAACAGCAACAGCGTTTCGCCCCGACGTACTTGTAGTAGATCGAACTCAACTAATTAATGAACCTTTGTGGCAACAAGAACCTGTAATTACATCGGGAAACTCAATTAAACTAATCGCTGAAGTCGTCAGCACCAATTGGCAGAACGACTACGCCCGCAAAGTTGAAGATTACGCACTGCTGGGAGTGCCTGAGTATTGGATTGTGGATTATCTGGGCATTGGCGGCAGAGAATATATTGGCAAACCCAAACAGCCGACCATTACGATTTGTATGCTGCGAGAAGATGAGTATCAAAAACAGTTGTTTCAAAAGAGCGATCGACTGATTTCTTCGCTCTTCCCAGACTTACAGTTAACCGCACAACAAATCTTAGCAGCAAGCAGTATTTTAAATTCCTGATTACCAAACGGCGGTAGTTCGAGTAACAGTAAGCTGCGTAGCGTACACCCTACAGAATAACTTCAAAAAGCTTGTATGGTGCGGAGCGTCAATAAAACTTTAGCGATTATACAATGACTAGCCCTACTGCAACCCTGTTAATTGCCTGTCCCGATCGCAAAGGACTCGTCGCCTTACTTGCTAACTTTATCGCCTCCCACAACGGCAATATCATCCACGCGGATCACCATACAGATTTTACCGCCGGATTATTTCTAAGCAGGCTAGAATGGCAATTAGATGATTTTGACTTAACCACCGAACAAATAACACCTGCTTTTAGTGAAATTGCCAAGGACTTACAAGCCAACTGGCAATTGCATTTCTCCCATCAAATTCGGCGGATCGCGGTTTTTGTAAGCCGTCAAGATCATTGTTTATTAGACTTGATTTGGCGACAGCGAGCGCAAGAAATCAGAGGTGAAATTCCCCTGATAATCAGTAACCATCAAAATTTAAAGCCTATTGCCGCACAATACGGTATCGACTTTGAGTATATTCCAATTACTAAAGACAATAAAGCTCTTCAAGAAACAAAACAGTTAGAAATTCTTAATAAATATAAAATTGATTTAGTAGTTTTGGCCAAATATATGCAAATATTGAGTCAAGACTTTACGATCGCATTTCCCAATCTGATTAATATTCACCATTCATTTTTACCCGCGTTTGTGGGTGCAAATCCCTACCAAAGGGCTTATGAAAGAGGGGTAAAAATTATCGGTGCAACAGCCCACTATGTTACACCTGATTTAGATGCTGGCCCGATTATCGAACAAGATGTTGTGCGCGTGAGTCACCGCGATGAAGTGTCTGATTTGGTTCGCAAAGGTAAAGATTTAGAAAGAGTTGTGTTAGCAAGAGCCGTGCGATATCATTTACAAAATCGTGTTTTAGTTTATGGCAATCGGACTGTGGTTTTTGCTTGAAAATTAGGCTTCATATCAATCCTGGTTTGTTACTCCTTTAATCACTCGGCGAGTGATATCAATTCCGGTTGCAACATCGCAGTGCAGCGAATCCCACAGTTTGCTCAGCTTGATATTTTGCATGACTGGGGATGCGGTTAAGATTTTCCGTTGTCGTCGTGTTGCGATCGCCCTTGGGTCAGTTTTCGCACAGAGCGGCGAATACGATTAGGTTTCGGAACTTTACGTTTGTCTGCGGGCCATCCTTCACGCTGCTGGGAGCGATCGCCATCGGTTTCTTCGGTTTGATCGTGGAACAAGATGTTCTGCGTGGGATAAGGCAAATCGAGGCCGTTTTCCACATATAGCTTTTTTTTAATAGCACAAATTACCTTGTCGCGCGATCGCAGATCGTCAATTCGGCGCGGCGGAGCAATCCACCACCGAACGCGGATATTGACCGTACTTTCTGCTAGATCCATCGCCAGTACATCGGGTGCAGGAACTTTCAAAACCTCCTTCAGGCTGTACAGTGCTTCCAGGATTAACTGCTTGGCGTGGTCAATATCGTCGCCGTAACCAATACTAATATCGTATTCCATGCGGCGTTGATCGAAAGCGGTATTCACTGTCACCGTATTCGTAAACAATTCGGCATTAGGAATGACAATCCGCCGCCCATCATAGGTTTGGATTGTTGTAGCGCGGGTCTCAATATTTTCTACCGTTCCCTCAAAGTTTTTAAACACAATTTGGTCATCGATTCGGAACGGTTCCGTCAACAGAATTAGGATACCCGCTAAGAAGTTTTGCAAGATATCGCGAAATGCAAAACCAATCGCCACCCCGCTAATTCCCAGCAGTTGCACCAAATCGCCAGCTTTCAATGTAGGAATTACAATCGAAAGAGAAATAAATAGACCAACTAGAACGATCACACTCTGGGCTAACCGTCCTAACACCAGCCCCAAATTTCGAGCTTGGTGGTGGTGGCGGGTAACTCGCCTGACCACTCTCTTAATTTGCCTACCTACAGAGTAAAAAATAGCAAAGACAATTAACGCCAGTACAATATTAGGCAGCATGAGCATAAAGCTGTCGATCATGCTCTGCATCTTTTTCCAGACTATGGATATCTCTGCCTTCATGAAGTTTCCTCGCGTATCAGTCGTTGTCGATAGTAGTAAAATTTAGCTCGATTAAATTCTATCTAAAGGGTGTAGGTTGGTACGACGCGAGGAATATTTTTTGGGAGCATCTCACTTTTGCAGCCAAGCCCAAAATTGGAGCCAGGAGCCAGGAGTCAGGAGGAAAGAGGAAGAAGGAAGAAGGAACGAGCCAGAATAAGTGTTTTTACAAATATGAGATGATCCCGATTTTTTGGCAGTGCTCAAAATTTTGAATGGGGATTATAGGTTGGGATATATTACAGTTACATCGATTAGTAGATCATCCGTAGATGCGGAATAATATCAACTCAGCCCTTCATCGGAATTATTCATCTCTCTTCCCTTCCTCTGTATCCTCTGCGTCATCTGTGCTTTAATCATTCCGATATAACCGGAATTGAATATCATAAAGAAGCTGAGAAATTAATGCCGCTTAATTGCAGGAAAAGCAAAAACAACGCATCGGTGACTAAATCCCACCTGCTAAGGGGACTCGCCATACCGACAATTCCTGAATTTTTAACTTCTAATTCCCAAAGGGCGGTAGATCGAGTAACTGATTTTTAGAAGGTGGAAGCTGCGCGGGATTTTTGCCTGTTTGGGCTGAAGTTTGGCGGATTTCCAGAGCAGTTTCGCCAGGATTTGCTGTGCGAGTAGGTACTATCTCTAAAGAATATACTGTCTCGGTTTTGGCAGGGGCAGGATTTTGGGCTTTGGTGAGCAAGTCAACGGCATCTCCGAGGGCGCTAGTTAAATTTTTGCTCGTTTCGGCGTGACGGGCTTCTTCTTGTTTGAGGGCTTGAGTGAGTTGTTTAACTTGTTCGATCGCCCGATCGCGCTCTTCGAGAACTTCTGCTAACTTAGCTTTAAGTTCGCCTACTGTTTGCAGTTGTGCGACTTCCTGCTGGCGAGCAACTCCAGCATCATCACCTTCGGGTACAGGGGGGGAAAAATTTTGTAATTGCTCTATTTGTGATTCCAGAGAAGCGATGCTTTGCTGAGTTAATTTAGCATCATTCCGCCGCTGCTCGGCTTCGGTATTGTAGAGTTGGCGCCACTGAGCAGCACTTTCACCGGCCTCATCGCGATCGCGCGAAACTTCTGTTAACTGCTGTTGCAGCCGCTTGATTTCATCTAACCACTGTCTGACATCCTGAGCCATAATATTGATTTTAGATTTTAGATTTTAGATTTTAGATTGGGGAACTGGGAATTGGCAATTGCGAGTTGATAATGGCTTAATTAATTAACGAGTTGTGTTACCTCATCTTTCGCCCCGTTTCCTGTGCGCTATGAACATTTTTTACTGGTTGCGCTACCTGATTTTAGCTTTGTTTGAGGTACTTTTAAGGCTGCTTCGAGCTCTCAAACGGAAATTGGGGGGTTTTTGGCTGTTTTGTCGGTGTTTGACTTGGGGTACGCTCAAGGAAGTCGGCGCTAAGGCGGGAGAGCAGCGCTTGCCGGGGCTGTCTGCGGAAATGGCCTACAATTCTATGCTGGCGCTGTTTCCGGGGCTGTTGGCTATCTTATCTGCGATCGCTATCTTTGAACCTTTGCAGTCAACACTGTATCAAATAGCCCGTCTTTTGGGCGAAGTTATACCCGATGACGTGCGGAATTTGATTGGTGGCTTAATCAAAGAAATTCTGTTAACTCGGAGTAAAGGGCTGTTTTCGGTGAGCTTTTTTGGAGCTATTTGGGCATTTTCTGGAGTAATGAGCGCGGCGATGGCTGCACTCGATCGCATCCATGAAATCCGGAGCGATCGAACTAGACCATTTTGGAAAGCCAAACTTATTTCTCTGGCGCTGAGTATCGGTACAATTGTGCTGTTAATTTTAGCATCGGGAGTAGTATTTGTCAGCGACTTAATTGTACAAGCTATTGCCCGCCAGAGCTGCCTGCTGGAGTCCGTCGCCAATTGCGATTTAAAAGATGTCCAAAATTGCTTGCTCCTCGCCGGCAATTGCCCTTTAGAGTCGCAACTATTAGGTGCTTGGCGGCTGTGGCGGTGGCCGATTTCGTTGGGAATTGTATCACTGGCTTTTGCCTTTATTTACCGCTACGGGCCTAGCCGCCGCCAACCAGATATTCCTATTGTGTCAGGAGCTGTTTTTGCTGCTATTTTGTGGGCGCTATTTTCAGCTTTATTTCGGTTTTATGTTTTGCATGTGGGCAATTTTAGTTGGGCTTACGGCACAATCGGAAGTTTTATTGTGTTGCTGCTGTGGCTGGATATTTCTTCTTTGGTGATGCTGATCGGCGCTCAGTTGAATGTGACGGTGGGAAAGGCTATGAAACAACCAAAATTAAAATAATTTGTTAATTTTGAAGTGTTAATTGTTATTTGCCGGATGCGGGCTTACCTACGGAGTAAAGTGCTGAGGATGCCCGCAACAAAAGACAGCAAAATCAGTATCCAAATGACACCACCGGGAATGAATGTCAAGAGGCCAACACCTCTGAGAATCCAAACTAGGAGGGTGAGGCCCAGGATAGTCAAAAAGATGCGGGTAGATAGTCGCATTTGAAATCTAGGAGAATTAGTCATGTTGAATTTTAAAGTTTTGTCTGGATCAATGATAGCTGTTTTATTGGCGATCGGCAGTTACCTCACTTTAATTTCGACTCCCGGTTCCACTGTTGCGCCTGGGGCTACAAATGTGCTGGGAGAAGCGGCAAATGCTGCTCAAAAAACACCTTCTGCAAATTTAACAATTTCCGATCGCGGAATTGGAGCGGCGAAAGTGGGGATGACTTTCGGACAATTGAAAAAGGCTTTGGGTTCCACGGCACTGTTTAAAGTTCAGTCTCCTTTTATGGTAGACTTTGATGCTGTGGCTGTCACCCAGTCGCGAAAAGTGCAATATCGGATTATTTATGCTGCGGGTACAAAGCTAAAAGATACCGATGTCATTGAACTTTTGATGACTGAAAATGCTAATTATAAAACAGTTCAGGGCGTCCGGCCAGGAATGACTCTGAAACAAGCCGAGGCAATTTACGGTAAGGCTACTTTATCTTATAACGTGGATAATGAAATGAGAGAAGGGGTTGTATTTGCCAAGCAACCCACTAGAAACATTATGTTTGTTCCCAAGGCTGAAGGCAAACAATTTGGAGGAGTTTATGGCGCTGGTAAAGGGGGGTTTTATCAGACTAATAAGTATCACCCGAATGCTGTGATTCGCTCTGTGATGGTGCGGAAGTAAGTTAGTAGAGACAGCCCAACAGATAACTCGGCGATTGAAATCGCTTCTACAGAAACTATCATCCCACCAGAGGGGGACTCAAGAAAGGAAAGACGATCGCACTTATCAAAAAAAGTGCGATCGCCAACTTGAGCTAACAGACACTAGCGGAAAAATTACAATCTATAACGCGCTAGTGAGGATATTGTCAGGGCGATCGCCCGGTGCAGCTAAACGGTGACGATCGCCAGTACGATCGAACACAACCTCAAACTTAACGTGAGGTATGGTTTGTTGCAAAAACTGAAAATGCCCGTCTGCATCTGAACGACTGCGGAAGCGGGCAACAATCATCCATTGATGAGAGGGTAACAGACGGGCGATCGCCCGCAATCCCATCCGCGTCCATCCGCGTCCATCCGCTTACATCTGCGGTCAAAAAAAGAACCATCGCCTCAAAAAAATAAGGTGGGCCGCAGCCCACCCTATCCAAATTATTTAGCAGTCACCAACTGTGCCGGCAGCCGCTTAAACGCCAACCTTTCATTCTCGATATCCACAAAAATCGTATCCCCGTCAGCAAAATCTCCCCGCAAAATACCCTTCGCCATTTGCGTTTCCAACTCGCGTTGAATTCCCCGCTTCAATGGCCGCGCACCGTAAACCGGATCGTAACCAATTTCTGCTAAGAAGTCGATCGCAGATTCCGACAATTTCAGAGACATTTTGCGATCGGCTAACCGTTTTTCCAAGCGCTTAACTTGCAACAGCACAATCTGCCGCAGTTCGGCCTTACTCAAACCGTGGAAGATAATCATCTCATCAATCCGGTTCAAGAATTCCGGGCGGAAAGTTCCCCGCATCGCTTCCATCACCCGACTCCGCATTTGTTCGTTATCTCCCGCCACATCTAAGATGTATTGAGAGCCGACATTCGATGTCATAATAATCACAGAATTCTTAAAGTCTACCGTGTGACCTTGAGCATCCGTGACGCGGCCGTCATCCAGAATTTGCAGCATGATGTTGAATACATCAGGGTGTGCTTTCTCGATTTCATCAAATAGAATCACTGAGTAAGGACGGCGGCGCACAGCCTCAGTTAATTGTCCACCTTCATCGTAGCCAACGTATCCCGGAGGCGCACCAATTAACCGCGAAACTGCGTGTTTCTCCATGTATTCCGACATATCAATTCGCACGATCGCCTCTTCAGTATCGAACAGATAAGAAGCTAATGCTTTGGCTAATTCCGTTTTACCAACACCCGTGGGACCGAGGAAAATAAAACTCGCAACCGGACGATTTGGATCTGCTAAACCTGCGCGCGAGCGCTGAATTGCATCTGCAACCGCCGTCACCGCTTCATCCTGTCCAATTACCCGCTTGTGCAGTTCATCTTCCAAGTGCAGAAGTTTTTGCATTTCCGATTCAACCAACTTGCTGATCGGAATTCCCGTCCACTTGGAAATAATCTCCGCAATGTCACCTTCTGTAACTTCTTCCCGCAGCAAAGTTTTACCTGTGGTTTGAGTTGCTGAAAGTTGAGCTTCTGCTTCTTGCAGTTGTTTTTGCAATTCAGTTAACTTGCTATATTTCAACTCAGCAGCGCGGTTCAGGTCATATTTTAATTCAGCTTGTTGAATTTCAATATTCACCTTATCAATCTGTTCTTTAATCTTTTGAATGCTGCCGATGACACCTTTTTCCGATTGCCACTGGGCATTCAAACCGTTTTGGTGTTCCTTGAGGTTGGCTAAGTCTTTTTCCAGTCTTTCCAAGCGTTCGATCGAAGCAGCGTTACTTTCTTTTTGCAGCGACAGTCTCTCCATTTCTAGCTGCAAAATCCTGCGATCGATTTCGTCGAGTTCTTCCGGCTTGGAGGTAATCTCCATTTTGAGTTTAGCCGCTGCTTCGTCCACTAAGTCAATGGCTTTGTCTGGAAGAAAGCGATCGCTAATATATCGAGTAGACAAAGTAGCCGCCGCCACTAGGGCGCTGTCAGAAATTTTAACGCCGTGGTGAACTTCGTACCGTTCTTTCAAACCCCGCAAAATTGAGACAGTATCTTCAACGGTGGGTTGGTCAACATAAACTTGCTGGAAGCGGCGTTCTAATGCCGCATCTTTTTCGAGATACTTGCGGTATTCGTCGAGAGTGGTAGCGCCGATGCAGCGCAATTCTCCCCTCGCTAACATGGGTTTGAGCAAGTTGCCCGCATCCATCGATCCTTGAGTTGCGCCGGCCCCGACAACGGTGTGAATTTCATCGATAAATAAGATGACTTTGCCGTTGCTGTCCATCACTTCTTTGAGCACCGCTTTCAAGCGTTCTTCAAATTCTCCCCGGAATTTTGCACCGGCAATTAATGCGCCCATATCTAAGCTAATTAATTGTCGGTCTTTGAGAGATTGCGGCACATCTCCGGTGATAATTCGCTGGGCGAGTCCTTCGGCGATCGCAGTTTTGCCGACTCCCGGTTCCCCAATCAATACCGGGTTATTTTTGGTGCGACGGCTCAAAATTTGAATCGTGCGGCGGATTTCGTCATCTCTTCCGATTACCGGGTCGAGTTTGCCTTGACGCGCGGCTTCAGTCAAGTCTCGGCCGTATTTTTCCAGCGCTTCGTATTTCCCTTCTGGATTTTGATCGGTCACTTTGTTGTTCCCCCGGACTTGGGCAATTATGTCTTTGAGTTTAGCTTCAGATAGTTTAAATTCTTGTAGTAAATTTTTGCCGAAGCGATCGTCCTTAACGTAACCTAGTATCAAATGCTCGACGGAAATAAATTCATCGCCGTACTCTTTTCGGTAAGTGTCGGCGCGATCGAGCAAAGTGTCGAGAGAACGACCGAGATAAACGTTGCCGCCGCTTCCAGTGATTCGGGGCTGGCGGCTGATAAACTCGTCAGTGCGATCGCGCAATTTTGCTACAGAAACTCCCGCTTTGTTAAATAAGCTGGTAGCAAGTCCCGATTCTTGTTCCAGTAAAGCTTTCATCAAATGTTCGCTTTCTAGCTGCTGCTGCTGGGCTGCTTTGACAACTTCTGGGGTGCGCGCGAGGGCTTCCCAGGCTTTTTCTGTAAATTGGTTTGGATTATTCGGTTGCATAAATTTTAATTCCCTGAATAGAAAATGATGACTGCTGTAGAGGCAATGGCTTGATCGCCCGTACAATTGTCATTGTAGGGAGTTGCGGAGGGCGATCGGATCGGTGTTCCCCTCTCTGTAGATAGGTATTTCCGTCCTGTGTAGCAGTCTCTCGCAGTCAAAAGCAAACTGTCGCCCCTAAAAGTTGCACTCTTGGATAAAACTGAGATGTTGCACCATTCTCAATAAGCTTTTTATGAACAGGCAAGATGCCTGTTCCACAAGAAAATTCACTCTTTGTGGAACAGGCATCTTGCCTGTTCTTGAGAATGGTGCAAGATGTGAGATAAAAGCAACTCTCACATTAAAAATGCTTTCTAGTGCCACTTGAAAAAACTGCACATTCTTAAACAGTCTCTTGCGGAAAATTGAGAAACACTCATGTAAATAGGAGAGAGGACTTGATAAGCGTCACAGTCCTATAGCTAAACCCAAAGCGTTATTGTTTAACTAATCAATAACAGCCGCTATAACTCTCAGAACTGGAAAATATAGCCATGAAAATTTTACCTTTAATTTCGTTAGGAATTATAGCAAGTTCCGTGATCGCACTAGCCCCTGAAGCTTTGGCAAGTACCTGGCGTGCCGCACACCGGATGTCTGGTTTTTCCGCCGACAGCAATTACTACTTGTATCTAGAAAGTTCCAGAGATACAGGAGCGGGAATTCCCAAAGCAAAATTGCAAATTGTTCGAGTCCCTGCAAATTCCTGCATCAAAAATGGGTGTATCCAAACTAAATATGGGGAGCCCGACTCGAATAAAAGCACTAAAATGGCAGAAGATGACTTGCTTAAAAAAAGTTGGAATAACAGGCAAACTTTGAAGTTAACTCCTCCTAAAGCTGGAACTAAACGGAACATTATTTCTCGTACTCCCGGAGCCAATGGAAGCGAGACAGTCGCCGTCAAAGTCAATACAGCAAAGCCTTTACAAATTCGCCTGGAACAGCGGCAAAAAACTACTTCTCCTGGCAAAGAAAGCGCGGCAATGCGTCTTGTAATTAATCATAACGGTCGGCAGCGTGTCCTCGGATCGCTGAACAATTTTCAAGATTGGGTGTTCTCTTATTCAATCCGAGAAGTTCGTTTGTCTCCGAACGGGCGCAATGTCGTTGTCCTGGTGGACAAGACAGAACGCACTTTTGAAGGAGTATTGAAAACTAATGTTGTACAAGGCTTTGTTCTTTAGGCTTGCTATATTCCCAGGTTTTGACCTGGGAATTATCAAAACTTACGCAGAACCCCTATCTGTAAGGTGCACAAGGCGCACCTACAGATAGAGTCTGTGCGTTAGTCCGGATCTGGTTGTTAATTATTCTTTATTTTGATAATTGATATATCAATATATTTTAAAATTTCCCTCTTCCTTCTTCCCTCTTTATTTTCCCTTGAATATCTGCCTCCTGATTATTGACGAATGCTCAATCATTAATCCGTGTATCCGTGTCAAAATCCATATCTTGCCTGACTTCATGCCTGCATCACCACCCGTTCCGGGAGACTGACAATAAAAGTTGAACCTTTACCGTCTTCGCTTTCGACGCTAATTTCGCCGCCGAGAATTTGACACAAACGCTGGCTAATTGTCAATCCCAAACCCGTCCCTCCGTACTTGCGGGTAGTCGAAGCATCAGCTTGGGTAAAAGGTTTAAATATCTGTTCTAATTGCTCGTCCGTCATGCCGATGCCGGTGTCGCTGACTCGAAACATTAAAACTTGAGAAGTGTAGTTTGAACCCGAGTAAAAATCATTATTTTTATTTTGTTTCGTGGATCTTGACTTTTCAATTTTAATTCTTTCGACGCCGATAGTAATGACGCCTTTTTCGGTAAATTTGGCAGCATTGCTGAGCAAATTGAGGAGAATTTGCCGCACTTTCGGTTGGTCGGCGTACATTGTGCCGAGTTCACCTTTTGTTTTCAGTGCTAAAGCATTGCCTTTTTTTTCTACTAGCGGTTGAGCCGTAGTCATCACTTCTTCAATCATGGTTGCCACGTCGAAGTTTTCCAAATAAAGGGTGACGTGACCGGCTTCTATTTTTGAAATATCGAGGATGTCGCTAATCATATCCAGTAGGTGTTTGCCTGCGGTTTGAATTTTTTCTAAGTCCGGGAGAAAGTCTTCTGAACCGGAATCTTGAGCATCTTCTTGCAGCATTTCGCTGTAGTTAATGATGGCGTTGAGGGGGGTGCGTAGTTCGTGGCTCATGTTGGCCAGAAATGCACTTTTCGAGCGGTTTGCAGCTTCGGCGGCTACTTTTGCTTCGTGCAATTCTTCTGTGTATTCCCCGACTCTTTGGATTAGTTCGTTGAGGGAAATTGCTAGCATTCCCACTTCGTCGGAAGTAGTGACGGGTACTTGCAAATCAAAGTTGGATTCTTCTGTGACTCTCTGAGCGATGAGGGTGGTGGCTTCTAAGGAGCGAGCGATCGCCCCGCTGGTGTATGCTGCTAGAATTGCTGCGCTCGCGGCTGATATCAAGAGAGAGCAAATGAGAATTAGAGTTCCGAGCTTTTCTGCTTTGTCGTAGGTACTCAATGCCTCGTCTGCTTTCTCGCCAAAGCTGCCGGCCAGTTTGGCTGAATCCTGCGAAAACTGTTCGAGTTTCAAAGCGGTTTTGCCAGCGACAAAATTGTTCAAGTTCCGCTGGAAAGCCTGCTGCTGCTGCGGATTTAAACCAGATAATTTCGCAGTCCCCAACAATTTTTGTACTTCTTGAAAGTATGATTCTACTGTTTTGCCGTTGGCTTGAACGAACTGTTGAAGCAGTTCGTAGTCTTTGGCCACCTCGGGATTCTTCGTCGGTGGAAAGGTTTGCAGTTGTTCGAGGATGCCGCTCATCTGAGCAACGCGAGTCAGGAATTCCGAGCGTTCGCGATCGAAAATTTGCGGTTTGGCCGTCAGACTGACCAGCTTTTGCTGGTGAATTCTGACTTCCTGTACCGTACTATTGAGGTTGCTCAGGATTTCCCCTTTATCTCGGTCGATCGCCAGTTTTTCCCGAACCTGCTGTTTGTAATAAAATTCTACTCCCCGTCCCGCCACAGCACCCAAAACGGCAATACCAATGACCAAGGCGTATCCGCAGCCGATTTTCTGCCTGATACCCAAGCGACTGAACAGATTTCTCAAATCTCTTTGAGGAGGGTGATGGGGTTGATTTTTCGAGGCTAAGGTTGAAGACATGGGCAATATACTCGTCACCCTGAGAGGCAGTATCTATATTCTAATTGATGCCTGCGTGAGGGTAAATAGAGTTTTTCATCCCCAACCAAATTTCGGCAGTTTCGGGTCTGTGCAAAGTTCCACTGCTTTCTCTGCTTGACACTTGGGCTAAGTTGTGAATAACTAATTAAAATTTACGAGTTATAAGTTGCAAGTTATGAGTTAGATTTGTTATTCACAACTTAACTCAACTCACAACTCACAACTTGTAATTTCTCCTCTACTGGCAAAGTCGAAATTGTGCTATCTCAGCAGGAATTCTTGAAGCATTAGGTACGTTTGCAGAGGCAGGAACGAAGATTCCCAGACCGTAACTGCAACCCTCTGCCGTCGTGCATTCGCCCGGTTTAGCAGTGATTTGATATTGACCTTGGGATGGGGGAGTAAAAGAGAGTGACGCCAGTTCGCCTGTTTTTTGACTCGCAGCGATTTCCTGACCGCTTTCATCCTTAAGAGATAAGTTTAAATCCTGACAATTTCCGTCGCAAGTGGCAACAAAAACATACTCCACATTAGGATGCAGCGTGGCTCTAAAAGGAGATGAAACTTGCTTGCGAACTTGACCCAGCAACGGCACAAATACTAATTTTTGACCGTTGCCTTTCCGCTGGTCAACTTCTGTTTTCAAGCGACAAACAACCGTTTTTTGGTCGTCGGTCAGTTCTTGAGCAATCGCATTTCCTACAATTGCAGTACCGAGGATCAGGGCAAGGCCGGAAATAACCAGATGTTTGAAATTCATTGATGTCCCTTAAAGTTAATTTTGGGTGATTGCAATCGACCGCTTTTGTCAGCAGTCTATTGGTTTATCTGGAGCCTATCACATTTGTTGACTTTTCATCAAAAACAGGTCGGAGAAAAGTGCGATCGAACTCATGTCTGGTTTTAGATGAATCTGGCGTCAGCTATCGCCGAAACTCCACAGATTGCGGACGGTACGAGCAGAGCCTCGTCCTGATTGTATTGTACTAAATTAGGGCGATCGGCATCGGGATCTAGAAACCGGGTTTCTGGGCGGATGCGGCGCAGCTCAACCTAAGATTTATAGTAGAGACTGGGTTTAACAAGACCTGAATCAGTCCAAGACTGTAAATGTCTGATACAGGTTCCCAGATTCCAGGCCAACAACATAATACCAATTTAAAAAAATCTTGCTACAATCATCAATCTTATACCAATTCTTAAAAGTCGTAGCTCCCGTAAGGACAAGGCAATGCCATGTCCCTACTCAAAATCCATGGGTTAAATCCATTAAATCCGTTCTACAATCCCTTGTCTAACTTCCTGCTTCCGTTCATTTATCGCTGTTGCGAAATTTCCACGCAGGAACAAACTTAGAATCACCCCAAACGCCGCGGCGATTTTTCTTAGCTTCGGCTTCCGCTTTTTCCAAAATACTTGCACTCGGACAGTTTTTCAAGTAAGGACGGTAAACCATTGCTAATCCTTCGCGGATCAAAACTTCTTGGGCAAATGTGCCGTTTGGCAAGCGAACTTCGCTCACTTTGCGGCCGTAGCGGTCAGTATCGGTGACGGTCAAAACAACGCGACCGCCCCCTTGGTTTACAAGCTGCTGCATTCTTTGGTGCGCTAGATTTCCCCACTTAAATTGATTTTTTTTTGCTGCTGCTTTGCTATTTTTCTCAGCATTTGTGTGCGCGACTTCCGGTGCATCTATGCAGGCAAAACGCACTTTGATATCTTTTCCAGCGCTATCGCTAGCGACAAGAGTGTCGCCGTCGCTGACTCGCTTGACAGCATAGTTGTTGGGCGCTAACTTTTGTGGACACCCGAATAGTAACAATAGCAAAGCAACTGCACTTAAGGTTTTTATTTTTGGGAAAATGGCGATTTTAGTTTTACTCATCGTTCTGTCTGTCTATTAATTTACCTTTATGTGGTGAGTTTAATTAACCGATCGCACTTTCAGCCTTTCCCTAACGCCAAGCGTGAAAAACCATCCGGGCGCACGTACCGCTAGCTTGGGAAATATTAACAGCTTTGATGTCGCGGAACCCTGCACTTTCCAGCATCCCTTTCACCGCCAAAGCATTTGGTCCGAACCAATTCGTCGGGTCATTATTCAGTTCCCTGCCGCAGTAAAACGCCGCTGCCGGTCTTTGACAATCAAGCATATCGACGTGAGTTTCTAATATTAACTGCTTGCCGGTGACGCTGAAAACTCGATCGAGAGCCAGCAGGGGATGCCTCATATGGTAAAGCACTCCCAAGAACAAAACCAAATCAAAAACCCCTACTTTCTCGGGCGAAAGTTCGAGCACGTCTATCTCCATATCTTCAACTTGAGACTTGAGCACTCTGCGGGCCAGTTCAAATCCTCCTTTGCCAACATCGGGGGATTGCCAAACAAAGGAATCTGTAGCCAAAACGCGCTTAGCCCCGCGCCTTTCTGCGGCAAAAGAGTAAAATCCATCCCAAGCACCGACATCTAAAACAGTCATTCCTTCTAAACTTTCGGGAAGTCCAATTTTTTCTTCGGTTTGGGGAGAAGAGGTTTTACCGCCGCCCGGAGTGATGACTCCGCAACCGAGGTCAATGCAGTGATGCCAAGTGGGAATTTTTGCTACTTCTGCTTTTAGCAGCAATCTTTCGATATCTTGTAGAGAAACAATCTCCGCAGGTGCGGCTTGCTGGCTTGGCAATTGCTGAGTTTTAGCGCATAGCGTGTCAAAATCTTGGCGGTAGACGGCTAATTCTTCAACCAAGCTTTCGGATAAAGGAGTGCCGCTGTCTTGCAGTTTTTGAGCTGCTTGGGAAAAGCGCAAGTTTAAATCGGTGGCGCGTTTTTTTACATCGTTTAACTGCTGCCACAAAGTTTGTGTTTCTGCTGTCATCATCTTGTTTTTTCTCCCCCAAGTGCGGTTGCTGCTGTCTATTTTGTTTCCATCCAATTTTGCCCAGCGTGGATGTCCACTATCAGCGGTACGCTAAGAGGCAGAGCATTTTCCATCGCAGTTCTAATTTTCGGCTGCAATTCTTCCCATTCATCGGGAGGTACTTCAAATATTAATTCATCGTGAACTTGCAGCAGCAGCCGCGCCTGATAGTTTTGCAAAATTTTGTGTACCTCAATCATGGCAAGTTTAATGATATCAGCACTAGAGCCTTGAATGGGAGCGTTGGCGGCAGCCCGCAAAGATTGGGCGTCATCTCTGCTGACAGATTTAAGTCTATCGGAGTGAATGTCTTGGGGATTGCGGCCTTTTAAGTCCAGGAGGCTTTCGCTCTCGAATTTTAAATAGCGGCGGCGGCCTAGAATTGTGGTAACGTATCCGAGGGCGATCGCCTCTTTTTTTACTTTCTCCAAAAATTCAAAAACCTTAATGTAACGCTCGTTAAATCGCTTAATAAACTCTTTGCCGTCTGCTGAAGTTTTGCCCATCGAACGACCAAACTTAATCGCCCCCATACCGTAAATTACCCCAAAATTAATTGTTTTGCCAAACCGTCTTTCGTCCGGCGTTACTTCCTCTTTTTCAAACAACAGTTGAGCCGTCACAGTATGCACATCTCGGTTATTTTGGTAAGCTTCTATTAACACAGGTTCTTGACTCAAATGAGCTAAAATTCGCAGTTCAATTTGAGAATAGTCAGCCGACACCATCAGCCACCCTGACTCCGGTAAAAAAGCCTTGCGAATTTGCCGCGAAAACTCGGTACGGATGGGAATATTTTGTAAGTTTGGATTAGAAGAAGAAAGCCTTCCCGTACCCGTTGCAGTTTGGTTAAAATCTGTATGCACTCGCCCGGTATCTGCACGCACTAACTGTGGCAAAGCATCCACATAAGTTGATTTCAACTTGGATAATGTTCGGTGTTCTAATAAATCGTCTACAATCGGGTGGTCTCCTTGCAATTTATCCAATACGGCGGCGTCTGTAGAGTATCCCGTCTTAGTTTTGCGAGACTTTTTCTGAAACTCATCCGGGATTTTTTCTAACAAGATTTCGCTGAGTTGTTTCGGGGAACCTAAATTAAACTTTCTCCCCGCTGCTTGATAAGTTTTTTCTTCTATTTCTTTTAAGCTCTTTTCTAGCTGCTGCGACAGTTCTTGCAGATACTCTGAATCAATGCGAATTCCGCAGTATTCCATTTCAGCTAAAACTGGTTCTAGGGGCTGTTCTACTTCCAGCAGCAACTGGTGCAAAGACTTTCCCGGAAAGTTAGCTTCATCAGCTTTATCCAATTCTGCTCTAAGTTTATTTACTAACCCAAATGTGGTGTGAACATCCATACCGCAGTAGTCAGCTACCGCCGGAATACTGATGTCAGCAATTGTTTTGTTTTTCGGTACTAATTCATTGTAACTTTTGGCGACAATGCCTAAGTATTTCCTTGACAATTCGCTGAGACTGTGGCTAGTTTCTGGGTTGAGTACGTAACTGGCTAGCATGGTGTCGAAGACGACTCCGGCTAGTTTGATTCCCTGACAGCGCAGGATCGATCGATCAAACTTAGCATTTTGCAGCGCCTTCGGATAATTCTCGCTTTCCAAAATCGGACGCAAAGCATTTAAAACTGTGGTTTTGTCCAAGTTTTTGCCCGTTTTATGTCCCGTAGGAATGTAAGCAACATCCTCTTCACCGGTTCCCCAACAGCAGCCAATTCCGACTAATTCGGCGTCTCGCGGTTCGATGGCGGTGGTTTCGGTATCCCACGCCACGGGTGAGGCTTTGTCGGTGTGGGTTTGCAGCAGTTGGACTAATTCGTTTAACTGTTCGGTTGTTTGAATTATTCGGGGTTTAATGGGTAATTTGTTTGCTTGCTGAGCGGCTTTGGTATCATCATGACTCCAAAAGGATAAGGCATTTTCTTCTGAACTTTCAGAAGTTGGAGGTGACTTATCTATTGTGGGGTGGGCATCTTGCCCGCCCTGTTCCAATGGCTTTTCTACACCCTCCAATGGCTCTTTTACACCTTCCAATGGCTGTTCTAGGGTGTTTTCCGACGAGTCAGAGCCTCTGGATGTGCGTTCCCGGGCAGAGCCTGGGAACGAGGATTCCTCTTCTTGTTTTTCCTTTTCTTCAACGCCACCAAAACGCTTTTGAATTTGCTTTACTTTGCTTAAAAATGTTTTAAATTCCAACTTTTCCAGCATGGGAATCAAGGCTGATTCGTCAAAACCTATAAGCTGGCAATCTTCTAAGTTGATTTCTAAGGGCACGTCTTGGACAATTGTCGCCATGCGTTGAGAATGATAAGCAGCTTCTTTGCCTTCTTCTAGCTTTTTCTTAGTTGCTCCTTTAATCTCGTCTATTGCTGCATAAATTCCATCAAGGGAATTGTAAGCTTCCAGCAATTGCAGTGCGGTTTTGTCGCCGATGCCTTTAACTCCGGGGATGTTGTCGGATTTGTCGCCGCACAAAGCTTTGTAATCTACTACTTGTTCGGGCAAAATACCGAGTTTTTCTTTGACTGCTTCCGGGCCGTATTCTTGGGATTTGCCTTTGCCCGATCGCCTTAATTCATCCGTACTCAAATATAATACGCCGATTTGTTTTTCGGTGTCTACTAATTGAAACAAATCTCGATCGCCCGTGAGGATTTTGACCTGATAACCGGCCGCGCTGGCTTTGTTTGCCAAAGTTCCCAAAACATCGTCTGCCTCAAAACCGGGAGCAGTTATTGCAGGTAAATTCAAATAGGTGAGGAGTTCTTGCAGGTTTTTGATATCCGGCTTAAAATCTTCCGGTGTTTCGGCTCGGCCCGCTTTGTAGGTGTCGTCTGCTTCGTGGCGAAATGTGGGTGTGGCGAGGTCAAAGGCGATCGCCATGTACTGGGGATCGTGGGCGGCCATCACTTCCAGCAGCGACTTGAGAAAGCCAAAACAGACGCTGGTGGGAATGCCTGTTGTCGTTCGCAAGCCTCCGTCTCGACTTTTGGCAAAGGCGAAGTAGGATCGAAAGGCCAGGGAGTGACCGTCAACTAAGATGAAGATGGGAGCTTGATTTGCCGACACAGACACAAATACCGATCGCACGAAAGGATTTTCTCATTGTACTCAGTTGTCCGCCTGCATTGATCGACCGGAAGGATGGCCCGCAGACTTGAGGACGCTTGACACTCGATCGGGGAGCGGCTTACTGTGCAGCTTGGCTGAGAATAGTAGAAGATGTGAAGTACGATTCCTACTCGGGATAGCTTCGCTTCACGCCAATTTACCAACATCTGCCGATCGAAGTCTATGGGTGACATTAACCGATGCTACGAAATCCTCGAAATTGAGCCGGGAGCTTCCTTACAAGAAATTAAGCGCGCTTACAGGGATTTAGCGTTTGTGTGGCATCCCGATCGGTTTGCCACCAACGACCGCCTGCAACAAAAAGCTCACCAAAGATTAACAGAAATTAATGAAGCTTACGAGCAGTTGGTGTTGTTTCTGAGTCAGCCTGAATCATCGAGGTCGATCGAAAAACAGTTTCAGCAGCCACCGCCCCCTGCGCCGGAAAAGCCGCTGAGAAGGCGTTCTGGAAAATCAGCCGCCAGGCCTGGTTCCCAGCGCCGTCAAACCCGCCCAAAAGCCGCCTCCAAAAAATTTCTCACTCAAAAAAACTCTTCAAGCAAGAAACGATTTACCACTCACAATCGCCAAGCGCGGCGGGGCAGAAAGCAACCTGGGCGAAGCGTTGCGAGGCAACCACTGCGATCTCAACACTATCCAAAGCTGATCTCGAAAAGGAAAAAAGAATTTTCAACTCAATACTCAAAACCGCCAAGCCCGCCGAGGGAAGTGCGGCCATCTCAACAGTATCCAAGCTTCCCTTGGTGGCCGCTGGTAATCGCTGTGGCGAGTTACGCCTTGACCGGTTGGATTTTGACTGAATCAGCCGCGCCGCTGTGGATGTGGGCTTTAATCTGCGGTGCAGATTGGCTGTGGGCCGCGATTTTGCTGGCGGAGGGTTCAGCAATGCCTAGAGTGTGGCTGGCGGCGTTAGTTTTGGCTGGGGCGGTAGGGGGGTCGATCGCCGGTTTTCAGGCGGGAGGAATGGTAACAGGGGCTGCTTGGGGCGCTGTTGGAGCTGGTTTGGGGGCGATCGCCAGTTCCGAGGCCCAGTCGCGGGCCGTGGCTGTTGTTTTGGCTGTGGCGGGAGTGGTGACAGTGGTGGGATTGATGGCTGGAACTGGTTCTGGGAATTGGGTCAAGGCGTTAGTGGTGGCCGTGGGTTGGGCGATTGTCGGCTTGACGTGCGGGCTGGTGACGGAAGTAGGTGTGCATTCTGGCCGCCCCGTCGGACTCTCTGGTGCGATCGGGCTGGGGATTGGGGCGTGGGCTGGGGCTTTGGCTGGGGCGAGTTTGGAGGCGATCATCCAAGCCTTAGCTATCGCCGGGTCTAAGAGTGTTTATGGGGCTTGGGCTGCGATCGGGATTATTGCTGGAGTTGTGGCGCGCATGGTAGCCGCAGAAAGGTTGATCCACATTACCAGCGGGCTTTACACGTTTATCCTGTTGGTGGCTACTTCCGGTTTCGGGCTGTGGCTGGGAAGTTGGATCGTATCTTTTAAATTACTCATCAGTCATTAGGGAAAATTACCAATTACCAATTACCCATTACCCTATTTTATAGCAACTGCCAAGACGATTAGGAGTTTCTTGTTTGCTCAAACCTGAGCTTAAAATTGCTGTTTCCTTCTTCCTCCAGCCTAACTCCCAGCACTTATCGCTTTTGAGCAGCGCTTCAAACTCAGCCCTTGGCAAAGCCTGACTGAAAAGATAGCCTTGAATTTCGTCGCATTCGTGATCGCACAAAAAATCAAGTTCTTGCTGATTTTCTACCCCCTCAGCCACCACCGTCATGTTCATGCAGTGTGCCATTTGAATAATCGCTATTGTTATCGCTGCATTTTGGCGATCGTCTGCCAGATCCCGAATAAAAGTCTTGTCAATTTTGATCGCATCAAACGGAAAGCGTTTTGGATAACTCAAAGAAGAATATCCTGTTCCAAAATCATCAATTGCTATCCTAATCCCCTGATCTTTCCACACCGTAAAAGCTTTAGCTGCTGCAATTTCGTCTTGCAAAACAAGACTTTCCGTCAGTTCTAATTCCAAACACTTGGGATCGAGATTACTTTCTGTTAATATCTCCCTGACTCTTTCCGTGAAATTTTTGCGCTCGAATTGACGCGCTGACACATTAACTGCCACTCGCAGGGGCGGCAAACCTGCTCTTTGCCATGCTTGATTTTGCCGACAAACAGTCTCTAATACCCATTCGCCCAACGGTGCAATCAAGCCCATTTCTTCAGCCATTGGAATAAATTCTCCCGGAGAAACGCGCCCCCGTTCTGGATGATTCCAGCGCACCAAAGCTTCAGCACCAATCATTTTACCTGTTTTAATTTCTATTTGCGGCTGATAGTAGATTTCAAACTCTGAGCTTTTTAAAGCATGGCGCAGTGAAGTTTCCTGAAGAAGTGTATTAATAAAAAAACTAGCGTTTTTTGCCGTATAAAAATGATAAGTATTGCCGCCTTTCTGCTGAGATTGATACATTGCTATATAAGCATTTTTCAGCATTTCATCTCCGTCGGTGCCGTCCCCGGGATACAAGCAGATCCCCATACTAGCAGTGACATAGACTTCGCAATCTTTGACAATCATACCTTGGGATACAATATCTAAAATGTTTTGAGCAATCTTAGCTACCTCCTGTTTTTCTGCAACTGGTTTAAGAATTAGCGCGAATTGTGCTGCTTCCAAACGAGCAACAATATCAATGTTTTCCATGCAGTTAGTTAGCCGCTGGGCGATGGTGCAAAGCACTGAGTCGCCGATATCGTGCCCCCAGGTACTGTTAATGCGGTTGATTTTATCTAAGCTAAGCGTGACAACTGGAACGACTACTGACAATTCTTGTTTACCATCTAATACTCGACTTAACTTTTCTCGCAAAAACGAACGATTCGGCAGGTTTGTCAAGCTGTCGTACTGATGTCGGTAGAGTGCCAGTTGAATAGTTGTGTGCAAGTTTTTTTCTTCAAATGGCTTGACAATATAGCCGAATGGTTTGGTACTATTGACTCGTCGCAAAGTAGTTTCATCGGCATAAGCTGTCAGATAAACTACCGGAATTTGAAAGCGCAAGCGAATTTCTTCGGCTGCTGTAATGCCGTCGATTTCTCCTTGTAGGTTAAGATCCATTAAAACTAAATCCGGGCGCAACTGGGCTGCCGATTCAATCGCTTCTTCTCCCGAATAGACCATCCCCGTTATTCTATATCCTAGAGATATCAAACTGTCGGAAATGTCTTCCGCAATGATGCTCTCGTCTTCAACTATCAGAATTTTTTTATTGTACACTAATTTTTTTCCTCCGAGTGCAATTTAGGTTTACAAAAGGTTATTCTAAAAGTTGTGCCAGCAGTTTCTAACAGTTCTATTTTCCCCCGGATTTGCTTAACTAAAGACCCAACCAGTCGCAAACCCAACGTTCGGGCTTTTCGATAATCTAAGTCTTGAGGAAAACCAATTCCGCTGTCACTCACGGTTAGCACGCAAAGTCTATTATTTTCTAAAGTGAAATCTATGTTAATTTTACCTTTACTTTGTCCTTTAAAAGCATATTTGAGAGCATTTGTCACCAGCTCGTTGACAATTAATCCGCAAGGAACTGCCGTATCAATATTAAGAGAACACGGCGCAATGTTTGTTTGCAACTTAACGCCTTCTGCATGAATTTCATAAGCTTGGAATAAATTGTGGGCGAGATTTTGGATATATTCAGCAAAATCAATGTTGGACAAGTCTTTGGATTGATACAATTGTTCGTGAACCAGGGCCATTGATCGAACTCGGTTTTGACTTTCTTTTAACATTTCACTAACGTGGCTGTCTTGGATGTAGCGGGACTGAAGTTTGAGCAAACTGGAAATAACTTGGAGGTTGTTTTTGACACGGTGGTGAATTTCTTGGAGAAGAACTTCTTTTTCGGCGAGGGAGGCTTTGATTTGATCCTCATCCCGTTTGCGATCTGTAATGTCGCGTACTACTGCTTGGAGAAATTTTTTTCCCTTAATTTCCATTGCGTTTAACAGAACTTCGGCGGAAAATTCAGAACCGTCGAGTCGTTTGTTTACCCAGTCAAAGCGACAGCTACCTGTTTGCATTGCTGTCGATATTCGCTGTATTGCTAGACTGGATGAGTCTTGTCCGCTAGGCTGAAATTGTGGGGAAAAGTCGATCAATTTCTTGCCGTAAAATTCTTTTGTGGTACTACAGCAAAATATTTTTAAGGTAGCGGGGTTGCAGTCAAAAAACTCCTTTTCGTCAAACAACATTACTGCGTCGCTGGTGGCTTCATAAAGGCTACGAAATTTGTGTTCTGATTCTTGCAGCGAGCATATCAATTGGTTTTTTAGAGCTTCTGCACGCTTGCGGTCGGTAATGTCTATTCCTACGGAAACTGCTGCGGTTCCATGATGATATTTCTGAGCTACTATCAAATAGTTGCGGACGAAACCGTTAATTTCAATGTCTATTTCTTGCCAGGTTTGCTGAGATGAACTGTCAAAAAATTTTCTGATCAGTTCTCCAAAAGTCGAGCCTTTTTCGAGAAAGTTTATTTCTTGACCGACAAAGCTTTCAGGAGACAAGTTGAATGAGGTTGCTAAATGCTGGTTGACTCCAATATACCGCAAATCTGAACTGATCCAAGAAATCAGTCCCGGTACGGCATCCAAAACGGCGCGAAGTTGGTCTGTAGCTTCTTGGAGTGCTTCTTCCGATCGCTTGTGATCGCTAATATCTGTCGCCGTTCCGCACAAGCCTAAAATAGCGCCGTTTTCAGCTTGGTTGACGATGCTGTTGACGCGCAGGTGAACGGGAGTACCGTCTTTACGAATGTGTACTGTTTCGTAAGGAGAATTAGCGGGTTGTGGCTGAATTTTGGTTCTTGCTAAAAGTTGGGCAAATATTTCTCTTGGTCTACTTCGTTGATCGGGAACTAAAAAATCGGTGAAGCGGCGTCCGATCATTTCTGGCGGTTCGTAACCATAGATGCGTTTGGCGGCGGAATTGACAAAAGTCAAGAGGCCTTCAATATCGATCGACCAAATCAATTCTTGGGAAGTTTCTACGAGGTTGCGGTACTTTTTTTCGCTTTCGGCAAGTGCTGTATTGAAGAATGCAGTCTGCTGCTGTAGTCTCTCTTCTAATTCTTGATTTGCTGTTTCCAGAGTTGCGATCGACTGCTCGCGCTCGGTAATTTGAGTAGAAACACCCACGGCCCCGACAACTTCGCCGTTTCCATCTCGCAGCGCTGTCGATCGAATTTCGTGAATAAAATGCCTCTCGCGGACGTTCCAAGTGCGATCGTTTCCTGCTACTACCTCGGCAATATTTTCTAAGATATCTGGCTGGCTGCTGTAAACTTCAACAATCGATAGCCCGACAGTTGCACCTGGTTTGAGTCCCAAATTTTCTAATCCTTTCCCTGCTGCAAGGGTTAACTTGCCTTCTCTGTCTGTTGCCCACAGGAAAATTGGGGCACAACTGACAGCGGCGTGAAGGGTTTCGTTGGCTTGTTTGAGCCGATCGATTTCTGCGTGAAGCCGATCCTGGGTGCTCTTTAATTCTACCGTTAGTCGATCGGCTTTTTGCTGCCAATTGGCAGCAGTATCACACATTTCTGCGAGATTGTGGGAACGACAGATGGATTGGTTGCAGTGTGACATGGTTACTCTAGGGCGCACTGTATATTTAACTCCAGTCTATCTTTTAAGCATAAACTTTTTAAGTGAAATATTACAGTTAGCAGCGGCTCATTCGAGCAATATGCGATAGTTTAAAGCTAGTTTAAAGGATTCAGGAATTGCGACTCGCTCAGACTTCCTGGCGACAGTTCAGAAATTGACAATCAGGTGAATAATGCCTGCGAATCGGTACTTTTACTGTAAGTATGTGTAGTAGTACAAAAAGAAGTTCCGCAATCCTCGGCTTGCACAAGAACTGGGATTGTAAATTTATTATATTTGTTTGCGTAGATTCACGCACCGAGGAATCGGGAATCGGGAATTTGTAAATATAGCCAGCGCGCCCGACGTTTAGGACGCGCTTAATTGCACTTTCCCCATGCTTATCGCCTCTGCCTTCTTCCTTCTTCTTTCTGCGTTATTCCTTTTTCCCTCTTCCCTCTTCCCTCTTTCTTCCATCCGCTACATCCGTTACAGAATCCGTTGCCGAACTTCCTTCTTCCTTCAATTAACTCCCCAGCTTTTGACAGTTTTGTCTATACTGCCACTGATAATAGTTTCGCCATCGCTGCTAAAAGTAAGACAAGTAACAGAGTTTTGATGTCCGCTAAGAGTGTGAATATTTTCGCCTGTACTGGCATTCCAACATTTGATATTACCATCCGCACTAGCACTAAAAACAGTGCGTCCGTCGGGACTAAAGAGGATCGCATTTATTGAGTTAAAATGCCCTGCCAATGTGATTGAACTATCTGGATTCGATAGCTGTCGCAGTTGAATGTTTCTGTCCCAGCCGCCAGTAGCCAAAGTCTGCCCGTCTGGACTGAAAGCCAGACAATTCGCGTAACCCTTAATTGTTTGGGAACACTGTCTGCTGCGGAGGTTCCACAGTTTAATTGTACCGTCAGAACTGCTGCTAGCGAGAGTTTGTGCGATCGGGCTAAAAGCAAGACTAACAATTCCTGCTTTATGAGCTCCCCAAGTTAAAAGATTGCCAAAGGTACAGATTAACTTTCCCGTCTCTAAATTCCAAATTTTGATAGTAGTATCGGCCGAGGCGGTGGCGATAACTTGACTGTCGGGACTGACGACAATTGCGCTAATTTCCGCTTCATGTCCGAGGGAAGTATGCTGCAATTCTCCTCCCTGCCAAATTTCGATCGCACGGTGTTTTGGAGTATTTCTGCTCCTCACAAACACTTCACTTTCTTGGCAAAGGACAAAAGTTTCTTGAGCGCGGGGATACTTGTCAACAGTATAGAGTATTTCTCCTGTGTCTACATCGCAAATTCTAATTATTTTCCCGTGCAAACTGGCCGTGCGATCACCTCCGGGACTAATCGCAACATTTGTCCCAGTTTTGACCGTGCGGATGCAGTCAAAAAGCTTGTAAGGCACGAAGTCTTTTAAAGCTTGACGCACTAGAGGTTCTGTCCTTGGTCGCAAAATTAAATAAGCAACTCGCTGCACTTCTGGTGCGGGGTCAAGCAGCGCCTCAATTGCTAAATTTAAACCAGCGCCTCCGTATTTAGGAGCATCTTTAACGGCGGCAATCCGCGACTCGATACTAGGACTGTTGAAGCGCTCCTTGACCCCAGCGATGCCTCCCAAAACAGCGCCGGCGATCGGGATTTGACTTTGGCCGCCGAGGACGGCATCATATTCTCTGGGTTGGTTAGAATTGTCGGCCATCATAGGATTTTAGATTTTAGATTTTAGATTTTAGATTGAATAATTGGAGGATTGAGAAAAGCGAACTCACGGATAAATTGGGGGAATTGTTATCGGATACTATGTTGTTAATTTCTGCACCGATGAATCCGGGGGCTTGTACCCTGGCTGGTTTCGGTGACGCTCAAACCTCGTTTAAGAGCGCAACTTCTAACTTATTGACTGTTGCAGTTTATAGTATTATAATCAAATTAGCGTTTCACACAAAAATCCGAAAGTGATATGTCACACTTCACAACGATTAAGGTTCAGATCAAAAACGGCGAACTGCTGCATCAAGTGTTGGAAGAGTTGGGTTATCAAGTAGAGTGCAATGTGCAGGTGCGGGGTTATCGGGGCGACAAAACTAATGCGGAGTACGTGATTCGGCAATCCAACGGTTACGATTTGGGTTTTCGTCGCAGCGGAGAGGACTACGAATTGGTGGCGGATTTTTGGGGCGCTCGAATTAATCAGCAGGAATTTGTCAATTCAATTAGTCAAAAATACGCGCGGAAAAGTTTGATGGCGGCGGTGCAGTCAGAGGGTTTTAATGTTGAAGAAGAGGAAACTTTGGCAGATGGAACGCTGAGAGTTGTAGTGGGTAGATGGGTTTAAGACTCGCCCTGGATTAACTCGTTTTTACCTATCAAGAGGAATCACCATGTGGCGATAGGCGATCGTACTAATCATCCTCGCGCTTGTAGTGGGCATTGTTGGCGCGATCGCCATTGGAGCATACCGCTGGCATCTCGGTACCCAGGAACTGCCAGCAAATCTGGAAGCTGTGCGCTTACCAATTAAACCTCTCACATTTGATGCGCGGGAAATTGCCGATTTACCCCAGCCAGTGCAGCGCTACTTTCGCGCGGCGCTGAAGGATGGACAACCGCTAATTGTAGCAGCGCGGGCTTTCCACGAAGGTACGTTTAACTTGAGCGAAACCGCAGAAAAATGGAGTGCTTTTAACTCAACTCAAGTGGTAATTACTCAACGCCCCGGCTTTGATTGGGACGGGCGAATTGCCATGATCCCCGCTATCAATGCGTTCGTTCATGATGCCTACCTTTCTGGCGAAGGCATCCTCCATGCAGCGCTGCTGGGCCTGGTGACTCTGGCGGATCTCCGCGACACTCCAGAAGCTGCACAAGAGCAATTCCTCCAAACTAAGCTACAAACTGACCAATAGCGATCGGCCGAAGAAGTGCTGGAAGTTGCTTTGCGATTGTTGGAGGAATACGATAAGGGCGATCGCGAAGGGAGTGATAGTGTACGAGTTAAGATAGATGCTGCTGTTGCCATGTCCGAACATACTCCACCGATTGACGGCGAAACCTTTATTGCAGGGATTTGCGATCGTTTCCGCCAAGTACGCCCCAGTAAACAAGGCTATACTAATTGAAATGCTTGTATGATAGTTGCATTCAATTCCTGCATTTGCTGACTTCCTAACTCGCCCAATCGTCTCAGTATTAATCTTTGTTCAAGACTGACAATCCGAGTTACTCTAACTTTAGAAGATACTCTTAATCCCGTGCTAGAAAATTCTGGATCTGAAGCACTTAAAGCAAATTCATCTAAACTTAGGCTAGTGACATTTTGCGAAGAAATGAAGCAGAGCGTAATTTCATCTATGGTTGAACTTGCCCACAGCACTAAAGCTGGACGTAACTTTTTCTAACTCAAATCTGTAAAGGGAAATTCAGCTAAAACAATATCTCCTTTTTTTAGCTTCACTAAATTGGCTCTCCATCTTCAAGGGTGTAAATATCAGGTTCGTCGTGCAGGAATTGAAATGCTCCTCCGCTTTGGGCTAACTGGGTTATTTCCACAGTAGAAGGATAGGGGATGTTATTAAATAGTTTTGCTTTTATTAGCAATTGCTCCTCTTCTGAGAGTGTCTGGATGATTTGTACTAAGGATTCAATGAGTTTTGTATTCATAGCTGAAACTATCTGGGGATATTTTATCTTACTTCAACAAGGCAAACTTCGATGATTATAACAAAACAACTAAGAGCGTGAAGCGAAGCTATCCCGTAGGGAATCGCCCATCCAGTAAAATTCGGAGATAGCACAGATTTACTCCTCCAAGTCCACCTGCTTAACCTGCTCTAAAGGTATATCTAGCGCTTCTGCAATTTGTTCGTCGCTCAAGCCAAACTGCCGTAATTTATCAATTGTTTCAATCTTAGTTTGATTTTTGCTTTTCGGCTGCAAGTCGGGAATTTCCGGCTGACTTTGATCTGGGGTAGGAGTAGAGAGATTAGAACAGTTGTTAATGTAGCTAATATTGCTACTATTTTTAATAGTAGTATTATTACCAAGATTTATATTCTGATTTATCTGTCTTTCTATAACGGATTCAAGATTACTTTTTTTAACTTGTTCGCCAAACACTTCTGATAACATTTGCAAAAGCTCGTAACTGGCTTTTTTAACGTGGTGGGAGCTATAACCATAAGTTTCTGCAACGTCAGCATATCTTTGACGATTCAGTATGCCTGCGATAATCCTCCGCTGCAAGTTATTTAGACGTTTACCTGTGTTGGTATAGACAGCTTCATCGACAAATTGCAATATCTGAGGACTATCCATAAGTGGGATGGTGAGATAGGTATGGTTACTATACCAAACTTTTTCCCACTTTTTCCAACTTTTTGGGCCTCGCATCCGAATTTTAGGAAGTTCCCACTTTTTCCAACTTTTTTCCCTTTACATCTTTTGTGCGATCGGTTTAAAATAGTTTTGTAATATTTAGATGCAATAAATTAAAACTATCTGTTTGAGCGTGTGAGATTTCACCTTGAATAATTTTGCATATGTTCAATATTTTCTAAGTCAGAAGCAATACAGGATAATTGTGGACATTTGAGCATGAGAAAGAATCCAATATTATTAGCAATATAGCAATCCTAAATCATTATCATGATTGTGATACAATTATATGCAATACTCGATCGTGACCATAAAAAAATGAATAACTTACAACTGCAACAAAAAGATAGGCAAAAAGAAATAGATTGTTTAGAATCTTTCATTAAAAGCGATATAGATGCCAGAGAACTAAAACGAGCAATAGCTGTAAGGATGGCGCTCTCAGGTAATATCTACCATGAGATCAGCAAAATTTTAGGTGTAAGTAATTTTTTTATTGGTTATTGGAAAAAACAATTTAAAACCAAAGGCATCGCCGGAATCAAACTAGGACATAAAGGGTCAAAAGGGTATTTAACAGCTCTACAAAATACTGAAGTAATCGAGTGGTTAAGAAATAAAGAATATTGGAATTTAGATGAGCTAGTTACTTATTTAGAACAAGAATTTGGTGTGATATATAAATCAAAACAGAGTTACTATGAACTTTTTGACCGGGCGAAAATTAGTTGGAAAAAAACTCAAAAAATTAATCCTAAATTTGATAAAGAACTGGTAAAAAAAAAGACGGAAGAAATTAACGATATTTTATTTAAAAACAAGGCTGGTATAGAGTCTGGGGAAATAATAGTATTGTTTTTAGATGAATGTCATCTACTTCATGGTGATCTGACTGGTTATGTTTGGGGTCAATCCCAAATCCGAATTGAAGTCCCAATTACCAATGAAAAAGATAGACAAACTTATTTTGGCGCACTCAATTATCAAAGCAAAGAATTCCATGTTCAGAGCCATCCATCTGGTGATGGAAAATCAACAGTTAAATTCATAAAATACTTACAATATAAATATAAAAATCGCAAGATTATCTTGATTTGGGATGGAGCTAGTTATCATAAATATGGAGAATTTAGAGACTTTTTATTAGAACTCAATGCTGCCAAAGAACCTGCTAATTGGTCAATTACTTGTATTTTATTTGCTCCCAATGCTCCCCAACAGAACCCCGTTGAAGATATTTGGTTACAAGCTAAAAACTTTTTAAGAAAGTATTGGTATTTATGTAGGTCTTTTAAGATTGTCAAGTTTCTGTTTGAGTTTTTTACTAACGAACATAAATTTGATTTCCCCAAAATACGTCAATATACTTACACACAGAAAATCATTTAGGATTGCTCTAGATATAGAAAATCATTTAGGATTGCTATATGTACTATTTCATTGTTATTAATTACTTCAATTCAATCTTTAGCTCAGCCATCTAATAGGACATCAGTTCCAGAAAATATCAAACCAAGTTCTGGTACTTCTATGACACAACAAGCACTCACATTATCACTGAGTCCATCACAAAATATTTTAACACTCAATGATGGCAATGCTGTACAACAGACAAAAAAAGAAACTGATTGGATTGTCATAATCGCAACCTTAGTTTCTATACTTAGCTTAGTTATCTCTTTTGCTGTTGCTTATACGTCGAATCTCAGACCAGCAAATATTCAGTTATGCTTTGGTAGAAATCTCATATTTTTTCCTATTCTTATAGATATTCCCACGAATAGTCAAACTATTAAAGGAGTAGGATTCAATCTACCCGTAACTTTCTACAATTGGAGTCCAAAGGGCGGAACTATTCAGCGCATTCGCTTCGTTATAGGAAGAGAGAATCATGATGACAAGTTTTATGACATGACCTGGACGACCTTCGTAAAGATTACAAGTGTCGGAAACTTTGACAACGATAATTTAGCTCAACCCATTGCTGTAAAAGGCATTTCTTCTGTAAATAAAGTAATTAGATTTGATTGGATTTCCGAAGAAAGTAATTCTTTTGAAGTAAAACCTGGTAAGTATTATATAATAATTTATGGATGGACGAAAAACACTAAAAAGCCCAGCTTAAAGCACAAAGCATCCTTGATAATCGAAGATAAGCATTGTACAACATTTAATGACTATGTGGCAGCTAGTACAAGTAGACCTATTTGGCTATCATTGGATGAAAATGAGAAGCCAAATCAGCTTCTATCAAGAAGTGCTATTGAGAGACTTTATGAATATTAGATATCTTTTAGATTAAGGAGTAGTTTAAATTATGACTGACAATAATAATTTTCGTAACGTCGGTGGAAGTGTTTACGGTGGAATGGTTAGCGGAGGTGTCTATAGCCAGAATGGTCCTATGCGTAATAAGGCCAGATCCGACAACAATAATTTTGTGCAACACTCACAACAGAAACAAACTCTTTCTGATGCAGCAGAAGAAATTCAACAATTGCTCAAACAGTTAGAGAAAACTAATCCTACCGCTACTGAGGCTGAAAAGATTGAGTACGTTAATGATGAAACTACCCCAAGTTTCAAGCGTCGCGTAGTTGGCGCATTGCAGGCTAGAGGTGAATCTGCGATCGAAGAGTTTTTAGATAATCGCTATGTCAACGTCGGGAAGGCGATCGTTAAAGGTTGGATAAAACCAGAATGGATTGTGGTGTGCGAAGAGCGATCGCCCTAACCAGAAAACCCAAGTGCGATCGCCCTAATTCAAAAACTAATATCGCTCTCATTCCATCACATCATCTGTTGCAGGTTCACCAGGATAAAAAGCATCGCTAAAAATTTCTTCTAACGTATACTGACAATTCTCTGGAAAAGTTTTTCGCGGCAGATTTGTTTCTCCAGAAGCTAATGCCATTCCTTTGATGTAAGCTGTCTGGAGAGCTTCTTGTAGGTAAGGTTTGAGACTTGGATTCTCTTGGAGTAACTCTAATATATCGATACGCTGGATGCAAATTGTATTCACCCAACTGCGACTTCTTTTTGATACTTGATATTCCCATTTAAGCAAATGTCCAATCAAAATACTCAAGCGGTTTCTTAATTCGGCGCGTTGTTGTTTTCCCAATGACTCAATCTCCTCGATTAAATTAGGTAGGTCAATTTGACTCCATTCTCGATGTTTGAGGAGTTTGGCTTGTTCCTGAGTCCAAGCATAAAAATCAGTTTCATAAAGACTTTGTATTAAAGTTCCCGGTATTTGTCCACTTTGTGGTGTTTGCATAAAAATATCAAAATTTAGTGTTCTTTCCTTAATTATACTTAACAGCTTCATTATCCGGCTTATTTCTTAGTCTCGCGTTGCGAGTAATTCGTTTTTGTGGGGCAATCCCCCCGTGGTTGCCCCGGTTTCAACCGCCTCCTTCATCAAGAGGGTAACTTTTCCAAAAAAACCTACCTCAAAAACAACTTATACGCCGGATTCTGACTCTCATCCCCATACTGATAGCCCAGCGTATCCAAAAAAGCCTGCCATTCCTGCATCTCATCGGGCGGTACTTGAATTCCCACCACAATTCGCCCGTAATCAGCGCCGTTATTCCGATAGTGAAAAACGCTGATATTCCAGTTAGGACTCATCGAACTCACAAACTTCATCAACGCACCCGGACGTTCGGGAAATTCAAAGCGATAAAACAATTCGTGATGTGCCAGCATCGAACGCCCGCCCACCATATGTCGCACGTGCAATTTCGTTAATTCATCATCAGTTAAATCCAAAGTCTTGAAGCCACAATCTTCAAAACTTGCGGCTATCTTCACCGCATCGGCACGGTTTTGAATTTGTACACCGATAAAAATATGTGCCTCTTTCTCATCCGCAATTCGATAGCTAAATTCAGTTAAATTGCGTTTGCCCAGACATTCGCAAAACCTGCGGAGACTTCCCGGTTGTTCGGGAATGGTGACTGCAAAAATGGCTTCGCGGCGTTCACCAAACTCGGCTCTTTCTGCTACAAAACGCAGCCGATCGAAATTCATGTTCGCGCCGCAAGCAACAGCAATTAATGTTTGTCCTGCGATTTGTTCCCGTTCCACGTAAGCTTTCGCACCTGCGATCGCCAAAGCGCCAGCAGGTTCTAAGATCGATCGCGTATCTTCAAAAACATCCTTAATCGCCGCGCAAACATCATCCGTATGCACCAAAATAATCTCATCCACATACTCCTGACACAAGCGAAAAGTTTCCTCCCCCACTTCCCGCACAGCAACGCCATCAGCAAATAAACCCACCTGCGACAAACGCACCCGTTTACCCGCTTTCAGCGATTGATTCATTGCATCGGAATCCACCGGTTCGACGCCAATAATCTTAATTTCCGGCCGCAACCGCTTGACATAAGCCCCAATTCCCGAAATCAATCCGCCGCCACCAATTGCCACAAAAATCGCGTGAATTGGTTTTTGATGTTGCCGCAGAATTTCCATGCCGATCGTACCCTGTCCAGCAATCACGTAGGGGTCATCAAAAGGGTGAATAAAAGTCATACCTTTTTCCGCCTCTAATTGACGCGCAAAAGCGTAAGCATCATCGTAAGCATCCCCATGCAAGACTACCTCTCCACCACGGGCTATCACCGCATTTACCTTCACCTGCGGCGTCGTTACGGGCATGACTATGATCGCGCGAGTTCCCAGGTGGCGGGCGGCGAGGGCGACTCCTTGGGCGTGATTGCCGGCGGAAGCTGCAATGACACCTTGTGCTAGCAAATCCGGCGACAGTTGCGCCATTTTGTTGTACGCCCCCCGCAGCTTGAAGGAAAACACCGACTGCATATCCTCTCGCTTCAGCAAAAGTTTATTGTTGAGCCGTGCTGATAGATTCGGGGCGACTTCTAGGGCTGTTTCTTGAGCAACATCGTAGACGCGGGCGGTGAGGATTTGTACCAGGTAATCGCAAAGCATGGGGTTAGCAGGTTGGTTGATGCCGGATGGTGGGATAATTGTAGGGCACTTGTGTTAGTATTTTGCGCGGAACTGGCGATCCTCTTCGAGGGCTTCGCTAACGGGCGATTCCCTGCGGGATAGCTTCGCTTCACGCAAGTTTTCAATAAAAAAATTTCGCTTTGCGAACATAATAAGCGTGAAGACTATGAATAATATTTCGTTTTGGCCACTTACCCCGGTTATAAAATCCAGTTTGTGAGCGTATTAGTCCGTAATCCTTGATTTAGTATGTAAATTCATGGACGTACAAATTACAGATTTGCGTGCTGGCGACGAGCCAAAAATTCAACAGGTAGCTAAATTAATAGTTGAAGGTTTTAAAGAGCATTGGCCCGGTGCTTGGCCCGATAGAAATTCTGCTTTGCAAGAAGTGCAAGAATCTTTAGGAGCCGATCGCATCAGTCGAATTGCTGTCGGCGACAGCAATCAAGTTTTGGGATGGATTGGCGGGATTAGACAGTATGACGGTAATGTTTGGGAACTGCACCCGCTGGTAGTGAAAACAGAATTTCGCAGACAAGGAATTGGTCGATCGCTCGTAGCTGATTTAGCAGCAGAAGTTAAAAACCGGGGAGGGATCGTGCTGTGGGTGGGTACCGACGACGAAGACAATCAAACAACTCTTTCAGGCATCAATCTTTATCCTAACGTTTGGGAACACGTCGCCCAAATTAAAAATTTGCGCGGTCATCCCTACGAATTTTATCAAAAAATGGGTTTTGCGATCGTGGGAGTGATGCCCGACGCCAACGGAATTGGCAAGCCAGATATTTACATGGCAAAGCGGTTGTAAAGTTTAATGTAGGTTGTAAATTTACTGACTGGTGGCTTGCCAATTCAACACTTAGCAAAATTAGTTGTTGAAAGTTTCGCAGAAAATCGGTCTAGTCTGGACGTGCGAAACCCGTTAGAGGGTCGCTAATAAACAAACCCAGAACTAACGAATCCATCACCGTATCCCAGACAGGAGTCAAACGCTCTGCATCGTCAACCCAGTAATCAAAAGTAATCAAACACTGAACATTAGAACCCAATCCAATACAGATTCGCGAATAAGCTTCCCGCTGCTCTGGAGGGTCGATAAACTTAAATTCAGTCCAAACAATGCGGGCAGTTTGCCGCTTCAATTGGATAATTTCCCCAAAAGCGATCGGATTCCGCGTCTCATCTTCAACTACCTTCTGTAATAGCGGCACCAGCGGAAAATCTGCCCAGTTACCAGGTGGTAGCAAATTAAACGAAACCTCCAAACGACAATCATCATCCGGCGGCTTTTTATCCGTAAATCGGAACGAGTTAGTATCCGGTTCAAAATGCCAATCTTCCGGGACATCAAAGCGGACTGCACCTCTTCCTGCTACAAAAATTCGAGTTCCAGGCTTTGACTTCCAATTGTGGTCTTCTTTGAGCTCTAGGGTTTCCTTGAGCCATTCTTGCTTTTTGCGCTTAGACATAAACAGAACACCAAATTGCTGCTAATGTGTAGTTTTCGACCTTGCCAACACATTTTAACTCTATTTTGCTCGCCGTTTGCTCAAATATAACAATCCTTACAAAAATTATGAATTCCTCTCTTCTCTATTCCTCTGTGTTCTCTGCGCCTCTGCGGTAAAAAAGAATTCCTTTCACAATTGGCTAACTTTTATTTTTCACTCTTGGGAATCACATACCTAATTCCGCCTTTATTCCCAGCCGCATCGCCCTTATAACGGGGGATAACATGAATAGCCGCGTGACTGCGACTTTGACCAGCCTGTTTATTAATATTGATTCCCACATTAAACCCGTCAGGCTGAAACTCTTTACTTAACATCTCTTGTACCTTATTAGCCATAAACCAGCAAGCCGATTGCTCTCGAAACGGCAGTTCAAAATAATTGGCAACGTGACGCTTGGGAATAATTAAAACATGACCTTTACTGGCGGGATAACCGTCAAACATCGCATAAGCTGTTGCTGATTCAGTTAGCAAGATTAGGTTTTTATACGGATTGCAGAATATGCAGTTATTAGTAGAATTTCTTTGATGGTTGTAATGTACGTATTTGTAAATTTCGCAAGACTCATCTAGGTGAAGTGGCTTAAAGGGAAGTTTGACAATACACTGATATGTAGGTTTTTTGTGGACATAATGTTCTCGAAAGCCTTCTTTTTTGATATCCCTTCTCACCGCAAAATACGCATTCCCTCCCGGTTTCAACAGGTGCGACACTTCCATCAGGACATTAGCTTGTTCTTCAGGAAACAAAACATTCAAAACATAAAAGCAAATGATGGTGTCGAATTTATCTTCCGGGAATTGCGGGAAATAATAAGGGTCATAACCCGTAATATCGAAGCCTTTTTGCTGCAACAATTTCACATCGCTGCCGAAGCCGCACCCAAAATCTAAGACTTTGCCTTGCAGCAAGTTTTTATCCAATAAAAATCTTGCCGGGAATGACAGGGAAATTCTTTCGATGGCCGTCAGGTGGCTGAATTTATTTTGTTGCTTTTTCATGGCGGCATAAATTTGATTTAAAGCGATATTCTTCAGTCCGCGCACCATCCAGACGAGAGTTTGTGGAGTAGCAATTTCCAGATCCGAATGTTATCTAAAAATTTTACCATTATTGCAGTTTGGCGATCGCCCCTTTTTCCACCAACACCTTACCAGTCACCAAATCCCGCACCGTCGCCAACAAAACCCGCCTCTCATCCACCTCAAAACTCACCGAAACCCTGTCAATTCCCAATACCCCAGGTGGGTTCAAATGCGCCACACAAACCTGCTGGTGGTGGCTGTCCAAAGAGCGAAAATCCGTCTGTTTGTTGAGCCAACTGCTCGTCATTTGCCCTTTTTCGTTAAAAATAACCTCCGCTTGCGATACTTCCGCAACTTCCCCAATATCTAACCGAATTTCCCTTTGCCCTTCAATTGCCACTTGCAGCGTCAACTCTTCGGAACTTTGACAGGGATACTTCATTTCCTTGCTAAATATCGGCGAATAAGCATAAGCTTTAGCATAAGGTTCCCAAAGGCGAATTGCATAGCTGTGGCGCAAATAATCATCAACACTTACCAATTGTGTCAACGCTAAAGCACCGTGTGCCACTGCTTCAAAAGGCTTGTCTCTTTGGACTTTTTGCCGCCCAAAATACGAAACAACTAAATTAGATATAGCCGGAATTAAAGAAGTTCCTCCTACCAGCAAAACCTGTTCGATATCTGCTTTGCCGATACCTTTTCCTAGCGCAATACTCAGCACTTCATCTAAACTTTCCCGCAACTGTTCTAACAACTGCCTAGATTCCAGAATTTCCTCAAGCTTGTCTCGGTTTAGCTGCAAGTCGTAAGACATAAAATTTTCATCGTCAAACCAGCTTTCCTTCGCCTCATTAACTTGAGAAAGTTGAATTTTTAATTTTTCCGCTATTTCTAATAAGTTTTGCCAGCCAACTGGGCCGACTTCTGCCCGCGACGAACCAATTTGCCGCAAATAATCTTCGACAATCCAGATGTCAATATCTTCGCCGCCTACATAAGCATCGGATTTTGCCAACACTTCGGCACGCACCCCCCCCAGCCCCCCCTTGTCAAGGGGGGGAGCGAGATTTCTCCCCCCCTTGGTAAGGGGGGGTAAGGGGGGGGTTAGGGCAGTGCGAACTAAACTTAAATCTAAAGTTCCGCCGCCAAAATCAACTACTAAAACTAAAGAACCGGGGCGTTTTACTGCATATCCCAGGGCGGCGGCTGTGGATTCATCTATTACCTGAACTTCCGCAACTCCCAAACTTTCTCCTAAGTCGCGGAACCAATCTAGATATCGCTCAAATGCTCCAACGGGAACTGTAAAAATTACTTTGTCTGGCTGTATATTTTGTAAATATAATTGTTTCCAAATACTTGTGATGAACTGTTCTGCTACTGATTCGGGTGTGTAGGTTTCGCTGTCGATATTGCGGGGCGGCGGCTGAAAGTCGGCGGCTAAATTGCGTTTAAAAGCTTTGAAAAACCGCTCTGGCTGGGATTGCCCCAAACGCTGCGATCGCACTTTTTCTCCCAACACCAATTCTCCCGCATTTTTCACAAAAACTAAAGTCGGCACTACAGAGATTTCTCGAACATCTCCGCTCAAACTATTAGTTTTGAAAATCCGGGAGATGTCGCCCAATCTCAAAGTTTCTGGTGTTTTCGTATCCGGGTTAAGAATGCAGACAACCGTATTGCTGGTGCCGAAGTCAATGGCAACTGTAGTCATGTTGATTTAAAATTTAAAATTTAATTTTTCATTCCCGCTGGAAGGGTGCGACTAACTTTAGCAGGAGTAAGAATTCGCTCTCCCTCTCGATAGCCGACAAACCGAATATAAACTAATTCTCCTTCGGTTATATCCTCAACATCCGGCTGGTGCAACTGCGGATTGTAAGCAGTTTGTTCCCACGCAGAACCAATCGTTTCAAAATCCCAACTTGACAAGAGATTTTCTAAGGGAGTAAACAAAGCTGAGAGATTTTTGGCGGGCATATCCGGCTTGGCTTCTGCCATTTTGCGGGCGGCGGGATAGTTTGTTAACAAAGTTTGCAACTGTTCAAAGGTAGCGCGGCGAAAATCGGCCGTTAGTTGAGCTTTTTGCTGCTGCAATTCTGATCGCAGCCGGAAACACTGCTGCCTCAATTCTTCAATTTCGCTGGGATGAGTTGTGATTGTAGCCGATATGGGCAGTGCGAGCAAAGTGCGATCGAACTCTTGAAAATTCAAATTCAGCACTGTTGCCAGCCGTCTCAGTTGGTCTACCGTGAGTTTTCCCACGTCTCCCTGCCGCACTAAGCGAACCCCAAAGCGACTTAAGCCTGCTTTTTCGCCTAAGTCTTGCCAATCGAGAATGTCTAGCCGATTCATGCGTTCCCGCAGAATTTTATCGTACTTAAACTCGATCGCATCTCCCGCCTCAGATGCAGCATAAAGGTAGACTAAAATGAGAAAAATGCCCCCGACAGCCAGCGCGAAGCTGAAGGCAGGCACTGTTGTTGCATCAACTGTTGCACCGAGGATATCAAACATCTTTAACTCTTCTAAACTTGTTTTAAAGTCTGCGTTTGTTCAACGACCAAATTTTCTTCGCCTTGGTAGTATTCTGGCAGCAAGTCTTGAGATTCTACTTTTCCGAGGGCTTTTTCAATTCCGGCGGTGGTTTCGGTGCAACTAGAACCGGTGGCGTTGAGGACGGTTTCGGTAATTTTGCCGTCTTTGCCGATTCGGTATTCTATTTGGCGGTATTCTGCCATAATTCTGCCTCTTAGTTTAATGCTTGAGTGTTGACTGCTGAGTGTTGAGTTATATTATAGATTCTATTTACCAATTATTCTAATGAATTTTTGTAGCGACAATGCAACCGGGGTTTCGCCGGAGATTATGGCTGCGATTGCAGCGGCTAATTCGGGTGCTGTGATGTCTTACGGAGATGATGAATATACACAGCGTTTGCAAGTTAAATTTTCGGATCTGTTCGAGACATCGGTGAGTGTTTTTCCGGTAGCAACAGGTTCTGCTGCTAATGCTCTGGCCCTTGCGGTTATGACTCCTCCTTACGGGGCGGTTTACTGTCACGCGGAATCTCATATTAATCTAGATGAATGCGGCGCGCCGGAGTTTTTTACAGGCGGTGCAAAGTTAGTTACAGTAACAGGAAATCATGGTAAAATAGAGGCAGAAACTTTAGGAAAAATACTCGATCGCGCTGGTGCAGGTGTCGTCCATCACGTACAGCCGGCAGCCGTCACCATCACTCAAGCAACCGAAGCCGGGACAGTCTACAATCCAGCGGAAATTTCCCACATTTCGGAAGTGGTGCGCGCTCACAATTTGCACCTGCACATGGATGGAGCTCGCTTTGCAAATGCTGTTGTCAGTTTGGGCTGTTCTCCGGCGGATGTCACTTGGCGCGCTGGTGTAGATATTCTATCGTTTGGAGCGACAAAAAACGGCGCAATGGCGGCGGAAGCTGTGGTTTTTTTTAATCAAGAATTAGCAAAGACTTTCCCTTTTTACCGCAAGCGCAGCGGGCATCTTTTCTCGAAAATGAGGTTTTTGTCGGCGCAGTTGGAAGCGTATATCACGGATGATTTGTGGCTGAAAAATGCGGCTCATGCAAATAATATGGCAGCCAAATTAGCCGAAGGTTTGGCGGGAGTTGAGGGAGCGAAGTTTTGCCATCGGGTTGAAGCCAACGAGATTTTTATTCAACTTCCCGAATCGGTAATTGCATCGGTTTTAGCTGAGGGTTTTCTGTTTTATCGGTGGGATGAATGTACTGTTAGACTGGTAACGGCTTTTAATACTCTGGAAGCGGATGTTATTGCTTTGGTGGACGCTGTTAAACGACATCAGTAATTATTTCGTAAGGGCGAGTTTTACGAATAATATCTGACGAGTACCAACAATCTAGATAAACCCGCCCCCCAACAGAACCCGCATCAACATTACATTTGGATCGAATGCGGAAAATGTACATTGCGGTTTTTCGTTTGATGGGGAAGGGTTTGAGAGATTGTTGGTTATTTACAATTATTGTTTGTGAAACCAGCTCCTACATTTTAATAGGTTGAGGAATAGGTTCTGCAACTGCGGCTAGTTCCGGTTCAACTTCTTCGAGGTGTGCTTCTAAAAGCGCCAGATTTCTCATGTTTGATTTATAAAAAGCATCGAAGATATCTCCTACTAAAGGTACTGAACCAACCACGGCTTCTAGACCGATGTTGTAAATCATTTTCCCTAGAGTTTTTTGGGGAAGGTTGAATCGAGTTGCTAAATAAATTAGGTAGGCGGAAAACGCGGTATCTACTATGTCGCCCGCACCGGGAACTAAACCGATAATGGGGTCTAAACCAATGCGAAATTTAGTACCGGGGATGCCAATGGCGGTATCCATCAGGCGGCTGAGTTTGCGGATGCGGTTGAGGGTGGCGAGACGCTCTATGTTGTTCATATTATTATTGTTGAACTAGGTTGAAAGTTTGAAATCTGTCGGAAGACGGAAAAAAACATCTAGAAACCGCTCATTTTCCATCTTCGCTAATATGCTGAATTCCCCATTCGTGCATGGCATTAATAATCGGTTTGAGACTTTCGCCCAAAGGCGTTAGCGAATATTCAACTTTTGGCGGCACTTGCCGGTAAATTTCCCGGTGCACGATCGCGTCTGATTCCATTTCCCGCAGTTGCTGCGTCAGCATCTTCTGAGTAATGCCGTTGACAGCTCGTTGCAGCTCGTTAAAGCGCTTCACTCCTTGAAACAACTCCCGCAGAATCAAGACTTTCCAGCGCCCGCCAATCACCTCTAGAGTGCGTTCTACAGGGCAATTTGCTCGATCGACCTTTACTTCTTGGACTTGCATAGTATCTTTTTGGTAAGTATCGCACTTTTAAGTGCGTACTATCCATAATAACTTGACTCGGTTTAAAATAAAAACATCAAAGAAACACCCGATAAATTACACTGAGGATTCAGCAAATGATTACCGTCAGAAAAAGTGAAGCAAGAGGACACGCTAATCACGGTTGGCTGGACAGTTACCACACATTTTCTTTTGCTGGCTATTACGATCCAAATTATATGAATTTTCGATCTTTGCGGGTAATTAATGAGGATGTCGTTAGCCCCGGCAAAGGTTTCGGTACTCACGGACACAGCGACATGGAAATCATTACTTATGTATTAGAAGGAGCATTAGAACACAAGGACAGTTTGGGTACTGGTGCAGTGATTAAACCCGGTGAAGTGCAGCGGATGACTGCGGGTACAGGTATCCAGCACAGCGAGTTCAATAACTCGCAAACAGACCCGGTTCATTTGCTGCAAATCTGGCTTTTACCCGATACAAAAGGCTTGCCGCCGAGTTACGAGCAGCGGGATTTTCCCCTAGCAGAAAGGCGCGGAAAACTACGCTTAGTGGCGGCACGAGATGCGAGAGAGGGTGCTGTGAAAGTGCATCAAGATGTGGATTTGTATGCGGCTGTTTTGGATAAAGACTCGCGGGTTTCTCATGCTTTGCAGCCGAATCGCCACGCTTGGGTGCAAGTTGCTCGCGGCTCGGTTTTGCTCAACGGTTTGCCTTTGAAAAATGGCGACGCTGCGGCGGTTAGTGGCGAGGCTGAGGTGGTGATTGAAGCGGCAGCAGATGCAGAAATTTTGCTGTTTGATTTAGCATAAAATTGGGCAGCCTACCTACTCAGTAAGGTGCGTAATTCGCACCCTACTTAGGGTGGGTTACTACTTAGGAAATAAGTAAATAGGAGGAAGAAAGTAAATTTTATTTGTGGTATTTTTGCTAAAGTTAAGTGTTTAGGATAAATTTTTATGCAACAAAACCCGATCGCCCGAAAGCATCTTGTTTGGAGCCTGATCACTGGTTTAGCAGTCGGCGCGATCGCAGGCGCACCCCTCGGCTGGATGGCTAATGGGTATTATTCCGATCAGCGTTTGGCTCAAATTCTGATTTGCCGAGAAAAGAATAGAGATCAGCCAGTGGCTATTGTTGAGGCTAGGTGCGGTTCCCGATTCTAAATTTTTCTGCTAGCCAGACGGCTGTGTCAAATATTGTGAGGCTTGTGCGAATGTCGAAAGTTCGATCGCGCAGGCGTTTTGGCGTTGTCAACCGTCAATATGCCACAAACCGGAAAAGTTATCCGTCAGTTGATATGTGGGTATGTTAAATTGACACAATAATGAATTACAGCAGAACAATTCCGGCTATTTTGAGTGCTACGATCGCCCTGAGTTCGATCGCCCTCATCCCACTGACATCACCTCAAATTGCCCTAGCATTAACCGCCGACAAAGTTAAAACCGTTGCCCAACAAATTACTGTTCGCATCCAGGGGCCAAAAGGCGGTTCAGGAGTAATTTTAGAGAAAAAAGGCAGCACATACTATATTCTCACAAACTGGCACGTTGTCGATAAAGCCGGCGATTACGAGGTCGTAACTCCTGACGGCAAAGCTCACTCTGTATACTATAGCCTCGTGCGGCGAGTGCCAGGGATGGATTTAGCCGTCGTGCCCTTCAGCAGCGCTCAAAGCTATCCCCTGGCTCAATTAGCCAATTCCGCAGCAACTAAGGGAAACAAAGCTTATGTGGCCGGCTGGCCGATATCCGGCGGTTCTCTGAGACAGCCGATTTTTCTCGCCACCGAAGGTCAGCTTACCGGTCGCCAAACTCCCTGGAACGGCTATACTTTGGTATACAACAACTTAGTGAGAGCGGGCATGAGTGGCGGCCCGGTGCTCGACGATGCAGGGCGAGTTGTCGCAATTAACGGCATTGTCAGGTTAGAGGATAACTCTGATAAAATTGTGGCGGCGGGGATAGAAATTAATACTTTCAGGAAATGGCGATCGAGTGTTTCGCTGCCAGTAGTTCCCCAATCTCCTACTGCGGGAAACCCGAAAACTCCGGCGAATAATGCGCCTCGCACGCCCGCAAGTGCGATCGCCTTTGCTGCCACAAATACCCTCAAAGGGCCTTCAGAAGTTGTCAGTTCCCTTGCCCTAGCTTCAGCTTATTTTACTACAGGAAATAGCAACGGCACAATCTCAGTTTGGAATTTTCCCAGCGGGCAATTAAAAACTACCCTGCAAGGACACACGGAAGCAGTAAACGCATTGGCCGCGAGTGCGGATGGCAAGGTTTTAGCTAGTGCCAGCGACGACAAAACTGTGAAAATTTGGAATTTAGAAACTGGCGCGGCTGTACGCACTTTAAGCGGGCATTCCAATGCAGTTTCGAGCGTTGCCGTTAGTCCCGACGGTCAATTTGTAGCCAGCGGTAGTTGGGACAAAACGATTAAGATTTGGAACCCGAAAACGGGGCAATTGCTGCGGACTTTGACCGGGCATTCTGGGTTGGTGAATGCTGTTGCAATTAGTCCCGACAACAAAACTTTAGCTAGTGGCAGCAAAGACGGTTCAATTAAGTTGTGGAATTTAGCTACAGGCCAAGCAATTCGCACGATTAGCGGCAAAAACTTGTCTGTTTTGTCGCTAGCTTTTACTCCCGACGGCAAAAGTTTAGCGGCGGGAAACAGCAATGGTACAATCGGTTTGTGGAATGCCGGAAATGGACAGTTAATTAGGCGTTTAAGCGGGCATACCGACGGAGTTTGGTCGGTGGCATTCAGTCGGGATGGCACTACGCTGGTTACTGGCAGTTGGGATAAGAGTGTGAGACTTTGGGATGTGCGATCGGGCGAATTGAGAGGTAATTTGAGCGGTCATGCTGGCTACGTTAGTGCTGTGGCGATTAGCAGCGACGGTAAGACTATTGTTAGTGCGGGTTGGTTGGGGGAAATCAAGATTTGGAAAAGGAGTTGAGATTTTTTTGAACGAACCGCGAAGGCGCGTTAGGCGGAGGGGCGCGTAAGCGCTACTCAAGCTAGAAACAGCCCCGCGTCTGTAGCGAAGCCAGCTACTTGAGGGCTCGGTTAGGCAAAGAATCTACTGGTAGGGTGCGTCAGTTGGTAGCGATTCGATGTACATCGGCTAATCGTTTCCGCCCTGGGCACCCTACTACCTAGCATTTTGTTTCAAAGTCCGATCGACCCTTATGATAGATTTGGTTCTTGCCAGACTACACTGGAAGACAAAATCAAATTAAAAATTTCGCCATAAATTCGATCGACCCGCCGATCGGGCGGGACTCTCCACTTGGTGGAACAGGCGTCCCGCCTGTGGTTGGCAAAGTAAATCTAAAATCTAAAATCTAAAATTGCGTGACTTCTGACAAATGATTGAAGTAGAACACTTAAGCAAAACTTACGGTTCGACCGCAGCGATCGCGGACGTGTCTTTTTCGGTCGAATCAGGAGAAATTCTCGGTTTTTTGGGGCCAAACGGCGCGGGCAAAACCACAACGATGCGGATTTTGTCGGGATATTTGCCGGCATCCAGCGGTACGGCCCGCATCGCCGGCCTGGATGTTCACGAAAACTCGATGGCAGTCAGACAGCGAATCGGCTATCTGCCGGAAAACCCGCCACTGTATCCAGAAATGACTGTGGAAGGGTTTCTGTTTTTTGTCGCCAGGATTAAGCAAGTACCTGCAGGTGATCGCGCGCGACGAGTTACCTCCGCGATCGAACGCTGCGGCCTGGTTGATAAACGCAAAGTTTTAATCCGCAAGCTTTCTAAAGGATTTCGGCAGCGCGTCGGTATCGCGCAGGCGATCGTCCACGATCCGCCGGTCATTATCTTAGACGAACCAACCGTCGGCCTCGACCCCCGACAAATCATCGAAGTCCGCAATTTAATCAAAAGTCTTGGCGGCCAGCACACAATCATCCTTTCCACACACATTCTGCCGGAAGTCAGCATGACTTGCAACCGCGTCACCATCATCAATCGCGGTAAAATCGTCGCTGCGGGTACTCCCGAAAATTTGATGGGAGAGTTGGCGGTGGGAGAGGGCTACGAAGTCGAAGTTGAAGGCGAGGGTGATTTGGTAAACAGTCTGCTGTTGCCTTCTGTGGAAAATTTGCCGGGAGTTCGATCGGTCGAATTGATTCCAAACAATCAATTTTTAGTGGGTCGTTACCGCCTGCGGGCATTGTGCGAAGCCGACATAGAACCCGGACGAGAAATTGCCGCAGCTATCCTCGCCTCTGGATTCGGACTCTGCGAAATGCGTCGCTCTCGCGCTACTCTGGAAGATGTGTTTTTAAGGCTGACAGCGGCTGAAAAGAAACCGGAAGAAAATCTGGTTCACACCGAACCAGAGGTCGATCGAAATCTGCAAGAAGCTGCAGAAATTCAAGACTCGATCACGGATTCTCATCGATCCGAATCGCAACCGATTATCGAAAATCTGCAAGTTTCAGATCGGCAAGAGTCTATCTATGATTCTCATTCAGCATCGGAACCCGTTCCAGAAACTGAAGAGTTGCTTTATGATTCTCATTCAGCATCGGAACCAGTTCTAGAAACTGAAGAGTTGCTTTATGATTCTCATTCAGCATCGGAACCAGTTGCAGAAACCGTAGAGTTGAGAGAACATCCTCAACCAGAATCAGAACCAGTTGCAGAAACCGTAGAGTTGAGAGAACATCCTCAACCAGAATCAGAACCAGTTCCAGAAACCGTAGAGTTGAGAGAACATCCTCAACCAGAATCAGAACCAGTTGCAGAAACCGTAGAGTTGAGAGAACATCCTCAACCAGAATCAGAACCAGTTCCAGAAACCGTAGAGTTGAGAGAACATCCTCAACCAGAATCAGAACCAGTTGCAGAAACCGTAGAGTTGAGAGAACATCCTCAACCAGAATCAGAACCAGTTCCAGAAACCGTACAGCCGATAAAAGGGAAGCATCTCAGTTTGGGTGTCACAGGAACCAGATCATCTTACTCGCTACAGATATCTAAACAAGCAAGCAGGATGCTCACTTTTGTAAAAAATGTTTTTTACAAAAGTGAGATACTCCCGATAGAACCTTCTCCACCAGAACCGATTGTCCAAAATCTAGAAGTTTCAGAAACCGTAGAGTCGATCGAGCATCCTCAACCAGAACCGATAGTCGAAAATCTGCAAGTTGTAGAAACAGTAGAGTCGATCGAGCATCCTCAACCAGAATCAGAACCAGTTGTAGAAACAGTAGAGTCGATCGAGCATCCTCAACCAGAACCGATTGTCGAAAATTTGCAAGTTGTAGAAACAGTAGAGTCGATCGAGCATCCTCAACCAGAACCGATTGTCGAAAATCTGCAAGTTGTAGAAACAGTAGAGTCGATCGAGCATCCTCAACCAGAATCTGAACCAGTTGTAGAAACAGTAGAGTCGATCGAGCATCATCAACCAGAACCGATTGTCGAAAATCTAGAAGTTTCAGAAACAGTAGAGTCGATCGAGCATCATGAACCAGAACCGATTGTCGAAAGGCAAGAGTCGATCGACTATTCTCAACCAGAATCCGAGCCAATTACAGAAACAGCAGAGGAAATAAGCGATTTAGAACCAGGAATGCAACCAGTGGCAGATTTTCTGGAAACTGTAGAAAGACAAGAGTCGATAGAACATCCTCAACCAGAACCGGTTGTGGAAAATCTACTTATTGTAGAAACAGTAGAGTCGATCGAGCATTCTCAACCAGAAAAGATCGAAAATCTAGAAGTTTCAGACACGGTAGAGTCGATCGAGCCTTCTCAGCCAGAACCGGTTGTCGAAAATCTACTCATTGTAGAAACAGTAGAGTCGATCGAGCATCCTCAACCAGAACCGATTGTCGAAAATCTACTTATTGTAGAAACGGTAGAGTCGATCGAGCCTTCTCAGCCAGAACCGATTGTCGAAAATCTAGAAGTTTCAGAAACGGTAGAATCGATCGAGCATCCTCAACCAGAACCGATTGTCGAAAATCTACTTATTGTAGAAACAGTAGAGTCGATCGAGCATCCTCAACCAGAACCGATTGTCGAAAATCTACTTATTGTAGAAACGGTAGAGTCGATCGAGCATCCTCAACCAGAACCGATTGTCGAAAATCTACTCATTATAGAAACAGTAGAGTCGATCGAGCATCCTCAACCAGAACCGATTGTCGAAAATCTACTTATTGTAGAAACAGTAGAGTCGATCGAGCATCCTCAACCAGAACCGATTGTCGAAAATCTACTTATTGTAGAAACAGTAGAGTCGATCGAGCCTTCTCAACCAGAATCCGAACCGATTTTAGATTCACCAAAGTCGATCGAGCATTCTCAACCAGAAGCCGAACCGATTTTAGATTCACCAAAGTCGAGCCAACCTTCTCAACCAGAACCGATTGTCGAAAATCTCGAAGTTTCAGAAACACCAAAGTCGAGCCAACCTTCTCAACCAGAACCGGTTGGCGAAAATCTCGAAGTTTCAGAAACACCAAAGTCGAGCCAACCTTCTCAACCCGAACCGGTTGTCGAAAATCTCGAAGTTTCACAAACACCAAAGTCGATCGACGAGCATTCTCAACCAGAACTGATTGTCGAAAATCTCGAAGTTTCAGAAACACCAAAGTCGAGCCAACCTTCTCAACCAGAACCGATTGTCGAAAATCTCGAAGTTTCAGAAACACCAAAGTCAAGCCAACCTTCTCAGCCAGAATCGGTTGTCGAAAATCTCGAAGTTTCAGAAACACCAAAGTCGAGCCAACCTTCTCAACCAGAACCGGTTGTCGAAAATCTCGAAGTTTCAGAAACACCAAAGTCGAGCCAACCTTCTCAACCAGAATCCCAACCAGTTGTAAAAAAACGGCCACTTAAAAAAAAGCCACAACCGACTAGCGATTCTCAACTAGAACAGCCACCTGTTACCAAAAAGCGACAAATAGAAAGAAAAAAACAGGATAGCGACGGCACCGAAACACCACCCGCAGGCGACTCAGAATGAACCAATTACCAATGCCCAATTACCCATTCCCAATTCCTAAATGTTAGTAATGATTAGTAATATTATCGCAATTTACCGCAAAGAACTACAAAGCTATTTTGCCTCACCATTAGCCTATGCCATAGCAGCAGTCTTTTGGCTAATCACAGGCTACTTTTTGATAGCCATCCTCCTCGCCCCCGACGGGTTAATTCCCCAAATTGGTCAGCGAGACCAAATGGGAATTACCGAACCTCCCATCGACGTAGCCTACGAATTCCTGCAACTCTTCCTGCGAATAATGGGTTCCCTTTCCTTGTTCGTATTACCCGCACTCTCAATGGGACTTTACGCAGAAGAACGCAAACGTGGAACCTTAGAACTATTAGCCACATCGCCCTTAACAAACTGGGCCGTTGCTACCGGCAAACTCCTCGGTGTTTTAACATTTTATACCACAATGTTGCTGCCCCTGCTGTTCTGCGAGGCGATCGCCCTCAGTTCCTCAAACCCACCCGTACCCCTGGGAGTTATTCTGCTAGGACACGGCGGCTTAATATTACTAGCAGCAGGAGTATTATCCCTGGGAATGTTTATTTCCTCCCTCACCGACAGCACAATTTTATCCGCCATCCTCACCTTCGCTCTAGTATTATTTCTCTGGGTGATCGATGCAGCCGCCGTCGCTCTCGGTGGCCCCTTTGGAACAGCATTAGGACATTTGTCGCTCCTAACACATTACACCAATCTTGTCAAGGGAGTTTTTGATACCACCAGTTTAATTATGTTTGCCAGTTACATCATTTTAGGAGTATTTCTAACCGCCCAATCCATCGATGCCTTGCGATATCAGCGTTCTTAGAAAAATCAAGGAAGGGTTCCGGGAATAAAGAGGGGAGAGTCGGAGATTCGGAGATTAAACGAGAGGCCACCAATTCCCCATTCCCAGTTCCTAATTCCCAATTAATGTTAGTTATTCCACTAATTACTTGAAAAATGAGATTTATTAATCCCAAAATCGACTTTGCGTTCAAAAAAATATTCGGTTCCAGCGACAGCAAAGACATCCTGATTAATTTTTTAAACGCCATCCTTTATGAAGCACAGCCGGTCATCGAAGACTTAGAAATAATCGACTCCCCACCAGAACCTCAAACTGTCGCAACCCAAGAGACACACCTAGATGTCAAAGCCACAATTAACGGCGACAGAATCGCCCTCGTTGAAATTCAACTGATCAACGTGCCTTCCTTCGGGAATAGAGTTTTGTACAACGCTGCCAAAAGCTACAGCCAGCAATTAACAGGAAAAGAACGCTACGAAAGGCTAAAAACAGTAATTTCCTTGAAAATTGCCGACTTTGAAATGTTTGAAAATCAGCCGGAATTTATGTCTCGGTTTGTGTTTCAAGAAAAAGAGCAACAATTTGAGTGTCCCGATACTGCAATAGAATTAGTATTTATCGAACTGCCAAAATTTAGCAAGGAATTAGCAGAATTAGAAACAACAGCCGACCAATGGATTTACTTTCTCGAAAATACTAGCACTCTGGAGACAGTACCAGAAACACTCAGTGCAGTTCCCGAAATTCAGAAAGCTTTTAGAATTGCCAGCGAGGACAACTTCAGTCCGGAAGAATTAAATGAATTGCAGAAGCAAGAACTGTGGATTCAAGACCAGCAGATTGCCATAGATTTAGCAAGAGAACAGATGACAAAAACCGCTCAACTATCGTTAATATTGCGTCAGCTAGTGCGACGTTTAGGCACAATACAACCGGAAACCGAAAACTGCATCCGTCAATTAGGTATACAAGAATTAGAAGAACTAGGAGATGCCGTGATCGATTTCAACAAGCCGTCAGATTTAACAGCATGGTTGCAGGCTAATGCGATATAGAATAACATCCTCGAACCGGAATTTTTTCCCTCAATATTTACATTATGAAAATTAGCAAAACAAATTGGAAATACGTTTTTTTGCTGGGCCCCCTCCTCATCGCAGCGGGGGTAACAGCAGCACTTGTATCTGGAGTATGGGACCCCCTGACAGTCGGTTTAGTTATTGCCGGAGCAGTGACGATCGCACTTTGGCTGCTATATTTGAGTTACGAACAAAGCTTTTGGGGGCAGCGTTCCACTCAAGCCAGCACCAACGCCCTGATTGCCACCCTCGCCGTCTTTGTGATTCTCGGAGTAATTAACTTCATAGCCGTTCGCTATCCCGTTCGCATCGACTTAACCGAAAGCCAACAATTTACCCTCGCCCCGCAGACTCAACAAATACTGCGAAACCTGCAACAAACAGTCAAAGTTTGGGTATTTGACCCCACCCAAAATCCCCAAATCAAAGAATTGCTGCAAAACTACAAACGCGAGGGAGGCCAAAAGTTTCAATTCGAGTTTGTTGACCCGCTAGCCCAACCTGGAAAAGCGCGGGAATTTAGCATTACCAGCATCGGGGAAGTTTACCTGCAATCCGGCGACAAAAAACAAGTTCTGCAAAAAGGTGGCACTGCTTTCGGTAGCGACCCAAATCAAGGTCTTTCAGAGATCAAACTTACCAATGCCTTAGAAGAAATCCTGAGCACTCGCGTTGCTACAGTTTACTTTTTGCAAGGCAAAGGAGCCCGCCCGCTACAGGAAGGTCAAGGCGGAATTCAGCAAGCTGAAAAAGCTCTAAAAGATAAATACTACAACGCCCAAACGCTGAATTTGACCGAACGCAAAGAAGTGCCAGAAGATGCAGATGCTTTAATCATTCCTGGGCAGGACAAACCGTTTTCCGATGCAGAAATTAAAGCACTAAGAGCTTATCTCGATCGCGGCGGCAGTGTATTGTTAATGGTAGACCCGGCAACTGATACGGGATTGGACAAGTTGCTGCAAGAATGGGGGGTCAAACTAGACACCCGTTTGGCCATCGATGCTTCGGGCACTGGTCAAAGATTTGGCCTGGGCCCTACGGTTCCCACAGTCAGGCGCTACGGCGAACATCCGATTACTCAAAGTTTTGGCAACGGTATTTCATTTTATCCATTTGCGCGTGCTGTGGAAACCTCGCCAGTAGCAGGGATAGAGGAAAAACCGCTGATTTGGACGAGTCAGGAAAGTTGGGCGGAAAGCGATTTGACGACTAAGAAATTGGAGTTCGATCAAAAGACCGATCGACAAGGCCCGCTATTATTAGGTGTAGCTTTAGTTCGATCGTCCACTGACAGCACTCCCTTAAAGCCCTCACCTTCACCAACACCAACTTCGCCCTCGCCTTCACCCCAAGCCTCACCGACAGATTCACCATCGCCGACAGATTCACCATCGCCGACAGATTCACCATCGCCGACAGATTCACCATCACCGACAACTTTCCCATCGCCGACAGATTCACCATCACCGACAACTTCGCCATCACCGACAACTTTCCCATCGCCGACAGATTCACCATCACCGACAACTTTCCCATCGCCAACAGATTCACCATCACCGACAACTTCGCCATCACCGACAACTTTCCCATCGCCAACAGATTCACCATCGCCGACAACTTCACCATCACCGACAACTTCGCCATCACCGACAACTTTCCCATCACCGACAACTTTCCCATCGCCAACAACTTCACCATCACCGACAACTTCGCCAACAGCTTCCCCAATCAGCTATTCGGTGATTGTCTCGCAAGAAGCTACGCCTCCAGCATTACCGACGACTTCGCCAACACCGGCAGCATCTCCCACAGAATTTCCCACAGAATTTCCCACAGAATCGGCAGAAAGTTCGCCAACACCAACACCCGCAGCATCTCCCGCAGCATCTCCCACAGCATCTCCCAGTCCAACCACAACTCCTTCTGTACCTTCAGCTTCTGGAAAAACATCGCGAATGGTAGTAATTGGCACATCTCAATTTGTGACTAACGGTTGGTTTGACCAACAACTCAATAGCGACGTGTTTCTCAATTCAGTCAGTTGGTTGAGTAAACCCGACCAGCAAAGCTTTTCTATTAGTCCGAAAAAAGCTACCAACCGCCGCCTTAACATGACGGCCATTCAAGTAGGATTGCTGGTTTTAGCTTGGCTAATTTGGCCTTTACTCGGACTGGGAATTGGTGGCGCTATCTGGTGGAAGAGAAGATAAGTTAGTTGACTGTTGATTGTTGACAGTTGACTGTTGTCAGTGGGTAATTGTCAGTTGTCAGTGGGCAATTGTCAGTTGTCATTTGTTAATCCTTTGCTGTGGCTAATAACAAATAACCAATAACATTAATCAACAGTCAACAGTCAACAGTCAACAGTCAACAATGCCCAATGCCCAATGCCCAATGCCCAATGCCCAATGCCCAATTCTCAGTTATTATGAAATTGCAGAAAAATACCTTAGTATTGATAGCCGTCGCGTTGAGCATGACTGGGCTGGTTGCTTTGTTCGAGATGCAAGTGTCTCCGAAACAGGAAGCCGCTAAGGAAGAAAAACAGAAAATTTTTGCTTTTAACTCCGATCGCATACAATTCTTTACAGTCAAAACTCCCGAAAAAATCTTGACTTTTGAACGAGTTTATGCGACAAAAGGAGGCAAGTCTAGCTGGGAAATGAAATTGCCAGTGCAAGCACACGCGAGTCAGGCATCGGTGGATTTTTTGCTAGACAGGCTGGCAACAGGAAAGAGCGATCGCACGATTAATACTACTGCTGCTCAACTGCCAGAATTCGGTCTCGACCAACCCCAAGCTACAGTCACAGTAAAACTGGACAACCAAGAAACTCACCGCCTAGTTTTAGGCAAAACAGACTTTAGCGGCCGCTTCTTGTACGCTCAAGCCAATCCGCCGGAAGCGCCCCCTCAAAATTCAGCCGAAAATTTGCCCGTGCTGCTAGTGCCTTTTGACTTTAAAAATGCCCTCCAGCGACCTTTGTCAGAGTGGAAAAAAGCAGAACCACCCAAAGCAGAGAAACCGCAAAAACCCTCTCCCACGCCAAGTCCTGAGAATCAATAGATGGCCGTTCGATCTGAGTGAGATGTTGCACCATTCTCAATAAGCCTTTTATGAACAGGCTTTCGGGCCTGTTCCACAAAGAGTGAATTTTCTTGTGGAACAGGCCCGAAAGCCTGTTGCTGACAATGGTGCCCTCTGGGATAGAATTTAAAGAACAAATCCCAAAACCTGTTACATCCAACATTCCTCACCTAAAATACAGAAAAGTCTAAACTTAAACTGTATTTAAGTGGCGTGCATTACCCCCAGGAAAGGGCGAATATGTTTCAGACAGCACTCAACCAAGGTACGACAGCAACGGATACAGCGCTTGACGTTGAACTCCGCAAGGTCTTTAAGGTATTTAACGGCGAAACCGCAGTCCGTGGAGTTGACCTCAACATCCGCCAAGGAGAATTTTTTAGCATCCTCGGGCCTAGCGGCTGCGGCAAGACTACGACGCTGCGCTTAATCGCTGGCTTCGAGACTCCCTCGGCGGGCGAATTGATGATTCGTGGCCAGTCGATGACCAACACTCCAGCTTACCGCCGTCCGGTAAATACTGTGTTTCAAAGCTATGCTTTGTTCGGACACATGAATGTCTGGGATAACATCGCTTTTGGATTGCGGATCAAAAAGCTGGGGAAAGCGGAAATTGAAGAACGGGTACGGGAAGTTTTGCAATTGGTGAAAATGGAATCTTTCGCCAACAGGTTTCCCGGTCAAATGTCGGGCGGCCAGCAGCAGCGGGTGGCTTTGGCGAGAGCTCTGGTAAATCGACCGGCGGTTTTGCTGCTGGACGAACCCCTCGGTGCTCTGGATTTGAAGTTGCGGAAGCAGATGCAGTTGGAACTGTCGAATTTGCATCAAGAATTGGGTTTGACTTTTGTGATGGTGACTCACGACCAAGAAGAGGCGATGAGTCTGTCTGACCGGATTGCGGTGATGCACGAGGGGAGGATTGAGCAAATTGGCTCTCCGGAAGAAATTTATGAGTGCCCGCAGACGGCTTTTGTGGCCGATTTTATTGGCGATACGAATTTGTTTGCGGGTACGGTAGAATCGATCGACCGATCGACTATCACAGTTCGCACCTCAGCCAATCTGAAAATAGTCGTTCAGCAGTCGGATATGTGGAGTGGTGTCACAGGCGACTCGGTTGTGGTCAGCGTTCGGCCCGAAAAAGTATATTTGAATCTCTACCAGCCGGAAGTGTCGGTCAACTGTTTTGAAGGGCGGCTCAAAAATACTATGTATATGGGGACGCACGTTCATTACGTGGTTGAGTTGGCGTCGGGCGATAAAATTACGGTGCGCCAGCCAAATACCGGCGGCTCTTTCCCAGACCCGCACACGCCGATTTACGCTTATTGGGGAACTACTGATTGTCTCGCTTTGACCGATCGAGGATAATTGGGAAACGAAGGAAGAAGGAAGAAGGAAAAAGGAAAAAGGAAGAAGGAAAAAAGAAGAAGGAAGAAGGAAGAGGGGGAGAATGGGAGAATTTCCCCATTACCAATTATTCCTTATTACAAATTCTCAAATCTAAAATCGAATTTCCCAATCCCCAATTCCCCAATCTAAAATCTAAAATCTAAAATCTAAAATCTAACTGTGCCTCCGACTAACTTACCAATTTCCAGGATTTTCCCGGCTAATTCTACACGCCGTCAGTTCCTAAAAAATTCGGCGGCGGCAATTTCCGGGTTAGCTGTTTCGAGTTGTGGCTGGCGACTTGCAGACGTACAATCTGCTCCTCCCGTCAAAGGTTCGGCAGACCAACTTTTTATCTATACTTGGGCAGGCTATACCGATGAAGCTTTGCTCGATCGCTTTGCCGAAAAAACCGGCATTCGCGTAGTGGCCGACGTGTTTAGTTCCAACGAAGAGATGCTGGCGAGAGTTCAAGCCGGGGGCGGCCGCGCCTACAGCATCATTTACCCGTCTGACTACATGGTGGTTCAAATGACGGAACTCGGGCTGTTGATCCCATTAGACCAGTCGATTTTGGGCGGGATCGATCGGCTCAGAAAACAGTTCCAAAACCCTGTATATGACCCAGGGAACCGCTACAGCGTGCCTTTGAGTTGGGGAACCACCGGCTTGATTTACAACAGCGAACAACTCAAAGAAGCTCCTGAAGATTGGAACTATTTGTGGGAGCACAAACAGGAGTTAGCAAGGCGAATGACCCTGGCTAGTGATGTTCGAGAAGTCATGGGCGCTGCGTTGCGGATGCTGGGCTATTCTCTGAATTCTACCAACGCAGAGCACGTGAAACAAGCTTACGAAAAGTTGGTGGAACTCAAACCGGCGATCGCATCTTTTACTACTGATGCTTGGCGACCTCAAATGCTGACGGGGGATTTGAAGGTAGCTATGTGTTATTCTTCTGATGCTAATGAAGTAATTTCAGATAACGATAAATTGAAGTATGTCGTCCCCAAAAGCGGTTCTTCTCTGTGGACTGACACTTTAGTAATTCCTAAAGGTGCTCCCAATCCCGAAGCAGCTTATCAATGGATTAACTTTATGCTGCAACCCGATGTCGCTGCTTCTTTAGTAGAGCGACTCAGTTTTTCAACTCCTTTGGAAGATGCTTTTACTTTGTTGCCGCCGGAAGTCCGCCAAAACGACATTCTTTTCCCTCCGGCATCTGTTTTGAAAAAGTGCGAAGGTGTGGCTCCGGTAGGGAAATTTATGGAAGTGTACGATCGCTATTGGACTAAATTAACCAGCGGCTAATCATCAAACCGAGGGCGGGTTTTACAGGCAATCTCTAATTATAACCCACTATTTACACAAGCTCGCCCCCGCACAGCCGATCGCCGACTCTATCCGTATTATATCCGCGTTAATCCGCATTCATCAGCGGTTAAAAACTCAAAAAAATTGATCTATGGCTGTTTCAACTAGAACTCCCCCTCCTATTCCTCCCAATTCTTCTTTGAAGGCTGAAACGGTTTCCCCGTGGTCGGCGTGGGCTGGGCCACTGGCCTTGCTGGGCCCTTCTGGCTTGTTGCTGCTTTTATTATTAGTCATACCAACTTTGGTGATTTTTCAGCTTAGTTTGGTGCCGAATATTAAGCCGGGAGATTTGGTGAATCCTTCGGGAATCGGCAATTACCTGCGAGTGTTTGAGCCACTGAATTTACAGGTGATTGGTCGATCGCTCTATTTCGCAACGGGGACTACTATTCTGTGTTTGCTGCTGGGATTTCCCGTCGCTTACTGGATCGCCCTCAATGTCTCGAAAAAGTGGCGGAATTTAACTTTGTTAGGGTTTGTGTTGCCGCTGTGGACTTCTTCGCTGTTGCGATCGTATGCTTGGATTACAATTCTGCGTCCTACGGGGGTTCTCAACTCGCTGCTGGCACTTGTAGGCATTCCTCCTCTGGAATTGCTTAATCAAAGTTCCGCAGTTTTAATCGGCATGGCTTACAGTTATTTGCCTTATATAGTGACCATTCTCTACGCTTCTTTGGAAAAGTTAGACCGCAGGTTGCTAGAAGCATCTCAGGATTTGGGCGCGAATCCAGTGGAAACTTTCTGGAAAGTGACAGTACCTCAGACCATGCCGGGAATTGCTGCGGGTTCTTTGCTAGTATTTATTAGCAGTTTGGGCGATTTTGTCGATCCCGAGTTGCTCGGTGGAGCTTCGAGTATGACGGCAGCTCGTTTGATTTACAATCAGTTTTTGGGGGCGACTCAAAATTGGGGGCTGGGTTCGGCTCTGAGTATGGTATTAATCTTTGCAGTGAGTATCGGAATTGCCCTTTTGCTCAAATATGGCGATCGTAATGCAGTTTAGGATGTTGAAGGAAGAAGGAAGAAGGAAGAAGGAAGAAGGAAGAAGGAAGAAGGAAGAAGGAAGAAGGAAGAAGGAAGAAAACAATCCTAACCAATTAACAATTACCAATTACCGATTACCGAGAAATGGAAAAGACAGCCGAAAATCCACAGGAGGAAATACAAGCCGATATGTACTTAAAACCTAAATTTAAGATTTCTTGGCAGGTGATATTTGCCGTTGTGATGTTTTTTTATATGTACCTGCCCATCCTGGTACTCACATTTTACAGCTTTAACAAATCGCGTTTTAGCGCCGGCTGGGAAGGATTTACTTTAGATTGGTACGTTAAATTATTTAGCGATACGCGGATTTTAATTGCCCTGAGAAACAGTTTAACAGTGGCTGTTTGTGCAGTTGCAATCTCGGCGGTACTCGGCACTTTGATGGCCGTTGGTTTAGCCCGCTACCGCTTTCCTGGCAAGAATTTATATCAGGGAGTTTCCTACTTGCCGATTATTATTCCAGATATTGCGACCGCAGTTGCTACTCTGGTATTTTTAGCGGCCCTGGCTATTCCTCTGAGTTTGTGGACAATTGTCGCCGCTCACATTGTGTTTTGTCTGGCTTACATCGCCCTAGCTGTTTCTACTAGATTGGCCGATTTAAACCCGTATTTAGAAGAGGCTGCCTTGGATTTGGGTGCAACGCCTGTTGAAGCTTTTATTCAGGTTTTGCTCCCTCAATTAATACCCGGAATTGTTTCAGGTTGTCTGCTGTCTTTTGTCCTCAGCATGGACGATTTTTTGATTGCGAGTTTTACCGCAGGTAGCGGGACTACAACTCTGCCGATGGAAATTTTTAGCCGGATTCGGACTGGAGTAAAACCTGATATTAATGCTTTGAGCGTGCTGTTGATAGTAGGTTCGGGAGGATTGGCGTTTTTAGCGGAATATTTGCGTGGTCGAGGCGAGCAAAAACGGGCTCATTAGTCATTGGTCATTGGTCATTGGTCATTGGTTATTACTCACCAAAAAACCCGGTTTCTTAAAGAAACCGGGTTTCTGAGGCGGTAAGGTACGCAGTTGACAGCCTACAGACGTTCTGCCTCTAGGACCCAATTGCTGCTATTTTGCTGCTGGTAATTTCACCTTAGTAGCCAAGCCTAGTGCTTCCAAAACTTGAATAGTCATCCAAGTGAAGTCAATTTCCCACTTTTCCATCCCGTGACGCGCAGAGTATTGATAAGCATGGTGGTTGTTGTGCCAGCCTTCACCGTAAGTCAGGACAGCCACCCACCAACAGTTAGTAGAACTATCGTTTGTTTCGTAGGTGCGGTAGCCAAATTTGTGAGTGGCGCTGTTAACAAACCAGGTGCAGTGATACACCAAAACTAAGCGTACAAAAATTACCCACACTACAAACGGCCAGCCTGCTGCTAAGTAAAGCAAGACGCCAAAGACGATTTGCATCGGGAGAAAGTAGTTTTGCAAAAATTGGTAAAATGGATCGCTCGAAATGTCTTTTGTGCAGCGGGAAATTTCAGCGTGAGCTGGACCTTTATATAGCATCCAGCCGATGTGACTCCACCAAAAACCCTTTTGGGCATTGTGAGGGTCGAGCGCATTTTGGTCAGAGTGGGTGTGGTGCAATCGGTGCAGCCCAACCCAATCAATTATTCCTCCTTGACAGGCAAGGGCTCCACAAAATGCTAGAAAGTATTCTACGAATTTTGGTGTCTGAAAACTGCGGTGGGTGAGCATACGATGCCATCCGAGAGTTATTCCCAAACCGCCGGTTATCCAGTGCATGAATACTGTTAAACCAACTGCCGTCCAATTGAAGTTACTGGGTAGCAGTGCGAACAAAGCGCCGATATGAAGTCCTGCTAAACTAATAACGTGCTTCCAATTGTATTGGAGTTTTTCTGGCGTTGCAATTGTCATTCTCTTTTTGATTTCTGATGAGATCCCGAGCTGAATTCACGCATAATAGTTTGGATTGAACAGTGAACTTTTTTGCTGCACTCTTGCCCAAACTAATAAATAATGAATGATAGATTTTGGATTAGGATTGAAAATTTTTACCGTTTTGTCTTGACAATAAAAAATTTGGATGCTAAACAAAATTTTCTCTTCCCAAATCTATTATAACTGATTCGGGTTTTGGTTGGGTCGATCGCACCAGAGGATGCGAGGTTACTTCAACCCAACCTGTATGCGATCGCAAAAAACAGGATTAGACATTGGTCACGAGCCATTAGTCCAGAACTGATGACCTACAACCAATGACTAATTGCCGATCGCTATTTTTCGGCTAATTTCACTTTGGTTGCCAAACCAAGTGCTTGCAGCAGTTGAATTGTCATCCAGGTGAAGTCGATTTCCCACCATTGAAGACCGTGGCGAGCTGAGTATTGAAAGGCGTGGTGGTTGTTGTGCCAGCCTTCACCGTAGGTGAGCAGGGCAACCCACCAGCAGTTCGTCGATCCATCGCCCGACTCGTAGGTGCGGTAGCCAAATTTGTGGGTAGCGCTGTTAACCAGCCAAGTGCAGTGGAACACCACCACGATCCGCATAAATACGCCCCAAACCACGAAAGACCAGCCGCCTAATAAATAAAGCAACACACCGAAGACAACTTGGATGGGGATAAAATATGCTTGGAGAAACTTGTATACTGGGTCGTCGCTGATGTCTTTAGTAAAGCGAGGGATTTCCACTCTGATGGGCAGATCCGAGAGCATCCAGCCCATGTGGCTCCACCAGAAGCCTTGATTGGAATCGTGGGGATCGGTTTCGGTGTCGGAATGTATGTGGTGTAACCGGTGCATTCCTACCCAGTCGATCGGGCCACCTTCACAGGAAAGAGTACCGCAAATAACTAGAAAATACTCTAGCCATTTCGGTGTTTGAAAACTGCGGTGGGTGACTAGGCGGTGATATCCCAGAGTAATTCCTAAACCACCTGTTACCCAATGCAGAAAGACTGCTAGCCCAACCGCAGACCAGCTAAAGTTACCAGGCAGCAAAGCAAATAAAGCACCGATGTGCAGAAAGGCCATAAAGCCTACGACAGGCCAATCAGGAGAAGTTTTTTTGGAAGTTGCAATCGTCATGAATATATTATGTTTACAAACTAGGGGCCGCATCTACGCCATAATGAACAGCGCGCACGCAACTGGTGAGCGAGGTATAGATGAATAGCGTTTCACGGCTACAGGAAGCAGAACAGGCACTCTTTCAGATTTTTTCTGGTATTGACACTACAGTCAAGCAAAATCTTCAACGAGTCTTAAAAGCTTTTCGCAGCCACCGGGTTGGAGTCCACCATTTTGCAGGGGTTACGGGTTACGGCCACGATGATTTGGGTCGAGAGACTTTGGACGGGTTATTTGCCGAAGTGGTAGGGGCAGAGGCGGCGGCTGTCCGGGTACAGTTTGTTTCGGGTACTCACGCGATCGCCTGTGCTCTTTTTGGCATCCTGCGTCCTGGTGATGAAATGTTGGCAGTGGCTGGTTCTCCCTACGATACTTTAGAAGAAGTGATCGGCTTGCGGGGGCAAGGTCAAGGTTCACTGCTTGAGTTTGGCATTAGTTACCGTGAGTTGCCTCTAACTCGCGAAGGAAGTTTGGATTGGCAGGCATTGAGCTCTACTATTTCAGCAAAGACTCGCCTGGTTTTTATCCAGCGCTCTTGCGGCTATTCTTGGCGGTGCAGTTTGTCTATTTCTGAGATTGAAAAAATCGTCGCCGTAGTCAAACATCAGAATCCTAACACAATTTGCTTTGTTGATAATTGTTACGGGGAGTTTGTCGAGGATTGCGAACCTACTGCTGTGGGTGCGGATCTGATGGCTGGTTCTTTAATCAAAAATCCGGGGGGTACGATCGTCCCTGCTGGGGGTTACGTTGCCGGCAGGGCTGATTTGGTGGAGGCGGCAACTTGTCGCTTGACGGCACCGGGAATTGGCAGCAGTGGGGGCGCTACTTTTGACTTGAATCGCTTGCTGTTTCAGGGTCTTTTTTTGGCTCCCGGGTTGGTGGGAGAGGCGATCAAAGGAAATCATTTAACGGCTTATGTTTTTTATAAGTTGGGTTATCGAGTGAATCCTATGCCTTTGGCTAGAAGACGAGATGTGATTCAGGCGATCGAATTCGGTTCTGCTGATAAGTTAATTGCTTTTTGTCGGGCGGTTCAGCAAAATTCCCCCGTCGGTTCCTATTTAGATCCCGTGCCGGCTCCGATGCACGGGTACGAGAGTCAGTTGGTGATGGCTGGGGGTACTTTTATTGATGGGAGTACGTCGGAGTTTTCGGCTGACGGGCCTCTCCGGGAGCCTTACGTGGCTTTTTGTCAGGGGGGGACTCATTGGACTCATGTATCGATCGCTCTTGAGGATGCGATCGAGGCTGTGGGCCCAGCTAAGTAAGTTGTAGGGGCAGTGCCTCTTGGCGTAGGGGTGCTCCTTGTTCTTCGCTGAGTTTTGAATTAAAGAGTAGATTTTTTGCAAGAATCGGAGGATTTTTAACCGCAGATGCACGCAGATTGACGCTGATGTTGGGTTTTTAGATTGTGTAGGTTGGGTTTAGCGGAAGCCAAACCCAATAACTACAAAACTCTCAAGGTGTTTCTTCAAGTTGGCGCTGCCGCATTAGAAGAAATAAAGGCAAACCCAGGGAAACACCCACCAGTAAGTTACTGGCAATATAAATCCACAAATTTTTCATTTTTAGACGCGAACCTTCGCTAAATACAAAAGTACCAAAAACCAGGGAGGACACTATTACATCCATGCCGAAAAAACCGGAAATTTGATTTGCAAACAAGTCCCTGAAGAAAGCGTTAATATTCAACCCTTCTTCTAAGAGAAACGGGACAAGCTGGGAGTAGGGCAAAGCAGTGCCTAGAATACAGAGGATTAAGTACGCAATTTTCAAGATTTTGAAACCTCCAGTTTGTTAATTAAAAATCGCTGTATTTGGGAGTTTACTCAGCATTGCTGAGTGCTTGAATATCGCTTTGCATAATGATGCTGACATTGCGCGAAATCTTGTCGATTTCCCAATCCCACCACCGAATTTCTAAGAGTTGTGCAATTTCAGCATCGCTAAAACGCTGTTTGATTGGATGGGCGGGATTTCCACCCACAACGGTGTAAGCGGGAATGTCTTTTACTACAACGGATTTGGCGGCAATGACGGCACCGTCGCCGATTTTGACTCCGGGCATAATCAGGGATTCATAGCCGATCCAAACATCATTGCCAATGACGGTATCGCCTTTACTTGGCAGTTCCATTAATAAATTCATGGCTGTTTCCCAACCTTTCCCAAAAACAGGAAAAGGATAAGTTGAAATGCCGTCTATTTTGTGATTTGCACCGTTCATTATGAATTTGACGTTGGTGGCGATCGCACAAAATTTGCCAATAATTAATCGATCGTTTCCGTAGTTATAAAGTACATTTCTTTCAAAGTTTTCTGGATCTATTGGATCGTCGTAATATGAGTAATCACCGACGATAATGTTGGGGGATTTAATAAAGTTTTTGATGAAGCATACGCGCCGCCAGTCTGCCATCGGATAAGGTCGGTTTGGATCGGGCCCAATTTCTGTCATAAGTTTAAATCCTGATTCGTTAAGCTGCTGGATTTATGTAGTGTTAATTCGAGTGAGGTTTGCTTCTGCTTCATTAACATAGAGTAATAGAGTTTGTCAAGGGGTGGGCGAGAAATTTTGGGTCGATCGCCCTGCCAGAAATCAGACAAAATGGTAAAAGCCAACATCCATCATCGTTCCGAAGCGGTTAAAAATCCCAAATTAATATTAAAGAAGCGATCGCAGTGAGATAATTTATGAGAGTACGAACCTACGAAATCGGTGATACCCAACAAATTGTAAAACTGTTTTACGACACCGTACACGAAGTAAACATCCGCGATTACACACAAGCACAAGTAGATGCTTGGGCACCAGCAGATATGGATATCGAAAGTTGGACTAAAAGTTTAAGCAGTAAATTTACTTTCGTAGCAGAAGAGGGCGATCAAATTGCAGGTTTTGGGGAATTAGAAGCAAGCGGCCATATCGATCGCTTTTACTGTCATCAAGATTTTCAAAGGCAAGGAGTTGGCAGGCTAATTTTAAAACAAATTGAGTCAAAAGCCCAAGACTTAGGAATTAACAAGTTATTTACCGAAGCCAGCATTACAGCTCGACCTTTTTTTGAAAGCCAGGGATTTATTGTGATTAGAAAACAAGAAGTAGAACGGCGAGGACAACAATTCATCAACTTTGTCATGGAAAAAAATATATAAACAACGATTTGTGTAAAATTAGATCCAAGTGTTTTACTCAGGAGTTGCGATGGTGACGGAAGCTACAAATGTGCTGGGCGGAAAATTAGAGACTTGCTGCACTTCGCCCATGACAGGATATTATCGGGACGGCAAATGCAATACAGGTGGTGGCGACTTTGGGGCTCACACCGTTTGTGCTCAACTGACAGAAGAGTTTTTGCAATTCACTAAATCGAACGGAAATGATTTGAGCACTCCGGTTCCCGAATTTAACTTTCCCGGTTTGAAGCCTGGGGATTGCTGGTGTTTGTGTGCGTCTCGGTGGAAGGAAGCAATGGATGCTGGATGTGCGCCGCTTGTGGTTTTGGCTGCGACTCACGCCTTAACTTTGGAATACGTTTCTTTGGATGAATTGAAGCAGCACGCTGCTGATTTGTAGGAGGATGTTGGTGTGCGATCGCTTTTAGTCAATAAGGGCGATCGGGTTTTTCTAATGAATATCAAATTTATCATTCGCAACTCAAATATTTAAGTGCGATCGGGCGTCACTGTAAAGTTTTATGGTTGAGTTTGTGGTTGCCACTTACAGATAGACTCTGGTTTGAGAGGGCAAGTTTTGGGAGCGATCGGATTTCCGCTGAGCCTGATTTCAGTCAGTTTAGTCAAAGATTCTAGCGGTTTGATGTCGCTGATTTGATTGTTGGCGAGGACGAGCTCCGTCAGGTTAGTCAAGGATTCGAGCGGTTTGATGTCGCTGATTTGATTGTCGCCGAGGACGAGACTTGTCAGGTTAGTCAAGGATTCTAGCAGTTTGATGTCGCTGATTTGATTGTTGTAGAGGACGAGACCTGTCAGGTTAGTCAAGGATTCTAGCGGTTTGATGTCGCTGATTGGATTGTTGGCGAGATTGAGCGAAGTCAGGTTAGTCAAGGATTCTAGCGGTTTGATGTCGCTGATTTGATTGTGGTCGAGGGTGAGATTTGTCAGGTTAGTCAAGGATTCTAGCGGTTTGATGTCGCTGATTTGATTGTTGCGGAGCTCGATCCCATTCAGGTTAGTCAAGGATTCTAGCGGTTTGATGTCGCTGATTTGATTGTGGTCGAGGTTGAGATAAGTCAGGTTAGTCAAGGATTCTAGCGGTTTGATGTCGCTGATTTTATTTTTGCCGAGGAGGAGCACAGTCAGGTTAGTCAAGGATTCTAGCGGTTTAATGTCGCTGATAGGATTTTTTACGAGTAAGAGCCGAGTCAGTTTAGTCAAGGATTCTAGCGGTTTGATGTCGCTGATTTTATTGTTTTCGAGTAAGAGCAGAGTCAGGTTAGTCAAGGATTCTAGCGGTTTGATGTCGCTGATAGGAGTGTTTTCGAGGACGAGAGTTGTCAGGTTAGTCAAGGATTCTAGCGGTTTGATGTCGCTGATAGGATTGTTGCTGAGACCGAGCCCCGTCAGGTTAGTCAAGGATTCTAGGGGTTTGATGTCGCTGATTTTATTGTTGTCGAGGAAGAGAGACGTGAAACTCGAAAGTTTTTGATTAGCCGCATCGCAGTCAGTAGTCTCAGCTTTCTGCAACAGCACCTCAACAGTATGTTTAGCTTCAGGAGTCAAAGAACCTTTTTTGCGACACCAATCAGCAAATGTTGGTCCAGTTTTTTTCGGTTGCGGTTCAGAGACTAACGCGGAAGGTCTATTGTTTCCCGGTTGCGAATTGGAAATTAACTCGGAAGGTCTATTTCCACATGATGCTAGGACGATCGCACAACAAGTAAGTGCGATCGACTTTGGTAAATTCATGTGTTTGTGTGCAACTATAAGTGTCATAATCTTTTACCTCTAATTTTCCCAACTGTATACAACAAAGACACTGCCTTACCGTGTCCGTGCAAAACATCTATTACAAACTCTCTGAATCACCTCACTCAGGCAACTTATACTAATTTTTAGGTGGGTCATTTTGCCTGATATTCTATGCCCAGCGAGATATTTCCCCGCTGGGCACCCTACGCAACTAATTAATATTAATTCCCACCAAATCTGCCACAACTTTCTCCAATCCAGCTATCACCTTCGTCGTCCGTTCCCAGTCAACCTTATCGGGTGTATCTTGCGCCGTGTGATAGTAAGGATAGCGATAGGGAGCAGTATCTGTCACCATCAGCCCTGGATAACCATGTTGCCAAAAAGACCATTGATCAGACCAACCCACACCAGGAATGCCACCCGGAATTGCCGCACCTTCCGAGGGAAATTCAGCATGGCGGCGGAAAGATGCGATCGCCTCTCTAACCAATTTACTTGAGGATGTATTGCCAATAAATCCGATAAAATTTCCCGAGGTAGGATAAAACAGGTTTAATGGTGCTGGATATTTCTGACTGTTTTTGGCATCTGAGTAATAACCAATTGTTTCTAAACTGAGCATCGAAACAATTTTTTCATTACGCTCTCTGCATCTTTTCGCATAAACCAAACTCCCCATATCAGCAGTCCAGAAAAAAGGCGGTTCCTCATTCACAAACTCAACAAAACGCACAGTTTTTTCAGGCTTTTTACCTGCAAACATTCTCGCTAAAGCCAGAACTCCCGCCGCCCCAGTTGCGTTATCATTTGCCCCTGGACTACCCACCACAGAATCATAATGTGCCCCAATTACAACAATTTCCTCTGCCTTTTTTCCCCCGGGAATCTCCACTTCTATGTTATAATAAAATTTATCATCAATTTTATATCCTTGTCGTTCAACTTTATAGCCAGCAGTTTGAAATGAGGCTTCGAGAAAGTCAGCAGCTTCTCCAAGTTTTTGATATTGTATAAAGTTGCGCTCTCCGATTTCACCAGAGAGCTTTTCCACATCGCGCTGTAAAGCATCTCGGAGCGAGATTTCCTGTGCTGTTAAAGGGGGAATTGTCCCGCTGTAGCTTTTCCCGGGCATTGCAATCATACTCAACCATATCCCACTAATTAGACTAATTAAGATCGTACTAAAAATAGCCAGTCTAGTTAACGTTCTGCGATTCCATAATTCGATTGTTCCCAAGTGCATTTGTTTTCTATCTTTGGCTATCCTTGAGTAGCAGGGTGCGTCAGTTAGCGTTATTTTTTCCATAATCCAACAGCTCCTGACTGACGCACCCTACAAGTTTACACATCTGGTAACTTATACTGCCCCACAATCCGCTTAGCATATTCCGGCACATGAGCCTCTAATTTCTCCGGGTAATTGCGCTTCACGTACAGATAATTGCGAGTGAAATGAGAATCAATTGAAAAACGGGCATATTCCAAACCCTTCGGCCCAATTCTCTCAATAAACACTCCCATTAACTTCGCCGCCCACATTGGCAAAGTCACTCCTTTTTCATAAGCCGGAATGCTTTGCTGAACCGCCTCTTTTCTGTTTCCCTGAGACATCACCGGCTGAGTATTTAACTGATCCGTTACCAAATCTAACATCTCTTGCCCCGTGTCATTTCGCACTACAATCCACTGCCAACCAAAAGGTGCGCCCATGTAGCCCACAACTAAATCGGCTAAAGAATTCACATAATCAAAACAGCTCAAACAAGAAGGAGCAAAAACATCTTTCAATTCCTTAGTATTGAGTCCGAAAAACGGCACTTTCTCGCTCGAACCATCTTCGTGTTTGAAGTGAACGTTAAAGTCTTGCATAAACTCGTAAGAAACCACTGTTTCAGGAGAGCGGCTAGTCGTGTCTAGGAATTTCTGCAAGCCCGCGCGGCTGACATTATCGACACAGGGAGTTCCCAAAACGTAGAGCTTTTCTAAACCGAGTTTTTTCTCGACTGTTCGCAAGGCTTGAATTTGACAGCCGACGCCAATTACTAACAGTCGCTTCATCCCCGATTGTTCGATTTGTTCTAATACTGAAAGATTGGGAGAGAGAGTTGGTTTGTTAACTTTTGCTGCCAGAATTTCTTCGCGATTTCTAGCAATAATCGGCATCGGCTGAAAGCGGTCTTCCTTAGTATTTTGGACGCAAACAACGCCTTCTACAATTCCTTTTTCGAGCATTTCAATGGCAATTGTGCTGACGATTCCCGTCCACTGAGCGCCCTCGATCGGCTCTTTTTTCCGAGCAGCCATCATATTTTGACTGACTCCGAAATACCAATCGTCGGGATTGTCGAGATTGCGCGATCGCCCGTGAATCTCTGCTTCTAATTCCGCGATATGCTGTGTTAAGAAAGCACAAGATTCCTTGACATAATGGATGTAATATGTATCGCACAAACCGCACTCGCTGCACAGTTCTTTAGCGGGGCGGCGGCTACCCGGTTTGAGGGCCTTGGATTTTTGGTGTTTAGTAGAATCTGTTGCGGTCATGTAAATTACTTATTTTATGCAGATATGGCTTTTGTTAGGATATCACAGCCATTCCAATTATTAAGTAGTCGCTCTAATTAAACGTAAAACTTTGTTTGGTATTCAGAAACCCGTCAGGGCGAGATATCTTGGCACTGCCCCTACATAAACCCGGTTTCTAGGCGTTATATTTTTGGGGATGAATATCCTTACTTTTTTAGTCCGCCCAGGCGGATTTTGCTTGTGTAGGAGTGAATTCTCTTCATCCGGGATTATTAGTATAGATCCGGATCGAGCGGGCGATCGCACGAATACATTGCCAAATAAAGCTATAAAAAAATGGTAAAAATGTTTGTGACAACAGCCGTCGCTGGCATCATGATGAATCTCGCAATTTCGAGCTTAGGATTTGCTGCTTTAGTTCGCCCTGTTCCTGCTATGAATCAAACTGTTGCGACTCTAGAAAGAATGCTCAGCGCGACACAAAAGCCGGCGGCGCTGAACTATTCGCGCCTGGGGATTGGCGGCGTTCGGTTGGGGATGTCTGTAGAAGAGGCAAAACGCAAGTTGGGAAAACCGCAGCGCGACGAAACTAAACCTGCTGGGCCTGGCATCGGGGGCAAGATTCGCACGCTAACATACTCAGGATTGACGGTAGCTGCATGGGGGGGAAAAGTTTATTTGATTTCTGCTACCAAGCCCAAGTTCGTCACAATTGATGGTGTGAAGGTAGGAGATAACAGCCAAAAAGTCGTTAAAACTTACGGTTATGGGTCGCAATCTGTTCAGGGTGGAGTGACTCGCTTGACTTACAGCAATGACCAAAAGGCTTCTAATTTGATTTGGGAAATTAAGGGCGATCGCGTGCAAAAAATTATTGTGAGCACGCAGCTAAACTGAAATATTAAACAACAGTGCAAAAGTCCCGGTTCACAAGTTTGTAGTAATGACTTTATTCCTTATTTATGAGGTTTTTTAGTTCTTCGGTGAGTTGACAGGAGGGCTTTTTCCTGATGTACGATCGTCCGCGTCTCCTTAATCCTCTTCATCCTCATCCGACAATTTTGTCATTTCCTCAGCAACTAGCGTCTGAAAGTCCTCTCCGCAGTGAACGTTGAGATGGATTGCAGCACTCAGGAACTCGGCTAAAATTTCAGCTTTTTGTCGATCGCTCAAATCAGGTAACTGAAGCTGATGGATTAAAGTAATCACATTTTGACACTCAGTACCCAATTCATCAATTAACGTTCTCAGTGTAGAATTAGTTACAGAAATTGTCCCATCTCTAACTTGCATCTTTATTTACCCAATCGTTTTAAAGCTTGCTGAATTCCTTTCTCAAAAGCTCGAATTTCACTTTCCCAATGGCGGATTAAGCCTTCATCGGGAAAATCCTTCTCATATTCCAGTCTAATCTTTTCTTCATGTTCTGCAATCCGCTTGTTCAACGAACGAAGAGCTTTTTTGTGATTTTTATTCCCCATAGAGTCTCACACCCATAAAAAAAGTAGAGATGCGATCGATCGCATCTCTACAAAAGTTCTAAATCAGGTGCACATTGTGCACCTTACCAATTAGCTGTTCTGGGGAACAGGAGCACTCGGTGCTCCTGAAAAAGTCGGCGCTGGTACAGAATTACTCGGTGCACCAGTCTTAGCCCGCTTCTTGATCAAGATTGGCTTGACGCTGTTTTCTCCACCAATCGGGGGATCTTCTTGTTGAGCGTAATCCGCGCCCATCCAAGCAGGACGGCTTTGATCGAAAGCCATTTGCAAAGCAGCAGCGGCGATCGCGTGGGAGTCGTACTCCTCGGATAACTGAGATACCAGAGGCAAGAAAGATGCCATCCGTTCGCCAGCCAAAGCTTCGCGAACTTTACCCTGCATCTTTTCCAACTGACGAGCTTCAATTTGCGCCCGTGTCGGAATGTTTCGCACCGTCAAGCTCGATCGAACGTGGCGTTCAATCAAACGCAGTTTGCGGCGATCAACCGGTTGAATCAGCGTAATTGCCGTTCCTTCGCGACCAGCCCGGCCCGTGCGTCCGATCCGGTGAACGTAGCTTTCCACACTGTCGGGCAAATCGTAGTTAATCACGTGAGTCAAGTGATCCACGTCCAAACCCCGCGCCGCAATATCAGTCGCCACTACCCAGCGCACCTGACATTGGCGGAACCGATGCAGCAAGCGTTCCCGCTGTGCCTGATTCAAATTACCGTGATACTCATCAACGCTGTGACCGGCTGCTTGCAGTTGGCTGGTGAGTTCTGCCGCCGACTGCCGAGTCCGCACAAAAATCAGTGCAGATTCCGGGTCTTCCATTTCTAAAATTGGCTGTAGGGCTCTTGCCTTCGACCAGCCACGGGGAATCATGTACACGCCTTGGCTGATGCGCTTTGGCGTTGCTTTTGGCTGTTCTACGGTGACGTTGACTGGGTTGCGTAAATGTCTCGCCACCAATTTGCGAATCGTAGCTTCCATCGTCGCCGAGAAAAACGCTGTTTGCCGCTCTTTTGGTGCTGCATCCAGAATTTTTTCCACATCTTGGATAAAGCCCATGCTGAGCATTTCGTCAGCTTCATCCAAAACCAGCCACTTCAGCTTGTCTAGTTTCAGGCTGCCCCGACTCAACATATCCAATATGCGTCCGGGTGTACCCACAACGATGTGAACGCCGCGTTTCAAACGCTGCATTTGGCGATCGATCGATTGACCGCCGTACACTGTCAGAACTTGCAGAGAGCGACCGACTTTTACCGGGCCGTCGCTGCTGATGCCGCTCAAATCACGGATGGCTTCAGTTACTTGCATCGCCAATTCGCGAGTCGGCGTCAGCACCAGTGCTTGCACCGCAGTTACATCTAAATCAATCCGCTCCAAGATGGGCAACGAGAATGCTGCCGTTTTGCCTGTCCCTGTTTGGGCTTGGCCCACAACGTCGCGACCTGCTAGCAAGTGCGGAATTGCTTGTACTTGGATGGGAGTAGGTTCTGTAAAGCCTAGTGTTTCCAGATGGAGAACGAGTTCTTCCGAAAGACCTAAGCCTTCAAACAATAAATTCATTAATGCTCCTAATAACGAGTCTTAGCCTTCTAAGTTGCCCAACTCGGATGCGGATTTCTGCTCTAGGGCAGGAACTCATAAGAGTTCTTTATGGTGCTGCGCCTGCGCGCACCTTCTTAAATAGCAATCGAGTATAGGGCAGCTCCGTCGATGGTGACTAAATTTACCAATTCGACAGCCGTCTTTGATTTTGTGACATCGCCGATACCAACCGCCAGGGGTCGGGTTATAGGCTTCCAACATTCTTAAAACAGGACATTGGACTTCCTTTGAGGTACTTGCAAGCTTTCCCTCTTAGGCATTTTATAGTGAGGATCATGACCAGCCCCACTTCACTACATAGTAGTAACAGGTTGTTTGGTTCAGGCGCTATCCCGCAATCCGTCGCCTGCGGGATTGAGCGGGGGATGGGGCGACCGTTACCGCCTATCCATCTCAACACTCTTTCGGGATACCGTTGTGGTGTAGGGCGGACGGCGAAGCAATCTCAAATTATCCCCGCTTATTTCTGGCTTGTTACCATCATAACTCTTTACATTCAGAAACAAAACATTAAATTCGTTAAAATTTTCCGATGTTCTGTAGAGATTACCGCACCCCGACGGGGAGGGTCGATTGCCAGAGAGGGGCTAAAAAAGTTTAGAACCCCTTTGCTACATATCTTTGCACAATTGTGTACTAACCGTTACTTTTGTTGCACAATCCGCTAATCATTTTTGGCTCGTGTCCGGTTTTTGTTCGCCGCACCGTCTCAGGCGACAGTTCCAGCAACACTTACACTTGACCGTAGAGGTCGTAGACATCTGCACCAGTAATTTTCACAGATACGATCGAACCCAGTCGCGCTTCTCCTGTCACATAGACGAGTCCATCTACTTCTGGGGAAAACCGAGCGGATCTACCAATCAACTCGCCTGTCTCTGGTTGTTCTTGTTCTATCAGGACATCAACTACCTGACCAACAGACTCTTGATTCTTCTTCAATGATATAGGTTGTTGTGCCGCCATTACCGAATTTCGCCGCATTTCCATTATTTCTGCAGGTATTTGCTGAGGCAAGCTGAAGGCTGGGGTTCCTTCTTCTGGCGAAAATACAAAAACTCCTACGTGATCAAATTCATGGCGCTTGACAAATTCCAGCAAGTGTGCTGCGTGTTCGTCGGTTTCGCCGGGGAAGCCAACAATAAAAGTTGTTCGCATCACGGCGCCGGGAAGTGCTGCTTTGAGCCGATCGACTATGGCATCATTGATCCCAGCTTGAAAAGGCCGATTCATCGCCCGCAGAATTTCCGGGTGCGAGTGTTGCAGGGGTAAATCCAAATACGGCAAAACGTTGGGCGTTTCGCGGATTGCCTCGACAACTTGCGGAGTCAAACCTGTAGGATAGGCGTAGTGCATCCGAATCCACGGTACATCTACTTCACCCAAAGCCCGAAGCAGTTCAGCTAGTTTCGGTTCGCCATAAATATCTTTGCCGTAGTTGGTGGTAATTTGAGAAATTAAGATAATTTCCTTTACCCCTTCGGAGGCTAATTGCTTAGCTTCGGCGACGATAGATTCGATCGTCCGCGATCGTTGATTTCCGCGCAAGTGCGGGATAATGCAAAATGCACAGCGATAGTCGCAGCCTTCTGCTATTCGCAGATAAGCGACACCTTCCGATGTCGTGCGGTAGCGGGGAGTAGTTTCGTCAGCGATGTAAGTAGGTTCTGAGGAGACGAGGGAAACTCGATCGCCCTTTTCCACCTGCTGCATAACATTGACGATTTTGTGATAGTCGCCGGTGCCGACAATTGCGACTGCTTCGGGCAATTCGTCCAGCAATTCCTGCTGAAAATGCTGTGCCATGCAGCCGGTGATGACTACTTTTTTATTAGCTTCTGCCAATTCTACCAAGGTGCGGACTGACTCTTCTCGCGCAGCTTGGATAAAACTACAAGTATTGACTACAACATAATCAGCTAATTCTTCATTAGAATCCACTTGATAGCCCGCTTGAGCCAGCAAGCCAATCATGTGTTCGGTATCGATGCGATTTTTTTCGCAGCCGAGGTGAGTAAATGCGATCGTTGGCTTCGTTGCCATGCAGTAATAGTTAGTGTTGCGCTATTTCTAAGAACATTTTATGATATCACACTCCTTGCCAATTGGCAAGATATTGGTCTAATTTGTCTATCGGCTGCGACCAGTGGGACTTTTACCTTGGGGGCGGGCATAATCACCACCCCACAAGAGTCTTAAGATTTTCCCCGATGCAAATCTTGATGTTTTTTGACCTTAAAAATACTGCTAGCCAAACTTACGAGGGGATTTGATCCGACGATACATCCGGGGCGATCGCCAGATTTGCATCACCCGAAAGCACTTGAGCAGCAGACCCAGTAGTTAATCGATGATCGTAAGAGTGTGTTCCCAAACCCTTAACTTGGCGCATCAAAGTGCCCATTTCCAAAGCACTCATCGCATAATTCCAGCCCAAATTGCTTTTAATTCCAGCCCTTTCCAAAGCTTGCTGCATCGTGTCAGTCGTCACCACCCCAAAAATCACCGGCACCCCTGTCTGAAAAGCAGCAGCAGCAATTCCCTTAGCAACCTCACCAGCCACAAAATCGAAATGAGGAGTTTGGCCCCGAATTACCGCACCCAGACAAATTACCGCATCGTAGCGGTGAGAAAGAGCAGCTTGGCGCGCCACCAAAGGAATCTCAAAACTTCCCGGAACCCAAAAAAAGTCCACCTGAGAGCCATGAGGATTAATATCAACCCCGTGGCGTTTCAAACAATCTTGACATCCCTCCAAAAGTTTGTTAACCACCAAATCGTTAAAACGACCGATGACAATAGCAAATCGCAAAGATTCGGTGTGAGTAAAAGTTCCCTCAAAAACAGTCATAGTGTTCTACTTTAGATTTTAGGTTTTAGATTTTAGATTTTTGTTTGTGAGAAGGCAAAAGTCAGAAAGCAGCAGCATCTCATCTGAATCTCAAGTGCAAAAACATACAGGGTCGCGCGGTCTGGAAAATTCCTAGCTTCTGCCGAATGCCTTTCAATCCCTGGCGAATGCCTTCATCCTTCTATCTTTTACCTTCTTTCTTCGAGAGAGTGGGGGTAAAATTAAACGACTAAAAAGTTCAATACACCCACTGCAATAACCAGCAAAAACCAGAGACCGGAACCGGCAACAATCAGCGCTTTAGACTGATTCCAGTTTTGGGGAGAGGCATAAGCAACCGGCACGCCAACGACCATCACAAAAGACAGCAGTACCAGACCCAGTAAAACCACTTGAAACAGAATTGATAACATCTTTTCTCCTTTCGATATAACCGTGCGTTGACCAGAAATAGTTTCCCAGAACCGAAAAAAATCTTCCAAATTCTAGTTTTTGACAGTTTCCCGATAGTCGATCGAGAGATTGTCGGTTGATTGATACGAAAGAACCAGGGCAAATTCGGGCGTTGCGCGAACAGGCGTCAGCGGCTCTTAAGATTTTTATCAATTTTATCATTGTTCGTTACAGCACAGAAAACTCGAAAGGTTAACTTAAAGTCCGATCGACACATCCGGTTTCAGAGAGCGAGAAATTGCTACTGTTTGAGTTAGAGATGCGGGATTTTCGGCTATGGACTTAGTTTTGTGCCACACAACAGCAGATTTTGACGCCTTGGGGGCGGCGGTGGGACTTTGCGTGCTGCGCCCCGGTAGCAGGATCGTATTGACGGGCGGGTGTCATCCGACGGTGCGAGATTTTTTGGCGCTACACCGTGACGAGTACCCACTGATTGAACGCCGATCGGTCAATCCGCAACAAATTCGATCGATTACTATAGTTGATGCCTCAGGGCGCGATCGTTTGGGAAAAGCCGCCGAGTGGCTGGATTTGCCACAAGTGAGCGAAATTGCTGTTTTCGACCACCACCTAGAGGCGCATTCCGACATCCCCGCTACTGTTACACAGATCGAAGCAGTCGGAGCCAGCACAACATTAATTGTCGAAAAGCTCAAAAATCAAGCAGAAAACAGCGACACACCATCTCGCCTTCTGCCTTCGGAAGCAACAGTAATGGCTCTCGGCATCCACGTCGATACAGGTTCCCTCACCTTTGAGGGCGCAACTGCGCGAGATGCAATAGCTTTGGCGTGGTTGATGGAACAGGGAGCGAGTTTGGGGGTAATCGCTGAATATGTAGAACCCGGTTTGTCTCCTCAATTGCAAGATTTGCTCAGAGAAGCGCTGAATAATTTGCGATCGGAAACTTTGCACGGTTACAGCGTAGCCTGGGTGCTGCTATCTACTGAAGCTTATGTTCCGGGACTTTCTTCCCTGGCTTCTCGCTTACTTGATTTAACTGAAACCGATGCTCTGCTTTTAGGTAATGTTTATAACTTTGGCGAAAACGAAAACACCCGCAACATCGATCCCGAATCGCCAGTTTCCAATCGATTAACTATTATCGGTCGATCGCGCATCGAAGGAACAAACCTCAGCGAATTGTTCAAACCCTTCGGCGGCGGAGGCCACGCCCGCGCCGCTTCCCTCGCCACCCGCGATGTTGACGCCCTGCTGACTTTAAATCAGTTAGCTGACGAACTCAAAGCTCAAATTCCCCACCCTCCCACAGCCCGCGAATTAATGTCGTCTCCAGTGCGGAGTATTCGCCCGGAAACATCAGTGGGAGAAGCTCACCGTATCCTCCTACGTTACGGACATTCGGGGCTTTCTGTGGTCGATGCCGACGATCGACTCGCTGGCATTATCTCGCGGCGCGACATTGACATTGCCCTGCACCACGGTTTCAGTCACGCCCCGGTGAAAGGTTACATGACTTGGCAGTTAAAAACGATCGCCCCAGATACCTTGCTGCCGGAAATTGAATGTTTAATGGTCATGTATGATATCGGACGCTTGCCAGTATTGGAAAACGGTCAACTGGTGGGAATTGTGACTCGGACTGATGTTTTGCGGGAATTGCACCAGCAAAAAGCGCGAGACAGGGGAAGCAATGCAGAATTTTCTCATTGTCCCGTGCCCGAATCGGTTGAGCAGTTGTTACGATCGCGCATCAGTCCCGAATTATGGCAATTATTGTCGATCGCCGCCAATATTGCCCACAATCGCGGCTGGCAACTTTATATTGTGGGTGGAGCAGTCCGGGATTTACTCTTAGCCACGGATGATACACTGGCGCTAACAGATATCGATTTGGTTGTGGATGGAAAGTGCGGTTCAGATGATTCCGGTGCTGGTGTCGAGTTAGCTTCATCGCTGCAAAAACTTTACCCGGAATCGCGTTTGGACGTTCACGGTCAATTTCAAACCGCCGCGCTTTTGTGGCCCAAAGACTCTGCTTTCGGCTCGCTGTGGGTGGATATCGCTACGGCTCGCACTGAATTTTACCCTTATCCGGCTGCAAATCCTGAAGTTGAAGCGAGTTCAATTCGCCAAGATTTGTACCGCAGGGATTTTACAATTAATGCGCTGGCTGTGCGGTTGGGTGTTCCTCGCAGTGGCGAATTGTTAGATTTTTTTTGCGGTTTGCTGGACTTGGAATCGAAGCAAATTCGAGTTTTGCACGCCAATAGTTTTATCGAAGATCCGACGCGAATTTATCGCGCTGTGCGGTTTGCGGTGCGGTTGGGGTTTGAAATTGAGCCGCAGACGGAAGGATACATCCGCAACGCTTTGGCCAGCGGGATTTATTACCGAATTCAGGGGGAAAATGGCCGAACTCCGGCTTTGGAAACTCGACTGAAAAGCGAATTGAAATACATTTTGCAAGCTCCTTACTGGAAAGTTGCTTTGCAAATGCTGGGAGATTTGCAGGCTTTGCGCTGCATTCATCCTAGTTTGGAGTTGGATCGGGAGTTGTGGCGGCAACTGCGTTTGCTCGATCGGTGTTTGAATGGAAGGAAGAAGGAAGGTTCGGCAACGGATTATGTAACGGATGTAACGGATGTAAAGGAGGTCAGGAAGAAGGAGGAGGGAAGAGGGAAAAAGGAAGAAGGAAGAGGGAAGAAGGAACAAACTATCCCCAATTCCCAATTCCCAATTCCCCATTCCCCATTCCCCATTCCCAATTCCCCATTCCCAATTATCAATATTCCCGATTGGCAGATGCGGCTGGAAGTTTTGATAGCTTATTTAGCACCGGAATATCGCGGCAAGGTGGCTGCAAATCTTCAGTTACCTGCTGACAGCATTAAGCGGTTGGAAGTTTTGGAAGCCGGAAAGAATCAGTTAGCAGAGAATTTGCCTAAGTGCGAGTTGCCAAGTCAATTGGTGCTGCTGTTGAGAAATTATGAGTTGCCGGTGTTAATTGCGATCGCCCTACAAAGTCCGCGAAAATTCCGCCGCCAAATCTGGGAATATCTCACCAAATGGGCGAATGTTGAGCCGCCTTTGAATGGCAACGATTTGAAGGCTTTGGGTTATAAGCCGGGGCCTGGGTTTAAACGAATGTTGGATGATTTGTTGGCGGCGAGGTTGGATGGCGATTTGGGCGATCGGGCTGCTGCTATCTCTTTCTTAACAGAACGTTATCCTCAAGCTTAGTAAGGTGCGTCAGCAGCGCGTTATTTTTTCTCTACTTGATTAGCTCATTGCTGACGCACTCTACTGAATTTTTAGTTTTCAATCCCAAACAGGCTCACCAGGCGATCGCACATTATTGATATTTCGAGAATTAAGGTGAAGAAACATCACGCTCCTGCTTTAATTGCAATTGTCCTTTACAAAACATTTGTGGCTTCCCTCTTGGCAGTCACTTCAATCGCTTAGCTTTTTTCCCTGAAAAATCATCAAGTTTGAGAAAGTTTTTCGCAATCTTATTTGTTAGAAAGCAAACTAAAAATTATTGAATTCATCCTAAATAAACTTCTCATGGTCAAGCCTAAAAACTTACTGTTTAGCGGACTTACCGCAGCATTTTATGCAGTTTAAACGGCTGTTTAAGCAGTTGGTTTGTGGTACGAAAAAGACTGGACAACAATCTTAGTTTTAGTGCTGGTAGGCATCAGTATCCCCCCTGAAATATATGAATTAGTTCACGGGGTCACGGTACTTAAGTTAGGGATATTTATCGGAAATTTAGCTATCTTATGGTATTTGATCCACCCTTGGCCGAAGCCTGGTAAGGGAGATTAAAGTTTTGATTATTCAGAGCAAACTCACTTGATTGTATAAATGTCAGCATTTTCCATTTTAGTTTCATAAAACGGCTTATAAGTCAAATAAAAACCTCAATCTTTACAAAAACTTTCGGATTGTAAAGATTCGATAAAGCTACGAGGGGTTATACCCCCTATGAGTTATAGTGAGACATATATAGATGCACCCTGATGGCTTTCCCGTTCCACAAGAGCGGGATTTTTATTGGAAAAATATTGTATTAAGTTTTAATGCACCTGGTACAGATAGAATTGGTGGAAAATTTCAATAAAACGATCGCAGCAACGGTCATCACTACAATTGCCACTAATGGCGAAGGCACCGCTTTCGTGAAGCGAGGCAGAATAAATAAGCCAATATTTGCTCCTACATCAAATACGATGTCACAGTTGTACAACTCAATTCCATTTTTGATGTAGGTCTGTACTTTTTTATACACAAACTGGGCTTCGTGCTTCTGTAAGCAAAATATGGTCCTCCCACTCGTAAGTTTCACTTACTTATATTTTTTTTCATTCTGTACACTTCTTACTTAGCTTTTGAATTTTGATAGCCTGCAATCTCCTGCAGACAAGGCTGTTACTGGTTTTGAACAGCCCCTGCACGGATACGTTTTGATTAAGACAAAGGCTGTTACTGGTTTTGAACAGCCCCTGCACGGATACGTTTTGATTAAGAAAGAGAGGGAAAAGGTTTGCCCATTTCATCGTAGCTATGGCCTTGCTTTTCACGAACCATCGCTAAACCTTCTTGTAGTGCAGTCAGGCGATCGCCCATCCAGTGATGTCCGGGAATTAAACCAGCAATACCTAACTTTTCTAAGCGACGTTTTACCTTCCCTGTTGCCCCAAGAACAATCACTTGCCGCCCAGCCTCAATCGCCTCTTTAATCGCATTTTCGATTGCCAAAGAAGACGTTACGCCCAGCATAGGAACTTCACCTAAATCGACAATCAAAACATCATAATTGGCAATAGCGCTATGTTCTCTAGCAATGGCTTTGGCAATACCAAAAATCATTGGACCACTGAGATGGAACAGTAAAACGCGCCCGTTTGCTAAATCTAAAAGTTGCTTTTCTTCCTCAGTGAGGACAATTTGATCGTCAGTATCAGTAATCGCTTTCACAGATTTGGATTGAAGTTGCTCAAGGCTGTCAATCGTCAAGATATTAGCAATAAATACCCCTACGGCAACAGCTATCATTAAATCGACAAACACCGTGAGAAATACCACAGTATAGACAATGCCGGCTGCCTTCCAAGAAATTTTGTGAACCCGTTTGAGGAAAGCCCAATCAATAATATTGATCCCTACTTTTAAGACAATCCCAGCTAACACAGCCAGGGGAATGCCAGAAGTTAGAGGAGCCGCCCACAAAACGACGATTAACAGCACTAAAGCCCGACTAATACCAGATAATGCAGTGCGTCCACCGGCTTGGATGTTAACTACAGTCGCCGTTGTCGCTCCAGAACCAGCAACTCCACCACATAAACCAGTAATCACATTAGCAATACCTTGCCCGATTAACTCTTTGTTAGATTTGTGTTCGGTACGAGTGAGACTGTCAGACACGAGGCAAGTTAACAAACAATCAATTGATCCCACCATGCCCAACACCATTGCATTAACAAACATTAACTGCCAATTTTCAGTGCTAAAAGTAGGCATTTGGAATTGAGGCAAACCGGGAGTAATTTTTCCAATAGTGGCAATAGTGCGAATCTCAACACCACTAAATAAAATTAGAGAAATTGCCGTACCGATAACTAAAGCCACCAGTTGCGGTGGTACAACCTTTTTCCATGAAGTCGGGTAAAAGAACAGAATTGCTAAAGTTATTAACCCTAAAAAAGTTTCCCAAGGATTGAGATTAGTGATGAGAGTCGGTAGATTCTTGATCACATCAATGACACCACCTTTAGGAGTTGCTTGTCCTAAAAAGGGTGCTATTTGCATAAAAATCAGAATCACACCAATTCCTGTCATAAATCCAGAAATCACGTTATAGGGCAGCATCGTAATATACCGCCCCAATCGCAAAACCCCAAAGAGGATTTGAACTAATCCTGCCATCATCACCACAGTAAATGCCATTGCCATGCCATTTTCAGGATTATTAGCCGTGAGTCCGCTAATAACTGCGGTGACAATTACTGTCATCGGGCCTGTTGGTTCAGAAATTAGACTCGGTGTACCGCCAAATAAAGCAGCAAAAAATCCGACTAATATTGCCCCCCATAATCCGGCAGAAGCCCCCGCACCGGAAGCAATACCAAATGCTAATGCCATCGGTAAAGCAACAACCGCTGCCGTTAACCCCCCAAGAATATCTCCTTGTACGTTACGGAAATGGATTTGATTGATTATTTGCATGGAAACTTTTCCTCCCTTAAAAAATCAAGCTGAATTTATTTAAATTGAGTTAACGGAATAGCAATACAGGGATATTGCTACTTCTCAGCAGTTGGGCAGTGGTACTACCAATCACTAAATGGCGAATACGGCTATGTCCGTAAGCTCCCATTAGCAAAAGGCTGATATCATGCTGGCTAATATAGTTGGCGATCGCTTTTTCAGATTCACCCTCTATGACGCTACAGACTGGCTCAAATCCTGCTTCTTGCAATCTTTCTTTTCCTTCACTGAGTCTAGCGTTCGCCCTTTGATATGAGTCATTTTTCGTCACTTTTAGTAGATGTAATTCCAAACTTTTGAAGAAAGGATTTTCTACTAAAAATTGCAGTATCTTCTTTCCCGTTAGACTACCATCGTATGCCACTAAAATACGCTCAATCGCTTTAAATTCACGGGGAGTCACTAAGCAAGGCTTATGACTACTCCGAACAATCCGATCTACATTTGCCCCTAAATGTCCCGATGCAAAATCCGCCGCTTCTCCTCGTTTACCTAAAACAATCAAATCTGAATTATTTTCAAATTCATGAAAAGAATCTACCAGAAATCCTGCTTTACTAGATAACTTAAAATCTTCTATGCCTTCATTTTTTAAGGTTTCGGCAGCCTTTTGCAAAATTAATCTGGCTTTTTGATTGTTCAGCTTGGCTTTTTCATGTTCTAAACTCACTAATTCATTCAGCAATTTTTCAGAAGCGCCCAGACCAATACTACCACTTAAGTTACCAGTGTAAGCTACTTTTTGACTACGAATATCGGTGATAAGTAGCACCTGGATTTGGGCAGGGAAGCGAATAGAAAACCAAGCTCCATATCGATAAATACTTTCAGCGAAAGACGAACCATCGGTACAAAGCAAAATAGTTTTCATCGTGGTTTTAGCCATTGAAAAATAAAGGATTGAAAGGTTAAAATACTACGGCTTTTTCAGGGCATCGGAGTTTTGAGAAAGTGCCAATTTATTCAGCAAGGTCGTACTCGCTTCATTCAGCCCGATTAGCTCCACTTCTGCTCCATTGCGGCGAAATTTAAGCACGGCTTTATCGAGTACCTCCACTGCCCCTTGATCCCACAGGTGAGCATAGGTTAGATCGATGGTGACGCGCTCAACCAGTTCTGTAAAATCAAAAGACCCTAAAAACTCATCTCTCGATAAAAAGAAAATTTGTCCCGCTACCTTATAGATGCGATGAGAACCATCGTCACTCAATACTTTATCCACAAATACCAACTGGGCAATTTTGTTAGAAAAGAATACGGTACTCATTACGATGCCTGTCACTACGCCGAGGGCAAAATTTCGGGTAAAAATTGTCACAAACATCGTCGTTAACATGACGGCGGTTTCAGTGCGGGGGATGCGGGGAAGATTTTTGAAGGATGACCAGCGAAATGTACCGATTGACACCATGATCATCACGGCTACTAAGGCAGCCATCGGCATTTGCTTGACCCAATCTTGCAAAAACAAAATGGCAAATAATAGGAAAACCCCCGACGCTAACGTTGATAGTCTCCCCCGTCCGCCCGACTGCACATTAATCACTGATTGCCCAATCATTCCACACCCAGCCATGCCCCCAAAGAAGGCAGTAACGATATTGGCAATGCCTTGTCCTTTGGCTTCTTGGTTTTTATCACTGGGGGTATCGGTGAGTTCATCCACCAGTGAAGCGGTTAAGAATGAAGCCAATAAACCCACGATCGCCAAGGTCAGGGAATAGGGCAAGATAATCTCTAGTGTCTCTAGAGTTAACGGGACTTGGGGTAGGGCAAAACTGGGTAGCGCAGTGGGTAACTCTCCCATATCCCCGACAGTGGGAACATCGAGTTTGAGAGCGATCGCAGCTATCGTCATCACCGCTAGCGCCACTAAGGGAGAAGGGACTGCTTTGGTAAAACGAGGCAGAATGTAAATAATTGCCAAGGAAAGGAGAGTCAGCACATAGACTGCCGGCGGAACATTCGTCAGTTGGGGCAACTGGGCGAGGAAAATTAACACCGCCAGCGCATTGATATAGCCAATCATCACTGCTCTGGGGACAAATCTCATTTGGCGTCCCAGTTTTAGCACCCCAAACAAAACTTGAAAAACCCCTGTTAACAAGGTTGCGGCAAATAGATACTGCAAGCCATGATCTTTAACTAAATCAATCATTAGCAGAGCCATCGCTCCTGTGGCAGCGGAAATTGCCCCCGGTCTGCCTCCTAAAAATGCCGTTAGGACGGCGATAATAAATGAGGCATAAAGCCCAACTTTGGGATCGACTCCGGCAATGATCGAAAAGGCGATCGCTTCTGGAATGAGTGCCAATCCCACGACTGCGCCTGCCAGAATGTCTCGTCGAGTGTTAAAAAACCACTCTCGCCTTAAAATTGTTGGGTTCAAGTTTCCTCCTAAAGTAGCTGTCTGAAAAAAAGGCAAGACTATTGACGCACTTCATTTGATCCCACCCATCATGCGATGTGAGAGAAACGAGTACGATCAGGAGAAAATAAGCTGTTGCGGGCGCTTTAATTCAGAATCTATAAAGACTGCACCGCACTATGTATTGGTGAAAACCAATAACTCGTTTCAAGTTATAAAGGAGCTTTTCTACAAGCTCATTCCTTGAGTGTTTCTGAGGGATTAGGGTCTGTTTTCAAGCCCGAAGATACCCCTAAATCACCCTTTTTAAGGGGGACTTTGACGCTCATTCTCCCCCCTTTTTAAGGAGGGCTGGGGGGTTCTTCTTCGCAACAGATCGGTAAATATAGAGTTTGAAAACACTCCATAGCTAACTTACTGACTGCAACGCAAACTAATCCAACTCAGACCAGCATTTACTCGCCAAGCTTTGTACTGTTGGATGACAACAACTTTTCGTCACATTAATACTTTAGTTCCACGCTAGGGTGGACAATTCCCAATACTTAGGGCTACTGAAGAGATTGCTTTTTGCTGCATTACTTGCATCTGTTCACGGATGAATACCCACAAGGGAACTTATGGTTTGAAGTCAGCATACCACGACGACTCTACAATTTGCAATAAAAATATATATTTCCTCTTCCTAGCCAGGAAACACTTGCTCCAGATCCTGCGCGATCGCCAACAGTTCCATCAATGTCAACCGCGCTCCAACCAGGCGATCGCTATGCGGTTTGTTGGATTGAACATCCAATGGCATCGTTAACTTAATTACTTGCGCTTCCTAACGATAAGCTCTTACACCAACGGCTAAACTTGTTGACTCGCCTCCTAAGTGCTATTAATATAAGTGGAGTCCTGTTTTCTATACTTTAAACTGTGGTTCACTATATCCCTACAAGAACGAACCGAATCAGCCTGCTGACGATCGCCCAACAGTGCCCACCCTAACTATTGCCCTGTGATCATTACCTTAATTCTGGCATTGCCGTATTGCGTTTCAAGACCGGCATTGCCTATGCAATGAGCCGATCGTTTTAGCGATTCTAGGCTCTCAAGATAGGGCACTATAAGGATTTTGTCATGGTTGTAACGTCATCTGAGTTAGAGGACGGGATTGCTCAAGCCGTTGAGCACCGTCGTAATTTTGCGATTATTTCCCACCCCGACGCTGGAAAAACAACACTAACGGAAAAGCTGCTGCTCTACGGAGGAGCCATCCAAGAAGCAGGAGCGGTAAAAGCGAAGCGGACACAGCGAAGTGCCACCTCGGACTGGATGGCACTGGAGCAACAGCGGGGAATTTCCATTACCTCCACCGTGTTGCAGTTTGAGTATCAAGGGCACGTCCTCAACCTGCTGGACACCCCCGGACACCAAGACTTTAGCGAAGACACCTATCGTACCCTGGCAGCCGCTGATAACGCGGTAATGCTGATCGATGCGGCGAAAGGACTGGAGAGGCAAACTCGCAAGCTGTTTGAGGTGTGTCGCTTGCGCCGCCTGCCAATTTTCACTTTCATCAACAAGCTCGATCGCCCTAGCCTAACTCCCTTTGAGCTAATGGACGAAATTGAGCAAGAGTTGGGCTTGGCAACCTATGCCGTTAACTATCCCATTGGCACCGGCGATCGCTTCCAAGGCGTTTTTGAGCGCAGAACGCGCAAGATTCACCTATTCCAGCGAACCGCCGCCCAGGGCAGAAAGAAAGCGTCAGATACCATGATTGACCTCGACGATTCTCAGATTGAATCGCTCATTGAGCGAGAGTTGTATGACCAGTTCAAAGAAGAGTTAGAAATCCTAGAAGGTGCAGGTGCAGAACTGGATTTGCAGGCAGTTCACCGGGGTGAAATGACGCCTGTGTTCTTCGGCAGCGCTATGAATAACTTCGGGGTGGAACTGTTCTTGCAATCCTTTATGGACTACGCGGCAAAGCCAGAAGCTTACGAGAGCAGCTTAGGTGAAGTATCGCCCACCTACCCAGAATTCACCGGGTTTGTGTTCAAACTTCAGGCAAACATGGACCCGAAACACCGCGATCGTATCGCCTTTGTGCGGGTGTGTTCTGGTAAGTTTGAAAAAGACATGGTGGTGAAACACGCTCGCACGGGGAAAACCATTCGCCTGTCCCGCCCCCAAAAGCTATTTGCCCAAGAGCGAGAGTCCGTGGAATATGCTTACCCCGGCGATGTGATTGGGTTAAACAATCCGGGAGCGTTTACCATTGGTGACACGGTGTACACGGGTGAAAAGTTGGTGTATCCCCCGATTCCGTCCTTCTCTCCTGAACTGTTTGCTTACTTGAGAAACGCTGACCCCACGCAGTACAAAAACTTTAACAAGGGAGTTGCAGAGCTGCAGGAAGAGGGAGCAGTGCAGATTTTGCACTCCACCGATGAGAGTAAACGGGAACCGATTCTGGCAGCCGTGGGACAACTGCAGTTTGAGGTGGTGCAGTTCCGCTTGGCTCAGGAATATGGCGCAGAAACCCGTTGGGAACCTCTGCCCTTTACCGTCGCGCGTTGGGTAACAGGGGGTTGGGACGCTTTGGAAAAAGTCGGACGACTGTTCAACACGCTTGTGGTAAAAGACCGTTGGGAACGCCCCGTGCTGCTGTTCAAAAATCAGTGGAATGTGGAGCAGGTGATGTCTGATCAGCCGGAACTCGAACTCAGTCCCATCGGTTTGCCGCCTGCTAACTTAACGAGTTTCTGACAAACCATCGCCCTCCCAATCCCTGCTCTATTCCATTAACTAAGAGGAATTCAGGTGTTTCCCTGACTAAGCTGGAATCATCCACGAAATCCGATCGTATTTGATGTCTTTGTTTCCAATTTTATTGAGTCCAGCCATCTTCATTTCCCCAAGCTCAAGATCGCCATCCGGCAATCTTATGATTCATAAGATGGCTCATAAGTCAACATAAAACCTAAATCTTTACAATAATCGGCTAATTGTAAAGAGTTGCTAAAGCGATGAGGGGTTATACCCCCCATGACTTATAGTCAGATACATAGATGCACCCTGATGGCTTTCCCGTTCCACAAGAGCGGGATTTTTATTGGAAAATATTGTATTAAGTTTTAATGCACCTGGTACAGATAAAATGACGTGGGGATGCAAAGATTAAAGATATAGCAGAGCTAAAGCTCCAACTAGGGCGCAGAGCGATCGAACATCCGCCCTAACTCCGCGAAATAACCCAAAGGCCTTAGCATAGTTTGGGAAGTGGCATCAACTGAAGATGAACTTAGCCTCAGTAACAGCCCTGCAATAGGGGGAAGACACTATTGCGACTTTAGGCAGATGACGGTTCGGCATCACTTACCGAGCTAACCACATTGATTTAAACTCAGATGTTGCACCATTTTCAATTACTTGTTTAGGAACAGGCAAGATGCCTGTTCCACAATAAAATTCATCTCTTGTGGAACAGGCATCTTGCCTATTCTTGACAATGGTGCAAGATGTAAGTTTAAACAGAGATGTTGCACCATTTTCAATGCCAAAGATAAGCTGTGCATTTAAATTGTGTGTTGAAGGCTGGCTTTCCTGGCAACCCACAAGAGTGAAAGTTTATTTGACCATGCAATTTAAAGGCGGATTAGCTTAACAGGTAGAATTAATAGTTTATTTGGCTCTATTTTTTGAAGTTTTATAGATTAAGAATATTTAACTCAGGATGTTAGTTCACTTTTCAGGAATTCCCAACTGCATGATACTTATTTACACAAAAATTCAAGTTTTTTCACTAACTTTTGTCTGCGATTATCAACCCTCTTTGTCACTGAAGCAGTGTACGCTGCCAGTTGGGGGTAACGAGTGTGGGTAAAAAAAATTAACAACCCGATTTTTTGAAAAAATCGGGTTGTTGCAATCGATGGTGAAGCGCGATTTGCTGTCTAAACTATTCGGAAAATAAAAGGGTAGCGGTAAGGTTGATTAGGATCTTGCAAAACCTGCAGGATAGCCATTATTGTCAGTCCCCAGTGCACCAGATAACCTAGGGGCACTAGGATAATGCCAGCAAGACCGAGAGTGAGGACAGTTAAGGCCCCAATAACGAGGCTGTAAAGCCATACATTAAGGTGAAAATTGATGGCTTCTGTGGCGTTTTCTTTGACAACGGGGTCATCTGATACTAATAATACAGCGATCGGCGCTCCGATCGAGAACAGTAACGTACTGAAAAAAATCGCCCCGTGGCACACCAGTGATAGCAGCTTCCGTTTGTCAGAGTCGTACATATTACTTTTCCTTGACTTTAGTGATAATTTTACCTTTAATAGCAACTGTAGCACAGGCTATAATGGCGATCGGGTGATGATTCCCCTACCTAATTGTGATGACAACAGAACTCGAAACTGAACTGCTAACTGCTGTTGAGCGCCGGCGCAACTTTGCTATTATCTCGCACCCTGACGCGGGTAAAACTACTTTGACAGAAAAGCTGCTGCTGTACGGAGGTGCAATTCACGAAGCAGGTTCTGTGAAAGCACGGCGGGCTCAGCGACACGCTACATCTGACTGGATGGCGATGGAACAGCAGCGGGGAATTTCTATTACTTCTACTGTTTTGCAGTTTGAGTATCAAAATTATCACATTAATCTGCTCGATACTCCGGGACACCAAGATTTTAGTGAAGATACTTATCGAACTCTGGCGGCGGCTGACAATGCGGTGATGCTTGAGGATGCTGCTAAGGGTTTGGAACCGCAAACTCGGAAGTTATTTGAAGTTTGTAAGCTGCGAAGTTTGCCTATTTTTACTTTCTTTAATAAGCTCGATCGCCCTAGCCGAGAACCTTTGGATTTGTTGGACGAAATTGAGAAGGAATTGGGGTTGCAGACTTATCCGGTAAATTGGCCGATAGGTACGGGCGATCGCTTTAAAGGTGTTTTCGATCGCAGAGGGCAGAAGATTCACTTGTTCGAGCGCACTAAACACGGTTCTCGCGCTGCTGTTGATACTGTTATCGAATTGGGCGATCCGCGTATTGAAGATTTGTTGGAACAAGACCTTTATTATCAGCTCAAAGAAGAGTTAGAACTGCTGGATGAGTTAGGAACTGAACTGGATTTAGACTTGGTTCGGGCTGGCAAAATGACGCCTGTTTTCTTTGGCAGCGCGATGAGCAATTTTGGGGTCGAACTGTTTTTAGATGCGTTTTTAGATTACGCTATGAAGCCGATCGCCCGCAAGAGCAGCGCCGGAGACTTGCCGCCAACTTATGAAGATTTTACCGGGTTTGTGTTCAAATTGCAAGCGAATATGGACCCGAGACATCGCGATCGCGTGGCGTTTATTCGGGTTTGTACGGGCAAATTTGAAAAGGACATGAATGTGACTCACGCTCGCAGTGGTAAAACGGTGCGTTTGTCAAGGCCTCAAAAGTTATTTGCTCAGGATCGCGAGTCGATCGAGGTTGCGTATCCGGGCGATGTGATCGGTTTGAACAATCCGGGGGTATTTGCGATCGGGGATACTATTTACACCGGCCAAAAACTGGAATATGAAGGGATTCCCTGTTTTTCTCCTGAACTTTTTGCTTTTTTGAGAAATCCCAATCCTTCTAAGTTTAAGCAGTTCCGCAAAGGCGTTTCGGAGTTGCAGGAAGAAGGCGCAGTGCAAATTATGTACTCGGTTGATGAGTCGAAGCGCGAGCCAATTTTGGCGGCTGTCGGGCAACTGCAATTTGAGGTGGTGCAGTTCAGAATGCAGTCGGAATATAATGTGGAAACGACGATCGATATGTTGCCTTATAGTGTAGCTCGTTGGGTTGACGGCGGTTGGGATGCGCTGGAAAAAGTTGGGCGGCTGTTTAATACGGTGACGGTGAAAGATACTTGGGGAAGGCCGGTTTTGCTGTTTAGAAATGAGTGGAATTGCCGTCAGGTGGAAGGGGAACACCCTGTTTTGAAGTTAAATGCGATCGCCCCTGTGGTTTCTGGTTTGGCTGTTAGCGAGGAGTGAGATTACCGCAGGCAAAGGACACAACACTGTTGTGTCCATACAAATGATATTTATTCGGCTTAAATACGCCGGATATAAGAAGTTACAATCACGGCTCTAACAGTTTTTCTAAGATGGTGTAAATGTCTTTTTTGTCACCATCTTTACGTCTCCCTAGTCCCACGACAACAACTAGAACTCGATCTTGTTCGACTTGATAAACTATACGATAGCGCTGTCCAACAGCTCGGATGCTGCGAAATCCTGATAGGTTATCTACAAGGGCTTTGCCTTGCTTTTGTGGTTCAACTTTTAGTTGATCAATGCGATCGCGCAATTTTTCCTGTTATCGTCGATCTTTGACTGCCTCCAACATTTCCAGTGCCAGTGGCGTAAGCTGGATCTCATATTCGATCACGTTTTCTTCGTGATTCATAGTCCCAATTTTGCTTTGGCATTTTCCCAGGGAATAGTTTCGCCTTGGCTGGCTTGGGTGATGCTTTGGCGCAATTTGGTAACGAATTCTGTATCGGTGAGAATATCTAAGGTTTCTAACAGTTCAGTCAAATGCGTGTAGCTCATTGCAGCCATAACGGGAACGCCATCTTGAGTGATGATGATAGGCTCATTGATAAGTTCTTGGGGTAGGTTTGGAAGCTGCTGCTGTGCTTGGGCAATGGTGAGTCGTTTGGACATGGTTGTACTAAAGCAACATTACTTTTAATTTAGCATTTCGGCCCAACTAACTGGTTTCCAGCCGCTGACGCTGGTAACGAGTAAATCCAAAATCCAAAATCCAAAATCTAAAATCCAAAATCGATTGACGGCGGCCCCCCTCTGCGGCTACGCTTTGAAGTGAGAGGTTGCTTGCTTGTAGAGGAGGCAGCCCGCGTCACCCAAAAATCTAGTTGCACTGCCCAAAGCTGCGCTAACAGCAATGGACAGCTAACCGCCAAACTGGTACAAGCAGTCTGGAGGCTAACGGAGTATCTTAACATCCTCTGTAGCCGCCCTGCTATGTGTTGAAATGCGGGGCGGCTGGGTTTTTGGGTTTTTCTAGAAAACCCAAAACCAGGAGAACATATTATGTCACAGGAATTCGTGCCTGACGACAACAAATCTGAGCGCCCAAATGACGACTCAGCAGCAGTATGCGAACAGGAAGTGGTGCTGTTAACGGTTGTCGGTTCGCCCAAGGGTGTCCGGGAAACCATACTCACTTTGTACCGACTGGGATTTGCAGAAGTGGGCGATTGGAGTCCCGTACAGCGTGCGGCTAATCCGAAGCAGGTGATGAGCGTGCTGATCCGTCGGAAGCGGGCTGATGGTACACCGCCGAGACAATCTGGGCGGTAAGCTGCAAGGTTAAGTTTTTTTAGGGCTTACGCATGGGGCCGAGAAACCGGGTTTTTACGAGAATACTTGGTTGTGACCCACACATTCGGTAAAAAACCCGGTTTCTTGGTCGGAGTGCGTAAGTCCTATTAATCTGATATCTTGCACCATTATCAACTACCTGTTTAGGAACGGGCAAGATGCCCGTTCCACAAAACTCAATTTTATTGTGGAACGGGCATCTTGCCCGTTCTTAACAATGGTGCAAGATGTGAGATTAATCTTATTCCAAACGTTTTAATAACTCTTTAGGTGATAGAATTGGTAAGGTGGCACCAGCAAAATCTCCTGCATCGCGTGTTACAATCGCCTCTAGGTTATCTGACAGCGCACAAGCTAACTGTACGGCATCTTCAAAATCCGTTAAATTAGATGCAAATGCTATTTCCAAAACGTGGCGATCGACGGCAGATACTTTCATTAATGCTAGTGTTTCAGCAATAGCTTGCCTAGCGCGATCGAGGCTGCGAGTTTGCCTTCGGACAATGTAGAAGATATTTGTTAAAGTTGTTGCCGTTACATATCCCTCAATTTGCTCTTTTTCGATCGCCTCAAATAAAGCATCAGCATCTTCTACAAACGGTTCTCGTTCTAGCAAACTATCGAGGATAATGTTGGTGTCTATTAATACCTTCATTTTAGGTATTTCTCCACCAAACGTTCTTCTAGCATGGCTGCCACTTCGGCATCTGTTGGAGGTGGCGTATCGGTTTTTGCTAGCCCTCTGAGTCGCTTGGCCGCACCTTTGCGATCGCGGGGCAATCTAATTTTAACTTCCGCATCTGTTGCGGGTGGTGCATCAGTTTTTGGTAGCCCCGTCATGGGTTCCACAAAGTCATCTAGCAGAGGTTGGCGGGGTCTGAGTTCCTGTCTGATGGACTCAACAATCGCGTTGACTAGAGCTAATCTGTCGGTAACTGATAGTTTGTGCGCTTCTCGGCTTAAGGGCAGCCAAGGAATTTGGGGTATTTGGGATTCGTTCATATTTATATTTTGATATTTTCTGGGTCTATTTTAGCAAATTTAGGGCTTACGCACGGGTAGCCAGAAACCGGGTTTTTCCCTTGAATATTTCGTTGTGATTCGTAGATTCAGCCAAAAACCCGGTTTCTTTAAACGTTTTTATTAAAACAAACTGATAATACCGCTATTAGGAGTGTCACTTAAAGCTGCGATCGCACCATAGTTCTCTCTGAGTAGCCCCTCGATATCCCGCGTCGAGCAATTTCCGCGCCGTATCCAAATTACCTTGGGAGGAAACCCCAACAATAGACTCAATTCGCTAAAATCCGCATCCTTGGTAACGACAATATAGTCATGCTGACGAGCATACTCCCAAACTTCGCGAGCCGGTGCGGTAGGTAATCCAATTGCATCAACATGAGCGGAATCTGGATAAATATCAGCAAGGAGATTGACAAGACGAGGAGAGAGATTTTGGTCAAATAACAGTAGTTTCATCACCCAACAACTAACATAAACTGCTCTCGTTTAGCTGCGAAACTCAAGCAAGCTAAAATATCCTGTTGCGTGAGATAGGGAAAATCCTCTAGGATTTCTTGATAAGTCATCCCAGAAGCGAGATATTCCAACACGTCATAAACCGTAATTCTCATACCTCGAATACAAGGTTTACCACCTCGCTTACCCGGTTCGATCGTAATGATCTTAGCGATGTCTTGTTCTGACATGGCATTTTTCCTTTAGCTACTGTTTTCAATTTTAGCATCAACAAATAGCGATCGGTACTTACCCCGTAGTTTCTTTGAGGGCTGACGCGCGAATGGCAAGAAACCGGGTTTTTCCCTTGAATACTTGGTTGTGATTCGCAGATTCGGCCAAAAACCCGGTTTCTTTGTCGGAGTGCGTAAATCCTGTGAACTTTCGGTGTAAGTTAACTCGACACATCCGCCTCCTGAATGCCGCATCTTTACTCCTTCGCATCGAGCTAACTGCTGACTGTATCGTCACCCAAATTATCGAGAAATTCTTGCAGCGAATCGCGGCAACTGCGAAGGCGATCGTTGTTAGGAGCAATGGCTAAAGATCGATTAAATATTTCCAGAGCTTTTTGGTAATTCTTGATTGCTTCCTGTGGCTCAGATAATTTTGTCTGTAACACACCCAGGCATACCAGCGCACTCCCTTTGTTGTTGAGAGCAGCGATATAATCCGGTGCAATAAGTAAAGCAGAATTAAAGGCGGCGATAGCCTCAGAGTAAGACTGTTTTGCCGCTTCAAATTCACTTAGCCCTGCTTGCAGATCACCCAGAATTTGCAGCGCCATCCCTTTGTTGTTGAGAGCAGCGATATAATCCGGTGCAATAAGTAAAGCAGAATTCAAGGCGGCGATCGCCTCAGAGTAAGATAGTTTTGCCACCTCAAATTCACTTAGCTGTGCTTGCAAATCACCCAGACATCGCAGCGCACTCCCTTTGTTGTTGAGAGCATTGATATAATCCGGTGCAATAAGTAAAGCAGAATTCAAGGCGGCGATCGCCTCAGAGTAAGATAGTTTTGCCACCTCAAATTCACTTAGCTGTGCTTGCAAATCACCCAGACATCGCAGCGCACTCCCTTTGTTGTTGAGAGCATAGTTATCATCCGGTGCAATAAGTAAAGCAGAATTAAAGGCAGCGATCGCCTCAGAGTAAGATAGTTTTGCCACCTCAAATTCACTTAGCTGTGCTTGCAAATCACCCAGTCTTAGCAGCGCACTCCCTTTGTTGTTGAGAGGAGCGATAGAATCCGGTGCAATAAGTAAAGCAGAATTAAAGGCAGCGATCGCCTCAGAGTAAGATAGTTTTGCCACCTCAAATTCACTTAGCCCTGCTTGCAAATCACCCAGTCTTAGCAGCGCATTCCCTTTGTTGTTGAGAGCATTGATATAATCCGGTGCAATAAGTAAAGCAGAATTCAAGGCAGCGATCGCCTCAGAGTAAGACTGTTTTGCCGCCTCAAATTCACTTAGCCCTGCTTGCCAATCACCCAGACATCGCAGCGCACTCCCTTTGTTGTTGAGCGTAGCTTTACTATCGGGAGTTATAATCTGTTGACGATCGTAAGCTGCAACTGCCTCCAAATATTCCTGTTTTGCCTCTGCGTGTCGAGCCAACTGAGCATAGTAATCTCCCTCCAATTGTGAAATTATACCAAGCCAAAAATCACTTTTAATCCACAACTCACCTCTAACTGCCAGCAGCGACTCGCATTCCCCGTAACGACTCAGCCGCGACGCTTCCTCAAACACCTTTTCCCATTCCTTCACACCCCGCAGCCAATCCAAGCGATTAGCATGATAAATTGCCTCAGCCGCCTTCCCCAATTTCCGGTAATGCTGCTCTAAAACTTCATGAGCCCTGCGAGTTTTATCGTTATCCCGATCCGCATCCAAGCGCCGCAATAAATCGTGAATTCGATACCACTTTTCATCCCGCTGCGGCTCCTTCCACACAAACGAAAAACTCGTCAAAATCTCAAAATTTGCACTACTTGCCTGGAAGTGACAACCCGCTCCCAATTTTATGTACAAATCCTCATCAAAAGCGCGACAAGCACTCAGCGAATGCACCGCCGATCGCACTTCGCGATCTACATAACTGAGCAACCGATCCGTTAACTCCGCAGTCTTATTTTCCAACCTCGGAACCCGCGCAAAATCAGACGACAGCAACTCAATTCCCCGCTTTCTTTCGGCCAGCACCACATCCGCGCACAAACCCAAATAAAACGGATGTACCTGCAACTTCTCCCAACTCTCATCAGGATTGACGCTGGCATATCTAATCACAGCATCAGCCAAATCAGCCTTGTCAATCTCGACTTTGTGCAAGTAATCCCTAGCATCGGCGGGAGACAAATGCCAAACCAATTGTGCATCTATATAATCTGCGGGAATTGGGAACTTAGACGCATTGGGCCACCGCAGTTGTGTGACAGGACAATCTCGCCCCGCCACAGCAACCACAATCCCCGCTTTGAAATCCAGCGCCCTCAGCAACCGCCGAAACCACTCATCTTGATACCAAAAATTTATTCCCTGAGAATTACGTTTTTCATCCCACATTTTCTCGTGAGTATCGAACAGCATCACGAGGCGTTCTGGTTTGTGTTTCCCAGCCATTGCGGCATTCAAATCGCCTGCAAACAATTTTGGCAAACAGTCGATTAACTCAGTATCAATATCTTTGCGGCGAATTTCCTCTGCCTTGTCGTCGCTGACACCGAGGCGCTTTTGAATTAATTTCATCGCTCGCTTAATCCCGCCCAATTTATCTATGCCTTTCAGCACCGCTACAGCTTGCGCCACCACCGGAAATTCGGCAAAAGTTTCAACTACAGGTGTCAACAATTCCATGACATCATCGGGAAAAAGTTGTTCGAGAGTTGCGTTTGACTCGCCTTTGTTCAGCAAATACCAAAAGCAAGCAAAATCATAATTGGGAAACTTAAATTTATATCTCTTTGCTGCTTCTGCCAGATTGCGCCGCAGCATCAGCAAGCCATAAAATCTATCTTGCGGTTTATCTTCTTTAATCGGTATCAATCCGAAATCGTGCCTGACTACGGGTATGGGAGTATAGGTTTTAGGTTCAGCGTGGCGGACGAAATCAGCAACTTCGGCGGCTTGTGATTCTGGGAGTGCGCGCCATTGTTGCCAAACCTGCGGCGAAAATCTTTTGCAGCAGTTAACCTGCAAGTGTTTTAGCAGCAATGACTTGCCGTTGCCTCCATCGCCGTAAAAATACAAAATTTGTTCGCGGGGCGGGTCTTCGTTTAAATAAAAGGCAAATCGACGGGTAAATTCGTGTCTGTCGGTGAATAGTTGCAATTGGCGATCGCCGCTAATAGATTCGCTTTCAAAATCTTCGTCGTCAATTGGCATAAATGTGCAGGTGACGTGTTAATTTAATTATAAGCAAAAATTAGATTGAATCGGCGATTGAAATCGCTTCTTGTCAAACAAAGTCCGCCTTCGCGGACTAAAAGAGCAAGGAAGTATTTAACCACTAATTGGCATAATTCATCAGTCCTCTTTAGAGGACTTTAGCTTTGAGGCAGGGGTTTAAACCCCTGCCGGATCGTGGCGATCGTGCAATATCTCAAAAACAAATAATTTTACTAAAATTATTTAAGTACCTTGCGGCAAAGGTTGCAACAATTGGTGACAGAAAAATAGAGCTGTGTTAGAACAGGTATCGATCGACCAGCCAAGCTATCTTAGAAAGGACGCTAGCGAAAGCACAGTCATGGCACCTTCCACTAATCCAAATCCGGCGGATTCATCTGCAAAACAGTCTCTAGAGGCTGGGCTAGCAGCTTTGAAACAGCAGGATTACCCCACCGCGATCGCCCTTTTAGAATCCGTTACCCAAACCGCAGCTAATCAGCCGTCGGGAATCCGCGCGCAGATGGGGTTAGTGGCTGCGTACAAAGCAACCGGTAATGTGAAAGAGGCGATCGCCCTGTGCTCTTCCCTCGCCAAAAGTCCCAACTCTCAAGTCAAAACTTGGGCCGATCGCGCTTTAAAAGAATTAACCCCCCCTCGCCCCCCAAAACCACCGGCAAATAAACCAAAATCCGCAGAAACTCCCCCCGAAACAGGGTTTGTCGCCTTTGATGCAGGAACTAAATCAGCGAAAAAATCGATTGGGGGCGATCGACCAACCGTAGACAAAAAAACAGGATTTTTACCTTTGGAGTCGGCTGTAGAGCCAGAGAACGCCAAATCGCAACCGATTTCCCCGCCACCTCCACCCCCCAAACGCCCGACTTCTGAACCGGAAAACTCGACCGAAACCGCACCCGATACCGCAGAAATTAGCGGCGAAAATAGTTCCGGTTCCCCAACAGATATCCCCGGAGTCGCCAGCCCAGATACTTACCAACTCACTTGGCGCGAAGCAGGGCGCGCCAAAAGCCCGCGCCCCCTCAAACCGCTGAAGTTGCTGGAGTTCCGGGTGCAAGCCGTTGCAAGTGCGATCGCCCTATTTTTCCTAGCCCGGTTTGTCCTGCAATTCCTGCTGACAAACACTAATTCTCTGTTGGTTCAGCTTTACATATTCACTAGACTGCCTATTTTCGCGCCGATTCAGCTTTTTTACCGCGATCCAACTCCGTTTGTTCAGATGGTTTTTGGATTGCTTTTGGCTTCGTCTCCCTGGCTGATAGACGCGCTGCTGAAACTGTTTTGCGGCATCGAAACTCTGCGCGGGTCAGTTTTATCGAAGCACAGCAAGGAAGCTAGTCGGGTATTGCGAAGTTATTGTACCAAGCAAAATATGCCTGTGCCGGTGCTGAAACTCTTGCCGCTGAATGTTCCTGTAGCTTTCAGTTACGGCGGTTTGCCCCGTTTTGCTCGGATTGCTGTGAGTCGGGGGCTGTTGGAACAATTGACGGATGATGAAATTGCCACTATTTTTGCGCGGGAGTTGGGCCATATCTCTCACTGGGATTTTGCGCCGATGTCGCTGGCGCTGCTGGTGATTCAGATTCCTTACTTGATTTATTGGCAGGTGGCGCACTGGCAAGAGCGGTTGTGTGATTTAATGACGATCGAGTTTTTGCGTTCTGCTGTCAAATTTGTGGTCGCTGCAATTTCTGCTATTAGTTACGGGATTTATAAGTTGTTGCGCTGGCCGATGTTGTGGGTGTCGCGCCGCAGAGTGTATTTTAGCGATCGCACTGCTGCAGAAATTACGGGCAATCCTAACGGTTTGACGCGGGCACTGGCTAAAATTGCGATCGGCATTGCTGATAATATCGAACAGCAAAAACAAACTAGCTTTTTTCTGGAAAGTTTCGATCTATTGTTACCTGTAGGTGTTGGACAAGCTGTAAGCCTTGGTTCTGCTGCATTACACGCGCCGCTAGAACAGATTTTGCTGTGGGATGTCAGCAATCGGGAGCGCAACTGGTTGACGGTTAACAGCGCGCATCCTTTGCTGGGAGAGCGTTTGAAGCTGTTGGCTCTTTATGCTCAATTTTGGCAACTGGAGACAGAGTTAGATTTGGCAAACGCGGGAGTGCCAGAACAACCCAGGAAAGGAAAATTGTCTCTGTTTAAGTCAATACTGGAATTTAAAGATTCAAAACTATTTTTACAGGGTGCGCCGTTTTTTGGAATTCCGATGAGTTTGGCGATAGTCGGGGTGCTGTGGCTGATTGGCTGGATTTTTTCGAGGACGAGTTTTTGGCAGTTGGATTGGCTTTGGGGCGATCGATCGATTATCTGGGGCTGTTTGCCGATCGGATTTAGCATCGGTACTTTGATGCGGATCAATTATTTCTTCCCGGACATTACACCCCGAGAAACCGCTTCGCCGAGTTTGCCGGAAATTTTGTCAAATCCCGAGAGTTTGCCGCTGGATGCTGAACCGGTGCGGCTGGAAGGCCAACTTTTGGGTCGATCGGGTATGAATAATTGGCTGGGACAAGATTTGATTTTGCAAACGGCGACGGGTTTGGTGAGGTTGCACTATGTTTCCAGGTTTGGCTACATTGGCTCTTTGTGGCCATTTTTGTTCAAAGAGACTACTCGCCCCAGCGATTTGATCGGAACCTCTGTTGTCGCGACTGGTTGGCTGCGCCGGGGTGCTACTGTGGCGATCGACCTTGAAAGTCTCCGCAGTCAAGGAGGGAGGGTTAGTGACAGCGGACATCCGATTTGGTCTGCGATTTTGGCTTTTGCTGCTGCTATTTGGGGCGCATACATTATTATCCAGGGCCCAAGGTGAGGAATAGCGATCGGATTGCTGCACGAGTCGCGAACAACAACGCGCAGCCTCGATCTGTTTTGAATTAAACAGCGGAGGGGCGATGTTCTCGGTGCTGGTGGCGCACCCTACTATTCATTGGTGTCAACGTAACGTCAAACGTAGTACCCGTCTGCTGTTTGACGATTAGGGTTCGATCCCCCCTAGCCCCCCTTAATAAGGGGGGGACAAGAAATATGCTCAAAGTCCCCCTTATTAAGGGGGATTTAGGGGGATCTAGACGTAGGTAAAAGCGAGATTTGTTAGGGGTTTCAGGCGATTGTTGTCCCGAAAGCCTACACTCTTGTTCCTTGTTCATTTGTAAAGAAAAGTTGCTTTTTTGCCAGCCCTCTGTTACATTAGTTCACAGGAATTGGATTGAACCAAATTGCGCGATAACTTCAGTTGGCTAAAATCCCTTAAGGCATTGCGTAAAAATTGTCAACATCCCAACACAGCAAGTACAGCCAGCCGCTTGTCGGCTGTTTTTTTTCAACCGCTATTTTTGCTGTGGGGGATGAATTCTCAAAAGTGATTGAGATGTGGTTTCCGTTAAATTCAGACTGAAATCTTCCTAAATAACTAGCTCTGTTACCAAGGCTGTGATACCTTTAAAGAATGCTCGGACTCTGCCGGGCCTGATTTAAGGGATAGCGGGTAAGTGAGTAGTTCTCAGCATTAGGAGCGAGATTAGGAACGAGGTAAGATTACTGGCTGAAAAAATGTTAGCCATTTTATCCATCACTGTATTAAACTGAATACTGGCATTCCGATCGCTTGCAATTGACATCCTTGGACATAAATTTCTAGACGGCGCTGGCTATAAACATTCTGAATCAAAACCGGAAGCAAGTAATACAGAATAGCCAATAGCCTAAACATTTGAGTGATGACTAAAAGTTTACACAACAACCTGAGATTTAAAAGCTCTCTGCATCGGCGGTTAAGTTCCGGCCTTATCAGAGTAAATCATCTTTTTGTTCTAAAAGATGGGGGGAGCTGTCAAGGTTGGTGGGAGGAATGCGCCAATTCTCGGGTTATGTGGTGTTTGCCTGAAGTCGATATTCAGTTGACTTCAGGTAATTCTGTTCGAGCAAATTAATTAAAATCCAAGTCGGGAGGACTTTTTCATGTCTATTCGTCTTTATGTTGGCAATCTACCGAAGGAACTCGATCGCCTAGAATTGCAAGAAGTTTTTGCACCGGAGGGCGAATCTGTTACCACAAAGGTAATTACCGATCGCAAAACTGGTAAATGCAGAGGCTTCGGTTTTGTGACGGTGCTAACCGACGAACAAGCCGACCAAGTTATTGAGAAATACAATGGCTTGATGTTCAAAGAAAACCCCCTGAAAATAGAAAAGGCACTGCCCCGTTCTAAGGGTAAATCTGAGAAGGGCGAAGACGATCAGCAGCAGTCGCCGCAGTCACCGCAATTGGTGTCGGCATCGGCGTCTGTGCCTATGCCTGTGCCTGCGCCGCAGCAACAGCAGCGCTCGGCTTCGGCTCCTCCTACCCAAGGTGGAGGCGGTTCCAGCAAAAGCAATCGCCGTCGGGGTGACAACAACAAGTCTCGCCGCAATCAGTCAGCAACAACGGTGTCGAGCGCTGATGCCGGCTCGGTGCAGCCAGATCCGCGCTGGGCGAGTGCTCTGGAAGAACTCAAGCAAAGATTGGTGGAAGCTCAGACTACTAATTAGTCGCAAAGGGCCGCTAATTGCTGCTGTCTCTCGACTATGGTTGACTGAATGTATCTGGAAGTGCGATCGAGAATCGGTCAAAAAACCCTGTTCTCGATCGCACTCTTTTATGGTAAAAAACCTCTAATATCTAGCAGTGCGGTAAAATAAGCGCGATCGGGCAAGTAATGAAAACTCAAGTCTTCACTACCAACCAGTTGGATTTTGGTCGATCGACCGGACACGATGTTATATCCTGAGAATGGTTGACAAAAAAAACCGGTTTCTCTGAAAATAGAGGGTTGAGCAGCGAGACATCTAGAAAGAAACCAGGTTTTTAGCCCGTCTAAACAAGTCATCTTTATTCAATAGCCCCGAATTCGATTGTCTCAATAAACTCAAAAATCTTGTTCATAATTCCCTCAACTTCAGACTCCAGGGAACCCAATTCATTCCCCTCCTGATAAATTCGCTGACAGCTTACCGTGTAGCAAAAATCGTCAGCAATAAAAGCCATAAGTCCCCGATAAGCATCCAGTCGAGTCAGAGGGCCATCGTTTTTCTGCACGCTGAGAGTTGCACCCCCAGGCAAATCTAAAACCACGAAATAAGCTTCTTCATCTTCTAAATATTCTGCGTGGAGTAACTTAGAATTGGGAACATTAGCAAGAATTGCCTGAGAAACAAAATTGTCGAGAAAAGACTTGAGATAACCTTCTTCGCCAACCGACTCGATTGTTTCTTCCACTTCACCAGCAACAGGGAAATAATCAATTTTCAGCAAAACGCCAAAGTCGTCTGAAAATGCGACACAACCTTCTTGATCATCAATTTTACCGCCTCGTTGATCGTCAACTGGAATGGGTACGCTAAAATTGCCTTCAGGAGATACGTACCATGCCGTATCGAAATCAGACTCTTCGCCCTCTACTTCCGAGTAAGCAGCAATTACATCCTCAATAATTTCTGCTGCTTCCTCATCTTCCACACCTAATGCTTGCTGGAATTCTTGGAGAAAAGCCTCGTGCTTCTGGGATATTTCGCCATCTGCGACAAACATTGCTACAGTTATTGCAAAAGTATCCAAAACTAACTCATCTGGCATGGATTCCCAAGCAGTATTAAATAATGCTCCTAAACCGTCTTGGGCGACAATACCCTCGAATCTTTGAAACATTGCGGACATATCATCTTCCGAGTATTCAGCAAAGATTTCTGATTCCCAAAGTATGCTTTCTAAGATATCAGCATCCGTGTCAGGGGAATTTGCCTCCGCTGCCACAAGTGCTACCGCTGCTACGGATTCTTCTAAAGTTAAGCTTGCTTCGGATTGGTCTTCTGAATTGAATATTTTATCAAACTTGCCCACAGGTTTTGCCCCGCTAGTGTTTAGTTTTGCTATTCATAGCAAATTTATGACATAAAAAGATAGTAGTCAGGGATACATTTACTTTTTGCAAAATCCTACCAGTCAATGTAGGGTGCGTCTAGCCTTACACCTTACCACTGGTGAATATCAAATCTCCAATTAATTTACCAAGGACTGCCAATTATTGTGAATCCGGCCCAAAACTTCGGGTGTTAGAAATCTGCATTTGGTACTTGTGCCGATTGAGTAAGGTCGATCGCACCTTGAGTTCCCCGCAATTGACCGTTTTTAACTAAAATTTGTTTGTGGATCATTGCCAGTTGAGCTTTTCTGAGCGCTTCAGCTTTAATTGGGGCCGATCGCAAATTGCCATAAAACTCAGTCATCAGCGTTCCCGTGGCGACATCCTTAATGCTCTAAGGTCGATCGCCCTTAAATCCTATAGTCCTAGACGCATCCAAACCAAAAAAACCGGGTTTTTTGCAATGTTTGGTGTTAGTCAGCCAAATAACACGACTACCAAGCCAGCAAATCTCAGCTTACAACCATCAACCGCAGCGACTAATCCAGATAGTTTGACAGTAAATTCTGCCAATACTATCCCCGACGATATCTTGCTAAATGGCGGTGCAATCCCAACCATGATGACCTTTAGCGAAACCAAGGATGACATCCTCATCTACGACAAAAACAGCTTGTGGAGTTCTCTAACCAGCGCTCAAACTCAGCCAATTATTCCTTTCAACGCCACCACTGTTAATAGTGCGATTTCCCCAATAGCTAATACTTCTGCTAAGGACAACAGCCTCTTAATTAATCCGCCTGCCACTCCCAGCAACCTACTAACAATTAGTGATTCCCGTGGCATTCCTAGCTTGAATTAATCGCCGAGGGGTGGAAATCGAGCGAATACATAAAAACCCGGTTTATTCAAGCAACCGGGTTTTTGTTTGTGGATGTTTTTATTTAATATCAATTCCGGTTGCACTCATAGGTCGGAGACGCCAATGCCGTCTCCCTACCCAAAAAAATATTGTAGGGAAACGGCACTGCCATGTCCTGACTTTGGGTAACTGAATTACTCACCAATGTAAAATATTGTAACAAGTGACTTGACACCAGCAATCAAATCTATTCACCAATGACTATAATAATTGGGAAAACGTAATTCTGTCATTCGCAAGTGTTGCGAAGAATCTTAAACCCTTGCAAAACCCCCCTTGAGTGCGTCAGTCCTGACTATAAACAACTCAGAAAATTCCATGCAGAAACTAACTAGAATTTTATTCACTACAGCTTTAACCCTAACTATCTTATGTTCTCCCACAACAGCTTTCGCTAAAGCAAAAATTCAGATAGCCATCCTTTTAGATTCTAGTAATAGCATGGATGGACTTATTGACCAGACTCGTACTCAACTTTGGCAAATTGTTAATTTTTTAACTAAAGTAACCAAAGATGGCGAAGTACCCGAGTTAGAAGTTGCCCTTTACCATTATGGTAATGACACCTTACCTTCCTCAGAAGGTTTTGTCAGATTATTAACTGGATTTACTCCTGAATTAGATTTAGTTTCCGAAAAGCTATTTAGTATCAAAACCAACGGCGGTCAAGAATATGCTGGCTGGGTAATTCGCTCAGCAATGCAACAATTAAACTGGAGTAAAAATCAGGAAGATTTTCGCGTGATTTTTATTGCAGGTAATGAACCATTCGATCAAGGCCCAATAGTTTGGAATCAATCTGTCAATCTCGCTGTCAAAGGAGATACCCTCGTTAATACAATTTACTGTGGTTCAGCCGAAAGTCAGGAGCGACAACTTTGGGTATCAGGAGCTAATTTAGCAAAAGGCAGTAGCTTCAACATTAATCAAAACCAACAAACTGTGGTAATTAAGTCCCCTTACGACGACGAAATTTCTATTTGGAATACTAAACTCAATCAAACCTACATTCCCTACGGTAGAGAAGGAAGAATAGGACAACAACGTCAGGCTGTTGAAGATAGCAATTCTGGCACCAATTTTGCTTCGCGTAGTGCGTCCAAAGCTTCTGAATACTATGATAATGCTTCTTGGGACTTGCTGGATGCTCTCGAAAACGGAACAGTTAAACTAGAGGCAATATCAGATGATAGTTTACCAGAAATCATGCGAGGGATGACGCTAACAGAAAAAAGAGCATATGTAGCTGGAAAGAAAACCGAAAGAGAGGCGATTAAAAAGACGATTCGCGACTTATCTCAAAAGCGTACAGCATATATTGAACAACAGCGGAAATCTAGTACCAATAGTGGCGAAAATACTGTTGATTACGTAATGATTCAGAGTCTCCGCCAGCAATTAGCCGCTAAAGGATTCAAGCTTAATTAAAAGAACGCAGACGAAATTTCATCTGCGTTCATCTGTGTTTATCTGCTAATATCTGCGGTCAAAAAAACTCCAACTCCAACTACTTGGCCCTCGGCAAAGACAACTGAGGCGAAGTTTTAACATAGCTTCCATTCTCGGGAAGCGCTGCGGGTTCCTGCGAAAGCAAAAACTCACGAATTACCCTAGCAACTGCTCTTTGAGCTAAACCGCCGACTACTTTCTGCCCCATGTTCTGCACTTCCGGTTTCACCAACAACTGCGGAAGTAGCTGCAATACTTTCGTCCCGTCAAAACCGGGAGTTGATTGCAAAATATCCCAAATCCGTTTGATGTGTTCTAGATTATTTTTTTCTGTTTGTGAAACCACAGGTTGATTTGCCTTGACTCCAAACCATTCGCCGACGACTGCTTTGGCGTTAGCAAAAGCATTGCTGGAAAGTGTGTCGAGACTCTTGACTAATTCCAGGACAATACGATCGCGAATGAAATCTCCTCTTTCGGAAAATAAATATTCTAATGCTTGGTTCAAGATTTTGCTGACATCGTAATCGTCGCTCTCGCGGGCATTGTTGAGCAAGTTTTCTAAGCGGTTCCACCGGAATTCGCCTTGTTTGAACAGCAAATCTTGCAGCGATGCTCTCAGTTCCGGTGCAGGGTCGCTCAACAGCCGTTTTGCTACGTAAGGATAAGCTTTGCTCAGCACTTTGAATTCTGGATCGACATTAATTGCAATCCCTTCTAACGTGACGAGCGATCGAATAATCAAAGCGTAGTAAGCTGGAACCCGGAAAGGATATTCGTACATTACCGCCGAAAGCTCGTCAGTAATGCTTTTGAAATTGAGTTCCGCAACGCTAGCACCCAAAGCATTGTTAAATACGCCCGCCAAAGCTGGAATAATTGGCGTTAAATCGGTGTCGGGAGTTAAAAACTCCAACTTCACGTAATCTTTTGCTAAACCTTCAAAGTCGCGGTTCACCAAATGCACCACAGCTTCCAACAAGCCGTATCGCTGATAAGGTTTAACTTCGCTCATCATCCCGAAATCGAGATAAGCCAACTGACCGTCAAGAGTTGCCAAAAGATTGCCGGGATGCGGGTCAGCGTGAAAGAAACCGTGTTCTAGCAGTTGTCTGAGAGAACACTGCACCCCCACTTCAATTAAGTAAGGAGCGTCAATTCCTTGAGCCTTGACTGCTTCTAAATTAGTGAGTTTGACCCCGGTGATCCACTCCATTGTTAAGACTCGGCGACGGGTATATTCCCAGTAGATGCTGGGAACGTAAATGTCTTTGATGTGGCCGTATAGTTGGGCAAACCGTTCGGCATTTTGACCTTCGTGGGTGTAGTCCATTTCTTCGTAAATTCGCTCGCCCAACTCGTCCATAATGCTTGCGAGGTCACTGCGAATTATTTTGAAGTTGTTTTGTGCCCAAACTGCAACTCGCCGGAGGATGTAGATATCTAAGCCGATGTTCTCAGCTAAACCTGGTCGCTGCACTTTGATTGCGACTGTTTCCCCGGTTTTGAGTTTGCCTTTGTAGACTTGTCCGAGGGAAGCTGCGGCGATCGGATCGGGGGTGATTTCTGCGTAGATGTCTTTGGGGTGGGCGCCCAATTCTTCTTGGATGAATTGATATGCTACTTCGTTCGGAAATGCTGGCAATTGGTCTTGCAGCGTTGTTAGTTCTTCTAAATATACTGGCGGTACTAAGTCGGGCCGTGTTGAAAGTGCTTGTCCGATTTTGATGAAAGCTGGGCCGAGTTGGGCGAGAATTTCTGTCAGCCGGGCGGCGCGACGCTTTTGGTTCCTGACGGTGTTGCCTGTTTTGCCGTCCAACCACACACTGAAGGCAAAGCTAAAAAATGTCCAAACAACGCTCGACAGCCGTCCCCAGACTTGTAGAGGGCGATTTCGGTACAGGGCTGCGATCGCCACTGGATCGTACCGAACAGCATCTCCGGCCAACTCGAAAGCTATGTCTCTGGCTGATTTGAGCCGATCGTCCGTTACGACCTCCGTCTCTAGTGATACTGGTAGTGCTTGCAGGGGAATTGTATTTGCATCTTGGAGATTGCCGAGTACAGCCTGAGTCCCTGAATTCACATAAGTTTGCGGGGAGGCTGGCGATACTGTCTTGACATTCATAAATCAGACCTAGTGTGAAGCATTGTAAATATATTGTAACAATTTAAGGAAGAAGACCCTTCTTCCTTCTTATATACTTACTCGCTGCTGGAGCTTTTGAGTCGATCGCGAATCCCTGATAGTTGCGATTGGCTGCTGACGGGCGATCGGGGTTGGGGCATTTCGGTATCGGGCCAGTTCGGTAAGTCGTTACAGGGACAGAACTCCGGGGGCATCCCCGTTTGTTGGAACACTACGGGCATAGCGCAGCGCGCGCAGGGACTGATTTCCCAAGCTGGTGTCAGCAGTTGGGCAATTGTTTCGTTTGTGCCTTCGAGGTAACAGTCTCCGCTGTCGCGGGAGATGATTTTTTGCCAGCACTCTTCAAATTCCTGGCTGTAGCGATCGCCCGCATTTACCGATTTGGGCAGCAGCGCTTCGGAACCGTTGCGAATTAATACTTTTTTGCCTAACTGAAACCAGTAAGCAATATATTTTCTTACTTCACCCTCTGATGCCATAATTTTTAGTCAACCCTTCAACTAATTGGTGATTTTAGACTTTCACGTTGAAATTTGCACTCTCTCTCAAGAGACACTTTATATTTTACATTATTTTATAATTTGGCTACTTCCCGTATCAAATTGTTGTGCTGGTTGCCCGATGAAGTATTTTTTACGTATTTTTTACGTATTTTTTACGACTAATTTATGTGAGTTTTGAGGTTTCAATCTTAGTTAGGATTCTACCTGATTTTGAGTTAAAATTGTTCGTCGGGAAACCGATATTTTTTTCTCCCCAGTCGATCGCGACTCCGGCTGTTAATTTTTCGCAACAGGCGGCAGCGGCGTACCCAGATCGGTGAGATTCAAGGCGTAACCTCCGGTGACGAGATAAACATTATCGGCGATCGCCCCGATGTGGCGGACGAGAGTGCCGAGGCGATCGCGAAACAGCCGCCCCGCCGGATAAGCAGGCACAACGCCCCATCCGGTTTCTTCCCCTACCAAAATTACATCGGCCGCCGCCGACTTCAAACTAGCGAGCAAATCTTGCTGCGTAGTCGCCCAAACAGCAGATTCTTGCTCCAAAAGATTTGCCGTCCAAGTTCCCAGGGAATCAATCAACAAGCAATCTGAGGGCTTGCCTGCTCGAACAACTGCCGATAATTCGATCGGCACTTCTAGAGTTGTCCAATCAACAGGACGACGATTTCTGTGCTGATCGAGGCGACGAAGCCACTCCAAATCGGCTTCATCAACCTGGCCGGTAGCCACATAGATTACTTGTTTTCCCGAACCCGCCGCCAGAGTTTCGGCCCATTCACTTTTGCCGCTTCGGGCCGGCCCAGTTACTACGATTAATTGTCTAGATGTGGTGGGTTCTGAGTTAGTCATTAGTTATTAGTCAGCAGTCATTAGTCAGCAGTCACATACAAAGGATTAAACACAATTACCAATTACCAATTACCAATTACCCATTACCCACTATGATTTAAACTGCCAACTACCAAATGCTTTTTAAGCGATAATAGCATTGATGAGACAATATTAGAGTAAGTCGCTCGATCTCCCAGCATTTGCCAAGCTGTTATTTATGCCACAACATCCTCAGATATCAGCGATAATTTGCACCCACAATCGTCACACCTATCTAGGTGCAGCGATCGACAGCTTGCTGCTACAGGATTTTCCCGACAACTTTGAAGTAGTAGTAGTGGATAACGCTTCTAGCGATTATGCGAGCCCGGAAAGTCCCACTTCGCGCACCCGCGAGGTGGTAGAAGCAAGACAGGGCGATCGCCGCCTCAAGTACGTCTGGGAGCCTGAAATCGGTCTGTCAGTGGCGCGGAACACCGGCGCAAAGGAAGCTGGCAGCGAAATATTAGCTTATCTCGACGACGACGCTATTGCTGAGCCGAATTGGCTTAGGGTGCTGCACAGCGCTTATCAAAGCAATCAAAAACTCGCCGTAGCTGGTGGCAAAGTCAATTTGCTCTGGCCTTCTGGAGTCAGCCCGCCCGAATGGCTGTCACCCGGATTGGCCCAGAACCTGGGAGCATATAATTTAGGCGATACTTGGCTGTACGTGACTGCTCCCGGTTTGACTCCCAGGGGGGTAAACTACTCGATCCGGCGCGCTTTTCTCGAACAAATTGGCGGCTTCGATGTCAAACTCGGTAGAGTCGGCAAAAAGTTGCTGTCAAATGAAGAATTGCGCGCGACAGAATTAGCATTAGAGCTAGGTTGGCAAGTAGTTTATCTGCCCGATGCCCAGGTGCTGCACAATGTCGCCAGAGAACGGCTTAACAAAGCTTGGTTCTTAGAGCGCGGGTGGTGGCAAGGCATCAGCGAGTGTTATCGCGAACAATTGTCTGATCGAGCCGGTATTGCTCAGCTTGGGTGGGGGGGTGAAAGAATCTTGAGGGGTGTCTGGAAGTCTTTTAAATATATTAGAGATCCGGCGCTGCGCTTTGAAAATTTCGTTTTTGCCTGGGGTCAAATCGGTTATTTGAGCGCAGCCATCCGCGGCCTGATTTTTGCACCGAAATCGACCAGCAGGCATTAGGCTATAGGCAATATCCCTCGCAGCTCCAGTCGTCGGCCCTGCTGTGCCGATCGCATTTCATCCACCAAAACTCGACCGCATTCAGGTTCAAGCACTCGATTATGACATCTAGTTCATCCAAGATTCCGGTTTCAGTTCTCATTCCGGCAAAAGACGAAGAACTTAATCTACCTGCGTGTCTGGCCAGCATTGCCAGGGCGGATGAAGTTTTCATGGTTGATTCCCAAAGTAGCGATCGCACCGTAGAAATTGCCATCAGCACCGGCGCAAAAGTAGTACAGTTTTACTTTGACAACCGCTGGCCGAAAAAGAAAAATTGGTCTTTAGACAATCTGCCCTTTCGCAACGAATGGGTATTAATTGTCGATTGCGACGAGCGCATCCCGCCGGAACTTTGGGACGAAATCGCACAGGCGATCGAAGACCCCAATTTTGACGGCTACTACCTCAACCGCAAAGTCTTCTTTTTAGGTCAATGGCTGCGTTACGGCGGCAGATATCCAGACTGGAATTTGCGTTTGTTCAAGCATCAAAAAGGCCGTTATGAAAATCTCGGCACTGAATCCGTTCCCAATACTGGCGACAACGAAGTTCACGAACACGTCATTTTAGCCGGTCAAGTCGGCTACTTAAAAAATGACATGATCCACGAGGATTATCGCGATTTATTTCACTGGATAGAACGGCACAACCGCTATTCTAATTGGGAAGCTCGTGTTTATTACAATATTATTGAAGGGCGCGACGACAGTGGCACTATTGGCGCTCACCTATTTGGAGATGCAGTGCAGCGCAAACGCTTTCTCAAAAAAGTTTGGGTGTGGCTGCCTTTTAAACCAATGCTCAGATTTATGTTATTTTACTTTATTCAGCTAGGCTTTTTGGATGGAAAAGCTGGCTATATTTATGCAAGGTTATTGAGTCAATATGAGTATCAAATTAATGCAAAACTTTATGAGTTGCGTTGTTGTGGCGGTCAGTTGAATGTGGCAGAATCTGAGCCTACTCTGTCGCCACCAGTAGTTATCACTCAAGAGACAGAAGTGAAATTGCCGTGAGAGTCGCTCTTAGTCCGCGCACCCTCCGGACGAAAGTTTGTGTAGATAGGGTTTCAAACACCGACTCCTTCTTAGTCTTTTAGAGAGAGACTGCGTTTGACAAGAGGCGATTTTAATCGCCCGGTTTCTTGACCTAATTAATACTTAAGTTCATGCCACTAGCTAAGATACCTAAAATTTTACCTAAATCGTTGATAAAATATTCGACTAAATCAATTTCGAGCGTCTGGTTGGTTAATTTCATAAATTTCCAGTTAGTGCCGGTGGTAACAGTACCATAAATCACAGGAATTTCGTTGCCTTCATTTTCATTAAAAATTTGCGCTGCCAACATTTCCGCTACGCATTGTCCCAAGCCAGCCAAAATATTTTCTTTTTTAGCTTCGACGACGGTAATAACTGGCGCCGTCACAAATAAAAGTTCAGGTGATTGACTGATGATAAAATCACAACTGCCGTTTAATCCTTTACTGGCATCCACACTAAAGTCAATGCCGGAAAACCAGCTAATTTGATAATTTAATTGTTTTCTGAGTTCGACGAGAATGGGAGCAATAATTAATTCCGATCGCGCTTTTTCTGTATTGCTACCAAGGGCTAAAGCTAGATTATCCCGCAGGGTTTCTTGGAGAAAATCGCTTGGTGTTAATGCGGGAATTTCTGTGAAAATATTAGAGCGCTCTGAAATAGTTAAATTAAAGTCCTTGGTAACTCGACTTAAAGTAAAATCACTGTAGGACATTAGTTATCTATTTCTATGGTTGAGTTTTATTGTGGTTCGGGAGGATTCGTTAGGGAAGCTTGCCGTAGGCATCGCACTTCTTGCGGTTCGTGCAAAATATGATGAACTGGTTGACTTTGGAAAGTGGGTCAACAGAGTGGCACAATATCAGTCACTAATGTTGACCCCTTACCCCCTAGTTAAACAACGAGACAGCCTTCAGTTATTCGTCACCCTCAAGAAATTGTCTAGCCACCCGTCCCCAATCAACACGAGCATCCTGTGCCTTATTGCGTCGGGGGCCATCAGGTTGCTCATCTTCGTATCGCGCCCAAGCCATCAGTAACAATTTCAAACCTTCAAGAGAATTGGTTAGACGAGATCGAAGTGTTTCAGGATCTACGCCTTCTACCTCTTCTTCTAACACTTCGACAAGGTTTTTGTAGGCAGGATGGATTGTGTTTAAAGTTATAATAATTGTACCCGGTTTAGGATCAACAGAAAAGAAAGCAGATTTGTCTCCTAGAGATGCCTTAGCAAAAACATACTTTAAGCCATCGGATACTGTTTTAGCCGCCAACTCTTCAGCGGTAATTTGCATAACGCCTTTATCTATTAATGTGGTTTCAATGATTTCCTTTCGCTCTTCTGAAGGGAGTGACTCATCCTTGTCGCTTTGCCCGTAGTGTCCTTCCTTCTTTCGATCCTCTGTCACCTCAGTAGCCACTTTCTCGGCAGAGGAGACATTGTGCCGTTTCGGGGTACTTCGAGAGCCTTTGGTTTGTGCTTCCAGCAAGTTACGCATAATTTTCAGTTGAGTATTAATCTTGTGAGCAATTTCTATTAATGGCCCTCTAGGGTCTTCATCTTGGGTTAGTTCTTCTTTGAGCTGACTGATTGTTTTTCCATCTTTTAGCAGAGATTCGATATCTACATTCGCCAGTTCTGAGAAGTTACGAGCAGATTGCTTATTGTTAGTAACCCCAAACAAGTCATCAAGTGCCGGGGGAAATTCTATCTCGACCCCCCACCATCGCTCTGTAGCTTTCTTCTGTGCCCAAGACTGGTCTAGTTCCAATTCACGCCCTGCACGAACGACGGAAACTCCTACATTTTTTGCCGCGTGCTGTCCATGAGAAAGGCTGCCTGGGTTATTGCCAGGACGTGCTTCTTCTTTTGCATAAGAAAAGCGAATTTTTACCTCGTGTTTCTGGCCACGAAACTCAATAGTAAAGGTGGCTTCATAGTCATTTTCTCCATCCCACGGCCGAAACATTGGCGTTTTGTCGAAGGGAGAAGGGCAAGAAGTCTCTGTCATGAGATAACCCGGATCGTTCGGCTTTGCAAATTTCTCTACCATAATTTTGGTAGGTTCATCAATATCAAAAGCTGCCATACGAATCACAACTTTTTTAGTATCTAAAAATTTTCGATACATTCGCCCAATTACGAACTCTGAATTTTCGATAATTGTTTTGCCAGTCTTCCACATACAGCGATCGATATCTGACCAGACAACTAATGTTCCTGTCCTCCCAAAACCTGTTGTGACTTTTTCCCAAATCACAGGTATCTTGCGCTTCTCAGGTTCGGGAACTTCAGTAAGCTCCTGTTTTTTTATTGCATTCAAATCTAGGTATGTGTAAATTGCATTTTCTACACCACTCTGCCAAGTCCAAACCTCCACCCGCTGACACTGGGAAATAGAAGAGCATGGCAACCCCATACCAAACCGCCCCATTCCTGTATGTTTGTCTTCTGCTAGATAAGTTCCGTTGCCGAACTGTAAAGCCATTCGCAAAACAGTGGAATCCATTCCACTGCCATTATCTAAAACAGCGATTTGATGAATGCGAGAACGGCAACGCTGTTCTAGCTGAGTTTCTTTCTCAGCACAGAGAAGTTCTACCTCAGTAGCTCCCGCTTGAATGGAATTATCTATTAGTTCGGCTAGTGCATAGGCTGCGTTTTTATAACCGTTGTCACGCATTGCCTGAACAACTAAATGTACCGGAACGATCTCATGTGGTTTTGTCATTTTAATCTCCAAATGTCTTCCCAATTGTTAAAGGCATCGGCAACACTGCCAAAGCCTGGTAAATCTGTGTCTACTACAGTAACAATCTCAGCTTTTTCATTGCCACCTGCTTTAAGCCCACGAATAGTACGTCCAACCATCTGGCTGTATAAAACAAGCGACTTGGTGGGACGTGCAATCACGGTGGCACTGGTTCGCGGGGCATCAAATCCTGTTGTAAGAACGCCATAATTACAGATAATTTTAGTTTCGGGATTGTCATCTTTAAACCTCGCAATGATTCGCTCTCTTTCTGAAGCAGGAGTTTTGGCAGTTACAGCAGATGCTTGCCAACTTCTAGCTTGCAGCACAGCAGCTAGAAGTTTTGAGTGTTCTACAGATATGGCAAATACTAAAATACGCTTGTGATGCTTAGCTAAATCTTCAATTTCCAAAATAATGCGGAGATTGCGCTGTTCGTTTTCAGCTAGGCGAGTCAGGATATTTTTTGGTAGCTCTAACTCTTCTTCAATACGCTTCAAGTCGTTATTAGATAAATTCAATCCACTCTGGTGTAGCAAAGATCGGTATTTTACTCGTGCCAAGTATTGCTCTGATACTAGGTATTCTACTGGATTCTCGTAGCCAGGAACCTCCAAAGTAACCTTGCGCTGTGCAAAAAATTCCGCTAACTCTTCGTCAGCACTAATGTCGGCCCAAGTGCGGCCGGGTGTAGCTGTTAACCCAAGCAGTGCCGTGTTTTGGTATGGTAAAACAAGAACATCTAAGACTAGCTGGTAAGTTTCTGCAATTGCTTGATGGGCTTCATCAATAATAACAAGAGAAGAACGAGAGCCTAATTGGTTAATGAATTGGATGCTACGTTTAGCACGACTGTACAGCTTGGAAAGACCTGCAACTACTAAGCCGTCCCGCACCTGATCAAGATCGAGTTCGTGGTTTCCCCAGAAACGATAGATGGATAAATCTCGATCGCCTAAGTATTTCCAGGCGCGTTGAAACTCGGCGGCGGCTTGTTGGCAAAGTTCTTCACTGTATGCCAACCAGACGACTAAAGTAGGCTCTTGCGAGCGCAGGCGATCGGCGATAATGTGCATTGCCGTGCGTGTCTTTCCCGAACCGGTGGGCATATGAAGTAGAACACGCCGAGGTTCTTTTTGGAGCAACTGTTTGACTTTGGCTGCTGCACTACGCTGATGAGCAAACAAAGCGTATTGAGGTGCAGCCAGATCCGATGAGAATGTTTCTTCAGATTCCTCAGTTGATGGTACAACCAATTCAAAAAAGTCGAAAAGGTTACGTTCGCGTTCCGATCCGCGACGTATTTTGACTTCTTTTAGCGCTTGAAAGACATCTTCATGGTCTGAAGCTGACAAAATTGTAGCGAGAATTTTAGCTTGTTTGGGTAGTAATAATTCAAATAGGATAGTGCGAGTGTCTTTTGATAAAAGCAAGCTTTCACGAGAATAAATACTCACCAAAACTTCACGCAGATTAGTGGGAGTTGCTAGGCGACTATCTAGAAGCTTCACTAAACGGAAAGCTGAACTACCCAATAGAGTTTGTAGCGTTTCTTCATCTGCTCGTGACAGTAGATCATCAAAATTCAAAGGACGCACCCCTCGTATATAATCGTCATAGCTAACAAGCTAAGCAGGACAGCTCATCATCTTCGCTGTCAAGTAAGTTCTCTAGTGCTAGTTTGCAGAAACCCCCTATTCAGCAGTTCTGAGTTGCCTGTCAAATCTGGGTTTCTTCACCGTTGAGGCAATTCAGCCGAGTGTTAATTAATGGCAGATAGGCTTGAGCGCGGTTTTATTTTATTGTGAGGAGTTGTCAATAACACCAATGGTTATCTTATCATAATTAGGGGAAGGTTCTTCAGCTCACTTCACAAAACTTTGATTTTTACCGCAGATATACGCACATGGACGCAGATGAAGAGAGATCATTTGATCAGTTCTTCGAGGGATGGAAAGAGCAATTTTTCCGCGCTGAGTTTTTCGCAGTCGCAAAGTTGTTGAGTTGCGGATATTGCTGATACTTTTCCCAGCAGTAATTGGATGCTTTCGATTAGCAATGGTAGAGTTAATAAAATAATTGATGCCGACACCAGCAAGCTAATTAAGCCGTCAGCCCAATTCCAGTGCAGCCACGCCACCGCGATCGCCGCTAAAATTACTCCAACCGACGAAAATATGTCGGCAACTGCGTGCAGAAACGCGCTTTTGAGATTCAAGTCGCCGTGACAGCAGGAATGCAAGCAACAAGCATTAATCGAGTTGATGCTTAAACCGACTATGGCGGTAATTAACATCGGGAGCCCTTCTACTTCGGGGGTTGGGGACTGCAAACGGGCGATCGACTCTGCTGCAATCCAAAGGGCGATCGCAACTAAACTGATACTATTAATTAAAGCAGCAATGATTTCCCCTCGTTCAGGGATTGACGATTGTGCGATCGCACAATCTACAGGTTTACTTCTTTTTAGTGAGGAGTACCAAGTGGCGGTTAAAGTTATTGCTAAAGCTGCCACATCAGAAAAAACGTGACCCGCATCTGCTAATAAGGACAAACTATGAGAATTAAGTGCGGCGATTAACTCTGCTACAAAAAAGCTGCTCAGCAGTACCAATGCTGTTTGTAAAAGTCGAACTTTGCCAATTCTTGGATTTGAATTATCGCATTGTGCGATATCCTTGGCGTTTTCCGAGTCAAAATTTTCCCTAACTAGAAATGTCATGCAGCAGTCCTTAAGGTTAAACTCGATTTTAAATTAAACATTAAATTAACTATCAATGACCGATTATATACCACATCCGAACCAATATCCGGAAAATCCGATCGCCAATTCCCCAAATCCTGAAACAAACGATCGTCCAATTAGCGACAATCACGCAAATATTTTAGCAGGGGAATCTTTGGTTGATTTGCGGAAGTACGATCAATCAAAGTTTGATCGAGGAAAGCCTACTTGGGTAATTTTGGTTTGGTGGTTCGTGCAGGCGATCGCATTTCCCCTCACTCCACACCCTTTTAACGGCATCAGAAGCGGCTTGCTGCGGTTATTTGGAGCGAAAATAGGTCGCGCTGTGATCATTCGTCCCACGGCTCGTTTTACCTATCCTTGGAAAATTGAAATCGGAGACTACAGTTGGATCGGAGATGATGTTGTATTGTACAGTCTCGATCGAATTGCGATCGGCAAACACTGCGTCATTTCTCAAAAAAGCTACCTCTGCACGGGCACTCATAACCCTCAAGACCCAGCCTTTGGCTTAATCACAGCACCTGTGATCATTAATAACGGCGTTTGGATTGCCGCCGACTGCTTCATTGGCCCTGGTGTGGAAATCGGTGCTAACGCTTTAATCGGAGCTCGCAGCAGCGTCTTTAAAAATATGCCTGCAGGCTTTGTTTGTATTGGAACACCCTGTCGTCCCCGCTGTCCGCGAGAAATTAACCAAAGTTCGTAAGAGACATTGCACCGGGAAACTAAGCAGCTTTACAAGCTTGCTGCCGAATAGGAATTTCAATGACGAATTCTATTCCCTTTCCTAATCCAGGCTGGCAGTATAATCTGCCCCCATGCTTTTCAACGATAATTTGGTAACTGATAGATAACCCCAACCCAGTTCCTTTACCGATAGGTTTGGTAGTAAAAAAGGGGTCAAATAGCTTGGGTTGTAGAGTTTTGCCAACTCCCAGACCGTTGTCACTAATATGAATAGCCACCCAATTCTCGTCAATTAATTTTGTAGAAATTTGAATGCGGTTCGGGTGTTGCTTGATTTCTGCAAACGAACGCTGCTGATTAGATTCATCTAAAGCATCAATGGCATTGGAAAGAATATTCATGAACACTTGATTTAATTGTCCGGCATGGCATTCTACTGGTGGAATCTGACCGTAATTTTTTATTATTTCAATCTCAGGATGCTCTGGTTTTGATTTTAAACGATGATGCAGGATGGTGAGTGTACTATCAATTCCTTCATGAATATTTACTGCTTTCACGTCTGCCTCATCTAAGCGAGAAAAGATTCGCATAGACTTGACAATCTCTTGGATGCGCTGCGTTCCTAAGTTGATTGAGTTAAGAACTTTTATAAAATCTTCCTCCACAAATTCTAGTTCTATTTCATCCATTGCTGCTTGAATTCGAGGGGTAGGATTTACATAATCTTCTTGATAGAGGTGTATAATTTTTAGTAAGTTATGAGCGTACTCTTGGGCATAACCCAGATTGCCAGATATGAAATTTATAGGGTTATTTATTTCATGAGCAATCCCAGCAGCCATTTGCCCTAAGCCGGACATTTTCTCGCTTTGGATTAACTTAAGTTGCATTTGTTGTAAATCATCGTAGGCTTGGCTGACTTCTCTAACTTTTTCCTCCAATAAAATGTTTTTTTCTTCTAATTTATCAGCTAGAACATGAAGTTTTAAATGCAGCTTGACGCGAGCTAATACTTCCTCCTGTTGGAAGGGTTTGGTAATATAATCTACAGCCCCAAGCTTAAACCCTTCAACTTTATTAGCTGTATCCGATAGCGCAGTCATAAATATAATGGGAATCTGTTTAGTTTCTGGATTAGTCTGTAATCGACGACAGGTTTCAAATCCATCAATCTCTGGCATCATGACATCTAGTAAGATTAGATCTGGTAGAGCATATTTAACTCGCTCTAGTGCCATTTTTCCAGATTTCGCAACCCGAACTTCAAATCCTTCTTGGCTTAAGGCATCCGATAAGACACCTAAGTTAGCTGAATTGTCATCAACTATAAGAATCGTACCATGTGCTTGAATTTCTGAATTCATAAACCTTACTTGTAGGACTGAATAAACGTTAAAATCTCTTCGTCTTGAAAGTCCTTTGCCATCTGATGCAATATTTTAGCAAAGGGAATGTATTTGGGGTCTAGTGCTTCAAGTAATACCGCCTGCTTAACTATTTCTAGGAAATTTCCTTTCATAGCCAGCTCGTATAGGATGTCCATTTCTGTAGCAGGCGGGGCAATTAGCTCATTGGTGTCTGAACCGATCGCAAGTGCATCTTCATTAGCTTCATAAACCCATTCTAAATCAAGATACTGTTGTAATTTTTGCAGGAGTTCCGTGGCTTGAACAGGTTTGGGAATAAAAGTGTTGCCTCCTGCTTCTAAACTTCTGTATTGATCGGCTTCAAATACGCTGGCAGAAGAGACAATAATGATGATGTCTTTGAAGTTTTCCGATTCTCTAACCCGCTTAATTAGCTCGAAGCCATCTAGTTCGGGCATTAGTAAGTCGGTAACGATTAAATCTGGTTCTACCTCCAGAATTTTTTCCCAGCCTTCCTGCCCATCGTTGGCTTCAGACACCTCAAAGCCGATCGGACTGAGCAAATTGCTAACTACCGAACGGTTAGCCCATTTGTCATCAATAACCACAATCTTAGGTTGGCGGTCTTTGATGCCGATAATCTGCCCGCGATGGTCAACTTGAGAAGTTTTCACCCATTCATCGGCTTGAGATAGATTGACATCAAACCAGAAAATACTGCCAACATTCATCTCACTTTTAACCTGAATGGTACTGCCCATTAGTTCTACAATCCTTTGGCTAATTGCCAGTCCCAATCCGGTGCCCTCGGTCTGCCGTCGGCGATCTCCTACCTGCTCGAAGGGCTGAAAGATAGCTTGAAGTTGATCTTGGGCAATGCCGGTACCTGTATCGCGTATTTCAAAGCGAATTTTTTCTTCTGTGGCAAAACTGACTAAAAAAGTAACAGTGCCCTCATCCGTAAATTTAATAGCATTACTTAAAAGATTAATTAACACTTGTCGCAAGCGTTTTTCATCCGCACGAATACCGATCGGGAGTTCGGGGCTTGATGGAAAATGAAACTGAATTCCCTTAATTTCAGCTCGGATGCGACACATCTCTGCTACACCTTGCAGGAACGCTGGGAAATGAAAATCCGTGGGCTGGAGTTCCACTTTCTGTGCTTCAATCTTCGACAAATCGAGAATATCATTAATTAAGGTCAGTAAATGGGAACCGCACTGATAAATGATATCAATGCGCGATCGCTCTTCTTGATTCAAAACTTTGGAACGCTGAAGAATCTGTGCGTAGCCCATGATGCCATTAAGGGGAGTCCGCAACTCGTGGCTCATGTTGGCAAGGAATTCACTTTTAGCCCGACTAGCTGCTTCGGCTGCTTCCTTAGCTTTTGCCATTAGGAATTCTGCTTGTTTGCGATCGTGGATATCGATGCAAGTGCCAACCCACTCCCGGATGCTGCCATCTTCATTCAGAATGGGTACGCCTCTAGCTTGGAAATAACGATAGTTTCCATCCGCTCCGCGCATTCGATATTCCATCTCAAACAGGCTTCTCGTTTGCACTGCTTCCATCCACACCTGAACTGTTCGTTCGCGATCGTCTGAGTGGATTGTATCTAACCAGCCAAAACCAACCACCTCAGCTTCCGTTTGTCCAGTGTAAGCTCTCATACTCGGTGTATCCTGGCATCTTCCTTCAGCATCCGTTGTCCAGACAATTTGGGAGATGGCAAGGATTAGCGATCGATAGCGTTCTTCGCTTTGTTTGATAGCATCTTCGGCTTGTTTGCGATCGTGGATATCGCTACAAGTGCCAACCCACTCCCGGACGCTGCCATCTTCATTCAGAATGGGTACCCCTCTAACTTGAAAATAACGATAGTTTCCATCCGCTCCCCGGATTCGATATTCTATGTCATACAGGCTTCTCGTTTGCACTGCTTCCATCCACACCTGATTCGTTCGTTCGCGATCGTCCGGGTGAATAGCATCTAACCAGCCAAAACCAACTACCTCAGCTTCGGTTTGTCCGGTGTAAGCTCTCCAACTCGGTAGATCCGGGGCTCTTCCTTCAGCATCCGCTGTCCAGGCAATTTGGGATGTGGCAACTATTAGCGAACGATAGCGTTCTTCGCTTTGTTTTAGAGCATCTTCCGCTTGTTTGCGATCATGGATATCGCTACAAGTGCCAATCCACTCCCGGATGCTGCCATCTTCATCCAGAAGTGGTACCCCTCTAAGTTGAAAATAACGATAGTTTCCATCCGCTCCCCGGATTCGATATTCTGTCTCATACAGGCTTTTCGTTTGCACTGCTTCCATCCACACCTGAGCCGTTCGTTCGCGATCGTCCGGGTGAATTGCATCTAACCAGCCAAAACCATCAGCCATCTCAGCTTCGGTTTGTCCGGTGTAAGCTCTCCAACTCGGTTGATCCACGCATCTTCCCTCAGCATCCGCTGTCCAGACAAGTTGGGACGTAGCAGCGATTAGCGAACGATAGCGTTCTTCGCTTTGTTTTATCGCATCTTCGGCTTGTTTGCGATCGGTAATATCTCGTGTTGTGGCGATGACGCCGAGGATATTGCCATTAGCATCCCGCCAAGGAGCCTTGGTAGTGAAAAAGGTCCTAGTGGTTTCAGAATGAGAAGAGATATCTTCCTCGTAAGTGTCAATGATTCCGGCTGCCATGATTTGGCGATCTTTTTCCATAACTTCACGGCCAATGTTAGGCGGCAGTATTTCCAAATCATTTTTGCCGATGACTTCTTTAATTGGCTTGCCAAAGAAGTTTGCCAAATTGGAGTTAAGGGCAACATAACGCCCTTCCCGGTCTTTAACGAGAATGAAGTCTGGTGTACTTTCCAAAATAGAGTTTAGCAGTGCATTACGATCGCGTAACTCTGCTTCGATTTGTTTGCGATCGCCAATGTTTCGTGCTATGGCGATAAGGCCGATAATATTGCCCTGAGCGTCCCGCCAAGGGGCTTTTGTTGTTAAAAAAGAAGTGATGCCCTTACCATTAGAAACATCTTCTTCGTAGCTTTCAGTAGTGCCTGCTTCCATGATCTGGCGGTCTTTTGCCATTATTGGAACGGCAGCAGCAGGGGGAAGGAGTTCCGAATCATCTTTACCCAGGATCTCCTCAATGGGTTTACCGTAAAAGGAGGTTGCCCCATTGGAATTAAGGGCAACATAGCGGCCTTCCCGGTCTTTGACCACAATGATGTCTGGCGTACTTTCCAAAATAGAGGTCAGCAAGACGTTGCGATCACGCAGAGCTTCTTCAGCTTGTTTGCGATCGGTAATATCTGTATTAGCCCCAATCCATTCCCGAATTGAACCATCCGCGTTCAGAATTGGTACGCCACGACAACTCATGTACCGATATTCGCCGTCATAGCGGCGCATACGGGATTCAACTTCATAGAGCGAGCGATTGATCAAGGCAGCCGACCAGACGCTAGCAATATGAGCGCGATCGTCTGGGTGGCTCGTGTCTAGCCAGCCCCATCCCTTGTACTCATCAAATGTCTGTCCTGTAAATGCACCCAAAGTAGGTTGCTCGCTAACCACTTCGCCCTCGGCATTGCAGCTCCAAATAATTTGAGCGGTGGCTTCCATCAAAGAACGAAATCGTTCTTCACTTTGCTTGAGGACATCTTCTGCGTTTTTGCGATCGCGAATATCCCGCGTAATAGTGGCAATCCCTACCGGTTCATTAGTCTCTGGATGTCTAATCAAAAATAGGGTGTAATCTACCAGGATGGGTTGACCTGTCTGGAAATGTCTGAAGCGGAAATCACCCCGCCAACTTCCCTCTTGCATTATTGCCGGCATAATAGACTGCTGTACGAAGTCCAAATCTTCTGCCATAAAGAAGTCGGTCATGTGTTTGGTTCTGGCTTCCTCCAAACTACTGAGTCCCACCAAATCCAGACCCGCCTGATTCACCAGTATAGGGCGACCATCCATTGATGCCACGCCAATAAAGTCACGGCTATTCTCGATCGTTGTAGCAAGTAATTGCCGTTCTTCCTCTGCTTTTTTGCGATCGCTAATATCCCGCGCAATATTGGAAATAAACTCGACTTCACCCGCTTCGGTTTTGTGGACGATCAAAACCTGGGAGACGGGAATTTCTTCCCCATCGTGTGACAAAAATAGGATTTCACCAGCCCACCTACCCTCTCGCAAGGCGGTGGGAGTTATTTCGTTGTGGAACTTTGCTTTTGCCGAGGGAGCTAATACAGAATCTATAGTAAACGGCGATCGTGCTTCTTCTGGGGACATCCCCAGCATTTCCTGTCCGGCTTTGTTTAGGTAGACGTTATGTCCACTGGCATCCGCAACTCCTACTAAGTCGGAAGTTGCTTCCAAAATTGCCGTCAGTCGTGCCTGCTTTTGTTCTGCCCGCTTGCGATCGCTAATTTCAATCACCAGGCCACCAACACCAAAAACCAAGCCATTTTCATCCCGCAAAGGATAGTAAGATGCTTGCCAGTAGCGCAGGATGCCCGGTTGTTTCGGCGTTTCACCCATTACTTCATAGTCGAGAATGGGCTTACCCGTAGCCAGAATGCCTTGCAGAATTGGTCCCAGAGTCGCAGCCAATTCTGGCAGAACTTCACACAGCGACCTACCAATATGGTCGGCCACACAAATGCCATTGAGCTCTGCCATAGCTTGGTTAATTTGCACGTACCGGAGTTGGCTGTCTAAAATCATCAGTCCGGCATTCGCTGCCGCAAAAAAAGCCTCGAAGTGAGCCTGTCGCAGTGCCTGTGCTGTTGTGTTCTCTTGCTGTGGCGGTTGGGTTTTCTCTGGTGGGAATTTGGTCATGTTAAATCGTGCATTTCAGCTATAATTCTAGAACTTCTTTTCAATGGGGCGATCGCAAGGTTTTCGTTTTCACCTATTGGGGTACTTAATAAAACGTTCAGTAGGGCGACCATTCGGTTTTCAATTGGCGATATATGTATCCCTTGCGACAATATTTCCGTTAATTTTTCGGATGTATCGCCAAGCAGTTCTATTTCTCATCAATTCTATTCCTAATCAATCCTATTGGTAGAACATTGGTGACAACATAAGCTAGGGAAGCGTTTGTCAATCAGCAATTATGCTCAGAATTTACTCAGGTTTGGGGTGGAAAACTTAGATTTGGGCGATCGACCAATCATGCCTCGCGCCCTATTTATGCCCACTCACCCCCAAATCCCAAATTTTCCACTCGTCAACAAGCAGTGTTTTCAGTAATTTTACTGATTGACAAATGCAATTAAGTTTTGATTTGTCTGCAAGGTCGGTAGAATGCCAACTATTCTGGGAAGGTTCTCAATTTTAGCTATATCCGTTAAATTTTTAGTTAGATATTCTTAGATATACACAATACGGACTCAACTGGTACAGTAACTGGTACAGTAAGAGAAATATTTCTCCCAGCAGTTAAACTCATTGTAATATAGGCCTATTTGACTTGTCCACTTAAACAGTCATTTCATAATACCTGCTTAATTTTATAACGGGAAATTAAAAAACCTTTAGCGAAAAGTATGATAAAATCCCAGAGAGTTAACGTTGACTAAAGTTAGTAGGGGGGTTGACATTAATAATAGATGATTCCGCTATTGTGAAAAAGTGGCCCGCTAACCGCAGGCATGGGAAAAAAATATATCCGAAAAATTGGCCAGACTGATAACGGCCTAGTCTGAGTAACCACAGATATATGTCAGCAATTCAGTTTTTTTACCCTAAAAATAGGTCAAGAATTCGTAATAACGAGTTCAATATTATATTTTCTTACCGGGAAGCAATGACTTTATTTCTTACTGCCAACGGCTTAAAAAATGGAAACACAAACAATATTATTTACTGAATTTAAGTTGAACGCAATCCCAGAAGAATTATTAACAAGACTCTCCCAACTGTTTACAGCAACCCTATTTAAAATAGGTGATAATCCTGTATCCCTGCAGTCACTGGTGGAACTGATTGTATTGTTTATGGCTATCCTTGTCATAGCACGCTCTTTTACGAAGTTTCTTAAGGAAAGCTTGCTTGTCAGACTGGGAATTGACGAGGGAAATCGGGAAGCAATCGCAGTAATTATTGGGTATTTAATAGTAGCTTTGGGGGTGATACTCGCCATCCAAAGCATCGGCTTCAACCTCGCTTCTTTTGCAGTAGTTGCGGGGGGATTGGGCGTCGGAATTGGCTTCGGAATCCAGGATTTAACAACTAATTTTGTCAGCGGCTTAACGCTGCTTTTAGACAGGCCTGTGAAAGTCGGAGACTTTGTGGAATTAGAAGGAGTAATGGGAATAGTCAAAAAAATCTCGATTCGATCGACCATCATCGAAACAACTGAGGACTCCAGCGTCATAGTTCCCAACAGCAAAATGATTAGCAACAAAATTGTTAACTGGAGTTACGAAAACTCGCTACTATGTATGCGAGTTCCCGTAGAAGTAGCCGAGAATAGTAACCCGCTGTTAGTGACAGAAACTCTGTTAAATATTGCTTACGCGGAAGCGGGAGTTTTGTACGAACCGAATCCGAAAGTATTGTTTGTCGAGTTTGGCGATGATAGTTTTAAATTTGAACTTTTAGTGTGGACGGACAAGCCGACTGAAAGAGAATTAATTAACAGTTCTTTAAATTTTGCAATTGAATACAATTTCCGCCAGCAAAAAATCGACTTCCCCTTCAATGACCGAGAAATTTATTTGCAAAACCCCGAAGTTCTGTTGTCAATGTTCAACAAAAAAGAAACGGTAATTGACATCACGAACAGTTCGTCTGAAAGCAAGAAAAAAAGACCAATTTTTGCCGAGGAACTGAAAAAGCCGTCCTCCCTTAGCTGTTTGCTGCGAGAGGTGGAATACTTTGAAAATCTGACGGATCTCGAATTGCGGCAATTAATTGAAGTTGGATACCGCCAACGGCTGCGACCGCAAGAATTTTTATTTCACGAAAACGACCCGGGAGATGCTTTTTACATGATTCTTTCAGGTTCAGTCGAAGTTTTTGTGGAAGCTATTGACAAACACCTGAATAACCTCGGCACTGGTCAGTTTTTGGGGGAACTTTCTTTAATGTTGGGAATACCGAGAACTGCTTCGGTGAGAGCTTTAGAAGAAACAATTTTGTTTGCGATAAACAAAGAAGGTTTCCGAAAAGTTTTAACTGAACAACCTGATTTATCTGAACAGATTATTAAAGAAATAGTCAAGCACAAAGAAGAACTCAGCGAGAGACAGCAATTATTGCGAGAAATGGAATTAGTAGATGCAGCAGAAGAGGATGAAAATCCTGTAGAATGGGTAAGAAAACGGCTAAAAAATCTATTTAGTGTTTGAAATAATTTCTTATGACGCGATTTATTCACGATCTCTTTGCCAAAGAATACCTGGAGGAATTGCTGTCGCCGATCGGAACGGTTAATATCGGCCGCGATGTGACTTCCGAAGTCCGAGAAATCGATGTTTATTTCACTCCCAGCACCGCCATTCCCCAATACTCAGAAACCCTGGGCTTGTTGGGAAAAATGGCAAATACAACTGCAATTTTTGAACCGTTTCGCAATCCGGCCAACGTCAGCGAAATTTGTAGCTGTCTGGGCAAGTTATTGGACGTGCGAGGTGAGTTGGAGCGAAAATTCAGGAGAGAAAATACTCGTTATGATGACGCTCAGTTACCCAAACTGTGGATTTTGATGCCCACAGCATCGAAAGCATTGGTAGATAGCTTTAATGCGATACCAGACACAGAAAATTGGATGCAGGGAATTTATTTTTTGGGTGAATCTTTGCGAACTGCAATTGTGGCGATTCACCAGTTGCCAGAAACTCCAGACACCCTGTGGTTGAGGATTTTGGGCAAAGGGGGAGTGCAGCAAAGGGCTATTTCCCAATTAAGCGCTTTAGCTGCGGACGATCCGTTGCGGATTATCGCGCTAGAATTGCTGTATCGGTTACAGTCAAATTTAGTAACCGATGCGCCACAAGAATTAGAGCCAGAAGAGCGGGAGTTAATTATGGCCATTGCACCACTTTTTCAACAACAAATACAAGCAGCACAGCAACAAGCTAGAGAAGAAGGACTCGAACAAGGACTAGAACAGGGACTCGAACAAGGACTAGAACAAGGGCTAGAACAAGGACTCGAACGAGGCAGACAAGAACAACAGCGCTTAATCTTAGAAAACTTCCTGCGAGTTAGATTTGGAGAATTAAGCCCCAAAATGACAGTTTTTCTCTCTCCAATATCCAAGTTGGCTGCGGCGGAATTTACAGTGCTGTTGCTGGCAATATCGATGCTGACAGTCGATGAAGCGGGGCGGGAAGCAGCGGTTAAATTGTTAGTTGAAAGTGTGTTGCAAGCGCGATCGCCTGAATTGGGCGATATTATGCCTACAGCCGTTACTAATTTATTGGCATTGCCTGTGGCAGAATTGACATTGTTTGTAGAACAACTGCCACAGTTATCGGCTGATGAATTGAGGGACAGGTTAGGAAAAACACCTGACTAAAACCTGCGATCGCAGCCATAAAGGGAACTCGCTCTTTATGGCATTTAAATAATTATCAAAGAAAATTCCTAGATTCTGTCGATCGCACTTAGGAATTGGACTGCGGGGATAAAATCAAGTGGAGCAGACTGTCGATCAATCGATCGCGCTCCATTGGGATAATATCTTTGCCGTGCATCATATGCTGCGTTAACTGGAAATATACCAGCGAGCCAATAAAAATCCGCGCCGTTGCCTCCGCATCGGGCAATTTTAACTCTGGATGCGATGCGAAATATTGAGTAAGCCGCTCGATCCCCGGTTTAGCTAAGTTTTTCACAAAAGTCTGCGCTAGCTGGGGAAAACGCCCCGACTCCGCAATCACTAACCTCACAAAATTGAGATATTCTGGTTCGTGGCTCGCCTGATCCAATATAGTTATGGCAACGAATCGCAGCGCTACGGCCGGTTCTTCATCCAGAACTGGAAAATGAACTTTTTTTCGCGCCAGCCGCTGTACCAAGGCCACGAATAATCCTTCTTTATCTGCAAAATAGCTGTAAACCGTGGCTTTGGAAACTCCCCCCGTCTTCGCTACCTTGTCCATACTCGTGCCCGCGTAGCCGTGGGCTAAAAATTCTTGCATCGCACCTTGCAGGATTTGCTCGGTTTTGTCACTTCCTGCTGCGTCTGGTTCGCTGGGTTTTGTCCTGGCCATCGCTTGTCTTTGTAATTCTTGCTTCGGGTCTTGACATCATTATACTGAACGGTTTAGTATTTAAATTAGAACTAAACGGTTTAGTTTTAGCAACCTAAATGATGAGGTGTGTCATGGTACACCGAGCAACAGCAGACAGCTTATCCTCAACTCCATCCCTAGTTAAACAACTCCTAGTTGTGGCAGCAGTAGCAACCCTGGCTGCAGGGGGAACCACAGGCTACACGATCTGGCGATCGCGCATACCCGATCCCAACGCAGTAGCAGCAGCAGCAGCCGTCACAGCCTCCCAATTAACAACAGTTACAGCCTTGGGGCGACTGGAACCCAGAGGAGAAGTAATTAAAGTCTCCGCCTCCGGTGCAGCGGAAGGAAATCGGATCGATCGACTTTTGGTAAAAGAGGGAGACAGGGTGAAAACAGGCCAGGTGATCGCAATTTTGGACAGCCGCGATCGCCAGCAAGCCGCCCTCGACCAAGCTCAAGAACAGGTGCGCGTCGCCGAGGCAAACCTAGCACAAGTCAAAGCTGGAGCCAAAAACGGCGAAATTCAAGCCCAGAAAGCCACCATTGCCCGCTTACAAGCCGATCGCAGCACCGAAATCACAGCGCAACAGGCGATCGTCAGCCGCCTAGAAGTCGATCGCAGCACCGAAATTGCAGCACAACAAGCCACAATTGCCCGCATCAGGGCCGAACAGCAAGGTGAAATTCAAACCCAACAAGCCACAATTGCCCGTCTACAAGCCGAACTCCGCAACGCCATAAGCGAGGATCAGCGCTACTCCCAACTGTATGAACAGGGAGCAATTTCCGCCTCAACTAGCGACAGCAAAAGCCTCGCCGCCGAAACAACTCAACAGCAACTCAACGAAGGAAAGGCAAAACTCAATCAAATTCAGCAATCGCGCCAACAACAAATTAACGAAGCCCAAGCCAAATTAAATCAAATTCAGCAATCTCGCCAACAACAAATTAACGAAGCGCAAGCCAAACTCAGCCAAATTCAGGAATCTCGACAACAGCAGATTAATGAAGCCGCGGCAAATCTCGATCGCATCGCCGAAGTGCGTCCCGTTGACATAGCAGCAGCCGCTGCCGAAGTCAGTTCCGCCGCTTCTGGAGCCAAACAAGCCAAAGCCAATCTGGATCTAGCTTACATCCGTGCTCCCAGAGACGCCCAAGTCCTGAAAATTCACACGCATCCCGGGGAAAGGGTGGGAAACGACGGCATTGTCGAACTCGGACAAACTCACGAGATGCTGGCTGTTGCGGAAATCTACGAAAGCGATGTGGACAAAGTACGCCTCGGACAAACCGCCAAAATTACTAGCGATGCTTTGACAGGCCAATTGCGGGGAACTGTCGAACATATTGGTTTGCAAGTGCAGCGGCAAAACATTGTTAACACCGATCCTTCTGCGAATATTGATAGTCGAATTGTGGAAGTAAAAGTGCGCTTAGATGAAGCTTCCAGCCAGAAAGTAGCGGGATTAACGAATTTGCAAGTCAAAGTGGCGATCGGCGAAATTAAAGATTAAGTAAGCTGCTACGCATCTAAATTGTATTTTTGGGCGGGCGGGACGCCCACCCCACAAGAACTTGCTCTAATTTGATTGTCAAATTTAGATGAGCCTCAGCTTAAAAAATGTTACTCCATTCCCGGTAGAAAACTCTCTACTTCTTCCTTTCTCTTCCTTCGTGTCCTTCGCGTCTTCGCGGTTCAATAATCACATATTCTTTCAGTACGAATAGAGTAAACCATCAGTCCTATCTCTTCAATCCAAAATCCAAAATCCCAAATCTAAAATCCTATGATTGGACTCATAAAACCCTTACAACAATTAAGACGCAGAACTTCCCTCGGATGGCTGCAACTGAGTCACGACAAAGGGCGAATGGTCGTTGCAGTAGCAGGAATTGCCTTTGCTGACGTTTTGATGTTCATGCAGTTGGGCTTCCAAAATGCGCTTTACACCAGCAATACGCGCCTGCACCAAACTTTGCAAACAGACTTAGTTTTGATTCACCCCCAAGCGCGAAACTTGATTAATTTGTCTTCCTTCTCTAGGCGCAGATTGTATCAAGCAATGAACGTACCGGGTGTAAAATCGGCAGAGCCGCTTTACGTGAAAATTGCTAACTGGAAAAATCCCGAAACTCGGCGCGAAACGTCGCTGATGGTGGTGGGTTTCAATCCGAATCACCCTGCGTTTGCGCTTCCAGAAGTTAACCAAAATTTGAGCGCGATTAAATTGCCAGATACTGTGCTGTTCGATCGAGCTTCGAGGGGAGACTACCAAGGGACGATCGCGCAAATCGATCGAGGAAAAGCCGTTAAAGCTGAGGTCGAGCGGCGCACGATTAACGTCAGCGGTTTATTCACAGTTGGAGCATCTTTTGCCGCCGATGGTATTTTGATGACTAGCGATCAAAATTACCTGCGCCTGTTTCCCAGACAAAACGCCGCCAGTGTTAATGCCGGATTAATTCAACTGCAACCGGGTGCTGACCCCGTGGAAGTTCAACAAGTTTTGAAAGCATATTTACCGCCGGATGTCAAGGTACTAACCAAACAAGAATTTATCGATTTTGAGAAAAACTATTGGGCTAAGAATACTGCGATCGGCTTTGTGTTTAATTTAGGCGTCGCGATGGGTTTTGTAGTTGGTGTCATTATTGTTTATCAAGTTCTCTCAACCGATGTCAGCGACCACATGGGAGAATACGCTACTTTCAAAGCGATGGGCTACCGCAATGTTTATTTACTCGGTATCGTTTTTGAAGAAGCTCTAATTCTTTCCCTCCTCGGTTTTTTGCCCGGAGTAGGAGTTTCTTTCGGACTTTATTCTTTAACTCGCAAAGCCACAAATTTACCCCTTTATATGACGCTGCTTAGAGCAGTTATAGTATTACTTTTGAACGTGATTATGTGCACCATTTCGGGAGCAATTGCCACTCGTAAACTGCAAGCAGCCGACCCGGCAGATATGTTTTAAGGGAAAATGAATCAGAATGTTATAAACCTGTTTATAAGATTCGGCGGTTGAAACCGCTACTACACAAACGAAGTCCCTCTCTAAGAGACTAAAGAATAAACGGGGTATTAAAGCCAGATTTTGTATAAAGTCCTGACTACACACATATTTTTTGTAATCATTCTCTTGTTTCCCATCTGCATTATCGGCGGCAAAAGCGATTAATTTTAAAAGCTCAACCCTCAAACCAAAAAGTTATGAACTCTACTACTCTCTACCCAACAACCAACCCATTACAGATTCCTGCACCTGTAGTTTCCGCGCACCAACTAGACCACTACTTCGGTCAAGGTCAACTGCGAAAACAGGTACTTTTTGACATTAATCTCGAAATTAATGCAGGTGAAATCGTGCTGATGACGGGGCCTTCCGGTTCGGGAAAAACAACACTTTTAACTTTGATTGGCGGGTTGAGATCCGGTCAATCGGGTAGTCTCAAAATTCTCGGTCAAGAAATGTGCAAGGCGAGTTCAGACAAATTGGTAAAGGCGCGGCGCAAAATTGGCTATATTTTTCAGGCGCATAATTTACACCGCAGTTTGACGGCGCTGCAAAACGTGCAGATGGGTTTGGAAGTTCACGGAAATTTGTCGCGTTCTCAAATGCGCGATCGCTCTGCAAAAATGCTAGAGTTAGTAGGGCTGGAACAGCGGATTAACTATTATCCAGATGACTTGTCAGGCGGACAAAAACAAAGAGTTGCGATCGCCCGCGCTTTGGTCAGTCAACCGCAAATTGTTCTAGCTGACGAACCAACAGCCGCCCTGGACAGCAAATCCGGTCGCGAAGTGGTGAATTTGATGCAGCAACTAGCCAAAGAACAGGGTTGTACTATTTTGTTAGTAACCCACGATAACCGAATTTTGGATATTGCCGATCGCATCGTTCACATGGAAGATGGAAAATTAGCCTAATTTTTAAATTTCCGAAGAATAGACATCGCCCATAACTCCCTCATTTTCAATTTTGGATGTTAAAATTTAATCCAAAATTGCCAAACCCCAATCTAAACTCGTCCTGGGACTGTTCACTAATTTCTAACAACCAATCCTGGGCGGTCAATCCCCAAATTTTTCTGATACATGGCTTCGAGTGTGGGCATCGACGATTCCACAGAACCACCATAACGGCGAAAAGATGGCCAGATGTAAGCGAGTTTTCTCACTGCTGACTCTAATCGACCCGCTTCTATATCTTCTAAGGCACCTTTTTCTCGGATTAACTCTATAGCCATCAAATCTTGATTTTCTGGGCTGAAATCGCGGACGCCAAATTTTTTGGCAAATCTGTCCCACGTGGTGCTGAGAAACTGATATCGCCCCGCTGCATCGGAACAGAGTTTTTTGCGGTAACGGCGACCGCACCTCATTTGTCTGGGATGATCTTGAAAGCTGACAAATTTCGTGCCGGTGTACTGGATGCGGTAGCCGTCGGGGCTAGCGGTTCCTTCGGCGGCGGCTATGGTGTCGAGAAAGGCTTTGACTCGACGTTCGGGGCCGATGCTATCGACTCTGCTATTCTGTCTGGGCTCGGGTGAATTCAGGGTTGCAGTTTTGGGTGATCGATCGCGCTCAATGTTATCCTCTCCTTTGTCTGGTGAATCGAGGGCCGCAACTTCCTGGAGGCGTTTCGGGGCGGGCGAGCTTCCTGCCGAGAGCGATTGTCCCCACAGCAGTCTCGGCGTCATTCGACCTAAGAAAAAGCACAAACAGATTAAGAAACCCCAAGAGAGTTGAAAACGAAGGCGTTTGGAGCGATTCCGGCGCAGAACCGGCCACCGGTGAAGGGGGAGTGTTGCGGGCAAAATTTTCGTTTGCTGGCCGAAGGCGAACAGCGATTTCAGCGCTACCAAGGTTTGCTTGTAAAAACGTGGTGGAAGTTTCCGAGCTCTCATCGCTGCGGCGAAAGTCTCGACATCTGTCAGAGTAACTTGTGCCAGCGGTTTTGCGACAAACACTCGAAAATGGTGAGCCGCCTGCCAGCTAAAGTGCCGATTGCGGGGGGATTGGCGGTTTACCCACAGGCGAATTAGCTCCATGTCTGACATAGGGAGCAGGTGGCGTCCCAGATGTTTTGATGCGTACAAGAGTACCTCCTGATATCACTTATAGTTGAAGGTTCCCAGTTAGAACGGATGAGTGAAACAGGGATCAAGGGAAACTGGCTTCAACTATACTAAGTGATACTACTAAGCGCTCACGGGGTCAAGCTCAAGGGCCGATTGTTCGAGCAGTTGAGTGTAAAGTTGACCCAGTTGAGAGGCGATACCGTCCCAACTGAAATGGGTTTCGACGCGCTGGCGGCCTGTGTGTCCGAGTTGCTGGCGCCATACTGAGTCAAGTAACAAGCGATCGATCGCATCGGCAAAAACTGCTTCATTTTTCGGCGGCGCGAGCAAACCTGTTTTTTGTGGCACTACAGTATATTTCAGCCCTCCCACGTCGGAGGCGATTACGGGCGTGCCGCAGGCCATCGCTTCAATGGCGACTAAACCGAAGGGTTCGTAGTGGCTGGGAACGACGCACACATCGGCGGCGGCGTAGTAGCCGGGGAGAATGTCTCTGCTCAAGGCGCCGGGAAAACTGGTAATGTCGCTGAGCCCGAGTTCTTCAACGATGCGGCCGATACGATCGCGCTCTTTGCCATCGCTTTCCCCCGCACGCCACCCGCCACCAATTATGAGTTTTAAATCGGCTTTGGGCACCGTCGACCGACTGACGGCGCGGACTAAGGTTTCGATGCCTTTGCGACGGTCGAAACGGCCGACGTACAACACGACTTTGGTTTCGGGGGCTATTCCTAAGTGGCGGCGGGCGGTCGCTCGGGCGATCGAGCCGAACCGTTCAATGTCCGTACCGCAGGAAATGATGTCAATATTGCCTTTGGAGGAAACCAGAGACCTCATGTGTTCTTTTTCTTGGGGACTGGTAGCCACTACGCGATCGGCTGTTTCCAAAAGTGTTTTTTCGACTTGCAGCCTGGTTTTGGCAATCATCGGAATTGTCGAAACCGACTTGTATTTAATTGCTGCCAAAGAATGGTAAGTGTGAACTTGCAGAAGAGGTTGCGTTTTTTTCAACTCCATTCCCACCCAAGAAGACAGCCAGTAATTGGTGTGAACTAACGGATATTGAAAGCCTGACTCTAACTGAAACTTCTGAAATTCTTGAACAAAGATTGGTAAATATCCATAAATTTCGTCGCGGGAAATAAATTCTTGCGGCCCTGCTACTAGCCGAATAGTCCGGCAATTGGGACTGTGCTGTACAATTCTTGCTTGTTGGCGATCGGATGAACGGGTGAACATATCAACTTGCCACCCCTGTCTCGCCAGAGATTCCCCTACTTGACGCACGTAAACATTTTGCCCGCCCGCTTCTTCTTTGCCAATTTCCACAGCGGGATCACCGTGTACCGAGATGAGAGCGATCCGTTTTTTAGTTAATGAAATCATGATTGTTTACCAAAAATTAAAAATATTTCAGGAAAAGATTGAAAGTGCAATTTTGGCTGCTGCGCCGGGACTGGAATCTTTTAGCTAATTTGTATTAAAGTGAAAATGCGGGATCGAGAAATCATCCTTCAGGGATAAGTTGCAGGGAAAAATTCACAGACGACTTCCTTCTGCTGACAGAGACGTGCAGCAGCTCAAATTCTAGATAATCTAAATAGAAATGAATGAGGGTGAAGGGAATAATTTTCCGTATTCTGGCCGGTGTCAAGCTCGCACCTCTTAGCCCTCTCTAACTCGAGCCTCCTTTTAGCTTGCTGCTAGAGATGCGAGGTCAGCCGAAGGTAGAATTTTACCCCTCTAGATAAAAAAATAGGGCTTTCGAGAAAGCAGAATTCTGCCGTCCCGAAGACCGAAGGTTACAGGGCAAGGGAAAAAAAAGCAAAGTTATTGCATTCAAAATTTTTCTTTCGTTCCGCCTTGCACCTTCTGTCTTTTTCCCTCTTCCTTCTTGCTTCTTCTGTCAAACCCGGAGTGCGAGTTTAACCTCAAATTTCCCGTTTGTCTAAGGTTAAGAGTTCTTGCGAGGTTTGCGTGGAGAGGATTCACCGTTTTCGCTGTTGAGGGTATTGTTTCGCGAACCTTGCATTTTGGAGCCGTATCTGTTAGCCCAAACTTGGGTAAACTCGGCACCTAAGAAGAGAATTTGAGCGGAATAATTAATCCAAAGCAGGATAATCACGAACGATCCCGCAGCACCGTAGGTAGAGGCGATACCGCTACCTCCGAGGTAAACTCCAATTAGGGATTTGCCGATCGTAAACAGCACTGAGGTGATGGCGGCGCCGATCCAAACATCATTCCAGGCAAGATGGACATCGGGCAAAAGTTTGTAAATTAAGGCAAAAAGCAGCGTAACTACGCCAAAGGAGATACCAAAGTCCACAATCTGCCAAATGCCGACTGGCAAGTGCAGCAAGTCGTTCAACCAATAGCTGACGGCGGCTAAAATGCCGCTAATTACTAAAGATACTAGCAGTAGAAAGCCTATGCCTAAAATCATCGCAAAAGACAATACGCGATCTTTGAGGAATCCCCAGATGCCTCGTCCGGGCGGCGGTGAAACATTCCAAATAGTATTAAGGGCTTCTTTGAGATTAGTAAACACGTTGGAAGCGCCCCACAAAAGTGTAGCGATGCCGACTAAAGTAGCAATCATTCCCGACTTGGGTTCGGAGGCTTTGAGGATGAGTTCTTGGACAGTTTGGGCGCCATCTTTGCCGATTAAACTTTGGAGTTGGGCGACGATTTGACCTTGGGCTGCCTCTGCACCAAAGACTAAACCGACGATCGCAATTACGATAATTAGCAGCGGGGCGAGGGAGAAGACTGTGTAATAGGCTAGGGCGGCGGCTAGGGTTGGCGCTTTATCTTCTTGCCATTCAGTAAAAGTTTGTTTGAGCAGCGATATGACTGTTTTTAATTTCACGGCTTTTGGTTTCCTTATACTTAGCGTTCACCAAGGGATTTTAAGAGGTTAGGGGTTTTTTCGCGTCGGCCACAAGATAGATTTATCGATTAGCAAATTCGGAAGATTACTTTTATGTCAGATTCCTACACAACTGTTAACAGCACCGATATAAAATCGTCCAAAAAAGCAATTTCTTGGGCAAAAATGAGCGCATTAGTAGCGGTGGTCAATTTCTTGCTAGTGCTTTTTCATTTCAGTTACCTTCAGTTGCGTCCTGTTTATCAGAGCTATTTTCCGGGCTTAGTTAAAATTTACGACCCGATTAAAGGCATTGATTCGAGTTTGCCAAATCCCGAATATTTGACAAGCGCTGACCAGTTTTGGCGAATAGATACGTTTTTTATCGGTTTTTTTGGGGCGGAATTTTTGATTAAAAGTCTGTTCCATACCCGCCGCAAACCGGGGGTAACTTGGTTTGATTTTGTGCTGAGGCGCTGGTATGAGGTGTTTCTGGTGATACCGATTTGGCAGGGGTGGCGGATTCTGCCAGTATTGGTGCGGCTTCACAAGTCGGGTTTGGTGAATCTCGATCGCGTAGTTACTCAAGTTACCTACGAACCGATGGCTTATTTAGCCAATACGATATCGGAATACATGATGGTGCGGTTTATCAATCAAGCTAAAAGTTCGATCAAACAGGGCGACGCGGCGCAAATGTTGCTGGGGCAGCAGCCGTACCTTCACGTTAATCAGGACAATACGATCGAACAAATTACCAAGCGGATTTTGGATCTGACAATTTACAAAGTTTTGCCGCAGGTGCAACCGGATTTGGAAGAATTGCTGCACCACAATTTGGAAACAACAATCAAACAGTCGGATTTTTATCAAATCGTGCAAAATTTCTCTCCGATTAATATTTTGCCGACGGAGATGACGGAACAGGTAGCGAATTATTTGGCTCAAACTGCTGTGGATGTGTTAGCTACTACTTATGAAGACGATAAAAGTAGAAAAATTCTAGATAATTTCAGCCAAGAATTTAATCAAAGTTTGCGGCGGGAATTGCAAGATGAGAAAACTCTTGGGGAATTGCAGTCGCTGCTGTCGGATTTGTTAGAAGAAGTGAAGTTGAATTACATTCAAGGCGGGTTGAAGTCCGATCCGGTGCAGACTTTTACGGAAATTAACTCGCTCCGGGGAGGAAGGGAGAGTTGATACAGCAATGAGTTGCGGTGTTGTGAATTAGATTTTTTTTTACTCACATCTGGCATCATTGTCAAGAACAGGCAAGATGCCTGTTCCACAAGAGATGAATTTTCTTGTGGAACAGGCATCTTGCCTGTTTCTAAACAAGTAATTGAGAATGGTGCAATATCTCAGTTAAAACGAACCGCCAAGACGCCAAGGGCGCGAAGGAAGAGAAGAGAAAGAGTTTACAAGTTCCTACGGGTAAGGTGCGCCTCGGCGCACCTACAAATAAGGGTAGTGGGGATATCCGAAATCTCGCGGGGTAAAGCTATCTGAATCGCAAGCTAAAATAAAAGAATTAACCTAAAACATCTATCATATTAGATATCTATTTTGAACAACCTGACTTGCCTGGAAATAGAAGTCGCTCAAACAATGCTGAGGTTAGCAATGTTGCTGGGCTTAACACTTTTAATCGCCTTTTTTGTGGCGTCAGAACTAGCATTAGTATCAGCCGATCGCCATCAAATCCGCCAACTTGCCCACTTGGACGATCGCCCAACCGCTAAAACCGCCGAACTCGTCCACCAAGCTCAAAACAACATACCGCATTACCTGTCTGTGACTCAAACTGGCACAACAGCAGGGAGTTTGCTGTTGGGTTGGTTGGGTGAGGGAGCGACTGTACACTGGATCGAACCGTGGATCGACAAATTGCCGATCGGTCATTTGTCGGCCGTGCTGACTGCTCATTCGATCGCAGTTCCCGCAGCATTCATCTTAGTAACTTACGTCGAGATAGTATTAGGAGAACTAATCCCCAAAGTATTAGCAACCCACGCCCCAGAACGCACCGCTTTGCTGCTGATGCCCCCCCTCGAACTCTGCTCAAAATTACTGTGGCCGCTGCTAGCAATTCTCAACGGTACCGTCTGGCTGCTGACAGGTTGGATTACCAGTAAAGAGTCTCAACCGCTGCTGTCACCTTCCCAGCCCACTCTCGTCCAAAAAGATGCTCATTCGGCACTAATTTCGGGCGTATGGGAAGTGACAGCAGTTAACGAAAAACTAGGGTTAAACCTACCGACTGACCAAGCTTACCAAACAATCGCCGGATTCGTGATCCACAATTTAGGTAAAATGCCCAATCAAGGCGATCGGCTATTGTGGGGCGAGTTAGAAATAGAAGCAGAAAATGTAGTAGAAGGCAGTTTAGAAACAGTGCTACTGCGTCAGGTAACTCGCCCCTTATTTGCGACTCAGCAGCCAGAACTTGTGTTAAATTGAATTACCGTTTTTAACTTCCAGGCTCTTCCTGGAAGAAGCTACAGGAATCATTTAGGGTGGCTAGATCGCACCTGCCAATTTCATCATATTTAATAACTCAGCAATATTGACTAAAATATCTTCAAATACGTAGTGAATTTGTCCCCCTCCCTCCTGCTGGCTGTGCGAGTCAATATCGAGAACCCTTTCGCCGATAAATTCCCAGTATTCGAGACCAACTTGACTGCTAAGTTTGCGGTAACAAGGGTTTACATAATCAGGTGCAAATATTTCTATAACTTTAGTACCTGGACTGCAAAACACTGTGTTAGTCAGAGCCGCACCGTGAGATCCAATTACAACTTCAGCAGCAGCAAACAGCGATATTTGTTCCGCAACAGAGATTGATTCGGGCGCGATACTCTTAAAGCCAAACTTACTTAAAAATGCGACTACTTCATCTTCATTAATCACTCTGCGTCTTTCTTTGCGAGATATAAAAATTCGCTGTTTTTTCTGCAAGCCAATGATGGAATCATTCAAGAATTCTCTTCTGAGAAAATTGCAGGCCCATTTTGTACTTTCTCTGATGACACTGCTAACCAGTAATTGACGAGCTTGAATGTGATTATTTTTATAGGTTTCTACCATTTTTTCTAACGGAATACCTAACAAGCTGACTGTTTCTCTCTGAAACGGCAAGCAACACTGATTGACGGCAAATTTATCGATACTACTTATATCTATACCCGATCGGCGGAGCAATTCAATCTGCGGCAAAAACTCAAACATCCAGTGATAATAATTGTAACAGTAGTTTTTCGCTAAAAAAGCTACTGTTCCTTCAATTGCAACCGGGGGAGGCAACCGATCTGAAGAGATAATCAAACTCGGACTACCTGTAGATATATCCTCTAACAGCCGATCGTCTGAAGTAATGACGGCCCGAGTAAATTTATCTCCCCAAGCACGTCCGTTAGGGATAACAGCTACAAATGGTTGTGCGTTTTCGCCCTCACTTTCTCGGGAATTAGAGTCCCGGTTTTCGCTGGGTAGAAATTGCGGGGAGATAACAGATATTTTCGCCTTTAATGTAGAGGTAACTAACTGACTATGGACGGTGGAAGGACAAAATTCACGAATCAGGTGCAGAGGAATTGCGCTGTAGTAACAAGCGATCGCCTCATCTTTTCTACCTAAATTTGTGAATAATTTGAATAAATTGTAGTAAGCTTCATCCACATCCGGCAGAATTTGAAGGAGTTCAATGCAAGTAGCGATCGCTTCTGGGATTTTTCCTTGCTTTTTGAGGGTAACTCCTAAGTTTAAGTAACTAAACTTACAGTCTGGTTTCTGAGAAATCGACTGGCGGTAACAAGCGCTCGCCAGGTCTAACTTACCTTGAGTAAAATGAAAATTCCCTAACTCTAAGAATGACTCGGCACTAACGCTTGTCGGAGCGATTTGAGCCACCTTAAGCCAACAATCTAAAGCTTCCTCCCAGCGGTTTTGGTGACTCAATACCTTGCCCATTCTCAAATAAACATCAGCCAAATTCGGGTTTAACTGAAGGGCTTTTTGGTAATTAGTTATTGCTTCATCCAGTCGCCCCTCTGCAACCAAACAATAGCCTAATTTGGCAAGGATTGTTGCCGAGTTAGGGTTGATTGCTAGGGCTTGAGAAAACGAGCGAATAGCCGGGGCTGTTTTTTTCTGTGACATGAGAGCAGCACCCAGAATATCGTAGGCTAGAGCGCAATCCGGTTTGATGATGATGACTTGATGGCAAAGTGCGATCGCTTCTGCAAACTTCCCCTGAGTAAAATATACAGCAGCTTGGCGGTTGAGCGCTGAAATATCCTTGCGGGCGATCGCTCCTGCATCCGAATAGCGGTTGGAATTGGAGGATTGATCGCTGGTGCTGTTCATCTGTAGAAAATGGAAATTTTGGTAGTAATGTTAGATATTATACCAGTGAATAGTACCGATGTAAACAGCAGCGCGATCCTCTTCGAGGGCTTCGCTAACGCACTTTTTTACCCAACAACCACCTTAACCGCACCCCCAACCAACTGCTCGTAATCCTCCAACAACCACGGAGGCAAACAAGTATTTGCATCCTGAACCCGCAACTGTCCAGCGCGACAATACAGCATCGCCGCCAACAAATTATTCACAGCTTTAGGCGCTCCAAAACCTTTACTCAACTCAGCAACCAACGAGTTTAAAAACTCGCGCTCGCTCTCATTCAGCGGCTCGTTAATAAACCCGCTGCCCAGCATTGCTTTGTAACCCTTGCCAAAATCGCTCCGGTACAAAACTTCCAGTTTTTCGTCACCAACGCTCAGCCACAAATCGGCAATTTGCTTGCGAATATGCCGCAAATCTGCTATTACCAATTCAGCCGTCGGGTCGATTTCATAAAGATTGACGGCAGCAGTTAATTGATTGAGAAACTGCGGCAGATAATCTTGTTTGACAAGTGTTGGTTCTGTTGTCGCAAATGCGCTTTCAAACACCTTTTCGTAATCTTCAAGCAACCACTGCGGCAAGCGAGTGCGAGCATCGGGAACCCGCATTTTTCCCGGAACAAAGTACAGCATCGCCCCCAGCAGAGCATTGATAGCTTGAGGCTGCACCAACCCTTTACTAATTTCGGTCAATTGCTGCAAAAATTTTTGTTCTGCTTCAGTCATTGCTTCTGCTTGCAAGCCACATCCGAGTATGGCTTGATATCCCTTGCGAACTTCTCCTCGGTAAAAATTTTCTAGTTTCTCTGAAGGTACAGTCAGCCAAAAATCAGCCATTTGTTTTCTGATTTGGCGGAGTTCCAAAACTACCGATTCCTCAGACGGATCGATGCGGTAAAGATTGACGCATCCTAACAGTTGATTCGCGAATTGCGGCGATGGAATGTATTGAGCTAGCAAGTCAGAAGTGGAATCAGACTTGACAGCGGCTTCAGTCTCAAAAACTTGTTCGTAATCGCCAATTAACCAGTGCGGTAAACGGTTGCGAGCGTCGGGAATTCGCATGGTTTCCGGTGGGAAATATAGCATCGCCGCGAGTAAGGCGTTGACAGCTTTGGGATGCACTAATCCTTTGCTAATCTGGGTTAATTGCTGCAAAAATACTTGTTCGGTTTCGATCATCGGTTGACGTTGGAAACCGCTCTTGAGCAGGATTTGATAGCTGTTACCTGAAGCGCTTTTGTAGGCGGTTTCGAGGTTTTCGACGGGAACGTTCAGCCAAAAATCAGCGATTTGTTTGCGGATTTGACGCAGTTCGGATATTGCTGAGATGTTTGATGAGTTTCTTTGGTAAAGCTTGACGGCATTCGAGAGCATCTCGCCCAAATCTGCCTGTTTGGGAATGCTATCCTGTAAGCTGCGGGAGGCTTCCAGGTGGCTGGTTTGCCATTTGCCAAAGAGTTCTTGGAATAATTTGCCGATCGCCCCAGAGTATGCCACACTGTCAAAACAGCGCGGATTGCCTTGCATTTTTTGCTGAATTTCCTGCCGTTTTTGCTGCCGCAATTGCGGGTTAGTGCCGAGGGTAACTGCTAGTTGAATGTAAGATGCTTCGTCATAAGCAATTAAATCAGGCATTTGCAGTTCCCGCAGCATCGCCGAACCTTGGCGGAACCGCAAAGCATTTCCTTCCACAACCACCGCCGGCAATCCTACTTGCAAAGGATCAATTAACGATGTTGCCCCAGCATAAGGATAGGAATCGAGATAAACATCTGCTAGCTGCAAAAATTCTTTCACATCCGCGCGACTAGGCAGTTGTTTTACGAAGCGCAAGCGGTTATTATTGACGCCGTATTTAGCGCAGACAGCGTTCAGATTGTTGACAAAAGGTGTCGCTGGATAAGTGCGAGTCCAAGCCGGCCCGAAGGGATATAAAATCAAGATTGAATCGGGTACAGCAGCTAGAATTTTTACCCAACTCTCCCTCAATTCCGGCAAAATTTTGTAGAAGTTGGCGCCGGAGATAAAAACTGTTGTATTGTCTGAAATCCCCAGACTTTGGCGGGTAGGTTTAACTGTAGCTACTTCCGACTCTGTTGCGTATTTGAAACAAAAACCGCTGCCTTGGAGAACCGCCAACTGTTCGCGATATTGTTCTTGATAACTAGCATCCGGCGCGGTAAATTGGCCTGCGATGTAGTAATCCATGTGCCGGATTCCGGTGGTTGTCGGGGAACAGAAAGATGTAGTTTGTACCCGCGCTAAACGGTGAATTGCTAGTGAAGTCAGCGGTTTGTTAATAGCTGTTAAATTCGTACCGAAAAACAGGATATCTAAGTCGTCGGCGCGGATTGTTTGGACTTGCGATGCAAAGTCTTTCGGGAGTGCAACCAGTTTGTCGGCGCGACTTTGACAGTATTGTTCTAATTGGTGACCGCTGGTGTTGAGCGCGTACAGGTAAATCTCGAACTCGTTGCGGTTTAAATGCTCGAAAACCGGGATTGTGGCGAAGGTTTCGGTTTGCGGTGCGAAATGGTCGTTGATGATGCCTAGGCGGATTTTTGTCCGATTTGGCGATCGCGCCGGGAAGATACAATCAATTGAACTGCCGCGATTTTTGAGCGAAAACTCGATTATTTCCGCCCGTTTGGTGTAGATATCGCGCAGGTTTGCCGTGGTAAAATAAAGCGGGATAAAGTTCGCAACTTGCGCGAACAACAAAGCAATATTTTGCCACAGTGGCGAATCTGCATTTTTGAACAAATTAGTATGTAAGTAATCAATCCAGCCTTGGATGAATTGATAGTAAGTGTCTGCTTCTCCTCTGGTTTGAAATACGTTCGGACAAGTAAACATGAATTTGAGATATTCGTTGGCGAACCAATTAGGCACTGTAGCGCGATCGTACTTGAGCGGCAATTGGTCTGCCCGCCGGTACAGCATGGCTGCGAGCAGGTAATTGATGGCTTTTGGCTCGTTAAATCCTTTCGCCACATTGGCGACTAATTGGCTCACAAAAGTCTCTTCTGTATCCGTTAGCGGTTCATATCTAATGTCGCTAGCCAGCACCGCTTGGTGCTGTTTGCCGGCATCGCCTGCAAAGGTACTTGCAACTTGTTCCGCTGGTAAATTAAGCCAGATTTCAGCAATTTGTTTTCTAGCTTGGCGGACATTTGCTAGGGCGGATAAATCAGCGGAATTTTTCTGGTATTGCTCGATAATGCTTGACAATAAGATTGGATCTTCCGGCGATTTTGCCGGGATTTGCTGTCCGCTGCCGCAGGCTTGCATCAACGCTGAACTAACTGTTGTTGCCATTTTTGACCAAGAAAATTTGCGGGATTGTCCAAGTCCGGCAGCAATTAACGAGTTGCGAATATCCGGTTTCTGCACGTCAAGCAGGGAATTTCCCAGTCCATTAACATCATTTTCACCTACATACAATGCTGCTTCGCCTGCTACTTCGGGAATCGAGCTGTTGGGACAAGTGACGACGGGACAACCACAAGTCATTGCTTCCAATATTGGCAGTCCGAAACCTTCATACTTGGAGGGAAATATCAGCGCGATCGCACCCGAGTAAGCCGCTCTTAATTCAGCGTCGCCCAAATACAGCAGGTGGACGTTTACACCAGCAGTGTACGGTTGTAATTTAGGTTCTAGCGAAGGTTGACCGCTAGTACAAACAACATCAAATCCCGACTTGCTGCTGAGTCTCGATAAAGCTTGAAAAAAAGCGAGTGTATTTTTATAACCGTTGAATCCCAATCTTTCTCCGACTATTAAAAAGTAGGGTTTTTCAATCCGGTGTGCACTTTTAAATGCTTCTCTTTCTGGTAGACTAGAAGGATAAAAATGTTTTTGAATGCCGCAGTGAGCGACAGTAATTGATGCGGGAGATATTTGGGGGAAAAACTTTACTAAGTCGCGGGCAGTGCTTTGAGAAATGGCGATGTAGGAAGATGCTTGGCGGATAGCATGATGTTTTTCTCGCCACATGGGATTATTCAGGTCGCCTCCCGTAACTTCGGGTATCATATCGTAGGCGACAAATGCCGATCGCGTCGAAATCGGTGTTGTATAGTAGGTAGAAACAAATAAATCTGCATTTTCTCGATCGCACATTTGCTGCAACATTTGTTTGTCAGCATCGGTTTTGTTGTAATCGTAAACCGGAATCGAGCGATATTGAATGCCGGCAATCTTCGGTACTGTGCCTGCGCGATCCAGCATTACTATATTCTCAGCAAAACCGCTTTTTACCCATTCTTCCATCAAAGACTGCCAAACGCGAGCAATCCCGCTTTTTTGCTGGCTTTGAAAAAATATGCCGTCAATAACTATCTTCATGATTGGTGAGTTTCCTGTAAAATTACGATAAAGCAGTTCGATAAGCAGCGATAGTTTCGTCAGTGCACCTTTGCCAGCTAAAAAGTTTAGCTTGTGCCAAGGATTTTAAAGACATACTTTCTCGCAGCGATGATTTGTTGTAGATTTCCAGCATACTATGACAAAGCGCATCGGTATCTTTTGGATCTACCATAATTCCCGCTTCCCCAACTACCTCTGGAAGCGAAGATGTATTTGAGGTAATCACCGGTACTCCGCACTGCATCGCTTCCAGAGGCGGCAAACCAAAACCTTCATAAAACGACGGATAGACAAATGCTAAAGCACTGCTGTAAAGCGCTGCCAAATCCGATTCTGGGACGTATCCTGTAAAAATTATCCGCTCTTTTAGAAATTTTTGCTTAGAAACTTCTGCCATAATTTTATCGTATTTCCATCCTGGAGTACCCACTAAAACCAGATATAAATCTTTAATATGTTGTTCCTCAATTAGTTTAGCAAAACTGCGGATTGCACCGTCGAGATTTTTTCGAGGTTCCAATGTACCCAAACTCAAAATATAAGGAGCATCGGGAATGGCGTATTTGCGGCGAGTCGAAGCAAGTTTTTCCGCATCGCCGCAGGGGTAGAATACAGTCGGTTCCGCAGCGAGATGCGTGACGAAAACTCTCGAAGGGTCAATCTTGAGATAATTGCAAAGGTCGTTCTTAGTTGAATGCGATATGCACATCACCCAATCCTTTTGAGAGATGCTTGCTAAGGTTTTTTTGTAAAGTAAAGGGATTTGCTCGCTCAGCAGAAACTGCGGGTACAAAACAGGAATCAAGTCATAGATAGTCAAAAAAATCTGAGCTTTACTTGTTTGCTTTGCCGCAACAGGGATTTCATCGTAGGGCGAGTGAAATATATCTGCTGACTCTAAATTATTAGCATCTACCGGAACAAAGGAACCGCCCATGATTTGAACGGCATTTTGTAAATTGTTTTTCAAATGGTCAAAAACAGCTTTTTCCGTGACAGCATTGCCCGCATCATTTGCTTGCATTTGAAGACCCAGCATATTGTAAACATCGATTAGCTGCCTGTAAAAAACCCTGGCAAAGCTCGAATGCAGCAGGGGAATACCCGCTAATTTGGGATTGGTTTCCAGATAAGCGAAACTCGCCTCCAACAAATGCAAATACTGACTGACACAAAATAACAAATCGCATTCTTTCGCGTTTGCCAAATTCTCAGCAAGACTTTCAACTACTCTAAAAATGCCGGTTCTAGCGCGCTGGTGCAGGTGTCCCTGTCCGAGGACAGAGATATCGTAAATAACTTTAATTTGATGCTCCCGTTCAATTGACATACTCGGTTAACTCGCTTCTTACACTGACAGGACTTATGGACTCAATGGCGCTGTTGAAATGGTTTGAGATTCTTCGCTTCACTTGCGAATGACAGACAGGACTTACGCAGTCAACCTGCTGGGATTTCTCAACCAGACAAAGCTGTTTTGTAAGCAGCAATTGTCTCCTGAGTACACCTTTCCCAGCTAAATTTTTTCGCTTGTACTAGCGACTTTAAAGACATTTCTTGCCGCAAAGCAGGTGTACTGTACAGTTTTAGGATGCTGTGGCAAAGTCCGTCAGCATCTGTCGGAGCGAGCATAATCCCGGCATCGCCGACTACTTCGGGAAACGATGAATTATTCGAGGTGATGACAGGAATACCGCACTGCATTGCTTCCAAAGGCGGCAAACCGAAACCTTCATATAGCGACGGGTAAACAAAAACCATCGCACCGCTGTAGATGGCGGCTAAATCTTCATCAGCTACATAGCCAGTTATAATGATACGGTCTTTTGACAGACCGAATTTTGCAATTTCTTGAAAGATTTTTTCGTACTCCCAACCTTTGGCACCGACTAAAACTAAGCTGAGGTCTTTGATACCTTGTTGCTGCACGACTTTTGCGAAACAGCGGATGACGTGTTCGAGGTTTTTTCGAGGTTCTAATGTGCTGACACCCAAGATATACGGTGCGTCGGGAATGCCGTATTTGTGCTTGACCGATGCCATATTTTCCGCATCATTGCAGCGGTAAAATAAAGCCGTATTTGCAGCTAGATGAGTTACAAACACTCTTTCCGGGTTTAGTTTGACGTGATTTAGCAAATCGTTTTTGGTGGCTTGAGATATGCAGAGAATGTAATCCTCGGCCGTTAAGCTGTTTAAAGATGCCTGCATTCTCTGGTAGTCGTCATCATTTTTACCGATAAAGAACTGCGACAATAGGATGGGAATCAAATCGTAAACAGTGGCAATTTTTTTGACATTTTTGCACTCGCGTGCTTGGTTCGGAATCTGATAGAATGTCGCGTGGAAAATATCGGCTTGGCTCAAGCTCTCCTGGTCGATTAAATGGCTGCGCTGCTTTGAAATGCCGATCGAATTTGAAAGGTATTTTTTTAAGTTGTCTGTTAAAAGTTTGGATTGGGGTTCTTGGCTGTGCTCCGGGAAGATTTTTTCCCGGTTTTCTAACATCTTGTAAAGCTCCATTAATTTGCTTTCAAAATTTTTGAAAAAGCTGGAGTGAGCCAAAGGTATCCCGCGAAAATTGGGCTGAGTCTGCAAGTAATCCAGGCAAGACTTCACGGCGTACCAAGAATTAGTCGCGCAAAAAGATAAATCCAACTCTTTCGAGGCAATTAAACCCGATGCGATATTCTCTATGACTCTGGCAACACCGGTTCTAGAACGCGAATCGTAGTGTCCGTATCCCAGTACGGATATGTCATAAAAAATCTTGATCAACTCCTGCTGTTTTTCGCCATACGCATAGACTGGCGAATAAGATTCTGCATATATTTCCTGCGGTTTGTGGATGATTAAAAGCAAGGAAGTTGCAATGTAACCGCCCAATTGTATTTTCAGGTGCGGGGCCCATTGATTGCTAAGATCTTTCATCGCCGTCAAATCGTATTTGCTGTCGCCCATCCAGTAATCTGGAGGTTCTACGCGATATCCCTCGGCTGTTAGTTCACTGATTAAACGCTGAATGTCTCTGTGTCTGAAGAATACTAAATTGTCTGTGTTTAAGGTTCCTTCATTTGATGAACAGTTGAACTCTGTTGTATGAATTGCCATACCGCCGGGCTTTAAGCATTTCAGAGATTCTTTAACAAATCTGAGTCCGTGTTCGATCGATCCTATATGCTCAAAGGCACAAGAAGACCAAATAAAATCAAACTCACCTTGCTTTAAGTCTTCGGGGATATTGTTCATGTCAACTTCGCGGAAGCTGACAAGTTTTTCAAAGGTTTCTGGCGGGCAGATTTGCTTTTCGTTAAGTGCTTGTTTGCCGCGGCAAAGTTGATCGGTTGTGGCCCAGTGTTCCTTGGCTTCAGGAATGTCGTAATTTTGGTCGGTGGCGACAATTTCGCACCCTAAAGAAGCGAATGCTGACGGTAGCGGTTCGTTACCAACCGCAAAACCCATGCCTTTTTTTCCGGCTTTGAGAAATCCTCTTTCATTCAAAGCTTGAGACATGACAACCCACTCCCAATATTTGCGGTGAATAGTTTTGGAAGCTTGGAGTTTGTCTATCCAATGCTGATAGTAATCTGTCTGAAAGTCTCGGTTGACGCACAGCTTGCTTGTTACTCTCCTAAATACTGGCGGCTGTTTGTCGGCGGTTGGGGGTTGAGTCAATGCCGATCGAGTAGCAGGAATTTTGGTAATATCTAGGACGGCGATCGCATTTGCAAAAGGAAAAGGTGCATTATATTGGGCCCTAACAAGTTCTTCGGGATTGGCTTGTTGCCAAACTGAAGGCGCCGGCTGGGAGGCGTCCACTTTAACTAACTTTAAATAACTGGCACTGACTGCATTTTTAGGAATATTGTATATATCGAATAAGAGATTCAAGTAATCTTGACTGAACTGGATATACCATCCCCTTTCGAGGAATTTACCGAAGGGTACTGTAATCAGCGCTCTACCGTTATCTGACAGCAAATCGTAGATTTTGGCGATCGCCTTTAAAGGCCCTTGCCAATCATATTTTTCCAGCTCTTCACCGTAAGCTTCACTCGGGTCAGATCCTTGTCCGATGTGTTCTACTGTAGAGATGCAAATTATACCGCTATACTTTTCTTCAGGATCGGCATCCATTAAATCAATTTTGTCTACTCCCACAGCAGTTTCGTATTTGTCGATAATTCTTCTAGCTTGAATTTCGGCAATATCTGTCGGCATCAGTTCGGGGTAATATTGCAGCACATTACCCACTTCCAGCAGTCTGCTTTTATCCTTCAATCCGGCAAGAAAGTTCCAGGCTATGGGTATTTCTACCGCTCTCTCCGAGGCTGGATAGTTGTTGTGCTTGAGCCTGTTGTAGGCCAGCCGTTGACCGTTGAAAATGAAAGTATCTTGCGAATCTGACATTTTGAGTTTTCCTTGGGCTATTGGCGATCGGTGAATTGCGATCGGTGCATCTTAATTTATACGTCAAATTGTCGGTCTAAACAGAAGTTGCGTTTCAATGCCACGCGGTGCAAAGAGTGTGCAACTCCGAACAAGTTAATTTGTCAGTCGATCGAGAGACAATCTATTGACAAATTCTGTCTTATAGTGTATCCGGAAATTCAACGATTAAGACAGCACCCGCATCTCCTGACGAAGCCCAGGGCCGTTCGGTTTCCACAACCTCACCTCAGACCGCCGCAGCATGGCCGGGATTCCTCACCACACAAAAACAAGTTACAATTACGTTAAGATTGATGAACATAAATAAAAAATCCCAAATCAAAGGGACTAAAAATTAGGAGGATCGACCTCGGTGAATAAACGCTGGAGAAACGCTGGCCTGTACGCACTGCTGGCTATTGTAGTCATTGCCTTAGCAACGGCATTTTTTGACAAACAGCCCCCAAGTAGGGAAGTTTGGAAGTACAGTCAATTCATTCAGGAAGTCGAAGGCAAGAGAGTAGACAAAATAAATATCAGTTCCGATCGCAGCAAAGCCCTGGTCACAGCCCAGGACGGCAACAAGGTACTCGTTAACCTGCCGAACGACCCCGAACTGATCAACATCCTGACCAAAAATAACGTAGATATTTCCGTTCTGCCCCAAAGCGACGAAGGCTTCTGGGTAAAAGCCCTCAGCAGCCTGTTCTTCCCGATTCTGCTTTTGGTGGGACTGTTTTTCCTGGTGCGGCGCGCCCAAAACGGGCCCGGCAACCAAGCCATGAACTTCGGCAAATCCAAAGCTAGAGTCCAAATGGAGCCACAAACTCAGGTGACTTTCGGCGACGTGGCCGGCATCGAACAAGCCAAGCTAGAGCTCGCAGAAGTCGTGGACTTCCTGAAAAATGCCGATCGGTTCACCGCAGTCGGAGCAAAAATCCCCAAAGGCGTGCTGCTGGTCGGCCCTCCCGGAACTGGCAAAACCCTGCTGGCAAAAGCAGTGGCTGGAGAAGCAGGCGTTCCATTCTTCTCGATTTCCGGTTCAGAATTTGTGGAAATGTTCGTGGGTGTCGGTGCTTCCCGCGTCCGCGACTTGTTTGAACAAGCTAAAACGAACGCTCCTTGTATCGTATTTATCGATGAAATTGACGCCGTAGGCCGCCAGCGGGGCGCTGGTTTGGGCGGTGGTAACGACGAACGGGAACAAACCCTCAACCAGTTGCTGACTGAAATGGACGGCTTTGAGGGTAATACTGGCATCATTTTGATTGCTGCCACGAACCGCCCCGATGTACTCGATGCGGCGCTGCTGCGTCCGGGTCGTTTTGACCGCCAAGTTGTGGTCGATCGCCCCGACTTCGGAGGCCGCCTAGAAATTCTCAACGTTCACGCCCGTGGCAAAACTTTGTCGAAAGACGTGGACTTGGAAAAAATTGCCCGCCGGACACCTGGTTTCACAGGTGCGGATTTGGCCAACCTGCTCAACGAAGCAGCAATTTTGGCCGCCCGCCGCAACTTGACCGAAGTCTCGATGGATGAAGTCAATGATGCGATCGACCGCGTGCTCGCCGGCCCTGAAAAGAAAGACCGCGTGATGAGCGAAAAGCGCAAAACTTTGGTAGCTTACCACGAAGCCGGTCACGCTTTAGTCGGCGCGCTGATGCCCGATTATGACCCCGTGCAGAAAATTAGCATTATCCCCCGCGGCCGCGCTGGCGGTTTGACTTGGTTCACACCAAGCGAAGATCGGATGGATTCTGGCTTGTATTCTCGCTCTTACTTGCAAAATCAAATGGCGGTAGCTTTGGGCGGCCGCATTGCTGAAGAGATTGTCTTCGGCGAAGAAGAAGTAACAACCGGTGCGTCGAACGACTTGCAGCAAGTGGCAAGAGTAGCGCGACAAATGGTGACTCGCTTCGGAATGAGCGATCGGCTAGGCCCTGTAGCTCTCGGTCGCCAACAAGGCAATATGTTCATGGGTCGCGATATCATGGCCGAACGCGATTTCTCGGAAGAAACCGCAGCGACGATCGACGATGAAGTGCGTTTGTTGGTAGAGCAAGCTTACCGTCGCGCTAAAGAGGTACTCGTCGGCAACCGCCACGTCCTTAATGCTTTGGCAGATATGCTAGTTGAAAAGGAAACTGTGGATTCGGACGAATTGCAAAATTTGTTAGCTAATAGCGATGTGAAAATGGCGACGATCGCCTAATCAATTTTGGATTTTGGATTTTGGACTTTAGAGGAAATCTAAAGTTTGAAATCGATAATTGGGGTGATTCTGGGAATGTCTGGAATCGCCCCGATTTTTTTATGAGTGCGATCGATCGATTTTAGATTTTCAATTGGGGATTTTAGCTTGTATGTCAAGAATGACCAAGTGATATCAATTCCGGTTGCACTCAGACATGATGTTGACTGTTGACTGTTGACTGTTGACTGTGAATCGAACAACTGAAAATTGCGCCGAGATAGGTGCCGACTTGTAAAACTCATTCATGAATTGCCCTATAATTTATTACCTGACGATGCCGCCGGCAACGATATGATCAGACATTCAACCTACCTTTTCCCTCAAGCTGGCGCTTAACTTCTTCCCAGGGAAATCTTCTTTCATCTTTTCTATATTCAATAATCCGACAGTCCTCAACATCCTCCCAGAGTTCGTCTGGGTACTGGAAGTCAACCAGCACCGCGACTTTTTAGCCTTGAGAGTCAACTAAAAACTGAAAGTCGATCGGTTCGCCGCATTCAGCCAGAACCTCAGCCAAAAATTCGCTGTGTTCTTTGAGGTCAACAATTGCAGCGGTTTTGTTGCCTAGATTTTGAGTTCAAAATTGAACGTGGCGCATATTGTAATTTGGCATCTATCGAAGTTAGTAACCTGTATTAAAATTATATGCGAGTCAGAATGAGACGAGTTCCCAATTCGGGAGCATTCCCCAATCTAAAATCTACAATCTAAAATTTTCAATTGTATGAATCAATGATACAACTTCCCAATCCGGGAGCGTTCCCAATTCTAGAATCTAAAATCTAAAGTCTAAAATTGTATGAATCATCAATCTTGGTTAACAAAACTAAAAAAACACCGCGCGATCGCAGTTATCCGTTCCTCCGAAAAAGAACTCGCTCGGCACATGGCTTCATCGGTAGCAGCCGGAGGAATCCAGTTTATTGAAATTACTTGGAACACCCACAAAGCCGCTGAATTAATTGCCGAACTCCGCTCGGACTTCCCTACTTTTAGTATTGGCACCGGCACTTTATTAAACTTAGAACAGTTGCAACAAGCAATAGACTGCGGCGCTCAGTTTCTGTTTACTCCGCACACCGATTTAACTATGATTAAAACAGCAGTTGATGCCGGAGTGCCGATCGTCCCCGGTGCTTTTTCTCCCACGGAAATTGTGACGGCGTGGCAAGCAGGCGCTACCTGCGTTAAAGTCTTTCCGATATCGGCTTTGGGAGGCGCCGCCTACCTGAAAAGCCTGCAAGGCCCCCTGGGAGACATTCCTTTAATTCCCACGGGCGGGGTGACGCTGGAAAATGCGAAAGTATTTATTGACGCCGGGGCGATCGCCGTGGGTTTAGCCGGAGACTTATTTCCTAAACACTTAGTGGAAAATCGCGATTGGCGCGCGATCGTCCAAATTGCACGAGATCTTACCCAAAACTTAACAACTTGTTAAGCCCTGTTTCCCAATCCAACATTTCAAATCTACAATCTAAAATAGGACAAGCCAATCTAAAATCTAAAACCTAAAATCTAAAATACTACGAGGTGTGAGAAATGAACAGCATTATCAACTCAACTTACTTCCGCCGCGCTGGAACTTTCTGTGCCGGCTGCGCCCTCACTTTTGCTACATTCTGCGGCGGTTCAATGACCGCATTTGCCAGCGAACAGCACAACATAATTGCCAATAGAATTATGTTGTTGCAGCAATCCAGCGAACGCTGGATTGAAATAGATTTGTCAAGACAAAGGTTAATAGCTTGGGAAGGAAATACACCCGTTTACGCGGTGATTATTTCCAGCGGCAAATCATCGACTCCCACCCGCACGGGAACCTTTGCCGTTGAAACCAAACACCGCGTTACGAGGATGACTGGGGATGACTACGATGTGCCCGACGTTCCCTATACAATGTATTACGACGGAGGCATGGCAATTCACGGCGCTTACTGGCACAATTTGTTTGGCAATCCCGTTACTCACGGCTGCACAAATGTAGCTGTAAATCACGCTAAATGGCTATTTGAATGGGCCTCAGTGGGAACACCTGTGGTGGTGCACAAATCTCAGGTTTAGGGAATTGGGAATTGGGCATCGGGCATCGGGCATAGTCAAACACTATTCAATCTGTTAGAACCCCCACTTCTTAAAGAAGTCGGGGTTCTGGGTACTATGTTTTTTTAGGTGTGCTTACTTAACTGCTGCTTTTAACAACAATCCCAATTATATAAAACTTTACTAAAATCTAATTCTCTGAGTGCTGATTCATCAATAAAAAAGTTACCTACACCATTGTCTCCCCACATGATATCTACTGTCTCATTGCAATCGCTATCCATTTGGAATAGAAGAATGTCCGGCTTTTGTTTTTGATCGGAGTTACTACTATATTTTCTTACGTCGTCTTGTGTAAAATAAGGATAACCACCTATTTTATGACCCAAGGAATGCGATATTTCTCGGTACTCATCCTCAATTTCAGGGTTCATAAATAACTGGTTAATTTCTTCTGGTAATAGTTCAATAAATTGGTAGTCATTGGTACTAATCGGCGCATATTTTTTAGTAAATTGCAAGCTGCAACAGCCATTAACAGGAATAAATTCTAGTTCCGGCAAAAAATCATAATTGGTAATGATGTTTTCAACTCGGAAGTCGGGCTGAGGAAAATAGATTATTTTGAATCTGTCTTCGACTGTGGGATTATCTACATCGGCGGAAGTGCCCAAATCTAAACCATATAGGTAATCGTCGGCTATATAAAACTGCAAAATTCCCCGCTCGGGAAAACCATCTAAAGGCGGTACTTCAGAAAAGTTGATTTGTGCTAGCAAGAATAAATATTTACCGTCAGCAGTTTTTGGATACTCAAAGCCTTTAGGTAAATAGGGCAAACCCCCAAATTTACTCTGCCACCAATTAACGTCATCATTATTCTGGGTTTGAATTTCGATGTAAGGTTTAATGGTAGCTTCGATTCTGTCGCGATACTTTTCTAATTCGGGAGAGAGTGGAAATTCTAGTTTGTACTTCATCTGCTTTTAACAATTTGTTTTGAAGGCAATCCGTAGGATGCGCCGAAGCGCACCTTACCTGTAAAGTCTATCCTTAACTTAGCTGCACCACGGGTTTATCCTCTAACAATGTTTGATTTGTCAGCAAATCTTCCACGGTAATTCGCAAAAAGCGCTGTTCGTCAACGCGGAAGAAGATTTTGATGCGATCGCTCCCCGGATACCCAGGCGGAGTCAAGCGAAAGCCAGCGTCTCCCTCGCTTTCGCTACTTATAGCGACGGAGACGCTTGCACTGCAACTCGAACAATTATTTATGATTCCGATTCCAGCGGAAACGATATGACCTCTTCCTTTGATTAATGACTTACGGGACATCCTCCGGTCGTTAACCCTGTTAAGAAATTATTGGTGTCAAAGAAATGTTCTACAGACTCAATCTTTAAATCCTCTGTGACTTTAGCAATGCTAAGACCAATAATTTCAATAGTTTCTCCTGTCCCTTGATGATCTTTGTAAGATCCCCTAAAAGTACCCCAGTGTCTCCACTTAAACACGACGTTAGGAGGCCCTGCAACGACTTCGACTAATTCCCAGAGAAAGCCATCGGGAAAAGCTGTGTGAAAGAGGTTGTAGGAGGATTGAAAGGTTTCATCAGAGGCGCGGTAGTGCTCTGAGTTTTCTAGAAAGAGATTATAGGTTCCCTGATCTACAACTTCTTGGGCTGTGTATTCTTTTCCTCCATTAGTGCTCATACGGAATTTATCCGTAACTACAGAGATCCATTGTTGGGGATTGGTTTTGAAGGATGCTTCCATTTCAAATGTTCTCACCAAATTATAGGCGATCGCATTCAAAGACCCTTCGGCATGATTGTGTTTCTTTTCCTTTTCCAAGAAAGCATTAGTGCGAGAATAGTTGGGACGATTCCCGTCCCGCCATTCTACTCCATCATCCTGTTTCAGAACTTCTTCTCTATCTTGCACCCAGAGGGGTAAGCCGGGAGTTGTACTCATTGCTGTTAATCTCCTAGGATTTGGGTTAATAAAAATCTTGATACTACAATGAAAGACTGGTGGTTTTGAGGCGAGTGGATATCAAAAAATATACACGAAAATTGTCGCCCTGTCAAGCCTCCGCAGACATAAACTTAACTATAGGCATCCTAAATCATTTGTGAATTTCTTACTCCCTCCCCTTCTTAAGGGGAGGGTTGGGGTGGGGTCAAAAATTTACGACTCCTGCAAGGATTGCTATATCTGCATAGGTTGTCGTCTCCAATAGATATGTCCAAAAACTAACTGGTTCCTAGGAAGAGCCTCGGAACCAGTAATTTCTTAGTCCCCCTCTGCTCGGAGGAAAGTTTGACTCTATGCAGCGATTTCAAGCTCGGAATTATCAACCAAATTATCTAAAGTCTATCCTTAACTTAGCTGCACCACGGGTTTATCCTCTAACAAAGTTGCATTTGTCAGCAAATCTTCAACGGTAATTCGCAAAAAGCGCTGTTCGTCAACGCGGAAGAAGATTTTGATGCGATCGCTCCCCGGATACCCAGGCGGCGTCAATTGAGCGATGCTGCGTGCTCCTTCTTTATCATTTAAGGGCTGTACCGATGTTTGGCCGGCGAGTTGGCGAGTAATTAGCCTGTCGCCGTCAAAATATATCTCTGTGCCGCCAGTTTCCGCTCCCAATTCGCCGATAATTAATTCTATACTCGGCTGATTTTCTAAAGAAGCTCCCAAGACTAATTCTACCGGTTCGCTCATCGGATAAGACTGGCCGGATTTAATTAAACTGTGCCAACTGTGGCAATTTTCGCGGCGGTTCCAGTAGCGAATTCCGTAACTGTGATAGAGAAAATCTTGGATTTCTATGCCTTGACTCAGTTGCAGAGCACCTTGGGCGATCGCCTCAAAGGGTTTGTCGCAGCGAATTTTTGCCGGCTCGAAATATTGCTGCACCCAACGCCCGACGGCGGGAATTTGTACAGTACCGCCAACTAGCAAAACTGCATCGATATCGCCAATTTCTAAGCCTTGGCGGCGCGCTTGCTGCAATACTTGATTCATGCAGTCGTCGAGTTTGTCAAAAAACTGATGTTCCGCGAGGATAGATTCAAAACGAGATCGGTCTAATTCTAATTCGTAACTCTCAAAATTTTCGTCATCAAAATAAACCTCAACCGCCTGATTCACTAAAGACAATTGAATCTTTAACCGTTCTGCCAATCTCGTCGTTATCGGAGATTTTGCCAGCCCTTTTGTTTGAACAAAATAGTCAACCAGCCAATTATCAATATCAGATCCGCCTAAATTTTGTCCGGCTTTAGCCAAAACCCGCGCAACTTTTGTTTTTTGCGCTGAAGATTCAGCTAATAGCTTTTCGCCCCACTTAAGAATAAAACCAAGGGGCTTTTTGCCGGAGGAAGCGTCCAAACGCACCAAAGAAAGGTCTAGAGTTCCACCGCCGAAATCAATGACTAACAGATTTTCGCGATCGGCTAAACCGTAACCCAAAGCAGCCGCCGTAGGTTCGTCCAACATCCGCACCTGTTCTACTTCGAGAGATTGTGACACTTTGCCCAACCAATGGCGGTAAGCTTCAAAACTGTCTACCGGCACAGTAAAAATCAAAGAATCGATCGGCAAAGGCCGTTCGCGAATTGAGTTCACAATTTGGCTCAAATACCACTCACCTACTTGTTCAAAAGTAATAAGTTGCCCGTCAAGTTCTGGCACAAAACCCTGAACAGAAGTGCCAATTCCCCGCTTAAAATTGCGGAAAAACCGAGCATCTCCACTCAAATCAAGGCCTCTGTCGCGGACTTGCTGACCGACTATGACTTTACTTTGAGCAGCGTCCTCAACGTAGAGTAAACTAGGAATGAGGGGCGGGTTTTGAGCCGAGATTGCCGACAATCCCGGTAATTTCAAAGTTTCGGGCTGCTGGAGGACTTGATTCCAGCGAGCGACGACGGTGTTGCTAGTTCCAAAATCAATTGCGATCGTCATTCAGCCAAAATACACAGCTACTAGGGATTAAATTATATTATGGTATTTGGAGTCCCCAATGCCAACAGATTATCAAATTGTCCTGGAATAAAGACTTTGTTGCCACAAAAACTCCTTTAGGGGCGGAGTCTTCAATTTTGTGCAACTGCATATTTTTCGACGCCACAAATAAGCACCACTTTTATAAGCGACACAAAACTCATACCATTGTAGATTTTAAAATGGGGAATGAATTACTGCATAAAGGTTTGGATTACTGGTCTACAGTTACATTGTTTTTTGAAAGTGGTATCGCCTGTCCGCAGTGGCCCCGCTTTTACCTTTGATATCAATCCAATTTTCAAATGAAGCGTGAAAAATGTTAGATATGGGCGATCGCAAAAAAGCACTATTGGCTTTAACATTGCTTGTCCCCGCGGCTAGCATTGGTATCATAGCAGGCTTGTATATGGCCCCGGGAAGCTGGGGACAAACACTGTCAGTCTTGTGTCAAGTTTGGTTGCTGGTTTTTCCGATCGCGTGGTCTGTTTTTGTCGATCGCGAAAAGCTCAGTTTCTCCCTACCCAAGCGCCAAGAATTGCTGGCTGGATCTATTTGGGGAATATTCATGTTTGCGGTGATTGTGGGTATCTATAGCCTTTTTGGCCAGCAGTGGATCGATCCTGTAGTTGCTAAAGAAAAATCGCACCAATTAGGTATTACCAGCCCTACTATTTACTTGATTGTAGAAGCATATTTTGTACTGGTTAACTCGCTGATTGAAGAATTTACTTGGCGGTGGTTTATCTGCAAGAAATGCCAGATTCTCATACCGGGAACAAAAGCAATATTTCTGAGCTCGCTATTTTTCACGCTCCACCACATTTTTGTAATAGCAGCTTACAGCGACTGGCAGGCTGTGATCTTAGGTTCCTTAGCTGTGTTCACTGCCGGGATAATTTGGTCTCAGTCTTATCTGACTTACCGTTCACTTTGGCCTAGTTATATCAGCCACGCGATCGCAGATTTTGCCCTGGCAAGTATTGGTTGGCAAATCCTCTTTAACTAGCTGCTTTTTCAGCGACTATTCCTGGCAATTATACAGTAAAAATTGATCTTTGGCCCCACTCACTCTCCAGATTAATCTCTCCCCCCATCATCCGGGCGGCGTGCCACTGCCGCAGGCGATAATGTACCCTGATAAATTGTAAGCTTTTGCAAGGTATATGTGGCTGTAGCTGCGGGTGATGCCAACTAGCAGCGACAAGTGTTTGCTGGCATTCATGCTGATTGTACTGGGATCTTGAGTGATGCTGTGCAATAATCGAACCTTAATATCTTCCCACCGGAAGATGCTTTTCGCTAAGGCATCGGCTTTTAATTCTATGTTGGGTTTTGATTGCGATCGCATAATTTTAGCTGCATGAATACTGGCCAACATATCGCTGCAAAAATCGGCGGCACAACCCCCAAGAGCACACCGATTGTCATCCAAAATTGCAAAGTCAGGAAAAATGATGATTTCATAACATGAAATTTTTTGTACGCGAAATCGTTTGATACATACCACGAAGCCGCTGCTACTGCTTAGGAGTTAAGGCGTACACAGTATAGGCCGATTAACCTTGAGTGTCCTTTTGATCTTTATAGGATCATGTGATAATTTGCTACTGATTTTTTTTACGGTAATTACTTATACACGACTTGGGCAGGGATGCTACATATACTCGCCTCCGAAGTGGCAGCCTCTTTTGGGAACTTTTTCATGCGATCGCCTTTTATTAAAAAATTTAAAACTCCGGCAGCTAACTAAATTTATATCGGTGAAACTCTATCTTCTGTAGCACGATTGGGAAACCTATTTTTTCAAACAGTGGACGTATCAACCGGGTTGTTTCACAAACATACGACAAGTGAGGGTGAGGGATATCGCTTGAAAAACAGGGTTTCTTTACCCATTCGCACCTCCACGACGCTCATTCGCGTGATCGCCCCTGTAAGTATCTAAGAAAACTATTATGTCTGAATCCTGACCAAATAGGATATTGTCTCAAGCAATACCTAAAGGACTGTTACCAAAAAATTCAAGCTACCGATCGAAGTTTAGATCTATGGCAGCGATGGAGGACTCAACCTTCTCAAGGTAATTATCTCCCTCTTTAATTCAGTATAAAATTTTGCAAAAGGCGATGTCAATCTACTGAATTTTGTTGCAAATGCTACCTTTCTCCCCCACATTAAAACTTGGCTCATATTCGGTTTACCGTACATCCTTGTCAGTTGTATAGTAAATGATGTTATCTTTAACAGATGCTGTTGTCTAGCTTGGTTTGTGTAGCGAAAAAAGCTGCTAGTTGAGGAGGTATCTATCTTCAGGATGAAATTTCGCTAACCTACAAATTATCCCTAGGGGAACTGTTTCGCAATCGCATCCATGGTTATTATCAATGCAACGACAGTGAAGTTTTGGCAGATAGATATTGGGGTGTTACGAACAGTCTATCGGTTGGATTCTATGTAAACACCAGGAAAGGGGTAATTAATATTCACCCGCCCCTCTTTCCTTTTGGGCTATAACATCAGCGCTGGTAGCAGTGCCGAAAGCGAGTTAAAGTCTTCAGCGGGACTTAAAAATGAAAATCACCTTTGTTCTTCCTACTCTGTCTCTGACTGGTGGAATACGAGTAATATCTATTTTCGCAGAACTTTTGAGAAAACGAGGACACTCCGTGTTCGTCATCTCTGTAGCCCCTCCCCAGCCGAGTATGCGCCAGCAAGTCAAGTCGCTGCTGCGGGGAAGAGGTTGGATTTCCCCACCTGAAAAGGAACCCTCATTTTTCGATAACTTAGGTGTAGAACACAAAATTACCGATCGCTACCGCCCGGTAGAAGACAAAGATGTACCTGACGCTGACGTAGTAGTGGCCACCTGGTGGGAAACCGCCGAGTGGGTAGCCAAACTCTCTCCTAGCAAAGGAGCAAAAGCTTATTTTATCCAGCACCACGAAATTTTTGACTATCTACCTCAAGGAAGAGTAGAAGCAACCTGGATGCTGCCCATGCACAAAATTACGATCTCTGAGTGGTTAGTTGAGCTAGCTCGGACTAAATATGGCGATCGCCAAGTTTCCTTAGCTCCTCCTACCGTGGACACCAAGCAATTTTACGCCTGTCCTCGCAACAAACAATCGGTTCCTACAGTTGGCCTAATGTACTCTACAGTCTATTGGAAAGGAACCGACATCGCCATCAAAGCTTATTCCCTAGCGGCCGAAAAGATCCCCAACCTGCGTCTGGTTGCCTTCGGTACACAGGCCCCATCCCCGGAATTGCCGCTACCGCCAAATACCGAGTATGTAATTCAACCCGACCAAGACAAAATCAAAGACTATTACAGTAAATGCGATGCATGGCTGCTGGCGAGCCGCTCAGAAGGCTTCGGCTTGCCTATTATCGAAGCGATGGCGTGCCGCACTCCCGTCATCAGTACCCCAGCAGGCGCTGCTCCTGAAATTTTGAGCGGGGGTACTGGCATACTTGTAAGACCTGAAGATCCCGAAGAAATGGCAAAAGCCATAGAGTCTATGTGTCAGTTGCGAAATTCCAAGTGGCAAGCCCTGTCTGAAGCAGCTTATGCCAAGGTGAACAATTATACCTGGGAAGATGCCACGGATCATTTTGAAGCAGCCTTGAAAGTTGCTATAGACAAATCTAAACAGCGCGACGTTAAGATAGTTTCGTTTTCTCCCTATGGAAAAATTCCGGTTGGCTAACTGCTGCCCTTTTAAATTGTCGCTACCCGCGTTTTCGGCGCGGGATTCTCAGCCAAAACTCAATATGGTTTGATGGGGCGCTTCTGCCCCAACTAACATCACCTCTGTCCGGTTTTTAACCCAGCAGTCTCGACAAGAATTCTGACCGCACCGACGAGCGACTGCTGGGGTTATAAAGCGATCGGCAAAAATCTGAACCAGAGTGCAACGGAGGTTTTAAGGCTGGCTCCGTTACAGGTTAAACTTGTTTAGTCCTCAAACATCTCCCGATTTGTAATTGGGAAAAGTCCCTGAGGATCAAGTAAGATCGGCTCGACTATCGAGTTACGATCGCCTCCAGCACAGATCCGCACCCCGCAGAAAAGCCAAACAGAGGCTGGTAAGTGCCAACTTGCTTTAAGGAGGAGTTTTAACCATTATCACTCTTCAGCATTTATTCATGAAAATTACTTTTGTCCTGCCTACCCTTAGTCTTACAGGTGGCATGAGGGTGTTATCTATATACACAGAACTTCTCCAAAAACGGGGACACAAAATATTTATCGTCTCTATGCCCCTGCCGCAACCGACTTTAATCCAACAATTGCGATCGCTGCTGAGGGGTAGGGGTTGGCTGTCGGCTCCCAAAACACAAAAGTCTCACTTTGACAAGGTGGATGTCGAAAGCCGAGTTATCGAAACCAACCGTCCAATTACCGATCTTGACGTACCTGATGCCGATATTGTCATGGCTACTTGGTGGGAAACTGCTGAGTGGGTGGCAAAACTCTCTCCCAGCAAAGGAACGAAAGTATATTTTCTCCAACATTACGAGGCTTTTGACTACGTACCAAAAGCTCGGGTAGAGGCAACTTGGCGGTTGCCGATGCACAAAATCGCTGTGGCCCAGTGGCTGGCCGACATAGCTCGGAATGAATACGGCGATTTTTCTGTATCTCTCGTCCCTCCTACGGTGGACACCAAACAGTTTTACGACCCCCACTCGCGAGCGAAGCAGCCGCGAGGCAAGCAATTAGTTCCCACAGTCGGGATGTACTATACTACAACTCCTTGGAAAGGCTGCGAGCTTGCCCTGAAAGCTTTCTCTTTAGCTGCTAAAAAAATTCCCAACCTTCGTTTAGTTGCCTTTGGTTCCGGCCACGATAGTTCTAATCCCAATTTGCTGCCTGAGGGTACTGAATATAATAAGGAACCTACTCAAGACCAACTAAAAGAATTTTACAGCAAATGCGATGCTTGGCTGTTTTCCAGCAGCTCCGAAGGCTTCGGTTTGCCAATTTTAGAAGCTATGGCTTGCGGCACTCCAGTCATTGGCACTCCTGCTGGTGCGGCTCCGGAACTACTTGCTGGCGGGGGTGGCATACTTGTCAAGCCACAAGACCCAGAGGATATGGCAAAAGCGATCGAGCAGATTTGTCAGTTGTCTGATGCCGAATGGCGCGCAATGTCCGAGACTGCTTTGCAGACGGTGATAAATTATACTTGGGAGGATGCAACTAATCTCTTTGAGGCGGCACTCTACACGGCTGTGGAACGTCAGGCACAATTAACCAACAATACGTAAAATTGAGGTTGATTTACAAGATAGGGGTTGGGCGATCGGTTAATCGAGAATTTTTATCGGGCAATTTGAGCTGTCTTTCTATAATTTTACTGCCAAAAAAGACCTATGGTTGCATTAATCCCACTTGCTATGTTCGGCTTTATTCCAGTCGTTTTTTACCTGTTTGTGAGGTTTCCGGCTCAGCGGGCAGTAATTATAAGTTTTGTGGTAGCGTGGCTTTTTTTACCCCAAGCTTCTTATCCCATCCCCTCATTGCCACCGTATACCAAAATCTCCGCAGCTTGCTACGGCATTTTGCTGGGGACTCTGCTCTACGATACTGCGCGCCTCACATCTTTTAAGCCCGGTTGGCTGGACGTGCCAATGGTAATTTACTGTTTGTGTCCAATTGTTTCACAAGTTAGTAATGGCGGCAGCCCGATTTCTCCGACTGTCAACCAAATCGTTACTTGGGGTCTGCCTTATTTTTTAGGACGCTTGTATGTGGGCAATTTAGAGGGGCTGCGACAATTGGCGATCGGGATTTTTGCAGGTGGGTTAGCCTACATTCCTTTTACTTTAGTTGAAGGGGTTAAGGGCCCAATTCTCCACCAAATGATTTACGGCGTCAATGCCTTTGACGACTGGGGTCAAGCAAGGCGTTTGGGGGGGTGGAGGCCAGTAGTATTTATGCAGCACGGTTTGATGGTGGGCCTGTGGATGATGACAGCCGCCTTAATTGCTGTTTGGCTGTGGCAAACTGGGGCGCTTAAAAAGTTTATGGGCCGTAACATCAAGACTTTAGCAATTATATTAACTATCGCTTTTTTCCTGTGCCGTTCTACTGGCGCCTACAGTTTATTTGGAATAGCGTTGCTCATATTATTCTCTGCCAAATGGTTTCGCACCTCTTTGCCCTTGCTCTTGATAATTGGATATATAGTGTTTTATCTGTACATAGCTGCATCGGGTCAATTTTCGAGCAAAGACGTAGTTGAGTTCATCACTCAAATATTTGGCGAAGAACGAGCCAGCTCTTTGAAGTTTAGATTTGACAATGAAGAGATACTGGGGGAAAAGGCACGGCAAAGATTAATGTTTGGCTGGGGAGATTCCGGCGGCAACCGTGTGTATAACGAGTACGGAAAAGATATCTCGGTCACCGACAGCTTATGGATTATTGCATTTGGCGTCCACGGTCTAGTCGGTTTAGTTAGTTTATTTTCTTCATTGTTACTTCCTGTTATCGTCTTTTGCGTGTTTAAGTATCCCGCCAGAACCTGGTCTAATCCCAAAGTAGCACCTGCTGCCACCCTGGGAATAGCCTTAACTATGTACGTGTTTGACTGTGTTTTGAATGCTATGACTAACCCGATTTTTGCGTTGATTGCTGGAGGAATATCGGGTCTTGTCTTAAAAGCTCCAGAAAGTCTTAAGGCCAAGAAAACCAGTTCGCCACCAAGAAGACAGTCGCTGGTTCACCAAAAATCAGGATGATTTTCAGGGAGGCGATCGCTGCTTCACTTCAAGCTTGACACTATCTTGCCTTCCCTGGATACAAAAACTCAAAAATATACCATTTTTGGAGAAAATCAAGTTCGGACATTGCACGATATTTCTCACTCTGTTAAAATTTTAATCTCACCAATAAATTATCTTTTTCATTAATTTGCAATGCTTCTAGTATTAGCAAGGAAGGGCTTTTTTATTGAATTTCTCTTGCTGCGATTTGTAAACGAAAATGGGCTTCATACACTTTTTTATAAAAGGAGCTGATTCTTTACACAATCTTTAAACATCCTGACTGGACAGGTAGGGTGTACGAGGATATACTGAGAAAAGTATATTCACTGAAGTGTCCAATTAGTGAAAACCTCAGGCTGTAGCATGGGTTATAATAGTGTGAGTTGTAGTTTAATATAAGGCGGGAAGGGAATAATAAATGAAAACAGTTAATTTATTGAATGTCTCCATCGATAACTTCTCAATCACAGAGTTGTTTGAAAAACTAGACTACGAAGGTGGTGTCGTATTTACGCCAAATGTAGACCACTTGATTAAGTTGCAGTATGACCGGGACTTCTATGAAGCTTACAATACCTCTACTTATAGAGTCTGCGACAGTCAAATATTGATGTATGCCTCCAAGTTTTTGGGTACTCCTATCAAAGAAAAAATTTCTGGTTCTGACTTGTTCCCTGCATTTTATATGTATCACAAAGATAACGAGAAGATTAAAATATTTTTGCTAGGAGCAGCCGAAGGTATTGCGAAGAAAGCCCAAGAAAAAATCAACCAAAAAATTGGGAGAGAAATAGTAGTTGAAGCACTTTCTCCTTCTTTTGGCTTTGAAAAAAATGAGGAAGAGTGTGAAAAAATAATAGACACGATCAATAAATCAGGAGCTACAGTCCTAGCCATAGGAGTGGGAGCGCCCAAGCAAGAGAAGTGGCTGGTTAAATACAAGAGCAAATTAACACACGTTAAAATTTTCTTAGCAGTAGGTGCAACCATTGATTTTGAGGCGGGTTGCAAAGCCAGAGCTCCCAAATGGATGAGCGAAGTCGGCATAGAATGGGCGTACCGACTCTTAAGTGAACCGAGAAGGTTGTGGAAAAGATATTTGATTGAAGGTCTGCCTTTTTTCCGATTAATCTTAGAACAAAAATTAGGGTTTTATAAAATGCCTTTCGACAGCAAAACCCGGGAGCTAGAATGGAAAGGCGGCTCCTAAAAAGGGTAGCGACAAATCTCTAGCGTCAATTAAGCTGAGTATCAGAGAAAGTTCGTTTGACTTCAAGGTAAGACGGAAGCAAGCTGTGGATAGTCCGATCGCACTTTCTCTCAAAATTCTTCATTTTTGCTTTCAAGTCCAGGTAAAATCGGAGTGAAACCTTTTGTGGAAAATCCTAATTAGGGATACAACCGATGAATCTGCCTTCTTTCTTGTGGTTGTGGAAAATAGCGGCTTGGTCAATGGGTGTTTCCCTGTTAGCTTACCTGTTGCTGGCCGTTACGGGAACCTGGATGTTTGCGGCTCGCAGTACGAAACAGCCCCGCCCGAAATGGCTGCGTCCCTTTCATTTAGCGACTGGTGTGGGGATGGCAACTTTGGTAATTTTACTGCTGGGAATTGGTGTAGTCGGTACGCTGGGATACTACGGCAATTTGGGTCACTCGGCTCATTTACCGGCCGGGTTAGCTGTTGTGGCTTTGGTGTTGGTTTCTGTTGGAAGCGGGCTGCAAATTGGTCCTAAACATCCTTGGGCGCGTCCCCTCCATATCGGCACTAATTTGGCCTTGTTTGGGGGATTTGTGACTGTGTTGCTCACAGGATGGACGATCGTACAAAAGTATTTGCCGAAAGTTTGAAAGCTGTCTATTTGACCTCAAACTATACCAAATATGCAAGGGAAAACATATATGTAAGGTGCGCTGCGGCGCACCTTAAGTTTATTTTTTTTGCGTGAGTCCGCTTTTGGTGATGAATTCTAAAATATGCTGGGCGGTAATCTGTGGCTTTTCTAAGTGGGGAACGTGCCCGCAGTCGGGTATCCAAATTAGTTGAGAATTGGCGATCGCCCTTGCAAACTTTTCCGCATCCGCCGTCCCCAAAATCCGGTCTTGTTTTCCCCACAAAATCAGTGTTTCCTGCTGAATTTGCGATAAGTTTGCCCCAAAACCTCCGTAACCGCCGCTTTTGGTAAACGCAATTAAAGCTTGATTCCAGTTGGGCATTTCCAAGTGCAAAGCAGCACAAGTTTGAGCATCTAGAGAAGCCAAATTTTTATCGAAATAAGCATTGATGCTAATTCGCTGGCGGATTTTGGGATTTCGCAAAAATGAAGTTGCCAAATATCCTAAAGGAGGAACTAAAAACTTTCCCTTATTAGAACTGATTGCAAAACCTGCGCTATCTATTAACACTAATTGTTTTACAGCTTGGGGATAATTGAGGGTGAAATCAATTGCTGCTGCACCTCCCATTGAAGCACCGACTAAGATTACAGGCTGCGAAATTAGCGTTTTCCAGAAATAGTAGAGGTGAGTGGCGATCGCCTTTGGACTGAATGCCAAACCCGTCGCTCTTTCTGTAAAGCCAAAACCCAACAAATCAACCGCCCAAGTTTCATTTTCGGCAGCCAGCAGCGGCAACAGGCGGCGGAATTCAAACAGGGAACTGTCGAACCCGTGAATTAGCAAAATAGGGGTGTTTCCGCTGCCTTGGCGCGCGTAGGTTGTGGCAATTGGCTGCTGGCTGAGGGGAGTTGTAATGGCTGCTTGTTGAATGCTTTGGGCTAAGGCAATTGAGGTAGATTCTGTGAGTTGTGCGATCGATTTTGGCAGAAAACTTGCTGGCATAATTCTTGATAAATTGTGAATCGGTAGGGGCGGCGCCACTGTGTTCGCCCTAACATTTAAGTATATATGCTTGCCCGATCGCTATTTTAGGAGTTGGGGCGATCAGTCCCTTAAAATTCGCTCGATACTCAGTATCCTTCAGCCCCGGCTTAGGTTTGTCGTGCGATCGCCAATATAGCAATTCTCAATTGCCCGCAATACAGTAAGGATACGGCGTCGTGCTGTGTCCCCACGGAATATCTGTATGCACTCCACAGGATAAGGTGTACCGCGACCTGCGTACCCTAAAAAATGCAATAGAGGCGGGTTTTAGCCGGATTTGTCGATCGCAAAAATCCGTCTCCAACTCGCCCCTAATGACAACAGTTAACAATTAACTGACTAATTCTTCGCCCCTACGCCAACATACATAATCGACTTATCCTCATTAATTTGGATTTTAAACAACCCTGATTTTTTGTAATCCATATAGTTAGCTAGATTAGATGTTAGAGTTTGAGATACTTGTTTTAAAATACTCGCCGAAGGAAAGACCTGCTTTCCGCGTGTAAAATCTTCCCAAAAACCGTGCATCTCGGCTAACATAGCGCCAATTTCGCCAAACATATCAAAACCTTTAATTTGAATATTGCCAAAACCAATATCCTGCATTACCACAGATAGTTCCTCCGGGGTAATAAACTTCTCCCAATCGTGAACGCCCCGCCTAATTTCCTGCAAAAAATTTTCCATCAGCCCAATCATCACAACTTGCGAGGAAAAAGTTCTGTTGATTGTGTCAAAAAAGAACAATCCCCCAGGCTTAAGAATCCTGTGAACCTCAGACACAACTTTTTTGTAATCGGCCACGTGTTCCAAAACATCGACGCAGATTACAACATCAAAGGTATTGTCAGGGTAGGGCATATTTTCGGCAAAACCTTGCCTGTAGTCAATCTCAAAACCGCTGGTAACTGCGTGATTTTGAGCTGCTACAATACATTTATCTGAGCGATCTATTCCAGAAACAATAGCGCCTCTCTCGGCCATAAACTCGCAAGAAAAGCCGCCGCCACACCCGACATCTAAGGTTTTCAGCCCTTGCCAGTTAGTCGCGTGTCTGTCGAAAAACTCAAATCTCGGTTTGTTGAGATGGTATAAGGCATAAATTTTAGCATTTTTGTCCCACCAATTATCGGCACTTTCATCATAAAATTCTAAATCATTTTTTACTTCTGTTTTCTGCACGATCTTCTCAGTCCTGATTAGTGGAAAATATAGATGGCGATTGTACTTTTGCGTGATTTTATAGGACTGACGCCAAAAAAACCAATTTCTGTAGAAAATCGGATGTTTCGTGACGAGTTCACAGGCAGACACCGGGTTTTTGAATCCGCGCGCGTAAGTTCTATTTTCTCGTGAGTTGTGAATTGCCACAGTTGTTTATTATAATATCTCTGGCATAAATTTCAACCAGATGGATCGCGTTTCTATTATCATCCCAGCCCTCAACGAAGCGACTTGCCTGGAACGCACCCTCCGCCAACTCAGCATTCTCAATCCTCCCGCTTGGGAAGTGTTGGTGGTAGACGGCGGCAGTCAAGACGAAACAGTGGCGATCGCACTTTCCGCCGCTACCCGCGTTATTTCTAGCAGTATAGCCGGACGATCCCTGCAAATGAACTTAGGTGCTCAAGTCGCCAGCGGTGAAATTCTGTGCTTTCTCCACGCCGATACTTTAGTTCCCGACGACATTGTAGCAGTCATCCAGAAAACATTGTCCGATGCCGAAATTGCCGGCGGCGGGTTTATCTCCCTGATGGCTGGTTCGCAGCAAACAAGATGGGGTTTTTCCCTCCACAATTACCTGAAAACTTATTACGCGCCACTGTTATTTCGACCTCATTTATTTTTCAAAGGATTACGCCTGCTGTTTGGCGACCAAGTTATTTTTTGCCGCCGTACCGATTTTTGGGAATGCGCTGGTTTCGATGCCGCGCTGCCAATTATGGAGGAAGCGGATTTGTGTTTGAAGTTAGTGCGACGGGGAAGACTTAAGTTAGTCAATCGGGTAGTGGAAAGTAGCGATCGTCGAGTTGCGAGTTGGGGCGAATTTAAAGCTATTGCCATCTATCTTGCGATTGGTTTTTTGTGGGGCTTTGGCGTTTCCCCAAGGTATCTCAAGCAGTTTTATGAAGACATCCGCTGAAACACAAAATCCGATTAAATTCCCAAAATGTACTGCCTGTAATTTTTAGGCAAAAGTTTTTCCAACAGATAAATAATCGCCCAACAACCTAACAGAGTCCCGGCAACTAAAAAGCCGAGCTTCAGCAGCGGATTTACCGGGTCAATAAACTTATAAAACACTAACAACACATATTTCACTACTGTCGAATCAAGGAGATATATAGGGAATGAGTAAGCAGCCAATATTTTGACTAACCCAGATACTCTACTGGGAAGTGCGATAGTCTTAGAAAATGCGAGGATCGATAATACGAACAAAATTGCGTATCCTTGAGCAGATAGTTTAAAAAACGATCGCAGAAACCATGCCTCCGAATTAACTCCACTTTTCAGGTAAAATTCCCCAATGCTAGCTAGATAAAAAAGGATCGTTGCCCCTAAAATTTGCATTTTTTTCCGTTCGAGAACGGGTTGAATTCTGTCGTACGAGCCACCCAACAATAGACCAGTTGAAAAGGGCAAAATCCAACTAAAAATCCAGCGCTCCATCAAAGGTAGAGGTATTGATAGGTATTGGAAAGCGGTTAAGTAGAAGAAGATTGTAAAAATTGTTTGAATTGTTAAGCCCAAAGCCAAAACTTTTCTGGGTTCTAAAAATCTTAATTTCACCAGAAGCCACCACCAGCCGTAGCATTGAACAATCACCACGATGAAGTAATAGGGAGGCATCACTGAACCCGTCAAGATATCTCTGAGTAATGAAAGGAAATCAAATTTTTGGATGTCTCCCAAATTATTTAAGATGTACACAGCTACTGACCAAAACAGATAAGGCGGTAGAATTTTTGACAGTCTTTTTTTGACTACCAGGGCGGGATTATTTTGATTTTCCCGTTTATTGGTGAGAAAAAAACCGCTCAACAGTAAAAATGCAGGTACGCAAAATAGTTGAAATGTATCGATCGCCACAAATAAAATTCTGCGATCGCGAAATGCGAAGAACCCAGCATGAGTAATCACAACACTGACGATCGCTAAAGCTCGGATCAAATCAAATTCAGCAAATCGATTAGAAACTTTTTGCATGGTTCAAATGAGATTGCCACAATTTGAATCAAATTAGGAATGTTTTGTCTGATCCAAAATCCGGGTTGGCTATCCCTTTTATCATTCGGCGGTTGAAATCGCTCAAGAGTCAAGGGAACTCCCCCCGCGCGCACTAGCGAGATAAAGGGGGTAATTAAGCCGGATTTGGTATGAAGATTAGGATACCATAAAATGTTATACTTGCTTTGATATTCACAAAAGTTATGTCGGCAAAAATAAGTCACCGACTGCTGGGATTGAGGAATAAAAACTATAGAGACTATTGCGAAAAAAAATCTACCTAAATTAGGTAGACTTTTAGAAATGTTCAAGGAATGAGTTCACTGTTGGCTAACCGTTGCTGTGAGGAATGTGCGACGCAGAAACACTATCCAACTGATCGCGTCCGTTGCGGATCACGCGCAGCATATCGCTCAACTTGTGCTCGATATTATCGAGCACTTGGTCAGCATAATCATCGGCTCCGTTTTGAATTTCCTCGCATTCAGCCATCGCCCTGACTCTCATCTCTTCCAATTCCTCTTGAGCCTGGTAGCGAATTTGTTCAACTTCCGCCAGCGTGGCCTGCTGAATTGCCTCGCAGTCGAGCAAAACTTGCTGTCGTAACTGATCGGCTTCTATCTTCGCCTGCTGGAGCAGGCCCATATCATTTAAAAGTTCTGCAGCTCGCTGTTCTGCTGCTTCTATCACTTCCTGAGCGTAAAGTTCCGCCTCTTGAAGCAAGTCGTCCTTGTGCCGGATGATTGTCTCGGCTTCCTGAAAGGCGATCGGCAAATTTAGCCTCACCAAGTCTAACTGATCGAGCAACTGTTCTTCATCCACCAGAGTGCGTCTGGTCATGGGAATTCGTGGACTGTCGAGAACGATTTCCTCAAGCCGGTTCAATTCCCGCTGGATGTCTACTCCTGCGGTTCGGGTGGGGTCTCCGAAGGCGGATGTGTTCTGAGGTGATTCGTTATCAGTGCCGCGTCCGGTACTGTCGGGTTCGATGCGAGTTGGTTCCTGCTGGCGTAACATTTGTAAATATCTAGGGCGACGTGTTTCGGAACAAGATGATCTACGGAGCCACCAAACTTGGCTATTTCTTTAACTACACTACTACTTAAAAAGCTGTACTCGTTAGAAGTTGCCAAAAAAACTGTTTCAATTTCACCCAGAAGGGTTTTATTGGTGTGGGCCATCTGGAGTTCCATTTCAAAATCTGTTAGTACCCGGAGCCCCCGCAGCAGCACTTTGGCTTGTCGAATCTTAGCATAGTTTACTGTCAAACCCTCAAAACTGTCTACTTCAACATTCGGCAAATGTTGGGTAGAGCGCAGGATCTGCTCGATCCGTTCCTCTACGGTGAAGAGAGGGGTTTTGCTGGGGTTTCTGACTACGGTAACAATTACCCGGTCAAACAGTTTAGATCCCCGCTCGATAATGTCTGCGTGACCGAAGGTAATGGGATCAAAGCTGCCTGGATAGATTGCAATCACGAGTTTGGCCCAACGGAGTGGGGGAGTGGGGGGAAGTGGGGGAATGGGAGAGTGGGTAGAGTGGGGCAGTAGGAGAGTGGGAGAGTGGCAAAGCCGGAGATGTGGAAAATCTTCCTTCTTCCTTCTTCCTTCTTCCTTCTTCCCTCTTCCTTCTTCCTTCTTGCCTCTACTTTTTCATGGAATGAGCTTTGTAGAAAGTTTCGAGGCTTTGCTTGTCGCCCACAAACCGCCAATGCCAAGGCTCGTAACTGACGCCTTGGCGATTGTTTTTGGGGAAGGACATTTCAAAGCTGAAGGCGACGGCGTTGGCTTCTAACCACTCGAATGCTTGGGTATTTTCAAAACTGGGGCTGAGGTTGTGTTCCGGGGCGCTGCCGTCGCCAATGTCGATCGCGTAACCGGTGTGGTGTTCGCTGTAACCTGGAGGGGCGCTGACTTCGGCTCGCTTGCTGGCGTTTTGCCTGCGTTCGGCTTTCACGTCAAAAAATACGTGCTGTTGGTCTTGCAGGGAGCGAAAGCCAGATATGGGAGCGAAATAGACGCCTGATGCGGCAGCGGCGTTGGCCATTTCCTGATATTTTGCTGCTGCTGAGGAGCGGAGTTTGACGCTACCGTCGGAAGTGACGCTTACCAAGTCTTTGGCTGGTGCTTCTGGGTACGGCAAGTGTCCCAGCAGGTTTTCTGGGACTGCGGGGACTTTTGGAGTGGTAGCTGGACTCGGGACAGACGGAGACGCGGAACTGGTCGGCGCTGGGTTTTGTTGAGTTTGCTCTGCCTGACTCGTGGCTGGGAACAAGTTAAAGTTGAGGTGCAGCCAGATGCTGACCCCAAAGGCTAATGCGGCCAACCCTAGCAGTTTCCAAATCAGCCCTTTTTTCTTAGACTGACTCTGCCCTGCTTCTGGGTATGGGTGATCTCGCACTGCTTCTGGAATTTCGTCGGCGACAAGCTCCGAGGCTTGCGGGGGTTTTCTTGACAGACTAGCGTTATCCAAGCCAGCTCCACTCCTGCACTTCAATAAGGCTCAACGTTAAAAATTGTAGACTGATATGGGCGATCGAACAGCTACAATTGCCGCTGAGAATATATCATCTCTTTCACACTTCGCCCTGTCCCATCCGCCAACTCTCGAATCTGTTGCTTGGGCGATCGTAATTGCCGATCGTCCTGCGAGGCCGAACTGGTTGGCGCTGGTAGCGCTGGTTTATTTTAAGTGTAATTTGTTACTGTTCCACAAAATCCAACAATTCTTCGATCGACACATCAAGCGTCCGGGTCAATTTTAGCAGATCACCGATGTCAGCCATTGCCATACCGGGCGATCGGGCATAACTTTTCAGCGCACTCCCATCTTAAAGCCGCGCCCGATCGGCCCTTGACTCAATGCGCTACAATTATTAAGAAATCTTTAGTTAGATCCGTTTAACGTTCCAGACGCATTATGAGTCTTCCCATTCGCAACGTCGCCATCATTGCTCACGTCGATCACGGCAAAACCACCCTTGTGGACGCTCTCCTCAGACAGTCCGGGATCTTCCGCGAAGGGGAAGAAATCCCAGATTGCGTCATGGACTCCAACGACATCGAGCGCGAGCGTGGCATTACCATCCTTTCCAAAAACACCGCTGTCAGGTACGGAGAAACCCTGATCAACATCGTCGATACCCCCGGACACGCGGACTTCGGCGGAGAAGTCGAACGAGTTCTCGGCATGGTTGACGGCTGTCTGCTGATCGTAGACGCCAACGAAGGCCCGATGCCGCAAACGCGGTTCGTGCTCAAAAAAGCCCTAGAAAAAGGACTACGCCCGATCGTCTTTGTGAATAAGATCGATCGCGAGCGAGCCGACCCCCACAAAGCCGTCGATAAAGTTTTGGATCTGTTCCTCGAACTAGGCGCTGACGACGATCAGTGCGAATTTCCCTATCTCTTCGGTTCCGGCTTAAGCGGTTACGCCAAAAAACACCTCGAAGACGAAGGGGTAGATATGAAGCCCCTCTTTGAAGAAATCCTCGACCACGTACCACCCCCCGTAGGCGACCCCAATAAGCCACTACAACTGCAAGTAACCACCTTAGATTACTCAGAATACGTCGGTCGCATCGTCATCGGCCGCATCCACAACGGCACGATTAGAATCGGTCAACAAGCAGTCTTAATCACCGAAAGTGGCGCGATTGTCAAATCAAAAATTACCAAACTGATGGGCTTTGAAGGCCTGAAGCGGATTGATATCCCAGAATCTTCTGCTGGTAATCTTGTCGCCGTTGCTGGTTTTGCTGATGCGTATATTGGCGAGACAATTACCTGCCCCAACGACCCGCAAGCGCTACCTTTAATCAAAGTAGACGAACCAACTTTGCAGATGACTTTCTCTGTGAACGATTCGCCGTTCTGCGGTCAAGAAGGTAGTTTGGTAACATCGCGTCAAATTCGCGATCGGCTAATGCGAGAACTCCAAACCAACGTCGCCTTGCGCGTCGAAGAAACCGAATCTCCCGACAAATTCCTCGTATCCGGCCGTGGCGAACTCCACCTGGGAATCCTGATCGAAAATATGCGTCGCGAAGGATACGAATTCCAAGTATCTCAACCGCAAGTAATCTTCCGCGAAGTCGGCGGTCGTCCCTGCGAACCTTTTGAATGTTTGGTGTTAGACGTACCCGAAGAAGCAGTCGGCGGCTGCATCGAACGCCTCGGTCAGCGGAAAGCAGAAATGCAAGATATGCACGTCAGCAGCACCGGTCGCACCCAAATCGAATTTTCAGTCCCCGCTCGCGGTTTGATTGGATTCCGAGGCGAGTTTATGCGCTTAACTCGCGGCGCTGGAATTATGAACCACAGCTTCCTCGACTATCGCCCCCTCGGTGGAGAAATTGTCGCCCGTCGCAACGGAGTATTGATTTCCTTTGAAGAAGGAGTTGCAACTACTTATTCACTGAAAAATGCTGAAGACCGTGGCGTATTTTTCATTACCCCCGGAACCAAGGTTTACAGAGGGATGATTATCGGAGAAAACAACCGAGATGAAGACATGGAGCTGAATATTTGCAAGTCGAAGCAGTTGACAAACCACCGCGCATCTGGCGGTGAAGAATTGGCGCAATTGCAAGCACCAGTCGATATGAGTTTGGAACGCGCTTTGGAGTACATCGGCCAGGATGAATTGGTGGAAGTAACGCCAAAATCTATTCGCCTGCGGAAGGTTTCTAAGAAGTTGGTGAAACGCTAAAAAAAATATTTTTAGGGTGGGGTATAAATCCCCATCCTAAAAATCTCACTGGCCACTGTCAACTGTTTAAGAAGGTTAGTTGGAGGAAACAAGAGCTCGTGGGAGGGGTTCTGAGAATTCAATTGGATTTAGGGGAGTTGATTGAGGTTGAGGTTTAGGTGGTGGCTATGCTATATTTACATAGCAAGTCATCAGACTAAAAACGCTATAATTATCGCAATCAAAAATAGGTAAAAACGATGTCAACAGTTTATCGTTTAAAAGCCAGCGAACTAGATCGTAAATTTTTAGAACAAATCAAAGCGATTTTTGGAGATAAAGAGATTGAAATAATTGTCTCAGAATGCGATGAAACCGAATATCTTTTGAAATCGGAAGCCAATAAAAACAAACTGTTGAAAGCTATTGAAAATCTTAAAGATAGACAAAATTTAGTTGAAGTCGATCTACAGGATTTGTAATGAGCAGAAGAATTATTTTTGAATCTTCTGCTTTTGCAGATTTTAATGAATGGTCAAAATTAGACAAAAAGATTTATCGCAAAATTGTAGAACTGATTAAAGATATAGATCGATCGCCCTTTGAAGGATTGGGCAAACCTGAACCTCTGAAATACGAGTTAAGTGGTTTTTGGTCGAGGCGCATTGATAACGAACACCGTTTGGTTTACCAAGTTACCGAGGTCGAAATTGCGATCGCAGCTTGTAGGAATCATTACAGTGAATAGTATATTTGAAGCTTTAAGCAATGTAGCGATCGCTCTTTTTATCAATTTACTGAATGCGGTCGCTCTCAATCTTCTTGCTGAAGTTCTTCTATTAGATTAAGTACCTTTTGGTAATTTTCTTGTTTTCCCTGCACCCGATATAAATTTTTAGCAGTGTGAAAATCCTCATCTCCTCTGTGGGAATCGCCCAGTTCATAGTGGACAATGCCTCGGTTGTAATAAGCTTCAGCAAAGTCTCGTTTAAGCTCAATTGCCTGGTTATAATCCTCAAGCGCTTTCTCTTTGTTCCCCAAGCTATAGTGAATAACCCCCAGGTTGTAGAATATTTTAGGATTATTAAGATTCAGCTGAGCTGCCAGGGTATAATCTTCAAGCGCTCTTTCCAGATTTCCGGATTCCAAGTAGACATGACCTCGATTATTCCAAGCAAGGGCATAATCAGGATTTAGTTCAATTGCTTGGGTGAAATCTTTAAGTGCCCCTGGCACATCCCCCATTTGTAAACGAGCAAAACCTCGGCTATTGTAGGCTTGATGATTGTTAGGATCTAGTTGAATTGCTCGGCTGTGATCTGCCTGTGCTCCTCGGTAATCACGTAATTCACAAGAAATAATACCCCCGTTTTGGTGAAAATCTGAACACTTAGGATTGAGCAATATCGCCTCTGTGTAATCTTCAATTGCTCCCGGAAAGTCTCCTAGTTCATAGCGAACATTAGCCCGGTTATTGTAGGCATCTGCATAATTAGGATTGAGCTTAATTGCTCGATTGAAATTTTCAAGAGCTCCCTCAAAATCTCTTTCCTTAGCCTTGTTTATTCCCAGTTCATCGAAATCCTCAGCAGAGATCGGAGAGTGCGATCGCACCCTCTCGACCACAACCTCGTCACAAAAGTTGTCCAGCACTTCCTCAATTTGCTCAGGTTCAGCATTTGCAGGTTGTGTGTTCCTTGATTCTTTCTGTTCTAGCTTCGATTCAGGTGGACTGATAGGAGAATCGACTATTTTTATTGTTTGCCAATCTAAGTCTAACTTTTTACAAATATTAACAAAAATTTTGCGGTCAACGGTCTTGCCATTAAAAAAATTTACAACAGGCTGACGACTTATGGTTAATTCCTCTTCCAAATTATCATAAGTCCAAACCTTGTGTGTCAAAGCTATTCTGGCTTGTTCGATGCCTGCTACAGATGCTATGAGCGATCTCTTTGCCCGCGGTCTGTTTGCCATAGTCTCACTACCCTATTTGTGACCATTTTAGCTGATGCTATTAAAAATTATATCCAACTCATACCAAAGTCATCCCTTACTTAGGCTGAACTTTAAAAGTGTGACTGCGAAGCTAGGGATGTAGTGATTCACTACTCAAAACTTAGCTGACGGAATTAATCATGTACAACAATAATCAGCACAACGAAGCCGAATACTCCCAGCCACTACCCCCGCTTTCCCAAAAACAGGAATACGACTTCCAAACTCAAAAGAAAGTAGGAAAGACAGGAGAGGCGATCGTAGACCAGTGGTTGCAGATTCATGGCTATCGCATTGAAGATGTCTCAGATTTGCCACAGTACCAGAAAGCAGGTATTGACCGCGTACTAATTCGCCCAAACGGTTCAACTGCAACTGCTGAGTACAAGACTGATATAAAAGCCAAGCAAACTGGAAACTTGTTTTTTGAAGCTTGTGACGATCGCAACCGTCCCTGTTGGGGATGGACCTCGCAAGCCGATCTCTGGATATTTTTCATTCCTCAACAGGAGATATTGGTCGTCGAACCGGGTAAATTCAGGTTGTTAGTTTCGCAACAACAGCCAGAACTCCCGCAGAAAGTAGTACCAAATCGAGGCTACAGTGTAACTGGATTACCTGTTCCATTAGTAAAGGTGCGGAATATTGCTAGTCACGTTTTCAAGTTTCCTGACGTTCTTTTCTAAAAAGAGACTCGCTGTTAATCTGGCGATCGCCTTGAGTAGGCGATCGCCATTATTCGAGTAATAATACTTAGCAAACGCTAATTGGGCGATCGTTATGTTTTAATAAAAAATTGAGCAAAATCCAAACAAAGCCAGCCATGAGTCCTAAATCAATAGCCGTAATCAACTTCAAAGGCGGTGTCGGAAAGACTACCGTCACTTGGAGTCTGGGAAATATTATATCCCAAGGAACCGACTTAGAAGTCTTGATGTTAGACTTAGATCCGCAAATGTCGCTCACGGAGGCGATCGGACTTAACGAAAATACAGGTCATTTAGATGACAAATTTGGTAAGTGGTACGAAAAATCTCTCAAGCATAGACTTACAATTTACGACGCTCTAGAAGTCTTTAAAAAAGCCGGACAAAACTTTAAATTTCCCGTTGGTTTCGACACCATTTATCAGATTGACGAACAGTTGCATTTTGTCCCTTCAGTTGAAGAATTGTATTGGTTAGATATCGATGGATTTGAGGGGAAAAGTGTTAAAGACTTCATCCGGAGATTCATCGGCAAAATCGCCAACTCTGCCAATCTACCCAAATATGACTTGATGCTTTTTGACTGTTCACCTTCCTTCAGCCTCCTCACCTACAGCGTACTCTCTTGCTGCGACTTAATATTAATTCCCGTCAATCCCGATTATTTTGGTTCTAGGGGATTGAGTTTAGTTTTAAACTCGCTTCAGAAGCGGATTGAGCCTTATCCGTTTCCCAAGATTGCAGTGTTTATGAATAAAGCTAAAATCTATGGAGGATTGCTAACAAATGAAGTTCAGTTTTACATGAGAGAAGTAAAGAGACTTTGCGATGAGATATCAAAAGATAATAACATAGAAGTTAGATTTTTAGAATCGACGATTCGCGAAAGCGTCGGGCTAAAACGGGCGATTAATGAGGGAGAACTGCCGCGAGAATTAGTTAGAGAATTTGAAAAACTATGGCGCGAGTGTGAGGAGTATCTGAAATGAGTAAAAAAGAAATTTTGGCTGCTTCCGAACAAGAAAGCGGGGGGTTAGTTGAGGAAATTGGCGAACTTAAGGAAATCTTGCGGGACGTTGCTCGAAAATTAACCCGGCTTGAGACTCAAGTCAAGCGGGGAGTGATTTCTGCTGGCTCAAAAACTTCGGATATTTCCAGTGGTGCTGAGGTTAATAAACCTGCTAATTTATCGGCGAGAAATGTTCTAGAAGTTTATGAAGAACTGCGTTTACAAGCTAAGAATGGTAATGAAGAAGAGGTGAGGAAAAAATTGTTGGCAATGAGTGCAACTGACTTGAACTTGATGTGTTGCGAGTTAGGGATGCCACCCAGCAGCAAGAATCCGTCCCGCAAAAAAATGTTAGAGCTAATTATTGGCAGAATTAAACAGAGTTTGAGGCTGTCGAGACATATAGACCGACAAACACTTTGAAAATTAGCAGATGAATCGATAAAATGCGTTTTAACTTGCATTTTCCGCTGCGATATGGAACAGGCAAGATGCCCGTTCCACAAATGCCGGTTCCACAAGAGTTGAAGTTTAGTGTGGTGTGGGCATCTTGCCCGCCCCTGAAAAACTTGTTGCAAATTCTGCAACTTTTCAGCTTCCAGCGGGAGAGTTCAACAATCAAAAACTCTACACACTTAATTCTGACGGGAACCAGCTAAATCAACTAGATTCTCGGCTAAAACCGTCGGAAGTTTCAGAATTAGCTTGGTCTAGTGACAGCCAGCAAATCGCTTTTATATTTAACGAAATCCAAGGAGAAAAAAGCAACTTGTATGTAATTAATCGCGATGGTTCGGTCTTGAATAAATTGACAAACGACCAGGATTTGAATGCTAGCCATCCGGTTTGGCAACCGCAGTAAAGTTAAGATCCACAATATGCTGTAGGGGTGGGTTTTAGCACAGATAAACCCAGAACGGCGGGCTACATTTGCACCGCCTTGGAGCGAAAGCAGGTTACGGGACAAGAAAGCATCCACCAAACTCAACACACAAAACTATTCTCAAATTGGGGAAGATGCAATAATTTTTTTCTCCTTTAATGGCTGGTGAACTTGCAATTCATTTGACTCAACTTCCTGGTGTTTTTCATCCTGCACCTGTTTATCAATTTTGGGCAACTTTAAAATCGCCCCAGCTAAAACCCAATAATACACGGACACTGGATCTACATCCAGCGGATAGTATTGAGTATTGATCGTAATAAATGCAACAAACACCCAAAAACTAGCTCCGTAACTCCGCAAACTTTTATCCTTGACAGATCGGTAAGCTCTAAAAGTTAGAAAAGCTAAGTGTAAAAGCATGAGCTGAAAACTAATCATTCCCGGATAACCGAGTTCGTAGATCAACTTAGGTTGGAAAGTTTCAATTAGCTGCGTGGTTCCAAATATTCTCGTTGAATTAGTCGCTCGTCCCACACCTCTACCGAGAGGTTTGTCAATGATAAAATTGTTGCTCTGCTCGAACTGATTAAAGAGAAACTGCTGGGGCGGTGCAGCATTCCAGCGACTCACAAAACTCTCCCAGCGCTGCTCCATAATTCCCGGGTTAATGGCTGCACCGACAAACAGCAGAATCGCCAGTCCTGCACCGATGGGAATAAATCGTTTTAAATTAACTAATTGACCGGTCAGGACTAGCAGGATTGCGGTAGCAACTGGAACCATAACTAAAGCAGCTCTTTGACCGGAAATAACTGCATTGGCAAATACTAAAGCCATGCCAAATAAACCGATAAGTCGCCACCAGAATGAAGGATCGCAAAAGGCAGAAGCAAAGGTTAAAAAAGCATTAGAAATTAAAAACCACGCCCACTGCCAAGGCGCGACAAAAGTTCCCGGCAAGCGCACAAACTTGACTTCTGGACTAAACACCAAAGAACCGCCGACAAAACATCTAGCTTCCAGCGTTGCTTTATATAATTCTGCTCCGGTCATTCCTCTGGTTCCCGCACACTTTCCACTTTGCAGCAACAGGTACTGAATCAAACCGAGGAGGCAGCAAACGATCGCCAAAACGATGTGCATTCGACTAAAAAATACCAAATCCTTCTTAGTGCGGAGCAGATAATAGGTACAGGCCATCAGCGGTATGTAACCTATCAATACTTTTAAGCCGAGAATTCCTTGCAGAATTGGTTTGTCGCCCTTCATAGGGTTGAGCTGCATCTCCCCGTTCACAAAAATCAAAGTCAGCATTGCCATCATCAACAGGATGCTGAAGGTAGAAACCATTTCTTTGGGAATGAAGACGGGCAACTGTTTCTTTTTGCAGCTTTGAATTAGGGCGATGAGAGCTGGTATGTAGAAAGCATCTTTGGCTACTTGAAATGCAGCATTCCCGCCACCAATTGCGTAAGTAATTGTGCCACTGAAAGGCAGGTAAATTAGAAAAGTCCACAAAGCTTGACGGGGGTATTTGTAGGAAAGCAGCAAGATGGCTGCGGCTGCGCCTCCTGCAATAGCAATCTTAGGGCCGGCTACGAACAACAGGGGAATGCTGAGAGCAACGGTGACTAAGCAGCTTATGGCGATCGCCTGCACCAGTTCATTGCGCTTTTCGGAAATTTTGCGTTTTTGTGCAGCTACTTCTTTTTTGCTTAGCGCTGTTGTTTTTTCGCTGTGCTTGTGTTTGGATTTCTTGGATTTGCGCTTGGTTTTCAACATATAGCAGAAGCAAGAAGGAAGAGGGAAGAAGGAAGATGGAAGAGGGAAGATGGAAGAGGGAAGAAGGAAGATGGAAGATGGAAGAGGAAGAGGGAAGAAGGAAGATGTAAGAGGGAAGAAGGAAGATGGAAGAGGGAAGAAGGAAGATGGAGGGAAGAAGGAAGATGGATTTAGTTGCCTAAGAGAGAAAGAAGAAGCAATCGAGCCCTTATGTTTGTGCAATTAAGAACGTCCTCCCGTGAGGGCAGTTCCTATAATTTTTATAAGGCACTTATTATGTAAAAGGCGGAAGACACTCTGATGTAGAAGGCAGGAGATGTAGAAGGTAGAAGGCAGAAGGAATAGAAGCGAACAGATTTCGGCAGATGTGGTTACTTATTCTTAAAGTCAAGATGAGAAAAAGTCTCGATCGAGATTGTGGGTGCGAGGCTGGCACAACTTACGCTCGCGAACTTGTAGAATATAACTGCTGCATCTATAATGTACAAATCTAGAAAAAATAATTTTAATCGATCGGTGAAACAGAATATGAAATTAACAAAATTTGTATCGATCGGCATTGCCATATTTTTAGGAGCAAGCGCGAGCGTATTATCTAGCAGCAGTAGAGCATTAGGGGCCGAAAAAGTTGTCCTCACATTTGGCCCGATCAGACAAGCCATCGATATCAGCGACTTAGAAGAATTTGCTAAAAACGGCACGACGACGCCAACCATCCAACAAATTATCCGGTTCTCCAAAATGGACGCGCAAATACTACGGGGGTTCATGGGTTTAGAAATTGGTTTAAAGCCTGCTAATCTGGCTAGGGTAGTTTACAGCACCCCGGGAGAAAAAATCACTGACGACATCGGTCAAGCCATTCGGACTCAGCGTCGCACAGAAAGCGGGAAAGCTCTGCGGGCAGCGGTGATGCTGGCATCCGGTGATGACGGTAAGGTATCGCTGCTGGAAATCCTGAAAAAGTATCCTCTCAACGAGGTTTACGTAGATGTGGCCAGCGTTCGCACCGCTGTTGGGAGAGTTCAGAGTATAGCCGGAACTCTGCAAAGCCTGCTTCAAGATGTGAGGCGATCGACAACTCGCACCACTGAAACAAATCCCACCGAAAGTCCGATCGAACCTCGCCGCAGCGTGCAGCCAACCACTCCGCCTCCAGCGCCGCGCCGCGCCGCCCCCTTGCCAGCACCCGCACCGCAGCCTGTGGCGCCGGTCAGAGGTCTTTGGTAAAAAAAATCATAAATGTGTCCCAAAGGCGGGTTGAAGCGGCTGCTGTGGCATTCTGCCCACACTTTTGAGACTACACCCGCCCCCGCCCTAGTCCTATCCCAACCCCCAAAAGGGTTAGGACTTTTGTGAAAACTCCCAAAGCAATCAATTTTTCTTTAGCAATTTTTTGAGCAACTTAGGAATCTCTGAAGGTCGAGCCGCCACAGGTATGTCCGCCTCTTCAAAGGCAGCCATTTTGTTTGGGGCCGTAACTCCAAAGGCTTTCTGGGCAGCCGCCCGAGAACTGATCAGGATGCCGGCGTGGCCCAAAGACGGCCCCTTGGGAGCGTAGCGGCCGGCCAGATAAGCAACCACGGGTTTGTCGATCGCCGAGGCGATGTAAGAAGCAGCAGCTTGTTCACTCCACCCGTCAACTTCCCCCACCAAAACCATCGCTTCCGTACTGTCGTCTTCGTCCAAAATTTGCAGCCACTGCATAAAAGAAGAACCGACAATCGCGTCGCAGCCAATACAAACCGCCATCGACTGTCCCAACCCAGCCTCCGTCAGTTCTAGGGCAACTTCGTAAGTCAAAGTGCTGCTGCGGCTGATCACTCCCACCGGGCCGGGAGTGTAAAATTCCTTGGGGTGAGTTCCCAGCAGGAGTTTGTCGGGCACAATAATCCCCGGACCGTTGGGCCCGATTACCAAAGTTTCGGTGGCCTCTGCTTTTCTGACTAAGTGCACCATATCCAGAGGAGGCACTCCCCCAGTCACGATCGCGATTTGCCGAATTCCTCCGGCGATCGCTTCTAGAGCCGCATCCAGCACCGAGTAAGCATCTACCAAAATTACCGCAGTGTCAACGTGACCCACTGCCGCCACTGCTTGTTCTACCAAATCAAAAATCGGAATTCCCTCCACTTCCAGCCCCCCCGACCGGGACTGACACCGGCGACTACATTCGTGCCGTATGCTTTCATCATCAGGGCGGCGCGGGTGGACGCGGGAGATTCTGTAATGCCCTGTACTAGGACTTTGCTTTCAGGAGTTAAATTCATTTTTTCCCACTTGACACTCGATCTGTAAAAAGCAGAAGGCCTTCATCTGTACAGAAATCTCATTGTTTGCCGATCAACTGCCGCTACTTGACGGAGGATACAGAAGCGGCCGCGGCCTCATCCAAAGTGCTAGCTAGCTGCACCGGCAACTGTCCCAAACGCTTTTTAACAGCATCAGCATCGATCTCTACCAGCCGCAGCACAACTTGGATGTGGCGGTTAGCGCGAGCTTTCCGTTCCAAATAGCCGGTTACTGCGGCGATTATTTCCTCCGTCTTGGAGGCGCTGCCCAAAATATTTACAAGTATCACCTTAACGCTTTTATCCTGAGCGACTAACTCCAGACCCAAATCCACGCGATCGCGCAGGGCATTTGCTGCATCGTAGCGGTCTAGGGAACCAATATTCACAAAATTAGCTGGTTTTCCTCCTTGGTGGGTTACAGCATCTAGAGTTGCCATTGTCAGGCCCACTCCGTTGCACAAAATCGCGATATTCCCGTCTAGTTCTATTAATTGCAGGGATTCGGAATGCGAGAGTGGGGATTTAGATTTGGGGTCAAACTCCGGCGACTGCTGAGGCTTCGAGTGCGAATGGGAGCGATCGCCAGGGGCATGGAGACTTCTCCTTTCCCGTCCCAGCCCGCTGCTTTGCCTCTTCTCCGAGAGTGTGGCCAAATCTGGATGTCGCCCCAAGGCATCGTTGTTGGCGGTGACTTTACCGTCTAAAGCCATTACCTCTCCCGTCGGACTGATGCCGAGAGGATTGATTTCTACTAAATCTAAATCTTTTTCGACAAACAGCCGGTACATTTTTTCGACAATGGTGCTCACCGATTGAATCAAGTCTCCCTGCAATCCCATTTTCAGCGTGAGACGCCTCGCGTAGAATGGGGAAAATTCTTGATCTACGGCAACTTGCTGCATTTGCTCGATCGACCCTTCGACATCCATACCTCCTTGTCTCGATCCCAGAAGCACCGGGCGGCGGGCTACGGGGTCTAGGAGTACCGCTAAGTACAATTCTTGGTCGGCGTTGTACTTTGCTTCTGCCAGCAGGACTTGGGGATATTCATCCTCGATCGGCAAATTAAAAATTGTTTGAGCCGCTGCTACTGCATCGATCGTATTTTCCACAAACTTGATACCGCCCGCCCTGCCCCGTCCCCCAGCCCGCACTTGCGATTTTAGTACAACTGGGTAGGGAATTTTCAGTCCTTTGAGGTCGGCGGGATTGTCAATCCGCTGCGACGGCAAAATCGGTATTGCCATCTGTCGAAATAAAGATTTAGCTTGGTACTCTAACAAATCCATTATCAATTACGGGTGACGGGTAGTTGGCAACAAGCAATTCGTCCTAATTGGCAATTCATAATTAATAGATAGTAATTGGTTTTTTGTCAAGTTAAAAGTTAAAAATTATCGCTTTTGTCTTTTAATTTTTGACTTTTGTATTGCCGATTACTTATTCCCTATTAGCGCTCGCCGCTCACCTATTACCTAAGCTGTTTCAAAGTGTTTTTTTCTCGGAATTGCCAAATTTTACTCTTAGGGTCTGGCGGGGAGATATTGGGCGAGCGTTGGTGTTTTTTTGTCGGGGAAAATCTTCGGACGTTCGGCGATAATGTGCCGAGATATTTCGGCGAATTGTTTACTGGATGCTATTAACAGCGCCTTGATGGACGGTTTTGACCCATTTGAGCCGCTTGGGCCGTAGCGCAATCCGAGCCGTCACAGTCCCTACCAGCAGCCAGTGGAACATATACACAGTACCCCGCAGCGTTTGCAGCAAGGTGACAAAAACTCGCCTTACGTCAAATTTGGTCTCTTTGCGAGTGCGGCGCAAACCGACAAACATTCCCACCACCGACAATGTAAGGGTCATAAAAGTTATGGGACTGGCGATCGGCATCCGGCGCAGCGCAATTGACATCACAAAGTCGGGTAGCGCTACTGTGGGTAAGAAATATTGAGATACCCAAAATCCAAATAAATCCCAAGTTTTCCCAGTTCCCATGCGGTTCCGCAAAATTAGCCGCCAGTAGTCAAGATAACGCTGATAGCCACCTTCTGCCCAGCGATTGCGCTGGTGCCACAGAGCGCGAGGGTTAGTGACTCCTTCTTCTGACACGGCTGGGAAAGCGAGAAATTCAATGTCCCATCGGTCTAGGTGCAGCCTCACAGTCAAATCCAGGTCGTCGGTAATCGTCTCCTCGTTCCAGCCTCCGCAGCTTTCCAAGGCGGTGCGACGCATGAATTGGCCGTTACCGCGCAATTCTCCAATGCCGCCGATCGCAATCCGCTGCTGCTGGAAAAAACTGTCGAGAGCCATTTCTGCTTCTTGGCCACGAGTCCAAAAATTTACCGAAGCATTGGCGATGGCTTTTCTGACTTGCACAGCTCCTACTTTTTCTCTATCGAACATCGGCAGCACCCGGCGCAGCAAATCCGGCGTTACCGTCGCGTCGGCGTCAAATATGCCGACAAATTCCCCGCAAGTCAGCGGCAACACTTGATTCAGTGCTCCCGACTTGCCGCCGCTGGCATTTGCTCCTCTGCGAAATATTTTGAGCTGGGGGTACTTTTTGGTTAGCTGTTCCAATACTAGCGGCGTGGCGTCGCTGCTGTGATCGTCGATCGCCCAAACTTCGTAGCGGTCGATCGGATAATCTACATTGCAGATGGATTCTACGAATCGGGCAATCACCGCTTCCTCATTTTTCGCTGCCACCAGCAGCGACACGTAAGGCCAATCCTCTCGACTTTCATCGGCAAGAGGCGGCAGTGCGGGCTTGGGTTCCGCAAACAACACTCGAAATGCTTGCATCCACAGCAGTCCCGTCAACCCCCACACTACCCACGCACCCCAAGAAATCAAGTGCAGGGCGATCGTGCCGGCCCAAATCGCAGTCAGCACTGCGGCGGCTTTTCCGCGGCGTCCCCGGTACAGATTTTGAGGAAAAGAGGGAGTTCCCGGCACAGGCACCGCCACCGGGAGATCTGCTTTTGTTTCCGCGTCAAACACCCTGTCGCCAATGTCTGGTATAGCAAATACTTTGCTGAGCTTCGAGTTCGAGGTCAAACTCTTGAGCTCTTCTTGAGCTAAATCAGAGATGTCCAAGTTAAGCTCGCTGCGAGCGTCGTTTTCTGGCCAAGAACTCTCCTGCATAGGTTACTTGATTCAACCACCAATAGTTTTTGATTTTAGATATAAGCATCTACTGTATCAGTTTCTGGACTTTTGTCGAAAGCGGACGGGAGGACAACCAGCGGGTTCGGTGCTTCTACGACCCTGGTAAACGGGCACTGCATAGAGTATTTGGATTGACTTTTGCTTGCGATCGACCAGGAATATCTGTTAGTTTTTTCTGGGGATATAAACTATCTGTTAGTAATAATTGTCTGAGGTGGAAATATGTCTATTCCTCAACTCAAGCCAGCCGATGATAAAGAAGTGAAAGTCTACGCGCCTTTCTGTCAAGAGCCCAGGCGCAAGTTTTTACCGCACGCTATTGGCCTCTACAAGCTCAAAAGCTTGGAGGGGGCAAGAAAAATTGACGGCGGGGAGAGCGTGCCGTTTGTCGCTAGTTGGAATATCTCGTCGCTGCCGATCGATTTAACCCGCTGTCGGGTGTTGTTTGACGGCAATGCTGAACTCAGCTACGAAGTGACTATGCAAAGCTCTGAGTTTGTTAGTTGCTTAATTGAGGTTCTCCTGACTTTTCAGCGGACTCGTACTGTCGATTTTTCTAAAACGTTTTACCGCAAGCTGATGCGAATGGATGAATAACTTTCACCGCAGCCGCACTCCCAAAAGTCCGCAATTGACAATCAAGTAATTTAATCCGGGGCACCGGGATTGATTCGTGGATCGAGAAAAAAGCTCCTCGCTCGCGATCGCCAGCCCCCGGATTTACCAGTGGGGTCGCTTTCTTCAATCTAAAATCTAAAATCTAAAATCTAAAATCGATTGACGGGCGCTATAACTGGCGCACCAATAGTGTAACGCCACGACGGCAACATTACATGATTGGTGCGCCAGCCCTATTTGAGAAGCGGAAATAGTAAGTGAGTGGTGGGATCATTCTCAATAATCCCTTTGGGGGTCAGCACTTATCCCGATTGCTAAAGTAAATCTACAGCAATTTTCTATTGAGCGTGATACAGATTTCGCGTAGGGACTCAGGCAAAGCCTGAGTCCCTATTTGTATTTCATCCAATTGAAAACTGCTGTATTTGTTGTGGGACAAGCCCAACAGCCTATTTCGGACATGGGTGCTGTGCGAATGCGTTCGCGCCGTCCGATTTCGTTCAAATTTTGCGACTCGGTAGCTGAGAGGAAAGCGCTGTAGAGCCACCCAAGCAAAATCAATCTACAGCCCTTGAAGTGCGATCGGGCTAGCATCGCAATCAGCCTTTGGGCTGCGGAAATTCCAGCCCAGGCCGCCCGACAATTTAGGTGTTTAGAAGCTAGAAGCCCGCTCCTAAGCAGCTTATTGCTCGCAGTCCCACCGCTCAGTTTGAACGCGGGCGATCGCACTAATAATTAATAACTAATAATACAACGTATCGATTTTCAATTATATGCAAAAATGAGCAGGCAAGCACCGGGCTTTATTCCTACAAAATACCTGTATGATAGCAATCCTAAATGAGTGGGATTTTTTTGACGCCACCCCAACCCTCTCCTTATGAAGGGGAGGGGGTAAGAAATTCACAAATGATTTAGGATTGCTATATACCAAATACAAACTGCACCAAGCCCTGTCAATAGGTGTTTCTAGTGAAATCACCACTTCTACCCGGTTATTTTTATTTTATAAAAGTCGGTAGTAAACTCTAAGTTTAGTAATAAAAATGGCTAAAGATTTTATAATTAAAATCTGTTTTCCAAGGAATTATGGGCGATAAAAACTTATCAAAAACTGCGGGTAAAACAAACAATTTAAAAACTGCTTTCCCCAAATCAAGTAAAAAGAATGGGAAAAAAAGGGTTGCGAACAGGTGAATAAAAGTTTACCAAAAAAAAACAATCTGCCCAAAAGCGACAAAATCGAGTATAATATTGCCAACTTGAGTCGCAGTTCAGAAATACTGTAGAAAAAACTAAATTTATTGAAATAGACAGGTGCAAATTGAGGATTGAAGGCGTACCCAAATTGACTAAATACTTACTGATCGGTTCCACAAAAGCTTACAGTGGCAAGTCTGCCATCGCCCTAGGGATGGCACTCGGACTCCGGGAAAAAGGACTGGCCGTCGCCTACGGCAAACCTCTGGGAACCTGTTTCAGCTCCGAGGGAGCTGGGATCGAGGAGGAAGACGTGCGGTTTGCGGTAGAGACGCTGAAGCTCTCAGAAAGTCAGATGCCGTCAACACTGCTGTATTTGGATGAAGAGACGGTTCACAAGCGTTTGCGGAGAGAAGACAAGACAGATTACCGCCAGTCTTTAGCGCAATATTTGCAAGCTCCCAGCGGAGACTTGGTGCTGTTAGAAGGCCCAGCTAATTTGGAGGAAGGCAGTCTGTTTGACTTGTCTTTGGCTCAAGTGGCTGAGGCGGTTGATGCCTCTGTGCTGTTGGTAGCCCGCCCGATCGATCTGTATGTAGACGATTTGCTGTCTGCTAAACAGCGTTTGGGTTCGCGGTTGCTGGGCGTGGTACTCAATGACGTTCCCTCGGACAAACTCGAATCCGTAACGGCGACTGTGCGGCCTTTTCTGGAGGGTGCGGGTATTCCAGTTTTGGGAATGCTGCCGAGAAGTGCTTTGCTGCGAAGTGTCAGCGTCAAAGAATTGGTGCACCAATTGAAAGCTGATGTGCTGTGCCGTCGAGACCGTTTGGACTTGATGGTGGAAACCTTGACAATTGGCGCGATGAATGTTAGTTCTGCTCTGAAGTATTTCCGCAAAGCGAGAAATATGGCGGTGGTGACGGGGGGCGATCGCACAGACATTCAGCTAGCGGCTCTGGAGAGCTCGACTCAGTGCTTAATTTTGACAGGCCACTTGCCTCCTTCTCCCCTAGTGATCGGGAGGGCAGAAGAAATGGAAATTCCGGTTTTGTCTGTTGATTTGGATACCTTAACCACGGTAGAAATTATCGACAGCACCTTTGGTAACGTGCGCCTGCACGAACCGATCAAGGTGGAATGCGTTACTCAGCTAATGGCAGAACATTTTGACCTTGATGGCATGATGGCATCCTTGGGCCTGAGCGATCAAGTCCATTAAGAAGGCCGCCGGAGCTGAGGGACGAAGGTATTCGGCAGAGAGAACTTTTTGTTTAAATAAATAAAAAGCCAAAATTCTTAAATTCTCAATTTTTCTTGAATTCTATTTTGAGCTGCGGCTGCCGAATGTCTTCAGACCTTCTGCCTTCTGGCTTCCCCAAACCTCCAGATCCTCTAGTCTGAGTCCGTCAATCAGCAATTCTTAACTTCTTTTTGGCGGCAATGGCTAGTGAGTCTGCTAAAATCCACAACGTAGTTTTATTTAATTTAATAAATTCTTTGAGTCAATCAATTGAGCTACCCAGAGTAGATGATTTTTTACAAGAACTTGCGGCGATCCAGCAAACCAGCTCCAAGCGGATTGCTCTTTTGGGTTCTCGCCACGTTCCTATTACCCACCAGCAGCTAATTGAGATGCTGAGCTATGCCATAGTTCTGGGAGGCAATCAGCTCATCACTTCTGGCGCTACAGGCACCAATTCAGCCGCAATTCGGGGGGCCATGCGAGCAGATCCTAATCTGCTAACGGTGATTTTGCCGCAAAGCATGAGTCGCCAGCCTAGGGAGTCTCGCGACCAACTCGAACAAGTGATACATTTGGTAGAAAATCCCAAAAATGACAGTTTGTCTCTCCCGGAAGCAAGCGCCATGTGCAATCAGGAGATTATTTCTCGCTGTCAGCAACTGATCTGTTTTGCTTTTCACGAAAGCCACACTTTGCTGAAAACTTGCCAGGATGCGGAGGAACAGCGCAAGGTGGTTACTCTGTTCTATTTTGATTGAACTGCGAGGCGGATGATGGTGTTGGGATTGCCTGTGTCGGTTATTCTCCTGGATTGTATTGCTGCTGCTGCGGCGCTGGTTTACGCACCGTTTTTGGTGGTTGCGTTCGCCCGCTTGCAGCTAGGCTACGACCAAGCAGCCCCCCGCGCTATGTTTGAGAGGTTGCCTGCTTACGCTCAGCGCGCAACTTGGGCTCACCAAAATTCGTTTGAGACGTTTATGCTGTTTTCAGCGGCGGCTTTGATGGCTTTTGTGACGGGGGTAGATTCGGAAGCGGCGGGTTGGGCTGCGATCGCTTTTACGATCGCCCGGTTGTTGTTTTCGGTTTTCTATATTCTGAATGTGCCGCTGGGGCGATCGCTCATGTTTGCGATTAGTTCTTCTTGCACAGCTACTTTATTCTATTTCAGTTTAATGGCTGTTAATGGCTAATTATTATTAGTCAGTAATCAGTAGTCATGAGTCATTAGTCATTAGTTAAGAGACGCTTAAGTAATGACTAATTACCATTACCCTTTACCAATTACCCATTACCAATTACTAATTTATGGCTGCTAGTTATTCATTTGATATTGTCAGCGATTTCGATCGGCAAGAATTAGTCAATGCTGTTGACCAAACAACGCGAGAAATTCAAAGCCGTTACGACTTGAAAGATACCAAAACCACTGTAGAATTGGGCGCTGAAGCAATTACTGTCAATACTGACAGTGAATTTACTCTCGACGCGATTCACACTGTTTTGCAAACTAAAGCCGCCAAGCGCAATTTGTCTCTGAAAATTTTTGATTATGGGAAAATTGAAGCTGCTAGTGGTACTAGAGTACGCCAAGAAATCAAACTGAAAAAAGGGATTGACCAGGAAATTGCCAAGAAAATCACTAAATTAATTCGAGATGAGTTTAAAAAGATTCAAGGCTCGATTCAAGGTGATGCAGTGCGCGTTTCGGCTAAGGATAAGGATGATTTGCAGTTGGTAATTCAACGGTTGAAGCAAGAAGATTATCCGATGGCTTTGCAGTTTACCAATTACAGGTAAATTTTTGAAAGCTAAGTATTGGATGGTCGGTTGGGCGATCGCATCTTTCAGTGCGGTAGAACTTGCCTTGCGCTTGCTCGGATTCGGAAATCCTGCCTTGCTGCAAGCTGATGCGAATGCTGGCTATATATTTGCACCAAATCAACTTGTATATCGCTTTGGCAATAGAGTTGAGTACAATCAATTTTCTCAGCGTTCTGAACAAATCGATTCAGCCAAGCCTGAAGGTACTCTCAGAATTTTGATGATAGGAGATTCGGTTCTCAACGGTAATAATACCACCGATCAGATAGAAACTATTCCAGAATTGTTTGAAGCGCGTTTGTTGGGCATAAAAAAGCAAGTTGAGGTGCTGAATGCTTCTGCCGGTTCTTGGGGAATTGGCAATCAATTGGGATATATTCGCAAGTTTGGCACTTTTGAAAGCGATGCTGTGATTTTGCAAATTGGTACTCACGATTTGCTACAACCTCCAAGCAGCAGCGCGGGGGTGGGAAAGGACCCGTTGATGCCGAATCGCAAACCGTTATTGGCAATTCAAGAAGTGTTTCAAAGACACATTATGCCGCCATTGTCAAGAGTTTTTGTATCGAATTCTCCTGCGGCGGGAGTGCCGGTGTCGGAATCACAACGGTTTAGGGAAAATATGCAGCGATTTGAGCAAATAGTTGCTTTGGTGCGGGCTAAGAATATTCCGTTGTTTGTGTTGTATACTTGCGATCGAGCGGATTTACTGCCCGTACCGAATCAGCCGAAGTTTAAATCCGAGTTTGTCGATCGGCTAAAAGCTTTAAAAATTCCAGTCATAGACACTCATGCAGCCTGGTCAAAATTGCCGAAAACGAGGGTAGAAAGTTATTTTCGGGATGGCGTACACCCCACAGCCCCAGCTTATGAATCAATAGCAGATTTAATGTTTCAACAGTTGTGTATACAGAAAAAATTGGTAGCCTGTGGCGGGAAGAAATAAGCTGCTTTATAGCCGAAGGAAGAAATCCGATGGAATTCGGAAGAAGGAAGATGTAATTCCTGAGAACAGGCATCTGACAACTGACAACTGATGGGTATTAAATATCTAAACCCGTGACTGTTAACTCGGGAGGATGTTCGACAACAAACTGGTAATATAACTCTTGCTTTGCTTGCGGCGGCAGAGACATTATCCATTCTAGCAGTCCCATTTCACCTGCTACTATCTTCGGATTAGTGAGAGTCGATCGCACTTTGATTTGTTCATTACGGCTGACTGGCAATTGCTCTTTTAGTGTCAGGTGTACCTGCACCTGATGCAAGTTAGTCACATTTAAGCGATAAGCGTAACTCGTGCGCCTCTGCTGACCGATCAGTTTTTTATCTACTTGTCTTTCTACTAACTCGCGCTCAATTTTTAATCCTTCGTCTATTCCTAAATTCAGTGTAAATTCTTGTCCTGGGGAAACATTTTCTAACGGCACACTGCCGACAAAAGTGTTGTCGCGGAAAATATTTGCTTTACCGGGCAGCAGGGTTGCACCTGTCAGCGGATTCACAACAACTGCTTGCAAATAGGCAAAACTGACTAATCGCGGGACGACTATATATTCAGGTTTAAACGGATAATTTTCGCTGAAAATAGTGACTTTGTGCGGCGTGCCGTCGCTAGGAATCTTGGTATTTCCCCCTACTTGAAAAGAGACAGTGCCTCCTTCTCTTGATACTTTGGCTGTGGCTGTTGTAGCGTCTATGGGTTCGGGTGCGGCAGCCGCAGGGGGCATAACCATCATTGCTAATGGTGCCGCGTCTGCCATATCTAATTCAGAGTATGTCGCCATCTCTGCTGCCGCCGTCTGTCGGCTGCGTTTCATCGAAAAGTCTTGGTGTTGAGCAGATATTGGGCGAACAATATCGATAAACCAGGGTTTGAGTTGGGGCGGTAGAGTTCCCATTCCCGGTTTGGCTGTGGATAAAGTCAGCGCTACTCCCGTCCAATCTTCGCCTGTATTTTGATTGACTTCGGCTAGGTAATTGAGATTAATTTGGTTGTTGGTAGTGTTTACTCGCAAGTCGTAAAGGGGAACCCAGCGAGATCCCATGACTACATAGGAAACTTCTAGTTCAAAATTGCCGGTGCCGCTGGGTTCTATGGCAACAATGATGTTAAAACTTTGCTGAGAATGGGGAGCTTGTACTTGTCGCAACTGCAGCAGCAAAGCTTCTATTTGCTTGTCTAATTCGCGCTGCTGTTTTTCGTGCTGGGCGATCGCACTTACATATTTTAGGTAATTAGTTCCTACAAAGTTGAGCAATTCGCCTGTTTCGTTTAAACCTACCTGCTGTTGGGCGATGCTGCTGGAAAAGAAACCGACGCTTTTTTCGCTTAAACCTTCGACAAATTTGAGCTGAATTTTTCGGGCGGTTATTTTGTCGTTAATTCCCCGTCTTTGGGTTTGTAATTCCTGAATTTGTTGGGTTAATTCGGCCGTGCGATCGCCCACTGGTTCGCTGCTAAACACTGTTTCGGTTCGCACTCCCAGCAATCGCACAGCAACTGTACCCGCACCCGTGGCCCTAACTGACTCTGTTTCGAGGGTTGCGGGAACAGAGGCGATCGCCAATTCTCGCTCGTTTCCCGTCAATGTCACTGTGCCACGGCGCGTCACCAAAGCGCGATCGGTATAAACTGTAACTTCAGATATGCTAGTATTTAGTGTTTTAATGGTATCAGAATTAAGTATTTCTGAGTCAGTCATTGCCAGTTGCTCCTATTTAATAACCGTTTAGTCGATCGAGCTATTTCAAAATTAGTTTATTGGTCAATTTTCCCGATCGCCCATTCCTCTAGAAAACTCCTCAAGCGCATCCAAAGGTGAAGCAAACAAAATGCAGCGTTTAAGCAAAGACAAGTCTAAGTCGGGCAGCACTTCGCTGCTAGTAATGCGATCGTAACCTTCCTCTCGCAGATGGTAAAGCTCTAAAGTGCCGTCTTCCCAAAACCAGACTTCCGGGACTCCCATCAGTCGGTATTTATGAAGTTTAATCGGACTACCGCTAGTGATAACAATCTCAATACATAAATCTGGAACATCTTTAATAGTTCCGAAACAATAAGACAAATCTGCTTGATACTCGACTTGATCTTCGACAATCTGACTATAAGTACCGCTGGGAAAAAATACAATTCTTCTTTGCAGAAAATACTGTCCCATTAGCAAGCCCATCAAACACCTAATCGCTTCATGCAACCTTCCAGTACCCACAATTTCTAGAACTCCATCACAATAAAATAAGCGTACATTCGGCACGCCTTCAAAGGCAGCTTGAATGGCCTTGAATTGATGCCATGTCAAACCGCGCCAAGTGAAACGTTGTTCGACTGCGGGAGAAGTGGTGGGATTGCCTACAGTTTGAAGCATGATTGTTTTATTGATGTTCAAAATGGTAGCGCCGGAGTGGGCGGGTTTACGAGTTTACGAAAGCCTTCATTTTAGGCCTTTATAGTTGCTAAAACCCGCCCCTACGTTTAATCTTAGCTCAGTGGCTCGATTCCGGCCAAATCCAAAATTTGAGGAATTAAATCTTCTCGTTTGACGGCCATCATGTGAACTCCTTGACAAATCTGCCGCGCTAGCTTGACTTGTTCGGCAGCAATTTTTATGCCTTCCTGCAAAGGTTCTGGAGCTTTTGCTAAACGATCGATAGTCTCTTGTGGGATGTGAACTCCCGGCACGTATTTTTTAATAAATTCAGCATTTTTAGCTGATTTAAACAAAAATATTCCTGCTAAAACTGGCTTGTTGTAGCCCGCTGCAACGTGGTGCATAAACTTATCCAACACTTCAAAATCTGTAATTAATTGACTTTGAAAAAACTGTGCCCCAGCCTCTACTTTTTTCTCAAATCGACTTTGCAAACCTGACCAACTGGGGGATTGCGGATCGACTGCTGCACCTACAAATAAATCAGTAACTCCGTCGGTTAAAGGTTTGTCATTCCAGTCTTGGCCGCCGTTCATTTTTTGAATAACTTGCAATAGCCGAACTGATTCCAAATCGAATACACTTTTTGCTTTAGGATGGTCGCCCGCTTTGACGGGATCGCCTGTAAGTGCTAATACATTGCGAATGCCTAAAGCGTGGGCTCCCATGAGATCAGCTTGCAGGCCAATTAGATTGCGATCGCGACAAGCAACTTGACAAATTGGCTCAATTCCGTGCTGCACTAAAATCGCCGAAACTGCTAGCGGGCACATTCGCAAAACTGCGCGACTCCCGTCTGTGACATTAATTGCGTGAACTCTGTTTTTGAGGCGTTCAGCCATTTGAATTGTGTGAGTTATGTCGCCGCCTTTTGGTGGGGCAACTTCGGCGGTAATTATAAATTCTCCGGGGGTGGTGCAGGCTGTGCGAAAACGGTTCATGATTATTTGTCTGTTATTGGTTGTTTGTTATTTGACTGTTGACGGTTGGCAGTTGACTGTTGGCAGTTGTTAGTGGGCAGTTGGCAGTTGTCATTCTTAACAAGTAACCAAGAACAACTAACAACTAACAACTAACAACTAAACAGGTAAAGAATAACCCAAAGCTGTCTTCACCTTGGTTAGAGTTTGATTAGCAATAGCTTCGGCTTGTTCTCTTCCTCGACGTAGTACAGACTCTAAATATCCCGGATCGTCCATTATTTCCTTGTATTTATCCTGAATTGGTTTGAGGGCATTAATTGCCGTCTCTGTCAGCAAGGGTTTAAAATCTCCCCAACCCATGTTTTCACACTCCGTGGCTACTTCTTCCTTAGATTTGCCGGAAAGCAGGAGATAAAGTGTCAGCAAATTTCTAGCTTCGGGGCGATCGGGGTCGTCAAAAGTCAAACCCCGCACGGCATCTGTTTTACAGCGCTTGATTTTTTTGGCGATCGTATCTGGCGAATCCAATAAATTAATTCGACTTTGTTCGGAAGGGTCAGATTTCGACATCTTGCGCGTGCCATCTGTCAAACTCATTACCCTCGCACCGTCAGTCCGAATTAACGGTTCGGGAAGTTTCAATACTGGCTTTTCGGGTGTGCCGAATTGGTGATTTAATCTGATGACAATATCGCGGGTGAGTTCCAAATGCTGTTTTTGGTCTTCTCCTACTGGCACTTTGTCGGCATCGTAAAGCAAGATGTCGGCTGCCATTAACACGGGATAATTTAGCAAGCCTGCATTGACATTTTCACCTTGTTTAACTGCTTTTTCTTTAAACTGAATCATATCTTCGAGCCAGTTAATCGGCGTAATGCAGTTGAGCAGCCATGCTAGTTCTGTGTGCGCCGAGACGTGGGATTGCACGAAAATAGTAGAATATTCTAAATCGATCCCGCAAGCTAAATAGAGTGCGGCGATCGTGTAAGTGTCGGAGGCTAGAGTTGCGGGATTGTGCGGTGCGGTAATTGCGTGCAAATCGACTACGCAAAAGTAATTTTCGTACTGACTTTGACCTTCTACCCAGTTGCGAATGGCACCGAGATAATTGCCGAGGTGAAGATTGCCTGTTGGCTGAACTCCTGAAAGAACGCGCTGTTTGCCCATGAGGAAAGAATAGAATTAAACTCACATTTCTATATTGACACGTTATTTCAATTTCAGAGCCTCTAATTTTCTGGCGGTGGACTGCTGACTGCTGACTGTTGACTGCTGACTGTTGACAACTAACACCTGACAACTGACAACTGACTAATTACCAATCTGTCAGCAACCTTGCTTTCCGCAAAATAAATGTTAGAACAGTTTCTTCGCCGGTAATAATATCGGCTCTACCTTCCATTCCCGATTGAATCGAATACTGGCGGGGGACATTAGCCGGGGGTTTTCCGAAGAATTGACCGTTGGCGGATTCGAGTTTGGTTAAATAAGTTTGTTCAGGCTTAATTGCCACTTCGTAATAAGCTGTACCTAAATTATTAGCGGGATTTTGAGTGGCGATCGCATCTGGGGCGATTTCGCTGACAGTTCCTTTTAATGTGCCGTAATCGGGGAAAGGCAAAGCAGAAATCCTGATCTGTACCGGTTGGCCGATTTGGATGCGGGCGATGTCTTGGGATGTCACCTTGGCTTTGACTACCAGGGGTACGTCGCTGGGGACGATTTGGGCGATCGCGCTGTTGGCTTGTACGGTTTGACCAGTATTTCGTACTTCCAATCTGAGAATTGTACCATCAGCCGGCGCGCGGATCACGCTATTTTCGAGTTTTAAGTCAATTTGATTTAGTTGTTTTTTAGCTTGAATCAATTGTTGTTGAATTGACGATCGCTTAACGAGCAAAACCCGCCGACTTCGGCCCAGTCTCTCAGCGACATCTGGTAGCGATGTGGCGAATTTTACTAAAGCGGATTCGATTAATTCCTGTTGGGCGGAAGTTTCACTTTGGATGCTTTTAAATTGGGCGCTGGCCAAAATTTGATTTTCTAAGTCGCGCAGTTGCTGGGTGATTTGCTGTGCTGCTGTTTGAGACTGATTAATTATTTCTTGTAACTGCTGTTGTTGAGCACCCAAACGCGAAGCGTCTACAACGGCGATCGCATCTCCTTCTTTTACTGTCTGATTCTCGCTGACAGCAATGCTTTCGACGGTTCCTTCGGTTGCTGCTTGCACGACGCGCACTTCTCCCGCCGGACGGACGATCGCGTCTGCTTTGACTGTAGCGCTGTATTTGGTGACGCTAGCGAGGGCGATCGCCCCGCCAAAGGTCGCCACCATCAAAATGCCCCCCAAAGTCGTCCAGCGGCTGACTGGGGGCAAAAACTGGTCGTTATCAAAGGTTTCAGCGGGTGGGGCTTCGGGAGTGAGAGACATGGCGGCTGGGGGAGAGGGGAATAGTTTTGAGTGTTGAGTTTTGAGTTCGCACAGAGGGAGAGATCGATCGCTGATTTCTTTTGTCACTTTTATTATCAGCTTTCCGGAAACCAAGAATAGGTTTAGAAGTCTAAATCAAAATTCACAGGCTCAACGTAAAAATCCGCACAGCTTTGCCGTTGTCACCCACAAACTTCGCCAAATATCAAGACGAGTGAAGCCAGCGGCCTACAGTCAGGAAAATATGGGGTTTTTGCAATGACTTTTGGCGCTGTTGCCGGGTTTTTACTCTATGCGTAGGTAGTAAGTAAGTACATAGGTATTAATAGGAGTTTTTTATGTCAGAAAATCAACCAAATTCACTCTTCATGGAACTAACCGATGGAGAATCTGTTACTGTCAGTGGTGGCAGCATTACCAGCGGTGTTAGCGGCGCTAACAGCAATAGCGAGGCTGATAACAGCAGCCGCCCTGGCCTCACTCTGCTGTTTTTCCTGCCGCAACCCAGTCAGTTTTATCTGTACAATCCGAACGAGCGCCCTTACAAAACCGTAGTAGTTTAGATAGCTGACTCAAGTTGTGCGATCGGCTAATTTTTTTAAATTTATCCGTAATATTCCTGGACTCGCACAGCACTACCAGAAGTATGGGTCACTATTTAAACGAGGCTATAGAAATTAGATAAGATTTCTCGTTCACCTTCAATTTTATTAAGTTAAACGGAGTTTTATCATGAAATAAACAAACGACAATTCACTGTATTCTGCACTCACTTCTGAAGAATGAGCTAGCGTCAACGACGGTCACTATTATTCTAATCAATACAACTGTTACCGTCCGACGTGTCACGTCGTGTACCGCCGGAATTGCGACGGATTCTTCAGAGTAGTGTACCGCTACTGGTAAAGTTGAGTGCTGTCTATTGAGATTGATCGATCCGAATCAATCAAGCACCCATAAGTTTATGGGTGCTTTGTTCTGATTGGCTAGTCGGTGAGGGGTAATGTTCATTAGGCTCTACTCATTATTCATTGTGCCAAATGTTAAAGAACATTCCTTTTATCCGAGAAATGCCTTTTTTCGGACAGGTAAACAGGTTGATGAAATATCAGGTTGTTCTCCAGCAAAGCGAAGAAGATTGCGGTGCAGCTTGTCTGGCTTCGATCGCCAAATTTTACGGACTAAATTTTACAATTAGTCGCTTGCGAGAATTTGTCGGCACCGGCCAACAAGGGACGACTTTACTAGGTTTGAAACAAGGAGCTGAGGCGATCGGCTTTAATGCTCGATCGGTGCGAGCAGCCGCTGCAATTTTAGACCAAATTGAGCAAGCGCCTTTACCGGCAATTATTCACTGGAACGGCTATCACTGGGCTGTTTTGTACGGTAAACAGGGCAACAAATATGCGATCGGCGATCCGGCTGTCGGTATGCGCTATGTTTCTAAAGCAGAATTAGCAGCAGCTTGGACAGATTGGCTGTGCTTGCTAGTAGAACCCGATGCGGAGCGGTTTTTTGCGGCCGCAGAGGGCCAACCGCCCGCCAATTCCTTACAAAAATGGATGCGCCGGATTGGGATTTACCGCCCGATTCTAATGGAAGCATTTTTGCTGAATGTGGTGTTGGGTTTGCTGTCGATTTCTTCGCCTTTTCTCGTTCAACTGCTCACCGACGACATTCTGGTGCGGGGCGACAGACAACTTTTGGCGAGTGTGGCGATCGCAGTTATAGTTATGAACCTTTTTAGCAGCAGTTTAGGATTAGTACAGTCGAACTTAATTGCTCAGTTTTCCCAGCGTTTAGAGTTAGGATTGGTGATGGAGTTCGCGCGCAAATTTCTGCGATTGCCTTTGAGTTTTTACGAAACCAGACGCAGCGGCGAAATCGTCAGTAGATTACAAGATATCCAAGAAATAAATAAATTAGTTTCTCAAGTCGCTATCAGCTTGCCTAGTCAATTTTTTATCGCTGTAGTTTCTTTTACTTTTATGCTATTTTACAGCAAAGAACTGACGCTAGCCGCTACAGTGATTGCTCTGTTAATGACTGCATCTACAGTGGTATTTTTGCCCGCATTGCAGCAAAAAACGCGCAGTTTATTTGTGTTAGAAGCCGAAACTCAAGGCGTTTTAGTAGAAACTTTTAAAGGCGCGCTGACTGTCAAAACTACTAGCAGCGGTCAGCAACTTTGGGAAGAATTTCAAACCCGCTTCGGTCGGTTAGCAAATATCACTTTCCGCACTACACAAATTGGCATACTCAACAATATATTTTCCGGGTTTATTGCCTCGGCGGGCAGCATTAGCCTGCTGTGGTTGGGCAGCGGTTTGGTGATTGACAAGGTATTGAGTATCGGCCAATTGCTAGCGTTTATTAGCATGAATCAAAACGTTACTACTTGGGTGACTTCCTTAGTCGGATTTTCGGATGAAATAACTCGCGTCCAGACAGCAACTCAACGGCTTTCGGAAGTTATCGATGCTGAACCGGAAACAAAAAATGATAGTAATAAACCTTTTGTAACTATTCAGGATCGCGAGGGTATTGTTTGCAAGGGTGTTAGTTTTCACTACCCCGGCAGACTTGACTTGCTGGAAAATTTTTCGGTGACGTTTCCCGGCGGTCAAGCAATTGCTTTAATCGGCTCTTCTGGCTGCGGAAAAAGTACGTTGGCAAAAGTAATTGCTGGTCTGTACCCGCTGCAATCTGGTAATATTAAAATAGGCGGTTACAACTTGCAGGATTTGTCTCTTGACAGTCTCAGACAGCAGGTGGTTCTTGTTCCTCAAGAAGCGCATTTTTGGAGCCGTTCGATTCTCGAAAATTTTCGTTTGGGGAGCCCAGATATCAGCTTTGAACAGATTGTGAAAGCGTGTAAAATTGCGGGGGCGGATGAATTTATCAGCCAATTGCCGGATAAATATCAAACTGTTTTAGGGGAGTTTGGAGCAAATATTTCTGGCGGACAAAGACAAAGATTGGCGATCGCCCGCGCCATTCTCAACAACCCGCCCGTATTGATTTTAGACGAATCTACCGCAGGGCTTGACCCCGCAAGCGAAGCGGAAGTTTTAGAACAATTGTTGATGTACCGGCACGGGAAAACGACGATTTTTATCAGTCACAGGCCGCGAGTGATCGATCGCGCCGATTGGATTATCATGTTAGAACGCGGTCGCTTGAAAATGCAAGGCTCGGCTGCAAAATTGCGATCGATTCCAGGAGACCATTTAGAGTTTTTGCATCCTTAAACAAGTGAGAACTTATTAAATCCCCGACTTCTTGAAGAAGTCGGGGATTTGAGTATTCTGTTGTCCTCAATCAATCTGACATATACCATTGTGTAATCCAGTCCTCCACCTCACCCGTGCGAGGATTACGCACACAGATTGCTTGAGTCATGGGATTAAACTCTGCCTTCCTATGGCATTATCCTTTCAGCAAACCGATATTCTTTGCCTTCCTTAAAGGCGGTAAAACTTTGCCCGTCAGGGCTAAACATTACAGAGAAACTCTCTGTACCACCCCCTGGGTACACAATGTGAACTTCAATTGATCGTGCCCTAACATTGCTTTTTCTCCAAACACCCCCCCACAAATTACTTGCACTCACAGTTCCGTCGGCGGAAAATCTCCAGGGAACTGGATGGTAAAATCCAGGTTCTTCCCCCACTCGCCACAGGGTGTTGTTCACCATGGAAAATATTTCGTCTGTGTATCTAGTCATAGGAGCTTGTTGAGCCACAATCAGTGTTCCAAGCGATCCCATGATTCCAAAAATGACTAGGCTGCCAAATATAACCTTTGTTGGTTTGGAATTTGTGAAATTCAACGCTTTTCCCAGGATACCGTTTTCACGACCAATGTCAATTGGCTGAAGTTCCTTCAACGCAATAGCGGCATTAGGATAGCGGGTTTTAATGCTGGTAGATACCATTTTCTCTAGCCAGTTAACAAACTGATTATTCAATCTAGGTAGCTTCTTTTTAAATTGAATCTGACTATGCTCATCGAGTAAATTTCCAATCTCCGTTGATTTTGTTTTTGTCAATAAACAAATTAGTGTCATTCCTAAACTATAGAGATCGGATGATTCTGTCAGTTCACGATTGAATAGTTGTTCTGGTGGCATAAATCCCATTGTGCCTTTAACAACACTGCTAACTGTTGTATCGTCACTTGTGCGGGCAAAGCCAAAGTCTATGAGATAAGCTGCGATCTGTCGTGAACGATTAACCAGAATATTTTCTGGCTTAATATCTCTATGTACAATAGAGGGAGAGTGCTGCTGTAAATAGACAATAATATTCAATATCTCAATAGCAATTTGCTTAATTTCCTGTGGTTCAAAATGTTGAGACTGAGACAAAGGAACAGCTCTTTTGTATTCCTGAATTAAGCAAAAGCCGTTCGCAGTTTCAAATGAATTAAGATATAGGGGGATGTTAGGATGATTAAGTGATTTTAAGATATTAAGTTCTGCTTGATAAGCATGATACCCAGCCCAAGAGGTTGTGCTGGCTGCAAATTGAAATTGCTTGATCGCAACAGCTTTTTGATCTTTTATTTGAATGGCTTTGTAAGTAACTCGACCTCCAGAGCGATTTTCCCCTAGAACTCGGTCAACCTGATATCCTTGAGAACTAAAGTCTGGATACTCATTTGTTGATTGCATATCTATAAAAGTAGGGTAGTATTATGATGGCACACTTGAATTTTCAGATGCTTTCACGATTCAGCGTAGTCGAACCAAAATCATTCGCCTCCATCCCCAACTCCATTTCCAGCATTGTAATGATTTTTGCCAGCAGCCGATTGACGAGTTCGTGAGGTTCTCCTGGCATCCCGATCTCCACTACTCCCTGGTCATAGGCAATGCGAGTTGGGCGATTATCTCCCAAGTCTTGCAGCAAGGCTTCATAGGTTTTCCAGGTTAGCCCTGAAACGATCGTGGCACTACCAGGAGTCCACGATCACTGGGGGCATGGATTAGCTCTCTAGCGGATGATACTTCTGTTTCTGAGGTACTCGCATTATAGTGTTAATCTGTAGGGTGCGGATCTGCGAAATATTGGTGGATAAAACTTAAAGATTGACGGGTGGCGACGCACCTTACACGGGCGATCGCAAGATTGTGTGTACCACATCTACATGGAATATGCTATAGCCTTTCTCAGAAAGATGAGGCCCTATAGGGTATAGGGCATAGGGCATACCTCACTTTTTTGAGAACCGCTGGAGTTCTTTTGCGATGATTATGGGATATTTGGTTTTACCTTTTTTAATTCGCCAACAGTTTCTTGAAATCGCCTGGTATCTAATGACTAATAACTTCTCTAAGATTCTTGAGCCAAAGTACATCGATCGCACAATCCGAAAAACTCTAAAGTGTGATAATAAATTTTGAAAGAATGAGATTGTTGTAGTTGGCTTTCTAAGTGGTGGACGGGGCATTCGTCGATCGTAATTGACGCGCCACATTCCAGACAAGTTAAGTGATGTTGATCTTGGTGGGCGGCACCGTACAGAGACTCGCCACTAGCAAGCGTTCTGACGTGAACGAACCCCTCTCGCTTTAAACCGTCGAGCGAGCGGTAAACGGTTGCTAGGCCCATGCTTTGGTCGCTGTTACGCAGTTCTAAGTAGATATCTTGTGCTGAGAGCGCTCGATTCAGGACTTTGAGCAAGTTTAAAATACGCTCCTGACTGCGGGTGCGGTTGGTTCTCATAATTTTTTTGTGTAATCTGCTAGAGTCAAATCTGTCCCTATTTCTAGGCTATCTTACTTGGGCTAACCGAATGGCGATCGGCGCGCAGCTCGGTTGTAGAATACAATGGGGCTAACTTTCACATCACCTACCGCAACATTCCCGTGACTCAGAAATATCTTGCCCAAATCTATGTTACCCTCCGCCCTTCTGTTTTAGATCCCGCGGGCACTGCCGTACAGTCTGGTTTGCAACACATGGGATACGACAATGTTGAGCGTGTGCGAATCGGGAAGTACGTTGAATTGACGGTGACTGCTGCTGCTGAGTCGGAAGCCCGCGAACAACTCGATCGCGTTTGCGACCAACTTTTGGCCAATCCAGTGATTGAAAATTATCGCTTTGATTTGACTGAAATTCCTGTTGCTGTGGAGACAGCGGCGGCATAAATTCGATCGTCCCTAGCTCTTCGATCCCCCCTAACCCCCCTTAATAAGGGGGAGATAAGAGGTTCTCAAAGTCTCTGTTAACAATACAAGAACTAGAACGACTCAAAGTCCCCCTTTTTAAGGGGGATTTAGGGGGATCGAGACTTCGATACAAGGGAGAAAAACATAAGATTTTAGTCTTATGTTGACACCTCTTCCTTCTTCCTGACATCCGTTACATCCGTTACATAATCCGTTGCCGAACTTCCTTCTTCCTTCTTCCTTAAGCTTATGAAATTTGGAGTTATTGTTTTTCCGGGTTCAAATTGCGATCGCGATGTGGTGTGGGTGACTCAAGGGTTACTCCACCAACCGACGCGGATGATTTGGCACGAAGATACCGATATTTCGGATATTGATATCATTGTAATTCCCGGCGGTTTCAGTTACGGAGATTATTTGCGGTGCGGCGCGATCGCCCGTTTTTCTCCGGCGATGCGGGCTACTGCGGAACACGCGAAACAAGGAAAGCTTGTATTAGGCATCTGCAACGGTTTTCAGGTGTTAACTGAAGCTGGTTTATTGCCCGGGGCTCTGGTGCGGAATGCGGGATTGAATTTTATTTGCGATCGCGCTTCTTTGAAAGTCGAGCGCGGTAATACTCGTTGGACTGCGGCTTATACTTCGGGTGAAATCATTGATTTGCCGATCGCCCACGGGGAAGGCAGTTATTATGCCGATGCCGATACTTTAGCAGAGTTAGAGGAGCACAAGCAAGTGCTGTTTCGCTACTGCACAGAGGCGGGCAAAATTAGCGATGCTGGCAATCCCAACGGTTCGTTAAATAATATTGCCGGCATTTGCAATCGCCAAGGCAATGTATTAGGAATGATGCCGCATCCTGAGAGGGCTTCCGATCCGATGTTGGGCGAAACTGATGGGGTGAAATTGTTTCAAGGGTTGTTAATGGCAAGTGTTGCTGCTGTTTTGTAGTTGATATTTGTCTCTGATTTTATGAACAGGCAAGATGCCTGTTCCACAGTAGATTAAATTGATTGTGGGGTGGGCATCTTGCCCGCCCAAAATCAACAGGCAAGATGCCTGTTCCACAGTAGATTAAATTGATTGTGGGGTGGGCATCTTGCCCGCCCAAAATCAACAGGCAAGATGCCTGTTCCACAGTAGATTAAATTGATTGTGGGGTGGGCATCTTGCCCGCCCAAAGAAACAGGCAAGATGCCTGTTCCACAAAACATCAAGTTTGTTGTGGGGTGGGCATCTTGCCCCCCCAAACAAATACAATTTAGATGCGGGACAGCTTACCAAATTTTAAAAAGAAGAATATTTATTTTATGCCACTAATGGACTTAGCTAATTTTAAAACTAGGGTAATTGGATGCAGTGCGGTGATGGCTGTTGGACAAGTTATTTCAAATGCGATCGCCAATCCGGCAACTCAAGCAGCAGCGGGTATGATGGGTGGCCCGATCGCAGTTGGGGGAGTTTCGATTTTGGCGGCGATGGCTAGTGGTATAGCGGGGAATATCGCGGCTAATGACCTCGGAAATCGGATGACGGAACGGTTGAGCAAAAATCCGAGGATTCTCGATAATCACGATTTGATTAAGGCTGCGGGTGAGGCGATCGGCTATATTTTGAGAGAGGTTGCGAAGTCCGATCGCTTAATTGCGATCGCCGAAACCAAAAAATTGCCTTATCCAGAAACAGCACTCACTCAATTAGCCGAGAAAACTCCTGAATACTGGCTGGATATTAACACGAATACAGCCGATGTGTCAAGGGGTTTAAATATTTCCGAAGACCAGTTAACCCTGATTTTTTCTGCGGATGCCGAGGAGTTCGATCGAGTTACCGGATTGACTACGGCAGATTGGGCAACTTTCGTCAACGAATTCGCGGCCAGCGAAGGCAAATCCTTCGATGCGGAAATTGTGGAATTTGTCGCGGACAAACTGTACGCAACTTTCCCGAAAGCGTACCGCAAAGTGCTGAAACTCGATGCGGCGAAGGGAGGAGAAAAGTTTGCCGCGATGCTGTTGAATCTGCACCAAATTGCTTTGGCAGAACTGAGAGATTTGGGGCTGCAAAATGGGGAAATCCTGCACAAATTGGAGGCCGTGGCAACTGGGCAGCAGATTTGTCAAGTGATGGGGAAATTGTCAGCCATAGAAATTGGCATCCGGGACGATTTGGCGCAAGTTCGGGAATTGCTGCAAACATTTATCGATACTTCCGCGCCCCGATTGCCGATTTCTTTGAAGTCCGAGACGATTATTGAAGACCGGACTAAAGACTTTACCGGGCGCAAGTTTGTATTTGACGAAATTGGCCGTTTCTTGCAAACAAATCGGAAAGGCTATTTTGTTTTAGAAGCAGAACCGGGTGTCGGGAAAAGTTCAATTATGGCCCAGTCCGTGTTGATGATGAGACGCCGCTGCGTTACTCATTTTAACTCGCGATCCGACGGGATTGTTGATGCCAAAACTTTTCTGGAAAATGCCTGCCTTCAGTTAATAGAAGGCTTTAAACTCAGTTATAACTATCCGCAAGTGCAGGAAAATGCGACGGCAAACGGCAATTTTTTAGGGCGGCTGTTGGGGGAAGTCAGCGCTACATTGGGCGGGAAAAAGTTGATTTTTGTAGTAGATGCCCTCGATGAAGTCGATTTGAGTTTGCAAAGCAGCGGCAGCAACGTTCTCTATTTGCCGGAAGTTTTGCCGGATAACGTTTACTTTATTGTTTCCAAGCGGCCGGAATCTTTGCCTTTGCCGATGAATCATCGGGTGTTTGATTTGATGCAGTACGATGCAGAAAGTCTGGCAGATACCAAGGCTTATATTGCAAAACGCACCAGCAATAGCGCGTCGATTCAGAATTGGATTGCCAGTCATGATTTGAGCCTGGAACTGTTTGTGGGGGCGGTGGCCCAAAAAAGCCAGAACAATTTTATGTATCTCCGCTACGTGCTGAATGATATCGAAAACGGCGAGTACAGGGATGTTTCTTTGGAAGATTTGCCTAGGAAGTTGACAGGATATTATCGGAAGCATTGGGCACAGATGATCGGCAGGGAAGACGATCCGCTGTTGGAGATGAAAGTTAAGATTATCTACGTCATCTCGAAAGCGCGCGAAGCTGTTTCTCGCCGCTGGATTGCTAAATCCGTAGGCGAGACAGATTTAAAAGTACAGCAGGTACTCAAGAAATGGGATTCATTTTTGCGGCAGCAGCAAGTCAGCGGCGAAATTCGCTACAGCATTTATCACAACAGTTTTCGCGAGTTTCTGGCAAAAGATGAAACCGTGCAATCTGCGGGAGTTAATGTTGAAGAACTTAACCGCCAAGGTATGAATAACAGGATAGAAGGGGCGCCTCTATGAGCGATTTGGGTGTGTGGTTGGCGGAGCAAAGTAAATCGGAGCGAGAATATTTGTTGAAGCATCAACCCAGGGATTTCATTGAGATTGGGCGAGATTTTAACCGTTATTATCGTTGGGTGACGGATTTTGGTTTTATTGAGGCGAAGTTAAAATTGTTGGGGGTGCAGCCGCTAATTGAGGATTACGATTTGGCGAGAAATCCAGATGTGTTCCTGTCGCAGGAGCAAACTGAAACGCTGAAGTTGATTCAAGGGGCAATTCGCAAGTCGGCGCACATTTTGGAAAAGGATAAAAGTGAATTAGCAGGGCAATTATTGGGGAGGTTGCTAGATTTTGAAAAGACTGATATTCAGGGGTTGCTGGAACAAGCCAAGCAGCCGAAAAATAGTCTTTGGCTGCGGCCTTTGAAGGCTAATTTAGAACGGCCGGGAGAAGGATGTCTGCGAACTCTTAGCGGTCATACTCACTCGGTATTTGCAGTGGCGATCGCACCAGACGGCAAACGAGCGATTTCCGCTTCAGAGGATAAAACCCTGAAAATCTGGGACACCGAGACAGGTACCGAAGTTAGAACCCTCACCGGTCATACTTACTCGGTAAATGCAGTGGCCCTCGCACCCTCAGGCCTCACCGCGATTTCCGCTTCACGGGATAAAACCCTGAAAATCTGGGACACCGAGACAGGTACCGAAGTTAGAACCCTCACGGGTCATACTAGCTATGTAACAGCAGTGGCGATCGCACCAGACAGTAAGAGAGCGATTTCCGCTTCAGGGGATAAAACCCTGAAAATCTGGGACACCGAGACAGGTACCGAAGTTAGAACCCTCACCGGTCATACTTACTCGGTAAATGCAGTGGCCCTCGCACCCTCAGGCCTCACCGCGATTTCTGCTTCAGGGGATAACACCCTGAAAATCTGGGACACCGAGACAGGAACCGAATTGCGAACCCTCACGGGTCATACTAGCTATGTAACAGCAGTGGCGATCGCACCAGACGGCAAAACCGCGATTTCCGCTTCAGGGGATAAAACCCTGAAAATCTGGGACACCGAGACAGGTACCGAAGTTAGAACCCTCATCGGTCATACTGACTCGGTAAATGCAGTGGCCATCGCACCCTCAGGCCTCACCGCGATTTCCGCTTCATGGGATAACACCCTGAAAATCTGGGACACGGAGAGAGGTACGGAAGTTAGAACCCTCATCGGTCATACTAGCGGGGTAAACGCAGTGGCGATCGCACCAGACGGCAAAACCGCGATTTCCGCTTCATACGCTAACACCCTGAAAATCTGGGACACGGAGAGAGGTACGGAAGTTAGAACCCTCATCGGTCATACTAGCTATGTAAATGCAGTGGCGCTCGCACCAGACGGCAAGAGAGCGATTTCCGCTTCATGGGATGAAACTGTGAAAATCTGGGACACCGAGACAGGTACCGAACTTAGAACCCTCATCGGTCATACTAACTCGGTAAATGCAGTGGCGCTTGCATCAGACGGCAAGAGAGCGATTTCCGCTTCATGGGATGAAACTGTGAAAATCTGGGACACCGAGACAGGTACCGAACTTAGAACCCTCATCGGTCATACTAACTCGGTAAATGCAGTGGCGCTCGCACCAGACGGCAAAACCGCGATTTCCGCCTCATGGGATGAAACTCTGAAAATCTGGGACACCGAGACAGGTACCGAAGTTAGAACCCTCACCGGTCATACTAGCTATATAAATGCAGTGGCGATCGCACCAGACGGCAAAACCGCGATTTCCGCTTCACGGGATTACACCCTGAAAATCTGGGACACCGAGACAGGTACCGAAGTTAGAACCCTCATCGGTCATACTAGCTATGTAAATGCAGTGGCGATCGCACCAGACGGCAAAACCGCGATTTCCGCTTCACCGGATAAAACCCTGAAAATCTGGGATACCGAGACAGGTACGGAAGTTAGAACCCTCACCGGTCATACTGACTCGGTATATGCAGTGGCGATCGCACCCGACGGCAAACGAGCGATTTCCGCTTCACGGGATAACACTCTCAAAATCTGGGATTTGCTTAGTGGCAAAGAAGTTGCTAGTTTCAGCGGAGATGCTGAGTTCTATTGCTGTGCGATCGCCCCTGATGGAGTGACAGTTGTAGCGGGCGATCGATCGAACCGGGTGCATTTCCTGCGATTGGAGGGAGTTAGCGGCGGGCGATAATCCAAGAAACCGGGTTTTTGCCCGAATCTTTCGGTTGTAACGAAGTATTTCGGTAAAAACCCGGTTTCTGGGCCACCCGCCGATCCAAGAAACCGGGTTTTTGTCCGAATCTGTGGGTTATAACGAGGTATTGTCGTAAAAACCCGGTTTCTGGGGCCCCGCGATCGGGTTTTTTGGTGATGGGCGATTCCCTACGGGATAGCTACGCTTCACGGGTTTTTTGGTGATGGGCGATCGAATTTGAGAGAAATGTGCGATCGAATTCGATTTGTTAGTCCGTTAGTTTGTCCGCGCAGGGAAGGCCAGTTTGTTCGTCCGCGAGTCCGCCAGGGGTTGAAACCCCTGTCTCATAGCGAAAGTCCTCTGAAAGAGGACTGAAGAGTTAGTTGATGTGTATCGGTTTCATGCAAATTTTCAGTCGGTTTCAACCGACTTTAGCTATGAGACGGGGGTTTCAACCCCCGGCGGGCTGTGTCACAAAGCAGACAAATTTTCACTCGGTTTCAGGGCGAGCGAATTTGAGAGAAATGTGCGATCGGGCAATAAGTTGTTAACCAATAATTGATTAATAGGAACCCGATTAGTGCGATCGTTACTTGTTTCTCGGATTCTATCAAGTTCAAAAAGATTGTGAGCAAAATAACCTGGGTTTGCGTCATTTGTTTTTGTAAGTGACTCTGGTCAAATGTTGGTAACATATTTTTTTGGATAGGCAAGCGTGTAACAATTATGCGGCCTATCTTTTTTTACCACCACACAGATCAATCCTTACCCCGTCTGGATTTAGGGCGGGTTGTCACCCCCCCAGCACACTACCAATCCTATTTTTTAACAGTAACTTGCAAATAAAGCAGCGGGTCTTCAGCAACCCAACCCAAACCCGAATTGTAGCGAACTTCAAAATGCAAATGAGATGGCGGAATGTCCCGTTTTCCCGTCATCCCGACAGTTCCCAAAACTTCTCCAGACTGCACTTTTTGACCGACTTTTACTGCAATATCTTTCAAATGAGCGTAGCGCGTTTGCTTCCCCGCTTGATGGTTCACCACCACTAAATTCCCGTAATCCCCCTGCGGCCCAGCAAAGGCGACAGTCCCCTCGCCCGCCGCCAAAACCTGCGTACCCTCCGACGCCAAAAAATCTACGCCGCTGTGGAAAAAAAATTCGCGCCGCGCCGGATGCAATTGCCGCCCGTAACCCAAAGCTTCCACTGCTGGGGCGGGCAGCGGAAATCCTTGCACCGATGGCCTGGCATCGGGATTTATAGAAGGCCCGATCGACCTATTCACCGCTGGCACAAACACCGTTTTCCCCAAAGGCCTGCACCCGTTCGCCTCAAATAGCAAATCTGCGGGCACTTTGTAAGCTTCTGCCAGTTTTTGCCAATTCCAGCCCGCAGGCACTTCTACCTCGATGCCACTGTACGGAGGAATGACGATCGCACTTCCAGCAGATACTTCACCGCCCCGCAACGTCGGATTTATCCCGATCAGCGCCGCAGGAATCACTTTGTACTGCCGCGCGATGCTTTCTATGGTTTCGCCCTGGGCCACCGTGTGGCGGCGCAACCGAGACATAGCCGGACTCGGGCAATCGCGGGCGGGGTCGGGGTTTTCTACAGGTGTACCTGAAGGAAGATTTGCAGGTGGGATCTCGGTATTTGCCGCCGTTTGCCCAACGGGTGCGATCGACCAAATTAGTGCAGAAATCACCGGAAATAAGCGTTTAAACCTCATTATCTACAGAAAAAAGTATTCATTGGGGACAGTTGACAATTTTAAAATCCTGTGAAGCTTCATATTTACAAGCTCTAGCCACCCCCCAGACTGTAAATCCCAGGCTAAGCCAAGTTAGGATGAGAATTATTAGTTTGAGTCGCTCTTGGCAAATCCGGCAAAATTGCCTGTGATGCCCATCAGCGCCTGCCTGTTAACAGCTATGTTCTTGAGGAAGCGGTACGCCCCGCCCCGCTTTCTTCCCGTCACCAAGACAAAAATGCTTGATTCGGAACGTGTCTGCGGGGATGAGGTATCTAGCGGGAGTTATTAAATGAGTTTATCTTTTAAGCAAACGACCCTTTATGTGACTTTGCTGTCAATCGGCGGAGGTATGGGATGGTTGGGAAATCGCTATCTGCAAGGCTCAAACAATCTGGAAACCGGATTGGTTTTGCCAGTAGTGCGCCAGCAAATCCCCCCCTATGCGTCTCCTCCAGTTCTGGAAAATCGGGCGGTCGATCGCAGCAATCCCAATTTTATTGCTGAAGCAGCCGAAAAAGTCGGCCCGGCTGTAGTGCGGATTGACGCATCAAGCAAGGTGGCGAATCAAGTACCGGAAGCTTTCAAAAATCCTTTGTTTCGTCGGTTTTTTGGGGAGAATTTGCCGCAGCCGGAAGAACGAGTCAAGAGAGGTACGGGCTCCGGGTTTATTCTCACTTCTGATGGCCGCATCGTTACTAATGCTCACGTTGTCTCCGGGACTGATACTGTCAAAGTGACGCTCAAAGACGGCCGCGAGTTTGAGGGTAAGGTGCAGGGAGTCGATCCGCTGACGGATGTGGCTGTGGTTAAGATTAATGCTAAGGAACTGCCGCAGGTGGCTTTGGGCCGATCGGACAATATTGTACCGGGACAGTGGGCGATCGCGATCGGCAATCCTTTAGGTCTCGACAATACCGTGACTGTGGGCATTATCAGCGCTACGGGTCGATCGAGTTCTCAAGTCGGCATCCCCGACAAGCGAGTTCGCTTCATCCAAACCGATGCTGCCATCAACCCCGGCAATTCTGGTGGCCCCCTGCTCAATGACCAAGGCGAAGTAATTGGCATCAATACCGCCATTCGCGCCGACGCTCAGGGCTTGGGATTTGCAATTCCGATCGAAACCGCCAAACGAGTTTCCGATCAGTTATTCGCCAAAGGTAAAGCCGAACATCCCTATCTCGGCATTCAAATGGTCAGCTTGACTGCCGCCACCAAGGCAGAACTCAACAAACAGCTCGATAATAATAAAATTACCCTCGATCAAGGCGTAGCCGTGACGCGAGTCGTGGAAAATTCCCCCGCTCAAAAAGCCGATTTGCGCCCCGGAGATGTCATTCAAAAAGTTGACGGAATTGCGGTTAACACTCCTGGGGACGTGCAAGAACGGGTGGAAAACACTGCTGTGGGCAAAGAACTCGAAGTGGAAATTAACCGTTTGGGTCAAGTTCAAAATATTAAAGTACGTCCGGGTGCTTTTCCCCTATCGGGTAGCCCAGCCAGTGGGTAATACCATTTTCGAGGTTCGATTAAAGAATTGCGAATGACTTACTGCATAGGGATTTCGAGCTTACCTACAGTTGCATTCTTTTGTGAAAATGGTATTTATTTGGAAACGGTGGAGGATGAAAGATAAATCTGATGCTTTATAGTCCTGGACGCAGCAACCGGGTTTTTTGATCAAAATCTTCGGTGTAGGGCGAGGGATACCCGGTTAACAGCCCGGTTTCTTAATTCCCTGTGCCTCCAGGATTCAGGATTATGGATTTTTCTGAACAACTTTCATCTTTCTGCCTTCCCCAAGCCGTTGATCTTTTTACTTGTCTTTGGGTGAGTTTGGTTGAATCGAGCTGGTGCTTGCTAAATTTTCTTCTAGGTGCATCCTCTGCTCCATTTGCCTCAAAAAATAGCCTGTCATCATCGCGGAAGCTAGCAAACCTGCTAAGTTTTCGCGGTCAGTGGTAATTTCGACGTTAAAATTTTCTGAAGGCAAAACGCCGACAAGCCCTTGAACGTTATGAGAGATTATTTCTCTGATGTCGGGGCTGACGGACTTGGCGACGCGGGCTAGAACCTCCGGGGATTGGTGTTGGAGGTACTTCAGCAGTGGATTGACTGCGGTTTGTTGAGCATTGGATGTGTCAAAGTCAGGGTGAAAAACCATTTGGCGATTCTTAATTTCTGGCTGGTTACATTCTACTTCAAACTACTCGTCATTGCTTGGGTACAAATTGGCCTGAAAGTCAATTTGCAATTGTTTTGGCAGTTGGTCTACTTGAAAGTACCGATGAAATTTCTCGGTAACTTGTAACCAATACGACCTCCCCTCAGCCGGCCGCCGTTTGCGGACGAAACCCATTTCTACAAGTTCCTGCACTTGTTGGTAAGCTCCTGAACCTCGCAAGTTAACTAAATCTGGCTGAGCAATGCCGCCTTTGAGGGCGATCGCAGCCAGCGTCCGCAAAGCTCCCACACCTAATTCTGGAGGTATTAAAGTTTGCATTAAACTGGCAAACTCTTCTCTGAGTTGCAGGCTGTATCCTGTGGGTGTTTCGACGACTTCTAATGCACTGTCGCAGTGGGACGAGTCAGACATGAGTTCGATGATGGCGTCTTCGGCTTCGGCTCGATCGCACTTGGCAATCTCGGCAATTTCTGCGATCGACACTGGCTGACCTTTTAAGTAAAGTATGGCTTCTATTGTTGTGGCTAAGCGAGTCATTGGGGAATTAGTAATGAGGAATTGGGACGTTGAAAGAAGAAGGAAGAAGCAAGAAATAAGAAAGAATCAGGAAAACAACAGTGAGCCGTATTTCCGTAACTTCCGTGTCGTGAAGAATGAGAATTGGTAATAAACATTCCCATTACATAAATTATTAATAGTGTAGGTTAGGTTGAGGACCAAAACCAAAATCTTTCAATTTTATGTTTTTGATGTCAGTCCGGGACGCAGAAAAATTATATATAGCCTTTCTCAAAAAGATGAGGTACAATAACAGCAGTGAGTAAACCAATTCCAAATATTTTCTGATGTAACTTCATTAAAGGGGTAGGGTCGAGAGAAGATGTTACCATCTTCTCTCTCCCATTCGGAACCGTGCTTGCCACTTTCATAGCACACGGCTACTCGGGTGTACTCTTGTCATCTGAGGGCTTCCCCTTCTTCCGATTTGTTTGATGTTTCTTTCCTGAAGATACGAGTTTCAGGTTATGTTTCCTGATTAATTCCAAGTCGGTTTTAGTTTTAACATCGTGACAATGCCGATGCAATAGTTGAAGATTTTTGTACTCATCCTTACCTCCAATGGCTCTGGGGACGATATGGTCAACTTCCATTACATCTTCATTTCTGAAAGTAAATTCGCAATGAGAACATTTACCCTTCTGCTTTTTTAAGAGCAGTGCCAATCGACTTGACAATTCAGGATTTTTCCCCATCCTTGAACTCCAATAAACCAGGTCGCCATCGTAAGGACTTTTATCCCCTTTAACTTTCACATAGTCGGTGCTGCTACACTCGAATTCACTATGTTGTAGTAACCGAAGGGGGTTCGCTCCCTCTTCTCTGGTTGAGAATACCCAGTTATTACCGCCAATGGTGTGCCAATACAGTTGATGTTCTGCCTTGGTGTTTCCACAACGGCGTTTTGCCCAACGTCGAAGTTTCAGGTATGTGAGGTTATCTTGTTTAGAGAGTTCTCCAACGGTTCTTGCGTCAGAGTTTGTATAGAAAGAAGTCCATCCCCTTATTACAGGGTTTAAGTCTTTAATTAACGCCGCTTGTGGCGATGACCTGTGTTTTTTGATGATTCTTCCGATTTCCTCTTGGTGAGCCTTACTTGACTTCTTATTTGGGGTGATGAGTGTGTTAAAACCTAATATCTCACGGTGCGGACTTAAACTGCTCCGATGTTTTCCAGCAGGGTATTGTCTTATGTGATGACCTAAAAAGTCAAAACCAGCTTTACCATCCTCACTTAATTCATCCTTGAAAGTGTGAGTTAGCCTTGTCTTCTCAGGTTTTAATTCTAAACCCATGCCAACTAACCATTCCGAGATTATCTCTCGGCATCTTTGAACTACGAGCTTATCTTTGTGTATGACCACGAAATCATCAGCGTATCTGATGAAACTCAAGGAACCTACTTTATTTTGCCAGCTTTCTTGATGACCCCGTTTGTTTTGCAGGTCTATGGTTCTGGCATATTCCATGAGTGTATTCTCAAGCCCGTGGAGGGCAATATTTGCCAATAACGGAGAAATGACCCCGCCTTGTGGCGTACCCTCAGATGTAGCAGTGAACACTCCATCGTCAATTACTCCAGATTTTAGCCAGGATTTTACTTGTCTCCTGACTTTGCCTTTTATGTTCAACTTTTGGATTAGTTCATAATGGTTGATGCGGTCAAAACACTTTGCTATGTCTGCATCTAATACAAACTTCGCTTTATGTTGAATACAGAGTTTAATCTGCTTAATCGCATCGTGACATGACCTGCCGGGTCTAAAACCATAGCTGTTTGGCTCAAAAATTGCCTCCCATTCCGGCTCAAGTGCGGATTTTACTACGGCTTGTAAGGCTCTGTCGTACATTACAGGTATACCCAGTGGGCGTTTTTCATTACTTCCTGGTTTTGGTATCCAAACTCTTCTAGTTGGTTTGGATCTGCCAGTTAGCTTTAATTCCCTTGCCAGTTCTAGACGAGCTGCTGGGGATAGGCTTTTCACTCCGTCCACTCCTGCCGTCTTTTTACCAGTATTGTCCTGAGTGACCCTTCTTACTGACAAAATCCTATTAGACCAAGACCTCATCAGCGTCTTTTGAAGTTTACGAACTTTCTTGACATCTCCACAACGGTTAGCCGCGAAAATGCGTTTTTGCAACTTGAAAACATATCTTTCAGCTTGACGCCAATTGATATCCTTCCATCCCTCTGTATTTGTTGCCAAATCAGATTTAGGCTTGTCCATTACTAATTGCACCTTTTCACTTAATCACCTTCGCGGTTTACGTCAGCATATCCTGGGCATTACCCCATCCCTTTTTCGGCATTACCTGTTATTTCAGGTTAGGCATTAGCTTCTTAAACCATCCCAGCCTTTCGCAGCGTGTAGCCTGACAGCCTACCTCCACAATCGATTTGAAGAGGAGCATACAAAAGGATTACTTCGTTCCTACTATCCATTGATTAAATCCGTTAGGGTTCGTCTTCTCCGCCGGGGTTCTAGGTGGTGCGCTATCTCGGTATTAGAATCCTGATAGTCCTTACCCTTGTCAGATATTCCTGACCCAGAAGTTCAGATTTTTCTGACTAGCTTATATCCTCTGGTACCATATTACGACGGTTGTTTCGACAATTTGTTAGCTTGCGCTTCTACCCCACGACTTCATTACTTTCGCAATGATTCGGTTATAGGATTTTTGCTTGCGGTGTCGGTATTCAGCTATCCCGATAGCCCGCGTTCACCCTCGCTTTACACCAAGGTTGTCAATCTTTGTGTAGAGGAAACCAAATTTAACTCTGGTTCTCTGTGTGCTTTCAATCACGCACCATGATGTCAGGACTTGGTTTATTCTGGATTTTGGTTATGATGTTGGCGTGTACCTTCATCTTTCCCGCTTCCCCCTAGTTGTCTTGGCTAGATGCTCGACTAGGTTTCCTCACCTGCATGAATAGTAAGTTGTCATCGGCGAGGGATTAAAGTGCGAACTCCAACCTTGATTGGGTTTACCCCACCGTTGCTAGCCATCCCCCCTTTCGGGTTTCGGCTAAACGAATCGCACCTATTACTATGGCTTTTGCTAACTCTTGATAATTAGTCGTCTTGATTGAACGGAGAATATTTTTAAGTTTTGACCATAAATTTTCAATTGGGGAGAAGTCCGGCGAATAGGGCGACAAGTATATTAATTTTGCCCCCTTTTTTTTGATGGCTTTTTCTACTTCTTGTCCAGTATGAATAGTACAATTATCCATCACTACACAAGCACCTTTCCATAATTTTGGTACGAGTTTTCGGATGATAAAAGCCTCAAATGTAATTGCATCGGTTGTACCTATTAAATTGACTGATGTTAGGACTTCATTGACCGATATAGCTCCAATTATTGAGACATTTCTTCCGCGTTTATTCGGTTTTGGACCCTTGGCTTTTGAACCTTTTAGAGACCGAGCATATAACCTAACCCGTGCCAAGTTTACTCCAGATTCATCAATGAATATTAAGTCTTTTAAACAAACTTCTCGGATTTTTTGCCAGAACTCATATCGCAGGTTCTGAACTCTGTCAGTACCTTTATCTGAGGGGAAAAGAGTTTTTTTTAAAAGTCATGTTTAAGAGTTTTGCCATTCTTCCCATCGTTGCTATGCTGATGGTAAAACCAATTTTTTGGTACAGTAAATAACGGAGTTCGTCGAGAGTTGCATCATTATTTGCTTCAATCAACTCCGTTAAAATCAGCAGTTGTTCTGCATTCAGTTTTAATTTGACTCCGCATCGCTCAGTTCGAGGAGCAATATTTTGGGTCTCACGATACTGTGCAAATCAGTTTTTGAACGAAACTAAGGGCTACACAAAAACGGTTGGCTATTGCTCTTTGTGACAGCGGTTCATTATGGTACACATCCATAATTTTTTGTCTAAAATCAATCGAATAAGTTTTCATTTTTACTAATGTGTGATACTTTCTACAATCATTGATAGTTGTCAGTCGAGTGAATGCTGTGGATCGAGCAAATGCTGTGAGCGCTCATTGAATTAGAGCTGCATGACATTTTCTGGTTCTATATTTTTCACTTCGTTCAAGTCAGTTACATCATACCTCATCTTTCTGAGAAAGGCTATAGCGTTTCTGGATCTCCTGAGCTTATGGTGTAAAATAGATCCTGGGGGGGTGACAAAGATAGCTAAAAGCTTGACCTGATCTGGGTTGCAGCCCTCATCCCCGTCGATAAAAGCAGTGTTTATTTGGGGTTAAAGTCATTAACTGTTCAACAAGAGCGGGGTAGTTGTCCAGGTATGTAACCCATTGTTGACTATCACTTGCCACAGCCAAAACTACTACCTCTGTTATACTTTCTCTTTGACTCTTTAGGGCGAACACTATAATGTTTAGCTGCTTTTCTTTTGAGAGTTGTACCTTGTATTACAGCACTACTATAGGGCTTGCTGAATTAGTTGTCGGATGTTGCGTCGCGAAAGGTTTCGATCGCGAGATCGTCCGTCGAGTGCAAGATAAACAGCTAAAATATATCAAAAGCCGTGCATCACCACCTGCGATCGTGTACATAAAAGCTGAGCTTGTTTCCCTCCCACCTTTGGACTTTGAGCTAGCCAACGGATGTAAATTGTCACTCCTCAACCGTTGGGTAAAAATGGCTCAACTAATCCCGTGGTCAGAATTTGAATCAGAATATGCTGAAAACTTTCCCACAGAAATGGGTGCACCAGCCAAATCCTTTCCGATGGCGTTGGGAGTATTAATTATCAAAGAAAAATTCTGAATTAGCGATCGTCCAAGATTCGAACAAATCCGGGAAACACCCCTATCTACAATACTTTATTGGTCAATCCAGCTACAGTAATGAGCTGCCATTTGACCCATCACTATTAGTTCACTTTCGACAACGGATTAGTGGGAATTTAATTAACAAAGTGAACCAAGGAATGGTCAAAAAAATACGAGAAACCGCCGTAGGCAAACCAGAAAAAAAAAGGATTCGGACGCCAAAAATGAGTCACAAAATCGAGTAAAGTTGATCGTAGATGCGACCTGCGCCCCCGCCGATCTTACCTATCCGACAGACTTAGGACTATTAAACGAAGCCCGAGTTCACACCGAAAAAATTATAGATATTCTCTATAAATCTCTAAAAGACAAAGCAAAAAAAAAGCCAAGAACCTACCGGAATCTAGCGAGAAAAAACTACTTAGGGCTTGCTGAATAATCGCTCGCATATTGCGTCGCGAAAGGTTTCGATCGCGCGATCGAGAGTAAAGTGCAAGATAAACAGGTAAAATAGGTCAAAACCCGTGCATCACCACCTGCGAGCGTGTACAAAAAAGCTGAGCTTGCTCCCCTCCCACCCTTAGACTTTGAAGTAGCTTTCCTGATGTAAATTGTCAGCCCTCAACCGTTGGGCAAAAATGGCCCTAATAATCCCGTGGTCTGAATCTGAATCAGAATATGCGGCCAACTTCCCCACAGAAAAGGGTGCACCAGCCAAATCGTTTAGGATGGCATTGGGGGCATTAATTATTAAAGAAAAACTGGGAATTAGCGATCGGGAAACAGTAGAACAAATCCGCGAAAACCCATATCTGCAATACTTTATCGGTCAATCAAGCTATAGTAATGAACTCGCATTTGACCCATCTCTATTAGTACACTTTCGGCAACGAATCAGTCCCAACCTAATCAATAAAGTCAACGAACGCATGGTCGAAAAAATGCGCTCCATCGCCCCAATCAAACCCGAAAAAAAAAAGGATTCGGACGGCAAAAATGAGTCACTCAATCGCGGTAAACTAATCATAGATGCAACCTGTGCCCCAGCCGACATTAGTTATCCGACCGATTTAGGACTATTAAATGGAGCCAGAGTTCATACAGAAAAAATTATAGACATCCTGTATAAACAAATCAAAGAAAAAACCCATAAAAAACCAAGAACATCAGGGTAAGCTCATCTAATTTGGTATAAATTGTACTTGACAAAACAAACAAAATATACAAAGTAGCCCGAGCGTCAGTAACGGTTCTATAATGCCTCAAAAGCTAAGTCATCAAGGTAAGGAAAAGTTTATGAGTATGAGTAAAGGATTCGCTCCCTCTTGCGCGAGCGGAAAAATCCTCAGATCTCAACAAGCCAAAACCAATCTCTATCGAAGATTTACAAGCTGGCTTTTCAAATTATTTTGATGACGTACCAGACCCAAGAGTGGAGCGAACCAAACACCACTTACTCAAAGATATTCTCGTCATTGCCTTATTAGCTGTGATAGCCGGAGCCCATGGGTGGGAAGACATGGAAAATTATGGAATCAGTAAGCTTACCTGGTTACAAAAGTTTTTAAAGTTACCCAATGGCATCCCAAGTGACGATACATTCCGTCGGGTCTTTGAAAAGCTAGAGCCAAAAATTTTCGAGCAAAAATTAGCTCAATGGATTAACCAATTAATCGGGTCAATTGACCAAGAAGTGATCCCGATTGATGGAAAAAGTCTGAGAGGGTCTTATGACCGAACAAAAGGGGTGAAAAACTTACATTTAGTGACGGCGTGGGCGAGTGAACATCGGTTAGTCTTGGGACAAGTCAAAGTTGAAGACCATTCAAATGAAATCACAGCGATCCTGGCCTTATTGGAATTAATTGACATCACCGGAGCCATTATTACGATTGATGCGATGGGGACGCAAACCGAGATTGTTCGGTTAATTCGTCAGAAAAAAGCCGATTATGTAGTCACCTTAAAAAGTAATCATCCCACTCTTTATAGCGTTTCTCAGAAAGATGAGGTACAATAACAGCAGTGAGTAAACCAATTCCAAAGATCGGATAATGTAACTTGATTGAACGCAAACTCTATCGCTTTTGCTAATTCTCGATAATTAGTCGTCTTGATAGAACGGAGAATGTTTATGAGTTTTGACCATAAATGTTCAATTGGTGAGAAGTCGGGCGAATAGGGCAACAAGTATATTAATTTTGCCCCTTTCTTTTTGATGGCTTTTTCTATTTCTTCTCCGGTATGAATAGTACAATTATCCATCACTACACAAGCACCTTTCCAGAGTTTTGGTACTAGCTTTCGGATAATAAAAGCCTCAAATGTAATTGTATCAGTTGTACCTGTTAAATTGATGGATGTTAGGATTTCGTTGACCGATATATAGCCTTTCTCAGAAAGATGAGGTATGATGTTACTGACACTCACTCGTGAGGGTCAAACAGAGAAGATAAGATCAAATGAACTATAATTACATGGTTGAGTAAAGCCACGCGAAAGCGATACCACACATAATAGCATTTTTTTGAAAGCACACGATGCTTGACTCACAACACGTTTACTTGTACCAAACTTCATACATTGTTAAAAATGAAAGCTTATTCGATTGATTTTAGGCAAAAAATCCTTGATACTTATCATACTGAACCCATTTCACAAAAAGCAATAGCTAAGCGTTTTTCTGTAGCCCTGAGTTTTGTACAAAAATTGCTTAAACAATATCGTGAAACAAAAAACATTACTCCGAGAACTGACCGATGTGGAGTCAAAGGCAAACTGAATGCGGAGCAACTACTCATCTTGGCGGAATTGATTGAAGGAAATAATGATGCAACTCTTGAAGAACTCCGTTATTTACTTTATGGGAGAATTGGATTTTCTGTTAGTAGAGCAACAATAGGAAGAATGATAAAACTCTTAGACATTACTGTCAAAAAAAACTCTCTTCCCTTCAGGGAAAGGGACAGAGCGAGTTCAAATCCTGCGATGTGAGTTCTGGAAAACAATTAAAGAGATTAGTTTGAAAGACTTAATATTCATTGACGAATCGGGAGTTAATTTGGCAATGGTTAGGTTATATGCTAGGTATGCAAAAAGGTGAAAGAGCCAAGGGGTCAAAACCAACTAAACGTGGCAAAAATGTCTCAATAATTGGAGCAAGGTCAGTCAATGAGATTTTGACATCGGTTAATCTAATAGGCGGAACTGATGCAATTACATTTGAAGCTTTTATTATCAGAAAACTTGTGCCAAAACTCTGGAAAGGTGCTTGTGTAGTGATGGATAATTGTCCCATTCACTTGGGAGAAGAAGTGAAAAAAGCGATCGAAAAAACAGGGGCAAAATTAATATACTTATCACCTTATTCACCAGATTTTTCACCAATTGAAAATCTGTGGTCAAAACTTAAAATCATTCTCCGTTCTATCAAGACTACTAATTATCAAGAATTAGGAAAAGCCATAGATTTTGCGTTCGGACAAGTTACATCGTCAAATATTTTTAACTGGTTTACACACTGCTGTTATTGTACCTCATCTTTTTGAGAAAGGCTATAGCTCCAATTATTGAGACATTTCTGCCCCGTTTATTCGGTTTTGGCCCCTGGGCTCTTGAACCTTTTAGCCTCCCTTGCATATAACCTAACCATTGCCAAGTTTACTCCACATTCATCAATGAATATTAAGTCTTTCAAACAAATTTGTCGAATTTTTTGCCAGAACTAATATCGCAGGTTCTGAACTCTTTCACTGCCTTTGTCTGACGGGAAAAGAGTTTTTTTTTAAGGTCATGTTTAAGAGTTTTGCCATTCTTCCCATCGTTGCTACGCTGATGGTAAAACCAATTTTTTGGTAGAGTAAATAACGGAGTTCTTCGAGAGTCGCATCATTATTTTCTTCAATCAATTTCGCGCTTGATCAGCAGTTGCTCTGCATTCAGTTTTAATTTGAGTCCGCATCGCTCAGTTCGAGGAGCAATATTTTGGGTCTCACGATACTGTTTAATTATTTTTTGGACAAAACTTAGGGCTACACAAAAACGGTTGGCTATTGCTCTTTGTGACAGCGGTTCATTATGGTACACGTCCATAATTTTTTGTCTAAAATCAATCGAATAAGTTTTCATTTTTACTAATGTGTGGTACTTGCTAAAATTATTGATAGTTGTCATTCGAGTGACTGCTATGGGGTGAGGGACTACTGCTCGAAGAGCCTTCCATTTAATTAGAGCTGCATAACATTTTAGGTTTCTATATTTTTCACTCCGTTCAAGTCTGTTATATCATACCTCATCTTTCTGAGAAATGCTATATAATCAAGTAAAAAACTGGTTTGAGATGGCTAAATCTCAACAGTTTGAGGGAATTGAAGTGAGTCAGGATTCCCGAACAGAAAAGGGACATCATCGCGTCGAAATTAGAAAAGTTTGGGCGGTGCCAGTGGCGGCATTAGGAGGAGTTTATAAACAAGAACAATGGACAGATATTCAAACGATTGTTATCGTCGAAAGAATCCGTCATCTTTGGAATAAAACCACTCACGAGGTGCAGTTTTACCTAAGCTCTTTACCAGTGGATGCTCAGCTTAATGGGCGTGCAATTCGTCAACATTGGGGGATTGAAAACCAAGTCCATTGGACTTTAGATGTCACCTTTAATGAAGATCAATGCCGCATTCGGTCGTTAAACAGCCCTCAAAACTTGGCTCTCCTAAGACGAATGGCACTTAATGCCATCAATCAAGAAACTACTCAAGGAGCGTAGTGTGCTACAAAAAAAGAAACGAGCGGCGATGAATGATGACTATATGATGCAGATTCTCAAGTGCTTGTGTCAAGCCTGATTGAGATGCTCTTACCCTGCCAAGAACCTACCGTAATCTAGCAAGAAAAGACTACTTGGCAGTAGCGAAAAAAAGACGACCCACCCGTAACAAAAGAAGACAGGCAATTAAAAAACAACTTCAATACATCCAAAGAAACCTAGCTCATATTGAACAGCTAATTGATTCAGGTGCGACCCTAGAAGGTTTAAATAAAAAGCAATATAAAACCTTGCTAGTCCTCACAGAAGTCGCTCGCCAACAACAGTGGTTATTTGACAACGATAAACAGAGTATTGAGGAGAGAATAGTAAGTTTAAGCCAACCCCATATTCGTCCCATAGTCGCGAGGAAAAGCAGGGAAAAGCGTAGAGTTTGGAGCCAAACTATCAGCCAGTTGCTTTGAAGGATATGTATTTTTAGACCGGATGAGCTGGGATAATTTTAACGAATCAGGGGACTTAAAAGCACAAGTAAAAGCATATCATAGGTTCACGGGTTACTATCCAGAGTCCGTCCATGCAGATCGGATTTATCGAACAAGAGAGAACCGAGCTTGGTGCAAAGAAAAAGGAATTAGAATCAGTGGGCCGCCCCTAGGAAGACCGCCAGCAAGCGTCAGTAAATCAAAAAAGAAGCAAGCCTTAGAAGATGAAAGAATTAGAAATGCGATAGAGGGAAAGTTCGGACAAGGGAAACGAAGATTCGGCCTAAATCGAGTGATGGCAAAACTTGATAATACATCTGGTACAGTTATTGCAATTACTTTTTTGGTAATGAACCTTTCTACCTGGTGGCGCCGGGTTTTTTGTGTGTTTTTATGCCGTTGGGGGAAAAAAATCCCTGTTTTTGGGATTAACATAACCGCCGCTTATATTTCACTCAAATTGAGGCAGGTAAAACTCATCTTTAACTCGCCTTGAATAGATCGATCGCTCCTGTTATTGGGAAAGCGATCGATTATTCAGCAAACCCTATATAGATGGGGACACTTAAACAACCAAGACCCCATCTTTTTTTAGCTCAAGTTGGCCAAATCCGCCACTGGTGGGGCTTTTGACGGGGTTGTCACCCCGTCAGCTAGGAAAGT
>NZ_CP031705.1:3410000-6756317 GCF_022701255.1 Microcoleus vaginatus HSN003
AGCTACCGATCGTCGCCTTGGTGGGCTTTTACTCCGCCAACTAGCTAATCGGACGCGAGCTCATCTTCAGGCTATAAATATTTTCCCTTTCGGTACATCGGGGCTTAGCAGTCGTTTCCAACTGTTGTCTCCGTCCTGAAGGCAGATTCTCACGCGTTACTCACCCGTCCGCCACTAAGTATTTCTACTCCGTTCGACTTGCATGTGTTAAGCAGACCGCCAGCGTTCATCCTGAGCCAGGATCAAACTCTCCGTGTTGTTGAGTTTTTTGGCTTTCGTCAAGTTCTTTCCACTCAGCCTTTCACCGCTGGTTTTTTTCCCTTGACATTTTTCTCGTTGTTTGTGATATTGAGTATCAGCTCTCGCCTTGACTCTCTATCTTGATTTTTTTGACGAGGTTAATAGTGCTTTAAGCTTTCAAACTATTCTTTTTTCTAGGTTCAGTTTTTTGCCTTTAGTTCGCGGTTGTTTGAACCGCCTCTCTTCTGGCGCTTTATTAATGTATCAACTATTCCCAGGGTTGTCAAGCGTTTTGCCAAAATATTTTTGACTTTTTTTTGAACCTATACACTGTAAGGGTTTTGGCTCTTACACCGCGCTCCGACATCCGCTGGCTTACTCCTCTTTCCGGGAAGGGGTCTTTTTTTGGGGCAAAATACGGCTTTGGGGCGGACTATCTCCCGCCCATGAGTAGAATATCTCAGTGGTTCAACCAGATGATGGGGCTTACTTGGAGTAGAGGTAAGGCACAGTTCATTGGTGTTAACTTTAAGGATGCGATCGCCCTCAACCAGGCCAGCGTAGGGAACGACTCCTCAAACCCTCAAAACTAAGATTGGGGGCGATCGCGCTTGGAGTTTCTTTCTCCCATTCCATTCTCAAAAGTAAAAACGATCGCTTGTCTGATAAAAGGTTGAGCGATGGCTTAAGGTGATTTGCCAGAAAGAATTTACCGATAGAGGTAGAATATAGTGTTGATGACTAAGGATGTGGATACATTAGTCTCAACAGACTCAACAACATCATTAACATCGTCGCAATAAGATTCGCGGTGTTCTGCCGGTGCTGGGGCGAGCGCCGGGGCTGTGGCGAGCGCCCTTCAATCTGACATGATGATTGAAACTGAGCCATTTATCGGTCAACTGAGCGAATGGGTATAAGAAGTTGATTCTTCCTTTGCTGCTTTGCTCAAAGATTTGATTGATAGGGTGCAATTGCCCTCAGAGTCAGCCGTAGAGTTAATTTCTAGAGCTGGACTACCATTAAACTACCAGCACTCTTGGCAAGAAATCTCGCCTTTTGTAGTCGGTAGCGTCTTGTGGAGTTTATATGCGTTTTTGAGAACGCCTCAAGATTACTGGGAAATTCTCTGCACTAGCATCGCCGTCGGTGGCGATGTGGATACGACCGCAGCAATGGCTTGTGCCATCAGCGGGGCATTTCTGGGCCTAGAAGCCATGCCGAATCAACTAGCGGAACTTTTGAACGATCAGGGTAGCTGCGGCCTGGGCGAACTGATTAAACTCGCTGACAATGGTTATCAGTTGAAAGTCAAGTTGTAGCCGCTTCTAACAACTTAGGACTTATTATTACGGCTAAATAAATTTGGACGATCGACCTTTGTGTTTGTAAATCAGTCGATCGCCCAGACTCAAATTCCCTCAATCAAACGATTTGCTCGCTAGAAGGTTCGCCGCTAGCAGGAGGCTCTACCGTATCGCCAAAGGCAATCCGCAGAAAAGGCGGAGCCAAAAATGTGGTTAGAATCACCATGATAATAATCGAGACTTCTAACGGTTTATCCAAAACCCCACTCGCCGAACCGATGCCGGCAAACACTAACCCGACTTCGCCCCGAGGAACCATCCCCACTCCGATCGCCAATCGATTGATTCCCGGCAGACCAAACACCGCCCAACCAGTCACCAGCTTGCCCAAAATAGCAACCACAATCAAAAATACGGCAATCAAAAGTCCCGCCCGATTATCCGGCACCGCGGGGTTCAAAACTCCCAAATCGGCCCTGGCTCCCACCGTCACAAAGAAGATGGGTACAATCATATCGGCGATGGGTTTCACCAATTCGTCCAACTCATTGCGCGCATCGCTTTCATCCAAAACCAAGCCCGCAGCAAAGGCACCCAAAATCGCTTCGAGATGAATTGCATTAGCCAGAAACGCCATGAACAAGGCAAAAATAAAGGCGGGAATCACAATATTGCCGCGAGTTTTGAGCTTCTCCACCACCGCAGTGAAGCTTTTGTTAAAGATGCCGCCCAAAAGAACCGAACCCAGCAGAAAGACACTTGCACTGACAATCAAATAGATGACATTAACAACATCAATCTCACCGGTTTTCGCTAAACTCGCGACAACAGCCAAGACAATAATTCCCAGCACATCATCTATCACCGCCGCACCGACAATGATTTGACCTTCTTTAGATTTCAGCCGTCCTAATTCCGACAAAACTTTCGACGTAATTCCGATGCTAGTTGCCGTCAAAGCAGCCCCCGCAAAAATCGCCGGAATCGCCGCCGTGTGGAAAATGATCATCAAGCCTGCAGTACCGGCGGCAAAGGGAACGGCCACGCCGACACAAGCGACAACGACGGCTTGAACCCCCACTTCTTTTAGTTGTCTGAGATCCGACTCCAAACCAATTTCAAACAGCAGAACAATCACGCCTAATTCAGCCACCACTGAAATGACTTCACTCTGCGATTCAAAGACACTGGTGATGGCGGCAGGAGACAGATGATTAATCGATTGCAGAACTGTCATAATCCCTGAGTTGGATGCTGACAGCCCGCTTTCGGGAAAAACGACCAGGTGTAAAGCAGATACGCCAACAATTACCCCTGCTACAAGTTCACCCAGAACCGGCGGAAAATCAAATTTTATAGCAGCTTCCGCGCCTAATTTACTGGCGAGATAAATCACTACCAAAGTGAGCAAAACTCCGCTGAGGACGATCGGCGAATTTTCTGCCTCGACTGTTGCTAACAAAGGTATGGGAGCAACTAGGGATGCCATCCCAGAACTTAAAGCTGTAATTGTATGGTTCAAAAACATGGTTACGATGATGGTAAGAAATACGTTGAAACCAGACAGTCCGGGACGCACACAAACTCAAGCGTTCCGGTTTTTTTTATGCGGGCCAAAGGATTCAGACGATCAAGCAAAACTCGAATAACCCAAATCTGGCGGTACATCCTGCCACCGCCCTTGTCCGACTGCTTGAATTGCTTCTTTTAGCAAGATATCGCCGGTATAAATTGCCCTACCGACGATCGCACTTTTGACACCAATTGGTTCCAAAGCCAGCAAACTCAACAAGTCGGCGATCGAACTAACGCCACCGGAAGCAATCACCGGAATCGAAATAGCGTTAGCAATTTCGCGCAAAGATTCCAAATTCGGCCCTTCCATAGTACCGTCACGGTGAATGTCGGTGTAAATAATTTCAGCCGCCCCTAACTCGGCCATTTTTTGCGCCAATTCTGCCGCTAAAACTTCCGAAGTTTCTAGCCAGCCTCTAGTAGCAACTTTACCATTTCTGGCGTCGATGCCGACCAGAATTTGAGTGGGAAATTCGACGCACAATTCGCCGACTAATTGCGGTTATTCGACGGCGACAGTGCCGAGAATGACGCGCCGGACGCCTAAATTGAGGATAGCAGCAACAGAAGCGCGATCGCGCATTCCCCCACCTACTTGACAGGGAACGTCTACTGAGCGGACGATCGCTTCAATGGCTGCTTGGTTGACTGGATGCCCTGCTTTGGCGCCGTCGACATTTGTTTCTAAATGAGTCGCTCGCCCAGACTCAAATTCCCTCAATCAAACGATTTTCTCGGTAGAAAGTTCCCCACTAGCAGGAGGCACTACCGTATCGCCAAAGGCAATCCGCAGAAAAGGCGGAGCCAAAAAAGTCGTCAGAATCACCATGATAATAATCGAGACTTCTAAGGGTTTATCCAAAACCCCACTCGCCGAACCGATGCCGGCAAACACTAATCCGACTTCACCCCGAGGAACCATCCCCACTCCGATCGCCAATCGATTGATTCCAGGCTGACCAAACACCACCCAACCTGTTACGATCTTGCCCAAAATAGCAACCACGATCAAAAATACGGCAATCAAAAGTCCCGCCCGATTATCGGGTACTGTTGGGTTCAAAACCCCCAAATCCGCCCGAGCCCCCACCGTTACAAAGAAGATGGGTACAAATAAATCGGCGATGGGTTTCACCATTTCATCCAACTCCTGGCGGACATCGCTTTCATCCAACACCAAACCAGCCGCAAACGCACCCAAAATTGCTTCGAGATGAATTGCATTGCCCAGAAAAGCCATGAAGTAGGCAAAAATAAATGCCGGGATGATAATATTGCCGCGAGTTTTGAGTTGAACCACCACCGCCGAGAAAGTTTTGTCGAAGACACCACCCAACAGAATCGAACCTAGCAGAAAAACAGTTGCACTGACAATCAAATAGATGACATTAACAACATCAATCTCACCGGTTTTGGCTAAACTGGCGACAACAGCCAGGACAATAATTCCCAACACATCATCAATCACCGCCGCACCGACAATAATTTGACCTTCTTTAGAGTTCAGTTGTCCTAAATCAGACAACACTTTAGATGTAATTCCAATGCTGGTTGCCGTCAAAGCAGCCCCCGAAAAAATTGCTGGAATTGCCGCCGTGTGAAAAATTATCATCAAGCCCGCAGTACCAGCGGCAAAGGGAACTGCCACACCTACGCAGGCGACAACGGTAGCTTGAATTCCGACTTGCTTGAGTTGTTTGAGATCCGACTCTAAGCCAATTTCAAACAGCAGAATAATTACGCCTAATTCAGCTAGCACAGAAATGACTTCACTCTGCGATTCAAACACACTGGTGAGGGCGGCAGGAGACAGATGATTAATCGATTGCAGAACTGTCATAATCCCTGAGTCTGAGGCTGACAGCCCGCTTCCGGGAAAAATGACCAGGTTTAAAGCAGATACGCCAACAATTACCCCTGCTACAAGTTCACCCAGAACCGGCGGAAAATCAAATTTTAGAGCCACTTCCGCGCCGATTTTACTGGCGAGATAAATCACTACTAAACTGAGCAAAACTCCGCTGAGGACGATCGGCGAATTTTCTGCCTCGACTGTTGCTAACAAAGGTATGGGAGCAACTAGGGATGCCATCCCAGAACTTAAAGCTGTAATTGTATGGTTCAAAAACATGGGTACGAGGATGGTAAGAAAGACGATTCTACGCTTACTGTTGACTGTGAGTCGGAAAATTGATAACTGTTACATATTGGGTAGCCAGTTAACTCGACCTGAGTATCAAGCAAAACTCGAATAACCCAAATCTGGGGGTACATCCTGCCACCGCCCTTGTCCCACTGCTTGAATTGCTTCTTTTAGCAAGATATCGCCGGTATAAATTGCCCTACCGACGATCGCACTTTTGACACCAATTGGTTCCAAAGCCAGCAAACTCAACAAATCTGCAATCGAACTAACGCCACCGGAAGCAATCACCGGAATCGAAATAGCGTTAGCAATTTCGCGCAAAGATTCCAAATTCGGCCCTTCCATAGTACCGTCGCGGTGAATGTCGGTGTAAATAATTTCAGCCGCCCCTAACTCGGCCATTTTTTGCGCCAATTCTGTTGCTAAAACTTCCGAAGTTTCTAACCAGCCTCTAGTCGCAACTTTACCATTTCTGGCGTCGATGCCAACCAGAATTCGACCGGGAAATTCGGCGCACAACTCGCCGACTAATTGCGGTTGTTCGACGGCGACAGTGCCGAGAATGACGCGCCGGACGCCTAAATTGAGGATAGCAGCAACAGAAGTGCGATCGCGCATTCCCCCACCTACTTGACAGGGAACGTCTACTGATCGGACGATCGCTTCAATGGCTGCTTGGTTGACTGGATGACCTGCTTTGGCGCCGTCGAGGTCTACTAAATGCAGCATGGTTGCGCCTTCATTTACCCACTGTCTGGCGACTGCGACGGGGTTGTCGTTAAAAGTTTGAGACTTCGCGTAGTCTCCCTGATACAATCTGACGCATTTTCCATCCAATAAGTCGATCGCTGGAATTACATTCATAATTTTTCCTCAAATTGCTAATTATACCAGTTAAAAAAAAGAATGCAACTTTATGCCCGTGCTCCCAACCCATACATAATCATTCATTCCCAATCGTTATATCTCAAATATAAAATCTAAAATTGTATTACCCATTACATTTATTTTTTACATTCGCAACCGCTATTTAAATGAAACATAATCGCTGAAGAAAGCGTAGACCATAAAGGAGTATTGACCTCGGCTTTTTGCAAAGCTTCGGCTGTCCAGTCGTTGCAAGTTCTCAAAATAGAGTAACTGCCTTTTGCTTCATACAAACTGTCGCTTTTGCCGTAGCCGTAGCTAATTTTAAATTTATTACCTGGTGCGTCTAATTGGAATGTATCTTTAAGAAAATTTATTATTTTAATATAATTCGCTCCACTAATTTTCACACATTTAATTTCAATATTTTGGGGAGGAAACCGATAACCTTGAACGTGTACGGTAGACGGAGTAGGGAAAAATAGTGCCTTGAAAGCTGTAACTGGGTTGATGATTGCTGATGTGGAAGTTTCCAACATAAAAGCTCTATCTCCCCAGCCAAAAGACAAATATTTATAATCAGAAGTGGCATCCCGCCCTATTTCTGTTAGCGGTAAAAATTGAGTCCAGTCAAAATATTCATTTTTAACTGGAACGATGATTTCGGTGTGAATGCCTTGGTTGGAAATGTATAGAGAGATTGTGCAATCTGGTTGCGAGTAATTTCCCCACTTTCTAGGAGTGAGATAGCCAATTGTTAGAAAAGCAGTCAAAAATAAGATGACAATTCCTAAGCGCTGTATGCTTTTTCTCATTTTAACCGTAGGTTTCAAATTCTGGCTTCGGATGGCGGGCGCTGCATCTTTGTGGGAAAGAACTCTTGCAATGCCGAATTGCGCTGTTCGGGGGTTTCCCTCGCCCAATTCGATAAACTTTCGTAGAAAAAGAACGACACACCAGCGAAATTTCTTTTTCGCACTTCTTGCACTTGTTCTTGAATTTGCTTGAGCGGCACAGAATTATTTTTAAGACCAGTTAAAATGCCGATCGCAGTGGGAATGTTAAGTTTAGCCAGTTTAACTTCTTCTCGTTCCAGTTCGGCACTAAAACGCTTGATATCGCTGCGATAAACCTGCAACACAATTTCTTGGATGTAGCCGCGTCTTTCCCAGGTAAACCAGTCCTGCAAGTGGGCGGGTAAAGAAAAGTGAAAAGGGTTCGGAGATAAGCTGACAATACATTTTTCTTTACGGGATTTGATGGCGCGGGAAACTCGCCCCATGAAGTCATTGATTTTGTCAGCGCGCCAGCGCACCCAGAAGGTTTCGCGGGGGTCGTCGGAGGGAGGGCTTTTGATTTGTTCCTGATACATTGACACTGTTAGCGGCTCGTAGCCAAATTCTACTGGCAAGCCGAAATGGTCGTCAAATTGAATGCCATCTATATCATAATTATCGACAATTTCTAGGATTAAATCTAAGATAAATTGCTGCACTTGGGGATGAAAGGGATTCAGCCAAACTCGATCGTGTTTGCCTTCTTTCCAAATAGTTGAACCGTCGCGCCGCTGCGCCAGCCACTCTGGGTGAAGTGTGGCTAATTCTGATTCTGCGGGAGCCATGAAACCAAACTCAAACCAGGGGATTACTGCTATACCTTTTTGATGGGATTGTGCTATAATTTCTGTGAGGATGTCTCGGTCTTTCAATCCGGGCGATGGGTCGATCGACTGTCCGAATACTCCTTGGGCTGCTGCACTCGGATAAAGCGTATAGCCTCCTTGCCAAACCGTGGGATAGATGGTATTAAAATTGAGTTTGTCCAGTCGATTTACAGCGTCAATGATGTTGTTGCGGGAGAAGATAACCTCGCTGTCAATGTTCGTCAGCCAGACGCCGCGCAATTCGGTTGTTGGGGTGTGGGGGCGGGTTTGAGCTAACAGACGCGGGGATAATATGGCGGAGGAGGTAAGGGCGATCGCAAAAACAACTATTAAAGCCAGTATCCGCTGCCATTTGTGCAGTTTAATCATTTATTTTTCGCAAATATTATTGTGAGAGTTCTATTTTACCTCACCAAATAGCACCATTCTCAAGAACAGGCTTTCCTGGCTGTTCCACAAGAGTGAATTTTTTTGTGGGGTGGGCTTCTAGCCCGCCCTTGAAAGGCTTATTGAAAATCATGTAATATCTCAGTTTTACCCTACTAAGAATAACCTTGCAGTTTCATCACTTTTCGATAGTGCGTCTCAATCTCGGTCACCGTTTGCGATTGACGCTTGCTAGTCCACTCGCTGCGATCGAATAATTCCCGCCTCAAAGCCTCAACATCGATCGTTTTTACCTTACCTTCTGCGACAATTTGCTGGCCGTTTACCCAAACGCTGTCTACCGCATTAGTCGGGCGTCCCAAAATGAGCAAGCCGATCGGATCGGTGCGCGGCAGCAATGATAAACTGGTTAAATCATACAGCACAACATCGGCTTTTTTACCGACGGTCAGCGAACCCATTTCATCGGCGAGATTCAAGCCTTTTGCTCCTCCCAGCGATGCCATTTCTACAGACTGGCGCGGTGTGATCCATTGGCGGTAATCCAAATCCGTGATATTGTGCAAAATTGAACCAATTTTAATTGCTTCCAGCAAATCTTGAGAGTCATTGCTAGCAGCGCCGTCGCAGCCAAAAGATACGTTGACTCCCGCTTGACGATATTTCAAAATTGGTGCAATCCCGCTTCCCAATCGCAAGTTACTGAGGGGATTGTGTACGACTGTCGCTCCAGTTTCGGCCATAATCGCAATGTCGGAATCGTCCAGCCAAACGCAGTGTGCTAAGGAAGTTCGCGGACTCAAATAACCAATTTTTTGCAGGTGTTCGACCGCACTACAGCCGTATTTTTCGTGAGCTAGCTGTTTTTGAGCGGGGGTTTCCAAGAGGTGGGCGTGCCGACAAAGATTGTAGCGATCGCTCAAATCGATGCAGCCTTCAAACAAAGCATCGGAACACAGTTGAATCCCCGTCGGGGCCAACAACATATTAACCCCTTTTTCGGGATGGTGAAACTGTTTTATGGCTGTTTCCATTAACTCTAAAGTTGCCTTAGTCGAGCGAATGTAAGCCGCGTGTTCGATCGCGCTATCGCCCGCCGGCATTCCCGCTGTCAGGGATTCATCTTGAATTAACGGCCCGATAAAAGCGCGGATACCGATTTCTTGATAAGCGCGAACTGCGGCGGCGATTGTCTCTAATTCTTGCCCCGGAATCAAGACTAAATGATCGACTACGCTTGTACCGCCCGACAGCAATGTTTCTACCGCAGTTCCCAAGGCGCTCAAATAAACTTGTTCGGGATCGAGAGGTGTAAAATCGTACAATTCAGCAATCCACAACTCCAGCGGTAAAGGGGGAATTATGCCCCGTTGCCACATTTCTGAAGAGTGAGTGTGCGCGTTGACAAAACCGGGCAGCAGCAGCTTATTTTTGCCGTTAATAACTGTTTGACCTCCCCTATCCCCCCCTTGGTAAGCGGGGGAATGAGAGGGGAGGTTATTGGGCGCGATCGCACTTATGCAATTATCCACCACTTGCACATCTGCGGTTTCATAACCGCTCTCAACCGGAATTAAAGCATTTTGAATTGTAAAGCTCATAGATTTACCCTTTTTGTAAATTTATATTGATTTTTATTGTATGATTCCCAGGCGCTAACATTTGCGATCGCCCACCGAGAATAAAGTTAATAAATCCTAAACTTTATCAAAAAGTTACCCCTGATACTTAATTATAACAAAGATTTAAGATATGACAAGTTAGTAACAATCAAAGAGTTATAAGATTGAAATTGTTTTTGACTCACAATCTATATGAATCCTGATTCTCTCCGCACCTTGGGCGTACCGCCGAATGCTTGGAAAGTTGATGCCAAAATTGCCGATATCACCCGATCGCCGATCGCGCCTCAACCTGTTACCCTGGAAACAGAAACTAAAACTCTGCGTTTGGACTTAGCAAAAGCAGCAATGTTGGTGATAGATATGCAAAACGATTTCTGTCATCCCGACGGTTGGCTAGCACATATAGGCGTAGATGTAACGCCCGCAAGAACTCCAATTAATCCTTTAATAAATCTGCTACCAAAATTGCGATCGCACGCAGTACCAATTATTTGGATAAACTGGGGAAACCGCCCCGATTTGCTCAATATTAGTGCAGCTTCCCGTCACGTTTACAACCCCACAGGCGACGGCGTAGGTTTGGGAGATCCGCTGCCAAAAAACAACGCACCTGTACTGATGGCAGGGAGTTGGGCGGCGCAGGTTGTCGATGAATTAAAACCCAAACCGGAGGATATCTGCGTTGATAAATATCGGATGAGCGGCTTTTGGGATACTCCTTTAGATAGTATCTTGCGGAACCTGGGCAGAACTACACTTTTCTTCGGAGGAGTAAACGCCGATCAGTGCGTAATGGCTACGCTGCAAGATGCTAATTTCCTCGGTTACGACTGTATTTTAGTCCAAGATTGTACAGCTACGACATCTCCCGAGTATTGCTGGCAAGCTACTCTTTATAACGTTAAACAATGTTTTGGTTTTTTGTCTGATTCTCAGGCTATGTTAGAAGCAATTAAATAGTAGTCATCAGGGGAGTATCCCTCTGGAGTGTAAAAAGCGTTTTTTAGGAGTGCGAGAGTCCCGCACAGCAAAGCCTATATCTCCCTTCCTGCGCTGACAGCGAACTCTCCTGTGAAATCAATAAACTTTGGAGGTTGAGCGGCGGACTAATGACTCTGGATTCTCACTAATGACAGCAGAAACATAACCACTGACAACTAACAATAAAAAAATGACAAACCAGTGCGTGATTCCTGTTATAAAGTCTCCGAAAGACTACCAAGCATTTCGCATCAGTCCGGGCGATACTAATAGATTAGCTATCGTCTTCGATCCGGTAATAGCTAATGTTTCATTAACAGTTTGCGTGGAGATTTTCGATGTGGGCGGCAAAACTCCTCCCAACCGCCATCTATTTGCAGTAGAAATGTTTTTTGTACTCAAAGGAACAGGGCAAGCAACCTGCGACGGCAAAACAGTTAGTATTCAACCGGGAGATAGTTTGTTAGTGCCTCCAACAGGCACTCACCTAATTGAGAATACGGGGAGTGGACGTTTGTACACTTTGTGCATCATGGTGCCGAATGAGGATTTTGTGGAACTAATTCGCAGCGGTACACCAGTCGAACTCGATGAGGAAGATATGAGAGTTCTCGGGCGATCGGATGTACTCGTATCCTGCTAGGTTTGTAGTAAGGAGTTGAGTGCTTGGATGAAAACTATTTCATCAGGTTTGTAGTCAGGGCTTCCGTCCTTAGAAAAAGCACTAAAGCCCTAACTACAAACTTTTTTATTTGATATTTTTTAGGATTTATGCTGAAACTTTGTCCGAAAGAAACAGCGTCAATGCTAACTAAAGATGGGGTTCGTTTAGATGCTGACATCTACCGCCCCGATGCGGAGGGCGAATTTCCTGTATTATTAATGCGGCAACCTTACGGAAGGGATCTCGCCTCTACAGTCGTATATTCCCATCCCGCATGGTACGCCAAACACGGCTACATCGTTGTCATCCAAGACGTGCGGGGACGCGGCACTTCCAAAGGCGAATTTAACCTATTTGTTAGCGAAACACAAGACGGTTTTGATAGCGTCAATTGGGCAGCTAATCTGCCGGGAAGTAACGGCAAAGTCGGAATGTACGGTTTTTCCTACCAAGGCATGACTCAACTCTACGCGGCTGCTGCTAAACCCAGCGCATTAATCACAATTTGTCCGGCAATGGTAGGCGGCAATTTATACGCAGATTGGGTCTATGAAGGCGGTGCATTTAGTCTGCAATCAAATCTCGGCTGGGCAATTCAGCTAGCCGCAGAAACCGCTCGTTTAAAAGCCGATATTTCTGCCTATCAAGCCTTTTATGCAGCTTCGAGAAATCTCCCGCTATACGATAGCGTGCCGGCGCGTCCTGAGATGATTAAAAATCTTGCACCAGACTCACATTATCACGATTGGTTGGATAATTATCGACCGAGCGAGTATTGGGAAAAGTTATCGCCAAACATCAAAGATTTAGACTTGCCAATGCTGCACATTGGCGGTTGGTTTGATACTTATTTGCGGGGAACAATCCATGTTTACAAGGAAATGGCGAGCCGGAGTTATTGTCCGCAGCATTTGATAATTGGCCCTTGGGCGCATTTACCTTGGGGGCGAAAAGTGGGAGCGTTGGATTATGGTTTTGCAGCTTCAACTCCTGTGGATGAGTTGCAAATTCGCTGGTTCGATCGCTTCCTCAAAGGAGTTGATACAGGAATATTAAACGAGCGACCGATTTCGCTATTTGAGATGGGGAGTAATGATTGGCGGAAATTTAATAAATGGCCTAATAATAATCATAAATCTTATTTTTTAGCAAGTACCGGACTTGCCGGGATGAGAGAAGATGCGGGTATTTTAACAGATTGTTGCCCGGAGGTTTGCACTGATGATATATTCGTACATGACCCTTGGCGATCGGTGCCATCCTTGGGAGGTCACGCTGGATTTCCTGCAGGTGCGATGGAGCGATCGACTATTGACTGCCGCACCGATGTTTTAACATACACTTCGGCCCCAATAACGGCAGATTTGCGCTTAGCGGGAGATATAATTGTCGAAGTATTTTGTACCGCCGATGCGCCGAGTTTTGATTTGTGTGCGATACTTTCTGAGGTAAAACATAGCGGCAGCGTCTACAATTTTACTCAAGGTTACGTGCGGGTGAATTCAGGTGAAACACCTGTAAGAATTGTGCTGCAAGCAACTTGTATGCAAATTGCCAAAGGTAATGCGTTGCGTCTGAGTTTGAGTGCGGCTTGTTTTCCCGCTTACGACGTGAATCCGGGAACGGGTGCGCCTCCCGGTGAAGCGCGGGCGATCGATGCTAAAATTATCACGCTGACAGTAAGTTGTGGCGGGAATTGCCCATCTCAAATTTTGCTGCCAATTGTCAATTAAACCTCGAACTTATTCAATTATGAGCATTATTTTTCACATCACCCGCAGCCAACAGTGGGAAGAAGCAAAACAACTTCAATCCTATCGCGGAGATACGCTAGATACTGAAGGATTTATCCACTGTTCGACTCTGCCACAAGTTCTTAAATCTGCTAATAAATTTTTTGTGGGACAAACAGGATTGCTGCTGCTTTGGATTGACTCGGACAAAGTAGAATCTGAACTTAAATATGAATATGCAGCCGGTGACAATTACCCCCACATTTACGGGCCGCTGAATGTTGATGCTGTGTTGAAATTTGTTGAATTTGAACCGGGTGCCGATGGCAAGTTTGAATTGCCGGAAGAATTAAAAAATGTTGTTTAAGATTCTGATTTTTGAGCATTGTAAACTAATTTTTTAGGGCGGGCTAGAAGCCCACCCCACGGGAAAATTGAATTTTGTGGAACGGGCATCTTGCCCGTTCTAATTTCTGAAATATATCAATTTAAACTTACTGATTAACCAACTCTGCCGCCAATTTCAGCGCATCTTCGCGAGTGGCAATTCTCCCCTCCACCCGCGCTAATTGAATCTCCATTAAAAATTGACCGATGCGCGGACTTCTGGGCAATTTCAAATATTCCATTAAATCATTGCCGCTAACTAATTGTGTGGGATGAGCAATAATATCATCCCTATCGAGATAGCGATTAATTAACAGTGAAATATCCTCCACCGCTACTCCCCCCGCCACCGCCAAAACCGTTAAAACGGGAAATACTATTCCCACATCCCGAAACAAAAAATACAGTTCTCTCAAAGACATTTCCGCGATAGGTTTTGCTTGCAATTTTGGCAAGTATTTCAAAAGCCCGATCGCACTTTTAATCTCCGCATTGCTGTACTTCAACCGTAGCAACTGCGTTTCAGCAATTATGGGGTCGGAATCTGCCAAAATAGCCAGCTTCGCGACAGCCAACAAAGGCGTTTTAATTGTATCTCTAATCTGACGCCCGAATTCTTCCCCTAATTCCGGGTAAATTGCAGCTAATTTGTCAGCAGAGGCGTCAATTTTTGTCAAAATATCAAAACGGTCGATCGCACTTTCAAACCAAATCGAAAACAAACCGTCTTCGCAACCGCGACAAATCCAAGGAACACCGTCAGGATTACTCAACAAATAACCCAATTCCGTCCGCACCCGTTCCACCGCTACCCGACTCAACAACGGCGCTAATTCCCGAATCGCAGATTGAGTTTCAGGTTCGATCGCAAAACCCAACTGCGCCGCTTGGCGGTAAGCTCTTAATAACCTCAGCGGATCGTCCTCCAAATTTGACCGCGAAATCATCCGCAGCAAACCCAAGCGCAAATCAGTTTGACCGTCCAAAGGATCGATGATTTCTCCGGTAAAAGGATTACAGGCGATCGCATTTATCCGAAAATCCCGGCGCAGCAAATCCCCCTCCAGACTCCCCCCTTCCGCTTGCGCCAAATCCACCGTACCGCCCGCAAACACCACCCGCGCAATTTGGCGTTCCGCATCCAACAAGACAAATCCACCTTTCGTGCGATCGGCAATTTTTCGGGCAGTCTTCACGGCCCGTGTTAGCATAACGAAATCCAAATCAAAATAGTGCGATCGGCGGCCCAGCAACGCATCCCGTACCGCACCGCCCACCAGATAAGCAGGCGGTGTCAGCAGTTTCAAATCAAACGGCCAAGTATCAGGAGATAATGAAGAGGGCAAATTAATCGGCATCGCAACAAAAATCTACAAACTTACAAACAATAAAACTCTTGCTACGCTAGATTAACAGAAAGCTCAAATTTCACCAATCTTTTTGAAATGCACAGAGGATATCAAGAATGTGTATTTGTATTAACTGCCACTATGTAGACCGCTGCTTTACCTACCACGCCGTAGAAGAACAGCACGAACAGCTTCACCTCACCGAAACACCCGATTTCGACCCCGTAGAACCCACCATCAACGTCAACATCCGTCCCCGCCAAGACGAAATTGAAATGGAATGGGATGTTGTTGGCTGTCAAAGTTTCAAGCAAGAGACCGGCAAATGGGCAAAATTGCGGCCAGGCGAACTCGTCCCGACTTAAGGCAGAAGGAAGAGGGAAGAAGGAAGAAGGAAGAAGGAAGAAGGAAAAAAATAAAACGATCTCCTTTTCTTGTTTCTTCTTTTTACCCCATTTTCTATTTTCCATTTCCAATATTCTATTTCCCATTTTCAATTCCCGATGCCCGATGCCCAATTCCCCATTCCCTATTCCCAATTACAAATCTAAAATCTAAAATCTAAAATCTAAAATCCAATGTGCTATTGCTTAAACCCAACTTGTCAGAATCCGCAAAACCCAGGGGATGCAGAATTGTGCCAAAGTTGCGGCTCAAAATTGTTGTTAACTCTTGACTCAGAAACGCCATCAGCATCTCGCTACCGAACCATAAAGCCGATCGGGCAAGGAGGCTTTGGTCGAACCTTTCTAGCAGTTGATGAAACCAAACCCCTGATTTTTTCGCAGTGCGTAATCAAGCAATTTTTGCAGCAAAATACCGCAGCCGAAAAAGCCGCTCAACTATTTCACCAAGAAGCAGCCCAGCTACAAACCTTGGGTAAACATCCCCAGATTCCAGAATTAATCGCGCATTTTGAACAAGACGGGAGACAGTATTTAGTACAAGAATTTATAGACGGCAAAAACCTAGCCAGAGAATTAGAACAAAAAGGAGCATTCACCGAAACTCAAATTCGGCAAATCCTCAACGATTTATTGCCCGTGCTCCACTTCGTCCACAAATCCAAAGTCATTCACCGCGATATCAAACCAGAAAATATCATTCGCCGCCGACTATCTCCAACTCCTTTACCCGCCTTAGAAACTTCCTATCAACCCTCTCCTTTCCAAAAAGATATTGTTTTAGTAGACTTTGGTGCAGCTAAGAAAGTAACAGCAACCGGGTTGCCGCAAACTGGTACAATCATTGGCAGTGCTGCTTATACAGCCCCCGAACAATTGATGGGGAAAGCAGTTTTTGCCAGCGATATCTACAGTTTGGGCGTTACCTGCATTCACTTGCTGACAGAAATTCCTCCCTTCGATTTGTTCGACAGTACAGAGGATTCTTGGGCTTGGCGAAATTATTTGAAGACTGCTGTTAGCGACGATTTGGGCCGCATCCTCGACACTATGCTTCAAAGTGCCACCAATCGGCGCTACAGTTCAGCCTCAGCAGTCATCCGACACTTGAACCCCAAACCGGTCTATTTAGATGCACAGCCTGTGCTAGACGCGCCGGAAACGCCCGCAGAACGGGTGGTTACACCTGCGCCCGGTGTGTCGCTTTTCACTCGCCAAGAGCAAGCCGAAATTCAGCAAGCTCTACAAGAGGCGATCGCCCCGTACAATGTTACAATCCAAGTCAGTCAAGCCAAGCAACAGCTCAATATCGTCATCAACAGAACCGAAGACAACCCCGTTTACTATCCGCACTTATCTCAAATAATTGCCACCAGACTCACCGATTTGCAGTTAAATAAAGTCGCAGCCGTGAAGCTGTTGGGAAGAGTCAACAATTCTCGCCGCCCGGAGTGGAAGCAAGTATTGCAAATCGATCCCAAGATTCAATTGAGAAACAAACTCGTGCGGCTGCAACACAATCAATTAGTCAAGAAAATCGCCCCTGTTGCTACCCAAGAATTTTGGCTGCCGAAGTTGAAAACTCAGGATTTTTGGATAGATGCGCTAATGTTTGCCTTGGTTTGGTTTATTTTTGGCTCTCAAATAGTCATTTTTAATTCGTGGTTCGCGCTAATAGTTTCTTCGGGTTTTATGGCGGTGAAGCATCAAGTTTCCCAACACAAAGAATTTGCCAATAAAAATTTATTTGCAAGTTTAGTTGTGCTGTTTTTGATGACTGGGGGCATGGGGAATTCCAGGATTTTAAATACGGGAATATTTGGCATTCTTTTGGGTTGTTTAGTGGTGGCTTTGCCGCTGTTTTTTGTTAAGGAAAATTATCATTAATCGTGAATAGCAATCCCCCAGACGGAACATCTGTTAAAAAATACGGCTTAGCGCTGAACACAGCTAGTCGTGAACTCGGTTTAGCAATCAGCAATTTTGCCGGGGATTCTCGCTGCCAAACTTGGAATTTGGATCGCGATTTAGCAACTCATTTGCATCAGTATTTAGTCGAGTTTATTCAGCCGCAAACTTGGGGGGATTTGGCTTTTATTGCAGTGGCGAAGGGGCCCGGAGGTTTCACGGGGACTCGGATGGGTATGGTGACGGCGCGGACTTTGGCTCAACAGTTGGATATTCCGGTTTTTGCGATTTCAACTTTGGCGGCTGTCGCTTGCAGCAGCAGTAAAAAATCTATCTCAAATCAGGATATGGCGCTGCAAATGCCTGCACAGCGGGGACAATTGTTTGGGGCGGTTTATTCAATTAACAGTAATTCGGGTTTAACTGAGTTGTTTACCGATACGGTAATGACTCCTGAATCTTGGCAGGAAAAGTTGGATAATTGGGGGAATTCTTATCAGTTAATTGAAGTGGGTAGCGACTTGGGTTGGTCGGTTTCTAGTGTGTTGGAATTGGCTTATTTGGAGTGGCAAATGGGAAGTCGTCCTGATTGGTCGGATGCTTTGCCTTTTTACGGGCAACATCCGGTTAAGGGACACTGAATATTGGGCATTGGTAAATTGGTAATTAGGGATAAGTGATGTTGACTTTTAGCCAATCCAATCCGAGATCCAGGTTGTACGTATCGTTAGTGACTTTTCCGGCATTAGCCACCACAGCCTTTTGAAGAAGAGATTTTTGCAATGGCATTCTCAGCGGCTCCGCAAAGCTCTGATCGGCAGCAATGTGTACCTCAAATCGATCGGCTTCGTCACTAGGATATGTTATGGCATATATACCAATCTCACCTGAGACTTGATGAAGTTCTGAGACTAGGGCAGTTGCGGCTTTCCACCATTTGTAAGCGGCCTTGGTTGCCTTAGAATTGGTTCCATAAGCATTCCAGATCAGGATGGTTGTGATTGCTGACTGCCTAATCTGACAACACATAATCTTAGCTACGTGGAGATGTTCGTCCAGCGTGAAGCCATTACGTCGTCTGGGTAGATTGTGTGGTGGATAAAGTCCTCGTGATGGTTGTTGATGAAATTCTTCTCTAAACCCCGCGATAAACTCATTGTTCCATTGTTCGGCGAACTCAGTTTGCCCGTAGTAGCATTTTACTGGGTCAATTTCAGGGTTGTAGCCGTTCTTGAAAAGAATGTAATTGTCGGGGACTTCACCACAAACGATGTCATCTAGGTTAAACTTAAGCGTTGACAATGCACTTTCAACATTGCAAGCAAGCCTGCTAACTTTTGAGGTTTTGCGGTAGCACCAACTAGATACAACACTCAGGCTTAGTGCTTCATCTCTCCGGTGTTTAATGTATAGCCCCAAATGTTTGTGCTGTTCAAAATTGAAGCCGTGATAGATATTGTTTTTTGAATATTTTTGTCCTGCTTTGATCGTGTTCATCTCTGTTCAAAATTGCGTTATTTTTTTAACAGCCATAGATTATAACATAAGTTTTCATTTTTCATTTCAGGGCGATACAAACTTCGAGGCAAAAAGTTAATGTTAGGGGGTCTGGGCTTTCGGTTCGCAATCGATCGATCTCAGCTCGATCGCAGCCGCGAGATTCCATAAAATCGAGCATCCAGTTCGTTATTGTAGCGAGATCGATGTATTTTGCTCCGAGACAAACAGGGCAAATTTCTGGGCTGAGGGTACCGGTGCCGCCGCATTCGGGGCAATCCCAGTGGCTGCTTACGGGATCGGGGGTAGTTAGGATGTTTTTCATACTGGGAAAAAGTACGCGCGGCGTAGCGATCCTGCGGGGAATCGCACTACTCGTTCACTCTAGCAAAAATGCCGATTGCCCTTACTTCTTCCTGCCTTTACACTAAGCGAGCTAGTGAGTAAAATTGACAAAAATACAAAAGGGGTGGCTATGCTCGATCGCACTCAATGGTTTTTGGCTGGTATGTCGATCGCACTTTCGGTTCAGCTAAGTCAGCCAGTTGCAGCAGCCGTGCGAGTTGGTAAAGTCGTACAAACAGCACAAACTAACAGTAGCGACGCTGCTGAAACAGCTTTAAAGGAAGGGCTGCAACTTTACCAGCAAGGAACGGCGGAAGCTTTAAGAGGTGGGGTCGTCAAGTTGGAAAAAGCCTTAAAGCTGTATCGGCAAGCAGGCGACACTAGAGGGCAAGCAGTTAGCCTCCTTGGTCTTGGCCAAATCTACTCAGACTTGGGAGAGAAACAGAAAGCCTTAGAGTATTTGAGCCAATCCCTTGCCTTGTTTCAGACCGTAGGCGAGCGCGGCGGGGAAGCTATTACCCTCAACAACATCGGCAATGTCTACTCAGAATTGGGAGAACAACAGAAGGCGCTAGAGTATTTGGGCCAGTCGCTTCCCCTGAGTCGGGCAACAGGCGATCGCGGCGGGGAAGCTACCACCCTCAACAACATCGGCGGTGTCTACGATGAATTGGGAGAAAAACAGAAGGCGCTAGAGTATTACAGCCAGTCGCTTCCCCTATTTCGGGCAGTAGGCGATCGCCGTGGGGAAGGTCGCACCCTCCACAGCATCGGCAGTGTCTACTCAGAATTGGGAGAAAAACAGAAAGCGCTAAAGTATTACAGCCAGTCGCTTCCCCTGAGACGGGCAGTAGGCGATCGCGGCGGGGAAGCTACCACCCTCACCAACATCGGCTTAGTCTACTCAGAATTGGGAGAAAAACAGAAAGCGCTAGAGTATTACAGCCAGTCGCTTCCCCTGAGACGGGCCGTGGGCGATCGCAGCGGGGAAGCTACCACCCTCAACAACATCGGCAGAGTCTACTCAGAATTGGGAGAACAACAGAAAGCGCTAGAGTATTACAGCCAGTCCCTGACACTGAAACGGGCAACAGGCGATCGCAGCGGGGAAGCTACCACCCTCAACAACATCGGCTTAGTCTACGATGATTTGGGAGAACAACAGAAAGCGCTAGAGTATTACAGCCAGTCGCTTTCCCTGATTCGAGCAGTAGGCGATCGCCGTGGGGAAGCTATCACCCTCAACAACATCGGCAGTGTCTACTCCGAGTTAGGAGAAAAACAGAAAGCGCTAGAGTATTACAGCCAGTCGCTTCCCCTGAAACGGGCAGTAGGCGATCGGCGCGGGGAAGCTACCACCCTCAACAACATAGGTCAAGCCTACTCAGATTTGGGAGAAAAACAGAAAGCGCTAGAGTATTACAGCCAGTCGCTTTCCCTGATTCGAGCAGTAGGCGATCGCGCTGGGGAAGCTGTCACTCTTTACAGCATGGCTTATGTCAAACGCGCTCAAAACAATCTTACCGAAGCCCTCAATGACATTGAATCCTCTCTCAAAATAATCGAAAACCTCCGCACCAAAATAGCCAGCCCAGAACTCCGCAGCTCATACTTTGCCACAGTCCAAGACTACTACGAATTCTACATCGACTTGTTAATGCAACTGCATAAAACTAATCCTAAATCCGGTTATGATACCAAAGCCTTAGAAGCCAGCGAACGTTCGAGGGCCCGCAGTCTCCTCGAACTCCTGTTTGAAAGTAACGCCAACATTCGCGAAGGCATTTCCCCCGATTTACTGCAACAAGAAAAGAGCCTGCAACAGCAACTCAATGCCATTGAAAAGCAGCGCATCGAAACAATCAGCACCCCCAATCCCAACGCAACTAAAATCGATGAAATCGACAAACAGCGCCTCGCACTTTTGCAACAATATCAGCAAATTCAAGCCCAGATTCGTACCGCCAGCCCCCCCTATGCAGCCCTCACCCAACCCCAACCTTTAACACTGCCAGAAATTCAAAAACAGATTCTCGATGAAAACACGATTTTATTGCAGTATTCCCTCGGCTCATACCGCAGTTATTTGTGGGTTGTGACATCAACAGGACTAACTAGCTATGAATTGCCAAAACGCGCAGACATAGAAACAGCAGCCGGAGCTTTCCGCACCGCAGTAACTATTAGCCAAAATTCCAGATATATTCCCCAAAAAGTTGCCGAAGCAAGTGCAAATCTAAGTCAATTAATTTTACATCCCGCAGCAGCCCAATTAGGAAATAAACGCTTATTAATTGTGCCCGACGGCGTGTTGCACTATACCCCTTTTCCCGCATTAACTATTTCCCAAACCAGGGGACAAAATACCAATGTTCCCTTAATTGTCGAACATGAAATTATCACTCTGCCTTCCGCCTCAAGTCTCGCCATTCTCAGGCAAAATTACGGAGATAGAAAACCACCAAACCAAACTTTAGCAATTTTAGCCGACCCTGTTTTCAGTCCAGACGATGAAAGAGTCAAAGGACAACTTACCGCAGCAACAACAGAAAAATTAGAAGCAAACAACCTCGGTTTAAATCGCTCGCTTCGTGCTTCCGAGATAAAATGGCCACCCGATCGTCTACTATTTAGTCGCCAAGAAGCCCAAACAATATCCAGCTTATTTCCCTCAGCTTCTACACATCAAATATTGGATTTTGATGCCAGTCGTACTACTGCTACCGATGGAAACTTAGTCAATTATCAAATCATTCACTTCGCTACCCACGGCCTTGCCAACAGTAAAAATCCCGAACTGTCAGGAATGGTGATGTCGATGATAGATGACAAGGGCAATCTTGTCAATGGTTTTTTGCGCCTCACCGATATTTTCAACTTGAAACTGGCGGCAAATTTAGTGGTTTTAAGTGCTTGCCAATCGGGAATGGGACAGAATGTTAAAGGCGAAGGAATGGTGGGATTAACTAGGGGTTTTATGTATGCGGGGGCGCAGCGGGTGGCGGTGAGTTTGTGGAGTGTGGATGATGAAGGAACGGCTGTGTTAATGCAAAAGTTTTATCAAAAAATGGTGCAACAAAAGTTAGCGCCAGCGGCAGCTTTGAGGGCGGCACAGATGGAAATGATGCAGGAGGAAAAATGGAAATCTCCCTATTATTGGGCGGCTTTTACCTTGCAAGGGGAGTGGAAATAGAGAGAACACTTTTGCTGGTAAGTAAGTACATAGCCCTTGTAGGGACACGGCAATGCCCATTGGTGTCAACTTAACGTTAAATCGGTAGTCCGACAGTCCGACAGTCCGATAGTCCGATAGCCCGATAGTCCGATAGCCCGACAGTCCGACAGGGAATGAATTCCCTGTCTAATAGCTAAAGTCCTCTTCAGAGGACTAATACCAATTTCCTAAATATTTGCTACAGATAGCCCATTTAATATGAATGGATATCCAGTCAAAGAAGCAATCACTTCGTTAGTCAGCTTTTTTAACTCTTTTTGCAGAGCCTCTCTCAATTCTTCTATGCCATCAAATCTCAACCATTTCAATTGTTCCTTGATATACCCCCACAGCCTTTCTATGGGATTTACTTCCGGACTATAGGCCGGCTGAAATAGTAAAATCACGTTTTCTGGTATATTTAGATTCAATGAACTATGAAATCCTCCATTGTCTAGTTGGATGATATGCAAATCAAGAGGATAAGCAGCCGCAAATAGCTCTAAAAACTTCTCAAAACACACTGTGTCTAGATGCGTAAATTCATAAAAGAATCCCGCTCCTGTTTGAGGCTCTACTACTCCATATAACCACAGATATATAAAGTCCCATTGCACTTTTCCGTGAGGCTTAATTCCTTGGCCAGTTAATTTCCTTCTTTGAATTGTATGTAGCCCCATTCGACTTTCGTCTTGACTCCAATAGCGAATTTTAGACCACTGCTTTAAAAAGCTCTCACTTTGACTCAGGCTGGCTTTTATCAAGGATGGTAGTTTTTTTTAAATTCTTCTACTGCACCTTTTTTCTGTTTTTCGCTCACGGGACGTGGCACTTTAAATTTCCCTTTGAGCCGATATCTTGCCCACTGATGTACTGTCCGATATGCCACTTTTACTTCACAGCAGCTTGTCAACCATTGATGTACTTCTTTGTAGCTACTGAATCCTTCTGGCTCTTGCAATTCCTTTGATAATCTCTCTATAGTTTCGGGATTCATTATTCTTGGTCTTCCCGAACGTGGTTTCTGAAATAATAATTCTTCTATTCCCCCCGCTCGATAGCTAGACAACCATCTTTGTATTGTGGTACGATGTTTTCCTAACCGCACAGCAGCCGATAATACGGTTTCTACAGTTTGGGTCTTGAGCCAATACAGGACTTGCAGTTTTTCGTGGCGAGTCGCATCTTTCTCTTTCCTCAGAAGAGCTTTCAGTTCTTCTTCTGTTTCCCTAATTTCAATCTTGACAACTCCTGACATTTTTCTTCCTTATATTTGGGTACTAATTCACCAAAGGTACACCTAATAACTGTAGCACTATTTTAGGAAATTGGTATAATAGACCTCTTGCAAAAATCCTTTTCATCAATTGATGGGACGGGCAAGATGCCCATCCCACAAGAGTTATTTTTTCTTGTGGGATGGGCATCTTGCCCGTCCTAATTATTTTTGCAAGAGGTCTAAGGAGTTTAAAGATTCGGCGTTGCTGGGCATTGCTGAATACAGGTAGGAATTCCGATTTCCCAATTGCTATAAAACAAGTATGGTCAGTTTTATAACATCAAGCGAAAAGTTGATTCCTACCGTGAATCAGCAACGTCAAAAATTCTTCTTCTCAGTCCTCTTCAGAGGACTTTAGCTATTAGACAGGGGTTTCAACCCCTGGCGGACTGGCGGACTAACGGGTGGGCGGGCTGACAGCTTAAGTTGACACCAATGGCCGAAGAGCCCGGAACGGGCATATTGCCCGTTCCACAAAAGAATGAGTTTTCTTGTGGGGTGGGCATCTTGCCCGCCCATAAAAAAGTTTATCGCCCGCTAGCTAAAGCCTCCCGCAATTTGCGGCCGCGCGATTTATCCCGAAGTTCGGGAGTTGCCATCCGCAACACAAAATCCAGCAACCAAGGCGCAATTCGGTGACACCAAACTGCTAGATGACTTTGGTATCCTACCAAGATTTCCGGCGCATCTTTGTGCAATCCCGCGACAAGTGCTAGGGCAACTTTTTCGGGAGTTGTGGGCACTACCCAGCGAAATTGTTCCAAGTCTCGCACCATGTCGGTATCTGTTAGAGATGGCAGCAAAGCTGTGACTCGAACATTGTACTGAGTTAACTCGCTGCGTAAAGCTTGGGTGAATCCCAAAATCGCAAATTTGGTTGCAGAATAAGTCGCCATTGTGGGCGCAGCAATTTTTCCCATTAAGCTCGAAACATTGACGATGGTTCCCTCTTTTTGAGTCGCCATTCGCCTCGCTACTAAGCGGGTAATTGTGTAGGTACCGAGCAGATTTAAGGCGATTTCTTCCTCGATTAATGGCAGCGGGGAACGCAAGAAAGATGCTTGGTGGGCGACGCCTGCACAGTTGACTAGCAGGTGAATCGGGCCGCTATCTCGCCAAGCTTGGGCGATCGCAATATTCACCGCTACTGACTGAGTTAAATCCAAAGCTAACGGCACTACTTCTGTGCCAAAAAGATCGATTTCCTCTGCCAGTTCAATTAATTGCCTGCGGTTGCGCGCCACAATCAACAAACGTTTGACTCCTTGTCTCGCTAATTCCAGGGCGATCGATCGCCCAATTCCGCGCGAAGCTCCTGTAACAAGAGCTGTTTTTCCTTGAAGTTGCATAATAGATTAAACCTTTTGGTAGATGCTCACTGCGGCACGGAGTTATGAGTTGTGAGTTGTGAATTATTAGTTATGAGTTGAATGTTTTGGCGGTAACAACTCATAATTCATAATTGTTGAAAAGGCTATCGGGTTTCGATAGACCTGATTTACTTGTGGGGTTAACTCAAAACTAAAAACTTTTGAATCGCTAACGTGCGCGTGAGTTGAACTAAACTTGTGGTTTGCCAGAAATCAGTCAAATATCTGGTCTTTTAACCTCATTCCAGCAGACAAAGCTGAGATGAGAAAACCGAGTCGGAAATCATGACCAAGCGGGCTTTATTACCGCTTTTTCTTCAGTTCGCGGAGGCGGACTTTGCCTGTGTAGCCGCGAATAAACTCGCCGGGATTGGTTTTCTTCAGTCCGCCTTCGCGGACTTTGCCTGTGTAGCCGCGAATAAATTCGCCGGGGATTGGTTTTCTTCAGTCCGTGGAGGCGGACTTTGCCTGTGTAGCCACGAATTCATTCGCCGGGAATATTCGCCGGGATTGGTTATTGGCCAGGGCTTAATTACCCCTCTTTTTTTAGTCCGCAGAGGCAGACTATATCCTGTGCAACCGCGACTTAAAATCGCCGGGGATTCGTGCGAATTTGCACAGGATAATTGAGCAATGCAGATTATCAATTCCACACCTCCTAGATATGAGAATTTCCTATCTACACACACCTTAACAACTTGACAGAGAAGCGGCAACAATTTTTAATAAATCTTCCGCAACACTTCTTTACAATTTTCTCAGACTGCCGATTTCCAAGTGCCGTGAAAGCCCAAAGGTATGACACCGGGCAATTCTAGCTTGCAAACAGGTTCGCGGGAAAGTCCGTCGCTGTCAAATATCCAGACTTCGCTGCTATCAGAATTGCCGTCATAAATAACTGTTACTATCCAACCTTTTTCCGAGGAAATATCTGGAACGTAGATGGGCTCTGTGGGATAGCGATTTTCGCCCAAGTCGGCAATTGTGAGATTGTGGCTTTGCGTGTCCAAACGGGCGATCGCGCCGAAACGTTCCGGTACAATATCAACGTCAGGCCGATACATTGCCAGATAAATATATCGTGAGTCTTGCCCTATTTCGGAAGCAGGTACCATCGGAAATTCGCAAGGTTGATCCAGCAATTCTTCGGCTGCTGTCACTTTCGCCGTCTGAGGATTGAGATGCAGCCGCCACAGAGTCCCCTCCGCATCGGTGCGAGTTTCACCTGTCGCTACTTCTTTCAGCCGCTGATTAGTTTGAAAGTCAGCGAAGCGCACAAAATCAACCGCCACCGAACCATCTTCCTTCACAAAACCGTTAGCAAAATGCCACTGATACCAAGGTTCGGTTTCGCCGCGACTAACTAAAGATAGAGTTTCCGAGTCAATAACTAATATCTGCGTCCCTAACTCCGGTTTCCATTCAAAAGAGTCGCCGAAACTGCTAATTCCAGCTAATACTGGCAATAATTTGAGTCGCACCGGCGGCACAAAAAATATTAGATACTTTCCAGCAAAAACAAAATCGTGGAGCAGGGGAGTTCCATCTAACCCCACAGTTCCTTGTTGCACAATTTGGCCTGTAGGATCGCTTTTATACAGATTCAACTTTGTACTCGCACCATGTGTAATCCCAAAGTTAAAAATATTGCCAGTAATCGGGTCACGCTTGCAGTGAGCAGAATAAGAAGATCCACTCTCTAAACTTCCTAAATCGTCCGTTCCCTGAGTTTCCAGAGTTTGCAAATCGAGGCTGTGAGGCAAGCCGCCTTCCCACAAAGCTAAAAGGCGATCGGGCAAAGCTAAAACTGAAGTATTGGCAGCATTTTTAACAGATTTAGTCCACCGCAACCACACCGGGCCCGGTGCTGTCATGCCATAATTACTGTAGAGAAATTTATCAGCTTTTTCCTCAGCTTGATATCCGGCTGTCTGCACGTAGCGATAAACAGCAGCAGCACCGACCTCGGTAAAATGTACTGCCAAAATTGCACCATCGCCATCAAACCAGTGTCCCGCATTCATGCCACCGCGTTCCAAACGTGCGGGCCCGTTACGGTAGAGAGTGCCGCGAAATCCTGCGGGAATTTTACCGCTTTTAACGGATAACTGAGTCAGCGGAAATTCCGCAGCCGGACGGGCTAAAGCTTGAGCCCAGGATTTTTTAGCTGAGATTTTAGTGTCGGTTTTCATTTAAAACTGGCAATTTTCAACTGATATTGCAGAAATTTTCCTATACAATTATAGCAAAAATTACCTAACAGCTATGACTCTCCGCCGCCGTACTCTGCTCACAACTTTTGGGCTGACTGCTATTGGTACTCAGCTTTTGCCTATCGCCCAAACCAATTTATCTCCCAAAAGTCCGATCGTTAAGCCGCGCCGCCTGCAAGTTGGCGATACAGTAGCTTTAATCAATCCTGCCGCTTTCAACTACGAAAAAGAAGTGCAGCCATTTTTTAAAGTTATGGAAAAGTTGGGTTTAAAAGTTAAATTGGGAGAGCATTTTTACGACCGCTACGGCTATTTAGCAGGCAAGGATGCCGATCGCGCCGCCGATGTCAACGCAGCCTTTGCCGATGACTCAGTGCGAGCTATTTTTACTGGGATGGGCGGCTGGGGCTGTGCTCGGATATTGCCGCTCCTGGATTACCATATTATCGGCAACAATCCCAAAATTATTATGGGATTTAGCGATATTACTGCGCTGTTATTGGCGATTTATGCTAAAACTAATAGAGTTACTTTTCACGGCCCTTTAGGTGCCTCAACTTGGAGTCCCTTTACAGTAAATTACGTCAAAAAAGTTTTGTTTGACGGAGGTGCTGTGACGATGGAAAACTCCAAAAACGTGCAAGTTCAAACAATCGGGCGGGGCACAGCTAGGGGAAAACTAATCGGCGGCAATTTATCAGTAATCGCAGCAATGGTGGGTTCTGTATATTTACCGCAGTGGGAAAATAGTATTTTGTTTGTTGAGGAAGTTGGCGAAGAAGTTTATCGCATCGATAGAATGTTGACGCAGCTCAAATTAGCGGGCATTCTCGATAAAATATCCGGTTTTATTTTCGGACAGTGTACCAAGTGCGAAGCTGAAAAACCGCAAGAGTCTCTAACCTTACCTCAAGTCTTGTCCGACCACATTCGCCCTTTGAAGATTCCCGCGTGGTACGGTTCAATGGTGGGACACATCCGGGAGCAGTTCACTTTGCCGATCGGTCAAGAAGTCGAAATCGATGCTGACTCTGGTACAATCAGATTATTAGAATCCGCTGTCAGCTAAATCTTAAACTCTTCTGGATATTACCGAGGCAGAGCCTCCGGATCTGCGTTCCCAGGCAGAGCCAGGGAACGAGAAATAAATTTAAACACAAAATCAGAAATATCGTGAAAAAAACCGCACAATTAATTAAACCCTTAACAGTAATAATCTTGACAATTCTTTGCCTGTTGCCGCTCAATGCCTGTGCAGCAGCAAGTAAAACCGCTAACAGCGACCCAGTTTATCAGCAGCGAACAGTCCACAATCCCGACGGAATAGGCAAATTTTACATGGGTCGAGAAATTGCCCAAGTCATGGGATATCAAGGCGCTAGTTGGCTGGAAAGACCGTCTCGCGGCATGGAAGAAAAATCAGCTCGCTTAGTGAACAATCTCGATTTAAAACCAACCGATGTTGTAGCAGACATTGGAGCGGGAACGGGATATTTTAGCTTTCGCCTCGCTCCCTTAGTTCCACAAGGAAAGGTTTTGGCTGTTGACGTGCAGCCGGAAATGATTAATTTTATTAAATTGAATAAACAAGAAAACAATATCGCTAACGTTGAGCCAGTTTTGGGAAGTATCGACAATCCGAATTTGCCGGAAAATAGCGTAGATTTAGTTTTGATGGTCGATGCTTATCACGAATTTGCATATCCCAGAGAAATGATGCAAGGAATTGTGAAAGCACTCAAACCGGGAGGCCGTACGGTATCGATCGAGTATCGGGGCGAAAATCCGCTGATTCCCATTAAAGGTTTGCACAAAATGACGCAGAAGCAGGTGAAAAAAGAAATGGCCGCCGTCGGTTTAGTATGGAAAGAGACAAAAGATATGTTACCCCAGCAGCATTTGATGGTGTTTGAGAAACCATCTCAAATTTAGCAGCCAAACAGAGCGATTGTTTACCATTTTTACTCATTTTTGTCAAGGTACAAAAGACGTATTTTTGAGTCGCGCGGGCGATCGGTCAAACATACTAAGCCTTAAGTAACCCTTAAGATAGACATTTTACTAAAAATACCATTTACAATTAAAAATTGATAACCCAGAGGCGCTTCCTTCATTTTTCAAGCGAAGAAGTGTCGCTATTAAGAAGTACCAGCGTGAACATTCCAAGTTCCATCCTCACCATGCTCGCCGGCATCGTAGTGACTCTGATCAGTCTCTGGTACGGGCAGAATCACGGTTTGATGCCGATCGCCGCCTCTGACGAAGCATCCGACATAGACGCACTTTTCAATACAATGATGACCATTTCCACTGGATTATTTATCATGGTCCAGGGAGTGCTAGTCTTTGCTGCAATTAAATATCGCCGCCGTCCAGGAGACAACACAGACGGGCCGCCTTGGCATGACAACTTTCCCTTAGAAATTCTTTGGACAGCCGTGCCGGCGGTGATTATTTTAGGAATCGGAGTCTACAGTTTTGAGATTTACAACTCAATGGGAGGCCTCGATCCGATGGGCAATCATGACCACGGCACCATGCAAGCGCACTCTAAAATGCGGGGAAGTGCGATCGCAGCCACACTCTCAGATACACCCCAAAACGCCCCTCAAATTCCGTCTCAAAAACTCGTTGCTTTAGGCGTAGGCGCTTCCCCTGAAAATGAAGACACACCAGCAGACTTAGTTGTCAATGTCATGGGTTTGCAGTACGCCTGGATTTTTAGCTATCCAGAAAGCGGCGTTAGCTCCGGTGAACTGCATATGCCAGCCAACCGCGACGTACAGCTAAATATTTCAGCTCAAGACGTGCTGCACGCATTTTGGCTGCCGGAATTTCGCCTCAAACAAGATGCAATTCCCGGGCGGCCGAGCGAACTGAGATTTACACCAACTAAAACCGGCGAATACCGGGTTGTTTGTGCTGAATTGTGCGGCGCTTATCACGGAGCGATGAAAGCTTTAGCAGTCGTTCACACGCCAGAAGAATTCGACACTTGGCTGCAAAGCCAGCAAGTTGCTAGCAGTCAAAACTTAGAGCAAGCAGTTGCAGTCAATCCTGGGGAATTGTCTGACGGAGAATTTTTGGCTCCCTACGTCAGGGAAATAAAAATTAATTCCGAAACCCTAGAACAACTTCACCCAACTCATCACTAAAAATAGTCATTAGTTCCTGGCACTGGATATTTTATCCTGAGCTAATAACTAATGACTAATAACTAATGACTAATAACTATGACACAAGCACAGTTCCAAGAAAGTGCAAACACTGAGGCTCGCGGAACAGCGCCCGCCGATAGACATTGGCGCGACTATTTCACTTTTAATACCGATCACAAAGTCATCGGTATTCAATACCTAGTCACAACATTTATTTTCTATCTAATCGGCGGCGTGATGGCAACTTTGGTGCGAACAGAACTCGCCACCCCCGACTCCGATTTTGTCCCCCCCGAACTCTACAACAGTTTATTTACTGTTCACGCTACGGTGATGATCTTCCTGTGGATCGTACCCGCCGGAGCCGGATTTGCTAACTTTTTGATCCCCTTAATGATTGGGGCAAAAGACATGGCATTTCCCAGGCTGAATGCGATCGCCTTTTGGCTAATTCCCGTAGGCGGCCTGTTGCTGTTGAGCAGTTTTTTGGTAGGAGCCCCACAAGCGGGTTGGACTTCTTACCCGCCTTTGAGCTTAGTTACTGCTCAAGCGGGGGAAGAAATTTGGATTCTCAGCGTTTTGATTCTGGGAACTTCTTCGATTTTGGGGGCGGTGAATTTTGCCGTTACCATCTTTACCATGCGGGTTCCGAGCATGGGTCTCAATGATATGCCTTTGTTTTGCTGGGCGATGATTGCGACTTCAGCGCTCACTTTGATTGCTACTCCAGTGTTAGCCGCAGCTTTGATTTTGCTGTCGTTTGACTTGTTAGCGGGGACGGCATTTTTTAACCCGAGCGGCAACGGCGATCCCATCGTCTACCAGCATTTATTCTGGTTTTATTCGCACCCGGCAGTTTACATTATGATTATGCCCTTTTTCGGGGTGATTTCAGAAGTTTTGCCGGTGCATTCGCGCAAGCCAATTTTTGGTTATTTGGCGATCGCATATTCGAGTCTCGCTATCAGCTTTTTAGGCTTGATCGTGTGGGCGCACCATATGTTTACCAGCGGTACTCCCGGCTGGCTGCGGATGTTTTTTATGATCACCACTATGATCATCGCCGTACCCACAGGGATTAAAATATTTAGCTGGTTGGCAACTATTTGGGGAGGAAAACTCCGGCTTGTCAGCGCCATGCTATTTGGGATGGGTTTTATCTCAACATTTGTGCTCGGTGGCATCACCGGGATCATGGTAGCTTCCGTACCTTTCGACATTCACGTTCACGACACTTATTTTGTCGTCGCTCACCTCCACTACGTGCTGTTTGGCGGCTCAGTGTTTGGAATTTACGCTGCTTTTTACCACTGGTTCCCCAAAATGACGGGGCGGATGATTAATGAATTTTGGGGTAGAGTTCACTTTGTTTTAACTTATGTTGGCTTTACTGTAACTTTCCTGCCGATGCACGCTTTGGGGATGCAAGGAATGCCCCGGCGGGTGGCAATGTACGACCCGAAATTTACCACAATTAATGTCATTTGTACTGTCGGTGCTTATATGCTGGCAGTGTCTACAATCCCGTTTATCATTAATGTGATTTGGAGCTGGAGGTACGGGCCGAAAGCAGGCGACAATCCTTGGCAAGCTTTGAGTTTGGAATGGATGACGACTTCGCCACCCCCGATCGAAAATTTTGAAGGAGTGCCGGTATTGGCAACGGGGCCTTACGATTACGGCATGGAAAAAATTCAGAATACCGGGGAACGTCTCAGGCTCAAACTGAGGGAAAATGCCACCCGCAACGCCCAGAAAACAGGTATTCCTATTGCGGAGGCTCAAGCTTCAACTTTCTTGGGCCGTACTGCAACTTTGGTCGCTCCTGAATCAGAGATAGATGTTGATGCTCCTGCTGATGAAAGTCAAGATGGTGAGTAGTTATTAGTCATCAGTCATTAGTCATTGGGCATTGTTGACTGTTGACTGTTAACTAATGACTGATGACTAATGCCAACTGCCCACTACCAAATGACAACTGACAACTGACAACTGACTTCTTCATTACCAATTTCTTATGCAAATTCCAGCGATCGATCCGACAAAAACAGCCCTAAATTACCACCACGAGGGCGAAGTAGAAGCACACGGTGTCGAGCATCCCGACCACAGAATGTTAGGCGTAATTGTGTTCCTGTGCGCTGAAGGCATGATATTTTTGGGTATGTTTGCCGCGTATTTGATTTATCGGGCGATGGCCCCCGTGTGGCCTCCTGAAGGTACGCCGGCGCGAGAGTTATTGCTGCCGGGAATCAATACGGTAATTCTGATTGCTAGCAGTTTTGTGATTCACAATGCAGATACTGCAATCAAAAAGAATGATGCCGCCGGAATGCGGAACTGGCTGCTCGTAACTATTGCTATGGGCGCAGTTTTCTTGTTCGGTCAAGTTTACGAATACACTCATTTAGAGTTTGGTTTGACGACGAATTTGTATGCCAGTTGCTTTTACGTTTTGACTGCTTTTCACGGCTTGCACGTTACGTTGGGAGTGCTGCTGATGGTCGCTGTCGTGTGGCGATCGCGCTCGCAAGGTCACTATTCTAGCGAGCACCACTTTGGAATCGAAGCGACTGAGATTTACTGGCACTTTGTGGATGTGATTTGGATTGTTTTGTTTTTGCTGCTGTATATTTTGTGATCCCAGAGGCTTTTCGACCTCTGCCACAAGAGATTTATATGACCCCCAACTGGGGGTTTTTTATTGTTTGGAGAGTGAGATCGCCTTTCATTCACCTCCTCATATCCAATCCGTTAGCATCGGAATAGTAAATTCGAGTTCACGGTTGACGGTTGACTGTTGACAGTGAACAGTCAACCGTCAACAGTCAACATCATTCCGGTGTAACCGGAAATGATATCACAGCCGATCGCGCTAAACTAAAAGTAGCAATTCTCCTATCCAGCAGCATTGAGAAAATTATGCAGTGCGAATTGTGCGATCGACAAATGGAAGCATTAACCGCCCATCACCTCATCCCGAAACAAAACACCAAGCGGAAAAACGAAGATCCCAGCCCCACAATCGACATTTGCTCCGCTTGTCACCGCCAGATTCACTCTCTATTTGACAACAAACACCTCGCCCAAGAGCTCAACACCCTGGAAAAGCTCAAAAATGACCCTGAACTCCAGAAATTTGTCTCTTGGATTAAGAAACAAAAAACCGACAAACGCATTCAAGTACGCGGCAAAAAAACTTGATTGCAGAGCCCGAACTCAGAGATATAGTCCTGGAGGCAGTTACTGTCTGAAACCCGGTTTATTCATAAAATTTTCCTTTCCTAAACCAAAATTTTACAGAGAAACCCGGTTTGTTTGCGTAAATCCTAGTATAGTATTTTACTTATTCGTAACAAGCTGCCAAAAATTATCATGAACCTCACCTCCCTCGAACTCGCAAAAGACCGAGCGCGCATCTACAAAAACTACCTCCAAATGGAAATAGATGCCAAAGCTAACATAAACAAACTAGCCTTTTTAGACCGGGGTATTGAAAAATCTCCTTACCAACAAGAAATTAAAAACTATCCCGATTATCTCAAACAGAAACCCGACGGCTTAAAAGTAATTAGCTCTATTCCCGGCCCCAATAATCCCCTCAAACTTACCCCGTTTCCCAGCCTGGGAGAAGTACCTCAAATTAACTCTCAAGCTTTAAACTTTTTGCACGCAGAGATTAAGGAAGCCTGCGTTTGCATTGGTACTTTTGTAGACGGCAAAATTCAGGCGCAGTGGCTGGGGAAAAACGCACTTACCAATGCTGAGCAGTGGAGTGCTACTAAAATTATCCCGCTCCTTAATATCGTCAGTCAAGTAAATAGCAAATATCCCGACTGCGACATTGACAACTGCGTTGTTAGAGATGGCAACGGGCTAAGACACGATTTTTACTTTTACGATTTAGCAAAAGACATGATTAGCTATGCCTCAAATATAGCAAGTTCAAACTCCTTAGCCGCGATGTTCAAACGCTTCGATACTCGCATAGGACTAGAGCAATGGCTCAAGAGCGCTACTGGCAATAACAACCTAATTTTTCGTGGCGATTACGGCGAAAATCCTTATCACAACAACCCAAAAATATTCGATCTCAGCAAAAAACAAGTGCTGCTAAGTGCCCCATTAAACAGCACCAAACAAAAAAATTCCGTATCTGCTTATGACTTGACCAGGCTAATTTCCATGTTAGGATGGCACTTCCACATCGAACAGCGATCGCGCATGAAAGGATCTCAGTGGAACAGCCTAGAAAGCATTGTCAGAGCAATGGGACATGACAGCGCTCGATATGTGGACGTAGCAATTAAAACTTTGGGGATGGAGAGCCTTATCACTTCTCCAGTAATTATCTCAAAATTGGGTTACGGACTGAGCTCGATCAGGGGAACCCTAGAAACAGTTTATGTGGCTTTAGTGCGGTTTGTTGACGAGCGGCCGAAGGCGGCGGGAAAGCCGGCAAAACTCAGAACTTTAGCCATGACTTTGCGGGCCGAAAAACCTGTAGGCGGTTCCAGTGTCGATCGCTTGGCGATCGAACTCGACGCCAGATTTTGCGCCGAAGTCACCGAAATTCTCCGCCGGTTGTTTGCGGAAGAATTTTAAACGCGGGCGATCGACTAATTAGAAAGTCGGTGAAACTTGCGGTAAAGCATCTTCTCTACCGGCTTTCCTCCCCGCAAATGTTGCTCAGTTATTGCCGCAACTTCTTCAGGGCAAACCGCATTGTACCAAACCTCTTCTGGCAGCACTAACACCATCGGCCCGTTGCCACACTGTCCCAAACAACTGCTAGCAACAACTTCAACTTCTGAGGGTGAAAATTTCTCAAAAGCTGCTAGTACCTTTGCTGAATTTTGCTTGCGACAAGTGCGGTTTTGACAAACAAGAACTTGCCTAGAAGATTCGATCATTTTCATGTTTTTTTACTTGACATTCTGCTACATATATGCTATTTTTTTATCATGGGAATAGGTGCGCGCATATATACTCGAATTTTAACTGGTTCCCAGGCAGAGGCGGAGAAAAGATGTCCAGAGAAAGAGCCTTGCTTGCAGAGGAAAATTAGAGGGAAATCGTGGTAACGAGTAGATTTAGATAAAATTATTGTGGGGTGTCCCGCCCGCCCGAAAAATACAATTTAGATGCGGGACAGCTTAAGACTTCAACGCAGCCTACGATTAATCTGGTGACAAACCTTTGGAAGCCAACCATTGTCGATCGAACAAACGCGACTGATACCGAGCCCCGCCGTCGCAGAGTACCGTAACAATCGTATGTCCAGGCCCCATTTGCTTCGCTAAAGCCACAGCCGCCGCCACATTAATCCCCACAGAACCGCCCATAAACAGCCCTTCTTTCCTCAACAGTTGGTAAATCACCCGGACAGCTTCAGTATCGTCAATTTGAATAGCGTCGTCTACCGGGGCATTCTCCATATTTGCAGTGACGCGAGTGGTGCCAATTCCCTCAGTAATCGAACTGCCTTCAGTCTTAATTTCCCCAGTTTTGAAATAACTGTAAAGCCCGCTGCCCATTGGGTCTGCCAAGACAATTCTAACAGCAGAATTTTTTTCTTTCAAAAACATTCCTACGCCAGCAAAAGTGCCGCCAGTACCAGTAGCTGTTACCCAAGCATCAATTTTGCCGTTTGTTTGTTCCCAAATTTCCGGGCCAGTCGTCTCGTAATGAGCTCGGCGGTTGGCTAAATTGTCAAACTGATTTGCCCAGACTGCATTCTCCATTTCCGAAGCCAATCTTCCCGACAATTTGACATAATTATTCGGGTCTTTGTAAGGAACAGCGGGAACAGTCCTAACTTCAGCGCCCAAGGTTTTCAAAGCATCGATTTTTTCTTGAGATTGGTTATCGGGAATCACGATCAAACATTTGTAACCTTTAGCGTTGCAAATGTGGGCCAAACCGATGCCTGTATTGCCGGCAGTGCCTTCAACAACGGTGCCGCCCGGTTTTAGCAAGCCTTTTTCTTCTGCGTCTTTGATGATGTATAAAGCGGCCCTATCTTTAACGGAACCGCCTGGATTTAGAAACTCTGCTTTGCCGAGAATTTCGCAGCCAGTTTCATCGCTGAAGCTGTTTAAGCGAATTAGTGGTGTGTTGCCGATTGTGCCTACAAAGCCGTTTTTAATATCCATATGTTTTGCGTGTTTGCATCCTATTATTAATTTTTACAATAAGTTGATATTTATTGCTAGCAGTTCTACCAAATTTTGCTCATATTGAGTACAAATCCCGGCAAAACGGGGTCGCCGCTGACTGTCGCGGGATTCTCCAAACATTCCTCTGGCGAACCGGGACGATAGATGTAAACTCTGCGATTTTTGCGGTCTATAAGCCAGCCTAACTGCACTCCTGGTTCTCTCATATATTCTTGCATTTTTTCTTGCAATGGCTTGAGATTATCAGAAGCAGACCTCAGTTCTACTACAAAATCCGGGCAAAGCGGGGCAAATTTTTGCTTTTGTTCTGGTGACAAAGCATTCCATCTTTCCAATTTTATCCAAGCAGCATCCGGCGACTTTTCTGCACCGGTTGACAGAGTAAATCCTGTACTCGAAGTAAACGCTAAACCAGTACCATTTTGTTCTGCCCAAACCCACAGCGGCCCAAATATATTACCTTCTCGGTTTCCCGTCTCCGAACCAGTAGGAGGCATAATTAGCAATTCTCCCGATTTGTTGCGTTCAATGCGTAATTCACTATTGATTTGACAGAACTCGAAAAACTCGTCGTCTGTCATTTGCAATTTGGGCGGTATTCGCAACACAATTGTTGATGACAGCATTTTGCCTTTCCTCAAATCTAAAGTGTTTAAACAAGATTGCACAATTTCTGTGTTTGTAGTGAGGACTTTAGTCCTCAAAAATCAGGATTAAGGACTCAAGTCCTAACTACAAGCGGGTTTGACGCGCGAATTATAGAGGTAAGGTGTGCACTGCACACCTTACATAATTAGGTTCTGCGTCCAGGAATGTTAAACCTATTTATTCGGCTGAGGAGTCATCCGCAAATAAGGCTTAATCGGCGTATAACCTTTAGGAAATTTCTCTTCCAACTCTTTCGGGTCGGTAATCGAAGGTACGATTACGCAATCGTCGCCGTCTTTCCAATCAACCGGAGTCGCAACGCTGTATTTATCGGTAAGTTGCAAGGAATCAATTACTCGCAAAATTTCATTAAAATTCCGACCAGTGCTCGCCGGATAAGTAATGCTCAAACGCAATTTCTTTTCCGGGTCAATCACAAAAACTGTGCGGATTGTTAAGTTGTTCAGCGAGTTGGGATGGATCATGTCGTAAATGTCGGAGACTTTACGATCGCCATCTGCTAAAATCGGATAATTGAGGGTGACGTTTTGAGTTTCCTCAATATCTTTAATCCAGCCCATGTGAGAATCCACATCATCGACGCTGAGGGCAATGGTTTTGACGCCCCGCTTTTCAAATTCAGACTTTAGACGGGCCACTGCACCGAGTTCTGTGGTGCAAACTGGAGTATAGTCTTTCGGGTGAGAAAACAACACGACCCAGCTATCCCCAGCCCAGTCGTAGAAATTGATTTCGCCTTCAGACGAAGCTTGGGTAAAGTTGGGAACTGTATCGCCTAATCGCAGAGTCATAACTGATTTCCTCTAATTTTATTTAAGGACTGTTCCTTATCATGCCATAATTGCCCGGTTTCTCGATCGAGCTGTAAAGGATTCTAAACTTTTTGGTCGATCGATCGGCAATTCCACTACTGTAATGTATGTGTGGCTTATACCGCTAAATTTTCTTGCTATGCTTTACTTTCTGCTGAAGGCAATACAGCCTGTTTTAGTCCCGCTGTGTTTTGTGTCCGCCTGGGGTCTAGTTTTTTTGCTTTTTTTGAGTGTCGGGCGTACTGTCACCGACTCCCTGCGTCGAGCTCAGCGGATGCACCAAATCCCTTGTGCTAACTGCGTATTTTTCACCCGCGACTACCACCTCAAGTGTCCCGTTCAGCCTACTATAGCTTTATCTGAAGATGCGATCGACTGTCCTGATTATCGATCGCATTCGGGAATTTACGGTTGAAAAATCCGACCGCTGCTTTACATATTTCTTAACATCTCTCGCTCTTTAGACCTCTCCAGAAAAGAATTATGCGTCATTTAAAACCCTTGGTGGAGGCAAGGATATCGCGTATATACATAAATTAAATTCGGCGAGGTCTGATGAATTGCCCCTACATAAACAGGATTTGCTCTTTTAAACAAAAGCTGAGTTCGACGGAGAATAAATAGACCCCATTCCGAAAGCAGAAGGCAGAGATAAAGAATCAGCCCCTATTTGACTACTAGGTTGGCTAACTGCGCTGACTCCAGGGAGATTTATTGCTGTGGGGCCGATCGCATAATTCTGCTGGGTATCGAACCCCATCAACTCAGAAACAGTCCCTAAGTCTGTGATGAAAGCACTGCTGTCGCGGGTTTCGACGCTGATGTTATCTCTCGACACCGCAGAGATCGCACCACCATCAGTCAGAATATCATCTAGCGACTGCGATCGCCTGGGAGTTTCATTATCCAAAGCCAACCCAAAAGCCAATATTTGAGTAAACTGGGTAGCGCTAAAATTATTGTCGCTCACTAGCACTAAAGATTGCTGTCCGTTCGGCAACACTGGCCCCAAAGTCATCCCTTCAACATTATCCAAACCTGTCGGCAAACCCAGGCTGTCAAAATTGATCAGCAAACGTTTCTCAACGGGTCTGACAGTATTAATGTTAATAGCATTCAGCGAATTAATGCCGCTAATGTCGCTGGCTCCGTTTAGCCGGACTTCGTAGAGTTTGATGGTATTTCCCGTGCCAGGTGCGCCTGCTGAAAAAGAGCGTTCTAGTGCTAAGAAAGTGCCGCGATTGTCTAAAGCCAACAGTTCCACTAAACCGTTTGTATTAAAGCCTGTCTCTGGAACTGCTGGAACTGCCACCGGGTCAGTTAGATAAAGAAATTCTTGTTCCGGCTGTCCTGTAGTTAAATTGTATTTGAGAATGCGCGATCGCGAACCAGTATTAGTTGTTGCGATCGGCCCGTCTTGCACTAAAGCATTCTCCGTTGCTGTAAACAAGAATTTCTCGTCGGGAGTAATTGTCAGGTTTTCAAAAGCTAAATTGTTGCGAATTCCCGCTGTTGGCGTATCTCCTGTATCAACAATTTGATTGTTGTTAATATCCTGAACCACAGGTACAAACTTTGAGGGCACTGGCAATTGCCGCAACTGGCGGCCGGTTCCTAAATCAAACTCGTTGACAAATGGACTCTGAACTCTCGCAGCACCCAAGTTAGGACTGACTTCGCCTTCTGAGGAAACAAACACAGTGCCCTTACTCGTTAAACCGATGCCTTCCGGGTCGATAGTATTAGTAGCAAAAGCTTGATTGTTTTGGTTTAGCAGAGTTGTTACCCCAGAGAAATTAATCCCGGAACTAGACAGCGAACCCGAACTTAAATCAATATTGAGAGTATAAAATCGGGCCGGATTTTTGTCCGAACGATCGTCAGAAATACTGTAATAGCGGTTGTTAATTTGGTCGTAATCAATGCCAGAAAGTCCGCCGACTTGTGTGCCTTCGACAGTGACGGAACCTGTTGGATAAGTAGCTTGTCCGATGAAGTTGATATTTCTGACACTGGTACTGGAAGAGCGATCGCCAACAGCAATATCTGCCCAAACTAAACTGTGGTCAGAAGTAGGAGTATTTTCCGCAGTTTGGCGATCGCCCACCAATCTGTACAGCGGATCTGTCGTCAAAGGCCAAAATACCGCAGCATCATTAATTGGCAAGTCAGCCGACGGCAAAACATAATCAACTCGCAGATTTCCCGAAGCCGTTCCCGCATCTCCAAAATCCGCCGTATCAAAAGCCGGATTGCCTTTTTGGTTGACATTATTACCGCCGTCTGCTACTTGTTGAATTCCGCCTAAACTTGCAGGAATTGCGCTAGTGACTCCTGTATTTACTCGCGAGTTATTTAGCAACTGCAAAATCGCATTGTCAAAACTATCCCCATCAACAGGATCGGCATTTTGGTCGCCCATAATTACGAAACTAGCATTGGGGGCAAGTCCGCCAACTGTGCGGCGATCGTCGTAAATATAACTACCTTTGCCGGGAGTAACGTAATCTGCCCAAAAGCGAATTTCATCATGATTTCGCTTGCCGTTTCTGTCTTCAGGGCCGTCAAATACAGGCGGGGTCGGATGACTGACTAAGGCGTGAACAATCTCGCCGTTGATATTAATTGGCACGTCCCAGTGACTCTTGGACGAAAGGCGAAATGCGTTTAATTCATCAGGCGAGTAATAGTCATTTGCTGCGGGGGTAGACGAGTTATCCGGCAAAAATGCCCCGGGCATATCTTTCCAAAGGAAGTTTTGGAACGTGCGAATATTGGCAGTATCAATGGGATACTTCGAGTACACAGCCATTCCATATTGTCCGGGAAAATCCCCAAATCCGAAAGCGTCGTTGCCGTATCCGTTTGCGCCAACTTGTGTGACAACGGAACCGTTGTTGTCTAAATCTAAACCCGAAGCAATGCCCGTGTTAGAAGGGGCAGTATAGCGAAAGGGATAATTAACAGGAGTTGCGCCATTTTGACTAACAGACAGATAGTTTTGCTCAAACAAATTTAGGGCTGTGCTACTGCTGTCGTAGTCAAATTCGTTAATTAACAAAACATCTGGATTTACGCGCTGAATTGTTTCAGCGACATTCTTTGCTTGCTGGTTGTTGGGAGTTGAAAGGTCTGTAATTAACCGACCGGCACTACTGCGATTCAAAGAAGCGTTGAAGCTAGAAAACCGAACTCCCGGAACTGGATTTTGGGCAACAGTGAAATCTCCTGCATCGAAGGAGTTGACTCCCTCCAAAATCGCTAGAAATTCGTTAGTTCCTGTATCTCGGATCACAATACTGTTGCTGAAATTACCCGTACCTTGAGAAATCTCGATATTAGCCGGGGAGATTCCACTTAAATTAATTAAGTCTTCACCTTTAACAAAATCGGTGATGAGGTCAGCATTTTCTAGTTGGGAACCGCCAGTAGTGCGTGTTCCTATCCGCCCGATCGCGAAAATATCTTTACCGCCACCGCCAGTTAAAATGTCGCGATCGAGCTCGCCGGAGAGAAAATCGTCTCCTTCGCCACCTTGAAGGGTATCGCGGTTTCGACCGCCGTAGAGTGCGTCATTTCCAGAATCGCCCAATAAAAAGTCATTGCCTGAATTGCCAAAAAGCCGATCGTTTCCTTCCCCAGAGGAGATGGCGTCATTGCCCCCCAACCCTGAAATTAAGTCCGCTGCGATCGTCCCGCTTAATGTGTCATTCCCTGATGTGCCGTTAATTGCTGCCACGTTAAGTCACTCCTCTATACCGCTGAAGTCAAATATTTTTGGCTTTGCGAGTATAGTCTCACGCTAGGATTAAAGACTGATTATTTATTTGTTAAAAACTCGCGCACTTTCCTTCATTGAGTCGATCGAACCCGACAGCATCGATGAATGTGATTTTTATGTCTTTACTTCCAATTTGGGACACCTGATAATGCCCATTTACCACAAACTCCTAGGCTTAAATTTAAATTAACCTTTCCTTTACAAAGATTGTGTAGAGTATTCGAGGGTTCACTGTTTCGGGCTACTTAGAAACAATCTAGCTGGGTTCACGACTCAAATTTGTAGCGAGGGTAACAAGGTGTTTCTAAATCAGACTCTAAGGGTACTCTGCTACTGGCTATCACCTTAGCCAAAAGTCTTTATCTAAAGAAGTCGTTCGTGCTGCATCGCCTTTAGCCTGACTGTTTAGTCAGGTTAGATTCGTCGTGAATCGGACATTCTCAGGGCAAATCAGTCCCCTGGTTTGACACCTAAAACATCTTAAGGATAAGCGATCGCCGTCCAGGCATCCTTAAAGTGAAGATAGCGTTTTCCTGTGCGATCGTCACCCACCAACTCAATAATTTTCCACAGTAATCAAAACAGGTTTTACCAACCAATGGCACCCACATATCACGACCTTCTTACCGGTTCGCTAACACAGGATTGGTCAAACAAAAGTCTCATCACGGTTAATGATGACTGGTCTGGCATTCCCAGTATCGATGGCTTTCGCGGCGATGGACTAACAGGCGCAACGGGAACAAATCCACAAACCATTGTTGCCGACGGTACATCAATTCTAGATGTCAACGCGAATCAGACCAATCCCAACACCTTTAACACAGGTGGGGTTGCTGAATTTGAGATCGCAAACCCCGTTGTTGCCCTTACTGGTTCCGGTACAGCAGATGCCCCCTTTTTGCTGATGTACCTTAACACGGTGGGCGTTACGAACATCAACGTCTCCTTCAATCTCCGCGATGTAGATGGCTCTGTCGATAATGCTGTTCAACCAGTTGCCTTGCAATACCGCGTCGGGACATCCGGCAATTTTATTGACATCCCTGCTGGCTACGTTGCAGATGCCAGTTCGGGTCCAAGTTTAGCAACCGAAGTCACACCAGTTAATGTCACCTTGCCAGCAGGAGCACAGAATCAATCTCAAGTTCAACTCCGCGTTATCACAACAAACGCTGTTGGGAATGATGAGTGGATCGGGGTTGATGACATCAGCATCACAGGTACTCCCGGTGGTGGCGAACCCACAACAACAGTCACACTCCAGGCAACAGACGCAAACGCAGCAGAGGCAGGGCAAGAGCCAGGGACGTTTAGAATTACGCGCACAGGTGACACGAGTGCGGCCCTGAGCGTTAACTACACCGTCGCCACGGGTGGGGGTGAGGCGACCAATGGCACGGACTATACGCCGAATTTGACGGGGATTGCCACCATTGACGCGGGGCAATCTTTTGTCGATTTGGCGATCGCCCCAGTAGACGATAGTGCAGTGGAAGGCAATGAAACCATCACGCTCAACCTAGTCGATACCAGCGACTATGACCTCGGTGGTTCGAGCACAGGCACAGTTACCATTGCAGATAACGATGCGCCGATTACCCGCATCCGCGACATTCAAGGAACGGATCACATCTCCCCCCTTCTTACCTCTGCAACGGATCGAGTCGGTGTCTTCAATGTTGCCGGAATCGTTACCGCCAAAGCTTCTAACGGATTCTACCTCCAAGACCCCACGCCCGATGCCGATGCTGCAACCTCTGAGGGAATTTTTGTTTTCACAGGCACGAGTTCCGCAGGTTCAGCCATTCTCAACAGTGTCAGCCTAGGTGGTGCTGTTCTCGTCACGGGTACTGTGAGCGAGTTTCGTCCTGCCGGGAATGCGAATAACCTCACGACTACCCAGATTAGTAACACCCCGACACAGGCTTTAAGCGTTACCCCCTGGACAACAGCACCCACAAGTACGATTACCCCCACAATTGTCAATCCTCCGACAACGGTCATTAACAATGACTTCTCCGCTGGAAGTCCTGGCAACGTGGAAACAGGCGGTGATTTTGAGCCTACTACTGAAGGCATTGATTACTATGAAAGCCTAGAAGGGATGCTGGTACAGGTTAACAATCCTGTAGCAGTTAGTCCAACGAACAATTTTGGGGAGATTTGGGTACTTGATGACAATGGCGCAGATGCCACGGGGCGGACAGCTCGTGGGGGTAGCCTCATCAGTCCTAATGACTTTAACCCAGAACGCATTCAGATTGATGATGATCTGATTCGTCCTGACTCTTCGTCACCCTTGGTAGATGTCGGAGCGCAACTCGACACAGTGACCGGGGTGATCGGCTACAACTTCAACAACTACGAAGTGCTGGCAACTTCCCCCATCACTGTTGATATTCCTAGTCCATTAGAGAAGGAAGTCACTACCCTAAGCCCAGTTGATGACAAGCTAACAGTCGCTACCTTTAATGTGGAGAACTTAGACCCAGGTGATGGGGCTACCCAGTTCAATGCCTTGGCTCAACGCATCGTTACTAACCTGCAATCGCCCGACATCATTACCCTAGAGGAGATTCAAGACAATAACGGCCCGACTAACGATAACGTCGTTGATGCTGCCACCACTTACAACACTTTGATCGCAGCGATTCAGGCGGCAGGCGGCCCGACTTATGAGTTCCGTCAAATTAATCCAACTGAGGATCAGGATGGTGGTCAACCGGGGGGAAATATCCGCGTCGGTTTTCTATTTAAGCCAGAACGGGTCACGTATGTAGATCGTCCGGGTGGCACAGCCACGACGCAAACTACTGTAAATAATGTTGGTGGCGACCCGCAGCTTTCCTTTAGCCCAGGTCGGATCGTTGACACTGATCTCTCGGATGGTGATGCGTTTGCCAATAGTCGTAAGCCGTTGGTTGGGGAGTTTATATTTAACGGTCACAAGCTCTTTGTGATTGGAAATCACTTCAATTCCAAGGGTGGCGATCAGTCCCTCTTTGGCCCGAACCAGCCTCCCGTCCTCACGAGTGAAGTCCAACGCCGCCAGCAAGCGCAGATTGTTAACGACTTTGTAGATAGCCTTCTCGCCGCCGACTCTACGGCAAATGTGATTGTTTTGGGTGACTTGAATGACTTTCCGTTCTCTGAACCTTTGAACATCCTCAAAGGGACACCGGGTGGTGTGGGTACACCAATCCTGAACAATCTGATCGAAACCCTACCGGCAAATGAGCAGTACACCTACAACTTCCAAGGCAACGCGCAGGTTTTGGATCACATCTTGGCGAGCAATACGCTGTTTAATAATTTAGATGAGTTTGATGTTGTTCATATCAACTCTGAGTTTGCGGATCAGGATAGTGACCACGACCCCAGTGTGGCTCGCTTCACCCTCCCTGAGTATGTAGGGACACAAAAAAATGATACCTTTACCGGCACCGCTTTGAATGAAGTCATTACTGGTGGTTTCGGTGGGGATAAGCTTACGGGTGGCGCTGGTAGCGATCGCTTTGTCTACACCAACATTGAAGATTCGGGAGACCGGATTGAGGACTTTATCACTGGCACTGATAAAATCGTTCTCACCCAGTTGCTCGATAGCTTGGTTCCTGGCGACTATAACGGCACAAACGCGATCGCGGATGGTTATGTGCAGTTGGTTCAAAGAGGTGGCAAAGTTGTCCTCCAGATCAATCAAGATGGCTTTAGTGATGATAACAAATTCAAAAATTACATTACTGTCGAAAACGTTCTGGCTGGCGATCTGAGCGATCTGAACAACTTTGTATTTTAGGGGTGTTTGGTTGAGCAATCTTAGAAAAGTAAGTCTAAGTGCTGTGTATTAGCATTTCTACAGTAGGAAATCATCCAAACGATTGCTCAACCAGCTTCAAGGCATAATACTTCTCTGATGAACTCCCTTTCTAGACATCTATAAGGTTTAGAAATGGAGTTTTCAGTAGCTCAAATCTACTGGGTCACGTCTACAGCAAGCAGCTCCAAGTGCTACTGCTCCACAGCTAACGGGACTTAAAGAATGAAATAAGAATAGATAGCTTGTAATTTATAGAGGATAGTGCTTTTTCCGTCAAGGTATACTCCTGAAAAAAAACCACGCCCGATGCCATTCTCCATGCTTTGAGAACAGCCATATCTTAGATCGTTTTCGGTTGCATCGGAATAATAAAATCGAGTCAACAGTTAACACTCAACCATGCAGTTTTTCGACCCGCCCGTCAACAGTCAACAGTCAACAATAATTCCGGTGCAACCGGAATTGATATTATAGATTTGTCCGTTGCGTGCAAAATAATGGTGACGTATTTGCCACACACATACCAAGTTTGGGCTTAAAATTTGTTTAAGTCCCGGCCCGTTTAGGGATCTTAAAATGTCTAACTCCCAATAGGTGCGAGAGTTCTGCTTCGTTAAAGTGCAATTAAATAAAAAAATGAATTAAAATGGTTGATTAAATAGGCTTGTTTCTATTAATTAATTTTCTCTCGCCTGATAGCCTGTTCCGTTTGTGGCTGTTTGACCGTAGGTGTCAAACAGCCACAAACGTTTCAATCCAACGATTTGGGGATTTTTCCAGATGTCTTTTCAATTAAACTGATGTTGTGGTAAAGAGATTTTCAGGAGATGGGAAAGAATGCTAATTCAAAAGCTAAATGCCTGCGACGAGTTTATTGCTGGCGACGGTACTCAACTGCGAGAATTACTGCATCCAGACAAACAAGCTGTGGATTTGCGTTACAGTTTAGCCCACGCCACTTTGCCACCGGGACAAACTTCTGCGCTGCACTCCCTAACAACTTCTGAAGTTTACTACATCCTCAGCGGCGTTGGAGAAATGCACATCGACGACGAAAATCAATTCGTAGAAGCGGGAGATGCAGTTTACATTCGGCCAAACGCCAAGCAGTTTATTTACAACTGTGGCACAGAGCCACTAATATTTATTTGTATCGTCGATCCCGCGTGGAGAAAGGAAGACGAGACAATTTTCCAGTAATTTTCTAGTTTTTCTCCTTTTAGGCTCGTTACCCGGCTCTGCCCGGTAACGCCTATCTAGAAGCTCTGCCTCTACTGAAAAAAACATCACAAACCGAAAATCTCTTTTAACAACAACAGCACCCAGCCATATTTACCGAGTGATTTCCTCTTTTTTCAACTTCGATGTGGAGTTGCAATAATCCTCGGATTCAGTTGCATTGCTCCCCTCTAATTAGTTGAGGAAGTATCAGCTTTGTTGGTGGGTGCTGCTATTGGTTTTTGATGAGACAGATGTGAGATTAAACAGCGTTTTACTCCTTAGATTCTATTGTGAACTTCGCTGTGCTATCTGGATGTTGTATCTGTCAGAGAAGCTTTTTGTTCGCTTCATATTATTAATTTAGCACCTTCTTTTAGAAGCGCAAGTACCTGCAACTAAACTTTACATTTTTAGAAGTAACCACGGATAATTATGAACTTAAATTAAGCATTGAGCTTTCTAGCTGCTCAGCTAAAATAGTAGAGTTCGGCTGTGCTTGCTGCTGCGAGAAACGGCATAATATTTGTATGAAAACAACCAAACTCATCAAACTGTGCGCCTTATCGCTGAGTATCTTCCTGCTGTGCAGCAGTGTAGTGACAGCGCAAACGACGGCAAACCCTCAACCTCCGCCAACTTACACGAATCAAGAGATTCTACAACAGTTGGTAAAGGCAAAAGTCGTGTATCTGGGAGAAACCCACGATAGCGCGGAAGACCACCAAGCTCAACTGGCGATTATCCGAGAAATGCAGCGGCAAAATCGGAAAATTGCGATCGCGATGGAAATGTTTCAGCGTCCCTTTCAAAGCGCGATCGACAACTACTTAGCAGGTAAACTGACTGAAGAGCAATTAGTCGAGCAAACAGAGTACGATCGCAGATGGCGTTTTCCCTGGGAATCTTACGCCCCCATTTTGCGGTTTGCCAAAGAAAATCAACTACCCGTCCTCGCCTTAAATACACCATCCGAAGTAACAAGAAAAGTTGCCAGTCAAGGTTTAGAAAGCCTCACAGCAGAGGAAAAAAAGCACATTCCCCCAATATCGGAAATTCGCACCGACAACGCCGAATATCGGCAACTGCTGCTAGAAGTTTACCAGCAACACCAAAAGGCTGAACAGGGAAATAGTACGGGTTTTGAAAGATTCTTGCAAGCCCAAGTTTTGTGGGACGAAACTATGGCGGAAAAAATCGCCCAATTTGTCAAAGCCAATCCCGACTATCAAGTTGTGGTGTTGGCGGGTAAAGGACACATTATTTACGGTTACGGCATTCCCAGTCGCGTCGAGAGGCGTTTGGGGGTCGGGAATCTCAAAGTGCGATCGGTTTTATTCAATTCCATTGAAAATCTTCCTTTGTCGGCAGATAGACCCATTGCTGACTTTGTTTGGAATCATTCGGAATAGTACAATTATACGCGGAAGCAATAATTAGGAAAAAATCAATGACAAACAGACCAAAAATACTTGCATTTGCCGGAAGTACCCGCGAAGCATCTTATAACAAACTGCTGGTAAAAGTTGCGGCGGCGGGGGCTACGGCGGCGGGTTCAGAAGTTACTTATGTAGATTTGCGCGATTTGCCGATGCCCCTATTTGACGAAGATTTGGAAGCAAAAGAGGGGATGCCAGAGAATGCCCGTAAATTGAAGGAATTGATGGTAGCACATGACGGGTTTTTGATAGCTTCCCCTGAATATAACAGTTCAATTACGCCTGTGTTGAAAAATGCGATCGATTGGGTATCGCGCCCAGCACCGGGTGAACCGGGATTGGTGGCATTTACTGGGAAAGTAGGAGTAATTATGAGTGCTTCCCCAGGGGGAATGGGCGGTTTGCGGGGATTGGTTCATTTGCGATCGATCCTGGGGAATATTAACGTATTGGTACTCCCGGATCAGAAAGCAATTCCCCAAGCTTTTGAAGCATTTAATGCTGACGGTACGATGAAAGATCCCAAACAGCAGGACGCTGTTGAGAATCTCGGTGCTAAGTTGTCTAATGTGCTGTCAAAATTAATCGCCTGAAGCAATAAATTCATTTTGCAGTAGGGACACAGCAATTTTGTGTCCCAATCCTAGTATTTGTTATTTCGCTGGCTGCATCAAGTGCGATTCATAGAATAAAAGCCTTGAAACGGCATTGTTAAAATGCCCAATATTCGACTAATTTCATTAATAAAAAAGTCTCGCTTGTCAATGAAAATTGTGCAGTTACTCAATTTAAGAAACTTCCAATCAGTACCCGTAGTAACAGCCCCATAAATGCTTTCAATTTGCTCTCCGCTGCGCTGATTAAATAATTGGGCTGCTACCATTTCTGCAATACACTGGCCTAAACCGGATTTAATACTTTCATTCTTAGCCTCTGTGAGAGTTACGGGGGCGCGAATTTCATAGGAATCCTTCGATGCAGTGAGAATATAATCGCAATACCCGTTTAAGCCCGCTTCTACATCTACATTGAATTCTGAACCAGAGAAAAAACCAACTTGAAAATCAAATTGCCGCCTGACTTCCAATAATATTGGAGCAATAATTAATTCAGCGCGAGCCTTTTCTGTATTAATTGCAGTAGCTAAAGACAGGTTGTCAGTTAAAGTAGTTTGCAAATAGGAACTTGGCTGTACCTCTGGGATATCACTAAACAAATCTAAAGGTTCTTCTACGGTTAAATTAAAAGATTCTCTAACTTTCGCTAAAGTTGTAAAGTCGCTGTATTCCACAGGTTAACCTCCTTGCTCGATTTTGGCGATCGCATTCTCAAATTGCTACAATTATAATTGATTGCCTGTTATACTCAACCCCAAATTAACATGACATTCACCGGAGATCCCGACTCAGCACCTGCTTTGCCGACAGCAGCAGAAGCAGCGGTTGCCAAAACCAGTAGCCGCGCTTTAGAATCGCACTTGCAAAATCATCCGTCTGGCGAATCCCTCAAATTAATCTTAAACGAAAAAGAGGGAAAGACAATTGACATACCTGCCGCTGCATTGCCACTGCTGTTAGCGATTTTGCAACAGACAAGCAGTGGCAATACTGTCAAGCTGATTCCAATTACTGAGGAACTCGATATTTGGCAGGTTGAGGCCTTACTGAATGTCTCCCGCGAGTATGTGTGGCAGTTACTAGATTCTGGCGAAATTCCTCACAAAATGGTACGCGGCTATCGCCGGATAGGTTACGAAGATGTAATGAAATATAAAAAGCAGAGTTACGAAAAAAGTATGAAAGGGATGGATGAGCTTGTAGCTGAATCAGAAGCACTAGGCTTGTACGATTGAAGTATGGCTATTTTCACTGCTGTTTATGATGCTAACATTTTATATTCTGCACCGCTGCGGGACTTCTTCGTCCAGTTAGCAGCTAGCAAAATAGTTAATGCCCGTTGGACAGAAGAAATTCACAGCGAATGGATGAGAAATATACTTCTCAACCGTCCGGATATCACGTCGGAACAGCTTGCCAGAACCAAAAACTTGATGAATGAAAATGTTGAAAATTGCTTGGTGCAAGGTTATGAGGCAATTATACCAGAGTTGGAACTTCCAGATCCGGGCGATCGGCACGTTCTAGCAGCAGCAATTCATTCTCGCGCGGATTTTATCGTTACTTTCAATCTCAGGGATTTTCCTACTGAGAATCTCAAACAATATAACATTGAACCGCTGCATCCAGATGAGTTTCTCCTGCGCTTTCTCAACTTAAAGTTTGAAGGTGTATGCAAAGCCGCCGAGAAACAAAGAATCCGGCTCAAGAATCCGCCAAAAACGCCTGACGACTATCTACAAACGCTGGTAGAATTGGGACTGCCGCTGTCAGCAAATCGGATGCGAGAACTGTGCTATCGAGATTAGTGCGATCGCAAACCGCAGACTTTTCCGAGTTTCTTCCAAAGTTTATTCTTCTATCTTCCCACAGGCTAACTCTTCGACCTAGCCATACCACTCATCTACTTTTTCCAACACCGCAGTAAATCTATTTACCCTTGTGCCTCTACTTGAAAACGGGTATAATTTTATTTCTCAGATATAATAGCGAGTTCAAAACTTACCACAAATTGTACTAAACCGCATCACCCGATCGACGTAAAACAAAACCACCCGATCGCAGATTGGCAGAAATAGACGAGAGTAGGCATACTTGAACCATCGGTCATCGGTCGGTATATTTCTTCCAAACAGCACGGCAGGCGTGGGAGACTCCTCCGTCACGCCTGCCCTGCAGTTTTATTTAATAATTGCGAGATTTCCTATGGGATAGCTTCGCTCGCACGTAAATCACCCCATTTTTTTCTTCTTCCAAGCCTCCACAAACGGCAAAAACACCGACACCAACTCCTGCCGATTCATCACCAAAGTCGGATAAGAAATCCTGCCGTAATTCTTCCCCACTTCCAGCGGAAAAATCCCCTGGGATTCCAGCGGCAACCAAACCGCACCAGCAGCCTTCACAATTACCCAACTCCCCGCAATATCCCAAATTTTCGGAGTCGCTTCCACCCCTCCCATAGCCACACCCGAAGCCACAGTCAAAAAATTGTAACTAGCCATGCCCAACATCCGAACTTTACTCGGAAGATGAGGCCCGATTCCCACACTCCGCGAACACAAATTAAAAAAATGATTGCCGCTCATTTTATCAGCAGTCGGCCGAATTGGCTGCCCGTTTAAAAACGCACCTTGAGGCATATTGTCAAACACGCCGCCCGCAAAATCAGGTGCAAAAAAACCGTGAAAAGACTGATTAATTGGCGGCAAATGCACGCAGCCAAAAACCGGAGTTCCGCGATACAACAAACCCACAGAAATACCCCAAATCGGAACTCCCCTAGCAAAATTAGTCGTAGCATCCAAAGGATCAACAACCCAGCACCATTCAGTATCGGGGAAAACGTGTTCGCCCTCCTCACTTAAAATCCCGTGAGTGGGGAAAGCAGATGCGATCGCACTTCTAATTTCCGCATCCGCCCAATTATCGGATTTCGTCACCAAACTCCCGTCATCCTTCTCAGCCGCTTGCACGGAACCGAAATCTTGTAACAACTGCTGTCCGACTCTCTCGACAGTAACCCGTGCAAAACTTAAAATAGAATCCCAAAAATTAGTCATTAGTTATTGGTTATTAGTTATTGGTTATTGATTAGTGGAACTAACAACTGCCACAAGCCAACTGCCACAAGCCACCGGCCAACTGACAAAACATTAGTCTAATTCATTTTCAAGAATAGTTGCGATCGCACTTTTAGCATTATCCTGAAACTCCCCAACATCCACCCTACCCAACAGCCAAACAGCCAGAATCATACCTACCGCCGGCACAGTAAAAACTAACCCGTAAGCCAACATCGGCACCCCAAACAAACTCCTGCCAAAATCCAAAATAGCACCCCCGCTAATCGTCGCCACACCCCGCGCCATCGCCTGCGACAAACCCCAAGCACCAATAAAAGTGCCAGCAGTTTCTGCAGCAGTCAAATCCAACATCAAACTCAGCGCACCCGTCGTCGTAATTCCCGAAGCTAAACCAAACAACATTAAAGCCGACTTAAACACAATTGGATTACCAGTAAATCCCGATAAAATAATTAAACCAAAACAAGCCGCCACCGACAAACAGCCCAACCTAATCGTATTTTGCTTGCCAATTCGCGGCACAATAAAAAAACCAGTTGTAGCCAAACCGATCAGAGTACCAGTACCGTAAATAGCATTCAACTGCGTAGTTTGCGAAATCGACATCTTAAAAATTTCCCCGCCGTAAGGTTCCAAAACCGCATCCTGCATAAACAAGCAAATTGTCATAATCAGCAGGAAAGTAAAAAATAAACCGGTTTGACGGCTAGCAGTCAAAATCCGCAGCGCACTTCCCAGAGTAATTTTATCTTCTCGATTCACTGCGGACGATCGAGCTTTGTACCGCGAATACTTTTTCTCAACGCCAAAAGTCGCAATCCCCACCAACAGCAAAACAAGCGCCGGCACCTTCACAAACAAACCATTAATCGAAGCCTGCAACACTTCCCGCGGCACATCCCCATCAATTTGCTTCAGCAAACCGCTGCTAATAATCGCCCCGATAATAATACCAACCATCAGCATCGACCATACCACACCAACCAACTTCGAGCGATCCTCCTCATCCGAAACATCCACCAACAAAGCAGCAAAAGGAGTCGAACTCGAACAAATAGCAATACCGTAAAGCCCAAAAATCAAACCCAACAAACCCACCCAACCGTAAGTAGGAGTCGTCCACCCTACAGCCTCCAAACTGCCGCCCAAACGCCACATCACCTGCACCGCCAAAAAAGCAGTAATCACAAACAAAACGCTTCCTACCCACACATAGCCCGTGCGGTGATGGCCAAACAAAGGCTTAGCATCAGACATTTGCCCGAACCACACCCTAGCGGGCGCCACAAACTGGTGCATCGCCAGCGTACCCGCCACAACAGTAGCCGGAATCGCCAACTCTTTAATCATCACGCGATTGAGCACCCCCAGGGTCAAAATCGACATCATGCCCAATCCCATCTGAAACAAACCCAACCGGAACATAGTCAGGAGGGTAACTCTCTTGAGAGCAGCAGTCGTGGAATCTGTTAATCTTGAATCTGGCAAACGGTCGATCGACATAACTATTCAAATAAACACAGCATGACTCATTTATAGTAACTGAGATACCCGTCACCAGCCGCCATTCCTCCCCAGGCTAGAAGCTCGATCGCGACTATTTATAGAAAAATAATAGAGAATAAAGAATTGTGGATTTACCAACCGTGACAACCATTACCCTAGGACAAAATGGCCCAGCCGTCATTCCCCTGTGCGTCGGAACTTGGGCTTGGGGCGACAAACTATTTTGGAACTACGGCAGCAACTACGGCGCCGCCGAAGTCGAAGCAGCATTCAAAACATCCCTAGACAGCGGAGTCAACTTTTTCGACACAGCCGAAGTCTACGGTAACGGCTTGTCAGAAGAATTACTGGGGCAGTTTCTCAAAAAAACCACCCAACCCGTGCAAATAGCCACAAAATTCGGCCCCGTACCTTGGCGGATTACAGGAAAATCAGTTTCCAACGCTTTGAGTGCCAGCTTAAAACGCTTGCAAGTAGAACAAATAGCCCTCTACCAAGTGCACTGGCCATTCACTTTTTTACTCAGTCAAGAAACCCTGATGAACGCCTTAGCGGAGGAAGTAAAACAAGGCAGAATTCAAGCAGTAGGAGTCAGCAACTATTCAGCAGAACAGATGCGCCAAGCCCACAAAATACTAGCAGCCAGAGGCGTTCCCCTAGCAACAAATCAAGTCCGGTACTCCTTGCTGTCGCGGCAAGTAGAAAAACAAGGAATTGTGAGTGCAGCCCGCGAATTGGGAGTCACAATTTTAGCGTACAGTCCCTTAGCCCAAGGATTGCTTACCGGCAAATACACAGCCCAAGAACAACCTACGGGAGCCCGCAAAATGGACTCCCGCTTCAGTAAAAGCGGCATCGAAAAAATCGAATTAGTCATGTCCACCCTGCGGAAAATGGGCAAAAAGCGCGATCGAACTCCCGCCCAAGTTGCCCTAAACTGGTTAATATCTCAAAACAAAGTCATCCCCATTCCCGGTGCCAAAACCGCAAAACAAGCCCAAGAAAACGCAGGCGCCTTAGGCTGGACTTTAAGCCAAGATGAAGTCAACCAGCTAGAACTAATGACTCGTCCCTGGCTAGAATAAATTTGTTAATTGTTGAGTGTTGACTGTTGAGTGTTGACTGTTGACTGTTGACTGTAAATATCCTATAGGTTTGGTAGAACGAAACCCAAGTTCTACCCAACCTAAAGTTCGTTTCCCTCTTCCTTCTTCCCTCTTCCTTCTTCCCTCTTCCTTCTTCCTTCTTCGTTTTACTATGAAAATCTTAACTGACTGGGGCTTCACACGCGAAGGCTGGCGCAAAAACAGCCGCGGCGAATATTTAGTTTTGCTTCAAGGAGGATTGCTCACAGGATTTGTAATCTTACCAGTTTATCAACTGCCAGGATTAAAAATTCAATCAACCCACTTACTTTATATTATCTGGTTTATGGCCAGTATTCTCGGCTTAACCGGATTAATTTTCATCATCAAAGCATTGATAGACTTAGGAAAAAACCTCACACCTTTACCGTATCCCATAGAAAACGGAGAATTAGTCCAAACAGGCATTTACGGAATAGTGCGGCATCCATTATACAGTGGCTTAATTTTAGCAGCCCTCGGCTGGACACTTTTTCAAATGAGCATATCCCACCTAATAGTCAGCGCACTATTAATAATACTTTTCGAGATCAAAGCCAACCGAGAAGAAACCTGGTTAACCAAAAAATATCCAGATTATTCAGAGTACCGCCAGCGAGTAAAAAAACTCATTCCCGGCATCTATTAACAGCAATTAACCCGAAAATTATTCATGCTTTGTCCCATCAGGCATAATCGCACCCTTGAAATTAGCTCCTACCAAATTGGTACTAAGCAGCAAAGCATTTTTCAAATTAGCACCCTTTAAATTAGCATCTTCCAGGTTTGCCATCCATAGATTCGCCCCTTCCAAATTCGCGCCCTCCAAGTTAGCATTGACCAGAAAAGTTCCTTTCAGGAAAGCACCTTTTAAATTGGCATTTTTTAAGTTATTACTTGCCAAATAAGCATCCTCTAGAAAGGCATTTTCTAGATTGCTATCCTCCAAATTCGCCCCTGCCAAATTGCTGCGGCTCAGGTAGACACCACGCAAATTTGCTTGTTTTAAATTAGCATTTACCAGATTGGCACTCCACAAATTGGCATCTTTAAGGTTAGCATTTTCTAAATTAACGCCTTCGAGAAAAACAGCACTCAAATTAGCGCCTGAGAGATAGCAGTTCCGGCATTCTCTCGCTACAAGCAAATGTCTGACTCGATGCTTAACAGAGGAAATGTTGGCGGCAAAAGTTATCAAAGCTGTACCTGTTAAGGCGATAATGCTAAAAGTTGTCAGTTTGATCGCACTTACAAGTTTTCTCTGTTGTATTTCTCGGAAAATCCGCTCGCAGCCCCTAAAAATATTTACAGAATTGCTCATATTTATAATCCAGTGTTTTGCTTCCCTGCCCTTCCCCTTCCCCTTGCCTTATGAAAAAACAGTTAAAATTTAAATTCCTGACGATCGCACTTATTGTAAGCTTAGCAATAATCGGTGTCGGATGCGATCGCCTTTTCAAAAAACCCTTTCAACTTCCCGCCTCAGCCAAACAAGAACCCTGGCCCATTCAAACAGGCCTCCGAGCAGCCATCCTCCGCGACAACATACCAACAGTCAACCGCGTAGTTTTAGTACCCGACGAAGCCACATTCTTAGCAGCAATCCAAAAATGGAATCTCAAAGGAAACTGGCCTATTCTCATCGAAGACAAAAAATATGCGCCCATGTTTTTGCAGCGCTTTCAACCCGAAGAAATAGTCCGTTTGCCAAGCATCAAACAGCAACTGCCAAAAAATCAAAAACTCCAGCAATTAATGCTGAACGCAGCAGCAGCAGCTTGGAATGCCACCGATACTCCAACCTTAAAAGCACAATGGAAGCAACTCGGCTGGGAACCCCCAGGAGTAGTAATCACATCAGAAAACGACGCCGCACGTTCTGCAGCAGTTGCCTTAGCAGCGGCTCACGGTCAACCTTTAGTATTTCTAGAAGGCAACTTCGGAAAACCAAACGATACCCTCAATAACACACAGTGGAAAAATCTGCAAACAGAAATTAAAAAAGCTGTCGAATCAACCGGATATTTTTACTCTCAACTCGCAGACCCGATCGACACAATAACCATTGTACGCCAACTAGCAGTCAAATATCAATCTCCTGAAAAACCCGACGAACAACTAGCCGTTACAGACGGTTTGGGAAGACACCCCAACGGCGAACGCTGGGCGGCTGTCGGCTGGATTTACGGCTCGGAAGTACGATCGATCTATCAAGCCATGTGCGCCTTATTTCTCGATACCGAAACCGCCATGCTTTATGACAGTTACCCCAAGGAAGGAAATTGGGCAAAATATGAAATGGAGGCCGCCGCTAGCGGACTAAAAACCATAGGCTTGAATGTCGAAGTAGTGCAGAAACCCGAATCTAGCTTGGAAAAGTGGCGGAGTTTAGCCTCAAAACCGTGGACATTTGACTTAATATTAATGAATTCCAAAGGCTATCCAAAATCATTTCAAGTCGGCAACGGGGACGCTTCAGTTGAGGACATACCAAAACTCCAATTTCCCGCAGCAATCCACATGATCCACAGTTGGTCAGCAGCCGCCCCCGATGACAAAAACACCGTTGCCGGAAGGTGGCTAGAAAATGGTGCTTACGCATATATTGGCAGCGTCAACGAACCTCTTTTATCTGCCTTTATTCCACCTAAATTAATGGTCGATCGCCTGAAGCGAGGCTCACCCTTTTTAATCGCAGCACGCCAACTAGAATCCCCTCCGTGGAAAGTCGCCACCATCGGCGATCCGCTAATGTCGATCGCCAAACCCAGACCAAGAATCCCGCCCACTCAACAACCGATCTGATAGTATGCGCGAGCGAGGGATTTAAAATTGGAGATTTGAGATTTGTGGTTGTAAGGTAAAATCTCAAATCCCCCATTCTTTAATTTGAAAGTTGTTTTTTACTGAGTTATATGATATTGGTAGTTCACTGATGCGATCGCCCTAAACGCCAACACGCTAAATATAGTTAATTAGCATTATCGCCAAAGTATATCTAAGTTTGAATGTAACTTAGCATACAATCCGGCCAAATCCGCCACTCCTCAGAATCGGTCATTCCACCCCAGCCGCCGCCCCAAAAATTTACCCTAAGATACGACTTAATTAAGTTGTCAATTCCCCTAAAATAACTCAAAATGAAAATAAGAAATAAATTGTAATATTTATATAACTTCTCACCAAAGAATTAACCGCTAAATGAGACCCACCCCTCCTGTGGATCTGCCGCCACCTGGGCCAACCGCAGCAACTCCCCAAGCCTCCAGCCTCAGCCCGCTATTCAGCCGCCTGCACCCCAGCCCAGAAACCCTCCTGCTCATCCTCTCCCTAGTCATCGGGGGAGTTACGGGTGCAGGCGTCGTCACATTTCACTACCTCATCCACTTCATCCACAGCCTGATGCTGGAAGACTTCATGGGTGCGATCGCCTCGAAAGGCTCTTGGACGCTAGCCTGCATTCCCACCCTCGGCGGAGTCATCATCGGGCTGATGCGGTGGCGATTTCGGGATTTTGGCCCGAATATGTCTTCCTTAATTGCAGCCACCCGCGGGCTGCAAGAACTCTCCCCCCTCAAACCCATCACCAAAATGGTGGCCGCCTCAGTTTCCCTCGGCACCGGCGCCTCCCTCGGCCCGGAAGCCCCCAGCGTCGAAATCGGGGCCAACTTCGGAATGCTGCTGGCTCAAGTCTTGCAGCTTTCCCCAGAACGGCAGCGCTTGCTCCTAGGCGCGGGAGCAGCAGCAGGTTTATCCGCCGGATTTAACTCTCCCATCGCCGGAGTGTTCTTTGCCTTAGAAGTCGTGCTCGGAAGCACCTTCGCCACTTCGTCCGTCAGCGTTGTCTTGCTCTCCGCCGTAGTTTCGGCGCTCATCGCTCAAATCTGCTTGGGAGCTCAGCCGGCCTTTTCTTTGCCGATTTACGATGTCCGCAGCCCGCTAGAACTGCCTCTGTACATGGGATTGGGACTTTTGGCGAGCGGAGTGTCTCTAGCCTACACAGAAGCAATTCAATTGGCCGATGGCTGTTTTCAAGGAAAAGTCCGAGGATTTGCTTGGCTCGGACGACTGCCCCGGCCGCTTCACCCGATCATCGGCGGGGCCTGCGTCGGCTTAGTCGCCCTGCAATTCCCTCAAATTTTGGGTGTCGGGTACGAAACAGTCCAAGCAATGCTCCAAGATGTTAAATTTTCCTTGCCTTTGCTGCTGCTGCTGCTGTTTGTCAAACTGGCGGTGACAGCAATCAGCCTCGGCAGCGGTTTAGTGGGCGGCATCTTTGCTCCGGCGATGTTTTTGGGAGCTTCCCTGGGTTCGGCTTACGGCCTGTTTTTGGAAATGCTGCCGGCAATGAGCGATCGAGTCGCCGGTCCTCCCGCCTACGCAATGGTAGGAATGGCCGCCGTACTCGCCGGCAGCGCCAGAGCACCGCTGACAGCCATCTTGTTGATGTTTGAATTAACCCGCGATTATCGGATTGTCTTGCCTTTGATGGCAGCAGTCGGATTGAGCGTTTGGCTGGTGGAGTGGGTAAACCGTCGATCGACAGCCCACAGCCTCAACCTTCAGCAAATGGGCGTAGACGTGGCTCTCAATACGCCGATCAAAGCCAGAGAACAGTTGCAAGATTGGGAAGATGTTTTGGGCGATCGCATCGTCACAGAGTTGATTTCTTGCCAGCTCCCCACCGACGGCGAACACAGTATCGATCGACCAGAACCCACCGACGCCCCAGTGCTAGCCCTCGTTAATGCACACTTGTCCGAAAAAGTCAACCCCAATAAAGAATAAAAAACCGCGTGACAGCAAAAACAGACGAAGAACGGGAGAATTGAGAATTCTTCCCTCTTCCCTCTGCGCCCTCTGCGGTTAATCCCTCTTCCTTCAGATTTCAGCTAAAATAACCAAATATTATTAACAATAGGCAGAGAGGGGCTTCGGTGGCAGGAAACGAGGCAACTGCAAAAAACAAAAGTCAAAAAACACCCGGAAAAACCCCCTTGGGTTCCACTCATTACACCTTGTTAGGGCTGCATCCTTCAGCCTCAGCGATCGAAATTCGGCGATCGTACCGGGAACTGAGCAAACTCTACCATCCCGATACCACCGAGCTGCCGCCCGCAGTCGCCACCGCCAAATTTCAGCAGCTCAATAACGCCTACGCCACCCTCAGCAACCCAGAACGTCGCCTCGCCTACGACCTCAAAATAGGCTATTCTCGCCTGAACGTGATTGGGCCGCCCCCAGGCTTCAATACTCCGGTTTCGGGCTCCGGCAAAAAAACTTCCAACTCCGCTTACCTAGATCCCACGGATCGACCTCTTTCCCCCGGAGAAATGTTCGCTCTGTTTATCATGGGAGCTAGCTTAATAGGATGTTTGGTACTGGCGATCGCGATCGGCTTAATTCGCGGCAATTAAAGCCTCAAATCCCAAATGTCCAATCTAAAATCTAAAATCCCCAATCCGAAATCCCCAATCTAAAATCTAAAATCTAAAATCTAAAATCCCATGACTCTTCCTTCCGCTGACACTCCTTTGTACAACCATCCACTCCCGGAAATCGAGCAGTGGCTAAAAAGCCGCGGCTGCCAGCAAGATCGGCGAGAACTCCACTGCTGGCAGATCGAGCAAGTTACATGGAAAGCAGAACTCTCCCTTGATATTGACCAACTCACCGTCCGCTACATTGATGCTGGAGCCGACGGCCAAGACATTCAGCGAGCATTCAAATACTCCCTCTCACGTCAGGACATTGAAGCGGCCGTTTTCTCCGGCCCCTAATTTGATTTGAGATGCGAGATTTGTCCTCCAATCTAAAATCTAAAATCGTTAGGTTGAGCAAGATATGAGTGAAATTGGTATGAGATTTTAGATGGGGAATCCAGGTAAGAATCAGGAGCATCAAGCGTGCAAGCATTTACATGGGAGTGCGATCGTCCCCCTTGCTGTATTGTGCTGTGCGGGACGCTCGCAGGTCATCAAAACCTTTTTTACTTTCATGGAGATGCTCCTTCAGAATCCACACCTTTTTGGAAACTGAAAAATCCACCAAAAAATCTAAAATCTAAAATCCCAAATCCAAAATCGTTACACTTTGCCAAATCGGCGGCTGCGCTTCTGATAATCAGACAAAGCGCGGTGAAACTCCGATCGATCAAAATCCGGCCAGAGTGTCTCAGTAATGTAAATTTCCGAATAAGCCATTTGCCATAGCAGAAAATTGCTCAACCGCATTTCCCCGCTCGTCCGGATCAGCAAATCCGGGTCACAAACATCAGCAGTATACAAATAGCGTTTAAATAAAACCTCATCAATCTCCTCCGGCTGCAACTTGCCCTCTTTCACCTGAGTGGCGATCGCCCGACAAGCTTGTACAATCTCCTGACGCCCCCCGTAATTCGTCGCCACCGTAAACAAAATCCCCTGATTATGCTGAGTGGCCGTCACAGAACGCTCGATTTCCGCCTGCAAAGACTTCGGCAAAGCCTGCAAATTCCCCATAAATTGAATTTGCACGTCCTCGTCCACCATCTCCCGCAATTCTTGCCGCAACTTTCCCTCAAACAAACTCATTAAAAAATCCACTTCTCCGGCCGGCCGCCCCCAATTCTCCGTCGAAAAAGCATAGGCGGTTAAAGCTGGAATCCCCCAATCTTTGCAGCAGCGCAGCAGTTCCTTCAGAGTGCTAGCTCCTCGGCGGTGTCCCGCAATCCGCGGCAACCCCTTCTTCTTAGCCCAGCGCCCGTTCCCGTCCATAATCACTGCTATGTGCTTAGGCAGTAGTTCCTGTTGCAGATCCTCCGGCAACTTTTCCAAGCAAATTCCTTGACTCATGGTTTCTCCCGATTACCCGACTAACGGCGCAGTATCCGTTTTAATAGCGTCACTCCCTTCAATCCTATCTGGCGTCCGAGATTGCCGATCGGAATTGGAGGCACAGCTCTTTCTCCCTCCGACGGAAACAGCTTTGCTTCCAGCAATTCCTTAAGTTTGTTGCTAGTCAAAGGTCGATTTAAACTTCCCATCTGGGCTAAAGAAATAGAACCTGTTTCCTCGGACACCACCACGCACACGCAAGCTTGCACCCGTTCTGTAATCCCCATTGCCGCCCGATGGCGGGTTCCCAACTGCCGCGACGCAGTGCGATCGGACAAAGGCAAAATTACCCCCGCCGACACGATCCGCGAACCTCGAATCAAAACAGCTCCGTCATGCAGCAAAGTTTGCGGCTGAAAGATTGTCTGCAACAATTCTTTAGAAACTTCAGCATTTAGCTTTAGTCCCGGCACCGAAAAATCTCGATCGTCGATCGGAGAATCTGTTTCTATAATTAGTAAAGCGCCCGTGCGGTTTTGCGAAAGTTCTTTTACTGCGTCCACAATTTCATCTATTACGCTGTCCGGTTCGGGTTTTGGTCGGCGATCGCGTCCAAACAATTGCCGAAATTCCCCCCGACCCAATTGTTCCAGAAATCGGCGAAACTCCGACTGCAATATTACCGCCATTGCCACAGCAGAACCGGTCACCAAGCTGTTGAGGGCAACGTGCAACAGCCTCAATCCAGCCCAGTTGCTCACCGCCGCCGCCAGCATCAAAATAATAAATCCCCGTACCATCCACAGCGTTCTGCGCTCGCCAACAATGACGAGCACCAAATACGCAAGGGCAAAAACCAGTCCAATATCGATCCCTTGAATCAATAAGGACTGAACGAGGGCCAAGTCAAAGCCAGATTGTTGATTGTTCATGGTTCATCGAACGCTACCGCCTGTGAACCGCGAACCGTTATGCACTCGAACCCATGAACCATGAACAGTTGTTATAAGGAATATGCTGAAAATCCCCGTGTTTTTAGACCGGGGAGTGTCAATCCAATCGCGTGACTGAACAAGGCAAAAGTTAAAAGTAAAAAGGCAATCCTCACTAAGTAAACATGGATTGTCTTTCTTTTAACTTTTAACTTTTAACTTCTAAGTTTTTACTTTTGAGCTCCGAGTCGTTCAGGAAGGCGGTCAAGCCTCAGCAAATCCTGGTAAGTTTCCCGCTGTATAATCGTGTTAACTTCCCCATTTCTCACTAAAACCGCTGCCGGTCTGGGTACTCGGTTGTAGTTAGAAGCCATACTGTAATTGTATGCCCCTGTGGCCGGAACGGCGAGGATATCTCCTGCCTGACACTCTGGCAATTTGGCATCTTTAATCAAAACATCGCCTGATTCGCAGTGTTTCCCAGCAATTGTCACTGTTTCCGTTAAGGGATCACGCATTTTGCCGGCTGCGAGGACTCGATAAACTGATTGATAGGTAATAGGACGCGGATTGTCCGACATCCCGCCATCGACAGCTAGATACGTCCGCATTTCCGGAATGACTTTTTTAGAGCCAACGGTGTAAGCTGTAACGCAAGCTGTACCGACGAGCGATCGACCCGGTTCGCAAAGCAATCTAGGCAAGGGCAATTGCTGCCGCTCGCAAGCTGCTACCACTGCGGAGCAAATTGTACGAGCCCAATCTTCAATGCTAGGAGGATCGTCCGCTTCAGTATAGCGAATGCCCAACCCACCGCCAATATTAATTTCTGTTGCTGGCAAACCATAACTCTGTGCTTTAGTCAAGGCCTGAATTATGACTTCAGCTAAATCGTCATGGGGTTGCAGTTCAAAAATCTGAGAGCCGATGTGAGCGTGCACTCCCACGCAAAATAACGACGGCTGTTGGCTGATGAATTTAAATACTCGATCGAGCGAGTTGGGATCGAAGCCAAATTTACTATCGATTTGACCCGTCTGAATGTACTCGTGGGTGTGACACTCAATTCCAGGAGTAAACCGCACCATAACTCGTGTTGGCCCACCTGTGAGGCTGCTGACACCCAATTCTCCCAACTCTGCTAGAGTTTCTAAATCCCACCAATTGTCGGCTACGGTAATGCAGCCGCTTTCGACAGCTAGCTGCAGTTCCTCGCGGGACTTGTTGTTACCGTGGAAGTAGATTTTGTCAGGGCTGACGCCGGCTTTCAGTGCTGTGTGGATTTCTCCGGCGGATACGACATCTATGCCTAAACCTTCCGAAGCTGCGATCGCGCATATTGCCAAACAACTCCAAGCTTTAGAAGCATAAAGCACTTGAGATTCGCCCGGGTAGTAACGCTTAAAAGCATCCCGGTACTGCGTGCAAGCTGCCCGCAGCGTTTCTTCGTCTAAAATGTACAACGGCGAGCCAAATTGCTCCACCAAAGCTGTCACCTCGCAGCCTCCGATTTCCAACCGATCGCTGCTGTTAACACTGGCTGTCAGCGGTAACAGTTCTTGATTGGGCGATCGATTTTGCAGGGCTTGTTGAGACTCAGACAGATACTTAAGTCCCGATTCGACCCCGATAGATTGAGTTGATACCATCGCGCAATAACTATCCTAGGTTATTAGTCAGCAGTCATTAATCAGCAGTCAGCAGTCGGCAGTCATTAATCAGCAGTCATTGGTCGTTGGCAGTAGACTAATGTCTGGAGACTTGTGAGTCATGACTCAAAACTAGCAACAAACAGCTAATCGCTACTGTGTTTTCCAGTGTACAATTTACAGCCGTGCGTTTTCTACAAATTAAACATCTCACCGCCGAAGACCTCAACAGTGCAGTCGAACTCGATCGGCTCTGTTTTGGCGGACTGTGGACTTTAGAAGGCTATGGGCGCGAGTTAGGCAGTTCTAACAGCGATTTACTGGGTTTGTGGGCATCGGAAACCGAGGTCAGCGCATCAGAAGGATTCGACAGCGAACTTGAGTCGATCGAGCCCAACAGCATTCTCAACTCAAAACTGCTGAGTGTTGAGAATTCCTCGCCAGCAACTCCCAACTCAAAACTTACCCCAAACCTGATCGGTTTGGGCTGCCTGTGGGCAATTTTAGAAGAAGCTCACATTACAATTTTGGCAATTCATCCTCGCTTTCAAGGTCAGGGTTTAGGACAAGCTCTGCTTTGGGCTTTACTCACAAAGGCTCACTACAGACAATTAGAACGAGCCACTTTAGAAGTGCGGGGCTCTAATTTAGCCGCAGTGTCTCTGTACAATAAATTTGGTTTTAAAGAGGCAGGACGGCGGAAAAAATACTACAAAGACACCGGAGAAGATGCTCTGGTAATGTGGCGCAGCGGCATAGATAAACCTGAATTTAAGCAATATTTGACCGTTGAGAAAGTGCAAATTTGCGATCGGCTGCATCAGAAAAACTGGCATTTAGCGAGCGACAATTTTGAGTTTTAAATCTAATTTGTTGCAAATTTAATAAGACTTAGCATGAGGGCGCATCACCTTTTTTTTTTACCAAGGTGATGCGTTACAGCCTGCATATTCAGTAAAAAACCTGGGGGGTGAGCCAAGTCGAAACCCGGTTTCGATGAGTCGGAGTGCGATCGCGAACTGTTTAATAAAAAAACATAATACCCAAATCCCCAACTTCTTTAAGAAGTCTGGGGATCTAATATAATTACTGATATTTTCCCAAAATCTAGTTATTTGGGAGCCAAAACTCTAGTAAATTTACGGTATATAATACCGCTAGGAAGCTTTAATTTTTATTATTGCAAGATGTTGTTTTCGTTAATTGCTACGCGCCTAAAAAAACTCACTATTGTGGGTGAACCTTTCAAAGCAGGAATATCTAATGAACCTAAAATATGGACTGACCGCTATCGTGGCAACATATTTAATATCCACATTAGCAGGAGAGCCTGTTATGGCAACAACAATAGGAGGCACAATCAAAGTCAACGTCGTCAAAGTCACAGATCCCAACTTCGCTGGTGTCTACACCGGGGACTTTTCCTACGACGATACACATCTGACCAAAGTCGGCTCGGAGTTCATGACCATCAATGGCGGAAATGGAGATATACCGGGGCTGCTCTCTTTTAACTTTAGATTTCTGGACTTTGCTACAGGCTTAACTCCTGTCACCTATACGGCAAGTGATGATTTCAACTTCCCAGACGCTCCTGTTTTGGCTTTTGAGAACGGAATTCCCACTCAATTTGGTATCCAAGTTTCTCCTGGAAATGATGGCGGAGTTTGGGGTGGAAATAACGGATTTATGTTTGTAGATCCAGGGATATTTAAGTTCGTCTTGCGAAATGGAACTATTGGAGGTGAGGGGCTAGTGACCTTAGAAATTAACGAATCTCTTCCTACTCCCGTACCGGAGACTCCCCATTGGCCTCATTGTTGGCTTTTTTGGGGTTGGGTGCAGCTCACTTGTGGAGAAAGTCCAACAATTAATCATCTTTACCAACTTGACACTCCCCTGCCTAAAGGCGAGGGGATTCTTAATTCAGCGACTGACCATTAAGTGTTACGTCCTTTCGGCAATACTCAAACTTTTTAATCGTGGGAATCCCACCAATTAACGAGCCTGATTCGCAGCCACCCCAGAGGGTCTATCTCCAAAAGCGTACTAGGATATTGACCTAGAGTTCGGGTATGCCCTACCCTACTTAACAAGACTAAATAGTTTTTTTTTCTGGTTTGAGGTTTAGTTTTTTAGCCTCTAGCTGTTTAGAGAGTTTTCGCCGCTCTTTGTCCCCCGGTTTATGCCTAAAAGTGTGTCTCATATCCTGTTTCACGAGGGCATTGCGAGTTTGACCTTGACTATTGCAATATACCACGGTTACTGGATATCTTCGGTGATTTGCAAATGAATTGTAAAAATTAAAGCCGTCCTAGAAGGACGGGGTTTTAAACCCAATTTTCTGATAACTTGAGAGGAAGAGGCAATGACAGCGATAGATACTCCGTTTTTGGTAACAGGTGGCGAAACTAACAGACCACCTACCAATGCTTTTAGTCCTAGTCAACGTCAAATAAATATCCGTGCGCCCTTCGGGGTTCCCTCTGCGGAGCAATGGACTGGTCAAAAAGTATGGTTGCTGCTTCCTGGTTTCACAGCATCCAGCGATTCTTTTGATGCAACTGTGGCGACAGCCATCGATGATGCTAACCCAAACGATACAGTTTTAGCCCTTGACTGGACGCAAGTGAGCGGCACCCCAACAAATAATGCAGCAGCAGGGATCGCTATAGGAGACCTTTACAGGTCTGGTTCATGGATTACTCCAGTGGCAACAGCAGTCCAAAACAAACTTGTGGAGTGGGGAATGCCAGCCACAGCACTCAATATTGTTGGTCATAGTCTTGGTGCTAACCTTGCCAGCGAACTTGCCGCGAGTTTCAATACTACCTATGGGAGTCAAGTTGGTTCGGTTACAGCCCTTGACCCAGCATCAAATAGTGCGAGACTTGTCAGTCCCTACGATAGAATTAATGGCTTCGATACTGACCTATCAAATGGATATGTAAGGAATGGAGGAATTGCAGACCCAATCGAACGCTTAGACTTTGGTGCTACGGCTTCAAAAAGGAGTTTTAATGGCATCAGTAGTGTATCAGGAAATGAACCTCAAGCTGGAACTGCCAGGGAATCTTTCCTGTTTGACTTCGGCACCAATCCGCTTAATCCCGTAGACCAAGCTGCTCAACACAGCCGTGTCGTGACCGCCTACACAAATTTGGTTAAAACTGATGCAGCCGACAATTCTCGTTTAGCCACAAATATTCTCGGTCTGACTGACACGCAGCCCGATCATCAATTTCGACCAAACTTCTATAGAGGGGATTCTCTTAACTCTCTTCAAGTGCATGAAGGAGTGATTCCCGTTGATGCTCAAGATAATCCTTTGTTTCTGGTTGCTGCTAAGCTTAATGGCGGAACCAACGATCGCTTCATCTATGGGACTAACAGCAACGACGTATTAACAGGAACTGGGATTTTTGGGAAATATTACAACAACAACGGCAACCATACTTATTATTTTGGGGATGGAGACGATACTGTCTATGGTGGCACAGGTAGTGACCTCATCTTCGGCGGGGCTGGAGTTGATGCCCTTGGTGGCTCAGATGGGAATAATGTGATCTTTGGGGAGGCTGGTGGTGATTTGATCGCTGCCGGTACAGGGAATGACACCATTAATGGCGGGGCTGGAAATGACGACATTAATGCCGGAAATGGCACAAATACCATTCGCGGTGACGAGGGTAATGATATTCTCACTGGTGGAAACGGCATTAATATCTTGTTTGGTGGTTTGGGGAACGACACTCTCGGAGGTGGTGCGGGTCAGAACATATTAACAGGTTCAGAAAGCAACGGGCCGTCTGGCGTTGAGGTAGATACTTTAATTGGCACCAGCGGTAACTCGGTTAACGCATTTTATATTGGTGATAACACGACAAATTGGTACTCACTCGGTGGTGGAAATGATTACGCCCAAATGGTTAACTTTAATGCAACAACTGACATAATTGTAGGTGGCGTCAATATTGAGGCGCAAAACGTCATTACTCAAACCTTTCTCTGGTCTGGAAGTGAATTGATTGCAAAGATTGACGGTCTCTGGGCTTCGGAACTACTGTTCCCTGTAAGGATATTTTAGGCTTGACCTTTCTCCGGTTTTGCAGAGACCGCTGTGAGTTGTCAATCCTCAAAGTTTAGCAACACTACAAGAGATTTTTAGGTTTGTAGTTGCGCGATCGCGCAACTACAAACTTTCAGTCTTGGACGCACTCTGACGCTTAGAAACCGGGTTTCGACTTCGCTCAACCAGCAGGTTTTTTACGCCCGTGTGCGGGCTATAACGCGCCTTTTCGGAAAAAAAACCCGGTTTCTGGGCTCCCATGCCTGAGTCGTAACTTTTTTTCAATGTGCTAGATCGATCGCACCTAACCAATAAGTTTTGTAAAAAAACAGCCCTATACTTCGAGAATTATCAATTTTGCAGCTAGATACCACCCCAAAAGATTGTGCTAGAATCCTCAATACATAGTCGTAGGTTGGGCACAGACCGAGAAGAGCAATCTTCTTGCAGTCTAGGGGAGGTTGTAGGTCAGCCACCATTTGGGTCTTCCCAGTTGAAAGCCACCCTGCAACATGAGCCTGGAATCTGCAACCGCAGCCGAGTGCGGCAGATCGGTTGGGAGTGTCGCGCTAGAATAAGCAGTACGAGTAGGGACAGGGCATTGCCGTGTCCCTACGAGAAAATAAACGCTCGTTGTGCGAGCGTGACCTCGAAACGGGCACATAGCAGGTGATGGGAATAAATCATGTTTGAACGCTTCACAGAAAAAGCAATAAAAGTAATCATGTTGGCCCAGGAAGAAGCTCGCCGCCTGGGTCACAACTTCGTAGGGACAGAACAGATCCTCTTGGGTCTGATCGGTGAAGGAACCGGGGTAGCAGCTAAAGTCCTCAAATCAATGGGGGTCAACCTCAAAGACGCTCGGATTGAGGTCGAAAAAATCATCGGGCGCGGTTCGGGCTTCGTAGCAGTCGAAATTCCGTTCACCCCCCGCGCCAAGAGGGTTCTAGAACTGTCCCTCGAAGAAGCTCGCCAACTCGGACACAACTACATCGGCACCGAACACCTGCTCCTGGGCCTGATCCGCGAAGGTGAAGGAGTAGCGGCTAGAGTCTTAGAAAACCTGGGAGTAGACTTGTCGAAAGTCCGCACCCAAGTGATTCGGATGCTGGGAGAAACCGCAGAAGTCGCAGCCACCGGCGGCGGTGCCCGCACCAAAACCCCAACCCTCGATGAATTCGGCGCCAACCTCACTCAAATGGCGGTCGATGGCAAACTAGACCCAGTAGTCGGACGCCAAAAAGAAATCGAACGGGTAATTCAAATCCTCGGTCGCCGCACCAAAAATAACCCGGTGCTCATCGGCGAACCCGGAGTCGGCAAAACCGCGATCGCCGAAGGCCTGGCGCAGCGCATCGCTAACAACGACATCCCAGACATCCTGGAAGAAAAGCGCGTCGTTACCCTCGACATCGGCTTGCTCGTCGCTGGTACAAAATACCGGGGCGAATTTGAAGAACGCCTCAAAAAAATCATGGACGAAATCCGCACTGCGGGTAACGTGATTTTGGTGATTGACGAAGTTCACACTTTGATCGGTGCAGGTGCGGCTGAAGGGGCGATCGACGCAGCCAACATTCTCAAGCCGGCTTTGGCTAGAGGCGAGCTCCAGTGTATCGGTGCTACCACCCTAGACGAGTACCGCAAGCACATCGAGCGCGACGCAGCCCTAGAACGGCGCTTCCAGCCCGTCATGGTCGGCGAACCCACCGTTGACGAGACGATCGAGATTCTCTTCGGCTTGCGAGAACGCTACGAACAGCACCACAAGCTGAAAATCTTGGATACAGCCCTGGAAGCTGCAGCAAAACTCTCACATCGGTACATCTCCGATCGCTTCCTCCCAGACAAAGCAATTGACTTGGTAGACGAAGCAGGTTCGAGAGTCCGCCTGATCAACTCCCAACTGCCCCCCGCAGCCAAAGAACTCGACAAAGAACTGCGCCAAGTCCTGAAAGATAAAGACGAAGCGGTGCGTTCTCAAGACTTTGACAAAGCGGGCGAATTGCGCGATCGAGAAATGACGATCAAAGCCGAAATTCGCGCTATTTCCCAAGCCAAAAAAACCGACTCGGCCCGCACCGGCGAAACCGACCCATCGCCAGTAGTCACCGAAGAAGACATTGCTCAAATCGTGGCAAGCTGGACGGGAGTCCCCGTCAACAAACTGACCGAATCCGAATCCGAAAAGCTGCTGCACATGGAAGATACCTTGCACCAGCGCTTGATCGGTCAAGAAGAAGCAGTGAAAGCGGTTTCCCGCGCCATCCGCCGTGCCCGCGTCGGTTTGAAAAATCCCAATCGCCCGATCGCCAGTTTCATCTTCTCTGGCCCCACAGGCGTCGGCAAAACCGAACTCACCAAAGCCCTAGCCGGCTACTTCTTCGGTTCCGAAGACGCCATGATTCGGTTGGATATGTCCGAATACATGGAACGTCACACCGTCTCCAAACTCATCGGTTCCCCTCCGGGCTACGTCGGCTACAACGAAGGCGGCCAACTCACAGAAGCAGTCCGCCGCCGTCCTTACACAGTCGTGCTGTTCGACGAAATCGAAAAAGCCCACCCCGATGTCTTCAATATGCTTTTGCAAATATTGGAAGACGGCCGTTTAACTGATGCCAAAGGTCGCACCGTAGACTTCAAAAATACGCTGCTGATCATGACCTCTAACATCGGTTCTAAGGTGATTGAAAAAGGTGGCGGCGGCCTCGGCTTCGAGTTCAGTGACAACCAAGCCGATGCTAATTACAACCGCATTCGTTCTTTGGTTAACGAAGAACTCAAAAACTACTTCCGCCCCGAATTCCTCAACCGACTCGACGAAATTATCGTCTTCCGCCAGTTGAACAAGGAAGAAGTCAAGGAAATCGCGGTCATCATGCTCAAAGAAGTTTTCGGTCGTTTGACAGAACAGGGAATCACCCTCGAAGTGACCGAAAAATTCAAAGAACGGCTGGTAGAAGAAGGCTACAACCCCAGCTACGGAGCCAGACCCCTGCGGCGCGCCATCATGCGCTTGCTGGAAGACAGTTTGGCTGAGGAAATCCTTTCTGGCCGCATCAAAGACGGCGACACCGCTGTTGTGGATGTAGGCGAGGACGGAATTGTTAAGGTGCTGCAAGGTCAAAAGCGGGAATTGCTGCCCCAAGGCGCTGAGTAAGTTTGAGTAAGTGCGATCGCGAGTTAAGTTGGGAAATAACCAATCTCGCAGTCGCAAACCACTCAAAATCCTCACATAAAAAAGGTAGAGAATCTTATTTCTCTGCCTTTTTTATGAGTTAATATCAACAGAATGTACGCTTACTTTTCTAAGTATCTTCGTCTCAAAAAATAGGAGACAGATCGACTCGGTTTCTGTAGAACGGCGCCCCCGTGTTCGCCCTTCCGGGTTTCTGAATACCCCAACAAAGTTTTACGTTTAATTAGAGCAAGCTACTTCAATGGCCATTAGATAATTAGCAAGAACTATATAGTGGAGAAATAAATGACATCTGAAAAAAAGAATTTGGGTACAGAAGTAGCAGAAAATCCGCCTGAAAGCTGGTGGCAAAAAGCGTGGAAGTCGCAGCGAGAAAATCTTCAGATAGTGATGATTGCTTTGAGTTTAGCAATAGTGATTCGAGCCTTGGTCGCCGAACCGCGCTACATACCCTCAGATTCTATGGTACCCACTTTGCACGTGGGCGATCGCGTCGTCGTCGAAAAAATCTCCTACTACCTCGAACCTCCCAAAACTGGCGACATCGTAGTATTTGCCCCGCCCGAAAAGTTGCAAGAACAAGGCTTTACCCAAGACCAAGCATTCATCAAGCGGGTAATTGGCTTACCGGGTCAAACCGTCGCCGTTAAAAAAGGTTTAGTTTATCTCAACGACAAACCCCTCGTCGAAAAATATATTGCCGAACCTCCTAAATACCAGTGGGGGCCTTATCGCGTCCCAGAAAATGAATACTTTGTGATGGGAGACAACCGCAACAACAGCAACGACTCCAGCAGGTGGGGATTTTTACCTAAGCAGAATATCATCGGCCGTGCTGTAGTGCGGTTTTGGCCTCTAGAACGCATCGGGGAAGTTTGAACTCAGTTGACTGTTGACAGTTGACTGTTGACAGTTGACTGTTGTCATCGCAAGCCCAATGCCCAATGCTCAATGCCCATGCCTTATGCTGTACGGAAATTTCTACTTATTCTTGTACCTTGAGGGGTAGGGAGTTCCTCGGGCAACTGATAAAATAGTAGAAAAAGCAGCGGGATTTCTCGCCTCGATCGAAATTAGTTGAATATTAAAAAATTAGGAAAGCTATGGGATTTTTTGATTCAGAAATTGTTCAGCAAGAAGCCAAGCTGTTGTTTGAAGACTATCAATCTCTCATCAAACTAGGTGGCAATTACGGCAAATTCGATCGCGAAGGCAAGAAAATGTTCATCGCTCAGATGGAATCCATGATGGAGCGCTACCGTATTTTTATGAAGCGCTTTGAGCTGTCTGAGGACTTCATGGCTCAGATGACTGTAGAGCAGTTAAAAACACAGCTCAATCAATTTGGCATCACGCCCCAGCAGATGTTTGAGCAAATGAACTCAACGCTGGAGCGGATGAAATCTGAGTTGGAAAAACAATCATAAGTTCAACTGTTGACAGTTGACAGTTGACAGTTGACTGACTACTAATGACTGATAATTAAGGCCGCTCAAAAGCTGAAGGAGGTTTGAAACTTTCTGCGGGAACGCCTTCCAAAGCTTGGCTCATAAAATCGCGCCAAACAGGGGCGACAATAGTACCGCCAGTAGCACCGTAGCTCATCGGTCTATAATTGTCGTTGCCCATCCAAACAGCAACCGACAACTGTGGCACGTAACCCACAAACCAGATATCCCGTTCAGAGGAAGTTGTACCAGTTTTCCCAGCAGCCGGTCGCCCAAGTTGAGCAGCCCTTGCCGTTCCGCTGGTAATTACCCCTTGCAGGGTGCTGTTGACAGATGCCGCAGCCCAGGAATTGAGAACTAATTTGGGTTTGGGCGTATTGTCGAGCAAGACGTTGCCGCTGCTGTCAGTGACTTGCACGATAAACGTGGTGTCAGAATGCCATCCGTTGTTGGCGAAGGTAGCAAAAGCTCCGGCCATTTCTAAAGGAGTGAGGTCAACGGCACCCAAGGGCAAAGAAACCACTGGTTCCATCGGACTTCTGATGCCGAGCACGCGGCAAATCTCAATCACTTTATTCAATCCGACTTCTTGGCCAAGCTTGACGGCGGGAATGTTCAGAGATACTTCCAAAGCTCTGCGGATGCTGACTGCACCCGAGAAGCCGCCGCCGTAGTTTTGAGGGTAGTAGTAGCCGTCGCCGTCGCGGTAGCCGACAGGGGAGTCGTAGACAACTGAATCCGGGGCGTATTTGCCGCTAGCAAAGGCAGCGTAGTAGATAAAAGGCTTAAAAGAAGATCCGGGCTGGCGGCGTGCTTGAATGGCGCGGTTGAACTGACTCTTTTCGTAATCGACGCCGCCGACCATTGCTTTGACGAAGTGGGTTCGGGGATCGACGGCGGCTAGGGCAATTTGACCTTCCTCACGATCGTAAAATAGACCTTGGTAGTAAAGCCGATTGTGCCACGCTTTGACGGTTTCTTCGGCTATGCGCTGCATTTTGAGGTCGATCGTGGTTTGAACGCGCATTCCTCCCTTAACCACGGCATCTCGCCCAAAACGCCTTGTCAGTTCTTGGACTACGGCTTGTGTTACGTAAGGAACTTGAGAGCCGCCAAAAGAGGTGATTTTACCTAGCTTAATTTTTTCCTGGCGGGCAGCAGTTTCTTGGGCCGGCGTAATCCATTTAAGATCCTTCATGCGGTCTAAAACGAGGGTTTGCCGCTCTTTTGCCAACTTGTAATTGACGAAAGGACTGTATTCTTCAGGGGCAGAAATTAAGCCGGCCAGCATCGCTGCTTCTGAAAGAGTCAAATTACTTGCTGATTTGTTGAAATAGCTTCGAGAGGCTGTCTCTACGCCATACAAGTTGTGACCTAAGTAGATTTGATTCAGGTATAGTTGCAGAATTTGGTCTTTGTTGAGAATTTGCTCCAAGCGGATAGACATTACCGCTTCAGCTACCTTGCGACTAAATTTTGATTGGGGAGATAGAAACAAGTTTTTGACTAGCTGCATAGTCATAGTCGAGCCGCCTTCAACGGTTTTACCTTGTTCTAGGTTGACTATCAGAGCTCGGGCTATCCCGCCGGGGTTGATGCCTTTGTGGGTGAAGAAGCTGCTATCTTCGATCGCCAGAACAGCTCGTTTCAGGTTCGGGGAGATTTGCTCAAGGGGTACGACATCCCGGTTGGCTTCGTCGTGGATGCTGGCTAGCGGCTTGCCGTTGATGTCGTAAATGTGGGTAGTTTCTGTGGGAGAGTAGGTTTGCAAGATCCGAACATCTGGCAAATTGCGGAAGCTGATCGCTAAGCCAACCAGTCCACCAGCGACTACGGAACTGGCAAGCATTGTCATGCTGAGTATGGTTCCGGCGGTCACTTTACTGACTGACTGAACAAACTCGAATACGGGGGCTGAGTTTTCCGTGTTATTGCGGACTGCGTTGGTTGACACGTGGATTTCACTTCCTCACTCGATTTGGGTTTTAAGACTTTTAATTTTAGATGCGAACCCTAGAGACTGTCAGCTAATGAAAGCCGGTCAGCTTTGGGATTATAGTAGCGTGATAGTTATGTTTTTATGCGTCAACCAGTGAGTGTAACTAATTCTGGTGCACTTTGGCAAAATATGATGGACGATCGCTCCCCGATGATAACTCCTAACCTTTCAGCGCTTTACCGCGGCGTCAGCGAGATTTTTCCAGATCGACCTGATTCTAGCAACCCTGACGAAAATTTAGCTCAACTGCTGGCAAAAGTCGATCGACCGTTGCGCGTCAAACTCGGAATTGACCCGACAGGGAGTGACATTCACTTGGGACACAGCATTTGCGTCCGTAAGCTGCGAGCTTTTCAGGATGCCGGTCACACAGCGGTACTGCTGATCGGAGATTTTACCGCAAGAATTGGCGATCCGACAGGGAAGTCGGAGATGCGTACCCAGTTGACGGCCGAACAAGTGGCGGAAAATGCCAAGACTTATTTAGACCAAGTGCGTCCGATTCTAGATTTTGACACACCCGGACGTTTGGAAATTCGCTACAACTCCGAGTGGTTGTCGAAATTGGACTTGGCGAAGATTTTGGAACTGTTGGGAACGATGACGGTGCAGCAGATGCTCGCTAAAGAGGGATTTGATAATCGGATGCAGCAGGAGAATGCGATTTATCTGCATGAGTTTCTGTATCCACTAATGCAGGGTTACGACTCCGTGGCTTTGGAAGCGGATGTGGAGTTGGGGGGAACCGATCAAAAGTTTAATATTGCGGTGGGCAGAGATTTGCAGCGGCATTTTGGGATGAAGCCGCAGTTTGGTTTACTGATGCCGATTTTGCTCGGCACTGACGGCGTACAGAAGATGTCGAAATCTTTGGGCAATTATGTGGGTTTGTCGGAAGACCCGCTGACTATGTATTCTAAGTTGGAGAAAATTTCTGATAGTTCGATCGCCCAGTATTTTGAACTATTGACAGATTTGCCACTTGATGAATTGCCAGAAAATCCGCGAGAAAAACAGAAACTTTTGGCTTTGGATGTGGTGCGCCAGTATCGGGGGAAGGAAGCAGCCGATCGCGCACAACAAGATGCAATTGCGCTGGTTAAAGGTGCCGCGGGACAAGCTGATGCTGTGGCAGAGTTTTCTTTGGCAAACGTGCAGTTTCCGGCTAAGTTGTTTTATATTCTGAGTGCTAGCGGGCTTTGTAAAAGCAGCGGTGATGCCAGGAAGTTGATGCAGGGCGGCGGGGTGAAGTTGGAGGGCGATAAAGTTTCTGATGTTAACCTCACCTTTGAATCACCTGCTGAATTGGAAGGTAAGGTTTTGCAGGTTGGGAAGAATAAGTTTGTGCGATTGGTGTCTTGAATCTCTTTTTTAACCGCAGATGAATACTGCTGATGAACGCTGATGAACGCTGATAATCGAATTATTGTGGCTTTGGATGTTTCAAGTCAAGAAGAGGCGATCGCACTTCTTGACAAACTGCCTGATGTATCTTTCTGGAAAGTGGGTTTGGAACTGTTTGTGAGTTCCGGGCCGGGGATTTTGGAAATTTTAAAACAGCGGGAAAAGCGGATTTTTCTCGATTTAAAGTTTCACGATATCCCGAATACTGTGGCTGGTGCTTGTCGGGCTGCTGCTAAGTACAATGTGGACTTATTGACTATCCATTCTACTTGTGGTAAAGATGCTTTGAAAGCGGCACAGTTGGCTTTGACTGAAGGGGCGGCGGCGGTGGATAAACCGAGTCCTAAGTTGATTGCAATTACTCTGTTGACGAGTTTGAATTCGCGACAGTTGGCTTTTGACTTGAAAATACCTTTGGAGTTGCCGGAATATGCTTTGCACATGGCATTGTTGGCTAAAGAAACGGGTTTAGCTGGTGCTGTTTGTTCTCCGCAAGAAGTGGAACAGTTAAGAATGAGTTGCGGGGATGATTTTCTGTTAGTTTGTCCCGGTGTGCGTCCGAAATGGGCTGATGGAGGGGATCAAAAACGATCGATGACTCCAAAGGCTGCTTTGAAAGCTGGTGCGGATTATCTGGTGATTGGGCGGCCAATTACTGCTGCGTCTGATCCAGTGGTGGCTTTTGCGCGTATTTGTGAAGAGTTGGAGTAACAATAGGAATGTTGGTTTTTACCGCCGATAAACGCCGATGAACGCCCATGGAATTTTATCTGCGTTCATCTGTGTTTATCTGCGGATATTTGCGGTTGCAACTCCGACTTTGGCAGTTAATTTTGTGACAAATCATACTAACAGTATCAATGCAAGTCGGTATGGTTTGTTAGTGCGATCGCCCTGTCCCGCTGATTTAGAAATTTTGGTCGCTCGCCTGTTGCAAGATTTGCCGAGTTATGCTAATCGCGTAATTGTGCGATCGCACTTTTCTCCTAACAAAAACACACCGTTCGGTTACGCGCTGCCTCAAATAATTGTAGCCGGTCGCCCAGAGTTTGAACCGCTACCTTTAAATTCTGGGGATGCACTTCCTGAAAATGCCAGTCAAGTTTTCATTACTACTTTAGAACGGCAGTATCGCGGGGGAAAACCAGTCGAAATTCAGCAATATCATTGGTTGTTTTTTAGGCAAACTGCGAAGGGGTGGGAATTGGCAAAAATTGTTTCTCGGTTTGGTACTGCGGCGGATATTCGTCCTTTATTAGGTCAAGATAGTGAAAACGAAATTGCTGAGGCTATTCGTTTGTGGTTGCGCGATTGTCAGGCAAAAAGTAAGTTGTCCCGCAACTAAATTGTATTTTTGGGCGGGCGAGACGCCCACCCCACATGAAATATTGTTTATTGTGCAACAGGCATCTTGCCTGTTCCTGAGAGAAAATAATTTTATTGTGGAACAGGCATCTTGCCTGTTCCTGACAGAGGTATCAGAAAATCCACGAATTTTCTGTTGAGGGATTTATTGTTTATTGTGGAACAGGCATCTTGGCTGTTCCTGACAGAAAATAATTTTATTGTGGAACAGGCATCTTGCCTGTTCCTGACAGAGGTATCAGAAAATCCACGAATTTTCTGTTGAGGGATTTACCGTGGGGGCGGGTTTACGAGATTATCTGTTTTAAGCAATTATGGTGCGTGAAACCCGCCCATACAAAGGACAAACAAAAAAATATTAGAATTGCTATTTTAATTCATCCAATTTAGCCTTGATAGCCTGCATATCTTGCCACATAAACCATTTGGGAGTTTCCGGTTCTCGGGAGGGGTTTCGCAGCAAGTAAGACGGGTGGAAAATTGGCATACACAAACGATTTTCCCATTCAATCCATTGACCTCTGATTTTACTAATGGGCCGCTTGTCGCTTAGCAAACCTTTGAGGGCGGTTGCACCGGTTAATAAAATAATTTTGGGGTTTAAGATGCGAATTTGTTCGAGCAAGTATGGTTTGCAAGCTTCGATTTCTTTTGCTGTCGGAGGGCGGTTGTTGGGAGGGCGACATTTGATGACGTTGGCAATGAATACGTCGGTTTCTGCACTCAATCCCACAGATTCTAAAATCTTATCTAACAGTTTGCCCGATCGCCCGACGAAGGGCAATCCGGTTTCATCTTCGTTTTGTCCGGGCGCTTCTCCCACAATCAAAATAGAGGCTTGAGGATTGCCACGCCCGATGACGGCGTGAGTGCGCGTATTGCCCAATTCGCAGCGGTAGCAGCGGTTGCAGTGCTCGCCGATTTGTTCCATATTTTGATAAGTGCCGGGAGGAATGGGAATTTTGGCATTTGCTGGTATTGAGTCTGTTTGGAAAGTGGCACTTTGATTGTTGTCAAAAAGGCTGAGTTGCAAGTCGCTGGACATACATTTTACAATTAGGGAGATTTTTTTGAGTCTAGAGTTTATAGTTTAGATCGGGTTTGGTGATTTGAGATTGGCTAGATGCTTGTATGGGAGGCTGTCGATTCCCTACGGGATAGCTACGCTTCACGCAAAATCTCCAATTAACACTGGCAAAATCTCCAATTTTTTGGTTGAGCTCGTACAGGCAAAAATATGTTCTCTAACCCGTTTTTTGACGATCGCGCCGATGCAGGCGAAAAACTGGCCGAGGCAGTTGTGGACGAGTTCGGCAAGTTGAGTTTAATGCCACAGAAGGCGGTGCAACCGATTGTTTACGCCTTGCCGCGCGGGGGTTTGCCCGTTGCGGTGCCGATTGCGCGCCGCTTGGGCTGTCCTTTGGATGTGGTTGTTGCGAAGAAAATTACTCGCCCAGATAATTTAGAATTGGCGATCGGGGCTGCAACTGCTGACGGTCACGTCCTCTGGGAAAAGCAAAAGCAGCACAATTTACGCTTGCAAAAATTAGCGCTGCCCCTAGCCCAAAATAATGCTCAATCTCTGCTGGCAGATTTGTCTCCGGGACGCCCAAATATAAGCGCGGCTGGGGCTTTGGCGATTTTGGTAGATGACGGCATTGCTACGGGGATGACGATGGCTGTGGCGGCGAAGGCTTTGCAGTCGCAGCAACCGGCGGCTTTGTGGATTTGCGCGCCTGTCGCCCCGGCAGATTTGATGGGATTTTTGGCCGGAATGGGCGATAAGGTAATCGTCTTGGAGACTCCTCACCCTTTTTACAGTGTCAGTCGCTTTTATGGGCAATTTCCGCAGGTTGAGACGGCGGAGGCTTTAAGGTGTTTGCAGCAACAAACTGAATGGCGATCGTAGGTTAAGCTAGAAGGCTAAATCTAAAAGCTCGATCGCTAAAACATGAGACCTTGGCAATATTGGTTGGACACTTTGATTCTGTCTACTCAGCACAATCCGCCTCGCTTTGTTGAGTTGGTAATGTTAACTTTGGCGATGATTTTGCTCGGGCTGTGGAGTGTAACATTGCAGTGGCAGTATTTAACGCTGTCTCTGAGTTATATAATTGGTTCGTCTTTTTCAATTTTGGTGCGGGAATCCCTCGGCCCACGGCCTCAATTTCAGCTAACTCACCTGACAGCCTTGCTGTTATTAATTATTAGTTTTTATAGTTTTGCTGAACTGATGAGATAGTTAAGGCCGTTTTGAGTTTTGAATGGTAGGTGCTGGTTTTATACCCAGTCCGCCTTAAATATCCCCTTGATTTCTTAGCCACTCTGAGTTCGGCCGAGAAGCAAATGTAGTAGCGATTGAAATCGCCCAGTCTCCTCTACAGTCTCTACGGCTGATTGGATTGATGTAAAATTATGCGGTTGCCTGCCGGATCGAAGGCATAGATTTCTAGACCGTGAGAAGCTTTGATAATTTCTCCGTTGGGCGGATAACCTAAAGCCCAAATTCGGGCGATCGCAGTTTCGATATCGCTCACTTCCAAACACAAACTCATGCCTGTTTTGGCTCGATTTGCAAATTCCGATTTGTGGGAATCTTTTGGTTTGAATATGCCCAGTCTTAAGCCGGGGAGTTGAAATTCAGCATAAGTATTGGGAATGTAAGGGTTTGGTTCTATGTCGAGAAATTTTGTGTAAAATTTAACAAGAACTTCCTTATCAAGGTCGGCTAAAGTCACTAGGGCGGCGCTGTATTGGAAACTCATATAAATTGGGAATGGGTAATGGGTAATATTATAACAACTTTTTATTTATTTAAAATCCTCCAATTCGTCCGATTATTTGGATTTTACCTTGTCGAGATCCTTTGAGAATCACAGCTTCGCCGCTTTGCGGTACAATATCAGTAATCGCGGTAATATTTACTTGATGAGTTACCAGAATAATCGCGCCTTTTGTGTTGCGATTATCAAGAATTAATTTGCGAATTGTCCCTGTTTGTCTGGCTTCTGTGCTCCTGTCCCTAAAGAACGAGTTCAGTGCTGGGAACGGTTCGACTTTGCCTAAATTTATCAGTTTTGCTGTTTCCAAACACCGACACCACTGACTCGATAAAACTCTGACCACTTTGATGTTGCGGTTGCGAAATTCGGCTCCAATTTGCTTGGCTTGGGTTCTTCCCTGTGCTGATAAATTGCGCTGGGTGGAACAGTCACCCAACTTAAAGTTAGCAGGATCTCCCGTACCGGGGGCGATCGCGTGTCGCATTGCTACCACCAACCCCGTTTCCTCCCGCTGCAACAATTGCCACCCTGCTTGAGTTTGCGCGTTGGTTGCTGCGTCCGAATTTGCAGTTGCAATCATTAAGCCGATCGACAATACTAAAGCTAGCAACCCGAAAAAGCCTTTCCTGTTGAGGTAAATCCGCGTCGCCATTGTTCCAGAAGTTAGAAATTAACTTATCATATTCTAATACAACAAATATTGTTCTATGGAACTCACCAATTTTATTGCTCTGTCTGTTATTATTGCCCTCGTGCTGGGGATTGGGTTGGGAACAATGACTTGGGCTTACTTCGGCAAGGGCAGCATTTCTGTACTCTTTAAAGAACCAATTTTAACTTACCCAGAATTTCCAGATACCGACAGTGGCACCCAAGCTTCCGTTTATTTTCAACAAGGAATTGAGGCTTATCAGTCAGGAAAGTACCGCAAAGCAAAAGATAAATTTACCAGCGCTGTAGAACAAGTTTCAACTTTGGCAGAAGCTTACCACAATCGCGCCTTGGCTTGTGCGAATTTGCGCTCGGATGAGGAGGCCGTTGCAGATTTGATCCGTGCCAGCGAATTATACCAACAGCAGGGGGCTGGATTTGCGATCGACACGATTAAACAAAATCTTGCCGCGTTGAAGCAGCGCAAATTAGAACGAGAAAAACCAAAAGCTGTAGCGACATAAATTATTATGTTCTGCCCGTGTAACTCAGCCCAAACCTAGAGTTGGGGTCTGAAAAACCCGGTTTCTTTAAGGCTTGGGAGAAACCGGGTTTGTGGACAGAATTTTTATTAAAGTTGAAAATCAAGATTTAACATTCTCCCGATGGACTAAATTTTTCGGGCATCTTCTATTTTGTCGATTTTAGAAATCAGCATTTCTCGGCTGGATGCCACAACTCGATAATTAGTAATGGGATCGTAAGCTTCCCACTCTTGGCTCACTTCGATGTCTTGCCACAAAAACCATTCCCGGTAAATTTCGCCGTCATCAATGTCGCCGCACAAGGGAAGCCAATCATCTCCACCCAAATTATCAAAGTCTCCTCCTACTAAATCAATCCAAGCTGCAACAATACAAGATTCAATAGCATTATTGTTAACAGCAAGGGTGTTAGATTCAAGAGAAGTTTCGGGAAAACAAAGTGTGGATTTCATAAGCTGTACCTGAATGTTATGTTATTAATTTATAAAAAAATCGTCTACCGCAGTGACAGCAGAATGCCACTATCCAAACCTCCACAGTTCCCACCTCGAAAAACTTGGACACCCAAAGCGCTCAAATGCCCCTGCTGTATGACTTGAGAGCGCTTTGAGTCAAGTCGCTAGAGAGGCTAAATTGAGCCACTTTGCCAACTGGCCTAGAACAAAGCCCGATCGACCAAATATTGCTGGCGAAGGATCTCGCGCATGAAGCAGCGAAGACAGTGCAACTGGCAATTCTATACTGGGTAAGTTGGCAACTTTCAGTACAGTTTTTGTGATAAAATTAGCAGTAACCGGACTTTCGTACCGACGGCCTAGTTTGGTCAAAAGCTTTCCAACGAGCTTTCCAATCAGCTTTCCAACCGTGGTGCGATCGCCCGTTTTGATTTATTGTTAATTTTGCAAAGTCGCGATCGACTGTTAGGGGAAAAAATTATGCAAGCAACCAACCAAGAAAGAGTTATCGATCTGACAATCCACTATACCAACGGCAAACAGCAACACTTCCAGTTCATTGCGCCAGAGGGAACAGTAGGAGAGCAAGCAACTTTAGGCACTCGCCTGCACAAAATGTTGACTGCAGACCCGATAATTCTCGAATTGGCAGATAAACTGGTAGTTATCCCAGTTCACAACATACAAAGTATTGAAATATCGCCGATTCCTTCCAAATTGCCAGAGGGTGTCCTTCACCCAATGCGAGAAATCAAGAAATAAGCTGTTCAGCATTTCAATTCAACTCAAAAGGCGGAGATGACGCTCACTCTACGCAATTTTTTAATAAATATAAATGTACAAAGTTAAAGCGGCACAACTTATTACAGCTAACAGATTTAAATAACCAAAACAAATTGTTGCTTGCAGTGAAATTAGTTTCCAAAAACAACAATAATTGTAGACAAGCTCCCCACCCTTATAGCATCACTAATTTCCATCTAAAATCTAAAATCTAAAATCGCATGACGATATCTCACATGAGTGAGGGGAAGAATTGCAGGTTTAACAGACTTTAACTTACCGAAAAAAATGCTAGAACTCCACTGCCACACTACTTATTCCGACGGCACTCTCACCCCTGCCGAACTCGTAGCCGCCGCCGCTTCATCGGGGGTTCGCGCCTTGGCCGTCACGGATCACGATACGATGTCGGGTTGGGATGAAGCCTTCGCCGCTGCTGCTTTGCACGGTATCGAAATAGTCCCCGGACTCGAACTCAGTACAGTTCACAACGGCCGATCGCTGCACATTTTAGGTTTTTATCCCGATGCCAATAAGTTGCGAGTTCCTTTGAACGATCGCCTCGAAGGACGGTTTCGCCGATCGCAGGAAATGGTCGAAAAATTAGCAGCAATGGGATACGCGATCGAACTGCCAAAAACATCCCCAGGAATGGCACCGGGAAGGCCTCATATTGCCTCTGCACTGGTAAAAGCCGGTCACGCCAAATCATCGCGGGAAGCATTCGATCGCTGGCTGGGAGATGACGGCCCGGCTTATGTGCATTACGAGAAATTCTCGATCGTCGAAGGCATTGATTTACTGAAGAGTTGTGGCGCAGTACCAGTTTGGGCTCACCCTTATTTATTTCGCGGCGGCGCTGTTGAGGAAGTCTTAAAAGAATTAGTAGATGCGGGTTTAATGGGTGTTGAAGTATACCATCCCAGCCACAGTTCTAGCCAAATCCAAAAGTTGAAAGATTTGTGCCTTCATTACGGTTTGCTGGCAACTGGTGGCAGCGATTATCACGGCCCCGATCCGGAAAGGAAAGCAGCAGATAGCACCCAATTAAATATGCTGCATTTGCCGTTAGAATTACTGGAACCGATTAAAGTTGCTGCGGCGAGTTTGAAATAGTTTTTTAGAACGAATTTTGCCGACGTATACATTTGCAAAAAAAAAGGAATCCTTCGCTTTTTGAGGGAGGAATTTGCACGCAGTAAGTCATCAGAAGAAGACCGAGGTCAAGCAGAATATAAATTAATATGAAGTTAAAGACAATTGCAGGCGAGTTGATTTTACAATGTTACTAAAGGAACTTGCCAAACGGAGCTTATTATGAGTGCAGAAGACAGAGCGAAGGCGATCGGCAAAAATTTAGAAGGCAAAGCTCAGGAAATTTTCGGTAATATCACGGGCAACAGAAAAGACCAGGTTGAAGGCAAAGCCAAACAAGCGGAAGCCTCCGCCCGCCACGCAGCAGAAGATGCTAAAGATGCTGTGAAAAATCTGACAAATAAAGCCAAAAGGTCGATCGACAAATTGTAGAAACCGCGCTATAGCAAATCCTGGCTAATAGAATTCGCTTCATATCAAATCCTGTGTCATCAATTGGGTTTGATATGATTTATTTTTGGAATGTGCAGAAAACTGGGTGACTCCTGCGATATCTCTTCAAAAGCGCAATGGAGAAGTCCCTATGATTGTTAATTTTACACCCGATTAATTTCGTAGTAAGGACTTCAGTCCTTATCGCATTGCCTTTACGAAAAATTTTTGCTCTATTCTGCATAAAGCCACCAAAACCTGCGATATCAGAGTATCAACACGCAAAAACTGGACTATGACGAGACATGATACCCCCGTCGAACCCTTAGCAGGTTTAGTTCCTGTAGCGGCAAGTTTCAACTTGTTGCTTCCACCCACGGGTTGCGAACTCAAACCGATTTCCTTGACTTTGTTATTGCTGGCACGTTACAGCGCTATTTTCCCTGGGATAATCGAATTATCTCGATGTCATCCGAACGTGCCTGTGAACACCGACGAACAGTTACGCCAACTTCTACAACTCTTGAAAGACTCGCAAGAGGGTAGTAAGGAAAAAGAAAGACTCAAAAATCAATTGTGCCAACTCATTCCCCATTTGCCCGGAATTCGCAAGCATCCTTATCCTAATATTGATTTAGAGGAAATGATGCAGGAAGCTTATTGGGGTTTTATCAAAACGCTTTCGGCATTTTTGCGGGGAATTGACCTCGACAATCTCGCTGCTGATGTGTTACGAACCCGAGTGGTTCAGCGGTTCAATAAAACTCTCAAGAACAAAGTCTATGACCAATATCGCCGGATGCAGCAACAGATTTTTACTGTTAGTTTTGATACTCCGATTACGAGCAACCCAGGTGAAGAATTTGAGGCTCAACAACCGATAGACGATACCACAAAAAATGGGATTGAGCAACTCATCGAGAGAGAACAAGCTCACAATAAGCAGCGCATCGGCCGCAAACTATGGCAGTGTATTGAAGACGATCCGACGGGAGAACTGCGAAACAGTTATCCCAATGAAAAAATAGATAAGACTCAGCCAAACACTCCCGAAAATCGTCGCCCTCGACCGGATGCCAATTGTCACATACTGGCAGTGCGATTGCTGCTGAAAGACCCTCCTGATAAATTATCGGTAATTGCCAGAGAGTTAAATATTGACTATCAAACTCTCAACTCTCACTGGAAAATAACAGGTTTTGAACTCGTCAAAGAGATTGGCAATAGAATTGCTAAAGAATGTGGATATCAACCGGAGGAATAATGGTGAATAGCATGGATACTTATTTGTTACAAATTCCTCTGGAGCAAACTGCCCGCAATTTAGCTCTGCAATTTGCTTCACAGCAAGCTAATCCGCAAAAAGGCAAGCGGGTTTATTTCAATACCCTGGCGGTTTGGGCAGTTAACTATTTTTTGGAATGGATGGAAATGGAAACCGATATTGATGGGGGTGATAGTTGGAATCCAGCAATGCAGGCGGTTTTGGATGTCGGCGATTTGGTTTTGCCGGGGATTGGCAAGATAGAATGCTGTCCGATTCAGCTTGGAGAATCGGCGATTTCTCTGCCGGAAGTGCGAGGAAACCGCATTGCATATATCGTCGTTCAGTTTGCCGAACCTTTCGATAAGGTGAAACTTTTGGGCTTTATTCCGGCTGTGGAAATTCATGATGAAATTCAAGAGATTTCTCTAACTAATCTAAAACCCCTTGAGGAATTGTGGGATTATTTGGATCGAATTGAGTTGGCGATTCCGCTGTTGCAAGGTGAAATTGAAGAGTTGCTATCTGATTTGGGAGAAGATGACCCCGTACAAGCACAAGTTCGGGAGAATTTGCAAAACAAATCTATTTCGGAAATTGTGGCAATTTTGAATAAAGTTTTGCACAGTAGTGAGAAATCTGACTGGGGATATGAAGGAGGGAAGGCTTTAGCGGGAAGTGGTTCTAGCAGTGGAGGTTTGGGAAAGAGAGATATATCTTTCTCTCGTGATAAATCTTCACCTGTTGAGAAAGCTTCAGATATTGAGGAGGATGTGAAAGCGGAACTGAATCTGATTGCTGAAGATTTGCTGGAGAAGTTAGCTGAGATTTGGGGAGATGATGATGACTTGTAGGGGTTCCCATCGACTGAAGAAACCGGGTTTTTGACCACATCTGCGGGTTGAAACGAAATATTTTCGTCCATCAAACCCGGTTTCTGAGTTCCCACCGACTGAAGAAACCGGGTTTTTGGCCACATCTGCGGGTTGAAACGAAATATTTTCGTCCATCAAACCCGGTTTCTGGGCCCCCACAACTCAACCCTAAAATTCATTAGAATGAATCAATGGAAAATATCTAATTAAAAAGACATGACTCAAAGTAATTTAATGTCTCGCATCTCAATCGACTAGAATATGTGCTTTGGCCAACCCTGTATTGGCGGTCATCGCATCTGGGTTTCTCTGATTCTTGACTTTTTCGCTAGTGGAATGACTTTGGAAGAATTGCTTGAGGAATATCCGGGAATTGAACGAGAAGACGTTTTGGCTTGTATTGCTTATGGGGCTGAGTTGGCAAGAGATTGTTACTCTATTTCTGCTTCATCACCACCAAAGTAATATCATCAAACACCCTCTGAACACCAATATACTGTCGCACATCAGCAATAACAGCTTCCTGAATTTCTGCGGCTGAACGGTGACGATTTTCAACCACCACTTGCCACAACCTTTTTAATCCGTACTGCGCTTTATTAATATTTTTAGCTTCAGGAATTCCATCAGTATAAAGCACCACCACATCTCCAGGATTCAACTGCACTTCTGTTTGAGTAATAAAGTCGCCAATCTCTTCTACTAAGCCAATGGGAAAGCCTAAATCCATCGTGTCTAGGCACTCCAATGTTCCATCCGCGCGCACCACGATCACTTCCTCATGTTGTCCGCTTAATTTCAGGATACCTCCGGCATAATCTAAGATGGCTAAAGTCATGTTTTTACCCGACTTAATGCGCTGAAGATTGTCATAAAGTGTTTGGTTTATGATATCTAAAAACTTCACTGGATCTGTTTCGTTCATTTTCTGAAGCGTCCTGACAGCCGTTTGTGCCATAATCATCAACACGCCACTTTCTAGCCCATGTCCAGTGACATCCCCGATACCAATTTTGACTTTACCTTCGTGTTGTAGTACGTCGTAATAGTCGCCACCCACTTCATCGGCTGGTTCCATAAACCCAGCAATTTCTAACCCTTCAATCGCTTCTAATTCTTCCGGTTTAGGGAGAATCATTTGCTGTAATTGTTTGGTTACTTCTAGCTCGGCTCTCATCCGCAAATTGTCGGCTTTGAGCTTTTCGTTGAGCGTTATAATTTCCTGGTTGGCAAGAGCGAGTTGGGCGGTACGTTCTTTAACTTGCTCTTCTAAGGTGCGATTGTATTCGGCTATCAATTTCTCGGCTTGTTTGCGTTGGGTGATGTCTTGAAAGGCTGCGATCGCATAGACAATTTTGCCCGTTTCATCCAGAATTGGTGTACTGGAAACTTCCAAGGGGACAATTTTATCCGGTTGGTGAATTTCGATATCGTCTACCTTAACTTGTTCGCCAAAAAGCGATCGCGCGATGGGTAGTTGCGCGTTGGGGTACAATTGAGCGGTGCCAGCCCGATAAACGTGATATGCCTGTGACAATTGCTCAGTTTTAGCTTCTAGTAAAACGTTTACGCCTAACAATTCCTGTGCTAACTGATTGGAATAGTAGGTTTGTCCATTCGGCTCGTGAACGGATACGCCGATGGGCATCGCTTCAAAAAATTGCGTCAACTGCTGTTCACGTTCGATAACCTTGGCGTAGAGTTTGGCATTGGTAATCGCGATCGCTGCTTGTCCGGATAATAGTTGCAATACTTCCAATCTCTCAGCGGTAAAAGCTCCAACTGTCAGATTATTTTCTAGATAAACAATACCACTGAGTTGACCTTGATTGACGAGCGGCGCACACAAAATAGATTTGGTTTGATGCTGTTTGATGTAGGGGTTATTCGGAAATTTTTCTTCGCGAGTCGCATCGTTCAACACAACAGTTTCCTTGGTGCGGACAACATAATTGATGATGGCGATAGGCAGGCTATCGTTAATAGGAATTGACTGCAACACGGTAATGTGATCGGATTCTACCTCCCCAAAAGCTTCAATCAGCCATTGACCCTCACTTTCTAAAATCAGAGAACCAACTTGCGCCCCGGCATTCTCAATGAGAATTCTCATCAAGGCAGTGAGTAATTTATCCAGTACAATTTCGCCGGAAATGGCTTGAGAGGCTTTCATCACGGTGGCTAGATCCAAAGCTTCCCCTGACTGAGTGCTAGTTGAGCTACTGCTAGGTACCATGCGCGTGGAAGTAATGCTCTTTCCAGCAGATGATTTTGGCAGCAACTGCGGGTATTTTTCCTCCAAATCTTCCACCTTGCGTTTAGCGCCCCAGCGTTGGTAGCCATAGTGGGCTTCCCTCATGTAGACTTTAGCAATCTTCTCTTTACCTTTACCTAACCAAAACTTAGCTGCTAGTTCCGACGCTAGCGCTTCATTCTGCAAAAATTTATTTTCTCGGGCTGACTCGATCGCTTGGTCATACAAATCCTGCGCTTCCAGAGTATTGCCTGTAATTCGCGCCAACTCAGCTTCGATTAGCAGACGTTGATGAAGGTAGGTACTCGGACAATGTTTACTCCAGAGTTTGAATTTCTCAAGATTCGATTTAATCTTCTCCACATACTGTGCCTGTTTTTCACCATCAGCATAGTCATACCCAACTGATAAGGCCAGACATTGATGAAAATGGAAAGCCGTATTACTGAAACTTCCCGCCGCGCCTATCAAATATTTTTCGGCAGAGTTAGCATAGTCTATCGCTTTCTCGGAATCTGAATACCAGTTGGCTAAAGACAATTTACAGGTTGCTTCTAAAAATACCGTGGTTAAATCATTTTTTTCAAGGCAAGACTTAATGATCTCCTTGGCATTCGGCCATAAGGATTCATCAAGAACACTCCAATCCTCAACGGGTTCAATCAAATTATATATGGTCGCTTTAATCGCATAATAATATTGCACCATGTTTGGATCGACTTTTTTCAATCCGGGTGTAATCTTATCAATTTTTTCGGATAATTCTTTTAACGAATCAGTCCCCCAAAAACACATAAACAAAAAGTTGGCGGCACAATATCCTGCCCATTGATAGGCACCGTTTTCTACACCGCTATAATAACCTCTCATTAAATGATCTTTAGAGCGATCGAGATGTTCAGTGTAATGGGAAACAAATCCGCCCCACATATTCAAAATTAATGCTTCATAAGGCTTCATTTGATACTTGTCATCGTTCAATCTCAAGGCTAAAATTCCAAATTTATAGGCGGTTTCAAAATCTTGCGCTACAAAGGCAAGTGTTAACGAATAATATATATACCCAACTGAAGAGTGAGGATTGTTCCCATAGGCGAGCGATAGTTCAATCATTTTTATGCCTAGGATGAACAGCAATCTAGACCCTAAAAAGTAAGAGGGAGGTACGCATTCTCTGAGGAGTACCATAGCAGCAAGTTTTTCAGGGTCTTGCATTTCAGGAAGGTCTATAAAATTTTCAATTTTCCTGGCAGCGATTGTCTCATTAGCATGATTCACTTCTGCTATAAGTTCATCTTCTTCAGGAAAAGCTTTCAAGTTGATTCCCAATAAATCGAGGGTCTGTACTCCCAGATTTAAAGAGGATTCCAGATCATTTTTCATTCGATATAACGTCACTTTATATTCATTGACTTTACACCGATCCAACAAACTATTGATATGCTCAAGAGCTTCATCAAAAGTTGATAAAGCTTCGTCCCAGCTAGCATTCAAATATTCTATTTCACCTTTTTCAAGGTGATATGAAAATGTCAGGTGATAGTCTTCTTCCCAGCTATTAGGGGAGAAAAATTTCATCCCGTTCGTTATGTAGAGTAATGCGGGTTGATAGGCTGAAGAGAATTTAGCTTTTCTTCCAGCGATTAGATTCAATCTAGCTAATTGTTCTTTTTCCGATTTATCACTGAGCAATGATTCTCCTTGGTTGAGGTGATTGACTATATCAAAGATTCGTTCTTCTAACTCATATTTTTCAAATTTTTTCAACAGAATGCCACCAATTTTTAAGTGGATTTGTTGTTTATCTTTTTCGTCAATCAGCGAGTAAGCTGCTTGCTGCACCCGGTCATGCAGGAATTTATAATCTTGAATTAACAGTTCTTCATCTAACTCGGATGTGGGCAAGATTAACCCGGACTGAACTGCTGCTGTTAGGTCTTTATAAACTTCCGATGTGGATTTTTCACTGATGATAGAAAGGGTGCTTAAGTCGAAATCAGCACCTACACAAGCTGCTAAGCGTAAAACTTGCTGTGTAACTGGAGGCAGTTTCTTCACCTTACCAATCATCAACTCCACCACATTGTCAGTAATGCCCTGAGCTTCAATGTTTGAAATATCCCACTGCCAGCCGTGACGTTCAAAATCAAAAGTTATCAGGTTTTCGGTATGTAGGGTTTTGAGAAACTCATAGACAAAGAAAGGATTGCCTCCAGTTTTATGCACTACCAACTCAGCCAAGGGTTTTACTGAAGAGGCATCACTGTGCAAAGTATCGGCAATTAACTGGCTAATATGCTTGCTATCTAAGGGAGCTAAGGTAATAAAGTTGATAGTTGCCCCAACATTCCGTAGCCCATCCAGAGTCATCATCAACGGATGAGTGGGGTTGACTTCGTTATCCCGATACGCCCCAATTAGAAATAGGTATTGTGTATCCGTATCCGTCATCATCAGTTCGATTAACTTGAGCGTTGCCGAGTCTGCCCACTGCAAATCGTCAAGAAAGATAACTAAAGGATGCTCTTTTGCACAAAATGCCCGAATGAAGTTTTGGAAAACCAGATTAAAGCGATTCTGGGACTCAGCGGGGCTTAATTCTGGCACGGGTGGTTGCTTGCCGATAATCAGTTCCACTTCGGGAATCACTTCAATAATCACTTGTCCATTGGAACCAAAAGCAGCCAGGAGTTTTTCTCGCCAAAGGTTTAGTTGTGCTTCGCTTTCCGTTAACAGTTGGCGCATCAATCCCTGAAAGGCACTGACAACAGCTAAGTAGGGAATATTACGCTGAAACTGGTCAAATTTTCCGGAGATGAAATAGCCGCGCTTTTGAGTGATGGGTTTATGAACTTCTGCCACCAACACTGATTTACCGATGCCGGAATAACCAGCCACTAGCATCATTTCAGTTGTGCCTTGACTCACTCGGTCAAATGCTGTTAGTAAGGTTTTAACTTCTGACTCTCGTCCGTAAAGCTTTTGGGGAATTTGAAACTTGTCGGAAATATCCTTAGAACCGAGCGGGAAATCTGTTATAGTCCCATTAGCTTGTAACTGAAAGAGACATTCTTCTAAATCAGCTTTGAGTCCCCAGGCACTTTGATATCGTTCCTCTGCCGTTTTCGCCATCAGCTTCATGACAATATCCGAAACAGCTTGAGGGCAAGGTTCTCCCCCTCTGCCTCTCTCCTCCTCTCCTCCTCCTAAAAGATGAGGGGGTATTGGCTGTTTGGCGATATGATAATGCACCAGTTCCAACGCATCGGTACTGTCAAAAGGTAATTGTCCCGTCAGTAGTTCATAGAAGGTAACGCCGAGAGAGTAAAAATCAGTCCGGTAATCTAAAGAACGATTCATTCGTCCCGTTTGCTCCGGTGACATATAGGCTAATGTGCCTTCTAAAACATTGGGATTTTTCAGCGTAGGATTTTCGCGGGTTAATTGAGTGGAGATACCAAAGTCGATGATTTTGATAATTTCTGTTTCTGGGTTAAAGACGATGTTGGCAGGATTAATATCTTTATGAATAATATTGGCGGCGTGAATCGCGCCCAATATCTCTGCTGTTTGGATGGCTAACTTGAGGAATTTCGCTAGAGATAAGATATGCCCTGCATCTACAGAGTCCTTGAATAATTGCCTTAAGGATGATGCGCCAAAATCCTCTAAGATAATGACCAGAGTTCTTTGATAAGTTTCTAAGGTATAAGCTTTAACCACACCCTCTATGTTCAGATTGCGAGTGATTTCATATTCCTGCTTATATCGAGTTAGTTCAGAGGGGGTGGGATAGTCTTGTTTCAGAACTTTGAGAATTACTGCTTTGTGGTCTTGTTCTCGAATCCCTCGATAGACAACAGAATTGGCACTTTCATAGATTGGGGCTAAAACTTTAATTCCACGGAGTTTAATCATGTTTGGCTCTCCATCTTTGGCAGTTATGAACGTTACGGGCGATGGTCAACGACTGGTGATGGTACTCAATCGCCTTGGCCGAGTTGCCCAGGGAAGCGTAAACATTTCGCAGATTACCCAATGCTGACCCCTCACCTTAACGGTCTTTAATCTCTCGCTAGATCATCAAGGTCTGTTGACAAGACTCAAGGCTTCTTGAAATTGACTTGTCTGACCCTACTGAATTTGCTCCAACAACTTAGTATCGCAGCCAACAGGCTAGTATTGTTTCTAATATTCGTCTAAGGATAGCCGAGACGCTTGCGGATAGTATGGAGACTGACTCCTTCATTAACCAGTTCGGTCGCGTGTGCGTGTCTGTGTTCATGGATGGTACAGCTTAAGTAGGTAGGCGGTGTAAAACCCAACTATGTAAACGATGGTAAAGTATCCTTAGCCCTAAGCGTGGCTGACTGAGCAATCTTTACATACAGTTACATGGTTCAGTTTAATCCCGCCTACTTATTTAGTATCATGAGTTTAACACTCCTCATAGCGAGGACTTTCGCTATGAGACAGGAAATTAATTCCCTGTCGGACTTTCGGCAAAACGCGCTATTTCATCCACATTAATCCGAGTTTATCTCCGCTTAAAAATCGGGTTCTGCGGCCAAAAGCTCGATCGACAAATCCATCTGTTCCTTTCCCCGCGCCAAAAATTTTTCGCACTCCTGCCAACACTCCACAGCCACCCCAAACTGCTCGAAAACCTCCTCTAGAGGCAACTCTCCCGATTCCACCCGATCGATAATGGCTTCAATTCGATCGACCGTTTCCTCATAATTCCAGTCAGACTGGCGCAACTGCGAATCAATCATAACTTTTCTTCTGCATCCAATACTTCTACAATCTTAACTTTCAGCAGGCCCCGACTCAACCTCACAGTCAATTCCTCTCCCAATTCCAAACCGTCAGTTGTGCGGACGATCGTACCGTCACTTTGGATTACCGCCGCATAACCCCTTTGCAAAACCGCCGCCGGATTCAGTGCGGATAACTTTTCTTGCAATACTTCCAGTTTACCAGTTGCTTGCCGCAAAGTTCGGGATGTCGCAGGCAAACGTTTTAATCGATTTTGTAACAGTTGCAAATGCTCTTCTTCTGTCTGAAATCTTGCCCGCACAGCGTTTGCTAAATTGACCATTCGCTGCTGGTGTTCAAAGTAAAGATCTGCTAAAATTGGTACAGCTTGAGCGGCCGCCGCAGTCGGAGTATGGGCTCGTTTATCTGCTACTAAATCGGCGAGAGATTCGTCTCTTTCGTGCCCGATACCGGTGATAATTGGAATCGCACAATTCGCGATCGCCCTGACAACTCTCTCATCATTAAAACAAGCCAAATCTTCCGCAGAACCGCCGCCGCGCCCTAAAATGATCACATCGGCCCTACCGTCCAATTCTACCCGGGCGATCGCCCTAGCAATGGCAGCAGCAGCCAATTCTCCCTGCACTCCTGTGGGCGACAGCAACACCCGCAAACCGGGATATCTTTGAGCTAGAGTCCGCTGAATGTCTCCCCAAGCAGCGCCAGTATCTGATGTCACCACGGCCACAATTTGCGGGTGTGCGGGAATCGGGCGCTTTCTGGCGGGATCGAAAAAACCCTCAGCATCCAAGCGCGATCGCAATTGCTGCAACCGCAAAGCCTGCAATCCTGCCCCAGCCGGTAGCGATTGCACAACCGTCAACTGGTATTCGCCACGATTTTTGTAAACCCGGATGCTTCCCAAAACCAGCAACTGTTCCCCTTTTGCGGGCATTTGCACCAATTTTTGCTGCTGAGAATTCCACACCACGCAGCGAATAGCAGCGCTTTTGTCGGTGTCGCACAGAGTGAAAAAGCAGCCGCTGGGGTGGTGCGAAACGTTCGACACCTCGCCTGTCAGCCAAACTGATTGCAGGTTGCGATCGCCCTCCAACAAGTCTTGCAGGTATGATGTTAGTCCGGCAACAGATAAAGCTGTATCGGGAAGAATTGAAGTCATCCAATTTTAGATTTTAGATTGTAGATTTTAGATTTAGGCTACTATCAATACTTCGGACAGTGTGTGATTGCCAAGGGTAAAATAAGGGTTTCAGGGCGATTGTACAATCTCGTTCATAACGGAAAATCAAGGGTTTCCCACTAGGATCTCAAAATAGTCCGGACTATTGTAGTATATCTAAGGTAATTTATTTGTAGGCTGAGCGGGCGATCGTAAATTTAACTGCAAACAAACTAATGATATCAGATACAATGACTTCGATGAATGTGCTGCGCCAAGAGGCGGCGGCGATCGGCATTACTGAGGAAGAAGCCAGAAAATATGGCGACCTCCGACATAAAAGAACTTGGTCTTTGGCGATCGAACATCACCTCTCAATGCAAGATTTTGCCGATCGCATAGAACAATCCTTCACAACTTCCGAACCCGATTCCTCCAGCGCACTCAACCACTCTCAGACTGCCGAGTCGAAGGACTATGGTATTCAGCTAACTGCGAACCTAGGCGAATCTAGAGTAACCAGGGACAACCAAACAGCCTCTCTTGCTTCGCCACAACAGCAAGCAGTAGCAATCGGGCGATCGCACGGTAATTCCGACCACCGCAGCAACCAAAACCGAGGTTTTAAACAAGTAGTTCAAAATCATATTAAAGCATTAACAATTGCATCCGCCTCCCGCACAAATCTGCCCAATTCACACCTGGGCAATTGGGTTTGTCCTGAGTGTGGGCCGGAGGGCGAATTGGGCTGTCACCTTTGCGCCGGAGAAGGCAGTGTAGGGGATATTGCCGCTATTGGGTGGACGCTAGCTTATATGGAAATGTTGGGCTGTTCTCCTCGCGAAATTGAACCGTTGAGAAAAATTTCGCCTTCCTTAAATATTCTGGAATTGAATTTAAAAGTTTGTGTTGCTATCAAACAAAGTAGCGAAGTTTTAGCCAGGACGGAGAAATGGGTAATTAGTCATTAGTTACCTGAAAACTCAACCAAATTAAGTATTGATTCTAGCTTTTTCAAAGCAACTTCCAAATCATCATTAACAACTTGGAAATCAAATTCCCCCGCCGCTTCAATTTCCTCTTTAGCACGCAGCAACCGACGGGCGATCGCACTTTCGGAATCTTGACCCCGACTCCGCAGGCGCCGTTCCAATTCTTCCCAAGAAGGAGGTAAAATAAAAATTCGCAGCGCCTGTGGAAAATTATTCCTAATTTGCCTAGCCCCTTCCAACTCAATTTCGAGGATTACCCATTTTCCCTCACCTATTCCTTGCTTGAGACCAAAATAAGGAGTACCGTAAAAATTACCGGCAAACTCAGCCCATTCCGCCAACTCTCCAGCCTCAACCATTTGTTCAAAGCGGCTGCGGCTGACAAAATAGTAGTGCTGTCCCTCAATTTCTCCCTCACGGGGCGATCGAGTTGTCACGGATACCGAAAGATACAATTCGGGATGGCGATTGAGGAGCGATCGTACTAAGGTGCCTTTCCCCACACCGCTAGGCCCCGTCAGAACAATTAATTTACCGGATTTCATTTTTAGAAGAGAAACGTGTAACAATTCAAGTTTTCGCTTACTCTAAACTGTAAGCGCTCAAATTGCAACTGACAAACCTCAATCATCCCGACCTTGACCGTCTTTGCTGATCACAAAACGATTAGCAACCGTTTCCGGCTGAATCGCCGAGAGGATGACGTGACTCGAATCTGTAATAATTACCGCTCTCGTGCGGCGGCCGTAAGTCGCGTCAACCAGTTGTCCCCGCTCCCGCGCATCAGTAATAATCCGCTTAATTGGCGCTGACTCGGGACTGACAATGGCAATCACTCGATTAGCAGACACAATGTTACCAAAACCGATATTAATTAATTGAATATCCATGAAAATCTTAATAGGTAGGTGAACGATTGAGTATCAATCCTTACTTTTTATCATATAATATACAAAAATTTTTTATGATAATCCTTTAATTAATCTCAACTAACTTTTTTAGTTTCTACCTAAAATTTTTACCATTTTGACGCCGAGTACCCCGTTCTTTATCAAAAATTTAAAAAAGACTCGCTGTTGCCACTCTATCTTAAAGATTCCGTAAAAGCATCGATTTTTAGTTGCAAATAAAAGCATTAGCTGTATCGAGAAAATAGCCCGTCAATGTTGCGAAATATAAAGTTAATTTCCGGGAGAGGGAAAGTTAAGTCTAATTAGTGTTAAATGACAACAAATATTTGCAAATGCTGCTTGGATGAGCCTTCAACCTAAACTAAAAGCTGCTGGCGATCGCACTTTCTGCCCGATTTTCCACAAAAATGGTATGTAGTTGCGCTTCAGCGCTCTTTCCTAAGCTAAGAGCGCTAAAGCGCAACTACATACCTAAAATTTAACCCCTATTTGGGACAGTTGCGTAAGTCCTAAAAAAGATTCGGGATGATGTGCCAAACTACAGATGTTTCTTGTAAGAGCGCTGAAGCGCAACTACATACCTAAAATTTAACCCCTATTTGTGACAGTGGCGTAAGTCCTAAAAAAAATTCGGGATGATGTGCCAAACTACAGATGTTTATTGCATGATGTTCTACAATAAAATGAGTTTGTAGTGATAATTTTAGTTTTATTAATACCACTAAAAAACTGTGGCTTTAATTATCAATTTTATAACATTAAAACTTACGCAAAAAGTTGTTTTACGCATGAATTATAGCGTATTCCACGTTTATGAAGTGTAGGGACACGGCATTGCCGTGTCCCTGCGGGGAACGAACGATCTGTTGTGTGCTTCATAAACCTGGAATCGGCTGGTAGCGGTAAGACTTCATCCACGCCGCGCCCTACACATACAGGAGATGTATAAATCTTATTCAACAAAAAACAGGGATTAATGCAGATAAATTCACCCGCATTAATCCCCAGTTATTCCACACTTAAATTAAGCCGCAACTAAACCGCTGTGTCTCAACAAAGCTTTAGTGCTCGGTTCGCGTCCCCGGAAAGTTTTAAACACTTCCATCGGGTGCAAACTGCCGCCCAATCCTAACACTGTATCTCGGAAGCGCTTGCCTGTAGAGGCGATCGCACTTTCATCTTCCAAACCCGCTTCCTCAAACGCCGCAAAAGCATCAGCGCTGAGCACTTCCGCCCATTTATAACTGTAATACCCCGCCGCATACCCGCCCGCAAAAATGTGTCCGAAAGCGCACAAAAATGCGTCTTCTTCCAGAGGAGGCAAAACAGTCGTAGTTTTAGCGATGCGGTTGCGGACATCGGCCACAGTTTCGCTGCCACCCGATCGATAGCGGTGGTGCAATTCGATGTCAACGCTGCTAAAATGTACTTGCCTGAGCATGACGCTGCCACTCATGTAGTGGCGCGCTGCTAGCAGCTTTTGGTAGTAGTGTTCCGGCAAAGTTTCCCCGGTTTCGTAATGCTTTGCCATCCCGAACAAAGTCGCGCGATCATAACACCAATTTTCCATAAATTGACTGGGCAATTCCACCGCATCCCACTCAACATTATTGATGCCCGAAGCCCCCGGATAGTCTACCGTTGTCAGCATATGCTGCAAACCGTGACCGAATTCGTGAAACAAAGTTTCGACTTCCAAAAAAGTCATTAAACTCGGTTTGCCGTCAACCGGAGGACTTTGGTTGCACACCAAATAAGCCACCGGCAACCGCGTGGTTGTTTTTCCGGCGTCCACAAATTTAGCGCGCACCACGCACTCATCCATCCAAGCACCGCCGCGCTTTTCCTCGGGGCGGCTGTAGGGGTCTAAATAGAAATTGGCGATCGTATTTCCTGCTTCATCATCTATTTGGAAATAGCGCACATCTTTGTGCCAGACAGGAGTTTGACCGTCCGCCGCAGTTACTGTCACGCCGAACAGCCGCTTTACTAATCCAAATAACCCCTCTAATACCTGTGGCAAAGCAAAGTAAGGTCGCAATTCTTCGGCACTAAAAGCAAACTTTTCTTCCCGGCGCCGTTCCGACCAAAAACCTACATCCCAGTGCTTTAAATCTCCTGCTTCCGGCGCGCCTTTTTCGGCAGCAAAAGCTTTCAATTCTTCTAAATCTTTGACAGCAGCATCATAACTAGCCTGGCGCAATTCTTCTAACAAAGCTTCCACTGCTGTCACGTCGGGAGCCATTTTGCTCGCCAAGCTCAATTCGGCATAACTGCTAAACCCGAGCAAAGCAGCTTTTTCGTGGCGCAAAGCTAAAATGCGATCGGTCAACGGCCAGTTATTCAATTCTCCGCTACTTGCTCTGCCGATAAAAGCTTTGTACAACTTTTCGCGCAAGTCGCGGCGGGTGCTGTGCTGCATGAAAGGGCCGTAACTCGGAAAGTCTAAAGTGATTCGCCAAGGGCCGTTTTCGGCATCCGCATTTTCTTCGCCGGCGCTGCGAGCGGCTTGAGCTGCTAAACTCAACAAACTCGGCGGCAAACCGTCAATTTCGTCTTTGTTTGTGAGGGTGATGCTGAATGCTTTGGTAGCGTCGAGGACGTGATTGGAAAATTGGGTAGTAATTTCCGCCAATTCTAATTGAATGGCATTAAAACGCTCTTTTTGCTCGCCTTCTAAACCCACGCCGGACAGTTGAGCATCTCGGAGAGCGGCTTCGACAATTCGCTTTTGAGCTGATTCTAAGCCGTCCCAATTTTCCCTAGCCCGCAGCGCTTTAAAAGCTTCATAAAGCGGTTTGCTTTGACTGAGCTTGCTCCAAAATTTTACTACTTCCGGTTGCACTGTTTCGTGAGCCGATCGCAGTTCCGGGCTATTTCTCACACCCATCAAATGTCCGACAATGCTCCAGCTCCAATTCAAACGCTCTCCGAGTCGCTGCAATGGTTCTACTAAGCCGCTCCAAGTCGGCTCTACAGACGATTCTAAGTCAGCTAGCGAGGCTTCTAGTTCGGTCAGCAGTTGGGTAACAGCGGGGGCTACGTGTTCTGGTTCGATCGCGTCAAATGGAGGCAATCCTTGACCGATTAGTAACGGGTTATCAGCAATAGTTACGGTTGCAGTCATTTAATTTTCTTGTAACAGGTTGAAAACAGGTGAACTAGACAGATTAGCTTTTAATCTTTTAACACAGTTGTCGAAAAAGTAGGACTCGATCGGGCGTGAGTCGCAGAATGTCTGAGTCGAAAAATCTTCCTTCTGACTGATGACTAATGACTGCTCACTAATGACTAATGACTACTCTCTTGTGTGTGCTGCAACTCCCTGACAACCGAGATTAAGCGCTTGAGGTGAGGTTTGACAACTTCTTGCTGCTCGTGTTCCAAACGGTGGATTTGAGCTTGGACGATCGACAAATCTGGAGTCGATTGGTGCGCGGGAGCTTGCAGTTGGCTTTGCAAATTGGCCATGACTTTCTGGATTTCCAAAAATCGAGTATTTACTACTTCCCAGTCGTCTCGGCTGATAGAAGTTTCTGTCAAGCCTTGCGTGACGCTTTGCAGTTGCTCTATAGCCTGTTCCACAGCTTGGAGATTCGCCCGTTGGCCAACCGATAAATCTTGCAGTTGTGCGCTCACCTGCTGACGGACATCGATCACAGCAGACGCCACGATTTCTTGCAAAGAAGCTACCGACTCTCCTAAACTCAGCAACTGTCGCTGGATGTCGATCGACTCCTCAAAGCCTTCTGCCCTAGGCATGGCAGCCATTTGCTGACGCAGCGCTGCAATATCTGCTGACAACTGCTTGCGTAATTTAACAATTACCGTCACCGCCGTTTTTTCGACTTTATTGACAGACTTTTGGACTTGGGCCATTTCCGAATTTTGATGCACCCGCACTTGCTGCTCGAAGCGATATCGGTTAGCAACATTCAGCGACAAAGCCAAAGTTAGGGGAGCCACCCCGTAAAAAGCTTGACCCGACAGTGCCACCGCCAGGGAACCCACACCAGAGGCCGCCAGAGAGGCGTACTCTGCCACCTCCAGCCAGTGCCTTTGAGGAAAACTTGGTCTCAAGTGGTTTGCAACAGAGGGTTTTGGCTTCCGCACGGCTCTTTGAGTCATAATATTTTCTCGTTGTTGGTAAGGTTGCGAGATTGGGTGGAGCATCGATTTCTATCCTTTTTTCAGTTATATGTTTTAGATTATTTCCTGAAACTCTTCTATTTTTACCTTTGTGAGTAAGCTAAGGATGATTGACATATTATTATGTATTTGGGATCGGACGGCGATCGCCCCCAATTCCGGCTGTTAAAAGGTTCGCCCCAACGCGCTCTCTATTTTACAGGACGCGCGCGCGATCAAGTTCGGGCGATCGACAAAGCCGGTGCTGTGCCCAACCGAACAATGCCTAATACCATTTTAGATTTTAGATTTGAGATTAAAAGTTAAAAAATGCGACCTACTGAGGACGATCGTCGTTTGGAGCTGCTCGGGAGTTGCCTTTTTGTTCGCGCATTGGTATAATCTACTCTTTCTCAATTGCCCCTCTCCAATTTACTGCCAAAATTAACCAATGAACTCAGAAAAACCCGGAATTGGCGATCGGCTAAAGTCTATTTTCAGTATCGCAATTTTTATCATTCTCGTACTAGCCGTAGGCTTTTTAAGCATTAATTTTATTTTCGCTCTCTCTGCAAAATTTTATTAAAATTAAGCCTTAAGCATGGGTTCCAGAAACCTGTTTTTTTTACGATAATAGTTCGTCGCCCCCCGCCCAATCGGCAAAAGAACCGGTTTCGTTAGTCGGAGTGAGTCCCAGACTGTTTGAGATTCCCAACTTCTTCAAGAAGTCTCGAATCTTAAGCACGAGATCATTTGTTTGGATTGCATTCTCCTTCTTCCTTCTTCCTTCGCCTATAATTTCAACTATAAAGATTGTGGTCTGGGTCTAGCCAGACAATATAAAAAACATTTTCACTAAAAAAACCATGCACCCTGCCGTATTCATTAGCAGATATTTGAAACTGGTACGGAACATTTACTAGCTCGTCTTCATTGGGAATTCCGAAGCCCTTAGGCTCAGTTGTATCTAGCCAGACAATTCCATGACAGCGCAGGCTTTTACTCTGATTATTAAGAATTTATTGAGCGTTCAATTGTGACAAATCGCGCATCCTTCTCAAGAGAGATGCTAGATACTTAGCATCTCTACCGCTAATTGAAAACTTATCTTTGTCATCCTGATAATACCTGAAAGAAAAACTAACTCCTTGCGGTATTTTTACATCGAGACGCTTGATGCTAGATAAAGATTGCTGGCGGCGTATATCTGCTTTTTTAATTTTCTTCGATGGCACGGGTTTTGTAAAATTCTCTCATTGATTCCTTAGTAATAATAGCATGAGAAGGTTCATCTCTTGGCAACTCACCTCTTGCCTTAATCCAAGGGTCTTCGCGGCGCACCATCAACTCTAACTCATAAGCGTCCAGGAAGAAATACTCGTCGGATAACTCGTCTAAAAACTCTTGTACTTCCTGTGGAAATTCGGGTTTTTCTATTTCTTTGAGAATTGGCTTCCAGTCAAATTGTTCTTTGTATTCATAAAATAAAGCCGGGATAGTCGGCCCGTGCATCCAAGCTTCAAAATCTTCATCAAAAAGCGGTGTATCTTCAAATGCTAAATACCATGCTTGAGCGTAGTACAATAGTTTTTGTAGCTTGTGGTTGCTGAGATAAGAACCTACATCATTCGCGAACCAGATGTAATAATCAGCGAGCTGGGAGGCTGTTGTAATTGTAGTTTTTGTGGTCATCTAACTCGATTCAATAAGTTTGGTATTCTATGATAGCACAGGGCGATCGTTCGATTTGGGATTTTAGATTTTGGTCGCAACTCACATCTTGTACCATTTTTAAGAACAGGCAAGATGCCTGTTCCACAAACAATTAATTTTCTTGTGGGTGGGCATCCTGCCCGCCCATTAAAGGCTTATTGAGCATGGTGCAACATCTCAGTTACAATCCTTTGATATATTGCTTCATTACAAGTGGCAAAGTGTAAAGACTTTCCTGTTTTTCGATTAAGCAGCGCCGCGATAAAGATTGCAATGCGTTTAGCAAATCTGATGATAATAGTTGTCAGTTTTGTAGCAATTGGGCGAAGTTGACAGGCTGGTTTTCTGTCGTCAACAATGAGATAACTTGTTTTTATAGTTCGGAAGTGGGTAGTCCTGCATAGTCATGAAAAAATAAGGCATTCACTCTATAGATAAACAGGCGTTATACTCATGAATAAAATACCATCTTGCTCCAATATGATTGGAGAGTTTTTTAGAAAAGAAAAGAGTTTTTCTGACTAAACGAGATATGCTTTGTCTCATCGTATTGTTAAATCTTTCTATATAGGAAGTTTGGCCACTTTCCTTGACTACTGATTGGTGTCTCTTTTTTGGAAAAACTCTCTGATAAGCACTCCAAAAGCTGGGGGGGTGACAACCAGCCTGAAACCCAGAGGTGGTGAGGATTGAGCCAATGTGTGCTAAAAAAAGATAGGCAGCATAATTGTTACACGCTTGCCTATCCAAAAAATAATGATACCAACATTTTACCAGACTCATTTAAAAAAACAACTGACCAAAGCTCAGTTTCTTGTAATGACAACTTTGCTATCTGTGATGCAATCAGAAAAACAAGTGAGATTAGAACGACTGGCACGGGTATTTCCTTACCCAATTACAACGGAAAGTCGGCGTAGAAAACTACAAAGATTTCTGGATTTACCAAACTTAACTATCTCATTAATTTGGTTCCCCTTAATTACTTATTGGTTGACCACTTATTGCCGCATTGGTACTCGTTTATCAATTGCAATCGACCGCAGTCAATGGGGGTGCATTAATCTCTTTATGGTTAGCCTGATCTGGGAGCGAAGAGCAATTCCATTATACTGGTCGTTGTTGCCCAAATTAGGAAATAGTAACTTCGAGTCACAAACTACCAATTTAGAGCAAGTTTTACCATTATTTTCAGAATATAAAGTCATCGTTTTAGGAGACCGTGAATTTTGTTCTGTTGATTTGGGAAACTGGCTTAAGGAAAAGGGTGTGTCTTTTTGCTTAAGACTGAAAAAGAATCTTTGTATCGAAACAGAACATTTAGTTTGGCAACGGTTGGATGAATTAGGAATAGTACCCGGAACTTCTTTGTATGTTCAAGGGAAAAAAGTGAGGAAAACTCTACCTACTACCGGATTTGAGCTTGCTTGTAAGTGGAAAAGGAACTATGGGAAATATCAAGTTAAAGAAGCCTGGTTTATTCTCACGGACTTAGGCTCATTGCGAGCAGCGCTCAATGCTTATAAGCAGCGGATGGGCATTGAAGAAATGTTCCGAGACTGTAAAACAGGAGGCTACGATCTTGAAGGAACAAGCCTCAAAGGGAACCGACTTATTAACATGATTCTGCTCATGACACTTGCGTACAGTTCAGCAATATTTCAAGGTAATGAACTGAAGAAAAAGCAGGTACAAGAATATGTATCTCGTCGCACAGAACCAAAGAAAAAATATCGCAGACGGAGTACATTTGGTGTTGGATTAGATGGAGAAAAGTGGGTTAATTATCTAGAACAATATTCTTTGGAGGTGGAACAGTTAATGAAGTTAACTCCTTCTAAACGCCGCTTTTATCAACAAGGTATGCGGGCTGCAACCCTTATACAGTCTATCTCGTAGACCTCTTTGTCACCCCCCCAGCTCCAAAAGTCGCTCAAAAAACAAGCACATTGACTCTGGAACTGTCGGTAGAGAATCCCACAATCCTTGAGCTACTAAATGGTGACTAATGGCTGATGACTGATGACTAATGCAAAAACGTGGGAACTTGATATTCGCGACTTTCGGCGATCGCAATTTGCAAATCGCCCATTTGGGCATCCAACTCATCGATTGTGCTTTGTGGCACCGACTTCCACTTCTCCTTAGTTTCCCAGCGAATCAACATCACCACCTCATTTTCCACCGGATCTACCCAAATTTCTTTGCCTAAAAAACCGTCCCAACTTTTTAGGCCCGCCGTCCAAACTTCCTGATCTCGCTGAATAAACTGCTCCCACTTTTCTTGAGGTACTTTAAATTTGAGCCACTCAATTACCATATTATTTTCTATGGGTAAATAGCTAATTAATCGTTGCCGATCGCAATTTTAATTATCAACTCAGTTCCCTCTCCCGGACGCGAAACACAGTGCAACTTACCGCCGTGCTTTTCTACTACTAAATGCTGAGATATTGCTAGACCCAAACCTGTACTCGTGTCCTGACATTTAGTGGTAAACAAAGGGTCAAAGATGCAGCCGAGGACTTCTTCAGTCATGCCAGGGCCGTTGTCACTAATGGCGATCGCAACTTCGTTTTCCCCTACCACAGAAGTCCGAATCCGAATTTCGGGATTGAATACTTCAGCTCTCGATTTGGCTGAAGACAACAAAGACTGACTTTGCATTTTACCATACTTTTCAGGATTTCTCCCCCCTTCTTCTAAAGCGTCGATCGCATTTGTCAACAAGTGCATGAACACTTGGTTTAAGTGTCCCGCATAGCAGTGAACTCGCGGCAAATCTCCGTACTCTTTAACTAGAGAAATCCCCGGTCGTCCCCCTTTAGCTTGCAGGCGATTTTGCAAGATCAGCAAAGTGCTGTCCAAACCTTCGTGGATATCAGCCGGCTTCATTTGGGCTTCGTCGGTACGCGAGAACAAGCGGAGCGATCGCACGACATCGCGAATCCTTTCGGAACCGATTTTCATGGAATTTAGCAGTTTTGGCAAGTCTTTTTTGATGAAGTCTAAGTCTAATTCTTCCATCAAATCTTGAATTTCCCGCACGGGATGGGGATAATATTTTTGGTAAAGGTCGATCGATCGCAGCAGTTCTTGAATGTAGCCAGTGGCGTGGCTGACATTCCCAGAAATAAAACTAACTGGATTGTTGATTTCGTGCGCTATTCCTGCTACCAACTGCCCCAGAGATGACATCTTTTCTGTTTGAATCAGTTGAGTTTGAGTTTGCTGCAAAATTAACAGCGTATGCTCTAATTTAGCTGCTTGTTGTCGCAGGCGTTCTTCTGATTCTTGCAAAGCAAAAAGAGACTGTTTGCTTTCTGTAATATCCAATCCCACAAATACCGCCGCCCTATTGTGATGGTATTTTTGAGCCACTATTAAATAAGTTTTATTTTCTCCTCTGATGCTCGCTGTTACTTCTTGAGATGTTTTCTTTTTATGGTTGGCAAAGAAATCGTATACTAAATCGTTAAATTTGGGACTTGTCTCTAAAAAACCTACTTTTTGACCGATAAATAGTTCGGCCGGCATTTTGTAAGCGCTAGCTAAATGTCGGTTTACTCCCAAGTAGCGCAAATCGGAACTTACCCAAGAAACTAATCCGGGCACGGCGTCCAAAACGGCTTGAAGTTGCTCTTTTGCCTCTACGAGCGCTGATTCTGCTGTGAGGCGAGCGGAAATGTCGCGGGCGATCGCGCAGCGGTATTCGCAGCCGCCGTATTCTAAATAATTGACTTTAACTTCGACGGAAAAACTGGCGCCGTCTTTGGTTTTGTAACTGGTTTCAAAAGTGAGGTTGGTTTGCTGCTTCAGTTGAGCCCAGTGTTCTCGCCAACCCGATGCTGGCAACTGCGAATCGATGTCGCTAACCCTCATGTTTAGCAGTTCCGATTCCGAGTAGCCGAAAAGATGGCAAGCGGCTTTGTTCGCGTAGCAAATTTGACCGTCTGAGGTACTAAAAAAGATTGTATCAGCCGCATTTTCGAGGGCAATTTGAGTTAGTTGTGGTATTGTTTCTAACTGCTTGCTTTTGACCTCGGACTGAAATTTATTAGAGCAATTGGTGTGAGCGGGAGCCTCAGCTATCTTAGATGCAAACAAAATCAAACCGCCGATCGCACCTTCGCTATTTGTCCAAGGCTGAAATACCCATCTTATCGACTCGCTGACAGAGCAGCTTGCGGTTTTTCCTGATACAGATGCGATCGCTCGCCCTGCCACAAACTCGCTGTATTCCAAAATTCCAGCCAAACAGGCCTGGGCATTTTGCTCCCAATATTCCGGGAGATTCGGGAACAGTTCCCAATGAGATCGGCCGATCGCCTCGCCCTCTCCCAAACCGCAATCTGTTTCCCAGCGACGAGAAACCGACAGATAGCGCATTTCACAATCTACCATTGCCACGGCCTCGGCGGAGCGCTCGACAAACCGCCGAAATCTGTCTTTACTTTCGGACACGGCTGCCTCTGCGGGTTGTTGGGCGAGCGGGACATTCCCGTCAACGTACCTTCCCAGTCCCTGACTTTTTTGCTGAACTGGCTTAGTTTGCACGGTTTGGGATTTCCTCCATAGCTGTCAAGTTTGAAAAACTCTATTTGAGACGAAAAATGCTGTTTTCCCCTGATGTGCTCTCTCGGACGATCTCCTTAGAGGGTATCACCCATCATTGATATCATTTTTGATGGCGATATGTCTATAGGCCTTTGTATCATATTAAGACCAAAGCTAGTGTCCGCTTGCTGTTTGACGATTCGCCATAGAGCGCGCGCGCGCGCCGAATAATAATAGTCGCAGGGGACTGGAGTGCTCTGTTTTGTCCCCCGACTATGAGATCGTGTAGCAAGTGCGATCGCCAGATAGCTTTAGAATGCAAGAGAGCGCTCAAACAAATTTGTGCGTAAATTCACTGGTAAAATCCACTCTCCCTTTCCGCAACATTGCTGGATCTAATCTTTCAGTGGTGTTGCAAGTCATCAAAACTACGAGTTTTTGCTGAAATTGAATGCCGTGTTCGTCAATGACGCTTTGATACAAAGTTCCATCCAGCAAACTCAAAATATGTTCAGTTTTGTTAGTGCGTTGGGCCTCTGCAGTCGATCGATCTTGAGCCAAGTTATCAGCCTCATTGATAATAATACAAATCCGCTCTAAATAACTCGGTGGCACAAAATTTTCCACAGCATCGTGGTCTAAGATAAAAATTACATAACCCAGCGGCACTAAAATTTCCTTTGCTACCGCTTGCGTCCAAGCAGTTTTGCCCGTACCCGGTTCGCCACTAACCAAAACAGCCAACTGATTTTTATCCAAAATTGCCTGCTGAACTGTATCGGTAAAACTTTGAACCTCCGCAGAAAACGTGCGAATTGGGAACTGGCTGTGAACCTGTCCGACGCGGCTTTTGTACCCCCCCAGAATCACCGCTAAATTATAAGTTGCCTTGCTAACGAGCGGCGCAATATCTTGGCAAATCAGAGTGTAGCAGCGTCTTCCCCTGTCGTAGCTGTCAATTTGCAGCCAGCAGCCGAATCGAGCCCAAGAAGCATAAACAGTACCCAAAACTTCTAAGCGTTCCCAGCTAACAAACCGCTCCGGAGGATAAGAAAAATGTCGCTCCATAAAAGACTGGGTAATTGCATCCGGTTTCCCTAGCAAAGCCAGAACTTTGAAAACAGTAATCTCTTGGAGTTTATTGAGAACGTAGTCGATGGGAATGCTAGCGCGGCTGACCAATTGCACCACAGGCGTTTCGGTAACTAAAACGTCTTTGTAGCGGTAATCCGGGTAAACTGGCTGCGGAGTAATGTAATCCCAAAAATCATCAATTTCGTAGCGAGTATTTTCCGAAAATACATTTAACATATTTGCCCACCAAGTATATTGGTGTCGTCCCATTGCGTCGGCAATGTCGCTAGCTGCACCTAAAGTTTTTTGAGCTAGTTCTAAGGGATCGCTAGAGGCTAAATGTAGCACGTGTTCCCAATCAAATTGACGGTAAAAAGGTCGCCAACCAGAGCCTAGCAGACCTCTATTTGGAGAATTGTTTTGATGAAAATTGTTTTCGCGATCACCCATATCTTCCGCACTCATTTTGCAAAACTCCTACTTCCTATTATTTTACAGTTTTTGTGCTACACATTCTACAAAAAAACTGAAAATTATCAACTTATTTTGAGATAAGCGGGCGGCACAAAATCTACTAACCAAACTTTGTTTGCCGAGCAGTAAAATGTATGACCATCACGTTGCATGGCTGCGGCATCTACAGTAAAGACCGCCGGGATGCCATGTCTTGCACCTACTTGGCGCGCCGTCTGTATATTCACCGACAAATGAACATGATGCCGCGACATTTTCCTAATTCCTTGACTGAGAATAGACTCCACAGCAGTGCTACCTGTTCCATGATATAAAATATCTGGGGGAACAGCCGGTTCTAACTGCAAGTCAACCTCTACGCTGTGTCCTTGGTTAGCACGAATTAGAGTGCCTGTGGAGTCAAATGAAAAGCGCTGCTTGTCATTTTGCGCGACTACTTCCTTGAGTTCTGCAAGCTGAAGTGGAAAGTTATTTTTTTGGCACGCATCGAGTAATTTGCTAACAGGAACCCAGCCACCTGGAGCTAGTTCAATGCCGAGGCGCGAGGGCGCGTGACGCAGGTGTTTGCTGAGATATCGGCTGATTTTTACTAATCGAGAATCGTTCATCGTTTTACTTTATTTATTGAGCTTTTAAATCACCTTTTACAAAATGTCATTAGCGGGTTATATCGTTGATGGGAGGCGGGTTTGTGGAATCTGTTTGCACTGCCAGAGGGCGCTTGAGTGAACCCGCTTCTACAGGTTTTGGGAAAATGATTCCCGGACATAAAAAAATTGTCTTGCGCGCGAATTAGATCGGTAAGGTGCGCCCTTAAGTACCTACAGAATTAGGTTCTGCGCCCGCGAATAAAAAAGTGTTCGCCGTGCCAGTTTTTCGGAGCTTTATCTTTTGATAATTATCAAATACTTGGCCTCCTGCCGAATCCCTTCTACCTTGGGATAACTCCGCCAAAGATTGCAAAATTGAGATAGCGCCAGTGACATCCAGCCTCTGCAAAACCCGCTTCTGCAAGCCACTTTGTCTGCTCTTCCACAGAGGAAGGAATATCTTCTTCTCGATATTTTTGAAACCAGGCTGCATCGTCTTCTCCGTTAGCTTTCATGTACTGCCGCCACAATTCTTCGTATTGCTCAGTCAGCCGGGGAGTAGCACCTGTCACAATATCTCGAATTAGCAATATTCCCCCTGGATTCATCGAGTGGAAAAGTTTGTGAAATAGCTGTTGTTTGCCTGCGCTGTCGAGGTGGTGAATTGCTAAGCCTGAAACTACCAAATCGTAACCGCTGCCGAAATCATCTTCGGCAAAGTTTCCTTGCTGCAAGGTCAGCCGTTCTCGGAAAGCGAACAAGTTTGTTTCGCAAATTTTCAGCATATTTTCCGCCATGTCAAAGGCTAGGACATTTGCTTGAGGAAATGCGGACAAAATCGTTGCCGACAGTATGCCTGTCCCCGCCCCTAAATCCAGAACTTTTATGTTAGCATTAGTTTGAAAAGGGATTAACTGCAATATTAAATCGTGTTGTTCGCGATAGCGCGGAATGAGGCGAGGAATTAAGCCGTCATAATCAAATGCTCTTTGTTCAAATTGCTCGCGTATAGTGTCTAAATTCACAGACTACTTTCCTGAAGTTGTTAATAGTTGAGTGCGCCAATGCAGTTCGGCTGTTCTATCGTTTGAGTTTATATTACATCTTATAATACAAAAAAGGTACAGACCTGTCAAGATGTATAAGAAAATAATTTAAAAGAAGTTACGGACGATCGCCAGATACGGACTTCGTGCACCCAAACCCTCCCCTGATTTGGGAACTGTCTAGCCCTGCACATATTGTCTTTCAGTGCAGATGAGACAGAATGCCACAGACCCGAAAGCCAGCCTAAGAGGAGACTTTGTACCAGCTACCAGGAGTCATTGTGAGAAAAAAGTTGACCGTTATGATACCCGTTTAAAACAAGAATGCAACTCTAGGTGCGTGCTCCCCACCCTAAATTTATCAGTAATTCCACATAGAAAAATATAAAATATAAAATATAAAAGGGAATTAGCAAGCAGCCGATGATGGGCTAGATAGGAAAAAAATCAGTCCTCAGATTGACAAAATTTAGCCCCCTATAAACAAAAATTGAGGTTACTCCCGAGTGGATGTGGTGTCTGCTAATTTTTCCGGAAGATAAAGAGATGCAAAATATTGCACCCGCAGGCGCGGGAAAGAAAATAGTGATAATGAATCAGGATGCGAGTAGATTAGGTGTCAGCCGTCAGGGGAAGATAGAAGCAATGGAAATCCAACAACGGAGTAAGGATAAGCCCGATCGCCAGCAACAAAACGCGCCCGATCGCTCAGGTCAAATTTCTACGACAAAAGAACTAGATTCGTCGCTACAAGAATGTTTAGATTTTAAAATAGCGATCGACCGATGGGCACTGGCCGTGAGGACTGACGCGCGAGGAATTATCAACTATGTCAGCGAACGAGTTTGCAGCATCTCCAACTATTCCCAGGTCGAACTAATTGGCAGCCACTTTGGCATCCTCCATTCGGAATATAAATCTTCGGAATTAATCAAAAATCTGCTATCAACTGTTGCCAAAGGTGATGTTTGGCAAGGAGACATTAAGAATAAAGCCAAGAATGGAAGTGATTATTGGGTGTACTCAACAGTAGTTCCGCTGTTGGACTGCAAGGGAAAACCCTGTCAGTATTTGGCGATCGGATTCGACATCACCGATCGCAAAGCTGTTGAAGCCGCCCAAATCGAAGCCAACCGGGCAAAAGACGAATTTCTGGCGATCGCCTCCCACGAACTGCGATCGCCCCTGAGCGCGATTTTGGGATGGGCGCAGCTAGCTCGATCGCGCAATTTCAACGAAGCCACCAGCCGCCGCGCTTTGGAAATCATCGAGCGCAACGCCAAATTACAAAACCGACAAATAGACAATCTCCTCGACCTCTCGCGGCTGCTGCGGGGGAAAGTGTGCCTGAACCTCAGCCGAGTTCACCTCCCGTCGATCGTAGAATCTGCGATCGATACCCTCCGTCCCGAGGCCGAGGCTAAAAACATCCGCGTAGAAAAACATTTCGACCCCGCCGTAGACTACATTTTGGCAGATGCAGAACGCTTGCAGCAAGTAGTCTGGAACCTCCTTGCCAACGCCATCAAATTCACCCCAGAATCGACACCAAACCCAGTTCAAGTGAGGATCGAGCCTAGTCCATCCGGCGTCTTGATTCGGGTCAGCGACAGCGGTTGCGGTATCGACCCCAAATTTCAGCCACACCTCTTTGACTACTTCCGCCCCGCAGACAGCTTCCAGAGCAAGGAACAGCACCGGCTGGGGCTGGGGCTCTCAATTGTGCAGCAGTTGGTGGAACTTCACGGGGGAAGTGTTTGGGCTTCGAGTCCCGGTATCGGTCAGGGGGCGACCTTTGGGGTGCTGCTACCGATTGCCAACAAAAATGCACCCGATGATCGCACTTCTGCGATCGCCCAAAGTGAAAGCAGACCCGGATCGGTTTCCAAACCCCTAGCGGGAAAGCAAGTCCTGGTGGTGGAAAGCAGCGCCGAGATCCGGAAATTTCTCAAAACAGGCCTCGAAGCATTTGGAGCCAAGGTAACAGCGGTGGGTAGCGCCTGCGAAGCGATGGCCGAGTTGCAAAAGTCGCGGCCCGACGTGTTGGTGAGCGATATGACGGTATCGGGAGCCGACGGCTGCGATTTGATCCGCCGCATCAGAGCAATGGAAATGTCCGAGCACAGGGAACTTCTGCCGGCCGTGGCGCTGACGGAAGGCATCGAGGAAGAAGATTCGGCATCGGCGCTGGAGGCGGGGTTTCAGAGGCATTTGTCGAAGCCGGTGGAAGCAAATCAGTTGGTGAGCGCGATCGCCCAATTGGCTGGACTGACTGGATTCGGCGCCGGAGAGTGGGGTTCGGGAAATGTCGGCGCCAGCGGATCCCAGACCCCGCTGCGGGAACCTAACAGTTCTGACGACAAAAATAATGGGGAACTATTAACAACTGACACCAGAGAATTACCGCTGTTGCTGGTAGTAGAAGACAACAATTTTTTGGTGGCTTACCTCCAAACTTTATTAACTACGTACTATCGAGTCGCCGTGGCAAGTGACGGAGTTGAAGGTTTAGAAAAAGCCAAAAGTTTGCAGCCAAATTTGATTGTGAGCGACCAAATCATGCCCAGACAAAACGGGCTGGATTTGCTTAAGGAGATTCGGAACACGCCAGAATTGAAATCGACTCCGGTAATCTTTTTGACAGCGCGATCGGGGATGGAAGCTCGGATCGAAAGTTTGGATGCGGGTGCTGATGATTATATTTCCAAGCCTTTTGACGAGAGGGAATTGCTGGCGAGGGTGAGAAATTTGTTGCGATCGCACTCAGCCGAACAGCAGTTGGCGGAGCTCAACCGTCAGTTGCAGCAGCAGAAAAAGCAGTTAGAAACGGTGAATCGAGCCTTGCACTATTTGGCAACTTACGACAGTTTGACTGAGGTAAGAAACCGTCACTCTTTTAATGAATACCTCGATACGGAATGGCGGCGTTTGGCGAGGGAAGAAGCACCGCTGTCTTTAATTATGTGCGACATTGATTATTTCAAACTTTACAACGACACTTACGGTCATCAAGCGGGAGATGAATGTTTGCGGCAAGTGGCGGGGGTTATCCAGCATTCGGTAAAGCGACCAGCAGATTTAGTAGCGCGTTACGGTGGAGAAGAATTTGTAGTAGTTTTGCCGAATACGGATATTGAAGGTGCGAGTTGCGTAGCTGAAATGATCGCACAACAGGTGCGGGGTTTGCAAATAGCTCACGCTAAGTCTGCTGTCAGCGAATACGTCACGCTGAGTTTGGGTGTAGCTTGCTGCATTCCGGGGGTGAGGTCGCAGCCGGGCGAGCTAATTGCGATCGCCGATGAGTCGCTTTATCGGGCAAAAGAAGCAGGGCGCGATCGAGTTTCGGTTGCCGCATTTGAAGGATAATTTAATAGTTAAATCAACTTCTATGGTGCGCCTGACATCGCTCGTTTCGATTTAAACAAGTTTTTTGGATCGGACGCACCATACAAATGTGCTTGCCAACTTGTGCGAATTCAAATGGCTATAAAATAGTTAAAGGAGGTCGTACCATGACAGCAACCTTAGACAAACCAAAAGACCAGCGCCTAATTCACTCCGGGATTGATTGGCAACAATTCAAGCTAATCGAGCAGGGGTTTTCTGACTCCCCCGGCATCCGACTTTTTTATTTCAAAGGTGAGGTAGAAATCTTGGCAGTTTCGGAAGAACATGAAGTCTTCAGCGGTGTCATCGCCCTGTTGCTGGGTACGTATTTGGTAGAAAAAGAAATCGATTTTACTCCCACAGGAAGCTTTACCCAGGAAAAAGAAGGAAAAGCCTCCGCACAAGCAGACCAATCTTACTTAATTGGCAAAGCATCGGGAGGCATTGCAGACCTCTCGATCGAAGTTGTATTTACTAGCGGCAACGAAAGCAAGTTGAATCGTTACCAAGCCTTGGGAGTCCCCGAAGTTTGGTTTTGGGAGGATGGAGTATTTGGTCTGTATCATTTGCGATCGTACGGATATGAAAAAATTGACCAAAGCGAAGTTCTGCCCGGTTTAGACATCAACCTGCTGTCTCGCTGCTTGCTGATGGCTTCTAGGGTTGAAGCAGTTAAGGAGTTTCGGCGCGGGATTTCGGCGGTTTAGAGAAAACGTGGTTTGGGCGATCGCTCCCGCATTTATAAATATATTGTTAGGATGCAAGACTAACCTTTATATTCTTTCATTTGCTGGCGAATGGCTGCTTCAATCTTAGTATCGAAATCCGAATCTCCCACTTTCGTTATGATTAAATTCGAGCGCTTTTTCCGCCTGTCTAAGTAGGCTTGCAGTGCTGCTTTATCCGCTCAATTTTTAATAAAATAACGCTTCACTTCTCCATCTGACATTGCAGTATAATCTACTTTGCTGATTAAAATACATCCCCATTTCGAGCAATTTCAATCTCAATTTCCTCGTCATATCTAGCCAATACGAACAAGTTTTTGCTTCTCTTGTCAACACAGACCAGGTGAATAGGTTGCAATGCCAAATAGGTCAAGTAATAACTGATTCGATACAAACCCTCTAGCTGCGCGTAGGTAGGCATTCAAACCTATAGCCTTTCTCAGAAAGATGAGGTATGATGTTACTGACACTCACTCGTGAGGGTCAAACAGAGAAGATAAGATCAAATGAACTATAATTACATGGTTGAGTAAAGCCACGCGAAAGCGATACCACACATAATAGCATTTTTTTGAAAGCACACGATGCTTGACTCACAACACGTTTACTTGTACCAAACTTCATACATTGTTAAAAATGAAAGCTTATTCGATTGATGTTAGGCAAAAAATCCTTGATACTTATCATACTGAACCCATTTCACAAAAAGCAATAGCTAAGCGTTTTTCTGTAGCCCTGAGTTTTGTACAAAAATTGCTTAAACAATATCGTGAAACAAAAAACATTACTCCGAGAACTGACCGATGTGGAGTCAAAGGCAAACTGAATGCGGAGCAACTACTCATCTTGGCGGAATTGATTGAAGGAAATAATGATGCAACTCTTGAAGAACTCCGTTATTTACTTTATGGGAGAATTGGATTTTCTGTTAGTAGAGCAACAATAGGAAGAATGATAAAACTCTTAGACATTACTGTCAAAAAAAACTCTCTTCCCTTCAGGGAAAGGGACAGAGCGAGTTCAAATCCTGCGATGTGAGTTCTGGAAAACAATTAAAGAGATTAGTTTGAAAGACTTAATATTCATTGACGAATCGGGAGTTAATTTGGCAATGGTTAGGTTATATGCTAGGTATGCAAAAAGGTGAAAGAGCCAAGGGGTCAAAACCAACTAAACGTGGCAAAAATGTCTCAATAATTGGAGCAAGGTCAGTCAATGAGATTTTGACATCGGTTAATCTAATAGGCGGAACTGATGCAATTACATTTGAAGCTTTTATTATCAGAAAACTTGTGCCAAAACTCTGGAAAGGTGCTTGTGTAGTGATGGATAATTGTCCCATTCACTTGGGAGAAGAAGTGAAAAAAGCGATCGAAAAAACAGGGGCAAAATTAATATACTTATCACCTTATTCACCAGATTTTTCACCAATTGAAAATCTGTGGTCAAAACTTAAAATCATTCTCCGTTCTATCAAGACTACTAATTATCAAGAATTAGGAAAAGCCATAGATTTTGCGTTCGGACAAGTTACATCGTCAAATATTTTTAACTGGTTTACACACTGCTGTTATTGTACCTCATCTTTTTGAGAAAGGCTATAAAACTTTCTCGAAACTAACATCTACTGTAGCATTTCTGTCTGCGATCGCACTTTCAGCTTCCAAGATAACGTCTGTCAGTGCAGCAAAGAGTTATGGAATTTGGTTTGTGGCTCTTGACAGCCATGTATTACGAATGTAGTATTGAGTTACGGTAGAAAAGCTCGATCGACCGACACCAGTAAACAAAATTTAGAAAAAACCTATGCAGCCCATCCGACAAGGCGACGTAATTCTCACCCCAGTACAGCAAATCGAAGGAGAAAAAAAATCTCACCTAACTCTCGCCGAAGGTGAAGTCACCGGACATTCTCACCAGATTATTGAGGGACAAGCAGAACTGTACGAAAAAGACGGGACTCTGTACTTGCGGGTGCTTTCACCGACAGCTTTATTGAGTCACGAAGAACACCATGCGATCGCAATTCCCGAAGGTAATTGGATGGTGCGAATTCAGCGCGAATATGAGCCGCAAGGTTGGAGGTATGTCGCAGACTAAGGTTAAAAAACTAACGCCTGAACAAGCAGCTTTGATTCCAGTTTATCGGGAAAAGTGGAGAGCGATATCGCTTTCCACTTTTCCCGATAAATCGCTCGCAAGCTGCGGAAACAATAAAATCGGCTTACAGTGCGATCCGCAAAAAAGCACCAGCAATCATTTTTGTCGATCGTCCCTACGAAGCGGCCGATATAATCGTCAGTCGAGTTGATAATCCCAGCAGCCAACTGCGGAGCGAATTCGAGAGAAAACTTCGCAGCCAGCTAGAAAAACAACTGCGAGGTTATTTGGGGAGCCAACTAGAAACCGAACTGCAAAGCCAACTGCCAACTCAACGGTCAGCTCGACTTTATACTCAACTGCAAACGCAAATGTGGGAGGCGCACCGCAATTATTTAGCTGGCTTCATAGCAAGCCAATTGCCACCGGAAGAGGTGTTCAATGAGCCGAGTCGAGACTTTTACTGGCAAAGATTAGGAACAGAACTATTCAGTAATTGCATTCAACCAGTATTGTGGGCTGCTTATGGCAGTTTCTTGGATTTTTGCATTTCGGTTCTTAATTTACCTCATTCCTACGGCAGAAATTGGATAGTTTTTCAATCGATTGTCCGGGATTGTGGCTTGATTTATCCCTATGACAAAGTTTGCATTGTCTGTGAAAAGCCGAGCGCACTTTCCGCAGACAGCAACTACCGCTTGCACGCCGAAGGAAAACCAGCGGTACAGTTTGCCGACGGTGTTTCGATTTACGCCTATCACGGCGTGATTTTGCCCGAATGGTACGGCAGGCTGCACCCGCACCAGTGGCAGTCTAAGTGGGTGTTGAAGGAACAGAATGCAGAAGTTCGGCGCGCCTTAATTCAGGGAATTACTTACGATCGCATTTGTCAAGAATTAGAGGTGACAGAATTAGATAGTTGGCAGGAATACAGTCTATTAAGCATCGAGTTTGACGATGATTTGGATTGGGTGGGTAATGCAAAGCCAGTTTATTTGTTAAAAATGACTTGTCCAAGTACGGGACACATTCACGCTTTGCGAGTGCCGCCTGATGTGCGATCGGCTCAAGAAGCAATTCGCTGGGTAAATTGGGGAACCGACCCAGAGGAATTTAGCGTGCAAACTTGAAGATTTTTCATTGCCACACAGGCCGGCAGGGGTTTAAACCCCTGCCGGCCTGAAATTTTACCAAACTCAAGTCAGAATTTATCATGTCAGAACCACAAACAAACCAACCAATTAATCTCAGTAGCTTTGCTGAATGGTGAAAACACAAAGATAGTCTTTCAGAAGAGGCAATATATACAGTTGAAGTGCTGTTAAACAAGGCTGGCACTTCTGACTGCAATGAAGCCGATCGGATACTTTCAAACCTCACTGAACTGAATCTTAACTGGAAGGAAATTACCGATATTACTCCGCTTTCGGCACTCACTAACCTGACATCTCTGAATCTCGGCAGCAATCAAATTACCGATATTACTCCGCTTTCGGCACTCACTAACCTGACATCTCTGAATCTCTACTGCAATCACATTACCGACATCACTGGGCTGTCGGCACTCACTAACCTGACCAAACTGGATCTCTCGGAAAATCAAATTACCGACATCACTGGGCTGTCGGCACTCACCAACCTGACACACCTGAATCTCTACCAAAATGAAATTACCGACATCACTGGGCTGTCGGCACTCACAAACCTGACCTACCTGAATCTCTACAACAATCAAATTACCGACATCACTGGGCTGTTGGGACTCACCAACCTGACATACCTGGCTATCAGCGACAATCAAATTATCGATATAACTGGGTTGTCTAGACTCACCAACCTGACATACCTGGCGCTCGGCCAAAATCAAATTATCGATATAACTGGGCTGTCTGGACTCACCAACCTGACAAAACTGGAACTCGGTTGCAATCAAATTATCGATATAATTCCGCTGTCAACACTCACCAACCTGACCGAACTGTGGCTCAGCCAAAATCAAATTACCGACATCACTCCGCTGTCAGGACTCACCAACCTAACCAAATTGAGTCTCTATAGCAATCCTAAATCATTATCATGATTGTGATACAATTATATGCAATACTCGATCGTGACCATAAAAAAATGAATAACTTACAACTGCAACAAAAAGATAGGCAAAAAGAAATAGATTGTTTAGAATCTTTCATTAAAAGCGATATAGATGCCAGAGAACTAAAACGAGCAATAGCTGTAAGGATGGCGCTCTCAGGTAATATCTACCATGAGATCAGCAAAATTTTAGGTGTAAGTAATTTTTTTATTGGTTATTGGAAAAAACAATTTAAAACCAAAGGCATCGCCGGAATCAAACTAGGACATAAAGGGTCAAAAGGGTATTTAACAGCTCTACAAAATACTGAAGTAATCGAGTGGTTAAGAAATAAAGAATATGGGAATTTAGATGAGCTAGTTACTTATTTAGAACAAGAATTTGGTGTGATATATAAATCAAAACAGAGTTACTATGAACTTTTTGACCGGGCGAAAATTAGTTGGAAAAAAACTCAAAAAATTAATCCTAAATTTGATAAAGAACTGGTAAAAAAAAAGACGGAAGAAATTAACGATATTTTATTTAAAAACAAGGCTGGTATAGAGTCTGGGGAAATAATAGTATTGTTTTTAGATGAATGTCATCTACTTCATGGTGATCTGACTGGTTATGTTTGGGGTCAATCCCAAATCCGAATTGAAGTCCCAATTACCAATGAAAAAGATAGACAAACTTATTTTGGCGCACTCAATTATCAAAGCAAAGAATTCCATGTTCAGAGCCATCCATCTGGTGATGGAAAATCAACAGTTAAATTCATAAAATACTTACAAGATAAATATAAAAATCGCAAGATTATCTTGATTTGGGATGGAGCTAGTTATCATAAATATGGAGAATTTAGAGACTTTTTATTAGAACTCAATGCTGCCAAAGAACCTGCTAATTGGTCAATTACTTGTATTTTATTTGCTCCCAATGCTCCCCAACAGAACCCCGTTGAAGATATTTGGTTACAAGCTAAAAACTTTTTAAGAAAGTATTGGTATTTATGTAGGTCTTTTAAGATTGTCAAGTTTCTGTTTGAGTTTTTTACTAACGAACATAAATTTGATTTCCCCAAAATACGTCAATATACTTACACACAGAAAATCATTTAGGATTGCTCTAGATATAGAAAATCATTTAGGATTGCTATACGACAATCCAATTACCGATATAACTGGGCTGTCAGGACTCACCAACCTGACAGACCTGAATCTTCAATGCAATCAAATTACCGACATCACTCCGCTGTCAGGACTCACCAACCTGACCATACTGCGTCTCTACAACAATCCAATTACTGACTTAAATCTGTCGATCGAACTTACACAGAAGTACCTGACGCTCTCCACGACGCCAATTGATGCTAAAAAAGCTACAGAAACCGTGAAAAATATTTATGTAGCTATTGGTCACAAAGCACCCCAAGTTATTGTTTGCAGCAGCCCGCCGGTAGCTGATTTAAATTTTCTCAAACAACTCAAAATTGACTGTATGTCGCAAAATCAAATATCGCCAAAGGCGACTGGTAATTTAGGATGGGGAAAGTCGTTGCTTAAGGAGTTATTTCAATCGGTGGATGTAGGATTAAGTCGGAGGTTTTGGAAGGAGCTGTGCCATCAAATAATACTAGAGCCGGATACCGATTGCACACTCGTGTCAGAATTTCAGGAATTGGCAAAAAATTACCCTGAATCGCGCAAATCTGAGTCTGGATCGTATTCTAACTATCTACAGCCACTAACCCCTACGGATTTGTTGAAGGAAATCCATTTGACTGAATTTGCGATCTCGAAATTTGGTATCACTCTCGACCAAAAAGCCCAAGAATTACTTGGCTGCAAGCAACAGTTGTTCGAGGATTGCGGGTGGATATTTCCGTTTGAGAACATTTGCTTAGTTTGCGATCGCCCCCTGCACCTTCGCTTTGACGCTGAAAATCGGCTACACGCTGAAGGAGAACCGGCGATCGCATTTGCCGACGGCTACAGTTTATACTTTCACCACGGCGTTAAATTACCCGAAAAATACGGAAGAGTACACCCCGATCGGTGGCAACCAGAATGGCTTTTATCTGAAGAAAATGCCGAACTTCGTCGATTGTTAATTCAGAGAATTGGTTACGATCGCATTTGTCAAGAATTAGCGGTGACAGAATTAGATAGTTGGCAGGAATACACTTTATTAAGCATCGAGTTTGACGATGATTTTGATAACGAGGGCAATGCAAAGCCAGTTTATTTGTTAAAAATGACTTGTCCGAGCACGGGACACATTCACGCTTTGCGAGTGCCGCCTGATGTGCGATCGGCTAAAGAAGCAATTCGTTGGGTAAATTGGGATATCGATCCAGAGGAATTTAGCGTGCAAACTTAAAGATTTTCAATCGCCTAATCCATCCAACACAAATCAATGCCCCGCAGTGTGCCAGTTCAAAGGGTGGAATGCACAAACCAGCGATCGCCCAAAAACAGTTAATAACATGAAGAAGAAGCCCACCCTCGATCGAAGGTGGGCTCTGTTCATGCCAGCTTACCGACAGCTAGGCAATCGGGTCTCTTCGCTGGTAGACGTAAAATATCCGAAAAAGATCCGAACGTCCGAAAAAACTTATCGCCCACCATTAAGCTTCAGTTTACCCAACCGGATTGGGAAAATTGCCCCCGTAGCGATGTTCCCCTGAAATTGGGGAACACTGGGGCTTCAACTTTTCAATAGACTTCTGCAAAAAAGCTCGTCTTGAGCCGACAGGATGCCCAACCCCTACTCCGCACAAGAATTAAAATTTTTCGAGAAGTCTCCTAATTCTCCTCTTTAACTTTGATTTCCCAGCCGGTTAGGCATCGTGATCATGTGCAAAGCGACGGAACAGGAAATCTAGGGCGTAGTTCCGCAAATTGTAGTATTCCGGATCTTCCATCATTTGAACCCGATCGCGCGGACGCGGAAAAGGAATCTCCAACACTTCGCCAATTGTCGCTGATGGGCCATTAGTCATCATCACCAGTCGATCGGCCAAAAACAGCGCTTCGTCAATATCGTGAGTAATCATCAACACCGTACAGCGGTGATCGTTCCAGATTTTCAGCAATTCTTCCTGCAATTCCTCCTTAGTAATTGCGTCCAGAGCACCAAAAGGTTCGTCTAAAATCAGCACTTTCGGGCGAATTGCCAAGGCGCGGGCGATCGAAACCCGCTGCTTCATCCCCCCCGAAATTTGCGGCGGTCTTTTCTCAGCAGCTTCCGTCAATCCCACCATCGCCAAATGCTCTTTGACGATCGCATTTTTTTCCACCTTCGACTTATTCGGAAATACAGCATTAACCGCAAGGTAAACATTTTCAAACACCGTCCGCCAAGGCAGCAAAGCGTAACCCTGAAACACCACCATGCGATCGGGGCCCGGCTTCGTAATCCGCTGCCCGTTAATCGACACGGTGCCCTGGCTGGGATGACTAAAACCCGACACCATATTTAACAGTGTTGATTTGCCGCACCCCGAGTGTCCGATCAGAGCAATAAACTCTCCCTCAGCTACATTCAGATTGACGTTTTCTAAAGCCCTGTAACCGTTTGGATATACTTTATAAACATTGTCCATCACCAAAAAAGGTTGGCGGCGGTCTTTTCCTCGCTGGATCTGAGTTTTGGTGTTCGTCTGGTTCTTAGTGGTGTTGAGCATGGGTTTAGGAAATGGTGAATGGGTGATTCGCAAAGAAAGAAGGAAGTTCTGCAACTGATTTAACGGATCTCACGGAGGTCATAAAGAGGGAATTACTAACTAGCAATTAGCAGTTTAAAATTAACAACTAACCGCTAAAAACCAACAACTAACAATTAGCAATTACCCTGTTTTTGTCGAACTAAAAAGCGCTCTAAGCAGCTCGGCGGCCGGAATCGAGTATAACTTCAGCCATCGTGAAATCGCGTTTAATCGCCAGATTGTTGAGATAGCCGATCGGATCGTCAGCATTAAACACCGAGCCGTCAAACAAGCTGAGAGAACCGCGAGTGTAAGTAATATCAGCCATCCCCAGCTCTCGCGCCGCCGTGCTGAACGCACCCACTTTTACCACCCGCTCCAGAATTTCCACCCAGTTGCGCGGGAACACAGTATCGCCCCAGCGCGCCATCTGCACCATGTGCCACAGTTGTTCGGTGCGGCTTGGGCGATTCACCCCCTCTCCAGAAAACAAGTGGTGGGCGTATTCCCGCATCGGAGTATCGAGGTTGCAAGCAACAGATTTCGGGTCGCCTAGTTGGATGTAACTCTTATCAGTAGCGACGTATTCCCTTCCCGCGACAATTTCCGAAACCTCGGCGGCGTGATTTGGATCGGCGCAATAGTGGCAAGCTTCCAGCAAAGCTTTGACTAGAGCAATGTGAGTGTTGGGATAAGCATTTGCCCAGTCTTCCCGCACCCCGAGAATTTTCGCGGGGTGTCCCGGCCACAGTTCCAAATCTGTCGCCACCGTAAAGCCGACTCCTTCCATCGAGGCGCGCAAATTCCAAGGTTCGCCGACGCAGAAACCGTCAATAGTGCCGCCCTGCAAGTCAACGATCATCTGAGCCGGTGGGATATTTTTCAGCAACACATCGCGATCTGGGTCAATGCCACCGGAAGCCAGCCAGTAACGCAGCAACAGGTTGTGCATCGAAGAAGGGTGAACGATGCCCATACGGTGCGTTTGCGCGGGCGTTCTCTGGAGCATTTTTTTGAAATCGGCCAGAGTGTAGATTCCTTGGTCGTAAAAGCGCCTCGCGAGGGTAATTCCGTTGCCATTGCGGCTCATGGTGAGGGCTGTAACCGTCGGAATCGGCTTCTCTTGGTGGCCTCCCAAGCTCAACCACATCGCCATCCCAGAGGGCATTTGAGCTGCGTCTAAGTAACCTGCGGCGATGCCGTCTACAATGCCGCGCCAGCTTGTTTCCCGCACGAGGTGGACTTCATCGAGGCCGTGCTTGGCAAAAAAGCCTTTTTCTTTGGCGATCGCGAGAGGAGCGCAGGCTGCGAGGGGAATAAAGCCGAGTTCGAGGTTGACTTTTTCCAGGCCGTGGCGGGCGATCGCGGGTACTTTCCGTGCCCGCAGTTTTTTCACCCGCTTCTGCTGGTTGAGGAAGTAAATCATTTCGCTACGTAGAGCGTAGTAGCTGGGGTGTGAGACGACTTCCATACGCTTGCGGGGGCGGGGGATGTCTACTTCGAGAATCCCGCCAATCTTCGATTCTGGGCCGTTGGTGAGCATGACGATGCGATCGCTCAGCAACACGGCCTCATCCACGTCGTGCGTTACCATCAGGGCGCTGATTTCGTACTCTTGGCAAATTTCCATCAACTTTTCTTGCAAGTTGCCGCGAGTCAAAGCATCCAAAGCGCCGAAGGGTTCGTCTAAGAGTAACAGTTTGGGGCGCAGGGCCAGAGCACGGGCGATCGCCACGCGCTGTTTTTGTCCGCCTGATAGCAGTGCGGGTTGTTTCTCGGCGTGGGGAGTTAAGCCCACCATATCGATGTGTTTTTGAATGATTTCGAGGCGTTCCGCCTTGGGTAAGCCGCTCATTACCGAGTCTACGGCTAGGGTAATGTTTTCTCTGACCGTCCGCCAAGGTAGCAGCGAATAATTTTGGAATACTACCATGCGATCGGGGCCTGGCTGGGTGATTCTTTGCCCTTCAATTGTCACCAATCCGGATGTCGGCAAATCCAAACCTGCCACCATATTGAGCAGCGTAGATTTGCCGCAGCCCGAGTGTCCAATTAATGATATAAATTCGCCTTTTTTTATTTCCAGATCGATGCCTTTGAGAGCAATGTATGTGCCACCGTCTGATAAATTAAAAACTTTTTCGACTTGTTCTACTGCAATCAAAACAGACATGATTTTCTTGCCTTTTGTGTAGGGGTGTTATTTGACCGTTGACTGTTGACTGTTGACTGTTCGCTGTTCGTTGTTGATATATAACAGCTAATAGTTAATACATGACTGGATACAACAACCTGTTTCTTAAACCAACCAAAAAACTTTTTTTAATCCATTAACAAGAGTTTAAAAAAAAGGTTTGTCAGCCTGGGAGTTCGTAATTCCTGTAACAGTCAACCGTCAACCGTCAACAGTCAACCGTCAACAGTCAACAGTCAACAGTCAACATATCTAATTAGCTACTTTCCTTGACTAGGAGCAATCTTTTGCTGCAACCAAGCCATCATGCGATCGAGCAACAAACCAACAGCCCCAATGTAGAACACCGCTAATAGAATTTCGCTGATGTAGTTTTGCTGGTAAGCATTCCAAATAAAGAAGCCGATACCCGTAATCCCAGACATCACAATTTCCGCAGCAATAATCGCCAGCCAAGCCAAACCGATCGCAATTCTCAATCCTGTGAAGATATAAGGAAGCGCTGAGGGAAACAAGATGTTGATGTAATATTCCTTCCGAGAAAGTTGCAGAACTTTCGCCACGTTGTTATAGTCGTCGGGAATTTGGCGAACACCTTCAGCCGTGTTGATTAAAATCGGCCAAACTGAAGTGATAAAAATCACGAACAAAGCAGCAGGTTCGTTTTGTTGCAGTGCAGCCAGGGCAATGGGCACCCAAGCCAAAGGTGCAACCATCCGCAAAAACTGAAAAATTGGGTCTAAAGCCTTGTTCAGAATGGGATTTGTACCTACCACAACTCCCATGCTAATTCCCACAGCGGCCGCGAGAGTGTAGCCTTTTGCCACCCGTTCCAAACTAGCCAAAGTTTGCCAAAATAAGCCGACTCCGTAGGTTTTGGAGTTCATGAAAGGATACAGCAACAAAATCCGCGTCCGTTCGTCAGTCCAAACGCTGATCGGCCCGGGCAGTTTGATCAGTCCGGTGCTCGACAGGAATTGCCAAACTAACAGAAATCCAATTACTCCCAAAATTGGCGGCAAGATATTCGAGGAATTCTTCTTCCAAAACTCGCCAAATGCTCCTTGGACATCGACTCCGCCTCTCCGACTTGTACTTACAGCCATGCTGCTAATCTCCTATCTCTGGTGCTGTGTATTTTCTAGACTAAATTTCGAGACTAAATTATGGGAAGCTAAGACCCCATCACACTTTTTTAATTGCCAAACTCTTGAGATAAGCTTCGGGATTTTCCGGGTTGAATTCTTTGCCGTCAAAGAACTTTTCAACGCCGCGAGACGTAGTTTTTGGAATGTCAGCATCAGCAACTCCGGCTAATTGAGCTGCTTTTTTCCAGATATCTTCGCGGTTGACTCGATCGATGAGTGTCTTTTTGTCTGCCAAGGTTTTTGTCGGCAGGAAACCCCAGCGCACGCTTTCGGTAATGAACCACAAATCGTGACTCTTGTAGGGATAGGAAACGTTGCCGAGGTCGTCTTTCCAGTACAGCGGACTGCTCTTGAAGTCGTTGATGTCTGGTTTGCCGTCGCCCATAACATAATTGCCTTGATAAGGAGGCGTCAAAACCGTCGGAGATACGTCAAAGAAGTTTCTTCCAGAAACAATGGCGACTAATTCGGCTCGATGTTCGGGCTTGTCGCACCACTGCTGGGCCTCAATTAGTCCTGCGAGTAAGGCTTCGGTGGCTTTGGGGTGTTTGTCTACCCAGTCGCCGCGAATTGCTAGATATTCCTCTGGGTGATCTTTCCAGATTTCGGAGGTGAGGGCGCACATGAAGCCGATGTTTTCTTTGACAATCCGCAGGGGCCAGGGGTCGCCGGTGCTGAAAGCGTCCATACTTCCAGTTTTCATGTTGGCGACGGTTTGGGCAGCGGGTACTGTTAGCAACTCGGCATCGGCGTCGGGATCGATGCCGTTAGCGGCTAGCCAGTAGCGAATCCAAAAGTCTTGGTTGACTTTGGGAAAAGTGTAGGCTGCTTTGAACGGCGTGCCTGCTTGTTTGAGGCCTTTGATGTAGTCTTGGGCCGCTTGATCTAGTTTAAGTCCGAGGCCTTTGCCTTGGTGTTTGGCCGCGATCGCAATTCCATTTCCGTGAGTGTTCAACTGGGCTAGAACATACATCGGGATTTGGACGCTGTTTTTGGTAATCAGGCCTTTACTAATTAGATAAGGCATCGGCATTTGCCACTGGCCACCGTCAATGCCGCCGCCTGCAGATCCGATTTCTACGTTATCTCTTGCCGAACCCCAGTTTGCTTGCTTGGCAATCGTGACTTCGGTCATGCCGTATTTGGCAAAAAAGCCTTTTTCTTGGGCAATGATTAAAGGTGCTGCTTCGACGATCGGGATGTATCCCAATGTGATTTTAGTGCTTTCAATTCCTTCGACTCTTTTCTCGTTGGCAACAGCCACTACTGAGGTAGCTGCGGGTATTGCGCCGTCACCACTGGCAATTGCACCGGGTTCTGGGGGATTTCCCAAACAACCTTTGAGCAGTATGGAACCCAGGGCAGATGCACCTGCTTTAACCATAAATTTACGCCGAGAAAGCGCAGAAAATTCATCTGAAAATCTTGTCATAGCCTAGCCTCGCTGCAATTCATAATCTTCTGTAACAACATTCACTGAAGGTTATCAACACGCTTTTTTGCTGTTCGCTAATTGGGTTTAGCTAACTGTTTTGAGCGCTGGTTGGCAGGAGGGAGCAAAAGATTTATCGCTAGTATAAGTTTATCGCTAGTATAAGTCTTTAAACTATCCCTGCTGATTTGACTTGTTTGATTAATATCGATATTTCGATCGGCCGAGTTGTGTTAACTCACTTTTTGCGAGCCGTACGTTTTCTTGGCTTCGTTATTAGCTTACCGTACTCTTGCAGAAATTATAAAACAATTATTAAATTTAATTGATAAGTAAATCTTTTGGGACTGCGCTATCGATAAGGAGCCGTTGGGAAGAGCGATCGGGTTTGCTTATCAAAACTGGTTCAAACCAAGACTTACTGGGAGATGGTTGTAGCGAAGGACGATCGGGGGGCATTCACATCGATTGTCAATAAGTGGCAAACATCTGAGCGATCGTACATTTACTTTGTTAATATATCTCTACTTTTTTTAAGGTGGCGGTTAATTGTATTTTAAGATACAGAAATAATTACTTTTTTACGATAATGCTGTTTTCTAAGGGTTAACTGGTTTTCATTGGTGGACTAAGATTGGCGCTTAATCGTAAGTGATTTACAAAACTAAATATTAAATCCTAAAACTTTAAAGTTCAGAAAATTAGAGGTACAAGATTATGACGCTTATAGTTGCAAACAAACACATTAATTTACAAAAGTCGATCGCAATTACTTGTAGTGCGATCGCCCTAACATTATGTGGAAGTGGATTATCTGCTTGTGGCGCCGAAACGCGATCGGAAAATAGTAGACAAACATTTGCGGATTGGTGTCGCCAAAAAGCTGATTTGAGTCCGGAAGCTAAACATACTGTTGATGTGCTGTTGAAGAAAGCTGAGACTACTGAGTGCGATGCGGCTAATCAGAAACTTTCGAGTCTCACGGAACTAGAACTCAACAACAATCAAATCAGCGACATCAAACCGCTAGCATCCTTGACTAACCTGACTAAGCTCAACCTGAGATCCAATCAAATCAGTGATATCAAACCGCTAGCATCTTTGACTAACCTAACTTCGCTCGACCTCAGCTTCACTGAAATTAACGACATCAAACCGCTAGCATCCTTGACTAAACTGACTGAGCTCCACCTCAGCGCCAATAAAATCACCGACCTCAAACCGCTAGCATCTTTGACTAACCTGACTCGGCTCGACCTCAGCGTCAATCAAATTAGTGACATCAAACCGCTAGCATCTTTGACTAACCTGAATAAACTCTACCTCAGCTTCACTGAAATCAACGACATCAAGCCGCTGGCATCTTTAATTAACCTGACTTCGCTCAACCTCGGCGACAATCAAATCAGCGACATCAAACCGCTAGCATCTTTGACTAACCTGACTTCGCTCTTCCTCTGGAGCAATAAAATCAGTGACATCAAACCGCTAGCATCTTTGACTAACCTGACTGAGCTCAACCTCGACAGCAATAAAATCAGTGACATCAAACCGCTCGCATCTTTGACTAACTTGACTATGCTCGTCCTCGGCGACAATCAAATCAGCGACATCACACTACTAGCATCTTTGACTAACCTGACTGAGCTCGACCTCAGCAGCAATAAAATCAGCGACATCAAACCCCTAGCATCTTTGACTAACCTGACTTTGCTATTACTCGGCGACAATCAAATCAGCGACATCAAACCGCTAGCATCTTTGACTAATCTGACTTTTCTCAACCTTAGCGGAAATCCGATCGCCCCCAAAACTTGCCCTCTCAAGCCAGAATCTATCTGTAAGTGGTAACCAGAAGCTAAACCATAAAACTTGAGAGTTCAGAAAATTAGAAGTAGAAGATTATGACACTTATAGTTACAGAAAAGCACATGAGTTTACAAAAGTCGATCGCCATTACTTGTAGTGCGATCGCCCTAGCATTATGTGGAAGTGGATTATCTGCTTGTGGCGCCGAAACGCGATCGGAAAACAGTAGACAAACATTTGCGGATTGGTGTCGCCAAAAAGATTCTTTGAGTCCTGAAGCTAAACATACTGTTGAGGTGCTGTTGAAGGAAGCTGGGACTACTGAGTGCGATGCGGCCGATCAAATACTTTCGAGTGTCACGGAAATAGACCTCTGGAGCAATAAAATCAGTGATATCAAACCGCTAGCATCTTTGACTAACCTGACTTCTCTTGACCTCGACAACAATAAAATCAACCACATCAAACCGCTAGCATCTTTGACTAACCTGACTTCGCTCTCTCTCAGCTTCAATAAAATCAGTGATATCAAACCGCTGGTATCTTTGACTAACCTGACTTCTCTTGACCTCGACAACAATAAAATCAACGATATCAAACCGCTGGTATCTTTGACTAACCTGACTTCACTCTCTCTCAGCTTCAATAAAATCACCGACATCAAACCGCTGGTATCTTTGACTAACCTGACTGCTCTTAACCTCGGTGACATTCAAATCAGCGACATCAAACCGCTAGCATCTTTGACTAAACTAACTGACCTCAATCTCAGTGACAATCAAATCAGCGACATCACACTACTAGCATCTTTGACTAACCTGACTTTGCTCAACCTCAACAAGAATAAAATCAGCGACATCAAACCGTTGGTATCTTTGACTAACCTGACTTCACTCTCCCTCAGTGACATTCAAATCAGTGACATCAAACTGCTAGCATCTTTGACTAACCTGACTTCGCTCTCCCTCACCGACTTTCAAATCAGCGATATCAAACCGCTAGCATCTTTGACTAACCTGACTTTGCTCTACCTCGACAAGAATAAAATCAGCGACATCAAACCGCTGGTATCTTTGACTAACCTGACCTCGCTCTCCCTCAGCGACAATCAAATCAGCGACATCAAACCTCTAGCATCTTTGACTAACCTGACCTCGCTCTTCCTCGACAGCAATAAAATCAGCGACATCAAACCGCTGGTATCTTTGACTAACCTGACTTCGATCGAACTCGACAACAATCAAATCAACGACATCACATTGCTAGCATCTTTGACTAAGCTGACTTGGCTCCACCTCGACAACAATAAAATCAGCGACATCAAACCGCTGGTATCTTTGACTAACCTGACTTCACTCTCCCTCAGTGACATTCAAATCAGCGACATCACATTGCTAGCATCTTTGACTAAGCTGACGGAGCTCAACCTCGAAAACAATAAAATCAACGACATTAAACCATTGCAATCTTTGACTAACCTGACTAATCTCTACCTCGGCGGAAATCCGATCGCTCCCAAAACTTGCCCGATCGAGCCAGAGTCTATCTGTAAGTGGGAACCCAGAAATTAAATGCTAAAATTTCACAGTTTCTGTACGACAGAGAAACCGGGTTTCTGAACACCCAAAATTACTAATGGGTGTCAGGCGGTAGGGTGCGTCAGTGGGAAAATCAGAGTTTGTCGTGTTAACGACAAGCCTGACGCACCCTACAGATTAATGGTGAATTAGTTGGGCGGATCGAACCGGTTGACAGACAGAGCAACACCGATCATAGGCAGAGCAACACCGAAGCAAATCAGCCACTGATCCAGATTCATCGGAGCCGTCTCAAATATGCGATTGACAAACGGAGAGTTAGCAAAGATAATCTGCAAAATTATCGCCAGGACAATTCCCACACCGAGGGCGGGCGCGCCGCTAACTTCTTCCTTAGAACCGCTAAATTTAGCAATCAAAGAAGGCAACAACTGGCTGAGACTCAACAGGTAAAAAATTCTCCCCATTACCAAAGCTTGAATCGCCATCGTGCGGGCCAGTTCCAAAGTTCCCCAATCCGCTTGGCGCACCCATTCAAACATTCCGAAAATCAGAGTCCAGTTGTAAAGAGAAATAGCGATGATCCGCTTGATCCGATTTCCGGTGAGAAAAGGTTCGTTTACCGGTCGGGGCTGCTGTTTCATGACTCCCGCTGACTTGGGCTCGAAAGCCAGAGGAACAGTCATGGTGATCGAGTTGAGCATATTCAGCCAGAGAATTTGTAGCGACAAAATCGGCAATTCTCGACCGAGGAGGGTGCTGAGCAAAATTGTCATCGATTCTCCGCCGTTGACTGGGAGAATGAAGCTGATTGCTTTGAGCAGATTTTTGTAAACAGATCGCCCTTCTTCGACAGCAGATTCGATCGACGCAAAGTTATCGTCGGTAAGAATCATGTCGGCGGCTTCCTTAGAAACCTCGGTACCGCTGCCCATCGCAATGCCGATATCCGCTTGTTTGAGGGCTGGCGCGTCGTTAACGCCGTCTCCCGTCATCGCCACGATTTCGCCTTGAAGTTGCAAAGCTTCTACGAGGCGGAGTTTTTGTTCTGGGGCGACGCGGGCAAAAACTGAGCCGGCTTCTACGGCTTCGCCGAGTTCCTGCTTGCTCATTTCGGCGAGTTGAGCGCCGGTATAGGCTACAAGTTCTCTGTGGTGTTTAGTTTTGCGGAATCCCATGCGGCGGGCGATCGCCTTGGCTGTAGCGATGTGGTCGCCGGTAATCATTTTGACTTGGATTCCGGCGGTTTGACAAGCTTGGACGGCTGCGATCGCTTCTGCCCGCGGCGGGTCAATCATGCCTTGCAGTCCCAAGAAAATCAGCCCTGACTCCACATCCGAGTGATCGACGGAATTTTGGCTTTCGGGTACTGGCTTTTTTGCTAAAGCCAAGACGCGCAAGCCTTGCTTTGCCATTTCATCGACTTGATGGTGAATTTGGGCCCGATCGACTTTTAACGGATTTCCTTGGGTATCGAGACTGGAACCGCAGCGGCCGAGAAGTGATTCTACTGAACCTTTGACGTACAAAATTTTGCCACTGGGAGTTCGGTGCAGCGTCGCCATGTATTGAAACTGAGATTCAAAGGGAATTGAATCCAGCCGCTGCATTGACTTGGACAAAACTTGCTGACTCAAATCAGCTTTTTTGCCAACAGCAATTAACGCTCCTTCTGTCGGATCTCCGACGACTATCCAATCATCATCTTTAAATTCCAAGTGAGAGTCGTTGCAAAGGAGTCCGGCTTGCAAACATTCTTGCAAAGTTGGAGCTTGACTGACAGTAATTGGCAGTTGGTTGAGTTGAATTTCACCTTCGGGGCTGTATCCCGTACCGGTGACAGAGTAGGATTCGCCGCCAGAATAGATTTCTTGCACCGTCATTTGGTTTTCCGTCAAAGTTCCGGTTTTGTCGGAACAGATGACTGTAGCGCCGCCGAGGGTTTCCACTGCGGGCAATTTGCGGACGATCGCGTGGCGATTTGCCATCCGGGAAACGCCTACGGCTAGGGTGACGGTAATGACGGCGGGTAAGCCTTCGGGAATTGCGCCGACAATCAGGGCGACTGCGGGTTCGACTGCTTCTTTAAAGGCTGAAACTCCCGCAGGGACTGGCCTCCCCAATCGAACGGCGAAGGTCAAGGTTGCCATTCCCAGCACGAATAACAGCCAGTTTTGACTGAATTGGTTGAATTTGCGGGTTAAGGGGGTGGTGAGGTCGATGTGCCGATCTAATAGTTGGGAGATTTTGCCGGTTTCGGTTTTATTGGCGATCGCAATTACGATGCCGTTACCTTGGCCAAAAGTGACAAAACTGCCGGCATAGGCCATGTTATCCCGTTCTGCTAGTGGCGTTTCTTGTGGCAGAACCAAGTCTCCAGATTGTCCTAATTCTTTTTCGACAGCAACAGATTCGCCGGTGAGTCCCGATTCGTCGATTTGCAAGTCGCGCACTTTCACTAAGCGCAAGTCTGCCGGTACTTTGTCGCCGGAAGTCAGCATTACTAAGTCGCCGACAACGAGTTCTTTGGAGGGAATTCTTAATTTTTTGCCACCCCGAATGACTGTGGCTTCGGTGGTGACAGCTTGGGCTAGGGCTTCAATTTTTTTCTCGGCTCCAGCTTCTTGGATGAAACTAATAGTAGCGTTGGTGGTTGTTACGCCCCAAATTACGCTAGCGTTTAGCCATTCTCCGATCACTGCTTTGATTAAACCTGCACTCAGCAAGATGATCAGGAGGGGTTGGTTAAATTGCAGGATGAATTTTAACCAGGCGGGTTTCCCTGCTTTAACCGTTAGTTCGTTGGGCCCGAATTTCTGTTGGCGATCGTTGGCTTCTGTCGGTTCTAAACCGCTTTCCAGGTTGGTTCCTAAAATAGTTGCAACCTTGGATATTTCTAGGTAGTGCCAATATTGCTCTGCTACGTCTACATCGTTGGCGGCTCTTGATGGCATGATTCTTCCTGAATATTTGGGGTGTCTGACGAGCTTTGATCGCTCCTTAATAGGCACGGCACGCTCAATACAACTCACCGCTCGTTGGAGCGTGAATATATTGAGCGACCTAATTGTGGGTTGATTACTTTAACGGGCTGTGACTTACATCTATATTACAACGGATGTGGCCGTTTGTGGCAAGAGATTTTGGGTATGTTTTCCGGCGCTAAATCTTGTTTGGGACTTGGTGGCTAAGGTGGGGAAAAGTCGATCGAGTTTCTTGACATTTGGCAAATTTTAGGTGTGGTTAAAGAAAGAGGGAATAAGGCCGGAGGCAAAAGAAAAATACTCCCACTCCCCCAGTCTCCTCCTGCCCCGCTCCCCCACGGACGATCGCCGATCGTGTTACAACCTAGTTAAGCGACCATATTCTGAACTTATCGAAATAGTAGTGACGCTGGTGCTGGGTTCGGTGCTGTTAGTCTAGGGAATTCGGTTTGGGCGGGTGTTAGTTAGATCGTCCGTTACTGCTAAGGATTTGTTTAAGCGCAGAAATTCATCGTCCTGGCTTTCGCGATGCGATCGCCTGCAAACATTTTGACTTCAATGCCGGCTGTTTAACAAGCTGGGAGGGCTGCCAGATCAATTCATGACTCAATGCTATATATCGTTTCCGGTTGCATCGGAATAATAAATTCGAGTCAACAGTTAACACTCAACCATTCAGTTTTTCGATCCCTAGTCAACTGTCAACAGTCAACAGTCAACAGTCAACAATAATTCCGGTGCAACCGGAATTGATATCAATTGCTAGTCTGCTAGCCCAAAAGACTGAGAACCCTTTAGACAATTGAATTGAGATTTTGGGCTGCATCGTTCAATTGTTGAGTGCCTACTTTGGTTTGAGTAATACCACTAGCGGTTTCTTTTGCCGATAGGTTGAGGCTGTTCATCGCCTCCACTACTTGTTTAATAGCAACTGCTTGTTGTTGAGCAGTTAGAGAAATTTGTTGATTGTTCAATACCACATTGTTAACAGCATTTGCTATTTCCGAGAAAGCTGCTGCCGTTTCTTGACTAATTTTGGTTCCTTCTTCTACTGTTTTCGTACCTTCCTTTGTCACCGTTACGGTGGAATTTATCGCAGTCTTGATATCATCGACTAGGCGGTTAATTTTCTCGGCCGATTTCTTACTTTGGTCTGCTAGTTTGCGGATTTCTGTGGCTATGACAGTAAAACCTTTGGCATTTTCGCCCGCCCGGACTGCTTCTACTGAGGCATTCAGTGCCAGCATATTTGTTTGATTGGCTAAATCTGTGACAGCAGTAGAGATATTGCCAATCTGATGGGTTTGTTCGCTCAATCGCAGAATTTGTGTCGCGATCGCCCCGACATTTTCTTTCAATATTATCATCGATTCCAAGGTTTGCTCTACTGCTAGGGTTCCCTTTTCAGTGATATTTAAAGCTTGGCGTGCAGAGTCAGCACCAGCTTGGGCTTGCTGGGCTGATTGTTGGGAAGCTGTGCCCAACTCATCCATTGTGATTGTAGTTTGATTTACAGAACTAGATTGCTGTGCGGCTGTACGTTCCTGCTGTTCAACTGTGGCAGCAATCTCTGTGGAAGAACTAACAATCATATTGACGGACTGATTCAGTGTCTTTGCAATGCCTGAAGCAATCCACCGAGCGATCGCAATTGCCATAATCGCCGCTATAGCAGTGCTTAAAATCACCACTGTAGTCAGGAACTCCAAAGCTTGGATTTGCCTTTTTTCTTTTTCTAACAAAATTATTTCTTCAGTGCTTTGAAACTCATTAGCTATAGCATCAACCTGACGAAGCTTTGGTACAATTTGTATTTTCCATAAGTTAACTCCCTCGTCTCGCTTACCTTGATCGACCAAAGAAAACGCTTGTTTGTAGCCTTTGTCTATCTGATCTTGTAAGACATTCATTTCATCTAGCCGCTGGCGCTGTTGCGGGCTTTGAACCCGCTTGACTAAATCTTCATGGAATTGATCGAAGGTTTTTACAGCTTCATTGTATTCAGTTAAGAAACCACTCTCTTGTGCCAAAAAATAGCCACGAGCAGCTTTCTGCATACCTGAAAATCCCAGTTCAAGATCTTTTAAATCTATAACAACCGCATTAGAATTATTTAGCAATTTTGCTTTTTCGCTGACTTCTTTAGCGTTAAAAAAAACCAAAGTAGCAGCTCCCACTGAAAGCAAAATCGGTATGGAATATCCCCACAGGATACGCTCTTTTAATTTTGTGGTTTTGAAGTTAAGCATCTTAAAGTTTTCCTATAATTACACAAAAAATTACTTAATCGCCTTCAAATCAAGGGGAACTCCATCTCCGAGTAACATCTGGTTTCTCAGATTTAAGTTGGCAAACATAGCAATATCTCCTTTTGGGTTAGGTAGCTGAATTATCGGATTGTCAACCATTGATTCACACTCATCAATAAAAACCTGGCAAAACTTAATGTCGAGCAAGCGATGCAGGTCAAGCCTTTAGGATTAAGAATTGTTCTACCTGCTTCAATGTTGGATAAATCCTGTTTATTCGATTGTAGCGAGAAATTGAGGAACGACACCCAAACATCATCAAATTCTCTCCCCCACTCTTTTTATCTCCCACTATTGATTGGGGTTCAAGTCCATCGCATAAATGTTACAACCTAGTTAAGCAACAAAATTTTGAGTTCATGGAAATAGTAGTGACGCTGGTGCTGGGTTCGGTGCTGTTTGTCTGGGGAATGCGGTTCGGGCGAGTGTTAGTTCGCTCTGGAGTGACCGCTAACGATTTGTTTAAGGGCAAAAACTCGCTCGCCCTGCTGTTTTTGGGTTTTTATATTGCTTTGCTGCTACTGGCTCTAAATATGCCTCAAATGCCAGTTTTGCCGATCGAGTGGCGCTTTCACGGGATGCGAGTTACTTGGACTTTGCTACGAGTGATGCTGATGGGAGTCTGCGGTATTGGCTTTACTGTAAGTTGGCAGACGGCGCGATCGCAAGTAATCGCAGTAATTTTAATTTGCTTGTTGGGATTGGGAGGATTTACAGGCGCTGAAAACTATTTTCTGGCGCCAATTTATGCTGATTTAATAGATAATTTGCAGCCCAACGGTGTATTTCGACAAACATCTAGCAGCAGTTGCGCGCCGGCGGCGCTAGCAACAGTGTTGAGGCGTTGGGGAATGGATGCGACGGAATCGAGTGTAGCGCGTTTTGCGGGCACGAGTCGCTTGGGAACTTCGATGCCACAGTTAATAATAGCAGCCAGAGCTTTGGGCATAAATGCGATCGAACTAACGCCCACTTGGGAGCAAATTCAGCAAATTAATCGCCCCGGAGTGCTAGCAGTTTGGCTATTTGACGGCCCTCGGAAGCTACCGCACGCGGTGGCTTTGCTGGGAATGAATGACAGTGTAGCTGCCATTGGAGACCCGGCGCGGGGCAAGATTTTCTATTTAGATAGGGAAACTTTTGCCCTGGTTTGGCGAGAGGAATACGTGCCGATTTTTCGGTCGGCGGATATCTTGTTAAGCGACAAACAAGCAAGGGATTATTTGAGTAAATTAGGATATAATAGCGGGAATTTAAAAGCAGATATCGAGCGCTTTCAAACCGATAAAAAATTGCCAGTCAGCGGCAATTTAGACCGGATGACTGAGTTAATGTTGAGCGGCAGTTTTTTGGAAGGAGTCCCCCGATTGGATGGGAAATAGTTATTAAAAATCATCAAGCCCATAGGCACTCTTGACCCACAGAAAATAGGAATCATGCGGTTTTTTTTCAAACAATCTTTGAGTCATTCGTTCCTAGCGAGCGCAAATATTTGATCGCCCTAGCAGATGAGAGACGATCGCACATTCGTAGCATGGCTGCATGAAATTACCCATATAACCGTAGGCAGTTGCATCTAATTCCTCCTCTACTTTTGGCGTTGCAGAATTTGAGGAGGATTCTTCTGGGGAGTAGGGTTAGGCGTCCCGCCTGCTGTGAAAATACACGCCTTCGGGGTACGAGAGTCCATGCCACAAAACCATCAAAATCATCCCGCAATTATGCAACACCCTATTTTTAGGGTCGATCGCACCTGGGCCACCCCTCACCGTTTTTGACAATTGGGAACAGTTGAATCGCTCTTTTTAGGCTCAGACAGCTTGACTTCCCATCCAGGTAAATTCCACCAATTAACTCGCTGATTCGGCTGAATCCAAAAGTTTAGTTGCGTGATCTTGCCATCCTCAAATCTGAGTGTGGGAAAGGTAGGATAACTGGTATCATCGGTTTCGCGATAAGTGCGTCCCAGGTAATTTAGGCAGGTCGTTAATCCCTCAGCAATTCCCAATTCTTCCACTCCCGTTCCTTTCAATTTTGCATCATCGTAGCTGAAAGAACCGTTGAATGAATTTCCCGCTAACCCGCCTTTGGTAACAGTGATGGTGAAATCGTAGGTTACGGGAACTGCGTAGGCTTGGGTTGCAGTGACAACTGTGCTCAGAAGAGTCGTGGCGATTGCCACCGAGAGTTTTGAAATTGCTTGTACACTCGCCTTCCGAAAAAGAACAACACTATAAATTTCGCTTTCAGCCATCGGAAAACTCCTTGATTACACTTCTCTAGTAAGTGATTTAGCGGATATGATATCATAAGTAATCAGTTAAATGCGATCGCAGCAGACTTCCAAGCTAACAAAAATTATCGCCTCTGCTTAATAATGTAGACTTTTTGGGTACTGAAAACCCCAAGAGTCAACCCTCGTCTTTAATCGCCCAGAATTAACTCAGTAGATTGAACAATATTCATTCCCGCGGCCGCAAATCTTTGAAAAGCCGCATCTGCTTGTTCCGTAAAATCAACAACACCCGGAACAACCACAGGCGAAGTGCAATCTTCCAGCAAATAAACCTTATTTGCAAAATTCGGATCTCGCGCCCAAATTTCCGTTAACAAATCATCAATTGTCCAAGCAACGCAGTGACTTTTGGCTTGTCCGGCAATAATTACTGCATCAAAATCGAGCAATTTATCCATAAACTTAGCATTCTTTTCGGCAATCGGATTGCCGTCGAATCCATCTAAAACTTCCGGTCGCAAAACCGAATAATTTTCGGTTAGCGGATTCCCACCTTTGATTTCAAAAAGTGCTTGGCTGTTGCGGGCGATGCTGTGGAAAAATATTGCTTCTTCCACCGCCGAAACCAGCGCGTGTCCGATGCCGCCCAGCATCGAGTGATAGGGCCAAATTGTCAGAGGATATTTCCCATCGTCGCTGAGTTTTTTGAGGTAGTGGCAAGCCTGTTTTTCGAGTGCGGAAAAATTGCCGCCACTAATGCTATCGGCGACGGCGGGAGTGACTTTCCAAATGCCTTTTTGGACATCTTCAATTGTAATAGAAGTTGCGGCGGGTACGGGGTGTTCGCCTGCTTGGTCGATCCAAAAAATTGGATGAAAAATTTGCAGGGCGGTGTGGGTATCCATTGTGGGCGCAATGGTGGTAATTGCATTTAAATTGCGGTAAATAAATTCGCACAGCCGCCAGTTATCATCAACTGCACCGCTACCGGAACGCCCGCCCACAAATAGTTCAAATTCGGGTAAACAAAAGGTATTTTGGGCATCGATTATCATCAAACAAATGCGGTTTGTGTCCCTTGCGGCGGGCTGGATGTTGTGCTGTTTGGCCCAATCTTTCGCTTGGGTGGCCCGTTCTTGGTAGGGGACTCGCCAGACTTCGCCTACTTTTTTCTGGTCGAAATGTTCGGGGATTGGAAGTTGGGCTTTTGGTGTCATGACCTATCGCTTGTAGGGTAGTTTACACTAATAATTTAAGTTTCGAGTATAATGCTGATAAATACTTGCGAGTAAATCATGACCAAAGAACGAATCCAAGATTATGCTAGGGTAAAACTTAAACGCATAGTGTTGTTTTTTTCGATCGCACTTTTGCTCGCTCTCTTAATTGTAGCAACGAGATCTGCCTACGTTCAAGAGGTTTTGAGAACTCTGTTAATGCGGATCGAGGATTTAGGGTGGTGGGGGCCAGTGGCTTTTGTAGCTACTTATAACTTGGCTACTGTGCTGTTTGTACCGGGTTCCGTACTGACGCTGGGAGGAGGGGCGATTTTTGGTTTTTGGTGGGGTTCTGTTTACGTCTTTGCGGCGTCCACTTTAGGTGCTGTATTTGCTTTTGCGATCGGGCGCTATTTGTGCCGCGATCGCGTGGTAAAATATATGGAATCTCACCCCAAGTTTAAAGCTCTCGATCGCGCAGTTTCCCAACAAGGATTAAAAATAGTTTTTTTGACTCGTCTTTGTCCTTTATTTCCTTTCAATTTATTGAATTACGCTCTGGGAATTACTCAGGTTTCTTTGAAAGATTACGTGCTGGGTTCCTTTGGCATGATACCGGGCACAATTATGTACGTTTACTCGGGTTCTTTGGTGGGAGAGGTTGCTGCGATAGGTAGAGAAACTCTGTATACAAGCCCTCAAGATTCCGCCGTAAAATGGTTGATTAATATTATCAGTTTTATTGCTACAGTCGCTGTTACTGTCTTTATCACTCGCCTAGCCAGCAAAGCTTTGGAAGAAAGTATTTAATTAGGAGAATTTGCGAATGTCGCAGTCAAAAGTCGATCGCGTAACTGTCCCCCCGATGGACGAACACAACCAGAAATTAGTCTCCTATTTGCATCCCTCCGATTGGGTAAATCCCCAGCCGGCTAGTTCTTATAATTTAGTAGTAATTGGCGCGGGTCCCGCCGGATTAATTGTGGCTGCGGGTGCGGCAGGTTTGGGCGCGAAAGTTGCTTTGATTGAAAAACATTTGATGGGCGGCGACTGTTTAAATGTCGGTTGTGTACCCTCAAAAGCTTTAATTCGCTCGTCTCGCACTGTTGGCGATATCTGGGAAGCAAATAAATTTGGTGTTAATGTTTCTGACAGTGTAGAAGTGGATTTTGCCGCTGTGATGGAACGGCTGCGCCGCATCAGGGCGGGAATCAGCGATGTTGATTCGGTTCAACGATATCAGGAGAAATTAGGAGTAGATGTTTTTCTGGGTTCTGGTCGTTTTACTAGCAATAATACAGTTGAAGTTGCAGGTCAAACTCTCCGCTTTAAAAAAGCAGTTATTGCTACAGGCGCAAGGGCGCTACAACCACAAATTCCAGGTTTACAGGAAGCTGGATATCTGACAAATGAAACTGTTTTTAACCTCACGGAAAGACCTCAACGTTTGGGAGTAATTGGCGCAGGGCCGATCGGCTGCGAATTGGCTCAAGCATTCCGCAGGCTGGGTTCGGAAGTCGTATTGCTGCACAAAAATGCTCAGATTTTAGACAAAGAAGATGCGGATGCTGCTAAAATCGTGCAGCAGGCTTTTCTACGCGAAGAAATTCAACTAATACTAGAATCCCAAATAGAGCGCGTTGAGAAGACAAATGCAGGCAAAGTAATTTATTATAAATCTCAAGGTAACGAAGCATCGGTAACAGTAGATGAAATTATTGTGAGTACAGGGCGATCGCCCAACGTCGAAGGATTGAATCTGGAGGCTGTGGGCGTAGAATACGATACACACACGGGCGTATTTGTCAACGACAACTTGCAAACTACTAATCCCCGCATTTATGCCGCCGGGGATATTTGCATGAAACATAAATTTACTCACGCTGCTGATTTTGCCGCGAGAATGGTAATTCAAAACACTCTATTTTTCGGGCGCAAAAAGCTCAGCGCTTTGACGATACCTTGGTGTACTTACACAGATCCGGAAATTGCTCGCGTCGGATTGGGCGATCGCGAGTTGCAAGCCGCAGGGATTGATATCGATACATTTTTAATTCCTTTCAGTCAAGTCGATCGGGCAATTATTGACGGCGAAGAGGAAGGATTTGTGAAAATTCACGTCAAAAAAGGCAGCGATAAAATATTAGGTGCAACTATTGTAGCGCGCCACGCTGGGGATATGATCAGCGAGATTACTTTGGCAATGGTTAACAATATTGGTTTGGGAAAGATTGCTAGCACAATTCACCCGTATCCGACACAAGCTGATGCAATTCGGAAAGCGGGAGATGCTTACAATCGCACTCGTTTGACGCCGTTTGTTAAGAATTTGTTTAATCGTTGGCTGGCTTGGACGCGATAAGTAAATAATTGTGGAACAGGCATCTTGCCGGTTCATTATCGGCTTTTATGGGCGGCGTCTAAGCCTACCACAAAATAAAATTCACTCTCTGTGGAACAGGCATCTTGCCTGTTCATAAAAAAGCTGCAAAATTAGGTGTGTTTTTATCCTTGTGTTTCTGTTTCTGTTTCCAATCCAACACTTTCATACAAAAGTGCGATCGGCAAATCAAACCCAATACTTGATAAAGTGATCATCTCCCCAGCAGTGTAAGAATAGTACAGCCACATTCTGCCCTCTCCCCGACAGTAACGCTCAACAAAAATCTTTTGTGAATCAATCAAGATATACTCTTGCAAAGTCGGATTTTTCAGGTAACAAGTAAATTTTTCATCCCTATCTTTAGCACTTGTACTAGGAGAAAGAACTTCCACAATGATTTTAGGATTCTGAATGAATGTGCGGGAATTCATGTCTTGAGGGTCGCAACTGACTATCACATCAGGATAGTAGTAACGGCTTTGAAAACTGACTTGCAATTTCACATCTGACACGTTCATCCGACAGCCTCTGGAACGCAGATGTGGGCGCAATGCAGTGTAAAAGTTAAGTGCAACATCGTTATGAGGAATTGTACTGCCCGTCATGGCAAAAACTTCGCCGTTGACATATTCGTAGCGAATCTCTTGTTGAGCTTCCCATTCGAGATATTCCTCAACGGTCATTTTTTGGGGTGCTTGGGGAATGGATATCATAACAAAATTTTTTGCAATGTTACTTTGATTTTAGCATTAGGAGTTGGGAGAGCTGCCACGCAAACAAACCCTGCCTTAAAAATCCCCTTCATCTACTTGGAATACAGTCAATCCTAAGCTTCTCCACATATCAACAACTTGCTGGCGATCGTCGAAAACAAACTTAACATTATATTTCCCTACAATATGCCGCCGATAGAACTCCTCTTTAATAATCGAATCCTTCCTCATATCTCCGGTTTTCCGCATATAAAGAGCGGCATAATTAACCTCGTACTGCTGCAACCATTTTTTAGTTTGAGGCTGGCAGTCATCTGTTCGGCCCGACACTATAATAATATGGGCGCTGGACTGCCACTTGCGAACGGTATCTAAAACTGGCGGATTGGGCAAATCGCGATCGCACGTAGAAGCATCAAAAGGATTTCTGCCGTTGAGAAGTGCCAGCGTACCGTCCATATCAACAATAATTGCATCCGGCCAATCCGGGTTATATTCCGGCGGCACAACGGGAACCCGCACGTACTTATTGTACATCTTCATTATCACCTCTTTGCCCACAGAATTAAGCCTTTTCAAATCCCGTTTAATACATTCCTCAACCGGAACTTGCAGGAAAGAATCATTAACTTCGACGATGGCTTTACCTTTTACCAACTGTTTGATATGCTCGATGTGAGACCCGAAATTAGTATCATCAACAATGACGTGCTTGCCGCTTTCCAAAGCCATCAAAATAATCGTATCTCTCAACTGCAAAATAAACTTTTCATTCGCCGGCGACCAATGAGAAGCGTGAGCCATTTCTCTGAGCAAATCTTTATTGCTACGCACCCACTTTGCAGGTTCAGACAGCAGCAATTCCCTAGCAAATTGAGATTTTCCCGAAGCAGGTAAACCGACAAGTACAATAACTCTTTTCATGGTAATTAGAAAGAAGAAGGATGAAGGAAGAATGCTCGTACAGCAAGCTTTTTAGCTGTATCTTAGGTTTAATTAGGTGCATTTCTTTCTTCTGCCACCTAAAATATAATGTTAATCTTCGATCGTAGTGACGACTAAAGTCCTCATTCAAGAAAGGACTGTAGTCGTTACTACAAACCTAGATGGATGTAATCTAAACCCAATAGCTCCTCTATTTTATACATATTAACATCGCGGAGAGCTTCTTTCACTCCCGCAACTCTGCGAGCCCGCAAAGAAAACAAAATCCCAGAATACGGCAAATGTTTTACAGCTAACGCAAAATCTTTCTGAACTTCAATATGTTCGTGCTGTCGGTAAACCTCCTCGATTTCTTGAACTAACAATTCATATTTATCCTTAACTTTTTGATACAACCCAATCCATTCAGGAAAATAAGCTAAAAACTCTTCTCCTTCATTAGTTAAAACAATTTCTATCAGGCGGCGGGTCGAAAACCCTTCGCGCAGATGGGAAATCGCGACATATTGCGGAGACTTAACTTTAACTCGGTTGAAGTTAGCGTCGCAGATAATATAGCCTTCCGAATTCATCGGATCTAAATGTTGAGCCGCTTCGATAACTTCTTTCCAGCTAGTTAAAGGATAGGATGCAACCAATTCCCATCCGTATTTATTTGCCCAAATACTCGCGTCGGTTTCTAGCAGCGTTTGAGTGTTGCGAACCCCGTGCAGCACGATTTGATTGTTTTTGGGCTGGACAACTATTCTATTGTAAGGCGTGATCAATTCAAAGATAAAACACTGGTCGGTTTCTTCCGGCAATTGATATCCCAATTCTTGCCAGACTTTCCAAAAAAGTTCGGCAAAGCTGAACCCAAAACCATTAACTTCGCCGGCGGCGTCGGGAGTGCCGCTAGATTGCACTCTCCATTCTCCTTTGTAAAAATACAGTACAGTCAGAGAACCGTCTAGTTTTTCGTAAACTTTGGCATGACTCCAATCAATTGCAGCCGCGTGAATTTCTCCGTAATTAAAAAATTTGTCGTAGGGATAAGAAACTATCTGCCAATTTTGAGATGAATCTAAAATAATGCCTCGGCACTGCTGGACTATTTTTTCGCCCAGGGGAGATTCTATCTGCGAGTATTTCAGACATACTAGATCGGGATATTGGCGGTGGCGGGTAACTTTGATATGATAAGTTTCGGACAAAGTTTCCAATCCGTGCTGGCGTAAATACTCTTGTAGTTCCACGTTCTATCCCTAAATTTATCTCCTTCTCTATTTTATCTGTAACTGCATATTTGAGGAGTTTTGTAAAAAAAAATTAAACTAGCTTTTGGGCGGAATGCCTATTTTGACTTTGGTATTTTGGAGTATCCTTGTCAATAGGTGAATGCGCTTCACCGAAAAACAGGACTATTTCGAGAGTAAGGAAAAAAATAATGAACAATAAATTATTACTTTTGGCGACTTCGGCGTGTGTATTGACTGTTTTAGTACCTGTATCGCGAGTTTTGGGTGCGTGCGAATTGTCGCAGCGACCGCCGGAAACCAAATCTGTTGCTGTAGCGGGTACTGTTGTGCCGATAAGTCAAATCTTGCAGCAGTTAAAAGGCAAAACACAAGTACCAATTTTCCTCCCCAGCCGGCTTCCTATTTCGCAGAAGCTTTACTATCAAAGCGAAGCGAAAACGGACAGCTATACTATTTCTATGGAGTATACAGCAGATTGCCGAGGTGGCGGAGCTTGCACTTTTGGGGAAATTCGAGGTCACAAAGGCGGTGAGTTTTCTACCAAAGTAGAAGGGGTAACTAAGACTTTAAAAAATGTTCAACTGGCTGACCGAGTGAAAGGAGTTTTTCACAATGGTTGCGGCGCTTACTGCACAGCAACACTTGAGTGGAAAAGTCAGGGCTTTATGTATACCGTAGCCCTTAAGAACGGACGAGAATCTGATTTAATTTTAATAGCAAATTCTGCTATTCTAGCTCGGAAGCGTTAAGTTTTGTAGTGGGGGACGCACAACTTCTATCTGTAGGGTGCGTAAGGGCGCACCTTACCTTTATTGTATGATATATCTTAACTCGCACTCGCCCCTTACAAGATGCTATGGTTTTTTTGCGCTTACCTACTTAGGGAGAAATCAGGATGAGGGGAAGATGGCTATGTGCGGCGATTTTTGCTTGTGTGGTGACTGCTTTTACGATTCCCTTCGGGATAGCTTCGCTTCACGCACCTTTGACACCAAACTCAGCGTTAGCAAGGACTGAACTCCCGATTGCAGAAATCCGCTGGTTTAATTTTTCCCCTGAAGATAGCTGGCAACCGATACAATTTATTGTACCCGATCGCAACACTGCAAAATCGACCGGCAGCCGCAAGTTGCGGTTGTACGATGTTCATATTGCCAAGATGTTTGAGATTTCTCACTTTCTGTGCGATCGCGATCGTGCTTCTGAGGGTTACAATTGGTCTTATCAAGCCGAAAATGGCAATATTGAAATGGGACGCTTCAAAATTAGCTGCAATCTCGCCCGTTCCATAGCCACAGCTTACGGCTTAGGAAAACCAGAAATTACAGTGCTTCGCCGCAGCTTCAATATGAAAAACGGTCGCCCTTCTATTGCGGTAGAAAAATATTCAATTCCCACTTTGAACATTGCTAAAAATAGAGTTTTGCAGTGGAGGGATTTTGTGCAAAAGCTGCCCCCAATTACGGATAATTCAGCAAAACAAGCTAACACTCCTTTTCCGGCGAGTAACATATTTCGGCAAATCAAAGGCAAAACGCGAGTGCCTGTTTTTCTTCCGAGTAGACTTCCTTTATCTGACATTCAGCAACTTGATTTTGATGTGCAAGCGGGGGCCGAGGGTTACATTGTGGGAATGTATTTAGGCAAAGGATGCCGCGCCGGAGCTTGTTATTTCGGCACAATCGAAGCTAAAAGAAATGAACCGTTTTCGCCTCCTTCGCAATTGCCACAGGATACTTACAGAAGCGTTGAATTGGCGGGCGGATTCAGGGGGATGTATTTCAATAATTGCGGTGCTTACTGCACTGTTTTTGTTGAGTGGCAAAGGCTGGGGGTGCTGTACCGAGTCACAAGGAAAAACGCACGGCAGCAAGAAGTTGTCCAGATAGCAAATTCTGCACTTCAAGCAGGGCAACGTTAAATTTTGGTTAGAAATGGAAAAGGGACGCGCGAGCGAAGCTATCTTCCCACAGGGGTTCCCGAAGGCTAGGGAATCGACCTTTTTCGTATTAAATATCCCGTTGCTGTACAATTAAAAAGTAGCTAAAAAACTAATGAGATGCCTGCGATTAGCGTTGAAGAAGCCAAGCAGAGTCTGCAAGCTATCTTGGAAAAGGTGGCCAAAGGAGAAGAAGTGACAATCCTACACGAAGGCCAAGTAGTAGCTCGCGTAGTTCCGCCGCTATCCAAGGAGCAGCGGTTAGCTAGGCGTAAAGCATTCCGAAACTCCATTAATGTCAAGGGCGAGCCGATGAGTGCAACAGTCATTAGGCTAAGAGAGGAAGCACGGTATTGATTTATATAGATACTATTAAAGTAAAATTCAGTTATTAATTGCCGTAGCTGAGGGCTAAAAGTTCGATCGCCCTTTTGTCAACGAAGCTGCACTTATGCCTCCACCAAAGGTGCATAGCAGGATTTCATATCCTCGCGGGAGATGATTTTAGTTGATGTTTCCGCAGGTTCTAATCCCTGGCGAGCGTTGAGCCAAGGTGTCTCGGATTGCGTCAATTCTGCAAGATGTTTAGCACTTAATTCTCCATAAGCATTCCAAACTTCTTCGAGAACCTCGATTTCATCTTCATCAAATTCTTCTTCAAAATTATCGGGAGCGGGAATATCGCTATATTTGTAAGCTTTGTACTCATCCCAAACATCGCGGACAATGGGGCCGGAAACCCAAGCTTCAATATCTTGATCAAATAGCGGCTGGCTTCTAAAGACTAAACTCCAAGCTTGTGCATAATACACGAGCTTTTGCAGTTTCAGCCCAGAAATGGTATCGCCTGCTTCTCGATCGAGACGGCATAAAAAGTAACGAGCTACGTCAAGAGCACTTTTCATAGTTTTAGGATTTGAGTAATTGGACAAATTCACTTTTGATGCTAAGCTATTTGGTGCCTTTAAAAGTACGATCGCAATTACGATCGCCCTTTTCCCCTCACAACTACATTTCTCTCCCCAACTCTCGCAACCTTTGAGCTAATTCTTTCGAGCTGCTGCTGAGCTAACTCGTCATGCCAACCAGGTTCATCCGGCTCGACCCTAGGTAAATCTTACATCGCCGGCAGCCTTTGCTTCGGAATGTCGATCGCCCCCATGCCAGCGACGCACAATGCTGGATGGGAAACATCCTCAAGACTCACTGCTACTGGCAGTCATACCATTTTAGACTTGAGATTTTAGATTTTAGATTGGCAATGACTTATTATGTAAAGGTTTGGAGCTGGCCTACCGTTGCATCCTTTTTTCAAACTGGCGGTCAAAATCTGGTAGTTCTATTTTATCGCCCGAATTATCCCAACCAGCAATTAAAGTCCCCACCTGCGGTACGCTAGATCAGGTGAATATATTGGCTGATTTCAAGCTATCCTCCGATCGATCTTATGTCCCCAACCACATCTGCCCCTTCCCGAACCGTTCGCATCGGTTCCCGCAAAAGCCAACTCGCTCTCGTGCAAACCCACTGGGTGCAAGAACAGCTACAGAAACACTTCCCGGAACACACTTTTGAAGTCCACACCATGTCAACCCAAGGGGACATAATTCTTGATGTCGCCCTTGCTAAAATTGGCGATAAAGGACTTTTCACCAAAGAATTAGAAACGGGGATGATTAACCATGAAACGGACTTTGCCGTTCATTCCCTCAAAGATTTGCCTACCAATTTGCCCGAAGGTTTAATTTTAGGATGCGTCACCGAACGGGAAAATCCCGCTGACGCCTTGGTAGTTCACTCCAAGCACAAAGACAAGCAACTCGACACTCTCCCAGAAGGTTCCGTAATCGGCACTTCTTCCCTGCGGCGGCTGGCTCAACTTCGGCATCATTTCCCTTATTTTGAATTTAAAGATATTCGCGGCAATCTCAATACTCGACTCGCTAAATTAGATGAGGGCGGTTACGACGCGATTATTTTAGCAGTTGCCGGCCTCGAAAGATTGGGAATGGGCGATCGCATCCACCAAATTATCCCTGCTGAAATTTCCCTTCATGCCGTCGGACAAGGTGCTTTGGGCATCGAATGCCGCGCCGGAGACACAGAAATCATGGCAGTGATTAAAGCTCTCGAACACTCGGAAACCGCCCAAAGATGTTATGCCGAACGCGCATTTCTGCGGGAATTAGAAGGCGGCTGTCAAGTGCCGATTGGTGTAAATACCAAAATAGAAAACGGTCAATTAACCTTAACTGGAATGGTATCGAGTCTCGACGGCCAGCGATTCGTCAAAGATACTGTTTCCGGTGCCGCCGAGACGGCTGAAATGCTGGGAATTGACCTCGCTCACCGCCTGCGGCAACAGGGAGCTAGTGAAATTTTGGAGGAAATATTTGTCCAAGTTCAACGTGGTTCCTAAACCCGCTTGGCATTTCTTTGTCAATGCTTTTAGACGCGATATATCGCCTTTTATACAATAAAAATAACAGGCGGTTCGCTTTTGCTTTCACAGGTAGAGTAACAGTATGATTGTAGATTTTTGGTAGGGACTTGAGAGAGGACTTGCGCGATAGATTTCAAAAATATCTGACTAATGTATGACGCTCCGCACGGGTGTTAATTAACCCGGTTTCTGATGTAAGTCTCGCTGTATAGCCCAAGATTTATGGTAAAAACCGGTTTTTTGTCGTAAGTCCTAAAATTCTCAACCGGCCCATCCAAAATCTACAATCAAACATCCAAAATTAATCAGCAATTTATTTCAGGTAAAGGTCAAATATGAGCGCTAGAGAACTTCAATTAAAGCTGGAATTGAAAAAGGTTCAGCAACTGTATAGCAAAATGCAGGCAGACCAACAAGCTTTGCAGAAGCAATTGAAAGAGTTCAAAACTCAAGCAGGAAATTTTTCGGATGTAGTCGAGCAAGTCTTGCCGTCCCTAGTTTCAATTTACGTCATGGATTGGGATACACAAGAAGAGATTTCTTCAGGGAGCGGGTTCTTTGTATCGCCGGACATAATTGTCACTAACTATCACGTTGTAGAAGATATTGCGGATCAAGATTACTTCTATGAAGAAGATGAAATCGAACAGGTTTTAGTGGAAACTAACGACGGAAAATTGAGATTGGCAGAGGTGGTGTTTACTGGTAATGCCGAAGAAGATTTAGCATTACTCTTAATTAGCGATTTTACCTTCGACCCGAACACAGGGGAACAAGTGGAATCTCCTCAAGAATATCCTCCCCTAGAGTTGTCTTTTGATGTGAAAGTCGGAGATAGAGTAATTGCTGTGGGCAATCCTTTGGGGCAGTTTGCTTCAACTGTAACTCAAGGTATTGTGAGTGCAATTCGCCAACCCGAGGAATATGAAGAAGGCGATGACGACGAAGATGATGTGGGTGAGGTAAAGGTGTTGCAAACTGATGCGGCTATTAATCCCGGCAATTCCGGCGGCCCGCTGATTAATATGGCCGGTCAAGTGGTTGGGGTGAATACGTGGGGATGGGAAGATGCTGATAATATTAATTTGGCGATCGCCTCTGAAGCTTTGGATGATTTTCTAGCGGGATTTGAGGAGACTTTTGAGGACAATTCTCAGAATTAGTCGGGAGTTATCCGTAATATGTGATTCGGGCGTTGGCGAAGTTTGCAGAAGAGGATCGCTCTTTTTATGAGAGGGGATGAAAAAGGCGATCGCTATTTCCTTAATTACATACTGATAGCTTGGCGGACGGTTTTACTAATGCGTAAAGATGAGCAAAGTTCATACAATTTTTGATGTTTACCGTCACTCAGAAAGTGACAGATAAATTTGATTAGATCGTGAAAATTGTCGCGGGAGGGAAGTCCGGGCGTTGGCGAAGCTTGCAGAAGAGGATCGCTCTTTTTTTCACCGCACAACGACGCGGATGGAAAAAGGGCGATCGCATTATTGAATAAACTGCGATCGCTACAGCAACTCAGATTTATACTTGTTTTTGGACGGCGCGTTAATATTGTGTCGCTCGCCATTTAAACTTAATCTAGACTAACAATCTCCAGGAACACAAAAAAATAATGCGTATTTTATTTGTATCCGCCGAAGCAGCACCTCTCGCCAAAGTCGGCGGTATGGGCGATGTCGTCGGCGCTTTGCCTAAATTTCTGCGGCGCATGGGACACGATGTCCGCATCTTCATGCCCTACTACGGTTTTATCCCCGACAAAATGGACGTTCCCAAAAAACCCGTTTGGGATGGGGGTGCCATGTTCCAAAGCTTCTCGGTGTTTGAAACTGTTTTGCCGGGAACCGATGTACCTTTATACTTAATGCAACATCCATCTTTCTTGCCGCGCCGCGTTTACGGCGGTTTAGATGAAGATTGGAGGTTCACTTTCTTTGCCAATGCTGCGGCTGAATTTGCCTGGAATCATTGGAAGCCCCAAATTATCCACTGTCACGACTGGCATACGGGGATGATACCTGTTTGGATGAGCCACGATCCTGATATCAGCACAGTTTTTACTATTCACAATTTAGCTTATCAAGGGCCGTGGCGCTGGCGTTTGGAGCAGATGACTTGGTGTCCTTGGTATATGCAAGGTCACAATACAATGGCTGCCGCAGTACAGTTTGCCGATCGAGTAAATACAGTTTCACCCACTTACGCCGAGCAAATCAAAACCCCAGCTTATGGGGAAACTTTGGAAGGTTTGCTGTCTTACATCGGTGGCAAAGTATCGGGCATTTTGAACGGAATTGATACAGAATCTTACAACCCCGCCACAGACAAGTACCTCCATCAACAATTTAGTGCTGATACTATTGAAAAGCGCCCAGCTAATAAAATTGCGCTGCAAGAAGAAGTCGGTTTGGAAGTGAATAAAAATGCTTTTTTGATCGGCATGGTGACGCGGCTGGTAGAACAGAAAGGATTGGATTTGATAATTCAAATGCTCGATCTTTTCATGGCCTATACCGACGCTCAATTTATTGTACTCGGAACGGGCGATCGCTACTACGAAACCCAACTCTGGCAAATGACAGCCCGCTATCCCGGTCGGATGTCTACCCAACTACTTTACAACGAGGCTCTCTCCCGGCGCGTTTACGCAGGCTGCGACAGCTTCCTGATGCCCAGCCGTTTCGAGCCCTGCGGCATTAGCCAAATGCTCGCCCTCCGCTACGGGTGCGTGCCAATGGTTCGCCGCACCGGCGGTTTAGTCGATACCGTTTCCCACAACAACCCGATCGACAATACTGGTACCGGTTACTGTTTCGATCGCTACGAACCCCTGGATTTGTTCACCTGCATGATCAGAACTTGGGAAGGTTTCCGCTACAAAGATAAGTGGAGAGAACTGCAACAGCGCGGCATGAGAGAAGATTTTGGCTGGGATATTTCTGCTCGGAAATACATCAACTTGTACAGCGATATTTTGGGACTGCCACCCGAAGGAATCGCACCGGAACAAGAGCCAGAATTGATTGTTGGCAAGGGTTAATTGGTAATGGGTAAGTTGACTGTTGACAGTTGACTGGTGACAGTTGACTGTTGACAGTTGTTATTTGTTAGTTTTTGGTTCCAATGCCCAATTCCCAATTCCCAATTCCCAATTCCCAATTCCCAATTAATCAACAAATAAATCGAGAGGTAAATGACCGTAAGTGCCACTAACTCCACCTTCTGAGGCAGATTGACACGAAATCAAAACGCCCCGGTAAGTTCCGGGATAGCCGTCAACATAATACGACCCCTTCAAAGTATTGAACTTAATATAAACCGAACCAGCAAAGGTCGAGACAGCATTGGGATCTAAAACAGCTTGATATCCCAAAGCTTTCAAATAAGCTTCTAAAGCTAAAAACCCCTCATCCGTCGAAGCAGCGCACACTCCCAACATTTGATAATCCGACAAACTTGCTACCAGCAAAATCGCTTGACGGAGGGTCTGTTTTTCCAGCGGCGATCCTACAGATTGCATATCCAGACAAGTGAAATCTTTGAGGATTTGCTGTGCTTCTTCAACAGTTAGGGTAGTCGGGTTTTGAGTAGACATGAATTGCTCTGATATTTCCCAAAATTACGATCGACAATCGGGCACTCGTCAACGAATTTCTGTCATTGCAACCCTCAATCGACGGCGGTAACACTTGCACAAGTCCTGATTATAGCCCATTGTGGACTCTGGCAATCAATTCGGGCGATCGTCTTCCAGGGCTTAGCCAAGGCCTGTATAGCACAAAAAATCTAGTAGTTTTTACCAATGTTTTCAAGTTTAGATCAGTCCCCGTTTTTTCAGCTTTGCTAGCGCATCTTCTGCCGCATTTTTCTCCGCATCTTTTTTGCTTTTGCCTTTACCTTCTCCATAGAGTTTCTCTGCGACATAAACTTTAGCCAGAAATTCCGGCTTGTGGGGTGTACCTCCTGCTTGGACTGTCACGTATTTGGGGGGAGTCGTGTCACCGTTGGCTTGTACCCATTCTTGAAAGCGATTTTTCGAGTCTACAGTCGATCGAGTTTCCACAACATTTTCGGGAACAGAATCAAACATTTGTTGCACAAAGTTGCGAACTTTGTCCATATCTTGCGTGTCGAGATAGTAAGCACCAATAAATGCTTCAAAAGTGCTGCTGAGCAAATTTGGATTGGTAATCCCACCTTCTCTATAAGCTCCTTTGCCGAGCCGCATTTTTAAGTCTAAACCTATTTCAGTAGCAAATCTGGCTAATTGTTTTTCATCTACTAATGCAGAACGCCGGCGAGTCAGTTGGTCTTCTCCCATTTCTGGGTGACGCTGATAGAGATATTCGCCGCTGAGAAAAGTCAGCAAAGCATCGCCGAGAAATTCTAAGCGTTCGTTGTCTTCTTCGCGGAATGTGGGGTTTTCGTTGACGTATGAACGGTGAGTGAGCGCTTGGCGCAGCAGTTTTTCATGGTGGAATTCGGGAAGGGTTATTTCTATCTCTTGTGTTGGATTAGTTAATGGCATAGGAATTTTGTAAGGGTTATTCTTTGTGGACTTTGGTGGTGTTAGGTGGACATAAAATAGCCGCAAATAGCGGTTAGTTTGGAGAATCTAGTTTATCAAATAAACTGGATTTTTGCTATCGGCGGTGAGGTGAAATTTAAGAGATATTTGGTGTTATACTATTAGTCCGTTAGTCCGTCAGACCGCCAGGGGTTTTAACCCCTGGCTCATAGCTAAAGTCCTCTGAAGAGGACTGAAGATTGTGTTTTTTTTAACGGTCAGTCGGTTTTAACCGACTTTAGCTATTAGCCAGGGAATTCATTCCCTGGCGGGCTGTGTTGCTTCAAGCAGATAATTTATCTGCTTCTATTGATAACTTTTTTTGATTTTCAAGTTACGGTTTCAATCCTGCACACAAACTAGACAATTCGTCTACATCATGAAAGTTATCCTCACCAACAAGGTTAATCAGTTTTTCGTTGGCACTTTGGCGCCGTGCAAAAACTATGACTGTTTTACCCAAAGCCATCAAAACAGTGATTAAACCTGCAAAGTCCCTATCTCCTGAGACTAGGATGATTATCTCAGGAGAAGGCTTAATTGCAACTCGTTTAATACAGTCAAAGACCAATTGTTTATCTGCACTATCTGGGTCTGAATAGGGGACATCAAGGCCTTGAAAGCCCAGATTTTCTAGCCGATTTTTGTCATCAACTTGATTTTCCTTCTGCGAGTTATAGTAAAACTTTGGGCAATCTAAACGCCCTTTTGATTTGGCAAAATCGACCAATAATGCAGCTTCATTTTGCTTTAAGTGAACGTTCTGACCATCCCAAAGTATAGCAACTCGCTGAAACTGGCTTTTTTGTTTTCCTGTGCTTCGATGATTGTCCGCCATTGTATTATTTCCTAAAATTAGGTGGGCTGGACAGCCTCGACATATCACGCATCTAGCATTAATGGAGTGTTGTCTGTGGGTTTGCTCATAAACGAACTTCCCCCAACCAGACAATCTGTTACCACTAAAACACTGTAACTTTGTAGGGATTTGATTAGCGTCTTAGCTACAGGGTTTACAGAACTGGAACGAGTTTAGTAGCAGCCCGTTGAAGGGAAATGGAACTCAATAATGTTTCGATTTTCTCAAGCTTCTATCAACTTGTTAAAACGACATTAGACTTACTTTCCGCTCAACGGGGTGCTAGAAACTTGCCCCAGTTTTATAAACCGTGTAGCTAAGACGACTCAATCAACATTCCTTCATTTTGAATGCGCTCTTTAGTTTGAGCTGTGCTTTTACGCTAGCCTTCTAATTATTGGATGTCAAGTGTTCACTCAAAATAATTTTCTTACATTCTTAGACATCTCACCAACGTTTTCGCTAACCTGAAAGCGATCGCCCTGATACACTTTACCGGATCGCCCGTCCCCCAATAAAAACCCTCTCCTCCTCCCCCCGCGAGCCCCTCTCTCTGCGGGCCCATCGCGCTGATCTCCGGCATTTGAACACTAAATGTAAAAATATGTTGCAAAGTTGGTACTGTTGTGTTAAGTTTAGTTACATAAGGTTGAAATTAAACGAGGTTTCTGGTCATGGAAAACAAAGACGCAAAGTTGGGCTTCACGGAGTTTGCTGAAACCTGGAACGGCCGTTTGGCAATGTTGGGCTTCGTTATCGGCTTAGCTACCGAATTCCTCACCGGTCAAGGCATTCTCTCTCAAATCGGTTTGATGTAATCAGCTTAACTGCATACAATAGCTGTAATTCTGTCGGGCGATCGACCCCTTCACAAGTGCAAAAGCCCCCCCGCGAATAAGTCCCCTTCACTTCACACGGAAGGGGGCTTTTGCATTTTATATCCAAAAATCCAACAGATAATCCAATCAAAAATCTTTTCTGTCTCCCTCTTTATGGCGAGACTAACTCCAGCAAACTAAGCAATTTCTACAGAATCAAACATCCTCAATTTAGGAGTCAAAGTGGCAACCTTCACCAAACCGTCTCGTTTGTGAGTTCCCGCACCGTTACCTAAAATCATCTCCGACAGATCCGGCATTTCCTGCCAGCAGTGCGAGCAGAACCAATAAACGCGATTGTGGCGAGCGTGGCGGAGCAATTTAGAGGAGCAACAAGGGCAACTATTCATGATATTTTAAACCTTTTTTAAGATAATGCAGCGATAACCGAATCATTACAAAGATTGACGAGTGCCGGTGCATCTCAACTCCAGACACAACAATAAAAAAATTCTTTCACTCACAACTTTGAGCGTCGCGCAAGTAGCGCTTTTGGAGGCCCAACAGTAACACTACAATCAAAAGCTGAACGCTCCAAGGAGCCCAAGAGAAACCCCAAATAAAACAACCCATCCCGGCCCAAGCCACAAGAACAAAAATATCTTGAGAGGTTTGCCAGTAAATCCAGACTGCTGCCAGAGAAACTATTAGTAGCAAAATGTAAGCTGAGGGCATAGTTGTCTTCTCCTAATGTGTCTGCCAACAGTCAGGAGCGATCCCTGACGTTCTGCTTAAACATAAAACTAAAACCTGAAGAACTTATGAAGACGAGTGAGTTGTCACAAAAAGTAAAATACTCCTACCAGCTTATATTTGTCCGAAAAATCCCCAGAAATATTCAGTTCATGGCTGAGGTCGAATAGGGTTAAATAAGCGCCTACCAATAGGGACTTAGGCCTCCCTAATTGGTATCAATTTCACCCCAAGACCGACAGGGTTGAAACTGATACCGGACTGAGGTTTTTAGTCTTAAGCTGACAGAACGAAAGGTAAGGCGCCTAAGTCGCTACAGATATCCTGCCCGCTCGACCCGATTCGATCTCAGGAACCATACCAAAGAAACCAAGTTTTTTTAACTCTCTTGGCCTGCCAAACTACTGCTTGAAAAGCTGCACAATTCCCTGCGCGCGATCGATCTATTCTTGCTCCCAGCCCAAAGCCTCAGCGACCTGAGCCGCCAAAAACATCGGCTCAAAAGGCTTAGCAATCACGCTCACCACCCCCAAATCCGCGAACATCCGCCTGTCCCCAGCCAGAGCCTTAGCTGTCAATAAAATTACCGGAATGTGCTGCGTAGCATTATTAGCTTGTAACTGTAGAAAAGTAGTAGGCCCGTCTTGGTCGGGCATCATCACGTCCAATAGAATAGCATCAGGCTGTTCGGCAAGAGCCTTAGCAACGCCCTCGCGGCCCGAACTCGCTGTCAGGACTTCCCAGCCCCCCACCAGTTCAAGACTGACTTGAGCTACTTCCCGAATATCTTCCGCATCGTCAATAACCAAGATGCGCTTGGCAGTCAAAATTAACATTTTTTTAGGAATGAGAACTGATCACACATTAGAGGCGAAATGTGAATATTTTGTAAAGCAAATTATCTTACCAGATCGGACTTTACAGTAAATTTTCAAAACTGTAGAGCAGATGTTGAAGAAAGAATGAACAAGGAAGACCGAAGTTGCCATCACGCGGCAGGATTTCAACTAAGAACATCCTAACCGTCGGGCGCGGTTGCTGTAAAATATCCCACCCAAAAAAGCCGCTTTTCGACCTCAAATCCCGCTTTTTGCCTGCAATCCCCGAACGGCAGAAAAGGCTGAGATTGTTTGTCGAGAACTCGATCGAACAATCTGCACAAAATCACTAACTTTGGCTACACCTGATGAGTAGAAATTAACTTTCAGTTGCAAGCCCCTCCCTTAAAACAGGCAGAGTTAAGAAAAAAGTGCTGCCCTCCCCCAAAACGCTCTCCACCCACATCCGCCCCCCGTGCTGCTGCACGATACTGCGACAAATAGCCAGCCCCAAACCAGTACCTCCCTTCTGACGAGAATCAGAAGCATCAACCTGTTGAAAACGTTCAAAGACCATCTCCAGCTTGTCTGCGGGAATACCCCGCCCTTGGTCTTTCACAGCAATCATGATGTACCACGAGCTCGTCGCTGACAAGTGCGGATGGGCGGCGGCACGCTCAGGAGACAACAAAGACGGGGACGACATCGGCTTGTGCCCTGCTTTTTCTGGCACATCCGGATTGTGGCTCAACTCCCCGCTCAGCCAAACCGTAGCGCCGGAGGGAGAAAATTTTATAGCATTACTGAGTAAATTTGTCAAGGCTTGAATTAGCCGATCGGGAACAGCTTGCAATTGCGCCGCCACAGGCTTCACCGACAGAGTAACTCCCGCCTGCTGAGCCATTCCCTGCATCTCGTCAGCCGCCTGCAACATCAGCTCAGCCACATTGCAAGTTTGTTTGATAGCAGTGCTGTAACTCGACTCCATCCGCTCTAAATCTAGAATGTCGTTGACCAAGCGCACCAAACGGTCAGTGTTAGTGACAGCAATCTCCAGCATCCGCTTGGCTTTCTGGGGGTAAGCGTCCAGCAGGCCGCTGTTGAGGAGGCCTAGAGCACCGTGAATCGATGTCATGGGCGTCCGCAGTTCGTGGCTGACAACAGAGATGAATTCATCTTTCATGCGCTCGACGGCAAGCCGCTCCGTGATATCTTTAAAAGTCACTACAGCTCCAATAATTTCGCCTTGTTCTCGCATCGGAGCGACAACGTACTCAACCGGAAAACTACTGCCGTCTCGTCGCCAAAAAACCTCATCGGTGACGCGCCGCGCCTCTCCGTCTTCCAAGGTGGCTAAAATTTGAGAACTTACCCGCTGAGACAGCCGTTTGCCCGCCTGCGGTGCGGCGCAGTGTGGAACCCGTTCAGAGGCGGAATTGACGTTTGTTGCAGGTGACAGTTGCTCGATCGCCTTTGAGCCTTCTTCCCGTGAACGATGTAAGCTTTCATAGAGTGGTCGATCGATCAATTGCTTCGATTCGCACCCAGCCATTCTCACCGCCGCAGGATTGACAAAAGTTACTTTTCCCTCTTTGTTCAACCCGCAAATTCCTTCTCCGGCGGAGAACAAAATCATTTCTGTTTGGTGACGGAGTTGTTCAAAGGCTTGTTCGACTCGCTTGCTGTCACTGATGTCGCGAGCGATGGTGGAAACGCCCGTTACCGCTCCAGTGGCATCTTTAATCGGAGAAATCGTCAGGGACACATCTATGTGTTGACCGTCTTTCCGCAAGTGCACGGTTTCGTAATGGTCGATGCTGGCTCCCGCCCTAATATTTTCCAATATTTGGGGCATTTCCTTGGGGCGTTCGGGTATGGCTAAAATCTCGATCGACTGCCCCTTGATTTCCGCCGCACAGTAGCCGTAAATTTTCTCGGCTCCTGCGTTCCAGCTCTGAATTGTCCCGGCGAGGGTTTTGCCGACGATGCCATCGTCGGAAGACTCGACAATCGAGGCCAAGCGCACGAGTTCGTCTCTCGTTTGCTTGTGTTCGGTAATGTCGCGACCCAAAATCACTATACTTTTGCGTCTACCGTCGGGGTGAAATACGGGTACTTTAATGACATCGTAAATTTTTACAGTACCGTCCGATCGGGGAATCATTTCTTCCCCCCTAGAAAGGATACCTTTTTCCCACGCTTCTCTATCGCTTACCTCGCACGCCTGTAGGGCCTCGCGGTAAAAAATGCTGAGTTCTCCTAGCTGAGAATCTTTGAGACCGCGATAGTCTATTTTTTCTAGCCCGAAAACTTCCAATATTGCTTGATTTGCCTCCAGCCACCTGCCCTCGCCATCTTTGAAGCAGACAATATCTGGCATGGCATTGATCAGCGAGTTGAGGTAGGAATTTTCTCGCAGTGCAGTTTCTACCTCGGCCCGCTTGGCGATTTCCCGTTGCAGGTTTTCGTTTGCCGTTTGCAGCGAGTCCTTTAATAAACTTTCTGTAAAAGTCTGTTCTTCTATTACTTTTTGAAGTCTGTGGAGTTCTAGCGACAGCCGCCTGCGGGCCAACAAATTCTCTACCCGCAAGTACAGTTGGGCGGGTTCGGCGGGACTTACTATCAAATCGTCTATTCTGCGATCGAGTTGTTTTGCCTGCGGCGAAAATGGCTGCTCAGAAAGAACAGGCGTTTGGGATTTACTAAAAAGCAAAAACGGTAAAAATATCGGCTCGGCGGCAGCTTTTAATGATTCTACCAGTGGCCCGATACGCTCGAAATTTGCCTCGTCGAGAATGCACAAGTCAAAAGCGATTTGGGGAAAGGGAAATTCGGAGTTGGGATCTAAAGCGCGATCGAGTACGATCACCTCATGCTCGGTGTTGAGGTGGGCGATCGGCAAATTAGGTTGTTGGTGGCGATCGACCAAGAGTAAAATGCGGCTCATTAGTTTGTTAATTTCCCCATGACTAATGATATAATGTCCGGTAAATTAACCATTATATGTTTGGGAGTCAGGACGTAAGTCCTCTTTTTTATGAGGGATGAATCCCTCACTACAAACAAATTTTATAGCCCTCGATCGACCGGACGCGATCGAAACGATCAAGGTATTAGGTAGTCAGACTTGAAGCCCAAATTTAATATAATTTGATAATTATTTAATTGTTTGTTGGTTCAAAAAATGACTAATGACTAAGGACTAAATCAGGGGGCGGGTTTATATTTATTTGGGTTGTCAGTTCTATTTTGCTGGTGAAACCCGCCCCTACAGACTAATGACTAATGACTAATGACTGATGACTTTTTACGGCATTCCGATCGGAATCAAAGCATCTTCCGGCATACAGGTAGAGTAACGCTCCCCTTCCGATAAAACCGCAATCAGTCGCAGCGACCAGTCGGGCATAATCTGCAAATCCGCCCAGGGAACTGCTACCTCCAAACATTTATCCAGTCCTACTTGGGCCCGGCTGATGCGGGGATGCCATTCATCGCCCTCTCCTGCTTCCTGAAACCAAATCGATTTCGTCAGCAAATTAATCTCTAACTGATGGTGGTATCGATAGTTTAGCGGTGCTTCGTCAGGTAAACCAGACAGCGGAATCCGACTGTTGTTCATTGTGTGATCGGGATAAAACCAGAACAAATTTAACTGCTGCGGGCAATCAATTCCCGGCCGCACCCCTACTTTGAAGTCGGCGCGAACGTAAAAATTCAAGTGGTCAACCCCGTACCAAAGGCGCTGAATTGCCGAACTTCGGTGCATCGTACCCCTTGCTCCCCCAACTTCAATCCGGCCCGCTTTGTCCCAATCCTGTTCGTTGCCGATACCGTCAATCACCGGGTGAATAAAGCTCAGCGGCAGGTGGTCGCCTTGAACCTCGTGCACCTCTACTTGCCGGCGCACTTCCGGGGGTACGGGCTCGCCGAGAGCTTCGTAAATTCCCGCTACGTGTTCACGAAATAGCTGGTCGAACATGGCATCTTGGTTCGATGTGTGGCCTTCGCCAAACCACCAGAACCAGTCGGAACCTTCGGCCGCATAAAGCGCTTCCCAAGCTTCTGGGTTGCTTTCTTCTGTGGCCTCTGGATGGTTTGCCAGCATTTGTCTGGCGGGCCCTAACAAGTCCCAAGCGCGATTTTTCGCGGGATCGCCGATCCAAGTTGTGAGGGAACCGTCTACCCAGGAACCGGTGTGCAGTTGGGCTGCGGGAATTGTTTCGGTTGCTGGGAATTTGTCGAGAAATTCCGAGACTGTGACTAATTTGATATCTGGATTGTCGCTGAGAGTTTGATAGAGGGATTCTAAGAACGGTTTGCCGTCTTGGGGATAGAATTCCCAGCAATTTTCGCCGTCTAGGGCGATCGTAACTAACCAGGGATTTTCTAAAGCTGTTTGGCCGTCGGGTTGTCGATGTTTGAGAGTTCTGCCGATCGCTTCTAAGTGTCCAACTAAATCTGATGCTGCTTTTTCCGGTTCCATCGAACCGTAGGTAAACCCGATCAAGTCGGACAATCTGTGGTCTCTAAATACTATGGCTAAATCGCCGTCAGGAGTTTCTAAACGGTAAGGGCGATATAACAATTCTGGTTCGTAGACATTCCCTGCCGCGTCGCGGTTGAAAAAGTGTTTAATTGTCCACCCCAATACTGCTTCGTCCGAGACGATCCATTTAAAGCCTTGTTTGGCAATGTAGGGCAAAATTTCCGGACTGACTGCTTGTTCCGAGGGCCACAAACCGCGCGGTTGGCACTCAAACCGGTCTTGATACATTTCCCAGGCTTTTCTCAGGTGTCGGGGAATATCTTCTTCCCACTGAAACCTGTGTTGTGGCAGCGTCATGTTTGGAATGGCTATGCGACCGCCGTTGGTGTCGGCAAGCAGCGGTAAAATCGGGTGTGTGTAGGGGGTTGTGGAGACTTCCAATTGTCCCTCAGCTTGCATTTTACGGTGCTGGGGAATGATGCGAGCGAGGATTTCTTTTTGTTTTGAGTAGATGTTTTTTCTGTCTACCAAACTAAAATTTTGTCCTTGTTTGAGCCACCCTGCAATCTCGGGGTCGTCCCAAAACAGCGGGTCAATCCAAGCTAAATTGTGCCACGCCAGCAAGTCGCTAAAATCCTGCAATTTCCAGTTTGCCAAACACCACTGAATGCCTTTTTCCTGCCGCTGAGTGTAGAGTTGAGCGTAGCGGGGATGCGGCTGAATCAGGGTGTGGTAATTGGCGTCAAAGAAGTGTTCTAAAATGAACTCTTGTTCTGCGATGTTTAAAGTTTCTGTTGGCTTTAATGTCACCGCCAAGTAAGGGTCTAATGCTTTGTCTGCTATGCAGTCTTCTATCTGCAAAATCAAGGAAGGAACCAGGTTTACAGTTTGATGCAGCTTGGGATATTTTGCCAGCAGGAGAACTAAATCCAAGTAGTCTTTGACTCCGTGCAAGCGTACCCAAGGCAGTCGGTAATCGGCTGCTGCTGTGCTAGTTGATACTCGGGATTTGTAGAGTGGTTGGTGTTGGTGCCAGATGAAGGCTACATAAAGGGGGTGAGACATTGAACTTAGTAATTGGTAATTGGTAATTGAATTTGGTAATTGGTAATTGGTAATTGGTAATTAAATTGGGTAATTGGTAATTGGTAATTAAATTTGGTAACAGTCAACTGTCAACTGTTAACTGGTAATTGGTAACAGTCAACAGTCAACTGTCAACCGTCAACCGTCAACCGTCAACCGTCAACCGTCAACTGTCAACTGTCAACTAACTAATTACATTACCTGTTCGACTTCGGCAATTTCTGGGATGGCCTCGCGCAGACGGCGTTCAATGCCCATTCTCAGAGTCATGGTGGAACTCGGGCAAGAGCCGCAAGCTCCTTGCAGTCTCAGGTGTACGACTGGGCCGTCGATTTCTACGAGTTCGACGTTGCCGCCGTCGGATATCAGGTAGGGGCGCATTTCATCGAGAACTGTTTCGACGTTATCTCTGGTTAGTGCTAGTGTCATATTTCGCCTCTGTGATGATTTCTTGCAGTTGATTGTGTTCGATTTGAGCCAAGGGCAGCATTCTCAACCGCGCGAGATTTAAGAAACCGGGTTTCTTGAAAAAAGACTTGCGTACTCAGATGAGCTAGCTGCAGTAAACCTGGTTTCTGTCACGCTGATGCTCGATCTGAATTCGCTCTCTCGTTCGATCGTAGCGTTAGTTGTTGCTAAATCAAGTTGATTCTCATACGTTAACCAAAAAAACCCGTTTTATTTAAGAAATCGGGTTTTTGATGGCGCTACACTACTGCTGGTTCTAGCAGTTTGACGTTGGAGTAGTTGAACTCGGTTGTTGTCTGTTGACCTTTTTCTTTGGCTCGAACTACTTGCTTGGTCATGACATAATAGTCGCCTACCTTCTCAAAGGTATCTTCAAATTCAAGTTCTCTGATGATTTCGTCTGTTTGGGGGTTGCGGAAAACGGCATCGTAGTGGCTAGCCAAAGAACCTTCGGGAGTCTCTAAGCTTTTGTGCGTGTCAATTACGAAAGCCATGCGGCCCATCACCCGGCTGACTTGACAAATTGAGAGACCTCGGATTTTATAATTCGAGCCCATTGAGTCGCCTTGCACCAAGATGTCCACAGCGTCGGTGCTGTCCGTCTCGCCCAGGGTGAAGCTATTTTTGCCGTGAGATTTTTCAAATGTCGAGCGTTTGCGGTGGGTGACAATATCGCGCATTTGGGTGTAGACGCTTTGCTGCACTTCCTCATCTTCAATGCCGCTGACTTCCACGCTCATGTCGGGTTTGATAGAAACATGACCCGTATATACTTCGTCGCCCTGTTTGAGTTCAATATCGGCACTGTAACCGGGAAAATTGGCATCCCAGGTATAGCGGTGTTCGTAAGCAGCGCGAAACAAATCGCGAGCGTTGGCTTGCTCTGTCATAAATCCCTCTTTCTCTTGACACCCATCTAGTTTAGCTTAACCGCGAGAAGCCCCACATTCACTGGGTAGGGGAGTTACCCGCACTCCTGGCGAGCACTTGTTGGGGGTGCTGCTGGGCTGGCAATTAGGGCGCAACAAGAATTTACTTTCTCTATCGGTTGCTATGATTTGAAAATAAAGTCCCCAAATGCCTGGTTATTGAGAGCGCGATCGGGCGATCGCCAGACACCAGTTTTAGTTATGGGTTATGTTGAAAAAACTTGTGTCCGCTTTTTAGGGGTTGCACCCGCAGGCAACTATTAGATTCCCCCCTTAATAAAATGCTAGAAACTGTCTACAAACACTTAGAAACATTGCAGGAACAAGCTAGGGAATTGCCACCCCCGCAACAGGCAATTTTCACAAAAATTTTGGAAGATTTATCAAATTCTCTACAGGAAATAGCAGGCAGCCGCTTGTTTGAAAGCGCCACAAATAACGCCGCAAAGCTGGTTGAAATAGAAAAAAATAATCGCCTCTTGGAACGCACTGTAGCCCAGCAAGTAGGGCAAATTAGACAACTACGGGAGGAGTTGGAAAAACAAACCAGCCAGCATCGCAGGGACACTCAGGCATTAACTAAAAGTGAAGCCAAACAGCAAGCTATGCTGCGTAATTCTCCCGATCTAATTAGCATTGTTGGCTCCGACGGGCGAGTTCGATACCACAGCGGATCTCTACAGCGGCTTTTGGGTTACAACCCAGAAGAAAGAATTGGCAAATTTCACGGCGAGTTAATCCATCCAGACGATTTACTGGCTTGGCAGGGGTATTTTGGTAAGTTGTTAGAATCTCCCGGAATTGGGGGGGCAATCGAATATCGGAAACGCCACGCTGACGGTTCTTGGATCTACATGGAGTCGATAGGTAACAGTTTGCTTTATGATTCTAGCGTGCAGGGAATTATAATTAATTCGCGGGAAATAGGGGAACGAAAGCAAGCCGAAATCGCAGTCCGAGAGTCGGAACTCCACTACAGAGTTATGTCGCAAATTACTTCGGATTTTGCCTATTCTTTTAAGGGACTGCCCGACGGCAAGTTTGCCTGCGAGTGGGCGACAGAAGCTTTTGAGCGCTGCACCGGGATCGTTCCTGAAGAATTAGAATCGTTTGGTTGGTGGAACTCGGAACTCGTTCATCCCGACGACAGGGAAATGTTAATTAAACAGTTAGAAGGCTGTAATTTCAGCCGCACTGGAGCCAATGAGTATCGCATTATTAATCAAAAAGGCGAGGTGCGCTGGGTGCGGGACTATTGGCAAGTGGTGTGGGACAAAACTGCTGAACGGGTTGTCCGTTTGTGGGGCGCTTGTCAGGAAATTACCGATCGCAAGCAAGTAGAATTGAAACTGCAACTCGTTAACCAAGTTTTGCAAGCCCAGATAGCATCGGCGCCACTGGCGATTAACTGTACTAGCAATGACGGCAATACCGTTGTTTGGAACCGCGCCGCCGAACAACTTTTTGGGTGGACTGCGGCTGAGGTTTTAGGGAAACCTTTACCGAATATTCCTGAAGGCCAAAAGCAAGATTTTTACGCGCTGCTAAAGTCTGCGTCTAATGGCAAACCGCAAAACGGTTTGGAAATATCTTTGTTGAAAAAAGACGGTAGTTCGATCGATGTTTGGCTTTGGGCCGCACGCGTGCGAGATGCGGGCGGCCAGACTCTCGGCAGTATCAACATATTTTCTGATCTTTCAGAACGCAAGCGCATAGAGGAAGAGCGCAAAAAACTAGCAGCGATGAAAGATATGGAGGAGCCTTTTTGGGCGCGCTATGTCAGCCCTCCAAAAACTCCGAAAAAAAAGGGTGAGCGGTAGTTCTATTAAAGCAAAACTTAAAAACATTAAGAGTGTGAAACTGCGGTCTTATGCTGGAAATATTATTTGCGGTAAAATAAGCTATTTGATGGGAGTCGTTCGCGCGGACATACTCGAATAAATATACTGGGCTACTACCTGTAGTAGGTGGGTATACTATGTTCTATAAAACTCTAATTACCTAAAACAAAATGATTAACTAGCTACAGAATTTATTGAGAGAATCTATCGATAAAGTCTCAGATTTTCCCTACGTAATACTTTTCGGGACGGTAAATACTCGATTTGTTGAATACGCCACTCTAATCTTTACTGAGGCCCTGATTTCTCCTGACTCCTAAAAGTGGCTAACTCTGCGTGAGTTTGGCAAGCTTCGCTTAACTCAATGTAATCTAAGATATTGGAAATTACCTGAGAAAGGTGGATAGCCGAACGGTGAGCTTCTTGGATAAAATCTCTCTCCTCGATCGGGTCGTCAGCTTGGTCGTCTATGGTTAGTTGTAGATAGCCGATGATGTGATTTAGGGGGGTGCGGAGCTCGTGGGACGCCTTCAACAAAAATTGCTTTTTGAGCTGAGATAGTCCTTGTACTCGCTTGCTGCGCTCTTGGTACAGGGTGGCGAGGGCGATCGCACTTCCTACTTGATCGGCAAGTTCTTGTGCGAATTCAATCTGGCATTGAGTCCAAGGTCGATCGGCATTACCCTTCCCAGACGATCGGCTTTCGCACCGATGCAAGCTAATTATGCCGTTAGGTTGCTCTTGATAAGCGGTAGCCACGACTAGCAACGACTGCGGCCCAAAAGGGTCATTGGCTGCAAAGGACTCTACTACCACCGGTTCGAGGGTGGCTAGAGCTTGAAGGAAATGAGGTGCTGCTGTGAGCGAGATTTCCATTCCCAGCATCGGTAAAAATGGTTCTTGGCAGTATTCAGCACCTACTTTGACTTGCAGGCTAGAACTTTCATAGGGACAAAGGATACAGCGGCTGACGCCTAGTGTTTCTCCCAGACTGTTAACTGTTTGCTGCCAGATGGTATTGAGATCCAAGGTTCGACGAATATTTCTGCCAATTTGGAGTAAAAGCTTTTGCGATTGAGCTGATATTTGCTGATTCATAGCAACCCTTTTTCTACTAGACTGGCAAAAGTTTACCACTCCGGCAACAGAGCAGGAATTTACTTAATTTGCCAGACGGCCGCCCTCGGACTTATGGATTACGTAATTCTACTTAAATATTGCCACAGGTCGTCAAACATTACTAAGTAGTTGCGGAGTCTTTACAAGATCTTTATGATTTTCACATAGAAGGGAGAGCGTCCTGTTTTCTTAAAAACCCTTTACAGTAGGGGATTGGGAAGCTGAATTAGTGCTAAAAGTAGGCATTAAGTTCTTGTAAAGTTGGCGGTTTGTGGGGGTTTACTAGGACGTGTGAACTGCCAGCCGACAGATTAAAGATGAGCTGTTATCCGTATGCCCCGGATTTGATTTATGCTAATTCTGGGTGGGGATCGGAAGTGGCGTGGGTGATCAATATGAGTGCAAAACTCCCAGGGAGGGAGCTGGGCGACGCATAAAAGTCAAAATTGATACGCTGGTGGGCGATCGAACTGTGTTGGTAGGATAATTACCAATTATCGATGACCTTTATTCACGCAACGGAACTTACGAAGACAGGAATATAGCAATTTTTAAGTGAGTAAGGTACAGTTTGATAATTGGTAATTGGTAAGAAAGCTAGCGAGTACCTCACGAAAGTTGAGAACCGCTATAGCAGTTTTTTTTCGGCTTCCTGATTCGCTCTTGCTTCTTAATTTTTGCTGATTCCTGATTCCTGATTCCTTCAACGTCCCGATGACCAATTACTGATGATCAATTACCGATGATTAATTTTTAAATAGTGGTTCTTGATAAAGCGGCACAGTAAAAGTAACAGTCGATCCGAGTCCTTCCCCCATACTGTAAAAATTTACTGTACCGCCCATTGCTTCTACCAGTTTTTGAGAAATAGCCAATCCCAAACCTGTGCCGCCGTATTGCCTGGTACGATCGCCGTCCACCTGAAAAAACGACTCAAATAATTTATCTTGCTTGTCGAGAGAAACCCCAATCCCAGTATCAGCAACTCGGATTTTCACCATTCCGGGGAACTGCAGGTTGTTAAGAGTCACCTTTTTCTTAATAACTTCAGCACTGATACGAATTCCCCCTTCCCCGGTAAATTTAATTGCATTGCCCGTGAGGTTCAAGATTACTTGAAGCAGGCGTTGGTAGTTGCCATACAAAATAATCTCGTCCTCCACAGCGGGTTTTTGGATTTGAAATTGCAATCGCTTTTGCTCGACTTGAACCCGTGTAAAATTCTCAACTTGTTGCAACAGTTCACCGAGTTTGACGGGAGCGAGGTCTAACTCCATTTTGCCCGCTTCGATTTTAGCGATATCCAAAATATCGTTAATCACATTGAACAAATGTACTGCGGAGCGGTAAGCTTCTTCGATAAATTGGTGCGCTTCTTCGGGGTCATCTGCCATGCCGTCCACAAGCAGTTTTAGGAAGCCGAGGATGCCGTTGAGGGGGGTGCGGAGTTCATGAGAAGTATTAGCAAGAAATTGACTTTTAAGTTGGGAAAGAGCCACGGCTTCGGCGCGGGCCTGTTCTAATTCTTGGTAAAGTGTAGCGTGGGCGATCGCACTGCCGACTTGAGCTACTAACTCGCGGGCGAATTCGAGTTCGACATGACTCCATTTCGGGGAACTGCCGCAGCGGTGCAAACATATCAGTGCATTGGGTTGGTCTTCATAGGAGGTAGCTGCTACGAGCACCGAATGGCGCTGGAAGGGATCGGCGGCGGGGGAGGCGTAATCGACTGCTACTGGTTTTAAGGTGGCTAAAGTTTGAATCCACCCTGGCTGTTCGGCTGCGCGCAGTTCTAATCCCAGCATAGAAGAGTAAGCTTCTTGGCGGTATTCAGCTACTACTTTAAAAGTTTTTGATTGGAGATTTTCGATTTGAGTGGGGGAAATCCGGAGCGAGGGGTTCCTAGCTATTGACTGTTGTAATTCGGCTGCTGCGGTCGATTTTTGCTGATTTTCCGAGGCAAGGAAGGGGGAGGTTTCGAGATTTTCGCTGTCTTTTTTGTAGGAACAGATGATGCAGCGACTCGCGTTCAAAACTTGCCCCAAGCTGTTAACAGTTTGCTGCCAAATAGTGTCGAGATCGAGGGTTTTGTGCAGGTTTTGAGCGATTTGGGAGATGATTTTACGGTCGATTTCCGAGTAGGGAGGGAGCGATCGAGCGGGGATACGGCTCGCTGGAAGCGACATTTGTTGGCGGGCGTCCCAGGGGGATGGCACAGCTCGATAGAGCATAAATTCTGGGGAGTCTGGCCGTTTGTCTGTGGGTTTGTCAGACAGCAACCTTCCCATAACTAAGACTTTTGCAGCTTTGCCGTTTGAGTCGATCGCCGGAGTAAGTGTCATATCGAAGAGAAAATATTGTCCGGCGTGGCCAAATGGATAGCTGAACCGTTGCGGTACGAGGGTTTCGAGCGCTCGCCGCAGGATATCGAGATAAGGCGCAGGGGGGATGGGTTGCAGGGTTTCGCTGAGGGGGCGATCGACAATTTGTTCTGCTGTAAGGTTGTACTGCTCGGCTTTTTGCCAATAAAAAGATAGATATCGACCAGAGGCGTCTTGGGTAAATACTAATTCTGCCCCTAACTCTTGAAAAAAAACTGTAGAGGCGAGGCTCGATCGCCGGAAATCTGTGTTAGAGTCCATCAGAGTAGGGGATGAAAGTAGTTCGGATTTTGGAGTATTGAGTTTTTAATAAAGAACTCAATACTCTCCATTGTTTGGGGCTTCTACTGTTAATTTTTGAGTTATTAATCACTTAAAAAGTTGTTGGCTTTTTAATTAAAATATTAATCGCTCAAAAACCACAATTTGCAAAAACTTTAGGCTTCTACTATTGACTTTTGACTGATTAATGAACTCATCAAATATTAATTATTTAATTCTGAACTCAACTCAAAACTCAAAACTATTCGTTCTCGGCCGTTTTGGGTAATTTAAAGATAAAAATTAAGATTGAGAAATTAGGAATCTGCACCGATTAACTATCAAGTGTGAAAATTACGCCAAAATATGAGGCTGCGAACAACTCTAGTCAGGGAATGGCTCACGCATTTTTTCCCTCACCTGAAATAGTTCCGAGGTTGTGATTTAGCCGAGTTCACTTGCCCACCACCTGTAGCTTTAGCCACGAAATCTGCAGGAGATCGCCCGCGCGATCTAAATTTCACAGCCCGCAGATTTGCGCGCGCCGTCTACGGCCAGAGCACCTCAGTCGTTCCATTCACCACGCGGCGGGACTGGGGGGTTGCGGCGCAAACCCAGAGCCAGTTCGTCTTCGCGGCGCTCACCTCTGAGCCACTGCTTGATTGCTGTTTCAATGACTTTACTGGGGTCATTCGTCAAGTGCTTAATTTGGTCTAGCAGTTCAGAATCGATATGGATAGACAGTTCGACTTTTTCTGACGAACTGTGGGAAGGTATTCTTGATTCGCTCATAGTTAAAAATCCTAGTTTTAATTCTTAAGTTTCAATTCTTTTCAGGACAACCGACTGGACTAGATATTTGAAGTCCCTGATTTGCACCCAACCTTTCCTCAACCGCTTAACCGCTTTCTGTACAATGAGAGAGAGAAAAGTTTTTTCCTTTTGGGTGTCCTGGCTCGGTCGGACACTTGAAAGGCTAATAACTGATACTCTTGAGGTTTGCCTCAGTTGTGGTTTCATCTCAATCCCCAGTAAGAGGTTGAAGTAAGCACTCGACTCTTGCTTGTGTAATCATACAACAAAAAGTATCCTTTGCCGATTAGCTCTTAGATAAAAAACATGACTAACGTCCCTGTATCTCGCATTCGTAATTTTTCGATTATTGCTCACATCGACCACGGAAAATCGACCTTGGCCGATCGCCTGTTGCAGGCGACTGGGACTGTGCAGGCACGGGAGATGAAGGAGCAGTTTTTAGACAATATGGATCTCGAACGCGAACGCGGCATTACGATCAAGCTGCAAGCGGCTCGGATGAATTATACTGCCAAGGACGGTCAGGAGTACGTGCTGAATCTGATCGACACTCCCGGACACGTGGACTTTTCTTACGAGGTGTCGCGATCGCTCGCTGCTTGCGAAGGGGCGCTGCTGGTGGTAGACGCATCTCAAGGCGTGGAAGCACAAACCCTGGCAAATGTCTACCTTGCCTTGGGAAACAATTTGGAAATTATTCCAGTTTTAAATAAAATTGACCTGCCGGGGGCAGAACCGGAACGGGTAAAAGGGGAAATTGAAGAAATTATCGGTCTGGACTGTAGCGGGGCGATTGAGGCTTCGGCGAAGGAAGGAATTGGTATAGATGAGATTTTGGAGTCGATCGTCGAATTGGTGCCACCGCCGCAGGATACTGTTGACAAACCGCTGCGGGCGCTAATTTTTGACAGTTATTACGACGCTTATCGCGGGGTAATTGTGTATTTCCGGGTGATGGACGGAAGTGTCAAAAAGGGCGATCGAGTTTTGTTGATGGTTTCGGGTAAGGAATATGTCATCGATGAATTAGGCATCCTTTCACCGACTCAAGTTCAAGTAGACGAACTGCACGCCGGGGAAGTTGGTTATCTGGGCGCGGCAATTAAAGCCGTAGCTGATGCTCGCGTTGGCGATACGATTACTTTGGTCAAAAAGCCTGCACCGGAGCCTTGGCCGGGTTATACAGAAGCAAAACCGATGGTTTTTTGCGGCTTGTTCCCGATCGATGCTGACCAATTTCCCGATTTGCGGGAAGCTTTAGAAAAACTCGAACTCAACGATGCGGCGCTTTCTTACGAACCGGAAACTTCAAGTGCAATGGGATTTGGTTTCCGCTGCGGTTTCTTGGGTTTGCTGCACATGGAAATTGTGCAAGAAAGACTGGAGAGAGAATACAATTTGGATTTGATTGTTACGGCTCCTTCTGTGGTTTATCAAATCACAACAATTAAAGGGGAAGTGTTAACAATTGACAATCCCAGCCACTTGCCCGATCCTCAGTATCGCGAGAAAATTGAGGAACCTTATGTGCGGGTAGAAATGCTGTCGCCGGAAACTTATGTGGGCGCGCTGATGGAACTGTCTCAAAGTCGCCGGGGCATTTTTATGGATATGAAGTATCTGAGTCAAGGCCGAACTACGCTGGTTTACGAGTTGCCTTTGGCGGAGGTGGTGACGGACTTTTTTGACCAGATGAAATCGCGATCGCGCGGCTATGCGAGCATGGAGTATCACCTCATCGGTTATCGCGAAAATCCGTTAGTGAAAATGGACATTTTAATTAATGGCGATCCGGTTGATGCTTTGGCGATGATCGTACACCGCGATAAGGCTTACAATGTGGGCCGCGGGTTGACGGAAAAACTGAAGGAGTTGATTCCTCGCCATCAATTTAAGGTGCCGATTCAAGCGACAATTGGTGCGAAGGTGATTGCTTCGGAGCACATTCCGGCTTTGCGGAAGGATGTGTTGGCGAAGTGTTACGGTGGCGATATTTCGCGGAAGAAGAAGTTGCTGCAAAAGCAGGCGAAGGGTAAGAAGCGGATGAAGTCTGTGGGTACTGTGGATGTGCCGCAGGAAGCTTTTATGGCTGTGCTGAAGCTCGATCGAGATTCGTAATCTGTGTGGCTTTTTGTCAGGAACAGGCTTTCGGGCCTGTTGCACAAAGAGTGAGTTTTATTGTGGGACGGGCATCTTGCCCGTCCCTAAAAGGCTTAAATTAAAATGGTGTAAAATGTCGGGTATAATTATCGAAATGTTATTTAATCATGTTAAATCTAAAGCTTCCCGAACAAAGGCGAAAACTTTACATTGAAATTGCACTGCGTAGATGTCGTCCCGGTAACGGCAGCAGTCGAGAGTTTCTGAAAAAAAGAACCTGGAAGCATCCCCTGACAAACATTAAAAAATTATTCAAAAGACTCTGTTTGTCGTAGTAGGAGGGATTGCTACGCGCCTCTATATGCCTGAACGAATGACCGAGGATGTGGATATTTTAGTATTAACTGAGGATGCTGCTAATCTTTATCGAGAATTAGAACAAGCTGGTAGCCGAAGAACGGGAAAACTTAGCATTGGGGCCAGCACTTGGGAATTGCCTGATGGTACTTATTTGGATGTAATTGAATCAAGGGATTCTTGGGTACGAGAGGCAATTAGAAATCCAAATAATGCCCCGGATGGGTTGCCAATTATCGGATTGCCTTATTTGGTTTTGATGAAACTAAAAGCTAGTCGCGGTATAGATCTAGGCGATTCTAACGCGGATTTTGGGAGGGGCTGATGAAACTGCTTTGCCGTTGGTAAGAAGGGCTGTACAAGATTTCCTTCCTGATGCTGTGGAAGATTTAGAAAGTTTAATTGTTTTGGGAAAGTTAGAAATAGGTGAGTAAATGCTTTGTTGCAACTCGCGCCGAATTTCATCTACAACTTTGCGATCGCTCAAATCGCGATGCCACCAGTGGCTACAGCCATCTTGACAATATTTGCAGTACCTGCGCGCATCGGCAATTGCCAATAAACTCATTAACAGGAAAAAGGTTTTGATAGATTCTGAGGGCGGCAGTTTCAAAAGCTTTGCCATTTGTTCTTTTAATCGCCCTCTACTCAGCAACACACAAGGGGTGTAAGTTGGGCGAAGTTTTGATTTGGCAATAGCTAGGGAAACATCTTCTTCTCGCGCCCCTGCTTGGAGGGTCATGTAGGATAGCCGCTGCAATATTTCCTGCTGGGATTCGGTTGGGAAGCTTAAAAACCAGTTTTTTGCATCTTCGTGGCTAATTAATTCTTGTTGAATTTGATTGATTCTAATTTCATCGGCTAGATTCATTTGCCTCTCCTAAGTCGGGCTCAAATATAACGTGAGGTTCTCCTGAGATGAGGGGGCCAGTAAAAATATCGATTCCCGTTTCTCGACCTGAACTATTAATTTCGCCGCCACTTGTACCGCGAGGGACGGAACTGCGAGCGGAATGCCGCTGGCGAGAGTTACCTAACATTATATAGTCCCAGTCAGAAGTTGGCGTACTTGTCCCGTTTGCTCGACTGCCAACAACTATGATTGTTTGTTTTGTGCGATCGGCTGCATTCTGAATTCTCCTGGCATCTTCTGGACATATGCCTGCTGCTTGCCATGTTTTTACACCTCTCATTTAATGAATATTAGCATTGCAGTAGGCGAGTTTTTTCGCACTTCTCGATTTAAAATTTAAGCACGATAAATCAAGTTTTAGTTTCAGTCATCTGTTGAGTTGAGCTTGCCGGATGTTTTTGCTTGGTCGATCGCCTCTTGAATCAGAAGGTAGACAAAGTTGGAGATCGATCGCTTTTCGATATCGCACAACTTTTCGATATCCTTTTTAGCCTGTGTTGGCAAAACCACTGAAATCCTCTCGCTGTCGCTCATGCCCTGCAATCTGTTGGAAGTTTCCCCTATTGTGACACCTCGCCCGTCCAGCTTGCAATGGGCGATCGTCGGTCGCTATCGCAGCCGGATGCGGAGGGACATCTTCAGTTGTTTCGGCAACGAGTGCCCAACATCCGATTTGAAGTGGTGTTTGATTTACCCTCTCGCCGAGGATAACTTTTTGAGGGAGGGTTTTTGATAAGTTAACTGTCAAATTATCGAGGGCGATCGCACTTTTGGACATGAAGGGCGATCGCACTTAATTACGAGATAGCCGAAGCAGGAGCAATTTCGCGGAGTGGCATCAGGAATTCTTGCTTTTCTTCGAGGGTGATATAGCCACCATTTAGAGCCATTTCCATAAGTTGTTCGACAAATTCCTTTGACTCTGTTATGACTTGAGTTTTATTCAGTTCAAAATGTTGATTTCTGGATTTTAGGGTAAACTGGTTTGGAGATAAATATCCAAAGTTTTTTAAATTGCAGCTAATTCGATCCTTGGCTAAGGGCTGTAATTCCAGAGTGATGCAAACACTTTCAACAAATTCTATGTTGATGGGTTTTCCTTGGGATAACTCACTCAGTTTTTTGGGGAGTTCATCTTCTAGCAGCATACAGATATCGGGGTCTAAAAAAACGTTTAGTTTTTCTTCACCGATTTCTATTGAGACTAGACGATCGCATTCAAAGCAAAATAGTTTCAGACCTAGTTCAAAATGCGAAAGTTCTCCTAATGTGTCATCTGGTGCGTCAGCATATTTTTCGCCATTAGGTTCTTCTAGGTGAATTGTAAAATTGCTATAGTTATTCATCATCATCGCTCCTATCTAATGAGGACAGCGTAGCATCATTGAGAACAGGATAAGCAGATTTGAATGTTCCATCTGGTTTCCTTTTAATAAAAGCATGGGTAACATTTTCAATTATTGTTCCATCTGGATAGTGAACTTTCCCAATAGAACGCTTGAAATTTATAATGTAACGACCGGGATATTTCGGTGTGACTTGTTCAGCTTTTACCCAGTCTTGAGCATTTAGCCACTGGCCTTGAGGCTGATTTTTTGATGCCGCCCTGCCTCTAAAATTAAGGGGTTTCAGTTTTGGGCCATGATGGCGATCAATATGGTCGTAGGCTTTGATGGATTTTGGATTATGCCACTGAGGTTCTACTCCACTGCCTCTCCAGTCACAACCACTTCCTACTTCAATCGTTTGGTCTATTATATCCTGTTCTATAACTTCTGGAGTGTCTTCAGAAGTATCTCTGCCATTATTCAAAATAATTGGTTGACTCCTAAATGGTATTTGATTGATGATTATACCATTAACTAATTTTAGGAGGGCGATCGCACTTTTGGACATGAAGGGCGATCGCCATTTTGCAAATAAACTATCAGAGATTACTCATTATCATCATCATCATCATTATTTTGAACTACCTTACTACTTAAAAGTCCGAAAATCGCACCCACACCCATATTCCAAGTGCTATTGCAAGTCTCAAAAATGCGAGCTTGTTGGGGAGATGGCTGATCTTCGGTACTAATTCGTAAAGAGACTCCTCCAGAAAGTAAGGTAAAAAAGATAACAGTGGCGAAGACGTACTGGAAAGGAGAGGGAGATTGAGGAAAAGTGTTTTTACGAGTCATTTTAGTAGATTTGGGTTTAGCAGGTGTGATATTTGGTTTAGCTTTCATGATTGCTACTTTCTTATTGGAGATGTTTTAATCTTAAAGGGGAAAAGCTTGAAAGTCAGCCTGTGTATAGGTTTCAATTAGTATGAGTTTGGTATGCGTTTGGTATGCGTTTGGTATGCGTTTGGTTGGCGATCGCTTGCTACAATACTTAAAAGGTTTGTAATTTGGCTATGCCACAACCAACGCTCAAAGCATCCCAGGCAGGAATCGAAAAAGCACAAATAGCTCTCACAGACAAAGGCTGGAGTCGCCAAGACTTAGCTGATTGTGTTGTGATAGGGGAGGGCAAAAAGTCACAGACAGGCATCGGTCTTGGTAGAGTTAATAATTTTTTCAACTGTAAGGGTGTCAAGCCCCAGTATTTTGTGGCAATTTGCAAGGCTTTAGGATTGGATTGGCAAGAAATTCGAGAACCCAATGGAACGCCATCGCCCCAAAACTCATTACCAAATGACAATCCAATAGCAGAATTAGAACAGCTAAATATCAACCACAATAATCCCTTTATTCCCCAGCATGGCAAGATAGACGATCAGAAATTTTTCTTTGGCAGAGAAAGGGAAATTCGGCGGGTGTTCGAGACGCTGAATAGTGGCAGTAGCGTAGCAATCATTGGCGAAAGAGCGATCGGCAAAAGTTCTCTCCTACAAGCCATTTACCAAAAAGCACCTAATCAACTCCATTCTCCACGCCAACCCATTTACCTGAATTTGCAAAATGTTCGCGATGAAGATGACTTTTATGGTGCTTTGTGCAGCTTAGTGAGTATCGAGACAGCAAAAGGATATTTACTACAACGGGCTTTAGAATCGCACCGATTGCTGTTGCTTTTAGATGAAGTCGAGAAAATGACCTGGGATGGATTTACTAACCAAGTACGCGGCCAATTGCGGGGTTTGGCGGAGGGAAATAACGCACCTTTGCGTCTAGTTGTCGCCGCCTGCACCTCTCTCGATACGCTGTTTCCTGACAGTCAAGATAAAAATATGACATCTCCTTTTAAAGGGATTTGTATTGAGGAAAATCTGACGCAATGGGATGAAAGAATCAGCCGCGAATTTATTGTTAGTCGCCTCCAGGCTTCCTGGTTAACACCTGTTGCTCAGCCCGTGAATTTTACTGAGAAAGAAATTGCGGAGTTAATTGCTGAAAGTGGCGGCTATCCTCAGAAATTGATGCAGTTGTGCTATCAAACTTATGCTGGTTATATCAACTAGGACTTAAACATGGGGGCCCAGAAACCGGGTTTTTTACGAAAATATTTCGTTAGAACATCGCAGATTCGGTAAAAAACCCGGTTTCTCACCACCCGTGCGTAAGTCCTGTTTATTCATCCCCACTTATTTATGAGTCAAAACGATCGCCCTGTTCCTCGGTTAGATTTAGCTCCCAAACTGAAGCGTTCTCTTTCTTTGTGGAATCCTTTAGATTACCTGCGATTGTTATATTGGGTGTTTTTCTTTCCTCAAGCTGTGCGGTGGTATGAGTCTACTTTTGGGGGTAAATCTAATTTACAAGACGCCAAAACCTGGCGAGAAAAGTGGGACTGGTTGCGTCAAAATTCCGTCCAGCGTCAGTTAATTCTACAAGCCTTGATGTTAATCATTGTTATCCCCGTAGGCTTGAGTAGACTTTTCGAGGAAATAGGCGTTTCTATCGATTGGTCTGGCGTGGCGTTGGGCGTGGCGTGGGGCGTGGCGTTCGGCGTGGCGTGGGGCGTGGCGTGGGGCGTGGCGCGGGCCGTGGCGTCCGGCCTGGCGTTGGGCGTGGCGTTGGGCGTGGTGTGGGGCGTGGGATCCGGCCTGGCGTCCGGCGTGGCGTGGGGCCTGGGGTGGGGCGTGGCGTCCGGCCTGGCGTGGAGCGTGCCGTTGGGCGTGGCGTCCGGCGTGGCGTTGGGCGTGGCGCCCGGCGTGGCGTTGGGCGTGGCGTCCGGCGTGGCGTTGGGCGTGGCGTCCGGCGTGGCGTTGGGCGTGGCGTCCGGCGTGGCGTCCGGCGTGGCGTTGGGCGTGGCGTTCGGCCTGGCGATCGCCACGCCGATCGCACGTCCTGAAAATTGGCTTTTCGCTTTACCGTTTACCCTACTCCAGCGTCAACAGCAAAATAGACAATTTCCCCACATTACCCCACTTCCCCTTCCCTACCTATCTTCGCAAATAGCTAATTGGCTGAGGCGGGATTGGGAAACAGGATTGCATAACATTAACCAATTACTAGGATTTACCCTTCAGTTTATCCCTGTTGTTAAAGCTGTAAATCGTGTACTGGCAGAGACACCAAAAGACCAACTTATCTATCGCGTCGCTCAATTATCAGAAGATCCTTATGATTGGAAGTTGGTGCGTTTTGCCTCAGCTTCTCTAAGTGAAGGAATGAAGTCAGAAGCAGTAGCAGGTTTTTTCATCACCGCACCTTGGCCACAACAAATTCAAGCTCTTTTTCAAACAGAAATTCGTTTAAATACTCCTGCCCGTGCCTCTGCCGCTGGTTTTTGGTATCTCCACGAGCAAAAAGCAGAGAAAGCCACAGAAGCTTTCGCTGTAGTGCGAGATCTGCTTTATGGAGACGAGATGTTTACCTTAGCGCAGATTCTCACAGATTTTCACCAAACAGGAGAACTAGCCGAGATTGCTTTCCTGAAACTGCCTGCTTCCCCAAATCCACCTCTGCTGCGTGAGACTTCTTGGACAGCAATTGCCTCTCTACGGCGGGTAATTGCCGATGTTCAAGTCGTCCACAATAGCGTATCTCGTTCTGCCCGTTCCCTTGCCCTCAACCGAGCATTAGGTGAGCTTGAAACTATCCTCGATACTCCAGATATTATACCACAATGTGAACGAAATTTAATTATTCAAACTGCCCAAAAATGGCAACAAATATTACTGCAAGTGACCGGAAAAATCGGAGATATTTCGATTACTCAACCTGTCAGTATCCCCTATATAATTGGCGATCCAGTTCAAGGCAAGCTATTTGTCGGCCGCGAAGACATCATCAGACAGCTAGAGGAGTTGTGGGTAAAAGGCAATCCGCTTCAATCTGTGGCTCTCTACGGTCATCGGCGGATGGGAAAAACTTCGATTTTGTTGAATGCTAGCAACTGCTTAGGCTCCAAAGTACAGGTAGCTTATGTCAATTTGCTGCGGGTAGGAGATTGCTCTCAAGGAGTCGGCGAACTGCTAATATTCATCACCGATGCCATTGCCAAAACAGTCAAAATTGCACCTCCTGCCGATCGCGATTTACTCGATTTACCCTATGTCACTTTTGGACGCTACATCGAACAAGTAATAGCAAATGTAGAAAGTGGATTGATCGTTGCTTTAGACGAGTTTGAAAAAATAGAAGAATTGATAGACGCTGGGAACATCAATCAAGATTTTATCGGTTTTTTGCGAGGGATGGTGCAAATGAGTTCTAAAGTAGCCTTTGTTTTTGCCGGATTGCACACCTTGGATGAAATGACCGAGGATTATTTCAATCCTTTTTTTGCTAGCATTATTCCCATCCGAGTAGGTTTCCTGAGTCTAGGTGCAACTCGCCAAGTTTTAGCCAATCCCGATGATGATTTTCTCCTCGACTACAAACCTGAAGCACTCGATCGCATTTATGAACTAACTCACGGCCAACCCTACCTCACGCAATTGGTAGGATTTCTGTTAGTCCGCCTCTACAACGACCAAGTATTTGAAATGGGACGCCCCCGCGATCCAATGTTTACACTAGAAGACGTAGCAACTGTCATCAATGACCCGGAATTCTTCAGCCGAGGTCGCTACTATTTTACAGGAGTTTGGGGTCAAGCAGCGCAAGGCGCATCGGGACAACAGGAGATTTTAAAAGCCTTAGCACCTCACTTAGAAGGAATGAATCTCGACAGGCTGAGTCAAGAAACAGGGATGGATGAGACCATTTTACAGGAAGCACTAAAAACTCTCGAACGCCACGATGTGGTTCGAGAAAGTGATGGTTGCTACAGTATTACTGTCGAACTATTCCGCCGCTGGGTTGAGATGTCATGGGGAGGGAAGGGATAGTTAGTTATCCCTTTGAGGATTCGGCGGTTGAAACCAATCCTACACCAACTCTCGTCCCAGCAGAGGGCGACTAAGAGACAAGCTATAAAATTAATATTACTATTAGGCCAAATATTTACATGGTTGGCGGCCCTAATGGTTCAAGTAAAACTACGGTTTTCCCGATATTATTACCAAATTTTTATTTTGAGAATGTTTTGAATCTGTCAATGCAGATGCGCGGTCGGAATGTCCCCATTCAATCCAGAGTCACTTACTATCCTCGCAGCACGCTTAATGATACAAAGACTGCGAACTTTATCAGACTCTGGCACGGATTTCGCCTTCGAGACAACTTTAGCCGATCGTAACTTTGCTCGATTCTTGAGAAACTGTAAAACTAAAGGCTACAAAATCCACCTGATTTAGTTCTGGCTGCAATCTCCATAACTCGCAATTGAACGGGTGCAACCCAGGGTTGAAAGTGGCGGACATCCTCTTCGCCAAATCGACATAACTTCTCTCATATTGCTTTTGAGATAAATCCACCCTTGTTTTTTCCAACAAGCCCCTGAAGCGCAGCTATCACGTAGGGCATCGCCCAACCTTAAACCGAAGTCATCAACTAACTAATAACCATTAACAAATAACAAAAGTATTGTCAACAGTATTTTTTCGGAAATAGTGAAACTTAAATAAAAATTGCTAGCGAAGATTTTGGAATTATAGCACTTTGTTCAAAGTCTTGGAAAATGCTAAGTTAATTAAAGATTTTATAAAAGTAACGCATAAGTCTTTACATTGTCGATCGCAATTTTGTTATTCTATTAGTAAGTTTCATTCGAGCGACTGAATTTTTGTACTCCAGTCCTACCCCTAAACAGAACGGCAGTTTCCACAATGAGAATTTTAGTCACAGGCGGTGCGGGTTTCCTCGGTTCCCACCTAATCGATCGCTTAATGGCCCAAGGACATGAGGTAGTCTGCCTGGATAACTTTTACACCGGGACTAAACGCAATATCCTCAAATGGCTGGACAACCCGTATTTTGAGCTAATCCGCCACGACATCACGGAACCGATTCGGTTAGAGGTAGATCAGATTTACCATCTGGCCTGTCCCGCTTCCCCCATACACTATCAGTACAACCCTGTCAAGACCATTAAAACAAATGTCATCGGCACGATGAATATGTTGGGATTGGCAAAACGGGTAAAAGCAAGATTCTTTCTCGCTTCCACTTCCGAAGTGTATGGAGATCCTGATGTCCATCCGCAAACAGAAGATTATCGCGGCAACGTTAATTGTATAGGAATTCGCAGTTGTTATGACGAAGGGAAACGAGTAGCTGAAACCTTATCTTTTGATTACCATCGCCAAAATGGAGTAGACATTCGAGTTGTACGAATCTTCAATACCTACGGCCCCCGAATGTTGGAAAATGACGGCCGAGTAGTGAGCAATTTTATTGCTCAAGCTTTGCGGAATCAACCGCTGACAGTATACGGCGACGGTTCCCAAACACGGAGTTTTTGCTACGTTTCTGATTTGGTGGAAGGATTTATTCGTTTGATGAATAGCGACCAAATCGGGCCGATGAATTTGGGGAATCCCGGCGAATACACTATTTTGGAACTGGCAGAAAAAATTCAAAATATGATAAATCCAGGGGCAGAAATTATCTTTAAACCGCTGCCGGAAGACGACCCCAAACAGCGACAACCGGATATTACTCGTGCTAAGAGTTGGTTGGGGTGGGAGCCAACTGTGCCGCTGGATCAAGGTTTAGAGTTGACTATAAAGGATTTTCGCGATCGCATTGAGGGAAACCAAAAGTAGAGACGGCCGATTTGTAGGGGCAAACTCCCCGTAGTTTGCCTCACTAAGGGTAGGCACAGGGGCAGTACCCCTACAAACTGTTTTTCCTTCTTTCTTTCATCTGATTTATTTACTAACTTTGAGGAGATTTCTATGCACGTTTGCGTCATCGGTACAGGATACGTTGGTTTAGTCACCGGCACTTGCTTGGCCCACATCGGCCACCACGTGATTTGCGTAGACAACAACGAAGAAAAAGTTAAATTAATGAAGTCTGGACATTCGCCAATTTTTGAACCCGGACTGTCTGAATTAATGTCTTCTGCATCTGAATCTGGCAATCTAGAATTTACTTCGGATTTGGCCGCCGGAGTGGCTCACGGGGACATTTTGTTTATTGCCGTGGGGACGCCTCCTTTGCCTACTGGGGAAAGCGATACTCGCTACGTGGAAGCGGTTGCTCGTGGGATTGGCGCTCACCTCGACGGCGATTACAAAGTAATCGTAAACAAGTCAACGGTGCCCATCGGTTCGGGGGATTGGGTGCGAAGAATTGTACTCGACGGTTTAGCAGAACGTCAAAAACCTCAAAGCGGTGAGGGGGCTACTGGTGAGGAAGTAGCAGCAAAAAAAGGTGTTCAATTTGATGTGGTTAGCAACCCGGAATTTTTGCGCGAGGGCTGTGCTGTTTTCGATACTTTTAATCCCGATCGCATTGTTCTCGGCAGCACCTCTCGGCGGGCCATGGATATGATGCTACAGTTATACCGGCCGATTGTCGATCGCAAGTTTGCAGAAAATCCGTCTTTGCCGGAGGTTCCTGTGGTGATGACTGATATCAGTTCAGCGGAGATGATTAAGTACGCAGCTAATGCTTTTTTGGCTACGAAGATTAGCTTTATTAATGAAGTTGCTAATATTTGCGATCGCGTTGGTGCAGATGTTAGTCAAGTTGCCCGAGGTATCGGCTTAGATTCGCGCATTGGCAACAAGTTTCTGCAAGCTGGCATTGGTTGGGGTGGTTCTTGTTTCCCCAAAGATGTCTCGGCTTTAGTTCACACTGCTGAGGATTACGGTTACGAGGCGCATTTGCTGAAAGCAGCGGTGGAAGTTAACGAACGCCAGCGCTTGATTGCTATTGAAAAGTTGCAACAAGTTTTGAAGATTCTCAAAGGTAAAACTGTCGGACTTTTGGGTTTGACTTTCAAGCCGGATACTGACGATTTGCGAGATGCTCCTGCGCTGAATTTAATCGAGAGTTTAAACCGATTGGGAGCGAAAGTTAAAGCTTACGATCCGATTGTTTCTCAAACTGGGATGCGTCACGGTTTGTCGGGAGTGTTGGTAGAAACCGATCCGGAAAGACTGGCTGATGGTTGCGATGCTTTGGTGTTGGTGACTGACTGGGAACAGTTTCGTAATTTAGATTACGATAAAATGGCGAAGTTGATGAATCATCCGGTGATGATTGATGGCCGCAATTTCTTAGACAAGAAGGCTTTAGAAGCGTCTGGTTTCCAATATGTGGGGATTGGAAGGTAAAGGGTGAGTTTTGAGCATAATTTCTCTCCCGTAGGGTACTAGCAGAGGTAGGGACACGGCAGTGCCGTGTCCCTACGGCATTCGCTCGCGGAGTGTACTTCATACACCTCGAATCTGCTGTATATTGCTGGAGACCCACAATCGCGGGTTGCTCCGCCCCGCCTACTTTAAAAATGTTCCATCAATGTTTTTTCTTGAGCGTAAACATCTCGTAGCTGTTGCAGCGCTGAGGCACAAATTACCGATTTAACTGTAGCGACTAATTTACCCCACTCAAGCAAGCTGTCAACTGAAACAGCCGTTTTGAAGTTGTACGTATAGAATTTAGTCCAAAATTCTGGTGCTTGTGTCCGTTTCCAGCGTTTGTACCATGCGACAAAATCTTGAGCACAGGGCGGTTTTACTTCTAAGATTGGGGGGAAATCGGCGTAGCTGACAAATCGACTCAGGCCTTTGGCATGAACGTACACCACGTTGTGGCAGCATTCGATCCGGTATATCTGTTCGGGTGAGATGTTGAATAGGAGTGCTACTGTTTCTTCGGTGACAAATCTCGATCGCGGATTGACGATCGACGATTTGTGAATAATTTTTGATGCGCCGATCGCTGACGATCTTAACTGATTTTCTGATACCATTGTAGTTGCATCTGGTGGTGGTAGGTAAATCTATCTGCTAGGTGCGATCGACAGAAATTATCTGTCGGGATTAATTTTAACTGGCGATCGTCTTTAGTTGGCCGACCGAGGGCGATCGCTTTTTGATATATTATACTAAATCCAAAATTTTGTAAATAGTCAATATGAGCAAAGGCTTAGTCAGATTGCGGGTTCGAGAGTTGGCTGCCGAGAAGGGATGGACGCTCAAGGAAGTTGCGGAGCGATCGGGCGTGGGCTACAGTACCATTAGCAATTATGCCCGTTCTCAGGGTATGGCAATGGTTGACTTTGCAGCAGTCCACAAGCTGGCTCGAACTTTTGATGTGATGATTGAGGATTTCGTGGTAATCCTAGAAAAATAGTTGAAAGTTTTGCCTAAATTCAATGTTTGAGCGATCGACCAAAAGCAGATGCGAACAAATAGTTTAACCTGCGATACTAATTCACAGATGCGATCAACCGAGCCTCCCAAAGACTCCCTCAAACCATGCCCAAGCCAAAAAAGACCCCCGCCAAAACCTACACTGAAATCAACCTCAGCGATCCTCAATACTACTTCAACCGAGAACAAAGCTGGCTAGAATTCAACAACCGCGTGCTCCACGAAGCCCTCGACCCCCGCACGCCCCTGCTAGAAAGACTCAAATTTCTCGCTATTTTTAGCTCCAACCTAGACGAATATTTTATGGTGCGCGTGGGCGCCCTCAAACAACAAGTACACGCAAAAGTCAGCAAATTGACCTCCGACGGCCGCACGCCCCAACAACAGCTAGATGCCCTGAACAAGCGGCTTTTGCCGATGGTTACTCAGCAGCACTCGTATTTTGAGCAAACCCTGCGGCCGAAACTAGCAGCAAGCGAAATCTACATTCTCGACTACATTGACCTCAATCAAGAACAGCGCAATTACTTGCACCGCTACTTCAAAGAACAAGTATTTCCCGTACTCACTCCCCTAGCAGTTGACCCCAGCCACCCATTCCCCTACCTTTCCAATCTCAGCCTTAATTTAGCAGTAGTAGTCAGAGACCCTGACACGCGGGAAGAATTATTTGCCCGTGTCAAAGTACCGCAGGTACTGCCGAGGTTTTTGCCACTACCGGGGGATTTGCAGTGGCAGCAGAGGGGCAAATCTCCTGTTTGGACTGGCGTGCCCCTAGAACAGGTGATTGCCCACAATTTAGAAGCTTTGTTTCCGGGGATGGACGTTGAGGAATATCACCCGTTCCGCATTACTCGCAATTCCGATTTGACGGTGGAGGAAGATGAGGCAGAGGATTTGCTGCTGGCAATAGAACAGGAGCTCCGCAAGCGCCGGTTTGGAGGTTCTGCGGTGCGGATGGAAATTCAAGCGATTATGCCGCCTGCGCTGCGAGATATGCTGATGGAGGAACTGGACCTCGGCGAGCAAGATGTTTACGTCGTAGAGGGGCTGCTAGGCCTCAAGGATTTGATGTCTTTTGTGGGGCTGCCAGCGCCGGAACTGAAAGACCCGCCTTGGACTCCGGTTGTGCCGCCGCGCTTGCGAAACTCGGAACCGGCAAGGATTTTAGACAAATCGAGGTTGGATGCTGAGGAGGGCGAGGATATTTTCACCGCCATCCGCCAGGGCGATTTGATGCTGCACCATCCTTATCACTCGTTTGCGGCGACGGTACAGCGGTTTATTACTGAGGCGGCGCACGATCGCTCGGTATTAGCGATTAAAATGACTTTATACCGCACTTCTGGAGATTCGCCGATCGTCAGCGCCTTAATTCAAGCAGCAGAAAACGGCAAGCAGGTAGCCGTTTTAGTAGAGCTCAAAGCTAGGTTTGACGAAGAAAATAATATTCTTTGGGCTCGTAAATTAGAACAAGCTGGAGTCCATGTAGTTTACGGTTTGGTGGGACTCAAAACCCACACCAAAATTGTGATGGTAGTGCGTCGCGAGGAGGGGTACATCCGTCGCTACGTCCACATCGGCACGGGCAATTACAATCCCAAAACAGCCGGACTGTATACCGATGTGGGTTTGTTGAGTTGTCGCGAGGATTTGGGTTCGGATTTGGCGGATTTGTTTAATTATTTGACTGGTTATTCGCGACAGGTATCTTATCGCAAATTATTGGTAGCGCCGGTCAATATGCGCGAGCGATTTTTAGCTTTAATCCGGCGCGAGGCAGACTTCTGTCGCTTGCAGGCCGAAAGCGGTATCAGTAGCTGCGGCCGCATAGTCGCTAAAATGAACGCTTTAGTTGACCCTCAAATCATTGTTGCTTTGTACGAAGCTTCGCAAGCGGGAGTTAAAATTGATTTGATTATCCGGGGGATTTGCTGTTTGCGTCCCGGCGTTGAGGGTGTTAGCGAAAATATCCGAGTTATCAGTATTATCGGTCGCTTTTTAGAGCATTCTCGGATGTTTTATTTTTTCAACGGTGGCAACGAAGAGGTGTATATTGGTTCTGCTGACTGGATGCAGCGCAATCTCACCAGACGGGTTGAGGCCATAGTTCAGGTGGAAGACCCGACAATTGCCATGGAATTGCAAGAAATTTTGGGGGTAATGCTGGCTGACAACCGCCAAGCTTGGGATTTGCAGTCTGGCGGACACTACTCTCAGCGGCGGCCGCCTGCTAATTGCCCAGAAGTAAGTTCTCAGCAAATTTTGATGGATATGGTGATGAATTAGTTATTAGTTAGTGGTCATTAGTCAGTAGTCAAATTTGCAGTTAGCAGTGGTCGGTTCTTGTTAGCTATTAAGCTGTACTGCATTTAATTTTAACTTTTTGGGCGGGTTCTCCTGCCCACCCCACAAGATTTTTAGTAAACACAACTATAGCAATCCTTGCAGGATTTCTGGGATGGGCTAGAAGCCCGTCCCTCCCAGTTGTGGGATGGGCTTCTAGCCCGTCCCGACTAGAAACCCAAACCACGTTTATAACTGACGAAAGGATTGCTACGTGCAAATTAAATGCGCGGCAGGTTAGCCGACTACTGACTAATGGCTACTGACTAATGACTACTTAACTGTTAAAAGTCCGCTTAAATTCTTCTAAGAGATCGTCAATTTCTTCGATCGCCTGACTCACATCTATTCTCACGGCTCCCAAGTCCGATCGATCTAACAGCCGCACGAGGGATTCCCGCTTGCTCTCGATCAGTGCTACGCGCTCTTTGATTGTTTGTGCATCCATGGTTTTTTGCCTTTGCTACTATTAACAAAAATATTTGACATTCCCCCCTGCGAACAGACGGAGATTCTTAATCCACCGACATACCTTTTTGGGCAAATCCTTCACTGTTTTTATATGGGAAGTGATGAACCTGCTCAGGGTTTTTGGGTCTGTGTTATAGTTTGATTGTACATCAAAACTTCCCCCAAACTTCAGCCAAATTTTAGCGCAAAAAAGGCGGACGTTTGGTATCTGCGGGTTTATTTTTCATCATTCCGGCTAAAAATCGCTTCAGGGCCTTCTCCCGGTTTTTCATAAAAGCAGCCCAAAATCCCGGTTGATATTCATCCATCGTCTTGGCTAGGGCCCAGACATCGATCGCTAAGATATTATAAAGCCTTTCATCTTCGCGTTTGAGCGAGTTAATCTGCTCCAAAACCGCCTTGTTTGCTCCAGCAGTTTGTTTGTCTTCGTCTTTAATCATGTCCGAAAAATGGTTTAAAGGGCAAGAGTGTCTGCGATCGCCACTCTGTATACTTTGATGATACTGCCGATCTCGATTGCCTTCTGGAACCAACGCCGCGCAATTAACACGGATATTTACCGATGGCGTGCCCGGGCGAGTCCGGCAGGATAAGCTTCTGAACCTAGAGACAAGACTGTGGATGCACACCGCTCCCGCGCTCATAGATGCTAGCAGTTTTTGCAGGTCTTTTGGCAAAAAAACTAAATTTATTCAAGACTTTTTGACAGATAATAATTAAAGTATATTATTTCTGTCCGACTACTTACCTCACTAATATGTTACGTAAAATTTCTTTAGCAAACCTAGCCTTAGTTGTGGGCGGTATTATAGCAGCAGTCGGGTTCGGAGCATACTTCACAGATAGACCTACCCTGAACCTAGCCGGTTTTTTTTATGGAATTCCGCTGTTGCTGGGAGGTTTGGCCCTGAAAGCGGCTGAACTCGAACCAGTGGAGTTCACCGAACCAACTTCTCCCGAAGTTCTTCTCCTGCGAGAAAGTCAGGCCACAGATACTCAAAACCAAGTCCGCAAAGATATTACGCGATTTCGCTACGGCCAACCCGCGCACTTAGATGATGCTTTGGAGCGCTTGGGCCTGGCCCCAACAGACGAGGAACGGCCGCTCCTGCAAGGGTTGCGGGAAGTTAATGTTGATGGTGCTTATGGGTTAATTCTAGAGTTTTATTCGCCGCTAATGTCGATCGAAGTCTGGGAAGAAAAGCAAGAAAAAATAGCTACTTTTTTTGGGCCGGGTTTGCGCGCGCAAGTGAGTCACAAGGCTGGTGACAAAATTGAATTGGCTCTCATTAAAAATACTCAAGCTTAAAGTAGTCTTAAGTTTGGAGTGCGTCAATTTTGAACTCGTCAATTAAAAATTAATCCTGCACCAGTCGAGATACTGATAATAGCTGCAGGTTTCAAGCTGTCGCTATTATCAGCAAAAGCTCAATCCGCAATAGAGCGATCGCGCAAATTAGATTTTCCTTAATTACAATAATAGTTGAGAACCGATCGGCAATCTTAAATCAGGAGAAGCACAAATGGTTTCGTCCCAAAGTAGGATAGGTATTATCGGCGCAGGAACATCAGGAGTTTATCTAGCAATTCTGCTGATTCAACAAGGGTTTCAAGTTGACTTGTTTGAAAAAGCACCCCATCCGCGCACCGATGGCTGTGGTATCCTGATCGTACAAGCAGGTATGCAAGCACTTCATCAAGGCAACCCTGAAATCACCGAAAAAATTATCAACTCAGGCGATCGAGTTAAACTATTCGAGTTTCGCAACCTCCGCGGCGGTGTCATCAATTCCGAACCAGTCACCTACGAAGAACATGAACTTCCAGGAATGCTGGTACACCGCAAAGCTATTCTAGAAGCACTCCTCGACAAGTTACCCCCTGAGTGTATTCATTTTAATGCGGAATTAGCATCGATCGCCCAAACCGAGCACAGTGCGATCGTCCACTTCAAAGATGGCCGTAAATGGGAAGGCGATCTTTTAATTGGTGCAGATGGAATCGTCTCCAAGGTTCGTCAGTATATAGTTCCAGGTGTTGAACTCTTCTATTTAGGCGATATCGTCTGGCGAGGAATTGTCGAAGATCACAGCTTCTGTCCAGAAGGAAACTTTTTTGTTTATGTACGCGGTCGAGGAATTTATGCCAACTTCTTTCACATTGGCGGTGGTCGCACTCATTGGGGTTTCTTTATTGAAAAAGAGCGCACAGACTCCGAAACCGGGAAACTCCAACCTAATAATATAGCATTTCTTACAAAGGTGAGGTACAATAACAGCAGTGAGTAAACCAATTCCAAATATTTGCTGATGTAACTTCACTAAATGCAAACTCTATGGCTTTTGCTAACTCTTTATAATTAGGTGTCTTGATAGAACGGAGAATATTTTTAAGTTTTGACCATAAATTTTCAATTGGGGAGAAATCCGGCGAATAGGGCGACAAGTATATTAATTTAGCCCCTTTTTTTTGGATGGCTTTTTCTACTTCTTCTCCGGTATGAATAGTACAATTATCCATGACTACACAAGCACCTTTCCATAACTTTGGCACTAATTTTCGGATAATAAAAGCCTCAAATGTAATTGCATCAGTTGTACCTATTAAATTAACTGATGTTAGGACTTCTTTGACCGATATAGCTCCAATTATTGAGACATTTCTTCCGCGTTTATTCGGTTTTGATCCCTTGGCTCTTGAACCTTTTAGAGATCGAGCATATAACCTAACCATTGCCAAGTTTACTCCACATTCATCAATGAATATTAAGTCTTTGAAACAAACTTCTCTAATTTTTTGCCAGAACTCGTATCGCAGGTTCTGAACCCTGTCAGTGCCTTTGTCTGACGGGAAAAGAGTTTTTTTTTCAAAGTCATGTTTAAGAGTTTTGCCATTCTTCCCATCGTTGCTACGCTGATGGTAAAACCAATTTTTTGGTACAGTAAATAACGGAGTTCTTCGAGAGTTGCATCATTGTTTGCTTCAATCAATTCCGCTAAAATTAGCAGTTGTTCTGCATTCAGTTTTAATTTGACTCCACATCGCTCAGTGCGAGGAGCAATGTTTTGGGTGTCACGATACTGTTTAACCAATTTTTGGACAAAACTTAGGGCTACACAAAAACGGTTAGCTATTGCTCTTTGTGACAGCGGTTCATTATGGTACACATCCATAATTTTTTGTCTAAAATCAATCGAATAAGTTTTCATTTTTACTAATGCGTGATCCTTGCTAAAATTTGAGATAGTTGTCATTCTAGTGACTGCTGCGGGTCGAGGGACTACTGCTCGAAGATCGCCCTATTTAATTAGAGCTGTATAACATTTTGAAGTTCTATATTTTTCACTCCGTTTAAGTCAGTTATATTATACCTCATCTTTCTAAGAAATGCTATATTACCATTCCTCCCCAAGAACTAGCCAAACTCCCAGAGGATGCGCGAAAAGTAATTGAATCAACCCCTGTGGAAAATATTGTCTGTCGTTTTTCCTATGACATTGACCCCCTACCAAAAATCTATGATGGTCGTGTTATCTTAATTGGAGATGCGGCCCACGCGAAAAGTTCCACACGCGCTAGAGGTATGACTTCCGGTTGGGAAGATGGTCTGTGTTTAGCACAACATCTCAGAGATAGTGCTAATATTGCCGAAGCGCTGGAAAATTTTCAAGCGGAAAGATTACCTATTGTCCATGAATATCAACGCACTAGCCGTGAAATGAGTCTGAAAATAGGCCGTCGTTAGCCCACTTAAAAATCATCAATATACCCAGATGCCCGACTTCGTGAAGAAATAGGGTATCTCAGAAAAAAGCATTTTACTCGATCGCGTTTTGTAAAGAAAGTGGAGGCCAATCAATGAGTAACGATTTGGTGATTCATCAAGATACTCTCCCCCCTCTAAATCCTCCTGATTTAGAGAAAGTTCCTGAAATTTTCACGCGTCATATTGGCACTTGGCAAGGTGAGTATATTAAGACCGATACTCGCGGACATTTTTCTCGCAGCTTCTTGGGTAATTTTACCATCTCGATTGAGGGGAGTCGCTACCGACAAGTTAACAATTATGAATATTCAGATGGTTCTCGCCTCCAGTTAAATTTTGAAGGTGAATTTGAAAATCGGATGCTGAAAATGTCTTCTAACAGTTATTCGGATTTTTCCGCGATCGCCTGGGATGCAGGCCAGGAAACCGTTTGCTTTCGGGCAACTAAAACCCAAGATAACGCATTGATAACCTTCGTTGAAACAATGACATTACTCAGCGAAAATCAGCGAGTTCGTAGCACTCAAGCCTTTAAAAATGGCATTTTCGATGGTATCTCCTTTATTGAGGAAATACGTTTGTAGTCGAAGCAACAACTGCATCTTCTTCTTTTTCTTCCTTCGCGTTCTTAGCGCCTTCGCGGTTCATTTAATCTTACTCCCTAAGCGATTGGAATAAAAAAAAACAGGTTAATCAGCATTAACAAACAACCGGGAACGAGTAATAAAACGCTCTCCCTCCGGCCCTTCCAGGGAAAAATCGCTGCCTCCTGGCCCCGATGCCACGTCTATAATTAACTGCGTGTGCTGCCAATATTTGTATTGCTGGGCTGCAATATAAAAGGGACAACCGCCTATTTCGCCCAGCAATACGTCACCATCACCGATTATCAATTCGCCATCGGGAAAGCACATGGGGGAACTACCGTCGCAGCAGCCGCCGGATTGGTGAAACATCAATTCTCCGTGTTTAGTTTTGAGATGGTTAATTAATTTTAAAGCCGCTTCTGTTGCGGTGACTTTTGCAGTTTCCATTGCAGTCTGTTTACAAAAATCTCTAGTTATTATTATGAGCTTATAGTAAGCTATCAGGCATCTAAATTGTATTTGTGGGCGGGCGGTACACCCCACAAGCAGAAAATTCCCTCTTTGTGGAACAGGCATCTTGCCTGTTCCTGACATAATTTAATAGTTGAAGGACTTTACTCCTCACTACAAACCCATAAGTGAAGACTTTAGAAAAAACCTAAAGCTTTCGGGCTGTAGCTGACAAACAAATTCTTAGTTTGCTGGTAGTGATCTAACATCATTTTGTGATTTTCGCGGCCGATACCAGATGATTTGTAGCCGCCGAATGCTGCGTGGGCTGGATAGAGGTGATAGCAGTTTGTCCACACGCGGCCTGCTTGAACGGCGCGACCCATGCGGTAGGCGGTGTTGATGTCGCGAGTCCAAACTCCTGCACCTAAACCGTAGAGAGTATCGTTGGCAATTTCTAATGCTTCGGCTTCGTCTTTGAAGGTGGTGACTGCTAATACTGGGCCGAAGATTTCTTCTTGGAAAATTCGCATTTTGTTGTTTCCTTTGAAGACTGTCGGCTGGAAATAATAGCCGTCTTGCAAGTCGCCGGATAAGATGTTTCTTTCGCCACCAATTAGACATTCTGCGCCTTCGGCGTGACCGATTTTGACGTATTCGGCGATTTTTTCCATCTGGTTGACGGAGACTTGCGCGCCGAGGGCGGTTGTCGGATCTAAGGGGTTGTCTTGTTTGATTTGACGGATGCGATGGATCGCCCTTTCCATGAATCGATCGTAGATTGACTCCTGAATTAAGGCGCGGGAGGGACAGGTGCACACTTCGCCTTGGTTGAAGGCAAACATGACTAATCCTTCGACTGCTTTGTCGAGAAATTCGTCGTCTTGGGCGCAGATATCTTCAAAGAAAATGTTGGGGGATTTGCCGCCTAATTCTAGGGTGACGGGGATGACATTTTGGGAGGCATATTGCATGATTAGCCTGCCGGTGGTGGTTTCGTCGGTGAAGGCGACTTTGGCAATCCGGCGACTGGTGGCGAGGGTTTTGCCGATTTCGGCGCCGCGCCCGTTAATGACACGGTGGTTTCGTCGAGTTCGCCGATCGAGCCTTCTTGAGCTCCGATGCAGCTTGCGAAGTAATTGAAAAAATAGTAAATAAGTGCATTCATCATTATCAATGTGACGCTCTTGCATAATATTTATTAGCACCATAAGCAATAAAGGTTAAAACACTCAATGTCTGCTCAAGGGTTCTATCGTCGTTCACTCCCCGATTCTGCTATTGCCTTTTCCTCCGTAGAGGGAAGGCAAATTTTTCGAGAAGCCTTGGCATTGGGAGGTATGGAAGGGTATTTTGCTCTAGCTGAACAGTTTCATACTCAAGCAGAACCCGCTTTTTGTGGATTGGGTAGTTTAGTTGTTGTTCTTAATGCCTTATCCATCGATCCGGGTCGCATTTGGAAAGGGGTGTGGAGATGGTATGGAGAGGAATTTTTAGACTGTTGTTTACCTCTTTCAGTCATTAAAGAAAACGGTATCACCTTTGATGAGTTTGTCTGTATAGCACGTTGCAACGGTGCTGTTGTAAAACCTAACCGTTACTACCAAAGCAGCTTGGAAAACTTTCGGCAAGCAGTTGAGGAGGTGACTACGGCGTCAGGTGATATTCATCTAGTTGTTTCCTACAGCCGAAAGGTATTGGGACAAACGGGTGATGGTCACTTTTCACCAATTGGTGGCTATCATCCACAGCGGGATCTCGTTCTTCTGCTGGATGTTGCCCGTTTCAAATATCCACCTCACTGGGTTTCTTTGCCTTTGTTATGGCAAGCATTTGAACCTGTCGATCCCGTCACTAATCAATGTCGAGGTTATATTTTATTGCAGAAGAGTGAAAGGTTGCCAGAAACCTTTTTTCATGTTGCTTTTGATTTACATCAGTGGCGTAGTGTTGCTCCTTACTTTACAGAAATACTCCCAGACATTCTGAGAAAAGAGCAACCTGATTCAATTGCTTCAGTTGGCAGTACCATCCTGCACCATTTGCCTGTTGAGTTCACAACTATGGTGCATACTTCGTCAGAGACAGGAGAGAAACTTGAGAAATTACGGGCAGCTATTCACTTAAATTCACTGTTTGATATTGTTCACCAATGCTTGTCAAGCGATGACTCGGATGCAATGTCTGTTGTACGCAAGTGGCGATCGCAACAGCCATTCGTAGCAGAGATAATAACAGCAATATTACTGTCGTGTCCCGAAACGCTCTATGCAACTCTCAAACCCGAGTTACGACTGTGGTTTAGTGAGGTTCGCCACCTTGAGAAACTACTCCCTCCCTTGGATATAGAGATATCTAGATTGAGAGAACAAATGTCCGCACTCCAGGAGTTTTACACTTTATATTCCAAGGGACATCAGTGTAATATCCCTAGTGCGGGCTTTGGAAACTGGCAATGAAAACTGGCTGCGCTGCGCCCTCCAAGACAAAATTCACCAGCCTTACCGACAATCTCTGATTAAGGGATATGAAGCGGTGCAACAAGCCGCCGTGAATGCAGGGGCCTATGGAATGGTAATTAGCGGTGCCGGGCCAACACTTTTAGCTTTAACGGATGTGGCTAACGCTGAGGCGGTTGAGAGGGAAATGGCTGCTGCTTGGATGGAATTTGGGGTAAAGGCTGATGTAAGGGCGATCGGGCTTGATACTCAAGGAGCACAAGTTTCGACTGAATTAAGTTAGTTTACTTAAACAATCGTTCAATTCCCCTACCAACCATTCTTTCTCAGCTTGCGGCAAAAATAAGCCAAAACAATAGTTACGCGACTTGGCGCGAATCAGGCAAAAAGTCATCGATTTTTTGAGCAATGGCAAATGAATTCCGCTTAACTTTACCCGCTGGATATCTTGAGGGGTGATTTGAATTGGTTTAGTGAATAGACGAGAAGCAATCCTACACAAGCACCTACATAAGAACATCAAAGCATAAAATACGGTAAATATTATTACAGCTTGGATTGATATAAAGAAAAATGGCTCAAATAATTTATATAGCCAGTCGGCCACAGCGTATTTAAACAAGCCATATGTCGAACTCGACTGTCGGCCTATCTCCCCTAGGCTTACAAAAAATCCCAGAATCAAAGAGAAGGGAAGTAAAACTTTATAACTCAGATGAATGAATTGGAAAAACGATTTGAGTTTGCTAGGTAAACGATTGGGGTATATCTTAATGAATAACCACCGTTTAGCGTCAATTAAAGTAATTCGGGATTGGGGCGATATCTTAAACATTTTTTCGGGATTAATCCCGCTTGGCTGTTCCCCTCGCAACGCTGATAAAGCATTTTTTGCTGAGTGAAATCGATCTTCAATTGCGGGTTCAATTATCTTCTCTAACCAGTCGGCAAACTCTGGAGAAATAGAGACGCGATCGCGGAATTTTACCTTCAGCTTGTGTCTGGGTAAATCAGATGGAAATTTCTGGGTTAACAGGAAAAGCAGCGTTGTCCCTAATCCATACAAATCTGTTGATAATACAGCTTTTCCCCTGAATTGTTCTGGTGCCATGTAACCGTAGGTTCCGACAACGGTACTGCCTCCAGTAACGGTATGATGGTAAGTATTTTGAACGGCGCCAAAATCAACTAGGAAGACTCGCCCATTTTTTTGCAGAATAATATTTTGGGGTTTAATATCTCGGTGGATAGTAGCAGGTAACAGCGATTGCAGATAAGCCAGAATTTCTAGCAATTGATAGGCGATATGACGAACTTGCGCTTCATTTGGTTTCCAGCCATTTTCTATCAACTGTGCGAGAGATTTTCCCGGTGCGAGTTGTTGGGCGATATAAAAACAACGATCTTGGGAAGTATCAACTTGAAAGTAGTCAATGTAGCGAGGAATTCCCGGATGATTCAATCCCGATAAAGTTTTTGCTTCTCGTTCAAATAACTCGATTTTCTTCCATTCAGTAGTCAGGCGCAGGGACAAAGCTTTGAGTGCAACTTTTTGATTGCTGTTTAAATCTACAGCAGCATAGGTGATCCCAACTCCACCCTGTCCTAATTTACCGATTATGCGATATCTTTCAGCAAGGATTTTTTCCGATAGTTGTAGTATTTCCATATTTTTCTGCCTGGGTTGATTTTGGATAATTAGTCTGTTGCGCCGTGAGATCTAAGTATTTCGGCTGCTGCTTCTCGGTCGGGGTTAGAGTTGGTTTCTGCTATCTTTAGCGACGTGTCGCCATAAGAGTTTGTAGCGTCAATCTTTGCACCTTTAGCAATCAGCAATTTTAAGATTTCTAGAGTCCCATAATGTGCGGCTTGGTGGAGTGGAGTTGTGCCAGATACATCTATATTATTAACATCTGTACCGTTGTTAATTAGCAGTGCAGCAATATCATTGTGTCCGAGCGCGATCGCTCGATACAATGGAGTTTGACCCTTCACATTTCTAACGTTAACCCTTGCACCTTTAGCAATTAGCAGTTCAACGATATCTTGAGATCCTCGAGTAGTGGCAAGATGCAGGGGAGTTTGAAGCAAGTTATTTTTGGCATTAACGAATGCACCTTTGGCAATGAGTTGTTTGGCTACATCCTTAAGTTTGAAATCGACAGCGATATGCAGTAAGGTTCTGCCATATTTGTATTCACTATTAACATCTGGGTGTTTACTAATCATCAACGCTACTGTATCCTCAAGTTGCCTGTCTACTGCGATATCCAGTGGAGTTGTTTTGTTATTATCCTGGATATTAATTTCTGCACCATTCTCTAGCAGTAGTTGATTGATATTCTGCATATTTTTTGATACAGCAATATGTAGTGGAGTCGCTCCATAACTATTTTTAACATTGAGTTGCGCGCCATTAGCAATTAAAAAAGAGACGATTTCTGGGCGAGCGTCTTGAATAGCTAGGTGTAACGGAGTATTTCCATATTCGTCCTTAGCATTGATATCCAGCATTAGCAAAGTGGCCACTTCTTTGGTGGCTGCATAGTGCAGTGGAGTTCTTTTTTTACTATCCCTGATAACAATATTTGCGCCGTTGTTAATTAGCTGTTGTACCAACTCCTTAAAGCCTATTTTTGCTGCGTTATGTAATAAAGTTGTACCCTTGCCATTTCGGGCATTTTCTTCTTTAATGTTAATTTTTGCGCCTGCAGCGAGTAGTATTTGTGCGATCGCCTTCGATTGCGCCGTATGTAGAGGAGTTATGCCATTTTTGTTTTTGGCATTGACATTCGCGCCTTTAGCAATCAGCAACTTGGCCATTTCAGGCGATCTCGCAAAGAACAGAGGAGTTGTACCCTTACTATTGCCAGGTAAAGAGCTTCGCAATCTATAAGTCCTTATAGGACTCCAGCTATAAAAATGAGTTTCTCTTTCTGTTTGGGCGTTAATATCTGCACCTTTAGCAATTAGCGTATGTGCCACTTCTATGCGATCGAATCCAGCAGCAAAGTGTAACGGGGTAAAGCCAAGTGCATCCTTAGCTTTGACATCTACACCCTTGGAAATTAACAATTCTGCCACCTTTTTTGAGCCAGCAAAGTGTAGTAAATTCAGGTTGTTTACCCTTGTATTGGCACTAATACCAAGATCCAGATAATGCCTAACAGTTTTAGTATCTCCCTGTTCAACAGCGTTGACAACTGCATCGGGGGTAAATCCAATCCGGTTGAGGATGGGATATTTAAAGTGATTTAAAACAGCAACAGTAGAAATAGTAGCCACAGCAGCAATTCCTATTTTGAGGCGTTTTTCCCATTGCGTCGATAGATTGGATTTAACGCTAAATATTCGAGGATTGCGAAGCGATTCAAGCGCTTCTTTTGCCGCTCGAAAGCGGTTTTCTAAATCTGACGCGATCGCTTCTTCTAACCAATCGGCAAATGCTGCTGAAATCTGAATTTGAGAGCGAAAATCTTTCTCTAGTATATTTGTTGGTAATTCGGCGGGGGAACGATGGGTTAGTAAATACAACAAGGTCGCTCCTAAACCATATAAATCTGTTGCAGGTACGGCTTGTCCGAGACATTGTTCTGGAGCCATATAACCATAGGTTCCAACTAGGGTACTTCCTCGCATTAAAGTATTGTAATAAGTGTTTTGCACTGCTCCAAAATCTACTAAGCAGACTGCCCAGTCTTTTTCTTTGTGGGAATCGATCGGCGATTTGAAAACAATATTTTCTGGTTTAATATCCCGGTGGATCACAGGTGGTGTCTGTGAATGGAGATAAACTAAAATCTCCAAAATTTGTGTTGCAATGCGTTGAATTTCAGGTTCACTAGCGTGCCAGCCATTTTCGACTAAACTGGCTAGAGATTGCCCTTCTGCCAGTTCTTGTACTATATAAAAACAACGGTTATCGGGAGTATCGACATAAAAATAATCCAAATAACGCGGAATTCCCGGATGATTCAATTTTGATAAAACATTGGCTTCTCTTTCAAATAGTTCCAGCACTTTCCAGTCGTTCATCTTCTGTAAAGACAAAGCTTTTAGTGCGACTCGCTGGTTTGTTTTGAGGTCAACGGCTTCATAAGTTGTGCTACTACCGCCTTCTCCGAGTAGCTTTTTAATTTGATAGTGTTTGACTAAGTTCTGGGGAATTTGTTCAACAATATCCATAGCATTATCCTGGGTTGATGAGTACCAACAAACATTTTATATTTGGGTTTTTAAAACCCAAATTTTGAAAAATTTATGCAATGTGAATTGAGTGTTTGAGTATATTTCAAACAAGTCAATAGAAAAGTCAATGACGGACTCTGTATATTTGCTTAAATTTCAATTACCGTATTTCTATGGATAACTTACCCAGAATTTTGGAGTGTCATATCACCTTTGGCGAAAATTTACGTACGGGATATTGATCGTAATCGAGCCGATAATCATAGCCGACGCGATCGTAAATGCCTGCAAGCAATTCCGGCAAATTAACAATAGGTTCTACATCTTCTTCGCGCAAAGGAAGTTGTCGGTCTTTTTGAGATGCTAGCCAACGTTCGTAGGCTTCTCTATCGCCACTTTTTCTCTCAGCGCCCTCTGCGTCCTCTGCGGTTAATCAAAAAAAGTAGTGATTTTGGATACAATTCCCGACTCAACAGTCGATCGAACTCCTCAATTTTCGATGCGGATCTAAAATTCACCTAAAGTTCGACGCCCTTTGGCAAAACCCTTCCTAAGATAGAAGTTGGGGGACGATCGGTCTTTTAGCCGATTCAGGAGTAAGTGTCAAGCACTCCATCGAACCCAAACTCAGAGCCGCAAGACAGGGAGGTTATCAATATCATGGTACAAGCGCCGACAGGGGAAGCCCGACTGGGCCCGATGGATCAGGTGCAAGCCCTAGACCGCGATTGCACAACCCTATCTCGTCACGTACTCCAGCAACTCCACAGCTTTTCAGCAGATGCTCAGGATCTCAGTGCGCTGATGAATCGCATCGGGCTGGCGGCAAAGCTGATCGCGAGGCGGCTCAGCAGAGCCGGATTAATGGCAGATGCCTTGGGGTTTACAGGGGCTACGAACGTGCAGGGAGAATCCGTCAAAAAGATGGATATCTATGCCAATGAAGTGTTTATCTCGGTATTCCAGCAAAGCGGACTTGTGTGCCGCTTGGCTTCCGAGGAAATGGAAAAACCCTACTACATTCCCGAAAATTGTCCGATCGGGCGTTACAGTCTGCTCTACGACCCCATAGACGGTTCTTCCAATCTTGACATCAATCTCAATGTAGGCTCCATATTCAGCATCCGCAAGCAAGAGGGGGACGATGAAGACGGTTCGGCCTCCGACTTGCTGCAACATGGACACAAACAAATTGCCGCTGGTTATGTACTCTACGGCCCGAGTACCATGCTGGTTTATTCGATCGGTCAGGGCGTTCATTCCTTTACCCTCGATCCCAGTTTGGGCGAGTTTATTCTAGCTAACGAAAACATTAAGGTTCCCGATCGCGGCCCGATTTACAGCGTTAATGAAGGCAACTTCTGGCAGTGGGAGGAATCTTTGAGGGACTACATTCGCTACGTACACCGCAGCGAAGGCTACAGCGCCCGGTACGGCGGGGCTTTGGTGGGAGATTTCCACCGGATTTTATTCCAGGGAGGCGTGTTTTTGTACCCGGGAACGGTGAAAAACCCCGAGGGCAAATTGCGCTTGCTCTACGAATCGGCTCCTTTGGCGTTTTTGATGGAGCAAGCCGGCGGGCGGGCAACTACAGGTATTCAAGACATCTTGGATGTAGTGCCGACCAAGCTGCACGAGCGATCGCCCTTGATTATCGGCAGTAAAGAAAATGTAGCGATGGTCGAGTCTTTTATTCAAGATCGAGCGCGCAATCCTAGAACAGTCCAAGCGTGAAGGAAAAGGGAAGTTCGGCAACGGATTATGTAACGGATGTAACGGATGTCAGGAAGAAGGAAGAGGGTTTTAACTTATAACTTTCGGCTCCCAATTACCAATTCCCCATTGCCAATTTTCAATTACCAATTTTCAATTTTCAATTCCCAATTTCCAAGTCCCAATTAACAGCTATCAAATTGTAGGAGTTACAGTAATGACGACAACGCCAACGAATCACCTGTTAGAAATCAAAGAAATTGGCCAAAGTATCTGGATGGACAATTTGACTCGCAATCTGATCGAGTCCGGCGAACTCAAACAGATGATTGAAAGTCGGGGACTGCGCGGGATCACATCTAATCCGGCGATTTTCGAGAAAGCGATCGCAGGTAATGTGATTTACGACGCGGATATCGAAGCGGGCATCCGGGCGGGTAAATCTGTAATGGAGATTTATGAATCTCTGGTATTTGAAGATATCCGCAACGCTTGCGACATCTTCGCCCCGGTTTACGCAGAGTCGAAGGGTTTGGACGGTTACATCAGTATCGAAGTGCCACCGACGATCGCCAACGACACAGAAAGCACGATTAGCGAAGCCATGCGCTATTACCAAGCCCTCGGCAAAGAAAACGTGATGATTAAGATTCCGGGAACCGCTCAAGGTTTGCCCGCAGTCGAGCGAGTCATCAGCGAAGGGATTAACGTTAACGTGACTTTGCTGTTCTCGGTTGACAGCTACGTCGAAACCTTCTGGGCTTACATTCGCGGTTTGGAAGCGCGGGTGGCTAAAGGTTTGGATGTGAGTAATATTGCTTCTGTGGCCAGTTTCTTCTTGAGCCGGATCGACATCAATATCGATGGCAAGATTGATGAGAAACTCAAAAATGTCACAGATATTTCCACCAAAGCCAAACTGGAAACAGTGAAGGGGAAAGTTGCGATCGCCAATGCGAAGGTAGCTTACCAGAAGTATAAAGAGATCGTAGCGAGCGATCGCTGGCAAGCTTTAGCGGCCAAGGGAGCGAAAGTGCAGCGCTTGCTGTGGGCTTCCACCAGCACCAAAAACCCCCACTACAGCGATGTCATGTACGTCGATGAACTAATCGGCCCGGACACGGTTAACACTTTGCCGCCGAACACCGTTGAAGCTTGTTTCGATCACTGCGATGTCGCACCCCGGATTGAGAACAATGTTGCAGAAGCTTACACTCTGATCGAAAGTCTCAAAGATCCCGACATCGACATCAACTTGGATCAAGTGATGGCAGAGTTGCTCTTGGACGGGATTGAGAAATTCGTCACCCCGTTCCAATCCCTGATGGATTCCTTGCAAGAGAAAGTCCAGAAGTTGTCAGCCGTCGCTTAGGCAGATATCTGTATCCTGAAAGGCAGAAGCATTTAGGAATCGGAATAGATAATTATTTGGGTTCTTAAATGCTGAGTCTTAAATCCTCTCTAGGAATTTTGAGATTAATGGATGTCATAGTTCCTAGAGAGCAAAATCATCTGCCTCCTCTAGCAGTATTAAGAACCGATTAACTCTCTCACCCAGCAACTAGCAGAAATGACCGTAAACTATCATGGTGTCTTGGCAGGGTTGACAGCACTAGAACAAGGAAAATAAATAATGGTAACGCTACTTGAAAATCCACTGCGCGTCGGTTTGCGAAAAGAACGAGTGCCGGAACCACAAATTCTGGTAATCTTCGGAGCTTCTGGGGATCTCACCCAGCGCAAACTGGTACCTGCAATTTATCAGATGAAGCGCGATCGACGCTTGCCACCGGAAACTACCGTAGTGGGAGTAGCCCGCCGTCCTTGGAGTCACGATTACTTCCGAGAGCAAATGCGCGAAGGCATTGAAGAATTTGGCGGCGGCATTGGCAATGAAGAATTTTGGCAAGATTTCGCTCAAGGTTTGTACTACTGTCCGGGCGACATTGACAACCCCGAAAGCTATGAAAAACTCAAAGCTTTCTTAGCCGAACTCGACGAAGAAAGGAGAACTCGCGGCAATCACATATTTTATCTCTCGGTTTCCCCGAACTTTTTCCCAGAAGCAATTAGGCAACTGGGCGCGGCTCAAATGCTGGTTGATCCAGTAAAACACCGCTTGGTAATTGAAAAACCCTTCGGCCGCGACTTGAGTTCGGCAAAAGCTCTTAACCGAGTCGTGCAGAAGGTTTGCCAAGAACAGCAAGTTTACCGAATTGACCACTATTTGGGTAAAGAAACTGTTCAGAATTTAATGGTGTTCCGGTTTGCTAACGCGATTTTTGAACCGCTGTGGAATCGGCAATTTGTCGATCACGTACAAATTACAGTTGCAGAAACAGTAGGCGTAGAAGACCGGGCGGGTTACTACGAATCCTCTGGGGCGTTGCGGGATATGCTGCAAAACCACTTGATGCAGATTTTCTGTCTGACGGCGATGGAACCGCCGAACTCGCTCGACGCTGACAGCATCCGCACCGAAAAGATGAAAGTTCTGCAAGCAACTCGCTTGGCAGATTTGCATAACTTGGACTTCTCAGCGATTCGGGGTCAATATTCCGCAGGTTGGATGAAGGGCAAACCCGTGCCAGGATATCACGAAGAACCGGGGGTTGCTCCCAACTCGACAACGCCGACTTTTGTGGCGATGAAGTTTATGATTGACAACTGGCGCTGGCAGGGAGTGCCTTTTTACCTGCGAACCGGCAAACGGTTGCCGAAAAAAGTTAGCGAAATTGCGATTCAGTTCCGCGAAGTTCCGCTGCTAATCTTTCAGTCCGCGGCCCAACAAACTACTCCTAACGTTTTGACCATGCGCGTGCATCCCAATGAGGGGATTTCGCTGAGGTTTGAGGCGAAAATGCCGGGGCCGGATTTGCGGACGCGGACGGTGGATATGGATTTCAGTTACGGTTCTTCCTTTGGGGTGACATCTTCGGATGCTTACGATCGCCTGTTAATTGATTGTATGCTGGGCGACCAAACTTTGTTTACCCGTTCTGATGAAGTGGAAGAAGCTTGGCGGGTGGTAACGCCGGCGCTGATGGAGTGGGAATCGTCCAGCGACCAAGATTTTGTTCCTAAATACGAAGCGGGTACTTGGGAACCTGCGGAAGCAGAACTGCTAATTAACAGAGACGGTCGCAAGTGGCGCAGACTTTAAGAGTGATTAGTCAGCAGTCATTAGTTATTGGTCAGCATTAGTATTAGTGATTATCTAATAACTACTAACTAATAACTACTAACTAATAACTAATGACTAATAACTAATGACTAATAACCAATGACTAATGACTGATAACAAAGGAGAGAAGATTTATGACGATGACACCGATGAAAGCTCCGCCTCTGGTTTCGCTGCAAAATCCTAAAGATGTGTCGATCGACCAGATAGAGGCCGAATTGAGTCAAATTTGGGAAAGTTACAGAGAATCTGGTTCAAAGGGCGATTCTCCGATCGCTAGTAGGGCAACAACTTTTACTTTTGTAGTCTACGAACCCGAAGAAACTCAGCGGTTATTAGCGGATCTGGGGTTTTACGACGGGCCGGTGGACGGTATTACCGGGCCGATGACGGCATCTAGCATCAGGGCGGCTCAAAAAGCTTACGGGCTGCCGAGAACTGGCAAACCTAACGCTGAATTGCTGGCGACTTTGCGGGAAGAAGTGGCTCGCAAAAATTCCAATGGCGAGGAGATGGGATCGAGTGGTTTGGGTTCCGGGGGTTCGGGGGTGGCTGACGCGATCGTGGCTGCCAATCCCTGCCGGATTATTGCTCTGTGTCCGACGGCGGGGGAAGATACGGGCGTGCAGGCTCAAGTGGCTGCTTATTGTCCGGTTCACAAGCGCACCACCGGCAATCTGATCTGCTGCGAGTACATTACACTCCGGGGTACGGAAGCTGCGCTGGAACGGGTGAGCGGCATCGTGACGGCGTTGACTATCGCTGATTTGCCGACGCTGCTGTGGTGGAAAGCGAATCCTGATGCCGATCGAGGTTTGTTCCAGCGGCTGGCGACAATTAGCAGTTCTGTGATTGTTGACTCTAGCAGCTTTGCCGAGTCTGAATCTGAATTGCTGTTGATGCACAGTCTGATCGAGGAGGGAATTCCGATCGCGGATCTGAATTGGCGCCGGCTGGCTGCGTGGCAGGAGTTGGCTGCTGAGGCTTTTGACGCCCCGGAACGTCGCGCTGCGATTCGGGAAATCGATCGGGTGACGATCGACTACGAACAAGACAATTCTACTCAAGCGCTGATGTATTTGGGTTGGCTGGCGAGTCGGCTTCAGTGGCGTCCGGTTGCTTTCAAACAGGAAGAGGGCGATTACCACATCAAGCGAATTAAATTCGCGGGGCCCGACGAACGGGTTGTCGAAGCCGAGTTGGCTGCTATTCCTACTGCTGATTCGGGCGATGTCGCGGGCGATTTGATTGCTGTGCGTTTGAATTCTACAAACGAAAAGGCTGACTGCGGTACAGTTCTGTGTTCCGAAGCGGGCGGCTGTATGCGGATGGAAACGAAGGGCGGCGCTCAAACCGATCGGTTTAACCAGGTGAGTCCTCTGTTCGATCAGGTGACGGAACAGTTGCTGGGCCAGCACTTGCAGAGTTGGGGCCGAGATGTGCTTTACGAAGAAAGTTTGGCAGTGACGGCTCAAATGCTGAAGTTAGCTAAGCGGTAAAAAGAGGGAAGAAGGAAGAAGGAAGAAGGAAGAAGGAAGAAGGATTGAGTTAATATTCAGTGGGGCAGGCAATGTCTGCCCTACTTTTTTAGGAGTTATGAATTTTAAGTTAGGAGTTTTGAATTAATCATGTTATTTAACTCAAAACTCTACATTACTTTCCAAAAGCCACTAAATTACCTCTCTTCTTCTCATTCTTCCTTCGCGCCCTTCGCGTCTTCGCGGTTCGTTAAATATGTATTTTTTGTAACTAATCTAGAACTATGGCTTTAGTAATTGCTGGCGAACGCAGCGGTGCGGGAAAGACTACTGTAACGATCGCCCTTTTAGCTTATTTAATCCGTCGCGGCTTGAATGTTCAATCTTTTAAGGTAGGCCCGGATTACATCGATCCGATGTTTCATGCTTTTGTCACTGGTCGCCCCTGTCGGAATTTAGACGCGATATTAACATCTGAATCTTATGTGAAAAAGTGTTTTTCTCGTCATATTCAAGATGTCGATTATGCCTTAGTTGAAGGGGTAATGGGTTTATTTGATGGAGTGAGTCGAAGGAATCAGGAATCACGAAGCCACGACACGGATTTTGAGACGGATACACGGATTAATTATCGAAAAGAAGAAGGCAATTATGATTTTTCCTTTGCTTCTACGGCTCATGTTGCTTATTTGCTGAATTTGCCGGTATTGTTTGTGATAGATTGCAGCAGGCTCTCAGGTTCTGTGGCTGCGATCGCGCACGGTTTTCGTTCTTTTAACCCTGACCTTAAATTCGCTGGTTTGGTGCTGAATCGGGTGGCGAGCGATCGACATTTGGAACTCCTTCAAGATGCTCTCAAACCGCTCCATTTACCGATTTTAGGCGTTTTGCGTAGGGATGAGGCTGTTACTATTCCCGATCGACATTTGGGGCTGATTCCTGCTGAGGAGTTGCCGAATCTTCATGCTGCGATCGATAAACTGGCTGATTTGGCTGCTGTTAGTTTTGACTGGGAGCAACTTTTGCCTTTGTTGGCTGCAACTCGAAATGAGGGGGGTGAGGGGTCAGAGCAACTTTCGGGTAGACACAATCTCCCTCCGGTTATTGTAACTAAAAAAAATGATGTTGTCAACTCTTTGGGAAAACAATTTGGAGTGAGGATTGCAGTTGCGCGCGATCGGGCTTTTAATTTTTACTATCAGGACAATCTTGATTTGTTGGAAGAGTTGGGTGCGGAGTTGGTATTTTGGAGTCCCCTTGATGACTCGGCTTTTCCTGACAATGTGCAAGGGTTATATTTTGGTGGTGGTTTTCCCGAAGTTTTTGCTCAAAAATTGAGCGGTAATGTTTTAATTCGGGATGCAGTAAAAAGTGCGATTTTTTCGGGAATGCCGACTTATGCGGAATGCGGCGGTTTGATGTATTTGTGCGATTCTATTGTAGACTTCGATGGCAATTCTTGGCCAGGGGTGGGAGTGTTGCCGGCTGTTGCTGCGATGGGAAAGCGTTTGACGCTGGGATACCGAGAAGCTGTGGCGGTGAGGGATAGTTCGGTGTTAACTGCTCTTGATGAGGTTTGGGGACATGAGTTTCATCGATCGCATTTAACTGTGGAACCGAGTAATCCAGTTTATCACAGTTGGAGGTATGGGAAGCGGGGGGAAGTTGAGGCGGTTGCTGAAGGTTGGGGAGTTTGTCAGGTACACGCTTCTTATTTGCATTTGCATTGGGGTGCTCGGCCTGATATTCCGGCTCGTTTTTTGCAGCAGTGTGCTGATTTTGATTGTAAGGGTGTTTTGGGCGATCGAGAAAGCGAACTAGATTGTTTTATTTAATTAACCGCACAGGACACAGAGGGTACAGAGAAGAGAAGAGAAGAGAGCAGTGCGCTAAATTTGATTGTAAGGGTAATTTGGGCGATCGAGAAAGGGAACTAGATTTTTTTATTTAATTAACCGCAGAGCACACAGAGAAGAGACGAGAGAGGTGGTGAGGAGTTACTGTATTAGAATGTTTTTGATGGAAAGCAGGGAGGGGATATTGGGATTTATGAGCGAATCAATTTCGACTAAGCAGTTATCCGCACAATTGGTGACACCGGAGAATTTTCGGAGTTACGGTCAAGTTATCTTTGCGGCTGTTGATGGCAAGTCTTTCGATGCTGAGGATGCTCAGTTAAATTTGCAAAATGGTATTCCTAGATTTTACATTATGCGGCTACACCATAAAGGTCGCAAGTTTGGCAAAATTACACGCCACGTTCAATGTACTCAGTCTTTGGGTTCTTTGGAGGGGAAGGATTGGTTGATGGCGGTTGCGCCTCCTGGGGATAGCTATAAACCGAGTTTAGAGGATATGGCTGCTTTTCGGATTCCGGGCAATTGTTTTATTAAGTTAGAGGTGGGGACTTGGCACGCTGGGCCGTATTTTGATGCGGATTTTGTTGATTTTTACAATCTGGAGTTGAGCAATACTAATGTGGTTGACCATTTTAGCTTTGATTTGGTGAAAAATCACAATCTGGAGTTTGAGATTGTCTGATGTTGGCGATTTGTAGTTGCGCTTTTTTCAGGGTGATTCTCGTTATAGGTTGGTTTTTTGAGTAAGATTTTTTAACCGCAGAGGGCGCAGAGGACGCAGAGGAGGAGAAGGAGGGGATTCGCAATTGAGTGGGGAATTCTTTTGGTCTCACTAGGCTGAGTAGCAACTAGGAAGGATCACGTTTACAAGTGTTAAATTTAGGTGCAATTGTCATGCCTGAGCAAAAGTATAGCATTGTTCTGCGCCAATGTCGTTTGTTAGGTGCGGGCGACGATCGCCCAACGGTAGATATTGCTATCGATGATGACCAAATAGTTGCCGTTTCGCCGCACATCTCAGAATTTGGCGAACGCGAAATCGACATTCAAGGCAATTTAGTTAGTCCTCCTTTTGTGGAGTCGCACATTCATCTCGATTCGGCTTTGACTGCGGGGGAACCGCGATGGAATCAAAGCGGCACTTTGTTCGAGGGAATTCAAATCTGGGGGGAACGAAAGCAAAGTTTAACTCTGGATGATGTCAAAAAACGGGCTGTTGAAACTTTAAGGCTGCAAGCGTCTCAAGGGATTTTGTTTGTCAGGAGTCACGCTGATGTTAGCGAACCGACGCTGACTGCTTTGCAAGGACTTTTGGAAGTTCGAGAACAAGTCAAAGATTGGATGACTCTGCAAGTTGTGGCTTTTCCCCAAGACGGGATTTACGGAAGTCCAGAAAATGACAAACTTTTAGAGAAATCTCTGGATATGGGTGCGGATGCTGTGGGCGGGATTCCGCATTATGAGTTGACGCGGGAAGATGGGGTGAAGTCGGTTGAGCGAATTTTTGAACTTGCGGAAAAATACAATAGATTAATAGATGTTCACTGCGATGAAATCGATGATGAACAGTCGAGATTTTTGGAAGTTGTAGCAGCTTGTGCGATTAGAAGCGGCGCTGGTTCGCGGGTGACGGCTAGCCACACGACGGCCTTCGGTTCTTATAACAATGCTTATGCTTTTAAGCTGATGGGAAGTTTGGCAAAATCTGGAATTAATTTTATTGCCAATCCTTTAATTAATATTACCCTGCAAGGCCGCGCTGATACTTATCCCAAACGCCGTGGGGTGACGCGGGTTAAGGAATTGTGGCAGCAGGGATTGAATGTGAGTTTTGGCCACGACTGCGTGCAAGATCCTTGGTATAGTTTAGGTACGGGAAATATGTTGGATGTCGCTCATATGGCGGTTCATGTTTGTCAGATGACCGGAATGGCTGAGATTGCAGCTTGTTTTAATATGGTCACTGTCAACGGTGCTAAAACTCTCTATCTGGGAGATGAGAATTATGGGATAGATGCGGGGAAACCTGCAAATTTGATTGTGTTGGATGCTGAGGATTGTTATGATGCAATTAGGAGGCGCGCTGCGGTTCGGTATGTGATTTCGCGGGGTAAATTGCTGGCGGAAACTGAACCGGCAAAAACAAGTTTTTTCTGACTCTCAAACCGCAGCAAATTTTAAACATAAGGTCGTACAGACCAACAAACTCATTCCATATGTAAACTTCAAATAGATCTCGGTTTGAAATCGGTATTGACTAATACAAGTAATTATGATAATTTATCAAAAGTTGTGAAAAAAAAACAAATATGAATGCTAAGTTTAAAAATTTAGACGGCGAAACAGATATTTTACTGATTCAAAAAGATACTTTTACAGTTAATAGATTTAAAGAATTAATGAGTAATAAACTTGCTGAAAGGCTGAACAAAAGACACGATGGATCGAGGAAGGGTAATCCAATATTTTTTGATTTATTTTTTAATTTTTCTATGGGAGGAGTAAACGTTAGTGTTTTTGAGAGTAAATGGATTTTTCCTTCTCAAGGAATAGATTGTCAGCTTCTAAAGATTGGTTCTCAAGGCTGGCAAAAAGGCAAACTCAGAATAGAAGCATCTCTAAGTGAGGCAACAAGCACTGGCTACTGCACAATCGAGGTAATTAAATTAGAATTTTGTCCTGATGAACCTGCCGAACCGGAATCTATTTTAGATGACATCCGCCAATCTGAGGACTACAAAAACCTCACTAATAACACCTGATAGCCCGACAAAGATACAAAGGCAGGGCTATAAAATCACATAAATTATTGCGAAAAAGTAACAATAAATTTGCAAGAACAACAAATTGGGAAAATCATGAAAATTCGCTGTATTGCTTATACAGGTAATGCTCTCCCTGAAAGTTACCTCAAGCCTGAGTTCTATTTTACTAAAGAAGTGGAATTTCCCCTAACGCTTGGCAAAGAATATGTTGTCTACGCTCTCTACCAATCGCAGGGTAATGTTTGGTACTATATCTGTGACGATAACTACACCTATTATCCCATGCAGAATCCTGCACCGCTGTTTGACGTGGTTGATAGTAGAGTTTCTAAGTATTGGCGGTTTGAACTAGCACCGAATGGGCGGTTAGAGATGGCGTTTGAGCAGTGGTTTACTGACCCTTATTTTTATGATAAGCTGACGGATCAGGAAGAGGCGGAGGTTGAGATTTTTGAGAAGGTTAAGGAATTGATGGATGCTGAGGATTTTACTTTGCCTCCGCTGGATGTTGCAGTTGAGAAGTTGCGGGAAACTGCCAGTGTTTGAGTGGGAAAAGTGCGAGCGCAAATTGTTTCTTTATCAGCTTGACTCAGAGATATTGAAATGGTATTAAAGAGGAATAACCCGAATTTTGAAAAAAAAATGAACGATAAAATTGAATCCAATAAAAACTATGAGGCAGTAGGCGATGATGATGTTTTGTTATTCGGTCAAACAACTTTTTTGGTACGAAAGTTTAAAGAGCTATCGGGTAGCAAGTTGAGTGAGATCCTGGGGATTCCCGCAAATGGACAATACATAAGGGATTGGATGAGAGAGCTAAAGATTAACCCAGAAACAATAATTAGTGTAGGCGAGATAAACTGGAAATCGCATGAAGAAGGAATCGATTGTCAAATTATCAAAATTGGTTCCAAGGGTTGGCAAAAAGGAAAGGTTCAAATCGAAGTTAATAAAAACATAAAGTCTGGGGAAACGCAGACATCTATAAAATTTTGCCCAGATGAACCACCAGAGCAAAAATCGCCTCTAGATGATATTAGACAATCCGAGGAATACAAAAAACTGAGCAATAACAACTGACAGCCCGATCGCGATTACAATACAATAATCGATCGCACTTATATCTGAACCTGAGATTTTAAACCGCAGATGAGGGCAGATGTACGCGGACGAACGCTGATGTTTTTTTGGGAGGGACTCATGGTAAATGTAGAAGAATATGTCGATCGCACCGCCGAACTGATAAACTTACCCTTAGACCCGGAACATCGTCCAGGCGTTGTGGTAAACTTCGAGAGGATAGCTGCGATCGCCCGACTCGTTACTGAGTTTCCTTTACCCCCCGAAGTAGAAGTCGCGCCGGTGTTTGAACCTTAGATTTTTAGCCGCAGATGAGGGCCGATGAACGCAGATGAACGCAAATGTTTTTTAGATAAGGCTGATGCGGTTGCTACGGCAGCGGCGGTTAAATGTGGTAAGGTTACGGCTACAGTGGCGGTAAATGCTGCTTTGGAACGGATTGCTGTTAAGGATAAAGCTTTTAATTGCTTTACTGCAATCACTGCATCAAGCGCACTCGCAGCAGCCGAAAAAATAGATAATTCCATCGCAAATAACGAAAACCCAGGCCCTTTAGCAGGCGTTCCCTTCGCTGTCAAAAACCTGTTCGACATCGGCGGAATTACCACCCTAGCAGGGTCAAAAATCAACGCTGACAATCCTCCGGCTACCCAGGACGCGGCGGTGGTCGCCCGACTAAAACAAGCCGGGGCTGTCCTCGTAGGTACTCTCAACATGGATGAGTACGCCTACGGTTTCGTCACGGAAAACAGCCACTACGGCCCAACTCGCAATCCCCGCGATACTACCCGCATCGCCGGCGGTTCCAGCGGCGGTTCCGCAGCAGCAGTCGCCGCCGGTTTTGTACCCATCACTCTCGGTTCTGATACTAACGGTTCCATCCGCGTACCGGCTGCTTTGTGCGGTGTCTTTGGGTTTAAGCCTACTTACGGCCGTTTGTCGAGGGCTGGCGCTTATTTATTTTCGAGTAGTTTGGATTGTGTGGGGCCGTTTGGGCGATCAATCAGAGATATGGCGCTGCTGTACGATATCCTGCAAGGCCCTGATTCTCGTGACCCAGTTTGCACTCAACGCCCGCCTGAACTTTGTTCGCCGCAGTTAAATCAAGGCATCGAAGGATTGCGAATTGCTGTTGCTGACGGGTATTTCGCCACAGGGGCCGCACCGGAAGCAATGGAGGCTGTAGAAATAGTTGCTAAAGCCTTGACAAATGTCTTGGATTGTGGTAGACGCACAGAAACAACAACAAACCCCCCAAAAATAGGGGGGCTTGCAACTGTCACTATACCGGAATCCCATCGCGCCAGGGCTGCGGCGTTTATCATTACCGCTTGCGAGGGGGGAAACTTGCATTTGGACAATTTGCGATCGCGCCCTCAAGACTTCGATCCTGCCACGCGCGATCGCTTTTTAGCGGGAACCCTGATCCCTGCGACTTGGTACTTGCAAGCGCAGAGATTCAGACAGTGGTACCGCGATCGAATTCGCGAAATATTCCAACACACAGACATCATCCTCGCACCCGCAACCCCGATAGCTGCCCCTGAAATTGGCGTCGAGAAAATGGTAATAGCCGGACAAGAAATCTTAGTGCGTCCCAATCTCGGACTGTTCACCCAACCCCTATCATTTATTGGCTTGCCCGTTCTTTGCGTGCCCGTACAGCGGCCCGGCGCTTTGCCTTTGGGGGTACAAATTATTGGTGCTCCCTACAGCGAAGCGATGATTCTCCGAGTCGCTGCGGTACTAGAATCGCAAGGCATTATATCTGCCGAATCAATTTAGTGCTAATTCTAGGGTTTGTTGTTGCGGTGAAAGCGTCTCTTAGTCCTTCTGGCAATAGCTTTGCGCTTCTGCTTTTCCAACGGGGTTTCAAAGTGGCGGTGCTTTCTCATGTCGGGGAAAATACCCGCTTTAGAAACTTGTCGCTTAAACCGTCGCAGGGCTGACTCAATCCCTTCATTTTCGCCTATTACAACTTGGGTCATTATTTCTCCTTTTGTTCGTTAGATCAAGTTTTATCATATCAAGGTTTTTGGCCGCGCGACCTGTTGAAGGTCGGGCGATCAGCCAAAACCCCAAAATTATAGCAAATCCGCTGCCATCACCGCTCTTGATTCTTTAGTTTGCACAGCCAGACTTTGTATGTCAAGGCGCGAATTAGATTCGCGCGGTTGAATCAGTTTGGGCTATCAACTGATTTTCCTGCCGCAGGTAAGCTTGAATAAACGGGTCTAATTCGCCGTTCATTACATCTGCGATGGCGGTTGTTTCCACCCCAGTACGCAAATCCTTGACCATTTGGTATGGGTGAAAAACATAATTGCGAATTTGCTGGCCCCAAGCCGCCTCCACCATGTCGCCGCGAATCTCGGCAATTTCCGAAGCCCGCTGTTCCTTAGCAATCACCAACAGCCTAGCCTTGAGTAATGCCAAAGCTTTTTCCTTGTTTTGCAACTGACTGCGTTCTTCTGTACAGCGGACGGCCAAACCGGTAGGAAGGTGAACGATGCGGACTGCGGTTTCTACCTTGTTAACATTTTGCCCGCCCTTGCCGCCCGCGCGGGAAGTAGTGACTTCCAAATCTTTTTCTGGAATGTCCAACTGTACGGATCGATCGAGAATTGGCATCACTTCAACGCCTGCAAAACTGGTTTGACGCTTGTCGTTAGCGTTAAAAGGCGAAATTCTGACCAAACGGTGAGTGCCTTTTTCTGATCGCATATAACCGTAAGCGTAGCGGCCGACAATTTCCAAAGAAGCAGATTTAACACCTGCTTCCTCTCCCTCGGAAATTTCCATTAAATGTACTTTGTAACCTTGACTTTCCCCCCAGCGGGTGTACATCCGCAGCAGCATTTCCGCCCAATCTTGAGCATCTGTACCGCCGGCCCCGGCGTTAATTGTCAAAACAGCGCCGCCTTCATCGTAGGGCCCAGATAGTAATTGTTGCAGTTCCCACTGGTCGAGTTCGCGGGTTAACTGAGAAAGACTCGATGTTGCTTCTTGAAATAGCGACTCGTCGGCTTCTAACTCCAGCAGTTCTAAAATAGCTTTAGCATCTTCTAAGCTAGTTTGCCAATTGCTGTATTGGTCTAAGTGAGATTTGAGGTCATTGAGTTCTTGGAGAGTTTCTTGAGCTCGATCTTGGTCGTCCCAAAATGCTGGTTGGGCGCAAATTTGCTCTAAGTCTTGAATTTTGGCTGTGAGTGCGGGGATGTCAAAGATAGTCCTGGGTTGTACCCAGTCGATCGGACAATGTTTCGATATTGTGTTTGATGTCTAGAACTTCCACTGTGAGTTCTCCTAGTTGTGGGGTGTATTTTTGAGTGTAGCTGAAATTGGGATATTTCAACAAAATGTTATTGCTTCTTCCTGATTAAATATCCTGCGAACCAGTTAAACTTTAAATTTAACCGCATTAAAAATTAAAAAAAAGTTGCTATAATCTAAAATCAGGTTAACGATCTCGATGGAAGTTAACTGCCATGATTTCCCCAGAACTAAAATTCAGCTTGCCGTCCACCGAAGACCTGCCCTGTTCGGACGATACGCCTGTGGATAACGAAGACCAGAATCTGCTGCCGAACCTATTGTTGTTTGTCCTGACCAGCATTTGGTCCGATCGCATGGATTGGTACTTTGGGGTGGATATGGCGGTGTATCACACGACGGGAATCAGTCCCAAAGTGCCTGTCGTCCCCGACGGGTTTCTCAGTTTGGGGGTGGAGCGCCGAAAAGGAGGCAAATCTCGCCGCAGCTATGCTGTCTGGGAAGAAAACGAGGTTGTGCCGATCGTAGCATTGGAAATGGTGTCTCACAAACCCGGTGGGGAGTACGACGAGAAGATGTCGATTTATGCCGGGTTAGGGGTTTTGTACTACATTATTTACAACCCCGAATTTTGGCGGCGCGATCGCCATCAACCGTTTGAAGTGTACAAGCTGATTGACGGGCAGTACCGGCAGCAGATTGGCGAACCCTATTGGATGCCAGAAGTGGGATTGGGCATGGGGCGATCTGGGCAAGTTATTGGGGGCATCGAGCAAGAAATTCTGGTTTGGTATGATGAGTCTGGAAATATCTATCCCCTGCCGGATGCAGCGGCGGGGCAGATGCGCGAAGAGTTGAGGGTAGAACGACAGCGAGCCGAACGCCTAGCTGAGTATTTGCGCTCGCAAGGGATCGATCCCGATAACCTGCCTGAATCGTGACATGAAATTTGATCGGCTTGAGCGCATTCTTCCTTGTGACTAATGACTAATAACTAATGACTAATGACTAATGACTTCTTAGATATACTGCGAACCTGTTGAATTGAAAGTTTTACCGCATTCGTGAGCGCATACATCCAACCTTTTAGAACAGGAAAAACTTTTTGTGAGGTCTTCGCGAAACCAATCTCTGGCGATCGCATCTTTCACCGATTGAGTTCTGAGAGAATTAAAGCCATTTCCGTACTTTTCAATTAAAGCCAGCATTTGCGGTCTGTAAGTGTGGTTATAAATAGCGTATTTAGTATGGCTTACCCAACAGCAAGGCCAGAGTTCCGCTTCAAAACTGATGAAAATCTCTTGGGTGGCTTGAGTTTGACAGCTAATTTCTACATTTCGGTAGTAATTATTTAGGCTACCAAATGTTTTTACGGCTTGGATAAATTGGTCTCCCTGTGGATTTTTATATTGTTCCAATGATGGGGGTTGGAGTTCTTGGCTGGCTGGCTTTGATGGGATAGGCTGAGTTTGAGCGGGTGCTTGAGAGGTTTCGATAGCTATAGCTTGATACCAAGCATAATTGGCTTTTTCTGGTTGCCCCAACTGTGTCAAGACTTTAGCTAAATTGCGATAAGCTCCGGCAAAGTTTGGTTTAAGCTCGATCGCCTTTTGGTAATAAGCACTAGCGGGCTGCCACTGTTGCTGTTGAGCATAAAGACTGCCGACATTAGCATAAACTTCGGGAAAATTAGGCTGAATTTTAAGTGCCTTGGCGTAACAATCTGCTGCTGCTTGCATCTTCCCTAAACCTTGAACAGCATTGCCTAAAGTTTTCCAGGCTGCTGCAAAATTAGGTTGAATTTTTAGGGCTTGTTGGCTGGCTGCGATCGCCTCTGAGAGTTGTCCTTGTTTCAAACAGTGCTCAGCTTGTTGGTGCAACCCAACAGCCGTCTGTGTTTGATTTTGAGCGGCTGACGCATTAGTTGTTTCTGGTTGGTTGGGGCGATCGCTCTTAGCATCTACCTGAGAGTTTTCTGCTTTCTGAGGCTCTTGATTTGCGGACTCTTTGTCATAAATTTCTTTCGCCACAAAACGAGAGGTAGCTTTCGGTACAAACTCGACAAATCCTAATTGTTGGGCTAAATTCCGCGCTGCTTCTACTTGGTGCTGGTTGTGTTCAAATATCAAGTAGTGCCATACAGCTTTTCCACCAGCTTGGATAAAGGCATTAACCGACTGCATTATCCTGTCCCAGTTGGTATTTTGGCGGTAGATGCTGTTAGTATCAGCCAAGCCGTCGATACTAAAAATTACGCGATCGTGTTCTCCTGTCATCGCCTTTGCCAGGGCTTGCCACCAGTCGGGATTGCGTCCGCTACCATTGGTGTACAGGCTGATATGAGGAACTCCCATGCGGTGCAAATATTCGATCGCGGGAATTGTGGTATTGCTAGTCATAGCATCCCCGTAGTTGCCGCACATATACACCAAATCCAACTGAGAGCAAAACTCTTGTGGGAAAATTTTCTCAATATCCTCCATCTTTAATTCTGCCCCCGGCAAAATCGGGTTGCCGGTGCGGGGACACTGCGGACAAGCTGCATTGCACCGGGAGGTAATTTCTACGCTGACTCTCCGGATATCTTCATATTTTAAGTACATGAGTTTTCCCTGATTAATTTGTGATTAATATTGAAATCGCGATCGACACAATTAGATAACAAGAGGTTTGATTGAGTGATTAAAAAGTAAAATTATACCTTATGCCTGCCGACTTTGAACATGATATAAGTTTTTTGTATGTGGGAGAGAGGAGGCGATGACGACTATCTTGATTCCAAATCTTAATTTAAAAAAAACCGCGGCCCGATGTCGATCGAGCCGCGGTTTTTTTTTAAGCTAAAGTTTCAATTACTCGCGGCCGTTGAGAGCAATCAACAGGCGCAGAATGAAAATGAACAAGTTGATGTAGGTCAAGTACATCGACAGAGCGGCGGGCAAATACTGGTCGTCGCGGTAGCTGCGGGGTAATATGTAAAAATCGACGATCGCAGCGCCGGCAAATATAAACACGCCGATGCCAGAAATGCCAATTTCCAACCAGGTTGGGGTGTAGACGCCAAATAGTGAGAGCAGAAACTGACCGCCAACAACGACGAACAAAGCAATCACACCTAAACTGATAGTTTTGGTGAGGGCCATGCCGTCTTGTTCAGAAAGGTTGGAGCCAATTTGGCGGGCGGCGATAAAAGTAATGCCGCATCCGAGGGCGGCAAAAGCGATGCCGGAGATGCCGACGCCTTGGGTTCTGAGGGCTGTAAATACCAATCCGCTGAGGGTGTAGCCGGAAAGCAGGCTGTAGGTTGCCAGCAGGGGTAAAGCGGTGTTTTTGTTGCCTTGTTCGGCGGCACCGCGGGCGATGAAGAATAGAATTAATTCTACGACGATCGCCGCGATGAAAGTGGGAAAGAAGATCCCGGGATAGTTACGAATCACTCCGAGGCCGCCGTAGGTGCCGACAGCAGTTAAGACAAGTCCGCCGCCCACGAAGGGGAGAGCGTTGGAGATGACGTTGGGGCCTACGAGCGCGTGGTTTTTGGCCTCGCGCACGGCTTCGCGGAAATTGCTAGTGTTACTCACGAGGATTTACCTAATTTTGGCTGAGAATTGATATCTATCATTTTGACAGCTTTATACTGTGTTTGCAAAACCTGAAAGAGTTTAAAGATTTGATAAAGAACGGGGGTGAAATCACTCCAAAGCAGGGATCGATTGTTTATAATCGACTGCGTATAGGTCTGTGTCGTGTCGCCCTCTCGCACCGTTGCGCGTCGTGGCAAAGCTATAATTAAGGTTAAATGGCCCGTGCTATCTGTGACCAGGGACGAGCTTAAAGTCGATCAAATCCCAGATAGCTGAAGTCAATCAATTTTGGATGGGGGATTTACGATTGGGGAGTAAGGAGTATATGCTAGAGGCAGGGGCGACAGGGGATTTTAGGTTTTTGATTGGCAACTTAGTTGAAACTGGGGATCAGAAAGTTCAATAATCTAAAATATTAAAATATAAAATATAAAACCTAAAATCGGTTTCGTTAATTGCTAAGGTAGCTCAGACCGTAGCTCAGACAGAGGATGCCCAGAAAATTAATGAATAGATCGAGTTCTATCGACAAAATGCTAAATAGGTAATTTCCCATGCCCACTTTTTTTGATCGCAAATTATTGCCACCTACAGCCGGAATATTATTGGCTGCCGCCGTTATTTCTGGCGGTCAAGCTGCCGTTGCAGCTAATGTCGGAGTCGTTGCTACCGCTGCTTCAGGGCAGGGTTCAGCAAATTTGCGGCTGTCTGATATCCGTCCACCCCGCCAAGGTACAAATTCTCCAAGCCCGCTCCCGGAGAGGGTAAACCGGGTGCCTCGGCCCGTAAGAATTCCTGAGCCTTCGGCTGTGGTAGGCTTGGGTTTAGTTGCGGGTTCGCTGGCGGTGACTCGCCGGAGAGTGAGAGTTAAAAATTAGACTTTTGGCAAAAAAAAGTCTAATTTTTGGATTTTTAATCGCACATAAACGCGGATATTAGGATTTTAGCCGATCGCGTCGCGCAGAGCATTTTTAGTCATAGCTGCGATCGACTGTTCGGTAGCTTTCGGTAAGTGATAGTATTTCCCTCCCGAAGTCTTGGCTAATTCCTTCGCAAAGCCAGTCGAAATAAACTTGCTCTCGGTATCAATCACCAGCAACTGCATTCCCAACCCACGAATTTTGGCAGCAATTTCTAACAATTCCTTTTTAATATCAGGCTTTTCTCCATCTACAATCGGTTCCCCCAAAGAACGAGCCAAAGGAATATTACCGCGTCCGTCGGTAATGGCGACAATCGCAACTTGACCGATATCTCCAGACTGCCGCGCGTTGACTCCCACTCGCACTGCTTGAGTCAAACCGTGGGCCAGGGGAGAACCGCCGCCGCAGGGCAACCTTTCCAAGCGCTTGCGGGCCAAGGCTATTGAGCGAGTCGGCGGTAGCAGCACTTCTGCTTGTTCTCCGCGAAAGGGGATGAGAGCAACTTGGTCGCGGCTTTGATAAGCTTCTGTGAGTAGCTGCATGACTGCACCTTTTGCCGACTGCATCCGGTTGAGGGCCATCGAACCGGAGGCATCGACGACAAAGACGACTAAAGCTCCAGCTTTTCTGGCCAAGCGCTTCGCCCGAATGTCTCCCTGTTCCACAAATACACGGCGCTGAACCCCCTCTTGCCCGCCCTTGCTGGGGGGTTGGGGGGGGTTAGAATTCCTGTCGCGGCGGGCTTTTTGGTAGGGTGCGGCGGCTCGGAGGGTGGCATCAACGGCGATGCGGCGGACGGGGCCTTTGGGTAATACTGGCTTGACGTAACGGCCTCTATCTTCGGAGAAAATGGTGCTGCGGCTTCCCGATTTGCCTTGGCGGTTGGCGGCTTGGGCGAAGAAAAGCACGCTGGGGTCGAGAATTACGCCTTCGGGGTCGAAGAGAAATTCTTCGGGAATGGTATCTTTTTCTGGTTCTTCTTCAGGTTCCGGCTTATCTTCATCCTCTTGGTCTTCTTCGTCTTGTTGCTCGTTTTCTGGTTCGTCTTGTTCTTGTTCTGACTGCTTTTGGGGAGGCGGTGGCGGGGGAGGAGGAGGAGAGTTTTCGTCTGGGGGAGTTTGGATGATGGTGGCGCGGGGTACGATGACTAATTCTACGGCGCGGCGCAGGTCTTCGGCGTTAACTTCTGTGCGTCCCTCCATGGCGGCGCAGGCTTTGGCAACGCGGACTGCGAATATTTCGGCGCGGTGTCCTTGAACGCCACCCCGGATGGCTTCTTCTACTAGGTAAGCAATTTGTTCGCGTTTAATGCTGACATCTTTGAGCCATTCTCTGGCTAGAATGATTTGGGTTTTGAGGTTGTCGGTGTCTTCGCTGTATTGATTGAGAAATTCTTGGGGGGAGCGGGAGTAGGATAAAGCTTGTTCTACTGCATAGACTCTTTCTTCTAGTTCGAGTGCTGCATCGGCTGAAAGTACGATCGCAATGCGATCGAGCAAATGTTCTCTCAGCGGCCCTTCTTCGGGGTTGTAGGTGGCGATAAATAGAGGCTTGCAGGGGTGTTGAAAGCTGATGCCTTCGCGCTCTATTTGGTTGCGTCCTTCGGTTAATACTGTTAGCAATTGGTTAGAAATGTTGTCATCGAGGAGGTTAATTTCGTCTACATAAAGTACCCCTCGATTTGCTTGGGCTAAGAGTCCGGGTTGAAATACGGTTTGACCGAATTTCACTGATTGTTCGACATCGACTGAACCTAAGAGTCTGTCTTCCGTGACACCCAAAGGAATTTGAATGAATGGTGTGGGAATTATTTCAGTAGTTAAGGAATTAGTATCGGTGGTGTGGGCATCTTGCCCGCCATTTTCTGGTAACAAGCCTGATGCCTGTTCTGCAATAATTTCATTAGGTTCGGCGTTGCAAAAAGAGTCTTTAACAATTTCAATGGGTGGCAGTAGGGAGTGTAAGGCGCGGGCCATTACTGATTTTGCTGTCCCGCGGCGGCCTGCGATCGCAACTCCTCCCAATCCGGGATCGACTGCTGCTAACAGCAGGGCTAGTTTGATTGCTTCTTGCCCGACTACGGCGGTGAGGGGAAAGGCTGTGGTGGAAGGGCTAAGGTTGGCTGCGGGCATAGGATTTTCGGATGTAAAAATTTGAACTTAATCTTTAACTTACTTCTTGGAGTATTTTAACTTCTTGCGGCAAAATCACGGTAAAAGTTGAGCCGACTCCGATTTCTGATACTAGCTCGATTTTGCCTTGCAGCAGCGTGACGAGCCGCGATACTATTGCTAATCCCAGGCCAGTGCTTTCGGCAGGAAAGAGCTGTTTGCCGGCTTCTCCTGCTTGAAAGAAGGGGTCAAAGATACGGTTTGTATATTCGGGGGCGATGCCAATGCCGGTATCTCTAATTGCGATCGCCCACTTTCCTTCTCCGGCACACCTGCAACTTAATTCAATGCTACCGGCTTCTGTATAGCGAATGGCATTGCTCAGCAAGTTGATCAGAATTTGTTGCAGCCGCCCAGAGTCGGAGATTACTTGTCTTGGGGCGCAGTCGCTGGTAACAGCGAGCTTTAGTCCTTTAGCATCAGCAATTGGCTGCATCATTTCTACTACTGTGTTAATTACAGATTGTACATTAGTTGGCCGCAGGTTAAGTTTAATTTTTCCGGCATCGGCGCGAGAAAGTTCTAGTGTGTCATTAATCATGCGGAGCAACTGTCTGCCGTTACGCAATACTCGCTCGATGTGTTCGATGCCGGGGAGGGTATCTTTGACTTCAGATTGCCATCTTTCTTTTCGCAGGAATAGTTCGGAATAACCAATAATTGAGTTGAGAGGAGTTTTGAGTTCGTGAGCCAAATGGTAGACGTTTTCTTGATTGACGCTGACAAGGCGAGAGAGTTCTTGATTGGTGAGTTGTAACTGAGTTTGGATTTGTTGAAGTTCCAGCAGCCTCTGAGCGACGTAGCTATTGAAACACTGGGCAATTGCTTCGTCTACTACGGCATCTATCAGCCGAAAAGCTCTGAATACGTCGGCGGTGGTTCCTGCTAGCAAATCTGCTTCTAACTGCGAGAATATTACTTGACGCAATAAGTGGTATTCTCGGGCTACTTCTGCAGGATCGTAGCCTTGTTCGGCTCTGAGAAATCCATGATCTAAACTGGCTTCAATTATTAGTTTTATTTCGCTGTTTTGATATTGGGAAAGCACTGTGGTCATCGCCGCCAGCAGGTGAGGTATGTGATTTTCGATTGCTGAGTGCGGTAAGGCATCAGCGCTTTCAATTTTCCGATCCTGACGAACTGCTTCAATCCAGGTCTTGACGATTGTATCGGTTTTGTCGGCGAGCACTTGGCTGTAGTCCATGATGTCTGCGTGGGGGTTAAGTTTGGCAGAGATTGCCCATGCTTCATTGTAGTTGAGCGATCGCTCGATCGCCATATCAAACTTCGGGCAAGGGCGACCCTGCCAAAAGAAGTAGTTTTGAGGTGATTTTTCCCTGCGCTGGAGATCTCTTTAGGAGTCGCTCCCAGCTTGTTGCTGCCAAAATCAGCACTTAAATTGATTGACAGAATAGCCAGAAAGTAGTATATTCACTCGAACCGAGACTTTTTAATTTTTAAGTTTTATTTTTTTCAGGGGACTAAATGGAAACAGTGCAAGCTGCGATCGCTGCAACAACATTTATATGTGTAATTTTCTTAATAATTACAGAATGGATACACCTCACAGTTGCGGCATTTCTGGGAGCGGTGATTCTGGTTTTTACCCACGTGATGACGTTAAACAACGCGATCGAATATATCAGCCGCAGTCACGCAACCCTGGGATTATTCTTCGGAGTCATGGTAATGGTGAGAGCCTTTGAGCCTACCAAAGTATTTGAATACTTGGCAACTCAAATTGTGCTTTTGGCTAAAGGCAAAGGCAAAAATCTCTTGCTGGGTATTGTCGCGATTACTACGCCAATTTGTGCAGTTTTGCCCAATGCCACGACAGTCATGCTGCTAGCACCATTAATTCCGCCAATGGCAGAAGAAGTCGGTGTAGATTTTGTGCCGTTACTTATTTTAATGGTATTTGTGGCTAATAGTTCGGGGCTGCTGACAATCGTAGGCGATCCGGCGACATTCATTGTCGGCGATGCTATTAACATGAGCTTTGCAGATTACCTGGTAAAGTTAAGTTTGGGCGGGGTAATTGCCGTAGCAGTTATATTAGTTATGTTGCCTTTGCTGTTCCGCGAAATTTGGCACAAAAACTTAGACGATTTGGAACATTTGCCGCACCCAACAATTAATCACCCGCGAGTCTTAGCAGTGGGCGGTGTAATTATAGCTTTCGTGCTGACATTTTTTGTAATAGGAGAGTCTCTGCCCGTGCCTATTTCACCGGCAGCGGTTGCTTTGTTGGGGGCTGCTTTGGCAATGCTCTTAGCTCACCATTCCCAAATTGCTTCTGTTAATAATATTTTGCGGGATTTAGATTGGAGCACGCTGCTATTTTTTATGTCTATCTTTGTGCTGATTGGCGGTTTGGAAAAAACCGGAGTAATCGGCAATATATCTGGAATATTAGCAATGATTTTAGGTAAAAATATTTTTCTTGGTTCTTTAGTTTTGTTATTTTTTGTGGGTTTGATGTCGAGCGTTGTGCCAAATATTCCGCTGGTAGTGGCGATGGTGCCGCTGCTAAAACAGTATGTTGTCAATATCGGGCTCGCACCACCAGAGGTGCTGGCTCCGGATTTTGCAGGGCAGTTTCCACCTGCTGTGCTGCCACTGTTTTATGCGATGATGTACGGAGCAACTTTAGGCGGAAATGGCACTTTGGTAGGAGCTTCTTCTAATATAGTGGCGGCGGGAATTTCTGAACTGCACGGGCGCCGGATTTCTTTTCAAACTTTTATGCGTTACGGGCTGCCTGTGATGGCGGTTCAATTGGTGGCTGCGGCTGTTTATTTAACTATTCGGTTTCTGATTTAAAGAAGTCATTAGTCATTAGTTGGCAGTTGGCAGTCAACAGTCAACAGTCAACAGTCAACAGTCAACAGTTAACAGTAATCTAAAATCCATCCAACTCAAAAGGGAAAATTACAGTAAAGGAGGAGCCAACTCCTAGTTGAGAAACTAATTCTATTTTACCTTGCAAAAGGTTGACTAATCGAGTGACAATGGCTAGGCCTAAGCCGGTACTGTCAGGAATGCGAGAACTCAGGGAGTTGTCGGCTCGAAAATAGGGTTGAAAAATCCGCTCGCAGTCTTCGGGATCAATGCCCATTCCTGTATCGGAGACTGTTACTTTCCAATATTTTTTTGGTAAAATTTCGCTTTTTATGGTAACAGTACCTGCTGGGGTGTAGCGAATGGCGTTGCTGGTTAAGTTGGTGATAATTTGCTGCAAGCGCAAGCAATCTGTCACAACTTGATCGTCCGACATATCGCAATCAACAGCTATCTCTAAATTTTTTGCTTTCGCTAACGGCTCGATTATTTCGACAACATTGTTGAGTACCTCTCGCAGGCTGATTGCAGTTAGCTGTAACTTTATTTGTCCAGCTTCGTACCGCGAAATTTCCAGAGTATCGTTGATCAATCTCAGCAACAGTCGGCCGCTGTTGAGGACTCTATCAATATGTCCTATATTGGGAACAGAACCTTTAATTTCGGAATAGTTTTGTTGCTGGCGCAAAAACAAATCTGAGTAGCCGATAATAGAGGTGAGGGGAGTTTTTAATTCGTGAGCTAAGTGAGATAAGTTCTCTTGATTGGCGCGAACTAAGCGAGTCAGTTCTTGATTTGTAAGTTGCAATTGGTTTTGCAAATCCTTTAGTTCTTGGAATCTTTCCTGGGTAAAGGTTTGGAAACATTTAGCAATTACTTCATCGAGCGCCGTGTCAATTAAGCGGTAAGCTCTGCTGACTTCGGTGGCAGAGGCTTTTAACAATTCTGGCTCTAAAGCCTCGAAAATTACCCAGCGCAGCAAGCGGTATTCCCGCGCAATTTCCTCGGCGTCGTAGCCTTGTTTTGCCCTGAGAGTTCCGTGTTCTAAACTTTTTTCTACGAGTGTGCGAATGTCACTCTCTTGAGATTGGGAAAGCATGGTGACGATCGCTTGCAGTACAATGGGAACGCTGTCGCGCACGCCATTGTAGGTGAGTTCCTTAGCGGTTTCGAGTTGGTCGTCGCAGCGTACAGCTTCGATCCAGTTTTGTATAATTGTGTCGATTCGATCTTGCAGCGCGACGCTAAAGTCTCTCATAGCTCAAGTAGAGAAATAAGTGGACGATCGCATTTTATCTCTCTCAGCTAGTTTAATAGTTAACTTTTTGAATTTTCTCTCAACTTTTGAGCTTTGCCGATCGCCAATGGCTACTTCTCAAGACATATTGACAAACTTAAATGCTGGTGCTACCTTATGTTAAATTGGCTTAAAAAGTCAAGCCTAATCCAGGACTGCGCCATCAAACCAAGCGTGTGGCTGGAGCGGAGGAACCAATTTTCGGGGCGAATCTCTACAGAATTAAAAAGCAAAGTTAAAAATTGCCAAATTTGAGTGTAGTTTTTGATTTTGAAATCTCAGGAGAAGGACATCTCTCAGTCCTAGCCCGTCAGCTAACTTCGCAGGCATTGAGAAGAGACTGAAAAGCCAAATTTCTGAACAAGATAGTTTGGCTTCGTCAGTGTCTCAGGTTGGTATTGTTCAAGATTTTTGTACCTGCCCTGACTCTGAAGGAGATTGAAATTTTCAGACAGCTTAATTTATCTGCGATCGCACTTGCAGGAGTTGCAAGTGCGATCGCGTCAAACCCGTTGTCATCCGAGATGCTGTTTTGTTGCCGACGGCTGGTTTTGACTGCACGGGCGTCGGATTTCTTTTCAAACTTTTCTGCGTTACGGGCGGGCTGTGATGGCGCTGCAATTAATAAGTGCGGCTGTTTATGTAACTATTCGGTTTCTGATTTGAAGAAGTCATTAGTCATTAGTTGGCAGTCAACAGTCAACAGTCAACAGTCAACAGTCAACAGTTAACAGTAATCTAAACTCCATCCAATTCTAAGGGAAAAATTACAGTGAAGGAGGAGCCAACTCCTACTTCAGAAACTAATTCGATTTTACCTTGCAAGAGATTGACTAATCGAGCGACAATTGCTAGTCCTAAGCCTGTACTGTCCGGCATCCCAGGAGCCAGGGAGCTGTCGGCTCGAAAATAGGGTTGAAAAATCCGATCGCAGTCTTCTGAAGCAATGCCAATTCCTGTATCGGTGATGCAAAGACTCCAATGTTTGTCTGGCCATAATTCGGTTTTTATGGTAATAGTACCAGCTTGGGTGTAGCGAATGGCGTTGCTCGTCAAGTTGGTGATAATTTGCTGCAAGCGCAAGTAATCTGTTATAACTTGATCGAGAACCGGATCGCATTCAAGGGCGATCTCTAAATTTTTTGCCTTGGCCAAAGGCTCGATTATTTCGACAACAGTGCCGATCGCCGATCGCACATTTGTAGCAGTTAGCTGCAATTTTATGCGTCCCGTGTCGTACCGCGAGATTTCGAGAGTATCGTTAATTAATCTAAGTAATAGTCTGCCGTTGTTGAGGACTTTATCAATATGTGCCAAATTGGGAGCAGAATCTTGAATTCTAGGATTGTTTATTTGGCGCAAAAACAATTGTGAGTAGCCAATAATAGAGGTGAGGGGGGTTTTCAATTCGTGAGCTAAGTGAGATAGATTCTCTTGACTGGCGCGAAGTAAGCGAGTCAGCTCTTGATTTGTAAGTTGCAATTGGTTTTGCAACTCCTGTAGTTCTTGGAGTCTTGCCTGGGTATAGGTTTGGAAACAGTCAGCAATTGCTTCGTCGATGGCACCGTCAATTAAGCGATAAGCTCGGCTCACTTCAGCGCCCGAGCCTTTTAGCAATTCTGGCTCTAAAGCGTCGAAAATTACCCTCCGCAGCAAGCGGTATTCCCGCGCAATTTCTTGGGCATCGTAACCTTGTTGGGCCCTGACAGTCCCGTGGTGTAAACTTTCTTCTATGACTGTCCCAGTGTCGCTGTCTTCTGATTGGGACAGCATAGTTACCATCGCTTGCAGTACGACGGGAAGGCTGTCGCGCACGGAATCGTAGGTGAGTTGTTTGGCGGTTTGGATTTGTTCCTCGGCGCGAACAGCTTCGATCCAGTTGTGGACAATTATGTCAATTTTATCTTGTAGCGCTTGGCTAAAATCTATCATGGCTCTTAATATATAAATTAAGTCAGTGATCGCATTTTATCTCTCTAAGCTAGTTTAATAATTAACTTTTTGAATTGTTTGTCAACTTTTGGGCTTCGCCGATCGCCAATGGCTACTCCTAAAGACATATTGACAAACTTAAATGCTGGTGATACGTTATGTTAAATTGGCTTAAAAAGTCAAGCCTAATCCAGCACTGCGTGATCAAACCAAGCGTGTGGCTGGAGCGGAGGAACCAATTTTCGGGGCGAATCTCTACAGAATTAAAAAGCAAAGTTAAAAATTGCCAAATTTGAGTGTAGTTTTTGATTTTGAAATCTCAGGAGAAGGACATCTCTCAGTCCTAGCCCGTCAGCTAACTTCGCAGGCATTGAGAAGAGACTGAAAAGCCAAATTTCTGAACAAGATAGTTTGGCTTCGTCAGTGTCTCAGGTTGGTATTGTTCAAGATTCTTGTACCTGCCCTGACTCTGAAGGAGATTGAAATGTTCATACAGCTTAATTTATCTGCGATCGCACTTGCAGGAGTTGCAACGTGGAAGCGTGTAAAACCCGTTGTCATCCGAGATGCAGTTTTGTTGCCGGCGGCTGGTTTTTTGGGAATTCTTGGCTTGTGGTGGATTGTTGCCAGCTTCAACAGCGATTTGATTCCCACTCCCTATCAGGCTTTAATAGCTAATTTAGATTACATATTGCATCCATTTTATCAGCGCGGGCCTGGAGATTTAGGCATTGGCTGGCTGCTGCTAGCGAGTTTGCGGCGCGTCTTGGTGGGATTTTTGCTGGGTGCAGCAGTTGCGATTCCCGTGGGATTTCTGATCGGGATGTCGAAACCGGCAATGATGGCGCTCAATCCGCTGATTCAAATCTTCAAACCGGTGTCGCCGCTAGCGTGGCTGCCGATAGCTTTATCGATTTTTAATTTAGCAGAGCCGTCGGCAATTTTTGTCATATTCATCACGTCTTTGTGGCCGACTATTATCAACACAGCTTTGGGAGTTTCTAGCGTTTCCCAGGATTATCTGGATGTGGCGCGAGTGTTGGAAATGCCGCGCTGGAGGCGGATTACCAAGATAATTTGGCCGGCGAGTTTGCCATACATTTTTACAGGTTTGCGGATTAGTTTGGGGATTGCTTGGCTGGTGATTGTGGCGGTGGAAATGCTTACAGGTGGTGTGGGAATTGGCTTTTTTGTCTGGGATGAATGGAGCCGTTTGAACCTGAGTTCGGTATTTTTAGCGGTGTTTGTAATTGGTTTAACTGGACTGTTGCTCGACGCTGCGGTTGACAAAGTTCAGGAATTAGTAACGCATCGATCCGTCATTAATCATTAGTCAGTTTGCAGTTTGCAGTTGTTAGGAAAGCAGTTGTCAGTTGTCAACAGTTAACAGTCAACAGTTAACAGTCAACAGTCAACAGTCAACAGTCATTAGTCAAATTAAATATGAGCGACAAGTTTTCCAATGAATGGAAGCGCCGAGAGTTTTTGCAAGGAATGGGCTCGGTGGCGGCAGGAATGGCTTTATCTGGTTGTGGAATTAGCGCGGATCGATCGGCAAAAGGACTGACTGAAGAAGCCTCAGCCGTAAAGCCGATCGTCGATTCCCGAACCTTAGAAAAACCAAATTTAACCGTAGGATACGTGCCGGTTAACGATTGTGCCCCATTTGCGATCGCCTGGAAAAAAGGCTTTTTCCGCAAATACGGTTTAAACGTCACACTCAACCGCGAAGCAAGCTGGGCAACCTCCCGCGACGGCGTAATCTTCGGCCGCCTCGACGCCTCCCCAGTCGTATCCGGCGCCGTCACAAACGCCCGAGTTGGCGCCGAAGGAGCGCGTCACGCACCTCTGTGCGCGGCAATGACTATTCACCGCCACGGCAACGCCATGACGATGAACAAAGCTATGTGGGATTCCGGTTTACGCCCGTGGCACGAATACAACGGCAATTTGGAAGAATTTGGCAAACAATTTCGAGCCTTTTTTGACAGTCAGCCGTCGGAAAAAAGAGTTTGGGCAGTGGTTCTGAGTTCTGCGATTTACGAATACTTTGTCCGCTACATATCGGCGGCTGCGGGTGTCGATCCGTTCAAAGAATTTCGGGTAATTATTGTGCCGCCGCCGCAGATGGTAACGAACATCAGGATTGGCGCCATGCAGGCTTACATGGTGGCCGAACCTTGGAATACGCGGGCAATTCAAGGCAATTTGGGAGTGGGTTTTACCTTCGTGCAAGGCAAAGAAGTTTGGCTGGGACATCCCGATCGCCTTTTGGGAGTAATGGAATCCTTCATTGAGGAAAATCCGAAGACTTATTACTCGCTGGTTAAGGCAATGGTGGAAGCTTGTCAGTATTGCAGCAAGCCGGAAAATCGCAGTGAAATATCGGCGCTGCTGACTGAGCGATCTTTTACGGGGGCGCGATCGCAAAAAGGGGCGATCGACAAATTTACGCGACCGGCAATAGTTGGCGACTACAACTATGGAGGGTTTGACGGAAAAGACCGCACCCTACAATCGGAAGATTCAACTATTTTCTATGACATTCCTAAGAATTTGCCTCAAATAGCGGGAAATCATTCAACATTTATGTGGCAGTCTCAGAGTATTTGGTTGATGACTCAAGCTGCTCGCTGGGGACAGATTAAAGAAGTGCCAAAAAATGCTGAGGAATTAGCTAAAAAAGCTTGGAAAACCGACCTTTATCGCAAGATTGTTGCCGAAATGGGTATCAATTGTCCCCAGGAGGATTACCAAGTGGAACCTGCGGAACTTTTCATTGATAAAAAGGCATTTGATCCTAGCGATCCGGTGGGTTATTTGAATAGTTTTGAAATTCGAGCCAACCGCCCTCAGTCTTTTTTTCAGGCTTAATGTTTGAGATGTTGCGCTTTTCCTGATGTCCAGCCAAGGACTTAAGTCCCTGGCTAATAGCAAAAGTCGGTTGAAACCGACTAAAAGATTTTAGAGATTACGCAACCGCAAGGAAATCAAATTAACACTTTACTACTTTTTAGGAGAATACCATGACTCAATACTTTTCTACTTCTATCGACGAAGCCAGCAGCCAAGTCAAGAAGCACCCTGAATTTCTGGAAATTAACAACTTGTTCAAGTCGTATAAAAATGCTGACGGTAGCGAATTTAGCGTTTTGGACAATATCAATTTAAGTATTGGAGAAAACGAATATATTTCGGTAATCGGTCACTCGGGTTGCGGCAAATCAACGCTGCTAAAAATAGTGGCTGGTTTGGAAAAACAGAGCGCGGGAATGGTGACACTGGAAGGAAAAGAAATTCGCAAACCGGGAGCCGATCGCATGATGGTATTTCAGCACTACGGATTGTTGCCTTGGCTGACGGTGCGGGAAAATATTCGGCTGGCAGTTGATGAAGTTTTGCGAAGTCTTAGCCGCCCGGAGAAGATTAGTCTTGTCAACGAACACCTCGCAATGGTAAACTTAACAGCAGCAGCCGATAAATATCCAGACGAAATTTCCGGAGGCATGAAACAGCGGGTTGGGATTGCGCGAGCTTTGGCGCTTCGACCGAAAATGTTATTAATGGACGAACCGTTTGGAGCGCTGGATGCTCTGACTCGCGGCAAGTTGCAGAAACAGGTGCTGGATATCTGGGAAAATCACAGACAAGCTGCAATGATGATTACTCACGATGTGGATGAAGCTATCTATATGTCCGATCGCATTGTGCTGATGACAAACGGCCCGGCTGCGACGATAGGTGAAATTTTGTCAGTGCCGTTTGCGCGCCCGCGCGATCGCCAAGAGTTGCGGGAATCGAAGGATTATTACGAACTCCGTAACTATGCTTTGAATTTTCTCGATCGCTACTTTACTCAAGACGAATAACACCCGACGGATCGACATAACAATTCACTTAAGAGAGGTTAAGCCTGTGAATCTCAAAACAATGTTAGCGCGTTTTGAAAGTGCATTGGGATACCAAAATTTAGCAGAAGAAATGGTCTTGCTGCCGGAGCCAACATTACCAGTTTCTAAGAAATCAAAACCCTCAAAACCGGCCAAAACAATCAATTTTATTGTCGGTTACAACAGTTCTCCCCAAAGTCAAGTAGCTCTGGATATTACCCTGTGGATGGCGCATCAAACTCGTTTAGTAACAACTAAAGAAGTCACGGTTCAAGTCGTCTACGTGATCGACGAAGCGCCAACAAGTTACGGTGAAGATCCTTGCAAATTTGCTGTAGCAAATGCCTTGACTGCAGAGCAGCAAGTCTCTAATTTAGAGGAAACATTCGCCCTTAATTGTGCAGCGCCTGCGATCGCTTTACCAACCGAAATCCAATCGGTATCCCAGCCAAAAAGTTGGATCGATCCGCATTATTTTCAAGAAAATTTTGGTCAAAAGAATGAGTATGAGATAGCAGATAAGTTGCTGTGGCAAGCGCGTTGTTTGGCTGAGGAATGGCGCGGTTTATTCAAAGCTCATTTACGCATCGGACCGGTTGCTACAGAACTGAGAAACGTGGTGGAATTAGAATCCGCAAATTTACTATTCTTGGGCTGCCATTCGGTCAACCACTCGCTGGTTAGGGAACTAGGAAATAATTTTCCGTGCTGCGTGCTCGGAATTCCTGCGGCACTCAGCTATCAGATGGATGTTCAGCCTGAAGAAAGTTTGAGCAAGTTACAGTTGGCTACAGCAATGTCTGCACATTAAACTTGTTCAGCACTTACGCAAAACTATATGTAAGGTTCGCAGTGCAAACCCTACCGCTATAAATTCGTGCGCTAAACCTTTTTTTGCGTAAGTTCTATGTCGAGAAAAAATTAACAATAGTTTCCTCGCTCGAAGTCCCAACTACCCGACAAGTGGGACTTTTTTTAATTATTGAGATGTTTAAAATTACTATTAGGGAAAAATATGGTCACTTACCTGATCATAGACAATTCGTTAACTAATTTTATCCTTCCTCGGCACACAGAGCGCAGGAGCCGATCAATCGAGCGTTTGTCTTCCTCCGTCAAATTTTCGTCAAAAATAGCAGCCATCAAACCGTACCGATCGGCTAGAGTAATGTAGCCATTATGATTGACTTCGGCAAACAGCTCGCCCAAAGCAGATGGAATCAGGTTGATAGGAGTTAGCATAGCGATTGATTCTAAAATCGAGGATGGCGCGATCGGGCGTTTCTGCATTAACAAAAGGCGATCGCACTCTCAAATTTTGTCCGTGTATTGCCTTAAAACCTCTGACAACAAACAGCAAAAAAGTGTGAGAGTAAACAGTAAAATTTGTGAACGACATCACATTCAATAGGTACGAATTATGGTTAAAGATTGCAGTTGCCTTGGAAGGAAGACAGAGCAACTGCAAACTTAATTTTTTCTAAAGATTGTAAATCTGCACTTCCTCCACCGGTTCAGCTAACTCAAACTTAAACACCCGCGAATAGAAATAGAATTCGCCGTCAAGAGTTCTTTTGATATTTTCCGCGCGGCGAAAACCGTGCTGTTCCCCTTCATAAGCAACATAAGCAACCGGCAAACCTTTAGCTTTCAATATCTCTACCATCATTTCCGCTTGATTGGGCGGAACCACTTTATCTTCTAATCCTTGAAAAAAGATAACGGGACAAGATAAACGTTCGGCGGAATGAATAGGCGAACGAGCTACATACAAATCTTTTCTTTCAGGATAAGGCCCAATCAATCCATCCAGATAGCGCGCTTCAAATTTGTGAGTATCTGTTGCCAAAGCTTCCAAATCGCTAACTCCATAATAGCTCGCACCCGCCTTAAACACATCGCGGAAAGTAAGAGCGCACAGAGTAGTGTACCCCCCTGCACTGCCTCCGGCGATCGCCATTCTTTCGCCATCAACTAAACCTTTTTGAGCTAAATATTTAGCACCGTTAGCGCAGTCGTCAACATCGACAATTCCCCAACTATCTTGCAGTCTTTTTCTGTATTCTCGGCCGTAACCAGTGCTGCCGCCGTAATTAACATCGAGCACGGCAAAACCGCGACTGGTCCAATATTGAATTTTCAAATTCATGCTGCTAGAAGTAGCAGCAGTTGGGCCGCCGTGACTTTTAACAACAAGCGGCGGTTTTTCACCCGCAGGCGCTGCGAAATCTTGATTTTTCGGGGGATAGAAGAAACCGAAAGCAGTCAAATTGTTTTCCGTGGGGAATTCAATTGGTTCCGGTACTGAAAGATAACCCGGATTGATGCTTAAATTGCTTGATTGGCGCAATATTTCTAGTTGATTTGTTGCTAAATTCAGTTGTACAATAGCAGTAGATTCAGTCGGCGAACTTGCCAGAAAAACAACAGTTTCTCCCCGCGCTTTGACGGAGGAAATATCAGTGTAAGGCGTTTCAATTGTTGTCAACTGCTTTGTGGTTAAATCCAGACTCGCTAAATGCCACAGACCTTGCTGAGTGTAGGTGCAAATAATTTGGCTTTCCGAGACAACGGCATAAGTAGACATTCCAAAAACCCACTGAGGAAGTCCGAACTCAGCCGCCATTTCGCACAAGCTGGTTTCTATCTCTGCTTCTCCCCTTACCAAGGAGGGATTGAGGGGGGTTCTAGATTGCCAGCGGTAGAAATTCCACCAGTTAGACTTGTCAGAAACAAAATACAAAACTCCATCGGGCGACCATTCCGGTTGAAAAATCGACTCATCAACCCCGCCAGCAACTAAGTATTTTTCACCTAAAGAACCGTCAGCAGTAATTTCTGCTACCCACAATTCTGTGCCATCCCACGGCATATTTGGATGGTTCCAACAAATCCAGGAAAGTTGAGAACCATCAGGGTTCAAACGAGGGGAAGCATAAAAATCATTACCCTGAGTTAAGATCTGAATATCTTCGCCGTTATCTAAATTAATGCTAACAATAGTATTGACAGGTTCGCCCTCACCTGCATGGTCTTCGCGCACGCAAATCAGGCGATTTCTTTGCTTGTCAACTATCGCATCTGCATAGCGAGAATTAGCAGTAGGTGTCAGAGGTTCTGGTTGAGAATTTAATGTTTGAGTATAAATACGTTGGTCGGCAAAATGAGAAAAATAGACAACACCGCCAGCAACTGCAAAAGCAGCGCCTCCGTATTCGTTAACGCGAGTGCGAACATTAAAAGGAGGGGGTGTCACGTCGCTGATTTTACCATCAGGAGTACGCCGCACGAGGACGCTTCGCCCCGCTTCCGAAGGCCTTCCCTCAACCCAATAAATATCATCGCCGTCAATAGCAATTTGTCCGAGCCCGACAGTTCCAGAAACAATTAAATCGGAAGAAATAGGTGATTTCCAAGAGCCGTAAGGTGATACTGTATTCATATAGTTGAGGCAGTTGTGTTTCTCGCACAAAAAAATTAATATTTGTACTTTACACTAATTCAGTTACCGGGAAGCAAAATGTCCAAAAAACTCGTACTAATGGATCACGACGGTGCAGTTGACGACTATCTCTCAGTCGTGTTGCTGATGACAATGGAGGAAGTCGAAACTCTGGGAGTAATTGTAACTCCTGCGGACTGCTACATTCAACCGGCGGTGAGTGCAACGCGCAAAATCCTCGATTTGATGGGGCGTTCAGAGGTTCCGGTGGCGGCGAGTACGGTGCGGGGACTCAACCCATTTCCGGTGTTATTTCGGCGAGATTCCTTTGCAGTCGATCGACTTCCCATTCTAAATGAAAAAGGAACCATTGAGACGCCGTTAATATCAGAACCCGGACAAAACTTTATGGTGCGAGTTTTGCGGGATGCAGCCGCACCAGTCACATTAATGGTAACGGGGCCGTTAACAACAGTAGCGCAAGCTTTAGATATCGCGCCAGAAATTGAAAGCAAAATTCAAGAAATTATCTGGATGGGAGGCGCCCTCAATGTTATCGGCAATGTTAGCAAAGATATGGAACCCGGACAAGATATGTCGGCGGAATGGAATGCTTACTGGGACCCGATAGCAATCGAGAGAATTTGGCAAACACAAATTCCCCTTGTCATGTGTCCTTTAGATATCACTAATAATGTACCGCTGACTGTAGAGTTTTCCAATCTCTTAGCAAAACAGCGCAAATATCCTATTTCCGACTTAGCAGGACAGTGTTATGCCCTAGCAATATCTCAAGATTACTATTTTTGGGACATTTTGGCAACCGCTTATTTAGCACATCCCGAATTTTACCAACTGCGAGAATGGAAAACAGAAATTATTACCCAAGGCATCAGCCAAGGACGCACAAAAGTTAAAAGTGGAGGGCGAAAAATTCACGCAATGGATAAAGTAGATACCGCCAAATTTTACAATTACATATTAGAACAGTGGGCGAGGTAAAAATCACCATATCTGCTAGAAGTGAGCAAAATCTCAGTACAAAACCCGCCCTGACGCGAATATTTACGCGTTCTTCTCTTCCCTCTCTTTCTCTGCGCCCTCTGCGCCCTCTGCGGTTAAAAAAAAATCTCATCTACCAAATGTAAAACATCAAAAAATGCTGCCAGTTCTATCAATTATCCCTTTAGCCCAAACCCCTCCCGCACCTCCAGAAATAATCCAAATTCAAGAAGTGCGACCTCTCCCCGGACAGTTAGACAACGTACCAGTATTTAACAGCAACAGTCCAGAAGTAGTGCTGCAAGAAGGAATTTTGCTTTCGACATTTCCCCCGGATGGTAAAAGATTTCCGGCGGCACATTTAAACTTTCCGTTTCAAGGACGTTTCGACATTTTTGCCCACCACATCGCCCGCGCACCTTCGCCGGAAGATTTGCGAACCTTGTATCAAGGGGTAATTGTTTATAATCCGGGCAATAAACCAGTAAAATTAGATATATTGCAAGCTGCGAGTTATCTCAGTCAACCCGATGCACCTTTTATTGAATTACCGCCGCAAGTCGATAATTCAAACAGTAATATTTACGCCGGGCCAGGAAGCCGCGCTGTCAATGATATTCTCAGAGGAAGGAGACAGTCAGAGTTTGGGCCGGGGTTAATTATTCCACCCGGAAAAAGCGAACTGTTGATGAATCATCCGATACCGGTGCGGGGATTGGTACCGCCGCTAAACGGTAGATCGACCTTGATGCGGTTACGCAGCGATGGTATAGTCTATGTTGCCAGTCTGGCGATGTTTGCCCGACTTGACGGAGAGGAAAACGGGCAGGGAAACGAGCGATCGCCCAATTTAGCAGAATGGCAAAACTTATTAGACAATGGTAATATAGCTGGGCCGCGCGATCGAGCTCCCACAGCACCAGAAATCACCGAAGGTCAACTAATTTACGGCCGAGTTGCCGGTGTAGCATTAGGTTCAGAATGGCGAGCACTTCTCTCAGACAACCCCGCCACATCAAACCTAGCAATTCCCCAACCCGGAACAGCATTTTCCTACCCATTAAGCAGTCTCCCGCGCGGAATGCTGGGCACAAATCAAGTGCAAAGTGCGAGAATGCTAGTCCGCTACCCAGATACAGCATACCGCGCCCACGGCAATTACGGAATTCAATACAGTCTCAGCTTGCCGCTGTACAATTCTACCAGCAACAACCAAACTGTCAGTGTCGCAATTCAAACTCCAATTAAGACAGACAAATTAACTTCAGGAGGACTTAATTTTTTACAACCTCCGGCACCTCAAACTTTTTTTAGGGGGACGGTCAGAGTGCGCTATACTGATGACAATAAAGTGCCTCAAACTCGGTACGTGCATTTAGTGCAGCGGCGGGGACAGCAGGGGGAACCTTTGGTAAAATTACAGATGAAATCGGGAGAAAAGCGACTTGTAGAAGTGGATTTTATTTATCCGCCCGATGCGTCGCCACCACAAGTTTTGACAGTGAAAACAAATTAAATTTTAGCGGCTGCTACGGGTAGGCAGACGCCTACAAAGACAATGCGTAATTAACCAGATTGGTTTTTATTTTTGCGCTGCGCGGACTTGATTTGTCCCTAGTCGGTATTGGCAAAAAACAAGATGAAGTTCTCAAAAAAATTCTGGATAGTTGCTTGTTTTGTGTACGTTTTAATTCTTCTCAGTATCATGCTTTTAGCAGCTACAGGGAAATTAGTCAACTTTCCTCTCGCTCATCCGCCTTATGACAAACTCGGCCACTTCATTTTGTACGGAATAGCATCTTTTTTGTGCCATAGAGCAACTGCCAAAAAAAAGATGAATTTGTTTAATTATTCAATTCCTTTCGGACCCGCAATTTTTACCATGTTCACTGCTGCGGAAGAAATGCTGCAAGCAATCTTACCAAATCGCAGTGCTAGTATTGAAGATTTTTTATTTAGTTTTGGCGGGATTGCAGTTTTTTATTGGATTGGAGAAGTTTGGGATAGAACAAAAGGGCCTTGAGGATATAGAAGGAAGAAGGAAGAAGGAAGTTCGGCAACGGATTCTGTAACGGATGTAACGGATGTAACGGATGTAACGGATGTAACGGAGGTCAGGAAGAAGGAAGTTTGTAGGGTGCACAATGCGAACCGATTGACGAGTGTCATCAACTTTTGTCAATGGTGATTCTGCCAGCACGGCTAAAGAGATATTTGCAGCACAAACGGGAGCAACTGTCAATATGCTGGCTGCTGCTGCCGCAGTTAAAATTTAATCTTTTTTGAACTTTTTTAAAATTAGCAATTTACCGGGATTTCCCATCTCGACAATGTGTTTGAGAGCGTTTAATCACTCTCTTCCAAAAAGGTTTGTACTCGACCGCTCGGTCGCAAAACAACTCTAATTTTCGGGTTTTTCCCATTAGAAACGGCAGAAACAAACGGCTCGCCGGCTAATGGCATATTAGCTTGCTCGATATAATCTGCTGCTGCTTTTCCCATCGGCACAATACTTTGAATTGACCCATTTTCATCGATCAGCACGCTGTATTCCAAAGTTTGTTCCATTCCTTCTGGAGGCTTCCAGCGTTCCTCAAAGTAAGTTCTAGCTTCTGAAACTTGAGGAATTGTATCAAATAAAGTGTGGTTTTTTTTGCTCGCCGCGGCCTGGTTGTTGTCCTCGGACTCGGTGGTTGGTTGAGCATCCTCAAGAGGTGGGAGCTCGGTACTGGCGGGGGGGACAATCGGCTCGATGGGGCTGGGGAAGGGCTGCGGCGGGGGAACGGGAAATCGGGAAGCAGACAGCGAGGGGGGCAGGGGGGCGGTACGGCGGGAGCTAGTCTCGGCGGTAGGGGGGGCAGGACGTAGGGTACTGGTGCGGGTGCTTGGGGGGCGGAAATGGGCGGTTCTTCGGGGGCGGGAATAGTGATTGTTTGCCCTTGAGGGAAAGCTGGGGCGCTCTGTGGGGCGCTGGCTGCGCTGCCGTTGGCGGGAAATAGCAGGGGTGGCTGCTGGATGGGGCTGGGTCTGTTGCTGGGGGGATTTGGGGCGAGGGCGATGGGAGGTAAGCTGGGGCTGGGGGAGGCGGCGGTGTTGATAGGCGGGGGCGGCAGGGGCGGTAAACCGGGTGTGGCTGCGGGTGTTGGTGCTGCGGGTGTCGGTACGGCGGGAACTGGACTGGGGGAGACGCCGGCAGCTAGCTGGGGGTTTCCTGGAGCGGTGCTCAATTGTGGATTGGCAGGAGCTGTGGCGGGGGCTGTGGCGGTTTGCGGAGAGGTGGCGGATCGATCGAGCATTTTGATAATTCCTGTCGTCAGGCCCGCGCTGGCGACCATCATTGCTGCGACCTTGAGCCAGGGTGAGGACAGCGGCCGTCGGGCCTCGCGGTTGAGGTTGGGAAGCGCCATCACTTCGGCGGCGCAGTCATCTAGTGCTGTGGCCAAGTCAAACAGTTGCAGGGTGCTCAAGGGAACTATCGGCCCGGATTCTACGGCGCTCAAAGAGCCTAAAAACAAGTTGTGGGCGAGCAAGCCGCGGGGTTCTAAGCGGGGGGGAACCGGAAGGTAGGAGGTGTTGGGGGCGGAAGTTGCTAATTCGGAAGTGTTGACGGCTCGATCGAATATGACGGCGTTACGCGCTGCTTCGGGCGAGTCTGAACCCGCAGGGATACGGTCTGTTTGAGAGTTGAGGTTGCTTTCCCAATCGCGGGATTCGCCGAGCAAGTTTTGGACGTAGTTGCTGACAGCTTCGTGGAGAGTTTCGAGTTGAATTCGATCGCCCCTGAGGGTAACGTGTTCGGTATCTGGCAACCTGGGGTCGTCGAGTCGCAGCTCAAAACTTAAAGATTTAAACACCGGTTGGCCCGCCCAGCGAGAGAGAGGCGAACTTTTGGCTGTAATTTCCAGCGTGCAAGTGGGGGGCGTGTACCGTTTGAGAACCATAGCAGAAAGTCTGTTGACTGTTGACTGTGGACTGTGGACTGTTGACTGTTGACTGTTGACTGTTGACCGTTGACTGTTGTTTAATTCTTAGAGCCGAAAGTCTGTTGACTACTGACTACTGACTACTGACTACTGACTACTGACTACTGACTACTGACTACTGACTACTGACTGTTGTTTAATTCTTAGCGCGGTCTAGAAGAGCCAGCCAGAGGCGGCGGTGGCCACCGGGACTGCTGTAAAACAGCAAATCGATCAGGAGTTTGAGGGCCAAATCAGTCAACTCTCGGGCCGATAAATTTTCTGCATCTTCCATGCGCGAGCCATAAGTGTTGCTGAACCTGTCAATATAATCTCCCAACAAAGCGATGGTGTGAGGTTCGCGGTTTTGCTCGGCCATTTGTTCGAGCAAAGCAACAGCGCGGCGGATTAAAGGTTGGTGCTGTTTTGCCAAATGACAGCTTATCAAAACGAGCGATCGAGCTTCCTCCACATCGAGTTTTTTGCGCCCTCCGTGGCCCTTCCGCAGCGGGTTAGATTGGCGCAGCCGCCACAAAGCTACCCGATCGGCTACCATTGGCTCTAAATTCAGTTCGGATGCTACCTTGAGCATCGCCTCTGAGCCAATTTCTGCCAGTGCTTCTAGGGCCAACAGCACTAAATCCAGTTGGGCTTTAATGTTGTCCAACTGGGTAGGTTCTGGTGCTTTTTGGGTCAATTCTTCCCAGTTGGGAGATGGGCCCGTTTCGTTTGTGGGAGCGGAGGACTTTACGGTCGAGCGCATGGCTTCAGCACGGGAAATTTAAGACAGGTTGAGGCAGGATATCAAACAGTATGCAGTGATAAAAGCTTTGCGGCCTGTGGGCAACAGCACATCTGTTGATTTGTCTCCATAGCTCGTTGCTTTGATTCCGGCAATCCTAACTGCTGGACGGAGTTGCGGGCTAAAAGTTGCGGTTTCAAGTTCGATCGATCACAATCCGCAAAACCCATAGATTTTCACCCCTAACCATGCTACGCCACAGAGTGACCGAAATCAAATCAGTGCTTTGAAACTATCGGGACTTATATCAATGCAAAGATCCTAGCGCTCTCGAATGCTACTTATAGTCTGTCGCTACTTATAGTCTGTCAGATTATAGTTGTCATTGCTTCATCTGGCGCCATCTATGGATATTACGGAGCAATTTGGTAAAAAAGTTAGACATTTCAGAAAGCTCAGAAATCTTTCCCAAGATCAGCTTGCAGAACTATCTGAATTACATCGCACCTATATTGGTTCAGTTGAACGAGGTGAAAGGAATATAACGCTACTTAATGCAAGCAAAATAGCCAAGGCCTTATCCGTTAGTCTAGCTGATCTGGTAATTGATGATGACTGAAAGAAGACTCGAGCAAATTTTAGGAAGATACCAAAACTCATTTACCCAAAAAATTTATGCAGAAGAGAATGAAGAACACGATATTTTAATGGATGTATTTGGGATTTCTCCAATAATAAAAAAAGAAAATAGGCAATATTGGGGACGTGAGTTAGGTATGTGTTGGCAATTGTTAGTTACTGAAACGTGTAAAACATATTGCAGTAGCTTTCAGCCAGCATTTAAAGTTGGAAGCGATGAGCCGTGCGATCTCATTGTTGATGGGTACGCAATAGATACAAAATATCGTATTGGCTCAGGAGATTCTGGAACACTGAAAAAGTTCAAATCTTATGGCCCACTACTTCGTACTTATAACTACGAACCCGTTTTTTTAATTCTTAGAAAAGATAATTTGTCCGCAGCTATTACAGCGTGCCAAGTAGGCACTTGGAAAGTTTACACTGGGGACGATTCGTTTGAGTTCATAAAAATAATAAGCGGGTTTGATTTAAAGTCATTTCTTATTGAAAAAGTGGGAGAATTCCCTGTATACCGCTGAAACTATCAAGGCGCTTGTTGATAATCTCTATGTAGTCAGGTACTATTTCAATGCCAACATACCTAATGCCAAATTCTTTCGCCGCCAGCAATGTGGTTCCCGATCCTGCGAAAGGATCGATTAGAATAGAATTTTCCAAACGCGGTACAAATATTTCGACCAGCTTTCTCATTAGAGCGAGTGGTTTAACTGTGCAATGGACGTTAAACTCCTCGGTTTTTTCACGCTGTATGCCTTCTAAAATATTTGATTGAAAACCACCAAACTGATCTTTAGTATAAAATACACCAGTACCATACTCCTGTAGAGTTTCCAAGTAATTATTGACCAGTGGTTTTTGAAGTACGCAGATTGCTTCCCATTCGTTCCTCAGACAACTGTGCCAACCATCCCATTGTTCAGGATTTTCATATCCTTTCTTCTCGAACTGTTGTTTGATATTGACACCTTTAGGGATACCACTCGATCTTTTATAAACAAGAATATCTCTCGCATAGAAACCAGCACTTTCAAGTGCTACTTGTACGTGAGCAACAGTCCGTGTGCTATTGAAAACTAAAACTGTCGCACCCGGTTTGCAGATACGAAAAAGCTGCTCGCCCCACTCAAAGCACCACTTTTCATAATCCAGAGTATTGTTACGATTCCTTTGATACCATTTTTCGTTTCTGACTCCACCTGCTAAACCACTGCCATAGGGAATGTTTTTAACAAGGGTTTTATTTCCCTTGCCATTGACTCTTTCAATACGCCTTTGAATTTCTGAGTCATCCCATTTATGACCAATAAATTCATAATTATAAGGTGGGTCAGTGATACACGCAGAAATATAATTTTCTGGCAAGGTCTTCATCACTTCACGACAGTCGCCAACCAAAACTTCATTTGAGGGAGTTTTTTTCATTAGTCAGGCAGTTACTAAAGTGGTAACTCAACTCTTAATTATGCCACATTTGCAGTATAGTATCCCTTCCGGTTGCATCAGTAGATAGGTTCGTTGCGACTTGTTTGGCTGCATACAACTATATAATTACGAGTCAACCGGAAATGCGTAAATCCTGACTATTTCAAATAAACCACCGTCACACCTGCACCTCCTTCTTTTTGACTGGCGAGCTCAAAGCGGGAAACCTGCGGATGAGTCGCGAGGAACTCGTGAACGCCGCGCCGCAACTGTCCCGTACCTTTGCCGTGAATTATCCACAGCACTCCGTATTCCACGGCTTTGGAAAGAGCTCTGTCTATTTCGATTTCTGCGTCTGAGACTCTCGCACCCCGTAGGTCGATCGAATTATTAGCAGTGCGAATGGCGATTTCGGGATTGGGTTTTGCAGGTTCCGCCGCTGCTTGCTTAGCTTTAGCCGCAGCCAGTGCTTGGGCTTGGGCTGCTACCTTGGCTAATTGAGCTTTAGTTTCCGGTTTTTGACCGTCGAGGGATTCAATTTCTCCTAGTTTGACACTCATTTTCATAATCCCAAACCGAACGCTCAACTCTTCGTTAGCGTCGGGGCCGCTGAGGACTTCGGCGGTTTGGCCCAAGCTGGGAATGCGGATGCGATCGCCCACTTTCGGCATAAAACTCGGTTTGGGTTTAGCCGGTTGTTGCCGCGAGGGCAGATGTTTTTGGGAAATTTGATTTAAAGTATCTGTCGCTTGTTGGGCATTCTGAGCCGTCTGGTTGCCCGACTGCAAGCGACGAATGATTTGAGCAATTTCGGATTTTGCCGACCCGATCGCCTCATTTACTGCCACTTCCTGAGCTATTTTTAGTTCTCGCTCCCGCTCTTGCAAAGCGGCTGCTTTTTGAGAAACTTCTCTGTGCAGTTTTTCGGTTTGGTGTAGCAGTTGAGTTGCTTCTCTGGCCTTGGTTTCCTGTTTCCGGCGCTGTGCTTCGAGTCCCGCAATCACTTGATTGACATCTTGAGACGCTCCCCCGACATAGGTTTGAGCTTCATCGACTATCGATGGTAGCAAACCAAGTCTTTTGGCAATGGTGAGGGCGTTGGAACGTCCGGGAATTCCCCACAGCAAGCGATAGGTTGGCTGCATGGAATTGTCGTCAAATTCTACTGAGGCATTTTCAAAGCGGGAGTCTTGATATTTGAGGGCTTTGAGTTCGCCAAAGTGAGTAGTTGCAACTGTTAATAGGGAATGTTGGGCGAGGTATTGCAACAGGGCGATCGCCAATGCACTGCCTTCTGAGGGGTCTGTACCCGCTCCTACTTCGTCCAACAAAACTAAAGATTTGGTAATTGGTAATTGGGAATTGGGATTTGGGATTTGGGGTTGGGGAATTTGTAATTTAGGTTTGAGAATTGGGAGAGCAGAAACAGTGCTCTGTGTGTCTGTGACTTCTTGGTCTTGCTGTTGGGAATTAGTAATTGGAAGGTTTGAATTTTCTTCCCCTTCAGCCGGCGATTTATTGTCTAAAACTTCTAAAATGCGGCTGATGCGGCGGATATGGCCGGAGAAAGTAGACAAACTTTGCTGCAAAGATTGTTCGTCACCAATATCGGCTAAAATATTGTCGAACCAAGGCAATTCTACGGGTTCGCGGGCAGCAACAAACATTCCTGCTTTCGCCATTAAAGCTGCCAATCCCAAGGTTTTGAGGGTGACAGTTTTGCCGCCAGTGTTGGGGCCTGTGATGGCGACGACGCGGATGTGCGGCCCGATCGTTAAATCGACCGGCACGACTGGAAAGCCTTGTTCGTGCTGTTGCTGCCAAACTAATAAAGGATGTCGCAACTGGCGCAGGGTAATTTGCGATCGCAAGTTGCGAATTAATAATTGACTTTTTTCTGAGTTTTCCTCATCTTCTTTTTCTTCTTTTTCCTCATCTTCTTTTTCGGGATTTTTTGGTGCTAATTCTGGCTCTCCCAATTCGATAAATTTCGGCGGATTTCCTTGCAACCAAAAACTATAACGCGCTTTAGCGGCCGCTAAATCTAAAGTTGTAACTACCCCCACCAATCTGTCTAAATCGGGTTTGACTGCTGCGACTTGCTCCGTGAGGGCGCGGCGGACTGCTTCTTCTTCGGCTTGTTCTTGCCTGAGAAACTGCCGCATTTGGTTGTTAAGATTGACTGTGCTGTGGGGTTCTACGTAGAGTGTCGCGCCGCTGGCCGAGGAGTCATGAACGATGCCCGGTATGGCATCTTTTTGGGGAGCTTTGACGGGAATGACAAAGCGTCCGCTTCTTTGGGTAATTAGTTGTTCTTGTACGGCGTTGGATTGGCGCTGCAAAATCCCCTGCAATATTTGATAAATGCGATCGCGCAACTGTCGCATTTGAACTCTAATTCCTGCTAATTTAGGAGTGGCTCTGTCTGCTACTTGAGCGCGATCGTCTATACAGCGATGGATTTCTTGCTCTAGTTCGGGATAAGTCCGCAATTGAGCTGCCAGTTCTTTGAGCGTCGGCACATTTGCCTGAGAGTCAATTATCCGGCGCAATTGCCTTGCTCCGGCGAGGGTAGTAGCAATTGCCAGCAATTCTTCGCCGCTGAGCAAACCTTGCAGTTCGGCTCGTTGCAGCGAAGTGCCGATGTCTTGGATTCCTTCAAAACTCAAAGCACCGCCAGCGCGGCTCTCTAACTGATAAGCTTCATTAGTTTGGGCTAGGAGTTCTGCTGTTTGAGCTTGAGTTGCGGGGATTGGGAGGTCGAGGGCGGCGGCGACGCCGAGTTTGGTGGCCGCGAAGGTAGCCAAGTGCTGACACAGGCGCGGCCATTCTAATAGTTCTAGTGTTTCGGCTTGAATCAAAGTTGAGGTGGTGTTGGTAATTAGCATTCTCAGGCGCTGACCGAGAAGGTGAATTTAACGATACTATTAATTGATTTTAAAGTTTTTTATTGTTTCCTGGCGCAATTTGAGAAAGTATCTGCGATCGTCCTCAGCAGTCTTTCGGCAGAAAGCTCTGATGTACCATTAATTACTAAGGAGAAAATTTGCATTTTTGCATTGCCCGTCTAAAATTATACCTTCTCGTGATACCAGTCCCCAAAAAATATGCAATTGTAGGCAAGCTCCCAACTATTATTATACAGTAACTCCTTCCCCATTTTTTAGTCGAAAATATAAAATCTAAAATGGTATGAGCTATTTTTGGTTTTGAGGGATCGGGCATCGGCTGTTTTTGGGTGGCATTGAACTATTTGGGAATTTTAAATATGTCAGTGCAATTCTGGCGGTTGTATCCTAAAAAGTAATTTGTGGAGTTGGTAGAAGTATGGCAAAGATTCTGGCGATAATCGCGGATACTGTGAGTTTTCAAGTTGTGCAAGAGTTACTCGGCCAAGAGGGACATCAGGTGAAAGTCGTTTCCGACGACCAAGAGGGTTTAGACTGGGCGAGGGAATTGTCCCCCGATGCGATAATTTGCGATGGGACTTCGCCTCAAATCAACTTTTTGGAGGTGTGCCGGCTGGTGAAAGCCGATCGAGAATTGGCGGCAGCCTATTTTATTCTGCTGACAACACCGGAGCAATTTGATGAAATTCAAGAATTGGATGCGCCCTTTGACGATTTTCTGTTTAAACCGATAGTTAAGCAGGAATTATTGGCGCGGCTGCGTGCTTCTAAGAAAGCGCACGAGTTGAGGGCGCGGTTGGAGTTAACCCAGCAAGAATTGGATCTGTCGCGCGATCGAATGCTGCAAACTGAAAAAATGTCTAGTTTGGGCGAATTGGTATCAGGTATCGCCCACGAAATTAACAACCCAATTACTTTTATTTACAGCAATCTAACTCACGTCCAAAGCTACGCGACCGATTTAATTGAACTGCTGCGATTGTATCAAAAAGAGCTAGTCAATCCCGGCTCGGAAATTATGCAAAAACAACAAGATATGGATGTGGAATTCGTACTCGACGATTTATTAAAAATTGTGAGTTCCATGCGTACCGGGAGCGATCGCATCCGCCAAATAATCTTGTCGCTACAGGATTTTTCCCGCAGCGATCGATCGGGCTGGCAGTTATTCGATGTTTCCGACGGTTTAGAAAATACTCTGTTGTTGTTACAGCACCGCTTGCCGGCGCGCGAGGGAAGGCGAGACATCAAGGTGATGAAAGAATTCGGCAATTTGCCACAAATTGAGTGTTATGCAGGTATGCTCAATCAAGCTTTTCTGAATATCCTCAATCACGCGATCGATGTTTTGGAAGAGTCTGCTCAAGAGTTGGCAGAGTTGGAATCACTCAAATTTAAGCCTGTGATTTTGATTAGCACTCAGGTGGTCGATCCTGAGCGAATTTCTATTGAGATTGCTGATAACGACATGGCAATTAGCAAAGATATCACAGCGCAACTTTCTGAGCCATTTTTGGTTGCCCAACCTGCGGAACCACCCATCTACTCGGGACTTGCTCTCAGCTATCAGATAATTGTCGAGCAGCACAAAGGAGAGTTAAGGTGTTTTTCTGAACCCGGTAAAGGTACTAAAATTTACCTAGAAATTCCCCTGCGTCACAGCTAATTAATACTATTTACCGTTGGTGGGGGCGGGTTTTTGAGATTGTTTGTTTTAGCCTGAGATGAGGGTGAATCCGCCCCTACAATGACTGCATTTTTTTAAAATGTAAAATTTTGTAGAGGGAATGGCAGAAGTTATCGAAAAGAGACTTGAGTTGATATTCAAGAGATTTGAAGGAGAGAGGAAGAGAATAGAAATATGAATAATTCCATCGAGAGGGGCAACCACGGGAGATTGCCCCTACAAAACACGGTTATGTAGATGTTGCGTGTCTAGGAGTGGAATAACTAAAGGGAGACTTGCGCGCCTTGAGTATCGAGGCCGATCGCCCTTACCTCAGCCTTTACCCCAAATTCCATCCAAGCAGCCGCCATCGCTTTCTCAACCGCAACAGCGTTAGCCACATCCGTTAAAGCTAAAAGCGTTGGCCCGGCACCGCTAATTACCATTCCACAAGCCCCTGCATTCACGGCGGCTTGTTGCACCCCTTCATATCCCTTAATCAGAGATTGTCGGTAAGGTTGGTGAATCTTGTCTTGGAGGGCGCAGCGCAGCCAGTTTTCATTCCCAGTTTCCAAAGCCCGTACTAGCAAACCGAGGTGTGCGGCATTGAAAATCGCATCAGCCTTACTGTAATCTGCTGGCAAAACTTTGCGGGCTTCGGCTGTAGACAGTTCAAAATCGGGAATGGCTACCACGGCCACAATATTTGGATGCCAGGGAATATCGCAAATTTCCCAGGAACCCCCCCCTTGCCCCCCCTTGCTAAGGGGGGGTGATGGTAGAATTTCCGCATCTAAGGGTGATTGTTCTCTTGGCCCCGCTTCGGTAAGGGGGAGTTCTTCTCTTAGCCCCGCTTCGGTAAGCGGGAGTTGTTCTCTTAGCCCCCCCTTAGTAAGGGGGGGTTGGGGGGTGGATTGCTAGCAGCGAGGCGACATCCTCCGAGTAAAGCGGGGACAACGTTGTCGGGATGTCCTTCAAGTTCGATCGCCAATTGCATCACTTCCACTTGACTCAAAGGCTTTCCGGCTAACTCATTTGCACCGACTAACCCACCGACAATAGCTGTGGCGGAACTTCCCAAACCTCTAGCCAGCGGAACTTGCATATCTATATGTATCGCTACAGGGGGCGGCGATTGGTTGAGGCGATCGTATAATTTGACAAAGGCTAGATAAGCGAGATTGCTGTCATCTGCCTTGACTTTGGCAGCTTCTTTGCCTGTAACGGTAATTTTTAGTTTCTCGGTTGCTGAGGGTTCGAGTCGGGAGAATTGGAAGCGGTTGTAGAGGCTTAAAGCGGCGCCGATGCAGTCAAAGCCGGGACCTAGGTTGGCGGTTGTGGCGGGTACGGTGACGGTGACGGTGGAAGTTTCGGGCATTTTTTGAATGGTGGATTTGGAATGTTTAACGGCAGATGAATGCGGATGAACGCCGATCGCAGGATATTATACTATGTTTTCAAAAGCCATTTATTCTTGCAGCATTTCAAGGTGCTTGATGGCATCTTGATAATCGTTGGTATTGCCATCTTTTTGATAGAGTTCCGCTGCTTTTTGATAATCGGCGATCGCCCCCGGTTCGTCTTCTAAGAACTCGCGGACTCTGGCGCGGTTGTAGTAGGCGTCGCCGTAGTTGGGGTTGATTTCAATGGCGCGATCGAAATCCGCTTTAGCTGCTTGATAGTCTTTGAGATTGCGGCCGTGGATAATGCCGCGTTTGTTGTAGGCTTTGGCGTAGTTGGGGTTGAGGCGGATGGCTTCGGTGTAATCGGCGATCGCCCCTTGAATGTCTCCTGCTTCTGATTTTTTTAAAGCGCTATTAAATAAGTCTTCGGCGGTATTTTGAGCAAGAGTTCTTTGAACTATTAAAGCTGAATATTCAGCAGAAACAGCAGGGGATACATTACCCAAGATAGTCAAGATTCCTATAGTACCAATTAAATTGTAAAATGATGATTTCATAATTTATGCAAAAATTTGAGCGACAGAACAACTAAAACCGGGCAACAAAGGGGAATTTAGTTCATCATTGCTCAACAGCGTAGCAATGAGCCTTAAACTTGCTTGTTCCCTGCGATAAACTTCTATTTGCTGCAATTGCCAATTCACAACCCAGTATTCCTGCACTCCTCGCACCGAATAGAGTCGGAGTTTCAAATCTCGATCGCGTCTATGATTGTCTGCACCGGGGGACAATACTTCAACAATTAACTCGGGTGCGGCGGTTAAATGGCCGGCTTCGTCTAGCAAAATAGCCAAGCGTTCGTTGCTGGCCCAAACTACATCGGGAATAACGTTATCAGCATCCGTGAAAATAAGACCAGGATTGATTGCAGCTCGTCCTAAACCTGCAGACATCGACCAAGTATCGAGCACAGAGAAAAATCTGCCACAAGTCTGTTGATGACCCCAATGCGGTGCTCTAGTCACAAATAGCTCCCCATCAATAATTTCATAACGATCGCCGTTATCGGGCAATAGTTCTAAATCGGCGGTAGTCCAGCGTACTTTATCAGGTATTGTCTGGCTCATACAAGCACTCTTGATAGGTGATAGAAACATTCTAAACGATCGAGCTTCTACATGATCCACAGCTTGAAACAATCGGCATACACTAACTTTCCCTTTTTGTAGGCGAGACTCAGAATATTGAAACCCGCCGGGGCGCGGGTTTCGTTTTTGTAGACGCGATTTTGCATCGCCGAATTTTTAGATCGCCCAATTTAAAATTATTTAAAATTTCAAATCGCGCGATTACTTCAAAATAGTTTTAGAGGCAATCCGAGTTTTCTTGCGATCGGCTTCACTCAATTGTTCACCAGATTGCAAGCGAGTAGCAGAGGTTTGCAGCACAGTTGCGGCACTTTTATCGCCCATTTGCAAAGCAGTTTTAGCGGCAGTTTGCAGCATCGTTGCCGCACCGGCCCGATCGCCCTGTTGCAATCTAGTTTCTGCCAGTTGAGTTTGGCGGTATTTAGCCAAAGCTAAAATGTGCTGCTGCACAGTCGGGTTAAGAGCCGGCTGATAAACTTTCAGGACATTAGCAGAAACTGCAACGGGATCGGAAAGCAAACTTTGACCGGCAGTCGGATCGTCGTAGCGAATTTGCAATTGCCCGATCGCCTGTGTACCTTCTGGCAACTGTCCAATATAAATATTAGCCAAAACTACTCGCTCTATATCCTTCATTAAATCTCCCAGGCGCACCATAAAACGATCGCCCTCTTGCTGTACCGGTAATTCGATCGTATCCGGGGCAACTTGGGCGATCGGTTTGAGTTCGGCTAACCGCACTTTTGGCATTAGGGAAAATAGCAAATAAGCATTAGTCAAACCTACACCTTGGATGCGAGTAAATAGTTTGCCAAACTCGTCAACCGCATCTTCGGGACGCTGAATGTGTGCCAGAGCACCGCCGCCAGCGTCAGCAATCTTTTCCAAAATATCCTGGTTCCAGTTATCGCCAAATCCCAGAGAATTTAAAGTCATGTTGTAGTCAGCAGCCAATTTAGCCAACTTCAAACAGCGGCTGTCGTCGCCGTGTTCATTTTCGCCGTCAGTCAGCAGAAATGCCTGAGATATAGCTTCTTTTTTGCCTTTGCCCAACTCTTCAATACCTAACTTAATGCCCTCATCAATTGCTGTGCCACCGGCCGAGCGCAATTGCTCAATTTGCCGTTTAATACTGCTGGGATCTCCCACAATTTGATTGGGGACAAGGACTTTGGCTTTATGATCGAAAGCCACCGCGCAAAAGCGATCCCCTGGCTTCAACCTGTCTAGCAACCGTCCGGCGGCTTGTTTGACGGTTTCCAAGGGGCGTCCGCCCATCGAACCGCTGTGGTCGAGAATCAGGCACAGGTTTAAGGGTACGCTGGAGTCGATCGAGCTTGCCGTCGCAGACACCGAAATCGCTAGCTGGCGCTGCGTTGAGGGCGCAGCAGCGTCAAGGTTAGGGTCGTTTAAAACCGGGAGCAAACTAACTTTCATGCGGGATACCTAAAGATTGCGTTACTATTTCTTTAAGAATAGCTCCATCAGTTCAGGCAACATTTCGGTTATATGAACACACCAATTAAAGCTGTGCAATCGCCATACTACGGGGAAGGGAACTCTCGGACGCCACCTCCCGATTTGCCATCCCTGTTGCTGAAGGAGCGGATCGTTTATCTGGGGATGCCTCTGGTGCCTGCGGTAACAGAACTGATTATCGCTGAACTGTTGTTCTTGCAGTACGAAGACCCGGATAAGCCGATCAAAATCTACATCAACTCGACCGGCACTTCTGGTTACAGTGGCGAACCCGTCGGCTTTGAAACAGAAGCCTTCGCTATCTGCGATACGATCAGGTACATTAAGCCGCCTGTGCACACTATTTGCCTCGGTTCGGCAATGGGGATGTCAGCGATGCTTTTAGCGGCTGGTACAAAAGGCTTTCGGGCGAGTTTGCCGCACGCTTCGATTGTGTTGCACCAACCCAAGGCTTACACGCGGGGTCAAGCAAGCGACATTCAAATTCGGGCTAAGGAAGTGCTGGCAAATAAAGCGACGATGCTTGAGATTTTTGCAAGCTGTACTGGCCAACCGATCGAAAAGATTACTAAAGATATGGATCGGTTGCTGTACATGACGCCCCATGAAGCTAAAGAATACGGTTTGATCGATCGCGTTCTTGAAAGTTCGGAAGAATTGCCGAAACCGCTGCCTGCCGGAGTCATCTAATTCGGTTATTGCTTATTAGTTATTAGTTATTAGTTATTGGTTATGGTTTATTGGTCACTATAGCCCAAAACTAAAAAACCTGAAATAACAAGTAACAAATAACTAATAAACCCTAACCAATTGCCCGATCACCAATTACCAACTAAACGGAGTTCCGAATTATGCCTATAGGTGTGCCAAAAGTTCCCTACAAAATGCCGGGTGGTTATGATACTCAGTGGATTAATATCTACGATCGCCTCTACCGGGAACGGATTATTTTCTTGGGCAGGGACGTTGACGATGAAATTGCCAATCAAATCATCGCTGTGATGCTCTATCTCGATTCGGAAGATTCAGGTAAGGATATTATTTTGTACATCAATTCCCCAGGCGGGATGGTGTCAGCAGGCATGGCTATTTTTGATACCATGCAGCACATTAAATCGGACGTGGTGACGATTTGTGTGGGCTTGGCTGCTTCGATGGGTTCTTTCCTGTTAGCTGCCGGTGCGAAGGGGAAACGGTTAGCTTTACCTCACTCGCGAATCATGATTCACCAGCCTTCTGGGGGGACGCGGGGACAAGCAACGGATATTCAGATTGAGGCGAAAGAGATTCTGCGGCTGCGCCACGAACTCAATAATATCTATGCTAAGAATACTGGCAAGCCGATCGAGAAAATCGAGAAGGACATGGATCGCGACTATTTCATGTCCGCTGAGGAAGCCAAGGAATACGGCTTGATTGACAGAGTGATCGAAGATCGTCCGTAAGTTATTTTTGCGCTTCAGTAGTGCGGGCAACCCTCGCACTACAACCTAGTTCGCAGTAAATTTTGGCAGAATCTTTACATTTAAGGATTCTGCCATATTTAATGGTATTATCAACGCTCATTCATGCTAAATGGATATTGCAGATTATTACCGACAGTTAGGACTGAGGTCTGGTGCGAGTTTATCGCAAGTTAAGGCCTCTTATCGGCAGTTAGCCAGACAGTATCACCCCGATGTGAATCCGGGAAACGAACAGGCTAAGAATAAGTTTATTGCTATTACTGAGGCTTATAAGTTCTTGGTGAATGTTGCCCCCCACCATGTTGCGGGATCGAAAGTTGCCAATTCAACTGTGTCGCCTACTTGGACATCGCCGGATCAGGGGGTGAAAGCTCAACCCCAAGCAGTTAATGTGACTCGCAAACAGCCTCCCGTTCAATCTAATGCGGATCTGTCGGCGGTGGAACAAAAGTTAAAGCAAGATGCTTATTTTGAGCTGCAGCAGTTGCTGAAATATCAGAGGTTCCCACGGGCGATCGCCTTGATTGAGGGTTTGGCCCAGCGGGTTCCCGAAGATTTGGAGGTGCGTCAGTGGCAGGCGATCGCCTATCAGCGCTGGGGACGGCATTTGATCGGAGAAAAGCAGGTTGATAAGGCGAGAATTTATTTGAAAAAGGCTGTGAAAACTGACCCTCACAATCGGGCTTTGTGGGCGGAAGTTGAGCGGGATTTTCGCAGGTTGGAACAGATTTATTGAAGCGATGTTGCGTCCCCCTTTTGCAGGGGGTCTCCGTCGTAAATTTTTAATTTTTCTAAAATAACTTGGGTATTTTCAGGTCGGTTTTCCGGTAGCGGTTCTATTAATTCGTCGATCGACTCTAGAAGTAGCGGGTCAATATCTACAGCCTGGTTCCTCCAATTAATTTTACCAGTTTTTTCATTAACGGGAAAGTGACTCGGTTCTATGCCTGTTAATAAATGTACAAAAGTACGCCCTAGGGCAAAAAAGTCCGATCGCACCCCTGCTTTACCTAGAATTTGTTCCGGTGCGGCGTATCCAGCAGAACCTATGGGTGCGGTATCTATCTCTGCTTCTGTGGCGGCGCCGAAGTCAATTAATCTCAATTTCCCATTGGCTTCAACCATCAGGTTGGATGGCTTAATATCCCGATGCACTACATGGTATTTGTGGATTTCCTGCAAAATATGAAGCATTTGTTGCAGCCAATCAAGAGCGAGATTTTGAGAAACGGACTGTTTTTTAGTTAAGAATTCGGCCAAGTTTTCTCCGGTAATTTTTTCCATCACCAAACAAGACAATTTCTGGAAGTTATGGGGGATTTTAATTGGGAAATAACCGTCAGGTTCGACTTGGGGAACTGAGCCCTTTCCGGTCAGCCAAATTAAAACTCGCGCTTCTTGCTTGAACAAGCGAACTAAATGGGGATTGTGTGCGTGTTTCAAGACTTTTAAAATTTTGACAGTTCCCCATTCGTTTTCCCCTGTTCCCAAATCTTCGACTTCAAAGATGTCTGTGGGGCGTGCGGGATTGGGCGATCGCACTGGTTTAAGGATACGATAGCGATCGCCAATTAACAAATCGGTGCGGCAAGCCTGACACTTTTGAGCAGCAGCAGGATTTTCGCGTTGTTCGCATTGAGGATTGATGCAGTAAATCATCGGCCTTGATACGTCTAGGACTGACGGATTTAACGAATTGAATCAATTATTAGCATAAAACCCAGCAGTTCTGACCTTACTACTGGGTTTATATTTACCGCCCATTTGGGCACACTATCACATTTAAGTCAAGGATTTAAGATTAATAGCATCGCGCTCTACCGATTGAGCTACCCCCCTGCGTTTGGTAGAGGGGGCTGGATATGAGCCAGCAACCTCGATGATGTGATTTTCCTGACATTCGTTTGAGCGATCGGCGGTGAATGCTGAGTTTAGAGTAATAGCTTGCTGTTGAATTTGTACGCAATGCTGCCTCGGCCAATAGGGCTACCCCCCTCTTTTGAGTAGAAGGGACAGGACTCGAACCTGCACTATCACATTTGTACGGTTTAAGTTGAAGTTTTAGATTGAACTTGTACTCTGTTTATATCTTAAACTATAACTATCAAAAAAGCCAGCAATCAGCGGAAAATAAACTGAAAAATTCGTTCTCCCACTCTCTGTTCCTCAACTTCAGAATTGTTAGCTTCTTCGCGGGCGAACATAACAGCTTGCTGCAAGATTTCCACCCTTTGTAGCAACTCATTGATCCGACGTGCCAGCATTGCTCCAGAAAACTTGACAGTCCGCCAATAGCCGATAGTAATATCTTCGTAATAAACATCGACTTGAGCCGGATGGTGTTCGGTAGCTTTAGCTTTAACGTGATTGCGCGGAGTTTTAAAAGTCTTAAGAGTTTGCACCGGTTCTGTTGCCCAGCAGTCGGTCGAAGCATCGAATTTCCAAGTCTCGGAAGCATCTAAGACGGGAAGTTTTTTGATGAATGCTTGCAAATCTGCTAACTGCTTTTCAAGGAATAGCAAATAGCTGACGGGAACTTGGCTCAAAAGCACGTTTCCGTCTACAGTTACGTCCGCGCGGGCGCTACAATTTGTCCAATCTTTGGTTGCGGTTACGTCGAAGAGTTTGGTCAAAACTTCAGTCGTTTTGCGGATAATCTCTTCTGCTTTGACTTCAACTTTTTTGGACTCTGGCGGCAGTTGTTCGCCTTCTTCGTCTTTGGGGCGGTAAGTGCGGGAGATTCCAGAAAGCACAGCGGGCTTCGGGAGAACTTTTTGAGCTTATGCCAGTTCTTGAACCGAGCGGCTTTTGATGCCTTTTTCGATCGCAATAATCTGATTTAAGCGTGCCATTGTTCGATTTTATTGACGCTGAACTGATATCAAGCCGGCTTAATACTGATAATCAAATGGTTTGTCCTGTGGCTTTTAGGGCTTGGAGGACTCTTCGTCCTCAGTACAAACCTCACGATCGTTCTTTAACCAAACTTGTTCACTTTGTAGTATTACATAATTCAATATAGATTACATTTTTTTTTGTAGGCGCGGTGCCAAGAGAACCCGCCGCTACCCGTGCCCAGCAATTGATCTCTCAAAAAATCGGCAAAATCTCTAGCGTCGCTACCAAAGTGTAGCAAATATCACTCTTTGTTAGGGCGGCGACTACCTCTTGAGATAGATGCGGAAATCCCTCTCAGGGCGCGTTGTCATATCGGGAAATATTTCTTAACATATAGATAACAAAGGGAATCCGAGGAGACACCAAAAATCCTTAAGCCCTTGGGGTGCCCCGGTTAATCAGACTTTTCGCAAACAAGGGCTAAATCAATGAACAAGCAGCAAAACTCGGAAGTTTCAGCATTTTTGCCCATGCTCCAAAAAGGCATTTGGCTGTTTGGGATTGTCTCTTGGATATTCGGGCTGACAGATAGAACTATTGCACTATTATCTGACGGATATTTGTCGGCGATCGATATTGTCCAGCTATTTACAGCATCCTTTTTCTTCATTAGCTGGCTGTTGTTAAGCCCGTTTTTGGCTCTTAACTCCCAGAGTCAGCCGAAGGAAGAAGCATCTTCCTAGTTTTTAATTGGTAATGTTAGTTTCTCGATCGCTCTTTGTTTCTTCTGGGGCAAAGCGGGCCGGCCAAATGCGATCGCAAAAAAACAAAGTTCCCGCCGTCACGCACAGCGGAATCGCCAACAGATTCAACAGCGGAATGCTCACCAAACCCAAACAAACCACACCAAAACTTCCACTGGCCGGCAAACTCGCCCAAATTATCTCCAGTTTCTCCTGAAAAGGTCGCCTGCGCCTCTCCAAAGGTGCATCTAAAAAGTCCAAACAGACAATAGTCGCGCCCAAAGCTACGCCACCCAAACTGCTAAGAATAGAGCCGACACCAGGGAGAAAATTTAGCAGCAGCAGCGGTATACCGACGCTCAACAAAATTTGTAGTTTTCGCAGTTCAAAGGCGATCGCCCTTTGAATATCTCCAAAACTACTCGCCAAATTCATTGGTGCTTCTGCGGGCAATTGACCGTTCCGCAGAAGTTCCAATTGTTCGGAAAGTTTGCCGTACCAGGGCGAACCTAAAATCACGCCAAACTGCACTAACAAAAATCCAATTATCAGCAAAAGTCCTGACACTAGGAGTACGCGCAGCAGCCAGCCGACAGCAACTGTTAACACGCCGAGAAAGCTCAGCCAAGCTGGAAAACTCGCAATTAGAGTATTAAATCGGACGGACAAATCGGCAACCAAAACATCTATCCCTGCCAAACTGGGAAATAGCAAGCTTAAATAAAGACCAATACCAATTATAAAATTTAGCACCACGGGAACTAATACATAAGTCCACAGCTTGGGAGTTTGCAAAATCAGCGTGAAAGCTCGCAAAGGATAGGTGAAACCTGCCAGGAGTCCAATTGGTGCGGTAATGGCGGCGTGGGCGGGGTTTGAATTGAGCTGTTTTGACATATTTTCTGCTTTTGAGGACTTGACTCTATTTTCTATTATCCACTTTCCATTATTATTAATGATGAGGATTTATCGCAGGTTGCCCAAAAGTGAAGCTTTTTATTTACCATACCCCGGAACTTACGCCAGCCGACAAAATGCCGGCTTGCGCGATCGCAGTTGATGTGCTGCGGGCGACTACGACAATGGCAACGGCCCTGAATAATGGGGCGGAAGCTGTCCAAGTTTTCAGCGACTTAGATAAGCTAATGGCCGAGAGCGAAAAATGGCCTGCAGATAAGCGGATTCGCGCCGGAGAGCGCGGCGGCGGCAAAGTTGAGGGATTTGACATGGGGAATTCCCCCCTCGACTGCACGCCAGAAAAGGTGACTGGGAAGCGAATTTTTATCAGCACAACTAACGGTACTCGGGCTCTGGAGAGAGTGCAAGCTGCTGAAACTGTGTTAACGGCGGCTTTGATTAACCGCAAATCTGTGGTGCAGTTTTTGTTAAATAAACAGCCGGAAACTATTTGGATTGTGGGTTCGGGTTGGGAAGGAAGTTATTCGTTGGAAGATACGGTTTGTGCTGGTGCGATCGCCCAAAGTCTGCTAGCAGAAAGCGGTATTCCTGCGAGCGATTTTGCTGGTAACGATGAAGTATTTGGGGCTATTGCTCTTTACCTGCACTGGCAAGATCGGTTGCACGAATTGTTGGAACGTGCCAGTCACGGCCAGCGCCTACTCGGTTTAGGTGTTATTGAAGATTTAAAATATTGCGCGCAAACGGATACTTTAGATGTGCTGCCGATGCAGCGAGAACCGGGAGTTTTGGTTAAGTCGGATTTTAAAATTCCTCAGGCGGATTTCTGGGTTCAATCTTCAGAAGAAACGGCGAATTGAAATTTTCGGCGAATGCAGTATTAGTAAGGTGCGCCTCGGCGCACCTACGGAAATTAGTAGTTATTGAACAAGTTTTTTTTCAAAGAAAGTAGTATTAAAGATACTGGGCAGGAACACAAAATAGTTTTGTCTCTAGTGGATTGCAGGCAATTGAGAATTGCTGGATTCACCGCCGAAGCGCTGAATTAAACACTCGGCAATTCTGGCTGCCGCACCGGATTCTCCCATGCGCCGCAAGCCATTTTCAGCGATTAGCTGCAACCTGTCGGGGTCGCGGAGCAAAGACTGCACGGCACCGGCAACTTCGGCGGGATGTTTGACTAAAATTAATGACGGGCCTAACAGGCGACTTTGAGCTTCTGCAAAAGCGGGAGTAAATTGCGGGCCGTTTCCGGGAATGGCGATCGCGGGTTTTCCTAAACCTACAAATTGTTCTGTAGCCGTTCCTGCCATTGCTATTGCTAAATCTGCTTCGTACAAACAATCGTTAAAACTTTGCTGAGTCAAAATCATTGTGGCGTTTCTCTGCACAAATGTCAGCGGTAATAGCAAACTAGGAGATTCTTTCTGAATTTCTTGAGCGCTAGAAACAGGAGGTCGCAAAATACTTCCTTCTCGCCGCTGCGTTCTAGTTTCGCCTTCTTGTCGCCAGCCGAAAAATTCTAAACTAGGTCGCAAAGCTTCTAAATTTAACTGAGGAGAAATGGCTCCAAAAAATAACAATTTGCGATCGGCAAACAGAGACAAAATTCCGGCTACAGCCTCTATTATTACCAGCCAATTAGCATAGGCTTCCGGCGCTCTAGAACCGGGGAGTAAGGTGATGACGAGCGATCGCGACCTTTCCCGAAACTCTGCGTCAGGGCCGTAAAAACCGGCTGGATTTTCCGGTTCGAGTCCGTCCATCATGGGGTTTCCGAGATTGTAAGCGGGAATTCCCAGCTTTTGTAAAGTCTCGGCGGTTAGCGCGTCCCTGGCAAAAACGGCCCGACAGCGCGATCGAGTCATCAACCAGCGCTCCCAAGGCAAATAAACTGATCGCGGGGAACCCCACCAACCAAAGACTCGGGATTTGCGAGCCAGAGGCCCGTTCTCGTCGCGCAAATAATACTCTGACTTGGCAGTACCGACAAAGGCGTAGGGCGCACCGCCCAGCCAAGCAAACAGCAGCGGTACAATATCCCCGCAGGCTAAAATAACGCCGTCTTGATTCCCAGACTCTTGTTGCGATCGCACCCAAGCGCGGATGGCTTTAAACTGAGCGATGGTCAACTGAAGCAGGCCGCCTTTAACATCGCGCAAAAATTCCCTCCCGTCCATGTAAATAAAGCCGCCCGAAGGCATTCGCTGTACCGGGCCGATGATGTGGGCGTTTTCTAGTTGAGCGAAAGCTTGCCCTTCACCCACTAGCGGAAACACGGCTAATTCTGGCGGATGCGGGTGCTGTTGTAGTTCCTGCAAGATGCGAAGGGCGATCGCGTCTTCTCCGTGGCCATTACTGAGGCAAAGTAATTTCAATCCCAACTCTCTCAAAAACTGTCTCTGAATATATAGAAGCAAGATTAGCCGCAGGATGCAAGGTGGTATAGCCGGATGTTGAAGTAAGTGGAGCGACGATCGCACGAGGCGGGGACTTTTGGTAAAATAGCAGATGAAACTCCTATTTTAGAGGTAAAAGCGGATGGTACAAACCCTGCCAAAATCTTTGACACTCCAAGAGTTTCTGAAGTTGCCAGAAACCAAACCAGCCAGCGAGTACATTGACGGTGCAATCATTCAAAAACCGATGCCTCAAGGAGAACATAGTGTCATTCAAGGCGAGTTGACAAGTGCTGCTAATGCTACTCTCAAACCTCAAAAAGTGGCGCGAGCATTTCCCGAACTACGGTGCATTTTTGGCGGTAGAGCGATCGTTCCAGACGTGAGTGTATTCACTTGGGAGCGAATTCCCCGTAAAGAAAATGGTGGTGTGGCAAATGTGTTTGCGATCGCCCCAGATTGGACAATTGAAATCATCTCCCCCGACCAAAACCAAACTAAAGTTACTAAAAATATTTTACATTGTCTCAAACACGGAACTCAAATGGGTTGGTTAATTGATCCAGAGGAGCAATCGGTTTTTGTATATCGGCCGACTCAATCAACGGAGGTGTTTGACGAACGGGAACAGTTATTGCCCATGCCATCTTTTGCCAGAGAATTGCAACTAACAGTAGGAGATTTATTTGGTTGGCTATTAGAGTGAAACAACAAAATATTAGAGTAGGAGAGAGGGAGAGGGGGTGAGGATTTGACGAGTTTTGATATGGGATCGAAATAGACAGTTTAGATGGACAACAGCTTCTCAGACAATACAGACAGTGCACTGAAAAGGTGCAAATTCTGAATGGGGCCTTGAGAATTGGGCATTGGGCATGGGAACTGACAACAAATAACTAATAACTAAGCTGTCGCGCATTTAAATTGTATATTCAGGGCGGGCGAGACGCCCACCCCACAAGACTTTGATTTTTTTTGACAGACAATTTAAAGGCTGAACAGCTTAATGACCACTGACCACTGACTACTGACCATCGATATATTGCTTTAAAGTATTCCGAATTTGTTTGAGCTGAAATCCCTTAGCAAGTAGGCGCAGCTTCGAGACAAACGGCCCTAAATTAGGTTCTAACCTCTCCAGATTAGCACTCTCATCAAAAATTTCTTCAATGTCGCCCATAGCTGCGAGTTTCAAAAGTTTTGTTACTGACTCAGAAGCCGCAGGTAACAGAGAAGAATAAGCAGGAAGATCAGAGGCGGGTGACAAACTGGGAGTTTTGCGCTTTTTGTTTTCCGAAGATTCCCCATAAATCCATTCTAGTCCCAAATGCACCCGCAACTGTTCCAAAAAGTGATTTGCTTCGATCGGTTTGGGAAGAAAATCATCGTAGCCTGCGAGGATGCTATCTTGCTGCGTAGCCTCGAAAACGCTAGCTGACATAGCGATTAACACGACATTTTTTACGACCGGCAACTGCCGCAGTTTTCTTGCAGTTTCTAAGCCATCCATTACAGGCATCCGCAAGTCCATTAAAATCACATCCGGTTTAAATTCAACAGTTTTGCAGAGGCATTCTTTCCCGTTTTGGGCTTCTGCAACCTCAAATCCCAAACGCCGCAGCAGCTTGCACAACAAATCGCGATCCAGTTGATTGTCATCCACGATTAGCACTTTCCGCTGGTTGCCGATAAAACCGACAACCCAGCGTTTTTCCTGCAAAGGAGACACCTCCAAGTACCGTTTAGCTGCGGGCAATTCTAAATCTACCCAAAAAATGCTGCCTTTTCCCAAAGTGCTGTGGACGCGAATTTCGGTACCCATTAGTTTCGCTAATTTCTGGCTAATCGACAGTCCGAGACCTGTACCTTCAACAAATGTATTGCCTCCTACTTGGTGGAAAGGCAAAAATATTTCTTCTAACTTGCTTCGTTCTATTCCTGTGCCGGTATCCTCGACTTGAAAACGGATTTTTAAAGCGTGTTTGGCTGCGATCGCATTGTGGGCAAAGCGCATATAATTTTCTTTCAGTTCGGAACTCAAAGTCGAGAGTTCATAATTTTCTCCTTGCCCTCGACTCCAGGCCCCTGTGCCGACATAGCCGACTTTGAAAGTCACACCGCCGCTGTTAGTAAATTTAACGGCATTGCTGAGTAAATTTATGAGAATTTGGCGCAATCTTTTTGGATCGACACGAACGCCGGTAGGCAGGGGAGAGACTTGTTCGTAATGGAACAAAATTTCTTTTTGAGAGGCCCGCATCTGAAAGAGATCAGCAATGTTTTTAATAAAATTTATAAAATTTAACTCTTCCGGGTAGAGTTCCATTTTTCTAGCTTCAATTTTGGAAAGATCTAAAACATCGTCGATTAACATCAGCAGGTGTTGACCGCACTGTTGAATATTGCTGAGACTTTCTTGGTGATCGGAGCTTAAGTCTTTGTCGGTTTTGAGGATTTGAGCGTAACCTAAAACGCCGTTTAAAGGGGTGCGTAGTTCGTGGCTCATATTGGCAAGAAATTCGCTTTTGGCGCGGTTGGCGCTTTCTGCGACTTCTTTGGCTTGTTGGAGGGCAGATTCTGCAAGTTTGCGATCGACAATTTCGGTTTGTGCTTGTTGAAATAGCGTCGATTGCTGGATTGCGATCGCCAATTGTACGCACAATTGCCGCAGGGATTCTATTTCTGAGGAATCCCAGCGACGGGGGCCGCTGCAATCCTGGGCAATTAGCAGTCCCCAGAGCTGATTTTCTGCGGTTTGTTCGGTCTGGGAAATGCTTTCTGGTGCTTTTAAAATCGGCACTACTAAGTTAGCTTTCACTTCAAATTCTTCGAGAAATCTCAGGTGGCATTCCCTCAGATTTTCACTATAAATATCTTCCATAGCTCGAATATGGCCTTGCTGGTAAATATCAACAAATCCCTCTTTAAAACATAAATCAAAATTGTGAAAATTTTGCAGAGAAATTCTATTTTTTGCCACTGATTCCACAACGACAACGCCGCTCCAGTCGGGATTAAAGCGGTAAATAACTGTGCGGTCTGTTTGCAAAAAGTGTCGCACTTCTTCGACAGCAGTGCTGAGAACTTCTTCTAAATTGAGGGAGGAGCGAATGCGATCGAGCATGGCAACTACTAGCCGTTCTCGCCTTAATTGCTGCTGCAGAGCCATCTCCGCTTGTTTGCGTTCGGTGATGTCGGTAATTACTCCCACTAACCCGATTAAATTACCAGTTTCATCTTTAATGCCGTCGGCGCGAAATAAAGTTGTTACCCGTTCGTTGTTTTTAGTGTGGATTTTGAGTTCGCCTTGCCAAGATTTGCCTTTACGGATCGTTTTAAACATTTCTAGCAGCACTTTAGTTTGGGGGTAAATTGCTGTTAATCCGCCTGCTGTGTTTAGTTCTTCTGCGGTGTAGCCGTACTGTTGAACAAAGGCTTGATTGTGGTAAAGCGATCGCCCTGTCAAGTCAGCAATGCCGATCGCATCGCTGGTGCTTTCCACCGCTTGAGTAACTCGCAGCAAATCTAATTCTGCTTGTTTGCGATCGCTAATATCAGTAATAGTGCCGATATAGCCTTTAATTTCCTGCTTGTCTCCGATTTCTGCAATTGCCTGACCGATCACCCAGATTACACGACCATCTGGACGCTGAAAGCGGTATTCTGATTTAAAAGGAATTTTCTCAATAATTGCTCGATGCCATTCATTTTTTACCCGCTCCGTATCATCGGGATGTATAGCATTCATCCAGCCAGTTTCTGCTGCTAATTCTGCGTTTAATCCCGTAATTTCGCTCCACCGTTGATTCACATAAAGGCAATTTCCCAACCTGTCGGTGTGGAATATGCAAACTGGCGATGCTTCTGCTAAAGTTTGGTAGCGACGCTGGCTCGACCGCAGAGCTGATTCTACCTGTTTTCTATTAGTTATATCGCGGACTATTGAAATGATTTCGCCACCGACAAGCCTTGTCAGCGACAATTCTTGAGGGAACTTACTACCGTCCCGGCGCTGACCTATCGCTTCTATATTGCAGTACCCTTTTTGCAGGAGCATCGGCATTATTTGTAGTTCAAAAAATAAATTTTCTGCTTTGCTGTAGAGCATTTTCCATTTCTTCCCATACAGTTCGCTAGTGCTAGCCAAGCCGTACATTTTGAGATAAGCCTCGTTGGAATAAATACATTCTTTATTATTATTAAACATGGCGATTCCGTCATAAGCAGCCGCCATTGCTACTGCTTGTCGCTGGAGTTGGGACTCTGCTTGTTTGCGAGAGGTAATGTCGTGACCGACTGAGTAGATTAAACCTTCTTCACCAAATGGCGATGATGTCCACAGGAAGCATTTGTAAGAACCATCTTTGCAGAGATAGCGGTTTTCAAAGGAGATGCTGGAGGTACCTGCTATTAGTTTTGCCCCTTCGGCTACGGTAGCTTTTCGATCGTCTGGATGAACAAATTCGATCATTGGCTTGGCCAACACTTCACTAATACTGTAGCCTAAAGCTGTTGACCAAGCTGGGTTTAAACGTTTAAAATTACCGTCAAAACCAACAATGCAAAGCAAGTCTAAGGAGATGGTAAAAAAACGATCGCGCTCTGTTTGGGCCTGCTTTAATTCAGTGATATCCATCACTAAACCGTCCCAGAGAATATCGCCTTGGCTGCCAGATTTGCTTTCATTATTGAGCCTTTCTGGTCTTGCCGCTCCTTGCAGCCACTTAACTTTTCCAGATGGTAAAGTCTGCCGCCACTGCTGCTGCCAAGGTTCCAGAGTAGTGGCTGAAATGGCGATCGATGCTTTTAAATCTAAGAGATCGTCTGGGTGAATTCCCTTGGAAATCAGTTCCGCATTTTGCTCTAGTGCTTCTGCCTCTAATTCGTAGAGTTGGCGGCTGCCTGAAGAGATGTAGGGAAAAGATATTTTTCCAGTTGCTGACATTCGTAATTGATAAATTATTCCCGGCAGGTTAGCTACTAATTTTTGAAAGCGAGCTTCGCTTTGTTCCAGGGCTTTTTGTTGCTGTCTGTATTCGGTAAAATCTCTAATTGTCCCCACTATTACTTTACTGCCGTCGGCTATTTTGAAGACGCTTTTTTTGGTAGAAATTATGTGTTCTCTCCCGGCAGAGTCGGTGAATTTTTCTTCGGTTTCCAAGCAGACACCCGTTGTCAATACTTCTTCATCTTTTGTCCCAAAAACAGCAGCTTCTGATTGGGAGAAAAAGTCATAATCTGATTTGCCGATTAGTTCTTGCCGCGATTTGCCGACCAACTGACAAAAAGCATCATTTAATATCATCCAGCGGTGTTGCTCGTCTTTGACAAAAATTGGGTCTGGGGTAGCATTTATGGTGTGGTTTAAAAATTCTTCTGACGCTTTCAGTTTGGCTTCGTAGCGGTAGCGATCGCTCACGTCCAACACTACTTCGATTATCCGGTCGATAGACCCGTCCAGGCGACGGATGCAGCGCAGGGAAACTCGCGTGTGAATTATTTCGCCGTTTTTTGTGAGCCACCTTTTGTCTAAGATGTAACCGTCGATCCTACCTGCTAACATCTGAGAAAAATTTTCACAATTAGCTTCCAAATCCTCTGGATGAGTCAACTCTAGCCAATTCTTTTGCACGAGTTCGTAGCGCTCATAGCCCAGCAAATTGCACAGGGCCTCGTTAACTTCTATCCAGTGGCAATTTAGAGGAATTTCGCTGTCAATAATTGGAGCGATGATGGCAATGCCGATCAGGGAATTTTCCACCACCGAGCGATATTTTTCTTCACTTTTTCGCAAAGCATCTTGACTGTTCTGGCGTTCTATGGCGTAACGGAGCGATCGAATTAACAGTTCGCTATCGATTTTCCTCTTTACCAAATAATCCTGTACGCCGACCGAAATCAACCGCAGCGCAAGTTCTTCGTCGTTTTGGGCGGTCAGAACTACGATCGGCACATTTACCCCGTACTCTTGTACCCGAGCCACCGTCTCGATTCCCAGACTATCTGGCAGTGAAAGGTCTAATAAAATTATGTCAAAAGTTTCTTGATTCAATCGCTGCTGCGCTTCGCTAAGGCGCTCTACTTTCGTCAGCACTATACGCTGCGCGCCGCCAATTTCTGACAGCAAATCTTCAATAAGCTCAGCTTCCTGAGGGTTATCTTCTACTAACAGAACTTTAAAGCAGATAGGAGGCAAAGCTAAGTTAAAAACTGCTTTCATAATATTTATCAATCAAAAAAATGTTAAACCAACTTGAATTTCACCTTTATTTCCGGGGCCGTTATTCACCACCTACACATACATCGGCGGTCAGATTCCGGTGTGAGCGAGCGCTACAAAAAATGTCTTTAATACTTATAATTATATCACGCACTAACTAGAGTGTCAACGCGCAACAATTTGGATTCTAACTTGTACTTTATACCCTTTTAAAAAAAGAAGGCAACTGTAGGCTCGTGCTTCCAATCCCAATAGTCACAGTCCTTCCCAATAATTCAAGTCTGTAATCTAAAATCTAAAATAGTATTAACTTCTACCTTGTAGCTTCTAGCTTCTGCCTTTAAATATAAAATTTAATATAGCTTTCGCTGCCTTCTAGCTTCTACATTCTGTCGAAAGGATGTCTCAATTAAGCCAGAGTAAAGTAAAAAGTTGAACCTTGTGCCGGTTGCGATTCCACCCAGATACATCCGCCGTGAAGTTCCACAATTTTTTGACAAATTGCTAAACCAATACCTGTCCCAGAATATTCTCTTTGAGTGTGCAAGCGCTGGAAAATTTGAAAGATGCGTTTTTGATGCTGCGGAGCAATCCCAATTCCATTATCTGAGACAGAAATTAACCACTTTTTATCCTGTTTGCAAGCGGTAATATGAACCACAGGCGGTGCATCGTGGCGATATTTAATCGCATTGCTGACTAAATTCTGAAATAGCTGTACAAGTTGAGAAATATCCCCCATTACCGCTGGTAATTCGCTGTAAGTGACAACGGCTTTATTCTCGCGGATCGCCCCTTGCAGGTTTGCGAGTGCTCGATCGACTGCGTGATTGCAATCTGTCAGTTCAAAAGGTTTCCGACTCCGGCCAACGCGCGAATATTCGAGTAAATCGTCAATTAAAGTTTGCATTCTGGTGCAGCCCTGAACGATATTGCCGATAAACTTACTACCTTGGGTGTCGAGTTGGTCTTTGTAGCGTTTTTCTAAAAGTTGAGCATAACTGGCAATGGTTGCTAAAGGCGCTTGCAAGTCATGAGAAGCCACATAAGCAAATTGTTCTAGTTCTGCATTTGAACGTGCTAATTCTTGGTTAGATTTTAATAAAGCCGATTCGGCGCGCTGGCGGTGCGATATCTCTTGTTGGAGTACCAAATTTTGCTCTTGCAGAGCTTTTTCAACTGCGCGACGGGTGCTGATTTCTTGTTGCAAGATTTGGTTTTTCTCCTGAAGTGTTTTTTCTACCGCTAAGCGGCTGGTGATTTCTTCTTGCAGCAGCACATTTTGTTCTTTTAGCTGCTTTTGTAAGTTCCGTAGGCTGAGGTGACTTTCGATGCGGGCGAGCACTTCTTCAAACTGAAATGGCTTGCTGATATAGTCAACACCTCCCACAGCAAATGCGTTTACTTTGTCGAAAACTTCATCCTTAGCGCTGATAAAAATTACTGGTATTTCGCGAGTTTTAGGTTCTAATTTCAAGTGCTGACAAACTTCGTAGCCGTTCATTTCCGGCATCATTATGTCGAGCAAAATCAAATCGGGTGGATTAGAATTGCAGGCTCTCAGAGCCATTTTTCCGTTAATCACGCAGCGGGGTGTGTACCCCCTCTGAGTCAACATCGTAGACAACAGACGCAGGTTTTCTGCTGTATCGTCTACTACTAAAATGTTTCCTAACGGCGTCCCTGGTTGGTGATTGTTCATTGATTATTTCCCTGTTCCTGTTTTATTCACACAAGATGTTTGCAGCTATCGATTTTATTTAGGACTTACGGAAAACACCCGGTTTTTAGTATAAATATGGGAAAAAAAACGAGAAATCAGCTCATAAACCGGGTGTTTAGCCGTTTGTACACAAGCAAGTCCTGTTATTGTTCGTTTACCAACCCTCAAATCCCCAGCAGCAGAGTCAAAGCATTATTGTCCCAAGTCAATCCTTTGTCTAAAACCTTAAATCCCGCGACTTTGCACATAGCTTCTAAAGCAGTAGCTGTAGGTAGCCACCAGCACGCCGCAAAATTGTTCATGTCAAAAACTGCTTTTTCAGTTATCCCTATAAGTGGGTTGTTGTTGATGTAGGGCTGCCAGTAAGCTCTTAAAACAGCTCGTTCAGCGTCGTCCAAAGCGGGAATAAACATTACTCCAGAAGCGGGAATTTCATAGCGTCCCCACTCATTTTCTATCACTTCTTGGGTAATAGCTGAAGTGAAAACTAAATGCTCGCGAGTTATCTGACGCAAGGCAACTAAAATCTGCAAGGGATGGGGGTGATGGTACAAAACTCCTGCACAGTGAACTACATCGTAAGGCTCGCCAATTTCTGCAAGCTGAATCTGAGTTATATCTCGATTCATACAATTATAATTAGCAATATTTAAACTTGTCATGCGATCGCGAAAATCTTGCCACCAGTCCATGGATGCTGGCATGGCATCAATCATTGTCAGACAAACTGCACCGTATTTGCTAGCTACAGATACTTTTTCGCTGACAGTTCCCCACCAGCCACCGACTTCTGCAAAAGTCTTACCTTTGGCAACTCGGGCAATGTAGCGATCGCGAATATCCTTAGCTTCTAACTCTAATAATATACTAGATTCCCCTGTTTGACGCTGTTTTTCTAAAATCTCCTCTAATTTTTGGGATATTTCTGGAGCTTTTGGTCTAATTTCTAAGGCCATCAAGTACAACATGATGGCTTCGTTAAGCCGATCGCTCTCAGCAAACTTTTGGGCGATTTCGGAGTAAAATTCAGGAGCGTGCTGCGGCTGCATTTCGTGATGATAGTAGCTAGTTGCTAGATCTGAATCAACCGGAGTTCTTTTAATGAGAGCCTTACCTAACTTCATGTAAATTTCCGGTAGAGACGGCTCGATTTTAAGCGCACAAAGGTAGGCGGAAACAGCATCATTCCATTCGTGACTTTCACTCAAAGCATCACCTAAATTGTAATACGACCAAGAAATACGGGGATTAAGTTCAATAGCACGTTGATAAGCGGTAGCTGCAGCTTTCCACTGTTGGCTTTTTAACAGCGCTTCTCCTAGATTGTGGTAAGTCCAAGAGAATTCTGGATTGAGTGCGATCGCCCGCCGATAAGCGAATGTGGCTGGGGAAAATTTCTGAAGCTTAACTAAAGTCAAAGCTAAGTTATAATGAGACCAAAATAAATCTGAATTAAGTGCGATCGCCTGTTCGTATGCAGCCTCAGCTTCCGACCATTTTTCTAGTTTAACTAGAGCATCCCCTAACTGGTGAAAAGCTGAGAAAAACTTCGGATCTAATTCAGTAGCGCGCTGGTAAGCTGCGACGGATTCTGACCATAGTTCTAATCGATCGCAAGCTGCACCAATGCTGTAGTAAGATCCAGAAAAATTCGGATTTATTTCAACACTTGTGCGATAACATCTCGCGGCTTCTTGCCATTTTTCTAACTTGAGCAGAACGCTGCCTAAGTTGTAGTATGACCAAAAAGAATTGGGATTTAACTCAATACTTTCCCGGTAGGCGGCCTCCGCTTCGCGCCACAGTTCGTTCGCTTGCAAAACATTGCCTAATTTGTAATGAAACTCCGAAATGTCCGGCTGGAGTTGAATAGCTTTGCGGTAGTGAACAATAGCTTCGTCCCACTGTTTCAGCTCGGTAGCAACTTCGGCTATCTTACAATAAGCTTCGCAAAAGCTCGGGTTTAAAAAAATGGTGCGGTGGTAACAAACTAGCGCTTTTTTGGGCTTATTTTGGGCAAGCAATGTATTACCCAAATCAAGATATTCTTCCGCTGTTTCTATTGGTTCCACGATGAGTGCTTGATACCAACAGTCTGCCGCTTCCTCAGCTTGACCGACTTGGGTAAATATCCGGCTCAAATTTCGGTAAAATCCTGCAAAGTCCGGTTGGATGGAGATAGCTTTTTGATAACAGCCGATCGCCTCTTGCCACTGTTCCAATGTAGCGCAGAGAGTGCCGAGGTTAGCAAAAGCTTCGGCAAAATCCGGTTGCAGGGCGATCGCAACTTTATACCAATACCTTGCGTCTTCTAGTTTACCCTGAGCTTGCAGCGCCTTCCCCAAGGTCTTGCAAGTCTTGGCGGAATTGGGGTGCGATGCCAAAACTTGCTGGCAAAGTGCGATCGCCTCATCCAACTTCCCTAAAGCCAAATAGACTTCTGCCTGTTGTTGAAAATCAACCGCTGCTGTTTCTGAATTCACTTCCTGCGTTCCTGTTGAGTAATAATTCTATGTATTATTGTATGGTACAACTTATCAAACTTCAAATTCAAGTAAATACATCTGCCGATGGGCAGATAAATAGTGCTAAATGTCAGCAACCTTAATATAAACTAGACAATAATAGGTTAATAGCGAGCTAAATAATGTCAACAGTCAATCCGACACCGCTAATCAGCGTAATTATACCTGTATATAATGGCGATCGCTACATCGTGCAAGCGGTAGAAAGCGCCCTCGGTCAAACTTTTAATAATTTGGAAATTATAGTTGTAAACGACGGTTCGACAGATCGCACGCAGCAAGTATTGCAACCTTATCTTGACAGAATTCGCTACATTTATCAGGAAAACCAAGGAGTCGGGGTAGCCCGGAATCAGGCTTGCCAACTAGCGCAAGGCGAGTTTTTGGCATTTCTAGATGCCGATGACTATTTCTTACCATCCAAGTTAGAAAAACAAATAGCTTATTTTGACGCTGACCCCGGATTAGACATGGTGCAAACAGGTTGGCTGATCGTCGATGAAACCGGGCGAGAAATTTCTGCTGTCAAGCCTTGGCAGCAAGCACCCGAATTAGATTTAGCCAGCTTTATCATATATAAATGTGTGCGTCCAAGTGCGATGATGCTGCGCCGAAAGTGGTGGGAAAAATTGGGCGGTTTCGATTCTCAGTTTCCACTAGCAGAAGATTTAGACTTTGCCTTGCGTTTAGCTTTAAAGGGGTGCAAAGCAGTTTGGTTAGAAGAGACACTTACCTGTTATCGCCAGCACAATTCTAATCTCATGTCAAGCGGTTTTAGGCTAATCAGGAATATAGAAATTGTGATGAAACAATTCTTCGATAGACCCGATTTGCCTCAGTCAATCCGGCAGTTAAAAAACCCGGAACGCTATCAATGCTTAAAGTGGCTGGCATGGCGGATGTATCGCGACGGTCATCTAGCAGAGATGGCTCAGTGTTTGGAAAAGTCATTGCAATATACGCCTTTTTCGCCCACACAAACAGTCTTGAATTGGCTGGAAAGTTTTCAGATGGCTTCTGAAGAATATGGTGAAAATTTTGACGCTTATTCGCTGAGTAAGTTAGCGGAATGGCAAGAGATAATTATGATGGTGATGACTAATCCACCCCCATCTCAACAAAGTTCTATTCCCACACCTTCACCAGCGGGTGAAGCGAAGCTATCCCAGAGGGAATCGCACATTTTACTCTACAACACGGACGATCCGGGCGTGGGAGGATTAGCGCAGTATAATCATGCCATTCTATGTAAGTTAGCCATGTTGGGCTATCGAGTCACTTGCGTGCAAACGAAACATTCTAGCCCCTTGCTGGAGCGAGAACGAGAGTTAGGTATAAAGCATTTGTGGCTGGATTTTAGCGGTCATAAAGATTTACAACGGATCTTAAGAAATACTCAGGATGCACAAGAAATTTTTGCTAGTAATAAACCCGATCTGATTATTTTTAGCGATGGTTGGCCCTTTTCCAATTTTGCAGCTAAACAGGTAGTTATTCAAATGGGAATACCATACATGATGGTGATCGGGTTAGTTATGCCAGAACACGCAACTTTTGCCTGCGAGGATGTAGTGCCTTATGTAGAAGGAGTGCTCTACCACTGCCTGCAAGCTAGAGCCTTGATTGTTGGCGCTTACGAACATTTGAATTTATTGTGCCAACATTTCAAGTTGCCAAAAGAGCTAGGACAAGTGATTTACTTGGGGCGTTCTCCAGAATATTTTGCACCTCCTAATGCTGCGGCTCGTCAACGCCTGCGACAAGAAATAGACATTCCTGAAGATGCGATTGTCTGTTTCACATCTGCTCGATTGGCATCGATTAAAGGGCATCGATATCAGATCGAAGCAATCAAGCAGTTGCAGCAGTCTCCTGTGTGGTCTAAACTGTATTTTGTGTGGGCAGGAACTGGTGAGGGAAGCGCTGACAATGTAGAAGTAGAATTGAGGGAAACTATTAAAGAGTTAGGAGTGAGCGATCGCGTGAAGTTGATCGGACAGCGCTGGGATATCCTAGATTGGCTGGATGCTAGCGACATCTTCATTTTGACTTCTCTAGCAGATGCAGCGCCTTCTTTTTCAGTCATGGAAGCCATGGCTAAGGGATTGCCGATAGTTGCAACGGCTGTGGGCGGCATTCCTGAAGGGCTTGGTGATGCTGGGAAATTGCTGCCCGATCCGAATACAGATCCAGAGGGAACCGCGAGGGAATTGGCGAAAACGGTAGAAGGTTGGGCGATGAATCCAGAATTGCGGCATCAAATCGGTCAAGCTTGCAAGCAGCGGGCCGAAAAACTATTCAAAGAGGAACGGATGTTGGCACAGTCGATGGAGGCGATCGAAAAAGCTTTAGTTGGCGATCGCGAAACAGATCAATTTGTTACTAAAAAAGAGGTGCAGAGGTCAATTGCGAAAATAGAAAGCCGGGTTTACTACAGCTCTTTAGTGTGGAATGCTTGGCAGGCTTACTGTCAAGAAGATCTAAGCGGAATGCAGAAGTTGCTTCAAGAATCTTTGGAGTACACACCTTTTTTGACTACAGAAACCCTATTGAATTGGGTAGAATATTTTGGCAATTTTTCCTCAAACAAAGGGCAGAAATTAGATACATATTCTCTAATTAATTCATCAGAATGGCAACAATTAGTCGAGCAAGTACAGGGTATTGAATCTGTATTTTATGCACGATAAAATACCCAATTTACCTTTGAAATTCGGATGGCTGTCAGCAGTAAAATTGCATCTACCTTCTGCCTGACCTCCCTTACATCCGCTACATCCCTTACAGAATCCTTTGCCGAACCCTTCCTGATCACCGATAAAACTCATGTCAATGCCAAATTCGACACCGCGGGTAAGTGTAATTATTCCCGCATATAATGGCGATCGCTACATCGCGCAAGCGGTAGAAAGCGTCATCAGCCAAACCTATAAAAACTGGGAAATTATCGTCATAGACGACGGCTCAACCGACGACACCCGCCAAGCATTGCAGCCTTATTTTGACAAAATTCGCTATGTTTATCAGGAAAACCAAGGAGTAGCTGCCGCTAGAAACCGAGGAATTCAGGAATCCCGAGGTGAATTAATTGCTTTTTTAGATCAAGATGACTTTTTACTGTCACATAAGTTGGCTGGACAAGTTGCGTTATTTGACGCTCAGCCATCACTAGGAATTGTTAATAGTGGGTGGCGAATGGTTAAAGAGCAAGGCGAAAGTATTTTCGATGTAAAACCCTGGGAATACTTGCCTCAGCTAGACTTAAAAACCTGGATTGTTTATATGCCTGTACTTCCCAGCGCCATGATGTTTTCGCGGCAGTGGCTGGAACGAGTCGGTGGCTTTGATTCTCAGTATGATTCAGTAGATGATGCCGACTTAATCTTGCGTTTAGCAGTATCTGGTTGCGAAGCTGCTTGGTTGCCTCAAGTGACAGTATGCTACCGCCAGCACGGGCAAAATGTGTCCATCCAGAGAGCGCTAAAACAGGCAAATCTTTGTATAAAATTAAAGCAAAATTTCTTCAGTAAACCGGACTTGCCCGAGGACATCCGCAAATTAGAAAAGCAGGCGTTGTATGAAGCTCTGACATGGATGGCGTGGCAACTGTACTACAGTGGCTATCCCGCAGAAATGACTGAGTATTTGCAAAAATCTTTAGATTATACCCCGTCCTCGCTGACACTAACTATAATAGATTGGGTAAAGCGCCTTACCGGAATTTCTAACAGCTACGGCTGCCCAATTGATGGCATTGCTCTCAGAAAAATACCAGAATGGAAACAGTTAATGGCTAGTATAATTCCTCCCAAAAAAGTGCGCGTCAGTGTCATCCTCCCGACTTACAACTGCGATCGCTACATTGTCAAATCCGTAGAGAGTGTTCTGGGCCAGACTTATCAAAACTGGGAAATTATCGTCGTAGACGACGGCTCAACTGACAACACTCGCCAAGTTTTAGCACCTTACCTCGATTTAATTCAATACATCTATCAAGATAACCAAGGAGCAGCAATTGCTCGAAATCATGCTTGTAAGTTAGCAAAAGGGGAATTTTTAGCTTTTCTAGATGCTGACGACTTCTTCTTACCAGAAAAACTAGAAAAACAAGTAGCTTGCTTTGACGCTGACCACACATTAGATATGGTGCAAACAGGTTGGCTTATGGTTGACGCAAACGACGAAGGCATTTATGCAATAAAGCCTTGGGAAGAAGCACCAAAATTAGATTTAGAAACTTTTGTTTTGTACAAATCGGTGCGTCCCAGCGCCATGATGCTGCGGCGAGAGTGGTGGGAACGCTTGGGAGGTTTCGATCATCGCTTGCCGCCAACAGAAGATTTAGATTTTGTCCTACGTTTAGCTTTAAAAGGCTGCAAGTCAGTTTGGTTAAAAGAGATATTAACCTGCTATCGTCAGCACGACAACAATATCATGTCCAACGGCTCCAAATTAATGAAAAATACGGAAATTTTGATGGAGCAATTTTTCTCGCGGTCAGACTTACCTCAGCACATCCGTGACTTAAAACGTGTGGAACGCTACAAGTGTTTCGTATGGATAGCATGGCGGATGTACCGCGACGGATATTTCCCAGAAATGGTCGAAAGTCTGGAAAAATCTCTGTATTACACTCATTTGACAGGCACTGAAACTGTTTTTAATTGGCTGGAAACTTTTAAGGGGGTGTCGGAACAGTACGCCTACAACTTTGATGCCTATGCCTTAACCAATTTACAGGAATGGCAAGACATAGTGGCGATCGCAGCGAACAATCCTTATCAGTTTCAATCGGCTCCCAGTTTGACTTCTCGGCCGCCAACAAAGCACATACTCCTGTACACAGAAGACTCAGGAGTGGGCGGTTTGGCTCAGTTTAACCACTCGCTGATGTGTAAATTAGCTGCTGATGGCTACCGAGTTACCAGCGTTCAAAGTCAAGCTTCTAATCCTTTAATTACCGAACAAAAACAGCTAGGTATCGAACATCTTTGGCTAGAGTTCGACACGATGAAAGAATTTTTGCGAATTGCTTACAATTTGGATGATGCTCAAAAGATTTACGCCCAGGCTCAACCGGATTTAATTATATTTAGTGACGGCTGGCCGATGGCTAACTTTGCAGCAAAACAAGTTGCGATCGAGCAAAATATACCGTACATAATCAGTCTGGGTTATATCAATCGCAATTATGAAACCTTCGATCGCGGCGATCAAATTCCCTATTTCGATGCAGTTGCCTACCAGTACATGGTAGCGAAAGCAGCAGTAGCAGTTTCCCACGAGAATTTAAACTTGTTCCAAAGTCTATTTAAAGCGCGTCTACAACGAGGAAAAGTAATCTATTATGGCAGACCAAATAGTTATTTTGAGCCGCCGAATCTTTCAACTCGCCAACGCCTGCGTCAAGAACAAGGAATTCCCGAAAATGCTGTTGTTTGTTTCACGGCGGCGAGATTGACTCCAATTAAAGGATATCAGTATCAATTGCAGGCGATCGCCAAATTGAAAAATCGTCCACTATGGCCCCAAATTTACTTTGTTTGGGCTGGGCCTGGGTCTACTACTCACGACAATCTAGAACCGGAATTAAGAGCAACTGTGAGCAAATTGGCAGTAGAAGAACAGGTTAAATTCTTAGGACAGCGCTGGGATATTGCCGATTGGCTCGACGCCAGCGACATCTTTATTTTATCTTCCGAAGCAGAGGGAATGCCACTAGCAATTATGGAAGCAATGGCGAAAGGATTGCCCGTAATTGCCACAGCAGTCAGCGGGATTCCTGAAGAATTAGGAGATACGGGAAAGTTGCTTCCCGATCCTACAATCGACCCAGAAGGAACCGTAAAAGAGTTGGTAGAAACGGTGGAAATATGGGCAGAAAATCCCGAATCGCGCCGACTTGCAGGACAAGCGTGCAAAGCGCGAGCCCAAGAACTCTTCAAAGAAGAACGGATGCTTCGGGAATATGGAGAAATAATTGAACAGGCATTTGTAAGTGACGATGATAGCGACAGTTTCTCTATTAGTCCGAAACTCAAGAAGCAGGTACAGCAAGTGGATAGACTGGTGAAATACTATTATTTAGTGTGGAAAGCTTGGGAGGCTTACGATCGGGGAGATATGTCCAAGATGGTGAATAATTTGCAATCGGCTTGGGCTTGCACACCTTATTTTACCACAGAAACAATCTTTGATTGGGTGAAAAACTTTGGCATTTTTGCTGTGGAAAAAGGGGTGGATTTCGATACCAACGAGCTGATCAACTCCCGCTCGTGGCAACAAGTGATAGAATCAATACAGGGTTTTGAAGTGTTTTCATCTGTTCGTTAAAACTGAGCTCTTGCAGCATTCTTAGGAACGGGCAAGATGCTCATTCCACCAAACATCACCCAACGAAAAATATGCAATTTACATTCAAGTTCCCACGTATTAATAAACTGCTGCCAATTGGTTTAGCTATTGTCACTGTTCTGTTAATAGCCTATTTGGGACAGCCAAGAGCGATCGCCCAACTTCGATCGAACGTTACAGTAGATTTTGGAAAGCCCGCCACCGATACAATTTCCATGAGTGGCATGATGCACGGAATCGACACGGCCAAACCGCCGGATAGCTTGATCAAACCGTTGCAGCCCAAACTTTGGCGGGCGGGGAGACTCGATATTTACGATCGAGTAATCGCCAGCGGAGCCGAGTTTCAGTTAGTAGTCAGCGACTTGTGGGGCTACGGTAGCAATCCCAATGGCTGGCCCTATAAAAATTATCCCGCGTGGGAAGCATTCATCCGACAGTTAGCCCAGCAAAATAAAGGCAAAAAAATTATTTGGGATGTATGGAATGAACCCGATTTAAAAAATCCGTTTTGGAATGGAAGCAGAGAACAATTCTTTGAAACTTACAAAAGGGCTTACAAAATTTTGCGGGAGGAATTGGGGCCATCAGCAATGATTGGCGGGCCGAGTATCGCCCGCTACAACAAAGAATATCTCGCTGCTTTTTTGGATTACTGCAAAGCGAATAAACTGGAAGTAAATTTCCTAGCTTGGCACGAACTCAACGATACCATGATTTTATTTGTTGACGACCACGTATTGGATGCGAAACGCAATTTTCAGCAAAGTCCCTCTTACAAAGAACTGAAATTGCAAAAAATTTACGTCAACGAAATTGTCGGGGACTTAGCCCAGTACCAGCCGGGGGAAATCTTAGGTTATTTATATAACTTAGAGTATGCAAAAGCTGACGGTGCTTGCAGAGCTTGTTGGGAGAGTAAAGGGCCAAATAAAGTTAGCAATTGCTTCAACAATACGTTGAGTGGGATGGTGACGCCTAATACTTTTGAGCCAAGAGCAGCTTGGTGGACATACAAAGCTTATGCTGACGGAGTTAATTCCCGGGTGCGGAGTTGGTCAAATAACAATCGCCTTGTCGCTTTAGCCAGCAAGTCAAATCCTGAAGGTAAAGCACAGATACTTTTAGGTTATTTCGACCCCAATTATTCCGCCGCCACAACGGTAACATTAAGCCTCGGAAATTTGGAGCAGCTAGGTATTCAAAGAGGTCAGAAAGTAACTCTAAAATTAGAAAGAATTCCCAACAATCAAGAAGGAGCCGTACAACAGCTTGTCACTGTTAAAGAAGAAAGTTTGTCGGTAACTAGCGGCAGCTTGGCTTATGTTATCCCTAATTTAAACGTCCACGAAGGCTACTTATTGACGGTTAGCAAGTGATATAGTTTTCGGTTGCATCGGAATTATATAGAGGACACGGCAGTGCCGTGTCCCTACAAATATATAGATTTTAGCTGGGATTATTCAAAGATTTTTGCACAGATTCCAACCACTCTCGGACTGTTTGATTTTCGGATTGTGGGTCGTAGTAACACCCTAATTCATCGAGGATGAATGCTTCTAAATCGGCTGGGGCGATCGGCATTTCTAGCAGTTGGCTGAGCTCTTGCGATGCAGCTTCAACACTTGCGGGCGGTTCGCTGCTGCGGTAGTTGTTCACTACATTGCTCGGAGTGTCAGCTTCTAATGGCCAGTCTTGGTGAAAGTAGGAACTGAAAAATTGGGTTAAATGAGGAAATTGATTGATCATTGGGGATAGGCTGTGAGAATAAAGTATCCGGGAGGTAAGTTGGCGCTGCGCTGGAGGACGATTCTCAGGCGAGATGTCGAAGTTGCTTTCGATGCGCGGCGACGCAGGGTAATGCCAATTATTCTGTTGGCGTTGTAGTCGATCGTATAACGATTGCCTCGACTTTTCACCCAAGAGTCGATCGCACTTTGATTTCTGTTCATTGCTTCTGCAATAGCCGCTTCGGCGACGGAACGATCAGTAAAGGAAGATGCGGCAGAAATTCTCGTTTCGCTTGCGAGTCGCTGTGCTAGTTGTGCTTCTGTTTTGCCAACGTGTCTCTCTAAAGTGTGTCCTCCTGCTGATTCGTGAAAGTCTAATCCGCCGCCCGGTATGTTGGGTACAAAAGCTACCGTGGTTTGTGGTATGGTTGAGATTTCCCGTGCAACAACCGTGGCGTAAACACCAGGTATAGCCGATTGGAATAATATAATTATTGAGGCGATCGCACAGAGGATACCTAAAAACTTTTTTAGGCGATCGAGTTGATTTTTCATTGCTGTTGAAGGTCTTTCTTATATTTAGTATAGGTCTTGGCTGTTTTTTTGTCTATTTCTTAATCGACTCTTAGTAAGTTAGAAATTGCGCTGTATTCAAATATACTGTCCACAGTACCCACCCTCCTCTTAGTTAGAAATTGCGCGCAGCATTTAAATACAGGGTGTGTACGGCACCCCCTAGGATTATTCCTAAATACACGGTGTCCACGGATCACCCTACGATTATTTATAATAATTCGTGATTTCTGGCGTTTACAAAGCTTCACTCACTATGAGAAAATGTTAATAATTCTTTGAAATAATCCCTGATGATTGATGATAAATTAATTTATCATCTTTAAAAATGTGACAAAATGCAACTGGTTATCCTAGCTGGCGGTCTCGGTACTCGTCTCAGAGAAGAAACAGAATTTCGTCCCAAACCCTTAGTTGAGGTGGGGGGGCACCCAATTATTTGGCACATCATGAAAATCTATGCACACTACGGTTTCCAAAACTTTATTGTGTGCTTGGGCTATCGCGGCAACATGATTAAAGAATATTTCCTCAATTATGAAGCCATGAACAATGACTTTACTATCTGTCTGGGACGCCAAAATGCCATCACTTATCACGAGGAACATCTGGAACAAGATTTTAATGTTACCCTGGCTGAAACTGGCGCGGCAAGCATGACAGGAGGGCGGGTAAAACGGATCGAAAAATATATCGATCGCGATAATTTCATGGTGACATATGGCGATGGAGTAGCTGATGTCAATATTGACGCCTTGCTCGAATTTCACAAGTCTCACGGGAAGCTGGCCACTGTCACCACATTTCGTCCGATTTCTCGCTTTGGAATTTTGGATGTAGACAGCGATAGCCGCGTAGTTCAATTTTCTGAAAAACCTCAAGTTGACGGCTGGATCAGTATTGGATATATGATATTCAACCGCCGGGTATTTGAGTATTTGGGGGGAGATGATTGTATTTTAGAACAAGAGCCGATGCAGCGTTTGGCCGCAGACGGACAATTGATGGCTTACCGTCATGAGGGCTTCTTCTTTGCGATGGATACTTTTCGAGAATACAAGTATTTAAACGAACTTTGGGATGAAGGAAAGGCTCCTTGGAAAGTTTGGTAGTGAGTTAGTTTTGAGGCGGGCTTTTAGGCTCGCTTCATAAGAATTTGAATAAATATAAGGCCGATTATACGTTTATAAAGTACACCCCGCCAGCGAGCGAGTAGTAGGGACACGGCAGTGCCGTGTCCCTACGTCTGCTATAAAATAATTATAAAAAATGGATTCCCAAGAAATTCTCAACAGCACAGAAACTTACCTACAAAAGTGCGTTGCACCCCACGCGGAAATTATCGACAGCGACTCGGAAGCGCTGAAAACAGCAGTTGCTGGATTGGAAGATCGATCGCTCTTAGCATTGCGAGTTCCCCAAAAATGGGGCGGCGCTGAAATTACACCGGAGATTTTTTACAAATATCAGGAATTGACGGCTCGATATTCCGGCGCTTTGTCTTTCCTGCAAACTCAGCACCACAGCGCAACTGCCATGCTTGCCAACAGCGACAATGAAATGCTAAAAAGCAGATACTTGCCCGCGATCGCCCAAAAAGAGTTACGCTTGGGTATTGGGTTTTCGCATTTAAGGCGATCGGGCGATCCGGCCGTCACTGCAACTCCCACAAAAGCGGGCTATTTACTGTCAGGAAAAGTTCCTTGGGTAACAGGTTTTCGCTTGTTTCAAAAGTTTATTGTAGCGGCTGTACTTCCTGACAATCGCGCCGTTTTCGGTTTAGTGCCTTTTGCCAATATTGAACGCGAATCGGGTAAAATAGCTTTTAGCGAAATCATGCAGCTAATCGCCATGAACTCGACTAATACTGTGACAGCCACTCTCGATAATTGGTTGCTGCATGAATCGGAAATAATTTCAGTTAAACCTGTCGGCTGGATTGCGGAAAACGACAGCAAAAATATACTGAATTTTGCTCCGGGTACTTTTGGCTGTATTCGAGCCGGATTGGATGTAATTGCAGCCGCGGCCGCTGCTAAGAATTCACATTTTATAACGGCGGCTTGCCAAAAACTAGAGCAAAAGCTCGATCGGCTAAAAGAAAATTTCCAACAATCTCAACATAGCTCGAAAGCAGAACAATTAGCGCTGCGAGCTCAAGCCATTGATTTAGCGGTGCGTTGCGGGCACGCTGCGGTTGCAGTTTCTAGCGGTGCTGCTAACGGTGCGGTACACCCGGCCGGGAGAGTTTATCGAGAAGCTTTGGTGTACACTGTTTCCGGGCAAACAAAGGATGTGATGGAAGCAACGCTCGATCGACTAATCGAATTTTAGATTTTAGATTTTAGATTTTATATTGAGCTCGCAGAAGGTCCAAAACTCAACTGTGTTTAATAAATAATAGATATATTTAACCTGATGACAAACAACTTTAAGTCAAATAACTTAAAAACGATCGCCTATAGCACAATTGTAGACTTAACCCATGCAATTCACCCAAATATTCCCATTTGGCCAGGAGATCCAGCGACAGAAATTGCCCCAGTCGCTCAAATAGAAACAGACGGGTATTTCCTGCGAAAATTCTCAATGGGAGAACACAGCGCCACTCACATCAACGCACCCAACAGCTTTTATGCAGAAGGCGCCAGCATTGATAGTTATTCCCCGCAGTCGCTTGTTTCCCCCGCAATTACGATCGACCTCCGCCAGCAAAGTCTTGCCAATCCCGACTACACTTTAACAATTGATGATATATTGGCTTGGGAACGGCAGCACAAACTTATAGAACCGGGAAACATAGTTTTATTGTATACTGGCTGGCAAGAAAAATGGGATGACGAGCGAGCATTTTTCAACCGAGACGATCGCGGAATTTGCCACTTTCCCGGATTTGGCAAAGCAGCAACTCAATTTTTGCTAGAAGCACGCTCGATAGCCGGAATTGGCACCGACACCCACGGAGTCGATACCGGGCGAGATGAAAGTTTTGTGGTTAATAAATTGGTATTGGAAACGCAGCGAATAGTGCTGGAAAATCTGGCAAATCTCGACTTGTTACCGGCGGCTGAAATCACTTTAGTTATCGGAATATTGCGCCTTTTAGGAGGTTCCGGCTCGCCTGTGTCAGTGTTAGCTTTTGTTGCTTAATGCGGTAAAACTTACATCTTGCACTATTCTCAATAACAGGCAAGATGCCTGTTCCACAAAGAGTGAATTTTCTTGTGGAACAGGCATCTTGCCTGTTCCTAAACAGGTAATTGAGAATGGTGCAATATCTCAGGTAAAATTAGATTGAGAGAAGTCCAGTAAAAACAATAAGATTAATGACAGAACTGCCCAAGGATCTCAACGAGGCGATCGCCCAATCCCGCATTGCAACCGCCGCCGCCCTCTCGGACGGCCAAACTCTACTGCAAGTCGAATTAGTATTTCCAGAAATCGCCCTGCAAGCACAGTCTATCACCGAACAATTTCTCCCAGAATTTGAGGAAATCTACCCCGGACTAAAAGTCTTTTTTCCCGACACCGGTGCGGCCGCCCTCGCGCGCCGCGACTGGGGAGAAACACCGTTTAAAGTCACTGATTTGGGCAGCAGTCGCACTCCTGTTGAAGATAAAATAGCGCCGGAAGATCAACTTTTCCTCCTGATCAATCCAGCCGCCGTAGAAGTTGCCCAAGTCGAAAAACTTTACATAGCTGCGGCCGGTCGCCCCGTAATTATACTCAACCCGCGCCTGGAAGATGTTGCCACCATAGGTATAGGCTATGCCGGCCGCCAATTGCGCGATCGATTTCTCAGCAAAATCGAATCCTGCTACTACATCAGACCCCTAGACACTGCAGCTTTATTCCGCTGCTACCCCCAATCCTGGCAAGTTTGGCTGGAAAAAAACAACCAATACGAACTAATTTCTGAAACCGCCCAAAAACCCGTCGGAGACCAGTTAGAGCGGATTTTAGCCGCTTCTCTCCCAAGCCCAGATCCTGACTCCACCGCACCTGCAAAACCCGTAAAAAAGAAAGGTTTTTTGGCAGAACTCCAGACATTCCTCAAAGCTTTGACTCAGTGACAGCAGTTTTCAATTCTCTGAAATACGCCCAGGACACGGCCAGGCGCCGTGCCCCTACCGGATATTTGTACTTCGCTCAAATTAAAACTGCCATAATATCGTTTCCGTTTGCATCGATATTGTTCAAATGTCCAAACAGTCAACAGTCAACAGTCAACAGCGTTGCCCTGAGCGAAGTCGAAGGGTCAACAGTCATATCGAAGAGTGCAACCGGAATTGATATAACTTGCCTGTGTTTCTATCAATAGCTACGCAAACAGAGACTGGCGAGCTTTACACGACATTTATACAAAGCAGTATAATGGGTGACACCCCTCCACCGTAAAAGAGGGGAGGCAAATAGCAGCAAAATCAGATGCTATAAGCTAGAGGTTGGGGTTTTGAGTCAGGGAAGCGGATAAACACAATGGAGCACCGGCGCATTGTTATCGGGGACGTACACGGGCATTACGACGGCTTAATGACCCTGCTAGAGGCACTTGCCCCCAGCTCGAACGATCGCGTCTATTTTTTGGGAGACTTAATTGATCGTGGCCCCAAAAGCGCTCAGGTATTAGATTTTGTGCAGCAAAGTCCCTACCAAACTCTGCTGGGCAACCACGAACAACTGATGCTGGAGGCTTTGTCGGCGGTGCCGATGGATATGCGAGCGTGGCAATCTTGGCTCTACAGTGGTGGCGATGCGACAGTAGCGAGCTACAGAGATACAGGGATGATGCCGTACAAACACTTAGAGTGGCTGCAATCGCTCCCCACGTACCGGGACTTAGGGGACATCTGGCTGGTTCACGCCGGCGTTGACCCCCATCTGTCGATCGAGGAACAATCGATCGAACAACTGTGTTGGATTCGCAGGGAATTTCACACCATGTCGAAACCCTATTTTCCCAATAAATTAATTATCACTGGTCACACGATCACCTTTACCTTTCATGGGGTCAGACCGGGCGAATTAGTCAGGGGCGAAGGGTGGTTGGATATTGACACGGGTGCTTATCATCCGAAAAGCGGCTGGCTTACAGGACTTGACCTCAGCTACCGCAGAGTTTATCAAGTAAATGTATTTAACAATCAAGTCCGAATTTTGCCGTTTGACGAAGTTGTCAGACAATTGAAGCAGCAGCAGATTGCACCCCCGGAACCTGCGATCGACCCTGTTGTTCAATAGCAGTGTTAAATCAATTTGTAGTTTTAGGGTACGTCAGTTTAAGTTCGATTTATTAAATCGAACTTAACCTGCTTCTGACGTACCCTAGTAACTGGATTTATTTTTTAAGGAACCGCGAAGACGCGTTAGCGAAGCGGCGCGTTAGCGCTAGAGCGCGAAGTAAGAAAAGAGAAGGGAAGAGAAGAGAAAAGAAGAGAGTGTCTGACTGATTTACGTTTGCTACGAACCTAGAAGTCTGCGGATTTCTAGCCTGTAATCCTCATTATTCAAGCCTTCACCGCTAGCAAGCTCCGGATCTATAGCCTGTGAAATAGCAGCAATACGATCGCCAGTTGCCGGGTGAGTGCTCAAAATGCTCGGAGGAGAAGGCTTGTTGAGCAACTTTTTCATAAAATCAACCATCCCAGATTGAGCGTAGCCTGCTCGCCCCATAGTTTGCAATCCCAACTGATCGGCTTCATACTCAGCTTGGCGACTGTGGGGGCGCCGCAAAGCCAATTCCACCCCAATCTGAACCGCCTGAGATCGATCGAGCCCAGTTGCCGAAGCTACACCTGAAGCTATGGCCATTTGACGCATTTGTTGAATCGCGTGGCGAGCATTAATGTGAGCGATTTCGTGGGCGATCACACTGGCCAATTCTGCCTCATTGTCCGCCGCTGCCATTAAGCCTTTATTGACATAAACAAAACCGCCCATAGTTGCAAAAGCATTAATCGCGTCGTCGTCAATCACTTGAAAAGTATAAGGAATATTTGGGCGACTGCTTTCTTGAGCGAGTCGTTGACCGATGCGGTTGATATATTCTGTAGTGTCCCGATCGCGGTCAATCTTAAACTGGCTGTTCGTTAACTGCTGATTAATTTGTCGGCCAATAGCCACCTCTTGGCGATCGGACATATTCGACAATTGAATAACTTGAATGCCTCGAAAAATAAGTTCAGGCAAAGAAAATGCTTGAGTCGGTTCTGGGGAAACCACCCAAATACCCGCAGCCACCATCAGGGACAGAAACAGATAAATCCCCCTACCACAAGTACGCCGGCAAGTCAACCAAAAACTTTTTAACATGATTGATACGTGGGAGAAGTTAGATAAAATTTGAGGAAATACTCGAAAAGTCACTCAATAGGCAGACGTAATTTGAGGCTGCTTAGTTGCTATTCTAGCTTTTTGTCAATTTTTAACCGCCCCACCAGCTTCTGGGCGATCGGCAATTGGGCCACCAACCGCCCTCAACTGCCTTCTGCCTTATGCTTTAAGTGCCCAAGTCATGCGGATTTTGGGCTATCCTTGTGGTAATATCTTTTAGCTTCAGGACTTACACATCAATAAAGTATGTCATTGCCAGCGGTAGCTCAGCAATAGCAGCATCTGTTTTTCATCGATGTCTGCGTAAGTCCTGAGCTTGTAAACATACTCCTGTCGCTATCAGTATAATAGGCGATTATGAAAATTTTAGATTCTCAAGGCCGACTGTTCGGCAAACTCAGCATTCTAGACGTAGCTGCCGCTCTGATCGTACTGCTAGTTGCAGTCGGAATCTTCTTCTTTCCCGGCACTTCTGGCGGTTCCGTCGCCCAAGTCGGCACCAGTGTCAAACCTGTAGAGATTGATGCAATTGCGATCGGTCTTAAAGGGACAAACGTTCCAGATTTGTTCAAACCAGGTGATAAAATCAATGTGGTGATCCGCAATCAACCCTCCGGTCAGATTACCATCAAATCTGTCAAAACTCTCACCAGAACCCTAGCAGTTCCTCAGCCCAACGGCACTCTGAAAGCTCTCCCCGACCCCAGAGAAGAAGAATCTTTCAGCAAAAATATGATGTTTACCTTAGAGGGAAAAGGTCAACTTACTGAAAATGGCCCGGTTTTAGGTAATACGAAAGTCAAAATTGGCACTACGCTAGAGCTTGAAGGCAACAAGTACATTTTCAACGCCAGCGTTATCGACGTGCGAGTGAAAGAATAATTAGTAGTCAGTTGTCAGTTGACAGTTGACAGTTGTCAGTGGTCATTGGTGTCAAATTCAGACTAAAATTCATGATAAATCTCGCTTCTAGCAGAGTCTAGATCCCCCCTAGCCCCCCTTAAGAAAGCTATGCCTTACTCACATCTTTCTTAACAAAGGCGCTCCGGCTCAAGCCGGAGCGACCTCCGGGCGCTCGCTCCCTTGGAGTAGGATTGACAACCAGGAACCGAATCAAGTAAGCCTGAAATTACGGTATCAGAGGCGAGTGAGGAACTATGACGGCAGAATGGGCAGTAGCAGAACTACAATTTGCTTGTTTAGGCGATCGGCGTCGCCAGAAAAGACTGGTGCGAATTGTCTCAGACTTAGCCTCACAGCCCCATGCCACTGTGCCACAAGCATCAGGGGATTGGGCAGCCACCCAAGGGGCTTATGACTTTTGGTCATCTCCACGAGTCTCGTCAGATGCGATTCGCCAAGCCCACCAAAGAAGTACCATCGAACGAATCAAAGTACACCCAATGGTTCTGGCGATTCAGGACACCACAGAACTGAATTTCACCCACCATCCCAGCAAGAAAGGAATGGGACACTTGGATAGTGCCACCAGTCGGGGTCTGAAAGTTCACTCAGTATTTTGTAGCTCTGCCAATGGAGTACCATTAGGAGTGTTGCACCAACAAGTATGGGCGCGAGATCCTGCGACTATTGGTAAGAAGCATTCCAGAAATCAAACCGAAACCAAAGACAAAGAAAGCCAACGTTGGTTAACAGCTCTTGATGCGACCCAGAAGGTGATGCCAGAATCAATTACTGTACTAACGGTAGCCGATCGCGAAGCCGACATCTATGACTTTTTAGCGACTGAAAGACCTGAGAATTCTCAGTTGTTAATTCGCGCCTATCACAACCGTCAAGTCAAGAACTCTGATGGTACAAAAGAAGTAGAGCGACTACAAGGTGCGATCGCCAAAGTACCGATCGCCGGACAACTGGACTTGGAATTGCGAGCTAATCCGCAGCGAGAAGCTCGTAAAGCGACTCTGAACCTGCAGGCTACAACAGTCGAAATTCTACCTCCTCAAAGCCACCCTCACCACCAAAATTTACAGCCGCTGACAGTGCAAGTGATTCTGGCTAGTGAAAACAACCCACCGACCACAGAGAAGCCTGTAAGCTGGTTGTTATTGACCACCTTGCCCATTAATGGTTTCTCTGATCTTGTCCAGTGCTTACGCTGGTACAGTTACCGTTGGTTAATCGAACGCTATCATTACGTTCTTAAAAGTGGATGCGGTTTAGAACAGCTACAATTAGAAACTGCCGAGCGCATCGAACGGGCAATCTCAACCTACACAATTGTGGCATGGCGGTTATTGTGGATGATTTACGAATCTCGTCATCATCCTGAGCTGGGAGGGGACACCATTCTCGAAACCCATGAATGGCAAGCACTTTACTGCACAATTCATGGGACTCCTATCCCTAGTGAATCACCCCCAACTTTAAGTAATTGCATTCGTTGGATTGCAAAATTAGGTGGATTTTTAGGACGTTCATGTGATGGTGAACCGGGTGTCAAGACCCTGTGGCGAGGCTGGCAACGTTTGCATGACATTGCTGGTACATGGAAATTAGTTTCCACCCATTCCCCCCCGGATGTCAAGCCTGATTTTGTTAAGAAAGATGTGAGTAAGGCATAGCTTAAGAAAGGGGGGGACAAGATTATTGTCAAAGTCCCCCTTATTAAGGGGGATTTAGGGGGATCTAGACTTGGATATAAACGAGAGATACAGCGCTCTTTAGGATTAAGTTGATATCTATGGGTAGTGGGGAATTAATCTTCCTTCTTCCCTCGAACCTGGAACCTGCATCCGTTAAAAAATCCGTTGCCGAACTTCTTCACTTTTCCGAAAGCAATTTTAAGTATTGCCGAATTAAGCCAATCGTGACAGCGGGAATTTCTAACTGCGGAGTCAAACCTACGTTGTCCAGACGTTGAAAAACTTTGATTGCTTCGGGGTTGAGGTTGGCCAACCGTTGGCCGATATCGGGCCCGGTAAACTGCGATTTTTCTCCCCAAATAATCGCTGTCGGTGTTGTTAGCTGAGTAATGTACAGCGACAAATCAAAGCACAAATCTCCCCGCACAAAAGACAGGGCGGCATATTCTGCATTTGGTTCCAAAGCAGATGCGAGGTAAGCATCAACAATTTCTTGGTAAATGCGACGCGAATCGGCAAATTGGCGTTGTTCTAGGAAGCTACGGATGCCGCCGTCTGTGGCGATTCCGGTACTGTAGAGCAAGCGGTCTAAAATCGGCGTGCCCACTAGCTTAGCGAAGAAACTGGTGCCGTAATCTTGTCCGAAGTCCGACAAACCGCTGGGTATGGTCAAAATCAGGGATTTGAAGAGATCCGGCCGTGAGATCGCAGCTCGAATCGCGATCGCCCCCGTTAACGAAGAAGCAATCACATCTGTTGGACTGCCGCAAGTTTTTTCTAGAAATTCAATCAAAGTTGTGATATAATCTTCAACTTGATAATTTCTCTGCGGATGTTCCGATCGCCCCCAACCGATTAAATCAGGTGCTAAAATTCGGTATTCTGCCGCAAAAGCCGGATAAACTTTCGACCATTCGTAGGCACTCGACCCGCCACCAAAACCGTGAAAAAATACTAAGTTTGGTTGATTTTCCGAAGTTGAGGTCGGCAACCCCATCCAAGGCATTTTTTCAGCAGTGTAGTAAACCATTCTGCCGAGAGAAGTAACTATTGATCGCTGACCGAAGCCAATGGGTACAAGCATAAACTAACCTGAATCGCTGTTATATTTTAGATTCTTTTGCGCCGCCCCGTCCTTGTTTAAAAAACTTGCAAAGCTGGTGGCGTTTTTGTAAAGATTGAGTAATGATTTAAATCTATTTTAGTACAGGTGAAGCGGGAAACTACAGACAGCAAGTAAGTTTTGCGATTTGGGCAATTCGCCTGTGTAGTTACTCTCAGCCTTGCAAACTACCGCCGATCGGAGATAATAGCAAAATGATGGGTAAGACCCCTCACCAAAATAGAGTCTGTTTGCCAACCCGGATAGCAGGCGCTCGGAAAGCAGGAGTATTAGAACTCGCTTTCAGGCAGGCGGCAGGTTGGCCGACGCTGGCCAATCACGAATCATTAATCACGATATTTTGCGGAGCAGTGGCTTTTGAGGTCGAAAGTCCTTGTTGCAGGGCGGGCGATGGGGTTTCGATTCCTAATTGCAGGTTTGGCAATCACGGACACCGCCGTTATCAATTCCCAAACACAAGAAACAACTAATCTCAGGGAGGTCTACTAAAATGCAACTGCTCAGGAAACGGGATCACGAGGGTTTTATGGTTGATGCGAAAAGTCTTCAATCGGACGGGTTTGCAGAGTTTGATACAGCCTGTCGAAGCATGGACTTAAACGGCAAAAAGTCGGTTGTTGCCATTCCAGAACGCTCAGGCGCAGGCTCAGAGGTGCGATCGCGCGCCACCGTACCGGCGATCGTCCGCGTAGCTTTAGAAGACTTGAAATGCTTTGAAGTAGTAGAACACCAGTTTGCACATTGGGGGGTGACTTTTACCAATGCCGTCGCCATCCAACCTTCAAACCCAGCATTTTTTAAGGGATCTGCGGCAACAGTGTTAATGGGAGCCCCCAAAAGCGGACTGATAGAAGTAAGTTTTAAGTATCCAGTTCGCAGCGTGTCAGGACTTGTCACCAGTTCCCGGCGAACAGTTTTATCTGCTTGCGACATCGACGGCAACCCAATTGTTCAGGATGAAATGCCGGCGCCCAATCTGGTCGGGTCTAATTCTCCGATCGCCCCAAGGGCTCCCCTGCGCGTAAAAGCTCCGAATATTCATAAAATTACTTTTTACGCTTTTGACGGTCAGCTAGTAGTCGATGACTTGACGTTTGGATTTTAAAGGCAAGCCATAAGTAGCATCCCAAGTCTGCAAACCTTCGAGAAGGGCATTGCGGACTAAAGCTTCTGGTTCCCGACTCAGCATCAGGCGAAAGCACTCAGCAGCGCGGGAACGGGCGATCGAACTTTTGACTGAACTCACAGGACCAAACCCACCCTTATTCACCAAATCGGTCATTTGTCGCACTGCAATCAAACGCTTCACGGGGTCAGCATCAGTCAAATCCGCCACAATGCGATCGAGCGCCACTTCATCTTTTGCGGCCCTCCGACTCAACGCTTGCCGCAGCAACAGCCCTGCAATCGCGATCGTCCCCAAATTTTGCAAAATCAGGCTCAAAGCCATCCAAGGGCTATCAGAGTCCGCCCAAATCCCCAAACTCATGTAAGCGCTCAAGGTAGCAATGCCACCCGTACCCACGGCTAAAACAAATCGGCGGTTCGGGCCCTCCCAAAATTGCTCGCCTTTCGATCGCAGCAATTGCCAGTCCCACGACTGCCCTCGGTAAACCAACATCATCGCTGCTATCCCCAGGCCTGTGGAAAACAGTAACTCACTGTTCCACCACCCCCAAACTCCTGCCAGGGTGACAACTGCCAGCCAACCTTTTGATCGAGTCAAACGTTCTAGCAGCCACTTGAGAAGAGCAGTAGAATACACAGGCGATCGGGTCCACTCGCTCTTGCCATCTACCCTCTGGCGTCTGGTTTCGGCAGTCCGGCTTGTGGCTGTTGGGGTTCCCGGCGGGCGATCGTCCGAACTAAATTCCCTCAAAGCTTGGCCATCAGTCATTTCTAAGGACAATTCGCTCAAGGGGAGCGATTCGAGTTGCAAAGTGCGATCGGGTACTTTCACAGGCGATCGATTCAGCTTTGTGGTATTTTTTTTAACTTGATTCATACTGACTTTTTTGAAAAATAACTTAAAGTTATCCAGGCGTTTTTAGCACTGATTTAGATTCTCGGTAAACAAGAGTCTCAGACTCTATGATATCGGAAATTTAAACCCCTGGCGAGTACCGCAACGGCGCCGAATTCCGAGAAATCATTACCAAAAATATGGCTATTGAAGATTTTTGAGAAAAGCACCACAGGTTAACAGCAAATATTTTTGCATCACTCTTGAGACAGAAGATTGATCGAAGTTAAGCTGATGGCAAAAAACCGAATTTTTTTAATTTCAGAAAATAGGGGAATTTTAAGTGATTCCATTCATCCGCCAAGAAATGCACGAGGAAAATTAAGCCTTTTGCCTGCTGGCTGGGAATGTCGCTGCTACCCCGGTGTCAGATGAGGCTGGGTTCAGCTTAACCGCTAGCGGGACGAACCGCAGCCTCTTGGCGGGCCCAGAATCCCGACAATCTTGGCGGATAATTAATAGCAGGAGCATTCCTAAACTGCTAAGATTTTTGAATTAATGGGAGTTGAGTTAATTAAACCGGGTTCTGCAAAAAACGAGTCCCGGATGCTCATGGGCAGGGGTTCGATGCCGGGAGGATCTCAAGTCGGGTAAATTAACCGTCATTATTGTAGAGGCCCGTCCACGCCCGATCGGCAAGATCAGCCAGATATCGGCGTAAAACTGCCCCGCAACCTAGCATATTATGGTCGATCGACCGGACTAGATAGCAGGAAAGCCCTCATCCGCGTTCCAACCCGTAAAGCCGCAAGGCAAACAACCAACCGCGCGATCGTGTTCGGCAAGTGCAGAGGCTGGAAAAACAGCGGCTTTTGACCAAACTCAGACAGCACTGCTGCCCCAAAGTGTGTCTGGGGAGGTTAGGCTAGTGAATAGAGGAAAAGAATAGTTACGATCGAGACTTGATTAGTCTACCTTGTAATTTCTTGCTCAATTGTCAAGCCCAACAGTTTTGCATTCTCGCGATGAGCGAGACTCTTGGCACTTCCAACAAGTGGGGAACTCGACCGTTAAAGAACTTGGGTTTGATGGTAAAGCCCTTAGTAATATGTCAACACCTTACCGATAACTCGCCGGAACAATCTTGCAAGAAAACCCATGTCTAGTATGCAAAACCAATTCACGGTTCACTTCTGGGGCGTTAGAGGTAGCATAGCGTCTCCCGGGGCAGAAACAGTACGTTACGGGGGCAACACGCCCTGTGTAGAAATGCGAGTGGGTGACAGTCGCCTAATTTTTGATGGTGGTACTGGATTGCGGGTTTTGGGACAAACTCTCCTTTCCCAGATGCCCGTAAAAGCTCATATGTTTTTTACTCACTCTCACTGGGATCACATTCAAGGATTCCCATTTTTTGTCCCAGCTTTTATTCCGGGGAATAGTTTTCACATCTATGGGGCTATTGCTCCTAATAAGGCTACTATCCAGCAGCGCCTCCACGACCAGATGCTGCACCCCAATTTTCCCGTGCCCCTGCAAATTATGGGGGCAGACCTGAAATTTAACGATATAGAAGTGGGCCAACCGCTGGAAATCGGAGATATTAAGGTGGAAACTGCTTTGCTGAACCATCCCGGGGAAGCTATAGGCTACCGCGTAAACTGGCGCGGGTATTCGGCTGCTTACGTGACGGATACCGAACATTTTCCCGATCGTTTAGACGAAAATGTGCTGCATTTGGCTCAGGATGCTGAGGTGCTGATCTACGATGCTACTTATACCGATGAGGAGTATTATGCGGAGAAGAGCAGCAAGGTCGGCTGGGGACATTCGACTTGGCAGGAAGCGGTGAAGGTGGCAAAGGCTGCTAATGTCAAAAAGTTGGTGATTTTTCACCACGACCCGCTGCACAATGACGAGTTTTTAGACAGGGTGGGAGAACAAGTGGCTCAAAGGTTCCCGAATAGTTTGATGGCGCGGGAAGGTTTGTCGTTACAATTGCTGCCTCCTGATAACGATTGGTCTGAAGCGTCGGTGCAAGCGTCTCAAGTGTCTGTCTGAGGGATTTGAGCTTGTCAGATGGTTCTGAAATCTTGATCTGTGAAATCTGAAATTTAAGCGAGGGCTGACCTCACTCAAGGACGGATACCGTGCCACGTACTTCTGTCGTGGAAAACCAAAAAGTTTAGACCCTAGTTCAAGCTTCCAGATTTATCTGTGGAGTCAATTCTAAAATCTAAAATCTAAAATCTAACATCGACTGGCGATCGCAATCTGGCTAAGTATGGCAAAATTTTAAGCGTGTGGGTAACTTCTTCTTGTACCGCTGCTCTGACTCCAACTTCTGTTGCCTTGGGAAACTTTGATGGTTTGCACCTAGGGCATCGACAAGTCGTGCAGCCAATTTTAAATCGATCGCCTGAGCAAAATTCTGCGACGGTTATTGCGTCGGGGCAAAACTTGCGCTCCAACGCTGGCAGAGATGAAAATTTGGAAAGCGAACCTCCGGCGACCTGCTACAACGACTCAGCAGCACCGCTGGATCGAGCCGGCAGCCGCCATAATTTCGAGGGTTTGATAGGCCCTAAGGCAGACGGCAACAGCATCTCTGGTGGCGATTCTGAGGGGGTCGATCGACTTTACGGCACTGTGGTGACATTCGATCCGCACCCGCAAGAATTTTTTACGGGTCAACCGAAAAAACTGCTGACGCCTCTGGCAGAAAAGGTAGAATTGCTCGCAGCAATGGGCGTCGAGCAACTTGTGCTGCTGCCGTTCGATCGAGAATTGGCGGCTTTGACTGCTTCTGAGTTTGTCGAGGAAATTTTGGTGCGGCAACTAAAAGCGAGTCGAATTAGTGTGGGGGTTGATTTTCGGTTTGGACGGGGACGCGCTGGAACGGCTGTGGATTTACAGTCGATCGCGTCGGGTTACGGTATTGATGTTGCTCTTGTACCTCTGCACAATTGCGGTGAGGGCGATCGGATCAGCAGTTCTGCAATCCGCGAAGGTCTGGCCTGCGGCGACCTCACAAGGGCGAATCAGTTGCTGGGGCGACCTTACAGTTTAGTCGGGACTGTGGTTGGCGGACAGCGGCTGGGTAGGACGATCGGATTTCCTACTGCCAATATCGAACTGCCGCCGGAAAAATTTTTGCCACGTTTTGGCGTGTACGCGGTGCGAGTTTCGGTAAAGCATGGGTGGGAAAAGATGAAAGATGGAAGTTCTTCCTATCAGCAGGAAAATCCCAAATCTCTAATTCCCGGCACAGCATCAAATTTATCTTTTGTCAATGGGGTGATGAATGTTGGTTGTCGCCCGACGGTAGAGGGGCTGCAACCCACTGTGGAAGTTCACCTGTTAGATTGGTCTGGGGATTTGTACGGTCAAACCTTGAGCGCGAGTTTAGTAGAGTTTTTGCGACCCGAACAAAAATTCGCTTCTCTGGATGCTCTCAAAACTCAAATTCAGGCAGATTGCGATATTGCTAGAAGCGTATTATAGCATTTCTTAGAAAGATGAGGTATAATATAACTGACTTAAACGGAGTGAAAAATATAGAACTTCAAAATGTTATACAGCTCTAATTAAATAGGGCGATCTTCGAGCAGTAGTCCCTCGACCCGCAGCAGTCACTAGAATGACAACTATCTCAAATTTTAGCAAGGATCACGCATTAGTAAAAATGAAAACTTATTCGATTGATTTTAGACAAAAAATTATGGATGTGTACCATAATGAACCGCTGTCACAAAGAGCAATAGCTAACCGTTTTTGTGTAGCCCTAAGTTTTGTCCAAAAATTGGTTAAACAGTATCGTGACACCCAAAACATTGCTCCTCGCACTGAGCGATGTGGAGTCAAATTAAAACTGAATGCAGAACAACTGCTAATTTTAGCGGAATTGATTGAAGCAAACAATGATGCAACTCTCGAAGAACTCCGTTATTTACTGTACCAAAAAATTGGTTTTACCATCAGCGTAGCAACGATGGGAAGAATGGCAAAACTCTTAAACATGACTTTGAAAAAAAAACTCTTTTCCCGTCAGACAAAGGCACTGACAGGGTTCAGAACCTGCGATACGAGTTCTGGCAAAAAATTAGAGAAGTTTGTTTCAAAGACTTAATATTCATTGATGAATGTGGAGTAAACTTGGCAATGGTTAGGTTATATGCTCGATCTCTAAAAGGTTCAAGAGCCAAGGGATCAAAACCGAATAAACGCGGAAGAAATGTCTCAATAATTGGAGCTATATCGGTCAAAGAAGTCCTAACATCAGTTAATTTAATAGGTACAACTGATGCAATTACATTTGAGGCTTTTATTATCCGAAAATTAGTGCCAAAGTTATGGAAAGGTGCTTGTGTAGTCATGGATAATTGTACTATTCATACCGGAGAAGAAGTAGAAAAAGCCATCCAAAAAAAAGGGGCTAAATTAATATACTTGTCGCCCTATTCGCCGGATTTCTCCCCAATTGAAAATTTATGGTCAAAACTTAAAAATATTCTCCGTTCTATCAAGACACCTAATTATAAAGAGTTAGCAAAAGCCATAGAGTTTGCATTTAGTGAAGTTACATCAGCAAATATTTGGAATTGGTTTACTCACTGCTGTTATTGTACCTCACCTTTGTAAGAAATGCTATAGCTGCTAAAGTCTAATAATTATGTGATCTAGAACGGGCGATCGGTTTTAAAAATGGTGCAAGATGAGTCAGACTAAATTCTAGTTGTACAAATCCGAAGTCCACAAGGCAAAGACTCAAGATTTGGGCAATTTGATGTTTGATCAACAATTAGCAACTAGCAATTAACAATTAGAAATCAGGGATATGAGACAACATATTGAACGGCTCAAACAAAATTTAGGCAAGACTATTGTTGGCAAAGCCGATGCTATTCGCTTGGTATTGGTAGCCGTGCTTTCGGGTGGACACGCGCTGCTGGAAGATGTGCCCGGTGTGGGAAAAACGCTGCTGGCGAAGTCTTTGGCGCGATCGATCGATGGCAAGTTTCAGCGGATTCAGTGCACTCCCGATTTGTTACCGACGGATGTCACCGGTACTAATATTTGGAATCCGCGCAGCGGAGAGTTTGAGTTTTTGCCCGGGCCCGTGTTTGCTAATGTTTTGCTTGCTGATGAAATCAATCGGGCGACGCCGCGAACTCAGTCAGCTTTGCTGGAAGTGATGGAAGAAAAGCAGGTGACAGTAGATGGAGTTTCTCGAACTGTTCCGACGCCGTTTTTTGTGATTGCGACTCAGAACCCGATCGAATATCAAGGCACTTTTCCGCTACCGGAAGCGCAGATGGATCGGTTTACTTTGTCTTTGACTTTGGGCTATCCCGCTGCGTTGGAAGAGTTGCAAATGTTGGAACGGCTTTCTGATAGTTTTGCAGTGGAAGATTTGCAGCCTTGTATTTCTTTGGAACAGGTGCAGGAATTGCGCCGTTTGTGCGCTGGTGTGAAGGTAGAAGCGTCTTTGAAACAGTATATTGTAGATTTGGTGCGATCGACGCGGGAAGATGAGGAGATTACTCTGGGGGTGAGTCCCCGGGGTGCGGTGGCTTTGCACCGGGCGTCCCAAGCTTTGGCATTTATGGAGGGCCGGGATTTTGCTACTGATGATGATGTTAAGTATGTGGCGCCGCACGTACTGTCTCACCGTTTGATTCCGGCGGGCGGAAGGAGGGCTAAGGCAATTGTTGACAAGTTGTTGCGCTCTGTTCCTATTCCTTAAAAGTTTGTAAGTAGGTTGCTTTAATTAAAGGAACAGGCAAGATGCCTATCCCATAATGAATTTCATTATGGGATAGGCCTGATGCCCGCCCTTGTTATATCAAATCCGGTGGCATCGGAATTAATATTACCTACAGTCAGGAAACGGCACTGCCGTTTCCCTACCATTAATAGGGCGAGAGTTATATCCCAATACGGTTCAGTTAAGCCAGATCCCCCCTAGCCCCCCTTAAGAAGGGGGGGACAAGAACTTACTCAAAGTCCCCCTTCTTAAGCTATGCCTTACTCACATCTTTCTTAACAAAATCAGGCTTGACATCCGGGGGGGAATGGGTGGAAACTAATTTCCATGTACCAGCAATGTCATGCAAACGTTGCCAGCCTCGCCACAGGGTCTTGACACCCGGTTCACCATCACATGAACGTCCTAAAAATCCACCTAATTTTGCAATCCAACGAATGCAATTACTTAAAGTTGGGGGTGATTCACTAGGGATAGGAGTCCCATGAATTGTGCAGTAAAGTGCTTGCCATTCATGGGTTTCGAGAATGGTGTCCCCTCCCAGCTCAGGATGATGACGAGATTCGTAAATCATCCACAATAACCGCCATGCCACAATTGTGTAGGTTGAGATTGCCCGTTCGATGCGCTCGGCAGTTTCTAATTGTAGCTGTTCTAAACCGCATCCACTTTTAAGAACGTAATGATAGCGTTCGATTAACCAACGGTAACTGTACCAGCGTAAGCACTGGACAAGATCAGAGAAACCATTAATGGGCAAGGTGGTCAATAACAACCAGCTTACAGGCTTCTCTGTGGTCGGTGGGTTGTTTTCACTAGCCAGAATCACTTGCACTGTCAGCGGCTGTAAATTTTGGTGGTGAGGGTGGCTTTGAGGAGGTAGAATTTCGACTGTTGTAGCCTGCAGGTTCAGAGTCGCTTTACGAGCTTCTCGCTGCGGATTAGCTCGCAATTCCAAGTCCAGTTGTCCGGCGATCGGTACTTTGGCGATCGCACCTTGTAGTCGCTCTACTTCTTTTGTACCATCAGAGTTCTTGACTTGACGGTTGTGATAGGCGCGAATTAACAACTGAGAATTCTCAGGTCTTTCAGTCGCTAAAAAGTCATAGATGTCGGCTTCGCGATCGGCTACCGTTAGTACAGTAATTGATTCTGGCATCACCTTCTGGGTCGCATCAAGAGCTGTTAACCAACGTTGGCTTTCTTTGTCTTTGGTTTCGGTTTGATTTCTGGAATGCTTCTTACCAATAGTCGCAGGATCTCGCGCCCATACTTGTTGGTGCAACACTCCTAATGGTACTCCATTGGCAGAGCTACAAAATACTGAGTGAACTTTCAGACCCCGACTGGTGGCACTATCCAAGTGTCCCATTCCTTTCTTGCTGGGATGGTGGGTGAAATTCAGTTCTGTGGTGTCCTGAATCGCCAGAACCATTGGGTGTACTTTGATTCGTTCGATGGTACTTCTTTGGTGGGCTTGGCGAATCGCATCTGACGAGACTCGTGGAGATGACCAAAAGTCATAAGCCCCTTGGGTGGCTGCCCAATCCCCTGATGCTTGTGGCACAGTGGCATGGGGCTGTGAGGCTAAGTCTGAGACAATTCGCACCAGTCTTTTCTGGCGACGCCGATCGCCTAAACAAGCAAATTGTAGTTCTGCTACTGCCCATTCTGCCGTCATAGTTCCTCACTCGCCTCTGATACCGTAATTTCAGGCTTACTTGATTCGGTTCCTGGTTGTCAATCCTACTCCAAGGGAGCGAGCGCCCGGAGGTCGCTCCGGCTTGAGCCGGAGCGCCTTTGTTAAGAAAGATGTGAGTAAGGCATAGCTTCTTAAGGGGGATGCGAGGGGGATCTCCGAGGAATAAACAGTTTTAACCCAAGCGTATTGAGTTATATCCGAGGGGGGCTAATGATTATTTTGGGGTAGGGAAACAGCATTGCCTTACTACTTTTTTAATCACGGCTTAATAGCACTCTCAAACAGCGCCACTAATTTTTTGGCCTCTAAATCAACATTGTGTTGTTGAGCAACTCTCTCGGCTCCTGTTTTCCCCATTTCTTCTAGTTTTTCTACAGGTGCTTCCAATACCGCGCGCATTGCTACGGCTAATGCTTCTGCGGAACCGGGAGGAACTAACCAACCGCAAACACCGGGTTCTACGAGCTCCGGGATGCCAGCAACATAAGTGCTAATTACGGGCCGATTGAGAGCGAGGGCTTCCATAATTACGACGGGCAAACCTTCAGCAAAACTCGGCAATACCATTGCCCGTGAAGCTAAAATCTCTTGCTGAACTCGATCGCCACTGGCCCAGCCGGTAATTTCTATATGGTTTTGCAGGCCGAGTTGCAGAATCTGCTGTTCAATATCCGATCGCAGTGGCCCGTCTCCTACCAGTACCAACTTAAACTCTAAGCCTTGAACTGCTAGCAAGTTAGCAGCTTCTAGCAACAACAAATGACCTTTTTGTTCGCTGAGCCGCCCAACACAAGCTAAGCGGGGTGCTGCGGGTATGGGGACGTAGGGTGCAGCTAAAAATGCAGCATCTACACCACAGTGTATGACGTGAATTTTTGACCAAAAAGTGCGATCGCACCACCGAAAAAGCTGACTTTTACCGAAGGAACTAACTGCTGCTACAAAGGTCGATCGCTTAATTTTTTCGTCTAACGAAATAAGTGTTGCTTTATCAAATTCTTCAGGGCCGTGAACGGTGAAGCTGTAAGTCGGGCCGCCAAGCACGCGGCACAACATTGCGACTGTTGTGGAATTTGTCCCGAAGTGAGCGTGAACGTGTGCTGTACCCGATTCTGCAAACCAATTTAAAAGAATGCAAGCTTCGGCTAAATAAGCTAGATGCAGCAAAATCCCCCGTTCCGAGTGCCAGCCAACTTTGAACATTAACCGCACAGCTTCGATGAATCGAATGGGTCTAGTTGCGGCAACGCGCAGCAAAGCCCACGCTAACCCCTGTACACCAACTCCTAAGATTACTTTAGTCAATTCTTGCTCTAGTTTGTCGGCCTCATCCACGAGTTCTGACTCGCAGGATCGGATCGAATAACGTGCGACTTTCATGCCGCAATTTTCAACTGCTAGCACTTCTCTGCGGACAAAGCTGTGGCTGACTTTGGGATATTGGTTGACTAAATAAGCGATGTTCATGAAGGGGAGAAAATTTTATGGTAAAACTTAGATTAGTTTAGCCTTTAGCTGCATTCCTTGGAAAACAAATTTAGCTGATTTGTTGAGCTTATTGGAGCATGGGCGGAGGGCGATCGCTTTTGGCAAAACGGGGAAGTGACAGCGGGGTGAGGGCTATTTCGGTCAGAGCAAATCAATCCACACATTTTACATTTCACTACAATAGTAAAGACTATTTTTAGGTAGTAGTCACAAACCTTTGATTTTCCCGCGAGTATTTTTATCACCTGAAAGCCTTTTTTTAGGGTTCGCAATCAAAAACTGTCCGAAGTGTTTTCATCTGCAAATCACTCTCAATCAGGTTTAACAGCCCCAGATTGCCTCAATAATTGGTAATTATTCAACGTGCAATTCCATCTAATTTCCTATTGTCACCTAAATTTTCCCAAAAATCAGCAGCCCGAAAAATAATCGCCCAAATCCCCCAACAAGTGGCAACTCTCGCAACTCTCACAACTCCCCCAACTCTCACCACCAAAGATTTTTCTGAGGCGACTTGCTCTGCATCTACCCAAGATGACAGCAAATAAGGTAAAGTAAACGGCACAAGAGTCTAGAACTCTCCAACGACCGCAACTCGGTCAACCAGCCCCTGACCAGCAAAACTGGCAGATACAGGCGGCATAAACCGCTAACCGTCAACCCCTAACAACCGAGAAAAATGCAAACCTACTACTACGTTTTAGCCAGCCAACGCTTTTTGCTAGAAGAAGAAGCCCTAGATGAAGTGTTTAAAGAAAGAACTCGCAACTACAACGAACAAGAAAAGGAAATAGACTTCTGGTTGGTCAAACAGCCCGCTTTCCTAGAAGCACCGACAATGGCAGAAGTTAAAGCAAAATGCCCTCAGCCAGCCGCCGCTATTATTTCTATCGATCCTGTCTTCATCACTTGGTTGAAACTGCGATTAGAATATGTACTGACAGGTGAATTTCAAGCACCATCACCAACTATTCCCGATGCCCTCGCCTCCCTACAGACAGCATGAATAAAATAGCAGAATATCCGACGCAAAAACTAACAACAATTAGGGGTAAATTGTACAAATTTATTTTGTCTCTTCCCCTATTTTCTGCTACTTCGATCGCCCTTTTAGTCTTGACAATTTTATCGAGTTCTGTTAAAGCTCAATCGAGCTGCCAACCGCCTCAGCCCGATGAATACCTACTGTTAATTGTCACCACAACCCCCGAACAGCAAGAAAGAGCAAAACGCTCTTTCCCTGGAAATACTAACAACACAGTTTGTCGGTACATCAATGACACGGTGACGCGAGTTGGTGGCTTTCGGGACTCGCAAATCGCCAGCGATTGGGTTAAATACATCGAAGATGTTGTCGGATTACAAGCTTACGTAGTACGATCGCCCGCAGCGGCACTACCGCAAAATTTGCCAGTCTACAACCCTCAGCCAGCACCAGGTTCTGAACCCATCACTAATCCTTCAACGGGCAATCTTGCCTTTAATCCCCAACCCCTGGGGCCTGGTTATGCAGTGTTAGTCGATTACTTCAACCAACCGGAATTAGCCACCCAAGTCAGGCAAGCATTAGGCACGCAAGTAGGCTTAGCTTCCTACGGCCAGCGTCCCTTTTTATTCGTCGCTTATACAACGGATCAAAACGCCGCTACTGCTGCGGTAAAAGCATTGAGCGATCGAGGTTTTTGGCCGATGTTAGTAGACAGCCGCCGAGTTACCGTAATTGCTCCCGCTGTTCGCTAAAAGATAACCTACCCCCACGATCATTCGGATCTGGAAATCGCTACTACACTTGCCTCTCGTCCTAGCAGGGGGGGACTAATAACAATTATTGTTGTGGTTGGGATTCTAGCGGGCTGCTTCCTAGCTGACTTTCTGCCCGCTTTTTTGCTTCTATTGCCGCTCCGTAATCTGGTTTGTAGCGAATTGCTTTGTCATAGGAGGCGATCGCATCTTCGTATCTTTTTACCGCTACAAGTGCATTACCGCGGCTATACCATGCTTCCGAGTAGTCTTGCTTGACATAAACGGCTTCGTTGTAAGAGGCGATCGCATCTTCGTACCGTTTCAAATTGTACTGGGCATTGCCTCTATTGTACCACGCTTGATATTCTTTCGGGTTTAAATCTAAGGCTCTGTTGTAACACTCAATTGCTTGTTCATACTTGCGTAATTCGTGGTACGACCAACCTAAATTGTACCATGCTTGATAATAATCGGGTTTTAATTTTACAGCTTTTTCGTAAGCTTCTACCGCTTCTTCATATCGGCGCATTTTTAGCAAAGCGATGCCTTTACTGTACCAGGCTTGATAAAAATTTGGCTGAAACCGCACGGCTTTTTCGTAGGCTTCAAAAGCTTCTTTATTTTTGTTTAATTCTAGGAAAATATTGCCTAAGTTATACCAAGCTTCAAAATTATCGAATTTAATTTCAACTGCTTTTTGATAGGATTCTACGGCTCGCTCGTACTGTTTTAATTTTTGGTGAGCTTGTCCCAGATTGTACCAAGCACGGTACAAGTTAGGCTGAAATTGTACGGCTTTTTCGTAGGAGGCGATCGCCTCTTCGTACCGCTGCGAATCTAACAGAGTATCGCCTCTGCCTTCCCAAGCTGCGGCATAGTCGGGCTGGATTTTCAAAGCGTTATCAAAAGATGCGATCGCCTCTTGAGACTGTTGCAACTTCTCCAAAGCATAACCGCGTCCCGTCCAAGCTTCCAAGTATTCCGGCTTTAATTCTATGGCTTTATCATAAGCTGACTGCGATTCTTGGTATTTTTTCAATTCATATAAAGTTTTGGCTTTTTCCTGCCAAACTTCCGCGTAGTCCGGCCTGAGAGTTATTGCTCGCTCGTAAGCTGCCAGAGCTTCTTCAAATCGGCTTAAATTGTAAAGAGTATTGCCTCGGTTGTACAGGTCAGTTGCATTGGCAGAATTAAAAGTGTTTACACCATAAATAGATGCTATAATACTGATGCCAATTAAACTGGCGATCGACAATATTTTAAAATACAGTTTTTTTCGGGATTTTATAGGCTTATTCGCAGCAGCAACCGGAGGCAATACAGGAACTGTACCGCTGAAAGAATTTTTCAATCCTTTAATAGCTTGCAGCGTTTCGCCGGCACTAGAATAACGTTGCCGAAAATCGTACTTTACCATCTTATCTAAAATCTTCGCAAATTCAGGACTGACTGATGTTTTGTCCTGCCATATAATTTCCTCTGTATCGGGGTTTTTTGGCATTTGGTGAGGATTTATGCCAGTGAGGAACTGAATTGCGATCGCACCGACGGCATAGATATCGCTGCTGAGTTTGGGGTTGCCGTGAGATTGTTCGCTGGGCATATAACCGGGAGTACCGATGCTCACACTCAAGCTATTCTTGGGCTGAGGAGTTGTGATTTGAGTAGTAATTTCTTTGACTGCGCCGAAGTCAATTAAAACTAATTTTCCGTCTCGATCTCTGCGGAGAATATTACGAGGATTGACATCGCGGTGAATTACATTTTGCTGGTGTACAAAGTCTAAAATTTCCAGAAGTTCTTGCAATATACAAATGACTTGATCTTCCTGCATGACTCCCGCATTCCCAGGAGAAGCGGGCGTAATTTCTTGACTTAAATCGTGACCTTCTATAAATTCTTGAACGAGGTAAAACTCTTGATTCTCTTCAAAAAAAGCAAAAAGTCGGGGAATGCGATCGTGATTTCCCAATTTGTACAAAACTTGGGCTTCGGTATCGAATAAACGTCTAGCTACCTGTAGAGTTTCCGGATCAGTTGCTTGAGGTTTAAGTTGCTTGACGACGCAGAGGTGATTGCCTGGTAGCTGCTTATCTTCAGCTAAATAAGTTTGAGCAAATCCGCCGCCTCCCAAGTGACGGATAATACTGTAGCGATTGCCGAGTGTTATTCCAAGCATGAAATTCACCTAATATTTCCTAGTCTTTGGGAGAATTAGCTTCCAACCAAGCTGTCAAATCTTCCGCCTTTGAAAATTTTAACATAGCCTATCTAAATTTTTGAATTGGTCGAACGACAAGTGGGGAGTTTGAATTTCCCTACAATCAATTTTAGGGTGGCATCCATTATGCAGTTCTTCAATCAGTAATTTAGTTCCCTCAGTTGTTACTGTATTTTACAAAGCTAGCTTGCCCAAGGTCGGCAGGTTTAGAAGTTGGGTTTCAATCATTACAGATGTGCCGTTGTTGAGTTTTGCGATCGCCTTTAAGTAGCTATCTTTGGCTCCGATGTAAGGCGCGCGGTGCGAACTTTACTGTGACAGTCTGTTTGCTTTCTTGCTTGTTCCCTCCCCTTAGTAAGGGGAGGGTTAGAGTAGAGTTCTAGATTTTTGCGGGCATGGGGATGCTCCCACTCTAACTTAACTTTGAACCGATTTCAAAATTTGATCATCGACTGAAAAATCTATCTCAGCTTTGTCGCGTCCCGAAACTACGTAATCATTCTGAAAAGAATCTTTCAATCCAGAAAGTAAGTCAAATTCCGGCTGCCAGTTAAGATCGGTAACAGCTTTATTAACTGAAGCAAAAAAGTGCTGCAATCGCATCGGAAAAGCTTTCTTTTTGCCAAAGTCAAATTGTTTCGGATCGTAGTGTACAATCTTAATAGCATCAGGGGATTTGCCTGCAGCTTGAATGCAGGCGCGTGCTAAACCGTCAAAGGTGACAAATCGATCGCCCGAAACGTTGTAAATTTGCCCGATCGCCCTTTCGTTGCCCAAAACCGCCGCCATTGCTTTAGCCAAATCCTGACAGTGCCCCAACTGCGTGAAGTGCATTCCGTTACCGGGAATCGGAATCGGTCGATCACGCACAATGCGATCGAAAAACCAAGCCTCTAAATCGTTATAATTTTGGGGGCCGTAAATGTAAGTCGGGCGAATCGAAGTCCAAGGCAAACCCGATGTGGCCAAGTAATTTTCGGTTTCGCATTTACCCAAATGCCGGCTTTTAGGATCAGTAGCGTCCCCTTCGATATGAGGCATTTGATCCGACTTCAAATAAACCCCCGCAGAGCTCATGTAAACAAAGTGCTGCACCCGCCCTTTAAATATTTCAGCTAAAGGCTGTGTATCGCTGAGTTCGCGGCCGTTGTTGTCAAAAACCGCGTCAAACTCGACCGTCGATAACTTTTCTTGCAATTGTTCAACATTTGTGCGATCGCCCTGAATCTGTTTTACCCCCGCAACGGGTACCGGCTTGTTGCCCCGGTTAAACAACACCACTTCATGTCCTTGTGCTGCTAAAATCTTAGTAAGATAAACCCCGATAAACCGAGTACCGCCCATCATTAAAATTCGCATTATTTTCGATGCTCCTTACAGTTAGTGTAAATATCTTACAATAAAGTTATGCCTTACGGAGAAACCTGTTTTTTAAAGAAAACACATATTAACACCCATCGACCCTGGTACAAAAAACCGGAACGCTGGAGTTTTTGTGTGCAAGTCCTGAAAGTCAGTTTTGTGCTTTAATAAACTGCCCTATCTCAAAATAAACATATAGCAATCCTTAAGACGATTAACACTTTCTCACTTGCTAAAACCCTAGCTTTTCTTCCTTCTTCCTTCTTCCTGACATCCGTTACATCCGTTACATAATCCGTTGCCGAACTTCCCTCTTCCTTCCGCTATACTTTCAATTTCCCTAAAATAGCCCTATGCAAGTTCCCCGGCTGCATCCAGAAACAATCGAAGAAGTCAAACAAAGAGCCGACATAGTAGACGTTATTTCCGGTCGCGTCGTGTTGCGAAAACGCGGCAAAGAATTTGTAGGTTTGTGTCCCTTTCACGACGAAAAATCTCCCAGCTTTACAGTCAGTCCCGGCAAACAAATGTATTATTGTTTCGGCTGCGGGGCAGGCGGCAATGCTTTTAAGTTCCTCATGGAATTGGAGAAACGCCCTTTCAGCGAAGTAGTATTAGAATTAGCTAAAAATTATCAAGTTCCCGTCAAAACTGTCGAACCGGAACACCGACAAGAATTGCAGCGACAAATTTCTCTGCGCGAACAACTCTATGAAATCTCAGCACTAACAGCCAACTTTTACGAACACGCTTTGCGGCAAACCCAAGGAGAAGAACCCTTAGCATATCTCAAATCAGAGCGCCAGCTCAGCGAAGAAACTATCCAACAATTTCAATTAGGTTATGCACCCCAAGGTTGGGAAGCACTTTACAGTTATTTAGTAGAACAGAAAAACTATCCGGCGCAGTTAGTCGAACAAGCTGGATTAATTGTACCCCGAAAAAATGGCGGCAGCGGTTATTACGATCGCTTCCGCAACCGCATTATGATTCCCATTCGCGACACCCAAGGCAGAGTCATCGGTTTCGGCGGCCGAGCTCTCGGCGACGAACAGCCGAAATACCTCAATTCTCCCGAAACAGAACTGTTCGACAAAGGCAAAACTTTATTCGCCTTAGATACAGCAAAAACAGCCATTAGCAAAGCCGATCGCGCAGTGGTGGTAGAAGGGTACTTTGATGCGATCGCACTTCACGCCGCCGGCATCTCCAACGCCGTCGCTTCCCTCGGCACAGCCTTAAGTTTAAACCAAGTGCGGCAGTTATTGCGCTACACAGACTCCAAACAAATTATCCTCAACTTCGACGCCGACAAAGCAGGAACTCAAGCAGCCGAACGCGCGATTGGAGAAATAGAAAAACTCGCTTATCAAGGAGAAGTGCAACTGCGGGTACTCAACATTCCCGACGGCAAAGATGCCGACGAATATCTCAAAACATACTCGCCAGAACAATATCGAGAATTGCTCGAAAATGCTCCGTTGTGGCTCGACTGGCAACTGCAACAAATGCTCGTCAATCAAGATTTGAAGCAAGCCGATACTTCCCAGCAAGTCACCAAAAAAATAATTAATTTATTAACCAATATCACTGACGATAATCAGCTAGCACATTACCTGCAAAAGTGCGCCGAGATTCTCAGTAAAGGAGATTTTAGACTCACAAAAATGATCGCTGAAAACTTGCTCAATCAAGTAGTCAGCGATTGGGCAAAGCGGCAGAGTCAAGACGAATCTTTAACAATGCCCCTGTTAATTAGAAACAAGCTTAAGCCGAACAAACAATATAAAAAACAGCGTGCAAGCAGCGAAAACAAAAACTCACAATCCAGCTTATCTGCCGTAGCCCGCAGTCTTTTAGAAGAAGCAGAAGCGCAATTATTGCAGATTTATTTGCACTGTCCCGACTACCGCCAAGATGTCAGAGAGGCAATAGAAGCTAGAGACGTGCAGTTTAGCCTTTCTCACCACAGATTTTTGTGGCACCAGATTGTGAATTCAGAAATATTGCACAAAATGTCTTTACAAGTAGCGCCTTCAGACTTAATATTGAAATTGCAAGATAGCTTCATTGAATATCCGAATCAACTAAATCAAATTTCGCATTTATTTCACTTAAATGAGTTCTCAGAAAGAAACGTTTATCGCGCCCCTCTAGTCATTAGATCGGCCCTCGCCTGTATCGAGCAAATTATCAGCATGAAGCGCCGCCGAATTGCACTCAATATGTGGCAAAAAGCCAAGGCCGCTAGCAGTGGCGAAGAGGCTATAGAATATCATCAACTATTCTGTGCCGAACAAGAATGGCTTAAGGAATTAGAGCGGCTGCGTCAAGTTAATTTTTACGATTTAACATCCGTACCTTGGAGTGGGAATTTTTAGGAGTTAAGGACTAAAGCCGTGAATCTAATATTAAAGTCGTAGATTTAGGTTTTTTATCTCTAAGTCTTTAATTACTGTGTCAGTCTATTATTGGCGATGTGGGCCGAACAAGATCACGATTGTTCCCACTAGAGAGAATGTAACGCCAAGCAAGTCCCACTTATCCGGCTTCACACCTTCAACTAGCCACAACAAGAACAAGGATAAGAGGATGTAAAACCCGCCGTAGGCAGCGTATGCCCTACCAGCATTTGAGGTGTCTACCTTGGTGAGAGAAAAAGCGTAGATCATCAGGGCTAAGATACCTGGGATAATCCAAAATATGCTTTTGCCAAGTCTCAACCACGCCCAAAAGGCATAGCAGCCAGAGATTTCTCCCAGGCCAGCAAGTAAGAAGAAGATAAACGTCTGCATATTCAGCTTGACCTTTAAACACAAGAGCTTAATTACTATACAGGGCTTACGTAACGGGCATATGCGATCGCCATTAGCATTGTTGTTATTCGAGGATGACGAGTGGTTAGAGCCTTGGGAGTCTGATTCGGTGGTTGTCCAGGTTTTGTCTGCCACTCCGGCTACACTCCAAGCTTCAACAAAACGTACTTTGGAGAAGTTTCCCGTTCAAATTTTTCGGACGTTAGTGACTAATTTATCGACGATCGCTAAAAATCGAGTGCAGCCTAAACTAGCGGGTGTTTCAGTTAGTTTCGACCTGACGACGGCAACTCCTTTACAGCAGAAAGCCTTCGATTTGCTGGGGGTTCCGCTGACATTCTAGTCATGTATCCGGTGGGGGCTAAAGCCCGAGATCCCTACTGATGGGGGCAATACTAGGAACTTTAAGAGCACGCGGGGGAAATTCCGTTTCAGGTGCCGTTACTCTGAGGTAATCGGCGATAAACTCACCATACGTTTTCCTGATTTCGTCTGGGAGAAATTTATATCCAAGGAGCTTTGATCGACATTCGGTGGAGCCACAACAACATTTGGGAATGTCAATGAAAGTGTACTCTGTTGTAGAGTAATCCCATGTAATTTCGCTTCGCGAAGGAATATCAACCAATGCCACGAAATCGTAGGCTCCGAATTGATTATTCCGAACCCCTGTGTTTGGGCTACAAGAATGATTGATCAATAATGCCGGTTCATCTAATTTTATATGCAGATCAAAGTCCATTTGAATCGAGTGAGTAGTTCTTTCGGGCAAGATATCGACTCGGCGTCCAACCACCACAGTCTCACCTTTACGAAAGCCTCGGCTGGCAAAAACGCCTCTACCTTTCTCTGTTTGCTGGATGAAAATATCCAAACCCATTTTCCTCACTCTTAATACAAATTACAAATCTAATTCTAATTCCACGGCGTTAGCGCTCGGAAGCGAAACTGGAGCGTTAATGGGCTCAGTATCCGAATCTGACAGCGCTGCGACAATGGACTCGTTAACCTGGATTTCGCCATTGTGTTCAGCGTCCTGAGATTTGCTTTGACCAAAAACCATTGCCACCACTACAAGAGCTGCGCCAATCACACCGCGTATTCCAAGTTTCTCTCCCAGTAATAGAAACGAGAAAATCGCTGCGAAAATCGGATCTAGCGTATAAATTAGCGCCGTCTGGTAAGCGTTAACCCATCGTTGAGCCACTACTTGGAGCACAATCGTAGCAGCAGTATCAAATAAGCCAATATATAAAAGAATACCCAGATTCGCGCCAATTGCCTCCTGTTGTGTAAGCAGGTCTGGAGCGGCCCAAATTAAAGAAAATATTGTTATTACCCAAAGCTGGATCGCGGCGAGTGGCAAAATGGGGTGGCGCAACGTGGTGGACTCAAGCTTAAGAGTGTAGATCGAGTAGAGGAAGGCGTTGCCCAAGATCAACAGATCGCCGATCACTAGCTGTTCACTCTCCCAACACATCACTCCAATGCCAAAGATGGCAATTCCTGCGGCGAGGAAAGTTTTTGGGAACACCTGCCGACCTAGCAGTTGCCCTAGCAGAGGAACTAGGATGACGTTGAAACTGGCAATGAACGCAGCACGATCGGCAGAAGTCGTCTCAAGGGCAACGGTTTGGAGGACTGATGCAGGAAACAGTATGAGTGATAAGAAAACTCCATCCCGTAGCAGGGAAAAATTCAGGAAGCGCAAATAAGGGGTAAACGGCAACGCTGCTATTACGTAGCGGGTTGCAAATATTGCAGAAGGAGAAAGACTGCTGAGAGCTCCCTTGATAACCGGATAGCTTGTACCCCAGATTAGGGTGACAAGCACCAACACTGCTATACCCCAAGCATGGAGAGTGTTTGGCGATCTTTGAGAACCACTATTTAATTCTGTAGTCATTGAGTAGCCTAATCGATTAGCAATAGAACTAAATTCCGTTAGTTAACCGTAAAGAGGTTGACTAGAGTAAGAAATATCAATATTTTAAACTCGAATGCAGCCTAAACTAGGGGGTGTTGCAGTTAGTTTCTGCCTGACGACGCCCACTCGTTTACATCATAAAGCCTTCGATTTGCTGGGGGTTTCGCTGATATTGTAGTCATGTATCGGGTCGTGGCTCAAGCCCGAGATCCCTACTGCCAGAGGGTTTACATGGAAGTTACCCCGCGTGCGGGGTAAGTTTGGTTTAATTAGGTTTTTAATAATCGCAAAAAAGAGTTTCGCGAGTATCTCTACCTGTCACCGGATTAGTACCTTTTGCCACTTTACAAAGTTTTTCTATCATATCGTCTCGCAGCAGTGTCTCTGTAAAATCAGCACCGTCAATGATAGCTCCTTCCAGCCTGGTATTGTAAGCGAAAGCACCCTCAAGGATAGCATTAGTTAAATTTGCTTTCATCATGCGAGCTAAATCTAAAGTAGCACCCGTGAAATTAGCGCCTTCTAAATTTGCTTCTTCCATATTGGCCGCAAAAAAGCTGACGCCTCGCAAATCTGCATTAGTAAAATTGCTGTTGCGAAGATTGGCTTTATTAAAGCTGTCGTCAGTCAGAACTTGGCCAGTAAAATCAGCGCCTACTAGGATTTCTTTATCGTGATCCAAAGCGAAAGCAGGTGCGGGATTAATGCCGATCGCCCCAGCGGCAATTACTGCTAAAATAACAAAACTCAGCAAGAAAGTATAAATATTTTGGCGAATTCGAGAAATCATCATACAAGTTCAAGCTAATGGGCAGTCGTGACAGTTCAGAATTGAATTCTACCAGAAAGGGCGTCAAGCGTAGCTATCCCGTAGGGAATCGCCTGTTAGCGACGGCTGACTCCAATTGCCCCCAATCCCTAAACTCTCGGGATATCGGCACATTGGGAGAAAACTTAGTCGCCGAGTGGTTGCAGCAGCAAGGCTGGGAAATTTTGCACCGGCAGTGGCACTGTCGCTGGGGAGAGATTGACATCATCGCACTTGGAAGAGATGAACAAAGCGCAAAAAACCGAGGTCTTCCCAATCACACATCCCCAACATTAGCATTTGTAGAGGTAAAAACTCGCCGCCGGGGAAATTGGGATGCTGGTGGAATGCTAGCTGTTACTACCACAAAACAAGCCAAACTTTGGCAAACAGCCGAAATATTTTTAAGCACTCACCCAGATTTAGCAAATAATTCTTGTCGCTTTGATGTCGCCTTAGTCAGGTGCGAACCTTCTCGACCAAACACTAAGCCAATATTACCACCATTAACAGCAGCGAGCTCTCAATCCGCCGTTGCAGAAAACTACCGACTCACCCTGCAAGAATACATTTGCTCGGCTTTTAGCAATTAAAAATATATAATTAAAAATGAGAGGGTAAAATCTCAAAGCAATGCGACTCGGTAATTTTTAATTGTTAACTTGCCTAGGCTTCGCGAATTTTTCTCTTGAGATTTAACGGAGCAGAAAAAAGCGTTAAATCTTCGGTCGCTTTCCCCTTCTCTCGCTCTCCTGTTCTGTCATCACAGTTAATTTATATGGGTAGCAATCTAGGCCAGGGTTTCCGGGCAATATCCCAGACCCTTGACAAACTGCTGGCGAAACGCTTCAATTTCTTTGCGGTCAGGGCTGCCGTGACAAACCACTGCCACCTGGTAGCGACGCATCACGCTCAGTGGGGACTGTCCGGTTTCCAAACTCCAAAGCGCCATTTGCAAGCGAATTTCAGGATCGTAAGGAATCCCGAGTTCGTTCATAAAAGCCCGAAAATCCCCGTGCATTTCGGGTGTTAAATATTGGCTCATTTTCACCTTTACCACCCAGCCGTCAATTTGGTGAATAACAGTGATAAATTGCAAGGGAAGATGATGAGCCGTGCGTAGGTAATCCACGACTCTCAGAGTAAGGCTAGTATTGGCGATGTAGTAGAGGTATTCCATAACGATCCTTATGAGCAAAGCTGATGCTATACCTCTATCCTCGCGGGCTATACCCGCCACCACAAGGGGAAAAGCACCCGACTTTGAATGGGGGTTTTTACCCAATTTGTTACCTAGTTGACAGATTGATTTGATAGGAATTCACTTGATGACAGAAATGGACTGGTCTTTGGACGGCTACGACTACGAACTTCCGCCCTCACGCATTGCCCAAAATCCCGTAGTGCCGAGGGACAGTTCTCGCTTGCTGGCTGTAGATTCTCCCAGCAGCCAGCAACACCGGATTTTCCGGGATTTGCCAGATTTGCTGGAACCAGGAGACTTGCTGGTACTGAACAACACCCGCGTGCTGCCGGCGAGGCTCTACGGGCACAAACCGAACGGCCCGGCTGTGGAGATATTGTTAATGGAAGAACGGCAGCACAACTGCTGGCTGGCTTTGGTTAAACCGGGGAAACGCTTAAAGTTGGGAGCAAAAATTGAATTTGAGCCGATCGCCCCTACCTGTGAGCACTCAACCACAGCTCCTTGCTCTTGCCTTCCCGATGCCACGATGCCCGATCGTCGTCGATTGACTGCGACAGTTATAGAGAGGGACGACGCCACAGGGGGACGGCTGCTGGAGTTTGACATCCCCACAGATGAGAATCTGGTGAAGTTTTTAGACGAATACGGCCACGTACCCCTGCCGCCCTATATCGACAATTCCCAAGCTTCAGCCGAACAGTACCAGACTGTTTATGCCGATCGGCTTGGGGCGGTGGCGGCCCCCACAGCAGGCCTGCACTTCACCGAAGAATTGTTCAGCCGCTTGGAACAGCGGGGAATCGAAAAAACTTTTGTCACCTTACACGTCGGAGTAGGGACGTTTCGCCCGGTGGAGGTAACAGACGTGACGGCTCACAAAATGCACGGCGAATGGGTGGAAGTACCCCCCGCCACCGTTGAGAAAATCCGGGAAACTAAAGCCAGAGGCGGGCGGATCATTGCCGTGGGTACTACAGCAGTGCGAGCTTTAGAGGGAGCCGCCGCCGCGAGTGGCGATTTTTCCTTGCAACCTTTTTGCGGCCCGACCCATTTGTTTATCTACCCTGGTTACAAGTGGCGGGTTGTAGAGGGGATGATTACCAATTTTCACTTGCCCCGCTCTACTTTGATGATGATGATAAGTGCGATGATTGGAAGGCCTCGGCTGTTGGATTTGTACCGAGAAGCGATCGAGCAACAGTACCGCTTTTATTCCTTTGGCGATGCCATGCTGATTTTACCAACAGCAAAAAAGGATTGATCGATCGGGCATCGGGTTCGCCCCATGCCCGGTATTCCGTTTCTATTCTTCCTCCTCTTCTTCATTGCCGGGATACACGAAGCTGTTGGAACGCCCAGTCAGAACAGATTTGCCCAGAGACAGAGCTTTCTGAGCTGCCACTACAGCTTTGCGCTTCCATGTGGCCTTACGCATATTCTTCTTGGATTTGGAGGTTTTCTTCTTAGGGACTGCCATGACGCTAAATACTTTGTGCTTGCTTATATAGACAAACAAACATTCTAGCCGATTTTGCCGGCAATGCTTACTCGAAAAACTGCAATAACTGCTCGCTCAGCAATATCAAGTAGTAGGGTGCGTCAGCGATTAGCTTCTGGAAAAATAGACAAAATCCCCTAGATCACGCACCCGCAGCAGCTAAAGTTCGTGAAAGTGGTAGATCACGACCCCAGTTACGGCATCGTTCTCGATACTCACATAACCTGTTTTGAGCATTGCCGTGAAAGCCTCTTCAACTTCGGCAAAAGTAGCGCCGGTTGCCATCACCCCTTGGGTGACAGATAATCTTCCGTTCTTGGTATAAGCTGCCTTCAGGAGTTTAACCCCTAACTGGTCTGGAGTTGGCTTGGGATATGTCGCGGCGATCGCCCCGTTGCTGGGATATAGCGGTATACCTTCGCGAGATACGCCGAGTTTGCCCCTGAGACTGGCATTGTGTTCGTCCACCATGTTCGGCAGCAGCAGCAAGTCAAACAATTGCCCAAACCCAAACAAACCAAAGGTAAACAGCCACAGCAAACCCGTACCAATCTTGCCGTTGTAGAGGCGGTGGAGTCCGAAGGGGCCGAAAAAACAAGCTGCCCATAAAAGGTAACTAACACCTAAATTGCTCATTTTCTGACCGTCCTGCGTGATTATTCTAAGAATTGGAGTCCCTCTATACATTTTGTACTTTCTATGTGGTGTTTAAACAGCTTTACAGGGGAATTTATTTGTGCGGTATCCTAATAAACTGACAAAAGGCCGTATTTGGTTTCCCAATACCTTCTGTCTGGAAGCCCATGAGTAATTCTGCGTAGCAATTCTTAACGCCAGCAACATATTTCCGGGGGCGACAGCTTGGTAAACTGGAGGGCGTGGAAATTACAGCAGCTTAGAACTGGATTCCACAGGGAGCGCCAAACCGAGCGCCAAACCGAGCGCGTCACCAGCGCTGGCCGGACATACACGAGCGCGATCGCCCGCAGTACCCGACAATGGAAACAAGCGAGTAGTTATAAGCAGAAATCCAATAAACATATGGTAGATTCCCTCAAAAAACCCACTTTTGAAGAACTGCGGCCGGGAGTGAAAGCCCCAGCCAAAGAAACTATTCTCACGCCGAGATTTTACACAACAGATTTTGACGAGATGGCCAAAATGGACATCTCGGTAAATGAAGCCGAACTAAAAGCAATTATCCAAGAGTTCCGCGTTGACTACAACAAAAACCACTTCGTGCGTGATGCCGAGTTCGAGCAATCTTGGGAACACATCGACGGCGAAAAGCGCCAATTGTTCATTGAATTCCTGGAACGCTCTTGCACCGCTGAGTTTTCTGGCTTCTTGCTCTACAAAGAATTGGCACGCAAGCTCAAGGACAAAAATCCAGTGCTGGCCGAAGGTTTCTTGCTGATGTCGCGGGACGAAGCGCGGCACGCCGGATTCCTCAACAAAGCTCTCTCGGACTTTAATTTGTCCCTAGATTTGGGTTTCTTGACAAAGAGCCGCAGTTACACATTCTTTAAGCCGAAGTTTATTTTCTACGCGACTTACTTGTCTGAAAAGATCGGTTATTGGCGCTACATCACGATTTATCAGCACTTAAAAGCGCATCCTGAAGACCAGATTTATCCGATTTTCCGATTCTTTGAAAATTGGTGCCAGGATGAAAACCGCCACGGAGATTTCTTTGATGCGGTGATGAGAGCTCAGCCTCAGATGTTGAACGATTGGCGCGCTAAGCTTTGGTGCCGTTTCTTCTTGCTGTCAGTGTTCGCGACAATGTATCTCAATGATATCCAGCGCGCCGGTTTTTATCGATCGCTCGGTCTTGATGCTCGCGAATACGACATTGAAGTGATTAAAAAGACCAACGAAACAGCCGGCCGCGTATTCCCCGTCATGCTGGACGTGAACAACCCAGAGTTTTATGAACGGCTGGATGTTTGCCTCAAGAACAATCAGCAGTTGACTGCAATTGTTGCTTCTAATACTCCGAAATTCTTGCAATTCTTCCAAAAATTGCCTTTGTATTTGTCGAACGGCTGGCAGTTGTTGAAGCTGTACCTCATGAAGACAATTGAATCACCTTCAGTACAGGGTGCAGTCCGTTAAGTTTTGATTTTTCATCCTCTGTGACGGCGGTTCTGCGACAAGCGGAGCCGCTTTTTTTATAATTGCTCCTTTCGGGTCGGAAGAATTAGTATTATTGAACCGCGAAGACGCGTTCGGCGAAGCCGTTCCCGAAGGGTAGGGCACGAAGGAAGAAGGAAGAAGGAAGAAGGAAGAAGGAAGAAGGTTGTTCATGGCAAGCCCGATGCCCGATGGCCGTATAGGTTTTATCAGCAATTAACCTGACTGGATATCATAACTGTTGTCCATAGAAGTTATCGCCATTCGCCCTGAAGCGTAAAAGCCGCCCAATAATAAGGAGAACGCCACTCTTCCTGCTTCAACATTTCCAGTTGCGCCGCCCTCAATGCTGCGGCTGGCGTTAACCCTTTTTGCAGCATTCCCTGATAGAAACTCGACATTAAGGTAGCCGTTCCTTCATCGTCCACACTCCACAAACTCACCACCACTCGCTGAGCCCCTGCATACATAAATCCCCGTGTTAATCCTACCATGCCCTCGCCTTGAATGTTCTGCCCCATTCCGGTTTGACAGGCACTTAACACTACTAAATCTGCTGCTAATTTGAGATTGAAAATATCAGTAAGTCGCAGGAATCCGTTTAAGGGATTGCCCTTTTCATCTACCAGTGACAAGATGATTCCCGATAGTTCCGGGTTAGTGCTATTCGCTAAACCGTGAGTGGCAAAATGAATGATTTTATATTGGCTTAAGTTCTGACTGGTTGCGACGGCGCGGCTGGCTTCAAAATCCAAAGACTCGGTGCGAAAATTAGCTGGTACTAACGCTTGAATGATTTGAGCTTCTTGGCGAGTGAATTTTAAACGGCTCAACTGTAAGTTATTGTCGCGACCAGAGCGGCTTAGACCCAGATTTACTGATTCTATTGCTTGCAGATTGGTGGCGGTTGACTGGTTTTTGACTCGTTCATCGTTAGCGCTAAAAACTGGATCGGCGAGAATCGCTAAAGTCCGAGTAGGAGGTTGTCTGTCACTGTAGTTTTGTCTTAATATTCCCAAGGTGGAAGCGGAAGGCAGCAGCACGATTTCATGGTCTACTATTAAAGGCGGATTCCCATTTTCACCAGATTTTCTGGGGAGGGAAAGGGCAGCAAAGGGGAGGTAATTGAGAATGCCATCGCCAACAATCAGCAGGCGCTTTTGACCGAGTTGGGCAGCAACCGGCTGTAAGATAATTTGACTGATAGCATCGTTGGCTTGGGCGATTTGATTCGGGCTGTTTCGGGAACTTGGAGCTGTGACAGCATCGCGGAATTTTCTGGCATTTGTCTGGATGTCGGCAGCTTTTGGTAATTCATAAGTGGTGATGCTGGTTTTGGTGACAGCCCAGAGATAGCTGCGCTCTTTCCCTAGAGAATACTGAAGTAACATTGTATTCTCATCGAGGATTTGTTGTTGAATTTGTGCAAGCGTTAGAGGTTGCGGTTGGGTGAGGGCTGCGTACCGGGGGCTAGTAGCGCGGATTTGTGTTTGAATGTCCTGATATTGTGCGATTAAAGTTTGCCGTTGTTGTTCTAATTCTGCTTCTTGGGTGGGAGTGTAGTTGGGGCGATTGAGAACTTCGACGCGCCGTTTTTCAAGGGCATTGAGTTGCTGTTGCACACTGCGTTCTCGCTGCAATAATTCAGGGGCGACACTTTGGCGAATATCGGCATTTGCTTCTTGCAGAAGTTCGAGGAGACTGCGGGCGCGGGAACGTTCGCTGGCTTCAAAGGCTTTGGTATCATAACCAGATTTGGGTTGCGTTTTGTGCAGTTGCATTAACAGGTCAATGTAGAACTGGTAATAGTTTTGTACGGTGGCAAAGTATGAGGTGCGGAGTTCTGGGCTGGCAATTTTGGTGCGAAGGCTTTCAATAATTTTGAGGGAGGCTTCAATCTCAGTGAGAGCTTCGTTAAGATTACCAGAGTCACGTTTGATAGTAGCAATACTATAGAGGGTAAGAGCTTCTAAAGAGCGATCGAGGGTGGCTTGACTCAGAGGAAGGGAGTGATTGAAATACTCTAATGCTTTCTCTTTGTTTCCTAATTCTGCGTAGCTCCTGCCGATACCTATAAGGCTGTAGGCTTCTCTTTGGCGATCGCGTGCTTCCCGGCTCAAAGAAAGAGACTGATTGTAATAGTTTAGGGCTTTTTGTTGGTCTTCTAATTCTGCGTATATGTTACCAATGCCAGTGAGGGTGCGAGCTTCTCCAGAGCGATCGCCTACTATTCGCTTGAGGATAAGGGATTGGTTAAAATATTCTAAGGCTTTCTCTTTGTCTCCTAATTCTGAGTAGGCAATGCCAATGCTGGTGAGAGTGGTTGCTGCTGAGGATCGATCGCCTAGAATCTGGAAAATTGCAAGGGACTGGCTGTAATACTCTAAAGCTTTCTGTTGGTCTCCCAATTCTGAGTAGACATGGCCAATGCTGATTAGAGTAACAGCTTGCCCAGAGCGATCGCCCACAGCTTGGCTGATGGGAAGAGACTGGCCGTAATGCTCTAGGGCTTTCTGTTTTTCTCCCAACTCTGAATAGACAATACCTATGTAGTTAAGGGTACGAGCTTCTTGTTCGCGTTCACCTATAGCCCGGAACAATTTAAGGGACTGGTTGTAAGAGTCTAAGGCTGTTTGTTTTTCTCCCAATTCTGAGTAGACTCTACCAGCACAAATCAGGGCGAAGGCTTCAACAGAGCGATCGCCTGTTTCTCGACTGAGGGGAAGAGATTGGTTGTAATAATCTAGGGCTTTCTGTTTCTCTCCCAAACCTGAATAGACATTGCCAACGACGATCAGGGTGAAAGCTTGCCAACGGCGATCGCCTATTTCCTGGCTCAAAGAAAAGGACTGATTGTAATACTCTAGCGCTTTCTGCTGTTCTCCAAATTCTGCGTAGATCATGCCAATACCTAGAAGGTTGTAGGCTTCTTTCTGGCGATCGCCTATTACCCGGCTCACAGAAAGGGACTGATTGTAATAGTCTAGGGCTTTCTGTTTTTCTCCTAAAACTGAGTAGACTCTGCCGATGTTGGTGAGGGTGACAGCTTCCCCTGAACGATCGCCTATTGCCCGACTCAGGGGAAGGGACTGGCTGTAATACTCTAGCGCTTTCTGTTTTTCTCCCAAATCTGAGTATACTTTGCCGATGCTGTGGAGGGTGGTAGCCTCCCCAGCGCGATCGCCCGCTTGCCGATACAGCTTTAATAGTTCTTCAAACTTGGCGATCGCTTTTCTTAAAGATTCCGCCGTCCCCTGCTGGTACAGTTGATCCCCTTCTGTAAAAGCTCTTTGAGCATCCGCCACCCGGTTTTCCCCGGACTGCTGCGATACCCCTTGGCTCATTTTTATAACACTGGGCGCAGCTACCGCCGGGACTCCTAGCAGGATACTCGCACCTACAGCGATCCCCCAAACCCAAAGTGTGATATTCATAAATACCTGCTCAAACAAGACCTTGTTAACCGGTATCATAGTCGATCGCAGCTTGTCAGGTGCGCTTTCCCGGGCTGCGTGCCGATTGCGTCGGGGGCATATTGTGCGATCGCACAATATGCCGCTGCACGTAGTGCCGCATTCTCCAAGCGCGATCGCCCGCATCGGATTTGCCTCCGCGAAGGTTAAAAGTCATAATTGTAATTTTTACGCTATTCTCAACTCAGTATTTTTAAATTAGCGATCGCCCTCCAATCTAGCCTTTACTATTTACTGCTGTTTTATGAAAATCAACAAAAAACAATTCAACAGATCTACTTTAGTTTTTTGCTTAGGAATGTTCGTTCTCTTCCTCCTATCCTTAACACTACGCTTTTGGGAACTGGAGCGATTTAACACTTTAGTATTTGACGAGGTTTACTACGCTAAATTTTCCAACAATTATCTGACAAAAACTCCTTTTTTCAACGCTCACCCGCCTCTGAGCCAGTACATAATTGCGATCGGCATTTGGATCGGAACTCACCTTCCCTTCGGAAAAACCGCCGTCAACAGTATGGCCGGTTCCCTGCTTTCCCCTTGGGATTACCGCTGGCTGAATGCTCTCACAGGTTCCTTTATTCCGCTAGTTGTGGGAGCCCTGGCTTATCAGCTAGTTCCGCGCCTCACCTTTGCTTTTATTGCTGCTTTATTTATCGCCTGCGACGGTCTGTTTTTAGTTGAGTCTCGCTACGCGCTGAACAACATTTATCTGGTTGTATTTGGAATTTTAGGTCAGTTATTTATTTTTAAATCAGTACAAGCCGAAGGCAAAAAGCGCTGGGTTTGGCTGGTACTCGCCGGGATAGGTTTCGGCGCATCTGCGGCTATCAAATGGAACGGATTATGGTTTCTTTTCGGTACTTATCTAATTTTAATCTGTGCTTGGGCAGTTCGTTTTATCCAGGGTAACAGAGGAAATGAAGAACAAAGCCGCGAGGTAAATTCACCTCTAATTCCTGCCGAAAGTCCCGTACAAAAACTGACTAAACTCAATTTTATAGAACTCTGCTTAAGTCTAGCTATTATTCCTATTTTAGTTTACAGCATCTCTTGGATTCCTCACCTGCACTTTAATCCAACTCCCAATTTCTGGCAGATGCAAACGGAAATTTTGACTTATCATCAGCGGATTAAAAGCGGCCCAGATGTACATCCTTACTGTTCCACGTGGTACAGTTGGCCTTTGATGCTGCGCCCCATAGTTTACTTCTACAAAACTGCTAGCAGCAATGCCCAACCAGATCCGGTTTTGCCGCCTTTACCTGAAGGTGCAACTCAGGCAATTTTCGACGTTCACGCAATGGGAAATCCATTGCTTTGGTGGCTGTCAACCTTAGCTTTACTGCTAGTAATAGGAGTTTTAGTTCACCGGATTTTGGTGTGGCTGCAAACGCGCAGCGAGGCTTCTGTTGACACGATAGAAAAGCAGCGACCGATTTTGTTTCCGCCGACTGCTGAAATGTGGCTGGCGTTATATTTAATTGTTAATTGGGCCGCTAATTTGCTGCCTTGGGTGAAGGTGACTCGCTGCATATTTTTGTACCATTATATGGGCTGTTCTGTGTTTGCAGCCTTAGCACTTGCTTGGTGGGTTGACAGGTGGCTGCACAGCCCTCAAACTCGACTCCGAGGGATGGGGGTAACAATTATTTTTCTGGTTTTGGGTGCTTTTATTTTCTGGATGCCTATCTATTTGGGACTGCCTTTGTCGCAAATAGAATGGAAAATTAGGATGTGGCTGGCGTCTTGGGTTTAAGCTAGGAATAATTCTTTTATTAACGGGGAAGATGCCCGTTCCACAAGAAAATTAAGTTTTGTGGAACAGGCATCTTGCCTGTTCCTAACCAAGGTGCAAGATGTGATTTATAACATTTACCACAAAGGTGAGTTTGCAAAAGCGAGCATTATTTTTGATAGAGTGCTCGATAAACTGGTTCGCCCCGTTTCAGAGTCGCAATTTCTCTTTCTGTAGCCACAGGCAGGGGATTTTCTGCTAACCATTCGCCACCATTTTGACGTTTAAAACTGGGGTGAGATGAAAAGCGATCGCACATTTCGCTTTCTACTTCCTCAATATCTGACTGGATAAAAACTTCGCCGCCAATTGCCAGATAAGTTGCCAGTTCGTTGACTAATTCCTGCTGCACCACCCGCCGTTTATGGTGCTTTTTCTTGAACCAGGGATCGGGAAATTGAATGCTAACTCGCTGCAAAGTGCCAGCGGGTAAAGTTTCTAAGATGGGTTTGAGAGAACTATTCGCATTGCAAAATAAATAGTGCAAATTTGTCAAGCCTTTTTCGTCCCGCCAAAGATTCGCCTCTTCTACCAGAGGTTCCCGAATTTCTAATCCGAGAAAGTTCCAGTCTGTTTGGATTTGCGCCATGTGCCACAAAAACCGTCCTCTGCCGCAGCCGATATCTAAATGCAGCGGTAAATTTAAGTCGGCATAGATTTTAGTCCAATCCGGGGGACTTGCAGATGCTTGATATCTAATTGATAGGGGATTGACGTGTTCCCGCACTCTTACTCTTGCCAATTTTGCTGTCTCCTGAATGTAATTTTTAACCGCTGATGAAGGCAGATGAACGTGGATTTACGCAGATAAATATTGGTTTTTGCGATGTTGTTCAATACTTTTTAATTAATGAGCAATCTTAAATTGCAGAGGGACAATTTTAAATTGCTCATTATTGCATTAGGCCTCTGGTTCCATGCCTGCTGCTCTTAATTGTGCAGCTAGTCGATCGGCTCGCTGCCGTTCTCTTTCTACCATCTCTGCTCCCCACAATAACATCTCTCCGCTCTCATCCCACCACCGCAACCAATATCCGGTTCTTTCGGCTTTGGTTCCCTGCCAAATACCTAGAAATAATCCCACTCGCGGAATCCAATAACGATTGTTTGCATCGGGTTGCTGTTTTTTATACTGGGCTGGTGAATTTAAATGATATACTTTTAAATATCCGATCGCAGGTTCAAAAATTACATAGATTGGAGCTTGCAATATTTGTTCATAAAAATGCCATTTTCCGGGGAGATAAGTTTGTTTTGCCGAATATTCATCCTGATAACTAGGAGGATTATATGGCAAAAACTCCATGACAATTGCCGGAATGTCTCCTTCTAGGTTGGGGGTATAACTGCGGCGAATTTCTCGATCGGGAAGGGGCTGTACGTTGGTGGCATAAAACAGATCGGGAGTTTTTATAACTAGCTTATCGTTGAAAGTTACACAAATCGCCAGATGAGACGCAACTAATGTTCCCTCCAAAATTAGCCCCGCAATTTCTAAGCTTTCCCGTAAGGCGGCGGCGAGCAAAGGCTGGTCGATATCTTGCAGGGGTTGCTCGTCTAAAATGAAATCTTTTGGCAATTTTTCCCAGGATATTTTGAATTTCATTGGATTGAATGTCATGGTATTTTACCTCTTAGTAAGAATGCTGTGGAACTGCTGGCCCTGATTTTCGATCGAATAGCATCGCCTATTTTTTAAGCTTCTGGTTCAATGCCTAATGCTCTTAATTGTGCGGCCAATATGGACGATCGTTCTCGTTCTTGTTCGGCTTGCTGTTGAGCGATTACTCTTTCTTGCCTTTCTCTTTCTACCATTTCTGCACCCCACAATAACATCTCGCCGCTTTCATCCCACCACCGCAACCAATATCCGGTTCTTTCGGCTTTTGTGCCATACCAAACACCCAGAAATAATCCCACTCCAGGAATCCAATAACGGCCGTTTGGATCGGGCTGCTGTGATTGATACTTTCCTGATGAATTCAACTGGTTAATTTCTAGCCTTCCTGTGGCAGGTTGAAATATTACATAATTTGGCACTCGCAATATTTGCTCGTAAAAATACCATTTTCCGGGTGGATAATCTTCTATTTGAGAATATTCTTCGTTGGCAGTAGCTGATAAAAATTCCATGACGATCGCCGGAATTTCGCCTTCTAAGTTGGGAGTGTAACTGCGACGAATTTCTTGACTAGAAAGCGGCTGTACGTTGCGGGCATAAAACCAATCGGGAGCTTTAATAACTAGCTTGCTATCTACAGTCGCACAAATCCCCATATTTGAGGCAATTAATATTCCTGCTACTATTAGCCCCGCGATTTCTAAGATTTCTCGCAAGGCGGCGGCTAGCAAGGGTTGGTCGATATTTTCCACTGGTTCCTCGTCTAAAATGAAATCATCTGGTAATTTTTCCCAGGTAATTTTCAAGTCGGTTGTACTGACTGTCACGGTATTTTACCTCTTATTGAGAGTGCTATTACTAAGACTGCTGGAGCGCGGCTCGCAATACTTCGCGATGAAAGAGCGATCGCTCTACTATGAATTTTATCCTGTCTGGCGATAAGGCGTCGCCGTTAGCATAGTGTTCCATCCAGGTTTTGCTAATTAAATAAGGATCGTCTGGCAATTCTGATAATAAGTATCCTGGCATTTCTAGCTCTTCCATTAACTGGCTGACTTTCGGATCGTAGCTGAGGGCAAAACAGCGGCATTCTTCGGATGCTGCCATAATTAAACTGTGGTAACGCATCCCGATCGCCATTTCGACTCCCCGGAACACTCCTTTCAATTTTCTCGGATCGTCTAAACTGAGGATGCGGCTCCTTTTGGGGAGCGCTTCGTGCAAATGTTGGGCAATTTCTAAGTCGTGAGACGCTTGAAAAGGCAGCAGCAAAATTAAGGTGCGAGTTGCTTTTTGAAAGTCAACTAAAGCTTGAGTTAAGATTGACAAACGCGCGGGAGTTAGTGTAGAATGAGAACGCAAACAAACAGCAACTCGGGGCGCAGGTAAATCCCACAAACCTGACACGGGAGAATTCTCCAAAGCCCACACAGGATCGGGCGCTAAAGTAAAGGGAATTTGCCAATCTGCAAGTAAAGTAGCTGAACCTTTATCCCGCACGCTGACGCCGGTGCATCCAGCAAAACAGCGCTGAGATAACTTGCGAGTCATTTCGCGCTTCAAAGGCCCAATTCCCTGGGCCCAGGCAACAGTTTTTAAGCCCATCCGCTGCGCTAATCCCATCAAACCCCCATAATAGAAAGGGCTCGCAAGGCTAGTAGCGTCTTGGATTAAACTACCGCCGCCCCAAATTAGCGCGTCGGATGTGCGGAGTGCTTCGAGAACTTGGAAGGCATTCATGCGATCGCGCGCAGCTACCCCGTAACGCTGATTTGTCTCGACAGGATTGCCAGACAGCACGATCGGCGTCACGCCATCTGGTAACATTTGCAGTAGCGATGCCAACAGCGCCTCGTCGCCGCCGTTGCCTTTACCGTAATAGCCGCACAAAATTGCTCGCATTTCTACTCTTTTCTTTGTTTGTGATGGGGAATCTAACTATTTTAGATTTTAGATTTGGGATTTTAGATTTTTTTGAGATTTGAAATTTGATAATACTACTACCAAAAAAAATGTTACTGTCAGCAAGCTTCAAGGCTTTACGTCATCAGTCAGCTAAAATCACAAATCTAATAAAATCTCAAATCGCTAATCTAAAATTGTATGACGCATCATACTTTAATATGACAGTTGCGTAAGTCCCGATAGATAAATCTTTCATCTTCGTTCAGAATACAAAAAATGCACGCTTTGTCAATTCCCACCTGGATTATTCACGTCTCTAGCGTCGTCGAGTGGATTGCCGCCATCTGGTTAATTTGGACTTACGGCGAAGTCACTCAAAACCGAGCTTGGTGGGCCCTTTCCGCCGGAATGCTGCCCGCTCTCGTCAGCGCTATGTGTGCCTGTACATGGCACTATTTTGACAACTCCCCAGCCCTAGAATGGATTGTTACCCTGCAAGCGGCGATGACTCTCTTCGGCAATTTTACTTTGTGGGCGGCGGCTTGGTGGATTTGGCGATCGGCTCAGCCAGCAGAGAAAATTAAAGATTAAAAAAGGGAGAAACTAATTGAAAAATAGCACTATTTGCGTAAAATTTGCGGCGAGTTTGCTTTTGTTGACAGCCGGATTTTTGCTTCCCAGCAAAGCCAGCAACATTCCCCTGCAAGTCGCCCAACAGCCTAACTGCAAAAATCCTCAAACTACGCTAGACATGAATGTCTGTTCCAGTCAAGAGTTCCAAGCAGCAGATAGAAGGCTCAATCAAGTATATCAGCAACTCCAAGCAAAAATCAGCAGTACACAAAAGCAGAGATTGACGGCGGCACAGCGTACTTGGATTAAATTTCGAGATGAAAATTGTGATTATGCAAAAGGTCAGTTTGAAGGCGGTAGTTTGGCTACTTCTACCTACGGTTATTGCAGGGCCAGAGTGACGCAAGAACGGATTAAAGATTTGGAAAGTTATTTGAAACAAGCAAATTTGTAAAAGTTCGATCGCGAGCGAGAAGAATTTACCCATTAAATCATCAATACCGCGACAACCTCATCTTTTGCAGTTCGAGAAGCCCCAGCACAAACCAACTCAAGAGTGATATAAAGCTTTGTTTTTTATTTTACCCTTTGACACGCCGATGGTGTAAAATCTAAATTCTCAAATCTTATATTTTAAATCCCTATGTCCTTCGTTGGTTTGCACATTCACAGCGATTATAGCTTGCTAGATGGGGCTTCTCAGCTACAACAGCTCGCAGAACGGGCGGTGGAATTGGGGATGCCCGCGATCGCCCTTACAGACCACGGGGTGATGTACGGCGCGATCGAGCTAATCAAAGTTTGCCGAAATAAAAATATTAAGCCAATTATTGGCAATGAAATGTATGTCGTCAACGGCGACATTGAAGTAAAAGTTCGAGGTAGAAGAAAATACCATCAAGTTGTTTTAGCTAAAAATACCCAAGGTTATAAAAACCTCGTCAAACTAACCACAATTTCCCATTTAAAGGGAATGCCAGAAAAAGGTATTTTTGCCAGGCCTTGCATCAACAAGGAACTGCTCAAACAATACTCCGAAGGTTTAATTGTCACCAGTGCTTGTTTGGGCGGCGAAGTTCCCCAAATGATTCTGCAAAACAAGCTAGATACTGCCCGTGAAGTAGCCACATGGTATAAAGAAGTATTTGGGGAAGATTACTATATAGAAATTCAAGACCACGGTTCCCAGGAAGACCGGATTGTTAATGTTGAAATCGTCAAAATTGCCCGCGAACTCAACATTAAAATAATTGCAACAAATGATTCCCACTATATTTCCTGCAACGACGTAGAAGCACACGATGCTTTACTGTGCATTAACACCAACAAACTGATTGAAGAAGACAAGCGGATGCGCTACAGCGGCACAGAGTATCTTAAGTCTGCTACGGAGATGGCGCAACTGTTTCGAGACCATTTGGACGATGAAACAATCAAAGAGGCGATCGACACCACTTTAGAAGTCGCAAATAAAGTAAAATCTTACGACATCATGGGGGAATCCCGCATTCCCAACTATCCAATTCCCCCAGAACACACGGCAGACACTTTTGTCGAAGAAATATCATGGAAAGGACTCTTAGAACGCCTCAAAGCTAGAAGCCGCACTGAAATTCCCGCCGTATACAAAGATCGGCTGGAATACGAACTAAAAATGATTCAGCAGATGGGTTTTTCCACCTACTTTTTAGTAGTTTGGGACTACATGAAATATGCCAGGGACAACCACATTCCGGTAGGGCCAGGACGCGGTTCCGCCGCAGGTTCTCTAGTTGCCTATGTCTTAAAAATTACTAATATTGACCCCGTGCATCACGGACTGCTATTCGAGCGATTTCTAAATCCAGAACGCAAATCCATGCCAGATATCGATAGCGATTTCTGCATAGAAAGACGGGACGACATGATTAAATACGTTACTGAAAAGTATGGCGAAGAGCGCGTAGCGCAAATTATTACTTTCAACAGAATGACATCAAAAGCTGTCTTGAAAGATGTTGCCAGAGTCTTAGGCATTCCTTACAAGAAAGCAGACGAAATGGCAAAATTAATTCCCGTCTCGCGGGGAAAACCGGAAAAACTTAAAGTGATGATTTCCGGTGAAACACCTGCACCGGAATTTAAAGACAACTACGAGAATACAATTTGCATCAATGAAGAAACAGGGACCGAAGTCCCTGTTCGTCAGTGGATTGACATGGCAATTCGCATTGAAGGAACCAACAAAACCTATGGCGTTCACGCAGCAGGCGTAGTGATTTCTTCAGACCCGCTCGATGAAATTGTACCGCTACAAAAGAATAACGAAGGTGCTGTAATTACGCAGTATTATATGGAAGACTTGGAAGCACTAGGTCTTCTGAAAATGGATTTTCTGGGTTTGAAAAATTTGACAACGCTCCAAAAAACTGTTGATTATATTAAGCAAACCCAAAATCTAATTGTCGATCCAGAAATGCTACCTTCTGATATAGAGCGCAGAGCTCAAGAGACTTTTGGCCGAATCAAAAAGTTACCGGATGATGTAGATAAAACTTATAAACTTTTAGAAAGAGGAGATTTAGAAGGTATTTTTCAGTTAGAATCTTCTGGGATGCTGGATGTAGTGAAAAAACTCAAACCTTCCTGTCTGGATGATATTTCTTCTATTTTGGCACTTTACCGACCCGGGCCGCTGGATGCAGGTTTGATTCCTCAGTTTATTGACTGCAAGCACGGTAAAACAGTTGAGTACGATCATCCGCTATTAGAGCCGATTTTAAAAGAGACTTACGGAACGCTTTGCTTTCAAGAGCAAATTATGCGGATGGCTCAAGATTTGGCGGGCTATTCTTTGGGTCAAGCTGACTTGCTGCGGCGCGCAATGGGCAAGAAGAAAGCTGATGAAATGCAGAAGCAAAAAGAAACGTTTATCGACGGGGCAACTAAGAATGGAGTCAGTCAAAGAATTGCTGATAAACTGTTCGCGCAGATGCTGCAATTTGCGGAATACTGCTTGAGCTATGACACGAAGATATTGACGGTGGAATATGGGCCGATGGCTATTGGCAAAATCGTTGAGGAAAAAATTGAATGTACTGTTTATAGTGTTGATAGCAACGGTTATATTTATACACAGTCAATTGCACAGTGGCATCGCCGGGGGCAGCAGGAGGTCTTTGAGTATGGCCTGGAAGATGGCTCGATAATTCGCGCCACAAAAGATCACAAGTTTATGACTGTTGGCGGTCAAATGCTGCCCATTGACGAAATCTTTGAAAAAGGATTAGACTTAAAACAAATCTACTCTAGCTCAGATATATAAAATGTATCTCGACTATAGGCAGCTAAAATCGGAACACAAGGAACAAATCATTTCTGCTTTTAATCAGGGCATGGAGTGTCGAGACATTCCTAACTACCTTGGTGTGAGCGAGAGAGCAGTTTCAAGGGTTTTAAAAGAAGCGGGCATTAATACTAAGCGGCGAAACCGCTATACTTTAAATGAGAGCTATTTTGATGAAATTGACTCTCAAGCTAAAGCTTATTTATTAGGATTGATAGCTGCTGATGGCTGCGTTACTCAAACTAATTATGTAGCTTTTGAATCTATTGACAAAGAACTCACAGAAATGCTCAGCATAGAGCTACAATACTCTGGTCAGATTAGAATTGTTCAGCCTCAAAATTATGCTCCTCACTACCGAATAAATTTTTCTTCTGAAAAGCTGGCAAGCTCTTTACAGGGCTACGGCATCATAACAGGAAGAACTTTTTCGGAAGTTACCTATTTCCCTAACTTAAAATACAGCACTTCCGGATGTTATGAGGTACAATAGAATCGACTAAAAATAATATACCAATGAAAGCATACTCAGTAGATTTGCGATCCAAAATAGTAGCAGCCCATGTCGAGCAGAAGCTGTCGATCAGAAAAACAGCAGAAATATTTGCCTGCAGTAAAAGCTTAGTTCAAAAACTTGTCAAGCAACAAAAAATAGAGGGGAATTTACAGCCTAAACCGAGGGGTAAACCCAGATTCAGTCATTTGAATAATGCGTCACAAGAGTTAAGAGAAATAGTGGTCACACATCCCGATGCAACTTTGGTAGAATTGTGTGAGTTGTTCGCCCAAAAGACAGGAAATTGGGTAGGCAGAACAGCCATGTGTAGCGCCTTACAGAAGTTGGGATTAAATCGTAAAAAAAACAGTCAGGAGTAGCCAAGCAGGCACAGAAAGAGTGATGAAGTTAAGGTTAGACTATTGGGAAAAAGTCAAGGATATCGAGCCAAAAAATCTAGTATTTTTAGATGAGACTGGAGTATTGCTAGGTTTAACCAGAACTCATGCACGTTCGCAACGAGGAACTAGAGCCTATGCGGTCAAACCTTTTTATCGAGGCAAGAAAGTCACAGTAATTGGTGCAATTAGCCTCACGAAAGTAGTGGCATTAATGACCCTGGACAACTCGATGGATAGCAAAGCATTTGAGGTGTTTATCGAGAAATGTTTAGTGCCACAATTGTGGCCCGGAGCCGTAGTAGTGATGGATAACTTACCAGCGCATAAAGTAGATTCAATTACATCGATGGTAAGGATTCAGGTCAAAAAAACTTAAGTGGCGGCATCTGGTAAAATAAAGGAATGAAAAAGCCCACAGCCACCAGAGAGCAGAAAAAAACCGAGATAGAGCAGTTGAGCCAAGCTGAACTGGTGGAAATTGTGTTGGGGCTGCAAAAAATCATTGAAGAATTGCAAGAAAAACTAGCTATTGCTACAGGCAAAAGTCGAACCACCAGTCAGACTTCATCAAAACCCCCATCAACGGAGCTACTCCAAAAACCAGAGAAACCAACAGTTAAACCAGAAGCAGACCCAAAAAAGAAACCAGGCGGACAACCGGGTCATCAAGGGAAAACCCGAAAAGGGTTTGGACGAGTAGACAGAACCGAAATTAGCTCGCCCGACATCTGTCTTAATTGTGGTAGTAAAGAATTAAGTGAAGTAATTAACATCCACAGACAGCAAGTAGCCAGTCTAGTAGCAAAACCAATTGAAGTCGTCGAATATCAGACACAATCGTGTAAATGCCTAGAATGTGGTGCAGTAGTTCGAGGAAAACAACCCCAGGGCATAATTCCAGGGCAAGACTTGAGCGTTAATCTCCAAGCACTCTTAGTCTGGCTGGGGAATTATGGACATCTTTCCTACGCCAAGCTGACAGAATTGTTGTGGGAACTCGGCACGATAGAAGTGGGAGTGGGAACACTCCAAAAAACCAATCAACGAGTAGCAGCAGCGGTAAAGCCAGCGATAAATGCACTGTGGGAATGGGCACCTCTACAATCAAACGTTCATGTAGATGAAACGCCGTGGTGTGTCATGGGAGTCAAAGAATGGCTATGGACGGCTAGTGGAGAAGGATTCTGTTTATTTCATGCAGCAGATACCAGGGGGCGTGTGGAATTAGAAACCATGCTGGGTACAGAATTTGCGGGAGTCTTAAGCTCAGATGATTTCAGTGTTTATAATGGTGCGAAAGTCGCAGCCCAACAGAAGTGTCTGGCTCATTTACGACGGCATTTTAAGAAAGTGCTGGGACTTCCTGGCAATAATAATGCAGCAGTCGCTCAAATATTTCTGTCATTAATAGATGAAGCTTTTAGAGCCCATGAGTCCTGGCGAAAGACGAGGGATCTACTCACCTACCACTCGTGGGCTCAGGATTTCAAAATACGATTGAATCAAGCTTTGGCGACTTGGCCCGGCCTTGTGGGTTATGCCGCAGGTCTGTTACTAAAATCCTTACGGGATAAGGCAGAACAATGGTGGTATTTTCTCAATGACCCCTCGGTTCCTCCGGATAATAATTTAGCAGAACGTTCTCTACGGCTAGCTGTAACTAAACGGAAAGTTTCTGGCGGCTCTCGTTCGATGAAACGATTTGAGGAAACGGCTAATCTGCTGAGTGTGATTCAAACCTGTCGTTTTCAAGCTCGTTCAGTAATGGCTTTTTTCCGTCAGGCTATTTCTGCCCATTCTTGTGACTACTTTCCTGTGCCTGACCTCATTCCCTTCTTTCAGACCTGAATCCTTACCATCGATGATTGCCGTGGTGGGTGCTTCTATTTTATGTTTATCCCCATACTCTCCTGATTTTAATCCGATTGAATTATGGTGGTCGCAACTTAAATCTTTATTGCGACAGTTTTCACCAACCAGCACTAAAATGGTTGACACGATAATTGCTGTGGCTCTTGACTTAATTAATCCGAAACATCTCAAAAACTGGTTTACTAATTGCTGCTACTGTACCTCATAACATCCGGAAGTGCTGTATTTAGGGTCTTATGTGTTAGGCTATTTTGACGGTGACGGTTGTGCTTATGCAAACAAAGGTAGAAGTGGCGGTTTAGTCTGCATTGTTGGTTCCTTTGAATTTGCCTGCGGACTAGCAAGGCACTTAGGTATGGGTTCTGTACAAGAGCATCAATTAAAAAAAGTTTATTATTGGAGAATCTTTAGTCGAAAAAATATACAAGCATTCTATGATTTTGTGTATCAGTATCCCCGATTGGGGTTGCCACGAAAAAAGACTAAAATTGAGGATATTCTAAGGAGTTACAAACATGGTTAAAATTATTAGTAGAAAATCACTAGGAACTCAAGAAGTCTATGACATTGGCGTTGAACGAGAACATAACTTTATCCTAGAAAATAGTTTGGTGGCATCTAACTGTTTTAATAAATCCCACTCAATGGCCTATGCGTATATCACGTATCAAACGGCATATTTAAAGGCGAATTATCCTCTAGAATACATGGCTGCACTGCTGACTGCTAACAGGGGCGATCAGGATAAAGTACAGAAATATATTGCCAATTGTCTCAAGCTGGGTATTGAGGTTGAGCCGCCCGATGTTAATAGCTCGGCACTTACTTTTACACCGCTTCCCAAACTGATGACTGGAGCTGCAAAAGATAAAATTTTGTTTGGAATTTCTGCGGTGAAAAATGTGGGAGAAGCGGCGATTGAAAATATTTTAGCGGCGAGGCAGGAAGGGGGTAAGTTTAAATCGTTGGCTGATTTGTGCGATCGCGTAAATCTCCATTCTGTCAACCGCCGCGCTCTAGAAGCTTTAATTCAATGCGGTGCTTTTGACAAAATTGAAAACAACCGCAATCAATTAGTACACGACCTCGAAGGGGTGATTAAATGGGCGCAAGAGCGCAAAAGAGACCGCGAAAGCGGTCAAGGCAATCTTTTTGACTTGTTAGGTGCCAATAGCTTTGGCAAGCCAGTCAATACCTATGAGTCTGCGCCAAGATCTAAAGTGGTAAAAGATTTTGAAAAACAAGAGAAATTGCGTTTAGAAAAAGAACTGCTTGGCTTTTATGTGTCAGAACATCCCCTAAAGTTTCTCCTGCAAGCCAACCCAGACCCCGATGTAGTGACTCTCGAACAGTTAGCAGATAAAAAGGGTAAAGTATCAGTTATTGTCATGCTTAGCGCTATCAAAATGGTAGTGACCAAAAAAGGCGATGCGATGGCAATTTTGCAATTAGAAGATTTGACACATCAAATAAAAGCTGTTGTGTTCCCCAAGGCTTACGAACAAGTGAAACCTTACATTGTAGAGAATGCTATCTTACAGATTAGTGGAAAAATTGAGAAAGATGGCGAGGAAATTCAGATCATTGTAGACACTGCAAAGCCGGTTGAAACAGTACAGGTTACAGAGGAAATCGAGAGGGCGGAACCGGAAATAAATAACTCTTGGCCGGCGGAACCAGTCAACGTTGTACGATCGACAAAACCTGTGGAAGTTTTAGAAATGGTGATTGTCAAGCTGACACCCCAGCAAGTACAAGACGGGAAAAAACTCAATTCTCTCAAAGCGATTTTACAAGAACTTTCCAATCGTGGAGAAGGTGCTAGCGTTTCTGTGGGAGGAATTGTTGTCGGTGAATATTCCTGTCAACCCCTTCGCATTAACCCTCAATTGTGGGTGCAAGATGGCGAGGGAACTGTTAGCCGTCTTAAGTCGGCTGGATTTGATGCTTGGGTTTTTCCTCTAGACAATCGCGGTGATGCTGCGGTGTTTCGAGAAATGCGATCGCAACTTAATGTACATTCTTGGGCCAGTCGCTTACTTGACACTAACACCGATCGCCTTCACAAGTATGTCAATTATCTCGCCCAACTAAACAGACGCCCGCCAAATTAACACTTCGCCACCCTCGCCACCGGTGACTAAAGTTTGACCGTCAGGACTAAAAGCCACCGGATTGCACCCAGCAAGACTGCACAAACATTCTCCTGTTTCCAGGTTCCAGAGTTTAACCGTACCGTCTCGACTGCCACTAGCCATAGTTTCGCGATCTGGACTAATCGCCACCGAAATAATCGCATCAGAATGCCCCTCAAAGTATTAATCAATTCCCCTGTATCGACATTCCACAATTTAACAGTAGCGTCGGCACTTCCACTGACAATCATCTTGCCCTCTTGACTAAATGCGATCGCATAAACCCAATCTGAATGACCGACAAAAGTCCGTACACTCTCCCCAATACCTACAAGCCACATCTTGATAGTATTGTCAGCACTGCCGCTGGCAAGCATCATACTTTGAGGGCGAAAACTAACCGATAAAACCTTGTCAGAATGTCCCGAAAGTTTTTGAACTAATGCTCCGTTGCGCTGGTTCCACAATTTAATACTCTGGTCGCCGCTAGCACTCGCAATCGCTCCCGAGTCGCAACTAAAAGCCACCGAGTACACGGAGCCGTAGCGATGACTGTACGGCGAACCAAAATCACTGTAAAATTCGCGAATCATCGCCTTTTTATCCAGCTTCCACTCAATGACTTTTCTGTCAAAACTGCCGCTAACCATAATTCTCCCGTCGGGGCTGATTGCCACAGCATTAACCCTAGCGGAATGGCCGAAAAAAGTATGGATGAATTCACCTGTTTGCAGGTTCCACAGCTTAATTGTTTTATCGTCACTGGCGCTAGCGAGAATATTGCCTTGAGGATTAATAACAACAGCATTAACCGAGTCTGAATGACCGTGGAGAATGCGCTCGCACCGCCAGTTATTAGACAATAATGTCGGAGTGTTAGCGGATGGCGCAACATGAATCTTGTGGGGCGGCGCGGTCGAGACGGCGGTGGTTGTATTTTGCTGCGAGTTAGTTACTGGCGAATTAATAGCTATTTTTGTGGGTGAATTATAACTGATTTGAGAGCGAGGATATTGCCCAAAATTTACCAAGTCTTGCAATACTTCAGCAGCGGATTGATATCGCTCTCGTACCGAATCTTTGAGCAATTTATTCAAAATAGTTGCTAATTTTTGGCTGACTTTTATGCCTTTTTGCGCCAAGTGCGATCGCCAAATCCATTTGCATTCCAAAGCATCGAACAAATCCTTCAATACCGCCCCAGTTAGCAGGTGAATGCAGGTAACGCCCAAACTGTAAAGGTCGCTCGCCGGATAGGCCTTGCCACTGCGAATTTGTTCGATTGGCGCATAGCCCGCAGTTCCAGTTATCGTCCCAGTTTGCGCCTCAGAAAGGCCGGTAATGTGCTTAGCAACTCCAAAATCTACTAGCACAAACTGACCCCCCCTGGCCTTCCCGTGTACAGCAGGAGATTCAGCCACAATTATCCCTTTCATACCACCAGAAGATTGAGGTAAATTTGCCCCTCCTTTTCCTTTACCAGGAGTTGAGGTGCCATAGCCCGCCGCAGCCCACAAGGTTTGGGGACTTCTCCGCACAATATTTTCCGGCTTAATATCCCGATGAATCACCTGCTGCTCGTGAACAAATTGCAAAACAGGCAACAAATTGATCAACAATTCCCAAATCTGTTCCTCGCTAAAAGCTCCCCGCTGCTGCAACTCCTGAAATAAATTATTTCCCTCGATTAACTCTTCCACAAGATACAGACGTTTTGCTTGTTCAAAAGAAGCCAGCAAACTGGGAATCTGCGGGTGCTCTCCGAGTTCGTGCAGCCGGTGAGCTTCTTGTTTAAACAGTGCAGTTGCCTTTTCTAATTCGGCTTTTTCTTGCACTTGAGGGAAAAATTGTTTAATGGCGCAGGGAGTTTTCAACCTATCTTCATCGACAGCTAAAAAAGTTCTGCCAAATGTTCCTTCACCGATAGGTTGAATGGCGCGGTAACGCTCTTTCAGTAGCAATTTAGAGCCACACGCCAGACAAAAATTGGTTGAGTCCGCATTCTGGGGCTTTTGGCAATGGGGATTGAGGCAATAGCTCATCTTTTTTCCAGCCTGGAGATTTCCACCACAGCTAAACTTAGCAACATGGTAGTCTGTTTCCACTCACGCCCAAAGCACCATTCTCGATAATACCTAAGAAACTCGCTTTCTTAACCAAAATCTCGGCTCTCAGGTTGAGCCCGTGGTAAGAAAGCAAGGTGAGGATACTAGAAGTGCTTGATGTGAGTTTCCCTATATTCTAATGCTTTCCTAAAATTTTGCAGGTTGGCGGCTTACAAACTGGTATGTTAACAGTTAACTGTTAACTACGGCTATTTTGGAGCATTTATGCGGAGAGCAAATACCAAACTGAGATGATCCCGGCTATTCTCCCGCGTCTAAAAGACACTCTTGCTCCTCGCCGCCCTTCTGTGAGGATGCTTTGGCTTTAATCACCGCTTCTCTAAAGCCTAAAACTAATAAAATATTGGCAATTGTTAAGAATACTTCTGCAGAACCGTGCAGCCAATCGACATTTGCTAGTGACTCGTTGTAGGCAACTTTTGCGTAAATTGCGGCGGGAATAGTCACAGCCACAAAAACGAGAGTGCCGTAAAATCCCATCAGAGCTAAACGGGGTGTTTTTCCCGATCGAGTCAAAAACCAGAGAAATCCCAAGTAGGGAAATAGAGACAGAACAAATAAACTTTCTTTGGAAATCATTAGTAATTGGCGAGCGACCAGATACTATGATAAATTAAAAGCTCAAAAATTAGTGTGAATAATTTTTAACTTTTGATATTTAGTTTTTAATATTTAATTAGACAGATGCACCCGTTTCTATCGAACTGCTATGGAGTCACCCAAGACCATAGCTCTTAAACTAAGCCGCAGCAGGTCGGCAGTATTCAAAACCGCTCACCCACACGGAGACAAAACCCGTAACTTTTTCCCTAACACCGTTTTTAAGATAACACATTTTTAACCGTGCCAGTCTGTTAATTGCCCCTCTCTCCAAAGCTACCCAGCAATTAGAAACAGAGACGATTCCAAAGTTTTCTGTCTGCTAGGCATCAAGCAAGTATCGTTCAAAACTTCTAAATCCAAGCCGTTATTTCTATCTGCTGCCAGAATTTCCTTCAGCTTAGCATCAAAATCAAAACACGGGCCGCAATCCCAAACTTTGAGTTCCAACCGTCCGTTAAATACGCTAATTTCCAGTTGAACAGGAGTTTCTACTGGCAAATTTTTGTGAGCGTGGCGAACTGCATTAGTGAAAGCTTCAGCCAAGGCTAACTGAAACTTACACCAAACGTCAGTGGGGAGCGATAAATCTTTCAACTGCTCAAACCACAAAAAAACTTGAGTTAAAGCATTGACATCTGTGTTGACTTGCAGGCTAATATGTTGAATACAAGTTTCATGCAGCTCTTCTTCCTGCTCTGTTTCAGTCTGCCAATCCCAGGTGTTTAATAAATTCATTAACCCATCTAAAACGCTAGCTTTTTTTATATTTTGGGATCGATTGCGAGCTTCTACTTCGTAAGTTTTGGTCAGCGACAAACAGTTTCGATTGTCGAGAGTCCGGGTGTAACTGAGATCGTCTGCAATCTGCCACATGAGTTTGATCCCCCTGCCGCCTTCTGCAAGTTGATCTATGCTGTTAGACATCTATTTTCCTCGTCTGAAAGTGTTAGCTGTACCCAATTTTCCCACCCGCCAAGATGCCAGGTATTTTTTTTATACTTGCTTGCTCGGTATTATTTCGGGGATCACACAAAAATGCTATCTTTTTTAGAGAAGGCAGCGCATCAGCAATATGTCTTAAGAGTCTAAGCCAATTGGCTTATTTACCTATCGCCTGTACGGAGAACGATCGCCCTGTGCAGCTAAATCCAACTGCATCGATTACAAATACTTATCCGCTGTCGGGGTCAGCCACTGGCTGCAGCCGTCGCAAGCTCCAGAATACCAGGGATTCTGGGACTCCGGCCCTTCGCTGTTGGCTGGAAGGGAGCCTTGAGGTGCGGGCTTTCATCCCCACCGCGTAAGTAATATCCGTGAGTGCGATCGAACCTTACACCGTCGAGTCGCGTCCATTCACTAGACTAGGACTTACGCAAACAACCCAGTTTCTGCTTAGAATAGTGGGTTTGACAGCGAGGAATTAACGAGACAACCGGGTTTTTAGTCCCCCGCGCGTAAGTCTAGCAGACAAATCGGTGATGAAAGGCAGTTACAGGACTTACCCAGACTATGACCAAAATTAAACTGAAAATTCTGACTGCAGCGATAATGCTACTTCCATTTTGCGCCGCACTTCCTTTACAAGCTCAAAATATGTCTCTAGTCAAGCGGCTGCTAGAAACCAGAGGATGTCCCGGATGCGACTTATTTGGCGCTTCCTTGAGGCGTGCAGATTTGTTTGGCGCTTCCTTGAGCCGCGCCACTCTCAACAGGGCCGACTTAGTTGATGCCGACTTGACTGCGGCTGATTTAATGGAAGCTAATTTAAACCACGCCAACATGAGAAACGCCTTTTTGGCCGACGCCGACCTCAGCAGAGCCGATATGAGCAGGGCCGACATCAGGGGAGCTAACTTAGAAAATGCTAACCTCAGCGAGAGTTTTCTTCGAGGCGCATCCCTTCAGTTGGCTAACTTAAAATGCAGTAATTTGAGCGCCGCCAAACTAAATAGAACCGACCTGAGAAATGCCGATTTAAGCGGTGCAAATCTCACCGGTGCCGACCTCCAAGAAGCCGATTTAAGTGGTGCAAATCTCGCTGGTGCCGACCTTAGATCGGCAGACTTGAGGGATGCGAGATTGAACAAAGCTAATCTCACCGATGCGAATCTCTGTGGAGCCCGGATGCCCGATCAAAAAACCTCTCGGCGAGGCTGCGAAGTTAAGAAAGAACCAGCGATCAGCGCGAACAATTACTGTAATTACTGCTATGCCTTGAATGACTGGTGGCTGAATGTATTAAGGTTCTACTAAGCAGTATCATCGCCATCACTACTCTGTTTAATATGTACTGTTAGAAGTGCGATTAGGCGGTACAGATATCAAACTTAACCTGTTACCGCCAATAGCTTTTATCTACTTTGAAGAACCTAAAAATTGGCTCAGTATTTGCAGATATTCTGCGCCCCCGATCTGTGCCACATTAGTGTGACCTCCATCAGGAACTATGTAAAGCTTTTTGGGTTCAGGTGCTGCCTCAAACAGTTTTTTGCTCATTTCGACTGGAACTACATGGTCAGCAGTCCCGTGAATAAAGAGCACGGGCATTTGCAGGCGATCGACTTTTGAAAGAGAATCAAACCGCTGTGTCAGCAAAAAATCGATCGGAAACATCCAAAACAAGCCTTTTTGGAACTCCACCATCGCCCGCGTCGAAGTAAAAGAGCCTTCTACAATTAACCCGGCCGCCCCCGGGTGACGCACGGCTAGATCGATCGCGATCGCCCCTCCCAAAGAATGACCGTAGAGATAAATTTGATTCGGGTTAATCCCCCGCTGTTTCACCAAATAATCCCAAGCAAGTTGAGCATCCTCATAAACCTGAGATTCACTCGGAAAATCGCCCTGGCTTTTGCCATAACCACGATAATCCATCACAAATACCGACAAACCTAATCGATGAAATCGATAAGCGTGTTCGACATTTGCTCCCACATTTGAAGCATTGCCGTGCAGGTACAAAACTACCCCCCCTAACCCCTGGTTAAGGGCGGGAACCGCAGCGATGGCCCGTTTGTCACTTTGGGCCGTCGCCAGAAACGACTCCCCATTTCTTGCTCCATCCCTTGCTAAGGGGGGGCTGGGGGGATTTTCCGAGGCAGGAATCCACCACCCGTGCACGCTGTCCACCGCGCCTGTTTTTGTTGGAATTGGCAGCCAGACATCTTGATATTTCAACTGAAAATCATCTGGCGTAGTTTCGATCGCGCGTGCGGGAAAAAAGATAAACTTACCTTGTGCTACAAATAGGAATACACAAGCAGCAGAATAAGCAACGGCCAAAACTATCCCAAAAGCTATTAGCGCTTTAGACAAAAGGAATACTAGCAACTTGTTCATAGAAGATAGAGCACGCGGGAAATTAGAGATCGGTCAACAGCTAATGGCCCATTATTAATTCAGACAATTAGCCAAGATCGATTACTAACTTCCGCCGCCGTATTCCGCCGATTTTCAAAAATTAATTAACTCGGGGTGGTGTAAGTGCCAATTTGTAGACTGTTCGTAAGCGTGAGCCACTTGAAACAACCGAGATTCTTGCAAAACATTACCAATCAGTTGTATACCCACGGGCAGTCCTTTATCATCAAATCCGCAGGGCAAACTCAAAGCTGGCAAACCAGCAAGATTCACGGGAATAGTCATCAAATCTGACAAATACATACTCAGAGGGTCATTGAATTTTTCGCCTGCCTTAAATGCGGTAGTAGGAGCAGTGGGACAGACTAAAACATCAACTTGAGAAAAAGCTTTTTCAAAGTCTTCTTTAATCAAAGTCCGAACTTTTTGAGCTTTTAGATAATAGGCATCGTAATATCCAGCCGACAATACGTAAGTGCCGATCGCAATCCGGCGTTTAACTTCCGCACCGAACCCTTGAGAGCGGGTTTTGGCATACATATCCAAAAGATTATCGGGATCTGGAGACCGGAAACCGTATTTGACTCCATCATATCGCGCCAAATTTGCCGAAGCTTCCGAGGGAGCAATGATGTAGTAAGTGGGCAAACCGTAGCGGAAGCGGGGACAAGAAATAACTTGAATTTCTGCGCCCAATTGTTGAAATTGCTCGATCGCCTTAGTAACAGCGTCTTTAACCCCCGAGTCCAACCCCACACCAAAAGTTTCTTTAATTACACCAATTCTAATCTGACCCTTCGGTCGCAAACTGGGTCTTAAAGCTTGAGCGTAGTCAGGAATTGGAACATTAAGACTCGTGGAATCTCTCGGATCATAACCGGCGATCGCCCCCAACAAAATCGCCGTATCCTCAACAGTCCGGCCAAAGGGCCCGATTTGATCCAGAGAAGAAGCATAGGCCACCAAACCGTAGCGAGAAACCAGCCCATAAGTCGGTTTCAGCCCCACCAACCCGCAAAAAGCAGCAGGTTGGCGGATTGAGCCTCCAGTATCCGAACCCAAACTCACGACGCATTCTCCAGCGGCTACCGCTGCGGCCGAACCGCCAGAAGACCCTCCGGGCACGCGCTCCAAGTCCCAAGGATTCGCGGTAACTTGATAGGCAGAAGTTTCCGTCGAGCTCCCCATTGCAAACTCGTCCATATTCGCCTTACCCACAATCACCGCACCGGCTGCTTGGAGTTTGGAGACGACGGTGGCATCGTAGGGAGGCACAAAATTCTCCAAAATCCGAGAGGCGCAGGTTGTGGGCACGCCCTCGGTGCACATATTATCTTTAACGGCGATCGGGATGCCGGCCAACAGGCCAATTTGCTCTCCGGCTGCGATTTGGGCATCCACTTTATGGGCCTGCGCCAATGCGCTGTCTGCTGTCACGCACAGAAAGCTTTTCAACTTCGGCTCTAGCTGGGTAATTCGGTCTAATGCTTCTTGAGTAATTTCCACAGCAGAGCGTTCTTTATTGACCAGTTGTCGGTGCAACTCGCGGATGGATGCCATGCTCGTACCTTTATCATTTCTACTTTGAGACAATACAGTTAATATAACTGGCAATTGTACCTGCTTACAGCCCGAAGGCAAAGTCGGCTATTTTTGTCGCCAAAGTTCGAGCCTCAAAGAGGGTTCCGCTAACGCGCGATTGGTCATTTTATCTACACTAGATTAAATTCCCAAAATCCCACCGAACACAAAATAGCGATCGCGTTTTTTACCTAATCTTTTAAAAAACCAAGAATGCAACTGTATCATGACTGATGCAAAAAGTGGTTTGACGCGAGATTTATATGAGTAAGGGGTAAGGTGTGCAATGCGGTTCCTACATAATTAGGTTCTGCCTCCAATAATGTGTAGGCAAGATCACAGTCATTAGGAAATCATTCATTCCCAATTCGGAAACCTAAATTCTAGAATATTAGAACCCAGCTTCTCTTCGATGTAACCCAGGATTTATGGTAGAAAAAGATGGCATAAAAAATAAATTAATTCCCGGTCATGACTGCTTTATGCCGGGGAATATTCAGAGAAGACTAAAAATATTTGTTTCCTAGAGATGACCACTTTTATGAAATTTTATTTAAGAACGCATATTTATAATCCTCTAAAGCTGATTTTTGACGCGATTAATTTCCTCCTGAAACTCCAGAAAAAAATGAACTGGGGATAGAAAATCAGGATAAGAAAATATTAGAGTATTGCTGCACATACCCTAATAATTAGGGTCAGATTGTGAAGAATACTTTTTTAGTCAAAAATGACTGAAAGTTATCAGTCATTTAAGTGAATTAATGGCGGCTGCGCGATCGTCGAAGAAAATAGTGATCGACCTTTTCCGATCCACGCCCATTGTGCCAAAGGTCAAAAAGCCTGTCAGAAATCTGGGGTTCACAAAAAAGCTCGAAACGCTCACGGCCACGCCGAGATCTCCTGTTGCGCGCACCTGCAAAAAAACAGCAGTCCTTCCTCAAGTACGACTATCTGCGTGCACCTGCGGCAAAAAACGCTAGGTATTTGCCGCCACGATCCCCAGGAAAATAATTTCATCCGGAATTATCCCCAAAACCAAAGATATATGGTAAGAAGTTCCCGATGCCCCGTTGGAGGAATGCCACCTAAAGCTCACTTAGAATCCCACCTGACGGCAGAGGAACTCAAAATTCGCTACCGGCAGGCACAAAACACCACAGAGTCGCGCCGCTGGCACTTGCTGCTGTTAGTTTCCAGAAATTGGACTATCAAACAAGCAGCCCAGGTCGTAGGCATCAACTACGACTACGCCAAAGAAATTGTCCAGCGCTACAACCGAGAAGGGCCTAACTCTGTGAGAAATCGCAGCGGAGACCGCCAGCCCCCTCCTGCGAAATCCTTGCTGAATCCTGAACAGCAAGAAGAACTGCGACAAGCGCTGCAAGGCCCTGCCCCCGACGGCGGAGACTGGACAGGCCCCAAAGTAGCTCGCTGGATTGCCGAAAAAATCGGTAGCGATCATGTCTGGCCCCAACGCGGTTGGGATTACCTCAAGCGGTTGGGTGCCGACTGGCGACGGCGGCGCAAAAAGTAGATAGTTCCCAATATTTAAAGGGGGTTGATTGCTTTGGTGCGATCGCTCCCTTTATTTTGGTTATTTTGCCACATTGGGGCGATTAAAACCATTTTAGATTTTAGATTTTAGATTTTAGATTTGTTCTTCAATCTAAAATCTAAAATCTAAAACCCTTTGACTGATGTAACAATAGCTGCTTATATTGAATGTGGTGGTGTTGAGGATGTTAAATATGCGAGATATGAGGTGTTTTTTGTCGATCGCTAACAAGATGGCGGCAGTAGTAGTCGGCATCGGACTGGTTCAGATGTTAACCATCGCAAGTTCATTTTCTCAATCATCTAACCCGCGTTCGCTAGACGAACTCTACAAAATTCGCGATCGGCTGATCACCGAATTAGAACAACCCGACAACCCCTCCCCAGAACCAACCATCCTCTCCGGCTTAGTTCCCTTCGCCGCCAATCCTCCAGAACAACTGCTACAGCAGTTGCAAGCGGTGGAAGCTCAAATATTAGTAGAACAGAGGGCTAAGGACAACTTACAGCAAGCAGTCCGTTTAGCCAACCGAGCCGTAGAAACTAAACGGCAGCCAAATCAGTCGATCACATCTTCGCAGCAAACTCAATTTTTCTGGAACCAGGCGCTCAACAACTTGCAGGAAGTTCCTCAAAATTCATTTTTAGCTTCCCTCACTGCCTCAAAAACTCAAGAATACCGGGAAAATTTAACAGCAGCAACCTTTCAAGTGCAGCAAGCAAAATCTGATTTTTTGGGTGTACTTGCTCGGGAAAGCGGTTTGTCGGCTCAAGCTTCGATCGGCATTTGCAACCTTTCTAGAGAATGCGTAAACCTGCGGGGCGATGTGCCTCCTGCCAGTCCGGCCAGCTTAATTAAATTGCCGATTGCTGTCGCCCTGATGCAAAAAGTCGAAAAAGAAAAAATTAGTCTGAACCAGGAAGTATTAGTCAGTCGCGGTAATTTCACCGAAGACGCATCGGCAAAGATTAGGTCCAATCGCAATTACCCGCTACAGCTACTGTTAGAAGAAATGATCTATCGCAGCAGCAATATCGCCACCAATCAACTAATCGATTATTTGGGATCGGATTACATCAATCAATATTTAGATAATAGCGGCTACGAAGTCACCCGCGTCAACTTCAAATTAATGGGGGAAAGAATTATGCCCTCCAACCCCGGTTCTGGTCGCAACCGCCTGACTGCTAACGAACTCACCGAAATGATGGTGCAAATTTACAACGGCGAAACACCCGGTGCTAAACTATTAATAGAAACTCTCAACCGCCAGTACGATCACGCTCTGGGATTTGCCGCTTTGGAAGGAACTAAAGCTCAGTGGTTGGGCGAAAAAACCGGCCAAAATTCTCGGGTGCTCGGCACAACTTTAGCTATGAGCATTGACGACGAGGCCTATGTGATTACTGTGATTGACAGCCGCAGCGGCGAGCTACAAATGCGCCAGTCTATTTCTAAAATTGCCGATTACATTGTCCGAAACCCCAGCTTTTAACCGCTGGAATATACAATTTATAGCGGGGACAACGCACCGCCCAAACAGTTAAAAAATGCCGCATCACAAACTCAGTGTTTCCGTCAAAGGCAAAGGGTTTCCGATTCTCTGCTTGCACGGCCATCCAGGTTCCGGCGATTGTATGTCTGTCTTCACAGAACACCTATCACAACGCTTCCAGACGATCGCCCCAGACTTGCGCGGCTACGGCAACAGCCGCACCTCAACTTTCTTTGAAATGACCGACCACCTCGTCGATTTAGAAGCACTATTAGACAGATTAGGAGTCGATCGGTGTTTGGTGGTTGGATGGTCTTTGGGAGGGATTTTAGCCCTGGAATTAGCCATGAAGTATCCCCAGCGAGTCACCGGCTTGATTGTCCTTGCATCCGCAGCCAAACCGCGAGGAAGTCATCCTCCCATCTCTTGGCAAGATAACCTTTACACCGGTTTAGCCGGAATTATCAATTGGGCGATACCCGGCTGGCAGTGGAATATTGATACTTTTGCTAGGCGATCGCTCTTTCGCTACTTGATACAGCAGCATAACGCCACCCCTTACCGCTACTTAGCACAGGCAGGTACCCCCGCCTACCTCAAGACTTCCAACACGGCCACCAAGGCGTTAAATACCGCTCTGAGGGCCGGATACGATCGACTCCTCCACCTGGGCGATATTCAATGTCCGTCCTTGGTGTTGGCCGGAGAGGGCGATCGGCACATTACCTCAGCATCCAGTTTAGAAACAGCCCGCCACCTCCAAAATTGTCAGTGGCAGTGCTATCCAAATACAGCCCACTTGTTCCCTTGGGAAATTCCCGATCGGGTACTCGCAGACATCGATTGTTGGATTGACAATTTCCCCCAAGCAGTTGGTAATTGCTAGTCTTAAGTTTGGAGTTTGTCAGAAGCAATTAATCACCCAACAGTCAAGAATTTTGAATTTATATCGTTGCCGTCTGCCTCCGAATCATAATTTTCGGAGTGCAGTGCGAGCTTCCTGTCGCTATCATGGCTCGCCAGCAGGGTATAATTCCGTAGTTACCGGATTTTTATTTACAACTCAAAAGTCAAAACTCAAAACTCAAAATTCCCCCTGCTTCTACTGACCGCTCAAAACCGGCCACAGCCCTCCATCACCAAGCTTTCCCAAATCTTCTGCAACAGTTAAAGTAATTGGTTTGCAGCGGTGAATCGAAACACTAACACCTTCTGCCCCTTCATTTTCTATGTCTTCTACATATCCTGCTTTTGCAGATTCCGCCTCTCCATCGGTTAAGAACGGGCCAAAATAGTAAATGCACCGCGGCGCTGAAGTTTTAACTTCAACCCACCAAGCCAATCCGAAAAAGTTGAGCAAGCTAATCAAGAATTCTTTCATCTGCTTTTCTAATGTATTTGACGGTGTTTTCAGGGTGCTGCAAACACGCCTAGGCTTTTGTTATTTACACGTAGCTGACTGCTACCAAGAATTTATCCAAATCTATTTTAAGCTGATATCTAAATAGATTGGTGTCGAATTCCTGTTTGAACCTAGGGGCCTGGCCCCTGCTACTTTCGCCTGAACAAGTAACGACAGTCGATCGGCTATCCTTACTTGTTCAGGGTGTGGTGCCACTTTATTCTGAGCGGCATTCACAATAAACTACTCTGTTGTGTTCTTTTTTTCAACCACCTTTACGATCCGTGTACGTGAAACTTTTTGGGCCCGCGCTGACGGTAAATTTCGTATAAAGCCATCCCCGTTGCTACTGAGACATTCAGGCTAGGAGTATTGCCCCTTAAAGGAATTGAAACTAATCCGTCACATCCGCGCTGTATCAAAAGGCTCAAACCATCAGCTTCACCACCTACCACTAAAACAGTGGGCCCGGAGAATTTGACTGTCTCTACAGATTGACCGACGCCTGCTGCAGTACCATAAATCCAGAATCCAGCCTCTTTGAGTTCTTCCAGTGCCCGGTTAAGATTGACAACCCTCGCCACGGGCAGGCTTTCCAATGCCCCTGCTGCCACTTTTCTCACTGCCGAGGTAATCCCAACAGCCCGCCGCTGCGGAATCACCATGCCCTGAGAGCCCAATGCTTCTGCGGTGCGAATAATCGCCCCTAGATTATGCGGGTCGTTGAGTCCTTCGGCTACCACAATTACTGGATCTTCGCAAGCCGACTTAGCCTTCGCGATCAGTTCGCTCAAATCCAGGTATTCGTAGGCTGATACTTGAGCCGCTACGCCTTGGTGGTTGGCCTTGCGGGTGATGTAGTCGAGGCGCAAATCGTCAACTTCATCAATTATGCTGCCGTTGGCCTTGGCTTCCGTTAGCAAGCTGTGAAAGCGGGGATCGTAGCGCAGGTGCGGAACAACCCAGATCCGGTTGAGGACTTGGTTTGTTTCTAAAGCCGCTTGCACCGCATGGCGGCCGTAAATCATGTCGTCTGTGTCTGCGTCTGGTTGCACGACTGTATTTGAGGCACTGTCAACAGGGCGAGTGTCTCTGTCTTTGTCTCTGTCTCTGAAATGGTTGCCCCGGAATTCCTGCGGGCTCTTGTCTTTGTCTCTGTCTTTGTAATAATTGCCCCTGGATTCCTGCGGGCTGCTGTCTCTGTCTCTGTCTCGGAAATTGTTGCGGGCCGGCTGCGGGCTGCTATCTCTGTCTCTGTCTCGGAAATTGTTGCGGGCCGGCTGCGGGCTGCTGTCTCTGTCTCTGTCTCTGTCTCGGAAATTGTTGCGGGCCGGCTGCGGGCTGCTGTCTCTGTCTCTGTCTCGGAAATTGTTGCGGACCGGCTGCGGGCTGCTGTCTCTGTCTTGGTAATAATTGCCCCGGGATTCCTGCGGGCTGCTGTCTCTGTCTTGGTAAGTATTATTTCTGCGAAGGGATGGTTGGCTGTCGGAATCGGCTCTCCGTTTGAAAATTGCTCTCACAGGCATTTCTCGCGATTGCGGGGCGAAGCTCGATCGCTTTTGAGGCGCGTCTACTCCGCGAGTTTCGGGACGGGGCTTGCGTTCAAAGCGGGCAGAGGATGGTTGTGAGTCCTGACGGCGGCCTTCGCTTTTGAATGGCTTGCTGTCGGAATTTGATCGCGAGGAGTCTGGTCTGGTAAATTTTCTCATTGGATTTGTTGTGGTCAAAACGTTTTGGCTGAAGGTTAATGGATTGTAGATTTGAGATTCTTGATTCTTGATTGAGGGAGCAATCTTGGGGCTTTGAGATTTTAGATATTCTAGGGAGGGAGCAAGGATTTTGCTGTGTTCAAATTGCTAGTTAATAACTGATAAATCCTGTTTTGCCGATCGAGATTTTTGCTGTTTTATGTTAGCCGTGCAAGGATGCTTAATTAATCCCTCCCCATTCCCAACTCTTAACTGCTGCTAAATCCTTTAAGTCTCAAGATCTAAAAGTGCCAGAAGTTCGGTCAATCTTTCGGGATCGGTGAGATACAAATATCCGACCAAGGTTTCTAAGCTGCTGGCTTGTTGGTATATCTCTGGATCGGCTCGCTTAGAACGGCCCGCTGCAGCATTGCGGCCGCGCTTGACAATTGCTAATTCTGTACTGTTCAAGTAAGGAGAGAGCGATCGCAAATGACGCGCTTGAGTTTCGGCTCGTACTTGCCCCACCACCAATTCGTGATAAGCTTGCAATCTTTTGGGTGGCACTAAGTACGAACTCCGAACGTAGAGTTCGTACACTGCATCTCCCAAATAGGCCCAGGCTGCGGGCGAAATTCTTTCTATTTCTGCTGGTGTAGCCCTCGCAGGATGCACTCGATTTAAACTGATATCCGTCAGACTCAGTTTGAGCCCGTCATCTGCGATCGGCGACATACTTTTTTAAATAAAACTTCCGCACAGCTTGGTTTTTCTAGTCACTTACTTATTGCGTCTTTCGCTACTTCAGCAATTATAGCTTTCCCAGGAGTGTTCGCGGTCAGATCACGAAGCGAGATATATAGGCAAAGCTTGGCGCAAAGACGATCGCACTCCTAATCGCACTCCTAAAAAAGGCTTTTTACCAAATCTGGATGCTCTAATTTTTATACCATTTTTCCGCGTGTTTGCCACACATATTTTACTGCCCATCCACCGAAACTCTAAGCATCGGGGAAAGGGTGGCTGGCCCGTGTCACAGCTTCTGGGTAAATCGGTATTGTTTTACCAGCAAAAAAATAAAAATTTGCTATCCAGCGTTGAGAACCGGATAGCTAATTTAATCCACTTTGGCGTCAAGCATCCTTGACGTTTTTTACCGCCTCATCAACCGAAGGCTGCAAAGACAAAAATTTCTCTAAGCGAACCAGTTTAACAGTCTGAGTTACGCGGGGATTTGAGACAATTTGCAATGTCCCCTCCAAGGTTTGGGCTTTTTTGACAAGTTGCACAAGTGCGCCCAGGCCTGAACTATCCACAAAGTCTATCTGAGACAAGTCCAAAATTACGTGTTTTGGGCCCTCGTCAATACATTTGCTTATTACCTTCCGAAAAGTTGCCTCAGAAAAAGCGTCCAGCAGGCCCGTCAGGCGAAATAACTGACAGTTATTCCTGACTTCGCGAGTGCCTCTGAGGCTAACGGTCAGGGTCAATGACTCAGGAATGACACCCTCCTAGCTAGATATGGCTTAAAGTCGAGGCTTCATTATAGGAGTTTTTTGGTCTTTTGTCTACAGTTTTTTTTGGTCAGTGGTTTTTAGTTTTTTTGAGGCAGCAGTCATTAACGGTTGACTGCTGACTGCTGACTATTTACTGCTGGCTACTTTCTGATTGTCTCGCATTGACTGCACGAATCGATCGAATAAATAATCGGCGTCGTGCGGGCCCGGACTAGCTTCTGGGTGGTACTGCACTGAGAACAGTGGCAGAGTTTTATGCTTCAATCCGGCTACGGTGCGATCGTTCAAATTGAGATGAGTAATTTCTACTTCTGGGACTAAGGAATCGGGGTCGATCGCAAAACCATGATTTTGGCTAGTAATTTCTACTTGCTGAGTTAAACCCGCTGGATGATTCAATCCCCGGTGGCCGAACTTAAGTTTAAAAGTTTCTGCACCCAAGGAAAGTCCTAAAATCTGGTGTCCCATGCAGATGCCGAATACCGGTTTGTCCGACTTTAACAAAGCTTTCGCAGTCGCGATCCCTTCCGTTACCGCCGCCGGATCTCCGGGGCCGTTGGACAGAAAAATGCCGTCCGGGTTGTATTTGAGGATTTCCTCGGGCGACGTGTCAGCGGGGACAACGATGACCCGACACCCATAACTCGCCAGACGCCGCAGGATGTTGCGCTTGATCCCAAAGTCTAGCGCTACCACCGTCCACATTTCGCCGTTAGCAGGTTTGACTGTAGGACTGAACTCCCAAACCGAGTCCGTGGCTTCAGACCACTCGTAAACCTCGCGAGTGGTGACTTCCTGGACCAGATTCAGCCCGTCCATGCTGGGGGCATCTTGCACTTGCTCCAAAAGTTCCGCCTGGTCGAGAATCGTGGTCGAAATGCCACCGTTGATCGCTCCCACCGTGCGAATTTTGCGAGTGAGGGCGCGGGTGTCGATCCCGTAAATGCCGGGGATATCGTACTGTTTTAGGTAGTCTTGCAGAGATTGCGAGCAGCGCCAGTTGCTGGGGCGGCTGGATACGTTCCGGGCGATCGCACCTCGAATTTGGGGGCGCGAGGATTCTTCGTCTTCGAGATTTACCCCGGTATTGCCCAATTCTGGATAAGTAAAAGTTACAATTTGACCGCAATAGCTGGGATCGGTCAATACTTCTTGGTAGCCCGTCATTCCCGTATTAAATACTACCTCGCCAACGACGGTGGCGTCAGCGCCAAACGACCAGCCGCGGTAAGCAGTACCGTCAGCCAGGACTAGGAGAGCGGGTTGTGCAGTTGAAAGTGACATGGCATCCTTAATTACTTTCGTTTGGTTTAATTCTTACCACTGCCAGCGATTTGATGCTAGTCGGCAATATACAGATATTATTTTAATTTGTGCAATGGTTCGGCAAACCAAGGCACCTATGCCCGAGGCAGAAGCAACAGGTAATCAAAAAGCTGCAACAAGTGCAAATTTTCCATCTCCCCCCGCCCCAGCAATTTATCTGCCAGCAGCTTATGAGGGCCTGAAGTCTAAATCTATACCAAAAGGCAGTTGTCGCTGTTACGATCGAGCTACAGCGTTTAACGAAACTATGGCTAGTAAATCTCCCTTGCCTTTACTCTCAAACTTATACAAGCATCTACTGAGCTCTCAAAAACTGTGCAAACCGTTACTGGTTGTAACAACAGCTATTTCTCTGAGCAGTTCAATTTTAATAGGGACTGTTGCCAACTCCTCGCGAGCAGTGGCTCAAGAAAGTGAGGGATGCTTCATGCGGAGCTCGTCAGGCCGAACCCTCAACCTCAGCCAATCAGTCTGCGGTTTTCTCCCCGAAGCATTGAATTCCGCTACTGCGCCCGCAGCGAAGTCTGGAGTATTTCAGGCAAAAATTAAACGCCGAGAGGCCAATATCCCCGTCATAGAAGTCACATTTAACGGTAAACAAAAGTTCGAGATGATGGTAGATTCTGGAGCTAGTGGCACAGTAATTACACCAGCAATGGCTAAAGCCTTGGGCGTTGTGCTCCAGGGAACAGTGCAAGCACAAACTCCGAACGGAGTGGCTACTTTTCCCCTCGGTCGTTTGACTTCTATGGAAGCTGGGGGTCTGGCGGTTAACAATGTAGTTGTCGCAGTCTCGCCGTCGCTAGATATCGGACTATTGGGTCACGACTTTTTTGGTAATAAAGACATAACGATTAAGCAAGATGTGATTGAATTTCGATCGCGCTCTTAAACAGAGGGTTGAAGGAAGAAGGAAGAAGGAAGAAGGAAGAAGGAAGAAGGAAGAAGGGTTTTTTTTTACTAACCAACAAGAAGAGAAGAGAGAAAAAAGTTTCCCAACTTGAAAAAGTATGAATGCAGAAGGCTGAGTTTTAGACGGTTAGAGCGGGAAGATTTGGGCATTCTAAATTTTTCTTTACTTCTTCCCTCTTCCTTCTTCCCTCTTCCCTCTTCCTTCTTCCTTCATTTCAAAAACTCAATCAACTGCTGCAACTTCAACCAAGATTCACCGCTCAATAAAATGTCCTTAGCCATAGAAACTCCTGCTGCGTGGGAACCCATAGGAATTGCACCTCCTACCTGAAAAGCCAAAGAAGCATTCAAAGCTACAACATCCATTTGTGCGGGCGTACCTTTGCCTTGCAAAACGTTCCGCAAAATCTCGGCGTTTTCCTCAACATTTCCGCCTTTTAACGAGCCGATCGCACTTGGTGTCAATCCTACCTTTTGGGGGTCTAAAGTAGTCAGTTCGACTTTGCCATCAGACAAAACCGCCAAATCAGTCACATCACCCAACCCCGCCTCGTCCAACTTTTCTCTGCCGTGAACGACTACAGCTAACTCAGTCCCCAACTCGCCCAAAGCTTGGGCAATAGTTGATACCAGACTAGGATCGAACACCCCAATTACCTGCCCTGTAGGGCGCATAGGATTGACAAGGGGCCCTAAAAGGTTAAAAACAGTCCGTACCTTCAAAGTGCGCCGGAGCGACGCTACAGCCTTAAGTGCGGGATGCCACCCAGGCGCAAATAAAAAGGTGATGCCTACTTCGTCTACCGCAGCTTTTACCTTCGCGGGATCGGCGTTGAGGTTGACTCCCAGTGCTTCCAACACGTCAGCAGAACCCACTTTGCTTGAGGCGGAGCGATTTCCGTGTTTGGCGACTCGAACTTTGCCGGCGGCGGCCACAAAAGCGACAGCAGTGGAAATGTTAAACGTGGAAGCGCCGTCGCCGCCGGTGCCACAAGTATCAATTAATTTGAGGTTGGAGATTGGAGATGGGGAATTGAAAACGCTCTCCGACTCACCTGCAAGCGACTGAGAATCCAATACCTGAGCCATTCCTACCAATTCTTGGGCAGAGATGCCTTTGGCTTGGATGGCCGCTAAAATAGCTCCTGAGAGGACGGGGGGAATAGCTTCTGCTAGCCATCCCTGCATCAAGTCGGCTGCTTGGGCGCGTGAGAGAGATTGTCTGTCTAATAGTTGTTGCAGGAGGGCTGGCCACACAGGAGAATCCGCCGTCTGGGTTGAAGCAGGGGATAACTCTGGCGTTGCTAGGAGAGGAGAATCTGTCATTTATTAGTTTTAGTCAAATTTAGCTCGATCGAGCTTTGCGGCCAAACCGAGAATCGATCGGGATTTTACCAGACTTGCCGACCACATTTTGCACGCCCCGATCCAGATTTTTGCCCAAATGCCAGCACTGCTACAGAATTTTTCTGCCCGCAGCAGCAGAATATGAATTTTTTGATACAACAATTACCCTCTTCTTGTGCCAACTTTACATAGAAACCCCAGAGCGTACAACTACCAGCAGTCTCCTGTATTATCTATCAGCAATAATACTTAACAGTAACTCAGAGAACCCAAAGACCGATAAAAGTTTGCGACAGGAGTTGTGGATAGCCAAAAATTTTAGACATTAGGAGAACCCCAGATTCATCTGTGGTGTCAACTTTAATCTAAAATCTCAAATCGACTGACAGCAAGGAGAGCGAGCTTTTAGCTCCTGCAGGCGGGTTTGTTGCCTCGCGTAATAGTCGATCGCACTCTCACCCAAATCCTAAAAATAGACTCTTGCGATTGTATAAGTCGCAGCCTTTTATTCTGGTAACAACATCCTTGCTAATAACTGATTTCAGGGGATTCAACTGCTAATATATTCAGGGAGATTTTAAGGAGCAGGTTTTGCTCGAACACCTGCACCGTAGACCGATCGATATGCCAATGCGATCGTGACAGCCACTCTAGCCTCAAATAAATACTGGATAAACTAAACTTTCAGCACCAACCACTAACAACTAACAGCCCAGTAGGACAGATGAATAAACACACTCGTCTCCGGCTGCAACACACTATCTTTCAGCCTAACTAACGGCTCAAATTTAAGAGGCGGTAGACCAAAATATTCAACTCACACACAAGAGCAGGGTATTCACAAGTGGTAAATCAAAAATTAGGAAATAAAGCGATAGAATGCCTGAATGTCGCGGAGGCACTGCACCAAATGGAAGCCAAATATTATAGTATGTTTGAAAATGCTGTGTCGGGTATTTTTCAAACAACTCAATCCGGTCGCTACATCAGCGCTAACCCAGCTTTAGCTCGCATTTACGGATATAATTCCCCCGCAGAATTGATGAGCTGTCTGACTGATATCAGCGATCAGCTTTACGTCAATCCTGATCGGCGCGATCAGTTTGTTTCTGCTTTGCAAGAACAGGGCGTCGTGTCGGATTTTGAGTCGCAGATTTATCGCCGAGACGGAACAATAATTTGGATCGCTGAAAATGCGCGGGCTGTCTGCGATGAACGAGGTAAATTGCTCTACTATGAAGGTTTTGTAGAAGATATCACCCAGCGCAAGCAGGCAGAATCTGGACTTCGAGAAAGCGAAGAACGCCTGCGCTTAATAATTGAAGGAGTTAAGGATTATGCTATATTTATGTTAGATCCTGATGGGTATGTAGCTAGTTGGAATTCTGGGGCAGAACGCATTTTGGGATACATATCTCATGAAATAGTCGGTCATAATTCGGAGTGTTTTTTCACCAAAGAAGATATTGAAAGCGGCAAGCCCCAAGAAAAATTAATCCGGGCAGTGGCAGAAGGTCGATACGAAAATGAAGGCTGGCGGCTTCGCAAAGACGGAACGCGATTTTGGGGGAATATTATTGTTACTCCTTTGCGCGATGAAAGGGGAAAGTTGCAGGGCTTTTCTCAAGTAATGCAGGACATTACCAAGCAAAAGCGAGCGGCAGAGGAAAAAATGCAGTTGATTGCTTCTTTGCAGGCCTCTGAAAAAAAGTTTCGCAGTTTGTACGAATCGACGACAGATGCGGTAATGCTGCTAGACGAAGAGGGTTTTTTGGATTGCAATCCGGCTACTTTAAAGTTATTTGGATGCAGCACTGAATCGGAGTTTTGCGGCAAGCATCCTTCGGAATTCAGCCCGGTGCTGCAACCCGACGGACAAGATTCTATGAGTCTTTCTCAAGAGCGAATTAATACGGCTCTGCGAGCGGGAAATTGCCGTTTTGACTGGCGGCACTGCCGTTTAGATGGTTCTGAGTTTCCGGCAGAAGTGCTGCTAACTTCTATGGATATTGGCGGCAAAATGGGGCTGCAAGGCGTGGTGCGCGATATCACTGAGCGGGTGCAGGCTGAGGAGGCCCTGAAGCAGGCTAACGAGGTATTGGAATGCCGGGTTAAAGAGCGGACAAGTCAGTTGGAAGAGGCTATTAAAAAGTTGAGATTGTCGGAAGAAAAGTTTTCTAAGGCTTTTCGCTCAAGTCCCGATCCGATGATTATTACTACTTTTGCAGAGGGTCGTTTTATTGAAGTTAATGATAGTTTTTTGTTGATGACTGGTTACGCTTTAGAAGAAACGACCTGGAATACAGTACCGGGGTTAAATATTTGGGTAAGGCCTCAAGACCGACTTAATTTTAGGCGAAGTTTGCACCAACAAGGTGTTGTTCGCAATCAGGAATGCGAGTTTCGGATGAAGTCGGGTTCGGTGGTGGTGTGTTTGCTGTCAGCAGAGTTGATTAATTTGGACGGCGAACTCTGTATGCTGGCGGTGATGACGGATATTACCGATCGCAAACACGCCGAAGAAGCCCTACGGGAAAGCCAGCGGGCCCTGGCAACGCTGATGAGCAATTTGCCGGGGATGGCCTACCGTTTTCGCAACGATGCCGATCGCAGTATGGAGTTTGTCAGCGAAGGTTGCTATCAGTTAGCCGGCTATTCTCCTGAAGAATTTATCGGCACTCGGCAAATTTCTCTCTCGGAATTGACTCACCCCGACGATCGCGATAATTTGTGGAATGCCGTGCAAGTTGCCTTGCAAGAAAATCGACCCTATCAGCTAAATTACCGAATTACTTCTAAAAATGGCGAATTAAAATGGGTTTGGGAGCAAGGTTTGGGAGTGTTTTCCGACTCGGGAGAATTGATAGCTTTGGAAGGGTTAATTACTGATATTTCCGAGCAGAAACGCAGTGAAGAAGCTTTGCTGCGATCGCAAATCGAGTTAACCCAACAAAAACTTCAACTCGAAAATACTTTGCACGAATTGCAGCAAACTCAAGCTCAATTGATTCATACTGAAAAAATGTCTACTCTCGGTCAAATGGTAGCGGGTGTAGCTCACGAAATTAACAATCCCGTTAGCAGCGTTTGCGGCAATCTGGTTCACGTCGGCCACTACACGGAAGATTTGCTGAATTTGCTCGATATGTACCAGCAAAACTGCCCGCAGCCGCCGGCAGCAATTCAAGATAAAATTAAGGATATCGAGCTAGACTTTCTGCTAGAAGATTTGCCGAAAGCGATGTCTTCGATGCAGGTAGGGGCCGATCGCATTCGGGAAATCGTGCGATCGCTCAGAAATTTCTCCCGCAAAGATGATTCTCAAATGAGCAAAGTTAACCTGCACGAAGGGATTGAAGGAACGTTGCTGATCCTGCAAAGTCGCCTGAAAGCCAGAGGCAACTATCCCGAAATTGCGGTAATTAAAGACTATGGCAATTTGCCTTTGGTTGAGTGTTATGCGGGGAAAGTCAATCAGGTATTTATGAATTTGATTGGAAATGCGATCGACGCGATCGAGGAATACAATGAAGGGCGTTCAGTTGCCGAAGTCAAAGCTAACCGCAGCAAGATTAAAATTAGGACAGAAGTTCAAAACTCCAATGCTGTAATTAGGATTTCTGACAACGGCCCCGGTATGCCAGAAGAAGTTTCCCAGCAGTTATTCGAGGCTTTTTTTACCACCAAGCCCGCCGGCAAAGGCACTGGTTTAGGCCTGTCAATTTCCTACAAAGTTCTCCAAGAACACGGGGGAAAACTTAGCTGCGTGTCTGCACTGGGTCACGGAGCAGAGTTTATCATAGAATTGCCGATCGAACAACCGATCAAACCATCCTAAAGTGCGATCGGCGCGATCGCATCCACATCACGAGTAGCGGTTTCTAGTGAGGACTAAAGTTCTCATAAAACTCGCTCTGACTAAAGCGGTAAGGTGCCGTGGGTATGGAGCCCTAAGTAGAGAAGTTTTGCTTATGTTCTGTATTGCTGAAACCCTGGCTTTTATCACAACTCAAATTACTGCCCGCACTCACCATTTAATGATTGAGAAAGCGACTAAGCTGTCGCGCATTTAAATTGTATATTTAGTTAGGCCGGGCGGGACACCCCACAATACTTTGATTTTTTTTGACCGATCCTTTAAATGCAGAATAGCTTAATAATACTGGTACTTACTGTTTAAGAATGGTTAACATTGACCTACCTGATTGTTTCTACGCCCTTTCTTTCACATTCTGGGAGAAAATGCAAGGGTTAGTTGAGAATGGTGCAAGATGTGAGATACAACTGAGATATTGCACCATTTCTCAATTAGTCTTTTATGAACAGGCTTTCCGGCCTGTTCCACAAAAGATAAATTTTCTTGTGGAACAGGCCGGAAAGCCTGTTGCTGACAATGGTGCAAGATATGAGATATAACTAACTATTTTTGACAAGGACTAAAAGATTGTCGGTGAAAGACAGATACACCCCAGCGTTCCAAAGCCAATTTATGTTTTGCTGTTCCATATCCCTTGTTATTTGTCAAGTCATATTCAGGATACTTAACAGCTAAACGTACTATTAATTCATCGCGCCAAACTTTCGCCACAATACTAGCAGCAGCAATCTGAATCGATCGCGCATCACCCTTGATCATCGTCTCTTGTTCGATCGCCAAATTGGGAATCCTTTGATTCCCATCAACCAAACACAAATCCGGCGTCACCTTCAACTTCAAAATCGCCCGTTTCATCGCCAACAAAGAAGCCTGCAAAATATTGAGGCGATCGATTTCCCGCACCGAAGCCACACCAATTTGACAGTCAACAGCCACAGCCCGGATTTTTACGGCTAACCGACTCCGGGCTGCGGCACTCAACTGCTTGCTGTCGCGCACCCCGCAACTTGCTAATTCATCGAGAACTTCGTCGGGCAAAATGCAGGCTGCAGCCACCACCGGCCCGAACAAAGCGCCTCGTCCGACTTCATCCACACCCGCAATTACCAGAGGGTTCGAGGGAGAGGGGGAAAGGGGAAGATGGAAAGATGGGAAGAGAGCAAAAATTTCTACTTCTTCCTTCTTCCTTCTTCTTTCTTCCCTCTTCTCTCTTCCCTCTTCTTTCATAACTATTCATCCACAACGGCAGATGAGCGGCGGCGGCGACGGCGGTTGATAGCAGGCTCCTCGGGTTCGCTCGACTCGATCGGCTCATTGGATTCGATCGGCTCATTGGATTCGATCGGCTCATTGGATTCGATCGGCTCATTGGATTCGATCGGCTCATTGAGTGCGATCGGCTCATAGGATTCGATCGGTTCATAGGATTCGCCCATCACATCGCTGGGTTCCTCAATCTGATCAAAATCATCAGCTTCGTCGATCAAACTCTCGCCATAAATTTGGGCCTCATCATCATCATCATCATCCGAAAAAACAGGCTCAACTACCGACCTTTCAGGATAATAATCTCGTTCCTCAACATTCTGTGCAGGAGGCGTCGTCGCTTCAAATTCAAACTCGAGCTGCTCGAAAGGCGGCTTGTTTGGGGCCACTCCGGGGAGAGTCACCGAAACGATCGCATTCTTAGGATTTTTCACGCTGCGATCAGTAAGCACCAAAGGAGAAACCCCCATCAGAGCATAAACATCCTGCTCCTCCGCCGTCATTTCCACCGAAATCACCTCCGGAGGCTCCACCATCGGCTTCATCAACTCAGACTTAGCCGGACGCACGCGATCGAAATCCTCGCGCCTGCCAACAGTCGCCATATTCACCAGCCCGAATCCCTCCGAAGCCGCCCGGATGCCGGGGGGCGCCAGATACTCAGAGCGGGTATCCGCCACAGGCGCGCTCGAAGTATTCGGCAGCCGCAACTTGCTGCGTACCGGTTCCTCCTCCACCGGGAGGGCAAAAGGCTCTTCGCCAATCCGGCGGCGGCGCCGCCGTCTGGTTCCGTTCCCCAAATCCTGATAGCTGGGATGGTTGAGCAAGTCCAAAGGCGAGGCGTTGCTGCCGGTCTCAAAATCCACACTTTCGCTCTGAGGTTCCCAAGCAGCCCGAGCAGGTTCGGGGGGGCGTTCTTCCCGCACTGGCGCAGGAGTTGCAGCCGGCACAGGCGTCAAGCTGCGACGTTCCAATCCTTCTGGCAAATTCAACAAAACGCGGTTCGAGGTAGCAACAGTGCGATCGCCCGATTCCCGCACCGCTGCGGCGAAGTCTTCTTCTCCGGGGAGTTGCACCAGATGACCCAACCCGCTGCAAGTAGGACAACTGTGGCCGAACAACTCGTAAATATTTTGACCTTGGCGCTTGCGAGTCAGTTCTACCAGCCCCAATTCCGACAGTTGAGCGATTTGCGGCCGAGCTTTGTCAGCTTTGAGAGCTTTATTGAAATGTTCCAGCACCTGCAACTGATCGCGGCGGGATTCCATGTCAATAAAGTCAACAATAATCACCCCGGCAATATTGCGTAACCGCAGTTGTCTAGCAATTTCCGTTGCTGCTTCGCAATTTGTCCAGAGTACAGTTTCTCGCGCCGTGGCCGATCGAGTAAACGAGCCAGAGTTGACATCGATCACCGTCAGCGCCTCAGTCGGCTCGATAATCACATAACCGCCCGAAGGCAAATCCACCCTTGGTCTGAGGGCTTCTCGAATCGCAGCGTTAACCCGGAAAAATTCTAAAATCGAGGCGCGCTCTCGGTGGTGGTCGATCAAAACTCCCGCAGGAAGTTTACCGCCGTTCCAGCTCATCAACTGTTGCTTCACCCGCTTAATTCCATTTTGCGAGTCCACCACAATCCGATTCACGTCACCGCTGAACATATCTCGCAGCACCCGCTGGATAAAATCGTCATCCCGGTTGAGCAGTGCCGGCGCCCGCGAAGTACCGCCTTCGAGTTGAACGGCTTCCCACTGTTTTTGGAGGACTTCCAAATCTTCCATGATCGCTTCTTCGGTCATCCCTTCAGCTTCAGTGCGTACCAGCAGCCCCATCCCCGCCGGTTTCACCAAAATAGCCAGGGCTCTGAGGCGGTTGCGCTCGGCTTCGGACTTGATCCGCCGCGAGAGATTGACTCCCCTGCCGTAGGGCATCAGTACCAAATAGCGACCCGGCAGGGTAATGTTGCCTGTCAGCCGGGGGCCTTTGCTGCCCGTCGGTTCTTTCATTACCTGTACCACCACTTTCTGCTGGGGGGTCAGGAGTTCTGTAATTGCTCCTGCCGAGCGTTTAAGGCGCAGCGGGCCGAGGTCTGTGACGTGCATAAACCCGTTACGTTCTGGGTCGCCAATGTTGACGAAGGCCGCATCTATCCCAGGGAGTACATTTTCAACAATTCCCAAGTAAATGTCACTGACTTGGTGGCTGCCTGTGGCTACCACAAGTTCTTGGATTTGATCTTCTGAAAAGACGGCAGCAATGCGATGCTGCTCTGCTATAACTATCTGCTTTGTCATTCAATTTCCTCAAAAAACTGGCAGCAAGTTAGAGACACTTACGCACTCATAGTGCCTCTGACTTAGACTGTAATTAGTAGTTGCTTGAAGAGTTATTAGCTGTGAGTTGGTGCAGGGTGGAAGGAAAGTTAACTGTTGACCGTTCACTGTTAACTGTTGACTGTTCACAGTTAACCGTTCACTGTTAACTGTTGACTGTTCACTGTTAACAGTTACAGATAAAGTAGTTAAACCCGCCCGTACAGAGTTATGAGTTATGCTCAGCAGATAAATCTGAGAGATAGAAATAAGGAGGCTTTTATCGAGTTAGCGGTATTGAGATTTGAGTTGAGAATTGCGAAATCAATACTCAAAACTCACCACTTACAACTCTTCCTTTGAACTCAGCGAATAAATTCATTGACACCGTACCAATTTCTTAACACACAACTTAACACTACGAACTGATAACTCCGCTTGCGTGGTGGTAGAGGGCTGGTTTTGAGGGAAAGTAGGTAGGAGTGAAAGCGCCTAGACTTTTGTTGAATTCTTGCGCGATCGCACTCAACACACCCCTGTTTGGCATTCGACTGCAACCTCCGCCCCTGCCAAGCCTAAAACCTTGTCAGTCGATTTTAGATTTTAGATTTTAGATTCTCGATCTACTCCACAGATAAATCTTGGAGATTGAAATTTAGTCTAAAATCTAAAATTTTGGTTCTCCACGAATTAAGTCGGGGGCTTATCTCCGTTTTTTGACGGGTCAGTCAATTTTAGATTTTAAATTTTAGATTTTAGATTGACTCCACAGATGAATCTGGGAGATTGAACTAAAGTCTAAAATCTAAAATTTTTGGTTCTCCACGACTTAAGTCGGGGGCTTATCTCGGTTTTTTGACGGGTCAGTCGATTTTAGATTTTAGGTTTTAGATTTTAGATTTACTCCACAGATGAATCTGGGAGCTGGAACTTTAATCTAAAATCTAAAATTTTTGGTTCTTCACGACTTAAGTCGGGGGCTTATCTCCATTTTTTGACCCGCCAAAAACATCTATTGTTGAATACCCGCTCTGCGGTTTGAACCGTGAGATTTTTGAATAAGCCGACCACCGACAACCAGTCGATCGATCGAAATTAATCGCTAAATTTGGTTCAGACCCCGCTCCTGCGGGTTTGGTGCTAGATTTAGCCCGTGAATGTACAACAAAAAGGCTTGAAGTCTTGAACAGAAGCAATTGCACCCAGCCCGCGTTGCTGGTTGACGAGGGCGGCGAGCGACTAAAGCGCTCGAGCCGCCGCGGCTTCCATAACAAGCGATTATAGCGTGAAACGACACATCCCGATCGAGAGCCGAAGGTGAAATATTCCACCACGGCTTCCCTATCTTAACCATAACCCAGGATTAGCTGACTACGCTCAACCTGCAGAAGCTGAATTTCCTGCTGGCTGACTTGTTCGAGCATGAAAACAATATGTTCTGGCTTTAGCAAGTTGCCGTCGCTGCGACAACTCCCGGTAAAGCGCAAGACGGCTCTACCTTCGGATGTAGCACTCTTAGCAGAGGTGCTGCTGTCTGGTTTCTGCTCTACAAGTTCTAGTTTGTGCAGCCTTTCGCGCAAATTGACATCCTGCGTCTTTCCCGACTTAGTAGTATGCACCCGCCAAAAAGCCTCGGTTTCGACGATCGTCTTGACCCAAGTTTCCCAGTTGGCATCAGGAGCCACCGAGACAGGAGCAGCATTGTCCCGGTCTAATTCGCCATTTTCTGTCAGCGAGCCTGCGGAGGTCACAGTAATCACGTACTCCGCTGCTTCTAACAACTGGTTAGCAGAAGGAGCCTTGAGATCGATCGACTCAACCTTGTAAATCGGAATATTTTCCGGCAGCTTAGCGGCCAACTTTTCCCGAAAACTCTCAATATCGATCGACTCAGTGAGCTCAAAGTCGGCAATTTCCCCAGTGCTGGTAACACCCAGAGGCAGAGCATTTGCCAGAGAAATCCGAGGGTTCGGGTGAAACCCGCCGGTAAACGAAATCGGCAAATCGGCTCTGCGGACTACTCGATCGAACAATCGGATCAAATCCAAATGACCAACCAAAGCCATATCGCCCACCTTGCCGAACCAAACCCGCAAACGCTGTTTCCGCTCCGTATTCGGCACGAACTCGCCGGCAAACTCAGGAATTGGCAGCGCATCCACAACCACATTGTGTCCGAAATCGGTGCCACACACCCCGCAGCGCGAACAGCCTTCAAAGGAACAGTCGGGAACCGTCGCTGCTTCTAAAGCCTTTTGCAAGTCAATTTTCAGCCAGTTTTTGTCAATTCCCGTATCTAAGTGATCCCAAGGCAGGGCCTGATCGAGAGAGAGGGGGAGAGAGGGGGAGGGGGAGAGGGGGAGAGTGGGGGAAGGGGAGAGGGGGAGAGAGGGAGAATTGGGAAAATCTTCCTTCTTCCCTCTTCCTTCTTCCTTCTTCCCTCTTCCTTCTTCCTTCTTCCCTCTTCCTTCTTCCTTCTTCCTTCTTCCTTCTTCCTTCTCAAAAAGATTCCACTCGCCGCTTTCGACTTGGCGGTATTTCCAGGTTAGGCCCGATTCATCGATCGCCTGAGTCCAAGCTTTGTAAGCCTGATCCAAGCTTTCCCACCACGCATCCATACCCGCGCCAAGTTCCCAAGCGCGGCGGACTACAGCAGCCAAACGTCGATCGCCCCGTCCGACAAAATCCTCCATTGCCGAAATCCGCACATCAGTGTAATTCACCTTAACGCCCCGCATCCCGCGAAATTCTCCCTTCAGGAGTTTTTGCTTGCGGGAAAACTCAGCATTAGAAACCGAGTGCCACTGAAAAGGAGTGTGAGGCTTAGGCGTAAAATTAGAAATTGTCAAATTAAAATTCAGTCCCCGCCGACCATCGATCCTGCATTCCCTGTGCAGCCAGCGGACTGTTTCGGCGATGCCCAGAACATCAAAATCTGTTTCTCCGGGCAAACCGATCATAAAATACAGCTTGATTTTATCCCAGCCGCGATCGACCGCAGTTTTGACACCCCGGAGCAATTCTTCGTTGGTCAAACCTTTGTTAACGATGTCGCGCATCCGCTGAGTACCAGCTTCCGGCGCAAAAGTCAAACCGCCTTGTCGCGTACCGCCGAGAATGTCGGCAATATTATCGTCAAATCTGTCTACCCGCTGGCTGGGGAGAGACAGAGAAATATTTTTATCTTTCAGGCGATTTTTGATTTCCATCCCAACTGCTGGGAGTGCCAGATAATCGGAACAACTGAGGGAAAGCAACGAAAACTCGCTGTGCCCGGTGGCTTGCATCCCCTGTTCCATCGCCTCTACGACTTGCTGCGGTTCGACATCGCGCGCGGGGCGAGTCAGCATTCCCGGCTGACAGAAGCGACATCCGCGGGTGCATCCCCGGCGGATTTCTACTGTCAATCTGTCATGTACTGTCTGGACGTAGGGAACCAGGCCGATCGAATAAGCTGGTATCGGAGTTGCCACGCGGCGCAGAATTCGTTCGGGAACTTGCGGGCGGTTGGGATGAACTGAACCGTCGGCCGCCATATCGTAGAATTGCGGGACGTAGACACCGGGAATTTGCGCTAAATCCAGCAGCAATGCTTCTCGGCTCAAATTATTAGTTTTGCCTTCTGCCAAAATCAAGCCAATTTCTGGCAGCAATTCTTCTCCATCTCCCAAAGCGATGAAGTCAAAAAAGTCAGCGTAGGGTTCGGGATTGGAAGTTGCTGTTTGCCCGCCAGCAAAAATCAGCGGCATTTGACCGTTTTGGCGATTGGTCGCTCTTTCTTGCCAAGTTAGGGGAATGCCGGCTAAATCCAGCATTTCCAGAATGTTTGTGGCTCCGAGTTCGTAGCTGAGGCTGAAGCCCAGAATATCAAATTCTGTGAGCGATCGCCTGGATTCTACGGCAAACAGGGGAGTTTTGGTCGATCGCAGTTTTGCTGCCAAGTCGGGGGCGGGCAAATAAGCTCGATCGCACAACTGTCTCGGCCCTGCGTTCAAAATGTTGTAAAGGATGATGTGTCCCAGATTGGAAGCACCAACTTCATACACTTCTGGGTAAGTGAGCACCCAGCGCACAGAAGCCGCGTCCCAAGGCTTGTGTGCAGCCCCCAATTCGTTTCCCAGATAACGAGCAGGCTGATTAATGTCTGCTGTAAGTAATTCTTCGACTTTTACTGCCACGGCTCGACTCGCTAAATATTTGCGACTCTTAAGCAGCCTACCTTAAAATCTGCCAACACGCCAACGACAGTCGTCTGTCTTTTCGGGCATTTAACCAAATTTACTAGGTTTTGTTGCTTATTTTCGCCGAGCAGGCACCTCTACCAGTGCTGGTTTACACAGGAGTTTTCGGCTTCAAAGCTATCGACATTTTCAAATATCTCAAAAACTCGATCGAGTTGGCTGAGTTCCAGAATCATCCTAATCCCGGCGGATACTGAGCAAATACTAAACCTCCGCCCCATTTTTTTCGCCTGCTTGAGGCCTGAAACCAATGCCATCAAACCAGCACTATCAATAAATGTTACTGCGCCCAAATCTACGAGTACCGCTACCACCCCGGGGGCTGAAATTGCTGTAATTAGGTGCCGTCCGAATTCTCCGCAGGTGGCTGCATTCAGGTGGTCTAGGGGTCGAATCACCGTAATTGGTTTATGGGCAAGAAGTGTCTGCATAATATGTCAAACCTATGGTTGCTACGTATTTTCAACTACTGTGCTGGCCAGGTGTAAGCCTAAACCTACTTGATTACTCTGAGCCTAACTGACTCGGAGGCAAACTGACCAGTGGTTTTCCGTAATTTTACTGAAACTTTATTTATTGACTCTTTTTTATAAAATTTTGTGCAAGATTTGCGAAGGAAACGTAAGCTACTATACTATTTTTTATTTATGCCGGCAGGTTTAGTCTTGAGAATTCTAAAAAATGCGATCGACTCGCCCCTGGCTGTTAGATAAAAGTGAATAATGTAATTGAAATCACTGGGTAGTTCTGATTTAGATCACGCGCTCGATCGACTGTTCAGATAATAATTAAATGGTACGGAGTTCTCCGAGCTACTATGCAAGCAACCTATGCTATTCGTCATCTTGTAGAAAAAGCCCTCTACATTAAGCAGTTAACGCCTGACATTGAAAACGAAATCAACTACGAGCTCACCCGTTTGGGCTACATCTCGGATATTGATTATGAGGCTTTAGAGTTATTAATGGATGAAATGGATGCCGGTCGGGTGCAACTGGTATCTAGTCGATAGTTGGAACCAGCGCCCAGAAAAATCCAATAACGACACAAAATCCTTGTAGGGCGGGAAATAGAGGAGTGCGAGAAGCATTGACCCCGACACTGAATTTTGCAATTGAAGCATCTGTTTCCTGAACTTGATATTTGAGGAGATAAAGTTAACGACGATCGCTCCTGCATCTCATACAATTTTAGATTTTAGATTTTAGATTTTAGATTTTAGAAGTCGGACGACTGATGATTATCAGGGTTTGGAACTTGTCTAAAGTTGCATTCATTTTAGAAACTGCTATCAGTATCAAAAATTACCAACTTTGAGGCAAATTAAATTTATAACTGTTAGGGCTTGACAAGTTAGATAGAGTTGTGATTTTTCCTAAGAAAAAGGTTGTTCTGCCAAATTCCCCGATCGCTCGAATGCAAGAAAATTGGTTTTTAGTCACCACATCCCTCCTCCAAGTTTGCAAACGCATTAAATCTAAAATCTAAAATCTAAAATCGTTCGATCGCCCCACCAAACTTGCCACCACCGCTACCAACTCAGCAGGCTCGATCGGCTTGGGCACATAAATTTGAAAACCTTCCTGCAGCGCCCGTACCCGTTCCTCTACCCTACCAACCGTCGTGAAGGCCAATGCCGGAATTTCCCTGTCCACCATCCGCGATCGCACTTGTTGCAGCAGAGCCTCTCCATCAAGGGCCTGTATCCCGATATCGATCGCCAAAACATCCGGATTCAGCCTTTCAATCGCTTCCAAGGCAGCCTTTCCAGAGCTAGCAGTCTCCACCTGGGCCCCGCAATCTTCGAGCACGGTACAGGCAAAATCCAGGGAATCCGCGTCGATATCGACCACCAATACCCGCACTCCAGAAAGATTGCTGTTGACAAAAGACTCCTTTACAGGGGCTCGCGCCTTGCTTTGAGGAATCGCAACCTCCCCGAGTGCGGCAACAGAAAATCCGCCCTCGCCATGAAGCTGTTGAATTGGCAATCTCACTAAAAATATCGAGCCTTTTCCCTTCCCGGCGGATTCGGCTTGCACCGTCCCCCCGTGCATTTCCACAAAATGCCGCACTAGGGCCAAACCCAAACCCAATCCGTTGTACGATCGCCTTGTAGAGCTGTCAGCTTGGCTGAACCGCTGGAAAACCTGCGGCAAAAACTCTTCTGAAATCCCTTCTCCGGTGTCGCTAACCTCAATTTCCACAGTAGCGGGCGACAATTTTTTACAACAAGCGGATTCCTCAGGGGCAAAAGTCCCCTGCATCTTTCCCACCCGCACCTTCACCTGTCCGCCATCGGGGGTAAACTTAATCGCATTCGACAGCAAATTCCAGGCTACCTGCTGCAAGCGACCAGAATCGGCAAAAATCCGCCCTGCATTGGGGTCGAAATCCGTCACCATTTCAATATTTTTGGCGGCAATCGCGGGCGCGAGAGTATCGATCGCAGCCTCAACAGTCGAAATCACATCCACCCACCGCAAATTCAGCGACAGTTTCCCAGTAATAATCTGCGACACGTCCAGCAAATCCTCGATCAGAGTTGCCAGCGAGCGTGTATTGCGGTCGATCGTTTCCAGAGCCCGAACAGTCGTTTTTTCGTCAAACTTGCGGTTTCGCAGCAGTTGCGCCCATCCCAGCATCGCATTCAGCGGCGTCCGCAATTCGTGGGACAAAGTTCCTAGAAACTCGTCTTTAATCCGGTTCGCCCGCGCCAATTCCTCGGCTCGATCTTGCAGTTCTCTTTCCAACTGCTTGCCAACCGTCAAATCGAGAATAAAAGCCACAAATTCTTGGTGCTTTTGGGCAAGCAAAACATATCCGATCAGCACCGGAATCCGGCTGCCGTCTGGCCTCCGGTATTCCTTTTCGTAGGGAGTGCAAACTCCCGTTGCTTGTGCCTCTGCAATCCCCTTCTTGTCGAGAGACCGGTACTCCGGCGGCGTAATGTCAATGCAGTTTAATTCGCCGCGCTGCAACTGTTCCCGTCTGTAGCCAACCATCCGCAAAAATTCGTCGTTAGCCTCCATAATGCCGCCGTTAACATCCCCGAAGATAATTCCTATCAAGTTAGCTTCTGCCAACATTCTCAGCTTTTCTTCGCTAGCTTTGAGTGCAGCTTCTGCTTGCTTGCGCTCGGTAACGTCTTGGATGTAAGCCGACAAACCAGAATCGGAAGGATAAAAACGCACCTTCAACCACTTATTCCATAGCTGCACGAATTCTTCATACTCGACCGTTACCTTTTCTGTTGATGCTTTGGCAGCCATTTCGTAACACGGTAAATCGACAGCCCAGGGAAATATCTCCAAAACATTTTTACCGATCAGTTCAGCTTTTGGTCTGCCTAAAAGCTCAATAGCTTTCTGGTTGACATAGGTATAGTTCCAATTTAAATCTACTGCGATAAAAGCGTCAGTAATGCTTTCGAGAATGTTAGTAATTTGATCGTTTGCCCCTTGTAGCGCTTTAGCTGTTTCTTCTGCTTGCTTGCGGGCTGCTTGTTCGCGCGACAAAGCGGCAGCGCGTTCTTGTTCTGCCTGTTTCCGATCGCTAATATCGATGTAAGAACTGATGTAACCTGCAAAAGTGCGATCGGGCCTATACCTGGGTACGCCCGTACCCAAAACCCAGCGGTATTCCCCGTCATAGCGTCTCATGCGGCATTCCATCCGGTACTCGCTGCCAGCATCGAAGGCTTTTTGGTAAATATCCAGACATTCTGGCAAGTCATCTGGGTGCAAGCTTTCCATCCAACCAGTGCCCATTTCTTGCGCCAAAGTTCTACCGGTAAACTCCAGCCAAAATTTGTTAAAGTAATCGCCAAGTTTGTCAGTGTCTGACATCCAAATCATCACCGGCGCGGTATCTGCCATAATCCGAAATCGAGCTTCGCTTTCCTGCTGCTGTGCTTCAGCTTGCTTGCGCTCGTTCCGTTCTTGAACTTCCCGCAGGGCCCGCTGAATCGACGGCACCAAGCGTATCAAACGGCGTTTGAGAACATAATCAGTAGCGCCACTTTTCAAAGTTTCGATCGCCACTTCTTCGCCCAAAGTAGCCGACACAAAAATAAACGGCACTCCCGGACAAGTAGCGCGGGCGATTTCCAGTGCAGCTATCCCGTTAAAACAAGGCAGCATATAATCTGCCAAAATAATGTCAAAACGTTGTTTTTCCAGCGCCGTGGCAAAGTCTTCTCGATTTTCCACACACACCAGAGAAAATTGGAGTCCGCCATCCATTAGATATGCCTCAATCAGTTCGGCATCTAGGGGACTGTCTTCTACTAAGAGGATACTGAGCGTTTTCACAAAAATTCCTTTTACTTAAATATTAATTATCGGACACAAAATTTGATCGGGCTGCGGCTGGTTAAGTGAAGTCCAAAAAAGTCTTGCGTTTTGAATTGCCTAAAAAAATGTAAAAATTAAGGGGTTTCATGAGTTGAGCATTCACATCTCAATCCTAACTTCTAATCAAGTCTATTGCTGCTTGCCGCGAGGTGAATCACAGCTCTGAATTGATTGGTTAGTACGCTTGTTTTTCCTTCACTTTCGTCTGGTTCCAAGGAATAGGCACCGCTTGAGTCTTGCTTCTGTTCAGCAGTTTAGCTATACCCTGTCGAACAAATAGTTTCCCGCTTCTGGCTAGAAACAACTAGCTATGTAGTAATTTATCTCGCTTGCTACTAAATACTGCTACCTCGTTTGGCAGATTATTTTTTTTGTAGTGATGCCCGAGTTAATTCTATATTGCTTTACCGCTCCTCTCAAACTCGAATTCGCTTGAATTGTGCCCTTATTTCCTGAATATCAATTAGTCCTGTCAAAGCAAGTCAAAGTTGCTGGTCTGTCTGCTTTACTTTTTGCCGAAGTTGCCTAATATGCCACACTTGCATGGTAGGCAACTGTTGCCTTGTTGAGCGCTGTAGACTATCAAAAAAATTACACTTTATACTAACAAAACTCATGCTGCATCTATCCAAATATATATTTTTGGATAGACACTGAACTCAACCGGCAGAGATTCCCGTGAATTCGGTAAAACGAAGTGCCACCCCGCCGAAAATCTGAGAAAGCTCGATCGACCAATTAATTTCCGATACAAATCACAGAAAATTTTCTCTGGACTAGCTACAGTTGCACTCCCAGGCTGCCTCTGACCGATCGGCTTATTGATTTATACCGCGCCAAAGTGTCTTAAAATATACAATACGGTGAGCTGCTGCACAGCCCGCATATATTAAAATCAAGCGCCAACTTGCAATAATTCTTTAAAATAGAGGTACAGCACCGGCGAGCCTTAACTCTTCCCCGTAAGAAAGGGTAGGGTTTAGCAGAATTAAAGATGATCGTCTATGGTGACTTCCAGTAAAGCCCGTGCAGTTGCTTGAGTCTCAGGTTTATTCAGGTTATTGGCAACCAGTTACGAGGAGATTTGACCCGCCGTGCTCCAACGCATCAAACAAGACTTAAAAAACGACCTGATCGCAGGTCTACTGGTAGTGATCCCCTTAGCTACCACCATCTGGCTGACAATTACCGTCGCCAATTGGGTCATCAATTTTCTCACCAAAATTCCCAAGCAGATCAACCCTTTTGACGGACTCCACCCGATTTTGGTGAATCTGCTAAATCTGTTAGTAGGCCTGGCGGTACCCCTGCTGAGCATCTTACTCATCGGTTTAATGGCCCGCAACATTTTTGGTAAGTGGCTACTAGACTTTGGCGAACGGGTGTTGCAGGCAATTCCCCTAGCGGGTTCGGTTTACAAAACCCTCAAACAACTGCTGGGAACCATCCTCAACTCAAACGACAAATTTCGTCGCGTGGTGTTAGTGGAATATCCCCGGCGGGGAATTTGGACTTTAGCATTTGTGACCGGTACGATCGAGAGTAAGGATATCCCGCCTCACCTTTCCGGTGAAACCCCGATCGGCATTTTCATCCCCACCACTCCCAACCCCACCACCGGATGGTACGCTATCGTCCCCGAAGCAGATTTAGTCAATTTGTCAATGTCGATCGAAGATGCCTTTAAAGTCATCATCTCCGGCGGCATCGTCAACCCCAACAACTCAATTGCAGTAACCCCCGAAAATATTAAGGGCAAAACACTCGAACCCTTGGTATCCGAATCAAGATACCAGGCTGTCCCAGTCGAAGAAGACTAAACCAAGACTTCTTTAGTGGCTCGTAAGACCGTGTAAACTTTCCCCATAGCAGATAATATTTCGACAAAACCAGCCCAAAGCGAGAAAGCCTATACTCAGAAACCCGGTTTCGAGCATAAATTTTGGGTTTGAGAGCGAAGTTATCTGTAAACTACCCGCCGCTGGCGAGTCCGACGGCTGGTCTTGTACCGCTTTTAGTCGAGTTTTCTGCTAAAGTTCAAGTCCGCGCGCGATCGAAAAACTTCCTAAATTCTCAATTCCTATCTAAAAACTATGAAAAAAGCCCGCGAAACAGCACGCGAACTCGCACTCCTCGGCATCAGCCAACTGCCGGCCAATCCAGAACTCTTAGAAGCCAAAAAACTGCAAGATGTTCTCCTCGCCGCTATCCGTACCCTGACAACAGAAGTTCAAGAATCCCTAGAAGCAGCAGCATCCGAAGTGCAGCGGAGTAGCGACAAACTGCTGGCGAGCGAAATCCGCGCCGCCGATATACAAAGTGCTAGAGCAATGGTGCGGGAAGCAGTCGAACTCACCCAAACCGCAATCAACCGTCTCGGTTCAGCAATGGAGTTTCCAGAACTGATCCAGCTAGCCAACCAGCAAGATGTCCGCACCTATGCTTTGCAAATCCTGACCAAAGTCAGCGCCAACCGTGTTCAAATTGACGAATTGCTCTCAGAAGCCCTTGTAGACTGGCAAATAGAACGGTTGGCCCGGATCGATCGAGATATCATGAGAATCGCGATCGCCGAAATGCTATATCTCGGCTTACCCGAACAAGTCAGCGTCAACGAAGCCGTCCAACTGGCAAAACGCTACAGCGGTGACGAAGGACATCGCTTCATCAACGGAGTCCTCCGCCGAGTAGTCGATAAAATCAAGGCAGAAGTTGTTAGTCAGTAGTCCTTAGTCAGTAGTCATTAGTCAGCAGTCATTGGTCATTAGTGATTGGCAATCCGCAATCGGCTCTACACTAGGGACTGAGGACTAATGACTAATAACTATTCTCTATTCCCCATGAACTATGGTATTTAATTGGTTTCGTCGCCAGTACAGCGAAAGCAAATCTTCAGAAACAGAGGCAACCCCCGAACAGCCGCAAGATGAGTCGGCAAAATCCGCACCGGTTGAGCCTCAAACAGATGCAACAGAGCAAGGCTCTGCTGCTGTAGCCGAAGATTATCTCAATTGGGCAAAAGCTGCTTACAAAAATATTCAAAAACAGCAAAAACCCGAAACAGAAGTTTCCGAGACAGCAGCGCCCGATGTTCCAGCAGCCGAAGCAGAAATCGCGACAGTTGCAGAAGTTGCAGAACCGGCGACTATTGAAGCTACCGAGCCGATCGAACTTGAACCAGTACCCACAGCACCAACTGTTGCAGAAGTTCCAGAAGTTGCAGCACCAGCAACAGTTGAAGCAACCGAGGTTTCGGAACTCGATGCAGCCAAGCCAGCAGAAATTGCAGAAACTCTGCAACCCACAGCCGGGGCGATCGACATTGCACCTATTGCTCAAAAATTAGAAGTTACAGCAGAAAATATAGAAATTGCCGAGCCTGCAACGGAGGTTGTAGAAACCGACTCACTCGCATCCGACGGCCAAACAGAGGAAGCCCTGCCGTTTTGGGCCAGAGCTCAGGCCGATCGCATGGAGCGCATCGAACGCCTCAAAGAAACCGCAATTGAAGAACCCGACGTAATTGCAGCCGCCGCCGAGAGAGCCGCCATTATCGAAGAAATTCCCGGTTTCGCCTTTGACGAAGGCTTCCTGTGGTCCTCAGAAATCTTAGCCAGTCAAGGCCGCCGGCCAGACCAAGTATCAGTTGAAGAAATCACTTGGCTGCAAAAACTGCGGAAAGGCTTAGAAAGAACTCGTCGCAGCTTAATTAATCGACTAAAGGCGATCGTCGGTCAAGGCCCGCTCAATCAAGACGCAGTAGCCGAAATTGAGACTTTGCTGCTGCAAGCCGATGTCGGAGTCGCAGCCACCGACATCATTATCAGTCGCCTCCAAGAAAGACTCACACAAGAAGTGCTGCCGCCAGAACAGGCTCTAGCCTACCTCAAAACCATCCTGCGCGACATTCTCGACGCTCCCTGTGCCGAAACCGCCGCCGGCAATCCCGCCTACAGCCTGACATTTGCCCCGGAAAAAGACACATTCAACATCTGGTTAATCGTAGGAGTCAACGGTGCGGGCAAAACTACGACGATCGGCAAACTAGCCCACATTGCCCAAAAATCCGGCTACAAAACCCTCATTGCTGCCGCCGACACTTTCCGCGCTGCCGCCGTCGAACAGGTGAAAGTTTGGGGTTCCCGCAGCGGCGTCGAAATTATTGCCAACCCAGGGAAAAATACCGATCCGGCTGCTGTCGTGTTTGATGCGATCGCCGCCGCTAGCGCCCGAGGCACAGAACTGCTGATCGTAGACACCGCAGGCCGCCTGCAAAACAAAAAAAATCTGATGGACGAATTAAGCAAAATCCGTCGCATTGTAGATAAGAAAGCCCCAGGCGCTACCGTAGAATCTCTACTGGTCTTGGATGCCACACTGGGTCAAAATGGTTTGCGACAGGCAGAAGTGTTCGCAGAATCGGCAAAATTAAGCGGAGTAGTATTGACAAAACTCGACGGTTCTGCTAAAGGTGGTGTTGCCCTAGCAGTAGTGCAGCAGCTTGGTCTGCCAATCCGGTTTATTGGAGTCGGGGAAAGCATCGAAGACTTGCGCCCGTTTTCTAGTTACGAATTTGTGGAAGCCCTACTCGATTTTAGATTTTAGATTTTAGATTTTAGATTGATCAGGTATCTGTGGTCGTCCCGATTTTTGGAGGCGGATACAGAGTTTCAAAATCTCAAATCCTTAACCTCAAACTACCATCGCAGGACTTGCGCCGATCGCCACGGGTGGCGAGTGAAAACTAAATACCTACAAACAATACTTTCGCTCTGTTCTTGCTGGGTTCGGTTCAAAGCGTCAGTAGTGTGTCAAATTAATCTCAAATTTAGTATCAGTCTGCTGTCTGATTGTAGAGTCTTCCCGAGCCCCCTGCCCCTCCCCTTAAGAAGGGCGACAGCAAATGCTTAAAGTCCCCCTTCTTAATGGAAGCCGCTGCGGTCTTGGGGCCCCCCAAGTAAAGCAAGCGGCGGGGATTTAGGGGGCTCTAGACTCAGCTATAAACGAGATTGCTTAAGAATTTCAGAGTTAAGTTGATACCAATGTACGAGTACCGAACCTACTTGCTCAAACCAAACTACTTGTTCTAAAAAAAACGAGTTTCTGTTCAAGGGGCCCCTAAGTCCTCAATCATTCCTCCTCCGTCTAAGATAGAAAATCACAAATTTAAAATGACTGCTGTGCCTTTGCCTCGCTCCTCACCTCAACCTGCTGACCGCCCACCTGGTCGCAATTCTACCGACGCGACGCCAGTATTTGCCCTCAAAGAACTGGTGGCGCGGTTGCACCGATACCAGCACAACGTTCAAGATATGTTGGGTTCGCTGGGATTTGCCCTCCGCAGTTTTAATAATCTCAACCAATTTTTGGAGTTGGTGCCTTTGGTGGCGACTCGCGTTACCGACGCCGACGGGGGAGCTTTAGTGCTGTTCAAGCCCAACGGTCAAGTCAGGTTCCAGCAGTTGCATTGTCAGGAAGGACGGCAGTGCCAAGATATGCGAAAAGCGCTGGAAATCGCCACCAGGCAAGCTACAGCAGGTGCAGGCGCTACTGCTGCATCGTTTTCGGAAACCTCTGGGCAAACCTCTAGTCTTGACCTGCAAGTGGGTCGTTATTTGGGCCCGGATGTTCATTTGTTTGGGGCGCCAATTTTAGTCAACAATTTGGAGCGGGGACGGCTTTATGTTTTTAGCAGTGACCCGCAATATCTCTGGACTCCCAGCAGACAGAAATTAGTTCGGTTGGTGGCGGATCAAACCGCCGTGGCTATTTGCAAAGACGAACTTACTGTTAAGTTGGCGGAAAAAGACCGCTTAGACAGAGAGTTAGAAATCGGGGCGGAAATTCAATTGCGGCTGCAGCCCCGTAGTTGTCCGAAAATTCCCGGCCTTGACGTGGCAGCCCGCTGCCAAACTGCTAGCAGAGTTGGCGGAGATTATTATGATTTTATTCCCGCTGACTATGACCCGATCGGCAAGGAAGAGGGGGGGGAACAGCCCCCATCCCTGATGAAAAATCTCAAGTCCAAAATCGACAAGGGCCGCTGGAGCATTGTGATCGGCGACGTGATGGGCAAGGGAGTACCGGCTGGCCTGTTGATGACGATGACACGGGGTATGCTGCGGGCGGAGGTGTTGAACCGCCACTCGCCGTCGAGAATTTTGCAACATTTAAACCGGGTTATGCACGCGGATTTGGAAAATTCCCACCGTTTTGTGACTCTGTTTTATTCGGAGTATGACCCGAAAACTCGCGTTCTGTGTTACAGCAATGCTGCTCACCACCCGCCTTTGCTGTGGCAAGCTGCAACTAATTCGATTCTTCAGCTTGATACTTTGGAGGGAATGTTAATTGGCCTGGATGCTGATTCGCATTACCAAGAAGCCCAAGTGCAATTGCAGCCAGGAGATACTATTATTTATTACACAGACGGATTTACCGATGCTGCTAATCAAAGGGGCGATCGGTTTGATGAGGATAACTTGACCTCGGCTTTTCAGTGGGCCTGTCAAAATTATCAGCAGTCTGAAGAAATTTTGGATTATTTGTTCGATCGCGTACACCAGTTTATCGGCATCGGCAATCGTAACGAAGATGACATGACACTGGTTGTACTGAGGGTAACACCTTTAGCAGGAGAAAATCACCATGATAGTTAATTTAATCCCGGAAATTACTGCTGAATTAACAAGTTCGATTAATGGGAACGATGTCGCTCACGTGTTAGTTTTGAAATCTCATTTGATATCGACGGTGGTTTTGGCCCAAAGTTACGACATTTTTACTAATTTCCAGAAAGCTTGGAACAATTTTGTTTCGACTGGTCAAATAGGAGCTTTTTTTATAGGTATTTTTGTTGGCTGGTTCTTTAAAGGGATTTTTCGTTAGAGTTATTGTCCAATAAGATATCGGGAACGGAATAAAAAGGTTTGTAGCCAAAACTTCACTTTTTTCTGATGCAGCAAAAGTTTCACAATTTTGTAGTCCAGACTTCAGTTTTTTCTGGTCAAAAGTTGTATAAAAAGTTTGTAGTCAGGACTTGAGTTTTTTATAGTCGAAGTTGGGATGTAGAACTAAAGTCCTGGCTACAAACCGGAAGAAGGACTAAAGTCTTTGCAACCAACCGGTTTTTATAGACTTCTGCAAGAGAGATATAATCTAGTTTTAGCTTGAGCAATGACAACACAACAAAAAACTTGGAGTCAAAGATTTGAATCGGCGCTGCACCCGGCGATCGCCCGATTCAATGCTAGTATTGGCTTCGATATTGAATTGATTGAGTACGACTTGACTGGTTCTGTCGCTCACGCTAAAATGCTGGCCAAAACGGGGATTATTTCCGCAGCAGAAGGCGAACAGTTAGTCAATGGTTTGGAACAGATCCGCCGCGAATACCGCCAAGGACTTTTTGTTCCGGGAGTTGATGCAGAAGACGTTCACTTCGCAGTAGAGAAGCGGCTGACGGATATCGTGGGGGAGGCGGGGAAAAAGTTGCACACGGCCCGATCGCGCAACGATCAAGCCGGCACTGATACTCGCTTGTATTTGCGCGATCGCATCGCAGAAATTCGCGAGCAATTGCGGGAATTTCAAGGAGTTTTGCTCGATCTTGCCGATCGTAACGTAGAAACTTTAATCCCCGGTTACACGCACTTGCAGCGCGCTCAGCCGATCAGCTTGGCTCATTACTTGTTAGCTTATTTTGAAATGACCGATCGCGATTGGGAACGTCTTGGCGATATCTGCAAGCGGGTGAATGTTTCCCCTTTGGGTTGTGGCGCGCTGGCGGGGACGACTTTCCCGATCGACCGACATTATACGGCCGAACTCTTGCAATTTGACAAGGTTTATGCTAATAGCTTAGATGGAGTGAGCGATCGAGATTTTGCGATCGAATTTCTCGCCGCAGCTAGCTTGATTATGGTACACCTGAGCCGTTTGTCAGAAGAAATGATTTTGTGGTCTTCTCACGAATTTGGATTTATTACGCTCAAAGATAGCTGCGCTACGGGCTCTAGCATCATGCCCCAGAAAAAAAATCCCGACGTGCCGGAGTTGGTGCGGGGCAAAGCGGGGCGGGTGTTCGGTAACTTGCAAGCCTTGTTGGTAGTAGTGAAGGGACTTCCTTTGGCCTACAACAAAGATTTGCAAGAAGATAAAGAGGCTTTGTTTGATACCGTCAGAACGGTACAGGGTTGCTTGGAAGCAATGACAATTTTGTTGCGCGAAGGAATCGAGTTTAATGGCGAGATCCTCGCTGCCGCTGTTACAGAAGACTTTTCTAACGCTACAGACGTAGCAGACTACTTGGCAACCAAAGGCGTTCCCTTCCGGGAAGCTTACAATCTTGTCGGCCAAGTTGTCAAAACTTGCCTTTCGAGGGGCAAACTCCTCAAAGATTTGACACTTGAGGAGTGGAAAGACTTGCACCCAGCCTTTGAGACAGACATTTACAGCGCGATCGCACCTCAGCAAGTGGTGGCGGCTCGCAATAGTTACGGGGGTACCGGGTTTGAACAAGTGAGAAAATCACTTATCGCTGCGCGCGATCGACTCGCCTAAACATCGTTGAATTATTGGACGAATTCCGGCTGGCTATCTCTACGAAAGAACGATCGTGTTTTCCACTCTGGTTCTAACTTCGGCAGATAGCCTGACTCAATTAATCTTCAGCAGCAGCCATATCTTTGTCTCTGCCGCCGCCACTCATGGCGCCCATGCCACCGCCGTTGCCGCCGTCAAATCGTCTTCTCTTGTTGGAGAACATATCTTGATTTCTCCGCTTGCGAAACTTGCGAGCGTATGCTTGATTTCGTTGTGCCTTCTCTTTCTTGAGATTGCGGCGCTTAGCCATTCTGACCTCACTAATAAACATTGACAGTCCCCGGGCTTTCACGCCCAGGGATTCTTAAGTTTGACACTCTGTGCACTTTTGGTGACTAAGATTCTTGGTTCACCGAAGCCACTTACTGGAGACAGGATTGCTCCCGCCCAAGTATAGGTGTCCTCTCCCCAAGCGTAAATTCCGGTATGCCCTACCGTACTCGATCAGTTCTCTTTCTGTAGCTAGGTTTTGTTCAAATTTAGCTTCCCTAAACCGCAACACCGTTAGGTGTGACTACGCACTCAACTAATCCAGTTAAGTTTTTACGTTGTCTAGTTATACTCAATTTTAGACCGATGACGATCATAGCACACCCGGTACAAGACCCAGAAAAAATAACACGGGGATTCAAGTCGCTGGGAATGCGGGCCCCATGGGACGCAATGTTTTCGCTCTTGCCGAATACTTCTATAAACTCTTGACAAAATACGACAATTGACATCCTCACCGACCTAAAGCCACGGTGATTCCAAGAATCACTTCTTGAACCTTTCTGCTTCTTAGCAGCGGCCTCCACCCTCAAGGAGATTTGGTCTTATGCTCGCTCCACAGACTAACCCCGCAAGCCCTGCGGTTTTATGTGTCGAATACCAACAAAAATCTTTGTTGTTTGATTCTAGGGGTGGACTGCCCATTGCCCTGTCATCTTTTCCCGGTCTACCGATTTTTCTTCCCCGTTGCAGTCATTGCAAGCTTTGGTGTTAGGGTTTATGTCTCCATCGTCGCGGGTGGGTCATTGACCAATTAGATTGTAACACAAAGCCGTCCTAAAAGGACGGGGTTTCTACCCACTTTTTTGATGACGATTTATCCCGGTGACGTAGCTCCTGTCTTCAGCCTGCCCGACGCGCAAGGCAATATCGTCAGCCTTGCAGATTTTCGAGGGCGGCGAGTTGTACTTTACTTTTATCCTCGGGACAATACCCCAGGCTGTACTAAAGAAGCTTGCGGCTTTCGCGATCTTCACTCAGACTACGAGTCGCGCAATATTTCAGTCCTCGGCGTCAGTACAGACGGGGCCGGGGCCCATGCCAAGTTTGCAGCTAAATATCAACTGCCTTTTCCCTTGCTGTGCGACTTAAACGCCGAAGTGGCTACCGCCTACGGCTGTTACGGACTCAAAAAATTTATGGGAAAAGAATTTATGGGAATTACTCGATCGACCTTCGCGATCGACCCTGATGGTAGGATTGAAAAGGTTTATCGGAAAGTCAAACCAGAAACTCACGCGGCGGAGATCCTAGCAGACTTGCCAGACCTCTCGCGCGAATGAAAAATTAAAAATTAAGACTCCGGAGCTGCAAGCTAGGAGGCCTGAAATTACTATCTCCTAAACAAGCTTTTGAGTTTATGCGTCGATTGTGGCAAATTGTACAAACTGTGCTGGGACTGATTTTTCGACATCCCGTCACTGGTACTGCGGTGATTCCCGTATTGCCTGACGGGCGAATTGTGTTAATTCGCCGCCGCGACAACGGTCGCTGGGCACTGCCGGGAGGTATGGTGGATTGGGGAGAGGATATTCCGACAACTGTGCGCCGGGAATTAGCGGAGGAAACAGGACTCGATTTAGTCAAAATCCGCCGCTTGGTGGGTGTTTATTCGGCTGCCGATAGAGACCCTCGCCTGCACTCGATTTGTATCGTGGTGGCGGCAGAGGTAGAGGGAAAGATGCAAGTTCAGGATACCCTTGAAGTCAGCGAGGTTGAGGCTTTTTTGCCCGAATCGCTGCCGGAGGGCGCACTCAGCCACGATAACGACCAACACTTACAGGACTATTTTCAAGGCCTGACAACTTTGGCGTAAATCGGCGGGGCATCCAAATTTTCAGAAAAGTCGGAAATTACCTCGCCGTCAAAAATTGTCTGTGATGACTGTGGAATTAATTTTTAATGTTTTCCTACTTTAATTCACAATCTCTGAAGATTAAATTAATCATATTTTTATTACTAAATATTTAACCGGATGTACTCACCGCTACGCAATTCTCGGGTAAAACTCTCTGTAGGGCAAATCTTCTGGCACGAAGTCGGTCAAGGCCCGAAGTTAGTATTTTTGCACGGTTCTTGGCAGGACAGCAGTCAGTGGCTGCGGACGATCGAACATTTGAGCCCCTACTACCAATGCTTCGCACCGGATTTGCTGGGGTTTGGCGACTCGGAACGCCCGAAAATTCATTATTCGATCGACCTGGAAGTAGAATGTCTCGCTCAATACCTCGATACTTTGAAGCTGCGAGAGGTTTATTTAATCGCTCACTCTCTGGGTGGTTGGGTGGCCACAAGCTACGCTATCAAATATCCCGATCGAGTTCAGGGTTTGGTTTTGTTGGCCCCAGAAGGCGTCAAGGTTGGCAACCGGCGCGGGCGCTGGCAGACGGCTAGCTGGCTAATGGGCCAACCACCCCTGGCTTTTTGGTGGCTGCGATCGATCTATCCAATTGCTAAGTTGCTGGGTAGTCAAAACAAGATTGACGGACTGCTAAATTTCAGACAGGAGTTGATGCAGTCCCCAGTTGCGGTGCAGTTGCTGTTCCGGCGGCGGCAGGCTGAAATTACAGCGGAATTAGTTGATGAGAATTTGCCTTTGCTGAAAGCGCCTGTTTTGCTGTTGCACGGTTCTGAAGATACCACTGCAGCTTCGTCTCTGTGTCAATCCTATGCTGCTCTAGCTCCTAATGCCGAACTGCAATTGGTTAGTCCAGGGGGAAGCAATTTGCCGCAGGAAGTCCCGGATGTTGTTGCTAAGTATATTCGGGAATTTGCTAAGTGAATTGGTAATTGGTAAGGAAGAAAGAAGGAAGAGAGAAGAGGGAAGAGGGAAGAAGAATTCCCCATTACCCATCCCCCTTAACAATGACTCATAATTCATAACTCATAACTCATGAGTCATTCCCCAAAAAATAGCCTCTGGTGCGTAAATTAAGCCTGCGGCTGTATCAGGAAAGGCTGCGGTGAGGTATTTTAAAAGCATAGTGCGATCGCCCCCCGTGACCGCAATTTTGCTATCAGGAAACAAACACCGCCAATCTTCAATAAAATCCCTAACTCCTGCCACCGTCGCATACACAACTCCGCTTTGAATTGCCCCCGCAGTATCTTTCGCCCAGCGGTGCGGCAGATTTTGTGGTAAACTGATTAAAGGTAATGCAGCAGTTTTTTTACCGAGCGACGATAACTGCAAACCCAAGCCTGGTAAGATGGCGCCCCCAACTAAATACCTATTGACATCAACCCCAGTAAATGTTAAGGCTGTACCAGCATCTATAAGTAAAACTGGCCAACCCAATTCCTTGCCAGCGCCCAGTACAGCCAAAGCTCTGTCAATTCCCAGGGTAGGATAGAGTCCCCCGATCGGCAACTGGTCTAAAGTAATAATTCGGACATCAGGATAACTCTGCCAAATTGCTGTTTGCTGGGTAACTACTGAGGCCAAAATTAGAGGCAGTGGCACTAAAGAAAGTGTGTGAGGACTAGAAAAAGCGGGAGTAGCAGGAAGAGAAAGGAGATTTTGAGAAGATGCTTCCTCGATCGACCTCATTACTGTTTGCACCAAATATTCGGCCTTTTCCTGCTGGGAGAGCGGGGAAACAGTATCAGCATTGAGATGCTGTGTATCCCATGTTTTCTCCAGAGTTTTGCCCGCAAATAATCCCCAGTGCAGCCGAGAATTGCCGATCGCCAAAGCTATTTTAATCTGGCCTTTACCTTTCGCTCCCGAAGTAATGTTGTCGCTGGTTGCTGGCGAACGAAAATTGTCGGTAATTGAGTTTTCCATGTTGATCGAGCGCGCACAAACATTGAACTAAAGATAGATTTTATATTAATTTTCTTCGATTAACCGGGCAGTTAACTCTATTTGACATCTGACCAAGTTCTATGGCGCGCCAATTAGTATTCTCGCCTGCAGAGCGCATACTTGATAAATATAAATATTTGTAAAGCAAATAATTGCTTTGCTCAGGCTGCATCCTTTATAATGTCTTAAGATATTCCAAAAGTCCTGGTAGCTGCGATGGGGCTGTTGGCGGGGTAAGCATAGGTTTAAAAAAACAGACTCAATCAAAATACTGTACAACTCCTGAGTAAATATGTCTTTGAAAATACAAGAACACGAAAACCCCTGGCAAAGAGTAACTTCGCGGTTGCCTGAATCTGAAAAGTGGAGGCAGGAAGAAAGTCTTTCGCTGCCGGAAGTAGACCGACAAAAAGCCCTAATCGTGCAGATGCAGCAGCAAGTTCAGTTATCAAACTTGCTGAACCAAATTAATAACGAAATTCGCAGTACACTTGACATAGAAGAAATTTTGACATCGGCCTGCAGATTGCTGGGGCAAGCGTTACAGTGCAGCCGCGTGAGCATTTTAGTCAAAGAATCAAATACAGAAAAAACTTTAGTCACGCGCGGAGAGTACAACGCGGGGGACTATCCGATTCAACTTGGTATGAAAGTACCAATGAGTGACAACCCGCATTTGGCTGCCGTCGTGTCTCAGCAAGAGTCGCTAGCAGTGACGAAGTTTCTCGATTTTCCGGGATTGAACCCACAAACTCGAAAAATTGCCGAAGCTTTGGAGATTAAGTCAATGCTGGCAATAGCTACTCGCTATCAAGGTGAAGTGAATGGCATAATTGGCTTGCATCAGTGCGATCGCCAACGGGAATGGACTGAGTGGGAAAGGCAGCTTTTAGAAGGGGTAGGATCGCAATTGGCGATCGCGATCAATCAAGCCAAACTCTATAGCAAAACCAGGCGCCAAGCCGAACGAGAATCGCTGCTGCGGCTGATCGGCAACCAAATTCGCAGTACCCTCGATCTGGAAACTATTCTACAAACAGCGGTGAGAGAAGTCCGCCAAATGTTGAAGTGCGATCGAGTAATCATCTATCAGTTTCAAGACAACTGGCAAGGAAAAGTTGTTGTTGAAGATATGGTGATTCCTTGGCCTTCAATTTTAGGAGATATGGGGGCGGATAAGTGTTTCCGGGGAGATTACGCGGATCTTTACCAGCAAGGGCGAGTCAAAGCCATTAATGATATTTTTAATGCTGGTTTAGAGCCTTGTCACGTTGATTTCTTAGACCGTTTGCAGGTAAAAGCTAATCTGATCGTGCCGATTGTTACATCGAGAACTGAAGAAAGTTCCTCCGAAACAGCGGCAAGCTATAATCCTAAATTTCCCGGTAGGCTGTGGGGTTTGCTGATTGCTCACGAGTGCCGGGATACCCGCAATTGGCAGCGGCAAGAAATGGAGTTGCTCTCCCAGATAGCCAACCAAATGGCGATCGCCATTCAGCAAGCAGAACTTTATAGCCAAGTCCAAGATGCTGCGGTAAAATCTCAAGCTCAAACCCAGCAATTGCAGGCTGCCTTAGAAGAATTGCGATCGGCGCAGCAGCAATTGATTCAAAGCGAAAAAATGTCAGGTTTGGGGCAAATGGTAGCGGGAATTGCTCACGAAATTAACAACGCCAACAATTTTATCCACGCTAACTTGTTTCACGCTCAAGAATATTTTAAAGTCTTGAACGAAGCTCTAGAACAGGCCGGAAATGCCTGCCCGGAAGCAGCGGAGGCCATTGTTAGAATCAATGAAGAACTAGAACTCGATTACATTCGAGAAGACTTTGGTAAACTGATCAATTCAATGCGAGAAGGCAGCGGGAGGATTCGCTCGATCGTGATGACGCTGCGAAATTTTTCTCGTTTAGACCACGCTGAATTAAAACCAGTAGATTTGAATGAAGGTTTAGAAAGCAGTTTCTTGATGCTGCAAAATAAGCTAAAAACCCATATCAAAATAGACAAGCAATACGGCAGTTTGCCGCCCGTCCAATGTCATGCCAGTCAAATCAACCAAGTATTTTATAATTTGATTGACAATGCTTTAGATGCGCTCCAGTCAACGAGCAAACCGGGGGAATTAACCATCCGCAGTTGGCAAAGCGAGCCGGACTGGGTAACAATCTCTGTCCGCGACACGGGATCTGGCATTCCTGCTGAAATTCAAGACAAGATTTTTGACCCCTTTTTTACTACTAAACCTGTGGGTAAAGGCACGGGTTTGGGACTTTCAGTGTGCTATCAGGTAATTGTTCAAGCTCATGGTGGTAAGCTGAGCTGCGTCAGTCAGGTGGGCCAAGGAACTGAGTTTATTGTAGAGTTGCCGCTGACAAATCAGAGGGTAAGTGCATAATTCCTGCTTTAGTCAGATTAATGACCCATGCCCCATGCCCTCTCTCCGTGGATTTGTTACAGCACTTCCGGATGTTATGAGGTACAGTAGCAGCAATTAGTAAACCAGTTTTTGAGATGTTTCGGATTAATTAAGTCAAGAGCCACAGCAATTATCGTGTCAACCATTTTAGTGCTGGTTGGTGAAAACTGTCGCAATAAAGATTTAAGTTGCGACCACCATAATTCAATCGGATTAAAATCAGGAGAGTATGGGGATAAACATAAAATAGAAGCACCCACCACGGCAATCATCGATGTAATTGAATCTACTTTATGCGCTGGTAAGTTATCCATCACTACTACGGCTCCGGGCCACAATTGTGGCACTAAACATTTCTCGATAAACACCTCAAATGCTTTGCTATCCATCGAGTTGTCCAGGGTCATTAATGCCACTACTTTCGTGAGGCTAATTGCACCAATTACTGTGACTTTCTTGCCTCGATAAAAAGGTTTGACCGCATAGGCTCTAGTTCCTCGTTGCGAACGTGCATGAGTTCTGGTTAAACCTAGCAATACTCCAGTCTCATCTAAAAATACTAGATTTTTTGGCTCGATATCCTTGACTTTTTCCCAATAGTCTAACCTTAACTTCATCACTCTTTCTGTGCCTGCTTGGCTACTCCTGACTGTTTTTTTTTACGATTTAATCCCAACTTCTGTAAGGCGCTACACATGGCTGTTCTGCCTACCCAATTTCCTGTCTTTTGGGCGAACAACTCACACAATTCTACCAAAGTTGCATCGGGATGTGTGACCACTATTTCTCTTAACTCTTGTGACGCATTATTCAAATGACTGAATCTGGGTTTACCCCTCGGTTTAGGCTGTAAATTCCCCTCTATTTTTTGTTGCTTGACAAGTTTTTGAACTAAGCTTTTACTGCAGGCAAATATTTCTGCTGTTTTTCTGATCGACAGCTTCTGCTCGACATGGGCTGCTACTATTTTGGATCGCAAATCTACTGAGTATGCTTTCATTGGTATATTATTTTTAGTCGATTCTATTGTACCTCATAACATCCGGAAGTGCTGTAGTAATTAACCCGACTTGATACTAATTGTCAACTTGCTGCTGATAAGCCTGATATACAGCCTCTAAAAAGACATTAGCATCAACTTTTTTCTGCGTTTTTTCCCAACCTATGATTTCTTTAACTTGAGTAGCCAGTTGTTTGCTCAATTCATTTCTGGCATTAGGTATCATCCCTTCGCGCCGCTGTAAATACTCTCGAATTACAGCAAAATCTTCTGGCAGCAAGCTGGAAATATCGGCCTCTAGCACCAGTTTATTTGCTAGGGATTGAGCCGATGTTGATACTTTCAATGCAGCAGTTGTCATAGGTTGTTCTTCTTGAATTACCAGGGTGCCTCCTACCAAATCTCCTAAACGTTTTTCCTGCTGGTTGAACACGATCAAAAATACACCTATAAAAAATAAGTCGTCAAAAGGCCGCAGCAAAGCCCGTAGAGTTGATTGCTGAAGCCTGACTGGACGGCCATCATCCCGAATTACTCGGATTTTGACATAACGCTTGCCTGGTGTTTTACCAGACCACACCGTTTCATAAAATACAAAGTAACCTACATAAATGAAAAAACCAATTAATGCTTGAACTGCTATCAACCAGAGTTCTAAGCGATTGGTACTTCCTAGCAACTTTGCGATCGTCTCCAGCAACACTGAATTAAATATCAGCGCACCTAATAGAAATACTACTATAATTAAACCCAAAATGATATAGTCGATCAGCAATGCGTAGGCGCGGTTGCCAATTCCCGCTAATGTAAATTCTAGTTCTACACTTTCGGGAGTGTGGAGAGTGAATCGATTAAAAAGTCGCATAAATTTGAGCAAATTTTATGTTTTGACTGAGGCTGAATTAGCGATCGCGCATTTGCAAACCAAAACCTTCTTTGCGGCTGCGGAGGTCATAGTAGATAATGGCTTTCATAGCTTGCCAAAAAGGAGTCACCAGCGCCGCGCTGCCAAAGCTCAATGGCAAAATAAGAAGATAATAAACTAAGTAAAATAGACCCGTTTCTCCGCCCAAAAGTGGAGTCAAAAAAAGTTGAACGATCACAGTAAGTATCTGCACAACAATCGTGATCGGGAGCGAAACCAAAATGCCCACAAAAACTATCCACTGAATGCGTCCGACCGACCCCTTAGTTAACTGCCAACTGCGACCGATTGCTGAACTAGCACCTATATTATTTTCGATCGCCAGCGGCAACTCAACAATCAGCAAGCGAGAGAAAATTCGGATATAGATAATTAAGAAAGCAATGACCGCAACTGCCACCAAAGCTGCAATAAGTAGGTAATTTTGCCCCAAGATCGCAGCAGCCCCCCCTCCCAAGATTGCCATAGCGATCCCACCTACCAAAGATCCCCCAAAAAAAATCAGAAATGTCAATATACCCGCCCCGAAAAAACTCCACATCCGAGGATTCACCTCACGGCGAGCATCACTGACAGTCTCTGGCTTTTCCCTAACTTCACCGAAAGCCAGACGAGAAATGAGCCCTAAGATCGCAGAATATTTAGCCCAACCGTAAATCGGAACTAACAACCACAGATTAGCTACGAATGCCAAACCAAAATATGACTTAAAATGGTCGCGGTAAATCCGCAAGCTAGCACTAACAACATTACCGACGCTCAAGGGGCCTGTTTGTCCAGAAGAACTAAGATTTTTTTTAGGCATGACTGGATGAGTGTAGTTGTGTGAGGCGAAAAATTTACAACTATCTTAAGCTATATCTAATAGAACTTAGTGAAAACTTTATGAATATTAAACGTTGGATCGCGCGGCGAGAACCCAACTGGAAACGGTTGGACACTCTTTTACAGCAAGTAGAAAAAAAGGGGCTAAAGTCCTTACCTGCGTCTGAAATCAGGGAATTAGCGAGTTTGTACCGTTCTGTTTCGGCAGATTTGGCTAGGGCTAGGACAAATGAAGTCGGTAATATTTTGTTACAAGATTTGCAAAGGTTAACTTCTCGTGGCTACACCCAAATTTACCAAGGTTCGCGCCGCCAAGATTGGGAAGCTATGGTGGAGTTTTGCCGCTGGGGTTTTCCGGCTACGGTACAGCAGACGTTTGGTTATACGGCGACTGCGACGGGTATTTTTTTAGTAATGGCGTTGATTGCTTGGTGGTTTGCTTGGCAAGATCCGGCGTTTTTGTCCCTCGTAGTTCCTGGACATTTGATTAAAACGGTACGCGATGAGGGGAAATTGTGGATGGGTTCAATTGTGGGAATCGAACCTTTAGCTTCTAGCGGTATTATGACTAACAATCTATCCGTATGTTTTGCGGCTGTTGGGGGAGGGATTGTTTTCGGTCTTTACACTGTTTATATTATGGCATTTAATGGAGTGAGCATCGGCGCGATCGCCAGTTTAGTAGCTCAGCACAATTTAGCTTACCCTTTTTGGGCGTTTGTATTTCCTCACGGTTCCCTGGAATTGCCGGCGATTTTTTTAGCTGGCGGCGCTGGTTTAATCATCGCCCGCGCCATCTTTTTTCCTGGCAAATATCGTCGTGCTGATGCCATGAAGTTTTATGGTACTCAAGCTGCACAATTGCTATTTGGAATTGTGCCGATGCTGGTAATTGCTGGTACGATCGAGGGTTTTTTCTCGCCAAATCCGGCAATTCCCGATCCGTTGAAGTATTTGGCTGGGATCGGGTTGTTTGCGCTCTTGGTGATGTATTGCAGTAAAAGGCGATCGGCTACAACTCCTATTCAAAGCTAGGGCGTGTTTTCAAAGCCGGAGATACCCCTCGCATCCCCCTTAAAAAGGGGGACTTTGACGCTCATTCTCGCCCCTTTTTGGAATCGATCGAGCCAAGTAACTAATTAAAATCATGACTCTTACTAACATCCGCTTTCCGGAAGACAATCCTTTTTCTCGAATCAAACTTCGGCATATATTTGGATGGTACTGCTTATTGGGTACAGGCATTTACTTTCAATTGGCAATGATTGGCTATACACGGGGGATACAGTTCGATGGTAAAACACCATTCGATCTATTAGTTGTGGCAATATTTGGAACTTATTTAACGATTTTGCTACTGGCTTTGGTGGGGCGAGAATGCAGGCTAGCAGGAATTGAAATTAAATATCTGGTTGGTAAAGTTCCCACTCACTACCCATGGTTGCCATTAGTAGGTCTTGCGCTCGCTAACGTGGTTTTTTCACTAAGTGTATTCCGAGTATTTTATTATCCTTTGTCTTTTATTGTACCTTCGTTTGTTGAAAAAATATTGATTGACAATAGAGATACCAGTACCAGTATTTTAATTACACCTTCAAACACCTTTTTTCCTGCGCTTTACTACTTGAGTTCCGCTATCTACTCTTATGTAATATTTCCCATATTTTATGCCTTTATTTTCGAGGCTATTCTATTACACAGATGGGCGGCAAAATGGGGAAACACCCGAGCAATAATAGCTTTTTTCCTGCTGCCTCTAATTTCTTATAATTTTATATCTAGTGTTATTGCAACCATCATCAACGCAATTTTGTATGTAAAAAGCCGCAGCTTACTTGTACTAATAATTTTTATGGCTTTGAAAAAGCTTATTTGGGGAATTTGGAATGTGTCATATACAACCTTTTTAGACAATCAAGTAGGAAGCACTCTAGATGTATTTCGCTCTCAAATACAGCTAAATGTCTTATTTTTTGCTTTGTCAGCCCCTTGGGTAATCGGTTTCATCTATAAAAACTGGTCTGTTCTCAAAGGGCCTTTACCTTACTTTGCGAATGCTGCGGAAGCTGAGAAGATTAAAGCTGATTCCGCGACTTAAGTTGCAAATATCTGTTAACTAATTGCTCGCTAATTTGATTGGCTGGTGCATCCAAAACCAAAACTCCTTTTTGTTTCAACTGTGCAAAAGCTACCTGACGCTGGGCTAGTAAATCTAAAGCTACAGCACGATTATAAGCAGGTGTAATTTCCACGGTGGAAGTGTGAGCGATTTGGTCAACGAGAGGGTCGCGCAAAGTTACGCAAAAAGGCAAATAACGAGGTGCTAAACGCGCTAAAGCCGAAAGCATTTCTGTAGAAGCTGTGACATCTACTAAATCAGTAATTAGCACTACTAATGCACGGCGAGTTTGTTGACTTACTAATTTAGTTACAGCACCAACATAGTCTGGTTCTAACAAAACTGGCTGAATTGGCGCCAGGCGTTCAATCAATTTAGATAGTTGATGTTGACCCCTTTCCGGGGATATCCAAGTCGTGATTTCCCGATCGAACACACCGACTCCCACGCGATCGCCCCGATTTAGTCCAGCCAAGGCTAAAGACAGCGCTGCATTCACTCCCCAGTCAAAACGCTTCAAACCCTGCACTCGCGCCGTCATCAGCCGTCCCCTGTCGAGTAAAATAATCAAGGTTTGCTCTTTTTCTGGTTCTAAAACTCTGACTAAAGGGCGCGATCGTCTTGCAGTAGCTTTCCAATCAATCAAGCGAGGATCGTCACCAATACCATATTCCCGGAGTTCGGCAAATTCAGTTCCCATGCCGAGTTTTCGTAACCCACGCATTGTGCCGCTATTTTCTAATGTTAGCCGAATAGAGAGTTCTTTCAACATCACTAAATCGGGATAAACGGCCACTTTTTCACTAGCAGGTATTGTCCAGTCGTTCCATGCTAAACCCCAGTTTCCCAACTGCCGCACTTGAATGTCTCCCCACTTATACTCTCCGCGATTTGACGGGCGGATTGTATAAGTTAATTCTTCCTCGCTGTTAGGATTGAGGGAGGCTTCTAGCATCGGTTGAGAGACATCAAACTCTAGCGGATAGGAGTCGCGCAGGCGAATTTTAGCTGTTTGATTTGCCGTTAGCGCAGCCCTCGGAGAGGATCGCACTGACAGTAAAACCGGATTGTCTCGCCCAATCGAAAGTCGGTGCAACGGATGGCGTGTCACTTGCACCCGATGAGATTTTACGCGCAGTGCGTCGGTAATGGCTAGACCTACAATTAAACAGTCAAATAGCAAAGTGCCGATAATACTTGTCTGCAGATTTACAAGCATAGCGAGCAAAAGGGCGATCGGAATTGCGATCGCTAACAGGAAATAAAGACGAATAGAAGGAATCATTTGGTTTACCTCGGTACAGCAACTTGTTTTAATACCGAAGCAATTACCGAATCAATTTGCAAGCCATCTAGCAGCGATTCTGGTTTGAGAATCAGACGGTGACGCAAAAGCGGCAGTGCGATCGCCTTCACATCATCAGGAGTAGTATAATCCCTGCCCGCTAGCCAAGCGTGAGCTTTACTACTTTGCAACCAAGCTACTGCCGATCGCGGAGAAGCACCCAATGCCAAATCCGGATGTTTTCGCGTATTGTGTACCAAAGCTAGCACGTAATCGAGCACTTTCTCTTCTACTTTGACTGTTTGTACAGCTTGACGGGCGCTAATTATTTGCTCTACCGTTGCTAAAGATTTGATCCGAGCTAAATCGAGACGTTTGGCGCGAAATCCTGCCTCTGCGTTCAGCAACATTTGCTTTTCGGCGGCTGCATCGGGATAGTCAACCACAAGTTTAAATAAAAATCGGTCTAACTGAGCTTCTGGTAGCGGATAAGTGCCTTCAAATTCTAGGGAATTTTGAGTGGCGATCGTCCAAAATAATTCTGGCAGAGCTAAAGTCTCACCGTCTAACGTTACCTGCTGTTCTTCCATTGCTTCTAGCAGTGCTGACTGGGTTTTCGGAGGCGTGCGATTAATTTCATCCGCCAGCAAAACTTCAGTAAACACAGGCCCTTTTTTCAGGGTAAAACTGCGGCTTTCAAAATCAAAAATATTCGTTCCCAAGATATCCGACGGCAAAATATCCGGCGTTAGTTGAATGCGACGAAAATCTGCTTGAATCAATTGGGCGATCGCTTTTACAAGTAGAGTTTTCCCGGTTCCAGGGACTCCCTCAATAATTACGTGTCCGCCGCTCAAAAGTGCCACTAGCAAGTGCTGTACAGTGGAAGATTGACCCACAACTATTTTGTCGAGGGCTTGGCTGAGGCGTTTAAAAATAGAGTTTGTTTCGCTCATTTTAGATTTTTCCTGTCAGAGGGGAGATGTTGACGGATTTGCTGCCATTTACCCAACCACGCTAGCAAATCTGAATCGCTGATTCGCCGTTTATGAGATGGCGAGGGCAGCACTTCTGACAATTCTGCCGCTTTTCGCCCTGTTTGCTCAACCCAAGCATTTGTTAGGGTTTCACTTTCCAGCGATCCCTGTCCTAATAATGCTTTTTGCAGTTGTAACTGTTCTTCTTTTCCGATAATTTCTACGGCAAAATCAGTGCTGTTTGCTTTTTGCAAAACACCTGCTAATGCTTGAATGTAAGCTTCGCTGTTGTCAACCTGCGGCGCTGATAAAGTTACAGGCTGTCCAAACCTGTTCCACCCGGCAAAAATAGCAACGATTAAAATAATTGTCGCCTGTATTAAAACGGGAAATAGAGGAGTTTTGGCTAAATAAGTGAATAAATTTCCCTGGTATTCGCGTTCAATAACTTCTGCATCTTTGTAGCCGTGAATGTATTCGTCTACCCAGACTTTATTGAGGATTTCACTCGTTCCCTGGCTTTGGGGATTGCTCGAATTTTGGATTAATTTCACTTTTAGAGCCTGCTCGACCCCCTCTATTTCTTGTTCTCCACCTTCTAATTGAGTAACCAGCCCTGCTAAAAATTCATAATTACCTGGAAAATCCTGATAAGCATTAGCAGCTAAATGGGAGGTACTGGCAAAATAAACTGTTCCCTTACCAAGTGTTTTTCTCCAAACAATTGCCCCAAATTGATCGTCTAAAACTTGTTTTTTATTGCTGGGGTATCTCCGCCCCGTGTCAATCTTGATTTCCCCGGCTGAAGCTGGGTGCAAGCTACTAAAAGGTGCTGGTGTCACCGGGGCGCGAACTCCCAAATTTACCAAAGTATTGCCTTGTTCCACCCACTTTCTCTCTGTATCAGAAACAACTTCTGGTATCAATTTACTATAGATACGCAAAAGTGTACTGGGTGGTTTTGCATCTTGGTTTTTAGCAAAGTCTTCAAAAGGTTTTTGCCAGCGCTGAACCTCGGTTCCCCGTTTTGACATAAAAGCATACCATGCTCCGTAGCCGTCCGGCGCTCTATTATAAGTAGAACCGCTGTTGACTTTGTTGTTAGCCGGAGCAAATAGCAGGGTAATGATCATTATTGCAGTAATGGCGATCGCTCCCAACAACCACAACCTACGCTTTGACAAGTTCATCTATCTTTAATCCTTAATTTGTTGATAAGCTTGCTGACACTGTTCAAAGGTTGAGGCGTCAGCTTCCGTCTTACTAAAATATAACTGCTCATGTATTCTTATCAAAGTTTCGTAAGGCACTGGCTGCGGTAATTGCTGGATTAATTGCAAATATTCGCCATCCGTGCGGCTGGGTTGATAAACCACGGTTCCCGCGTCATTTAACCGCTGCAACACGGCCATGTAAAGACAGCGGCAAGCTTGGCGGTATTTGCCTTGTTGCTGCAATTTTTGCGATCGCAAAAACCACTCTGCTACCGACAAATCTTTAATTGTTTTTTTTGCACTTCCATCAGCTATTTGATTCCTCTTTTGAAAATTATGAATATAAAAACGTAACAGTTGCCAAATCTGCCAACTCGCCCAGACTGTGAGCAATGCTAAGATTAACCAAAAGGCCGTTTTAGCGATCGCCCCCAAGATGGGGGAATCAAACCAAGATGGCAATTTGACATTCGGTATATTTTGGGCAGTTTTTAGTTCCCACCACTCCTGCAATCGCTGTTGCGACTGTCCTAATTGCCAGCCCAAATTAGTTTTATCAAAGGAGCTTTCAGACATAGCTTTACATCAATGAGTAGATTTTTGATTGCGGATTGGAAAATTTTTTCTTCTATCATTATCCCCAAATCCCCGACTTCTTAAACATATCCCGATAAGAGAGCGCGATCGCATTTGACGTTTGATTAGGTTGACTTAAATGCCGAGTTATTGTCCCTAATCCTAATTGCCGTGCGATCGAGAATCGCATTTGAGTGATATTCTTCTAAAGTGGCGATCGCCCAACCGCTTGAATTCAGTTTTATTACCACAGAGATAAGTTTATTGTCAACTGTTTATAGGCCCAAAATTGATTTTATTGAATTTTCCTTCTTCCTCAAATCCCTTACATCCGGTACAGTGCTTTGTTGCCGAACTGCCTTACGCCATAAATTTTGGGATACTTAACAGCCTTATAAGAAATTTTATAAAGATTTACAAAAGAAACGTGTCAGAATGGAAACAATAAGGTAATGGGTAAAAGACAAGGAGGCACTGATGGTAGCGCTGACTGAACGAGTCCAACGCAGATTGACGGTGGAAAAAGTCGAAATTGCCCCTGACACAACGGCAATTCGATGCCTGGACTGGGATAGAGACCGCTTTGACATCGAATTCGGACTCAAAAACGGTACAACTTACAACTCATTCATCATTCGCGGTGAAAAAACTGCCCTCGTCGATACCTCGCACGAGAAGTTTCGCCAGCAATACATGGACACTCTGACGGGCGAAATTGACCCGAAAGAGATTGACTATCTAATTATCAGCCACACCGAACCAGACCACAGCGGTTTAGTCAAAGACGTGCTGGCGTTGGCACCCCAAGCAATTGTCGTGGGGGCAAAAGTAGCAATTCAATTTTTAGAAAACCTTGTACACCAACCATTTGAGCGATTGGTAGTAAAAAACGGGGACAAACTAGATTTAGGAAACGGCCACATTATCGAATTTGTATCGGCCCCGAACTTGCACTGGCCCGATACTATTTTCAGCTACGACAGCAAAACTCAAGTGCTGTTCACCTGCGATGCTTTCGGGATGCACTACTGTTCCGACAGCACCTTCGATGACGATTTAGCAGCAGTTGAGGAAGATTACCACTTTTATTATGAGTGTTTGATGGCTCCCAATGCTCGATCGGTACTCGCTGCGATGAAGCGGATGGCCGAGTTGGGAGAAATTGGTACAGTTGCGACCGGTCACGGCCCGCTGCTGCGGCACAATGTGGTGGAACTTACCGGACGCTACAAAAAGTGGAGCCAAGCGCAAGCTAAGGCAGAAACCACTGTAGCGGTATTTTACACTTCCGACTACGGATTTAGCGATCGACTCAGCCAGGCGATCGCCCACGGTATCACCAAAACCGGTGTCGCTGTGGAAATGATGGATTTGAGAATCGCCGACTTGCAAGAAGTTGCGGAACTTGTCGGTAATGCTGCCGGCATCGTAATTTGTTCGCCACCGAGTGGCGGTACTGCTGCTGTGAATGCCGAAGCAGTAATCAACACAATTTTAGTTGCAGCTAACAACAAACAATCTTTCGGTTTGTGTGAATCTGGTGGCGGCGATGACGTATCTATTTACCCGCTGAGAAACAAGTTCAAAGAGTTGGGTTTAAAAGAAGCATTTCCCAACATTTTAATTAAAGAATCACCGACAGAAGCGAGTTATCAACTTTGCGACGAAGCCGGCACCGACTTGGGACAGTGGCTGACGCGGGACAAAGCAGTCAAACAGATGAAATCCCTCGATAGCGACCTCGATAAAGCTTTGGGACGAATCAGTGGCGGACTGTACATCATCACCGCTCAAAAAGGCGATGTTAGCGGTGCGATGCTAGCTTCTTGGGTAACGCAGGCAAGTTTTAAACCGCTGGGTTTAACAATAGCAGTTGCGAAGGATCGGGCGATTGAATCGATGATGCACGCGGGAGATAAATTTGTTCTCAACGTGCTCGAAGAAGGCAATTATCAAACCTTGATGAGGCACTTTTTAAAGCGTTTTGCTCCTGGTGCCGATCGATTTGCCGGAGTTAAAACTCAACCTGCTACCAACGGTTCTCCGATTTTGACCGATGCTTTGGCGTACATGGAATGCGAAGTAGTCAGCCGGATGGAACTTTCGGATCATCATATCGTATATGCGATCGTCGATAGCGGCCGCGTATCCAATCCCGATGCACTGCCGGCAGTTCACCACCGCAAAGTGGGAAATCACTATTAGGAAGTCTGTTGACGGTTGACAGTTGACTGTTGTCAGTTGACAGTTGACTGTTGGCAGTTGTCAGAAGCAATAGGGAAATTCAACGATATATTAATACTGATCGACTGTCTGAGTCAACACACCCCAAACTTATGAGTAAGGTGCGTCAGCCGATGTTTTGTTCGACTTCATCATCGACTATCTACTGACGCACCCTACAATTACAGTCCAGGACGCAACTGGCTACGCAAAAACTCTCAACGTTGGGTGCTTGTGGCGCACCTTACCGGGTTCTGGGTGTTGGGTGCGCCACAAACACCTTACCGGGCCAACCGTTGTCATTTTGACTCCATTTTAACTAGGGGAATTGCCAATGCCTGTCAATCTTTTAGAAGACCGAGATTACACAATTATTATTGCCAGAAGCGATGCCAGCAGAGACCCCCAACATCCTTGGTACGAGGATTGGATAGAAGCACAGGCATCTCTGATCGATTTAGCAAAAAAATGTCAGGAATTTGACAGCGACGGCATCACTCTTTACGAGGCTTCTACTCCTATGTGGAAGTATAAAAATTCCAATGTGGCGCGGTTAGCTGAAATTTTGCAGCGACAAAATACGGAACCGGATTCAGCAAACCCCACTGCAATTAATTTGGAAGAAGCTCTTAATGCAAGTTTTACCGATTATTTCGTCAACAAAACAGATGGCAAAAGGAATAAAGGAGCAATAATTGTTGCAGTCCTTGATGAAAAACCCGCACAAGTCGCTGCTGTCGCCGAAATTATTGTAAGTGCGGCAAATAAAATAGAGGAAGATGAAGAAATTGGAGTGAGCTTTATCCAAATTGGGGACGATCTGAAAACCAGGGAATTTCTGATTGACCTAGATACCAATTTACAGGGTCGAGGTGCAAGGTTTGACATTGTAGATACTAAATTTTGGCACGAAATCAAAAGAAGTTCTGTAGTTCAGTTTCTCATAGGTGCAATTAATGACTAACACTTTGACTCCTAGACTCGCATCGGATACCAAACCCCGTGACGTGCAGTTTATCCCGATCGCACTCGATACTTTTATTGTACGATCGCGCACTTGGGACAGACTCAAATTTGAAGTCGAGTATTCGCTGCAAAAGGGTACGACAGCAAATAGCTATATTATTCAAGCTGACAAAACTGCTTTGTTCGACCCGCCGGGGGAATCTTTTACTCAAAATTACCTGGAATTTTTGCAGCAACGGGTGGACTTGACAAAGCTGGATTACATAATTTTGGGGCATTTCAATGCTAACAGAGCAAGCACGATTAAAGCTTTGTTAGAAGTAGCTCCTGAAGTAGCTTTGGTTTGCACGAATCCAGCGGCAATTAATTTACGAGCCGCTTTCCCCGACCAAGAATTAAACATTATGATCGTTCGGGGAGAAGAAACTCTCAACTTAGGAAAAGGTCACGCCTTAAAATTCATTGCGACTCCGACTCCCCGCTGGCCTGACCAACTTTGCACCTACGATCCGCACACTCGAATCGTGTTCACTGACAAACTATTTGGAGCTCACGTTTGCGGCGACCAAGTATTTGATGAAGGCTGGAGCGTTTACAGCGAAGATCGGCGCTATTATTACGATTCTCTGCACGCATCTCAGGCAAAACAAGTGCTGACCGCAATGGATAAATTAGCGGATTTACCAACAGCATTTTATGCTCCCGGTCACGGCCCGATCGTCCGTTACGGCCTTAATGAACTGAGCAATTTGTATCGGGAATGGAGCCAGCAACAAAATTCCAAAGACTTGACAGTTGCTTTGATTTATGCTTCGGCATACGGAAATACGGCGACTTTAGCGCAGGCGATCGCCAAAGGAATTACGAAAGCAGGCGTTGCGGTGGAAAGTATCAACTGCGAATTTGCCGAACCAGGAGAAATCAAAGATGCTATCGAAAAATGCGCGGGATTTATCATCGGAACTCCCACGCTAGCAGGACACGCTCCGACGCAAATTCAAACTGCTTTGGGAATTGTTTTATCTACCGCAACTAAGAGCAAACTAGCGGGGGTTTTCGGTTCTTTTGGCTGGAGTGGAGAGGCGATCGACTTAGTGGAAAATAAGCTGAAAGATGCCGGCTATCGAATTGGATTTGAGCCGATTAGAACCAAATTTAAGCCGACGGCGGCGACGATTCACGAGTGCACAGATGTGGGAACAGATTTTGCTCAAGCTTTGATTAAAGCGCAAAAATTGCGGGCACCAAAACCGCAGTTAGCAGCAGGGAGCGATCGCACTGAACAAGCCGTAGGGAGACTCGTTGGTTCGCTGTGTGTAGTCTCGGCGAAGCGGGAGGATGTCACCAGTGCGATGCTGGCTTCCTGGGTGTCGCAAGCAACGTTTAATCCGCCCGGTGTGACGATTGCGGTGGCCAAAGATCGATCGATCGAATCTTTGATGTATGCCGGAGATAAATTTGTGCTCAACATCTTAGCAGAAGGGCGACAGTTGCGGAAGTATTTCATGAAAAACTTTGCTCCGGGAGAAGACAGATTTGCCGGAGTTGAAACAATGGAAGCTAGCAACGGCTGTCTCGTTTTGACTGATGCTCTAGCTTATCTGGAATGCGAAGTGATAAGTCGGATGGAATGCGGCGATCACTGGGTAGTCTATGCGGCGATTGACAACGGTCATTTGCTCAAAAATGAGGGCGTGACAGCGGTGCACTACCGGAAATCTGGGACTCATTATTAACGGGAAGTAATCTTGATAAATCCTCGCTTTTCCACAAGTCCGCCGGGGGTTTAAACCCCCGGCTAATAGCAAAAGTCCTCTAAAGAGGACTGATGATTTTAACAGTCCTCTTTAGAGGACTTTCGCTTTGAGGCAGGGGTTTAAACCCCTGCCGGACTGGGGGAAAGCGCGTGTTTAATGATATAAAACTCCCTTACTTTTCTTTTATTTCCTGTTCCGGCCACAGATAAATAGCACCCGAAATCAACGTTAAAGCCACAGAAACCCAAAAAGCAATTAATGCGGGAAAATTCCACGCTTCAGACAGAGGAGCAATTAAAAGTGCGATCGCCACAATCTGACTCACCGTCTTCAATTTGCCCCAAATATTAGCTCCCGAAATCGTAGTTTTATTAACACGCCACCCCGCAATTGTCAACTCCCTGCCCAAAATCAAAAATACTCCCCAAGCCGGAACTCGACCCAACTCAATCAACACTAAAAGCGGCGCGAGAACCAACAATTTATCCACCAAAGGATCGAGAAACTTACCCAAATCGGTAATTTGATTCAGCTTCCTAGCCAAATAGCCGTCCAGCCAATCAGTAGCCGCAGCTACCACAAAAATCGCCGTGCAAATCCAGCGACTTTGCGCGCTTGGGTCGTACAAACCGTAGAGCAGAAAAGGCACTCCCAGCAAGCGAGAGAAAGTAATCAAATTAGGCAAATTCATAATAGATATGACTAAGGCCAACTGGCACATTAAACAAAGGTATGTAGTTGCGCTTGGGCGCTCTTTCCTAAGCTAAGAGCGCTAAAGCGCAACTACATACCTAAAATTTAACCCTATTTGTGACAGTTGGTCTTAATCCTAATAGAAAGAAGTTCGGCCACGATACAGTGTAAGGGATTTAACGGATGTAACCTATATCAGGAAGTCAGAAGTAGATCGCGCAATTCATTAACTGTCTATCCAGTTCTCTGATATAATCTCTGCCGTAAGATTTATTTTCTAATCCTTGTACCAGATTTTCGGGCAGGTCTTGGGCAATTTCATTGCTACAGGAAGCCGCAGCTAAAGCAATAGTTGCTACTGTATCGACATCTCCCGAAAAAGCAATGCAATCTTGGAGCAGTTTGCTCATACTATCATTTCGCATGACCGCAGTAATAGCTGCTCTAACACAGTCCAAACCTTTAACGCTAACTTTTCCTTGCCAAGGTATCGACCACTCACCAGCTACGTGCTTTTCTAGAAAATTTGCCAAATTCTTCTTTAAACCTAGCTGATAAATAAAGTAATGGGACATCAAAGCGGCCGCTATAGCTGCTTTAAGGCCATCAGGAGTGTTGTGAGTAATGGCAGCTTGAATGGTAGCATTTTCAATAACTTTTTCAATAGTAGGAAAAACGCCAATGGGCCCGGCTCGCATCGCCGATCCGCTTTTATCGCTAGCGGAGTGAATTTTTGCTAAGAATTCTTTGCCGTCTTGAACTTGTAGCAAAAAATTGTAAAATTTGCCAGCATAACCAACTCGCCGATCGCGCTGAAAAGCTGCAACAAATTTGCTGGCTAAAAGTTCCGGTGTCCAAGGTTCTCCGCTGACGATAGCTTCTGCGACGGCTAAACTCATCTGCGTATCATCTGTGTAACATCCAGGCTGGATCTCGTGACGGGGATGCTTGATGTAACCGTTGAGATTGTTGTACATTTCAATCGTCTGCTGGTCAACAAATTCAAAACCAGCACCGTAAGCGTCACCAATTGCTAATTCTATTAACATATATTTAATCCGTTTCCTACTATTTCATCCGCTTTTTTTCCTAAAATTTAAAATCCCAAAACACCCCAAAATAGCAAATCTATTAACACGCACCATTTTTGCTGAAGACCACCCAAATTGTTTTCCAAATCAAAGTGATGTCGTAGACAACAGACCACTTACCCTGATAGTCGAGATCCATGCGGACAATCTCGTCAAAGTCTTTAACTCCAGACCGTCCGTTGACTTGCCACTCCCCAGTCAGACCGGGTTTGACATTTAAACGCTGCCAGTGGAACTCGTCATAGGCAGCAACCTCATCGGGAGTTGGCGGTCGAGTTCCCACTAAACTCATGTCGCCAACTAACACATTCCAGAATTGAGGCAACTCGTCCAAACTCGTACTCCGCAAGAAGCGGCCGACGCGGGTAATTCGCGGGTCATTTTCATTCTTAAAAATGTGACCCTTGGCTTGGTTGCTAACTAAATGTTTGAGATTGTCTGCACCGACAACCATCGATCTAAATTTCCATATTCTGAAATGTCGCCCTTTGAAGCTGCAGCGGACTTGACTGTAAAGCAGCGGGCCCGGATTGTCCAACAGCATCGCCACTGCCACCGGCACCGCCACCACTGCAGCAATTGCCAATCCCAGCAGCGAGCCCAAAATATCGATCGCCCGCTTTACCTTGCTCGTTACGGATCGGTGATGCTGTTGTTTTGATACACAGACTTTGTAAGTAAATTCTTGAAAAAATAAGGACAGCGTTTCTGATAATGATGATTTCGACGAGGCACCCATCGGAAATTTCATATGATTTGTCTCAACTTCAACGATCTCTTACCTCCATCTTATTAGCCATCCCAAATCTGCAGAACTTGAAATGCTGAGCTTTGCACAATCTTTAAAAACCAATAACACTTTTATAAAGTTTCTATGTATTTTTTATAAAAAAGTATAAAGTGTATGTAAAGTTACGTAAATTTACAGAAAAAAGTTAGTCCTGGACGCAAAAAAACCTGGTTTCGACTAGGACTCTTCCCGAAAGACAGGGAGGATTCTACTGAGAAACCGGGTTTCTTGCCGTTTAGCGATAAATATCTGTGCGAACATCCCAAGCAAGTGTTAGCGGCTCTAACAATTTTTGCTGGCTGCTAGAGGCGAGTTTGCCTAAATATTCGCGGACAACAGAGGCGTGTTCGAGATTCAAACGATAACCCCGTGAGACATCTTCAAAGAAAAGCGGCTCAGCCCAAATTGCTTCCCAATCGGGATTTTGTCTCGACTCCTCGGCCAACAGCATGGAATCTTCCTCCGCAGGTACAAGTCCCGCCGGCAAATTTCCTTCCAAAATCCGCAAAATCCGTGGTTCGCAGGTGCGGGTATTCACGCCCTGGCGTTCCAACAACTGCAAAATTTCTTGAAAGCTCAGAGTTTCCTCACCCAAAACCTGCATTAATTCCCACAGCAGAAAAAAGTCGCTGTACTGCTGCTGCGACACACCCAAAATGTGAGGATAGAGAGCCACACTCGCCAACCCGCAAGCAACTCGACCAATTTTTTGGGAAAAATTTGTACTTGGAGATACAGAATTTAATGCAGAATTGGGAATCTCAAAAATATCTCGATCGACCTGCAATTCCTGGTCTTGAACCACGATCGCATTCGGCAGCTTCTGCCGCAACCAGCGGGCGATCGCAGGCCAAGCACCCATACCCCCCGCACAAATCGCCTGATTAATTCCCGCCGGCGACATTCCCGCGCGGCTGAGCAAAGCATTTAATTCGCGGTTCAACTGCTGCACAAAAGGCACTAAAACCAGACTTTCCAAATCTTTGCGCTTCACATCCCAATGCTGCTGGCCAATATCCAAAGCAAAACTTTTTTGATGTTGCAAAATAACTTTTATTTGCCTTGCCGCCTCTAACAATTGCAGGCCAAAAGCAGAACCTTGTAACCGCTGCTGCAATTGATAGCGACTCGGCAAATCTGGACGGCCAGGACGTGGCAAATCGATCGACATTCCCCAAGTTTCATTTTTAGCCAACAACTGACAGATAATATCCTGATCGAAAGCATCGCCAGCAAAACCAAAACTGTGGCAAGTAAAATCAGCACGAGTTAAATCTTGAAGATTGGACGGCAACTCAACTAAAGCTAATTCCACCGTCGCCGCCCCCGCATTCAAAATCAAAGTTCCCCCGCTAAAAGATGAAGCATTCACAGTCAGCGGTGCAGCTTCTTCAGCGTCCTTAGCAGAATCCACGGCTGACGACTCGACTTCCATACCATTTTTCACAGGAGTTACAGCAGCAAGCAAAGTGGCGATCGCATCTTCCACCACAAAAATTTGCGAACTCGAAGCCACCAGAGACGCGCCCAAAACAGCCTCCCGCAGATTAAACCGATAAACATCCGACCAACCGGCCGGAGTCCCCAAAATTACACCCCGCAAGTCTAAAAGCGCAGCATCCAGAGTTTCTGGCGTCAGTCCCGAAGCCCTACAAATTAAATTAGAAACTGGCCATCCTGCAAAATTCACCCTCGACATTGCAGAATCCAAAATTTCCCCTGATTCGGCAAATTTTTGCCCTTGCGTCCTCGGATTCAAAGTAGCCAGCAATGCCCGCACACCTTGCAGCGGCAAGGCGATCGAAAAAGCCTGCAAGGGCGACCACTGCAACAGCGGTTCGTACATCCCATCCCCCTCCCGCTGATAAGGAATGCCCACCTTTAAAGGCAATTTAAAATTTTCCAGTAAAAATTCTTCTGCAGGCAAAGCCTGGGGTCGGAATCCCACCGACTTGACTGTCACCTCTGACCCTGGGCTTCCTGGGGCTGTGTTCGCCAGCACCGCAGCCGAGGGAATCCGAAAGCTGGCGTCTGCTGCGGAACCATCAGCCTGCGATGATTCCCAGTAAATCGGGTGCAACTGGCCACTGGTGCGATCGACCAAAGCCGCAGATAGGCCACTGGAACCAAAATCAATGCCCAAATACCAGCTAGAATTCCGGCGTTCTCGGGATGGGGCGATCGCACCTGCTGCAGAATGCCCAGCCGACTCTTGCTGCTGTATCCCGACCAACTCGCTAAAATCGGTTTTCCCCTCAACAACTCCTGCTTTACTCTCTGTCGAAATTAGGTTTTTTTTTTACTTTTTGGAGGACTCGATCGCAGTTCGTTAGTTTCGGCAGTTTCTGGAGGGGGAGAATCAATCAAAGGTCGATCGGTCTCGGTCAAACTAGCCAAAATTTCGTCTAGCGTCAAATTCGAGTCGTCTTCCTCCGCAAACAAATCATCCTCAAGTTCGTTTTCCAAAACAAAGGGTTCATCCTCAGATGAGAGTTCCAACACATCGGAGAACAAATCCTCCAGCGTGCCAAGTTCTTCCTCTGCAACCTCGACAAAGGGATTGTTTGCACCGCCATCCTCGGGGGAACTCGCCGATAAATCCAAGCTGTTAGCGACGGAGAAATTCGATCCCCCAAAGCTAGTATTTTCCAATCCCTCCAGATTGTAGAGGTCGGCCTCCAAAAGTTCCAGAGTATTGTTGTCCAAATTTAGAGCTCGATCGAGGTCATCTTCTAATGCCTCGACCGGCAGCAAATCCTCGTCCGGCGAAGCTTGGATGTACCCATCATCGAGCCCCTGCGAGGATGAGTCGAACTCACCCGTTTGAACATCCCTGACACTCGGCACATGGGGCGTGGCACTGGGGGGGTTTGCGCTAGTTTCGGCAGGCGTTTTCAACGGCAAAGCTGCTGATTGAGGCGCAGTAGCGCCGAACTGATCGCTGAGGTTTTGAGCCGTTTCTAGATTTTCTCGATCGTCCGTGTCAAGTTGCACCGCGGCGGTTGAGGTTGGTGGTTCTGAAACTTGAGGTACTGTTGCTACTTGCGGTTCAAATAAATCTGCACTATCTAAAGTTAGAGAGTCTACAGAATTCCCCATTACAAAGTCTGAACCGTCATCTACTAAAATCTCTTCCAGAGATTCGCCTTCATCCAGCAGATTTACCAACAAATCTTCGGTCATTTTTAGCGATTCGGCAGTTCCCTTATCCGGCGCTTGATATTTTCCACCTTCACTTTTCGTCTCAATTACAGTATTCTCTACCGGGAAACTTTCGACTTGTAATTCTACTTCAGGAACCGCTTCTCCCGCGAACAAACTTGCATACAAATCCTCAATCTCTTCGCCTGTTTCTGTTAACGTATTTTCCGATTCACCGCCAGGAAACCGAGTTGCCTCTTGAGATATTTCGGGTTCAGAACCGAACAAGTTATTTTCCGACTCCGGGAGCAAAATTGGAGCTTGAATGCGGTCGCGGTCGCGCCTCAACTGTCTGAATTGAGGAGAAATTTCTGTACCTGCGTAGGGAAATCTGTCTTGTTCTCCGAATTCGCCGGTGCGAATTTCCTGCACCGAGTCTCCAGTCCGAGTCTCTGCAGTATTTGAAAGGGCGGGAGCGACAGGAGATTGATCGGCTGCGGTTGGGGTGACGGTTTCGCGATTATTTGCTAAATCGATCGGCTGTTGAACGTAGGAAGATGCTTCTCGTCCCAACTGTGTGGCTAAGTGGTTGACAAAAGCCGCGAACATCGCCTCGCTCTGCTGACTCAAACCGTACATATTTTCGAGTTCTTGCCTCAAGGAAGCTTGATAGCTTTGCAGATTTGCTTGCAAAGCCTCGAACACGATACCCATCCTAGAATCGAGACTCATCAGCAGACTGTCAGCATGAGATTGAAACAGTTGCATTTGCTCCAACCTCTGAGCCGGCGTCAGCAGCGGGTGTTCTTCTGAGGTTTGTCGGTTAAGTGTTACGTCAATAGCAGATTGTTCATCAGCCGCACTGCCCAAAGAGTATGGTGCTGCGCTGCTTTGCAATAACTGATTTTCTAGGGAACTTAGAATTTGGGAGAAATCGCTAGTCAAGGTTTCTTCCAAGCGGGCAGTCAGTACCTGCAAGAATTCAGCAATGATTTGCTGTTGGTTGGCTTGTTGCTGAGCTAGGGATTGTTGCTGCTGCCGTTTTGCTTCTAGCTTTTTGATTTCTTGAATGAGAGCTTGCTGCTCTTGCCGCAGAGCTTCTATGTCTTCTTGGAGCGGGCCTGTCAGGCTTGAACGCAGGTTGCTGATTTCTCCGGTTACGGCAAGCATGATTTGCTCTGCGGCTGAGGGGCCAGGGGCGGGCAGAGGCACTTTGGGCACTGGAACTGGTTGCGGGCGCACATTTGGGCGGGCGGGGGCTTTTGGGGCCGTTAGCTTGGAGTCTGAGGAAACCAGATAAGCGCGAACTCGCTCTAAAAGTTGGCGCTGGTGGACAGTATCGATCGAACCCGTCCAAGGCAAGCGGGGTGCGGGCTTGCTGAGTACCTCGTCTATCTCAGCAATCAGTGCTTGAATTTTGTACTTCTGAGAATTCAAGGGCGGAACCTCTGGGAATGCGGCTTGGGAGAAACTTTACCGAAAAAAGACTGAAGTCAGGCGGCAGCGATGCCAATAGATAGAATAATCTGAATGCGAGTCCGTCAATAATTCACTAATATTTTCTGACAACTGTTAATTAACGTTTTGCCTTCGGATAACTTCTATTGCCTATGATAGGTTAGCCGGTACTTCCGCACCAAATGCCCGCTTCTATCAATTGCAAGTGCTGTCAAATTCTGCGGCTCAGGGGCGAGTTTCCCGACCCGGAGGCTGATTCCTGCTCGTAAGAGCTGCGATCCCGATGAACTTTTGCCTTCACCTGCTTGAACGGCGGGCCGCACACTGTCACCGCGAGTTTCGTTAGTTTCGTTAGTATGGTGGCGCGCCCCTGTCTCTTGATCTTTCACCGACTTGGAAAAAACCTCAAACAATTTGGCATTTGGGATACCGAGATTCGGGATTGTCCCCGTATACTGGGTTTGAGTAACCTTCTATCATAGCCTTTTATCTGTATTCATGGCTACATACTAATGGTACAATAATCTTGGGGTAGCATAAAAGTTTGCTGGGAAGTGGGTGGGTTTTGCTCGCCAAGAGCGCCAGTCTTTAGGCTCCCAATGGCTTTGGATTTTGCCGATCGTGCTGACACTTGCCAGGTTCTAGGCAGTTGCTCGGATTTGGGATCTGTCTACCGTGCTTGCAGGCTGGTGTTCGGGGATTCTGCCTTCTCGACAGCAGGGCCGAGTGACAACAAATCTCTCAGCAGTGTTAAGCTTTCTAAGCGAAGTGCTTTCAAAGGTAATTCGATCGGCTCACTCGTTTGCCACATTGCTAAAATTTTGTTAATAAAATTTGCTCAGTGGTATATATCTAAAAAATTATGGTATATTCTTTAGTTTCTAGCTCCCAATCAGAGCTTGAGGCTATTAATTCCCATATTGAGCCTTTGACCGCAAAACTTTAGAGGTAAAATTGCCGATTTTAGATCCTTGATTTTAGATCATTGTTTCTCAAATCTTGAATCTCAAATCGAATGACTCGGCTGCAAGCTATTTCTAACTGCCCAGCGCAGCTCAAGCGCATAAATTAAAATGATGGCCTCATGGAAGACCGCTTTAACACCCGAGATCCGAATTCTAATATAAATCAATTGATAGTTTCTACTCCTTTTTTTGCAGGATTACCCGATCCTGTAATCGAGAGAGCAACTGTCCACATCGTTACCCGCAGTCATCCGTCAAATCAAGTGATTTTACTCGAAAATGACTGGGGAACATCAGTGTATTTTATATTGGATGGTTGGGTGAAAATTCGCACCTACAACCTAGACGGAAAAGAAGTAACACTGAATATTTTAGGCAAAGGAGAATTATTCGGGGAAATGGCTGCGATCGAAGAAGCACCGCGATCGACAGATGTGATCACCCTAGCCCCGACACTGATCGGCAATATGCCATCTCAGGATTTTGTGCAGCTCATTCATACCGAGCCACTAGCCGGCATTCGCCTAGCTCAACTGATGGCGCGTCGCCTGCGACAAGTCAACCGCCGCTTGCGTTTGCGAGAGTCGGACAGTACCTCGCGAGTAGCAGATATTCTATTATTTTTGGCAGAGGGGCAAGGCAAAAAAATCCTGGAAACAGGAGGTACAGAAATTCCCAACCTGCCACACAGAGAATTGAGCAGCCTCAGCGGGCTGGCTCGCGAAACAGTAACGCGAGTGCTGAGCAAGCTGGAAAAAAAAGGAACTATTCAGCGCGAACGTGACGTTTTGTGCATTCCCGACCTGCACGCCTTAGAGCGTCTGTTAGTCTAGAAGTATCAGAGTTTGCTAATTGGAATTAGATTCAAAAGCACTCTCTCTTAACTAACTGATATTAGTGATTGCCCGCAGGAGGTAAAGCTGTGAGTTTTAAGAAAATTTTCGCCGCCTTAGATGATTCTGAACTGGGCCACCGCGTCTTCAGTCAAGCTCTAGATTTAGCTCTCAGGGATCACGCCCAAGTGATGCTATTTAACTGCGTTACTGTCAACACCCTGGGGGAGACGGCAGTGCCAATTCCGGTAGATTTGGGCATGAATGTCGAGTTAATGGATCAAGCTTATCAAGCTCAACGTTTGCGGCTGGAAAGGGATGTAAAACAGGCTTCGGGTTTGCTGAAAAATTACTGCGACGCGGCAACCAAACAAGGATTGCAGGTAGAATTTGACTGCAAAATGGACGGTGCTCCTGGGCATAGTATCTGTGAATTCGCCCAAAATTGGGGCGCAGATTTAATAGTGTTGGGGAGGCGCGGCCGGACGGGGCTGGCAGAAGCTTTCCTCGGTAGCGTCAGTAATTATGTCGTTCACCACGCATCTTGTTCGGTTTTGGTAATCCAGGAAGGCAAAATCGAAAAATAATGCTGCTGAAAATTTTTGCTGAGAAAATCCATCTAAAATAAGACTTGCGTTCCTACCGAAACCCAGTTTCTGCGAGCAATATTAAATTTGGCGGCGAGGCATCCAAACAGTGAAACCGGGAATCAGCCGTATCGGGCGCAAGTCCCGTAAAATCGGAAAATCGGAAAATTGGGAATCAGCCGTATCGGTCGTCAGTTCCATGAGAAGGAGTCAGAAGACAGAATTCAGAATTGAGAATACCCCATGCCCCAAGTCAGGGGAAACGGTCACGGAAAGAATTTTTTGTGCTCCACGATTAAAATCGGGGGCTTTCAACCTCGATTCTCCATGCAGTCGCAGATAATTTATTCTGGATTCTGGCTCATAAATTCTGAATTCTTATTCGGTAAAATCTAAAATCTAAAATCTAAAATCGGATGAGTGATTTTTTGTCAGCAGATGCTGCGTCTAATTCGGGTAGTTCTCCCAGTACAAATAACGAGCCGCAAACCGCCGATATTTCAGCAATGGCTGGCGATCGTACAAATCCCGCTACGGGGAAGCGCTCATCGGAAGAAGCGCCTTTAAGGCTTGTAGAAACGGCTTTTTTGGCAAGTACCGCTAGCTTAATTTGGCTGGTAAATTATTACTTTCCGCTGGGGCCTTTGCTGCGGGTTTTTTTCCCGATACCCATCGCCCTGGTTTACTTGCGCTGGGGCAACAGAGCCGCTTGGATGGCAGCTTTGGTATCGGGTTTGCTGCTGTCGGTACTTATGGGCCCGACGCGGAGCATTTTATACGTGATGCCTTTTGGAATTATGGGAGTGGCGCTAGGAGGACTTTGGAGGCGCAAAGCGAGTTGGTCATTATCTATTAGTGTGGGTGCAGTAATTGGTACTGTAGGGTTCTTTTTTCGGTTTTGGCTGCTGTCCGCGTTGGTGGGTCAAGATCTATGGGTTTACGTAACGGCCCAGGTAACAGAGATGGTGGAATGGCTGTTTGTGAAGCTGGGCTGGCTTAATGTACCGAGTTTGAGCACAATTGGGGCGATCGCCGCCGGGATGATTTTGGTTAACAATATTGTCTATTTATTTGTAGTGCATTTAGTAGCTGTGCTGCTATTAGATCGTTTGGGGAATCCAATTCCGCGTCCGCCAAGCTGGGTGCAAGTTTTGATCGATTATGAAGAGTAGTTATTTGAAGGAAGAGGGAAGAAGGAAGAAGGAAGAAGGAAGAGGGAAGAGGGAAGAAGGAAGAGGGAAGAGGGAAGAGGGAAGAAGGAAGAGGGAAGAAGAATCTCTTTACCAATTATATTATTTCTATTCTGATAACCGTTATAAATTTTGTAGTGAGGACTTGAGTCCTCAGATATTTATGAGGACTAAAATTTTCACTACAAACCTCTTTAATTGCAGATATTTATGAGGACTAAAATTTTTACTACAAACCTCTTCAATTGCGATCGTGACGGCGGACATGATATGACTAATTTAGCAACCGCCAAGACGGTTAAGGCATTCTTAATCCTTGAAACTATCACTATTACTACTTCTTTTTTATTATTCCTTCTTCCTTCTGCTATAGCAATCCTTGCAGAAGTCGTAATTTTTTTACCCTACCCCAACCCTCCCCGAACCCGCAGGGAGAAAGTAAGAAATTCACAAATGATGCGAGGATTGCTATCTAACTAATAACTAACTATTATGATTGGTATTTATACAAAAGTTGAACAGGGGCAGCGATGGCTCGATCGCTATCGGGGACGAAAACCGATATTTGCCTGCGTGTTAGGATTTACCGCTACTGGCTTAATTCCGGGGATTTCAGCAGCAGGAGCAACGCCGCACGATCGACAATTTACTTGTTTAGCCGATGCAGAATTTTTGTATAACGGCCCCCAACCGTCGCCCCAATATCCTTTGCCGCCCCTAGAAGCGGGGGCCTCGCCGGTATTGATATCTCGCGCTGTAGTCGAAGCTTTAGAACTTCCCCTTTACCTATTTAATGCTGGTTTGCCTCTCCCACCTCCCGTACCTGCAATTGATTTGGGTGGCACTCCGGCAAAATGTCTGATTTCTGGGAAGGCTTTAGAACTCGAAACAGTCAAACATTTGCTCGAACAAGGATTAATTTGGGGAGCTAAATTGGCTGCTCAAACTAATGGCAGCTATTTAATTTTAGGGGAGTGCGTAGTTGGGGGAACGACTACTGCTTTGGGCGTGTTAATGGGTTTGGGTATTGCAGCGGCGGGCAAAGTTAATAGTTCTCATCCTCGCTGCAATCACGCTCAAAAATTGGCTGCGGTGACAGCGGGACTCAATAATGCTGAGTGGGAAATTGGCGGACAAAACAGCACTCCCCTGGAATTGGTAGCGGCGGTGGGTGATCCGATGCAAATAGCGGTGGCGGCAATGGCGATCGCCGCGAGTCGGACTTGCGGGGTACTCCTCGCCGGGGGCACGCAAATGCTGGCAGTGTACGCTTTGATGCAAGCCTTAGTCAGGGAATATGCTCTGGTATGGCGTCCCAAACAAGTTGCGGTGGGGACTACGCGCTGGGTGGCCGAAGACCCTACAGGAGACACTGTAGGACTCGCTAATCATATCGGCGGTGTGCCTCTGTTGGCCGCGCAGCTAAGTTTTGCTGGATCTCGCTACGGGCAATTGCAAGCTTACGATCGCGGCTATGTTAAGGAAGGTGTGGGTGCGGGAGCCTGTGCGATCGCCAGTGGCCTGACTGCAAATTGGACTCCTCCTCAACTCCTTCAAGCTGTTGAGAGTTTAGCCTTGCGGTGTGAAATTAAACATTAGAGAGTGCTGGAGGCAAAAAACCAGGTTTGGTGTTTACTGAAAATATTGGGGTTTTGCAGCGACGAATACACTCGCAAACCGGGTTTTTAGTTTTCTCTGCGTCCAGGAATGTTAGGAATTAAATATTAAAAATTCAGAGGCGGCGATCGAGCTGCGAACATGGTTGTGCTGCTCACCCAGCTTCGTTTGGGCTGAATAATTATATCACTTTTTGTAGCATTTATGCTCTCACCTTTACAGAATTTTCTACACAATATCTGGCTTGGATGCAGTATTCCTCCTGCTAATTGGGGGAGATAAACAACTGTATGAAAGGAATCTCTAAGTAGACCAGCATAAATCAACGCAACTTGTAGTTTTTTTAAATTACTACCCGATCCCCGCTAGCAATATTTAATTAGGCCCGCCTAGATGTTGCGAGTGCATTCTTTTGGAGAGCAACTGTTCTTCCAAGGCGGCAATTCGATTATAAGCTGCTGTTAGCTGAGCTGTTAAGCGCTGGATTTGAATCTCTGCGCTCAGCTCTTTTTCCAGGCTTTGAGAGTTCTTGTCGAAGTAGCTGTCATCTAACAGAATGTCTTTGTGTTCGAGGAGGCCATCGAGACTGCTGTAGCTTTGATAGGGGGAGGTTTGGTCATTTCCTAGCGTTCCAGAGCGATCGTTTCTCTGTTGCTGGGTCAGCTTCGTCTCCTTGGCAGACTCCAAGAGCTTTTCATTGAGGTTTTCTATGAGTTTGTAGAGGGCCTCGACTTGTTGGCTCAATACTGTAACTTGCTGGCGGAGCGCTTCCATACAATAATCCTTTGGCTCGTAAATTATATCTTTACATTTTAGGTAAATCTTTACATAACTTGGATTTATTACTAAATTATTTAATTTTTGACGTAATTGTTGTGTTCCCAATCCTGACGGTAGACTGAGGGAGCCAGCTTGAAGATAATCGATCGCCATTCGTGAGTCGATTGTAGATTGTAGATTTTAGGTTTTATAGAGTCTGGGACACAGGAACCGGGTTGGTTAACCTCCATACTTCGTTCAAACCTTCAATCAGAGTTAAAACGTCGGGTTTCTGAGAGTGGGATCGCAGAGTGTCCTATTAGATTGACTTCGCTCTCGCCAGTGCTTTCAGGATTCACATGAATGGATTTTTAGTTTTTTTAGTTATTAAGCTGTCCCCGATTTAAAAAGGATTTTTCACTTCGGTTGTGTAAAAAGCGTCATCCAACGGCAGATGGCAGCGCTCTCGTTGTTTTGTTATATTAAAAAATGTAACACAGATGCAGTCGATCGACCCCGCTGGCGATCACAACTGGCTCAAAGGAACTTCCAGCAGAGAAATTAGGCGTTAAGTTGACGGCGTTTTCGGCATCCGAAAGCTCGATCGACAAGCTAGAAGGTAAAATCAGGGCAAGAGCAAAACAGACTCAGAAGGCAGCAGACTTAAAAGGGAGCAGAACCGAGTACAATGGCTCTGTGTTTGAGGAAGAAATAAGACAAATCGGCGCCAACTACCGGACTCGACAAACAATTATTTCCCGGGCTGTAGAACACAAAACGATCGGTCAATATTTAGAAAAGCGGATTCACAGGTGAAACGAAGGTCTTTGCTATTGGGGGCCGCCACCCTAACTCTAAGTCAATTGGCGGCAGGGTGCGACTCGAAGCCCATTCTCAAAATTCAATCGCTCAAAAACGGTATTCCGGCCCAACTGGTAAGCAAATTTAGCCGCGATGTACAACCGTCTCCGCTTTTACAAGTAAGGCAAGAAGCACAATTAAAAGAATTATTCGCCCTGTTGCAGGAGTGGAAACGGGTTCCCAAATCAAAAAATCAAGCTAACTTGGTGATGTTGGGAGATTACTGGCTGACTTTGGCAATTCGGCAAAAATTGATTAAGCCGATCGATCCTGCTAAGTTTGCTAATTGGTCACAATTGCCCGAAAGATGGCAACAACTCGTCAGGCGCAACGATGACGGTAAATTAGATCCTAAAGGTAAAATTTGGGCCGCACCTTACCGCTGGGGAAGTACGGTAATTGCCTATCGAACCGACAAATTTAAGGCTTTGGGGTGGACTCCGACAGATTGGAAAGACTTGTGGCGACCCGAATTGCGCGATCGAATTTCTCTGCCGGACAGTGCTAGAGAAGTTATCGGTTTAACTTTAAAAAAAATCGGAAAATCTTACAATACGCAGCAATTAGATCAAGTCCCAAATCTTAAAAAAGAACTTGCAAATCTGCACGAACAAGTTAAACTTTATAGTTCTGACGCTTACCTGCAACCATTAATTTTAGGCGATACTTGGTTGGCAGTAGGTTCCTCTGCGGACTTGCTGCCACTGCTGCAAACTCAAAAGGATATTGCTTTAGTAACTCCAGTTTCGGGAACTGCACTTTGGACGGATTTGTGGGTAGAACCAGCCTCAGGGAAGCCACTTTCTTTAGTGGAAAAATGGATTGATTTTTGCTTGCATCCTCGGATCGCTCCTCAATTATCTTTGCTGGCTAAGGCTAGTTCCCCGATAATTGTCGGCATGAAACCCGAAAATTTGCCGGAAGCTATTCGCACTAATTCTGTGTTGTTGCCGGATGCGAAGATTCTTGCGGCTAGCGAGTTTCTGCTGCCTTTGGGCGATGCGGGGATTGCCGAATATCGATCGCTCTGGCAAGAAATTCGGCAAGTAGTGAGAAGTTAAAATGTAGAGTGCGTCAGCTCTTGATTTATGGATTATCCAGAAAATAACTCGCGGATGACGCACCCTACTAAAATTCCTTCAGCTTTCCTCGAAGACCTGGATTTGAGAGAGATTCTAAATCAATCCGACAGTTAAGCCCATCGCCCTTGCACGAATAAACTGCCAAAGCAGTGCCTTGACGGTTGCAAACTCGCACATTGTAACCGTAGTCGCGGGCGACAGTGCCAAAGTGGTTGACAAACTGATAGCGTTCTATATAATCGAGCAAACTCCAAAGTTGGCGGTTGACTATGAGAATTACCCAAGTATTGCCGGGATCGACAAACCAGCGATCGAGCAATTTGCCGCCAAACAGTTTTTGAGCTAACCACAGACTCGGCACGCTTTTTTCGGTTTGCGAAAGCGGGGGCGACGGGAAATTCGCAGCGTTGCCAGTCGGGCAGATCGGCTGCTGGGAAAATGCCGCAGACTGTCCCCACAGCAAGGCTCCGAGGCACGCAGAACAGGCGATCGGGAACAAAAATAAACTTTTTGTCAAAATGCCGTGTTTGCGGCGAGAAACTTGATTTTCGTGGCGCATTTTGTGGTAATTCATCATATTCTTAGACAAGATTGCATAAATCATTCATTGATACAGAAACCGCCGATGTAAGGCAGATAAACACGGATAAACGCAGATAATTTTAAATTACTCGTTACTAGGCTCCAGCCTAGTAACGCAGATCCGGAGGCTCTGCCTCCATGTTTCCAAGCGAGGCAAAGCCTCTAGATTTAGGTTCCCAGGCTGGAGCCTGGGAACCAGTTAATTTTATTATTCTTCAGTCCGCGGAGGCGGACATTGTTTGTATAGTAGCGGTTTCAACCGCCGACTCTTCTTGCTCTTATTTCTGCAAAATTATTAAAATTCCGATCGCCTAAACAATGAAGCAGGCAGACAAGCAGTAAAAGTAGAACCACAATTCAACTCGCTATAAACTTCAATATCGCCGCCCATCATCTGACAGAAACGCTGGCTGATAGTCAGTCCCAAACCAGTACCGCCGTACTTGCGAGTAGTTGAATTGTCAGCTTGAGTAAAAGGTTGGAACAGTCGCTCTTGCTGCTCTGGTGTCATGCCGATGCCCGTGTCCGTCACTCGGAAAATTAAAAATTCTGCATCCAAAATTAACAGTTGAGAAACTCTCGGTTGATATTTATTTTTTAATTCTTCACTGGTAATTCTTTCGACAGTAAGCACGATCGCCCCATTAGCAGAAAATTTAGCGGCATTGCTAAGCAAATTCAGCATTACCTGCCGCACTTTCATCAAATCGCCGTGCATAGCCCCGATATTGTCAGAACTCAATACTTCCAAAGTATTGCCGTTTTTATCCATTAGCGGTTTGATAGTTGTTACCACCTCCTCGATTAAGCCTCCAACATCGAAGCTTTCGAGGTAAATCTCCATCTTGTCAGCTTCAATTTTGGAAATGTCTAGAATGTCGTCAATTAGGCGCAGCAAGTGTTTGCCAGCAGTGCGAATTTTGTCTAAATCCGAGACTACCTGTAAGTTGCCTAACTCTTCGGCATCTTCCACCAGCATATCGCTGTAGCCGATAATCGCGTTCAGGGGAGTGCGTAACTCGTGGCTCATGTTTGCCAGAAAAGCACTCTTGGCGCGGTTGGCGAGTTCTGCGGCTTCTTTGGCCAATTGCCATGCTTCCTCAGCGTCTTTGCGTTCAGTGATATCCCGCAGTGTCGCCACCACCGCTTCGACGCTGCCGTCTGTGGCACAAAGCGGGCTGAGAATGTACTCGTAGTCGCGGGTTCCCCAGCTTGCCGTGGGGACAATTACTTCGCCTTTCACGGGCTCGGCTGTGGCAAATATGCCGTCGCATTCTTGGTGAACCCGGTGCATAATTGTTGGCGACCAGCCTAATTCCTGCCAGGTTTTGCCAATCATTTCTCTGGGGTTCATGCCGGCAGCTTGAGCGGCGGTGCGGCTGACATAGGTGTATTTTCCCGATCGATCTACTAGAAAAATTAGGTCAAGAGAAGCGCCGAGAATCCCGTCAACTGTTCTGGCGTGTCGGGCTACCTGAGCGGTCATTTGTCTGACTGTGATGGCGCCGCGGACTCTGGCGGCAAGTTCAAACTGCAAGAGTTCGTTGGTTTGTTGGAGGAATAGAGTGCGCTGTTCGACTTCTATTTCTAGTTCTGCTTTGGCTTTTTCTAGGGTGAGTTCGGCAAGTTTGCGATCGCTCACATCTGTAGAAATTGTACCGACTGCATAAGCTTTACCTTCGGAGTTGCAGAGGGGAAATTTCAGAGAAATATAAGTGTGCGGGCCATCGTCTTGAGGGATGATTTCTTCGATGGTTAGGGGCGAGGAGGATTCGAGAACTTTCAGGTCATTTTCTCGCAAGGCTGCTGCTTTGTCTTGGGGAAAAATATCGCCATCAGTTTTCCCTGTTATTTGCTCTTTTGCGATGTCGAACAAATTGTCAAAATGGCGGTTGGTGAGTAGGTATTTTCCCTCAACATCTTTGATGTAAATTACTGCTGTTGAGTTGTCTAAAATCGCTTGCAGCAGTGCTTCGCTCTTTCGCAGGGCTTTTTGAGTGTTTTGGCGATCGAGTATTTCTGGCTGCAGCAATTCCAAGTTGAGGCGGTTTAAGTCTTGCCAAGCTTCCTGGACTTGATTTAAGGCGATCGCGCTTTTTTCTTGTTGTGTATTGGCCGGCCGCGACTGATTTGAGACGGAGTGTGCAGGCAATTCTAGGGGTTGGAAAGCGAGCGGGATGTGGGGATTTGCGATTGGGCCATCGCCCGAAATTTTTTTATATCGAAAATCGACCGCTAATTTACCGTTTAAACTCGATTTTTTAGGGAATAAATCGGAAAATTCGCCGAAATTTAAATTGTCATAAATTAGATCCACATTCCGGGATCGCTGCGGCGGTTCGGCGGTGGAGTTAGATGCCCCATTCCCGTCTGCTGTTGATAAATCTGAGTTAGCGAGTTTGGCAATCCGGCGCGTGACTGCAACGCCCAAGGCGAAGGGGACAACGGCAGCCGCAGACATTGCCAGCAGCCAGTTATTGCCCCACCAAGCGATCGAGGTTTTGGGGATGCCCCGCACTAAAATTGCTGCGGGTTTTCCCGCTAAATTGCCGAGGGATTTGGCAGCTACTGCATAAGTTTGACTACCTTTTTGTACGTTTCCGGCGACTGGTTTCCCGCCGGCGGCGAGTGCAGATTTCAGCAGCGATTTTTCTGCCAGCAAGTCTGGTAACTGTTGGTTTTTTGTAACTGCTTGCGAACTTGCCAAAACAAATTTGCCGTCAGCCAGCGGTGCGTAGATAGCCTGATATCCGCCGCCCTCTAAATTGACCATTTCGCTGCTAGCAACTGCTGGCCTTGGGTTGAGAATTTTTCCTAACACTAAGGCAGCAATCACTGTATGAGTTTTTGGATCTTTTACGGGAATTGCTGCGTAACGGACGAGCACAGGGCGATCGCCCTTTCCGGGTGGCAAAGATCCCAATTGTTTCTGAACTTGTGATTTGGCAATGATTTCGGTAGCTGTAATTTGCTGTTTTGCAGCGAATACTTGATCGACTATTTTTTGCAGGTTAAAACTTTTTCCCTTTTGGCTGGGGTTGACGCTAACAACTATCTGCCGATTTTTTCCTACTAACGCCGCACTGTCTATTTCCCCTGTTTTGACTTGATTTTCCAAAAGTTGCTTGACAGATTTTTCTAAATATGAGTTTTTTTTCGGGCTGTTGTAAGCTAAAGCTGTTTGGGCGATCGTTTTAGTGTCTGAGGAGTTTTGCAAACGGTCGGCGGCGCGATCGAGTTTGAGATTGTAGTTAATTTCACTAAGGCTCAGTTCTGATTTTGCTTGATTTTGCAGTTGATTGTTTGCAAGGGCCGATGTTAGCCAAAGTGCTGCTCCCGTTAGTCCGACTGGCAAAATTGTTTGTAAAGCCACCAGTCCAATTAGCTGTTTTCTGGTGACGGACAAGTTGTAAGTGGACGGATTTAAAGCTGTTTTAAACCTTTCGTCGGAAGTCGCAACTTTCGTTGACTGCAGACAATTTTGCTGGCTGTCGTTTAACTGAGTTGGAGCCATAGTAGTAGATGGTGAATCGGTTATAGATGACAGGCGATAAATTAATTTGGAAGGCAATCAATTGTAGATTTTAGATTTTAGATTATAGATTTTAGATTTTAGACTTCGGCGTGAGCGCTCAGTTGAACGATTTTAGATTTTATATCGACTTCGGTTAATCACTCATCATAAAATTGTTGCCTCTCGCCGGTGCCAACCCCGCAAGAAAATGACTGGGGTATTCGCAAAGAAATCAGTTTCTAGGCGTTAATCAGATTATCTTATTTAGGTGTTTTTACTTATACTGTCGGCTCGCTCCTATTGAAAGTTTGTTCGGAGCATCCCAATGATTGCTCTCACAGGAGTGCTCGCGCTTAGATGTAGGCTTGGCTTTGCAGGATGCTCGCACTTCTGTGAAAACGCTTTGTGCAAAATCGGGATGCTCCTGCTGACAGTCGCCAGAATAAGTAATTTTTCTATGACTGTATCGTAAATTTACTTAAACTGAGATGTTGCACCATTCTCAATAAGGTTTTTATGGGCGGGCAGGAGGCCCAAGCCCTATTCCCCACAAGAAATTAATTCTTTGTGGAACAGTCCTCTTGCCTGTTAAGCGAGAATGGTGCAGGATGTAAGGTTAAACCAAAGTTTAGCCTAATTATTGCAAAACTTAGATACGCTCGATCGACCTTTTCCCTTCATCACCTTTTTTTCAATCCCACAACCGCCTGCCTGCTTTGCCGCCGAGTCGCTGGTGAGTATCTTTGAGCAAAGTTGGGATGTCTAACTCTTCGGGACACCGGGGCAAACATTCGCCACAATCGGTGCAGCGGTTGCCTTTGCTGCCGGGAAACCAGTGTCCGGCATTTTCAAACATGGCGTAGCGGTATTTGCCAAACTCAGTCATGTCGCACCCGACGGCGAGATTGCGGAGTCGCAATACTTCGGGAATGTTGATGTTTTCCGGGCAAGGCAAACAGGCATAGCACTGGCTGCATTTGTCGGTTTTCAAAGTGGCTGCAATAACCGACTCTAGCCGATCGAATGCAGCGATTTCGGCGTTGGTGAGGGGAAAGTCGCGATCGCAATATTTCAGGGGTTGCTCCAATTCTGTCGGATTTGCAGCCCCCACACTCAAAGTCCCAATCCTAGTATCGCTAAGTAAAAACCGATAGTTTAACTCTAAGGGCGAGAAAGGCGAGCACAATTGTGCGAGAGTTTCCGGGGGGGTGTAGAGTTGCCCTCCTTTGTCTGACGGGGAAATGATGAAAACGCCCATATCTTTGTGCTTGGCGAGTTCAATTGCCGGGGCGTTGCGCTGAAAAAAATAGTAGTAATGCAGATTGACAAATTCAAACAAATCTGTATTGATTGCAGCCAAAATCAGATCCAGAGGCCCGTGAGTCGAAAAGCCGACGTGCCGAATGCGACCATCGGCGAGGGCTTTGCGTACAGCTTCCATGCAGCCTGTGGCCGATCGCACAATCGCCAAATGTTCCCAAGTATTCAAACCGTGAATTGCCAGACAATCGATATAGTCTAAATTCAGGCGTTTGAGGGATGCGTCTATGCAGCGTTCCATTGCTGCTGCATCCTCGGTTGGGGAAATTTTTGTAGTGATGTGGAGGCGCGATCGATCGACAGACAAACCCGCCGAGAGGGCCGCGCCAAGATATTCTTCGCTGCAACCGTAACCAGCCGCCGTTTCCAGGTGATTGATTCCCAGAGACACCGCCTGTTTTACAGTCTGACAGGCAGTTTCCTCAGAAGCCAAATAGCGCATGGTTCCCAAGGAAAATACCGACAGGTGCAACTCCGTTTTGCCAAACCGTCGATAGCGCATAAAGGTTAGGAAGTTTCGCCCGGGCCCAAGCCGCTTCTCTTGATCAAATCCTCTGGACGGAGGTTTGAGATAAATTCCCGGAAGGCCCGGCGTTCGGCCTCATCAGCATCTCGATCGACCGGTATCGAAGCATCGGCGACGACTTCTTCCATCACCCAGATGGGGCAGTTCGTTCGCAGGGCTAGGGCGATCGCGTCGCTAGGTCGGGCATCGATCTCTTTTTTAACTTCACCCTGACGAACTATCAGCACGGCATAAAACGTGTTATCTTGCAGCGAGTGAATAACTATACGCTCCAAGGTAAGACTCCATGCCTCTAAGAAATTGACCATCAGATCGTGAGTTAAGGGGCGAGGAGGCTTGTGACCTTCGATCGCGCTAATAATAGCCTTTGCTTGCTCCTGACCGATATAAATAGGCAAAGCCCGTCGCTCAGTAGCGTCTCTCAATAGGACAATAGGACTGCGCGTGGCTGCATCTAAGGCAATTCCAGCGACTTTCATTTCAATCATTCGATCGGCCTCATAGAATTAAGAAACTGTAAGGCAGTAGAGAACTTGGACATAAAGATCACCTAAATCCAGTATGACTTGATCTTCGCCTGAATCTGCAACAGATCTGGGACTGTCGATTTTAGATTTTAGATTTTAGATTTTAGATGAGGTTGGGGGGGAGAGGGGGACGGCAAAACCTCAGGTATCTGGTTTGTGGCTGTGGTTTGATGTAAATAAGCGATCAATTACGGAAAAATACTGATGTTTACAGGACTAATTCAATCTCGGGGAAAGCTGAAGTCGCTAGGCAACGATTATTTCCAAATTTCCTGCACATCAAACAACTCCTATCAGATTTTACAAGATTTAGCCATTGGGGACAGCGTAGCCGTGGATGGAGTCTGTTTGACGGTGGTGGAAGTTCTGCCGCAAGGTTTTGTCGCCGTCGCTTCCCCTGAAACCCTGCGCCGCACAACTCTGGGATCATTCCCCGATGCTTTGGTGAACCTAGAAACCTCCCTGCGCGCCGGTAGCAAATTGGGGGGACATTTTGTGACGGGGCACGTAGATGCGATCGGCACTTTAGCCACATCAACCCAAACCGCCAACGCCTGGGAGATGCGGTTCACGGCCCCACCAACAGCAAATTCGGGATGGCAACGTCAAATCGCACCTTACATCGTTTCCAAGGGCAGTATCGCCGTCAACGGCATCAGCTTAACCGTGGCAGATTGCGATGCTGACGGCAATTGGTTTGAAGTTGCTGTCATTCCCCACAGTTTCGGTGAGACAAACCTCAGCTATTTGCAACCAGGAAGTTTAGTAAACTTAGAAGCAGATATTTTGGGCAAATATGTCGCCAAATTTCTCCGCAGCGGCTCAAAATCCCATCCCGAACCGTGGGAAGAAACCCCCACAATCAACAGTTTGGGAACAATTACACCAGAATTCTTAGCAGAACACGGATTTATCTAATCGTAGATCAAACTCGGCGGTTGAAACCGCTACTATACAAACGAAGTCCGTCTCTGCGGACTAAAGAATAAAGTTTTCGGGTGCGTCAGCAGCGAATTATTCTATCAATAATTGACTGTTCAAAGCAGACGCACCCCACTAACTCTGAATTCTCTCTCTGCTTCATCAATTGATGGGACGGGCAAGATGCCCATCCCACAAGAAAAAATAACTCTTGTGGGATGGGCATCTTGCCCGTCCTAATTATTTTGGCAAGAGATCTATTAATAAAACTCTATTCCTCAACAAAATTGTTTTTCTCCCAAAACAATCCCGCAGCAATTCCCGCCTGAGAAACTAAAAACAATGCAGCAATTAATAGCTTTTGAAAGCCCGGTGCGTGGAAAAATGGATAAGTTAGCAAATTCAGATAAAATGACGGATGTTGTAGTTTCCCATTAGCCCCGCGTTTCGAGATCATTTGCTGAAACAAAAAAGCACCTCTACCATAATTGAATTGCTGTTTCCAAAATTTGCGAAGAGTTAGTGCGTGTGAGTGATAAACTATAACTTCGGGAGCGTAAATTGCGGCATTGCCCGAATGCAACCACCGAGCGCAAAATTCCCGATCTTCTCCAGCCGCGAGAGAAAAAGTCGTGTCAAAGCCGCCGATTTTTTGGAAAGCCTCAGCGGGAAGGGCAAAATTGTTAGAAGTGAAAAATTGCGCGCGATCGCCAATAGCATTATAGTAACTGTAAAGGTAATCGATCAGTTGCTGGCTGGCAGTAGAATAAATGTTATCCGGCAGCGCGTTTACAGTTCGACCTCCGATTAAGCAATCTGGTGTTTCCACAAATCGCTTTTCCAGATTTTGCAGCCAATCTACCCCCACAGTACAGTCATCGTCTGTAAACACTAAAAATTTGCCTTCTGCGGCAAAAGAGCCAGTATTTCGCGCCGTTGCAGGGCCAGAGTTGGGTTGTGTCAGAAGTGTGATATTTAGTTGATTTTTAAAAGGGGAAATTGTATTTTCTACAGAGATTTCGGTGCTATCGTTGACCACGATCACTTGAAATTGATCACGCGGATATTCAATTTCAACAAAAGACTGAATACACGCCGCTAATTTATCGGGGCGATTGTAGGTTGGAACAATAATTGAAAATAGAGTTTTAGCTTGGTTCATGATAACTAATAACTTTTAATTTTTCAAGCGATATAGCACCGACTCAGTATTAAAATCTTTACCAAAAACTGGTTGCAGCGGGCCCTGGGCACTTGTCAGCCAAGATAGAGCTTTTCTGGTAGCTGAGTCTGTCTCAGTCAGGGGGCCGAATCCCACAGTCCTAATTTTATTTTGCCGCAGGTTGTCAATCCATGCCGAAAGTCGATCGGCTCTAAACGGCACATATAAAACTTGTCTGTCCAAATTTCTCCCGTAAAACAGGTAGCTGCGCGAACTTAAAAAGAAGCCTATTCTTTCATCTGGTACTGTATTTTTATCAATATATTCGTAAATACCACGATACAGCTCTGTGCGTGCAAAATCTCGCTTTTCCCTCCAATGACCAATTACTATTAATCCTATACACACACCAATTATCACTATATAAATTGATTTTCTGCGGGTGGGAAATAGATGATTCAGCCATCCGAAGCCAGGATTGATTTTCAACCATATCGCAGCCAGAGTCAGTGACGCAATATAAAATATCGGATATGGTAATATATATTGCCAACTCGGAGCTAATATTTTACCGATACTATTAATAGCTCCTACTGGATTAGACTTAAAATTGTCAATCAACAAACTCCCCCAAACAATGCTATCTCCGGTGAAAGAAGCATTTTTAATATAATCAAAAATTGTGTTGCTAGTAATTCCGAACAAACCACTAACCAAAACCACTGCCAGAACAACTTGATTTTGAGTTTTCAAGAGAGTTGCTGTAGCTGCTGCTGCGACGGCGAGTACGCTTAAAAAGGGAAATCCGTATCTGAGGTTAAAACCGAGTATAGGGCTGAGTTGACCGATCGACTCTCCGACAGTACCGGAGGTGTAAGGTGTAATTAGGTACAGAATTCCTGTACAGGCGAGAACTACAATTAAAATGATATTATTTTGATTAATTATTCTGGTTTTACCTTTGCTCAAAGCCAGAGGCGCTGCCAATACCTGAAGTGCGATCGCCAGAAATGGCAGTTGCAACCTAATAATAATTTGTAAGCCGACAGTTTGCCAGTGGGAAAAATTGCTGGGATTAAATTGAGCTGCTAAAGTGCTTTGCCAAATCTTTAGAAGTGGCGAAGCGGGCCGCTGCTGTACCGGAGGTATTGGAGACGGTAAGGGAACAGGCTCTAAGGGAATTTTAATATCGCCGACTTCGGCGACAGGATAATTGATTTGCAGCAAGTTTCTCGCATACCAAAAACATCCTAAAAGCAAGCAACAAGCTATGCCGCACAGTAACACTGGTTTGAGAAAGTGGCGAATTCTAAATTTAGCTGGTGTGGAATTTTTATTAACCGCGAATCTTTTAATTTCTAATATTGCTAATCCTCCTAAAAGTGAGGCTGCATAGACTATTCCAGTGATTTTTATGCCGGCTAGCATTCCTGTGGCTGCCAAAAATAGGGAAAGTTCGGATTGCGATCGGCTGCTATGATAGGATAAACCTAGATACAAACCCACTGTAAATATTGCAGCTAGCGGTAAGTCTGGGTGAATGGTGTTAACTTGGTTGAGCATCATCGGTACTGTCAATACTAAAGATGCTGCTGCCATACCGTGAAGTCGCGTTGCTCCAAATTTTACGCTCAAGAGATAGACGGCAATTCCCTCAAGTACCCAAGCAATTACCAGGGGAAAAGCTGCGAGAAAGTCTTCTTTGAATGGGATTACACACAAAGCAGATAAAACGTGCCAATTGTAGGGATATACTCTGGCTTGTTCTTGTTCAAAAATCCAATTTCCGGCGGCATCTAATAAGGTAAATGAATGCGTTTGATACCATCGGGCGATCGCAGGTAGGTGAAACCACAATGAATCATAATTGGTTGTGGGTTTGGTTGCGAGAGTTTCCAACAGCAGAAATCCTGCAACAGCGGTGGCAAAAATAATTAGGAATTCGGATAATCCCAGAGGTCGCTTAAGTTTGGGAATCGGCGACTCGGAGAAGGTAAAAGTTTTGTGGTTTTGGGTATAAATCAGGATGAAGCCGATCGCACAAATCAGAATTTCAGCTATAATCACCCCAGCAATATTTAGGCGATCGGCACTTCCTAAAATCAAGCCTGTACAAACTTGTGCAATACTCCATCCCGTCAGGAGTACGAGGAGAAAATGGGGAAATGAATAGTTATTGTTTTCTTTCTGATTCTCGAAGGCAAGAGACAAGCTTAAGGGAATCGGGCCGACTAGAATAATCAGAAATAAAATTAATTCCCACAAATGCTGCGCTATTAGCATAAGCTGCAAGTTACCATTTTTTATCAGTTTTTCCTCGTTACCCGAAAGAGCCTGGTAACGAGGAAAAACCACGAGTTCGCGTGCTGGTTGCACAAAACATTAATTTTCTTGTGGGGTGCGCTTTTCGACCGTTCCACAAGAAAATTTATCTAGCCAATCCCCAATTTTTACCTGTTAGCTTGCTTCTGAATTTTGGGTTTGACGGCTGCGGCATCTTTGGGCTTAGAAGTATCAGCTTTTAAGAATTCCGGGAATGGCGGCTGGAGGTTGTGAACTTCGATGTCCATTCCCAGCGGCAGAGGTGGAAGCTGGGGCAGATCGTTTTCCCAATCCTTGAGTGAGTTAGCGGTTTGTATTTCCACCATTTTCGGCATTTGCGGTACTTTGGCGGTTTCCAAAGTGCCGATCATTTTTGCCAGAGCGAATTCTAGCTGAGAGCCCGGGTCGATCGCCACCCAACCCTGGTCAGTCATTTGGCGAACCTCGAAGTGAAGGTGAGGCCCTGTAGACATTCCCGTACTCCCGACGCGGCCGATCGTCTCTCCCTGTTTCACGAACTCTCCCGGTTTCACAAACAGTTCCGAAAGGTGGGCGTAGAGAGTTTCCTGAGACTTTTTGTTGTGGTTGAGAACCACTGTCAAACCGTAACCGCCCAACCAATCGGCGATCGCCACTTGACCGGCATAGGCCGCCAGTACAGGCGTTCCCATCGGAGCCCCCAAGTCAGTTCCGGTGTGAAACCTGCCGTAGCCCAGAACTGGGTGAGTCCGCCACCCAAACGGCGAAGTAATTGCCGAAGCAATAGATAGCGGGAACAGCAAGCTGGTGTTGCCATTTCCGGGGACGCCTGGGGGACGCGGCGTGAGATTGTAGTAAGCAAAACCGGTATTGCTGCCGCTGCTGACACTAACGGCACCGACTTGAACCGGCCCGAGTCCCATGCTGGGCGCTGGAGCGCCGCCGCCGTAAGATGCAGATCCGGCATAATATCCTGCGTCTGCCGAGTAGCCTGCGTCTGCCGAGTAGCCTGCGTCTGCCGAGTAGCCTGCGTTTGCCGAGTAGCCGATGTTAGCCGGGTATCCTGCGTCTGCCGAGTATCCACCGCCTGCTGAGTAGCGCGGGGGTGCGTAAGCAGATTCCCGCGGGTTTGAACTCTCCCAAACCTGGCTGCCTATTTGTTGAACGGCTTGACCGAGTTTACTGACAGGATTCCCGTTACTATTTCCGGCCACAGTTCCCCGAACATTTTCTGGAATGCTTTCTGGCAGATTTCGAGGAGGAGGGGCTGCAATATAGCGCTCCTCTGCGATCGGAGTTTCCTCTGTGTAGTTTGGTTCTCCGGCATCTGCTGTCACCGGCTCGGAAACAGGAGGAGGCGCGCACAAACCGCTTTCTTCGCAGCCGGGCGATCGTTCTGCAAACTCTATTCTTGTTGGCGGTTCGTACTCTGCGTAGTCTTCATACTCGGTGGTAGCGCCAATGCTGTAGTCTGTTTGGTCGATTTCAGCGTGGGCTGGGTTAACTGGCGCTTCAAAAGGCTCCTGGGCCGTCGCTTCTGGCAGGGGAATCAGGTCGGGTTCTGGCAGATAATATTGCGTGGGAGGTGGTTCGCTGGCGTACTCCGGCTCACTGGGCGGTGCGGCATCGAAAGGCTCGGACGGTGGAACTTCTGCCTGCGGTTCAGGGTATGGTTCTGGCTCGACTTGGCTGTATTCGGGTTCCGGGGGCGGGAGAGGAGCTTCAAATAATGGCTGGAGGTCTGCTGCGCCGGGGGCGGCTTGTTCTACTGGCGGAGTTTCGGCTTGGGCCCACACTAGGCCTTTGCTGAGCAGTCCCAGACTGGCAAGGCAACCCAGTCCCACCAGCAGTGAGCGATCGCACAAAAGGCGCGATCGAGTCCGGGTGCCTGTAGGGTTCTTTTTTTGCTGTTTGGTGTTCAAAGGGGCTGTTATTTGCTTGTCTGGAACTGGTTTCACGATTTTTTTTCCCAACTCAACAGGGGGCGCAAGGATCTCGAAGTCAGGATCGAATGTATGGCAATCCTTGTCTTTATATACAGGCCTAACTGATTTTACCGGGCTTGAGGCAATTTTTTTTGCCCATAGAACAAGCTCGAATGCCTTGCACATTCAGTCGCGCTCGATATCCGGTTTTTTTGATCCCGAGGGCACTTGCGTAAAAGTGTCTTAGGGCCACAATGATGATAGCGCTTTGGCGTTCGTCTATGTTAATTAGTTGCCTATATTTCTCGGGTTATGCAAAATTTCGGCGCAGTTGGTCGTCCTGAGATATTGCACCATTCTCAATAATCTTTTCAGGGCCGGCTCTCCTGCCCACCCTACAAGAAAATCTGCGGGAGCATCTCACTTTTGCAGCCAAGCCCAAAATTGGAGCCAGGAGCCAGGAGTCAGGAGTCAGGAGGAAAGAGGAAGAAGGAAGGAGGAAGAAGCCAGAATAAGTGTTTTTACAAATATGAGATGCTCCCAAATCTACTCTTTGTGGAACAGGCATCTTGCCTGTTCTTGAGTATGGTGCAAGATGTGAGTTGTCCTACAACCGCTGACTCATCGCGATTTTTTCCTTAAAGCTGGCGCTGCCTTTAAACTACGCGGACAAAATTTTTGATTGTTTAGAATACAAGCTAAATGATTCGCTTGGGGATGGATGGGTTTTCATGACTTTAGCTGGCGATCTCTTGACAAATTTTCCTGACTGTGAAGGCGCCGGACAACCTGACGGTATTAGTTGGGACTGGCAGAGCTGGCAAGGCTTGCCTTATCTGACTTGTAGCTTGCTTTCTCGATGGTCTCACGGCTTTTTTACTCGCGATTTCTCGCCCCAGGGGCCGATCGATCTGACGGAAGTTCTGGAACCTGGAGCTAAGGTTTACCGACTTCAACAGGTACACGGCAATGGGGTACTCAAAACGAGTGAGTTGTCCCCGGTTGTGGCTCCGGGCCCGGAAACCGATGTCCCAAGCTATGCTGAGGCTGATGGCTTGGTGGCCGAGCGAGAATTGGAGGCGCTGTGGGTTTGCTCGGCTGACTGTGTGCCGGTGCTGATTGCTGACGATCGCACGGGACTGGTTGCGGCAGTTCACGCGGGTTGGCGCGGGACTGCTGCTAAGATATTACCAGAGGCGATCGCTCAACTTGTGGCACAAGGCAGTCAACTAGAAAATCTGAAGATTGCTATGGGGCCGGCGATCGCTGGAAAGGTTTACCAGGTATCTGTGGAAGTAGCAGCGGAACTGGGAGCCACTATTGCTCCTAAGAGTGGCGTTAGTGCGACAGCCGACGGCATTCTAGAGTTTTTGCACCAACTGCCAGAAACGCCTGTCTTGGCCGATCCAGAACCGGGAAAGGTACGCTTGGATGTTCGCCTCTGCAATGCTTTGCAATTGCAGCAGTTGGGGATCGATTTTTCTCAAGTGGCGATCGCTCCTTTCTGTACTTATTCTGACTCGGCTCGCTTTTTTTCGTACCGCCGCGATCGACTTAAAAAAATCCAGTGGTCGGGAATTGTGAGCGCCGGCGGCACAAGTTCCTTCTGAGGGCATTTGGCAGAAGGTAAAATTGTAGACGGCCAAGATAAAAATAAAAATCTTTGGATTCATTATTTTTTATTTCCAACTGCCAAATGCCTTCTATCTTCTACCTTGCTAAGGTTTGCTGGTTCCTGTTTTAAAGCACCAAAAACTAGCAGCAAAACTTTTGGGAAAGCGGCCCAAGCCCCCGCCCCGCTTTCCTCTCTTGTTAAGATTACTCTATAACGAGAGTCTTCAGCGGGTTATTACAATGAGTGAGCCAACTCCCTATCAACTGCTTGAAGTCGATGAAGATGCTTCCTTTGATGAAGTGCAAGAGGCCCGCATACGCCTAGGTGAGCAGTACAGCGGTGACAAGAAACGTTTGGAATTGATCGAAGCAGCTTATGACGCGATCCTCATGGATCGCCTCCGGCAGCGACAGGAAGGTAAAATTAAAGTACCTGAACGCATCCGCTTTCCTGAGCGGCTGACGCCCCCGCCCGCAAGCTTTACTCCGTCTCCTCCTAGTGGCAGCCCAGCTTGGTTGCAGCGGCTAATCGATACTCCGAGTCGATCGGACATTTTGTGGCCGGCTGGGGTGTATGTGGGGTTGAGCGGACTGAGTATTTATCCCGCGGCTAATGATTCTTTACTACAGTTGACTCTCGCTCTTGGGGTCGGCTGTTGTCTTTATTTTCTTAATCGCAAGGAACAAAAATTTGGTCGGGCAGTGCTGCTGACTGTGGCTGGCCTGGTTATAGGCTTGTTGCTGGCAGGCTTTTTGGGTTCTTTGGTCAGTCCGGCATTTATAACAACAGAGAAATTTATCGCTTTGTTTACGTTTTTAATTCTGTGGCTGGTCAGCGCTTTTCTGCGATAGTCAGCAGTCATTAGTCAGCGGTTATTAGTCATGAGTCAGCAGTCATTAGTCAGCAGTCAGCAACTAATAACTGTCGAATCAAGACCTCGGACAAATAACATCAGCTAATGACTAATGACTCATGACTAATAACTAATTTTTGCGACCTAAAATAATCTCAACTGCTTCGCTCAAATTGTTAGCAATTAAATCCGGTTGGTGCATTTCTAGTTGGGTACGATCGCGAATTCCGCACAAAACACCAATTACCTTGACACCGTGTGTTTTTGCGGCTACGATGTCCGCCTCCGTATCCCCAACCATCCACATCTCTGAAGCCGGTGGCAGTTCGGCGAGAGCTTTTGCCATCAACAGCGGCTTATCTTTGACATCCCCGGTTTTGACGTAATCGTTGGGGAGGCAATAGCGGCGGTTTTCAGGGAAAAATTGCCCTAAATTGCAGCGGTTGAAGGCTTCGTCCAGTTCCCTAACACGGCGCATGGTCATCACCGCTAAGTCTACTCCAGCGCGCTGCACCTTTTCGAGCGTTTCCCGAGCGGTGGGGACTGGTTGATCGTAAACCATGTAGGGGAGGGTGTGGACGGTTTGACGGCGTTTCTGAGCAAAATCGCGGGCTTGGTCTGCGTCTAATCCTGAGAGGATGGCAATTTCGGTTTCGGGAACCCGCGCGCGCTTCAGGTCCCAAAACTCGGCTTTGGGGAGTTCGCGCACTGCTTGGCCCGAACGCTTAGTCTCGGCGAGACACTCCTGGTAAACTCGGTAGTAGCGATCGGACACGTCCATGATCGGGCCGTCAAAGTCGGTAATAAGTCTCAGCATTTAGCAGAGTATTTTTAAGCTTTTATACAAATCTTTCGATACTATATCATTTAAAGGTAACACTTTGTTTACAAAAATTGACACAAATACCCAGGGGAGGTAAGGTCTAGAGGAATGGTGCTAATTAAAACAAACATTTGAATTAAACTGTGCTGTTCCTCAACTTTAGCGGTTGTAAGCCATATCGGGGAATTTAAAATTAAAATGTGTCGCACAAAGAGTGTAAACCGCTACATATTGTTCACAAATTTCAACCTCAATCGAGGCTGATTGTGACTGCGATTTCTCAAAAAAAAGTTGGTCAAATTAATATTTTGCCCCATTTTTTAAATAAGCAAAAAACTGCTTGGAGAATCCAAAGTGTACTGTTTGCCTAAATTAGCCAGCGGTACCAGATGGTGACATCTGCAAGTATAAAAAATACTATGAGAAATAGCAGCCAAACAACAACTAACTTTACCTGCTAATTTTTGAGATTGATGCTCTACAAGAACGAGATGCTTCCAATATTAACTGTAGAGAGCAGCGCCAGAAGTATTAATATTCTTCTTTATAAGCTGTTATCCCTACGCAGGATTGAATACCTCACAGTCGATCGCGAACTTAAAATTCAAGAAATATCTTTGAAAGTGCAAGATTTTGCCTACATTCATGAGGAAGTAGGCGAAGGAAAAGACGTGCGCGATAGTTTTCCCGAACTGATCGGAATTGAAGGACTCCTTGAAGATATTATTGAAGAACGACAGCAAGATTGTCAGTTAAAATCAATTAGCCGAGTTCTCAAAGACGGATCTTATTTGTATCTAAACTTGTATATTTTTGGTTATAAGGGGCAAGCCAATGCTGACAGATTGATTATTTTATGTGAAGATGTGACAGATAGCATTGGATCTCAGCCAACCATGGTTCAGGCTGCCAACAAAAGAAGTATTAAAGGCGAGAACTTAGCTGCGGCTGGCGATTATATTGACAAAATTATTAATTCCCTAGGGGATGTTTTGTTCGTAACAGGAACATCGGGCGAAATCAAAAAAGTGAATCAAGCTGCACAGCAATTATTTGGATATACCGAATCCGAATTAATCGGCCAATCCATATCCATGATTACGGCTGAGGAGGAATTGTTACGCAAAGTCAGCCAGCTACCTCCTGCACTTAAAAGCGAATATTGGCCTCAAGTAAAAGTAGCTTGCCAAACGAAAATAGGTTTAAAGTTGATTGTTGCGTTTTCATGCTCTAATTTTGAGACAAGCACAGGAAGCCCGGATGCAGATAGCGAGGTTATACAAGATTTTGTTTATATCGGCAAAGACGTTACCAAGCAACAACGCATAAAAAAGTGTCAAGAAGCACAGTATGCTGTTACTCATATCCTGTCAGAATCAACTTCTCTAGATAGCGCAACTCCGAAAATTTTGCAAGCTATTTGCCAAAGTTTTGGGTGGGATTTTGGCGAACTTTGGACGCCTGCAGAGGCGGAGAAAGAAACTAGATGGGGTGAGGAAATAAACTCTGAAAAAGATCCGCTTTGGTGCCTGCCGCTTTGCTGTCCGATCGAGGAAACTCCTTGTTGGCGGCGGGTGGCAGTTTGGCAAGCAGCGGAGGAAGTTAGGCAGTTTGCCGAAAACTATCAGCAGATTACTTTGGCTGCGGGTGAGGGTTTGCCGGGAGCGGTTTCCAGAAGCGGTTCTACGCAGTGGATTACTGATCTTGTGGGCGATCGCAATTTCGTGCGATCGCGCTTGGCCGAGGAAGCGGGATTGCGATCGGGATTCGGTTTCCCCATTCACGCTAGGAACCAAGTTGTAGGAGTAATGACTTTTTTTTGCCGGGAAGAGCTGCCACCGGATCAAGATTTACTTCAGATCATAGCTGTGGTAAGTTCTCAATTAGGAGAATTTGTCAAGCGCAAATATGCAGAGAAAGAATTGCAGGAAGCTGAAGCTTCAATCCGATTTTTGTACGAACAAGAAAAACGCCAAAGTGAAGAATTAGCTCGGCAAAATTTAGCTTTAGAACAAGCCAAATTAGAATTACAAGCCGCTAACATGGAATTGCAGCGCCTCGCTTCGGTGGATGGATTGACTCAAATTCCCAACCGCCGCTGTTTTGACAAAAAATTGGAGTTAGAATGGCAGTTGATGGAGCGAGAAAAAGAGTCGCTGTCTTTAATTTTGTGCGATATCGATTTTTTCAAACTTTACAACGATCATTACGGGCATCAAGGAGGCGACGAATGTTTAAAACAAGTAGCCGAGATTTTAGCTAGCAACGCTCAGCGGGCAGGAGATTTAGCCGCCCGCTACGGTGGCGAAGAATTTGCGGTAATTTTGTCGCGAACTGATGTGCAAGGAGCAAAGCAGGTAGCTGAAGCAATTCGCAGCGATTTGAAAGCAGCGGCAATTTTTCATGCTGCTTCCAAGGTAAGTAAGTTTATAACTCTCAGTATGGGGATAGCTACTACTGTACCTGCTGCTGGTTTATCGATTGAGGAGTTAATTGGACAGGCTGATCGAGCGCTGTATCAAGCTAAACTAGAAGGGCGCGATCGTATAGTCTGCCTAGACTTGAAAAGATAATTTCAAGGCCCGAAAGGAGTATTTTCTGATGATTGTGAGAGAAGCTAAAATCGCTGACACACCTGCAATCACACGGGTGAATCTAGATACTTGGCGGACAGCTTACCGAAAAATCGTACCAGCAGATTACCTCGCCCAACTGTCCTATGAAAAAGCAGAAAGCCGTTGGCAAGAAATCCTGACAAACGTCAAAAATACTGGGGTTTTTGTCTGCGTTGCTGAGAATGACTCGGGACAAATTGTGGGTTTTGCTGCGGGTGGTGGCGAGCGCACGGGCAAATATGTATATAAAGGAGAATTATTGGCCATCTATATTTTGGAGGAATATCAGCGTCAAGGAATCGGACGGCAACTCGTGAGAACAGTTGCCACAAAATTGGCAGAATTAAGTTTGAACTCGATGCTGGTTTGGGTACTAGGAGACAATTCAGCCTACAAATTTTATGAATTGTTAGGAGGTGAAAAAGTAGATGAACAGCAAACAAGTAGAGCCGGAGTTGCACTCAAAGAAATTGCCTACGGGTGGAAAGATATCGCAGTGCTGATTAACCAGTCTGTATGACCTAAAAAGTGGAAGTTTTGTCAATCATCTCTCAAACTTCCCCTCTTCATTTGTTCCCGTTCTATCGCCTCAAACAAAGCTCGAAAATTCCCAGCCCCAAAACCTCCAGCTTGCACCTGTTTGCCGTTAACTAAACTAACTCGGCGCTCAATAATCTCGAAAAAGAAAGTCGGTTCTGCAAAAATTGGCTGGGTAAAGATTTGCAGCAGCATCGCTGCGGGAGTATCTTCTTGCCAATCGGCCAAAACTTGACAAGCTGCAATTTCTTGCCAATCTGCGGGCAAATAGTTTTGGCGCTGCTGCAATTCCGAGTAGTATGTTGGAGGAACCGGTAGAAAAGGCAAACCGCACGATCGCAAATCGGCAACAACCCCCACAATATTATTAGTTTGCAAAGCCATGTGCTGAATTCCCGGCCCTCGATTTGCACTCAAAAACTCTTGAATTTGAGAATTAGCTGTTGCCGGTTCATTAATCGGGAATTGCACCCCACCTTCAGCGTGCACCATAACTTGGCTCCGCAAAGCCGATTTCTCAGTCTGAATGTCAAAATTTTGCTGCGGTTGAAAACCTAATATTTTTTGATACCAACTCACAGCACTTGACAAATCGCCCGATTCCACATTTAACACTACGTGGTCAATCCGGGTAAACAATGGCAGCTTATCCGAAGCCGATAGCAGTGAATGGCTGCCAATGCGCTCCACGAGAGTATGGGTTAAATCTCCCCATCCCGCGATTTTTGCCCGCTTAAAATAGCCTCCTGCGTTTAGGTCTTCTTGAATCGGTTCCAGGATTTTAGCGCCTTGTGCAGCCGCTCTAGCTACCGCTAATTCGATATTTTTTACCCGAAAACCCACATCGGCAATCCCTGGAGGATGAAACTTCAACCAACTAGCAGCGGGACTAGCGGGTGTCAGGGGCGAAGATAAAATAAAACATACATTGCCGCTGCTGACAGCTTCAGTGTGAGTGTGGCTATTGGCATAACCTGCTATTGATTGAAAGCCTAACTTGCCGACAAACCACTCGCGGGATACTTGAGCGTTTTCAACGTAAAATTGAATGCGATCGAACTCCATAATCAATAATTGAAAATGGAAACTGAAAAATGGAAAATCTGCTGATTTTCAAGGCAAACTTGCAACGGAGGGACTGAGTAAGGGAGATTTTTCATATTTTTTATTGCGCGCCCACTTAATAATAACCTAAAGATTGAATATCCTAGATCCCTCTGAAGGCAGAAATAAGTCAGCACTGAAAAGAAAAGACACCAGGTGTCTGGGATAACTTGAGTTTGCCCCGACGCCTTCGCCAAAAGGACTTACGCAAAAAACAAATAGTTTGACGCGCTAATTATAGTGGTTAGGTGCGCGGCCGCGCCCACCCTACATAATGAGGTACTGTACAAGTTCTCAAACCTAAAAATATCATAATTTTTTGGGGCTTGATCTGCCGGTGCTGCCTTCAAATCACCCGTCAATCGCTAAAAGAACAAATGACTTTCTGGCTGAATATTAATCTCCATCGGCACAGCTTGCGGGTGAGCAGAAAGAGCAAACATAATCGCATTTGCAGCAGTTTCGGTACTTAGCATTTTTGACCTGTCTACCTTCAAACTCACATTATCCCAAAACGGAGAATCTACCCCGCCAAAATAGAATAGCGTAAACTTAATGCCGTAGCGTCGCAGTTCATCTGCCATGCACTTGCTGAAACCAACTACCCCAAACTTTGAAGCGCAATAAGCGGTTCCCATCGCCATCGAATGCTTGCCCAAAATCCCGATGACATTGCAAATGTGGCCGGATTTGCGCTCTTTCATCACATTCGCCGCTGCTTGAGACGTGTAAAAACTGCCTTTCAAGTTCAAGTCAAGCATGGCGTCTAAATCCGCAGGTTCTAACTTGTTCCACTGCTTGAGAATTCCGGCACCGGCGGCGTTTACGAGAGCATCAATTTGTCCGAAATGTTCCAGCGTTGTCTGCATCAGCGTCTCGACTTGCTGCAAATCGGTGATATCTGTGGGTACGCACAGTACCTCTGTTGCCGAAAGTTCGCTGGCTAAAGCGTCTAACTTGCTGCTGTCTCTGGCTGCGAGCACTAGCTTCGCACCCGCATCGGCGAGTTGGCGGGCCACCGCTGAACCGATGCCGCCAGTCGCACCCACCACAACCACAACTTTATCCTGCATATCCCTTTACATTTCTTTACGTCCCGATTGTATGATAACTCAAGTTGCTAGTAATGGGGATGCTTATATAGCCTTTCTCAAAAAGATGAGGTACAATAACAGCAGTGTGTAAACCAGTTAAAAATATTTGACGATGTAACTTGTCCGAACGCAAAATCTATGGCTTTTCCTAATTCTTGATAATTAGTAGTCTTGATAGAACGGAGAATGATTTTAAGTTTTGACCACAGATTTTCAATTGGTGAAAAATCTGGTGAATAAGGTGATAAGTATATTAATTTTGCCCCTGTTTTTTCGATCGCTTTTTTCACTTCTTCTCCCAAGTGAATGGGACAATTATCCATCACTACACAAGCACCTTTCCAGAGTTTTGGCACAAGTTTTCTGATAATAAAAGCTTCAAATGTAATTGCATCAGTTCCGCCTATTAGATTAACCGATGTCAAAATCTCATTGACTGACCTTGCTCCAATTATTGAGACATTTTTGCCACGTTTAGTTGGTTTTGACCCCTTGGCTCTTTCACCTTTTTGCATACCTAGCATATAACCTAACCATTGCCAAATTAACTCCCGATTCGTCAATGAATATTAAGTCTTTCAAACTAATCTCTTTAATTGTTTTCCAGAACTCACATCGCAGGATTTGAACTCGCTCTGTCCCTTTCCCTGAAGGGAAGAGAGTTTTTTTTGACAGTAATGTCTAAGAGTTTTATCATTCTTCCTATTGTTGCTCTACTAACAGAAAATCCAATTCTCCCATAAAGTAAATAACGGAGTTCTTCAAGAGTTGCATCATTATTTCCTTCAATCAATTCCGCCAAGATGAGTAGTTGCTCCGCATTCAGTTTGCCTTTGACTCCACATCGGTCAGTTCTCGGAGTAATGTTTTTTGTTTCACGATATTGTTTAAGCAATTTTTGTACAAAACTCAGGGCTACAGAAAAACGCTTAGCTATTGCTTTTTGTGAAATGGGTTCAGTATGATAAGTATCAAGGATTTTTTGCCTAACATCAATCGAATAAGCTTTCATTTTTAACAATGTATGAAGTTTGGTACAAGTAAACGTGTTGTGAGTCAAGCATCGTGTGCTTTCAAAAAAATGCTATTATGTGTGGTATCGCTTTCGCGTGGCTTTACTCAACCATGTAATTATAGTTCATTTGATCTTATCTTCTCTGTTTGACCCTCACGAGTGAGTGTCAGTAACATCATACCTCATCTTTCTGAGAAAGGCTATATATTTTAATTTTTAATTAATTGAGGGAAACTTGCCAGCCTTTTTCGGCTTTTTTTAGCTGGAGAGAAGCGCAGGATTGCAAAAATTTAGTAAATTTCCTGCCGAGATTAAAATCTTTAATTATTTGGGTAATTTGTTTGCCGTATTGTCTGTGAAATTCGCTGCCTACATTGGAAAGAAATACAGAATTTTCAGGAGAGTTGCCGGTTAAGTCACCAACTATTTTGACAAGAGCTCTTTCCAAGTCTTCTAAAGAATTAATATCTGTCAAAGTTGCAGGTGCTGCTTGGTGGTTATTCAGAGTTTCTTGGCTCAGTATTGGCGGTGGGGGCGACAATCTCACTTCAAAAAGAGTAACATAAGTTTGAGAAGTTTCTGATGGTTTGTGGAGGACAAAATCGGTGGGATATTTTAGAAAGATATCCCTGGTTTTAGTGCCGAGCAAGTGATTTGCAACAACTTGATTGAGGACTAAACCGTAATTTTCCCTAAATAAAGCTGAAACAGTAGAAAGTTTTATCCACTGAGTTGAGGTGCGTTTTTGCTCTTTTTGGATTAATTCTTTGAGCTGAATAACTAATTGTTCTAGGGGTGGAATTTCCGGTGTGGTTACGAGGGAATGGGTTTCAACTTGTCCGGTTTTGCTGTTTAAAACTATGATTTTATCTATTTGTTTGCGGACTTGAAATACGGTTAATCCGTGGGCTTGCAGTGTATTGCTGAGGTGAGTCAGGGCGCGATCGGACGAACAGACAAAAATCTCTTTGGCTGTGGGATAATGTACGAAAATCGATGCGCCGACTGTAGCCATTTTTAAGTCGGCGCTGTCTTTGCCGGGGGGGACGTGAATCAGTTGATAGCCGCGCTGGTGAAATTCGGCATCTTTCTTGCCCATGCTGCGCCAGTTGGCAAAGGCAACTTTGATTTGGATTGGATAGTGGCAAATTCCCTCTAGGAATTTTTCGGTTTCGACGGTGAGTTGCAAGTTTTCGACATCTAGCAGCAAGATAGCAATGCCGACAGGAAGCGGGGCTGGTTGATTGGCTGTTGGAGTTGGAGGTTCGGACGAAACTGAGTTTTCTGATTTAGCCGGTGCTGTTTGAGATTGGGCTAGCTGCTGAATTTTGGCAGATAATTTGCTGAATTGAGGTGAATTAACGAATTCTGGAACCAGCAGAATTTGTAGGTATTTTTTCGCAGTCAGCAGCAGGGAATCTGTATCGCTGGCTACTGTGAAACTTTTTGTCAATTTTCCAATCAAAACTGACTGAAAATCAGGTTTGGCCCAGGGGGTTTTCCTGTATTTTTCAGCTATCCATTCGGGATGCTGTTCCTGAATGGTAATTAGGGTTTGAGCGATATAGCGACTGATGGCGCTGAATGCGGGAGATTCTTGAGTCGCAAGCTCGGGAGTTTGATCGGGCATGGCCCTCTACAATGCGGGATGCTGTTTCAATTTATCACAATTCTAGTTTGTCGCCGGGAGTCGGACGATCGCCCGCCAAATTAAACCGGCGGCAATTAATGCCAATCCTGTCAGCCAAATTTCCCTCTCCACCCAGAAAGCCAGAAACAGACAATTCCCCAAACCCAACCAAGCCAACCACTGCGGATAAAGCCTTTCGGCGGGGGAAAGTTGCAGCGCGGCGAGGTTGGTGATAGCGTAATATATCAAAACGCTAAAAGCGCTAAATGACCAAGTGGTTTTGACATCGCCGACGAGGATTAAAAGTGCGATCGTAACTTCCACAACCACCACCGCCACGTAGGGAGTTGTCCCCGAAGGATTTAGCCGCGCCAAGACTCTCGGCATATCCAAGCGCCGCCCCATCGCCAGCCAGATGCGCGACAGCCCTAAAATTAAGTTCAGCAAGACTCCCAACATAGCGGTAATTGCGCCGACGGCTAGCAGTTGAGAAACTCCTGGAATTGGGAAACTGCGGGCGATGACTTCCAGGGGTGCAACCGTGCCGCCTGGTTGTAAAGACAATTTATCGGCTCCCCCCGCGCCGGCGACAACTATTGCTACCCCCACGTAAAGCAGCATTGTCAGCACCAAAGTGAAAATTATGGCTTTGGGAATGGTTTCCCTGGGTTCCCGCACTTCCTCGCTCATTGTGGTGATGCGGGCGTAACCGCTATAAGCGACAAACATCAGGGCGGTGGCCTGGAGGATGGAGCCGATCGAGCTATCATTCTGTAGGGCGGGCATTTCCCACCTTACCTGTGGCAAACCGACAGCAACAAACACCGCTAAGGATAGAAGTGTAACGGAGACTATGGCAGTATTGGCAATATTCGATCGCCTAATTCCCGTCAATACAATTAAAGTGAGGGCGGCGAGGGCGACTAAAGCTGTTAGGATCAGGTAAGTGCGATCGGCTACACCAACTGCATTTAAAAAATACCCCGCAAAACCTAAAGCAGCAGTAGCCGCAGAAGCCGTTTTCGCCAACAGAAACATCCAGCCGGCAGTAAAACCCAGCCAAGGATTGAGATATTTGTAGCCATATTCATAAGTACCGCCGCTAACAGGATGATTTGCCGCTAATTGAGCGCTGCTAAGGCCATTGCAAACAGCCACTAAAGCCGCAATACCTACAGCCAAAATCACTCCCGGCCCAGCAACTTCCGCAGCAATGCCGATACTCACAAATACTCCGGTACCGAGGATTGAGCCCAAGCCCATGAGAGTTGCGCCGAAAACACCTAACTCTCGCTTCAGAAGTGGTGAAGACATAAATATAGCGGTTTTCTGTTCATTGCCATACTGATATTAGGTTACATCTAGTAATATTTGCAATAATTCCGGCAGGGGCTTAAACCCCCGCCTCAAAAATTAAGTCCCCAGCTAGGAGGACTGAAATACTTATTGAGAATGTTGCCAAATCTGAGTTAACACTAATATCAATTCCGCTTGCATTGGAATGATTAAACCACAGAGTACGCAGAGAACGCAGAGGAAGAGAACAGAGAGATGAATAATTCCGATGCTAACGGATTGGATATAACTCAAATACTATTACTATTTCATAGTGTTCTTAAGAGGACTTTAACTGTGACACAGGGACTTAAGCCCCTGTCATAATATAGCGACTGAGAGAAAGAAAAACACCCTGGTATTAACCGAAACGGCCTTGAATGTAATCTCTCGTACTCGAATTGCCCGCAGAAGTAAAAATCTTACTTGTCGGCCCAAATTCAACCAGGCGGCCGATGCGGCTTTCATCAGTATTAAAAAATGCCGTGTAATCAGAAACACGAGCCGCCTGCTGCATATTGTGTGTCACAATCACAACAGTTAACTGCTGGCGTAGAGTCTGAAATAACTCCTCAATTTTCATCGTTGAAATCGGATCTAGAGCAGAACAAGGTTCATCCATCAGCAAAATTTTTGGCTTCACAGCCAAAGCGCGAGCAATACAAAGTCGCTGTTGCTGTCCCCCCGAAATCCCCTGAGCAGATTTCTTCAAATCGTCTTTGACTTCATTCCAAAGCGCCGCACTTTTAAGTGCAGATTCCACAATTTCATCTAATTCTGCTTTGCTTTTGCGACCAAAAATTCTCACCCCGTAAGCAATATTATCGTAGATGCTCAGCGGAAAAGGATTGGGTCTTTGAAACACCATCCCAATTTGGCGGCGCAAACTATTAATGTTTACTTTCGGGCTGTAAATATCCTGTCCAAAAAACTCTACTCTTCCTTTAATTTGAACCTTTCCCTCCAATTCACCAATCCGGTTGAGAGCTTTGAGAAAGGTGGATTTCCCGCAACCTGAAGGGCCAATAATAGCCGTAATTTGCGGGTGAGGGATATTCATCGATAAATTTTCTAAGACTTTGTGAGTTCCGTAATAAAAACTCAAGTCCTGAACCCGCAGTGCTGGCATTGCATTGGGGTCAATTTCCGGTGTGGCATCTTCTAGGAATTTATCTGTATGCTTGTCGGATTTCAAGTTAGCTTTAGGTTTCATTATTTGCCGGGTTATAGTGTTAATATTTGACGAATAGATGCACTTTAGTTATTGATTTATCTATTTTGCAAGCGTTTCCGAGTTACTGTACGGGATGCGACGCTAGCAATCAAAACCATGCCCAAAAGGACAGAGGCAGCAGTCCACGCCAATTCGTTCTGCTCTTTGTAGGGAGAGCTGGCGTAGCTATAGATTAATACTGACATAGAAGGAGTCGGAGTCAGCAGTGTTTCGGGAATTTCTTTGAGTTTTGAGATAGTTTCTGCACCTATGGGAGACTGCATTATCTCGCCCAATTTATCAACTAAAGGAGGCCAAAATTGACTTGACAACGCCGTTACAATCAGCGGTGCGGTTTCGCCGGCGGCCCGGGAAGCAGCAAGTAAAATACCTGTGGTAATAGTTGGAAGTGCTGAGGGTATGATGATGCGAAACATAGTTTGAAAGCGTCCGCCTCCCAAACCAGCAGAAGCGAGGCGGTAAGAAGTAGGCACTAATTTTAATGCTTGTTCTGTTGTCAGAGCAACAACTGGAAGCATGATGATGCCGAGGGCAAAACCGCCTGCTAAGGATGAAAATGCTTTGGTGGTAACGACAATTAGGGCGTAGGAAAAGACGCCAACGACGATCGAGGGAACGCTGCTGAGAATGACGGTGATAAAGCGAATACTATTGGTAATCGCTTTGTTTTCTCTACCAAACTCCGACAAAAATATTCCCGTCATTACGCCTATGGGTACGCTGATTAAGGTAGCAATTCCTACCATTAAAGCAGTGCCGATAATCGCATTTGCAAAGCCGTTGGGCTGGTCTTCAACTCCGACGGGTGCTGGTAGAGACACTAGCACTTCCCAGCTCAAATGTGTCAGTCCTTCCCCCAGGATCTTGTATAAAATAGCAAACAAAGGGAGCAGGGCCAGAGCTGTCAGAGCGAAAGCGATAACTGTCATTCCCCGGCTGAAAAGAGTTCGGCTTAGCGACAGGGGGTTGTTGATTTCTGCATCCAGAATACTGTTTGAATTTTGTGCTTGAGTCATGCGATTTTAGATTATTAGATTGAACCAGCGGATAAATCCGGCGGCGCGGCTTGTGACCAAATTGCTTTCGATGATGTTAAGTTTTAGCTTCCTTGGCCCCAATTAGCTGAACTAACAATACTGCGATCGCATTTACCAACAAAGTGATCACAAATAAAATTAAGGCTAAATACATCAAAGCGCCGGTGTGCAGCGGTTCGACAGCTTCTCGAAATTGACTGGCCAAAACAGCAGGAATTGAGTAGCTGGGAGCGAGCAGGGATGGGTTAATTTGAATCGAGTTGCCAATTACCATTGTGACTGCCATTGTTTCGCCTAATGCGCGTCCCAATGCTAATATGGTGGCGCCGATAATCCCTGAACTAGCTGCTGGTAATAACAGCTTGAATATCGTTTCCCAGCGGGTGGCACCGAGGGACATGGAAGCACTTCGCAAATCTACTGGAACTGATATCAATACATCGCGGCTGATGGCGGCTACTGTTGGCAAAATCATAATTGATAACAGTATTCCTGCAGGCAGCATTCCGGGGCCTAAAGGTTCGCTGCTGAACAGGGGAAACCAACTGAAATTATCGAACAATGACTGCTGCAATGGCAACAAAAAGGGAATCAAAACAAAAATTCCCCACAGCCCAACTATCACGCTGGGAATAGCCGCGATTAATTCAACCATGAATCCCAAGGGCGATCGCACCCAAAGGGGTAAGAAGTTCTCGCTAGTCACTATAGCTACTGACAGCCCTAAAGGAAGTGCGATGATTATGCCGATCGCAGAACTAATTACAGTACCGTAAATAAACGGCAAAGCCCCAAATTGCAACTCGCCGATATCCCACTTGGGATTCCACAAGAAAGAGAGTCCAAAATTGCTAATAGCAGGCCAAGCATCTTTAAAAATTACCGCACTCATCAAAAACAACGTACCCGCTGTTGCTAGGGCAAAACCCCATACAAATAGTGTAAATCCTGACTCCATCCATAGACCTTCACCAGCAGTATCTGTCAAATCTACTTCTGTGTTCATTTCTGTCGGTTTCCGAGTCAATCTATTCCGCTTTTTTGAAATATTGGTCATACCGAAATTAGTGTGTGCAAAGTAAAATATTTGCTTAAAGGACGAGGAATTATAATGGGCTGGTTGCGCGCTGCGAACCTAGTTTGTAAGGTACGCAGTGCGTACCTTACACAGTAAATTTAGTGCACATTAACCTGATCATTTATGAATTTTGAGTCATCGATTTAACTCGTCAACTCATAACCCCGTGCGATCGCCGGAATTAACCTCTGGCAATCACAGTCTGATTAACTGCTTGAACCACCTTTTGAGCTGTAGCTGAAGGAATCTGAGTAAACTCTAGCTGTTTGTTGATACCTTGACCTGTAGTCATCACCCAATTAACCATCTTTTTAATAGCCTCTGCTTTGGCAGCAGGATACTGTTTGTAGATTAACAGCCAAGTCAAACCAACAATCGGATAACCATCGTTAGGGTTGCCTTCTACTAAGCGGAAATCTGCGGGGAATGTTTCCCCTGCTAAAGCTTTCTCTGCTTCAGCCAAGCTAGGCTCTACAAACCGGCCAGCTTTATTTTGAATAAATGCTGTTTGGAGATTATTTTGCCGAGCAAAAGTATCTTGAACGTAGCCGATCGCACCCGCTGTATTTTTCACCAAAGCAGCTACGCCGGGGTTTCCTTGACCCCTGACAGCGTTGTCTGGCCATTTCGGCTGAGCGGCAGCTTTGATGGTGCTACCAGTTGCCTGCAAGTGATTAGCAAAAATAAAGCTAGTACCGCTGCTGTCTGCCCGTACAGCTACTCGAATCGCAGTATTTGGCAAGCCTTTAGCTTGTCCAGAAATTCCGGCTATTTTCGCATCATTCCAGCGAGTAATCTTGCCTTCAAAGATGCCGTTCATGGCCTCCTTATTTAGCCTGAGATTGGTCACTCCGGGCAAGTTGTAAACAACTGCAACAGCACCGCCAGCAGTCGGAACCGCCATGACGCCGCGCTTTACCTCAGCGATTTGTGCAGCAGTCATCAGCGCGTCGCTGCCTGCGAAATCAACAGTGCCTGTAATTAATGCTTTGATGCCAGCACCGCTGCCAGTTCCTTCGTAGTTTACAGTAATTTTATTGGCACTTCTCATCTGAGAGAAGTAGCGATCGTAAAGAGGTTTAGGGAAAGTTGCTCCCGAACCGTTTAGTGTGACAGCAGCTACAGCAGAAGTAATCAACGAGAGCGAAAATGCTGCTACCGCTAGCGTAACTATAAAAGCACGCCGCCAACGTGCTGTGAAGAAAGTCATAATTGTCGTCCTCAATATTGATAGCAGGCTTTGGGAATCCCTACATAGGATAGACTGAAATCCCTAAGTAAAGGCCTAGAAAACAATAAGCTTGTTTTAAATTATGGTTAATTTTAGATTAAACTTTTAACTATTAAGAAATGGCTGCAATAACAATAAGCTTGTTTTAAATTATGGTTAACCTTAGATTAAGGTTTTGACGGTTAACTGCTGCAAGTTATATTGGAGTTATTACGCGTAGGGTGGACCCTCGGAATAGGCGCTCACCGCAAAAAAATATTTTTCAGCTCGCGCTCGGCTAATTTCATATTTCGGCGGGGGATTTACAGCGCAGGTAGGGCGGATTTATAAAAAAGCTAGGAAAGTGCGATCGCCAATTAATAATTCTTATTCTTATTCTGAACTTTCAATCTTTGGCATGATTGCCACTTGATGTTCGCTACCGATTAATTTTATTTTAAAATCCGCCGATTCTGACTGGAATAATTTGATTAGACTGGAATTATTCCCCAACAATTGTTTGACAATTAAATCAGCATGAAACTGATATTTTGCAAAAAATTTTTTCTTAATTATTGTCACAGGAATATAATCTTCTTTTAAGTCAACTTTTGCAGTTTCAATTATTTCCACAAGTATATATTTTAAAACATCCAGCGACTCAATAGGATTTGAATTGAGATCGGGAATTATTTCTGGCAAATTTTGATTGACAGCAACAGAAGCCAAAGATACTTCAGCCACCTGGGTAAGTTCATTTTCTCCTGATTCCGACACTGCTGCTGCATGGGAAGTTGTAGAAGGGAAAACAAGAGTTCGGCGCTCTTGAAAAAGCTCCGCCACACTAGAAAAACGAGCGATTCGCTCATCAATAGATTTGTGTTCAGCCTTCAAAAACTCACCAATTTGATTAGCCAATTCTTCAAAAGTAGGAACTTCCTCTTCCCTTTGGCAAGAATAGTGATTAGTATCACCAGTCAGAAGATTTTCTACAGACAAAACCGAATTTTGCCGACGCACCCGAAACACAGTCAATCCCTGATTTTGCAACTGATTGCAAAGGTGATTTAACAAACCGTCAGAAGAACAGACAAAAACTTGTCTGACATCCCGATATCGATATAAAATAGCAGCGCCAAAAGCAATCATCTTACCATCAGCACTATTAGCACCGCCGGGAACGTGAATCAGTTCGTAACCGCGATCGTAAAGTTCAGCATCCAACTTGCCGATACTCGGGTTTTTCCAGTTAGCAAAAGCAATTTTAACTTGCAGGGGATAGTCGCACAAACTGGCTAAGAATTGTTCTGTATTAACCTTAAGTTTCAGATTTTCGGCATCTAACAGCAAAATCGAAATCCCGCCGGACTCTGTGGTGGTTGCAGGGGCGATTTCCTTCGGGATAGCTTCGCTTAACCGTGTTTCGGTGCATTTGCGATTTAAAGAGTCCGGGCCGGCGGGCTCAAAGAATTGTTTGCGACAAGCTTTGCAAAGATACCGCTGGTGACCGTTGGGACGGCCGTTTTTACGAACTTGGTCAGATTCGCATCTTGGACATTTCATGTAACCCATTATGCAGCCTACTCCCGAACCGAACAAGGCATTACCTATCTTCTTCTTTCTCTTCCTTCGCGCCCTTGGCGTCTTCGCGGTTCGTTAAATACGTATCTTTTGAGCGGTTCAGGAGTAACTTGTGGCAGTCGATCGGCTCATAATAACAAAAGAACGTTAACAATTCTTAAAAAAAATGGCTAGAGACTTGCGGGGATTCCTAAAACTACTCGAAGAACGGGGACAACTGCGCCGGATTAGCGCTTTAGTCGATTCCGACCTCGAAATTGCCGAAATTTCCAACCAAATGCTGCAAAAAGGTGGTCCTGGGCTGTTGTTTGAAAACGTCAAAGGGGCAGATTTCCCCGTTGCGATTAACCTGTTGGGTACGGAACAGCGCGTTTGCTGGGCGATGAACATGGAAAAGCCGATCGAACTAGAAGAGCTCGGCAAAAAACTGGGAATGCTGCAACAGCCAAAACCGCCCAAAAAGATTTCCCAAGCGATAGAATTCGGCAAAGTGCTGTTCGACGTAGTGAAAGCCAAACCGGGCCGCGACTTTTTCCCAGCTTGTCAGCAAGTGGTATTTGAGGGAGAAGGGGTGGATTTGAACAAAATCCCGATGATTCGCCCTTATACGGGAGATGCCGGCAAAATTATCACCCTGGGTTTGGTAATTACCAAAGATTGCGAAACGGGTACGCCGAATGTGGGGGTTTATCGGTTGCAGTTGCAGTCAAAAAACACGATGACTGTACACTGGTTATCGGTGCGGGGCGGGGCGCGACACTTGCGGAAAGCGGCGCAGGCTGGTAAAAAGTTGGAAGTTGCGATCGCCCTTGGAGTTGACCCGCTGATTATTCTCGCCGCTGCAACGCCAATTCCTGTAGATTTATCGGAATGGTTATTTGCCGGACTTTATGGCGGTTCCGGCGTGCAATTGGCGAAGTGCAAAACCGTAGATTTGGAAGTACCGGCGGACTCGGAAATCGTGTTAGAAGGAACGATTACGCCGGGGGAAGTTCTGCCCGACGGGCCCTTCGGCGATCACATGGGTTATTACGGCGGCGTGGAAGATTCGCCGTTGGTGCGGTTCCACTGCATGACGCACCGCAAAGACCCGATTTATCTGACCACATTTAGCGGGCGGCCACCGAAAGAAGAAGCAATGATGGCGATCGCGCTTAACCGTATTTATACGCCTATTTTGCGGCAGCAAGTATCGGAAATTGTCGATTTCTTCTTACCGATGGAAGCACTGAGTTATAAAGCGGCAATTATCTCGATTGATAAAGCATATCCCGGTCAAGCGCGCCGGGCTGCTTTAGCATTTTGGAGTGCATTACCGCAGTTTACTTACACTAAGTTTGTGATTGTTGTCGATAAAAGTATCAACATTCGCGACCCGCGTCAAGTAGTTTGGGCAATTAGTTCTAAAGTCGATCCGGTTCGGGATGTATTTATTCTGCCGAATACGCCTTTTGATACGTTAGATTTTGCCAGTGAAAAGATTGGTTTGGGAGGCCGAATGGGGATTGATGCTACTACGAAGATGCCGCCGGAAACCGATCACGAATGGGGGGAAGTTTTGGAGTCAGATCCTGATGTGGCGGCGATGGTAGAAAGGCGTTGGGCTGAGTATGGTTTGGCCGATTTGAATTTGGGTGAAGTCGATCCGAATTTGTTTGGATATGAGATGAAGTAGGGGAATCAACCGTAAAATCTGGAATCTCGCACATCCTCGATCGACCTGTGGGGGCGGGTTTTTCCAACCCTTTATGACACAGATAGACAATCTCAAAAACCCGCCCCCACCCAACGAAAAATCGCAATTTACCTCTTTTTAATGCGATCGGGACTTATGCGCTTCGTCAGAGAAACCGGGTTTTTTGCCAAATCTGCGGGCTGTAACGAAGTATTCTGGAAAAAACCCGGTTTCTGGGCCTCATGCGTAAGTTTTGTAGGAAATTGGCAACAATCGCTTTAGCAGCAACAGCTACTCCGTCTCCCGAAGTTGCTGAAGCATTGCTTGCGTTGTTGGATGCTGGGAAAGTTGCGAGTCTTGACCCGCTGACATCGCCTCCCGGAGACAATCAATGAAATTTCTCCAAACTTTTTGGGTGTTGTGATGATTCTCTCCCAATCGGTTAAACAAGATTTCTAATGCTCTCAGGTAAAGCGGTTCTGCCTCCGGGTAGCATCCTGTTGCACGGTATAGCGCTGCCAGATTGTTCAAACTCGTTGCCGTATGGGAATGGTCGGCTCCGAGCTGCTGCTCCATGATGGCGAGCGATCGCACATAAAAGGGTTCCGCCTCCGGGTAGCGTCCCATTGCCTCGTACAGCGCTGCCAGATTGTTCAAACTCATTGCGGTATTGGGATGGTTGGCTCCGAGCTGCTGCTCCATGATGGCGAGCGATCGCACATAAAAGGGTTCCGCCTCCGGGTAGCGTCCCATCGCACGGTATAGCTCTGCCAGATTGTTCAAACTCGTTGCCGTATAGGGATGTTCTGCTCCGAGCTTCTGCTCTCTGATCGCGAGTGATCGCAGATACAAGGGTTCCGCCTCCGCGTAGCGACCCATTGCATCGTACAGCAATGCCTGATTGTTCAAACTCTGAGCTGTAGCGGGATGGTCTGCTCCGAGCTGTTGCTCACGGATAGAGAGCGATCGCACATAAAAGGGTTCCGCCTCCGGGTAGCGTCCCATCGCACGGTATAGCTCTGCCAGATTGTTCAAAGTCGCAGCCGTATTGGGATGGTCGGCTCCGAGCTGCTGCTCGTCAATAGAGAGTGAGCGCAGATACAAGGGTTCCGCCTCTGGGTAGCGACCCATTGCATAGTACAGCACTGCCAGATTGTTCAAACTCATTGCCGTATCGGGATGGTCGGCTCCGAGCTGCTGCTCGTCAATAGAGAGTGAGCGCAGATACAAGGGTTCCGCCTCTGGGTAGCGACCCATTGCACGGTATAGCAATGCCAGATTGTTCAAACTGCTTGCCGTATCGGGATGTTCGGCTCCGCAGCGTTTCTCTGTCATCTGGAGGCAAGCTTTCGACCAATTCTCCGCCTCTGCCCACAAACTCTGTCCCTGGGCAACCCGCGCTAAGCCTATGGAAGACCACGTAGCATCACTATCTTCCAGCAAATGCGACCATTGCTCCGCCACCACTTCCAAATGGGGCAGCGCCTCCTTCACCCGTTCCTGCACCTCCAGCGTCACAGTCTGCGGAATCGTCTTCGCCACCGCTGTCAGCACCACTGCAAAGTTGCTCCGCAAAATCTCAGCATCGGCCTGTCCCTGCAATTTGGCCGCAAAAAATTCCCGAATCAAAGCATGAAGTTGATAGCGTGGCTGCACCAGCCCCGATTGAGCGGGATCTGAAATTTCATCCTCCACCAGCGACAGCAAACTCTGTTCCAGCAGTTCGTAATCCCGACAATCTTCCAAATCCTCCTCATCCCAACCCGGCAAACACTCGGCTACCAACTCCCAAGGAATCGGAGCCAGAGCAAACACGCTCAGCAGACAACCCAGCGTCCGCGCCGGAGGTTTCAACTCCGCCCAACTCAACTCAAAAGCTGCCGCCACTCCGCGCCTAGCCGTCATCCCAGCCTCCGCCTCCTGCAATGCCCGCGCCTCCAATCGCTGACTCTGCAACCGTTGCAGCATTTCTGCCAAAGACAGCGCCCGCTTGCGTCGCAGATAGCGCCCTACCAGTTCGATACCCAAAGGCAAATAATCCAACCACTGACAAAGCGCTTGAGCATCTTCAAGCTGGGCATCAATCCGTCCCAGCCCGTTTCCCGGCAAATCCCCAGCCGTCAGCCGCAGCAAGTTTAGCGCCGCCTCTGGTTTCAACACTTTTAACGGCAAACACCCCACAGGCGACGGCAAAATTTGTCGCGCTGTCAGCAACACTTTAAAGCGGGGATTTCTAGGCAGCAACGGCTGCACCGCCCGGTAATCGCTGACATCATCCAATACCAGCAGAGCATTCCCAGAGGTTTTTTTTGCCCACTCTTCGTAGCAAAACTGCAACCGTTCCTCCAGATTGTCGAGAGTATCCGGCGGCTCAATTCCCATTCGCAGCGCTTTCTGCAACACCTGCGGCGCTAAATCGATTTCCCGCACAAACAGCCACCAAATCCCCGCTGGATAGGTGTTGCAGTCGCGGTGAAATGTTGCATACTGCCATGCCAATTCTGTCTTGCCGATGCCGCCCATTCCCGACGCAGCGGCGATCGCAACGCGGCTTCCATCCTGCAACAATCCGTGCAATTGCTGCATCTCCTCATCCCGTCCGACAAAGTTTTTTGAACCGAGTTCCGAGGGAATATCGTATAGTTGGTAAAAACTTGTGAAACCTGGATTCGGTGTTTTTAGCTCCAGGTCTAGGACTTTTTTGCTAATACCTTAATCAATTTCCGAAACGTTTTCCGAAACGTGGGAAAATGCTGCTGGAAAATATTCTCTGTATCCAATTCAGCCTCGTAGGAAATTCCCACAAACGGCGGAATGCTTGAGATTACGCCTTTAAGTTTCGCGGCCGCTGTTGCTCCCGGTTGGTTTAGCTTGTCCCGAATCTCCTGCAAAATCTGAAGCACTTCATCTGAATACTGTCCCTGCACTTCAATTTGCCCAACTTCTTCGACAATCTCGGCAACAATAATCTCAGCCTCCTGTTCGGGAATTTCCACCGTTTTCGTTTGCTGAGCGAGAACCTGCCAATACTTTTCTTCCTGCTCCCGAATCTCCTTACATAGCTCTCTAATTTGCTGTTTAATTAGGGTTTTATCTTCTAATCGTGCTAAAACTTGAGCCTTCTCCTTGCCCCCTAATTGCTCTCGCAGCGATTCCAAGTTCTCTTCAATTTGAGACAGATGATTAATTGGCATTAATATAACTCCGGCAGACTGAACAACTCCTGACTCTAGTCTACAACCGGAAAATTCCAATATACGCATTAATGCGATCGAACTGATATCTTGCATTTGTTGCCAGATTCCGGCAGGGGTTTCAACCCCTGCCTCAAAGCGAAAGTCCACGCTTTGTGGACTGAAGAAAGGATTGATTAAAAATTTCAAAAAAAGGATTGAAGCGGAGATCGATCGCCTTTTCAGTCGTCTTTAGACGACTTGAGCTTTGAGGCGGGGGTTTCAACCCCCGACGGACTGTTGCAAGAAGTGCAAAAACTAAATCACAAATCAGTTTACCGTTCCAAAACCTCAACCAAGTCTTCCACCATCACATCGAAGACTTCAGCAAGTTTCTGCAAAGCCGTGTAGTCCACCGTTGCCATTTTGGGAGCTTGGGCGTATTTTTTAACCGTGCTGTAGGGAATTCCCGTTCTGTCAGAGACTTCTTTCAGCGTCCAACCCTTTTCCTCAGCTAGTTCTCGAACTCGCAACCGAATTAACCCCATCTTCCCGCTGACAAATCAGTTTATTGTTCCAAAATCTCAACTAAATCTTCGATCGCAATATCGAACGCACGGGCCATCTTGTCCAAAGCTGTGTAGTCTACAGTTGCCATACCTGGAGAATTAGCATAGGTAATGATCGTGGTATATGGAATACCTGTTCTTTTGGAGACTTCTGTCAGATTCCAACCCTTCTCTTGAGCAAATTCTCGAACTCGCAGCCTAATTCGTCCCCTATTCCGAGCAAAAAATCAGCCTACTCTTCCAAAATCTCCACTAAATCTTCGATCGCAATATCGAACACGCGAGCCATTTTGTTTAAAGCTGTGTAATCTACCGTTGCCAGCTTGGGAGAATGGGCATAACTTCTAACCGTACTGTAAGCAATGCCCGATCGCTCAGAAACTTCTTTAAGCGTCCAACCCTTTTCCTCAGCTAGTTCTCGAACCCGCAACCGAATTAGACCCATCTTGCACTTGACAGCCGATACGAACGTATCATAGGATTAATATTATCAAATTAGCGATCGCCCTCCGACCTGAGAAATCTAGAGCGATCGCCTTTCATTCACCACCCACAAAAGTGGGAAGGATTTTCCTATGATACCAAAACAACCGACATATCGCGATCGACTTCAACCTTGGCATCTAATTCGCCATCTCCCCAACTGTCAGCGGTTAACAGTCGCCCGTTTCGCCCGCCGCCCCGATGCCGAATCTTACTTGAACGCGCTGCGCCGCTTAATGCCCGCAGTCCCGCATACAATTGTGTTCGTGAATACGGTGTCTGTATTGGATGAAAACAGCGTTCCAATTCAAACACAATTGGCGATCGAAGTTTAATGCGATCGAACTGATATCTTGCATTTGTTGCCCGATTCCCGCGGGGGTTTCAACCCCCGACGGACTAATGTCGCTAAACTATAAATAGACTTGAGTCAAGGAGTCAAATTAATGCCATCTCCCTTTCCCGGTATGGACCCGTATTTAGAACATCCTAACCTATGGCCTGAATTGCATCATTGGTTGATTAGTGAAATCGCCAGATTTTTATCTCCGCAACTGCGTCCTAAATATCGAGTTTCCGTAGAGTTGCGAATGTATGAAACCAGCAGCGAAAATTCAGTGCTTGTCGGTATTCCCGATGTAACTGTACAGCGTTCTGAGACATCAAATAACCCATCCACAAATGTGGCTGTTTTGTCACCTCCAACACAACCAGTGACCGTGACACTTCCTATGCCTGAAATTATCAAGGAAGGTTATTTAGAGATAAGAGGAGTGGAAACCAAAGAAGTAGTCACAACGATCGAAATCCTTTCACCTACTAATAAACGACCGGGAAAAGGTCGGCAAATGTATCAGAAAAAACGCGAAAAAATACTTGGCAGTCGCACTCATTTGATTGAAATTGATTTGCTGCGACACGGTGAACCCATGCCAGTGTTTGGGAATAATCTTGACAGTCAATATCGGATTTTGGTTTGTAGGGGAAATCGCCTTCCTTCCGGCGATATGTATGCTTTTGATATTCAAGATTCAATTCCTGCTTTCCCGATTCCTTTACGTCCCGAAGACTCTGAACCTATTGTTGATTTGCAAATACTTTTCAATCAAGTATACGATATTGCGGGTTACGACCTGGAAATAGATTACTGTCGGGAGCCAATACCGCCCTTGTCGGAAACAGATGCGACTTGGGCAGATGCTTGGTTGCGCGATCGAGGATTGCGGGAAAGTTGCTAAACTGTAAATAGACTTAAGTCAAGGAGTCAAATCAATGCCATCTCCCTTTCCCGGTATGGACCCGTATTTAGAGCATCCTGAACTCTGGCCTGCTCTACACCACTGGCTAATTATTGAAATTGCCAGATTATTATCTCCGCAACTACGTCCTAAGTATTTAGTGTCTGTAGAAGTGAGAATGTATGAAACCGCTGACGACAATTTATCAATTGGCATTCCTGATGTAAACGTAATTCAGCCAAGAACTACAACCGAATTAATAACATCAAACGTAGCCGTTGCAGCGCCACCAACACAACCCTTGACAGTAAATATTCCCATGCCCTACCAGGTTCGGGAAGGCTATTTAGAAATTAGAGAAAGAGGAAACCAAGAATTAATCACCCTGATTGAAATCCTCTCGCCTAGCAATAAGCGCACAGGAAAAGGGCGACAAATGTACGAAGAAAAGCGAGAAGAAATTTTAGGTAGCCGCACTCATTTAATTGAAATAGATTTATTGCGGCGCGGTCAAAAAATGCCAGTTATTGGCAATGACATTGAAAGCCACTATAGCGTTTTGGTGTGTCGGGGAAATCGCCGTCCCAGAGCAGATTTGTACGCTTTTAACGTGCAGAACCCGCTGCCTGCCTTTCCTTTGCCACTGCGATCGGGCGATACCGAACCTATAATCAATTTGCAGGAATTATTCACTCAAATTTACGACATAGCAAGTTACGACCTGAAGATAGATTATCGCAACTGGGAAGTCATACCACCGCTGTCAGAAGCCGATACAATTTGGGCATATGCTTGGTTGCGCGATCGAGGATTGCGAGATTGATTTGGCCTGCAGCCATTCTCTTAGTCTGCAGAGGCAGACTTCGTTTTTGTAGAAGCGATTTCAATCGCAGAATGACTTAATTCTCAAATTGCTTGACAGCTAAACATCAGGATTTTGCATCAACCGCTGCTTCAAACGCGCCGGATCTCCCCGATCGACCACTTCGCCCTTTTCCAACAAAAAAGCCCCATCACAATAATTCAACTCATCCAAACGGTGAGTCACCCACAAAGCCGTAATCCCGCGATTTTTCACCAACCGCTGCACCGCCGCCACCAAATCCAACTGAGAATCAGGATCTAACAAAGCCGTCGGTTCATCCAACAGCAGAATTTCGCAGTGACGGGCGATCGCCCCAGCCAGGGCAATTCGCTGCTTTTGGCCCCCACTCAAAGCATAAATCGGCCGCCGCTGCAAATCCAGCAAATTCACAGCCTCCAAAGCCTCCGCCACCCTCTCCCGCACCTGAACGTTAGAAAGCTTTTCCTCCACCAAACCAAAAGCCACATCCGCACCCACCGTCGGCATAACCAATTGGTGATCGGGGTTTTGAAACACAAACCCCACCCGTCCACTCAGGTCAATTTCCCCCGACAGGGGGTGCAGCAGCCCAGCCATCAGCCTCAACAGCGTAGACTTGCCGCTGCCGTTAGTGCCCAAAAGCATCCAAAACTCGCCCTTAGGTACGTCCAGAGAGCAACCTTGCAACACTCGATCGCCCGACGGCCAGCAAAAACCCAAATCCCGCACAGCAACGGCTGACTGGCTCATATCGGCACCAACACCCCCAGCCCTCATTCTGCTCCCATCGAGACAAAACCAGGGGATCTGCCTGTAGATGACGCCCCCGATTTCTGAGAAACCACCACCCCAGAAATCTCGCTGCTGAGTACAGCCACCTTTTTCTCAGGATTTTTCTCGCAAGTGAGTTCCAAAATTTGCTGTTGGGAGTTGCGAATCGCGTCTAAAACCTGTTGATAAACAGCCTCAGCGTCCTCCGCCAACTTCCGCTGCACCGACAGCGAGACGGGCGTATTTTTCACAATGATGTCAATGCTGAACATATAGTCTTAAAAACCTAAGTTTGGAGCTCTATCCTCAGTATATATATAGGACTCACCCACGGAAACCCAGTTTCTTAGAAAAATGAGAGGTTGAGGCCGATATATATACGAAGCCACCGGGCTTCTGACGCAAAGCGCAAAGACTCCTATATAGTAGAAGTTCCCAAATGCAGGGCAAGGACTTGGGGGGCTTAGAGGGCTTCGGGGACTTCGGGGACTTCCGACAAGTCAAGAGCCGGAAGTTTTTTAATAAAAACTTGCTCTTGTAAAGAATTACCTCTATAATCGTTAATACGGTAAAGAAAAGTAAACTCTGTTCATAATCCAACTTGTTTTCTGCTAAGCAGAGGCAACGGTTAGAGATTAATGACTAGAGGCAGATCCGTTGTAATTATATCCATTTGGAGATTTGCGTAAATGACAATCGCAGTCGGACGCGCCCAGACCGAAAGAGGCATCTTTGATGCACTCGACGACTGGCTCAAACGCGATCGCTTCGTCTTCGTAGGCTGGTCTGGCATCCTGCTATTCCCCTGCGCCTACCTCGCCATCGGTGGCTGGTTAACAGGCACCACCTTCGTCACATCCTGGTACACCCACGGTTTGGCAAGCTCCTACCTCGAAGGAGCCAACTTCCTCACCGTAGCAGTTTCCACCCCAGCCAACAGCCTCGGACACTCCCTGCTGTTCCTGTGGGGCCCCGAAGCACAGTGGGACTTTACCCGCTGGTTCCAACTCGGTGGCCTGTGGACATTCGTAGCCCTCCACGGCGCTTTCGCACTGATCGGCTTTTGCCTGCGTCAGATTGAAATCGCCCGTTTGGTAGGCATCCGTCCCTACAACGCCCTAGCATTCACCGGCCCCATCGCCGTGTTTGTTTCGGTGTTCCTGCTTTACCCCTTGGGTCAATCAGGCTGGTTCTTCGCCCCCAGTTTCGGCGTCGCAGCAATTTTCCGCTTCCTGTTATTCCTGCAAGGCTTCCACAACTGGACGCTCAACCCCTTCCACATGATGGGCGTTGCAGGCATCTTGGGCGGCGCGCTGTTGTGCGCCATCCACGGTGCAACCGTAGAAAACACCTTGTTTGAAGACGGCGAAGGCTCAAACACCTTCCGCGCCTTCAACCCAACTCAGTCAGAAGAAACCTACTCGATGGTTACAGCTAACCGCTTTTGGTCGCAAATCTTCGGAATTGCGTTCTCCAACAAGCGCTGGTTGCACTTCTTCATGCTGTTCGTACCTGTCACAGGCTTGTGGATGAGCTCCATTGGCATCGTCGGTTTAGCATTAAACCTGCGCGCCTATGACTTCGTATCACAAGAATTGCGCGCTGCTGAAGATCCTGAGTTTGAAACGTTCTACACTAAGAACATTCTGCTTAACGAAGGCATTCGTGCTTGGATGGCTCCTACTGACCAACCTCACGAAAACTACATCTTCCCTGAAGAAGTTCTGCCTCGCGGTAACGCTCTGTAATCAGGGCGAAATATCAAAATTTCCAACATTTTAAAAGGGTAAGATAAAGCAGTTTAGGCTTTACCCTTAATGCTTAAAAAGCTCCCGCCACCAGGCAGGAGCTTTTTGTTTCCGGGATGCGATCGAATTAGCGCCCTAAAAAAGTTGATTTTGTACAAAAACAAACTCTGCCGGCAATTAGAACAACTCGTCTCTTTATATTGGGTGAACTCTCCTATCTGGCAAGAAATCGAGCTGCCTTTGCCGGAGGCCACAGTTGCCATGCACCTGATAGCCAGACAGCCCGCCCGGATTCTGAAGAACAACATATCGGCAAATGGCTGAAGCTGCGATCGCCCGCTTGCTGTAGAGATCGATCAAAGACCTTGCAGCAGCAGTAATTTCACCCAATCTTGCAAAAATCTCAATTTGTATCCCCCCACTTCTAATTCCTTGTGTTATTCTAATAATTGTGAATACTAGAATGACACTCAGAACGCAAGTTCTTCTGGTAACGCTGGCAAGGGCTAGCGCACAAATCATCACCTTAAATCTTGTATTTAGGTGATGTGCGTTCCAATATGAAGCCATTTAGCTAAACCTGGAGGTGATGCCCATGATAGAAAGTAGTAAACGCATGGGTCATCAGATTGGAAACTACCGGCTGTGCGCCGGGGCCGCTCACTAGCAGTCAGCCGTCGTCTCCAACGGGAAACGACTTCCACGGGGAACCAGGCTGAGCTAGGGATTCTCCCGGCAGTCAGGTTCTAATCTGAAGACCCGCTAGACCGCTCTCACCTCAAATAGTGTTAAATCTTAAGTATTAAAACTTGAGGCTAAACGCTATTGGTGAGAGCGGATAGTTTTTGGTCAGGATGTCTACAAGTGGGTAGTTAATCTGCCATTGCTAATCCCAAAGAAAAAAAATTATGGCTGAGCTAATTAACAATACTGAAATTAAAGAGCGCGCCAGTCAATTGTCAGGTTGGACAATTGAAGGTAAACAACTGCGCTCTACCCGTTTATTTAAAGATTTTATCGAAGCGATCGCCTTTGTAAATAAGTTGGTCGCCCCCTCAGAAGCCGCAGGACATCACCCCGACATAGAAATCTCCTACAACAAAGTTACAGTTAACTTGACAACCCACGATGCCGGAGGCTTAACTGAGAAAGACTTTGCGCTAGCCCAAGAGATTTCTACGCTAGATTAAAAGAGTGCCCGTTGGCCCCACAAGAGCCACTGCATCTAGCGACATTCCCGGATCGAGGAAAGCTCGCAAATAAAAATCGACTGGGGGTTAAAATCGGGTGTGAAAAAGTAGAGAGGCCCAACGTTCAATGTATAAAAGGCTATTCCCCATCATCCGACCATGATCGTATTTGAAAAGCCAGAGTTCAAGAACGAGTCTGCAGCAGAAAAAACCGATCTTATAGAAAAGCTTTTAGATATTGGCGCGGCTCTGTCGAGCGCCCAAGATTTGGGCGAATTGTTAAACTTAATTTTATCCAAAAGTAGAGAAATTACCTACAGCGATGCTGGCAGTGTTTACTTAGTAGATCACAGCGACGAAAAATCTAAGCTGCTGTTCAAGGTAGCGCAAAACGGTTCTAAACCCAGCCTGTCGTTTAAAGAGTTTGCCCTGCCGCTGACAGACAAAAGCTTGGCGGGATACGTGGCAATTACAGGTCAAAGTTTGAACCTGTCTGATGCCTACGACTTACCCACGGGCGTACCCTACCGGCTAGATACCAGTTTTGACAGGGATATTAATTACCGCACCTGCTCGGTAATGGTACTGCCGATGCAAAACCGACAGGGGGAGACAATAGGTGTACTGCAACTGATCAACCGCAAAACAAAGTCAGATACGGTGCTGACAGCAGAAAATGCCTGGGAATCGACGCAGCAGTATTCGGAGTGGGAAGAAAGGATAGTTCGATCGCTTGCTTCTCAAGCAGCCATCTCGATCGAGCGCAATCAACTCCAAGATAGCATAGAAAATTTGTTCGAGGGCTTCGTGAAAGCCTCGGTGCAAGTCATAGAAGCCAGAGACCCCTGTACCTACGGTCATTCAGAACGAGTAGCAGCCCTCACAGTACGCCTTTCAGAAGAAGTAAACACCGTCACCAGCGGAGGACTGCGCTCTATTTACTTTAACAGCCGCCAAATTCAAGAAATTCGCTACGCCGCCCTGCTGCACGATTTTGGCAAAATCGGAGTCTCCGAAGCAGTTTTGACCAAACAGAAAAAGCTCTACCCCGCACAGCTAGAAATTATTCGCCACCGCTTTGGCTTAGCTCAGCGGACGATGGAAATGGAATGCGTCCAGTCTAAATATAAATACTTGCTGGAGCATTCAGCCTACCGAAAACACCCGAGCCAGGAGCCAGAGTGCGCTCAATGCCAGGAAATTGAACAGCTAGACACTAAGCTAGCAGAGGCGAAAACCAGATTAGCAGAATACTGGGAAGTGCTGCTAGAGGCAAACGAGCCTCACATTTTGGCAGCAGAACCCCTAGCTCAACTGCGAGAGATTTCTCGACAAACTTACAGAGATATAGATGGGGCAAAGAAACCCCTGTTGAACCCAGACGAGATCATGCAATTGATGGTGTCGAGGGGCAACCTGACGCAGGAAGAACGATCGGCAATAGAATTTCACGTAACTCACACTTACGAGTTTCTGAAACAAATTCCTTGGACAAAGGATTTGAAAAATGTTCCAGACATTGCTTACGGACATCATGAAAAACTCGACGGCACAGGCTATCCGCGAGGTCTAAACAACTCAGAAATTCCCATTCAAGCACAATTGATGACGATCGCCGATATTTACGACGCCCTGACAGCGGGCGATCGCCCCTACAAGCGAGCTCTGCGAACAGAGGCAGCGATGAAAATTTTGCGGCAAGAAGCAGCTCACCACAAAATCAACGCTGATTTGTTAGAATTGTTCGATCATCGCCAAGTCTTTAGCGTTCTCGGGCACAGCTTGGAGGTTAAAGTCGAATCAGCCTAGACGAGTCGGGCGGGCTGTGCTAAAAAGTAAATAGGCGATCGGGCGCTATCAAGTGTCACCCGTCAGATCAATTCACAACCCAAGCGGGGTCGGATTTTGACGCAGTTGAGTACAGGTTAAAAAACAGGCTCTCTGCAGGCGTCAGTCACATCTATATACTCGGTCAATCCGAAAGAATCAAAAGAAAAAGTGAATTTTAGGTGTCTTTTTAGAGTATGCTTGTGGAGCAACGACTGACCACATAGAAGACTAGAAAAGTTTCTCTGTAATCGGTGTGAGGATGAGAGTGAATATGTCGAAATTTTTGTGGAGTTACTTACTAATCAGCCCAGCAGTCTTAGGAGCTACCCTAGTAGTTTCTTCGAGCGCGATGGCAGCAGACGCTCAGCAGGCTGCTGATGCGCTCAATCCCGCTGTCGCAAAAGCTGAAACCGCTGAAACCTCCGAAGCGAAACTAAATGCTTTAGCTGCTGTTTCCGAAACAACTGCAGCCTCCGAGCCAGTAGAAGAAATTTCCGAAGCCGCCGCAGGCAGCGAAACTAAGGCAGCGATTGCAGATTGGGCCACGGCTGCAACTGAAAATGCGATCGTCGGAGCCAACACAGCCCCCGCAGACGCAAATCCCCAAGCGGCATCACAACCTACAAGTGAATCTTTAGCTGCAGTTGAGCCAACAGTCGCTCAACCAGTAGAAAATTCGGTCCCAGCAGCCCAACTAGAAATTCCAGCCCCGGCAGCTACCGCTCTCCCAGAAGAAATCGGTGCAGTTCAATTAGAAACTCCAGCCCCAGCAGTGGCAGAGTCGGCAGTGGCAGAGTCGGCAGTGGCAGAGTCGGCAGTGGCAGAGCCAGCAGTGGCAGAATCGGCAGTGGCAGAGTCAGCAGAAAAAAGTTTGCCACAACCGGCTGAAGCTTTAGCCCAAACTGCCGCACCGCAAGAGCAAAACCCAGCCGCCACATTAGAACAGCTCAACCAGTACACCAGCGAAGGTGCTGCAGGCGGCGAAACTGAAGGTCAAGTTACCTCAGTATCTCAACTTTCCGACGTGCGGCCCACAGACTGGGCCTTCCAAGCACTGCAATCCCTAGTCGAGCGCTACGGCTGTATTGCCGGTTATCCCGACGGCACCTTCCGCGGCAACCGGGCAATGACTCGCTACGAATTCGCAGCCGGTTTAAATGCTTGCTTAGACAAGGTGAGCGAGCTAATTAGAGGTGGCACTGGCAACTTGGCGACGAGAGATGACTTGGCGGCCCTCCAACGGCTCCAAGAAGAATTTGCAGCGGAACTGGCAACCCTGCGCGGTCGCGTCGATGCTCTGGAAGCTCGGACATCCGAACTCGAAGCCAACCAATTCTCCACCACTACTAAGCTGACTGGGGAAGCAATTTTCGCTCTCAGCGACGACTTTAGTAGCGACGTTAGCGTTTTTGGCAGAGACGGCGAAAGAATCGGCAGCAACAATAACGAAGCTGTCTTCCAACAGCGGGTGCGTCTCAATTTAAATACGAGCTTCACCGGCAGAGACTTGCTGCTGACCAGGCTTCAAGTCGGCAACGGTCAAAGATTCAACCTTGGGGCTACCACCGAAGGCACTCAAACTTGGAATTTTGTCGGCAGAACCGACAACGTTGTTTCCCTCGACACCTTGCTGTACAAGTTCCCCGTCGGTCAGCGACTGAACGTTAGCCTGATAGCCAACGCTGGCGTTTGGGACGACATTCTGCCGACTGTCAACCCTTACTTTGAAGACTTTGACGGCGGCAACGGGTCATTGAGCACCTTTGGACAGCGGAACCCGATTTATCGCTTAGGTGGCGGTGCAGGTATCGGCTTTGACTATGCCTTCGGTGGCAGGGGTTTGCTGGGCGGCGTGTTCGGCCCGACTTCTCTGTCCTTCGGTTATTTGTCGTCCACAGCAGCCAGCCCGGCTAGGGGTGCAGGCTTGTTGAACGGCGACTACGCGGCGATGGGTCAGTTGACTTTTACCCCCGGACGCAACTTGCAAGTTGCTTTCAACTATAACCACGGTTACTTTAGCAGAGGTAACTTTGGGTTTGACAATGGTTTAGCGAATGGGCCAGGCAGTCTCGGCGGTTTCACCGGTACGGGCGTGGCTAATTCTCTTAACGGTTTGAGCGAGGGTTTTGAGTTGGCTGACGGCACCAGCTTTGGTGCTCGCAAAGTTGTCACCAACTCCTACGGTGCTCAGGCTTCCTTGCGACTCAACCCGAGATTTATCCTTGGTGGCTGGGCTGGTTTAACCAATGCCCGCATTATCGGTATCGGCGATGCGAAAATTTGGAACTACGCTGTAACCTTGGCTTTGCCCGATTTAGGGAAAGAAGGCAATTTGCTAGGACTCGTGGTAGGTCGTGAGCCTTACTTGGATAAACTTGAAGCCTCCAGGAGTTTGCGGAGCTTCCGCAACGATGATTCCTATCACGTTGAAGGGTTCTACAAGTTTCAGCTCTCGGACAACATTTCTGTTACTCCGGGCGTGATTTGGGTGACTAATCCTAATCAAGATGACCGTAATGATGACATCATCATCGGTACTCTGAGAACTACTTTCACGTTCTAAGAGCGGATTAGAGGAGGCAGGGGGAGGGGGGTCATACTCTCTCTCCTAGCAACTCTCAAGGCCCAGTTTAGCCCTGCCTGCCGCAGGGCTTTTTTGTTTGCGGGACAAAGGGGGCGCCCAGAATCTATTAAAATAAAAATTAAAAATTATTAGTCATAGACGCAGAAACCCGGTTTCTTGAGGTAATGCCGATCGTTCTAACGATCGAGTGATGAAAGTCGATTAAGTTCAGGGGAAAACCGGGGTATAATAAAAGGTAAAGTGAGGGGTTAGAATTGGGAACTCAACATTGAGGAGAATTTTAACCTCTGACTTCGGAGTTGATAATTCGGGTATTGGAAGCAATTATGGTAGAACTCTCCTGTAAAAGCGAATACGCAATCTTAGCTTTGCTGGAGCTTGCCGATTGCTACGAAGAAGGCGAGCCTCTGCAAATTCGTCAGATAGCGGCTCAGCAAAATATTCCCGATCGATATTTAGAGCAGTTGCTGGCTACAATGAGACGCTGCGGGCTGATTCGCAGCCAGCGAGGAGCTAAGGGAGGTTATATCTTGGCGAGGGAACCGTGGAAAATTACACTCCTAGAAATTATCAACTGTCTCGAAGGCTCAGAGTTCGATCGCTCTGAAAAAGATTCGCCTGCTCAAACTGTAGAAAGTGCGGTGATTTGGGAAGTTTGGCAAGAAGCTCGATCGATTGCCAACTCAGTGTTGCAAAAATATACGCTACAGGATCTGTGCGAAAAGCGCAATGGCAGACGGCAGCTCGATATCATGTATTACATCTAGTTAAAATATTGCCAACTAGGAATTAACATTTACTTTCAACCACAAACTGACAAAGATTATGCGTATTGCTGGCGACATTACAGAATTGGTAGGACGGACGCCTCTGGTGCAACTCAACCGCATTCCCCAAGCTGAAGGCTGCTTGGCTCGGATTGTGGTAAAACTCGAAGGCATGAATCCGGCATCATCGGTGAAAGACCGCATCGGTGTCAGTATGGTCAATCAAGCCGAGGCAGAAGGGCTGATTACTCCAGGCAAAACGGTTTTAGTGGAACCGACTTCTGGCAATACCGGAATTGCTCTGGCAATGGTGGCGGCGGCTAAGGGCTACCAGTTGATTTTGACCATGCCTGATACGATGAGCACGGAACGCCGATCGATGCTGCGAGCTTACGGGGCCCAACTAGAACTGACTCCCGGAATTGAGGGCATGAGCGGCTGCATCCGCCGCGCTCAAGAGATTGTAGACAAAACTCCCAATGCGTATATGTTGCAGCAGTTTCGGAATCCAGCGAACCCGCAGGTTCACCGTTCGACAACGGCTGAGGAAATTTGGGAGGATACAGACGGCGAGGTGGATTTCCTGATTTCCGGAGTCGGCACGGGCGGTACGATTACGGGTGTCGCAGAGGTGATTAAGTCGCGGAAACCCGGGTTTAAGGCGATCGCCGTTGAGCCGGCTAACAGTCAGGTACTCTCGGGCGGAAAGCCAGGGCCTCACAAAATTCAAGGTATCGGTGCTGGTTTTGTGCCGCCGGTGCTGAATGTGGATTCGATGGACGAAATTATAGTTGTTACGGATGACGAGTCGATCGCCTACAGCCGCCGCTTGGCCAGAGAAGAAGGACTGTTGTCCGGTATTTCCAGCGGTGCGGCACTATGTGCGGCTGTGAAAGTCGGCAAGCGCCCCGAAAATGCAGGGAAATTGATTGTAATGATTCAGCCTAGCTTCGGCGAACGCTATCTGAGCACTCCCTTGTTCCAAGATCCAGAACTCAATATGGCGATGATCCTCAACTAGGCTAGCCTCCGGCAAAGTCGCAGAAACAGAGAGCAGGGCGTACACTGTACGCCCTGCTTGCATTTGTGGCGACGATAATGCAAAGCCTACAAACTCACGCCTCTTAGAGAGTCTACACTTGAGAAAGGATAAAGCCGCGTCGCTGCATTAAAAGCTGTATCGGGAAAATCGCTAAACACACCGTCTACACCTAAGCGGTAAAATTGTTCGTACTCCAAAGCTGGATTACCGCCATACTCGGAAGCCAAAAAAGTAGGAGATTCATTGCGGAAAGTGTAAGGGTGAACTAATAAGCCAGCCTGGTGAGCATCGGTTATTAAACTATTAGCCGGCTGTAATTTCTTATCTGCACCTTCGACAACTATTGTCCGCTTCCCAGGCCCTATTCCGTCCGCATAGGTTTTGATTTCTGCCAACCCTTGGGTTGTCATTAAATCGCGGTAGGTACGGCGATCGCCACTCACTACAAAATCATAAGGTTTTGCTCCAAAGTCACCCATTAGCTGCACCAGCGGCAAGTCTGTCAAGCGATTTAACTCTTGGAGATTCCCCACTTCAAAGGATTGGATAAACACAGGATCTGTGCGTTTGGTATATCCATTAGCAGACAGCACTTGCACTAACGGCTGCTCTAAAGGCAAATTAACTGACTTAAAATAAGTCGGGTGTTTTGTCTCTGGATAAATTCCAACAGTCCGTCCTTTTTCGGCGCTTTTGCGCTTAGCTAAATCGATTACTTCTTGAAGTGTAGGAACCTGAAATTGACCGTCAAATTCTGTCCCCCGCAACTCTGGCACCCGTTCTCGCGCCCGCAAACTTTTTATTTCTGCTAAAGTCAAATCTTCTGTAAACCAACCTTCTACTTCTTGACCGTCAATTGTCTTTTTGCGTTTGCGATCGGCAAATTCCGGTCGTTTGGCAATATCAGTCGTCCCCGAAATTTCATTTTCGTGGCGGGCAACTAACACTCCATCTTTAGTGGAAACTAAGTCGGGTTCAATGAAGTCTGCACCCATCTCGATAGCCAATTCGTAGGCAGCTAGGGTATGTTCAGGACGGTAGCCGCTTGCGCCGCGATGTCCGATAATTAAAGGGCGGCGGGGTAGTTCAACAAAATTGTTTTGGTTAATAGCTTGTGCTCCATTTATCGTTGCCAACAATGTGCCGTCTCGGAGGCTAATGGCTGTATTTGTCGCGGTGCTACTAATCAACAAATCCGAGAATTGAAATTGACTTTCCAAAGTCAAGCTATCGCCCGCTCCAAAATCAGTAATAATATCACCACCCTGAGTGCTACGCAACAAAAACGTATCATTTCCCACACCGCCAGTGAGAGTATCTAAACCTTTGTCTCCACTGAGAAAATCGTTACCCTCTCCGCCTAGCAATATATCATCACCTTGACCGCCAATTAGGGTGTCATTTCCGCCAACACCAGAGAGTGAATCATTACCAGAATTCCCATTAATTTGCTCTGAATCAACACTTCCCACAATATTGTCGTTACCGCTGAGCGCCGAAATCCCGCCCAGTATTCCTTTGAGCGAGCCAGGAGTAACGGTGAAATTTTCATCGCTATTTGTCAGCACAAAAGACTCAGATTGTAGCACTGAAACTGTGCGAACAGCTTGAATCTCCTTGTCTTCTGATAAAGGTAGAGCGGTATCCTTGAGGTTGCTGTCGATCGCTGGAACTCCACCCTCAAGGTTGGAAGCATGGATAATTTGCAGTTTAAGTGCCATGATTTTGATTTCCCTGATTGACTCAAAGATAATTACTTTGACCTTCTGTTAAGGTCACTAAAAAACTATCACGACAAGATTAAGTAATTACTATCAATTACTTAATTTTTAGTTATGCAACGGCAAAAAAAGTGATGAGGCGGTTTTCAACAAGCTTGAGGTACTCACCCGCACCAACACGCAATTAGCAATTTGCAAACCGATGAGTATAACGGATTGGAAGGATGTAATATAGCAACCGCCTTGGCGGTTAATACATAGTAATAGCAGTAGGGTGTTGCTGCGGATGAGATTTCTCCTAATCGGATGAGATGATAATAGCGCCCACCCGACAAGAATTTTTCCTAACCGATTTGACGACTGCTATAATTTTAAAACTGAGGTTTTTTAGTTACACTTGACATTTTTTTATATCAAGTAAATAGCTATTGTCTTAGCAAATTCTGAAACTATTGTCAAGCACTTTTTCGCAGATTATACAGATTTCAAGGAAATAAGAGCGTGTCTTCCGTTACCAATCACTACAAAACCCTAAAGATTAGCCCAACCGCCACACAAGCCGAGATTAAACAAGCATACCGCCGTTTAGTCAAATTATTTCATCCAGACAGCCGCAGCGACATAGCGGGTCACGAAGAGATTGTCCGCCTCAATGCAGCCTATGAAATATTAGGAGACGCTCAGCGCAGACAATCTTACGATCGCCAATTTTCCGAGCAAACCGAACAGCAATCACCAGTCGCACCAAACGTCAGCCGCCAGCAAACACAAACAGCAAGGGACGCTGACGAACAAATGGAACAGTGGCTGATTAAAGTATACAAACCCGTCAATAAAATGCTCAACAGCATTTTGAAGCCACTTAAAAAGGAAATAGACGAGTTGTCCGCAGATCCGTTTGATGACGAACTGATAGAAAAGTTTCAACTTTATATCGAAACCAGCCGCGAGTTTCTAAAAAAAGCTCATAACTTTTTTACATCGATGCCCAATCCATCTAATGTAGCCGGAGTTGCGGCCCATCTCTACTACTGTATCAATCAAGTGGGAGACGGAATAGAAGAATTGCAGCTATTTACCCTCAATTATGACGATCGCCACTTGCACACTGGTCAAGAACTGTTTAGAATTGCCGCTAGACTGCGGCGGGAAGCGCAGGAGGAATTAAAAATTAAAAGTTAAAAAAGCAGATTGTACCCTCTTCCCTCTTCCTTCTTCCCTCTTCCTTCTTCCTTCTTCCCTCTTCCCTCTTCCTGACATCCGTTACATCCGTTACATCCGTTACAGAATCCGTTGCCGAACTTCCCTCTTTCAAATTCCAAAAAGAACTTGAATTCGCTTGCGAATTTTAATAAAAGGAGTTTGTCCCAGAGAGTCGCCATCTAACAACCCCAAATCTCTCAAAGCTTGCTGGCGTTCCGACAATTTTTGAGCAATCTGATCGGCTAAATTGGGTTGTTCTCTTAAAAGTTTTTGCAAATCGTGACGTTCCACCACAAACAAAATTGCATCTTCGCTAGTTTTAACAGTCGCCGTTCTCGGAGTACCCAACAGCAAAGATATTTCCCCAAAAAACTCGCCCTCATGAAGCGTAGCAATATACTGACCGGCTTTTTGAGAAAGAACTTCTACAGTACCCGAAAGAATAATATAAAAAGAATCGCCAGGGTCATTTTCTTTACATACAACCTGTCCCGCTGGAAACAATTGTCGGTAGCCGTATTCAATTAACTGTCGCAGTTCTAAATCCGTACACTGTTCAAAATAAGTTACTCGCCGCAACAAATCTCGCAGCGTCCAATTATTAGGAGATTTAGGCCCTGACTTTTTATGGTCATAAACGGTGGAATTAGATTTTAGTTCTGCTGAATGTGTGGCATTCTGCGGAAAAACTTTGCCGTTGGAATTATCGTCTTTGTTATTGTGAAAAAGTTGAGTTAACTCTTGCGGGTTTCGCAGCCACAAATCCCGCTGTGGAAAGGGAATTTCGATATTTCGGTGGCGAAATTCGTAATCTATTAAAAAATTCACTGCACTTTTAATAGCATCGCTTTCCTGCGGCTGGTCAATCCAAACTAAAAGTTCAAAATTTAAAGCGTTATCTCCAAAACCGCAAAACCATACTTTAGGAGAAGGATGGGACAAGACATTCGATTCCATCCGCGCCGCAATTAACAGCGCTTCGGTAACTATTACTGGGTCTGATCCGTAAGCAACACCGACGGGGATGTGGATGCGGCATCTGGGGTCTTTGTAACTCCAGTTAATAATGTTAGTTTCGACAAACTTAATATTTGGTATAATTACAAATAGACCGTCAATTGTTTTAATAATTGTAGAGCGGATCGAAATTGTTTCTACTGTTCCTAATAACTTGTCTATTTCAATAAAGTCTCCGACTCTAATGTGGTGCTCGAATAGCAGGGTGAGACCGCTGATAAAGTTGCTGGCGAGATTCTGCAAGCCGAAGCCGAAACCAATGCCGACAACGCCAGCTAAGACGGTGAGAGAAGTGAGGTTGATGCCGGCACCTTGCAGGACGAATATACAGCCAAGTGTTGCTAAAATATAGCTAATTATAGTGGAAATTGCTTCTCGACTGCCGCGATCCAATCCCATCCGAACTAGCAGGCTGCGCTTGATTCCTTCACTGATAATCTTAGCTATAATGAAGGCAAATATAGCTAAGATTATCAGTTTGACGATCGCACTGATGGATAGATTAGTGTCCCCGATATAGAATAGCGGGGTTGTCATCGCACCCCAGAAATGTTCAAAAAAGCGATCGGCTCGTGCAGTAATCGAATTCATTAATATTGGGTAATGGGTAATTGGTGATTAGTTTTGAGCGCAACTGAACGGCCAAGGGCTAACTATTGCAGAGCTTAGGCGAAAAACTCGAACGGTGCAGTGCTCTGTGTTGCAAAAAAGGTCGATTCCCTACCCTTCGGGAACGCTTCGCGAACGGGATAGATCCGCACGCGCGTACTTTCTCAAAGGCTGGTAACTGATGGGTTAGTAACTGGTGGCGAAAAACTATTTTGTAGCGGTATTTTCTGCCGGATATCTGTGTTGTGGCGTAAAATGGGCCCTGCGGCGCGATCGAACAGCGACTTGTGGCCAATATTTGGAAAATTGGTAGAAATTCATGTACAGCACCCTCAAATAATCGAAAAATTCCAGCAAAAATTAGTTTATCCTTAAGAAGTAAGTCCTTTACAGAACTTAACAAGCTTACCCTACTTGACTTTTATGCAGTGCATCATCAATCGTCGGGCACAGTTTTCGGCGAGTCACCGGTACTGGCTACCGGAGTTAAGCGAAGCCGAGAACTTTGAGCGGTTTGGCCCAACTGCCCGCGCACCGGGACACGGACACAATTACGTCCTTTACGTTTCCATGATAGGCGAACTCGACGACTACGGCATGGTGCTCAACCTGTCTGATGTCAAGCACGTCATCAAGCGGGAAGTTATCAAGGATCTCGATTTTTCCTACCTTAACGAAGCGTGGCCGGAATTTGAGCAGACTCTGCCAACTACGGAAAACATAGCACGGCAAATTTGGCTGCGGCTAGCCCCTCATTTACCTTTGAAAAAAATTCAATTGTTTGAACACCCCGAACTTTGGGCGGAATATTTAGGAAACGGAATGGAAGCTTATCTAACTCTGTCCACTCATTTTAGCGCGGCCCATCGGTTGGCTCGTCCCGATTTGAGTTTTGAAGAAAACTCGGAAATTTATGGCAAATGTGCTCGTCCCAACGGTCACGGTCACAACTATCATTTAGAGGTGACTGTTAAAGGGGAAATTGATGCGCGGACTGGCATGATTGCTGATTTGGGAGCTTTACAAAAAGCGGTTGACGATTATGTTGTTGAACCGTTCGATCACACTTTTTTAAATAAGGATATTGCTTATTTTGAGAACGTTGTGCCGACTGCGGAGAATATTGCTGTTCGGATCGGGCAATTATTGCGATCGCCCGTTCGGGAATTGGGCGCAGAGTTGCACAAGATTAAGCTGATTGAAAGCCCTAATAATAGCTGTGAAATTTTGGGCGCTGATTTAGAGGAAGTGGCGGCACAAAGTCAGCAGCCGGAAGCAGTTTTAGCTGGGGTTTAGAGTTAAAAATCGGGTCGGTTGGGGCGGGTTCACCCGGAGAGTTGGCTAATTGTGCAGATTGGTGAAGCCACCCCTACCAGCCTAATGATGATTCCGAGAGTTATCCAACCGCATGAGGCGCGAGAATATATTCTTTCACCAAAGTTCCCCAGCCAGAATTATTGGCACTTTTCCTGAAAAGTCAGGCTGCGGGCGTATTTTGGAGATAGTAAGTCAGCATTCCTCATGTCAGCTATTCTAACTGCTGAGACTATGAGGTCGATCGCCTGATCGCTGACAACCAAGCACTAATTTCTCCTAAATGAGTTGACGTTTATGCGCGTCTCTAATCTAGCTCTCTTGACTCTGGCTGCCCTCGCATCCCACAATTTAACTGCTAATACTAGCGCCAATCCTGCTGCACATCCTATTGATACTCAGACACCGCAGGCTAGCAACTTTGTTGATGCGGTAAATAATACTGAATCGCGTCGGGCTGAGTCAATTAGCGAGCCTGAGACGATCGCCCACGAACAATTTTCCCCCAATATTACCGCATCGCGTCGGGCTGAGTCAATTAGCGAGCCTGAGACGATCGCCCACGAACAATTTTCCCCGCGAATTGCTGTCAAATCGCCGACTGGTTTGCTGGTAGCGGCCGCTCAACCAGATTTATCGGCTGGTGCAAAAACCAAGGCGAATACTCCTGCTGCATCCGGCGATGAACTAACAAAATCTTTACAAGAAACCTGGCTGGCTAAATTAATCGAAACCGGGGTTGAAAGCAATCCTCAAGTTCGCGAGGTTTTCGCTTTTATCTCCCCGTCTAGTGGCAGTGCTGAATCGGGATATGGTTTTAATAGTACCATAACTCTGCTCAATATTTTGCTAATTCTTGGTACTGTATTTCCACCAGTGACAATCGCCTTTTTTTGGATGATGCGACGGCTGATCATCAAACACTTGGTTGCTGATGCCAATAAACGATTACAGGGCATTGGTGTATTGGAATCAGAACTCATAAATTCTAGCCAACTGACTCAAAAGTTGAGGGCTGAATTAGAAGCGCAAATGGGTGCCGCTAAACAATCGATAGACTTTTTAACTAGAGAAACTGAACTTTCCAAGTCTTCCGTCGAGCAAATTGAGACTCTCAAATCTCAATTTATTATGCACCTGCAAGTTTTGCTGAGAGAAGTTGACGATAAAAAATCTCAAATTGTTCAAGAAATTTCCCAAGTTCCCGCAGTTGTTGCCCAAGAAGCTCTCAAAGTCGCCCCTCAACCCCCATTAAACAATCCCCAAAATTCGCAAACTGCACCTGCTAGCGACGAAAAGTTGATTGCTGATGATTATATCAAGCAAGCCGAAGGCCTTTATTTTCAAGGCAATTATGAGGAGGCATTAGTCTGCTTGGAAAAAGCTGTTTTAGCTAATAATAATTTGGATGAGGCGTGGTATTGGCGCGGAAATGTGTTAATAAGATTGCAGCGCCCGGAAGAAGCACTCGCCTGTTACGACCAAGCACTATCGATTAAACCAGATAACTACGAAGTGTGGTATAATAAAGCGTATTTGCTGGGCAAACTCCACAGGTACGAAGAGGCGATCGCCTGTTACGAGCGAGCAAGTTTGAGCGAATCCCGAAAATACGGTTGTTGGCACAGTATAGCGGCTTTGTTGGCTAAATTGCAGCATTACGAAGAAGCGATCGCCAGTTACGATCGCGCCCTCGCTATCAAAGCAACCGACAGCGAAATTTGGCACAACCGAGGTGCGATGCTGGCAAAAATACAGCAGCACGCAGCAGCAGTTGATTCTTACGATCGCGCTCTTGAACTCAATCCCAAGAGATACGAAACTTGGTACAATCGAGGCAATATGCTGTGGAGACTGCTCCGCTACAGCGATGCTATTGATTCTTACGATCGGGCGATCGGCATCCGATCCGACAAATACGAAGTTTGGTACAATAGAGCGGCTGTGCTCGGAAAAATGCAGCGATATCAAGAATCGATCGAATCCTACGACAAAGCAATCGCCCTTAAACCGCAGGATTTTGAAGTGTGGCACAACCGAGGCGCAGCTTTCGACAAACTCTCGCAGCACGAAGCAGCAATTGCCTCTTACGAATCAGCAATTACCCTTAATTCCGAGTGTTACGAAGCTTGGTTTGGTAAAGGCGAATCTTTGGCAAAATTGCAGCGCCATGAAGAAGCGATCGCAGCTTATGAAAAAGCGATTGCTATTAAGCCCGACTCCTACGATGCTTGGCGTCATCTGGGGATAGCCTTGTCTGAATTAAAGCGGTATGAGGAAGCAATGGCAGCTTATGATCGAGCTATTGCCATCAAACCAGAAAATGCCGAAGCTTGGCGCGATAGAGGTGCAATTGTATCAGAATTAAAGCAGGATACAGAAGGATTTACTGCCAGGGAAAAAGATACTCAGAAACAGCCACAATCCGAGGAATCTTCGGACAGTTAGTTATATCAAATCCGTTAGCATCGGAATAGTAAATTCGAGTTCACTGTTCACTGTTGACGGGTGACTGTTCACTGTCAACCGTCAACCGTCAACATCATTCCGGTGTAACCGGAAATGATATTAGGTGTAACCTACACCGCTACCTGTACACCCAAACTTTCTTGTTAGTAATTGTGCGCTGTGATGCGCCATCGCAGAGACCCCGCGATTGCCCATCACAGCGCACACTCATGGATGAAGATACCCGACATTATATCAAGCTGACAGCGACAAGACAGGAGCCTCCTGCCGAATCGGAATCTCAATAGTAAACTCTGTTCCCCTGCCTGGTGCAGAAATACACTCCAACCTTCCCCGGTGTTTATCCACTACAATTTGCCAGCTAATCGACAACCCAATCCCTGTGCCCTTACCGGGGGGTTTTGTCGTAAAAAACGGGTTAAATACGTGGCGACGAACCTCTTCCGAGATCCCTGGCCCATTGTCCACAATTCGGACAGCTACGCAATTGCTGCTGGTTACTTCTGTGCTAATCCGAATCACGCTAGGATTCGCTTTAATTTCTTCTAGCGATCTCTGCGTGTTCCACTCGTCAATAGCATCGATCGCATTTGCCAGTACATTCATAAATACCTGATTCATTTCTCCCCCATAACAGTCCACTTCGGGCAGGTTTGGGCAATAGTCCCGTACCACTTCAATCGAGGGGCGGTCTGACTTAAATTTTAGTCGGCTCTGTAAAATCATCAGCGTGCTGTCCATGCCTTCGTGAAGGTTGACCGATCTCATTTCATATCCTTCTTGCCGTGCGAAGAGGCGCAAAGATAAAACGATTTCGCGGATGCGATCGGCTCCTAAGTACATCGATTTGAACAATTTAGGCAAGTCGTCTTTGAGATAATCTAGCTCGCTGGCTGCGATTTCTGCTTGTATATCTTGAGCCGGATTAGGATAGTGCTTTTCGTAGAGGTCAAGGATAGTGACCAAAGCTTTTGAATATTCCAGAGCATAGGAAAGATTTCCATAAATAAAATTAATTGGATTATTGATTTCATGAGCTACGCCAGCCACTAGCTGGCCTAGCCCGGACATTTTTTCGCTCTGAATGAGCTGGCTTTGCACCTGCTTGAGTTCGTGCAGGGAATTTTCGAGCTGTAGGGCTTTGTGCCGCTCTCGCGCTTCCGATGCTTGTAAAGCTGCTTCGGCAAGCTGGCGTTCAGCAGCCTCCTGCTTGAGGCGTTCATTCGTTTGGGAAAGTTCTGCGGTGCGCTCTTCTACTCGCGTCTCTAGCTCTTGTGTCAAAACTTGTAGGTCGGCTTGCGCTCGCTCGCGCTCGACAATTTGCGCCTGAAGCTTTTTAGTTAGATTTCGCAGATTCAGGTGCGTGATAGCCCGAGCTAAAACTTCTTCCTGTTGAAGGGGCTTAGTGATATAATCAACTCCCCCCACATTAAAGCCTTTGACTTTGCTTTCTGTATCGTCCAGCGCGGTCATAAAAATGACTGGGATATCTTTAGTTAAGTCATTGGCTTTTAGATGTTGACAGGTTTTAAATCCGTCCATATCTGGCATCAGAACATCCAACAAAATTAAATCCGGCTGGGAATATTGCACTTTTTTGAGAGCGCTAGACCCACTGCGAGCTACCCAAACAGTGAAGCCATAGGCGCTCAAAAAATCCAACACTGAACCCAGATTAGTGGGCGTATCATCCACAATTAAAATGGTGCCTCTGTCTAAAGATTCGCTAGTCATTTTTAGTCCTCATCTAAACTGTTGAACAAATTCTACTAATTTGTCTTCTTCAAAGTTTTTGGTTAATTCAAGTAACTGATTGGCAAAAGGTGCATAACGCATATCTATTGCCTTCAGCTTGCTGGCTCGCTTCTCAATACTGAGGAGTTCACCTTTCATCGCTAAATCTAACAAAACTGCAACTTCTTCCGAAGGGGGAGCAATCAGTTGTTGGTCTTGGATTTGGGAAGGGGTATCGGTGAAGATACCTTCTGAACGGAAAGTTGTTCGCTCCTCATAAACCCATTCTAAACCTAAATGGTTGCCCAAGCATTCTAATAACTTTTCTGCCCGAATTGGTTTGAGGAGAAAAGCGTTGCAACCATCCTGGAAAATGCTGTGGGGTTCGCCGGATAAAATGCTAGCAGAAGTTCCGATGGCGATGACATCTTTCAATGGAGGGATTTTTCTGATCCGCCTCACCGCTTCAAAGCCGTCCATGACTGGCATTACTAAGTCAATTATAATACAGTCGGGTTGAAATAACAGCGCTTTATTCAAGCAGTCTTGACCGTCCGTTGCCTCCATTAATTCAAACCCGATAGGAGCTAAAAGATTAACTAAGACAGAGCGATTTTGCCAGCGATCGTCAACTACTAAAATTTTCCGCCGATCGCCTGAGAAACCCCTGATAATTTTTTCAGTTTCTTTTTGATACCCTTCCCAGCGTTCGGTAATAGGCAACTCTAACTCAAAGGAGAAAATACTGCCTTTACCTAAAGAGCTTTGTACTTTCAGTTCGCCGCCCATCATTTCCACTAATTGGCGACTAATTGCCAGCCCTAATCCTGTTCCCTCTATCTGGCGAACTGAATCGCTGGCTTGCTCGAAGGGCAAAAATATTTTTGAGAGTTCGTCGGGGCCGATGCCAATGCCTGTATCTTCTACTTGGAAAATAAATTTTGCTGTTAGGAATTGGGGATTGGCGATCGGTGATGAGAAAGATTGCTGAGTATCCACTCTGTCTACTTTGAAGCTAACGCCTCCTTTTTCGGTGAATTTTACGGCATTGCCGAGTAAGTTGATGAGAATTTGCCGCAACCTTTTTTCATCGGCTTGGACGCAAGTGGGAAGTTGAGTTAGGGGTTCGTAAATCAAAGAGATTCCCTTCTGTTGGGCGCGAATCTGGCAGATTTCAGTAATACCTTGGAGAAAGTCTGACAGGTGAAACTCGGTGAGGTAGAGTTCCATTTTTCCGGCTTCGATTTTGGAGAGGTCTAGAACGTCATTGATCAGAGTTAGGAGGTGTTCGCCACACTGATGAATGATGTTAATACCAGACATTTGCTGACTGGTTAAATCTATGTCTCGTTTGAGGATTTGGGTATAACCTAAAATGCCGTTGAGTGGTGTGCGAAGTTCGTGGCTCATGTTGGCGAGAAATTGGCTCTTGGCGCGGTTTGCGGCTTCGGCCGCTTGCTCGGCTCGCTGTCGCTCTTGAATTTCTACTTCTAGGCTCGTATTTTTGGCTTTTAATTCCTCGGTTCGCTCTTCTACTTTGACTTCTAAAGTGTGATAGAGGTTGGCATTTTCTAAGGCGATCGCAGCTTGTCCCGATAGCATCCGCAACACTTCTACCCGCTTCGGCGTGAAAGCGCCAGCAATCACGTTGTTTTCTAGGTACAGGATTGCACTTAACTTACCTTGAGATAGGATAGGCGCACACAAAATTGATTTTGGTTTGTGTTGGGCAATGTAGGGGTCGGCGTTAAAGATTTCCTCGCGACTGGAATCATTTAAAACGACATCTTTCTGAGTTCTGGTGACGTAATTAAGTACCGAGATAGGCACTTGCCCATAAGTTGATACTGGTAAAGATTCCAGCACTCGGACTTGATCTTTAGTCCCCGCCGCTTCTATAACAAGTTGACCCTCTTTTGAGAGAATAAGCGATCCAGTTTCAGCACCTGCGTTTTCTATCAAAATTTTCATTAACTTGGTGAGCAAGTTAGGTAGAACAATTTCGCTAGAAATGGCAAGAGATGCTTTCATTACAGTTGCCAAGTCTAGCAACTCTGTTTGAGCGCCTGTAATGGTCAAAGGAGCAATTGTCATCGTAGGGTCGAAAGCGGTTTCGGCGAATGCAGGCGATCGCGCTATTAATTGCGGGTATTTTTTTTCTAGATGTTTAACTTTAGCTAAAGCTCCCCAGCGCATATAGGCATAATAAGCATCGGTCATGTAGGTGCGGGCTATATTTTCTTTACCCCAGCAAAAATAGAATTTAGCAGCGAGTTCGTGAGCTAGTGCTTCTTCGTTGATGTACTCGTTTTCTTTAGCAAGAGCGATCGCTTTGTCGTACATCTCCATTGCTTCTACTTTTTCGCCTAAAACCCGATGCTTTTCTGCCTCTACTAGATAAAATTTATGTAGATGATTCATGGGAGCATAATGCGCCCAGTTTTGCAATTTCTCTTGATTAGCTTGTACTCGGTTAAGAATGTCCTGTTGGTCGGACTGCGAAGTTTCAGAATACACAGCTAGCCGTACAAGAGAATCGTAGAAATAGAAGATAACAACAGTTAGCTGCCCTGTAGATGATCCGAAAGAACTTTCTACTTGAGGGATATTTTTTAAAGCTTCCGCGTAATTATCAAACACATAACAAAGCGCAAGTTTTTGCAAAGATAAGTAATGAATTGCCAGTTGGTTGTTGGTTTGCTGATGTAGCGGCAGCATTTTCTCTTCGTCGTATACTTCCCCCTTTAACTGGCATAGATTTTCGCTTCTTCCCATCATGCTTAAGACGGCTTGCCAACAGATTTTTGTATTGTTAAGCGCTGTTTCTTGGCTGATTTTATGAATTGCATCTGTGTAAGTTGCTATCTCTTGTTCCAGTTGCATTAGTTGCTTCCCAACAAAAAACGAGTAATGACTCCACACCATGACGGCATAGCCAGCATATTCTAACTCTCCAGTTTCCAGCCCAGTAGAGAAAGCCGACAGGAAAGGCTCTAAGGTATTCCGGACGTGTTCTTTCCAATGTTGAACGGCAGCATACACTAAGTGGCAAGTCTTGACTTCGATTTCTTTGGCATTTAACTTTGACACTAGACGTAAAGCTAATTGGCCGAACTCATAGCCCCGCTCAATATCTCCTACCGCCCCGCAAAGAAGAAGACTGTATACCGCATATGCAAAGGGAGACACAGAAGCATTGCCATATTGAACGGATAAATCGACCTGTTTGCACACTGTTAAAGGCACCAGTGCGGGCATCCCAGAATAGCAAGCAGAAAATATACTTGACAAAATCCTAATTGCTGCTAATTGATAAGGATCGGTCATTTCAGGAAGATCGATTAAGTCCTCAATTGGGGTTCCGCTCAAAATTGCCGCTGTTTCCCCCAGCGCCTGCCCAATATCAGATGGGTTTGGCGAGTCGGGAAACTCTACCTCCAACTGCTTTAAGACTTGCAGCCCCGTATTCAATGCTTCGAGCAGCTTGTTTTGCGCCATATAAGCTTGAATCTGGACTTCGTACACTTTTACTATGTCCAATAGCGTTTTGGCGCAGTTTTGTACTATCTCAACGAATCTCTGCATTCCGTCAAAATCACCACTCAAATATGCTGATTCTGCTGCTTGCTCATGCAGCCTTAATGTCAGTTCATACCGATTCTCCCAGCTATCTACCGCTAGCAGAGATAAACCTACTTGCAAATATTTGACGGCGGAATCGTGGGCTGTAGCAGCTTTCGCTTTCTGACCTGCAATCAGATTCAATTGGGCTAGTTCATATTTTTGGGATTCAGTGGTAAGTAAGTCAGTACCATAATTGAGTTGGTTAACTAAAGCGAAAATATTTTCTTTTCGGTCTTCTGGCGTTGTACTTTGCAGCAGCAGTTGACCGATTTTTAAGTGGGTCTCTTTTTTCTGCTCATCTGGAATCAAAGAATAGGCAGCTTGCTGCACTCGGTCATGTAAAAACTTGTAGTCAACCTTCACATCAGTTAAGGTAAAACCGCCCGATTCTTCCTGACTAAATACGAGGGGAATTTTGTATTCATTGCTCAAAGGTAAAATCAACCCAGCTTGAAGTGCTGCCCACAATTGCGCCGCCGTGACTAAGGAAGATTCCTGATTGACAATCGCCAAAACTTCTAAGTTAAAAGTGTTGCCAATACAAGCAGCAAATTTTAATACTTTTTGTGTATCTTCGGGTAATTTGCGTATGTTTCTAGCAATCAGTTCGACAACATTGTAATCGGTGATGCCGATCGCTTGAATTTGCTCGATATTCCATTGCCAGACGCCAGAATATAAATCATAAGTCAACAAATCTTCTTGATAGAGAGTTTTGAGGAGTTGACTTATGAAGAAAGGATTGCCCTGCGTTTTATTAAAAAGTAGAGACGCGAAATTTCGCGTCTTTACCGACAGGGATTCCGAACCGCCAGATTCATTTAAAGTATCCGCAATTAATTCTTCGACATGAACCAGGTGTAATGGTTGAACGACAATATTATTCACGGTCGCACCAGTTTGGCGAATCTTGTCAATCGTTTGAATAGTCGGATGAGTGGGAGAAACTTCGTTATCTCGATATGCCCCAATCAGCAATAAATACTGGCTATCAGAATCAGTTATTAGCAATTCAATTAATTTCAACGAGGCCGAATCCGCCCACTGCAAGTCATCGAGGAAGATAACTAAGGGATGGTCAATAGTCGTAAATACGCCAATGAATTGTTTAAAGACGCGGCTGAAACGGTTTTGAGCTTCAGTTGCCCCTAGCTCAGGTACGGGTGGCTGTTTGCCAATAATTAATTCGACTTCAGGGATAACATCAATAATGACTTGTCCGTTATCGCCTAAAGCGGATAACAGTTTTTCTTTCCAAGTTTGGATTTCTACTTCGCCTTCGGTTAGAAGTTGCTGAGTTAAGGATTGGAATGCTTGAATCAGGGAAGCATAAGGAATATTGCGCTTGAACTGGTCAAATTTCCCCGCAATAAAATAGCCTCGTTGCCGCACAATGGGTTTGTGAACTTCATTGACCAAAACTGTTTTGCCTATCCCGGAATAACCGGAAACCAGCAGTAATTCGGTTGTGCCACTGGCAACGCGCTCGAAAGTTTCTAGAATTTTTTCAATTTCTTTGTAGCGACCGTAGAGCTTTTGCGGTATATTTAATTGCCCTGCTTTATCCGCACTTCCAACAACAAAGTTGGAAATAGATCCGCTAGCCTGTAGTTTGATTAAACAAGTTTCTAAGTCAAATTTTAGTCCTTCAGTGCTTTGGTAGCGGTCTTCAGCATTTTTAGCTAATAACTTCATCGCAATCGCTGAAATTTGTGGTGGGATTTCAGGATTTAGCTGGTGAGGGGGAATGGGAGTTTTGGCAATATGGCTGTGTACCAATTCCAGCGGGTCTGTGGAATTAAAGGGCAACTCGCCGGTGAGCATTTCATAGAAGGTAACGCCTAGTGAATAAAAATCAGTGCGGTAGTCAATTGACCGATTCATCCTGCCAGTTTGTTCTGGCGACATATAGGCGAGTGTGCCTTCGAGCAAATCTGGATGGCTGAGAGTCGAATTTTCTCGCTCCAGGCGCGAAGCGATGCTGAAATCAATAATTTTAACTTTTTCAGTGGCTGGGTTGATGATAATATTTTGTGGCTTTACATCTTTATGAATAATGTTATGTTTATGAATTTCTGCTAAGGCAGAGACAAGCTGGAGACCCAAAGAAATAAATTGAATGCTTGTGAGTTTTTTACCCTTCATCCAATCGTTGAGAGACTCGGAGCCGGAATCTTCTAATATCAGTGCTAAGCCGTTTTTATAGCTTTCTAAACTAATGGCTTTGATAATCGCTTCTACGTTCAAGCTGTGGAGGATTTGATATTCGTGTCGCAAGCGGGTGATGTCAGAAAGAGTGGGATACTCAGCCTTTAGCCTTTTGACGATCACGCTGGAAAAGTCTGAATCCTTCCGAGCGCGATCGACTGAAGTTCTTATTCCGCTGTGGAGGGTTTCAACGAATTGATAGCCAGCTAAGTTGATAGTCATTGTTATTCTACAGTTCGCAAGGGAAGTGAGCGAGAGGTTAAGGCTGATTTTAAAACTTAATTATTGTTAGTGCTGATTGTAACATAGTAATTTACTCAACAAAAGTTAGCCCAATTTTTGCCGGGACTTTTCTACAAAGCCTAGAGGAGCCAAGGGCAGCGAGTCAGAAAGGCTTTTTCTACGACCAAAAGTTTACTTTGTTATAAAGGCTATGCTTGCTTTTAGGGAACTATGCTGATCTATCTAGGCTGCACTAAAAATATTAAAACATATTAAATTTTAATAAAGTGTAATTTATTTATTGGCTTTTACTCTCCTGGGCTCCATCGGATTGCGCTCAAACCGATATCATTTAATTATATTTTTGTATCAATCAGTGAAAAAATAATAGTCTTAAAAAAAATAAATTCACAAAGCTTCAAATGAGTTTCAGGAATTATACCAACTTTATAAAAGGGTGCTACAGTTAGTAGATGTCATTTTTGTGAGTTACTACCCAAAGATAAAGAGCGAAAATGTCAGGAGTTGTCAAGATTGAAATGGGGGAAACAGAATCAGAACTGAAAGCTCTTCTCGCTCCGAGTTAAAAAAGATGCTCACCGACAATAACAACAGCAATCTCTGTATTTGCCCAAAACCCAAACGGTACAAACTGTATCGTCTTCTTCTGTGCGCGTCGGGAAACATCGTACCTAGCCTACAATGAAAGATGATTGTCTAGCTATCGTCAAGGGGGAAGGGAAGAATTATTATCCCAAAAACCCCGTTGGGGAAGACCCATAATAATCAATCGTGAAACTGTAGAGAAATTAGAGAAAGAATTGCCAGAACCAGCAGGATTCAGTAGCTACAAGGAAGTACATCATCTGTTTGGGGCGGTTTTTTTTATGCTAAATTTAGGTAAGCTGCAAACAAGGAGAATAGTTATATGTCTGTTCAGCTTCAAAAACGGTTATTTACAGTAAAAGAATATCATTTGATGACTGAGGTTGGTATTCTCTCGGAGGGCGATCGGGTAGAACTCATAGAAGGAGAGATTGTTAAAATGGCTGCAATTGGTACTCGTCACGCAAGTTCTGTTAAGCGTCTGATCGCTGTGTTCTCGGATTTGGAGAGAAGACGTGCGATTATAGGTGCCCAAGACCCTATCCAGTTGAGTGAGCGCACTGAACCTCAACCGGATGTTGTATTGCTGCAACCTCGCGCTGATTACTACGCCACAGCCCATCCAGTACCGGCTGAAGTTTTGCTGCTAGTGGAAGTTTCAGATAGTACGGTTGATTATGACAGAGATGTGAAAGTATCCATTTACGCGCGATCGCTCATTCAGGAAGTTTGGCTGGTAGATTTAGTTGAAAATTGTTTGGAAGTCTACCGTCAGCCCGGCCCGAACGGTTATAGTTTAATGCTCAAGTTGTGGCGCGGTCAACAAGTTGCGCCGCTGGCTTTTCCCGATTTAGAAGTGAGCGTTGATTTTATATTGGGTTAGTAGGATTTTTTTCTATTATTAAATTTTACTGATTTAGCGGGCGATTGTAATTCGCAAAATTTCGATTCTTCCTTCTTCCTTCTACTATAATAAGTTTAATTCCTCAAATCAGCGCAAGTTTTATGACTATTGCCAAATCATTTGAATTGGAAGTCACGCATCTCCCAGACCACACTGAACTGCCAGAGTCGGACGGTACTTTTGTGAAAAACTTTCAAGAACTTCCTCAAAGCATTATTCTCACTGATTCACTCCGACCAATATTGCAACGACTTCATCCAGACGGACGCTACCGCATCGGTCAAGATTGCGGGATTTATTGGCGTTTAACTGACCCTCTCGAACGCGGTGCGGAAGCGCCCGATTGGTTTTATGTGCCGAATGTTCCCCCACTCTTAAATGGTGAGGTGCGACGTTCTTATGTATTGTGGAAAGAATACGTTGCACCGCTGATTGTTTTGGAATTTGTGTCTGGGAACGGTGCAGAAGAGCGAGACAGAACGCCGCCACCCGAACCCGGTCAAGCCGAAGAACAAAAGGTGGGAAATTTTTGGGTTTACGAACAGGCGATTCGCGTGCCTTACTACGGCATTTATGAAGTGAAAAAAGCCGCTGTAGAAATGTATCATTTAGAAGACAATTGCTATCAGCGAATGAGTGTAAATGAGCGCGGTCGCTATCCGATTCCTCAGCTTGGAGTTGAGTTGGGAATTTGGCAAGGTGAATATGATGAGATGAATTTACCTTGGTTGCGTTGGTGGGATAGTGAAGGGAATTTGCTGTTAATTGGAGAGGAACGTGCGGCAGAAGAACACCTGCGGGCCGAACGAGAAAGCCTTCGCGCAGAGGAAGAAAAACAACGCGCCGATCGCCTAGCAGCAAAATTGCGCGAAATGGGGATTAATCCTGATGAGGTGTGATTGTTTTTATATTCTTAAATGCGGTACGATCGCACTTTTTAAACACCAGGAATATCAGAAGGCCCAAAATGGCGATCGCTCCCCTCATCTATATCCCAATATTAAGATTTCCTTAGTGGCTGCCGTCGCGCACAGAAATCGGTGATACAATCAACAGCTTAGCTAGGGGTGCCCGAATATCCGGGCTGAGAAAACACCCTTAGAACCTGAGTCTGGGTAATACCAGCGGAGGGAAGCTGTTTATCAAGGACATAAGATATGCGTACCGAATGGATCGCTAAGCGTAGCGGGCACACCAATGTATCTCAAATGCACTACGCCCGTCAAGGTGTAATTACTGAGGAAATGCACTTTGTTGCTAAGCGAGAAAATCTCCCGCCAGAACTGATCCGCGCCGAAGTAGCACGGGGACGGATGATTATTCCCGCTAACATCAATCACCCGAATTTGGAACCGATGGCGATCGGCATTGCATCTAAATGCAAAGTCAATGCTAATATCGGTGCATCTCCCAACTCTTCCAATATGGAAGAAGAAGTTGACAAGCTTAAACTAGCAGTTAAATACGGCGCTGATACCGTGATGGACTTGTCCACCGGCGGCGGCAATTTGGATGAAATTCGCACTACGATTATCAAAGCTTCACCAGTGCCGATCGGTACTGTACCAATTTACCAAGCTTTAGAAAGCGTTCATGGTAATATGGAAAGTCTGACGCCGAATGACTTTCTTCACATCATTGACAAACACGCTCAACAAGGTGTTGATTACCAAACAATTCACGCCGGAATTTTGATTGAGCATTTGCCGTTGGTGAAAAATCGGCTAACTGGAATTGTCTCTCGCGGCGGCGGAATTTTGGCGCGGTGGATGCTGCATCACCACAAACAAAATCCCCTCTACACTCACTTTAACGACATCATTGAAATCTTCAAAAAATACGATGTTTCGTTTAGTTTGGGAGATTCTTTACGCCCCGGTTGCACTCACGATGCGTCGGATGAAGCTCAATTAGCTGAACTCAAAACTTTGGGACAATTAACTCGCAAAGCTTGGGAACATGACGTGCAGGTAATGGTGGAAGGCCCTGGTCACGTTCCGATGGATCAAATTGAGTTTAATGTCAAGAAACAAATGGAGGAATGTTCCGAAGCACCCTTCTATGTTTTGGGGCCGTTGGTGACAGATATTGCGCCTGGATACGACCACATTACCTCAGCAATTGGGGCGGCGATGGCTGGCTGGTACGGTACTGCAATGCTGTGTTACGTGACGCCGAAGGAACACTTAGGATTGCCGAATGCTGAGGATGTCAGAAACGGGCTGATTGCTTACAAAATCGCGGCTCACGCTGCAGATATTGCACGGGGTCGTCCGGGTGCGCGCGATCGCGATGATGAACTCTCGAAAGCGCGTTACAATTTCGATTGGAACCGTCAATTTGAGCTGTCATTAGATCCAGAACGCGCAAAGGAATATCACGACGAAACTTTGCCGGCGGATATCTACAAAACTGCTGAATTCTGTTCGATGTGCGGGCCTAAGTTCTGTCCGATGCAGACTAAGGTTGATGCTGATGCTTTGACGGAATTAGAGAAGTTTTTGGCTAAGGAACCTGTAGCCCAAAGCTAATTGGATTAATTCGTAGGGTGGGCATTGCCCACCTTACTTAATCGTAAAGCTGTTTCGTTTCTTGTGGGGCGGGCATCCTGCCCGCCCAAAACTATGGTGCGCCATCAGCACCATAGTTTTGGTTATATTAAAAGGAGTTTCCGAAAAGGAGAATTGCGATGTTCCCTTGCAGGTACTTTTTTATTACCAAGAAATCCAGAATTTTTTTATCGCGATTGGGATGAGCAAAAAAAGTAGCTATTTGCTCTTTAGTTAATAGCTTGCCATCTGGGTCAGGCCCAAATTATTTATTTCACCTTTTCAATATAAAACTCTTCATCAACTCAATTTCGTCTAAACTGCACTCGCCTCGCAAACCCAGTTCCCAAGAATGAATACAAGTGCCACCGCGATAGTCAATTAGTCGCCTAGCCTGTATGGGTAAACTAACTGAGCATCGGGATTTATTTCGCTGCTTAAGAGCCATCCCGTTTGCAGATTCAAGGAACGAGCGGCCGATTCAAACGCTAATCTCATGCCGCCTATTCCTGAGAATAAGTCAATAAAACGGATGGTTTTCAAGACCATTAAGTTGGCGGTAAAAGCTCATATTTTGGACTATTTTTCAATCGAGGCCTAGCCTCTAGATATTTATTACCAGGCTCTGCCTGCTAACCAGAAATTTTCAATTCGTAGCGTGTGTTAACGCAGTGTAACACACCGCCAGCCTAATGCACCCTGTGATCTCAGTAAAAGATTTACCTGGATATGTTATTAACTTGCGCTGTCTGTTGGCACGTTGAAAGAATGCGCCGATCGTTTGAGCTAATTGTGCGAATAGAATGCAAATTTGTTAGCTGAGTATTGACTTCAACTTTTTGAATTTGTCCGCCTGACATTGTTTTCCCGTAGAGTGTATTTCCCTGAATTTTACCAGTGAAGCACGCAAAGTCCGATCGCGGCGCGTATATTGCACCAACCACCCGATCGTTCTGGCGTTGAAACACAATGTAGTTTTGAAGAACTTGGTTGGGCTGTGGCGAATCTCCGTAGAGGTAAATACCATCTGGCAAAGCAGCAACATTAGTCTTAGATGGATTTTGTTGTGCTTGAATCGGTTGTTGCTGAATCCCAACACCAATTAGTGTCAGAGGAAAAATAAAGGCTGTTGCCAGTTTTTTCCATTTATCTTTAATAGATGCAGGTAAAATCATTACTGCTTCTCCTTGCGTCGTCATCTAACATATTAAAACAATCTTCTGTAGTTAATATCTCACTCAGGTTATAATTTCGCTCTGCTAAAATCTGCCGATTGGTAGAGATTCTGAACCTGAAAGCTTGCGCTTGTCTAGCGCGGACAACTTTATTTTCCCTTGTCCTCCAAGTACCTGAGCTGATTTTGATAATAAAATTAGAGCGGACCTAGTTTCTAATCCCACCCAATAAAACAGCGATCTAAGGTTGATGCTGATGCTTTGACGGAATTAGAGAAGTTTTTGGCTAAGGAACCTGTAGCGCAAAGCTAGTTGCTAGGGTGGGCGGAAACACTCCGCCCACCCTTCCCAATTCACCAGGCGCTAACTTTTTGTTTGGTAGAGCACAAAACATTCTGGATAACTTCGAGAGCAACAGCTTTAACTACATTAATACTTACACTATTACCCAGTTGATGATAAGCTTTATCATCATTAGGATGCAGAATAAAACTATCGGAAAAACCTTGTAACCGTGCTGCTTCGCGGGGAGTAATCCTGCGGACTCGGTTATGATAGTAAACTCCTAATCTATTAGCATCACTGGCAACAATTGTTACAGAAATTTTTTGCGGATCGAGAAATTTATAGACTTCAAAGGAAAAGTTACCGGATACAGGTTTGTACTGATTGTTGTTCCGTTGCAGGTACTTTTTTGTTACCAAGGAATCCAGCATTTCATCGAGATTGGGATGAGCAAAAAAAGTAGCTATTTGCTCTTTAGTTAATAGCTTGCCATCTTGGTCTGATCCAAATTCTTTATTGCGCCTTTTCAAAATAAAAAGATTCATTAATTCAATTTCGTCTAAACTGCACTCGCCTCGCAAACCTAGTTCCCAAGAATGAATCGAATTGCCACCGCGATAGTCAATTAGCCGCCTACCGTGCAAGCGACTGAAATCATTGTTAACTATTTGTTTCAAGGCATTAACAAATTCTGGCGAACAATCATATTTTGGATCTGGATTGTCTTCCAAAATATCTGCAACTGTGACAGGTTGACTTAACGGGGAAAAGAACGATAGCTGTTGATGACTAGAGGAATGCGAATCTTTTGGGCCTAAGTCAGAAATTAAGCCAAATTGGGGCGAAGCATTTAAAATTCCTACTAGGTAAACTCGGACACGGTTCTGAGGTAAGCTAAAGTTAGAGCTGTTGAGCAAAAAATAATCGAAGCTGTAACCTCGGCTTTTGATTTCGCTCTTAATAGTTTCGAGGGTTCTGCCGCCGTCGTGGCTGACAAGCCCCCGCACGTTCTCGAAAATAAATGCTTGAGGTTTAAAGGTATCAATTAACCTTGCAATCTCAAAAAATAGGGTGCCTCTGGTGTCTCCAAAGCCCTCTTTTTTGCCCGCATAGGAGAAAGACTGACAAGGAAATCCCGCTAGTAAAATTTCATGTTCAGGCAGTTTGTCAATTAATCGGATGTCGCCTAAAGGTGTGTCGGCAAAGTTTTTCTGGTAAACTAACTGAGCGTCGGAATTGATTTCGCTGCTTAATACGCATTCTGTTTGCAGATTCAAGGAACGAGCGGCGGATTCAAAGGCTAATCTCATGCCGCCTATTCCTGAGAATAAGTCAATAAAACGGATTTTTGGCATAATAATTTTAGTTAGTTTAGATTTTAACACCATTTCTTCAGTATACCATCTCTTTACTCATTGTTAGGCACAAAATAATCCCTCAAAAAATCGCAAAGTACATTAAGTTCATTGTGGGAAAATGCAACAGTGCAATCACTATACGTACACAAGGTTCTGATTGCATTTTTCCTCTCAAAGTTACCAACGCCATCAATGACATAAGCCATTTTATAACCGGCATTTTCAATCTGCTCAAATCTAGCTCTTGCTTGTCCAGCTTTACGTTCAATTACACTATTTGTTGTTACCTGAAAGCTAATCTCTATTGCAACAAACTTATCTTCTTTAGAAAGAACCAGATCAAATGTTGTTAGTCCTTTTTCGCTTTCTTGGTCAGTATGTCTAACGCCGGGTAAATGACCGTTAGGTCTAATATCTATATCTCTAACCCCTAAATTTTCTTGTAAGTATTCTTTGACAAAGTTTTGAGCGATTTGACCTAAAGTATTGGCTTGTGACCCAGAGGTTATGCGGCTAACCCAGATATATCGTTGTTTAATAAACTTATTTAATTTATCGGGTTGACCTAAGTAATTACCAATTTCACATTTAGCTAGAACCTCAGCGCTTTTTTCATTCAGTGAACTAGCGCCGAACAAAAGAATTGCTATTAAATCTTTATGTGCCAAAGAGAGAGATTGATTTTGGAGTATTTTTTTACCGTCAATCCCTAGTTTATTATTGGTTAGTTGACCTGATGCTGGTAGAAAAGTGAATTGATAAGAGTAAGTTTGCAGGTTCCAAAGGTAATCTAATCTCTTTAATGGAAACATAGAATTAAACTGACTATTCACTCTTTTTATCATTTCTCCCCCAAAGTCCGCCAGTACAATTAAATGCTTCAGGAACATATTTGCAGAAAGTGTAGAAGCTTCTACTATTTGAAATAATCCGTTTAACTCCGAAACAGGGACGCTAAGAATAGCAATAAATTGCTCTTGAGTTTCTATCAATTTTGGTATGACACTGAGTTCTGCTTCCTTTTGAGATAAGTCGGAAGGCCAAAACATAGAAGCTAACTCACGGATTTCTTCAACTGTTCTTCTGTAATTTGGAGTTGACATTTTTGGTTGTGTGTGATATTAAGTGCTGTGAGTTTGATGAGATCGCCCCCCCTTCGCGCTATTAAATGTTCGGCGGCCGTTGACGCGATTCTTCTGGGGAGGAGGCTGGCGATCGCACTTTTGCCTATTTTTTGCTAGCCATCCACTTTTGAAGATCCTTAATCGTAAAAACTGTTTCAAAGTCCAATCCAACAGAGCGATAAAACTCCGCACCACCTTGCTCTCTGTCAATCAGCGACAACACGCGATCGACTTTATAACCCGCCGCCCGCAACCTTTCCACCGCCTGCATCGCCGACTTACCCGTCGTCACCACATCCTCCAAAACCGCCACATTCGTCCCCTCTGGCAACAGCGGCCCCTCAATGTACGCCATTGTCCCGTGTCCCTTCGTCTCCTTTCTGACAATTAGCGCCGGAATCGATCGACCTTCCAGAGCCGAAACCACACTCACCGCAGTTACAATCGGGTCAGCACCCAAAGTCAAACCGCCCACAGCTTGCACATCCGACGACAGCATCGACAACAGCACACGTCCCGTTGCCAAAGCACCTTCAGCGTGCAGCGTCACCGGTTTGCAGTTAATGTAATAAGAACTTTTCTGCCCTGAAGACAGCACAAAATCACCTTCGCGATAGGCAAACTCGCACAACAAATCGAGAAGTCGATCGCGCAACACTTTTAAATCCGCAGCATTCATAACTCACACCGTGTAAAAAACACAAATAATCCGCCGATAATCAGTTTATAGTGGAATCGGAATTAATTAAGGAGGCCCAAATATATGAGTCAAAAGTTAAAAAGCCTGAGCGGCGCGTTGATTCTCGCTGTCGCCTCTGCCGCGCTGGCATCCGTCAAACCAGCTCAAGCACAAACAGAGCGATTTCACCCAATTGCCGACGACTTCAACCGACAATTTTTTGAAGCTTCAGGAGACTTTTACCACAACGTCAGCTTGCAAGGTTACTTTGGCGACTATGTAGGCCTCGGTTCCCCCAGCGGCGTCGTTGCCTTTCCCGAAAAAGAAATCGAGAGGGATGCCAGCCGCATCAACGGCTTCTACAGACGAGTAATGCAGCGGCAAGTTTCCAGCGACCCGATTCTCCGCGTCCCAGATGCAGTTAATCCCTTCGATGCCTCAATCATGGCACTGCCTCCTGCTTGCCAGCTAGCACCTCAACCGAGCGGCTGTTTCCCCATTCCCGCCGGACTCCAAGATCAGTTTACACTTCCAACACAGCAGGAAGGTTCACCGACTGATCCAGGTCCCGTTAGAGGACTTTATCAAGTATCACCCGCAGGCAAAAATTAATCGATCGACAGTTGCGAGTTTTGAGCCGCGGCGGGTTTACTAAATCTCGGATTTGTATTACAGAGAAAGTCTCAACCCGCCCCAAAACTTTACTTTTTGGCAATCCTTTCGGTAAACGCGCCATAGGATTTTTGTAACTATCGCGGTTATTTTACAGGAATAAATATTATCCAATATTTATGGAACAATGTTGCCGTCAGGCATGATTGTTCTTTTCAAAATAGCTTCGCCCAGATTAGCTCCCGCCAAGTTCGCTCCCCTGAGATTTGCCCCGGTCAAATTCGCCCCTCTCAAATCAGCTTTGCCGAGGTTTGCCCATCGTAAATCGGCAGCGCTCAACTCTGCAAAACAGAGATTTGCCCTGAAAAGATATGCTCCTGTGAAGTGAGCTTCCCCCAGGTTAGCTTTAGAGAAATTGGCTGCATAACAATGTGCTTCAATCAATTCGGCTTGAGGGAGATTTGCTTGACTGAGATTAGCACAGTTGAAGTTTGCGCCCATCGCATTAGCTCGAAACATCACCGCACCGATTAAATTCGCATCTCCAAAATCGGTTTGTTGGAGATTGGCACCGCTTATGTCCGCCCCAATTAAATTAGCACCGCTCAAATCAGATCCTGTGAGGTCAGCCGCTTGGAGGTTGGTTCCAGTTAAATTAGCTTTAATTAAATTAGTTTCGAGCAGTTGCGCTCCGGCAAGATTTGCTAAACTGAGGTTGGATTCGGCGAGGTTTGCCGCAATTAATTTAGCCTTAAACAAGTCTGCTTTAAAAAGGTTAGACCGCCAAAGATGTGCACCTCTGAGATTTGCTTCGGCGAGGTTAGCTTCGCTGAAATCCGGTTCTATATTTGGGTTGAGACTTCTCCATTCAATCCAAGTAACTGCACCTTTTTTTAACAGCGATAAATGCTGTGTGTTTGCCATAATAATTACATCTCCTTTAACAGCTATTCCTTGCGACCAAAAATTGCTGGATGTTCTCGACCCGTCACGTTTTCCACCGCCGCAATTGCTGCCTGGGAACCTGCTATAATATCTCGTTCTGCGCCGCCGAGGTAAAGCCGTCCAAAACTGCCTACAGCCTGAACCTCTAAGATGTTAATAGATGCGCCTTTTTCTGCTTCATTGGCCGCCAGCGCTGCATAAGCAGCCGGTTCTACTTCTAAGACGTAAAGCGTTTGTCCCGCCAACAGCAATTGTCCGCGGCGGGTGCGGTTGATTAATTGTGTTTGGTGGGGGTCAATGTTGCGAATAATTTGACTGGAAATCACTCGCGGTTTGATACCTTCTTCTCTGCGGACCCCCATGAATTCTAGAATTGCTTTGCCTGCGGCCCGCGTTTCCCCCTGCTGGCCCGAGTGTACTTCCAGAAGGCCGTACAAGCGTTCGACTATCTGCACTCCCGGGCGTACGGAGGCAGATTTGAGGGCGACATCAGTAATTCGGTTAATTTCGATACCGGGGGAGATTTCTATCCACAGCGACGCATCCCCCGGCAGCGGCAAGAATCCGGCGGCGATGGTGCCGATGTATGCTGCGTGCTGTGGCTGCAAGTTGTCTAGAAATACGTAGCTCCGTAACTCTATACCCAAAAGTTTTGATCTCCGTCGATCGCGTTCCAACTGTTGTCTGTGCAATATCTGAGTTTACCTTTTTTTGTCAACAACACCTTGTCTGTTGTCGAGAGTGCCGGAGTGCCTCACAACCGGGTGAGGTGTCAGACCCGCGATTTCTAGTGCCGGAGTGCCTCCGCGAGCAATTTTTATTTTTTTACGACTGCTAAAAATTTGGTATCAATCTCTAGTTATACGTGGAACATAACAATCTTTACCGCTAGAGGTGGATTTAACTTTAAAAGACAATCGATATAGTTTGGATAGTTAAAGATTTTAGCCAACAGAGAGCATTTGAATTATGAAACGTTCTGATTTATCCAAAGCAATCGGTGCAGGTATTATAGCTGCTGGTTTAGCCATAGCACCAGCTCATCTGCCTGCTTCAGCTCAGACAGATACAACTGGCGGTACAACTGGCGGTACTACCGGCACTACCACCACCACCACAACTCCTGGTTCCGATGTCTACAATGCTGAAACCGATCGCGATTTTGATTGGGGATGGTTGGGATTGCTCGGCTTGTCTGGCTTGTTGGGTTTGATTCCCAAAAAACGCGAAGAAAATGTCCGCTATACCACTACAACAGGCGATCGCGAACCCGCTGCACGCACTGACTACCGCTAAGAATTGAGTCTTAGTGCTGTGGCCATTCTGCAGGGACAGGATGTTTTAACCTGTCCGACGATCGCGAATAAGCATCAAAAAACCTCCATCGGTGAGGTTTTTTTATTGGAGATGATGCGCGATCGCCGGACAGGTTAAATTGCTTACATCTGCCCTATTGCACCATTTTGATGAACAGGCTTTCCGCCCTGTTCCACAAAAAGTGAATTTTCTGGTGGGCCGTTGCTCGTAGCCAGTCAATAAAATCATTATTGAGAATGGTGCAATATCTCAGATATAACCGAACTTGAAATTATTAACTTCTTCCTTTCTTCTTCCCTTCTTCCTTCGCGTTCTTCGCGTCTTCGCGGTTCATTAAATAAAGACTTTTCACACACAAAAAGACCTTAAAAAATATTTTACCCAGAACGATCGAGTACCTCCCAAATCGCCTGCACCAACTTGTCGGGGTCTAAAGGCTTACAAATGTGGCGCTGGAACCCCGCAGCCAGGGCCTGCTGATAGTCAATTTCTCCAGCATAAGCCGTGAGGGCGATCGCCCTCACCAGTCCCCCTTTGTCAGGCGCCAGAGCCCGAACCTGTCGCATCAACATATAACCGTCAGTGTCGGGCATTCCAATATCGCTCAACAGCAAATCCGGCACAGACTCGGTTAAAACCGCCAAAGCATCGGCGGCGTTAGAAACGGCTGTAACCCTTGCCCCACAATCCTCAAGCAGAAAAACCACCAAATCTCGCGCATCGGCATCATCATCCACCGCTAACACCTTGATACCGCTCAAATTGAAGGATTGCTCCGGCGCAATCGCCGCAGGACTTGTCTGAGGTTGCACCGGCATCAGGGGTATCCACACGGTCAAGGTTGCACCTTTTCCTTCGCCGGGACTGTCGGATTTTACCCTGCCGCCGTGGAGTTCGACGAGATGGCGGACGATCGCCAATCCTAAACCCAATCCGCCAAACTTGCGCGTCATCGTGCTGTCAGCTTGCCGGAAGTAGTCGAATATATAGGGTAGAAAATCAGGTTCGATACCTTTTCCCGTATCAGTTACAGTAATTTGGGCTTTCGTGTCCACCCGATCGAGAACGACTTCGATTTTGCCTCCCGGCGGGGTGAACTTGACGGCATTTGACAGCAAATTCCAGACTACCTGCTGAAGTCGGCCCGCATCGCCCAAAACCGGGCCGAGATGCGGTGCAAATTGAGTGCTGATTTGAATCGACTTGACTTGGGCCGCCAGACGCACCGTTTCAATAGCAGCGTTGATGACCCCGGTTAAATCCACAGGTGCAATATTCAAGCTGACCTTGCCTTGCAAAATCCCCGACACATCCAGCAAATCTTCGATAAGCTGGGTTTGCAGTTTGGCATTGCGCTCGATCGTCTCTAAGGCATAACGCTGCTTTTCCGGTGTCAGAACGTTCGATTGAAGCAGCTTCGCCCAGCCCAGAATCGGGTTTAAGGGAGTCCGCAATTCGTGGGACAAAACAGCCAAAAATTCGTCTTTGACGCGGTTAGCCCGTTCTGCTTCTTCCCGCGCCTCCTTTTCCCGCGCTAGAAGGCGTTCCCGTTCCGCTTCTGCAACTTTGCGATCTGTAATGTCAGTGTTGGTGCCACACCAGCGCAGCAGCTTGTTTTGCTCGTCGCGAATCGGCACGGCGCGGGAGAGAAACCAGCGGTACGATCCGTCTTTGCCGCGCAAAGGGAAAGTATCTTCCCAAGCTTCGCCTCTTTCAATGCAGCGCCTAAATTTTGCGACCACCCGATCGAGGTGTTCAGGGTGGTGCACCTGTTGCCAGCCCCAGCCCTGCATTTCCTCTAGGGTGGTGCCCGTGTAGTCAAACCAGCGCTGGTTGTACCAGAAAATCCAGCCGGTTTCATCTGTCATCCAGGCCAACTGAGCGATGTTGTCCGCTAGAGCGCGGAACCGAGCCTCGCTTTCGTGCAGATCGTGCAGGGTTCGCGCGTGCAGGATTACCGTCCAGAGGCGAGCCACCACTTCTTGCATCAGCGAAACTTCATCGGGCCGCCAGTGTCGCACAGCCTGTGATGTCACCACCAAAAGAGCCACCCACCGCCCTTCGTGAAGGCAGGGAACATCGATCAAAGCGCGAATCGACACGGCACCGTAGTTATCGACCAAATGCGCTGTATGCGGGTGAGTAGCGATATCTGAGATGACAACTGTTTGACCTGCGATAGAGAGAGCTTTCAGTTCTGGGATCTTAAAGTCTGAGATTTTATAGATGCCAGCGAGGCTGGCAAGGTCGGACTGGTGCCAGTCTTGCTCGACAATTGCCTGATTGGCTTCTAAATCCATTTCGTGCCATACGCAGCGATCGACCTTTAAATATTCTCCCAGACTCTTCATGGCTTCCCACAACATTTCTGCGGGGTTGGATCTCTGCCGCAAGCGGACTTCGAGCTCTGCGAGAAACTGCTCGTTGAGTTGGGCTTGTTTGCGATCGTGAATATCGGTGTTTGTGCCGATCCACTCGACAATTTCGCCCCCCGCGCCGCGAATTGGCACGGCGCGGGACAAATGCCAGCGTTCCATTTGGTCTGCTGCCCGCCGCAAACGCAGCTCAAGTTGATAAACTTCTCCGGTGATTAGAGATTCTTGCCAGCGGGCCCAAGATTCTGCCAAATCCGACGCCGGCACCAGGGACTCCCAATTGTTTTGAACCGCTTCCTCGTAAGACATTCCCAGATATTCCAACCACTTGTGTTGATTGGTAAAGCGAATTTCCCCGGCGGAGTCTACGTTCCAAATCAGGTGGGGCAGCGACTCAGCCAGCAAGCGGAAGCGGCGATCGCTTTCTGCTAAGCTTTCTTCGGCTCGTTTGCGATCGTCAATATCAATCCCGATCCCGACCCATTGCACCACCTGTCCCCCCCTGTCTTTGACGGGCACAATTCGCGCTAGATGCCAGCGGTAAGTACCATCAAACCTGCGTACCCGACACTCGAATTCGTAGGCTTCCCCTGCTTCAATAGCCTTGGTGCGCCTGCCGACAACTGCTGGCAGATCCTCAGGATAAAATAATTGCAGCACCGGCGCAGCCAGCGGCAATTCTGGCATCATCCCCGTGTAGCTTTTCCAGTGTTGGTTGCAAAACTCTAACCTGCCGTCGGCGGTGTTGATCCACATTAATTCCGGGACGCCATCGGCGAGAGTGCGGTAGAGATTTTCGCTTTGCCGCAGTGCTTCTTCTATTTGCCGGCGCTCGGTTTTGTCCTGCATGATTTTCAGGAAACCGTGCACCTCGCCGGTTTCGTCGCGCAGGGGCATCACCAGCCCGCTGCCCCAAATGCGGCTGCCATCTTTGCGGACGTGCCAGCGCTCGTTTTCTCCTCTTCCCTGAGTCAGCGCGAGGTGCATTTCTGTTTCCGGCTTTCCGGCTGCAGAGTCTTCTGGGGTGAAGATGATTCGTCCGTGCTGCCCGATGATTTCAGCTTCGGTATAGCCCAGCAATCTCTGGGCGCCTGCGTTCCAAGTGGTAAAGTGTCCATCGGTGTCGAGGGTGAAGATGGCGTAGTCTTTGGCGCTGTCGAGAATTAACTGCAGGTGGGTTTCATGATCGCGCAGTGCTGCTTCTGTTTGTTTGCGCTTGGTAATGTCGCTGGTGAAGCCGACTATTTTGGTCACTTCACCTTGCTGGTTGCGGATCAAACAGGCGCGTTCCCAAACGTCGATCCAGCGCCCGTCTTCGTGCCGAACTCGGTACTCGACTTGGTAGCGATCGCCAGTAGTCAAGAGTGATTCCCGCGTGGGCTGGAGGCGCGCCACATCGACGGGATCGATGCGTTCTCTCCACCACTCTGGTGTGGCGGGTGCATCCTCTGGGTGGACACCGACGATCGAGGAGAGTCCCTCGGAACGGTAAACTGAGTTCGATGCCAAATCCCACTCAAACACCATGCCGTCGATCGCCCTTGTAGCTAACTGAAAGCGGTTGTTGCTTTCTTGCAAGGCGAGTTCGGCCATTTTGCGATCGGTGGCATCAAATAATACTCCGATAAACCGCACTGCTTCGCCTGACTCGTCGTAGAGATAGCGCCCGAACACGCTCAACCAGCGGATTTCTCGTGTGTCTGCCCGGATGATGCGGTATTCGATGGAGTAGAGCGATCCTGTTTCCCGAGCTGTTTTGACTGCCTCCATGACTTGCTTTAAGTCGTCTGGATGCACGCAGTTTTTCCACACAGCCACGCTTGCTTCGCCGCCCGGTACTGGTTCGCAGCCCAAAATGCTGAAATGGGTCGCCGACCAAATTAGTCGATTTGTTCGCACGTCAAAATCCCAGGTTGCCATGCCTGAGCCTTCGATGGCGACGCTCAAACGTTCTTCGCTTTGTTTTAAGGCAATTTCAGTTTGTTTGCGATCGCTGATATCTGTGAGGGAACCCACGGCGCGCACGGGATTGCCTGATTCGTCCCAAATTGCTCGCCCTCTGGCTAAAACCCATTTGTAGCGCCCGTCCCCACAACGGATGCGGTACTCGCAGCAGTAATTTGAGGTTTCTCGATGCAAGTGCTGCTGCCAATTGCTTTGCATTATCTCCACATCATCGGGATGAATGTAGCTCAAATATTGGCTGAAGTTTTTGACTTCTTCGGGCCCACGTTCCCAAATCTCTAAAAAGCGATCGCTCACTACAGAGCAATTTGTTTGCAGGTTGTGATCCCAAATGCCGTCGTTGTTGCCCTGCAAGGCTAGCTGCCAGCGTTCTTCGCTTTCTCGCAAAGCTTCTTTGGTTTGATTGGCGCGATCGATTTGTATGCCGGCAACGGCAAAGTCTGCTAGTGCGAGCCCGATCCGCAAGTCTTCGGCATCGAATTGCCGATCGGCATCGTGAGATACAATCCATATTGCCCCCAGCGATTGATTTTCTACTTGCAGTGGCAAAACTAACGCTTCGGCGATCGGCAATTCTAGCTGTTGCAGGTCGGTAAAATATTCTTCGGGAGCGAAGTAAAGCTGTGGAGTTTGGTGATCGAAACCTGCTCCCGACAAACGCAATTTGCGGGGTGTGTTTGTATCTTCTGTGGCTTCCCACGAGCCCGCCAATGCCACCCACCGAAATATTTGTTCGGAACTGGAATTTTCTTCTAGTAAGCAGACTCCCACACTTCCTGCGCCGCACAAATCTTTAGCGATCGCAACCAGTGTTTTGAGCAGCCTGTGGGGTGAGGTTGCCAGTTCTCGGGCAAGCGTTTGCAGCGCTCGGTTTTCTGCTTTTTGATCGTGCGATCGAGGGATGCGGCGAGACAGTTCATCGGCGATCGGAATGTCGGTTAAATTAGTTTGTGGGGTTTGCCAAGCTTCCATCAATTAGTCGTCTCTACGTCTTTCGGTCTGAGCTGGCGAGCGTATATCAGCGCCCTCTTAAATCATCGGCTATAAATTATAGCATCTACCGAGAGACAGAATTAGGTATCTATCTTTGGAATTACTTTTTAGTTTTTAGGTTAGTTGATTGCCTTGGTTGCTTTTACTCTTGTCACCACCTTATGCACAATTTTATTCCAGAATCCCGGTTTTTTCCATATCTAACTTGGACAGAAATTCAGTCTATGCTGGATAAGGAAAATACTGTAATAATTCAGCCGCTAGGTGCGATCGAACAACACGGCCCTCATTTGCCTTTAATTGTAGATGCGGCAATTAGCCAGGCGGTGACAGGCAAAGCGCTGGCAAAGTTAGAGGCAAATATTCCCGCCTACGCTTTGCCGCCTTTGTACTATGGCAAGTCGAACGAACACTGCCATTTCCCCGGTACAATTATGCTCAGTGCTCAGACACTTTTAGCAGTAATCGGCGAAATTGCTGATAGTATTTATCAGGCTGGATTTCGTAAATTAGTGTTAATGAATGCTCACGGCGGACAGCCGCAGGTGATGGAAATTGCGGCGCGCGATATTCATCAAAAATATCAGGATTTTTCTGTTTTTCCGCTGTTTGTTTGGCGGGTTCCGAATGTGGCTGCTGAATTATTAACTGCCAAGGAGTTGGAGTTTGGGATTCACGCGGGTGATGCAGAAACGAGTTTGATGTTGGCAATTTTGCCGGATCAGGTGAAAATGGAACTGGCTGTTACTGAATATCCGAAAAATTTGCCGATCGACAGTTTGCTGAGTATGGAAGGCAATTTGCCTTTTGCTTGGCTGACGCGAGAGTTGACTGAAAGTGGTGTGTTGGGCGATGCGACGGTGGCGACGAAAGAAAAGGGATCTCGGATTCTCGAATCTCTCTCTGACGGCTGGGTACAAGTTATCAAAGATGTTTACAAATTTCGACAGCCGGGAAGTAATTAAAAATTAAGAATTAAAAATTAAAATTTGTTCTAATCCGTGTCAAAATGAGTCTAAGAAATTTTTTGAGTTGGAAAACAGACGATGAGTGTAAATTCTAAATTGCAGCGCGCATTTGAGCAAGGTCGCGCCCTGAAAATTATCAGCGGTTTAAATAATTTTGATGCCGCAAACGTTGCGGCTGTCGTCAAAGCAGCGGATCTCGGCGGTGCTTCTTTTGTCGATATTGCTGCCGATCGAGATTTGGTATTGATGGCAAAACAGTTGACAAATTTGCCAATTTGTGTATCGGCTGTGGAACCGGAAAAGTTTGTGCCTGCGGTAGAAGCTGGCGCTGATTTGATTGAAATTGGTAACTTTGATGCTTTCTACGCAGTAGGCCGCCGCTTTGAAGCTGAGGAAGTTTTGCAGTTGACTCGCGAAACTCGATCGCTATTTCCAAACATCACTCTTTCTGTGACAGTTCCCCACATTTTGGCACTCGACAAACAAGTGCAATTAGCAATTGAATTAGTCAAAGCTGGGGCTAACATCATTCAAACCGAAGGTGGTACTAGCGCTCAACCAATTCACGCCGGCACCTTGGGATTAATTGAAAAAGCAGCGCCTACTTTGGCCGCAGCCTTTGAAATTTCCCGCGCCGTATCCGTCCCCGTACTCTGCGCTTCCGGTATCTCCAGCGTCACCGCACCCCTCGCTATTGGAGCCGGTGCTGCGGGTATTGGCGTCGGTTCTGCTGTCAGCCAACTTAATAGTGAAGTGGCGATGATCGCGGCTGTTCGCAGTTTGGTTGAAGCTTTGGCTTTGGTTTCGCGATCGCACTTTGCTGCTTCAATTTAATTAAGAAGGAACAAGGAAGAAGGAAGAAGGAAGAAGGAAGAAGGAAGATTTTTGCCATTCCCCACTATCCCCTTCTCCCACTATCCCCTTCTTCCACTCTCCCTCTCTCCCTTTCTTCCCCTCCCCGACTTTTGCACTCTTCCAACACTTCCTTAATAATTGATAAACCACACAGCATAATCATCTAATAACTGATTGTTTGGGGAACTTGCATCAACTGCTTCTAAATCTGATAAAGGCAAGGTAAACTTTCTGCAATCGCCGACGCGCTCGACGTTCACAAAAATGTCGTCTTCCTGAAAAACTAAATCCTCTGGTCGATCAATTTTAAAGGTATCGGTATAAGAAGGTTGAGTTTTTTTGAGCCTTGCATATTCTTTTTTGCTTTTTTCACCGATGACATATTCTTCTTCCCATTCAAAATCTTCTATGCCGGTAACGTAGCAGGGAAAGTGAAGATTGTGCTTGAGGTAGTCGAGATATTTGATTAAAGTTTCCGTGCTGACATCAATATCTTGAACGCGAAAAATTTTGCTAATTCTAATTTCAAATTGCTCAGCATTAAATTCAGGTTTGGGAAGGAGATGGCCCAAGGCTTCGGGCTCGTAGGTTGCCCTCAATTCGGATAATTCCTCCAGCAGGCGCTGAAAGTCGTTGACCGGTTTCGGTCTTCTGCCTGCTACAATGGTTTCATCAAGCTGAACTGGAGGAAGTTCGGATTGTGAAGGAAGAGATTTGCTTTGAGCGGGGCGATCGTCCAATTTAGGTTTGTTAACTTTAGACTTGTTAACTTTAGGCTGGTTAACTTTAGGCTTGTTAAATTTAGGCATCGCTCGGTCTCGCTGGATCGGTTTATCAATAAAGTATATCTTGGCAGAAGTACATTCGTGTCTAATAGGAGGAAGGTGTAATGCAACTACTGAAATCGCCTGATGAATCGCCAGTCTATCAAGGACAATTCGGCGAGTTTACGATTACTCAAAACGATCGCACGGGAGTGTTGATTTACCGCGCCGGATTGGGGGTGGCGGCGCTGTGTTTTGCGATCGGCACTACTCTGGTGTTGCAACAAAGCGACAACCCGAGTGCAATCCAAGCTGTAACGCCTGTTTTTGCTTGTTTCTGGATAGCTTTAGGCGTCAGCTTGGCAACTATTCACATTTACATGATTGCGCTACACCGAACACTACAGGCGTTTTGGGCGATCGGTGGCGCGGCAGCATTGTTTGTCGCCCTACAAAGCAGCGAACCCTTAGCTTTAGCAGTCTACGAACATCCCGCCACGTTGTGGGGAATTGGCTTTACTTTTGCCGCCTTAAATGGCATTTATTTTAAGGAAGCTTTCTGCTTCAACCGCCTAGAAACCAAGTTTTTGACTCCTGGAGTTCCTCTCTTAATTTTAGGACATATTTTCGGTTTTTTGTCAGCCGAAAATGAACAGTTTTTGCTGGCTATTTGGGCTGCTTTGTTTATCATATTTGCTGTGCGTAAGTTTTTTCAACCAATGCCGCAGGATATCGGGGATAAAAGCGTTTTTGAGTATCTCAAACACCAATAGCATAGAAGAAGAAAGAAGAGCTTTCTTCCTTCTTGCTTAAATATCTACTGTATGAATTTTGCCAGACTGCGAAAACTAAAAATCAAAATTAGTCTAATTCACCGCCGAGAAATGTGGGCAATTACCAGAGAAGGTTGGGTAATTGCTGTCATGGGGTTAATCATTGCAATGCTGTTAATTATCACAAATATCCATCCATTTTTGGCGGTAAAAGCGCCGATTAAAGCAGATATATTGGTTGTCGAAGGCTGGTTGCCCGATTATGCGATCGAAAGTGCGATCGCCGAATTCAAAAAAGGCGAATACAGCCAATTAATTACCACAGGAGTGCCTTTAAGTAAAGGCTACTATCTCGCTGAATATAAAAATTATGCGGAACTGACTGCAGCGACTTGTATTGCGCTAGGATTTGATAAAAACAAATTAGTAGCAGTACCAGCAGCCAATGTTTTGAAACACCGCACGGCTGCTTCTGCGATCGCACTTCGGGATTGGTTTTCTACTTCAGGTTTAAAAGTTAACTCAATTAATCTTTATTCCTTTGGCCCTCACGCCCGCCGAAGTTGGATTGTATTTAAAGAAGTGCTGAATCCTGAGATTAAAGTCGGGATTATAGCGGCGGAACCGCAAGATTACAACCCACAAGAATGGTGGAAATCGAGCGAAGGTTTTCGGACAGTAATCGGAGAAATTATTGCTTATATTTATGCCCGTTTTGTAGATTGGAAAACCTAGCCAGTAATTGTCACCCTCCCTCTTAATTCCCTTCGCGTTCTTAGCGCCTTCGCGGTTCGTAAAAAAATATTTATATAGAAGTTGTAAATCTGTGGGAATACAGCACAAGGCAGTGCCATTTGCTACCATAATTCCACCAAAAATGATAAAATCATTCTCAGATAAGTTGAGGGCAACTCGTTGTTAGAAGAACGCGCTTACTGGTTAGCTTGGTCACAAATTAACGGTATCGGGCCGATTTTGTTGCAAAGATTGCACCAAAATTTCAATAGTTTGGCAGAAGCTTGGACGGCCAAACCAGTAGATTTAATGCGAGTCGAAGGGTTTGGCAAGCAGATAATTGAAACTATTTTGCAAGAACGCACTAAACTCAATCCCGAAGAATTTATCGAAAAACATATTATAAAAAATCCCTGTTTCTGGACACCCGCAGATCCAGATTATCCGCGCTTATTATTGGAAATTCCCAATCCGCCACCAGTGTTGTATTATCGCGGTAATGTCGATCGCAAAGAGAATCAAGGAATTACGCCGACGGTGGCAATGGTTGGCACTCGTAGCCCTTCGGAATACGGCAGAAGGTGGGCTCGCAAAATTAGTACGGCTTTGGCTAGAAGCGGTTTTACTGTGGTTTCGGGATTGGCTGCGGGCATTGATACAGAGGCTCATACAGGCTGTTTGGAGGCGGGAGGAAGAACTTTCGCAGTGGTGGGGACGGGAGTAGATATTGTATATCCTAAACAAAATGAGAGGTTGTGCGATCGCATTTTGCAGCAGGGATTGGTAATTAGTGAATATCCGGCGGGTACTCAACCGAATAAAACTAATTTTCCCCGCCGAAATCGCATAATTGCTGGCTTAAGTCGCGCTACAATCGTGATAGAAGCTCCGCATAAATCTGGTGCTTTAATTACTGCTTATCAAGCGAATGATTTTTGCCGGGATGTGTATGTTTTGACGGGCAGATTGGATGATGAGCGTTCTTTTGGTTGTTTGGAGTTGCTGAGTAAAGGTGCTCATCCGATTCTGCCAAATAGCGATCGAATGTTAAGCGAAGACAGGTTGCTGGAAATGCTCGGAGCTATTCCAAAATTGGATAATGCCGAGCAGTTGTCGTTGTTTCCCCCAAATCCGACGGTTGAGAAACAAGGGCCGCCGTTGGAGCCGGAATTGGCTAAGGTGTTAAGTGCGATCGTATCTGGGCCGATTTCTTTTGATGTAATTGTAGAAGCAGCGGGATTAGAAGCGGGAACAGTTTCTAGTATACTTTTGCAGTTGGAATTATTGGGATTAGTTTCGCAGTTACCAGGAATGCGATATCAGCGCTGCTGATTTGTAAGTAATAGGGTTTAGGTCATTGGTGTCAACTTAAGTCTAAAACCCTCTTTATCTCTCATTTACCGCCGAGGCCAGATCCCCCTAAATCCCCCAGGGTAAGCTCATCTAATTTGGTATAAATTGTACTTGACAAAACAAACAAAATATACAAAGTAGCCCGAGCGTCAGTAACGGTTCTATAATGCCTCAAAAGCTAAGTCATCAAGGTAAGGAAAAGTTTATGAGTATGAGTAAAGGATTCGCTCCCTCTTGCGCGAGCGGAAAAATCCTCAGATCTCAACAAGCCAAAACCAATCTCTATCGAAGATTTACAAGCTGGCTTTTCAAATTATTTTGATGACGTACCAGACCCAAGAGTGGAGCGAACCAAACACCACTTACTCAAAGATATTCTCGTCATTGCCTTATTAGCTGTGATAGCCGGAGCCCATGGGTGGGAAGACATGGAAAATTATGGAATCAGTAAGCTTACCTGGTTACAAAAGTTTTTAAAGTTACCCAATGGCATCCCAAGTGACGATACATTCCGTCGGGTCTTTGAAAAGCTAGAGCCAAAAATTTTCGAGCAAAAATTAGCTCAATGGATTAACCAATTAATCGGGTCAATTGACCAAGAAGTGATCCCGATTGATGGAAAAAGTCTGAGAGGGTCTTATGACCGAACAAAAGGGGTGAAAAACTTACATTTAGTGACGGCGTGGGCGAGTGAACATCGGTTAGTCTTGGGACAAGTCAAAGTTGAAGACCATTCAAATGAAATCACAGCGATCCCGGCCTTATTGGAATTAATTGACATCACCGGAGCCATTATTACGATTGATGCGATGGGGACGCAAACCGAGATTGTTCGGTTAATTCGTCAGAAAAAAGCCGATTATGTAGTCACCTTAAAAAGTAATCATCCCACTTTTTATAATCAAGTAAAAAACTGGTTTGAGATGGCTAAATCTCAACAGTTTGAGGGAATTGAAGTGAGTCAGGATTCCCGAACAGAAAAGGGACATCATCGCGTCGAAATTAGAAAAGTTTGGGCGGTACCAGTGGCGGCATTAGGAGGAGTTTATAAACAAGAACAATGGACAGATATTCAAACGATTGTTATCGTCGAAAGAATCCGTCATCTTTGGAATACAGCACTTCCGGATGTTATGAGGTACAGTAGCAGCAATTAGTAAACCAGTTTTTGAGATGTTTCGGATTAATTAAGTCAAGAGCCACAGCAATTATCGTGTCAACCATTTTAGTGCTGGTTGGTGAAAACTGTCGCAATAAAGATTTAAGTTGCGACCACCATAATTCAATCGGATTAAAATCAGGAGAGTATGGGGATAAACATAAAATAGAAGCACCCACCACGGCAATCATCGATGTAATTGAATCTACTTTATGCGCTGGTAAGTTATCCATCACTACTACGGCTCCGGGCCACAATTGTGGCACTAAACATTTCTCGATAAACACCTCAAATGCTTTGCTATCCATCGAGTTGTCCAGGGTCATTAATGCCACTACTTTCGTGAGGCTAATTGCACCAATTACTGTGACTTTCTTGCCTCGATAAAAAGGTTTGACCGCATAGGCTCTAGTTCCTCGTTGCGAACGTGCATGAGTTCTGGTTAAACCTAGCAATACTCCAGTCTCATCTAAAAATACTAGATTTTTTGGCTCGATATCCTTGACTTTTTCCCAATAGTCTAACCTTAACTTCATCACTCTTTCTGTGCCTGCTTGGCTACTCCTGACTGTTTTTTTTTACGATTTAATCCCAACTTCTGTAAGGCGCTACACATGGCTGTTCTGCCTACCCAATTTCCTGTCTTTTGGGCGAACAACTCACACAATTCTACCAAAGTTGCATCGGGATGTGTGACCACTATTTCTCTTAACTCTTGTGACGCATTATTCAAATGACTGAATCTGGGTTTACCCCTCGGTTTAGGCTGTAAATTCCCCTCTATTTTTTGTTGCTTGACAAGTTTTTGAACTAAGCTTTTACTGCAGGCAAATATTTCTGCTGTTTTTCTGATCGACAGCTTCTGCTCGACATGGGCTGCTACTATTTTGGATCGCAAATCTACTGAGTATGCTTTCATTGGTATATTATTTTTAGTCGATTCTATTGTACCTCATAACATCCGGAAGTGCTGTAAAACCACTCACGAGGTGCAGTTTTACCTAAGTTCTTTACCAGTGGATGCTCAGCTTAATGGGCGTGCAATTCGTCAACATTGGGGGATTGAAAACCAAGTCCATTGGACTTTAGATGTCACCTTTAATGAAGATCAATGCCGCATTCGGTCGTTAAACAGCCCTCAAAACTTGGCTCTTCTAAGACGAATGGCACTTAATGCCATCAATCAAGAAACTACTCAAGGAGCGTAGTGTGCTACAAAAAAAGAAACGAGCGGCGATGAATGATGACTATATGATGCAGATTCTCAAGTGCTTGTGTCAAGCCTGATTGAGATGCTCTTACCCTGGCGGCATTAGGAGGAGTTTATAAACAAGAACAATGGACAGATATTCAAACGATTGTTATCGTCGAAAGAATCCGTCATCTTTGGAATAAAACCACTCACGAGGTGCAGTTTTACCTAAGTTCTTTACCAGTGGATGCTCAGCTTAATGGGCGTGCAATTCGTCAACATTGGGGGATTGAAAACCAAGTCCATTGGACTTTAGATGTCACCTTTAATGAAGATCAATGCCGCATTCGGTCGTTAAACAGCCCTCAAAACTTGGCTCTTCTAAGACGAATGGCACTTAATGCCATCAATCAAGAAACTACTCAAGGAGCGTAGTGTGCTACAAAAAAAGAAACGAGCGGCGATGAATGATGACTATATGATGCAGATTCTCAAGTGCTTGTGTCAAGCCTGATTGAGATGCTCTTACCCTGCGGTATTACCTTCGTCCATGCTTGCAATATCGGCGGCAATGGCATAAGAAACAGTACCGTTAGCAGCAATATAGCAATCCTAAATGATTTTCTATATCTAGAGCAATCCTAAATAATTTTCTCTGGGTAAGTATATTGACGTATTTTGGGGAAATCAAATTTATGTTCATTAGTAAAAAACTCTCTCCAAAAATTTGACAATCTTAAAAGACCTACATAAATACCAATACTTTCTTAAAAAGTTTTTAGCTTGTAACCAAATATCTTCAACGGGATTCTGTTGGGGAGCATTGGGAGCAAATAAGATACAAGTAATTGACCAGTTATCAGGTTCTTTGTCACCATTTAGTTCTAATAAAAAGTCTCTAAATTCTCCATATTTATGATAACTAGCTCCATCCCAAATCAAGATAATCTTGCGATTTTTATATTTATTTTCTGGGGGGGTGACAACCAGCCTGAAACCCAGAGGTGGTGAGGATTGAGCCAATGTGTGCTAAAAAAAGATAGGCAGCATAATTGTTACACGCTTGCCTATCCAAAAAATAATGATACCAACATTTTACCAGACTCATTTAAAAAAACAACTGACCAAAGCTCAGTTTCTTGTAATGACAACTTTGCTATCTGTGATGCAATCAGAAAAACAAGTGAGATTAGAACGACTGGCACGGGTATTTCCTTACCCAATTACAACGGAAAGTCGGCGTAGAAAACTACAAAGATTTCTGGATTTACCAAACTTAACTATCTCATTAATTTGGTTCCCCTTAATTACTTATAGCCTTTCTCAGAAAGATGAGGTATGATGTTACTGACACTCACTCGTGAGGGTCAAACAGAGAAGATAAGATCAAATGAACTATAATTACATGGTTGAGTAAAGCCACGCGAAAGCGATACCACACATAATAGCATTTTTTTGAAAGCACACGATGCTTGACTCACAACACGTTTACTTGTACCAAACTTCATACATTGTTAAAAATGAAAGCTTATTCGATTGATTTTAGGCAAAAAATCCTTGATACTTATCATACTGAACCCATTTCACAAAAAGCAATAGCTAAGCGTTTTTCTGTAGCCCTGAGTTTTGTACAAAAATTGCTTAAACAATATCGTGAAACAAAAAACATTACTCCGAGAACTGACCGATGTGGAGTCAAAGGCAAACTGAATGCGGAGCAACTACTCATCTTGGCGGAATTGATTGAAGGAAATAATGATGCAACTCTTGAAGAACTCCGTTATTTACTTTATGGGAGAATTGGATTTTCTGTTAGTAGAGCAACAATAGGAAGAATGATAAAACTCTTAGACATTACTGTCAAAAAAAACTCTCTTCCCTTCAGGGAAAGGGACAGAGCGAGTTCAAATCCTGCGATGTGAGTTCTGGAAAACAATTAAAGAGATTAGTTTGAAAGACTTAATATTCATTGACGAATCGGGAGTTAATTTGGCAATGGTTAGGTTATATGCTAGGTATGCAAAAAGGTGAAAGAGCCAAGGGGTCAAAACCAACTAAACGTGGCAAAAATGTCTCAATAATTGGAGCAATGTCAGTCAATGAGATTTTGACATCGGTTAATCTAATAGGCGGAACTGATGCAATTACATTTGAAGCTTTTATTATCAGAAAACTTGTGCCAAAACTCTGGAAAGGTGCTTGTGTAGTGATGGATAATTGTCCCATTCACTTGGGAGAAGAAGTGAAAAAAGCGATCGAAAAAACAGGGGAAAAATTAATATACTTATCACCTTATTCACCAGATTTTTCACCAATTGAAAATCTGTGGTCAAAACTTAAAATCATTCTCCGTTCTATCAAGACTACTAATTATCAAGAATTAGGAAAAGCCATAGATTTTGCGTTCGGACAAGTTACATCGTCAAATATTTTTAACTGGTTTACACACTGCTGTTATTGTACCTCATCTTTTTGAGAAAGGCTATATTGGTTGACCACTTATTGCCGCATTGGTACTCGTTTATCAATTGCAATCGACCGCAGTCAATGGGGGTGCATTAATCTCTTTATGGTTAGCCTGATCTGGGAGGGAAGAGCAATTCCATTATACTGGTCGTTGTTGCCCAAATTAGGAAATAGTAACTTCGAGTCACAAACTACCAATTTAGAGCAAGTTTTACCATTATTTTCAGAATATAAAGTCATCGTTTTAGGAGACCGTGAATTTTGTTCTGTTGATTTGGGAAACTGGCTTAAGGAAAAGGGTGTGTCTTTTTGCTTAAGACTGAAAAAGAATCTTTGTATCGAAACAGAACATTTAGTTTGGCAACGGTTGGATGAATTAGGAATAGTACCCGGAACTTCTTTGTATGTTCAAGGGAAAAAAGTGAGGAAAACTCTACCTACTACCGGATTTGAGCTTGCTTGTAAGTGGAAAAGGAACTATGGGAAATATCAAGTTAAAGAAGCCTGGTTTATTCTCACGGACTTAGGCTCATTGCGAGCAGCGCTCAATGCTTATAAGCAGCGGATGGGCATTGAAGAAATGTTCCGAGACTGTAAAACAGGAGGCTACGATCTTGAAGGAACAAGCCTCAAAGGGAACCGACTTATTAACATGATTCTGCTCATGACACTTGCGTACAGTTCAGCAATATTTCAAGGTAATGAACTGAAGAAAAAGCAGGTACAAGAATATGTATCTCGTCGCACAGAACCAAAGAAAAAATATCGCAGACGGAGTACATTTGGTGTTGGATTAGATGGAGAAAAGTGGGTTAATTATCTAGAACAATATTCTTTGGAGGTGGAACAGTTAATGAAGTTAACTCCTTCTAAACGCCGCTTTTATCAACAAGGTATGCGGGCTGCAACCCTTATACAGTCTATCTCGTAGACCTCTTTGTCACCCCCCCAGATTTATTTTGTAAGTATTTTATGAATTTAACTGTTGATTTTCCATCAGCCGAGGGATGGCTCTGAATATGGAATTCTTTGCTTTGATAATTGAGTGCGCCAAAATAAGTTTGTCTATCTTTTTCATTGGTAATTGGGACTTCAATTCTGATTTTGGATTGGCCCCAAACATAACCAGTCAGATCACCATGAAGTAGATGACCTTCATCTAAAAACAATACTATTATTTCCCCAGATTCTATACCAGCCTTGTTTTTAAAGAAAATATCGTTAATTTCTTCCGTCTTTTTTTTTACCAGTTCTTTATCAAATTTAGGATTGGTTTTTTGAGTTTTTTTCCAACTAATTTTTGCCCGACAGAAAAGTTCATAGTAACTCTGTTTTGATTTATATAGCCTTTCTCAAAAAGATGAGGTACAATAACAGCAGTGTGTAAACCAGTTAAAAATATTTGACGATGTAACTTGTCCGAACGCAAAATCTATGGCTTTTCCTAATTCTTGATAATTAGTAGTCTTGATAGAACGGAGAATGATTTTAAGTTTTGACCACAGATTTTCAATTGGTGAAAAATCTGGTGAATAAGGTGATAAGTATATTAATTTTTCCCCTGTTTTTTCGATCGCTTTTTTCACTTCTTCTCCCAAGTGAATGGGACAATTATCCATCACTACACAAGCACCTTTCCAGAGTTTTGGCACAAGTTTTCTGATAATAAAAGCTTCAAATGTAATTGCATCAGTTCCGCCTATTAGATTAACCGATGTCAAAATCTCATTGACTGACATTGCTCCAATTATTGAGACATTTTTGCCACGTTTAGTTGGTTTTGACCCCTTGGCTCTTTCACCTTTTTGCATACCTAGCATATAACCTAACCATTGCCAAATTAACTCCCGATTCGTCAATGAATATTAAGTCTTTCAAACTAATCTCTTTAATTGTTTTCCAGAACTCACATCGCAGGATTTGAACTCGCTCTGTCCCTTTCCCTGAAGGGAAGAGAGTTTTTTTTGACAGTAATGTCTAAGAGTTTTATCATTCTTCCTATTGTTGCTCTACTAACAGAAAATCCAATTCTCCCATAAAGTAAATAACGGAGTTCTTCAAGAGTTGCATCATTATTTCCTTCAATCAATTCCGCCAAGATGAGTAGTTGCTCCGCATTCAGTTTGCCTTTGACTCCACATCGGTCAGTTCTCGGAGTAATGTTTTTTGTTTCACGATATTGTTTAAGCAATTTTTGTACAAAACTCAGGGCTACAGAAAAACGCTTAGCTATTGCTTTTTGTGAAATGGGTTCAGTATGATAAGTATCAAGGATTTTTTGCCTAAAATCAATCGAATAAGCTTTCATTTTTAACAATGTATGAAGTTTGGTACAAGTAAACGTGTTGTGAGTCAAGCATCGTGTGCTTTCAAAAAAATGCTATTATGTGTGGTATCGCTTTCGCGTGGCTTTACTCAACCATGTAATTACAGCACTTCCGGATGTTATGAGGTACAGTAGCAGCAATTAGTAAACCAGTTTTTGAGATGTTTCGGATTAATTAAGTCAAGAGCCACAGCAATTATCGTGTCAACCATTTTAGTGCTGGTTGGTGAAAACTGTCGCAATAAAGATTTAAGTTGCGACCACCATAATTCAATCGGATTAAAATCAGGAGAGTATGGGGATAAACATAAAATAGAAGCACCCACCACGGCAATCATCGATGTAATTGAATCTACTTTATGCGCTGGTAAGTTATCCATCACTACTACGGCTCCGGGCCACAATTGTGGCACTAAACATTTCTCGATAAACACCTCAAATGCTTTGCTATCCATCGAGTTGTCCAGGGTCATTAATGCCACTACTTTCGTGAGGCTAATTGCACCAATTACTGTGACTTTCTTGCCTCGATAAAAAGGTTTGACCGCATAGGCTCTAGTTCCTCGTTGCGAACGTGCATGAGTTCTGGTTAAACCTAGCAATACTCCAGTCTCATCTAAAAATACTAGATTTTTTGGCTCGATATCCTTGACTTTTTCCCAATAGTCTAACCTTAACTTCATCACTCTTTCTGTGCCTGCTTGGCTACTCCTGACTGTTTTTTTTTACGATTTAATCCCAACTTCTGTAAGGCGCTACACATGGCTGTTCTGCCTACCCAATTTCCTGTCTTTTGGGCGAACAACTCACACAATTCTACCAAAGTTGCATCGGGATGTGTGACCACTATTTCTCTTAACTCTTGTGACGCATTATTCAAATGACTGAATCTGGGTTTACCCCTCGGTTTAGGCTGTAAATTCCCCTCTATTTTTTGTTGCTTGACAAGTTTTTGAACTAAGCTTTTACTGCAGGCAAATATTTCTGCTGTTTTTCTGATCGACAGCTTCTGCTCGACATGGGCTGCTACTATTTTGGATCGCAAATCTACTGAGTATGCTTTCATTGGTATATTATTTTTAGTCGATTCTATTGTACCTCATAACATCCGGAAGTGCTGTATAGTTCATTTGATCTTATCTTCTCTGTTTGACCCTCACGAGTGAGTGTCAGTAACATCATACCTCATCTTTCTGAGAAAGGCTATATATCACACCAAATTCTTGCTCTAAATAAGTAACCAGCTCATCTAAATTCCAATATTCTTTATTCTTTAACCACTCGAGTACTTCAGTATTTTGTAGAGCTGTTAAATACCCTTTTGACCCTTTATGTCCTAGTTTGATTCCTCCGATGCCTTTGGTTTTAAATTGTTTTTTCCAATAACCAATAAAAAAATTACTTACACCTAAAATCAGGCTGATTTCATGGTAGATATTACCTGCGCTAGCCATCCTTACAGCTATTGCTCGTTTTAGTTCTCTGGCATCGATATCGCTTTTAATGAAAGATTCTAATTGGGCTATTTCTTTTTCCATATCTTTTTGTTGCAGTTGTAAGTTATTCATTTTTTTATTGTCACAATCAAGTATTGCATATAATTGTATCATAGTCTTGATAATGATTTAGGATTGCTATAGTTAATGTTGTTTGTTTGGTTGTACCTGCAACGCTACCGGTGATTGTGCCAAAGTTGAGAATTGCGGTTTCGGCGTTTTCAGGGAGATTGTCAGGTTTGATAGTAACTGCAACATTCTGAGTGAGAGTAGTAGTGCCGGCGGGGAAAGTAACAGTAGTAGGCGAAAAGGTGTAGTCTGAATTTTCGGTGGCTGTGCTAGTGGGGTCGATGACAATTGGCACTGTTACAGCAGCGTCAGGAGTAGCGCTGATAGTAACGGGAATATTGACTACTGTATCCGCAGTTCCTTCAGTGCCACTGTAAGTTGCAGCACCGAAATTTACCGCCGGGGATGTATTCAGCAGAATCGAGGTGTTTTGAGAGGCAAAGTTCGCCGTAGCTAAATCGGATAAGCCATCTTTGTTAAAATCGCCTACAACAATACCTTGGGGACTGGCTGCCACAAGAAAAGTAGTGGCAGTCCCAAAGCTGCCATTGCCACTTCCAAATACGACGGAGACATCGCCCGATCCATTGTCGGCTGTAGCTAAATCGACTTTTCCATCGGCATTGAAGTCACCACTAGCAATAGCAAGGGGTTGTGTTCCAACGCCAAAGTTGGTAGCTGTACTAAAGTTTCCTGTGCCAGTTCCTAACAGTATTGATACGTTGTTTGAGATTTGATTGCTGGTTGCTAAGTCAGGATTATTGTCCCCGTTAAAGTCTCCTATAGCAATGTAATTAGGGCTATTTCCAACGGTAAAGTTAGTGGCGGCGCCGAAAGTGCCATCGCCATTCCCTAACAGGATGGATACGCTGTTAGACCCAAAGTTCGCTGTCGCTAAGTCTGGCTTGCCATCCTTGTTAAAGTCGCCGACAAGCACAAAATAAGGATTTGCCCCCACGCTCAAATTAGTAGCTGCGCCAAAAGTACCATTACCATTACCCGGCAAGATGGAGATGTCGTTAGAGCTTTGATTGGCTGTAGCTAAGTCAGGATTGCCGTCCCCGTTGAAGTCTCCCACAGCGACGGTATAAGGGCTTGACCCCACACCAAAGTAGGTGGCAGTACCAAAAGTGCCATCGCCATTCCCTAACAGGAGAGAAACGTTGTTAGTCGCATTATTAGCCGTAACCAGGTCAGAATTACCGTCTTTGTTAAAGTCGCCTACAGCGACAGAGTAGGTAGAGAGATCGCTCGGCGGACTGGTGTTAAGATTAGTGGCAGGGCCAAATTTGCCAGTGCCATCTCCCAGGGCGATCGAGACGTTGCGATTAACTCCAGTGGTTGCAAAGGCTAGGTCAAGGTTGCCGTCTTTGTTAAAATCGCCAGTGGCAACTTTACGGAGACTGTATGTTATGGGAAAATCAGTCGCAGCACCAAAAGTAGACAGAACGTACTCGTAACCCGCTAACACTTCCGCTTCAAATACCAGCGGTGTTTCAATTTGTCCGGTGCTCACTTCTAATTCCCAGTCGCCGCCCTTTGCTACACTTCCCGTGAGGTTTTGGGAAGCTGCAACAAAGGCCCCGGTTAACTCACTCAAGCGTTTGACAAATGCTTTTCCTGTCTCGCCTGCTGCTACACAGCACCCGTAAAGGAGGATATTGGGTCGAGTGTCGCCGATTGAGTCGGTTCGTGGGGAAAACCACTGCTGTAGATCCTGCCGATCGCACTCTATATCATCTAAACTCAAGCTACCGTCGCCGAGTTGCAAGCTGCCTGAACTGCCGTGAGAAACTATGTGAATGCTGTCAATATTGCTGCGAAGAGCTAAAATTTCAGTAATTTGGTCGATCGCATCCCGGTTCACATCCAAAACGACTACTTCCGTACCCGGTTTTACCCCGACAATCAAACTTTGATAATCTTCAACTTGAGTGTCGATAAAGGCGATCGACCTTACTGAAACTGGAATATTTAAATTGGGCATAATCCACCTGACTGGGGTTTCAAAAAAATACAAAAATTCCGCAATTTCGTGACTGGCGTCCGAAACTATCTATCAATTTTTATTTATACAGACACACCCTTTCTCCGTAAAAACCCGGTGAGTCCTCATCTTGTGTCGTAAGGATAGCAGTTTTTTTACAGAAAATATGTAAATTTTTCTTAAAAAATACCTAGTTAATTAAATTTTTGATAAAAATGTGAAAAATACTTAAGTATTATTACTGTAAAAAAGGCGAGATTGATTTACCCGAAATATTTAGGAAACGTAAGTGAAATTGTACAGAAATTTCAAAGTCAGCAATTTTGATACATACTTTAGGGTGCGTAAGCAATTAGTCCTACAGAAAATACGGTCTTCTAACGCACCCTACTAAACTTTTGATTACTTCAAACCCCCATCTATCTCCGCTAAAATCCCCTCAGCCTCCCCGCATAAAGCAGCGTGACAGCAACCGTTACTCGCCAACAATCCCCCCCACTGACTCACATCTCCCCGGTTATATTGCAAAGTAGAACCGTCAAAACGAGTAAATTGACCGCCCGCTTCAGTCAAAATTAATTCCGGTGCCGCTAAATCCCAATCTTTCGGTGCAGACTTTCCCGAAAGCGCAATATAAACATCAGCCTTTTGTTCGACAATTGTCGCAATTTTACAGCCGATACTGCCGACAGCTAGTTGATTTTGACAAGGCAGTTTTTGTAACAATTGATTAAAGCGATCGCCCCGGTGACTGCGGCTGGTTACTATAGATAAATCTGCCACTATATTTCGCGCCGAAACCTGCAATTTGACCGCAGAACCGTCCCGAGTTTCCATAAAAGCGCCAGCATTTTGCACTGCGTAATAAATCTTTTGCTGTTCGGGCCAAGCCACAACTGCTAATACAGGTCTTCCCTCGAACGCTAAAGCAATGTGAACGGCAAATTCACCTGTCCTGTCAATAAAATCTCGCGTTCCATCCAAAGGGTCAATAATCCAAACCCAACTTTGAGGTAAGGGAACTTGACCGTTTTTTTCTAAATAAGATTTGTAAGTTTCTTCGGTGAGATACCCAAATTCTGCATTCCCTAAAGCCGACTGCAATTCGTCGAGAATGTAAGAATTGACAGCGACATCGGCGGCCGTGACGGGGCCATCTTTTTTTTCTTGGATGTCGAGGTTAGGAGTGTTGGAATCCTGCCGATAATAGGATTGTAGGATATCTGATGCACTCCAGGCGATCGATCGCGAAATTTCGCTTAACTGTTCAAGAGTTTTCATGAATTTGTTTTTTTTGAACGGCAGATGAATGCGGATGAACGCAGATTTCAGTAGGGCGGTGCCCCCGTGCCCGCCCCTGGGAACCATTACTCGTTCCCAGGCTCTGCCTGGGAATGCCTATTCGGAGGCTCTGCCTCCTTCTTCCTGTTGGCAAAATCAGGAGGAGAGCTTTCCTTTTCCTATTAGTAGAATCGGAGGCAGAGCCTCTAGATATGCGTTACCAGGCAGAGCATAGTAACGATAGATTACCAATTAATATGAGGATATTTCCATTCATAATAATTCGGAAACACAAAATTAGTAAACGAAACCGAAATACTAACTTCCAATGATTTTACATGGTGCCACCAACCAACAGGAATAAAGATAGCTTCTCCCGGTTCCAAAATCACTTCAATAATTTTCGCATCTCTGTAAAGCGGGTATTTGTCATAATCGGGATTTTCGCCGTCAACCTTGCTGAAAACTCCGACGTGATTATAAAGCAGAGGTGTTTGTTGCGGAGAAATCAATTTAATTAGTTTGCGACCCGACACTTGAGCTAAAATTAAATTAACTGGGTCATGGTGCAGCGGTGTAATTGTGCCTTTCGGGCCGAACCAAAAGAAAACTCTGCCTTTTGTATCCGTTGGATTTAGGTATTCTGGGAAAATTTCAATGTCGTTGAATAGGGGTTTAAATTCCTCTCTTTCCAGAGTTTGGTTGTTAGCAACCATGTAGTAGTCGTTGCTAGGCCCGCCCTTAACCACCATCTCTACATATTTGCGGAACAAAACAATTTTTTTGTGATTTTCTATCTTAATTTCGTAATTCGGGTCGGAATTGCGGTTAGCTTGAATTTGTACCTCTGCATCGCCGTATTTTTGCTGCAAATACTCCGGCGTCCACAACTGCAACGCTTTCCAGTTGTGCATAATATTGGTAATAATTACTGGAGTATTTTTTGCGTAGTAATTTTCGAGAAAATACTCTCTAGAAAGGCTGCTTTTGCGTTCGATTGTGCCAAACTTAGAAGACAATGCGGCTAATTGATTGCTAATCCTAAGATGCGATTCTAATTTTTGCAATAACTGGACGTACTGACTACCTGCTTGAAAGTAGGGATGAGATGATATTTCCCTAACTTCTGCGGTGGCTGTTTCCGCATCTATGCCGGTATTTATTAGTGCTTGAATAATTTCTGCGTCGGGTTGATTTAATAATTTGTTAGCCGCCACCCACTGTTTCATATTGTCGGGTATTTCTTGTTTGCTTGGGGTGAGTAGATTGGGCAAGTTTTGTGTCAGCCATTCTAGGTTAACTTGCTGTTGTTCTGTTAGGGTAATCCGCAAAGGGGGAAGGGTGATGCTTAGAGGTTGGGTGTCAGGCATGATTCGGGTATGTTCTTTTGGGAGTGTTTTGTGTGACTTTAAGTTGTCTTACTAATATAGCAATTTTGTTAACGAACCGCGAAGGCGCTAAGGGCGCGAAGGAAGAGAGGAGGGAAGTTCACAAATTTTGTCGAGGTTGCTGTCAGGATTTTAACTCAACAAGTGTTGCCAGTTCAAGTTTTCTAGCTTTGAACGGTTTTAAGCGGATAGTTTGGTTAATTTTAATTGAAAATTAACCCTTATTCATCCAGGCGCGGGTTCCGAAGTTTTTGCAGGAATGGGAAGCGATTTTAGCCGCTGCGGTGAGACTATCGGTAAAGTTATTTTGCAAAATGTAGTGACAGAAAGCCCCGTGAAAGATGTCGCCAGCGCCTAAAGTGTCTGTGGCTTGAATTTGAGGTACTTCTATAGTGCCGTAAGTGCCATTGCTGAGGTATAAAATTGATTTTTCGCCGCGAGTGATGGCAATATGGGAAATTCCGGCTGCTGACAGGTAAGCAAAGACTTGTTCTGAATTGTCGCAGTTTGGGGGATGAAAATTCTCGGAACATACCGCCCATTCAATGAAAGGCAATATTTCCTCTAATCCGGGTTTCCAACTGCCGCCGTCTAGGACAATTGGAATGTTTTTTGAGTTGGCAAGTTGAGCAATTTCTTTGCTGGCTGCGATTTGATGTCCGTCAAGCAGTACAATACTAACTGATGTTAAAATATCCTGGTTAATTGTTTGACTGTCAACTTGCGATTTCGTAGCATTGATGGAAATTACCGATCGATCGCCCGTTGCTTCAGTTACAATAATCGAGGAAACTGGCGGCGAGTGCGATCGCCCGGGTTCCAAATCAATTATCCTGACATTATACTCCGCTAAGTCTGCACGAATTAATTGGGCGATCGCGTGAGTACCCAACACACCAGCCCATACCGCCGCATTCCCCAAATAGCTAAAAGTGACCGCAGCATTAGCCGCCGGCCCGCCCGCAGCAATGGTACAATCAGAAGCAACAACTTTCTGATTTTCACCCGGAGGCTTCCCGGCCAAATAAACTAAATCTAAAGTCGCCAATCCCAAAAACAATCCAGTTTTCATATCTTCTTAAATGTGTGGCATGGGCGTCCCGCCCGTGTCCCATCTGCGGTTAAAAAATCCCAATCTTAAAATGCAAGCAAATCCCACCACAGGAACACTTTACATCGTAGGAACCCCGATCGGCAACCTCGAAGACATGACATTTCGGGCCATCCGCATCTTGCAAACAGCAGACTTCATCGCCGCCGAAGACACCCGCCATACAGGCAAACTTTTGCACCACTTTCAAATCCAAACGCCCCAAATCAGCTATCACGAACACAACCAACACCAGCGACTTCCCGAACTCATTGACAAACTGCTTTTAGGCAAAGATATCGCCCTTGTCACCGATGCCGGAATGCCGGGAATTTCTGACCCCGGATACGAGTTGGTCAAAGCCTGCGCCGATGCTAATATTAACATTATTCCGATTCCCGGCCCGACCGCCTGCATTGTTGGCATAACTGCATCAGGATTACCCACACAAAGATTTGTATTTGAAGGTTTCTTACCCGTGAAAGGTCAAGAACGCCAACAGAGTTTAGAAGCTTTGCAAATAGAATCCCGCACTATAATATTATACGAATCTCCCCACAGATTGCGACAAACTTTACAAGATTTAGCAAATAGTTTGGGAAGCGACAGACAGATTGTACTGGCGAGGGAATTGACGAAAATGCACGAAGAGTTTTGGCGTGGTAGTATGGAAAGTGCGATAGAACTTTACACCAATCGCGAACCCCAGGGAGAATTTACCCTTGTAATTGCCGGCATCCAAACAGCAGCCCCAATATTTTCCGAAGACGCCATTAAAGCAGAATTGCAAACATTAATTGCACAAGGCATAAGTCGTTCCCAAGCCAGCCGCCAACTAGCGCAACAAACATCCCTCCCCCGCCGCCAAATCTACCAACTCGCCCTCACAATAGGCGACAATGAATCGCTAGAACAACCCTTAGATGAATTGTGAATATCTCTCTTCTCTTCTCCTCTGCGGCCTCTGCGGTTACATAAAAAAAGCTAGATACTCACACTCAGAATTATATGGTACGTGGAAATTACGATCGACAAAAACCATATTTACGCAACCCCCACATCAACAAACCAATCGCCGAAATTTATGCAGACTTAGACGCCTTTACCTGGGAGATATTTGAAGACCAACCCCACCGCTTCGATACCGTCAGTTTCTACGTCTTGCTTCCCCCACTGTTTTACGAAGGGCGTTTCATCAAAGGAATTTACTTCAGCGAAGCAGTCGAACTCATCAACAAACTATTTCCCCAACTTTCCTCAGTATTTTTATCCTTCGCCTATTCCCCCGGAATCTCCTACTCCTGGGCCCCCATAGCTGACGCCTACTCTAGTTTATACAAAAACCCGCAGCGGGATAAATGGTTTCGCGAAACTTATCCCGATCGCGCCCACAAACCAATCATACCACTGCAAGACACCGACTTCATCAACGAATACTTAATTTCCCCGCGCAACGTCCCCGCCAAAGACATAGACTTGCTAGCCGTCGCCCGAATTTCAGAAGAAAAAAATTTGCCAATCATAGCCAAAGCCTTAAAAGTTTACCGCCAAAAATATCCGCAAAAACCGATTAAATTAACAGTTGTCACCGGCCACGAATTTGATGCTAGCAACCTCAAAACTCTCGACCAGTACGCCTTACAAGAATGGCAACAAATAGAGACAATTTTAACCAATCCCTCCGACTACATTAACTTAGTGCCGAGAGTTGACTACTACAGCGAAATCCCCACATATTATTCGCGAGCACAAGCATTCGTCCTCGGTTCCCTCCTCGAAGGAAAAAACCGGGGCATTACCGAAGCCATGAGTTGCAACGTACCAGTAATTTGTTTTGAAGAATTCAACCAATACGCCAGAGGAAACTCGCCAGTTTTCCCGGAAGGTGCGGGTCTTTACGCCAAATTTGATTCGGAATCTCTCGCAGATACTATTTATACAGTATTGGAAAATCAGCCAGAATTTAAGCCACGATATCAGTATTTAAAGCATTGCGGGCGCAAGAACTTTTTCAATACTTGTATTGACAGTTTTCCTTACTATCAGCACAATATTCCCGACTACAAACCGGGAGATGCGATTAGCAATTTGTGGCTAGATTTAGCAGTTCAGCAAAATTATCAAGTTAGTTTGAACAGCTTTTTGTACGGAGGTTCTCCCTTGTCTCATATTCGCGGGACAAATGCGATTCAGCACAATCTCGGCGAGTTAACAAAATTTAAATGACAGATAATTCGGAATGATGAAACCACAGAGGGTACAGAGGACACAGAGGAAGAGAAGAGAGAGATGAATAATTCTGATGTCAACGGATTTGAGATTAGTCTTCATAGCGAGGAGTTTCGCTAAAAGCCCCGTGGAATTCATTCTCTAGCGACTGGTAGATGGTCGGTTTCAGTTGACACCAATGCCCTATGCCCTATGCCCTATGACAATATCCTCAAAAATCTTACTTGCCAAAACTCTTGCTAAATTCACAGGAACAGCATTGCCGACCATTTTGTATCCATCAGCAATATACTTGTACTTAAAAATAAACTCATCCGGGAAAGTCTGAACTCTCGCGCACTCTCGCACAGAAAGCCGACGGTAAGGCTGAGGCGAATTAGGGTCAAAAATGCGTTTGTCTTTGCCAACCAAAATCATTTTACTAGCTTGAGGATGGAGAGGTGCGTGTCTGCCGCTTGCCTGAATTGTAAAAGAAGGTTCTGACCAAATTCTAACTCGATTCCGCGACATATAAATGCTCGAAAACCCCAAATCCGCACATTCGTGATTTGGGACAGAATCGTGATAATTATCTAATTTACCTTTAACTGACAGTGGCGCGGCCTGCAAATCAAAAATCGCATCTTTCAGCGTCAAAACATCGGTCCCAGGTTCGGGAAACTCAAAACCAAAACCCAGATTTTCGCGATAACCAACAACAATCACCCTTTGCCTATCTTGCGGAACACCAAAATTTCTAGCATTCAACAACTTGTAGGAAACCCGATACCCGATCTCCTCAAACTGCGATAATATATAAGTAAAAGCTTCTTTGTTTCTGGGAGCTAAGATTCCGCTAACATTCTCAGCTAAAAAAAACAAAGGCTGCTTGTCCCGCACAATTCTGATATACTCCCAGAAAAGTTGACCCCGACTGTCCTCAATCCCTCGTTTAGCACCTGCTTCACTCCAACTTTGACAAGGAGGGCCGCCGATTATCCCAATACAGTTGGGAATTTCATCAGATTTGATTTTTCTGATATCTCTGCGATCTAAAATAGTTTCAGGATGGTTAAACTCGTAGGTATCCCAAATAGTGCGATCGTACTCATTCGCCCAAACAATATTAAATTTAGCTTGTCGAAAACCCAAATCCAACCCACCACAACCTGCAAACAGAGAGATGATATTCATAATGCCTTTGCCTTTAGTGTTAGATTTTGTAAGTAATAATTTTAGCAGGTATAAGGTTTACAGGATTATCGGGACATTTAATCCGCTGAGTATTAATATTAAATCCTGGAACTGATATGGATTCGATCATTGTTCTGCTGTCAAGTGGAAAAGACAAATATTTACTCTCCTTCATTATGGCTATTATCTGAAAATTTGTCTGGGGGTCGTATCCTGTATTTATATAATCAAAAACTATCGCAGGATTATTTATGCCCCACATTCCTCTAATTCTTAAGTAAGTTATACCTAATGGGTCTACTTTATTCACTCTCCCTAGTTCTCTTGTTTTACTAAATTCGACATCGGGAATTGCATTAATCCCAGTAGCTATTTGATCTCTAATCCGTTCATAATATTCTTTACTAGCAGCATAGCAGTCACCATAAATAAGCCATAGCCTTTTCAGAGTTTGTTTTGTCTTGTCGGCACTGGTGGCTCCAATTGCATACACAATATCCTTCTCTGTCCATGTTTCACACTTACGACAAGCTGAGGCTATTTGTGGATTGTTAGAAAACAATTTTGATTTGGGATAAGAACTATTTAATGGAATCTGGAGGCTCGAAGTTTGTATTTTCTTGACTTCTATGGCATCGCCATTTCTGATGATTAAATCAGGAGGATTATTCGGATTGCCACTCCAAGAAAAGAGTTCAGTGTACTTTTCAAGTTTATTGCTGAGTTCTGGTTCATCTATAGTATTGGCAAAAGCGTCCTTGACAAAATACTCTAGGGCATCACCCAGAGCATTAATTCTATTATTGCTTTGGCTTTTATAATAACTTAGTAAGTCAGGTATAGGATGATTAATAATTGTAGCGATCGCTTGCAGTATATTCGTCATTTGTTATAAAAATTAGATACCCCAATTTTACCAGGGGCAATCATAGCAGATATCCTCAATGAATGCAAGTTCCCTGCTCCAATCTTACCAACATTTCGGCGTCCATCTCGGGCTAGAAAGAATTCACCAACTTCTCGAAAAACTAGACAACCCCCACAAACAAGTACCCATTATCCACGTTGCCGGCACCAATGGCAAAGGTTCCGTTTGCGCTTATCTCTCTTCCGTACTAACAGAAGCAGGCTATCGAGTTGGACGCTATACATCTCCGCACTTAATCGATTGGACAGAAAGAATTTGCATCAACCAACAACCGATTTCCTCAACACAATTGCAGCAGTGTCTCGAACGAGTTGTCGCCGCTACCCAAAACAACACCGAAACTCCCACCCAATTTGAAATAATCACCGCCGCAGCTTGGCTGTATTTCGCCGAACAAAAAACCGACATCGCAGTGATAGAAACGGGATTGGGCGGTAGATTAGACGCGACTAATGTTTGCGAAACACCTCTCGCTAGCGTCATTACTTCTATCAGTCTTGAACACTGGCAGATACTCGGTCCCACCGTCGCACATATTGCTGGGGAAAAAGCGGGAATTCTCAAATCAAAGTGTCCGGCAGTTATCGGAGAATTGCCAGAATTAGCTAGAATAGTAGTAGAAAAACGCATTCAAGAATTAGACTGTCCGGCAACTTGGGTAACACCCGCAATAGATTTAGGACAAGGATTCGCAGAATATCAGTTAAATCAAAATGCGGATAAAATAAAATATCAATTGCCGCTGCTGGGGAAAATTCAACTAATGAATTCAGCAATTGCGATCGCAACTTTGCACACTCTTCAAAACCAAGGATGGCAAATTTCCCAAACCGCCATCAAAAACGGTATCGCCCAAACCCAATGGCCCGGAAGACTCCAGCAGACAACTTGGAAAAACCGCAACCTATTAATTGACGGCGCGCACAACCCCGCCGCAGCGATCGCACTGCGCGAATATGTCGATAATCTTAACAGTTCCCAACCGATTAACTGGGTAATTGGGATTCTGGCTACCAAAGACTGCGACGATATTTTGAAAGCATTACTCAAAAAGGGCGATCGACTTTACTTAGTACCCGTACCCGATCACAACTCATCATCCCCCGCAGAATTAGCCACCCTAGCTCAAATTATCTGCCCCGAATTAACTCTCTGTCAAGCCTTCCCCGACTTAACAACAGCTTTAGATGCTGCTGTTGCAAGTGACAACCTAACAATCCTTTGCGGTTCGCTTTATCTGGTCGGCTATTTTCTGCAACAACAACAATCCCAAGCTTAAATGCCTCAGAATTGTGTTTCTTCCTCCGTAAAGATAGGAGGCCACAATTCCGAAACGGGGAATTCCCAACCGGGAAAAAGTTCTGCTACTGTTAAGATATCGCCATTTCCTAAAACAGTCGGTTCACCTGTAGAGCGATAAATAGTCACTGTTTCTTCATCAGGATCGATAAGAATTCCGACTGTCGCACCCAGCTCTATAAACTTCAAAACCTTAGTTTCTATAAGCTTAATGCGATCGCCCTGAGATTTAATCTCAACCACCAAATCGGGGACAAGTTCTCCAAAATAACGCGGACTTTGGCGCAAGCGGGCGGCCCGCACAAAAGAAACATCCGGTGCTTTGACATTCGTATCCGGCATGATGAAACCGCCTGCGGAGTCAAAGACTCTTCCCAAGCGACGGGGATTTATCCAAGCGAAAAGAAAGGCGATGAGACGGCTACTGATTTCACTGGATACGATGTCTGATGGCCCCCTAACTGAAATTATCCCGTCTTCTAGTTCAATTTGGTAATCTAAACCCGCTTTGGAAAAAAGGGTTTGAACTTGGTTGAAATCTTTGAGTGTCATCGCTGGCATAAGAATTTTCTCCTATTCCGATCTGAGCTTGGATTTTAACACGAGTCAAATTTATGAATATTTGAGGAATTCAGGCTATATCCCTACAAATCATCAATCAAGCTGAATTGAGAAAGGCGATCGCACGGGATAAAGAAACCCGTTTCCTGGGATGAGCGATCGTTCTTATCAACAAACATTTACCTCTAAAATATTCGAGATTGACTTATCCAGAGTTATCCTCCGACTCCGCGTTGTGAAGAGGCGGTAATTTCATCATTCGATAATAACTTAAAAGCTTATATATGCTGATATATATGGTGGCACAGATTCCCATTATTTAATAATACGTCAAGTGGCAGAAAAAAGCAAGGGGCGAGAGCAAATAAAATCCCGCCCCTGCTGCAATTCAAAACTACCTTTGATCCCAAGCCTTAGCCGCATCAGCCACAGCCTGTTCTACCGATTTCTCCTCCAACATTGCAGCCTGCAAATTGTCATAAATCGCCTTTTGCAACTTCTTAACATCCTTGAGAGGCGGAATCAATAGCTCGGCGGAACTCAACCCAGAAGCACTAACAACCCGAGCTCGATCGGCAGCAGGAGCATCAGCAGGAACGCTCTTAAAATAACCGTCCTGTAAAGCCTCAACCGTAGAAGGCAAAACATTAGCAGCCTTAGCAAAAGCCAACTGATTTTGAGAATTAGTCACGTACAAAGCAAACTTGACAGCATCATCAGGGCGCTTGCTGTCGCGGGGCACAACCAAATTCATCACCGCCACAGTCTTCTTGCCGGTTTCCCCCGTAATTTGAGGCGCAGCAGCCGAAACAGCACCAATACTCGGAGCATTCTCAGAAATCGCCTTCAAAAACTGAGGCCCCGAAGCTAACAAAGTAGTTTCCCCAGCTTGATAAAGCTCGATCGCCCTACGATGTCCCTGCACCAAAACATCCTGCGGCAAAAGTCCGCCCTTGTACAAATCCACCCAATACTGAAAAACAGCTTTGCCCTTAGCAGTATTAAAAGCAGCCTTGCCTTTAGCGTCAACCAAAGGCACACCCATCTGCACGAAAGATTGCAAAACTTCCGCCGAATCTTCCGGCACAAAAGTCACAAAAAAAGCAAACTTACCAGTCTTTTCCTTCACCTGCTTGGCAACAGTTGCCAACTCGGCATAAGTAGCCGGAGGCTTAGCAATTCCAGCCTTCTTCAATAACTCCGTATTGTAAATAGTTACCCCAGTCGTGAGATACCAAGGAATGCCAAAACTCTTGCCGTCGAGTACGCCAGCTTTCCAGATATTTGGCAGATAGGTCGATCGAACTTGCTGCGGAATCCGAGAATCCAAATCCAGCCAAGCATTGCGTCCCGCCAACAGCGAAGCAAAATCGGGATTTAGGTTCACCACATCCGGCGCAGTTTTAGCCGAAACCGCCCCCAAAATCTTGCTTTCCATCGCCGACCAAGGAACGTCCACCCAGCGCACCTTCACCCCCGGATTTTCGGCTTCAAAACCGGCGATCGTCTTGTTGAAATACTCAGTAAACTGAGGTTGAAGCTGCATAGTCCAGAACTCGATTTCCTGCGTATTATTTGCCTGGGAATTAACAGCAGGCTTGCCGCAACTCACCACCGCAGCCAGCAGCAGCCCCACCAGTCCAAAAACAGCAAACAGTTGCCAAGATTTACGTTTCATAGAATAAAATTTGAGAGTTATGGGAACCGTCAGACAAAAAAGCGTGAAACGAAGCTATCCCGTTCCCCGCAGGGGTTCCCGAAGGGTAGGGAATCGCCCGAATCAAGCGCGATCGAGTCAGTAACAGAGTTTTGTACCTGGGCACGGCGATCGAGAGAGTCGGTTTTTGTGCAGAATCGGCAGGTTTTCGGTCGATCGAGCTGGAATTTATTGACATTCGCAGCAGAATAGCTATTGTCAAGTAAATTGGATAGCATAAAATCGGAACTAGCGATCGCGCAACACAGACGGAGCTGCGTAGCTACGGCGGGATACCGAGATTACAGCACTCTTGCGACAGTTGGAAACCAACCCTCCAACACCGGGCGCGCTTAATCAGGCTGGCCAACTACAAAAGAAAAAAATAGCAATTACCGGCGACCCAATCACATGGTTAACTTTTTCAAAGGTCTACTTTCCCAACGCCAGCCAGGAATCGGGATCGAAATAGCCCCAGACCGCATCAACATCATTCAGCTCGAAAAGAAAGCTCAGGCATTAAAATTAGGCATCCTAGCCTCCATAGAAGTTCCAGAAGACTATGTACAAGAAGGACAAATAGTCGATCCGCCAGGAATGGCAGAACTAATAAAAGCCGTCCTCGCCGACAACAAAATCAAAGCCAAGCGAGTAGCCACAGCCATTCCCGGCCGCGAAGCCGTCATCCGCCTCATCCCAGTTCCCGCAGAGCTCAACGAAGAAGAACTGCGGGATTACATGAACGCAGAAGCAGGACTGTACTTGCCGTTTCCCCGAGAAGACGCCGACGTAGACTATCAAAAAATAGGCCTATTTGTAGATGACGACGGAGTAGAAAAAGTGCAAGTCGTGTTAGTAGCAACCCGCAGAGAAGTTACCGACACATACATCGAAACCTTCAAAGAAGCCGGACTGATTATAGACGTACTAGAAGTAACCAGTTTTGCCCTAATCCGCACCCTCAAAGACCAACTGCAACAATTTTCGTCCCAAGAAGCCGCAGTTCTCACCGCCATAGAATTTGACAGCACCGAGTTAGCTATAGTAGTGGACGGTATACCTCAGTTCAACCGTACCATCCCGATCGGCACCTACCAAATCCAGACCGCTCTCAACCAAGCCATGAACCTGCCGCCAACCAGAGACACCAGCGAACTGCAAGGCATGACCCTGCCAGTCACAGATACAATGGGGGCATCGGGAGACGCCAATCCCGGCACAAATGCGATGATAAAAGTATTGGGAGAACTAGCAGACGAACTGCGCCGCTCAGTAGACTTTTACCTCAACCAGAGCGAAGAACTCGAAGTAGCGCAACTGCTGCTAGCAGGCCCGGGAGCTGCGATCGGCAAACTAGACGAATTTTTTATGCAAAGATTAAGCTTGCCCGCATCTCAAGTCGATCCCATCGAAACCCTAGGGCTAGAAATCAGCCAAGAAATTACCCCAGAACAGCGAGCAGGTTTAGGAGTCGCCCTAGGTTTAGGACTAAGGGAGGTTATGTGACCTAACAGTTGTAGATGAGAGAAAAACCGATTTGAGAATTTTAGGTAAAATCCCCCTTCCAAAAGAAGAAGGCAGAAAGCAGAAGGTAGAATATTGGAGGTAGAAGGTAGAAGGTAAAAGGTAGAATATATCTGAGGTAGAAGCAGCCCCTTCCTTCATTAGAAGGCAAAAAGTTGTTTCTTTCTTCCCTAAATAAATCCTTCACTTGTACCAGCAATCTTGGGTTCTGTCTAAAATCTAAAATTTCCAATTTAAATCTATAGCAACAGCCAAGACTGTTAGGACATTCTTAATTGCTGAAACATAAGCGGTAGATCACTTTTTCCTTCTACCTTCTACCTTCTACCTCGTGCCTTCTACCTTTTACCTTGTGCCTTCTGCCTTCTTCCTTCTGCTATAAAATCGAGTGAAGCCATGTACAGCCTAGATATTAATTTTCTCAACGACCGTCCGGACTACAAACCCGTTGCAGTAGCCAAAAGCTCAACTAAAAAAAGTTCCGGTGGAGCGAAAGACCAACTGCCCCTAATTGGGGCCCTGCTGTTTGCCTTCGGCCTCAACGCCGCAGTCATGGGCGCCTGGTGGTGGGCGACTAACGAAAATACCAACTTAGCCGCACAACAAGCAACCATCGACGAAGAACTAGCAAAGTTAAACACTCAAGCCAACACCATCAAAGCCATCAACGCCGAAACCGACCAAGTTACCGCCGAATACAAAGCATTAGCCGGAGTATTCGACCAAATTAAACCTTGGTCGGCGATGCTGCAAGACCTCAGTGCCCGCACTCCGGCGGGAGTGCAAATTGGCAAAATCGAGCAAATCGACCCGAGTCCCTCCCCCGTTGCAGCAGCACCCCCACCCCCCGCAGCCAGCCCCGCAGCCAGCCCGTCCCCAGGGGAGAGTCCGTCCCCCGCTAGCCCCGCCCCGGCGGCTGCTCCGGTTCCCGTCGTCCCGCAGCAGCCAGCAAAAGTACAAATTTCAGGGATAGCCAGTACCTTTGCTCAAGTTAACGACTTTATGCTGCTAATCCAACGCTCTCCTTTCTTCCTTAACACCGATACCAAACTGATAGCGGCCACATTAAAAAACAACCCCGCACAATTACAAGTGCGTAACCAAAACGCAGCACCACCAGAACTTCCCAAACTGCGACCGGTGGTGGAATATAAAATTGAAACGACGCTCAGCCCGACCGGAGCCTCCGAGTTGCTCCCCGAGCTCCGCAGCAAGCAGGCAGACGGGCTAGCAATACGGATTGAAACACTTCAAGAAAAAGGAGTGCTAGAACCACAAAAACCAGAGGTGAAAAAACAATGACAGCAGCAAATGAGTTTATTCCCAGTGGCGGAAAAGCAGAAGAGACAGGGGGTCAGGAAATATTCGGCATTAAGCTGACGCCCCAAGTGCAAGCAATCGGCATTGCCCTTCTCGGTCTCGGAATTGCGGGCTACCTTGGCTACCAGTTCGTACTGCCCGAATTCCAAAAAAGCGACGAATTCAAGCAAAAACTTAGCGAAAGCAAGCAAACGCAACTGCAATTGCAGACTCAAATTCAAAAAAAGGCAGAAGCAGAAGCCAAGCAAGAAGAAGCAAAACAGCGCCGGGCCAACGTGACGGCAATGTTTGCCAGCGACGCCAGCGCCAACACGCTTTTGCTGGACATGACCCAACTGGTTAATAGAATCAACGCCGGCGTGCAAGGAGATGACCTCAAGGCTAAAATTACCAAATTTGAGCCCGATATGCCGGCAGCAGCAGCAACCGCCGCGCCCGGAGCTGCAGACCCGGATATTCTGGCCGATACCTCCTTTGGGCCGTCCCTGGCTGGCAAGCTCAGACGCAAAAAATTTAAGGTAGAGTTTGAAGGCACTTTCGCTCAAACCCGCAATTTTATGCGTAACTTGGAGTTGATGCAGTCGCTGTTGGTAGTGAGGAATTTGAAATCTGAATTGCTAGCATCAAATCAGCCAATTGAAGTTGATTTTTTGAAAGGGAAAATAGTTCCTGTGGAGCAGCCGGCAACCAAAATTAAAACTGCTTTTGACTTGCACGCACTGCTGCCGTTAAAGCAAGAAGAAAAACCGCCAACTCCAGCTCCGAGTCCTGGTGCTAAGTAGCGGTTGTTTGGCCGATATTAGCTATTGTTCTCAAGTCGCTCTTTCACAAGAAGGTAGAAGGCAGAAGGTTGAAATTGGAAGATTGAAAGTAGAAGTCAAAAAAGTATGAATGCCAGAAAAATATTTTTCTGGCATTCAAAAATTGGCTCTGAAATCTAATTTCTTCTAATACCAGTTTCAAAAAGTAATGGAACTGTATAGCAATCCTTGCAGGAGTCGTAAATTTTTTCCCCCACCCCAACCCTCCCCTTACAAAGGGGAGGGAGTAAAAAATTCACAAATGATGCGAGGATTGCTGTAGGATAGCTTGTAACCCTTATGTCATCTGGTATTCCCAATCGAAAATTAAAAATCGAAAAGGGCATAACTTCTTCCTTTAAAAAGGCTCGAAGCGAGAATATTTTAGTCAGTTTAGCAGCTAGCGACAAAAGACTGCGAACAACAAATAACAAAGTGTAGTGGAGGAGAGAACGTGAAACAGCATCTACGGTTAAGTGGAGGACTCTTATGCAGCGTTGCAGGAGTTGTGATCGCCCAAGCCCCCGTCTTGGCAGCGCCGACTCAAGTCACAGGAGTGCAAGTAAGTCAAGGTAATAATGGCGTAAATATTGTGCTGGCGACAGAAAAGGGCGATCGCCCGCAAGTTTTCGCCATCAATAACGGCAATACTTACCAAGCCACAATCGTTAACACCCAGCTCCGCTTGCCCGAAGGCAACAGCTTCCGTCAAGATAACCCGGCTCCGGGAATTTCTTCAGTAGAAATCAGCCAGGTAGAGGCTAACAGCATCCGCGTTGTGGTAGCCGGCACCAACGGAGTTCCCAACGGACAAATTGTGCCGGGACAAGGCCAAAGCATCGTCCTCAGCGTTGCCGGACAGGGTGGTACAGTACAGTCTGCCCCAACAGCACCTCCGCCGCCTCCAGGCCTGCCACTGAGCCAAACAGCTCCCCCGCCGGCTCCCCAAATCCGCACGTCACAAAACCCAGGCGTACTGCTGCCAAATCCCGAAGTTAGTGTTACCAGGAACGATCGCCCGCCCCTCCCCAGCGAAATTCAATCCCAGAGCAATCAGGCTGCGCCTTTCCAACCGCGGGCAGTTGCTCCGCCCTTGGGAGATATCGCAGTGTCTAACATCGCCCCCGGCGCGGGAAATATTGAACTGAGTTCGGGAGAACGCATCCCCCGCTTGGTGCTGCGGGATGCCCCAGTCCGGGACGTTTTGGCTCTGCTGGCTCGCGCTGCCGGCTTGAACATTGCTTTTACAGGTGGCGGTGCCCCTGCTCAACCGGGCCAGCCCGCAGTGCCTGGTCAGCCGGGAGCCACCGGTTCAGATGAAGGGCCAAAGATTTCTTTGGACATCGAAAATGAGTCGGTGCAAGATGTCTTTAACTACGTGCTACGGCTCAGCGGGCTGCAAGCTAACCGCCAGGGGCGGACTATTTTTGTAGGGACTAGCTTGCCGATCGACTCGCGCAATATTATCATTCGGACTCTGCGGCTCAATCAAGTTCGGTCTACGGATGCAGCTAACTTTTTGAGCGCTCAAGGCGCGGAAAGTCAACTGCCGATTACTCGGGTGACTATTCAAAGCGTGGGCCAGGGAAATGCGGCGCGGGATGTGGAAATTAGGGAACCCGACATTAAGGCGATCGGCGCTACCCAAGGCACCGGGCCGCTGTTGCTAAGGGGACTGTCGGTGCTGGCGGATGCGAGGCTCAATTCCATCACTTTGGTGGGCGACCCGCGCAAAGTTGACATGGCTGTGGCTTTCTTGACACAGCTAGATTTGCGCCGCCGTCAAGTCGCTGTCAACGTCAAGGTGATCGATATCAACTTGTTGGGAGACAACCGAACCAACAGCAGTTTCTCTTTTGGAATTAATAACAATTTCTTCGTCAATGACAATGGGGCGGCAAGTCTCAATTTTGGTGGCATCAATCCGCCCAGTGGCCTTGGAGATCCCATCGCTAGACCGATCGTCCCCAACCCCCTAGGAACCCCAGATGTTTTCTACGATGCGAACGGGCGGCGTATCGTGCCGTTTACAGGTCAAGGTCTCGAAGGCCCCGCCAAAGGTGTGTTCCTCCAGCCGACAGCCCCAATTACTAATGACCCCAGGCGAGTTGGAATTACGGATTACGAACCAGGCTCGACGACAGGCTCAGGAAGTGCAGAGTTCGGCTTGTTCCCACTGTTCCAGTATCCTAGGAGGTTCCTGTCGGCGTTGCAGGCAACTATTGAGAGCCGGAATGCCAAAATCCTGACCGATCCGACCCTGGTGGTTCAAGAAGGAGAAACGGCGAATGTGAATATTACTGATGAGGTGATTACTAACATCACGTCGCAAACGCAGAGTACCGGAAATACAAGTACCCAAACGGTGACGGCGGTCAAAGACAGGGCTGGTTTGCAGTTGGGAGTGGCGATCGATCGAATTGACGACAACGGTTTTGTCTCTCTGCGGGTGAACCCAATTATCAGGACACCCGGCAACACTCAAACCCTTTCGACTGGCGCGAACGCCAATAGTATCACTCTGCTGGGCGAGCGATCGTTGCAATCGGGGCTAATTCGTCTGCGGGACGGTCAGACTTTGATTGTTTCGGGGATTATCCGAGACGAAGAACGGGTTACAGCGAACAAGATTCCGATTTTGGGAGATTTGCCGATTATCGGTTCGCTGTTCAGGAGCACAAGTAAGGCCAACCAGCGGGCGGAGTTGATTGTATTGCTGACACCGCAGATTTTGGATGATAGCGATCGATCGAACTTTGGCTACCAAAACAGCATCAGTCCCGACGCGCGCCAACTGTTGCAGCGCAGTCAGCCGGTCCAGCCGAGACAGTAGGAACGAAGGAAAAATGCCTTGCTGTCAACTTTCCACGCTCTTTTCCCTGAGTCCGACAGTCCAACAGTCCGACAGGGGTTGAAACCCCTGCCTCAAAGCTAAAGTCCTCTAAAAGAGGACTATAAATCACTCTTTCAGTCGTCTTCAGACGACTTTCGCTATTAGCCAGGGGTTTCAACCCCTGGCGGGTTTCGGGAGAATGAAACAGCCCTGCCCCACGGGGGAAAGAAAGAGGGGAAAGAAAGAAGGAAGAAGGAAAAAACTTTTCCTTTAGCCCTTGACAAATGACATTTTATTCCTTCTATTTCTCCTTTTTTTATGCTTTCAAATCCACCGAGGCGAGAAATCTTCTCTCCAAGGCGGTATTTTTTTACCTAAATTTTGGGATTAATTAAAAAAATTGTCCAAATCCATATAAATTAAAGGTTCCACCGATCCATAACGGTCGGCAAGACTTTAGAATAATGCAGTGAAAATTAGATGCTGTGGGGTTTTCAGCAGTTAGAAACAAAAATTCCTTTTCTGACCAATTACCCTAGGGTAATTGGTATTCAGCAGGAGTTGTGATTCGGGGAAGCGGACGGGAGCAATCGGGAACCACCCAAACCTCCCAAAGCACACCTCAATCCAGTTGATAACTCACAGCTAATAGTTGAACTAACTCTGTTTAACGTAATTTTGCAAATCCAGAAGGAGTTCGCAATGAACAAAGGTGAATTGGTTGATGCAGTGGCGGAAAAGGCTAGCGTGACGAAAAAACAGGCAGATGCTGTTTTGAGTGCCGCCCTTGAAGCAATCATGGAAGCTGTCTCCGATGGCGACAAAGTGACGCTGGTCGGTTTTGGCTCGTTTGAATCGCGGGAACGCAAGGCCCGCGAGGGTCGCAATCCCAAAACTGGCGACAAGATGGAAATCCCGGCAACCCGAGTTCCTGCATTTTCCGCAGGGAAGTTGTTTAAGGACAGAGTTGCACCCCCGAAAAACGCGGAATAGCTGGCGAACTGAGTCTTGATTAGACCTGTACACGGTGGGAATTTAGCTTGGGCAGCCGCACTGGCAGGCTGCCCTGCCTCTGCTATTGTCGATTTTTCTGCCAGTATCAGTCCTTTGGGCCCTCCTGAGTCGGCATTGAATGCGATTCAAGCTCACTTGAGCAGTCTGACGGCTTACCCAGACCCGGATTATGGAGAGCTCAGGACTGCTTTGGGTGAGGCTTTGAATGTTGACCGGGATTGGATTTTGCCGGGGAATGGTTCGGCGGAATTGTTGACTTGGGCGGCTTGGGATTTGTCGAAGCTGGAGGCGACTTATTTGGTGACTCCGGCTTTTGGCGATTACTGGCGAGCTCTTTCGGCTTTCGGGGCGCAGGTGCTGAAATGTCCTTTGGAATTCACAACTTGCACCATTGTCAAAAACGGGCAAGATGCCCATTCCACAAGAAATGAATTTTCTTGTGGAACAGGCATCTTGCCTGTTCCTAAACAACTAATTGAGCATGGTGCAACATCTCAGTTGGAACTGAAATCGTTGGACGCTGGGGCAGGAAACGAGTTAGAAACCGATGATTTGTCGGTTTCTAACCGTTCCCTTGTCTCCCCTTCTTTCCGTATCCCCGTTCCTCTTGCTCTCAATGCCCCCTCTCGACGAGGTTTGCTACTGAACAACCCGCACAATCCTACGGGTTTACTGTTTGCAAGGGAGGCGATTTTGCCTTATGTGAAGCAGTTCGGTATGGTGGTGGTGGATGAGGCCTTTATGGACTTTCTACCGCCTTCTGAGCAGGAAACTTTGATCGATGCTGTTGAGGAGTTTCCGAATTTGGTGATTTTACGATCGCTCACTAAATTCTATTCTCTGCCGGGACTGCGCTTGGGCTGTGCGATCGCCCATCCCGATATTCTGCGCCGTTGGCAGTTGCTGCGCGATCCTTGGCCTGTGAATGCTTTGGCTGCTGCTGCTGCTGCTGCTGTGGTGCGAGATGCTGCTTTTGAGCGGCACACCTGGGATTGGCTGCCTGTTGCTCGCCAAGAGCTATTTGAGGGTTTGGCTAATTTACCGGGTTTGCAGCCTTTTGCCGGGGCGGCTAATTTCTTGTTGGTTGAGTCGTCGATGTCGGTTTCTTCTATTCAAAAAAGTCTCTTGGAACGACACCGCATTTTGATTCGGGATTGTTTGAGTTTTCCTGAGTTGGGCGATCGGTTTTTTCGGGTGGCTGTGCGCTTAAGGGCTGAAAATCTGCGGTTGATTGCTGGACTTGCGGATGTCATTAGTCAGTTGACAGTTGACGGTTGACAGTTGACGGTTGACAGTTGACTGTTGACAGTTGACTGTTGTCAGTTGACGCTTAACAACCAATAACACTTGACAAAGGGATTTTATTGGTCGTTCGAGCGGACATCCCCAAGAAACCCGGTTTCTATGATAAATCTTGGGTTTTGCAGCGAAGTATCTAAGAAGAAACCGGGTTTCTGACCCCGCGCGGATCGTCCTAAACTACTAACTACTGACTAATGACTACTGACTTTTTTATTTATGCGTGACTATGATTTAGTGATTATTGGTGGAACTGCGGCCGGACGTTATGCTGCTTTGACTGCAACTAATTTCCCGGCTCGTGTTGCTTTGGTGGAACCGCTCAGTAATTCGCAAGATTTGCCGACTGGGGAGAAAGAGTCGATCGACCTTGGTTTGAGATACAGCCAAACTTTGAGGGAGGCTGCTCGTTTTGCTCAGCAGATCAGCCGCCAGCAGTTGGGGGTGCGCTGGGAAGTCGCTAATTCCTCCGTGCCGATCAAATTGGGGTTTGACGGGGTTCTCAAGTGGGCCGAGGGTGTTGTTTCTAATTTGTCAGAAATTGATGATCTCGGCGTTTTGGCTGCTCGCGGTGTCGATGTTATTTTTGGCAGCGGCGAGTTTGTTGCTAAACCGGATTTGGCTTTTGTTGTCGGCGGGCGAAAATTGCGATCGCTCTGTTATTTGCTAGCTTGTCCAACTCTGCCGGCGATTCCCAATATTGAAGGACTTTCATCTGCTGGCTTTTTTACTTCGGAAACTGTCGCGGAATTAGCCAAACTTCCACAGTTGCCTAAAAATTTGGCTGTAATCGGCGCAGATCCCAGCGGTGTCGAAGTGGCTCAAACTTTTGCTCGGCTGGGGGTTGCTGTCACTTTGGTGGTGAAAAGTTCGCACATTTTGGCTAAAGAAGACCGGGAGGCGGCTGGGTTGGTTCAAGCTGCAATGGAAGCTGAAGGAGTGCGGATTCTGACTGCTACTGAGGTGACTCAAGCGAGGGTGATTGAGGGTAAAAAGTGGATTCAAGCAGGGCCAAGGGCGATCGAAGCTGAGGAGATTTTTCTCGCCGCCGGTAGAGGACACGATTTTTCATCGTTAAATCTCGAAGCGGCTGGGGTTAAATTCAGCTATCGGGGGGTAATTTTAAATGAAAAGCTGCAAACAACTAATCACCGCATTTACGCGATCGGCGATGTTGCTGGGGGTTATCCGTTCCCTCACATCGCTAATTGCGAAGCTGCGGTTGCTGTGAAAAATGCTTTGTTTTTGCCGATGTTTCAAATAGATTATCGCGGGATTCCTTGGGCGATTTTTTCTGACCCGCAATTGGCGAGGGTTGGCTTGACTGAAGCGCAAGCAAGGCGCCGTTTTGGAGACGATCTCATTATTGGTCGGGAATATTTCAAGAATGTTGAAAGAGCTCAAATGTCCGGGGAGACAACTGGTTTTTGTAAGATTGTCGGGCGTCGCAACGGGGAGATGTTGGGAGCGAGTATTGTGGGGCCACAAGCTGCTGAGTTGATTCACGCGATCGCCCTGGCTGTGCGTCACGGGATGAAGGTTGAGGCGATCGCCGAACTTCCTTATATTTGGTCGAGTTTTTCGGCAATTAACGGTCAAACTGCCTCTCTTTGGGAGTCGCAGCGCTTGGGCAGCAATACTTTTATCCAGAATTTGTGGGAGAATTTGTTTCACTGGCGCAGGTATTGGAATAAGTAAAGAAATCAAATGTTTCTAGTAGGATTTTTTGAATTTTTTATGATGAGCGCAGAGTTAAAAAGTAAATTGCTCATCAGCTCACTCAGCATTAAAATTGTGTGTCAATAAATAATCAAACCATAAGTGGGTAGTTGCTCCCAGGTCGCTAGAAATATGCAATTTTAATGTACCACAACTTAACTAATAACTGATGACTACTCACTGATAACTAATGACTACTGATCTCGTTTCCGGTTGCATCGGAATAATAAAATCGAGTCAACAGTTAGCACTCAACCATTCAGTTTTTCGACCCGCCCGTCAACAGTCAACAGTCAACAGTCAACAGTCAACAATCATGTATGAGTGCAACCGGAATTGATATGACTAATTATTGCTGGCGAGAGTGCAATGCTGGATTTGACGATCGCCGGTACAATGCGATCGCACGCCATTCTCGCCCCAGAAAGGTTTCTTGCGACTGGCCCCACTTGCAGCGCTGCTAAACCACCGGTCAAAAATAATTCGCATCCGGGCCAACGCAGGTGTTTGTCTAAAACTGGCAAACCTTTAACTATTTCAATGGGATGCGTTTCTAGCATTTCTTTGAACATGGGCTCGGCTGCAATGTCTAGTTTGGTGCCGGTTGCTAGCCAAATTCGATCGACTAATAACGTCTCGCCACTGCTGCAATCAACAGTCCATCTGTTATTTTCCCACCGAACGCCAACCACTTCGCACTGTTCGTGAAATGTCAGTTTTTCGCTGCGGGAGAACCTCCGCAACTGTGTCATAATTTCCGGTGTCATCGAGCCACCGTTGCGGGCTTGTTGAATGATTTCCCACCGCTTATGCCAATCTGGTTCGGCGACGAATCCTTTGAGGTATTTTGGCCCCAACCAACCGGGCTCGGCATCAAATAGTTTTTCTTGTAAATAGCGCCTAGTCATTAACAGGACTTTTGCTCCTCTGGCGGTTGCTCCTACTGCTAAATGTCCGCTGGTTAGTCCGCCTCCGACAATTAATATTTGTTCTCCTTGCAATTGCAAATTTCGCAAATCTACTTGATGGGAGTGGCGAATTCTTTCGGCGGGATGCTGTGTTTGAATTTGATTTGCCCACGCTGGTAAATGCGGTTTTCCACTTCCGGCGGCGACAATTACTCGGCGGGCGATCGCACTTTTTCCGTCTTCAAACCACAGGCGGAAATGGCCGGATTTCGGCTGAATGCGGGTAACTTTTGCTTTGATAACTCGATCGCCCAATTCCCACCTTTTTATTGTGTCCCCGCAAAATTCCTCAAATAACCGACTTCCAGGCAAATCGTAGGGGGGAAACAATTCCGAGGAGCGATTTTCGGCAAACCTCCGCAATTCGTAAGGGTTGGGATCTGGGTGGTGCACTGCGGGCGATCGCAAATGCCCAATTTCTAAAGCTGCAAATTGCCTCCGCCACTGGGTCAGCCATTCGCCGCTCGGATCGAATGCTAAAAGTTTATTCCGCAGGCTGTTGCGTTTTTTCAATATGTGTGATATTAGAGTCAGGGCGTGCGGCCCAGCGCCGATTACAGCTAAATCAACTTGGGGCGGCGTGGCTTCTGAGTTCGCTTGCATGAGAAGTGCTAATTTGCGAATGATAACAATTCTCATTATAAATTAATCGAGCATCAAGTTTACGCCTTTCGAGAGCAAGCAGGATGGATGTTCCGCAGAAAGACACAGGATACGCAAAAGCTCAGAAACCGGTTTTCTGAGAGATTTCTGCCCATCCTGAGCGCACTGGGGCGCTCAGAAACCGGGTTTTTTAGCCCACCGAAATGAAAACCGATCTCGGAAAGCGTCGGGACGATCGTCGGTGGGCGTTACGATAAAAGTAAAAAAAACTTGTAAAAAAAACTTAGCCGACTGCCTGCGGCGCTGCCTCAATTGCCAGAGTCGGCAAGCATCGCTGACGGGCGCTAATCTCTGCTTGGAGTGCCTGATTGACTTGGGCGAGTTTCATTCTCCGCTTCGGAACTTTAGCATTTAATACGTGATTCACTTCTGAGAATTGGGCAGATTGTTATTGAATCTTGACAAATAATTCAGCTTGCGATCCGAGGACTCCTAAGTGATCCGCAATTTTCTGGCGCACAAACTCGATTTCCTCTGCTTCCTGCTTTAAATGCAGAGTCGCGCGAATTGTAATGATGTGATTAAATTATGAGCTAAACTAGATATTAGATGGAATAGGCGATCGCATTCCAGCATCGGTTTCAAAAATACTATTAAGTATCTGATTAGCCTCTTAAATTCCTCTTCTATCAACTGCTGTCGTTTAATCAGCCTTAGCCTTCTTCATTTTCTACTTAGTCTTAACTCAAGCATAAACAGCTCTTACATAAAATCTTGAAGTATTGTTTTCAACTCGCGCTTTGATAATTTAAGCCACAAAGTATATTAAGAAAAATGTTATTCACTGAATACCACAGTAGAGCGAGCGAAAATAGTAGATAGTAACTCTCAAAAGCTTCTGGCTTGTCAGAAGTAGTAGGAATACGTAGATATGACTAATATCACAAAACTTTTCCTAGGATATCACCTTAACGAGCAAATTTACGCAGGCAATCGAACTCTAGTTTATCGCGGCATTCGCTCTTCAAATGGGCAACCCGTCGTCATCAAACTACTGCGAAATGAGTTTCCCAGCTTCAACGAACTCGTTCACTTCCGCAACCAATACGTCATTGCTAAAAACTTAAATATCCCCGGCACGGTCAAGGTCTACAGCCTGGAGAGCTATCATAACCGCTATGCTCTGGTGATGGAAGACTTTGGCGGAATTTCCTTAAGTAGTTACCTCGCTAGTCTGGCAAAAGCTAGCAACGAAACCCTAGAAGGCTTACCAGTTAACGACTTTCTTCCTATGGCGATTCAAATTGCCAACGCCCTTGACGGACTTCATCGCCACCACGTCATCCATAAAGACCTCAAGCCCGCCAATATTCTAATTAACCCCACCAACAAAGAAGTGAAGGTGATTGACTTCAGCATCGCTTCCATGCTGCCGCGCGAAACCCAAGAAATTCAAAATCCCAACGTCCTTGAAGGCACTTTACCTTATATATCTCCCGAACAAACGGGGCGAATGAACCGAGGCATTGATTACCGCACAGATTTCTACTCCCTAGGAGTAACATTCTACGAATTACTAACAGGAAAGTTACCATTTCAAACAGACGATCCAATGGATTTGGTACACTGTCACCTTGCTAAGCAACCTATCCCAGCCTCAATAGTCACCCAGAGCGTTCCATTGGTGCTGTCGGAGATTGTCAGCAAACTGATGGCGAAGAATGCTGAAGCTCGCTATCAAAGTGCCCTAGGACTCAAGTTTGATTTGGAAACTTGTTTATCCCAGTGGCAAGAGACAGGGGCGCTGACTAAATTTACCATAGGGGAGCGAGATTTGTGCGATCGCTTCATCATCCCCGAAAAAATGTACGGTCGGGAAAGCGAAGTATTCTCCCTGCTAGCCGCCTTTGACCGCGTGAGTGCAGGTAGCACTGAAATGATGCTCGTTTCTGGTTTTTCTGGCATTGGTAAAACCGCTGTTGTCAACGAAGTTCACAAACCCATTGTCCGGCAGCGTGGCTACTTTATTAAAGGAAAATTTGACCAATTTCAACGCACCCTTCCCTTTACAGTATTTGTCCAAGCTTTTCGCGATTTAATGGGACAACTGCTATCGGAAACAGATGCGAAAGTTGAACAATGGAAGTGGGAAATTTTGGCAGCTTTGGGCGAGAATGCTCAGGTAATCGTTGAAGTCATTCCTGAACTAGAACGTATTATCGGACAGCAAGCCCCAGTCCCCGAACTTTCGGGAAGTGCTGGTCAAAATCGCTTCAATTTGTTGTTTGAAAAATTCATTCAAGTCTTCACAACAAAAGACCATCCTTTAGTGATTTTCTTGGACGATTTGCAATGGGCAGACTCAGCATCGTTAAAATTAATTCAACTGCTGATGAGCGACGTTGATAACTGCTATCTCTTTTTAATTGGAGCTTATCGGGATAACGAAGTTTTTCCCTCACATCCATTGATGCTGACGTTAGCAGAGATTCAAAAAACTGAAGTAAAGGTGAATACTATTACCTTAGCACCACTTGATCGAGCCGACGTAAATAGTTTAGTTGCCGATACTCTAGCTTGTTCTACAGGGTTGGCTCAGCCTTTGACAGAACTCGTTTATCAGAAAACCCAAGGCAATCCATTTTTCAGCACACAATTCCTCAAATCTTTGCATGAAGATGGGCTAATAGAATTTAATCTTGAGCTTGGTTATTGGCAGTGCGATATTGCCCGAGTGCGAACCTTGGCACTAACAGATGATGTTGTAGAATTTATGGCACTTCAGTTGCGAAAGTTGCCAGCCCCGACACAGGAAGTTTTAAAGTTAGCTGCTTGTATTGGCAATCAGTTCGATTTGGCGACGTTAGCAATTGTTGATGAAAATTCGCCCGAAGAAACCGCATCGGCTTTATGGAAGGCACTACAAGACGGGCTAATTTTACCCATTAGCGAAGTTTATAAGTTTTATCAAGCAGAGGGAAATAGCGAATCGGTAATCGGTAAGGGCAAGAAATCTGACCAATTACTAATTACCCAGGACCAATTACCCAAATATAATTTTTTACACGATCGCGTCCAACAAGCTGCTTATTCTCTGATTCCAGAAGACCAAAAGCGATCGACTCATTTAAAAATCGGTCAACTGTTATTACAGAATACACCAGAAGCCGAGCGAGAAGAAAGAATTTTTGATATTGTCAACCACTTGAATGTGGGAGTTGAGCTAATTACTCAGGAAGCAGAACAAGAGCAATTAGCACAATTGAATCTGGTTGCTGGAAAGAAAGCGAAAGCTGCTACAGCCTATTCTGCTGCGGTTGAATATTTGAACGCGGCAAGGGGATTACTGACAGTAAATAGCTGGGAAAGTCAGTATAAACTAACTTTGACGCTGCATGAGGAAGCAGCAGAAGCGGCTTATCTGAACGGCGATTTTGAAAAAATGGAGATATTAGCTATAAGAGTGTTGCAAAAAGCTATATCGCTGCTGGACAAAGTGAGGGTGTACGAAGTGCAAATGCAAGCTTATATGGGGCAGAATAAGCTACAAGAAGCACTAGGTATGGGGCTACAAGTGTTAAATCTGCTCGGAATAGAGTTTCACAACTCGCCAAACCAATCTGATATCGGAGACGCGCTGACCCAAACCACTTCAATTTTGAGCGGAAAGCAAATTGAGAATTTAATCGATCTCCCTCAAATGACAGATCCGCATCAGCTAGCAACTATGAGGATTCTGTCAACTCTATTTTCCTCTGCTTACATAGCGATGCCGTCCCTAGTGCCTTTAGTAATTTGCAAACAGGTCGATTTATCTGTCTTATATGGCAATGCTTCTGTATCTCCCCCAGCTTATGCTCAGTATGCTTTTCTGCTGTGTGCGATGGGAGATATAGATACAGGCTATCAGTTCGGTCAATTAGCTTTATCTTTGGTGTCGAAGTCAAATGCTAAAGCAATCGCTGCCAAGACGCAGTACATAGTTGCTGGTGGCGTTCAACATTGGAAAGAACATCTCAAGAATACAGTAGAACTTTTGCTTTCAGCATACTTTATTGGTCGGGAAACCGGAGAGTTAGAATTTGCTGGCTATACTATTAGCGTATATATTAATCACTCGTATTTTAGTGGTAAGCAATTAACGCAACTGGAACGAGAAATGGCAACCTACTGGGAAGCAGTGCTGAAAATTAAGCAAGAAACACCGCTTCATTTTGTAGAAGTATTTTGGCAAGCTGCCTTAAACATGATGGGGCGGGTGGAAAATCCCTGCCAGTTAAAGGGTGAAGTTTACGACGAAGATAAAATGCTGCCACTACACCAGCAAACTAATAATGGAGTAGCACTTCATTACCTCTACTTGAACAAGATTGTACTTTGTTATTTATTTGAGCATTACTCGGAAGCACTGGAAAACATCGAGCGATTAGAAAGCTATTTGGGTGCAGCTACAGGACAGATAACTTTTGCTATCTTCTATTTCTATGATTCTCTGGTGCGGCTGTCGGTATACTTGAATACTCCCTTTTCCGAGCAAAAGGAACTTATTGACCGAGTACAAGCTAATCAAGAAAAAATGCAGAAATGGGCACATCATGCCCCCATGAATCATCTGCATAAATTCTATTTAGTGGAGGCAGAACGACATCGGGTTTTAGGGGAAAAAATAGAGGCGATCGAGATGTACGACAAGGCTATTGCCCTCGCCAAAGAAAACGAATACATTAACGAAGAAGCACTAGCTCACGAACTCGCTGCCAAGTTCTATTTGGAATGGGGGAAAGAAAAACTCGCAAAACCCTATTTAATTGATGCTTATTATGCCTACGCTCGTTGGGGAGCCAAAGCAAAGATTGACCATCTAGAACAGCGCTACCCGCAACTCATTGCTTCTATACTACAAAATGAGCAAGCTTGCCAGAATCCGAGCGAAATGATTCACTCGTATAGCAATAGTGAATCTTCCCTCTATAACAAGAATAGAACAATTATCGGTAGCACCAGCACCAGTTCGGAATTAGTAGATTTGCCGACCATTATCAAAGCTTCTCAAGCTCTCTCCAGTGAAATAGAATTAGAGCAACTGCTGACGACTTTGATGCAAGTAGCAGTTCAAAATGCCGGAGCACAAAGCGGAGCATTAATTTTGGATGAAGGTGGAAAGTGGAGAGTTTCCGTACACTGTACAAATCGCCAAGATTGTAATTTGGAATCACTTCTAGTTGAAGAAAGCAAAGCAATTCCTCTGAGCATAATTAACTACGTCAAACGTACAAAAGAAATCCTGGTATTCGATCGTGCCAGCACTCAAACCACCTTCGCGGCAGATCCTTACATCATTGAGCAGCAACCCAAGAGCGTTTTATGCACTCCGATTCTCTATCATGGTAAAGTAATGGGCATTCTGTATTTAGAGAATAATCTCACAACGGCGGCGTTTACGCGCGATCGCGTCGCCATCCTCAACATCCTCTGCTCCCAAGCTGCAATTTCCTTACAGAACGCCCGCCTGTATCAACAATCTCAGGAATATGCCCAAAAACTAGAGCAGTCTATCCAGGATCTCAAAGGCATGCAACTGCAATTGGTGCAAGGTGAAAAGATGTCTGCTCTCGGAAATTTAGTCGCAGGGGTAGCCCACGAAATTAACAATCCCGTAGGCTTTATCGCCGGCAATTTGCAACCCGCTCAAGAATACGTCGGTGATTTATTCAATTTGATTGATTTGTATCAAGAAACATTTCCCAATCCGGGAGGGGAAATTGAAACAGAAATTGAGGATATTGACTTGGAGTATTTGCGAGAAGATTTGCCCAAGTTAATTGGCTCAATGAAGGATGGAGTTGAGCGCATTCGCAATATCAGTACGAGTTTGAGAACGTTTTCCAGGGCAGATAGCGATCGACCCGTTTCTTTCAATATTCACGACGGACTCGAAAGCACTCTGCTAATTCTCAAGCACCGTTTAAAAGCGAGCGAGTTCCGCCCTGCCATTGAAGTTGTGAAAGAGTATGGTGATTTGCCCCTAGTGAAATGCTTTCCCGGCCAGTTAAACCAGGTATTTATGAACGTACTCGCCAATGCCATTGACGCTCTGGAGGAGTCAAATAAGGGACGCAGTTTTCAGGAAATTAAAGCCCTACCTAATCAAATCACGGTTCAAACTGCTCTGAGCGAATCCAAAGATCAGGTTTTAATTCGCATTAAGGATAATGGAGTGGGGATGTCGGCCTCCATAAAGGAAAACATCTTTAACCACTTATTCACAACCAAATCTGTGGGTCAAGGAACAGGCTTAGGATTGTCTATAGCCTACCAAATTGTTGTGGAAAAACATGGAGGTACGTTACTTGTGAATTCCTCGTTGGGACAGGGTTCGGAGTTTGTGATTTCTATTCCGATATGAGCAGTTCGTGCTGGGGCTTTAGCGCATAAAGTACAGCCTCCCAACTCGCAACCCCGTTATTAGAAGAAAGAGGACAAGGGGAACGGGCAACAGGCTCTCTTGCTCTCAGGCTAGGAACTAGCGACTACAAACTAGGGAAACAAAGAATCTAGGCTCATTCCCCCATACTCAGTCCACACCTTATTAATGATGGAGACAGCGGTTTGCAACCGCCTGCTTTACAAAAACTCTTCCCTGTTTTTGTTCTCGGTTTCGAGTTAAGAATTCCCTTGACATTCTAAGCATCTACTTACCGAAACGAAAACGGCTATCATGCTACTGAGATTGGGGAGTTTAATTTCATAGCTGAAAACTCTATTGGAATTAACTCATTTTTGATAGGGCGATCGCTAACATCATAATGTGCACAGCGCGGGCCCTACGTTGAAGTTTGGGTTAGATACGCAGCGCGCACCCTAAATTAATAAGGTGCGCGCTTGCCACTTGACGCTTAGATGTACGGAGAGGGTGGGATTTGAACCCACGTTAGAGTCACCCCTAAAGTAGATTTCGAGTCTACCGCATTCAACCGCTCTGCCACCTCTCCAATTGATTTGAGATGTGAGCTAAAAGTATATTACCGCACAGTGCGCCACATTGTAAATCATTATAAAAAAGAAGTTTGATTTTCTTCCGATTCCAGAGTGGTCTTAAATCCCCCTGCTGGAGTCCACTGGAGAGCTCCGTCGCGCCCTGTCCAGAATATCTGGGTTTTGCTTTGGCGCAGTTGGGCGGCGGTTTCTGGGTCGATTTCGTTAGCAGATGCGATCGCCACTTGCGGCCCCACTGCGCCCAATAACTCAGCCGTCAAGGTTTTTCCCGACCACCACAGCACTTGAGCCGGCTTCAAGGTTCCCGTTGCTGCCAATTTTCTTTGCGCTTCCGGTGTCATTTCACCGACTAGCAACCAAGTTCTATTGCCCACGAGCAATTCTACCACCGGAATCTCCGCATTCACGAACTGCAACCGCGTCGAACCCAGATCAACTGTACCGCTAGTTTCTAAAGGAATGTAAACGCCTTGGCGTGATTGCACAGCCGTCATAAATTCCTGATTGCTGCCACGGTGAATTTGTTTCGGAGCATGATTATCATAAAATGTTTTAATTGGCAAGCGTTCTAGTAATTTTCCCCAACCTGCGCTCAAACCTAAATGACCGTGAGTGGCGATCGCAAAATTCACAGAATTAACTCCTTGCTGCTGCAAAAAAGGCAACACTGTAAACCTTACGGTATTTTCATCACCGCTATTAATGAGCGTCACTTTTCCCCTATCTTGAATTACTAAAACAGGTTCGCCAGATGTCGCCAGCAAAGTAACTTGAAATAAAGATGATTGAACGTGCCAAGCTGGCAAAACTATGATACTTATTCCCGCCACAAGCGCCAGCGGTAAAATCCAAGCCGATGAAAAACTCGGCAGCGCAATAACTCTACTTTTCCCCTTCTTCTTTCTTCCCTCTTCCTTCTTCCTTCTTCCTTCTTCCTTCTTCCTTCTTCCCCCAATCCAAACCCAGCCAATTAAACTGTAAAGCGCGATTAATTGAAACACCGATACTTGACCGACAGCTACCGAATTACCGGGCAATTGCGAGAAATATTGGGCGATCGCAATTAACCCCTTTGCCGGATAGTCTAGGAGTTGCGCTAAAACACTGCCAGCGGGCGGAAAAATCAATCCAGCTAAAGCGCTAACCATCCCCCCAATACTCAAAATCCACAGCAAAGGAGCCGCAATAATATTAACTAAAATGCTGTAAGGTGATACCACGCTAAAAACGTAAAGTAACAGCGGCAGCACCCAAACTGAAGCGGCGATCGGAACCACAACAATCGAAGCGATCGCGGGAGGAATCCAGTCCAATTTTGCCATCAGTGGCAGCGTGGTCACTATTAATCCCAAAGTTGCCAAAAAACTCAGTTGGAAACCTAAATCCCAAATCCACAAAGGGTTAACCAGTAGTAAAATAGTAGCAGCGATTAACAGCAATCCCAGCGGCTTTACTGCGCGGTTGAGCACCAAGGCAAATAGTGTTCCAAATCCCATCAAAGCGGCGCGGCATACTGATGGTTCAAAGCCAGTTAATCCCACGAGCAAAAATAAAGCACCGACGCCAAAGCTAAATTGTAATTGTTTGGAAAAACGCCTAGTTAAAGCTAGAACTAAAGCCAAAACCATCGAAACTTGAGTGCCGGAAGCTGCGATCGCGTGGGCCAATCCAGCTTGCACAAAATAGTCGCGGATGTTGTAAGGTAAATCTACTGCTTGTTTGCCGAGGGCGATCGCACTGATCAGCGGGCCTTCGGGAACATTTAACTGCGATAGCTGCGATCGCACGATCCGCTGCCGCATCGCTTGAATTTTCGATGGCTGCATCCCGCTTGGCTCCAAGAAAGCAGCCGTTTGGCTGTTAACTCGATTTACATCTGCGATCGCTTTTTCTCTCCTCCAGTCGATTTGACGGCCTTTGAGCCCTACAAAAGCCCCTTCTCTGGCTAAATATGCTTGAAAATTAAAAGCCCCCGGATTCGACGGCGGCTGCGGTTTGTACAAGGAACCCACAACTGCGATCGTATTGTCGGCGTACAAACCTGTTGCTTGCAGCAGCGGCAGTGTAACGTAGAGTTTGCCGGATACTGGGCGGTTTACAACTGCTCCTCCCTCGCCGCCGTTGATTTCGCTAACTAAATCTGTTTCTAGCCAAAATTGCGATCGACCCGATCGAGTCAATCGAGGTGTACTGACAACTCTACCGCGAACTGTCACCGCCACTTCTTGAGTGTTGCCGCCAGCCGGAATCAGTTTGCTGATGTCATCTATTGCCGGTTGGGGCGATCGAACTGCAAAATAAACGCTAGCTAGAAATGCCACCAAACCCGCAACTGCCCACACCCATTTCGCTCTCGGCAGCCTTTCCAACAAACTCAATTCTTCCCTCGCATCTAAGGGTTCTTCAAGAGCATTTTCTTTTTGTCTGCTGCGTCTTTTCTTAGTAATTTTGACAGAATTTTTAGTAAAATTTCGCAACAATTTCGGCAGGGCGATCGCTACCGCTATTCCCAAAGCAAGTATCGCGTATCTCCCCCAAGGAACCGCTGTAGAAATCAATCCCAAAATGTAGGCAAGACAGAAAATGGCACCCGTTGCTTGATTCATTAATTAGTAATTTATATCAATTCCGGTTGCACCGGAATGATTGTTGACTGTTGACTGTTGACTGTGGACGGGCGGGTCGAAAAACTGAATGGTTGAGTGTTAACTGTTGACTCTATTTTATTATTCCGATGCAACCGGAAACGATATTAGAGGGGGAATATTTCAGGAAAACCTATGCCAGACTTCTGCACTCATTACCAAAGAAACCGGGTTTTTCAACCGGGATAAATGGTTAAACGCCGTGTAGGATAAAAAACCTGGTTTCTGGCTACCGATGCGTAAGTTATGGCAAAATTTCTTTCCTTACATTCTTTCCCTTCCCCTTCCCCTTCCTCTTCCTCTTCTAAATAGACAGCCCCAATTTTAAACCGAAAGCCGCGTGCAGCACCATAAGTGCAAGGGCTGTCGTGCCTAAATAAGCGTGAACCGCGCGCAGTGCCAGCTTATTGCCCCCAAAACCCGTTAGTGAAATCAAGCTGCCAACAGCCAGTAAAACCAGCACTGCCGAACCTGTCCAAAAATGCGGACTTTCCATGACTGGCTGGTGCTGCATCACCAGCGACAGCAAGCCGCCTGTATAGCCCAAAGCTAGAAACAGAAACATCCACGGTGCAAGCTTGCGGTGATCCGAGCGACTTTTGAGTGCGACATCTTTATCGGTGGCCAAACGTCCCTGCCATCCCGTATACCCGACAAAACTGCCCATCGCCACCACCACGATCCCCATCATTACAGGGTGTCCCCAATGGGTAATTGGTTCGGGAATTCCTAGACTGCGAAATTGACTGGCGATGGGTTCTAGAAGTTCGCTTAAATTTACCATTTGATGCTGACTCCAAACTTGGCGATAAATATTTTAGGACTGATAATTAAAATATTATAAAATATTAGTGTAGCAAGTGCGATCGGGCACTTCAAAGAGCGGTTTAATCTGAGGGCAAAACATTGCCCATAAGCCTAGATAAGCTGCTACGCAGCTAAACCAGATAAAATAGCATTGCCTTTATTTTTGATTTTTCGCTCCCATTTGATAACCATTTCTCCTTCATTTAATAATCTATGTAGTAATTCTGACAATTCTTCTACTGACTTAAACAGTCGATGTGCTATATATTCTTTCGCTGAATGCCAGACCAATTCAATCAAATTATAATCGGGGCTGTAAGGTGGCAAAAATTCTAAAATAATATGAAGCATTTCGGCTGATATTTGGCTCAGAATATCTTTCTTTTTATGAAAACTAGCATTGTCTAAAATAATTACAATCTTTATTCCTGATTCGGCAAAACTTTCAGCTTGATTACCCAGTTCTCTCCATTCTTGGACAATCGAATCATTTAAGGCATTAATTTGCTCATAAAACGTATTCGAGTCTCCTTTTTTTATTACAAAATTTAACCTTTTTTTGTCATGATATCTCAATCCACCCATGATATTTACTCTGCCTCTTCTCCTTTGACCTGTGATTTTTTTTCGACTACCTTTTTTACCCCAAGTTTTTCTTCTTATCACTCGCAAGCTAAATCCACTTTCGTCCCAAAACCATACCTGTAAAAGCTCTGGGGTTTGTTTTGTTATTTTTAAATACTCGGATAGCTTCTGTTTAAATACTTCTCTTTCAACGGGATTTTGTTTGTCCTCTAAACTATATTTAGCCCAAATGTAAACGTATTTTTTTTTATGTAATATCCTGGATATTTGGGAACCACTCAATTTAATTCCTGTGACTTTTTCTAAATATGTTGCTAGTCTGGCTGCCGTCCATCTCCCAAATTCATATCCATATTCTGCCGGAGCTTTATCGATTGTATCTATCAATATTTTTTCATACTCTGGAGTGACTTTGCGAAAATTACCTTGGCTTCTTTTATCTAAAAAACTATCCAAATTATCTGGGTCGCCATGAACTGACCAATAAGCTACCGTTGTGTAAGCAATCTCCATGAATTCACTGATTTGTCGATAACTTTTTCCGTCATTTATTAGCAATAAGATTAGAACTTTTTCCCTCACATAATTATCCTCAGACTCTTTTAATAGTTTAATGAGTCTCTGTTTTTGATTTTGAGATAGATGGTTTTTGGCTGGCATACATTATAACTAATTATCGCTTATTTTATATTTATATTATACAATCTAGCTGCGTATCAGCTTATACGCAAAACTTAGCCGGCTAAAGCCGGCTGTGAGATTTTTACAGCAATGATGCTGTTTCAAGTTAATTGTTAGCTTTATCGGCTAAATCGAAAAGCAAAAATAAATGCAATTCGCCCGCACGTCACACCCCGGGGCCGCCTTTGGCCCAATCTTCACAGCCTCATCCTCACTCTGGATGTTAAATTTTACCTGCCTGCTTAAAGTTAATTTCAATTCCTTGACTTTTGAATGCCAAGTGAGAAATTAACATCGCAGCCGACGAGCAGTCACACTTCTACATTTTGCTAATCGCTCTCAAGGGAGAATCAAATTCGGGAAAAAAAAACTAGAGGTTCCAAGTTTGAGACTTCGGGCATAAAGTATGCCGTCTGCCCAGGCTCACTTCGATCGACTGAGCGCTAAACCGTCTGAAGGCACCCTGAAAGCACCCTTCTATGTTGAGCAGCCATCGCTGTGCAACACGTCAACCCTCTCAACTAACTCGCTGGGGATTCGGTTTTAGCAGACAAGCACCCACTTTCTTGCGTCGCCTTCCTCGGAACCGTGCAATCGCTACACTCACTGCGCCGTCGCTAAAGTAGCTTCCGAAGGTTGGATTTGATACTTTACGAGATTTGCCAGTTCTTGTAACTGATTAATCGCTTCTGCACCTTCTAGTTTCATGAGTTCGCGGTCGTCCCGCATCTCAGTCCAAGTGATACCGTAATCTGAAACTAAAAATCGAATCAGATGGTTGTCCGTCAAACTGACCATAAATGAGGCACTGTTCATCTGACCCCCGCAAGTGTAGCAGGATGCCAGATAACCCCGATGCTCTAGCACGATCGCTAAAGCTTGGAGATTCATTACCAAATCTTGAACGAATTTACGGTGTTGTTCTGCAAGTCTCAGAAACACAGTTCTCCTCCTATCACCACACCGTGTATTTTACATCCCATTTAATAATTTCTTAATAAATGGATATTTAGGTGCTGGTTTAGTATACGTTTAGTATGCTCAAAAAAAATCGGATTAGCGACCTCTTCAGCCTACCTATACTAGATTAACCGAGTTGTGATCGAAACGAAGTATCAGCAGCGACATTCAGCCAAAACAGGCTCTCGCGGGGGACTCCAGCCTGAAAATTTACCTGCTCTCAGAGCTGATTGGGCCGTCGGAGGACCCAAAGATACAAATAACTAATGATAGTAATGAAATTAGTTAAGTATAAGAGTTCAATCGCCTTGGGGATACTCGTCCCAAAGCGTCGTCGTCTGCCGCAAGCTCCGAAAATCGCCATTCCCCAAAATCAAGTGATCCAGCAGGGGAATCGACAAAAACTGCGCTCCCGCCAGCAACTGTCGCGTCAAAGCAATATCCTCCGGGCTTGGCTCCACAATCCCGGAGGGGTGATTGTGCGAGATAATCGCCCGCGTCGCCCCCTGGCGGATCACCTCGCGAAAAATATCCCGTGGGTGAGCCAAAGTTTCCGTTGCTGTGCCGATCGTAATTATCTGAGTACCCAGCAGCCGATTTTTCACATCCAGCAACACCACAGCAAAACGTTCCTGAGACTGCCACATCAAATCCTGACTCAGGGCATCCGCTGCCGCTTGCGGAGAGTCAACCACCGCCATTTCCGGTGGCCTCGACTGAAACACCCGCTTCCCTAACTCGACCGCAGCCAAAATCGAAGTTGCCTTGGCAGGGCCAATCCCGTGAATCTGCGTCAACTCCTGAACGCTAATAGTGCGTAGCACAGCCAGAGGATCACGCTGGTGCAAACTCAACTGATTTAAAATATACTGTCCGAGCCCGACGGCGGAAAGTTTGCCGGGCCCCTGACCAGTACCCAGGAGAATCGCAATCAATTCCGCAGTCGCCAAACTTTTCGGGCCGCCCGCCATCAGCCGTTCCCGTGGCCGTTCACTCGTTGGCAAATCGACAATTCTCAAGCTGTAAGTCATAGCTGCACCCGCACCGCAAGCTCAACAATTACACAATTTTAGCCGATCGACTTGCCTTCTTCAATTAGTACAATCACCGAAAAAAGCCTTCATCATTAACCGAGGCTGTTGGCAGATAAAATCTAAGGCAACGTTTCACAAGCGATCGAGTCTTTATCTCGATCGAGCTTAAACCGATCGCCCGGATATGCCTCTAACACTCGCTGCGCTTCGTCTTGAGTCGTAAAGTCAGAACAGTTGCAATCCGAGTTAACGCAACTCGGAAAATCGGCACTTTTAACCTTCGGTTTAGAAGACTCATAAATAACTTTCTTGGTATCTTCCTTTGGCTGCTGTGCATCAATAGCAATCTCTGCGGTTCGCTCAACAGATTTGACTGAAGATGGCAATTTGCGGGGCTCTGGTTTGGCAAGTGCAGGTGTGGCAGCAGAAATGGCAGGTTTCGGTGTTGGTGTCGGCGTTTTCACAGTTTCCGGCTTGGGTGTCTGCACTGCCAAAAGCGGTGACGGCTTAGCGGTTTGAGAGGATACTAGCGGATCGGTTGGGGCCGGAAGCGCCACTGAAACTTCCTGAGACGGAGGGGGTGCGGTGACGCCAACAAGCACAAACGAAGCCGCCATCAACCCGCCGTACATCGCGATCGATCGCTTGCGGGTGGGTGCGCCCACCCATTTCGGATTAACAATACCCAGAAAGAAGGCAGGGATAGACAAGAGAAAGCTTAAGACGAAAAAATTAAACATAGCGATTTTTAGCAGTAAAAAAGAGAACTCATCCAGGACGCAGAAACCGGGTTTCTTTTACCAAAATCCGAGGTGAAGCACGAAGGATATCTGTTTAAACCACCTGAGTTCTTTAATCCCTGTGCGTCAGTCCTGAGAAGTTAAGTTGCTTATTTATCCGCCGACCAACTCACAAATCCCTATGATTTACGAAGTAAACTAGAACGTTGGACACCCAACCCTAGTGCAACCCGGTTTCTGAGTCATATCAATTTTGGTTGCACTCATACATAATTGTTGACTGTTGACTGTTAACTGTTGACGGGCGGGTCGAAAAACTGAATGGTTGAGTGTTAACTGTTGACTCGATTTTATTATTCCGATGCAACCGGAAACGATATCAGTCTTGGACGCACTCAAAGACCCAAAACCCCGTTGCTGCGTCAATATTTATCCAAAAAGCGACGAGTTGTGGAATAAACCGGGTTTTTTGCGTAAGTCCTGTTAGGGGATTTCTCCTTACTAAAGCCCCGATTTTTCCCTACAGTTGGCGATCGCACTCCGACGCCTATAAACCGGGGTTTTTAATTGCAGTAAATGAGTAGAACCAAGTATTTTTCTTAAAAAACTACGTTTCTGGCCCCAACCGGCCGTAAGTCCTGGTAAAATTTCTTGTAATGCTGCCAAAAAAGTGAAATGCATACCCAGCTACCTTCAGCGCAAAGGTGCGCTTACCCTAAATTCTGGCCATTCAGTTGAGGCCAGCAGCCCTGATGAAACTGGTTGTGGCGCCTTAGGTGCTGTAACCCCAAGCAAAACGAACGAAACTGCCATCAAGCCGCCGTACAAGGCAGTTGATCGCTTACGAGTTCCCAGTCCCACCCATTGAGGATTTAGCAGACCCAGACAAAAAGCCGGTGTGGAAAACATGAAAGTTAATACAAACAAGCTGGACATCACGCACCTCCGACTACCGAATTGCAGCGATTAATTACTTTTATCTCCAATTAATAGCTCACAAATCCGCTTAAAAAAGTGGTAATTTAGGATCTATAACTTGAGAATTATTGATGTTTATCAAACAATAATAAATTTTTTAAAATCTCTTACTTTAGGTAGTTGTTAAAAAAATAATAGCTTTCTAGAAAGTTAAAAAATTTAGCTTAAAATAGAAAGTAAATTCCTTACTCAAAATATGAAAGTCCGCTTTAATGTAGTGCGCCAAAATCAAAATGAGGCTCCTCGGGTTCACACTTACACCCTAGATGTGGAAGAGAGCAATACCATCCTCGACTGCCTCAACAGTATTAAGTGGGAACACGACGGCACTTTAGCTTTTCGCAAAAATTGCCGCAATACAATTTGCGGCAGTTGTTCTATGCGAATTAACGGTCGCTCAGCATTAGCTTGCAAAGAAAATGTAGCCAGCGAACTCGCAAGACTGCAAAAAATAGCCGATTCCAGCTCAGCAGAAATGCCTACGGATTTCGTCCCAGAAATCACCGTCGCCCCCATGGGAAATATGCCGGTTATTAAAGATTTGGTTGTTGACATGACCAGTTTTTGGGACAACCTAGAAGCAGTTGAACCATATATCAGCACCGCCTCGCGAGCAATTCCAGAACGCGAATTTCTGCAAACTCCAGAAGAGCGATCGAAACTCGACCAAACCGGCAACTGCATCCTCTGTGGTGCGTGCTATTCTGAGTGCAACGCCCGCGAAGTCAACCCGGAATTTGTCGGCCCCCACGCCCTCGCCAAAGCTTACCGCACGATCGCCGACTCCCGCGACAGCGAAACCGAAAATCGGCTGGAACAATACAACGAAGGCACCGCAGGCGTCTGGGGATGCACCCGCTGTTACTACTGCAACTCGGTTTGTCCGATGGAAGTGGCGCCGATGGATCAAATTGGTAAGATTAAACAAGAGATTCTCGATCGCAAAGACGACCAAGCGAGTCGATCGATCCGCCACCGTAAAGTTTTAATCGAGCTCGTCAAAGAAGGCGGCTGGATAGACGAGCGCAAGTTTGGCATCGAGGTAGTAGGAAACTACTTCCGCGATGTTAAAGGTTTGCTGAGTCTGGGCCCCTTGGGTTTGAGAATGATCGCTCGCGGCAAGTTCCCGCTGTTTTTTGAGCCTTCAGAAGGTACCGAAACCGTGCGAAATCTGATCGAATCGGTTCAAAATTTAGAAAAGTCAGCAGATTAGCGATCGGCTGTCATTTTCCTGGTAAATTACAAGTTGTGCGATCGATCGCAAAGCTTCCCAAAAGTCATTACTCAAAACTCAAAACTCAACACTTTTAAATGACTGCCAAAACTCCTCCATCCCCAACACCGACAACCCCAAATACCCCAAAACCAGAACCAGCCTTTGGGTGGAATGCCTATGCAGAACAAATCAACGGCAGATTTGCGATGGTGGGATTCGTGGGACTTTTGCTGCTAGAATTCTTCACCCGCCAGGATTTTTTTACCTGGCTGGGTTTTCGTTAAATTAATCTAAATCAAGAAGGGAAGTTGAAAATTTATCGCTTTTTCAGCTTCCCTTCTACTTTTAAGAGTTTTATTTAAAATACAGTTTATCAAATTATAAATGCAAAATTATGACTTTTCTAGTTTCAGATAACACATGAATGTACCAAAGTCGATCGCACTACAAGTAAGTGCGATCGTCCTTGAATTATAGGGACACGGCAATGCCGTGCCCTGACTCCCAAGTTTCGTTCAAACTAATTTCCAGTTATTTCGCGGACTGTCAAACTGTACTTGCCTCTACCTTTTGGAGGCGGATCGTAAGCATTGACAATGACGCGATAGCGACCATTCGCAGACAAGGTAACAGAAATCTCTGAATTGGAATTTTGCTGCGTTGCATCATCATTTTCTCCAACTATCTCGCCCTGGGAGTTGAAAATAGCGAGATAAGTATCAAACTCGGTACTTTCTACGGTAACAACCACTTTCTGACCCTGAGTGCCTTCAAAGGTATACTCGTCGTACAAACTGCTGTCCGAGGGCAGTACAGAAGACTTAGCAGGGGTGAGTTCTCCGTCTTGCTCTAAAATGACCTTAGATGCACCCCCATCAGGACTCGGCAGAGGTTCTACAGTTGGGCTCTGAGTTGGCGAACTCTCTGGTGATGGCGACGGGCTGGGGCTTGCTTGCGCTAAAACAGCCTTGTCAGCAGGCTTCGCGTTAGGTAAATTTTGAGGAATTTCTCCTGAAATGAGGGTGGAAATACTGTTAGCAACTCCACCTGAATTTGAAACTGGCAGGGAGAGAGTCGGTTTACCAGAAAAAGTAGCTAGTAGAGCAATTGGCGCGATCGCCCAAAATCTAACTTGACGCATGAATTACCTCGATTTGCAACGAAGAAGGAAGTTCGGTAACAGATTCGCAAGGGCGGATTTAATGGATGGAAGAAGGAAGTTCGGCAACGGATTCTGTAACGGATTGAACGGATGCAGGAAGGAAGTTCGGCAACGGATTCTGTAAAGGATTTAATGGATGTACGTAAGCATGAAGCAGGAAGCAGAATAATTCGACTAATTAATTACCAATTCCCGATTACCCCTTACCTTTTTCCCCATTTTCAACGGACTGTGAGAGTGTAACGACCCCGGCCCGAAGCATCGTAAGCATTGACAATTACGCGATAGCGACCCGTAGCGGGCAAAGTAACGGTCAGAAAAGCATTTTTAGTGGAATCGCTCCCATCGTCATTTTCTGCCACTAATCGGCCGTTAGGGCCAAAGATAGCCACATAGGGATCGAAATCTGTGCTTTCGAGGGAAATGGCTACAGACTGACCCGATCGACCTTCAAAAGTATACTCGCGATACAGACTGTTGTCAGACGGCAGTACCGGGCCGCCTGCGACTAAAGCGCCTTCTTCTTGCAAAATCGCCCGAGAAGGTTCGGTAGCAGCACTCGCTTTCAGTTCTAACGTATAAGACCCGGACTGCCTAGCTTGGTAGGAATTTGCCACTAAGGTGTAAGTCCCGTCTGCTGGCAGCGTGACTGTAATTCTGGCGTCTTTACTGCCTGCCCCGTCATCGTCTTGTGCGATTTCGCGCTGGTTGGGGCCGAGTAAAATTAAATAAGGGTCAATTTCTTGACTTTTCATTTCTATTGTGATTTGCTGGCCGGCTTTTCCCTCAAAGGAGTAGAGGTCAAAAAAGCTGTTGTCAGTGGGCAGAACGCTAGACTTGTCAGTGAGGAGGCCGCTGACGGCGGGCCCGTTTAAGGCAACTTTTTGAGGTGATTTGTTGCCAAAGGGCGATCGGGCTTGAGCAGCGCGGGGGGCTCGCCCTTCTCGCACGGCTGTCAGGAAAGCGGGTAATTTGTCTGCGGAAATAGCAAAACCGATACCGATACTGCCACCACCCCGACCGCGAGTAAAAATAGAAGTATTGACGCCGATTAATTCTCCCGAACTGTTGAGTAGTGGGCCTCCTGAATTGCCGGGATTGATAGCGGCGTCGGTTTGAATTAAGCCCCGCTGCTGGTCGATGCGACTGACGATTCCGACTGTAAAAGTACCTTGAAATTGACCGAAGGGATTGCCGATGGCAAATGCTTGTTGCCCGACTTTCACCGAACCTGGACGGGCTAAAGGAATTGTGGGCAAATTGTTTTCATTGCGAATCTTAACCACGGCTAAGTCTAGACCGTCTTCGCCGAATCCGATGACATCGGCGACCAGTTTTCTGCCATCTGCCAAAATGATATTTACGGTACCGCCTGCCGAAACAACGTGGGCATTGGTTAACACCATGCCGTCGGGGCTGATAATTGTGCCACTACCGTTAGATTTACCCGTATCCACGCTAACAACCGCAGGACTGGCTTTTTCGTAGACCCGAATATTGGTTTGTTCTTCGACACTATTTTGGGCGATCGCACCCTGGGAATGCAGCGAGTTAAATTCCGTTAAATCTGTTGATTGCCGTACAGGGGATGTCGTAACAACCGCAGTAGCGCTGGCTGCAACCCCAACCGTTAAAATTCCCGATACTGCTAAACTTAAAACTTTTAAATTCATGGCGATCGATTATTATTTAGCGATCGGTAGCTAGGAATTAGGTTTGGTGGCTAACCGCTAACTACCTTTTGTAATTATTTTAGGACTTGCACCAGGGTAGTGACCTTCCTCACGCCGGTTCTCCAACTCGGGAATCTGAATCAGCAGCTAAATACTTAAAATTAGCTTGTCGTACCGCAGCATCCTCATTGCCGTAGAAAAAAGACAGCAAAGCAAAACGCTGGCCGCTAATCACCGGCGTCGCTTCATGCAGCAAAGAACACGAAAAAATAATCGCCGTGCCACAATCGCCTTTATAACCGTGCGGCGCGTACTCTGGAAACCGTAAAAATCCCCCCGTGTACTCTCCCACATTCAAGTTTAGCGTCATCGCAAACCTGCGGTGCAGGGTAGCTTTGCTAGTGTTGTCGCGGTGCGGTCGAAAATAACCGCCGCTGTCAGCATCGTAACAGCCCACCAAATACCGCTCAAACCTAGTGATTGTAAACTGAAAAGCTTTCTCTACTTCCGGCCGCACCCGGCGCAAAATAATCGAATTCAATTGTCGCTGTAACTTTGGGTCTTCAATAAAAAAATCTCGGCGCTTCTTGAAATTCTCGTCGTGAAGGCCAACAGTTTTCCCGTCCACTTGCCTCATAAAGCCCGAGGGACTGCCACCATTAGCTTTGTACACCTCGATCAAACTGCGGCAAGAGGCTTTGTCCAAAACGTTAGGAATTACCAACACCGGGGCGTGGCGAGTGGCTGCTCGGGCTTCCTCAATAGGGGGCAAAGTTTTGAGAAAATCTAATACTTGCTGGGCGTGTTGGTGCGGTTCACCCATCGGCAAAATATTAATTATCTGAAGGTTTTCGTTGAGTACAAAAGTTTGGGGGACATAGTGAACTCCGGCAACTCCATTTTCTTCGGCATCTCGGGAAACACCGTACTGCTGACTGACTGTTTTATCCAAGTCCCAGAAAAAGAGGAAGGACGGAGCAATTGTTGTCGGTCTGTTTTGTTCTTTGTCTGCTGGGTCAACGCTGACTCCGAACCGCAGTATTTGCAAGCTTTGGAATTCTTCTGAAAGCTCTTGAAAGCTTTTGAGCATAACTTGGATTTGTTCAAAAGCTGCGCTGGCAAAGAAAAACAGCACGACTCGCCGGCCGGCCACCGTTGAGAAATGAAATAAGGGGTTATTTGTAGAAGGAATGGAAAACCAGGGAGCCGGATCTCCTATTTCAAGTAATGGCATCTTGCTGATTTAAGAATGGGTATTTTATATTAAGATTATTATGCTGTCGATTAGTTCCACAGCTTCGGTATGTCAAAATAATTTAAAAAAAAATTAGCTTTTATTTGTGTATATCTGCGTTGGTCTCGGGTTTCACATTAGCAATTTACAGTCTTTTTAATCACTTTAATATTTGAGAATAAGTAGATGGGCATCAATAAACGCAACTTATTTTTTGGCCGACGGGTACGAGAAAAGTTTAGTTTCACCCATCTACTTAGTGTTTGCCTATTTGTCGAAACTGGGGGAATTATCCGGTTGGTCTTCCGGGTATTCTACAGGTCGATACTCCACGTAGTCTGACGGCGGTGCTTCCACCACGTCGCGGTTGCTGGGGCGAGACCTGGATGATTCCGTAGGACGGGGTTTTTTGGTTCTCGCCGGCGTATCGGAGCTGCGGTTTTCCGAAGCTGGGGGGCGACTGCTGCGACTGCGGGTCGGTCTTTCTTCGGGGTTGTCTGAAACGTCCCAGTTGTCAGGCTCTTGGGCAGGCGGGGCTTCTGGGCGAGAGGGACGTTTGCGCGACGACGATCGAGCCGGCGAGTCGGGCTTGGAGGTGTTAACGCTGCCGTTGCGAGTCGAGGGGCGGCGGCGGGGTTCGTCGTCGTAGGCTTCCCGGGGGGAACGGTAGTCTTGGCTGCCTCTGATCCGGGGACGCTGCGGATAGTCTTCCTCGGGTTCTAGCTGCTCCATTTCGGGATCGTAGCCGTCGTAACTGTAGGCGTTGCTGACCGGTCGCTCTTCATCTACGTATTGGGCGCGAGTTTTGGCTTGGGCTGTGGTCGCTCCTCGCAACTTGATGCTTTCTGCTGCAAAAAATATGGCGGTACCGCTGAGCAGAAATTGACCGAATGCCAGAATTGGGTCAAGCCGCCACCCTTGAAATAACAGAATACCGCCGCACAGCAAGCCGACTGCTGCAAAAAAAATATCGTGGTCTCGGGCTAGTTTGGGACGCCACGATCGCAGAAAATACAGTCCTGCCCCTGCTACTGCTAGGATGATCCCTAACAGGCTGCTCCAGTTCAATCCTAAATTGACCATTAGCCTATCTCCTATGTCTTTCCTATGTTAGCGAGTTAGATTTTACATCTATCATTAAGTCTGTCAGCCCGACTGTGCTTTCTGGGGCAGCGTCCGGTCAGGGTTTCAGCTTGGGAAGTGAGTATAATAATGAGTTTAACGGGAAAAAACCTCAGCTTGGCAGTCAACTGAAGGTTTTGCCTTGACAGTTGCTGGTAGCCGAGGTTTCTCGGATCAGGGGAATGCCCGACGTGTAGCCGAAAATTGACTTTCACGCCGGACTTAGAAACCCGCTGACTTTTTAGGTGCGCTTGATTTTGTCTTTTTGGCTGATGAAGATCAGGCCGATCGTTGCTGGAAGCACTACAACCACCACGCCGATCAGCAGGCTGTACAAAAAGTTCGCGAGAGAAGGAGTCATAGATTCAAAGCCTTTGTTACAACAATTTGATTTTTATTAATTTTATACTTTCGATCGCACCTGTGAAACGGTTAAAATTATGAACGGCTGACTTAACAAAACTTAAAATTTCGAGATAAGACCCATGACTGGTATTACCGTTGCAAGTTGGATTCTGGGCTCTGTCCTAGTCGTGATGACTTTGCTGTTTATTTTTCGCATCGTCCTGACTTGGTATCCCGAGGTGAACCTGAGCAAGTTGCCGTTGAGTCTGATTGCTTGGCCGACGGAACCTTTTTTAGCCGTAACTAGAAAGATTGTACCGCCGATCGGCGGGGTGGACATTACGCCGATTATTTGGGTTGGTATCTGTAGCTTGCTGCGAGAAATGATTCTCGGTCAGCAAGGAATCCTGACAATGATGATGTAGGAGTTGGCAGTTGACTGTTGACAGTTGACGGTTGACTGTTGAGTGCCAACTGCCAACTGACTACTGACTATTGTTCAAGAACTGTTCGACGAAATTAGTGTAAACTTCGCCGCTGAGAAACTCGGGGGAATCGAGAATTTTTTGGTGGAAGCTGAGGGTGGTAGGAACGCCAGTGATGGCGCATTCCCGCAAGGCCCGTTTCATCCTGCGGATGGCTGTCGGTCGATCGCGCCCCCATACAATTACTTTACCGATTAAAGAATCGTAGTAAGCGGGTATTTCGTAATCGGTGTAGACGTGAGAGTCCATCCGCACGCCGGGGCCACCGGGAGGCAAATAACCGCTGATTCTGCCGGGATGGGGCCGGAAATTGCGATCGGGGTCTTCAGCATTGATGCGACACTCGATCGCGTGGCCGTTGAGAATTACTTGGTTTTGCTTGATTTGCAGTTTTTCTCCTTGGGCGATACGGATTTGTTCGGCTATCAAGTCGAGACCTGTAATCATCTCGGTGACGGGATGTTCTACTTGGATGCGAGTGTTCATTTCCATGAAGTAGAACTTGCCCGATTTGTCAAGCAGAAATTCGACTGTGCCGGCACCTGTGTAGTTGATCGATTTGGCGGCGGCAATGGCGGCGTGACCCATTTGATCTCGCAGTTTCTGGGTGAGGGCTGGGCTGGGGGCTTCTTCGAGGAGTTTCTGGTGTCGCCGCTGAATCGAACAATCTCTCTCGCCAAGGTGGATGACGTTACCGTAGTTGTCGGCGAGGATTTGGATTTCGATGTGGCGGGGCCTTTCGATGAATTTTTCGAGGTAAAGTCCGGGATTGCCGAAGGCTGCATCGGCTTCGCCTTGGGCTGCTGAGAATAGTTTGGGGAGTTCGGAGGCTTCTCTCACTAACCTCATCCCCCGGCCACCACCGCCGGCTGTGGCTTTGATCATCACAGGATAGCCGATGTCGCGGGCGATCGACAAAGCTTCGCGATCGTCTGCCAGCAATCCCTCGCTACCGGGAACTGTGGGGACTTTCACCCGCTGCATAGTTTCTTTGGCGGTGGATTTGTCGCCCATCGCTCGCATCGCGGCAGCAGAAGGGCCGATGAAGGTAATTTGATGATCGGCGCAGATTTCCGCAAATCGGGCATTTTCCGAGAGGAAGCCGTAGCCCGGGTGAATGGCTGCGGCGTTGCGCGTCAGGGCGGCCGCGATGATGTTGGGGATGTTTAAATAGCTTTTGCTGCTGGTGGGGGGGCCGATGCAAACGGCTTCGTCTGCCAACTGGACGTGCAAGGCGTGTTTATCTACGGTGGAGTGAACGGCGACCGTGGCAATCCCCATTTCCTCGCAGGTCCGCAATATGCGGAGAGCTATTTCTCCCCGATTAGCGATTAAAATTTTCGAGAACCCCATCTTCGCTGCTTAATTCACTCAATATTCTGTACAATAATGCCTTTCGGTATGTTCTGGATAATGGTTTTGCAGAAATTGTTCACAAAAATTTATTTTACATTTTGCTGGTAGTGGTGCTATGATTTTAAATCGGCGGTCTAAAAGGGCAAGTCACAAGTTAAATGTCAGGAACCTCAACCTGTGAATCTTTAACTCGTAACGCAAAAATCCCAGAGATTGCTAGAAAGAGCGGATGTGGCGGAATTGGTATACGCGCACGCTTGAGGTGCGTGTGGCATTATGTCCTTGCGAGTTCGAGTCTCGCCATCCGCATTGAATATGTAAAACAACTGTTGACAGTTTTTGCTGTCGGCAGTTGTTTTATATTGAGTGGTTTTTCCAGAAATTCGATCGAGTACCGTAGGGGGCGGATTCATCAGATATCTTTAAGTGCGATCGAACTTCTGACAGATCCGCACCATACAAAATACTCTTTAACTGTCGATCGACAATGGTGTTTGAATTAAAAACATAGATACTTGTCGTTTGTCAAGTAGAATCGGCTTAGTTAGGTTCCGAATCCGAGAGTTGGCTGAGGAAAAAGGATGGACGCTAAAGGATGTTGCCGATCGAGCCGAGGTTCCGTACAGCACAGTCAGGCACTATGCTCGTTCGGAAGGACTAGCAACGGTTGATATCACATCAATTCAAAAGATAGCTCGCACCCTAGATGTTTTGATTGAAGAGTTAATGGATGTTGTTAAAGAGTGAATTAATTTATCAGTAAGTCGCGAGAATATGAGTGCGAAAATGTAACTAACAAAGAAAGCAGAGGGCGATTACACATCCCCAAAGGGAAGTTGATTTTGGGGACTAGGTGAAATTGTCTGCTGAGGTGATGATTTAGCCTTGAGGTGGCGTTTAGTGAAAAACCAAGCCAACCATCCCAAGCCTCCACCGGATAAACAACTAAGTAGAAGGGCAATAATGAAGGGATGCGGGGGAAGCAGAGGATGTTGGGGAGAAGGGAAATCCCAAGGTTTTTCGATTATTAAGGGGTAGCCGGCTGCTACGATTCCGGCAAAGCCGACTCCGACACCGATGCCGGTACCGACTGCTTGAATCGTATTTTGTAAATTGCGATCGCGCTCTTTTTCCACTTTCTCATACTGTACCTGTTGTTTTTGAGCATCAACTTCCACAATGCCCCGGATTGTTTCAATCATCTGTTGAAACAATTGCCGTCCTACGGTAAGATAACTCATATTGACTTTAATCTGTTTCTGAAATATCGGGCAACTCCGGTCAACAAATTTTTGTATAAAATCTAAGTTATCCATTTCTTGGACGCTGCAATCGCCAAGTTGTTTGAGCCAATAACTATAATTTGCAACATTCGTTTCAATTGTAGTTTGGTGAAATTCTATATCTCGCAAATAGCGGGCATAATTTAACCCGATTTGGGGGAGTTCAGTCAGACACCCCTCCAGTTGTTCCAGCCGCTCCTCTCTATCTGATTTCAAACGGCTAAACTCTTCCACCTTCTCCTCTAATTGCCTATAAATTTTTCTCGCTTCCTCATTGCATCGATACGCTTGGTGATAAGCATAAATGATTTTACTGCGGCAGCATAACAAATTGATTAGCGGACGGTAATAATAGCCATCCTCCTCCCACTTTAAAGTTTTTTCATTAGTATCTAACCAGACTAGAATATGACACTTTAACCTGGGATCTTCTTGACTATTGTCAAATTCAAAAATGGGACTACCTAGAAGTTTTCCGTCACCGACTAAATAGGGTTTTGGCTGTTTAAGCTCTGAATCTTGAAACAAAGCCTCTACACAATCTACTGCTAAATCTTGATGATTGCCAGCAAAATCAACAGGTTTAGCAAATAATACTAGGGTTTGTCCCAGTGATGCTTCGATTTCACAAGGTAGCAGACAGCCTTGAAAATTTAGACTGCTCAGTTGCTTGACTTCTACTGTAGAATTGCGAAAAAGCAGCGTGAAGTCTAGTGCGTAAGTGTCGTGGAGTCGGAGGGGATAAATTACGCCTTTCAGAGGTAGTTGATCCGGTTGGCTAACAGTTGTAAATGACACCAGTCTCTCGACATTTGACTGCCAAAGTTCCACATACTCGCTCTGTTCGTTATTTTGGCTATTTCTATTGCTTAGGTTTTCAGGTAAAAAATCGAGCTTTGGCTCTGTTTGCAGCAGTTGTCCCAAAGCAACGCATTTATGCCATAAATGGTCAGCCTCTACAGATTGTTTATCCCCTTTTGCCAGGTTGCTGCACAAATGAAAGGCAAACAGCATTAGTTTGGGGTTGGCAAGTTTGCCTGTCAATTGAGTATTGTTCATCACCTAGAGCCTGAGTGCTATTTTGACTGGTTGGGGAAAGTTTCTTGGATGGCATTTGATAGCGTTTCTTTGGTGACTTCGCGACGAGGTTTAGGCTCTGGCTCTGAAGGAGCCTTCACGTTGTCGCCGATTCCTGGTGGGCGAAACTTATTACTATCGCCCTGCAAGTTTATCAAAGCCTCAAGTATTGGACGGCGACTTTCACAATTACACCAAATTGAGACAGCATGAGATATTTGATTAATATCATCTGACAGACTAGCACGTAGCTGGTGTAATTCAGCCTCGTGTTTATAAAATAATTGAGGCTGGGTAGCAATCAACAGTTGAAATGCTCTAGTGTTGTCTTCTTCAAATGACATTTATAGACTCCTATTGACCGATAGCACAGAAAGCAGCCCAGTGGTAAGGCGATTGAAAAGGTTTAGCTTTAGCTTCCATCTTATTAAATAATGCAGGTAACTGTACAATTTTTTGTGTGGGACTCAAGGTAAGTTTGCTTGTCCATAGCTGCAAATCTTCTTTAGTGGCATCCCGCAGCCAAACTTGAGCTGATTTAAGGGCAAGGGAGACACTTAACCCGGCTTTGAGAAGCTGATAAAATTTTATCATTAAAAATGAGGCTGACAAATCGCTGACGGCCCACAAAGTCGCTACTACACTAGAGCTACCAGCCGCCAGGAAACCGCTAGGTAAGCTGATATATTCGTCGCTGATGCTGTTAAATTCGCTGATGCCTGTTTCGCAGGCGGAGAGGACAACCAGGCGGCATTCTCGGAGGTCAAGGTCAAAGATATCTGCGAAGGTGAGGCATTTGGTGAGGTCGAGGGTGTTGCCATTTTGTAAGGGTAGATAGCGAGTGGGGTTTTCTTCAGGGGGAGGCGGGGGTAATTCGCAGTCGGCTAGCAGCAATGCTGATAGCAAAGGTTGATTAAAGTTAAAGTAGCCATGACAGCTAAAGTGGGCGCAGTGGGTGATGCGGAGACGGCTGTTATCTATGAATAATTTTTTGGCATCTCTTTGGATGAGGATATCTTTGAAGTCGAAATGCTGACTAATCACTTGTACTTCTAAGTCGCTACAGTTCAGGTCATTAGAGGGATTTTGGACGGCAAATAGGTGAGTGAAATTTGGGCGTTTTCGCCTTTGTGCCTGTTGCAGCAGTTGACAACTGGGGGAATAGCGGACACCTTGTTTGAAGCAATCTAGTAAGTAGGGATTGATGGGTTCAGGAGACTGAGTTTCTGGGTTAAATCGCTTCCAGGTTTCAGGGCTAACCGCCAAAGCGTGAAGGGGGAACAGGTGTAGGAAAATGTGGGGAATTAAAATTAGTCGATCGCAGTGTTTGGGTACTTTCCCCAGAATTTCATTGATATGCAATATTTCAGATAAGCTTTGGAGGCGAGGGGCTAGGTTTTCCCGCCATTGCCATTGGGTTTGATCTTCTTCTTGGTAATCTCTCAGATATTCCTCGCCCCAATTTACCAAGGCTTGAAAGTCGGCTTTTGAAGATTGCCATACTATAGGATTTGGTGATTGGGGGGTGATAATGAAAGTAAGGAATTTGTCGCCCAGGATGTACCATTCAAGGATAGCGGTGTTTTCTGCAGTGAGGGCTTGAATATCGCTGTAGAAGATGCCTTTAACTTCTTGAGTCAGGAGGAAGTCGGGGTCAATGGGTTTGATGTCACGGACGACCAGCTCGTCGAGTTGTTGCCGCAATTGGGTGAGATGGGTTTGATCGCGGCTGGTAGTTTGTAGGGTGTCGATTTGGAGGCCGCGTTCTCCCGATATTGTGCCGCCGTTGCTGTTACGATTTGTCTGTTGGTTGTCTAGTCGGCGCTGTTCGGCATCAATTTCTTGACGCAGGCGCGAGAGTTCCTTGAGAACGGTTTGGGGAAGATCGCCTTTGGGGTATAACTCGCGGGTGGCAACGAGTTCCACTAAGTTTCGGGCTTTGCTGCGTTCGACGTATTCTATGGCTTCGGTGTAGTTTTTTAGCTTTAGGCAAACTTCCACCATATTTCGATAGAGTTGATTCCATTCTTCGGCTAATTTCTGCTTGGTTTCATCCCCAGATTGAATCTCGCCCCGTAAAAATTCTACTGTTTCAATCGCTGCGGCATAGGTATCATAAGCGAGTTTCCATTGCTGGTTACTTCGGTAAAGATTACCTAAATTAAACAAAGTTTCTGTATATTTTTGCGGGAAAGCCTCACGAGTAGCGTCACGAGTTCTGATAGTTAAAGCATTGTGGTAATAATTTTTCGCCAGTTCGATATTCTGAGCTTTCTCTCCCCTGATTCTGTGACGGTAGGCTTCTCCCAGATTATTTTGCGTGCCCGCCCAATATTCGGGAAAGGCATCACGGGTGAGGACGGTTAATGCAGCAGTGTAAGATGCGATCGCCAGTTCGATATTCTCTGCTTTCTCTCCCCTGATTCTGTCACTGTAGGCAACTCCCAGATTATTTTGCGTCTGGGCCCACTCTTCGGGAAAAGCCTCGCAGGTGTAGACGGATAATGCAGCAGTGTAAGATGCGATCGCCAGTTCGATATTCTCTGCTTTCTCTCCCCTGATTCTGTTACTGTAGGCAATTCCCAGATTATTTTGCGTCTGAGCGCAATCTTCGGGAAAGGCATCGCGGGTGCGGACGGATAATGCAGCAGTGTAAGATGCGATCGCCAGTTCGATATTCTCTGCTTTCTCTCCCCTGATTCTGTAACTGTAGGCAATTCCCAGATTATTTCGCGTCAGAGCCCATTTTTCGGGAAAGGCATCGGGGGTGAGGACGGTTAATGCAGCAGTGAAATATGCGATCGCCAGTTCGATATTCTGAGCTTTCTCTCCCCTGATTCTGTTACGGTAGGCAACTCCCAGATTATTTTGCGTCGTTGCCAGATACTCGGAAAAAGCTTCGCGGGTGAGGACGGATAATGCAGCAGTGTAAGATGCGATCGCCAGTTCGATATTCTGAGCTTTCTCTCCCCTGACTCTTTCAGTGTAGGCAATTGCCAGATTATTTTGCGTCTGGGCCCATTTTTTGGGAAAGGCATCGCGGGTGTAGACGGTTAATGCAGCAGTGTAAGATGCGATCGCACTTTCGATATTCTGTGCTTTCTCTCCCCTGATTCTGTCACTGTAGGCAATTGCCAGATTATTTTGCGTTAGGGCCCATTTTTCGCTCCCGGGTTCCCGATTACTTAAAAGTATTTGATAACCGGTAATGGCAATTTCAAGATTATTCGCTCTCTCCCCCTGCGGAAAGTCACTAATATGACTAATCAAGTTTCCAATGAGGCCGAGAGTAAATTCAATTGCTTTGGGATGTTCGGCAATTAAATTCTGGGTCACTTGCTGTAAAGTCTCGGCAAAACGGTCATTGAGGAGATGTTGCCGCCCGGCCAGCATGGGGTAAATTACTTTAATATCGCCCCGGATATCTGCTTCTGCTTGCAATAATTCTCCGATAAACTTTGCATACTCTTGAGGATTTTCACCTTCTGAGTTATCGCTCTCTCCGTCATCGTTCATCCCCAAGAATTGCCCTATCTGACTGGCAAGATTTCGTAAATAATTAGCCTGATTTTCCTGTCCTTCCTCTACCAGGTTTTCTGCTACTACCTCGCAAAATTGCAGAAACCCCGAATCTACCAATTCTAAGTTAGCCTGTAAAATCGGCAGTTCCTCATCGTTGGGGCAATTCAGGAGTGTCTCAATCAATTGCAGATAAACTTGGGTGCGGGTTTCTTCCATTGTGGGGAGTTGTCAGTAACACCGATGTTTATTTTATCACGATTGGTGGTTTGGCGGTTGACGCTCCCCCGTATCAATTTCTACCCCATCCCGAACAAGTAATCGAAATTACCCTCTCCCACAGAGTTTTTAAGCGTATTGATAATTTTCTTTGTATTATCGTGAGGCCCTTCAATATAACAAGGTTTTCCATTGCGACCGAATTTCAAGCCAATTTCGCTGGTTGATTCTCCTAAATGAGCCTTCGACTGCTCGAAATCGCGATGCGGTTCAAAGCCTAATGTTTTGGCATAAGCGATCGCACCCCAAACTAGGGCTTGTGCTTGCTCTAAACTAATCTCCTCGTACTCTTGCATAAACTGCGAGTAACAAAGCTGAACGAAATTTTTATATTGGCTATCGTTGCAGTTACGTGGCGGCATGGCATCCTTAACTCCCAAACACCAGTAGTCGATCAAATAAGAGGCTGTAACAAAACGATTGTATCCCTTGGAACGGGTAACCACCACTAAACCCAAACCGCTCGTTTCAGAGGTTTCATTCCCCAACAATACCTTCGCAAAATTTACATCCACGAGACATTGAGCAACGGGCAATAACTCTCCTTTTTCGGCGCTAGCGAGGGCTGTTTGTTCTGCATGAGATTGAAGAAAGGTACTGACTTCGGATGCTTTCAATCCTAACTTTCGGGCAATTTGTTTGGGCGTTAATTGGCGATCGCGCAGGTTGAGAATTTCTTGTTCTTGTTCGGGCTGCATGGTTTTTCTATTGCCGTCAGGGCTGGGTTCGAGCGGAGTCGATCATTGTACCGCGTTTTTGCGACCAACTTCGTAACATTGCAAAGATTGAGGAAAAAACCCGGTTTCTTTGATGGTGCGAGTGGCGAGAAACCTCGGTTAGCCCGATAGTCCGCCAGGGGTTGAAACCCCTGTCTCATAGCAAAAGTCCTCTTAAAGAGGACTAAAGAGTTTTTCATTTTTATCTCAGATTTTCAGTCGGTTTCAACCGACTTTCGCTATTAGCCAGGGGTTTCAACCCCTGGCGGTTGTGGCAACACCACTAGAGTACAAGCAACATAGGAAAAAACCGGGTTTCTTCTAATTTTGCGCTAATTCTGGCGGCCGGCCTATTAAACCGGTCATCAAGCGCAAAGCTAAAAACCTCACTGGGGGAATTGTCCGCAAACACCACAATCCAAAGCGGCGAAATGCTACAATTGGCAGCCAAGTATTGGAAAATAATCTGTCTAGAAAATCTGTAAATCCTAACACGATTAAATTCTCTTTTTTGCGCCAGTTGTGATACCGTTTCAATACTCGCAAATCGCCGATATCTTCGCCTTGTTGGTGCGCTTGCTGCAAGATTTGGGCGATCGCCCCAGCGTCTCGAATGCCCATATTTAATCCCTGGCCGCCGACGGGATGGCAGCAGTGGGCGGCATCGCCAATTAGTGCTAATCTGGGCAAAACGTAGCGATCGCTCTGCATTAACTGCACCGGAAACAAAAAGCGATCGCTCTCCAATTCCAAACGCCCCAAAAGCCCGCCCGTGCGCTGTTCCAACAAAGTCAAAAACTCTTTTTCATCCATTTGTTGCAAAGCTTTTGCTTCCGCGTGGGGTGCTGTCCAAACTACTTGACAGCGGTTCCCAGGTAATGGTAAGACTCCCATCGGGCCGCTCGGCCAAAAGCGCTCAAAAGCTATATCATTGTGCGGTTTTTCTGCTTTAATAGTGATAGCAACGCAGGATTGCCAGTATTTCCAGCCGCGAGTGCTGATGTTGGCTTCGGTGCGGATGCGCGATCGCGAACCGTCGGCTGCGACTAATAATTTGCTGCGAATTGTGCGGGTTTCGCCGTGTTGTTTGACTTCTATTTCGGCGCAATGAGTTAAATATTTTACCTCGACTACTTCCGCCGGACAAACCCAACTAAAATTCGGGTTTTTTGCCAAAGATTCTTGCAAAGCTGACAGCATGACTCGGTGCTCGCCAACGTAACCTAAAGCTGTTTTTGGTACTGGCAATTTGCCAGTATTTCCCAAGTCTGGGCGGTGGAATTCGACGACACCGGGATAGTCGCCGTCGCAGAGGCTAATTTGCTCGAAGGTGGTGATTTGCGGCAAGATTTGCTGCCACACGCCGATACCTTCTAAGATCATTCCTGATAGCAGGGTGATTGCATAGGCTTGTTTTTTGGCTGCGGCGGCGGCGGGGAGTTGGGTTTCAATTATTGCTATTTTTAAGCCGGAATCTTTTAAGGCGCTGGCTAAGGTGGCCCCGACTATGCCGCCTCCGACGATGGCTATGTCAAAGTCAAGTGTCTGTGTTTCCGTGGAGGCTGTGGTTGGAGAAAATTGGTTTACAGGCATTTTCAAGGGATTTTGTCAAAGTTAATTGGATTGTTACTTTGTTATTGTAAAGAATTATTTCGATTTAGGGCGATCGAGCGACGGAGACGGGAGATGGGGAGACGGGGAGACGTTTAGAAATTTATGATTAATGACAACCATCAACGATCAACTGCCCACTATCAACTGCCAACAGTCAACAGTCAACAGTCAACTGTCAACTGTCTAATGACTCATGACCATTTCCTTTGTGTTTTCGGCAGCCAGCGCTGATACTTCCTGGCAAATGGGAATCTCGATGACAAACTCTGCACCTTCCCCGGGCGCGGAAATACACTGCACTTTGCCTCGGTGCTTTTCAACTATAATCTGATAGCTGATAGACAGTCCCAAGCCGGTGCCTTTGCCGACGGGTTTAGTAGTATAAAATGGGTCGAACAACTTGTGAATAACTTCTTGATTGATTCCCATCCCGTTGTCGGCAATCCGAATTGTTACAGTGTCTGAATTCGCACTGGTGCTAATCCGAATTCTGTTGGGGTTACAATATATTTCTTTTGAAGAACGCTTGCTGTTGTACTCTTCGAGGGCGTCGATCGCATTTGCTAAAAGATTCATAAATACTTGATTGAGCTGACCTACATAGCACTCAACTTGGGGGAAGTTGCCGTATTCTTTGATAATCTCAATAGCGGGACGAAGTGGATTACCTTTGATCCGGTGCTGCAAAATTACCAAAGTGCTTTCGATTCCTTCGTGAATGTCTACTCGCTTCATCTGCGATTCGTCGAGTCGGGAAAAGTTGCGTAAGGATACAACTAAGTCGCGGATGCGATCGGCGCCTACTTTCATTGATTCCAAAATCTTCGTAAAGTCTTCCATTAAGAAATCGATTTCAAGATCTTCGGCTGCTTCTACAATTTCCGGGACGGGATTTGGGTATTTTTCCTGGTAAAGGTGGAGCAAACCGAGCAAGTCTGTGGCGTATTCGTTGGCGTGGGTGATGTTGCCGTAGATGAAGTTAATCGGATTGTTAATTTCGTGGGCGACGCCGGCGACTAGCTGCCCGAGAGAAGAGATTTTTTCGGTTTGGATTAGTTGAGTTTGAGTTTGGTGCAACTCGTGGACAGCTTTTTCGAGCTCGGCTGCTTGCGATCGATACTGTCCCTCGGACTGCTTGAGTGCTTCCAAAACTTGGACTCGATCGCTAATATCGGTGTGAGTACCCACCCATTCGCGAATGCTGCCGTCTGCTGCTAAAACTGGAACTCCGCGCACCCAGAAGTGTCTGTAGCTACCGTCTGCTGCCCGCAAGCGGTGCTCGATTTCGTAGAGACTTTTGGCTTCTACTGCGCGCATCCAAGCTTGCGCCGTGATCGGGCGATCGTCTGGGTGAATTGCCGAAACCCAGTTTTCTGTGGCTTCCTCGAAAGTTTGACCTGTATATGCCATCCAATCGATCGGCGCGATCGGCTTTCCCTGGGCGTCTGTCATCCATACCAGTTGCGCGGTGGCCCTTGCGAGCGATCGGTATCTTTCCTCGCTCAGACGCACAAATTCATCGGCTTCTCGGCTGGCTGTCACGTCGCGCAAAATTGCTGTGAATATGATTTCGCCTGCAACTTCGAGTTTGGAAATAGAAGCTTCGGCGGGAAATTCCGTACCGTCTCGGCGACGGGCGAAAATTTCTTTGCGGTTGCCCATTTTTCGGGCTTGTTTAAGGCCGCAGCCGAAATTGCTGACGAGGTGACTATGAGCCCTGGTAAAAGCTTCGGGCAACAGCAGACTCAGGGATTGCCCGATCGCCTCAGCAGCCGTCCACCCAAAAATCCGTTCTGCACCTTGGTTGAACAGGATAATTTTTTGCTCAGCATCCACGGAAATAATCGCATCGTCGGCAATGTCTACAATGCCGGCGAAACGAGCTTGAGACAGTTGCAGCGCTTGTTCAGCTTGTTTGCGATCGCTGATGTCGCGGGCGATCGTCGAAATGTATGTGAGTTTGTCGTCCGGTGCGGAGTGGGAGATAAGGACTTGGCTGATGGGAATTTCGAGTCCCGATGTTGAGACGAAGGCTGTTTCTCCGCTCCAAACGCCCCCGGAAACAGCGGTGGCGATCGCTTGTTTCAAAGTGCTACGGGCTGAGGCTGCCGTGAATTCTGCAACTTGTCGGTGGGATATATCTTCGTTTTCGCCTATACCCACCATTTTTCTGCCTGCTTTGTTGATGTAAACGGCGCGTCCTTCGAGGTCGCAGATACCTACAAAATCCGGGGTTGCTTCCAGAATTGCTGCCAGACTTCTGTTGGCGATTTCGGCTTGTTTGCTTTCAGTAATATCCCGCGAGATGGTAACTATACCGCTAATATTTCCTAGTCCGTCCCGGTAAGCACTTTTTGTAGAAAGAAATGTCCTCAAATTTCCTTTGACTGGCAGGTCTTCTTCGATCGCCTGCGTTTGGCCGGCTGTCATAATTGGGCGATCGGTTTTTCTAATTAGGTCGGCAATTTCCGGGTGAAATAACTCGCTGTCATCTCTGCCGATAATGTCGTCTACCGACTTGCCAATTATACTGGCTCCCGCAGCATTGAGCATCAGATAACGGCCCTGAATATCTTTAACAAATAGGGCTGTCGGCGTACTATTGATGACGGCAAGCAACAGGTTGTAGTTTTTTTGAAGTGCCTGCTTAGTTGTTTTAGTGTCGAAAATTTGCTCCTGCAATTGCTCATTGGCGAGTTGCAGTTGGATAGTGCGTTTCTCAACTTTAGTTTCTAAGTCTGATTTAGCTTTCCTCAGTCCCAGTTCCGCTCGATATCGCTTCCGGTCTGCGCTGCAAAGAGTTTTGGCATTCTGCCAAATCAGAACTGTAAAAATAATCACGTTCAATACGGTTAACAGCGATATCCCTACCTCCGATGTGTAGGCTTGTAACCGCTCTCCCGAGATGATGAAATAACCGACTAGAGGCGGGATAATAATTGCCCGTGGTAACAAGCGCCGCGCCATGATGCCGCCCGCGCGATCGCTCGTCATTACTGCGATCAATCCTCGCTCTGGACTGGCAAATAAAATGCCGAAGCTCAGCAACATAAATGCTGCGGAGGTGTGCAAAGCCATTCCTGTATTATTGCCAATTTGGTAAAATAAAGCTTTGTTGTAGAGGTAGCCTATCAAACCCGTAAATGCAATTAAAAATGCTGAACAGCTTAAGATTTGAATCCGCAGGTATTTAGGCCGACGTTCTGACAGCAGCAGCAGCGCTGTTCCCAACAATAAAAAAGCACCAGCAGTATTCGGCGCCATGCGTCCTGGTGTTCCGCGGCTTGTCAACCTATAACTTTCTTTAAATAGCAGTTGGTCGATGCCTAAGTCTAAATTAAAGCTATATTGAGCTAGGGTTAATACGCTAATTAATATAATTAAAAATGAACATCCCCAAATTAAATATTTATGAGGTTTTTGAGGCTTTCTTGCTGTTAATTTGGCGCGCCGGATCTGTTGGATGAATAGAGAAAACCCGCCCAAAATAAAGCAGACCGCAGTATTGGCTTTCATGGTAACGAGTCCGGGCAGAATGCTTTTTAAGAGTGGCAGATCGAATATCCAACCCAAAAGGACTGTACAGCCGATCGCCATTACTGCAATACTCGCTTTTTTGGAAAAAGACTCGACAGCAGCCATTCGGGTTGAGGGCGTTTGCCGTTGTTGTGCTCGTTCAAAAACTTCCAATTTCTCGATCCCTCTAATTATTGGGTTTCTACGTATCTAAGGTAACAATAAACACTCTCGTAATATTGTTGCCTACTATACAAAGCTCCTTAAGATTTTCTTAAAAGTGCTAATCATAAAATATGAATTATTTTATCTAACTTTAGATAGATAGTCAACGGCAGGTTGAAAGCTCTTATTTAGAAGGCATTCGGCAGAATTCAATAATTTTTATTTTTTGTAAATTAAAACAAAAGATTCCTTGTTCCTTGTTCCTTGTCCTCTCGATCTCGGAAATTGGCACCCTATTCATCGGCAAGACCGAGTGTTTTTACTCAGTACATTCAGGCGTCATAGTAGCGGATTAGTCAATCGGCAACACTATCGCTCGGATTGTCAAGCGGCTGCTGTGGCTGTGGGAAATTCGGCAGAACAGATAAGACTCGGCGGTTGAAACCGCTACTACAAAAACAAAGTCCCAGCAGAGAGGGACTAAAGAGGGGATATTAAAGTCGGGTTTGGTAACTGTCAACTGTCAACTGTCAAATGACAACAGTCAACTAACTCCCAAGTGTTGAAGTGCTTGCAAAGCTTCGGTTGCTGACGGGTAACGCTGTGGGAAATGGTAAAGCACCATCTTGTCTAAAACGCTAGCCAACTTCGGGGTGACAGTTGCATTTTTCTGCCAGATGAGATTGCCTAAATTATCAACTTTAAGTTGTTTCGGGCGCATCCCTGTCAAGGCCTGAATCCCGATGATGCCGACAGCATAGATGTCGCTGCACAATTTCGGGGAACCGATGGCTTGTTCGGGGGGGATGTAATCTTGCTGAGTACCGCCGCGCGATTTCGTTTGACCGATGCTGTGGTGCGAGGTATTAATTTCTTTAACTGCCCCAAAGTCAATTAATACAATTTTGTTATCAGATGTGCGCCTGATTAAGTTTTGAGGGTGAACATCGCGGTGAATTACATCTTGTTTATGAACAAAAACAAGCACTTCTAAGATATCTTTCAGCAAAGCAAGAACCTGATCTTCTTCCCAGGGTTGACCTTCAATTAGTTCTTGATACAGGGGTTGCCCTTCGATGAATTGATAGACTAAATAAAAATATCCATCTTCTTCAAAGCGAGCTAACAATTCCGGTATCCGATCGTGTTGGCCCAATCGATATAAAACGCGCGTTTCTCGATCGAATAGCTGACTGGTTCTTTCCGACTGACTTTTCAGGCGCTTGACGAGACATAAAGGTCGATCGGGCAAATTTTCATCTTCAGCCAGATAGGTATCGCTGTACTCCGTGCTTACCAAATGTTCTCTGATTCGGTAACGCATTCGCAGCAGCTTTTGCAACATCGGATCAAGAGAATTAGTTGGTTGTGTGCCTTTTTGTACCGATCTCATGATGCAGTCCCAAAGATTTGCTCCGACTACTTTTTCTTCTGATCCAATAATTCCTGCTTGCTTCAATACTTTGGTGAGATCTTTCCACAAGTTGTAGCCGACATAGCGCCCCAGGTAGCATACTGTGTACCCGCGGGCGATCGGATCATTTTCCTGAATTTCTTTGTACGTCAAACCACCTACAACACCTCGAATTATCGACTGTTGCAACCGACTCAGGTGTTTTTCAGTTTGTTCGTATACGAGATTGTCCAAAAACAATATTGCTTCTTCTACAGTCATAGCTTCATGTGTTAAGTTATTGGTACACGCTCTGCACATTTTTTTTCCTAAAATAGTAACTTGCCAGGGAGGATCTACAGCTTTCCACTCACCAATTAGCCAGTACCCCTGGCGTTGCGATCGGGCAACTGAAAACTGCTGTATTTAGCTTATACATGATTTAACTTTACTTTGATTGCTTGTCTACTTATTGCAATATATTTTTACAAATATGACTTTTATGACTTTAACTTCTGAATTTTATGAATTGACCTTATAAGGAGTTTGGGTTATTATAAGAATTAATTTTTTTAAGGCAAGTAAATCTATGAGGCTTTTAAAAACATAGCCGTTATAACCTCCCGGTTAATGGGGGACAATACATCTGAAAGCGTTACTTGGTCGATCGCCAATCCAACGCCATGAATTCCAACGCTATCTGAGGCTTTGTGGAAGATATAACGCCGACTCAACTTCCAAGCCGCAGCATATCGGTTCAGGAATTTTCATCATTTTTCATAGGTTTGTAGTGAGGGCGCAGAGTCTTCTTCAATGGAGATTAAGGACTAAACTCATTACTACAAACAACGTCACATTTTGGAAAAATTACAATCTTTTTAACTTATGTTAGGCATCTACACCAATCCTACCGATCGCCCTTTTGTCATTCAACAGCCAAACAGGAGCGCCACATCAGCATTTCCGGTTAACAACGACTTGCCCAAGCTAGCGATCGATCCATTCAAGGTTTCTAGTTATAGTGCTGAATCTAGCTTTCCTAATGTCGCAGCATTCAGCACCGACCCACAGACACAAACTACGGATTTTATTGTACCTAATGCCAGCCCTGACTTCAGTTACTCTGTGAGCGATGCTCAACTCAAACCGCAGTCACAGTCAGCGAGTCCAAACACTGATCCCCTAACGGGAACAATATCTGCCTCTCAGTTGAATTTTTCCGATCCAGGTAACTCTCTTTTGACAGCTCGTAATGTTGTTGGCGTTCAGAACGGTAGCATCAGCTTAACGGAGTTCGTGGGAACCGGGGATATCGACGATTTCTACCGATTCGATACCAACACTAATAGCAATTTTAGCCTGCGTCTCGACGGTTTGACGGCGGATGCTGACGTACGGTTAATTCAAGATAGAAACAGCAACGGTGTTTTTGATTGGGGTGAAAGTATTGGCTACTCTTTTGAGAGTGACACTATCCCGGATGTGATTAATTTATCCAATCTGGCTCCAGGGACATACTATGTCGAAGTCTCTAGCTACTCAGGCTCTACCAATTACAACCTGACTGTTTCTGCAACACCTGTGCCTGTATTGCCTGATATTCCTACACCTAACGGTGCTTTTAATCGCAATTACGGCTATGGTTTAGTGAATGCAAATGCAGCAGTTAGCCGCACCCTGAACCGCTCAACTCTCTTCCCTGATGTTCCTAATTTGGGCGAGAATAATTGGGGGCGAGACGCGATAAATGCGCCCGAAGTTTGGGATCAGAACATTACAGGAAATGGGATTGTTGTAGCTGTCATTGATAGTGGTGTTAACTACACCCATCCCGACTTGGATAATAATATTTGGCAGAACGCTGATGAAATTGCCGAAAATGGCATCGATGACGATCGCAACGGATTTATTGATGATATTCGGGGTTGGGATTTTCTGTATAATGACAACTACCCAATGGATCTGTCTCCCGATGGTCACGGGACTCATATAGCAGGTGCGATCGCGGCGGAACGAAATGATTTTGGTATCACAGGAGTTGCGCCCAATGCTAAGATTATGCCTGTCAGAGTGTTGCCCGCCTTTGGTTACGGCGAGTGGAATAATGTTGCTGCTGGAATCCGGTATGCTGCTGATAATGGAGCAAATGTAATTAACCTCAGTATTGGAAATGAGTTTTACCCTTCCAACGTAGTAAATGACGCAATTGAGTATGCAAATAACAAAGGCTCTGTTGTGGTGATAGCAGCGGGAAATTCGGGTTTTAGCCAACCTGATTATCCTGCTCGTAATGCCGATCACAGGGGAATTGCCGTGGGCAGTATTGATATAAACGGCAGGATGGCTGACACCTCGAACGGTGCGGGTTCCACACCTTTGGATTACGTAGTTGCTCCGGGAGTAGACATCTATTCTACAACTCCCTATAGCGCCTATGACACCCTAACTGGCACGTCTTTTGCAACGCCACACGTAGCGGGTGTAGCGGCTTTAGTTTTGAATGCTAATCCGACTTTAACTCCGGCTCAAGTTGAATACATTTTGACGACAACAGCTAATCGGAATGGGGTGACTGTATAGCATCCATCGGGTAAATGAGACAGGGGTTTAAACCCCTGTCGTGGGACTACTACAACTTGGAGAAAATTAATCCGCCCTGCTTAATTCTTAATCTTATTCACATAGCCCCACAAACTATAATCGCGACTCAGCCAACCCCGGAAAAAAGCCATTTGAGTCGGATCTTCTTGCACCCGTTTGTAGCGGTAAATAATTCGTTCATTAATCATTTGCAGCGCGGTATTTCTGTTATTTGCCCCTTTTAGCGCTTCCTTGGTGCGGGCATCAAAAACTCCCGTTTGCGGCAATCCTAAGGCTTGCTGAAGAAAGGTAATAGAGTTATTAATACCGAAATTAACGGCGGTGTCAAACATGACGATCGCCAAAGCCGGCTGCATCGTGCCCGATAGGCTCGAGTCCCAGTAATATTTATAAATTTCTAGGAGCTCTGCTTCCGACATCTGCGTCACGTCGAGAGGCGGAAGCCCACGACTGTAGCGGTAGGCGTTGTATTCCGTTTGCAAGACGCCCCGATAAGTTCTGCCGCCCTTATCGGCTGGGTGATTGCTGAATCCACCCTCAAAATAGAGGGTGAAATAAAGAGCCGTTTGAAATAATTTCTGCCGAAAGCTGGCTGTCTGCTGCTGCTGTGCGAAACTCTTTTGGGCAAAGGGTAAGGGGATTGCTAAGGTTAACAAGAGTATCCCCAGCAGGAGGTTTGGTTTCCACTTAATGTTATGTTGGCGCTGTGTCGCTTGCTTGTCGCTCATAAATTCTCTGTGACGATCGCCCGTAATTCCGCTAAAACTGCTACTCTGCAAAATAATATAGATTCAACCTTTAACTTGATAGCACAGATAGGCCGCCAAATGAAGTCCGATTTTCCCAACCAATCCGAAACACCCCAATTGGAAGATGCTGCATCGCTGACAGTCGTTGCAGAAACCTATTACTCTCAAGGCAATTTAGCAGCAGCCGTCGCTGCTTGTCGCCGAGCTCTGGAATTGCAACCGGATTGGGCGGCGGCTTACGTGACAATGGGCAATGTGCAGCAAGCAACCGGCCAAATTGAGGAAGCGATGCGGTTGTATTCCGAGGCGATCGCTCTGAATCCCGATTTTGCTGAGGCCTATGCTAATTTGGGCAGTATGCTCTACAAACAAGGGCATTTGGTGGAGGCGGTTGTCAATTACGAAAAGGCGATCGAACTTAAACCGAATTTGGCTGCTGCTTACTGGAATTTGGCAGGGGCACTGAAGCAGCAGGGGCAGCAGGATGCAGCGGTAGCATACGAGCAAAAAGCTCTCGAACTCAATCCCCACCTAGCTGAGGTAGATTTTCACTTAAATTTAGGAGAGACATTAGCGCGGCAAGGCAAGTTAGATGAGGCAGTGGCTGCATGGCAGCAGGCGATCGCATTCAAACCCGATTTAGCCGAAGCATACTGTCAAATTGGCCAAGTTTTGCGCCACCAGGGCAAATTTAAAGAGGCCATACCCAACCTTCAAAAAGCTCTAGAAATTAAACCAGATTTTATTTCGGCACACCAACATTTGTGCGGCCTCCTCAGAGACACTAACAATTTAGCTGCCGCACGACAAGCTGTGCACCAATACAGTCAAATGTGTGCCGAAACCGATCCAATTATGACCGCGATTTACTTCATCAGCACCTATCAAGTGTCGGGATTAAATCAAATTGCGAGCGATCGCTTTTTAGAGCTAGAGTCGTACTTGGAGCAAAACTTAGAAACCGCTAGCCCGGTGGAAATTCAATCGCTTTATGCAAACTTGTTATTGAGCACACCCTATTTGCGAGATGACTTAGCAGCCAACTCAAAACTTTACAGATTAATTTCCCAAAAGTATATCGACCAATGTATCAAACCTAATTTTTCTCAACCCGCCAATTACAGTTTCAAACCAACTGCCCCATCCAGCAAGTTAAAAATCGGCTTTTTGTCGAATCACTTCAGCCGCCATTCTGTAGGTTGGTGCAGCGCTGACATCATTCGCGAATTGTCCAACATCACACCCAATTTGTATTTGTACGCTTCCGAAAGAATTGTTCCTGACGATCGCACTCAGCAATTTGAAACTTGGGGCAAACTAACTTTTCCGACAACCTACCCGAACGGAATTGCCAATTCTGCAGAAATTATCGACAAAATTCAGCAAGATGAACTGGACGTTTTAGTTGATTTAGATTCTCTCAGCGTACCAGTTCACGCTGACATTTTCTACCAAAAACCCGCACCAGTTTGTATTTCTTGGCTGGGATTTGACGCCCCTTACATATCGCCGGAAAATTACTTTCTTACAGACTGGCACTCGCACCCAGCCGGGCGGGAAAAATATTATGACGAGCAGCTAATTAGGATGCCGGATTCCTTTGTAGCGGTGTCCGGTTTTCAGAGATATGGAGTCGATCCTGTTGCATTGAGAAGGTCGAATCGGATCGGTTTGGATCAGATAGTTTACTTGTGCGTTTCACCCGGCATAAAATTCAATCACGAGTTGGTAAAAGCCCAAATTGCGATTCTCAAACAAGTGCCAAACAGTATTTTAATTCACAAAGCTTTAGGCGATGCTGCGGTGTTTGAGGCTGCATATCACCAAGCTTGCGAAGCTGAAAAAGTGAGCAAGCACCGAATAAAGTTTTTGCCGAGGTTTGCTACTGAGGAAGAACACAGAATTATCTATCTGTTGGCCGATGTTTTGTTAGATTCTTATCCTTACAACGGACGCACTCACACTTTAGAGGCTTTGTGGTTTAATTTGCCAGTGGTGACTCGTACAGGAGAGCAGTTTTTGTCGAGAATGGGTTATTCGTTTTTGCAGGCATTGGGGATTGAAACTGGTGTGGCTTTGTCTTGGTCGGAATATGTGGAATTGGGTGTAAAATTGGGTAAAGAACCTGAATTGAGAAATGCAATTAAAGCACTGTTGGTGAAATCTAAAGCTCCAGGCAATTTGTCGCCGCTTTGGAATCCGAAAAAGTTTGCTGGTGATATGTATGCGGTGTTTGAAAAATTGTGTAAAATACGATAAATGCTGGCTAGTGACTGCTGACTAATAACTGATGACTAATGACTTCAACACTACCAACTATTAAGTTTTTAAAACAGCCGACTTCGGAAGCTTGGATAGAACAGGCGATCGCCCATTTGGATACAATCTTATTAGACCATTCTCACTGCGAGCGGAAAGCGGCGGGAGTAGCGTTAAATTTAATGTTTCGCTACCCAGCCCGGGAAAAATTGGTGAGGATGCTAACGGCGATCGCCCGCGAAGAATTAGAGCATTTCGAGCAAGTCAACCTGCGGTTAGAACAGCGCAGCATTGCTTTAGGGCCTTTGGCTGCACCTCCCTACGGTGCTGGTTTGTCCGCCCAAATTCGCAAGCAGGAACCGGAGAGACTTTTGGATTCTTTGTTGGTTTCGGGTTTGATAGAAGCGCGCAGTCACGAACGGTTGGGGTTGCTGGGCGATCGCTGTCCCGACGCGGAATTAGCTAAATTTTACCGCAGTTTGATGGCTTCGGAAGCGCGCCATTACGGTGTATATTGGATTTTGGCAACAACTTATTTCGATCGCGATATTGTGATGCAGAGGTTGGAGGAATTATCCTTAGTTGAGAGCGAGTTGCTGGGAAGTCTTCACCCGGAACCGAGAATTCACAGTTAAAAGCTAGGGGGATTTAAAGACTGTAAAATACAAAAAATCACTAATTTTACAGTTGCTCAAGTCAAAAAATAAATATACGTTGCAACTACCAATGAAAACCCAACATCTGGATTTTTTAATTCGTTCCTGGGAAACGCGCGATCGCGCTGAGGCGTTCTATTTAATTAGGGATGTTTTAGCAGAGTACGGTTTAAAATGCGAACCTCACGGGGCCGATCGAGATGTCTATGATGTAGAACTACATTATCATAATCAAGGCGGTGAATTTTGGGTTGTTGAACGGCAGGATAAAATAGTGGGTACAGCCGCTTACTATCCGATTGAGCGCGGTAAGAATGCTGTGGAAATTCGCAAGATGTATATTTTGCCAACAGCAAGGGGACAGGGTTTGGGGAAATTTTTACTGAAAGAATTGGAAAGTAAAATTATCGCTCGCGGCTTTGAGGAAATCTGGATAGAAACTGCGAGCATTCTCAAAGAAGCTGTTAAAATGTACGAAAATAGCGGATATATGCCCACCACTGGTGTGGAGACGCCAAGGTGCGATCGGGTTTACGTAAAATCTCTAGGTATAAAAAATCTATAATAAGGTTTGGTTTCTGTAAACAATGATTAATTTACTCAGTTTCAATCCCCAACAGCAAATAGTTGTTCGGCGAGGCATTTCTGCCTTAATCTTCTGCCTTACTTTTGTACTGATTGGTTATTTTGTGATAGCGCTGCCCCTACCGCTATTAAATACCCCAGAGTCGCGCCTAATTTTCAGCCTTCGCTGCCAAATTTTTCCGTTACTGATGTTATTTGCCGGCATAGTTGCTGTTGGTAATGGGAGATTTAGCAGCCCAGCCATCAACCCTTTAGCAAATGCCGAATCAGAAGCAATGCGGATTCATTTGCGTTATTTAAGCAACACTCTAGAGCAATTTGTGCTGTTTTTTGTAGGCAGTTTAATTCTTTCTACCTTTTTAGATACTTACAGCATCAAGCTGATTCCCATTTTGGCAACTTTGTTTGTTTTCGGAAGAATAGCGTTTTGGATAGGCTATCTCAAAGAGCCGATCGAACGAGCTTTTGGCCTGGGAGTTACTCTGTTTCCTATTATTGCCGTACTAATTTATGATGCTTACCGCGTACTATTTTTTCCTAGCTGAGGGATTTGAGAGTTTTGTAAAATAAGACTTATGCTTTCATTACTCCTGTGAAACCCTAAAACTAGGAGAAAAACAAATGACTATCCCCACAGAAAACTCTCACTCTCAAAATCATGCTACCAACAAATTGCTAGACGGCCCTAAAGACCCTAGATTTGTTCAGACAGTGCGGGGAATTTTAAATCCTCTGTATTATTTAGATAGTAATTATCAGCGCTACGGCGACCTTTTTACCAGCATCTTCAGCAACTTTCCACCCCAAGTAATTATTAGCAATCCTTTAGCTCTTCAAGAAATTTTTACCGCCGATTCCAAACTCTTTAAATCCGGTCCTGTAAATCAGATAGCGCTACCTTTAGTAGGAGGGAATTCGTTATTTTTATTAGATGGCGAGCGACATTTGCAGCAGCGTAAACTTTTAATGCCACCTTTTCATGGTGAACGCATGAAAGCTTACGGACAAATCATCCGCAATACCACCGAAAAAGTAATTAATTCTTGGACTCCTGGTAACTCTTTTGTCGCGCAATTAACTATGCAGGAGATTTCCTTGGAAGTAATTTTACACGCTGTTTTTGGGCTGAGCGAAGGAGAACGCTACCAGCAAATCCAGCAACTTCTTGTTAAAATGTTAAATTTTTTTAGTAATCCCTTAAGCGCTACCTTTCTGTTTATCAAGCCGTTGCAACAAGATTTAGGTGCTTGGAGTCCTTGGGGAGGATTTCTGCGACAAAGACAGCGTTTAGATGAACTGCTTTATCAAGAAATTCGCGAACGCAAAACTCAGTCTGAACCATTGGGCGAAGACATTTTGAGCTTGTTAATTTCAGCTCGTGACGAAGCGGGACAGCCGATGAGCGACGTTGAATTGCGGGATGAATTAATGACAATGTTATTCGCAGGACACGAAACTACAGCCACAGCTTTAGCCTGGGCTTTGTATTGGATTCATTACATCCCAGAAGTCCGTGAAAAACTGCTCCAAGAACTCAATTCTATTGATGTCGAAAATTGCGAGCCGGGGGAAATAACTAAACTCCAGTATTTGAATGCTGTCTGTTGCGAAACGCTGCGGATTTATCCGATCCTATTTTTTGCATTTCCGCGCCTTCTGCAAGCTCCCATGCAGTTAATGGGTTATAATATTCCCAAAGGAATGATACTTTCTACCTGCATTTATTTGGTTCACCACCGACCGGATATTTACCCGGAACCAAAGCGTTTTAAACCAGAACGTTTTCTAGAACGTCAATTTTCGCCTTACGAATATTTGCCGTTTGGGGGAGGGAACCGCCGCTGTATTGGCACGGCATTTGCAATGTTTGAAATGAAGTTAGTATTGGCGAAAGTGCTGTCACGATACTCTTTAGAACTTGCAGAAAATCGTCCGGTTTTGCCAGTACGCCGGGGTTTGACAATGGCACCCGCTGGTGGTGTGCGTTTGGTGGTAAAGAGTCGGATTTGAATCCTATCAAATCTAATCTATCGCTCGGGCATTAGATGATAGCAATGCAACGGGTTTTAATTTATGTTTTGTCGCATAGGAATTTCGATCGCAAATTCGGAACCTTCTCCCAATACAGAATTGCAAGAAAGCTTGCCGCCGTGTTTTTCTACTATAATAGAGTGCGAAATGGCCAATCCTAAGCCAGTTCCTTTGCCAATGGGTTTAGTAGTGAAAAACGGGTCAAACAAGCGCTTTTTTACATCTTCGCTCATCCCCGGGCCGCTGTCAGCTATCCGAATCGCAACGCAGTTATTGTCGGTTACTTCGGTGCGAATCGTAATTGCGAGATTTTTGGCGGTGCGATTGGATTCCTTTATCTCCATTTCCAATGCGTCTAGCGCATTGCTCAACAAATTCATAAATACTTGATTTAACTGACCGGGATAACATTCCACTAAAGGCAAATTACCGTATTCTTTAATCAGATTAATTGTCCGGTGATCGGTTTTATGTTTCAGGCGGTTTTGCAAAATCAGCAGCGTGCTTTCAAGGCCCTCGTGAATGTCAACTTGTTTCATTTCGGCTTCGTCAAGTCTTGAGAAAGTCCGCAGGCTCAAAACTATGTCGCGGATGCGATCGGCTCCGACTTTCATAGATGCTAAAATTTTCGGTAAATCTTCAATAAGATAATCAATTTCAAAGTCTTCCCTTGCATCTACAATTCTTGCGCTAGGCTGCGGGTATTCCTTCTGGTAAAGCTGCAGCATTTTTAGCAAATTTTGAGTGTATTCGCTGGTGTAGCTGAGATTGCCATAAATAAAATTAACCGGGTTGTTAATTTCGTGGGCCACACCTGCTACTAACTGGCCCAAACTCGACATTTTTTCACTTTGAATTAATTGAGTTTGGGTGCGTTGGAGTTCGTGTAAAGTTTGTTCTAGCTGTTGAGTTTGAGCTTGAGCTAATCGGGCCGCTGTGCGGGTTTGGGTGTAGAGTTCGGCGTGGTCGATCGCGATCGCAATTTGAGCGACCACCGCTTGCATCAGTTCGACTTCAGAGTCGCTCCAATTTCGCATGGACAGGGTTTGATAGCACGTAATCGCCCCAATATCCCCGGAAGCAGTATAAATTGGCAGCGACAGGACTGAATTAAAATTTGAAGCCTGGAAAACTTCGCGCAATTCTACATCTTCAAAAGTGCTGACATCATCAATTCGCAGAATTTCTCGCCGCAAAATCTGTCGCACTGCGAGACTAGATTTGTCGTCTACAGGATAAGTGCCAAGCATACTCGGCAAATCTGCATTCTTCGCTTCGTAAGTTACGTCCCAAACCGGAGGAGTCGTGTTGGGGCGATACCAAGTGAAGATGCACCAATCTAGGTGCATCAAATTGCGAATTTCTTGAACGGCGGTTTCTACAATTGTGTCTAAATCTAAAGAAGTGCGGATTTGGTTGGCGATTTGATTGAGCAGTTTTTCTCGCTGAGCTTGCTGTCTTAGCGCTTGTTCCGATCGCACTAAAGTTTCTTCTGCAAGTTTGCGATCCGTTAAATCTTGGATAACTGCTTGGATGATTTTTTCATTTCCAACCTCGATGATTGTCAGCACGACTTCTGCGGGAAAATCAGTACCGTCTAAGCGCTGATGAACCCAATCAAAACGGTGGTTGCCCCGCTCAAAGGCGATCGCCAGGATTTCGTTAACCAAGCTCACAGAATCTCTGCCGTTGGGTTGAAAAGGAGGGGACAGTTGGCCGGGGTTTTTGCCGTACAACTGTTGCGCGGTAGTGCAGCCAAATAATTTTAGGGTGGCTGTGTTGGCATCGGTGATGCCATTCTCATATAACATCAAAACAGGCAAACTGGTTAATTCGTAGAGCGATCGAAATTTGGCTTCCGACTGCTGCAATGCCGCTTCTGTTTGCTTGCGATCGGTAATGTCGGCAACCATTGCCAAAGCGCCCACATAGCGTCCCTGTTTGTCGGCCAAGGAATTAGTAGAAACCATCGCCCACAAGTCGCTACCGTCTCGGCGAAGAAACTTAAAATCGAGCTGTTCGCGAATTCCTTCACGGCGGCGTTCGAGACTGAATTGTGCGATCGCGATGCCTTCTGCATCCATGAAAGCAAATAGCGACTCTCCGATCATTTCCTCTGGAGTACAGCAGAGCATATCGGCCATTTTTTGGTTGACAAAAGTAGTTTTACCCTCCGTATCTACGATCCAAATTCCTTCGTCTGCTGTCTCGACAATACACCTGTATTTTTCCTCGCTTTCCCTGAGCGCTTCTTCTGCTAAGTGGCGAGCCGTAATGTTTTGAGTCATTAGCAATCCGCCGATAATTTCTTGCCGTTCGTTTCTGACTGGCAAAGCATAACCAAGGTAAACGCGATCGCTGTAAATAATTTCTGTAACAACTCTTTTTCCTGCCAGTGCTGCCCGATAAGTTGGTTCGAGAGTACCGCCAACCTCTGGCTCAAATACCTCCCAGATTGTCTTGCCTTCCATCAACTCTTTAGAAAGCCCCACTGCGGCTAATTCTGTACCTTCTACCAGCGTGTAGCGCAGTTCTGGATCGAACAAAACTACCGCACCGTTAGGAAAGTTGCTTGCCATAGTGCGGTAAAGCTGTTCGCTTTTTTGCAGCGCAGCTTCTGCTTGTTTGCGATCGCTAATGTCAACTACAACTGCACCGATGCCGAGAGCCTCGCCATCTTTGTCTAGCAAGGGAAAATAAGAGCCTGTCAGGTGTCGGACAAACCCAGGCTTTCTGGGATTGTCACCACTCATCTCGATATTAATTAAGGGTTGTTTTGTCCTCAAAATTTGTTCGTACCAAGGCTCTATTATGGGAGCCATATTCGGCAATATTTCGCGTACAGTCTTGCCGATGTGCGCTGCTGGACTCAGGCAATTTATTTCTGCTAAAAATTGATTAATTTGCACGTACCGCAATTGGGAATCCAAAATGCAAAGTCCCGCCGGTGCCTCCTTCAAAAAAGCATCAAATAGTGCTTGTCTCTGTGCTAATTCTTGTTCTAAAGCTTTGCAAATACTGAGATCTGTTAAAGAGCCAATCATCCCCACAACTTCTCCTCTTTTGTCTTTCAATAGCGAAAGCATCAGGTGCGAGGAAAATTTCTCTCCCGATTTATGGCGTGTGATAACTTCTATTTCATGCTCGCCTTTTTCTTGTAGCGGTTTGATGACTTGTTCTAACAAAAACTCGTGCTGTTCTGGCGGGTAAATTAGAGAAACGTGCTGTCCGATAGCCTCAGTTTTTTCATAGCCGTATAACTTTTGGCAGGCTTGATTCCAAATGGTGATCGAGCCGTCCATATCTGTAGAAATCACCGCTTCGTGAATTTGGTCGATAATTTGACTTTGGAGACGCAACTTTTCTTGAGTCTGCTCCAGTTCGGCGGTTTTTTCTGCCAGTAGTTTCTGAGTTTTTTCCAGCTCGGCAGTCTGCTTTGCCAGCAATTTTTCCAGATGGGAATTGCTGTGCGGCGGCGCTGATTGCAGCGGTTCGCTATTTTCTTGCCCAGGATTAAAAATTTCTTCAGCGCTCACCCAAATCGCGCACTCTCCCCCTGTTTCAATTGCCCGCTCGGAAACTCGCACGGGTACGAGATGGTTGTTTTTATGTTTGTAGGCTGCTTCGCACGAACCCGTACAGCTATGTTTTGCTTGAATTTCTAGATATTTTTCTCGGCCCGCGCACTGCGTTTGCTGAATTTCCCAGTAGTTGAGGTGAAGAGTTTCTGCAACTGTGCGGCCGATAATACTTGCAAAAGCTGGATTTACGTCGAGAAAATTCCCGTCCGTTCGGCACAATGCCAGCCCGATCGGGCACAGTTCTAACAATTGGCGGCGGGAGCGATTGCGCTTGGCTTTTCCTAACTGGCTTTGCATCTGACCTAGCTGGACGTGGGTGATTTAATTATATCTTTTTATCTTGTTTATTAAGTAGGTAAGCGGGATTTAATAGAGCTATGTAACAGTATGTAAACCGCCCTAACTTAGCCACGTTTAGGGCATTGGGATACTTTACAATCGTTTACATAATTGTGTTTTACATCGCCTACCTACTTACTGTGACTTTTATCCTTCATTAAGGAAGAGAGAAGAAGGAAGTTCGGCAACGGATTGTATAACGGATGTAACGGATGTAACGGATGGATGCTGAGGTTCGAGGGAAGAAGGAAGAGGTTGGAGGTTGGAGGTTCGAGGGAAGTTCGGCAACGAGCCCTGTACTGGATTTAACGAATGGATGTTGAGGAAAAAGACAGGATGGGGAAACAAAAATGAGTAATAATCAACGGGGAGGAGGAAAGAGGGAAGGAGAAGAAACCAGAAAAATCACAAGAGAAGAAGTACAAAACTGGTACAAAAACCATTAATTTATACATGGTATCTTCCCTCCAACCTTCTTCCTTCTTCCTTCTTCCTTCTTCCTTCAATTAATCGCGGGCAATACCTTCGGAGCGGGCGGCCAACTGCACTGCACCGGCGACAGCAATGGCAACTCTTTCGTCAAAAACAGACGGTATAATGTGCTCTTTGTCAAGCTGGGAAGGACTGACTAAAGAGGCGATCGCATAAGCTGCTTCCAAATACATAGTGGGCGTAATCGTGGTTGCTTTGCAGTCCAAAGCACCTCGAAATATCCCCGGAAATGCCAAAACATTGTTAATTTGATTCGGGTAGTCGCTGCGTCCGGTTGCTATGATTGCCGCATCTTCCATAATTAATTCGGGCTGAATTTCAGGAATGGGATTTGCCATTGCAAAAACAATGGGATTTTCGGCCATCGAACGCACCATGGAGCGGGTGACTACGCCTGGGGCGCTGACGCCTAAAAATACATCGGCACCGGCCATCGCATCTTCCAAAGTACCGCTTGATGGCACAGCAAATTCTAGTTTTTCTGGGTTCATATCCGTGCGATCTTGGGAGAGGACGCCTTTGGAGTCGCACATGATGATGTTTTCGGCACCTGCTTTACGCAGCAAGCGGGCGATCGCGACTCCGGCCGCACCGGCTCCGTTAATCACGATACACACTTCTTCTATGGTTTTTTTGACGATTTTCAAGGCATTAATTAATGCTGCCAAACTAACAATCGCAGTGCCGTGCTGGTCGTCGTGAAAGATCGGAATATCTAAGCTTTCCCGCAACCTTGCTTCGATTTCAAAGCAGCGAGGAGAAGAAATATCTTCGAGGTTAACGCCGCCAAAAACCGGGGCGATATTCTGCACTGTGCGAATAATTTCGTCGGTATCTTGGGTGTTCAAACAGATAGGAAAGGCGTCAATACCTGCAAATTCTTTAAATAGCATGGCTTTGCCTTCCATGACTGGCAGTGCGGCGGCAGGGCCCAGGTTTCCCAGTCCCAAAACAGCGCTACCGTCGGTAACAATGGCAACAGTATTTTGTTTGATTGTGAGGTTATAAACTTGTTGCGGGTCATTGGCGATCGCCGTGCAGATGCGGCCAACTCCAGGGGTGTATGCCATTGCCAAATCTGACTGGCGTTTGAGGGAAATTTTGCTAACTACGCTGATTTTTCCGCCGCGGTGCAAGTTGAAAGTGCGATCGTACACATCGATCACTTTGATATCCGGCAGCGCTTTCACTGCTTGCAATATTTCTTCGTTGTGTTCGAGGCTGTAAGCATCGACGGTGATATCGCGAACCGTAGTGGCGCGGGTTTGCTCGATCAAGTCGATTTGACCGAAGTTGCCGCCGACAGATGCGATCGCACTGGTGACGCTTGCCAGCATTCCCGGCCGATTCGGCAGAGCAACCCGAATTGTTAAACTAAAGCTAGGGTTCGGTGTCAGTTTTACCATGATTCCTTGATTTCAGATTTGAGAATTTCAATCTTAGATTTTATCCCCAATGTTAGGCATAAAATTTAATAATTCAAATTTTCAACTAAAATTTTTAACAAATTCTATGAGCCTGTGGTACGATAGCTCTGCACTGCCAGGGCTGTCGCTGTAAAACTGATCTTTTTTTGAGTAAAGCTTGGCTCTGTTTCTAGCTTGTGACTCTTCCACAAACAGCCTATTTTTTGTCAATTTCCCAGCGAACCGCGAATATGAAGCGCGGGGCTAGAAACCGGGTTTCTGAGGTCAACCTGCGGAAGTGTTATCTATTTTTGAGAATATTTCTGCTTATTCTGAACATGAGCGGATATTTCGCAAAACTTTATGTTCCAGCGATTCCGCGTAGTTCCTGCTGCTGTGTTTTGAAGCGAGACACCGAGGAGAGTTGATGCGGCTTTTTGGTGGCCTTTATTGGGAATGTAAAAAGTAGATGCACGGCTGTTTGAGCCGGCAGGTAAAAATTTGAGCGACTGACAAGCGGGCTTTTGATATATATTTTGTCTGCTTGTTTGACACTTGCCAAGAATTGCGAGTGCAACCTTGCCAACGATCGAATTACCTACACGCTTTGCCCGATAATTCCAGGGACTGTAACTAACAGACAATCCACCCCGCGCCACCACAGGCACAGGTTCAGCCGAACCGTGTTGAGTTGCTGGTTGCTAACTGTCAATTTTATCGATCGGCCGCAGCATCGGCCCATATAATTGTAAAGAATTTGCAAGCCAGACAATCTGGGGGAACTTTTTCTAAGTCTTGCAGATCGACCGGTTGCTCTGCTTCGCTGCCGGGGGGAACTATGCACAGGGCAACTTGTCCGACTCCAGCCATAAGTTCGGCAACTCGCTCCAAAATACTGTCCATTTTTTCCATTAGGTGCTCTGCTGCATCCAGACTCGGCGCGATGATGAAAAAGGTTTTGACTCCATCGGGACAAGGGGCGAAGCCGAGGGTACACTCTCGTAATAGTGCTTGGGTGGAGAGACTGAAACCGTCGTAGAAGCGATCGATTACTGCTTGATAAAAGACTTGGGTCAGAGAGCGATCGCCAAAAATAGGTTGAGATAACATAACTGCTTCCTTTCGTAGGATTTTTGGGTGCATTGAAAAAATTTTAACATACCTTAATGTAAGGGATTTAACTAAACGATCTAGCGATCGAGATCATGGACTTGATGTGACATTTTTTAATTTGTGTAGCGATCGCAACTGTGATAAAATGTACTCTGTGCTAGCACGGCAAATGATTTTGATCGCATCAGCAGCTCAAAGCTAAGTTCAAAATTTCCTAGTAGGTGAGGAGAGGGGGAGAGGGCCAGAGGGAGAGAACCAGAGGGAAATTACCTACGTAGTAAAAGTATTATTGGCAAAAAGTGCTTAATCTAGAGTTTAAAATAAACATCCAATCAAAATATTCAAGATGAACTCGATCGCCCAACAGTTAAAAGCAAAATTTGAAAAAGCATTCACCGCTGCATTCGGCGAAAGTTATGCAGGTGCAGATCCGATGCTAGCCGCCGCCAGCAATCCCAACTTTGGGGACTTTCAGTGCAACGCGGCGATGAGTTTGGGGAAAAAGTTAGGAAAGCCCCCACGGGCGATCGCCTCGACAATCATCGAAAACCTAGATATTACAGACATCTGCGAAACCCCAGAAATCGCCGGGCCCGGTTTTATCAATTTGAAGCTGAAACCGGCTTATTTGGAAGCGCAAATTAGTGCGATCGCGGGCGACTCGCGTTTGGGGATTGAACCGGCGAAAACGCCTCAGACAATCGCGATCGACTTTTCGAGTCCGAATATAGCCAAAGAAATGCACGTCGGACATTTGCGATCGACAATCATCGGAGATGCGATCGCCCGCATCCTCGAATTTCAAGGCCACGACGTACTCAGAATCAACCACATCGGCGACTGGGGAACCCAATTCGGAATGCTGATCGCATACTTGCGCGAAGTTCACCCCGAAGCCCTCACAACCGCTGACGCCCTAGACTTAGGCGATTTAGTCGCATTTTACCGCCAAGCAAAACAGCGCTTTGACACAGACGAAACCTTCAAAGAAACCGCCCGCCAAGAAGTAGTAAAACTGCAAGCAGGCGCCGAAGACACCCGCCGCGCTTGGAAATTGCTGTGCGATCAATCGCGCCGCGAATTCCAAGTAATATACGATTTGCTCGATATCAAATTAACCGAACGCGGAGAATCGTTTTACAATCCTCTATTGCCCGCCGTAGTCGAAGATTTAACCAACTTAGGTTTGCTAGTAGAAAGTGACGGCGCGAAATGCGTTTTTGTAGACGGTTTCACCAATAAAGAAGGCGAACCACTGCCACTAATTGTCCAAAAAACCGACGGCGGCTACAATTACGCCACAACAGATTTAGCAGCAGTGCGCTACCGCATCCAAAAAGACAATGCAAAGCGCTTAATTTATGTCACCGATTCGGGACAAGCAAACCACTTTGCCCAAGTATTTGCAGTTGCGAAAAAAGCCAATTGGATTCCGGAAGATGTCGAGATTGTCCACGTTCCCTTCGGCTTGGTATTAGGAGAAGACGGTAAAAGAGCAAAAACTCGTTCTGGGGATACAGTACGATTGCGAGATTTGCTCGATGAAGCAATTGTCCGCGCCACCAAAGATTTGGAAGACAGATTAGTCACAGAAGAAAGACAGGAAACTAAAGAGTTTGTAGCTAACGTAGGTCGCGTAGTTGGTTTGAGTGCAGTTAAGTATGCCGATTTAAGTCAAAATCGCGCCAGCAACTATGTATTTAGTTACGACAAAATGCTGGCTTTGCAAGGAAATACCGCTCCTTATATGCTGTATGCTTACGCGCGCGTGCAGGGAATTCGCCGCAAAGGTGAGATTGATTTCGAGAATTTAGATGCTGGTGCGAAAGTAATCTTGCAGTCTGATGCAGAGTTGGTTTTAGCCAAACATTTATTGCAGTTGAGTGAAGTGATAAATGCGGTTGAGGGCGATTTATTGCCGAATCGAATTTGTCAGTATTTGTTTGAATTGAGTCAAAAGTACAATCAATTTTTTGAGCAGTGTCAGGTGTTGAAATCTGAGGAACCGTTGCGGACTTCGCGGTTGATTTTGTGCGATTTGACGGCGAGGACTTTGAAGTTGGGTTTGGAGTTGTTGGGGATTCAGGTGTTGGGAAGGATGTAATTTTTTACCGCTGATGAAGAAAGAGAAATCCCTTTTTAAAGATATGAGTTGAGCAACTATTGGCTAATTGATACTAGAAAAAACGTTCATAATCATCGTGGCTTCCAATCCAAAACCATGTCACGGTATCTCCTTGTAAAATCCCCACTGCTCGATAGCCCCGCGTGATTCTCGCAGACCAGATATTTTCTTCCTGGTTGATGCACTTGAAGTGCAAAGATCGATGAAAGGGATTTTCCAGCCAGAAACGATAAGCTTTTCTAGCTTGCTCTTTTACTCTACTGTCAAGAGAATTGTATTTTTCCCAAAAGGAAGGAAGGGTGGCAGATTTCATAACTCATTGAGTCTCATTTCCTGTGCCTTTCCTTCAGCAATTTCTTGTTTTGCGCGTTGGGCAGCAGCCACAAGTTGCGGTTGCGTTTTCTCGAAAGATTCTTCCCATTGAAGCTCATCTTTTAATTCTGCGATATACTCTTTCAAGTATTCTGCTACTTGCTGCTGTAAAGTTTCTGGCAGAGACTGCATCATCTCGATCGCTGCATCAATGCCTTCCCACAGTTCAGAAAGCGGTACAGTCTCTCCTGTCATTGCTTCGTGCCATCCTTGACGAAAACAGTCTTCGGCTGACTTCAGCGGTTCCTCATCCGCCAGAACAATAACGCGAACTCGGCGATCGGCAAATTTGGCTGATTGGGCGAGAATTTCTTCCCACGTTCCCTCTAGTTCTAGTAGTTGTGTTGTCATTTTTTTCATGGAATTGTGACTAAGTTTATTTTAGCGTGTGAAGAAGTGCGATCGGCCATTCCTGCGTCAAATTTCAGGCTAATGCGAGTATTTTTCGATGTTGCTAAAGAGAGTATGTTATACTTTTGGGTGGAAAGTATTGAAATTGATACTAGATAGCCGTAATGCCTGACGAAATTAAGCCGATTCAAAAAATTATCTTTGGTAGCCCAGGGACGGGAAAAAGCTACGAGATTCAGAAAATTGCTATAAATCAATTAAAAATTCCTTTCGATGAAGCTACCAAAATGCTTAGTAACACTGTCAAGACAGTGTTTCATCCAGAGTACACCTATGCTGATTTTATGGGGAAATTGTTGCCACTCACCCAAGGCAACTCGATTATTTATAAATTTTATCCCGGGCATTTTATCCGCATCTTGGGAATGGCATACAAAGGTTTAATTGAGGCGAATAAAGACCATTACCTGCTGGTAATTGATGAATTAAATCGAGGAAATGCGGCAGCTATTTTTGGTACTGTATTTCAGTTGCTGGATCGCGAAAGTGATGGCTGGTCGAGTTATGAAGTCGATATTTCTGAAATGGAGTTAGTTGGCTTACTGGAAGCAATGCGGCTAAAGCCAATTATTCAAGATGGAACAATTGAAATTAAAGAAGGAAACACTAAAATACCTTGTGAAGATTTTTGTCAACGAAGGAAAGGTGAATTAGCAGCAAATAATTCTGATGGTAGTAGAGTATTTAGCCTTCTACAGCAACGTCGAATTAATATTCCACCTAACTTGTCTATTCTCGCGACAATTAACACTTCGGATGAATCAATTTACTACCTCGATAGTGCCTTTAAGCGGCGGTGGGACTGGGAATATGTTAAGGCTCCAGTAAGAGGCGCATCTATTCCAGAAAAATTGCGAGATGTGAACTTAATAATTAATGGTGAGCTAGAAGGAGCATGGTCACATTATATTGTGGGAATTAATGAATTGATTAAATCAAATCATCAGGTGATTCGGCGGATTGAAGATAAACAAATTGGTTGGTGGTTCATAAAACCAGAAGACAATCAAGTCGATCTTGAGCAAGTAAAAGATAAATTAATGTTTTATCTTTGGGATAGTGTATTTGCGAGAGATAAACGACCCATAGAGGAGTTTTTATCGAATTCAGATAATTCGGTAAAATTAACAGCATATTCAGACTTTCTAGATTTGATGCAAGAATTTATGAGGAAAGTAGGTGAGCTGGGTAAAAAATAGTTGTTTTAGGATTGGCCAATTATGATTAACTTCAATTCCTTAAAGTTAATAGTCCCCGATAATTACTCGTTTGTTGGCATTCAAAAGCAAGATGACGAACTGTACTTTTATCTACCTAAAGGGTTTGATGCTCGACTATCTGAGCTTGACACATTTGTAGGTAAACGAGATTTGTTTTTCCTACTCTATAAAATTTTAGGCACTTTTAAAGAAATCTGTATTGAGAAAGGTTATATAGATGATATGGGTGAGTTGGGCACCCAGGATCGTGATGGTGTCATTAACAGTCATCGGGGTTCTGAAATTCAAAATGATGAAGACGATTCCGAAAATATATTTTACTCGAAGCTGGACATTATTACTCACTTTTTGAAGGCTTATGAGGAACCCAAAATTTTAGCCCTTGCTTATCGATTGGGCAAAAGTAATAAGTTTGATGTCAGCCAGATTCATCGCTACTTACACCAAGCTGTGTATTTACCTAATCATGCAGCTTATGTCGATGAAATGCTATTTCCACGACGAGTAATGCAGTTTGAATCTACTGATATTGTCACGATGTATTGCTATATCTTTTGCGAGATTAAGCAGCAACTTGGAGAGGTAGTAAATGCTGAAATTACAGCACTAGCTGAGCAATTCCGTCAGCACCATCTCGGAAATCAAGACAGTCTTTTTGATGAACAGAGTTATGGGCAGGTTTTAGATATACTTAAGGATGCCTTAGAAATAATTGACCATAATACACCGATCAAAGATGTTGATTATTGGCAATATTACGAAGTAATTAACTTATTTCTTTATGGCAATTGGCATCAAGCAGAAAATGGTGAAATTTGGGGTATTAAAAATTTTCATAGTGTTTGGGAGTCGATGTGTTTGACTTATCTAGTACAAATAGTCAATCCCTCATTGTTACTGTACTTGGATGATCGCTATCTAAGTTCTCGGACAGTGGAAAGAGCAAAAGCATCTGCTAAGCTCATTGACTTATCGAATACTTTTAAGATCAATGGTTCTTCGATGATTCCAGATGCGATTGTCTTTGAATCAATTATCTATAAAATTAAGGGTGATAAGACTTATACAGAGTGGCCTAATAATTGGTGGGATTACGTTGATAGATTCAATAGATATTCTACCACCTTTGGCGGTTTCTATAATAAAATAAAAATTGGTTATCTTGGCCAAGAAACGAATAATCATACAATCAAAAAATTACAGGAATTATATAAGATTGATAGTTCGGGGTATGTGATTATTGATGCTCCGTTACCCACTAATTTCTACTCTTTTTGGAAAATTTCTTGTCCCCTTGATTCAGAATATCTTCATAAGATGTATTACTTCAATCATTTCTTTTATTTAGCCATAAAAAAACAGATTATGGACTGGGATAGATTTAATAAAGAAATTCTTCAACCCTTGGGTATATTTTCTGGACCTCTCTATAAAGGTTCACGATCTGATGTTTTTAATGCTTCACTTTTTAGCGAATGGGATCTTAAAGATATAAAAACACAATTTAATAATTTTATTCGACAATTTTTAAATCAATATGAAGAATATTTTGAAATAATCGACATCAAATACTTAGACGCTAAATACTTCCGAGATCCCAACAAAATTGAAGAAATTAAACGTAGAAGTATCCGTAAACAGTTTGTCTATGAGCACTTGCTTCAAAGGACTTTAGAGAAGAGAAACGATCCCTACAGTAATTTGAGTATTCAGAGTAGTTTTTGGCTCCCTAGCTACCTACCTGATGATTCAGAATTGTTACAAGATGACTCGACTTTTATGGATGGCTACATTAAATTAAAAAATGTGAATTTTAAGTTATTGGCTGAAACCTATTTCGCTTAAAGCCTTTCAGCTAATCTACACCTTACACCACCTTCATCTAAATACGATCGACTACATTCAAATCGAGCATTTACGGCTTTTTGTTAACAATCAAGGTTTCCAAGATGCCTTTAAACATTGTTACGACAATTTGGCGATCGTTGCGATCTCTCACAAAAATTTCCAAGTTGCGCGCGGATTTTAGTTAAGTTTAATATTTTTTTTACACAACTATTGCATCGGCAACAAACTTATAGTAAATTTACAATTTATCGGGGAATGCACAGCCATTACCTATTAAGGCCTCATCGATAAAAATTAAAAACATGAACGAAACAAAAGTTTTCGGGATGCCAGCAGAAAAAGGCCGCTGGTTGTTCGTTCCGCTGGGAATCACGGTCTTGCTTTGTCTGGGTACAGTTTATTCTTGGAGTATCTTTAGAAAGCCGCTAGAAAAGCAGCTCGATATCGGTGCAACGGATAGTTTATTGCCGTTTACCGTATTGTTAGTAGTTTTTGCCGTACTGATGCCAATTACCGGCTTTTTTATCGATCGATACGGTGCTCGCACCGTGACCGCAGTCGGCGGCGTCGTGACGGGAATCGGCTATATTTTATCGGCATTTGCACCTAATATTACTGTCCTGGTACTCACCTATGGAATTATCGGCGGTGCCGGGGTGGGAATTGCTTACGGCGTACCGCTAGCAGTAGCAGCCAAGTGGTTTCCCGATAAAAAAGGATTGGCAGTTGGGCTAACAGTAATCGGGTTTGGTTTGTCGCCTTTAATTACCGCACCGATTGCCAAATATTTAATCGATACCTATCAAATACCGCAAACATTTCTGATTTTAGGCATCGCTTTTACCGTCATTATTTTGGCAATTTCGACCGTTTTGAAAATGCCGCCAACTGGATGGACGCCTGCGGGATTTGCGGCCGCCCGATCGGGAACAGCGGTAAATAGCCAGATCGCACCGATGATGAAATCTCCCGCATTTTACGGGCTGTGGGTGTGCTACACAATTGGCACGCTGGTGGGATTGGGCGCGATCGGAATTTCTTCTCCCGTGGCGCAGGAAATTATTAAATTAGACGCGGGAACTGCTGCGGCAACGGTTTCTCTGTTTGCCATATTTAACGGTATGGGGCGTCCGATGTTTGGTTGGATAACCGATCGATTTCAGCCAAAATATGCCGCGATCGCCAACTACATTCTCATCTTAATCGCATCGATTATGATGACTCAGGCTGGCGAAGGACAAGTCGCAACTTATATCATTGCGTTTTGTTTGTTCTGGCTGTCGTTAGGAGGATGGCTGGCGATCGCGCCCACGGCAACTTTAACTTTATTCGACCCCACAGACTACGCGAAAAACTACGGCATTGTGTATACAGCCTACGGAGTTGGAGCGTTTTTCGGTACAATTGCTGCGGGGAAAATTCGCGATACTTTTGGCAGCTATACCAACGCTTTTTACCTTACGGCAATTCTTGCGGTTGTTGGCATCATCACCGCCGTGTTTGCGCTGAAGCGATCGGTTAAAATTGCAGCCGAAGCCGATGTTTCTTAATCGGGACTTGTGCACCCCCGATCGAAAAAACCGGGTTTTTTAGGAAAATATGGGATTTGAGCCGTGAATATCGGTGAAAAACCCGGTTTCTCGGCTTTTCCAATTTTCTAAGATATCTTTAAACATCTTTACAGCAATTTGGCGATCGTTATCTCTCACAAATATATCGTAATTGGGACTTGAGTTAATTTCAATCAACCAATATGCTCCTTTTGTATCTAGCGCGATGTCAAGCCCCGCATAATTAATCGCAATTTCAGCAAAAACCGGTTTAACAAAATCTTCAATCTCCGACATGAGATTGGGGTTAATTATATGTTTTGCTGTTGCACCTTCCCAGTGCAGCGGGCTTAAATTCCCCGCAAATTTAGCCTGAGATTTGTCTTTCTCGTACAGTAAAACTAGCTTTTCTTTGCAGAATACAGCCCGATATTCGTGGGCTATTTCGATATATTCTTGAGCTAGCGCCACATAGTCATAATCTTTGCTGTTGACGTTAAATATAATTTCTAGGGCTTCTTTAATTTGCTCTCTAGTTTTACATAAAAAAACATTGTTGCCACCAGCACCGCGATTTCTTTTGAGAATCACCGGGAGAGCGAATTTTTTGTTTACTTCTAAAACTATTGATTCAATATCTGGGAAACTCAAATACTTTTTATACTTCTCCTCGCAGTGAGGTGAGACAAAACCGAGAGTTCTGGGAGTATTTATTTTGCCGTTTAATAGTTGATAGGTATATTCTTTGTCTTTAAAAATCTCTGCTACTGACGCGCTGTTAAATGGCGTCATGTAATTGACAAAATAATATTCTTCGCCGCCCTGTTTGAGTCTAATCAAGTTTTGGGAAGAATGCAGGATTTCGTAAGGGATATTTAATTCCTCACAAGCGGCCAGCAGGATTTCAATATTGGTTAGCATAAAATGTAACTTAATTAGAAATTAATTTTAAAGATTTGAGATTAGAGAATCGCTTCCCAATCTCAAACCTCAAATTCGTTAGCGCAGCCCTCGAAGAGGATCGCACTTTTATCCAAACAACCGCTGCTGCCCGTTTGCCGCATCTTTGCCGGCATAAATCTCGCGAGTTCCCTTGGGAATATAAATCCAATCGAATTCTTGCAAGCGGTTTGTCAAATTGGAAATGCTCACTCCCAACTCATCTCTCATTTTGTATAAATGCGACCACTTTGTTAAATCGCGTCCCTGTCTTTTTTCCTCCAAAATACACCGAGGCATCAACAAACAGCTTGCAAAATATTGCGCTTGCCATTCGATCGACAAAACCTTATTATCAGCACTCGCACCCCGGCAAACAAACGGTTCCTCGACATCAGACGCCGTTTTTCCTTCATTGCCCAAGTTTAATTCCAACTGTTCCACAGTGCCGTCTGCTTCGTCTTGATTGACGTGTAGCACCCAGTGTCCGATTTCGTGGGCGATCGTCGATTCGATGAAACCCGGCGGTTTTTCGAGAATCTGTTCGTTGATTTCGATTAACCGCTGCTGCGGCAAAATCCTCGCCGCGATCGCACCTTCTTCATCCGGCTCAATGCACTCCCAAACTACGCCCAAATCCAGAAAATCAGCAACCGTTGTCGCATCAAAAGGCCATCTCGGAGCAAAATTTTGCGTTTTCTGCATCTGCATCAAGATGTCATTTGCCAAACGCTCGATCGATTCTTTGGGATAGAAGCAATACGGCTTAAAAATACTCACTATGAGGGGCCTCTCTTACGCTTCAAAAGACTGTTTGAGCCAATCAGGATTTTCTTGCATTCGGCGGAAAAGAGCCTGCATTTCCTTCGGATTCTGCTTCAGCAGCGCTTCGTACTGTTGCGGCAGCCTCCCCGCCAAGAAAATCAATTCCTCTTCGTTTATGTCTAGATTCCGCGCTAATGCTCGGATTACCTCCTCTTTTGGCGCATAATCGGCTCGATCGTTTTCCAACTTCGACAAATAAGTAAAATCCACACTTAGCATAGCTGCTAGCTCACGTTGTGAGTAAGCTTTGTCCTTGCGAGCTTGACGGATCAGTCTTCCAAATGTTTGTTCCACGGTTTTTCGCCTCCTGACAAGCATTCTAGCCTGTTTTGATGAAAAGTTCAACAAAATACTTGACGGGAAAATCAACCCGCGCTACCATGAGGTTAGTTGACGGTTTAATCAACCCCCAGAGCCTGACTGGTAGGGTTAAGGGTGCAAATTAGCCTAGCTCACACTCTACATATAGAGTCGTCAACTTCAGAGGAGTGAGAAGCGCTGGGCGTCAAAACGCTTGTACGCAGCAAATAAGGAGGAGCAGATCGCAAATGCTGAGAACCTGGACAGACACGCATTACAAGCTCGAAGACGATGACTGGCTATACATCGCCACCCACGAAGAACAAAGCTCAGCCTCACTGGTTTGTCCCGGCTACGCGCGGGATGGCGAAGGCTTCAGCATCCACTTCACCCCAGCGCACCTAGAAACATTAGAGCATTTGCTCGCCGCGCTGCGGATTATCAAAGCTCAACAAGAGGCGATGCTTGAGTATACCTATCCTGAACCAAAAGCGACAACACATCTCATTAGGTAATCGAAGTTCGGCTACGAGCAATGTACGAGATTTAACGGATTACCAATTGCCAATTCCCCGTAAAGCAGCAATAAATAACTAAGGAAAAACGAACAATGACTACTAAAACACAAGAAAGACCTACATTTTCAGTATTTGGTGCCAAACCGAGCAATGCTTTGCTAGTACCAGAAATCCCGATCGCAGTGCGTAACAATTGCCAAAGTGGCCAATGGACGATCGGCGATACAGACTACGGTTCCAAGTGTTCCATGACAATCCTCAAATTTTCCAAATTCTTCGGTTCCCTCGGTCAAACTTCCCACACACTGTGGGGTCAACTGTGGTTTGTCGCAGAAACAGGCGAACTGCCACAAGGAGTTGTCATGGTGACATACATCAAAAACCGCAGCTTGAACGATTTTAACCGTTTGGTAGCATCAGTTCAATCTCGCGGCGTAGAACCGGCGACCGGGATTTTTGTTCCCGAATTTGTCAAGCATTCCGGTCAGAAACCCGACGACAGCGGAATAGTAAAACCAATCAACTACTACAGCTTGAAATGGTCTTGGAACGAGCGGAAAGATTGGGCGGTTATCGACCAAGCCGCAGCAGTTTTGTCAGATTCTAGCAATCAATCGCGGATGATTGACTTAGAAGGAACAAAAGCTATGGTGTGTTTAGATAACCTGCCGGCGCAGCAAGTGGCTTGCTTGATGGCTGCTCACGCTGGCGGTGAAAGCGATGCTATTGCTTTGAATTCCAACGGCGGTATGTCGCTACCGTCAGCGGAAGACAAATCTACTGCTGACTTGTTCTAATTTTGTTGTAAGGCGCGATTTAATCGCGCCTTTACCATAACTGTTACAACAGAGTGAAATGAAGAAATTAACAAACCTGAAAACCCAACCCAACCTGCAAGAAAGCCGTTTGAAAGAGAATCTTGAGCTGCTCGACCAAATTCGAGCCGACGCAGTTAACGACATCGAAAGTCTCACCGAAGACTTCCAGCACATGACTTTAGTTGCCGAATCTGTGCAGCGGAATTACCGAGCTTTGCTAGCCGAAAATCAACTGCTAAAAGGCACACTTTTAAGTATAATTGATGAGTGCGGCTGCGGGCAAGGAAATCGGTGCGATCGCTGCTGGAAACTTCTCAAAATTCTAGCCAGCGATAATCCAGAAGAAAAACCCGACGCAGCCAGAAAGTACCGAACCATTCTCAGCCAACTCCGCAACTTAGAATAACTGAAAACGTCTCACTAAAAAGTCTCGCCAAGTTATAATCAGGAGAAGCAAGCATTATGACAATAGCAACTGGCAAGGATAGCAAAGTCAAAATTTTGCAAAACTTTCAGCAGATTTTAGCCGACAAGAAAAAGATCGAATCCAAAGTAGAAACCAAAGAAGAGTCAGCCGAAAAAGCCAAAAACAAACAACTCCTCGAAGTCGCTTCCACCTACACAATTGACAGCATCGTCAAAGGCTTGGCTGACTTGCAATTAGATTTCGGCAGCATCATCAGCGGACTTTCCGAAAAACTGAAAGCGGAATCTTCCAAATTAGACGAATTAAAACGCGCGATCGAAATAGAAGCCCAACAATTGCAAGAGTTGCAGCAAATCAGAGTTGTAGCAGACGCCCTCCACATTTTAACTCAAGAGCACCGAGAAAAATTGACCCTGCTGGAACAAAACGCTGCTAACCAACGCGAAATTCTCGAAAAAGACACGACCCAAAAACGCAAGGTTTGGGAAAAAGAACAGCAAGAATTTGAGGCTGCAGTTCAAGAAGAGGCTGCACACATAACTAAAAAGCGCCAGGAAGAAACAGCAGATTATCAATACGAATTACAGCGCACTCGCAAAATCGAAACCGACGAATACGAAGAAACGAAGCGTAAACTAGAACGGGATTTGCAAGAATCTACCCGCGAAAAAGAAAAAAATTGGGTGGAACGGGAAAAAGTCCTCAGCGACAATCAAGCGGAGTTTGAAGAGAATCAAAGAAAAGCCGCCGGATTTGAAGAAGAACTCAAACAGGCTTATGTTAAAGCCAAAGAAGAAGCAATTCAAGAAGTTTCCCGCGAAGCTAAAGTCAAGGCAGATTTAGTGGAGAAAGAGTGGGAAGGAAGCAAGCAAGGATATGAATTGAAAGTCCAATCTTTACAGCAGACAATTGGGCGACAAACCGAACAAATCGCCGAAATTTCCGCGCAACTGCAAGCCACGATGAAGCAAGCGCAAGATTTGGCAATGAAAGCTTTTGCCAGCAAAGCTTAAAACCCAGTAAGGTGTGCAATACACACCTTACGAAAAAATGACAGAAATTTTCCCCGCTATTAAGAAATGAAAAGTCATGAACAAAAAAGTTAGCGACAAAAGCACCAAGGCTGAAATCTTAGAAGCGTACAAGGAAGCAGCGCAAGAAAAAGCGCAGTTAGAAGCGCAAATCCAACTGTTAAACGCTTCCCAAAAGCAAACAGCCGTCCCCGAGAAACCTATTGTGGAGGCAAAGAAACCCCTGCCATTAACTCAAAATCCACAAAAAATGCAGTCCACAATTGATAATTTGATTTTGCTGCAATTTAGCTTTGGTGGCGCTGTCAGCGAGTTGTCGGAAAAATTAACTTCAGAAGCTGCTAAAGTCGAAGAATTGCGGCGCACTGTGGGCGAGGAAATTCAACAACTGCAAGAGTTGCACAGTTTAGAAGATGTTGCAGAAGATACACTGGACACTTTAATTCAACAGTACGAAGAAAGCGCCAAAACTTTTGCTGGCGAACTCAGCGAACAGCGCGAAACTGTTGAACAGGAATTGTTGGAACGCCGGCAAGCTTGGGAAAAAGAGCAGGAACTCCAAAAGTTGGCCGTTAAAGAACGCAATGAGAATCACCAAAAAGCTCGTGAGCGGGATGAAGAGTTGTATGATTATGATTTGAATCTTCAGCGAAATCTGGACATCGAAGAATACGAACAGCGCCAGAAAAGGCTGTATCAAGAAATCGAAGAGTTTCAGCAAGAACAGGAGAAACAGTGGGCGGAATGTGAAAAATCTCTTTCGGAACGAGAAAAAGTTTATGCTGAGGTTAAAGCTAAGGTAGAAGCTTTCCCGAAAGAACTCGAAGCTAATATCAAGAACGGGAAAGATAACGGCCGCAATATTGGCAATTATCAAGCTAAAGTTAAGGCTGATTTGTCTGCTAAAGATCTCGAAGGGCAAAAGCAAAACTATGAACTGCAAATTCAAGGGATGCTGCAGACAATTCAAAATCAAGATGCGCGCCTTGCTAGCTTGTCGAAACAACTGGATTCTGCTTTGAAACAGGTTCAAGATTTGGCGGTGAAGGCAATTGAAGGTGCATCGAATTTGAGTTCTTTGCAAGCAGTCAGGGAAATTGCGATCGAACAAGCGAAGACTCAGCAAAAAAATAAGTAGATCAGACTCGGCGGTTGAAACCGGGGTTACACAAACAAAGTAGATAAGAGTCGGCGGTTGAAACCGCTGCATAGAATCAAACGCAGTCTGCGGAGGCAGACTGGGAGAAGTAAGGTGCTCTTCGGCGCACCTTACGCTATTTTGAGAAAAAACTAGCTTTCCTTAGTGGAGTTTTCAAACTGTCCACTCGCTGCGAGTCTTCCTTGAGCCTTAAACCCTATCTACAGCGTTGAAATATTTAGTAAAAAGCCCGATCGCACTGTTCACTTATCGAAACTGTCCCTTCCTCTCCTGACCGCTTCACTCACGCTATCTATTCTTTAAGTTAATCAACCAAAAGATATATTGGACTTAGAGGCACTATGCAGAAACAAATCATACGCCAAAAAGATACTAATGCTTGGATACTTCAGTGCTGGGTTTCTTTTATTCTTGCCATTTCCGCAACTACTGTAGGTATCATTTATTTACAGGTAGACCCCTGGCAGAAAGCTTTTATGGGTATGGGTTTAACTTTTTCAATCGGCTCGTCTTTTACTTTAGCAAAAACCATTCGCGATAACAACGAGGCAACAACATTAACTGCCAGAATCGACGAAGCTAGAGTTGAGAAAATTCTCGCTGAGCACCATCCTCTCAAATAAATTTGACTATACAATGTATATAAAAAACAGCCCGCGCGGGCTGTTTTTGTTGTTTGAGCCACAGGTTTCAAGCTGTGGATGGGAATTGGGGATTTCAATGGCTACCTTTGAACTTACGATCGCGCAACTTATTCTTTTGGCGCTGGCGAATACCGGCCTTAACTGTCGCCATATCCACCGGAAAACCAACGACAGGCATCACCTGATCCTTGCGTTCTTCTTCCAGAGTCTTGAGTTCGGTGTAATCAACCCAGTGAATGCAATTCACCGGACAAGTGTCCATCGCCTCAGCAATCAACTCTTCAGAATCCCCGTCTTGTCGAACTACGCGCGATCGACCGTAATCCGGTTCAATATAAAAAGTATTGCGAGCAACGTGAGCACAGTGCTTGCAGCCAATGCAGGTAATCTCATCAACATAGACACCTTTTTGGCGCAACACGCCGCCCAACTCCGGTTCCAAACCAGAGCGATCGGGCGCATCCCGCAAAAAACCTCCCAACTCCGGCTCTAAACCAGAGCGATCAATTGCTGTATCTATTCCGAGTCCAGAAAGCTCAGACATTTAGACCCCCACAATAGTAAATAAGTCCGCGCAGGCGGACTTTGATGAGACAAGATTGCAAAAATCTCGCAAAATTATTAAGCGCACCAGCGTTGCACCACCAAGCGGAGCGAACCGTCTTGATTTTGCTTTTGCTCAGAAATTTGGAAACCCTGCTTAGCGCTTTCATTCACCACAGTATGGTAAGCGTAGCGCTGAGTCACCTTATTCAGAAAACGGTCTACAGACCAAGCTTGCTGCCAAAACTGCAAGTCAGCCACCAATTCATACTCAGTCCCGTTCCAGCTAAAACCTACGTCGTAGCCGTTTTTTTGCTCAATTACGACCTCAGCGGTGCTGGTGAGGCCACGATAGCCACGCACCTCAGTTGGGCCCGACTTCCAGTCGATACCCAAGTCAGTTAAAGCAGCTTCCAAAGAATTCAAATTGCGGATCTGGGTCTTAATTTGGCTAAAGTGTGACATGGTGGTTCCAAAAAAAGTAAAGTGAACTCAACAAAAAAAATTACCAATCGCTAAAAGCCACTTGGGCCGTCGCTTCTGCTGACTGATGCAGCGCTTGCGTGAAATATTCCGATGTTGACTCTTGATGAAGCACCACGCCGAGCTGAGCTTCAATTGCAGCCGTTACCTCAGCACAGGAAGCACCGACAATGCCGGTGACTGTTTCCTGTACGCGGCCATCTGGATAGATCACAAACTCTAGTGTTTCCATAATGCGGGCTGACTGAATAGGAATATTGAGAACAGACACCGACACCAGCAAGCCAGGGACGATGCCTCCTGAAGTAGCTTCTTGAGAGTTGGCTGACTGACAAAGCGCTATATCAATTTTGACGAATTGATAGGTTTTGAGTCACAACTTAACAGAACTTATTAATAGGTAGAAGCAATACATCAGTTGTATGTAAAGTTTCGCGTAGATCGTGACAGCAGTCAAGTCAGTCTATTTGATGAGATTTGAGATTTGAGATTTGAGATTGGAGAGTGAGGAAGAAGGAAGAGGGGATGAACCGCAGAGGGCGCAGAGGACGCAGAGGGAAGAAGGCAGAAGGTAAAAGGCAGAAGGCAAAACGCAAAAGTATAAATTCCCCCACTCCCCCTTTAATTCCCTCTGGGATCTAAAACGTCTCGTAGGCCATCTCCCAAAAGGTTGAAACCCAAAACAGTCAACGTAATCAGCAAACCTGGAAACACGATCGTCCAAGGAGACGAAAGAGCGTATCCGCCCTTAAAAGCATCAGAAAGCATCGTCCCCAACTCAGGAACCGGCGGCTGTGCGCCCAAACCCAAAAAACCCAAACCAGCAGCTTCTAGTGTCGCCGTACCAGTCGAAAGAGTTGCTTGTACAACTAGAGGCCCGAGACTTGCCGGCAAAATGTGGCGAAAAATAATCCGTAAGTCGCTGGCGCCCAAGGCCTTGACAGCCAAAACAAATTCTTGTTCCCGCAGAGACAGCACCATACTACGAGTTAAGCGGATGTACATTGGAATTTGCACGAGGCTGACGGCGATAATTACGCTTTGCAGGCTCGGCCCGGTGACGGTAACAACGCCGATCGCCAGTAAAATCGAAGGAAAAGCTAGCAAAATATCCGCCAAAGTGCCGATCGCCATTTCCAGCAACCCCCGAAAATACCCCGCCACCAGCCCCAAAAGCGCTCCTACAATTAAACCCGCACCCACAGAAACCAGGCTGACAAGTAAAGATATTCCCAATCCGTGCCACACCCGCACCAACAAATCTCGCCCCAAACCGTCGGTGCCCAACCAATGTTTAGCGCTAGGAGCCACCAAGCGCGACAAATAATCTCGATCGACGGCCGAATCGTAAGGGGAAAGTAGGGGGGCCAAAAGTGCCGAGATCATCAGCGCTACAGTCAAAATTAAGCCGATTTTCCCCGAAGTCGATCGCCAAAATCGTTGAAAAGCTGCTTGTGGAAATACTAAGTTGTTATTCAATCTTCGATTTTCCATCGAATGCTGTCACCAAAAAAACTGAGGACTTGGGCAACTATTAGGATAAATTAACGATCGCGATCGCAGAAATACGTTAACAGGACGTGCTCCAGGGAGACGAAAAACTCGGTGCGTGCATTACTGTCCATATCCAATTGCATTTTTCGCCCCAAATGCCCAATGCCTGAGCTCTTCCTTAAAGACCCTTTAAGATATAGAGAACAAGATAAATTTAAAAGCGCAATGACATCAACCCTGCTCAAAACCTCCGCCCGATCGCCCCTCAACGCCCCAACAATCCGCCATTTCCCCAACGGCCTCACCGTTATAGCCGAACACTTGCCGGTCGATGCTGTTAACCTCAGCGTGTGGCTCAATTTAGGCTCAGCCGTCGAACCAGACAACATTAACGGCATGGCTCACTTTTTAGAACACATGATTTTTAAGGGAACTCCGAGCATTCCCAGTGGCGAATTTGAGCGCGCGATCGAGCAACGTGGCGCTGTCACCAATGCTGCCACCAGCCAAGATTACACTAACTATTACATCACCACAGCCCCTAAAGATTTTGCCGAACTAGCTCCCCTGCAAGTCGATGTGTTGCTCAACGCCAGCATTCCCGACGACGCCTTCGCTCGAGAACGGCTGGTAGTGTTAGAAGAAATTAGACGATCGGAAGACAATCCCCGCCGCCGTACCTATCAGCGATCGATGGAATTAGCATTTGAAGTCCTGCCCTACAAGCGACCGGTACTCGGCCCGACTGCGGTAATCGAACAGTTGACAGCGCAACAAATGCGGGATTTCCACACCAGCAGATATCACCCAGGGGCCATGACAGCCGTAGCTGTCGGCAATTTGCCAGTCGATCAACTAATAGAAATTGTCGCAGACAGTTTTGCAGCAAAAAGTACAGCACAAAACAACAAAATAAATGTGCCTGCTGTCGGCAACTTTCACCCAGAACCCCAAATCCTGAACTACGGCCAAGAATCGCCCTTTACAGAAACAGTCCGCCGCGAATTTGTAGACTCTGCTCTTCAGCAAGCCCGACTGATCGTGATGTGGCGAGTGCCTGGTTTCATGGAAATGTCAGAAACTTATGCCCTCGATGTTTTGGCGACAATATTGGGTCACGGCCGCACAACTCGCTTGGTTCAGGATTTGCGCGAAGAAAAAGGGCTAGTTTCGTCAATTTCGGTCAGCAACATGACTCAGCGACTAGGCGGCGTATTCTCAATTTCCGCTCAACTAGCAACAGAAAACTTGGCAGCAGTGGAAGCAGCCATCGTCCAACACATCCGCACTCTCCAAACCGAACTGGTGACAGATGCCGAAATTTCCCGCATCCGCACGCAAGTAGCAAATCGGTTTATCTTTGGTAACGAAACTCCGAGCGATCGAGCAAGTTTGTATGGTTACTATCAATCGATGGTAGGAGATATCGCTCCCGCCCTCAACTATGCCGGCTGCATCCAAGCTCAGACTGCCGAGGATCTCCGAGAAGCCGCCGTCAAATATCTGTCTCCCGACGCGATGGGTGTTGTGGTAATTCGCCCCGACGAAGCATAAATCTGACTTCGCCTCAACAGGGGAATTCTGCCATCCCTCTGGTTTTGAGGCATCCAACGGCATTCGGCATTCTGCCGAAACAATGTCAACGGGTATCAGGGATTTTTAGTCAATACTGCCTGAAATTCGATCGGCCCGCGCCTTGAAGGTTTTGTATCAAATAATTAATATGAAGCCTTTAAGGTACGTGCGATCGGCAAAATTACCGTAATTTTATGAGACCATAAACGGGGAATTATTGACGAGCAAGCAATTTAGTCTAGGGAAACCGGATTGATTGGCGATCGTAATTCTAAAATCTAAAATCTAAAATCTAAAATCTAAAATCTAAAATCTAAAATCGATTGCCCGGCAAAATTACCGTAATTTTATGAGACGATAAACGGGGAATTATTGACGAGCAAGCAATTTAGTCTAGGGAAACCGGATTGATGGGCGATCGTAATTCTAAAATCTAAAATCTAAAATCTAGAATCTAAAATCGATTGACAGGGGCACGCAAGCATGAAATTACAAAACTTTCTCAACTCAAACATTAGGTACGATGCCAAAGCAGTTGCTGCCGACGACGAACTCAGCCACCAAATTCAAAGCCGCCTCATTGACCTGGGTTTACTGAAACCTCCCGTAGACGGGGAATTTGGCCCTCTCTCTACTGCTGCTCTCCACCGATTTCAAACTCTGACTAAGTGCGGCGAAGCGGGTTTTTTAGGAGCAGTCACAGCCAAAAAGCTGATCGAAACCAAACCAGAGGAGATTCCCACACATCCCCTGATCCTGAAAACGCTCAGAGACACCATTTTTAAATCAAAACCGCTGGCGTCTTCTCAACTTCAGGACTCGGAAAAACAAGTAATACCAGCAGGAAAAGAGTTGGAGATCCTGGCTTTTGCTCCCACTCGCGGTCACATCAGAGTTGCTCTCCGCAACGAGTCTTTCAAAGATTCAGGGATTTGGTATGTTTTTGGAGGGCACGCTCAAATTACTCAAGACGGCATTCTGCTTTTTCCGAAACCCAATCCTCCAACAGTCAGGCTTGGCATTCCTTATCGCTCGCAACTGGATAACTTGCACAATCCTACAGGTTCTTGCAATGTAACTTCATTAGCGATGTGTATGGACTTTTTGAGGGTGCCACGGCGCAAACAAACCGGGCAATATGAAGACGAACTCTACGAATATGCGATCGCCAAAGGTTACAGTCGCTGGGACCCCTACGATTTAGCAAAGATTGTTAGAGATTACGGCGCTCAAGATTTCTTTACCGAGAATGCAACTGTTGATGACGTTCAAGATTGGCTCGCCACTGGAAATCCCGCTGTCATCCACGGATACTTCACGTCTTTCGGTCACATTATAGTTGCATCAGGCTACGACAGCGAGGGATTCTTCGTCCACGATCCCTATGGCGAGTGGTTCCCAAGTGGCTACGACACAAGTCTCAGCGGTGCTTACTTGCACTATACTTACCGCTTAATCCGCAGCCTCTGTATGCCTGACGGGAATTTTTGGGTTCATTTTATCTCTAAGTAATTGGGAATCGGGAATTGGTAATTGGGAATTGGCATTGTTACTACTGACTAATGATACTAAACCCGGGGTTATTAACTTCTTTATCACTAAGCGCTTGAAACGGCTAGCAAGGCGAGAAGATAAACGAAGTCCCTCTCTAAGAGACTAAGAGATAAAGAAAGTATTTAACCCGCATTTGATATAACAACAGTCAACAGTCAACAGTCAACTAACTATTAATTTTCATACTCAAATCGAGCCAAGTCGATCGCGTAATCGGAGCACTGGTAGAAATATAGTCAACTCCGGTTTCCGCTACACTTCTAATTGTTTCTAAAGTAACATTGCCGGAAGCTTCAATTTTTACGCGATCGCTCTTTTGGCGAATTATGGCCACAGCCTGCCGCATCAAATCAAAGGACATATTATCTAACATGATAATATCGGCTTTGTGCTGCAAAGCTGTCTCTACTTCGGCGAGAGTTTCGGTTTCGACTTCGATCGTCAGCGGATAGGGGATAGAATTGCGAATTAGGGCGATCGCCTCTGCAATTCCCCCAGCCGCCGCAATGTGATTGTCTTTAATCATCACCGCGTCATCTAATCCCATCCGGTGATTGCAAGCACCGCCGACTTGAGTTGCGTATTTTTCCAACAATCTCAACCCCGGCGTTGTCTTGCGCGTATCCACTAATTGCACTGGCAAATCAGCAATTTTGTCAACATATTTGTGAGTTAAAGTAGCGATGCCACTCAAACGCATTGCCAAGTTTAATGCTACTCTTTCTCCGGTTAGCAGCGCATCGAAATTGCCGGAAATCTCGGCAATTACTTCTCCTTTTTGGCACAGTTTCCCTTCCGGTACTTGCGGGATGAAACTGAGGCCGCTGTCTAAAAGTTTAAATGTGCGATCGGCAATTGGCAATCCGGCTATGACTCCAGCTTCTTTGACAATCCATTTAGCCGTACCCTGGATGCTGTTTGCAGGAAATAAGGCCGAGGTTGTGCGATCGCCCCTACCGATATCTTCTAGTAGCCAGTTGTGCAATAGGGAGTCTAAAACTATCCAAGGCGGTAATATTGCTGTCATGTTTTTGTTGTTGTTATATTAAGTTCGGCGTTATAGGATTCGGCGGTTGAAACCGCTTCTACACAAACGAAGTCCGCCTTCGCGGACTAAGAGATGCAAGGATTTGGGATGATATCTATTAGGAACAATAGTCGATCGGATAATTTTAGGCAAGTTGCCAAATAATCTGGCCACGCGGATGTCCTTGTTGGCTTAATTACAGTTTGCTCAACAGGCGCAGTTTTGTAGTCAATCACCTGTTGACAAAGTTGGGTGTCGCTGATTTAATAGAGTGAGTTTGCTTTGTCGCAAGGAAAATTGGCGCCAAAGAAACAAGCTCATCTGATTTATGAGCAAGCACAGGCTTTGGGGTGGGCTACTAGGGCTAAGGGTAGGTTTGCTAGTAAATTTGGAAGTAACGAACTTGATAAATTAGAGTTCGGATTTGATTATTTCGCATAAAAACTACATTCAAGCTACAAATACTCAGTTATGACTCACCTAAATATTTCTCCTCTCAACCGTCGCTCTTTTCTTAGTTATGTTGCTTTAGGTACTTTGGGTTTATTGACAAAAGACTTGCTTGATCCAGCTAGCGCTATGGCTGATAGCGAGGGATTAGGCAAAAATTTCTCTACCTTGGAGAACTATCATATTTTTGTTCCTTATACCACAGCCCGAGTAGGAGGAAAGCAAACTTTTACAGCACTTCCGGATGTTATGAGGTACAGTAGCAGCAATTAGTAAACCAGTTTTTGAGATGTTTCGGATTAATTAAGTCAAGAGCCACAGCAATTATCGTGTCAACCATTTTAGTGCTGGTTGGTGAAAACTGTCGCAATAAAGATTTAAGTTGCGACCACCATAATTCAATCGGATTAAAATCAGGAGAGTATGGGGATAAACATAAAATAGAAGCACCCACCACGGCAATCATCGATGTAATTGAATCTACTTTATGCGCTGGTAAGTTATCCATCACTACTACGGCTCCGGGCCACAATTGTGGCACTAAACATTTCTCGATAAACACCTCAAATGCTTTGCTATCCATCGAGTTGTCCAGGGTCATTAATGCCACTACTTTCGTGAGGCTAATTGCACCAATTACTGTGACTTTCTTGCCTCGATAAAAAGGTTTGACCGCATAGGCTCTAGTTCCTCGTTGCGAACGTGCATGAGTTCTGGTTAAACCTAGCAATACTCCAGTCTCATCTAAAAATACTAGATTTTTTGGCTCGATATCCTTGACTTTTTCCCAATAGTCTAACCTTAACTTCATCACTCTTTCTGTGCCTGCTTGGCTACTCCTGACTGTTTTTTTTTACGATTTAATCCCAACTTCTGTAAGGCGCTACACATGGCTGTTCTGCCTACCCAATTTCCTGTCTTTTGGGCGAACAACTCACACAATTCTACCAAAGTTGCATCGGGATGTGTGACCACTATTTCTCTTAACTCTTGTGACGCATTATTCAAATGACTGAATCTGGGTTTACCCCTCGGTTTAGGCTGTAAATTCCCCTCTATTTTTTGTTGCTTGACAAGTTTTTGAACTAAGCTTTTACTGCAGGCAAATATTTCTGCTGTTTTTCTGATCGACAGCTTCTGCTCGACATGGGCTGCTACTATTTTGGATCGCAAATCTACTGAGTATGCTTTCATTGGTATATTATTTTTAGTCGATTCTATTGTACCTCATAACATCCGGAAGTGCTGTACTTTGCGATCGGGAGAACCTTGCCAGGTGGAAATTCCCTCCAAAGCTCAAGATAGCCAAGAGATTACCCTCAAAGGGCGCGGTCAAGACGGTAAAGATATTACTGTAGTTTTGCATACCTTATACGATCGACAACTCGGAATAAAAGAGGAAATTTATCAAGAAATTGACAAAAATACGCAATTTGTCGAAGAAGCAAGCAAAGCGAAATGCAAATTTGTTTACGAGCAAGTTGAAGATGGTGAGTATATTGACGATCTGATCGCCTTGGATTTTCTTGATTATGTGATATCGTCCTCAAAGCTAGACAACAAAATTAAAGAGCGCTACCAAATCGCCAGTACCAATTCACGCTTACTCGGAATTGAGCAAGCCATTGAATCGACCTTGGCTCAATCTAAACTGACTGAGGCAAAGAAGAAACTAATCAGAGGAACTTCTGCATACGTCCGCGCCGGCGAACCTGTTCCTGACTTTAAGGCACTCACAGATATTTACTCAATTGTTGCCGCTTCTGCACTGCCTTTAGAAATCAAGCAGAACTACTCTTTAGCCATTGCCAACTCAAGAGCCTTAACAGTTGATTTTATTCTGGTCAAAGAGATTACTGAAAGCCAATTGACTGATGAACAAAAGAAAAATTACCAGTCAACTTATCAGCAGGTGCGCGATGGCAAGACAGTAGAAGATACAGCAACCTTGAAGTCGCTAGACTCCTTCATTGACAAAGCCAAAATCCCAGAAAATGCTAAAGCTGTTTACTCGATAGCAAGGAAACAAAATTTAGATATAGCATTTCTTAGAAAGATGAGGTATAATATAACTGACTTAAACGGAGTGAAAAATATAGAACTTCAAAATGTTATACAGCTCTAATTAAATAGGGCGATCTTCGAGCAGTAGTCCCTCGACCCGCAGCAGTCACTAGAATGACAACTATCTCAAATTTTAGCAAGGATCACGCATTAGTAAAAATGAAAACTTATTCGATTGATTTTAGACAAAAAATTATGGATGTGTACCATAATGAACCGCTGTCACAAAGAGCAATAGCTAACCGTTTTTGTGTAGCCCTAAGTTTTGTCCAAAAATTGGTTAAACAGTATCGTGACACCCAAAACATTGCTCCTCGCACTGAGCGATGTGGAGTCAAATTAAAACTGAATGCAGAACAACTGCTAATTTTAGCGGAATTGATTGAAGCAAACAATGATGCAACTCTCGAAGAACTCCGTTATTTACTGTACCAAAAAATTGGTTTTACCATCAGCGTAGCAACGATGGGAAGAATGGCAAAACTCTTAAACATGACTTTGAAAAAAAAACTCTTTTCCCGTCAGACAAAGGCACTGACAGGGTTCAGAACCTGCGATACGAGTTCTGGCAAAAAATTAGAGAAGTTTGTTTCAAAGACTTAATATTCATTGATGAATGTGGAGTAAACTTGGCAATGGTTAGGTTATATGCTCGATCTCTAAAAGGTTCAAGAGCCAAGGGATCAAAACCGAATAAACGCGGAAGAAATGTCTCAATAATTGGAGCTATATCGGTCAAAGAAGTCCTAACATCAGTTAATTTAATAGGTACAACTGATGCAATTACATTTGAGGCTTTTATTATCCGAAAATTAGTGCCAAAGTTATGGAAAGGTGCTTGTGTAGTCATGGATAATTGTACTATTCATACCGGAGAAGAAGTAGAAAAAGCCATCCAAAAAAAAGGGGCTAAATTAATATACTTGTCGCCCTATTCGCCGGATTTCTCCCCAATTGAAAATTTATGGTCAAAACTTAAAAATATTCTCCGTTCTATCAAGACACCTAATTATAAAGAGTTAGCAAAAGCCATAGAGTTTGCATTTAGTGAAGTTACATCAGCAAATATTTGGAATTGGTTTACTCACTGCTGTTATTGTACCTCACCTTTGTAAGAAATGCTATAGTCAAATGGCTTCTGCTGAAAAAGCCTATGATTTTGTCCAAACTGTTAAAGTATTGAAAAAGAAACTGACGGATGCTAAAGACAAAGGAGCAGCAATTGTTCCACAAGCTACGAGAGTGTTTAGTACACTTGGAGTAGAAACAGCTACGGGTGTTAGTATTAGTAGTTTATCAGGAGCGGCTGCAACCAACGCGACTTTAGCTGTTTTAGGTGGTGGTTCTGTCGCATCTGGTGGTTTAGGAATGCTAGGTGGTTTAGCAGTAGCAACAGGAGGAGCAGCGCTAATAGGAGCCGCAGGACTGCTGTCTATTGCGTTAGTTTCAGAAATGGATAGCGAAGACCAAAAAAATCTGGGAATTGCAATTGGTACAGGAACAATCGCCGGTGCTGCAACTGTTTTAGCTGCTTGGACTGCTGCGAGTGCTTTGGGAGTAGCCGGTACATTGTCCGGTGCTGCTGCTATTACTGCCACTATTTCGGCTCTTGGTGGACTCAGTTTAATCACGGGCGGTTCTGCTCTTGTTGCATCGGGTACTGCATATATGATTTGGTTATTGCTCAACAAATCTGAAAAGACTCGCGATTCATCTGAAAAGACTCGCGATTCATCCGTGCTGCACCAGTTAGAAACTCGAACCTACACCTATACTGAAGATATAATTCCCGGTTATTGGGGAGAATTTTTTTCACAAAAGAAGGATGTAATTCCAAAATATGGCATTAAAGATGGATTTTCTGCTCCTAATATTCCATTAGATAAACTGTCAAACGCGCTGTCTTCATGGCTCTCTCTTGACTCGGGAGAAAAAGTAATCGCTTTGATAAACAACAGTGCTTTTAAGGATGCAAAAGAGGGGGTTGTATTTACAAACGCAAAAATGGCTTGGAAAGTATTTCTAGTTTCCAAATCTGATTCAATTAACTATGAAAACTTAGCAAAATTTGTCAAGGCGGAAAGCAAATTAACTTCACTGCTATCAGACCCGAACCAGAAACAGGAATTGTCTAAGTTGAAAAAAATAGTAGATATTTTGTCAGACGAGAAATACTCTACCAATTTATCTAAGTTGCAAGAGTTAGTAGCTATAGTGGGGAGTGACCAAAACTTATCGGATCTGGTTTCTAATGAGAAGTATAAAAACAAGTTGCCAAAATTAAAAAATGCAGTAGCTATTTTATCAGACGAGAAGTACAGTCAGAACTTGTCTAAGTTGAAAGATGTTGTAGATCTCTTATCTAATGAACCTGAGTTAGTAAAATTTTTCTCGTCGCAATTGGTGTCACAGCTATCTGACAAGAACTATACCAATGACTTGTCTAGGTTAAAAAAGGTAGTAGATACGTTTCAAAACGAATCTGACAAGGACAATTTCACTAAATTGCTTCGACAAATTGGTCAAGAATATAGCACAGTTTAGGCAGCAACTTTTGCCCGCGATTCTGGCTATGAGGAAGGCAGAAGGAGCTCGCCCACTATTGACTGCTAAAATTAAGGGCGATCGCTTGTTATGATTATATTAAAATCAAGATGACTAAAAGAGGCAATTCTTATGAATATTCGTGAGAGTGCGATCGCCAAATTGCTGCCATTTCCAGAATCCATCTTGCCATAAGTTAGCAACTTTATCGACTTTGTGATCCACAATCACCAAAATAGAATAGCTGAGCCCAAACTCCCAGACGATATTGCCAAAGCTTGGGCAAAATGGTTCGAGGAAGTCGATCGCTTAGAGGTAATGACTAATGGCCCGATAGCGAATTTAAGCTACACTAAAAGCTATAGCACTTCATCTAACTCAAGAGCAGGCGGAGACTTTACTCTGGGTAAGTAGCGCTGACGGGAAGTTTGCACGAAATTTCAGCAGGTAGAATTCGGATAGTTGTGCTAATTTAGAATACAAAAAAGATGTTCGGCGTTTGCGGGTAACATGGGAACGGGCGGGGTGACGATCTACTGCGGGGTTCTCCACGATTTAGGTAGAGCCTTTAGAAAAGCGTAAATTCAAGACGTAAACCCTGTAAGGGAAAACCTATCCTAAACATAGGAGTTTTCCGTTTTCAAACTTAAAGGCTTAAAATGAGCAAATAGGGGGCACTCGGTCAAGCAAATCTCCTGTAGGGCTAGAGAAGGTTATATGGTGCGCCAGAGTTTAGGACAACGGTTATCCAGTCTCAGAGTTGGGCAAAAGATCGGTTTAGGATACACCCTTGCTCTAGGCATTGCTGTGTGTGGAACAATTGCTGGTTTTGGAGTTGGGGATCATTATCAACAAGAGACTCAAGAGCATGAACAACACGCGCGTAACGAAGTGGAACTTCTGCAGCGTCTGCAATCTCGTGTTCTCCAAGCCCGAACCCACCAACAACAACTCATTCCTTTAGCGCAATACCCAGAAAAATTTCAAGATGAATATGCTCACTTGCTGAAGCATAAAGCTGAAATCCAAACAATTTGGGCTGAACTTAAGGCATTTGTGGCAAAGTATCATAGTCGGCAAGATAATGTACACCACGCAACGATTCTAGCCTTCTTGCAAACCTATGACCGTGTACCACAACTCTACTCACAGGAATTAGAACGCCGAGTTGAACGAATTCGTAGTCTGGATCTTGCGTCACCCACTGATGTTGAGCAAGCCCAAGCCCTGATGTTGGAATTTACCAACAGCGATTTGGCGCTTGAATACGATGGCATCTCCGATGATTTGGTGGGTTTTATTGACCATGCTTACCAAGAACTGGAGGTAGCAACAAGGTCATATCAACAGGCTAGTGAAGTTGCTGAGAAATTGGTGGTTGCAAGTATCGGATTGTCTGTTGCGATCGCCATTCTCTTGGCAATTTTGACCAGCCGAGCAATTGCCCAACCCATTCAAGCTCTTACCAGCGTTGCCCGACGAACTACTGAAGAATCTAATTTTGAGTTACAAGCAACTGTTGAGCAAGATGATGAGATTGGAACCCTTGCCAATGCTTTTAACCAATTAATTCGCGCTGTTCAACAACTGTTACAGCAACAGAAAACAGCCAACGAACAACTGGAAAACTACAGCCAAACCCTTGAATTTCAAGTCGAGGTAAGAACCCAAGAACTCAGCGACAAAAATATACAGTTGCAACAACTCTTAGAGGAACTGCAACGCACTCAGGTTCAAATGGTGCAAAGCGAAAAGATGTCTGCTTTGGGGCAAATGGTGGCAGGGGTGGCACACGAAATCAACAATCCAGTCAACTTCATTCACGGCAACTTGACTCATGTGCAGGAATACGCCCACAATTTATTAGGTTTGGTGCAACTCTACGAGAATTACTATCCCGACCCAGCACCGGAAATCCAAGCTGAGGCAGAAGATATTGATATGGAGTTTATCCAAGCCGATCTACCTAAAGTCCTCGACTCCATGAAACTCGGCACGGATCGCATTCGCCAGATTGTTTTGTCACTCCGCAACTTTTCACGAATGGATGAAGCTGAGTTCAAAGCCGTTGATATTCATGAGGGCATTGATAGTACGTTGTCGATTTTGCAACATCGCTTGAAAGATAAACCAGAGCGTCCAGCGATTCAAGTAATTCGTGATTATGGTAATCTACCGCTAATAGAATGCTATCCTGGTCAAATCAATCAGGCGTTTATGAACATCCTGGCAAATGCCATTGATGCGCTGGAAGAAGCCAACGTCAAACGAACCTATCAGGAGATTAAGGAAAATCCCAACCTGATTACCATTCGGACTGCCATGATTGATTCAAAGTGGGTAAAAATTGCAATTTCTGATAACGGAACGGGAATGTCTGAATCTGTTCAGAAACGCCTCTTCGATCCATTCTTCACCACAAAGTCTGTCGGTAAGGGAACGGGCCTGGGGCTGGCGATTAGCTATCAGATTGTCACTGAGAAACATGGCGGTAAGTTAGATTGCTTCTCAATATCTGGTAAGGGAACGGAGTTTGTGATTCAAATCCTTGTCCAGCAGCAAATCCGTGATCCCGTCTAACCAGGTGCGCCCCACCACTGAAAGTTTTTCTGTTAGGCTTTTGAGGTTATCTGCTATGAGGTTTTAGTTGTAATATTCACTTTCTTTTTTAGCCATTTTTCTGCACTTTGTTTAACAGCTTCTATTTCCTCGCAATCTACCCGCATCACAGCCGTTTCAAATTCTACCCCCAAAAATGTGATAACTTCGAGGATTTCTACAACGCTGGCAGATTAGACATCTGCAACAATTCTTGTGGGGAGTAGGGGTTAAGCATCCTGCCGGCCCAAGACTTGCTTTTCTGTAGATGAGTAATAACTCCCCCAAAAACTAAAGCCCTTTTCCGTTGTTGCGGGAAAAGAGCTTTAATTTATTATTAACCTGGCACTGAGCTATTTTACCGGGCAGTGACCCGCCGAGTATCTTCGCCATAGCAACATTTAACAACCGAGTTCGGGATGGATCAGAGTGGTTCCATTACATCCTCAGCACGATGTTGTTATGATTTTGTTAAAATAAATGACGACTTAAAGAGCCAATTATTAGGACTCTAAGATTTTGCATCAAAAGTACGGCTCATTTTTGCACTCATCCTTACTTACACCATATTCCAGGTTTATTAAGTACAGTAGCAGCTATATTGTGTGGTACGTGTTATGTAGGTGCCCCGCTGTTTTATAGTTCAATGGAACTTGCAGATTGTTGATGGCAACGCACCTTACTTACAACAAAATTGTGTGTACCGCATATAAATGGAATATGCTGTATCTACTTCAATCTCATCCAAAGCTGGTTGAAGATATTTCCGATTCCGCAATAATCTTTGGGATTTCCTAGGCTGATTTCTTTGATAAATTTCTTTCCCATTCCTATTGCTAAAACGAATTTTACCCCTGATTACCTATTTTCCTCTGCTTAGAGTGACAGAAGAGCGCTAATCGGGCTATCTTGTATATTCCTAAAAATTGCGGTGTTTGAAAGGTTTAGGCTTAGTTTCTCTCTCGAAAGCGTACTGGCATTCGATCTGACGGATAAATTAACAGGTTTTGCTGTAATTCTTCGAGAGAAGAACGACCGTTGACTAACTCCCAATCGAAGTGGCGCACCAATAATGCTAACATCATTGTTCCTTCCAGCATTGATAGATGCTCTCCTAAGCAACGATGCGACCCTGAGCCAAAGTCTATCATTGGCAGTGAACTTGTTTCCTTATTCTTGTCTAGCCAACGTTCGGGCAGAAATTCCTCTGGGTTAGCATAAACTTCTGGATCTCTTCCGGCTGCAAGCATTGACCAGGATACTCTCGTCCCACGCGGAATCACTGTACCCTCAATTAGAGTATCCCGTTGAGCCTCTAATGTAGTTGAGCCGGAGGCAACTGAATAAAGCCGCAGTGTTTCTTTGATAATGGCACGAATATAAGCTAATTCTTTGAGGTTTTCTAGGTTAATCCCACTTTGTTTTTGCCAAACTTGGTCAACGATGTCCCGTGCTTGTTGAAAAACTCTTTGATTTAAGCTCAACTCTCCAAGTGCAAAGGATAAAGTATGGGCTGTGGTGTCAGTCCCAGCTATTAATAGTTCAATCGATTCTGATATTAAAGTTTCGCGGTCATATTTTGGTTCTTTAGTCGCAATTTTGACTAACATTGATTCCCTAAACAAACTACTGACTGGTGGGAAATCAGTTTGATTTTGTTCTCTCATCTGTAAAGCTAAGTCTACCCGGGGAGTAAGAAATTCGGTTAAATATCGCCTTGCTGCCCAATAATCCCGTGAATTCTGAGTTGGCAAATATTTCATCCATATTTTCTCCCCCGTAGCTTGTCGCAGGAAACGATAGCCTAAAATAGACATCGCTTCATACACCTTACTAACTTCCAGGGGGGGCCTTCCTGACTGGTACTATTTCTATCTACAGGAATACCTAGTACCAAAGAGGAAATCACCCGCATTGTTAGTTCCACAAACAGAAGATCTACCTCCACTTCTTTTGGAGGTGCAACTTGTTTGAGCGTCTCAATGACTTGTTCGCAAGCTTGGCTAATTATTTCTAGATATTTGGAAAGATTGCTCGAAGTAAATTCTGGATTCCAAGCCTTGCGTCGCCACTGCCACTCCGTTCCAGTTTCTCCGAGCATAATAGAACCACTGATATCGTTCCATGCTTGGCGTAATTGCTTGGGTCTAATTAAGCTACCATCTCTCATTCCATTGATAATGGTATCTTCAATTACTTTTGGTTTACTTAAAATCACAAAGGGACTCCTGCCATTCCAGATGACATACATCGGCCCTAACTGCTGGCTCCAATCAAAAAATAGCTGAAATAATTTCTTCTGTTTTACTGCTGCTAATACTTGTGGTAGATTTCCTAACACCCAATATTGGGGAGGCGACGGGAGAGATTGTAGCGATTTATACGTTTCCTTGCCTTTCCACCATCGCCAACTCAGTATAGACGCTATGCTAGTAACGCCTAATACTATTACTAAATATGACAAGAAGGAAGAAGAACCATTTATTGGAGAAGTAATGCTTTGAAACATAAATCTGCCCAAGTCCATAGTTTTTTATTACCCATATACTAGCTTGAAATGGAGATTAAGTAAGTCAACGTAATTAAATATAAAACGTTCGACTTGGTAATTGCCTGATGTGGCTCTAGCATTAACTCCTTTTCAAATACGCAACAAGCTCTGGACTTACGCACTTGTCATATTACAAACATCTGTAACTCACCAAAAAACTAAAGCCCTTTTCCGTTGTTGCGGGAAAAGAGCTTTAATTTATTATTAACCTGGCACTGAGCTATTTTACCGGGCAGTGACCCGCCGAGTATCTTCGCCATAGCAACGTTTAACAACCGAGTTCGGGATGGATCGGAGTGGTTCCATTACATCATAAGCACCAGGAAAGCTTTGAAAACTTTTTATCCTGTGTCTGCGTTAAGCTTGAGCTAAGTTTGATGCGCTGCATCTCTTTCGCTCGACTTAATTACCTTATCAAGTTTTCCTTTGTCTGTCAACCCCAAAGTCAAAACTTTTTTTAGCTCGCCCGAAACAGCCCCCCATAGCCGAGTTTGACGTATTTTGCCAGTGTTGCCGCTCGACCTTTAACTCACAAATCCAAAAAAGCCGCATCGACACCCTGCTCTCTGCGGATCTTCCCGTCCTTCACAAACCACGCCACGACCTGCTTAACTGTTAATTGTTCGATCGCCATGGAGGCTTCTGTAGCAATTTGCCTCAAAGGCCGCAAAGACGCAATTACCAAATTCGTAAAAAAGTTTTCACAACTCGCATCAAGTTCGATCGACCCAAAATCTGCTCCTAGCGGAGAATATTGAGATTTCTACAAAACTCGCACGTTAGACATCTCCAACAATTCTGCTGGGGAGTAGGGGTTAGGCATCCTGTCGGCCCAAGACGAGCTTTTCTGTAGATGACTAATAACTCACCAAAAAACTAAAGCCCTTTTCCGTTGTTGCGGGAAAAGAGCTTTAATTTATTATTAACCTGGCACTGAGCTATTTTACCGGGCAGTGACCCGCCGAGTATCTTCGCCATAGCAACGTTTAACAACCGAGTTCGGGATGGATCGGAGTGGTTCCATTACATCATAAGCACCAGGAAAGCTTTGAAAACTTTTTATCCTGTGTCTGCGTTAGGTCAGATGCGCTGCATCTCTTTCGCTCGACTTAATTACCTTATCAAGTTTTCCCCTGTCTGTCAACCCCAAAGTCAAAACTTTTTTTAGCTCGCCCGAAACAGCCCCCAATAGCCGAGTTTGACGTATTATTTGTCAGTGAGGCCGATCGACCTTTAACTCACAAGTCCAAAAAAGCCGCATCGGTTCCCTGCTCTCTGCGAATTTTCCCATCCTTCACAAACCACGCCACGACCTGCTTAACTGTTAATTGCTCGATCGCCCTTTCGCCTTCTGTAGCAATTTGCCTCAAAGGTCGCAAAGACGCAATTACCAAATTCGTAAAAAAGTTTTCCAAACTCCTAGCATCAAGTTCGATCGACCCAAAATCTGCTGCTGGCGGATAATATTGAGATTTCTACGAAACTGGCACCCAAGACATCTCTAACAATTCTTGTGGGGAGTAGGGGTTAAGCATCATGTCGGCCCAAGACTTGCTTTTGTGTAGATGAGTAATAACTCACCAAAAAACTAAAGCCCTTTTCCGTTGTTGCGGGAAAAGAGCTTTAGTTTATTATTAACCTGGCACTGAGCTATTTTACCGGGCAGTGACCCGCCGAGTATCTTCGCCATAGCAACGTTTAACAACCGAGTTCGGGATGGATCGGAGTGGTTCCATTACATCATAAGCACCAGGAAAGCTTTGAAAACTTTTTATCCTGTGTCTGCGTTAAGTTTGATGCGCTGCATCTCTTTCGCTCGACTTAATTACCTTATCAAGTTTTCCCTAGTCTGTCAACCCCAAAGTCCAAACTTTTTTTCTATCGCCCGAAACCCCTCGAATTATCGGGGTTTGAGGCCTGGTTTGGGGGTGCGGACGATCGACCTTTAACTCACAAATCCAAAAACGCCGCATCCACACCCTGCTCTCTGCGAATTTTCCCGTCCTTCTCAAACCAAGCCACGACCTGCTTAACTGTTAATTGTTCGATCGGGATCTCGGCTTCTGTCGCAATTTGCCTCAAAGGCCGCAAAGACGCCACCACCAAATTCGTAAAAAAGTTTTCAAAACTAGCATCAAGTTCGATCGACCCTTTAATACTCTCATCATTCTTAATCCAATCCATCACCTGCCCATTAGTCACCTCAGCCACCGGCAAACCAGTCTCCCCAGAAATTTGCTTGAGCACCCTCAAAGCATAAATTGCCACCCGCGCCGAAAACTTCTCCTTCGACGACAGCAGCGCCATATCAACTTCGGCACACTCTTCCGGCTTTAAAAAATCTGCTAGCGGTTCCATATATTAAAAATTGGTAATTGGTAATTAGTAATTGGTAATTAGTAATTGGAATTTAGGATTGGTAATTTGTAATTAGTAATTCTTATCCTTCTTCCTTCTTCCTTCTTCCTTCTTCCTTCTTCCTTGCAATCAAATAACCGCAGCGGTGTTCCCCATCAATAATCCAGTGAGTCCGATCCACAATACAGTCCGGCAAAACCGCTGCAAACATTTCCAACTCATTGCCACACACACTCGGAAAAGTTTCAGCAACATTAGAAATGGCGCAGTTGTGTTCCATCAACACAAATCGATCGCCCTTAACGTCGCGATCGCACATCCCAACCTCTACAGATTCTACAGGATAACACTCAGCCATATAACCTTCAGCCCTGCGGAGTTCCACCAACTTAGTCACCCGTTCTTGCAGCGAACCCGTACCCACTAGCCGCCGGTAGTCCGTAGCCTTGCGCTGCCACTGTTTTCGCAAGATAGTAATCACTTGCTCGCGGCCGACGGTTTCCGCCAACGTATCCAGGAAAGACACTGCAAAATCACCGTAACGATTCGGGAATCGATCGCGCCCCAGACTGGTAAGCTCATAAATGTGCTGCGGCCGCCCCATCCCAGCCTGAACCGACTGATACTGAATCAGCCCCTCCGCTTCCAAATCCTTCAAGTGACGGCGAATCGCCTGCGGGCTGATATCCAAAGACTCCGCCAACTCAAGAGCCGTCCCCTGCCCCCCCTTGAGCAAATATTCCAGGATGTCTTGTTTGGTGGAAGTCTGCTGAGTAGTCTCCATCATCTTCACAAAAAATTATTAATTTGACTTTGACAATATCACTGTTGTTAATGTAGCTTAAAATATACTAAAGCAACAAATCAGTTGTTTTACTTCCTAGAGCAGCCCCCAGAACTCGCCGGGCCCCCGACAGTTCAGCGTCTGCCATCTTTGAGAGACTTATCCAGAACACTCGAAAGCGCAAAATTAATGAGCTCTACAGTCACAACCCTAGTCAACCAGCCCTATAAATACGGTTTCGTCACCGACATCGAATCAGACACCATCGCCCGCGGCTTAAGCGAAGATGTAGTCCGCCTGATTTCCTCCAAGAAAAACGAACCGGAATTCATGCTGCAATTCCGCCTCAAAGCATACCGGAAGTGGCTGACAATGACCGAGCCCACCTGGCCCCACGTCAACTATCCCGCGATCGACTACCAACAAATTATCTACTATTCCGCGCCCAAACAAAAGCCCAAAAAGCTCAACAGTTTGGACGAAGTTGATCCGACACTGCTAGAAACCTTCGAGAAACTCGGCATTCCCCTATCCGAACAAAAACGGCTCGGAAATGTCGCCGTTGACGCCGTTTTTGACAGCGTTTCAATTGCCACAACATTTAGAGAAAAGTTAGCCAAAGATGGTGTTATTTTCTGTTCCATCTCAGAAGCCGTCAAAGATTATCCCGAACTAATAGAAAAATATCTCGGCAGCGTCGTACCAGTCGGCGATAACTTTTTCGCAGCCCTCAACTCCGCCGTATTCAGCGACGGTTCCTTCGTTTACATTCCCAAAGGCGTCAAATGCCCGATGGAATTGTCAACCTATTTCCGCATCAACAACGGAGATTCCGGCCAGTTCGAGCGCACCCTAATTGTGGCAGAAGAAAACAGCTCAGTGTCTTACCTCGAAGGCTGCACCGCGCCCATGTTTGACACCAACCAACTGCACGCCGCCGTCGTGGAATTGGTAACAATGGACAATGCGGATATCAAATACTCCACCGTGCAAAACTGGTACGCTGGCGACGCCAACGGCAAAGGCGGCATTTACAACTTCGTGACGAAACGGGGTTTGTGTCAGGGAGTTAATTCTAAGATTTCTTGGACACAAGTAGAAACCGGTTCCGCGATTACTTGGAAATATCCCAGTTGCGTGTTAGTCGGCGACAACTCGGTGGGTGAATTCTACTCAGTAGCGCTGACAAATAACAAGCAGCAAGCTGACACCGGCACCAAAATGATCCACGTTGGTAAAAACACTCGCAGCACGATTATTTCTAAGGGAATTTCTGCGGGTAATTCATCCAACAGCTATCGCGGCTTGGTGAAAATGGGGCCTAATGCTAAAGGCTCTCGCAATTACTCTCAATGCGATTCGATGCTGATTGGCGACAACGCTCAAGCGAATACTTTCCCTTATATTCAAGTGCAGAACCACACTGCTAAAGTCGAACACGAAGCTTCAACTTCTAAGATTGGGGAAGAGCAATTGTTCTTCTTCGCACAGCGGGGAATTTCCGCAGAAAATGCTATTTCGATGATGATTAGCGGTTTCTGTAAAGATGTTTTCAATCAGTTACCCATGGAATTTGCAGCGGAAGCTGATAAGCTGTTGAGTCTGAAACTGGAAGGAAGTGTCGGGTAGAAGGAAGAGGGAAGAAGGAAGAAGGAAGAAGGAAGAAAATATTTTGGCGGGCGAGAAACCCTCGTTACCAGGCTCTGCCTGGTAACGCATATCTAGAGGCTCTGCCTCACATTTCTCTCTCCCGTTTCCAACGAGGCAGAGCCTCGCGACACGCATTCCTAGGCAGAGCCTAGGAAAGAGAAGAAAAAACTGTAAAGTGCATTGAGGAATGAGGACAAAAATAGATGATTGTTGAAAATAGTCAAGTGGTGCTATCCGTCCGCGATTTAACTGCGAATGTGGAAGATACCCAAATCCTTAAGGGTTTGAATCTGGAAATTAAATCGGGTGAAATTCACGCGATTATGGGGCCGAACGGTTCGGGAAAAAGCACTTTATCCAAGATATTAGCCGGCCATCCTGCTTATACGGTAACGGGCGGAGAAGTTACTTTTTTGGGTCAAAATTTGCTGGAATTACCGCCGGAAGAACGTTCTCTGGCGGGCGTATTTCTGGCTTTTCAATATCCTTTAGAAATCCCCGGTGTTAGCAATCTGGATTTCTTGCGCGTGGCTTACAATGCTCACCGCAAACATCGCGGCTTGGAAGAATTGGATGCTTTTGATTTCCAAGATTTAATCGAGGAAAAGCTGGATATTGTCAAGATGAATGATTCTTTTTTAGGCCGCAGCGTTAATGAGGGTTTTTCCGGCGGCGAGAAAAAGCGGAATGAAATTTTGCAAATGGCGCTGTTGGAACCGACATTAGCTATTTTAGATGAGACTGATTCAGGTTTGGATATCGATGCTCTCAAGATTGTCGCCGGCGGTGTGAATCAGTTGTCAACTGCTGAAAATTCGATGTTGGTGATTACTCACTATCAGCGGTTGTTGAATTACATTATTCCTGATTTTATTCACGTCATGGAAGCCGGCAGAATTATCTTGACTGGCCCGAAAGAGTTGGCGCTGGAATTGGAAGAACGCGGTTATGACTGGGTTGTGGAAGAGGAAGCAGCAGGAGTAGGCGCGCGATGATGAATACGCAAGTTGCTAGTAGGGAAATGTTTTTGACTGAGTTGGTGAATCAGTGCGGTAAGTTGGAGGCTGCTAATAGCAAAAGTGCGGCTTACGGGTTGCAGGATTTGCGGGATGCGGCGACGGAATACGTGCTTGCTTCGAGTTTTCCGACGGTGAGGGATGAAGAATGGCGCTTTACTGATTTGTCGTCGGTGTTGCAAATTCCTTTTCATATACCCCAGAGCAATCAGTCAAAAGTTAAGCTGGCTGATATCATTATGCCAGTGAAAAATCGGGATGATTTACCATTAAGATTGGTATTTGTCAACGGTTTTTATGCACCGGATTTGTCAACGGTGGAGTCGTTGGTTTTGCCGAATTTGCCGTTAGCGGAGCCCTCGAAGAGGATCGACTTTTACGCAGGTAATCTATCCAATGTACCCGAAAAATATCAAGAGCGCATCAGCGATGTTTTGAGCAAGCACAGACAGCAAACTGAGGTGTTTACGGCGCTGAATACTGCGGGTTTGGCGGATTCTGCGGTGGTGTTCGTGCCGGCCAATATGTCGATCGACCTTCCGATTCACTTGCTGTTCCTGACAGCGCCAGGTACATCTCCCACGATGTCCCAGCCGCACTGCTTAGTCATAGCTGAGCCTGGAAGCAATGTCACGCTGGTTGAGGATTACGCAACTATCGGTAATGTACCAGCGTTTACGAATGCTGTAACCGATGTTGTTGTCGGCGAAAACGCCACTGTGAATCACGTTCGGCTTCAGCGGGAAGGTGGGGAGGTTGTTCATATCGGCAAAAGTGCGATCGAGCAATCTCGCAACAGCCGTTACACTTGTCATGCTATCAGCTTGGGAGGCAAAATATCGCGGCACAATTTAGAAGTTTTTCAGCGCGGCGAAGCCACTGAAACAACTTTAAACGGCTTAAGCGTAGCCTTTGGGGAACAGGTGGCGGACACTCACAGTTTAATCGATTTTAATCACCCTCACGGTACAAGTCGCCAATTGCACAAGTGCATTGTCGGCAACAAAGCTCGCGCTGTATTTAACGGCAAAGTTTTCGTTCGCAAAGCCGCACAATTAACAGATGCCGGACAATTGAGCCGGAATCTGTTGCTGTCGCCGAGAGCTCGCGTAGATACCAAACCGCAGTTAGAAATTGTCGCCGACAACGTTAAATGTTCCCACGGTGCAACTGTCAGTCAATTAGAAGATGATGAACTTTTCTACTTGCAAAGTCGCGGTTTGGATTTAGAGAGAAGTCGCTATTTGCTAATCGATGCTTTTGCGGCAGAAATGCTCAATCAATTACCAATTGTTGGGGTAGCAAAAATGCTTTCTACCTGTGTGGCTATCCAAGGATAAAAGAATCACCAACAGCGGCGAAGCCTGTTCCACAAAAATAAATATTCTTGTGGGGTGGGCTTCTAGCCCGCCCAGAATCAGGCACAACGTCGAAGCCGGTTCCACAAAAATTAATTTTCCTGTGGGGTGGGCTTCTAGCCCGCCCAGAATCAGCAACAATACTAACTTCTGAAATTTATGACACTTATTCAAGAAAAAACACTCGCATCAAAAGTTCGCGGCGACTTCCCTATTTTGAATGAAAAAGTCAACGGAAAACCGCTAATTTATCTAGACAATGCAGCTACTTCTCAAAAACCCCTAGCTGTACTCAACGCTTGGCGTGATTACTACGGACAATACAATGCAAACGTGCACCGCGGCGCTCACACTCTCAGCGCCAAAGCGACTGATGCTTACGAAGGTGCTAGAGACAAAGTTGCTGCTTTTATAAATGCCGCGTCGCGGCAAGAAATTGTTTACACTCGCAACGCCACGGAAGCGATTAATTTGGTTGCTTACTCTTGGGGTTTGAGCAATCTACAAGCCGGAGATGAAATCATCTTGTCAGTGATGGAACACCACAGCAATCTCGTTCCGTGGCAAATGATGGCTCAAAGAACCGGTGCGGTGCTAAAGTTTGTCGAGTTAACGGAAACTCACGAGTTTGATTTGGAACAGTTTAAAACGCTGATTTCCCATAAAACAAAATTGGTGTCAACCGTTCACGTTTCTAATACTTTAGGCTGCATTAGTCCTGTCAAAGAAATTTGCGAAATTGCCCACAGTTTCGGCGCGAAAGTTTTAATAGATGCTTGCCAAAGCGTGCCGCACATGATAGTAGATGTGCAAGCAATAGATTGCGATTGGCTGGTTGCTTCAGGCCACAAAATGTGCGCTCCAACTGGCATCGGTTTTCTGTACGGTAAGCTGGACTTGCTGAGAGAAATGCCTCCGTTTTTCGGCGGCGGTGAGATGATTGCTGACGTATTTCTCGATTATTCCACCTATGCCGATTTGCCGCACAAATTTGAGGCCGGCACGCCTGCAATCGGCGAGGCGATCGCCCTTGGTGCAGCAATCGATTATCTTAGTAACATTGGCATGGATAAAATTCACGCTTGCGAAGCAGAATTGACTGCTTATATGTTCCAACAATTGCGGCAAATTCCCGAAATCAAAATTTACGGGCCACAACCAGACAGCAACGGCGAAGGTAGGGCAGCTTTGGCGGCATTTACTGCGGGAGAAATTCACCCTCAAGACTTGTCTACCATGTTAGATCAGGAGGGAGTCGCGATTCGTTCCGGGCATCACTGCACGCAAGCTTTGCACCGCTATTTGAATATTTCATCGACTGCGCGGGCGAGTTTATATTTTTACAATACTCGCGAGGAGATTGATGTGTTTGTAAAAGTGTTGAAAGAGACGATCGACTTTTTTGGTGGGATTATGGGCTAATTTAGTAGGGCGGGCAGTGCCTGCCCTACCAAATTACTTAAACCTTATTGCTTTTACTTAGGTTACACCGGAAGCAGAGGAGCTGAAGATTATCCCATATAGTTAAACCTCCTTTGCTAAAAGGGTAAATGTGATCGGCTTTTAGTTCATTAAAACCTTTAGGTCCTCGAAATACTCTCTTGCAACTAGGGCAAACATATCCCTTCAACTCTATGTTAAAGTGTAACCTAAAATAGGCTTCTTTCCACATTAAGGGAAAAGTTCTCGCTTGAGGATTGCATGGCTGCAAAGCTTCTGGAATATCAACCATTAAAACATCCTACTTCAAAATACTTCGGGCAATTTCAACGGCTTTATCGCACTGTTCTTTTTGCCCTCTTTTCCCATTCCAAATACCTTTTGGTTCCGGGTATCCATCGAAAGCCAGTATATTTTTACCAGTTTTTCGAGGTTTGCGAATGAAGTCACTAATTAAATTCCATTGTTTATCAGACACGTTACTGGGTGAGATTTTTAATTCAACAGCTCCCGCTATAAACAAAGCTAGCTGTTTGTATTTATCAACACTTACTCCTGACATTCCTCTGGATAAAATCACTTCCATCCATTCGGCAAATCCATTAAAGTAACGTTGAGATATTAATTCTAAATCAGCAATAACTTTTTGCTGATCTTTTTGCTCGATTTCTTGATACTTTAGCTGATGACAGTAAAGGTCTAGAGCATTTTCAGTCAAACCTCCAAAGTGCATTTGGAGATGATGTGGTCTTTTCAATAAGTTATTGAAATTATTGCGATCGAGACAAACTAGATACCATAAAAACATCAAAGATGGTGTTTGCCCTTTGACCCTTTCTTTTCCCTCCCACCATTGATACCACATATCTTTAGCATCAGGATTGCTATCCCAAGGGTTAGAAAGTCCTTTACTTTGAGCTAATTCAAGCATCCGTTGAGAGGGCTGCTTAATTTGGTCATATTTATCTGTTTCATCATCATCTTCATCTAACCTGTTAGGATCTTCGTGAATACCTACTAAACGAATAAAAGTAACAGCTTTAGATTGGCTGTAATAGGCTAGGCGAATATCCTGACCAGAAAGAGGAGTTCCTCCTTCATTGATTCTTCGGAATATTTCTAACTTCGTGGGCAACTCCAAATTTTTCGGAATATAAATTATAGTTAACGAGTAATCATTAAATATGTTTTGTAAGTCTCGATTGATTCAACTGACTAAATTTTTTACCACCATATAATGCAGACTGAGGTGCTATGTATTCAATATTTGAATCATTACTAATTGTAAAATTATCGTCAGCAAATTGCCAGATAGTATTAAGTCGCTGTTGGCCATCCACCACCTCATAGTTGCGATTTTCATCTTCACAGAAAAAGAAAGCGGGAATGGTGAGATTGTTTAACAGTGACTCAATAAATATAGATTTTTTTCTAGAGTTCCATTGTTCAGCATCTCTCTGATAATCAGGTATATATATACGCCCGTTTTTCAATCTAGACACAACTGTCTCTATGGTTTCGCTTTGGGCTTTTGTTGTGTCTTTTACTAAGGGTGAAAAGCTTTCAGTCATAGTTTGTTATTATTTATGTCAGGAGCGACCATGTTATATTACAACAATAATGGTTATTTGTCAATTCTTTAGTTGCTGTAAATACATTGTAGTAGCAAGGGATTGTTGCAATCGCCAGCCATGTCCGTGGTAAAATAAAACTAGAGTTTTCTCAGCTCAAGGAGATTTTGAGATGATTGCTACTACTTCAAGTTTAGCCGAACAAAGAACACTGCTAGAAAACATTAGCTGGCAGACCTTTGAAACGTTGCTCAAAGAAATAGGCGATAAGCGAGGTTATCGCATAGCTTACGATGAAGGGAGACTGGAAATTATGGCGCCACTATTTGAACATGAGAACTACAAGAGCAATTTCGGTAATTTCATCCTTGCTTTAGCAGAAGAACTCGACATAGAAATTAAAAGTGCTGGCTCAACTACTCTCAAACTCAAAAATGCCAAAAAAGGCATAGAACCAGATAACTGTTATTATATCCAAAATGAAGCAGCAGTTAGAGGCAGGCAAGAACTAGATTTAGAAACTGCCCCACCGCCCGACTTAGCAATTGAAATAGATATTACCAGCAGTTCAGTGGATAAGTTGGCCATTTACTCCGCACTTCGCGTCCCGGAACTCTGGCTATATAACGGGCGAGTTTTGAAATTTTATCAGTTGGTAGAAACTGAATATATTGAGCGCGACTTTAGTATTGCTTTTCCCTTTGTATCGGTAGCAGAAATGGCTGGGTTTTTCACTCGCACTCAAACGATAGGAGAAATTGCTTTGCTGAAATCCTTTAGAACTTGGGTTAAAGGGAAAATATAATATTCTCTAGCAAGGTGCGCCGTGCACACCCTACATAATTAGGTGCTGCGCCCAAGACTATTAAAACTCCCTAATCTCAGGATGAACAAACTGATAACCAGCCGCCTTAATCTTTAGATTCGACACCCTAGCATTATAAGGCCGCACACTAGGACTTCCATCCCAAGAAACTTTAGGCAAATTGTGAGTTTCAAAAATGCGATCGAGCAATTCGCGCCTGGATAGCGACACATCCCCGACTAAATTGTAAATTCCCTGCAATCGATTTTCCAAAGCAAAGGTTAACCCCCCAACAACATCATCCCGATGCACCCAATTAGTAGCATCTTCCCCCGCACCTGGACGAGTGCTCCCAGCCCAGCCTCCAAAGATTTTAACTAATTCTCGCCCAGACCCATAAATTCCTCCCAAACGGAGAATGCAGACGTGAAGATTGGGACTCGTTGCTGCTAATAAAACCCGTTCTGTTTCTGCGAGAATTTCACTGTTGGGATTAGCAGGCGCAACGGGAGAATCTTCATTTACCAATTCACCTTGGCGATCGCCATACACAGAATAAGTACCCGTATAAATAACCTGCTTTACTGTCGGTATCTGCTGTAAAACCGATACTAAAGTTGTCGCAGTATCTAAATAACTTTCCCGATAAGCATGAGGATTTGGAGCACCGACGCACAGCATAACAGCATCTTGTTCTTGCAGTACAGAGGCGATCGCATCTTTGTCATTTCCTTTGAGCACGGCTACCCGCTGTGCGACACCCTCCAACTCAACTACTCGCGTCGCCGTGGTAGTTGTCGCCGTCACGGTACAATCAGATTTGCCGCGTAAATGTTTGGCTGTCGCAGTACCCACATAGCCGCAGCCGACGATCGCAACTTTCATAAAAAATTCTCCATTGTGTCATACTCTCTAAAATTATTGCCGGTTTCCGCAGCCCTTGAATGCAGGTGCCGAAATCATTTCGAGCGGAGTTTTGTGGTAAAATGCAAAGCATCGTTATCAATCGGAGTAGCATCGTGTCCGAGAGAGATATTTTTGCCACCTCCTCAGAAAGCGAACTTTTAGCTTTTTATGGTTCTTTGTTTGCGATCGCAGCCGCCGATGGTTCCATTGATATTGACGAACTAGATTTGTTGTTTAAAACCATAAATTTAGACAAATTTTCTGACTCTGCAAAAACTCAAATCCAATCCTACACAGGCACTCCTCCATCACTCAGCGACTGTTTGCAAACACTCAGCCAGTCAGAAGAACCGCTGCGTTTGGGAGTCATGTATTTTTTAATTAACATTGCTGGGGCAAATAAGACGCTGCATCCCGGAGAAAGCGAGGCGGTCCAATCCGCAAAAACACTGCTGGCGGTTTCCGACTTACAAATCCAAGCCATGCAGGAATTCATCGCAGACATGAAACAAATACGAGAAGCCGCGCCCAATAAAAATCAGGCATCAGCCTCCTTCAATTCTGCTGTTTCCCAGCTCAAAAATAAGGGCATTCCTCTCGATTTGATAGATCCAAAAGGAACCACAACAAACCTCAGCAACCCCAAAATTAACTATTCAGATGAAAGTTTTTGGACTCAAATTAAAAACTTTGCTTTAACCGCAGGAAGAGAAGTAGTTGAAAAAGCTTTGATTCTCTACTAGACGGCTGAAAACCCAAACGTGCCTGCTTGGGCCAAAGGAGTTGTAGTTGGAGCTTTGACGTATTTTATATCTGCTGTCGATGCCATTCCCGATATATTAGCCGGTATCTGATTTACCGACGATTTGGGAGTCTTGCTGGCGGCAATAGCTACTGTGTCAGTATACATTAATGCTGATACTAAAGAACAAGCAAAACAAAAAATGAAAGATTGGTTTGGCTAATAATATTATGTCCGGTGGAGCGTTTTGTTTGGGTCTGCATCGGAATAATATAATCTAAATAATATAGCAGTTGTCAATCCGATGAAATACAGGACACGGCAGTGCCGTGTCCCTACCCAATATCTGTAATTGACTCAACTGAAAACTTGATTATTGTGGATTCTCAGTCTTTAATCGGCTTGCCATCTCGATTGACAATACGGCTTTCACCATCCTTAGCCGTGACATTTTCATAAACCCCTTCATCCCGCTTCACGTACTTGCTGAAACCCGAATTTTTATAATCGGTGTCGGATGTCGGCTTCATCAACCTCGGAGCGCTCAGCAGTCGGCGTACCGGAGCATCTGCCGGAGTGTCCCCGGGTTCGCACTTAGCTAACTCGCACAGTTGGCCCCAAGTCGAAACTTCCAGGTTCATGCTGTGCGAAACTTCTAACTGCTGGTTGTTTTTGGGACAAAAATAATCGTATACAGGCATACTAAGAATCTCGTTTGCAACTACTAAAATTACTAATTGCACGGTAATTGAGAATATTATAGCTCAACATTACTAATAATTCAAGCCCAACAATCAAACTTTACTATTTTTAACGGTTGTTAAAACCTTAAATCAGCTATATTATTAACCCTGTGTGCTTGCTCCCGGATGCGATCGAGACAAAGCCCAAAACTACGCTACCCTGAAATCCTCTGAATCGATCCAACGATCGCACGATCGACGGCTAGCAAATGCCCGCAATACTTCCCTCAATGCCGTCACAGGATTGATCGTCATTTTCAGACTGTACGCAAATCACAGATTCTAAGTTTCAATTTTATTTATTTACTCACCAGCGAGGATTTACCGATGAGCGATTTCAAAGTTACGCCAGAAGTAGAGCTGAACACAGCTCAAATGTTGGAGCGATACCAACTGCAAGAGGAGACAACTCTGCGGCGTTGGGCAAAACTGCACGGCATCAACAGCACTCGCGGTTTCTTCTATCCCAGTGAAGTAGATTTGATGGATCACGCTCACCACCATCTTTACAATTTGGGAATGAGCATTGCTGACTACCAAAGTCTTTTAGATCGACGCCGCAGCCATTCCCAGACACCAGGCGACCACAATAAAACAGTAGCAAGTCAAGTTGCTGACGAAGCATACGATGCCATAGAAACGCTGACCGATCAGTATGCTGAAGCTATTGATTTAATGGGAGAACGTATAGCCGACCATTTCATAGATGAACTCGATTTATCTGTGATGCGGCACCTTTCTAAAAAAGTGCAAGACCGCCGCACTCTCAATGGTCAAGCTAAAAAGCCTAACCGTTTTCTCCAAGTGATTAAAGCCGTGTTGCAACCGAGCAGCGAAAATACGCTTCTGGTTCCCAAAAAAGAGAATGACTCTAGTTTAGAATTAGAACAGCATCATCGGCTTGGCTAGTCGCCGATTTTTGTGAAAGACTAAGAGACTTTTTGTCAAATTTACTGCTCAAATTTACTGAAAAGCCCCCGCGCTCCCTCCCCTGGTCAAGGGGAGGGAGCAAGAGTCAATTTTATTATATTATGAAGGACAATTGAAGAGAATAAATTGAGGTTTCCCAGAAGTCTAAATTACTTTTCAACTGATGTTGGGTTTCCCGACTCAGCCCAACCTAATATAACTGGGGACTGATTGCGCGATCGCTAAAATTAGAGATAATATCTGCTGAATTGAACCTGTCAACCTCGCCCAAGGTAAAAAAATGATTAAATCCTGGATGGTAATTGGAGGCGTCGCCTTGATAGTAGCACTAGCTGCTAACATAATCCCGCCCAGCGACATCCAATGGTTCAACCGCTTGCGGCGTCCGAGATGGCTAGTATTTGAAAGAGCAATTCCCCTAATTTGGACAGTAATTTTTATTTGTGCAGCTTGGTCAGCAGTGATTGTTTGGGAAAAAGAACCGGGAACTCAGGAGACTTGGCTGAGAATGGGTTTGTACCTGCTTTTAGAAATAGTAACTATGTCTTACACCTCGGTTATGTGCAAAGTTAGGAGCCTAAAAGTCGGCACAATAATCGGCGGAACGGGCGCTATTTTAAGCGTAATGCTAGCTTTAAGTGTGTTGCAAGTTTCCGAGCCTGGCGCCCTGTTATTGCTGCCTTACATACTTTGGAGTCCGATCGGCACTTACACCACTTGGGTCATGATGCACCTCAATCCGGCGGATGTTTAGGCTCTGGAATTAGTCCTTTTAATGGGATTGCAAGCATCCGGAAAAAGCACCTTTTTTCGGTAGTATCTACCTGCAACGCAGGTTTTAGTCAGCAAAGACTTGATGCGAAATAATAGTACAGTTGCACAACTGGAAGCTTATGATATCGGTAACCCAAGCTGCATGAACCAAGTGTGCTTGTCTATGTAACCGCGTTGAAAATGGATTTTGCCATCAACAACATGAAAGAAGCCACAGCCTTGCAGCGTAAAACTTTTGCCAGTTGGTAGGTTGCCACCAAACTCACCTAGAAATGTGCCGCCACCAGTCCACTCGACGATCGCCCACTCGCCATCCTTAAACAAATTCTCAACGTGCGTGTAATTGTCTCGAAAAGCTTCCAAGAGTAACAAAACTCTCAACCAATGCCTCACGCCCGTTTAGAGGATCGCCCAAGGCAACTTGATGGTTCTCTGCATCCTCGTGATAAAGCTCGATAAGGGTGTGAGGGTCACGAGCGTTATCAGCAGAAACCCAGTCTTGGATCACTTGCTTGGGCGTTTTCATTTTTGGTTCCCTAATACGGATAAGTAAAGATATTAGTTAGCCACTTCTCACCCTCAAATTTACCGACTCGGAGGGCTGCTCGGAGGCTCGGTTTCCGGGGGTTCGGGAGGGGGAGATTCAACATCCGGAGGATTCAGCGACTCCTCCCAAACTTGGATTTGCGATCGAGCTTGCTCAAAAGCCCGAGTACCCGAGGGAATTTTCTTCAAAGTCGCGATCGCCCCAGCCAGATCCGACGACGACTCTTCCACACCAAGCGCCAAAATTCGCTGGCTCCACTCATCAATCGCCTCAGTCGCCTGCCACCGAAGCGAACTCGACTCCGGAACCTGAAGGGCCAGCCCAATTGCCGTTTGTAGCGCCTCTGCAGTCCCTGCTCGGGCGGCCTGACGGGCGTTCTGCAAATCTTGCTCGCCCTGAAATTGAGCCTCCCAAGTCCGAATGTTCGATCGAGCTTCCTCATAAAGCACCCGTCCCGATCGAATCCGGCGGGCCATCTCTATTGCCCCCGCCAAATTGCCACTCGCCGCTAGCTGCTGAGCTCTATCCAAAAATGGCTGGTCAACAAGCCGCTGTCTCCTCTCGATCCAAGCTTGAATTTTGGTTTGAGCTTCCACGTAAAGCGTTCTACCTCTACCGATCCGAGAAGCTTGAGCAACGGCCGCTTCCAGAGCATTCGGATCGCCCGTACTCGCCAAATCGTTCGCTCTTTGCAAATACGGACTGTCTTCCAGCAGCTCGATTTGACGAGTCAAGCTGCTAATTTGACTGCGAGCTTCCGAAGCGCGGGGATTTGATTGGGGGACTGTTTGCAATTGCGCGATCGCAGCCCTCAAATCATTTACCCCACCTGGCGCCGCCAGTCTGCTTGCCAAATCCAAAACTTTCACATCAGCCATTTCTTGTTGCCAGCGGCCGACTAAATCTTGAGCTTGTTTGTATAAAGGGCGGCCAGAATTCAAATTTTGAGCGATCTCGATCGCCTTCGAGAAACCCTCAACAGAGCCGGTCGAAGCCTGAGCAGTAGCATTCGCCAACTGGTTAAAATCCTCAACTTGTCGCTTTAAATTTGCAGCGTCGGGAATCTTGTTAGCGATCGCGATCGCCTGCTGCCAATCCCCTGTCTGCAAGCGTTTTTGGGCGATTTCCAGAATTTTCTTACTAAATTCCGCGATCGCCTTATTGGCAGCTTGATACAAATAACTGTTTTGACCAATTCCCTGAGCCAGCTTAATCCCCGTCACAAGATTTTCGAGACCTCCCTCTGCTGCTGTATTCCGGGCTTTTACCAACTTATTGCCCTCAGCCCGAGTCGCCTGAATTAGCTTAGTCAATTCCTCGTACTTAGTCGATTCCCAGAAAGTATTTCCCAAATCCAAAAGCAAAGTAGCTTGGCGGAAAGCCAGCGTCCACTCTTCCTGACGCAAGTGGTCTTCGGCCGTGCGGTAAATTTTCTCTGCATCGCTCCATATCGACTGCCACTTTTCAATCTGCTTTTCCACTGTCACGTAAGCGGGAACGTTTTGAGGAACCTTGCGAGCGATCGCAATGGCCTGCTCCAGCTTTCCTTCTTGGAAACTAGCATTTCCCAGCCTGAGCATATCCTCCGACCACCGAGCAATTTGAGTGTTAATTCTTGGCCGCAGCGGATGGTCTTGTGGCAAAGCATTCACTAATTCGATCGCCCTGAGCAAATCATCCGCCGTCCGCTTGCTTGCTGCTTCTTGAGCACAAAAAAAGCGATCGTTAGCAGAAGCCGTCGGCCAAAAAATCTTTGAGCAATTTGACTGCGAGGTCAGGTTGAGTAAAGACGCAATTGCCACAAACCCCATACCCACCGATAGTATCAAACTCAGCGCCAGCCAAAACTGCCACTTATTCGACCACTTGCGCCAAAACGGATTGTGTTCCTCCGGCGACTGCGAGTTTTCCCCAGACAAATTCGGCGGTAGTTCCAGATGCCCTCCCGGCAGTTTTCCCGAAGTAACCAACTCTCGGAGCTCTTTAAGTCGTTCAGCTCGGTTTTTCCTTGCTGGTAAACGCACCAGCGACGAAGTATCCTTTTTTGACTCCAAAGATTCTGATGCAGACCAACGGCCTGGTATTTTGCGATCTTGACTCATATCCTCACCACAAACAGCAACCAGCCAGCGTTAGTTATTTAAAAACTGCGAGCGCTGCTATCAACTGCTCTATAAAATGTATTCATCACTTTTACATACTCCCGTCGGCTCTAGACTACAAGAGCCGATCGCCAAACCGCCAAAATCAAAATTTTGTGATTAGGTAATTGATAATGCGTAATTGGCAATTGGTCAAGGCCGTCATTCCTAACTCGCACTCAATAGAGCCAATTACACATTATCCTCTCAAGAACCGGAGTTTGAGCGCAAATCGCCGATAAGTTCTGCAAGTTGGTCGCTATTAGCTTGGTAAACCTCGTTGCAGAAATGGCACGTAGCCTCAGCCCCCCCATCTTTTTCAATCATGTCTTGGAGTTCGGCTTCGCCCAACATTTTCAAAGCTCCCAAAACTCGATCGAACGAACAGCCACAGTCAAAGCGCACCATCTGAGTTTCCGGGAAAATTTCCAGGCCCATATCTCCCAGTAACTCTTCGAGAATCTGGTGCAGCGTTTTGCCCGATCGCAGCAGCGGCGTAAAGCCCGCCAGTGCAGCAACTCTAGATTCTAAAGTTTGCACCAGTTTTTCGTCCGTTGCCGCCTTCGGCAGAACCTGCAACAGCACACCCCCAGACGCTTGTACCCCGTCCGCCCCCACAAACACCCCCAAAACCAGAGCCGAAGGCGTCTGCTCCGAGGTTGCTAAATAGTGACTCAGATCGTCCCCTATTTCGCCGGAAACCAATTCTACCGTACTTGAATAAGGGAAGCCGTATCCAACGTCCCGCACCACGTACAAATAACCGTCACCTATTGCCCCGCCGACATCGAGTTTGCCTTTAGCATTGGGCGGCAATTCCACTCCGGGATTGTCCACATAACCTCGAACTGTTCCATCAAGTCCCGCATCCACCAGAAGCCCGCCCAGCGGCCCATCTCCTTTGATGCGAATATTGACTCTCGATTCGGGGCGTTTCATGCTGGAGGCGAGTAACAGCCCCGCCGACATTGTGCGGCCGAGGGCGGCTGTAGCCACGTAGGAGAGCTTGTGCCGCTGTCTTGCTTCTTCGGTGAGGCGGGTGGAAATGACACCTACAGCGCGAATTCCGCCCTCTGCGGCTGTAGCGCGAATTAATTGATCGGCCATGAAAAACCTTACTTTGTCTTTTGATACCTTCTTTAACTATTTTAGAAGTTCTTGAAGGTTGTGGCAGCAGATAGCAGGAGTTGACGCGGCGGGCTGGGGAGTGCGATCGAACTTCAGATCTCGCCTCTGTTTTCTATTTAACCTTAATTAACCGACTATTTATTAACACATACTCTGAGGGATTCTTCAACATAAATATTTATTGGAAAAGCCCCAAATAACGAGTGCCTTTATTTTCCCAAAGCTAGCGTACCCTCAGTCATTTTATAACAACTAACAACTAATGACTAATGACTAATGACTACTGACTAATGACTAATGACTAAAGCTTATCTTGCCGCTAACCAGACGATTACCAAACCTTTACCTTTGTCGGCTATAGTGAGAGGCGTAGGTCTCAGACCAATGTTTTTTAGCTGGAAATAAGGGATATGCCACCAACATCCAAAGCACTTTTAGCGGAAATCCAGCATAACACAGGAGCGACTAGAAACTTGCATTTTTATGCCAAGGGCGAAACCATTCCTATGATGTCGCAAGGTCTTTGGCGAGTCTGTCAAGGTCTAGCACAATTGAGTACGCTTTATCCAAGCGGGGAAGAAGGACTTTTGGGTTGGGTTGGGCCTTCGATGTGCTTCGGTTTGTGGTTGACAAGCTTGCAGACTTACCGAGCTACGGCGACATCAGATGTTTATTTGATGTGGTATTCTATGGTGGAAATCGAAGCTTCTCCTCAATTGGCTCACGAGTTGCTGCCTCAAATGGTACGGCGGCTGCGGCAAATGGAAGCAATTTTAGCGATCGCCGGACAGCGGCGAGTAGATGACCGTTTGTATCAGCTACTGCTATTATTGCAACAGGAATTCGGTCAGCCTGTGGTTGAGGGAACTCGTTTGAATATCCGCTTGACACATCAAGATATTGCTAATGCGATTTGCACGACGCGGGTAACAGTAACTCGAATGCTGGGAAAATTGCAGCAGCAAGGGTTAATCAGTCGAGATGGCGATCGGCATTTAATTCTTAACAAAGGTGTTTTTGCGTCAACGTCGGATTTGTTTAGCTGCAACCCTCAAGCAATTTAGAACCGACAGCCACTTGCATTTACACTTTTTTTGCATCTAAATAAAGTCTTCCAGTATTTGCTATCAAATCTCAGTGCATGAGAATTTTTTGTCTGGCTCTTGCTCCCGCTATCTACAGCCATACCTTTGCAGTTGGAAAAGATATAATTAAGCGGTGCATCTATTTAGGACAAAACTCCATGGCTAACTCAACCCAAGAAACACCGCAACCCGACAAAAAAGAATTAACTGACATCACAGCTAAACCTCAAGAACAGCAAGAAGAACCGCCAAATAAGGGTGACGGGCGGAAATAGTCGATCGTTAGTTTTTATTTGCTATTACTCGTTCCCCGGCTCTGCCTTACCAGGCAGAGCCGGAGGCTCCCCCTCCAATTTGCCCCAGCAAGAATCGAGGCAGAGCCTCTGGGGATTGGTTCCCAGGCAGAGCCTGGGAACCAGTTAATCGGGTTTGTGTACTATTGACAAATTATTCAGTTTGTGTAGTTGCGTTGTTCGATCGCAAATTCGGCTTTTCCGGCTTCCCTCTGCGTCCATCCAAAGAAACCACATCAGCCTCAGAACTCTCTCTAGCCACCCGAATCAGCAACCCCGACAACAACAAACTTGCCAACATCGAAGAACCCCCGTAACTAAAAAACGGCAGTGGCAAACCCGTAGTTGGCAAAACCCCCGTCGCCACCCCAATATTCAGCAGCGACTGTCCCACCATCACCACCATCACCCCAATCGCCACCAACTGACTCTCAATATTCCGGGCCCGCGTCGCCACCCTCAAAGCCACAGTAGAGTAAGCCGCCAACATCAGCAACAGTGAGAAACCTCCCACCAAACCAAACTCCTCAGCAAACACAGCAAAAATAAAATCGCTGTACTGAATCGGCAAATAAAATAACTTTTGCTGCGACATCCCCAAACCCACACCCCAAATGCCCCCAGAACCCACCGCCAGAAGACTTTGAATCAACTGATAGCCGTCTTGCATCGGATCAGCCCAAGGATTGAGGAAAGACATAATCCGGCGGCGCTGGTATTCCCTAAAACTAATACTTAAAACCGCCAAAAGCATTCCCCCCATAGCCGTTGCGCCCAACTGCAAGTAAGGCAAGCCAGCCGCTAAAGCCACCAACCACAAAGTCATCCCGCACAAAGCGGTGGTACTCAAATTTGGCTGCAACAAAATTCCCAACAGCATTGCACCGAAAATTAACAGCCAAGTTAAGCGAACTTTATTCGTCAATCGGGCCCAGTTGCCGAAAATGCGGGCGCTTTGGAGAACAAAAAACGGCTTGATCAACTCAGAAGGTTGAATAATCGGAACCGGGCCCAGAGATATCCAGCGAGTCGCCCCGTTGATTGTGGTTCCCACTCCGGGAACTAAGGTCAACCAGAGCAATCCCAGCAGCAATAGAACCCCTAACTGAGCTGTTTTCATGATGTAGCGCAGTGGGGAGTACACTATCAAGTTAAAGCCGGCCAGCCCGATCGCCACTGCGATTAGCTGTCGTTTAAAATAATAAAGGCCATCTCCAAATTCATAATTTGCAATGGGATAGGAAGCCGAAAACAATGCTGTCAGCCCTACAAACAGCCACAGAAAAGTCAGCCACCTCAGCCAGCGGGCCTCAGCGGCCCATTGAGACGCGCTGGGGTCAAAAAATGGAATCAAGCGTCGAATGTCATTAGCCATAGGATTTTAGAATGATCTCAATAAACTCTAACAAAGATGGCTAAAGTACCAGATTGGTTAATTTACGCATTAATCTGCTCGCTGTTATATGGTTTGTGGGGATTTTTTGGCAATTTAGCGACTAAATATATTGACTACAAAACTGCTTTTGTTTATGAAGCAATTGGCGCTATTTTAACTACTTTATTTATTATTTTCCAGACTAATAATTTTACTTTTGAGGGAGATGTTAGGGGGATTTTGTTTGCGATGTTAGTGGGCGTTTGTGGGACGGTGGCATCATTAGTATTTTTTATAGCCCTTGGCAAAGGTGAAGTTGCCAATGTAGTGAGTGTTACCTCTATCTACCCGCTGATTACTATATTATTATCGTCTTTATTCTTGAAAGAGGCTATTACATTACCACAAATGCTTGCTGTTTTGTTAGCCATAATCGCAGTTATACTTTCCGCTTATTGAAATATTGGTCAATGATTAAATTAACAACGCTGGACATTCTTTCTTCTGCTATAACAACAAAAAAGAGGTCATCGCGACCTCTTACCCCTCTACTAATCCAGCTTCGGCTCTTAAAGTAAACCTGTATTGGCTCCGGGCTTACCGGTAGCCAGTTGCACTTTAATAATTCTGCCGCCCATTTTCATAATTCTTTGCTGTTCCCGAAACCAGTTGTCGTAAGGAACGAGCTTAGTAAAATAGGTATTTTGCAATTCGCGCTGAGTGCGGATGCGAGTTTGACTGGGGACGCAAGCAGTCACCTTAAACATTCTCATGGGAAACTAACTCCTGAGTAGGTTTACAGATTATTAGATGGATTTTTTAAAGATTGAAGGCAGGGAGTTAGGAGTCAAAACTAGCTCGTTAAAACTCGTCGGGCTTTCTCGACAAGCCTTTGACGGTCTAGCAATCACTCTCAACTTCCCTGACCTCTTTTCAAAGTCAAAGGTAACAAGTCCAAAGTTAAAAGTTAAAAGAGGCAAGAAATAAGTGTTATTTCTTCTTCTTTCTTCCTTCTCCCTTCTTCCTTTTTCCTGAGTCTTAGCTCAAGCCAGAGCAGATGTAGTCGAAATAGACGCCCATTTCTTTACCAGCGTCAGAACCGACCAAACCAGCGGTGACTTCTTTCATTGCTTGGATTGCTTGTACGGTAGAACCGATGGGCACGCCCAAGGAGTTGTAGGTTTCTTTCAAACCGTTGAGCACGCGCTCATCGAGGATGGAAGGGTCGCCAGCTAGCATAGCGTAGGTGGCGTAGCGGAGGTAGTAGTCCAAGTCGCGGATGCAAGCTGCATAACGACGAGTGGTGTACATATTGCCGCCGGGACGAGTTACGTCAGAGTACAACAGAGACTTAGCAACTGCTTCTTTGACGATTGTGGCTGCATTGGCGCTGATGGCTGTAGCGGCGCGGACGCGCAGTTCGCCAGAAGCAAAGTAGTTCTTGAGCTTGTCTAGAGCGCTGATGTCGAGGTACTTACCTTGAACGTCAGAGGAATTGATAACGGCGGTAATTGCGTCTTGCATGGTTGTCTTGTTTCCTAGAAAGTGGCTGAGTCAGTCCAATTTTGGAGCTAGAATTTGGAATTTGGGATGTGGGATTTAAGATTTTTAACTGGCTGGTTATTTGCAAAAGCTTTTAACTTGTTGCCGGCAACCCCCAATTTTTCAATCTAAAATCGAAAACCTAAAATCGAAATTCCTTACTGCATCGCACCGATAACGTAGTCGAAGTAAGAGGAAGCTTCGGAAGCATCTTCTCCAGACAGCAGCGAACTGGCTGCATTTTTCATAGCGCGAATGCCTTCGGCGACGCCTTCAATCGGGGTTCCGAGAGATTTGTACATTTCGCGGACGCCGACAATACCGATTTCTTCGATCGGAGTAATGTCGCCAGCTACGATTCCGTAGGTGATCAAACGCAGGTAGTAATCCATGTCGCGCAAGCAAGTTGCGGTCATTTCTTCGCCGTAAGCGTTGCCGCCGGGAGAAACAATATCAGGGCGCTTTTGGAAAAGTTGGTCGCCTGCTTGCTTGACGATGCGTTCGCGGGATTCGCTCAAAATTTGGGCGATGCGGACGCGGCGTTCACCAGAGGTGACAAAGCTCTTGATCCGATCTAATTCACCTGGGCTCAAGTAGCGAGCTTCGGCGTCTGCGTTGACGATTGATTTGGTGACGATACTCATCTTGTGTGTACCCGCTGGATATTTTGCTATACGAACTGCTCCGCGCTGAGCTAGCGACGGCGGGCGCTTGCATCCCTTACCTTTCATGCTCAGGCAGGAGCTTTGACGGAGAAGGCTGGACTTTCCACAGTCAGCAACTGTTAAAGTTGTTGGCCGCAGCCTGCCTTCGGTGTTTGACGGCGCTTGTTCTTCACGCCGGTGCGCTTGTGAGTGCCCGCACTAAGCCTGTCGCTTACAATACCACAAATGACTGATGCGATCTTTAATTTTTGATCGAGATTGCAGCAGGCCACTAAGTGGCGATCGAGTGACTGTCGGGCAGTTAGTAAGGATATTGCTTCTCTGACACAACTACCTCTCGCAAGTATTTTGAGGCATTATGTTCACATTCTGAGTGTTACTGTAATAGTTTGTAACATTCGTTTTCATATTTGGGCCCTCGCTTGGGTGTTCTCAGTTAAAATTTCATAGTTAAAAAAATCGATAGAATCCTCTTACAGCAAGGATTGCGGGCGATGTAACCCTGAGAGGGATTTGTGGCGGGCGACGGCGCGAGGATCAAAGACTTTTCCCTGAGAGGGAGACAAGCGGCAGATGGGGGGAGACAGGCGGGAGAGAGGCGGGCAGAGAGAGGTGCGATCGTCTCACATCTTGCACCATTCTCAATAAGTCTTGGACGGGCGCGCTCTCTTGCCCAGTGGTGTCAACTTAAGGTAAAACCGATAGTCCGTCAGGGGTTGAAACCCCTGCCTCAAAGCGAAAGTCCTCTAAAAGAGGACTAAGGAATGATTCAGTCCTCTTTTAGAGGACTTTTGCTATAAGCCCCGTGGAATTCATTCCCTGGCAGACTGCTGGGTGAGCGGGAGGACTGGCGGACTAAAAGCTTAAGTTGACACCAATGGCTCCTGCCCAACCCCTACTACTCATAAGAAAACTCAACTCTTTGTTTTTGTCGAACAACCCAGAAAGCCTGTTCTCGATCGTGGTGCAAGATATCAGAATCATCGGAAATCGTAACTTTCGAGCTTGTAGCTAGATTTGACTCTCACTTTTAATCTGGTGCGCCGTGAAAAGAAATCTATCAGCCCTTAAAAAAGCTTTGCAGTTTGGAATTAGCGGTGCAGTCGGCGGTTTCGTCGGCAATCTCATCACCGAACCTTTCATGCAGCGGCTCAATAATCCACAATCTGTTTTTGACAGTGTATTTTCTACAGCTCGCTGGTTTGGATTGGTAGGCGGTGGCATTGCTACTGCTATCATGTTCGGCTATTATTACTATATCAAAGGCAAGCCTCAAATTAAACAGGCTTTGAAAAATGGCGGATTGTTTGGTTTAATAGCAGGAGCCATTTCTGGGGCGATCGCCGAAGGTATTTACAGCGGAATTGGCGACGGAAATAACGAATTATTGCGAGTAATTTGCTGGGGAATAGCGGGCAGTTTGTTAGGACTTGGACTTGCACAGCGGATTCCTAATTTGGGAGCGCTTCGCGGCACGGGAGGCGGCGGTGTTGGAGGAGTTTTGGGCGGCTGTTTGTTTATTCTGTTTGCTTACAATCTATCGGGTACCGCGGGCCGCTTAGCTGGCTGTGCTGCGATCGGTTTTTGGATTGGAATTATGTTGGTTGTAGCTGAAACTTTGTTCAACAAAGCTTGGCTGGTAATTAGTTACGATACAGGAGCAAATCGCACTCTGACTCTGGGCTCGGAACCGATCACTTTTGGCAGTGATGAAAATTTGTCTATTATCTGCATTCCTAATGTTTCACCCTTGGCAATGCGGTTTCAATTGGAAGCAGGTCAAATTGTTTGCGAGAATCTTGAGAGCGGGGCGGTGAGTTATTTGCGATCGGGCGACCAAAAGAAAATCGGCAACTGTACAATTACAGTAGGAAACTCTGACTTGCCTGCTGCAACTTCGGCTCAGGTTCCGGCTAGTATTATATCACCAAAATCCGCACCAAATTCTTTTACCACCAGCCAATTTTCCCTGAAATTAGCCAGTCGAGTTATTCCTCTGAGTGCGGGAACTCAACTATTCACCTCTGACATACCGAGTTTAACAGCCGCAGCATCTAACGGTTTGGTAGCTATAGTCACTTCTCGATCGAGAAACGAGCTTTCGTTAGGATTGACCAATTTGTGCGATCGCGCTTGGTGGGTTACAGACATTCAAGGCGATATAAAAATGATAGAACCTGAAACTACCCTGACTTTGGCGTTGGGAACTCAAATCGAATTCGGTGAAATTGACGGCGAGATTGTGTAAGTAAGCGAGTACAAACTGAGATATTGCACCATTGTCAATAAACCTTTCATGGGCGGGCAGGATGCCCACCCCACAAGAAAATTTCCTCTTTGTGGAACGGGCATCTTGCCCGTTCTTAACAGGATCTCCGGCCCACCCACAAAAAAATTACTCTTTGTGGAACGGGCATCTTGCCCGTTCTTAACAATAATTCAAGCAGAACTGCTGCTAACTCCATTAATTACCGCCGCACCAATCAAATGAGCCAAACGCAAAGCTTCAGGAACTTTCCCAGTGTCTGTCAAACGCTGAAGCACCAGCGCAATTACTTCCGGCTTTTCGCCGGAAACTTGAAAAAAGAAAGGTTCAAAAGCGTGAATTTTCCCGGCGCGGCGCAACAATTCTAAACGGTATTCTGAGTCGGGTAAATGACCGAGGGCTTTTTCAACAGCATCTAAATTTGGTTGGCGGCGCATGACAGCAACGCAAGGAATTTGCAGCCGCGATGCTAACTCGGGAAGGTCAATAATATTGAAGCCGCCGAAAGCAATTCCGTCTAGCAAAACCAGATGCAATTGCGGCAAAAATTTGCCTCCGATGAGTAGCCCAGAAATAGCATCCGTAGCATCTAATCCGTCGGGGAGGACTTGTCCCCACACCATTCCTTCAAATCGAGTTCCCCCGCAGACTATGCCCGCGATCGACACCAGGCTGCCGCTTGTACGAGAAAACGGAGCGTCGTCAAAGCCAATAACCTTAATTGTGCGATCGAGCCTGAGCAAATCTGCCAGTTTCAACTTGTGGAGTTCCCTAAACTAAAGTTTTTGAGATTAGCTTGTGTTTTACATAGTATCATATACGTTAAATAGCTCATTACTAAAAAGGTTTTAGACAATTGGCCAAAAAATACGTAGCAGCGATCGACCAAGGAACCACCAGCACCAGATTTATCATATTCGATCGCCGGGGACAGATAATTTGCAGCAACCAACAAGAACACCAGCAAATCTATCCGCAACCAGGATGGGTTGAACACAATCCCGATGAAATTTGGCAGCGCACCCAAAGCGTGATTAAAAATACCCTCGAAATCGGTAATATCGACCCCAAAGATATTGCAGCACTAGGTATTACCAACCAGCGCGAAACCGCAATTGTTTGGAACAGAAAAACTGGTCAACCTTACGGCAATGCAATTGTTTGGCAAGATACTCGCACTCACCAAATTTGCGAAAAATTAGCTGAAGTTGAGGGCAAAAATCGATTTCAAAAACGATGCGGTTTGCCACTGGCAACTTATTTCAGCGGGCCGAAAATTAAGTGGATGCTGGACAATATTGCAGGATTGCGGGAAGCTGCAAATCAAGGCGATGCGATTTTTGGCAATGTCGATACTTTCCTAATTTGGCACCTGACTGGCGGCGCGCACATTACCGATGTTACCAACGCCAGCCGCACGATGCTGATGGATTTGCACACCCTCGATTGGGATGCCGAAACTTTGGAAATAATGACAATTCCCCGCCAGATGCTGCCAGAAATTCGCCCTTCGAGTCAAGTTTTTGGAACTGCAAAAGGATTGCTTGCAGGTGTTCCAATTGCTGCTGCTTTGGGCGATCAGCAGGCCGCTCTCGTCGGGCAAACTTGTTTCAGTCCCGGGGAGGCAAAAAATACTTACGGTACGGGCTGTTTTATGCTGCTGAATACTGGTGAGGCGATCGTCCCTTCAAAAAACGGGTTACTAACAACAGTCGCCTACAAGATGGGGGAATCGCCCGCTGTGTATGCTTTGGAAGGCAGTATTGCGATCGCCGGAGCTCTAGTGCAGTGGCTGCGAGACAATTTGGGCATCATCAACACATCTGCGGAAGTAGAAACATTAGCAAATACAGTCGAAGACAGTGGCGGAGTTTACATTGTGCCGGCATTTTCTGGACTCTACGCGCCCTATTGGAAAGACAGCGCGCGCGGAGTAATTGCAGGTTTAACTCGCTACGTGACTAAGGCACACATTGCCCGCGCAGTATTGGAAGCTACAGCGTGGCAAACGCGGGAAATATTGGATGCGATGAATCAGGATTCAGCAGTGCAGCTTTTGTCTTTAAAAGTAGACGGAGGTATGGTGGGAAATCACACGCTGATGCAGTTTCAGAGCGATGTTTTGGGAGTGCCTGTGGTGCGGCCTGTGGTAGCAGAAACTACTGCACTCGGTGCGGCTTATGCGGCCGGTTTGGCGGTTGGTTTTTGGAGTCAGCTAGCCGAATTGCGCGACAATTGGGCGGTGGATTGTACTTGGGAACCCAAAATGCCGATCGCACTTCGCGAACAAAAATATCGCTTTTGGAAAAAAGCAGTTTCCCGCACATTCGATTGGGAAGAATGAATCGCTGAGTTAACCCGAAAATGCGTATTTAGTGATATCATTAAATCCAGCACTATTTTTCAAATTGCAAATAGATGATTTCGCTAAATAACTTAAAAAAAATTCTCACCGCCTTTGTATTGATAGTGACACTGGCATTTGTAGAAATCGCCACTAATTCCCAAATCGCCCTCGCAGATACAGCTACAAATCCCACAACCGCAGCCGAAGTCTTCAGCGCCAACTGTGCAGGTTGTCACATCAACGGCAGCAACATTATAAGGCGCGGCAAAAACTTGAAACAAAAAGCATTAAAAAAATACGGCATGGATTCCATCGCCAACATTTCCAACTTAGTAACCAACGGCAAAGGTATTATGCCCGCTTACAAAGATCGTTTGTCGGAACAACAAATTATCGATGTTTCAGCTTACGTGCTATCCCAAGCTGAAACCGATTGGAAATAAACCAGACTATCTACATTGTAAGACCAGGTTTAGCGCCTAACTTCAGGAAACAAAACCGAGGTATAATGTATGGGCAGGTTTAGCGCGTAACTTGGTCAGAGATCAATAATCTTTATACAAAACCTGCCTGGTTCTTGTCTTCTATTGTTCATTCTTTAATAATCTCAATACAAACCTGTCCTTTTTTCGGTTTTTTGCTAAAATAATGTAAATTATTGGAGGTATTGGAAGTTGAAAAAATATTATTGGCGTAGAACTTTAACTATTATTAGCTTGTGCTTGTCTCTAATCTTAGCGGTTAGCCCGCCCGCTTTGGCCTCGATTCACAAATATCCAGAAACTGCCGAGACAGTAATGTTCCGATCCGTACAAAGCCTGCGTGATACAGATGACAAAGCATGGCAAGTTGTTTTGTACAAGCGAGTCAAGTCGGGAGTAGTAAAGTCTTTAAATCTGAGATTAGTAGGATTTCCCGGAACAGAATTGCAGCACCCGGTTCCGCTGAAAGTTGCGGCGGGCAAGCGCGAAATTGGCAATGCTAATGATATTTGGAACGAGTCGGGTTTGCCAATTAATGTCGGAGAATACGATTTCAAATCAATAATTACACAATTGGAAAGTAATCGACCTTTGCTGTTGCATTTGCCCGTGAAAAATCAAAAAGAAACAGAATTGCTGGTTCCTCCTTTTGCTGTCAGAGAATGGCGGCTGTTGTTAGACAGAAACTAAATATACCAATTTAAGCGCACTCTACATTTAAAATCGATACAATTTCCAATGTCACAAATCGCTATGTTTAAATTATGCCTTAAGGTAGATTTAACGTTTTTGAAGAATAATAGAGTAGGGCAAAAACTAAATAGATCAATTTAATCGCACTGTAGATTTAAAATCGCTAAAGTTTCATGGATGTATCAAAAATAACTTTATTTACATAGACCTTAAGGTAGATTTAACCTATTTGAAGGGTAATTATGAAACAAACTAAAAGCTGAGCTAGTCGGTTGACAAAACTCCAGTGTTTTAACGTGCACGTCTTCAGGGTGAATCTAGTATGACTTTAATCAGTAAAATTGTCCGAAAAGCTTTGGCAACAGGTTACTTAACGGTTGAGGCCGAAGAACAGTTGCGACAGCAGTTGCAGATGACTAAGTACGGTTTAGAAGATTTTGAGGCTTTTATTAATTTGCAAAAAGAGGTGATGGAAGGTCGGGTGAAACAGCAAGCTTTGGAATTGTTACGATCGCGCAAATGTTCTGTGACGGCTTGAATCCAGTTCGATCGACCTTTTGGATAAAATAAGGTCGATCGACCTTCGTATGTCGATCGGTCTTTCGGGCGCGGACTAGGAGGGCCCAGCCGACAAGAAAATTCTGTCTTTGTGGAACAGGCCGGAAAGCCTGTTCATAAAAATGATACGCCAAGCCTGGAAAAAGGTTTCTACTGCATTCCTAGCTGTCGCCTTAACGCTTCTGGAACATCAACGGCTGTATCCAAACCTCGAACATTCTCCCAGTTTGTGTCTTCATCCCATTTGATATCTCCAAAAGTGCGATCGCTGAGGTCTGCGCCGCTGAGGTATGCGCCTAAGAGGCGTGCGCCGCTGAGGTCTGAGCCGCTGAGGTCTGCGCCTAAGAGGCGTGCGCGGCTGAGGTATGCGCGGCTGAGGTTTGCGTCGAATAGGTTTGCGCCGAAGAGGTCTGCGCCGCTGAGGTTTGCGCCGCTGAGGTTTGCGCCGAATAGGTTTGCGCCGAAGAGGTTTGCGCCGCTGAGGTATGCGTCGCTGAGGTTTGCGCCGAAGAGGTTTGCGCCGAATAGGTTTGCGCCGAAGAGGTTTGCGCCGCTGAGGTTTGCGCCGAATAGGTTTGCGCCGCTGAGGTTTGCGCCGCTGAGGAATCTCCCAACTGTTTGCAAAAAGCCAGAATTCCCAACACAACAGCTATAACCGATGAGACGCAACAACCGACTTGCATCGTCAAGTTTACCTTCAGCATTAGGTCTCCCACCAGGATAAAACACCATTGTGGCTTTGAATTCATCTTTCTCCTGACCGTAACGGTGCAACTCCAACAGCAAAATCATCACATTCAAACCAGCATAAATATCTATTTGTCGCTGTCCCAATTCTTGGGTTTTCAATTGTTCTCGCAGCAGCCGCAGCTTCTTCTGAGGCAAACTTTCCGGCAGCATATCAATAAATTCCCCCTCGCACCACCGCTGATAAAAATTTTCCAGACGCTGGAATAACTCCACAGGGCGAAACTGATTTTCCTCCCCTGGAGCGGCCGGAGTTGTTAACAACCCCATCAAATATTCCACAATTTCTTCTGTCAGCGGCCCATAACCCAACAAATCATAAATCTCCCAGTCCATCTGAGAGTCTTGAGTATTAAATCCTCTACCTTTTTTTCCCGGTTCCGTCCACTCTTCCAGACTTTCTTTCAACCGTTCCGCACACAGAAATTCACCAAAACTCTTGTGTACAAACTCCACAGAACCTTCTTTACTGCCTTGCTGAAGATAAAAAACCGCCAAAGCATTTCTCAGAGGATTATCACCAATCCGTTTTTGTGCTTCTTCAAGTAATGCTTTAACCGAGTTGTTTTCTCTCAATCGTTCCTCAATCATCGCTACAGGAGCGCATTCCCCTCCCGACTGCACCACGCACAACCCTGCTTCTGTAAGGATGCGCCGCAAATCTTCTGTTTCCAGTTCGGTCAAATTGCGATTGAGCAATTTAGACCGCTGTTCTGTGAGTACCCAATTCACAGCTTGGTTGTAAATTAAAATTTTTGCTTGAGTGCTGTTAGTTCCTTGAAAATTTTCAACTTTCAACGTTTCGTCCCGGTGCATTGCCGCTAATAAATAAAGCAATAGCGGTTCTCGCGCTAAGTCTGATTTTACCTGTTCAGGACAGCGTTCGTGTTGCAAAAACTGCTGAAAAGCTGAAGTTGTTTCCGCCCCAAATTGGGCTTCCCACTTGGTCAACCACTGCTGCTGAAGTCCGTTATCCATCACCTGAATTTCGACTCGCTCTAGGTTGTCCGGCATTTGCCTTTCAATCCCTTGCAAAGCTAAAGTTCTCCCAGTAATCAAAACCCGGTGTCCCATTTCCGAATACCGATCGCAGTCCCGCTGAAATTGTCCTACTTGCTTGAGAAATTGCTCTAAACCGCCGCTGCTTCTCCCTTCCATCAGCAACTCGTCAAAGCCATCCAAGAAAAACAAATATCGCGTGTTTCTATCTGTAAACCAGCCTTTGCTAGCAAAACCAGCATTAACTGCTTCTTGTAGCGTTTCTCGAAAACTCTTTTGCAATGTAGGAATATCTCGCAGTCGAATTAACACGGGTGTCCAAATTGGATGCAAATGTTGCCGCACCCAGTCAGCAAACATCCGACAAAAAACGCTTTTACCGCGTCCGGGCCCAGCTTCGACAAACATCACCCGATTTTGTCTGTTTTTATCCTCAAGCAAGTCTTTTGCCCAACTTTCTAAATCGAAATCTTCTGCATCTTCAATAACCTCGCCATTTTTATCAATTGCCTGTGCCTTCAGAGGCACGTAGATATCCTTGAATGAAAAATTTTCTGCAAATACAGGTTGTAGCGGTAGAGTGGCAATCTGTTCTTGCAGGTAATTGTCAATGCTGTGATATTTCTCCTGTTCCTCCCGCCATTCGCTGAAAGAAGGCTGTCCAAGATGTTTCATTGCTTCGCCCGAAACTGCCCAAGCTTCGATCAAATAGCGGTGAGTATTCGCAGCAACTCTCTTTGTCAAAATTTGAGCTTCATCGGCCTTCAGTCCGGCTTGTTGCAGCCGTTCTGACAGCACTAGGTTAAATTCCGTGGCTAACATCGAATCCCGGAAGCAAATAACAATTTCTTTGGCTGCTTTATCGCTCAATTCCCAATCCGCCAATTTCTTAAGCAACTGCTTTACTTTATCGGAAACCGGAGTTTGCCCGATGCGATTTAACAGACTCTCGTCTTGTCCAAGAAACTCCTTAAAACTTTCCAGATAAGCCTCCTGACTGACGAGGAAAATGCACTCAGCTAAAGTCGGCTGCTGTTGAGTTTTTTCAATAAAAAACGCCAGCATTTTCGCCGCCATCCCGACAAATGGCAATCCAGTTCCCACAACTTGAGCTAAGGGAGAGTTCAAAGCCTCTAGCAGCAAGTTGCTATTGTCCAGCCCTTGTTCTTTGAACATTTTTGCCAATTCGGCGGCTGTTTTGCCTGCTTCTCCGATTGCCTCCGCTGCGTCGGCGGAAAACAGTTCTTTGATATCAGTATTTAAGAATTTCCCGATGCGATTTGCCATTTTTACCTGCCCTGTTTCACAAGAGAGAAGCTGAGAAAATCTACATTTAACTCTGTAAGCATTCCGTAGTTCGTCGCCACAAATCTGTTCTCAAACTAACAATTAGAAAAGATTAACTCTCTTTTACCTTGACAAAACTCCAACAACCCGCAATAATAGTAGATTGTCTGTCTAAATCCGGCTCGGATCAGGTTAAGACATTCCAAAAGCTGGAGAGCAGTCAGCAGTCAAAAGTCCACAACGACCAATGACCAATGACTCATCAGCTACCTGTACGGCAATTTCAACCACCATCCCATGACTTACGCAATCATTGAAACCGGCGGCAAACAATTTCGGGTAGAACCAGGCCGCTTCTACGACATCGAACTGCTTCACGTTGAAGCTGAATCCAAAGTCACCATAGACAAAGTATTTCTGATCCAGCACGAAGACGAGGTTCATATCGGCCAGCCTCTACTAGAAAATGCGACAGTAGAAGGAACGGTTCTCCGGCATTTCCGGGGCCGCAAAGTCCTCGTCTACAAGATGAAGCCGAAAAAGAAAACTCGGAAGAAAAAAGGGCACCGTCAAGAAACAACTCGCTTTATGATTGACTCCATCAGCGTCAACGGTACAGTCTTGGCCGCCAGAGACTTAACTCAAGCAGTTGTGGAAACTCCCCAAACCGCCGAAACTGATTCAGAATAAAAAATAGTAAATACAGTTGAGGATATTATGGCCCACAAGAAAGGTACAGGCAGTACACGTAACGGACGCGACTCTAATTCTCAGCGTCTGGGTGTCAAAAAGTACGGCGGTCAAGTTGTCAGAGCAGGCAACATTTTGATCCGTCAGCGCGGCACCAAATTTCACCCTGGTAACAATGTAGGTATCGGCAGAGATGATACTCTGTTTGCCATGATTGACGGTGTGGTGACTTTTGAAAGAAAAGGCAAAACTCGCAAGAAAGTCAGCATTTATCCTGTTGTAGCAGCACCTGTGGCTGAACCAGTGGCTGAAGCTGTCGCAGTTTAATTCCTCGTTCCTAGGCTATGCCTGGGAACGCATATCTAGAGGCTCTGCCTCCTGATTTTCTATGTTATTAGAAAGTTACAGGAGGCAGAGCTTTTTGCAATTTGTTTCGCCGGAGAAAGGACTCTGGCTGCTTACGAAGAACCACAGAAGCAGGAAAAACTCTCGTTTTTAACTGGTTCCAAGGCTCTGCTTGGGAACCCATTAACTGGTTCCAAGGCTCTGCTTGGGAACCCATATCTAGAGGCTCTGCCTCGACACAGGATTAGGGAGGCAGAGCCTCCGGATTAGCATTACCAGGCATAGCCTGGTAACGAGTAAGGACTGAAGTCCTCACTACGAATCGGTTAGCCTCCTCCGACAATTGTGACAACTTCTAAGATGTCGCCCTCTTGCATCGGTGTAGTTTCCCAAAATTGTTTGTGCAGAATTTCCCCGTTGTACTCCACAGCCACCAAGCGCGGGTTTAATCCCAATTGTTCTAGTAATTTTGGTAACGGTGTGTCGATCGCACAATTGCGGGTTTCTCCGTTAACTTGCAGCGCAATTTGATTTATCATAAGTAAAATATTAGTTTTCAGGGCGGGTTTTGTAACAAAATTATATTTTATGCACAGACTTCCTGCGCTAAACCCGCCCTACAAATCGCAAATAAACCTAGCTTTTCCCGTGCAAAGCTTTCTGAGCTTTTAGATTCTGCATCCGAATCAACTGCGAGATGAAAAACTGCGTCACTAAAGTAGGCTGTTCTGCTTCCATAATCGCCCGTACTGTGGCAACCCTTTGAGCTCCGGCATTCAATACTTCATCGAGGTTGTTGATATCAATTCCGCCGATCGCAAACCACGGAATCGGCGACTTATCAGCAGCATACCGCACATAGTCCAAACCTGCCGCCTGTTTATCAGGTTTAGTAGGAGTGGAGTAAACCGGCCCAACTCCAATATAATCGGCTCCCGCATCAATAGCTCGCTGCATTTCCTCGCCATTGGTAGTCGAACAACCGATGATGCGTCCCGGGCCGAGCAACTTGCGCGCTTCCGCCACAGGCAAATCTTGCTGTCCTAAGTGTACGCCGTCGGCATCCGCTGCGATCGCAAAATCCACGCGATCGTTCACAATCAGCAAAGCATCGTAGCGGTGACAAAGTTCGCAAAGCTTGCGCGCGTTAGCCAGCTTGGCGCCATCGTCTGAGTTTTTGTCGCGGTACTGCACCAAAGTCAGTCCGCCTTGCAAAGCAGCTTCCACGACTCCCATCAAGTTGTCTCTCGGCGAAGTTACAAGGTATAACTGCGATCGAAGTAACTGCTGGTAGCGCCGGTAAGCCAGCAAATTGCTTTCGAGAGTATAAACCCGATAGCGCATCTGCTTAAAAGCCGCGCCCATATTCCGATCGTAAATTTTGCCATACTCTTCGAGTACCCGCAGAGCTTCTTCCACCCGACAGAAATTCGCCTCCAGTAGCTGCTGAATGCTCGAACGCTGCTCTTCCTGCGGGTGAGTCAACTCCGTACCCGGATCACCCGGCGTATCCCTAGCACTCCGAAGTTCTGCGACGTGCCAAGCAGCCAATTCTTGACGCAGTTGCTTGCACTCGCCAGCTAAATCCGCGCTGTTGAGACCAAACCTGCACCATTCTTCAATAATTCTCAACCCTTCGCGCGATCGATCTAAATTTGCATCTAAAATCCGGCAGAGGGCTGGCTGTGCCGGTAAAGTTCTGTTTTGTTTGTCGGTCATTCAGAACCACCCTAATTATAATTAATCTTACCAATCAACCCGCTACATTCTCCCACGCCGTCAAGATCGTGGCAAAGCAGGCGGCTTAATTTTGGCATAAACCAATGTAAATTCGACAATAATTTTTTAAGTTTTATTGAATTCGATGAAAACAAAGCATAATAGATCAAACTTGATGAGAGTGGAATCGTTAAACTGCATACCACACTTCGGAGGAGAGCCGTGAGGTTAGCAGAACAACACAAAAGATTAAGGGAGAACAACCCAAACAGGCGGGCGTATTTAAACTTCGATCGCGAAAACCCGACACGAAACACCGGAGGCGAAACTCGGCTCACAGATAAGTTGCGTTTTTTTATGCTGATTTACTCACAACCGACCTGGTGCAAAGAAAATCGATCGCAAAAATCTTGTTTGAGTTCTTGCCTTCTGCTCGTCTTTGCGATGACCGCCTTTTGCAACCCTCAACCGTCAGTTATCGCTGCCGGGATACCCGGAGTGCAGCTACTTTCTCAGACCCTGGAGAGCGACATTAATATACTTTACGTCAGCTCGACGGGCGGCAGCGACACGGGGGGCAACGGCAGCGATCAAGCTCCATTCAAAACCCTTACCTACGCCTTAAGCGTCGCCCCGCCCAAAACAGCGATTTTGCTAGCGCCCGGTACTTACAGCGAGCAAACCGGCGAAAAATTTCCATTAATGCTCAGGCCCAGCGTGACAGTTCAGGGAAATCCCAACACTCGCGGTCAGAATATTGTCATCAAAGGCGGAGGATACTTTATCAGTCCGACTTCGGCGGGTCAAAATATCGCGATTTTAGGCGCAGATGGGGCGGGACTCAGCGGGGTGACGGTGACGAATACCAACTATCGCGGTTACGCTTTGTGGATCGAATCGAGTTCTCCGACGGTTGTTAACAATACTTTTTCTGGCAGCACTCACGACGGCATTTCGGTAGTGGGTACTTCCAGGCCGACGATTGGCGGGAATGTTTTCTCGAAAAATGGAGCTAACGGCATTACGATTTTTGGCAGTTCCCAGCCGGAAGTTCGAGATAATGTGTTTGAAAACACGGGATTTGGGGTGAATGTAGCGCAGAACGCTTCGCCTCTGCTAATCGGTAACAAAATTACTCGCAATAAAGATGGCGTGGTGGTGCAAGCTAATGCTAGACCTGTGCTGCGTAACAATTATATCGAGAGTAATCGCCGGGACGGAATTGTGGCGATATCGAGCTCTCTGCCGGATTTGGGAACTGCAGCCGAACCGGGGGGGAATGTCATTCGCAACAACGGTCAGTACGATGTGAACAATGCGGCAAAAGGTCAAGTAATCCCCGCTTACGGCAATCAATTGTTGAGAACCCGGACGACGGGCTCGGTTGATGTGGCGGGAACTTTTAGCCCTCCGCCACCGGGGGGAGGTGCTTTGCAGCTAACGACCGATCGACCCCCCAGCATCGGTGGCCCAGACACTTCTCTCCCTGCTTACACTCCCGGGCGGCTAAGTCCCAGAATTGAAAGAGCGCCACTTCCCCCGCCCGCGCCCGTTTCCAGGCGATCGGTGGAAAATCGATCGACACCGCCAAGCGCTCAGTTGCAGCAAGAGCTTTCTCCGAGAAATGCCGGTGCTTCATCGGTAGCCCAAGGGGCGATCGGAATTCCCGTGCCCGATCCGAATTTTCGATCGATTTCGGAAAGTTCGGTAGAGCAACCAATGATTTCTCCCAATTTTGATAGTTCGAGTTCGGTTTCTTCCGAGGGTAGATTGCCGGTTCCGGGCCGCAACATTCCTGTAGGAAGGGGCGGCTATGTACCTGCACCTTTAGGGGGGAATTCTTTGCCCGATGCCGCAGATAATTCGCCGTCATTCGATCGAGCCAGAGCTTTGGGTTTCCGGTATCGAGTTGTGGTGGATGCCAACAGTTGGCGCGATCGACAAAAAATGCAATCCCTCGTTCCCGGTGCTTTTCGCTCTTTTGCCAGCGGACGACCGGTGATGCAAGCCGGTGCTTTTCGGGAACTCGAAAAAGCTGAGGAATTGCTACAAATGCTCAGCGCTAACGGTTTGAATGCTCAAATTGAAGAAATTAAATGAAATGGTCATTAGTCATTAGTTAACTGTTGACTGTTGACTGTTGACTGTTGACTGTTGACTGTTGAGTGTTGACTGTTGACTGTTGACTGTTAACTGTTGACTGTTAACAGCCAAAGACTGCTGACTACTTCAAAAAAATCTCAAAATTTTAGGGCCTAGCATATCGGATGCCAGACCCTAAAAAGTTTGTAAATTAAATTGATTCAAGTGGGTTTTTAGCTCTACTGAGTTTCAGCAAACTACAACTAAGGTGGACTTTTTTGCAACTACTCTGCGGACGAGCTAGCTATCAGCGGAGTCTATTCAGACTTCTGTGTTTGACTGTGCGATCGCAACTTTTGATTAATCAAATAGCCTCAAGCTATCTAACAAATATCGATCGCAATGTCAACCTTTCTTTGCTAACAAGCTACACGGTTCAGGCGTTGCCTGCGGACTAGAGCCGAGCGGGACAAATACTCTAATTCCAAATTTTTTTATCCAAGTTTTTTGTGCTTCTTGGTTTTGCCCCTCATGTTTTTAAGTTAACACCAACTGCGCGCATAAAAACACTTTGTTTACCAAACTTGACACTTTTTGATGTGATGAAATACTTCCAAAAGCGATTATTAACAATTTGTACGATCGCCCGATACCGCAACGTGCACACCCGGCACTTTTCGCTTGCTGTCAACGCAGCAGAGCTTCCCAAGTTGCGCGGCCGACAATGCCGTCTGCTGGCAGTTGATATTGTCGCTGAGCCGCCTTGACAGCAGCTTGAGTTTCCGGGCCGAACACGCCGTCAGCCCTCACCCGCAAAAATCCCTTGGCCCGCAGCCGTTCTTGCAAATCTCTGACTGCCGCCCCCCGCATTCGTCTTCTCAAAACCGGAAAATTAGTTGATTGCACCTGGGGGTTAATCTCTGAATTGTCGGCATTTACAGGATCGTTAGCGATGGGGTTTTCGCTCGCGCTCGGAGTCGGAGGAAACAGTCGGTTCCAAGTATCTTGACCGACTATGGCGTCGGGAGGCAGACCTGCTGCTTCCTGGAACTGAGACACAGCTCTAGCGGTGCTTTGTGAAAAAATCCCGTCTACAGTTCCAGTGTAAAAGCCCAATAATTTAAGAGCAGCTTGGAGTTCGATCACTTCTGAGCCGCGGCTGCCCAATTTGATTGCGGGGCGGACTATCGCACCTGTTTGAGCGATCGGGCTGTTAATGTTACCTTGTTCGGAGGTAGCTAGCTGTGCTGCAACAGGAGTAGGGGCGATCGAGCCTATTGCCAATAAACCGCACAAACTCCAGCCGAAGAGCAAACTCGGAACCTCGCGGGCTTCATTCCAGCTTGCTGTCAAGTTTTGGGACATTGGGAATTCGACCTTTGCAAAACTGGTAGCGATCGTACATCAAATCTGGAAAAAATTGGGAATTTCGGCAACGAGCAATCTACGGGTAACGGATGGATGTTAAGCCAACAAGTCAAGCGTGAAGTTCGGGAACGCATTGGTAACGGCGAATTTAACTGATGGATTTTGAGCCAAGAAGTCAAGCGTGAAGATTTTTCCCCCTCTCCCCCTCTCCCCCTCTCCCCATCTCCCCCTCTCCCCATCTCCCCCTCTCCCATCTCCCCCTCTCCCCATCTCCCCCCTCCCCTTCCCTCTCCTAAAAAAAATTTATCCCTCTCAAATAGCTGCAATTGGCAAAAAAACTGCTAGATTGCCCTACAGAAAACATTGAACCGCGTTCATTGGGCCCCAGCAACACCATGTCCGAATCCAGCACCAGAACCGCCAGCCAAATAGACATCGGCAACGTCAACATCGGGAACTTTCAAGTCGGCAGCATCAGCGGCACCAAATACAACGACTTCAACGCCAACGGCCTCCCAGATCCCGGAGAAGTTCCCATTCCCAACTGGCAACTTTACCTCGACCTCAACAACAACGGCCAGCCAGAATTTAACGAACCTTCCACCCTCACAAACCCGCAAGGCAACTACATCTTCGCCAACCTGCCGCCGGGAACTTACCAAGTTAGGGAAGTCCAGCAGCCGAACTTTCGCCAAACTACGCCAAATCCCGCACCCATCACGATTACCAGCGGCACAAACGCTGACAATATCAATTTTGGCAACAACTTTAACGCAGGGACGATCGCAGGCACAAAATTCAACGACATCAACAACAACAGCAGCCGAGATCTCGGGGAACAAGGGCTAGCTAACTGGCAAATTTACCTCGACCTCAACCGCAACAACAGGCTCGACGGCGACGAACCTTTTACTTTTACAAATGCTGAAGGCAATTACGCTTTTGTCAATATTCCTGCTGATACATATTTAGTGAGAGAAGTCCAGCAACCGGGTTTTATCCAAACCACACCTGACCCCGGCCCGGTTAACGTTACTTCCAACGCCACTGTCAACAACATCAATTTTGGCAATCTCTTTTTTGTCGGCAGCATCAGCGGCATCAAATACAATGACCTCAATGCCAACAGTATCCGAGATGCGACAGATCCGCCTCTGCCAAATTGGCCAATTTACCTCGACCTCAACGGCAACAGCAGCTTTGACCCGGGCGAACCCAACACCATCACCAACCCGCAAGGCAACTACACTTTTGCCAATGTTTCTCCCGGCCAGTATTTGGTGAGAGAAGTCCAGGAACCGGGATGGGTACAGACTACGCCAAATCCAGGCCCGATCGACATCACCGGCAATACCAACGCTGTCGGCATCAATTTCGGCAACAATTTTCCTACTGGCAGCATCAGCGGCTTCAAGTTCAACGACCTCAACGCTAACGGTGTCAACGAACCGACGGAACCGAGAGTGGCCAACTGGCCGATTTACCTTGATTTCAACAACAACGGCAGCTTAGATCCGGGCGAACCTTCGACTTTAACAAACCCCGAAGGTAATTTCTCTTTTATCAATTTGCCTCAAGCGACCTATGCGGTGAGGGAAGTCCCGCAGCCCGGTTTTCGACAAACCACGCCCAATCCGACTCCGATCACCGTCGGCAACGGCACGAATGCCACTAATCTCACCTTTGGTAACGTGTTGGTAACTGGCACAATCAGCGGTGTGAAATTTAACGATTTTAACGCCAACGGCATCCTAGATCCCGGGGAACCGCCGATCGCCAACACTCAGATTTACATCGACCTCAACAATAACAGCAGTTTAGATCCGGGCGAAGCGAGTACATTAAGCGACCTTCAGGGCAATTACAGTTTCCGCAATGTTCCGGTAGGTAGTTATGTTGTCAGGGAAGTTCAGCCGCCCGGTTTCATTCAAACGACTCCGCCTGCGGTGGTTGTTGTCTCGGCAGAGATTGGGGCTAGCAGCATCGATGTGGTGACGGGAGAGTCGGAGGGTAGGTCGGCTAACTCCTTGAAGGGCGACCCGCTGACGGATCGCAGCAACTATGGGGGCGAACCTGGGGGCAATATGGGGACCGATCGCTTGCTTTTGAGTCAGGCTCATGATAGTTATCAAATTAGTAAATTTTTGAGCGATGGATTTTTTGCGAATTTAGGCAATATTCCTAACTTTGGGCAACAGAATGTCGGTCTGGAGCCTAATTCACAAATTGGTAATTTTGTCAAGACCAATGAATTAAATAATGAATGGGGCGATCGCTCACTCGTTGGTGCCGATGGGCGCGAGAGATTTCTAGGTTATGTAGGGTGACACAAAGCTCGATCGCCCCGAATCCCAAACCGCAGATAAAAATCAGAAAGAGGTTAAAGGGCGATCGCGTGATACCCTATTGTTGGCAACCTCCAACGCCAAGCCAGAGTTCCGGGAAGCCCAAAGCTGGCTTGTATATGAGGAGCAAGATTCAGAGGCAGTATCATACCTGTTTTTAGGAATTATCAGACAATTCCCCAAGTGCGATCGCCCTCGTGGCATGGTCGCTCAAGTCACCGAGGTTCAGTGAATTTTAACGTTGTTCCAGCTCTAAACAGCAAGTGTCCACGGGCAGAAGAACTCAGGGCGCAAATCTTGAAGATATTGCGCTCAAATTGCCACAGCTATTCAAAACCTGATATAATCTCGTGCGACCAAGCTGGAGTAAGCCTGATGTTAGATGAGGAACCTTCGAGCAACGTAGACGTATGTATGATTGAGTAGCGATCGTCAGTCGCTAGCAGCAGCTAACTGCTGATTGACAAAGTGATACAGTAGCCTGTAGCTTACGTAGATTTAGGTGTGAAGGAACAGAAAATCATGGCAGAAAGAAATGCTAGTCAGGTAACTCCTGTATTATTCCCAGTAGTGTTACCGCCAACCATCAATTTTGGCAACGCTCCTGCGGGTATCCAGGGTATCAAGTTCAACGACATCAACCGCAACGGCACTCGAGATGCAGGCGAACCGCCAATCTCCAACGTCCCAATCTTTATTGACACCAATAACAACGGCAGTGTCGAGCCAGGTGAACCCTCGACGTTGACAAACGCCAGCGGAAATTTCGTATTTCCAGGCTTGCTTCCAGGCACCTATACAGTCAGGGAAATCTCGCCACCCAATTTCACCCCGACAACTGCCAACCCAGTCGTCGTCAACCTCGCGGGCACTACTGCCACAGTGTTGTTCGGTAATGCTACAGGTGGCGGTCAGATTATTGGCTGCAAATACCTCGACGTAGACAACGACGGCTTTCGAGACGGGAGTGAACCCCCGATGGAAAACGTCAGAATCTATATCGATGCCAACAACAACGGTGAGCTAGATGCAGGGGACACCAGTACCTTAACTGATAGAAACGGCGAGTACCGATTCACCAATTTGCAGCCAGGGCTTTACCGGATTCGGGAAGAGCGAGCCAACGGGCCGGGCACTGAACCGTTAGAAAGAGATTTTCCCCAAAGCACGCCCCCCGGCAACACCCCCCTGCTTGACATTAACCTCGGCCTCAACGAAATCTGGGCCTGTGCTCAAGTCGGCAACACTCCCCTGTACGAAATCCCGATCTTCAAATTCCGGGACGAAAACGCCAACGGCACACAAGATGCAGGCGAAGTTGCCCTTGAGGGCATCCCGTTCATCCTCGATTTGAACGGGAACGGCAGGACAGACGCGGGCGAACCGCAGCAGTCCACTGGCCCTGATGGTAGGGCTACCTTCAGAGATTTGAAGGCTGGCAGCTACTCAGTATTGGAAACCTTTGAAACCTTCATAGCCAACCAGCCGCCAATTCCAACTACCGAGAACCCGGTAGAAGTTACAGCCCCTGGGCCCCTATCGCGACAGCAGGGAACTCTGCCTTTCCTAGTGGCAGATGCAACAGTTCCCGGTGGGCAGCGGGTCGTTTCGGCGAGCTTTCCGCCCCCCTTCCCGCCGGTCAACCCGGAACCCGCAGTCTTCTTCACCTCGATTCCGGTAAATCCAGGCAGCGGTGCAGTCGGGAATACGCGCCCCAACATCACAATCTTCAAATACAACGATCAGAACGCTAACGGTCGTTACGAACCGGGCAACACTCTACAGGAAGTGGGCATTCCCGGCATCACGGCCTACCTGGATGCCAACGACAACGGCGCCCTCGACACAGAGGAACCGTCGATAGTAACGGACGCCAACGGGCGCGGTGCTTTCACCAACCTGGAACCGGGCAATTATGTGGTTCGGGAAGTGCCGCAAGCGGGTTTTAGTCCTACTACTCCGGATCGGGTGCAGTTCGACCTCAGCACTCAAGATGCCAACGTCGTCTTTGGCAACACCCCCAACAGCCGGATCACTGGGTGCAAATTCCAAGATGTGAACGGCAACGGCTACCGAGACGGCTTTGAAACGCCGATCGCAGGGGTCACAATCTACCTCGACAGCAACGGTAACGACGCCCTCGATGCGGAAGAAACCACTAGCGTCAGCGATCAGTTCGGCCGCTGGGAGTTTGGCAATTTGACCCCCGGTATTTACCGAGTCCGGGAAGTCACGCCTTCAAATTCTTTCCAAACTACTCAACCACTGGACATCGTTCTGGGCGCAAACCAAACGTTTACTTGTGCTTTGGTAGGCAACAACCAGATCCCTCAGAGCTTTAGCTTTAACCAGCCAGTTGTGAAGTTCCGCGACGACAACCGCAACGGCTTTCAAGATGAGGGCGAGCCTCCTTTGGAGGGCATCCCGTTCACCTTGGATTTCAACAACAACCAGCTCTACGATCCTGGTACCGAGCCTCTGGTATTTACTGATGCTAACGGTATTGCCCTGTTCACCAATTTAGCTCCGGGCAACTATTCGCTATTGGAAGTTTTCAACGCTCCGGGCGTTCCCAACCCGTTCCCGATTCCGACCGGGCCCAACCCTGTTCCTTTAACGGTGCCAGGGCCGAATGCGGTTGTGACGCCGATCGTGCCGGCGCCAGAGCTAACTGATTTGAGCCTCGATCCGGTGACTGGCGGCACGGGTGTGGTAACTGGTTCTAGCATCCCCAATGATAATGATCTGCTGAATAACCCCGGCAGTTCCTTCGCGGATCAGGTGACAGGCAGCAGCGTCGATGGCTTGCTCGCTCCTAAGACTGAGACTGGTGTTAGCACCTTTGTTAACCCCAACGATTTGCAAAACTCGGCGAATTCCCTGATGGCAATATTTTTTGAAGAGAATGGTCTCGATAAATCATTGTTCGTCGTTCCTCCTAGTCCTACGAATTCGCTTCTTTAATCTTAAGTTGGGTCTCTAGTTCGAGACTCAGCAATTAACAGTTAAGTTGTTGAAACGGCACGTCAAATGATGTTTTGGCGTGCTTTTTGCTGTTGTGACAATAATTAGAGGCTCGCGGGGCGGGTTTATGGATTTCTTTAATTACCGGAAATATTGTTCGTGAAACCCGCCTCTACAACAAATATATCCCCATACTCCTAGGGGCGGGTTTTACCGACAATCTTTCAGGAAAACACACAATTTATATAAACCAGCCCGCCACAATCATGGGCTCGGCTGACGGGTTTATTTATCTCTTTAATTACTGTCTTTAGTCGTAGGGCACGATCGGCAAAAAGAGCGATTCCCTAGTTCCAGAAAACCTTTATTTATGGAGGTAGAACGTAGAGGACTTTTTTATGCCAACTCAACAACAGACCAATCCGGCTCAACATCAAGAACAGCGACCCGGTATTGAATCCGAGATGACCCCCCAACCTCAATCCTTCGCGGAGGGCTATCGCGGTAGCGAGAAATTGCGGGACAAAGTAGCCTTAATTACCGGCGGAGACAGCGGTATCGGCCGTGCAGTGGCGATCGCCTTTGCCAAAGAAGGCGCTAACGTGGTCATCAGCTATCTTAACGAAGATGAAGATGCTAACAAAACCAAAGAGGCGATCGAACAACAAGGGCGCCGCTGTATGGCGATCGCCGGCGACATCGGCGACGAAAACGTCTGTCAAAACCTTGTAGAACAAACAGTTAAAGAATTCGGTCACCTCGACATCCTCGTCAATAACGCAGCCGAACAGCATCCCCAAGAAAGCATCGAAGACATCACCGCCGAACAATTAGAGCGCACCTTCCGCACCAACATTTTCTCGATGTTTTATCTCACAAAAGCCGCTCTCAAACACCTCAAAGAGGGAAGTGCAATTATCAACACTACCTCTGTCACCGCTTACAAAGGCAATCAACAATTACTAGATTACTCCTCCACAAAAGGAGCAATTGTTGCCTTTACCCGCTCTTTGTCTCAAAGTTTAGCTGAGAAAGGAATTCGCGTCAACGGAGTCGCCCCCGGCCCGATTTGGACGCCTCTAATTCCCTCCACTTTCCCTGAAGAAAAAGTGGAGAAATTTGGTGCAGACACGGCATTGGGACGCGCCGGTCAACCCGATGAAGTTGCCCCCAGTTTCGTGTTTTTAGCTTCAAAAGATTCGTCTTACATGACTGGTCAAATTTTGCATCCCAACGGCGGATCTGTGATTAACGGATAGATTTGTCGCGAGTTGAGATATAAATAACCGCAATTTGTGGGGGCGACTTTCACCCACAATCTCTGACTATAACTCACAATCTAAATAAACCCGCCCCCAAAACCACGTTACCTAGGGCGGGTTTATTCATTTTTTTAGTTATATCCAATCCGGTAGCATCGTCGGGCGTAAAATCCAGTCAACACCTATGCCCACTTAGCTTCGCCGAAGGGTCAACAATCACGGGCGGTGCAACCGAAATTGATACAATTAATCCGCGTTAATCTGTGTTGATATGCCCTCATCTGCGGCAAAAAAAAGAATTGCTGAACTGCTGATGACAAGGGATTGACCCTGATTCACGCAGATGAAGAGAATAGATAGATGAATAATCCCGATGCAGCAATCCTCGCATCATTTGTGAATTTCTTACTCCCTCCCCTTGGCAAGGGGAGGGTTGGGGTGAGGTAAAAAATTTACGACTCCTGCAAGGATTGCTATAACAGATTTGATATTAGTTTTTGATGGTGAGTTTACACACAACAGTAATCCCGCCAGGTTGGTAGCGGGATTGATAGGTTGCAGTTTAGCTAGTTTTGAGCTCAGCTAGAGCTACAATTAGCTCGCTGCTGAATTATTTCATGTTAGCCATTTCTTGCTGGATGGTGCTTTTGGCTGCTTTGAATTGAGTAGCCATTTGTTCCATTTGTGCTTCGCTCAAGTTGCGGCGAATTTGAGGGAACATATCGTTTTCTTCTTGTCGAATGTGATCTTTAACCGCTGTTTGGAGCTGTTTGATTTGGGCTTTGAAATCTGAAGAAGTGGGGTTGAGAGCCTTAATTTGGGCGAGCATCTGCTTCATTTCTGCTTGCTCGCTGTACAGTTCTTGAGTATTGCCGTAGTAGCTGCGAACTGCGGGATAAACAATTTGTTCTTCTGCTTCTGCGTGAACGCTGAGGTCTTTGTAAAGTTGACCGAAGAATTCTTGCAGTTTTTGAGGATCCTCGGTGCTTGCGATTTCCATAAAGAGGGTATCGGTTTTGCGGTGATCCATTGAGATGATGTCTGTGATGCTCATCTCATCTTTGGTGCGGGTAACTGCACCGCCGATGATGCCGGTCATTGCTGCCATTGCATCTTGCACGCGTGCCCAAACGCCTTGGTCGGGGTCTTTGCCGGTCAGTTCGCGCACGCCTAAAATTTCGAGAACTCCTTTGAGTTGTTCTTGGTGAGCGCGGTTCTCAAAGTTAACTGTGTTGAGGGGGGTAATGGCAGCTTCGATGTCAGCGCCGACTACTTGAGCAGCTTTGTGAATTAACAAACCGGCCATTGTTTGTTTGTGTTTGAGCAGTTCGTGCTGGGTGACTTTTTCAAACAATGTAAGTTCAGAACCTTGCATGAGTTGCTGAACTTCTTCAAGCATTTTTGTGTTGGTTTCTTTGGGTTCGGCTTGAATGCCGTATTGCACGATCGTGGTTTCTAATACGCCCAAATTTTTGCGATCGTCTGCGAGCATATCCCGGAACCGATCAGCCATTTCGGAGTCGTTACAGGAATTGATGAACAATTGCTCGTTAGCGATCAACAAGTTTTGCAGCGCTTTCATGTCTGCTAATTTAGTAGCGATCGCTTGGCGCTTAGTATCTTCTAGGGTAGCTACCATCTATCGTTTCTCCTCTCAATGTCTTTAGTGTTCTTACATCTCTTAATGTATTGATATGTTCTGATAACATCCTCTTTCTCCCGACTGATTCATTAATATCCCGCGCAACCTATTGACTTCTGGGCAAAAAAATGGTAAGCAATTAAAACTCAAGGTTGCTTGAAAAAAAGCAAAAATTACTTCCTGACAACACTCAACAGTCAACAGTCAACAGTCAACAGTCAACAGTCAACTGACTTTTGTATCAATTAATCCCGATCGCAGAGCTGTAAAGCGCTACCATAGTTGCAGCGAAAGTTAACTAAAGTTTAAGAATAACTAGCTTGTCTCAACTGCTCACTGCTTTAGAGTTCCCAGCCAATGTCTGGAAGCTCAACAACGGGTTAACGGTAATTCACCAGCGGATTTCGGCCACACCGGTGGTCGCGCTAGACGTATGGGTGAGGGCTGGCGCTACGCTGGAGCCGGATTCTTGGTCGGGAATGGCTCATTTTCTAGAACACATGATATTTAAAGGGACGGATTCGATCGCCCCGGGAGAATTTGACCAGGTAATCGAAAATCGCGGCGGTGTCGCCAACGCAGCTACAAGTCACGACTACGCCCATTTTTTCGTCAACGCTGCGGCCGATTATTTAGCAGAAACAGCCCAGCCACTCGCAGAATTGCTGCTGCGCGCTTCTATTCCCGATCGGGAATTCGATCGCGAGCGAGATGTGGTGCTCGAAGAAATCCGCCAAGCTCAAGACAATCCAGATTGGCTCGGTTTCCAAGCAATGATGGAAACAGTTTACCAACGGCATCCCTACAGGCGATCAGTATTGGGGACGGAAGAGCTGCTGATGTCGCGAACTCCCCATGAAATGCGCTGTTTCCATCGATCGCACTATCAGCCGGAAAATATGACTGTGGTGGTAGTCGGGGGAATTGATGAAGAACAGGCTAGGGATGTCACGGGGAAAGCTTTCGAGCAGTTTTCAGACAGGTGGGATTGTCCCAAATTAACCGCAGAGGCGGAACCGCCACTGATAGAAATTCGCCGTCAGGAACTCTGTCTCCCCCGATTGGAACAAGCGCGGCTGATGATGGCCTGGACGGGCCCGGGAGTTGAACACTTACAAAGTGCTTGCGGCTTGGATTTGCTGTCGGTGTTGCTTGCAGACGGGCGGACTTCGCGTTTAGTCAGGGAATTGCGGGAAGAATTACAATTGGTAGAGGCGATCGACAGCACTTTCTCGTTACAACGGGAATCGAGTTTATTTACTATCAGTGCAGTCTTGGACGCGAAGGATGTCGAACAGGTAGAATCTCGGATTTGCGATCGACTTTGGGAATTGCAGTCTGAGCCAGTTTCCGAGGTAGAATTGCTCCGCTGTAAGCGTTTGCTGTGCAACGATTTTGCTTTCTCGCTCGAAACGCCGGGACAGCTAGCGGGTCTTTACGGATATTACAATACGATCGCCACTGCGGAAGTAGCGCTCAGCTATCCCACTAGGATTAAAGCATTTGGGCCCTTAGACCTCCAGCGCCTAGCTCAACAATATCTCTCTCCTCGGCGCTATACAGCCGTGGTGCTCAGACCAATCTAATAATAGTTCACTGTTGACTGTTCACTGTTAACAGCAACTAGGTTGGGTTGAGACATGAAAACCAAGTCTATTAATTGGAAATTTGAGATTTGTCCCTCAATCTAAAATCTCCAATCGCCAATCTCAAATCGTAGGATGGGTAACGCTCACACTCTACCCATCCTACGAATAATCATGACTAACAGCCAACAGTCAACAGCCAACAGCCAACAGCCAACAGCCAACAGCCAACAGTCAACAGCCAACAGTCAACAGTCCACAGTCAACAGTTAACAAATAATTCAATGAAAAATGAAATCCAGCGCACGGTTTTAGACAACGGTATTGTTGTCTTAGCAGCAGAAAATCCAGCAGCAGATATTATTGCAGCTAGGATATTCCTGCGGGCCGGCAGTCGCTACGTGCAGCCGGAACAAGCAGGATTGTGTCACTTGTTGTCGGCGGTAATGACTAAGGGAACAGATCGGCTGTCTTCGCGGGAAATTGCCGAGCGTGTAGAATCGGTGGGAGCCAGGTTGAGTGCCGACTCTACTACAGACTATTTTTTAGTGAGTTTGAAGACGGTTTCTGCGGATTTTGAGGAGATTTTGGAGTTGGCGGCGCAATTGACGCGATCGCCCACTTTCCCGGAAGCTGAAGTCGAACTCGAACGCCGCATTGCCATATCGGCAATTCGATCGCAACAAGAACAGCCATTTGCGATCGCCTTCGAGCAATTGCGACACTCGATGTACCAGGAACATCCCTATGCTTTCTCTCCCTTGGGCACGGAAGCTACGATGTCAAAGCTCACCAGAAACGAGCTCGAAGAGTTCCACAAAACCTATTTCCGTCCCGATAATGTAGTTATTGCTGTAGCCGGCAGAATATCCACCGAAGATGCGATCGCCCTGATCGATCGAACTTTTGGGGACTGGAAAGCGCCTTTAACACCCCTGCCAACTTTAACCGTCCCCCCTCTGTCACCTTCCCCTGAATCGGTCGTTACGGCGCAAGATACGCAGCAATCCGTGATTATGCTGGGCTACCTCGCACCTTCTGTCAAAAATCCAGACTACGCAGCGATTAAGTTGCTGAATACTTATTTGGGTAACGGTTTGTCGAGCCGATTGTTTGTGGAATTGCGGGAAAAGCGCGGCTTGGCTTACGACGTTTCCGCGCTCTACGCGACGCGCTTGGACACGGCTCAGTTTGTCGTGTACATGGGTACGGCGCCGGAAAATACGGCGACTGCTTTTGAAGGATTGCGCGCAGAAGTCGATCGACTCGCCAACAGCGAACTAAGCGAGGAAGAATTGCAGGCTTGCAAGAATAAAATGCTCGGTCAATATGCTTTAGGAAAACAAACTAATTCGCAAATTGCCCAAGTTTTAGGCTGGTACGAAATTTTGGGATTGGGAATTAAATTTGACCAGCAATTTCAAGAAGAAATTGCACAGGTGACAGCTTCACAAGCGCGGGATGCTGCTAAGAAATATTTTGTAGAGCCCTATGTTTCTTTGGTGGGCCCGGAGGCGGCGATTACAGAGTTGGGTGTAGCGGCTGTTTGTTGAGTAGGAAATAGGCGATCGAACTTTTGAAAAGTTCGATCGATGCGATCGCAGATAAAAAGACTTTTCGCTAATTAAAGGTATGTAGTTGCGCTTCAGCGCTCTTAGCTTAGGAAAGAGCGCTGAAGCGCAACTACATACCTTTAATAAAACCACTGGAAGTACACCAATCAACGTGATTGAAAACAGCAAGAAACGATTGAAAAAGTATGACACAGAAATAGAGGACTAATGTTATGGATGAAGCGAAAAAGAAGCGTCTATAAAATCAAGGCTGGAAGATAGGATCGGCCTCGGAATTCTTACAACTTTCACCAGAGGAATCGAGCCTAATTGACATTAAGTTAGCCCTCAGTCTTAATCTCAAAGAACGTCGGCAAAGATTGATGACACAGGCAGAGTTAGCTGAGAAAATCAACTCCAGCCAACCTCGTGTTGCAAAAGCTGAAAATGGCGACGACTCGGTTTCAATTGAACTGTTAATACGCGCAATGCTGGCAACAGGTGCAACGCCTCAAGATATAGGGCAAATTATTGCTCAAGCAGGATAGAAAGAACGATAACTCACCCACTATACTATGCACCACCACTTAAAACGCACGGTTATGCTGAGTGCTGAGTTTTATTGTTCTCTATATATTGGCGTAAAACGTTATTAATTAGAGTTTTATACTGTTCTCCTTGACCCTCAAACCACTGCTTCACATCTGGATCAAGCTGAACTAAGTTGTCGGCTCGATCGGCTGGAATACGTAAAGTCGCTCGTTCAAAAAAATCATCGGTCAGCGGTGGAATATCTGAGTAGTCGATATTCTCTTCTGACCTTGACTCTAAGGCTGCCCAGTTAGTACCAGAGGTACTGTTCAAATCGTTTCTGCTCATGACGGTTGGCTCTTCGCGCTGAAATGATTCGGATTACATTGTTTTGACGTTCTTTCCAGACTACTACCGCTATTCCAGAACCGAGAAAACCGATTCCAACCCCCTATCTTCGCCATAATCAAAACGATCATCTAGCTCAATCAGCATTTCACCATCAAACATCGCGGGAACATCGGCAAAATCAATCTGATGTTTACGGATGTTTTCAAGGTTTTTCGCTTCCTCCCACTCAAATTGCATGAAGGATTAGGGTATGCCAGATTCAACTATCTTCCTTCATTATCACGCATTTGGCCCAACAGGTTTTATGCTGCACTGGAGATCGATGTTGGGATCTAAACTCGATCGCCCGCAAGCATTAAACACGGGAAAAAACTTAGTGTGACTTCAATTGAACCTTTTGTGTTCCCGATGGGTCTAAATTTAAGACAGACCCATCAGGTCTAATTTATATGTACTTAGTAAAGCACTTTCAGATTAAAAAAGAGCTGACTCCCTGGCTTAGCGGACTCCTCGCCGCTTCCCTGCTTGCAGGAGTAGGCTACACAGCTTACAGCCAACTAACAGTCAAATCCAGTCGCGAAACCAGACGTAAGGAAAAAACCGTTGCTGTCGAAAGGGTGAACCTGCCCATTACAATTTCGGCAAACGGCACAATAGTGCCCGAACGTTCCGTTAACGTCAGCCCCAAAACTTCAGGAATGCTCAAAAGTTTGCTTGTCAAGGAAGGAGATAAGGTTGAAAAAGGGCAGATTCTCGCCTACATGGACGACTCCAACCTCCAAGGGCAACTTACCCAAACTCGCGGACAACTCGCAGCCGCAGAAGCAAACCTGGAAAAATTGGTCAACGGCACTCGAACCCAGGACATTGCTGTGGCTAAGGCAGTGTTAGCAGAACAACAGGCAAGTCTGGAAAAATTGCTCAACGGCAATCGAACCCAGGATATTGCTGTAGCTGAGGCAGCGTTAGCTGAACAACAGGCAACGTTGCAAAAATTGCTCAACGGCAATCGAACCCAAGATATTGCTGTAGCTGAGGCACAACTAGCTGAACAAGAAGCAAATTTACAAAAATTGCTTAAGGGCAATCGGCCTGAAGACATCGCCCAAGCGATCGCCAAACTCAGAGATGCCGAATACGCCAAAAACCAAGCTGAGGAAGACTTTCAGAGAAATCAGGAACTCTATAATGCCGGAGCCATTGCTTTGCAAATTGTGAACAACTCCCGCACCGAGCGCGATCGAGCTCAAACGCAAGTCAGACAAGCTGAACAAGCTGTAGCTTTGCTGCAAGCGGGTACTCGCCCCGAAGAAATCGCTTCTGCGCGGGCTGCTGTGGAGCAAAAACGGCAAGCTTTGACCCTGGCGCGATCGGGCGCACGCCCGGAAGACATCGCTGCAGGGCGGGCGGCAGTCGAGCAAAAACGGCAAGCTTTGGCCCTGGCGCGATCGGGCGCACGCCCGGAAGACATCGCTGCGGGGCAGGCCGCCGTCGAGCAAAAACAGCAAGCTTTGGCCCTGCTAGAAGCAGGTTCCCGCCCGGAAGACATCGCCCAAGCCCGCGCACAAGTTCTCGCCGCTAGAGGTAGCCTGCAAAGCGTTCAAGCGCTGATCGACGACACTGTGCTACGGGCTCCTTTCACCGGCACTGTTACCCGGAAGTACGCCGATCCGGGCGCTTTTGTGACTCCCACGACGGCAGGTAGTGCGGTTTCTTCGGCGACTTCTTCTTCGATTTTGTCCTTAGCTTCCAAAAATCAATTAGTAGCAAACGTAGCAGAAACTAATATTTCTCAGATTAAGATCGGCCAGGCTGCGTCTATTCAAGCCGATGCTTTTGCGGGCAAGACTTTTGCAGGTAAAATCACTCAAATTTCGCCTCAGTCAATCGTCGAGCAAAATGTGACAAGTTTTGAGGTCAAAGCGGCAATTATTAATGATGATCAAGAAATGCTGCGATCGGGCATGAATGTGAATGTTGAGTTTAAGGCCGGTGAACTCAAAAATGTTTTGGTAGTCCCGACGGCGGCAATTGTCCGCCAACAAAGGGAAACGGGGGTTTTTGTTGCGGGTGGAGAAGAGGGTAAACCTGCTTTTATGCCGATTAAGACTGGTATGACGATGGATGACAAGACTGAAGTGCGATCGGGTTTGAAAGGAGATGAAAAAGTGCTGCTTAGTTTACCCCCCGGATTGCGGCCTAGATCCCAAAATCCATCGTCGGGCCCGATTCCGGGTTTGCAACCGGGTGGTAGAACGCGCTTGCGTTAGTAATCAGTAGTCATTAGTTAGTCCGCGCGTGAGTCCGACAGTCCGACAGGGATTGAAATCCCTGTCTCATAGCGAAAGTCCTCTGAAAGAGGACTGAAGAGTTAGTTGATCTACATCAGTTTCAGACGAATTTTCAGTCGGTTTCAACCGACTTTAGCTATGAGACGGGGGTTTCAACTCCCGGCGGATCGTGCCACAAATCATATCGTTTCCGGCTGCATCATCAGACGAATTTTCACTCGGTTTCAACCGACTTTAGCTATGAAACGGGGGTTGAAACCCCCGGCGGATCGTGCCTGGTATTAGTGCTTGACAATTACCAATTACCAATTACCACTTACCAATTACCCATTACCCATTACCTATTCCCAAATGAAATTAAAGAGTCGCCCAGCTATTAAGAAAATCTCGAACGTTCAAATCGCGTTCATGGCGACAGAGGCGCTGTGGAATAATAAGTTGCGTACCAGTTTAACTATGCTGGGCGTAATTATTGGGATATCTTCGGTAATTGCCATTACTTCCGTGGGACAGGGAGTACAAAAATCAACTGAAGAACAGTTCAAGGCTTTGGGTACAAATGTGCTGTTGGTTTTATCCGGCGCTTCTCGATCACGCGGTGTGAGTCAGGGAAGCGGTTCTGCTACTACCCTGACTTGGGATGACGCTAGGGCGATCGGCAAACAAGCTCCCGCAGTTAAGGCAATTTCGGCTTATTTGCAGCGCCAAGTGCAAGTCGTTTACGGCGAACAAAATTCATTTACTTCAATTTTGGGAACCGATTTAAACTATCCCGATGTGAAGAACATTCAACCCCAAGAAGGACGGTTTTTTAACGAGGATGAATTGAATGCTGCTGAGCCAGTAGTTGTCCTCGGCTCTAAGGTGCGAGACGAACTTTTTGGAGTCGGAGCTAATGCGCTCTCCTCCGATATTCGCATTCAGGGAAACCGCTACAAGGTCATTGGAGTGATGGAAAGCAAGGGGTCTGTAGGGGGAACCGATCAGGACGATCGAGTGTATATTCCCCTCAAAAATATGTCTTCGCGGATTGTGGGGAGAAATTCTTTAGCGGGGATTGCGATCTCGGGTTTTTGGTTGGAAACTGCGGGCGAAGCGGATTTAGCGGATGCTCAATTTCAAGTGGAAAATATTATGCGCTTGCGCCACAATATTTATCCCCCACAACCGGATGATTTTCGAGTTGTCAATCAAGCTGAAATTGTTAATACTTTCAGCAATGTGATCGGTTTATTTACGGTTATGGTGGGAGCGATCGCCGGAATTTCTTTGGTGGTTGGCGGTATCGGTATTGCTAATATTATGTTGGTGTCTGTTGTGGAACGCACTAAGGAAATCGGGATTCGCAAAGCGGTAGGCGCTACTAATGCAGCAATTCTGATTCAATTTATGGCAGAATCTATTTTAGTTTCCACGGTGGGGGGTACGGCGGGTATTGGCTTGGGAATTGCGATCGCCTTTGGGGCCTCGACAGCATTCAAATTTCCGTTTGTGGTTTCTGTATGGTCGATCGCAGCAGGTTTTGGGCTATCCTTTACTGTAGGCTTATTAGCTGGAGTATTGCCGGCTCGGAATGCGGCTCGCTTAGATCCGATCGCCGCCTTGCGGAATGATTGAACTTAGTTATGTTCGCCCCAGTTAAATTGAACAGTCCTGGACGCAAGTGTCACAATTATAGTCCGGGACGCACGAGTGGTCTGAAACCGGGTTTGATGGACGATCAGACTTGGTTGTCGGTCACAGATTCGCTAAGGCGACTTAGACAAAAATTACGTCAAAAATCGCTGCAAACAAAGACAGGTAAAGGGTTTGAGCTTGAATAGGACTCAGGGCACAACAGACAAGGGTTTGAGCTCTGATAGGGCATCAAACTCTTTCCCTTACCTAGACAGCTTTTCAGGTCTTTGAGGCGCTAGAAAATGTCTAAGTCTCATTAGAAATAATATACGTCTCTTCAAATATAATAACAAAAACCCCTTATCCAACAGGCAATTTCCATGTTAGAAGCATTGGTATTGGCGACAGTATTTTGCGGATTTTTTGGTATCATCTTTAAAAAGAACCTGATCATGAAAATCGTCTGTATGGATGTCATGAGTACAGGGGTTATAGCCTATTACGTGGTGGTGGCATCGCGAGAAGGCTGGCTGACACCAATTATTTCAAAAGGGAAAAATGTCGCTTACGCAGATCCGGTGCCCCAGGCGGTGATCTTAACGGCGATCGTGATCGGCTTTTCGATTCAGGCTTTAATGCTGGTCAGTGTGATGAAGCTGGCACGAGATAATCCGACATTAGAAAGTAACGAAATCGAGATGAATAATACCCCATGAATACCCTGACGCTAGCCTGGATTGGACTCCCGTTTTTTGTCGGGTTTACTATTTACTTGATTCCGAAGTTTGACAAGTATCTGGCAATATTCGGAGCGCTCGTATCTGCTGCCTATGCGTTCCTGCTTTTTGCTATCCCGTCAGCGGTGACGCTGGAATTACTGGATAATTTCAGTGTCACGTTGTTAGTCGATCGCTTGAGCGGCTTTTTCATCTTAACCAATGCCTTAGTCACAGCAGCGGTGATTATCTACTGTTGGCCCACAGATAAGACGGCATTTTTTTATGCACAGATTCTGATGGTACACGGCAGCCTGAATGCGGCCTTTGCCTCTACGGACTTTATCAGTTTATATGTAGGGTTAGAGGTCAGCGGCATTGCGGCGTTTCTCTTGATTGCCTATCCTCGCACCGATCGCTCGATTTGGGTGGCTTTGCGCTATCTATTTATTAGCAACACGGCAATGCTGTTTTATCTCGTAGGTGCCGTGCTGGTTTATAAGGCAAGTAGTTCGTTTAGTTTTGCCGGCTTGGGTGCAGCGCCCCCAGAGGCGATCGCTCTGATATTTATGGGACTCTTGGTTAAGGGAGGTGTGTTTGTATCGGGGTTATGGCTACCGTTAACTCACTCGGAATCAGAAACGCCTGTATCGGCTTTGCTGTCAGGAATTGTTGTCAAAGCGGGGGTATATCCCCTCGTGCGCTGTGCGCTGATGGTGGAGGAGGTGGCACCCATCGTCCAAATTTTTGGCGTCGGGACGGCGCTGCTGGGCGTGTTCTATGCCGTTTTAGAAAAAGATAGCAAACGGATGTTGGCTTTTCACACGGTTTCGCAGTTGGGCTTTATCCTCGCTGCACCGTCCGTGGGTGGGTTTTATGCGCTGGCCCACGGTTTGGTCAAATCGTCGCTGTTTCTGATTGCAGGATCGTTACCGAGTCGCAATCTGAAAGAATTGAAACAGAAGCCGATCGATACCAAGATCTGGATTGCCTTAGTCATAGCTAGCTTATCAATCTCTGGCTTTCCCATGTTGGTTGGCTTTGGGGCAAAGACGTTAACGGTGAAGAATTTGGGTTCCTGGCAAGCGATCGCGATGAATGTCGCAGCAGTCGGAACAGCAATCTCTTTTGCTAAATTCATCTTTCTACCCCGTGGCGGACAAACAGCAGTCAAACCCGGTTTTTGGCCTGCGGTGTTGCTGTTGCTAGCTGGGCTGATTGGAGCCAATGCTTTTGATATTCAGGCTTATACGCTGGAAAATATGCTTAAGGCGATCGCCATCCTCGGCGTTGGTTGGTCAGCCTATTTTCTAATTTTTCAACGCACGGCAATCAAACTGCCACGTATGCTTGAAGAATTCGATCATTTGGTCGGTTTTATGAGCTTGATTTCGCTCCTACTATTCTGGATGGCATTACCCACATGATTGGACAGCTAATATTAAGACTGACGATCTGGTTTCTACTTACTGCCGATTTTAGTTTTGCAAATATTGCGATCGGCATCATCATTGCTGCCCTGTTGCCACGCAGCTACGCACCCCCGGAACCTTTGAGGGAATGGTTGGGGGTGTTGGGTAACATCTTCAGGGCGATTCCGATAGCTTATCTGGAAGCTTTTGAACTCATCTTCCGCCCCCATAGACACGAAGATGTGATCATGGAAAAAGTGCCAAACCATCGATCGCCCCTGCTGATATTCCTAGATGTATTGCTGATCACTTTTACACCTAAGACAATTGTGGTGAAATATCACGAAGACGGTTTTTACGAAGTACACCGAGTGCGACGGACATCAAACACGTAGCTAAACTTTGTTTCAGAAGGATTTAACCGCTCTTGAGGCAGAGTCAGAGAATAAAAGAGAGAAATGAATAATTTCGATTGAGCTAAGTAAGAAAAATCAGGATGGCAGATAATTGAACAACTTAAACAACTTAATCCTAATTGCCATGATTTTGGCTTTGCTCATACCCATGTACGAGGTATGGAAAGATCATGATATCTGGCAGACAATGTTGGCGTTTGCGAGTATTTCGACGAAGACGGCAATCATCGCTCTCGTCATATCAGTCTGGCGCGATGATTGGATGATCGGTGTGGTGGCGGCGATTATCCTCAGTGTGGGTAATGCGGGCTTGATGTTGTTGGCACATATAATCAAACGTATCAGTGACGCATGATCGTAATAAATGTATTGAGCTATACCTGCATCGGTATAGGAATTGTTTTTTGGTTTTGGGGTACTTCTTACCTACTGGGCAAGCGATCGGTTTTGTATAAACTGCACAGTCTTTCGGTAGCAGATACGCTTGGGTCAATGTTGATCGTCGTTGGATTGCTGCTGAAAATACCCAGTAAATGGCCCCTGCTGATTCTGGCGCTCATTTGCTTAGCAATCTGGAACACAATGCTGGGATATGTGTTGGCCTATTGTTCCACAACAGGGAGTAACTATGAACGATAATAGCTACATTTATGTCCTCGTCGCTCTGCTACCCTTAGCTGCTTGTATGGTGGTATTTCAGGTCAATCCATACCACGCATTGGTACTACGGGGGGTATTGGGAGCGATCGCTGCCTTGGTATACGCGATTTTAGGCGCGGCGGATGTGGCATTGACCGAAGCCTTGATGGGAACCCTGCTGGCGATTACACTTTATGCAGTGACGGTGCGTTCATCCCTCGTGCTGCGTCTGGGTGTAATCGAAGAGGGAACAGAGGGCGATGTTATACGAAACGACAAAACCGCAGGTCATTTTAAGCAACTGATAGAGGACATCCGCACAGTTTTTCAGAAACGCCATATGCGCCTGGAATTGGTTCCCTATGCGAGTGCACAGGCATTGCAGCGGGCGCTGATGGAAAAAGAAGTTCATGCAGCTTGTTCCCCAGAAGACCAACTAGAACACAGCGGCGAAGCGCTTTATCACACCGCAATCAGAGTTCGGCGTGTCTATGACATCATGCAAACCGAACTTTCATCACCGGGGACAACCCTAACCTATGTAAATACACCAGACACAGAGGATAAGCATTGATGAAGTGGGTTTACTTTTTATCAGGGATAGCGCTGTTTGTCAAAATGCTGCTTATCGCCAATCCAACAATGGACTTATCGCAGCAAAGTTCGATCGTCGAATTGGTTGTTCAAGATAGTGGAGTACCCAATGCGGTTTCCGGTATCATTTTGCGAAATCGGCTGTACGACACGATCTTTGAAGTCGTGGTATTTACGATCGCCATCTTGGGTGCAAGTTTTATGCTAGCAAATGAAAAGCCGTCCTGCGCCATATATCAGTTTACCGATCAACCATCGATTATTTTGGCGCGATTGGGAGCGACGATTGCCGCCTTGGTGGGTATCGAACTAGCAATTCGCGGGCATTTAAGTCCAGGCGGTGGTTTTGCCGCGGGTGTAGCGGGCGGAACTGCGATCGGCTTGGTAGCGATTACCTCATCACCGCAGTGGATGCAAGAAATCTACAAGCGCTGGCACGCCGCGACTTTGGAGAAGATTTCGGTGCTTGTTTTTATTGTATTGTCAGTTATCACTCTGTCAGGATATGAGTTACCCCACGGAGAGTTAGGCACGCTTTTGAGCGGTGGCATTCTCCCCTTGCTCAATATCCTAGTTGCAGTCAAAGTCGCATTAGGATCGTGGGCGGTGATGTTGGTGTTTATTCGCTATCGCGGATTGCTATAACAAATGTTCCGATCTCAAATCCATTGGCATCAAAATTATTCATCTCTCTCATTCTCTGACTCTGACTTTGTATCCTCTGTGTTTTTTGCGGTTTAATCATTCAGCAAGAACCGTAAACGATATTTTACGTTTATAAGGCTTACACACGAGTAGTCAGAAACCGGGGTTTTTTGCTGAAAAGACGCGTTACACCCGCAGAAACGGTCAAAAACCCGGTTTCTTTGCTTTTGATAAGTAATTCCTGTCTACTCATCTGCGTTTATCAGCTTGCATCTGCGGTTAAATATTCCCGAACGGCAAGATATTAGCTTACACTAAACCAGCTTGAAAAATCTGATTTGCAGTGAGGTTCAAATCGGGAAAAGTTTGGGACACAATCCGGTCATTATCTCGAAACTTGAGGATTTGATATTCACCATCAATCAAGTTACCGACAGAAATTGTCGGTTGTTTGGGATTTCCAATAAAATTGCGTCCACCCAACGCAGCATAATCCACAATCCAATATTCAGGGATACCCATCTCCTCATAATCAGCGTATTTCAAATAGTAATCATTTCGCCAATTGGTTGACACAACCTCAATTATCAAAGGTATCGATCCACCAAAACTGAGGACAGATTGTTTTTGCCACAAAGTTTCCTTCACCAGATTTGCACGATTTAGCACCAACAGATTTGGCAAATAACCCGAATTTTTTTCAGGAGGTTTAACTATCACTTGGTTAGGGATACCGTATGGCAATTTCAGGCGTTTGATTTGAACAGCAATTTCGACAGTAAGAAAGCCTGTAACTTCTTGGTGTTCGCCTACTGGTTGTACAATTTGAATAATATTTCCATTGTGCAGTTCGTAGCGTACCGCCGAATTTTCAGGCAGCCACTCCACAAATTCCTCGAAGTTGACGAGTTTGGGTAAAGCTTGAGTCATAGGTTTTCAGAATTACTGATAATATAAATTATATCTATCTGCGTTTATCTGCGTGCATCTGCGGTTACAAATTGCGAATCTGCCAGCATTGCTAGATTCAGACAATTTAAAATGCTGGATTTAATCGGGCGCTTTTCATCCCAAAATACGATCGAGGAATAAAAGTTAATGGATACAGGTGAATTCAAAAGCTCAAAAGTTTGACGTGCAACTCTCTCGCTGTCAAAGCTGAGAAAGTAAACAGTATCATCGAAGATTGCAGGTTTATTAGCTATTTCACCGATCAACCTAAAATCCAATTTTTTATAAAGCCCGCAAATCGCAATTTTCCAAGGTTGGAAGCTATAATCGCCTACTCCAAAAATCGAAAATCGAGGGTTATTTTGATAAATTTTGCTTTTCCGATTATCTAGATATTGCCCGCACTTCTCTAGATAACGTCCGGTTTTAGGAGCTATAGTTTTGATATTTTCGGTGGATTCCCCGATGAATTTTTGAGTAACTAAGATATATCGATCGGTAGAATTAATGCGATTTTGAGCAACATCAGATCCTTTAAGTAGCGGAAATAGATAAGTTTCCTCAAGATCGACAGCTTCCCCAAATCCATTGACAAACAAATTATCAATTTTCCGAAACTCCATCACGCCAGAACAGTCGTGCTTGACGCCCGATCGCCATTTCGTTCCTGAATTTACAGCATATAAATTACTCAATTTATTGAAAGAATCTATATCTTTAACCAGGAGATTGTTGTGATATCCGATTTGATGGCCGTCAGAAGTTTCTAAACTGCTAAATACATCGCAGAAGTAGTTTTGTGAGCTTGAGTCAAACTTGCAGTATAACAAACACGCATCCACATTTGCACCAAAATACTTTTTAGCATCTATTGTGTAAGTTGCACAGCTAGCGAGATTAAGTTTTTTTGAATGAATGTAACTCAATAACTTTCTAGCAGTGGAAGTTTTGCAAAGCATTGCCAGATCCGCATCGCGATTTTGCAGCCATTGCACCGTCTGAATTAGCATCCATTCTGAGATATCGAAGTTACTCTTACCTGTGAGAGCATCTAAGCCGATGTGATTTTGAAAGTTGTTTTTTTTAGGTAAATTGTCGCTACCAATAGTTCCTTGTTGTGAGTTTGTTACCCAAGGAAAGTTGCCTAGTACAAGCAGTCTATGATTAAAGTGGTTGATTAATGATGTCCAGTCAAACTCAAAAAAATCTCCGTGCTTAACCTCACATCTTTCATCCTGTAACAATTCATGCTTAGCTCTTAATTCTCTTAAATAACTTTGATTGATTTCAACCCCGATAATCTTGCTGGCGGATGGAAAGGAATTTGCAGCAGCTTCAATGAAATTACCTACCCCGCAAGTTGGCTCAATGATGACTTTGGGGTTAACATCAAGTTCTATCAATTTCCGACACACCATCTCGGCTAATTCCAGCGGTGTCTGAAAATCCCCATATTCTAGTTTGGTTTTGCGATCGTTGGAACTCATCGGTTAGATTTATAAACTGCGATAACCCCTTCCTGTTGTCCAGCACGCTCAATGACTCTTCCATACTGAAGTCGCCATTGCAACGCATTAGAAATCGTCAAAAAACCTTGCAATGGTGGGTTTGTCAGTATTTCGTCTGCAATGTTACCTGCTTCAATTTCGTCAACAGGTAAATTTTTGTCAAACATGAAAGCAAGCAAATCATCTTTATTGCCTTCATTGTCTAAAATATTACGAATTCCACGGGTCATTTGAAAATCGGCTGTTCTTTCCGCACTCACGTAAATTGTATGCAAAATATTCAGTGTTGCACTTCGGATGGTACTGTTATCTGTCTTTTCGTAAACAAAGATAATCAGTGAATATCCCAGCCCAAAAATCTTTTGCCTTGCAGATTTGAAAGGACATGACGACTGCGGTTGCCTAATGCTTGTTACCTTCACGTCAACTAATATCCCTGGGAAATCGATGCCGCTTGCTGAATTACCATCTATAAATTCATACTGCTGCTTGAGATAGAGTCTAAACTTTTGCTCCAAATATGTCCCAACAGCCTTTCCGTCTGTGATGCCGTAAAGCAGAGGTTCCGGGTGTTGAGACTCGGCTGCTGAAAATATTGCCGCCTCAGGACAAAGAATTTCTACGGTCAGAGTCGTCATTTTGATGAACCACCAGATTATTTAATTTGCTGACCAATTAACGGGACTTAAACAATAAATCAGAGATAAGTAAGCTATAATGTAAGTAGGGTAAGCATTTAACGTTCCCGTCACACCCATGAAAGAAACCACGCCCGACGCCATGCCCCCATGCTTTGAGAAATGGTGTCATCGGTTCGATGAGGTCTTCAGGCATCAAGCCCAAAAAAAAGGGTTTAGACACTATTTGGGAGGATTATTGGGTCCAAGCGAGCGAAAAAACATCACTCAGATGTCTAATAACGCCGTAGGTGTGGTTTACCACCGATTGCACCATTTCTTGACGGAAGCGACCTGGGATGCCGAGCGGCTCAACGAACGACGCAAAGAAGTGATGCAGGAATGCAATCAAACAAAGCTTAAAAGGGGTTTTACTTTAATAATAGATGATTCGGGACATCGAAAAAGTGGTAAGGAAACTGCTGGAGTTGGTCGACAATATATAGGAGAAGTTGGGAAAACAGACAACGGGGTAGTGGTAGTGACGACCCATTTATATGATGGAGTAAAAAGCCTACCATTAGACGTTGAATTATATCAACACGCGAGTTCACTAGCTGGAGGTAAAGCCGACCCATCATTCATAAAAAAACCAGAGCTAGCATTAAAATTGGTAGAGAAAAGCCTGGAATTAGGCTTACGACCAGGAGTAGTATTAGTAGATGCCGGGTATGGGAACAATAGTACATTTTTGAAGCAATTAGAATCAAAGAAGTTAAAATATGTAGCCGGCTTAGCGAAAAACCGCAAAGTAATTTATCAATTAAAAAGTAATGAAATAAAAGTAGAGACTAGACTAGACGAACTAGCGAAAAGACTTCAGGCACAAGCATTTACAGCGATTCAATTAGATTTAGAAGTCCCAAGAACAGTGTGGGTGGCAACGGTAGAAGTAGAAATGTCAGCCTTTTCAGGAACTAGAACAATAGCTATCGTAATGAATGCTGCTAGTTTATCTGAAGCGACAGAGGTTGACTATTTAATTACTAACGCTGCGGTGACTCAAGCAACAGGGACATGGATAATTACAACTTATTCTCAACGTAATTGGGTGGAAGTGTTTTACCGTGAGGCAAAAGGCTGGTTAGGGCTAAAAGAATATCAAGTGAGAAGCATAAAAAGCCTTCACCGACATTTGATATTAGTTTTTTGCGCTTACACTTTTATTGTTTGGCAACAGTTGACAGGAGGATTGAGACGGCGTTGGGCAAACAAACCTTTAAAGACTTTTACTGATGCTTTGTTAGCTTTTAGAACGGCTATATCTTATAGATTTGTCGGTTGGCTCCAAGATAATGGTGACGTATTTGCCATACACATAGCAGGTTTGGGCTATGTTTGGGCTTGAATTTTGTTCAAGTCCCGTTAAACGGTATCATTAAAGATCGCAGGTTTATTAGCTCTTTCACTTATCAACCTGAAATCCAATTTTTTATAAAGTCCGCAAGTTATTGTGCCACTTATGCTGTAACCATTTCGGGTTTGATATCAGGTGATGCTGGCTCAAAGTACAACACCATGATTTGCTCTGGATGCAACCCGACAGATTCATAAGTGCGTCCGTTGCGATCGCTAAATTCAACCTCGAAAGCTGCACCATCAGCCAACAGTTCAACCACAGTGCCTACTTGTCCGCGCCACAGGTTGTATTCAGGAATGTCAACTGTCAATGCAATGACATCTAGTAATTTAATTGTATTCTTTGCCACTCTTATTACCTCCAGACATTACAGAGGATAGCAGGTTGTTAATCTCGGAATCTCGGAATCATGCTCAATAATCCAGCCACTCCGAAGGGTTGCACTTCTATTTTGCCATTCAATCGTGAAATCTAGGGTGTAGCGTTGCCCGAACCCATCCCGCCTCCCTAACTGAGCTTCGTGAGTTTGAATAACTTCAACCAAAATTTGGCGCAATTCCTCAGCATTGTCAGGCGTCATCCCAAGAATTGACGAAAAAAGTCGCGCTTTGTGTTTACCATCGTCGTGTTCTGGATTGAGGCAGTAGTCACGAAGTTTACGAATATCAATAACTGCATTCTCTGCATTTGGAATGAGCATAGAAAAGCTGATAAGCTGATACGCAGCTAGATTGTATAATATAAATATAAAATAAGCGATAATTAGTTATAATGTATGCCAGCCAAAAACCATCTATCTCAAAATCAAAAACAGAGACTCATTAAACTATTAAAAGAGTCTGAGGATAATTATGTGAGGGAAAAAGTTCTAATCTTATTGCTAATAAATGACGGAAAAAGTTATCAACAAATCAGTGAATTCATGGAGATTGCTTACACAACGGTAGCTTATTGGTCAGTTCATGGCGACCCAGATAATTTGGATAGTTTTTTAGATAAAAGAAGCCAAGGTAATTTTCGCAAAGTCACTCCAGAGTATGAAAAAATATTGATAGATACAATCGATAAAGCTCCGGCAGAATATGGATATGAATTTGGGAGATGGACGGCAGCCAGACTAGCAACATATTTAGAAAAAGTCACAGGAATTAAATTGAGTGGTTCCCAAATATCCAGGATATTACATAAAAAAAAATACGTTTACATTTGGGCTAAATATAGTTTAGAGGACAAACAAAATCCCGTTGAAAGAGAAGTATTTAAACAGAAGCTATCCGAGTATTTAAAAATAACAAAACAAACCCCAGAGCTTTTACAGGTATGGTTTTGGGACGAAAGTGGATTTAGCTTGCGAGTGATAAGAAGAAAAACTTGGGGTAAACAAGGTAGTCGAAAAAAAATCACAGGTCAAAGGAGAAGAGGCAGAGTAAATATCATGGGTGGATTGAGATATTATGACAAAAAAAGGTTAAATTTTGTTGTAATAAAAAAAGGAGACTCGAATACGTTTTATGAGCAAATTAATGCCTTAAATGATTCGATTGTCCAAGAATGGAGAGAACTGGGTAATCAAGCTGAAAGTTTTGCCGAATCAGGAATAAAGATTGTAATTATTTTAGACAATGCTAGTTTTCATAAAAAGAAAGATATTCTGAGCCAAATATCAGCCGAAATGCCTCATATTATTTTAGAATTTTTGCCACCTTACAGCCCCGATTATAATTTGATTGAATTGGTCTGGCATTCAGCGAAAGAATATATAGCACATCGACTGTTTAAGTCAGTAGAAGAATTGTCAGAATTACTACATAGATTATTAAATGAAGGAGAAATGGTTATCAAATGGGAGCGAAAAATCAAAAATAAAGGCAATGCTATTTTATCCGGTTTAGCTGCGTAGCAGCTTACGAATAAGCAGCCCTCAGTTTATCTTGAAATCGGCGATCGCTTTAACGGCCAAGCTCACCGGATGCAGATAATCTTTCGGACTCAACGTCATCTACCTTGAAGATTTAATCTTTTCAATAACCTGCAACATTCTCTTTGCACAGGCATTTGCCTGCTCTTGGGTTTGGCACTCTGAGGCTCGGATTCGCTCAATATGAACCCCCTCATGGGCAAGCATAGTTGTCCTATCATGTGCTTCTGCTGGTGTTTCGTTGTGTACAGTATCACCATCTACTTCTACAACCAGTAAAACACCGTTTTTAACAATGACAAAATCTGGTTCAATTCTTTTGTATTTTTCACCACCTCTAATGAAAACGGGTAATGGAGCAAAGGGTACCCCAAGTAATTTAAGAGCTTTGTAAAAAAGCACTTCGTTCTGAGAACGAAAGAACAGCCCGTCTACTGTTATCGAAGGTATATTATCAGACCTAACACGACCTTGATTATTGACTCCTTTACCTGTGACCCAATTGTTTGCTTTTTGGCGCCACTCCTCACCTGCGCTCAGAATTGGACTAATACTCAAAGAAGCTAAATAATCATCTGGGTATGGTTTGAGAAGTATTCTTGCCTTCTCCAGAATTAGATTTTCACATCCTTCAATATCGTCAGAAATTTGCGAGTAAAGCCAATCAGGAACTTGAAGATAGAGGTGGTAAGTGTTTTGGCCGTATTGTTCCTCACACAAGTTGATACTATACTCTGCATTTGCTAGGAGAGCCACCTCACGCACGGAACCTTCTGACGCAAATAGCCTTGCGCTTGTCGCCAGGAGAGCTTCGATATCATTAATGAGTCTGCGACTTGGGTTTGAGGTCATGCGGAGGTATTAGAATTTTTAGACTAAGAATATCACAAAACATCGCCCTACAGCAATAGACTAAAAAAACCGAGGGCGAGTTTCACATAAAACTTGACCGCAAAAGTCAAATTTTATGATCTAAACCCGCCCTCGCAAAACTCACTTAATAAGCGTCTTGCAACTCGTAAAAATCAGGGGAAATGTAATCTTTCCGCAGCGGCCAGCCTACCCAATCTTCGTTCATCAAAATCCGTTTCAGATTCGGATGTCCTTCGTAGACAATGCCATACATATCGTAGGATTCCCGCTCTTGAAAGTCGGCTGCTTTCCAAATCCAGTAGACTGATGGCACTCTGGGATCTTCGCGGGGTACGAATACTTTGACGCGGACTTCTTCAGGCTTGGAAGCATTATCTGTCAGTTTAGCCAAGTGGTAAACGCTGACTAAATCTTGTCCGGGCCCTTGGTCGTAGGCGCACTGGCACTGCATATAATTAAACCCGTAGGCATACAGTGCTGTTGACATCGGAATTAAGAAGTCTCGATCGACCTTTAATATCTCCACGCCCAAATTATCGGCCGCTAAAGCTTCGTGTTCAAAGCCATTCTGAGTCAACCACTGGGAAACCTTCCCGGCTTCAACAATTGCAGATTCTTGCTCAGCCACGGTTTACCTCCTGTTTTTGTCCTGCAAGCAGGGCCGGCGGTACTGGCATTCCCATTGCTTCCGTCAATTCCTTCGGCGGCGCGATCCGGCCTGGAATAGACAAGTATTTGCCGTCCAAAATGTCGTCTACTACTTTCATTTTGTGGGGTCTGGTGTAGTAGCGGTGGGTTGGCAGCAAATTGGCCCGTTCTTGCATGGAATTGTTGGCGATTTTTTTCCGCAGTTTGATAATTGCGTCAATAATCGCTTCTGGGCGGGGGGGACAGCCGGGTATGTACACGTCTACAGGAATCAGTTTGTCAACGCCTCTGACTGCTGTGGTGGAGTCCATGCTGAACATTCCGCCGGTGATGGTGCAAGCGCCCATCGCGATCACGTATTTGGGTTCCGGCATTTGTTCGTACAGCCGCACCAAGATGGGGGCGTACTTCATGGTAATTGTGCCGGCGGTGATGATCAAGTCGGCTTGTCGGGGACTCGATCGCGGTACTAAGCCGAATCTGTCGAAGTCAAAGCGCGATCCGATCAAAGCTGCAAATTCGATGAAGCAGCAGGCTGTGCCGAAAAGCAGCGGCCACAGGCTCGAAAGTCTCGCCCAATTGTAGAGGTCATCCACTGTTGTCAGGATGACGTTTTCTGAGAGTTGGGATGTAACTTCGGGGCGCTCGACTGGGTTGATAAGCGCTTTTTGTGATGTGTCAGAACTTAAGACCATTCCAAGGCTCCTTTGCGCCATGCGTAGACAAGAGCAATAACGAGAATTGTGATAAAAAACAAGGCTTCAATAAAAGCCAAAAGTCCTAGCTGGTTGAAAGCAACTGCCCAAGGATAGAGGAAGACGGTCTCTACGTCGAAGATGACGAAGACCAGAGCGAACATATAATATCGGATGTTGAACTGAATCCAGGCTCCGCCGATCGGCTCGACGCCAGATTCGTAGGTAGTGCGCCGGTCGTAGGGACGACTTTTCGGGCGCAGTACCTTAGACGCCGTGAGGGCGAGGATAGGGACTAGGCTGGAAATTAACAGGAAGCCTAAGAAATACTCGTAGCCGCTGAGTGCAAACACGGTGAATAATTACTGCCTAGGTGAAAGGGTTCTGTAACTTGTCTTTACATTATATAGATTTTGTGTAGCTGAAATTACGAGTTGGTTGAGATTAATCATCCATCTTCTGCAATAATTTTTAATGTATATTTTAAGATTAGCTGACCTACTCTTTTGGATTTATGAGCGATCGAGCCACTGAGACTAATACCCTCGATCGGCACGAGTGCCGAGCCTGCGGCTACGTCTACAATCCTAAAAAGGGCGATCCTAAAAATGCAATTGCCCCTGGCACTGCTTTTACAGATGTGACCCCGACTTGGGTGTGTCCCGTTTGCGGGGCGCGCAAATCGGTGTTTCAAAATCTCGGTCAGATGGAAGGGGTATCGGGATTTAAGGCAAATCAGCGCTACGGTGTCGGTGTCAACGGCATGACCGAAGGTCAGAAAAGTTTGCTGATTTTTGGCGGCTTGGTCGTTGGTTTCTTGTTTTTACTTAGTATGTATGGTTTGCAGTAAAACGATTGTGAGATTTTGGCAACGAATTGTAATGTTATTGGCCGCTGCCCTCATCTGTACGAGTTGCAGCACCATCGGTTCTGTGAGTTACAACCCCTGGCAAGTGGTTTCCTTGCCGACGGAAGCTAATTTGCAGGATATTGCCTTTACGGGCAATCCTCAACACGGCTGGGTTGTGGGTTCGGAGGCGACTTTGCTCGAAACCCTTGACGGTGGCACTAGCTGGAAGTCTATAGCATTAGATATCGACGATCCTAGGTCGCGTTTTGCGTCGGTGAGTTTTTCGGGTTCTGAAGGCTGGATTGTCGGCCAGCCTTCTGTTTTGCTCCACACGAACGATGAGGGTAAGTCTTGGACGCGGATTGCTTTGAGCAGTCAGTTGCCGGGTTCTCCGAGTACGATCGCAGCTTTGGGCCCGAATTCCGCCGAGATGACGACCGATGTCGGGGCGATTTACCGGACTTCTGACGGCGGCAAAAATTGGAAAGCTGTCGTGCAGGATTCTTTTGGGGTAGTTCGCAATATCAACCGTTCTGAAGAGGGGCAGTATGTTGCGGTTTCCTCGAAGGGCAATTTCTACTCGGTGTGGAAACCCGGACAAGAAGCTTGGGAACCTCACAACCGCAATAGTTCTCGTCGCCTGCAAAATATGGGCTTTACCAAGGATGGGCGTTTGTGGATGCTCGCCCGCGGCGGTCAGATTCAGTTTAGTGACCCGTCCAATCCTGAAGGTTGGGGAAAACCGTTTTTTCCCGATCGCAAGGCGAGTTGGGGTTTGCTGGACATGGCTTACCGGACTGATAATGAAGTGTGGGTAGCCGGCGGCGGCGGCAATTTGCTGTGCAGTTTGGACGGCGGGAAAACTTGGCAAAAAGACCGCGAAGTTGAAGATGTTCCCGCTAATTTTTACAGGATTGTCTTTATGGGCCCCGATCGCGGATTTGTGATCGGCGCGAGCGGTACTTTACTTAAATATCAAGGTTCAGCGCAAGCTGCTTGATAGTAGAATAGTAATAGAGATTGTCTGTCAATTTGTTGTTGAAAGGAGGATTCTAAATGGCTGGTACAACTGGAGAACGTCCGTTTGGGGACATTATTACAAGTATCCGTTATTGGGTAATTCACAGCATCACCATTCCGGCTTTGTTTATTGCTGGATGGCTGTTTGTGCAAACGGGTTTGGCTTACGATGCTTTCGGAACTCCTCGCCCTAACCAGTATTTCACACCGCAGCGGGAAGAAGTGCCGATTATCTCGGATCGCTTTGAAGCTAAGAAACAAGTAGATCAGTTCATTGCCAAGTAATTTAAGAAGGATTTGGAAAAATGACGACGAGCAGAACCCCAAACAATGAGCCAATTTCGTATCCGATTTTTACGGTGCGGTGGTTGGCAGTTCATACTTTAGGTGTCCCAACAATTTTCTTTTTGGGCGCGATCGCAGCAATGCAATTTATTCAACGATAGGAGTTTACAATGCCTTCCCGCGTTCCTAATCCCAATGAACAGCCTGTTGAGTTAAATCGGACTTCTCTTTATTTGGGTCTGTTGTTGATTTTTACTCTGGGTATTTTGTTTTCCAGTTATTTCTTTAATTAACTGGTGTCTGAGTTTGCTTTCGATAGTTCGATCGAATTTGTTTAGCTGTGAATTAGTGAGGTGATAGCTATGTTTAGTGAAAGTGGCAGAATTCCTTTGTGGCTGGTAGCTACTGTCGCGGGCCTCGGTGTTTTGAGCATTGTGAGTCTGTTCTTCTACGGTGCTTATGCCGGTTTGGGTTCTTCGATGTAAGGAGAATCAAGCTGATTTTCGGCTTTTAACCCCCCTTGAAAAAGGGGGGTTTTAATTATGCGAATTGTGTGGGTTAATTATATCAATTCCGGTTGCACTCATACATGATTGTTGACTGTTGACTGTTGACTGTTGACTGTTGACGGGCGGGTCGAAAAACTGAATGGTTGAGTGTTAACTGTTGACTCGATTTTATTATTCCGATGCAACCGGAAACGATATTAGGGAGAAATTTGCTCTAAAGTGTTGATTTTTGGGCAAGTTTATGATATTTTAATTCTCTCGTGATAGCGGGATTTTTGGTGATTGGGTGGAGATTTGCTCAAGAAACTGCTCGCCCTGCGGGTTCACCAATAACCCCAAAATCGATCGCCACTAGCCGACGATCGCCTCCTTCTGTGGGGCCGATCGTGAAATTAGCCAAAAGTTGCGAGTAGAATGGTGCAAGAGCCGATCGCTCGATCGTAGTGCACAGCGAAATATGACCCCACCGCCGCCGCCCCGCAAACCTCAAACCGTCTTGGGTGCGATTACCCAAGCAGTCCAGACTATTGCCAAGGTTAATTTTAACCAGCTAGCGCTGAAACCGAACGCCAAAGTACCCGAATTGTGGGTACAGGATGCGGGTGCAGCTAAAGCTGAGGTTTATCCGCTGTTGGGCGATCGATATTTATTAGGTCGATCGTCCAAATCTTCAGATATTGTAGTTCGCAATCCCGTTGTCAGTCACGTGCACTTATCCCTGTCGCGCGATACTCGGCGGCGGACTCCTTTTGTCATCAAAGATGAAGACTCCACAAACGGCATTTACAATGGCAAAAGGCGAGTTAAAAGTATGTCCCTGCGTCACGGAGACGTGTTCACTTTAGGGCCACCGGAACTAGCCGCCGCTGTCAGAATTCAGTACGTATATCCGCCGCCTTGGTATGTGCAACTTGTGCGTTACAGCTTTTACGGCGTCAGCGGAATCACCGCTTTGATTGCCGTGTTGGTAGGCATGGAATCGACAAAGTTTAAAGTGCGGCCTCTGCCAAGAAGTATCAATGGCCCCGTGATTGTTTACGCCCGCGACGGGCAAACTCCCCTGCGTCCTCCTCAGAATAACGCTCACTTAGAATTAAAACAATTGCAGGACTTTTCGCCTTATCTATCCAAGGCGGTACTTGCTTCGGAAGACAGTCGCTACAATTGGCATTTGGGAGTAGATCCGATCGGAGTTTTGCGCGCGCTTTTGACCAATGTTCGCGGGGGAGGAATTCGCGAAGGTGGCAGCACTGTGACGCAGCAGTTAGCGAGGAGTTTGTTTCGAGATTATGTGGGAACTCAAGATTCTGCGGGACGCAAGTTGCGGGAAGCTGTAGTTGCCTTGAAACTGGAGAATTATTACAGCAAAGACGAGCTGTTGCTGACTTATTTAAATCGCGTCTTTTTGGGAATTGACCTTTACGGTTTTGAGGATGCGTCTCGGTTTTATTTTGGCAAATCAGCGAAGGATTTAACTTTGTCAGAGGCGGCAACTTTGGCGGGAATTTTGCCTGCTCCCAACAGTTTTAATCCGATTCAAAATTATCAGTTAGCGGTGCAGTATCGCGATCGAGTAATCGAACGAATGCGCGCTCTGGGGACGGTTTCTCAGGAAGAAGCCGATCGCGCGAGGCGATCGCGAATTGAGATCAATCCCAAAGCCCGCCAATATCTGCAAAGTACGATCGCTCCTTATTTCTACAGTTATGTATTTGACGAATTGGAGTTTTTGCTGGGGGAACAGTTAGCCCGAGAAGGCAATTTTATTGTAGAAACAGGTTTGAATCCCGGGTTGCAAAAGTTGGCGGAAAGTTCCCTCAGAAATGCTGTTGAAAATGTGGGAGCCAGTGCAGGTTTTTCTCAAGGAGCCGTGGTTACTCTCAATAGTACAACCGGGGAAGTCTTAGCTTTAGTTGGGGGCGTAGATTATTTAAAAAGTCAGTTTAATCGGGCTACTCAAGCTTTGAGACAGCCCGGTTCTACATTTAAGATTTTCACCTATGCAGCCGCCCTAGAACGGGGAATCTCACCCGATAAAACTTATTCTTGCGCCCCCCTTTCCTGGGGAGGACAAAGTTACAGTGGTTGCGAAAGAAGCAGCGGCAGTGCTGATATGTATCGGGGTTTAGCACAGTCGGAAAATGCAGTTGCTTTGAGAATAGCGCAACAAGATGTCGGTTTAGAAAATGTAGTGCAAATGGCTAGGCGTTTGGGGATTACTTCTGAACTGCGTTCTAACCCGGGTTTAGTATTAGGTGAAAGTGAAGTTAATGTGTTGCAATTAACCGGGGCCTTCGGGGTTTTGGCGAACCGGGGTTTGGGAAATCGCCCCCACGTCATCAAGCGAATTATTGACAGCAGCGATTGCAAAGATCGAAATGATTTTAACAGTTGCCGGGTGATTTATGACTATCAAAAAGATGGCATTGCCAATCGGCAGTTAGTTTCTGAAGCGGTAGCGGATACGATGACTGATATGCTGCAAGGTGTGGTGCGCGGAGGTACGGGTAGCAGTGCTGCTTTGGGGTTAGGAGAAGCTGGAAAAACAGGCACAACTAATGATAATAGAGATTTGTGGTTTGTCGGTTATATTCCGAGTCAGCAACTGGTGACAGGAGTTTGGTTGGGAAATGATGATAATTCTCCGACTGCGGGAGGTAGTGGAAATGCCGCTCAGTTGTGGGGGGAGTATATGCGGCAGGTGGCGCGTTGAAATCATTAGTCATTAGTCATTAGTTAGTAGTTAGTAGTTAGTAAGGTGTGGTGCATTTAAATTGTATGTGGAGGGCTGGCTTTCCTGCCCAACCTCTACTTCTCATATCGTTTCCGGCTGCATCGGAATGATAAATTAGACGGCAATTTATGAATGATTTTTACAAGTCGCCACCTATCTCGGCGCAATTTTCAGTTGTTCGATTCACAGTCAACAGTCAACAGTCAACATCATTCCGGTGCAACCGGCATTGATATCACAAGAGTAAAAGTTTATTTGACCATGCAATTTAAATGCGGAGTAGCTTAGTCATTTTACTTATGACTAATGACTACAGATGCAATATTTAAATTTATTCTACAGTCTGAGAAACTGAGCTAAAGCTAAGGCTCCCCGCGAGCAATGAAATCAATAGGTTATTGATTTCCAGGCTAATTAGGGTTAACTGAGCTATGATTTTTTCATGGCTTGGGTTGTTCGTCTCCAAAGCGATCGCACATATTTTCGTTGGTCGATCGTGTGCAGTACAATAAAGGCCAGGAAAGTATAAGCAATCCAGAAATGTAAATCTCCTGCAAAATCTACAACCGCTGCATTTTTAGGAAAGATATCTGGCAACGTTGCAACCCAGAAGAAAGGGACATTCCCGCTCTTATATGAATTAGAGAGGAAAAATCCGCTCAGAGGAACCGCTACCATGAACAGATAAATTGCCGTGTGCAATAGAAACGTGCGAATCCACTCGCCTGTAAACTTGGGAAGCCGGCGCGTGTACTTACGCCACCAAACCCGCTGCAAAATGAAAATCCGCCAAGTTAGCAATGCCATTGTCAAGACTCCAATCGATTTGTGGAAAGTATAAGCGTTACCTCGTAATGGTATAGTGTCTGGCATTTTTACCATCCCAAACCCCCCAACCCACAGCAGCAGATAACAGGTTGCCATCACCGCGTGCATTGACCATAATTGCTTGAAGGCTGAATTTGCTCTAGGCTGGGGCTTTGTTTCTTGGGGAACTAATTGGGAACTCATCGAATACCTGCTAAACATTGAATGGTGTTTGGGTTCTGTCAGTCGATTTTAGATTTTAGATTTTAGATTTTAGATTTACTCCACAGATGAATTTGAGAGCTGGAACTAGGGTCTAAAATATTTATATCTCCACGATTTAAGTCGGAGGCTTGTATCCATTTTTGGGCGGAGTCATTCAATATATGCAAGTTCTATCAATCTGAGATCAACTATTGATTAAGATTCTGTAGGTTTCTGGTGACCAAGGCGAAGGAGAAAATACTCTATCTTGCAGTACAGGAATCGAAACCCACATTTATGCAACCGGAACTCAGGAAGCAAAGCCTCAAAAAACGTCCCAGAAAAATACTATCAAATTATCCCCCAACAACACGCGATGATTGCCCACAAACCGCGAGATTTTCCGCCTGCTTGCGGTGACATCCAGTGCTGGAGGCAAAACCCATGAACAACAGATGCTGCGATTGCTTTCCGTCGCCACGCGAAAGCTAACGCTCAAGAGTGAGCTATGACATCGATATGTCATTGATGCGTCCTGGAATGACATCGGAATGACACCGGCGGGCCCTGATCCCCGCTGGCGAGCCAAATCAGAGGGAGCGAAATCAAAGCGATCGCAATTAGATCGCTTCTGACCCCATCCTCCCCCTTATTCTACAGTCTGAGAAACTGGCCGACAGCCAGACAATATTGAATGCAAGTTGACGACGTTTCCGATTACCGCGATCGCAGGTGCTGCAAATCCGGCCGCCTCAACTTGCTCTACAATTGTACCCAAAGTTCCGATCAATTCTTCTTGTTCCGGCCGCGTTCCCCAGCGCACTAATGCTATGGGCGTTTCTGCACTCAATTCGGCCGCGGTCAACTGACCGATAATGTAAGGCAAATTGTGGATTCCCATGTATACTACAATGGTTTCGGAGCCACGGGCGATCGCCTGCCAATTTACCTCCGGCCGATATTTTCCCGCTGATTCGTGACCGGTGACAAAGGTGACAGAGGAACTGTACGATCGATGTGTTAAAGGAATTCCCGCATAAGCAGGGGCCGCAATCCCAGAAGTTACGCCGGGGACGACTTCTACCGACACTCCAGCTTTTACCAACTCTTCCATTTCTTCGCCGCCGCGGCCGAAGATAAACGGATCGCCGCCTTTGAGACGAACTACGATCGCATTATCTCCAGCTTTTTCTATCATTAACTGAGTTGTTTCATCTTGCATTAACGAGTGACGGCCTTTGCGTTTTCCGGCATCAATTCGTTCTGCTTGGGGGTTGATTGCTGCCAAAATTTGAGGGCTGACTAAAGCGTCATAAATCACCACATCCGCACACTCTAACAGAGCTTTTCCCTTCAAGGTCATCAAACCCGGATCTCCAGGCCCCGCACCTACTAAATACACTTTTCCTAAAGACATTTTTCTTTCTTCCTTTACCTCTTCTGTGCCTCGGCGGTTCATTTTTGAATTAAATCCCTAATTAAGTCTGCTAATTCTACACTTGGCCCTAGAGGATTTGCGAGATGAAGTTCCGCGGCAGGAAATTGCTGCTTTAGCTGTGCGACATTTTTGGCGATCGCATCTGTAATTCCTCCATTAAATAAGAAGTATGGCACAATTCCTATTTGCTGCTGTCCACCACGAACCAAACTCTCAATTTGCTCTGACAAACTCGGCTTTACCGACCAATACGCTGTTTGTACACCGAGTTGGCTGGCGATTTCCTCAACAATCGAGTTACCTCCGGGGCGACGGCTGCCGTGAGATAATAAAATCCATTTTGGCAATAGCAGATTGGGCAGAAAAGTCACCTCTTGCATCTGACTTTTTACCAATTGTGTTAAGCCTGCTTTCTGGGAACCTAAATGCGGGCGCAATTCAATTTTTAGCTTGTCACCAAAAGTTTTTTGGGCAAGTTCCACCTCTGCCGGTATGTCTTCGGCGACGTGAACTCCCGGCAATAAAAATACAGGCATGATTTGCAATTCTGTCACTCCCAGCGACAGGGTACGTTCGCCAAAACTGCAAATTTGTTCGTGCAGCGGTGCGGGCCCGAGCTCTAAGGTGGCGGTTGCTACTGCGGGGAACGATTCAGCCGAATTTTGAGACAGCAGTTGACCTAGGTTTTCCAAAGCTTGTTGGGGTCTGGGGTCGCGGCTGCCGTGAGAAACTAATAAATAGGTGGATGATCGCAATTTCAATATAGATTGGATGTTAATGTTCGATCCGGATTTCAAATAATTATAACACCGTGGGGCGCGTCACTTAAAAATTACTCAACACAAAAGTTCGATATCCTAGGGTGCGCGGCTTAAAAATTACTCAACACTGGGCTTAAAATTTATAAGCCGCACACCTTACAAAAGAAGGTGCGCGGCTTAAAAATTACTTAACACTGGGCTTAAATCTTCACTCGCCACCCAGGTTACACAAATCTTAAATTAAGCTTTGGGAGCGGGATCGGCAATGTATTGGAAAGTAGGTTCCGAGTTCCAAGGCCCGCGTTCATCCTTGCCATTTGTGGACAAGTTAAAGTAGAGATCCACAGTGGAATCGGGGGGAATATTGCCGAACATCGGATCGGTGAGTTTGCCCACCGATTCCAAAGCTTTCATGAACATTTGAGTGTGAGAAATTTCGCGAGTCAGCAGGAACTGCAGCGTCTTTTTCGTTCCCATATCCGGTGCTAGTTTAATCAACTCTTCGTAGGTTTGGCGAGCTCCTCCTTCGGCAGCGATATTAGCGCGCAAATCGCGCACCACTTCTCCGCCTTCGTTGATATAAGCAGCCGTCCAAGCTTGACCTTGGCTGTCTAACAAGTGTGGGCCTACGCCGCGCACCGCAAACAAAGTGCTTTTATAAGCTTCTGTTTGGTCAGAGTTTTTGGTGTGCATTTCGATGAGTTGACCCACCATTTCTAAGTGGCTGAATTCTTCGAGCGCAATATCTTGAAGCATATCCTTAATCCCTGCATCTTCACAGTGGAATGACTGCACCCAGTATTGCAGAGCTGCTGTCAGTTCTCCGGTTGCTCCGCCAAACTGTTCTAGGAGCAATTGGGCAAAACGGGGATTGGCTTCGTCTACAGTCACCGCCGCCATTAATTGTTTTTTGTGAAAAAACATGGATTGATACCTCTCTTTAATTCTGTTGTGTCTCAGGATCGCAGACTTTATCTGTGTTCGCCTTCAGCATCCATTGTGCGACAAGCGATCGCACCGAGCCTCGGTCAATGGATACATCTCTCGCGACAAATTTCTCTGCTTTCAGGTAGAGTTTAAAGTTAAAATTTTAGTTAGTTAGTCGGTACAAATACTACAATTTACAAGCTGCATTATTGTCGCACTCGGTTAATTTTGCCGATAAAGCATCGAGATGCCGCAGCCACTGAATGCCACCAACCCAACTGCGAGAGGGGAGGTGTCCGATTGGTGCTTGCTGATTAAATTTAATCGGCCCTAAAGTAGTAGTAGAATTGTAGGTTTGCCAATTGACCCGATCGCAAAATCTGATATAGTCTCCCTTAACGCTTTCGTAAATCTGCTTTTGGACGCTGAAGCCAAACCGACCTTGACTGTAGTGCAGCCACAGGCGATCGACTGTTTGCAAATCTTCGCAGGGTATCTGGTAAATTTGGCTTATTTCTAGCTGAGTTTCCGGTGGCTGGGAAAGAGATTGACACATCAAGCCCCAAGTTTCGCGATCGGCTTCTTTCCACTTTTTGTTAGACAAAAAATCGCGCAGTTTGGTATAATCAACTCCCCATGCAGAAATTAGGGTGGGCTCGATATTTGAAGTATTTGAACTAACCGATTAGGAAAAATGTTCTGCACAATGGGCGACGGCATTGGTCGGTAAAATTGGGGAATCAGGAGCTTGTAGTGCGCTGATATCGGTTGAGTTGTCGCTATTACCGAGAGCAGGAGCGATCGGTTTTTGGGGCGACAGCAAATTTTGATGACGAATATCTAAAGCTGCTTGGATATCTTGCAAAACTTCCGCAGCCAAACTGTACCGCTGATTGAGAGGAGTTTGCAGCAATTTATCTAAAATTTCGCCTAACTCATCGCTAATACTCGTGGCTTTGGGGAGAAACTCGCGCCACCACCAGCGCTCGTTGTTGCAGTCGTACATATCCAAGGGAGGAACTTGCGTCATTAGGCGAATGCAAGTAACACCTAAACTGTAAAGGTCGCTAGCAGGAAATACTTTGCCACGCATTTGTTCGGGAGCTACATAATCTTGACTGCCAATGAGCGTTGCTGGACGAAGCATGGCTGAATCAGTCAGCAGTTTGGCAATGCCGAAATCGATCAAGACGAGTTTGTTGTCCGATTGGCGGCGGATAATATTTTCTGGTTTGATGTCGCGGTGAATGACGCGCTTGTCATGGATAAATTGCAGCACTGGCAATAAGTCTTGCAGCAGTTGCCAAATTTGCTCTTCATCGTATACACTGTTGTCTAATTCTTGTTTAAGAGTCGATCCCCCTATAAACTCTTGAACTAAATAAATATGACCTTCTTGTTCAAAGCAGGCTAATAATGTAGGGATTTGCGGGTGTTTTCCGAGTTCGTCTAAACGGACGCCTTCTTGCCGAAATAATTCAACGGCTTTGTTAAAAATTTTGGGATCGCGGTCGTAAAAATAAAATTGCTTGACTGCACAGGGGGGTAGAGATGGGATGTCTTCATCAATGGCTAGGAAAGTTTTACCAAATCCGCCTCTACCTAAAAGTTCAATCGGGCGATATCGCTGTCTCAGCACCAGGTTAAAGCCGCAGTTTAAGCAAAATTGTGCGGCGTTGGAGTTTTGAGGATTTTGACATTCAGGGTTCACACAGTAGCTCATATTGATTTTAGATTTTATATTGCGGACAAGACTTTTTTTTAAACGAACCGCGAAGATGTGAAGCTGCGCGAAGGAAGAGGGAAGAGAGAAGAGAGAGAAGAGGGGTGGTTGAGAACTCATGCGGTGTGGGATAAGCTGTCCCGCTTCTTGTGTTGCATTTTTCGGGCGGGCGGGAAACCCCACAAGCATTTCATCTGAGATGTTGCACCATTCTCAATAAGGCTTTTAGGGGCGGGCTAGAAGAGCCATCCTACAAGAAATTCATTCTTTGTGGAACAGGCATCTTGCCTGTTCTTGAGAATGGGGCAAGATGTGAGTTTTATTCAACTGGAGTGTAAAATTTAGATGCGCCTGGGCTGATAAGGCTATTTTAATGCGCTGGATCGAATCGGGACGCTGCCAAAGCTACCGAACCCAAGCCGCATGGCTGCTGGGGGCGATATAATTGCCGATCGCACAGGCCGATCGCGCAGACCGAAAATTGTGCTAAACTCTTACTGTGCTTGGAATTTGACGCACAATCGATCTGTCTGGTTCAGGGACGCTCAGAAATATTTCAAAATATTTTTGCCTTACCCCTAGACTTGTGCTGAGATCTGATGCTATAGTTAGAAACGTTATGGCGAGTGTAGCCAAGTGGTTAAGGCAGTGGTTTGTGGTACCACCATTCGTGGGTTCAATTCCCATCATTCGCCCTTTTGATTCTCAACTGTTTAATACGATCGCCCGTCGCCTGTACGGTAATTTGCGATCGTCGTAGGGTGTGCATTGCACACCTTAATTTTTTTTGGGAGGTCGCGGTTCTGTCGCCACAAGTTCCGATGTGCTAATCTTAAATCCGGCGTTGCTGAATACAGGTAGGAATTCCGATTTCGGAATTGCTATAAGCCCTCGGAGGGTGAGTTTTGTGAGATCAAGCGAAAAGTTGATTCATACCGTGAATCAGCAACACCCTTAAATCCAATCTAAAATCTAAAATCTAAAATATAAAATCAAAGTATGCCATCTTTAGTAACAGAAGATTGGGGATATAAATTTAGTGGCGATCGCACAATTAATAAGTTTATTCGGGATGTAGAAGGGGAAGCAGCTTTAGGGAAATATTGCGCTTGGGAATGCAAAGAACGTGCGGAAATTCTGATGTCGGATATTGCTGGGAAATCCCACAATCTTTTCTACGTGCGCCGCCAAAAGGTAAATGAGAGATTTTCGGAAGAAGAAATCTGGGAATTGCTGCTTGCTACGGATGGAGATGATTTTGAATTACCTCAATTGTTGCAAAAAGCCGATCGCACTTTGCGGTTGTTAGCAACTGTACGCTGTGAAGACGGAATCGGCGGTTTAAAACTGCTGGATGCTGGTTTGGTGGCGGTTCCCAGAGGAAGGAAAGATGGGTATGCTTTGCCGGTGCAGTTGCGACTTTTGGCTAACAGTCGATCGCCAATTCCTGTAAAGTCGATCGCCCGCGTCCAACAAATGCCATTTTGGGACGACAGACACATACCGACTACCGAACAGCTAAAAGTTTGGCACACTTTTTTAAATGTTGAAAAACGCATCGCGGAAGCGCGTCAATTTTGTGTACCTTTCCGAGGACACAATTACGGTTCCGGCTTCAAAATCGTCACTTTTGAAATCGAGCGTAATTCCGCCACTCTTGACGGCTACGAGGAAAATTTCTTAGAATTGGGCGACTTTCGCGAAAGGCTGAAAAAAGCCAGAAATGAAGAAATTATCCTGTTTGATTCGCCGCCCGGAAGCAGAAGCAGCCGCGATGGAGAGACATTAGGTAGCATCGCTGAAATTGACTTTGAACATGGTAAATTACGCATTAAGTTAGATGTTGATTTAGGCGATCGCATGGCGGGCGGCAGATATCAACTTCCCAAACAAGGATTTTTATATTTTGAGGCGGCGGGCGATATCAGTCAGATCGAACGCAAGAAAAAAGCTTTAAAAATGCTGACAGACGGCCGCGCTCAAAATCCCTATTTGAGTGAGTTTTTATTCGACTCTTCCCAGGCGAGAATGCCCGAAAAACTTATTAAATTGGATAGGGAAAACTTATTAAATCGCAATGCTAATGACGACCAACTTGCCGCCGTAGAAACGGTGCTTTCGGCGCGGGATTTAATTTTGATTCAAGGGCCGCCGGGAACGGGCAAAACGACTGTGATTGCGGAGATTTGCTATCAAATTGCCCGTCAGGGTGGCAAAACGCTCATTGCTTCGCAAGCAAATTTGGCTGTAGACAATGCTTTGAGTCGGTTAGTTCACAATCCGGCGATTCGGGCTTTGCGAAAGGGAAAAGCTCATAAGGTGCAGGAAGAAGGGCAGCCGTTTTTAGAGGAAAATGCGATCGGCACTTGGCTGCAAAATACGGCGACTGACTGCGAAGAAAAGCTCTCGCAGCGCCTGACTAATGTCAAATCTTTGCGGCAGTTGGTGGCAGAATCCGAGCGATTTACCGCCTACTGTGCCGCCGAGAGAGATTTTTTTAATGAGCTCAAACACCTGCACGACAGTAAAGCAAATATTGAGGAAAAATGCAGTCAGCAAGCAGCAGCTTATGAAGAGGCTTTAACCAAAAAAAGCGAGATTGAATCTCTAGTTAGTGGGCTAGTAAATTTGCTGGATGCGCCGAAGATCAACTGGGAATCTCCAGAAGTTGCCGAGTTTATGCCCCGACTCAAACCTTATTCAGAAGGGAATGTTTTAGTAGAAAACTTTATGGCAAATGTTCGGGTTGCCGCTAGCAATGCTATTCAAATAGGCTTTGAGCGCCCTGCTTGTGGTGCCTTTGGGATTGCGGTTTGGCTTCAGGAAACTGTAGCAGCGCAAATATCGGAATTTAAGACAGCATTCGATCGCGCTGATGATGTTTGTCACGCTATGTCGGCGGTTGCGGAGTCGTTGCGGGTGTCGCGGCAGATGTCGGAGGCTGTGAATCAACTCGAATTGGGCGATCGGCAAAATCAGACACACCGCCACAATCTCGAACAGAAAATCAAGAATTTGGAACTGCGAAAAGCGGAAATTGCAGCCGTTGTCGTCGCCGTTGCACAGTGGATTGAGACGGCGGATACGGGGCTCTATGAAGTCGTGAAAACTTGCTGGGAAACGGGCGCAATGCTCACGGATGATATGGTAGAATTGCCCGCAGGATTGCTGAAAATTGCCCGATCGCTCAAATTGCCGATCGTGCCTCCCAAATGCAAAATCAATTTGCCCGATTTGGATCGGCTGCAAAAGGCGATATCCCACGAAGAAAGCGCAGGTTTTAAGGACTTACAAGGGCAACAGTTCCGGTTTAGCGAGTTTCTGCACCTAAATTTGAGTCAAACGCCGATCGTGCTCTCTGCGGGCGATCGTGCACAGTGGCAACAACTAGCCAAAGACTTCGCCAGCTATTCCCAAGTCAGCCAAAGTCAGCGCAAATTTATCATCGAAAAAGCTCGCACTTTCTTAGGTAGCATTCAACAGTTTTATAGTGAATCATTGCACCCAAATCATGTCCAGGCTACCTTCGATCGCCTAGTCAAAGAATTGCTGCACAGTATCCTCGCAAATGCCCGTCAGTGCGTCGTTCCCCTGAAAACCGAAACCGAACAGCAGCTTATCAAACAGCAACAATTATTAGATAAAATAGGTCAAACCTTGAACCAGCAGCAAATATCCGCCGCTAAACTTCAGGTAGAAACAGCGCAGCAAGAGGCCAACTTAAAAATTAGCGAAGTTACTAATTTGTTGCAAGCAATTGTCCAACAGCCAAACGTCCCTGAGAAGTTGCGGATTTTAGCCGAACAATATCTCGCGCAAAAATCGAATATCTGGGAGCAACCGCAGCAGTTTGTCAAGCAAGTTGAGGCTTGGAAAGCAAGCACGATTCAGCTTGAAAAATCCATTGCTGACTTAGATCCTTTTGGGGTTTTGGAGACAATCAAAAACACTCTTGACGAGGATTTATCGCCGCTGCAAATTGCGGCTGCAACTTCGCAGCAGCAACTCGCCGAACTTCAAACAGAATTGAGCGAAATTACCGCTCAACTGCAACAGCAGCAACCAACAGCAGCATTACTTGTTGAAAGAAAGTGGTGGGAGTCAGCATGGCAAACTATCCCGACTCAATATCAGCCAGAAGTTCCGACTACAGGATTGTTCACCGTAGCTTTTTTAAACAAAATTAAGCGTTTATTCAAAACTTGGCAACGGAAATTAGAACAAGAAGAAATAGCACTAAATCGCTCTCAAAACTTTGTGACCGATTGGATTCAAAAACTCCGCAATCCATCAGAAAAAGACCGCAACGATTTAAAGCAAATTTATATTGACAATGCCAACGTGATCGGCATTACTTGCGTGCAGGCTGCTAGCTTCGATTTTACTAAAAACTTTCCCAGCTTTGATGCAGTCATCATTGACGAAGTTAGCAAATGCACTCCGCCAGAGTTATTAATTCCCGCTTTGAAGGGCAGAAAGTTAGTATTAGTGGGCGATCACAGGCAATTGCCGCCGATGTTTAATCAAAGTACGATCGACGATATCGCCGAAGACATCGGCTGTACCGGAGACGAACTTAGCTTCATCAAAGAATCGCTGTTCAAAGTTTTGTTTGAAAATGCCAGCGACAGCATCAAAAAAATGCTGACAACTCAGTATCGAATGCACCCACAAATCATGGGCGCAATCAATCAGTTTTACCAGCAAAAACTCAACTGTGGCATTCAGGAAGCTGACACCAAACGCGCCCACAACCTCGCAGGTAGAATCATCCAAGAAAATAATCACATTCTGTGGGTGAAAACGCCCATCGGACAAGGATTTGAAGAGGAAAAACAGGGTACTTCGCGGTTGAATGTCAAGGAGATTGATGCGATCGAGCGTTTGTGCGAACAAATGCAGACAGCTTGGCAGCCCAAAGTTGCCGACGGTGAACCACCGAAAGAAATCGGAATTATCACTTTTTATGCTGCTCAATTAAATGCAATTAAAGACAGAATCGAAGGCGAAAGATTTCCTGCTTTGAGCATCCGCACTGGTACGGTTGACATATTTCAAGGCATGGAAAGACCTGTAATTATTGTCAGCACTGTGTGCAATAATGTTAGGGGCGATATTGGATTTGCGAAGGAGCCGGAACGGGTGAATGTGGCATTTTCCCGGGCTCAAGAATTGCTGGTAGTTGTCGGCTGCCACGATTTATTTACTCAACAAACAGGTACAGTGGGAAAAATGTATCAGGAAGTTTCAAAAACGGTGCGTCACTGCGGAGGTTTTGTAGATGTTTCTAGCGTCCTCAACTAAACCAATAGACTCGAATTTAAGTTCGCTAGCCGAACAGATTGAGCAACAAAATCCGGGTTTGTCAGTGTTGGCGGCGCGTCAATTCCGCTTTGCAATCCGGCAAACTCCGCTGGAGGTGGCGGTTAGCGAACCGCGCGAGTTTAACGTGTTGGAAGAGTTCATTTTGCGGGCGGGCGTTGAGTTTGAACCTGCGCCAACTTTGAAGGAATTGGCGGATTTGCTGGGGTTGGACGAGATTTTTGTGAAGACTACGGCGGCGACTCTGGTTAGTTTGGAAAGCTTGGAGGTGGCGGAAAATGGCCAAATTGCGATCGCCCCGCAAGGCAGAGATTTTTTCGAGAAAGGTGCAGTTAGTCGATCGCAAATTCAATCAATTTACGCCATTTCCGATCCTTTAAATCAAACTCTTACCTTTAAATTCGATGCTTTAGCCGCAGAATCGGTCAACTTACCCGATTTAGCAGATTTAGTATCCCTCGAACATAAAATTAGCGACCTGGCGAATTTAAGTCTAGCAGAAATCCAGCCGTTAATTCAAGATTCTGGCTTAGGAATTCACGCCCCACAAAACGGCAAAATTGTCTCTGCTTGCGATGTCGTGGGCGACGATTTAGATATTTGGCAAACAGTCTCGATTTTTGTGTTGCTAGATGCGATCGAAAATAAAACTACTATTCAAGTCCGACAGGGAAAACAAATATTAGAAACAGCATCAAACCGACTCAACGAACTTGAATCCCAGCAAAAACTTTCCTTAAATGACTTGTGCAAATTAACCCCCGACATCGCACAGCAAGAATTAGAGACAATACCCGTCCAGAAAACTCCTAAAAAGCCATCTAAGAAGAAACTCAAGGAAACGATATGATGAGGGCTAAAGTCCTGATTACAAACTGGTTTGTAGTAAGGACTTTCTTCCTGATTAACTGATAGCTTGCACCATTCTCAATTACTTGTTTAGGAACGGGCAAGATGCCCGTTCCACAATAAAATCAAGTTTTGTGGAACGGGCATCTTGCCCGTTCTTAACAACAGTACAACATATAACTATTAACCAACAAATGAGGTAATGATACAATGGACAAGTTAGCTCAATATCGTCAATACGTTCAGACATTAATGAGCCGTTATGCCGAAGATGATGTTTCCGATGATGAAGTCGAAGTGCAACTAATTTTGGACACAGAGCGAGATCATTATCAGTGGATGAATGTCGGCTGGGAACACTTAACTCGGATTTATCAAACCTTCATTCACATTGACATCAAAGATGGAAAAATCTGGCTTCAGCAAAATTTGACCGAGGAAAATCCTGCGGAGGAATTAGTTGCAATGGGAGTACCGAGAGAGGATATTATTTTGGGATTGCAACCCCCATACAAACGGCAGTATACTGATTACGGCGTAGCGTAAAATGTCCAGCTAAAAAAACAAAATACTCAGATTCCCAACTTCTTGAAGAAGTCGGGTATCTAATTCGCCCTACTGAGCCTTAACGCATTTCAGCATCCGCAAAGTAGCAGCCGCGTAATTCCGCTTTGCAGAATCATTCGGAGCAAACCCATCGCCCATTTCGTTAATAGCGGCAGCAACAGAACAATAAGCAGACATTTGAGTAATAATAGACGCAGCCCAATAATTCTGAGTTTCTGAAAAAGTTTTAGACGGTTATTTAGCAACTAAATTGGCTGCTTTCCCGCCGACAAATTGAATTCCGCTGCTCTTGGTAGCACCGCCATCAATTCAGCGCGAGTGACGGGCTGGGTAGGTTGAAAAGTTCCATCTTGATAGTAGCTAACTATCTTGTTGCTCCGCGCCAATAGAAGTTTTCCGGCACTCCAGCGCGAAATATCAACGTCGCTAAATGGACGGATAGAAACATGGCTAGGAAAGGTGATATTAGCACCTGGTATTCCTTTTAAAGATTTCCAAACTAAAGATACCAATTCCTCTCTGGTAACAGCAAGTTGTGGCCACAAAGCATTATTTTGAGAAAACGGGGCTACAAACCCAAGGCCCACAGCTTCTTTAATTTCCGAAGCGTAGATCTCATTGGTAGCTATCTCCGAATTGTAGAAGCGTCAGTATTGCCTATGGTATTTCCACCGGTATTTCCACTGGTATTTCCTGGGGTACTGGCTGCGGTATTGGCTGCGGTATTGGCTGCGGTACTGGCTGCGGTACTGTCTGCGGTATTGGCTGCGGTATTGCCTGCGGTATTGGCTGCGGTATTGGTATTGGTATTGGCTGCGGTATTGCTTCGGTATTGCCTCCGGTATTGCCTCCGGTATTGCCAATTTCTCCCGGTGCGGATTGATTGGTAGTGAAATAAAAGTGGCCTAATGTGCGGCCTTGGTAAGCTCTTTTACTCAAGCGCCAAGTAGGATCGAGACTGATTTTCATGAAGTCGTTAACATCGCCGTTTGTGCGACCTATAATCACCGATTTACCTTGGTAATCTACCGGAGTTCCAATTAGTAGAACATTTCCATCAACACTTTCCAAAGTCAGGGTGTATTTTAGTGCTAAATCGGTGCCTGCCATGCGAATTGAAAAGCCGTTGCTGTCTGTTGCGCGGCCACAAATACCCGTGAAATCAAAAGTAACTAATAATGGATCGACTTTCACGGGATTAGAGCCACTTTCGCTCCAGCATTTTCGCGTGTCAGAGACTTGTTCTAGAATTAGCAATTGGTAGCCGCCGGAAGGGCGGGGTTGGGCGATGACAATTACTCGGTCTTGGTTAATTTCGCTTTCGTCAAAAGTAAATGCTTTAGCCGAACCGATCGCGCCAAGTGTTAAAATTGCTGAACCTGCCAGTGCGGCCACTGTTCGTACAAGTGAATGTTTCATGATTTTTCCCTATGGGCCCCTTATTGTGATGAGACTTATCTAGAATATAAAAAATTCGCCCTGTTCCAACAACAAGATAGAATTTTACCATCTCTTGTTCCGGTGGTACCAAGTGCGATCGATCGCCGATCGTCACATTGCTTCGTAGTGAGAACTCAAGCCCGAGCCAATTTTATGAGGAGTTGAGTCCTCCCTACAAAGTTATAACCGTTATTTTAGCGAGGAACTTGATAAGCTGTTCGACCTCTAAATTGTATTTTCCGGGCGGGCGCGACGCCCACTCCACAAGAATTTAAGGGGAGTTGACAGTAAAATTTAGATGCGCCTGGGCTTATTACTTGCGGGAAACGATCGCACTATTCACAAAAAAAACGGTGCGTTACACTCTTGTTAACGCACCCTAAAACAAACATTCAAAAAGTGTCTTTGCTGTCTAGCGGAACATACTGCTAACAGAACTATCTTCGTGAATCCGCCAAATAGTTTCTCCGAGCAAATTGGCTACCGAAAGCACCGTCAACTGCTTAAAACGGTTCTCTTCCGGCACAGGAATTGTATTCGTAACAATTACCTCTTCCAAAACCCCGCTAGACAAACGCTCGATCGCCGGAGGCGAAAACACCGCATGAGTAGCACAAGCATAAACCTGCCTCGCACCCTCGCGGCGCAACAATCGGGCGCCCTCAGAAATCGTGCCGGCAGTATCGATCATGTCGTCCACCAACACGGCTGTTTTGCCCCTGACATCACCGATGAGGTTCATCACTTCGGCGACATTGTGAGCTTGGCGGCGCTTGTCAATAATTGCCAGGGGAGCATCGCCCAGCTTTTTGGCAAAAGCTCTCGCCCTAGCGACTCCGCCAACATCCGGCGAAACCACAACAATATCCGTCAATTGCTTGCTCGCCAGATAATCCAAAAGCACTGGCGAACCGTAAACGTGATCGAAGGGAATGTCAAAATAACCTTGAATCTGAGCTGAGTGCAAATCCATCGCCAAAATGCGACCGGCCCCAGCTTCCGTAATCAAATTAGCCACTAATTTTGCGGTAATCGACTCTCTTCCGGCCGTTTTGCGGTCAGCCCTAGCATATCCGTAATAGGGAATGACAGCAGTAATTTGTCTAGCCGAAGCGCGGCGACAAGCATCGATCATAATTAACAATTCCATGAGGCGATCGTTTACCGGACAGCAAGTTGGCTGAATCAAGTAAACATCGCAGCCCCGAATCGATTCTTGAATTTGAACGTAGAGTTCCCCATCAGCAAACCGCTTGCGAACCATCGGCCCCAAATCGATCCCCAGATAGCGAGCCACCTCTTGGGCGAGGGGAATATTAGCAGAACCGGAGAACAGCCGCAGACGGTCATGAGCGGAAACCGGCGGCTCGGGAAGCGGAAGCGGTAAAGTAGCAGAACGGATCACAGCAGGCCTCTTGCAGGACGTTTATTCCATCGCTATCTTACCATCTGAAACTAGAAATATTCAGCCAAATTTTTGAGAGATTTAACTTTCGGGGCGGCCACAAGTGTTAAGTTAGGCGAATTGAATAGGACTGGCAAAAATATGTCCGAGAAACCCAGTTTCTACCCCACTTTCGGCACCCTCAACGGTCACAATCGGTTTTTACTTATTCTTATCCAGCAATCAAACTCTAAAAATTATACTACAATACCGTATATTAACGGATAAATTACTTTTTAAAGGCATAATTTATTACTTTAAAGCCCACATTCGGCATCTTCAAGGGTCACAATCGGTTTTTACTTATTCTTATCCAGCAATAAAACTCTAAAAATTATACTGAAATACCGTATATTAACGGATAAAGAACTTTTTAAAGGCATACTTTATTACTTTAAAGATAGAGTTTTCTGCGTAATTATGCTGTGTGACACCGCAAGGTGCAACATCTCACTTAAATAGTCCTGGACGCAGGTACTACGATTTTGTGTCAGAAGAGAACGTAGTGAAGGAATCTCAAACCCTTGATTTAACGCGCTTGAGTGCATAAGTTCTGTTAAAAATAGAGTTGTCTCCGTAATTATGCTGTGTGACACCCCAGGATGCGAAATTGGGGTTCTCGCGATCTGTGTACTGGCAGAAGTACGATCGCACCTGTGCCCCTGCATCTAAAAATTCTGGCCTGAGTCAATTTGGGGCTGAGGCTGGAAGTGCAGCCACCCCAAATTCAGTCGAAAGCTGAAGGCATCCGGGTTCAATGCGATAAAAATGCCACCAACAGGCAATAAACTTGAAAAATACTGTAAAAAAGTCAAGAATCGGAAGCATACTTCAGATTTTTGATATCGGGCAAAGCAAGGTAGAAATCGATGAGCTTAAGAGAACGCATTGACGAAGAAATCAAAGCAGCCATGAAGTCTAAGGACAAAGTTCGCTTGGAAACAGTTCGTGGCATCAAGAAATTTATTCTCGAAAAAGAAGTCAGCCTCCGTCCTGCCGGCCAAGACACGCTGACAGAAGCTCAAGAAATGGAAATTTTGATGCAAATAGCCAAACAGCGCCGGGATTCGATCGAACAATACCGCAAAGGCGGCCGCGAAGATTTAGTGGCACAAGAGGAGGCGGAGTTGGCAATTGTTGAAGAGTATTTGCCGCCGCAGATGTCAGACGAAGAGGTGAGTCAAGTCGTTGACGAAGTGATTGCTTCGGTTGGCGCTACTTCTGCAAAAGATATGGGCAAGGTGATGGGCAAGGCAATGCAGCAGCTTAAGGGCAAAGCAGACGGTAACAGAATTCAAGACATGGTGAAAGCAAAGCTTAGTCAGTAGTCAGTAGTCAGTAGACATCTCCCATAAATAATCTCCAGCTTTATAGAGATGTATGGCCTAGACCGAGGGGCAACAATTTATTAGGCCTAAGGCCAAAAAACCCGGTTTCTACGAAAAATCGTGCATTTCTCCCTTGAGATATTGACGCCGAAACCGGGTTTTTGATCGGATCTGCGGGTTGCAACCTCTGTATTTTCGTGAAAAAACCCGGTTTCTGACCATCATTGCGTCTAAGAATGTCAAAAAAATGTAAAATACTAACTTTGATCGGGACTGGGGACTACAGATAGTGAAGTATGCTCAAGAGCATTAAAGACATAGCATTACTAACTCTGTGATCGATCGTCTATTTTTTAACAGTTTCTACTTAAACTTATGCAGCCACCTATTGCTATTGGAACTCTCCTACAAAACCGCTACCGCTTGGTGAATATTTTAGGTCAAGGGGGATTTGGCCGGACTTATTTAGTAGAAGATTTGGGGCGGTTTCAAGAACGCTGCGCGCTGAAGGAATTGATTCCGGTGCAAAGCGGGCCTTACGTTTTGGAAAAATCGAAGGAATTGTTTCAAAGAGAGGCGGCAATACTTTACCAAATTGGGCACCCACAAATTCCCCAGTTTCGGGCAATATTTGAAGAGAACCAGCGTTTGTTTTTAGTGCAGGATTACGTGGAAGGGATGACTTACCGCGAACTGCTGCTCGATCGAACTTCAAATGGTCGCACCTTCACCGAAGCCGAAGTCTTGGTATTTATCCGGCAAATGCTGCCGATACTCGCTCACATCCACGCCCGCGGCATCATCCACCGCGACATCTCCCCAGAAAATATAATTCGGCGCGAAAACGACCAAATGCCGGTGCTGATTGACTTTGGAGTGGTGAAGGAACTCGCCACCAAAGTCCAGTCTCCCGAAGGAACAGCCCACGCGACAACTGTCGGTAAAATCGGCTACGCGCCGATGGAACAGTTGCACAGCGGGCGAGCAACTGCCAGCAGCGACCTCTACGCTTTAGCCGTAACGGCGATCGTCCTGCTGACAGGCAAAGAACCCCAGGAATTGCTCGATCAAACAACGCTGCAGTGGAATTGGCAGCAGCGAGTGCAGGTGAGTACGGGTTTGGCTTTGGTGCTGAATCGGATGTTGAATCGGTCTCCGGGCGATCGATATCAATCTGTCAGCGAAGTCGCCCAAGCACTCGACGCCCAAACTAATCCTAAGCCTAGCCAGCCAACTGTACCGCCCGCGCCGCCAGCAGTGGTGCCGACAAACCCTTCGCTAATCGCAACGGTGGCCGTGGGCAGGCCGCCAGAGCCAGCCGCCCGGAGTTCCCCCCCGCCAAACCGGCCAGTCGCCCCGAGTTCCCCCCCGCCAAACCAGCCAGACCCGTTAAGTGAGCCTGCTGGCGACACTTTTTGGGACAATCCCATCGCTGCGATCGCTCTGCTGGCGGGCTTAGTCATCTTGACTGGCTTCGGTTCCTGGGCTTTAGTCGGCTCATTTCTCAACAATTCGCGGCCAAAACCCACTCCGACGCCGCCAGCACTTACAAATCCGACGCCGACACTAACTCCGATACCAAACCCGCTACCTTTGCCAACCCCAACCCAGCAACCTTTGGCAACCCCAACCCCAGAACCTTTGCCAGAACCAACCCTAGAACCTTTGCCAGAACCAACCCCAGAAGCTTTGCCAGAACTCAGCCCAGAACCTTTGCCAGAACCAACCCCAGAACCTTTGCCGGAACCCAGCCCAGAACCTTTGTCGGAACCCAGCCCAGAACCAAGCCCAGCGCCAACTCCGACCCCAAAACCGACACCCGCGCCTACTCCCGCGCCCAAACCGACGCCCGCACCCAAACCAACACCCGCGCCGTCGCCAACACCAGCACCAACTCCCGCACCAACACCAGCACCATCGCCGGAACCGGAACCAACTCCCGCACCGTCACCGGAACCGGAACCAACTCCCGCACCGTCACCGGAACCGGAACCAACTCCCGCGCCGTCGCCGGAACCGGAACCAACTCCCTTACCGTCACCGGAACCGGAACCAACTCCCGCGCCGTCGCCGGAACTCTAAACTTCTGGCAAAATTCCCCTAGACTGATGTTGATGCCAATTACTTGTTAGCTATTTGCCAATGAACTCGCTGCTAATTGCTGGAACTGATACCGACGCGGGCAAAACTGTTTTGACCAGCGCTCTGGCTGCTTATTGGCAAATGTATTTTCCCGATCGCAGTTTGGGAATTATGAAACTCTTGCAAACGGGAATGGGCGATCGCGAACTCTACACCCGTTTGTTTTCCCTCGACCAATCCCCCGAAGAACTCAATCCGGTGCACTTTGATGCGCCTCTAGCACCGCCGATTGCTGCGGAACGGGAGGGGAGACGTATCGAACTCGAAAAGGTCTGGACGGCTTGGCAAAGCCTCTCTGAGCGCAAGGATTTTGTGTTGGTGGAAGCTTTGGGAGGACTGGGATCGCCTGTAACGTGGGAACTGACGGTGGCGGATATTGCCAGGGATTGGCGGCTGAGGGGGGTTTTGGTAGTACCTGTGAGGTTGGGGGCGATCGGGCAAGCCGTGGCGAATGTTGCTCTCGCCAGACACACTGGTTTTAAGCTCAGAGGAATTGTGCTTAATTGTGTTAAAGCTTATTCCGAACAAGAAATTGCCGATTGGGCGCCCATAGATTTAATCCAGTCGCTGACTCAAATACCTGTGTTGGGTATTTTGCCGCATTTAGATGACCCGACTGACCTGGCTAAATTAGCTAAAGTTGCTTCAGATTTAGATTTGGAACGCTTATTGCCGGGGGTTAATCTAGTTGCTCAGACTTCTAAATAACCCTCGGAGTTGTCATCTGGGGAAGCGGTAATTGGGAATACGGAATGGCCATTTATTAACAAATCAACACATTCAAGTTGCACGTTAAATTTTAGCTTTCCTCTTGTGGGATGGGCGTCCCGCCCGTCTAATTCTGGGATGATTCCAAATTGTGGGATGATTCCGAACTGTGGGATGGGCGTCCCACCCGTCTAATTCTGGGATGATTGCTATAATTACTAATGAGAATTTATTAACTGATTCGAGCTAAAACCGAATTAAAAAAAAGGAGAATAAAACATGGTTTCTACTTTACCGAATTTAACCTCTGTCGATTTATCTCAATTGCGGCTGGAGATTAGAAATTTGCAGCCTCAGCTAGTCGAATGGCGTCGCCTTTTGCACCAAAAGCCGGAGTTGAGTTTTGATGAAAATTTGACGGCGCAGTTTGTCTCGCAAAAGTTGCAGGAATGGGGAATAGATCATGAAACTAATATTGCTAAAACTGGTATTGTCGCAACTATAGACAGCGGCAAACCGGGGCGGGTTTTGGCAATTCGCGCGGATATGGATGCTTTGCCCATTCAAGAAGAAAATGAGGTGGATTATCGATCGCAGCATGATGGAATTATGCACGCTTGCGGCCACGACGGCCACACTGCGATCGCCCTTGGTACTGTTTGTTATCTCGCAAAGCACAAACACAGCTTTTCGGGTAAGGTAAAATTTATCTTTCAGCCCGCCGAAGAAGGGCCAGGGGGCGCAAAACCGATGATTGAAGCGGGAGTTTTGAAGAATCCTGATGTTGATGCGATCGTCGGCTTGCATTTGTGGAACAATCTACCTTTGGGCACTGTAGGCGTCCGCAGCGGCGCGCTGATGGCGGCTGTCGAAGTTTTTGACTGCACGATTTTTGGCAAAGGTGGGCACGGCGCAATGCCACATCAGACTGTGGATGCGATCGTAGTTACAGCCCAAATTGTCAGCGCTTTGCAGGCAATTGTCGCGCGGAACATTGACCCGATCGACTCAGCGGTAGTAACTGTCGGCAACTTCCACGCAGGCCACACCCACAACGTGATTGCAGACACCGCTCAAATCGGTGGCACGGTGCGCTATTTCAACCCAGCATATCAAGGTTATTTTGCCAAGCGAATCGAGCAACTAATTGCCGGAATTTGTCAGAGTCACGGGGCAAATTACCAATTAGATTATTGTGCGCTTTATCCGCCAGTTATTAATGATTCAAGAATAGCTGAATTGGTGCGCGGCGTGGCCGAATCAGTTGTCGAAACTCCGGCGGGAATCGTGCCGGAATGTCAAACAATGGGCGGCGAGGATATGTCATTCTTTTTGCAAGAAGTCCCCGGTTGTTATTTCTTTTTGGGTTCAGCAAATCCCGAGAAAAACTTGGCTTACCCGCACCATCACCCGCGTTTTGATTTTGATGAAACTGCGCTGGGGATGGGTGTAGAAATGTTTGTGCGGTGTGTCGAAAATTTTTGTGCGATGTAAATCAGGCTTTCAGGGGCGGGCTAGAAGCCTACCCCACAAGAAAATTTAGTTTTTGTGGAACAAGCAAATTCATGTCTTGTGGAACAGGCATCTTGCCTGTTCATGAAAATGTACGGGCGGGCTAGAAGCCCACCCCACAAGAAAATTTAGTTTTTGTGGAACAAGCAAATTCCTGTCTTGTGGAACAGGCATCTTGCCTGTTCGTGAAAATGGTACGGGCGGGCTAGAAGCCCACCCCACAAGAAAATTTAGTTTTTGTGGAACAAGCAAATTCCTGTCTTGTGGAACAGGCATCTTGCCTGTTCATGAGAATGGTACGGGCAGGCAGGATGCCTACCCCACAAGAAAATTTAGTTCTTGTGGAACAAGCAAATTCATATCTTGTGGAACAGGCATCTTGCCTGTTCAGGAGAATGGTACAACATCTCAGATATTACCGAGTTTGAAAAATATTCTGCACCATTTTCTTATCTACACTCGCCGCCGCTTTATCCAATTCGGCAATCTCCCCGGAGTCTAACTCCCAGCCCAAAGCACCAATATTATCCCTCGCCTGTTCCACAGATTTAGCCCCTGGAATAGGAATAGTTTCTTTGCAGATAGACCAGTTGATTGCTACCTGCGAAACACTCTTGTTTCTGAAAGCCGCTATTTCTCGCAAACACTCCAAAAGCGATCGCATTCCCGGAAGTAGCTGCTTGCACGCCAAACCTCGGATACCTTTAGGAAGAGAGCCATTTTCCGAGTATTTACCAGTCAGCAACCCCAAGGCTAGAGGACTGTAAGCAATCAATTTTATCCCCAATTCATCGCAAACATCTTTCAATCCGAGTTCTGTTACCGGATAGGTAGAAAGTAGCGAATATTGCACTTGTAAAGTAACAATAGGAATTTGGCGATCGCTAAATTTCCGATGCACCCATTTCAGCCGTTTCGGCCCGTAATTAGACAAGCCCACTCCCTTAACCAATCCTTGCTCGTAAAGGTCAGCCAAACCATCCAAAAGAGCCCCCTCTTGCCAAGGAGCGTAATTAGCTGTAGACCAGTGCATTTGCACCAAATCTACATTTTTTCCGAGGCGCGCAGCAGAGGCTTTGCAAGCAGATATCATTGATTGTCGCGTCAGTCTCCAAGGATAAGCCGCCAGTTTTGTCGCAATACAAATATTGTCTTTATTTGCACCTTGATATTGTTGAGAAAACTGCCCCAAAAGCTGCTCGCTGCGTCCGTTTAATTTGCCAGTTCCGTAAGAGTCGCCGGTATCGAATAAAGTGACACCGTTACTAACAGAAAGATTGAAAACAGCTTGCAATTCCTCGTCCATGCTTTCATTGTATCCCCAGAGCAATCTGTTGCCCCAAGCCCAAGTGCCGCAGCCCATTTTTGGCAGTAACATTGTTTGCTTTGTTTGCATTTTTATTCAGGGTAGTTGTTGGTAATACGGATATTTTATAGGAACATAACTCGGTATCCCCTAGGCTCCAGCAGAGCTGTTTCATTCTGCCACGGGCCGCCAGGGACTCAAGTCCCTGTCTAATAGCATAAGTCGGTTAAAACTCACATCTTGCACCATTGTCAAGAACAGGCAAGATGCCTGTTCCACAAGAGATGAATTTTATTGTGGAACAGGCATCTTGCGTTAAAACTCACATCTTGCACCATTGTCAAGAACAGGCAAGATGCCTGTTCCCCAAGAGATGAATTTTATTGTGGAACAGGCATCTTGCCTGTTCCTAAACAAGTAATTGAGAATGGTGCAACATCTCAGTTAAAACCGACTCAAGTAGTAATCTCAATTTTGAAAATTAGAGTTACACATATATTCTGGGCTAACTCTATACAAAAACAGCTTTGATAGAATTGCTACAGTCGTCTTTAGACGACTTCAGCTATGAGACAGGGGTTTAAACCCCTGTCGGACTGTCGGACTAATGGCACACCTTACAAAATTACCAATGACTGATGACTCTTTAAATCTTGTACGTGGTTGGCGAGGGCGAAGGTGGGCTGTTTTTGGTAGGTTGCTCTGGCTTAGCTTTCGGGTCTGGTTTTGGTGCCGGCGACGGAGGGAAAGTAGCCGCGCGTCTGGGTATTTGTAGTGCTGTTCGGAATGCAGAAGACGGGAAGAAAGCACTAAATTGAGAAAGTCGATCGGCGGTGGGTTCTGGCGCATATTCCCACAAGCTTTCGTAGTAGAAGAAAGCGACGCCTAAGCCGTATCCTTGGACTGCTTGCACCTGAGATTTAATTTGCTGAATCGGTACTGGGTTATTTCTCAAACCTGTCATAATCCCAACTCCGGTGGGAATTTTTTGCTGTGCTTCTTGCATTTCGGGACGGTTAATCTTGCCCACAAAGGATTCTAGATTGGGACGATACACTTGCACTATTAGCTCGTCGGCAATATCCAAACGCACCCAAGCCAGCCAATCTTGCAGGTGATGTTTGTAAGCAAACTCGTAGTAATTGGGAGAAATTGAGAAAATGGCATTGGGTTTTACTGCTTTGACGGCTTGATTTAGCTGCGACATAAAAGCGGTAATTTTATTGGCGCGCCACTGCACCCATGCTGGATTTTGAAAATCTTTGGGCGGCGCTTTTTTTGTTTCTTTGGTATACAAAGCAACTGTGTAGTCATCGTATCCAAATTCCGACGGCAAACTCATGTGGTCGTCAAATTGAATGCCGTCGGCGTTATATTGAGTGGTGATTTCTAGTACGAGTTCGGTAATAAATTGTTGCACTTCGGGATGAAAGGGATTGAGCCAAACTACTTCGCCACCTGCGCCGTTTGATGTTTGGCTGCCGTCCTGTTTTTGTGTCAGCCACTCGGGATGATTTAAGGCTAATTCTGAGGTGGGAGGAGCCATGAAACCAAACTCAAACCAAGGAATTACTAGCAGGCCTTGGCGGTGAGCTTTATCAATTAAATCGGCGATCATATCTTGTCCGTCTAACCCTCTGTAAACAAAGGGTTGAATGTCTCTTTGCTGCGCTACATAGCTGGGATACATTGCATAGCCAGAATTCCAGACTACAGGATAAATAGTGTTGAAATTTAACCGCTTTAATTGGCTGACAGCATCTCCTAGTTTTCGGCTATCTCTGAGGATGTCTTTGTCGTTTGTCGTCATCCAAACGCCGCGAATTTCCTGGCGGGGTTGCTGCGCGATCGCCGGAATGGAGTTGTTCGTCAGCAATACTACAATGAATGACAGGGCAAACAGAAGCGGGAAAAGAGTTTTAATCGATCGCTGCCAACTGCGCGGAATGATGCGTAATGTCATAGTTTTGAATGGTGAGTTAGCTATTGAAACACACCCCGGCATAATTTGGTGAGAAAATTTGCTCGCTCTACAGTCTACAGCCATTTGCACTGAATGTGGAATAGGTTAAGTGCACTGGGTGGATTGATGTTATGCGATCGCAACTGAGCCCAGTATAATCTCTGAGACAGAGGGTAAGTGACAGCATTCTGTCTAACTGCTGGGAAATCATTCATTACGCACTGCAAGCTCTCCTTACCGGACTTTGTGGCCCAAGGAGTGCGAGTGCTGTACAATATTGGTGCTGGAACATTTCGAGCGAACATCTGTAATTGTGAAACATTTAGTGTTAATTGGCGGCGGTCACAGTCATGCTATCGTATTAAAAATGTTCGGTATCAAACCGCTGCCTGGAGTGCGTTTGACTCTGATTAGCGATGTCCTGCACGCGCCTTATTCGGGGATGCTGCCGGCGCACGTTGCCGGGTTTTACAATTATGATGAATGTCACATTGATTTGCGATCTCTCGCGGAATTTGCCAGGTGTCAAATAGTGGTCGATCGGGCGATCGCGATCGACTTTAACAAAAATTTAGTTATTTGTCAAACTCGCCCTCCGGTTAATTTTGATTTGCTTTCTGTGGATATCGGCAGCACTCCTGCGACTTTATCTGTACCGGGTGCCGCAGAATATGCAATTGCAGCTAAACCCGTACCGGAGTTTTTAGCTAGCTGGAATCAGTTAATTTCCGAAAGGCAAAACCATCCCCAAAAACCGCTGCGGATAGCGATTGTAGGCGGCGGTGCAGGCGGCGTAGAATTAGCATTAAATATGCAATCTCGATTGGGGAAGGAAGAGGGAAGAAGGAAGAGGGAAGAAGGAAGAGGGAAGAAGGAAGAGGGAAGAAGGAAGAGGGAAGAAAAATTAGAAAACTTATCATCAGAAATTCATTTGTTTCACAGCGGTGCTGAATTGATGCAGGGACACAATCAGCGGGTACGCCAACGCCTTCAAGAAATTCTCATCAGTCGCGGCATTCAATTGCATTTAAAGGAAAAAGTCTGTGCTGTAAAAAAGATTGAGAGAGAAACCAATCCTCAATTCCCTACCGATCACCAAATTTTCTGTAAATCAGGTTTAGAATTAGAGTGCGATCGCATTTTTTGGGTAACACAAGCATCCGCCGCCAATTGGATCAGAGAATCCGGTTTAGCAGCCGACTCAAACGGCTTTATCCAAGTCAACGATTGCCTGCAATCAGTCTCTCACCCCAACGTATTTGCGGCTGGAGATATCGCCGCGATGGTTAATCATCCCCGTCCCAAAGCAGGCGTGTTTGCCGTGCGTCAGGGCAAACCACTGTTTGAAAACTTGCAGCATTTTTTATTGGAAAAACCGCTGAAACCCTTTGCCCCGCAGGAACAATATTTAGGGTTAATTGGTACTGGGAATAAAAGGGCGATCGCATCTCGCGGTAATTTCATGTGGGAATCACGGTTGTTGTGGTATTGGAAAGATTGGATCGATCGCCAATTTATGCAAAAATTTAGTAATCTGCCAAAAACAGGTGATACCCAATAACAATACATTCAGAGCTAACAACCTTCTCTTCCTCTGTGTCAATAGCCCCAGCGGCGGTTAATTTTAAAAAGTATTATTCAAAAACCCTTTAAGATTGTTATAGTAATATTCAGAAGTAAAGAAAACTAACTATGTTCAGAAAAATTGGATTTGGGCTGCTTTGGATTGCATTTAGCACCTACGCCTTTGTATTTGCACCACCCAATAGCCCAGACACTATCACACTAATTACAGATCTTTCCACAGGGAAAATAGCAGACATCAACCCTTTAATTGTAGCCTTGTTCTACATCATGGGAGTTTGGCCGCTCATCTACAGTTGCGTCTTATTTGCTGACGGCAGGGGGCAGAAAATACCTGCATGGTTGTTTGCCACTTTATCCTTTGGCGTCGGCGCCTTTGCCTTGCTGCCTTATTTAGCCCTGCGCGAAGCGAATCCCGAATTTCCCGGTCATAAAAATATCTTTTTAAAGATATTAGACTCCCGTTTTACTGCCATTGTTCTAACATTAGGCGCTGCTGCTTTAGTTGCCTTTGGCTTGACAAAAGGCGATTGGTCTGATTTTATTGGGCAGTGGCAGACTAGCCGCTTTATCCATGTAATGAGTTTAGATTTTTGTATGCTTTGTCTGCTATTTCCTGCCTTATTAGGAGACGATATGGCGCGCCGAGGAATGCAGAACTCTAAAGCATTTTGGGCTGTAACATTAGTGCCGCTGTTCGGGCCGCTGGCTTATCTGTGCACGCGCCAACCGCTGCCGGAAACTACTACTGAAACTGTTACAAATTAGACAGCAGTGCAGGGAATGCTCAGTTTAATCTAGAAATCAATCACAAGTAATCAGACAAGAAACAGGCAAGATGCCTGTTTCACAATAAGTAAGTTTTATTTTATTGTGGGGTGGGGTTCTAGCCCGCCCAAAGAAACAGGCAAGATGCCTGTTCCACAATGAGTAAATATTCTTGTGGGGTGGGCTTCTAGCCCGCCCGCACCTTCCACAATTAATTATCTCCCGCCCTGTAGCAAATGAAAAAATTTCCTATCGTTGGCATCACAACATACAACCGCTGTCCCGCAGGCGAATATCGCTTAAATGGAACTTATATTGATGCAGTTCAGGCGGCTGGTGGCATTCCGATTTTACTGCCCCCCAATCAATTAGATCCGGCTAGTATTTTGGATGCAGTAGATGGTTTGATTTTTTCTGGGGGCGGAGATATCAACCCAGAACTTTATGGCGGTTATGTCGATCGCACAGTTTACTCGGTTAATGCAGAACGCGACAATTTTGAATTAAGCTTAGCAAAGCTAGCTTTGAAGGCTGACATACCTGTGTTGGGGATTTGTCGGGGAATGCAAATCCTGAACGTAGCCAGCGGTGGCAGTTTGGTGATTCATGTACCGGATGCTTACGGAGACGAGGTTAATCACGGATCGGGAATTCCCCCGCGTGCGATCGAGCATACCATTGAAATTGAGCCAACCAGTCGGCTAGCAAAAATTATGGGAAAAACTTCAACAACAGTTGTTTCCTGGCATCATCAAGCAGTGCGGAAGGTAACATCCGATTGGCGGATTGTAGCCGATGCACCTGATACTTTGGTTGAAGCAATGGAACACTGCTATCACCCTTGGATGATAGCAATTCAATGGCATCCGGAAATGTCGCCCAACTGTTCGTTCAACTCTCGAATTTTTAAGGCTTTTGTAGAAGCAGCAGCTTCAAGATTTATGAATTCTACCAAGTCTGCATCAAATGCAATTCCTACATTTTGATAGTCACTTATTCTTGATAGTCCGTATCTATTTCAATATCCAGGGTATCTTCATCTATTCTGACATACAGAACATTGGGGCGACAGCAAACCTGACAATCTTCGATATAAGATTGCTCCATACCACCGCTGATATCAACAAAAGTTGTACTCGGTTCGCCGCAGAAAGCACAGTAATATTCAGCCGTTGTTTGCATCTTTCTCGCACTCTCTTTTTGTGACTTCGTGGCGGTAGCGAAACATATCTGTTAACCGCATTTCCACCCACCAACCTAACAACAAATCGACAATCGGGCCGCCCGGTATCGAAAATGCGATCGCATCCGTCAATCTAGTCTTGCCATTTTCTGAGGTAAACTCGTGTCGGTGAATCCAACGTGCCATGGGCCCCTCAGTTTGTTCATCAACAAACAAGCGATATTGTTCGCACTCAGTGTGAGTCGCCACCCATTTTACAGGAATCGGCCCCAATAACAGGCGAAATTCCGATACAGCACCCACATCGAGTCCCCCTTCGCGGCGAATGATTTTCACCGGTTGCCAAGGCGGAGTCAAAAGTTGCAGAATATCCGGCCTTTCGTGAAAGTTCCAGACTGCTTCAACGGTGGCATTAATCAGCGACGAATATTTAAAATTAGGCATTTTTTGAATTTTGTTAAACACTTAATTGTGCGGGAATTTCAGCATTTGCAGTATTATCCTCTGTGTCAGTAAAAATAGCAACTGTTAGTTTCAATCCCAAAGCATTCAGCCAAGTTCCCAGATTATAAATCGCATCACTTCCTTGCTGCGACAGCAATTCATCCAGTTTTTTTAAGTGCAATTCATATTCTTCAGGAGTCATTTTTGGTTGACCTAGAGCTTCAGCTACATCGCTGAGAGCTCGTTTCAGCAATGCTTCGTCAGGTTCTTCGCCTTCATCTAATTCAAAATGAGTTTCAATATAAGTTGCTGCTAGTTCCGGCTTTTTTCTTAGAGATTCAATCAAAAATGGACGATAAGGTAGGCTTTTAGGCATTTTTGGGTTTTGGTAAACAGTTAATTCAGAGCGGCTTTCAGTCCTTTTTATGCTGTTTTCGGGCTCGCAAACAGTCACAGTAAGTTTGAACCCCAAAGCCTTCAGCCAAGTTCCCAGATTGTAAATCGCATCGCTACCGGCTTGTGACAGCAACTCATCGAGTTTTTCCTGATTAATTCTAGCCTGTTCTGGGGCTATCTGCTTTTTGCTAAGAGCTTCTGCTACATTGCTGAGTACCATTTTTAGCAGTTCCGCTTCGGGGTTTTCTTCTTCAAAAAAAGCCTCTAGATACATAGCAGAGTCTGTTGGGTTTTTGATAGACTGTATTAGAAAGGGATGGTAAGGTAAACTTTTAAGCATTGTCTTAACTCCTAGTTATACTCCAGAAAAGACACTGGCGAAAGATGGAAAAACTTAGCTAACTTTTGAATTTGACTCGCCGTCAGTTCCCGCTTTCCATCCATCATCTCAGATACCCAAGACTCGGATTCAAAAATATCAACCAAATCTTTTTCTTGAATATTGTCTTCAACCATCAATGCTTTCAGTAGTGCGATACCTTTCAAGACTGGCATTGGCTCATGTTTTTGTTCGTAATCATAAACAAGAGTACCCAACACGTTTAAGTAATCCCGATCGTCCTGCGTGAGATTGCTCTGACTCACAATAGAATCAATCCGATTTTGTGTAGCGATTAACTCAGCTTCACAAGTAATTGGACGCGGAGGAAAACTTGTGATTATTTCAATATAGTAGCTACTAGGAGTTTTTAAACTCGTCGTCATTTTTCCAGTTCTCCTTTTTACTAAACCGGAATTAGTGAATCTTCACATCCTTTTGTATGAGTCATCGCCTCAGCCAAATGCTTCTTCAAAGTCGCCTCCGGTAGCGGCCCTTTTAAATGACTCCAAGGCAAAACCTGCTCCAATTCCCACTCTTGAAAAACATAAAAATCCATCTCCGGCAACTGTCCGCGCAACTCCTTAAATGCCCGCCGATAACTGCCCAAAGTATCGCCGTAATGCCGCACTAATTCCAACAGCCGAGACAACCGCCGATCGCCCTTTGACAACAAACCCTGAATCACAGACCAGTTATAGCTTTCAGGTCTAAATTCTAAACCTAACTTACGCAATTCTTTATCTAAAAACTTCAGCCTCTTCTCCGCATCTTTATTCACTCCAAACCACTGAAAAGGAGTGTGAGATTTCGGGACAAAAGTGCTGCATCCCAAAGTCAACCGCAAACCGGGAGCGGCTTTTCTAATCGCCCGCATCATCTCCACCGTCTCCTCTAAATCCTCCATTTCTTCGCCGGGAATTCCCGCCATCCCGTAAAGTTTAATTCCCTTTAACCCGCCCGCCTTAGCATTGATAGCAGCTTGAATTATTTCGTCATTTGTGAGTTTTTTGTTAACGATTTTGCGGAGGCGATCGCTGCCGCTTTCCACCGCAATTGTCACAGATTTGCTGTCTCTGTTTGTCAAGATTTCTGCCAATTTAACTGTCACCGTATTCGTCCGTACCGAAGAAAGACTCAGCCGCACGCCGTCGTATTTCGGGTGATTCAAATGATCCAGCAACGCTTCAAATTCCGGGTGCTGAGTGACCGAAGCACCCAACAAACCCAAACGATTAGTCACAGCTAAACCGCGATCGATCGCCGGAATTAGCGAAGCCTCCAAACTCGCAGTTCTAAATGGCAAAGTCAGATAACTTGCCAAACAAAAACGGCACATTTCTGGACAACTCCGAACCACTTCCACCATGTAAATATTTTCCCAAGCCGCTTTTTCTGTCACCACAGTGGAAGCAGATAAAGTATTGCCGCGATAAGTCTGTTTTTCAACCATACTAGGAATTCCTGAATCGACAGGCTGGATCGATTTAATACCCTCAGCCGCATCCAGATAAGTTACTTCGTACAAACTGGGGACGTAAACTCCCGGAACTTGGGCTAAATGCCGCAATTTAGTTTGTCTGTCGGCGGTACGGACTTCTTTATAAGCATCAATAAAATTGTCAATGAGATGTTCGCCATCTCCCAGCAAAATTACATCAAAAAAATCCGCAAAAGGTTCGGGATTAGCCGTAAAAACCGGGCCACCGCCGAATACTATCGGATGATTATCCGTTCGTTTTGACGCCCAAATCGGAATTTCTAGAGATTCCAATAAATTGAGAATATTTACATAGTCTAGTTCCCAAGAAAGCGAAAAACCCAGTAATTCTGGATGTCGGGGAAGTTGTTCGCGGATATCAGTAAATAAACGGCTGACTTCAATATCCGATCGCACAGCCAAAGTTGCCCACACTATCTGATAGCCGAGACTGGTAATACCCACCGTGTACTCGTTGGGAAAAGCAAAAATAGTCGGGATAGCATCAGCATCGGGGGTTGCTGGAGCAAATAGTAAGCGTTCTTGAGCAAATGGATTAGGAGTCACGGGCAAATTTAGTTTTAACAATAGGTCTGTTCTTATCTCATTTTAAGCCATTTCCAAAGTCATTGTAGGGTGCGTCAGGGTTGAATGTGGCGACCACAAACTAAGAATCTCCCCCCTGACGCACCCTACCGTTAGTTAGCTGTTACATCCCTGACATCCCAATAATGCCAATCCCTTGGCTAACTTCCTTCTTGCTTCTTGAAAGTTACTCTTAAATAGAATCGCGATCGTCCTGAGTTCTCGGAGTAGTCGGAGTAGGCGGTGTACTGTGAAAAGTTGCAATCAGCAAACAGATAATCCCAGCATTAATAAAAACATCGGCTAGATTAAATACGGGGAACCGAATCAGCCGAAAATCGATAAAATCTACAACATGGCCCGAAACAAATCGATCGATCCCGTTCCCCAGTGCTCCCCCCAAAATTAAACCGTAGCCAGCTTGTTCCCAGCGGTTAATTCGCGGCCCGAACCAAGCCAGCACTATCAATCCCACACTAACGCCCAAAGACAGCCACCGCAACCAAATCGCCCCGCCATTGCTGAACAGACTAAAAGCGGCACCCGTATTAACAACATAAGTGAAGTGGAACACCCCGGGTAACAGCGGCTGCGTCTGCGGAGGAACCGTCAAGTCAAAATTTTGCACCACCCAAAACTTAGTCAGGTGGTCTAAAACTAAACTGATAACAGCAGCAACCCAGAACAAGGGATTTCTTTTAAAACGCATGAATTAAGCAATAGAAAATGGGGCATCGGGCATGAGAGAATTTACTCCAATCTCACTTGTCATGGCGAGCAGAATGCAGTGTATCAAAGCAATCTCAGCCGCAGCGATGACTCTCCCGTTGGGCAATGATAGTATAACCTTATTTTGCACAATTACCCGTTACCTCTTCCTTCTTCCTCCTTCCTTCTTCTTCCTCCTTCCTTCTTCTTCCTTCTTCCTTCTTCCTTCTTCCTTCTTCCTTCGCCATTAATAAAACATCAAGCGGCGTAAAGTAAATGACAGCACTGCGATCGCACAAACTACCGCCAATTGTCCCGGCAGGGGATAAACCGAATATTTAAGAATCTCATCGAATAAAGGTGTTTTTTTTGCCGGAGGTAGCCAGTAAGTAAAAATTAGATAAATTAAGCCGATCGCGTGAACAGTGAACAAACCACACAAACAGCTAAAAGCCATAGATTCCAGCCGCGAAGCTACCTTAAAAGCCACCCAGCCACACACCCAAGCACCAGGCACAAAACCCAGCAAATACCCAAAACTCGCTTCTTTGAGATAGCCGATGCCGCCGCCTTGAGAAAAAACTGGCCACAAAGTTAATCCTAATGCCAAATAAGCAATTTGCGAGAGAGCCGCAGCATTTTTTCCCCCCATGCAGCCTACTAGCAAGACGGCTCCAATTTGATAGGTAACACCTAAAGAGTACGCCTGAAGTCCTCGATCGTCCCACAACCCGATCGGAATTGTGACAGATGCAGGCAAAAAAGTGCCTCCTATCGTCAGGAGCAAACCAATAACAGCCCAGATTAATTCAATAGGAGCAGGCATTATCATCAAACGGCATTCGTCAGAAGGTGTAAGGCAGAAGGCATTTGTCAGACGCAAGCTTCAAGGCCTGCAGCTTTTAAATTCTTAATACTAGCACTACTGTCAAAAAAACCACCATTGTATGGTTTTCTGGTTCTCAAGGCTGGATCTTGTGATAATTTAATGGGGAATTTTTCGCGAGCGGGCGATCGACTGCTTGTTTCCCTACAACTTTATCTGGTCACTATCTTATAAACTCACTATTGTCAAGCTCATCATTTAATTAATAATATTAATTAATATTAAATTGCGATTAAGTGTAAAGATTCTTAACCTAATCTTTACTTTTGCGCGCTATGCTGATGCGGGACACCCATATAACGATCGCAGATTTTTTATACCTATGCTTTTTCGTCTCAACTTGATTAATCCAAAGCGTTTGACTACTGCTATTTCCGCTATGGCGATCGCCCTCAGTGTAGCAGCTTGCCGCAGCGAGACCACAAACACAGTCAGCAGCCCCAGCCCCGGCGACACCGCAGCATCACCCGTTGCAGCCACCGGTACAGCACCAAACACCAAACTCGCCCTAGCCTCAGACGTAGCCCTGACGGGTGCCGGCGCGTCATTCCCAGCACCCCTTTACCAGCGCTGGTTTCAAGATTTCAACACAACCAATCCCAAATTACAGATCAATTATCAGTCAGTGGGCAGCGGCGCCGGAGTCGAACAGTTTACCAAAGGTACGGTAGACTTTGGAGCCAGCGACACCGCCATGAGTGACGAGGAAATTGGGAAGGTGCCAGCGGACAAAGGCGTGCTCTTGCTGCCGATGTCGGCTGGCAGCATCGTCCTCGCCTACAACCTGCCAGACGTACCCGAACTGAAGTTGCCGAGAGATGTTTACACAGATATTTTCTTGGGAAACATCACCAAGTGGAACGACCCCAGAATTGCTGCTGCTAACCCGGGTGCTAAGCTGCCAGACCAAAATATCACAGTTGTACACCGTTCTGACGGCAGCGGTACGACAGACGTATTCACAAAACACCTCAGCGCCATCAGTCCAGAATGGAAAGAAAAAGTAGGGGAAGGCAAGACAGTAGAGTGGCCTTCTGCCGGTAAGATTGGTGGCAAGGGGAATGAAGGTGTCACGGCTTCTATTCAACAAACCGTTGGCGCCCTTGGCTACATTGAGTACGGCTACGCCAAAAACAACAATATCAAGTTTGCTGCCCTGGAAAATAAAGCCGGCAATTTTGTAGTCTACAACGACGCAGCGGGGGCCAAAACCCTTGAAGCAGTGGTACTACCGGAAAATCTCCGGGCGTTCATTCCCGATCCGGAAGGGGCAGACTCTTATCCTATTGTTAGCTACACTTGGCTGCTCGTCCCCAAAACAGTTGCTGACCCCAACAAAGCCAAATCAATCGAGGCTATGATTGAATACGGCTTGAATCAAGGTCAAAAAGTTAGTTCCGAATTGGGCTACGTTCCTCTCCCCCAAAACGTTAAAGAAAAAGTAGCAGTGGCCGCTGACGGCATCAGCCCTGACTACAAGATTGAGGTTGCCCAATAGTAATTGTTGACTGTTGACTGTTGACTGTTGACTGTTGACTGTTGACTGTTGACTGTTGACTGTTGTCAGAGGGAAAAAAGCCCTTCGGCATTGCGCGTGCGGGTAAAAATCAGGAAGAACGAAGAGAGATATTTCTGTGGGGCGGGTTTTACCAGAAATATTGGTTAAAAAGTCAGGGGATTAATAAATCCGCCCCTCTTCTATGTAACAATCGGTGCATCTGTGTAGGGGTGGGTTTGACCAGACATACTTGTTGAAAAGTCAGGGGATTAATAAACCCGCCCCTCTTTGATTTTATTTATCAAAAAAATGGGTTTAAAACCCCGTGCTTTTAGCACGGCTTTGTATTAGAATATAGATGGTCACAGACCCGCCCGGATTTAAGATACTCCAAAATAAACAGCAAGGTTGAAAGTCCTGTCAGAGTTGCGATCAGAAACACGGGAAGCAAAAAGGGCAATGAAAAAACAACCCTGAAAGCAAACAAGTATTTTACTTGCGTACAAAACAGAAAAGTCGCCATAGGGCATTGGGAGACTTAAAACGGACATGGAGAGAAGGTAAGACTGGCTTCTTGCCAGCACATCTCGATGAAGTGTCAAGAATCACCGCTGAAGAGAGCTCGGTGAGTATGTCAAGGTCTTTCTTTCTGCTTCCTTCTAGCTTTTTCCGAAACAGGCTATTTTCGGCTACTATATATTTGGTTTTTTTTTCTATGATTTCAGATAATCACAGCGCTCAATCAGAGAGCCGATCGCGCTCTGGGGCAGAAAAGTCCTTAGACCAAGGCTTTATCTGGGTGACGCGGATTTTGGGAATAGGGGTTGGTGTAATTTTGCTGCTAATCGCGCTCACGGTTGCTTACAGGGCTTTACCTGCGATTCAACAGTACGGTTTGGGATTTCTATTTAGCAGTAGCTGGAATCCGGTTAAGGAAGAGTACGGTGCGCTGCCGATGATTTACGGGACGATCGTCAGTTCGGCGATCGCGCTCCTAATTGCTGTACCATTAGGAGTAGGCACTGCCATCTTCTTAAGTGAAGATTTTTTGCCGCTGCCAGTGCGTACAGCTTTGGTTTTTTTAGTAGAACTTTTAGCCGCCATTCCCAGCGTAGTCTATGGTTTGTGGGGAATTGCTGTATTGATTCCCATTATTACCAGTCTCGGCAAGTTTCTCAACAGCACTTTGGGATGGCTGCCGATTTTTAGCACCCCGCCCGTTGGCCCGGGAATGTTACCAGCCGGAGTAATTTTGGGAGTCATGACTTTGCCCATTATTACTGCTATCTCCCGCGACTCTTTGGCAAGTCTCCCCCCCGAATTGCGGCAAGCCTCTCTAGGTTTAGGAGCCACTCGGTGGACAACAATTTTTAGAGTGCTCGTACCGGCGGCTTTTTCCGGCATTGTCGGCGGAATCATGCTCGGTCTTGGTCGCGCCATGGGAGAAACAATGGCTGCAACTCTGTTAATTGGCAATTCCAATCAGTTAAGTCTTTCTGTGCTAGCTCCGGCAAATACTATTGCTTCTCTGATGGCCAATCAGTTTGCGGAAGCTTCGGGATTGCAAGTATCAGCTCTGATGTACACTGGGCTAATTCTGTTTATTATGACACTGATTGTTAATATTTTGGCAGAATGGATTGTTTCTCAAGTAAGAGCGAAGTACAACTAGAAGTTAGCCGCGATTTCCTACATAGTTTTAGTTTATGTCAAATAGCGTCTCCGACGAGAATCCTTTGGTATCGAAAACAGGCAGTTTAAAGAAGGTAAAAAACAGCCCGCAAGCGCTGTTTAATCTGGCGATGACGGTACTAGCTGGAGCTAGTCTGACCCTCTCTCTGCTACCTTTGTTTGCAGTGCTTTCCTACGTCACGGTACAAGGTTTTAATCGCCTGAATTTAGACTTGTTTACCAAGCTGCCACCGCCGCCCGGACTATCGGGAGGCGGTATTGCTAATGCAATTGTCGGTACGTTAATGACCGTAGGAATTGCTTCTTTAATTGCTGTTCCGTTTGGTGTATTGGCAGCAATTTATTTGTCGGAGTTCAGCAGCGGGCAAATTGCTCGCTGGGTGCGCTTCGCTACTAATGTCCTCAGCGGCGTTCCTTCGATTATTGCCGGGGTATTTGCCTACGGTTTGTTCGTGGTAAATATGGGAGGTTTTTCGGCAATTGCAGGGGGCGCGGCGCTGTCTGTGCTGATGTTGCCCACGATTGTGCGGACTACGGACGAAGCTCTACAAATCGTCCCGCAAGATATTAGATGGGCGTCGGTTGGTGTGGGTGCTTCTAATTATCAAACGGTGTTGCAGGTGGTTTTGCCTGCGGCAATTCCAGCTATTTTAACGGGTGTGACACTGGCAATTGCTCGCGCTGCGGGAGAAACTGCTCCTTTGATTTTTACGGCGCTGAATTCGCCTTTTTGGCCGGGAGGATTTGATAAGCCAACTCCGAGTCTTTCGGTTTTGGTGTACAACTTTGCAACGGTTCCTTTTAAGGCACAGAAAGAATTGGCCTGGGCGGCATCTTTGATTTTGGTGCTTATGGTTTTGCTGACGAGTATTCTTTCTCGCTGGGCTACTCGCCAAAAAGTTTATTGAAGGAAGAAGACCCTTCGACTTGGCGACCGGGTAAAAAGAAGGAAGAAGGAAGATTTTCCCCATCTCCAACTTTCCCACTCTCGTCTTCTCCTTATTTTGTAAAAAAATTCGATTGGATAGTTAGCTGTATGATGATGGATTTAGACCAGCAAACGGAAACAGTTTTACGGACAGAAAATATCAATATTTTTTACGGCGCTTTTCACGCGGTTAAAAATGTTTCAATGGAGATTCCTAAAAATCGCATTACTGCCTTGATTGGGCCGTCTGGCTGCGGTAAAAGTACAATTCTCCGATGTTTTAACCGCCTCAACGATTTAGTTAACGGTTTTCGTTTAGAGGGTAGAATTGATTACCACGGTCAAAATCTTTACGATTCTGATATTGATGCTGTGGCGGTGCGCCGCAAGATTGGGATGGTATTCCAAAAGCCGAATCCTTTCCCCAAGTCGATTTATGACAATATTGCTTACGGTGCGAGGGTAAACAATTATAAGGGGGATATGGATGAGCTGGTTGAAAAATCGCTCAGCCAAGCTTATTTGTGGGATGAGGTGAAGGATAAGTTGAAGCAAAGCGGTTTTTCTCTTTCGGGTGGCCAGCAGCAGCGTTTGTGTATTGCTAGGGCGATCGCGATTAATCCTGATGTAGTGTTAATGGATGAACCTTGCGCTTCTCTTGACCCGATTTCTACGATTAAGATTGAGGAGTTGATGCGGGAACTCAAGGAGAAGTATACCATTGTGATCGTTACTCACAATATGCAGCAGGCTTCTCGGGTTTCTGACCTGACTGCTTTTTTCAATGCTAAACTTTCTGACGATGGGAAGCGGTTTGGCTATCTTGTGGAGTGTGACAAGACTGAGGTAATTTTCCAAAGTCCGAAAGAAGAGTCTACTTTGGATTATGTGAGTGGCCGTTTTGGTTGATTCCGCGACAGGTTTTAACCTATCGTTACCCAAACGAAGTTTCTTTCTAAGAGACTAAAAATGTTTAATTTGCTGAGTCTGGTACCGACAAAAAAAACCGCGTAAAACTTTTCAGAATTTAGAATCCCGCTTTCTTGGAGAAAGCGGGATTCTGGATTTTATGATTAAAAGCTCGATCGTACTTTTTGCAGATACAAGCCAGTGATTTTTGTGAAGAAATGCTCGAAGAGTTCACATATTCTTCATCCAATGCTTTAACAGGTTTTCTTTTACCATGTTTTGCCGCATAACTTCGAGCAAGTATTCCTGAGCTTGGTCTTGGCTTAACCTTTTGACTTCTTCGCGCAGCACTTGAAGTTTGAACTGCTGTTCCATGCTGAGGCTGGTTGTAGGCATATCCATAAATCGCTCCTCCAGTTTGCTGAGATTGATGCGAAATTGATCGGAATGACGTTTCGCAGGATTTGTTATGTCTCCTACATTGTAAACTATCATAACATTCCCTTGACAATATGTCCAAAGTACACATTTTGAAACTAATTTGTGTCGCAAAAGTACATCTAAGTGGGGGGAGCTCTATCATAAAAAGGCGTCAAGACCGGGAAGCCTAAGCCAAAGGAGATAGTTTGTATGGATGCAATGGAGTTTTTTCAAAGCAGTGCTGGGGAGTGGCGTTCTCAGCGCAGCACTCACCACCTCGCTTTCCGCCAAGCGGAGATTGGGGATTCAAATATTCAGGTAACAGCCCTAGCTGCGGATGACGCGAGAGTCGCGGAGATTTGCAAGATGCACGAAGTCGATCCGAGCCGGGCTGCTGGGGGGGCTTTTGTGACTTGGCACGGCTCGATGGCGTGGGATAAGGATGATGAGAATCATAAAGGGTCTACGGTGTTCGCGATCGTCCCTGATCCTGAAAATCCCCGGCAGGGCTTGATGTTGCGCGAACGAGGCTATGCGGAAATTGTGCCGGTAGCTGGCCGTTTTGAGATGGATGATGAGGATGGGCTGCTGCTGATTACCGAATACGAGACGATGAGTTCGATCGAGCGTTTCTGGTTTGTTAATCCGAACGTGCGGATGCGGACGAGTACGGTAAAACGCTTTGGCGGTTTCAGCACATCGACTTTTTGTACCGAAATTCGGGTCGAACCCGACTCGGATGCAACATCAGAACCCGCAGCAGCTCAAGTGGCCGCCAGCGAGTTTTATTCGGCTCTGGGCTGGTAATTTGTAAGCTCGTTCCCCGGCTCTTAAGCTCGTTCCCCCAGCTTTGCCTGGGAATGCTTGGCGGGAGCCGTTTGCCTCCTGTTTGACGAGGCAGAGCCTCGCCGAGCGGCGTTCCTGCCCGCTTCCGGGGAACGAGCCTTCTTTCTGCATAACTTCCCTCTCCCCTCTTCCCTCCCCCCTCTTCCCTCCCCCCTCTTCCCTCCCCCCTCTTCCTTCTTCCCTCTTCCTTCTTCCTTCTTCCCTCTTCCTTCTTCCCTCTTCCTTCTTCCTTCCCCAAAGTCAACAAATGTTACAGATTGTTGCAAAAATTCAGGAAAATCAGATTTAGATTGCGGGAATCCCCTAATCTGTATGTTGGTTAGTTGTATCCGTTATGCTGGCAGCTCACGGTGTCAACTATTTCTGAAATTTGAGATAACGGAGATTTTAACGTGGCGCTTCCTTTATTAAGCTACGCCCCCAAGAGCCAAAACCAGCGCGTTGCTGGTTTTGAAGTAGGCGGCGACGAGCAGCCGAGAATTTTCACAACTGAAAATGTGCTCTCGCCTGGAGACATGGATAATTTGATTTGGGCTGCATATCGCCAGATTTACAGCGAACACCAAATCCTCAAGAGCAACCGCCAAAAGTCTTTGGAGTCGCAACTCAAGTTCGGCCAAATTACGGTGCGGGACTTTATTCGCGGTTTGGCAACTTCTGCTCCTTTCCTAGAGCGGAATTATCAAACTAACAGCAATTACCGGTTTGTAGAAATGTGCGTGCAGCGCGTTTTGGGCCGGGATGTGTACAGCGAGCGCGAAAAGATTGCTTGGTCGATCGTGGTAGCAAATAAGGGGCCTCAAGGCTTTATTGACGAGTTGGTCAATAGCGAAGAGTACCTGGAAAAGTTCGGCTACGATACCATACCTTACCAGCAGCGCCGAATTTTGCCTCAGCGAGTTGGAGGGGATACTCCTTTCAACTTGAAAACGCCCCGCTACGGTGAGTACCACCGTTCGCAGCTTGGCTTCCCGCAAATCATCTGGCAGACAAGTGTCCGCCGTTTTGTTCCTCAAGAACAGCAGCCCAAGGCTGGCGATCCGTCGAACTATTTGGGTATGGCGCGCAATATGCCCATTCCTACTACTCCGCCGCAGCGCGTGCCTCTGGCTAATATCAATATCGACTCGATGGTTCCCCGTCGCCGGTAATTGATGCTGTCTGATGCAATTATTTGTGTCGGGCGATCGACTGAATCGATCGGCTTTTAGGCTGAGAGAGTTTTGAGTCTTGAGTTTTGAGGTTTGAGTTTTTTGCTAAACTTGGAATCCAAAACTCAGGACTCATAATTTTTTGTCATTAGGAAGAAGGAAGAAGGAAGAAGGAAGAGGGAAGAAGGAAGAAGGAAGAGGGAAGAGGGAAGAGGGAAGAGGGAAGAAGGAAGAGGGAAGAAGGAAGGAGGAAGAAGGAAGAGGGAAGAGGGAAGAAGGAAGAAAAATAATTCGACTTTTTCTCAGGGTCAACTATAAGTGCAGAGGTGCATTGATGCAGCCGCAATATAACGAAGATGCTGGAAAACCATTGCGCCGCCATGCTAAACAGCTTCGTACCAAAGCCTTATACAAGTACGGTGCCGCAACAGGGTTGATGTTGTTGCCACTGCTGGTATACGGGGTAGCACCTTTTGCTCCTTTATTTTTGGTCGCGGCTCTTTTGATAGGGGCATTAATAGCCCTTCCGTTGATTGGGGAGGGGAAAACGTTTTGGAAGTCGTCTCAGAGATTTGACCAAGGGGCCTGTGGTGAAGAAAAGATTCAGCAAGTTTTGGAGTCCCTAATCCAATCTGGATGGATAGCTGAGTACAACTTAAGATTGCCGCAAGTAGGCGATATCGATGTGTGGCTGCGATCGCCTAAAGGAGTCAATTTTATCCTTGATGTGAAGTCTCACTCAACCGTAGTTCTGTTGGATGGGGATGTGCTCAAGCGTCTATCTTACGGGAAATTGAGAGATTTTGAGAAAGACTTTCTGGCACAGATTGCCAAAGAAGTCACGGCTATCAAAAAAGCTAAGAAGTTAACCAAGGTCACTCCAGTAGTTGTATTTAGCGATGCCAAGGTGAGTTTTAGCAACACAAAGAAGATTAGGGGTGCTTACGTCATGGAACTGGGCAATCTGGTGTCAGGGTTGCAAGAACTCGATCGCACCTAGAGGAGTAGATAAAAGTGGGAGAAATGAGAACAACGGCTACATCAATATGTTGGACACCAACAAATTTGCACAGAGCATTACCATCCCAGACTTGCACTAGCATCTAAGTGACACTTGTGCTATTAAAAAAAGTTAAGGTAGAAACAATATCCTGGAGGGAATGTTGAACAAAGCAATCAAAGTAGATAAAATTCTCAACGCCTGATGGCGAGTTGTCATAACAGCTTTGGCGACGGCTATACCAATTATCAAATATTAGCCCGTAACCGCAATATTTTTAGCAGGGTGTTGAATTGATCGGGTAAAGGTGCGATCGCCTCTATTAATTCTCCAGTTACGGGATGCTGCAATTGTAGCCGCTATCCGTGGAGGGCTTGTCCGGTTAAAAGAGATACAGCAACATATTTTAAGTGAGAGAAAAACCATGAGCGATGCAGTGGATTATGCCTTGACGGATGTTGTGATGGATGCCTATGTTTTAGAGCCAGATGGGCAACAGATTCCCCAAACTTCTTCTCCAAGAGTTATTGCTGCTGCATTACGGCTTTTACAGGTTCCGCCAGGTGCGAGGGTTTTGGAAGTGGGGACGGGTTCAGGTTACAGTACGGCTTTGTTGGCTCACCTTGTTGGCTCTGACGGCTTTGTCGTCTCTTTGGATGTAGACTCAAATCTGGTTAAACGTGCCAGCAGTTTATTCGCCAAAAATAATTTAGCTAATGTAAAAGTTGTGGTGGCAGATGGCCGAGAGGGCTACTCAACAGAAGCACCTTTTGACCGCATTATTGTTTGGGCAACTGCCGATATACTCCCAAAAACCTGGATTGAACAATTATGTCCAGACGGGTTAATTGTTACACCTGTCCGATTAAGACAATTACCTAATACTACGGCGATCGCGCTGGTGCGTCTAGATACCAATAAAAACCTGGTTGGAGAACGAGTAATTCCTGGGGCATTTGTCCCCTTGACAGACAAACCCTTAACTCGTTGGTATGCTTATCCTCAAGATGCCGACATTAAGGCTGAAATTAAGATAGAAAACGCTGAAACGGAGACAGATGTAATCTGGGCTAGTGCTGAGTGGTTGCGGCAAGAACAACAGAGGGGGGAAGCAGAACAAATCCTTGAGTTGATGCAAGTAGCTTCACACCAGGACAGCCCTCTCTACCCCGATGAGGATGTGGAAGCTTTGCGCGCTTACTTCTTGGCTACCTATCCAGAAAATCTGACAACTGCATATACACACACTCTCGGACCAGCTATTGGCTGCAGTCAACCTGGAAGTCTTGCTTTGCTGTCTCGGCGCGGCGAAGGTTATGCTGTGGCAGGGGAACGCGAGGCGGCAGTAAAGGTTTCAGACTGGATTTCGAGTTGGCGCGCCAGTGGGCGACCGGGTTTTGAGCAGTTGCGACCTGTTTTAAATTATGTTCAGTGCGGCTATCAAGTAGGGGTAACGCTGTAGTAAGGAGTTTAGTCCTTCTTTCTCAATAAAAAAAGATAGGAGTGAAGTCCTTACTATAAACGGCGGAGGCGCAAGATTTTTAACAGGGTGTTGAATTGATCGGGCAAAGGTGCGATCGCCTCTATTAATTCTCCTGTTACGGGATGCTGCAATGTCAGCCGCCATGCGTGGAGGGCTTGTCCAGTTAAATTGACGCCGATGGAACGGTTGGAACTGTACATCGGGTCGCCCACAATCGGATGTTTTATTTCCGCTGTATGCACGCGAATTTGATGAGTGCGGCCGGTTTCTAATTGATAGTGCATTAAGCAATAGTTGCCGATTCTTTCTTTGATTGTCCAGTGAGTAACTGCGGGGCGACCGCCTTTTTCTACTGGTACTACTGCCATTTTTTTGCGGTCTGTGGGATGCCGTCCGATGGGTAGGTCTATTGTGCCTGTTTCGGTGTTGGGAGCGCCGTAAACTATGCCTAAATATTCGCGGCGGGCGGTTTTGGCTTTCAGTTGGGCTTGCAGGTGTTGGTGCGCGATGTCGGTTTTGGCGATCGCGATCGCACCTGTTGTATCTTTGTCTAATCTGTGCACGATTCCCGGCCGCTGAACTCCGCCTATTTCTGCTAGGGGACAGTGAGCTAAGAGAGCGTTGACTAATGTACCGTCTTGGTGTCCGGCGGCTGGGTGGACGACTAATCCGGCTGGTTTGTTGATGATAATTAGGCTGTCGTCTTCGTAGAGAATGTCGAGGGGGATTGCTTCGGCCTGCAAGGAAGTGGGCTGGGCTTCGGGTAATGTGAGGTGGATGCGATCGCCCGTTTTTACTGATATTTTTTTCGAGGTGCAGGTTTCGTCGTTGACTTTGACGTTGCCTTGTGATATGAGGGTTTGGATTCGCGATCGGGATAAGTCCGGTATCTGGTTTGACAGCCAAATATCTAATCGCTGATTGACATTACTGCGATCGAATTCCTCTGTATTTTCTACTGTGTAAATCTGTGCCGCAGTGTCTGTTTCTATCATTTACTTTTTACTATTTTTTGCCAAGTGTGTAAAGCAAATATCCTCATCATAACATCTGTGAGTTAGTTCGCGATCGCACGGGTAGCGAGAAACCGGTTTTTTTCACCGCAATACTTCCTTTGGGCCCGCCGACTGGGTAAAAAATCCGGTTTCTTTGGTCGGGGTGGTTAAGTCGTTTGAGTATAATCGTCTTTTCTATCGACAATTATCGCAGTGGCCGCACTGCATAGATTTCGCCTCATTTGCAAACCCAAAAGCTTGCAGTAAAAATTGCCACCTGCACTCGCGATGTTTGAGATATTTGGCCATTTCTTCCGCTGCGGTAAAGTTGGATTTTGCGGCTTTTTGCTGGGGAGATTTATTGATCGCATAATTAAAAGGATCTTGCCATGTTAATTGTCCGCTGCTGTGCAAGATTGAAAGGGCGAGTTCGCTTTCGGGAAATTCGCGGGAAACAGCTTCTATATCACCTTTAACTGGCAGTTTTTTGGCTAATTGCTGAGCTTCTCGGTATTGCGATCGCAATTTCTCTTGAAAAAATTCCTTTCTTTGTTTATCTTCGGGATAAAGCAAACCCGTCGGTTCGCTAATCAATGTCAGGGCGATCGCCGATTTGCCGTCGCGTCCGCCTCTACCAATTTCCTGAATGTATTCCGATAATAGCAAAGGTGCTTGAAAGTGAACAACCCACCGGACATCTGGCTTGTTAATTCCCATCCCGAATGCTGAGGTACAAGTCACAAATTTAAGGTCATTGTTCAGCCAAGCTTTTTCTATTTTTCGTCGTGATTCTGGACTTAAACCTGCATGATATGCTGCTGTTTCATAACCTGCTTCTTTCAACAAATCCGCCAAGTTCTCGCTATCTTTTCTAGTGCGGACATAGACTAAACCTGCTTGTTTTGGTCGAGCTTTGATAAAATTTAATAACTGCTGCTTGCGTCCTCTGGGCGTCCAGACAGTCTGCACTTGCAGGTGCAGGTTAGAACGGTAGGGACTTAGCAGAAATGCTTCGGGTTTTTGCAGTTGCAAAACGTTTTTGATTGTCTGCTGTGCGTCGGGGTTGGCGGTAGCGGTGAAAGCTGCGATCGCAATTTTACTGTTTGCTGGTTTAGCTTTCAACAAAGCCGGCCGCACTGTTCCCAAACGACGGTAAGCTGGTCGGAATGTATCGCCCCACTGCACTAAACAGTGAGCTTCATCTAATATTAAACCGTTGATTTGGATGTGTGGCTGACTGATAATTTCCCAAACAGGTTTGCTGAGTAATGTTTCGGGAGACAGGTACAGCAATCTTAATTTGTTTTGTTGCAGCGATTGCATAGTTTGTCGGCGCTGCGCTGTTGGCAATTGACTGTGGAGGAGGGAAGCGGGGAGATTGCGATCGCGCAATTCTTGCACTTGATTTTCCATCAGTGCGACTAACGGCGAAACTACCAAGGTTAAGCCTGTTTGTAACAAAGCTGGCAGTTGAAAGCAGATTGATTTGCCACCACCTGTCGGCATAATTATAATTGTATCTTTTCCGGCTAATAAACTACCGACGATTTCTCCTTGGGGTGGCCGAAAGTCGTCGTATCCCCAGATTTTTTGGAAGGCGGCGCGGGCTTGATTTAATGATGTTGGTTCGGGTTGAAAGTTCATTTGACGGAGTTAAAAAAATTGTATGGTTTCGCCACAACTAACGAATTTTTGGCAAATTCGGATCTTTTCGACAAGTCGAGAGTGGTAATTGTTCACCACCTTGTATCGTGGTAATTCTCATTCGATTTCTATCTGTCACCACATTTAAACAAGCACAGCCATATCCATAATTAACATTAGTTTTGACATATTCATCGTCGTTAAAAGGAGGAATATTGTTCATTCCTCCGGCTTGATATCCACCTTGCGCCGAGATAGTCCACTGAGCATCTTTGTCTTTGAGATACCAATTAGCAGGGGTGGGATTTATTAACCATCCGCACCTGGTTTCAGCCGCTTTCGCAGGAATAACAACGATCGAAAAAGATGAGATAATTGCAGGTATCAACCACTTTAGTTTCATAGCTTTACATCCTAATTTTTGAGCGACAATCATACAGGAATTACGCGCTTCCAGAAAAGAAACAGAAACCGGGTTTTTTAGCGAATCTGCGGGTGACAACGAAATATTGTCGCAAAAACCAGGTTTCTAACTACCTGCGCGTAAGTCCTGTCCAAAATCTAAAATCTAAAATCCCCTAAGACTCCTCGCCGTCACGGCGGCCGAGTTCGTAAACGCCGCCGCCAATACAGGCGATCGTACCCATAGATACCGCCCAACCAGTGCCCAGAGACAATTCAACGCCCCAATTACACAATCCGCCCACAATCAAAAAGGGCAGAATGCTCAACAGCGAAGCGTAAAACGCATTTTGGGCTTCTCTGGCTTGGCGGGTTCTTTCAAACTCGGTTTCGGAGGTGTAGAGGGATCTCTCGGCAAAATTCATCCAGCGGTTGAGTTGCAGGATTACCCATTCTGTCAGGGGGGACAGGCCCCAGTACAGGGCCAAAGACCATAAGGACGCACCGGCGATCGCAGTTGCGTCTATGGCAAAACTAAAGGGAAAAATTTCAGTAAGCATTGCTTGATGTTTGTGATGAATTTGAGATTTTGGATAACATCCAAAATCCCCGAACTTCACTATAGTGTCAAGCAAAAGCTCGATCGAGTTCAACCGCAACACGAATTCCTCGGCCAATTTTTTTTTATCATCCCTGGGCATTTACCCGGAAGCCTTGACACGGGTTTTGGATGGAGTAAGATACACGTTGTTATTAAACTGATTCGCGATCGCGGGGAGAGCTCAAAGCCAATCTTGCAGCGAATTGGCATAACTTACATCTTGCACCTCAGAAACGGGCTCTCCGGCCCGTTCTACAAAGAATAATTTTTTTGTGGAACGGGCCGGAAAGCCCGCCCCTGAAAGGTTTATTGACATTGGTGCAAGATGTGAGCCTAACAGACAACGCACACTCCCACACACATTTAACTTTGAGCCGTGAAAAAAATCCTGCAAGACTCTAGAGGCCCGCTGACGGCAAAACGCTTTTTTCGTCTCAGACAGATGCTGCTGCTGGCACTTTCGATCGGCATTGTGTTGATCAGCCCTTATTTGCAGCAGCAGGTGGTCCAAGCTCAGTCAGGCTTACCAAGCAGAGTAGCGACGGGTAATTTGTGGCAAGAAGCTTCTTTTCCAGTCGAAAACTTTGAAACATACACTTCCGCCTTCGGCCCCCGTGGCGGCGATTTTCATTACGGTTTGGACTTGGCCGCCCCGGAAGGCAGCTATATCCGCAATTGGTGGGGCGGGCAAATTGTGGAAGTTTGGGAAGATGGCCGGTGCGGCACTGGTATGGTGGTGCGATCGGGAAATTGGGAACACATCTACTGTCACCTCAGAGGCCGAGTGCTAACGGCTAACGGCGGGCGTTATTATACCGATCGCGAAGGTACCGTGCAAATTTGGCAGGGTCAAACAGTGCCTGCGGGTGCGAGAATTGCCAGAGTTGGGATGACCGGCCGCACGAGTGGGCCTCACTTGCACTGGGGATTGAAGTACGGTGGCCGCTGGGTAGACCCGGCTTTGGTACTCCGGGAAATGTACGCGCAACAATCTTAATTAGTCATTAGTTAGTAGTCATTAGTTAGTAGTCATTAGTCATTTTTTTGTGTTTGTAGTAATGACTAAAGTCCTGATTTTTTCGAGAATGAGGAATAAAGTCATCACTACAAACTTGAATAACTAATGACTAATGACCAATGACTAATGACTAATGACTCTTTACGTTGGTGCCAGCTCTTTTTTGGTCAACTCGGTGTACCGCTGGACAATTTGGCGGAATTCGTCGCCGTCGATCGTTTCTTCATCCAACAGTGCTTCGACAAGTTTGTCTACCAAAGCCCGATTTTCGCGGATAATCCGACGAGCTTCTTCGTAGCAGTCAACGGCAATTTCCCGGACTTGCCGATCGATCTTGATTGCCATGTCTTCGGAATACTCGGATCGCGAATTCCAGTTTTGGCCTAAAAACACCTCATTGTTCGGACTTTCAAAAGCCACAGGCCCCAAATCCGACATTCCATAAAGCGTTACCATCTCCCTCGCGAGACTGCTAACTTTTCTGAGATCACTACCGGCACCGGTGTCGATTTCAGCATCGCCATAAATTTCGGCCTCCGCCGCCCGTCCCCCCAAAGCTACTTTAATTCGGTTTAACAGCAAAGCCCGACTCCTCAAACCTTCGCTGTCGAGCATTTCGTCGTCCAGCACAAAGCTAGTAAAGCCTTCGACCCCGCCGGAACGCGGAATAATCGTTACTTTTTCAACCGGGTCGGCATTTTTGAGCATTGTCGCGACTAGGGCGTGTCCGACTTCATGGTATGCTGTCATCCACTTTTTCTTGCTGTCGAGCAGCGGGTTGAGGGTAAGCCCGATCGTGATCCGGTCGATCGCGTCGTGAACTTCTAGGTTAGTAATCGTGTCTTTGCGACGCCTCGCTGTGAGAATAGCTGCTTCGTTGAGCAAGTTTGCCAAGTCGGCGCCGGAAAAGCCGGGAGTGCGACGGGCGATCGTGTCTAGGGCAACTTCTGGGTCGAGTTTTTTGTTGCGCGCGTGAACTTGCAAAATCCCCAAACGCCCTTTGTAACTGGGTAAATCTACCGTTACTTGGCGATCGAACCTGCCGGGCCGCAGCAGGGCGGTATCGAGTACGTCGGGTCGGTTAGTAGCTGCAATCACAATCACGCCACTGTTACCCTCAAAGCCGTCCATTTCTGTCAGCAACTGGTTGAGAGTTTGTTCGCGTTCGTCGTTGCCGCCGCCGATACCAGCGCCGCGCTGCCTTCCTACGGCGTCTATTTCGTCGATGAAGACGATGCAGGGCGAATTTTCTTTAGCTTTCTTGAACAAGTCGCGGACGCGGGAGGCGCCGACTCCGACAAACATTTCGACAAATTCCGAACCCGAGATGCTGAAGAAGGGGACGGCTGCTTCGCCTGCGATGGCTTTTGCGAGCATTGTTTTACCGGTTCCGGGAGGCCCGATTAACAGAACTCCTCTGGGAATTTTGGCGCCGATGGCGTTGAAGCGTTCGGGTTTTTTGAGGAAGGTTACGACTTCTTGCAGTTCTTCTTTAGCTTCTTCGATGCCTGCTACGTCGTCGAACATCACGCCGGTTTTGGCTTCCATTTGGAAACGGGCTCTGGATTTGCCGAAGTTCATGGCATTTCCTTGAGATTGGGTCGATCGGCGCAGGATTGCCATCAACACTGCCAACACTGCAAAAATCACTAGCAAGTTTACTACTAAACTGACTGCGGCGGCGTTGTCGGCTGTTTGTTTGACTTCAAAGTCAATCTTTTTGGCACGGATTTGCGAGTACAGTTCTCGGTTGTTGTAGTCGAACAGACTAACTGATTGGGTCTGATCGCTTTTTTGATTTTTTAGCCTAACCTTGGCAGTTCTTTGAGTTTCGTCTACTTCGACTCTACTGACTTGCCCTTTTTCTATGTTGTCGATCAGTTGACTGTAACTCATGGTGTTTGGCGTGCTCTCGGCAAACACCGGGGTCGAGAGCAATATTCCTTGAGAAATCACCAAACTGCCCAGGATGCGCCAAAGATTCCGTCCTGGAATTGATTTTTTAGGATTCTGGCTCGATTTGTCTTTCTTTACAGCTAGATGCCCCAGCCATGCGTGTTTCCAAGAATTTTTCATATTGCTTTGCCCAAGGTTGAAGACTGCCAAGATTGATCGCTTGTGGTTTGCTACGTTCATTTATTTTAACAAGAGGGCGGGTGTTCAATGGGTTGATCTCTCGCTGGTATTTCAATACTCCCCTCAAGAGGGGGGGGTTTTGAATCCACTGCTCCTCAAGAAACCGGGTTTTTTACCTAATCTGTTGGCTATAACCAAGGATTTTGCTCAATAAACCCGGTTTCTCGGCCCCCTCCACTGAACTTACCCACTGCTCCTCAAGAAACCGGGTTTTTTACCTAATCGGCGGGCTATAACCAAGGATTTTGCTCAAAAAACCTGGTTTCTCGGCCCCGTCGGTAAATCTAAAATCTAAAATCGATTGACAGTTGCCGATCGAACTTGCTACCTTAATCATAGTCGTAATGAGTACGCTTTAGCAAGCAGTTATTGTTTTTGAGTTTTATGGTAAAGATTGTCGGAATTGGCGGAAGTTTACGGGCTGGCTCCTACAGCCAGTTAGCATTGAATGTGGCAGCAGAGCGGGCGCAGACCCTGGGCGCGGAAGTTGAAATATTCGATTTGCGATCGCTTAATCTGCCCTTTTGTGACGGAGAGAATGATTATCACAAGTACCCGGATGTGGAAAAGCTGCAGAATGCGGTTAAGCAAGCCGACGGCTTGATTTTGGCAACGCCGGAGTATCACGGTAGCGTCAGCGGTGCTCTCAAGAATGCCTTGGATTTGATGAGCTTTGAGCATTTGGACGGGAAGGTTGCGGGTGCGATTAGCGTTTTGGGAGGGCAAGTTAACAGCAACGCGCTTAACGATTTGCGCGTGATTTTGAGATGGGTTCACGCTTGGGTAATTCCGGAACAAATTGCGATCGGACAAGCTTGGAAAGCTTTTAGTCCTGAGGGTAAATTGTTGGATGAAAAACTGTCTGAAAGGTTCGACGAATTTGCTCGGAGTTTGGTAGAAAATACGCGGAAATTGCGAGGAATTTCATAATTGTATCTCATGACAAATGTAGTCCGGGACGCAACTGGCATAGTGTGTGGGTGCGTCTGTTCCAATAATTTCTCGATTTGAAGACGTTTTGTCTCTAGCAGAGCACCCTAAAAGCTGTAATGTTAACAGTTAACAGTTAACAGTTAACAGTTAACAGTCAACAGTCAACTGAGTTAAAAAGGCATATCGATCATGTCTCCGAAAGGATGGGGTACGTCGAGCGCCATTCTGCCGGGTTTTGACTCATATTTCTCAATCCACTTTTTGGCCAATTCCAAAGCTTCCTCCTCAGTCTTGGCATTTTGGACGGCGACGTGGCGGTTGCCGCGGCTATCCCAAACCTCGACGTAGAAGACTTTCTGGGATTGAATAATCCAACCTTTATAAGTGTCTGCTGGTTCCATAGTTAGAATCCTAAAATAATCGGGCGGGGAGTTCCACTGGCGAGCTAATTGTAAATATTGCCCTGCATAAAATGAATTTTACGAGGGTTTCTATAGTATTTTTGGAAAAAAGTCAGTTTTACGGTTAACCTCATGACCAGACTCCTGAAGCAATTATTTAGCTGGAGAAAATATCTCCAACCTTTGGCGGCGACGATCGCGATCGTCCTAATCGCATCCCAGATGGCGGTATTGCCGGCATTGGCGACTGGCGTTTACGAAATACCGGTGTTGTCGGCGGGCGATCGAACTTGGGTGTTCGACAAAGGCGACGTGCTCAGCCGCAGCAGCGAAAGCAATATCAGCAGCGTTCTCGACAACCTGGAAAACCAAACAGGGAAACAAGTCAGGTTTGTCACCATCCACCGCTTAGACTACGGTGAAACGACTGCCACTTTCACCGACCAACTGTTTGAACAGTGGTTTCCCACAAAAGAAGACCAGACTAATCAAATTTTACTCGTTCTCGACACTGTTACCAACAGCGCGGCAATTCGGACGGGGGAAGGGGTGAAATCCCTGCTAACCGATGAAATTGCCCAGAGTGTGGCTGGGGAAACCGTGCAAGTGCCGCTGCGGGAAGGCAATAAATACAACGAGGCATTTGCGGCTGCAGGTACGCGCATTGCAACTGTTTTGTCGGGCGAACCCGATCCGGGTGCTCCTAAAGTTGTTGACAACATTCAAGTTGAAGGCACGTTTAAAAAAGCGGAAGAAACAGACCAAGGCAATGCCACAGTTGTTGTGGTTGTGCTGTTGGTATTGGCGACAGTGATTCCGATGGTGACTTATTTCTGGTATCAAGGTTTTTCGTGATCGGGTGCTGCTAAATCTGATAAGTTGCCGTTTTCTCAAGAAAATCTGGCAGGGCTGCACTAATCTTGAACGTATTCTCGATCGCTCAACAATGCAATTTCTGCCCGTACAAATTCCCGTCCCAGATAAGCCGCGTGATCTAACATTGTCACCGGACTGGGGCGGGTTTCTTCTAGAATTTTGACACAAAGTTCTTTGGCGGTTCTGCCGGTAAAAAGTGTGACCTCAGTGCGTTCTACTTTGCCACGGGCGGGGATGGGTTTACCAGTTTCGGGATCGACGGCGAGGCCTCGATCGTTGATGATGTTGGTGAAATGTTTGGCACAAATTAAGCTGGTTTCGCGATCGAGATAGATGATGAAGTAGCCGCCGGGATCGAGGTCGATGTGGCGTTTGGATAGCTTGTCATCAATTGCGGTGAGGTTTTCCAAAGTTTGACTCATGGTTGGTGAAAGAAAGTAGACAATAGCTGTGATTTTTTCTGCTATTTCTAGTTTAGTCGGCTGCGGGACAAGTTTGGCAGGTTGGTGGGTTGAATGCGGAGGAAGTTTCGGGCGATCGACAATTCCTGCAATTTGCCGATCGCTCCTATGCTACAGTCGATCGGGCTGGACCGAGAAATTGATGAGTGAACTTAAGACGCGATCGCTGTTAGAGCCCCGACTTTTTCAAGAAGTCGGGGCTCGGGGTATTATGTTTTTTTAGTCGTTGCTCACTTATCTATGATGCAAAATCGGTTATTATTGTATATAGAATTTGTTTGTTTTAAAGCTAAGCAAAAATGAAATTTATAGATTTGTTTTCAGGAATAGGAGGTTTCAGACAAGGGTTTGAAAGCATAGGCTTTGAATGCGTATTTTCCTGCGAAATTAACAGAAAATGCCGACTCGTTTACACAAAAAATTTCGGTGAGGTTCCTTTTGCAGACATCAGTAACATCAATCCCACAGATTTAGCAGACTTTGATATTTTAGTCGCCGGGTTTCCGTGCCAACCTTTTAGCATTTGCGGCAAAAAGTTGGGTTTTGAAGATACTAGAGGCACGCTATTTTTCGAGATTTGTAAAATTATCAAAATCAAGCAGCCTAAAGTTATCCTTCTCGAAAATGTCAAGCACTTAATCCATCACGACAAGGGAAATACCTTAAAAGTAATTATTGCCAGTCTTGAAGATTTGGGATACAGCGTGAACTACAAAATGCTGAATGCTAAAGACTTTGGAATTCCTCAACATCGTGAAAGAATATTCATTATTGCAACTAAAGGTAAACCATTCAATTTTTCTCGGCTTAAAAACCAGTTGACTCCAAAACTCAGGGAATTTCTAGACAAAACAGGGGATTTTGAAATATTGGATAAATCCGAGTATACTTTAATTGAGTCTCCGAGAAAGCAAGATTCGGGACTGGTATTTGTAGGTTACAGAAATAAAGGTACTTGGAAAACTGGCGTGAGGCCGAATACAGAACATTTATCGAGAGTTCACAGACAGCCTAATCGCATTTATTCGGTAGATGGAGTGCATCCCACAATTCCTTCGCAAGAAACATCTGGCAGGTTTTTTATCTACATTCCTGAGCAAGATATGGTGAGAAAGTTGACGCTGAAGGAATGTTACCGTCTTATGGGTTTTCCTGAAGATTTTAAAAGTTATCCGAGTGCGGGGGAAAGTTACAAGCAAATTGGCAATTCGGTTTGTGTACCGGTGGTGGAGGCGATCGCGCAAGAAATATTAAGTCAAAATTTGTTGTATGATGAAAAGAAGGAACTACAAAGATGTCCCGATTCCCGACTTCTGCAAGCAGTGGGGACTCTAGTTAACACTATTACTTAAGATTAATTTTCTTATTAAACAATTTTAGCATTAACCAAGCGCTAACTTTGAGCTATAATATAAGTCACCCAAGATAGATAGAGTTGTCATGGAAGAATTACTCACCTTAAAAAGTTTACTGCTAAAAGGGGATATACCTGGGTCATTAGCTATAGTTGAAGAACTAGAAGAAATGAGCAAAAAAGACATCATTAAAACTATTCGCAGCTATGCAGTGATTTTACTATTGCATCTAATTAAACAGCAAGCTGAAAATCGCACAACTCGCTCTTGGGATATCTCGATTCGGAACTCGGTTCTAGAAATTCAGGAGGAAAATAAGCGACCGAGAGGCGCGGGATTTTACTTACCTCTAGAAGAGTTACTCATTGTTTTAGAAATGGCGTATCGACAAGCTATTAACAAAGCTTCCCTAGAAGTGGAAGAAGGGCGTTATGAACCAAGAGAATTGTCGCAGTTAGTGAATCAAGAGGCACTTATTAATCAAGCAATGACTTTAATTTCACAAGAAGCTGAAGATAAGGACTAAAGTTACCCAAAGTCAGGAGACGGCAATGCCGTTTCCCTACCTTAACTAATTGTAGGGAAACGGCATTGCCGTCTCCTCGATTTTTGTAAGGACACGGCAGTGCCGTTTCCCTACTTGATTAGGCTGGAACTTGGATTCTTTCAGTGCCGGCAAGTTCAAAGGCTGCGTGAATTGCCTTCAAAGCAGTTACGCCTTGTTCCTCATCCACAACGCAGCTAATTTTAATCTCGGAAGTGGCAATCATTTGAATGTTGATTTGCTGGCGGGAAAGCGCTTCAAACATCTTTGCCGCTACTCCTGGATGCGCTACCATCCCGGAACCGACAACGCTAACTTTGGCTATCTGTGTATCGACTGCTACTTCGCCCCATCCAAATTCGGGGGCGGCTTTTTCGAGGGCGTTTTTAGCAGCTTCGGCGTCAATTTGTGCTACGGTAAATGCAATGTCGCGAGTTAATATGCCGTCAATATTGTGACAGCGCTGCGACTGAATGATTGTATCTACGCTGATATTTTCCTCGGCTAAAAGTCCGAACAGTTTTGCTGCTACTCCGGGTCGATCGGGCAATTGGCGAATTGCTAGACGCGCTTGATTGATATCCAAGGCAACGGCGCGGACTGCGGGCGGTTTTTGGGATGATGAACGCAGCCCAATAGGGGAGTTGGCGACATCAAATGCTTTGCAGAGTTCGGCAACGGCCCGATCGCAATCTTCGGCATCGATCGCACAACTAACTTTCACCTCGGATGTAGAAATCATTTGAATGTTAATCCCCGCATCCGCTAAAGTCTTAAACATCTGCGCGGCTACCCTCGGACGACCGATCATTCCCGCACCCGCAATGCTAACTTTAGCTATTGGCCGCTCTTCTGCTTTCACTTCCGGTTCTCCCAATTCTGGGCGAGAATTCTTGCCGAGGGCGGGGATAATTGCATCTGCAACGGCGGTGGCTTGTTGCAGAGATTTTCGCGTCACTGTGAAGGCAATATCGTTAGTATTTCCTTCATGAATTGACTGAATAATTAAGTCTACATCGAGGTTTTGCTGCGCGATCGCACCAAACAACCGCGCTGCTACTCCCGGGCGATCGGGCAAACGCAGTAGCGACACCCCTGCCTGATCTAAGTCAAATTCCACCGCATCCACCGCTGTTGCGAGCTCTAAACCCTCCAAAGGCCGAAGTTTGGGGGGTGGGGACACTACCCGCGTACCGGGGGCGTCACTCCAGCTAGAAAGCACTACCAGCGGCACGCCGTAATTCTTGGCAATTTCTACCGCGCGCGGGTGCAGGACTTTTGCGCCCAAACTCGCCAATTCCAGCATTTCGTCGCAAGTGATTTCGTCCATTAATTGGGCGTCGGCAACCAAGCGCGGATCTGTAGTCAGAATTCCGGGCACGTCGGTATAAATTTCGCACCTGTCTGCCCGCAGGGCTGCAGCCAAGGCTACTGCGGTTGTGTCGGAACCGCCACGGCCCAAGGTGGTAATTTCCAATTCTCCGGCATCGGCGATACCTTGGAACCCCGCAACCACAACGACTTTACCGCTTTTTAACTGACTCTCCAGCCGATTTGGGTCAATTCGCAAAATCCGGGCGCGGGTGTGGGCGGCTTCGGTGACAATGCCAACTTGGGCGCCGGTGAGGGAAATTGCGGGCTGTCCCATTTCCTGCAATGCCATGCTCAAAAGTGCGATCGAGACTTGTTCCCCAGTGGAAAGCAACATATCCATTTCCCGCTTGTTGGGATTTGCGGAAATTTCCTTGGCGAGTTTAACTAAACCGTCGGTGGTTTTGCCCATCGCTGAAAGTACGACAACGAGAGAGTTGCCGAGCTGTGCTGTTTTTACAACTCGTCTGGCTACCTCCAGAATGCGATCGACTGTACCAACCGAGGTTCCGCCATATTTCTGAACAATTAGTGCCATAGATTCTACACAAAGCTACAAAATACTTATCAAATAATACAAGCAGCTTCTGGATGAGAAACGATAATTTTTTAAATTTCCATACTGCAAACCGGAGCAAAGAGAAAAAATATCTGCGTAAACGACAAAAAATATGTGGTAGGGGCGGGTTTTACCAGCCATTTAAGTCTCTCAACCAATAATTTAATAAACCCGCCCTCTTGATTCTGATTTTAGCCTCCTTCTAACTCTCGCAAACGCGCTTCCAAAGCTTGAATTCGCAACTCAGCTTCTATGCGCCTTTGTCGTTCTTGTTCTGCCACTAATTCGGCTTGTTCTGCCCGCTCTTCGGCGGCCGGCAGCAAATTCCCAGAGGCATCCCACCAGCGTAGCCAAGGCAGTTCTACACCCTGATAAACCCCTTGCCAAATGCCTAATTCCACTCCTATTTGTGCGATCGCGTAATGTCCGCGCTCATTTTGTGGGACTAACTCGAACCGATCTTCTACCAAATGATACACTTCAACTTGTGCCTTTTTGACTTCATAAATGCCGTAAAAAGCAGGTCGAATTATCCGTTCGTAAATCCAGAATTTGCCCTGGCGAGGAGTCCTATCTCTTTCTTCACTGCCATCACCAGAAACAAATTCAAATACAATCAGAGGCGGCATTAATTCCTGCCACATTACATAGAAGCGACGAAGATTTCCGTCAAGAGTTGGCGGCACGTCGGGCACGTAAAACCAATCAGGTGCTTCGGCTCCTCTTTCTGGCGGTTCCGGGGGCCGGGCCACTCGCCAGTAAATACCGGAATCTTGACCGATGCAGTATTGTCCGTCGGGATGAATTTGGTCTAAAATGGGTCGAATTTATGTTGTTAACAGGATGCTTTGAGGATGTTCTTGGAAGTTTTTCCCAAAAGTACCGTCGGAGTCTGGTAATTGAGTGTGGTCTGGAAAATCCGTGGCTAGAATTTCGGGTTTTTCGGTGACACTCATGTTGACCTCTTGAAGGTTGAAAATTTATACTTATAATTGGTAACTTAGAGATTAATAAGGCTATTATTTTAGGGTAAACCTCCGGTTGCCATCTATAAAATTTTAAGGAATATGAGTAAGTACAAATTAATTATTTTTGACTTCGACGGCACTTTAGCAATTACTCACAAAGCTATTGTATTTTGCTTTACCAAAACTTTTGAAACTTTCAATATTACCCCTCCTACTGCTGATACTATTATAAGTACGATCGGCATCAATTTACCAAATTCTTTTAAAATCCTCCATCCGGCGATCGAGGAAAGCGCAATTCCTGAATGGGTTGAAACTTACCGCTCTTATTATCGGACGGAAGCTGAAAAGCAGGTCGATTTATTTCCGGGGACAAAGCAAGTCTTGCAGTTGGCGCGTCAGTCGGGATTGAGCCTGGGAGTTTTTAGCAACAAACAGGTTAGTTTTGTTGATTTATTACTAAAAAAATTGAAGGTTCACAGTTTTTTTGATTTAATTGTAGGTGATAACGGACAAATTATTCCGAAACCCAATCCGGCTGTTTTCCACTCGATTATTAAACCGCTGTTCCCCGAGTTGGATAACAGTCAAGTTTTAATGGTTGGCGATACAGCGGTTGATTTGCTGTTTGCTAAAAATGCTGGGATAGATGTTTGTTGGGCGGCTTACGGATATGGGGATCGCCCTCCGTGTCTCGCCCTAGAACCGACTTTCGCGATCGACGATATTTCAGAACTTGCTGTGTTCGTTCAAAATTAATTTTTCCTCGGTTTGTTTGAGAGAAGAGTTTGAATCATTCAACTAAAAAGTATTTAATTATTTTTTTTACTTGAGCCGGATGAGGTAGTTTTTATTTAATTAAAAAAATAAATGCCCGAACTTGTAATCCCCCCAAACCCTGCCAAGCAAACCATACCAAAGATAGAGTGATCCCGGGAACAGCTATTATAAATTAACAAGTAGGATTCCTTTGAAGGTAGAAGGCGCAAGGCAGAAGCAAAGAGGAAAAAAACGAGGGAAGCCAGATTATTTTTAGGTAGGATTTACCGCCCAACTTCTGCATAATAGCCTTCTAACTTCGGCCTGGGGAAAACAGGCAATTCTGTTAAAGTCTAGGGTGTGCTGCCAGTCGGGATCTAGAAGAAACTCAATTTATAGAAACTCATGCAGATAGATATAAGCATTCCTTCTGAAACGCTATCGCCGACTCGTACCGGCGGCAATGCACCTAATTTAATAGAAGAAGTATTTCGGCTGTACGATCGCGCCCTGGCAGCTACCAGCAACGGCATCGCGATCGCGGACGCTACCCAGCCGGACAAGCCCATAGTCTACTGCAACGGGGCTTTCGAGCGGATTACAGGCTACAATCGCACCGAAATAATTGGGAAGAACTGCCGCTTCCTGCAAGGCCCGGATACCGATCGCGCTGCCGTCGATCAAATCCGTGTGGCCCTGAAAGAACAGCATGACTGCAAAGTAGTTCTGAAAAACTACCGCAAAGACGGCACCCACTTCTGGAACGAACTCAGCATCTCGCCGGTGCGCGACAGCAGCGGGATCGTTACTCACTTCATTGGCGTCCAATCTGATATCACCGATCGCTTCCAAGCAGAAGAAGCCCTCAAACAAGCCGAGGCAAAATACCGCAGCATCTTTGAAAACGCCACCGAAGGCATATTTCAAACCGCCCCAGACGGGCGCTACCTCAGCGCCAACCAGGCACTCGCCCGAATGTACGGCTACGATTCCCCCTCAGAACTGATCGCAAAATGTTCGGCAAAAAACCTTTACGCCGATCGCACCCGCCGCGCTTCCTTCATTGCCGAAATCAGCCAAAACGGCTCCCTGAAAGAGTTTGAGTCCTGCGTCTGCCGCAAAGACGGCAGCACTACCTGGATCTCGGAAAACGTTCGCGAAGTCCGCGACGAAAGCGGCGAACTCCTTTACTACGAAGGAACCGTCGCCGAAATCGCCGATCGCAAGCGCGCCGAAGCAGCCCTGCGAAATCAAGAATACTGGCTGAAAACAGCGATTAACGCCGTCCCCGACGCGATCAACCTCACAGACAGCGAAGGGCGCTGGCTGATTGCCAACGACTGCGCCCTCCAACTTTTGGGCTGGGAAACCGCAGACTACCAGGGCAAAACTACTGCCGAACTCGCTGCCGCCGCCGATCCCAGAGTCAGAGAAATCCTGGTAACTTGGCAGGAAACCGACGAAACCACCTGGGAAGCAGGCACTCTTACCTCCAGCCGCCAAATTGTCTCATTGCCCACAGGCGGCAGCAATTTGTTTGAAGTGCGGAAAGTGCCGCTGTTCAACCCCGACGGTTCGCGCAAAGGTTTGGCCGTCGCGGGGCGCGACATCACCCAGGAAGTGGAAGCGGATGCAGCTTTGCGAGACAGCGAACAGCGGTTTCGGGCAATTTTTGAACGCGCTGCGATCGGCATGGTAGTCGCTACCCTCGAAGGTGTTGCGATCGCCACTAACCCGGCATTTCAAGCTATGCTGGGGTTCTCGGAAGCTCAACTGCGGGGTGTCGGCCTCGACGACTGCGCGCACCCGGAAGACGCACCAGTTTCGCGGGAGTTGCGCCAACAGTTGGTCGCGGGTTCCCGCGAAGCTTACCAAATCGAGAAGCGCTACCTCCGCCAAGACGGCAGCATCAGGTGGGGACGCCTCAGCGCCTCTGTCATCGACAGCAGTCAGGGAACGCCACAGTTTCTTTTGCAAATGGTAGAGGATATTACCGATCGCAAACAAGCCGAGTCAGCTTTGTTTCAAAATGAGGCTAAGTGGCGATCGCTAATTCTCAACAGTTCCGACATCATTACTATTCTCGACGCCCGTGGTCACATTGTTTACGAAAGCCCTTCTGTAGAAAGAGTTTTAGGCTACGAACCCGATGAAGTCGCCAGTCAAATTGCTCTCGATTTAATCCATCCTGACGACCTTCCCTCGGTGATGTCCTACGGCGAAAAACTGATCGCAAATCCAGGCGATCCGATCGCCCTAGAAGGTCGCTTCCGGCGCGCTGACGGTTCTTGGTGTTTTCTTGAAGGTGTCGGCATCAACTTGCTAGCAGACCCCGCTGTGAAAGGAATTGTGATCAACTCCCGCGACATGACGGCGCGCAGGCAAGCAGAGTACCGCCTCAGCAAAATCAACGAGTGCTTTTTGGGATTCACCACCGACGCCGCTGAGAACATCCAGCGGCTGACATCCTTAGCCGGCGAGCTTTTGGGCGGAAGCTGCGCCATCTACAGCCGCTTCGGTGGCGGACTGCTGCAAGCGATCGCGACTTGGCAAGCGCCGCCGGACTACCCGCTGGTCGATCGCGCCGAGGGCCGCATCTGCACCGACGTATGCAGCAAAGGAAGCGATCGGGCTGTTGCCATTCCTGACTTGCAGAACACGATCTACGCCCAAACCGATCCCACTGTGATCCGCTACCAACTGCGAAGCTATCTGGGACAAGCAGTGCGGCTGGGCGACAATTACGTGGGTGCGGTGTGCGTTGTCAACACCGAGTCGATCGCGCCCACAGAAGCCGACTGCAAGCTGATCGGAATTATTGCCGGGGCGATCGGAGTTGAGGAAGAACGGGCCGCCGCCGCCGATCGCGATCGGCAAAAATCCCAAGAACTGCAAACAGCTTTGCACGAATTGCAGCAAACTCAAATGCAGTTAGTACAAACCGAAAAAATGTCTTCCCTCGGACAGGTGCTAGCAGGAATTGCCCACGAAATAAACAACCCAGTGGGCTTTGTCGCCGGCAACCTCTGCCACGTCCGAGGCTACGTTCTCGACTTGTTAGAAATCGTACAGGTGTATCGAGAAGAGTACCCAAATCCGCCAGCAAAAATTCAGCAACAAGCCGAGGATATAGACTTAGAATTTCTAGCAGAAGACCTGCCAAAATTGCTCACTTCAATGCAGACCGGATGCGAGCGAATTGTAGAAATTATTCAAACTCTCCGAAATTTCTCGCGGGCGGACGAAGCGAAAATCAAGACTGCCGACATTCACGAAGGTTTAGAAAGTACCTTGTTAATGTTGAACACCCGGCTGAAGGCCAAGGCCAAATGGCAGGGCATTAAGGTGATTAAAGAATACGGAGAACTGCCGCAAATAAACTGTCATCCCGGACTGTTAAATCAGGTATTTATGAATGTATTGGCCAATGCGATCGACGCCTTGGAAGAAAGCAGCAGCCAAGCAAAAACTACCGCTAATTCTCCCTTTCCTACTATTACGATTCAAACTGAAACGATTGATAACAAGAGCATTTGTATTCGGATTAAAGACAACGGCTTGGGCATTACCGAAGATCAAATCGTGCGTTTGTTTGACCCGTTTTTTACCACAAAACCCGTAGGTAAAGGCACAGGTTTGGGTTTATCAATTTCGCACCAAATTGTCGTTGAAAAACACAACGGCAAATTGCAGTGTCACTCGGAACCCGGTAAAGGCACTGAATTTATCATCGAAATTCCAATTCGTTGACATCAGGACGCCGCTCATCAGGATATGATATCAATTCCGGGTGCACTCCTCATGATTGTTGACTGTTGACTGTTGACTGTTGGCTGTTGGCTGTTGGCCGTTAACTGTCAGTCGAAAAACTGAATGATGGTTGAGTGTTGACTGTTGACTCGATTTTACGCCCGACGATGAAGGGCGGATTTGATATCATGTCCATTAATATAGTTATGTCCGCATTAGGCTTAAAAACCCCCTTGATATCGTTTCCGGTTGCATCGGAATAATAAAATCGAGTCAACAGTTAACACTCAACCATTCAGTTTTTCGACCCGCCCGTCAACAGTCAACAGTCAACAGTCAACAGTCAACAATAATTCCGGTGCAACCGGAATTGATATGATTTCTTAGTCCCTCTCAGCTAGGAACGAAAGTTTGTGTAGTAGCGATTTCAATCGCCGAGTCTTATCAAGGGGTTTTTAACGCGGATTTGGTATCAGTGGTTTGACACCCTACTCTAACGCGGTAAGGTGCGGTGTTCGCACCTTACATAACGCGGTAAGGTGCGAACACCGCACCCTACATATACAAGTTTTCAACAGAGTCAGGTACTCTCCAGTCAGCACCCCATTACCCATTACCAATGTGTACCTCATTCAACTGAAAAATACTATAATTAGGTTCAAGTAAGTCCTAATTTACCTAAAAACTAAACTGCGTCCGCAAATTGCCCACAAAAATTGTCGGATTGTTATCAAAATTGTTGGCATTGCTGATCGCATAAAATGCTGGCACGATCGAAATATGGTCGGTGAGAGGCAAATAATAAGTTGCCTCAATTTCGTACTGAGTGCCGCCATTCCCTCCGCCAGAAACCAGAAATCTCCGACCGCCAGTAAAGTCAAAAGGTACTAAAAATGACAGCGTAAACACAGCTCCTTCTTTGAACAAATCGGGAAGTGCAAGTCCTAACTGATAAGATTGATTTTTGATCGTGCCGTCGGGTCGGTTAGTCTTGGGAAATATATTGGTTTCGGCGTAGCCGTAGCGGCCGAAAAGACCCAAGCGGCGAGTGACTAACCAATCGAAATTGAAACTATAAGTATTCGCAGTCGCATTCCCCAGGCGGCCACCAAAACCGTCATCTGCCACACCGTTTAACGGCTTGCTGTTAGGAGATCCAATTAAGCCGCCGATTTGCTGGATGTTGGAACGGCTGTACAAAAAGCGCAAATTAGTCCGATCGCTCGGACTGAATGTTAATTCTGCTGTAGTCGTATTTGTTCCACCAAACAAGCCTTGAGAGGGATTGGAAGCGGAATTAAACACGGAAGTGGGCAAAAATTCCGTACTCTCGCCCAAATAGCCAAAACGCAGTTTCAATGCGCGGCCGATATCCCACAAAACCAAAGCACCGGCACCGCGTCTGGTAGCGCTTAACAAAGGGCTGTTGTTAGAATTAAAGCTGCTCGCACCGTCTACGAAAAAATTAAACCTATTGTTGTCAAAGTAGCGGTAAAAATTAATCCGCGGCCCGACTACTACTTGCAAGCTGTTGGTAAGTGGGAACCGATAGGAAAGTTCCCGCAGGATAACTTCATTGGGATTTCCTCCCGCAGTTTGATCGAGGAAAGGAGTGCCGAATGTATTGAAAAAACCCACAGAAGTAAACTGGTTGGCTGGGGAATTGCCATTACCTACAGCTAGCTGTGTAATCAATTCGTCTTTCCCTGTAAAAGAAGTAGTGAGGGTCAACCAAACTAACTGACTGAAAGTGATTTCTGGGTCGTCCACTCTCTGCACAATTGGTCTGTTGGTGACAGGATCGCGTCCGGCTACTCGATCGAGCGGCGCAGCATTTCCATTTGTTGCTTCAACTCGGACTCGCTCGCCCGCAAAAGCTCCAGTCAGGTTAAACCAAGCAAATCCGTTTAGTTTAGTAGTAGTTGAAAATTGGTTGGCTTCTAATTCGGCAGTGCGGGCTTCTAAAGCATCTACTCGACCACGCAAAGTAGCTAATTCTGCGGCAAATTCTTCTTGCAATCTTTGCAAAGCGAGTAAATCTTCTCGCTTGACTAAATTACCAGTAGAACCGCCCAGTTGTTGGGTAATTTGGTCTAAGCAAGCGTTTAATCCGGCGGCGAATTCGTAGCGAGTCATTGCTCGATTGCCTCGGAATGTGCCGTCTGGATATCCCGCAATGCAGCCGTATCTTTCTACTAGGGATTGCAGTGCTTGAAATGCCCAATCTGTGGGGCGCACGTCGGAGAGTTGGGAAACAGATGTGACTTGTGCTGCGTCTTCTTGTATGCTGAGGTCATCAGCGGTGCCCGTCTCGCTGTTGATATCGGCAACTTTGCTGGCATCAGCAACGTTTTGAGACTGAGGAGAGTTTGCAATTTCTAACTCCTGGGGGGGCAATTCGGGAATTGCCCCCATTATTTCTGGGGCTGTTGTTGCGAGATCCTCTGTTGCTTTATCTTTTGTGGGTAAAGCACGATCGACTTTTGCTGCATCTGTGTCAGGTAAAGCTCGATCGACTGTTGCTATATCTGTTGCGGGTAAAGCGCGATTCACCCATGCTGCATCTGTTTCGGGTAAAGCGCGATCGACTGTTGCTATATCTGTTTCGGGTAAAGCACGATTCACCCATGCTGCATCTGTTTCGGGTAAAGTGCGATCGACTGTTGATTTAGTCTCTGCGGTGATCGGCGCTAACTGCGGTATCTCAATCTTAACTGCTGCCAGCGCTGCGTCTGGGTTAGCCTCCGGGACGGCACTCGCTTCTAGCGCAACTTCTGGAGTTGAGGTATCCTGAATTTGAGCTGTTGCTGCGATCGGCCCCAAAGGCACCGCCGCACCAGAAATCAAGAAAGACAGCCAAAAAGCTTTAAGGGAGGTTGAATTATTCACCATACCGCTCACACCACTTGTTGAAAATTAAATTGGGGCAATCTTAAACGATAAGCTTGCTTATAAATGTGTTTGGTTTAACAAATTCTTATAAATATTTAAAATTATTTTAGGAAGCAAGCGATTTCCAATCACTAATCACTGATGACTACTGACTACTGACTACTGACTAATTCCCAAAATGAAGTTTTTATTAGTTACAGATTTAGACAACACGCTAGTCGGAGATGACGAAGCCACTCAACTTTTAAACCAGCGCTTGCAATCAAAGCGATCGCAAATTTGTTTGGTTTATGCTACCGGGCGTTCTCATGCTTCAACTTGCGAATTAATTGCCCAAAAGCAACTGCTAGAACCCGACTATTTGATCGCAGGTGTAGGCAGCGAAATTTACCAAGACGGAACCCTCGATTTAGATTGGGCGGAGTATCTTTCTCAAGACTGGGATAAAATGGCGATCGCCTCTTTAGCTCAGCAGTTTTCCCAGCTTAAACCCCAATCCCTAAAAGAACAAAATCCTTGGAAAATCAGTTATTGTCTGGAACCAGCAGCAGAAAACCGCTCGACTCTCCAGACTTTGCAGCAAAAGTTAACTGAATCGCGACTGCCAGCTCAAATCATTTTTAGCAGCAATCGCGATGTGGATATTTTACCGCAAACTAGCAATAAAGGCAATGCCCTTACTTATTTACAAAAGCGCCTACAAATTCCATCGGAGGCAACATTAGTTTGCGGTGATTCGGGCAATGATATCAATATGTTTGAACAGGATGTCCGGGGAGTAATCGTCGCTAATGCTTTATCAGAGCTCTTAGAATGGTATCGCGAATTTGGTACTGAAAATCATTATTTAGCTGGCTCTGCTTGCGCTTGGGGAATCATGGAAGGAATGGCATATTTTTGGGAATTTTGATTACCAAAAATTCGCTTTGGTTTGTACTGAGGACTTCAGTCCTCAGTACAAACGCACCCGATGCACCCCAAGTCATGCAAACCGTTAAAATCTATTCAGGAATCTCAACCGCGTATCGATCGAACCTGCAAGTTGCGATACCATCAGCGTGTACTGCTTTATCAAAGCTAATCGAACTTAACTTTAGTTAGCTCAAGCGAGTTGAAGTTTATTTCCTATCCCTGTTGGATACTCGGCTATCCCAAGATAGGTCGGCTATCCCCCGATCGCCAAAGGTTCTATAGTTAAGTTTAGCGCCTCAACCTAAATTACTCTCTCTAGAAAAACTGCTCTTTCTAGATCAAGAAGATGTCGGTTTAGGCAACTATTTGCCCCTTTAGTTCAGTTCGCGAACGCACCGCCACATGGAACAAAATACTTTACCTGTAGAGGTGATTCTCTCTCACCCCCGCCAATATTTAGGTAGCATTCGGCTGGATTGGACGCCACAACCGGGGAACTATATAGATTTAGAGGGACAAACTTACGCTGTCTTGGAACGCCACCACCGGTATCAACTCAAATCCGGTCGCTACCATCTGCAAAAAATTGCCCTGTACGTGCAGTCGGCCACACCCCCGACGGAAAGAACTTTTGTAAGCGGCATCTGGGTTATCGGAGATGCTAGCTGTCGCTTTAATGCGCGATCGGAAATTCTGCGCTGTGCTGTCAATCCCAATGGCCCGTGCAACTGCTGCTGCGATTACGAAAAGTCTTGAACCATCGAGTCAGTAAACAATTCCACCTCGCCCAACCGAGAGGGCCGAGAATCTCGGCGTCTCCCTCATTCACAAGAAACTATTACAACCAACTAGCAACTCTCGAATCAAATTTAACTTCTTCAGGAAGGCGGTAATCTATCTTCTGATAGCTGTGCAGCACGTCGCGAATGCCAGTATGAATCAAATTTTCTATGTGCAGCAATTGCTCTGAAGAACAGCGAACCTGAACTGTTTGGTTTGACACAGACTCGCCGGAGTCGATCGCAGTATATCTATTAGGAACTCGGCTGAGCACATAAGCAATTAAATCTTGTCGCAATCCCGAAGGGGAAAAAGCTTGTTGGTAGGGGTGCTTCGGATAAGACTCCAGGATAATTTCTACTTCCTCTGTGACTACAGCTAAGGTAATATTGACAAGACTTTTCTGCATTTTCCCCGTCCCCAAACACTCGTTAACTAATATTTTTCTGGCCATTCTCGAACTCGTCTGATTTCTCATGAAGTTTAACCAGCTAATACCGCCAATCGTTCTTCGGTCATCACCAGCTCGAACTCGGAAGTTACCTCTTCTATAACCCGCAGCCGGTAGCAGGGAATCTTGCCCGATAAAATAGCACTTGGCACCGCACCAGTGTGAATTTCTAAGACTGCTTCGGCAGCAGCTTCAAACATCAGTCGCTGTCCCGGAAACATCACTCTTTCAAAGTACCAATTAGGAATGTTCCCAATCCGAACCACCTGAACTAGGTTGGTAACATTTGCGTAATAGCACAGAATCTGGTTGTTACCTTTATAAGATAGCTGATCAGACATTTAGAAAATCTCCACACTCTTTCAAACACGTACTGAGACTTGACTTTGCCTGTTAGTGGCAATTGCGAGTTTCGCTCTTGACAAAACTACCGACATATTTTTTTGTTGTTATTCAAGAGCGCATCACATCTTCAGTTATTAATTTTTGTAGCACTGAGTTATCCTGCCAACACTTAGAGGTCGGCCGGAGAAACCCCGTTTTTCCTGGTTAAAAAACCCGGTTTGTTTGGTATGCAGGGCCTAAATCCTGACTTATTGAGATTGGTTGTGCTGTGGCAGCAGTTAATCGAAAGTACCGTCACTGTCCCGAACTCTCCTGAGAACAAATTCGCTCTGGGGCAGCGGAATGGTGCTGAGAGTGCGATCGAACTTCAGATCGAGAGCTTGAGGTAAACTTTATCTAAAAAATATGAGGAAATTATGAAGATCATAATTTTTTTTGATAAATATACTTTTGCCGAAGCAGGGATTACAACACTTAGGCAAAAACCGGGTTTTTTACCCAAAAACTTGGCTGCATCTGTGATCCTGGGTTAAAAAACCCGGTTTCTCAGGGAACTCTGCGTAAATCTTCGATTAGCAGGGTGAAACGGAGTTTTTTAGCCAAAAACTTGGCTGCATCTGTGATTCCGGGTTTAAAAAAAAGCTTCTTAAGGCAAGTGTGCGTAACTTCTGGAGGAGTTATTCTGCCTGTAAATACGGTGATAGCCGATCGCCTTTGCAGGTAACAAAAAACCCCGACTCCCCGAGATCATCTCTAGAACTTCTAGGGAATCAGAGTTTAAATTAACCAATCACCGATCGATCTCAAAGCTAAATCAAAAAAATGAGGAAATTATGAAAATAGCAGGAAAAACTAGGAATTTCCTGGACGCAGAAACCAGGTTTAATAACATAATTTCGTGATTTTTGCAAGAATCAAAGGAACGAGAAAGCGGATTTTTGATCGTCATCCGGCTTTAATGCCCCATTAATTCTTGCGTCGGGCTGGGTCGACTTTGTTTGTCTAGTAGCAGCGGTTTGAAACGGCGAGTTTTATGCTATCTGCGATGTATTTTACCCGAGTTTAAAGCAACGGTTCCCAACCCAGAATTTCCGCCACTTGCTGTGCCAAACTCAAAGGATCGAAAGGCTTTGCAATCACCCCCGCTACCCCCAAATCAGCAAATTGGCTCAAATCCATCGCCTGCACCTTAGCCGTCAGGAAAATCACCGGAATCCCGCGAGTAGCCGCATTGTTTTGCAGCAAACCAAACAGAGTAAGGCCGTCCATATCCGGCATCATCACATCTAGCAGAATAGCGTCAGGCAGTTGAGTTTCAGCTAAAAGCAATCCTTGGCTGCCGTCGGGTGCGCTTAGTACAATCCAGCCGCCTAGATGTTCCAGACAGGCCTGAATCACGCTGCAGAGGTTTTTTTCATCATCGATGACCAGAATGCGCTTTGCTGACATAATCAAAACTCTAATTTTAAATTAATCATGGTAAACCGAAAAAAAACTTACCCACGCTGCCTCATCAACCGGGTTTCTTGACAGATATACCCGAAGGAAGAAGCAATAAAATTAAGAGTTTCAGCACTTAAGAACGTCCTAATCGAGCGAGGTTGCTATATTTAGCCACTCACCTACTGAAACCCTGACCAGAAAAATCGGGAGTTCAATAATGGCGGGATGATTTTGATTGTTTTGTGGGATGGGCCCATGAGCCCGTCCGGTATATTTTCACCGCAGGCGGGACGCCTAACCCCTACTCCCCACAAGCATCATCCTCCAATTGTGCAACGCCAAAAATCGACATATTAGCCTCCCAAAATCATCCTAGTCGCGTGCATTTCCTGGAACTTGAGCTTTCGCGAGCTCTGATCAAACCAATCTCAAACCTCCAAACTTTTTCCCCCTTCGCCTTCCAACGGTGCGGGCACTGTGAAATAGAAACTGCTTCCTTCTGAGACAACACTTTCGGCCCAAATTCTGCCGCCGTGTTGCTGTACTATGCTGCGACAGATAGCCAAACCCAACCCCGTACCTCCTTTTTGGCGGGAGTCAGAAGCATCGACTTGTTGAAACCGTCCAAAGATAGTTTCTAGTTTATCTGCAGGAATCCCCCGCCCTCGATCTTTGACTTCAAATAAAACCCGTGAAGCGTAGCTATCCCGTAGGGAATCGCCCAAATCTTCAACCCTGACAGTTACTGTACTCCCCGGAGCAGAGAATTTAATCGCATTGCTCAACAAATTTACCAACAGTTGAACGATTCTGTCGGGGTCAGCCCAAATTTTTGCTGTTTCGGGCAAAAGCGACAAATTAATGTTATTTTCGGCAGCCAAAGAAAGCACAGCTTCTGCCGACTTCCGCATCAAAACCTCGGCATCGCACCACTGCTTGACGAGGATAACTTGGCTCGAATCGAGCCGCTCTAAGTCGAGAATATCGTTTACCAAACGCACTAACCGTTCGGTATCGCTCGAAGCGATTTCTAACATCTGTTTGGCAGTTTCCGGTTTATTTTTCAGTACCCCAGCCGCCAGCAAACCTAAAGAACCGCGAATGGAGGCAAGCGGCGTTCGCAGTTCGTGGCTGACAATCGAAATAAACTCATTTTTCATTTTTTCAATTGCCCGACTTTCTGTGATATCTGTGACTGTGCCGACGTGACCAATGAGTTGAGCTCTGTCGGAAAAAATCGGAGCTGTTTTAAGCCGACAAAACCGGATGGTTCCGTCTCGCTGGATGTGGCGGAATTCGCAGGAAAATTCCCCATCTAGCGATTGTGATTCCGACCACTTAGACAGAATTAGTTTGATGTCTTCGCGGTGAACAAACCGCATCCAGCCGTTTCCTAAAGCTGCTGTCGGTGTGAAGCCACCAATTGCTTGACAGCGAGGATTTGTATAGGTACATTTCCCCTCAGTATCGATTTTGAAAATGCCCACGGGGGAACTCTCGCTCAGAGAGCGAAATAAAGCTTCGCTTTCCCGAAGTTCTGCTTGAGAGCTTTCTAGTTCTTTGGTTCGCTGCAAAACTCGCATTTCTAACCGTTCGTTGAGCTGTTGGAGGGCGGCTTCAGCAAGTTTGCGATCGCTAATATCCCGGTGCACTGATACCCAGTGGGTAAAATCACCATTTTCGTCCGCTATGGGCACAATGCTCATTTCTACCCAAAATTCCGTCCCGTCTTTGCGGTAATTTATCGAGTCAACCCGCACCGGCTGCCAGGTTTTCAAAGCTGTCCGAAGTCGATGGAGACTGGCGCGGTCTGTTTTTTGTCCTTGCAAGATGCGCGGCGTTTTGCCCACAACTTCTTCTAGCGTATAGCCGGTCATCCGCGTGAAAGCTGGGTTGACATAAAGAATTCGCGGGCCCGGTTCCTCAATCGGTTCAGCTTCGGTAATTAGCACGGCGTCGTTAGTGGTGGTGACTACTGATTCCAACAGGCGCAACTGTAATTCTCTAGCTTTGCGATCGGTAATTTCTGTAACTGTCCCCACCATCCGCACTGCATCGCCGGCTTCGTTGTAAAAAAACTTACCTTTCGCCTCAATCCAGTGAATGCTGCCGTCCGGCCAAACCACGCGGTTTTCGTGACAGTAATCCGATCGCTGGGCGATCGCCTGATTTATAGCATTCTCCATACTTTTTAAATCTTCTGGGTGAACGTAAGCTGCCAAACTTTGATAAGTTCCGCCAAAAGTTCCCGGGGCCAACCCAAACAACTCTTCGTGTTCCCTCGACCAAACAAGGCGATTTTTCTGCACGTCCCAGTCCCAAAATCCGATTTTGGTAGCCGACAAAGCTAAGCTAAGCTGCTGATTGGTTTTTCGCAACTCCATGCTAGTAATAGCAACTCGAAGTTCTCGGGCTATTTCGATTTCGCACCGCTGCCAAGGCAAAGATTTTAACCTCACAGTTTCTTGCCACAAGTCAAAGGAATTGCGAGGAGATAGCGGCCGGCTGCCATCCGGTTTAACTTCAATTTCCCCGTCTGGTTGACCGGCCCAGTTGACAGTTTGGATTGTTTCTGGACGGAACCACAAAATGTAATAATTTTGCATCTCGGACATGGCAAGTACCAGCAAACCGCTAGCAACTTCTTTAAACTTCTCGGATGGCGGATACAGTTTTGAGAGAGAATCTGTATGAAAAATATCATTATTTCTTTGAGTTTTTATCCAAGCAATTAAGCTTTCGATTTCTACCAATTCCGGGGTTTTGCCGATGGTTGTTAAATTTTCATTGGCACACACAACTCCACCGATAGCGCCCACTAAGGTCAGCAATTCATCTGGGGATTTAAGTAAACCTTCTACAAACCAGTGTGATTGAGAAATTTTTGTGACAAATTTATGGCAATTTTCTTTTAAATAAAGTGTATATTCCCAATTTTCGCTATCTTGTTTGTAGCTGAGTTCTAGATTCACAAACTTTGCTAGCAGTTCGCAAGCCTTTCTTGTTTCGTAGCTGACATACTTTCGCGTTGGGTGGTGACAGGCGATTAATCCCCAGAGTTTTTGATCTTTGATTAATGTCAGGGTCATGCTAGCACCAATGTTCATATTTTTGAGATATTGAACATGGCAAGGGGAAACTGCTCTCAACAAAGAGAAGCCCAGATCCAGGGGGCGACCGGTCAGCGGATTGCAGTGAGGAATTAGTTCTACAGGCTGACAGTTAATATCGGGAATAAACCGAATTAAATTCATGTTGAACAGGTTTCTTGCCTGGGGGGGAATATCGCCAGCCGGATAGTGCAGTCCCAATAAAGGAGCCAAACTTTCTACTTTGTCTTCGGCGACAACTTCCCCCGCACCGGTGGCATCAAATTGATAGACGATCGCTCTATCGAAACCGATCATCCTCCGCACTTCTTCAACTGCTGTCTGACATAGCACTTGCAGGTTTTGTGTTCTGTGGATTTTGTCTATCGGCTCTTGGACTAAATGATAAAAATTGAAAGAATCGCTAGGTTTTGGGGAAACAGCCGACTCGAGTTCAAGAATTACTGCTGAACTAGATTGATGCAGCGTCCCCTGAAAAAAAGACTCGCGGTTTTGACTTTTGAATGATAATCTGATACCGTTAGATTGAGGGCAGTTTTCAAATAAAGCTTTTTCTATAGCCTCCATTTCCTCAGTTTCGACAAATTCCTGTAAAAATTTGCCCAAAAGTTCTTCGGGATAAATGCCGAGATCCTCAAAAATATTGTTACTAACTTGCAAAATTTTCAACTCAGGAGATTCCAGCACTAAAAGGATGCCATGAGGTTGGATCGCAGCCGGGGCGTAAATTTGTTCGCCGTCGCTGTCATGGAGATTGTCTGTGTCTGAGGGCAATACCATTGCTTTCATCTGATTAATACTTCTCTAAATTAGCTTGTGTTCTCGATCGGCGCGCCAGCATCAATTAACAGCACCGCGTCGGCATCACACAATCTAACAATCCCAAATCTTGGCTAAGGCTTCCTGATTTGTTGCGGACACGCACTGCATATTTGCTCCTAGTTATCCCATTTTAAAAAAAAGAATACAAGTGTAGGTACGTGCTCGAAGCCCATATCTCATCAGTCATTCCCTGTTATTCAATTTTTTAATTCTTTAAATCTAAAATGGGATTAGCGCTGTGCCTGAGCCAGTCTGTTTCTGAGTTGAGTCCGCTCCAAACGATTTAGGAGGCGAGCAATTAATTCCGGTTTCACGATCGGCTTGTTCACGTAGTCGTCAGCACCTGCGACAAACATTTGGCGCACGGTTTCCGACTCGGAATGAGCTGTCAAAAATAGCACGGGGAGCTTGCTCCAGCGCAAATCGTTGCGAACTGCCAAACACAGCTCGATACCGCTGTAACCGGGCATCTCCACATCTAAAATGAGCAAATCCGGACAAGTCGTTTCGAGTACCTCCCAGAACTTTTCGGGATCGTCCAATGTTGTTACTTGAAATCCCCAAGGTTGTAGAATCACTTGCAGTGCAGCCAATAGATGCACGTCATCGTCTACCACCATAACTTTAGCTTCAGCAGGGCCAGTCTGGTCGATTAGTTGGGCGACTGCTTTGAGTATATCTGCTGGGGGCATAGATTTGTGTAAAAAGCCGGAAGCTCCCAAACGAGCAACTTCTATTCGATCGCTCAATTGATTGTGCCCGCTAAAAACCATCACTGGAATTTCGGGCTTTTCACTGCGGAGTTCGGCTAAGAGAGAAAGTCCGTTTTCCTGAGATCTGGAAAATGTCAAATCCAGCAAAATCGCGTCGGGAGGCTGTTGAGAAATCGCATTTCTTGCCGCTTGCGGAGAGTTGGCAACTTCTATCTGGAAGCCGGAACCGGATGCTACTGTTTTCAGTTGATCGCTGCCAAAAGTATCATCATCAACAATCAGCATTCGCCGCTGTGGCGAAACCTCAGCAACCACATCGCTTTCAGATTCGGGCGACGGGCGATCGAATATTTGTTTGAGCTTATGCAGAAATCCCTCAATTTGCCGCTCCGTTCCCGGTTTCAAGATGTTTTCCGCCTTGAACAACTGTTCTATCTGGCGCGCCAATTCCGAACCTTTAGGCAGCCCTAAAGTTCCCAAAGAACCGACTAATTTGTGAGCTTGAGCCTGGGCTTCTTCTCGCAATTCGCCCTCCAATCTCCCCTTTTTCAGTTGAGCGATCGCGAGCTCAAATATCGCCACCTTTTCTATAAAATTAGCTTTTAAATTTTCCCGCATTTGGGCAATCGCATTCAAGACTTTGAGACGGCGCTCGTCTTTGCTTAATTCCTGGCTCGACCCGCTAGATTCAGTAGATAAAGTCTCTTGAGTTTTAGCAGTTTCTGCCGTTTCCTGCCCAACTTGTTGGCTCTCAATGTCCTCCGGCAGACTTTTGAGGCGATAGCCCAATCCGTACACGGTTTCCACTAAATCTACAGTCATCCCGGCTGCTTTCAGCTTCTGCCGCAGCCCCTTGATGTGAGCGGTAACGGCTTCTTCTTGAGGAAACTCGCCAGCAGACCAAATGCGATCGAGGATGGCGCTGCGACTAAAAATGCGCCGAGGATTTCTCAGGAAAAGTTCTAGCAAATTGTACTCTTTGGGAGTCAAGTGCAGCACTTTTTCGGCATAAGTTACTTCCGTAGTGTCCGGGTTGACTTGCAGTTTTTCCCATGTCAAATTTGTACTCGACAAAGTTGCCTTACCCCGGCGCAGCAAAGCCCGAATTCGAGCGATTAATTCTTCGAGATTAAAGGGTTTAACCACATAATCGTCTGCACCCGCCTCTAAACCTTGGACTCGATCGTCGCTGCTATCTAGCGCTGTCAGCAGTAAAATCGGCATTTGGCAGCCGGACGATCGCAATTTTCGACACAAACTAATGCCGTCGAGTTTAGGAATCAGCACATCCAACACAATCAGGTCGTAATCGTATGCCTGCACCAAATGCAACGCTGTTTCACCGTCTGCGGCCGCATTCACATTGTAATTGTGAGAGTTCAGCGCTTCAGTCAGCACACTAACTGTAACTGTGTCATCTTCTACCAGCAGGATTTTCATAAACGTCACCTGTCCTTCCAACTCTTCGGGGAACTTTTTATCGGTTTTTGGGGCTAATTAAATAGCCTTTTTACAACTGAATTTAAAAATTCCCCACCTTCAGTATAACAAATACTATTCTAGAAATAGAATAATGGTAAATTATTATTGGGATTTTCTTTGTTTTCCTCTCGAAATATTGCATTAGATTCGGGCGGGCATTTTATGGCTTTTTGGACTTCAGCGCCTGCTGAATCTTTTGAATCAGATATTGCGAGGAATCTTGATGTTTAACTAAATCTTCCAACTCGGCAACTGCTACTTCGGCGTGTTCTATCTCTCGAACCAAAGAATCAGCAGTAACACTTTTTATGACTCCCAAAGGTTCTCGGATAGGGGTCAATGAATTGAAATTTTTTTCCGCTATCAATTCTTCCAACTCTAACAGAGCCATTTCTGCGCGATCGATCTTGATAGTCACGGATTTAGCCACATTAGCACCCGCTCTTGCGGCCTCCGTGAGTTCGTGAACTCGAAGTTTAAACCGGCTGGCAATTTGCTCCATTTGAGTCCCCAATTCAAAAGTTTTACTTGCCAGTCTGCCAATTTCTAGACTCACTTTGCTCAGACCGCTGGGCTGACTTCCCATTTGATTGGTAACTACAGCAACCTGTACTGCTAAATGCCTGACTTGTTCGATCGCCTCCCGGATGGTTCGGGAAGTGCGGTTAACCGTTTCTAAATCATTAGCTATTGCTTTGCCCACGCCCAAAATTTTATCTGTATTGTTGCAAATAGAATTAGCACCTTGAAAAGTAGCTTGAAATGCTTGGCGACCTTCCGAAGAAATCAGTTTGGCAATCCTCACAAATCGCTGATTCATTTGAGCAATTTCTTCAGCTTGTTTGACCAGTGCCACTTGCTGGGAACTGGGATTAGTCTGCAATTTTTCTGTTTGACGTTGTTGGATTTTTAAAAGCTCATTACATTCTTGAACCTTAGCCTGTTCTTGTTGAATTAGTGCCAAATACTTGTGTCTTTCTATGCGATATTTTTGGATAACTTTGTTAGCTTGAGATAAAAGTTTAGACTGGGCAATCACCAAAGTATGAACATCCAAAAGGCGGTGGCTCTGGTTTTCCATCACCACAATAATCGGTTCATAAATCAAGTCTTTGTGCCTGTTGAAAGACGCTTGCACGGCATCCTCAACTTTCCAGTTTTCCGAAAGCACCAAAGGCGGAATTCTAATAAAATCTAACAAGGCTCGAATCGGGTGTGACCCATACAGTTCTAGGCGATCGGGAAAACTCATTTGCTCTCGAAATTTGACGCGAGAAATCATGCCCAATACCTGTGATTCATGAGTAATGATGACTCCCGGCAGGTGGGGTTCTTGCTCAAATCTTTCAGCCACTACCAGTCCTAGAGTTGCAGCGCTCACTTGGAAGTCGTGACACGGCAGATGTCCGATCGTGAAATCGGGGGTGAGTTGAGTTGGATTGCTCATTTACCCGGATAGTGTTAAGTACAAGTTAACAAATTATATATTAATATTATACTGGAATAAGATTGTTGAAAGTAGTCAACGACCCAGCACGGAAGTGACTGGGCTTGGGGCCTAAAACTTCATTTTCAGTTGACCAGCCTGAGACCTTTGATGTCTAGGTTTTTTGAGTAATGACACCAAGCGGATGCGTAGCTAGTCCCCTGTTCTGTCGTTAAGGATTAGACATTTTTATTTGGGTTAAGGACGTGCCATTAGGCGAATCAGCTCAGAAAACAAAGGCGCGTGCTAACTTCACCCTAGCAATAGGAGTGGAATTACTTAGTTTCCATCAACAACCAGGTTCACAAACACAACCAGAAGCGATCAATTATACAGCCGTATCCCTTCCCCCCGTTTCCTCCTACCGCTTTCGCCCTCGTAAAGCGCTGAAGCGGGACTCACTCGCCCAGAAAATAAATGACAACTATAGCAAGAAATTAGCTCTCTGACCCCGGGGCCTTCTATTACCTACTTTCTGACTGCTGTCATCTCAAGTCTGTTGGATGGGTGGCGTCTGCTGTGCCCCAGGTTCCGTCCTCACAACAGGGGCATTCATATTTTGTTCTTTAAAACAACCGGGAAAATATCTAGATTGAAATCAAAAACCTTAAATCGGACTTTGCCACTAGCAACCTTTGAGGCTGTTTACCAGTTGTTACAGCAAATGGCTGAACTCCCCGGAGCGATTTGGCTCACCGACGATGCTCACGCTGATTCTCAAAATCTGGAAAACTCCTCGGAAAGGTTTGCAGCAGTGGTATCCGATCATTTTAGTGCGCTGCTGCAGGGCAAGCTATTAGATGAGTTCGCAACAAACGGACGCAAGCACAGCGAAAAAAATCTCAATTCGCAATTGAATGTGCAGTTGACTTTCGATCCTGGGGCGATCGCCAATTTCCTCTCTCCCCTCACACACAAACTCGCAGCAATAACGCCCGCACCGCGAAAAATTGACATTCGCGCCCTCAAACAAGCAATTAAAAATATACAACCAAACTCGGCATTCTTTCAAAGCGAATTCACCCTAAATTTGCTGGATATTCTCGCTTCAGATGCCACAAAAAACAGTCAGCCGCCCCTACACAACCAAACAGAAATAGAACTTAATTCCGCGCCCAAAGTGATAGCTCCAGAAACGCTACAGCTCCAGATTACCGAAGCAGTCAATCAATTACAAATTGCCAGTCCCTGCATTTCATTTTGTCAGCCAGTGGAAGATGCTTTGCAGCAGCAGCTCGAACAAGAGCGACTTTTGAATCAAGTGACAACTCAAATCCGCCAGAGTTTGGAATTGCCTGTAATTTTGTCAAAAGCAGTCGAGCGAGTGCGAGAGTTTTTGGAAGTCGATCGCCTGTTAATTTATCAATTTGAAAAAGTGCCAGCATCGCACAATGACGAGTTAGCTAAAGAAATACCTGCGGCGGTTTCGGGGTCGGGCAAAATCAAAGAAAATTCCGGTTCTTACTTGTATTTAGGTCGTGTCACCTACGAAGCTTTAGCTAACGATACTATCTCGTCTGTACTGAATTTTAGTGAAGACGCGCAGTGTTTTACCAATGGAGTCCTAGACAAAGAGAAATATCGCAAAGGTTTAACTTTGTGCGTGGCGGATGTGGAAACAACTTACTCTTCGCAGCCTTGTTTTTTAGACTTGATGCGGCGGGCGAAGGTGCGGGCGAAGTTGCTAGTGCCGATCGTAGTTCAAGACGAGTTGTGGGGACTGCTAATTGCCCACCAGTGTACTTTTCGGGAGTGGGAAGAAAGCAAAAAAACATTTTTGCGACAAATAGCAGAACATTTGGCGATCGCCATTTACCAAGCCGAACTTTATGCAGAAGTCCAGCAGCAAAAGCGCACCTCAGAACAGCGCGTAATAGAGCGCACGCAAGAACTGCACGATGCACTGGTCGCCGCTCAGTCTGCCAGCCTCGCCAAGAGCGAATTTTTGGCAGCTATGAGCCACGAATTGCGGACTCCCCTCACCTGCGTCATCGGCATTTCCGACACGCTGCTGCGGTGGTCTTACGGCAAAGTTGGCAGCAAAGAAGTGCCGGTGCAAAAGCAGCGGCAGTACCTACAAACTATCCGAGACAGCGGCGACCACTTATTAGAATTAATTAACGATATTTTAGATTTATCGCAAGTAGAAGCGGGAAAAGCAGTATTGAAAATTAGTGAATTTTCACTTTCTAAATTAGCTTCTCAGAGCCTGCACGCGCTTAAAGAAAAAGCTACGGCTAAAGGCGTGGAACTGGTGCAACAACAGCGGATCAAACAAGAGTGCGATCGCTTCATCGCTGACCCGCGCCGCGTGAGACAAATCCTCTTCAACCTTTTAGGAAATGCGATTAAATTTACTCCCGAAGGTGGGCGAGTCATCCTGCGAGTTTGGGTGACAGAAGATAAAAATCAAACGCCGGCAGTGCGGCAGCCCGGTACTGCACCTGCTGGCAGTACCGCTGTTTTTCAAATCAAAGATACCGGCATTGGAATTCCCGAAAATCAGCGATCGCTTTTGTTTCAAAAATTCCAGCAGTTGGATTCTCCCTACCGTCGCGAATACGGTGGCACCGGTCTGGGATTGGCTTTAACTAAACAGTTAGTAGAGCTTCACGGGGGCGCGATCGAAGTCAAATCTACAGTTAATGTCGGCTCTACTTTTACCGTTTTTATACCCATCCAAACTCTAACCAAAGATGAATCCACAAAATTCACATATGAAAAATCTAATTCATCTTTACCCCTGCATTCTTCCTCCTTGCGGGGCAGTCTCGTGCTGGTAGAAGAAGACGAAGAAACTGCTATGCTGATTTGCGATATCCTGACAGCAGCAGGACTGCAAGTGGTGTGGATGATTGAAGGTTCGGCGGCGGTGGAACAAATTGAACTTTTGCAGCCGAATGCTGTGATTGTCGATATGCGTTTGCCCGGTATGAATGGCTGCGAAATAATTCACCAACTACGCCAAAGACCCGCTACTGAAAATATCAAGATTCTAGCTTTAAGCGCTACTGAAATTCCGCCAGAGCAGATATCTTTCGTGACTGCCGGAGCTAACGATTGTTTGGCTAAACCGATTCACCCTGAGCAATTGCTGGACAAAATTATTTCTTTAATGGCTGGGATTGGTAATGGGTAATAGGGCATGGGGCATGGGGCATGGGGCATGGGGCATGGGGCATTGGGCATTGGGCATTTAATATAATTGAGTTTTTGAGGTAATTATGGGAAGACCTGATTTTGAGGAATTAGAGGTTTATAAGTTGGGGGAAAGTTGGGCGAATCAGATTTGGGAGATTGTTAAAAAATGGGATTACTTCACAAAAGATACGATGGGCAAACAGATCGTTCGGTCTGCTGATAGTGTCTGTGCTAATATTGCTGAAGGAAGAGGTCGTTATAATGACCAAGATAATCGGCGTTTAGTAAAAATTGCTAGAGGCTCTTGGTAGGAAAGAGTAAACTGGTTAAGATTAGCCTATGCTAGACAAGTTATCACAAGCGAAAAAGTAAGCAAATTTAAACCAATTGTCGATAAAATACTACCAAAACTTAACGCTTATTTGAGTTCAATAGGGCACAGGGAATGAATTACAAAAAAAACCCGATGCCCGATGCCCGATGCCCGATGCCCAATTCCCCATTCCCCATTCCCCATGATTAATTTTCAAATTCCTACAGGATTAATTGTTTCTTGTCAAGCACCTGTTGATTCGCCGCTGCACGATCCGATCGTAATTACGGCAATGGCTCGAACCGCCATCAATCGAGGTGCATCGGGCGTGCGGATTGACACTCCGGCTCACATTGCAGCGGTACGAAAACAGATATCCGCTCCCATAATTGGGATTTGGAAGCAGCAATTGCCCGGATGCGAGATTTACATTACTCCTCGGTTTGAAGACGCGCGGGCGATCGCCGCTTCGGGAGCTGATATTATCGCCGTTGATGCTACTCTGAGAAACCGTCCTGCGGGGGGCGAAGACTTAAAGACATTAATCGCGCGAATTCACAGCGAACTGGGAAAATTAGTGATGGCGGATGTAGATACAATAGAATCTGCGATCGCGGCAGCCGAAGCTGGAGCAGATACTGTAGCAACTACTCTTTTTGGCTACACTCCCCAGACGGAAAAATTCTCGCCGCCAGGATTTGATTTGCTTGCCGAAATGGTAGAAAAGCTTAAGGTTCCCGTTATCTGTGAAGGCGGGATCTCTGGGCCGGAAATGGCTAAAAAAGCCTTGGATTTAGGAGCGGCGGCTGTTGTTGTGGGGACAGATATTACTGGGATTGATATTAAAGTGACAGCCTATAAGTCGGTGATTGCGAACTAAGAAGGAAGTTCGGCAACGGATTGTTTAACGGATGTAACGGATGTAACGGATGTAACCGATTGAAGGAAGTTCGGCAAGGGATTGTTTAACGGATGTAACGGATGTAACCGATTGAAGGAAGAAGGGAGAATAAATATTCGGCGATAGAAATTGCTTTTAGGCAAACGAAACGCGCAGGGTAAGGTGTGGAAATATGGGGCGATTTCTATCGCCCTTTTTCTGCGGAAGTTGCTAAATCAGTGCGCCGTTGATAAAGCTGCTAACTACAGCCAAGGCGATCGCCCCCAGTACCGCGCTCCAAAGACCCATCCGCAAACTAAATCCTTCAACTAACTTCGCAGCGGAGGCAAAAATAATCACGTTCATTACAAAAGCAAACAGGCCGGAAAGCAATCCCAGCGTCAGTAGGTTCGGTACGAAAAAAACTGCTTTCAGAATTGGCAAAATTAAAACATTCAACATTCCCAAAGCCGCAGCAGAAATTACTGCTTTCGGTGTGCTGTCAATTTCTACGCCGATCGGCAGTTGAGAAATCAGTAGCAAGCTGCTACCCGTCACCAGCCAAGCAATCAAAAAATCGATCGGTTCCACAGCGCCCCTACCTCCTTAACAGTTGAATTGTCAGAAAAAGCTGATATTTAACATACATTTTATATAGCTTAATTAAATAATCCGGCTGATTCGTCTGCCAATCGACAGAATTTATGTCTGTTACTAAAGAGTGAGAAGTTATAATCCCTGTAATCATCTGCCAAATCATCCGGATGGGGACCGTATCAACCTGTTAGTTGAATAAAAAGAGCAGATTAATTAATATGGCTGGCGATTTTTCTTTTAACTCTAAAATCCGATTCGACAAAAATGGCTTGGACAATGCTTCACGGCAACGCAGCCGATCGCTCCAAGTTATGATTTTCATGCTGCTCGTCACTACCTTGGTGACGCTACCAATATTTCGTCTAGCCGAATTGCAACTGATACAGGGAGCCTATAACCGACAGCGGGCGGAAAATAACCGCATTCGCCCTGTTTCAGTCCCAGCGACTCGGGGTCAAATTTTAGACCGCAACGGCAAAATTTTTGTGGCCAGCCGCGTATCTCGATCGGTCTATGTGTGGCCAAAAGAGCGATCTGCCCAGGAGTGGCAAGAGATCGCCACTACGCTGGGCCCGATCGTCAAACTTCCGGCAGCCGAAATTATCAAAAAAATCGATGTAGCTGGCTACAGATCAGCCCTGCCAGTGCGAATTAGTAAAGATATCGATGTCGGTACTTTCGTCGCTTTGGGAGAACAAGCTAATACTTTGCGGGGAGTTGAAATTCGCGTAGAATCGAGCCGAGACAATCCCCACCAGCAATTAGCAGCTCACCTTTTGGGATACGTCGGCGAAGCTAGTTTAGAGCAATTAAAAGCTAACCCTGTATATCCGATGGGGATGCTCGTCGGTCAAATGGGAGTTGAAAAATTAGCCAATCCAACTTTAGAGGGCGTTTGGGGAAACCGTTTAATCGAGGTGAATGCTAAGGGCGAGGAAATCCAAGATTTAGGTGTAAAAGACCCGATTCCCGGCAAACCGGTGCAGCTAACTTTAGATTTAGATATGCAGAAAACTGCGGAAAAAGCTTTGGGCGATCGCCTGGGTGCAGTTGTGGCGATCGACGTAAAAACCGGAGCTCTTTTAACAATGGCTAGTTGGCCGACATTTGACCCCAATATTTTCACCCGCAAGGTGACTCAAACAGAATGGGATCGGCTGCAAGGGCCAGAAAAACCGTTTTTAAATCGAGCCGTTCAAGGTTATCCAGTCGGTAGCACTTTTAAAATTGTCACTGCTATAGCGGGGATGGAGTCAGGCAAGTTTTCTCCTGACTCGACTTTGGGCACTTCTTCTTCAATTACGATCGGCGGAATTTCTTTTAACGAACACAGCGGCGGTTACGGCGTTATCGGTTTCCGCGATGCTTTAGCCTACAGCAGTAATACGTTTTTCTATCAAGTAGGTATGGAAGCAGGCCCCGAACAAATGGCGAAAGCGGCTAAAGCGATGGGCATTGGCGGTACTATTAATTTAGATCTTTTGGGGTTAGAATCCGCCAATCACGGTCAAGTTCCGATCCCAGCAGAGAAACAGAAAATGTATGGGGAAGATTGGTATGTGGGCGATACAGTAACAATGGCGATCGGTCAAGGTTTGGTACTTTGTACTCCCCTCGAATTGGCTGTGATGGTGTCAACTGTTGCTAATGGCGGTTATCGAGTGCAGCCCCATTTGTTGGCTTCTCAAACCAATACTCCTATTACCCAAAAAATCCAGACAGGTATTAAGCCGGCAACTTTGAAAGTAGTTCGCGAGGGATTGATTGACGTGGTGAAAAAAGGTACTGGCAAACGCATGAATGATGGTACTATTCCTTTAAGCGCGGGCAAAACTGGAACGGTGGAAATGCCCGGTCATCCTGACAATTCTATGTATGTGGGTTTTGCTCCTGCTGACAAACCGGAAGTTGCGATCGCAGTTATAGTTGAAGGTGGCGGATTTGGTTCTGTATCGGCGGCACCAATTGCTCAAGAGGTATTCCGAACCTATTTTCAGAAGCAGGGTTTTAAACCTACTAATAAGCCTCTCTAGTCATTAGTTAATAGCTGACTGTTGACTGTTGACTGTTGACATTTTGTCCAATACTTCGATCGCACTATTCTTGATATCTGGGAAAAGTGCGATCGATCAAAAGTTTTCCCCTACCAATCGTCTCACTTCCACGGTCGATAAATTCATCATTTGCGCCACCTGTTCCAGACTCATTCCAGAATTTAAGAGTTGAGTTACCAGCGATCGCAATGTTGACTCCGCTGCCAGTCGGCCCAGATTTTCTTCCTTGTGAGTCTTCAAAAACTCACCCGTTTCAGGAACTCTAAACCTCAATTCTCCTGAAATTATATGCAATTCCAGTCCCAGCACTTCACTGAACAACCACAGCGTATCGAAAGCGATATTGTTGGCTGCAATCGGCTCATACTGATTGTTTATTAGACGTACTCCCTGTAAAATCGGATTTAGGTAATCTCCCGACGGATCGTACTGAAAATATTCCCTAACTCCCAAAGCCCGATAAATTTCCGGTTTAGTTTCTTGGTCTTTCGTCTGAGTTGTTTCCGAAGTAATTTCTAACACAAAATCGGGAGTAATTCCCCCTTATTCCCAAACTTTATAATTATCCCTTTTGCGGTTGGCTACTCCAAACACCACATAAACATCCGGGGCCACAACTGCCTGGTTGTTCCCTTCTTCATAATATATGAAAGAATTGGCTGACACGTAAACATCAGAACGTTCTTGAAAGTAAAGCTTGACAGATTCAACGCTGTAAGTCATGTAATCCCGCGTGATGTCACTTTCAGCCATCGGCTCTCCGTCGCTGCTGGGATATTCAATTTCTACTTGTTCGAGTTGAGTTAAAATTGTCATTTTTCAATTTCCCTCAAACTTAATTAATTTAATGCTAGCATTCGGTCGAAGTTGGGAAAAGTTCGATATTCCTCAAAAAAATCAACAGCCATAAGGTACGCAGGGAACACCCTACATAATTAGGTTCTGCGTCCTGGACTGTAATGCTGGTATGAGGTTGTACAGATACAGACTATTTAAATTCTAATTAATCCCTCTATCTAAAATAATCATTTCCGAACCAACAACGGGACTTCTAGCTATTAACTTGCCTTCCATATTGGCAATTTCTAACTTACTAAAATCGAGTAAATTAGCCTCTTTCCACATTTTAGTTGCTAGTTGAGTTTGCTCGATTGCGCTGAGTTTGTACCAATCTTCAGCGACTTTTACTGTCAAAATGCTGCTGGAAAAATTAGCTTGAACAGACTCAACTAAACCGCCGCCCAGTCGATTCTTAATCTCAGTAACTTGATTTTGAATCGCAGCAATCAGAGACTGTTCCGGCGTCAGCGGCGGCGGTGGGATAAGTTCTACTGGTTGCGGTTTTTCCGGAGCCACTAAATCGGGCAACTTGCTTTTGAAGTTAGCAGAGATTGGCTCAGATGGTACGATCGCCTCTGGCGATTGCGGCGTTCCCGATGCCATAAAATCACCAAACGTTGCCGGCGACTGCTGCGCTGCTGGCAAAGGCACTTTTGCTACTTTCTCCGACGGTTTTGGTGAGAAAGTGTTGAAAGTTAAACCGACTACAACGATCAGAATAGCGGCTATAGCGGCGTTTAAAATTGGATCGGACAGCTTCTGATTCGTAGATGGTGGCAGTAGCGATCGCACTAGCCGCACAATACTTTGCCAAAGTATACCGACGTTCTCTAAAAAGCTCCCTTCCCTGCGTTGGGATACAGGCTTTTTATCAACTTTTACAGCAACTTTTGGTGGCACGCTGTTAACTTCCACAGCAACAGCGGGAGGAGTTACTGTTGCTGAGTCAGCAGCGGTGGGCGCGATCGGCTTTTGGGCCTGCAACGGCGGTTCGGCTGGTAATTTTTTGCCTTTTTTTCCCAAATTCCCAATCGAGGCAATCAAAGCTTTGATTCTCTGATTTTTGGGAACCGCGCTGCTGGCATTTTGAGTTTTGCTGCCAGTGGGGGCAGACTTTGCAGCCGAATCAACCTGCGGTGTCGGAGATTGAGAGGGTTGTGGAGTTGACTGGTTTAGTTGTTCTTCTGACATTTTCTCTGCCTTGGGGCGTTGCAAATATATCTAAACGAGATAAATTTTAGTTGAGCCATCTCAACCTTAATTTATCATTTAACTTAGTTGTAACCGAATCAAAATGAGCATCAAACGCCGTCACTTTCTACTTTTAGGCAGTCTCAGCAGCTTTGGTTTTGCCGGAGCCTGGAAAATGTTTCAGATTCGGACTTCCTCCGGTAGAGACACCGATGCTGCTGTGGCTTCTAACGTTGAGGCAGAAAGGGCGATCGTCCCATTGCCGGCCTCACCGCCTATTTTACGCTTTATTTCGGTGGCCGACACCGGTACCGGCGCTGAAGGTCAGTATGCTGTGGCTGAGGCGATGGCGCAATATCACCGCGAAAACCCTTTTAATGTTGCTGTTCTCGCCGGCGACAATATCTACAATAACGGCGAAATTGAAAAAATCAATGCTGTTTTCGAGCGGCCTTATCAGCCGTTATTGCAGCAAGACGTAAAATTTTATGCTTGTCTGGGAAATCACGACATCCGCACTGCTAACGGCGATCCGCAAGTTAAATATGCGGGTTTTAATATGCAAGGTCGCTACTATACTTTTCGCCGCGATCCCGTACAGTTTTTTGCTTTAGATACCAATCACAATGCGGAGTGGGAAAATCAGCTTGTTTGGCTGGAAAAAGAGTTGAGTCAGAGCACCGCACCTTGGAAAGTTGTGTTCGGCCACCACCCGATTTATTCCTCTGGCGTCTACGGATCGAATCCATCTTTTATTAAGACTTTGGCGCCTTTGTTTCAAAAGTACGGCGTGCAGGTTTATATCAACGGACACGAGCACAGTTACGAACGCACTCGCTCGATTAACGGTACGACTTATTTAATTTGCGGTGCCGGCGGTGGCACTCGTCCGGTGGGGCGTTCTGAGTGGACGGAGTATTCTGCTAGCCGCCTGAGTTTTGCGACGTTTGATGTCTATGAAGACCGGATATTTGTCAGTTCTATCGGTACTGACAAACGGGTTTTCGACCGAGGGGTGATTCAAGTGCGATCGGCTTAATTCAGATTATATTCAGGAGGCAACAAAATGAATAGGGGTTGTAGAGCCAATAAAACTGGTTTTGTTTTAGAAACAACTGTAGAAGGTACGTTGAGAGGCCACGGATATCTCGAAATATGTCCCCAGTTGCCGAAAAAGCGCAAGCTAGAGTGGCTCTTAATCTCTACTGAAAATCCCAAGCGATATGCTAAACAGGTTTATATCGGGTCTAGCATTTATGAAACTGAAATAAATGTCGATTTTTACATTGTTAATTCCGGTGGGTTTTCTCGGGGTCTAATTGTTGAGTGCAAGTGGCAAGAAGACAAAGGTTCAGTAGACGAGAAGTATCCTTACCTCAATTTAAATATTAAAAATTGTTATCAAGTGCCAACTATTGTTATAGTGGGCGGTGACGGTATGAGGCAAGGTTCGATCGACTGGTTTAAAAAACAAATTTCTGACAATCAAAATCTGTTGGCAGTTCACAAGCTCGAAGGTTTTATTACCTGGGCTAACAAATATTTGTAACCGGAATTACGGAACTTTGCCACGTGTGGGGTAACCACGTATTGCTTCTAGAAAATATGCTTAATTAGAGACTTTGCTTAAGTAAAATTTAAAATAAACGTATTAATAATTCCTTGATTTTACCGCGCTTGAAACTATTAGAATTAATTCCCCTAGACGCTGAGATTTCAATGAGTTGTGGCCGAGATTGATTTGGGAAAATTTGAGTATCGCTGTAGATTTTTTCGATAAAATCGCAGTTAGAATTAGACAGCATAACTTTCACGCCCCGTTTTGCAAGTTCTGCAAAAATATCTCTCAGTTTAAGCTGTTCCGATTCTTTGAAATTATCCCGGCTGTAAGTCGTAAAGTTACTGGTGGCACTGATTGGATAATAAGGCGGGTCAAAATAAACAAAGTCTTCGCTGCTTGTAGCAAAATCCAAAATTTCCTCGAATTTTCTGACTTCAATTTGAGCGGGCGCGAGTAAAGATGAGACCGATCGCAGTAAATCTGCTTGACAAATGTTAGGATTTTTGTATCGACCTATGGGAACATTAAATTCACCTTTTGAGTTTTCTCTGTAGAGGCCGTTGTAACAAGTTTTATTTAGGTAAATCAGGCGTGCTGCTTTTTCTGTATCTGTTTTGTAGGAGCGCGATCGCACCGAGTAATAATAATCTTTATTGTCCTTGGTATGTTCTAACTGATGCTCCTCTAAAAGTAGAATCAGCTCCTCAACTTTATCCCTGACACAGCGATAAGCATTAATCAACTCAGGATTAATATCTGTTAAAACAGCTTGCAAACCAGGGTGCTGCTGTGCTAAGTAAAAAAATACAGCTCCGCCACCCAAAAAAGGCTCGTAGTAAGTTGTGAACTTTTCAGGAAAATAAGGTTGATATTGTCCAATCAACCTAGTTTTGCCTCCTGCCCATTTCAGAAAGGGACGTGGCAAGACGAAAGAAGGTGCGGAAGCAGACATTTATCTAGAAATAACGGCCCTATAATATTTATCACAACTAGAACTCAATAGAAATACTTCTGAAGTTCTTACCGGAGGTAGCGTGGCATTAAACAGACAGTGCCGGAGCCATCGACAAAAAGTTTTCGTTAGAATTATATAGTCAGCCTCGCCGGCAAAAATGCCCGATCGCCCGATCGGCAGATTTAGCTTCGGCTGTGCCAAAATTGTCTAACTCGCTCACAAGTGTTACCAGTCAAAGATCGTGCTGTGACACTTTACCCCACCAAGCTCATGCAAGATTTTATTAATAACGCCTCTCGCTACCCGCGCTTTTTGATCACGATATGTCTGGGAATTTTCTTTTTCCTGTTCCAGCAACTCAAACCCTTGCTCGATCGACCAGCAACTGCGATCGCCCTGATTAGTTCGATTGTAGCGACTTTTGTCTTTCTAACTTTTACACTGCGCGCCATGTTAGGCCTGAGTTCGGTTTAAAACCAAGCTAGAGCGCCAACATCAACCGCAAATTCAGTTAAAACACTAACTTCCAAAGTAACTGCCAACTCTTGCACGCGATCGCACACTTGACAAGAGTCGCTGCGATAGATTGGAAGAGGAAAAAATTTGGCTAGTTACGCCAGTGCTGCTCAACCAAGGCGCAGGCAAACATTACCGAAGTGCAGGACAAGCGTTTGGGGCTATCAACACTCACTGGGGAAATACTGCACCTCTGTTTCCCCGGTGTCCCACTTAATCCTTAGGAAGCGGCACACCCCGCCCCGCTTTCCTCTCCCGTTAACCTGACGGTATCACGAGAGTTTCCAGCGGACAAGACAGATGAAGTTTGAACATATCTATCAATTTTTTCAAGACCCCCCTCCTGTTTATCTAAACAAGGAATTAGCTGTGTGCTACATTCTCTCCGTGTTATTGCGCGGAGATTCCTACGGTACAGAACTGATTGGCCAACTAGAGAGGGAATTCCCCATCTACCGACTTTCTGATACCGTTCTCTACAGCGCTCTGAAATTCCTCGAAGATGAAGCCGTAATCACCGGTTACTGGAAAAAAGTAGAAGGACGAGGCCGCCCCCGCCGGATGTATCAAATCCTGCCTGAGTGGAGGCATCAAGCTCAAGACCTCGCTCGTCTGTGGCACGATTACATTGGTCAGGGAAACGGCGCTTCCGAGCGTCGCTCCCGCGCCTTAGAAACTGGTCACACGGGTTAGGCGAGTTTGAATCGGATGCCTCAACCCTGGAGATGCTGGCGCTACTTGCAAAGCGATTTGCCCGATTGCCGTCGCTTTGCTCGATCGCCACACAGCGATTAAAGCAGCTACATAACGTCAGGACTTACGCATGGTCACTTGAGAATTAGGGATGATGGGGAGATATGGGAATTTGGTGATGGGGAGAAAAACGCCTTGCTACAAAGCTTTCTGCGAATTTTGTTAAAAAAGTGTCTGCGTAAGTCCTCGATCGCTTTCGTATGTAAATTTCTGTAAAGTAATAGTAGATCATTTAAATTACACAAACTTCTACCGATGGATACTGCTGTTCTTCCTTCAACATTTGTGCTGACGCTGCTGTTGGCTGTTGGCTTGTTTTTCTTTATCAAGGCCTCAGTCAAAGATCGCATCGAACAAGTCAAGCTTGCTTCCGAGAGCGCCCAAGAGTCACTGTTAACCGAGCTACAACAGTATTTTGCCCAGAGAGCTTACCGAGTTGCAGCCGTCGATGCCCCCAACTATAAAGTCACGTTTGAGGGTTTTGTGCGGCCGAGTTGGTTTCTAGCTATTTTTCTAACTCTGCTGAGTGCAGGCGGCGCTCTGTGCTTGGGACTGGTTTTGGGAATGCTAGTTCCTCAGCAGGGTCAAATTTTCCTAGCTTTGGTACTGCTGTCCCCGCTGGCGGGGGTATTTTACTGGAAAAAAGCTGGACGCTCTGAGCAAGTCTCGCTCAAACTCGAAGCAGTTGCTGAGTCGGGAAGCCAAACCAAGAGCTTTGTTACTGTGCGAGCTCACCGCGATGAACTAGCTGCCATGCAAAAAGCTTTAGATTTGAAACCGCTCGATTAAAAGTTTGACGCGGAACGTTTTTTGATATGCTAGATGCCGTAGTTAGACTTCGAGCAGACAAACCGATAACTCAAGAGCAGCTCTCTCGTTGGCTGGTTTTTTGATCCACTTGTTTGATCGACAAATTGATCGACAAAACAGTCAAAAAAAACCATTATCGTGAAAGTGCCAATTGTGGCGATCGCCCTTGGGCTGCGATCAAGCCTGTTGCGATGGCTCCTTATACCCTAATTCCTAAGGACTTTTCGCAGAAAATTCAGTTGGCACTCTCCAGACAATGAGAACTCTCGCGCTTTTGTTAAAAGACTTAGAAAAACATTGCTGTCAATGTTTTGAGCTAAACATTTTGAGCTATGCGCGGGCGGCTGCCACCACAGGAATTTTTTCTGTGGTAGCTTCCAACATCACCTTTAAGCTGGGAAACAAGAAATGGTTCTCTTCTACGTATTGGGCTCCAAATAAACCTTTTTCAGCCCAGAAGTATCTGTCAGTGGTATGCTCGTTACGCTTGACTAACAGCAAAGCTGGGGGAGCAATCCCTTCGGCATGGATGAACTTGCGAGCCGCTGTTACGGGTTTATCTTCGCCGCTCTCGATGCTATATTGAGGCACACACTCTAAAATTCTGCGTCCTTCTTGTCGGCGGCGACTCTTGCGTTTGCGTCTCCTGGCCAATTTCTTTACCTCCTCTGTGAGCAGACAGTATGAGCAGACAGGTTGTAATGATAGCTACCAAATCCGAGGCCAGTATATCCGTTCTAGCTCAAAAATTCAACTGTTTTTAATATATCGACATAATCTTAACATTCGTGCCGATCGACAAAAGTGTAGCGGTTGTGGTATGGTTGGCCGCAAGTTCCGCCAAAAGCCCAGCTTGGGGATCGGTGGAAGCTGCGCGGACGGCGATGCGGGGCAATTTGGGTTCATGAAAGCCCCATGCCTTCAGCATAGCTGCCTTCTATCAAAGGGAAGAAACCTGAAATCTAGAAGTCTCTCATCAGTAATCCGTGGCCGATCATTTGTAATTTACTTAGAATTCCGTTAGATATCTTAATGTGGCGCTCATGTTAATGCCAGCCAGTTCAGAATTTGTCAAGCTTTGTCACTCGCAGGTGGCCATCGCCGTTAGTTTGGGAGCGAAATTCAGCGCGGTATACCTGACACAAGAGTTGGTAGAAGGCAGCGAAGCAAAGTTGGTGCCGATCGCGGTTTACCCAGAAACCTCAGCCGAATCTGAAGAAAATCAGGGGTTGAGGTTGCAATCTCCCGAAAGCTCGACAGTGAAACCCGTGCCACGACTGCTGGCGCCGCCGGTTCTGCCTGTGGAAGAATCAAGGGTAGGGGCGATCGCACCCGAGCGGCTTCCGGGTGAGGAGCGCAGTTCCCATCAGTGCCAAGGCCCGGAGAATGTGTGGCAGCAGCGGAGGCAAATTGTGACGCCTCTGATACACGAGGGAGCTGTAATGGGACTTCTAGTCAGTGGTCGGCAAGACAGGCCTTGGAACGAGCGAGAGGAGGCTCAGATAAAACAAATTGCTCGCAGCTTAGCCCTGGCGTGCGTTTTAGACCAGCGATCGCAGTGGATGCACCAGGAATTGGGCGCAACTCGGCAAATCCAGGCTCAGGTTTACGACACGATGCACAATTTGCTCCACCAGTTCAAAAGTCCGCTGACAGCGTTGCGAACTTTTGGCAAGCTGTTAGCGCGGCGGCTGGTACCGGAAGACAAAAACCGCAATGTGGCTTTTAGTATTGTCCGAGAGAGCGATCGGCTACAAGAGTTGCTCGGCCAGTTCGATCGAACCGTTGACACCGGCGAAGCACATCTAAAACTGCCATCGGGCACTTCAGAAAAAGCAATGTCCAATGTCGAATCAATGCGGCATTCTCCTCTGTCGCTGTCACCTGCGGCCAATTTGCAGGAATCCTGTTTTGTTGCAGAAGTCTTAAAACCGCTGTTAATTTCCGCCGAGGCGATCGCCTCTGAAAGGAATCTGAAATTGCTAGCTGACCTGGAGGCGGATTTGCCGCCAGTCTGGGCGAACGATCGAGCTTTGCGCGAGGTTTTGAGCAATTTAATTGACAATGCTTTGAAATATACCCCTGCCGGCCGCCAAATTTATATTAAAGTCAGGTACAAAGCAGCGGAGGGCGATCGGGCAGGATACAGCCAATTGCCTGCCATAGCAGTTGCAGTCAGCGACACTGGTTCCGGCATTCCCCTCCAGGATTTAGAGCATTTATTTGAGCGGCACTACCGGGGAGAAAAAGCACAGACCGAAATTCCTGGCACAGGATTGGGTTTGGCGATCGCCCGCGATTTAGTCCGCCAAATGCAAGGAGAAATAGAAGTATTTTCCCCACTCAATCCTGAATGGCTGCCCTCTGTAGAGACTAATTTATTATATCCAACGGATCGCGGCACTACGTTTGTGGTTTGGCTACCCGTGAATAAGTAACTAACTCTACTGCTAGGAGACATTTTTTATGAAGCATCTGCCTGTATTCGATAAAATTCCCCAGTTTTCCAATTATTTAGAATTTTTCAAAAAAAAGTTTTTTAGTATCCCGTTTTTAGCTGCTTTCAACACTCTGACTGTCCTGATTTTGGTCGCCCTGAGCCTATACGCCAAACTCAACAAGCAGGGAGACGCAGTTGAACGCCTGTTTAGCGATCCTTTTAATTTCTGGTTCCCTTACGAAGGCATTCTAACCGGAGTTTCCGAAATCCTCTGGTGTACCCCAGTCGCAATTTGTGCATTTACTTTCGGAGTGCTGCGCCAAAAAGAGCGGCGGAGTCGATCGGGGATATTCTTATTTTTTAGTGCATTACTACTGGGAGTCTTTTTCCTGGATGACAGGTTTCGGATGACTTTGATTCTTTCTCGGTTGGGCATATCTACCAAAATTATTTATTTCTGTTATGGTACGGCTGTTTTCCTTTACGGAGTTAAGTTTTGGCGATACATCAAAACCACTCCTTACCTGCCATTAGTCGCAGCATTCCTCTTGTTTGCTCTCTCACGGTTTGAGGATATTTTTGAGTCTCAAAGTCTAGGAGTACACGCGATGTTAGAAGATGGCACTAAATTATTAGCTCTTCTGAATTTATCCCTGTATTTTTGGCACGTATGTCATCAGGAAGTCTGGCGGCATTTACGGCAAAGCGAAAAGCGTTGATCGCCTGGATGATGTTACTATAAAAAAAGCTGTTGCTGAATTATGGTATCACCAAGCAAGGTCGGCGATCGCCTACGACCAAAATAATTTCTTTGATTTTGATATGGCATCGGAAGATCAGCAAATTTTAGATAGTGAATTAATAATCGAATGGAATGTCTGAGCAACTTGTTGCCTGATTTAGAATAACAAAAAGTTTTTCCTGTCAAACGAGCTATCAGGATGTGTTAATCTTGTATTTACGCGCTCCAAAATTCAGCAGCCCGACTTTTGAAGGGGTGGACTTGCTACGCGAAAAAAGTCTGTCTGACAGAATTCACATTAATTAGCAAGTAGAACTTACCCTGTTTTTCTCCAACTGACAACAGCTATACGATCAATTCAGCCCGATGAATTTTCTAGGTCATAGCTACCGCGAGATTGGTTACTATACAGATAGTAGGTATCTCAATAATAAACTGCGTTCCCTCCTCGGGCGTAGAAATACACTCCAATTGACCGCAGTGTTTTTCTAGCAGAATTTTTTTGCTGATGGACAATCCCATGCCGGTACCTTTTCCGATGGGTTTAGTAGTAAAAAATGGAGTGAAAAGTTTAGCACGAACTTTCTCGGTCATGCCAGCGCCATTATCGGCAATCGTTACCCGAATGCCTGAACCAGTGCTAATGTTTTCATGTAAACTACCCGGTATGACTTCAGTACGAATCAAAATCTGCGGGTGAAAAACTGTACCCTCTTCTCTACTTGCCCGTTCTTCCAAAGCATCTATAGCATTCGCTAAAAGGTTCATAAACACCTGATTAAGCTGACCTGCATAACAGGTGACAAGCGGCAATGCACCATAAGTTTTAATCACATTAATAGTAGGCCGATCAGACTTAGCTTTTAGTCGGTGCTGTAAGATCATCAAACTGCTATTAATCCCTTCGTGGATATCTACTGATTTGATTTCGGTTTCATCCAATCGTGAAAAATTGCGTAGAGACTGCACAATCATACGAATGCGGTCGATGCCTAACTGCAAGGAAGAAAGCAACTTTGGTAAATCATCTATGATAAATGGTAACTCTGCATCTTCTATTTCATGGACAATTTCTGCTTCTGGTTGCGGGTAATACCTTTGGTAAAGATGCAAGATATTAATGAGTTCTTTAATATAGTCGTTGGCGTGGGAGAGATTGCCGTAAATAAAGTTAACCGGATTGTTGATTTCATGGGCGACACCTGCAACTAATTGACCAAGACTAGACATTTTTTCACTTTGAACTAACTGGAGTTGTGTTTCTTGGAGTTCTTTGACAAAATGTTCTAAGGCAAGAGATTTTTGGTGTTCTTTTTCTTCACTGATACGGAGTGCTTTCTCTACTTGTTCGCGCCGCTCTATTTCAGACTGCAATTTATGACTTAGAGAAAAACTTCTCAAAGCTGTTAGCATCGTAGTGTATAGCTTTGATGTCGTTAATTCAGTTTTAGTTTTATAGTCATTAATATCGTAATTGATAATAATGCTTTTTTCTGGTACTTGTCCGGGTTGACCCGTGCGTAAAATAATTCGCACTAACTGATTTCCTAAGACTTCACGGACATATTTCACAAACTCTAAGCCAGCATCATCCGTTTCCATGATTACATCAAGCAGGATGACAGCCACATCAGGATGTTCTTGGATTAACTGTTTGGCTTCCTTAGCGGAATAAGCACTAATAAATTTTAAATATTTATTTTCATAAACAAACTTTCTTAAGGCAATATCGGTAGCTGTGTGAACTTGAGCCTCATCATCTACAATCAAAATTTTCCAGCTTTCTGTTGGAGAATCTTCTGATACTTCATCGGCAAAAAATAACTCTTCATCTGAGTTAACTTCTTCGGCAAATAACACTTCTTCAGATAAGTTTTCATGTGAAAAGCCGTAAATATTCTTGTCCATTGCTGCTCACCTTTCTGTGTTACTGATGTTTGGATTTAGGAAACTACGGTTGTGAATCGATTTGGAGGGGTAGCTTAATAATAAATTTGGTTCCTACTCTGACCTCACTTTTACATTCTATTTCACCCAGAAGTTTTTGGGTAACTAAATTGTAGACAATATGCAATCCCAACCCGCTACCACCCTGACCGCGTTTAGTAGTAAAGAAGGGCTCGAAAATTTTACTTAAATTTTCTGGGGGAATGCCTTGACCATCATCGGAATATTCAAATCTAAGTCGAGATCCCTCTTGCTGCCAATCAAAAACGATCTGACCCGATTCGCCCGGTTCGTAAGCATGAATCAGAGAGTTCATCAGTAAATTTGTGACAACTTGAGATAAAGCACCTGGATAAGAATCTATGGCAATCTTGGCGTCTCCCTTAATTTCGATTGAATGTTTGCTATTTCTCAATTTTGGTTTTAATTGGATTAAAATTTCATCGAGATAATTTCTGACGCCGAAAGTTCGTCGTTCTTCGCTAGAGCGATCGACTGCCACTTCTTTAAAGCTCTGAATCAATGCTGCAGCCTGATTTAGATTAATTAGAAGGGACTTACTGCTTTGGGTGGCTATATCCAAAAATTCTTCTAGCTCGGAGCGCTTCATTTTGCCATTCTTATAAGTAGAAGCAAATTCTGTGGTATGTTCGGCCAAAGCTGATGCAACGGTGACACCAACGCCGATGGGAGTATTAATTTCGTGGGCGACGCCTGCAACTAATCCTCCCAGCGATGCCATTTTTTCAGATTCCACTAGCTGAGTTTGAGTCGCTTTTAAAGCATCCAGCGTGTTGGATAATTCGTGGGTGCGATCGCTCACTAATTGCTCTAAGTTTTGATTGAACTCCTGCAAGTTATTGTAGAGCTGGGCATTTTCAATGGAAATGGCTATTTGGGCTGATAACAATTTTAGCAGCTCTAGCCTATCTGTAGTAAAAGCTCCTTCTGTCAAGTTATTTTCCAGGTAAAGAATACCTGTCAGCTTGCCTTGGTGCAGCAGAGGAGTGCAGAGAATCGATTTCGGTTGAGTGGCTGCGATATAAGGATCGCGGGTAAATTGCCCCTCTTGGGTGGCGTTATTTAATAGCACGTTTTCCTGGGTGCGGATGACGTAGTGGGCGATCGCACTTGCCAGTCTGGGCGTTTCCCCAGAAGCAGCTTCTGCATTCAGGGGAAGCGATCGCAGCACGCTAACTTCATCCCCCTTCACCGAACCTTCAGCCTCAATCGCCCAGTTTCCCCCTTTTTCTAAAATCAAAAATCCTTTTTCAGCACCCGCATTTTCGATCGCAATCTTCATCAACCTTTCCAGCAACTTACTCAAAACGATTTCACCTGAAATCGCTTGAGAAGCTTTCATTACTGTGGCTAAATCTAGCGTATCTCCCAAATTAGTGCTAGTGGTAGTAGCCTTAATCGTTGTTTGGTTAACATTTGTTTGAGCTGTTGTCTTGGCTGAGGTTCTAGCTAGGAATTGGGGATATTTTTCTTCTAAATCCTCAACTTTAGCTATAGCGCCCCAGAGTTGGTAGCTATAATGAGCGTTTTGCATATAAACTTGGGCAATAGTTTCTTTACCCCATGACAAGTAAAACTTGGCGGCGAGTTCGTGAGCGACTGCTTCTTCGTTGATGTATTCATTTTCTTTGGCAAGAGCGATCGCCTTATCGTACATCTCGATCGCTTCGATTTTTTCGCCTAAAACTCGATGTCGTTCTGCTTCTACTAAATAGAATTTGTGCATATGATTCATTGGAGCATGATGCGCCCATTTCTGCATTTTTTCTTGATTAGCTCTGACGCGCTCTAGGATGGTGTTTTGCTCTGATTCAGGCCGAGCGGGATACACCGCTAGCCATACTAAAGAATCGTAAAAATGGAACAGAGGAACAAGAGGCAATCCTACCACTACGTCTAAATACTTCTCTGCTATGGCAGTATTTTCAATCGCCTCTGAGTAATTCTCAAACCAGTAACTAAGTAAAAGTTTGTTCCAATATATGTAGGCAATTCCCAATCTATCGTTCGCTTGCTCGTGCAATGGCAACCTGATCTGCTCATCGCAGGCTTCACCCTTTAGAACGCAGGGATTTTCACTTTTTCCTAGCAGATTTAAGGTAGCCTGCCAATAGGTTTCTATATACTGAAGTGAGGTTTCTTGCTTAATTTTATGAATAGCATCTCTGTTGATTGCTATCTCTCTTTCAAGAACAGTCAGTTCTTTACCGCTAAAGTAAGCGAACCAGGAGTACAGGACTAGACCATAGACACCATATTCTAAATCTCCTGTCTCCAGTCCGCTAGAATAAACTGACACGAAAGGTTCTAAGGTTTCTCTCAGATGCTCTTTCCAATGTCGGATAAATATATTTACTATAAAGAGTGTCTTGGCTTTGATTTCTTGAGCATTTAACTTGGAGACTAGACTTAAAGCTAATTGACCCAACTGATAACCTAAGTCAATATCTCCTAAAACTCCACAAAGAAGAAAACCATAATTGGCATACGCAAAGGGAGAAACGGAAGCATTGCCATATTGGACGGATAAATTTACTTGTTTGCATACCGTCAAGGGCAAAAGTTCTGGCGCAGCCATATATGTAGCAGCAAAGATACTTGAGATAAGTCTCATAGCTGCTAATTTATAAGGGTCGGTCATTTGAGGCAGGTTAACTAAATCCTCAATTCGCAAGTGATTCAAAATTGTCGCAGTTTCTGTCAATGCTTGCCCAATATCTGATGGGTTCGGCTGAGAGGGAAACTCCACTCCGAACCGCTTTAAAACTTGTAGAGCTGTATTAACCGCTTCTAGCAGCCTGTTCTGCCCCATGTAAGCTTGGATTTGGACTTCATACACTTTTACTGTGTCCAGTAGCGTTTTAGCGCAGTTTTGTACTATCTCAACGAATCTCTGCATTCCTTCAAAGTCACCGCTCAAAAAAGCTGCCTCTGCTGCTTCCTCATGCAGCGCTAATGTCAGTTCGTACTGAGAATGCCAGCTATCTTCTGCTAACAGTCCTAAACCTGCTTGTAAATATTTAACGGCCGAATCATGGGCTGTAGCTGCTTTGGCTTTTTGACCTGCGGTTAAATTAAGTTTTGCAATTTCAGTGCGTTCAGATTCGTCGCTAATCAGTTCAATTCCTAGATTGAGATGATCGACGATCGCAAATATCTCTTCCGCTCGTTTCTCTGGCGAGGTATTTTGCCACAGCAAGCGACCGATTTGTAAGTGAACTGTTTTTTTAGAACTTTCCTCAATCAGAGCATAAGCTGCTTGTTGCACGCGATCGTGCAAAAACTTATAAGTAGTAATGACCAGATGAGACTCAACAATTTCTTCTTCTGTTACGCCTAGTTCAGAAGTGGCTAAAATTAATCCATCTTGGATGGCGGGCACTAGCTCTTGAAAAGTTTCGGCGGTAGATTTTTCGTTGACTATGGAGAGAGTATTTAAGTCAAAACTATTGCCCACACAAGCGGCTAACCGTAAAACCTGCTGAGTTGAATCTGGCATTTTTCTCAATTTACCCACCATCAACTCAACGACGTTATCGGTAATCCCTACGGCTTCAATTTCTGAAATATTCCAATCCCAGTTTCTTTTCTCCAAATTAAAAATCAAGAGGTTTTCTTCATAGAGAGTTCTGAGAAACTGATTGACAAAAAAAGGATTGCCTTGAGTTTTACCGACGACTAACTCAGCTAGGAGGATGACTGAGCTTCTATCCCTACGCACAGTATCAGCTATCAAGTTAGTAATATGTTCGATATCTAAGGGAGTTAAGGTAATGTGGTTAATAGTCGCGCCTTGATTTTGCAGCCCCTCCAGAGTCATGATTAAAGGATGGGTGGGGCTAACTTCGTTATCTCGATAAGCACCAATTAGAAATAAATATTTTGTTTCCTCATCTGCCATCATTACTTGCAGCAGTTTCAAAGTAGCGGAATCAGCCCATTGTAAATCATCTAGAAAAATGACTAAGGGATGCTCGACTGAACAAAACACCCGGATAAATTTTTGGAAGACTAAATTAAAACGATTTTGCGCTTCCGTAGCACCTAATTCTTGGACGGGTGGCTGTGTGCCAACAATGAATTCTACGTCGGGAATGACATCTATAATGATTTGACCGTTATCACCAAACGCTGCTAAAAGTTTTTCTTTCCAAGTAGTGAGTTGCGTTTCGCTCTCAGTTAATAGTTGCTTGACTAAGGACTGAAAAGCTTTGACAACAGCAGCATAAGGAACATTGCGTTGAAATTGATCAAATTTTCCAGCAATAAAATAACCGCTTGCCTTAGTAATAGGTTTATAAACTTCTTGCACTAAGGCGGATTTGCCAATGCCAGAGTAACCCGACACTAACATAATTTCTGTTGTGCCATTGCTGACGCGCTGGAAGGCTGCTAATAAGGTTTCAATTTCTCGTTCTCTCCCATAGAGTTTTTGAGGTATTTGAAACTTATCTGTAATATCTTTTTGGGCGATCGCAAAATCTACAATCGTTCCTTTAGCCTGTAGTTGTTCCAGACATTGTTCTAAATCTGCGATAATTCCCCAAGCACTTTGGTATCTTTTTTCAGCAGTCTTTTCTAACAGTTTTACTACAATATCAGAAACCGCTTTAGGAATTTCTGCATTGATTTCATGGGGCGGCACTGCTTGTTTAGCAATATGACAGTGGACTAATTCCATTGCATCGTTGTAATCGCATGGCAGTTGCCCCGTTAGCAGTTCGTAAAAAGTGACTCCTAAGGAGTAAAAATCAGTGCGGTAGTCGATCGCTCGGTTCATTCGGCCTGTTTGTTCCGGCGATATATAGCTAAGAGTTCCTTCTAAAACATTAGGATTTTTTAGGGTAGGATTCTCACAACTTAAAGCAGTAGAGATGCCAAAATCTATGATTTGGACTAGCCCGGTTGTCGAGTTAATAATAATATTGCTAGGGTTGATATCTTTATGAATTATTTTATGTTGATGAATGTCGCCTAACGCCCTAGTTATTTTAATAGCGGTTGCCAAAAACTCTTGTAAGGTAAGTTTGTGAGAAGCCAACCACAGCTTTAAGGATTTTCCACCACAATCCTTGAAAATAATAACTAAACTGTTTTGATATCTTTCTAAGCTGTAGGTTTCGGGTACAGTTTCTAGGTTAAGATTGCGTGTAATTTCGTATTCCTGCTTGTATCTGACTAACGAAGCTGGCATCGGATAATCTTGCTTGAGAAATTTGAGAATTACCCGTTGGTTGTCTTGCTTTCTCAGCCCTCGGTAAACTAAAGAATTGTTACTTTCATGAATTTGGTTTGTAATCTCGTAGCCAGCTAAGTTAATCATCCTTGCAGCCTCTTTTAATAATTAATACACGTTTTTTTTAGCAATTTTAAATTGGTAAGTAAATGTACCCTCTAATATAAAGACTAGCCTGCACTTTAAGCAAAATTTAAATTTTAACTAAAAAATATTAATTTTTACATTTCTTCAAAAAACTACAAATAAATATTTAGGTTGGGAGTCTGATCGCTCTACAGTGTCCTGCAAAATTCGGCCAAACAGAGTGAAGTGCGATCGCCGTTGAGCTCCTTAGGAGATTTGGGCGTTGCATAATTAGAGTATAAATATGGGGAATTACCATGTAATATCAATTCCGGTCACATTCCTTATGATGTTGACTGTTGACTGTTGACTGTTGACTGTGAATCGAACAACTGAAAATTGCGCCGAGATAGGTGGCGACTTGTAAAAATCATTCATGAATTCCCCTCTAATTTATCATTCCGATGCAGCCGGAAACGATTTAATGAAAGCGCGTGTAAATCACTCCATCAGGACTTACGCATGAACGCTATATATAGCGTTTGGCTTAATAGAGAAGGCTAAGCCTTTCGGACTGGATACAACTTTAAAACCCACGCTCATCAACCCCAGGAAATTGAAATATAAAAGCCAAAACTAGACCAAGGTCATCTTAAGAGTGGGGGTTTGTAGTTCCCGACTTAAATAGTCTGATAACAGTCCTTGTTTAAGTTGATAGATAGTCAAATTCATCTGATTGGCGAGGTCTTTGAGTCTAAGCCAGACTAGAATAGCGCACCCAATATGATTTCTTTGAATCCGGGCTTTTCTGCACTGGCACTTGGACACTCCAGTCAGTTGTTTCAGTTCTCTGTGAAACTCCTCAATTTTCCATCGATTGGCGCACACATCTTTAACGTCATCCGTAGAAGACTGAGAAATATCGTTGGTAGCGACATATTCCGTGTCGCCGTTCGAGGCAACTACCCGGAATAATTTCATTTTTTTTAGATTAGGAAACCCTTTGACTTTTACGATTTTTCCTGACTCATTTTCTTCATCACTCCAGCTCAATTTTTCAATGCGTTTGTACTTTTCTACCCCTCCTGTATCATCAACTAATCGATTTTTTTTAAGGGGACAGTAATAAAACTTACCCAAGCTATCAATTAACAGCATTAAATCTTTGGTCGCATACCAACTATCCATCAAAACGCCCCAAAAAGGTAATTGCTTGTGATAAACTATACCTTTTAGCATATCTTCTACATGGTCTAGTTTGGTCTTTCCGTCTCCATCAGGGTCATAAATGCGGTAATCCACTATCCAAAAAAGCCCTTTTTTTGGATTGACATAGATGCAAGTAACTAGACCAATCCCTCGAATCACCCGTTTTTCATTCCCACTATATTGTCTGCGAGTCAGCTCTATTTTGGGGGCGAATCTTTTATCAATAACTGTGTCGTCAAATAGAAGATAACCTCCTTCATCAGTTTGGATAACCAGCTTAACTTGCTCCCAAAGCATCCGGGAAGTAATTTTTTCAGTTTTTAAGAATAAATTAATAGTATCGTGGCTGCACCGCTTGAGATGGTCAGCCAGATTGGTCACGGTATAATTAATTTGACTACTGAGTAAATATTGACAATAGTCAAGGGTAGTAAATTTCATACGCAATCGAGTTTTCGGCTCGTTTACTATTTTACAGCCAAGCTTTTCTCTTAAGTCCCCTCCATCCAGAAAAAAATCTTATAAAAAAAAGAAAAAATATAAAATCTAGCAATAGTTCAGGCGATTTTCTAGCGAGGGGTAGCGTCAGGAATCGCTCTAGTTAGTCTGGGAAGAGGGTACGCTATATATAGCGTTCGTGCGTAAGTCCTGTCCATATAGCAATCCTTGCAGGAGTCGTAATTTTTTTTCCCCACCCCAAGCCTCCCCTTATCAAAAGGGGAGGGAGTAAGACATTGACAAATGATATCGTTTCCGGTTGCATCGGAATAATAAAATCGAGTCAAAAGTTAACACTCAACCATTCAGTTTTTCGATTTACAGTCAACAGTCAACAGTCAACAGTCAACAATAATTCCGGTGCAACCGGAATTGATATGATTTAGGATTGCTATACATTACCTAAAATTTCAGGATATTCCAATTCCTACACTATTGATACCTTGATTCAGCAACGCCTGTTTTTCCTTCTTTATTCAACATCCCCCTTACCAAGGATTGCCAATCATTGTAAAGGCGGCCCAATAATAAGGATGCAACAGCACTCGATCGCCCCGCGCCGCAATTTCCGGAGGCAAAGTTAGACTCATAGAAAGCCCTTCGACTCGCAGCATCCCGTCTTGAATCCGCACACGCCCCTGCAGCATCTCCAATTGCGCGCGCCGCAAAGCCTCCGCTTTGATCATCAAATTGCCACCGCGTCTGGGGGCCCGCAACTGGCGATAAAACTCAGTCATCAGCCCCAAAGTCCCCTCATCGCTGACTTCCCACAAACTCGCCAAAGCGGATCTAGCACCGCTAGCTACCGCCAAACCCGCAAACCCTAACTCTGCCTCTGCGTCGCCCAAAGCGGTACTGCACGCGCTTAAAACTAACAGATTCACCGGTGGTTCATTCCACCGCAACTGTCGCATTTGATCGAGACGCAATTTAGTATCCCACAACTGAATGTAAGAATTTTTCGGTTCCCCGGGCTGGAATTCGCTGTGAGTTGCTAAGTGAATGATACCAAAAGGTCGATTTGCCCGCTGAGCTTGCAAATTTCCGAGAGTAAAATCTTGATTCAAAAATGATTTTCCGCGATCGGGCGGCGCGATCGACTCTAACTCCACCGGTACCGCCGGTAATGGCGCTTTATCTTCAAATACCGACGCCCCCATCGCCAAAATTTCATCATCCGCAATATTGTCGTAGCCGATATCAGTTAAACTCAGACTCGGCATCACGCTAATGCTGTATTTCTCAACTAAAAAGCCTTTGCCGTCGTGAAGGGCGGCAAACGGCACGCTCCGCAAACCGGCTGCCGGAATTACAATTAAATTATCAATCTTTAAAGCTGTCAATTCTGCGGCAACTGGTGCAATTAACCACTGATAAAGTTTTTGCGCCGTATCCAAATAACTAATGCTGCTTCTTTTTCGGGGATTAGTTATTTCGCTTTGCAGGGCGTCGGCTAGTTGCAACACCTGCCAGCGCGTTGTCGCCGGAATTAAAACGCGCTGGGGTTGAGCGTTAGCTGTTACTAACACTAATTCTAAATGCTCCCCATTAGGAACATCGGAAACTTCTTTGCCATCCGGCGGCAACCTCTGGGCTAACTTATCTTCTAAGGGTTGAGGAGGCTGGGATGTGAGTTTTTTGGTCTCAGGCAATAGATTAGATAAATCCTGACTTGCCACCAGCACTGAACCATTTTCTTTGGCGGCGGCCGCATCCGCTCTGCTGACCCAATTCATATAAATAATGGCCGATTTTATCCCAGTAATTTTTTCATTTCTACGAAGAGTTTCGTAAATTACCGACATATTACTAATCGGTCTTCTTGCGGGCAAGTCCAGATATTTTTCGTACTCGCGAGTAAAGGTTTGTTCAAATGCTAAAACTCCCGCACCTGCCGAATCTAGCCTGCCAGAAGGAGCGAAAATATCCGGGCTAATTGGGGAATGTTTGTATCTACTTGGCGATTGCAATTCTACTTGCACAGATGCAGGAAGTGACAGCGCAGGATCAGGAGTTACCGGCACTAGAGGCGGTGCGGGAATTGGTGCCGGAATTGGTGCCGGAATTGGTGCGGGAATTGGTGCCGGAATTGGTGCGGGAATTGGTGCGGGAGCAGAGGGCGGGCCCGGCGTAACGAGGGAAATCTGATTTGGTAAACTTCCTTGGGTGTAAGTTTGTCGAAAAGAAAAAGTGGGCAAAATGGCGTTTCCCCCGCCCGCATTAATGCTTCCCAGGGTTCCATTGTCGATCGCGCCGCCAACTACAAAAGGTCGATCGATACCGCCTCCGTGGCGAATTGCGATCCTCCCCGCCCCTGCACCTCCAGTAGTAGAAATACTCGAAGAATTGCCCGATATATCGTTGAAAACATTGTTCGATCGAAACAAACCGAGGGCGGTCACATCAACGCTGCCACCAGTGCCACCCGTGCCGCCTTGAGCGTTGATAAAGCCCGACTGAATGTTATCAGTCGCGCTCAGGGAAACGCCTCCGCCGTTGCCGTTTGAAGTGCTGCTGGAGTTGAGATCCAGAGCCGAAATGCCCGCTTTCGAGGTGACAGCAATATTTCCGCCGATCGCCCCCGAAGCGTTCAAAGCTCCGGTACTTAAAGGGCCAGCATTGCTTTGGAGAGCGATCGCGCCTCCTGTTCCCGTTGCCGATGACGAGTCGATCGCACCCGCAGCAACAGTATTTCCCTCAACCCGAATCCTCCCACCGTTCGAGGTAATATTACCAGTCCGAACCTCGCGGCCTCCTTGCAGGTTCACGCTGCCGCCATCCGTCCTTAAATTACCCTCTAAGAGGACATTTTCTGCCTTGATATCGGCTCCCAAAGCGGCCGTGCTGTCCCCCCCGAAGGTAACAGAATCTCGCCCGTTAATGCTCAAACTGCGCGCTGTAATTGGGGAAGCAGCCGTCACGCTAGCAGCGTCAGTCGAGAGCCGGCCCAACCTCTGAGTTTGACCGACTAGGCCGCCAAAAGTAATGTTGCCGCCAGCGCGCAGCGTCAAATTATTTGCTCGGCCCGGCGTGCTGTCGAGGGTATTGGCAAAAGCGATATTGCCGGTAGTGGCGGCTAGGGCGGTAGTGCGATCGACTATGACGGCACCGTTGAAAGTCATGTCGCCAGATGTCGTAATATTGCCCGAAACCTCGGTACTGTTGGCGTTGACAGTCAAACTCGCCAGCGGTGCAGCTTGACCGACTGTAGCGCCGAACAGCACTCGCTGAGCGTCTAGTCTCAGGGCGCGAGATCCGTCTAGGCTACCGGAGAACAGAATGTTGCCGCTAGCTTCTGTGCTCAAAGCCACGTCAGCATTCAGGGACAGGTTGCCTGTAAAAGTGAGATCGCCACCCGATGTCGCAATTTTGGCGCCGAGATCGGTTTGGGGCGCGTCGAGAGTCAAGCTAGCGCTGCCGGTTGTGCTCAGGGGATTGTCGATCGCGATCGAGCTGCCTTGAAGTGTCAGCGGGCTGTTGAAGGTAATGGGTGCGACGATCGCGATCGACGAGGTGCTACCGTTTTCGCGCCCGATCGCGATCGAACTGAAACCCCCCGCCAAAGCGCCGAGATCCGTTGCCGTCAAGTCCAAAATGCCCAAAATATCGCCGGTGCCACCGATCCGAATTGCTCGGCTATCGTTGGGTTGCAAGCGAATTGTTCCCCCCGCACTGCTGACAGAATTGCTGCCGCCCCTCAAGTCAATGCCGTTAGCAGTGAGAGCGATATTGCCGCCGTTGGCATTGAGTCCACCCAGAGAGATGCTGCTGGCGAAAATGTTGATGTTGCCACCTTGAGTCTCGATTGAGTCCTTGGAGTCATTGACAACAAACACTCCGTCCGATCTAAATGTTACGCTGTCTCCCGTTCTCGCTTGCAGGGAAAGTTTGTTATCGGGCAAGTCTTGGAGGGTGATGTAGCCGGGGGTTTCTAGAACCACGTTGCTGCCGGCCGCCATCTGTTCCAACTGTACTTCTGAGATCGATGTTTCATTTGGTTCGGGTGCCGATTCGAGTTCCCCGCCCGATTGCGCGCTGCTGTCACCGTTACCGCTGACGATCGTAATATTTGCCGGATCTAGCAACAAATTGCCGATCGCACCGTTAGTCGCGCGGGTATCGACCTCTCCTTGGAAAGTTAAAGCATTTTTGCCCGAAACTTCTACTCTTCCGCCGTTACCTGCGGCAGTACCCCCGCGAGCACTAATATTGCCGAAGAAGCGAGTTATATTGTCTGACCAAATTACCGCTGTGCCGCCATTGCCACGGTCGATCGCGTTTGCTGCGATCGTAGAATCAGGACTAACATAAGTTACCAGTGCGTTCGGCACTGGTTCCATCCCCCGGAAACCGCCTCCGACGCGCACAGTACCTCCGCCATCAGTCCCGGAAGCATTAATATTTGCGCCGAACAGTCCGACTTTTTCCCCTAAAATATTGACTGTGCCGCCAGCATTCCCAGAAGAACCAAATACATTTACCGAACCAGAGACGATCGCACTTCCTGCAACTGTCGCCACTGTTTGGCCGCCAGTGAGTACCAATTGACCTTGTTCGTTAGTCGTTAAACCTGTGGCTGACGCTACGCCTGGGCCTGTCAGCAACTGAGGCAAAGCTTGTGGGGCGATCGCAGATGTTTCTGACTGCAAAGACGGAGTAATTTCTAAACTCAATAAATTGCCGCTTTGACTGATGCGGACTGCATTTTGTCCCTGAACAGCAGCCACAGTAATTTGACCGTTGGGAGCGGATAATTGTCCTGTATTAATAACGGTGCCACCGAGCAAAGTTAAACTTTGCCCGCTGCCCACTGCCAAGTTTCCCGCATTGACAATTGCACCATTTTGTAAGTTATTAAAATTAAATTGATTAGGATTTCCTACTAAAGCTTGGTAATCATTAATTCCGCTCGAATTAAACGAGCGGTCGCCGAAACCAATACCTGTAGCCGTTGTCGCAAAAAAAGACCCCGGCACGTTTAATCTAGCATTTTGACCAAAGATAATTCCCGCCGGATTCATTAAAAATAAATTTGAGTTGCCGCCGCTGATCGAAATCAGACCGTTAATGACGGAAACATCGCCACCGGAAATCCGCCCTAAAATATTTTGAATATTTGGATTAGTTAGAAAATTAGCTATTTGACCTTCGCTGAGATTAAATTGGCTGAAGCTGTGAAACAGATTTGCCCCGTTTCCCGACAGTTGTCCGCCGCTAATGTCTGTGCGATTTTGCTCGGATTTAACAACAGTATTAGTGCCATCATTTGCAGGAACGACAGGTTGCGATCGCACTGCTAGCGGTAGCAGCCAAAAACCTAATGTCAAAATTAGAGCAGAACGAAAATAGGTCATTGGAGGAAGCCATTAGTCATTAGTCATTAGTTCTTAGTCATTAGTCATTAGCCGGAAGGAAAAGGTAATTCAGAAAAGCCAATTCTCCATTACCAATTTTAATCTCTTCTCGTTTTGATTTTTTTTGAGCTGTAATGTTCCGCCCCAGTGCCAATAAGCTTAAAAAGGTCGATCGAACACCGCTACCGCCGGGGGGCGATCGACCTTGCAGGAACATGGCATCAGTCGATCGCACTCCGAAAGCACCCGTTGCCAGAATGTCGGAAATTTAATGCAGATTTTATATTTATCTGTCGCAGGTGTCTTGACAGAATGCCCTCAAAGCCTTATGATGGCAGCACTGATTGGGTGGGACGGCAAAAACCCCCAAAATAACTGGCTGCTCTAATGAAGTTAAAAACAAAATATTGATGCTTTTAGAGACCAACCATGCAAACTCCAACTTTCCCATTTCTAACGGAACAAATAGTTGAGCAGATATTTTCGTCCGGCGAACTGACTCACAATGACAGACAGAGAATTCAGTCAATGCTGTTGAATGAGTCGATCGGCGAAAATGAATTGAGCTTAATTGAAAGAGTCATGGAAGGCGTAGTCAAGGGAATACTTGACGTGCTCAGTTAGTTGAGAACGGGCGATAACCTATCTAAATTTAGGCTGCGCCATCTGCAACTTACCCTAATTTTAAATAAAATCGAAAATCGAAAATTCTGTCACCGTTCTAAAAATCATCATCCGAGTCATCATCCGAACTCTCGTCGCGACGCACAAGTTCTGAAGGAGGCCTATCGCTACTCCAGGCCCACCACACGCCACCGCACTGGCAGCGGTAAAATTCTTGCCACTTGCGGCGGTTGAACTCGGTGTATACTGGCGATCGGCGATTAATCCAGACCTCAGCGGCATCCGTACAGCTAGCACCGCACTGGGGACAGCAAAACTCATTAGCGTGAACCGCCGTCGCAGTCCATTCAGGAGGATGTGGAGCAAAAGCTTCCATGTGTTAGAGTTTCTATCTAAACTGCTGGTAATTACGGCAAATTAAGGGTTGCGAAAGATCCGCAGACTTGGGAATGACCTAAGCAGTGACATAAGTACGCTGTTGAGTGCGTAATTCATCTGCCCGTTATTTTTTTTTAGCATTTGCCGTCCGATGAATAGTATAACTGATGTGGTGCAAATCGTCGATCGGCATTCTTAAGTATTTAAAGGACTAGGCTCATGTCTATCTACAATCTTATTTCATTTCTGGGAATTTTTGGCTTATGTGCGATCGCCTGGGTTTTTTCAGAAAATCGCAAAGTTCAGTATATACCTTGGCGCGTCATCATCTGGGGCATTGGTCTCCAATTAGTCTTAGGATTTTTAGTATTCCTGTTCCCCCCAACTCGCATCGCTTTAGAGTGGTTTACTGGTTTACTGGATGGAGTATTCACCGCTGCTGACGCTGGGGCGAGATTTGTATTCGGAAGTAATGTTGTACCAATACCTGGTAAAGAGCCGGCAGTTAATTTAGGTTATATTTTTGCCTTTAGAGCTTTACCGACAGTCATCTTTTTTTCTGGCCTCATGGCCTTGCTATATAACATCGGCGTGATTCAAATTGTCACCGAACTTTTTGCCAAAATCTTTTATATGACAATGCGCTTGAGCGGCGCAGAAGCACTCAGTGGCGCTGCTAATATCTTCGTAGGAATTGAAGCGGCAATTGTCGTCAAGCCTTATTTGCCACAAATGACTCGTTCGGAACTTTGTGCAATCCTCTCTTGCTGTTTTGGAACCGCCGCTTCTTCAACTTTAGCAATTTACGTCAGTTTTCTCAAGCCAGTTTTTCCCAATATTTTAGGGCATTTAGTTTCCGCTTCAATTATTGCCATTCCCGCTTGTTTTGTCCTCTCCAAAATCTTAGTACCAGAAACCGGAGTGCCCGTGACAATGGGCGGCATTCCCAAGGAAGAACCGAAACCTAAAGGCCGCGAGTTTGTGGGCGAAGAAATTTCCGAAATCGACGGCGAAGAATTCAAACAAGAGACTGTGGGAGGAGAACCCATCGAACGAGTCAGCCCTTTGGATGCAGCGATTATTGGTGCATTGGACGGTGTAAAAATGGCTGTGGCCATTGCCGCTGTTTTGATTTTAATCTTAGGTTTAGTTTCCTTAATTAATCAATTCTTTGGTTGGCTGGCAATTCTGCCCGGCCCAATTGGTGGCTTTTTCAAAGTTGTCACCTTAGCAAACATTATGGGAGTCTTATTTTATCCCCTGACGCTATTAACAGGAGTCTCCATTGAGGACTCTTGGGAAGCGTCAGTAATTATCGGTCGCCGGTTGTTAGAAACAGCGATTCCGCCCTATCAAAGTTTAGCAGAAGCGGGGGCAAAAGGACTGGTGAGCGATCGTACAGTTTTAATTGTCAGTTACGCCCTTTCCGGCTTCGCCCACTTAGCCTCCGTCGGCATATTTGTCGGCGGTACGATCGCCCTAATTCCATCCCGCCGCAAAGACATTTCCGAACTCGGTTGGAAAGCATTATTTGTCGGCACTTTAGCGACAATGATGATCGCTTGCATCGCCGGCACTTTCGACACCGGAGACGCCAGCATTTTAGGAACTCAAACAGCCCCTGCGCCCCCGTTAGGCGCACCAGTTTCTCCGAAACCACTGCCATCCCCAGCCGCGAATTCAAAGCCGTCAGTTGCCCCCGCAATTGCCAGTCCGAAGCCTTCGCCCAATACCGAAAAAGCGGCTCCGAAAGCTCAAAAATCTTCCTCTCCCGAGTCCAAGAAAAATCCTTAATATCTTCTATTGACTTGTCGGGGCTGGTTTGAGAAACAATATTTAACTACCGTCAAAAATGTACAGAAACTCGCCCCCACACAACTCATAACCTACATCAACTTTGATTTGGATAAAATCAGCTCTTGGGTGAGGGCGGGTTTACGAGATTGTAGGTTTTAGGCAATTATTGTCGGTAAAACCCGCCCCCACGAAACCCTGACCGATATTATTGTTTTTTTATCTAGATGTAATTACCAGTTACTAATTACTCCAAAATTTATGAATCCCGATCCAGAAATTCGCCGCCTGTTAGATGTGATGCCCGCTTCCGGCCGCATGACGTGTAAAATTATTAATAAGCCCCAACAATCAACAGTAATTGACTGCGATTTTCCTTTACCTTGGAATCAATCTCGCCCGATTTATATTAATTTTGATTTGTGGCGGCTGCTATCTAAACCGCAGCGGGATTTACTAATCTTGCAGAATGTCAGTTTTCTGTGCAATGTTAAGTGGTTTAAACCGGATATTTATCAAGGTGCTGCTCTAGCGGGAATTGTCGGGACTGTTGTAGAATTGTTGCAGGGAGATGCGATCGGCACTGCGATCGCGGGCGGTTTGACGGGACTCGCCATGACTCGAATTTGGCGCGATAACCGCAGTTCCCAAGTAGAGTTAGATGCTGACGAGGGGGCGATTAGAGTAGCGGGAAGGCGTGGCTACAACGAAGCGGAAGCTGCCGGACATTTGCTTGGGGCGATCGAGGCTGTGGCGCAAATTGAAGGGCGCAGTTTGGATTTTAATGAGTTGATTCGGTGTCAAAACTTAAAGGCGATATCGGGTATTTCGGCGGTGGGCGTGCCCGATAGTGTCAGGCAAGATTAGAAAATACTATTTCACAAACAACCCTGTGTTCCGCAGCCAAAGGACACAACACTGTTGTGTCCCTACTATCCAGGCGCTATATCTGCTACTCAACTCTTTCCCTGACAATCCGAATACTCTCCCATGCTGGTATCCGACCCGATTGTCGCTCATCTAGTAATACCAAGTAAACATAAAGTGGGTATATTTCATTGAGCTTCTCTAAATACTTACGACTAATAGCTTCACTTTCTTGACCGCTTAACTCAATTGTATTGAGCGCCTCTTTATTTTTGGAGATTACCTCATAAGTTGCTGACAAGAAATGATACATAACAATAATAGGAAGCAGAGGGAAGTATAAAAGTAGGAAATCACTAGCTTTGCCCGCTTCAATTGCTTTAAATTGACCTTCGAGGACGCGATTGAGGTCGCGATTGAGGTCGCGGTAGAGGTCGCGGTAGAGGTCGCGGTTGAGGTCGCGGTAGAGGTCGCGATTGAGGTCGCGGTTGAGGTCGCGGTTGAGGACGCGGTTGAGGACGCGGTTGAGGTCGCGGTAGAGGTCGCGGTTGAGGACGCGGTTGAGGTCGCGGTTGAGGTCGCGGTAGAGGTCGCGGTAGAGGTCGCGGTAGAGGTCGCGGTAGAGGTCGCGGTAGAGGTCGGGGTTGAGGTAGCGGTTGAGGTCGAAGTAGAGGTCGCGGTAGAGGTCGCGGTAGAGGTCGCGGTAGAGGTCGGGGTTGAGGTAGCGGTTGAGGTCGAAGTAGAGGTCGGGGTAGAGGTCGGGGTAGAGGTCGCGGTAGAGGTCGAGGTTGAGGTCGCGGTAGAGGTCGAGGTTGAGGTCGAGGTTGAGGTCGCGGTTGAGAACCAAAACCTCATCTAATTTCTGTTGCCAAGTTTGCTGCTGTCCTGTTTCTATTCCTGCAATGATTCGCTGTTCTCCATCAAAGCACCAGCACCCTAGTTGTTTTTCTGGGACTGGATGCTCCTTTACTTCAGCTCGAGTTGGCAGTCTATATTTAAATATTGGTGCAGATTGCTGCTGAGTTAACCATTCACAAAACTCCTCAGCATCACTAGATCGTACTCCCGTAATGGGTTTTTGAGCCTCTCCTGGCGGAAATCTGTAACTTTTCCAATGGTCAGGTTGGCGATATTCATTTGCTTTCAGCTTCTCATCAATAAAAAGCTGATATTCCGCGCAGGTGATGTAACTCATGTCAATTTCGACATTCTCATCAATCCGCAGTAGATTTTGCAGACGCCTGGATAACAAAACATTAGCTGCTAAGGTGAATCTTTCTGTCATCGACTTTCCAAATCTGCGTTTAACCTTTGCTCCAGTTGTTGCCGAACATCTGGATTTACACTCAACCCCTCGTCCAAACAATCATAGGCGAGTGCCATTTCCTCAACGGATGGAGATGGCATCGCCAAGATTGTACGAATCAGATTGCTAGCATTACTCTGTGCTGCATAAAGACGGATAGTTTCCGCCCACCAGGACTGGTTAATATTTCCGATTAACAGACTCTCTTGGTTCGATTCCTTAATCTGAACCGCTGCTAAATATTCCTGGAAACTCAAGTGAGCAAATTCATAAACGCCTACTTCTTTTTCCACTAACAACCCACTCACATCCCGAACTTGCTGGATAAACTCATCTGGATTCGCCCCACTGCCTGCTACATCTGCCAACTTGTCTTTAATCAGATTAATTCCATCGGATAGCTTGAACTCACGAGTTTTCTGCTGCATTAATTCAAATGCCAGCACTTGCAGAACAGATTGCTTTTGCGTCGCTGTTAGCGGCTCCGCAATATTTTTAGCTCTTTGTCGCCTTTCTAGTAAAACCTGGCAAATTTCTTTGTAAAGTTCTACCCGTTTTCCTGGCAAGGCGCTACCGCGACGGTGAACTGTGGCAATCATTGTTAGCAGCAAAGGATTCACCGCCATGTCGGCCAAAGGTTTGCTATTCTTAATCCGCTTAATTAAATCATCTGCTTGTTGTTTAGCCTCTCCCCGCACTCCCGCATCATCTTGTCCAGCGTGACTTATCACCTCTGTTTCCAAATACCAGCTACCAATAAACTGTTCCATTTGTTTCAGGTTAAATGGTTGCACTTCTAAGACAGTCACATCTTGTTGCAACCGCGCAGTTTTATAGCCAAAAGGTCGAGAGGTTAAGATAAAAGCCGTGTCCGGGTATCTCTGCATCTGTTGGTCTACCCAACGACTTACTTGCTGGCGCTGGGTTTTATCTGCCACTTCATCCAATCCATCTAACATTACCAAACATTCGTTTTGACGTATTTTTTCGGCAAACCAGTTAGGCGGTGGATTCTCCAGTCCATATTTTTGCTGCTGCTGCTGTATCTGCTGAGTAATTAACTCTGCCAGAGTGAGTTGATTGTTATTCACAATTTCCTGACGCACATCTCGGAGATACAACAATATCGGAATCAGTTTCGGCGCTTTCCGATGCACTTTCCGCTGTTGCTTTGTGGCATAAGTCTGTGTTAAATATCTCAAAAGGGTAGTTTTTCCAGAACCGGGTGCGCCCAAAACTGCCATGCGCCGATATCCCGGATTCTTATCTATTGCTGCTAAAAAATCCCCAATTTCTGTTGTTTTTGAGTTATTTGTTTCATCCTTGAGTCGCTGAACCATTTCGGGCCTTATATTCGCTGCCTCTGTTGCAGCAATTTTGAGTGGCACAAATACCTTTTGCAAGTTCAGGGTTCGGTCTCTATCCAATCCCTGTGTTTGATAGTCTCGACAGATATAAGTCAAACCCTGGTAATATTGCCGCTGAAAAGCTGAGGTTGAATCTTCAAATTTATTCCAAATCCCGTCTGCAAAACTATCTGCAAGTTGCTGTCTCTTTGCCCTAAACCTCGGTGCAAGTTGGTTAGTAACTGGGATGAGAAACTTGATGGCATGGATAAACAACATCAAAATTACAGTCACAACCAAAGCCAAAAACGCTGCTGTCCATTCGCCTCTCAGTATGAAATACAACATTACCGCCAGTCCCAAACCGGGCGGCAACCATACCAACCTCTTCTGCCATTGTCTCGGTAAAAGCAGTACAGGCGGGAGCACAGCCCCCAAACCAAACAGAATGAGAGATGTATAAAAAACTGCTGAGTTGAATTCGGCGGCTACGTGGTTCCCCTTCAAGAGTCCGAAAAGGATGCCACCTCCCACCAGGGGTAAAAAACCAAGAACCCAATTTTGATTTGCAGGCGTTGCCGTCGGCTGAGACTGACTGGATATAGCACCGAAGATCAAAAGTGCCAATAGACACACTATTGTCAGTATGATTATGATAGGGTCTGCAATTTTTAAGTCCTGTTTACCGGGCAGTTGGTTGATCAGCCAAGCCAAGAAACCATTACTGAGTAGCGATAGGGATGGTAGCAGCCAATTTTGTATAAATCTGGACATACGCGATCGCACTTAAAAGCCTGTTGTTTCCCAGTTTACGCATCTGAGCGGTGATTATCAGGAAGCTTCGTTAATGCACTGATTTCAATCGAAAGTGCGATCGCCCGCTGCTTCAGTTCGATTCAGCCTACTCTATAAAAATATCCGCTTTACCAAATTGTATTGACACTCGATCTAACTGCATAATTATCAGCTACGGCACGCAGCATTAGAAATCCTGCCTGGGAAAATTCGCCCATTTTTACCCGCTAACTTCATCTATTTCAGCAGCCGATGGTGCCATTCCCAAGTCAGCACATAAACCCCACAATGATTTGCCCAGAGTAGGGCGAACAACAACTAATTCTCGTTCTATCTCAGGAACCATCCACTTAATCAACCGTAACTTTTCGGATATATACAACTGCTTAACAAGACTAAAAACTGCCTTGAAAGTCATGTTTCTTATGTTTAAATTTTTGATGAAGGTAATTTTAGCATTTTTGCTAAACGCAAGAGCGATCGCACTTTATACTGTTGCGACAGAGGAAAAAAGTGCGATTCCAGCAGAAAGCTGCGCTAACGCACTTATTTTAATCGAAAGTGCGATCGACCGCTCCATCGCCTAAGACTTACCTATGAGCTAGAACAATGATAAACTTGATATTCATACCCATCCACCGCAGGCAAATCGCGCGATTCAACCTGACAGTTTTGTGCTTCTAGATTGACAGGTGCGCGAAAATTAACCAACCACAAATCAAGCGGGCGTTCTAATTGACTGAGTGTTTTGTCAAGTGTCCCTGCCGCTATTCCCGGCGCATCTTTTTTCAGATTAGCTAAAAGAAACAGCGGAGAATCAAAGACTTTAACTTCTTCTTTCTTCCTAAAATCCGTTACATCCGCTACAAAATCCGTTGCCGAACTTCTTTCCCATTCCCACCCTATCCCCATCAACTCTCCTATTTCTACATGAGTCTTTTGAGTAGTGGCAATTAACACGGGAACTTTCGAGAATTCGCGGATAATCGGAATTAAAAGGTCTGGTTTGTAATATTTGCGATACCCGAGATTGGAATTTACTGTGACACCGCTAAAAAAACCCATTGCTAAAATTAGCACCACTGCTTTTTTGCCCGGAACTTCGATCGCCCGTAAATTAAACCATTGACTTTTTGCTGTAGGTGTGTTATAAATAACCGCCAAGGTTGCTCCTAAAAGCAATATCACCCCCGGAAAGTAGACGAAATTGTATCGAGCGCCGCGAGTGAGGTCAATCCCTAGAATATATGCAAAGCTGAAAAATAGGAAAATTGCTCCTAGCACAAATCCGCCGAAAATAACAGTACCTAAACGACTATCTGGCGTTGTTAATGACTTTTTAAGAGCCCTAAACAGGATGGGAAGCACCAATATAAAAAATATTGTCATTGCGATCGCCGATGCAACTACTACTGCCAAATTTGGCGATTCCACCGGCAGCAGAGACATCACAGTGATCCATCCAGCTAAAGCTTGAAAAATCGGACTAATCAAATTTAAAAATGTGCGATCGCCATTGACTATCCAATTAGTTAGTTCACTGCCGTATTTATTTGACAAAAATACCGGCAACCAAACTAAACCGCCAGCTAAAGTACCGATCGCTACTGCGAAAAGTCGCCAGAGGATTTGAAATTGCCAAATATTAGGCTGCTGGCTGTTGGAAATTGGCAACTTTCCATTAAACTCGTGCCAGATAACAGCAAGTAATGCTATTGCTTCCGCACACAAAGTCAGTGCAAAAAAGTAGTGAACCGCAATTCCTAAACAGTTAACAACTACCCAAAGCAGCACCGCCCAAATAGGCAGGGGAGCGCGCTGTTGCAGCTTTTTTGCAGCTAAGGTGAGGCAAAAAAGAGAGGCAATAACTAATAAGATTCCTAAAGTGTAATGGCGAGCTTCTTGAGCGAGATAAATGCCGTAGGGAGAAACTGCCATCATCGCGGCTGCACATTGACCAACTAAACGCGAACTAAAAGCAAATTTCCCCAAAAAGTAGATAGCTGGAACTGAAATCACGCCCAATAATGCAGGAAGAGCTCGCCCTATCCAAACTAAACTATCCTCAGAAGGCCCAAATAGTCGCATCCACCAATGAGCGAGCATAAAATACACGGGTGGATGGTTGCTTTCGAGCAGCAAATTGCGTAGCACGTCGGCGGTGTCAGCAGCGGGGCGCAATTGTAGGGGTTGTAATAATGTAGAAAGCTCGATCGCGCGATCGATCGGCACCCCGCGAAAACTGTTGCCCAAACTAAACACTAGAGTGGAAAACTCATCCGTCCACAGCGGTTTCGAGTCCAAATTGGCAAAGCGCAAAATAAAGGCGATCGCCGTCCACAGAAATAGCAACAACAGTTGTTTGTTCTTAATCATTAATTCAGTCAGCAGTCCGTTGTCAGTTGTCAGTTGTCAGTAGTCAGTTGTCATCACTCAACGCCGTCAACAGTCAACAGTCAACAGTCAACAGTCAACAATTCTCCATTACCTACTTCACGTCCGTCACCCGCCAACTCAGCTTCATATTGATCCAGAAATTCCACAGAGTCACAGTCGCGATCGCAATTAAATTAGCCAAATATTCATTCATCCCAAAAACATTAAACAGCACATTAACCAGTAGCACATTCAAAATCAAACCCATCAAGCAAATGGTATTAAATTTCAACAGCCGTTTCAATCGCTGGCGCTTTCCTGGCTGCCGCTTAGAAATATCCCCAAAAGTCCACAAATCATTCCACAAAAAGTTACTGATAATTGCAAATTCAGCAGCAATGATCAGACTGCGAGTCAGCTCCCAACTGAGGATATGCCGCAGCACGTACAAAAGCCCCATATTCACAAACACGCCGCTGAAACCCACAATGCCAAACCGCAGAAACTTGCCCATCGGCCAGCGGGCAAACCGCAACCGAAGCAAATGTCGCAAATACTCAATATACTGTTTCCAGGTAACTTTGCTCTCGCCTTCTTGCCGCTCCTGAAACACGTAACCAACTTCTCCAATCCAGCGGATATCCCCCTGCCGAGCACTTCAATCAATATTTTGTAACCAGCAGGATTCATGGTTTTGCCGGCTATGCAACTGCGACGCACCATAAAATAGCCACTCATCGGATCGGACACTCGGCCCACCACTCCCGGCAGGATCACCAACCCCAAGGTTTGAGCGCCCCGCGATAAAAATCGCCTGACTACGCTCCAGTCGCTCACCCCACCCTCGGCAACGTGACGACTCGCAGCAGCTAAATCTGCTCCCCGCTGAATCTCTGCTAAAAGCTGCAATAGCGTCTCCGGGGGATGCTGCAAGTCGGCATCGATGACGCCCAAAACCTCACCCCGAGCGACCTGCCACCCGCGAATCACCGCTGTGGAAAGTCCCCGCTCCTCTTCCCGGCGCATCACCTGCAATTGCGGATATTCCGGTGTCAGGGAAAGGGCGACTTCCCAGGTGCGATCGGGGCTGTCGTCATCGACTACAATTAATTCGTAGTTGCCGGGAAGGATACCATCGAGCAAGTGGCTCAATTTTTCCACAATACTCTGGATATTCCTGCACTCGTTGTAGGTGGGAATTACCAGGGAAAAATAAATTGGCGGTGTGCCTGCGTGTACAAAAGTTGAACCGAAAGTCTGTATAGCAGGAATTTGCAAAGGCCCCGACGGCACTGGCAAGACCTGATTTGGTTGGTAGCTGCCCATAATTTTAGTGTTCAGAAAGTCAAGGATAGTTTGGTAGCACTTGAGATTGTAAAATATCGTTCCTCCATAATGGATTAGTTAAAATATAAAAGCGCCTTAATTCTAGTCAGTAATTCTGTAATTGAGTTAAAAAGAAAACTGTGGATGCAATTCTCGATCGAGCTTTACAAGGTTATAACATCTCTTCCGCAGAGGCCTTGGTACTTTTGCAGCAAAGAGATCCAGATGCGCGAGCTTCTATTCAAACAACCGCTGACTTGCTCCGCCGCCGACAATCAGGGGATACTGTCACCTACGTTATCAATCGAAATATTAATTTTACTAACATTTGTGAGCAGCATTGCAGTTTTTGTGCATTCCGCCGCGACGAGGGAGATGAGGGCGCTTTTTGGTTAGACGCAGCTCAAATTCAGGAAAAGGCAACTGATGCAGTGCAGCGGGGTGCGACGGAAATTTGTATGCAGGGCGGCTTAAATCTTCAAGCTAAGCTGAACGGCGCATTTTTACCTTATTATCTGCAATTGGTGAAAACTATTAAGGATAAGTTTCCTCAGTTGCACTTGCACGCTTTTTCGCCGCAAGAAATAGAATTTATTGCCAGAGAAGATAATCTCAGTTTCAGCTATGTAATTTCGGCTTTGCAGGATGCGGGAGTCGGTTCGATGCCGGGAACCGCGGCGGAAGTTCTCGACGATTCTGTGCGACGGGTGATTTGCCCGGAAAAACTAAATTCGGCAACTTGGCTGGAAATTGTGGGAACTGCTCACCGTCTGGGTTTGCCGACAACGAGTACGATGCTTTGCGGGCATATTGAGACGGCCCAACAGCAGGTTTTGCATTTAGAAAAAGTGCGATCGCTCCAACAAACTGCGATCGACCAAGACTATCGGGCTCGCATCACAGAATTTATTTTATTGCCATTTGTCGGACAGCAAGCACCGGCTCCTTTGCGGAGTCGAGTCGGCCGGGACCAACCAATTTTAGCAGATACATTGTTACTCACCGCAGTATCGAGAATCTTCTTAGGAAATTTGATTTCCAATCACCAGCCTAGTTGGGTAAAATTAGGTTTAGATGGAGCTACAGAAGCGCTGAAATGGGGCTGCAACGACATCGGCGGCACATTGATGGAAGAGCACATTACAACGATGGCCGGTGCGGTTGGCGGCAGTTGTCAATCTGTCGAAGATTTGCAAAATGCGATTCGTTCTTTGGGGCGGGATTATCAGCAAAGAGATACAATTTATCGACCTTTAGGGGTTGACAATTTGGCAGGAATTGTGTAAATTTTCGGAGGCAGAGTGCGAAGTGCGTAACGTATCCTACGAGTTCAGCCGATCGCACTTTCAAATTCTTCTAGCGCTTGACAACTTCCCACCTGTAAAGCACGTTCTACCGCAGTGGGGATAAGTTGTGTGATCGCGATTTCTGGAAAATTCGGACTACTATCGGATTCTACATACTCTCCATCTTGCAGCAAATAAATGCGAAGTCGGCCGCTGTCGTAAACCCATACTTCTGGAACTCCAGTAATTTTATAGGCATCGATCTTAGTTTTAGAAGTAACATCCGTCTCAATTGCCAAATCGGGCGGCGGATCGTCCGGTAAAAGTCGGCGGCGATTAATCATCCGCTGATAATTTAAAATATAAAAGCAAGCATCAGGTTCAACTCCTGCTGCACCTTCCCGTTTGAAAGTAGTAGAACCAAAGGGTTCATATCTTCTGCCCGCTGACTTGAGTAAAATTTTTACAATATCGGAAATTAAATCTTTCGGCCTTTCGTGTTCGGGTAAGGGAACCATGATTTCTAAGGTACTGTTGCTGTAGGCAATTCTGGTTCTTCGCTTTTCTCCTAATTCCTGCAAAATCGACTCGAATTCCAGCCAACTTATATTGGGAATAGTTACGACACTACCGGGAGAAAGCGTTATTTGGCTAACGGGTTTTAGGACGGGGGTGATAACAATCATAAGCTGAATAGGGAGCTAGTTGTTAAGTTTGTGCCAAGGGCAGGCAGGATGCCTACCCCACAAGAGTTTTTGGATATATCTGTTGAGTTTAGCACGGGCAACGAGAAGAGATTCGCGATCGCACTTTTGACTCAATTCGAGAAAGGTTGATCGCACATTTAAAACTTCATTCCAACCGGATTAACTTAACTAACAGACTCATGATTTCTCCCTGTTCGGGTGTAATAATGATGCGATTGTCGGGAATGGCGATCGGATGAGTCCAACGAACAGCTTCCTCGTAGCGCAATGCGTGCAGTTGGTGGATAGTTCGCCGTACCCCCAGCGGCGAACCGATGATGACGTGACGGACTGCTTCGCGTTCGCCCTCAAAGGTTTGGTTGGTTAAAACTTGGGGCGATGTTTGGTTCGATGATGAGTCTTGCAACATAGCTTAGACTAATAATTTTGGATAGGTTTGATGCTTTGTAACGGTAAAACCGCGTACAATAACAAGTTGAAGAAAAGACAGCAATTCCCCTACAGCACAAGTGGCTTAGCTGGTGCTGTCTAATCTCTATTGCTATAAGCGTAAATCAAATAACGGTATACGTCAACGTATTTAATAAAATCGTGCATTATTTAACATAAAGTAACAAATAGCCTATGGAAATCTCAGAAAGAGCCGAGCGATCGCCCCTAATGCGACTGAGAGTTCAGCGGTTTATGACTCAAAAGCAGCTAGCAGAATCACTTGGAGTTACAGAAGCGACGGTAAGGAACTGGGAATCGGGGCGATCTGTACCGAAGCTAACGCCTGTTCAATACAAGAAGTTGTTAGAGATTCTGCAAATTACTTCCGATGAATTACCAGACCAATTTGGTTTTCCCAGCGAGGGCGCTCAATAGAATTAATATCATTTTTGTTATTGCCCTTCTTCGTGTCAACTTAACCAGAAATATCGCTTAACCCGAAATACCGCCAGGGGTTTAAACCCACGGGGCTTTTAGCTAAAGTCCTCTAAAAGAGGACTAATAAATTATTCCGTCCTTTTTCAGAGGACTTCAGCTTTGAGGCAGGGGTTTAAACCCCTGCCGGACTGCGGGTGTAACCTCCTATAAACCTGGAATACGCTGTATAACTTATTACCGACTTTGAATCTCTACAAACTTCTGAAAGAGCGGTACTTGAAAACGATAACCTTCTTCAGTCACCTCCAGCACTTCTTTCTCCACAAGTCTCGGCCATGAACGACTTTCTGCAACCGCTAAAACTGGTTCATTGATTAATTTATGCAAAAACTCTCGTTCTGGTTCCGTTAATTCTTGATAGCGTTCTCGAAATGCAGCCCCCCCTTGTTCCAAACTTTTGAGAATCGCAGCCTGCACGTCCCCTTGTGCTAATTGCCTTTGTTTTTCCTGATTTAACCTGGTCTTTTCTCTGTTTATTGCATTCAGGCGATCGACAAGTACGCGACACATCAGTTGTACATAATAAGGTTGACACCGCGTTAAGTAAATAATTTCATCAATCGCGGCTTCTGTATAAATGTCGGGAAAATTATCAATAGGATGCTGAATTAAATCCCGCGCCTCTGATTCCTGCAAATACGTCATCCGTAAAGATTGTGTATTAATCAAATAATCGTTCCAATAAGGATTGAGTTCGTCCAAAGTATGGGAACCGCTGAATAGCAAAATCCAATTAGCGCGGTTCTGCAAAATGTAGCGCAAAAAGTTCAGGGGCGATCGACTTCCCGTCTCTTTGACTACTTCTTCCAACCGCTCAAACTCATCCAGACACAACAAAAATCGCTTGGCGGGCGCAAATTTTTCAATTTGCACAAACCATTTTTGGAGAGCGATAAACGGATCAATCTTTAGCGATTCTCTGTCAATGGCGGGTAATTGCAAATTGCGATTGCGCCGCGCCGCTTCCACAATTTCATCAGCGATAAACTCGGCTAAACCCCTCAAGGTTGTTGCCGCCGCTGCACCCTGAAAGTCGATCGACAACGGCACTAATTCTGAGCCAACTTTTTGAGGTAAAAACTTGAGGGCGGAGGTTTTTCCGGTGCGACGGCCTCCATACAGCAACAATACAGGTGGTTGAGAAGAACGAGCCAAAGACTCGATTTCTCGAAATACGTCCAAACGCCCTTTGAAGCGACTGCTAGAACTTTCTGGGTTGAGGGCTGGCCCAGCGACATAAACTTGCGGGATTTCTGCTGAATCTAAAGCTGCTTCCTCTAGAGTTTGTCGGGATGTTTCTAAGATACTCAGCCACCGCTGCACAATGCTGCCAAAGCTAGTTGCTAAAGCTGCATTTTTGCCTAAAACCAGACTTTTTTGCAAACCATTGAGTTTAGTCAAAGGTGTTGCCAGCATTTCGGATTGAAGGTAGGCAGAACTAGCATTTTTGGCAGCGCAAACATCTTGGCTGATTTCCAAAAATTCAGGTAGTACGGAACCGAGTTCGGCTGGCGGTGGTGAGGGTATCCAGGCAAGTTGTTTGGTAATGCCAACAATATCTTCAGAGTTCTGACAGCGGTTGAGGGAATCAATGGCAATTCCCACCATTGCCTTTAATGCTACTTTCTGTTGGTTAGTTGAGTTAATGAGATAATTGATGGTTTGTTGGGCTGCGACAGGGTTTTGCTGATAAGCTTTGACGATAAACGAATCTATCAAAGGCATCGGTAAGTGAATGAGTTGGTCGAAGTACGGTGGCAGACACCGCAGCCATTTTGCCTCGTCTCCCTCCGGCACCAAACGCAACAAGAAAAACATCCACAGTAATTCTGGAATCCAGAAATAAACTCGCAAAACGCCGAGAATCGAAATTACACCGAAGACTACACCGACAGTCATAAGAGCCGTAACAGATCCCAAATTCAAGAAACTCAACGTCATGCCGAATGGCGTAAAGGATGCCCCAACGAGCGCTCGCAACCCTGCATCCAATGGCACACGCCACCCCACACCCAAGGTCGTACCCCAGGTCACACCCCAGATAGCAGCCACACCGAACGCTACACCAGAAGATGTCACACCCGCTACGTCAGATGTCACACCAGACGCCACACCTAACGCCACACCGAACGCCACATCGAAGACCGTACCGAACGCTGCACTAGGTCCTATACCAAAACCTATACCGCATATCAAACCCAACAGCACAGAAACAAATGAAGGTTGTAAAATCAATCTCTGTATTTCAGGTATGAATAGCTGCTCGGTAATTATCGCAAGGGTAAAACTAAACGACATCGACATAACCATTAGCATCAATCCGATTTGCAAACTACTATTAGTACCCCGTACTATCCGGTTTGCCAATAACCATCCCATCAAAATAAGACTGCTTCTCAACCAATTAAATGGCTCGACTGCCAGCGAATAAATAATTCCAACTAGCACTACAGCTATTAAAGGGACGACTACCATCAAAAACCAGACTTGTCCCGCATACCGCCGCAATTTAGGATTAACCCTGAACTTCTCCCGCATCGTAAAAGGATTAGTATCAGATACCAAATCCGGATGAATTTCCCGCAGCCACTCCGCCAAAGTAAAAGGTTTAAAGTAAATCCAGTAGAGAAGGCGAGCACATTCAGCTAGATAATTCCAATTCATATTTAGCCTAACCATCACACCACTTGCCTAACACCGGACTCAAACTGCCACACAAGAACTTTTTGAACAAGTCATAAAAATAATTTTCAGGAATGATACGTGCGACACACATAATCAACGCAATTATCAGACTCAGACCCATTAGCCAAGTAAATATGTCATCCAGTTTCAGCCCGAAATTTTTAGCTAAATTGCCCACCCCAATTGGCATATCCCAGACGACCCAGCGCAGCAAATGCCAAAACTTCTGAGGGCGCTTGGGTCGAGTTGACAATTGTAAAACTGCCCTAGTTTGGTCTTGAAACTTCTGCTTTGCCCACTTCACATCTTTACGATATTGTTGCGCTTCCCAGAGATATCTTCCGGCTAATTGCAAACGCACAGGATGCCGTTCTCCCCACTCCAAAGCTAGGCGCTGATTTGTTTCAGTTAAAGCTGGTATAGCCCCTGCTATTGTTCCTTTAGGCAACTGAACCAATTTTTGAGCTTCGGCTTCTGAAAACTTTTCCAATGACCACACTGAACCGACGTTGAAAAAAGAAGAGGTCAGTTTATATTTTGTGCGGTAGGAATCAAGAGTTTCTAGAGAGGCTAATACCAACATCAGGGCGCTATTGTTGATTAAGGAGTGAAGATTGTCATAAAATCCTTCATCAAATTTTTCGCGATAACTATCCTGAAACAGCGCTTCAAATTTATCTATACATAAGACGGGTAATATTTTCTCTGCCTCACAAAGTCTAATGGCTTTAGCAAAGGTACTGCGCTCCCAATTGGCAGCTTGAAACGCTGTAACTAAACTTGGCTTGGCTTTAATAACTGGCACTTCGCTCAACTTTTGAGCAACTGCTTGATAGAAAGTATTTTCTTCTTGGCATTCACCATCTTGAAATGATAAATAAATGACAGCGTAAGGGCTGGAAGCGTATTGACGATGATTGCGACAATTTTGATAAAAACGCCAAAGTAGGGATGACTTGCCAATTTTATGTGGCCCCACAATATTAATGCTGGTTGGCTGTGGGCCTGTCATCTGAGATTGAATAAATTTTAGTTCGTCTTTGCGCCCCACAAAGCAATCGCGCTTTTTCAGCATAGAGGGTGCAGAAAACGGACAGGGAGATGGCGAAGGGGGAGCCATAGAGTTATTTGACTAGAGGAGAAGCGGACTCGTATATTTATGATACATTATAATGCTGTAAAACATGGCTCAGTCCGCCAGTCCGATAGGAAATTCCCTGTCGGACTGGCGGGCTTTCCGTTTAAGCAGGAGAGGAAATTAAACCTTAAACTTCTCCACAATCCGTCTCATCGCCTCTTCCACATTCTCCCGACTATTAAACGCCGAAATGCGGAAATAACCCTCACCCGCCGCACCAAAACCAGAACCCGGAGTTCCCACCACATTGCAAGTTTCCAGCAACTTCTGAAAGAAATCCCAACTCGACAAACCGTGAGGCGTTTTCACCCACACATAAGGTGCATTTTCGCCACCAAAAACCTGGATTCCCGCCGCTGTCAATTTCTCGCGAATAATCGCAGCATTTTCCATGTAAAAATTGACTAATGCCTGAATTTGTGCCTTGCCAGCCTCAGAATAAACCGCCTCAGCACCGCGCTGCACGATGTAAGAAACTCCGTTAAACTTAGTAGATTGGCGGCGGTTCCACAATTTCCAAATTTCGACATCGGAACCATCTGCTGCTTTTCCAGTCAAAGTCTTCGGTACAACTGTTAACGCACAGCGAGTACCCGTAAAACCAGCATTTTTGGAAAAAGAACGAAATTCGATCGCACAATCACGCGCCCCTTCAATTTCGTAGATAGAATGCGGTAAACTCGGATCGGTAATATACGCTTCGTAAGCCGCATCGAAGAAAATAATCGAACCGTTAGCTTTAGCATAATTTACCCAAGCTTGCAAGTGTTCCTTGGTTGCAGTTGCCCCCGTGGGGTTATTCGGAAAACACAAGTAAATTAAATCGACTTTTTTGTCTGTGGGAATTTGGGCAGTAAAATTGTTTTCCGCTGTAATTGGCAGGTAAACTAAGCCGCCGTATTCGCCATTTTCGTTCGCATCTCCCGTGTGTCCAGCCATCACGTTAGTGTCTACATACACCGGATAAACTGGATCTGTAACTGCGATCGTGTTATTGTTGCCAAAGATATCGAGAATATTGCCACAATCGCACTTAGAACCATCAGAAATAAAGATTTCCGAAGCATCAACATCGCATCCCCGCGACTTGAAATCGTGCTCGGCAATTTTCTCCCGCAGCCACTCATAACCTTGTTCCGGGCCGTATCCTTTAAAGGTATCCCGCGAGCCCATATCTTCCACCGCCTTCACCATCGCTTGGCGGCAAGCTTCCGGTAGTGGTTCAGTCACGTCGCCAATCCCCAGCCGGATGATGGGCGCTTCGGGATTCGCCTCTGCATAGGCTTTCACCCTGCGCCCAATTTCGGGAAACAGGTAGCCGGCTTTGAGTTTGAGGTAGTTGTCGTTGATAGTTGCCATAGTTCGATCACTACAAATGTCGTAGAATAGCTTACTCCCAATTGTCTCTCTCCAGAAGCAGCAAGTTCGGCAACCGATGCTGTAAAGGATTTAACCGATGTGACGGAGGAGGTTCACGGAAGAGGAAGATTTTGCCCACTCGGACACTCAAACACTCGGATACTCCGCCATTACAGGCAATATTCGCAGTTGCTGACCAGCCATTGACCAAAAAATCAAACTATCTTGTATAATCAGAATAGTGTGCAGCGCAGAAACCATTATGGACGAGATCGAGTACGCCAAACTCTATCAGGAACTGGCGGCAATTCTGAATGAGTTTAATTTAGGTTGGGTAGTTGAACAAGTAGCGGATACTGTAGAGATAGGCAAAGTAATTGAAGAGCGATCGCTTAAAAGAAAAACACCCCTGCTCAAGATAGAAGATTATACCGCAAAAGAACAACTTTTGCTGTTAATTGATGCTGTCGAGCAAGCGACTGTGAACACTTCCGAAATGGAAGACGAAATTGCTTATTTCTTGAAAGTAGAATCAGAAACCTCTCCCCTCGGCACAAAAATTACCTTTGCCAATTCAGGTGCCGAAACTGCTAAAACAATCGAGTTTACCTCCAGCGTCACAGCCCCTCGCCACAAACAGGCGATCGGCCTCAAGCACTTGCTCGAAAAACTGCCCTCCGGGCCCAGCAACTACGCCATAAATTCCGAAATTAAAAGCAAATTAAAAAGCTCGATCGATCCCGAATTTAATACAGCGGCAGAACAAGCAAGAATTTTTGACACTTACCTATTCACTATTCTGCTAAAAGCAGTTGCTAATGAAGGCGGTACTATTTATTACAACAATGTTTTAGACGACGAAACACCCAAATATTTAACATTTAGAAAAACAGCGGGAAAAATTCACGGAACTGCACATCCCTATACTCATGCTGTTGTGGAATTTCCCGACAAACCAGCCCTGGAAGTTCACCTAGGAGTAAAAGTCCAAGGTAGAGCCGGAGTTCTGCACAACTGCAACGTTTTAATTTTGTACCAAAAAGAAGCAAATATCTGCCGCTTGCTCAACCGCGAACCCCGACACTCGCAAGTAATTTTAGCAGTAAAATCGGAACACAGCACCTCGGAACTAAAACTAGAAATGGCCGGTGCTTTTATTGGCTTAGCATCAGATATTCGCTACGAAGGTGGCAGCTATTTCATTTCTAACAGTTACTCCCAACCCATAGCAAAACTGCTAACTACCGCTCGCAAAAAATGGGAACTAAACATTTTTCCGAGAGCCACAAACGATGTCCATCGCCTGATGTACTCGTTTCAAACTATCTTTAAAGACTTTAAGGCCAGAAACTGATTCAATTAATATCATTTCACCAAAGTCTTGCTAGATTTTTGGTGTGGGGTTTCGTTGCACGGACTTATAGCAATCCTCGCATCATTATGTGAATTTCTTACTTTCTCCCGGCGGGTTCCGGGAGGGTTGGGGTGGAGTAAAAAAATTACGACTCCTGCAAGGATTGCTATATATGAAATCCGGTAGCATCGTTCTGCTAAAGTCTCCTTCAATCAGCCACCAAATATAAGCACAATTTTCTGTTTTTCGGCTCACAGTCAACAGTCAACAGTCAACAGTCAACAGTCAACAATCAACTTTCCTAGATTTGCCGGGTTAAATGTATCTGCTAATGTATCTGCTACATTAGCCAAGAAAATAATCTATCATGTTGCGAGCACCCGAACCTTACGAATAATGTTTAAGAAAGATAAATCTTCCCTGCTGTTTACCATCGGAGCCGCCACACTTCTGATCGGTTTAGGCTTTGTCACCTACTACCTCGTCATTTCCCGTGGGCCCGCCAGAGATTTGCCGGCGGGGGCAACCGTTGTCCCGCAAGATACGATGATGGCCCTATCCATCACCACGGATGAATCGCAGTGGAATAGACTGCGAGAGTTTGGCACGCCCGAGTCAAAAGCTTCGTTTGAGAGGTTTTTAAGCGAAATGCGCGATCGCCTCCTCACAAGCAACGGCTACGTCTACCAGCAAGACATTCAACCCTGGGTGGGTAACACAGCAATGGTAGCCTTTCTCCGCAACAAAATAGCTATACCAGCCCCCTCGCCGGCACCCAACACGCCCCCATCTCCGCCAATTCAACAGTCAGTGGCAATTATCCTGCCAATTGCCAACCCGATCAAAGCCAAAGAATTATTAACAAAACCCAGACCCCTCAGCCAAGGTAAAATAGTTGAGCGTAATTATAAAGGCGTGCAAGTCACAGAAACTAAAGGCGTACCCGATCGCAATTTCTCCGTCGCGGTATTGGGAACCAGGTATCTAGCAGTCACCACAGATCCGAGCGCTACAGACAGAATAATCGACACCTACAAAGGCGAACCTTCGCTAGCCAAAACCCCTGGCTATGCAGACGCCATAGACAAAATAAAAAGTCCGGGCGCCTTCGGTCAAATCTACGTCAATATGCCCGTTGCCGCCGCCTATGCCGCCGCCAACTCAGCGCGCGAAATTTCACCGGAAAACCTCGAAAAACTGCAACAAAATCAAGGATTTGCCACCACAGCGACCCTGGATGTAGAAGGAATTGCCTTCAAATCAGTCTCTTGGCTAAAACCCGATTCTACCAGAAGGATAGCAGTAGAAAACAATGCTCTAAAAATGGTTAATCGCCTGCCAAACAATACAATAATGATGGTATCCGGCGGCAACTTGCAGCGTTTGTGGCAAGACTACGTATTGGGAGCTGAGGCAAACCCGATGTCCCCGATTAATCCCCAAGTTTTACGCACAGGTTTAAAATCCACTACCGGTCTGGATTTAGATAAAGACTTGATGAACTGGATGGCGGGAGAATTTTCTCTATCATTAATACCAGCCCCCGCCCAGAATCCCCGAGACAAATTTGCTGCCGGATTTGTATTTATGGTGGAAACAAACAACCAGGGCGCCGCCAACAAATCCCTGAAACAGCTTGATGAAACGATGAAAATGAAAGGGTTTAGAGTGGAGGAAATTCAAGTCGGCGGCAAACCGGCGATTAAATGGACATCGCCGTTTGGAGGGATTACGGTAACTCGCGGTTGGATGAACGATGTAGTGTTTATGACAGTAGGAGCTCCCGTGGTTGATGCGATCGTTCCGGCACCAAAAAGTCCGCTTTTAAGCAGCGAACTGTTCCAGAAAACTGTACGATCGCAACTTCAACCCCACAACGGCAATTTCTTCATCGACACCGAGAGTGCGTTTAACCCCAAAAACCTAGCTTTACCGGAGTTGCCTCCCAGCCAAAAAATGTGGATAGACGCTACGCGGTCGATCGGCGTTACAGCGGCAGTCATTGGCGATCGTACCACCCGTTACGACGCTTTTGTCGGTCTCAAAAAATCCACCCAATCCACTCCTTCACCGCGCCCTGCTTCACCGCGCCCTGCTTCACCGCGGCCTGCTTCTCCCAGTCCCTCGCCCACTGTCCAAACTTCACCCAATTAACTCTTAAATCCTTCCAAAAATCCGCCTGCACACCCCCTTAAATACCAACAGGGCGATCGATTAAAACCGAAAAGCAGCCGATAGAAATCGCCAAGAGTGGACTGAACTACAAGAGGGTAATAGAGCCGGATTTAAGTAGTTTTCCTTCACAAAACCTCACACAAAAAAAACAAAAACCCGGTTTTTTATTTACATAAACCGGGTTTCCGAACACCCTAACAATTTGAATTACTGAAGAATAATTCAGAATTCAGGAGCCAGAATCTCGAATGGATTCTGTGCGAAAGCATGGAGAATCGAGGCTTAAGCACCCCGATTTTAATCGTGGCTCACAAAAAATTATTTCCGTGACCGTTAACCCTCACTTCAGGCATGGGGTATTCTGAATTGTGAATTCTGTCTTCTGACCCCTTCTTATTTCTTCTTTCCAGAAATTTAATTTTTGGCAAGTGTAGAGTATTTTTTGTTTGGTATAAAATATTTTGAGATGTTTCCTGGTCAGTCTTGGAGGTCGAAACCTAGTTTTTGAACCCCGATACTTCCTTCATACTCTCACTAATAGTTAAAAAACCAGCTTCCTAGGGGTGGGTGTGCCCCTAGGAGGGCCGTTTGTGTTTTTTTTAATATGTCATGCGGAAGATACAGTTCCTAAGCATTTAGAGTTATATTTAGATTCTGGAGAAGATACGCGGGAAAAAGTTCAAAGGCAGAGGCAAATTAAACTCATTGGCTCCTCAATGCAGTTGCAGTCAGAAACCGGGTTGCTTCATAAATATAGCCTGTTCAACCGTTCCGAAAAACCTATGGAGAGCTTGGCATCCCGAGTCAGCACCTCTACAACGTCGGAACCTGCACTTAAGTAAGCGTTTTAACTGACTACGTTCATCCATGACACCGTGATGTAAACGCCTGCATTTTACACTGTCGAAGCCGATTAACGGACGAGTGAACAGGTTAATAGCCAAGCGTATCGCTTTCCTAACAAGGGAACGTGAACATTTACCAAGCCAACCTTACTTAGTAATAAGACTGACAGAATAGCTCACAAATACTCCCTCGGAAAATGAGGGGTAGATTTCCAATCTTCTAGGCAAATTGACTAGACACAGCACAGATGTGCAGATATTTATTGAGACAGCCGTCAACCAAGTTTTTTCTATAAATCCGGTTTCTTTACCTAATTTCTGTTTTATATATTTTACACATTAAAAACCCATGAAAACCGCCAAAAATATTCAAATAAAGTCTAAATTCCTCTCAAAAGCCAGAATCAGCAAACTGACACTCGCTCTGCAAATAGTCTTAATAAATATTTACTTTCTGCAAGCAAAAGCCGAAGCTCAAACAATTGTTCCAGCGGCGGACGCAACAGGCACTACCGTCACTCCCGCAGCCCAAAACGGAACTCCTGGGCAGCCAAGTCGCTTCGATATTCAAGGCGGAAAATTATCGAGCGATCAACAAAATCTATTCCACAGCTTTACAGAATTCGGCTTGTCGGAAAATCAGATTGCCAACTTTATATCAAACCCCAACATTCGCAACATTTTAGCGGGCATAGGCGGTGGCAACCCCTCGATTATTAACGGCTTAATTCAAGTAACCGGCGGCAATTCTAACTTGTTTCTGATGAATCCATCCGGCATCATATTTGGCAACAGTGCTAGTTTAAACGTGCCGGCTTCTTTCACAGCAACCACCGCCACCGGTATTGGATTTGGTTCAAACTCGTTTAACGCTGTCGGTAGTAGCACTTACACATCTCTGACAGGCGCGCCCAATTCCTTTACTTTTGGAGCCGATCAAGCAGGGGCAATTATCAGCACGGCAGACTTAGCAGTCAAGTCAGGGCAGAACTTAACCTTGCTCGGCGGCACCGTTGTCAGCACCGGCAGCCTTTCTGCCCCCGGCGGTCAACTTACCGTAGCATCAGTCTCCGGGACAAATTTACTGCGCGTCAGCCAGGGAGACAATTTGCTGAGTTTGGAAATCGAGCCGGCCTCAGCGACTAGCAGCACAGAAACATCCAGCACAGCTTCTACATTCTCGATCGCATCCTTGCCCGAACTCCTCACAGGCATCGGTGAAACGAACGCTACAGGCCTCAGCGTCAATGCCAGCGGTGAAGTGGTACTCACGGCCTCTAACCGAGCAGTAGCTGCGGGGGACGTGGCCCTAAAAGATGCAAACGCTCGGGCGATCGAAATTCAAGCAGCCAACAGCATTGCAGTCAGCGGAAACCTGACAAGTTCCCAAGGCGGCCCAATCGCCCTAGAAGCTAGTGGCGACATTAGCACTGTCGATATCGACTCTCACTCCGACACCACCGCAGGCGGCAACATCACCGTCACCAGCCGTACAGGAAAAGTAGAAACAGGCAATATCAACGCAAGGTCGATCGACAAAACCAGCAACGCCGGAGACGTTATTATTGCAGCACCCTCAAGCAGCATCCAAACAGGGTTCATAGAGGCCAACTCAGAAGAAAAACAAGGTGGCGAAGTCACCCTCAACGCCCGCAACGATATCGAAGTAACCCATATCAACACCGAAGGCAGAACCGGCGGAGGAGATATTGACATTACCGCCGGCGGTAATTTCCGAGCGACAGGCACTTTCACAAACGATAACAACTGCTTGTCGCAAGCTTGCAGCATTTCCGCATCCACGACTGGTAGCGCTAATGGTGGAGATATCACCATTCGCCACGGCGGAGAAGCCTCGAACAATCTTTTCAGCGTCGGGCCAGACTATAACACAGTCAACGGTACTGCTGGCAGCATTGCCACTGGGGGTCCCAAGAAGGAAAATGTGATTACACAGGGAAGTTATTTCAGCCCCGACCCTCAGATAGTACAACCGACGCAAATTAACATTACGGCTTCTTCAGTATCGCCAGCACCAACAGCAGCACCAACTCCAGGGCCAACAGCAACACCGACACCAGCACCAACAGCAGCACCGACACCAGCACCAACACCAGCACCGACACCAGCCCCGACACCAGCACCGACACCAGCACCAACACCAGCGCCGACACCAGCGCCGACACCAGCGCCAACACCAGCACCGACACCAGCGCCAACACCAGCACCGACACCAGCCCCGACACCAGCACCCGCACCAGCACCGACACCCGCACCAGCACCGACACCAGCGCCGGCACCAGCGCCCGCACCGACACCAGCGCCGACACCAGCGCCCGCACCAGCGCCCGCACCAGCACCAGCGCCCGCACCAGCGCCCGCACCAGCGCCCGCACCCGCACCCACCCCTATATTTGCACCTGTACCTGACCCAGCACCAGCACCAGCACCAGCACCAGCGCCAGCACCAGCACCAGCACCCGCACCTGCACCAGCACCCGCACCAGCACCTTTACAAACACTAACGCCTGCACCAGCACCGGCACCGGCACCAGCACCAGCACCAGCACCGGCACCGGCACCGACACCAGCGCCTGCACCTGCACCAGCGCCTGCACCAGCGCCTGCACCAGCGCCTGCACCAGCACCAGCGCCAGCACCAGCACCAGCGCCAGCACCAGCACCAGCACCAGCGCCAGCACCAGCACCAGCGCCTGCACCAGCACCAGCGCCAGCACCAGCACCAGCGCCAGCACCAGCACCAGCGCCTGCACCAGCACCAGCACAAACATTAACGCCGACGCCAGCGCCAGTCTCAAATTTGGCACCCGCACCGATAATTACTCAAAATCCAGCGCCAGTCTCAAATTTGGCACCCGCACCGATAATTACTCAAAATCCAGCGCCAGTCTCAAATTTGGCACCAGCACCGATAATTACTCAAAATCCCGCGCCAGTCTCAAATTTGGCACCAGCACCGATAATTACTCAAAATCCCGCGCCAGTCTCAAATTTGGCACCAGCACCGATAATTACTCAAAATCCAGTGGTTGCCACCATTACTCAAAATCCCGTGGTTGCACCTTCTGCTGCGCCGATAAATCTCCCACCGATACCGACACCGGAGCTCGCAGCCAACCAGCCACCCAGCACAAATCGTTTATTTTCGCCTAGCTTGCAAGAGCAAAACCAGATATCTAATTCCTTGCAACAGCGCAATTCACCTCCCGCGTCTGCGAATCTTGACGCTTCCAAGTTGCCACCGAACCTCGGCGCCGTTATTTTTCCCGTGGAGGAGAGATTTACCAGTGAGTTTGTCGATTACCTAAATTTGCCATCAACAACTGCGATCGCCACGCTAGAAGATGCCCAAAATACCCTTCGCAGTGTCCAACAAGCCACAGGCATCAAACCAGCTCTCATTTATATCAGCTTTGTACCCAGGGGTTCTACAGTCGATCGGCCTTACAGCAGTTCGTCCATCTTGCGCGTAGAACAGCAAATCCAAGCCTCTGACGAACTCGAAATGATGGTGATCACCCCGGAAGGTGTACCCGTTCGCCAGCGCATCCCTGGAACCTCTCGCGCCCAGGTAATAGAAGCTGTTCGGAAATTTCGCGATGAACTGACTAATCCGGTAAAGCGCAAGACTACAAGTTATTTGCCCTTGGCTCAGCAACTCTACCAGTGGATGTTAGCGCCGCTGGAAGCAGAACTGCAAGCCAAAGGCATTGAGAATTTATCTTTTATCTCAGATATGGGGTTGCGATCGATACCGATGGGCGCCCTGCACGACGGCAAAGGCTTTCTGGTAGAGCGTTACAGCGTTGGAGCGATGCCGAGTTTGAGTTTGACAGATACCAGCCTCGCCAATTTCAAAAATAGCCAAGTTTTGGCAATGGGGGCCTCGCAATTTCCTGAGATGAGTCCTTTGCCTGGGGTGGAAATAGAAGTATCGACAATCACCCCGCAGCAGTGGCCCGGCAAGTCTTTCTTGAACGAAGCTTTCACCCTGGCCAATTTGAAATCGCAGCGGCAGCAGCAGCCTTTTGGGATGATTCACTTGGCTACCCACGCCGAATTTCGATCGGGAGCTCCCAGCGAATCCTTTATTCAGTTGTGGGATACTAAATTGCGTTTGGATCAGTTGCGGCAAATGAATTGGCACAGCCCGCAAGTGGAAATGTTAGTTTTGAGCGCTTGCAGAACTGCTGTGGGCGATCGAGAGGCCGAGTTGGGCTTTGGCGGGTTAGCCGTGCAAGCCGGGGTTAAATCGGCTATGGCGACTCTCTGGTATGTCAGCGACGAGGGCAGTTTGGGATTGATGTCGGAGTTTTACGCCCAGTTAAAAACTGCTCCGATTAAAGCAGAAGCACTACGACAAGCGCAATTAGCGATGTTGCGCCAAGAGGTGCGAATTGAAGGGGGGATGCTGCACACTTCTGGTGGCAATCTGCCGCTACCTCCGGAATTGGCAAACGCGGGGAGTGAGAATTTTTCTCATCCTTATTATTGGTCTGCTTTTAGAATGATTGGCAATCCTTGGTAAGTCGATCGCCCACTCGCACCTCAACAACCGCCAACCACTCATAATTGCCACAAAAATTCAAAATCCCAAACCCAAAACTGCCCAACGCCAGTACGATCGATCTAGTTAGCAAAAATAAGTAAAAACACTACCGGAGTAATTTTTATGGATCTGGTCGTACTCCAGAACTGGCTGGACAACATCTCCTTTGCCGTTTTGTTCTCCACAATGCTCATTTACTGGGTTGGCGCAGCATTCCCCGGCATTCCCTACTTGTCGGCCCTAGGCACCGCAGGAATGGCCGTCGCCAACCTATCCATCGCCGCTTTACTCGGTTCTCGATGGATAGAAGCCGGCTACTTCCCCTTAAGCAATCTCTACGAATCCCTATTTTTCCTAGTTTGGGGAATCACCGCCATCCACCTAGTCGCGGAAAACATGAGCCGTTCCCGTTTAGTAGGAGTAGCCACATCCCCCGTAGCAATGGCAATATCCGCCTTTGCAGCCCTGACTCTGCCGGCAACCATGCAATCTGCAGAGCCCCTAGTACCCGCCCTCAAATCCAACTGGCTGATGATGCACGTTAGCGTCATGATGCTCAGTTACTCAACTTTAATGGTAGGAGCGCTACTGGCGATCGCCTTTTTAATCGTCACCCGCGGCCAAAAAATCGAACTCACCGGTAGTTCCTTCGGCACCAACAGCAACCGCAACAGCAACTACCGCCTCCAACGCCCTCAAAACCCCGAACCTCAAATTGCAGAAACCAGCGCCGACAGCGCATTAGCTTTCAGCGAACCCTCCTTCAACTCCAACAATAATGGTTTGGGCACCACCGCAGTGCTGGAATTAGCAACCGTTCAAACCCCATCAACCGCCCCAACTCAAACCGCAGAACTTCTCTCGCCCCAGCGATTGAATCTAGCAGAAACTCTTGATAACATTAGCTATCGCATCATCGGTTTAGGATTCCCCTTACTGACAGTTGGCATTATTGCCGGTGCGGTTTGGGCTAACGAAGCTTGGGGATCGTACTGGAGTTGGGACCCGAAAGAAACTTGGGCGCTAATTACTTGGTTGGTATTTGCTGCCTACCTACACGCCCGCATTACTCGTGGCTGGCAGGGAAGACGCCCAGCAATTTTAGCAGCCACAGGTTTTGTGGTAGTTTGGATTTGCTATCTAGGCGTTAATCTGTTAGGCAAAGGTTTACATTCCTACGGTTGGTTTTTCTAATTCCTGATCCACCAATGGGCCACAGAAGAACAGGATAAGTCAAAGAATCGGGCTTAATCTCATCTCCGCTTGTAGGGTGGGCAACTCCCACCTTACTCAACCAGCGAGATTCTAATAATCAACTCCCTCTTCCTTCTTCCCTTTTTTTACCCGATCGCAAAGTCGAAGGGCCTTCTTCCTTCTTATAACTTCGGTCTTCCTCACCTCCGTTACATCCGTTACATCCGTTACATCCGTTACAAAATCCGTTGCCGAACTTCCTTCATTCATTAAAATAAGGACAATTAATATGGACGAATCGCCAATATTTCCCCAAGAAGATGATGTTGTGTCTGCCCCTACCAGCGCTTTGATGTATCAATGTACATTCAAAGTCAGCGAATTTATGGCAATTATGCAGGCAAAATTGGTAGACGAAAAATTATTCTCAGACGGCCTGGATTGCGAACTATTAAGTGCGGGAAAAGACTGGACTAAAGGAAAACTTAGAATGCGTCTGGAGTTCATTCCGCTAGAACCTGAAATCAAAGAACAAAAAGCCCTTCCGGCAGCGGCAGAAAGAGCAGAAACCGTGCAAAACTACGCCGCCTATAGCTCAAATCCAACTGATATAGATGAGCCATTAAATCAAGGTGACTCAACAGAAATAAGTAATCATTTTCCTATTTCTAGGTATCCAGACCGCGACCCCCAAAGTATAGGAATGTGGAGCTAGGAAGGCAAAGACTGAGAGATTGGGAGAGGGGGATGCTTCCCCTTCTTTGCTCAAAATCCATCGGTTAAATCCCGTACACTGCTCGTTGTCTAACTTCCTTATTTTTGCTTAATGAAAACCTGCTCTCATGGCTGAATCTTCCAATTGGACGCACCTGCACGCTCAAGTTCACAGGACGCTGCTGTACCGACAAATATTGCCATCAAATCAGCGCTTGCTAGTAGCAGTATCCGGCGGACAAGATTCTCTGTGTTTAATTAAATTACTGCTAGATTTGCAGCCAAAATGGGGCTGGAATCTAGGGATTGCTCACTGCGATCACCGTTGGCGTTCTGACTCGCAAGCGTCGGCCAATCATGTAGAACAATTAGCTAAAAACTGGGGAATATCCTACTATTTGGAAACAGCCTCGGACATCCCCAAAACAGAAGCAGCCGCCAGAAAGTGGCGATATCAAGCTTTAACCGAAATTGCGATCGCCCACAACTACCCCTACATTGTTACAGGCCACACAGCCAGCGATCGCGCCGAAACACTACTCTACAACCTGATTCGCGGCAGCGGCGCCGACGGACTTTCTGCCCTCACCTGGACACGGCCCCTCGCCGATTTTAGATTGGGGAATTCCCGCGAAAATCCCAACTCCCAAATCTCTGCCGATTTTACATGGGAAAATCTGGATGAAAAGTCCCCATCGAAAATCCAAAATCTAAAATCTAAAATCTCTTTAGTTCGTCCCTTGCTCGAAATAACTCGATCGCAAACAGGTCAATTTTGTCAAGAGCAAGAACTACCCATTTGGGAAGATTCCACAAATCAAGACTTGCAATATAGTCGCAACCGGATTCGATCGGAATTATTGCCTTATTTGGAAACTCATTTCAACCCAAAAACCCAACAAGCGCTAGCCCAAACAGCCGAACTTCTCCGCGCCGACGTAGAATATCTCGAACTTGCAGCCAGCGACTTGCTACAGCGAGCAATGTCTCCAATTGCAGACAGCCCGCAGGTAAATTTTCAACTTCCCGTCAAGTTAAATCGCCCGATTTTGCGGGAAGCACCCCTGGCCTTGCAGCGACGGGCAATGCGGCAACTACTGCAACAAATATTGCCCTCAGCACCCAGCTTTGAAAGCGTAGAAAAACTAACCAGCTTAATCGTAGCGCCCAACCGATCGCAAACCGATCCATTTCCTGGAGGAGCGATCGGTCGAGTCGAACACCCTTCGATAATTTTAGATATTAAATTTTAACCTGTTATCAAACCCGAAAGGACTTGTCGCAAATCGGAAACTACCCGACCTTGCTCGTCTCCCGTCTCCTGCACCCGATCGAGTTCCCCCGCCACGGCTTCGAGCTTTTGGCGTAGCCCATTCAAATTGTCCTGCACCGGCTGCAACATTTCTTGATAAACATTCACCCTGCCCCACAGTTGCGCCACTGCACCTTTCTGGTTGAACAAATTCTGCTCTAACTGCTTGAGTTCGTAGCGTTTCGCCTCACTTTCCCCATTTTGGCGGTTGACATTTGCCTCAATTTGGGATATCGATTCCCGCACCTGCTGAATTTCGTTTTCCAGTCTTTGCAATTCTTGGCTTTGCTGCTGGCGCTGAGTATTGAGCTGGGCGACAACCGGCCCCAAATCAATATCTCCTCGCTCTTGTTTGGGAGCATTAGCAGTACCCAGCCGCCGCCACAGAACCGCCTGATGCTGCTTTAAAACATCTTCCCGTTCCTGCAACCGGAGGCGCTGTCCCACCAGAGTTTCGTTTAACATCTGATAACTTTCGAGTTCATCTGCCATCTCGTTTTCCAAAGCCATGCGATCGTACTCGCTAGCAGCTTGAATTTTCCCTTGCAGCTCCTCGATTGTCTCCCGTTGCAGAGTCAACTCCTCCTCTTGATCGTTAACAAACCGGAACACCTTCTCCAAATCCTGTTGCAGGTGTTGCACCAGCCCCTGTAACTCATCAACGGGCATCTTCTCCAGAGATGACACATCTACTTTCTGCTGCGTACCTGCAGTACCCGAAGCAGATGCGAGCCTGGAAACTTGCTCGAAAAGATCCTCAACGGCCCGCACCTGCAAAGACACCGACTGAGCCTGATCCTGCTTAGCGCTGAGGGTACTTTGCTGCCCTTTAAGCTCCGCACGAGCTTGCGCCAAAGCTTCTTGAGATTGGTACCACTCTTGCCAGCGGTTTTGGAGGCTCTGATTTTGTCGATCGACCTCTTCTTGTTGCTGTTGAGCTATGCTTTGTTTTTGCTCCAACTGCTGCCAGTGCTGATCCAGAATTGCCTGCTGAGCGCCCACCGCACCAAAAGACTGATTCAGTTGTTCCCGCACCCCTTGAGCCGAAGCAATTGCCCCTCCCAACTTCTGCATCAACTCCTGAATCCTCTGCGTCTGCTGCTCATCAACCACTGCCCCCTGCGGAACCTCAGACTGCTGCTGGGCCACCCGTTGCTGCTCGCCCCGCAACTGTTCCCAAGCCGTCTCAATTTCCACACGACTGCGATCGACTTCTTCTCGCAGTCGGTTAGCTTCATCTCGAGTATTTTCAATTTCTGAGCGCTGAGCTTCCAGTCGCTCCAACTCCTCTTCCATTTGAGCCAACTGCTCTTCGCGGGCTTGCATTTCCATTTCCCGGCGATTGAGTTCCTGACTCGAAAACGTCAGAGAAGCCTTCCACTGTTCAATTTCCTCTTCCTTATCCTTAAACTTGTCCTGCAATCGTGAGAAATTTTGCAGAATGCTCACCAACTGGCGGGCCGCCTCCTGAATCCGCTGCACTTGCTTGCTAGCGCTCAACTCAACCAGCACCAGCGTGCCGTCGTTAAACTTATTAGCTTCCTCAACTGGGATCGCGTCATCGCCTGGTACGGCGCTCCAGTTATGTTCGCCTCGCTGACAAGCTAGCAGCTTCAGTTCAGCCTTACCGCCACCGAGACCAAAGCCGCTTCTCTGTTTTTGTACTTCCGCTAGATACAGCACACTAATAGTCCTCTGCTTCGTAAAACCTATCCCAACTTAACTTTAAGTTACTTAAAGGCCTAAAAGATAAGTGGTGTTTACTTCCTACGCTGTTGGGTAGACGGCTAATCCCAACATAAGTAGGCTATCCCCCTTAAGCCAAAGGTTCTTGACTAAACATAACACTGCGTGTGATCTTTAGTCAACTTACCTAAAGTAAACAAGTATAGGCAAGTAAAGATAACTTTTTGCCACTTAAGTCTTACTTTTTGGTGTCGTTTGCCCAATCGGGGGATAGCATTTTTTTCTAACTTTAGCAGCACTCACGCATAGCACGTCCTCACGGGAGAACTTCCAGAAAGTACGGCCGCCGCCAGTTGTCTGGAGGAATGAGAGAGCAGTACCAATGCCGCTTGATTAAAGACTAGCAAAACTGCGGAGACTGCCATAGCCCAAACCTAAAAAAGTCAGTCCTTGAACCTCCCCACGTCTAAAGCCGGGGGATTCTTGCCCACCTTCAAGACGACAACGGGACATTCAAATACCCTCTAATCACTCAAAGAACTTTACTTCTCCCGGAGCGCAGACTTGCTGAGTCCTTCATATTTTTAAGGTTGAACGTGACCTATGCTGCAATTATTTGCCCTTTAACTATTCCGAATTAATCGGATTAGTGGGTTGCCGGGGTTGCTCGCCCTCTAGGATATTTCAAAGGGTTGAAAGTTATTCTTTCTCTGGCGAATCACTCTCTGCCAATTATACCACTGTGGTTTTAGCAACACAATCGTTTCACGAGACTTAAAAGTCCCTACCTACTGGTCGCTAGGTCTAAATCCCCATGTCGTTAGCCCAGGGCTTGCCTCTGGCCTTTCGATTCAAAATTTTGTATTGATTTTACAACGCTTTAGTTATGGGTCGATCGTCAGAAAAGCCGTTGCTGCCCCCAAGCCGGCGCCTTGCTCCAGCGGACTAGGGATTTGAACCGCGCTGCCTTAGAATAAGGTAATGACGCGAGCCTATGACGCTCGCCGAGGGCGAGCAAAAAGGTCGATCGGCACTGAGGGTTTTCCTGACAATTGCCAACAAAGGTTCATTTTGACTGCACCTGATTTTAGGGCTGTGGCAAACCCAAAACAAACCTCGATCGCAACTCATCCAACCCAACAGACTAGCCTCAAGTTCCCATCGGGGCTTGATCGGCACTTGCTGCTGGTAGCAGCGGTAAAACCAGAGAATCCTCGGTATTTTGAAGTTGACCTACGCCAAGAGGTGTTGGATAAACTGACGGCATACTCAGCCAAAAACTTCAAAACTTTCGCTATCGAAGACTTCAACCAGTCGGGAATGCCAGCGTTGCACACTCGAAAAACCCGTGCAATCGTGCGAAGTGGATTCTACGAGTTTAAGCAACAGTGGGAATACCAGGTGAAACTCTACACTTAGAGAATGCCGCGAGTTTCGCGGTTTCAGCTTGTGGAGTGGTAGCGCGGCCGAGGAGCCGCAGCAAGTATCGCCCTTTCGTCAATTCCCAATTGTGAGCTCGGCATCAGCGCGTAAATTATTGACGGAAACTAAAGTCAATCTTTTCGCCAGCACACAATCTTTCCGAGCTCAGACGCCAACGGTTTTAAGGAGGACACTTTAGCTGCATGCAGGGAAATTTGAGTGAAATAGACATCCGCAGCATCCTGCAATTGATTGAGTTAGGTCAGCGAACCGGAGAACTGTTCGTAGAGGCCTACACCTCCACCGGCAGCAGCACGGGTACTCAACCTACCCCGCGCTCCCTTGCAGGACAATCCTGGTATGTCTTCTGCTTCAACGGTCAGATTATTTACGCTACCCAGAGTGCGGGCAGTTTGTTTCGCTTGCGCGACTACCTGCGCCGCTACAAAGCAGATACCGCCCTCGACAAAATCCAAGTTCCCTATATGGCATCTACCAATGCCCCAGAATACGGCTACCTATGGGCCCTGCTAGAAAACCACATCCTCACCCCAGCTCAAGGCCGCAACATCATCCAGAGCATGATCCACGAAACCCTATTTGACTTGCTCAGTCTCCACCAGGGTTCCTTCACTTTTGAAATGGGCCCAGCTTTGAGTCCTCAACTGACCAGCTTAGAAATTAGCTCGCTGCTGGCCAAGATTGTCAAACAGGTGCAGCAGTGGAAGCAGTTTCACCCTCACATTCAGTCGCCCAACCAATGCCCGGTGATTTCAGACCCCTCCGAGCTGCGAGTAGCGCTGCCTGTCAATACCTTTAATACTCTCAGACGCTGGGCCGACGGCCACACTTCGATCCGCCAAATGGCGCGGTACCTCAACCGAGACGTGCTGACTGTCGCTAAGGCGATTTACCCCTTTGTGCAGCAGGGATTGGTGCAAGTATTTTACGAGCCCTCTGTTGCCCCCACCAACAACAAAAAAGAATGGTCGTCCCCAGAAACCAAGGTTCCCAGAGTTGTCTGTATTGACGACGACAATGTTATTCGCAAAACAGTTGAGTCAATTTTAAATGAACACGGTTACGAAGCTACTACGATCGGCAATCCCCTCCAAGCCCTGAGTTTGGTGTTTCCACTCAAACCCGATTTAATTCTGTGTGACATCGCCATGCCGGAACTCGACGGCTACGAAATTTGCGCTATGCTGCGGAGTTCTAGCGCTTTCCGGCAGACGCCGATCGTTATACTGACGGGTATCGACGGCTTTATCGATCGCGTTAAAGCCCGCATGGCAGGAGCTACAGACTTTTACACCAAACCTTTTGGTGAAAGCGAGTTATTGATGCTGGTAGAAAAATATGTGGGCCCGGGCTACCCTCGGGTCAATCTCTCGGAAAGATTATTAGACTGATCGCTAGAAGACCAATTAAAAGAAAAATAAATTTCGCACCGATGGCATGATCGGAGCTTTCTTGTACCTGCGGTGTGATCAAGTCTCGACGACCACAAACAGAAAGCTCACAGACACTATTGGCGATCGCACCATAAACTAGAATGTATTAATCCGCGCGCTGGCATAAGGGCATCGGTAAAACTCTGTTCAATTTCTCTAGGCCCCAGTGGGTCTAACACGCTCAAAGTGCAAATATAATATACTTGTTCTCCACTTGCAGCCACTCCGAAAAACTGATGCACAGAGCTACTTATTGCTAGGTATTTCTGTACAAAGTCCGAGAGTCCAATTCTCAGTCTTAAGTGACTCCGTTCATGATTGTCGGTACACCAGCCGTGTCAACAAATCCTCGCTAATCCGAGTATCGGTTTAGCATTCATCGCAGAAATTACCCAGAGTTTTACCATTTGAGACGGCGGTGGGAGTACAAAGTGAAGTTTTAGGGGTTTCAAATTAATTGTTCGTAGTCGATTTGAGCTAATTTGTAAGCATTGGTCGCGCGAATTCTTGATTGCAGCCAATTATTGACGGAGCGAATTTATTGCCAAGCAACTCCGGCAGTCGCACCATTCACCCCTTGGCGGTGTCAAGTTTCGACCATCGAAGTTTCGATCGGGTTCTTCTTGGCGGGAAACCTCAACAATTTGCTAGAAATGCAGGTGTCAGAATTATGATTAGCGGTAGCCCAGACTTTATATTACCAGGACTAGGCGTAGATCCGGCTCCGGAATTCCAAGAACTAGAAACTCCCGAAGGCGAGCTGCACCTGCGGTTCTACGTTCCTTCGGGGAACGAGTTCGCACTGCCAGCGACAGGGATTAGAGAGGTACTATCCCCGTCCCCAGACCGCATGACACCGATCCCCAACGTTTCCTCTTTACTTTTAGGTACGCTAAATATGAGAGGACGAGTGATTTGGGTGGCAGACCTCGGCCAATTTCTGGGAGACCAAACACCTCTGAACACAGATAGACCCGAAATCCCGATCGTGGCTGTGGAAGACCAAGACACGATTTTGGGGCTGGCAGTCGATCGAATTGTGGGGATGGACTGGCTCGACGTAGAGCAACTGCACTCTCAGAACAATGCACCAGACGGCATGATTCCATTTCTGAGGGGAGAATGGATGTTAGGTGCAGAAGCTCAGAAAGTGCTCCGACTGCTAGATCAAGTGAAAATTCTGCGCTCGGCGCGGTGGGCAGCGTGAAATCGATTTTAGATTTGCGATTTGCGATTTTCGATTGGGGTCTAACCATCAACAGTCACACGACTTGAGGCGCGCATCTAAACATTCAATTCAAGATAAAAATCAAAAATCTCAAATCTAAAATCTAAAATCCAAAGAGGGCGGCAAATGACAACAAGTACCAACTTTCAGCAGGACTACCAACGGGCAGAAGCGGCCTACATGGATGGCAACTATTCAGAAGCCGCAGCCCTAGTTTATCAATTAGTAGAAGATTTTCCCGAAGACCCCAGCGCTCGCCTGCTGTGCGGACACATTTACTGCTATGGACTGCAACAGTATGAGGTGGCGAGGGAACAGTACACGGTTGTGCTAAGCCTGAGTGACGACCAGAGTTTGGTGGAACACGCTCACAGCGGAATTACCTACACAGACCAATTTTTATCTGGAGAACTGCAAACGGAAAATTTCGAGGCTTTGTCTGCTGAAACTGAATTAGAATTCTATCCAGACTTATCTCTCGATGAAGGGTTAGAAGACCCAGATTTGGGACTTTTCCAAGGAAATTCACCATCCATTTCCTATACAAGTCACTCCCCAGACGAAATGGAAAACGAGGACTTGGCAGACTTGGGGATGAGTGGCTTGGGGTGGGAAGCAGAAGACGATGAGGACGCAGGCTTAGTCCCAGATTTAGGCTCACATTCTAACCCCTTTGGTGGCGACAGCGGCGGAATGGCAGCTTATGCTGATACCTCCGACTCGCTAGACATAGATGAGTTTGCCGACTCGGACTTTGGAGACCCTTTTGCCTTAGATGATGGAGGGTTTGATGCTGCTGACGTGTCTAGTAGCAAAGTGTCTGGGAAAAGCGCACCTTACTCAGGAGATTCGTTTTCAGAAGCTCCGACTCAGATGCTCAACGGTCAAAGTTTTGCCTCCTCAGAAACCGGGAATTCCTTCGACTCGAACCACCTAGACTCCCCCATCGGGCCCTCGGACAATTTTGGCGAAGCTTTTGCTGCGCTCGATTTGCCAGACGAATTCGACGAGAACTCCGACTACGACTACCAATCCCCGCCCCAGAGTGGCCAAAATTACGGTCATAACGCACTTCCGGCTGAAGAAGAGGAAGACCCTTTTGCCGAGGCGATGCCCTCCTCGGGTTTCGGGTCTTCTCCACCTCAAAACAAACAGCCGAATAACAGGTCGGACTACTCGTCAAACTATTCGCTGGCGGAAGACGAAACGCTGTTGATGGGAGGTGCTGTCCCCAACTCTCAAAGTCAAAGGTCGAGCCGGGGACAATTTAATTCAGTCGATCCAGCCTCCGCCAACAGCAACGGTTACAGCGACTCGAACCCCCCGGCATTTGGCTCTACAGACAACTTCGAGTTAGATGCTTTTGAAGACGACGCTTTTAGCGATTCTTTCTCTTTCGACGAAAACGAACAAGCGACAGCTTTCGGGTCGTCCGACAAGAACAGCAGTGCCTGGTCGTCAAAAACTGGGAACGCTCAAGAACACAGCGACTTTTTAGACGAATTTGACGAATTTGACGATTTAGGCAATTTGCCGGATTTTGATATCTCAGAAGATGCCACCAGTTCGATCTTGACTAGAGGTAACACGAATTTCGGCAACTCGACCAGCGGCATGATGGGAACGACGGGCAGCAGCCTGGACTTTGACAACAGTGATGGCTCAGCAATTCGGGATGACGAGATATTTAGCATCAACGGCCCGGCTGATACGTCAGTGCCAACTTTTTCTCCCACCGAAACAGAAGCGGTCGATACTTCGGTAACAGTAGAACAGGGGGGACTGGCTTTCTTGGAAAATGCCCCTCTGTTTACAAAACAGTTGTATACGGCAATCGGGGCGGGACTGGTTTCTTTGGTAGCTGTGGCTTTCGTCACCAACATTGCTTCCTATCAAGCTCTGCGGCAAGACAAACCGGAGGCGATCGTTTACCTGCGCCAAACAGGCTGGGTAATGACCGCAGCAGCAGGCTTTACGAGCTTTTTAACTTCTTGGGGCATCGGCCAGTTGATCGCCAAGCAGGTACGCAAGTCCTCGGACAATTTGCAAGCTCAGTTCGATGCCGTATCTCAAGGAGCTTTGGACGCTCGCGCTACGGTTTACTCGGAAGATGAATTTGGCAAAATGGCTGCTAAATTCAACCACATGGCGAAGGTCATCCAAACCACGATTAGCGATACCAGGCGCAAGTCTGACGAGCAGGAACAGGCAAAAGAAGACTTGCAACGCCAAGTGATTCGCTTGCTAGACGACGTGGAAGGAGCGGCCCGGGGTGACTTGACGGTGACTGCGGAAGTGACCGCAGACGTTTTGGGTGCTGTTGCTGACTCCTTTAACTTGACAATTCAAAATCTGCGCGAAATTGTGCATCAGGTGAAGCAGGCGGCTCGGGAGGTCAGCAAAGGCGCTACAGATAGTGCTAAGTTTGCGGGCGATTTGTCTTCCGACGCGCTGCGGCAAGCTGAGGAACTGGCGGCAACGCTGAATTCGGTGCAAGTCCTCACCGACGCGATTCAGCGGGTCGCAGAGAGCGCTAGAGAGGCGGAAGAAGTGGCCCGGGGCGCGGCGGCAACGGCTCTGAAAGGGGGCGAGGCTGTGGAGCGGACGGTGGCCGGGATTTTAGAAATTCGAGAAACGGTAGCAGAAACCACTAGAAAAGTCAAGCGGTTGGCGGAAGCTTCTCAAGAAATTTCTAAGATTGTGGCTTTAATTGCGACGATCGCCTCCCGGACGAATTTGTTGGCCCTCAACGCCAGTATTGAGGCGGCGAGAGCTGGGGAAGCGGGCAGGGGTTTTGCGATCGTGGCAGACGAGGTGCGACAATTGGCAGACCGATCGGCGAAGTCTTTGAAAGAAATCGAACAGATCGTGATGCAAATTCAAAGCGAAACCGGCGCGGTAATGACGGCGATGGAAGAAGGGACGCAGCAGGTTATTGAGGGCACAAGATTGGCAGAACAAGCGAAGCGATCGCTTGAAGATATCATTCAAGTAACTAACCGAATTGACGTGTTGGTGCGATCGATTACTGCCGACACTGTAGAGCAAAACGAAACAGCTCGCGCCGTGGCCTCGGTTATGCAAGCAGTAGAGCTAACTGCTCAGGAAACATCCCAAGAAGCGCAGCGAGTTTCTGGTGCTTTGCAAAACTTGGTAGGCGTTGCTCGCGACCTTTTGACATCGGTAGAAAGATTCCGAGTAGAAACAGCAGAAAGACAATAATTAATTGTCTGATGCTTGTTTGGCTAGCTGATTTACAACCACGTTGGTCTGGCAATGATAGCAGACAAAAAGCAACCTCGCAGTCCTGAAAACACTGCGGGGATGCTAATTCAGCACCTAAATTAAGTAGGAGTTGCACAGATGGAGAATAACATAGTAGAGGTGATTCATGGCATAATTTACGAGATTCAGCCGACGAGCTGTATGATTTATAGCTTAGGAAAAAATAGCAGGGGCTATGCCACCAAAAGACTTCGGATTAAGGGCGAATGGAAAACTTTAACTGTCCACCGTTTATTATTAGAACATTCATTAGGTAGGCAAATCAGACCGGAATACTTTGATTGCCATACGGGCGATGTTCTATCCTGCATTAATCCTAACCATTTGTGGGAAGGTTCTCGGCTGGAAAATTCTCAAGATAGGTTTAAAAAAGAACGTATTAAAGATGTCGAAATTACATCTGAGGGGAAAGCTCAAAAACAACTGCGCTGCCAAGAAATAATTACCGATATTCGGGTACAAATAAAGCCCAACGGCTGCATAATTTGTACCTTAGCTAACAGAAGTGATGTTTACGCCATTGAAGGTACTAAAATTAATGGCAAAACAAAAAGCTTCTACGCTCACAGACTTGTACTGGAACACAAACTGGGAAGACCTCTCAAACTCGGTTATTTTGCGTGTCACAGTTGCCACGATCGCGGTTGTGTCAATCCCGACCATTCGTGGGAAGGAACGCCCGCCGATAACTCCCGCCAGGCCAAACGAAAAAAGCCGCTTTCCTTTCCTTCCATCTGTCAACGGCAAACTCACACCCGAAAAGGTGCGGGAGATTCGCTATCTTTTAAGTGAGGCTCTATCGAAAACAAAAATAGCCAGGACATTTGCCATATCTCGCAGTCAGATTATTCTCTTGGCAAGGGGCGAGATCTACAAAGAGCTTGTCTAGAACTACTAACATAGACCCAATACAATAACGCTTAAAATCAGGAATAAAACTATGCTGCCGGAGCAACAACAGAGGATAATGGGCTACTTTATTGAGGAGGCAAAAGACCACCTCAATACGATCGAACAAGGCTTGCTGAATCTGCAAACCACGATCGAAGACCCAGAACTGGTCAACGAAGTATTTAGGGCCGCTCACTCTGTCAAAGGAGGAGCAGCAATGCTGGGGCTGACCAGCATTCAGCAAACAGCTCACCGACTAGAAGATAGTTTTAAAGTTTTAAAAGAGTGCAGCGTTAAAGTAGACCAACAGCTAGAGTCCCTTTTCCTGCGAATTTTTGACACATTGCAAGGGCTGTTAGAGCAACTGTCGGGGCCTTTTGGACTGACAGAGGAATTGGGAGAACAGATGGTTCGAGAATTAGAACCAGTATTTGAAGAACTTAACGGGCACTTGGGGGGACTCGTTGGACACGGAGAACACCATACAGACGATAGCTACGCGATGCCAGTAGCCGAACCAGTGATGGCGGGGATGGGAGTCGGGGCGTTTGCCTCATCAAGGAGTTTTCAGGATTCGCGGTCAGTTTACGCACCTGATCCCAGAGCAACAGAAGACAGCGCGCTACAGGTAGTATTTGACTCGGACGTGCCGGCGAGGATGCGGGAACTCCTGCAAGAGTTCAAACAGCCCGAGGGGCCAGAAAGCAGGCGGCAACTCAAGAACATTTGTCGGAACTTGCTCAGGACGGGGGAAGAATTTGAACTGCCCTGCTGGATAGAATTGATTCAAGCTGTATCCAAGGCGATCGCCAACCCAGAAAATAGCTACCGTACCTTAGCCCCAACGGTAATCAAAGACATCAAACAAGCGCAAGAACTGGTAATTTCCGGTCTAGAATCGTCGATCGCACCAAGCGCAAAACTTCTGGCGCTGCAGCCGACTGTTCTGGTTCCAGAAACGGATTTTGAAGATTTGCTGGCCTTCGCTCAACCGAGTACATCCGGGAAAAATGTGGTTTCTGTTGAGGATGAAGCCTGGGATCTGCTGGGTTCGAGCGATGCCCCGGATGGATTGAACAAGTTGCTGCCGACTATTTCTGGGCTGAGTATAGACGAGCTGTTCGACCAACTAGACAGTGGCGACAGCAACGATGACAGTGGCCTTCGATCGTCTCAGTTCGACGACGATGCCGCCTTCGCAGAATCGGATATGGAGACGGGTGCTTTTAGAGGCTCGACCCGCACCGGCCCGGAAGTGGGCGCGGCAGAACTTAACACTTTAGCTGACTTGTTTGACGGCGAGTCCCCGGATCTCGACGGCGCTTGGGAAGAAGAAGAAGACCTCGACTATGCACAGTCTTCTGGGATGTCGGCGGCGGGAATGCTGGGGTCAGACGATGAGGACAATTCCGGCGATTTTACTGATTTGTTGTTTGACGAATACGATGCGGAAAGTTCCGAAACGAACACGAAGCCTCCGATTGACGACTTGACGAGTTTGTTTGGGGAGGATTTGCTGTTTGGAGAGGAAGCAGAGGGCTCGGCAGTAGCTGCCGGTCAGAAAAAAAATGCGGGTTCGAGCCAGCGGTTAGCTCGCAAAAAGCTTAAAACGGGTAACGGTAGGGGCGGTTTGGAGCGGCGAGACAACAGGGTGGCGCCAGCCAGGGGACAAGCTGACGAAGATGCTCTCGGTACGCTTTTGGACGAAGTGGCGGCCCAAACTTCTGCTGGTGTTACGGAGGATGCTGATTTCGATAACTTGTTCGGCGATTTAGGCTTATCTGATGAGGCAACGGATGTGCCGGCAGTCTCTTCGGAGTATTCCCTCAAGTCTGAGGCTTTCGACGCAGGATCGAAGCAGCCTGCTGCAGGGGGCGGGAATAATAATGATTCAGCGGGTGCAGAAGCGCTTGCTCTCCCTGAAATGGATGATTTCGAGTTGCTCTCTGAGCTTGGCGAGGACTCGGATGTGAGCGAGCTTTTGGGGATTACTTCTAATTTCCTTTCTTCAGAAGACGAAGGTGGGGAGAACGGGGGCGATCGAGATCAAGCTGCAGGCATTGCAAAAAATGAGGAAATGAGCAACGTTTTTAACATGACATCAAATTCTGATTTAGATATCTCTGCGGATGAAAACTGGCTAGAAGATGCTTTCGGCCTGGAAGACGAGTCTGTGCAATCGCTCAACCTGGAAGTGGACGATACGGATTTAGATGCGCTGTTTGGGGATATGACCTCGGGTTCGATTTCTGAGGATGAACAAACTGTGCGGGATAGCCAAGGAGTGGCTACCTCCCGAGAAGCGGCTGATTTGGCTGAGCTGTTCGGTTCTGTACCTACGGGTACTGAGTATGAGGGGCAAGCTTCGGGGCAAGCCCGTGGGGGTTGGCTGAATGATGGGGATTCAGAATTGCTGAGTGCCGATGTGGAAGTTGATGAGGGCGACTTGGCAAATTTCTTGGAGAACAATGGTGCGGCTGTTTCCGACCCAAGCTTGGTAAATTCGGCAGCCGTTGAACTTGGGGCTTTGTCGGACGATCGTCCTGAGTCGGAAATTTCCAATGCCGAATCTGATGAGGGCGCAGCTTTCGATTTCTTGGAGGATATGTTTGGGGAAGGGCTGGTACAGCAGGGCGATGCTGGAGCGGCGCCAGAGGAGACCGCTGCTGTTGCTCAGGAGGAGTTGTCGGCCCAATCTTCCGATGGTTTCTTCGACCAGGTAGGTGCGGATTTGTTCGATCGATCCGAAACAAATGCCACTGGGGAGTCGGAGGACGAGGATGATTTGTTTGATGCCCTGGAAACAGATTTTTCGAGTGCGGATTTAGATGCGCTGCCGACAGAACCTCTCGATGGTGGTATGTTTGAGGGCGATGGTGACTTGCTCTCGGTGATGGAAAATGGGGCTACCCTCAACAGCGAAGAGTTGCAGGGTTTTGATGATTTGTGGGATTCGATCGATGCGGAAGTTCTGGTGACTTCGGAACTGACCACCGGCTTTTGGGACGCTGAGGACGAGTCGGCCCAGGCCGATTCCTCGGAGTTGGAAGAGGGGTCGCTGGCAGACTTTTTTGGCGATGGCGAATCAGGCGCTGAGGACGACGAAGGCAATTTTGACGATTTAGAAGCACTCTTAATTGCAGGGGGTGCTGGAGCTGTCATAGCAGCTTCTGGGGGAACAAATCAGAGTCCGGTAAATACAGAAGTTTTCTCGGATCTCGAAGAGCTTCTCAGCGAGAGCGCAACTATGCCGGAAATTCCTGCACCGGCGACAACTGCCAGTAAAGCTTCGCGCGCTGCAGCCGAGGAGAGCGACGACGAATTTGGCGATTTGGAAAAACTGCTGGAAGATCCCAAGGAGAGCGGCCGCCAAGGGGAAGGCAATATCGGGCCGTCGGCGATCAACAGACCCAGGCGCAATATGCGCGCGGGCGGGTTCGGCGACCAAACGATGCGGGTGCCGATCAAGCAACTGGATAACCTCAGCAATTTGATGGGGGAACTGGTGGTGAACCGCAACAGTTTGGAGCAAGACCAAGAACGGATGCGGCAGTTTTTGGACAATTTGCTGCACCAGGTAACGCTGCTGAGCGATGTGAGCCAGCGGACTCAGGATTTCTACGAGCGGAGTCTTTTGGAGATTGCTTTGCTGGCAAACCGCCAGGGACATCGATCGGCATGGCGCTCTGAGGATTCGGCCCACACCCGGGAAAGTGCCTGGAGACCAGAGGAAATGGACAGGTTTACTCCTTTCCACAGTTTGGCTCAGGAGATTATTGAGCTGATCGTGCGGGTGCGGGAGTCGGCGGCGGACATTGAGTTTTTGGTGGATGAGGCCGATCAGGTGACTCGCCAACTGCGACAAGTTACGACTCAACTGCAAGAAGGTTTGACTCGCGCCCGGATGAAGCCGTTTGCGGAGACGACGGACAGGCTGTTCCGCGCGGTGCGGGAAATTGCGATTAAGTGCGGGAAGCAGGCTCAGTTGCAGGTTGAGGGTAAGGATATTCAGATCGACAAGATGATTGTGGATCAACTGTATGACCCGATGACTCATTTGGTGAACAATGCGATTACTCACGGGATCGAACCGCCCGAAGTGCGTCTGGCGGCTGGGAAGCCTGCTGTCGGCCGGATTACGATTCGTGCTTTCCACCAAGGGAACCAAACGGTGGTTTCGGTTTCTGACGACGGGGCGGGAATTGACCCGCAAAGGGTGAAGGCGAAGGCAATTAAGCAGGGTTTGCTGACGGCGGCTCAGGCTCAGAGGATGTCTCGCTCGGAAGTTTACGATTTGCTGTTTATGCCGGGTTTCAGCACTCAGGAACAGGCCACGGAGTATGCCGGCCGGGGAGTCGGTATGAATGTGGTGCAGACTTCCTTGCAGGAGATTCGCGGTACTGTGTCGATTGATTCAACGATCGGCAAGGGGACTGTGTTTACCATCCGTTTACCTCTGGTGTTGAGTATTTCTAAGGCTCTGACTTGCATTAGCGATCGAGCTCGGATTGCTTTCCCGATGGATGGGGTCGAGGATATGATCGATGTGCCTCGCGATCAGGTGACGACGGGGGCGGACGGTTTGCCTTGCATTGAGTGGCGGGGTCAAAGCTTGCCGTTCCGGCCGCTGCGGGATTTGCTGGCTTACAACCGCCATTTGGGCCGGGGCAGTGTTTACGGGTTTAATACTGACGATGACATGATTTCGGTGATCGTGCTGCGGTCTGCGGGCAATTTCTTGGCGGTGCAGGTGGATCAGGTTTCGACGGAACAGGAAATTGTGATCAAGCCGTTGGAAGGGCCGGTGCCGAAGCCGATCGGGATTGCTGGGGCCACGGTGCTCGGGGACGGTCGGATCGTGGCGATTGCGGACGTTCTGGAGCTGATCGATTTGGCTACCGGAAGGCTGCGGAAGGAAGCTGGCGGTACGCTTTGGGATGAGATCGAGAGAGCTACTAAGGAGGCGGAAATCGAGAAGACTGAGCCGACTGTGCTGATTGTGGATGACTCGATTACGGTGCGATCGCTCTTGTCGATTACTTTCGAGAAGTCTGGCTATCGTGTGGAAGAAGCTCGCGACGGTAAGGAAGCTTGGGAAAAGATGAAATCTGGTCTGCCTTGCGATATCGTTTTCTGCGATATTGAGATGCCGAGAATGGATGGTTTAGAACTACTTTCTCGGATGCAGAAGGATGCGGTTTTGTGTGAATTGCCGATCGCGATGTTGACTTCTCGCGGTGCTGACAGACACCGCCAAATGGCTTACAGTTTGGGCGCGAAAGGCTATTTCACTAAGCCTTATCTGGAGGAGCAATTGCTTGATGCTGCTTCTCGGATGTTGAAAGGTGAGGTTGTTGGTGCTCCGGTTGGTGTGTAATGTGTAAATCTCCGTTTATCTGCGGTTAAAAAAGGGAATTTCTTAACCGCAGATGTTCGGGGGGTGGCAACGAAGCCACATCGGTTGCTGGAGCGGCTTATGGCTCTCATACCTCTTTAATAAAACGACATTTTTAACCGCAGATGGATGCAGATTAACGTAGATGAATTTCAGAATAAATATCAACTTAGGTTAGAGGTCTAGCCTATTAAAAAATTATCCGACCGTTCGTTTGTATTATGAGTAGCAACGCCCCGATCAAAACAATTTTAATTCTGGCAGCCAATCCCACCAATATGCAAGCCTTGCGATTGCCGGAAGAAGTACGGGAAATTGAGGAAGGATTGCGGCGGGCAAATAAGGGCGAACAGTATAAATTAGAACAAAAGTGGGCGGTGCGTTCCCGTGACTTTTATCGAGCGATTTTAGATTATCAACCCCAAATAGTTCACTTTTGCGGGCATGGTGCGGGAGAAGAGGGAATTGTTCTACAAGATGAGACTGGAAAAAAGGCGGTGGTGCGAACAGATGTCCTCGCCAGTTATTTTGAATTGTTTGCCCAGAAAGGTGTAAATTGTGTAGTTCTGAATGCTTGTTATTCGGAAGTACAGGCGGAAGCAATTAGCCAATACGTTAATTATGTCGTTGGTATGAATAAGGCTGTGGGAGATCGAGCAGCAGTTGCCTTTGCGGTAGCGTTTTATGATGGCATTGCTGCCGGGTATGAAGTGGAAGAAGCCTACAAGTTAGGTTGTTCGCAGATGATGAGTTTCCGAGAGCATGAAACTCCTGTTTTTCATAAAAAAAAGTTAATAGATACTCATATTGATAATATTTTAACTCCTTTAGAAAATGTTATTCCGCCTAATCCTTATCAAGGATTGTCTGCATTTGGAGAAGAAGATGCAGACTTCTTTTTTGGACAAGAAAAATTTGTGAGTAATTTAGTGGAAATAACGCACAAACAACCATTAGTAGCGGTGGTTGGGCCAAGTGGCAGTGGTAAGTCTTCAGTGGTATTTGCGGGATTAATTCCCAAATTGAAAAAAGAGGGAAACTGGTTAATTGCATCTTTCCGTCCGGCGGGGAAAGAACCGTTTTTGCCTTTAGCTTCTGCATTGGTACGGCAATTAGAACCAGAAGCCGGTGAAACTCAACAATTACGGGAAGCGGTGGGATTAGCAGATGATATGCAGCAAGGTAGAATCACCGTGCAGCAGGTAGTATCTCGCATTTTAGAGCGTAATCCTGATAAACGGTTGTTGTTAGTTGCTGACCAATTTGAGGAATTGTATACCCTTTGTCAGGTCAAGAAAGAACAGGAACGTTTTGCTGATGCGTTGCTAACGGCGATAGCTCAAGAAAATATTACCTTAGTTTCGACTTTACGGGCTGACTTTTACGGTTATGTGCTTTCCTATCGTCCGTTTCGGGATGCGTTGCAGGAATTTACACCGCAATTACTCAGTTCAATGAAGCGGGAAGAATTACAGGCAGCTATTGAATTACCTGCTCAAAAATTAGAAGTACAGTTAGAATCACAATTAACCCAACGCATTCTTGATGATGTGGGGCAAGAACCGGGGAATTTACCCTTATTAGAATTTGCCTTAACTCGGTTGTGGGAAAAGCAAATCAACCGAGAATTAACTCACCAAGCTTATAAAGAAATTGGCGGGGTTAAAAAAGCCATTGCCAATCATGCAGAACAGGTTTATCAACAACTGAACGAAACACAGAAAAAGCAGGCACAGCGAATATTTGTGCAATTAGTACGTCCGGGGGAAGGAACGGAGGATACCAGGCGCGTTGCTACTCGTGCGGAAGTGGGGGAAGATAACTGGAATTTGGTGAGTTATTTAGCTGGATATCAAGCGCGTTTGGTGGTAACGGGACGACAAGAACAGGAAGATACAGTAGAAGTAGTGCATGAAGCACTGATTCGAGAATGGGAAACGCTGCGCGAATGGATTAATGCGAACCGTTAGTTTCGGACTTGGCAAGAACGGTTGAAGGTGAGATTACGGGAGTGGAAAAATAACAACCATGACTCTGGGGCGTTGTTGCGCGGTGTGCCGTTAAATTTGGCAGAAGATTGGTTGCGTAAACGCGCCGATGAAATGACCCAGGAGGAGCGAGATTTTATTCAGGTTAGCGTTCAGAAACAAAAACGTAGGTGGCAATTTATTACTTTTGGTGTGTCTGGTGCTTTTATCGTTGTTTCGGGTTTTGGTATTTTTGCAACTTGGCAGTGGTGGCAAGCAGAAATATCTCGCAGCGAGGCTATCAGTCGTTCTTCAATGGCACTTTTTAGCCAAGGGCAAACATTCGATGCGCTGATGGAAGGTTTACGGGCAGCACAGGTAAAGGGTAGACCGCCAATGTGGGTGGAGGCAACTTTGCGACAAGCGGTTTACGGAGTCAGAGAACGCCGTTTGGAAGGGCATAGCAGTGTGGTCATGAGTGTCGCCTTTAGCCCAGATGGTAAAACCTTAGCTTCTGCCAGCAGTGACAACATGATCAAACTGTGGAATCTGCAAAGCCAAAAACCGATTGCCACCCTGGCCGGCCATAGCGATTCGGTCAATAGTGTCGCCTTTAGCCCAGATGGCAAAACCTTGGCGACCGCAAGCGATGACAAGACCATCAAACTGTGGAATCTGCAAAGCCAAAAACCGATTGCCACCCTGGCCGGCCATAGCAATGTGGTCAATAGTGTCGCCTTTAGCCCAGATGGCAAAACCTTGGCGACCGCAAGCGCTGACAAGACCATCAAACTGTGGAATCTGCAAAGCCAAAAACCGATTGCCACCCTGGCCGGCCATAGCAATGTGGTCAATAGTGTCGCCTTTAGCCCAGATGGCAAAACCTTGGCGACCGCAAGCGCTGACAAGACCATCAAACTGTGGAATCTGCAAAGCCAAAAACCGATTGCCACCCTGGCCGGCCATAGCGATTCGGTCAATAGTGTCGCCTTTAGCCCAGATGGCAAAACCTTGGCAACTGCTAGCTGGGACAACACCATCAAACTGTGGAATCTGCAAAGCCAAAAACCGATTGCCACCCTGGCCGGCCATAGCAGTCTGGTCATAAGTGTCGCCTTTAGCCCAGATGGCAAAACCTTGGCGACCGCAAGCGGTGACAACACCATCAAACTGTGGAATCTGCAAAGCCAAAAACCGATTGCCACCCTGGTCGGCCATAGCAGTGTGGTCAATAGTGTCGCCTTTAGCCCAGATGGCAAAACCTTGGCAACTGCTAGCTGGGACAACACCATCAAACTGTGGAATCTGCAAAGCCAAAAACCGATTGCCACCCTGGCCGGCCATAGCAGTGGGGTCACAAGCGTCGCCTTTAGCCCAGATGGCAAAACCTTGGCGACCGCAAGCGCTGACAAGACGATCAAACTGTGGAATCTGCAAAGCCAAAAACCGATTGCCACCCTGGCCGGCCATAGCGAAAAGATCTATAGTGTCGCCTTTAGCCCAGATGGCAAAACCTTGGCAACTGCTAGCTGGGACAACACCATCAAACTGTGGGATCTGCAAAGCCAAAAACCGATTGCCACCCTGGCCGGCCATAGCGAAAAGATCTATAGTGTCGCCTTTAGCCCAGATGGCAAAACCTTGGCAACTGCTAGCTGGGACAACACCATCAAACTGTGGAATCTGCAAAGCCAAAAACCGATTGCCACCCTGGCCGGCCATAGCAATGTGGTCAATAGTGTCGCCTTTAGCCCAGATGGCAAAACCTTGGCGACCGCAAGCGCTGACAAGACGATCAAACTGTGGAATCTGCAAAGCCAAAAACCGATTGCCACCCTGGCCGGCCATCTCATTAGGGTCAATAGTGTCGCCTTTAGCCCAGATGGCAAAACCTTGGCAACTGCTAGCTGGGACAACACCATCAAACTGTGGAATCTGCAAAGCCAAAAACCGATTGCCACCCTGGCCGGCCATAGCAGTCTGGTCATGAGTGTCGCCTTTAGCCCAGATGGCAAAACCTTGGCGACCGCAAGCGCTGACAAGACCATCAAACTGTGGAATCTGCAAAGCCAAAAACCGATTGCCACCCTGGCCGGCCATAGCAGTCTGGTCATGAGTGTCGCCTTTAGCCCAGATGGCAAAACCTTGGCGACCGCAAGCGCTGACAAGACGATCAAACTATGGAATTTCGAGTTTGATGATTTACTTAAGCGTGGCTGTGACTGGGTGCGTAGCTACGACTATTTACAAAGCAGCCCCAATGTCAGTGACAGCGACAGGCACCTGTGTGATGGTGTTCCTATAAATCAATAGGCTTTTGCCAGAAAGTTTGTTTAAAATAACAAGTTAATCTCAGAAACTGCATAAAAATACCCACCTCAACCATATATAAAAATAAAACTTTTCTCAAACCCCTTACCCAGCATCTACCATGACAAACCAAACCCCCAACTTCTACGCCCTCCTCATCGGTATCGACTTCTACTTCCCCCATGATTTGCCTGATGGACGCTACAAAAACTTGCGGGGATGCGTTCAAGATATTAACCACGTCGAAACTTATTTAAAAGAAACCTTCAACCTCACCCCCGACCAAATTATTAAACTCACGGCAACTGCTTCTGAGAATCCCAACCAACCCAAAGAACCCCCCGAACTCTTACCCACTTATGAGAATATCGTCGCCAAATTCAAAGAACTAACCGCCAAAGCCCAACCGCAAGACCGCGTATATATTCACTACTCCGGTCATGGCGGACGGGCGAATACAATTTTTGAGGATATCAAGGGTTTTGGTGCTTTAGATGAAGCCTTAGTTCCCACAGATATCGGTCAACCAAATTCCCACTATTTATGCGACATAGAATTTGCCAAACTCCTGGAAGAAATGGTGAAAAAAGAGTTAGTTGTAACTCTCGTACTCGATAGCTGTCATTCCGGTGGCGCCACGAGAGAAATCAGCGGAGATGACCGAGTTCGCGGTGGCGGTTTTATTGACACGACTCCCCGACCAACATATAGTTTAGTAGCACCTGTTCAGGAATTAGCACAAAATTGGCAAACTTTAACAGCAAATAGCCGCAATATTACAGTTGTCAATGGTTTGTTACCCGAACCAAAAGGTTATACCTTAATAGCAGCTTGTAGAGATGATGAATTGGCGTATGAAAATGTGTTTGAAGGAACAGAAAGCAACGGCGCTTTGACTTATTTTTTATTAAAAGCTTTGCGGCAATATGGTACAGAAATTTCTGTAGAGAATCTGTTCAATCACATTTCTAATAAAGTTCACAATAAATTTGTACGACAAACCCCAATGTTGATGGGAGAGACCGATCGCACTTTTTTTGGCGGTCAGTCTGTTGGTGCTAGCCGTAAGGTGCCGGTAATGAAAGTAGATATCAAGAAAAACCGAGTGCAACTACAAATTGGGGAAGCAAGCGGTATTAAAGAAGGGGCAGAATTTGATATTTTCAAATTCAGAACGAGGGATTTTGAAGATAGTGACAACCGGATCGCAACGGCTAAAGTAGTAGAATTGGGAGCATCGGACTGTTGGGCAGAAGTAACGGCGCTATATGGTATCAGAACCATAAATTCTCAATTAACCGAAGGAATGGTTGAAATTGGTTCCCCTGCTGTCTATTTATCGCCAGGATTAAAACAAATTCGCAAAGTTCGCCTTCTCTTACCTGACCCATTACCACAATCTTCGGTTGTCAATGTGCCATTACTTCCTACTATCCTTCTAACTAAAAAAGAGGAAGTTGAAGGTCATCGCTGGATAGAATTTTGTTCGGAAACAGAAACCGATGAGAATGTAGATTATTTTGTTTCCCTCAATTCAGAAGGGGAGTATTGGATTTTAGATGCGAATAAAGAACCAATCAAAAATATTGTTTCTCCAATAAAAATTGATGAACCTGAAGCCACAAAAAGGCTAATTAATCGCTTAATTCATGTTGCCAGATATGAGAGTATTTTGGAACTGGATAATAAGGGAGCAAACGCACCATTAAAGGGCAAACTTAAGGTTGAGTTAGTTAAATCAGTCAAAGGAGAACAAGTAGTTGTGAACGCTGATGGTAAGGTGCCGGTGTTAGAAGAAGGCGAACGGGTTGTCCTGCGAATTCACAATGAATATGAATCTAATTGCACTTTAAATATTTCTGCTTTGATACTTCAGGCGGATTTGAGTATTGTCAAATTCTATCCCAAAGGTGCTAGTTATGAAGTTGTAGACCGCGGAAAATCTAGAGAAACTCGCTTTGAGATCGAATTACCAGAAAATTATCAGGAAGGAGTAGATGTCATTAAAGTATTTGCAACGGTGGATGCAACGAATTTTCAATTGTTGGAATTGCCAGCGTTAGACCAATCTCGGAAAGGATTTGGGAATCAAGAACCTACTAATGCTTTGGAACAATTATTGACGGCAGTTGTGGATGAAGATAACCCTCAGCGAAATATTAAGGGTGTTACTGATGCTAGTGAGGAATGGACGACGGAAAAAGTGGAAATGATGGTGAAAAAAGATAGCAGTTTGATTTAGAGATTTTTTTTAGGAATGGTTGTATTCTACTCAGAGATGAGGTAATCCCTATGCAGTTGACAGTTGACAGTTGACAGTTGCATAATACCCGAATCAAACCGTTTATGAAACGCGGGGTCAGGACTCTATTCATCAGGTTATTTATGTCCTCAGCGATGTGGCCGTTATGGCGTAAACTGGGAATGGTCTTCTTAAGCAACTTCTCAACAAGAATCTCAAACAGTAACATCTATGACGCGCAAAATTATTCGTACTGACAAAGCACCAGCACCCGTGGGCCCATACAATCAAGCGATCGCCGCTACGGGCACTATGCTGTTTGTAGCTGGTCAAATTGCGATCGACATTAGACTAAACGATATTGTCTACACCGACGACGTGGCCAAACAAACCGAACAAGTCATGGCAAATCTCGAAGCGATTCTCACAGAAGCCGGCGCTACTTGGTTGGATGTGGTAAAAACTACCGTTTTCCTCAAAGATATGAATGATTTTGCCGCCGTAAATGCGGTTTATGCGAAATATTTTGATGCGGAAACTGCACCGGCGCGCGCTTGTGTGGAAGTTTCGCGTTTGCCGAAAGATGTGTTAGTAGAGATTGACTGTATTGCGGTTATTTAACATGAGTTAGAGTGCTGATCTGGCAGGACAATCGATCGACGTGCCAGGTATATAGAGTCTAACCAAAAAAATAGGATTCAAGCTTCCCCCTTCTAGGGGGAGTTTCGGTTGGGAATCTCTCAGCGAGATTTTTGAATAAACAGCACCGCATTTATTCAGGTGTGCTAAACAATGGTTGTATGTTAAATCTAGCCTACGAGTACAAGCTCATTCCTACCGATACGCAACGCCAAACTTTCAACCTGTGCCTCAATATTTGCCACAAGGTCTACAACTTTGCATTGCCAGAACAAAAGATTGGGTTAATTCTCGTAAGTGTGATATTAACTCGTGCAGCATTAAACAGGAATACATTATCCCTGCTGATGCACCCCGTCCAACCTTTGCCCGCCAATGCAAATCATTGATCGAGATGTTGCAGCCGCGCAAGTGGTGTTGCAGCGTGGATATACAGGGGTTGGGCAAATCGCAGTGAATTTGGGGGAGGGCAAGCTACATGAGTAGTCCCAATGAACCAAGAATCCCCGCTCATAAGAGAACGGGGAGTTGTCAATCATCAAGCTGCAATAGTCTCACTACTTCTTTAAATTAGCAGGAGGAGTTTCAGGTACAACCCAGTAATAGACTGTTCTCTCGCCCACTTTTACTACCTGCTCAGGTTTCCAGTCGCCCATATCGAATTCATGGGACACAATGCGCGTACCTGGTTTTAATTCACTGAGTAATTTGGGGCGCAGTTTTACGTTAAGTTCTGGCAGTAGGTAAAGCGTGACAACTGTTGCCTCACTGAAGTCTGTTTGGAATAAATCTGCCTGACGAAACTGGACACGATCAGTCACGCCAGCCTGTTTGGCGTTCTGGTTAGCTTCTCGAATGCGTTCTGGGTTGATGTCAATACCAATGCCCCGCGCGCCAACCTTTTTAGCGGCTGCAATCACAATCCGACCGTCGCCACTACCCAGGTCGTAAACCACGTCATTGGATTGCACGTTTGCCAGCCGCAGCATTTCATCCACAACCGCTACAGGCGTTGGAACGTAAACGACATCGGGTTGACGAGTGGGAGCTGGTGTTGTGGAGTTAGGAGTCGCTTGAGCCTGATCAGAAACAGAATTAGTTTCGGATGTGGCAGTGGGGCTGGGAGCCACTGCCTCCAAGTTACGTTGTTCGGTACAGCCGATCGCAGCAACACTGAGAATGCTAACGCCAACAAAGAGTGATTGCCTAATGGTTTTGAGTTGCATGATCATAATCTCCAAAAAAAATTGCTATGTAGTTTGACGAACAAAGGGAAGACCCAGTAGAACAACGATGATCCCTGCGATCGCGCCGATGCCTGTATAGACTACGCTCGAATAGAGCAAATAGCCACAAATGGCGCAGAACACTATGGGAATGATCGGGTAAAGCGGTACGCTAAACGGGCGAAGTCGATCGGGTTCTCGAATGCGTAAAACAATTAACGACAGGGTGCTGATCAAAAAGAAAAACCAGAAGATGGGCGCAGTGTAGTCCACCATTGTTTCAAATCCTTTGCGGGTGAAGGTTCCCAGCCCAATCAGCGTCAGGGCGATCGCACCTTGCAATAAATAAGCGGTTGTCGGTGAACTCGGATGCGGGTGCCAGCGTCCCAACCAACGAAACGCAGGCATATCCTGCCCCAGAGCGAAGCTGCTGCGTGCCCCCGTAAAGATGCTGGCGTTGATCGACCCCAGCGTGGCGGTCACAACCAGTAAACTCACAAACGCGGCTCCTGGTTCACCCAGCACTCGCCGCAGTAAATCTGATGCAACGGCTTGAGAGTCTGCCATGCCTGCGATACCCAATCCCCGCACGTATGCCAGATTAATCAGCACATAAAGTCCTGTAATGATGCCAATGCTCCAGAGGAACGATCGCACAATATTGCGCTGCGGGTGGTGAATTTCGGCAGAAATGTAAGCAGCTTCATTCCAACCACCATAGGACAGCAGCACGAAGACCAGCGCTAAGCCCCAGGAAGAGGTAGCGGAGGCATCGGAGGAAAGGGGCGGGACGGGAGGAGGGGAGGATGCCAGACCAACCACGATAACCAGCAGTAAGCCTAAAACGAGTATCACCGCTAGCCAGTTCTGGACGCCCTTACTCTGGCGCAGTCCAATGATGTTCAGCATTGTGAGCAGGACGATCGCGACTGCGGCGTAAATTGCAGGCGAGTAGCCACCTAGCCGAAATAGCTCCGAGGCATAGTCGCCAAACACAAATGCCAGCAGCGCGATCGAGCCCGTCTGAATCACAGTCATGCGTGCCCAGGCAAATAAAACCGCGATCGGTTGCCCAAATGCCCGTTTCAGGTAGTAGTAGTTGCCGCCGACATGGGGATAAGTCGTTGCCAATTCGGCGTAGCAAAGTGCCCCCAGCAATGACACCACACCGCCCATGAGCCAGACTCCTATGACACCACCAACCGTTCCGGTATTAGCAGCGACCAGAGCAGGGGTTTCAAAAATGCCTGCGCCGATTACTAGCCCGACAATCAAGGCGATCGCATCAATTAGAGTAATGGAGGGTTTTGGAGTCCCTGTTTGAGGTTCCTTAGGTTCCACCAGTGCAGTGTTCTCTAATCTATTCACAGTTTTAGCTTCTCAACGAGTAGAATTTGTAACGACACCCAGGCGTAAACCCATTTCCGTTTTGCCTAAAAATCCGACGCCCACTCAGAAGAATTAGAATTCCTGCGATACCAGAAATTAAAAAGAGTTGCTGGAAAGGTGAACAGTTCCTCCTCAAAAACCTATTTAGGATAGGGTTGACAATCAAAGTCTACTCTTAGCGTCCACAGCAAATGTGACTCAAAGGTGACAAGGCCCACATTTTTCTTAATTACTGAGAGCAGGTTCCCATGCTTCGATTGTTTGCAGGATAATCAAACCAGAACGAACCATTGCTTGCAGTTGAGGTAGCATCTACCCAATCCGCGTCACTCCTGAAATCAATACATTAGCGCTTCGATCGCCAATCAGACAACCGCACAGATAATCCAGAAACGAGACTCAGCCTTTTGCAAGATGAGCAAATCTACACGATCTTGCACAATAGTTATCATATTGTTGAATGGTTAGAAGCAGTGGATTTCTAGATCAGGGCTGTGTATTGTCGGCAAATTTTGGCTCAAAAGTTATTAAACCACGATCGCTCGTGTCTACCAGAAAAAGTGATGGGAACAGGTGGATAAGCGGTGTTAGCTGTTTTCTGGGATTGCACAAAAATTGATGGCAATTGCAGCGTCGCTCAAAAGCAATTAGCAGGTAAAAAGAGATGAAACGAACAAAGATTCTTAAAAGTAGGCTAATGTTGAGCATCCTGGGTCTAGTTGCCTGCACTTCTCCCCAGCCGCAGGTGCGCGAAACACCGACTTCTGTCCAAATCAGTAGTGAAGCGCAACAGGCACAAACTAATCAAACTACCCAGCCAGCCAGTTGCAAATTGGTGGAAGACGGGTTTGGCCCGCAGGGGCAGGTGAGTGTTCGGGTGGAGGAAGTGGTGACAGGGCTGGATGTTCCCTGGGGGATTGCTTTCTTACCAAACCGCGATCTGCTTGTTTCTGAACGATCGGGACGGGTGCGGCTAGTGCAAAATGGCAAGCTGCGCCCTCAAGTGATCGCCACGATCAATGTCAGCGATCGCGGTGAAGGTGGATTACTGGGCATTGCCGCTCATCCCGATTTTGCCAATAAGCGATTCTTTTATGTATATTTCACGGCCAACCAAAATGGCACTCCAGTGAATCGTGTGGAACGCTGGCAGTTGTCCCAGGATGGGGTGAGTGCAACCCGCGATCGCACCATTGTTGATAATATTCCCGTTGCTCAATTCCACAACGGCGGACGGATTCGATTTGGTCCCGATGGGATGCTTTATATTGGCACCGGAGACGCCAGAGATCCAAACCTTTCTCAGAATGTCAAAAGTCTTGCAGGCAAGATTTTGCGCGTCACCCCTGATGGCGAGGTGCCCGCTGATAATCCCTTCCCAGGAAATCCAGTTTATATCCTGGGGATTCGCAATACTCAAGGGTTTGATTGGGTGAATGTATCGACTCTGTGGGTCAGTGATCATGGCCCCAGTGGCGAGTTAGGGCGATCGGGACACGATAAAGTCAGTGTTGCCCAGGCAGGTGATAATTTGGGCTGGCCGACTATCTATCGCTGTGAATCACAGCAAGGATTGGTAACGCCTGCGATCGTGTGGAAGCAAGCATTACCCCCCGGAGGAGCCACCATCTACACAGGCAATGCGATTCCTGAATGGAAAGGCAACCTCATAGTTGCAGGACTGCGGGCAGAGCAATTGCAGCGAATCGTCATTGATCCTCGATCGGGTCAGGTGCAGCAGCATGAAGTGTATTTGCAGGGGCAGCAGGGACGGCTCAGAGAAGCGATTATGGGCCCCGATGGGGAATTGTATGTGACCACCAGTAATTGTGATGGTCGCGGCACTTGCCCACCAGAGCAGGACAAGATTCTTCGCATTACTCGCTGAGTCAGTTTTTGAACCTGTCACCTTCTGATTACTTTTCAGCTTCAAATTGAAAACAGGTAGAGAACTACGATCGCTCAAGCAATTTCTTTACCTGTTCTTTTATGAGTTGAACAGAAATTTCACTTTTGACCAAAAATTTTCTTTGGTGGAAAACTCGGGAGAGTAAGGAGATAAATAAATTAACTTTGCTCTTGCCTCTTCGATAAATTATTTCACCATTTCTCCGCAATGAATTGTAGCATTATCCATAACTAAACAAGCACCTTGCCAAAGTTTAGCGACTAATTCTCTCAGAATAAATTTCAAATTTTATGCCATTTTCTGACCATAAATATTTCTTGAAGCCACTACTTCTGTACTCGATAAAGCAGATATTAAAGAAATATTGTTTTTAGGAGTTTTTCTTCTCTCGCTCTTTGACCTTTTAATGCTCTTCGATATAGTCGTATGTCTGATGGTATCTGGCTGCTTAAAAAATAAATGTCCGAAGTATTTATCTAAGAATACTTTATCTTTTCTTCAGTACCCGTCTGCTGGGACGAAAGTTTGTGTAGTTGCGGTTTCAACCGCCGAGGGTAAAGTGCGCGACTTTATTAACTTCTACAGCCGATCGCACAAAGTCGATCTGTCGCTGTCGCGCACCCTACTCCTAAATCAATCTGAAACAATCAGATTTAATCTCAATTAGCAATTAAAAATTACTAATTGCCAGTTACCAATTAGCAATTAGCAATTACTCTAAAAGCAATTACCAATTACCAACTCTCAACTATTTATTCAACGCTTCGCGAGCAGCAACCGCTTCGTCAGGATGAATATTCAAGCGGGTCAAATTAATTCGACCTTTGTTGTCAATTTCTCGCACTTTGACAATCACTTCATCGTTGACAGCTAACTCGTCTTCCACTTTGCCAACGCGGTAGTCCGCTAACTGGGAAATGTGAATCATTCCTTCTTTTCCGGGCAAAATTTCCACAAAAGCGCCGATCGGAATAATTCGAGTTACGCGGCCGACATACACGTCTCCTGCATTCAACTTGCGCGTCATGCCTTGGACAATGTTGTAAGCCCGCTGAGCTTTTTCGCTGTCGTTGCCAGCAATTGTCACGGTTCCGTCGTCTTCGATGTCTATTTTGACACCGGTTTCTTCGGTGATGGCTTTGATCGTTTTACCACCTGGCCCAATTACCAAACCGATAAATTCTGGATCGATTTTCAGGGTTAGCAAACGCGGTGCAAACGGCGACATTTCCCTGCGAGGAGTCTCGATGGTTGCCAGCATTCTTTCTAAAATTTGCAGTCTGGCCGGTTTGGCTTGACGGATGGCATTGGCAATCACATCTAAGGGCAAACCTTTGATTTTCATGTCCATCTGCAAAGCAGTAATCCCGGTGTCGGTACCGGCTACTTTGAAGTCCATGTCGCCTAAGAAGTCTTCAATTGCCTGAATGTCAGTCAAAATTCGGACTTCATCGCCTTCTTTAATTAAGCCCATTGCCGCGCCGCTGACGGGTTGGGAAAGGGGAACGCCTGCATCCATTAATGCTAGCGTTGAGGCGCAAACTGAACCCATTGAGGTGGAACCGTCGGAAGAAAGGACTTCTGAAACTACGCGAATCACGTAGGGGAAATCTTCTTTGGATGGCAAAACCGGCAGCAAAGCGCGTTCTGCGAGGGCTCCGTGACCGATTTCTCGGCGTCCGGGCGATCGCATCGGCTTGGTTTCTCCTACCGAAAACGGCGGGAAATTGTAGTGATGCAGGTAGCGTTTGTCTTGCTGCGGGTGCAAGTCGTCTCCTAAGTCTTGGGCGTCGCCTGGGGTTCCCAGGGTAGCTGCGGACAAGACTTGAGTCAACCCGCGATTAAACAACCCACTGCCGTGTACTCGCGACGGCAGCACCCCTACGCGACAAGAAACTTGCCGCACCTCGTCTAGCTTGCGACCGTCTACACGGACGCCATCATCGAGGATTTGCTGGCGCATGATTTTTTTGGTAACGTCTTTGAAAACGTTGCCGATCGCCTTGGTGTTGGCGGTGGCTGCTAGTTTTACCGGGTCCTCTTCCGAGAGTTCGGCGATCGCAGATTCGACTGCATTTGCCTTAACTTCGTCCAAAGCTGCATTCCGCTGGTTTTTGTCTTGTTCAAATTTAGACAAAATAAAGCGGATGGGGGCTTCAGCGCGATCGCGAATAAAGTTTTCCAGGGCAGAGTCTAGGGATGGCCGTTCCTCTACCACCAAATCGATGCCCAATTCCGCCATAATTTCGCGCTGGGCTTGAATCAAGTCACAGGCTGCTTCATAGCCGAAGTCGATCGCCTCGATGATATCCTGTTCCGGCAATTGGTTCGCGCTGGCTTCCACCATGATTACTCCATCAGGAGAACCGGCTACCACGAGATCCAACTCGCCTTCTTTGATTTCGCTGTAAGTTGGGTTGATGATGAAATCATCTCCTACCAAACCGACTCGCACCGCCGCCATCGGCCCGTAAAACGGCATTTTCGCCAGCAGTATCGCCACTGAAGCCCCCGTCACCGCCAAAACGTCCGGTGGCACTTGTTCGTCCATCGAAACAGTTGTTGCTACAACTTGGATGTCATCTCGCAGCCAGCTTGGAAATAGGGGACGCAGCGGTCGATCGATCAAACGACCCGTGAGAGTCACTTTTTCTGGGGGACGCCCTTCCCGGCGCAAAAATCCACCGGGAATTTTACCGCCAGCGTAGAGTCTCTCTTCGTAATCCACCAACAGGGGCAGGAAATCAATTCCTTCTCTCCCCTGCGATCGAGTCGCTGTCACTAAAACCGCTGTGTCACCTGACTGAATCAAAACTGCACCGCCTGCTTGAGGCGCTAGTAAACCAATCTTCAGTCTAATATCCCGTCCATCGAAGGATATTGACTTGTCTATCTCTACCATGTAGCACTGCTTCCTTATCTACCACATTCTTTCTCTGTCGGGATCGTAACATTACCACAGGGGGTTTGAGAGTCCGACGCCAAAAGACAGCGATTATCGCCTCGCGATCGACTGTCTGTGCCTCGATTCTAAGCATTTATACTCTAGAATTATTTTTGGCAGTCAGGGGTCGATTCTCCGGTCGATCGCCCGCTAAACGCCTTCCATAGATGGTACGATGAATTTTCGTTTGGGAATTGGGACGTTGAAGGAAGAAGGAAGAGGGATTTAGTTCTCTAGGACAGGAAATAAGCCGTAAGGTGCTTATGGCGCACCCTATATATACAGGTTTTACCTAATTCATGTCTGGATCAAAATATCCTCGGTTTGTTTTAAATAAAATTTTCATAAATTCCATATAAATGTAGTAGTCAACATCCCACTTAAATAAAAACATCAGGATTTAAAAAAATGGCAATTTTACACGGCAGTTGGCTAGTTGAAAATGAGAAAAGTTGCTTATTTATTTGGGGAGAAACTTGGCGAAAATTTGGGGCTGTTGACGCCCTAGAATCGGGGATAAATCTCCCGCATCCCTTAGCAATGACCGAAGCTGAATTTAAGACTTTCCTAAATTCCTTGCAACAGTCGGGAAAACTGGATTGGAAATTACCGGAAACCGCAGAAACTCCACCGGAAAAAAGCAAAAAAACTCGGCGATCGCCCAAAACTCAAAACGCAGAAATTCCTGCACCCAACTCCTCAATTCAAAGGGAAATTCGGGCGATCGCACTTCCCACCCAAATCTCAGAAGCGAACGCAACTCTGATGCCGCAGCACTCAGCAGCAGCACTTGAGGAACCGGCCCAAAGCGAGGAAATTTACCTTTATCCCTGGCAAGTCGAGGGTTTCTGTCTCAACCCTCAAGCAGCTTTTGTTTTCTTGCAATCACTACCGCTTAACAGCACGGAACCAGACTCTTTTGTCGGCTCAGATTTGCGTTTTTGGTCTCATATTGCTAGGTGGAGTTTGGATTTGTTGGCAAGATGCAAATTTTTGCCTGGATTGGAGAAACAGTCGGACGGTTCTGCTATTGCCAAATGGCAACCGTTGTTAGATAGTTCTACAGATACACTCCGCCTCGCCACTTTTGTCAAGCAAATGCCGACGGCTTGCAGAACATATCAATCGAAGGAAGAAGGAAGTTCGGCAACGGATTCTGTAACGGATGTAACGGATGTAACGGATGTCAGTCCGATGGAAGTCGGAAGAAGGAAGAAGGAAGAAGGAAGAAGGAAGAAGGAAGAAGAATCCAGTCAATTGCCTTTAGCGGTGGATTTGCCGATGGGGGCGGAGGAATTGGTGTTAGGCTTTTTGAGTAGTATTGTAGATAGTCAAGTGCGATCCTCTTCGAGGGCTGCGCTAACGGCTGGTAGCTCTACTTTAGAGATCAAAACAGTTTCTCCTGTGCGCGAGTGGCTGCAAGCTTTGCAGCAGGAATCTGGGATTGTGCAAGTAGAAACAGCAGCATTGGAAAACTTGGCAACCAAGCTGAGTGCTTGGACTGCACCGCTGCAAAACCAATTATCTCAACAAAGTCAATTTCGCACTTGCTTTCAACTCATACCACCAGCGCCCGGTAAAGCCAACTGGAATTTAAATTATTGCTTGCAAGCAGCAGATGAAAACGAATTTTTGGTGGACGCGACAACTGTTTGGAACAACTCTGTCGAGCGTTTGGCTTATGCGGGGCGGACAATAGAATTACCTCAAGAAACTTTGCTCAGCGGCTTGGGTTTAGCCTCGAAACTTTATCCGTTAATTGAACCGAGTTTGCAAGCACAGCGACCTCAATCTTGCCAATTAAATCCGCTGCAAGCTTACGAGTTTATTAAGTCTGTAGCTTGGCGGTTTGCTGATAGCGGGTTGGGCGTAGTTTTGCCGCCGAGTTTGACAAAGAGTGAGGGTTGGGCGAGTCGTTTGGGTTTGAGCATTCAAGCGGAAACTCCGAAAGTGACTCCGGCGAAAGGTGGGTTGGGATTGCAAAGTCTGCTAAATTTTAAGTGGGAATTGACGATCGGCGGACAGCGCATTTCTAAGGCAGAATTTGACAGATTGACTGCGTTGAATTCGCCTTTGGTGGAAATTAACGGCGAGTGGGTGGAATTGCGCGCGCCTGATGTGAAAGCGGCTCAAACTTTTTTTGCCAGTCGCAAAGAGCAAATGACTCTTTCTTTGGAGGATGCTTTGCGTTTGGCGTCGGGCGATACTCAGATGATCGAAAAATTGCCTGTGGTGAATTTTGAGGCTACGGGTCAACTTCAGGAATTGTTGAATACTTTGAGCGATAATCAAGCGGTAAGTGCGATCGCAACTCCGGCTAGTTTCCGAGGACAATTGCGGCCTTATCAAGCGCTAGGAGCAGGCTGGTTAGCATTTTTAGAACGCTGGGGTTTGGGTGCTTGTCTCGCGGACGATATGGGAACTGGTAAATGCGCGTTACCACAAACTTTGCTTTTTGTCAATGGTTTTTTACAAAAAGCTGAAAAAATATGGGAAACTTATGTCGGAAAAACAGAATTCGACGGTGAGGGCTTTTGGTCTGAACCTAACGAGCAATTACTGGTAAATTCCATAAATCAGGAAACAGGCAAAATTGTACAGGCGACTATTCGACGACTTTACCGCCAGCAAGTGCAAGAAAAGTTGCGAACCATCAAACTACAAGATGGTAGCAGCATCACAATTACCCGCCGCCACAAATTGTTAGGACGCGATGGCTGGACAAACGACTTCAAGGTTGGAGATTATGTTTGCGTTCCTGCTAAATTGTATTGGGAAGGAAAACCGGAAGATCCCGATTTGGTCAAGTTTCTGGCTTGGCAGATAGCTGAGGGACATGAGCAGCGCGATCGGGCTGTACTCTCGATCGCACAAAAAGATGCGACAGTTCTGGAAGAGTTACGTGTCGCACTGCACCGGATCGGCGAAAAGTATGGGATAAAAATAAATAATCCTGCAGTTCGTACTCGTGCTCATCAGAGAGCAGCAGACTTGGTTGTATGCAGTCGATCGTACCAAAGCTTTCTTGAGTCTCAAGGCTACGAGTGGGGGAAACTGTCAGCCGAGAAAAGCTTCCCACAATTTATCATGCAAGCCAATCTTGACAGCATACGGATTTTCCTCAAAAACTACTTTGATGCTGAAGGTTCTGTCATTCCTAAAATGCGGACTATCGAAATTAGCACCGCTTCGCCTTTAATCATCCAACAACTTTCTACGTTGCTGCGGCGCTTTGGAATTTGGCTGCGAATCGCCACTAAACAGAAACGCGCCACCAATGGCAGCGGTATTTTTCGCACGTATTACATCGGCACTTTCGGCGGTAACTCAGCGCGCATATTTTTCCAAGAAATTGGTTTTGGCTATCCCGAAAAACAGCGGAAATTAGAGCAAATTTGCGAATCGGCTTGCAACACCAATGTTGAGGGAATTCCTGCTTCCGATCTCGTCGCTCGTGCAGTAGAAATTACAAAATTACCATTGCGCCATTTCGGAATGCACAATCCTGTTTATATTAACGGTTCCCAGCAGTTTTCCCGCATCAGCCTAGGAAAGGTGGTAGCAGGTATGGAAAATGTGCTGGGTGGTTCCGCAGAGCATGAGTACCGCCAGCTAAAGCCTTCTAAATGGACGAATCAGACCCTAGAGGCTTACGCAAATCTCAATGTAGCGCAGCTAGATACTGTCCGAGAAAATTTGCAACTTATACTCGATCGCGAAGTATTTTATTGCAGAATAGAAGAAATTGAGGATTTTGAGTACAGCGGGTGGGTTTATGATTTTGAGGTGGGCAAACATCACAATTTTGTTGCCAATAATATTTTGTGCCACAATACTGTTCAGCTAATTGCTTTTCTCCTGCATTTACAAGAAAAAGATTCCTTGGAAGGGCCGACATTACTGGTTTGTCCGACATCGGTATTGGGCAACTGGGAACGCGAAGTCAAGAAGTTCGGCCCCACGCTGAAAGTATTGCTACACCACGGAGACCAACGCGCTAAAGGCAAAGCATTTGCTGCAGCAATTAAGGGAAAGCATTTAATAATTACCAGTTACGCCCTGGTGTTTCGCGATGCGAAGGAATTTCAAGGCATTAAATGGCAAGGATTGGTTTTGGATGAAGCGCAAAATATTAAAAATTCCGAGGCGAAGCAGTCGCAAGCGGTGCGACAAATCGAGGCATCTTTTAGAATTGCGCTGACAGGAACTCCGGTGGAAAATAGACTGCAAGAATTGTGGTCTATTTTAGAATTTCTGAATCCGGGCTATTTGGGGCCGCGCAATTTCTTTCAGCGCCGATTTGCAATTCCGATCGAGAAATACGGAGATAGGGAATCTTTGCAGACTTTGCGATCGCTCGTTCGGCCTTTCATCCTCCGCCGCCTGAAAACTGACAAAGAAATCATCCAAGATTTGCCCGAAAAACAGGAGATGACTGTATTTTGCGGGCTGGCGACTCAACAGGCGGTATTATATCAGAAAATAGTCGAAGAGTCAATAGCTGAATTAGACTCAGCCGAAGGTATTCAGCGCCGGGGAATGATTCTGGCTTTGCTGGTAAAACTCAAGCAACTTTGCAACCATCCGGCTCTTGTGAAAGCCGAAGCTAAGCCGAAAGAATTGGAGATTAAAAGTCAGGAATCAGGAAAATTGCAGCGGTTACTGGAAATGTTAGAAGAGGTGCTCGCTGAGGGCGATCGGGCTTTAATTTTTACTCAATTTGCCGAATGGGGAAAACTCCTGAAACCGCATCTACAACAGCATTTAGGGCGAGAAGTTTTGTTCTTGTACGGAGGAATTCGGCAACAGCAGCGGGAAGAAATGATCGATCGCTTCCAGCACGACCCCCAAGGCCCGCCGATTATGATTTTATCTTTAAAAGCAGGTGGCACAGGTTTGAACTTAACCAGAGCAACCCACGTTTTCCACTATGACAGATGGTGGAATCCCGCAGTAGAAAATCAGGCAACTGACCGCGTATTTCGCATTGGTCAAACTCGCAACGTGCAAGTCCACAAATTTGTCTGCACGGGTACGCTAGAGGAGAAAATTCACGATATGATCGAAAGCAAGAAAGCTCTAGCCGAACAAGTAGTCAGCGCCGGCGAAAACTGGCTTACCGAACTCGATACAGACCAACTTCGCAATTTACTAATCCTCGATCGCAATGCTATTATAGAAACTGAAGAAGAATAATATAGCATTTCTCAGAAAGAGTATGTGCTATCGGTCATAGGGCATAGGGCATAGGGCATACCTCACTTTCTTGAGAACCACTATATGACCCATTCCCAACACCATGACACGGAAGTAAAGAATACACGGATAGCTGTTTTTTTCTTTCTGAATTCAACATCCCAATTACCAATGCCCGATGCCCAATTCCCGATGCCCAATTCCCAATTCCCAAATAAATGATTGACAGAGAATGGTGGACCCAACAGTGGTTAGATTTAATCAATACCTATCGCTTCAAAAAGCGCTTAGAACGTGGCTGGCAATACGCGCGGGAAGGTAAAGTTCTCAGCATTAAATTTCCCGATCAAGAAGTAATTGCCATAGTTCAAGGAACAGATCCTAAACCCTATCAAGTTTCTTTAGGACTCGATACATTGACTGATGAAGATTGGGATTATGTGATTGAAAATATGTCGCAAAGAGCAGTTTTTTCAGCTAAACTCTTAGCAGGAGAAATGCCGCACAATATTGAAGATGTATTTGCAGCAGCAGGCAAAACGCTATTTCCGTTAAGCTTGTCAGATATTCGATCGCGCTGTAGCTGTCCTGACCCGCAAAACCCTTGCAAACACATCAGTGCAGTATACTACTTATTGGGCGATCGCTTCAGTGAAGACCCCTTCGTACTCTTTCAAATGCGGGGGAGAACCAAAGAGCAAATCTTGACAGCACTCCGTCAAAGACGAGGTACACAAGGAGAGGAAAATTCCCAACTCAACTCCGGCGAAAATTCCCCCACAGCGAATTCTAAATTGCCAAAGGTCGATCGCTTTTGGGAATACAACCAGCAGCTAGAATCATCTTTAGTAGTGATTGTACCGCCGCCCAGCAGCGAAACAGTATTAGATATCTTAGGCCCAATTCCCCTCGCAACCGACGGAAAAGGAACCGCTAGTAAATCCTCGCCCGCATCTGACGCACTCAAGCAGCATTTTAGCAAAATCTACCAAGCAGTTAGCCAGCAAGCAGTTTTAGCAGCACTGAAACGGGGCGAAGGAGATTAAGATAATTTACTCCCAGAGATGATACTAGGGAATATGGCTGATAACAAATCAGGCTTTCATACCCCTTTCATTCTTTAGTCTCTCTCTGCTGGAACGAGAGTTTTGGAGTTTAGACTAAGCACAAATTGACTCAGCTAACGCTGAGTGAAATTCTAGTGAATTTAGAAAGAGTTTTCTAAGGTTAAATTACGAATTTGGGAGAGTTTTGGAACCGACCTTTACCCTTTTTGACCACGGGATAGCGACATCTTTGAGCGCGCAGTTTACCGGATGACCATCCAGCCGATTTTCCTCGGGATTTGGGAGCAACAGCCGGACTCCCAATCCTAATTAAAAGTGGAAGCATTGATTGTGCAACCCTTCCAGGTGTCAATTCAGGGAGAGGCTTTTGCCAGGGTAGACGAATTTCCCTGACTAAATCTTGAGCTAACCATAATTGCCAAGTTAGCAATGGCATCAAATCACTCCATCGTTCACATTGTTCTGGAGTGCTTAGCTTCGGAATTGTCCAATGCAATGTTTGTTTCGCTAAGCGATACCAGTGTTCGATGGCAAAACGACGTAGATATAGTTGCCAAATTTCTGTAAGAGGTGGCATTTGAACACCAACCCAAACTAACCACAAAGGTTGAGTTTTTAATTGACCCGTTACAGTGTCTAAGCGTTCTACTAAAATCAGAGTCATCGGATGTTTGGGACTACCTCGGAAATGTAAGTTATCCCATGTTCTCAACCTGATTCGTCCGAGTTTCGGCTCAAGGGATTCCAGGGTTTGTTCTGGTTCCCACCAGCTTGAGGAGTCGTTAAGCTTAAACTGGTTTCCATGAATTTTTGACCGTCCTCTACCACTATAGGCTGGGGGTGTTGACCATAAGCAACGATTGGAGCGAATACGCATTAGTTTATCAGCGGCGATCGCAGCAGTAGCTTTAACCAGAGGGGCGCACCCATACTCACTATCAAATAGGGCGATGGGTCTATTCTGAAGATATTCACAGACTTGTGCCAATTGTTCAGCGCCTTTACCGATTGGGTTGTCCCAACTGGTAATACGTTCGTGTCTTAATGGCAGCGCCCAACTCCCGCTAATCGTTGGTATCAGTGCGATCGTACTATATCCTTGACCGATACCAACAGGTATGCCGTGAGGTAAGGCTGTGGGTTGATGTTCATAGGTCCGTTCTTTGAGAGTAGGTGCATGGGGTCTCAACCATGCTGTATGATCGATCGCTAATACTGGACGTTCCACTTGTGACATCTGTTGGATATATAGTTGCATCAATTGGTCTCGGTCTGGTCTACAATCTTGCAGCGCTTCGTAGACGCTTGACCACTCACGCCGAAATAAGGGATTGAGGGCTAAATCTCCTAAACATGAGACGTGGCGAGTCGTCATTATCGCGTCTGCTAGTTCAAAGGTGGCGTCTTTGGCATTGCCGAGACATTCATAAGCTTGTTGACGAAATTCCCGTAATTGTTCAAACTTCATGGCAGGTAGATTTGAGATTTTTAGCTGAATTCTCAATCTTCTACCCTTACGCTGTCTGTTGAAACTATCGCAGACAGTTTTTTTTTGAGGTTGTCAGCCGAAGAGAACGTCAACGGTCGTCGGCATCTATGCTAGTGGTTGAGCCTCATAGCTCTTCACCAGCGACCATTGCCGTTCTTAAGTTGAAATCTAACCGTGCTTTAAGAGGTGCTTAGTCTAAACTCCAGGAGAGTTTGTTTAGAATAGATTTCAACCGAGGATTCTTACTTTTTACAATTTCCGTTTACACTTCCCGCAAATTAGTCATAATCTCTATCAATTCCTGGGGGCGTTTAATCAAAAAATCGGGATTGTGTGCCGCCAAAGCCTCCTGAGAATTAAAACCCCAAGCTACAGCCATTACCTTAATTCCTGTTTTTCTAGCAGCTTCTATATCTCTAATCTCATCTCCCACATAAACAACTTCTTTAGCATTTATATTTTCTCTTTTTAGCCATTTATTAATAACTTTATGTTTGCCAAAAGTTGACCCAGAGTAAATAAATGTGAAAGTGTCTTGCAAACCATTTCTTTCCAGCGAGGCCAAGACGTTCTCTCGGGAATTAGAGGTGATAATGCCGAGTTGAAATCCCAGTTTTTTTAACTCCAGTAAAACTTCTTTAATTCCCGGAAATAATTGAATGTTGGGAATTTCGCTGCGTAACTCTGCTTTCAACATTCTAATTAACAGCGGGAATTTGAAGATAGAAATGCCAGAATACTGAAGGAGTTGCCAAGAAGTTAAATTGCTCAGTTGAGCGATTTGCTCTTTGGTCGCAGACTTAAAGCCTAATTCTACTGACAAACGGTTGGTGATGCTCAGGAGAATATCGATTGTATCTGCTAAAGTACCGTCAAAATCAAAAATAATTACTTGGGTCATTGGACAATAGCAAATAAGGAACGGGGGATCATACAATTTTAGATTTTAGATTTTAGATTTTAGATTTTAGATGGGGAATGACTTACTGCATAATGTATTGAATCTTGGCGAGCCGTACATACCCTAGAGTTATTATCTATAGGGTAAGATGCCGCCTCAGCACCCTGAGCGCGAACATCTCACCTTTTAAGGGTTAATTTGATTTGCTTTCGCATTTCGCCGCAGCATTTCGGGTTTAATGCGCCGCAGCGCCGAAGCGGTAAATCTGCGGTTCCATTCCTCGTCGGAAATGTCGGCTAATTCTGCAAGTGTCGGTGCTATATTTTCAGGATAAGGCTCAAACTCTGCCACATCAGTTGGTTTTGCAAATCGCTGATTCCAAGGACAAACATCCTGACAAATGTCGCAACCTGCTACCCAACCTTGTAAATTAGATGCAATTTCGTCGGGCAATTTTTCGGCTCGATTCTCGATCGTGTGATAGGCTATACATCGATCGGCATTCACCACAAAAGGCTCAGTAATTGCTCCCGTCGGACACGCCTCAATGCAGCGAGTACAAGTACCGCAATGTTCTGTATGAGACTCATCCGACGCTAACTCCAAATTAGTCAAGATTTCGCCCAAAAACACCCAAGAACCGTATTCGCGCGAAATTACATTACCATTTTTAGCAATCCAACCAATCCCGGCACGCTGCGCCCACATTTTATCTTGAACTGGCCCGGTATCAGCATAATACCGCGCTTCAATTCCCTCGCCTTGCGATTGCAGCCAATTTGCCAAAATTTTCAGTTTTTTGTGCAAAATTTTGTGGTAATCCCGCCCCCAACCGTAGCGAGAAATTTTAGCATATTCGACCGCTGCATCGTCCCCCCCCTGCGACAGGGGATTTTCGGGGCGTTGGTGGGGCGTGTAGTAGTTGATGGCGACACATATTAATGACTGCACATCTGGCATGAGCGATCGAATATCCTGCCGTTTCGGGTTTGCCATCCAGGCCATATCCGCCTGATAACCCTTGTCCAGCCAAGCCTGCAATCTTTGTTTTTCTAAATCAAAATCCGCGTCTTTTGAGGCTATCCCGACTTTGTGAAATCCCAACTCAAGGGCTTTTTGCTTCACCAAAATGCTGCTAATTGGCGCTTTCATTTGATACCCGGTAAATATTTACCTTTTGTATTGACTCTTTTGATTTTATATGATATGTAAAGCAATTTTTAACGATCGGCTTCCGAAATAAACTAATTCGCCAGACGGTCTAGTGACAGCGATCGCATTTGACCAAATTATTGATTATAGTTTTGTAACTCAGATATATGTAATTTATATTTGCAAAAATTAACAAACCGTTACATAATGTTAATCAAGGGAGCTTGAGGTTTCCTAACTCAACTACCTCACAAAAACCACAAATCCCACAGCATACACATGGCAGTTAGCATTCAATCCGCTCAATCTATCTTCTCAAACACCGAGATTGCTAGCGTTGTTCCGGCTACCACCGAAGCCTTCTACAAACTCAGCGTTGAAGACCAACTAGCCTTGCTCTGGTATGCCTACACCGAAATGGGCGTTTCCATCACCGCAGCAGCTCCGGGAGTAGCCAGCATGGCACTTGTCGAAGGCATCCTCAGCGAAATTAAGCAGATGTCGCCGGAGGCTCAAAGCAAAACCATGTTTGACCTCGCCAGCAACGCCGACACCACGATAGGCCGGATTTACACTTCATTGCGCGTCAACACCAAACTCGGTTTCTGGTACGAGTTGGGACAGTTGATGAAACAGGGCCTTGTCGCTCCGATCCCCGCTGGCTATCAAATGTCTTCCGAAGCCACCCAAGTCCTTGAAACCATCAAGAAACTAGATCCAGGCCAGCAAATTACCGTACTTCGGAATACCGTAGTTAACATGGGCTATGACCCTGCTTTTAACCAAGAGTACAGCAAACGCTCTGCCCCCCGCAGCACTCCCACCGCTCCAGAAGAGCGGGTGAAAAGCACAATTGAGGGTATTAGCGAGCAGACTGTGCTCAGCTACATCGACTACATGAACGCCTTCGACTTCACCCCAGCCGTCGGTTTATTTGCTGAAGAAGGTGCCCTGCAACCGCCTTTCCAAAAGCCGATCGTTGGTCGCGAAGCTATCCTCAACTATATGCGGGAAGAGTGCATCGGACTGAAAATGATGCCGCAGCAAGGCGTATCGGAACCCGCAGAAGATGGCTACCGCCAAGTGAAAGTCACCGGCAAAGTCGAAACTCCCTGGTTCGGATCGAATGTGGGAATGAACATCGCGTGGCGGTTTTTGCTCGATCCCCAAGGTCAAATTTTCTTTGTGGCGATCGACTTGTTGGCATCTCCTAAGGAATTGCTCAATTTGATCCGCAAATAGAATATTCTGGTTCGGTCAGTCAAACAGACTTGCCCAGAAACCCAGATGCCTTTCGGTGTCTGGGTTTATATCATTTTAGATTTTAGATTTTAAATTTTAGATTCAAGAATTGAAGGATGGAAAATGACGGATGGTATCAGGGTTTACAGCTTGGCTACACTTGTATGTTTTGAAAGTAGGATTGATTCGGGTCGATCGCTCTGAAAGATAGATGCGCTCGATGCTCTCCGGTTCGCGGTTCCTCCTTTTTTCGGAGAATTATTTTCCTACCCCTACTTATATCTTTTGAGGGATTTGCTGCGACAAAGAGAATGATTACAGTATACTCATTCATTTGAAATCACTTCTTTTATGACCGCCACAACTCAACCTATTTTAACTAACTCTATAAAGACTGCAGGCATCACAATTCCAGCCGTACTGCAATATTTTGAAACTTTAAACGCGGGAGATTTTGAAGCGACGGCTAATTTGTTTGCCGATGACGGGGTTCTGCACGCGCCGTTTGAAGAGCCAATTATCGGCAGTATTTCGATCGCCACTTATCTCAAAAAAGAAGCGCGAGGAATGCAGCTAGAACCACAGGAATGTGTCAGCCAAATTTTAGAAGATGACCAAGTAGAAGTCCAGGTCAGCGGTCGGGTGCAAACTTCCGCATTTGGTGTTAATGTCGGATGGCTGTTCTTGCTCAATTCGGAGCAACAAATCCTTTCTGTCACGGTCAAACTGTTAGCTTCTCCCCAAGAATTGCTAAATCTGCGGTCGCAGAAGAAATTGGATGTTTGATAATCTGTTTCAGATTTAAATTGCCTATTTGGGTTTGACCGAAAGCATCCAGGATACAAGCCCCCCAATTTATCCGTGGGGTCAATGCTTCAATCTAAAATCTAAAATCTAAAATCGATTGACCTGTCGATCGCACGTAATAGCTAAAGTCGTGCGATCGACAGGTTAAGCGGCTTTTTCTGGCAAGAATGAGGCAGAAACCGAGTGTTTATCCAAATTTTTGGTAAAGTGCCACTCACGGTATAAAAATCCCGTTGCTTAGGTATTTGGGCGATCGGGACTCTACCCCTACAATCTTACAGTCTGGCGTTGTGCGGACAATATTGCACGACAAAGTGGCTGTCACCGCAGCGTGCGACAGACAGCCAAAGCGAGTCAAAAAGTGCATTGTCAATCACTAATCACTTATGACTAATGACTAACGACTAATTAAGATTTTTCCGGCAAACTCGCTTCCAACTTTAGACAGTTGCGACCGTCTATTTGCAAGGTGTAGTCCACCCGATCCATAAGTCTACTCATAATCAGCCAGCCGTAGCCGCTTTCTTGTTTAGCTTCCGGCCTCGGGGGATTGTAAGTATCCATTTCGTAACCTTTACCGTAATCCCAAATTTCTAAACCAATATCCCTATTTTTTAAATTCAAACGAATTAACACGGGCAAATTGGGTTGATCTTTGTGAGCATGGCGGATCACGTTAGAATAGGCTTCTGCTAACACCAAGCGCAAACGATTCGACTGACGCGGCCAATCGACGTGCTCTCCTAGCTCTACTTCCAAACTGCTCAGCAACCAATTTTCAACAATTGTTAAAAACCGCAAGTCGCTTGGCACATGAAGCTCAGTATTCATAAAAAAATCCCGTAAGTTTGAAAACCCTGTGTCTTCACACCAGGTATGAAACACGACGCGCCGAATTGATTCGGCCTCAATACTTGTCGCTACTGGGGGAATACTAGCCTTTTCTGTTTAAAAATCAGGCTTTCGTCATTCGGTAGAAGGCAGAAGGTAAGAGTATAGTTGAAAACTTTAGTTATGGGTCTAAAGCCCATTAACAATTGATAATTATACCGAGACTGCAAGCAGCGAGGTATAAAAAATCTGTGTTTCAATCCCTGGCTTTTAAGCGTTGGTTTTTTCTCACGAAGGCCTTCTACGTTAACCTTTTACAGGCGTTTAATCCCCCAGGAAAGCGATTCAGGAAACTAGCAGCGTGATAGCGCGCTAGGTTTTTTTACTGTTGTTTTTGACTGTTGACGATCGCGCCGTCCTTTGCAGGACTACTCTATGGGCCGTCAACAAGCAGAGCTTAAGTTTTTTCGGTCTCACCCCCGACTACGTGTCGGGAGTCGCTGACAGATTCAAAGAACCTCCAGAGAGAGTATGGTTTGGTCGTCTTCCTGAACGGGATTGTCAGCTCGGATGTGAGCCAACAAATTGTCCAAGTTGAAAGAACCAGGTTCCTGAATCAAAAGTTGCCAAAGCCCTTCTTGTTGTAGCATAGAACGGGTTGGTAGACCCCCTGCGACCGCTTCAGTAGTCACGCTAGCTTCAGTAATCCCGTCACTTGTCAGCAGAAATACATCTCCTGACTTTAATTCGATCGTACCTGCTTTGCCTCTCCAAACTGGTAGTATCCCCAAGGGAATGCCACGAGCTTTCAGGAAATTCGGCTCGACTGGCGTTTGACCGCTAGCGGCTTGAGCTTTCACCTCCGAGTGAGACCAAACAATCGGGTAAATGTGACCGGCATTAGCAAAAGCGAGGTGTCCCGTTGACGGAGTGTAACGAGCTACAACCATTGTAATAAAATGGTTGTTGCCGATCAGGTCGTCAGACATAGTGCTATTCATGTTCTGCATAACTTGATCGGGCTCTGGAGAAACTTCTTGGGAAAGTTCCCGCCGCATCACCGAAATCGCGCTGGCCATAAATAGAGCAGCCGGAACTCCCTTACCCGAAACATCTCCCACCGCTATCCAAATATCCCCCTGAGAGTGGACGTAGACTTCAAAAAAGTCGCCGCCAACTTCCCGCGCGGGATAACAGCAAGCTTGCACCCTGACTGTTTCAAAATCCGGCCAACTTTGGCGCAACAAGTTTGTTTGGATTTGGCGAGCCACTTCCAACTCGTTTTGCATCTGCTTGGCTAAATCCAGAGTGCGCTGGTAGAGCTTAGCTTGAGACAGGGCCAGAGCAGCTTGAGCTGCTACACCTTCTATTAACTCTATATCTTCTGCCGACCAAGGGTTAGCGCCGCCAATCTGGCACAAAGCCAGTACCGCCAGCAATTCTTGCTGGTAAGTCAGGGGCACGGCAATCTCAACCGAGTTACCATCCCCCCCACTGTTTGGGTTCACTTGAGTTTGGCGGCTGGCTACGGCTTGAACCAGCAAATTTTCATCAAAAGAAAAGCTACTGGCTTCAGAGGTTTGGGCTTGGTAGGGGAAGGTACTCGGCAATAGTCGATCGGTCTCTACCGGCCGCAGCATACAATAGTTGGCCTCAAAAGTTTGACCTACGGTTTGAACAATAGTTTGTACCATACTAGAGTAATCTAGCGACCCGCGAATCACGCTCATTACCTCATTGAACAGAGATTCCTTGCGTAAAGCGCGGCGCAATGCAACGCTGCGCTGCTTGTAGTATTTGTAAGTGTCTGAGGCTTGATTGATCACCAATTTGAGTTCTTCTGGATTCCACGGTTTGGTGATGTATTTGAAAACTTGACCTGAGTTGATGGCCTCAACCAAATCTTCAACATCTGTGTATCCCGTTAGCAGAATCCGAATCGTATCGGGAAATCGCTCGACTGTTTTCCCCAAAAACTCGGTGCCATTCATTTCTGGCATCCGCTGGTCAGATATAATCACAGCCATCTCGCCCTGTTCGTCTAGAACTTCCAGGGCGCTGAGGGCGCTATCTGCTTTGTAAACCTGAAAGTCGCGTCGAAACGTCCGGTACAATAAATCCAAGTTGTCGGGTTCGTCATCGACTACCATCAGTTTCAGCTTGCTTCCATCTCCCCGACTCATCTTTCTTCCCCCTTGAAAACCCCCACCATAGCTGTAATCAGCAAGGTGGCGGGAGGAAAAGGGGGGCTGGATATATGCAACATATCAGTTACGTCAAGTTGAGTTAAAGAAACCCGTTTTACCTCAAGGTGAGCATTCCTTTCGCACCATCTGTTCGCACAACAGATGAGAGGCTTTCGATACTGTAACCCGCCTCGGTAGGCCGCTTCAATAGGGAAAATTCCCGAGTCAGCTTTCACGCTGTGATACTAGCAATGACCTTGTTAGCAGTCGGTACTTTTCTAAACACACCAGCATTCAACACGGCTAATTAATGGTCTGATTGCAGAGTTCTTAACGAGCTGGGCACTGTCGTGGGTGTGAATTTTAACACTTACTACTAAGGCAGGTATTGCTACCTAAGTCTGGTCAACACCGACTGTATTTCAAGCCGCACTGTACCCGGAGGGTTAGTGGTGGGTTGTTGGCGCTATTCCCTACATCTTTGCCGAATCGCACTTGATTGCTGCATTCAAGTCCCCCTAATCTCTGAACTGTTTGCAGCAAGCATATTACTACGACTGCCGAATCAAGTTAATCTTTCTGCCAGTCTGAGCTTAGCAGAACGAGAGCGAGGATTTCTAGCTACTTCTTCGGATTGTGGCCCGATCGGCTTTTTTGTAAGTACCTGCAAACTGGGTGTTCCTCTGAGTTGGTGCTTGACTGGTCGGTCTTCCAGACTGTGAAATGTAATGATTCCGATTCTCCCACCTGGTTTTAACCACCTCGGCGCCCGGTGGAGGAAAGCTTCTAAAGAAGCGAGTTCGGAGTTGACAGCTATCCTTAAAGCTTGGAAAGTACGGGTGGCTGGATGGATTCTGCCGTTGCGCTGCTTGGGGGGAAGCTGGAGGCGATCGCCCCTGCAAGTTCTGTTGTAGTTTGAAAAGGACGCCCTTGCACAATCCGCCTTGCGATGCGCCGCGACAGTCGCTCCTCGCCGTACTTGTAAATAATATCTGCTAGTTTAACTTCTTCCCAGTGGTTGATAATCTCTTCTGCCGTCAAAGATTGCTGCTGGTTCATACGCATATCTAGTTGAGCTGGGTGGCGAAAACTAAATCCTCGTTCCGGTGTATCGAACTGAGCAGAGCTGACGCCCAAGTCTGCTATGATACCATCAAATTCGGCTTCTGAGGACTGATATTCAGCAAAGTTGCCGTGCCAAAACTCAACGGGCGAGTTGGCAAATCGGGCTTGGCAAAAACGGATGGCTTGTTCATCGCGGTCGATCGCCACCACTGTAACATCTGGCGCCGCCGCTAAAATCAAACTCGTGTGTCCGCCGCCCCCAAGCGTCGCGTCCAAATAGTGCCCGCCTGGACGCACAGCCAAACCCGCAATTAATTCTTGACCCAAAACTGGAACGTGATAGGTGTCAATACTGACATCTGATCCAGGGGTATCCTTCTCACAGAGCTCGATATCCTTCATAATCTATAACAGCGAAACAAAAATCAACAATAGTCAGTAATCATTAATTCATTTAATTATGTCAAGAATTGAGACTAGAACCGAACCGATGGTGCTCAACATGGGGCCGCACCACCCTTCCATGCACGGGGTACTCCGGTTAATTGTCACCCTGGACGGGGAAGATGTGGTGGACTGCGAGCCAGTTTTGGGCTATCTGCACCGCGGGATGGAAAAAATTGCCGAAAACCGCACCAACGTGATGTACGTGCCCTACGTGAGCCGCTGGGACTATGCCGAGGGGATGTTTAACGAAGCGGTGACAGTCAATGCACCGGAAAAGTTGGCGAATATTGCTGTCCCCAGACGGGCGAGTTACATTCGCGTAATCATGCTGGAATTGAACCGGATTGCTAACCATTTGTTGTGGTTAGGGCCGTTTTTGGCGGACGTGGGGGCGCAAACTCCTTTTTTCTATACTATGCGCGATCGCGAGATGATTTTAGACTTGTGGGAAGCAGCCACAGGTTATCGCATGGTGAATAATAACTATTTCCGCATCGGCGGAGTAGCCGCGGATTTGCCTTACGGTTGGGTAGATAAGTGCGAAGATTACTGCGATTATTTGATTCCCAAAATTGACGAGTACGAACGTTTAATTACCAACAATCCAATCTTCCGCCGCCGGATTGAAGGCCTGGGTACTATTTCTCGCGAAGAAGCGATTAACTGGGGACTTTCCGGCCCCATGTTGCGCGCTTCCGGCGTTAAGTGGGATTTGCGGAAAGTTGACCATTACGAATGTTACGACGACTTCGACTGGGAAGTTTGTACCGAAGCTGCTGGCGATTGTTTGGCCCGGTATGTGGTGCGGATTCGGGAGATGCGCGAGTCGGTTAAGATTATCTATCAAGCCTTGAAAGGACTCCCCGGTGGCTCTTACGAGAATTTGGAAGCGAAGCGCTTAGAAAGCGGGCCAAAATCTGAATGGAATGGTTTTGACTATCAGTTTATTGGCAAAAAAGTTGCGCCGACTTTTAAGATTCCCAAGGGCGAACATTATGTCCGCGTTGAAAGCGGCAAGGGTGAGTTGGGGATTTATATTATCGGGGATGATAGTGTTTTTCCATGGCGCTGGAAGATTCGGACTGGGGATTTTAATAATTTGCAGATTTTGCCTCACATTGTGCGCGGTGTAAAGATTGCGGATTTGGTGGCAATTTTGGGCAGTATCGACATTATTATGGGCTCGGTTGACAGGTAGGTTTTGTCGGTTTTTATCTGAGAATTTAACCCGGTTTTTTTAGGGAACCGGGTTGATTTTTTTTGAACCGCAGATAAACGCGGATAGATATCGATTAATTTTGCTCTTAAGGTAGTTAAAATGTACCTTGTTTCTCTCTTGTCTCTTCCTCTGTACCCTCTGCGGTTAATAAAAAAATCTCTTCTTCACAAATGAAATAACATCAACTTTGATTCGATAAATTATGAAAGTTCAGCAACCAGATATCAATGACAGCAACCCGGAGCTCTGTGCTTTAATCTGCGAAAGAATTGCCGCCAGCCCGCAGCGGCGTATTACTTTTGCTGAATATATGGATTTGGCCTTATATCATCCGCAGCACGGTTACTATAATAGCGATCGCCCGTCGATCGGCAAACAAGGCGATTTTATCACGTCGTCTCATTGGGGTGCTGATTTTGCGGAGGTTTTGGCAAAGCAGTTTGTGGAAATGTGGGAATTGCTCGATCGCCCTCAAAACTTCGCGATCGTAGAAATGGGCGCTGGGCGGGGAAACTTTGCCGAAAATGTGCTGCAATATCTGCAAATACAATATCCTGATTTCTTTCATATTTTAGAATACATTATTGTTGAACTTTCCCCTGTGCTCCAAGCCGAACAGCGGCAAATGCTAGCCGATATCAAGTGTGTTAAGTGGTGCAATTGGGATGAGATAGTTAATAACTCAATTGTCGGTTGTTTCTTTTCTAATGAGTTAGTAGATGCTTTACCAGTGCATCAATTTATTCTGGAACAAGGACACGTTAGGGAGATTTACGTTACCACCCAAACACCCAAAAATGAGCAAGAAGAAATTAAATTTGTTGAGGTAGTTGGCGAAGTTTCCACGCCTAAAATTGCTGAATATTTTGATTTGGTGGGACTCGATTTGTCGGCGAGTGTTTATGGGAATGGTTATCGCAGTGAGGTGAATTTGGCGGCTTTGGACTGGATGAGTACAGTTGCTCAAAAGTTGCAGCGGGGATATTTGTTAACTATTGATTACGGTTATCCGGCGCACCGCTATTACAATCCGAGGCGCAGTGAGGGGACGCTACAGTGTTATTACCGCCACCGATATCACAGCAATCCTTATATTAATGTGGGGCGGCAGGATTTAACGGCTCATGTTGATTTTACGGCGTTGGAAAGGCAGGGTGAATTGTGCGGTTTAGATGTGGTAGGGTTTACTCAGCAGGCTTTATTTTTGATGGCGTTGGGTTTGGGCGATCGCCTTGCTTCTCTGTCTACAAATGATGCGGAAGCATTGGATGTGGCAACGTTTTTGCGGCGCCGGGAGGCTTTGCATCAGTTGATCGATCCGATGGGTTTGGGGGGTTTTGGGGTTTTGGTGCAGTCGAAGGGGTTGAGGGAGGAGGAAAAGTCCGCGCGAGCGAAGCTATCCCGTAGGGAATCGCTCAAAGGTTTCACGGTGCCTTAAGTTAAATATAATCAGCAACACGCACTCTTTTCCAATTACTTTGGTCATCACTTAAGCGCACTGACTCAGTGGCGGAAATTCCCATTTTCCAGAATATAAAGTAGATGGCAGCTTTAAACAATAGGCAGCAGGAATCACCTCTATCAACCACCAATTAAACATATCTCGTTGAGCCGCAGCAAAACCAGAAATAGCATCTCCGGTAATGGCATCATACAAAATATCCAAGATGGCATTATAGGCTGTTTTGGTGTTGAGTGTTTGCAGCAAGCCGTAGAAGATATTATAAGCTTCGTTACTAGCTTGATATTTTCCAAGTTTGTTGATATTAGGAAACAACGTATCAGCCCAAGTTTCTGGGATTTCACAACCATCCTTAAGCCAACAAGATACAATTCCTTCAACGATATCAGCTTTGTGTTCTTCAGGAAAGTAATGTTTAATAGTCGGTTTAGCTGCTAATGCTATTGCATAAGCCATATAGACGTATCGCTGATGGGATATTGGATCATTAGGCATTCCAAAGGCTGTCATTACTTCTACAAAAGCTTCTTCTACATTGCACTTTCCACCTCGTTCGTATAAATCGTCATATTTTCTGTCCCAAACGGTCTGAAGTGTTTGCTGTAATTGCTCTGGAATAGCTGAGTAGCTCGGCAATTTAAAATCGGTGTAGTGACCTAGATCAAACTTGATCATTGACTTTCCCTCCTTATGTATTTTCCTTGATCGTCAACCAAGATCAAGCTAATTTTAAGATTAATATCACCTCCATTCTACCTTACCCAGAGAAGCCAGTAAAGCCTTCCTTGGCTCTACTGGCTTTTTATCCTATATTTCTACGGATATGGCTCCTCGTAGAAGATAATCACTTCAATGTTGGGGAACCACCTAGCAAAGTCTTCATCGCAGGTAGTGTTGCAGCCTGAACACATATCCATCTCCGTGTAAATGTAAAGCCTTCCTGTCACCTCAGAAGGTACACTATCTCGTTCCAACTCTCCTGCAAGTGCATTGAAGAGCTTGTACTCAGCGTGTTTTTCGTTGAAATTTTTAGGGAATGCTGCTCTGTCAATCCTTGCCGGAAAACACAACTTTGGCCCATTGTCTTGGCCTGGAATATTGAGAGGCTTTTTCTTGCTGGTAGCTTCTTCGCTATAAACTCTACCCATTGCGAGTTCTAGTTTGGCAGCCGCAGCATTACCAGAACTGGGTTTTCCAATATGGCTCGATCGAACCTCTTGAGCCTTAGTCCGCAGTTCCTCTACGATATCCGCATACTTCTCAGGTATGTCTTGGGGATACTCGTAATGAGGTGTGTTTCTATAGGGGTTTCCTGTAGTTAAGTTGTGTTTCACGCGATTATTTTTATTTTTATAGAAATTTTATATATAACCTGACTTAGACATAAGCTTAAAGCCTGGTATGACTCAGGTATTTTGATTATATCGTACTTTCAAATAAACTGCCAACTGCGCTCTAACACTTCTAATTCTGCATTTTTTAATCGTTCCTGAATTGACATACCCTGCAACTTTTTACTCATTTCATATAAATCAACTGGGGGATAATCCCCCTTAAATAACGGAATTAAAGCCTCAACAACAGCAGCGATTCCCTGCGGCGGCACTGCATTGCCAATCTGCCGCCGCACTTCAGTCGTAGAACCTTCAAAAACAAAATCATCGGGAAATGTTTGCAATCTTGCCCTTTCACGATTTGTCAAAGAACGCGGTTCTAAATAATGATAACCCCAAGTTCCGCCACCTCCACCAGCAATGATTGTCGATGATGGTTTATCTGGATGAATTCGCCGATAAACGTGGCTGATCATGCCTTTGACATAGTAGGGACTGTCCTTGGGAATATCAGAGAAATTGCCTCCCGGTTTAATTCGATTTAAAATTTCAACGGTGCGGGCTTGAATTTTATGATGTTTGTTATTGTCAAGAACTGCTTCCACATTTTTTAGTGCTTCGCCCGCAGTTCGATAAGGATTTTTGCAATTTTGACCGTATTCTGGCTGAGGATGCACAAAGTTAAATCCTGTATCCATCCGAATGCCAACTAATAACACTCTTTGGCGAAATTGCGGAACTCCGTAATCAGCAAAGTTGTAGAGTTTAGGCTTAACTAAGTAGCCTGGAGCGATACTTTCAAAATCAGAAATTATTTGTTTTATTGCTTGATAATTATTGGCACTTAATAAGCCTTTGACATTTTCTGCTACAAAAGCTTTGGGCTTTTTTTTATTTACAAATTCGAGAAAGTATGTATATAAATTCCCTCTAGTTCCTTCAAGTCCCGGACGTTTCCAAATTAAGGAGAAATCTTGACAGGGGAACCCCCCTATACATATTTCTGCTTCGGGCACTTGTGCAATGTCTATATTTTCTATGCTGTCGTTGATGATGACATTGGCGATGTTTCTGCTGAATGTTTTGCAGGCGTATTGATTGGAGTCGATCGCCCAAACTACCTCAAATCCGGCTTGGTGGAATGGCAAATCCATGCCGCCGCAACCAGAAAATAAGGATATGAGTCGCGGTTTTTTTGTCCAGGCGATCGGCTGGAGACGTTCGATTAACATAGGAGTGTAAAGTTAGCCCGGGGCGGGCTGGATGCCCACACCACAAGAGTGTCATCATACCAAAACACGATCGAGCTCGACTCATCCATTGATATTTCACTCTTCATCATCTAACTCGATCCCCGCTTGACGCAATTTTTCAGCCAATTTTTCAGCGCGCAGTCTTTCGCGATCCGCTCTTTCTTCCGACCACAGCAACAACTCGCCTTCAGAATCCCACCACCTCAACCAACAGCCTGTTCTCCCTTCGTGCGTTCCTTCCCACATTCCTAAAAATAAGTCTAATCCCGGTATCCAATAACGTCCGTTTTCATCGGGTTTTTGCAAGTTGTAGTGCTCTGATTCTAAAGCGTAAACTTCTAAATGAGCTGTTTTTGCTCGGAATATGACGTATCTCGGTACTTTGATTACTTGCTCGTAAAAATACCACTTTCCCACCCGCGAGGTAAACTCTACAGAATATTCTTCTCCATAGGTTTCTGAAAGAAATTCCATCACGATTTGAGGAATGGTTCCTTCTGTGTGTGGCGTGTAACTACGGCGGACTTGCGAGACATTTTTTGGATTGACGGGTTTCACGTACATCCAATCTGGTGCTTTGCAGATAATACGCTGTTCGTCACTGGTTGAACCTGGGAAACTAATTCCGGCACACAAGGCAAAGTTGGAAACAATTAAAGCATCCTGCATTAATTCAGGAAATCCTGTTAGCGGCTGGCGCAAAGCGGCGGCTAATAATGGTTGGCTTTCGTCTTCTACGGGGTCGTCTGGTAGTTGAAATTCTTCTGGTAGTAGCGGCCAGGTGATTGTGAGTTTTGTTTCAGGATTTTTAGTTGCTACAGACATAGTTTATCAGAGGTTAAATATTTTAATTATATCTCTGGGTTTTTGGAATTCATGTTAATGCCTTAATGACGAGGCAGAGCCTTTGGATCTGGGTTGCCAAGCAGACCCAATGAGTAACGACTTAAGCCGGCAGTCCGCCAGGGGTTTCAACCCCTGGCTAATAGCTAAAGTCCTCTTAAGAGGACTGAGAAGAAGACTGTTAAAATAATTAGTCCTCTTCAGAGGACTTTAGCTTTGAGGCAGGGAATTCATTCCCTGCCGGACTTAATATGCAGCTATGATCTTCTGCTGTAGTTCGTTTGTCATTGCTAGTAATTCTGATTGCCCGATCGCACTTTGTTCACCACTCGCCAACCACTTCAATTGTACCGTCTCGTTTTCAGCTTCCGCATCTCCCAAAACTAAACACCCAACTGCACCGCTTCTGTCGGCTCTTTTAAACTGTTTTCCGAAAGCACTGCCGCTCAAATCTATCTCTACACTAAACCCCGCACTTCGCAATTTTTGAGCTAACAATACCGATTGTTTTTCAGCTTGATCGCCTCTGGATACCAAATAGAAATCTAACTTCGGCGCGGGCAAAGGTTGCAACTTTTGCAGGAGGAGAATTAACCTTTCGATACCCATTGCCCAACCGACTGCAGCCGTATCTGGGCCGCCCAATTCCTTGACTAAACCGTCGTAGCGGCCCCCTCCGCAAACTGTTGCTTGCGCTCCCAAATCGTCGGAGATAATTTCAAATGCGGTGTAGGTATAGTAATCTAAACCGCGCACTAATCGGGGATTTAACTGATAGGTAATTCCTAAGTTTGTGAGCATTTGCTGCACTTGCTCGAAGTGCGATCGCGATTCCTCTCCCAAATAGTCCAAAATACTCGGCGCACCAGCTACAATTTCTTGAGTACGCTGATTTTTGCTGTCCAAAATCCGCAGCGGGTTTCGAGTCAAGCGGTCTTGAGAATCCGCGTCTAATTCGTCTTTGTGCGGTGTAAAATAATCTATTAATGCTTGGCGATAATTTTGTCTGTCTTCCTTGTTTCCGACAGAGTTAATATCTAGTCGCAAATTTTTTAAACCGAGGGTTTGCAGGATATCGCAGGCGATCGCAATTACCTCGACATCCGCACGAGGATTCGCACTCCCCAAGACTTCCACGCCAATTTGATTAAACTGCCGCTGTCTTCCTTCTTGCGCGCGTTCGTAGCGAAACATCGGCCCCGCATACCACAGACGCTGCACGTCTCCTGCTGCGTACAAACTGTTTTGAATAAAAGCTCGCACTACTCCGGCGGTGCCTTCTGGACGCAAAGTAGTCGATCGATCGCCCTTATCCTTAAAAGTGTACATTTCTTTGCCCACAACATCGGTAGCTTCGCCAATGCCGCGTTCAAATAAAGATGTCTGCTCAAAAATTGGCGTCCGAATTTCTCGATAAGCCGCTTTTCTTAAAATGGTTCTAGCGACTTCTTCTATATTTTGCCAATATTGAATTTCAGCGGGCAAAATATCCCGCGTTCCCGGTAAAGTTTTAATTGCACTCATTGTGTTAGTCAGTTGTCAGTTGGCAGTTGTCATTAGTAATTAGTAATTAGTCATTAGTTCTTAGTTATTAGTTAACAGTCAACCGTCAACAGTCAACAGTTAACAATTCCCAATAACTAATGACTTAATAATTCCCACGCTCCATAACGATCGCCATAATAAGCCAAAATGCGATCGATCCGCTCGCGACCTGCCAAATCGAACCCTTCAGGATACTGTATCCACAAACCCCCAACTTGGCTGTCGTAGTAATCAAACCGCTGCGACTGCTGCGGAATTAAACCGGTTTCCACCCCTTCAACTTGACGCAAATGGATCGCCACTTCGCGATATACCGCCAGCGGCAATCCAGGGCTTTGAATTTGATAGCGGAGTTGTTTTTCTTGTGCCGTTTGCATCATTTCTTTGCCTGTCCCCAACCAGAATCCCTACTTAAGATACTTCTTTATCGATCGGCCGCGGTAAAGGGCAGCAGTTAATATTATCCAAACATACTTTTCCCCACTGCAACGCCCAGCGTACAAGCGTAACTCGATTGTCAGCGCGTGTCTTGTTCAAGATATTGCTAATGTGGTTGTCAACTGTACGCTTGCTAATCTCTAACTTTTCGGCAATTTTCTCATTAGTCAATCCCGCCGCTACTAACTCTACCACTTGCAATTCTCTGTCCGACAGGGTGACAGGGGTCCCAGAGACAATCCCACTCATAAATTTTTCCTATGTCTGCATATTTACCTATCTACAATTCTAAAGGATGAGGGATCAAGTATGAAGAGAAAATTAAAGTTGCTGTGCTACTCTTTCGGGCCCGAAGCACCAACTGGCTGGCAGAATCACCCGGAGTGCAAACCAGGGCCGACACAACAAGACGCACAGCCACTTGCACTGCTTGTGCGTCGGGTGGCCGATGCTGCCTTTACCTACGCCTATCTCACCTCCGGGCCCAACCTGTAGATGTTTGCACGTAAAACAACTAACTGATACGCCCGCACTATACTTCAGCCTTAAGGGAGTAACTGCCAATAATATCAGTAGGTCTGATATTATAGGAGCAGCCATTAAAAAATAACTTGCAATTTTTCTGGGATGGGTTAAAAATAATTATTGACCTGTCTACTGCTGGTCTAAAATCTAAAATCTAAAATCTAAAATCTAAAATTCCTATGACTTATCCTCGCGTTTTGTGTCTGGGTGAAATTTTATTTGATTGTTTAGCAGATAAACCAGGAGTATCTCTCGAAGAGGTAGAATCTTGGACGGCATATCCCGGCGGTGCTCCTGCTAATGTTGCCTGTGGTTTGGTTAAATTGGGGACGGCGGCGGGATTTATTGGTGCTGTAGGTGGGGATGAATTGGGGAATTCCCTAGTGCAGGTATTGCAAGAAGTAGGGGTGGATATCGCTGGAGTGCAGCGACATCCAAGTGCGCCGACGCGACAAGTTTATGTGTTGCGGAATCAAGCGGGCGATCGATCTTTTGCCGGTTTTGGCGAATTCGATACTGCGGATTTTGCCGACACCCGCCTCCTCGCTGCACAAATACCGCAGATGCTGTTTGAAAATGCCGAATTTTTAGTGCTAGGCACTTTAGAATTAGCTTATCCTGAAAGTCGAGAGGCGATCGCCCGAGCGATCGAACTAGCAGAACAGTACGACGTTAAAATTATACTTGACATCAATTGGCGTCCGGTGTTTTGGCACAATCCAGACGAAGCAAAAGCGCGCATTAGAACAATCTTAAAAAAAGTTGATTTTGTCAAGTTATCTGAGGAAGAAGCCGAATGGTTGTTTGACACTACCGACGCTGGAGCTATTACCTACCGCCTCGATTCCGTAGAAGGCGTTTTGGTGACTGCGGGCGAGAAAGGTTGCGCCTATTGTCTATCCGAAAATGAAGGAAAAATCCCCGCATTTAAAGTAGATGTTGAGGATACAACAGGGGCCGGCGACGGGTTTCTGGCTGGTTTTGTCAGCCAATTGTGCAAGGTGGGAATTAAGAGTTTAGCCGCTCCAGAAATAACAAAAAAAGTTGTAACTTATGCGAGTGCGGTAGGTTCGATGACAGCGATGAAACCGGGTGCAATTGCGGCTCAACCAACCGCCGCTGAAGTAGAAGCTTTCTTGTATTTGTACAAAAATTAGGGCGCCAAACCTCTCCCCCGGAAACGGAGAGGGGGCTAAATTTGGTTCAGAAACCCGGTTAATCCGAAAAAAAAATAACTCTTATACTACATCCGCGTTAAATTAAACTCTCAATAATACTGTTTGAAATCGCTACTATACAAACTCTCCTCATAGCTGACAGAAACTAAGAAATCAAGGGGTATTTAAGCCAGATTTGGTATTAAACTGTTGTGCATTAAAATTATATGTTGAGGACGGGCTTTCCTGAGGACCCCACAAGAGTAAAGATTTATTTTACTATGCAATTTAAATGCGGATTAGCTGAGAGGTTTTATTGTGGCCAATTAACCACGCATCAGATGAATTTTAATTTGGCGCAAGATCACCTCTAACGGCTGCGAAGCATCTATGATAATTGCATCTTCAGGTTCTTCCAGACTGCCTAACTGACTTAACAGCAAATCTGCTTTCATGTAGTGATTTTCGCGATTTTTTAACCTTGTGGCTAATAGCTGAAAAGAACATTTTAGATAAACTATGTTCATTCGCTTGTGGTCTCGGTAGAGCATTTCGCGGTAAGATGTTTTTAAAGCAGAACAAGCCAAAACCACATTTTTATTTTCTAAAAGCCACCTGTCTATTGTAGCTTGCAATTGTAATAGCCAAGGAAGGCGATCTGCATCTTCTAAAGGAATGCCCCGACTCATTTTCTCGATATTAGCTGATGGGTGAAAATCGTCGGCATCGCTGAAATCCCAGTTGAGAGATTGCGCCAGCAACTGGCCAACAGTAGTTTTTCCAGAACCTGAGACTCCCATCACGATCGTAATCATGGCGCATCTTTACCTAATACTTGCAATTTTATCGAGTTGTGCGATCGAGAAACCGGGTTTCTTAAGTGACCCGATGAATCATACAATTATAAACAATTCAGCCAACCCAGTCTATTTCTAATTCTAGAGCAATTTTATTCCCGAGTGGGTCTAATGAATTCACAATAATTAACTTGGGTTCTTGCCTAACTTTGTGATGATAATTTTACTTCTTGTTGCTGATTATCCGATCGCACTTGCAGCTAAAACATCACTGCTAACCGGCTGGTACATCGGGCCTTGGAAGGGGCGAAAGTCTCGCCAATCGGCGGTCATCTTGCACAGCAAGCGAAACTGTAGCGGCGTTGGGGGTTGGTTGAGGCGATCGACTTCTACGCGAACCAATTCTGGATGCTGCGAAATAATTTCCAAAATATCCTCCACAAGATAGCGCTGACAATAGCCGACAATCCAGTGATCTTTAGTACAAAGAAGCACACGGGAAGTGTGCGGATTTTGAAATTCCTGGGCTAAGTACAAAAGTTCGCCCACTTGAAGCCGATTAATCCGTTCAATTGCCGACTTTGATAGGTATCGCAGTCCATCTGCAAAAAAATGGATGCGGTAACGTCCATTTTCATCCGGTTCGGGACAAGGGAACACCTCAAATTTATCAGTTACCCGTTTCCCTCCGCTGCGGGCCAATAAAGCAATTGGGTCATCTTGGTGTTGAGGGATATTCAACCACTGTACAAATTCAGGGTAGTCAGGGCGCGATCGCGGCATCACTCGATTGGAAAACAAGGGAAACAGTTTCTGTGAAGTGTAAACATTATTGAAATTCGGGAAAGATGGCAAGGGTTCAAACCCGCACTTAAGTTTCGCTTCTAGAACACCATTTGTATAATTGAACTGATATTCTTTACCGTTAAATGTCAATCGACCAATCGGAAACCAAGAACCTCTGCCGGGGTCTTGCCAAGCCACAAATAGTGTTTTCAAAGCAAATCTCCTGTCAATTCAAGTAGCCTTTCTCTGTTAAATTTAAGTATTTGTTGAGAAAACTCAATGGTAATTTGTGAAATTCTCTCGCGCGGTATCCCGTTAAAAATAGCTAGCGTATCATTAGCTGAAATCCTGGTAAGGCAATTTAGCCAAACTTGGGCTGCTTGGGGATAGTATAGCGCTGCGGAGCGGAATGCCTCAAAAGTCTTGAGAGGCTTTGGTTCATTATCGCTAGCATATAACTGAGAAAAGCATCTTTTCGCATAAGCTTGGACAGAATAGCCAGTATCTTTTGTAATCAATCTCTTTTGCCGTTCTTCATCAGATATCCGCACTGCCAAACTAGAGGCATGGTCGTGAGTTGGTGCTAGATATCTGGCGATATTTAAAGTAGGATCACTTTCGGGTTTATCTAATACACCCCAATTCTCTGAGTGACGGTCTGTATTGCCAATCCAGGCATCTAATAGCAAAGATCCGACAAAAGTTTCTACGGCTGTTTCTATCCCGACTGGCGGAACCCAATCGAGGGGCAAATTAACAGAATTGTCTGCGATCGCATTTAACACAATATTAACTCTGTGCGGTGCGATCGCAGACAAAACTTGATTCCCCGGAATGAAACTGCCACCATCGGGCAAAAATGATGGTGAGACAGTTCCGCGTTGACTTTTCCAAGTGGCCAGTTCATATTGAGCATGGGGCAATCCGAGCAGTTTGCACAACTCGGCTGCAATTTTTTCCGCCCAATCTTCACCTGTATTTGGTCGAGACTGTTTGTACAAGCAACGCCCTAAATTTGGATGGTCAAACCAGAACTTGTACTTAGTTCCCATAGTCTCGGTTTCAGATAGCTCATAGGCTGCTTCTGGAACTACAATAATAGGGAACTCTTCAGCCATTGTGTCAACCTTACAGAATGCTAAAAGCAACTATCTAACACAGGAATTCTCGCGGATCGGTGACATACCCAGTCAGCGCAGACGCCGCCGCAGTGTAAGGCGAAGCTAGATAAACTTGCGCTTCTTTATTCCCCATCCGGCCGGGGAAATTGCGGTTAGTTGTAGATACACAAATTTCGGGTTCGTTCATCCGCCCAAAAGTATCTTTCGGCCCGCCCAAACAAGCGGCGCAAGAAGGCGCTGCGGGTTCGATGCAGCCGGCCGCTAAGAAGATTTCCGAAAGCGTTTGACCTTCGTATTTTGTGAGAAACAAATCTTCGTAAACTTTCTGAGTTGCTGGTACTAAATAAGTCGGAACTTTGACTTGGTTTCCTTTGAGAATGCGGGCGGCATTCAGAAAGTCGGAGGTTTTGCCGCCGGTGCAGGAACCGATGTAAACTCGATCGATCTTGACATCGCGGCAGTTGCGGGCTAAGTCGCGGTTGTCGGGAGAGTGCGGTTTGGCGACGACTGGTTCTAATTTGCTGACATCGTAGGTGCGATCGCTATAAAATTTAGCATCCCCATCGCTGTAAAATGAATCGAAGGGTTTGTCAGTCCGCGAAGTAACGTAATCAAACGTAGTTTTGTCGGGCGCAACCGTGCCGTTTTTACCGCCAGCTTCAATTACCATATTGCACAGCGTCATCCGTTCTTCCATCGTCAAACGCTCAACTGTATCGCCGGCAAATTCCATCGTTCGGTAGTTAGCACCGGCAACGCTAATATCACCAATAATCTGCAAAATCAGGTCTTTTGCTAACAAATAATCCGGCAGTTCACCGTTGAACACAAAGCGCATGGTTGCGGGAACTTTGATTAACAGTTTGCCGGTTCCCATGATAAAAGCCGCGTCTGTATTGCCGATACCGGTGGCAAATTGTCCGAAAGCGCCGGCATTGCAGGTGTGGGAATCTGTGCCGAAGAGCACTTCGCCTGGCCGGGTGTGGCCTTCTTGTGCTAAGGCGATGTGGCAAACTCCTTTGTAGTCGGGATTTGCTTTGAAGTCCGATCGATCCGTGATGTCGTAAAAGTATTTTATCCCTTGTTCTTGGGCAAAATCGCGGAGAATATCGACGTTGCGGTTAGCGCGTTCGTCGTTGGTGAAAATGTAGTGGTCGGGAATGAGGACGATTTTGTCTGGGTTCCAGACTTTAGCATTCTCACCGAATTCGCGTTTGAAAACGCCGATAGTGCCGGGCCCGCAGACATCGTGGGTCATCAACACATCTGTTTCTACCCAGATATTTTCTCCGGGCTCGACTTTAGTGCGGCCTGATGCTTTGGCTAATATTTTTTCGGTCAGAGTCATTCCCATAGTGCGATCGCTCTTTTTTATTAGATGCTATATAGTGTATTGTACGAAACATCGCCTGATGTTGAGAGGGAATTTATTATGAATATGAGCGTCTTCTCCTCAAAGTGGGAGTACGCCTGATTGTGAAGTTATTGTTCAGCCGCAAAAAACTTATTTAGTCAAGCGCGAGCGAACTATTAGTTTTAGTGAAAGGTCAAGGAAAGTTTATTGCAGTATTAGTAGACTTATAAAATCCCAATTTTTAACTAGGATTAAAGGCTATAAAGATTTAGCTTTGCCAATCCCAAATAGCGAATCCCTTCCGGCGTCACGTCAAACCGACAGGGCAAAATCTCTACACCTTCACTCATAGCCTGTCTGAACAATTCTCCGTAAGTGCGATCGGCACTATCCCCAGGAGCAAAATCTGTACAATCCCCGCGATTAATAAAATACACCATTACAGCCCTCGAACCCTGCCGCACCACTTCTATCAATTCTCTCAAATGTTTCTGTCCCCTCTCCGTCACTGTATCGGGAAATAAAGCCAATTCCTCTTTTACCCACGTTGTATTTTTTACTTCCAGAAAAATCGGTTTTTCCTCACCAGTTAGCCAAAAATCCACTCTACTTTTTTTATCAGTGCCATAAACAACCTCCGGTTGAATTAAACTGTAATTGCCCAACTCTGGAAACAATTTCAATTCCAAAGCTAATTTAACTACTCGATTTGGCAGCCCAGTATTAACTCCCACCCAAGTTGGCACAGTGTCGCAAACTTTAATTAATTCCCAAGTATAAGCTAACTTGCGTTTAGGATTGTCGCTGGGAGATACTAGGACTGGATTGCCCGGAATGTAAACACCAGTCATCGGGCCAGTATTGGGACAGTGCGCGGTGATTATTTCTCCCGAATCTAGTTCTATTTCGGCAAAAAATCGCTTGTAACGTTTGATGAGAATTCCCGGTAAAAGAGGAGGATATTTGTAAATTAAGCCAGTCATTCGATTTTAGATTTTAGATTTTAGATTTTAGATTTTAGATTTTAGATTGAGGCATCATAGCATGAAACGACGGTTTGTAGTTTAGGTAGGCTTACTTATTCATTCATTCTTTGTTTCATATCCTTTGCAGCTAAAGTATAACCTCCATCAGCACCGTCTATAAAATGTACTTGGCGACCGTTGCGTTCAAAGACCAAACAAGTCATCAACGCTCTGTCAGCAACGTGCAAACCGTACACCAGCTCGCCTTCTCGGTAATTATTTTCCAAGTACGCCGTCAATTTTTTTCGCTGCCACCCATTCCCCGAAATTACCATTCTCAACATATCATCAAATTTGCGGTAATCCGTAGCGGCGATCGCAATATCTTTATAAACTCCCCAATCTAACTCTTCTGTCTTAACTTTTAAATTCATTAGCAGCGAGCCAAGTGCCGTCTCTAACTGTATTTTTGATAAATCTCTCTGGCGGTAAAACCAACTAGCCTTGTACGCTTTAACTTGAATTTCTTTGATCAGCTTTTTGCTATTCAATGTCAAATTAAGATTTTTACCATTAATAGGATTTAAACAATCTTCCTGGCCGTAAATGGATTCGATTTTTTCTAAAATATTTCTATAACGTTGATGGTTCTGCTGACCCAAATCCGCTCGCACCATTACCAGCAGCGTTACTATTTCCCCGTACTTGCTGGGAATATCCTGCCATCGGCATTCCAATCCCGAAAAATCGGCGGTTTCAGAAATGCCATTATTTTTAATACTGTAAATATTACCACCAGGAGCGTCTTTAATAAGTTCAGTAGCACGGGTTAATCCGCCACCCATAAAAACAGCTTGGCTGTAATTTTCGGAAACTTTAAACTTAGCTATTTTAACCGGATAATTAGCTGCCACCACAACTTTAATCGGCACAGCCCCAACTCGCAAATCCATGTCAAATTCAGTCTTAGCCATTTGTTGAGTGACCAGCAAAACTTTCTGGGCAGCGGGTAAAAGCGATGGGCCCATTAAAAGAGTAGCGCCGTCGCCACCAAAGACAAAGGGAATTTCTATTTTACCCGCGATATTCAAAACAGCAGCGATCGAACTAGCCCCCAATAAGTTAACTTCTTTGTAGCGTCCAGCTTCAATCGCTTTGGTAGAACCGCGAATATCTGTGACAATAATGTACCAGTCATCGGGTACATCAACAAAATTCCGCAAGTCAGTAATATCGATAAAATTGTCCAGTAAACGCAATTCGGAATAGAAGTTTTCTGAGTTCATGATATGATTCTCCCGATTCGCGATTAAAATAAGTGAATCCTTTTAGCATTAGCGTTTGTAACCATTTGTGTCCCAATTACAGAAGCCCTCTCGTTCCCTCGCAGGGATTGCCGGCATTGTCGCAGTCGCCACTCTAATTAGCAAAGTCTTTGGATTGGTGCGCCAAATTGCGATCGCCGCAGCCTTTGGAGTCGGTGTCGCCGTCGATGCCTACAACTACGCCTACGTCATCCCTGGTTTCTTATTTATTTTGCTGGGAGGGATTAACGGGCCATTTCACAGCGCCATAGTCAGCGTTTTAGCTCGCCGGGATAAAAAAGAAGCAGCACCCTTAGTCGAGACTATCACCACCTTAGTCGGGGGCTTGTTGCTGTTGGTGACGATCGCTTTAATTATTTTTGCCGATCCGCTGATCGATTTGGTGGCACCGGGGTTAAATAGAACAGCAGAAGGTTTACAAATCAAAGCAATTGCCGTCCAGCAATTTCGGATTATGGCGCCGATGGCATTACTTTCAGGCTTGATCGGCATTGGTTTCGGCACTCTCAATGCCGCCGATATGTACTGGTTGCCATCAATTAGCCCTTTATTTTCCAGCGTTGCACTTGTTGGCGGTTTGGGTATTCTCGCACTGCAACTCGGAAACAAAATTATTCAGCCAGAATACGCACTAATGGGTGGCTTAGTGTTAGCTTGGGGCACTTTAGCGGGAGCAGTTTTGCAGTGGTTGGTGCAACTGGTGGCGCAGTGGCGCGCCGGCTTGGGAACATTGCGTTTGCGGTTTAATTTTAAACGGCCGGGAGTGCAAGAAGTAATTAAGGTGATGGTTCCTGCGACCTTATCATCAGGAATGCTGCAAATTAATGTTTATACTGACCTATTTTTCGCATCCTACATCCCTCAAGCTGCCTCTGCGATGGGTTACAGCGGCTTGTTAGTTATGACGCCTTTAGGCATCATTTCTAATGTAATTCTAGTGCCATTTTTGCCCATATTTTCTCGCCTCACCGATCCCAGAGACTGGCCGGAATTAAAAGATCGAATTCGTCAATCTTTAATGTTGACCGGGATTACGATGCTGCCCCTGAGCGCTTTAATGGTAACACTTGCTGGGCCGATCGTCCGCGTGGTTTACGAACGCTATGCTTTTGATCGGTCAGCCTCGCAGTTTGTCACGCCAATATTGATGGCTTACAGTATTGGAATGTTTGTGTATTTGGGACGCGACGTTGTGGTACGGGTATTTTACGCTTTGGGAGATGGGGAAACGCCTTTTCGCATCAGTATTATCAATATCTTTTTGAACGGACTGCTGGATTATTTATTAGTAGGGGCCTTTGGCGCGCCCGGATTAGTTTTGGCGACGGTGGGAGTGAATCTTACTTCGATGATTATGCTTTTGTACTTATTAGATAAAAAGCTGGGTGGCCTGCCTTGGGGGCAGTGGAGTTTACCTTTTCTGGGGTTAACTTCTGGCAGTTGTCTAACTGCTTTCGTTACCTTGGCTACTCTGCAAGCCTGTCAAAGGGCTTTGGGTACTGAAGGTTTGGTAATTCAATTAGTGCAGTTGAGTGTGGCAAGTTTTGTAGGGTTAGGAGTTTTTGCCGTTTTTGTCAGTCAGATGAAGTTGCCGGAAGTTGATATGTTTGTCGATCGCATTCGCGGCCGTTTTCGCAAATAAAATTGTCGGGGCGGGTTAAGGGCGAACTACCAGGCACAACGCCCACAATCTGCGTACAAAACCCGCCCTTTACTTTACATTTTCTTCTGAAATTCCTCAAGAACATCCATCAATTGAACTTGACACTGCATCGGAATCAAATCTGCCAGGGGCACTTCCCGCTTGCCGCCGCCCAACTTGACTGGAATTCCTTGCAAAACTTGTCCAACTTTGTCAGCATCTAAATTCCCATCTTCCAGCATCCGGTAAAGTTGTTCAGCAACAACTGTATGCAGGTGGGCATCATTGAGATACAAATGCCACTTGGCAATGTCAATGTAGACATTTTCGCCGATTTCGGCTGCTAAGGATTCGATCGCCTGTGTGGTATTAGCCATATCAAAAAAGCCAAAAGTTATTTGTTATCAATCAAAAGACTTAACAAATCGCCGCCAACTGCCTTCAACCAGAATCTTTGGTGAGGGGCGAATAATCGGCGATCGCAAAATGGTAAATCGCGTGGGCCAAAACTACTAGAGCCCATCCACCCGTTACCGAAATTGCCCAAGGCCAATCAGCCTTTTGCAAATTGTGAACAAACCACAAACCAGAATTGGTAGCAGAAAAAAGACCGACGTGGATAGCAAAATTCATCCGGTCATCTAAACGGCGATACTCTGGATCATTGCGATCGGGTTTGCGAGGCCAACGAGGAGGCATAGTTTTTCACTTGATATTAGTAGTTCTGTGCCTATTCTAATCATAATAAGTGCAGCTTTTTGTCTACATCCCTCTTTCGGCAGAAAATTTATGTCTCTAAATTTTCATAGTCCCCTGACTTGCCGCCGCTTTTGCTCACCAGTCGAATTGACTCAATGGCGATCGACTTTTCCAATCCTTTCGCCATATCATACAAAGTCAGCGCCGCCACCGAAACCGCCGTCAGCGCCTCCATTTCCACCCCTGTTTCCGCCTTAATTTTCACCGTCGCCCGAATTTGATACCCCGGCAACTCAGCATCCGCTATCACCTGCACCTCCACGCTACTCAGCGGTAGAGGGTGACACAGAGGAATCAAATGTGCAGTCTGTTTCGCCGCCATAATTCCAGCCAGCCTTGCAGTGCCCAACACATCACCCTTCGGCGCATTCCCCGCTTCAATCGCCGCAAACGTCTCCGGTAACATCCGCACCCGGCCAGCAGCCACAGCTTGTCGCACAGTCGGCACCTTCGCCGAAACGTCCACCATTTGGGCTTCCCCGCTGTTGTCGAGGTGAGTTAGCTGTGCCACATCGGGCAATTTAGAAAAAGTTTGCGAAAAGTCTTGCATTATTTTGGTAATGGTGTTACTGTTAGATTCTGTGAGAAAAGAACTTAATCAATTTTAGATTAAATCTGAACTCAACAGGGGCTTGTAGCTTAGTTGGATAGAGTGCATGGCTACGAACCATGAGGTCGGGGGTTCGAATCCCTCCAAGCCCACTACTAAAAGTTATGAATTTTGACTTTTGAGTTTTGAATTAAGAAATTAATTCAACTCACGACTTAAAACTCATAACTTTTTTAATTTGGTACGTTTACTGATTCAAAGCATAAATATCTTTGCCTCGACCGATCGCAAATTTCATCGAATTAGACAAGCCCTTGCTCGACAGAGTAATAAAAACCAGCAAAGCCAAGCCAGCGAGTCCAGCCGCAAAACCAAACATATTTCTGTAGCCAACTTGTTCAGCAACAAAGCCTAAAGTCGGCCCAGCAATCGCAATTCCCAAATCAAATCCGCCAATACAAAGCGAAAACAAGCGGCCTCTTTCATGAGGTTCACACCGATCAGACATCAGCGTTACCATCATCGGCAAAACAGTACCGCCCGCGCAACCTTCAACCAAAGCGGCGATTAAAAAAGCATTGCTGTTGTTAGCAAAATACAACAATAACATAGAGACGGCATAACAGATTAATCCGCCCGAAATAAACAAGCCGCGGCCGTATTTGTCCGAAGCCCGTCCCGTGAGCAACCGTATACCGAAACTGGCGATAGCGGCCGTAGAATAAAATAATCCCGGATTCAAATTAGCCTTCGTTTCTTGGATAAACAAAGGCATAAAAGTGCTCAAAGTTCCAAATACTAAACCAACCACCAATAACACTAAAGCCGGAATCCGCACTCTCGGATTCCAGAGCATTTTCCAGTATCTTTGGCTGTTTTTATCCTGAGATAGCGAGTCCAATTTTGTTAAATCTGCAAAATTAGGTTCCGCAACTTTGCAGGTAAAAAATATAGCCATTGCAGCGAAAGCCGCCGACATCGCAAACAAAGGAATATAACCAACCCAAGCTTGCACAAATCCGCCAATAGCCGGCCCAACTGCTAGACCAAGAGGATTCACCAAGCTCATGTAACCGATTAATTCGCCCCGCTTTCCTGGCGGCGATAAATCTGTTACCAAAGCGCTATAAGCGGTGGTAAAAGCGGCGATACTAATGCCGTGAAAAACGCGAATAAGTAATAGTAAGGGGATAGATTGAGCTAACAGGTAGCCCAAAGGGGCGATCGCAGCGACTGTCGCGCCTAGCAGCAAAACTTGTTTTCGCCCCCTGCTGTCGGCTATTTTACCCAACGGTGGCCTCGATAGCAAAAGTCCGATCGCAAATGCACCCATCACAAAGCCAATTTCCTGTTTTGTGCCGCCCACAAATTGAACGTACAGCGGCAAAGTTGGCAGCAGCGAAGCCAAACTTGACCAGAATAGCAGCCCTGCGGTGAATAAAGTCACCAAGCTGCGTCTGGGTTGGGGATCGATGTCCCTAAAAATATTCAAGATGCGAATTCCCTTTAAATCTTCTGAGTGCGCTCAAGCTGAGGTCGAGTGTATCTAGATCATTATGTTACAATTTCTTAATATTTGCAACAAAAAAACTTGATATTCTACTCACAGTCAACCGTGAACACTCAACATTCAACAGTCAGCATTCTTACCAATCAACCTCAGCCCTTTCCTCCACCACCCGTTCATAAACCCACTGGGTTTCTATCGCCAACTTCGGCCAACTAAACCGACGTTCCAAATCCTGAGAAGCATTGTCAACCAACCACTGCGCGTAACCCGGATTTTTGAGCACCTCCAAAATTCCCCAGGCCAAAGAATCCCGATTGTTTGCCTCAGTAACAACGCCAGTTTTCGTGTGCAGCACCACCTCTGGAAGTCCGCCCGCATCCGACACCACTACAGGCACTCTTGCAGCAAAGCTTTCTAACGCTACAATCCCAAAAGGTTCGTAAAGACTGGGGAAAACCGCACAGTCAGCCACCGTCTGGAATTTGTCGAGATGTTCCTCAAACATGAACCCAGTAAAATAACACTTATTCCAAATTCCTAAATGCCAAGCTAAGTGTTTGAGCTGGTCGGTATTGCCGCCGCCAACAATTACAATTTTTGCTTTACCCCCCATTTCCCAAATTACTTTAGGTGCAGCATTGAGAAATACAGCAATACCTTTTTCATAGCTAATTCTTCCTACATAATAGACAATTTTCTCATCATCAGCAGCAAACCTGCGGCGGAAATCCATCGCGTCAAATTCGTGCCACCGGGGCTTTTTATCTGGTCTAATTCCGTTGTAAATTACCTCTATTTTGTTCCACGGAGTCGATAGTACCCGTTCGGCTTCCCGCCGCATATAATCGCTGCAAACAATTACCCGCCAAGCATTGTAAGCGAGGTCGTTTTCCTTGGCGTTAATGTAGCGTTGCCCTTCATTGTGGATACCGTTGAAGCGCCCGTATTCGGTGGCGTGGATCGTGGCAATTAGCGGTACTTTAAAGGTGTGCTTGAGAGCGATCGCCGCATCTCCCACTAACCAATCGTGAGCGTGGATGATATCAAAGGGGCCTTCCTCCAGCATCAGTTTTCCGCCTTGGTGACCCATGCTTTGGTTGAGATTCGCCACCCAGTGAAAAAAGTCCCTAGCCTGCCCCACCAACACCCGATGCACCCGTATTCCTTCCACCACTTCGTACATCGGCGCGTGGCCGAACTCTACTGTAATTAAGTGAATTTCGTGGCCCAGCTTTATCAATTCAGGATACAGTTCCGCTACGTGGCGGGCGATACCGCCTACGATTCTGGGAGGAAACTCCCATGCCAATACCAAAATTTTCATCTTTCTTCCTCCAAATAATTCATATAACTTAATGTTTAGGATTAACAGATTTATTGTAGAATTATCATCCTCAAATTTGAGTTGATCGTAAGTTGATGCCCAATGCCTGACTTTTGGCAGCAACAAAGACAGAAAATCATGCCTAAACCTGGTTTTTGCACGAAATTGCTCGATCGCCATTGCTGCCAAAAAAACAGGTTTCCTCAAGATTTGGGCCACTGAAGGAAGCAATGGCGAGATCGTCTACCCTACCGTTTCTTCAAAATCGGCTCCAATTCGCCGCGAAAACGGGTCCAAGCAGCAGCCGATGCAGAATTAGAAGCAGCACCCTGACGCATCAAAATCGCGCCGTCTTCAAAGCCAACAATTCCGTACTCTCCAGATTTGGACATTCGATCGATCGCCGGTACGATATCCTGCAACTGTCCCCGTTCCGCCCGAAACGCAGCCTGATACTGCTGCAACTGCCAGATATCGGCAATTACATATTGCATCTTCACCGCCTTCCCCGCATCATTGCGGAGTTCAAACATCGGAAACCTGAGAATTTCCCGCCTGCTTGACAAAAGCGGCACAAGAGTATTCGTCGCTGCCACGCTAGCATCAGCAGGAATTTGAGCCAATAGCGGCCGCACTTGCAAAACGTGCTGCCATTGTCTGACGAGAGGAACCTGCACCCAAGGATCGATCGCATCGGGCAAAATCAAAGAAAAAGTCCGATTGGGGTTAGAAGTGAAGGTAAAAAATAGCGACAAGCAGATACAAAACGCCCAAAAGCGGCGAAAATTTGAAGATGAAGGCAGAGGAAATAAAGCAGAAGGAAAACGCAAAAATGTTCTTTCCTCTCTCACCATTCTATCTTCTTCCTTCTGACGCTCGGCCCACCACAGAATCGCCCCATAAAAAAGCCCTGGAACCACAGTCATCGCATAGCGGATATTAATCGCCAGCACCGATTGTCCTTTCGCTAAAAATAGCTTCAGCAACGGAAATCCAGCTATCATCCAAGACGCAGGCGCGAAAGCTGGAACCAAAGCTAATGGCAACCACTGGCCAAGCAGGTATCTAATCTTACCAAAAAACGGCGTAAATAACTGAGCCACCAACCGCCCGGGATTGCTCACCATTCCCCAAATAATTTCCAGAGTCGAAGCTTCATCTCCATCGGCATATTGACCGAATCGCTCCATCATAAACCGCTGAGATATATCAGCAGAAAACAAAGGCATAATCAGATTGGTCAGGACGATCATATAACCAAAACTGAGTATGCAGACGGCTAAACCAGTCCGAGGGTAGCGCCGGCTCAAAATCAGGTAAACTCCGACGCCAAATAAAACAACGCCCCCATCTTCTCGCACGGCCAAAATTAAAGTTGCCAGAATCCCAAACAAGGGCCACCAGCGCTTCTCCATCGCCAGCAGCAAGCCAAAGACATACAGCGGCATTTGACAAATATCGTGAAAATTACCCAAAGTCGGACCGATGACGGCGTTAGCGCAGTAATAGCTCACAACAATTGTCGCCGACAGCCTTGGTTCCAGATAGTGTCTGGCGAGAAGCCAGAGCACTCCTCCAGCCGCCGTAATTAAAGTCACCTGCAACACAGTCAAAGTGACGGGCGAGGGAAACAGCGAGTAAATTGGCAGCCACAGCATCAGCGCGGGGGTGAAATGCTGCCCCAACCGGTAGTAAGATACTTCCGGGAGCTGATTTTGGTGAACCACATTAGTGGACAAAGCCGAAGAGAGGGAACTCTCAAACAAGTGACCCCGAGTGCCGTTCCAAAAAAGTTGATTGAAAATGCCTTGGTCGTAAGTAGCGTAAAAGCTGTAGTAGCGGTGCAGCGTCAGCAACAGGCACAGCACAAAAAAGGCCGCCGCCACTTGAACCACCACCCGCAGCGACTCATTTTTCTTCCATCTCAAAAATATCATCTGCCCGCCGTAATGAAATTATCGGACAATAGCATAAATCTAAAGTAAGTATTAAATTAAAGTAGAAGTGAAATAACTCGGCTCGGCAATGCTCAATTATTTTCACCCGATCGAAAAGCTCAACAGCGTCCATCCAACACCCGGCACCAGCGGCACTGACTGTTCTCCCGAACAGCAGGTCAATTCCCCACCGCTTTTACAGCTTTTGCTTTTTGTAGACAAGCGTTCCTCTTCCCGGGAACAGACTAGACACATCCGCAAGTCCCTCAAGGATTTGAAAGCAGACTGCGACTTTGAGCTTCAAATCATCGACGTAGGAGAACAGCCCGATTTAGCCGAACACTTTAAACTTGTAGCCACTCCCTCGCTGCTCAAAATTCATCCAGATCCGCGACAAACTCTCGCCGGCAGCAATTTAATCGCCCAACTCGAACACTGGTGGCCCCGCTGGAAGCGTTCTGTAGAAGAATACGCAGCTCAGCAGCAGTCAGCCGCAGCACTTACTGAAACTTTGACTGACCCAAAACCCATCTATTCCGTTGCTTGCGCCGCCGAACTTGTGCAGCTTTCCGATGAAGTTTTTCGCCTCAAACAGGAAAAAGAACACCTGCAAGAGCAGTTGCAGTTGAAAGACCGGATTATTGCGATGCTAGCCCACGACTTGCGAAATCCCTTGACGGCGGCATCTTTGGCTTTGGAGACTTTGGAGTCAAGTCAGAAGGTGAAAGAGGGGGAAAAGTCGCGTTTGACACCGAGTCTGGCGGCTCATTTGATGAAACAAGCCCGCCGCCAAATCCGAATTGTCGATCGTATGATTACAGATATCCTGCAAGCAGCCCGGGGTACAAACGCTCAACTCCACATTGAACCAAAAAGAATCGAACTGGGGGCGATTTGTCAAGATGTAATCATGCAGTTTCAAGACAAATTTCAGGCGAAAAGTCTGAACTTAGAAACAGACATTCCCACAGATTTGCCCTTGGTTTATGCCGATCCCGATCGCATCAAACAAGTCATGGTCAACCTGCTTGACAACGCCAGCAAGTACACGCCAGACCAAGGAATTGTTAATCTTTCAATTCTCCACCGCACCGCTTACAAAGTTCAAGTCAGCATTTGCAACAGCGGCCCGGGAATTCCTGAAGAAGATTGCGCGAGCATTTTTGAAGACAGCTTTCGCTTGCAGCGAGATAAATCAACAGACGGTTACGGCATTGGACTGTCTCTGTGTCAAGGTATCATCCGCGCCCACTACGGTCAAATTTGGGTAGACTCTGTACCGGATAGAGGCAGTTGTTTTCACTTTACTCTGCCGGTTCAAAAATAAAAGTTAACTTTTATTTGTCCGTTAACAGTGGTCAGTGGTCAGTAGCCACGGAATTTGATATTCTATCAAGTCCGGTCGATTGACCATGATTAAGATTTTGCCTCTGGCCACCAATAGAAATGAGTCAAACCACTGATTAGCTGTTTGAGATTTAAGGGTTTTTGACATCGCTCAAATAACACTGCTTCTAATTCATCTAAGCTCTTAAAACAGCGATTGGCTATCGGTTCATTTGTCAGTGGCCATAACCTTTCTGCTGGTTGCAGTTGGGGCGAGTGTGAAGGCAGACAATACAAATGTATCCCGTCGGGGATTTTCACGCTTTCACGCTCAGTGCCATCCAGCTCCGTCTACTACTAAAATTACTCTTTTTTTCGGCCCCACTTTCCAATGTCGGGCAAAATCTTCTAACACTCGCTCAAAAAGCTGGCTATTGACAAATGGCAGTATCTACCAATAAGTTTCTCCCGTACTCGGATGTACTTTCGCCGTATAACCATAACCATTGAAACCGCCAGTTAACAACAGCAGTAGCATTACTAACCCTCTTTTGTCACTCTCGTGGTAGTATAAGCAGTAACACACCCCAAAAGCATTGCCAATCCTATGGTAGAGCCTCGTCAACCAGTACCCACAGTCAAATTTATAGATGAATACTGTCAAATTTACCAAAACATATTTCCAGAAGTTAGGAGCTTTGAAGCTTTTAAGTACTTACATGTCGGTATGATATCGGACATAAAACGCAAAACCCTACCATCAATAGCGAAAGTTATAGGGCTAGATAATCATCAAGCATTACACCATTTTTTAACACAATCACCTTGGGATGTAAAAGAATTAAGTCAGCAACGATTAGAATTAATATTATATGTACTTCAAGGGCGTCCAATAGTACTAATAATTGATGAGACAGGAGATAAAAAAAAGGGGAATGCGACTGATTATGTAAAACGGCAGTACATTGGAAATTTAGGTAAAACAGATAATGGTATCGTTGCAGTTACAGCGTATGGTGTTTTATCTGGTCTGACTTTTCCTCTATTATTTGAAGTTTATAAACCGAGAGAAAGACTGCAACCAGGAGATGAATATCTAACTAAACCTGAAATTGCCGCGAAAATGCTCAAACAATTGCGTGCGATGGGATTTAAATTTAATCTTGTCCTAGCAGATAGTTTATACGGAGAGAGTAGTAAAAATTTTATTCAAATACTAGAGGGATTGAATCTAAATTTTATTGTGGCAATTCGCTCTAACCACAAAGCCTGGGGAGTTACAGACGCGAAAGTCAAATATTCAAAGTGGCAAAGATTCAAACGTGTCTTCTCAGATTTAAGCTCGGAATACAGATATATAAGAGAGATTTTTTGTGGTGATAATCCGGAAATTAAATATTGGCAAATCACAACTGATAAAGAGGAGCTGCCCAAAAACACTACTTGGTATGTAATGAGTAAATTTCCCAACATTACACCCCGAGAAGTAGGTAATTTTTATGGTTTAAGAACTTGGGTAGAATATGGTTTGAAGCAAAGTAAAAACGAATTAGGATGGGCAGATTTTCGCCTAACTAATTACCCACAAATAGAAAAATGGTGGGAAATTATTTTTAGCGCTTATTTGATGGTTAGTCTCCACTCTGAACAACTGCTAAAATTACCACCACAATCTGAATCTAATTTTTCATCACATCCTTGGTGGGATCAAGGAAATGGGTGGAAGAATATTCTTAACAACCTCCGTTTAATACTTCAACCATTTGTACTATTTAACTTTATTAAACCTTGGCTACGAGTTTTTACTATTCCTAAGTTATCCGAGGGCTTTTTTCAACTTCAAATGCTTGTCAATAATTTAACTCGTTCAATTTTTCAAAACCTCAATATCCCTTATTTCCAGTTTTCCTCTGCGTAGAGTGACCAAAGAGGGCTAAACTCATCGACCCATTCTCGCCTCAAAACAGGTTTCAATCAAGCAACGATGTTCGTCCATTGACCAGACTTCTACGTCGCTTTCTAGGTTCTCCTTCTTGATTTTCTTGACGAACTGACCCAGATTTTTTTTTCCATTCCTCTTGTTCGAGGAGATCTGATTCCTGATGTTCCGGACGAGGAACTCTCAATCGAAACTTCATTGACTTCAAATATTCCCATCCTCGTTGACGAGAGACTTTGTAACCTTTGAGTTCACTCATCCAGTCTGCCACTTTACGACCATTCCACAGCCCGCCATCCGGGGGTGGCTGCTGTAGAACTTGCCATAGCTGAGCTTGTTCTAGATCATTGAGCAGAGGATCGTGATCGCGATTTTGGCCACGCTGATCTCCAAGAGATTCTGGTCCTAAATGGTTGTATCCCCACACTAATTCATAAATCCAACCGCGACTATAACCTGTCACTGCCATCACTTCTGCGGTGGTTTTTCCGCTCGCTAACAGCCAAATAATTTGATAATGATGGACACAAGTGGGCGTTTTGGCCTGACGGAAACGAGCCTGTAGCTCTTCTACACTCAGATGAGGTGCGATCGTAATTCGTTTTGGCATTCTTGATCTGACGCGGTTGTGTTTCTCAAGATTATATCATGGTTAATCGACCGGACATGATATTACAACTCAACTTTTCCGCAGTGCAGCAATAATCTGTGCGTTTGCCTTGGGAAAAGTAAATTGGTCAATTTCGTCGAGTGTCACCCAGCGAATTTCATCGCATTCGATCGTTTGCGGTTCCCCGCTGACGTGGCGGCAGTGGTGCACGTATAGTCTAACTGTAAATTTAGTGTAGTCGTGGTCAATTGTAATCAAGCGATCGCCAACTTCTACGACAATCCCCAACTCCTCCATAATTTCCCGTTTTATGCAAGCTTCTATTGTTTCCCCAGGCTCTATTTTTCCGCCCGGAAACTCCCAGAAACCCCCGTGCAGTCCATGTTGTCGGCGCTTGTCAATCAAAATTTGTTGGCGATCGTTCCAGATTGCAGCAACGCCGATAACTTTGTGGGCAACAGGAGAAACAGACATATTAATTAGGAATTGGGAATGGGGAATTGGGTATTGGGAATTTAAGAATAATATCAATAATTATTCAATTATTTAATCTAAAATCTAAAATCTAAAATTTAAAATCTAAAATTTAAAATCTAAAATATTGAGCCCCCATCTTGCGAGGGGGGGCTTGACACTTGGATTACTTAAATGTTAAGAATCTACTAATCGTCCGAGCCATGTCTCTCACTGGCTTGTATGGACTTTTCAAAAGTCATTCGCTGTTCGGCATTTTTGAGAAAATAACCGCTAATCATAGCTGAGGCGAGCAATCTACCCAAATGTTCGCGACTGGTAGTCACTGTCACCCCGAAGTGTTCCGAAGGCAAATTACCCAATAGTCCAACAATATTGCGCTCCATTACTTGAAACACTTCGTGAGAAGTCGGCTTAGACAACTGAGAAACTGTGTCGGGAGCCATTGACTGCACGTATTGCCATAATAAGTTGGCATTTTCTCCGTCTTCTTCAAAGAATTCTGGGGATTTATTAGATGAGTTGCTCACGAGTACCTCCGTTTCAGAGACAGCTTGTTATGTTAGACGCGGGCAGTTAAATTAAATAACCCTTATCTGATCGCTGCTGATCTTTATTACTAAGTAATTACTAATGTAGCAGGACAGTCATAGCAACCAAGTGGGCACAACCGAATTAAAAGCGGCGGTTTTTACGATTTTAGATTGGGGATTGCAAGTGGGGGGGACCCGATCGCCAATCCCCAATCTAGCTAGCTGGCTAGATAATCGTTGATATCTTGCTTGCGCTTGCGGAGTTTGGTCAAAGCTTCCCGTTCTATTTGGCGCACTCGTTCCCGACTGATGTTGAGACGATCGCCTATTTTTGCCAAAGTTAAGGTTTGCCCGTCTTCTAAACCAAACCGCAAGGCGAGCACTTCTCGCTGTTGCTGAGTCAGTTCCGCCATCAGGTGGTCTAAGTCAGTCCGCAGGGAAGATTGCAGGGCAAAATCTTCCGGGGTAGTACCCGTATCTTCCAACAAATCGCCCAACTCTGTATCTTGATTGTCTCCCACGCGCAAGTCCAGGGAAAGTGGCAGGCGCGCGCGATCGAGATATTCGCGAATCTGTTTGGGAGTCAATTCTAGCTCTGATGCCAATTCAGCAGCCGTGGCCGCGCGACCAAGCTGTTGAGCAAGTTGGCGCTGAGCCTTTTTAATTTTGTTGAGCTTTTCGGTAATGTGGATCGGTAAGCGGATGGTGCGACCTTTTTCGGCGATGGCCCGAGTAATTGCCTGACGAATCCACCAATAAGCATAAGTCGAAAATCTGTAGCCCTTAGTCGGGTCAAATTTTTCTACTCCCCGCTGCATCCCGATCGTGCCTTCCTGAATTAGATCCAGTAAATCTACGTTGCGCTTGATATATTTCTTGGCAACAGACACTACCAGGCGGAGATTCGCTTCCACCATTTGGCGCTTAGCCCTTTCCCCGTGCTCGATCGTCCGCTGCAACTGTGCCTCAGACAGCCCAACTGCCTGTGCCCATTCAGCCGCCGTCGGGTCGCGGCCTAACTCTTCGGCTAAAATATTTTTCTCCTGATGCAGTGCGGTTGAGCGCTGTACCTGTTTCCCGTAGAGTATTTCTTGCTCATGGGTTAACAAGGGAACGCGGCCGATTTCCCGCAAGTAAGCGCGAACAGAATCTGTATCTGAGGACTTAAGAGTTTTCATGAGCTTTTCCCGCTGAGGATCTGTGCCTCTAAAGGTTTGCGGTAGTCGCAAACCCCTAGCTTTAGCTGGGAAGGAAAGCGGGCGGGGACTTGCGCTTTCCTTCCATTTAAAGAGGCTTAATTTTATGGTAGCTAGCTACTACTCCCAGTCAGCACCGTCTCAGGTTAGGTTTTGGTTGGGGCGTGCACAATACTACGTTATGTTAAGAATCTTAACATTTGTGAGAGCAGTTGCCTACACTTCTTCATATTTATTTCATGCCAGCCTGAACTGTTGATACGAGAGTACCCGCTTTCCTAGCTTTCAAGTTTGCATCAATATAAACAAAATCCGCCACATCTCAGAGGGGTAGATGGGGAGATGGGGAGAGGGGGAGATGGGAGAGGATTTGATCCTTTTGGCACAGTGCAAGTAAAAAATACAAAAAATACAATTAAAATGCCCAACAGCTTTTCAATACCCTGAATGTCAGGAACCTCAGCTATCAGGCATGAGGCTTGAAAGAGAAATCTAACAAGCCATCCTGACCAGCCTAAGTCTTAACTGACTACGTTTTTTGAGTCACGACACCGGGCGGATGCGAAGCTAGTCCCCTGCTCTGTCGCTAGTAGTTAAACAACTTTAAGGTCACTCTCGGTAGTGCTGCTAGCCTCACAAGCTCAGAAAACCTTGGCGAAGCTAACTTTACCCCAGAAATGGGAGTTTGAGGCAACCATACCTCATCGGAGGGGCAACCATACCCCTCCACCCCGCGAGGGGATTTAAATTAATGTAAAGCCGTGCTAAGTAGCTAGACAAAATTAATTACATAGTTTTCTCCAAATTCTTTCAGGATTTTTTCCACAGATGTAACAAAAGTTCCCCAACTCTTGTAAGCAGATATCTCAATCCATTCATACTTAATAAACCGCCATTTAATTTCAATTAAATTTAATTCAGGAGAGTAAGAAGGCAACTCAAAAAGAGTAATATTACGTTGTTTCCACTCTTCAAGTTTGTCAACAATAGCATCACTGGTATGAATAGAAGCTTGATCTGTGACAATTACCGTTGGCTTATGTACTGCGGGTAAAAAAGCATCAATACAGGCAATAACTACATCTGAATTAATACTTTGAGATGAAATATAAGTTTCAAGATGGTTATTTCGATTCATGATTCCTAGTACATTCATTCGCTGACTACGACGACTAGGAATTGTTAAATATTCTCCGATATCCTGCCAGCCATAGGGGACACAAGGAATCATACAAAATCCCGTTTCATCCAAGTAATATAAATCAATCTTACCCTCATCATCCAATTGTTTTAATTCTTCTAATTGCGCCTTTTTATCTTGATATTCTTGGGCTGGAGGCTTTTGATCAACTCCTTTACGCATACGATGCCAACTCATCTTCAGCATTTTTAGTATTCTTTGAATTGTTTTTATACTCGGACTTATCCCCCAGGCTTCTTGAACTTTTTGGCTAACCTTTTTTAATTGCCTTGGTTCTTGTTTGGCCCACTCTTTGATTTGGGCTTTCTGCGAAGAGTTAAAGAGTGCCTTAGCACCTCTTCCTGGTTTATTATAAAGTCCTATTATTCCCTCTAATTCCCACCGATTGAACCAGTTGTAGAGTGTCTTATAACTTATTCTAAAAATATTTATTAACTCTCCTTTTTTTACTCCTTGCGAAGCTAATATGAGGCAATGTGCTCTCTGACGTACCTGATGATGTCGGCTTTGGCGATGAATTCGAGTCGAGCAATTTAGACGAAAGAGGATTTATTTCCCTGATAAACAGCATATGAAATTCTAATTAACTCATAATTTTGCTGGGAATATCATTTTACTATGTATTTGTGTAATTAATTCTGTCTAACTACTTAAAAGCACGGGGTTTCTACCCATTTTTCTGATGAAGTTACAGATATTGATGAACCTGCCCCAACAGATAATTACTAATGACTTCTTTGCCGTTGAGCTTCATACATGATGAGGGCTGCGGCGATCGACACATTTAAAGATTCTACGCCCCGACTCAGGGGAATTTGGATTTGTCGATCGGCCAAACTCCTCAATTCTTCCGACAAACCAGAGCCTTCGTTGCCCAAAACTATCAGAGTCGGCACTCGCAAATCTACTTCCCAATAACTTAAACTGGCCCCGGCGACGGTTGCTAAAATTTGCATTCCTCGATTTTTATAGGCGGAGACTTCCGCCGTTAAATCTGGACTGACTGCCATTGGCAGCTTAAACCAAGCTCCTGCTGAGGCGCGCAGCACTTTTGGATGGTCTAAATCGGCGCTGTCTGCGCTCAGCAGCAAACCGTCGGCATTAGCAGCCGCAGCCGTGCGGACGATCGCCCCCAAGTTGCCGGGATCTTGGATGGTTTCTAGGGCTATTCCTAAAGTTGACAATTTTGCGGGTGCTGTTGCGGTGCGGGGTGCGGTGGCGACAATGCCGTCGGGTTGGACTGTAGTGGCGATCGACTCTAACACTTTTGCACTTACTAATTCTGTGCGATCGGCTAAATTACCAACTTGCTCCCAAAGTTCCCCGTGCTGTTCCAGCCATTCGGGAGTGCAGCAAACCGTTGCTAGCGGGTATTTGGCAGCGCAAGCTTCTTCGAGTAAGTGCGTCCCTTCGAGTAAAAATAATTGTTGTTCCCTGCGTCCCTTCGAGCTGTGCAGCTTGCGAATTTCTTTAACTAGGGGGTTTTGAATACTTGTCAGCATTGTTTAATTAAGCAGAGCGAATGGGGTTATTGCCTTTACCGGGTTAACCCCAAACTTCCTTCTGCCTTTGGAATGCGGAACCCGGGACTTGAACCCGGAAGGCTTGCACCACATGAACCTGAATCATGCGCGTCTACCAATTCCGCCAGTTCCGCATCGGTCACGAATTAATACTTTGCCATATGTTCGCGAATCTGTCAAGTGTTTTGGGGAATTTATTTTTTTGTGGGCTGCGAGTAATATTTTGCACAAATTACTGTTCGGGTTGAGAAATGCTATAGTTTCGAGGATTTACTGTTAGCCAAACATCGCAAAACGCTGTGTAGTTGAGTAGGGTGCCTCAGAGCGCGTCCGGTTATTAATAATCCACAAGCTTCGATCTGACGCACCCTACGGGATTTGCTGAAAAAATGGGAATCTAATCGGCCAAATCGGGGAAAACCTCGCGCACGGCCGGATGCACCAATCGGTGATTCTGCACGTTCAATCCCTTCGCCAAACTCGGATTCATTTCCAAAGCTTTAATCCCGTTATTTGCCAACTGCAAAACATAAGGCAAAGTGCTGTTATTCAAAGCTTGAGTCGCAGTCCAAGGCACGGCACCGGGCATATTCGGCACGCCGTAATGCACGACTCCTTCCTCAACATAAGTAGGATTTGTGTGAGAAGTTACCCGCAAAGTTTCCACGCAGCCGCCTTGGTCAACGGCTACGTCAACAATCACAGAACCGGGGTGCATCTTGGCAACAAATTCGCGAGAAACCAGCACCGGAGCTTTTTTACCTAAGACCAAAACTGCACCGATTAACAAATCAGCATCGGGGATAACTGCTTCTATTTGCAAAGGACTGCTGTAGAGGTATTCTACTCTGGAACCGAACAGAGTTTCCAAGTAGGCTAAGCGATCGACATTTACGTCTAATATCTGCACTCTCGCGCCCATTCCTACAGCAATTCGCGCTGCTTCTGTGCCGACGATGCCGCCGCCCAAAATCACAACTTTACCCGGTCTTACCCCCGGTACGCCGCCCAAAAGTACGCCCCGGCCGCCTTGCTGTCGTTCCAGAAACCGAGCTCCGAACTGCACGGCCAAACGCCCTGCAATAATACTCATCGGCGTCAGCAGCGGCAATTTTCTGTCCGGGAGTTCGACGGTTTCGTAGGCGATGGCCTGGACTCCGCTATTGATTAAATGCTCGGTTAATGTGCGATCGGCTGCCAAGTGCAAATATGTAAACAGCAACTGCTCTTTTTGAATCAGCGGATACTCAGCAGGCAGCGGTTCCTTAACTTTAACAATTAGTTCGCGATTCCAGACATCAGCAGGCTTTAAGACAATCTTAGCCCCTGCTTCAACGTAGTCCTCGTCCGCGAAACCGGCCCCAGCACCAGCATTCGTTTCGACGAAAACTACGTGGCCTTTGTCCGAACAAGCCCGGACACTTGTGGGACTGAGCCCGACTCGAAACTCCAAATCCTTGATTTCCTTGGGGACGCCTATTTCCATCTATAACCTCTAATCTCAGCCATACGTAGATCGAATCTAACCTAAAAACCATCCCCAGCGGGACAATACTCTTGTAGATTTTAGATTTGGCAATCCGGCTGGGCTAGGAGAATTTTTGTGGGATTTTCCGCCAGTGCGATCGCAATTTCCCAAATTGATCGTTTTCCATCAAGTCGATCGTCTTTTTAGCTTGTTCCTACTTTATTTGATATCCGTGGTCGGCATTGATATACATTCCGTCAAGATACTCGTAAGGAAAGCTACTTAAAATGGTTAAATAATTCCCTTCGGGAAGCTCTATATTGACTTTTTATACCCCCTTTTTTTTATGTTTTTTTGGTGACTTACTTTTTCTTTAAAGGACTCCAAATTATTATCAATGAGGTGCAGTTTTTGGGGCTTGGTAAGAGAAATAATTTTTTCTGCCCGCCCGTATTGAGTACCCACCTCAGCAACCATACTATCTTTAGATCTTCCAACATCTTCGCCAGACTTTCAACTAACTAGGTAGGTGCAAATGAACTTTTGACATTTGGGGAAACTTATCTGCTAAAAAAAATGGTCAAAATCTTAACAAACAGCCCTAAACGGTATAAAGTAGATGGTGGTTCTATAGATTTGCTTAGAAAAAAACTAACTTATAGAGAGTTTGCTGTCAATATAATTGAGCGGTCACTTATAATTTAACAGGCATAACTCGCCCCCTATCTAAACCAATGCCACGCATACCTACCTTAACATTCGATCGCGGAACGCTACTGCTACACCCGCCGCCCAAAGGCAGAGACTGGGTGGATTTTGCCACTTGGGACGATCGCGTGGAAAAATACCGCATTCGAGCCATTCACTACCGCCCGCTGGTAGAATGCCTCCAAGCCGAGTGCATTCACTTCACCGACGAAGCTAGGGGATACGAACTACTCGAACTCGTACCCAGCGTGGAAATGCAGCCTTACCCACATCAAGAACAGGCCCTCGTAGCTTGGCAGGAAGCAGGAAGCCAAGGAGTAGTCGTACTCCCCACCGCTTCCGGCAAAACTTATCTGGCACAATTAGCGATGCAAGTCACTGGTCGCAGTACATTAATTGTAGTACCAACTCTCGATTTAATGCACCAGTGGTATGCTAATTTAAAGGCAGCTTTTCCCGACATCGAAATCGGATTGTTGGGCGGAGGTTCGCGGGACAAAACGCCAATTTTAGTGGCAACCTACGACAGTGCAAGTATTCATGCAGAAACCTTGGGCAATAAATACGGTTTGCTGGTTTTTGACGAATGCCATCATTTGCCAACGGACTTTTATCGAGTAATTTCCGAATATGCGATCGCACCTTTTCGACTCGGACTGACAGCTACACCCGATCGCACAGATGGCCGGCACAGCGATTTGCATTTTCTGATCGGCCCGACAGTATTTAGCAAAAGACCAGAAGATTTGGCAGGCGATGCTTTAGCCGACCATAAAATAGTTCAAATTATGGTAAAACTGTCAACAGAAGAAACCGACCGCTACGCCGAATTAATCAACATTCGCAACGACTTCTTAAAACAGTCTAACATCAGAATATCCAGCCTCGAAGGTTGGAAACAGTTTATCATGGCAAGCGCGCGATCGCCCCTGGGACGGCGCGCCATGCTAGCCCACCGCCAAGCTAAAGAAATCGCGCTTTGTACCGAAGGAAAACTGCGAGTTTTAGCCCAAATACTAGCAGAACACTCTCCCCAGCGCACCCTAATTTTTACCGGAGACAACGCCACAGTTTACCGAATTTCCCAAGAATTTCTCATCCCCACAATTACCCACCAAACCCCAGTCAAAGAACGCCACGAAATCCTCGATCGCTTTCGCAGCGGCGAATACAAAACCCTCGTCGCCTCCCACGTTCTCAACGAAGGAGTGGACGTTCCCGACGCCAGAATTGCTATCATATTGTCAGGGACTGGCAGCGAACGCGAATACATTCAGCGATTGGGTAGAGTTCTCCGCAAAAGCAGCGATGTAAATAAGTTAGCAATTCTCTATGAAGTCGTCACGGAAGACACCAGCGAAGAAAGAACTTCTCAACGCCGCAGAGGAGGAATGCAGCCTCACAAACCCCAACCACAAACACAAATAGAACCGCCAAAGCCAGAATATGAGAAATTAGAAACTGTCAAACCGACACCCATTTACGGAGTCAACCGAGAGACAACCAAAAAAGCAGCAGAATCACCCGCCAAATGGGGAGAAGACAATGATGAAATTCCCTGGTAGCAAGCCTAAATAAGTTAGTTGTGGGATGGGTAGTCTTAGCGAAAAGATGGCTAGATAATTAAATCACTCCTAGGTCTATTTAAAAACTACAATCTACAATCGATTTACGGAGTCAACCGAGAGGCGACTAAAAAGCAGCCGCATCGCCAGCAAAATGGGGAGAAAAAAAATGATGATTATAAGGAAGATTGAAGATTGCCAAAGTAGAGTATAATCTCAATATCAACTAATTTACATTACTAAGAATGAGCGAAACTGCACAACTAAGTAACTTTAAAGTCTTCCCCAAACATACAGGAGTTTGGGAGGGAGACTGGGCAATACTCGATGCCGACTGCAAGGAAACCGTGCGTTTTACAGCAGTGTTAACCCAGAAAATAGTTGATAACGAGTGGAGGCAAACTAACGTTCAAACTTATGCCAATGGCAAGAGTGAAACCCAAAATTTTGTGGGTCATGTTGTCGGCGAAGGGCAAGTGCAAATTGAAAGTCCCGACTCGGTTTTTTCCAACTACAAGACACTTGCGACAGAAGTTGGAGATAATTTGATAATTTTTCAAATATGGGACAAAGCAACTGGCATTCTGAGGGCGGTTGAAACCATCAATCTTGTCAGTTCCGATCGGCGAATTCGGACTACCCAAAGCTTGACAGAAGAGGGAAAACTTAGGGGAGTTATGGTGATTGTTGAACAAAAAATTGAGTAAAACTTTTCACTGCTTATGCTACCCACTGATTTATTAAGTCACCGCCAAAACGGGGAATCAATCGTCCCGCTACGCCTCAAGATAGATGCTAAAAACTTAGAAGCAGCTACCGAAATGATCAACTGCTTCCAAGAGTCGATCGGCAAAACCCAAGGCGAGCTCGACGGACGCTTGTTAGAATTAGAAGGCGACAGCCCGGATTATCGGCTGAAAAGGGGATTAGCGCACCTGCTGAAAGGCGGTTTCTCTACGTTGGAAGTCATCAGTCCCCTAGAACCCTCAGAGTTGAGACAGCGGGTTTTTGCATTGTCAGCGCGATCGACTCCCAGCCCTCAATCCACCCAATTAACCCTGGAAAAAGTAGCCAGTGAACTCAGCCAAGAGTTAAACAGAGAAGTTTTTCCTCACGAAATCACTACAGGTTTATACGCCGATTTAAACGAAAACAAAATCCTCACTGAGTTTAATCCACCAACTCCCGAAAACTTGCTTCACAAATACAATCTTTCTCAAGTTCAAGGCATATTTTACCGAGCAAGTCAAGTCCAATTAACCGCCCACCGCAACGATCCAGGAGAATACAAACTCTTATTTCGCTATCTGAAACTATTTCAATTAATGACTTACATCGAAGGCGATGCAGACCACGGTTTTACACTGACAATAGACGGCCCTACAAGCTTATTCAAACCCAGCACCCGCTACGGCTTAGCCCTGGCGAAAATGCTACCGGCACTGCTGCACGTCACGAAATGGAGTATGCACTCGACACTGCACACAAAAGACCCTTTTAGTGGCGTTTTGAAAACAGGTAAATTCACCCTAGATTCCGACTGCGGTTTAGTCAGCCACTATCCCCCTGGCAAGCCTTATGATAGTATGTTAGAAGCCGCCTTTGCTGAAAGATGGAATTCCACAAAAACCGAGTGGCAACTAGAGCGAGAAGTTGATTTAATTCCGATTCCAGGTAGTGTGATGATTCCCGACTTTCGGTTGGTGCATCCCGACGGGCGAGTATTTTTATTAGAAATAGTTGGCTATTGGCGGCCGGAGTATTTGCAAAAGAAATTTGCCCAAGTACAGAAGTCTGAATGCGATAACTTGATTTTAGCTATTTCCGAACGGCTGAATTTAGAAAAAGCGGGGGTGAATGTAAATGATGTGCCAGCAAAAGTAGTCTGGTTTAAAGATAAATTGCTGCCGAAATCAGTGCTGGAAATTCTCGAATAGTAAGTTATTCTGCATTTCAAATTAACTTTTAGGGCGGGCTAGAAGCCCACCCCACAAGAGTTTAAAGAAAAATAAATCTACTGTTTTCTGTCTCTCTCTGCGCCCTCTGCGCCCTCTGCGGTTCAAAAAAATCCTCCTCAAAAAATATCGCACATTCCCAGCTATACTAAAATGAGAATATCGCCGAATCCTTGCCACCGCTTACTCTCACCCTAAAATTGATTGAAAAATGGCAGACACAAGTATTGTCGAAAGAATCAAAAAGCTTTTAGCCCTCGCCACCTCATCCAATGAAAACGAATCGACTGCGGCGGCCGAAAAAGCTTCCCTTTTACTGGCACAGTACAATCTCAGCCTCGCGGATTTAGGGCCAAATCACCAAGAAGAGATTGACGAAAACTCTGTTGAAACAACATCGAAGTTTGTCACTTGGAAAATGATGCTGCTTTCGGGAATTGCCGACGCTAACGGGTGCGAAGCCATGCGAAATACTTATACGGGCAGTATGTTTTTGGTGGGAACTTCTACTAACCTGATTGTTTGCAAACATCTGTACGAGTATTTGAGTTCTGCGATTGAAAAAAGGGCTAAATACCGCAAAGGAAACGGGAGGGGATTGGCGTATCTGAATGCTTTTCGGGTTGGATGCGCGACGAGGTTGAGACAAAGATTGTTGGAACAAAAACAGGAGATGGAAGAGTCGGGGATTCCGGGTTCGGGGGATGTGGCGGCGACTCCAGGGATTGTAGTGCGATCGATGTTTGAGAGAAATCAACAGGCGATCGCGGATTATCTAGAGGGCCGAGGGGCTAAAGTTAAAACCAGAAGTAGTTCTCAAGTCAGCAGCGCGGCGGGTTTTAATTCGGGGTATGAAGTGGGCGACAAAATTAGTTTGCACAAGCAAGTGCAGCCGCAAGGGGATATGAAACAACTTAATGAAAGTCTTTGACTAGGGCGTGCGGTCGTGAAAATCAGCTTCCTAGGTGTAATAAACTAGGGTTATTTTGTCTGTAGTGCGTAATTATTGCTACATTAAGGCTTGATTTCTTTCGAGTGCTTTCTTCAAATACTCGATCGCTCTTTTGAGATTTTCGATTTCTTTGTGATTTTTTTGCTGGTTCAGAAGTAGCTCGTCTAGTTGATCTTCAATGGAGCGTATGGCGAGGCGCTGTTCTTTTAGAATTTCTTGAGCCTTGCGGATGTCTTTTTGAATGACAACAATCTCGCGCATCACAACTTCTAACTTGGCTGCTTGGATTAAAGCGGTGTCGGGAGATTGACTGAATAAAGCGCCAACACCAACTCCCGCACTAGCACCGAGAATTGAACCGCCAGCAACAATTACGGCCATTCCGCCAGCCATTCCCATGCCACCGGCGGCGATCGCACCTCCTCCAAGTGCGGCTAAAACGGCGGATACTGCGGCGGCACCTGATAAACCAGGTGCTAGTATCGGTGCAAGTAAACCTACTACTAATGGTGTAGCAAATATACCTACTACTCCTAACACAACGGCTCCGACTGTACCAAGTAACCAAGGATTTATGCCGCCTTTAATTCCTTTGATGGCTTCTTTGTAGTTGGACTTAAAGCGGAGAACACAATCTGGATCTATGTCTAGTGTTCTAGCAAAATACCTGAGCTTTTCGGTGTATTCTTGTTCAAGTTTTAAATCTTTGAATGCTTCATCACGACTATCGCCTAATGGGTAATAGGGTTGAAACAGTGTTACTTCTAATAAAATTAGATACCGAGTCAATTGATTTCCCGGAGAGATGAGGTGGGATTTTACCGAATTTTTGAGGGATTCAAAATCAGTAATTAAGTTCAATGAACTGTTGTGTGGAGTTTCAGGTGCAATTTGGCTGTTCAAAAACAGTGTGGTTGAATTTTCCCAATTGCGTAACCACTCTTGCTTAAGGATTTTTTTAATGGGCTCTGATTGATTGTCAATATCACCTTGGAAACCGCGTAAAAACTCTTGCTTAAGGGTGTTTTTAATGTCGTTATTTGATTGATTGTCAATATCGGCTTGCACCAAGTGGTAGTGATAGCTGAACATGATTCTGGTTTGTTCAGGAGTCAATCCAAATTTTTTTATAGCTTGCGAATCCTCTTCGAGCGAGGCTTCTGTTGTTTCAGGATTTTTCTGCTTGACACGATCGCTTGCGGAAGATTCCGCCGCAATGGTAGCAGTATCAGTCGTAGTTTCATCGAACTCTAATTCTAATTCGTCTTCCGATTCATCCCGGACTCTGAAATAGTAAAAGAGATTAGCAACAGCCAAATCAGAGGCTTTCTCCAAATTCGACGATACTAAAGTTTTATGACCCGCTCTTTCCCCTTGCTCAATAATATAATTTTCATACTTTTCACGCCGCTGCCGATCTAGCATCAATTCCAGTTGAGTGCGAAGCGCATAAAAATGAGACTTCGGTCGCAAATTTTCATAAAATAACTGTTCATCGGGTATTGCTAAAGCTGTTGTACCTGACTTTTTCTCCCCAATAACAGCTAAGTTGGATTGACTGAAATCAGCACTTTGTAACTGTTTTAATTCACTTGGTGACAAAGCTTTCGTCCATTGAATCTGATTAAGCCAAATGTCTAATGCGGCTAAATCGTGATTGTGAATTCGCGTGATTTCTGGGAAGAGAAAATCTAGTTCGTCGTCTGAGTCGCAGCCGACAATTACTGTTAAGCCATCTTGACGGATTTGTTGTTGTAGTTGAGAGATGCGATCGCCCGCAGCACCAAATTCATTTTGCACCTGATACGTGCCGATAATACTTTGCTCGATCGCCCAACTGCACTCTAACCGACGCAACTGTCCCGCCGCACAAGTTTCTTCTAATAAATGCGGATTTCTGTAGTCTGCTAAAGCTTCAAACAACATCCCCCGCGCTGCATCAATTTCAGCATTGCGACGGTTAATGTCTTGAATTTGCAAAGCCGATCGCATTCGTTGAATCGCTTGATTAAATAACCCGTAAGCCCGCACTAAGACTAGGCGATGGTTCTCAAATTTTATATCTGCAACCACTTCTGAAATTAATTGCTTAATTTCCGCGCCTTGACCTTTCAAAAGTTGTTCTAAATTGATGAAACCATTTTCTACTTTAACTTCCAGCCTCTCAACCGCTTTTTTTAGTTTCAATGTCTGGTGCAAATTCACCGCTGACAAGGCTACCCCGGCGAAAGTTCCCACACCAATGACGGCTGTTGTCGCTTGCAGCACGCCCAAACTGGCTTGGACGGCTTGAAAGCCCATTTGCGTTTGGTACATCTGCAATCCGCCCATAGCAAGCTGCACGGGAGACACTAACGGCGATAGCGGGCTGTTGTTGAGGGCCGCGCCCAGGGCATGGGCGACGAACTCTCCCGTCGCTGCATCTCTCGCCATGCCGATCGGCACTCCAGCAGATGTAAACACTTGTGCGTACTTACCAGCCTCGATCGCAGCCTGTACCGCCGGGGGAAATACAAAGTTCATCATCAATTTTTACCGTGTTACCAATCCACAGAATAACTAATATATTATGATAGTTTCAATAAAAAAAATTATCTAAAGGCGCGGCAAATGGACACTTCGCTAATTAGTCCGCAAACGGTTGAGCTTATTTCCCGACTGACAGGGCAAAACCTACGAAAAGATGATATTACTCCGCCCGTGCTTTTTCTGGCGGGATTGGTGACGGTATTGCTGGGAGTCATTCATGCCGACGGTACGGTAAGTGCTGAGGAAACGCAGCGATTGCGGACAACTTTTACGGAACTTATTCCCGCTAACAACAATTTGCGCCCATTGGTAATGCCGATGGTTAAGAGCGTGCGGGAACAGCAAGTTTACAAGAAATTGACCGCGTTGCTGGCGCTGACAGCGTGTTTTTCTGAGGAGGAAAAACTGCTGCTGATTAGTTTTGGGTATCAAATGTCGGCGGCAGATGGGACAATAGATAAACGCGAAAAAGAGTATTTGACGATTGTCGCCAACAAACTCGGAATCGCTGGGCGATTTTTGACTGTTTTGGAAGCCAGTTTTAGCAGTCAAGCAATAAGCGATACAGCAGCTTTAACAGAACTCCACTTGTTACTAGATGCAGCGCAATTTCAATCTCTCGATTCTATGTTTGTCCGTGCTGCCAGTCACATTATCGGACATTTACCAGCCAAACCGAAACACAAAACAAATCAAAAGCAATCAGTTTCGTCCTATCAGGAGTTGAAAAAATTTCAGGAGTATCGGCAACAACTGAATGCTCTTTGTGAAAAACTAGGTTTAACTCTCCAAAATGGAATCGATCGCAACGTGCTATCTCCTACTTTAGCAGAAGAAGTAACGAAAGTATCTCAAAGATTGCAATCTCCATGTTTTCGCGTTGCTGTTGTCGGCGAATTCAGTAAAGGCAAATCAACCTTACTAAATGCTTTACTTGGTGAGGAAATCCAACCAGTGCGCGATATTCCCTGTAGTGGTAATGTGACTATTTTGAAATATGGTTCGCAGCGCCGGGTTATTTGTCGCTACCACAATGGACGGGAGGAAGAAATTTCACCTGCACAATATCAAGAGAAAGCTTCGATTTCGGAACAAGCGGCTTATGGTTCTTATGCCGATGAAATTGCTAAATCGGAAATTGCCGAAATCGTTTTTGAACATCCCGAATTAGAGTTGTGTCGCAATGGGGTAGAAATTATTGATTCTCCCGGATTAAACGAACAAGCCGAACGCACATTAGTCACCCAAAAGGTCCTCAAAACAACTGATGCGGTTATTTTCTTAACTCATGCTCAAAATGCTTTAACGGAGAAAGAGCGGGAACTGCTTTTGTACTTGAGAAAAGAACTAAATTATGGTAATAACGAAGGCGCGAGTAATATTTTTATGGTAGTTAATTTTTTCGATTTGCTGCGGCGCGAAGAGAGTCGCCAGCAGGTACGAAAAAGGGTGGAAACGATTGTTACAAGTCAAAATTTGATTGCTGGTGAAAACCGGATTCATTTTATTTCTGCTCAATCTGCATTGGAAGCGATTTTAGCAGGCAATGAAAATGATCATTATCTAAAATCTTTTCAGGGTTTTACTGATTCGGTTGAGAAGTTTCTGACAGTTGAACGCGGGGCGATCGCACTTCGGCAGTCCGCCACCGGAATTAAGCAAATTATTGACATCGGTTGTGAGGAATTGAATCAATGGCGGGAAATGTTAGAGGGAAAATTGACAGTTGATCAAGGAGATAAGCAAAAAATATTTGAACAAATGGCGGAAGTAAGCGGTCGCGAGGTTAAAATTAGATTATTAGCTAATGAATTGATGGAGCAATCTTTAGAAGAAGCTCTTGAATCTTGGCATGAATGGGCGGAAGAAGTGGGACAACGCCTGCTATCAAAAAGTCATCGCTGGACTTCCCAACACGGACACATCATGAGTCAAGACAAGTTGACTAAAGATTATGCAGATCAATTTGTACGAGACATCACCGAAGAAATTGATGACTGGGGCAATCAAAAAGTACAGTCTATTTTAAAACAAAATATGGGAGTGCTAGACAGCCAAATCGGTGAAGATATTTCTGCAATACGGCACGAATTTCAACAGTTTGACCAGCAACTCAGCACTAGCCTTGTCGCTCAATTCAATAACTTAGCAACAGCAGGTAGCTTAGGCGGAATTGGCAGCAGTGGAAGCGGAATAGCTTCATCAATTGGCGAGATTGAGGATGGTGGATTTTTTGGGGGTTTAGGAATTGGTGCAGCAGTTGGTGCTGCGTTGCTATTTTTTACAGGACTTGGTTTTATAGGAGTTGTTTTGGGTGGCTTAGCCGCTGGTGCTGGTGGCGGTTTGGGCTTGAGTTTTTTAGATGGCGATGCTGTTAAAGCTCAGATTAAGGAAAAAGTTTGTGAATTAGGCTTTGAGAAATTTGGCGAATCGGCAGAGTCTATTTTTGAGAAGGTACAACAAAGAATTATTGCAGTATTTGACGATCGCGCTGATGCGAATAGCGATGCGATGTCAAAAGCGATCTCGCTGTGGGAGAATTTATTAGAACAGCAGGAAAAGCGCGATCGCCAAAATCAAGCAGACTGCGAGTCCCAAAAAGTGTGGCTGGCTGACAAACGTCGAGAACTCGAACAAGTACAAAATCAAATTCAAACAATCTTAAATCAAAGTGCCCGCTAATTCAATGAGTAACGGGTAAGCGCAAAAAAACCATAGTACCTTGTGAATACTATGGTTTTTTTGGCAATGACCTACTTATGACCGCGATTTCTACGCCAAAACTGGCACCGGTTGCGGCCAACGGTTCATGACTTTACCAATAACGGCCAATTCTTCCATCAACTTGTCGAACTGATCCGGTGTTAAAGATTGCGGCCCGTCAGACAAAGCTTTTTTCGGATTCGGGTGCACTTCAATCATCAGCGAATCTGTACCAGAGGCGATCGAAGCAAACGCCATTGACGGTACAAACTGCGCCCAACCGGTGCCGTGACTCGGGTCAACCATAATCGGTAAGTGAGTCAGAGTCCGCAACACTGGTACTGCCGACAAATCTAGCGTATTGCGCGTATATTGCCTGTCATACCCGCGAATTCCGCGCTCGCACAAAATCACGTTCGGATTGCCAGAAGCCATGATATACTCAGCAGCCATCAACCATTCTTCAATGGTGGCGGAGATGCCGCGCTTCAGCAAAATTGGTTTGTCTTGAGCTCCGACTTTCTTCAAGAGTGAGAAATTCTGCATATTTCTCGCCCCGACTTGGATCACGTCGGCTACTTCTACGATCGCACTTAAGTCGGCCGCATCCATAACTTCTGTGATAATTCCCAAACCGCTAGCTTCCCGCGCCGCAGCTAGCAATCCCAAAGCACTCTCACCGTGGCCTTGGAAAGCGTAGGGGGAAGTTCTCGGTTTGTACGCGCCACCACGGAGAAAATGAGCTCCAGCAGCTTTGACCCGCATTGCCGTTTCCACAATCATTTCTTCGTTTTCGACCGAGCAAGGGCCTGCTACGATCGCGATCGGGTGATGCAGGCCAATCATCACATTTCCTAAAGGAGTAGCAACTTCTACTGTGCTGGCTTCTCCTTGGCGGTACTCCAGACAAGCGCGTTTGTAGGGTTTTTCCACGCGCAGCACTTCCTCAATCCAGGTGCTCATTTCGCGCAGTTGCATCGGTTCGAGCTCGGCGGTGTCGCCTACCAAACCCATGACAACTTTGTAACGGCCGACGATTTTTTCTGGTGTCAAACCCCAGTTAGTGCGGAGCTCTTCGTCTAGTCGATCGATCTCGGCTTCTGGAGTGCCGGCTTTCATTACAATAATCATATTTTTTTTGCCTTTTTAGTTGGGCTAGAAACGGATGATGACTCTGATGCACTGAGAAAAATAGATGCAATGGCGATCGAGAATCTATTTATATCAGTATTTTTAGCATTGTTGTGGGGCGGGTTCTTGTTCCCTCCCCAAATACTAACTCGCTAATGGTTAACAGCTTAGTTTTTAGCTAATGACTAATGACTAATGACTAATGACTAACTTTTTGGCTTCGCGGCGCGCCACGCTTCTCGCATCCGTCCAAAATTGGTATTAAATTCTTCCCACCCCAGAGTGCTTCCTGAAACTTCTTCATCCCAGGAAGCCGAGAGGACTCCGTAGCTTAATCCCAGAACGCCTAGACCAAAACAGCCCATGCTTACCAGCAATACTGCTGTGTTGGGCAAATCAAACAAGCCGCTGCGGACTACGAAATAGCTGACAAAAAATGTGCAAATTCCCAATAGGGTAGGTATGCCACAGAATACCGCTATGCGGGATATCATGCGTTGGCTGACTACTTCTGGGATGGATTGCGACTCTTTTCCGGTTTTTTTAGCTTTCGGCTGCTTGTCGGCAGAATCCGACTCTAAGGCTAGGCTTGCTTGGGGTTCTGGGGGCTTTTTAGGCGTTTTTTTACGATTCGTTGCCGGTTCAAAGGGCAAGCGCTTGCGGGGTGGTTCGGAGGACATATTTTATCTCTAACCTGAAATCTCGAACATTTTTCAATAAGTCTTGGTGTTTGCCCAAGATTAAAGAATATTGTCGCAAATTTTGGCTTTAGTGTTTAGCCGCGAATGCCTAGACGGGCAATCAATGCTTTGTAGCGATCGACATTTTCCCTTTGGATGTATGCTAGCAGGCGCTTGCGGCGGCTGATCATCATCATCAAACCGCGCCGGGAGGCGAAGTCTTTTTGGTTGATTTTCAGGTGGGCGCTGAGTTTGGTGATGCGATCGGTCAGCATGGCGACTTGGAGATCTGCTGAGCCTGTATCGGTTTCATGGGTTTGGAAGTCGCCCATGATTTCTTGTTTGCGCTGTTGTGTAAGAGCCATGAATTGATTTTAGTTTTTTTTGTACGATTGTCACAATCTCCTATGTTATCACAGGGGAAGCATAACAACGATAAAATTTTTGCCAAGGATGGGTTTGTTTTTTGAGCAGAATAGACTTGAATTGCAAACATACTTAGGACGGGCGGGACGCCCATCCCACAGGAAAAAAAATTGTGGGATGGGCGTCCCGCCCGTCCTGGGTGTTTATTCCCGGCGGCTAGATGTTGTAGGCGATTATCGGCTCAAATAGGCGATCGCCTCACGTATCCAATCATCCGCATCACCTTTGGCGGACAAAGTGCTGTCTTGACTGAGGGTTTGCAGCGCTTGCAAGACTTCAGCCGCAGTGTATCCCATCGCCAGCAGGATCATCTCGACTTCTTCTTGAATAGCTGGGGGGACTCCGGCGGCGACTGAAGTTGTCAAACCTGCTTGCTGTCGCCATTCCGAGAGTTTGCTTTTGAGTTCCAGGGCGAGACGTTCTGCGGTTTTTGTACCCACGCCCGGTGTTTTGGCGAGGATGCGGGTGTTACCGCCGACGATCGCCTGGACTAAATCTTGTAATCCTAAAGTATCGAGAAGTGCGATCGCCAGTTGAGCACCCACACCGCTGACACTCGTCAACTGCCGAAACAAATCGCGTTCTGCCGCGCTGCCAAAACCGTACAATACGATTTGGTCTTCCTTAACTTGCTGGTGGGTAAAAATTTGGGCGACTTCGCCGGATGCTGGCAATTGACCGGTCACGCGGGGCAAAATTTGGATTTCATAGCCGATTTGATTGACTTCCAGAGTCAATATGACGCGGTTGCTGCCTTTGGCGATATCGGCGACTGTGCCTTTGAGATAGCTAATCATAGAGTTAATAATACACCGCTGTTGGCTTTCATCAAACTCGGCGATGATGTTGCGGATGGAGTTGAGGCTAATATTTGTGCGATTCCCTACCCTTCGGGAACTCCTGCGGGAAGATAGCTTCGCTTCACGGATTTTGAGTAAATGGTTAACAAAAGTACGATCGACGGCTATTGAAGTTGATCGATCGTGCGATCGTCTAAAATCTAAAATCTAAAATCTAAAATCTACAATCTAAAATCTAAAATCTAAAATCTAAAATCTAAAATCTAAAATCGATCGATGCCCTCCCACATTTGAGAAAGAGGTATTCGCTGTCCGGCTTTGGCTTCCTGGAATGCCCTTTTGAGACTAGCTTTCACTTCTGCAACTGGAGTATCGTCGGGGTCGTCTTCAGCTTCATCTGTAGGTTCGGGAAGAAGGACGATAATTCGCACGGGGCCCGGAGTGTCTAGTGTTAAAGGTCGATCGAGAATTAATTGACCTTTTTCGTCGATCGTTCCTGTGACTTCAAAGGCTTTCATGTGTTTTACCTGAATTTTTTTGAGTTAATACTATTATATAAGGCAGCCCGAAAAACTTTGTTTTTGTCATATCGTTTCCGGTTGCATCGGGATAAGAAAATCGAGTCAACAGTTAACACTCAACCCTTCAGTTTTTCGACCCGCCCGTCAACAGTCAACAATAATGCCGATGCCACCGGAATTGATATCAATTCAAAATAAGATGCTGTTTAACCAAAGACAAATCCGTCTTACCAAAATTCACAACCAAAGCCACATTGAAATTTTCCAAGGATTTGACAAACCACATAATTTCATTAGAAGCTTTACCTTCATAGTGATTAAACAAAATAGAAAATCGCTTTTCCAACTCTGGTTTAACTTTGCCCGAAAGCAGTACCAGTTTGAGCAGTAAACCCATTGTCCTGCTGGCACCGAGGTTGTACACCAAATCGTAAAAAACGTAGTGGCTGGGGTGTTGGGCATTTTCCACTACTAAGAAGTTGAACAACTGGTGGCAAGTTCCCGCTAACAATATATTATTGAATTTCACGGAGTCATTTTCTCGCAATGTATTTTTGATTTGTTTGTACAAACGGTCATTAAATTGACGCCCGCCGTATTCTGGTTCAACCGAGGATATTAAATATTCATATAAATCCCTTTTAAATGAGGCGTAAGATGGAGTTTTTCTGGCATCTCTCAGGAAAAATTGAGCCTCTTCTTTGTAGCTGCGATCGCCTGCTACTTTTCCGGCAAATTCCCTGACCGCTAAGTGCAGTTCTGCATCGTTCAAAAGTGTGGGATTAGCAGCTCGCTGCACAATTCCTATTTCTGTATTTCTCGGCTCAACCAAATAATTTAAATATTGAGACAAATGTGTTTCAAATTGTCGCTGTCTTTGAAATGCCAGTTTTTGAATGGTTTGTTGGTCTTCCTCAATGCTGCCCTTGCTCAGCAGAGAATACCCGTACAAATAAGGATACCGACAGATCAATTCGCCCAAAGGAGAATCTGTATCTTGTGTCTGCGGTTCCGCCTCTCTATCTAAGGCTTTTACTAAGCGCTCTAGCGTCTGAAATTCTTCACTTTTAGTAAAGAAAGCTATTTGTTCTTGCAAGCGCTTGACTATGTAAAATTCCGTCCCGAATCGGGGAGAACTCTGCTTAAATAAAGCTACTAAATTTGCGATCGCGAACTGGTTGTGTGATTGCAATTGCCAGCGGTTGATCGGGATGTAGCAGCAGCGGTGGAGGATATATTTAAAGTGCTGATCCAATCGCTTGACGGAGACTATACTGTACAAAGTTGCTTCAATCTCTCGATCGGGATAGCCCATGCCGTCGATAAATAGCTTTCGGAACCGCTCGATCACCTGTGCGGGGGATTCTGTTTCCACGCAGGAGACGATGTGATCGTACAATGTCTGTTCGTTGCTGCCACTTGGAACCGTCTGTGAGGGCGGGGTGAGGATGCTGTCTGCATCTGTGTCTACGCTGCTGTCTGCAACTTCTGCGACAACGACTGTCGGTTGTTCCCCCAAAGTTCGATCGGGATTCAAGAACCAATAGTGTTCTTGGCTTAATTGTTTGTTCGCAGCCCAATCTAAAGCTGACTGCAAACTTTCCCCTGTCAATAACAGCGATTCATCTTCGCGGTCTGAAGCCAGCCATGCTTCTAGCGCGGAGCGGTACGGAGCCAATTTTCCTAGCTCTTTTTCTACCCAAAATCGATTAAAAACTGACTGATAAATTAGGTTGGCAACTATTAATTTACCCTGAGATTTAACCACCAGTCCTGACAGTTGCAATTCGATTTTTTCGGGAGAGTATTCTGCTGGTAGTCCCTGCGATTCCCCCGGTTTTGTTGCCTTGACCGGTTGCAAAGCTTGCTGGTACACCGTTAACAGCCGCGTGAGGTCGCAGTGGCTATGGAAAATGCGATCGCGTATGGGTATCAAATGTTGCGGTTCGTCTTCTTCTTCCCAATTTTTAATAATTCTGTGTTTGATTAGTTTTTCAACCTGCTGAGCTTCCGAATTTCTGCCAATAAAAGGCCCGTATTCAAGTACCAAGTGGCAAAGTTTGTGAGTGAGAAACGGTTGGCCGCCCGTCCAAGCTAATATTTCTTGGAGCACTTTTTGGGGGCGAAAAGCTTTCAGGGCTAATCCTTTTGCTAGCGGCAAACTTTCGTGCAGTTGGAATCGACTTAAATGAATCTGCCGTCCAATATTAAAAGGGTTGCATCTTGGATCTCGGATCAATTCTGAGGGGGCTGCTACTCCCATAACAGCAAAAGTCAGGCGATTGTATTCCGGTTGCTCTGCCCGCTTGGAGTAACAAGCCCGGATCAAAGCAAAAAAATCGCTGGTACTGAAATTTAGGCTGCTGATGCTGTCAATGTCATCTAAGAAAATTACCAGATTTTGCTGAAGTGACTTGAGCAAAACTTTTTCGATAAATATCTCCAATCGCTGCACCGGCGATAGCAGTTCGCGATCGTTCCACCACTTGATGGCATCAAACCTGTTTGTGAAGTGTAAACTGCTTGCCATGCGGTACATGATTGCCGCATACCACTTTTGGGGGGAGATATCTGGGCTGCTGATGCTTCTCAATTTGATGGCAGCAAAAACTGTACCTTCGGCTTGCAACCTTTTGGCCGTTTGCACTAGCAGGCTGGACTTTCCCATTTGGGGCGAACTCAACACGTAGCAGAAGTCACCGGCTTTGAGTCCTTCGTAGAGATCGCTGTCTGCCGATCGCCTGACATAGGTGGGCGCCCCGGCAGGCAAATATCCTCCAACTTGATATTGGTACGTTGAGTTGACTTCTGCTGTCATCTGGGAATTCATCAAGATTTTACGCCCCTATGCTGTGCGATCGAAAGGTTACAAATTGCAATTATGGCCAGCTTATACCCTTTTAGAGTTTAAATTTTAGATTTTAGATGGGCGAATGACTTATTCAATAAGGGTTTGGAGTTTGCCGGTTGCATTTGCATTGTTTTTTTTGAATCGGCCTTACTATGGTAGAAAATTTTTGTACCTCTTTCTCTATTGTCTACTAGCTCAGCTTTATCCTCGTCAATCTTTACCGTATCTTTGCAAGCGTTCGCCCCAAATCCTACGATCGGCTGAATCGTAGTGCCGCACTTGATTTTTTACACTCGTTCACATAATTAGATGAATTTTCACTCGATCGGATTGAGAACCCTAAAACGCCGTTTCTTTCACATTTTTTTACAATAATACTTTAAAATTCACCCGGTGGTATGATGTTGGCAGGGAAACTCCTAACCACAGCGCCGTCAACCTTCTGCCTTCAGACAGATCCGCCTGCCGGATGCCGGAGAAAAACGCTGAGGAATGGCTGCCAATAAAAAACCCCAGCGTTTTGCTGAGGACTGCTTGAGTGGGAGATATCGTTAATCTGCGTTTTTTTAGTTGACTTAGATTGCATGGAATTCCATGCTGCTGACTTTCCCCGGGCTTTCGCCTTCGGGGATTCCTAAGAACAAACTTTTCAGGAGGCATCCACAAAAAGTTTAATTCTTAAAGGCTTTGTCAGTACCAGGCTAACCACTTACTCAACTATAAAAGTTAAGTCTGTGGTTAATTGTAGAAGATGCGCCCTGATGGCTTAACTACCCGATGGATTAGCACCCTGATGGCATAACTCCCTGATGGATCGACGCCCTGATGGCTTTCGCTCCACTACCCAAAAAATTCGGGTTGATGGATGATCGTGGACGTTAGTAACACGTCACTTCCGGCGTTTCCGATCACAAGCGGGTGTGCCTGTCTGAATTGATTATGGCAGGCAGATTTATCAGAAGACAAGTGGGCTATTGCATCAACCCATTTCTGACAGATCGGGTTAGCCAAAAAGTGTCAATCTAGGGAAATCAGGGTCATCGAACATGAAAAACAGCATCTTAGTATTAGGGGTAATTGCCTCGGCTGGCTTCGGCTTTTTCCAGGCAGGCAGCGCCAACGCTTCAGCCATCGCCCCTCAACATTCATCAGCCAGCAGTTTGACGGCTTGGGAGAGTCGTCCCGACTTTAACTACACTGGAACGAATGAGGATGGGGAGGCAGAAGAGGTAAAAACGGGTAGTAAAGGCAGGAAATAATTGGCGCTATTGTATGGTTCGCTCTGATGCGGTTGTGGTTGTAGTTGTGGTGCTTGTTGTCCCAACGGCCTCTGATCGAGGTAGTTAAAACTCGATCCCAAGATCAGTCTACCTAATCCCAGGGGTGGGGATCAGTTTCAGAGAACGGTGGATGGGAAAATAAATAGGTAAGGCGAGTCTGTCGGTGGAGTTTCCCGCCTATCAACTTCCTTACCTTCTGATGTTCGGGATTTGGATCTGGCACAATCGTATTTCATCTCGTAAAAACCCAATGGAAAATACTCTCGAAACTACCCGCAGACAGCGCGTATTGACAAGAACCCAGGAACGGCGTCAGGCAACACCCAAAGAAAAACAGTTGATTCACCTGCTGGCCAATATGGCTTGCAGTTTGATTAAATACGACTACAAACACGCAGCGGGGAAGGGCACCCTCCCGCCTTCGGAAAGCAAGCGTTTAGCGGAATGGCACTACCTGCGAGTTCAGCAAATTCGCCGGATCGAACGCTCATTGGAGCCCGTAGCGACCCTTAAGCGCGTGTACTACAAGAGCATCCTCAGTCCGAGAGATCTGAAGTCTTTGAAACTTCTGTGGCTGGAGGAGGACAAAAACCGCGTCAAACGTGTCGATCCTGAGTTGGACGACATTCTCAGCGAAGCTTTGGATCGGGGAGATACTTTAAAACAGCTATTTCACTCGATCGAAGTTAAAGAACGCACCTTTGCAGCAACTCCTCGCCCCGGCGCCGTCCCGCTGTGGGTCAAAGAGTGGGAAGAGTCGGAATATGATATAAACTTTTTTCCGCCTTCGTTCTCTGCATGGGTTTCGATCGTGGACGACTAGGTTCAAGAAAAACTCTTTGACATGGCATCGATCGTAAATTTCAGATGGTAGACTGATTTGCTCTTGCTGCCATTGACGAAGAGTTGGCGGGTGTGAGGCTAAACTAGGCGGCGTTGCGTGCAGGCATCCGAGTACAGAGAAGTAAATCGGAGTCAGTACCATTGTACAATGGGGGAAAACCAGGGCTTCAGCTAATAGCTGATAGCTGATAGCTGATAGCTGATTGTTTCTCATGACTGACTCGATTTCTACTTCTCCTCTAGACTCGGCGGCCGATACAGCCGAACTCCGCTCTCAGTTGAGGTCTGGTTCGGAAAAAACTCAACTGCAACTGCTGCAACAACAAATAGCAGATTCCGGTTGGGATGTATTGATGGAATTTTTATTAGAGCGCAAGTCGGATGCACCGACTGCGGTAATGGGTAAGGCTTACCAAATTCTTTACAGTGCTAATTCTCCGAGAGCGACGGAGTTTTTGCAAGCGAATTTTCCAACTGGGGTTGTGCCGCTGCGATCGGACTCTAACGTTGATTACACTCCGCTGCAACAATTATTGGCGTTACAGGAATTTCAAGAAGCCGATCGCTTGACTTTAGAGAAGCTTTGTGAATTAGCGGGTGAGACAGCTTCCATGAGAAAGTGGCTGTATTTTACGCAAGTTGAGAGTTTGCCGGTGGCGGATTTGCAAACAATTAATACGCTGTGGAAAGTTCATTCCGAAGGCAAATTTGGCTTTTCGGTGCAGCGGGAAATTTGGCTCGGTTCGGGCAAGAATTGGGATAAGTTGTGGCCGCTAATTGGCTGGAAGAAGGGGAATAATTGGACGCGGTATCCGCAAGAGTTTATTTGGGATTTGAGCGCGCCTAGGGGTCATTTGCCGCTGTCGAATCAGTTGCGGGGAGTGCAGCCTTTTGCCGCTTTGATGGCTCACCGTGCCTGGTTGAAGTGAATGGTTTTGGGGCTGGCGTTGCTTAATCAGGGTATGAAAAAAATAACTTGAAAATCCCGAAGTTTTGTGGATACTGGTTTCTATGACTTGCATATTTAGGCTTTCATACCCTAAATCAGCAACGCCTTATTATCAACGAGGCGAACAAAATAAAAAGTCAAAAAGCCCGATCGACCTTTCATCGCTCAATCCGTGACTTTCCCTCTCAGAGCTTTAATCTGGCCTCGCTTGGTTTTGCTATCGAGACGCTTGCGCTGGGAACTACGAGTTGCTTTGCTGGGTTTGCGCCTTTTCGGTATGACGATCGCACTTTTAATGAGTTCTTGCAGCCGTCTCAAAGCCTCCTCCCGGTTTTGTTCCTGGCTGCGGTGTTCCTGCGCTTTGATGACAATCACACCTTCGGAGGTGATGCGCTGGTCGTTGATTTGCAACAAACGCTGCTTGTAGCGATCGGGCAATGAGGAAGCTGGGATATCAAAGCGCAAGTGAATCGCACTCGCCACCTTATTTACATTTTGTCCCCCCGCGCCTTGAGAGCGAATCGCACTAATCTCGATTTCGCGATCGTCTATGAACACTGTATTAGAAATTTGTAGCATGATTCATCAGTGAGATTAAAGATACTGGGAAAGCAGTGCATCTTTTATATATAACTTACTTTGGTAGATCAATTATTTACACTTCTTAGCTGTCAGGATGAATTCGATGAGTTTTTTTCGATCCCATAACTCTATGTCGTTAGATTCAGCAAGGTTGTAAGCATTTTCGGTAAATCTGTTGTTGGTGATGACTCTGCCTTTATTTCCTTTGTAATGTCTGACGGCTCCTGCTACTTCTTGAACTGCTTTAATCCCAACTGTATTTTTGCTTCTTTTCGCTTGAACCACAGTTTTTAATCCATCTTTGTATAAAATTAAATCCGCCCCATAATCTTGACTATCTTGAGTTAAAGTAACAGTATAACCAAAGTTTATAAAATGAACCTCTAGAAAATTTTCAAACTCTTTTCCCGTCATTTCATCCACTTCCAGAATACCACTGTCTAATAAACGCTTTTTTTCCTCTTCTTCTTTCACTGTATCCAATACCGATGTCGCAATCACACCCAAAACGGCAGCGGCTCTTCCAATAAAAGATTTCATAAAATTACATTTTTTTAAAAGGAGTAGTTATGATGGTAGCAGATTTGCTCAGTATAGTTATCTACTAAGATCACAAGTAAGATCACAAGCACAGTGTGATCTTACTTACTGATTTTTTTAGATTCCCGATATTGGACTGGGGCTTTTTGTCTGCACTCAAGTTCAAGTATGGTTCAAAGAGCCAGGTGAAAGTCAAGGGATGTTATAGTTTAGAACTGTAACAAAACTTTAATCACACCCAAACCTTAGGTTTACGAAAAATTACGGCGGATACAGTGACAATGGGCAATGCTGTAGCCTAAGATCGGTTTAAATTGTCAGTATCATCTCAAGGCAAGGGTGCAAAATGGCAGATATCAACGGCACGATGATGCAATATTTCCACTGGTACATTCCCGATCGAGGAACCCTGTGGGATGAGGTGAAAAATCAAGCGAAAGAATTGGCTGATGCGGGTTTTACCGCACTGTGGCTGCCGCCAGCTTACAAAGGAATTGGTGGCAAAAGCGACGTTGGATATGGGGTTTACGACTTATTTGATTTGGGAGAATTCGACCAAAAAGGTTCAATTCGCACCAAATATGGTACTAAGCAGCAATATGTGGAGGCGATCGCAGCCCTGCACAAATCTCAGATCCAAGTATATGCCGATGTAGTTATCAACCACAAAATTGGTGCAGATACAGCAGAGATATTTAAGGCAACTCCTTATCCTCAAAACAATCGGCTAAATCCCAAAGGTGGATTGCAAGAAATCAAAAGCTACACCCATTTTAACTTTCCCGGACGCCAAGGTAAATATTCCCAATTTGAATGGCACTGGTGGCATTTTGACGCAGTAGACTACAACGAATACAATAAAGACGATCGCAGCACAGTCTATTTGGTAGAAGGGAGAATTTTTGATGACTATGTTGCCCTAGAAAATGGCAATTTTGCATATCTGATGGGGTGCGATCTGGATTTTCAGGATCAAGGGGTACGAGATGAAATTATACGCTGGGGTAAGTGGTATCTCGACACAACAGGTGCCGACGGTTTCCGTTTAGATGCAATCAAGCACATATCGTCTTGGTTTTTTCCGGAATGGTTGGATGAAATGGAGCGATATGTTGGCAAAGATTTGTTTGTTGTCGGTGAGTATTGGGCACCAAATATCGATATCCTGCACTGGTATGTCGGTTCAGTTAAGGGCAAAATGTCAGTTTTTGATGTGCCGCTGCATTACAACTTTCATTACGCCAGCCAACAGGGCGGTAACTACGATATGCGCCGCATCTTAGACGGTACAATGATGCAGCAGCAACCGGCTCATGCAGTAACGTTTGTCGAAAACCACGACTCCCAACCGCTGCAAGCACTTGAATCTGTGGTAGAACCCTGGTTTAAACCTCTTGCTTATGCGATTATTCTATTGCGAAGAGAAGGTTATCCCTGCGTTTTCTACGGCGATTATTACGGTGCAGAATATGAAGATTGGGGGCGTGATGGCAATCGGTATAAGATTGTTAGGCCGTCTCATCGATCGCTAATTGACAAGTTTCTCCATGCTCGCAAACACTTCGCCTACGGCCCTCAATATGACTATTTCGATCATTGGAATACCATTGGCTGGACGAGATTGGGCAACGGGAAGCATCCACAAGCAATGGCAGTAATTATGAGTGACGGCCCGGAGGGTTTCAAGTGGATGGAAGTTGGTAAACCTCATGCTAAGTTTGTGGATTTAACAGGGCATATTCAGGAACCTGTTTCTACTAACGAGTGGGGGTGGGGCGAGTTTCGCTGTCAAGGCGGTTCAGTATCCGTGTGGGTTCAGGAAAAAGATTAGTTGCCAGTAATCTGATTTTCTATCTGTAAGGTGCGCCGAAACGCACCCTACAAAAATTAATAAGGTGCGCCGAAACGCACCCTACAAAAATTAATTAATCACCACTACCGGTTTGCAGCGACTCTTCAGAAACTTGCGTCCACTCTGAGTGGAAGAATTCGCCACGCGGTTTGTCGGTGCGTTCGTAGGTGTGAGCCCCAAAATAATCCCGCTGAGCTTGCGTGAGGTTTTGTGGCAATCGAGCGCGCCGGTAGCTGTCGAAATAGTCTAGCGAGGCGCTAAATGCTGGCACTGCAATCCCCAGTTGGCAAGCAGTAGCTAACACGTCTCGCCAAGCCGATTGGCGATCGAGAATGCTCTGTTTGAACTCCGGCGCTAACAGCAAATTCGGCAGATCGGGATCGTCATTGAAAGCTGTTTTAATCTTGTCCAAAAATCCAGCCCGAATAATACAGCCACCCTTCCAAATTCGGGAAATTTCGCTCAAACTTAAGTCATAGTTGTACGACTTCGATGCCGCGCTCAAAAGTGCCATGCCTTGCGCGTAGGAGCAAATCTTCGAGCAGTAAAGCGCATCCCGAACTTTGTTCACAAACTCTTTAGTATCGCCTTCGTACTTGCCACTAGGCCCCGTCAGTTCTGCGGAAGCTCTGACGCGCTCGTCTTTGTAAGAAGACATGATTCTCGCATTCACAGCAGCGATAATTGTGGGAATGCTCACGCCCAATTCCAAAGCACTCATTACAGTCCAGCGGCCGGTACCTTTTTGGCCCGCTGCGTCCATAATTACCTCAACTAAAGGTTGCTTAGTTTCCGGGTCGTTGTACTTGAAAATGTTAGCCGTAATTTCAATCAAAAACGAGTTGAGTTCGTCTGTGGTATTCCATTCGGCAAAAACTTCCTGCAACTGCTGGCCCTCCAATCCGGCAACGTTTTTGAGCAAATCGTAGGCTTCAGCAATGAGCTGCATATCCCCGTACTCAATGCCGTTGTGAACCATTTTCACGTAGTGGCCGGCGCCACCAGGGCCGATGAATGTGACGCAGGGGCCATCATCTACTTGAGCCGCAATTTTGATGAGAATTGGCTCTAGTAGGCCGTAAGCAGTGCGGGTGCCACCGGGCATCATGCTAGCACCGTTGAGCGCGCCTTCTTCGCCGCCGCTGATGCCCATGCCGACAAATCCCAGTCCCATCGATTCTAAATCTTTGGTGCGGCGTTCGGTGTCGTCGTAGAGCGAGTTGCCGCCGTCAATAATCATGTCGCCCGGTGACAGCATGGGTTTGAGCTGGTCGATGACTGCATCTACGGGTTTCCCAGCTTGCACCATGACTAAGATTCTGCGCGGGGTTTCTAGGACATCGACGAATTCTGTCAGAGTCTTGGCGGCTACAATGTTTTTGCCGGGGGCGCGTTTGGCCATGAATTCGTCGGTTTTAGCTGCTGTGCGGTTGTATACAGCCACGGAGAAGCCTCTGCTTTCGACGTTGAGCGCGAGGTTCTCGCCCATCACTGCTAGACCGATTAAACCAAAATTTTGCTTTGTCATGCTAATAACCCGCTGGTTGTTCCCGCTTGAGGATTGATTTGCGAGAGAGGAAAGCGAGGCGGGGTGTACCGCTTTCCGGTGGACTAAAAGTATCGGACAATAGACCTATGAAGTTTAAGCTAACATCTTGCACCATTGTGAATCAGTCTTTCACGGGCGGGCAGGATGCCCACCGCACAAGAAAATTTACTCTTTGCTTCACAGGCATCTTGCGTGTTGTCGATCGTGGTGCAAGATGTCAGTTTAAGTGTATTTTTATATTCTAAAAATTGATGTTTGGTGAATCAGTAGGGTTTTTTTAAGATTTAAGCGATATTAATGACGCGGGTAGGTGATGATAAGGCAGGTATTATGTCGATCGCGGTAACGGTAGATACAAACAAGCGGACATTTTAAGGAAAATTGAGGAGACTGTTGTAACTATGGAAGATTTGCAGTATCTCGCGGCCTGGGTGAAGGAGCAACACGCTCGCGAGTATATTTTGACTTGGCTACTGAGTCAACAGGGGCTGTGGTGGTCTGATGGGGATATTTATCAGGCCGTTTTGCAAAAGTCGGGAAAGCTTTTGAAAGCTTATGTTCAAAAAAGGCAAGCGGGAGAGTTATTTGAGGGAATTTCTGAGAAGTTGGTGGGAGATGATAATTGGGATGATTTGGTGCTGAGTTTAGGGCGAATTGTTGCTGTTTATCAAGAGGAATTGCTGAAGCTGCAAGAGCGAGATCGCAAGGGGGATGGGCTAAAAAAAAATTTGATTAGCCAACCGTTGAGTGGGGATGCTTTGTCGCTTTTGGAAGTGCAGCAAGCTTTGCCCGATCCTTATGCGGATACGTTGACGGGGAGATAATTTGCGATCGACTTTTCGGAGGCACAAGAATCTCAGAAACCGGGTTTCTTCCTATATCTCTCGTACTCAACCAAAACTTGTCGTAGAAACCCGGTTTCTCGCCACGCAGTGAATCCCAAAAACCGGGTTTCTTCCTATATCTCTCGTACTCAACCAAAAAATGTCGCAGAAACCCGGTTTCTCGCCAGCCAACTAAAGAAAATGGATCGATATTCAAGGATTGAGAATAGGTGTAATATCTAGAAGAAATCCGGGAAGTACATCTTCACCCGAAAGTGTAGGCGGTTGGTCAAAAGAGAAATTAATAACTTCTGCTACCTCTTCAGACAACCGATAGATTTCTACTAAAGGCGTTTGCGGGTCAATTAGCCAACCTAAGCGACAGCCGTTAGTTCGATAATACCGCATTTTAGCCCGCAATGTTTCTAGGGAATCACTTTGCGATCGCAATTCTATTACAAAGTCCGGGCACAGGGGAGGAAATTTGCGCTTATCTTCTGCGGATAATGCTTCCCAACGTTCTAGGAGTACCCAAGCAGCATCAGGGGAACGCTTCGCACCGTTGGGTAATTGAAAGACAGTGGAAGAGTCAAAGACTTTTCCCAATCGAGTCTGACGATTCCACAAATTTAGGTCTGTAGTCAAATCGGAATTTCTGATGCCGCTTTCGCCGCCTGTTGGAGGCATAATAATTAGTTCTCCTTCGGGGGTTTGTTCTAATCGCCACTCTTCATTAGCGATGGACAATTGATAAAATTGTTCGTCGGTTAAAGCGACGGCGGCAGGTAGGTTGAGAGTTATAGTTTCCATCGTTGATATTATCGCCAACTAGGTTGGTTTTATTATAGCTCGCACTTTCTGACAATTTTCTCAAAAAGATCGCATTCAACAGTAAAACAGCTATCTCTGCTGTACCTCGAAGGCTAGATCCCCCTAAATCCCCCTTAAGAAGGGGGACTTTGAATCGAACTTTTATCCCCTCGTTAAGAAGCGGGAATTTGTATTTGACTTTTGTCTCCCCCTTTTTAAGGGGGACTAGGGGGGATCGAGACTTTGCCACAAAACAAATGAGATTAATCTATCATAAATCTATCTCGCACAATCATCCCAGAAACCGGGTTTCTTCCGATATTTCTCGTACTCAACTGAAAATTGTCGCAGAAACTCGGTTTCTCGCCACCTAACGAGAGAAATTAGATCGCAAATCCGCGATAATTTATCACAATCACCCGCGCCAAATTCCCCACGCTAACCCACAAGTCCGCCGGGGGTTTTCAACCCCCGTCTCATAGCAAAAGTCCTCTCAAAGAGGACTGAAAGACACATTTTTGAACAAGCATTGCAATATCTCCCCAGTCGGTTTCAACCGACTTTCGCTATGAGACAGGGGTTTTAACCCCTGGCGGATTGTTTGTTTCACTCTAAATATAGCTGCTAGCTTGACGGGTGAACATCGAGCAGTAAATTCCGTTTGATGCTATCAATTCGTCGTGAGTTCCTATTTCTGCTATTTTACCGTTTTCCATGACGGCGATGCGATCGGCAATTTTTGCTAATCCCAATCTGTGACTGATGACTATTGTTGTTTTCCCGGCGGCTATGTGGCGAAAGATGCTGTAAATTTCGTGTTCTGTCTTGGGGTCGAGGGCGGCGGTTGGTTCGTCAAAAATTAGCACTTCGGCTGTAGAAAGCCGCATTAAGGCGCGGGCGATCGCAATTCTTTGCCACTGTCCCCCCGATAAGTCGATGCCGTCTTCTAATTGTTTTCCCAACGGAGTCTCTAAACCTGCGGAAAGACTATTGACTTTTGCGCTAATTCCTGCTTCGGAAATAGCTTCATTAATTGCGGTGTCATCCGACAGTGAAAGCAAGTCGCCGAAACCGACGTTTTCGCGGACTGTGGAGGGGAAACGGGCGTAATCTTGCATAACGACGGCGATGCGCGATCGCACGTATGCTAGAGAGTACGATCGCAAATCTTTGCCATTCCAGTCGATCGTACCACTTGTCGGGTCGTACAGGCGGCCGAGGAGTTTGCCAAGGGTTGTTTTACCCGCGCCATTTTCACCGACAAGCACTAGCATTTCCCCCGGATTAATCGTTAAGTTGATATCTTCAACCGTGCTTTTATTGCTACCGGGATAGCAGAAAGATAGATGCTTAATTTCGATGCCAATTTTATCTTTTGTGGGGCGGAAATCTTGCCCGCCATCTGGTAAACTAGGCAGGCGAGATGCCACATCAACAAGCGGAGACTGCAATTCTGGTTTGAGTTCCAAAAGTTGAAAAATCGGACTAACGCCGAGGGAAATATCGTACAAATTAGTATAATTGCCAATCAGTAATTGCAAACTTTGCTCCACCTGGACAATCAAACCCGAATAAAGCGCCAAATCCCCCAAGGTATAGCGCCCTCCCAAAGCTCCCATTACCACATAAACAAATGGCAAAGCTACTCCTACTCTACTAAACACTGACCAGAAAAGTACAACAATTGCTCCTTTTTTTCGGATGCGTTGCATCTCGCTAAAAAACTGCACAAACTGACTTTGCCAGCGTTTGAGCCAAAGTTCCTGCAAGCCAAACAAACGCAATTCTTTAGCGTATTCTTCCCCGGTCAATACTCTAGCGGATAAGTTCATCTCGCGGCTGATTTTAGCTTGCTTTCTTTGAACTCTCCAGATGATTCTGCTATATTTTCTTTGAATGTAAATTGAGGGAGATGATGAGATTAACATTAGGACTGGCACCCACCAAGCTATGGTAGCAGCAAGGCTAATAGATGGAATAAATATAAAAATTCCCGTGATGGTCATGCTGAGGGTAAATGCTAGTTGCTGTATTTTGGAGACTCCGGTTTTTGCGAGTTCTACTATATTTAATAGTTCCGGGTTTTCAAACAGGGCAATATCGTCGAAATTGGCGACTTTTTCCAGGACTTTTCCTTCGACAAAGCCTTGAACGCGATCGCGCAGGGATGTGGCGGCAAAGGAGCTCATTGTTTCGAGAGAGTCGCCGATTAACTTGAGACTTAAGACTCCCCCAATACTCCACAGCAATATTGGCCGGGAAAGCATCAAAGCAAAAGGCTGTGCTGTTTGGGTTTGCGACAGCAACCGAGATACTTCATCAATGATTAATTTATCTAAAAATAGCACGGCAGATGGGGCGGCACCGCGAATAATGTTGAGTAATATTAAATTGCGGAGTTCTATTGGTGCGGCTTTGATTATCAGGCCGAGGCTGCGCCACAAAGCTTGGAATGTGGTAATTTGGATGGGTTGCATTATTTGTGGGTAGGTGTCGGGTGTAGTCATCCCCGGACGATATATTGTAACAAAGGAAATCCTACGTTGTCAGTAGTAATTTTTCTATTCACTTCTGTCAGGAAGACCAAGGCGCTGATATAGTTCTTTTTGCTTAGGATAGAGGAAAGAATCTTTAAAAGTTTTGCGAGTTTGTGAAGTCAACTCCTCTAACACTCTCTTAAAACTTTTGTGTTTTAAATCTTGAAGCACTTGAGATAAATGAATGCCCGCTGCTAGATGAGGCTGCAAAAGTTCTAGCTCACCAATTGAGAGTATTTGCCAATCTAGATTGACGATTTCTTGCTTTTTCAATAACTCATTTATGTGAGCGCGAAAATCATCACTATTAATTAAATACATCTCTTCAAGAGTAACTAACACTGGCATAAATCTGCTGCAGTCATGAAATTCATCTAGATTACTTGCTCCGGCTTGGCAGGCTTTGATAAAGGTATCAATTTGTATTAAACCTTTTATGACTTGTTTCAAACTATCATTGATCGCCTCTTCAGATGAGAGAGTTTGAGCAGGTAATTTAAATTTGGTTGCTTTACACTCCAAAACTATCGCTACACTACCATCAATAATTGCATAATCAGGAGATTGGGATTTTATATGATTACCAAGGTCGCGTATATCAATAAATTTTTCTGAATTAATAGAGTTATTTAAGATGAGTTTTAAATACTCTTCTAAAACATATCCAAAATAATCAGAAAACTTGTTTGTAAAATTATTAAATAGTTGATAATATATACCAATAGACATTTTATCATCAATTAAACCAGGCACTGGAGCGCACATAAATTCTTGTCCCAAATTCCCAAAACCCTTACTTTTGCAAGGAAATACTAGGGGATATGTCCGCAGAGGATTAAAATCATACATTCTAAATCTACGATCGGTGTTTTTACGCTTGTCATACAAGGTTGTAATTTTAACTTTATCGCCTGCTAACTGGTGAACGACCTGAGAGATAGCTTTATCATCAGGAAGACTAAGACCTTGAGAGCGCAGTTTTTCAAACCCGTTTAAGGAGAACGAAAAATTATTTCTTGCAAATGCAGATGCTGCGAATCCAATATTGATAAATTCATATATAGAGACTCCATTAAGAATTAAAAATTCTTTTTGTATATCGAATTCTGGAATACCTGCCTTACCTACTAAACTATTTGGAATTTCATGGTAAAGTAAGATAGGTCTTGAAAATTGACTGAATTCACTCACCTCAAATGGAAATTGGCTACAGGCTAATCTCAACATCACAAAAGCCGGATTAGAACCCATAAAATTATTCTCTAACTCTTGGTCAAAGGTTATAGGATCGGCTAGTAAGTAATCAGAAACAAGTCTTATAATTGTATTAATGTTTAGTGATTTAAAGTTTTGGCTTGCTATGCTAGGCAACGAAAATCTAACAGCAAATAGGGCAACTCCCGCAGCTATAAAGGGACGCAAGCTATCTTTTCTTTCATAGACAGAGTACAAAACATCACCTAGCCTGAATTTGCTAATTTTCTGACGAATCTTGAGCTCAAGTTTATCTAAATCATCTAAGGTGTTAATTTCCATTTTTTTAGTTTTGCTGTACTTGCTGATTAATTCGATGGCACCACAATGGAATCACAGACGATCGCCCTTTCTATCTCAAACTCTACCAGATCGAGCGATCGCCCTGAATGCCACCATAGCATAAACCGCTTTATGCCAAAGTTATCCAAATGTCAAACGCCGCGCCGTACCATCATCTGTAAATCGCTGTTCGCCAACGCCAACAACTTCCACAATAACTTCGCGTTCAGAAATCGAAAATTGACCCTCGCGCGCGGCAATTTCAACGATGATTTTTTCCTCTTCCAAATACACTTTGTAATTAGTCGTTGCCCAGACACCTTGTTCATGTTCAAAACTGTGTCCGTCGTCCTCATAAAGCGTCCATTCACCGCTTCCGGGCCAAATTCGCATTTTTAATGACTCAACCGGTTCTTCGCTGACAAATTGCCTCACAGGTTCCATCGCAATTATGCCGCCGCCCCGCACGTAAAGCGGCATTCTCTCCAAAGGTGCATAAGCTAAAATGTGCGTCGGGCCCTGATAGCATTCGCCCGTCCACCAATCGTACCAAGTACCCTCGGGCAAATACACGGCGCGGTGTTCAACACCCGGCCGGTAAACAGGTGCAGCCATCAGCGACGGGCCGAGCAATACTTGATCGTAAAGATGATAAGTTGCCCGATCGCGCGGAAATTGATATAGTAACGGTCGCAAAATCGGTGTTCCCGTCGTCGCAGCTTCCCAAAACAACGTGTAAATATAAGGCAACAACTGATAGCGCAAATTCATGTATTCGCGGCAAATCTTCTCAGTGCGATCGCCAAAAACCCACGGTTCGTGCTGCGCCGTACTAATCGCCGAATGACCGCGCATCAAGGGATACAGCATTCCCACCTGCATCCACCGCGCGAACATTTCGGCGGTTGCATTCTCCGCAAAACCCCCGATGTCGCAACCGACAAACGCCACGCCGGAAAGCCCCATATTGCAAAGCATTGGTAGCGACATTTCTAAGTATTCCCACTGCGATTGATTGTCGCCCATCCATACCGAGGAGTAACGCTGAACGCCCGCAAAACCCGATCGCGTCAGCACAAAAGATCGTTCGCCCGAGCGCACTTTTTGCAACCCTTCCGAACAAGCTTTCGCCATCATTAAACCATACAAATTGTGCGTTTCCGCGTGGGTGGCGCCCTCGGATTCCGGGCCTTGCGGTGCATCCAGCGGAAACCAGACGTGTTGGTGGCCGTCGCCAAAAGGCCGTTCTGCGATCGAAGGTTCGTTCATGTCGTTCCAAATCCCCGCAACCCCCATATCTGTAAGGTTTTTGTGCAATTCGCCCCACCACTGGCGCACCTCTGGCCGCAGGAAGTCTGGAAACACCGCTTTTTCGGGCCAAACGTAACCGTGGAATAGCCTTCCCTCTGCGGTGCGGACGAAATAGTCATTCTCCACACCCTGATCGAATACTTCATAATCTCCTTCCGGTTCGTACTTGACACCGGGATCGACAATCGTGACAACCTTAAAACCGGCTGCTTTCAAGTCTGCGAGCAGTTTCGCGGGATCGGGGAAACGCTTCGGGCTCCAGGTAAAAATGCGGTAGCCGTGCATATAGTCGATGTCGAGGTGGATGACATCGCAGGGAATCGCCCGATCGCGAAATTCCTTCGCCAACTCCCGCACAACGTCTTCGGAGTCGTAGCTCCAGCGGCATTGGTGGTATCCCAGCGCCCATTTTGGCGGAAGCGGCATCCGACCGGTTAACTGCGTGTAGGTGGCGAGAATTTGGGCGGGTTCCGGGCCGTAAATGATGTAGTAATCGAGTTCCGGGCCTCTGGTTTCCATCCGCAAAACTCCCGGTTGTTCGGCGCCGATGTCGAATCGACTCCAAAATGTAGTGTTGAAAAAGATGCCGTAAGCGCGATCGGGATTCAGGGCGATGTAAAATGGGATCGCCTGGTACATTTCATCGCTGAGGGAATTGTAGTCAAGCGCGTCTATTGTCCAGTGTGTCTTGACTTCGGAGAGTTTGTCGAGAAAGCCGGTGCGTTGTCCGAAACCGTAGAAGTGTTCGTCTGCTTCGATGCGTTTCCAAGCTGCGGTTGCGTCGGTGCGCCATCCCATACTGGGATCGCAGTCGCTAGCAAAGGGTTTTCCCGATTTGTCAAAGCATTCGACGGAAGCGCTATCGCGCTTGACTGAAATCGTTATTTGCGCTGTTTCAATTTCTATTTTTTCGTCTGTTTCTCGCACTTCAAATGGTGTGATTTCCCACTCTTCGTCAGGGACAGTTATTGATTGCGATCGGCTTTTGAATTCACCTGTCGGGGACATTCGCACTCTGATTAAATTCGGCGCGAGGATGCTGAGGTTTAGGGAAGTTTCACCGCAATTAAAGTGAAAGGTGCGATCGGTTTTATTTATGGATTCTACCGAACCGATTGTTGACCAAGGCTGTTCGGTTTTTTGAAGTTTTCCGAAGTATTGCGGCATATACGATTTGGTAATTGGTAATTGGCAATTGGTAAACCGATCGTGCTATCCGCACTTGACTACCGTCATCTAGCTAAAGGAGGAATATAACTTGTCAGGATTTCAAGTAAATGAACAAATGCCGTAAAATATACTTCAGCCCTACCGGGGCTAGCCGAATAAGCTACTATAAAAAATCAAACAAGTATCAATAAACCCAGTCAAAAATAACTGACACCTTGCACCCTTCTCAATCAGGCTTTATGAACAGGCAAGATGCCTGTCTCACAAGAAAATTTAGTCTTTGTGGAACAGGCATCTTGCCTGTTCTTGATAACGCCAGATGCCTGTTCCACAAGAAAAATTAGTCTTTGTGGAACAGGCATCTTGCCTGTTCTTGATAACGGTGCAAGATGTCAGAAATAACTTAAATCCACTACTATATCGATCGCGCGATTGCTTACCACAACTCCTACGGGATAGCGATTAAATAACTATAGGAATGCTCGCATTAAGTGTGAACTCTTCTCTTCCTTCGCCTCTTCGCGGTTCATTATATGCGGCAAAAAACAAAGTGGAGCTTTCGCTGCACACTTACGAAATCTCCACTTTTATCACTATTCTAGTGGGTGCAAAAACCCTGTTGTCTTCACTCCATTTTACTTGTACAAAACAGCATCTTTCAAAGTAGCGATCTTAGCTAGCGCTTTATCAAGGTCCTCTTGGGACGCGCCGTGGGCAATGATGGCATCGGTCAAATGGTTCACAATTGCATCAAAGTGTTCAGGCTGTAAATTCAAACCTGCGTGTGCTTTCTCCATTGAACGGCCTGAGTATTGCTGGGAGCCGCCAAGGGCATAAGAGATAAAAGCAGTTTGATGGCGGCGCTGCTTTTCCATATCTGTATGATCGAAGAAATAGCTCACTATCTCGTCAGCCAAAACATCGCGGTAAAAATCATCAACCATCTCTTTAATGGCTGACTCTCCACCCATTTTTTCGTACAATGTTGTTGGCATATCGTTTCAGCGAGTTGTTGTTTTTACTTACTCTTTAATTATAGCTGGCAGCTTGGCTTTTTTCGGCTCTGTGAAATATTAATATAATCGCAAATAATTACTTAGTAACTGTTGCGACTGGTGGTATTTTTTAGACCACCCTCTATTTGTCAACTTTATTAACGTTCTATCGCCAGTTAGATATTGTCGATCGCCTTCCCAGCATTTTGACCTAATTCACGGAGTGCTTGTTTTAGCAAGATGTTTGCGACCAAGCCCCAACACGCATCTGTTTTCCAGCTAGCAAACTCAAGAAATTAGTGATAAACCAGATGCCGGATGCGCTCCCGGAAATTAGGCTCGCCCCTGCAATTCCACAAGTTAAAATAAATGGGCGATCGGCTGCTGAGCGGCATCATGTATAATGGAATTGCAAATATAATCGACTCACGACAACGATCGCCTGTATACTGATATTCTGCCGTTGCTAGTGGGTTGCGACACTTCCGGGCGATCGCCCGCAGTTAAGAAAAACCTTTGATTTAAGTACGCGGACTTAAATCAACATTATGATATCCTCCGCCAGGAACGAAGCAATCCCAAGTCTGAGCGATTGCTGCATTTCTATCTGCTGTTTCCTTAAAATTTGATGATTTTTGAGTGCCTTGAAATACTATAGCCAACATCCTAACGCTTTCTCGATCGACTACCTCAACGACTTGCGAGGAGCAATTCTAGCCTCCCCTTATCTAGCCATCAACAACCTCAATCGCGATTTCATTGGCACAAAAGGGTTTTCCGTAGTGTTTCAACGTTCGGAAATCGCCGAAGTAGAACGGCGGTTCCCTTTGTTCAAACCCTATCTAGACCAAGCATTACAGCCTGAATGCAATGCTTTTTACCTCAACCCTTTGTTGCTGGGTGAAGGTTCCCGCGTCGATCCGCATATCGATCGATCTTTGCGATCGTACTGCAAAACTGTTGAACCTCCCGCAGCCGTCAGCGTTTTGTACGTACAAGTACCGCCAAACTTGCAAGGGGGAGAGTTGATACTGCGGCGCAACAAACAGCAAGTCGGGCAAATTAAGCCGCAAGCCAACTCGCTGATCTATTTTCAAGGAGATTTGACTCACTCTGTCAACGCTGTTAAAAGTACCGGAACTCGTTTGAGTTTGGTTTGCGAACAGTACAGCTTGAGCGAAACAGAACTGCAAGATATTCCAGGATTCACAGTAGAGTCTAGGGCCGTGAAAGCAAAAATTAAGTAAGGTTTATTCGCTCCTGGGTGGGGTCGCTTTCACTTGGGTTTACGGTAAACTTAAGGCTCAATCTAAATTGGGACTTTTGAGCATTTCCATCAACTTCCGCTTGCGACTGTGTACTTGCATCAGTTGAGAACGATAAGCAGACCACTGAAGATTTTGCCCACTGTGTAAATAGGCAGCGCGGGCTTTTTCCAACCACTTAATCGCAAGAGTGTACTCGCTTGATTTCCCTTGATCCATAATCGATGCAGCACGCCGACAAGCATTGGCGATTACCCAATCGGGGCTGTGGCTGATAGCAGCCCCCATTACTCGGTGAATCAGTGCTGAGTCGTAATAACTCAAGCCATCAGCAAGGGCGATCGCATCTTCAATCATTCCCTCATCCAGAAAAATATCAACCTTCGCCTCAGTAAAATTCCAACTTTCATTACTTTTCAGAGTTGCTAACAAATCTGCTTTCAAAGTTGACCAACTATCTCTTGCTAACTCCTTCACTAAACTATAATCGCTAAAAGACGGTTTGATTTTAAATATCTGGATTCTAGCATTTAACGCAAGTTCGTCTTCGCCCAACTCAACAGCCAACTCACTCATCGAGATTGCCAGTTGGTAATGGCAATGACCTGACAAATTTAACCCAGCTTGGCAAATTTTCAGAGCTTGTTCTAAGGCTCCCTGTTGTTTTAAAGTTTGAACGAGAGCCAAAGCATCTTCCGCTGATTGCATCTGGGTAGCAGCAGCTTCCACTGCTTCTTCTACTCTCCCCAAACGAGTTAACATCGTCAAGTATTGTTGAGTACAACCTTCTGCTTGGGCTAAGTATAAGTATTCTCGATCGCGTTCCTGGCGATCGAGGATTTGCAAGCGGATTAATGTTAAGTCCTTAGCACAGTCTGGTGCGTCACCAGCCCACACTCCTGACCCAGTAATGTTTCCTTCAAGTACCTGTTGGAGTAGGGGGTCGTCCCAACCTTGGTGTAAAGCTTCCAAGCTCATGCTGAAATCACAATCCCATTCATCTTGCCAAGCTTCTAACATCACCTGGAGATCGATCTCTTCTTCAGCAGTTAGTTGAGCCGTCAAAATGGCTTCTGTCCAAGCTTCATTCAAAGCGTTAGCTATCTCAGAATTGTCAGCGCCAAACTCTTCTACATCATTCCAATCTTCAACGCAGGCTGTGGTGATGGCTTCTAAAATTACTAAGGCGTTGTTGCCATCTCCCTGTGCGCTGAATTCCTGGGCTCGCTGAATTACATCTAAAAGTTCTTCTGTAATCGGGTCTTCCTCCCATCCATCCTCCAAATACCTCACAGCCTCTCGCAAAATTCGTCGTACTTGGTGCCGAAAGGGAGCAGGATCGATGGAGGTGTGGCGGGGTGCTTTGGTAGGTTGGTTTGAAGGTGCAGGAATAGCACTTAAGTTAATGTATCGTTCGATATCATCAATGAGTGATGGTTCTTTTTTTACTAAATGCTGTATTAATTGCTGGGTTTGTACATCGTTGAGGCGATCGAGCAATTGTTCCAGTGTCGGGCCCTGCTCAATTATTTCTGGTTGCCGCATACACAATAACAGCGTCGCAACAATGTGTTTACACCACCCACCGTTATCGTAAGCACAAGTGCAGAATAATGTAGATGCTAATCCGGCATCATCAAAGGGCAGGGTAACACGGTAGGGTTCTACTTCGGAACCCTCCACTACTGCTTGCACCATATTGCCACGCCGGACTGCCCTAGTAACATTGCCCGCTAAATAGTAAGCTTCACCCCGCTTGAGGGATTGGGCAGAGGTGTGAAGCTCGATGGTTGTTTCACTGAGTTTAGGAATGGGCATGAGACTATGCCTCAGCAATTAAAGGATTAGACTCGATTTTACCTGAGAAATACACTTGCTCTACAATTTAATTGCGTCCCGATTTGAGGTTTCCATAAATTTTAATAATCTGTAAAAAAACCCGGTTTCTCCACACCCGTGCCTAAGTGCTGTCTCTGTCTAACTACCAAAATCGGAATAATAGCCAAACTTTTGATGAGTAACAGCCCATACAGCTAGTTTAGCGGGACAACCTCAGCTTAAGATTCCCACAAACAGCGAACAACCCCAAAGATGAAAATAGAACGATACAAAGCATTTTCGACCGACATAGGATGTCGGAGTCAATGAAGCTGCTGGTTGGGTAAAATGCCAAAGGCGATAGACTCACCAATAAAACGGCCAGATTAATTTAAACTAATTAAAAATTAGGCTGCGAAAATCCGATGATCCACAAGAAGAACCGCAAAAAGTTACCCTTATTGGCAGCGTTCTTAGTCTCGCCATTTATTTCTTGGTTCCTGAGTGCGATCGGGCTATTTCTCAGTCTCTGGGTCATCGTACCAGCACCCACGATGTTCTTGTACCCTTTGGCGGTGGGAGCACCCGAAATCAGTCCTTGGTTGGTCGGTATCAATACGATCGCCCTTCTGCTGAACCTGCTCAGACGGCATCAAGGCAAAGTCTACATTATTTTACTCATTTGTAACCTGTTCGCCCTCATCCTGGGCCTGCTTCCCCTGATTCAGTTCCCAGCAGCCAATGCAGCCATAGCTACCCAAATGCAAGCTGTTCTAGGGGAAAACTATTTAGCAGCCGTTCCTCAAGCCGATCGCGCCCAGCTACGCCCTCAACCGTTTATCCTCGCAGATGCCTTCGGAGGAATTCCGATTAGAGACGTTAGGATCGATCGGGCTATTGGATTTGCCCACCCTGACGGAGTTTCACTGCAACTAAACCTTTATCGGCCGATGCAAATTGGCAAATATCCGGCGATTATCACCCTCTACGGGGGAGCTTGGCAGAGAGGCAATCCCGATTCCAATGAGGAATTCAGCCGCTATATGGCCGCCCAAGGCTATTGTGTTGTTGCAATTGCTTACCGCCACGCTCCCAAGTATAGATTTCCTGCTCAGCTTGAGGACGTACAAGCCGCTCTTTCCTATATCAAAACTCATGCTGCTGATTGGGAAATCGATCGAGAGCGAATTGCTCTGATGGGAAGGTCTGCAGGGGCCCATTTAGCAATGCTAACTGCTTATGATTCTAGTGTGCTTCCAGTTCGAGCAGTGGTGAACTATTACGGGCCAAATGACCTGCTCCGGGGATATAATGACCCACCTTTTCCTGATGCCATAAATGTTCGAGCCGTCTTGCGTGCTTTTCTGGGAGGAACGCCAGACGAACTCAACGAGCTTTACCGTCGGGCTTCTCCCATAAATTATATTAAACCGAATCTTCCCCCTTCTCTACTGGTTTATGCAGGTCGCGACCATATCGTTCAGCCTAAGTTTGGCCGATCGCTCTACGAACGATTGCGAGCCACGGGCGATCGGGCTATTTTGCTCGAAATTCCTTGGGCTGAACACGCCTTTGATGCAGTTTTTAATGGCCCGAGCAATCAATTAGCTTTGTACTACACAGAACGCTTTTTGGCTCATGCTCTGAAGTCTTCGGATTACCAACGAGTTAAATAAAAGTTTAAATTTTACTCATTTATGCTCAATAAACGGCGTCTCAAAGTGTTTGAACTATTGCTCTAAGTCTCTTAATTTTAAATTCATAGAAATCCCCATTACTGCGCCGAGAAAGTTTTGTGGTGCGGCAGAATCAAAGCTTACTTCGTCAGCGGTGCGGCAACCACGGGGGGATTGGCCCTACAAATTTCATAGCCGAATTCAGCAACGTCAAAGCGAGAGCCCTTTCTTGGCACACTATATATAGTATCCCTGGGTAAGTCCTGTAAATGTACGATCGCCCCTCAGTTTCAGCGCCCCGCGTCCTGTTACACTGAAATCCTGCGGTTGTGTGCGATCGGTGCGACCCTTCTGAAAAAAACCTAAAATTCTGTAGCCTACAATACATTTATTTGGTTAATGATTGTTTAAACTCTCCAAGTGTAGATTGTGTACTCTCCATAATTCTCCAAAACCCCTAAACGAGTGCGTTGTTTGCTGGACTGCGATTTATCGATCGTCGAACCGTTAAAAACCATAAGTAGTTTTGACCTGAATTCATCGGAATTGATTCGCACAAAATTTTTGAGCTGACCAGGGTGAAGATTAGTTACTAAATTTGTGCAGTGCAGACATCTATCATGTTGACTCAAGTTAGTACAGGCTCTTGTCATCTATTTTATTGCTGCTAATAACCAAAATCCAATCGCATCTGACACTGGATTGTCACGCCAGATGGGCGAAGTGATAGGGCCTCGCTCATCCAATCTTTTAGAGCCTGCCAAAAAAGGCATTCTACCCAAAGTTAGCTTTGACAAAAAATCTTGGGTAAATCCAACATATTCGTCAATAGTTAGACTTTTGCTAACATCTATTTTTTCACAACTACTCGTCCTGCAACCCCAATAAAAATAACCATGAGTGTAAACGAATCGCGCGTTCAAGCCATTTCTCAAATCGTCAACCGCAAACTGATGCCTGCCCGGCCTCCCAAGCGGCTAGAAGATCTGTGGGCAACAGACGTTTTTAGTCTGAGCAAAATGCAAGAAAGTCTGCCCAAAAGTATTTTCAAATCAGTAAAAAACACCGTTCAAACAGGCCAAAAACTCGATGATTCCGTAGCTGATGTAGTTGCAGCAGCAATGAAAGATTGGGCTATTTCCAAAGGAGCCCTGTACTACGCCCACGTATTTTACCCGCTAACCAACAGCACCGCCGAAAAGCACGATGCTTTCATCTCAGTGCAAGGCGATGGCTCCGTCATCTCAGAATTTGCCGGCAAAGTTCTCGTACAAGGAGAACCCGATGGCTCCTCATTCCCCAACGGCGGCATTCGCTCGACTGCGGCCGCTCGCGGATATACAGCCTGGGATGTCACCAGCCCTGCTTATGTCATGGAAACAGACAACGGCATGACCTTGTGCATTCCCACTGTTTTCATCTCCTGGACAGGTGAAGCCTTAGACAAAAAAACGCCGCTTTTGCGTTCCATTGCCGCAATGAACAAAGCAGCAACCCGAGTGTTAAAGCTATTAGGAAATACCGAAGTTTCTCCCGTCAATTCCAGTTGCGGACCCGAACAAGAATACTTCCTGGTAGATTCCAATTTCACCACCAGCCGCCCCGATTTACTGCTAGCAGGTCGCACCCTTTTCGGCAAACCTCCTGCCAAAGGTCAGCAATTTGACGACCACTATTTTGGAGCGATTCCAGAGCGCGTTCAAGTCTTCATGCAGGAAGTAGAAGAAAGAATGTACCGGCTGGGGATTCCTGCAAAAACCCGCCACAACGAAGTAGCTCCCGGTCAGTTTGAAATTGCACCAGTTTTTGAAGCAGCAAACGTCGCCAGCGACCACCAACAATTAACCATGACAATTCTTCGCAACACTGCGAAGAAACACGGTTTTATGTGTTTGCTGCACGAGAAGCCTTTCGCCGGCATTAACGGTTCTGGCAAACACGTCAACTGGTCGGTCGGCAATGCCACCCAAGGAAACTTATTAGACCCGGGCGATACACCGCACTCGAACGTGCAGTTTCTAGTTTTCTGCGGCGCTGTGATTCGCGGAGTTCACAAATACGGGCCGCTGTTGCGCGCGGTAGTTGCTACTGCTAGCAACGACCACCGATTGGGTGCAAATGAGGCTCCGCCAGCAATTATCTCTGTCTATTTGGGTTCGCAATTAGAAGATATCTTCGGGCAAATTAGCCGGGGAGAAATTAAGGACTCTCAAGGTCGGGGAATTATGAACTTAGGTGTAGAAACACTGCCTACTTTCATGAAGGATGCTGGGGACAGAAACCGGACTTCGCCCTTTGCCTTTACTGGAAACCGATTTGAATTCCGTGCAGTAGGTTCCGGTCAGTCTGTTTCCGGGCCGCTGGTGGCAATGAATACAATTCTTGCAGATTCTTTGGACTGGATTGCTAACAAATTAGAAAGCGATTTGGCTAACGGAACTGAACTGCATGCTGCCATCCAAACAATTCTGAAAGAAGTGATGGACGAGCACGGTGCGGTTATATTTGGCGGCAACGGCTATTCGGAAGAATGGCACAAAATGGCCGTTGAGGAACGGGGTTTAGCTAACTTGCGGACTACGGCAGATGCTTTGCCCGTGTTGAAGGAAGGGTACATTGAAGAGTTGTTTGAAAAGACAGGTGTTCTGACTCCCGTTGAATTAGAAAGCCGTTACGATGTTTATGCAGAGCAGTATTTGCTGGCAATTGAAGTCGAAGCAAAACTGGTAATAAGCATGGCCAAAACCATTATTTACCCCGCAGCGGTGAGGTATTTAGCTGAACTTTCCGGCACGATTTCTAAATTGAAAGAGATTGGGATTGAACTGGAAAAAGAAAGTGCCGAAAAAGTAGCGGTGCTGGTTAAGTCCATGATGGATACTGCGAGCAAATTGAGTGATGCTTTGATCAAGCACGATTTTGCTTCGACAGAAGACCATATGCAGTATGCTTCGCAAACAATTCGTCCTTTGATGGATGAGGTTCGCCAGTATGCGGATGCTCTGGAAGGTGAAGTGGCTGATGATTTGTGGCCTCTGCCTACTTATCAAGAAATGCTGTTTGTTAAGTAATAGCAAATTCGGTTAATTGCAGGTTAGATTTGTAAGGACACGGCACTGCCGTGTCCTTACTTGTTTTTGAGCTTAAATCAGTGGTACGCTGAATCTGTCAGAGTCATTAAATACGAACGAGAGTAAGAGTTTTGAAGATTGTTGAGATAGCTAGTAAAAGTATAGGCATTTATGACATGACATGGGAGGCGTTAAGTCCCTCCCCTTTCGCTTTCACTTCGAGCGGATTGACCCGCCTTGGCTGAACTACACAGCTCCCTATCCCATTGCTAAACGCATTTGGGATTGCTTTTATCAGAATATTGTAAGACCCGTTAACATCGGAATTAATTAATTGACCTACCGATGTTTTGTACAACCCTCTTTTGATCCGCCTGCCACTAAATGCAATATCTTTGTCAGTCTTTCCGTACACAGGGATTGGATCTAAACCCAGAAAATTTGCTCGTGAAGTATAAGACTCTTCTTGCACGATCACCTTAATCCCAACCAGTCGAGCTTTGTATTCCAACATCTCAAATAGTCGAGCATGAGGAATGCTGACAAAGTTTTGATTGGTTGGTTTTCCTAAATCAATCTCAGTTTTCCACTGTGCATTCTTGCCAATTACTAAAGTCCCAATTTGTTTCGCGCTTAAAACGCCAACAATTAGGCGACTGGCATGATGTAAGTAATTGTCGATTTTTTGATTGCGACAGCGAGTCAATTGTTGAATGCCGGGTGAAGTTTTGCGATTTTCTTTCAATTGAGATTGTAATTGTGCCTTGCGTTTATTGTAGAACTGATTAATCGACTTCAATGGTCGCCCGTTAATCAGGAGAGGGGTAAAACCCGGCTGATTTGAAGTTAACGCCACTAAGTTATCCAGTCCTAAATCAATGCTAGCTACAAATTTATCATCGTCCAGGGTGGACTCCTGTTCATTATAAATTACCTCAATTACATACGAATCGCATTTTGGTACCAGCCTAACTTGACAAATTCGATCGGGACTGACTTTGGTTTTGATTGAGAGATTAGTACCCGAAAGCTTAATAATTCCTTTCTTCAGCAATTTGCTACTAATTGCTTGAATCGTGTAGGCGAGAATGTTTCGCCCTTTGACCTTATCTTTGTACTTGGGCAGTTTCGGGCGATCGCGTGAATTTAGAGTCATCAACTTTGTAAGCTTTAACCGCTTCAAAAAACGATTTCCAATTCTTGTCCAATATCATCAAAATTTGTTGACTAACCTTAGCAGGTAAAGCCTTGTATGCTTCATGAGACTTTATCAAACGGTTCATTTCGTTGTAATTGATATAGCCCCATCCATAAACAAAACTCTGACGAATGACGTAATTGGCGGCATTGTAGAGATTTTTGGACTTAAAGGCTAATTCATCAATCTGGGCGAAACGGTGTTCCGTAGATTTGTAGATTTAATGATGTGTCGCTCTGTTAGTTGCATTCAGAACCTCCATCTTTCAACAAACGTAACCTTTTTTGTTGACCCTACTGATTATATGATACTATTATTGTTTATCGATGCTTACAAAATTATTAAAGTTTTACAATACCGTTCAACAAATTTAGCGGCGTAGAAAAAGTAATATTGCTGCGAAAAGCTATTATGCGAATTCAATCTCTCTTGAAACAAATGACTCTGGCGGCTCTAGCTTTGGTTTTTGCGATCAGTTGCAGTCGATCGACTCCGAACGTAAACTCTTCTCCTGAAGCAACTACCTCTAGCAGCTTTAGAGTGGCAATGGTCACCATAGGACCTAAAGATAACCACAGTTGGGCTCAATCCTGCTTTGAAGGATTGAATCTAATCAAATATAAATTTAATGCTCAGGTAGACATTACTGACAGTATTGACGGTGAACATAGTGAAGCTGCCATTCGCAAATATGCCCAGTCAGGCTATGACCTGGTAATTGCCGCCAGTGGTGCCTATCTCAAAGCTGCCGAAAAGGTCGCTCAAGAATTTCCGCGAACGAAATTTGCCCTGGTTACAACGTATCCAGGGAATAACAGAAATTTGGGGGCTGTTGCCTTTCGATCGGGTGAGGTGGGGTACCTCACAGGCGCTTTGGCTGCCATGAAGACCAAGAGCAATAAAGTTGGCTATATTGTGGGTGCACCTTATCCGGTTTACAAAGAAGAAGAAGCCTTGTTTAGGCGGGGAGTGAAGGCAACGAATCCCTCTGTTCAAGCCTCGACTGCTTTTCTCAACACTTGGAGTGATACGGACAAAGCCACCAAAGTGGCAACGGATATGGTTGCATCTGGAGTAGATGTTTTGGCATTCAACGCGGATGAGGCAGGGTTAGCCGCGCTAAAAACCGTTACGCAAAAGCCAGGAGTCCTTGTGATTGGTTGGGGAAAGGATCAGTACAAACTGGCTCCCGGCAAAGTCCTAACTAGCGTTCTGGAGGACATTCCCAATCTGGTGCTCAATGCGGCGGTGTTAACCCAGGAAGGTCGCTGGGAAGGAAAACTTTACAAGTTTGGGCTCAAGGAAAAAATCTACGACTTTGCCCCTTTCCGTGGTAGTCTCACGTCTCAGGAAGAGGACACTTTCAAGATTATCCGAGATGCTGTGACGACTGGCCAAATTGATGTTTCTCCTTAGTGTACCGATTAATTGATTTACCAATATTGATCCTAAGTCCGATGCAAAATCAACGCAACGAGCGCGTTCTGCCGATTGCCAGAAGCTCCCGTTCTCATCCCTGGCAACGCTTCTTTTCTATTGCACATCAGCTCCGCTATGGTTTGATATTTTTGGTTCTCCTGAGCTTACTGCCCACAGGTGGCTTGCTGATCTACCTCAGCTTTCAGGCGCAGATCCAGCAATCGCGATCGCTCCAACAAGAGCGTAGTCAGACAGCAGCAGGGCAGATTGATAATTATCTAGATGACTTGAAACGAAAACTGAGCTATTTAGCTAGGGTCAAAGGACTCACAAACTTTCAACCTCAAGCGCAGCAGAGCCTGTTGGAAGGGTTGATTCGTCATCATGATGCTTATGAAGCCGTTGCCATTTTGAACCGGAAGGGAGAAGTTGTCACGTCAGTTTCACCCTACGAACCGCTTAAGTTAGAAAATCCAGCCAATTCGCCACTGTTTATTCGTGCTTTTAAACAACAGGAAGATTATGTCAGTCCTGTAGAAATTAATCCTAAAACTCACCAACCAACCACCATTCTGGCGGTTCCGATTCGGAATGAGCGAGATGAGGTGGATGGGGTGCTATTAGCAGAGATAAATCTCAACTTTCTCTGGTTTGTTGTTTCCCAAATCGAGGTTGGCAAGACGGGTTATGTCTATGTAGTTGATGAGCGTAATTTTCTCATTGCTCAAAAGGGTAGTAACCCAGAAACGTTTCAACTTCAAGATATTTCTAAGCGCCCCTTCTTTCAATTTTTGAAAGCCTCCGAAGATACTAAGCACCTTAACGTTTATCCGGGCCTAAAGCAGGTAGAAGTATTGGGAGCCAGTGCCTTAGTTCGGAGCGTGAATTGGAATGTGGTTGTAGAACTGCCAACGGCTGAGGCCTATGCTCCCGTTTACCAAATGCTCTCAATTATGGGAGGCTCATTGGCGGTGGTGACGATCGTCGCTGTTGGCATTGGCTTTCTATTTATTCGGCAAATTGTGGTGCCACTCCAGCGCTTAACCACGGCAGCTACTGAACTCAGTGCGGGGGAATTAGAGACGCGGGTCAACATTGATAGCCAAAACGAACTGGGGACATTGGCGATCGCCTTTAACAATATGGCAACCCAGTTAGAGGAACTGATTAAAGCAGTTGAAGTGGAACGCAATTTTGTTTCAGCCATTCTTGAAATTGCAGGTGCCCTGGTAGTTGTGCTCGACACGCAGGGACAAATCGTTCGCTTTAACCGAGCTTGCGAACAAATGACTGATTACTCGTTTAGTCAAGTGAAGGGGCGCTACATTTGGGACTTGTTCCCGAACTCAGACTTAGCTGGACAAACCAAAACTACTTTTGAGTCTTTAAAAGCTGGTAATTTTCCCCAGCAGTATGAAGGCAGTTGGGTGAGCAAAGATCAACAACTCAGACGGATTGCCTGGTCAGATACTGCTTTAGTGGACGATCGGGGTGAAATTGAGTACATCATCAAAACAGGGATTGACATTACTCAACGGAAACAGGCAGAAGAGGAACTCAAAGCGTCGGAACAGCGGCTATCTTTTCTATTCCGCCAAAGTACACTGGCAGTGGTGGAATGGGATTTAAACTTTCAAGTCACTGCCTGGAATCCAGCGGCAGAGCAGATTTTTGGTTACACGGCTACAGAGGCGATCGGACACCATGCCGCAGAATTAATTGTGCCTGCGTCTGCCAGAAAGGTGGTCGATCAAGTTATGAACGAGTTGTTGAGTCAGGTTGGAGGAATGTACAGCGTCAACGAAAATATTACGAAAGACGGCCAAACCATTATTTGCGAATGGTTCAATACGCCTTTAGTAGGGGATGCTGGAAAGATTGTTGGAGTTGCATCCTTGACACTGGATATTACTGAGCGCAAGCAAGCCGAAGCTGCTTTAAGGCAAGCAAAAGAGGAAGCTGAGGTTGCACTCAAAACCTTACAGCAAACTCAGGCACAGCTTATTCAGGCAGAGAAAATGTCAGGTTTGGGGCAACTGGTTGCTGGTGTTGCTCACGAAATTAATAATCCAGTCAACTTTATCTATGGCAACCTGAGCCATACTGCCGACTACACGCAAAATTTACTAAAGCTGATTCAGCTTTACCAGCAAACCTATCCAACTAATGCCCAAATTCAGGAAAAAATTGAAGAGTTCGATCTGGACTACATTAGTGAAGATTTGCCCAAAATGCTGACTTCAATGAAGGTAGGAGCCGATCGCATTCGTCAAATTGTCCTGTCGCTACGAAACTTCTCCCGGCTGGATGAGGCAGAAATGAAGCCAGTTGATATCCACGAGGGAATTGACAGCACATTGATGATTTTGCAAAATCGACTGAAGGCAAAACCGGATCATCCTGCTATTGAAATTGTTAAAGAGTACGGCGACTTACCGCGAGTAGAGTGCTATGCCGGACAGCTGAACCAAGTCTTTATGAATATTCTGGCAAATGCGATCGATGCTTTAGAAAACTACGACAATCACCGTTCTCCAAAAGATATCCAAAAGAATCCCAGTTGCATCACTATTCGGACTAAGCTAGTCACAAAAGAAACTGGGCCCGGTTATTCTAAAAACGTGGTCATTCAAGTTCAAGACAATGGATCTGGGATGAGGGAAACTGTTAGACAACAGGCGTTCAATCCCTTCTTCACCACAAAACCAACTGGTAAAGGAACTGGATTAGGGCTATCCATCAGCTATCAAATTGTAGTTGATAAGCACGGTGGCTCCATCGAGTGCTTCTCTCAACCCCATCAAGGAACAGAGTTCCGAATTGAAATTCCTGTTTTGCAAAGCGGTGCTGTAGCACTCGTTGGTAAATAACTGCTATCACATTCCTCATATAGCGTTTCTCATAATAGACACCTATGAAGCTAGCTACAAATCGCGCTGCGATAGTTTATCGAACAGGTTTCGTGAGGGTTTGATGAACGGCATTGTGGGTTTTGAGAGGGCTGTTATATCATTCCGGTGCAACGGGAATTGATATAAAAGGTCGATCGACCTCACAGCCCAGTTTAAAATTGTATCAAATGTCAACACCATGATTTAGCTGTGCTTGTTAGTTGTCGTTCGGTGAGGGCGATCGACTTGGTAAGTCATCGGGAATTTTGGTTACGTCTAATCCTAAAACCTCAAACATAGTTTTTAGAGAAACCTGGTACAGGTTAGCCATAGCAAGTATGTTTTCAGCATTAGGTAGAGCCTTGCCTAATTCCCAGTCAGCTTGTCTTCGCTCGGAAATTCCGATTTTTTCTTTGACTTGAGGGCGTGTTAGTCCAGCTTGTTCTCTGAGTAGTCTCAATGGAGACTTCTCCTTTTCTTGTAAATCTTCTTCTATCATAGGACGGAATATTCATGATGTAAACGTCTTGACAAAGAGTGTGATAAGACGTAAACTTCATGTTGGTAGGCACAACAAAGGCCGCTCAACGAGCCTCCAAGGTCAAAATGCAGGTCTGAAGAACCGCCTTTTTTGTAGTGTCTACCCATTATGCCTGCATACCCTTAGTATTTTCCGGGCTTGGGTGCATGACTCAAGCCCTTTTTCTCAAGACCGAAAAGGTGGTGCCATGTAAAAGGTCGATCGACCTTGCAGCCTGACTCAAAATTGTATCAGCAGTAATTTTTTAACTGTTGGTTTGGTTTGATTGCTTCTTCGGGCCAAAGCTCTCTGGAAGTTCATCTATTTTTTCTATTTGTAGTTCTCGGCAAATTGCTTTCAACTGTTCGAGAGAAAATTTGGGCTCTGTTGCTCCAGATATCCATCTGTGATAGGTGGCGCGGGGAATCCCACATTTAAAAGCGAACTCATCTTGTGATAAGTCGGTTTTGTGGATTCTTAGGGCTTCCAATGGTGAATTGCCCTCCTGTCTTCGTTCTTTTCTTGATGACATTGGATCGTAAAATCTCATATTGAGATGTCATACTTGACAAAATTAAATTGACATCTCATAATGAGACAAAGGTGACATGACAAAGGGCGGCGAGCGCGAGCCTCGTCAAAATGCAGGTTTGAAGAACCGCCTGATTTTTCGTGTCTATCAATTGTGCTGGCATACCCAAGCGTTTTTTTGCGGCAAGGGCGCATACCTCAAGCCTCTTTCCCTCAACGCCGAGAATGACGTGCTATGTAAAAGGTCGATCGACCTCACAGGACAACACAACTCAAAATTGTATCAAAGATCCAGACCATGACTTTGCTGTGCTTGTTAGTTGTCGTTGGGCGAGGGCGATCTTATCAAAGGGATATCGTCAGGGATGTTGGAGATATCGATGCGTAGCAATCTAGCCACGGTTTTGGGCGAAAGCTTTAACTCCCGGCATAGGGCGAAGAAATTATCCGCCCGTGGCATTTTCCGACAATTAACCCAGGAGTTCACTGTATTTAGAGAAACTCCTAGGTTTCGGGCTAGTTGTTCCTGAGTAGCTTCAGCCAATTGGATAGCTTCTTGAATAGTTTCTGGTTTGAGATAGTCTATATCTTGATTCATTCAACTAAAGTTATACAGCTTTAGTTGGCAAAGAGAAACTTTCCAACTAAAGTTGTAAGTGACGGACATGACAGAAGACGGTTGGGCGAGCCTACTTTCGTCAAAATGCAGGTTTGAAGAACCGCCTGATTTTTCGTGTCTATCAATTGTGCTGGCATACCCAAGCGTATGTTCCGGGCAAGGGCGCATACCTCAAGCCTCTTTTCCTCAACCCCGAGGAGGTGATGCCATGTAAAAGGTCGATCGACCTCACAGGACAACACAACTCAAAATTGTATCAAAGATCCAGACCAAAACTTCTCCTTTGCGATCGCACAACTTCCGTGCTATCGTGCCCTTTCTCGAACCATTCCAGATCATGTCCACATCAATTGACAACTTCTACCTAGGCGATGTCGCCTCCAACTTTCACTTTGCAGGCCCGCTGCTAGACTTTGAAGAAGAAATCCAGAATCAATCTCCCTTTCACGATTTAGACTACCTGACAGGCGAAATTAAAAGGGGATTCCTCGACTACGTGCGTCAAGGAATCATGCTAGACGCGATCCGAAAGCTGCGATTGTACAAAGACAAGTTCAAAACTTTTAAAAGTTACTGCGAACAAGCATTAGGTCGGCAGTATTTTTACTGCACACAAATTATCAAAGCTGCTGGAATTTGCCTGCGCTTAATTAAAGCAGGATTTGAGATTTTGCCTAGCTGCGTTGCTCAAGTTGTCCCTTTGTTCAAACACGCAATTACCGACCAATATGGCGACTGTCGTTTACAGGAAAAGTGGCAAGAAGTTGTCGATGTCATACCAAAAGAAAGGATTACTGCAGTAACTATTGCCGAAACCGTTGACAACAATCCCAACCTCCGGCTCAAACAAATTCGCATTAAAACCGACACCTACGCCCTTTTAACGAAAAAAGCAGCCGCAGCAGGCCTGTCAATTTCGGAATTTTTGGCAAGGTTGGTTGGCGAATACAATCCCAGAAATTTAGAGCAGCCAGCGGAACATACTCCCGAACAAGAGGAGATTTTAGACCAATTAGACGCGGAGTTTAAGAAGCCGGCAACGGAAAAGACTTCAACTTCTGCCCAAGGCAAAGTTAAGTCTAAAGGTTTTGGCGTGAAAGTGGAGCCGAAAGGTGGTAAAAAGGAAGTTAAGGCGAAAAGTTCTGAAGGGGAAGTTAAGGCGAAAAGTTCTGAAGGTGAAGTTAAGTTGAAAAATCGGCAAGCTGAAATCAAAGCCGAGAAACAGTCGAATTCATTTAATGAGAAAAATCATGAAGTCATCTGCCCAAAATCCAATCATGCGTCAACTGAAATTAATGGAGGTTCAACTGAACGAAATTCAGTGCCACCTTATTAAAGCCACTGTGTTGAATTGGTGGCAAATAGTTTTGCCTGACGGTCAGAAGATTGCGATCGAGCACGCGGGCGCCGGACACTGGATTTTTCGGGCGAACGGGCTTGAGAAATCTCATCCAGAAGTGCGGCTAGCGGTGTTAAGAGCGATCGCCCAAGGCTGTCGCAGGTAAGTTATCAGAAGGACACGGTTCAGTGCCGTGTCCAGAGAGGGGCTGATGGGGTGGTGGACTGGTGGGCGATCGACATTGCTTAAGGTTGCGATCGGAGTCCAAGATTTAGGCGATCGAGTAATGCTTCTAAATTCGTAAGTGTTCGTTGTTTTATCTTTTAATGCTTCGGTAATCGTGTTTTTTCTCGATGGTGGCGGGAGTTGTCGCAGCAATCCCTTTTTTTAGCTCGATGGTAGCAAGTCATGGCTGTCAGTTGCACTGAGTCAGGGGCTGGGGTGCGAATGGGCGATCCTAAGTAAGGTAATATAGATTGATGGAGTAGCTACGCCTTGACATGAAACTACCTGACTACACCACTGCTTATAAATACCCGATTAAAAGTAAGGTAGAACTGGAAGCGGAGTTTAATAACCTCGCAGAATAATGGCGTGCCCAGACAAGGATGCTGTCATTGGTTGCACAGAAAGAAGTCAATGCAGCCAACTTATCAGAGAATTATTGGCATGGGACAGCCTGTTGCACCATTGATTTTGCGCTATCTTGAACAAAAACCCGATCGTTAGTTTTGGGCGTTGAGCGTCATTAGTGGTGAAAATCCAGTAAAAACCGAACAGCGCGATCGGATGTCCCAAATGGCTCAAGCGTGGATACAATGAGGGAAAAAACGGTTATGTAATTATATTTAGACATATGGTTAAAATTATCTGGACTGACTATATGCAATATAGAGCCGAGTTAAGGGGGTTTGACTTAAGTATCTTGGAAAATATTATTAGATTTTCGGGAGAAAGGTATGATGACACAGTAACGGGAACTCAAATTGTTGTGGGTAAACATAATCAGGAATTGGTTATGATACCTTATGAAACAAACGAAGATTCTATTACTCCGATCACTGTGCATACAACTACTCGTCAACAAATAAAGTTTCGTTTAACAAGTGGGAGATTTGTAATTTATGAATAATCCAAAAATGGCGTATTTTGAAAAAGAGGATATTCTTCATTTAAGGATTTCTGATGAACTGGAAGTCGGAAGTGTGGAAATTAGCCCTAATATTACGGTAGAACTTAATGAAGCGGGTGAATTAATTGGGATAGAGATTATTAATGCTAGTGCTTTTATTCGAGATTCAATTTTAGAATCTGTGCAAGCGAGATTATTAACAGTCTGTGGAAATAAGTAGTTGATTCGTTAATTAGAATGATAAAATCCTAATTATCATGGGTTGTTCAAGAAAATTTAATAATAAGTAACCTATACGGGGTGACTAAAAATATGACTGTAAATGAGCCGACCATAAGATTTAAAATAGTCATACCAGATGAATGGAGTAATAAGGAAAAAGGTGATTTTTGGGAAGATGTGTCAGCAGCTTTATTCCGTAAATATCAATGGGAAGTGACTCAAAATATAGAATTTGAAGGAATGCAGACTGATATCTACGTCAAGAATTCAGAGACTAATGAAAGAGGATTAATTGAATGTAAATTTCAGAAAAATTCTATAGATATAGATCCTCGATATATAGATGCTCCTACTATATTCAAGTTAATGGGTCAAGCTCTTTACAAAGAAGTTGACTTTGCCTACTTACTCTCAACTTCCGATCTTAATGGAAAGGCAAAAGCGGTTGTTTATGAATATAAAGATAAACAAAATAAACCATTTACGTTAGTGAGTTGGAGTTCAGATAAACTTGCTAAAGTATTTATGGATTTACATAATATTAAACTCCCTGAAATCGATCAAATAAGTGGTCGTGTTGAAACCATTACATTATTAGTAACGCATAAAAAAGAATTTTTTTGGGTTGCGGAAGAAATGGGAGAGAGTAATATTCCAGAGTGTGCTACTATTTTCCCAACTCCCAAGACTAAAAGCTATTTGAGTTCAGAAGAATGGAAAAAATACTTTTCCCTTCATAAAATCTGGGAAAATCTTGAAATTACTGTTTTCAATCCAAGAGTAATTGAGCCTAAAGATAAATTAACTAACCAGTCGATTTTAGAAGTTAAAAAAGTAACAGTATCGAAAATTAATCAGGCTGATAGTTTTGATGATTACCATCGTCCATCCCGCCCAGAAGATTTTTTTGGACGTGAGACACATCAAGAGAAGTTTTGGGAGTTTGTCAAAAATGTAAGGGATAAAACCACAGACTTAAGAGTTGTTTCTTTTTCGGGAAATACAGGGTTAGGAAAATCATCTTTAGTTCTTAAATTAGCATCACAATGCGGTAGTAAATCAGAAAACGAAGATAAGAGAAATGTCTATATATATCATATAGATGTTACGAGCGTCAACGAAAAAAACGCAAATCTATTTGTAAGTGCCGCTATTATAAAAGCATTAGAAGGTGCTATTGATAGTAGATTTGTTGAGATTCCTAATCACCTAGTATCTATAAATCCTGAATCACCTTTTCATAGTGAATCAATTCGATTATTAATAGAAAATCTTGAAAATAGTGATAAGGTGATCGTAATCTTTTTCGATCAATTTGAAGAAATTTTGACTAAAGATGCACTTTCATCTCTTTACGGGTTGTTTAAGGACGCAGCTTATGAGATTGATTCTTTAAAAAAGAATATAGTTTTAGGTTTTTGCTGGAGAACCGATGTTCATTTACCCCCAGAACATCCAGCATCTTCTACATGGGAAAAGCTACAAGAGCGACTAAAAAATATTAAGTTGGCTGAATTTTCTGAGTCAGAATCATTAGAATTATTAGATGGATTTCAGGAATATGTAACAACTAAGAAAGATAAAGAATTAGAAATAATTACAAAAGCCACTTCGTTGCGTGACAATCTTTCTAGTCAACCTTGGTTCAATCAACCTTGGTACTTAAAAAGAGAGTGCGGTGAACTTTATAATCAAGATATTGATCAATCTAAACTTGATCCAGACCAGAACAAGGTTATAACCAAGTCTGATATCGAAACAAGCTTTAATAAAGATATTCAGGGAGCTATTATCACTGGAGATGATAAGTGTTTAAAGTATATAGCTAAATTTTCTCCAGTTTCTAAGATGGATGTACGCCGCGAGTTTAATAAAGATGTAATTAGTAGCCTCTTAAAAAGCAAGCTAGTTATTGAAACTGGGGAAAACTATAAAATCTACTGGGATATATTTCGTGAATATTTGTTGGATGGTAAGCTACCTGAAATGATAATAAGCTATAGACCCCGAACTAAGATTTCAACTCTTTTAAAAATCTTTAGATTACTTAAGAGTTGTGAAACAATATCTGACTTAGCAAGTGGATCGGGATATGGGAATGGCATAGTTACAAATGCTGTTCTGGATTTGCAAAACTTTTTTCAAGTAACAAGAAATAAGGAAAACGATAAAATAAGAGCATCAGAGATATTTTTAAATTTAAAAAATGAGGAAATAGCTGAAGAATTAGCGGAAAAAATTGAGGCTCATGTAGTTATCAAAAAAATGTACGAAAAACTGAATCCAGGTGAATCAATGTGGCAAGATGAATTTCATAAATTGCTCGGAGAAATATGGTTTGAGGGAAAAGAAATGAACCAAAAAACTTTAAGCGATTACGCCAGCAAAATGTTGTCCTGGTTTTATTTTGCTGGTTTGCTTGAAAGAAAAGAAGATTGGCTAGTAGTCAGACCAACTCATCCAAAGCAGGGAAAACAAAAGGGGAAACCTGAAGATTGTGATGTTAGTAATAAGCGTAAAATATCTAAATGGAGCGTAGGACACCCCTCCTTATTGGACTTGTTATAATCACAAAGTGATATTTAATTTTTAATGGGTGATATTAGTTATCTACTACATTACTCATCTACAAAAAATCTCGGCTGCAAATCCGATCGCACCAAACCAAAATCACAGGCTAACCAGACATTAAGGATGCGATCGCCCTCGACCTATCAAGTTCTACCAGATCGAGCGATCGCCCTTTAAAATCCCACCATACCATAAACCGCTTCGACGAAATTTTCGGAGATGTCTAATACTCTGCCTTACTCTATTGGATGAAGCAATTTCTCAATTGTCTCCACTAACCTTTCAGGCTCAACAGGCTTGGGAAGATGCCTGTGAAATCCGGCTGCTAGTGCGTGCTGTTGATTTGTCTCACCTGCATACGCTGTCAGGGCGATCGCGGGAATCTCTCCTCCCTCCTGTGTGGATAGTTGTCTGACTTGACGAATCAACATATAGCCATCAATTTGTGGCATTCCAATATCAGCAATCAAAACATCTGGCTTAGATTCATTGAGCTTTTGTAGCGCATCTTTTGCCGAAGATACAGAGATCACTGTGGCTCCCGCTTCCTCCAAAATACATTGAACTAACTCTAAATTGTCTACTTCGTCATCAACGGCCAGGATACATAATCTAGCCAAGGGTGAAGTGTGAGCTTTGAGTGATAGATTATCGTTGTGGTCACTGTTTGCATCATTGCTTCTGGCTAATAAGGGAAGTGTGACAGTAAATGTTGCTCCCTGTCCTTCTCCAAAACTTTCGGCTTTGACAGTTCCACCATGTAGCTCAACGACGTGACGCACGATCGCTAATCCCAGCCCTAACCCACCAAAGGTTCTGGTAATACTGCTATCGGCTTGTCGAAATGTGTCAAATACATAGGGAATAAATTCTGGCTTAATCCCTTTCCCTGTATCCCTGACTTGAATTTGAGCACAGGAATCAATCCTTTTTAGCTCAACTTCAACTCGACCTCCAGTTGGAGTGAACTTAATGGCATTTGTGAGCAAATTCCAGACAACCTGTTGCAATCGGGTAGCATCTCCTAACACATCGCCGACATTGGGTTCTAGGTGAGTTTGAATTTGAATGTTTTTCGCTTGGGCGGCTAAACTAACTGTTTCGATTGCGGCTTTAAGAGTTGTTTTCAAATTAATAGGAGTAGAGTTCAAACTCAGCTTGCCTTGCAGAATGCGAGAAATATCCAGCAAATCCTCAATCAGTTGAACTTGCAACTGGGTATTGCGTTCAATCGTTTCGAGAGCTACCGCCGTCTTGCCAGAATCCAGAGTTCCCCTTCGCAGCAGTCGAGTCCAACCCAGAATCGGATTCAACGGAGTTCGCAATTCGTGCGACAAGACAGCTAAGAACTCATCTTTAATTCGGTTAGCTGCTTCTGCTTGTGTCCGTGCTTGCGCTTCTGACTCGTAGAGCCGTGCTCGGTCGATCGACTGCGCCGACTGCTGTGCCAATGCCAAAACGAAAGCGCGATCGCTCTCGGAAAGTGGGGGAACCGTCGAAAAACTCAGCGACAGTCCACCAACGGCTTGTCCTTCAATCAACAATGGCACTGAAATCCAGGCTTTTGAACCAACCTTGGCATAAGCTTGGGCTAAATCAGGATAACGGGCAATTCGGTTTTCGATAGTTTCTAGCCAAACAGGTTGCCCACTTCGCACCGCTTCTGCCAGAGGATAGGGTGCATGAAGCGAAAAACTGCGCTGAAATTCTCCTACGTGCTCAAAGCCGATCGCTTGAATAATCTCCAGTTCGCTTGCATCCTGGTTTAATAGCGCAACCAAACCAGAACTCGCTCCCAGTGCGGACATTCCCTGTTCAATAATCACCTGAGCCACTTGAGCCGAGGTTAGCGATTCAGACAAAGCCGTCATCACCGCCAGCAGTCGAGCCGTCCGGTTTGCAGCGAGTTCGGCGGCTAATTTCGCTTGTTGTGTTTCATTATAGAGACGAGCGTTATCAATGGCGATCGCTGCTCGCTGAGCCAAATCTTCAGCCAGGGCAATATCTTCCAGGCGGTAGTGGCGATCGGATTCAGTAAACACAAAGGTAATGCTACCCAACACGCGCCCGCGTGCCTGTAGGGGTGCAATGATGCAGGACTTTAACCCAACTCCACGTAAAATTTCCAGGTATTCAGCATTCGGCACTATGGCAACTAACTGTTCATCTGTAATCTCAGTCAGAATTTCAACCTGTCCTGTTTGTATGACTTTAGCCATGCCATACCCATCATCGAGATGTCTGGGAAAGCGTTGAGCCAACTCCCAGCCAAACTTCACTTTTTCAGGATCACAATGAGCCACTGCAACCCGACCAATTGTGCGATCGTCATTCAGCAGATCAACACTACACCAATCTGCAAAATAAGGAACTGCCAACTTTGCAACGCTTTGGAGAGTTTGTTCATACTCTAGCGAAGAGGAAAGGACAGCACTCACTTCCGCTAAAAATGCTGATTTTTCCTGAGAAACCTCTGCTAAAGCACGGGCTGCCTGTTCTTGAACAAGCTGTACTCGTTCGTCTTCGGCTTGCTTGCGTTCAGTAATGTCGCTGAAAGCAGCAATGATATTGATAATTTGTCCCTCTGCGTCAAACAAAGGGGAAGCATTGATCGAGAGAATCCTGCGAGTTCCATCGGCATGGCTAATGCCATGTTCTATACCATAAACAGGCTCACCTGTTTGCATCACCCTCGCAAACGGCAGTTTCTCTTCTGGGAAAGGATGACCCTCCACGGTTGTAATGAACCAGGATGGATCGTTATAGCCTCGCTCCACAATGTCGCTGCGAGTTAATCTTAAAATCCTCTCTGCTGCCCTATTTGCGGCAATAATCTGTCCGGTAGAATCTAGAATAGTGATGCCATCAGGAATAGTTTGGAAGATGCTGGATAATTGCGCTTCACCCTCACGCAGAGCAGTTTCTGCCTGCTTGCGTTGTGTAATGTCGTGCATCACAACAACAGCACCCTGTTTTTCGCCGTTTGCGGCAATAATCGCCTGTCCAGTTGCTAACAGCATTCGCGCCGTTCCATGCTGGGGAACAATCATCATTTCCACATCACGAACGTTGTGTCCTTGCAAGGCCTGGAACAGGGGAATATCCTCTGTATTCATGAGTGTTTTGCCGTCGGGCAAATACAAGTTATAATACTGGGCCCATTTATCCGGTGGAACTGGCTGCTGAGGTAATCCATGAAAATCTTTAGCTGCTTGGTTAAATACCGTCAATATGCCATCGGCATCGCAAGCCACAATGCCAGCTTGAACGTTGTGTAGAATTGCCTTCAAAAAGTGCTGTTCTTTCTGAAGAGTGGCTTCCACCTGCTGGGACTTGGCGATTTCGGCTTTCAATTGTCGATCGCGTGACGATGTTTCAGTGGTGTCTTGGAAGTAAAGAAGTAAGCCATCTTCACTTTTGATGAGGCGAATTTTTAACCACTTGTTGAGTGAGGGGTAGTGTTCTTCAAACTCGATCGCCGTTGGCGTTACGATCGCTCGATGACAATACTTATATAGCTCCGAGGTAAGATCGACCGAAAATACTGTGCATATATTTTTGCCTATCAGGTGTTGCCGCTTCCTGTTTAAAAGCTGCTCTGCTTTATGGTTGACATAGGTGCAGCGCCACTCTGAATTAATAGAAATAAAAGCCTCAGCCATGTGATCGACTATCACCGCAAATCGTCGCGCTTCGAGTGCTTGGCAGTCCGTACATAGCTCTTGAGGAAAATTTACAGTAAGCTCTTCTCGATCATCCAAGGAGTGTGTACGTTCTACATTCATTGCGGTTAGTCCTGCCTATTTACCTATTATGCCAGTTATTGTTAGGGAATCAAGATATAATATGCCCAAAACCTAAGTCATTGAGTGTTTAAGCACACGGGCGATCGGCACTCATGGGAGAGCACCGCTAAAAATTCGTCTTTAATCCGGTTAGCCGCTTGTGCTTCGGATCGTGCAAGGCGATCGCATTCTAACAGTTGTTCTCTTTCTTGTTCTGCTTGCTTGCGCTTTGTTCACGGATGGGGATAGTGCCGACGAGAATCAAGCTAGCGTTTCTTTAACAGCGAACTCATGCAAACTACGCAACTGCCCAGCAACACCCTCGACAAAACGTGGCGACTGTACTAAATCTCTGCCCTAGACATATTCTGTCATTCCTAATTGATAATGCCAAATCCACCAGTTTGGTTGTATAAAAAACAAAACCCGCTTTGTGGGCGGGTTTTAGGTATGGACACAACTGGACTCGAACAAGTGACCCCTACCATGTCAACGTAGTGCTCTCACCAACAGAGCTATGCGTCCCCCGATCGCTTATCCACCGTTAAAAATTTGCTTAGCGGTCAAATTTAACTCGGGAAACACTGCTGATTCAATTCTTTCATCTCCCCGAAACAGCTTAATTTGATACTCACCATCTACTAACTGATAAACCGATAAAGTAGGCTGTTTTGGATAACCAATATAACGGCTACCCCCTAAACCCAAATAATCTACAATCCAATATTCAGGAATCCCTAATGCTTCATAATCAATCATTTTATGTGCATAATCATCGCGCCAATTTGTGCTGACAACTTCAATAACTAATTTAACTGAATTTCCCTGAGTAATAACTGATTCTCTTTCCCAGCGAGACTCATTGGCTTCTACCACTTGTTTATCTAATACAATCACATCTGGATCGTAGCCAGAGTTATCGTTAAATTTAATTGTACATTCCTTGGGAATAAAGTAAGGAAGTTGTAATCGCCTGATTTCTAAACCCAATTCTATCGCTTGAAAACCCGCGCTCGCTGAATGTTTACCAGTTGGATTTGGCATTTCAACAGTAACTCCGTTATGTAATTCATAGCGTCCGTTTTCGGGTTTTCCTTCCAGAAATTCATCAAAACTCATTAACTTCGATATTGCTTGAGTCATGGTAAAGTCTCCAATGCTCTAATATCATTTGATTCTGATTCAGTAGGGTGCGTCAGATTTTTAAGTTCATTATCTAACTAATAGGTTAATTGTCTCGCGAAAGACAAATCTCTCGGTAGGACGGCAAACCTAAAACCCTTGATTTATAAATGATTGAAATTCATGGACACAACTGGACTCGAACCAGTGACCCCTACGATGTCAACGTAGTGCTCTAACCAACTGAGCTATGCGTCCTCACGAATTCCTAATGTAGCAGAACATTCGATCGCCTGTCAAGCATAAATATGAGATTTTTTAAGCGGGCACTCTTGACATCGCCCCTAATGGCGAATCCCCCGCCAAATCTTCACAGTTCGATCGCCCGCACCGCTAGCCAAACTCCCCCCATCAGCACTAAACGCCACCGACAAAACCTCCCCCCCGTGGCCCGTCAGAATTTCCAGCAAACCCCCCGTACCCGCATCCCACAAATAAATCGTGCCATCCCGACTCCCCGTCGCCAAAACCCGACCATCGGGACTCAACGCCACACACAAAACATCCCCAGAATTGTCCCTCATACTCCGCAACAGCGTTCCTCGCCCCTGTGCATCCACCCGCCACAGCTTCGCCGTACCATCCCGACTCCCCGTCGCCAAAACAGATCCCCCCCAGCCCCCCCTTGAGAAGGGGAGATAGAAGAAATCGCAGCAAAAACGATCGCCCGCACCCAATCCCCGTGCTCTGCTAAAGTACAAATCGATCGACCCTTTTGCCAATCCCACAACTGCACAGTCTTGTCCCGACTCCCACTAGCCAAAAACTCCCCGCCAGCACTAAAAGCCACCGCCTCCACCCCGCCAGCGTGACCAGTCAAAGCCGACATCCGCCTTCCCTTATTCAAATTCCACAACTGCACAGTTTTGTCCCGACTGCCGCTAGCCAAAACCTGACCATCCCGACTAAACGCCACAGCAGAAACCCTGTCAGAATGACCAGCCAAAGCGTACCACCACTTACCCTTATTCAAATCCCAAATATGAATCATTTTGTCCCGGCCGCCACTAGCCAAAGTCGCGCCATCAGGACTAAACGCCACACAAGTCACCCAGTCAGAATGACCCGTGAGAGTGTACCACCGCTTACCCGCGTCCAACTTCCACATCTCAATCGTCTTGTCCTCACTGCCGCTAGCTAAAGTCGCGCCATCAGGACTGAAAGCTACCGACGTGACAGCATTAGAATGCCCTACCAGAGTATGAACACACCTCCAAGTAGGCGCGCGTGCGGGTACAACCCTCTGCATCGGCGGCACAGGTATAATTGTGCCTGCAAGCGTTGGCGGCACTGCATTCTGCACCACAGGCGTCCTCTGCGGCGCGGAAATAGCAGGGGCCGCCGGAGTCGGAACCTGTGCCGCCGACTGCTGCGGCTGCAAATCTTTCAATACCTCAGCTACAGATTTGTAGCGCCGACTGAGACTCGATTCGATCATTTTGTCGAGGATGCGACTTAATTTCGGATCAATTGGAACCTTCAAAAAGTCTCGCCAAACCCAAGCATCTTGATTGATATCAAACAAATCAAAAGGAGATATTTGAGTCAGCAAATAAATGCAAGTTACTCCCAAACTGTACAAATCGCTGGCATAAACCGCTTGACCTCTAATTTGTTCCGGGGCCACAAATTCGGGAGAACCGATGACTGTACCTGTTTCTCTCAAACCCTCCACAACTTTTGCAGCGCCAAAATCAACTAAAACTAATTCCCCCGTTAATGTGGGGTAAGTATAAATGATAGGAGTTTGAGAAATGCGGCGGCGGATAATATTGGGCGGTTTAATATCTCGGTGAATTACACTGCGATCGTGCAGGAACTGCAATACTGGCAATAAATCCTTCAGCAGACTGAGAATCTGACTTTCGCTGAAAGGCCCAGCCCGCGCCAACTCTTCTTGTAAATTCTGACCTTCTATAAATTCCTGTACCAAATACTGATAGCGTTCCTGCTGAAAGTGCGCTAGCAGTTCGGGAATTTGCGGGTGTTTCCCCAACTCGTCCAGCCGCACCGCTTCTCGGTTGAATAATTCTGCTGCTTTCTCGCTGCTGCTGGTACCTTGAGATAGCGGGAAAAACTGTTTAATTGCACAGCGCGGTTTTGAGGGTTTGTCTTGGTCTACTGCTAAAAAAGTGCGACCGAAACCGCCGCGCCCCAGGGGTTTGATGCCGCGGTAACGCTCTCTCAGCAACAGTTTGGAGCCGCAATTCAGGCAGAATTGGGTACTATCGGCATTTTGCGGTTTTTGACAAGCGGGGTTTAGGCAGTAACTCATAACTGAACCGAGAAGGAATCAGCAGCACATCTCTATGATACTGAGGCACAAGGGCGATCGACTCTCGCGTTACAATTATAGTCCTGGACGCACGGGCGACCAGAAACCGGGTTTTTAACCAAAATATTTGCTTAAAACTTTCAATCTAGGTTCAAAAACCCGGTTTCTTTGTTCGGGTGCATAAGTCCTAAATTAGAAATTAAATGACTGAAGTCCTTACTACAAACTGGTTAGTAGTCATGACTTTAGTCCTCATAATTTAAGATGTTGCTTTCACTTCCAGAGCATACTCTTTAAACCTTTCCAAGTCAGCCATAAGAGTCGATTCAACTACTCGCGCTAGAAATGAATTGTCCATCAATTTTGCCAGCCAGCCGGGAACTCCATAAGCTACCGTCAGTTTGACAATGCTGCTGTTTTTGCGATCGTAAAATCTTATCGCACCCCGATTTGGCAAACCGTCTACCGATTCCCACTGAATTATCTGATTCGGCACTACTTTGAGAATCCGAGAAAGCCAGCTAAATTCTAACCCGCCAGTTGCGAGTTTCCAGCGCGACAATTCCGGGTTGTCTTCGAGAATGCGAACTGATTCGATCCACTTCATCCAGCGCGGCATTTGCTCTAAGTCTGACCATAGTTGCCACGCTAATTCGATGGGAATTGCTACTTCTACTTGGACGCTGTGTTCTAACCAATCAGTCATACGATTTTAGATTTTAGATTTTAGATTTTAGATTTTAGATTGTGGATTTCTCGTTACTAGGCAGAGCCTAGTAACGCATTTCACTCTTGCTCTGCTTCGCGTTTCCTGTCTAAATACTGGAGGCAGAGCCTCCTGATAGGCATTCCCAGGCTATGCCTGGGAACGAGAGAAAACGAGAGAGGACTAATGACTAATGACTGTAAGCTTCGAGAATTGCCTTAGCCGCTTGATGACCTGAAAGTGTCGCTCCTTCCATGCTATCAATGTAGTCTTGCTGAGTGTAACTTCCTGCTAGAAAGAAATTGGCGATCGGAGTTTTTTGAGCAGGGCGGAAAACATCCATTCCCGGTGCTTCGCGATACAAAGATTGAGCGAGCTTCACTACACTGTACCAAGTCATGTTTAATTCCCGCGCTGACGGGAATAAATCCTGAACTTGCTTAAGTACGTGTTGGGCGATCGCCTCATTACTTTGTTTAATAAACGGATCTCCCGGTGTCAGCACCAACTGCAGCAGCGAACCTTGTCCTTCTTGATAATAATCTTTGGGACTTGTCAGTGCCAAATCTGCAAAACAAGAAAAATCTGCATCTGCTGAATATAGCAAATTATCGATTCCTACAGCGTGGCTCAACTGTTTGCGCTTGGCTTCGTCTTCGAGTTCCGTTACCCAACCGTCGAACCGCAATTGTACTGTAGCCACCGGCACCGCATCTAATTTATAAATGTTGTCAAATTCTGACCATTTGCGCCAAGCTGGGGGCAATATTTTCTGAATTCCGGGCACGTCGCAGGCGAAAACGTAAGCGTCTGCGGTAATATTTTCTTCTGTTTCGCCGTTAGCTACTAGCAAGCCTGTTACGCGGGTTTCTTCGCCTTCTTCAAACTGAATTTCTCTTACTCTGCGCCGCGTGTAAATTTTGGCTCCTTTGCTTTCCAAATATTCCACAATTGGTTTGTGCAAATATTCGTTGGGAGAACCAGCTAGCATCCGCATGACAGAGGCTTCGGTTTTTGATGCAAAGAATTGGAAGATTGTCAACATACACCGGGCTGAAATATTTTCAGTGTCGATAAAACCCAGTGCGTAGGCGATCGGATTCCACATTCTTTTGAGCGAGTTTTGGTTGCCACCTTGGCTGCGGAACCAGTCAGCGAAGCTAACTTTATCCAAATCGCGGATAGTTTTCATTGCCCCGTCAAAGTCTATCAAACCTCGGACGATCGGGCTAGTTCCCAGGGCGATCGCGTTTTGAATTTTGTCTTGTACGGATAGCTGAGATGTCGTGAAAAACGCCTTCAATCCGTGCAAAGGAGCACCCACGGGAAAGCGAAAATCTAAAGAACCAGTTTCGCCGCCTCGATTAATAAAAGTGTGGACGTGTTCTTTGAGGAGCAAATCGTCAAAAGCTCCCACTTTTTTCATCAGCGCAAATAAGTTATAATAGCAGCCGAAGAAGACGTGCAAACCCATTTCAACGTGATTCCCATCGGGATCTACCCAACTGCCGACTTTACCCCCGACAAAGGGGCGGGATTCAAAAATTTCTACTTCGTGGCCAGCCTCCACTAAATCGACTGCTGTGGTCATTCCAGCCAGTCCCGCACCTGCGATCGCAACCCGCATTTTACCTATCCTTTACAGTATTTTTACAAATTGTAACAAAATTTAGAATATCAGAAATATTATTAAAGTTCATAAATGCCGATCGCCATTTGTATAGCCCTCTGAATTCTTGCTAGGACATCGGCACTAAGTTGACCGTAAGGGTCTTGTTCTAGATAAGTCTTTTGGACAGTTATAATTTGCTCGCAGACAGCCAGCGAGTCAGATTCTAAACCTCCTTCACCAGCAGGAATCAAAACCCGAGTCGGAGTTTCGCCTCCTCTAAAATCGCTAGTAAAAGGGACAATCAGTACAGTACGGCTAAATTCATTCCGGCTATCTATGGAAACGACAGCAACAGGACGCTTTTTGGTATCTCCGATCGTTCGCAAAGCTCTAACAAGATAAACTTCGCCTTGTCGCGGATAAGTTTCTGTCATTGTCTCAAAGACCTTCCTCTATTAAAATTTCTTCCATTTGTTCCTGAGCAAATGTTGCCCATTCTTCCTCAAACTCAATATCTTCTTGGCTGCGGTTTTGATAAAATTTCCGCAACTTATCTTCGATTTGCTTAGCGTACCAGAGACGGAGAGCTTGTTCTATCGCCTCCGTCCAATTATCAGTAAGTTGGTCTATTTTATCAGCGAATTCAGCATCAAGGGCTACTAACACTTCTCGCTTTTGAGTAGAATTTGACATACTCATTCTCCTTAATAATTTAAAAACGAGGGTGCGCTGCGGCGCACCTTACAAATTACTTTTACCTCTTTCTTCTCAAAACAGTCAACAGTCAACAGTCAACAGTCAACAGTCAACAGTCAACAGTCAACAGTCAACAGTCAACTAACTTCAAAACATCGGCATCAACTGAAGCGGCCCAATTCCCAACTCTTTAGCAGACACCCAACGCACCTCAAGCAAAGCAACCATATCCTTAAACTGAGGCTGACCGCGAGAAGCACCCATCAACCCTTTGGCAATAATTAAACCGCACCAACCGTTGGTTAATTTACAGCGGCGGTCCCACTTCTTGCGGGCTTCCTGATGCACCGGGTCCTCTTCATTAAACTCCCCAAATAAATACAGCTCGCCATTTTTAGTTTGCAAAATACCTAAGTCGTATTGCTCATCTTGAAAAGGATTTTCGCCCGGATTAAAACCAATCCCCTTCACGCCTCCAGCTTCTTTCAAATCCTGAATCATAGTTTTTGCCTTCGGATGAGAAGTTTGGATCATCACCACCGGCAAACCATCTCCGGCGGTATTAATATCAATTTCTGCACTTTGGTGAAACTGGACACTTTCGCGCAGGAACTCTACCGTTTCCCAAGGTACGGCGCCGAGACTCAAAAATGAATTTTGCGGCACCAAATCGTCCCGCAGCAGTGGCTTGTCAAATTCATCATCATCATCGTCATCATCGTCATCATCGTCATCACCGAGCATCTGTAATAATTCGTCTGACACCTCGGGCATCGTGGAAACTTTAACGGATACCTGTTGAATTTCTCCGTCAGCCTGCGGAACCGGGATGCGGTAGCGGCTGCTAAGAGTGGGAAACGTCTCTGATCCCAATTTCCGGCGGCCGTTGCGGAAAAAGCGATGAAATGCTTCGAGAGCAACTAACATCGTGAGGGCTTCTTCTTCGTAAAGAATCGATCGCAATCCTTCTAAAGGATGCAGGTTGCCGAAATTTGGTTCAATTTCCGAGGGAGGCAACTCGGCTAAATCAATTTCTTCCTCGTCGTCCTCATCAATATCGGTGGCACTTTCAAAGGTGAGAAACAAACAGTCTTGCCCTAAAAAAGCCTGTTCTAAATCTTCAAAAGATTCATCATTGACGACTCGTTCTCGAAACCGTTTTAAGGATTCTAGAGAACGGTAAAGTAAAACTCCGTAATCCATTCTGCCTTGCCCCAATACGGACACGTAGAGGCTGGCGACATCCCACTGATTGATTTCAATAGATATAATTTGGTGTTCGCTCAAAGTCCGCCACGGAGCATCTTGCCAAATTTGAGCAGCTTTTTCCATTAAAACATCAGCATACTGAGGGGGCAACTCAGGAGGTCTGTTGATCGCGACCTCTTCCATGCCGCGAAATATTTCGTCAATTAGGGGCAATTCCGGCACATAGTCAATGGAAATGCCTAAATCTTGAAGTACGCCCCGCAGATAAAATTGAATTTCTCGGTTTTTGACTACTATTTTTTGGGGGCGGACTGCGGGGGCCGGACTTTGGGGATGTTCCATTGCCCGTAGCAGGGCCCGGACGATCGCCTCTGGGCCAGCATCTGGGCCTACCATGTCCATAGCCCTGACGACTCCTTCGGAGCCATCGACCCAGAGAATGCACTCGCCACCAGCTTCTAGAACGTCATCGTCATCTATCATCATGTGTGAGTCAGCATTAGATAAGGGTCGGCGATCGCCCTCCCACACGCTGGGAATTTGAGGTAAGTTTTGTAGCCGACGAAGAGTAGAGCGATTCAGCGCTGCCATAGAGTAAGCCCGTTGGGTGAAGCATTGTTGCGGTGCCGGTAGCCGGTCAACCGCTGCTTCTCAATCATAAACCCTATAGGGGGAGAGGGCATCAAGCTTGGGAACGAGGCGCCACGGGAATTAAAAATTAGAAGCTAAAAATTCTGCCTTCAGCATCTAACCCAATGCCTTCTGGCGAATGCCTGTACAATGGAGCAATAAGATTAAACTCTTAGTATTAGACAGTCTCAGGAGTTCGGCAAATTATGACTCAAGCCATTTCTGAAAAGCGCGGCATTCAAATGACGGACTCTGCTGTCCGTCAAGTTTTAGCCCTGAGAGAGAAACAAGGTAAAGACCTCTGCTTGCGGGTAGGGGTGCGCCAGGGCGGATGCTCTGGAATGTCCTACGTGATGGATTTCGCAGATCCAAGCACTGTGAAATCCGACGATGAAGTGTTCGACTACGACGGTTTTCAGGTAGTTTGCGATCGCAAAAGCATTCTTTATCTCTACGGTTTGGTTCTCGACTTCAGCGATGCTATGATCGGGGGCGGCTTTCAGTTTACTAACCCCAACGCAACTCAAACTTGCGGTTGTGGCAGTTCTTTTTCTACATAAATCGGAAAAGAGGGCATGGGGCAGAAAGTTGTTAACTGCCCCATGCCCTTTTCCATGCAACATCCCAAATCTAAAATCCAAAATCGAATGACCCCTGAAGAATTGTTTAAAGACGGTTTCGATCGCTACCAAGCTGGCGAAGCCCCGGCTAATCTGATCCCCGTGTTTAAAGAAGTGTGCGAAAAAGCTCCCAAAAATGGCAATGCCTGGGCTAGCCTCGCGTGGCTCTACCTGTTGGAAAATAAACCTGCACCGGCTCAAAAGGCAGCGAAAACAGCCGTTAAATTGAACCCTCACGACCCCCAAGCTCGCATCAACCTAGCAGTAGCCATTCTGGATCTCAAAGAAAAAGGAGTGCGGCCCCATGTAGAAGTGGCTCAGCAACTCCTGATGGCTTCGGAAGAGTTGCTAGACGAAGTTAAGAAAAATTTTGAAGAAGGATTAAACAGAAAACCCGACTGGAAGAGTCTCGCCCGCGTTAAACAGTGGCTTCTGGAGCCGTAACCACGCAAAAAAGTCGATTTTGAGGCGGGGATCGAGGAAATCGGCTTTGCGGTTTATTACGACATCGTAATAAATCAATAAATAACTTTATGGAAAACTCAGAAAGTCAGTGCTAGTATTTGAAAACTTAGACGATTCACAAATCCGCTCAGCGGTTTTCAGATTTTACTACGATAATACTAGGAGTTGTAAAAACATGAGCAATGACAGCCACGTTAACATCAAACCAGCAACCCGCAACCACAAAGGTTTCTTTATTCAGCCCGCTTCTTACAAATTGATGAGCATCGATAAATCCGGCTGGGCCTTGATTTGCATGGACAAAGCAGTTTGTCACTATGTAGATCCGGATGATTTGCAATTGCCGAATAAATCGGGAATGTCTGAAGGTTAATTCTGAAGTTTTGAGAGACTTTAAGATGCTTTATTTGAGTAGCTGCCCTCTATGGAGGGCAGCATCTTTTTTTGGTCAGAAAAAAGTCCGGCAACAAAGTCGTGTACAGGATTTAAGGGATAAAAGGATAGAAGGAAGAATTACCGATTACAAATTAGCGATTACAAATTCCCTAATTGTTAGATTTCAAGGCAAAAAGCATCTCCAACTGAGCAGTTGTCGGTTGTGTAGAAGCTGTGGCTACGCTAACTCCTCGGAGAGAATTGAGCAATTCAGCGGCTGCCGGCGAAACTAAATTTGGCTGTACTGCAAGCAAATATTGGTTAGCCCAAGACATGGTTTTTTCCATATCTATGTAAAAGTAACCTTGGTTGGCCCGCGGTAAAGAAGTAGCGATCGCCTGAAAACTCGCACTGCTGCTTAGCGGTTGCGGTGGCGTCGAAGTAATCACATCGACTAAAGGCCCGCCGAAAGCTACAAACACAGAATTTTCATTCAGCCAACCGTGCCCGAATAAAGTGCCTTGCTGGGGTATTTGCCACTCCGTAACTTCTTTGCCCTCAACGGTTCTGGGGGCGACACTGACTGTAGGATTGCTTTTGGCGATCGCATCAAGTTTTTTCAGAGTTGCTTCTGCAGCAGGGCGATCGCTCGTTTCAAAAATCATCGCCGCCCCCAGGCCCAACTGAGACAAAATGCCTTGATTGGAACCGATCGCCCCGATCGCAAATTCCCCATTCATCCAACCAAAAACCTCACGATCGGCATCCAAATCCAACCGCTTAAAACTATTCCTCACCTGCTGAACTCCCCTGTCAACTTCCGGGCTATCTTGTGCCTCAGCGGTTACTTGCGACCAAATTTTATCGATTCCCTTGCCGCCGACTAAAGCAATAGTTTCATCCGGAAATCTGGGCAACAATTTCGATGCGAACTGTGGATTTGGCTGCACGAATTTAGGGTCTAACTGAGCAATAGTTTTTACCCTCAATCCCTCACTATCTGCTCCAATTCCCGCAACCATTGACTTAACTTGTTTGAACTGCGACAACACTGTCCAAGGCAACTGGATATCTGCGGGCAAATTCGCTTTCAATTGCTCAATTGCAGCAGGATAGTCAGCAATATAAACAGTTGCGATGGGATTCTTGACACCAGCACTCTCTGCAAAAAACTTAGTTGTACTCTGCTGCGTAGCGAGGGAGGGTTCTCCTTTAAAAGTATCGATCGCCAATTCCACAGGCTTTTTCAAAGGAGCCATCACTAATTGGTCGTTCAGCAAAGCCACACTGTAGCGCTTGCCAGTTGGCTCTGCAATCTCAAAGATTTTAACTCCTTTATACTCGCTTTCTTGAGTAGTTGCACCGGGCTGAGATTTTAATTTATTAGCAAAATTCCAAGCGCTAATTTTATTTTTCACGCTGACTACTACCAGCAGTTTTGGAGGCTCTGTATTCGTCGCAGCATCAGGGGGCAGCAAAGCGACCATCACCCCCCCTAACCAAGGCTTTAAGTCCCTGTCAAAGTCGATTTGAGTGCCTGCCAAGCTTTGTTCTTGAAAGCCCTTCAAACCCTGACCGATCAACTTTTGAGCTCCTGGCGTGCCAAATCGCTGCAACTGGGCCAACGCTTGGGGATTGGGGGAGATAAACGCGGCCATCATTGCTTCGTCGGGTACAATTTTGGCGCTGTCTTGAGGGTTGGATACTTGTTGGCTCAAACCCTGGAAGTAAAAGTAGACCGCAGCGCTACCTGCTGCGACGGTGGAGGCAGCAATTAGAAGCTTTGATTTTTTTGCAGGCATGGTTTGTGTTCCTTGTGTCCCATATCAGTTTAATCAAAATACAGAAAGCTTGTGAGGAGGCGATCGGGCCGACGCTCTAGTTTTGTATAATTCAAAACAAGTTTGGACGATCGTCTAAACTGCTAGAACTGTGCATTATTGGTAAAAGATGAAAGTAGCGATCGCGGGAGCAACGGGATTTGTAGGTAGCCGGCTGGTGGAGAAGCTGCAAGCTGCGGGACATCAAGTGGTGGTTTTGAGCAGGGATGCGGCGAAGGCTGGCCGAGTTTTTCCCGCTTCAGCTTATCCGAATTTGGAAGTTGTCGCCTACACTCCAGCGGAGTCTGGTGATTGGCAAAAATCGATCGCGGGCTGCGACGCTGTTGTCAATTTAGCAGGGGTTCCGATTGCAGAGGAAAGGTGGACGGAGGCGCGCCAGCAAGCAATTCTGGACAGTCGCAGACTGACGACGGCAAAATTGGTCGAGGCGATCGTCAATGCTAATCCTAAACCATCGGTGTTTGTTAGCGCATCGGCGATCGGCTATTACGGAACCAGCGAAACCGCTGAATTTGACGAAACTAGCCCTGCTGGGGATGATTTTTTAGCAGCAGTTTGCAAAGACTGGGAAGCAGCCGCCCAACCTGCAAAAAATGCGGGAACGCGGCTAGCAATTTTGCGGCTGGGGATAGTTTTGGGAATGGGAGGCGCGCTGGCAAAAATGCTGCCACCTTTTAAACTATTTGCAGGTGGGCCGCTGGGCACTGGGAAACAGTGGTTTTCTTGGGTTCATCGCGAGGATGTGGTTGATTTAATTTTGTACGCTTTGCAAAATTCGCAAGTTGAAGGCGTTTTGAATGCGACAGCACCGAATCCGGTGCGGATGAATGAATTGTGTCAAACTTTAGGGGAAGTTTTAAAGCGGCCTTCTTGGTTGCCGGTGCCAGGTTTTGCTTTAGAAATGCTTTTGGGAGACGGGGCCAAACTTGTTTTGGAAGGGCAGAAAGTGTTGCCGAAACAAACTTTAGCTAGTGGTTTTCAATATCAATATCCGACGCTTAAATTAGCACTCGAAGAGATTTTATCGGCAAGTTAGGAACCTCCGGAATAGAACCCGCCGAATAGAATTCGGGGCTAAACAAACAAAGTCCGCCTGCGCGGACTCAAACAAAATTCCTCGTTACCAGGCTCTGCCTGGTAACGCATATCCAGAGGCTCTGCCTCGCTTTCGCCGAAAGCAGATGAACCATCAAGAAATAGCAACCGGGTTGACAATTCCCGCCGAACTCCCATTCCTTCAAGCTATCTGCTGGCAAATTGCTGATGTAAAAAAATTGAGTTTCACGGAAATGCTAAGCCGCTACGAATCCGGCTGGCATTATTGGGGAGTTTTGGGGAAACCTAGCTCCGAGGAACTGGCTTTTATTCAAGCAATTAGCCAACAGCATCAATCTTGGTTAATAGCGGAACTGGGAAGCAGTTGCTCGCCAAAAACCCCCGAAAATTGGGTAAGTTCTCAAGCAATGTTTAAACGCGAAATTCATCAAAAGATATTAACTGTACTCAGCCACTTGAATGTCGAATTTCTACAGGAATGTCGGGGGTATTTTGGCGGCGGAACGCTGGTAAGTATGGAACACGGAGAATATCGGTTGAGCCAGGATATTGACTTTATGTGTCCGATGGATGATGGCTACCGTCTCCTGCGCCGAAAAGTTGCCGAAGGAGGCTATGATGTGATTTTTGCTAGTCGCGATTCCCTTGGGGATAGCTTCGCTTCACGCATTGTTCTGCCGAACGATATTCAAGCCAACCAGTATGGGATAAGATTTCCAGTTATTGTTGGTGGCACTACTATTAAGTTCGAGATGGTTTGTGAAGGGCGAATTGAGTTTGGCGAACCAAATTATCCAAATTGGTCGCCTGTTCCTTGCTTGAATCAAATCGATAGTATAGCAGAAAAGCTTTTGGCAAATGCGGATCGATGGCCGAGCGATCGTGTAAATTCTAGAGATTTAATCGACTTGGCTATGCAAAGGTTAGCGACTCCGATTCCTCAAGAGGCGATCGACAAAGCTGAAGCAGCTTATCAAGTTATGGAACCGCTCGATCGAGCGATTCAGTATTTCCAAGATCGTCCCGATTATCGGGAAAAATGCTATGAAGTTTTGAGTATCGCAGAGTCAAATAAAGTTATTGACGGTATCGATTTACTAGCTCAGGATTTAGCCCGGGAAATCACAGTCAGGACATTTAGCGAGACTATTTCCTCGTTCCCAAGTAAGCTTGAAGATTAGATGCTTAAATGCTAGATTTGGTATACCTCTCCTCGTTCCCAGGCTCTGCCTGGTAACGCATATCCAGAGGCTCTGCCTCGCTCTTTTCCCTTCTTTTTCCCCTCGTTACCAGGCTCCCCTCGTTCCCAGGCTCTGCCTGGTAACGCATATCCAGAGGCTCTGCCTCGCTCCTTCAAACAAATCATCCGACTCAACAATCAATCAAATCAACTGGCAACAATCCATCCTGACCCATATAATTTCGATAACTAGAATATCTCCAACAAGCTGGATCGTCAACATAGCCGCGCCTAACAGGATTATTGTGGATATACTCCAATTTTTGCAACAGCATTGCCTCATCCAAAATAGCTTGCGGGTGGAACCCTTCTTGCCATAGCTGATATTTTTGGTATTTTTTGTGTAGCTTTTTATAGAAGGCGAGTTGATCGAGGATGTTGGTAACTTGATTTTTTTCAAGCAAGTCAATTATGGAGCGAGCAGTAAATGATTTAAAATTTCTCATTTGCGTTGACAATTCAGAAGAAGTTACGATTAAGTGCAAGTGATTTTCCATCAGCACGTAACCGTGTAAAGCTAAACGCTTCTCCCGTTGCATAAAACTTAAGGAATCTAAGACTATTTGTGCTATTTCTGCTTGAGAAAATACAGGAATCCAGTTGATAATTGTAGTGGTGACAAAGTGCGGTTGGTTGTCGGAATATATTACTTTGTATCTGCTTCTTCCCATTGGGGCGATCGAGGGTTTGTTGGTGGGTTAGGGCGAGGCGGAGCCTCTGGATATGCGTTACCAGGCAGAGCCTGGAAGGGAAATTGAGGGTTTGTTTGAGGGTTGGGGCGAGGCGGAGCCTCTGGATATGCGTTACCAGGCAGAGCCTGGAAGGGAATGGAGGGTTTGTTGGCGGGTTAGGGCGAGGCGGAGCCTCTGGATATGCGTTACCAGGCAGAGCCTGGGAACGAGGGATTTCCTGTTTAAATTATCACACGATCGTAATAATGGTGGCAATATAAAAATATTAATACTCATCTACAAACTGAGGATGAACCCACAGAAATTCGCGGCGTCTGTTCTGCACCCGCACCAAGCCACCAAAGCCAGGATCTTTTGCTTTTAGCAGCGCGTGTAATTCTCGCAAAATCGAGCCTTGGGCACGGATGGCTGCTTCGCCCTGTTGCCAATCAGGGGCATCTCTGTCGCTAGACAAATTAGTCGCTAAATCGCTTCCTTTCAAGGTAGACTCGATGCTTTTTTGTCCTAAATCGAGTTCTTCTTCAATACCTTTGTAGGTGGCTTCATCTAGCATTAGCTTGGTTGCCGAGGCTGCTACAGGTAAGACTAAACTAAGGGTTCCGCTCAAAATTTTGAGATAGGGGGCTGCGTTGGTAAACCATTCGCGCGACACTTCCAATTCATAAACTCCCTTCTTTTTGTCGTTAGGATTTAAGGCGGGAAGCGGTTGACGAGAGTGTTCGCACCAGAGGGTAATTTGCAATTTTGTACTTATCCATTTGGGGCGATCGAAAAACTTCGGATCGACGGGCTTGAAACTGAACAGGCGCGGGCCATCTTTCGCTTCATCGGTGAGCATTTGCATCAGCGACGCAAATTCCTCATCGACTTTGCTGAGAATTATCCGCTGATCCTGAGACAATGACTGAAAGCGTTCTTCACCTCGACGATCGAAAATCACTAAATCTTTTCGGATGATTTTTAGCTCGTCTTTGAAAATATTTCGCAATTGCTGAATGCCGATTTCTTGCGATGGGGGTTGAGCAGTCGGCGCGTTATTCAGCAGACAATCGATGTTTTGCCATTCACCACAGCTTGAAATGGGACAGGGATACTCATCACGATTCTTCTTTTTGCTCTCAATTAGTTTCTCAACCTCAAATAAACCGTTTCCCGGCGCATTCTTACCACAAGTCGCAATGCAGGGAACCATCACATTACATCGCAATCCTTCCCAGAAATTCTCGACTAGCCATTTAATCTCTTCCGTGAGATAAGACAAGAACCGTTCTGGATAAGCAGCCCGCACCGTGATTTTTACATCCGTGTTAACATATTCCAGCAAAGCCCTACCGTTGTAGTCGTTGTCCAGCATCAAACCCCGTTGCCAATGGATACTTTTTTCGTAATTGCAGCGCCCCAGTGAGTATTTGTGCAAGCGCACAATCAATTGATAAAACAATCCTTCTGCTACTGCAAGTTGTCCTCGATCGTCCACAATCCGGCATATTTGCACTTGTTGTCTATCTCCCGCTTCCGGTTGCTCTCCCCAATTGGGCAATTCCGGGCGTGTATCGCGTACAAGTTGAGCAATCAAGCTGGTATTGCTGGGTTTAGCTGGGTCGAGCACCACCCGGTAGGACAAATCGAAGCGTTCCATCAGCTTGAGAAAGATGGGATGTAGTTCTTGCCGGTAGCCGTCCTCGCCTGGAAACGGGGGATTACTCCATAATTCGCCCAGATGCTGAAAATCTACTAAACCGTTGCGACGGCGGGTTGTTTCATCATCGAGTACGAAGCTGATTGCCTTTGCTAGCCAGTCGGGTTTGAGGATGACGATATCCCGCAGTATTGGATCGTAATGGTAATGGATGAAATGCCCCAAGGTATGGGAAATGCGAAGGAAAAGTTCTGCTTGTTCTTTATCGATTCCCTGTTGAGCGCAGATGGCAAGGACATCATCGTAGGGCAGATAGGCTTTGTCGTTTGTCTGCAAGATTTCCCGCACTCGCTGCCACTTGGCGGGAACGGAACGTCCCATTTCGGGAAGAGATGCGGCGACACTAGCAATCTTTTGTTTTAATTCTGCCAGCCCGGTGCAGGAGTTCTGAAGGTCGGGTTTGCTGTCTATATGGAAGAAGTCAAGCACCGTATCACTGCCGAATCGATCCTGAATTTCCTGTCTGTCAATGTCGGGTTGTCGCTGTCCGGGGCCGCCGTGGGTTGCGACTACTAGCACTTTGGCATCTGGTTCCCGATGTTTGATCAGGGTAATCCACTCTTTGACAAAGCCCTGCTGGGGGCCTTCCCGTGGCTTCCACACCACCAGATACACGGCTGGTGCACTGAAAAACAACTGGTGTGTGGGTCGATAAATCGGTTGACCGCCAAAATCCCAACCATTGAGTGAGATATCTGTGTGGCTGTCGGGATGGGTGACAATAACTGGCTTAATTTCAACGCCGTGAGTGGTGGGACGACTTTCTAGCCATTCATCCTCGCGCAATGCTCCCAACAGACAACTCTTGCCCACCTCACCTTCACCGATCAAAATCAGTTTGGCTTCATTCAGGGTGATTTGTGCTTGTGCTTTTGCCCGCAGGTATTGCAAGACGGCTTCAGTGCCTTGCTCATAGGCAGCAGCGAGGTCAGGATTGAGAGGGTTGTTTTTGAGGTCAAGCAGTTGCAACCTGGCGAGGGATGCGATCGCCTCTAGTAGTTCCCTCAGTTGGTTGTTTTTGAGGTCAAGCTCTTGCAACCTGGTGAGGGATGCGATCGACTCTGGCAGTTCCCTCAGTTGGTTGTTGCTCAGGTCAAGCTGTTGCAACCTGGTGAGGGATGCGAGCGCCTCTGGCAATTCCGTCAGTTGGTTGTTGTAGAGGTAAAGCTGTCGCAACTGGGTGAGGGATGCGAGCGCCTCTGGTAGTGACCTCAGTTGGTTGTAGGAGAGGTAAAGCTGTCGCAACCTGGTGAGGCAGCGTATCGCCTCTGGCAGTTCCCTCAGTTGGTTGTTGCTGAGGTCAAGCAGTTGCAACCTGGTGAGGGAGCGTATCGCCTCTGGTAGTGACCTCAGTTGGTTGTAGGAGAGGTAAAGCTGTCGCAACTGGGTGAGGGATGCGATCGCCTCTGGCAGTTCCGTCAGTTCCATGTAGCTAAGATCAAGTTCTATTGCTCCCTGTCGCCGTGCCTGTTCAATGCGCTGCTGTACTTTCCGATAAGCCTCATTTCCTAACATGGCCAATTCCTTGTTTGGATTTTTGTATATGAGTGCGATCGCCTTTTGAGATGACTCGGGCGATCGCCAGACATGATTTGATTTTGAATATTGCTTAACCTCACTTCAAAATAACATCAATATTTTGTTGATCGTGAGGTTTGAGTAAAGGAGAGAATGGAGGGTTTGTTAGAGGGTTAAGGCGAGGCAGAGCCTCTGGGAATGCGTTCCCAGGCAGAGCCTGGGAACGAGATCAACCCCGTTTTTGAGTTTCTGCGCGATCGCCCAAGCATCCTAGAAACCGGGTTTCTGCGATTATTCTGGCATCTTCACGCCGGATTTTGTTAAGAAACCGGGTTGCTGACTCGTGCGCGATCGTGAGCTTTGAGCAAACTCGCCGGATCGGGCCCAGCGGGGATAATGCAGCCGGGATTCAGCGGGAACAAATTGCCGTAATAATCGCGCTTCACAGCCTCCAAATCGCAAGTGCCTGCAACTCCCGGTAACTGGTACAAATCGCGCAGATAAGCTCCCAAATGCTCGTAATCCTGAATGCGGCGCACATTGCATTTGAACAAGCTGTAATAAACAGCATCAAAACGGAATAGAGTAGTAAAAAGCCGCACGTCTGCTAAAGTCACTCGATCGCCACAAAGGTAACGACTCCTCAAGAGCGATCGATCGATCTCGTCTAAAACAGCAAACAATTCACTGCAAGCCGAGTCATAAGCAGCTTGAGATTGCGCGAAACCGCAGCGATAAACGCCGTTATTCACCGATTGGTAAATCTTCTCATTCCACTCGTCAATTTGCGATCGCAAATCCAGAGGATAAAGATCCATTTGAGGATTGCTAGCAAACTCGTTAAACTCCGAGTTTAGCATCACAATAATTTCCGAACTCTCGTTATTGACGATCGTCTTTTTCGAGTCATCCCAGAGTACCGGCACCGTACACCGCCCCTGATAGCCCGGTAAAGCCAACTGGTAAAGTTCCGGCACCGTGTTGCAGCCAAAAGTCTCCGACTCCATCACCCACATTCCCCCTTCAGAGGGATAGACAATCGACACCGATATCGCATCTTCAAGCCCTTTGAGCGCCCTCGTCACCAGAGTGCGGTGCGCCCAAGGGCATCCCGTACCCACAAAGAGGCGATACCGTCCCGCAGCGGGTTGGTAAGGGTTGTCTGGTGCAGTGCTGACAAAGTTGCGGAAACTGCTGGTGGGGCGAATGTATGCTCCGGTGCGATCGGGCGGCGCTAGTTTTGACATCATTAATTGCCACATTGATGTCCAGACAAATTTGCCTAGCTTGACTGTTACGGATGAAGGAAGCGATTTGTTTTTCACAATGCGATTAAAAGAGGTTTGCTAAACATAATCTGCTTATTTTAACTCACATTGCGAGGTTTATTCCCTCGTTCCGAGGAAGAGGCTGGGAACGCAGATGCTTTGGCTCGGCCTCGATTTTGGTTTTGAGTTATAATAATCTACTAAGTCCTTGGCGCTTAACTCAAATTTATGGATTTCACAGGCACTTTAAATCAGATCGTCGCCCTCAGCGTTCAAGATCGGATTCGTCTTGTACAAGCAATCTTAGACAGTATAGCGACAGAACAGGTTCACCCAGACCTGACAGACTTTCAAAAGCAGGAAATCGATCGCCGAATTGATGATTCTGAAGCAAATCCTGATAATGTGCTGACTTGGGAAGAAGTTAAAGCTTCAGTCAAAGCACGAAAATAAACTATGAATTATGCGTTAGTATTCCGTCCAGAAGTTCGTGAAGAAGTGGATGAAGCATACACTTGGTATGAAAGTCAGCAACTAGGACTTGGTGACGAGTTTTTAGACTGTATTGACGAAATGCTCGATCGAATTTGCCAGATGCCGGAGTCATATCCAGTTGTCTATCGCGATGTTCGGCGATCCGTGGTGCGTCGCTTTCCCTATGCTGTGTATTATCGCATTGTATCAAGCCGAGTGATAGTGACCGCCATTTTTCTGGCGTAGCAGAGACTCAACAGCATGGCAAACGCGAACCTAACCAGTTCCCTCGTTACCATGCTCTACCTTCCTCTGTTCCCTCATCTGGGAAGGACTTTTCTAGTCTCTGCCAGAGGCTATTTCAGCATAAGCTCGATCGATCAATCGGCGAGCAACCGTCTGAATTCCCGTATGTTCGTAATAATTGGTAGTCATGTCTAAAAACGCCGCCACATAATCCAATTTGTCATCGGCAACATCAAGGTATTGCTTGAGATGGCCTAAAACTATGGCGGGAGTTAAGCCGCGAGACTGTACTAAATTGTTCATCCAACCTTGCGCTGAGGCGAAACTTGCTGTCACAAATCCGAACTTTTGTGAATTATTTGCGCCGGGAATTAGGTTGCTGATATTTTGGAATGTTGAGTTTTGCTGCAAGGTTGAAGGATTCAATCCGCCTAGGGTATTTTGTGCTACTCTAATGAAGTCCGGGCCGAGGGGAATTAAACCGTCAACACACACTAATGCAGCCATCCGCATCAGAGATTCGCCTCTGTAATGGGATAAATAATTACCAAAGCTTCCCACATTGTCAAGGGAAATATTGTTAAGTTTGCAGAAGGCAATTAGCTCGATCGCCACTTTGACGCACAAGTCGATCGTTTGAGTGGTGTCAGCTTTGGGAGTGAGGCGGTTGAGAAAGGAAAGAAAGCCGATGTTTTCGCCGATTTTACTGGCCATAGCCGTTGCACCTAACGCACTGTCGGCGCTGTCGGCTAACTGGTAAAGCCTGACTACGCCTTGATACGGCTCGTTGGGGTTGGCGTAAAGCTCGATCGCGCGATCGCGAATTTTCCCAACTAATTTGCGCTTTGTTTCCCCTGTCACCGCTTGAATAGTATTATCAAAACCCGTTACATTGTTCCACTCGCCCGGAACAACAAAATCGAGAGATTTTAACATCTTCACAGTGACGCCATCAGACGGCAAATTGTCAACCAATTCCACAATAGATTTGTTCATCACAAACTCCTGAATAGCCAGATTTAAAGTGTTCTTCCAAATACTCCAACTTCGGAAAATCAGATTCCCGATTCCAGATGATTTCCCCAGAACTAAGTAGGTAAGCACAAATAAATATTAGACGACCCGCTCCATTTTTGCAATCCTCTGAGCTTTTGTCTCTTCTCTAACTCTGCGTTCTCTGCGGCCTCTGCGGTTCATTAAAAAAAGTCTTTTCCACAAAACATTTGCATTTCACTCGCCAGCACAAAGTTAAGTTTCATTATATTGACCGACTCAAAATCGCCTAAACGTGTTAAAATAAATGGCGCAAAATAGCAAAAAATAAAATATGACTGTTGCAGTTAACAAAACTCCAGGATTAGCATCGCGCTTAGTAAATGGCGTACTCTCCATCAAGCCTTTGGCCAATCTAGCCAAGCACCAAGCGCGGGAAATGATGATAAAAAGAGCTGAAAAAATCGGAGTGCATTGGCGACAAGAATCCCAAGCACTTTTAGCTCGAAATTGGGATGCAGAATTGCTCAGCGTCCAAAATCCCGATCTTGTTTACCCGAAATATTATCTAACTTCATTCCACGCTTATGAAAAAGGTAATATGAGTTGGGAAGCTGCTACAGAAGTTGAAGTGGCAGCCCGTACAGTTCACGCCGGAATTTGCCCGGAAGCGGGTGCCGAAGGCGATGCTAAACTCCGCGCCAGCTATCACGAAATTATCAAATCTCAAATTGCTTCTTCACCGAAAGATATTGTCGATTTGGGATGCAGCGTGGGAATGAGTACCTTTGCTCTTGGGGATGTTTACCCGGAAGCGAAGATGACTGGGGTGGAGTTGTCGCCTTATTTTTTAGCAGTTGCTAAATACCGTTCTCAACAGCGAGAAGCTGAAGCTTTAAATCAAAAATCTCCGACTTGGGTTCACGCTGCTGCGGAATCTACGGGTTTGCCTGCGGCTGGTTTTGATTTAGTTTCTATTTGTTTAGTTTGTCACGAATTGCCGCAGAAAGCTACTAGAGAAATCTTCCGGGAAGCGAGGCGTTTGCTACGTGTTGGCGGACACTTGACAATTATGGATATGAATCCTCAGTCGGAAGTTTATGCCAAAATGCCTCCTTATATTTTGACTTTGCTCAAGAGTACGGAGCCTTATTTGGATCAGTATTTTGGGTTAGATATTGAGCAAGCTTTAGTAGATTCGGGTTTTGCACAGCCGACAATTACTTGCAATACAGTCCGACACCGCACTATTGTTGCTGAGGCAATATAGCGCTTTTCAGTATAGTGAAGTAGAGATATCGGGTAGGACACGGCAGTGCCGTGTCTAAAGCTGTATTTATTTAATTCGATTGAAAACGGCTATAAATGGTAAAATTGCATAGATATTATTCCATCCTTGGGACGGTGCGTGAGTGTAAATAATCTAATCTGTGGATTTTAAAATTTATGCGATCGCGCCCCCTACCGATAAATAATTCCCGTCCTACCGGATTGGATATTAGGCAGCCGTAGGAGCTATTAACAGCGCCATTCGTTACACATTTTGATAGAACCCTAAAAGAAGGACATCTTCATGAACCCGACAGCCCCCTCTCAAAACGTCATCGATTGTTTGCAGGTTATCTTGGATGCCACTGCATCGAAAAATTACGAGCTTTTTACTACAGTCGGTGATGCAGGCTACAAAGCGAGTATTACACAAAAAATGTTTGACGATGTTAGCGAGCAGCTTGCTTCACGCCTGCAAAAGGGATATTCAATTACTTATTTTGGTGAGATAAAACAAGGTAATTCTCCGATTTATTTGTGGAAGCTGAGTTTTGAAGATGGTGGAGATGAATTTGTGGCACACATGACTATGAATGGAGACCAAGTTGCTGGGATTTTCATCGAATAACATATCTTGCTTGACACGGCGTTTCACTCTCATCTAACGCCGATCGCCTACAACCGTTAATCGGAATCGATCGGGCGGAACAAAGGTGATTCCCCGGCGCGCCGGACGAATTGGCCGATCGATATTCGATACAAACTCACGCGAAGACAGCACCGTTGCTAAAACAAGTTTCATTTCAAACATCGATAACGCCATCCCGATGCAGCTTCGACTCCCGCCTCCAAACGGTAAAAATTCAGAGGCGGAAAACTTGCGCTCTAAAAAGCGATCGGGATTGAATTGAGCGGGATTTTCGTAGGTTTCAGGGCGACGGTGCGCCAAATAGACACAGGGGATTAAAATCGTTCCCGGTTGATATGTATAGCCTTCGAGTTCGATCGTCCGTTTCACCTTGCGCGGCTGCGAAATTAAGGCAATTGGATAAACCCGCAGCGCTTCCTTGCAGACTGCTGTTAAGTAGGGCGACTGCGAAAGCGCGATCGGATCGGGATTCTCGCCCAATTCATCCAATTCCTGCCGCAATCTAGCGAGACATTCGGGAAACTGATGCAGCCAGTAAAACGCCCAAGTCAACGCCGATCCAGTCGTTTCATGTCCCAATAACAACAGCGTCATCAACTGATCGCGCAATTCTCGATCGCCGATGGATTCGCCCGTGTCGTCGCGGGCCATCATCAACACCGACAGAATATCCGTGCGAGACGAATCGAGAGAATGCGATCGCCTCTCGGCAATTTCCGCATAAATCAGCGAGTCAATCTCCGCCATCTGCTGCAAAAACTGCCCCCACGGGCTCCAAGGGCCCAAATTTTGCTGCAACGGTTCAAAGAAAAATTGTATGGAGTAAAGCTCAGAGGTAATCGCCTCTAAAAGCTTGCTGAGCAATTGTTTCAGGCGTTCGTAGCGCTCTCCTGGCACTAATCCAAACACGACTTGCAAGATTACTTGCAGCGAAATTTCTGACATTTCTTCGCGGACTGCGATCGCATCTGGGGCTTTCCAGTCGATCGTCTGCTTTTTCGTCAAATCAACAATCAAATGCCCTTGACTGTGCAACTGTTCCCGATGCAGCGCCGGCATTAATAGCTGTCGCTGTCGCAGATGTCGCGGCCCTTCATTCATAATTAGGGATTCATTTCCCACCAGCGGGCGAAATACGTTGGTCACTTTGCCAAACTCAAAGGCATCGGCTAACGTCGTAAACACCGCCTGAATCGCTTCTGGACGGCCCAGAAACACCACGGGGGGCGAAGCGGGCCCCAACACGCGGGCGGTAAATGTATCGCCGTATTTGGCAGAGTAGCGATCGAAAAATGCGATCGGGTCAGCTACCAGCGAAAGCGTTTGGAACAGAGCAGGAGAACGAGATCCGGTAGGCAGCGTCATTGCAAAACTGGCGATACACAATATTTCTAGTGTATTTTGACATACTCCGAAGTCCTCGATCGACCTTGCACCCTGAAATTTATCTGCGATCGATTGCGAAGGCAAGTAGCAAAAATAGTAATGCTATCGGGATCGATCGCAGATTGTACGGCTAGCTTCCCAGCCTAAACTGCTAAAAGTTGTAGGTTTAGATGAAATGGATGGTAGCGCTCCTTTGGGCATTATGCTCACGAAAATCAAAGGACTTTGGGATACAATTGTTGTAAAAGCTGGTAGCCAGTTGGCTAAATTTGTTATGACATTAACATCCCGTGTTGTTCATAGCGACCCCGATATTCTGGGGGGAACCCCTGTTTTTGTGGGGACTCGTGTACCAATGAGAACCCTACTTGATTATCTTGAGGCTGGTGATTCATTAGAGGTATTTCTAGACCATTTCCCTAGTGTCAGTCGGGAACAGACAATTGCAGCTCTTGAATTAGCCAAGGAAATGCTGACAGCCTATGCGAATCCTGCTTGATGAATGTGCCCCACGACCTTTAAAGCGTGAACTTGCTGATTACGAGATACGCACAGTTGTTGAGATGGGATGGTCAGGAAAAAAGAACCGTGATTGAAGTCGGAGGTTCTTAAAAGTTCTCTAGGCGACGCAGCAAAACAACGCCCATGCACCCGATCGCACAGAGGTTATGTGTTGGGAGCACAGGTAGTCTGCTGCGGGTGATTGACACCGTTAGATCGCTCTATTTCTGCGAGTGTGGTTCCGCAGATTGTACGGCTAGCTTCCCAACCTAACATGACTGTTTTACGCTCTACTCCCCAGCAATAGCCACCGAGTTCTCCAGATTCTCGAATGACTCGGTGACATGGAATTAGATAGCCAATCGGATTGTTACCGATCGCATTTCCTACAGCTCTCGCAGCAGTTGGGCGAGCTACCAGTTGAGCTATAGTCTGATAGGTCGCGATCGCACCAAAGGGCAATTTCAAAAGTGCTCGCCAAACTTGAATCTGAAAGTTAGTGCCTTTTACCAAGAGCGTTAGTGGTTTTTGCTCGCTCAGAGTTTCTGAATTGAAAATCCGGTCACACAATGATTGAGTGGTTTGCTCATCACGAATGATTTCAGCGTTTTTCCAGGTCAATTGCAGTCTTTTTTCGGCGGTTTGTTCGTCTGTTGTCTCTAAGAAATAAAGATTACAAATACCACGAACCGTTGTCGCGATTAGAGATGTGCCAAAGGGGGTATCATGAATGCCATAGCGAATTTGTAAACCTGCTCCGCCTGCTTTGAACTCCCCTGGTGACATTGCTTCCAAGTTCACAAATAAATCGTGTAATCGTCCGGGACTCGATAGTCTCACGTCCAATGTTAGGTCGAGAAGGCTTTTAGTGTGAGTGATTTTTGACTTGGCATATTCAACTGTCAGATATTGCAAAAACCGCTTGGGGCTAATGCCGGCCCATTGAGTAAATAGCCGTTGAAAATGATATTCACTCAGTCCGATGTGTTGGGCCACAGTTGCCAGATTGGGCTGGTTTAGGTGGTGTTGTCGCATAAAGGCGATCGCCCGAGCAATCCGGTGATAATCTTCGCTAGCATAGACACTCGCATTCTGCATCGAAATCATCTAGTCTAAATCAAGGGAATTTTGATGTTTCCTTACTTTAGCCATAGAGTCGGCTCAAAGCCACCCGTTTCTTGCGGTGAATGCAGTCAGTCGATTTTAGATTTTAGATTGAAGAAAGCCACCTAACTGCTAAACCCCGGGGCTTGCGATGAGGATTCAAAGCTTTTTTCTCGATCCACGGATGCCTCGGGCGACTTGTAACCAAATTTATTTCGGTTAGTCAATTAACCGAACTTTCGCTCTCACCCTCCGCGCAACTGCGTCACCAAGTGAACTAATTCAGGTAAAATTAGCTTTTCCACAGCTAGTTTCACACCATTGCTAGAGCCCGGGAGAGAAAAGACTAACTTGCCTTGATACACGCCTGCAACGGCGCGAGAGGCGATCGCCCTTGAACCAATTTCTTGATAGCTCAAAAACCGAAATATCTCCCCAAATCCCGGTAAAATCCTGTCTAGCAAACTCTCCATCACATCATAAGTCGTATCTCGGGGAGCGATGCCCGTGCCGCCGTTAAAAATGATTGCATCCACATCTTGGCGCTGGGAAAAAGCCTGCATTTGCAATACAATTTTGGCCGCATCATCTTTAACAACAGTGTAAGCTACCACAGAGTGACCCGCATCTTTTAGCAGCTTCTTAGTTAACAAGCCGCTATTGTCTGTTTCACGCGAGCGGGTATCGCTAACAGTAATGATAGCGCAATTTACGGTTATTTTAGATAAGTCGGGGTGAGGAATTTGCGTCATAGTTTCTTCTTCTAAGCAATCGGCAATCGGCAACGGGCGATCGGCTAATTACCAATTACCTATTACCAATTACCAACTACCCATTATGCCTTGCTAAATCCTAAGCCGTTTGCTTCCGAGTAGCGTTCCATGAAACGCATAAATCGATCCCATTCTTCGGGACTTCTCATTAGATAAAGAGCTTCCAAACCCGCAGGCTGGCCGTTGATGAACTTAGCCTTAACCTCGCGAGTGAGGAGTTCGCCTTCTTCGTCGATCATGTACATCCCAGTAATGTCTTCGGTACTGGTGCTGCTGAGAGCTTTGGGATTTTCAAAGATAAACGTGGCAGTGCCTTGAGCTCCCGTTTTAGAACGGGTTAGGCGCACTTCGGGCACAGCATCTTCGTCTATACCCCGAGAAAATTGAATTTTAGCCATAATCTGACAGTCGAACCTTAAGGATTGCTTAATTTCTTAATGTTTAATCATAAAACGATTCGGGTACTCGCAAATCAAGACTTGAGAGAGTGGAAGTGGGTGAGAGTTGGTGAGAGTCGGCGAGAGTGAGGGAATTGGAGACAAGGGCGAGGGGAGATGGGTTGGTTCTTCTGAGATATTGCACCATTCTCAATAATCCTTTCAGGGCGGGCAGGATGCCCACCCCACAAGAAAATCTACTCTTTGTGGAACAGGCATCTTGCCTGTTCTTAAGAATGGTGCAAGATGTGAGTTTTTTGTACCTCAAGTTATCCTCTCCCTTGTCTCCCAATTGCCTTAGACGATGTAAGGAGAGTTAATAGGATCGGCCCGCTTTATGGCTACGAGAGTTTGGTAGAGGAGGGCGGATATCTCGCCACGGGTGATATCGTGGGCGGGGCAAAGCTTTTCGCGCGCGGGATAGTTGACCACGATTTTGCGCTCTGTGGCGGTTGCTATCTCGTCGGTGGCAAAACTGGGAATCTGAGCTCGATCGACATAAACGCTCAAAGAATTGGGGTTGCCGCCCGCCAACTGCAAGCCGTTTACCAAAGATACGATCGCCTGAGTTCTAGTCAAATTCTGCTCCGGGCGAAACGTGCTGTCTGGATATCCAGCCAAAAAGCCAGCTCGATTAGCTTCGACGATCGCACCTTGCGCCCAAAAATCCGCCGCCACATCCTTAAAAACCGTCGCCTCACGGCGCGGCACCAATTCCAACGCCTTCGCCAACATCGCCGCATACTGAGCTCTAGTTACAATCTCGTAAGGTTGAAAAGTGCCGTTAGGAAACCCGCTAACAATATTCATCTTTGCCAAGCGATCGATAAAATCTTTAGCCCAATGGGTGCTGATGTCGCTAAACTTTAGCCCGCCAGGAGTCGGAGTTGGCGTCACATTGCCCAAATCAAATAAACCTTTCACCCGCGAAGAATTGAGCTGATTTCCCACCGCAAAAATCTTAATCCCAGTCGCATTTTGCAAGTCGAATTCGCCGTTATTCTGAAAGATATTCCCGCCCAAATCTTGAGCATTACCCATATCTGGCCGCGACTTCCCCGCCGCAGTCAAACCGTATTCCGTATTTTTTTCGATGCGATTATTGCGTAAAATCGGCTGAGATTCCCCCGCTACAACTATACCGGAGCGATTTTCCAAAATTTGGTTATCAGCAATCAAAGGAGCCGACTGAGCTTGCAGAGAAATGCCGAAACCGGTCTTTTGAAAAATATTGCGGCGTATTGCTCCTTTAGCAGTTCCCGTCATAATCACCCCAGCCGCAGAGTTTCCCACAAATATGTTGTCGAGAATCGCAGGATTAGCGCTGCCCGTGGCAAAAACGCCTTCGCGCTCGCATTGAGTGAAAGTGCAGTTAGCCACAGTGGGAGAAGTTGACTCAATCCAGACTCCCGTGCCACGACTATCGAGATTAGTAACAGTTACTCCCCGCAATTGGGAATTAGTTGCTAGTAGTATGGTGATATTTTGGTCTGCAGCGGTGGGACTGACAAATTTGCCGCTGCCTTGAATCAGAATGCCTCTACCTTTGTTAGCTTCATTGCCAATAACTTTTACTCCCGAGGGAATTTCCAAGGGGAATTTTTCGCCACTAGCTGCGCTGTAAGTTGCCGGTGCTAGGTGAATCGTAGTTCCTGATGCAGCGCGGGCGATGATGGCGCGGGCTATAGTTTTGAATGGAGCCGATTGGGTGCCGGCTGCGGAATCGCTGCCTGTTTGTGGGTTGACGTAAAGTGTTGCCATGTTTTTGCCCAAGAGATAATTGGCGATCGAGCTTTTGTGGAATTTTCATTGTCTACCAAGCAGACCCCGGATCTATATTCACCTTTGAGGAGATTATTTAATTGCACCATATCCGCAACATTACTCATCAGCAGTGGCAACTGCAGGGGGATTGTCCCTACAAATCACTAAACTACTAATTTTATGGTCGCCAACCGGGTTTTTTGCCTCCAGTTCAACCGGAAAACCGAGATTTTTAGTCGATAGACCCGATTTTTTTCTGGTTCCCAGTCAGAGGATGGTAACGGATTTATTTCTGGTTCTGATCCGTCTTAATTCCCGGTCAATTTTACAATACAAGACGCATCCAAAACCACTACAACTTCATTCTGAAAAACAGCACAGCTTGTCATTGCTGAAGCTAAGGTGGGAATTTTCCCTTGTTCGAGAGAAAGCCTCGCCTCCGGTGTAGCATCAAATTGATTTAGCCAGCCATCATCCTTTACATACTGAAGAGTCAAAGCATGGCGATCGATCATCCAAAAATCAACTCCATAGCTATTAATAAAGTTTTGCAATACAGCTTGATCTGGAGTGTATTGAGCGCGAATTAAATCGTTAAGTCGCTGCCGATATTTGCTGTAGTAGCCTTTCTGATACGGCACTGCATATTCCTTTGCCACCAGAACCGAACGCTGACTAAATGTTGGCAACTGGTCAGTCTCTGCCGCGATTGAAGCAATCAGGATATCTTTAGGTTGTTGCTCAAAAAATTTGTACAAAGCCGGCATTTTACCTTCTACATACCCGACTATAGGGAATTTTTTGACAAAGCAGGGATAAAGCACCACGGCGACAGCGATTATCGTTGTCGTAATTAGTGCAACAAGATTTTTTATATCAAATATTGTTGCGGTTGTTGATGCCCAATAACCGACTCCATCAATGATTAACGTTAGGGCGATCGCAGTTATCAACACAACAATAAATCGCAAGCTGTAGGCAGTATAGCGACCTGGTTGATACAGCTTAAAAATGGTAGCGTGAGCCGCAAAAAACATCGCTGATGATGCTAAAAATAGCTGAAGCAAAAGCCAGATTTTGCTTTGAATCTGATTTGCTAAGGGAAAAGCCGATCGCAAAAACAGCAGCAGCGGAAATAACAGCCCGACACAGTGAGTTACAGGCGTAAACAGCGACTTGGGAAACATCCCGCTGCCCCGCCCTGTCAACCAATAATCTTTAGGATTTGGATGAAAAAAAGCATTTCTGCCCTTGGGGACAAATTCGGCCATTTGCTTCGCTTCTGCTGCGGTATAAGTTGGGCCAAATTCAGAGTTATCTAAGGCATAGGGCAGCATTACTAAAAAGATTACTCCCAAACCTGTAGTGCAAAATAGGTAATTAGTTCGATCGCCCGACAAGCGCAAACCGCCGTTTTTCCAGCATAGCAGGCGCAAAACTAAAATTCCGGCAGCAACCAAGGCGTAAGGAGGATAGAATAGTCCGATAAGTGCGATCGCTCCCAAACAAGGCAGCAAGGAACTGCGGGACAAATAATATAAAAAAGCCAGAAATATCGGATAGATAAAAGCTCTTGCCGTTGTGGAAGCCAAATCATCTGTCATCCACATATGCTGATTTAGCAGCAAAGATGCAATAAATCCAGTCATCGGCACTGGCAGCATTTCTAGGCAAAGGCCAAAACAGTAATAAGTGGAGATTAAGCCGAGAAATAGCGGCAATATTTTGTGAAGAAATAGCGGATGAATGCCAATTGTTGTGGCTAATTTGTAGAGCGTGCTGTATCCTGCGGGGGCGACTGATTGAAAGTAATTAGCAATGAAATCGTTGGGGAATAATTCAGGATCGACAAACCGCATCATCCAGAAAACGTGCTGCCTCGCATCGTCTTGCACCATATACTCGGCGCTAAAGACTTGCTTGAGTCCTAAAATAGCATAAAGTGCAGCAAATGTCAAGCTTAAAGTCAACCAAAATATTGTGTGCGATCGGGATGTGCGATCGACTGTAGCAGTTAGAAATTTGTGCAACCGAGCTATTAATACCATTTGAGATTTGAGATTTTAGATTAAAGAATTGGGAATGACTGATTTTCCAAAGTACGATTATATTATGCCCGCTCAATGACCCCTAATAAAAAGTGTTTGCCGTAAGGACTTTAGTCCTCACGACAAACAGCTTTACTTTCAACTGCGCCCTATTTTAGATCATTTTCCAGCCCGCACGCCCGCAATTTTAAGGCGAATCCGATACAGACTTGTACTTCCCGTAATATAAAGCGTTTTGCGATCGCTTTCTCCCCAAGCCAAATTAGTCGCCGTCTCAGGTACAGAAATCTTCCCCAAAAGCTTACCATCCGGCGAGAAAATCCACACTCCCCCCGGCCCGGTGCTGTAAACATTCCCCTCTACATCAACTTTTAAACCGTCGGGAACTCCGCCTTGACTAGCGTCTTTTAACTCCGCAAAAAGCTGCTGGTTGGTAACAGTTCCGTCGGGTTTTACATCAAAAACGGCAATGTATCCTGCTTCCGAATTGTTGACATACAGTTTTTGCTCGTCGGGTGAAAAAGCGATGCCGTTCGGCAGCACCAAATCCTTAACCAGCAGAGTTAATTTTCCGTCGGGGGTCAGCCTGTAAACACCGTAAAAACCCAATTCTTCCTGCTCTTTACTAACACCGTATGACGGATCTGTGAAATAAATGCTGCCGTCCGATTTAACGACCAAATCGTTCGGACTGTTGAGCCTTTTTCCCTCATATCTATCCGCCAATGTGATAACTTTGCCGTCTTTTTCTGTGCGGGATACGCGGCGATTTTCGTGTTCGGCAGTAAGTAGGCGATTTTCTTGGTCTAAAGTATTCCCGTTGGCTTTTCCCGAAGGGCTGCGAAATACCTCAACTTGCTGATTTGAGCCGAATTTATAGATGATATTGGCGGGAATATCGCTGAACAGCAAAAAGCCGTCGGGATGCCAAATTGGGCCTTCTATAAATTGGAAATCGCTAGCTAGTTTTTCTAATTTTGCGCTGTCATCAAGAATACGTTGCATGGTATTTTTTTTGTCCTGGTTTTCCGTTTGGGCGGTCAACTTTGTTAAGTTACCCCTGAGTTTCTGGCTGGGGTTGCTGACTGCTAAACTTAATACTATCAACAAGAAACTGATTGTAGCAATTTTGATTGTCATGTTTGCTCGTAACTGAATTACTTCCTTCTCACCATAAGATTACCTATCTTCTTTTTTATTTCTTCCTTTCTTATTTTTTTGCTACAAGAGCGCTATCGCGCCCCTGCGCTAACAGGTCGAAAGCGGTTCGTCAACTCACTATTTGGATAAAAAAAACATAATTCAGAGGGGTATTAAATTCGATAGTACCGTATCTAAGAAAAAAAAGAAGCTCGAAAATGCGAGCTTAATTATATTTAACTTAAAAGGTTTCACCTGTCAACTGTTAAGCTGGAAATGAAACAAATAGCACCGCAATCCCAAGAACGATCGCCCCTATACCCATCACAACAGACCAGAAGCGGTGATAACTCTTAACCGTGGTACCGCTATCGCTTTCAAGCTGAATCAAATCCATCCAAGGTGCAACACCCCGACGGAACCAACCCAAAGCGCTAACATCCATTCCAATCAAACTTTCAACCCGTTTCATGCCAAACATAAAATTACCAATTGGCCCAAAACGAGAAGCATAGCGCAGATAAATCATTCCCGTTGAGTCTTGCAGTTTCAAATCAGAACCGAAGGTATAACCCGCATCACCGCGACCAATTAATTCGCCTTGTAGTTGCGCCGGTTGACCCCGCAAGGGACTTGCGTAAGGGTCAGACATTAAGGTTAAAACATCCAAGTGTTCTGCTTCTTCGTAATTGGGGAACATCACCAAAGTCTTGACCAAAATTCCTGCACCCAAACCGATTAAAGGACAAGCAACCATCATCATCGGGTTTACAGCATACAGCGAAATGCCGATCGCAAAACCCACCGCTAAGCCCAGAGTTTCTGCACTGTACAGTAGCAAATCGAACACAAAATTGCCGTACAATCTCCGCTTGCTCAAATCGTTGCCTTCGCCGATAATTCGGCCCATGTCAAACTCAATATCCAAGCCTAATTGTTCGGCATAAGTGCTCAAAGCGCGAACTCGTTTACCAGTCAGCGGATGAGTCGAGTTCAACTCCATCCACCAACCCCAGGGATTAAACATATCCCACAAAAACACTCGCCCAATTTTTTCCGGTTCCGAAGTAATCCTGTAAGCAGTGCCGGTAGATGTGGCAGCTTTGGCATCGTAAATGCCTAAAGCGCGAGTTCCTTCTAATAAGTGGCTGGGTTCGGTGGCTCTTTGTCCTTCTTCCAAAATACCGTAAGCAATTTTTACCAAAGCGCGAGACAAAGCATTGGGATTTCCGGTTGTTTCGGCTGCAAAATGGTCGGCAAAATATTCTCGCGTCCGCGACAAATACAGTAATAAATAAGTCCCTGCGATGTAAAAAAAATAAGCCACAGCAGCTACAGTACCGGCAGCATCTTTAGCTTTGTCGCCACCACTTCGACCCATTCTTTGAGTTGTAGTGTAAATTAAATAAGTAATCTGCACCAAAGTCGAAGCTAAAGTCATTACTGCAAAGTCCCAGTGGACGATGTGACCGAGTTCGTGGGCGTAAACAGTGGCAATTTCCTCGTCGTCTAAATAGGTAAAAAGACCTTGACTGACGACTAAGCGAGCGCTGTTTGGAAATGAACCGTAAGTAAAAGCAGTAGGGTTTTGGTCGTCGATAATTCCTAAACGCGGAGAAGAGAGTTTTTTCTGCTTGCAAACCTTCTGAATAACTTTTGCTGTTTCGGGACTTAGGCTTTCAATTTCTGCTAGGGAAACCCAGCGCGTATGGTAGAGCCACTTTTGGCTTAAGTCCATCAAGTAAGGCGATAGGAAAAAAGCAGCGATGTTAAAAATCAGAGTTATGGGAAGTGCGATCGCCAATCCGGCGACGGGATCGGGACTGTTGAGAATCAAAACTGAGGCTAATGATAGCGCTAACACCATACCAAACAGCAGGCTGATGGTGACGCCGGAAGCTAAAACGAGATTTCCGCCAGTTTTCTGTATCAGTTTAACGCCGGCTTTGGTGGCTCGCCCTGCCTTGCGTAAAGGGGCATGAGATGACATAATAATCTCCAAAGGTTATTGACAAATGGAAATGACCGTGGGATTTTCTCTATATTTCACTGTTGTAACCTGTTAATACGGATTGCTGTAACGGGTCTCAACAAAAATATAGAATTTCCTCTAGAATTGTTAAGACTGAAAACCGCCCCTAAATTTATTTGTGCGGATTCAATTCACAACTCAAAATTCAAAACCCAACAATCAAAACTATTTAAAAGTTACTGCCATGTCTATTATTGAAATTGCCCAAAAAACGCGCGTATCTGCTAGAAAGTTGGCAGTTTTGTCCGCTGATGCCAAAAATCAAGCTATTGAAGCTATTGCGAAAGCTTTAGAAGCTGCTGCGCCGGATATTTTGGCGGCGAATGCGGCTGACTGCAAGGCGGCTGAGGTGGAGGGAATTGCGAAACCGCTGTACGATCGCCTCAAGTTGGATGAGAGCAAGTTGAAAAGTGCGATCGCGGGCGTGCGCGACGTTGCGAAACTCCCTGAGCCGATCGGCGTCGTGCAAATTCACCGTGAATTGGATACAGGATTAATTCTGAAGCGTGTAACCTGTCCTTTGGGCGTTTTAGGCATTATTTTTGAAGCGCGCCCAGAAGCTTTAATTCAGATAGTATCATTGGCAATCAAATCGGGCAACGGCGTCATTCTCAAAGGAGGCAAAGAAGCAGTCCGTTCCTGCGAAATCTTGACAAAAGTGATACATCAAGCATTAGCAGAAACCGCAGTCAATCCCCAAGCCGTGCAGTTGCTGACAACGCGGGAAGAAACAATCGAACTCCTCAAAATGGATGAATATGTAGATTTGATTATTCCCAGAGGTTCTAATTCCTTCGTGCGGTTCGTGCAGGAAAACACGCGGATTCCCGTGTTAGGACACGCCGACGGAATTTGTCATTTGTACGCAGACAAAGCGGCGGATATTCAGAAAGCAGTAGAGATTTCTGTCGATGCAAAAACTCAGTATCCAGCAGCCTGCAATGCCATTGAAACCTTGTTAGTTCACAGTGCGATCGCCCCTAAAATCCTGCCCGCTGTTGCCGCAGCTTTGCAGCAGAAAAAAGTTGAATTGCGGGGAGACGAAAAAACTCGCGCCATCCTCGAAAATATTGCCGAAGCGACAGAAACAGATTGGTCTACAGAATACAGCGATTTGATTTTGTCAATCAAAATAGTAGATTCTCTGGAAGAGGCAATTAACCATATCAATACATACGGTTCCAGACATACCGATGTCATTGTTACCGAAGACAGCGAAGCAGCCGAAACTTTTTTAAATGGAGTCGATGCGGCCGGAGTTTATCACAATTGTTCGACTCGATTTGCCGACGGTTTCCGCTATGGTTTCGGTGCAGAAGTGGGGATTAGTACGCAGCAAATGCCACCTCGCGGGCCGGTCGGTTTAGAGGGGTTGATTACCTATAAGTATCGAGTTGTTGGAGATGGCCATGTGGCCGCGAGTTATGTAGGAAAAGATGCTAAGGGATTTACACATCGAGATTTGTAATACAAGATTTACGCAACTGGCATAATTAGTAGGGTGCGTCCGAACCCGAGTTCCTGAATAATCACCCTAGAACTGCGTCTGACCCACCCTACAACTCGATAGAACTGTGACACTTACCTAAGTCCCGATTATGACAGAAAATCCAAATCAACCCAGAGAATACGATGCTGTCCTTGGTGGTGAATCTCAAGTGCCATTGTCGGCAGCCGTTTTAGGCGGGATTCCCGGCGTTAAAAGTCGGTTAGCTTCTCCCATTGTTGAGGTTAAAATTGCTGCACTGTCTGAAGCGCTGAAATATGGAGAGCCAGGTTTAGAATTAATAATTGGGGCACTGCAAGATGAATCAATCGCGGTGAGATTTGCAGCCTATTCGCTGCTCAAGGATAGAGATGAATTAAATTTAAAAGGGCAGTTCCAAAAATATTTGCCTAATTATGAGTTTGATGTAATAACAGTAAATGCTCAAGGAAAAGAAAACAGTCGCCGCCGTCATTATGCTCACTTCTTCCCCGAAGACTTAGGGAATGGAAGTGTACAGGAAATGGTTTATATTCCCGGCGGCACATTTATGATGGGTTGCCCAGCAAGAGATAAATATAGAAGAGATAAGGAAAGTCCGCAGCATCAAGTAAGAGTACCCGCTTTTTTTGCAGGCAAATATTCCATCACCCGAGGACAGTGGCAAGCACTGATGGGAAACAACCCATCGTGGTTAAAATTTGAAAAACGTCCTGTACAAGTATCGTGGGATGAGGCCGTCGAATTCTGCGATCGACTCTCGCAACAAACGGGGAAAAAATATCGCCTCCTGAGTGAAGCAGAATGGGAATATGCCTGTCGTGCGGGTACAACAACCCTATTTCATTTTGGGGAAACCATTACCCGGCAATTAGTCAACTATGAGGACGACTACCCCGACAGACCACTCCACTCGAAACAACCAACCGATGTCGGGAGTTTTCCCCCCAATGCCTTTGGACTGTACGATATGCACGGCAATGTTTGGCAATGGTGCAGCGATAGGTGTCACGAAAACTATAACGGCGCACCAACTGACGGAAGTTCCTGGGAAACCACAAATAATTACCGAGTGATGCGTGGCGGCAGTTGGGCTAACTTCGCGGGCCTTTGCCGCAGTGACTATCGCTGCTTGGTCTCGGAGGGCGGTAGGAGGGTGTACGGGGGTTTTCGCGTAGCGGTTTCTTCCTCGTCCTAGTTTTCCCGGCGAGGACTCTTCTTTACCCTTTTACCCTCTGCACTTTTTCCTTTTCCATGACGGCCGAAGGGCGATCGAAATCGCATTTTACCTAAATTTTAAAAGAGAAAGCAGTTAGAAGCTTTCAAAGAGCATAAGTTAGGAGAAAAAGTAGGTGAATAAGCGCGATCGCAGTTGGGATGATTTTAAGAGTGCGCTGTTATATTATTGTTTGTTTCCCACATAGATGGCTGGTAAAACCCACCCAATAGCCTGTAGATAGTGAATCTTAAGCAAAGTGTCCCTCCTTTTTCATCCATCCCAAAAAAAGCGATCGCCCTGACATTCAAACAAACTTAGCTACAATAAGCTATACTGTGCTCGGCGACTCCCCAACTCGAACAATTTGCCGTGGTTTATGTCTAACTCCTCCCTCCTCGCCCCCGGTTCGACTCTCGAAAAACGCTACCGCATTCTCCGCGAATTAGGCCGTGGTGGCTTCGGGCGCACTTACCTCGCCGAAGACATCAACCGCTACAACGAATCTTGCGTACTCAAAGAGTTTTCTCCGGTAGTTCATAGCCCGAAAGCTGCCGAATTGTTCGATCGCGAAGCGAGTATGCTTTACCACCTCCAACACCCGCAAATTCCAAGATTTCGAGAACTCCTGCGAACGGATTTGGGCGGGAATCCATCTTTATTTTTAGTGCAAGATTATATCAAGGGTCAAACCTATGAAGAAATATTGATATCGCGCCAGCAGCAAGGTAAAAATTTTACCGAAGCCGAAGTTACTCAACTGCTATTTCAGCTTTTACCGGTTTTAGAATACATCCACTCAAAAAATTTAATTCACCGCGATATTTCCCCGGATAATATTATTCAGCATGACGCTGACAAACTACCCTTTTTAATTGATTTCGGTTCAGTCAAACAAATCGCAGCCAATGCCGTACTTCAGTTTAACGGACAATCGGATACGGCGATCGGGAAACAGGGTTATTCGCCGGCCGAACAAATGCGGCTGGGTAAAGTTTCTGCTGCTAGCGATTTGTACGCTTTAGCCGTCACGGCTTTGGTACTGCTAAGCGGCAAAAAGCCTCAAAAATTGTACGATATCAATAATAAAACTTGGGATTGGCGATCGCACGTCAGTGTCAGCCCAAATTTAGCCAGCGTATTGGATCGGATGTTAGCAGAACAACCGGGCGATCGCTACCAATCTGCAAAAGCAGTCCGCGAAGCACTCAAAGATCCAAAACTCTCTCACATTGGCAATATAATTTCCCAAATGGTGACAATGAACTTTGTCGGCCGCCCTTTCAAAAACACCACTCAAACTGCTACCAATAATCATACTCCTGTTCACCAAAATCCTCAAATTGTTAATAACAACAGCACATTCAACTTAATTCCTTGGAAAACCCTAGGCAGTTTAAGTGTGATTTTGGTGCCAGGAATTTTAGCTTTTAGTGTAGTCAACTCTGGTTTCACGTTGCCCAAGTTGCCGGAATTACCTAAATTTTCTTCGCGCCAGCCACCTCCCGATACATCCTTAGAGCAAGCCGAAATAATTCGTCAAGAAAAGATTGGTCAACGACGCAAAAATCTCAACATTAATCAAGATATTTTTTATCAAAAAGTGGATGAATTATATTACAATAAATATCCAGAATTCCAAGGTCGTACCTTGACAGAAAAGCCAGAAGATGCTGAAATTAGGCGGAAATGGTATGAAGTTGCTGAGGATTTATTGGACAAGTTGGAGAAAGGAGGAGAGTTGTGAAATTTAAGATAAAATAGGAGTGATTGAACCGCAGAGGGCGCCAAGAGCGCAAAGGGAGAAGGAAAAGGGCAAAAAAAGAGAGGGAAGAGAAAGATAACTTTATCTGGTTTAATACAAATTGGTATAGGCAACGCACTTTTAGTTTATTGCAAAATGGATTCTATTCAACTTACAGGAATTCGCTGTTACGGATATACCGGCTATCTGCCGGAAGAGCAAGTTTTGGGGCAGTGGTTTGAAGTGGATGTTACTCTCTGGCTCGATTTATCGCAAGCTGGAAAAAGTGATGATATTGAACATACTCTTGATTACCGCAGCGCAATTACTTTGATTAAAAAGCTAGTCCAAGAGTCGAAATTTTTATTAATCGAACGCCTAGCAGATACTATTGCTCAAGCGCTTTTACAACTACCGTTAGTCCAAAAAGTTAAACTACAACTCTCGAAACCTGCTGCCCCCATCCCTGATTTCGGGGGTAGAATTACTCTAGAAATTACTAGAAGTCATTAGTCATGAGTTCTTAGTTCTTAGTTCTTAGTCCTTAGTCATCAGTCTTTAATCTGCATTAGTTTGTCGCTAATTACTGATGACTGATGACTGATGACTATTGATTAATTACCACTTCAGCAAGTTAAATTCTTCCATGTCTACGGTATTGCGGTTGCGATAAATCGCCAAAACAATTGCCAAACCCACCGCCGCTTCAGCCGCCGCTACCGTAACTACAAACACGGTAAATACTTGGCCCTTAATTTGTACAGGGTCGAGATAATTGGAGAAACCCATCAAATTGAGATTGACAGCATTCAGCATCAACTCGATCGACATCAACACGCGCACTGCATTTCTGCTGGTAATCAAACCGTAAATACCAATACAGAAAAGTGCGGCGGCTAATAACAGGAAATACTGGAGTTGCAGTTGCATAAATTTTGCGATTTTGTCTCAATCTAAAGTTACTACAAAACTAACACTATGGTGCGCTTAGCGCACCATAATATTACTTAGATTCTGGCGAAGACACATCTCCGGCAGAAACTAATTCGCGAGGTCTTTCCGGCAAACTCAAAGCAGGTGTTTCGGATAGCTTCTTTGACAACAGTTCATCCGGGAAAAAATCACGGCGCGCCAACACAATTGCCCCTACCATTGCCATCAACAAAAACACTGATGCTAACTCGAAAGGCAGCAAAAAGTCGGTGAAGAAATGTTTGGCGATAGTGACGATCGAACTTTCGGCCGGTGCTCCTGTCGTTGCGACAATAGCCCAAGGAGTAGACACCACCATCGTACCCAAAAGCGCAAATAAGCCTACGCAAACTACTGCTGTTGCTATTTGACGCACCCAAGCGTTGGGAATTATGCGGAAATCTTCTCGCTTGTTTACTAGCATGATGGCAAACAAAATCAAGACGTTAACAGCACCAACATAAATCAATACCTGCGCGGCTGCTACAAAATCAGCATTCAGCAACAGGTACAAGCCGGCAATGCTGGTAAATACGCCGCACAGCAAAAATGCTGAGTAAACGATATTGGAGAACAGCACTACTCCTAATGCTCCTCCAATCATCATTACGGATAGTATGCCAAATGAAACAATTTGAACCCCTTCAGCTAGATTCACAATTTTTTATCCTCAATCATTAGTTTTCTATTGTTCGTTTTTACTCATTAGTTAGCAGTCATTAATAATTGGTTATTTCACTAATGACTGATGACTACTGACTAATGACTAATTACCTACTTTTCGAGAATTTCCTCTGAAGGTAGACCTGCGCGCCGATCGCTGCTGGGAACTTCATGAGGGTTAATCACACCTTTCGGCAAATAAGCGAATTCCCGCAGCGGTGTCACCATCGGGTCATCTGTAACCTTGTAAGGTAAACGTCCGAGGGCTACGTTGTCAAAATTCAGTTCGTGACGTTCGTAGGTGGCTAACTCGTATTCTTCTGTCATGGACAAACAATTAGTCGGACAATATTCTACGCAGTTGCCGCAGAAGATACACACTCCGAAATCTATACTGTAGTGCTTGAGCTGTTTCTTCTTAGTTTCTTTGTTAAATTCCCAATCCACCACAGGCAAATTGATCGGACACACCCGAACGCAGACTTCGCAGGAGATGCACTTGTCAAATTCAAAGTGAATTCTCCCCCGAAAACGTTCGGAAGGAATTAGTTTCTCGTAAGGATACTGCACCGTAATCGGTCGGCGTCTCATGTGGTCAAAAGTAACACCTAGACCTTGACCGATATACTTAGCAGCTTGAAGAGTCTCTTTGGCGTATTCGCCTACTTGATTGAGGAATTTTAGCATGGTGTTCTCTCTCTGTACTTGAGTTTTTGGTAATTGCTAATTGATAATAGGTAATTGGTTAACAGCTATTTTTGTTTAGCTGTTGCCCTTTACCTATTATTAATTAACCGCCAAAAGCAAAGGGAAAGGCAAGTTTCAAAGCTGCGGTCAATAGCAAATTAACTAGAGCAACGGGAAGTAAAAACTTCCATCCCAAATCTAGCAATTGGTCGATCCGAACTCGCGGCAGAGTCCAGCGGAGCAGAACTGCCAGAAACAGGAAAAAGTAGGCTTTCAACATGGTCATCGTAATGCCCAGCAAGCCAGTAATTACCTGCAACCAAGGAGTCGTCTCGCTCAATCCCAGGGCATTTGTGAGCACTTCGACAGGAATCGGGCATTCCCAGCCGCCGAGGTACAAAACTGCTACTAGCAGGCAAGAAAGGACGAGGTTAACGTAGGAAGCGATATAGTACAAGGCAAATTTCATGCCCGAGTACTCAGTCTGATATCCTGCTACCAATTCTTCTTCTGCTTCCGGGAGGTCAAAGGGCAACCGTTCGCATTCTGCTAGTGCTGAGATCCAGAAAATCAGGAAACCTGCGGGTTGTCGCCAGATATTCCAGCCGAGAATGCCGTAGTCGGCTTGCTGGTGTACGATGTCGATCGTACTGAGGCTGTTGGACATCATCACAACTGCCAATACTGCCAAAGCTAGGGGAATTTCGTAGCTGATGGATTGAGCGGCTGCTCTGAGTCCACCTAGGAGGGCGTATTTGTTGTTTGAAGCATAGCCGGACATCAGCAAGCCGATCGGCTGAATGCTAGACAGGGCAATCCACAGAAATATCGCTGTCCCCATATCGGCGATCAGCATATGCTCTCCGAATGGCACGATTAAGTAGGAGAGAAAAACTGGAATCACCACAATTACCGGGCCTAGGGTAAATAGTAGCGCGTCAGCTTTTGCCGGTACAATGTCTTCTTTGAATACCAACTTCAGACCGTCAGCAACGGGTGCTAAAACTCCCAGAGGGCCGATGAATTCCGGGCCTACCCGCTGTTGAGCGGCGGCGGAAATTTTCCGTTCCAGCCAGACGCTAGTGAGTACCCCGAAAACGGCAGCGACAATCATCAGCACCATTGGCAGTGGTAGCCAAAGCACTTGGGCGATGTCCGCCGGTAAGCCCCAATTCATGAGGGCTTCTACGAAACTTCCTTGTAAGTCAATTCCTGGGTTCATTTGTCCAGCTTTTGAGCGATCAGCATATAATTTTTCACCCGTCCTTTGTAGGAGTAGGCTTAGAAATCGGGGTCTTTGTAAAGATTTTTAATGCTTTACCGCCTAATAGTATATCGCCCGACAGGCTCCAAGAACGCACAGACAGGGTGAAGTTCTAATTATATGAGCCTGCAGCGTAGCTAATAGGTTGGTAATTTATGTTTGATGGTTGACGGTTGACGGTTGACGGTTGACGGTTGGCTGTTGACTGTTGAGTGTCCGATCGATTTTGAGTAAGAAATCAATCTGGATTTACGTACTCTCGTGTCTCCAACCTCGCTCCCTCCTAGCCCTTCTTAATAACAGGGGGAAACAATATCTGTAGGGGCAAACCCCCCGTGGTTGCCCCGATGCCTGAAACGGCCATTCGAGCGTCGGTGGGGGGTAGGCACGGGGGCACTACCCCTACAAAACCATGATTTTCCTGAGAATGAAACAGCCCTGGGATGCGAGGGGGATCTAGACTCAGCTATAAGTCAGATATAGGCCAAACAAAAGGGCCCAGAGTTAACTCTGGGCCCTTTTGATGCTTTAAAGTGCCTTTCAAATGGTTTAAACCATTGATTTTACGTCACTTCTTTTATGGAACTGGGCAGAATCGAACTGCCGTCCAAAGCGGGTATTTACCTTCCGATCGTTCACAGGTTTATCCCCTCTAATCCTCAGGGCGGGAACCATCTTTATCCCAAATGGGGGGATTTTCTAGTAATTGCTTTCCCAGCTAGCCGACTAGAAACGTTTAGCTAGGGCATCCGTTGGGGGTTGTTATGCTACCGTTAACGGAGTGAGGTGGCATACACTCTAAACCAAGCTCAAGAAGTTTTTAGGCTACAGCTACGGCTTTGCGAGCGAAAGGAACGATGTTGTTCGCATTTACTATTTTTTTTGAGCCGATATTAACGAGAGTAGACTCCCTCTCGACCTGCATCACGGAGCAGCTTTCGCCACCCTGTCGAAACCATTACAGCCCCTCGTGTGTTCTTTAATCATAGACAATATTTCGTGTTCCGTCAAGTCGATTTTGGATTTTGGATTTTGGATTTTCGATTTTGGCACAAAGCTGAGTCGGGAATATTTACATCTTGCACCATTTTCTTGAACAGGCTTTCGGGCCTGTTCCACAAGAGTTGAGTTTTCCTGTGGGGTGGGCATATTGCCCAGGTTTATTGACAAGGGTGCAGGATGTCACCGCTGCCAAGTTTAATGCAAGTTGTCGTCCCAGACGCCGATGTAAATCCGATCGCGCTCGTTGCGTTCGATCGTCCCTTCCAGCGAACCCTTCCTAAACGTAAACCGATTACTTCGGCGCTGCTGCACGTCGCCCAAGCCTTGCAAAATCTCCCGGCTAGCGCCGCCCACCATCCCGTTTAACGCGGTTCGCACTACCAAATCGTCCACCGACGGGGCAAAAGAACCCTCTGTTTGTACTAGCTCGCCCGAATCGCGATCGTAAATGTAGCCGAGAGTAATCCGATTGGGCAATATTTCGTAAAGTGCGGTGCGAGTATTTGGCCAATAGCCCTGCGCTTGAGAGTCAGTGGGTTCTCCCAATTCGGATAAAATCTGACTTTCCGCCGTACCAACGGCATACCCAGGGATTGTGGGAGTCTTCTGATAATTGGTTCCCGCTTGTTCGCTGGGTGCGGGCGATCGATCGGGCGGCAACTCTTTGTCAACAAGTTTTTCTGTTGGTGTGGGTTCGACAGCCTCGGGAGAAGGCGCTGGTGTTGGCGCTGGGGCTGGTGTTGGAGTTTCAGCATCCGGCGCTGGAGTTTCAGCATCCGGCGCTGGAGTTTCAGCAGCCGACGGCGGAGTTTCTCTGGGAGTCGGTGCTGGCGTTGGTGTGGGCGCGGGAATTGGTGCGGGGCTGGAGCGCGCGTCTGGATCTACAGGGGCCGAAGTGCGATCGTCCTGGGCCACCGGTGCGGGTTCTGAAGACGGCCGGTTGAGGAAAACCCTAGCAATCCCGACCAAACCTGCAACAATAAGTGCGATCGCCACGAACCCCAAAATCCACCAAACCTTGCGGTTGTTGTTCCCTGAAGGCACCACAGCAGGCGCTGTTCTCGAACCCGCAGGCGACTGAAACCCGTGTCCCGGAATCACCGCCACCGTCGGCCCGGTGCTCGGCGACGCTGCACCAAGAGGCTGCCCATGCAGCAGCGACAGCCACTCATCCACGGTAGCAGGGCGATTTTGAGCTTCTACCGTCATCCCCCGCATCACCCCAGAGCTGACAGCCGCACTTAGCTGAGGCCGCAAGTCGCGGGGCGAAGGCATCGGCTGGCTGGTACGCAAAATTGCAGCCACCGGCACTTGTGCTGTCAGTAAAGTGTAAAGCGTCGCCGCCATACCATAAACATCTGTGGCGGGCGTATATTTTCCTTGGGCGAAATACTGTTCTGGCGGCGCGTAGCCGTCGGACACCATATTAGTGTGACTTTGGGTTGCACCGGGAGTAAACTCGCGGGCTATGCCAAAATCAATCAGCACGACTTCCTGAGTACCTTGGCGCAAAAGAATGTTTTGTGGCTTGACATCTCGGTGCAGCAAACCCTTTTGATGAACAACTTTTAAAGCAGCGCCAATTTGAGTGATGTAGAGAATTGCAAGATTTTCTGGTAGCGGATTATTTGAACCGACTACATCGCCCAAGTTCTGACCGGCTATGTAGTCCATCACCATGTAAGGCTGGCCGTCTTCCACAAAGAAATCGCTGACGCGCACAATATTCGGATGAACGCAGGAAGCCAACCGCCTCGCTTCGTCTTGAAACTTGCGATCGAACTCAGCAAAATTGGGTTGCTGCCGCAGAGATTCGTTGAGGGTTTTAATGACTACAGGCTGTCCTAAATAGCGGTGATTTGCCCTGAAAGTTATTCCAAAGCCGCCGCGGCCCAATTCTTGTTCGAGGGTGTACTTTCCACCCTGTAAAGTTTTGCCGATTAGCGCATCCATAGGTTCAGGCGATCGCGTACCAGAGAATATGGCTGATTATTGCACGTATGGTCGGCTCTCCTCACCACTCCAAAGAGCGATCGCAATCCTCGATCGGCGTTGCCACTCCTTCCCGAATTGATTCCCGCATCCCCGGCACTGAGAGAAGATACAGTGTCTCCTGCACAGATGCGGAGTCAGAGTCAGATAATAACACTGGATTGCTAGTGTGTCCTGCGATCGCGATCGGTTGAAGTGACTGAATCATGGGAGCGATCGACTGTTGCAACTGCTGTTGATCTTCATTAATTGGGATCATAATTTTCCACTTGTCTAAATACACTTTTCTAATTGATATTGGCTGGCTGTAGACACTGCTACAACTGCCCCAGAAACTTGTCGTACTCTGCGTGTGAACCAACCCAAAACCAGATTACAGTGTCTCCATCCAACTGACCAACTGCTCGATAGTTTTTGGTAATTCGGGCTGAGTAGATTGGTAAGTCTGGATGCACCTTCTTGAAACGCAGGCTTGGATGACTTGGGTCTTCCTTGAACTGGCGATACGCCCCGCGTGTCTGCTGTTGAACTTGTTCGGGTAAATCAGCAAATAATCTACGGAACTCGGTTGTAGTGCTTGACTTCACAATGTTTCTGGATCGAGTTCTTGGGTTTTGCCTGCACGATACTCAGCCATTGCGGTCGCTGCGAGTTTAGCAAGAGCATCTGGGGAACGGGAGAATGCTTGATCCCAGCGCCTCTCGTCTTCAAGTTCTTCCAGAATCATTGAAGCGAGGGCATCTTGCTCGCTGGCAGACAATGTTTTCAACTTGGCGATCGCACGTTCGAGTAACTCAGTCATGGCTACCACACTTTTACAATGAAAATGGCATCCTATCCATTATCCCTTGTTTCAGGCAAGTTGAGGGTAGGTCAAACAAATGCTAGGCTAATTCTCATCATTAATAACTACGGAAAACCCACTTCTATGTTTTCTACTAGCTTTTCCATGTACTTAAATACATCTCTATATCTCGCAAATGCAGGGATTCCACTATTCACTCAGAGTGTTTTATATCAAATTATTTTGGTCATTCCCATTATCATAATAGAAGCTTATATTCACAAAAAGCTACTCAAGCTCAGTATCCTAAAAGCATCTTTTATTGCTTTTATAACAAATATCATATCGACGATTGGGGGAGGTTTTATTATCCTATGTATTGGGGCGTTTATTGGACATATCGTCTTCCACACAACCGTGCCTGTACAGCCTGGTTCTTTTCCATTTCTGCCGTTGGAAATTATGATGACACTCATTCCTATGTTTTTCTTTTCCGTTTACCTAGAATTATTAATAGGGAGTTGGGAAGTAAAAGAAATGGAAAAAAGCCAAGTGAATAAATCATTTTTAATAGCTAATTTATTCACTTACTTAATGCTTGAGGTATTAGCTTTTACCCAACTTGTCAAGGGATACATTGAAGGGCGTGGCTAACCAAAACTTTCTATATCGTCGGCTCGCTGATTGACATCTTCAGCCACCATCATTGCATTGATATGGGTAAAGATGCGATCTAATTCCCCAATGGCGTCGAGTTCCGCTGCCTCTTCTGCCATTAGTTGATCTGCCTTTTTCTTCTCTAACAATTGTTCCATGCGCTGTTGGAGCGATTCACTAAATTTGAACAACTTCCAGCCATCGACTTTTTCAATGCAAATCTCATGGATTAATGAGGAGGGTTTGTTGAGAATTGAAACCATTGTAGGCTCCGAGCTTAGGGTTTTAGGTAGTGAGTAGATTATAGCTTTTGCAGTCCTGGACGCACCATCGAGCGATTCACGGGCAACCACGGGGGATTGCCCCTATAAAAGACCATATATATCGGCTCACCGCGCTCGCAGTACAATACACTATCGAAACGCTGTTCTCGGAACCCTGGCGAGTTGGTAAGCACCCCGACTGTCCAACAATTGATATTGATTTGGCTGCAATCCTAATTGCACAAATTTCTCTGGATATCCCAGCAGCAAAATAGAGGGAGAAGTTGGGTTTTTAGATTCCTTAATGTAGTCGATCGCGCTTCTGACAGCTCGGTAGTAAGTCACCGGCTCTTGGGTATAAAAAACCAGACTTGGTTTCCAGAAACCAACCATAATAAACTCTTCCCCCGGCAGTTTTTGTTGAACCGCAACCTGCGCTAACTGTCTCAGAGGTAACTGGCGGTTGATATCGACCACTTTGTAGGCGGGAGTAAGACCAAAGATGATAAATGCTACTAACCCGATGAGGTTAGCAACCAAAATCCAGCGCTGTTGCCGCTTCCAGAGTAAAAGTGCGATCGCCACCGCTGTAATTATCCAAATCGTACCGCCGACAATCAGCAATCCCGACTGCTGAATTGCTTGGGGAAAATTGGGCATTGCCGGGTCGTCTCCCAGCCAGTTGTAGCAGTAGAAAGTTGCTCCGGCTATAATTAATAAAAATACGACATTGAAAATGTATGTAGCTAACAGCCCTCGCGGTAAAGAATTCGGTTTTTTTTCTAACTTTATCCGCCTGTTATCGGGTTCGTTACCTGCAATAATATCGCTCCACAGCAGCGTTACCAAAATCGCAGCGGCGGGGATTAAAGGCAATACATAACTGGGCAATTTGGTCACGGCGATCGTGAAAAAGCCAAAGATGCAGCCGAACCAAAATAGGGCAAATAAACTCAACTGAGCCGATCGCGGTTGACGACGCCAGTAACTGCGCTGCCAAAAACGGGTGCGGGCGATCGCCACGGGCAAATAAATCGACCACGGTGCAAAACCAACTAGCACTACAAAAAAGTAAAAATACCAAGGCGCGGAGTGCTTGTTGACTACTCCGGTAAAACGCTGGAAATTGTGATAGCCAAAAAAGCTGTCAATATAAGTTTGACCGTTGGCTAAAATAACGAAAATGTACCACGGCAGGGCGATCGCCAGAATAATCAAGATTCCCGACACCGGACGCATTTCGCGCCAAAGTTGTCGAAAATTTCCCAAATACAGCCCGAAGCTGCCAACAATCAGCGCTGGCACGACAATTCCCACAGGCCCCTTAGCCAGAATTGCTAAGGCAATTAGTACGTAAAAAGTCAGATACCACTTATTAGGAAATCGGGAAGCAGAAACGGTGGAAAATTCTGCTTGTTCTCTCTGTTCTTCTAGAGTGTAACCGAGGAAAAATGCGAGGAGTGCCGAACACATACAGCCGACTAATAGCATATCTGAAACGCCAGTCCGTCCCCAGGCAATAGTTTGGGGATTTAAAGCTATTAGGGCCGCACCAATCCAAGGAGTAGAAAAAAAGATTGGGAGATTGAGGGAGTGTCCGAGGGGGGGAGTGTCCGAGGGGGGAGACTTTCCTTCTTCCTCATTCTGTCTTCCTTCTTCCTTCTTCCTTCTTCCTTCTTCCTTCGATAAGGTATAAAATCCGAGGCAAGTCAGACCGATCGCGCACAAAGCCGAGGGAAGACGCACGGCCCATTCGTTAACGCCCAGAGTGCGGTAAGCCACCGCCATCAGCCAGTAAATCAACGGCGGCTTGTCAAACCTGGTTTCGCCGTTGAAATAAGGGGTGATCCAATGCCCTGTCAGCGTCATTTGACGGGCGGCTTCGGCAAACAACGGTTCCGTTTCGTCAACTAAACCGATGTTGCCGAGATTCCACAAGAAACCTACCCAGGCGATCGCGCACAGCCACAACAGCGACAGCAGCTTTGGTGCAATCGGGCGCTTCCTAAACTCTGACAAATTTTTAATAACTTCCTTCACCCAAACTTCCTGCGATTTTAGATTTAAAATTTTAGCTCGCATAGAGAGTCTACCGAAAGATTCGCATTCTCGAAACTCCCAACTCGATCGAATCCGGTTAAACAGAGATCTTGCACCATTCTCAATAAGCTTTGTATGAACAGGCAAGATGCCTGTTCCACAAGAAAATTCACTCTTTGTGGAACAGGCATCTTGCCTGTTCCTGAGAATGGTGCAAGATGTGAGTTAAACAGAGATGTTGCACCATTCTCAACAAGGCTTTCATGGGCGGGATCTCCTGCCCAACCCGTACTCCCCACAAGAAAATTCACTCTTTGTGGAACAGGCATCTTGCCTGTTCTTTATAATGATGCCGCTATGTGAGTTTAACCTCCCATAGCGGCACCATTCTCAACAAGACCGTATAAACCTGCTTTCCCGACCAAAATCTCGGCACCAGCAGCTAAGCGTTCACGGCTGCAAAATTAATTGCCATTCTCTGGCTTTGCTGTTCCAAGCCGGCGAGGATGTCTCCCCGGCGACGAAAGGCCCCCAGTAGCGGCGAGAACCATCCTGAGCAAAAACCACCAGAATGTCTCCCCGTTTGACTTGTAACTTGCCCTCCGGCAGCGATAGCATCAGTCCCTTGCCGCCGCCTTCCCCCGGCGCAAAATCCCAGTGCGCGGGTTTGCCGTAGGATTCCTTGGCTTGCCGCTTCGACAGCAGGGCCACTCGCACTGGGTGTTCGCTGCGGTTGCTGACGCGCAAAAGGCCGGAGGCCTTAACATTTATAGGGATTGAGGAAACCAATTCCTCCTCTGGATCTGGGGGGGTTGGTGTTGAGTCGGGCTTGGGCTCGCTGGCGGTGCCTGCAGAAGCTGTCGGGACTGGGGGAACCGGGGGTGTGCGGGGATGGGCGGTGGCTTGTGAGGGCCAATCGCTCGACTGATTTGAACCGTTGGAGATAGTGATTTCAAAACGTCCTAAAAACATTCCTGTAATTAGGACGATCCACACTCCAATTATGATCTGGTAAATTTTAAGATTCATAAATTTTAGGATTAAAGGATAGGCTGCCCCCGAAAGTAGTCTTAACTATTTTTAATGTAAAACCCGGGGCCGCTGTGCCACAAGATACAGTTACACTTAATTCCTTGACCGTTCTCGGCTATAAGTCCGCGATCGCTTAGTACCATCTTAGATGTTAAATTTTAGATTTTAGATGGCGAGATACTGACCCCGGTAAGAATTTGGAGTTGGTCGGGAGGGGCATTTGTTTACTCATCGGTTTAGCTTTTAAGACCCGTTGAAAAAAAGAGTACCACTATAGGCCCGTACTGCCAACCCCAATAGTCATCAGTCATTCCGCATCTCAAATCTCAAATCTCAAATCTCAAATCGTATAACTTTTATGCAGAATACCCGAATTAACAGATTAATTGATGTTCTGGGCGATCGCCTCCGAGGCTGGCTGAAAAATCCTTGGCGACGGATTTCGCTCCTGCTAATTAGCCTGCTGTTCGGCACTTTTTTGGGAACAGCTATTTCGACAATCACCGGACAATCTGCAGATTGGGATATTATCGCGGCCGGGCTGTTGGTGTTGTTGACGGAGTTCGCCAACTGGCTGGTTTACGCCGGCCCGCGGCCTGTAGCAGGTTCTTTTTGGGTGGATATGCTCAATGCTCTGAAAATTGGCGTGACTTACAATTTATTTGTGGAGGCTTTCAAACTTGGCTCGTGAAAAATGGTGAAATATTTGTCTGCTGTAGATAGTATTTATATAAACCTGTTCTTAAAAAAATCTTAATTTGAACTAGGGTCGGAAGTTTTGAACTCTCCACGACCGGAGTTGGGGCTTGTATCCGTTTTGAGTGAGGTCAAATATTTGTCAATTGCAGATAGGATTTGTACAAAACCCGCTCTGGCATCAAGAGTTTTGAGAAGATGGATCGATCGACTGTAACTCCTGTTGAAATTTTACATCGGTGGCAAGCGGGCGTTAGCGAAGCCCTCGAAGAGGATCGCCCCATCGCTCCCGACTTCGATCACCTGGCTTTTTGGGAACTGGCAGATGATCTGCGAGCGCGCGCTTTTGGCATTACTCCCGACAATGTAGCCGATGTTGTCCGCTGCAAAACCGATTTATTCTTTTCTATTCTTGACGAACTGCATACTTTCCCGCTAAAGTCAAGTGTTTTTCTAGAAACTTTGTGGAATCTTTGGCTGCCGCTGGCCATGCAATTATCGGCTGCCAAACAAAGTTTAAACCGTCCTTTAATTCACGGAATTTTAGGAGGGCAAGGAACGGGAAAAACTACTTTATGCCAAGTTTTGACGCTGATTCTGGGAAAATTGGGATATTCTACTGTCAGCCTTTCTTTAGACGATCTTTACAAGACTTATGCCGATCGCCAACAACTCCAAAAAGCAGACCCGCGTTTAATTTGGCGCGGCCCCCCCGGCACTCACGATATTGACTTGGGAATCGCAGTTTTAGACAAGTTGCGGGGTTCTAAAACTCACAATTTAGCAGCAGTTGACAATCCCAAATCTGATGCCCTCAAACCGGATTTAATTAATAAAAATATAGAAATCCCCAGGTTTGACAAATCAGCCTATGGAGGTGCAGGAGATAGAAGTCAACCCGAAATTATTTCCGGTGCGGATATTGTACTTTTTGAAGGTTGGTTTGTCGGCGTGAATCCGGTGGTTGATGCCAAATTAAACGAGTTTTTGGCGGGTACACCGTTTCCGATTTCCACAGAAAGCGACTGTCAGTTTGCGCGCGATATGAATGCGAAGCTGTACGAGTATCTGCCGCTGTGGAACCGATTAGATCGGTTGATGGTTTTGTATCCCGAAGATTATCGCATTTCTCAAGTGTGGCGCAATCAGGCGGAACGGGAAATGATGGCGGCGGGGAAGTCGGGAATGTCAGAGGCCGAAATTAATCGGTTTGTCGAATATTTCTGGAAAGCGCTGCATCCCGAGTTATTTATTAAGTCGATGGTTGAGGAGGGCGATCGAGTGGATTTAGTAATTGAAATTTTGGGCGATCGCACTGTCGGCAAAATTGGTCGGGCGATCGACTTAAAATTAAGCGATTAGGGACACTTAAAACTAACGGTTTAAGGACACAACAATGTTGTGTCCCTACTGTATTGCAGCTTATCGTGCACTCACTTGACCATTCAGGAGTTATTTATGCAAAAAGTGAGTTGACGCGCGAATTAGAGGGGTAAGGCGCGCCATAAGCACCCTACAATACAGAGGTTTTGCATCGAGGATGGAGAATTTCTAAATTAACTGCCAGGAGTACCAAGATCGAGCGCTTTCTGGATCAAATCGTCGGTAACTTCGCCCGGTGTACCAGAAGGCGTAATGTCGTGAGCCATCGAACGAAAAGCATCGGGATTGCCGCTTGAATCTGCCGGCAGTGGGATCTCTGTAGGAGCGGGAATATCAAATTTAGGTGCAGTTGCAGCGGCTGCGGCTTCGGCGCCGGCACCCGTGCGATCGATGTCACTAACGCTGAATTCTTTTGAAGCTTCGTAGTCTGCGGATACATCAACGGTCGGCAACTTTTGTTCTCCAGCTTCCGCGCTTTCAGTGATCTGCTGAGCCTCAAAGTTTTCAGTGTTATTGACTTCTGTATTATTGATTTCAGACATAGCCGACTCCTTGCTAGTTTTATTTAACAATTCACTGTATCAATTATTACTTGAATCCCAGGCTTTTTCATCTACCCGCAGATGTATCGTTGGCTTCTATCTTAAGGATGATTTATTCTAGGGTAGTGGCTCAACCTTACACCAGTTTCTTAAAATAATGTAAATTTAGGCAAGCTCCAAACCCATACATACTCAGCCATTCCCCATGGTTTTATCTAAAATCTAAAATCTAAAAACTAAAATCGTATTACCTCTCGGGGATGGTGACTTGCACTTACAAATCTTGATATTTATATATTCTGGAAACATTTTTAAGGAATTTTATTTATGAACTCACCCGCCGCGACCAATCCTCACTCTCTCTCCAACGACACTCAAAACATCGTTCAGGCAATCAACGGGTTGGGTACAGATGAAAAACTGGCGTTGCTCTACTTTGTTTATGAAAAAATGGGAGATTCAGTTACACCAGCCGCTCCCGCTGCGGCCGACCCACAATTAGCTCCCATGCTGCTTGATGATTTTTACAAGCTTTCCCATGACCAACAACTGAATATAATGCGCGGTATTGTCAACCGCGACGACACGCCGTATTCTCACGCTTACGGAGCTTTAACTGCTAACAATCAGTTGGTGGTTTGGTATGCTTGGGCTATTGGTATGGGAGAAACAATTGTCGATATCCCCGAAGGATATGAGGCAACTGAGGCGGTCAATGGCGTGTTGGGTCAAATTGAAGGTCTTGAGTTTGAACAGCAAATTACAGTGCTGCGCGACGTAGCTAATAATATGGGCTACACCGATGTTAAACCAATTGCTACTCAGGCGGAAGTAGGGAAAACTTCTAGTCTTTAGAGAAGACTCGGCGGTTCAAACCGCTGCAGAGAGTCAAGCCCAGCCTGCGGATAGACTGATCTTCGCCCTACGTCATCCGCAGACTGAAGAATAAAGGAGACATTAATATCAATTCCGGTTGCACTCATACATGATTGTTGACTGTTGACTGTTGACTGTTGACTGTTGACGGGGGTCGAAAAACTGAATAGTTGAGTGTTAACTGTTGACTCGATTTTATTATTCCGATGCAACTGGAAACGATATAAAACCAGATTTTCTCTGATTAGCCGACATAAATAAACCTCATTGTGTCCGCAGGTTTGTATACTAAATCCGGTTTTAATACTTGCTTTTTTTAGTTGCAGAAGTATAGGGTGTCATGGCGAGCGATCGCAAAACAATCGCTCGCCATGACTATTACATCACTCTTGAGAGCAGCAATTTCCTGTAAATATAATACCCGTTTAACAAAGTCTTGCGACAGCACATTTCAACAGAGTGAACTACATTCACTTCACTCACCCTATCGGGAACACTCTCCTGATTCAAGAGGAGGAGAGGAGGCAGGATTATTCTTGTTCCTCCCTTAATAAGGGGGGACTTGCGGGGGGTGAATTTGACTTTTGCAAGAACTTTAATCATCAATCTTATACCAATTATTAAAAGTCGAAGCACCCCGCGCCAGACTTAGTTCTGGGCGTTTTCATACAGATGCTCCCCTATAATACAATACGGTTCAGTTAAGCCCGATCCCCCCTAGCCCCCCTTAAGAAGGGGGGGACAAGAACTTACTCACAGTCCCCCTTCTTAAGGGGGATGCGAGGGGGATCTCCTAGGAATAAACAGTTTTAACCCAAGCGTATTGCCCTATAATAGACCTCTTGCAAAAAAATAATTAGGACGGGCTCTCCGGCCCATCCCACAAGAAAAAATAACTCTTGTGGGATGGGCATTTTGCTCGTTCCATCAACTGATGAAAAGGATGTTTGCAAGAGCTCTAATCTATATATATCCCTATTTTTCAGAAGTTCTAGAAAAAAGGTTTTCAGTCAGCCACTGAGTTTTTTAGGGCAAACTTTTCGCGGGAATTCCATCCGAAATGTCGAACCTTTTTTAGGTTGACTTTCGGCAGTAATTGTGCCGTCGATCATCTTGACTAAAGAGGCACAAATAGCTAGTCCTAAACCGGTGCCTGCGTATTGGCGAGTTGTTGTTTGGTCGCCTTGGCGGAATTTGTCGAAAATGTGGGGAAGATCGGTTTCACAGATGCCGATTCCTGTATCCCGAACGGTGAGAATTAGCCGATCGCAATTTAATTCCCGCACCTCAATGCAAATGCTGCCCTCATGTGTGAATTTAACCGCGTTGGAAACGAGATTGACCAAAATTTGCCGCAAGCGCAACTTGTCATTAACTATAAACTGATTCTGCAAGGACACGCTGACGGACATGGCCACATTCTTCTCGGTGGCTTGATTTCCGAATTCCAGGGCGACATCCATTACTAAATGCGCTAAATCAAATTTTTCAGTTTTTAATTCTGTGCCGCCACTCTCGATTTTGGAGAGGTCGAGGATATCGTTAATTAGCAGTAGTAGATTTTTGCCGTTATGTAAAATGCGCCCCACCATTTCTGTTTGCTGGCGCGTCAGCAGTTGTTTGTGCTGGCGCAGCAGCAATTGGGAAAAGCCGATAATCGAATTCATGGGAGTTCGCAATTCGTGGGACATGATGCCCAAAAATTGCGATTTTAACTTGGCTGCTTCTAGCAATTGCACTTTTTGCTGTTGAATGCGTCGCCCCTGATTTTCCAGTTCTTCCTGCTGACGAATTAGCAGCTCGTTTTGCAAGTCTAAAAGCTGTTCCTGCTTTTTTAATTTTTCGATCGCCCGCGCGCTGTTAATCGCGATCGCAGCTTGTTTTCCCATCACCGCTAGCAGTTGCTGAGTATGGGCGTCAATCGCCTTAGTGTCTTTCCCGTTGCCGATCGCCAACACACCCAAACGCCCGCTTTCCCCCGACTCGATCGCCGCTGCACAGGCCGCCGCCGGCAGCCCGCCCTCGCCACACTCCGACCGCCACAGTACAGACTCTCCCGTCGCAAATGCTTTCCACAGCAGCTTGTTCTGCACGTGCGGGGTTTGGCCCTCAGCAAAGTTTTCCGTACCCCCGACAGCGGTGAGTTTGAGGCCGCTGCAATCGCACTCCAGGAGAGCAACTAGGCAAAATTCAGCTCCTGCGATCGCCTCTAAAGTCGCGTCCGCAATGGATTGCAACAACTGACCCAAGTTACCCCGGCGCTGGCTCAACAGATTTGTAAAGCGATCGAGCGCCTGCAACTGCCGCCCTCCGTCCCTTACAGTCCCGGCTTCGCACAACTTTTCTGCTGTGAAGTTGGCTTCCGAGTGCGCTTGATGGGGCAAAAATTCTGGTCCTGCTTGAGGATCAACTTGAGTTTGTTGAATCGCGTCCATATCTGTGTACGTTCCCACCCATTCCAAAACTTCCTGACTTTCTGGATTAGCGGGGGTTGCTCTGGCCAGATTCCAGCGGTAAGCGCCCTCTCGTGTCCGCAGACGAAATATAATTTCGTAACTTGGTGGCGGGGACTTAGAAGAGTGCGATCTCGCCAAAAGACGAGGACGGTCTTCTGGGTGGATCTGCGCCAGATAGCCAAAACCCAAAGCTGCTGCTGCTGGTACCCCCGTATATTCCTCCCAGCGCTCACCTAAATAAGTCACCCAGCCGTCGGGATAGGCTTTCCAAATTATGTGAGGAGTTGCCGACCACAGGCAAGCGTCGTGAGTTTCGCACTCACAAACTTGCTGCTGGGGGGATGTTATTTCAGATACTTTGTGTACTATTTCCGGGTCGGAAAACTCCGAGGGAAATGACTTATTGCCGTGATAGGGAGTCATAACTGGTTTTATAAATAAGCAGTGAACTAGAGCCCTAACACCGGCTCTCGACTCGTGCTGCTAGCTTTATTGATTTTGACTGCCCAAGTGCGTCAAAATTTTTTATACTTTAAACTTATCGGGGTAGTGGTATCTTTACCTCTATCAAGGGGCGGACAATGAGATAATTCAGTTAAACTGTTGAAACATTGAGAGCTTACCTGTCCCGATCAAGGCTCGTGCAGACATCGCCGCAAAATAACTTAAAAATTAACTTGCTTTCTTGGCGGCTGCATGAGTATGCTTAAAAATGATGTGCGGCCTGTCAAACCATAAATCAGGACACATTCTCACATTTACTCAGTTTGACTGAGTGAGTTGACGAACGATATTTTAAAAGTTTAGCGGACTATTGGAAGAAAGATGAGTAAAATTCGCGTTGCTTTGATAGAAGACCATGACCTGACAAGAGTCGGCATCCGCACAGCTTTACAACAGCGTGACACTATAGAAGTTGTCGGCGATGCAGCTAACGCTACAGAGGGATTGAAACTGCTTCAGTCTTCAAAACCTGACGTGGCAATTGTAGATATTGGGTTGCCTGATTTTGATGGCATTGAACTTACACAAAAGTTCAAAAAATCCGTAGCGGAGTCTGATCCGGATACCAAAATTTTGATTCTGACTTTTCAGGACAATGAAGAAGAAGTTCTGGCAGCTTTTGCCGCCGGAGCTGACTCTTACTGCATGAAAGATATTAGCTTCGATCAGTTATTAGATGTAGTAAAAGTAACTCACGAAGGTAACTCTTGGATCGATCCGGCGATCGCCCGTATCGTCCTGAAACAAGCTCGCACTCAGGAAGCCACCCCGGAAGAACCGAAGGCTGAGGGCAAAAGAGTCACAATTAAGGCTGCCGAACCCGAGTTTAGCCACATTATTGAGACTTACCCTTTAACCGAACGGGAATTAGAGGTTTTGGAACTGATCGTCCAGGGTTACAGCAATGCTGCCATAGCCGAAAAGCTTTACATTACTGTCGGTACAGTCAAGACTCACGTCCGCAATATTTTGAACAAGTTGTGTGCTGATGACCGCACTCAGGCTGCTGTTCTCGCCCTGCGTTCTGGCTTGGTTGGATGAAGCCTTAATCATCAGGCAAAATCAAGTTAAAAGTAGGGTGCGCTGGGCGCACCTTACGACCATTGATTTAGGGTGTGCAGTGCACACCTACTGACTAATTGTTAGCCAAAAATTAGGGTAAGCAGTGTGTACCCGCCGAGCAATTGTTTGTTGTGAAAAAAGGGATAAAGTGGAAATCAGCATCTATCCCAGTACAGATATTTTTTTAAATATTTTAAAAACTAAATATACCTTAAGATAGATACTAAAAAACTATCCTATTACTAATACTTATTGTTGAGCGATCCCCAGTTAGAGAAATTTCGCTGGCACTGCCAATATTGCGCGATCTCACTTCATAAAAGGCGCAGCCAGAGGCCAGGTTACGATACTTTTAGGAATAGTTAAGCCTTAAAGAAATTATATCCGCAGAGCGATGCTGAGTTCGCTTAAATTTGCGAAATTAAAAGTATCAACTGCTACTGAAATATTTTAGAAAGAGGTATTATGCCCGCTCCAATTGAATTCAAGTTATTTGCTCCCTACAACAAAGGAGCTGCCTTGATTGGCTCTTTTTCTAATTGGGAAGAGATTCCCATGGAAAAAGACGAAGAAGGTTATTTCCGCACGCGAGTTGACTTGGAGGATGGCGTTTATCAATACAAATTTCGCGTTCAGTCGAAAAGCTGGTTTGTGGAAGCGGATCAGTGGGTAGATGTGGTCGATCCCTACGCGACTGACATTGACGATCCTAGTCAAAACGGCCTTGTTCGGATCAAAGACGGCGATCGCATTGTCGATACCTACGTCTGGAAACACGATGACAAACCGCTACCAGCCGATCGGGAATTAGTGATTTACGAAATGCACGTTGCTGACTTTTCCGGCGGCGAAGCCGATCCCCTAGCCCGCGGCAAGTACAAGCACGTCGTCGAAAAACTCGATTACCTCGTCGAACTCGGCATCAACGCGATCGAACTCATGCCCCTCAAAGAGTACCCAGGCGACTACAGTTGGGGCTACAACCCCCGCTACTTCTTCGCTGCCGAGTCCAGCTACGGAACCACCGAAGAACTCAAAAACCTGATAGACGAGTGTCACGGGCGCGGTATTCGCATCATCATGGACGGGATTTACAACCACGCGGAAGCATCGAGCCCCCTCACTCAAATCGATCACGATTATTGGTTTCACCACGAACCCCGCGATCCAGACAACAATTGGGGCCCGGAATTTAACTACGAATTCTATGACGAAAACTTAGGAACTTTCCCCGCACGCCAATTTGCTGGCGATACAGTCCGCTTCTGGATTCAAGAATATCATCTCGACGGCATTCGTTTCGACGCGGCGCGACAAATTGCTAACTACGATTTCATGCACTGGATCGTTCAAGAAGCCAAAAGTGTCGCCGGCCCCAAACCATTTTATACCGTTGCCGAATACATTCCCGAAAATCCCAGCATCACGAATGTAGACGGGCCGATGGACGCCTGCTGGCACGACAGTTTCTATCACTCCATAATTCCACAACTCTGCGGGGACAATTTTGATTTAGAACGGCTCAAAGAGGTAATCGACTGCAAGCGGCAAGGTTTCTTGGGTGCTACGAATGTAGTCAATTATTTGAGTAATCACGACCACGATCGCGTTTTTGCCGAATTGGGCGATCGGGGAATTTTGGATGAAGCAGCATTCAAGCGGGCGAAGTTGGGAACCGTACTGTTAATGACAGCAGTTGGCGTGCCGCTGATTTGGATGGGCGAAGAATTTGGCGAATACAAAGGCAAAACAATCGAGCAATCTAAAATTGACTGGACGCTGCTAGGAAATGACCTAAATAAAAGTTTGTGGGAATACTACAAAGGCTTAATTCACCTGCGTAAAAATAACCAAGCACTTTACACAGAAAATATCGACTTTTTCCACGAAGACCCCGACTCAAAAGTTTTTGCTTACACTCGCTGGAACGATGAAGGTTCGAGAGTTGTAGTAGTGGCGAATATGTCGGAAAATTATCTAGCAGGTTACAGCGTGCCCAACTTCCCGGCAAACGGAACTTGGCACGAATGGACAGGGAATTATGATATTGAATCTGGCGATCATAATATTATGATTGACTTGCCGGAATACGAAGCGAAAGTGTTTGTTTGGCAGTAAGCTGTCATATCAATTCCGGTTACACCGGAATCATTGTTGACTGTTGACTGTTGACTGTAAGTCAAAAAAATGAAAATTGCGCGAATTATTTGTTGGTTGATTCGACTTTACGCCCGACGATGAAGCGCGGATTTGATATCATTCCGGCCTGCGCCGGAATTGATATCACTACAAACTTATAAGGGTTATTTGACAGGTTCTTATCTATAGCAATCCTAAATGATTTGTGTAATTCTTGTAGGGGCAAACCCCCCGTGGTTGCCCCGCCTTGGCTGGGGTAGGCACTCTTAGCACTACCCCTACATATTTTTACAACTGATTTAGGATTGCTATAATTCACAACTCAAAACAGAAACTCTTTTGTGTTCCGCTTCCCGATTGTTAATTTAAACTCCTTATTTCCCCCGATTGATTTTCTAAGCACAATTGCGTTATAGCCGCCGCCGGTATTGGTTTGCTAAAGAAGTAACCCTGACCCATATCGCACTGATGCGACTGCAAAAATGCCAACTGTTCTGCTGTTTCCACTCCCTCCGCAATCACCTGTAAATTCAGGCCTTGTCCCAAGGCGATCGCCAATTTCACAATAGTAGCACCGCTGCTGCCAGTCACCAAATCGGCCACGAAAGATTTGTCTATTTTTAAATTATTGAGGGGAAAGTTTTTCAGAGACCACAGCGAAGAATAACCAGTGCCAAAATCGTCCAGAGAAATTTGAATTCCCATGTCCTGCAACTGCTGCAATACCGACACCGTAAAGCTCACATCTGTCATGGCAATGCTCTCGGTAATTTCTATTTCTAAATACTCCGGCTTTAACTTGGTTTCTGATAAAATTTCAGCGATAATTTGTACCGTGTGAGGTTGCAGAAACTGGCGGGCTGATAAATTCACTGCTATCCGCATCGGCGGCAATCCCAGTAACTGCCACGCTCGATTTTGCAAGCAAGCAGTCCGCATCACCCATTCGTCAATTTGGCAGATTAATCCTGTTTCCTCAGCTAAGGGAATAAAACGATCGGGAGGAATCAAACCGCGTTCAGGATGCTCCCAGCGAATCAGAGCTTCCATGCCCACTATTTTGCCAGTCTTTAAGTTTATTTGCGGTTGATAGTGCAGTACAAACTCAGATTTTTTTAGAGCTTTGTAAAGATGATTTTCTAAGTTAAGATCCTCGGAGACTTTACTGCCGATCGCCTGCGTGTAAAACTGATAATTATTGCGACCTTTCTGTTTAGCTTTGTACATCGCAGCATCAGCATTTTTTAGCAAAGTTTCTGCATCTTCTCCGTCGTAAGGAGCCAAAGCAATTCCCAAGCTAGCCTTAATATAAAGTTCCAGACCCTCAAAATCAAAAGGACTGCTTAAACTCTGGATAATTAGCTGGCAAATCTTAGTTGCTTCCTCAGGGGTGTTGATATTGTACAGCAGCACAGTAAATTCATCTCCGCCCCAACGAGCCATCGAATCCCCCACGCGCAAACACTTAGTCAAACGCCGAGAGACACTTTGCAGCAATAAATCGCCCACTGGGTGACCGAGAGTATCGTTAACATTTTTAAATCTGTCCAAATCGAGAAAGATTACTGCCAGCATTTCTCCATCTTGGTGAGCGCTAGCTAAAGCTAAAGACAGCCTTTCATTAAACAGTAATCTATTAGGTAAACCGGTTAATGGGTCGTGAGAAGCTTGATGTCGGATCATCGCCTCGACGCGCCTCTGCATTGCAGCCATGTACAGGTGAGTTCCTAAAGATTGTGCTAGCTTCTGTTCCTCGCTGCTCCACTTTTGAGCTTCGCCGGTTTTGATTTCTTTCCAAGCTGCAAAGGATTGTCGGGGACGATCGTTCCGGGCGTCCGAACTGCAACGGCCCGCCCACAAAATTTCGGTTTGTATAGGGCTGCGAAAAACGGTGAGACAGCCGATGCACTGTTGGCGATATTGCAGCGGTACTGCCAAAAATGATCGAATGGAAGCTGCGACTAAATTGGCCGATACAGATTTAAGTTGAGGTTCTTTAGAAATATCAGAAATTGCGTACAAGTGCGGTACGAGAAAGCTGGAAACATTGGTGTCAATGGAACTGTAATGCTGAGAATATAGATTTTCAAAAATACCTAATTGGCTGGGATGATTAGCAGTTTGTGCTCGATCGCCTTGGTTGTCCAACCCCATGATCTGCTGCCAAAACGGGCTGAGTTCAAGGTCGATGTCCGGGGGCTGCTGGCCACAGGTATAAAGCAAAGCGGGTCGATCGCCAAACTCGGCTGCAATGTAGAGTCGCCCTCCCGAACCATGCAAATGCTTGACTGTTTGTTCGAGAACTGCTTTCCGAATTTCGTTGAGTTCCAGAGGAGAATGCAGCAAACTGGTAATTTGGTTGATAACCGCTTCGTCGCGCGCTTGCTGTCGAGCTTGACTGAGTAGAAAAGATTGGGCGATCGCAATTGAAAGTTGATCCACCAGCAACTGCACCATTTTCAATTCTCGATCGCTAAACCGTTTCGGTCGGCTGTGGTGAGACACCAACAATCCCCAAAGCTGATTTTGATGCACAATCGGCACCGTCAGAGAAGAACGTGCCCCCATAGCCTTCAGATATTCAGCGTGACAGGGGTCTACAGGGCGATAGCTAATATCTTCAACTGCTAAAGTTTTGCCGGTGTCGGGACAATCTAACCGATTAATTGTTTGATGGTTCAATTCCACATCTACAATCACTCGCTGCCGCGCTTTGAGAAACATTTCCCGAGCACTCTGGGGAATGTCGCCTGGTGGAAAGCGCAAACCCAGCATAGATGGCAAATTGTCGCCGTTGATGGACTCAGCAATTACCTCACCACTACCGTCTGCCTCAAAGCGATAAACTTTTACTCGATCGCTCTGTAAAAAGCTGCGGATTTCTCGGGCAGTTGTCGTCAAAATCTCCTGGAGTTCTAAAGAGTTGCGAATGCGATTGGTAATTCGATTGAGTAAAATCTCTTGTTCTAAAGTCGATCGTGACATTTGTCTAACTTTTGTGCGGGCCATCTCTTTTGATCTCCCGGGCTGTTGACAGCATTTTTACGAGCCACCGTCTTAACTTGCCCTGTATTATACATTACAACACTTTCCCTCTGTCTAGGGGCTTGACCTAACCCAAGAGCGAGAAACTCGGTATCTGGGGATATTTCTGGTTTTCCGACAAATTTGGGTGATAAACGGGGTTTTTCACCGCATTTACAAGGCAAAGAAAGAGCGATCTGACAATTAGTGAGGACGAAAGTTCGATCGAGTTTGAGCACGGCTCAAGTTCTTACTACAAAACAATTGCAGAGTTACAAGGCAAGAGATATAGAGAAACCGGGCTGATGAACCAGCATTCTGGCTCAAGAGCGCAGAATGCTGGGTCGTCAACCCGGCTGGTAAGTATTTATACCCGGAAAGATTGCGTTAAGCCGAGGCCCACATTTCCCGAATTCGATCGGGCAAAAAGCCCGCTATTTCCTGAATTCGCTCCTCGGACAACTCATCCTTCGTTGCCGAAAATACAGCCGCGATCGCAGTTTCCGGTTTTACTCCTGAAGGAAGTGAGCCTTCTAGTTCCACCCTCCGTGCAAACAAATTGCCATCGATCCCCGCAGGTGCAGGCGGGCCGGTCAAAGGCTGACGTATGCGGCTGAGCAATCCCACCAGCGGATTTGTATCTTTCCAGAGGTCTGCTATTTCTTGTTGCAGGGTTTTGTCATCCGTAGGCAAAACTTCTTTGTGCAATTCAGATTCCACGTGCTCGATGGCATCTTTTGTCATCACGTCGCGCATGACCCGGTACACTACTTCGGTAATGTCCCTGGCATCAAAAATATCCTCCAAGTGACCGTTTACCAACACTTTTTCCAAAAACGGCATATCCTTTGAAGCGATAGGAACTGCCGATCCTTTGTGGTGGAGCGAAGTCGGAGGATTCGTTTCCATTTTTTGTAACAGTTTGCGGCCTTTTTCTGTTAACTCAGCTTGTTGAAATGCCACTAAAGGCGGCACTAACTCAGCTCCTCCGTAAGGTTCTCCACTAAAGTCCGCTTTGATAAATTCTCTTTGGTTGAGGTAGTCCAAATGACCGAGCAATTCCGCTTCCGCCACATTGTGACCGACATATTCTTCCGCTGCATTCCTAATTTCCGACTCTCCCTTGGCGTTGCCGCTGCCAATCTTTTTCAGCAAAATGTAAGTCAGGTCGTCTCTGATTGGAATTGTCATTAAAACCTCCTAGGTTAATATCCGGTAAATAAAGCTCATGTAAAAACTGAATTTTTTTACTGGCTTAAATGGTGATGATTACTACTTAAAAACATTGAAGTATAAAGTAGAGTAACAAGTATCTCTCAGCAGATGGAAGTTATTAAAATTAAGTATCGGTTAGAATCTTCCTTTAGGTAGATCCATCTAGGGGAACCCCTGTGTAATGTGTTGAGTATCTTAAAAAGCTGTCGCCACTCTTCAATGCTATTAAGCGAGGATACTTTATTGGTAATGTTTTCCGTATTTATTGCGTGTTGTTACCAAGGCTGACGCACAAAGAGCGCCTAAGTTGGTAATTGGCGCTGGGAGAGGTAGAATTAAGCAGATGCTATGGTGTTAATCAACTGCGGTCGTTTGGTCTGCAGCTTGTAGCGATATGGTATCGGGTTAGACCAAAAACCGATCATGGGAGAGCTACACATACGAGCCAATCTGTTTCAAGTGCCAGTGCGCCACTTGAAGAATGCCTCGGGGAGAAGTTTTTTGATCGTGTTGTTTTTCGATCGGCATTTATGAACTACCCTCATTGGAACAATAAATTGGAATCCTCGTCTTTTATGAGCGGTCAACCCCCGGTTGACAAGCGTCCTGTAGTCTTGGCTGTAGACGACAATCAGGACAACTTAGAGCTGCTGACACAAATACTCGATTTATTGGGATGCGAGTGCGTGGGAGCAGTTGACGGGTACGCAGCTATTTCAGCAGCAGTCGATCGACATCCCGACCTAATCGTACTGGACATTTGTCTGCCGGATATAGACGGTATGGAAGTAGTAAAGCGCGTCCAAGAAAACCCCGATATCAGACATATTCCGATTGTTGCTGTCACAGCACTAGCAAAAGCAGAAGATCGCGCTCGAATTCTCCAAGCCGGCTGCGTGGAATACCTTTCCAAACCTTTTAACATCAAAGATTTAGAAACAGTTATCCGCCAGCATCTCAACTCTTCTCAAAAGCTTTTGATTGAGTTTTAGATTTATAATTAGAATCTCGAACTTGAGGTGCAGAGTCCAAAATGGCGATCGTTCCCGTGCGGCCCGTCTCCAAGGTCGCATCGCGGAGCAAATCAGTGACTCCCACGCCCAAAACCTTTTGGATTAATTCTTTCAGGGGCACTTCCAGAACTGATTCTAATTGTGTCCGCACTTCCAAAGCCAAATCTTGCTGACCGTTCTGAGCCAGTAGTTTTTCGGGTTGAGTAAGCCCATTTTCGACAACAATTATCAATTTGTTATCCAAAAGATTGCAGAGCGCCTGACTCGTTGGGTGTCCGAGTTGAGAGCGGTACAAAGCTTGAATCCCCTGCGAAAGAGTCCGCTCTAAATTCCCCCGAGTAGGTTCTAAGGTTTCCCCTGTCATATTTTTTAGTGAGATAAAGATAAATCAAAAAAACAGTTAACTGTTAACTACTAACTGGTTAACTGTTAACTGCTAACTGTTAACTGTTAGAAATAACCGTCGCGCTATCCGACAGTAACTTGATCAGTTTCCACGCCAGTTGCACCCTTAACACCTTTAGCAATTGTCACTAACTTGTTGACAATTGCCTGATCGGGAACTGTACCTTTGAGAACCACCGTAGTGCCATGTTGAGCCACATAAACAGTCTCAATATCCGCAACATCTGGATTTGCATCGAAAGCCTGAGCCACCCGTTTAGCTAAGCCGCTTTGATCGTATTCTCCATTCAAGCCCATGCGTTCCGGCGGGATTGTCTGAGCGCCCGCAGTAGGTTGAGCTTGTTGAGATTGAGCTTCCGCTACAGGTGCTTGGTAAGCAGGAGCGTCAACAGTTTCTTGATTTTCTAGTTTTTCTAAACCAAACAATCTTTTTAGCCAGCCCATAGAATTTGTCCTCCCACAAAGTTTGTGTTAATTGACTTGTTAATTGACAGTTGGCACGTCGCCGTGCAATTTTTATTCTCAATACCAGGAATTACGATCGCACTCTTGGATGCAGAAACCGATTTTTTTTACAAAAAAGTATCGTTACAGCCATCCACCCCGGTAAAAAAACCCGGTTTGTTGAGTTTGGTGCGCCCATCCTAAATATAATTTACTGTTGTACAACTCCGGCACTCATCTGCCTGGAGACATAATTCTCCGGCTCTCAAACAAATACTTGCGCTGACCATTCCGGCAAATCAAACTTAAACCCTTCTTCCCCAACTTCTACGATTTTGTTGTACATCCACTCGTGCCAAGTTCCCGCAGCCGGAAACTTAGGAATACAGTAATCAGATAGATAAGTATCCGAAAAATTAGCGACAACTACTGCTCGCGTTCCCTCATCGCTCCAGCGGTAATAAGCCAGCACTTTGGCTTCGGGATTTTCGTGGATAAATTCAATATTTTCGGTATAAAGTGCCGGCAAATGTTGCCGCAGCCGAATCACCTGTTTGTAGTATTCCAACAACTCATGATTTGGCTGATTTTTCAACAAAGACCATTGCAGTTTATTCGACTGGTTGGGAGTTTGCCGAGTCGATTGTCCAAACTCTTCCCCCATCCACAGCATCGGTATTCCTACTGCTGTGACTAACAAAACCGCTCCCAATTTAGCGCGTTTAAAAGCCGCTTCTTGATCGATATCTCGAAAGCTGGCTTCGGCCAGCAAGTGGTCACGGTCGTGAGTGGCTAAATAATTGATCACATTAGTTGTGGTTTGATAGCCTTGTTGTTTGGCATCCAAAACTTGCTTGAGCTTTTCGATATCGAAAGTATTCCCCGCGAGATTTTCTATGGCAAAAATGCGAAAACTTTCGTGCCAGCACCCGTCCATCTGCCCGTCTGCAGCGACGAGTTCGGGAAGTTCGGGAATGTGTTCTGCTATGTTGTAAAATGGCTTTTTGTCGGCGGTTTTTTTCGCTTCACGAGTTATCCAGTGTAGGAAATCTCGATTGTCCAACTGCCGCACGGCATCCTAGCGAATCCCGTCGATGTAAACTACCCGCCGCTAATTCGGAGTACCGAATCTAGCGGGGGCTTTTAAGAGAAGCCCAGAGTTTACCCGACTAAGTACCTTGTGTACTTCGTTTTAGAAGCCATCACACCTACGGATACGAAGCCAGTCTGTAGCTCTGTGGTCAACGATTAAACAGGCATATCGGGTCGAAACCAGTGTCGTTGACGTGACAAACTTCTAAAACATTGTCAAGGCTAACATTACCCGCAAGGAGACTCATTCGTGAGTAAAGTTTTCGTTCTAGACACCGACAAACAGCCTCTTAATCCTATCCATCCAGGTAGGGCGAGAATGCTGTTGTCTCAGGGTAAAGCTGCGGTTTTAAGGGCGCACCCTTTCACGATAATCCTGAAAGAGGCGGTATTTAATCCTGATGTAGAGCCACTTCGTATCAAGATTGACCCAGGTGCCCAAACAACTGGATTAGCTCTGGTCAACGACAGCACAGGCGAAGTTGTTTGGATAGGTGAACTACAACATCGTGGCTTCCAAATTCGGGACGCTTTAACTTCACGCCGCCAATTAAGGAGGTCGCGTCGTAACCGTAAAACCCGTTATCGCAAACCTCGTTTCCTTAACCGCACCCGTAACACGGGATGGCTACCGCCGTCTTTAACCAGTCGAGTTGCTAACATCCTGACTTGGGTTAAGCGACTATCTGCACTGTGTCAGATTACTGCCATTTCTCAAGAGTTGGTCAGATTTGACACACAACAGATGGAGAACTCCGAAATTAGCGGAGTTGGTTATCAACAAGGAACTTTAGCCGGATACGAAATTCGTGAGTTTCTTCTTTCCAAGTGGAACAGAACTTGTGCTTACTGCGGTGTAAAAGACACCCGACTTGAGATTGAACATATTCAACCTCGGTCAAAAGGAGGTTCAAACCGAGTCAGCAACCTGTGTTTAGTCTGTCTCCCTTGTAATCAGAAAAAGGGTAATCAGGATATCAAAGACTTTCTCAAAGGTAAACCTGACTTGCTCAAACGAATCTTGGCACAAGCTAAAAAACCCTTGGCTGATACGGCAGCCGTTAATGCAACCCGATGGAATCTGTACGAAAACCTCAAAAAAACAGGCTTACCTGTTGAAGTTGGCACAGGGGGTCGCACAAAGTACAACCGCACGATTCGAGGTTTACACAAGACGCATTACTGGGACGCGGCTTGCGTGGGAGCATCTACTCCAGAACGGTTAATCACAAATGGAGTCAAGCCCTTACTGATTGCCGCTAAAGGGCATGGAACCCGTCAGCAATGCCGCACAGACAAGTTTGGTTTTCCAGTTCGTTATTGTTCTAGAACCAAATTCCACAAAGGTTTTCAGACAGGTGACATTGTAAAAGCCAATGTTACCTCTGGGAAGAAGGTTGGGACTTACGTGGGTCGAGTAGCTACTCGTGCCACTGGAAGTTTCAACATCTCAACAACCGATGGGCTAGTTCAAGGAATTAGTCACAAATACTGCATACACATTCACAAAAAGGATGGCTACGCTTATGTTGCCTAGACCCCGCCCCCCTTTTCCTCCCACCACCAATCTGGGTACAGATATGGTGGGGGTCTCCAAGGGGGAAGAAAGATGAATTTCCCAGCGGGACGAATGCCGAGTTTTGGGTCGAAGTTTTCGTAGTTAAACTCCGGGCCCCAGTAGTTAGCCGGATCTTTGGGAGAGTGTTTGTCGCGGTAGTACCAATAATTGCGATCGATTAGCAATAAGGGACATTCTTCATCGCAGTGGTTCTAAATCCCGTCCAGAATCACCCGAATGCCCCGTCCGTGGCACTCGTCAATCAATTGCTTCAAATCTGCGGTTGCGCCGTAGCTGGACTCTACGGCAAAGAAATCGCGGACTTTGTAGCCCCAGCTATAATCGCCCGGATATTCATTAACTGGCATTAGTTCGATCGCATTTATCCCCAAATCGCACAGATAATCTAATTTCTGCCTCACCTGCTGGAATTTACTGCAACTGTCGGAACCATCCGGCCCCGAAAAATCAGCAACGTGCAGTTCGTAAACGACTAATTCCTCATTTTCCGGGAGTTCTTTGTCGTCGTGCTGCCAAACATAGGTATCAATAATTCGCGCGCCTGCTTTGATGCGAACTGTACTTGTATTAGTAGTGCGGTCAATTTCAGTCGCGTAGGGGTCATTGACTTCTACCCATTCGTCCGGTTCAAAACATGGACTTTGCGACTGAACTCGGAATTTGTATTGATAAATACCGTCTTCTAACTTAATGTTAGTGCGGAAATAACCTTTCTCATCTTTTTCTCAGGAAATTTCTGCCCATTGGGAAAAGGAGCCGATCAGTGTTGTTGGGAGCGAAGAGTTTGAATTCAAGTGCAGCGGCCATGAATACCTGCTTTGCAGAACTTCTAACTGTGATTAGTATTCATTTTTACAATTCGGCAAATTTGTCGCCATCGTTCTTAAGAGTTAAACGTGATTTTAATCAAAAATGTAATTAAAGTAACTAAAACAGAACTTAGGCACTCAAGGGCGTTAACTCAAGGGTTTGAGACTTGTGTTGAGCGTAGGCGAAACCTTGCTTCACTACCTTCTCTGCGGACAGAAACTCGTACTACGTGGGTAAGTCCTATAAAAATTATTCAGCCCTGTTTATGAAAAATAGTCGGGACTGTTTTTAGTTCGGAGTCTGAAACGCTTGATTTTTCGTTGGTAGCGAACTTGCCTTGGAGCCTTGAACCCTTATTCTACGGTTGGCTATCAAAAACTGTCCGAAGTTTTATATGAAAATTAATTTAACTTTTGATAACTAGATAAATCGTGGTGAATATTTAACATTTGTAACTAAAGAAACATTTTTTAGCGGACAGGAATAATACCGTAGAAAGAGGTCATTTTCTGCGGAAACAGCGAGGATGAGCTTGTAATTATAAGGCAAGGGAAACCAGAACATGAATCCTTTATTCAACTGGGTTTTCCCGCGACTTTAAGCCAAGTTTGAGCCGAGAATAGCAATGATTATTTTTGCTTATGTCTTGGTAGCACTTGTTTTATAGTTGTTGACCGGCAAACTTTGTAGAACCAAAATCAGCTTTAACGACTGCTGCTACCTCAGTAATTGGTAATTGGTGAAAATCTCATTCGTCCCTGTTACCCGTTAGATATTCCGAGCAGTGGGTCTAAGGCTCTAAAAGTTTAATGTGGGATGTTGGCGAATTACCGTTACTGTAAAACTCTGGAGTGTTAAAAATGCTAAAACAAATGTGTTGGTTGCCCAGACTCGGAGGCAAGGGAGAAAAGATATTGCACTTACGCACCGATGCCCGTCAGGGGTGGCGGCCTTATACAGCTTGTCCGCAGTTCGCTGTACCCGACTACCGGGAACCGGGCGGTTCTAAGGGATGGGCAACTTATCAGAAGCTGAGAGTTCAAGGGTGGAATTTAATATCGACCGCAGAAGGGCAGCAGTCGATTTTTGGCGAACAGAAAAGTGCTTAAAGAACCAGAAACCGCACCAATAAAAGAAGAGGTAAAATCCTCTTCTTTTTATTAGTTTGGGAGACAGAAACTGGGTTTTTAACCATCCTACTTGGTAGAATGGGTAAGGTGTGCAGTGCTCACCTTACATAATTTTAAGATGTTTGCCAGTTGCAAGTAAATTAGGCGAGCTCCCTTTGTCTCTCTGCTATGGTTGCTCTGCTATCAAACACCGGCTGGCGAGTTTTCAAGTTAAACCGGTATCCGTGGGGGAGGATGTGCAATTTGGCCCCGCAAATCGCTAAACCCTCATCCTTCAAGCGTCCCTCAATATTGTCGTGGAGTTTTTCCGACTCGTCGATGACAGTTACAGCGCTTTCGCCAATGACTTCCAACTCGTCACCGTGGACTAAAATAGCTGTATTTTCGTCAATACCAAATCCCAACACAGCCGGTTGCAGCAAGAGTGCCGTAACTAAGCGTCCCAGACGACCTCGTTGGGCGAAATGCTGGTCGATGACAACTCCTGGAAGGAAACCCATTCCCGGGCCCATTGCTACCACATCAACGCGGGGATTTGTCTCCGAGTCTCCTTCAATAATCATCATGTCTGGCATCATCGCCGCGCCGGCACTGGTGCCGCCAATGATAATCCCTTCAGAGTAGCGTTTGTGCATAGCTGCGTCGAGTTTGGTGTCTTTCAAGCAGCTAATAATCCGCGCTTGATCTCCGCCGGTAAAGAATATGCCCGTGGCTTGTTCGATTGCTTCTAAATAATCTTGATTTTTGGCATCTTCGGGTGTCTGGGTGTCAACTACTCGCACATCTTCAGCGCCGAGTCGCTCAAACACTCGGATGTAATTATCTCCTACTTCTCCCGGCAAGCTTGTCGCAGCCGTCATGATCACAATGTGGGCTTTAGTGCCTCCGGCACACCGCAAGAATTCCCGCAGAATTTTGCAGTCCCCCTCTTTGTCTTCCGCGCCACCAATAATTAGCAACTTTCCCTGAGTTTCCTGGCTCGCCATATTATCTCCACTGTTAATTTATTTAACTTCACTAAAACACAAACTTCTTTTTTCCGAAAACGGCCCAAAGGTATATATAGATACAAAAAAATCTCAGACTTCTACCTCTCCAGGACGCACATAGCTCAAACATTCGGGTTGTTTTTTACTCTGGCTTTGAGCTGTAACAATGTTTTTGTTAAACAAAACTTAACCCTCCCCTAACAAGATAGAGGTGGGTCAAAAATTGAGTTGAATTTATCAAGACTTACCGGCGCGGGGTAATCAATCCGGTTTCTGACGGGATTCTTCGCGACTCCTCCTATTAGTTTCTCCTAGAAATCGGATTGATAAGCGTAAGTCATCAATTAGTCCGATCGCCCGTTAGTGCGATCGCTCGATCAAATTGCTCAATATGGTACTCGCCCGTTCTAAAGGTAGGTGTCTGGGTTTGCCGTTCCAGACAATCTGATATTCGTTGCTGTTTTGACCATCGCCGTAGCCAGAAATTAGCTTCCGGTGAAATGCTTCCTCAGCTAAGTGGTGAACTTTGTCCCTGAGAGCAGTTTGTGCAATCTTCATAATTTGCTGCCTCTTAAATTTTCTTTCACTGTCATAAACAATTATAACTGGGCGGTGTACCTCTCTAAAGTTATAGATTTTATTCTCAAGGTGGAAGGAAGTAGTCATTAGTTATTAGTGCTTAGTTATATGTGCTTAGTTATATGTGCTTAGTCATGAACCTTTAGTCAGATATTGCAGGAAGAAGAAATATTTTCTTACTCTCCTACTCTTCCGCAATGCTGAAGGCAGAATTGCGGAAGAGTAGTTGTCTTAACTGAGCAGTGCAATAATATCTATGCCCGCAGGTAGTATCCCCTGTACCGCCTATAAAGTTAACGTTAAAAATTAGCTCAAAGGAGGTTAGAAAATGCTGCAAGAAAAAAGCACCGAAACAGCCCGCGTTAATGCTCGAAAAACCGATATTTTTGATGTTTTCAATTTCAAACACTATATCGGGCCCAACCCTTATTTAGACACCGCGGCTTTAGTTTTTGATGTAGCGGTAACGGGCGCGAGCGAACCTTTGCCGATCGCACATTACCAGAAAATTATTGGCGATCGCTACCCGCAAATCCTGCACGAAACTTTCTCGAACCATGCCCAACTGTTCGGCCGTACCGCATCAGAAGTAGCCAAACTCGACATGGGTTTGCACTTCCAACACTGGAACATCAAGCCGTGTTCTCACTTTCACAGAATCAGCATAGAAGCACTTCACGCCCGCACCGGCAGAGCAGTAGTGTACGCAGTTTGGGATTGGTTTGAAGCGATCAATCAAAATCAAGACTTTCCCTTGGAAGCACAAATGGGCGCGCTGCAAAATATGTTCCGGCAGTCAGTTTACGGAGGCCCGACAGTTTATTCGTTAATGCGAGCTGCATCTCAAAAAGACATTCCCGTATTTTATTTGTGGGATGAAGGATTGATGCAATACGGGTACGGCAAAAAACTCGTGCGCGGCTCTGCAACTACTTTTGATTCTGACAGCCATTTAGACTCAGATTTTACCACGCGCAAAGACGATTGTAAAGCTTTTCTCGCTACATTAGGATTTCCTGTTCCCAAAGGCGATATCGTCTCCACAGAAAGCGGAGCTCTGGCAGTTGCTAGAGACATTGGCTATCCAGTTGCTGTCAAACCAGTAGTCGGTCATAAAGGAATTGGCGTCACAGCAGATATCCGAGATGCGGAGGAATTGCAGGCCGCTTTTAAAAGAGCAGTTAAGGCAATTCCCGAAACAGAATCGGTGCGAGTAATTGTGGAAAACAGCATCAAAGGATCGGATTTTAGGCTATTGTGCGTTGACGGCAAATTTGTTTCGGCAACTGAACGCCGACCCGCTTGGGTAACAGGGGACGGCGACTCAACAGTTCGCGAATTGATCCGCCGTGAAAACCGCAAACCCCAACGTTTGGATACGCCAACTTCGGCCCTGAGCAAAATTCAGTCCGACGAAGCGATGGAAATGTATCTGGCAGAACAAGGGCTGTCATTGGATAGTGTCCTAGAGGGCGATCGCATTGTGTATCTACGCAAAGTCGCCAATCTTTCCGCAGGCGGCGTCAGCATCGACGCTACCCGCAATATTCACCCGGATAACATTGTTTTGGCTCAAGATATCGCCCTACATTTTCGGTTAGCTTGTTTGGGGGTTGATGTGATAACAGAAACTCTCGCCAAATCTTGGAAAACAGGCAATTTTGGGATTCTCGAAATCAATGCCGCGCCGGGAATTTTTATGCACCTCAACCCGTCTGTCGGCGAAGGTGTGGATGTGCCTTCGCATATTATCGAAACTTTCTTTGAATCGGAAAAATCCGCCAGAATTCCGATTATTACTTTCAACCGAATTTCGGTGCACGATCTGCAAGAAACAATCGACCACATTCTGTTGCAGCATCCCGATTGGACGATCGGTGCCGTTTGTCGCGGGGGACTTTTTGTCAACCGTTCTGAGAAAGTTTTGAATAAGAGTTACAATCTTAACGTGCAAAGTTTGCTGCGGAATCCCAAGCTCGATTTGTTAATTGCTGAATATCCCGGAAATATTTTGGAAGCTGAGGGAATGTTTTATCGGGGAAGCAATATGGTGGTGCTGGACAATCCGGGGGAAACTGAGATGATGTTGGTCAGAGAAAGCACTGATGACGATACTGTTGTGGTGAGGGAAGGAAATAGTATTTCTCTTCGCCGCCAAGGGTTGATCGAACAGTATACTCTGGGAGATGATGAACCCTTCACACGGGTTTATTTGAAGGAAATAGGGACTGTTTTGTAAGCTGTGCCACATTTAAGTTGGCTTTGTAGGGCGGGTATTAAGTACCCGCCCCACCAGATAAAGGCTTTTTCTCGTTCCCGAGTTCTTCCGGAGAAGGAAGTTGGGGATCACCCAGATTGGAACTCGCTTCGTTACACTTAGTTACAATTGGTTTCAATTCCTCAGTCGTGGATGCAGTATTCGTAAGAAACCCGGTTTCTCCCCAGGTTTCTCGTTACCACACCAAGATTTTCGTAGAAATTGGGTTTCTTACGGTAAGTCCTATTGCTGAGATCATAAGTTTTTAAACAATTTAGTTTCTGCGCTGTCGATCGTGCTATCAAGGAACTTCACAAGTCTTTAAACAATTGCACTCCGGTAGCAGAAGGTGTGGAAATATGAATGTTGCGAGCAATTGGTTTAATTCGCTGAAGGAAAGTTTACTGTCCCACCGTCGCTACATTCCAGCAGCGCTGACTGTTTGCACCGGCACGAGTTTGTCATTGGCAGCCGCAGCCGTTGTGTGGCATTCAGAAAACCAACGAATGCAAGTTCAATTTCATCAGCAAGCCGATCGCCTGAATGTAGCATTGCAGCAAAGCATTAACAAAAATTTAGAATTTCTGTACTCACTTGAAGCATTCTACAGCGCATCTAGTGAAGTTAGCAGACAAGATTTTAAGCAATTCACTCAACCTGCACTTTCCCGAAATTCTGCTATACATTCTGTTAACTGGATTCGGCGCGTGCCGGGTGCCCAAAAAGCAGCTTATGAACAAACAATTCGAGCCGAAGGTTTTCCGGCATTTCAAATTTACGAGCGAACTCCTGACAAAAAGCAGGTCAAAGCAAAAGTGCGATCGGAATATTTTCCAATTATTTACAGAGAAGCACTAGAAGAAGATAACAAAGTTATCGGTTTTGATGTTGCCTCCAACCCCGATCGCAAAACAGCTTTAGAGAAATCGGTGAATACCGGGAAAATAGCCGCTTCCGGGCGGATTAGATTAGTCAGCAACAATCAACCGGGATTGCAAGTATTTCTACCAGTACCCCGCCGCACAACTTCTGCTGATAACTCGGTCAACGGCCGCCCAAACCTAATGGGAGTTATTGCGGGTCTGTTTCAGATTACCAATATGGTCGATTTCTCTTTAGAATCGCTAAATTTAGACAAGATTAATTTTTACCTATACGACAACTCCGCTACAGAGAAAGAACGCTTTCTGGTGCGCTACGACTCACAAGCTAAGCAGTTGATAGATAACCCAAAACACGAAAAGCTAGAGTTAACTAATCTCGGACAAATCTGTCAAAATCCTAGTGCTTGCACTCGCCTATTTAACGTAGCAGACCGCCAGTGGAGGCTGCTAGTTTTGCCTGGGAATGGGTACAACAGTATGAGGACGCATCAGGGTTCGCTGGCAATTGGCGCGATCGGGCTATTGATGACTGGCAGCTTGACGATTTACCTGTTGATGTCCCTAGAACGTACCGCAAAAGTAGAACAGCAAGTGTACGATCGCACAATTCAACTAAAACAGCGCACCGCTGAACTAGAAACGGCACTAAAAAATTTGCAGGAAGCTCAATTTAAACTAATCCAAACTGAAAAAATGTCCAGCTTGGGGCAGTTAGTGGCTGGAGTTGCCCACGAAATTAATAATCCTGTCAACTTCATCTCTGGCAACCTGATCCATACAGGCGCATATACCCAAAACTTGCTGGAACTTGTGGAAATATATCAGCAGCAATATCCCAACCCAACGCCCGAAGTGCAAGCGAAACTACAAGAGATTGATTTGGAGTTTATCACTGAAGACTTGCCTAAAATCCTACAATCTATGAATATGGGAGCTGAACGAATCAGCCAGATCGTGCTTTCTCTGCGGAATTTTTCGCGCTTGGATGAAGCTGAAATGAAGTCGGTTGACCTTCACCAAGGCATTGACAGCACCTTGATGATTTTGGATAGTCGGCTGAAAGCCCAACCTGGTTTTCCGGGCATTCAACTCATCAAAGAATACGGAAATTTGCCCTTAGTGGAGTGCTGGGCGGGACAATTGAATCAGGTATTTATGAATGTTTTGAGCAACGCCATTGATGTTTTACATGAAAAAAAGAGTCACATTTTACCAAATGGTAAAAATTCCTATGCTCCGGCTTTTTTACCTAGGATTCGGATTCGCACTGAACTTTTAAGTTCTAATTGTGTATGCGTGCGAATTGCTGACAATGGAGCGGGCATGACGGAGAATGTAAAAAAACGTTTGTTTGATCCGTTTTTTACTACCAAACCTGTAGGCAAAGGTACTGGGTTGGGATTGTCGATCTGCTATCAAATAGTGGACAAACACCAAGGTTCGCTCAGGTGCCTATCGGCTCCGGGAGAGGGAACAGAATTCTGGATTGAGGTGCCGGTGCGACAACAGTCTAAGCAATCTGTTTCTAAGGTTTCACCTGCGGTAAGTGCCAGTTGGAATTAGCGGGAGAAATCTCGCTTCTAGCTGAGTCTTACTGCGAGCATCTCAATGAAAGCAGCCAAGCCCAAAATTGGAGTTTGGAGCCAGGAGACAGGAGCCAGGAGGCAGGAGCCAGGAGGAAAGAGGAAGAAGAGAGGAGGAAGAAGGAAAGAGCCAGAAGAAGTGTTTTTACAAATATGAGATGCTCCCTAATTCCTGTTTAGAAAAGGTGAACTATCCGCACTCTACTGGGGAAAGGTGCGGATTTCGCACTCTACTTTTAACAGTTAACACTTAACAGTTAACTGTCAACTGTCAACTGTTATATTTATTAGCAAGCGGGTGCTAATTTCAGTGAAATATGGTCGAAAAGAAATACAGCACTTCCGGATGTTATGAGGTACAGTAGCAGCAATTAGTAAACCAGTTTTTGAGATGTTTCGGATTAATTAAGTCAAGAGCCACAGCAATTATCGTGTCAACCATTTTAGTGCTGGTTGGTGAAAACTGTCGCAATAAAGATTTAAGTTGCGACCACCATAATTCAATCGGATTAAAATCAGGAGAGTATGGGGATAAACATAAAATAGAAGCACCCACCACGGCAATCATCGATGTAATTGAATCTACTTTATGCGCTGGTAAGTTATCCATCACTACTACGGCTCCGGGCCACAATTGTGGCACTAAACATTTCTCGATAAACACCTCAAATGCTTTGCTATCCATCGAGTTGTCCAGGGTCATTAATGCCACTACTTTCGTGAGGCTAATTGCACCAATTACTGTGACTTTCTTGCCTCGATAAAAAGGTTTGACCGCATAGGCTCTAGTTCCTCGTTGCGAACGTGCATGAGTTCTGGTTAAACCTAGCAATACTCCAGTCTCATCTAAAAATACTAGATTTTTTGGCTCGATATCCTTGACTTTTTCCCAATAGTCTAACCTTAACTTCATCACTCTTTCTGTGCCTGCTTGGCTACTCCTGACTGTTTTTTTTTACGATTTAATCCCAACTTCTGTAAGGCGCTACACATGGCTGTTCTGCCTACCCAATTTCCTGTCTTTTGGGCGAACAACTCACACAATTCTACCAAAGTTGCATCGGGATGTGTGACCACTATTTCTCTTAACTCTTGTGACGCATTATTCAAATGACTGAATCTGGGTTTACCCCTCGGTTTAGGCTGTAAATTCCCCTCTATTTTTTGTTGCTTGACAAGTTTTTGAACTAAGCTTTTACTGCAGGCAAATATTTCTGCTGTTTTTCTGATCGACAGCTTCTGCTCGACATGGGCTGCTACTATTTTGGATCGCAAATCTACTGAGTATGCTTTCATTGGTATATTATTTTTAGTCGATTCTATTGTACCTCATAACATCCGGAAGTGCTGTATCTGGGGTTTTAGCCGTCGTGACAATTTATAATTGTAGCGATGCCAGATTACCAATTATTAACTACGATGTCTTTACAATTTATTAGCATTCCGCCAAAAACCGATCGCAAACCTGTCGCTTTGGTTGTCGCTTTGCACGGATGGGGTGCTAATGCTCGCGATTTGACTTCCTTAGCACCCGTTTTCAATTTGCCGGATTATCAGTTTATGTTTCCCGATGCCCCATTTCCCCATCCCCAGGTAACGAGCGGCAAAGCGTGGTATAACCTTCAAAGCAAAGACGCTCAGGGATTGGTACAAAGTCGGGAATTGCTGAGGGAATTTTTGCTGTCTTTGGAAAGCAGCACGGGTGTGCCTTTGTCTCGCACAATTTTAGGCGGTTTTTCTCAAGGTGGAGCGATGACTCTAGATGTGGGATTGACTTTACCCGTAGCGGGTTTAATTTGTCTGAGTGGTTATTTGCACCCGTCGATTTCGCCAGTTGCTGGGAGTGCTTTGCCACCTGTTTTAATCGTGCACGGTACTCAAGATACTATTGTGCCTGTTAGTGCTGCTGTGCGATCGCGCGAGAGTTTGACGGCTTGGGGAGCTGCGGTGCAGTATCAAGAATTTAAGATGGGACACGAGATTCTGCCGGAAGTTATAGATGTAATGCGAAGTTTTGTTGTAGAAACTGTGTCGAAATCTGATTAAAGGTTTAGTATATAGTATGGCGGAAGTCTCGGGCAGGGGAAAAAAATGAAAACTTTAACCAAAGCATCGCGCGATATTGCTGTACTTACTTCTCAGGACGTGGCAGAATTGGCTGTCCGTTTGGAAGTTGACGATTATACAGATCCTTTTGAGGGATTGAATGATTGGCATTTGTTGCGGTCGCTTGCCTTTCAGCGGCCGGAGCTGGTTGAACCTTATCTCCACCTTCTGGATATGGAAGCCTACGACGAAGCATAGACTGAAAAATCTAGCTCAAAAATTTCGACGGGATTGAGGAAGAAGTTAGCAGCATATTTTGTTGCGGATTAAACAGATGAATTAGAGATTTGAGTCTGTTTTTATCTTAATTTCTTTCTTGATTCTTTTTTATGAAAAAATGACATGAAAGGCAGACGAATTTTACTCGGCGTTAGTGGCGGGATTGCGACTTATAAAGTTTGCGAAGTAGTTTCAACTTTAGCAAAAGCTGGAGCGGAAGTTAAAGTTATTCTTACTGATGCGGCCGGGGAGTTTGTAACGCCTTTGACTTTTGCTACTCTTTGCCGCCATCCTGCTTTTACTGACAAAGATTTTTGGCAAGCAAGTCACGGCCGCCCTTTGCACATTCAATTGGGAGAATGGGCGGAGGTTTTTGTGATTGCTCCTTTGACAGCTAATACTTTGGCTAAGTTGGCGGGGGGTTTTGCTGATAATTTGCTGACTAATACTGTCTTAGCTTCTAATTGCCCAATTTTGCTGGCACCGGCGATGAATACGGATATGTGGGAACAGCCGGCGGTGCAGCGGAATTGGCGGGAAGTGTTGACTTATCGGCGCTATCATGCTGCGAATCCGGGGGCGGGAATGCTGGCGTGCGATCGCGCGGGTGTCGGCCGGATGGCAGAACCTGGTGAGATTTTGCCTCATATTGAATCGCTGTTGTATGCGAAGGGCGATCGAGATTTAGGGGGGCTCCGGGTGTTGATCAGTGCGGGAGGAACGCGGGAACACCTCGATCCGGTGCGGTTTATCGGCAATCCTTCCAGCGGCAAAATGGGTATAGCTTTGGCGCAAGCTGCACAGCACCGGGGCGCGACAGTGACGCTGGTACACAGTATAACTGGGGAGTTGCCGCTCTCAGGTTTGCGGGCGATCGCAGTTACGAGTGCACAAGAAATGCGGCAGGCGATGCTGCAATGCTTTGACGATGCGGATTTGACGGTGATGGCGGCGGCGGTAGCAGATGTGAAGCCGGCTGAGTACAGTAGTGAGAAATTGCCGAAGCGATCGCTCCCGAATTGTTTACCGTTGACACCGGTAGCCGATATTGTGGCAGAGTTGGGAAAATTGAAACAGCCGCACCAAAAATTAATCGGGTTTGCAGCACAAACTGGAGATATTGTCAAGCCTGCTTTGGAGAAATTGCGGACAAAGAAACTCGATGTAATTGCCGCAAACCCGATCGATCAAATAGGTGCAGGTTTCGGCAGCAATACCAATCAAGCAATATTAATTAATGCTGCCGGCAAGCAAGTAGAAATAGCACCTTGCAGCAAGCTAGAAATGGCTCACCGATTGTTTGATTTTGTGAGGGAAGGGTGAGGGCGCGATTTACTCATTAACTGGGATTAATTACTACTGGTTCGGGCGAGAATTCTGATTCCCCAAAATCCGTTGATTCCGAGTCAGCCGACAACTCAGTATCTGCGACAGTAATTTCTAGTTTAAATCCTAATGCTTCGAGCAATTCTACCAAACTATAGATTTCCGAACCTGCACTTTCACTCAGCATCTTGTCGAGTTTTTCGTGATGCTGTTTTGCTGGCTCCGAAAGAGTATTCATCTTGATTCGAGCCTCAATCACCTTTCGGATGGCATTTCTCAAAAGTGCGGGTTCAGGGTCTTTTTCTTCCAAGATAGCGCCGATAAAACCAGCAGCTTCTTCCGGCTCGTGGAGAGATTCAATTAGGTACTCCCGGTGGTTATCACTTGTCGGTGCTTTCACGTTTTTCATAATCTATCCAGTATTCTATAGCTTGTCGAATTTTCTGTTTTTGGGTGCTTTTATCCCCAGCTATGAGGATTACCACAATTGTCACGCCGACTTGTCCGAAGTAGACGCGCTAGCCCGGGCCATAATTAATTCTGAGTTCAAAAACTCATTGTCCCGCTGACTTGAAATCTCCGAGATTACCTTGATCAACTCGGTCAAGGCTAGATTTGATCCTAACTCTAACATTCCGATCGCGGAGGGCATCAAGCCACTCGGTTAATGGCGCCCTACCCTCTGCTGTAGTGTAACGTCGAATTTCTCGGGGTTGTACTTCCATGATTTTATCGTACTTGATTAACAATTTCTCTCGTAAGGGCGATCGACACCGCATTAAATGGGCAAATCATACTTAAGGCAGAGGTATTCGCTCAGCTTTAAGGTACACTTTTTGGCAGGAAACTTTGATTAAAACAGGGCCTTGTGAATGAATTTTAAATCGATCGCAAAAACAAATCTACTATTCGGCAGTTTGATAATTAGCCTCGGATTGCAAGCACTTCCAGCCACAGCGCAAGCAGTCACCGACGCGCAAGTTTCCGCCCTCGTAGAAGCGCTGCGACAAGCCGCCCCGCCTCAAACTGCAAATGACGGAATGTACAGTCAGTGGCAAGTTTTACCAGGCAATATTTCCCGCTGGGCAAAATTCTGTACCAAACAAGATTTAACACCGCAACAATTTGAGGCCGACGCGACAAAAGCCAAATCAATTGTTACCTGTATCGTGGGCGATTTGCTGCGCGACGAATACAAAGCTAGCAGCAACAATGAATTAACCGCTGTACGCCGCGCCGCTTGCTGGTGGATGACTGGGGAATCCGCAGCTTGCAAAAGTGGCGCCACTGCTACTTATGCCGATAAAGTTGTCAACGTTTACCAGCAGCAGCAACCTAAAAAGTAAAGTTTGAGCTAGGGGAATTTAGATTTTTTTGACCGCAGATGGACGCAGATGGTTTTGTGCCGATAGACAGATAAGAGCGATTTGATATCAAATTCAATTATCCTATAAGCGCCAAAGATTCTTGAGAACATTAATCAGCTCTTTCTGTCGTCGAGCGATTACTTCTGCCGTCCATTCCTGTTCCCGCAGCACTTGGGTAGTAAGTGCAAAGGGTGAAACACCTGTATTAGTGGTGAAATACTTCTGTTTTTTCACATCAAAATCATAATTTTGTGCCAGAGTGTTTTTCGCACGAGATAGTAAAACTAAGTTGCCAAGACGATGCACATATTGATCTCGCTCTTCCTGACTAGGAAACCACTTCATCCACTCACTATTAGCCCCTGGATTTTGGGGAAGTACGTGCTCGACAGTAATGTTGGAGAAGTTGTAAGATGCTTCACCTTCTGACAGAGCAGCATCTAAGCGCAGCAAAACATAACGACGAATTTTTTGAACCAGGTAAAGGTCACTATCGAGGACTCTAAGGATATTGTTTGACTCTTCAGGACTAAACTGGAGCGGTGAATTGGAATTGAATAAATCTTCCTCTTGCTCAATAGCAGTAAGCAATTTGCTGTAACGTTCAATGCGCTCATTGATATTGGCGCGGACAATCATTAAACCTGCGGCTAGGCGGTCTAAATCAGTAAAAAAACGCACCAAATTATCCGGGTTATTACGGTTGCGCGACAGGTAGAGAATCGCAGGAGGTATCCAGTCAAAATTATCAATTTTGTTTAACCATTTAAATAGTTGATTAATTTCCTCGGCACGTCGCTCGCTTTCATAGGTTAAGTTTTGAATTTCGGAAAAAGCCTTAGCATAAGGAGCTAAAATTTCATCAATGAATTGCTGAGACCCGGCGGCAGGATTGATGTTTTCCTGAAACTCTTTAAGGATACTCTTGCTAAGTTTTTTCTTTTCCTTAATCATCCGAATATGAGAAAACAAATCTTTGAATAACTCGCGTCCCAGATTCTCCTCGGTATCTTCCCACTTTTTAGTATATTTTTCTTGTTGGCTTTCGGGTATTTTTCCAATAATGTCAGCTTTCAAGATATCAGTTAGGGAGAGATCTAATCCCCTAGTGTTCAACACAGAAAATATACGATATGCAGAGTCAAAGTCAGGCGTAGAAACCACTACCAAGAAGCACTGAGTAATGATGAACTGGGCAAGGCGTATACAGCACTCTTCGCCTATCGCATGGAAACGTTGCAAGAATAAATGTGCATTTTCTCTAATCAGCTTCTGAGTATCCATCAGCTCAACACTGTTCAATTCTTTGAGCTTGTTAATACCACCTTCATTTTGAATATATGCCTTGAAAAAGTCTGCATCTCGCTCGCGCAAAGTCAGACGGTAACGATTATCTATACCCGCGATTAAGCTGCCTTTTTGGTATAGATAAGTGGTCAAGTCATTGGCGTGTTCTGTTGGCAATGATGCCCTGAGAGCAGCTAGTAGTATGGTGAGAGTTGTTAGACGTTGCTGACCATCTACAATTTCAGCATCTGGCGGCCCAGATTTGATCAAAACAATGCTGCCTAGAAAGTACGGGTTGAGTTTATCAATCGTGTCGTTACCATCTCCCAATGATGTTAGCAGGTCTTCCAGCAGTTCCCCAGCTTGCTCATTTGTCCAAGCATAAGGACGCTGGTAGAGGGGAATGGTGAACATAAAGTCATCGCTAAAGATTTTTCTAATGGGGTGTTCCTCACCCTTGATGCTGACACGGTTCATGCTTGGTTCCTGTGTTAGGTGTGGTTGGTAATTGCTTCCCGAAAGTCAATTTTCCCTGTTGCTAGAATACCATGCTCAAGCTTGGAAAGGCGAACTCTCAACTTAGCCTGTGCAGGCTGGTTTCATTCGTCCCGCTGTAGGCTTAAATCTGCGACTGAATTACCCATTTTCGGCCTGGCTTCTCATCAACTTTTGCACGCTTGCTAAAGCTCGATTTAATTCGTAACTCTTTCTTTCTGAATTCTGCAAAAAAGCCTGCTGTTCTTCCTCAATCATTAACACATCCTGCCGCACCAAACCATCTAATAACTTTTGAGCCGCGCCGAAACAAATATTTTTGATAAACCTGCGAAACCACACAGGCAATTTGTGCAGCCGCCAAAACGCATTTAATGAGGTAAAATGAATTAAATAAGCGCGAGTTGCTGTCTCGCTAAGCGGACAAAGCAAGCAGTAAATCTTAAAGTCGCTCCCCAAAGTTGAAACCCAGTGCGGGTAAACGTAGCTCACCTCTAACGGTTCCGGGTGCAGTCGGCGCAGAGATTTAAAAAATAACTGAGAAATTGACCATATTTTATCTATTTTGTAATAACTTTGTGCCTGATAGCGAGCAGTTACTTGATGCTCGTTTTCTTCTAAAGTATCTAACACTGGATTTGCCCAAGCTTGCCAATCATCGTGCAAGTGTCCGTGGTACATATCCATCAAGTTTTCAATTAAAAATGAATAGTGTGCCTGACAGTCGATAACTGAAACTGTGGCAATATAATTGAGATGTTCCCACTCTGGCAAATCCAGTAAATCTATTTTTTTTGCTTGCATTTCCTCGCCGGGAAACAGCCAGATAAAACCGTTTTTTTCCTGGACTGGGTAGCAGCGAATTTTGCAGTTAGGTAGCTTTTGATTTTCTGCTAAATAATCGACTTCGGCGCATTCACCGCTGGCATTTAACCGCCATCCGTGGTAAGCACATTCGATTAAATCGCCTTTAACTTTGCCGTGGCTGAGTTTAACTTGCCGGTGCGGACATCTATCTTCTAAAGCGTTGATTTTGCCGGCACTGTTGCGGAAAAGTACGATCGCCCGATTCCAGATTTTCGCAGCGATGGGCTGAGTTTGTACCTCGGTGCTGCGGGCGATTGCATACCAGCGATCGAGATTAATGCCCAACTCGCGGATGTGAGTTTTTTCGGCCCTTACAGAACCCGATTTTATCGCGTTGTTTTGCATTACAAATGTTCCCAGATTACGCCCATAAAACAACCCAATTTTACAAAATAACAGCCCGGAAAGCAACGACCGTAAATTTTTCTAAATCTCCGTTCTGACAAATACCTATCGCTAGCCAAATGCTTCAACCAGCTTGGCGACAATCTAAATTTTAATAATCTTAAAGCATTGCGAAAGCCGTAGGTGGAACAGTCGGGCCTAAAATCTCTCGTTGCCCCTAATATGTAGCCTATTGTAGCAGGTGTCTCGACTTCCGATATATTATCTAAAAAGACGATTTTTCCGTGCGGATTTAACAATTTTTTAATTGCATCGAGGGCGGTCGGGAGGTTGGGCAGGTGGTGAAAAGTAGCAGCACTAACTATTAAATCAAATTTGCGATCGAGCGCTAATTGACTGGCATCCATTTGGATGTATTCGATATTGGGGGCTGAGCGTTTTTCACGGGCGATGTCCAGCATTTTTGCAGATAAATCGACGGCCACTACATTATCGTAATACTGGGCTAATTCCAAAGCAAGAATTCCCGAGCCGCAGCCAATATCTAATACTGCACCTTTGCTGGTCGATAGATTTTTAATAAAGAAATCGTTCTGGCTTTGCAAGGTGGCAGCGAAATCGTATTCTGTTGCAAAAGCATCAAACATTACAGATTTATTGCGAATTTTGCAGTTACTCTTCAGCATCTATTATTGCTTTATACTCATTCAATAATATTTTAACCGTATATCCACCCCCCTCAACGCAGATATTTTTTTTGTTCGCAAGCTCTGCCTTTTATCTTCCGGGAAACCACACCCAGAAACCGTAACTCATCTTAACAAAAGAATGTAACTGTAGGAAACCTCCAAACCCTTATTGAATCAGTCATTCTCCTTCCTTAAAATCTAAAATCTAAAATCTAAAATCTAAAATTTAAAAAGGTAGGGCTGGGGGCGGGTTTCACCGAGAATAGCAGCCCATAATGGACGATTTATACAACCCACCCCGCTGCAAACCTTAGATTTTTAACACGCCTTCGGGATTCACGGTCAAGAGCGATCGCCTCTGCAAACCCTCCTGGTATAAAATAGCATTAGCTGCCAACAAACCGCTGCTCACTGCCCTTTCCATTAAACCGCACGGAAACGGCATTTTTACCCAATCTCCCGCAAACAAAAGATTAGGTACAGCGCAGCAAGTCTCCGGGCGTTCCGCATAACTACCGGGCGGATAGCCAGAGAAATTCTTTTGATTTACCAATTCCCGGTGCAGCATATTTGCCTCTTTTAATTCCGGTACAATTTCGTACAATTCTTGCTCAAAAGTCGCCAGCAAAACTTCCTGATTCGGAAATTCCTTCTCCTTGTAACAATAAGCGTGCAGTTCCACAACACTACCGCCAGTTTTCTGATTCCACTCGATGAACTGATCCTGAATTCGGTGGTAAAGCGTAATGCTGTCAGTCAGTTTGTAGCCGGAAAGCGAACTGAAATGGCTGTGTTCCCAGGGAAATTCGCGATCGAACCAAAAACGACAGACCGCAAATGGATCGGCTATATTCAAACTCTCGATCCGACTCTGCACCTGCGGATTCACCTCACCGCTAGCCAAACTAAACAAATGCTGCATCCCCGGAACATCAGCCGCCAAAACATAATAATCAGCCTTCAATGTTTCCGCCAATTTTTGCGGCTGCGATTGGTTAACTGCTGCGGCTAACTGTACCTCATCTGCTTTTTCATCGACTACCTTAAATCGAGGCAAATCCCGCTGAGCAGGCCCGCTCACCACTCGTCCTTCGGCATCAAAAACTGCCCCGTGACAAGGACAGTGAAATTGACCGTCGTTCTGTTTCTGAACTGTGCAGCCTTGGTGAGTGCAGCTCAGAGAAATGGCCTCTTTTCCCGACGGTGCGGCGGCAAATACGCTGTCCCCAGCGCCGAAATATTCGGTAGAGTTGCTGTCAGTTAACAGCGCGTTTCGCTTCACCCAAAAAGGTATTTTACTTTGCACGTCTCCAGACTGGTAAGTCAAAGAATCAATCTTGCCGTTTTCCCAACGAATCTCACTGACTGCGACATCTGTCAATACTTTGCCGCCTTTGCTTTCAATGGATCGGGCAATAGGCTGCACCAAACTCGTACCCATATCTTGCCGCGTGCCGTTGAAGGCCAAACCCTCTGGATTTCCGAAAAAGTAAAAGTGGAAAAATTGCATTAATTCTCCCGCGCTCAATTCGTCGGGAGCATTGAGGCTGGATTTGGCAAAAGGCAGAAAATACAAGTCATAAAGCCCGCGCGGAAATTCGCCTTTTACCCAGTCGGCAACTGATATATTGTCGAGGCGATCGAAAGTTTTTTTAGTTTGAAAACCACCGATTTCCCGAAATACTTGCCAGTGAGCGGGTTTTGTAAGATTGATTCCCCACTTGAGCCGATTGGGAGAAGATATCCCCAAATCAACTATATTCCAGGGAAAAGCTGAATGGTTGGGACGGAAAACTTCGGGTTTGTATTTGCCGTCTCGAAACAGAACGGCGTAGGATTCTAAGGATACAAAGTTCTCAGTAATTTCTAGTTCTTCAACCACACTTTTGAGGTTGTAGTATTGCGGAAAAAAACCGTGGAAACCGTGTTCCATCATAAAAGTTTCGTTCCCAACTTGAATCGGCCAACTAGCAATTTTGCCACCTAGTTGCGGCGACTTGTCGAGCAATGTTACGGCGAAACCCCGCTGGGAGAGTTCGTAAGCACAGGCAAGCCCGGCCAAGCCTGCCCCTACAACTGCAACGGTTTTGCGCTGATTCAGCATTCGTGGCAAGTCAAGAGAATCTTGCACAAAAATGGTGGGCTCTGGCTTGGAAAATCGAGAGTAGCCCAGCAGCCCGCCGGCGGCACCGACTCCGAGGAATTTGAGGGCGGTTCTTCGAGAAACTGGTTCGGATAGCGGTGAATTGGTTGATTGACTCATCAGCGGTACGCGGTAACAGGCTTTAAACACAAATACGCCATAAGGCATATATCATAGACCGAAAGCATGATATGTGAAGAAATACTAAGACGCATCCCCCAATTGGATCGCACCGTGCCAAGTTCGATCGCACACAATGTATAGCGGAACGAACAAGGCTTTAGTTATCTAGGAGAGAAACAAGAATCAATAAGGAAAAAGCGATCGACCCCATAGCATAAAATCCTCTAAATAATTAAGGGTTTTTATTTATGTTGCTCAACTCTTGGCAACCGCCGCCAATGATTCTACAAAACTAGGAGATTTTCAGGCAAAATCTTAGGCAAAAGGCAGTCTGGACGAATTGTACGAAATAACTGGAAAGATATCCGAGGGAAAACAATTAACCAGTCGAGTTTTAAGTAAGTGGTCGAGAAAAAACTTAACTATTTTAAAACCAGTAAATACAGAGAATCTATCTACTGAAATCAGTCAATATCTGGTCGCTCGATTCATGATATTCCTCATTCAACACCAAGACCAAACCCGATTTAACTTGAGAAGTCCAGATGTGCCGCAAAAAGTCAAAGACGGCCGTAGAGGTAATGCCGATTAAACCACATCTTGCACCATTCTTAAGAACGGGCAAGATGCCCGTTCCACAAGAGATGAATTTTTTGTGGAACAGGCATATTGCCTGTTCATAAAAGGATTATTGAGAATGGTGCAACATCTCAGTTAAATGCACCTGGCTGCTAGGTAAAAAACAGGACTTACTACGTGAAGAAACCGGGTTTTTGCATAAGTCCTCCTTATGCAAAACTTCTGCATAATTTACAAAACTTTACATTACTCGTGAATTTATTGGTGCGGGGACTCGGTTGGTGCTGGTGTCCACACCCTACGGTAGATATTTGCGGTTGACCTTGAATGCTATAATCCTGCGGCGATCGCCAGCACAGTCAAAATTCCCACCCACATCCCAACTTTTGCCAACTGCTGCCGCCAACGGCGCCCTCAACCGCCCCAAAATCATGCACTACCAATCCCAGCAGCAACGCCAAAAACACACGACTCAGAAAAAAATTAAAAAAGCTATTTTTTACGGTTTGATAGCAATATTTTTCTGCTGGAGTACCGCGAACCTCCCTACAATTGCCCAAAACACAGGCCAGGGCGGGCTTAACGGCCAGGAAATGAGAAATTTGCTCGATCGGGGCAACCTCACTGAAGCCGTAACCAGAATCGAACAAAACTGGGAACAAGACTATCAAAAATACTTTGAACAAGACTTTGCAGCCCGTGCGAAAACCGCCGAAGCAATATCAAAAACTCTCTCCCGCCTAGCAGTTCAAACAAAGAAAAAACCTGCTTTAATTTACGCTATCCCGCGCACCGACCAACTAGAATTAATCTTAATATTGCCCGATCGCCCGCCCATTCTCCGCAGCGTCCCGGAAGCCAAACAAGAGAAACTCCTCTCTGTAGTCCAAGCATTCGGCAGCGAAATCACCAATCCCGTAAAACTCAACACCACCAGCTATCTAGAACCAGCCCAACAACTCTACCAATGGATAATTGCACCCCTAGAAACCGATTTGCAAACAGCAAAAATTGAAACCTTGCTGTTCTGTGTCGGCGCAGGTTTGCGAACCGTACCCCTAGCAGCAATGCACGACGGAAAGCAATTTCTGATCCAAAAATACAGCCTCTCCCGCATCCCCGCCTTCAAACTCACAGACAGCAATTACACCGACATCAGAAACGTGCAAGTCCTAGCAATGGGAGCATCAGATTTCGCAGAAACGGCAAACAAAGAACCGCTGCCAGCAGTGCCGTTAGAACTCGGCGCGATCGCCCGACAGTGGCCCGGTCAATCCTTTCTCAACCAAGATTTCACCATAGTAAACTTGCAATCCCAGCGACTGCAACAAAAATACGGAATCATCCACCTTGCCACCCACGCAGAATTCCGCCCCGGAACCCCAAATAACTCCTACATTCAATTTTGGGACACCCAACTCGGTCTCGATCAAATGAGAGAATTAAAATGGAACAATCCGTCTCTCGAACTATTAGTATTAAGCGCCTGTAGAACCGCCTTGGGAGACAAAGAAGCAGAACTCGGATTTGCAGGTTTAGCGCTGCAATCAGGAGCAAAATCAGCCCTCGCCAGCTTGTGGTACGTCAGCGATGCGGGGACTCTCGCCCTGATGACAGAGTTTTACCAGCAGTTAAAAATCAGCAGGCCAAACGACCCTCCAATCATTAAAGCTGAAGCTCTCAGGCAAGCACAAATTGCCGCGATCGAAGGCAAAGTGACGATCGAAGGCGGTCAACTGCGAAGTGCCCGAGGCGACATTCCCTTGCCCCCGTCCATCCCCAAACTCGACAGCAAAGATTTATCCCATCCGTATTATTGGGCAGCTTTCAGCATTATCGGCAGTCCTTGGTAAGTGGGCCTCTTGACCGACAGTGGTGATAGGCTATAAAACATAAGTAATTTAATATCTGTAGCTGTCGCTCAACAAACCACCACCAACCTGTGACGAATCAAGCGGGAGCCTTCAAGGGGAAAGAAAGATGAAAAAATTAGAATTTTTGCTACAGAAAGAAGGCGATCGCGCCTGGTTGCCCCTAGAAAACTCCGACGTGGAAATTCTAGAAGGCAAATACCGTGTGGTTGCTCGCATTCAGCACCCCAACACCGACATCGAAATTCGCGTTACCCATACTTCCTTCGACCAAGGGGCGCAGCGGAAAGTCCAAAGTCGATCGGCCCGCACCAACCCCGAAGGATTAGTCGTGATCATTCCCTACACCAGGCTCAAACCCGGACTGTGGGAACTCTCATGCTTGCCAGATCCCAAAGCAACACCACTAAAACCTTGGCAGTACGGCGTTCAGTTGGAAGTATTGCCCGCAGAATCGGAAACCTCCGAACCCCTACCGCCGATCGACCAAACCGAACCCGCAACCTCCCCCGCAGCAACACAAATCGCAGCACCGGTCGATCGCCCAGCTCCACAAATTGCAGCACAGATCGATCGCCCAGCCCCACAAATTGCAGCACCGGTCGATCGCATAGCCCCACAAATCGCAGCACAGATCGATCGCCCCGCACCAACCCAAATCGCAGCAGCCGATGCAGCACCGCCGCAGACCAAAATCTACCAATTCCCCATTCCCCAAACCCCCGAACCCAAACCGGGCGTCCAACTCGAACTCGTCCTCGATCGAGAAACCTTCGTCACCCAACTCGGTCGCCCCTTAATCATTTCCGGCAAAATCGACATTCCCCAATCCCCCCAAAAAACCAGAAAAACAGCAACTCTCCTCCCCGAATCCGAAGCCCTAGAACTCAAACAACTCATCGGTTCAGCACAACTGCAAATTTACCTGCGCGACCCCCAAACCTCAAAAATTCTCGCAGAAATCCAGCAGCCGATGCCAGAACAAGTTCCCCCCTGCATCTTTGCTTGCGTCACCTACATTCCAACCGAATGCAAAAGCCGCCTAATTTTAGGAGAAGCAATTCTTAGCAGCGGCGGCGTCACCCTAGCCACCAAACTATTCACAATTACAGCTCGTTTAGAGCACCTTCTACAGGAAATTAAAGACAATTTCATCGAAGAAAAGCATCAAGCTGAACCCTCCCCAACAGCCTCAAAACCGTCTGGAAGCGCCAAAAATATATCCTTCCTCAAGCTAGTAGAAAAATCCTTAGACCCTCCCTCCCCCGCCGAAGCCCCAACCACTGAAGCCCTACCCCCTCTACTGGCTTCGCGTCACACCCCAAGTGCAGGCGGTCTAGAATTGCCCGCATTCGGTAACAAACTGCCCGACAGCAGCCGATCGCAATTGCTGTCAGAAATCTCCAATTCGCCTCGAACGGTCGTAGAGTCGATCGACCCACAAACCAAACCCTCAGACACCCCAACTTCCCCTAAAACAGCGGAAATAGGAGCGATCGACCAAAAACCCGAAAACAGCCCCGAACTAGAAACAACCGCCCCAGAAACCCCGCCAGCACCCACAAGACAGGCATTTCAAACCTTAAACGTCGAAAGTCGATTTTGGTCGCGACTGAGTTCCTTAGCCAGCAACGGCGAATCCCCCGACTGGCTCAAAGCAACCACCCTGTCACCAACTCCAACAGCCGGCGCAAATAGCAGCGACGAAATTGCCGTTGTGGAAGAAAGCAGCTTAACCCAACAGCAACTCGAAACCAGCGAAACAATTTCCGACCCCAAATCCACTAGCCCGGAAGCCAGAGAATTTGTCGTTTTTGACGAACCCCCGCAGCCGAAACAAGTTGCTCAAAAAACCAGAACTGTCGCAGTAGAAGACACTCCCCCGACTCCCTACGTTTTGCCAGAAGACGAGTTAGTACCGATGCCGATTTTGGAATTGCCGCGGGCCGAAATCCTCGCCGGCGGGCCAGTAAAAGTGCAAGTGCAACTGCCGGAATTAATGCCCCGGATTTATGTGAAAGTTTGGGTGTACGATCGACAAACCTACCTGATTCTTGACGGGCCGCGCTGGATTACCGAATTTAAATCTAACGGGTTGGGAAATGTTCGAGCAAGTGTCGAGTTAGAGATTCCCTACGGCTGCATGGAAGTCGAATTTGAGGCGATCGCCGTCGAAATGCAAACTCAGCGGGAAAGTCACAAAGTAAGTGTTCACCGCCAAGTTTTACCCCCAGCCGGGCCAACTTTACCCTTGGATGAGTAAGCCAAAATCCGCGTGCATCCCGGTTCATCCGCTGACATCAGCGGTAAAAAAAAGCCTCTTGACAAAAGACTAGAAAAATCAGGACTTGGCGGCGAGAAGTTGAGGAATATTCTCCGTTTCTCGCCGGCGCGCCCCAGTCTTAATCTACTTATTAGTCAACTGGCGAAACTTCTTTTTAAACTTATTCTTATACACGTAGATCGATCGCTGTAAATCCTCAACTTGCAGCGACATTTGGGCGGCAAAACCGGTGCGGTTCCAAACATCCTCCTCACACTTGCGGCGACAAAAATTCATTGGTTCTGAGTAAACTTTCCTACTAGATAAAGTCGGTTTTGGGCCGCACCAGTGAATCACCGTCGCCTGAGTGCGATCGCCCGCAGGCCCGCTTTCTTCCACCGGAAACTGCTTTCTCAGCAAATCCTGGTCAAAATCCGGCACCAACAACTGCATATCCACATTCTGCACCCGCAGTCGATTTTCTTGTGCCGCCCGGAAAATCATAAAGTTTAAAAACCCCATTTCTCCGTACTTAAATATCCCCGGATTTGCAGCCGTAAAATCTAAAATTTCCACGTATTCTTCCAAGCTAAAAACGCCGCGTTTAGCAAAGAAAGTACCTGTGCAGAAATAGTTCGATCGCGATTCCGACCAACGAAAATTCGGGAAATGCTTCTCAACGCCCGGAATGTCAAAGAAAAATTCCGAAACATCCGCATCCGGGTAATCGTAACAAGGCTTATCTACAATAAAGTCAAAGTCTTGAAAATTAGCCAATTTGAGAACATCGCCCCAGACGATCGTATCGGCATCCAAAACCATAAAATTTGACCAAGGACTTTCCCAGAAAGCAATCATTTTAGTTTTGCCCCAACCAAAACTTCTTTTTCTGAGAACTTCTTCAGAAACAGTTGTGCGATTGATAACTCGCACTCCATAGGATTTTTCCAAGGCACTCACAGAAAACGTACCGTCAATCAACAGACAAATCGGCACATCTCCCAGGAAATAGCGGATGCTAGCACAGCAACCCTTAGCAAACAGATAATCCTGGTCGCAGCAGGCAATAATAATACCAAAATCTTCCATAAACCCTCACTCTTTTACACTAATACCAGTTACCCAAAATAATGCAACTGTAGGCAAGATCCAAACCTTTATGTCATCAGTTATTGCCAATTATTTAATCGAAAATGGTATAACTTGCTCACCCCCAGCGTTTGGGTTTTTTGTTCGGCCAGCAGCTCTATTTTCGACTTCGGCATTTTCGCCAGCTTAACACTAAACTCCTGCAATCGTCTGTAGGCAAAAACATCGTTAAAACCTCTAGGAATCTTGGATCTAGTGGTCGGCCAAGCCACTGAGCTTTCCTGGCGCCAACAGCGGGTCAAGCACCACCCGTTGCAGCCATACTCAAACAACAAAAAAGTTGTGTTAAAATAGCGGGAAATTAAACCCGCCGACGGTTAGTCTCAAAAAGGGCGATCGTCCTGGCAAGTCCTGACGGCAGCGGGCATCAAAAAACCAAAATTGGTCAAGCCTGAACTTTGGTTTGGACTGCGTAAATCTACTTGCCTTTAGGTCTTAGTTCCCCACTCATGGCGGGAAAATAGCCCCGGCTAGGTCGCGAGGTTTAAAGTTAGGTTAAAAAGCTTGACATTAGAGGAGCAAAAGCTGTATAAGGGATGCGACAAGCAGCCATAATCCTACCTAATAAATAATAACTGTCTGTTAAGTCTGGCGTAACCGAGGACTCTGGGCAGTTGTCAGTTAGAGGCAGATTGTGGTCGAACCCGTAGAACCAGTGGTCGATCGCCCGCAGAGCAACTCAAGCAAGTCTGGCGATCGAGAGATGAAATTAGCCCGTGATGGTATAATCAACTGTAATGTAATGTGGGCTTGACCTGAATTGATGCCTGGGCGGTATAAGGGCTCAGCCCCTTAAGTTCAAGCAGAAGTAGAGACGCCTACTGTGAATCAACAGTTATGGATAGGTTCTATTTTGGCAGTTATTGTCAACAGGCAAGCAACCACAAAAATTAGCAGTTGGGAATTGCTGGTCGTCGAGTTGAATAGAGTGTGAAGGTGTGAGGAAAATGAACAGAACTTTTTGGAATTTACTGCTAGTATCCCCGGCAATTCTGGGGCTATCATCAGTCATGAGTGCCACTGCGATCGCCGCAGAAGCAACCGCAACCGCTGAAGCCAACCAGCTAGCTACAGCTCAGTCATCTGAGTCAAAAATTGCAGAAATAGTTGGAGAAATAGTTGCAGAACCAGTTGCAGAACCAGTTGCAGCAGCCCCTGCTGCCCCAGAAAACCTGGCTTTAAACAGCAGCGACGCAGCGGCCCAAACCCCGGTCGTCAACGAAGCAGACGCTGAAAAACTCGCCTCAATCGAACCAGAAACCAGCGAAGCAGCAGTGCCAACAACACTGCCAACAACACTGCACACAACAGGGAGCGACATCGAGTTAGCAGCCCCAAGCGCTCCGACCAGCGCCCCAGTAGCGACTGAACCCCTAGCAGCAGCAGGCACAGCCGAACCCTCGTCCCAAGCATCCGACTTGGCAGTGCAAAGCAGCCAGACAGACACTCCTGGGAAAATTGAAGTGCCAGCAGTCGCCAGCACCCCAGCTATTACCCCAGTTACTACCCCAGTTACTAAGGTAGAAATTGCTCAGACACCAGCCGCCGGAATGGGCGGCCCCATCGTCCCTGTCGCTCCCCAAGCGCTGCCGGCCCAACCGACCGGAACGATGTCCCAGGTGACATCAGTCACTCAGCTCTCCGACGTGCGCCCGACAGATTGGGCATTCCAAGCCCTGCAATCGCTAGTCGAACGCTACAGTTGTATCGTAGGTTATCCCGACGGCACCTACCGCGGCAACCGCGCCCTGACTCGCTACGAATTTGCAGCCGGCGTCAACGCTTGCTTAGACAACATAACCCAGCTAATTGGGTCAACAGGTAACTTAGTTACCCGAGACGACTTAGCCATCCTGCAACGCCTGCAAGAAGAATTTGCAGCCGAACTTGCTACCCTGCGCGGACGAGTAGACGGCCTAGAAGCTCGCACCGCAGAACTCGAAGCCAACCAGTTCTCCACCACCACCAAATTGAATGGAGAAGCCGTTTTTGCCGTCAGCGACACCTTCGTGGGAGATGGTATCCGCCTTGAGGACGATAGAACAGTCACCAACTTCGGCTACCGGGTGCGCTTGAACTTATTGACAAGCTTCACCGGTCGAGACTTGCTCAGAACCCGCTTGCAAGCAGTCAACGTCGCCAACTACGGAGCATCAACCGCTACCGGCACTAACATGGCTCGCTTGGCCTTTGACGGCCAGGAGGGCAGCCAATTCACACTAGACGAACTGTACTATCGTTTCCCGGTCGGTCCGGCTACAGTCTTTGTCGGTCCTAAAGGACTTGACCTGGATGAAATTGCAGACACGGTAACACCCTTTAACTCTACGGGTACTGGTGCCATTTCCAGATTTGGAGTTCGTAACCCGGCCGTATTCCGCGGGCCGCAGGGAGCTGGCGCAAGTTTGACTTTCAACTTGGGCCCCCTCCGAGCTACTGGGGGCTATCTTGCCTCCGACGGCGATGCTCCCGACCCCGCAAACGGCCGGGGCGTTGCCGACGGTTCTTTCAGCGCTCTGGGTCAGATCGGCTTTTTTAGCAGACCGTTTGATTTGGCCTTCACTTACACCCACAAATACAATCGCGCAGGCGATGTTGGCATCATGGGCGGTACGGGCAGTGCCTTGGCTAACCGGCCCTTCGGTCAAGCAACCACTCAAGCAGATAACTATGGCGTGCAAGTTAACTTCAAACCCAGCCGTCGCTTTCAGCTTGGCGGTTGGTACGGTTATACGAAGGCTGAGCAACTGCGGGGGGGCGGCAATGACGCGACGATCCAGAATGGTGCTATCACTTTGGCCCTGGCAGATTTTGGCCGGCAAGGCAACCTCCTCGGCTTCGTCTTCGGTGTACCGCCAAAAGTTACTGAGAGTGATGTCGCCAGAAACCGCGACACCTCTTATCACTTAGAAGGTTTCTATCGCTTCCAAGTCAATGACTTTGTGTCAGTGACACCGGGCGTTTACGTGATTCTGAATCCAGAACACAACCACAGAAACGACGATATCTGGGTCGGACTCCTCCGTACTACCTTTACTTTCTAAGGTTTCCAGACCTCTAGTTACAGCTAAAAGCGGCAGGCGACTGTCGCTTTTATTTATTGGTCATCAGTGGATCGATTTTAGATTTTAGATTTTAGATTTTAGATTTTCAACAGTTAACAGTCATCAGTCAACAGTCAACAGTTCACAAATTATGAATTTTGGCGGCAAATCCCGAATACGGATGTGTAGCCGTGCAGAAATGTGCTACCGCCGACGGGGCCGATTTCGCCATTGCAGAAAAAGCCACCCAGGGGGATGTTTTTGAGGTATCGGCCAAACAGTCGGGAGTCAAAGTTCGATTCGCCGTAAAGCCCTTCACCCCGCCCCAGACAAGAGAACATTAAGGCGCCGACGCTGGATGTACCACTGTACTCGGCGGCCCGCTGATAGCGATCGAGCAGCATTTCTAGGTCTTCTGCGGAGGTGCGCGCGTCCCGCAGGTGAAATTGGATGCGCTGTCCGGGACGGACTCGATCGCCGATCGCAATTGCCCCCACTTTCGGATCTACTCCCAACAGATTGCGGATTAAAAAATCTCCCGGCTCTAATGTCAGCTTGAATTCATCGCTGACTAAGCCTACAAATAACGAATGCTGGGCTAATTCTCGGTCTTCTTCGCTCAAAGTTTGAACTAACTCTCGCAAAGCCTCTAAGGGCGATCGCTCGATGCCCCCGCTGTCGGTATCGTCGGTTTGTTCTTCGAGTTTTAGCAAAATATTGCGCTCTCCTTCCGTCACCCGATAAGGATGCCCGATCGGCCGGCAGCCTTGAGCTACGATCGTTTCCAAAACTATATTGCCGCTCAAAGCTACCCCAACCGTCCCTTCTCGGTAAAGCTGATAGTCGCAAAACAGCGCCGCCCCTCGGCCCGCACCGTCCCCCCCGGCGAGCCCCCCTACCTTGGCCGCGCCCGGATAGGCATAATCTAGCCCTTGGAGCAAATCGTTAATTTTTGCGGAAAAGGGGTCGGCCAAGATGATGAACTGCGGTTCTTCCTGGGCCGGCACGCCCAAGAGATCCACCCAAGTATCCGGGGGACTATCTAAGTCCGGCAGTTCTTCTGCACCGACGTGAAAAGTTCTGACATTCACTCCCGGCAAACGCGCTAGACTCAAGCTGACTGCGGGAGATCCCTCGACTTCTTCGGTGAGGCCGCCCCGGTTCGTGCCGATGACTCCTCCCCCGCCACAGCCCAGGATCGCGGGTACTGGCAGCAGTTCTCGCAGTAAAGGCATCAGCCGAGAATACTCGCTGGCAAAGGCAGACGAGATAAATATCAGCGCTAAATCAGCCGGGCCTTCTAGGTCGCGATCGGCTTGTTCTACAACTTCTTTGAGCGCTGATTCCAAAGACGGACGGGTTGATAAGGCGCTGACCCACTGCATTTGGTTTTCGGTGTACATAAGGCAAACTTCTCTATAAAACTATCTCTATACATTAGGCTAACCGGAACTGGCCACTGGGGGGACGCTATTCTGGGGCGATCGATTCCCCATCGATTGCCGTTCTTGTGTTAACATAAGTTAACATGAGTGTCCCCTTAATCTGTTTAGTGTTAAATGCCGTATTCAGCTAAATCTTAAAAGATAAAGCTCAATACAGTTTGACACACCAACCTCGTGTAATGTTTTCATCAAAAGTAAGGTCAGCTCGACCTACATTGATGCCTGTGGACTCTTCCCCCGCCGACGGGGTAGAGTAAAGCAGGAAGTAGAGACGGGCTGCGATCGTAGTTATGGATGGTTTCTATCTGGGCTGCTGCAACAGCAGCGCATCTCAAGCTATTATTAGCTGGGGTCGCCAGACCGAAACTGCAAATCCCACCCAAACTAACATCCAAAAAGAAAACCTTTCTTACTTAATAAGGTCAACGACCCAGGTCTAAAGACACGCTCGCTTCGAGCCTAAGACTTAAACCACAGTTGACCGGCCTCAGACTTTAGAGGTCTACGTTTTTTGAGTTATGACACCAAGCGGATGCTTAGCTAGTCCCTTGCTCTGTCGTTAACGGTTAAACATCTTTATTTGGGTTAAAGACGTGCCGTTAGCCGAACAAGCTCACTAAACAAAGGCGCGTGCTAACATTACCTAGAAATAGGTCGGGGACAACCATATTCTCCTACACTTTCATACCAACAAGTTTTATGACAACAACACCCCCAGGCAACATCCAAGAAAAAATTGAAGAAGAACTAGAAAGCGCTCGTACCGTCTGTGACACCAAGGGCGCCACTTCCGGGGAATGCGCGGCTGCGTGGGACGCAGTTGAAGAACTGCAAGCAGAAGCTTCCCACCAAAAGCAAGTCAAACCTAAGAATTCTTTTGAAAAATTTTGCGACGACAATCCTGACGCTGCTGAGTGCCGCATCTACGAGGAATAAACGAGCCATTTAGCTCTATCCCTTCCCTCCCGCACCGAAATCTCTATTTTGGGGCGGGAGAATTTTATTTTAGGGGGTTGATCCTGGAAATAATGGCGAGATTTGCCCACTATCCCAATACAATTCAAATCCGCCACATTCCCCCTCGCCGCCAGGGCTGTTTCATTCTCTTGTAGGGGCGGCCCCAATGTCTGAAAGGCTTGTGCAATCGTCTGTGGGCGGGTAGGCATTCTGGGCACTACAAGAGTCAAAATCGCGATTTTCGTGAGAATGAAACCGCCCTGCCCCCAATGGGGACAAGAATTTGCTCTTGCGTCCCCATTGGGGGCCAGGATGGGAAGGAGAGAGCTCAGGAATAAACAGTTTTAACTCAAGCGTATTGCCGTCTATCGTGTCTCAAGTACCCTTCAAACCGCGCCAAGTACCTTAGAAAAGGTAGCAGTAACTAAAACATTAAGACCGTGTTCTGGTTGCTGATTTTTTAGCATTTTTGTAGTAAAATTTGTGACAAATAAGTGAGTATATTTTCCCAAAGATGTTGAGTCTTTTATTGGCAGCCACCGGGCCTTGGTTTCAACCGCTAGTCTGGATGGATTACCGGTTGTCTGTGTTATTAACAATTTCGATCCCGCTGGTAGTGCTGATTTGGGCTGTTGTGGCAAAAGCTGAGGCGATCGTCCGTTTGTCGATTATTTATTGGCGGGTGGCGAGTTTGCTGGCAATTACCCTTTACCTGATGATGGCTGCGCTGCCTGTGAGCTTTGTGTCGTCGGTGATTGGGAGGGCCTTAATTCCTGCTAGTCTGTGGTTTTGGGAGGATTTAAACGAAGAAATTGCCGATCGACCGCAGTCGCCCCTGAAACTGGCTTTTACAGCTTGGCGGTGGGCGATTACTGTTTACAGCGGTTTGGGCGCACTAGCTCAACTTCCCTTCTTAAGCTGTGCCTTTAAATCTCAAATTGAGGTAATTGACGAACCTTTTTGCCGCGTTTGGTTAGACCCACCTTGGCTCTACAAACAAATGTTTCACCCTACCGCAACCCCTCAATTTTTGGGATTTTTGGGTCTGATAGGTTTAGGAATCTATGTAATTTACTTCTCATACTTTGTGCTAATTAGACTAGGAAAACAGGGGAGGTCAGCTACCGGAAATTAAGGGGATTTTAAGTAAGTATTTGCCTCTTAAATAGCCGCTCAAGTCTTCCACAAAAAGCTCAAAAATCCCAACTCACAAAAGCGGAGCCGCATCTAGGAAAAAATTAAACTAACAGCAGGGTGGGTGACGTGAAGTTGCCCAAAAACGGATACAAGCCGCCGACTCCAGTCGTCGAGATCTAACAATTTTAGACTAAGGTTCCAGCTTCCAGATCCATCTGTCGAGAAAATCTAAAATCTAAAATCTAAAATCTAAAATCGACTGACAGCAATGTTATTGGGAAAGACTGTGATGGATAGCAAACAAGCCTACTTACAGTGCTTAGACAGGCTGATTTGGGCCCTCGATAGCCTGGAAGCAAAAGTCGAACCAAGTGAAGTCGCTCGGATTGCCGAACTGATTGTTCAGCCGATGATGGGGCCCTGGCGGTTTTTTCACACTCCCGAACATATTTTTGAGGTGGGGGGAGATGAAGACGCGATCGAGGTTTTGGCAGCTTTATTTCACGATACAGTCTACGTGCAAGTCGATCGCAGCATTAACTTTAACGTCAGCTACTACATCACTCCTGTTGCAAAAGAGGTTAACCAACAACTACAAATTCGGGATCAATCTGAACTGCCGGCGGATGCTATCTTCGAGATGGTAATGCTGGTATTCAATTTTGTACCGGGCCAAGTCCTCCATCCTTTTTCGGGACAAAACGAATTTCTTAGCGCTGTGGTAGCAGCCAAAGCTCTAGAACCATTTCTCAAACGCGAGCAATTGCTTCAAATTGCAGGCTGCATTGAAGCAACCATTCCGTTTCGCTCTGCCGAGTCCGGAGTAACAGTAAGCCAGCGTCTTTATGAGCGCTTGCAAGCAATAAATAGCCTGTTTAACCTCAGTTTGACTGACGAGGAAATGCGGGAAACGGTGAAAAAATCCGTGCGAATCTCTAACCGGGATGTGATGAGTTTTGCTCACCATAGTTCAGCCCATTTTTTGGCAAATACCTGGAATTTACTGCCGGAAACCAATCACAATCTCATCTGCTGCGGTTTTTACACGGTTCGCGACTACCGAGTTGCTTTGGTTAAGATGGAAGGTTTTCTGAATTATCTCAAGCCAGAAATAATTTTCCGGCAGTTTGAGGGATATCCAGACGATCGCACCTATCAGCGGTGGGAAACTACTGCTAAGTACAATCTCGAAATTGCGAAGCTTTATTTGGGGTGCAAGCTGTCTGCTCTCGCCCTGCTAGAAGCTCTCTCTTCTGGTTTGGGAATCGATGTTTCTCTGGCGATGATGATGGGAGGAATTCCGGATCAATCTGTTAACTGTGTGCGCCTGGAAAGCTTTTTCCCACAGATAGAAAAACCTTATCAACCTAAAATTGGTTTAGAAGCGGAAGTATTAAATTTATTAGAAAATGGGCGGGCTAAAAGCACTTCTAAAACCGATTTGGAGAATTCGCCACTGACAACGTTTGTGGTAAAAATTGTTGGCTTTGAGGAAATGCGCTATCAGTGCGCTCGAGCTAAGGAATTTTTTCTACAAAATCTCGACGCTGACGACTTTATTTCCGACTTTAACCCGATAGTTACAGAAATTGTTATTGATTCAATTCTCAAGTTATTTGACACCCGGAAATCTACTATCTACCGATACTACGATATCACTTCTAAGTTAAAGTCCCAACCCGAGAGCCATTTTCCCGATCGCCATTTTCGATCAAAGGGTTAACTAGCTTTAAATACAGTATTTTTGCCTCCTCTATAGAAAAGATTATTCCTCAGCTTATATAAGAGTGGAGCGATTGCACCGTGACAGGATTGATTGACTCGCTTTCTCTACGTCAATCAGCCTATCCATCCCCACACCAACAGCCCTACAGGTAAGTAAGTAGGCGGAATTAAACCGCATAATCTAACACTAGGTAAACAGGTTTAAGTCAGGCAGTAGAGAGCCTGTGGAGACTTGACCGTCGTTTACATAGGGGGGTTTTTTGGCGCCGACTTACTGATGGTGTGGGGCTGGTGGCAAAGATGCTAAAAGTTGATAAAAAATGGAAATTCGCTGCTGTTTGCCTTTGACAATTACTGTGTACAAAACGGGTTTGATAGCTGGCTGTCACTCATCTGAGCTACCCCCGATCAGCGTCACTATAAAAAGCGACTGTTAAAGCACTTCTCCCCACAGCTACAACTGGGGAATAGCAAGTTCAAACAACTTGCAAACCACTAATCCCCAATCAAACCATGCAAACCACAAATTCAATTTACGCTCAATTGCCTCTTTGCTCTTCACTGCCCACACTGAAACGAAATAATACCACTCTTGCCAATCAAAACGTGCGCTATCTCCAACAATCCTTAGTTACAAACGGATATCCCGTCGCAACTGATGGATTTTTCGGCCCAAAAACCGAACAAGCAGTCATCAAATTTCAAAAGGAAAATAAGATTGCTGTTGATGGCATTGTCGGCCCTCAAACTTGGAGTCTATTAGGCGCTTGTTATACAGATGAACCCGGATGTTAAATCAAAGTTAACTAATCTTAGTCGCGCGGGTAGCAAGAAACTGGGTTTTTTCACAGCAATACTTCCTTTACGCCCCCAGAAACGCTAAAAAACCTGGTGGTTGAGCGAAGCCAAAACTCCGTTTATGCCAGTCAAGAGTTTACCCAGGACTATTAACATCATTTCCGCACTTCTGTGCTTTCAAACAACTTGTAAACAACCAATGGAGAATTAAACCATGCAAACCACAAACGCAATTTACATGGAATTACCTTCCTGTAGTTATTTTCCCCTACTCAAACGCAACGATGGCGTCACGCAAAATGAGGACGTTCGCTACCTTCAGCGACTCTTGAACGCCAATGGGTTTTCCGTAACTACTGATGGAGGATTCGGCCCGAAAACCCAACAAGCAGTCATCAATTTTCAAAAGCAACAACAAATCGTTGCTGATGGCATTGTCGGCCCTAAAACTTGGAATAAATTGGGTGTTTGTACAACTATATTTTAAAGTTTGTGCAACCATCTTTTAAAGAGAGTAGGGCGTGCAGTGTGCGCCCTATTTCTCCGTCGAAGTTTCCACCCCACACCACCCATCGGGGGCTCCGTACATTCGATACTTGCGAGCTCGTTTGAAATACAGCATTGCTACCCGATCGTCGGGATTGATTTGTAAAATATTGTGAAATACTTTTTGGGCGGCAACAAATTTTTGTTCGTAGTAAAAATTGAGAGCTTCTTGAAAAACCTCCGCAGTTTGCTGCTTAAGTACAATGCTCTGCTCGGTTTCTGTCTCGTAAATTTCAAACACCGACACAGCATTTGTCTTTCCTTTCACCATTACTCGATCGACAAATCTGTATTTATATTTTTCTGGATCGTCTAGGCGATCGATAATTGCACCGCTAACTAGAATGCCCGAGCCGTAAACCTTAGTCAATCCTTCCAAACGAGACGCGAGATTCACCGCATCAGCAATCACCGTACTTTCCATCCGTTCTCGCTCGCCAATCGTACCCAACATCAAATTGCCCGCGTGCAAACCAATGCCGATCGCGATCGGAAACAAGCCATTTTTTTCTCGCTGCTGGTTATAGATATTCACTTCTTTTTGCATATCAATTGCTGCTCGCACACCATCAGATGGAGAGGTAGGAAACAGTGCCATGACTGCATCACCAATGTATTTGTCAATAAATCCGTTATTTTTCCTAATTGCAGGGCTAACCCTTCCCAAGTAAGTATTAATAAATGCAAAATTTTCAGGTGGTGTCATCTGTTCTGAAAGCGCCGTAAACGAGCGAATATCAGCAAACAGCACGGTCATATCTCTTTCCTGGTTTTCACCTAGTTTTACTTCAATAATACTCGGCTTTTCCAGCAAGTTGAGAAAATCGTGCGGCACAAATCTGCCGTAGGCTGCATTCAGTTTAGCAAGGCGAATTTGCGTGTTAATTCGGGCAACCAATTCCTTTTTGATAAAAGGTTTAGTTACATAATCATTTGCTTCTAAGTTAAAAGCTTCTACCAAATCGGTAGTTTGATTTTTAGCCGTCAGCATCAGAATCGGCATTTCTAAAGGCGAGTATTTTTTGCGGACTTCTCGGCACACTTCATAACCAGTCATCCGCGGCATCATTACGTCAAGTAAAATTAAGTCTGGCTTCAATCCTGATTCAATCAGATTTAAAGCTTCTAAGCCGTTGCTCGCTTGAGTTATCTCATAGTTTTCTATAGAAAGACTGTTAATGATGACTTGAATATTAATTGGTTCATCATCGACAACCAAAATTTTTATTTTTTCATTTTCTACCAAGTCGCTATTGTCTGATAGCTGAGAATTTATTATAGAGGATTCGCCCGCGAATTCAGGAGTGATTAAAATGGGAGAACCCTCGGTTAAACCCGGCTGTATGCTACTAAATTCCGGCTGAGTCTCAGATACAGGCAGAGTAAAGATGAATTGGGAACCGAGGCCTACAGTTGAAGATACCCAAATTTTACCTCCGTGCAATTCCACTAATTGCTGAGCCACCGTTAACCCTAAACCCGTGCCGCCATATTCTCTAGCAGTGGAACCGTCAGCTTGTTCAAAGGATTCAAAAATTCGCTCTAATTTATCTTCGGGGATGCCAATGCCGGTATCGGATACAGTAATGGCTAATTGGGAATTAGGCGGTGATTGTGCGGTGTCAGTTACCAATTCTGCGGAAATTTCTACTTGCCCACTTTCGGTAAACTTAATCGCATTGCCGATTAAGTTGTAAAGTATTTGCTGCAAGCGATTCTCGTCGGCTGCTATTGGCGGCAATCCAGGAGGAACTGAGTTAATCAACTGCAAGTTTTTTTTGCCTACTAATGGCTGAGACAAAGTGAGAATTACAGAGACTATTTCTCGAATACCGACGGACTTAATTTGCAGTTCTATCGTTTTGTGTTTGAGCTGAGAAAAGTCCAGAATATCGTTAATTAAAGAAGACAATCTTTTGCCCGATGATGAAATCAAAGCTAAGTTAAAATTTGTTGACTCAGGCAGTTGTCCAGTAGCACCGTCTATTAAAGATTCTGCAATACCAATAATGCCGTTGAGGGGAGTGCGAAGTTCGTGGGAAGTATTGGCTAAAAATTCGTCTTTCAGTTTGTCGAGTCGCTGCAATTCGATATTTTTAGTTTCTAAGGCAGTAAATGATGCTTGCAATTGTGCAGCCATGCTGTTAAAAGCAGCGGCAAGTACGCCCAACTCGTCGGAACGATCGAGCTTTACAGTTTGGTCAAATTGTCCTTCAGACAAAGCTTTAGCTGCATCTTTTAATTTTAAAATAGGTTGGATAATCCAGCGAGAAGTGAGAATTCCTAGCACAGTTGCCATGCCCAAAGCTGCCAAACATAGCAACACTGTAGTTCGGTTGCCGGCATGAATCTGTTCCATAAAGTCGGCTTCGGGAACGACGACGACAATCAGCCAATCTAAACTTTTGCCGTCTTGGAATGGTAGGACTTTTAAAAATTTCTGCTGACCGTTTATCTCAACATTTATTTGCTGCGGTTTTGTAATTTGGTGCAAGTTTTGAAAGTGATTTTCTAAATATTTAGCTGTAGTTTGCGTTACTGGATCGCTGCTTTCTGTAACTTTAAACAGTTCTTTTTTACCGTTTTTGGTGCGGAAAGGTTTTTCGGGTGTGGAAGTTGCCAGCAGCGTGCCGTTTCTTTTGATAATAAAAGTTTGACCGGATTTGCCTATTTTGAGGCTGTTTAAAAATTGACCGATACTGTCGAGACGCAAAGCAGCAATTAATACTCCTTCTAGCTGTTTCTGGCTGTTGTAAACTGGTTGCAGCGCGCTGACGATCAATGTGGGTTCTAGTAAGGATACATAAACTGAACTCCAAGTTGGTTTCGCTTCTAAAGCCGCATAGATGTAGGAAGGGTGCTGTCGGATGTCGAAGTTTTTGACGTAGGCTGCTACTGTCGTGCGATCGCCCCTATCATTAGTATTGTAAGAATAAAAATTAAAACCTCTAGATTGACCCGATGCGTTAATCAATAAAGTGCCGTTCGACATCTTTTCGCCAGTGCGATATTCTCCATCTTGATTAGCGATCGACGTAAAATTGATATAAGGATATAATTGTACTTGCCGCCACAGATACTTTTCCCAAGCTGACAAGTCTTTCATGTTCACAAAACCCAGTTTCACTGCATCCAGCTTGCTTTGATTGATTTGGTGCGGAGTTTGCAGATAAGTTCTCAAATTTTGCTCTATGCGATTGCTTACCTCGCTCATCAACTGATCCGCAAGGTCATTTACTGCTCTTTGAGAGTTCCTAAATGATAAATATCCCACAATACCCACCGCTGCAAATACTTGCAAGACAAACGGAACTATGAGTACAGTTTGGAGCGTCGCTTTTCCTGAAAGTTTGGCCACCAAGCGCTTGAGAGAAAGAGTGGACATAACATTAATTTAGCTGGAAAGACACAGTTAATACTCGGAGCGAAGATTTACCGCTGGTAAGCATTCTAAACCATTTTGTACTTAAACAAAACTTACGCAAGAAAAGCCTGATTCTTGGTTTCTTCCTTAATCGCTATCCAACCTGAGATTTCTCAGAGAAAATGAGTTTATTTCTCGCATACCTTTCTGCAGTATATTCGAGTTTGAAGTCAAAAGCAGCGCACTCGACAGCGTATCTTTCAGGAAAACTCCCAATTTTGGAGCGGAATGCTTCAGCCTGAATGTATTATGACTGAGGCCAGGTACAAAAAACTGCATAAACACATAAAAATTTATGCTGTCAGCTTAATGCTACTTTTACTACTTTTCATCTAAATCTTCTATTCCAGACCCTCCTTCGGGCACTCTATACATTCGATTCTTCAGAGAGCGCTTGCAGTAAATTGCTGCTAACTTTTCTTGAGGATGTCTTTGGCAAATCTTATTGAATATTTTTGGCGCTTTAGTAAAACTTTGCTCAAAATAAAGCTCCCGACCTCAACGATAGTTGGAACCTAGTCTTGATATGGATCATAAAATATCTGACAAGTAGGTTTTGTAGGATTAAAATGGTTGATACTTTTTTGACATAACTTATAGTATGTGCACTGAGTTCCTGTTATTAAGAAAGGTCGAATTAAAAATAAAAAATTAGCTATCTCTCGCTGAAATTAGCCGCAAAATTAAGCTATATTGTAGCAGATTTCAGGAAAGTGAGATTTGCTATGGCTGACTCTATTGCTCGTCGCTTGGAACAATACACGGTAAAACGATCGCACGAAGTTTTAATCGTCAAGGCCCAAATAGACGGCGAATTCGATGAAATTGCTATTTTTAAAGGCTTTTCTAGCTCCCTGACACGATCGACTGCTTTCGATCCAGAGGTTCCTGTTTTGCCGGAGGAAGCAAAAATTCTCAGTGTCGATCGCGTGGAGAGCCCCTACAATCCAAATAACCCCCGCTATCTTCAGCAGGGGTTATCTTGGGAAACAATGCAGTCTCTATTGTCCGAGGCGGGAGTTTAGCAAAACATTAGGGACACAACGTGAGAAAAACAGTAGGGACACAACATTGTTGTGTCCCTACTACAAAAGCACTATGTCGTTACCCTTAGAGCTAGAGCGTGCCGCCCGCAGCTTGGAAACGAGCTCTCGCACGTTTAATTGCTTGCTTAGCTTTAATTTGCTCTTGGTCAGTGCCACTAGCGGACTTTTCCAAACGAGCTACTGCTTCGGTGTAAGCAGTACGAGCAGCTTCTTTATCAATGGTTTCGCCTTTTTCAGCGCCGTTGACAAGAATAGTAACTTTGTTTTCTTGGATTTCTGCAAAGCCACCCATCAGAGCAATAGACACCCATTCCTTGCCGGGACGGACGCGCATCACTCCGGTATCCAAAGCTGTCAACATTGGAGCGTGACCGCTTAAGATACCCAATTGGCCTGTGGTGCTCGGCAGAATTACTTCTTCAGCATTAGAATCCCAAACAGTTTTGTCGGGGGCCACTACGCGCACAGTTAATGTCATAAATTGTCCTTAGTCATTAGTCATTAGTCAGTAGTCAGCAGTCATTAGTAATTAGTCATTAGTCAGCCGTCGGCTATCATCAGTCACTTAGTTGTTAACTGTTAACTGTTAACTGTTAACAACTAATGACCAATGACTAATGACCAATGACTAATGACCAATGACTAAAATTACTTGGCGTCAGCTTTCATTTTTTCAGCTTTGGCGATCGCCTCGTTGATATCGCCCACCAAATAGAAAGCTTGTTCAGGTAATTCGTCAAGTTCGCCAGCCAAAATCATCTGGAAGCCCTTAATGGTGTCTGCCAGCTTGACGTACTTGCCAGGGGAACCCGTGAACACTTCAGCCACAAAGAACGGTTGAGACAAGAACCGTTCAATTTTGCGAGCGCGAGAAACGGTCAAGCGGTCATCTTCAGACAGCTCGTCCAAGCCCAAAATTGCAATAATGTCTTGCAATTCCTTATAGCGTTGCAGAGTAGACTGCACCTGACGAGCAACACCATAGTGCTCTTCACCGACAACGCTAACTTGCAACATCGTAGACGTAGAATCCAGCGGGTCAACCGCAGGATAAATCCCCTTCGCAGCCAAACCGCGAGACAACACAGTTGTAGCGTCCAAGTGAGCAAAAGTCGTAGCCGGCGCGGGGTCAGTCAAGTCATCCGCAGGTACGTACACAGCTTGAACCGAAGTAATCGAACCTTCGGTAGTCGAAGTAATCCGTTCTTGCAAGTCGCCCATGTCTGTACCGAGAGTCGGCTGATATCCCACAGCCGAAGGCATCCGACCCAACAGAGCCGATACCTCAGAACCCGCTTGCACAAACCGGAAGATATTGTCAATGAACAGCAGCACGTCTTGCTTGCTGACATCACGGAAGTATTCGGCCATCGCCAGAGCCGACAGGCCCACGCGCATCCGAGCACCAGGCGGCTCGTTCATTTGACCGTAAACCAGAGCAATTTTTGATTTGCTGCGGTCTTCTTCGTTAATAACCCCCGACTCGATCATTTCTTTGTAGAGGTCATTACCTTCGCGGGTGCGCTCGCCCACACCACCGAACACGGACACGCCACCGTGAGCCTTGGCGATGTTGTTCACGAGTTCCATCATAATCACGGTTTTGCCGACGCCTGCGCCGCCGAACAAACCGATTTTGCCACCGCGACGGTAGGGTGCGAGCAAGTCAATCACCTTGATCCCGGTTTCAAACACCGAAGGCTTGGTTTCCAGTTCGGTGAAAGCCGGCGGGTTGCGGTGGATGGGCATACTTTCGGAAGTATTGACCGGGCCGAGGTTGTCTACGGGTTGACCGATGACGTTAAAAATCCGGCCGAGAGTTGGGATTCCGACGGGAACTTGGATCGCTTCCCCGGTATCTACTACTTCCATGCCACGCACCAAGCCGTCGGTGGTACTCATGGAAACTGCACGCACTTGGCTGTCTCCGAGCAGTTGTTGAACTTCGCAGGTAACGGCAATGTCTTGACCTGCTTCGTTTTTGCCGGAAATCGTGAGAGCGTTATAGATTTGGGGCAGTTTGCCGCCTGGGAATTTTACGTCTACAACCGGCCCAATGATTTGGGTGATGTAGCCTACGTTCGTTTTTGTTGCGGTGGATACCATGAATAGTGCCTTTGTTAGGATGCTATTTTTCCCGTTATGGAAAAAGTCTTAACATTTAGAAATGCTATTCCTCAGATTACCACTGAACAGACGCACTATTTAGATTTGTATGGGGCTGGTTAAGAGTGATTTTTATGGTTAGTGCCCTCGCTTTTTTTTCCTGTGAGCCGCAGCCAAAGCCCCCATACCCAGCATAGTCCCGAACACTGTGAGTGGTTCGGGGACTGGTTCGGCGGCTAACTCAGCCGACATGGGGAAGTCTTGGAAGCCAAGGTTTTTTCCTGGGCCATCGCCGAAGGAGATTTGTCTGCGCTGAGCCTGTTGGGTCATTTTTTCGGGGGCTAACTCAGCCGAGACGGTGAAGTCTTGGAAGTCAAGGTCGTTTCCTCCGGCATCGTCGTAGGAGATTTTTGTGCCCTGAGCCAGTTGCGCCATTGTGACGGATGAATATTGCCCTGGGCCCTTACCGCCGTTGATGTTTGTAAATGAGTCGTTGGAGTTGTTGTCGAGCCTAAAGTTGCCAAACACGGCTTGCTGACAACCCGCCACCAGACACTCATCTCTCCGGAAGTGGGTGCCGGCGGCAAACCATTCGGGGCTATTCATGAAGGTGCTCGACGAGACGTACTGCTCGAGTGGTTGACCGGTGCCGGTGTCGCTCCACAGCAGCAGGGCATAAATTTGATCCTGCAAAAATGTGAAGGTTTGGGTGATGGAGCCGTTTTCGGAGGTGACTGCGTTGCCGAAGCTTCCCTGCCAGTCATCGGCGCTGCCGTTATCTGAGGGTTTAGTCTCGTAAAACAGTCTGGCGATGTTGCTGTAGCCAGTGTTTGCTGAGTCAGCTTGGGCTACCCACAAGCTCGACTGGTAACCGCCGTGAGATTCCTCGAAGGTAAAGTTTATAGTGGTATCTCGATCGAACTGGATGCCGCGAGTGCCAAACATGAAAGCTCGGACGGGCGTGCAGATGCTGAGCAACATTGTGGTTGCCAAGCTGGCGACTGTAAAAGATGTTTTTTTGACTAGCGTTAAGGTAGTCATAACCCTGATTCCTCCAGTATTGTTACGTAGTAAGGCGCAAAAAGCCATGTTGCCGTGACGCGAATCGACGATCGCGAGCCTGCTATATTTAGGACGATCGTCAAACCTAAAGAAGAGGCTCCACACCAGTGAATCTACAGACAGATCTCACTTAAGGGTGTTTTGGAGTAAATGAGTGCTTCTTCTAAGAGTTTTCACTGACACCAGATTGGCACAGTTTAATCTATCAGAGCAAGATTTTCATCCTGCCTAGACTTCAAACCTACTACATTTACTTCGTTTCGGTAACAGTCTAAAGTTGAGTGCAAGACGGGCAAATATTGGCTTTCATCAAAAATACATAAAAATTTTACTCGAGCTTTATGAAGTTTTGGTAAAGTTCATCCATAAAATATAAAGTTTTTGCGAAAACGTCGGCTGTTCAGTCAGTTGTTCATGAAAGCGGGCTGCAAGCTGCTGGCCCGATGCAGAAAGCAGCGGCGGCGACCGCGAGTAGGGATGTGAGCGAGTTTTTTGCCATTGGAAGCAAGCGGGAGAACAGACCTCGATACTTACGTACTTTTGACTAATATTCCGAGTTTTTCCAACCCCTAACCCTCGCATTCCGCGCCATATTTTCACCAACAGTCCCGGACGCATTAACCGGGTTTTTTAAGGCAATTGGGTCAGGGAAGCAGTGAAAGTCAAAAAAAGAAACCAAGTTTCATTTCCCGCGCCTGACTTCTAGTAAAAAAACTGTTTTTACGTAAATCATAGTAATTAAAAACATACATTTCCTTTTTCAGTCCTAATTATTCGACCAGCAAAAATAGGCGGCTCCTATTGACATGAGAAATTTTTAGGAGTACAAGTAGTAGAAATAAATACGATCGCACTTTAAGCACAATATTTAAACACAATGACACCCAACAAACTACATTTGCTCGGATGGTTATTCATTGTTGGCTGGCTGAGTGCAGCGGCGGGTTCGGCCAACGCGCAACCCATCGCCCCGGCAGCGGACGGCACTAACACACTTGTTACTCCCAACGGCAACCGCTACGACATTTCCGGGGGGGCATTCAGCGGAGATGGGGCTAATCTTTTTCATAGTTTTACTCAGTTCGGCCTCAGCGAGGCTCAAACGGCTAACTTTCTGACTAATCCCAATATTCAAAATATTTTGGGAAGGATTACTGGGGGTAATCCTTCTTTAATAAATGGCTTAATTCAAGTGACGGGAGGAAATTCCAATTTATTCTTGATGAATCCTGCCGGCATAATTTTCGGGCAGAATGCGAGTCTCAATGTGCCTGGATCTTTTAATGCTACTACGGCGACAGGGATTGGTTTTGGGAACAATCAGTGGTTTAGTGCAATCGGCAATAACAATTGGGCAACATTAATCGGGGCACCGAATAGTTTTGCGTTTACAAATTTGCAAGGGGGAAGCATTGTTAATACAGGCAATCTGACGGTGACACCAGGTCAAAGCTTAAGTTTGATCGGCGGTACGGTTGTCAATAATGGTCAGGTAAATGCGCCTAGCGGCAATATTCTGATCAGCGCCGTACCGGGTAACAATTTGGTGCGAATTAGTCAAGCTGGAAATTTATTGAGTTTGGATATTCAGCCGACAGGAAATCAAAGTTCGCTGCCGAACAATTGGACGCAGCCCGTGTTATCTTTGCCGGAGTTGCTGACTGGACAAGGTGTGGCACAGGCGACGGGTTTGACGGTAAATCCCAATGGCGAAGTTGTGTTGACGGGGAATGTTTCTGTGCCTGTAACTGCGGGAACTGCGATCGCATCCGGCAGTATCAATGTCTCTGGCAATACTGGCGGTACTGTAAATATTTTAGGCGACAAAGTAGGAGTTATTGCAGGCAAGATCGATGCTTCTGGGATTAACGGCGGCGGTAATGTACTGATTGGTGGAGATTATCAGGGTTTGGGGACTGTGCCCAATGCTTTGCGGACTTTTGTTAGCAGCGACTCGACAATTAATGCTGATGCTATTAGTAATGGGAATGGCGGGCGAGTCATAGTTTGGGCTGATGAAACTACTCGCTTTAATGGCAATATTACGGCCCGAGGCGGCTTATTTTCTGGGAATGGCGGCTTTGTGGAAGTGTCGGGAAAGCAATCGCTGGATTTTCAAGGATTAGTTGATTTGCGATCGACCTTTGGCATCGCTGGCACCTTATTGTTAGATCCTACTGATATTACTATTAGCGCAGATGCGGATGCAGGCGGGACTTTAGCTGGGGGAGCATTTACGCCCTCGGCGGGTACTTCTACAATTAATAATGGGACGCTGCAAACACAGCTAGGCTTGGGAAATGTGACTATTTCCACTGCGTCGGATTTTCCGAATCAAGGTAATATTACCGTCAGCGCTCCGATTGCTTGGGCTAATAGTAATTCCCTGACTCTGACTGCTAATAATAATATTAATATTAATAATACCAATATCACCACTCAGGGAGGCAATATTACTCTGAATGCTGATAGTGATAATCTAAACGGTGGTGGTGTCCGTATCGTAGGTTCGACGATCGATACTAATGGTGGTAATTTCCTGGGTAATGGTCAGGGGAATCTTGTGTTCGGGCCGGGAATCAATGTCAATAACAGCACAATTAATGCCGGAGGTGGAAACATTGACCTGAATGGTATTGCAGGAAATTCGACAGGGGGAAACAATGTCGGTATTTCTATTTCGGGTGGTACCACATTACAAACTACTGGCAGCGGCAATATTACTCTCAACGGTACTGGCGGGAAGGAGATATTCCTCAAGAATGAAGGTATTGTTGTTACAGGCACATCTAAGGTGACTTCAGCGGATGGAAATATCAGCCTGACAGGGATTGGGACTGGTAACGGAACTTTAGACGGCAACAACGGGATTAACATTAATACCACCAGCACAGTGGAATCGATCGGAACAGGAAGTATTACTTTCAACGGTACTGGCGGGAATGGGACAGATGGTAATAAAGGGATATCTATTGACAGCAGTACAGTGGAATCGCTCGGAACAGGAAGTATTACTTTCAACGGTACTGGCGGCAACGGGACATTTAAGAATCAAGGGATATCTATTACCAACACGAGTATATAGCATTTCTCAGAAAGATGAGGTATGATATAACAGACTTGAACGGAGTGAAAAATATAGAAACCTAAAATGTTATGCAGCTCTAATTAAATGGAAGGCTCTTCGAGCAGTATAGCAATCCTAAATCATTATCATGATTGTGATCTGGGGGGGTGACAAAGAGGCCTAGGAGATAGACCCCATCAGGGTTGCAGCCCGCATACCTTGTTGATAAAAGCGACGTTTATTTGGAGTTAACTTTATTAACTGTTCCACCACATCAGAATATTGTTCGAGATAATTAACCCACTTTTCTCCATCTAAGCCAACACCAAATGTACTCCGTCTTCGATATCTTTTTTTAGGTTCTTGACGCCGACATACATATTTTTCTACCTGCTTTTTCCGAAGAGATGTGCCTTCAAATATTGCCGAACTGTAGGCGAGTGTCATGAGCAGAATTATGTTAATAAGTCGATTTTCTTTTAAGCTAGTTCCTTCCAGATCGTAGCCTCCTGTTTTACAATCTCTAAACATTTCTTCAATGCCCATCCGTTGCTTGTAAGCATCGATAGCTGCCGATAATGAACCTAAATCTGTGAGAATAAACCATGCTTCATCAACCTTCCAGGCTCCATAGTTTCTTTTCCACTTACAAGCAACATCAAATCCAGTGGGACGCCCGTGTTTTCCTAACTCTTTTACCTTGAAAATATAAAGAGGTTCCTGCTACTATTCCTAATTCATCTAACCGCTGCCAAACTAAATGTTCTATTTCGATACAATGATTCCTCTTTATTCTTAAGCAAAAAGACACACCCTTTTCCTTCAGCCAGTTTCCTAAATCGACCGAACAAAATTCACGATCTCCTAAAACGATGACTTTATATTCTGAAAACAATGGTAAAACTTGCTGTAGATTTGTAGTTTGTTCCTCGAAGTTGCTGCTGCCCAATTTCGGCAACAATGACCAGTACAATGGAATTGCTCTTCGCTCCCAGATTAAGCTAACCATGAACAGATTAATACAGCCCCATTGACTGCGATCAATTGCGATTGATAAGCGAGTACCAACACGGCAATAAGTGGTCAACCAATAAGTAATTAATGGGAACCAAATTAATTCGATTGTTAAGTTCTGTAAATCTAAAAATCTTTGTAATTTACGTCGCCGACTTTCGGCTGTAATTAGACAGGGAAATACTCGGGAGAGCCGCTCTAATCTCACTTGTTTTTCTGATTGCATCAAGGATAGCAAAATTGTCATCACCAAAAACTGAGATGGCGTCAGGTGTTTTTGTAAATGAGTCTGGTAGAATCTTGGTATCATTATTTTTTTGGATAGGCAAGCGTGTAACAACTCTGCTGCCTATCTTTTTTTACCACAAGTTGGCTCAATCCTTACTAAATATGGGTTTGGGGCGGGTCGTCACCCCCCCAGGCGATCGGACTATGGTTTTATTACTATTAACAAGAGCTGGTAGAAATATATCTATCCCTTTATTACTTTCGGTGCCATTTCCCCCCGTCCCGGTGATGGTGACAGTCCCGTTCCCCGCCGTTGACTCCACTGTAGAGCTGTTTAGATAAACGCCGGTGTTTTCATTTAAAGTTCCAGCACCTTTACCCGTCAGGCTGACATTTCCCCCAGCCGATCGCACTATAGCGTTTCTCAGAAAGATGAGGTACAATAACAGCAGTGAGTAAACCAATTCCAAAGATCGGATAATGTAACTTGATTGAACGCAAACTCTATCGCTTTTGCTAATTCTCGATAATTAGTCGTCTTGATAGAACGGAGAATGTTTTTGAGTTTTGACCATAAATGTTCAATTGGTGAGAAGTCGGGCGAATAGGGCGACAAGTATATTAATTTTGCCCCTTTCTTTTTGATGGCTTTTTCTATTTCTTCTCCGGTATGAATAGTACAATTATCCATCACTACACAAACCGCTTTCCAGAGTTTTGGTACTAGCTTTCGGATAATAAAAGCCTCAAATGTAATTGTATCAGTTGTCTGGGGGGGTGACAAAGAGGTCTACGAGATAGACTGTATAAGGGTTGCAGCCCGCATACCTTGTTGATAAAAGCGGCGTTTAGAAGGAGTTAACTTCATTAACTGTTCCACCTCCAAAGAATATTGTTCTAGATAATTAACCCACTTTTCTCCATCTAATCCAACACCAAATGTACTCCGTCTGCGATATTTTTTCTTTGGTTCTGTGCGACGAGATACATATTCTTGTACCTGCTTTTTCTTCAGTTCATTACCTTGAAATATTGCTGAACTGTACGCAAGTGTCATGAGCAGAATCATGTTAATAAGTCGGTTCCCTTTGAGGCTTGTTCCTTCAAGATCGTAGCCTCCTGTTTTACAGTCTCGGAACATTTCTTCAATGCCCATCCGCTGCTTATAAGCATTGAGCGCTGCTCGCAATGAGCCTAAGTCCGTGAGAATAAACCAGGCTTCTTTAACTTGATATTTCCCATAGTTCCTTTTCCACTTACAAGCAAGCTCAAATCCGGTAGTAGGTAGAGTTTTCCTCACTTTTTTCCCTTGAACATACAAAGAAGTTCCGGGTACTATTCCTAATTCATCCAACCGTTGCCAAACTAAATGTTCTGTTTCGATACAAAGATTCTTTTTCAGTCTTAAGCAAAAAGACACACCCTTTTCCTTAAGCCAGTTTCCCAAATCAACAGAACAAAATTCACGGTCTCCTAAAACGATGACTTTATATTCTGAAAATAATGGTAAAACTTGCTCTAAATTGGTAGTTTGTGACTCGAAGTTACTATTTCCTAATTTGGGCAACAACGACCAGTATAATGGAATTGCTCTTCGCTCCCAGATCAGGCTAACCATAAAGAGATTAATGCACCCCCATTGACTGCGGTCGATTGCAATTGATAAACGAGTACCAATGCGGCAATAAGTGGTCAACCAATAAGTAATTAAGGGGAACCAAATTAATGAGATAGTTAAGTTTGGTAAATCCAGAAATCTTTGTAGTTTTCTACGCCGACTTTCCGTTGTAATTGGGTAAGGAAATACCCGTGCCAGTCGTTCTAATCTCACTTGTTTTTCTGATTGCATCACAGATAGCAAAGTTGTCATTACAAGAAACTGAGCTTTGGTCAGTTGTTTTTTTAAATGAGTCTGGTAAAATGTTGGTATCATTATTTTTTGGATAGGCAAGCGTGTAACAATTATGCTGCCTATCTTTTTTTAGCACACATTGGCTCAATCCTCACCACCTCTGGGTTTCAGGCTGGTTGTCACCCCCCCAGTGGGGGAACCAAAAGCTTTAGGTTCCCTGACAACAATCAATTCTTTCAATGTTGAGAGTCCGATCGATTTTTCGATTAAAACTACAGGCAATATTACCGTTGGTAGTATGAAAAATCCCGGACGGGCGATCGCCCTTACCAGCACTAATGGTGATATTAATACGACTGCAGGGGCAATTGATACGACATCCACTACCGGAAATGGTGGCCCGATCGCACTCAGTGCTAACAATAGGATTGACGCTAGCAATCTTAACTCTAGTTCCACTGCTGGTAATGGCGGAAAAATCGCTCTCACTAGCACAAATGGCGATATTATTGCAGCCCCAGAAGTAGTTTGGAATTCTAGTTCTAATTCTGGTAGCGCCGGAGATATTGCGATCGCAACTCCCAATCAAGTTGAAATACAAGGCATTGATGCTAAGGGATTGCCCGCTACTGGAAATATTAGCATTAGCGGCAATGAGATTGGCTTTTTGGGAGGCCCAAATTCCGTGCAGGGTAAAGGTACTTTATCAATTCAGCCTTTGCCAGATTTCGGAATTCGCTTCCAGGATGGACTTCCTGACGATGCAAAGGCGATTGATTTAGGGCCACTGTTTTTATCGTCATTGGCTAATGGTTTTAGTGGAATCGTTTTCGGAGGTAACACTACTACAGGCAATATCACTGTAGAGAATTTGCCAGCATCTTTTAAAGACCCTGTAACTTTCAATACTCAAGGCACTATTTCTGTAAATCCCGATAGCTCGATTTTGGGAACTGATAATGCTTCAATTACTCTCAACGCTACAACTAATAACTTAAGTGGCGATATTACTACCCAATCTCAAGATATCACAGTTAACGGCAATACCTTAGTTGGAGATAGTGTCTTAGTCAGCAATGGCAATTCAGCAGGTGGCAATATTCTGTTTAACAATAACATTGATGGCACTGGCAATCTCACTTTAGAAACAGGTACTGGAAAAATTGAGGTAAAAGGTTTGATCGGTGACGCGACAGTATTAGGAAATCTCACCGTCAACAGTGCTGGTACAACTACCTTTAATGCTGTCAAGGCTACCAGTTTCACCACCAATGCTGGCGGTACAACCGAACTTAAGGGCGATGTCACTACAATCGGCGCTCAAACTTATGGAGATGCAGTTACAATTGCCAACAATCCCATTCTCGCAGGCAGCGAAATTACTTTCAACGATACTGTAGACGGCAGCAGCGATTTGACTGTGAAGGCGGTTAGCGGTAATCTTACCTTCAAAAGTACGATCGGCGAAACAATTCCTCTCACAAATTTAACTGCCAACAGCAAGATATCTTTAGGAGGCAATGTCACTACAAGTGGTAGTCAAACTTATGGAGATGCAGTTACAATTGCCAACAATCCGATTCTTTCAGGTGACAGCATTACTTTCAATAATACTGTTGATGGTACCAGCGATTTAACTGTGAAAGCGGCTAGCGGTAATATTACCTTCAAAAGTGCGATCGGCGAAAGGATTCCTCTCACTAATTTAACTGCCAACAGCAAGATATCTTTAGGTGGCAATGTTACTACAACCGGCAGTCAAACTTATGGAGATGCAGTTACAATTGCCAATAATCCGATTGTTTCAGGCGACAGCATTAATTTCAATAATACTGTTGATGGTACCAGCGATTTGACTGTGAACGCGGCTAGCGGTAATATTACCTTCAAAAGTGCGATCGGCGAAACAACTCCTCTCACTAATTTAACTGCCAACAGCAAGATATCTTTAGGCGGCAATGTCACTACAACTGGCACTCAAACTTATGCAGATGCTGTGACTGTTGCCCCAAAATCGGTGTTTTCAGGCAGCGACATTACTTTCAACAAGACAGTTGACGTAGCTGGCAATCTCGGTATTGCGGCTGATAATGTTAATCTAAAAGGAACTGTAACAACCACCAATGACGGCACGCTGACTATTACCAATAAGGTGAATCTCAATATTGATAAAAACCTGAATTTAGACGGTGCATTTATTCAAAAAGGCGGGGGAACTGTTGCGATTAACGGAAATATCGCCACAACTAATGATAACATTAGTTTTAGCGACCCGGTGACATTAAAAGCTCCTGTAAATTTTACACTGGGAGATGCAACAATTGCTTTCGGTTCGAGTTTATCGGCAGGTAGTAACCCGCTGAATTTAACAGCCAGTGAAATTGATTTTTCCGGCAATGTTTCTGGTACGGGCGCGTTAACGCTGCAACCCGCAACAGCCGGACAAAATATTGTTGTTGGTGGAATTGATAACAATACTAGCGCTTTAGATTTGACGGCATCGGAACTTAATTTGATTCAAAATGGATTTAGCTCGATCGCGATCGGGCGATCGGATAGCACCGCCAAGGTTAGCATACCCTACAATCTCACCTTTTTAGACCCCCTAAGTATTCAAGGGGGAACTGGTACGATCGCACTTGATGGCACTCTTACCGGCAATGACAACAGCAGCATTGCTCTCAACGCTTCCACAATTAATTTGAATTATGGCATCAATACCAATAAAAATCCGATCGCTATCAACGGCACTGTCACACTCGGCAACGATATTAATCTCAGTACCGGCGGCGGAGATATTAAGATAATTGGGGCGATCGACGGCAACCATTTGTTGAACTTAGATGCAGCTACAGGCAATGTGCTGGTGCAAGGAAATATCGGAGGGACAGCACCACTTTCTGCTTTGAATGTGACTGCAACGCAGGCGGAATTCACAGGTAACATGGCGAGCAATTCTGGTTTAAATATTGCTGCTGCAAGCACTAAGTTGGGTGGCAATGTTACTACTAATCAGGGCAATATCAATATTAACGGTGTTCTCGGGTTGACGAAAGATGCGATATTGAGTACAGCCGGGGGGAATATTACCTTTGGAGGTGCGATCGACAGTGACAGCATTAATGCCCGCAACTTAACTCTAGCCTCCGGTAGCGGCAGCCTCACTTTCAACGGTGCGGTGGGGGCTACCAGCAAGTTAGGAAATGTTGCGATCGAAAATGCTGGCAATGTGACAGGAAACTCGACAATTAACGCGCAACAATTGACAGCACAAAACACGGAAAAAGTCAATTTATCGGGAGATGTCACCGCAGGCAAAGTCGATATTACTGCCAAGGGCGATATAATCGTTAAAAATATTACTACTAATGGCGGAGAAATTCTCTTTACAAGCGGTAACAATTTCACAGCAGGCAATTTGAATACATCGGCAAACAGTGGCGGTAACATAACTGTTAAGGCGATAACTTCAATTACGGCCGGACAAATTAACTCTAGCGGTATAGTCGGAAATGCCGGCAATGTGTTCTTAGATCCGATCGGCGATATTCAAGTAGAGTGGATCAATGCCCAAGGCGGTACTGGCGGCACCGGGGGCGAGGTCTTTATTGAATCGACGGGAGGATTTTTCCGCGCTACGGGTGCTTTTTCCACCCCACTGTCGCCGACGGGATTTGCTAGCATTTCTACTGCTGGCGGCGCAGGTGGTGGCAAAATTACAATTGTGCACGCTGGGGGAGATGCTGGGCCGCCGATTCAACCGTTTGTGGTGGGGGATGCTGCTAGCAACGGTACGGCGGGTGCAATTACAACAGGACAATCTACCATTACATCGCAGTCGTTTCCGCGTTCTAGTAGTGTTGGTAATATTGTGTTTTTGACGGATGACGCGATCGACCCGACGCCAACCGTTCCGCCCACACCGGAAACAATCCCCCCAACCGTTCCGCCCCTAACGCAAACAATCCCCCCAACAATTCCGCCGACAACGGAAACAATTCCCCCAACAATTCCGCCGACAACGGAAACAATTCCCCCAACAATTCCGCCGACAACGGAAACAATTCCCCCAACAATTCCGCCGACAACGGAAACAATTCCCCCAACAATTCCGCCGACAACGGAAACAATTCCCCCAACAATTCCGCCGACAACGGAAACAATTCCCCCAACAATTCCGCCGACAACGGAAACAATTCCCCCAACAATTCCGCCCCTAACGCAAACAATTACCCCAACACTTCCGCCTCTAACGCAAACAATTACCCCAACACTTCCGACCACAGTCCCGCCAGCAATTCCGCCCCTAACGCAAACAATTACCCCAATAATTCCGCCAACAATTCCCCCAATAACGCGAACCGTTCTGCCAACAATTCCGCCAACAATCCCCCCAATAACGGAAACCGTTTCGCCAATAACGGGAACCGTTCCCCCAATAACGGAAACAACGGGAACCGTTGTGCCAATACTTCCGCAAACAACGGGAACCGTTGTGCCAATACTTCCGCAAACAACGGAAACAAATCAGCAGGTTACGGAAACAAATCAGCAGGTTACGGAAACAAATCAGCAGGTTACGGAAACAAATCAGCAGGAAAATCAGCAAGTAACGGAAACAAATCAGCAGGAAAATCAGCAAGTAACGGTCATCAATCAAGAGGAAAATCAGCCGGTAACGTCAGCCCTAGAATCTGTAGAATATCCCTTAAAGCCGATCGCACCTGTGACAACACTAGCATCGCCCACAGCCGCAGATACACCCGCACCGCAACCTTCAACCCCTGATTCCGAAGACTTTCAACCCCCGAAAACTCCACCGCGAGACAATCCCGCTGTTGCTGCTTCCGATCGAATTTTAACCATCGATCAAAGTATCACCAGTCAATTACCCACCGACATCGTACCGTCCCCACCAGAATCAAAACAACCACCAAAAGTCAACCCTACTTCTAATTTAGTTCTGGGATATGTTCCGTCTCTCGATCGACTTTTTGAAGGTAACGACATACAGAAAATAGTCTGGGGAATCGAAGAAATGAGGAATCAAGAATTTGGAGAATACCTGGGGGTAAAAGCCAACCTCCCAGAGGAAAAAACCTTGATTTCGACATTCCAAGAAACTTTACAAAATATCGAACAGCAAACAGGCAAGCGGTCTGGTATTATCTACATAGTCTCGCGAGCCGATCGACTGGAACTAATTTTAGTTGGTCCGGTGGGGCGGCCGATTCACTACAGCGTCCCCGAAGCCAAAAGAGCAGCTCTTTTCCCCACCGTTAAGGAGTTGCGCGATGAAATCACCAATCCCGCAAAACGCGCTAGTACCAGTTATCTAGCCCCCGCCCAGCAACTATATAAATGGGCGATCGCACCCATAGAAAAAGACTTAGAAAACTTAGGAATTCAGACTTTGTTAGTGTCAGTCGATGCGGGATTGCGAAGCCTGCCCTTTGCCGCTTTGCACGACGGTAAAGGCTTCTTGATGGAAAAATACAGTTTCAGCCTAATTCCAAGTTTTAGTTCGACTAATACCGATTATAAAGCAGTTAGAGATGCCACAGTGATAGCAATGGGAAGGTCAGAATTTGTTGACCAACAGCCCTTGCCCAATGTGCCGATCGAATTGCAGGCTATTGTGGCTCAGTGGCAGGGCCCATCTTTCCTCAATTCCACTTTCACTTTAGATAATCTCAACTCGGAACACGCCAAGGGAGCATTTCGGATCGTTCACCTAGCAACTCACGCTGAATTCAAACCGGGAAAACCGAGCAATTCCTACATTCAACTGTGGAATTCCAAATTGCAGCTCGATCGCATGGAGAGTTTAAATTGGCGCAATCCGCAGGTAGACTTGTTAGTATTGAGTGCTTGTAGAACAGCCTTGGGCGATCGGGAAGCAGAGTTAGGTTTTGGAGGATTAGCAGTAAAATCCGGCACGAAATCTGCTTTAGGGAGTTTGTGGTATGTTGACGATGGAGGCACTTTGGGGCTGATGAGCGAATTTTACAACCATTTGCGAGGAACCACAACTAAGGCAGAAGCTTTGCAACTGGCTCAACAAGCAATAATGTCCGGTAAAGTGCGGCTGGAAAACGGACAGCTAGTAACAACAGGCGGCAAGTTAAATTTACCTGCTAATTTACAACAAGCAAACCAAAATTTTTCTCATCCTTACTACTGGAGTAGTTTCACCATGATCGGAAGCCCCTGGTAAACTGCCATCTTTATTTTTCACCCTCCGCTTCTTAAGGAGGAAAGTTCCTAGAGTAGGGGCAATGCTCACTTGGGAGGGTTGGGGGGGGTTCCCCAATTTCAACTGGCGATCGATCCAGGGGGTTTGGAACTCTATTTCTGTTTCATCACCACCAAAGTAATATCATCAAAAACCTTCTGAGCGCTAATATACTGCCGCACATCATCTATCACAGATTACCTAATGACAATAGCAGGTAAGTCTACTTACCTGCTAATTTACAACAAGAAAAACAAGAGTTTTCCGGTCTTTATTGCTGGAGTCTTTTCACGGTGAGAGTTTTTTTGTAACTCCCATATTTTAAGTAGCAAATTTGTTCCTTCAACAATCATCTCTAACCCGCAGATGGTCTATCTAGGGTTGATTTGTCTCGGATTTACTGCCGCAGTTCCGTAATTGACTCGACAGCCGATATTGAACAAACTCGAACTGCACTCAAGAGGGACAATCTGCTGATCGAGGAGGGCGCTGCAACTGACATACTCGTCGTTATTAGTATCTCTTACCATACATTCGATAGGCTGAGCTCCCGATCGCGCCGACCAACTCTTCATACCTACGACTGCAATCATATGCTGCCAGTAGAAAGCAAATAGCAAAACTCCCAAAAGTACAGCAACGGCTAATCCTGCTTTCAACTTCCAACTATTTAGGACGTTTCCCAAACTATTTTTCACGTTTTCCACTCCAGAAATTGAGCTTTCGGTAGTTATTTCTGGAGTTGTCAAGTTTGTTTGTGTTTGTTCTGTTGGAATTTCAGACATAATGTATCTCCTATGATTGCTGGGATTCGGCTAAGCTGGCAGTTGCCATCGCTATGGCAAACTTTATCAAATTTTAACAAAACTAGCCTGTACCGACAACCGATTCGGGCATCACCGCCAGGGAAGTATGTATATTCACCAAGTGCGATCCTCTTCGTTGGCGTAGCCCCCGTAGGGGCGGGCTTCGCTAACGCCATTTCTATGCCTTTTGAGGTATTGCCCAATTCGCGTTAGCGGAGACCTCGAAGAGGATCGGCTATTTTGCACCGGGCGCAATAGAATAGTTGGTGATGTTCTCGGAAAACGGCTCAAGTGAATCAGCTTTTTTACGAACCGCAGAGAGCGCAGAGGGCGCACAGAAAGAAAAAAGAGAGATATATTGACTTTCACCAATCATTTAGGGTTTCGATAGCAGTTCTAATAACTCAGCTTCCGAAAGTAGTTGAACCCCCAAAGATTGAGCCTTTTCCAACTTAGAACCCGCATCTTCTCCCACAACCACATAATCTGTTTTAGCACTCACAGAACTTGTGACTTTACCGCCTGCTTTGTGAATCAAATCTTTAGCTTCATCTCGTTTCAAAGTGGGCAAAGTTCCCGTCAGCACAAAAGTTTTGCCTGCAAGTTGTAAATTTGTGCTGGCTAAATTGGAATTTTTCACTTCTGACTGCAATTGCAAGCCTGCAGTTTTCAACCGTTCAATTAAACTTTGATTTGCCGGCACTCGAAACCACTGATAAACAGCTTGAGCAATTTCTGGCCCAATACCGTAAACGCCCTCAATAGCTGGGGCTGATGCAGAAGACAAATCTGTCACATTGGTAAATCTTTCTGTCAGCAATTGAGCATTCACGCTGCCGACATGGCGAATTCCTAAAGCATACAATACCCGCGACCAAGGTTGAGTTTTGGAATTGGCGATCGCACTTACCAACTTTTCTGCTAACTTCTTACCCATGCGTTCCAAACTCATCAATCTTTCTACAGTCAAATCGTACAAATCCGCCGCAGAATTGAGCAGATTGCTATCCACCATCTGCTGCACCAACTTTTCGCCAACCCCGTTAATATCGAGAGCATCCCGGCTGCAAAAATGAATCAGCGAACCCCTCAAAATTGCCGGACAAGATGTATTAATGCAGCGAGTAACGGCTTCCCCTTTTTCCCGAACCACAGGCTGTTCGCATTCGGGACAGCAACTAGGCATTTGGAAAAATTGAGCATTTTGGGGGCGAAGTTCTGGCAAAACTCGCACAACTTCTGGTATAATTTCCCCAGCTTTTCTAACAATTACAGTATCGCCAATGTGCAAGTTCAGATCGGATAGTCGATCGCTATTATGGAGAGAAGCCCGCGAAACCGTCGTTCCAGCCAACTGCACCGGTTTCAGTTCCGCTACAGGCGTCAGAGCCCCGGTTCTCCCTACCTGCACGGTGACAGCTTCTACTATTGTAGGCACTTCGGCCGCGGGATACTTCAGGGCGATCGCCCAACGCGGAAATCTCTGAGTAAAACCCAATTGTTTTTGCAGCAAAACCGAATTAATCTTAACAACAACCCCATCCGTCATATAAGGCAAATTTCGCCGTTCAGTATCCCAATATTCGTAATACTCCCGAACCTCATCCAAAGAATAGCAAATCTTGCGATTGGGATTCACCTTAAACCCCATTCGTCGCAACAATTCCAGCGATTCCCACTGCGTTTTACCCTCGTTATCCTGATCTAAATGCAGAGTATAAGCAAAGAAATCCAACCTGCGCTTATCCACAATTTTAGAATCCAACTGCCGCAGCGTACCCGCCGCAGCATTGCGAGGATTAGCAAACAATTGTTCCCCTGCTTTTTCCCGTTCCCGATTAATTTCCTCAAACACAGCTAAAGACAAAAAAGCTTCTCCCCGCACTTCCACAACAGGCGGCGGATTATCTAAATTGAGCTTCAGAGGAATCGAGCGAATAGTTTTTACATTTTGAGTAATTTCCTCTCCCGCAATGCCGTCTCCTCGCGTCGCACCGCGAACTAAAACCCCATTTTCATAGGTTAACGCTAAAGCAGAACCGTCAATTTTTAACTCGCAAACATAGGAAACCCCCCCCAGCCCCCCCTTGCTAAGGGGGGAGTAATTTCCGTCTTTTCCTGATTGCTAATGGAAGATGTTATTCCCTCTTGTCCCCCCCCTTGATAAGGGGGGGTTAGGGGGGGTGCATTTCCTTCTTGAGCGGGGGTTAGGGAGGGTGCATTTCCCTCTTGTCCCCCCCCTTGATAAGGGGGGGTTAGGGGGGGTGCATTTCCCTCTTGAGCGGGGGTTAGGGGAGGTGCTACCCTTTGCCAGCGTTCCTGCCATTTAGCAAATTCTTCAAAATTAAAAGCATTTTCCAAACTGTAGAGAGGAATATTGTGTTTGACACTAAAAAATTGAGTAGCAGGCTGTTCTCCCACCCGCTGAGTAGGACTTTCCGCAGTAATTAAGTCAGGATAATCCGATTCTAATTCTTGTAACTGGCGATAAAGTCGATCGTACACTTCATCTGGCATGATCGGCGCATCGAGAACATAGTAAGCATAGCTAGCTTCCTGTAGCTGCTGCCTCAACTGTTGAATTTGCTGCTGAATTTCTGCTGCCATATCAATTTAAGGTTTTCGATTTTTGATGTTAAATTTTTGATGATAACTCTTCATTTTAGCTCAAAAAAAAGGAGCAAGCAACCTATCTGCTGCCAGAGCGATTTTAGATTTGAGAGGATTAATCTCAATTTGAGCTAAAAACAAAGCTCCAGCAACCAGAAAATCAAAACTTATCCTAATTATCACCCTGCCCAAAAACGGATACTTAATTTCCGACAGGAGTCGCCCGTCGGCCAAAATTTTCGACTCTTGTTCAACCTCCCAGATTAATCTATGGAGTAAATTTCACATCCTTCGACTGATTGAAAGCCGAACTTTGCCAAATCTGTCACGCCGAATTCTCAATTTTAAACTCCCCTGACTCGCCCTTATTTATGCCAAATTCTGGGCATAAATAATCACAAATTTAAGTCGGGAAACTCGGTAAATTTCTTGTTTTCCCCGGACATTGAAGGTTGAAGCTCCTCACCATCTTTTTCGCCGTTCAAGTTGCTAGTGGCGCGGGATTTGGTGAATTCTTGAGCGTTTGGCTTGGTAAAAGCGAGCGGTTCAGCGTGTTCAACCTGAAATACGTTGGCGTAGAGGTTGGCAATAATCTGTTTGCCTCCCTGGGTCAATTCCAAGTAGTTCAAAGCTGCTGGAATGTAAGGAAAAACTCCATTCCAATAAAACTTGGCGTAATTTTGCCGCAAATCTCCCGGAGACTTGTATCCCAAGATTTTATTAGTGCCGACTTCCTCAAATTCGTAGAACAGGGCACTTATTTTTCGCAGGTAATTTGGGTCGCTCAACTGACCGATCAAATCGGCGGCTCTAGCGAGTCCAGAATAATTGTTTCTGTCTTGATGAGTTTCGCTAGCAGGAACTGGAAAGCGCGTCAATTCAATATTGCGCTTGATTTGTTCGGCATCAATTAATGTGTGGCCGCCGAAGCGTTCGTCAATTACGAGTTTTCCTCGATCGACATGATAAGGAGTTAAACTGGCAGAAGTTGCGCCGATTGGCACAGACACCATGCCCCCGTCAATACCCGTAGCGTAGAGTCCCACAGCTTCTTGGTCTTGGCGACAAACACCTTTGACGTAGCCGATATCGTGACACAGCAGCGAAATCAGGTAGTGCAGCCAATCTTCCGGCGACACTCCCCCTTCGCGAATATGCTTGCCCCGGAGAATCTCTTGTCCCACCAAAGCCACGAGCATTGTGTGTTCCACATTGTGGTACAGAGCATCGCAGTTAGCGATATTTTCCAGAGCCATAGTCCCCGCCCAGGCGATAATTTCAGGGTAGTCAGGCTTATACTTGCCGTAGGTGCGGCGGTAGCCGGCCTGCAGCTCTTGCACAAAAGCGTCAATCAGGATAGCAGTTGCATTGAACATCATAAATTCTCCCACTCAGACTGTAGTTACAAACTCGATCGAAAATATCTTGCATAATAGTGGGACTTAAACATTTTCGAGCCGCTTTAGGAGCTCTAACCCCTCGCTGCCAATAGAAAGAGGTCGATCGCCTAAAAATGCCTGAAACCTTTGGTCTAAGTAGATTCATCCCCATTCGAGCTAACAGTTTTTCTCTATTTGGGTTGGAAGCTATTTTGGCTTCAGTTTTTGTTTAAGTCCCGATAGCTGAAAAAATAATCAATGGGCATTCCAATAGGTTTGACCCCTCGGCGTTGAATTTTAAATTTCAGCTAGTCTTGTCAAATCAGAAAATTGCTCTCAAGACTATGCTTCCCAAGATAACCTAATTTCCGAAGCATCCGAACCAACAGAGCGATTTTCGGTATTAAATAGTGGTGAAACAATTTACCTCGTTTCACCGACTAATTATTTGAAGTCCTAGGTGTGAAAGTTATGAACTGTCTGTTTCGGAGTCTCTCCACTGCTACCCTTCGCACTCGCCGGTCGATCGCCCCAAAATACCTAGGATTGTTTGCATTCACGGCTGTTTGCACCGCCGCACCGGCAATGGGTGCGGAGCGAATTTACGTAACTTACGGGGCGCTAGAAGAATCGGTTCCCATCGAATCCCTGACACTCTTCGCCAAAGAAGGCAAAATAGACTCAAACTTGGACGGCTTCGCTCAGTACATCAAAGAATCTCAGCTTACTGAGATTCGCAGCGCCCTGCAAGCGAAAGCTGAAATCAGCCACGTGACGATCGCCCAATTTCTCTACACACCTCAAGGAGAAGTGCTGCTGAAACGCTTGGGCCGAGTAATTCAAACCAAAGCTCGGCAGCCCGGATTTTATGCCATCCGAGCCGCCCTGATTTTAGCAGCCTCAGATCCAGAAGGCCTGACAATTCTCAACGTACTGCAGAAATTCCCCACTTATGGCATCAGGATTGACATCGCTCGCGGCTTGGGTATCGCCAACGAGCTGACATCGCTGATTAATCGTTCCAATCAGACGATCGCCGGAGTCGTCCAGTTGTCGGAAGCACAAGCAGCCTCAGAACCCGCCATACCGGGTGCGGCAATGCTGCAGCCCCAGCTACCGGGCCCCTATACTTGGAAAAAATCATCGGTAATTCTGACGAGTCCAAATCGCCCTCGCACGTTTGATATGGACATTTACTTGCCACAGGGGAGCCGGCAACCTGCTCCAGTAGTAGTAATTTCCCACGGTTTAGGTTCCGATCGAATTTCCTTCCAGTATTTAGCCAAACACCTAGCCTCCTACGGCTTTGCCGTCGCCGTCCCCGAACATTCCGGCAGCAACGCCCAACAAATCCAAAACTTAGTAACAGGTAGAGCCAGTGAAGTAGCAGAACCTACAGAATTTGTCAACCGCCCCCTCGACATCAAAGACCTGCTCGATTATTTAACCAAACTTTCTACAACCGATCCGGCCTACCAAGGGCAGCTCGACTTGCAGCGAGTCGGCGTCATCGGCCAGTCTTTCGGGGGCTATACGGCTTTAGCATTAGCCGGGGCAGGGATTAATTTTGCACAGCTAGACAAAGATTGCGGACTCGAAAACGATACTTGGAACCTCTCCCTGCTGTTGCAGTGCCGCGCCCGCGGTTTAGAGCGCAACGAGTACAATTTCGGGGACCCGCGCGTCAAAGCTGCGATCGCCATCAACCCCATCGTCAGCAGCATTCTCGGAGAAACAAACCTCAGCAAAATCCAAATCCCAGTCATGGTAGTAGCAGGCAGCGCCGATACTGTCGCCCCCGCTTTCCTCGAACAAATTCAACCGTTCACATGGCTGACATCGCTCAACAAATATCTGGTATTGATGATCAACGGGACTCACTTCTCAACGATCGAGGAATCCCCTCAAAGCCTCTTTTTGCCACCAGCAGAGGCGATCGGGCCCGAACCAGCTTTAGCCCGCCGCTACCTCAGCGGACTCAGCCTAGCTTTCATGGAAAGCTATTTGAACAACAAATCAAATTTCCGCCCGTATTTGGAGCCATCCTACGCTTTAAGCATCTCCCGAGACACTCTCGGACTGAGAATTTTGCGATCGCTCACCCCGCAACAACTCCAGCAGTTCAGGTTTTCTCCACCTGCTCGCAGGCCAGTCTCTCCACCTGTCCTCGCTCCTGTTCCTCTACCTTCTCCACCTCCCATAGCTCCCGCTCGTTAGGGTTGAGGTGCGCCTAAGAGCACGCTGGCATATCTTTTGGCGCGGGGACGATTACATCATCGCCTTCATCGCAGCCCCTCCAGTGGACATCGACGGCATTCGCGAACCAGTAGCAGGTTCCTTGATGTACGGTAACAACATGATCACAGGTGCAGTTGTTCCCTCATCAAGCGCGATCGGCTTACACTTCTACCCAATCTGGGAAGCTGCTTCCCTCGATGAGTGGTTGTACAACGGCGACTCTTACCAATTGGTAGTTTTCCACTTCCTGATCGGTGTATTTTGCTACATGGGTCGTGAATGGGAATTGTCCTACCGTTTAGGTATGCGTCCTTAACCAAGAGTCTTCGTGGCTCAATCTTGTTTAGGTAGAGGAGAATATGGTGGTAAGTACACCAATGTTTCAAAAAAATTTTTGTTCAATAAATAACCATCAATAGCTGTGCGATCGAGCTTTGTGATTTTCCCATCCCTGAAGTGCTACGAAGCTACTGCAAAATCTGTGTACTGCCGCATCCCAGGCTCGTGAAATGCCAAAACAATATCTTCCTTGGGAACTCCAGCGCGCACCAAATCCGTTGCAATCCCATCTTCTGTCCAGTCTTCCTCGATCCAGAATTGGCGATCGCGAATCCGAACGTAAACAGTGATACCGGTAATGCGATCGCCCTTTGGCCACCCCAGGTTCATCCAGATGTAGTGACCGTTTTGTTCGTCGGTAATTAAGAATGTTTCGATGTCTTGTTGGGAAGAGCGAGCGCACAATTCTATATACTCGGTCAAAATACGCTTGATTAGTTTGGGATACTCGATTAGTTTATCCATTGTACAATTTCCTTTACTTCTGTATTACTGCAAAGTTATTTATTTTGGAAGTGTTGCTGATGTGGTTGTATAATGGCAATACCCTAATTGAAAGGAAATTAGATTATGCAGGATGCTGCATCCCTAGCCGAAGAGATTGTTCAAGGCAAAGGCTATGTTTTATTGCCCGAACTCTTCACGCCCGGGGAAATTTCAGAAGCCAGATTGCACATTCTCAAGCAGGCCACAGAACAGCCCGCAGGACGCTTTTTGAGGACTGGTGAGCGATCGCGGCTATACAGATTGCTGGATGAAGCAGCAATTTTTGAGAAAATGGTACAGCATCCACGAGTTATTGAAGTTGTGGAGGCGATTTTGGGAAGCGATATGACCCTGGGCGGATTCTCTGCCCATATCCTCTATCCAGGTGCTACGAATATGGGAGCACACGTCGATTATCCCTACTTCACCATGACTCCTCCCTATCCAGCAACACCGGTGATGGAAGTTCAAGCAATCTGGATGATGGAAGACTTTACAGAAATTAACGGTGCTCCTTTGTTTGCAGCAGACACCCAGAAACTGTGCCAATTTCCAGACAAAAAAAAGTTTGCGGAATTAGCCAAGAAAGTCACTGGAAAAGCAGGCTCAGTTGTTCTTTCCCACGGTCTTTGTTGGCACGACACATCAATTAATCACTCAGACCAGCCACGTGTTTCGGTACTAGGAAATTACAATCCAAAATTTATCCGACCCTTGGAAAACCCAGCTCAGCAAATGTCGCCAACTTTCCTAGAGCAAGCCAGCCCAAAACTGAAACAGTTACTCGGTTATGAGTTTCACGCTGCTATTTTCAAGGATGTGCAGATGTTGCAGTCCCACAACAGTGTTGCAGCGGAATAACACTTTTTCCTAGAGCAGAATTTATCAACTTCCTTACGCAGCAAAACTATTAGCAAGTCTTACTGTAGGTCTATCTGCACGGGTTGGCAATCGCAAAAAAAATCCAGGTAGCGTGGCAAGAAATTAATAACAAATTGAAATTGTTAAAACCTTGTGTATTTAGTTAAACAGCAAAGTTATTTTTTGGGGAATTATTGCTTGGTTGTATGGTGGTAATACCTTATTTCCCTAGAGCCTTGCTAAGGATACTGGCAACCGCTGAACATGAACGTTATATTTATTGCGAAAGAAAGCCATGAATCTTCTTCTTCCGATTGTAAATGAAATTATAGAATTGGCAGAAACAGGTAATTTTTTGGGGAGGACAGATGTCTCCTTTAGTTTTTTTTACGGTGGGGGCAATCCTATCTACTTCGTAAACGAAAAAAATATAATCAAATATCGTGAGGCACTATCAAGGGCATTTGATTCAGATGAGGAAATTAAAAGAACCTATACGTTAAAGAAATATGAATCCCTGCTACTAGAGCATTTTAGAGAGTGTTTTTTAAAAAAATGCTTAGCTAAAAACGAGGATGTATCATCGTTTGTGAAAAATCTTAAGGCGGAAAGGATAAAAACATTTTCTGTATTTCGAGACATACATGGAATAGTTTTAAACAGCCCCACAAGTCCCTTGTTATTGGGTGGTTACACAATATACGATCATTGGTAACAAGTTAAGGCTGCATGGCAGTTGTCAAGGGGATTTCCATAGCAGCCTTAAAGAAAAATTGCTCAGGGTCTCGCTGTCGTTCTGGAAAAGGCGCGACAATTAACTTAATATTTGGTTTTCGTTGTCGTTTAACAATACCTAAATCTTGATTTTCTCTGGAAGTGAAATATGAAATCGGGTCCGTTGCCTTACCTTGTTGATGGGCGACGTAAAAATGGTAAAGACCGCGGTAAATCATTTCTAACGAGATGGCATCTATTGGCAAACAGAGTTGGTCAGCAACAGTATCACCTAAATCGACCAAGACAGCATAAAATAGCCAAGTGGCCCAAATTTGTAACTGAATACCGTTGAGAGAACCCGTCCACAAATAACTTAAGCCCAAGAGTCTTTTAACGGTATTAAAGGCTTCTTCAATTCGCCACCGCCTGCGATATAAATCTGCCACAACGTAGGGAGGTAATATCTTAGGGTCAAGTACACTTGTTAAATAAGAATGCCAGGTGTTACCCGAACGAACCTCAATCAAACGTAAGGTGATATATGGCGTTTTTGTGGTTCCTGAACCCAAACGGATTAGACTATCTCGGAGGTCGTAACTCTGGGTGAATACTTGCTCGATTTTAATTGAGGCTCCTTTTTTTAACCGAGTAATTAGGTGAATCTCTCGTTCGATTAATTTGAGCCAAAAGCTAAAATGATAGAAACCCCTATCCAGTAAAAGTAATGTTTGGCCTTCAACCAATTGCAGAATATTTTCTTCTAACTTCACATCAGAAGCTTTGGGATTTTCCAGAAACCAAATTTCGACAGGCAGCCTGGTCATTAAATCTATAACTGTTGCCATTTTCCCGGCCAACTGCCCTTTGGGCAAATCTTCCAGGCTTTTGAGCTTGCAAAATAATGCTTCGAGGGTCGAGCTATCTACTATCCAAACTCGTGAAAATTTCCGCAAGGTAAATTGAATGCTTTCTGGTAGGGGTCGTTGATTTCTCTGGTGCCAAGATGTTCTTAAACTCGGTAATAAATTTTTGAAGACTCCCTCAAATAGTTGAGCTGGAAAACTTAAAAATCTTTGAGACATTGCTTGTTGAGTGACAGTTGTGGGTCGGCACCACAAAAAACCTTCTCTTGCCAGCATTCTTGTGAGTTCTGTCACTCCCGCCACGTCTCGCCACAGTAAAGTTAATACCGCTGCTACCATCAACGGTAGGTTAAGAATTCTCCCTCGTAAACCCAGTTGACGGTAGTAATTTTCTTGTGAGGTGATGGCTGGTGTAAGTAATGCCGATAGTTGCGAGGCAATCACCTCGTCTTCCACCATCGGTCTGGTGGTTTTTTTGGCATGGTCACGGTTGGTTTTTTGACTCTTAGCCATATTTACTGACCTACACAATTGCTCAATTTTTTGTCAATTCTATCGTTTGATAATACCAACGCCCGCAACTATCATGCGGGCCCGCAACTACCAGCGCTTGCCCGCAACTACCAGCGCCGGCCCCCAACTACCAGCGCCGGCCCCCAACGCCAGTCGAGTACACCACTTATTAATAATGATAATCGCTGTCGGTGGGATAGTCCGCCGTATTCAGACTATCCCACCTTTACCCCCTTGTTTGATTATCATTATTATTCAATTATCTTTCTATACAAAGGAGTATTGACAAAATTTACTCCCTTCTAAGTTGTTACCAATGATATACGATTTTGCTTCACAAAAAGACTTTATTGAGTCAAAAATTGACTCAAAAATAGATTCATGTCCTCAAATAGAGTTCAAGGACGATACAGAATATTTAATTGAATGGAAAGCTGAAGCAAGACACTTTGAAAAAGCCATTGAAATTGCTGACGAACATTTTGAGCGATTCGAGCTTATCCTAAGATATGTCCTAGGTTCCGCCACAAATCGCTTTGAAGTTGGCGTTTTAAACTACCAAGGCTGGCGTCATCGTAAAGCTTACATATTGTCTGATATGGGGGAAGTGTCCAACTCATGGACTAGGCATGGCCCAAGAGAGCCGATACCACTTGATGATCCATGTTTTGTAAAGGAGGATACTGGATATCACACTGTTTGGGGTTTTACTACAAAGAAAAATCTTAATAAGTTTCAAAAAAGAATTATGTTGGCAGTTGAATGGATCGGGCAATCAATGGCTGATCCCTCACCACCAAGTGCTTTTATCAAGGCGGCTATCGCTCTAGAAATTATCTTTACATATAACGAAAGGGACATTATTACTCCCTCAATTATGAATCAAATTTCTGAAAGTATAGCTCTTATATTAGGCAGCTCCGTCGATGAAAGATTAAAACTCGAATCAAGCGTAAAAAAATTGTATGGCTTGAGATCGAAGATTGTACACTCTGGCAACAAAGATATTAGTCAAGCCGATTATAAAGCTCTGCTTGAAATAGCACGTTCTGTAATAATAAAGATACTCACATCAGACAAGCTTAATAGCGTTGATTCTGTAGAAGAATTATATACTATTCTCAAAAAAATTAAGTATTCGGGTGATGCAATATCACAAAGCGCTGGAGTCTGATAAACTACTCGCTGATCTCATAATTTACTCTGGCACCGCCAGTCAATACAGCTATAACTCCTGCTCAAACAATAGCCATTAAAGTAGTTGATAGTTGGTAATCGATCGCTCGTGAGGAATAGGTAATTGATTGTTACTAACAGCCATTACCCATTCCTCATGCTAAACCCTAGCTGCCGCCAATTCGAGCGACATCGCGAGCGTTTTCTTCAAACGCAGCCGTCAGCGCATCATCACCGCTTAAACCCGATGCGATCGCCCTTTCAATAGCCTGCAACACCCGCTTATAATCCCTCGGCATCACCTTCACAAACACCGGCACCATCTCATCCCACGCAGCCAGAACCTTCGATGCCTTCGCACTTCCAGTCAAATCAACGTGAGTTTGAAGCATCTGCCGCAAATCGCTAATTTCCTCAACATCCTCCAGTTTTTCCAAATCCACCATCGACATATTGCAGCGAGTTGCAAAATCCCCCGCTTCATCCAAAATGTAAGCAACACCGCCACTCATACCCGCGGCAAAATTGCGCCCGGTTTCACCCAAAACTACAACTTTGCCGCCAGTCATGTACTCGCAACCGTGATCGCCCACACCTTCAACTACTGCGTTAACGCCGGAGTTACGCACCCCAAAACGTTCGCCCGCCATCCCTCGGATGAAAACCTCACCAGCAGTGGCGCCGTAAAGCACTACGTTACCGACAATCACGTTTTCCTCTGCGACGAAGGTAGAATCTGGCGACGGATATAGGATGATTTTGCCGCCGCTGAGGCCTTTGCCGAGGTAGTCGTTAGCTTCGCCTTCGAGCTCCAGGGTGACACCCTTGGGCACGAATGCGCCAAAGCTTTGTCCGGCGCTGCCTTGGAAGTGCAGGTGCACCGTGTCATCCGGCAAACCTTCCCAGTGGCGTTTGGTGATTTCGTTGCCGAGAATTGTGCCGACAACGCGGTTGACATTGGTAATCGGCAGTTTGGCGTGTACTTTTTCACCGTTTTCGATCGCACCTTTGCACAAATCCAACAGTACACTCATGTCGAGAGACTTGGACAACCCATGATCCTGCGCCATCTGACAATAGCGCCCGACATCCGCCCCAACCTCCGGCTGATAAAGGATTTTCGAGAAATCCAAACCCTTAGCCTTCCAGTGTTCCACAGCTTGCTGAGGTTCCAAAACATCAGTCCGCCCCACCATTTCATTCAGCGTGCGGAAGCCCAACTGCGCCATAATTTCCCGGACTTCCTGCGCGACGAAGGTCATAAAGTTTACCGTGTGCTCGGGGTCGCCGGTAAAGTTTTTCCGCAGCAGCGGGTCTTGGGTCGCCACGCCCACCGGGCAAGTGTTCAGGTGACAAACGCGCATCATGATGCAGCCCAATGTCACCAGCGGCGCGGTAGCAAAACCGAATTCCTCAGCGCCAAGCAGTGCAGCAATTACTACATCGCGGCCGGTTTTCATTTGACCGTCAGTTTCCACGACAATCCGGCTGCGGAGATTGTTGAGTACCAAAGTTTGGTGAGTTTCAGCCAGTCCCAATTCCCAAGGTAATCCCGCGTGTTTGATCGAAGTTTGCGGCGAAGCGCCGGTACCGCCGTCGTAGCCGGAAATCAACACGACATCGGCGTGGGCCTTAGCAACCCCGGCCGCGATCGTCCCGACTCCAACTTCCGACACGAGTTTCACGCTAATCCGTGCTTCCCGGTTGGCATTTTTCAAGTCGTGAATCAATTCTGCCAAATCTTCGATCGAATAAATGTCGTGGTGAGGAGGAGGCGAAATCAAACCCACACCCGGAGTCGAGTTTCGTACCTTGGCAATCCACGGGTATACTTTTTTACCGGGCAACTGTCCGCCTTCACCGGGTTTTGCCCCTTGCGCCATCTTGATTTGCAGTTCCCGCGCTTGCGAAAGGTACAAGCTGGTAACGCCGAAACGCCCGGAAGCAACTTGTTTGATCGCGCTGTTTTTCGAGTCGCCGCGATCGTTCGTCCAAGTGTAGCGATCGGGGTCTTCCCCGCCTTCACCGGTGTTCGATTTGCCACCAATGCGGTTCATCGCCACAGCTAAAGATTCGTGGGCTTCTTTAGAAATCGAACCATAACTCATCGCCCCAGTTTTAAAGCGTTTGAGAATAGATTCGATCGGCTCAACTTCCTCAATGGGTATCGATTCCCGCTGTTTGAATTGCAACAAACCGCGCAAGGTAAAATGCTGCTGGTTTTGTTCATTAACCAGCCCCGAATACTGTTTGAAAAGCGTATAACTGCCGTCGCGCACCGACTTTTGCAGCGCGTGAATTGTCTGCGGACTAAACAAATGCGCCTCGCCTTCTTTCCGCCACTGATATTCGCCGCCAACATCGAGAGTATGTCCGCTGGATGGGCGATCGGGGAATGCGTGATTATGGCGTAAAATAGCTTCTTGGGCGAGGACTTCGAGGCCTACGCCTTCAATCCGCGAGGCTGTCCAAGCAAAGTATTTATCGACTACGGATTTGTTTAAGCCGATCGCCTCAAAAATCTGCGCGCCGCGATAACTTTGAATTGTGGAAATCCCAATTTTCGAGGCAACTTTCGTCACACCTTTAGTTGCGGCTTTGACGTAGTTTTTGCAAGCTGTTTTGTACTCGACATTTAGCAGCAATCCTTCGCGGATCGAATCGGCGATCGTCTCAAAGGCCAAATACGGATTAATCGCGCCGCAACCATATCCAATAAGTGTCGCAAAGTGATGAACTTCGCGCGGTTCGCCGGATTCGAGCACGAGTCCTGCCCGCGTGCGCGTACCTTTACGGATCAAGTGGTGGTGCAGGCCCGCAACTGCCAGCAGCGCCGGAATTGGGGCTTTGTCTGGACTAATCCCCCGATCGCTCAAAATGATGATATTCACCCCGGAGGCGATCGCGCTGTCTGCTGCTGCAAAAACCTCTTCTAAGGCTTGTTCAAGACCTTTCACACCGCTTTTGGGATCAAACAAAATCGGCACGGTGATGGACTTGAAATTGCCCTCATTTACGTGTTGGAGCTTAGCTAATTCTTCATTGCTGAGAATTGGCGTTTTCAGTTCAATCAAATGACAGCTTTCCGGTTCCGGTTTGAGCAAATTGCGTTCAGCGCCGATCGTAGTTTCGGCAGAAGTTACAATTTCTTCGCGGATAGAATCGATCGGCGGATTGGTAACTTGAGCAAACAACTGCTGGAAGTATTCATAAAGCAGTTTTGGGCGGTTGGAAAGCACCGCCAGCGGCGTATCCGCACCCATCGCGCCGACAGCTTCCACGCCATCTTTTGCCATCGGTGCTAACAGCAACCGCAGTTCTTCAAAGGTGTAGCCAAAGGCCATTTGCCGCTGCAATAATGTTTCGGGATGAGATTCTGCTACTGCAGGCGCATCTTTGAGTTTGGCGATTTCGACCATGTGCTGGTCGATCCACTGGCGGTACGGGTGTTCTGTGGCGATTTTGGTTTTAATTTCCTCGTCAGAGACGATGCGGCCTTCCTCGGTATTTACCAGGAACATCCGCCCCGGTTGCAAGCGACCTTTTGATACAATTCGTTCTGGGGCGATCGGCAAAACTCCGGCTTCCGATGCCATAATTACCAAGTCGTCTTTGGTGACGCAGTAACGGGAAGGGCGCAAACCGTTGCGATCGAGCACGGCCCCGATCGAAGTACCATCAGTAAAGGCGATCGAAGCCGGGCCGTCCCAAGGTTCCATCAAGCAAGAATGGTATTCGTAGAAAGCTTTTTTCTCGTCACTCATCGACTCGTGGGCTGTCCAAGGTTCGGGAATCATCATCATTACAGCGTGCGGCAAAGAACGCCCAGCCAAAGTCAGCAATTCCAAAGCATTGTCAAAAATCGTCGAGTCGCTGCCTTCGATATTGATTAAATTGGGGATTTTCTTTAAGTCATCGCCGAATAGTTCCGACTCGAACAGCGATTGCCGCGCGTGCATCCAGTTAATGTTGCCGCGCATCGTGTTAATTTCGCCGTTGTGGGCGATGTAGCGGTAAGGGTGCGATCGTTCCCAACTCGGAAAAGTATTCGTGCTGAAGCGCGAGTGAACCAGGGCTAGAGCGCTTTCCATGTCGGGATCGTGCAGTTCGGGATAGTAATCGCCGACTTGCACCGGCATTAACATACCCTTGTAGACGATCGTCCGGCAGGAGAGTGTGGAATTATACCAATATGGGTCTGTGTCAGTCCTGCGGATGGCATTGTGAGCCCGTTTGCGGATGACGTACAGTTTCCGCTCGAAAGCCGCCTCATCGATACCTGCGGCGCGCCGGAGGAACACTTGCTGCATGAAGGGTTCGCTAGATTTGGCGGTGTCGCCGAGGGACGAGTTGTCGGTGGGAACATCGCGCCAGCCCAGCACTTCCTGGCCTTCTTCGGCGGCGATTTCCTCAAAAATGCGTTTGCCGTTTTCGCGTTCACTTTGATTTGGCGACGAGTAAATCGCGCCAACGCCGTACTCGCCTGCTTCGGGAAGTTCGATGTTTAGGGCCGCAGTTACTTTCTTGAGAAACTTGTGGGGCACCTGCATCAAAATCCCTGCCCCGTCTCCGGTGTTGGGTTCGCAGCCGCACGCGCCTCGGTGGTCGAGGTTCAAGAGGATTGTCAGCGCCTGCTCGACAATTTCGTGGGATTTGTTACCCTTCATGTGTACGATGAATCCGACTCCGCAAGCGTCGTGCTCGAACTGCGGATCGTACAGACCTTGCTTTTGTGGCAGTCCGTTGCTGTTCATTTTGATGCTCCTGTCAAAGTGGCGAAAAGATGTTGATCTAGAGTAGAGGATGGGATGTCGATCGCTCTAGTATCATGTATTATATGTGGATCTACTCAATTGGGTATATGTACCCAAAAATCCAAGCTTATTCGATCCGAGTAAAAAAATAGTTAAACCCGATAACTTAACTAGGGAACCCGAAGGTCTCAATATTTATGCTTGAACACTCTTCAATTATTAGCGTATCTCCTGAGATTATGGGCGGAACCCCAGTATTTGCTTGTACTAGGGTTCCGGTACAAACACTTCTGGACTATCTAAAAGCAGGAGAATCCATTGATGATTTTTTAGATGGATTTCCAACCGTAACTAAAGAGCAAGTTATTGCGTTGCTGGAACAGGTAGAAAAACAGCTCGTTGGCATGGTAGCATAACGCATGAAGCTTCTTTTGGATGAGTGTATAGATCGCAAATTTGCCAGAGAATTTGTTGACTATGAGATAAAAACAGTTCCACAAATGGGATGGGCAGGTGTAAAAAATGGTCAACTTCTTGCACTTGCAGAAGCAGAGTTTGATGTTTTCATCACCGTCGATCGCCACTTATCATTTCAACAAAATTTACCAGAGTTTGATATTGCGGTAATTGTTCTACAAGCACCATCTAATCGCTTGGCAGATTTGAAGCCTTTAGCTTCAAAAGTTTTAGCGATTTTAGCAATGGCAACTACTGAACAAGTTACGATTGTCAGTGCATAGTTTTAATAAATACGCTCTATGCAGTTATTCCCAACTACTCAATCCCCCATCGCCAATCAACTCTATAATAACTTTATCGCACTGTTAGTCCGACTTTATCCTCAGCGTCTGGGTGACATTCTCCACCAGCATTGTGCCTTCTCATCAGCAATGAGTATTTCTGAAAAATTGCAAAAAGTCGATCGACTCAAAGCCTGGTTAGATAGCTTTCGGCCGCTTTCTCCCACCCTGGTTGCAGAATTGAAAAAACTCTACGACGTTCGGTTCACTTATCACTCCAATGCGATTGAGGGAAACACCTTGACGCAACGCGAAACCGAATTAGTCCTCGAAACCGGCATCACTGTCGGTGGCAAAACTTGGCGAGAACACCTAGAAGTCATCGGACATCGAGATGCGATCGACTACATTGAAATGCTAACGCGATCGGACACTGCGATCGGTGAATGGGAAATTAAACAAATTCACCACTTAATTATAAGGGCGATCGCCCCGGAGGAAGCTGGACGCTATCGGCAGTTAGATGTCAAAGCCGCCGGTACCGAATACCTCTATCCGCCTCATTATTTGCTTTCGGGTTTGATGCCGGAATTTATCCAATGGCTCAACAGTGATAAAATCAGATCGTTACATCCGCTAGAGTTGGCAGCCGAAGCACATCTTCGCTTTGTTTTGATTCATCCATTTCGGGATGGTAACGGACGCACCGGGCTGCTATTGATGAATCTGCTGCTGTTGGGGGCGGTATATCCCATTGTCATTATGTCTAACCAGATGCTAGCAGTTTTGCAGCAGTCTCAAGAGCTGGATTAGGATTCACCTTTAATCAATATTCAACAACCAGCGCCCTTTCTATGAAGATTTGATGTAGATTGGGGCGATCGAGCTAATAACAGGTGACAACAGCTATGTTGGTTTTGCTATGGTTGTTAAGGCAAGTCGATCGGGCTGAGCACAACTATTGCAAAACTCTACAGTCGGCTAACCAGTCCCCGCAGGTGGGCTTCGATGTTAACTATAGATTAGTTAATCTCAAAAAACAACGTCGTTTACCAAAGGATTCCGCAAGCAATCCTCAAGGAGTAAAAATCATGGTTCAGATTCAAGAAATTTCTCAAGTATCTACCCTGCACGCACCTGCAGCACCCAACGGAATAGCCGCTACAGAATTGCGGCCTTGGGGCTCCTTTACGACTCTAGAAGAAGGCCCAGGATATAAAATTAAGCGGATCGAAGTTAAGTCGGGACACCGCCTCAGCCTGCAAATGCACCACCACCGCAGCGAACACTGGATTGTGGTTTCTGGTACTGCAAAAGTTACTTGTGGCGAAACTGAACAAGTTCTGTTTACAAATCAGTCTACCTACGTTCCTCAGTGCACTTCTCACCGCCTGGAAAATCCGGGAGTTATCCCCCTGGTTTTAATTGAGGTGCAGAATGGCGAATATCTCGGAGAAGATGATATTATCCGCTTTCAAGACGATTATGCTCGTAATGAAAAGGCTAAGTAACTCAAGTTGCTAAAAATATAGGGGTAAGGTGCGCGGCGCGGCGCACTTTACATTCTCCGGGTAAGGTACATGTCTAGGCACATTCTACATTTTCAAAACTCAACATTACTTCCCAATTACCAATTACCAATTACCAATTACTCATAATGATTCATCTGAGCAAAACAGCAGCAACAGAAGTAACGCGCCTCAAGTCGAAGCATCCCAACCCCAATGCTTTATTTCGTCTGGGCGTGGAATCGAGCGGCTGCTCCGGTTTGTCTTATACAATGGCATTTGACGATGCGCCAGCCCCAGAAGACGCTGTATGCGAGTCGGAGGGAATTGAAGTTGCGATCGACCCCCAGCACTTAAAATATCTCAATGAGCTCACCTTGGATTATTCAGAAGACTTGATGGGCGGCGGTTTCCGATTTCACAATCCCAACGCCGCCCAAAGCTGTAGCTGCGGCAACTCCTTTTCTGCCAAGGAATAATCCCTAGGGTGAGACTCAAAGACTTAGAAAAAAGCCAAAAAACCTTCAAATAAGCCGGTCAAGACTACCGATATCGACGCCTGTTCAGGATTAGGAATTGACGGCAATCTCGAACTCATAACTCCCGATACTTACCCCATTAGGACTGAAGCCAACTGTCACAAATAGGGGTGTAAATTTAGGTATGTAGTTGCGCTTCAGCGCTCTTCTCTAAGTTAAGAGCGCTGAAGCGCAACTACATACCTTTGTTTAATGTGCCAGTTGCGTAAGTCCTATATACCTAGGTTCCTAGAAAATTATTCTGGTAAGGTGCGTCGCCCGAAACAATCTGCAAGTGTCATCGAACATCTAACAGTTCCCCACCTACAGATTAGCACCACATCATATACCCTGGATGAGTACAATTAGGTGTATCTCACCTCCGTGATAAGCGCTATAGATGGTTGGTAAAATCCGCTTTTACGATCGCGCAACTTATACTATCACGAATCAACCAGAAATGACCTACAAGCTCGATCGACTATCAACACCATCAAGCTGGCGTACCGAGAATCATCCACTGCATTAACTGCTGCCACTCGGGAGATTGAGCTAATAAATCTGCATCGAATTCATTTCCCGCATCCTGCGAAAACTCGGCGAAAGCTTCCGCCCAATTAATTAGTGTTTCCACAGGCAAATAAGGCGTATAATTCCAAGAACGCTGCAAAAACTCTAGCATCTCAACAGAATGACCAGTGCGGTACAAATACCAAGCAATCCAAACTAAGGTACTGTACTTGATTTGCTTTTCCAACAAACGTATTTTATCGGGCAATTCGGGGCGGGCAAAAAAATTGTCCATGACTGCGGCGAGGGATTTAGCCTGCGGTAAACCTTTGTACATGGCGCTTTGTTCGTGCTGGCGGTAGCAAACAGTTACTTGTTGCAACCACTCTGCTTCGCATCCCATTAAGGCTAAACGCAGCACTAAATCTGTATCTTCCGCCGGGGGAAATCGAGGATCAAATCCGCCGACGCGCTCTAACCACTGACGGCGAAATACCATCGCGCTGGGTAATACTGGTTTCCACCGCAGCCACATTTCTAAGTCTAATTTAGGAACATTTTGCCAGAGTTTGACATCTTTTAGCGGTTCGCCTATACTATTAACTAGACGCCAGCCGCTGTGGACGATTCCTAGATGGGGTTTCGCTGCAAATACAGCCATTTGTGCTGCTAATTTGTCGGGTAAAAAGTAGTCGTCAGCATCGAGAAAAGCTATGAATTCTCCTCGCGATAGCTCGATGCCGTGATTTCTGGCAATCGAAACTCCTTGATTTTGTTGGTAAATGTAGCGAATTCGATCGCCATATTTCTCTAAAACTAATCTGGTATCGTCTCGGGAGCCGTCGTCTACGACAATAATTTCCCAGTTAGTATAGGTTTGGTGCAGAACGCTATCTACGGCTTGGCCGACGTAAGCAGCGCAGTTGTAAGCCGGAATTACTACGCTCACCTGCGGGGTGCGATCGCTCGTAACATTACTCATAATTAATTATCTTAAATTCGATTGCGTCTTTATTTTACAACGAGCGTAGGGTGCGTCAGGAACTGACGCACCCAGTAAGGGCTTCTTGTGTTCATTAATTTGTGGTCAAGAATTTGCCAAGGTAAGTTGGTGCGAGTTCAGTAAATCATGGGGGCGAATTGGCAAAGGGTAGCGATCGCCTTTTACCTTCAAATACTTGTCAACTATTTGCAACACCTGTTCGGGATTGGCTGGCTTGCTCAAAAAATCGGAAGCACCTGTCAATTTCGCTCGGGTGCGGTCAATTATACTGTCTTGACTGGTCAAAAACACGATCGGTGTTTCCCGAAAAGCCGGTGTCTTCCGCAAAAAATTGCACAAAGCAAAGCCGCTTGTCTTCGGCATTACCACGTCCATAAAAATTAAGGCAGGCTTTTGTTTGGCGAGGATGCCCACTCCCTGCATCGGGTCTTGAATTTTTAGGACTCGATACCCCTCCGGCAACAAAATCTGCTCTAAAAATTCGCATACTGTCGGACTGTCATCGATACAAGCAATCAAAGGGCGACCCGGCCCTGCGATCGCCGCGGCCAGGCGCCACTGTTCTATAGGCGACGGCAAGTCTGGTACTGTTCGGAAATTTACTAAACCCTGCTTGATGTAATTAACTAAAGCGCGAGTTGCCACTGTCACGCACTGCTTTTTCTTAAAGGCAATATCCCAAAGAGTATTCTCGCCGTTGAATACGTTACCCAAAGCGATCAAAGAATTAGAGCTAAATCGATTTTGCTGCAACTGGGCCGACGCTTTTAAAAGCGGTGCTTGTTCTGGATCTACCAGCCACAAACCCATTCCTTTCCACTTCTGCCAAATTTCTTCTGTACAACACAGAACTTTCTCTACTTCTGTTAAAGACAGCAGCAAAGAAGAGGTAATTGTAGAAAAATATTTCTGGGACGGACGCCACTCCCGGCGCAAACCCGATTGACCGATCAGAGCAAATAACACTTCGGAAAGGCTGGTGTGGACGATCGCCCTAGCTTGTTCCAAACTCATTTCGCTGGCTGCTATCCCTCGCTGAAGCAGTTGATATTCCCATAGTTCTCCAGCATCCAGGTCTCTGAGATCCACTTGAAAGTTTCGACAGTGTTGCCCGATCGCCCTATACCAGCGCCTCGATCTGTGCGCTCCTCCTGTGGCATACACCAAACAACCCTGAAAAAAGTAAAGTTGCCATTGTTGCTCCCCTTGCTCTAACAGCAGTTTTCCCGTTGCTTGTTTCTGGCTGAGTACAGCCAGAGTATGGGACAACATTTTGTATCCGATTGCGGTAGCAGACATATCAACTCGCATCCCCTGTACTCTGTTTGTACCATTATATAGCTGCTAAGTTTTGAAAGATAACAGTAATATTACTGAATTTGGGTTAAAAAACACCACTAATTGTGTGAATTTAACCCTCTTAGGGAGTGATTCCCCTCAGTAGTTTTAGCCATGAGGATGCAACGCCTATTTGCAATATTAACTAATAACTAAAATACTATTTATGACTAATAACTAATTACCCTCGCTATCTTTGGGAGGTACTGGATCGTAACCCCCTGGATGAAAAGGATGACAGCGTAAAATTCGCTTAACTGCCATTGAGCTGCCGCGGGCCGGCCCAAATCTTTCTATTGCTTCGATCGCGTATTGCGAACAAGTTGGCTGAAATCTACAGGCGTTAGGCAGGTAAGGAGAAATCCCCATTTTGTAGCCTCGGATTAATCCAATTAGCAATATTTTCACAATTTTTACCTCAGCGATTGATTAGATTAATAGCCAAACCTCGTCCCCTACCGCTGTCAGCTAGGTGAATCGAAGGCATTTTCAGCATTTATAATTAAGCAAACTTTTCCCGTCCTAATTATACCTATTTTCCTTTTTATTTTAGATAGTTAAAGCACAATTTGAGGAGATAATATGGTACTTGTCTCTGAGTTCGCTACTTGACCGATACCTAAAAAATTACCGTCTCGATCGTAAACCTGCAACGGATAGGGATGTTGGGGTATTGGGTTGTCGGGGGGGTGGTTGCTACTTTCTTCCTCTCCCCCGATCGGCGTTTCGGGAATTGGGAGGCGCTGTCCTTGAAACCAGCGTTTGGTATATTCAGGGGAAAGGACGATCGCCCCTAAATGTCCCAAAACCGCCGATGGCAAAATCGGGGAGAATTTATTCTCCTGCAATTGCAGTTCCAATTCTTCAAAACTGAGACTTTCCTCGATCGAAAAACCGCTACTTTCGGTACGAGTCAAACAAGCCAAAGTACCGCCTGTATTCAACACCGCGCCCAAATCCCGCGCGATCGCCCGAATGTAAGTACCCGCCCCGCAGGCGATCGACAAATCCAATTCAGGAAAATCCCCCGATCGCCAATCCAAGATTTCCAGCCGGAAAACCTCCACCTTCCTAGCAGCAACTTCCACAGTTTCGCCTTTTCTAGCTAACTCATAAAGGCGTTTTCCTCCCACCTGAACCGCACTAAAACTCGGCGGAAATTGCTCGATTTTTCCTACGAATTTTGGCAGTGCAGCTTGCACTTTTTCCAAACTCAACTCTGGCACCGGTCGAGAATGGATAATTTCTCCTTCTAAATCGTCAGTAGCAGTAGTTAAGCCAAAACGAATCGTGCCTCGGTAAGCTTTATTGTGTTGCAGATATTGCAGCAGTCTGGTTGCTTTGCCAAGGGCGATCGGTAAAACGCCAGTCACAGCAGGATCGAGGGTTCCTCCGTGTCCGACTCGCTTGAGTTTCAATAGCCGGCGCACTCGTCCCACGCAGTCGTGAGATGTCATGCCGGCAGGTTTGTTGAGATTGAGAAAACCGTCAGTAGTCATTAGTCTGAGGGGAGAGGGAAGAAGGAAGAAGGAAGAGGGAAGAAGGAAGAGGGAAGAGGGAAGAGGGAAGAAGGAAGAAGGAAGAGGGAAGAGGGCAACGAACGAAGCAGTGTACGGGATTTAACGGAGAGAAGGAAGCAGGAAAAAGGAAGATGAAAAGTTTTGAAATTGCTTTCATTCGGCTCGCGAAAGCTAACTTTAGTCGCAACGCGAAAGGGGTTTTAAGTTAAAAAGTTCAACATTAAAAACTTAAAACTACAAAGTACCCGCCCAATTATCAATTCCCAATTCCCAATTAGAAAATAAAGTCCGCCTGAGTGATAGAAGAGGGGGCAACTCCGAATAAAGTAGCCAGATTTTCCTTGCTGCTTGTAAGCTGAATAATTGTACTCGGCGAAGTTCCAGTCCCAGCGGAAATGGTGAGTTCGCCAAAGGTGAGGCCGGCCGTCAAGCGAATTTGATCGATACCATCAGTAAAGTCTGTAATCACATCACCATCTGCCGATCGCCCGATCGCAAAAGTATCGTTTCCGGTGCCGCCAGTTAAAGTATCTGCGCCGCGATCGCCGGATAAACAGTCATTGCCGATGCCACCAAACAGCGAGTCATCGCCGGCACCCCCAAAAAGCGTGTCATCGCCCGCGCCTCCCAACAAAGTATCGGTGTCTTGGTTGCCAAACAGCAAATCAGTGCCATCGGCGCCCAGCATTGAGTCAGAACCTTTGCCACCGTAGAAAGTATCGTCGCCGGCGCCGCCCAAAACGCTGTCACGGCCGGCACCGCCGAACAGTATGTCATTACCAACGTCGCCCAGCAGTGAGTCATCGCCGTCGCCGCCGTAGAGGGAATCGTCTGCGGCTAAGCCCAAAATGCTGTCAGGGCCACCCAAACCAAATATCAAGTTAGCCCCCGCAGTACCTCTGAGGGAGTCGGGGCCGCTGGTGCCGCGAGTGCCGCCAGGTGCCCCTCCGGGACTGGTACCGCCGCCGCTGGGGGTTGGGGTTGTGATGGGAATTGGTCGAATTGGCACTGCTGATGGCATGATTCTGAAGATGGGTAGAAATTTGCAATTCTAACTTAGCCTAAAACCGGAAGCTATAAGCTCGCCAACCGCCGAGATGAGAAATATCGATCGCATCCGCCACAGCATAAGATTCGCACAAAAAGCCCTGCACCGGGGAGCCGTCCTCCAACACCAGCGTACCAATTCCCAAAGGCGGGGGAATTTTAGCGACAAATCCGCCGAAAGCGGAGATCGACAACTCCCAAACTTCCACCTCGATCGCGCTACCGCCCTCTATCTGACGCACCAATCCCGGCTTGCCCAGAGCAGTACCCGTCAAAGCGTACAGCTTGTAAATCGGGCTGGTACGGCAGGCGCGAACCAAAATGCCTCCCCCCTCGATTAGTTGATAATTCAGCGGCTCACCGCTCAAATGAGCGCCAACTACGGCTATTTTGACTCGTTCTTCTGAGGAAGATTTGGCGGCGATGGCGGGTTCTGGGACGGTTGGCAGCGGTAGGTTGGTTGCGCCCATAGTTCCCCCCAAGCTAGCGTGCAAAGCAGATCCCAGGCTGCAGAGCGATAAATCGTGCCACGCAGGAGCCATCAGTGTCAATCCTGCGGGCAATCCGCTGCTTTGAAACCCGCTGGGAACTGCGATCGCACACAAATCGAGCAAATTCGCAAAATTCGTGTAGCGCCCGAGATTGGTGTTCAGCGCGATCGGCTCGGCTGCAACTTCTGCGACAGTATAAATCGTGCCTGTCGTGGGAACCGCCAACACATCCATTGACTGCCACTGAATTTCTGCCTGCTGGCGGAGTTCGGCTAACTGGTACGACGCGCGGTAAGCCGCGACGGCATCGTAGCGTTTGCCGCCGCTGATAATTTTGTAGACAATCGGATCGAGATCCTCTGGGTGCGCGTCGAGGAAATCGCCGATCGCGGCCAACCTTTCTGCTACCCAAGGGCCGCCGTAGAGCAGTTCGGCAGCATCCGCAAAGGGTTTGAAGTCAATAGGTGCGATCGTGCAGCCCAAAGATTGCAAGCGCGCGATCGCATCCCGGTAGCGCTGTTCGGCTTCTGCATTCCCGAAAAATTCGAGTTCGCCGTCTCCGGGAACTCCCACCCGCAAGCGGGATAAATCCGGCAAAACTTTCGTTTCAGGGTGACGAGAAAACGCATCCTCAGCGTCAAAACCGCTGGCTACTTGCAGCACGGAAGCTGCATCCGCACAGGTGAGAGCGAACACAGAAACGCAATCGAGCGATCGCACCGCCGGTAGCAGGCCACGAGTGCTGATCGAGCCGCAACTTGGCTTCAGTCCGACAATGTTGGTAAAAGCAGCGGGAACCCGCCCCGATCCTGCGGTATCGGTACCCAGAGCAAAACTCACCAATCCGGCCGAGACTGCTGCGGCGGAACCAGAACTCGATCCGCCCGGAATGTAGCGCGAATCGAACGGATTGCGGCAAACTCCATAAGGCGTGCGGGTTCCCACTAATCCTGTGGCAAATTGATCCATGTTTGTTTTGCCGATCGCGATCGCACCTGCCGCGCACAGGCGCTCGACGACTGCGGACGATCGCGCTGGAGTGCTAGCAAACTGTGGACATCCCGCCGTAGTCGGAACGCCCGCCCAATCGAGATTATCTTTGATCGCAAAAGGTATCCCGTAGAGTGGTAGCTGCTGCGGATCTAGGTTTTTCAAGGCTTTGGCGCGTTCGAGGGTTTCCGCCAGCGGTGCTAAATAAATCCATACCGCCGGATCTGCATAGCGTTCGATCCGATCGTACACGCTCGCGATTACATCTGCAGGCGCGATCGAGCCGGTGCGGTAGCGATCGAGCAGCGAATGAATGTCGAGACTGTTGCTGTAGTTAAATTTTTCCATAATGCACCGTCAGTCGATTTTAGATTTTAGATTTTAGATTTTCGATTGAACAATTGAGTTTACAGGCTTTGCTGGGCGATCGTTATTACTCACGCCCAGAGTACCATTCTCGCTTAACAGGCAAGATGGCTGTTCCACAAAGAGTGTATTGCTTTCTTCTTGTGGGGTGGGCATCCTGCCCGCCCATAAAAGGCTTATTGAGAATGGTGGAACATCTCAGTTCTTACAAATAGAAAGTTAGTTTACCGCATTGGCGATCGTACTCGCATCCAGTCTAGGGCTCGAACTATTTCTTGAGAAATATTTAACCCTGACCTTGCGGGTTTCGTCTTTGTGTGCAGGCAAACTTCGCGATTTCCCATCGCCCCGTCTCATTCCCCGGTTTAATCTTCCAAAAATTTTAATTTTATAAATTCCAGAAAAACCGTTTTTTGTAACATTTTACACATTTTCGCATCAAGTTTGCTGTTACCGTTTGAAACGTAGCAATCTAGTAAGATTGCAAACTACAGTATGCTTACCTTTCAAAAAGCTAAGTGCATTGCTGTTAGTGACAGTCTCGCATAACTCCTTGGGTTGCAAACAGGACTTATACAGACAAAAACCGAAAAAATTTAACCGCTTCTAGGGTTCCGATTTGAATCAGTTTCTAACTCAGCTTAGAAAGTTCAAGTGCTGGTCCGAGAGAAGCAGACTGGTTCTCCCAAGATTTTAATTTTAGGGAAACACTAGCCAGTTACACGGCGGGATAAAAGCCCGGGAGAAACGCGATCGGTCATCAAGACTCGGTTCGTTAGCTCTCGGGCTTTATCCTTGTATATCAGGGGGTTTGCGGAAGCTAAGGAAGCCAAAGAAGGTGCAAAAGCTCGATCGATATATTCACCTCTAATCAGCAACCAGAATCTGCTATGAATATCCCATATTGCTCCCCCAAAATAACGCGATCGCCCTTATCCTACTGCGCCCTATTTTTTATCACCTTGTTTTTTGCTGTCGGCTGCGTCAACCCCGCAATTTATATCAAAACCACGACAGAAACCGAAGCAGCTTCTTCAGTAAGTGCTAACGCAGTTCGCCTCGGATTCAGTGCGTGGCCCGGCTGGTTTCCTTGGCAAATTGCCAAAGAACAAAAGATATTTGAAGTCAACAATGTTCCTGTAGACTTAAAATGGTTTGACGGCTACTTAGAATCGATCAGCACCCTCACAGCAGGACAGATAGATGCTAACAGCCAAACCCTCGGCGATACAGTAAACTCTATATCAGGCGGCGCCGATCAAGTAATTGTTTTAGTCAACGACAACTCGACGGGAAATGACAAAGTGATTGTCGCCGAAGGCATCAATTCCGTTGCCGATTTAAAAGGAAAAAAAGTTGCAGCAGAGGAAGGTACAGTGGATCACTTTCTATTGCTGTTAGGGCTGAGAAAAGCAGGTTTATCAGTGCAAGATATTCAATTTGTACCGCTGGAAACCGGCCAAGCTGCGGCGGCTTTCGTCGGAGGACAAGTCGATGCGGTGGCAGTATTTGCGCCGTTTACCACCCAGGCATTAAAACGCTCGAATAGCAAGGAACTGTTTAGTTCAAAAGATTTTCCGGGGGCGATTTCCGACCATTTGGTATTCACGCGAAAGTTTATCAGCGAACACCCAGATAGAGTCCAAGCCCTGGTCAATTCATGGTTTGCAACATTGGAATACATGAAAGCAAATAAAGAGAAATCTTACGAAATTCTAGCCAACCGCGCCGGAGTTAGCGTTGAGGAATACAAAGAATATGAAAACGGTACTAAGATATTTACGATTGAGGAAAACTTGAAAGCCTTTCAACCGGGAAATGACATGACATCATTGCAGTTTGCGGCGGCAGAAATGACTAAATTCCTCGTCGATGTAAATTTAGCCAAAACCCAACCAGATATCAGCACATTATTTGACGATCGCTTTATCAAAGCTTATGCCGAAGGTAAAAGCTAGGAGGCAAAATTTACGATTTTGCAGACACAAAAAACCTAAAAAAAAATACTTTTTATAATCCCCAAAATCTACTTCAATTACTCGCTCAACTGTTCTGCCATTAAATCATGCCACCAAATCCCGAACCCCGATCGATCCAATCCCACCTCAAGCAAAAAAGCCTAAATCCCACCGTTTTCTGGCGGATTGCGGAAGAGATACCACAACCCCTCAATATTGGGTTAACGGTAACATCGATCGCACTGCCGGTGCTGCTGTGGTGGCTAGTAACAACCTTCGCCAACGTAGACCCCAAATTTTTGCCTTCCCCCGGCAAAGTTTTAGAGGCATTTGGTCGGCTGTGGAACACTCGCGAACTTTTGAAAGACACGGTAGCGAGTTTGTGGCGGGTGGGAGTGGGCTTTCTGTTCGCCTTGGTTTTTTCCATACCAATTGGCGTGCTGATGGGCAGTTTTTCCAGTATTCGTGCCTTGCTTGAACCCATGTTCGGCTTGATGCGATATATGCCCGCACCAGCATTCATTCCCCTACTAATTCTTTACTTGGGCATCGGCGAAGAACCAAAAATAATGCTGATATTTATCGGCGTCTTTTTCTTCAATTCGCTGATGGTGATGGATACGGTCAAGTTTGTTTCAAAAGACTTGATCGAAGCTACTTATATGTTGGGCGGGAATCGCTGGGAAATCCTAACTCAAGTTATTTTTCCCCACGTTTTGCCGGGAATTCTTGATGCTAGCCGCATCAACCTAGCTGCGGCTTGGCAATTGGTAATCGTTTCGGAGTTGATTGCGGCAACCGAAGGCTTAGGCCGCCGGATCAGCGTCGCAGGTCGATTTCTCCGAACCGAGGAAATTTTTGTGGGGCTGATTGTCATTGGGGCAATCGGACTGACTTTTGACTTGCTTTTTCAATATCTGCTGCGGGTTTCTTGTAAATGGTCAATTCAGAAACAGTAAGCAGATGTTGAAGGAATGGGGAAGAAGGAAGAGGGAAGAAGGCAGTGGTGTAAAATACAATTGAAACCCACGCTAGATATCGTTTTTACTCCTAAAATTTGCCGATTTTGGGAATGAAAAAATCAATTTTTTACTTACAATACAGAGGATAAACTCATGTTTCTACAAATCAACAACCTGCACAAAAACTTTGAAACGAAAAACGGTAAATTAGTTGTCCTCAAGGACATCAATATGAGCATTAAGCAAGGCGAATTTATCTGCGCGGTAGGCGCATCCGGTTCGGGCAAATCTACTCTGTTGAGGCAGATTGCGGGATTGGACAAGCCTACAACAGGGGAAGTGAAAATTGACGGCAAGGAAGTTGTTTCGCCTGGGCCGGATCGAGGTATGGTATTTCAGCATTACACTCTTTATCCTTGGATGAACGTGCAGGAAAATGCCGAGTTTGGCCTCAAACTTCAAGGCGTGTCCAAGAAAAAGCGGCGCGAACAAGCTAGCTATTATTTGAGTGTGGTAGGATTGACGCAGTTTGCTTCGTCGCTACCGAAGGAATTGTCGGGCGGGATGAAACAGCGGGTGGCGATCGCCCGCGCCCTCGCTTCTGAACCTAAAGTGTTATTAATGGATGAACCTTTCGGCGCCTTGGATATCCACACTAAAGAATCGATGCACGAATTCATGCTCGATTTGTGGCGTCGCACTCAGATTACAATCTTTATGATTACCCACGATGTCGAAGAAGCGGTGTTTCTTTCCAATCGGATTTATGCTTTGGGCGCTCGTCCCGGTACAGTGAGAAAGGAAATGTCGATTAATTTGCCCGATCGCACTCCCAGCATTAAACGGCACGCCAAATTCCACGATTACCGCGACGAGCTCATGGATTTGATGCGGCAACATGGACAAGAAGCAGTTGCAATGGCTGCTTAAATAGAAATAGGTTTGTATTTGCACTTTTTGGGCGGGCAGGATGCCCACCCCACAAGAAAACTCACTCTTTGTGGAACGGGCATCTTGCCCGTTCTTGAGAATGGTGCAAGATATAAACGGACAGGAAGCAGTTGCAATGGCTGCTTAAATAGAAATAGGTTTGTATTTGCACTTTTTGCACCCGCGCCAACAGTACAACGGCCAACCTAAGTAAGTGGAAACTTAACATCTTGCACCATTGTCAATTACCTATTTAGGCACGGGCAAGATGCCCGTTCCACAAAATTCAATATTATTGTGGAACGGGCATCTTGCCCGTTCTTGAGAATGGTGCAAGATATCAGTGGAGATAAATATTACTTTGGGAGAGGGTAAGTTTTGCCACTACAAAATACTATTGTTTTGTTTCGCTGACCCCCCCAAATACATCAAGAGGAACTTATGGTGCAACTATCATCGATCGACACAAACTCAGAAATTGATTCTGACCTCGTATTAATGCAAGAAACCGTACCAGGCGGCGCGTACTGGTCTGGAGTCGTCAAGCGGGGAAACACCCTGCGAATCACCGATTTAGAAGGCTCTCGCGGCGTTTCCATGCTGTGCTACAACGCCGACAATGCGATCGAACGTTTCAACGCAGCAGACACCGCCAAAATTCAATTCAACGCCTTTCTCAAACAAGGCATGGTGATCTACACAGACATGGGACGCATCCTATTTTCCATCACCCAAGACACATCCGGCTGTCACGATTTGCTAGGAGGATGTAGCAACGCCGTTAGCAATGCTAAAAAATACGGCGAAGGAAACTGGAAAAACTCCCGCGACAACTTCCTCAAAGCCCTAACTCGGTGGGGATTGAGCAAAAAAGATATTATGCCCAACCTCAACTTATTTACTCGCATTGCCGTCAAGCCCGACGGCACGATGGAGTTTCGCGAAGGCTGCGAAAAACCGGGGAGTTTTATCGATTTGCGAGCAGAAATGAACGTATTGACCGTTATCTCTAACTGCCCCCACATCCTGCATCCTGGGTCAATTTACGATCCAAAACCTATCCAAATTCAGATTGTGAAATCCCCCGCACCCGCACCAGACGACTTGTGCCGCACCGCCAACCCGGAAGCCGTGCGCGGGTTCACTAACACCGATGCTTTGTTCGTGCAATAAACTCGATTCCCAACTCAATCTTATCCGCATCAATCTGCGGTGAAATATTCTACAATTTCCTCACAAAAAGTGAACCATGACTGCAACTACCCAACAACTTCTCGATCCAAAAACTGCAATTTATAACGAAGTTTTACCAGCCACATATCCCTGGGCTCGTGTCATCAAAAAAGGACAGATTCTCCGCATTGTAGATTTAGGCGGAAATCAAGCAGTAGATTTTTTAGTTTACAATGCGGATGACCCTTCCGAACGCTACAGCGCCCCCGATACGATCGTCAATCAAGGCAACATCTTTGTCACTACAAACAGCAAACTCATTTCCAACGAAGGGCGAGCCATGATGACCATAATTGCTGACTCCTGCGGGCGGCACGATACCTCCGGTGGCGCCTGTAGCTGCGAGAGCAATTCGGTGCGGTTTGGGTTAGATAAAAAATACCAGCACGCCTGTGTTGAAAATTTCCTCGCCGCAATTCTTCCCCACGGTTTGGGTAAGCAAGATTTAGTCAGCAATATCAACTTCTTTATGAATGTTCCGGTTAGCGAAGATGGCACGCTTGAAATTGTTGACGGCATCTCCGATCCGGGAAGTACAGTTGATTTGCGAGCCGAAATGAACGCGCTAGTTGCTATTTCTAACTGCCCGCAAATGAACAATCCTTGCAATGCTTACAATCCTACGCCGATTCAGTTGATTGTTTGGGATTCCGTGTAAAGTAGGGTGGGCACTCCCTCCGCAATTTTTTTAGGGGCGGGCTAGAAGCCCACCCCACAAGAAAATTTAATGTTTGTGGAACAGGCATCCTGCCTGTTTTTCAGGATAGTTTTAGGGGCGGGCTAGAAGCCCACCCCACAAGAAAATTTAATGTTTGTGGAACAGGCATCCTGCCTGTTTTTCAGGATAGTTTTAGGGGCGGGCTAGAAGCCCACCCCACAAGAAAATTTAATGTTTGTGGAACAGGCATCCTGCCTGTTTTTCAGGATAGTTTTAGGGGCGGGCTAGAAGCCCACCCCACAAGAAAATTTAATGTTTGTGGAACAGGCATCCTGCCTGTTCGACCCACAAGAAAACTCACTCTTTGTGGAACAGGCATCCTGCCTGTTTTTCAGGATAGTACAAGATGTAAGCAGACACCCCTGCAATTCCCAATTACCAATTACCCCAATGTTTAACAAAGTTTTGATTGCAAATCGCGGTGAAATTGCCTGCCGAATTATCCGCACGCTCGATCGCCTCGGAATTGCTTCGGTAGCAGTATATTCTGAAGCCGACGCCCACGCCAAACACGTTTTCGCCGCCAGCGAAGCCGTTTGTATCGGTGCAGCCGCCGCAGCCGAGAGTTATTTGCGGTTCGATCGCATTCTCGAAGTTGCGCGCCAAACAAAAGCTCAAGCTATTCATCCGGGTTACGGCTTTTTGAGCGAAAATGCTGAATTTGCCGAAGCTTGTGCAAGCGAAAATATTGCATTTATCGGCCCGACTCCGACTCAGTTGCGCTGCTTTGGATTGAAGCACACCGCGCGGGAAATAGCCGCTGCAAATCAAGTGCCGCTAACTCCCGGAAGCGAACTTTTAGCAAGTTTAGAGGATGCCCAAAAAGCCGCTGGGGCGATCGGCTATCCGGTAATGCTCAAAAGTACCGCAGGCGGTGGCGGCATTGGTTTGCAGGCTTGTTTTGGCGATCCAGATTTGGCAGAAGCATTTGAAAAAGTACAGCGTTTGAGTCAAAGCAATTTTAAACAAAGCGGCGTTTTTTTAGAGAAATACATTCAAACAGCCAGGCACATTGAAGTCCAAATCTTTGGAGATGGCAAAGGAAATGTCATAGCCTTGGGCGAGCGAGATTGTTCAGTGCAGCGGCGCAATCAAAAAGTAATTGAAGAAACCCCCGCCCCTGCTATTAGCGACGAACAGCGAAATCAGTTGTACGGTGCAGCAGTGCGGCTGGGAAAAGCCGTAAATTACCAGTCAGCCGGTACTGTTGAATTTGTCTTTGATGTCGATGCGAAACAGTTTTATTTTTTGGAAGTCAACACGCGCTTGCAAGTTGAGCACGGCGTTACTGAAGCTGTCAACAACATCGACCTTGTTGAGTGGATGGTAAAACAGGCTTCGGGAGATTTGTTCCCCCTGGAAGAGTACCGCTATCGGCCGCAGGGACACTCAATTGAGGTGCGAATTTATGCGGAAGATGCCGGCAAGAATTTTCAGCCGAGTTCCGGGTTGCTGAATCAAGTTGCCTTTCCCGAAAACGTCCGCTGCGACAGTTGGATAGAAACCGGCACGGAGGTTACTCCTTTTTACGATCCGCTGCTAGCCAAAGTAATCGTTTGCGGGGATAATCGAACCCAGGCGATCGCTCAACTCAAAGCTGCTTTAGATGGCAGTGAAATAGCGGGAATTGAAACTAATTTAGATTACCTCCGCCAGATTTTGGACGATTCCAGATTCAACCGGGGCGAACTGAGCACGCGCTTTTTAAACTCTTTTGAATACGCACCTTTAACGATTGATGTATTGGATGGGGGAACCTACAGCAGCATTCAAGATTATCCGGGGCGGATTGGCTATTGGGATGTTGGCGTGCCGCCTTCTGGGCCGATGGATCATCTGGCATTTCGATCGGCAAATCGTTTAGTAGGAAATCCCGAATCGACAGCAGGATTGGAATTCACAGCGACAGGCCCAACTCTGCGCTTTAATGCCGATACAGTTATTAGTTTGACGGGTGCAACTATGAAGGGAACGCTAAACGGCGAATCGGTGCCGTTTTGGACGGCAATTCCCGTAAAAGCTGGCAGCATTCTCAAGTTAAAAGGCATTCAAGGCGGCGGCTACCGCACTTATTTAGCGGTAAAGCACGGCTTTAATGTTCCCGATTATTTGGGCAGCAAATCAACTTTTGTACTGGGCAAATTTGGCGGACACGCGGGCCGCACGCTGCGTCCGGGAGATGTGCTTAAACTGCTTCAAACTGCAACTCTGGAAGCGGAAATATCTTTGCCTTCGGAACTAATTCCCACCTACAGTAATAATTGGGAAATCGGCGTTTTGTACGGGCCTCATGGCGCGCCGGATTTCTTTACTGAGTCAGACATCGAAATGTTTTTCTCCACAGAATGGCAAGTGCATTACAACTCGACGCGGACGGGCATTCGGCTGATTGGCCCGAAGCCCACCTGGGCGCGTCAAGACGGAGGAGAAGCGGGTTTGCACCCGTCTAACATTCACGATAATGCTTACGCGATCGGCACGATCGATTTTACGGGCGATATGCCTGTAATTCTCGGTCTTGACGGCCCGAGTTTGGGAGGTTTTGTGTGTCCTGCTACTATTGTGCAGTCGGAATTGTGGAAAATCGGGCAACTGAAACCGGGGGACAGCATTCGCTTTCACTGTTTGAGTTTTGCTGAAGCTTTGCAGCGGGAATTAGCACAAGATAAGCAAATTGCTACTTTTTGTTTGCCTGTTTTTGGGAAAAATGCGGAGGAATTGCCCGCAGTTTCCGCTTCTCCAATTTTGCACGAAATTCCTGAATCTCCGGGACAGGTTGCTGTTACTTACCGTCAAGCTGGGGATAAATATATTCTAGTTGAATACGGCCCGTTGGTGCTGGATTTAAATTTGCGTTTTCGGGCGCACGCCTTGATGGAACAGTTGAAAGCAAATCCGTTGCCTGGTGTTATCGAATTAGTGCCGGGAATGCGATCGCTCCAAATTCATTTTGACAGCCGCCCGATTTCGCAACAGCAGCTCATGCAGGCGCTGATTGCGGCGGAGGCGGAACTTCCGGCGATCGAGGATTTGGAAGTGCCGGCGCGAATTGTGCACTTGCCTTTATCTTGGGAAGATGAATCGACGCTGTTGGCCATTGAAAAATATATGCAGTCTGTGCGATCGGATGCACCTTGGTGTCCCAGCAATATTGAGTTTATTCGCCGCATAAACGGGCTTGACAGCATCGAACAAGTCAGAGAAATTGTATTTAATGCTAGCTATTTAGTGATGGGTTTGGGAGACGTTTATTTAGGCGCGCCCGTCGCAACTCCCCTCGATCCGCGCCACCGTTTGGTTACTACTAAATACAATCCCGCCCGCACTTGGACTCCTGAAAATGCAGTTGGCATTGGCGGCGCGTATTTGTGCGTTTACGGGATGGAAGGGCCCGGAGGTTATCAATTTGTCGGCCGCACGGTGCAAATGTGGAATCGGTTCAAACAAACGGCGGATTTCCAGTCTGGTAAACCTTGGCTTTTGCGCTTTTTTGACCAAATCCGATTTTATCCGGTTTCTCATGAGGAATTGCACCGCTGTCGGGAAGAATTTATCGAAGGGAAGTTTCAATTAAAGGTTGAGGAAATCACTTTTAATTTGAGAGAATACAATGAGTTTTTGCATTCTATTGCGGGCAGTGCTGCTGAGTTTAAAGCGCAGCAGCAAGCCGCATTTAATGCAGAGCGCGATCGCTGGGCCGCATCCGGGGAATTTGAAGCTGAAGTGGCAGCAGAATCCTCGGCGGATGTGGGTTCTGAGACGGTGGCGGAGGTTACTTTGCCGATCGGCTGTGAGGCAGTTGTCGCTCACGTTTCGGCGAATGTTTGGCAGGTGCTGGTTAATGTTGGAGATGCGGTTGCTGAAGGCGATCGCCTGTTAATTTTGGAAGCGATGAAAATGGAAATTGCTATTACTGCTGATGTTGCCGGCACTGTTGCCCAGTTGTTTTGTGAAAAGGGGCAAACGGTGACAGCCGGACAAATTCTAGCGGCTGTTCAACCGAATTAATCCCTCTGTTGTCAGTTCGGGGACAGTAGAAGCCGTTGCATAATTGGGGGATGATTTTGATTGTTTTGTGGGATGGGATATCCTAGCCAGTCTAATGTCTTTTCACCTGAGATGTTGCACCATTCTCGCTTAACAGGCAAGATGCCTGTTCCACAAGAGATGAATTTTACAGCACTTCCGGATGTTATGAGGTACAGTAGCAGCAATTAGTAAACCAGTTTTTGAGATGTTTCGGATTAATTAAGTCAAGAGCCACAGCAATTATCGTGTCAACCATTTTAGTGCTGGTTGGTGAAAACTGTCGCAATAAAGATTTAAGTTGCGACCACCATAATTCAATCGGATTAAAATCAGGAGAGTATGGGGATAAACATAAAATAGAAGCACCCACCACGGCAATCATCGATGTAATTGAATCTACTTTATGCGCTGGTAAGTTATCCATCACTACTACGGCTCCGGGCCACAATTGTGGCACTAAACATTTCTCGATAAACACCTCAAATGCTTTGCTATCCATCGAGTTGTCCAGGGTCATTAATGCCACTACTTTCGTGAGGCTAATTGCACCAATTACTGTGACTTTCTTGCCTCGATAAAAAGGTTTGACCGCATAGGCTCTAGTTCCTCGTTGCGAACGTGCATGAGTTCTGGTTAAACCTAGCAATACTCCAGTCTCATCTAAAAATACTAGATTTTTTGGCTCGATATCCTTGACTTTTTCCCAATAGTCTAACCTTAACTTCATCACTCTTTCTGTGCCTGCTTGGCTACTCCTGACTGTTTTTTTTTACGATTTAATCCCAACTTCTGTAAGGCGCTACACATGGCTGTTCTGCCTACCCAATTTCCTGTCTTTTGGGCGAACAACTCACACAATTCTACCAAAGTTGCATCGGGATGTGTGACCACTATTTCTCTTAACTCTTGTGACGCATTATTCAAATGACTGAATCTGGGTTTACCCCTCGGTTTAGGCTGTAAATTCCCCTCTATTTTTTGTTGCTTGACAAGTTTTTGAACTAAGCTTTTACTGCAGGCAAATATTTCTGCTGTTTTTCTGATCGACAGCTTCTGCTCGACATGGGCTGCTACTATTTTGGATCGCAAATCTACTGAGTATGCTTTCATTGGTATATTATTTTTAGTCGATTCTATTGTACCTCATAACATCCGGAAGTGCTGTATTGTGAACAGGCACCTTGCCTGTTCATAAAAAGCTTATTGACAATGGTGCAAGATGTCTTTTCACGGAAGGCGGGACACGCCACAAGAATCATCCTCAAATTGTGCAACCCCCGCTCATTTAATCAAGGTTTAGCAGCAGTTACCCCTCCAAAAGGGTGGGGATACCTTAATCAAGCAGGCTAGTGGAAAAGTGCCCCCCAATTTTCGGCGGCGGGCAGTTTTTCGGAAGGCTTAGCCGCTGTCAAGCGCGATGACAAATCTGGCTTTATCAATCAAACTGGAAAGCTATTCATTTAGCAGGTTCGATGCTCTGTTTAGGCTTTAAATTTGTTTAAGTCTCGTTAACTTAACTCCAGCCGCTCAGAATTGAGCGGCAAACCATCCTCAAATACCAGCAATTCTCCCGGCTGAATTTGCGTCCAAACTTCGTTATCTGTCAGCGGAAAAGTGGCAATAACAGCCACGCGATCGTCCTCGTTGGTCAATTCTCGAAAATCGACAGTTACATCTTCGTCGATCGAGTGAGCGCTAGCAAAAGGTGCTTGTCGCACAATATAATGCAGATTAGTAGAACAGTGGGTGAACAAGTGTTCTCCATCGGAAAGTAAATAATTAAAAATTCCGTGTTGTGCTAAAGTTTTAGTAATTTCCTCTAGTACCGGGTAAATTTCCCCTAAAGCAGGCTTACTTTGAGGAAAAGTAGAGCGCAACTTTTCTAATATCAAACAAAATGCTTTTTCGCTGTCAGTTTTGCCAACCGGTTTGTAAACTCCGGCACATTCTGGATGAAAATTTTCGAGATTTCCGTTGTGAGCAAATACCCAATAACGTCCCCAAAGTTCCCGAATAAAAGGGTGGCAGTTTTCCAGAGCAATTTTGCCTTGCGTGGCTTTGCGGATGTGAGCAATGACGTTAGTTGAATGAATGGGATAGCGACGCACTACTTCTGCAACCGGAGAAGCAATCGCAGGTTTAGAGTCTATAAAAAGGCGACATCCCAAACCTTCAAAGAAAGCAATTCCCCAACCGTCTTGATGAACGTCCGTTTTGCCCCCCCTTGCAGAAAAACCCTCAAAAGAAAAGCAAATATCTGTCGGAACATTGCAGTTCATTCCCAGTAATTGGCACATAGCTTTTAAGTCTCTGGAGTGTGGATCGATCGCGCAGCTATTGGCAGCTACAGATTTGCGGTGATAATATTATAGTATTAACGGGTTAAATACACTTAATATTTGGCTTAATCAACCTTAATAATACTGAAGTTAAAAACTTGGCTAGCTAAAACAATCGATTGTGTTTCTGTCGGAACGATGTTACACGCTGACTCGCTCCCCACTTTTTACGTGCATACAGCGAGTCTAAAGTATTAGCGCTATGGAAAAAATGATATAATTTTGATTATTTTGTGACCTCGTTTGAAGGGAAATAATAACCGTCCGCAAATTCAAAAAATTTTCCTGCACCTCTGGATAAATAAAATATCATGGCTGAATAGAGGACGAGCTTTTTTAGGAGATCCCTCTATTTGCGCGATCGTACTTCGGAAGAACATTAGAACCAGTAAAAAAGATGGATGAAATAAAGTCTGGTTTAAATATTATCTGGGAAAATCCGAAAGTTGTTTGATATCCCTCAAAACAATTTGAGGCTTCCCTTTGTACTGTTCTACCTTCCCGCTAATATAAACGTAGCCGCGTCCTTGACCCGCATAACGCTTGTCAATCAGCCGCTTTAAAGGTGCCATCGTCTCAGTCTCAGCATCCGGTATCCACAAGTCTAATTTATGATAAACCGAACCAGCATAAATTAGAGCATTATTGCCTATCCATTTATTAATCCCAGCCTGCAAATCGCAGAAAATAGTAATAGATTTAGCTGTCTCGGAAGCTGCCAATATTTTTGGATAATCCAACCTCAAGGAAAACGTTCCTCCCGTTGGTTTCGACAAGCGAAATTCTTCAACAATTGAGGCGCGCATCGACCACCAAGGCAGTAAATTAGCATAGTTGCGACAGGGAATTTTGGCATTGGTAATCGGATTCCAAATCATCAGATTGTAAGCTTTTGCTGCCGATTCTGCCTCAGTCATTTGGCGGTGGTACAATCGGGAGCGCCCGTATTTCACAAAGTAGGGACTCCAGCCTTCTGCAATCAGTTTTAGATTGTAATTTTCCTCATCTTTATGCACGTAACAAAGGAGGCGACCATAATTGTCGCGGTGTTTTTCCACCGCAATTTCTATGGGATCATCTGTATCAAATTCTATGTCAATTTGAGCAAGTCCGCCATCTGCTGTGGCGAAGTATTTTTTAGCCATTTCCGAAGCTGCTTTGCCCGCAGCAGTTATAGGTTTGGAGCCTCCCGAATGACTTTCTTCTGTATCGACGCAAATCAGGCGCAGAGACTCGGTTTTGCCGTTGAGAGAAATTTTGATGCTGTCGCCATCAACTACTTTAGTTATTTGCAGGTTCTGAATTCTGGTTGCCATATTTTGAACCCTGTTAGACCTGAGATTTGATGCACATATTGGTAGAATTGTACATGAGTTTGCTATCTGTTGACACTGCAAGCTGTATTTTTATATTAATTTTTGCAAAGTGTTGCACGATTAATCGTCAAACACGTCAATCAAATCTTTTTAGTTCAAAAACTATACGCTCCTCCTGCAATAAAACTATTATTTTAGTTATGATAAATTATTCAATAATCCCCTAAATTATTATTTACTTTATGACTGACCTAATTTCGGAACTAGCTCCCGAACAAAAAGCTCTTATTCCAGTTTATATGGAAAAGTGGGAAGGCATCATTCTTTCTACAAAATCTATTAACTATCAGGAAGCTACAGCAGCTATCCAACTGGCTTACGCCACGCTAGGGAGACAAAAACCTATAATTATTTTTTGTAGTAGTCCTTTTGCTGCTTTGTCGCGAATTATCGAAATTCAATTATCCATTCAGTTTGGCGATCGCTTACAAGCATTGACAAATATATACTTCGATCCCTACTTCCAAGCAATGTTTAGAGTACACCGAGAAATGGACAGATTAAACAGAGAGAATTATAGAGATATCTGGTCATTAATGCGATGGCACTATAAGCTTTTCTCCACAATCCAAGTTATATATAGATTAAACATGACGAATAAGCTCAGAATGATACCTGACGATGAACTAACATTTTACTTGCAGAAATATCGTAAAAATTTATATCTAAATCCAATAAATTGTGCAGGTAATTATATTAGTGGAAAAGTAGAATTAGGGTCGGGAGCAATTGATTATTGTGTTGATGTTTTGAATTTGTACGAGCGCACCAAATGGCAAGTGATTCTATCATTAATTCAGGAATGTGGCTGGATTTTCGCTTTTGAAGGCATTGCAATTGTATGCGATCGCCCGATCAAAATATCTTTGGACATTAACAACTGGAGTTTAGACTAAGCACCTCTTAAAGCACGGTTAGATTTCAACTTAAGAACGGCAATGGTCGCTGGTGAAGAGCTATGAGGCTCAACCACTAGCATAGATGCCGACGACCGTTGACGTTCTCTTCGGCTGACAACCTCAAAAAAAAACTGTCTGCGATAGTTTCAACAGACAGCGTAAGGGTAGAAGATTGAGAATTCAGCTAAAAATCTCAAATCTACCTGCCATGAAGTTTGAACAATTACGGGAATTTCGTCAACAAGCTTATGAATGTCTCGGCAATGCCAAAGACGCCACCTTTGAACTAGCAGACGCGATAATGACGACTCGCCACGTCTCATGTTTAGGAGATTTAGCCCTCAATCCCTTATTTCGGCGTGAGTGGTCAAGCGTCTACGAAGCGCTGCAAGATTGTAGACCAGACCGAGACCAATTGATGCAACTATATATCCAACAGATGTCACAAGTGGAACGTCCAGTATTAGCGATCGATCATACAGCATGGTTGAGACCCCATGCACCTACTCTCAAAGAACGGACCTATGAACATCAACCCACAGCCTTACCTCACGGCATACCTGTTGGTATCGGTCAAGGATATAGTACGATCGCACTGATACCAACGATTAGCGGGAGTTGGGCGCTGCCATTAAGACACGAACGTATTACCAGTTGGGACAACCCAATCGGTAAAGGCGCTGAACAATTGGCACAAGTCTGTGAATATCTTCAGAATAGACCCATCGCCCTATTTGATAGTGAGTATGGGTGCGCCCCTCTGGTTAAAGCTACTGCTGCGATCGCCGCTGATAAACTAATGCGTATTCGCTCCAATCGTTGCTTATGGTCAACACCCCCAGCCTATAGTGGTAGAGGACGGCCAAAAATTCATGGAAACCAGTTTAAGCTTAACGACTCCTCAAGCTGGTGGGAACCAGAACAAACCCTGGAATCCCTTGAGCCGAAACTCGGACGAATCAGGTTGAGAACATGGGATAACTTACATTTCCGAGGTAGTCCCAAACATCCGATGACTCTGATTTTAGTAGAACGCTTAGACACTGTAACGGGTCAATTAAAAACTCAACCTTTGTGGTTAGTTTGGGTTGGTGTTCAAATGCCACCTCTTACAGAAATTTGGCAACTATATCTACGTCGTTTTGCCATCGAACACTGGTATCGCTTAGCGAAACAAACATTGCATTGGACAATTCCGAAGCTAAGCACTCCAGAACAATGTGAACGATGGAGTGATTTGATGCCATTGCTAACTTGGCAATTATGGTTAGCTCAAGATTTAGTCAGGGAAATTCGTCTACCCTGGCAAAAGCCTCTCCCTGAATTGACACCTGGAAGGGTTGCACAATCAATGCTTCCACTTTTAATTAGGATTGGGAGTCCGGCTGTTGCTCCCAAATCCCGAGGAAAATCGGCTGGATGGTCATCCGGTAAACTGCGCGCTCAAAGATGTCGCTATCCCGTGGTCAAAAAGGGTAAAGGTCGGTTCCAAAACTCTCCCAAATTCGTAATTTAACCTTAGAAAACTCTTTCTAAATTCACTAGAATTTCACTCAGCGTTAGCTGAGTCAATTTGTGCTTAGTCTAAACTCCAATTAACAACTACCTCGCAGCCGAAGGAAAATCTGCTATTCAGTTCGCCGATGGTTATGGTATGTCTCTCGAATTGAGCGATAAACTAACGTTCTGGAACCCGTGTCAAGTTGGTCGGTAATTTGATATGCCGATCAGGCGATGGCGCCACCCCAAGCATCGGTATTTTTATTCAATAGGATATTAATGCTTGAATTTTTTTGCATAATTTATCAATTCAGGGAAAAAAGCCCGAAAATCTGATTCAAGCTGCTGATAATTAGCCGTCAAATCTTCAACTCCACCTGCTAAGTTATTTGTCCGCTTAAGTCTGGCCGACATTCTTGTAAGAGTGATGCCTATTTCGGCAATTTCCTGGTACGAGCAGAGCAAGTCACGGGCAATTATTGTTGGCAGCACCCGCTGGAGAGATTCAGGCAATATATCGCGGTTGTCTTGCAGGATTTTATAGACATCCTGAGAAAAATCGCGGAGCGGAATTTCTGAATATTCCAGCCAATTTTTAGCCAAAAAGTGGTCGTAAAACACGTCAATCAAAACTCCAGCAAACCTGCGTCTGTGACCGCAAACAAGGCTTTTACTCGATCGCACTATTGGGTGAGAGTCCGTGTAGCTATCTACTTTGCGGTGCAAATCGATGCCCTTCCTAATTTCATCGGGATAAAGGTTGACGGCCGTTCCTTTGACAAAATCTCCTAAGAGGTTGCCAATCAGGGATTCTGGCGTGCCTTTTGATAAGAATAGATGAGCCAAATAATTCATTGCTACCGTAAAAATATCTAAGATAGCATAATGAGAAAGAATAATGGCTGTTCTAGAATGTGTAAAACCGGGTGCTAAACTCGGTCAAATTATTCTTGCGGCCGCTCTTACTGTTCTCGCTGCTGTCGATCGCGTTCTGGCAAAAATTCAAGACTTGGGATATGACCCAGAAATTCGTCATGTCAACTATCCGTCTGGAGTTCACGTCTTGGCAATTCTCAAAGACGAACAGCACAAGCAAGCAGTTGATGATGACTACTTGCTGGAGGATTGGCTACAGGTAAGGTCTGAAATTAACGCCGATGCCGTTCATCTGTGGCGCGGTAAATAAGCTGTTTTTGGTATATCCGTGAATCTTGGATAACAAAAGAGCGATCGCCTAACTGTAGTATGCGGGCGATCGATCTACCCACCTTCAAATATTGCTTGCGATCGATTGATGCTCGATCGCAAGCAACAAGAGCTTAAATCTTTCATACATAATTTGCTAAATTACGATCGGCTACATCTCTCGACGGAACAATCTAATAGCTTCTCCAGCATCAGTTTCGGCCATCAAAATACAGCGTTTCATCAAATCGAGATCGAGGTTGTTGAGTCCGGGTAGCTGACTGCGATCGCTATTTTCATAGCTACCATCTTGGAGATGATATATCTTCAGTAATCCATCTTCCCAAAACCACACCTCTGGAACACCCAAAGCTTTATAGCGCTCTAACTTACTGATTCCTCCACTGGTAAAGACAACTTCGATCGACAAATCGGGAATTGGTTTTACACTCCCAATGTAGTAGGATTCGTCTGCTTGCACAGAGACAACTCCCGATCTTTCCTGCGTCATTGCCCCTGTGGGCTTGAAGAAAATTCCCTGTTCGACGAGAAAGGTAGTCACTAAGTAACCGATAACATGAGCAAAAGTTTCGTGGTCTTCTCCAGGCATCAGAATCTCAATCGTCCCATCATAGTAAAATAGTCGCACTCTAGGGGAGCCTTCAAAGCCTTTTTGGATAAATTTAAACCGTTCCCACATTCCATGATGAACAATTCGCTGATCTGTGGTTTTGCTAAGTAGTGGAGGCATCGCGCTCAGATCCAGTCCAGAAGTTATCTTGATTGTAGCTCATATTTAACAATTAAACCACAGATGAACGCTGATGTAATTTTATCTGCGTTCATCTGTGTTTATCTGCCTACATCTGCTGTTACAAAATACCCCTACGCACCACCCCGCAATTTATCCAAAACCGTCCGGTCTTCCAAAGTCGAAGTATCCCCAGAAACCTCTTGTCCCGCAGCCAAAGAACGCAGCAAACGCCGCATAATCTTCCCGCTTCGAGTTTTCGGCAAAGCATCGGTAAATCGAATTTCGCCGGGACGGGCGATTGCCCCAATTTCCTTAACAACGTGCTGCTTCAATTCCTTAGCCAATTCATCGCTAGGTTGCTGCGAGTTGTCCAGCGTGACAAAAGCCACAATGTCCTCACCTTTAATCTCATCCGGTTTACCAACAACCGCAGCTTCCGCCACCGCTGGATGCGATACCAAAGCTGACTCGACTTCCATCGTGCCGAGTCGGTGTCCGGCCACATTAATTACATCGTCAACGCGGCCCATTACCCAGAAATAACCGTCTTTGTCCTTGTGCGCGCCGTCCCCTGCAAAGTACACGAATTCCCCATCTTTCGGGTGCAAATATTCCCAATAAGTGCGGCGGAAGCGATCGGGATCGTTGTAAAGCGTCCGCATCATTCCCGGCCAAGGATGTTTCACCACTAAATAACCGCCACTTTCGTTAGTTACTGGTTCGCCATCTTGGTCAACAATATCGACCACAATTCCAGGGAACGGTAGGGTTGCAGAACCGGGTTTTGTAGGAATTGCACCGGGCAAAGCGGTAATCATAATTCCCCCGGTTTCTGTTTGCCACCAAGTATCGACTATCGGACAATTCGAGTTGCCAATTACTCGTTGATACCACATCCAAGCTTCAGGATTAATCGGTTCGCCGACGGTTCCTAACAATCGTAAAGATGACAAATCTCTGGCATTTGGCAATTCTTCACCCATTTTCATAAAGGTGCGAATGGCGGTGGGTGCAGTGTAGAAAACTGTGACGCCGTATTTTTCAATTACATCCCAAAAACAGCCGGGATTAGAAGGGCGAGGAGCACCTTCATACATTAAAGTTGTCGCGCCGTTGGACAGCGGCCCGTAGACTATGTAACTGTGTCCGGTAATCCAGCCGACATCAGCAGTACACCAGTAAACATCGGTATCTTGGAGGTCGAATATCCACTTGGTTGTCATGTGGGTATAAAGGTTATAACCCCCCGTTGTATGGACGACTCCTTTGGGTTTTCCGGTACTTCCAGAAGTGTAAAGAATGAATAGTAAATCTTCGCTATCCATCGGTTCGGCAGGACAGTCAGCGGATGCACCTTTTTGCAATTCATGCCACCAGCGATCGCGCCCTGGTTCCATGTCAATTTGCTGCTTGGTGCGCTGAACTACCAGAACGTTGGTAACGCTGGGTACGGCATTATTTGCTAGTGCTTTGTCTACTTGTGTTTTGAGACCAACTGCTGCATCTTTGCGGAAGCCTCCGTCGGCGGTGATGACGAGTTTTGCTTGGCCGTCGTTGAGGCGATCGCGCAAAGCTTCTGCACTAAAACCGCCAAAAACAACGCTGTGTACTGCACCGATTCTGGCGCAGGCTAGCATGGCGATCGCAGCTTCAGGAATCATGGGCATATAAATGCCGACGCGATCGCCCTTTTGAACTCCCAATTCTTTGATAACGTTCGCCATTTGGCAGACTTCGCGGTGGAGTTGCGCGTAGGTGAGGGTGCGAGAGTCTCCGGGTTCGCCTTCCCAAATCAGGGCGGCTTTATTTTTGCGCCAAGTGGTTAAGTGGCGATCGAGACAATTGTAAGAAATATTAATTTTACCGTTGACAAACCATTTAGCAAAAGGCGGCTGCCAGTCGAGCACGGTATCCCACTTTTGGAACCAGTGCAATTCTTGGGCCGCGAGTTCTGCCCAGAATGCTTGGGGGTCAGCTTTGGCTTTGTCGTAGAGGGCTTGGTACTCTTCTAGGCTTTTGATGTGAGCTTTTTCGGAGAATTCAGCGGGCGGCTGAAATAGCCGTTTTTCTTGCAGAATTGATTCGATGGTATCTTGTGACATCGTTCTTAACTTTAGCTTCGGTTAGTCTTTTTAACTATTGTTTGCATAAGTTGGGGCAAAAGTATGTTTATTTTCCTTAAGACTTTGGGGAATTTTCTAAATGTTGGGACTGTATTAGAAATTATGGTAGCGGTAAATGCTCAATTTTATCTTGGTACTCATCATCAAACGATCCTTGATAAATCAAAATCAGTTCGTCAATATTTTGACCAACACTCATCTTGGTATTCAGGATAAATATTCCTGGAATATGGCGATTTTGCTCTAGATGATCTGTTAAATGAACAGGCATAGAGCGACGGTTGTTGGTAACAAGAATGAAATTGTGGATTTCGCACCAAATAAGAATTTCTGGATCGAGAGTGCCTTTGGAAGGGGCTGTTAGTTCTCCCACTGCTAGAACAACCTGATCGGGATTGCGTCTGCGAATTTGGTTGACATACGCAGGCTCGACATTTTCATCAAAGAGATACTGGATTGGCATCAGCTTTTCTCCTTGCATCTCTTTCTGCTCTCAGTTTGCGGATTTTTTCATATACTGGACGAGGATTGCGACGTTGTTCTTCTCGCATTTTTTCTCCCCATTCCAACCATTCGGTTATGTACTTACCGACTGCTTCTTTGTTGTGCAGGTAGTACAAAATGGTCGCATAAACTTGTTCGAGGGTGAGGGATGTATAAATGTTAGCGATTTCTTCGGGAGTTCGGGCGCGAAACAGGTATTCATAAAGAATGGTTTCGATGCCGATACGGGAACCTTTGAGCCGAATATCGTCAGGTCTCAGGAAGTTGAAGTAGTCTTCTAGTTGCGTGGTTTGGTGGTTGGCTTCATGAGATTGCTTGTCTTTATTAATTTCTGTTACCTCGGGAACCAGCACAATTACTTCGGCTCGGCTGTTGCGATATAACTTGAGCGGTTCACCAACGCACAATTGTCCTCGATCGTCGATCGTTGCCATCACTTTAATTGCTTTCATACAATCTACCTACCCGATTTACAGGAGCGATATCTGGTAAGATTATATCATAACAAATCCGATGGTAATGCTTTTATAATTTACATTAACAGCCGATCGCACTAAAGCCATGACCCAAAAATTGGAAGCAAGCCAACTTTCTCTAAACGACGTTCGCCGCCTTCTCAAATTGGAAAGACAAACAGGAGGAGGTTTTACTGATTTTTTCTCTCTGGAACCTCTGACGGATTTTGAACAGCAGGAATTATTGCTAATCGGTAAGCACTTTTGGCGTCATCTAGAAGCAGGGAAAGTTTCTGCAAAACTGGTTAAATTTTTAGTGCTTTCACCGTTAATGAGATTAGCAGGATTTTTTGATATTCCGATCCTGCTGACAATGGAAGATAGCATCCCGATCGAGGTTGAAGATGGGGATACTTTAATTAAAGGGCGGTTGGATGTTTTAGCCGTAAATCAGCCGGATGCAGAGCTCGCGGCTGCACAGTTTTGGATTTTGGTAGTGGAGGCGAAGAATAGTGCGATCGCACCTTTGACTGGTTTGCCGCAACTCCTGACTTATACTTATAAAAGTTTGCAGCAGCAATCGTCTGTTTGGGGATTGACGACGAATGGTGAAAGTTATCGGTTTGTGCGGGTGACGCGCGGAAATCCTTGCACTTATCAGATTTTACCGGAATTGAATTTGATGGACAAAGAGCGATCGCTCTTGTTGGCGCAAGTGTTGAAAGCTATTTGCAAGTTGCAGAATGTGCAGTTGCAGTTGGCTTAACAAGGGCGATCGCATCCGATGTTATGGTGACGGTGGAGTCCTGTGCTCGATCGGTGGAACCTTTTGTACAGGAGTTGGCGGTTGTTCAGTCTGCAAAAGTTCGATCGTACTTGGTGTTAAAGGAATCGTCACTAGGAGGATGGGTACAAAAACTTTCTCTAAGAACCATTTGATATCTGAGTTAGACTGCTTCTTCAAAAAGTTCCGTCTATTATTCGGTTTTTCTGGTTTCATTTTTTTTAATCTCTCTCTACATTTCCTACGATATCTGGATTTTTTGTGTTCGGGGGCGATCGTCAAATTAGCCTCCCAAATTAGTTGTTAAGTAAAATTTTGAAGAGATTGTGAGTTGGGATTGAATGATTTGTGAAAGAGTTTGTGAGAAAAAACTCACAAATCACTTTTGGCTTAGAAATTTGTGAAAATTAACTAGGAATTGACTGAACAGCTATGCTAAAGCTCTGAGTTATGCTAATTTAAGAGAAAGCAGGCAAGTCAATGATTGAGGTAATATCGAGATGATGAGTCAACAAGAGTTCGATGCCATTTACCCAAACGAGCTTACTCCAAAACAGCATAAAGTGCTAGAGGGGTTCTTGAAAGGAGAGTTAGATAAAACAATCGCTAAGTATATAAATCCTCAAAAGAAAATAAACCCCAACTCTGTCTCTAGTCATATTTCAAATATTTGCCAGGACAAATTTAATATCAAAAATGAGCCGGGTGGAGGATATACGCAACGTGAAGAGCTGATTCTATTATTTGTCAAATATAAACCGGAATTAGTTTGTGAAGAGTTATTAAAGGAATTCAGGGAAAGAACCCCTGAAGCTCCAAAAGCATTAGAATGGCCAGAAGGGCCAGTGCGATTAAATTCTGAGTTTTATATAGAGCGTTCTAGAATGGAATCTGACTGTTATCAACAGATTTTACAGCGGGGGTCAATGATTCGCATTAAAGCTCCCAAGTTGATGGGGAAAACTTCTTTGTTGTATCGCATTATGGAATGCGCGAATACCAATAATTATCGGTTAGTACGTTTAGATTTTAGAGAGGCTGAAAAAGAAATTTTTAGTGATATAAATAAACTTATTAAATGGTTTTGCTTGAATATCAGCCGAGAGCTCAAACTAGAATCTAATATCGACAAACTGCAGGCGGGTGGAGGCATTCTTATGAATTGCAAAAACTACTTTGAAGATCAAGTTTTAGCAGCTAAAGATAGTCCTTTAGTATTGGCTTTAGAAGAAATAGACTGTATTTTTTGTTATAAGGAAATTTCAGAAGATTTTTTTAGTATGTTACGAAGCTGGTTTGAAAAAAGTCGGAAAAGGGAAGGATGGGAAAAATTGCGAATGGTGCTGCTTTATTCTACAAATGTGTACGTGAAATTACCTGTTAATCAATCCCCATTTAATGTCGGATTTGAAGTAGAGTTGACAGAATTTAGCCAGCAAAATATTCTAGATTTAGCCAGCCGCCATCAATTATCTTGGGGAACTGATGAAGTTGTCGCATTGATGGCAATGATTGGCGGTTATCCTTATCTGGTACGCAAGGCGCTTTATCATTTGAAGGATTCCAATCTATCTTTAGCAGACATTTTGCAAAATGCAGCTACAGAGGTGGGAATTTACCGCCAGTATTTGCAGGATCACTGGGCCAACTTGCAAAATTATTCTGAACTCAAAGCCGCTCTCCAACAAGTTGTTTCTGCAGACAGTGCGGTCAAATTAGAACAGGTGCTAGAATTTAAGTTATTGAGTACGGGTTTAGTCAAGAAAAATCAGCATGGTATCACTCCTAGCTGTCGGTTATATCGGGATTATTTTGGAGAAAAATTTCGAGATAAGAGTCGGGAGTAAAACCATATTATGGCGGTTTATCAATATCAAGTTGGTGGCTGTTTAGAGTACGAACATCCTACCTATGTTAAGCGTCAGGCCGACAGCGAACTTTATGACAGTTTGATAGCCGGAGAATTTTGTTATGTGTTGAACTCCCGGCAAATGGGCAAATCTAGCTTGCTAGTACAAACGATGAAACGCTTGCGCGAAAAAGCAGGCTTTAAATGTATGGAGATAGATTTAACAGATATCGGTAGGGAGAGTTCAGACTGCTGGTATTTTGGGATTATTTCTGAGTTAGTTCGGGATGGCGCACTCTCAAGAAAGGTGGATGCTGACAGTTGGTGGCAGCAGCGACAATTGCTGTCGCCATCTCAACGATTGAGTCAGTTTATTGAAGATATTTTACTAACAGAAATATCGCAAAATATTGTTATTTTTATTTATGAAATTGATTCGATTTTAAATCTGAGCTGGAAAGATGACTTTTTTCTTTTAATTCGGGCTTCTTATAACAAAAGAGCAATGAATTCTGAATATAAGCGCCTTGCCTTTTGTCTTTTGGGAGTTGCGACGCCAGCAGATTTGATTCGCGATAAAGACCGAACACCCTTTAATATTGGCAAAGCTATTGATTTAACAGGGTTTACTTTTGAGGAAGCTCGACCTGCTTTAATTCCTGGCTTAATGGGAGAGCGATCGCCAGAGATATCGGAGGAGATATTAGCTGAGGTTTTTAATTGGACAAACGGGCAACCTTTTTTAATGCAAAGACTGTGCCGACTGATGGTATATCAATCTGCCCGTGGGATTTCTGATGTGAAAGCTTTAGTGCAAAAGTACGTCATTGACAATTGGGAAGCAAATGACGAACAAGAACATTTAAAAACAATTAGAAAGCGCTTGCTGCTTGACTATCAAGACCGGACGGCGCTACTGCTGGGTATTTATCAGCAAATATTGACGGACGCAGATCGGAAAATTTGTGCAGATAATAGTCTAGATCAAAGAAGGTTACAACTCTCAGGATTGGTCGTCAAACGCAACGGATATCTGCAAGTTTATAACCCCATATACGCAGATATTTTCGACCTCAATTGGGTACAACAAGAATTAGCGAAACTCCGCCCCTACCAGGAAAACTTCGCCGCTTGGATCGCCTCAAATCGTGAAGATACTTCCCGACTGTTGCGTGGTCAAGCATTGGATGATGCGTGGGAATGGAAAAAAGGAAAACGTTTGAGCGACGAGGATAATGATTTTTTGGAGGACAGTCGAGATGAGAAACTAAAAGAATTAATGACAAATAATGAATCATTAAGAGAATTCCGTAAACAATTCAGGGAAGTTTTCCAAATTGAAGAAGCTGGACGCAATGCCTTAAAGCTTTTTCAGTCGAAGAGAAAACAAATAGAAGCCTTGCGGGCAGCTATAAAAGCAGGAGAAGATTTAAAGAAATGGATGCCAGACAATCCCCCGCTTTCCGAATATCCTATTACCAATATCCTGTTAGCTTTGCAGGAAATTCTTGCTAAAATCCGCGAACGATGCCAGTTTGTCGGACATAATGGCAGGGTAAATAGCGTCTGTTTTAGCCCCACTGGAAATGCGATCGCTACTGCTTCAGATGACAGCACGGCCAAATTGTGGGACTTGCAAGGTCACTGCTTGATGAATTTCATTGGACATAATGGCAGTGTAAATAGTGTGAGTTTTAGTCCCACAGGAGATGCGATCGTTACTGCCTCAGATGACAAAACCGCCAAATTATGGGACTTGCAGGGCAATTGCTTACTCACTTTCACCGGACATAATTACTTGGTGAAAAATGTCAGTTTTAGTCCAACTGGAGATGTGATCGCTACTGCCTCATTTGACGGCACAGCCAAATTATGGGACTTGCAGGGCAATTGCTTACTCACTTTCGCCGGACATAATTACTTGGTAACAAATGTCAGTTTTAGCCCAAATGGAGATGTGATAGCTACTGCCTCATCTGACAAAACTGCCAAATTGTGGGACTTGCAGGGCAACTGCTTATTAACATTCACCGAACATAATGACTCAGTATGGAGTGTCAGTTTTAGCCCAAATGGAAATGCGATCGCTACTACTTCATCTGACAAAAGTGCCAAATTGTGGGACTTGCAGGGCAACTGCTTACTAACATTAAACAGACATAATGACCTGATAACAAGTGCCTATTTTAGCCCAAATGGAGATGTGATCGCTACTGCATCAGATGACAAAACTGCCAAATTGTGGGACTTGCGGGGCAACTACTTGGTGAGTTTCACAGGACATAATAACTGCATAAATAGTGTCAGTTTTAGCTCTACAGGAGATGCGATCGCTACTGCATCAGATGACAAAACTGCAAAATTATGGGACTTGCAGGGCAAATGCTTGGTAACATTCACCGGACATAATAAATCGGTAACAAGTGTCAGTTTTAGCCCGACAGGAGATACGATCGCTACTGCATCAGATGACAAAACTGCGAAATTGTGGGACTTGCAGGGCAACTGCTTGCTAACATTCACCGGACATAATGACTCGTTATGGAGTATCAGTTTTAGCCCGAATGGAGATGTGATCGCGACTGCCTCATCTGACCGAACCCCGAAATTGTGGGACTTACAGGGCAAATGCTTGATAACATTCGCCGGACATAATCACTTGGTAAATAGTGTTAGTTTTAGCCCAAATGGAGATGTGATCGCTACTGCTTCATCTGACAGAACCGCAAAATTGTGGAACTTACAGGGCAACTGCTTGGTAACATTCACCGGACATAATAACTCGGTAAATAGTGTCAGTTTTAGCCCGAATGGAGATGCGATTGCTACTGTCTCATCTGACAAAACTGGTAAATTGTGGGACTTGCAGGGCAACTGCTTGGTAACATTTACCGGGCATAATCACTCGGTAAATACTGTCAGTTTTAGCCCCGCAGGAAATGTGATCGGGACTGCCTCATCTGACAGAACCGCAAAATTGTGGGACTTGGAGGGCAACTGCTTAGTAACATTTATCGGACATAATCACTTTGTAAATAGTGTCAGTTTTAGCCCCACAGGAGATACGATCGCCACTGCTTCATCTGACTGCACTATCAAATTGTGGGACTTACAGGGGAATTTACTGGCGGACTTTAGCGGATATAAAGGCAATTTGCTCAAAGGTGAGGCAGATTTTGTGGAGTTAAAAAGTCCGATTTATAGTATTTGTTTTAGTCGGGATGGGAAATTTTTAATCACGGGTTCCCAGGATGGAAAGGTGCGGTTTTGGCCCGTGGAAAGTTTGGACGAATTGTTGGCGAGGGGCAGGGAATGGCTTGGTGAGAAAATTTAACCGCTGATGCACGCGGATGATTTGAATTTAGCAACGATTTTACGATTCTTTTTCACTTGATCAAACTGCTATTAGCTTTACCCACTTTAGACACCAGAATTATTGAATAATTCGGGTATCTAGCAGACTACAAGCCGGAAATTTAAAAGTCAAGATTTATTAAGATTTTACAAAAAAGCGATGACAAATCACAAATTATGTATCTAAAATAAGAGACAATTTGACCCGGAAACTGAAGGTAAGAAAATGTCTGAACTTAGACAAAATCTAATTACCAGAGATTGGGTAATCATCGCCACCGAACGGGCGACAAGACCGGATCAATTCGCTAACAAAAAAAAGTGGGCTGCCGTAGTGCCACCGCACCGCGCCGATTGCCCGTTTTGCGTGGGAAATGAGGAAGACGCAACCTTAGAAACTTGCCGTTTGGGCGATCGCACTGGCTGGAAAGTCAGGGCAATTTGCAACAAATATCCCGCCCTCTCCCCGACAGCAGAATGGATGAGGATATCATCGGGAATTCACCGCACGATGGCGGGAATCGGCTTTCACGAAGTAATTGTCGAACATCCGCGACACGATTTGACGACAGCTTTGTTGAGTGTTGAAGAAGTTGAAAACATACTTTTAGTATACCGCCAGCGCTATGTAGAAATTAGAAAAAATCCCCACATTGAAACAATTATTATCTTCAAAAATCACGGCGAAACTGCCGGAACTTCTCTCGAACACCCCCACTCGCAGATAGCAGCGACACCCGTGGTACCCAGCCAATTCCGCAGTCGCATCGACGAAGCTATTAGATATTTTGATGACACGGGAGAATGTCTGTTTTGCCGGACTTTGGAAGACGAATTAGCGGCGAAGGAAAGAGTGATTTGTGAGAGTGAACATTTTGTGGCTTTTATCCCTTACGCTGCACTTTCACCGTTTCACACTTGGATTTTTCCGCGCCGGCATTCCTCTTCGTTTGATGAAATTACTGATGCGGAAATTACGGATCTGGCTGATACTTTGAAAACTGTACTGGCTAAGCTTTATTACGGATTGAACAATCCCGATTACAACTATAATGTTCGATCGGTGCCGATCGCTCAACGGGCAACAAAATACTTTCACTGGTATATTGCAATTATTCCCAGAGTCACCAAGCAAGCTGGGTTTGAGTTGGGCAGTGGGATGTTTATCAATACTGCTTTGCCGGAAGAAAGTGCGGCTTTTTTGCGATCGATCGAAATTCCTAGCGACAGTAATTTCCCCCCCATCTAAAGTATCCTACATCACAATACGTCAAATTTACTTCAAATTGGGGTGGAAATGCACGCAGCCACTCTGATTTGCGAGTCTGTCTTGGGAGAGGAAACTGATATTATTGGAGATTTGATATTTGAGATTAAAGAATTGGGAATAACGAATGCTCTAATGGTTTAGATCATCTGCCTAAAGTTGGATTCTTTTTTTAAACTGGTATAACTTACGCTCTCAAGTTATGAACGTACAAATACTTATGGATTTTACCAAACTCACAATAAACTTTCGAGATACTGCCAGCCGTCGTCGCTAAAAGTAGCTCTCAACATATCTCTAATTTTGGCATCGATCGATAATATCCCCTCGCCCGAGTCACCATTCTCGCCGATTTCGCAACTGTCTTCAGACATATGTTCTTGGATATGGGCCAGAGTAGAGGCGAAATTAGCCAGAAAATAATGTTCGTGCACCCACGCTGTCGGATCTGGTATTTCTGCACTCCCAAAAGCTCGATCGACTAAATCTTTGTTGGCAACATCGTCAGTCTGGTTTTTCATGTTGAGCTCGATTTAGGTAGAACTGGTAACTTATCCCATTTTAAGCTTAATAGTCAACAGGATCGCGATCCTGATCGACCACAACAGTGACAAATTTGTGTCGTTTGTGCGATCGCGATCTTAATTTTTTTGTCGATCGCGTGTTATCATTTTACCTCAAACTCCGTGACCAATAATTTTCACCTCGGGCAAAATACACTTGGGTATCATTCCGTGAACTCCTTTTTGGGGATTGTTGACAGCCTGCGTAATCCGAAAATTTACCGCGATGGAACACCAAACATAAGCCTCTTCTTCTTTGAAACCTGCAAACTTTTGCAGCCAATAAACCGTCTGTTTTACCGCCATCTCAAACGCTTCATCTAATGTTCTACCGAATCCCATAATCACAATATGAGTAGGCGTTTCTGCAAACGGAAATATCAGAAAAAAATCTTTGTGTAAGAGGATTTGAATAGTCCCGTCCATCGAAGTTTCTATAGCAGTACCGCCAACTTCACCATCTCCTTGTGCCGAATGTCCGTCGCCGATGGACAGTAAACCGCCACGCAGAAAAACAGGTAAAAATAGCCGCGTTCCTGCTTGCAGTTCCTGATTGTCCATATTGCCGCCGTAGCGCTCTGGAGGAATAGAAGAACGGTTGATTTCGGCATTGGCAACGCCGATAATTCCAAAAAAAGGATGCAGGGGAATCCCAAGGCGGCTACCTGGGGGAAATTCGGCAGTTTTTTGCTGTAAATCTAGCGGAATAAACCGCAATTTAGGTTCGGAAAAATAGTCAGGTAATGCTCCCCATCCGGCGCGAATTGCATTAAATCCTACTGGTAAACTCGGGTAAACATCCTCAATGTGAATTTCTAAAACGTCTCTTGGTTCGGCATTGTTAACATAAATCGGGCCGGTCAGCAAGTGGGGGCCGGGGCCAACTTTGCGGTGGGGAGGCAAATTCTGACAAATATCTAAAAATTCGGGGGTGAGAAATTCCGGCGGCGCTTTGTCAGCAACATAATATCCTGAATAGGTTTCGATGTCGATGCGATCGCCCGAATCCACCCTTAAAGCAGGTTCGATATTCGGAGAAAAACCGCCCAAGTGTACGGTGTTGCAGTTAGCCTTGAGAAGGTGGCGAGTCATGGGATTTTAGATTTTAGATTTTAGATTTTAGATTGAAGGAAGGGTGTTAAGAATGTTATATCGCAAGTCTCAAGCATTTTTGACAAAGATTTTTTTTAATGAACCGCAGAGGGCGCAGAGGGCGCAGAGAAAGAGAATTGAGAGATAAGAAGAGGTGAAAAAATGGTTCAAGTTTGTTAGATGTGAGATATTTTACTAATTTCTTAACTTTTTGATAACTTTGGTAGTTTAAAATTTCGAGTCGAGAATCTAAAATCGATGGTTTTTTTTCTTCAGACTAATGACTAATAACTAATGACTAATGACTAATGTTGACACCATTGCCCGATCAATTAAAAAATTCTAGAGATTTGCCCCGCAATCCCTGGTTTTTTGCTGTTTTGATTTTGATTGTCCTACTGCTAGGTTTCATTATGCAATCTTACCTCAACCAACCTCAACTTTTAACCGATCCGTTTCTGCAACTCCCAACAGTAAACTCGGTGCGAGTTGTCTGGTTTACCGAGTTTGCTGGTACTCGCAACACTGTTGCTTACGGCGAAAATTTGAATCAAACTGTGACGGCAAATACTACCAAGCTGAGCCGCACTCGCGAAGACAAAGACTCTCACATTTCCGATGAAATCAAACAAAGCATAATTGACAGCAATCCAATTGTCCGCGACATCTGGCGCCACGAAGCAGAAGTCCCCAATTTAAAACCCGGTGTTCGCATTCCTTATCGAGTCACCAGCGAAAGGAAAGACGGCGCATCTGTCAGCAGCAAACTTTTCACTCTTTCTCCGACACCAGCAGCAGGAATTGCGCTCAAAATCCTCCTCACTTCCGACCATCAATTGATGCCTATGACAGCAGCAAATCTCCAGAAAGTAGCCGAAACAATTGGGAGAGTTGACGCGGTTTTTATGGCAGGAGATTTAATTAATATACCCGATCGCGCTTCCGAATGGTTTGACGACTACCGAGGCCGCGCCTTCTTTCCCTCTCTGCAAGGTCGCGCATTTTCCGAAGTGGACAAAAACGGCATCAAAACCGTTTACAGCGGCGGCGAACTGATCCAACACGCGCCTTTATTCCCCGCGATTGGCAATCACGAAATCATGGGTCGCTTTGCAACCAACAGCACACTCGGGGACCAATTTAACGATCCTTTTCCCCGCGCCGCTGCCGAAAAAATATACGCTCAACGTGCTGCATCTGTGAATCCCAAAAATGACTCTTCAGTGCGGGAAATATGGCTAAAAAACAATAGTTTTAATAGCGATACCTATGACGAAATTTTCAATTGGCCGGGAGGCAAAAATTACTATGCTGTGACTTTTGGGGACGTGCGGTTAGTTACTTTGTATGTTACGAATATTTGGCGGACTCCGAATTTAGATCCAGGTGCGAGAGGCAGGTATCGCGAACGGGACGAAGATTTTAATAATCCCGAAAAATGGGGATACGGACAGCATATTTTTGAGCCGATTGTCAAGGGCAGCGCTCAATATAATTGGCTGCAACAAGAGTTAAAGAGTGCGGAATTCCAGCAGGCAAAATATAAAATTGTGATGTTTCACCACCCGCCGCATTCTCTGGGCGACAATATTGTACCTCCTTATACTGACCCAGTGCAAATAGTCGATCGCGCTGAGAATGGCGAGATTAAAATGGTGCGTTACGAGTATCCGAAACAGCAAGATTATCTGATTCGGGATGTAGTGCCGCTACTAGAAAGAGCGGGGGTGCAGTTGGTATTTTACGGGCATTCGCACTTGTGGAATCGGTTTGTAAGTTCCAGCGGAATGCACTTTTTGGAGACTTCTAATGTTGGCAACAGTTACGGTGCTTTTGCGGGGGAAAAGCGCCGATTTGTGCCGCCGGGATATCGGGAAGATTACAGCGCAATTGGAGACCCGAACGGATTGGAACCTGTGGTGCCGACTGTTGCGCCTTTGTTGGCAGAAGACGGGCGGCCGCTGCCTTATATTGATAGCAATGATATTACGGCTTTTACTATTTTTGATACGGGTAGTGGTGTTGTGAGTAGCTACTATTTTGATACGCGGAAACCCGAGTCGGAAGTGGTGAAGTTTGATGAGTTTAAGTGCGACAGGTAAGGGCACGGCATTGCCGTGTCCCTACAAATATCTGAGTCAACTGAGATGTTGCACTATTGTCAATTAGCTGTTTAGGAACGGGCAAGATGCCCGTTCCACAATAAAGAAATTTATTCTTTGTGGAACAGGCATCTTGCCTGTTATTGAAAATAGTGCAATATGTAAGATTAAACTGAGATGTGGCACCCTTCTTAATTACCTGTTTAGCAACGGGCAAGATGCCCGTTCCACAAGAAAGAAATTAATTTTTTGTGGAACAGGCATCTTGCCTGTTCTTGAGAAGGGTGCAAGATGTAAGATTAAACTGAGATGTTGCACCCTTCTTAATTACCTGTTTAGCAACGGGCAAGATGCCCGTTCCACACAACTCAATTTTATTGTGGAACAGGCATCTTGCCTGTTCTTCAAAATGGTGCAAGATGTAAGATTAAACCTTGTCTTTCGCAGGCGGTACTAAACCTGTTTTATTCAAACCGGCATCAATCTGCCTGAGCAATTTAAAATCGTCTTCGGGTAAAGAATTAACAGGCGAGTGTTTTTCCAGAAACGAGAATGCTTGCCGAAATTCACGCGGCCGGGAGTCGATCGCACCATCGAAGTGACAAGGTACAATCTTTTGAAAGTCCCAACTCGCCACTTTATCCACCCAATCAAGAGTTTCCCTCGGCGCGCGGTTGAGAATCAGTGTCTGCAAAATCGGCGCGACAAACAACCGCCCTCCTCCCCGCAAAGCCTCAAACGATCGCTCCCAATGTGTTTTCCACTGGAACGGGTACAACCCGAAATAAGCTTTCCTAGAGCGTTCTGGCGCTTCTAGTGCCCTGGCAAATACCTCCGACCACCGCGGCACTTCCAGCACGCTAGGCGTAAAATACATGGCAAATAAGGCGATTCTCTGCCACCCTTTGCGCCGATTTTCGTGGGTGTCTGCCACCGTGTCCAAGGCGGTGTCTTTGGCGTGAAATAGCAGTGGGTACGAGTCGAGTTGGACGATCGCGGGCGGATTTTCGGGAATCGAAACCACGGAATCTGTTAACATCAGCGTGCGCGATCGCCTGTGAAATAACGCAACTTCTGCAAATCTGCCCAAACCGAGGTCGAGGGGGCCGAGAATTGCCCAGTCAAATTGATCGGCTAAGGGCGTGTTGCTGCTGTCTAGGGGCAGTACAGAGGTGCGTTTCGCGGGAAAACCCAGCCAACTCAGCGGCAAATTCATGGGGAAACTCCACTGCTGCGGGGCGACCAACACCTGCGCTTCGGGAAAACACCTCGCAAAGGGGCCGACAAAAACTTTGTGCTCGATCCCCGAAACCGTTGTCAGCAGGATGTACTTAACCTCGCCGTGCTCTGCTACTAACTCTTTTACCAAGCGGATGCACTCAGGAGTCGGTGCAACGGGGGCGTAGACGAGAAGGCCTTCGGGTTCTAGTTTAATTACTGTCATCCGAATCGGGACGACAACGTAAAAAATGCCTTGTAGCTGGTCAAAAGTCCAGATTGTGTCCTTGACTATTTCCTTGCGGATGGTGCGCCGCTTGCTGTAGGGATAGAGGGGGACGACCGGCCAAAAGGCCCAAGAATAGTCCCGAGAATCAATCTGTGCTGATGTTGGTATGCCTTCGCCCTCTGCCACTGCGCGACTCCTTGCCGATGTTTTTGTACGTGCGTGCGATCGAACTGTTTTTATCTTATTTCACTCGTGTTGCGCGGATTCGAGGAGTTGAAAAGGGGTTATGGACGATTCCCTACGGGATAGCTGCGCCGCGCGTGCTTTTGGAACACTCAAGCAAGAATTACGCATGGGGGCTAGAAACCCGGTTTCTACGAGTTTTGGGACGAGTCACGAGAAATAGAAGGAAGAAACCGGGTTTCACCAGGCCTGGGTGCGAGAACTATTAAACCAACTGTTCAGGATCGATGCCTAGTTCCCGCAACCGCGCCGCTAGTCTTTCCTCTCGCTGTTGAGATTCTGTCAGTTGCTGTTGAGATTCTGTGAGTTGCTGTTGAGCTTCAATTACTTGCTGTTGAGATTCTATCAGTTGCCGTTCCGCCGCCGTTGCTCTTTCACCCGGACTCAAAATCAACCCTCCTTGGGCCGTAAACCACCGCAACCACAACCGATTCATACTCTTATAAGTGCCTTGCCACCAACCTAAACTCAACTGCAACTCAGGAATAAATAACCGCCCATCAATTAATTCTGCAGGTTCATAGTGGCCTCCTACAAGATGAAAAGCTCGCAATTCATCCGTGTAGCGACTGAAAATAAAATAGTAAGGAATCCGCAAAATTTGTTCATAAACTTGCCACTTAGTCGGCGGTTCCCCAGCTTGCTGAACAGTCCGCCCTAAATCTTCATCTTCAGTGCCCGGCGATAGCAATTCCACCACCACAAACGGATTTACCCGTTCTTGCCAAACTACATAACTCAAACGCATATCGCGCCCTTGATAAAGCCTTGGCACACCCACCGCAGCAAACCAATCCGGGCGTTTATGCCAGCGCGGTTGTGTTGCATCGTAATACAAATTTAGGTCACTGGCTGTAAAGACTTGTTCCGCATCCCATCCCGGCGGCAAAAACGTGAATTCCAAGAGTTGCGGCTGATCTAAATGAAATGTATCTGGCAAACCGGGCTCCTTTGGATCTTCGCTAGGTAAATCATACATTGTTGGCAAACTCTGCCGGGGGTCTAAAGGCGGTTCAGCTTGAGCAGGCGGGTAAGTCGGGAATGTCATAATGAATTCTGAGGTTGCTTATCCTGATATGATTATAACCTTGTGAGAATGTCTTGCATTTTCAAAGAATTCCCATTAACTCTCAATCTCAAATCTCAAATCAAAACTCCAAAATCGATATGACTCAAAACTACCGCATCACTCTTTTACCAGGAGACGGCATCGGCCCTGAAATTATCGCTGTGGCGGTAGATGTCCTGAAACTTGTCGGTCAACAATTGGACATCGGCTTTGAATTTCAAGAAGCTTTAATGGGCGGTGCTGCTATTGACGCAACAGGCCATCCGCTGCCAGAAGAAACACTGGAAAAATGCCGCAACTGCGATGCAGTATTGTTAGCAGCAATTGGCGGTTACAAGTGGGATAATTTGCCCCGCGAACAGCGCCCGGAAACTGGATTATTAGGACTGCGCGCCGGATTGGGATTGTTTGCAAATTTGCGTCCGGCGACTATTTTACCGCAATTGGTTGATGCTTCTAGTTTGAAACGGGAAGTTGTCGAAGGCGTGGATATTATGGTCATCCGCGAACTCACAGGCGGTATTTATTTTGGCAAACCGAAAGGCATTTTTGAGACGGAAACAGGCGAAAAACGCGGTGTTAATACGATGGCTTACACCGAGTCGGAAATTGACAGAATCGGGCGAGTGGCTTTTGAGACGGCCAGGAAGCGCGGGAAAAGGCTGTGTTCCGTTGATAAAGCGAATGTTTTGGATGTTTCGCAACTGTGGCGCGATCGTATTATTGCCCTTTCTTCAGAATACCCTGATGTCGAACTTTCTCACCTCTATGTTGACAACGCAGCCATGCAGTTAATTCGCTGGCCCAAACAGTTCGATACAATTGTCACCGGCAATTTATTCGGCGACATTCTTTCCGATGCGGCGGCAATGCTAACTGGTAGTATTGGGATGCTGCCTTCTGCTAGTTTGGGAGCAAGCGGGCCGGGGGTTTTTGAACCCGTGCATGGTTCCGCACCTGACATCGCTGGACAAGATAAAGCAAATCCCATCGCCCAAGTTTTGAGTGCGGCAATGATGCTGCGCTACGCCTTAAATCAACCGGAAGCTGCTAATAAAATTGAGCAAGCAGTTGTCGAAGTTTTGGATCGAGGTTATCGCACTGGTGATATCATGTCGGAAGGCATGAAACTCGTTGGCTGTCGGGCAATGGGCGATGCTTTAATTGAAGTTTTGCAAGGTTGATTTATTTACCTTTACTCGTTCCCAGGCTCTGCCTGGTAACGCCTTTCAGGAGGCTCTGCCTCCATTAAAACAAAGCAAACGAGACATAAATTTGGAGGCAGAGCCTCCGGGTATTAATTACCAGGCAGAGCCTGGTAACTAGAAAACGAGACAATTAATTCTTACTCGTTCCCAGGCTCTGCCTGGTAACGCATTTCAGGAGGCTCTGCCTCCACTAAAACAAGGCAAAGGAGACAGAATTTTGGAGGCAGAGCCTCCGGATATTAATTACCAGGCAGAGCCTGGTAACTAGAAAACGAGACAATTAATTCTTACTCGTTCCCAGGCTCTGCCTGGTAACGCATTTGAGGAGGCTCTGCCTCCATTAAAACAAGGCAAACGAGACAGAATTTTGGAGGCAGAGCCTCCGGATATTAATTACCAGGCAGAGCCTGGTAACTAGAAATTTTAATGTTCCGCTGTCAAAAGCTGAAATTGCTCGGTATCGATGCGATTTGCTTGATACAAAGTTTGAGCAATTTCCGAAAGCGCTAACACAGAATGTGCGCGATAACCATTAGCCTGCAATTTATCTTTAACTCCCTGTTCGTGGTCGATCAATACTACAATATCTTCCACATTCAACCCAGCCGATTTTAACTTGCCCGCGCCTTCCATCACGCTTTTGCCACTAATCAAAATATCATCGACTACGACAATCGTTTCTCCTGCCTGAAAATGCCCCTCAATCAATTTGCCAGCACCGTAAGTTTTCACCTCCTTACGCGGGAAAATCATCGGGCGTTCCATCCGCAATGCTAAACCGGTTGCGGTGGGTAAAGAACCGTAGGGAATTCCGGCAATGCGATCGAATTTTAAATCCTTGAGAATGTCTGCATAAGCGCTGACAATTTGGTGGAAAATCTGGGGAATTGAGATAATTTTCCGCAAGTCGATGTAATATGGAAATACGGCTCCCGATGCTTGTACGTGGTCGCCAAAAACTACGCAGCCGATGTCATAAAGTTGCAAGATTAAATCGCGGTGAGGTTCCGGTTGCAAAAAGCAAACATCCGGCAGCCACAGTTCGCAAGTGGGACTACCTTCGATCGCCCGCAGCCTCTGTTGATTAATATTATCCCGCAATTTCTCAATTTCTCGGCGCGGCTCTTTCCCCGCTAATAAACTCGGGGGGACGGGCAGCAATAAACCTTCACCATTCTTGCTTAAACCGGCCGCCAGCAGTTGTGCGAGGTCATTTTCTTCTGTGAGGTCATTTTCTTCAGCGATGTCTCCTTCGACTAAAATTAGGCGTTCAGGAGCAGCTTGGCGGATGCGCGCCAACATATCCGGCATTACTCCTACTTCTAAACCGACTTTTTCGGGAGTTCCCCAAGTTTGAGAGAGTCGGACTAATTGCAAGTACAAAGGATTTTTTGGCGTCGGGTATTCTTGCACAGCCTCGGCTGAGGGGTTGGCGGTGGCACAGAGTACAAAAACAGTTTTTCCAGCGTATAACAAAAAAGGCGCTACTTGGTCGAATCCGGCATAGGGACTTAAGGTAATAGCGTCAACTTGCCAGTCTTGAAATACAATTTTGGCAAATACTGTGCTGGTATTTAAATCGCAGTGTTTGGCATCTAAAATTACTGGCAGGTGAGGGGGAATAATGTTTAAAATTTCTTGCAGCAATGCCCAACCGGGAATACCGAGAGATTGGTAAAAACCGAGGGTGATTTTGCAGGCACAGATTAAATCGGCTGTTTCGTCGATCGCACTTTTTACCTTTGCAAACAAATCAGTTACAAAACTTTGAGTTTCCTCCCCAGTCATAGAAACCTGCGGGGGCAAGGTTTCCGGGTCTGGATCGAGGGCTAAATACAGCAAACTTTGATTGGTTTCAACAGCCGCTAACAGTTTATCGAAAAAGTCGGTTCGATCGCTCATAGTGTGTTAGGAAGGTAAGGGGAATTAAAAAAATTGCAGCTCAAAGTGGGATTGGTGTTGTGCCGGAAGAAACCGATCCCCGTTGAAATTGAAATTAAGAATCTTTTAAGATTGTAGAATGTAAAGAGCAGGAAATCTGTAACTTTGGGAGCAGTTTCATGGGGAATGATTTTCTGGTTGGCTACACCGGTGATTGCACCTAAGCCGCAGCAAGTCAATTAGTTGTGGTAAAGTAACCAGTGTCCGGGCGGGGATTTTATCGGCATTCCCTGCGGTACGCGAGTTTAGCAAATGCGAATTTGCCAGGGGCAGATTTGAGAGAAGTAAATTTTAGGGAAGCTAATTTATCGGGGGCAAATTTGAGCGGCGCTTCTTTGTGGCCAGCTAATTTACAAGGCGCTAATTTGACTCAAGTTAATTTAATCCAGAGCCCGTTTGACGGGGTTAATCTAAAAAATACTACCGTTGCAGGTGTTATTTCGGTTGACGGTAGTATTAAATAGAAGCAGAAGTTAAAGCAATGCCCGCCTTATATTATGGATAGTAATAAATGAGCGCTACGATCGACTTTAGGATTTGGGACGAGTTGCTGCAACGCTACGTTGACGATTTGGGCCGGGTCAATTATCGGGGCTGGAAAGCTGAGGGGGCAGAGGTTTTGAGGGCGTGGCTGGAAAGTTTGGCCGATGTGGATTTGGCGGATTTTACTGATGCGGATGCGCGGCTGGCGTTGTGGCTGAATGCGTACAATGCGATCGCAATTTCTCAAGTTCTCGAAGTATATCCGATCGCGTCGATCCGTCCCAAAGTTTTGGGAATTCCCAACTGGCTGAGTTTTTTGGATTTTTTCACTCGTTCAAATGTGATTATTGGCGGCAAAAAGTACAGTCTCAATCAAATCGAACACGCAATTTTGCGGCCGGAATTTGCGGAACCGCGCATCCATTTTGCATTAGTTTGCGCTTCTGTCGGGTGCCCGCTGCTGCGTCGCGGGGCTTATTTCCCGGAGTCGGTACGGACTCAACTAGAAGCGGATGCCAGCCGTTTTATTCACAATCCTGATAAGGTGCGATATGATGCCCAGAAAAAGACGCTTTATTTGAGCAAGATTTTTAAGTGGTACGGCGAGGATTTTGTGAAGGCGGCGGGTTCGGTGGCTGATTATGTGGGCGGTTATTTGGGGCCGGAGGCGGCTGTGGGCGATGGATGGGCGATCGTTTTTTTGCCTTACGACTGGAATTTGAATCGGGTTGATGGATAAAATTTGCGCCTGTGGGTAGGTGTTTTTTTGAGGGAGTAATTTTTTTCGGCTGTCGTTACCCCTTCAAATTGCCAGATTCAACAGGGCGATCGGACGGCTGCACTCGCACTCCCAGCGCTGGCAAGGGTTCAAAATGCAGTATCTATGGCTTTGTGAGGGGTTTTGGGGTGATTGGATAGCTGGCACGGCTGACACTGCCACAATCGCACTCTAACCACGGCTGCACGGTCGGAGCGCTGGCAAGGTAGCAAGGTCGGAGCGGCTGTACGGCTGCACGACTGCACAGGCTGGCAAGGTCGGAGCCGTCGCACGGTCGCACTTTGTTACGGTCGGAGCCGTCGGAGCGGTGACGGTCTAGCTTTTTTGCGTCACAGTCCCACGTCACAACACCACACTTTTTTATTCTTTTCCTAAATACATCTGTCTTTGTTTGTCTAGTTGAATCTCATAAAATTCATCAATTGTATAGTTGTGTTTTTGCATGGTAATAATATCTATCCATTTAAGTTGCCTAAAATTTTCTTCAAATTCAAGGTCTATCAGTTCATATTTAAGACATTTTAAACAGCAATATAAAGTTACTCCATCTTTAATCAAATATTTTATCCTTGTTTCTTTTTGGCAGGCTGAGCAAATTGGGTCGTAGTCTTCATCTCTTTCAAATCCTCTTATTTTTTGTAAGTAATCATGTTTATTATATTTTTTATCACAAACAAAGCATTGGCATTCTTTTATATCATTTTTAAATACGACAAAGCTTAATGATGAACAGTCAGGACATAATACTCTCAATCCGCTTTCACTCGTCTCAATACTATCTATTTCTTTTTTAAACTTATCTAATCTTTGTTTTCTATAAGCTTTAAACTCAGTGGCAATTGATTTTATTTTTTGAAACTTTTGTTGTTGTTTAACTGTACTGTTAACTTTTAAATCGCTTTCCCAAAATTTTATAATTTCGTCTAAGGCTAACGCTACGGTATATTGACATTCACTTAATGCTATATTAACTTCAAAATGTTCAATTTTATTTCTCAAAGATTTAAGATTCTTTATAGGTTCCTCATTAAAATTAAAGTTTGGAATAATTTTTTTTAGTCTTTTAATTAACTCATCATAATACACGCTACTAAAATCCCCAGTTACAAGTTTTTCGGGGGTTGCTTCCTCTGTTTTTTGAAATATTAAACTCCAATGTTCTTGTTTGAGTCTTTCTTTTAGTAATAATTGAATTCCCGCATACAGGTGCAGAACAGAATATTTCCATGAATCCTTAGATTGGGAAGTTTTCTTCAACATAGGTTTTACTGCTGTATAAATATAATCTATGCCGTTATCTAATAAAGTTAATTTAATATTTTTTTCCATTTATTTAACACTAAAGGTAGTTGTACAATTTCTCAAAGCTTAAATTAATTAATATGAGATATTGAGGTGATTATAACCTATAGTCGATTTATGTCAATAAGTTGAGGTAGCTCTAAAGGTTACTAGCTTTAGGTGGTGGGGAAATATCGAAAGGGTCGGAGCGGTCGGAGCGGTTGCAGCGCTTGCACGGTCGCACCTTACCACAGTCAGAACGGTGGCGGTATAGCTTTTTTTTTTCGTCTAGGCTGCGAGAGGTTCTAAATTTTGAGGTCTTGACATCTAGTGTTGATGTGAAATAGGATATGATTAAAAAATAAAAGTTATTTAGGAGACAAAAAATTATGACTATGAATAAAGCCTCTGTTCGTGATTTAATTTGGCAAGATAAAAGAAAAGATTTGAAAGACTGGTGTGAAAATACTTGTAAGCGTAGTTTAAATCAAATGATTATTCGGGATACTCTAAAAAATTCAGATACTACCTCTGATGTTAAAAAAATTTATGATATTTTTTTAGAAATAGTCCATAAAATACTGCTTCCACAAGATCCTCATGAACAATTTAAATATAAACGTTCAATATCAGAATCTATTAGCAAAATTTTTAGGGAACACTATTCTCTAACCGATATTCAGAAACCGATTATAGATAGTTCTAAATTTTTAGGTGAAGAAGTTTATAAGTATTTAGATTATGTAACAGATGTTGATAAATTTTTTAAACATCTTTGGCAATGTTTAAAAGATTATAAATATGATGATGAAATAATTGGTATTGCTTGGGTAGCTGCATCAGAATTAGTATCTGTTGGGTAATTGTAGCGGTATCAAGTTCTAAATCTAGTTTTTTTCATGACGTACCGATAAGGCTTGTAGGCACTAGGCGGGGAAATTAGATTATTCTGATAGAGCTTTCGCGGTTGCAAGTTTTAAACGGGGATAAACCTGTTTTTTCCAACAAGCTAAATTTTTGTCACAATAAAATAAATGTTACTGAGAGGTACACGACATGACCCGAGAGGAAGTAGTGCAACGAATTGAGCGGGCTGCCAATCAAAAATTTAGTAGACTAGATTTATCAGGGTTGCAGTTGGAAGAAGCGCCACCGGAAATTGCCAAGTGTATAAATCTGGAAAAGCTTAACCTCAGTTGCAATCAGATTACTTCCATTCCCGAGTGGCTCGGGCAACTGCCGAATCTGGAATGGCTTAGCCTTGAGGGAAATCAGATTACCTCCATTCCAAAGTGGTTGGGGCAACTATCCAATCTGACAGGGCTTGTCCTTAGTAAAAATCAGATTACCTCCATCCCAGAAACGCTGGGGCAACTGTCGAATTTGGAACACCTTGACCTCTATAAGAATCAAATTACCTCCATCCCAGAAACGCTGGGGCAACTGCGTAATTTGAGAAGTCTTTTACTCCCTGAAAATCAAATTATCTCCCTTCCGGAATCAATTGGGCAACTGTCCAATCTAAAAAATCTTTTCCTTCATGAAAACCAGATTACCTTCCTCCCGGAATCAATTGGGCAACTGTCCAATCTAAAAATTCTTTCCCTCTATAAGAATCAGATTACCTCCATCCCGGAAGCGATTGGGCAACTGTCCACTCTGGAAGTGCTTAACCTCAGCCAGAATAAAATTACTCAAATTCCAGAGGTGATCGGGCGACTGTCCAATTTGAAAAAGCTGATCCTCCATGAAAATCAGATTACCTTCCTCCCGGAATCAATTGGGCAACTGTCCAATCTAAAAATTCTTTCCCTCTATAAGAATCAGATTACCTCCATCCCGGAAGCGATTGGGCAACTGTCCACTCTGGAAGTGCTTAACCTCAGCCAGAATAAAATTACTCAAATTCCAGAGGTGATCGGGCGACTGTCCAATTTGAAAAAGCTGTTCCTCCCTAACAATCAAATTATCTCCCTTCCGGAATCAATTGGGCAACTGTCCAATCTAAAAAATCTTTTCCTCCATGAAAATCAGATTACCTCCATCCCGGAATCAATTGGGCAACTGTCCAATCTGGAAAAGCTTAACCTCAGCCAGAATAAAATTACTCAAATTCCAGAGGTGATCGGGCGACTGTCCAATTTGAAAAAGCTGTTCCTCCCTAACGATCAAATTACTAAAATCCCAGAGGCGATTAGTAGTATGAAGAATTTGAAAAAACTAAATTTGCGAGGTAATCCGATGTCGATGCTCCCGAAAGTTCTGGGGCACGGTCAAGATTATGGAGGTTGTGGTGATTTGCGAACTATTCGCGACTCTTACTTCCACACCAGCAATTTAGCCCTACCTGAGCTAGATGCTAAGCACCAAAAAATTGAATCTGAGGGAGATTTTGACGCTGAAACTCTTCAAGATGCCAAACGACGGATAACTGCTTCTATTGTGCAGCGACAGGGACAGGCTGAATTTCGACGTAAGTTGTTAATTGCTTACGGGGGTCGATGTCCAATAACTGATTGTGATGTAGAGTCAACTATCGAAGCAGCACATATAATCCCCTATCAAGGTACTCACACCAATCATTTAACAAATGGTTTACCACTCAGAGCTGACATACATACTTTGTTCGATTTGCATCTACTGTCAATTCGACCTGATACCAAGGAAGTGGTAATTGCCCCTGAACTCGTTGGCACGTGTTACCAAGGTTTGGCTGATCGAAAATTGACTTTACCTCAAGATCAAAAAACAACACCAAATCAGAACGCTCTCAACAAACATTATGAAACTTTTCTCAGCAAATCCAAGATTAGTCAGCTCAACGTTTATAATTTCTAGTTTGGAAAATTTGAGTTTCCCTGCCTATCCGTTTATAAAAATAGTGCTTTTTTCCTCAAAGCAGCACTGATGTCCGTTTATGGCAATGGTATTAACTGCCCAGCAACTAATCCTGTCTTACAGTTATGTCTTACGTTTCGCTATTCCGTAAGGCAACCGAGCCACACCACTTCCACGTTCTAGGCGGGAAAATTTGATATCCTGATGTAGCAGCAAGGGTTACAAGTTCTAATGGGGGGGAAATGATTTATGACGAGTAACTACGATAACAGATTCGATGGCAAGCGTATCTATAAATTTGCGAGTGGATCACAAGCTGAATACGAGATTCGTGGAAACAGAATTCACAAATTCATGTCAGGATCGCAGGCTGTGTTTGAAATTCGCGGTAACCACATTCACGAGTTTACGACTGGTTCCCAGCCGACTTACGAGATTCGAGAAAACAAGATTCATAAGTATATGTCAGGATCACTACCTGACTACGAAATCAGGTAATTTGCCTATCCTGATGTAACTCCAATGGGTTCAGGCTCTAGGCTGGGAAATAGGTTTTTCCCAGCCTATATTTATTTAGCAAAGTAAGGTTGGTGATATTCTCACGTCACTATCTAAAAATGGTGTGACTGTTAGCCAAACTTACAGGTTGCAATCAACCTAAATCCCTATCAGGGATTGAAACATGGCCTCAATCAGGTTGAGGGTGGAGATTTTCACTAATCGGTAGGTGGTTAGATGAATGCTAACCAATTAGCTATTGATCCGCCATTAAACCTCTCCACTCAAAATCTGTTGAACCGTCAAACTTAGCTGTGGAAACATCGGAGATACGATCGCCTCCCCATCCCGAAACACCCCAACCTCAACATATTGCCCATCCTGAAGCCGCAAAACCGTCACAACTTGTTCAATTGGATCGATCGCCCAATACTCTGCAATGCCCCGCGCTGCGTACTGAGCTCGTTTGCGCTCGTAATCCCGATCCCTGCCCACTCTACCCCGACTGACTACCTCCACAACAAACCGAGGAGGCAACATATCGAAAGTGATAGTTAGCCTGTTTGCTGTCAGGGGAATGTGTTCAAGTTCCAGAATTATCAAATCCGGGTAGCGGTTGGCGGCATCTCCCGATCGCAAAACAGCAACTTGAACCTCGCAATTATGCGTTTTAATCAGTCTAAGTGGCACTAGCCCGCTGCTAGCCACATAGAAAAATAGATAGTTAGCAATGAAATTATTAGGTTCAGATTCTGGCGGCAAAGCGATTAATTCCCCATCAATTAACTCATAGCGTTGATCCGTATCATTTGAGTAATTAAGGTACTCGTCAAAAGTTAATTTTTTAGATTCAGCTTGTACCATAAAATTACCTTCCTTAATTTATTCGTCCCTTGCTGCTGGGAGTTTGTTTATATAGAAACGGTTTCAACCGCCGAAAGATATCAATCAAATCTGCTGTGCAAGTTCAGCAGGTGTCCCAGCCTCCATCGACAATCAACCCACAAGTGACATATTAATAACTATCACAGTTCAAATCCTCTGGAATATTAAAAATGATTTCAGATAAATTTCGACGCGAGTTGCGGGAACAAGCCAAACTCTGGCAAGCAGAAGGACTCATCGATACTTCATTCTACCAACAACTTTCGGAACGCTACCAATTCAACACACTCGAAACCGCCTCCCGCAACCGTTTCCTCAGCATTCTCATCAGTCTCGGCGGCATTCTCCTCGGTATAGGAGTCATCACCTTTGTAGCCGCAAACTGGCAAGTTTGGTCGCGAGAAGTGAGAGTTGCGCTGCTGCTAAGTCTTTTCGTAGCAGTCAATGCAGCAGGTTTCTATCTGTGGCGCATTCCCCCATCCCGAAACAAAAACTCCAATCTCAATATTCCCCTAACAATAGGGCGAAACAAACTCCTAGGTGAAGGATTGTTGCTGTTAGGATCTCTGATTTTAGGAGCCAATATGGCTTTGATGGCACAAATGTTTCACATTGGCGGTTCTTCCTACGGACTTTACCTCACTTGGGGAATCGGCGTGCTCGGAATGGCTTACAGTTTGCGGTTGACTTCCTTGGGCGTTTTGTCCGCACTTTTAGTCGGTTTAGGCTATTGGCTGGCCGTGTTAGATTGGTCTTCCAAAGTCGAGTTTTCTTGGCTGGAAGTTTTGGTGCGGCAAATGCCGATCGCAGCCAGTATAATGTTTGTGCCGCTGGCTTATTGGTGTCGATCGCGTGCTATTTTTGCCCTAGGTGCGATCGCGATAATTTTCTCCCTACAAGTTTCTATTGTCCAAGGGTTAAATCCAACCTGGGGTACAGCAATTTTTTGTGCTTTACCGCCCGCTTTGCTGTGGGGATACGACGATGCAATCTGGCCGAAGGTACACAGCAGGCTGTTTCAACCTACGGCCCGCAGTTTAGCACTGCTGTTTCTCGCCAGTTTGTTTTATTTTCTTTCTTTCCACTGGTTGTGGCAAGATTCGCCGAATCCTGGCCAAACGGAGCCCGATTGGGTTTTGCTGGCAAATGTGGCTGTGTTGGGCGGTTTCACGGTGTTTGAATGGCTGCGCTTGGGACGTTTGGAACTGCGGCGGCCAAAACAAAAAGCAGTGGATTTGACTACAAGTGCGATCGGCATTTTAATCCTCGCCAGCGCCTTAATACCGCTTTTTCACCTCAATTTTACTCCCATTCCTCAATTAGCGACTTTTCTGTTCAATGTTTTATCATTTCTGCTCGCTGTCGGCTTAATCCGAGAAGGTTTAGCATTAGGCAACCGCCAGACTTTTTGGGGAGGCATGGTATTAATCACCCTGCAAATTATCAGCCGAGTATTTGAATATAACACAGGATTGTTGCTCAAATCTTTTGTATTTGTTTTGTGCGGAATTGGCGTAATTGCTGCGGGTTTGTGGTTCGAGCGCCACTTCGCAAAAATCCCCGCTGAATAGAAAATATTCATCTCTCTCTTCTCTAACTCAGCGCCCTCTGCGGTCTCTGTGGTTTAATCATTCCGAAACAACCGTAAACAATATAACCCATACCTAATATGAACACAAACAACATTGACTTATTAGTTGAAAATCCAGATACAACAAATGTGTTTCAGCTTCCCCCGGAAGCAAAACGCCTTCCTGCGTGGCGGCTGTGGATTCCTTTGCTCTTGCAAATCGGACTAATTGCCGCCGTACCTGCCACCGCCGTTTACACTTTTATTACTGGCAAAACAGTTGTCCTGCAAACAGCACCAGTAGACCCTTACGACTTTTTGCGCGGATATTACCAAGTTTTGAGCTATGATATTTCTGCTAGCACAAATCTCCAAAAACTCCCCGGCTGGAAAGATTTGCCTAAGGAAAAAATATATTGTTCGGCCGGAGTTGTTTGTCCACAAAATACGAACACTGTCAAGGCAAAAACCAGTTTTTATGTAATCTTAGAAGCGCCAAAAGCCGCCACTAATCCCGGCCGCCCCCAAGCTTGGAAACCCGTCCGCGTCAGTCTGGAAAATCCCACTAATTTGCCAGCCAATCAAATCGCAATTAAGGGCAAATATAACGGTTGGCAGATGGAATACGGCTTAGAAACTTATTATATGCCAGAGGATGAAAGGGAAAAAGTCAATCAGGAGATTAGCGAAGCTCAAAGGAACCAGCGACAATCATTTTTGGTAGAAGTAAAGGTTGACAAAACAGGCCATGCTGTGCCTGTGAGTTTGTGGGTGCGCGATCGCAATTATCGATTTTAGCCAAAAAGGGCCAAAGGTCGATCGGGCTTTTGGTCTAGCTTTGAGTATTTTAGCTTAGGGAGGAGGCTGCTGGTGGGCGATTCCCTACCGCAACGGGCCCGCAGGCGCGATCGGGATAGCTTCGCTGGCGCAGACATTTCAATTGCCAACAACCCAGGAGAATCTATTAAGATATATAAGACTTGTGCAAATCTTGCCAGTTCAAGGGCGCAAGTCATGACTCTACTGGAGCTTCTCATGTTAGCCGAGCTAATCTCTGCCAGACGAATACTCAAGACCAAACTCCTCGACTTCTTAGGACTTCCCGAAAATTGCCAAGACAAAACAGATCAACTCGTCAACCGAATTGTCTCCCTGGTGGAAGCAAATCCAGCCGAACAAGAAAGATTTTGGGAGACATTCAAAAGTGAATTAGCCGTCGATCCGGTAGAATTAGAAACAATACTCAAGTGTTCGCCTGCAGAACGCCAGCAGTGGATTGAACAAGACAAACTTCCTGTTCTAGAATACCGCTCTTTCCGCAAATCAGGAATCCATTTAGAATATCCCGTTCACGACAGAAGATTCATCTTAAGTCTAACGCCAACCGATATTAATAATTGGCGCAAAGAACCCAAAGGACTAATTAAAAATAATCCCCAAATACCCACCCCAATCAATACAGAAAACCCCGCAGAAAACGAACAATCCCGAGTAGCTTTTAGTTCCGAGTGGGAAAAAATCATTGCCGACTGGAAAGAACAAGGTTCGGCGGAAATTTCAGCAACCTTCCAGCTAGCTTACTGGACAGTTTGGGCGTCGCGCTGGGCAAAAGAAAATCAGCTCAACAGCTTTAAAGCAATTAATAAATATAAGGAAATCTACGAAACTCACCAGCAGGAATGGTATCAGCGAAAAAATCAAGCAGTCAAGTTACTGATTGAAATGCCCTACGCCATGCTTTACTTCTACCGTCCGGCGGATGCTGACAAATTATATCTCGAACTGTGCGACGACCACCAGGAAATGATGAAAGATGCCTACTATTGGGACAAGTGGGACTTTTTCTATCAGAACCGCAAACTTGTAAATAAGTGCCGCGAATGTGTGTACTGCGAAACCAAAGATTATTACTCGCTTTACTACCTGGAAATCAAGAGCGACAAGTTTCCCGATTTTAGTTTTTCTTTCCACACGCCGTACACAATAGGCAGAAAGTTTTTGCCGCATCCAGAAACGCTGCCTTATGTAGACCACGTAGAACAAGACGGCATTTTTCGCTTTGGCCGTCCGCTGCTGGAACAAGAGAAAGCTATTCACACAGAAAAGGATGTATTGCTCAAGTTTGAGGCGGCTTTGGCAGAAGCGAAAAAGTTTGTTTAGTTATTAGTTATTAGTGATTAGTCATTAGTCATTAGTAGACTTATTGCAGATTTTTTTGATTGATAGGGAAACGGCCGATAAACGCAGATGCTTTTACAGATTGTTTGCAAGGAAAGGCAATCTTGTCTACTAATGACTTTTGACTAATGACTTTTGAACTTGGATTACTTGAATGCTGCCGCCAGCATAAAGTTTTGGTTGTTGAGTTCATTCTGAATTGTACGATCGCAATCCCACCTCGGCAAACCAACTCCCCAAGTCAGTTTCGCTCAGCTTCCAAGCAGTTTCATTCTCAGACAACCACCAAAATACAGCCAACCCTGGCCAAAATACCGGATTTGTATGCCGAGGAAAATCTACCAAAATGAATAGACAACCGGGCTTGAACACGCAGTATACTTCGTGAAAGATTTGTCGCAATTGCGCCGATCGCATTTCGTGCATCGCAACGCTGCTGTGTACTCCTGTCAAACTGACAGTCGGGAAAAGGCATCGACTCAGCAAAAGCCTCTACATAATTGGCTGATAGTAAATTTTTCCTGGCCCGTTCGAGCGATCGCGGCGAAGCGTCAAGCCCTGTGATATCCTGGGAATATTGCACCAGAAATTGCCTAGTTTGACCGCTACCGCAGCAACGGTCTAAAACTTTAGTTTCCGCGCTGACGGTCAAATTTTGCACGGCTAGTTGGCCCAAACGAGCATCGCCGCCTACGCTCAAAGCAGCAAGACGCGCGATCGCATCGTACAGTCACTGATACCGATAACTTAAATCTCTAAAAATTGTTCCCATAGTTAAAATTATGTATACCTTGCTATCGACTTAAGATATTATTAACTTATATGATAAAGATAAGTAACAGAACTGAGATATTGGGAGAGCTGTAACCGCTATGGGTCGTGTGGGAGTATTGCTATTAAACTTGGGCGGGCCAGATCAAATCGAGGATGTCCGTCCTTTCCTGTTCAACTTGTTTGCTGACCCGGAAATCATTCGCATTCCGTTTCCCTGGATGCAAAAACCGCTCGCCTGGTTGATTTCGACCCTGCGCTTTCAAAAATCCCAGGAAAACTACCGCCAAATCGGGGGCGGCTCTCCTTTGCGGCGGATTACCGAGGAACAAGCGGCTTCGCTGCAAGAAGTCTTGCAGTCCAAGGGACAAGATGCTCGAGTATACGTGGGGATGCGCTACTGGCATCCTTTTACCGAAGAGGCGATCGCCAAAATTAAGCGCGATCGCATCGAACATTTGACAATCTTGCCGCTGTATCCTCAATTTTCCATCAGCACCAGCGGTTCTAGCTTCCGGCAGCTAGAAGAAATGTGGGGCAAAGATCCAGCCCTCAAGGATATCGAATATACCGCGATTCCTTCTTGGTATAAGCGGCCAGGCTACATTCAGGCAATGTCGGAACTGATAGCCCAAGAACTAGACCACAATCCTGAACCCGATCGAGTTCACATCTTTTTCAGCGCCCACGGCGTCCCCCTCAGCTATGTAGAAGAGGCTGGAGACCCCTACCAGCGCGAGATTGAAGATGGCACTCGTCTGATTATGGAACATTTGAACCGATCGAACGAACACACTCTAGCTTATCAAAGTCGGGTTGGCCCGGTGGAATGGCTCAAGCCTTACACCGAAGACGCGATTACCGAATTGGCAGAAAATGGAGTCCAAGATTTGTTGGTAGTTCCGATTAGTTTTGTTTCCGAACACATCGAGACTCTGCAAGAAATTGACATGGAGTATCGAGAATTAGCAGAAGAATCAGGGATTAAAAATTTCTACCGAGTGCCGGCACTGAATACTCATCCGGTGTTTATTGAAGCCTTGGCCGATTTAGTCATCGAGTCGATCGAATCTCCCAACGTTAAATTCTCTGATGTTATACGCCCTTCCAAGAAAGTGAAAATGTACCCTCAAGAGCAGTGGGAGTGGGGTTTGACCACGGGGGCGGAAGTCTGGAATGGTCGTGTGGCGATGATTGGTTTTGTGGCACTATTGCTGGAGTTAATTACGGGTCAGGGCCCGCTACATTCGATCGGATTGCTTTAAATTGACAGTTGACAGTTGACAGTTGACAGTTGACTGTTGACTGTTGACAGTTGACAGTTGACTGTTGACTGTTGACTGTTGTTACAAATGACTAATGATATCAAATCGGTTGGTATCGGAATTATTCATCTCTCTCTTCTCTTCCTCTGCGGTCTCTGCGGTTAAATAATTCCGAAACAACCGCAAACAATATGACTAATCACCAATAACTAATCACTAATTAATCAGGATCGCGCTTGCGGCGGCGGGGATTTCCCCTATCGCCCGGTATTCCCTGACTTCTGTACCAGCGATACCACTCTTTAGAACTGCGAATTGCCAGCCACAGCAGCATCATCGCAACTAACCCTCCCTGCCGCGGTGCGTCAAAGGCAAACAAAACCAAGGAAATGCACAGAACATCTTGGAGGAAAATCACCCAAATTGGCAAACCCCGCAGCCGATAAAACCATCCTGCTTGTACCAGTTGCAGCACTAAGGCCAACAAACCTCCGACAATACCAATTATCCACAGCATCCAAGGGTGAGCAATAATTTCGTCGATCGAACTTACTTGAGCGATCGAAATTCCCATAATTGCTCCTACAATGGGGCTGAAAATAATTTGCACAACTTGCAGTACCCGCTGTCCTACAAAGGTTTTAGAAGCAAATAACTCTAACAGCGACCAACTCACCAAGATGGTGATAGCCACCTGGGGGGGAACCCCCGACAATAGAGGTATTTCCGACCAAAGTTTGTCAATCCGCAACAAACCAATTAACAGCAGGGGCAGGGCAATTCTCATACCCCCTGCCGCAGACGCAGAGAGTGCGGCTAGGAGTCCAACCATAATAATAATTCAGTTTCTAACGTCAGCTAAAGCCTCGATCTATTTCAGAATTTAATTCCCCTGATGACTGGCTGTGATTTGAGCGATCGAACTCAAAGTGCGGCTTGAGGTTAAATATCACCTTCTATTGTAAGTGTATCTGCTTAATCGCTGCTTGGCACTCCGAGATTGTCGATCGACACCAGGCAGTTGACTGTTAACTGTTGACTGTTGTCAGAAGAAAGGAGGCAGCATTCAACCAGGATTGTGATTAAATTAGCTTAAGCACCCGAAGCCTTCTTCTCTCTGACAACAGTCAATTAACAACACTCAACAGTCAACTAACTTCTTATGTCTGATTCATTATTTGCCGATGCCAGCCGCCGATTAGAACGAGCCTTAAAATATGTGTCGCTTTCCGAGGATACTATTGAACGGCTGAAACACCCCAAATCCAGTTTAATTGTATCGATTCCCGTGCGGATGGACGACGGTTCCCTGCGAATTTTTCAAGGTTATCGGGTGCGCTACGACAATACCAGAGGCCCGTCTAAAGGAGGAGTGCGCTATCATCCGGAAGTATCCCTTGATGAAGTGCAATCCTTAGCATTTTGGATGACTTTTAAATGTGCAGTTTTGAACTTGCCTTTTGGAGGAGCCAAGGGCGGAATTACTCTCAATCCCAAGGAATTGTCCAAACTGGAATTGGAACGGTTGAGCCGGGGCTATGTCGATGCGATCGCAGATTTTATCGGCCCCGATGTTGATATTCCAGCGCCGGATGTGTACACCAATCCCATGATTATGGGTTGGATGATGGATCAATACAATATTATTAAGCGGCAGCTTTCTCCAGCGGTTGTGACTGGTAAACCCGTGACAATTGGCGGCAGTTTGGGCAGAGATACCGCAACAGCAATGGGTGCTTTTTTTGTAGTACAAACTCTTCTACCCAAATTTGAGCTAAATCCTCAAGATACAACTGTAGCAGTACAAGGTTTTGGTAATGCCGGTGCAGAAATAGCAGAACTGCTCTGGAAAGCAGGTTACAAAGTTGTTGCTGTCAGCGATTCCCAAGGGGGAATTTATGCTAAACAAGGTCTGGATATCCCGAGTATTCGAGGCTTTAAAAACTCTAACAAAGGTATCAAAGCTCTTTACTGTGAAGGTTCTGTTTGCAATATTATCGAACACGAAATCTTGACAAATGAGCAACTCTTAGCATTAGATGTAGACGTGCTGGTGCCAGCAGCTTTGGAGAATCAAATAACTGAAGCCAATGTTAATGATGTTAAGGCTAAGTTTATTTTTGAAGTAGCTAACGGGCCGATTGATTCTGCTGCTGATTTGGTTTTAGAAGCGAGGGGAATTCAAGTAATCCCTGATATTTTAGTCAATGCCGGAGGCGTAACGGTTAGTTATTTTGAGTGGGTGCAAAACCGCAGCGGGCTTTATTGGACGCTGGAGGAAGTCAACCAGCGGTTGAAGCATAAAATGGTAGAAGAAACTGAGGCAATTTGGAAAAAATCTCAGGAATTGTCAGTTTCCATGAGAACTGCTGCTTACGTGTACGGGTTAAATAGACTCGGAGAAGCTATGAATGCGAAGGGAACGCGGGATTATTACATAAACGGTTGAGAAAAGTGCGATCGGGGAAGCCCGATCGCACAATCTTACCGCAGTTATTCGAGAAGAGTGCAGTCTACGAACCGACTTGGCAAAACTTGGCTTTGAATTGGAGAATTTTAGGTTTGCACGCAGCCGTTTATTTTACCGCAACTTTGCTGTTGCAGAAGCGGAAAGATATTTTCAAATATAGCAACCGCCAAGGCGGTTAAGCCGCTGTGCGAAGCACAGCTTCCATTGCATCTCTCAGACAGCCGTATTGAGTTAGTTGTTTACGAATTCGACTCTTTAACCATGACCAACATCGCTCAATTTTGTTAAGATCGGGAGAATAAGAGGGTAAGTATTTTAACTGACACCCGGCTGCTTCAATTAATTGAATAATATTTCCACCTTTATGAAAAGTGGCATTATCTACAATTAGTATTTGCCCGGGTTTGAGCGTCGGTATTAAACAAGCTTCTAACCAAGTTTCAAAGACCGTTCGATTACAAGAACCCTCAACAGTAAAGGGAGCCAATAACTGCCCATTACAAAAGCCAGCAATCATATTAATCCGCCCTTGCCTCCTCCCACTTTTGAGATCGTAAAACCGCTGACCTCTTTCATTCCATCCATAGCTATAATTTTCTCTATTGTCCATCCCTGCTTCATCTATATACACTATTTCTTCGGGTTTATACACGACTATCTCTTCTCTAAATTCAGCTCGTTTTATTTCATTTCGCTCTTGATAACCATAAGTTTTTTTTTGCGAGTGAACCCGATTTTCTTTAAAGCTCTTGATATAGTACGATCGCTAATTTCTTCCGACCATAGTTGAGCCATCTCTACTTGAGTTTTATCTCCATTAACCTCGACAAATTTGGTAAATTTTCCCCAGTCAGTAATTTTATGCCCATTCCCAGGTGGTTTATTCGGCAGTGCTTGAAAGTCCCCTGTCTCGCGTTCCCGCTTCAACCATAATCGAATCGTGTCACGACTAATACCGAATAGAACACTGGCTTCACTAATCTTTAAGCCATCAAGCTTGATGGCTTGGATCACTTTTTGCCGGAGATCGTAACTGTAGGGTTTGGGCATGGGTTTCTATAAGAGCACAGCCTGCGCCAGATTAAGGTCTACTTCCAGTCTATAGCTTAACCGCCTTGGCGGTTGCTATAAGTAGGTCATCCGGGTATTAGAGCCCCGACTTCTTGGTCGTGCATTTTTGTGCAACTCAAAAAAAAGAAATCCCCAAAGCCAGGGGATTTCTGATACTTAAGCCGATCGCTAAATCTATTTAGTCTCCGGCATCAAACACTTATCGGAATCGCAGCCCGCCGGCCCCGAATCCATCATTTCACCTAAGTCATAGCGACTTAGTGCCGCATGAAAAACATCTATTTGGCGGCGCCCTACAGTCTCTTCCACCATCTTGGTGTAAATTTCCTTGCTCACCGGTTCAAAGGGTAGACGCGGGAAAGTTTCAAGAGCATCAAACCTAGCCAAAAGCGCTGCGGAAATGTAGCCTTCATCATCGCGAATGGCTTCATAAATCCGAGTGCCCAAACTTTCAACTTCATTTTCGCGCAGTTCAATCGTGGCCGAAGTGTTATGGCGGACATAGAACTTTTGCACCTGCATATAAAAGTCCATTTGTGCCGCCGCTGAGAATTTGTTAATGTCAATTTCATCAGCACCGGGTAAATCAGCCCAACTTACCGCAACGGGTATTTCTACCAGCCATTCCGTGCAGCGTTCGTCGAAGGGATTGTTCAGCAAATTGCCGTTTTCATCTTTGTCAGATTGAGACGGAATCACATTGTATCCGTAGTCGATGCAGGCGAGGGCTACGGGGTCGTTTTTGCCGAAAGTGATTCGGCGAATGAAACGCTGGGCTTTCGGTGGATGCCAGCCGGGAGAAGCACCTGTCAGCAGAGATTTAGTACCCGATGGTTGAACCGTTGTGCAGCGATTTGGGCGTTTTAAGGAATGGCGATCGCAATAATCCCATACTACCCGATTGACAATCTCGCGCCAACCACTCAAATACTCTTCTTCCCGCTGTTTAAAAGCGATTCCTTGCGGAGTTTGCGGGCGGCCTTCCACCCACCAGCGCAGCCACTCAACGCCAAAAGCATGAACGAAGAAATCGAACAATCCCGTGAAAGATACGCCGACAATCGGGTCTAGTTCGCGGCTGTATTGATAGCGGGGTTCAAGAAATTTGTGATTGAGAAGTACCGCGACAGATAGAGCCGCAGCCCTGAAAGCTTCCTCCTGTTCTTTGAAGTTGTAAGGATCAATTTGATTGAGGTGGACCTCCGCCAAATTACAGTGGAAATTAGAGCCGATGATTTCCAGTTTTGTTACCCTAAAGGCTTTTTATCCTCTAGTTCTACAGATTCCATTTTACCTGTAGCTCGGCGTACTTTTTCATTTACGGGAGTTGTAAATGCCCCGCACTCTTGCCAGGATTATGTTCTTCAAAAAAGAAGGTTCACCCGGTACGCTCTACGGTGGTAAAGGATTTTTAATTCCCTTACTTACCTCGGAGTTAACATCTCAGTCTTCTCCGATTTTGCGAGGTTTTTAACGTGAGGCAAAATTACTTACCACACGGGTTTAAGCCCACGCGGACTAACCGATGATCTAACTCGCCAGCAGTCATATTAGGATGGCGTTCCTGCAACCAGTCTTTAGCTTTTCCTTCGTCGTAAGCTTTCAAAAATTCAAGTTTAAGACTCGGTGTTGAAAGTAAATCAACGTTAGATCGAGCTACGGCTTCGCCGGCCCATTGAATCGCACCTTCGCCGCTGTAATACTGTTTGCGGACAGCATCAATACATTCTTCTAGTGTAGGTTTGGTATGGAAAACTCGCGTATGGTTAGCCATCCGAAGGGCATCGCGTTCTGGATCTATTCTCCAGTTGCCGCTTTCATCTTGTTGCCACAAATTATTTTTAGCATTTGCCCCCAGTTCGTCATCAAAAGAAAACTGACGCATTCCGGCCGATCTTCTAATATTTCCTGCGACGATCGTGACCGCCGCTTCATCTATCAACACACAGCATTCAACTGAATTTAACTGCCGCCCTAAAGCTTTATTCAAAATAGCGGCGCAGCGCTGATAAAGGTCGGGCAATTTCACCGGATTGGCTACTCCGCCAAAACCTTTTAAAGGTTCTCCCACCGGGCGAACGTCGCTCAAATCGATGAATACTTGAACTTCTCCTGCAAATCTTTCATCTGTGGATAATTCCAGCAAAGTTTGATAGGAGTTTACCCAACCTTGGCGAGAATCTCCGACATAAATAGTTGCGGTTTTTTCTGCTATTTTTACTTCTGTTTCTTCACGGCGCGACTGGGCGGGTGTAGAGCCGATTTCGCCTTGCATGGTTAGGGTTAGACGGTTGCGAATCGGCGGCAGTTGATTGATATATTGTGGTTCCAAGACGGCCCCAGTGCCGCAGCCCATCATTGCCAAATCCATCAACAAACCAAAGGAACGCCAGTCGAGAATATTTGTTGAGGAGCAATTATATGCACCGGAAAAATTCTCTGGTTGTTCGATCCATTTGCTGCCGCCTACCCACAGCCAGCGGCCTGAAGCGAGGGTTTTGAGCTGGTTTTGCATCCGGTGCAGCAGTTGTGTTTCTTCGGGGGTGAGGTTTCCCAGCTTTTGCAGCCCCTTGACTGTTCGATCGCACACCTCCTCCCAAGTCTCCCTTCCCGTCTCGGTACGGCGGCTGTACGTCCTGAAAAATACTGGATTGGCTGCGGGTGCTGTTTCGGGGAAATCGGACAGGTTGCGTTTCTCGCGGGCACTCGATCGCTCTAATTCTCGAACCATAGGTTGTGTACTGACGTGTCGGAATATATCAACAGACTATGAATATACAACAGGATTCAGATTTAGGGTGAAAGCTTGATAAATTTGACAATTTGCACTAAATATGGGGCTTCGGACTCGGGAAGGTCGATCGGGCGAGCGCTACAGCCATTACACGGTGTAAGTTCCGTTTAAGGCGAGGCGATCGATAACGCTATTTTGAATCTCATCCGAGAATTCGGGAAACGGCTTTATCGCATGACTACTCTCTTTGCTTCCGCGCTTGAAAATGGAAATTATAATTCGAGAGTTAATCACTTATCACTTATCACTTATTAGACATCTTCCAAAAAGGCTGTGAAGAACAGGCTGGACGGCCTGTTCCACAATAATTATGGGAGATGTCTATTACTTATTATTACTTTATCAATCAACGTGTCCGGTTAGTATCAAGACTAATAGTGTAAACGACTCAACGATCGGTCTGATTAATATTGATATCGGCACGATTAGAATGAAACCTGCAAATCTCGACCAAACCCTGGGTGTTTGCATAAAGTGCAAACCGAGTGCCGCTGCAATTAGAATGGCTACTACCCAACTCAAAATAGGTGTTATATTATCCCAATCACTTTCGATCATATTTCCGAAGATATTGGCTAATGGATTGGTTAAAAAAAGCCAAATTCGATCGAAGTCTGTTAAGCCCAGAGAATTTTCTATCCAGACATCGGCTTGATTGGGTTTGTGGGGCAAGTCATAAAAAGCGCCGCATTGAAACGATTGTCCGCTGTATCTAATATTACACTGCGATACTACTTCCAACGATCCTACCTTAAATTCAATCTCAAGCGATCGACCTTTCAGGTTCGTTCTACATCGATTGATGTTATTGGAGGCATCTTTCCAATCGCATGAAAAAGAATGTCCGGACACGATCGTAATTCGATGACCTTCACGGGCTAACCCAGAGCTAGACCCTTCGCCAATTCTCAATTCTGCAACTGATCCAGCTACAGAAATCGGCCCGCCCCAAAAAATGATGCCGATCGCAATAATTAGGCAATAAGCGGCGATCGCCAAGGGAGAGTGTAGCAACCTTTTTTTTAGATTCATGATTCGAGTTCAATTTTAAGGAAAATAACTTTAATGAGTTGTTAAAAACTCAATATTTGGCAACAGGGGGTCTTGAACAACCCCCACACCGTTAAATCCCCAACGTTCGAGCAGCTTTTTGACAGAAGAACCAGAAATCGATTCTACCCCGAATCGATCGGCAACCTCAGCAGCGTGGGCGTTGAGATAACTCAAAGCGTCATAGTCTTCGCGAAACATCAGCAGGTAACTAACTGCAGCATCTGGATTGGGATTGGCACAGAGATATTTGCCGTCACTGCGGGAACGGAGCAAGTAAAAAACTTGAGATAACATCTTATCTTTATTGTCAAAATAATATGTTACCTCAAATTGGGAATTTTGAACTTGTACTCTCGCGTAGCCGAAGTATTTGGAATTGCCCGAACGATTTTAGATTGACCATTAGAACTAAGGCCAACTGTCACATGACCATCGACTTGTAGCCAGTTGGCCTTAGTCCTGCAATTTGAGAGTGTAGAAAAGTTGAGTTGTTTTCAACTTTCTACCTAAAAACTACATAATTGATGCCTAAAATCGCTGGGAATCTAGCAGTTAAATCAAAGTCAGTGCTAAACCTTTAATCCCTCGCCCGTCACCAATTTGACCGACGATCGAAGCTTGACCGGTCGTCAAATTGATATTGTACAGGCTGGAAACTCCGCCAACTTCGATCGCAGCCAAAGCCGTCTCGTTACCGCCAAAACTCCTGACATCAAAGCCGAGAACGGTACCAGCATCAATTCCCAAAGACCCGATCGTATTCAACACCCCATTATTCGGCGGATCTTGCCGCACCAAAACGTCTAAATTGGTGTCAATTGCAAATAGTGTCGTCGAAGTTGCTCCCGGAAAGTTATTCACATACGCAGCCCCGCCAGCCGCGCCGGGATTGCCAAAATTAGGATCGCCCGATCGGTAAGCCAAATTCGCGTCGAGTTGAATTCCCCCCGTCAGCGTGTCAAAATCGACAATTGCCCCCGTATCCGGGTTGAGGCGGGCGTTTTGACCGGCTTGATTGACAAACCGAATTCGATCGACTGTCGGATTGAAATCAAAACCCGCAGCCCCCGGAGTTAGGGGAACAGCAAACTCCCCGCTACCGACAGCAGTTGCAGCGCCAGTCACCGGATTGATCGCGTACAAGCGATTGCTAGAACCCACACCGTAAAGCAAACCGTTAGCGGGGCGAAAATCAATTCCCAGCAAGCTTTCTCCCGGCTGCAACCCAGTAACTGCCGCGTCGCTGAGAATCGCCCGCGGTGCCGCCTCGTTAAAACCGACAATTGTTTCGGCGCCATTTCTGACAGTTAAAGCGTAAGCTGTAGGCAAAGGCAAAGCCAAACCGTTAATCTGTCTCCCGTCGGCAATTTGACCGACAAAGGAAGCTTGACCGCTACTTAAATTGATATTGTACAAACCCGAAATGCCACCAACTTCCAGCGCCGCCACTGCCACCTCGCGGCCGCCAATACTCCTGACATCAAAGCCGAGAACGCTAGTAGCATCAACTCCCAAAGATCCGATCGAATTCAACACTCCATTATTTGGCGGATCTTGTCGCACCAAAACATCCAAATCGCTGTCAATTACAAACAGCGTTGTCGAAGTTGCCCCTGCAAAGTTATTCACATACGCAGCCCCAGCAGCCGCTGGAGTTGATCCAAAATTGCGATCGCCCGCCCGGTAAGCCAAATTCCCGTCGAGTTGAATTCCCCCCGCCAGCGTGTCAGAATCGACAATTGCCCCGTTATCCGGGTTGAGGCGGGCGTTTTGATCGGCTTCATTGACAAACCGAATTCGATCGACTGTCGGATTGAAATCAAAACCCGCAGCCCCCGGAGTTAGAGGAACAGCAAACTGCCCGTTACCGACTGGACTTGCTTCGCCAGTCATCGGATTGAGAGTATACAAGCGATTGCTAGAACCCACACCGTAAAGCATACCGTTAGCCGGCCGATAATCAATTCCCAGCAAACTCTCTCCCGCTTGCAATCCAGTCACGGGCAAATCTGATATCACACTTCCCGGATTGGAAAGACTAAAACCGACAATCCGATTAGCAGGAGTTAAAGCATAAGCCGTTGTCAGCGCTGGAGGCGGGGGATTGGGAACAACGCTGCCAATGTTATTAGTGAAACTTGCCTGGTTAAGTGAACTTGGTCTCACCCCTCTGAGAGTAGCGAGGAATTCTCCAGTCACCCGGTCTTGAATAACAGTATCGTTTCCAGCTTCTTGAATATTCAAGTCGCTAAAACTGAGACCTTCCCCCAAACCGATTAAATCTGTACCGACTGCAAAATCGGCGATCGCGTCCGCATTTGCCAAACTAACACCGCCGCTGGTACGGAAAGGATCTGCCTCAGCGTAGCGCCTCAAAACAAATATGTCTGCGCCGTCTCCGCCTATCAGGATATCAGTATCTCTATCGCCTGACAAAACATCATTGCCGGAGTTGCCCGATATGGAATCGCTGCCTTTTCCGCCCACTAAAAAATCGTTATCTTCTCCGCCGTTAACAATGTCATTTTCTAAATCTCCAAACAGCGAATCTTGACCCGTATTACCATCAATTAAATCGCTTTGCTTACCTCCATAAATGCTATCATTACCGGAGTTTCCGGCAATGGTGTCATTGCCCATCAAACCAAAAATTAGGTCATTTTCTGGAGTTCCTGCAAGCAAGTCTGCTTGGGCGGTGCCTCTAATTTCTGCCATGTTCTAATTACCCTCTAAATTTGATAGTTCTGTTGCCTAACGGCGGTGGTATTCTCAGTCAAAATATCACAAATTCGCACTTTTAGGAGAGTTTTTCTTATTTTCGGCTGTAGGGGTGGGTTTCAATTTAAAGTATTACACGCAGCTAAAATGATATATAAACCTGCACCCCGCTTCAAATAAACCCACTCCTAAATACAGATCACTTAGCCGTATTTTCTAGTTTGCTGTGTAGCCAAGGGCGATCGCAGCTCAACTGCAAACAGGCAAGCTGAAATGTTTAGCGGTGCGAACCTATGAAATTTTGTACTGCGTTCATTAGTAATATACGCTGACTCTCTAATTTTGGATCTGTGCAGTCAGAAATTATTTTTCAACTTTAATCTTAAAGCCTGCCAAGGCCGGCTTTGTCTGTGTAGCGGCGGCCTCTATCGCTCAATATAAAGTGGAGTATAAATGCGGAATTGGCATAATAAGTTAGTTGAACAGTCGTTTTCAGACGACTTAAGCTTTCAGGCAGGGGTTTAAATCCCTGCCTGAATCGGAGTTTCACGTTTGATCTCTTCCCCTGCTTTTTCAAACTTTCAGCAGTGCTTTAGAAGCTGATTCCCCTGCGAGTTTGAGTTGCGATCGCAATTTGAGGTTCAACAACAGCAAGACAGTCCACTGACTCAGTATGGAGAGCAAAATCGTATTTTCTGACGCTGGGACAGACCACAAAGGCCAAAACCCACTAAATGTTAAAGACAACCAGAGAATAGGAGCTTTTTGTGGGGTTAGCAAAAGCAGAGATAAAATCAGAGGCGGTAACGAAATAGCGCCACCGACTGTGCAGGCGGCCAAAATTTCCTGATTTCGGGTTTTGGTAAATAGGAATAGTTGGGTGATGGCTGCGTAAATGAGGAGCAGATTCAGGCAGCAAATTACCCCCCAAAATTCGTTGATATCAGGTTTTTCTAACAGCGCCCAAGGTGTTAAAATTATTACTGAGCTGAGGAAATTGAGCGCGATCGCAACTACAGCCGGACTTTTATCGCTCCAAATTAAATCGAGTATTGGGTAGCGTCGCCACAGCTTCTGATTGCTGGGAACAATTTGTTTCCGATACCTCGCCCAATCGTACAAAGATTGTCTGTCAGATGTTAAAGCTGCAATTAAAGCTAAGAACATCACCAAATTCAAGAGCAGTAAAATGGGGAAATTACTGTCTACTGGGGGGTTTGATTGGAGTGCAAACCCTAAAAATATTACCTGACAGCAGATAACTAGCAAATAACTTTGCCGCTTGCTCAAAACTGTAGCGCTGGGATTGGGAAAGCGACGCTGCCATCCCTGCCACATCCAGTAGGTTCCTGTACCACAAACCAAGAGAGACAAAACAAGGCCACTCGCAATATTTGTACCCACTGGCGAGTAAAACCATTGCAACTTGTCTAAGTTTTCAACTAACGAATCGAAATCACCTTTATCAACTAGAAAAAGCTGATATCTCAGCATAGCAAGGGGAGACAAAAAATGTAACACATCCAAAGCAGTTCGCGTGAGCGGGAGCCAAGAAATCCCAAACACAACAAAAACCGTAGCGCTAGCCAACCAAGGTTGAAGTCCTCCCAACCAACTGGTTGTCAATCCAAATAGCATCGCAGTGCTGTAAAACAAAGCACAGCTAGCTGCAACTGCTATGTAGAAACATAAAATTTCATTCAGGGGTATTTGAGCAGCTAATCCAGCGTACAAATGCAGCGGTACTGTCAGAATTGCTGCTAGATACAGTAAAATTGGGACGCCGAGAATTTTGCCCAGAAAAATTGTTTTAGCAGACTGGGGACTGAGGCGAATAAAGTTGAGCGTCCCGCGGCGTTCCTCCTTGTCTAAGTCGCTGACAAGCATATAAGTCCCTGCTACTAATAAAGCTAAGACGCTCAATATGCTCAGCCAAATGAATATCTCTAGCCACCACTCCCGCCAGTCAATGGCTAAGTTGCCCAAGGCATCTCTGACGCACCCCTTAGAGGAATTGGCAGTCTCTAAAGCGCAAAATCTGTTATAGATGGGGTAAGTCTGATTCCAATTAGGAGGGGTAACGGGTATCTGGGCGCTGTAATACATGAATAGCAGCAGTTGACCGCTTAGGGAAAAAGCCGAGGCGATCGCCATATTGCCAGTATTCAAGCGACCTTTGATTTCTCGAAATAACTGGGGATTCCAGTTGCCTATTTTGTCGAGTAAGCGGAGTGTCATTGGTTATTGGTGATTAGGAATGGGTGATGAGTTAGTTATAACTCACGGTTCATCTTGGTAACGGGGGAAAAAGCAAATTAGGATGCTTGCTGGTGTCCCATCTTGAGGAAGATGGTTTCTAAGTCTTCTTGAGTGCAGTGGAATTCGGTTAGGGGAATGTTGGCGGCGACGAGTTCCCGTAATAAATTTGCGGCATCTTCCGGGCTTCCTGAAAAATCAACGCACACCTGTTGAGTTTCCCGGATAATTGCCCAATTTTCCACCCAAGGAAAGTTTTTTAATGCCGATGTTAGCGCTTCTAATTTATTTCCTAAAACCGACATGAAAATTTGCTGGCGGCTGAGGCGTTTGTAAAGTTCTTGTAACGGTGCGCTTTCGACCAGATATCCGAGTTCCATGATACCAACCCAGGTACAAAGTTCGGCTAAGTCGCTGAGAACGTGAGATGATATGACTACGGTCATGCCGGCTTCTTGCAAAACTTTGATAATTTCGCGGAACTGCATTCGGGCGATCGGATCTAAGCCAGAAACGGGTTCGTCTAACAACAACAATAGCGGTTCGTGGATAATAGTTCTCCCCAAACTCAGGCGCTGTTTCATTCCCCGCGACAGGGTGGAAATTAAGCTGTTGCGCTTGTTGGTTAGTTGCACGAGTTCTAACACGGAGTTGATTCGCTCTCGGCGGCGCGGTTGCTGGAGGTTGTAGAGTCGGGCAAAATAGTCTAAATAATCCCAAACAGTCAAGTCGTCGTAGAGGGGAAAGTCGTCGGGAAGAAAGCCGATGCGCTGTTTGAGAATTGGGTGCGATCGATCGCGCAATAACCTATCCCCATTGATGTAAATTTCCCCTATAGTCGGTTCCTCAGCCGCCGCCAGCATTCGCAGCAAGGTAGTTTTGCCGGCACCGTTGGGGCCGATCAGTCCGCATACTTCGCCTGCTGCTACTTGCAAATCGATGTCATTGACGGCTATATGGCGATCGAATTGTTTCGTGAGTCCGCGAGTTTCTATTGCTAGTTGTTTTGCCATGTTTGGAGGGTGAATGAATTTTTATTGGTGCATTCCTGGCATGGAAATAGAAGTCTACAACTAGCCTAGCCCGTTCTTCAATGAATTGTCAGCCCCGTTCTGAAATTAAAAACTCAAACGCTTTTATATCTGCTATGCCCGCAGCCCACGAGCATCTAATTTACCTGAGAAAGGCTATATATCAAGTCTGCACAGAAAATTCCTCTGGATCGATATTCCAATTTACCCAGCGAATTGCCTCCCTAGCTGAGTTCAGGTTAGGTGGAACTCTCAAAGCGTGAATGAATCCCGTACTCGGACAAGTCATTTTTAACAAATAAATCGGCTCGTCCCTAGGGTGATCTATTTTTAATAGTGCATATTCCTGCCAACTATGTATTTGTTTTGCTTCCAACTCTTGACAAATGCGATCGTAACCAATTCCTTGAATTAACACTCGCCGAAGTTCGGCATTATCTTCTGATAACAGCCATTGGGATTGCCATTGGTTCGGGTGTAGTTGACAGTATTTTTCAGGCAATCTGACGCCATGATAATAGTAAGAATTCCATCCATCCGCAAACTCAATAGCAGGTTCTCCTTCAGCGTGCAAGCGGTTTTGACTGTCAAAGCGCAGGTGGCGCGGGCGATCGCACACAAAGCAAAACGTTTCCAAGGGAAATATAAAACCGCAATGCTCGAAAAGCAGGTTTTGGCAGCGAAGTATTTCTTGTGTCTTTTGGGAAAGATTGACGCCTAATGAATAGATATACAATTGAGTCAAATAGATTTCTTTAAACAAAGTCCTGGGGGTTATAGGGAATTGCACCAGGTCTAAAAAATGACTGGGAATAACATTCCCCGTTCGTTCCGATGGCTTATATTCGTAAAACAATTCGACCATTAGCGAACTCAGTGTCGTGTCTGCTTCGCGTTCGATTGTCATTCGATCGAGCTCATACTTCCACACGGCCGGACTTGCAAAGTCTCTCACAATCGATGGGAACATGGACATCCATTTCCCGTCCAGCTTTTTCCCCAATCTATTCCTGTGCCATTCGTCTGAGCAGTTTGGTGAATGGTCGCCTTTTGGCAAGTTGAAGATTTGGAGAAAAGCGTCGCGGGGACTGCTGCAAACAATAACTTCGGGTTCTTCTAGGCCAATAGCTGCATAGGCAACTTTGACTGCTTCTGTGGCTTTTTGAGCATCAATTGGTCTAGTCGAGAGAGTAAGACGTTTCTGTGCGAGTTCGCCTAACACGCTGATATTGGTAATTCGAGTGTTGTTGAGAATATCCAGTATTGTCAGATTGGTGAGCTTACGCAAAGCGTTGATGTCGGTAATTGGATTCCTGCTGAGATCCAGCCTTGTCAGATTGGTAAGCGAGCCGAGAGAGCTGAGGTCGGTAATTTCATTGCTGAGGAGATCCAGCCTTGTCAGATTGGTAAGCGAGCCGAGAGAGCTGATGTCGGTAATTTGATTGAGGTTAAGATTCAGGCTTGTCAGATTGGTGAGCGAGCCGAGGGAGCTGATGTCGATAATTCTATTGTAGCTGAGATCCAGTGTTGTCAGATTGGTGAGCGAGCCGAGGAAGCTGATGTCGGTAATTTGATTGTAGCTGAGATTCAGGCGTGTCAGATTGGTGAGCGAGCCGAGAGAGCTGATGTCGGTAATTTTATTGTTTTCGAAATTTAGGGTGGTCAGATTGGTGAGCCAGCCGAGGAAGCTGATGTCGGTAATGTGATTGTAGCTGAGAGCCAGTTCTGTCATGCTTGAAAGTATCTGCTCCGCTTCTTGTGCGTCATCAGTGCCAGCCTTTTTTAACAACAATTTAACTGTGTGCCTTGCCTCTTCTGAAAGACTGTCAATATGCCTGCACCAGTCGGCAAAGCTGCTAAAACTCATTGGCTCGTTGGGTTGTTTTTCTGACATAAAACACTCCGAGATGGGTAATGGGGCATGGGGCATGGGGCATGGATAATGGAAGACTGTTGACTGTTGACTATTACCAATCGCCCTTGCGTACCTTCTGTTACTGAATTAAGTCTACTATTTCAAATCTTCCAGCTTAATCCGAGGATCGACAGCTTTGAGCAGCAAATCTGCCAACAAATTCCCTACAATCAACATGGTCGCACCCATCATCAAACTTGCCATTACTAAATACAAATCTTGATTGTTCACCGCATCCAGAGTCAGCTTTCCCAAACCCGGCCAATTAAAGAAATATTCGGCAATAAACGCACCGCTCAACAAACTAGCAAACTCAAAACCCAACAGCGTAATCAACGGATTAACAGCATTCCGCAAAGCATGAATGTAAATTACTCGATCGTCCGGCAAACCTTTCGCCCGTGCTGTTCGGATATAATCTTGACGCAACACATCCAAAAATTGTCCGCGCATCAATCTTTGCAAACCCGCAAAACCAGTAAGGCTGAGGGCGACAGTTGGCAAAATTAAGTGCCAGCCGTAATCGAGGATTTGACCCCACCAAGGTAAGTCTGCGTGGTCAATGCTTGTCATTCCTCCGACGGGAAACAGAGGCGAAGTATTCTGAGCAAAAAATAGCAGCAGCAACGCTGTGATAAAGCTCGGAAATCCTTGTCCCGTGTAGCTGACTACTTGCAGAACTCGATCGACTGTGCGGTTTTGATTGACGGCGGCGACAATTCCCAAGGGAATCGCGATCGCCCAAGTTACAATCAAAGATGCGATCGCCATCAATAACGTCGCCGGTACCCGTTCCCACAGCAGCGAAGCTACGGATCGCTGATACACAAAACTCGTGCCAAAATTCCCCCGCGTCACAATTTGTTGCAGCCACAGCCAATACTGCACAATCGCTGGTTTATCTAAGCCGAACTGCTGTTCGAGTTGCTTGAGTGTCTCCGGCGAAATCTTCGGATTTTGGCTCAAAGTATCCAAGTAATTTCCCGGTGCTAGCTCAATAATTGCAAAACAAAGCATCGATGCCAAAAATAGGGTTAAAAGTGCCTGCAACAGTCGCTTGACAACATAAGTAAATGTCTCGCCACCAAACAGAGAATTCAACATCCGCCAATTTCGATTTAACTTAAGAGAAGTCATACAATTTTAGATTTTAGATTTTAGATTTTAGATTTTAGAATTGTGAATGATATTAATTCCCGTTGCATCGGAATGATTTAACCGGTCTTGACGCAGATCTCACAGAGGAAGAGAAGAGAGAGATGAATAATTCCGATGCAAAGGTCAAGGATATTATTTGTCAGTAGTTTTTACTCAGCAGTCAACAGTCAACTGTCAACAGTCAACTGTTAACAGTCAACTGTTAACTAACTAATACTCCACTAGCGTAACAATTGGCACATCCGGCAATTTCTGCCTGCCGCCCAAAGCCTGCAATTCAATGATAAAAGCAAAACCGACAAGCTGGCAGCCAGCTTGTTCCAACAATTTAGCCGTCGCCGCCGCTGTTCCGCCAGTGGCTATTAAATCGTCCACAACCAGCACCCGGCTGCCGGATGCCATCGCATCTTGGTGCATCTCCAGTCGATCGACACCATACTCCAACTCGTACTCAGCAAAATGAACCGCACCGGGCAGTTTCCCCGGTTTGCGGACAGGAATAAAGCCTATTCCCATTTTATAAGCCAAAGGCGCGCCAAAGATGAAGCCTCGGGATTCCATGCCCACCACATAGTCAACAGACATTGCAGAGCATTTTTCGGCTAAGCTGTCAATGGTGTAGCTGAGCCCTTGCGGGTCGCGCAGCAAAGTTGTAATGTCTCGAAACATAATTCCCGGCTTGGGGAAATCAGGAATGTCGCGAATCAGAGATTTGAGATCCATAAGCTTGCAGATCGGCGTTGAGGGTAACGAGGCATCAAAAATGGTACAATAATAACGTCTAAATTTAAAAATTTAAAAATAAAAATTAAAACTAAGAGCTTCTTTAATTTTTATTCTTTAATTGCTTAATCCTTTACGTACTATGTAAACAAATGTCATAATTCCCTAACAACAGGGTTGAATATCAACATTTGTCACCCTAAGATATAAAGTCAAAAATCTAATATCTAAAATCCAATGATTAAGTTGGCAGCACGAGTGGGTGAGGTTCCTCCTTCCATAACCTTGGCGATCGCCGCTAAGGCTAAAGCCATGAAGGCCGAAGGGATTGATGTCTGTAGTTTGAGTACGGGAGAACCCGACTTTGATACGCCCGAACACGTTAAAGCAGCGGCAAAACAAGCTTTAGACGAGGGGAAGACTAAGTACGGCGCTGTGGCTGGGGAACCGCAGTTAAAAGCTGCGATCGCCCGCAAACTCCAATCCGACAACAATCTCAACTATCAACCAGAAAATATCATTGTCACCAACGGCGGCAAGCATTCGCTCTACAATCTGATGATGGCTCTGATCGAGCCTGGAGAGGAAGTAATTATTCCGGCTCCCTACTGGCTGAGCTACCCCGAAATGGTGAAACTCGCTAGCGGCAAGCCAGTAATTGTACAGACTGATGCTTCTACAGCATATAAAATTACACCGGAACAACTGAGTCGAGCGATTACTCCCAAAACCAAGTTATTTGTACTGAATTCGCCTTCTAACCCGACGGGAATGGTGTACACTCCGGCGGAAATCAAAGCATTGGCTGAGGTGATAGTCGATCGAGATATTTTAGTCGTTTCTGACGAAATTTACGAAAAAATTATATATGACGGCGCCCAACACGTCAGCATCGGTTCCCTGGGCAAAGAAATCTTCGATCGCACTCTCATCAGCAGCGGTTTTGCTAAAGCTTACTCGATGACAGGCTGGCGAGTCGGTTATTTGGCCGGGCCGAGCGAATTAATTAAAGCCACCGGCACCATTCAAGGTCACAGTACCTCAAATGTGTGTACTTTTGCACAGTACGGCGCGATCGCAGCTTTGGAAAGCAGCCAAGAGTCTGTCGAAAAAATGCGTCTGGCTTTTGCCGAAAGGCGTCAGGTAATATTTGAATTACTCGATGCAGTCCCCGGAATTAGCTGTATTAAACCAGACGGTGCTTTCTATATGTTTGTCAACATCAGCAAGACTGGAATGAATTCTCTGGAATTTTGCGACGCTTTCTTAAAACAGCAGCAAGTAGCCGTTATTCCGGGGATTGCTTTTGGGGCAGACGACCACATTCGCTTGTCTTACGCCACCGATTTAGGCACCATTAAAAAAGCCGTAGAAAGGCTCGATAAATTTGTCCGCAGCATCTAAAAATTAGTCTGTTGACTGTTGACTGTTGACTGTTGACTGTTGACTGTTGACTGTTGACTGTTGACTGTTGACTGTTGACTGTTAACGGTTGACTGTTAACGGTTAACGGTTGACTGTTAACGGTTAACTGTTCACAACTGACAACCCACAACTGACAACTGACAACCAACAACTGACAACTGACAACCAACAACTGACTAATAACTAAAGCTGTTTAGTCATGATTTCTTTGAGCAAATCCAGCCCTTTCTTAACTCGCCGAGAAACAGTCACCGCACTGATGCCCAAGCGTTCAGCCGTTTCTTTCTGTGTCAAATCGTAGAGAAAAACAAACTCCAATATCTCGCGAGTCCGTTGTTCCAACATAGCCAAAGCTTGCTGTACGCGAATTTGATCCTCTTGCGCCAACTGAAAACTCCGATACTTAGTATCGGGAACCAATTCTCCCAGACAAGTAGCCCCCTCATCTTCATCTTGCACCGGCGCGTCTAAACTCAGAAGCGATCGGTTGAGATGGGCCAACTTAATTTCTTGCCATTCTTCTAAAGAAACCTCAAGCACTGCTGCTACTTCCGCATCCGTAGGTTTGCGGTTGAACTGCACCTGCAAATCCTTGATCGCTGCTACTGATTTGCGTTCCAGGGACTGCCAGTGGCGGGGAAATCGCACAGAAGGGCTTTTGTCCCGCAGGTAGTGTTGAATTTCGCCCCGTATGTAGGGAATTGCAAAGGAGCTAAAAGCGTGTCCCTTCGCGACATCAAACCGCTCGATCGCCCTGATCAACCCAATACACCCGACTTGCAGCAAATCGTCGTAGCTTTCACCGCACTGGTTGATCCAGTGGTAAACTTCTTTTCTTACCAGTCCAATATTCTGTTTAACTAACTGATTGCGGATTTCATTCGATGCAGAAAGTTGGTACTCGCGCAACAATTGCAAATTTTCGCTTTTTAGCTCGTTCGGCGCTGTGGTAGACATGGTGACATAAGGGTTGGTAGAGCAGAGGACGGAGGTTGCTTTAGATCTAGCTTCTAATATAGTCTAAAACAATTCACTTTTAGCTAGTGTAATCCTAGCACTTAATAGGTGTGATACCGGACACACCAGTTTAACTTTCGGAACGTGAACGGATTTAGCGGGATTATCAGAAGGTTTTCGGCATAAGGCAGACTTTTACCAGGTAGAAGGCCTTCGACCGAATCCCCAATTTAACCAGGTTTTTTTAAAAATATATTATAAGCTGAAAGCGCTTTGAATACAATACTTTAATTAATAAAAAATCCCAAGTTTATAACTTGCCAATGACCACAATTTAATCATAAATTTAGTCATTAGTCAACAGTCCTAAGTTATATTGCTCAAGACTGTTGGCTAATGAAGAGCGAGCAGTACCTTTAGGGCAAAAAACTGCTTAAGTTCGATCGATCCCGACAGCCAATTTTACGCTACAGAAGGCTCAATGCGAGCGTAAAACAAACCCCGAATTTTCACGTCCAGAGCCGGTCTAGCTCCCAAATCAGTATCAGAAGGCTGCGTGCTCTCAAAAATCCCGCCAACTTCGCCAGTGGCGCTATTGACTTTAGCAACTTGCAGAGAAATTTTGCCCGCTTTGGTGCGGGTGTCAGCGACCTTAACATTAGCCCGCACACGTTTGGAATTGTCAGAAGCCGGAAGCGCTACAGCATTGTCATAGCCAGTCGATACCCCGCGACCTTTAGGGTCTAAAAAGCCTGCGCTGCGGTAAGACGGAACGTTAAACTCCCCTCTCAAATCGGTGGAAGTATTGATAGCAACCACTCCGGGATCGGAACTAGCAACTAATTCTTTAATGGTAAACAAGAAAGGTACTTGTTCTCCGCCCGGTAACTGAATGGTAATTGCTTGAAAATCCAAGCCGTCTTCTTCTGTGAAAGTCAGAGTTCCGTCAGTACCGACCTTGAGCGTACCTTGAACTTGGTCAATGCTGGACGTGAACCGGGTCAGCAATTTACCAGGCACAAATTCCGCTTCTTGGCGTTTGTTTGCTGGTTCTTCCTTGACAAAATAAGTTGTGGGCTGCAAACACAAACCAGTCAGTTTATAGGTTCCGCCCGCTTCAATGGGGATCGATCCCCGAGAAGTTTCTGCCAAGCTAGGGCAGTTATTAGCCAATCCAGTACCTCTAATCTCGTCGTAGGTGAGCAACTCAGTAGTTGCCACCGTCGTGTCAGGAGCAGAAGAACAAGCAACCAGCGCACTCATGCAAAATGCTAAAAGTGCAACAATTAAAGCACGATATTTCATTGCAAACCTCAATATCCAACATCGGATTATATTAAGAAAAAGCCCTACTTCGAGCAAAATATAATTGCCCGCCGGCAGGCTAGGCCAGCGCTTAGGGCAGCATTTAGATCCAGATCGCTCGCTTCACCGAGACCGGCATTGACTCAAAAAATCAAGCTAGTGCGCCGTGAAAATAAGCATGAACTTATGATTTCTCAATCATGTTCGGATCGCAGCCCAATACACATGGTACGACGGGTTGTGCTCTTTTCCTGACTTGGATTGCAAATTAATATTGCTTAAGTCAACCTACTTAAGTTACTTTGCTTATGACCCCGAATGGCGATCGCGACTAGCTCGATTAGTCGGCTGACCAAAAGGCTGGGGACAAAGGCCTTGTAGATTTCAAAGGAAGCAGCAGTATGGACAACGGCAAAGATTTAGAGTCAGAAAAGTTGCAGTCTCAAATGCAATCAGTGACAGAGGCGATTCGGACTTTAGCCGAAAGTTGTCAGGGAGACAGTCTGCTGCTTTTGGCCCTGCTGCGGAGGCTGGAAGCTTCGCACCGGGAAATTCGGGACGGTTTGTTTCAAGCGTCTTTTCCCGACAACCGCCAAGCACTTTACAAACTGCTCAGGGATATTGAAGCCAATGGCGGCTGGCCTTACATCCACCGCCTGAAACTTCGAGCGCTCTTGGGGTACACCCAACAATTATCTCCTCTAGAAGATTCTCCAGCCGAGTCGCCACAAGACTCGGCCGAAACTCCCCAGGACGTTAAATAGTTTTGAGTGATGAGTTTAGTGAGTTTTACATTAACTCATCACTCATCACTGAGTTGCCCGATCGCACCTAGAACCCAAAAGGTGTAGGAACAGGTGTAGGAAAAGGTATCGGGTTCGGCACCGGCGTCGGGAATATCGGCGTCTGGCCCGGCATTGGCAATAGTCCGGGAGTCGGGGGGATCGAACTAATTGATAGCAGAGGCGAATCAGAATCAGGCAAACTAACTGTCGGCGGAGTTGGAATCCTCGAAGCAGTCGGCGTCGGAGTCGGTGCTTCCGTGGGAGTTGGAGTCGGTGCTTCCGTGGGAGTCGGAGTTGGTGCTGCTGTGGGAGTCGGAGTCGGAGTCGGAGTCGGAGTCGGAGTCGGAGTCGGAGTCGGCGTCGGAGTCGGAGTCGGCGTCAGAGTCGGCGTCGGAGTCGGTGCTTCCGTGAGAGTCGGCCTCGCTTCTTCGGTGAGAGTCGGCGTCGCTTCTTCCGTGGAAGTTGGAGCCGGAGCTGGACTTGGAGCCGGAGCTGGACTTGGAGTCGGAGCTGGACTTGGAGTCGGAGTAGGAGTATCAGTCGGAGTTGGAGTTGGAGGATCTGCAATTGTGGTTGTAACTGTAGTGGTAGTTGTAGTTGTAATGGTGCCTGGCCTGGGAGTAATCGGCCCAGTCACAGCGATAAAATCGTTGACATCGACCAGCGCCGCCGGAGTGTCTGTCAAAATTGCTAAAAGCTTGCCGTCGATCGTAATTACTGTATCCCTGACATTTGCACCGTTGCCTTGGCTAACTACCAGTTGACCGAAAGATAAATTGCTCGGCAGTCCAAAGAAATCCTCTGCCTCATTGTAATCAGTAATTAAAACCAAACTGCCAGGCCCGGCTCCCAATCCAAAGACATCGCTGCCGCTGCCACCAGTCAGAGTATCCGAACCCTCGCCTCCGATTAAAGAATCATTACCCTCTGCTCCAAATAAATTGTCATTGCCGAAACTGCCCAAAATTGTATCGTCGCCGATACCTCCGGCCAAGGAGTCATCGCCAAAACCGCCGTCGATACCATCATTACCCTTGCCACCAAACAAAAAGTCATTACCTTCATCTCCCAGTACCGAGTCGTCGCCTTCATCGCCGCGAAGGGTATCGGAACCGCCGCCGCCAAAAACTGTATCGTTAGCCTTGCCACCGAATATCTGGTCATTACCAGCGTCTCCGAAGAGCGAATCGTTGTCGGCATTGCCGTACAAAGTGTCGTCGCCGTCCTCGGCACTCAAATAATCGTTGCCCTCACCGCCCAACATTTGATCCCTACCGCTGCCGCCGTTGAGAGAATCGTTCCCAAAATTCCCGTAGAGAAAGTCATCATCAGCATTCCCGAACACGGAATCGTCGCCGTCATTCCCTGTGAGCGTGTCGTTGCCAGTACCGCCGGCAATCACATCAAAGCCTCCGTTGCCAAGAACTAAGTCGTCCCCTGCATCTCCCACCACGCTGTCTATCCCGTCGTTGCCTTCGAGGATGTCGTTGCCCAAACCGCCGCGAATCGAGTCGTCGCCGTTCCCGCCGGAAGCAAAATCGCGGCCTTGGTTGCCAATAAGTTCGTCATTTCCTTCACCGCCAATCACCGAATCTGCTCCGTCACCTCCAAGAAGCTGGTCGTTGCCGGCGTCGCCCTCTAGGGTGTCATCTCCTCCGCCACCCACGGCCGTGTCATCGCCATCTAAGGCGCGAATTCGATCGCTCAGCGGAGTTCCTAGAATAAAGTCGTTGCTGTCTGTGCCGATCAGGTTTGCCATACGGGATACACCGCTCCTCAATAAAATAAATTGTTTGAAATTAGGCTAATCGCCTTCGTGACAAGGGATTGCTGCTTGCCTACGTTAGCATAATTGAGATTTTGGCAATCTGGCGAAGGGGCGCTGGAAGTTTTGCTCGTGTCCGCAGTTGCGATCGGGGCTGGTATAATGCCCGATCGGCAATCTAATTTAGTTATTCTGGATTTTTTAAAATATAAATTAGTCGATCGCATTCAAAGAACTCAAACTCGACAAACGAAATGATGAAGAATGAAAAATGAATAACCTTTTTCATTAGTCAACAGTCATTAGTCATTAGTCATTAGTCATTAGTCATTAGTCATTAGTCATTAGTCATTAGTCAGCAGTCAACAGTCAGCAGTCAACAGTCAACAGTCAACAGTCAGCAGTCAACAGTCAACAGTCAACTTTTATTCAGTAATAGGTAACACTATCTCAAATTCACTTCCTCCCCCCAAGGTAGAATTCACATTAATTGTTCCGCCGTGGGTTTCGACTACAATCTGGCGGGCGATCGCCAATCCTAACCCCGTACCTTTTCCTACTGCCTTCGTTGTGAACAGATGGTCAAAAATCCGCTGTTTCACGGCTTCTGTCATGCCCGCACCGTTATCAGCAATCAGAATTTTGATGTGTCGATCGCCCGACTGACTGGTACGAACTGTGATACAGTGTGGATTCGCTTTAATTGCCTCCAAACTGCGTCCTTGGTTTGATTCTTCTAGGGCATCGATCGCGTTAGCAAGCAGGTTCATAAAGACTTGGTTCAGTTGACCGGGAAAGCATTCGATGGGGGGGAGATTGCCGTAGTCTGTGACGACTTCGATCGCAGGATGATGTTCGTTGGCTTTGAGTCGGTGTTTCAAAATCAAGATGGTGCTGTCAATGCCCTCATGGATATTAAACGGAACTTTGTAGTCTTTATCGGCTCTGGAGAAAGTGCGGAGGCTGGTGCTAATCCCGCGAATGCGATCGCACCCCACTTTCATCGACAACAGCATCTTTGGCAAATCTTCTAAGGCATACTCTAAATCAATATCCTCAGCATTTTCTTCAATTTCCTCGCCGGGATTTGGCAGTTTTTCTTGATATAATTTTAAGTGACAAATCACATCTTTGATCGTGGTCGTTGCTTCCTCAATATTCCCGCTAATAAAGCCGACAGGATTATTGATTTCGTGGGCTATTCCTGTGACGAGATTGCCCAAGGTGGACATTTTTTCGCTTTGCACGATCTGTAACTGTGCTTGCTGCAAATCAAAGAGCGATCGCTCTAATTCTTTTGCATAAGCTTGAGATTGTCGGTACAAGCGGGCATTTTCTAGAGAGATAGCGGCTTGGACGCACAAAAGTTGGATGACTTCAGTGCGATCGTCTGTAAATGCAGCAACTGTCAAGTTATTTTCCAGATATAGCAACCCGATTAATTTACCCTGATTTAAAATCGACGTGCACAGCACACTTTTTGGCTTTTTCTGCATCAAATACGGATCGGCAATAAAATCGTTTTGTACTGCTGCATTATCCAAAACCACAGTTTTCCAAGTCCGCTTAACATAGTTAATCACAGCAGCGGGAACCTCGTCGCTAGGTGACAGCGGTACAGACATTGAGATGACATCTTGATGGAAGGAAGCTACAGCTTCGATGGCGAGATTCCCATCCTTAACCAACAGCAGAACTGCTTTGGTTGCCCCGGCATTTTCCATCACCACAGACATCAGTGCAGCCAGCAATTTTTCTAATTGAATTTCACTTGATAGAGTTTGGGAGGCTTTGAGAATAGTCGCGAAATCGAGGGCTTCGTAAATACTGCTACTGCTAGATAGAGTTGTGTGCAAGGTTTGATGTAAAACTGACGATTTATTGATTGTGTGGAGGCGGGTTTCGCTGATGCCAAAACGATTTTCTCTTGCCTGCAATATGGGAGCAAGAAGTTGGGGGTAGCGTTTTTCTAAGTCATTGATTTTGGCTTTCGCGCCCCAGTGAGCGTAACAGTAGTAGGCGTCTTGCATATAGGCTTGCGCCACTTTTTCTTTGCCCCAATCGAGGTAGAATTTAGCGGCTAATTCGTTAGCAAGGGCTTCTTCTTGGATGTATTTGTTTTCTTTCGCTCCAGAAATGGCGCGATCGTACATTTCAATAGCTTCTGCCCTCTGTCTGGCAACTCGGTATCTCTCTGCTTCTACCAACTGCCACTTATGCAAATAATTCATGGGGGCGTGTTCTGCCCAATGCTGCAACTTCCTTTGATTTTCCTGAACTCGTTGGCGCTGCGTTTCTAACTCCGTCTCGGACTCAGGAGTTGCCAGGGCTATGAGTGAGTCATAGAAATATAAACCAGCTTCGGAAATAGTTCCTACGCTTCCGGCTATATACTGTCTTGCTCGATCGACATCTACGGAGGCCCGAGCAATGTCTTCCAGCAGGAATCTCAACGTTGCCCTGTACAGATAGAAGATGCAGAGTCCGTAAAAATCGTTAGAGGCAAGCGACTGAGAAACCAGCTTCTCCTCATAGCCTTCCTGTTCAAAGGAAATCTCCAAGTTGTTTGGATTACCCAATAAAAACAGCGTTGTTTCCCAAAAAACCGAACAATAATTTGCTGTCGTTAGTTGGTTGAGGTCGAGTAATTGCTGACGGTATGCCCGAATTTGGGACTCAAGTTCTACCAAAGGTTGACCGCACCAGTAGGCATTTATACAAAATGCCTGCCCACCATACCCGACAAACTCTAGATTGCCTGTTTCTAATCCGGCTTGATAGCCTGCCTGAATAATGGGGATGGTATCCCGCAAATGCGATTTGCGATGGTACAAACAGAGTCCGATCACAGAAAAAGTTGCAGAACGAATATTTTTGGCCTCCGCAACCCTCGCAAGACCATAAGCTAATTGGCCAAACTGATCGGCTACCGTCACATCTTGTAGAAAGTGGTTGAGAAAAATGCCATAACAACTATAGCTATAAGCTGAACTACGACTGTTGCCATATTGGATAGATAAATTTACCTGTAAGGCCGTCACCAGTGCAAACAAAGACGAACCAACCAGATAACAAGCTGACGCCATACTTGCCGCTACTTGCATCGTGGCCAGCTTTTGGGGGTTTACCATCGCTGGCAGATCAAATAACTCTTCAATCGGGCGATCGCCGATCGAGCTATTAATTTCCTGCACTGCTTGCTGAATATCTTCTGATGTAGGGCGATCGGGCAATTCAACTCCTAATTCTTTGAGACTCAACAAACCGATAGCAATTGCTTCTAAAAACTTGTTCTGGGACGATAAGGTCTGAATTTTAACGATGTAAACGCTCACTCGGTCTAGGGGAGTTCTGGTATGATGAATCACAGTGTCAATCCACTGATTCATCTGTTCAAATTCCCCACAGAGTGAAGCCACTTCGGCGGCTATGTCGTGCAATTTCAAGGTCATCTCGTACTGTCGTTGCCAAGCGCTCTCTCCAAGCAAATTTAGCCCGATCGCAGCATACTCACGCGCCGCTTGATAAGCAGTAGCGCCTCTGGCTTTGCGGCAAGCCGTGAGGTTGAGTTGTGCCAAATCATCACGTTGTGTTTGGTCTTCAATCAGCGCAATACCATAATTCAACTGATTGACGACGGAAAAAATTTGCTCTTCTATAGCTGCGGGTGAAATTTGCTGGGTCAGCAATTGTCCAATCTGATAGTGAACACGCGATCGCTCTTGTTGGGGAATTAAAGAATAGGCAGCTTGCTGAACGCGATCGTGCACAAACTTGTAATTCACCACCTCCGAATTTTCTGTCTCCTCCCGTCTTTCTCGCCCCATATAAAACTTGTAGATTTCACTTTCAGGCAGGATTAACCCCTCTTGCAAAGCCTTCCACAAATCCGTCGCCGTTTCCGTTTCTAGTTGCTGGGAGACAACTGCCAAAGTCCCCAAATCAAACTGATTCCCCACACAAGCAGCCAACTTCAACACATTCTGAGTCGCTGGCGGCAATTTTTGTAACTGCAACGCCATAAACTCTACCACATCATCCGTCAGCGCTGCCTCCCGAACTCGCACAATATCGCACTGCCAATAACTAGCAACCCGGTCAAACTCAATCAGCCCATCCTGATGCAGTGCTTTGAGAAACTGCGTTGCAAAAAAGGGATTTCCTTGGGTTTTTTGTGCCACCAAATCAGTCAACGGTCTTACCAAAGATGGAACACAATTGAGCGTATCAGCAACCAAATGATTTAGACTTTCGGAACTCAACGGTTCCAGGGTAATAGTATTCACCATTGCCCCAGCTTTGACCGCTGCATCCAGTGTCAGTATTAACGGGTGCGCTGCAAATACTTCATTATCTCGGTAGGCACCAATTACTAATAAATAGCCGGTTGCTGAATCGGCCACCAGCATTTTCATTAACCGTAGCGAGGCAGAATCTGCCCACTGCAAGTCATCCAAAAACATCACCAGGGGATGTTTGGGTTTTGTGAACACTTTAATAAAGTTTTGGAACAGCAAATTAAACCGATTTTGTGCTGCTGTTCCTGATAATTCTAGTGTGGGTGGTTGGGGCCCAATAATTTTTTCTAGTTCGGGAATTACTTCAATAATGACTTGTCCGTTATCCCCCAGTGCTTGCAATATTTTAGTTTGCCATTTTTTCAACTGCTGGTCACTTTCGCTCAACAATTGTCCCATTAAGTCTCGAAATGCTTGTACAAAAGCTGAGAAAGGAATGTTGCGGTTAAATTGGTCGAATTTGCCTTTAATAAAATAGCCGCGCTGGCGGACAATTGGTTTGTGAACTTCATTCACAATGGCAGTTTTCCCAATACCAGAAAAACCAGCTACTAGCATCATTTCAGTTGTGCCACTACTCACCCGCACAAAGGCTTCGAGTAGGGTTTCTACTTCAGTCTCGCGACCGTAGAGTTTTTCTGGGATAATGAATCGATCGCCCATATCCCTCTGCGCGATCGTAAAACTCTTGATTTTACCCTTTTCTTCAAGTTGCTCTAAACAACATTCTAAGTCTAATTTTAGTCCCAATCCACTCTGATACCGGTCTTCGGCATTTTTCGCCATTAATTTGCTGACAATCTCCGAGATTACGGGTGGGATTTCAGGATTAATTTCATGCAGTGACGGTGGTTGCTTAGCAATATGACAGTGTACCAATTCCATTACATCGTTGGATTGAAACGGCAATTGTCCCGCCAGCAATTCGTAAAAAGTCACGCCCAAAGAGTAAAAGTCAGTGCGGTAGTCAATGCCGCGATTCATCCTTCCGGTTTGTTCGGGAGACAAATAGCCGAGTGTCCCTTCCAGCACGTTAGGATTCATCAAGATTTGAGTTTCCCTTGGCAGCAAAGATGCAATACTAAAGTCAATAAGTTTAACTTGTTTTGTTTGGGGATTAATTAAAATATTGGCGGGTTTAATGTCTTTGTGAATTATTCGGTGGCGGTAGAGTATATCTAATGTATCACTCAGGTCGATCGCCACTTGCAAAAACTCGCTCAGAGTCGGCTGAGTTTCCCCTTGTTCCCTCCATTCTTTCAGAGAAATTCCCCCAAAGTCTTCCATTACCAACGCATAGCTGTTGTGGTAGGCTTCCAAGCTGTAGGTTTCGATGATTCCGGGCAAGTTGAGGTTTTTGGCGATCGTGTACTGATTGCGAAATTGCACCAGTTCGCTGAAGTTGGGATACTGACTCCGCAAGACTTTGATGGCTACTGGCTGTTTGTCGTCAATACGGAAAGCTCGATAAACTAGGGTGCGAGTTCCTGAGTAAATGCGATCGAGAATTTGATAACCTGTCAATGTAAAATTTATACTTGCCATACTTTTATTCTTCCCGTCCTCAGCGGGCTATTTCCACATTAGCAGAAGCGAATACAGTTTCCCAGTTCAGTAATTATTAAATTAATATGACATATAATCATCAATATTTGTGAGGGGGATCACTGAAAACAAGCACTTTTTAAACTGAGCCAGCCCTATTTTTATTAAAAATTAAATAGCCTCATCCATATTGGAATAGTGAATAATAAACTAACGCAGCCGAGGCCGATCGCAGTTACCGCTAATTCGCGATCGAGATTGAAAGCTTCGGCCAACAATGTAGTACCAAAAGCAGGAGGCATCGCCATTTGCAGCACTAGCACAAGTCGCGGCGCGCCCGCGATTCCCAAAAACGTTAATCCCGTGCCAATTACCAAGGGAACTAACAGCATTTTAATCGCCAGACAAGCCAAAATTGGTTTGAGGTTGTGCAAGGAATTCAACTTGCTCAACTGCATCCCGATCGTAATTAAAGCTAAAGTAATTACAGTCCAAGCGCCTGTTGTTAACAATTCTGCGATTTGTGGCGACAGCGGCAAGCTGCGCGAGACAAACCCTAGACCAAAAGCCCACAGTGCCGGATTCTGAAAAATTGCCCGTAGGGGACGTAACCAACTCTGAGGGCGATCGCTTTTACCGCAGTGAGAAGCAATAGCAACTCCCAGTATATTGATTCCCATGGTAGTGCCTAGCAAGTCGTAAAACAACGCCCAGGCAAAGTGTTCCGAGCCTAATAAAGACAAGGTGACGGGAATGCCTAAAAAACCCGTATTACCCACCATCGTTGCCAATAAGAAGCTGCCTTGAGTGGGCAAACTCCAAGCGCTGGTGTGTTGCGGGCTATTTTGGGCGATCGGATTAAGAGTCTTAAAACGTTCCTCGCCGACACCGAAATTTATCAAAATCCAAGCGAGTCCTCCACCTGCTAGAATTGCCGCCCAAGCTATCAGCGGCGCCTTCCAAATAGCGCCCGACAAATTGGCGCTGCGGATAAAAGCCACAATGCTCAATGGCGTGCCAAAGAAGAAAAGAAACTTGGCTAAATATGTAGAATAGCTTCTTGGTAGCAGGCGGCCGAGAAAAAATCCCAACGCCACCCATCCGATCAGATTTAGATAAAGTTTGAGCAGCGGATTTTCTAAATAAAGCATGATTGACTAAATATTTACTAAATACTTACGCATATCCACTACTTTTGCCAAAAAAGCCCACATTTACCCTACCGCCGCAGCTTTCCCTTGCACCGCAGGGCTAAATATTAATGATTATTCAGCCTCGCAGATAATTTTCCACACAGACCTTGACATCCACAGAAGCGCGTGTCATGATTAAGTTGAGGAATAAGTCAACATAGGTGAAAACTATGGCACGGCAAGCAAAACAATCGTCTCAAGTCAAAAGTTCCAGCAGCCAAGCAGCCTCCCATACTCGCACCAAGTTTACCCTCTACAATTTTGCCGGAAACGCAAAGGCATTCTATCTAGTCGATCGCATTAATTTAGAAAGAAAGCCCGGTGATATCCCAGAAAAATCCGTCGCTCACAGCATCATCATCATCGACCGTTCCGGGTCAATGTGTTATGAGTTAGAACCGCTGAAAGAAACCCTAATCAAGCTTTTGACCTTAGACGAATACAACAATTACCAGCTAATTGTCAGCCTGATTTCCTATGCTGGCAATGGAGACGTAATTTGTCATTTCCAGCGAATTCCCATTCAAGAAGTGCTGAAGTTTGACTCTCAATACATCAAAGAAATTCAAAAAATCCACACGGCTGGCTGTACCTGCATATCGCAGTCGATGCAACTCGCTAAATCTCTGGTTAAAGCGGGAGAAATGACAGCGATCAATTTGCACACAGACGGCTATGCAAATGACCCAAGTGCCAATTCGGAAGCTGCCAAACTAGGGGAAATTTGCGAAGAACTCAAAGACATGGATGTGTTTGCCAACACGATATCCTATGCCTGTGCTGACTTCAAACTGCTATCCAAAATTGCCAATACATTATCGGGAAATTGCATCCGCGCTGGCGAAGTCAAAATGGTTTATGATGCTCTTTACGACAGCACCAAACTGTTAGGCATTTCCGTTGCACCTGCGCTGGAAGAACCGTTGATTAAGGAATATGACTATCAAGTTTTTGTTTCCAAAAGTGGCAAGAAAATCAACGGTTCATCGAGCACGCTGAAAATCTGCGGGCTGAAAGCAGACGATCGGGGACTGTTTTACAAATATCAGAAAATCGCCAAAGATGAGTATGACAAACTAGATGTTCCCGTTGCTCAAACTGATGAGTCGGTGTTTGCTTTTGCCAAAGCTAACCTCGCTGACGGCAATTTAAATACGGCTAAGTATGCGCTGGCGAGTACCTTCGATGCTACTTTGACGGAAAAACACGCGAAAGCTTTGACAAATGCCCAAATAGCCGAGTTTACAGAAGATTTGGAACAGGCTGTTTTTGCGCCTGATGTGTTGAAAAATCATGAAATTGGCGATCGGGTAAAAGTCAGCGAGAAAATTTCCCTGCTGGAGTTAATCAAGATATTGGAGGAAAACAGCAACAGCATCATCATCAACTTGAAACACTTGCAAGAAAATTATCAGCGAAAAGGTTTGAAGCGAATTGAAGGAAAGCGAGACGAAAACGGCAACCTTGTCAAGCCTTGGCTGAAAACTGAATTCTTAGATGGTGGCGAATACGTGCAAATGGGTTCATTTGCCATCAATCAAAATACCGCTACTATCAATATGCTGATTACCCGAAAAGCTAAGCTGGTAAAAGTTGAAGATGAAAGTTTAATCGCAGAAGTGGCGGGAATTCTAGTTACCGACCTCAATACTTTCAACAATTATACCATTGTCAGCGACGGCGAAGTTAATATTAAGTCGCTGCGAACCAAAATCAGCAGCAAACCAGTGTTTGATTTGCTCAATAAATGCGGTGTCCTTGAAAAAGAAGGTTCGCCTGTGCAAGAATTTGACTTCCGTTCAGAGTACGATATTAAGTTAGATAATTTGCCGCTAGTGCCTTTTGATGGGCGTTACGGCAGCCTTGACGGAGTGTTTGAGGAAATCGCAAACATTAAAATTCTCTCCAGCATTCTCTCGGCTCATTTGAAGGAAGAATCCCAGGCTTACACAGCGGAACAATTGGAAGAATTGAAACAGCATTATCTGTCAAAAAGCCTTAACATCAACTTTCCGACGACGACGGAATACACGGAATTAAAAAGTGCGATCGCCAACGGTTCAGTAGATTCGCGAGTCAGCTACAAAATCGACATCGGCAGCAAAAACATCCTCAACTTCGGCAAATTGCACTCTGCCAACAAATTTCTCGATCGCCTTTATGAGGTTTACCACAAAAACACGGGCGAAAAGCTAGCAAAACCGACATTTGACATTACCTTAGATGAGCCTGTTGTCTTCGCCCACAAAACGCTGTCGTCCCGAACAAAAATCACCAAAGTTGACGACTTGATGAAACTAATTTTCGATGAGTTTTTGGGGTTGGAGGATAACGGAATTGTTAGCGCTACTTTAGCCAAAGTGGGTGCAGATAGTTTGCTGCGCCTTTTGCAAGCGAAATGGCAGGGAGAAGATGTCAAGCGAGAGGAGTTTGTCGCTGCTTTAACTAATGCGAATGAGCGACTGGAAGCTTATGCGGAAAAAGTGTACAGCGAAAAAGTTTCACCGCTGGTTTTCTACATCGGTTCTACCGGACTTATCCCGGATGAAATGGAGGCAAAAGCGGCGACTGCTGATGAAATTAATTCTAAATACGGCAACTTGCAATTTTCTAAAGATGAGCAAGAGGGGATGTTTTTTGAAGTCGGCGACTGCATTATTAGCGTGTATGCTAAGAATGAGTATTTCACAGTAGGAAAGTAGGAATTAGGGTGGGCAAATGCCCACCTTGGTTAAACATGGCTGATTGAAATGAACCGCAAAAGCCAGGGTAAGCTCATCTAATTTGGTATAAATTGTACTTGACAATGAGTCAAATAAGTGAGATGACAACAATGCCACCCAATAAAATATTTAGGAATACATTTTATGTCTCAGGGTTTTGAGATTAAATCTACCTCTGGCAAAAAAAGCTCTCTTCCTCAACTACCGCTCCGGGAAGTAGCAGAGATTCAAGATATTCAACAAAGTTTAGTAGCACATTTTGCAGATATTAAAGACCCCAGAGTCGAGCGAACTAAGAAACATCAACTCACCGATATCCTAGCGATCGCAATTTTCGCTATCATCGCCGGAGCGCAAGGGTGGGAAGACATCGAGAATTATGGCATTAGTAAAAAAAAGTGGTTAGAAGAGTTTTTGACCTTACCTTATGGTATCCCTTCCGATGACACTTTTCGTCGAGTATTTGAGTTCATTGACCCAGAAGCATTGAATCGATGCTTTGGACGATGGGTAGAAACTCTCGTCACTAAGACAGGAGGAGAAATTATTCCCATTGATGGTAAGACAATTAGAGGTTCTTATGACCGCAATCAAGGCAAATCGGCCCTTCATGTTATTACTGCTTGGTCTTCTGAACAACGTCTGGTTTTGGCGCAGATGAAAGTGGATGATAAATCGAATGAGATCACGGCTATTCCGGCATTATTAGAGTTGCTAGACATCACTGATTCTATCATTACTATTGATGCTATGGGGACTCAAACTGAAATTGCTCAAAAGATTATTGAAAAAAAAGGAAATTATGTCCTGACACTTAAAGCTAATCATCCGACTCTCCATCATCAGGTTAAAGAATGGTTTGATAGAGCTTCTGCACAGCAATTTTCCGGGATTGATGTCAGTTATGAGCAACGGATTGAGTCCGGTCATCATCGGCGAGAAATCCGTCAAGTTTGGTCGGTGCCAATTACGGTCATTGCTGAGCTTTACCAACCGCGATTATGGGCGGGATTAAAAAGTGTGGTCATGGTTGTTCGAGTGCGTCATCTTTGGAACAAAACTACTCGGGAAGTGCAATTCTATCTAACTTCTTTAGATAGTGATGCCCAACTTTTGGGTCGAGCCATCCGAAAACATTGGGGGATTGAAAATCAGGCTCATTGGACTTTAGATTGTACCTTTGCTGAAGATGCTTGCCGGATTCGCTCTTTCCACAGTCCCCGGAATTTGGCTGTCCTGCGACGTATTGCGCTGAATGCCCTCAACTGCGAACCTACTTACAAACGTAGTCTTCGACAAAAAATGAAACGGGCCGCTATGGATAATGATTATCTGATTCAAATTATCAGTTCTTGTTTTCTTGACAAGATCTTAGATTCTTCGGATTCCTTTTGTCAAGCATAATTGAGACGCTCTTACCCTGCCGCAAAAGCGTAGTCGATGGTAACAAATAAGGTAAAAAAATATGGATACACCACCACTGCCACAACCCCAACTCGATCGCACACCGATCACTTTCGATCAATATGCAGCCTACACCCCCGAAAAGCTAGAACTGCGGCATGGTTTCTATGGCTATGGAGGGCAAGACTTGACAGGTTTTTATCTTGCAGTATTGGCAAATATGGGGTTACGGGAAGCTGTTCGTCATGTACCGCTTGCACTATGGCTAGAGGCAATTCAAGAGTTAGCTTTGCAAAGTCCGAAACTCAACTTTGATACTGAGCTCGGGGAAGCTATGCTTAACCGATTGAACCGAGGATTGGAAGATTTGCAAGCCGTTGCAGACTATTTGGAAGAACAAGGTTAGTCGCGGCATAAACAGCAAAAACGAAACGCGATTCGTTTTTCACTTCCCAAATTAACTGGTAACGAGTAAAAACCCTTTTTCTTACGGGTAATTCACAGAACAATATATTACTTAAAACGGGATTTCCTCATCTTCCTCTTCCACCGTCTTAGCCCTCATCCGCCAACTCGTAATATACTCAATTTGCACATCAATTTTGTTAATCGCTTCCCCTAACCGCTTTTGGATGTATTGAGTCAGCGTCACCATAAAATCTAACTCAACTCCCACAGATAACGCAAGTTTTGCCAAGCTCGCAAAATCTACCTTTAAAATAGAGGAACTGGATAACTTAAAATCGGAAGTATTTTTCTTATTTTGCACCAACATTGCTTTTTTAATGCGCTCTTTCAGATGCTCAACTTCTGAATCCAGTAACTTCCATTCAGGCAAAATTTCTTTGTACCTTTCCCCCAATGCTGTTAAATCCTCACTCTCCGGTTCCGGCGCAATTTTCTTAGTAGATTTCCGCCGTTGCTGTACATTAGAATTTAACCGCAAACTAGCAATATCCTCAACTTCCAAAGATGGATGAGCGATGAGTTGGCCTAACTGTTTTTGAATTTCTTTCGTCAGCGTCACCGGAAAATTCAACTCAATTCCCTCAGTTTGCGTCAGTCTGGCCAGCGTCATAAAATCAACTTTCATCGTTATCGAACTGGAAAGCTCAAAATAAGAACTGTCTTTGAGCTTTTGGGCCAGCATCCCTGCTTTAATGCGTTCTTTCACTTCAGCGATTTCTGAATCTAGTGGCTTCCACTGAGATTCTATTTCCTGATATTTTTCACCCAATGCTGTCAAGTTTTCCGTGGCGGGTTCGGGGTAACATTGGGGAAGGATTTCTAGCAGGCGGCGATGCACTCCAGCTAAATAAACCGCGTCCATCTTGGCATATTCTAGCTGATTCTGGGTCAGAGGACGCTTTGCCCAATCGCCGCTTTGTTCTGTTTTATCAACATAAGCAATGCCGCAAAGTGTTTCTATTAAACTTTTGAGTTGTCGGTTGGGTAATGGCAGGATGTAATAAGGAATCTGTCTCGCCATTTTCAATGTGCAGGTGACATTTTGAACGTCATCATTGCCCAGAAATCTGATGTCATAGCTGGCGTTGTGCAATACTTTTTCAATATCTGGATTGACCATGATTTGGTTGATGAAATCTTTTGCTAATTCTGGTTTATCCAAGACATCTAGTAGAAAAGTTCCATCTCCGGTCGAATCTGTGGAGTCAGCTAACACCTGAATCAGAGATAATCTGGGGTTGGATTTATAGTCGGCTATTTCTGTGTCAACCCACAGGATTTTAGCTTGGGAAAATTTAGTGATGAGTGCTTTGATGTCGTTGGCTGCTGTTAAATAAGGCATTTTTACAGACTTTTGCTATTAACTTTTTGATTCTCTTATGCTATAGCAATTATTGGCTCGATTGTCAACGATTCAAGCGTCGGGCATGGCATTGCCGTGTCCTGGAGGCACGCAAACCTCAGAAACCCGGTTTCTTCCTATATTTCGCGTTCCTGTTCACAAAACTCGTAGAAACCGGGTTTTTAGCCTTCAGTTTAAAAAAAGAATGCAGTCGATCGCACTATTGAGGATTCCCGCGAACTTCCTCTAAAAACCAGTTGCCTACTTCTGTATTGTCCGTCTGGCGACTGCGGCGCAAACCCTCCTCTAATAAAGCAACTTTTAGCCCCGGCAAAATTTGAGATTCCGTCAGCCGTTCGCTTCCCCGGTTAGCAATTATTTTGAAAGCAATAACTTGCGCTTTTTGTACGTCTACTACCCAATACTCAGACACTCCTAATTCTTCATAAATCATTTTTTTGGTTCCCAAATCGTCAACGAGAGAACTGTCGGCAATTTCAATTGCTAAATCTGGGGAAACGAGGCTATCTAAATTCACTACTGAACTGCCGCGAGGTGCCGTTTGTACCCGGTCTCCGATGTAGTAAGAAGCATCAGGTTGAGCGCCTCTGACCCCTGTTTTGGCGTAGCTACAGTTGACCAGCAGTCTCATTTTTATACCTTTAGCAAGGCCAAATAAATTGATTAAGATGACGATAATTCCGTTGTCATCAGCATGAGCAGCCCCGACTGCTGCCGTTTCAATCCTCAACTGTCCGTTATAGTAGTAGCATTTTGCTCGATCGTACTCCGGCTGTTTAATAATTTCTATATATTCATCCCAAGTCGCTGTAACCCAGGTATCAGTTAGTAGTTTGGTTTGGGGTTGACTCATCATTACCTCACCGGAAAATTTATTTGAGTTTTGACTAAAGACTTTTGACGATAGATGGTTAATTTTTCACTTGTCACTATGTATGATTGTAGAGGAGGGAAGATTATTTTCAATAAATTCCTGTCTTATTTTTATAAGAGGTAAATACAATGAGTGCTAAAGAATTATTACTCCAAGAAATGGAAAATATTCCAGAATTCATATTAGAAGAGGTTTGGGATTTTCTGCTATTTCTCAAAAACAAATATCAAAAAGACCAGCTAGAAAATAGCCTCCTAAGTGAATCTTCCCTGCAAAAAGACTGGTTGAGAGCGGAGGAGGATGAAGCATGGCAACATTTGTAAAAGGTGATGTGGTTGTGGTTCCCTTCCCATTTTCAGATTTAACGCAAGCCAAGCGCAGACCAGCTTTAATTCTAGCCACTTTAGAGGGAAAGGATCTAATTCTTTGTCAGATTACTAGCTAGATTATTAGCGATCGTTATGCTATTGGCCTTCAAAGTAGCGACTTTAGTGAGGGGGGGCTCAACCAAAACAGCAACATTAGACCTAATCGCTTGTTTACAACAGACCGAGGCATCATACTCTATAAAGCGGGTCAGGTTAAACTTGAGAAGTTGAATGAGGCGATCGCTAAGATAGTCGAGATACTTCAGCGGTAATTCTGTACATTTAAGCAGTAAGGTGCGCCTAGCGCACCCTACAAACTATTAACCTATGACTATTCTGCCACTTCCTCACATTCCAATTCTTCGGCCGATTCTTCACCAGCAGGCGGCACTAAAGCCACAGCTACGATCGAATCATCCTCATCTAACCGCTGCACCCGCACACCCGTTGCTGTGCGCGATTGAGTAGAAATTGCACTCACAGCCTGACGGATAATAATACCTCGGTTGGTAATGATCATCAACTCGTCACCTTCGTTGACAATTCGCAGGGCAGCTACCTGATCCTTACCCTTTTTAGACTTGAATTTAGTAGCCGTCAATCCTTTGCCAGCCCGTCTTTGTAGGCGGAATTGAGAAACTGGAACCCGCTTGCCATAGCCGTTGGTGGTGATTACCAACACGGAAGGAACTTCGCTGCTAACTGTCGAAATTTCTTCGACCTCTTCGCCTTCAATTTCCTCGGCTTGCAGTTCTAATTCTTCGTCTTCCAGTTCCGCATCTTCAGTTTCCAATTCAGCAATTTCTGCTACTTCAAAATCCGCGTCTTCAGTTTCTAAGAGAGCAATATTAGCTCCCTCAAATTCCGCATCTTCAGTTTCCAATTCAGCAATTTCGGCAACAATTGAACTCGGCAAAATGTCCATGCTGATCAACTCATCGCCCGATCGCAATTTCATCGATTTTACACCCCGCGTCGCCCGGCCGACTGGGCGCAACTGTTCGTGATTGGTGCGGAAATGAATTGCCATCCCTTGGCGCGTACCGATGATGATGCTGTCACCCACTTTTGCTCTCCGTACCCAGCGCAGTTGGTCGCCTTCTTCAAGAGAAATCGCGATTAATCCATTAGTACGGATGTTGCCAAAAGCTGAAAGTGCGGTTTTCTTGATGTAGCCGCCGCGAGTCAACATTACCAAGTATTCTTCGCTGGTGAATTCTGTCACTGACACCATAGAAGTGATTTTTTCTTCTATAGGAATCGGCAGCAGTTGCACCACGGGAGTGCCGCGGGCCGTCCGCGAACAGATGGGGATTTGATAAGCTTTGACAGAGTAAACTACGCCCCTGTCGCTGAAGAACAAAACGCTATCGTGATCGCAGCAGGAAAGGAAATGTTCTACTCCGTCGTCTTCTTTCATTTTCGCGCCTGCTTTGCCGCGAGTAGCGCGACTTTGAGCCTCGAAAGTGCTGACAGGCATCCGCTTGATGTAGCCTTGCTCTGTAATCAGAATAATTGCTTGTTCGTTGGCAATTAAATCTCTTTCATCGATTTCTCCTTCGGCGTGTTCGATGACGCTGCGTCTAGGAGTGGCGATTTTGGTTTGGATTTCGACTGCTTCAAATTCGGCGATTTCTAAGATGCGTTCCCGGCGCGCTAAGATATCTTCCAAATCGGCGATTTTAGTTCGCAGTTCTTCGTGTTCTTGCTGAATTTTTTGCGCTTCTAATGCGGTCAAACGCCGTAACTGCATTTGCAGAATTGCGTCTGATTGCTGTTCTGAAAGACCGTAATTATCCATCAATTCTTGTTTCGCTGCGGCGGAGTCGGCAGCGGCGCGAATTAGGTGAATAATTGCATCTAAGTTATCTAGGGCAATTAATAAGCCTTGCAGAAGGTGGTCGCGTTCTTCTGCTTTGCGGAGCTCATATTGAGTCCGGCGAGTAATTGTCTCAATGCGGAAATCTAGGAAGACATTGAGGAATTGGGAGAGCGTAAGTAGTTGGGGTTCCCCATTTACTAGCGCTAACATATTGGCTCCAAAGTTGGCTTGGAGGGGTGTTTGTTTATAGAGGTTGTTGAGGACGACGCGAGGATAAGCGTCGCGTTTGAGTTCGATCACGATCCGCATTCCGTCTCTATCGCTTTCGTCGCGAATGTCGGAAATTCCATCTAATCTTTTGTCGTTGACAAGTTCGGCAATTTTCTCAATTAGGGCTGCCTTGTTTGTTTGGTAAGGCAATTCGGTGATAATAATTGCTTCTTTGTCGGGACGGCCCGGATGTTCAATGGTTTCAATGCCGGCGACTCCGCGCATTGTAATCGAACCGCGCCCGGTGGTGTAAGCATCGCGAATGCCGCCTCTACCCAGAATTTGCCCTCCGGTGGGAAAGTCCGGGCCAGGGATGTACTGCATCAATTCCAGGTCAGTAATTGCTGGATTGTGAATTAGTGCTAATAAACCGTCAATTATTTCGCCTAAATTGTGCGGCGGAATGTTGGTAGCCATCCCTACAGCAATCCCGGAGGAACCGTTGAGCAAAATTTGGGGAATGCGTGCCGGGAGTACGAGGGGTTCTTGCTGGGAACCGTCGAAGTTGTCGCCGAAATCAACTGTTTCCGAGTCGATGTCGCGCAGCATGGAGTCGCTAGTCAAAGCTGTGAGGCGACACTCGGTGTACCGCATGGCAGCGGGCGGGTCGTTGTCAACGGAGCCGAAGTTGCCGTGGCCGTTGATCAGGCGTTCCCGCATGGAAAAATCCTGAGCCATCCGCACCAGGGCGTCGTAAACCGCTGTATCTCCGTGCGGGTGATACTTGCCCAGCACCTCCCCCACGACGCGGGCGCATTTGCGGAAAGGTCGATCGGGAGTCAAGCCCAATTCGTTCATGGCGTAGAGAATGCGTCGGTGAACGGGCTTGAGACCGTCCCTGGCATCTGGTAGCGCCCGACCGACTATTACGCTCATGGCGTATTCCAAGTACGATCGGGACATCTCATTACCCAGATCCGTCGGGATTATCCGCGACTCAGAGATACTCATAGGTTGAAAAACTCCGTTAAAAATTTAAATTTGACCGCTATAAATCTCAAAAATGCGATAAAATCGGTTTGGATTCAGTAGAGCTGCCAAATATTGCAAATTACTCCTGAAATTATATCACAATTTGCCTTATAGTTTATGGGAAAGTGGCCAGAAAAATTAACGGACGAAACAAGGACAATTGATAATTTGTCAGTTGGTGATTTTGTCAGCGGTTGGCAAAAGCTAGAAAGGTTTTTTTAGGCGGTCGGGTTTCATGCTTTAGTGAGTTTTTTTGACGGTCATATAAGAAATTAAAATGGTTACTCGATCGAAATTTTAATTTCACAAAGCCGAAGACCGAATTAAAGCAAACAGAAAATCTAAAATCTCAAATATAAACTCTAAAATCTGCTGATGCTACCCGTCATCTACTCCGAAGATTTCTTGCTGCACAAGACTGGAATGCTTCACCCAGAGCGACCAGAACGTTTAACGGCGATCGTCAACGCTCTGAAAGCTGCTCCTTGGGCGACTCAAATTGAGTGGCAACTGCCCACCCCAGTGGCGCAGCGCGAAAAAGCACTGTTCTCGGCTATCAAAAAAGTTCACTCGCAAAGATACATCAAAGAAGTCGAACATTTGGCTCATCGGGGAGGCGGCTACCTCGACGGTGATACGCCGATTTCTGCTGAAAGTTACGACGTAGCGCTGCTAGCGGCGAGTGCTTGGCTCGATGGGGTCGATCGAGTGGTGGCTGCGGGGAAACCGGCTTTTGTGCTGGCAAGGCCGCCGGGACACCACGCCGAAAACGCCCGCGCGATGGGTTTTTGCTTGTTTTCCAATGCTGCGATCGCTGCTCACTACGCCCTGGAACAGCCGGGAATCAACCGCGTCGCCGTCCTCGACTGGGACGTGCACCACGGCAATGGCACTCAATCCTTGGTGGAAAACTGCCGCCAAATTGCCTACTGTTCTCTGCACCAATCTCCGTGCTATCCGGGAACTGGAGATGCCGAGGAGCGCGGTGCCTACGAGAACGTGCTGAACATTCCCCTGTATCCGGGCGGTGGCATAGCTGAATACCTGAACGCCTTTGAATCTCTTGTCGTGCCTTTTTTGTCCAAATTTGAACCGGATTTGTTGATTGTCAGCGCTGGTTATGACGCTATTGCGTCCGATCCGCTGGCGAGCATGACTCTGGCTCCGTCTGATTTCGGTACTTTCACCGGATACTGCCTGCAAATCACCCGTCGCATCGCCTTTGGTTTGGAGGGGGGTTACGCGCTGAAAGAGTTGGCCGAGTCGGTTGTGGCGACTATTGACCGATGCCTCAATTAGCTGGAAAATTGGCATAGGGAAAAATAAGGTTGAGAAGCGGTGAGGACGGGATGGAGAGTTGTTGAGGGCGATCGGCGAAGCGATTATTTGGCGATCGTGCTTGATGGCCTTTTTCCCTCTTCCTTCTGACTTCTTCCCTCTTCCTTCTGAGTTCTTCCTCCTGACTTCAGTGACAAGCATCACAAATTTAAGAGATCCAAGTCACTGGGCATCAAAGTCTTGGTCACAGATTTTTAACAAAAAAATCACACTGTGTCAATGTTTTCGATCGCCTGTGAAGTCGCTCCCACAGTGCATAATACAAATACAACAAGCCTGTTAAAATTTTATCGGTCTCAATCAACTAGGAGGTTTATCATGTCAGTATCCCAAATGACACTCGAAGAGTTATTTGGTCAGGTCATGTTCTCCAGCGTCGTGACTCGCCACGACCGGAGACAGCTCAGATCTGCACTCTTAGAAAGAACACTGAATGATGATGAGTATGCCATCATCAACCGACTGCTGTATAACGTGCGTCGCGGTTGGGTAAAAATTGTCGATTAAAGACTTGGCAGCCGCTCCCTGTAGGGGAGTTAATACCATTTTCGATTTTCGATTTTCGATTAAAGAATTGGTAATGACTGATAACTATCGGGGTTGAGATCACGGACATACTGTTACATTTTTTGTGGAACTCATTACAAGCATAACTTGCCACTTCGGGAAGTTTTTTGCGTTTAATACTTGGCTCGAAAGTGTGATGTGTTTGACCATAGTGTTAATTATCATCAACATCTAGCTACACATCAGCCTATAGGTAGAGATAATTATAAAATAACAGGTTTCGGGTGCATCTCTACTTGTTGAAAACTTGTGAGTTTTGAGTTGTTAACTGAAAAGTTATAATTAACTCAAAACTCATAATTTTTTGGATTTGAGAGGGGAGATTGGAGAGTGGGAAAACTGATGAATATCAGGGTTGAAAACCGCTCTCAAGTGAATATTTTTTAAACTGATATTAAGAATCAAAACTATAAGGAGTTTCCGGTTGAGGAGGAGTGTGCGATCGTTACCAGCACAGCCAGTCGCATAGGTCGATCGACCATTCCGGCAATTTGAGCTCAGAAGTGTCAAAATATTAACAACCAGTTCATCCCCAAAATATATGGCTCCCGCCGTTTTAATTGAAAATCTTCAGAAACGCTACGGCACTGTAGAAGCCGTTAAAGATGTTTCCTTCAAGGTAGAACCGGGGGAAATATTTGGTTTGCTAGGCCCCAACGGTGCAGGCAAAACCACCACCCTGCGGGTACTTTGTACTTTAACATCGCCAGACAGCGGACGCATTGAAGTGTCTGGCATTTCTGCTGTCAGTCAGCCGAGAATTGCCAGACAAAAACTCGGCTACGTCGCCCAAGAAGTTGCTCTCGATAAGGTGCTGACTGGGCGGGAACTCCTGCAACTGCAAGCAGCACTTTACCATTTGCCGCGCCCTACGATTAAAGGGCGGATTGACGAAATGGTGAAACTCCTCGGTTTGGAGGAGTGGGAAAATAAAAAGACGGGTACTTATTCCGGCGGTATCCGCAAACGCCTCGACTTAGCTGCTGGGTTGCTTCACCAGCCGGATGTTTTGGTGTTAGACGAACCGACTGTCGGGCTCGATATTGAAAGCCGGGTGGTGGTGTGGGATTTCCTGCGGCGCTTGCGGGAGGAAGGTACTACGGTTTTGATTACGAGTCACTATCTCGAAGAAGTGGACGCTTTGGCCGATCGCGTGGCGATTATTGACAAGGGTACAGTGATTGCTGAGGGCACGCCGGAGGAGTTGAAAAATCGGGTTGGGGGCGATCGGGTGACTTTGCGGATTCGGGAGTTTTCGCCGATCGAAGAAGCCGAAAAAGCTAAAACTCTGATGGAATCTCTGCCTTTTGTGCAGGAAGTAATTGTCAACGCGGCTCAAGGAAATTCTCTGAATTTAGTAGTAACACCGCAAAGCGATGCGCTGGTGACTATTCAGCAAGCTTTAAAAAATGCGGGATTGCCTACTTTTGGGATTGCTCAATCTCGGCCGAGTTTGGATGATGTGTATTTGGCTGCGACTGGTAAGACGCTGTTGGATGCGGAGTTGGCTGCTGCTAGCAACCGCGATTTGAAGGCGGAGCAAAAACAGGCGATGCGATCGTAAATTATACCAACTGGTGGAAAGCGGCATCTGTAGGGACACGGCACCGCCGTGTCCTTGTAATACGGTAAATTTTCATTATCAGAGCAACCCTTCACGAAGATCGCAACACTCTCATTCAGGATGACAATTATAGGACTTACGCAAAGCCTCTATATATACTGTTTTGTAGCGGCAATCCCCCGTGGTCGCCCCCGTCTGTGGTGATGTTGCATCCAGGATTGTTTTATATAACATACTGCCCAAATGGCATAAGAGTTTATTTTTCAATTATTATCGAGTTTCATAGTTGTGACTCTCTTTCATAATTTTTTTCACAACGAAGTTCCCGGACAAGTTCACAAATTTCATCGATTGTCATCGGATTGGGATCGGGTGCTAATGAGTCTCTACATCGCCGCAACTCCTCCCAATCAAAACCTGCTTTTAGCTTGTGAAAAACAGTGCTATCTGCTGTAACAGTAACTGTATATCTATCCCCGGGCTTCAGTTGACTTTCAATCTCAGCCGGAATTTATAACTTACTGTCGGGATTTAAATCAACAGTAAGTAATATTAAATTTGCCAAGGAATTATTGCAGGTGTTTAAAAATTATATTTTTCACCTTTTTCGGCAAAGATTCCCTGATTTTGACCAAAGTAGCGATCACCCTTGATGACATCAATTTATCCTCAAATATTGTTAAGAGTTCCGAAACTAAATTAATATGTAGCGTTTACCCATTTTACTACAATTTTCTCCTTTCATTCCAGCTACTCGATGAACAGCAATAGCAGCAGCTACCCCGCCCTCTCACCTCCAAATAGCCTATAATCAAAGCATCCTGCCAAAATCGCTTTCAACATATTTCCTGTAAACATAATCACAACAGTCAAAATCAACAACAAGCAATTATGAGCGGTACTGTTACATCCCCCAACAACCTCAACCAGCCGCGGCCACTCTCCACGGCATCCGCTGACACTTCCAGTTCCCTACTGGGCGACTTCATCCAAGAAACACTCGCCTTAACCAAGCGCCTGTTTATTCAATTGCAGCGCCGCCCCTCGACGCTAGTTGCAGGCATTATTCAGCCGCTGATGTGGTTGGTTTTGTTCGGAGCTCTGTTTGAAAATGCTCCCGCAGGCTTGTTCGGCGAAAGCCAGAATTACGGACAATTTCTCGGCGCTGGTGTAATCGTTTTTACTGCATTTGCAGGGGCGCTGAATGCTGGTTTGCCGATTATGTTCGATCGCGAGTTCGGATTTCTCAACCGCTTGTTAGTCGCGCCGCTGGCTTCGAGATTTTCGATCGTCCTGGCTTCGGCTATTTTTATCGTCACCCTCAGCTTTATCCAAACCGGCACAATCGTTACAGCGGGCGCGTTTTTGGGCGCGGGATTCCCCGGAATTGCCGGACTAGGGGCGATCGCTCTGATCGTGCTGCTGTTAGTTTTGGGCGTCACCGGCTTGAGTCTGGGTTTAGCCTTCGCTCTCCCCGGTCACGTAGAATTAATTGCGGTAATTTTTGTTACTAACTTGCCGCTGTTATTTGCCAGCACAGCCCTCGCGCCCCTGTCATTTATGCCAGAGTGGCTGCAAGTTGTGGTGACTCTCAATCCTCTGAGTTATGCGATCGAACCCATCCGCTATTTGTACCTGCACAGCGATTGGTCGCTAGCAAGTGTCGTGATGCACGCTCCTTGGGGTAATGTGACGTTTGGAGGAGCGCTGTTAGTATTGCTAGCCTTTGATGCGGTAGCGCTGCTGAGCATTCAACCGCTGCTGAGACGCAGGTTTGCTTAGGGCGATCGCGGCCTATCTGCGGGCGATCGTTTAACCTGCACCGTCAATTGTAGGGACACGGCAAGAGCCCATTGGTGTCAACTTAACGTCAAACCCAGTCACACAATGGTGTTGGACTATTAAGCCTAGATCCCCCCTAGCCCCCCTTAAGAAGGGGGGAACCGGAAATGGATCAAAGTCCCCCTTCTTAAGGGGGATTTAGGGGGATCTGGACTCAGGTAAAAACGAGATTTATCAAGGCTTTCAGGCGATTGTTGACACCAATGGGCATTGCTGTCTCCTTAGCTCCAGTGAAGTAATATAATATTTAGTCGCAAGTCAGAATATTGTTTAGATAGAATTGTTTTTTTGAAAGTTCAACAAATAAATTATGAACACCAAAACTTCCAAATCGGGCAAATTGATGATTGGGATTGCTGCAAGCGCGATCGCCTCCTGTGCTCTGTTCTCCCCTCAAGCAAGCTTCGCTCAAGCCAGCGGTTTAAATAATGCCCAACCGCTGCAAGACTTTCAAACTCAAGACAATACCGACCCATTTTCCGGCCAAAGCAGCGGAAGCGCAATATTTGATTTAATTCACAGATCCAATTTGGGAGGCGGCCGCAGCATGGAAGAATTTAATAACGAACAGCGCCAAAATTTGAACGATGCGGCCACAGAATTTCGCAACAAACAGCGCCTACTACTGGAAAAGCAAGCTGTACCTTCAGAAGGGGCGATCGCACCAGCAGAAATTACCGCCCCCGTCCCTTAAATTTACAATTTTTGTTCGCAGTAAGGACTTTTTTAGGTTCGTAGTTGCGCTTCAGCGCCGGCCGGCGCTAAAGCGCAACTACAAACGTTTTTTCAATTTGCCAATTGCGTGAGTTATCACATCATTTCGCCCTTAATCCCGTTCCAACCACGCGCGCATTTTACCCGGATTAAGCAAACCGTAAGGATCGACCAACTCTTTAAACTGCAACTGTTCCACATTAATACTTTTCATCCCTCCATCTTCCAATATATAAGTGTGAGGATTAGCAATCAGTGCGCCTTGCTCTTCGTGATAGCGAATAATTTCATTGAGCCGTGATTCCGTAGTGTAGCGAACTATTTGCAAAGCTGCGGCGATCGCCCTGCCATTCATCCGCAAAAACTCCAAGTGCATCATCACCTCATCCCCATAATAATTGTACAGTTCCTCAATCAATTTCAAACCTTTATCTGGGGGAAAAAGCGTCTGCAAATAAGTCAGAGACGGGTCAGCGCTGCGAGCGTGTAGAGTCGTATGATTCCAAGTAAATTCAGCAATTGCTGCGCCTTTGCTCGCTGCTTGCGCGTTTTTTTGATAGCAAATTGTGCCGCCATATTCGCCCACCAAATCTTGCAGCGGTTCCAGACAAGATTCAGCTACCATTAACAAAGCGCAGTGCTTACCTTCAGGAATCTCCTCGCGGAAAGCAGCAAAATAAGCAGGAATCGGCCAAGCACAAACACAAATTAGTTTTTTGATAATTCCGTCAGCATCGCCCAAAGCTTGACCGAAGTTTGCCGATGTCATAAAATCGTCAAAAGCGACGATGATTTCCGCCCAAGGATAAGCAGGGGCGAGGGGAATTTCTAACTCAGTAATAATCCCATTTGTGCCGTAAGCGTGATTGACTTTCTGCACTTCATCGCCGCGCAATTCGATGACGCGGGGCTCGTCTTCCATTGTAACGACTCGAACCGCATGAAGATTTCCCCGATCGCGCAATTGCCCGTAAGTTATCGAACCAATTCCCCCGCTACCGCCACCGATAAATCCTCCAATCGTTGCGGTGCGATAGGTTGAGGGAACCATCCGCAATTCCCAACCAGTTTCTCGCGCTTGTTTGTCGAAAACCGACATTTTCACCCCCGGTTCTACGCAAGCTAAACCCGGTTTTATCCAGCGGATACTGTGCATTTTGGTGGTATCTAAAATGACGCCGCCGTTGAGGGGAATGCACTGCCCGTAATTGCCCGTTCCTGCACCTCTAACAGTTAGCGGAATTTTGGATTTGACGCAGGCTGCCGCAATCCGCAAAACTTCGGCTTCGCTGGCGGGACGAACTACTAAATCTCCTGTTTTATCACTTAAGAGAGGTTGCAAAACTGGACTGAAGTGATAATAGTCTTGAGATAGCTTGAAAACTTGCGCGCGATCGCTAATTATTTCGATTCCCGAGAGTTCCGAAGAAAAAGCATCCCAGTCAATACTTTGAATCGCAGTTGCAGTCATTTTTTTTCCTCAATCCTGACAGTATTATATGTTGTTTCAAGCAGAGCTTAGTAACATAAAATACTAACAGCAATGTTTCTTTAAGCAGTAAAGTGCTTATGCACGCACTCTACATATAGAAGTTCTGCCTCCAGGACTGCTTTTTTCAATTAACAAATCCCCCAAACACTGCCATACCGTAGTATTTCCAAGGAACTGCAACAGTCTCAAATCCAGCTTTTGCCAGCATTTCCAAATGTGCCGAAAGTGTAGCGAGGCGATCGGGATTAGAATACCCGTAAGACACACTCGTTCCCACATTTGCACGAATTTGTGCTAAGGTTTCCCCCTGATTTCGCGCCCAATCTTCTCGCGCCGCTTGGTAAATATCTTTCATTTCTGCCGATTCTGCTAAAAGAGGATCGGCATTCCAAAAACATCCACTAGCATTTAAACTTTCGCGAATCCGTTGAAACAACTTCAGCTTCATCTCGTCCTCAAGATGGTGAATTGCCAGAGATGAAATGCAAGCAGTGAATTTATCGCTCAAGCCGGAAAAATTTGGATTGTTCGCCCATTCTCCAAAATCCATTTCTAAACCAGTCCACCGGGCTGCGTATCCTGCAGACTCTATTTTGGCGCGGGCAAAATCAAGCATTCGCGGCGAGTAATCGACAGCAACTATTTCCGCAGACGGGTAGCGTTGGAGAACTTTTAAAGTGAGTTCCCCCGTACCGCAGCCGAGTTCTAAAATGCGGTGGTTTGCGTTAGCAATGCAGCCGGCTAATACATCCAGCATTTCGTCATATTTAGGTAAAAGTCGCCGAATGCCAGTATCAAAATCAGCAGTATTGACGAAAACTTCTCCCGGAAAAATTTCCTTGTTAGTAGGTGAGACAGTAGAGTCAGAATTCACGATCGCCAACCATAGACTACAATTGCTATCCTAACCGAGATAGAACAAAAAATGCGTAAACTAGGGACACGGTACTGCCGTGTCCTTACTCGATCATCTATAATTCACTCAACAGAAAACCACTATAAACTTATGCGTATTTTTACGGATAACCGAAACACTCGCGGTAAACAATAATTAACCATCCGTTGCACCCAGAGAGTCTTGCTTTACGCCGGAGGCCAGCAAAACAGTCTGAACCAGCAGTGTTATGTTAGTAGTGCATAAATTCAAATAAAGATTAAACCTCAGACTTGAGGATACCATGCGCCAGTTGATTTCTCGCAGTCGGGCTGCCATCAGCCAATTTATTTACAAGGGAATTCTGCTTGCGGTGACAATTTTATTTTGTGTAGGTGTAGGAGTAGCGATGGCAAATATGTCTCGTCTTTCCTCCACCCTAATCGAATCGCAAGCCCTCCAAAATGCCACCCTCTATGCCCAAGCTATTAAAGAAGCCCGCACCCTTTACAGTTCGGATGTTGTCACTCCTCTAAACACCGCTAAAGCAATTAACTTTACTCACGACTACAACCCGACAAAAGTAACAATTCCGGTACCGGCCACTTTCTTAATAGAACTCGGCAAAAATCTCACCCAAAAAAATCCCGAAGTATCACTTCGTCTCTACAGCGACTACCCGTTTCCCTGGCGGCGAGAAGAAGGCGGAGTCCGAGACGATTTTGAACGGCAAGCTATTACCTATTTGACGAAAAATCCGACACAAAATTTTTTCCGAGTTGATAATTTTCGCGGCAAGCCGGCCTTTCGATATGCCGAGGCCGATCTTCTAAGTTCAAGCTGCGTTAACTGTCACAATACTCACCGCGACAGTCCTAAGACTGATTGGAAAGTGGGAGATCTGCGGGGGATATTAGAAATTACTCAACCTCTCGATACCATCACTCAAAATACTCAAAGTGAACTTAAAAACCTGTTTTTACTGTTAGTAGGACTTTCAGTTTTAGGGGTGACAGGATTAACTTTAGCTATCAGCAGGTTGCGCCAAAATGCTAAACAATTAGAACAGCGCGTCCGGGAACGCACGGCACAATTGCAAGAAACTAATGTAGAATTGCTGAAAGAACAGGAAAAGAGCGATCGCCTGCTGCTCAATATTTTACCCGAATCCATTGCTGCTAGGTTAAAAGACGGTCAAAGCTGTATTGCTGACCGCTTCGCAGAAGTCACGATTTTGTTTGCGGATATCGTAGGCTTTACCGTGCTTTCATCACAAAGATCTCCCGAAGAATTGATCGAGTTTCTCAACGAAATTTTTTCAGCCTTCGATTGTTTAACCCAAAAGTACGGCTTGGAAAAAATCAAAACAATTGGAGATGCTTACATGGTAGTGGGAGGCTTGCCAAATCCCAGCACTAACCACGCCGAAAGCATTGCGGAAATGGCTTTAGATATGCAGGAGGAAGTAGCAAAATTTAATGCCAAACATCATGCAGGAATTAACATCCGCATCGGCATCAATACCGGGCCTGCAATTGCGGGGGTTATTGGCACTAAAAAATTTATTTATGACCTCTGGGGCGATGCCGTCAATACAGCAGCCCGCATGGAATCCCACGGGATTGCCGGCGCGATTCAAGTCACACAATCAACTTACGATATCTTGCGAAATAAGTATCTGTTTGAAGACAGAGGAATTATCCACATCAAAGGCAAGGGCGATATGAATACTTATCTGCTTGCAGGCAGGCTAGTCAGCGCAGTTGCGGTTTAATTTGTTTATTATATTATTAAGGGGTCTGCTAGTTAGTCGGAAGTCATCAGTCATTAGTCCTTAGTCGTCAGCCAAGAACTAACAGTTAATGGTTGCGGGCTGTTGACTACGGACAATTACAGGAATTACACAGGGGATGTGAGAAACCCGGTTTCTGCGCGGTTGCTTCGTTGACACACCCAAAATTGATTACCAGGAACCCGTTTTTTTTTCCTATTCCCTAAACTCGCCCTTTGCCCAATAGTAAATTTTATGTTCTTGCGGATTTTATCATTCTTGAGTTTTTTCAGATCTCGCTTGTCTAGGCAAATAGCTTTGTGGATATTTGCTAGCATTCTTGTCATAGAGGGAATTATTTTAGTTCCCTCTTATTTTCGGCGCGAAAATGAACTTTTAAGCCAACTGGAACAGGTATCTCGGGCGACGGTTGAGTCCCTAGAATTTTTGCTCCAACAAGATATTTCTGATCGCACTTTCTTGCAAGAAGAAGTAAAAAATATTACTAAGGATTCTCAAGTAGTCTTAGGACTATCTATTTACCAAGCTAACGGTGAGCTAATATATACACTTGGCGAACCCCCCCAAATCAGTTTAAAGCAACTAAAAAAAGCTCGTATAGTTCACCATCATAATTTCGATGGCAAGCGCTACGATATTGCTTGGACGGAGCGACATTTGGGAGGCGATTACATCTTAATTGTTCGCCACGATGCTTCCACCGTTCAACCGGAACTCTACGCATTTATCGGGCGGATTGCTGTTCTAGTCATCATTATATCAGCCTTTGTCACTTCTGTGACTATGTTCTTTTTAGGGGTGACAGTAATTGCACCTATCTTGAGCTTGCGCGATGACTTGATCGCTGCTGGAGACGCTTTGAGCAAAGATCGAGAACAACCTGATTTCTACTCTCTGTCTGTCAAGCGCGATGACGAGTTGGGAGAACTCATGCTCGCATTCAATCAAATGTTTCACCGAGTATACAAGGAAATCGCACAGCGAAAACAAGCTGAGGAAGTATTGCGCGCCGAACAAGAAAAGTCGGAACGTTTATTACTAAATATATTACCCGTAATGATTGCCGATCGCCTAAAACAAGGTCAGATAAATATTGCGGACGGCTTTGCCGAAGTTACGGTTTTGTTTGCTGATATTGTGGGCTTTACCGAAATATCTTCGCGCACGTCTCCTGAAGAATTAGTCGAATTACTTAACAAAATATTTTCATGTTTCGATCGCTTGAGCGAGCAATACGGCTTAGAAAAAATCAAGACGATAGGTGACAATTATATGGTAGCAGGCGGTTTGCCGCTTCCCTGTACAAATCACGCCGAATCTATTGCCGAAATGGCCCTGGAAATGCAGCAAGAAATTATGAAATTCCGCGACGAATGCGGTAAACCTCTCAATATCCGCATTGGCATTAATACTGGGCCTGTTGTAGCAGGTGTCATCGGCACTAAAAAGTTTATTTACGATTTGTGGGGAGATGCTGTGAATACAGCAAGCCGCATGGAGTCTCAGGGACTTCCGGGTAAAATTCAAGTTAGCAACTCAACTTATGAGTTGCTGTGCGATAAGTATTTGTTGGAAAAGCGCGGTAAAATTAATGTTAAAGGCAAAGGATCTATGACGACTTATTTGCTCAAAGGCCGAAAATTGTAACTGACTATTTTAACCATCGCCCGCGAATACGTGGTATGGGGGCTGACGTTGCAGGACAGCCGCCCTCGACACCAAACTAGATTTTTTTTGAACGAACCGCGAAGACGCTAAGGACACGTTGGGCGAAGCCGTTCCCGAAGGGTAGGAAGAGAAGAAGAAAGAAGAAAAAATAAAAAGTTCATAAGTGAGTGAAAATTGCTATATTAAAAAGCGACTTAATATTAGTTTGATTGGTAAAAATGACTGCGGATCAGGAACATAATTATTCAAATTCACCGATTTGGCAGCCCTTCACGCAAATGAAAACGGCTGGCCCGCCGCTGAAGGTAATTCGCGGCAAAGGATCGGTGCTGGAATTGGCAGACGGGCGGCAAATTCTCGACTGCATTTCTAGTTGGTGGGTGACTGTTCATGGGCACAGCCATCCGGTTCTGGCGGAGGCTCTTTACGCACAAGCCCAAAAATTAGAACACGTAATCTTTGCGGGGTTTACTCACGAACCTGCCGAGAAACTTGCGAGTAAATTGCTAACTCATACGCCTGCTTCTTTAACGCGGATTTTCTTTTCGGATAACGGTTCTACTGCTGTTGAAGTTGCTCTGAAAATGGCATTTCAATATTGGCGCAATCTCGGAGAAACTAACCGTACTAGCTTTATTAGTTTTGAGGGAGGTTATCATGGCGATACTGTGGGCGCGATGTCTGCTGGCCGAAGTTCACTGTGGTGGGAATCTTTTGCACCTTTAATGTTTCCTGGGGATGTTGTTCCTTTTCCCGCGACTTTTGACGGCGATGAGGAGGTGGAAAGCAAGGAGGCGGCGAGTTTAGAGAAGTTGGAGTTTTTGTTAAAGCAGGGCGGCTATGCGGGAATTTTTATCGAACCTTTGGTGCAAGGTGCCGGGGGAATGCGAATGTGCCGCCCTGAGTTTTTGCAGGATCTCGCACAACTTGCCCGCCAGTTTCATGTATTGTTGATTTACGATGAAGTAATGACTGGTTTTGGTCGCACGGGCGAACTGTTTGCCTCGCTTAAATCGGGAACTTCACCGGATATCCTGTGTTTGTCTAAAGGATTGTCTGGCGGCTGCTTGCCACTTGCTGTCACAATGGCATCGGAGGATATTTATCAAGCTTTCTGGCGAGATGAATCGGACAAAGCTTTTTTTCACGGTCATTCTTACACCGGAAATCCCTTAGCTTGTGCGGTGAGTGTAGCATCTATGGAGCTTTTGGAGCAAAACCCAAATGTTTATCAAGGGATGGAAAAACTGCACCGCCAATATCTGAATCAATGGCTGAGAAATCATCCTAAACTCGAACGGATTCGGACTTGTGGCACCATCGCAGCAATGGATGTGAAAACCGAAAGCGTTTCCGGTTATTTTAATGACATCGCTCCTGTATTGAAAGCCCAATTTCTCGAAGCGGGGTTTTTGCTCCGCCCCTTGGGAAATACGCTTTACTTGATGCCTCCCTACTGCATTTCTTCTGATGAACTCGAATCGATTTATCGGGTAATTCGTCAGGTTTTGGATACTCTGTAAACCCTTTAATTTTAGTAATGAATTTACCCAATTGGAACGATTTGGCTGACGACGCGCTGGCGGGCAAATGTCTCTCTCGCGAGCAATCTTTAGCCGTATTGCGCGCACCGGATGAGGTTTTGCTGGAACAACTAAACGCAGCTTATCGGGTGCGCCGCCACTACTGGGGAAACCGAGTCAGGCTGCACTATTTGTTAAACGCTCAAAGTGGCCTTTGTCCTGAAGATTGCCATTATTGTTCTCAGTCAAAAATTTCGACTGCGGAAATTGAGAAATATCCGCTTTTAGCTAAGGAGAAAATTCTGGATGCCGCCCAACGCGCAGCAGATTTAAAAGCTGGTACGTTTTGTTTGGTGATTTCGGGTCGCCAACCCAGCGCATCTACTTTCGATCGCGTTTTGGATGCTGTCGAGACTGTGAAGGCAAATCATAACCTGAAAATCTGCGCTTGTTTGGGATTGTTGAGCGAGGAACAAACTCACCGTTTGGCAAAAGCTGGAGTCGATCGCGTAAATCACAATCTCAATACTTCCGAATCATATCATACGGACATTTGCACGACTCACACTTTTGGCGATCGGGTGGAAACCGTCGAACACGTAAAAGCAGCGGGAATCACAACTTGTTCCGGCGGAATTTTGGGGATGGGCGAATCGGATGATGATGCGATCGATTTAGCGCTTTCGCTTCGCAAGTTGGGCGTTACTAGCGTGCCGATCAACTTTTTTATTCCGATTCCCGGCACGCCATTTGCAGACGTGAATCGCTTAACTCCCCGCCAATGTTTGCGAATTCTCTGTTTGTTCCGATTTTTGCTCCCTAGCCAAGAAATTCGGATTGCTGGGGGACGAGAAGTGCATTTGCGATCGCTGCAACCTCTCGGACTCTACCCCGCTAATTCTATCTTTGTGGGCGATTATCTGACAACTCCCGGACAAGCTGCCCATCAAGATTGGGACATGATTCGAGATGCGGGATTTGCGATCGAATCCCCCGAAGGTTCTCTCTTAGAAGTTGATTCAGCAGTTACCAAATCCGAACAAAAAACCCTGGCTGTTTAACTCTTACACCAGTAGTCAATCGGATGAAATAGAGTAGGACACGGCCGTGCCTCTCGTCGTGTCAACTTAATGTCAAACCTAGTACCAGTCTGCTGTTTGACTATTAGGGTTCGATCCCCCCTAGCCCCCCTTAAGAAGGGGGGGACAAGAGTCCGATCAAAGTCCCCCTTCTTAAGGGGGATTTAGGGGGATCTAGACTCAGGTAAAACCAATATTTATCAAGAGTTTTAGTCTTAAGTTGACACCAATGATATCGTGGAGTGTCCCTACGGTTGACATTCTTCAATCTAAAATCTAAAATCTAAAATCTAAAATCCTACAAGAGGGGGAAATTGTGGACAAACGCGAAGAAATTACGATCGCAGAATACCAGCTAACTGCCGAATCTTTCCGAGCAGGAACTTGGCATCATGACGTATCCCAAAATCGCGAGGCACTGACCGCTGCTATACCCCGCAATCCCGGTAAAATTCTCGATATAGGATGCGGGCCGGGACGAGATTTAGTAGCCTTCAAGAGCCAAGGACACACGGTTGTAGGCTTAGATGCAACTCCAGCTTTTGTAGAAATAGCAAAAGAGTTGTCAGGATGCGAAGTTTGGCAGCAATCTTTTCTGAATCTCGACTTGCCGAATGCAGAATTTGACGGTATTTTTGCCAATGCTTCCCTGATTCACGTTCCCAGCGATGAGATGGTGAAAGTGCTCAAAGATTTGCACAAAGCCTTAGTTGTTAACGGTGCAATTGTCATGTCAATGTGCCGGGGAAATTGGGAAGGATACGACGACCGACCGACGGGAAAACGCTATACTGCCGGATGGGAATATCATACTTTAGCGCCTTGTTTAGAACAAGCGGGATTTGCAATTCTCAATCACTACTATCGCCCCCCCGGCTTACCCCGCGAAGCTCAATCTTGGGTAGTAATGGTGGGCAGAAAAATCTAACGTAAATTGGAAATTGGGAATCGGTAATTGCGAATCATTCCCCTCTCTTCCTCTGCGCCCTCTGCGCCCTCTGCGGTTAAAGAAAAAAAATTATTCACCAATTGACAGAGGATTGTTGTATAATCTACATTCAAATAAACCACTTTGTGAACCTTAAATCAAAATTAATATGACAGAGAAATCCCACATTTTTTTAGCGGGTGCTAGTCGAGGAGTCGGCTTAGAAATCGCGAAATGTCTGATAGCACAAAATATGCAAGTAACTGCACTTTTGCGATCGCCCGCAACCAGCACCGAATTACAAGGAATGGGCATCAAAGTCGTGAATGGCGATGCTTTGGATGCTGCCGCTATGGAAGCGGCAATGGCTGGCGGTGAGCCAATTCATGCCGTAATCAGCACAATTGGCGGCTTGCCCAAAGATGGGGAAAGAGCCGATTATTTGGGCAACAAAAACTTGATTGATGCGGCTGTCAAAGCAGGCGTGCAAAAATTTATTTTAGTTTCATCGATCGGCAGCGGTAACAGTGCCGCTGCTTTGCAACCGCAAGTTTTGGAAACTTTGGGCCCGGTTTTAATTGAAAAGGAAAAAGCCGAAAATCATTTGATAGCAAGCGGGATGATTTATACAGTGATTCGTCCGGGCGGACTCAAATCGGAACCTGCAACAGGCAACGGTATTTTAACAGAAGATTGTCTAGTCGCTGGAACTATTCACCGGGCGGATGTAGCGCAGCTAGTTTGTCAGTGTTTAGTTTCTGATGCTGCTAACAATAAAGTTTTGTCGGCGGTAGACAGGCAAATGCTTTACGGCAATCCAGAATTTGAGGTATTAAATCTTTAGGGGTGGGTTTAGCGCAAATAAGCTGTTTCGCATCTAAATTGTATTTTTTGGGCGGGCTAGAAGCCCACCCCACAAGAAAATTGAACTTTTGTGGAACAGGCATCTTGCCTGTTCGGGCGGGCTAGAAGCCCACCCCACAAGAAAATTCAATTCTTGTGGAACAGGCATCTTGCCTGTTCAAAAAAAGGGTGCCTGATGTGAGTAAAACCCGATCGCACTCAAGAATCGAAAGGCTTAATCCACGATCGCCCGATCGCCCAATCCAAAACCAAACCCGCGATCGCAAACAATACCACACTCTCAACACCGCCAACAGCAAACGGCAATAAGTCTTGTAGTGCGGGCATCTTGCCCGCCTCAAAAGAAAGTCCAGCATCCAACTGTCCAAAAGCCCGTACCAACCCAAAAGCCAACACCGCACCCGATTTAAGCTGCGGGTTAACATCTCGGCGAATCGCATAGCGGTAAGTCACGCCGAACAAAAAACCGCCCACAAGTGCGATCGCCCCTCGGAAGGCAAAATTTAGGTCAATTTCCCTTACCTGCAAACTCGCCAGAGAATCCCACCTATCCGCCAGAATTAAGCTATTACCAAGGGCGATCGCCCCAAAACCCAGCAAACAAGACAAACCAGCAACAGTCCCTGCCTTCAAAGATTCTACCCGTTCAGCCGCACTAAAATTTGACGAATCCTTCACAGCGCCCTCATTTCAAAAATGGCTCAAATTGACTTATCATAAGGTTTGTAGTCACTTTGTACAGTTTGTTCAATAAATAGCTATGGATATTTTGTCACTCGGTTGGGTTTCGGTGCTAGTTCTGTTCTCCTTCTCAATTTCAATGGTCATTTGGGGACGCAACGGTTTCTAGATTCCACAATAGCTTGCGGGGCAAGCTTTTTAACTGCCCCGCATTTTTTTTGATCCTATTTAACACAATCAAAATAACAGGATTTGGAAACATGACAGCCAAAAAAATCTTAATGTTAGTCGGCGACTTTGTAGAAGACTACGAAGTAATGGTGCCCTTCCAAGCACTGCAAATGGTAGGTCACACCGTCCACGCCATCTGCCCGGACAAAGCTGCAGGCCAAACAATTCGCACCGCAATTCACGACTTTGAAGGCGATCAAACCTACAGCGAAAAACCCGGTCACAACTTCAGTTTAAACGCGACTTTTGACGAAATTAACCCGGCAGACTACGACGCTTTGATTATCCCCGGAGGACGCGCCCCAGAATACATCCGCCTCAACGAACAAGTGCTGCAAATTACCCGCTACTTTGCCAACAGCAAAAAGCCGATCGCATCTATTTGTCACGGCTTGCAAGTCCTAACCGCCGCCGGCGTACTCGAAGGCAAACGCTGCACTGCATACCCGGCTTGCAGCCCTGACGTACTCCGGGCCGGCGGCAAATATACAGAAGTTGCCGTTACCGACGCTGTAGTCGATGGCAACTTAATTACTGCCCCCGCGTGGCCGGCTCATCCTAATTGGCTAGCTGAATTCCTGAAAGTTTTGGGAACGAAGATCGAACATTCAGAGAAAGTCGAAGTATGACTATTTTGACAGTCAAAGTTAAACCGAATTCCAAACAGCAAAGCATCGCAGAACAACCCGACGGCAGCCTCACAATACATCTCAAGTCGCCGCCAGTCGATGGTAAAGCCAATCAAGAATTAACCATGCTGTTGGCGAAAAAGTTTAAAGTGTCGAAATCGGCGATCGGCATTAAATCCGGTTTTTCCTCCAGAAATAAACTTGTGGAAATACCAATCGAACCTTTAACTTTGAAATAAAGGTAATAACACATCTATCTAAAGAGGGATACAGACTCAACTTTAAAATTATATATTAATAGTTGTAGAGTTAGAATAAAAAATTATGACCATTGAAAATAGAGTCGAAGCAACAGCGAAGAATATTGAAGGCAAAATCCAAGAAGCTGCTAGCGAAGTTACAGGCAATCAGAAAGATAAATTAGAAGGTCAAGCCAAGCAAGACCAAGCATCAGCAATTCACCTGAAAGAAGACCTCAAAGATAAAGCAAAAGAGATTGTAGACAAAGCTTAGTAACTGTATTCGCTACAAGTTTCCTGCCTACTAAATCCCGCAAACGATATGTTTGCGGGATTTTTTTTATAATGAGCCTAAATCATTTGTACCAAGCTGGGGGGGTGACAACCAGCCTGAAACCCAGAGGTGGTGAGGATTGAGCCAATGTGTGCTAAAAAAAGATAGGCAGCATAATTGTTACACGCTTGCCTATCCAAAAAATAATGATACCAACATTTTACCAGACTCATTTAAAAAAACAACTGACCAAAGCTCAGTTTCTTGTAATGACAACTTTGCTATCTGTGATGCAATCAGAAAAACAAGTGAGATTAGAACGACTGGCACGGGTATTTCCTTACCCAATTACAACGGAAAGTCGGCGTAGAAAACTACAAAGATTTCTGGATTTACCAAACTTAACTATCTCATTAATTTGGTTCCCCTTAATTACTTATTGGTTGACCACTTATTGCCGCATTGGTACTCGTTTATCAATTGCAATCGACCGCAGTCAATGGGGGTGCATTAATCTCTTTATGGTTAGCCTGATCTGGGAGGGAAGAGCAATTCCATTATACTGGTCGTTGTTGCCCAAATTAGGAAATAGTAACTTCGAGTCACAAACTACCAATTTAGAGCAAGTTTTACCATTATTTTCAGAATATAAAGTCATCGTTTTAGGAGACCGTGAATTTTGTTCTGTTGATTTGGGAAACTGGCTTAAGGAAAAGGGTGTGTCTTTTTGCTTAAGACTGAAAAAGAATCTTTGTATCGAAACAGAACATTTAGTTTGGCAACGGTTGGATGAATTAGGAATAGTACCCGGAACTTCTTTGTATGTTCAAGGGAAAAAAGTGAGGAAAACTCTACCTACTACCGGATTTGAGCTTGCTTGTAAGTGGAAAAGGAACTATGGGAAATATCAAGTTAAAGAAGCCTGGTTTATTCTCACGGACTTAGGCTCATTGCGAGCAGCGCTCAATGCTTATAAGCAGCGGATGGGCATTGAAGAAATGTTCCGAGACTGTAAAACAGGAGGCTACGATCTTGAAGGAACAAGCCTCAAAGGGAACCGACTTATTAACATGATTCTGCTCATGACACTTGCGTACAGTTCTGCAATATTTCAAGGTAATGAACTGAAGAAAAAGCAGGTACAAGAATATGTATCTCGTCGCACAGAACCAAAGAAAAAATATCGCAGACGGAGTACATTTGGTGTTGGATTAGATGGAGAAAAGTGGGTTAATTATCTAGAACAATATTCTTTGGAGGTGGAACAGTTAATGAAGTTAACTCCTTCTAAACGCCGCTTTTATCAACAAGGTATGCGGGCTGCAACCCTTATACAGTCTATCTCGTAGACCTCTTTGTCACCCCCCCAGGTACCAAGACGATGCTTAATTGGGGTTATTCGTTGGGTGGGGACGGGTTGATCAACATTATTGGTGCGTGGCAAAATTCATCTGCGAACCACCCCTACAGATTTTAGTAATTCATAATGCAAAAGCATTAATTTGGTGGCGGGAATTGTCTCCCTTGCATAAGTTGTGCCATCTTGAGGAGAAAATAATACCTCCAAAGCACTGCGATTAAATTCCATCACCACTGTTCCTACTTGTCCTTTACAGCACTTCCGGATGTTATGAGGTACAATAGAATCGACTAAAAATAATATACCAATGAAAGCATACTCAGTAGATTTGCGATCCAAAATAGTAGCAGCCCATGTCGAGCAGAAGCTGTCGATCAGAAAAACAGCAGAAATATTTGCCTGCAGTAAAAGCTTAGTTCAAAAACTTGTCAAGCAACAAAAAATAGAGGGGAATTTACAGCCTAAACCGAGGGGTAAACCCAGATTCAGTCATTTGAATAATGCGTCACAAGAGTTAAGAGAAATAGTGGTCACACATCCCGATGCAACTTTGGTAGAATTGTGTGAGTTGTTCGCCCAAAAGACAGGAAATTGGGTAGGCAGAACAGCCATGTGTAGCGCCTTACAGAAGTTGGGATTAAATCGTAAAAAAAAACAGTCAGGAGTAGCCAAGCAGGCACAGAAAGAGTGATGAAGTTAAGGTTAGACTATTGGGAAAAAGTCAAGGATATCGAGCCAAAAAATCTAGTATTTTTAGATGAGACTGGAGTATTGCTAGGTTTAACCAGAACTCATGCACGTTCGCAACGAGGAACTAGAGCCTATGCGGTCAAACCTTTTTATCGAGGCAAGAAAGTCACAGTAATTGGTGCAATTAGCCTCACGAAAGTAGTGGCATTAATGACCCTGGACAACTCGATGGATAGCAAAGCATTTGAGGTGTTTATCGAGAAATGTTTAGTGCCACAATTGTGGCCCGGAGCCGTAGTAGTGATGGATAACTTACCAGCGCATAAAGTAGATTCAATTACATCGATGATTGCCGTGGTGGGTGCTTCTATTTTATGTTTATCCCCATACTCTCCTGATTTTAATCCGATTGAATTATGGTGGTCGCAACTTAAATCTTTATTGCGACAGTTTTCACCAACCAGCACTAAAATGGTTGACACGATAATTGCTGTGGCTCTTGACTTAATTAATCCGAAACATCTCAAAAACTGGTTTACTAATTGCTGCTACTGTACCTCATAACATCCGGAAGTGCTGTATGTAATTTAATGATTTGTTTTGTTTCAAAATGGGTTGCTTCTAAGTCTTCTGTTAAAGCAACAATATCTAGGTCTTTAATTGTTTTCATTATTTTTACTTCAGTTTTGGACTTGGCTGGGGGCGGATTGAGCAAGATTAGTCCTGGAGGCAGAAACCGCGTTTTTACCGAAATACTGCATCCCGGCCTTTAACTAGGAGTGAAAAACCCGGTTGCTTTGGTTCTGATGCGTCAGTTCTAAGGATTATTGGGCCGTGGCAAAATTCACAGGTTAACCCGCCCCATGCCCGATGCGATTTTCGATTTTCGATTAAAATTACCAATCAATCTGAAATCTAAAATCTAAAATCTAAAATTGCCCCATGCTCATGCCCACAAAAAAGCCAGGGATGGATATCCCCAGCTCGAAACATACCACAATTAGTTTTGAGAGTTGGTAGGGCGATGTTTCAGAATCGACCCCACCCACTTTTACCCAAATTAAATCAGGGTAATGTCAGCAGCCGTAATGCCCGGTCTGCCATTCAGAATTGCCAGCGTAACTACTCCGTCAGCAGTACCAACACCGTTAGAGTCAAATCCTAATCGTCCGGTTGCATTTTCATAAAAGATGAACGGATCTGATGCGGCAGCCCCGGCTGGACCAAACTGGCCAGTGTAAGGACCGCTCTCAAGCACCAAGAACGACCTCGAAGAAAGTCGATTCGTACCTTCGACTGCACTCAAGCCGGGGAAGCTGTTGAACTGCAAGATAAACTTGTCTTGACCCGCCACAAAATCGCCGATTTGGTCTGGGCTACTACCAACTTCGCCCTCGCCGAAGTTGTTGTAGTAGAAGCTGTCATTGCCTGAGCCACCAAGCAGCGTGTCAGCACCAGGCCCGCCGCCGAGAGAGTCGTTACCGTCGCCCCCGATTAAATAGTCGTTCCCAAAGCCGCCCAGCAGGGTGTCGTTCCCGCCCCCAGCATTTAAGGTATCGTCCCCGAATCCTCCGAGGCTACTATTGAATGTGTCGCCGAACAGGATGTCATCCCCGTTACCAGTAGTGACCACATCAGTGCCGTTGCCACCAATAATGAAGTTGCTGCCTAAGGTATCGGTAATCAAGTTGGCGACTGTGCCGCTAAAGGTGACGCCACTAGCGTAGGAGATGAAGTCGTTACCCGCAACGTTGCCAATTACGCGATCGCGCTCGCTGCCAAAGATGATGGTGTCACTTCCCTCGCTACCGTTCATGAGGTTGGTGACGGTGAAGCTGCTGCCAGTAGTAGGATTGGTGTAGCCAATTAACAGATCGTTGCCCAGCCCGCCTTCGAGAGTAATTAAAGCAGTACCAGTACCAGCAAAAATGGCATTGGTAGCATCGATAGTATCGTTGCCATCTCCACCGGCTGCATTAGTAAAGATACCGCTCAGGCTGTCGTTGCCTTCACCGCCGACCATTGTATCCGTCACAAAAGCTGCAACGATCGTGTCATTGCCCACTCCGCCGTCGAGCAAGTTGCGACCCGCGAAGCCTGCAAATGCACTGGAGGCGCCTACACTCGAAATTACATTCGGCACTGACGCCGACACGATGAAGTCGTCGCCTGCACCTCCCAACGCAGTATCAGAAGTCGCAAAAACGTTGATCGTGTCGTTACCGTCGCCGCCCTCAAAGAAGTTTCTGCCACCGCCAAACTCGCCGATCGCGCCGTAGAGAGAATCGTTACCGCCACCGCCAATCAAGGTGGTTCTCTCAATGCCGAGCGTGATGACGGTGGAAGCAAATGGGCTTGTCTGGGTAGTGTTGGTAATGACTAAGATGTCGTCGTCAAGATCGCCCGACAGGTAGCTGTTGCTGGCCACACCTCTTAGGGTGTCGTTGCCTCTACCGCCAAAGAGACTGTCTCTTACATTGATACCTACAACTAAGTCGTCGCCCAAATCACCTCGCACGTAGTTGCTGCCTTCATTGCCAGCGAAACCAATACCCAAACCACCCTCTAAAGAGAGGTTGTTGCCACCGCCTGCGATGAAGAAGCCGAGCGAGTCATTGTCCTTACCGCCGTAGAGGGAGTCTCCTCTCTGCGCCCCTCCCAGCATCGTATCTCCGCCCTGATTACCAAACATCAGGTTAGCTTCGACAGTACCTTGGAGGAAGTCTTCTCCCTCGCCGCCGTACAGAGTAGCGCGGGCTTCAGCGACTATGGTGTCCGAGCCTGCGTCGCCAAACAGCAAAGCCGGAGTGCGCTGAGATCTGATTGAATCTTCGTCGTCGCCGCCGTATAGGGTATCGTTCGGGCCAACTGAAACCAGAGTATCATTATCGCCTTGGCCAAATATTAAGCTGCCGCCCAGGGTGGAAGTTCTAATGAAATCCGCCCCGGCTCCGGCGAATACTGTATCCGGGCCTAGTCCCGGAAGGTTTAAATCTAGTTGATTAGGATTGTCATCTAACGTTGTCATAAAGCTTCACTCCTCTACTTGTTGGTCATCGCTGGTGCGACTACAGACACTGCCTAGAATACCGAATGTTTGGATTCCGCTGTAGTTTAACCTGTTTGCCAGCCGCAAGTCTAGCCTACTGGCGTTAACCCTGTCTAGACTTTCTCCCTCGCGGATTTTTTGCTTGTAAGCTTTTATTTTCAAAGTCTTCACCCTTTAATAATCCTGGTGCACTGTCTCAGGTGCTCACGCTCAATAAGACGCGGCTCATATTCTTAATGTTCCATTCTGGATGGGCGGTCGGGGATCGCGTCCAGGGGAGGAAATTAAAGATTAAAAAAGGCAGATCTGGGTGATCGGGAAGACAAGGGAAATTGGGAGATTTGTTAATTGGTAACAAGGCTTTGTGGCAATTTCCGGTTTTCCAGGCAGGGCCGTCATTTAATAATTCTGGCCCGGATTGAACTCGCCAACCGCTCCGGGCTTTAAAAGTCTACGCCCCGCTTAAGTTCTACGCCCCGATCGCCGTAGTGTTTGTGACAGTATACCTCGGAGTGTACGCTTGCCAAGTCAAAGTAAGCGTGGGGTTTGTGGCAGCGCCCGGTGATAATGATTTCTGTATCCCGCGGCTTGCGTAGCAGGGCTTCGACGATCGGCTCTACCGGCAGCAGTTCTAAGTCTACTGTGGGATTGAGTTCGTCTAGAATAATCGTTTTGTACCAGCCGCTGGCGATCGCACATTTGGCGATTTCCCAGCCACGTTCTGCTTCGATGCAGTCTAGCTCTTGCTGTTGCCCCCGCCAAACTATAGCATCTCGGCCGCACCGCTGGTGGTCTACTAGCTGGGGATAGCTTTGCCGCAAAGCTGCGATCGCCGCATCTTCTGTATAACCGGTGCCGCCTTTGAGCCACTGCACGATTAACACCCGGTGAGATTGGTCTTGACTGATACCCCTACCTATTGCCTGCAAAGCTTTGCCCAAAGCGCTCGTAGACTTGCCTTTCCCCGCTCCCGTGTATATTTCGATACCGGAAATATGATGCTCTGCCGCTGCGGGGTGATAGTGGGGCTTCATTTCTGAGTGTAAGTCGGCAATCTCCAGCAAAGCTTCCGGGGCCGCTCGGCCTGTGGCGATAACTTCTAAATATTCTGGTTTGTTTTTGAGGGTTTGGACTACTTCGTCAACTGGCAGCAAACCCAAGTCCAATACGGGGTTTAGTTCGTCTAGTACCACGACGGAATAGAGTTCGCTGGCGATCGCTCCTTTGGCGATATCCCAGCCTCGCTGAGCTTCTGCGCGATCGAAGCGGGTGATTGCTTCGGCCCCAAAATATTCGGCTCTGCCGGTTCGCACTTGGTCGATCAAGTGCGGAAATGCTCGTTGCAAGGCTTCTATTGCCCCGTCTTCGTCGTAGGAGCGGCCGGGGCCTTTGAGAAAGCGCAGCAACAAGACTCGCGTGGGCGAGTCAGAATTAATACCCAGCCCGATCGACCGCAACACTACTCCCAAAGCTGCCTGAGACTTGCCTTTACCAGCGCCGTCGTAGACGTGAATCTGACCCACGGCGCGTTCCGACCGGGATGAGGCTGTCCGAATACCAATGCCATTCCTTACCATAATCAGCAGTTGTTTGAGTCTGTATCGGGGTGGGTATTCGATCGCGCGCCTTGAATGTTTAATTTTTCCATTCTGTTGGCGGATCTCAACAGATTATACGATAAGTTCTAACCCCCAATCTTTTAAGCAGCGATTTAACCCAATCAAGTGCTCAAACCTCCGGTTAAGATTATTCCGCCTGTACTGTACAATTAAAATTTAACACGGACTGATATACCTAAAAGCTTATGATTGCGAGTGTTTTCCCATTTCGGACTGTTTTGGTGCAAATTTTAATTATGTTTTTGGCGATCGCGATCGAATCGTGGTTTCTGCAAAAACTACTTAAACTCGGCCCCAAAACCAGCATTGAATATACAGCCATCCTCAATCTATCTAGCACTTGCGTAGGCTGGTTAGTTTTCTTCGGAATTGAAAGCGTTCTTCCCAAAGATTTGCGGCAACAGCTCATCGGTTATATTTTATTAGGTCGAGGGGAGAATGTTTATGCTCCAATAACTATGATAGCCCTCTCAGTATTGGCAGTAACTTTTTTAGCTAAATGGCAGGGATTAGAAATCATAGAAAACATGGTTTCCGGCAATAAAAAAGCTTCCAAGCCTCAGTTATTAGGACCGGCAACCCTCACCCGCCGTCCTGCCAAAAAAACTTTTCAAGTAACTACCCAATTTGGGGGAATTTTAATCGCCCACACGGTGAGCAATTTCGTTATTTTAACCGTATTGTTTTTGCAAAGCGTCAATAATAGAAATTTATGATGAAGCAATTGTGGGATGTCACTCAGCAACTAACTAAGCTGACGAGCAACGTTTGGGAAACCAATAAAAAAATCCAAAAGGCGATGCTTCCGCCTAAAGTGGTCCACTGGAAGACGCCTTTACTGCTCAGCATCTTTTTAGCTTTGCTGACGGTGGGGGCAGTCACTGACGGGCGGACGAGAACTCTGCTTTTTGATATGAGTTGGTTATTTTTTACACTGTCAATGGGTTTGCTGACTAGCCAGGAACCTTTTGTTATTAAACGAGTAAGTCTGAGTCCGTGGGTGACAAGCATCTTAATTGGCTTGTGGTTGCTGCTAAGATTGCCGTCGGATAGGAAGGAAATAGCATGGATATCCGGCCCACTTATAGCAGTAGTAGTTCTTGCTATCATACTGATTTGGAAGAGCGAGTCAAAACGGGAAAGTATCAGGTCGTTGGTGCGCCCTCAGTTTTTGATGATTACTCTAGTTCACGTGCTGTTTTCCTGTTGGTTTGCATTTCACTTTTTAATTCAAGGTTGGATAGAACAGTATCCGAGCATTTTATCGCAGGACTTCAGGCAAAGCGATTATGTGGTGACATTTCAACAGCCAACTATTAATCGCTCCCGAGGAGTTGTCATCCTTAATGCAATGGAGCGATACCTGCAAAATGAAGCCCGCACAAAGCCGTGGGCGCAGGTAGAGCAAATGTTAATAGATATTGACAACAAACGATTTTTCCTGCGGAATCAAGCCTTAAAAACAATTGGGGTAGTCCCAGAAGATGCGAGTTGGGATGTCAAAACTTCGATCGTCCAAGGGGAGTCCCGCTATCAGTTAGAGATGCAGGCAACTTGGCTGGGGCTGGTTTTTAGACCGGAAATATATTCGTTTACCAAATCTTGCGAGCTGTTCGATATAGGTAATAGGGCTAATGTAACCTGCAGTGCGATCCAACGCTCTCAACCCGGACAGAAAAAAGATGGAACAGCAGGGGACAGTCAAGTTTGATTCTCTCTCTGTTACCTAATGGCGATCGGTATAGTGGGAGAGTGGGAGAGTCTGATAGTCTGAGATGGAAAAAATCCTCTTTCTTCCTTCTTCCCTCTTCCCTCTTCCTTCTTCCTTACACTAAAGCATGGCGAAAATTTCCAGCGGGTTAATAACTAGATGAATTTGAGAAGAATCTTCACAGTCGCGACCAATGTATTTTGGGAAGTAATTCGCGATCGCATCCTTTACTTAATTATTATTTTTGCTCTGTTGATGGGCGCATCGGTACGGTTGATACCGGAATTGGCGGCGACCACCGAAAAGAAAATTATCTTAGATATCGGTTTGGCTGCTATCAGCATCCTCGGTCTAATTGCCACAGTTTTTGTGGCTACCGGACTGGTCAACAAAGAAATTGAAAAGCGGACTGTTTATCTGTTAGTCGCCAAGCCGATAAGTCTGGCTGAGTTAATTGTGGGCAAGCACTTAGGGGTGTCGGCGGTGCTGGCGGTGCTGGTAGCAGCAATGACTGTTATCTATCTGGCTATTTTGAGTTTGAGCCGGATTCCTTTCCCTGTGGGAAGCATTTTAATCGCTTCGCTATTCATCTGGTTTGAACTCTGTCTCATGGCCGGTGTCGGGATTTTATTTGGGGTTTTTAGCAGTTCGCTGCTGGCAACTTTACTGACATTTGGCGTTTATTTGATGGGACATTCGACGCGGGATTTAGTGGCTTTGGGTAAGTTAACTAAAAATCCTGGCCTTGAACAATTGATGATGGGACTTTATCTGGTTTTACCGGATTTAGCCAGATTCAATTTGAGAAATGATGCTGTTTACGGACAAGTGCCTTACTTAGCGGGTTTGATTACAGATGCTGGCTACGGTTTGCTGTATGTAGTGCTGCTGCTGTCAATTGCGATCGCCATATTTTCCCGCCGGGAATTTTAAAGCGCGCATTCCCCACTTTCAGGCTAATTGTTTGTAGTGAGGACTTTCGTCCTCACTACAAACCACTTTTATTATCGACTTAGCGCGCTAAGATATAGACAAGGTTATCGCTCAGCAATCTCGACTAAAACTCAAACTTTTATTGGTAAAATGAGGTGACTTATGACTACTGTAATTCACAAACCGATATCGCAGCTCAAGATTACTTGGCCGCTGCTACCCGATGATTTCATCCTACCAGACGACCCCGTGGAAAATATAGAACATCCTTTAATCTCTAACGGTTTGCGCCAGTCTGTAGTGGATTCCCCGGAACTAATGCAAGACGCACTAATAGTTTCTAATTTTGCTTTGTGTGCTGCTGTGGACGATCGCACTATTTGCAAAGCCCCCGACTGGATGTACGTGCAGCCGGTTCAACCTTGGCCTCACAACTATCCCCGCCGCAGTTACACGCCTCATACCGAAGGAACTGTGCCTTTTGTAGTGATGGAATTTCTATCAGCTACTTACGGCGATGAATATTCTGTCGAACACACAGAAGAAATCGGCAAGTGGTTTTTTTACGAACAAGTAATCAAAGTTCCTCGGTATGTCATTTTTCGACCGCATACAGGCAGAATAGAAGTTTATGCGCTTGAATCAGAGCGTTATGACAATCAAAATCCTGATGAAAACGGCCGTTATTTAATACCTGGATTAAATCTATTGTTGGGAGTGTGGCAGGGAACTCGCGAAGGTAGAACGGGATATTGGCTGCGCTGGTGGACGGAGGGCGGAGAACTGCTTTTGTGGCCGGAAGAAAGGGCAGAAAATGAACGCCAGCGGGCAGAAAATGAACGCCAGCGAGGCGATCGCCAACAGCAAGACAAAGAGTTAGCCGAGACGCTGCTGGAACAGGAAAGACAGCGAAATCAAGAACTTTTGGCTCGATTGGCAGCCCTCGGTATCGATCCAGAATAGCATTAGAAGTCCGATGGAAGTCGGAAGAAGGAAGAGGTTCGAGGGAAGAAGGGAACCCGATCGAGATATGCTTTCTTCATCCTTCTTTATTGAGTCTGCTTTCTTACTTATATGTTGGTAAAAACAGGTGAAATTATGTTAAGAGAAAAACTTGAAGAATTAAAAAATATTTTCGCACAAATGGAACGGGCTTTGATTGCCTACTCCGGCGGAATTGACAGCACTTTGGTAGCCAAAATCGCTTTTGATGTGTTGGGCGATCGGGCTTTGGCAGTGACGGCTGTTTCGCCGTCTTTACTGCCAGAAGATTTAGAAGATGCCCGCATTCAAGCAGCAGAAATTGGCATTGCCCACCAGGAGGTACAAACTCAGGAAATGGCAAATCCAAATTACACTTCTAACCCGGTTAATCGCTGCTATTTCTGCAAAAGCGAACTGCACGATACTTTGAAACCCCTAGCACTAGCAAAGGGTTATCCTTATGTGGTAGATGGGGTGAATGCTGACGATTTAAAGGATTACCGTCCCGGAATTCAGGCTGCGAAGGAACGCGGCGCGCGATCGCCTTTGGCCGAAGTAGGAATCACTAAATTTGAAGTGCGACAATTGGCAAAAGAATTGGGTTTGCCTTGGTGGGACAAACCGGCTCAACCTTGTTTGAGTTCGCGCTTTCCTTACGGCGAAGAAATCACCGTTGGAAAGTTGCAAAGAGTGGGGCGCGCAGAACGGTATTTGCGACAGTTGGGGCTGAAAAATTTGCGAGTGCGATCGGACGGAGATACGGCTCGCATTGAGTTACCCGCAGAGGAGATTAAGGAGTTTGTGCTAAATACGGATTTGCCTGCATTGGTGGCGGTGTTCCAGGAGTTTGGTTTTGTGTACGCGACTTTGGATTTGGAGGGGTTTCGCAGCGGCAAATTAAATCAGGTTTTGCAGCCGGAATTGTTGCAGGCAAAAGGTTGATTAATTTTCCAGAATACAAAAAATTTCTCATGATTGATGTAGTTTGGGACATGGACAAAGGGGAACCATGTCAATCGAACCTTTACAGTGGCGTTGGTTCATCAGGGTATGAAAAAAATAACTTTAAAATCCCAAAGCTTTGTGGATACTGGTTTCTATGACGGGCATATTTAACGTTTCATACCGTAAATCAGCAACGCCTAGGATGTTTGCCGTAAATTTGGGATGTGCCATGTAATAGCAAATCCGGTTTTATAGCCTTTCTCAGAAAGATGGAGTACGCCGCAACCCTGTGTTGTCAAGCTTTTGAAGTTGAATTGTGCACCTCATCTACCCAAGAACCGCTATAATACCCCCTTTATTTCTTACTCCCCCTTGGCTCGGACTTCGTTTGACTCTATGCAGCGGTTTCCACCGCCGATTCATAAAGAGGGTGGCTAACTTTCAACGCCCGAGTCTTATCAAGGAGTAGCTGGCGGAATTTGCTGTGGCTGCATTTGCTGCTGCTGATTTTGGAGCTGAAGTTGCTGCTCTTGGATCTGAATTTGCCGATTCTCAAGATCTATTTGCCGCTGTCTGTCTTCAAGTTCCAGTCTTCTGTCTTCAAGTTGCAGTCTTCTATCTTCTTCTTGCCGCAGTCTGTCTTCACGTTGTAGCTCTCTGTCTAGCAGTCTGTCTTGACGTTGCTCTTGTCTGTCTTGACGTTGTTCGCGAAGCTGTCTGAGCTGATTTCGCCGCTCGAAATCCCCTCCCAAAAATAAGTTTTGAAAAGCGTTGATAGTTGCTTGAAACCCAGTAAAAACGCCGCTAACAGCGCTGATGCCACTTGCAACTCCTGTTATTGGCTGCAAGAAACGGTTGATATTGTCTCCTACCCTAGCATAGCCCGATCGCGCTACCAGAATCACATCGTCGTTGCGGAGAGTGGGGTTATTATTAGGATTCAACCCTTGAGCAAAATCTACCTCGATCGTGCGGCGAGAAACAGTACCATTGGGGTTCAATCGCAATAGTTCTACCTTGTCTTTTTTTGCCCGCAATTGATTGAAACTGCCTGCGGTCAGCAAAGCTTGGTGCAGCGATGTACTAGGCCGCACCTGCAAAGCCCCAGGCCTAATTACTTCTCCTACAATATTGATGCTAATCGCGTTCGGAGAAAAACTACTATTTGCGACTTGAGAAACTTCAGCTAAGTCTACAGTAGCTGCTGTCGGGATAATTACGCTATCTCCTTCTTGCAGCAAAATATCTTGAGTGGCGTCGCCTTTGTGCAGCAAATCCCACAGATTTACCATGATAGTTTGTTCAGTGCTGCCTCTGACTCGGCGGCGGATTTGCACGCGGCGAATGTCAGCTTCTGTAGTGATACCACCAGCAATTTTCAGTGCTCTAGTTATTGTTGGTAAGCCTACAACTGCTCCTTGCTGTTGGTCGATAGCTACAAAACTCAACTCTGTTTGTTGGTTGCTCGATCGCACATCCGAAGCAAATACAGTATAAGGCCCCGGCCGGTTTACTTCCCCGACAATTACCACGCCAATTGGTTTAGTAATATCAGCGGAAAAATTAGCACTGGCTCTTTGACGAACTTCTTGAGTATTCAGGGCGCTTGCTGTCGGTACAAAAATTGTATCTCCATCTCGAATGGTGACATCTTGACGCAAATTTCCCGTGTCTAAAAAATTCTGCAAATCTACCGTAGTAACTTGGTCCGGCCCGCCTCTGCGGGAACGGCGAATTTGGACATTTCGCATATCTCCTGCTGATGTCACCCCTTGTGCAAGTTGCAGCATTTCCATCAAAGTCGGGAATTTGACTCCTCCTCCTTCTCTAGTGGGATTAATCTTGTAGGAACCCGGGCGAGTAACTTCACCCGCAAGACCTATATTTAGGGGGCGAGCGACCATCAGAGTCACGGTAACAACGGGAACATTGATGAAGGGTTCGTATCGCCTGGTAATTACGTTAGCGGCTTGTTCCAGCGTCAACCCTTGAATTGAGACGCTGCGAATGATTGGCAAATTGAGCGTCCCGTCAACTAACACTTGATATTCTCTGCTGAATTCAGGGACGCCGAAGATCTCTAAAGCAATGCGATCGCCCGAGCCTAAAGTATAAGCTGCTTCTGGTGTCAGCGAACCCACATTGCCACTCGGCGGCAAACTCGAACCCGGAAGAGGCGGCGGCGGTACTCTCGGCCGGTTTGGGGTAGGAGTGGCTCCAGGAGTTCTGACCGCCGGTAACTGAGCTCTACTAGGCAGCGAACTCAATAGCACCAGGAGTGCTGACAAACTCAGACTTGTAGCGGTTTGAACGGTATGTTTCATCTTTCTTCCCTGGTTGCAGCCTGCCAATGAACAAGAGCAATGTAGCTAGGTGATTTTAGTTTATTTTCCCTGCTGTTTAGTGTAGCCTCGCTTCGCTGCAAAATCCACAGGTGGGATCATAAAAATTGTGCGATCGCACTTAACTATTTTGCCCCTTGTTTGTAAAGAAAGTGTAAAGCTCGCCAACTGTTCTCAGGATTAGGATCTCGTTTGAGCAAAATTTTTAATACATAACTCGGGATACAAATCAACCCACCACAGAAAGGAGATAGGAAAAAACCGCCCTGATTTGAGGTAAAATGTTAAATAATTCTCTCTGCGGGACAAAGACAAGTGTCACTAAAATTGGATAAAGTAATTCCCTGGGGACGCTGCTTGGATGAATACATAGGAATGTTTAGCTTGACATCAAGTGACCTCAAGCTAGCAATTCTTGATTGTGCGGGCGGCCCGGCGAGTTTCAATGCCGAAATGACTCGCCAAGGTAAAAAGGTAATTTCTTGCGATCCAGTTTATCAGTTTAGTGCGGTGGAAATTGGCGATCGCATCCAAGAAACATATCAAACTGTCATTGACGGTGTTAAAGCCAATGTAGACGGCTACTTGTGGAATAATTTTGAATCGCCGTACCAGCTAGGCGAAGTGCGAATGAAAGCGATGCAGGAATTTTTAGAAGATTTTCCCTCTGGCTTACAGCAAGGCCGATACATTAATGCTGAGCTGCCAGTTTTGCCTTTCGAGAACGGTAAATTCGATTTAGCTTTGTGCAGCCATTTCTTATTTGCTTATTCTCACCTACTTTCCGAAGAATTTCATTTGGAAGCAATTACAGAAATGTGTCGGGTTGCGAAGGAAGTCCGGGTATTCCCTCTATTGCAGAGTTTTAGCGGGGAGGAATCAGATCACTTAAACCCGATCATCACAAAATTGAAAAAGAGAAGTTTTAGTGTAGAAATGCAAGAGGCTCCCTACGAGTTTCAAAAAGGCGGAAATAAGATGCTGCGAGTTAGGGGGCGAATGTAATTCGCGGCTGCGGAGGGCATGGCAATTTGCGATCGCTTATTTCAAAAAAATTAGATAAGCTAAGCATAAGGTCATGCCTCATCTTGGGGTTCGCCAATCGCACGCTGGAGTGCATGGCGAATGTGGATAATCCTCACCGTTGGTATAGGTTGATCGTCAAAAATAGTGAAGAGTATGCGATAGGTGGTTTTACCACTTCCATACAGAAGCTGGCGAATTTCTTGGCTGAAAAATGCGTTTTCACGGGCTAAAACACAACGACGCGGCATTTCTTGGAGTGAGGAAATCGCTTTAATCAGGCCCTGATACCATGCTTGAGCGCGTTCGGGAGTCGTGAATTGGGAAAAGTTCAGAAACGCTGCATCAGCTTCAGATTGAGCTGTACTGGAAAAGTCAATGCGATACATTATGCTTCCAAAGAAAGTCCGTATTTCTGGTTTTGTCTATCGACAAACTCTTCCAGAGTAGAAAACTGACCCCGATCGAAGTCATCAAGTCCGCGTTGAATCCCTTCTAATGCCTCGAAGAAATCGCTTTCATCAAAGCTAAGTCCGAACGCGATAACAGCTAGAGTAACGCTGGTTATATCTTGTCCTGTACTTTCCGCCCGTTGGCGTAGGAGTGCTTCGATTTGGGGGGGTAAGGTGAGTGTAAGAGTCATAAAAGTTATGATGAATGGTTAACTTTATTTTCTAACTTTATTTTGGCATAGGTAGCCCAAACGATCGCTTCCTAGACTATCGGCCCATTCCTGAACCCGATCGCACCCAATGCCCGTCTTGTTTGTCTGGTAATCTTGCAAGGCTGCGAGACTTTGGGCGATCGTTTGTTCTTCGCTGAGGGGTTGAAACTCATTTGCTGTGTCAATTTCTACCCACTGAGATCCCTCCATTTCCGGGGCAATTTCTGCGATTGTTCAAAGTCGCTGAGATTACCGTTGGACTGATTCAGCCATGAAAGCACGATCGCCTTAACCGAACCGCTGGGCATGGCTTCAATTTGGGCGTGGAGTTGCTTTAGAGATTGAGCCATTGGACAATAGAGAGTGACTGATTTAATTTTAGCGCAGTCTCAAATATTTGTGGAACTATAACGCACAGCTTCAGCAGATTTTTGATAATTTTTCAATCGATGTTAGAGTGGATGCTGGAAAAAAATGCCGCACGGATAGAGCGACGAGCTTATTTCTCGGACACCACGTTTTCTTTAGTAATTCTAATCAAAAACCGCCGAGCTTCATTTACTGCTTCAGAATCGGGAAACATCTCTGCAACATCCGGTTCTAAACGAATATTTACACCACCAAATGTCTTTCGTCCAGATCCTACCCTTCTTACACCCAACTTCCTCCAATCATATTCCGACCGAAGATGATCGTCCATCCCTGTTTCATCCTTCTTCATAAACTTCTCGCTCCACTCGTGTTACTTTTCTGGCGCTAATCAAACGAATAAAATCTGCTCTTTCTGTATACGACACTATCAATAAATTACCTTGCTGGGACTCTCCAACAATAATATAGCGATCTTCTTCATCAGAGTGATGCGGAGCGAAGAAATCGACGTAGAGGGGAGCGTCAAAAACCGTTTTGACTTCCTCAAATGAGATACCATGCTTGGACAAATTGACCGCAGCCTTGTTTTCATCTCACTCGAATTTCATAAAGATCCCAAATCAGCATCTTTGATATAATATTACACCTAGAAGCACAACTCAAACAAACTTATGCCACAAACAGTCTGGATCGCACGACACGGAAACCGCATCGACTTCGTTAACCCCGACTGGTTTCTCACCGCAGAACGCCGCTACGATCCCCACCTTTCCGACGACGGTCACGTTCAAGCTAAACAACTCGCAAATCGCCTCAAAGGTGAAGGAATTTCTCATATTTTTGCTTCCCCTTTTCTGCGAACTGTCCAAACAGCAAATCACGCGGCCGAAGCTCTCGATTTGTCAATTAAACTAGAGTGGGGACTGTGCGAATGGCTGAATCCTGAATGGATGACAGAAATGCCGGAAACTGAGTCCGTCGAAGCTTTGTGCAGGCGTTTTCCCAGGATTGATGCTTCCTACAAAGGCGGTATTGCTAATTATCCCGAAACCGTGGAAGCTTGTTTCAAAAGGGCGGGGGAAACGGCTAAACGCCTCGCGGCTGAGTTTCCCGAGGATCTGTTATTAGTAGGTCACGGTGCGTCGGTTTTAGGAACTGCGATCGGGCTGGCGGGCGGTGCGGAAACGGAAATTAATGCTTCTCTGTGCTGTTTGGTAAAAGTGGTGCGGGGTGAGGGAGAATGGTCGATCGCACTTAATGGCGATACTTCTCACCTGACTGACTCTGAAGCCGTGATTCGGTTTAATTAAAGTTGAGATTCGTGCGAAAAATCACATTTTATGCTATGTGTGTAAGGTGCGCCGATGTGCACCCGAGGTTAATCTGATTAGTCCGAATCTGGGTGTTATTGTTTAATCTCGATCGCACATTTTAAATCAAAAATCTTAAATCGGTATGGCTGGACACAGTAAGTGGGCGAATATTAAACGCCAAAAAGCTAGAGTTGATGCCGTTAAAGGCAAGGTATTTGCTAGAATATCTCGCGAAATTATTGTCGCGGCCCGCAGCGGAGTTCCCGATCCCGCTGGCAATTTTCAACTGCGGACGGCTATTGAAAAAGCCAAGGCGGCGGATATTCCTAATGAAAACATAGAAAGGGCGATCGCCAAAGGTGCTGGCTTGGCGGGGGGAAGTTCGGAATTAGAAGCTATTCGCTACGAAGGTTACGGCGTTGGCGGAGTTGCTATTCTGATTGAAGCGCTGACAGACAACCGCAACCGCACAGCCGCTGACTTGCGAGAAGCTTTTACTAAAAATGGCGGCAACTTGGGCGAAACTGGTTGTGTGGGCTGGATGTTTGACCACAAAGGAGTTTGTACGGTACGCGGCCCGATTGATGAGGAACAATTGTTTGAAGCGTCGCTAGAGGCGGCTGCGGAATCTTATGATTTGATATTAATTGATGAGGATACTGAAGGTGCAGAGGTATTTACAAGCGTGGCTAATTTGGAACAGTTGGCGGATGTTTTGAAACACAAAAAGTTTGCAGTTTTGCAGTCGGAAACTCGCTGGATTCCCAGCAATACAGTGGAAATAGATAATCCTGAAAAAGCTCGATCGCTCCTTAAGTTAATGGATGCACTCGAAGATTTGGACGACGTGCAAAGTGTGACGGCGAATTTTGAAATGACCGATGAATTGATGTCTTCGATCATGGTTTAATGCTTTAAAACTTTAAAGATGAGGGTTCTGGAGCGTCCTGCTGGCACTGCAAAAGACGAAAACTCGCCCGCAGGACGATCGCGCTACACTATTACCAGGAAACGAATCCCTATCTGTACGCGAGTGGGGAGTGTCAATCCAACGCATTGCTGAAAAAGCTGCATTGAAAATCTCAACCCACAGTAAAGCCATGCTAGATAACAACGAAAGCAAAAGAGACAGCACCCACTCAGAAGAAGTTCTCTCAGTAACCGAAGTATCCGAAACCAAGGATCGATCCAAATCGGAGGTGCAGGCTGAACCAGGGGATAAATCCAATTGGTTCGGTTCCATGTTCGGAGCCGTCTCTGCAAGCGCGAGTGCGTGGGGGGATGCGGCGACGAGTGCGGGAAGTGCGATTGCGAATACTGCGAGTGCGTGGGGGGATGCAGCGGCGAGTGCTGGAGATGCGATCGTGAATACTGCGAGTGCGGTAGGGAATGCGGCGGCGAGTGCTGGAAGTGTGATCGTGAATACTGCGAGTGTGGTAGGAAATGCGACGGCGAGTGCCGCGAGTGCGATTGTCAATACCGCGAGTGCAGTAGGAAATTCGGCGGCGAGTGCCGGCAGTGCAGCACTGCAAGTTCCCAATTCTTTGGGTTCAGCCCTCGGTTTGATTTCCCAGAGTCCTATCTTGAAAAAACTGACTGAAAATTTCAAAATCGACTGGTTAGTTAATGCGATCGATAAAGTTGATGTAGTGACTGCCGAGGGGCAAGTTCGAGAGTTGCAGCGCCAATATCCTCACGAGAAACCTCAAGAAATCGCACATCGCTTAATGGTGGAAAAAGCCTTGCTAGCGGCAGGAAGTGGCTTGGTTAGCAGTTTAGTTCCGGGCGCAGCTTTGGCATTAGCTGGCATGGATTTAGCGGCAATGACGGCGTTATCCGCCGAGTTGGTTTATCAAATAGCTGCTGCCTATGGAATGGATTTGCAATCGAGCGATCGCAAAGGAGAAGTTGTCGCTATTTTCGGTTTATCCTTGGGTAGCAATTTAGCGATCGAAGCTGGAGTTACGCTGGTCAGCAATATTCCCTTGGCGGGTGCGGTGATTAATGCTAGCGCCAGTGCGACAATGATTTACGCGCTGGGATACGGTGCTTGTCGGTTTTATGAAGCGCATCTCGATTCCTCGAAAATCGAAACCAAGCTCGAAGATTTACGAGAAGTCTTGCAAGCGGAAAGTGAGCAATATTTAGAGAAAGCGATCGCACAAGAAACGGTGATGGATTGGATTTTGGTGTATGTCGTCTATACCAGCCAAAAATTCACCCGATGGGATGAGTTATTACTCCAATTACAAGCGGCTAATTTAAATCCCACGTCTTTAGCGGAGATTGAAGCTGTGAAAAATAAGTCTAAATTGCCTCCCAAGTTGGATATTTTACTCGAACAACTCGAACTCGACTTTGCCGAACCACTTTTAAAGCGATGCACTGAGATGATTGAGGCTGACGGTGAAATTAATGAACAAGAGGGGAAAATTTTGCTGACAATTCAACGGGCTGTTTTGAGCAAAAGAAAGCAAGCTCAAAAGCAAGCTTAGCCAACTTCGATCTAGGATGCGGTATCGGAAGCCACTGAAGCACAAACTGAAGTCTAAGCTAGATCACCAACTCCCCCGTGCGTTCACGCCCGGAAATGTCAAATCCAAGGCTCATAAACTGGCTCAAGCGAATGGGGTAAAACTCTGGGACGATAACAGTTAATTGATTTAGTGATTCGAGCTAAAAAATAAGGGATCTATGAACCAAGAATCCCAGTCTATGAAAGAGCGGGGAGTGTCATTTGAAACAAAAAAAGTTGGCACTCTTGCAGTCGGAAACTCGCTGGATTCCCAGCAATACAGTGGAAATAGATAATCCTGAAAAAGCTCGATCGCTCCTTAAGTTAATGGATGCACTGGAAGATTTGGACGACGTGCAAAGTGTGACGGCGAATTTTGAAATGACCGATGAATTGATGTCTTTGAGTATGGTGTAACGATCTAAATCACCAGATTTTTGCCATCCGCAAGACAAATCCCGGTAACTCTGGATCGCCGCTGACTGTTTCAGGATTATCTAAGATTTCAGGTTCGCGATCCGGACGGTAGATGTAGACTTTTCTGTTTTTGCGATCGAGCAAAAAGCCGAGCGATACACCGTTGTCAATATATTCTTGCATCTTGTTTTGCAATACCTTGAGAGTGTCACTAGCAGACCGCAATTCAATCACAAAGTCGGGACAAATCGGTGCGAATGAGGCTTTTTGTTCTTCAGTTAAGGCATTCCAGCGCTCTAGTTTAATCCATGAGGCATCGGGGGAGCGGGTTGCTCCATTCGGCAAGGTAAAGCCTGCACTGGAGTCAAACGTTTCACCTGTGCCATCTTGTTCTGCCCAGTTCCCCAATTGTAGGGCAATCTTACCGTTTCGATTCCCTGTATCTGAAAAGGCGGGTGACATAATAATGACTTCCCCACTGGCAGTACGCTCAATTCTCAAATCGCGATTAACTAGACAGAATTCATAAAACTGTTCAACAGTCATCGATTGAATCGCAGGGAAATTGACCGTCAGTGGGACGCTTTCGGTTTGAATTAGCAGCGTCGTCATGGTTTTTCCTGAGTTGGTGCAGGGGTGAGAGAATACCTTGAGCTTACACTATTTTAGCTTTGCGATCGAAAGTCTTAGTCGATCGGGAAGTCGGAGGCTGGTATCCGTTTTTGGGCGGTGTCAATAATCTTTTTTCCCAGTCAGCAAATAAGTAACCATGTATCCCTTGCCCTTGATTTGAATGGCGCCGCGCTTCTGAAAAGTATATTTATCTTTTAATCTCTCGTAGGTTTCGGCGGTGACTTGAATGCAGCCGGTAATCCCGTGGGATTCCATGCGCGAAGCAATATTTACTGTGTCGCCCCAGAGGTCGTAAATAAACTTTTTTAAGCCGATGACGCCGGCAACGACAGGGCCACTGCTAATCCCGATCCGAATGCTGAAAGGTTCCAAATGTTCTAAACTGAGGAGCCGAATTTCGTGCAGCATATCGATCGCCATGTTCGCAACCGCCTCCGCGTGATCCTCTCGGGCCGTAGGCAAACCGCCGACAACCATGTAAGCGTCACCAATAGTCTTAATTTTCTCCAAACCGTGGCGATCGGCCAAGTGGTCAAAAGCCGAAAAAATATCGTTGAGCACTTCCACCACCGCCGTCGCTGAAATTCTCGACGAAAGCTCTGTAAACCCCACAATGTCGGCAAACATCACAGTCACTTCCGCAAAACTTTCGGCGATATTGTGTTCATTGTCCTTCAAACGCAGGGCGATCGCTGCCGGCAAAACGTTCAGCAGCAGTTGCTCGGATTTAGCTTGTTCGAGTTCCAACTGTAGGTAAGCAGCCTGCAACTGTTCGGCTTGGCGAATTCTTTCTCCGGCTAGCTTTTCTATTTGGGCCGTGCGGCTCAAAGATGTCAGCATATATGTCACCGGAATCAGAGTCCACAGCATCCCCATCGTCAGAGTTCCCCAAGAGCGCCAGTGCTTGCGAAGCCTGCGAATTTCCGGCGTTGCAGACACGTACATAGACCACTGGCGGCTGCTAATTTTCAGCCGCCTTCTGCAAGCTGTATAGTTCGGGCCTGGATTGTCAAGAATCGGGCAGTTTTGCATCAGGGCTCGGTCAGCAGCGGCTGATGCTGGAAGCACTTGTTGGCTCGCGGATTGGAACTGCACCGCAAATTGCTGAATTTGTCCGTTACCAGGCAGATTTTTGAGAACCGGGTTCACCGTTTGCGGTAACAGCGACGGTGCTTCTTGCTTGTCTGGAGCCTCGCTGACGAGATAAATATTGAGGTATTCGGTATTGCGTCCTTTTAAAGAGGTTTGGAAAATATCTTTGCCTCGAAATACGCCCAGAACAAATCCTTGTAGCAGTTGGCGACGGGATTCCAGGGTAGTCGGTTTACTGCTGTTTTCGTAAATCGGAACTATAGCCAAAAGACCTAGTTCCGGGGAATTGCCCTGAGTTAGGCCGATGTAGTTGGTGACAATCATTTCTCCCGTATCGCGTCCTATATCGAGCGCGGCGCGGATTTCTGGGTGGGAGGCGAGGTCAAAGCCTAATACTGTCTCGTTTCCGGCTGGTGGTTCGACGTAGAAAGCCGGGAAGTATTCGGAACGCTGGAGGGCCTTGCGGAGTTCTCCTCGCGGGCCGCGCTCTGTAATCTCAAAGCTGGGATCTGTTTCGGTTCTAGCTTTGGTTTCGTAGTTGCGCCGCTCGGAATTGCGGACGCGGGGGGCCCAAGCCAGGAGTTGCAGGCTGGGGTGGACGGATAGGGGCCGGGCGACAAACCGGGCAAAAGACGAACGCTCGACGGCGCTGAAGGCTTTCATGTAGTCGCTGAGGGCGAGAACAGTATCTAAGTCGGAGTTAAGCTGGCGTTCGATGCCGATCGAAATATCGTCAATGCGGCGGTGCATTTCGTAGTCGCGGCGCTTGTCTTCCCAGTCCCAAACCAAGGCGAATGTCAGAAGCGACAGTCCCACACCCAAACCCAGCGTCAACGCGGCTGGAATGTAGCGAGACCAGGATAAAGGTAGTTTTTTCAGCATATTTGCCTAGCGAATAAGGGCAGCAGATGAGCACACCGCTGAGTGCGATTTGTTTCCGCCTCTGAGTGCGGTTAATTCAAAACCCTGATAACTCAAGCACCGAGGGCAATTGGGAATTAAAAGTTATGTCTTGAAACTTTTAAATTAATTTCCGATCGCTCAGCAGGGGATTTCAATCCAGAATTCCGCTCCCTGTCCGGGCGCTGAGATGCACCGCAGACTTCCCTTATGTTTTTCTACCACAATCTGATGGCTGATGGATAATCCCAAGCCGGTTCCAGCTCCTACGGGCTTGGTGGTGAAGAACGGGTCAAATAGCCGCTTGCGAACCTCTTCGCTCATTCCCGGGCCACTGTCGGCGATGCAAATTACAATGCGATCGCAATCACTGAGCTGGTTTTTACTGTGGCTTTTCAAACCAGCTTTTTTCATGAGGGTGCGAATCACGATCGTCCGAGGTTCCGGTTGGTTTTCTAGAGCGTCGATCGCATTACTGATAATATTTAGAAATACCTGGTTTAACTGACCCGCACAACAGTCAATTTTGGATATTTTTCCGTACTCTTTAATGATTTCAATCCCGTTTTTTATATTTGCCTGATGCAATCTGTGCTGCAATATTAACAGTGTACTGTCAATTCCTTCATGAACGTCTACCAACTTCATTTCTGATTCATCCAGTCGCGAAAAGTTCCGCAGCGACAACACAATATTACTGATTCTTTCTACTCCTACTCTCATGGAATTTAGCATTTTTGGCAAATCTTCCTTCAGAAAATCTAACTCTAAGTCCTTAACTTTTTCAGCAATCTGAGGAACTGGGGACGGGTAGCATTGCTGGTAGAGATTCAAGAGTTCTATTAAATCGTGAAAATAGTTGTATGTGTGAGAAATATTGCCGTTAATAAAAGTGGCTGGATTGTTGATTTCGTGGGCGATGCCAGCCACCATCTGACCGAGGCTCGACATTTTTTCGGATTGAACTAATTGGATTTGAGCGTTTTGTAGTTGTTCGTAGGCTTCTTGTAATTGGGCGGCTTGTTTTCTTAATTGAGATTCGGAAGCTTGAAGTGCGGCGGCGGAAATTTTGCGGTTCGTTATATTTTCAATCATCCCTAAGTTGTAAATAGGTTTTCCTTCGCCGTCTCGAATCATAGTAGCTGTCACATTTACCCAAACAATTTTACCTGTAGCGGTAATCTGGCGGAGTTCGATTTGATAGTGAGTAATTTCTCCGCGCTCAAGAGACTCAGCAACTTGGACATTTTTTTGATAATCGTCGGGATGCCCAAGTTCTATAAATGTTTTGCTCAGCAATTCTTCGGGGGTATATCCCAGCATTTCGTAGTAAGTTTTATTGACTCGCACTAACTTGTTATCATCTAAATTAGCTAAGTAGATAGCGATGGGTGCATCTTCAAAAATTGTGCGAAACAGTTCCTCGCTGGCCCGGACTTTAGCTTCTAGGGAAAGCCTATCGGTGATGTCTTCAAACGTAGACAAAATGCCGACAACATTGCCGGAATTGTCGTGTAAAGGTATTTTATTTGTATCCAGACAGCATGGGGTGCCGTCGGCTTGCATTTTGGATTCTATGATGTGATATTCTGGGGTGTTTGTTGCCATGATGCGGCTGTCGCCGGCTCGAAAAACTTCTGTTTCTTCCGGCTTCCAGGGCATATCGAAGTCGGTGAGACCGGTGATTTCGCTGGGGTGATTGAAACCCGCGACTTTAGCAAAGTTTTTGTTACCTCCCAAGTAAACTAAATCTCGATCTTTCCAGGCGATTAACTGAGGGATATTATTAATTACCAACCACAGCATATTTTGGGATGTTTGCAAGGCTTCGGTACGTTCTAGGACGCGCTTTTCAAGTTCTTGATTGGCTTCTTGCAGGGCGATTTTTGACTCGCTGAGGGCGATTTCTGCTAGCTTGCGATCGCTGATGTCGATTGTCACCCCTTCCCACAGTATATCGCCCCCAGGTTGCGCTTCGGGGCGGGCGATGCCGCGAATCCATTTCAGTTTTCCCGATGGCGTTACAAGCCGCCCTTCATATATCCAAGGTTTTAACGTTGCGCCGGAAATTGCGATTGATTCTAAAAGGACTTTTAGGTCTTCTGGATGCACCGTTGACCACATTAAATCCGAGTTTTCTTGAACTTTTTCTGGATCTAATTCGTAGAGTTCCCAACAGCCTGAACTGACATAAATGAATTCATCGGAACCGTCGGGATGCAGCAAGTATTGATAAATCATTCCCGGCACATTGGCGGCCATTTTTTGGAATCTGGCTTCGCTTTGCCGCAGTGCTGATTCTGCAAGTTTACGATCGCTAATATCAATCAACAAGCCATCCCAAATAATGTTATCTTTTTCGCCCTGTTCTGGTCGCGAAGCCCCGCTAATCCACTTAATCCGATCGCCCGGAAAAACTAATCTACCTTCCCACCGCCAAGGCTCTAAAGTTTTAGCTGAGATAGCAACTGATTCGTGGAAGCTGGGCGCATCCTCTCGATGAATCCTTTCGATCGCGGGAATAGCTGATTTTTGGAGTACCTCTGGTTCTAATTCCCAGAGTTCGCGGCAGCCGGAACTGACGTAGGGGAATGACAAAGTACCGTCTGCTGCTAACTGAAATTGATAAATCATCCCGGGAAGGTTGGCGGCTAGTTTTTGAAACCTCGCTTCGCTTTGCCGTAGTGCTGTTTCTGCTTCTACGCGATCGGTAATATCGTAAAATGCCGATAAAATTGCTGCTTCGCCGTTAAAATTAATCGAACGCATCGACATTTTCACCCAAAACAAACTGCCGTTTGCTTTCCTAAGGCAGATTTGTTCGCTGTCGCTAAAGCCGTTTTGTTTGACTAATCCTATCAATTGACGGTGGTCATTGATATTGGCATAAAGTTCAATTTTTTTGCGCCCGATAAGTTGTTTGCAACTCAAACCTAAACTTTCTCCGAGGGCAGGATTTGCATACAAAATAACGCTGTCTTCTAGGCGCGTAATTGACATGGGAACGGGAGTCACAGTGGCGATCGCCCGCAATCTTTCTTCGCTTTCTTGCAGGGCTGTTTCGGCTGCTACTCTTTTGCTAATATCGTTCTGAACTCCGATAAAATGAGTTAATTTCCCCTCATTGTCTAGGATGGGGGAAACGATTAATTCGTTCCAAAAAGGAGTTTGGTCTTTGCGATAATTTTTGAGAACTACCTGAATTTCGGTTCCTGCTCGCAAGCTGCTGCGGAGTTTATCTAATTCGGCCTGATCGGTATCGGGGCCTTGCAAAAACCGACAGTTGCGTCCAATAACTTCTTCGGTGCTGTAACCAGTCAGTTTCTCAAAAGCAGGATTGCAGTAGATAATAGGTATGTCATGCCTGCTAGCATCCGCGATGAGGATACTGTTGCTCGAAGCTGCGATCGCCCGCTCTAGGAGAGACAGGTGGAAAGAGTCTGTTGTCATCTGTGGCAATATCCAAATTCCCAGGGAGGGGACAGAACAATAAAAAAATATAAATCGCTTGAGCCATTCTTATTGTATAATTTTATTCTTAATTTAGCCTTGTTAACAAAGCCAGCAGCCAAAAAAAGCCTGCGGCGGAGGCTAGTAATACTATTTTAGATTTTAGATTTTAGATTGGCAATGACTGATTCGAGCATGGTTTGAAGCTTGCCTACAGTTGCCTTCGGGTTTAAAAGTAGTAGAGCCGAGGCATTCGGTACTTATCCACAAAACAGAAGGTGAAAATACCGAATGCGACAACAAAACAGAAGGTGAAAATACTGATATTTTCAACTTTTTTTCTTCTTTTTCTTCCATCCGGCTCGTCAACCCTTTTAAATTGACAAGCTAAGGCAAGAACCCTGAGCCGTTTTGCTTACTTCTATCCTGGCTTGAAAAGCTTCTTTCAGGTGGGGCATATGGGTAACGGTGAGGATGCAGGCGAAGTCGGAGGCGATCGCATTAATTGCAGCAATCAGCCGATCGCACCCTTCAGCATCCTGAGTTCCGAATCCCTCATCAATAATCAACATTTGCAAAGCCGTGCCCGCCCGCTGAGACAGCAGTCTCGCCAGCGCCAGCCGAATTGCAAAATTAATCCGAAAAGCTTCACCGCCCGAGTAAGTTTCGTAGGCGCGAGTACCGCGAGCATCAGCAATTAAAATGTCTAAAGTGTCAATCAATTTAGTTGCTTTTTTAGAAGCAGCAGCCCGCTGAGTAATAAATTGAACGTGCAATTGATTCGCGCTCAATCTCGACAATATCTGATTTGTTTCAGCTTCAAGTTGCGGCAAAACATTTTCAATCATTAAAGCTTGAATGCCGTTTTTACCAAATGCTTGGCCCAACTCTTGATAAACTCGCTGCTGGCGTTTAGCAACTTGCATTTGCTCTTTTTGAGCTACTAGCTGAACTTGCAGATTTTCCAGATTTTGCTGCTGCTGCTGGAGGCGTCCGAGACTTCCCAAATGTTGGTCTAACTGCTGGCGGCGGCGACCCATTTGCTGTTCGATCGCACTTATGCGGGCTGTGGGATCAGGATGTTCTTGCAATTGCTGGTTCATCGCGGCAGTTTGAGCGCTGACAGCTTGCAAATCTCGATCGCGCACTGCGATGGAATTGGCTATTTCATTAACCCGCTGCTGCACTTGCGGGTACTGCACAGTTGCCGATCGCAATTTTTCGGCGCGGGCGATCCAAAACTGATCTCGGCGCATTTCGCTCCGCACGTGTTCGTGCTGTTCCAAATTATAGCCAACTTCCGCAATGTATCTATCTAAAGACTGAATTTGCTGCTGTATTTCCGAGCTATTTTTTTGCTGTTCTAACTGTTGCTGTACTGTGGCTAATTGAGTTTGCAAATCCGGGCGGCGAGCATTAATTTTATTCAGTTTCTGCTGAGCGTCTTTGATTTGAGCTTGCTTAATTTCCGCCCACCGCAAGCGCTTTTCATCGCTGCGGGCGAGGGAGTGACTGCGATCGCTATAATTGAGCTGTTGCAGTTGCTGTTCGATTTGCTGGAGTTCGCCCAAATCCTCGGCTGCATACTCGCCGGTGCGTAGCAACCGTTCTATTTCTGCCGCGTCTTGACGCATACTTTGCAGCCGGTTTTCGTCTTGGCCCAGGCTATCTAATTGTGCTTGTAAATGACTGCGACGTTCGCGCAATTCTTGGTAGGGCGCTAATTCCTCTTCTAGTTCGCGGTATTCATGTCTGAGGACTTGAATTTCGCGCTCGGAGACGGCCAACTGTTCGCGCACAACCCACAGTTGGTTCCAGATTTCCTGCTGTTGGGTGTGGTGTTTTGTGACTACCAAATTCCAGTAGTGTTCGTCTAAAGGTCGATCGCACAAAGGACAATTGCCAAAATTTGCATCCCGCACCATTAAAGGCGAATTCGATGGCTGGTTTTCCGCAAAATTCGAGGCTTTACCTTCACCTGCGCTGGTTTCTCCTTCATGTTTCCGCAGCAGTTGCAGTTTTTGGTCGATCTCGGCGAGTCTGGTTTGATAGTCGCGGCTTTTGGCTTGCAGGTTTCCTAGAAAGTCGTGCCTTTCTTGACCTTTTTCGCGGACTCGCTGCTGATAAACTCGCTTGTTTTCCAACTGCAAAATTTGATTGGCGATGGCCGAGATTTCCTGCTGTAATTGCGGCTGTCGCTTCTGCTGCTGAACTTGCACCTGTCGGTTGATTTCGTCTAAGCGGGCGGTTAAACCGGCGCGGGCGCGATCGAGCTTTTGCTGCTTTTGCTGCTGCTGTTGTAGCAGCGGCGAAACTTGCAGTTGCAGTTGCTCTAGTTCGTTGAGGCGCGATCGAACTGCGTGCAACTGTGCGAGTCCTTTATCAACATCCGGCTGCTGTTTGAGAATTTCCAGAACATCTTTTTCATCTTGTTCTAAAACTTCTAATTGAGCTTGCAACTGCTGAATTTTGCTTTGCAAAAAGCTCAGTTCTTGCCGTTGCTGTTCTTGCAATTGCTGACGCTGATTTTGGGCTTGTTGATTGGCCTTAAATTTGCCCGCCATAGTCTCTTCTGTGGCTTGCAAGCTTTGGAAATACGCGATGCCTGCTGTTATTTCCTTTTCTTGCTCTAGGAGGGCTTGTAGCTCATTTTGCTGCTGTTTCGCTGCGCTGAGTTCTTGCTGCAAGCGGCGGCATTCTTGAGTGATATTGTAGTGCTGTTGCTGGTGGCCGGCGAGGAGTTTTTGCCAAGTTTGCCGGTTGTGGTGCTGGAGTTGCAGTTGCTGCAACTCGGTTGTGTCGGCTTGCTGCTGCTGCTGAAGCAAATCGGTTGCTTGCTGCAATTGAGTTTGTTCGGCGGCGATCGTCTCTTTTTGTTGCAGTTGCTCTTGTACGGTTTGCAAACTCTGTTTGAGCACTTCGACTTGAGCTTTAAATTGTTTGGACGTATCTTTGGCTTGTTCGGATAAAGTATCGTAGGAGTCGAGTTTGAGCAGGTTGGCTAAAACTTGTTTGCGTTCGATCGGCTTTTTGAGCATAAATTCATCAGCTCGCCCCTGCCGCAAATACGCCGAGTTGATGAAAGTATCGTAATCTAGTTTGATGTGTTCGAGGATTTTTTGCTGAGTTGTTCTCAGGCCTTTGTCTGTAAGCGTGCGAAAATTGAGTTTTTCCTCAGTCACTGCAGAATTCAAGCTGACTTGAAATTCCACACTTCCCGATTGTCCGCGCCGGCGGTTGCGAATCACCCGGTAGATTTGGCCGCCGGTGGAGAAAGTGAAATCAACGCGCACATCTGTTTCGCCAATGTGGATGATATTGTCTTCCGTATCGCTGCGGCAACAGCCCCAAAGTGCCCAGCATATGGCTTCTAAGAGGGAGGATTTGCCAGCACCGTTAGGCCCGCAAATGCAAGCGGTGTGCAAGCCGCGAAAGTCTAAAGCAGCTTCGCGATAGCTGAGAAAATTTTTGAGTGTAAGTTGTATAGGAATCATTTAGGCCATCGCGCCATACAATCTATCTATAAATAACACTATTTGTACGCTGTTGCCTAGTTATTCAATCCAGATCCAGAACAATTGTCAGTGCTTCTGCAATTTCTTCCATAATTGTCTCGGACAGGGTTCCGAGTTGTCGGACAAATCTTTGTTGCGAGACGGAACGGACTTGAAAAGTATCGGCGGCGGAGACTTTAGCCAAGCCATTTTCTGATGTCGGTTCGAGCTGTACCATCCAATCAAGCGGGGAAAAAAGATCGTTCCATGCTGTAATTGGAACAATTACTTTGAGGCGCAAATTTCCCACTTCATCATCGCTGACAACCACAACAGGTCTAGTTTTGCCAATTTCATCTCCCACCGTTGGATCTAGTCTGACCACCCAAATTTCGCCCTTACGCATTAGTTTCTACCCCTGCGTTGAGGTATTCTTCCTCTGAATCGAAATACGGTTCGCTGTCGGGCGACCACAAATCGTGCAGCGGCCCTCCTGGTTCATACAAAGGAACCGCTGCTTCTGCTGCGGCTCTGAGTCTCCGCTTTCTCTCAACTTTGCGCTGGGCTTTTTCTTCTATTTCTTCGCGCATCATCCGCGAAGCTGTTTCGATGATTTCTAGGCGTTCTTCTGCTGTGAGATTTTTGAGTGCTGCTAAGATTTCTGTTTTGGTCATGGTTTTTTCGGGGGGGGGTGGTGAGAAAGTGCGATCGATCCCATATCTTGCACCATTTTCAAGAACAGGCTTTCCGGCCTGTTCCACAAAGAGTGAATTTGATTGTGGGATGGGCATCCTGCCCGTCCATAAAAAGCTTATTGAAAATGGTGCAAGATATAAGATCGATCCAACCATCATTATATCTTTCACAAAAATCAATCTCGGCGCTCTCTGCTTGTGGCGTACCCTACATCGATCGCATAGGCAGATTTTCCATCATCAAAAAGGGTTGACTGTATTCCTACAGCCAACCCCGCGCCTATTTATTTGTCCTGCGTTTGCTCAAACAGCAACACTACCGGGCCATATTCGGGAACGTATAGCCGACACCGACTAACAATCCCACGTCAGCTCCGTCAACAAAACCAATATTCAATCCCGCTGTTGCGGTTAAATTTCTCGTCAGCGGCACATCTACACCCCCCGAAATCAGGAAGCCAAAATTACCGTCATCTCCGGTAGTAACTATCACGCCAGCACCTGCATAGGGAGCAGCACTAATCACAAAATCCTCGCTGACTTCGACGGTCTCTTGAGATACAAAATCGAAGGTAACGGGAACTACAAGAGTTAAGTTTTCGCGGAACAAAACAGTCGGTCTCACCGACAAATTGTTCGTCAGACCGATTTTGCTAATAATCGCAAATGAACCGTCGCCTAAGGCTGAATCTCCGCCAAAACCTACATTGCCGCCAATGCCGACGTAGCTGGGCCCAGAACGAGTAGCTCGGCCTGGTCGGATTTGAGTTCCTTGAGCCACTTTTTCAGTTGGTTCTGAGGCAGTTTCAGTTGGTTCTGAGGCAGTTGCGGGTTTTTGGGCAACTTTCGGTTGGTTTGTCAAAGCTGAGGCGGAAGTGCTGACAGGATTGCTCAACAATTCTTCTGCTGTTTTGACTTCTTGTTCTTCCTTCGTTGCTGTTACTTCAAGATTATTGTTCTCGGCAACAATTGAGGTAGGTCGATCGCTCTTTTTGGCAGTCTCGACTGTTGACTCCACTTTGACGCTATTATCAGCAATTTTAGCGGTTTCTTCCGAATTTTCAGTCTCAGCAGCAATGGAGGTATTTTGCGCTGTTTCTGTCTCAGCAATTTCCGATGTTGCTGCTTCTGATTTTTCTGGTGCAGCAATAGATACTTGCAAGTTGGCTGCCGGTTCGGAGGCTGCTGGCTCTGCCGATTCTGTTAGTTCGCTCCAACTGATAGAATCAATTTTTTTATTACTAGCCGTTGTTTCTGCGTCGGGTTTAACTGCTGAAGTTGCCGCCGGCTCAGAAGTTTGGTCAATATTTTGAGCTGCGATTGTTGCAGTTGTACCGATATCGGGCAAGTTGCCAGTTTCAGCTTTCGCTGACATGGGACTGCAACAAACAGCTAAAGCAGCAAGATTTATTAACGCGAAAGTAGACTTGGAAAATAGACTATTCATAGAAACTCCTCAATGAACCGTGTGTTAAAAGTGTAAGTGTTTGAGGGCGACCGTTGAGAGCTTTGCCAAAAAAAGACACAAATCGGAGTTGTGTTGTTCCTAGATTGGCACTCAACCGTTGAAGAGTCAACTCTCAAGCTGATTAGATTTAAGAACTGACGGCCGGTTTAGAGGCTAATTTAAATTTACCTATCCATCGGCTAAAAATCAATCCTAGGGATGATTTCACCCTGGCTCCTGTTTAATTGAGGGGTTGATCGCGCGCCTCGCTTGCATTCTACAATACTGTACTTGGGGGCACTGCACTCGCAGCCACGCCGAAAAAATCCGGTTTTTGAGGACGCACCAGCTCGCAACCAAGAGACAACAAGCTTTCAAAACAGTTTTGGCCGCCCCGCCGTCCAAAGCAAGTGCAGTTAAAACAAGGCGATCGGCTGCTGCACAGTCTCGGACAAGTAATGTAGAATAATAGCACCGATCCGAGCAATATTTATGACTCGATCCTGTCAATATTCCTGAATATTATGAAAATTGTGTAAAATTTAGTGTTCTATTTGTAAAATTTAGCCTTCGCTTTCGCTCAGGGTCTGACCATCTAACAACAGCACGCAACTAAACAAGTAAAAAAATACAAATTATCTGATATCAACCTGACTTTATGAGCAAAGTTCTAGTCATATTAGGCGAATTGAGCGATCGCGACATCGATTGGATGCTCGCCAACGGCACCCGCACCCAAATCCTCCCCGGCACAACCCTGATCACCGAAGGTAAGCCCTTAGACGCGCTGTACATAGTTCTGGATGGAACTTTGAGCGTTGCTGTATCATCTTTGGGCGATAAAGAAATTGGAAAAATTATTTCCGGCGAAGTTCTGGGCGAAATGTCTTTTGTAGACGGGAGGCTTCCTTCTGCTAGCGTCACGGCAATTGAAGAGTGCCTCATCCTATCAATTCCGAGGCGGCTGCTAACTGAAAAACTAGAGCAAGACGTGCTTTTTTCCCTGCGGTTTTATCGGGCGATTACCAAATTTCTGTCGTCGAGACTGCGGGGTACAGTCCAGCGCTTCGGCGATGATAGTGAGGGTTTAATATATCAAGAACCCGACGACGAGGGCGCTATCCCGGAAAATGTCGAAAATCCCGATTTGGCTGAATCGAGATTTCAATGGCTGTTGCAGCGTTTGAAGGGGAGTTGAAGGAAGAAGGAAGAGGGAAGAGGGAAGAAGGAAGAGGGAAGAAGGAAGAGGGAAGAAGAGAAAAGAACACCTATTTTCACTTTCCAATTTCCAATTCCCAATTACAATTAGAAAACATATTTTTCAGCGACGCGCCAATAGCGGGAAAAACGCTTCAAATCAATGTAACCCTCGTAGCGGACAAAGGCTTCGGGTGGCAAAACTTCTACTGGGTGCGAGATATTAATTTCCCGGCAAATATCCTGAAACCGAGGACTGGGACTTTCCGCAGTCACCACTTGATTCGCGCCGGATTCGATCGCAAAAGCGATAACTTCCGCAGCCACATCGCCCCGCCGAATAACTACCGGCAACTCCAGCAAACATTCGTAAATAAACACAATTCGTTTGAGACTCAACTGCCATTCATCAATGAGGGCATCATCCCAAACCCAGATGGCCGGTGCCTCTGGGTGCGCTTGAAAAGCGGGGCCTCCAGGACTCAAACAGTCGCCGTGCAGCCAAATAATCGGATTGTTCATAAATTAGTAATTGTTGACTGTTGACTGTTGACTGTTGACTGTTGACTGTTGACTGTTAATTTATGACAACTGATAACTGCCTACTGACAACTGACTTTTTAATTTGTGCGACCTTTTTTAGGGCGATCCCAACTTTTAGAACCGCCGCTACGATCGACCTTTTCTCCCTGAGGAAACAACTGCCCTTCCAAATATTCGTAAGTTCCCTCAAAATCGCATTGCCCATAAAGAGGACAATCGCGACAATAAACCGCCTTAGTGTAACGCTCCAAATTTTCCCGATTAAAAAAATAAGGTTTGTGACTAAAAGTGCTGGCTACCCACTGCCAAGAAAGATTATTGCTCGCCGGATCTCCATCTAGCAAATGTTGCAAAAACCAGCGAGCTCCGGCTTGCCAGCGCACGTGGCGCCAGTGTACGAGATAAGCGGCAGTCCACATCCGCTGATGGTTGTGCAAATAACCAGTTTCTCGCAACTCGCGGCTGAAACTGTCGATGCAAAACAAACCAGTCGTGCCCTCGATGACATCCTCCGGCAGAGTTTCGCTGTAATATGAGGCAGTGTAACCAGTTTTGTAGGGTTCCCGGTCTTGCCAAATCCCGTTGCCCAATTCGGCATACAGTCGCTGCCAATAATCCCGCCAACCCAACTCGTTGACGAGTTTTACGGCCTCTTCTCGATGCCGCACCTTCTCCAGCACGGCATCCCGGACTTCCGCAAGACTCAAAACTCCGTAGCGCAAATAGGGCGACAAGCGCGTTATCGCACCGTTGAGGAAATTGCGGGTTGAGGCGTACTTGCCGGGATCGACTTGTTGCAGGGCTGTCTCGGCTGCTTTCCGCCCGCCTGGGGTTGGGGGTACGCTGCTGTCCCGGGCGGCGGCTTCGGGGAACTGTTCACGCACGTAGGCAATTAATTCGTCGCGGTTGGCAAATTCCCGCTTCATGTCCTGACTCATTGTTTTTTCAAGCGCCTGCTATTCTTTCCTCATGTTAAAGCTATTCGATCGGGCGTGCGGGTCGATCGCCCTGAATTGCCCTTCACTCCTGGTAACTCACATCTTGCACCATTGTCAGCAACAGGCAAGATGCCTGTTCCACAAAAGATAAATTTTCTTGTGGAACAGGCCGGAAAGCCTGTTCCTAAAAGGCTAATTGAGAATGGTGCAATATCTCAGTGGTAACGTACAGTTTGCCCCAGCAGCAATCGATCGTCGGTTCGCAGCCAAAATTACCATCAAAGTGAATACACTTTAATCGTAAATATGCTCTGCTGCTTTTATAGTAGTTTCTAGCAAAGTACATCTATCCCTCGATTCACAGAAATTTGATAGAAATTTGATAGAAACCTGAAACCCTTACAGAACCTTGAAAAATCAATATGTACGCTAAAACACCAGCCCTACCAGAGACGATTACTGTTCAGTCCGATAAAGGTAGCCTTCGGTTACAATTCAGCACTAAGTACAATCCCATTTTTGGCGGGAAGCGGAAGCATCAGGGTTTAGGGATGAAAGACACACCCGAGAACTGGCAAAAAGCAGTTGCGATTGCTTACCGGATTGAAGGTGACTTGCAGCACCCAGACTGGCAACAGTTGTTTGACCCCAGTTTTGCTAAGTACGGTTTAAAAACCAAGTACACCGCTGAATTGAAATTAGCAGCACCAATACCTGAGCCTGAACCTGAGATGACAGTAGGGGCAATGTGGGAGGATTACTTGATTTGGAAACAACCACAATTGCAGCCGACTACGTTTGAGACTATTTTTCGCGGAACTTACACCAACATCATCAAAGGATTGCACTGGGATTATTCCCGACATGAATTTATTGACAATGGAAGTGAAATATATAGCCTCTTGCTTTCAGACAGCAATCTAGAGCAACGGATTACTCAACAAACTGCAAGTGTTAGAAATAAAGTACGGGTTCAAGCCGAACTTTCTCAAGCTTTTGCCAGATTACAATCTATGGGTAAAACAAAGCTTACTGTTAACCCGTTTGTGACTATCGGTGGAAATACAGAAAATAAAAATGATAAGTACAAACCAACTATTAACGCAGCAGGAGAAGTTAAAGAATGGTGGGAGACTGATAATACTGACATTGATTCTAATGAAAGCGACCGTCGCGCTTTTACTAAGGAAGAGCGAGATACTATTATCAAGGCATTCTATGAGTCTTCAAGTCGGAGACATCGCCAAGCTGCGCCGTTAGTTGAATTTCTGTTTTTAACTGGATGTCGTAGTGGTGAGGCTTTCGCAATGCGATGGCAAGATGTATTTATTGGACGTGACAAAAACTATGTCAGATTTAGTAAGTCTTATAACGGACGATTGAAAAACACTCAAGTTACTAAAACGGGTGAGGTGCGACTGTTCAAAATTTACCCTAAGCTTAACGATTTGTTGAATCGGATTAAGCCTATTAACGCTAAATACACTGATTTAGTTTTTGTTAATACACAAGGTAATTCTTACAACACGAATACTTTTGGTGACTTATGGCAAGAGGCCCGTTGCGGTGCAAAAGATAAAGTTTATCGCTATCCCGGCATAGTTACACAACTTGCAGAATCTGGCGCAATCAGTTGCTACCTCAGTCCTTATCATACCCGCCATACGTTCATTACCCTTATGGCAGAGGCTGGCACAGACTTACTTTTGTTAGCTACTGCTTGCGGTAACAGCGTTGAGATAATACAACGACATTATTTAGGGGTTAATACAGAAGCAAACTTCCCAGATATCTAACCTGTTTTTACCTGTAGAGAGTGTTAAAGTAAGTACACTCAGGGATAGATATAATACCAAAATCTTATGGAAACTTTTCCGGCGGACGCTCAAGCGATCGCCAGCTTAGCTAACGGACAGCAGCAAGGTACAAAACAACTGGAAAACAGCGAAATTCCAGAGTTCGATCGAGCCATGATGCGCCGCTGCATAGAATTGGCTCGCCGCGCTCTCGGCAAAACCGCACCCAACCCCCTTGTCGGTTCTGTAATTGTCCGAGACGGCAAGATTGTCGGCGAAGGGTTTCATCCCGGTGCCGGTCAACCTCACGCCGAAGTTTTTGCGCTCCGGGAAGCGGGGGAACTCGCCGAAGGAGCGACCGTCTACGTCAACCTGGAACCCTGCAACCACTACGGGCGGACTCCTCCCTGTTCCGAAGCTTTAGTTAAGGCCAAGGTGGCAAAAGTAGTGGCTGGCATGGTCGATCCGAATCCTTTGGTAGCTGGAACTGGGCTGGCTCGGTTGCGAGAGGCTGGCATTGAAGTGGTGGCGGGAGTGGAAGGGGAAGCTTGCCAAAAACTCAACGAAGCTTTTGTGCACCGGATTTTGTACCGCCGGCCTTTTGGAATTTTGAAATATGCAATGACTTTGGACGGTAAAATTGCTACCAGTAGCGGCCACAGCGCTTGGGTGACAGGCGAGGAGGCTCGGAGCGAGGTACACCGGGTGCGCGTCGGCTGCGATGCTGTGATTGTTGGGGGAAATACGGTGCGTCTGGACAATCCTCGACTGACAAGTCACCAGCCTGATAGGAATAATCCCCTGCGGGTGGTGATGAGTCGCACTTTGGATTTGCCGAAGTCGGCTTGGTTGTGGGAAACCTCTGTGGCGGCTACTTTGGTGCTGACTGAGCCTGGGGTTAACCGCGAATTTCAGGAATTTTTGATCGCAAAAGGGGTGGAAGTTGTGGAATTGTCGCCGCTGACGCCGACTAATGTTATGGGTTATTTGTACGATCGATCTTTTCTTTCTGTACTCTGGGAATGTGGCGGCACTTTGGCGGCCGAGGCAATTGCTGAGGGTGCAGTTCAAAAAATTATGGCTTTTATTGCTCCTAAAATTGTCGGTGGTCAAGGAGCTCCAACTCCTGTAGGAGATTTGGGGTTTTCCGCAATGACTGATGCTTTGACTTTAGAGCGGGTTTCTTGGCGCGCAGTGGGTGCAGATTGTCTAGTGGAAGGCTATTTGAAAATTAAAGATTGAAAGTTAAAAGCGACTCTTTTTAGTTTTGGATTTTTAACTTTTTTTATGGTTGAAATTCTGATTTGGAGTTTGATGGTTGGCAGTCTCGGCTTGGAGGCGACGCTCGCGGGTGTATTGGTGAGCCGCGAGCAATTGGCTGCGTGGCAAAAATACAATGAGGAGGAGGAAGTTTTGACTCGGTACGAATCTCAAGAGGATAATTTTAATGCGCCTGAAAATGCGCCCTCCAATGGCAATCCCAAACCCGCTCCTAATGCTGTTGATTTGACGGTTTGGGAGTACAAGATTGTGCGGGCTAGCAACGATTTGTTTCGCAATCCTGCGATTTTTCACAAGCTATGCCGGGAAGAGGCGGAAGTTGGCTGGATTTTGCTCGAAAAGCTCGATGACAGGCGGGTGCGGTTCAAACGTCCGATCGCGCTCCGGGACGCCCCGAGGCCAAATTTACCGCCGTTTGACCCTTACCGCACTCATTACGGCCCGATCTCGAATGCGATGAGTTGGGCTGCCGCGATCGTGTTTCTGAGTGCGATCGTGCTTCCTGCTGTTTTGGGCTATGCTTTGGTGTCTACTACTCTCACCCGAAGTCGCTCTAATTGGCCTCCGGCACCTGTTCAATCTTTGCCCTCTCCTAGGGGGTAAGAAACTAATAAGTGAAAGATCGGCCCAATGGAAGAGGGAAGATGGAAGAGAGAATTGTTTGTTTTAATATCAAGTACGGTCAAAAATTTATAATTAGGTTTGTAGTGAGGACTTAAGTCTTCTCTTCTCTTAAGAGGGTGACAACAAACAATTATATTATAAGTCATTAACCGGACAGTATCTAAGTGACAAACCCGCAGAATTATTTAATTATAAATTTTTCTTTAATTCTGCATTCTGTCTTCCACCTTCTGATTTGGACTGCCTTCGAGTGTAAACCCTCATGTCATAGAAGCGGCGTGGGAGAAGGAGCAGCTAGCAATCTCAAGTCATAATTTGTATCGCCTTGAAATTGAGAAACGCGGACGAAATAAATCCCCGCAGGTAAAGGCCCATTGCTGACAATTGTTTCTGAAGCCGTGCTTAAATTGTTAGACGAAGCAATAAGATCGTCTCCTCCCACTGCGCCGTTGCCGTTGAGATCTTGAATTAATTCAACATCAACATCTGCACTCAAACCGTCAACAGTTACACTGAAAAGGCTGGGAGTATTGAGGATGAAACTGTAAATGTCGGCTGGTTCAGCAGCTCCCACAAAATCGCTCGCCGTTTGAATTTCTGTGAGAATGCCTAGGCTTTTTGCTGCGTTCAAATTGTCGGCGGGATCTGGGAGAGTGGTCAACAGTCCTTCTTGTTGACCGAATTGAAGGTAATGGTCGATCGCACTTTTAACTGCGCCGCTATTGACTGCTGCTCCTACCAGCGGATATTTTTCTAGATAAAAGCTGGGATCGAAGAAAACGCTGGGTTTGCGGTTTTCTACTTGACCGACTTTGAAGTAGTGTTCAAATGGGGTAAATTGATTTGTTTGGACTGCTATCTGAACGTCGGGGTTGTTTGTTAAATAGAAACCAACATCGAAGAATGGGTTGGGGTTGCGAACTTCAAATTGACCGTATCTGATAAAGTGATCAACGACTGAAACGCCGTTGAGTTTGGCTGATACCGCTACATCTGTATTGGTGTCTAAATAATAGCTGGCGTCGAACAGGGCATTCGGGTCGCGATTTTCAAATTTGCCAATTTTTCGGTAGTGATCGAAAGGACTCGATACCGTGCCTCTGGCAACTGCTACGGCGACATCTGGGTTGTTTTCGAGATAAAATTTGCTGTCGAACAGTGTTCTGAGGGTTAGCATTATTAAAAAAATCTCTCTGGACTTTAGTCTGGAAATTGCACGATCGAGAATCCAGTTTACATCAAAGTTTTGTTTTGTGAGGATGTCTTAATTATGGCTAAATCTGGACTGATGGCAATGCTGCGCCGCGCTGCGAGTATTGCTCAGAAATCAAGGGAAACGGGCATTCCGGCTGATGAACTGCTGGGGATGCTGAGCGCTGGCATTCCCAATTCTCCCATATCTCGTCGCCGCTTGCTGCACGGGGGTTTAGCTGCTGCGGGGGCTGTGACTGCTGCGACTTTTACCAGGGATGGAGGGGGAGCTTTTGCTCAACAGGGCGGGCGATCGCCGATTTTGGTTGTGGGTGCAGGGATTGCGGGTTTGACGGCGGCTTATCGCTTGCGCCAAGCGGGTGTGCGTGCCGATATAATCGAGGCAACTAACCGCGTGGGGGGGCGGATACGCACGGTTCCCAAGGTGGCTGGAACGCTAATTCCGGCGGAGCTGGGGGGAGAATTTATTGACACCGGCCACACTAATTTAATCTCGCTGGCGACGGAATTGGGTTTGCGGGCGATCGACTTAGTTGAGGTGCAGCGCGGATTTGTGAAGGATACTTTTTTCTTTCAAGGGCGCCGCTTTTCTCTTGAGCAATTAATCGCGGAATTTGCGCCGCTAGCGAATAAAATTACTGCTGATTTGGAGGCGGTTGGCGATGAAATTAGCTATCTTGATTTTACGGAAGCAGCGGAAAGATTGGACAATCTTTCGATCGCTGAATATGTAGACCAAGCTGAGACGAGCACGCTTGTCCGGCAGTTACTCCGCATTGCTTACACGACTGAATACGGGCGAGATCCTGAAGAACAGTCGGCGTTAAATCTGCTGTTTTTAATCGGTTCTGAGCCGGGCAGTTTTGAATTGTACGGCAACAGCGATGAGCGTTATCAAATTGACGGTGGTAATAGTCAAATTATCAACAGTTTGGCGGGTCAATTGTCTGGTTCGATCGAGGCGGGGACGGTTTTGGAAGCGATTACTCTTTTGCCGGATGGCCGCTATCGGGTAAATTTGCGATCGGGACAAAGCGCGTTCGAGCGCACTTACGAGCGAGTTTTGTTAACTTTGCCGTTCAGCACTCTGCGAGACGTTAATATTAACGTACCTTTGCCCCAACCAAAGCGTAGGGCGATCGAGCAATTGGGTTACGGTACTAATTCTAAGTTAATTACTGGCTACCGCAGCCGGATTTGGCGGGAACTTTATCAATCGACTGCTTCTGTTTATAGCGATTTAGGATTCCAGAATACCTGGGAAGCTACGCCTTTTGCTCCTACTCCTAACGGTTTAGTTACTAATTTTACAGGAGGAAGGCAGGGTTTGTCGATCGGTGCGGGAACTCCAGAAGACCAAGCACAAAGATTTTTGAACCAATTTGAAAGAGTTTTTCCCGGAGTGAGAAATTTGCGAACGGGCAGAGCTGTGCGAGCTTATTGGCCGGGAGAACGCTTTTTCAAAGGTTCTTATGCCTGCTATTTAGTCGGACAGTGGACGCAAATGTACGGCGTTGAAGGCGAACGAGTTGGCAATTTATATTTTGCCGGGGAACACACTTCCCTGGAAAATCAAGGTTACATGGAAGGCGGTTGCGAAACTGGACAAAGAGCGGCTGTTGAAATTTTGCAAGATTTGGGTTTGGTAGCTTCTGCTGATGCTTTGAATGCTCGAACTGCGAGCAGTTTGAACAGTCGCCGTCCGAGCCGGAAAATTCCCGGAGCGCGGAATCTTGGCAATAGAAAGCCGAGTATTAGATAATCTCGTAAGGTGCGCCTCGGCGCACCTTACTGATCAGCCCAGACATATCTAAATCTTACAGTCAAGTTTGATGAAATTCTTGTGGGGTGTCCCGCCCGCCCAAAAATACAATTTAGATGGCCAACAGCTTATGGCATACAACTTATCAAATAATCTCGTCCGGGTTAATTCCTCGATCGCGCAAATATTCAGCCAGTCGTTCGGCACGCTCACGTTCGCGATCGGCCCGTTCACGTTCGCGATCGGCCCGTTCACGTTCTCCTGCTAACTGTTCTACACCCCATAAAAGCAGATTTCCTGCTTCATCCCACCAGCGCAACCAATAACCTGAACGCTGTTCTTTCTCCCCTCGCCACGTTCCTAAATACAAACCAATATCTGCCATCCAGTGGCGACCTTCCGCGTCGGGAAATTCTAATTCGTATTTGCCATTTTGCAAGCGATATACTTCCAGCAAGCCAGTTTCTGGATCAAAAATGATGTAAGTTGGTACTTGCAGAATTTGTTCGTAAAAAAACCACTTTCCCGGAGGAAAAGTACGTTTGACAGAATATTCACCGCCGTCTGTTTCCGACAAGAATTCCATGACAATGGTGGGAATTTCTCCTTCCAAGTTGGGGGTATAACTTTTGCGGTCTATTCTCGATTCGGCGGGCAGTACCGACGGTACATAAACCCAATCTGGTGCTTTGATTACTAACTCGCCGTTGACAGTAGCGCAAATGCCAAAGTTGCTGGCTATCAGCATTCGTGGCCCGATCAATCCTCTCAGTTCTAAGATTTCTCGCAGTGCTCCAGCAATTAGCGGTTGACCTGTATTCTCCACTGGTTTTTCTTCTAATTGGAAGTCGTCTGGCAACTTCTCCCAAGTTACGATCAGTTCTAACGTTTTTTGTCCTGGGTTATCTTGAGTAACGACCATGACTTTACTTTACTTTCTAAAGTTTGATGTCTTATCATAGCACAATGCAGCGTGAGCGTGGCGCGCCATACATATAGATATGCTACCCTAAATTTTAGCTGCATTATATTGTAGAATTACCTTCATAAATTGCCGAAAAAAGCATGATTTATTTACATTTAACAGTAGCTTTATCGATTTTGCTAATGTCGCCGCTCTCCGCTCGCCCTTTGCTTACAGACGCTACAAATACACTTGCTCAAAACTCACCAGTTGACGAGCCGTTTTGCTACATGAAAACCCCCGACGGCAAAACAGTAGACTTGGGCAAGTTGTGCGAGAAACAGCCAGCATCGGGAATTTCCCAAACTTGCATTCCCGGTTCCAACATTGCTGCAAAAGTGTCTATTGCGGCGGCAAATTATGACGGCAACTTTTTCAGCGGTCAAGTGCTTAATCAAGGCTGCAAAATAATCAAGAATGTCAAAGTCAATTATGAAGTTTTGGACGAGTCAGGCAATTTAATTGATAACGGATTTATCTACGCGGAACCAGTTACTCTTGCGCCCGGACAGTCAGCCGCCTTTCGGGGCGAAGTTGTCGCCGGGGATCAGGTACTAGCGACTCATGCAGACGGTCAGGAATGATTGTTGAGATTTTATATTTTAGGTTTTAGATTGAAGAATTGGACAATTAACCCCACGGATGAATCGATGGGCTTTGTATCCCGGATGCTTTTGGTAAAGAATGATTGTGGAGATTTGCCCGATCGCTGATATTATATTCAGGCTCAGATATCTCTATGACTTACGCAGAGATCCCCCTAAATCCCCCTTCAAAAGGGGGACTTTGAATAATAATCTTGTCCCCCCGTTACTAAGGGGGGTTAGGGGGGATCGAAGTTTGAATATTCTTGCAGAGATCCCCAAAAACAGAATTTGCGAGGGCAAAATATCTTGAAAACTCGATCGACATACTGGCAAATCTTACCCTACCTCCGTCCCCAAAAACAAACCATCGGTAAAGCATTAGCTTGTACCGTAGTATTTACCATATTTTGGCCGATTATAGCGTGGCTAGTTGGCGAAACAGCAAAATTTATAGGTAAAGGAGATTTACAAGGGTTCGCTCAAATTGCTGCACTCAGCGCCATTATATTTCTAATTCGCGGTACAGCCCAGTACGGTCAAGATACGCTGATGGCAAAAGCTGCTTTGACTATTGCTTTAGAAATCCGCAAAAAAGTCTACTCCCACCTGCAAAAACTCAATCTCGGCTACTTTGAAACTGCCAAAACTGGAGACTTGTCCTACCGCCTCACCGAAGATATTGATCGCATTGGCGAAGTCGTAAATAAATTTTTTCATCAGTTTATCCCTTGTGTTTTGCAGCTAATTGCCGTCCTGGGATATATGATTTATCTCAACTGGCAATTAACTTTAGGTGCATTAATTATTGCACCGCTGATGGCTATTTTAATTGGTTGGTTTGGCGAGAAACTGCTAAGTTACTCGCGCCAAAGTCAAAATCGCATCTCTGATTTATCCGCGCTGCTGACCGAAGTATTCAGCGGCATTCGCTTAATCAAAGCATTTGTGGCTGAAGACTACGAAATTGCCCGCTTTGCAGAAGAAGCAGAACAAAACCGCCGCGCTAAGTATTTGTCAGAACGAATAAAAGCACTTCAGTTCGTTGTAGTTGGCTTTTTGGAAGCGATGAGCGTGATTTTGCTTTTTTTCCTGGGAGGTTGGCAAATTTCTCAAGGAAATCTTACAGGTACTCAATTTATCAGTTATATCGCAGGGGTGGCACTTTTAATTGACCCCATCGCTATCACAACTGCTAATTACGGGGATTTTAAGCAGGGAGAAGCTTCTAGCGATCGCATTTTTGAATTATTAGCAATTGAACCAACAGTAGTCGAAAAACAGGGCGCGATCGAACTTCCCCATGTTACAGGCAAAGTCGAATATCGCAACATTAATTTTGCCTATAACTCAGAGACACCCATTCTGCAAAATATGAGTTTGTTGGTGCTTCCCGGAGAAATGATTGCCCTTGTTGGTGCATCCGGTGCGGGTAAAACTACTTTAGTAAACTTGTTACCGAGATTCTACGATCCGCAAGCGGGACAGATTTTAATTGACGGTATTGATATTCAAGATGTCACCTTAAATACTCTGCGCAGGCAAATCGGAATTGTACCGCAGGAAACGATTTTATTTTCGGGTACGATTGCTCAAAATATCGCTTTCGGTCAATCTTATTATGAACTGAAAGATGTTCAAAAAGCTGCGGAGATTGCTAACGCTCATCAATTCATTAGTCAGTTTCCCGACGGCTATCAAACTTGGGTAGGAGAAAGGGGCGTAAATTTATCTGGGGGACAAAAACAAAGAATTGCGATCGCCCGTGCAGTTTTGCTCGATCCCAGAATATTGATTTTGGATGAAGCGACATCGGCGCTGGATTCGGAATCCGAAGGTTTAGTGCAGGAAGCGCTGGAAAGATTGATGCGCGATCGCACGGTGTTTATTATCGCGCACCGCTTGGCTACTGTGCGGAGAGCCGATCGCATTTTAGTTTTGGAAAAAGGCAGAATTGTCGAATCTGGGACGCACGAGGAGTTGCTGGAAAAGGGCGAGCGCTACGCAGGCTACTACGCTCAACAGTTTAGTCAGTAGGCTACGTTAGAAACCGGGTTTTTGGCCATTTCTGCTGGCCTCAACAAAGTATTCTCGAAAAAAACCCGGTTTCTGACCACCCCTGGGTCAGTGATGTTCTAGATGAATAGCGCATATACTTAAAATACAACAACTACTCAAGATATTAAACACAACGAGTCAGTACAACCATGCCTGCTAAAGATGCCTTTCACGAAGTCGTTAAAATCGCTCTCCAGAAAGATGGATGGCAGATTACTCACGATCCATACACTTTACAGGCAGGAACTCTCGAACTTTACATCGACTTGGGTGCCGAAAAGGTGGTTGCGGCAGAAAAAGACGGACAGAAAATCGCCGTTGAAATCAAAAGCTTTATTGGCCCATCCAAAATATCCCAATTTTACACAGCTTTAGGACAATTCATTAGTTATCGAGCAGCTTTACAACAACAAGAAACTGACCGCATTTTATACCTGGCAGTACCCAGTAATGTCTACGATAGTTTTTTCACAATGGGGTTTATTCAGTCTTTAGTTCAACAAAATCAAATTCATTTGATGATTTACGATATAGAGCAAGAGGCGATCGCACAATGGCAAATGTAGACCTTTATAGGCAGCACATCCAAAATCTGCTCTCCCAACACGCTAGTCTTGTTTGGGATGAGCGCATTCAGGCTCAAACTATCTTTGATGTCGAGCGCGATCATTATCAATTAGTATATGTAGGCTGGCGCAATCAGCGGCGAATTTATGGCCCGGTTTTGCACCTGGATATTATGGACAATAAAATCTGGATTCAGCAAGATGGAACCGAGGTGGGTATTGCTAACGAACTCGTAGAACTGGGAGTTCCCAAAGAAGATATTGTACTTGGGTTTGACCCGCCTATTCTGCGAAAATTGAGTGAATTTGCGATCGGATAAACTTTCGGGTTTTTTCTATGTGATTGTCGCCACAATGCTTGGTCCCTACGGGGGTTTGCGCCCAACACAAAAGGCGATCGCTAATCAACCCAATTTTCTAAGGTTAATCCTGGGATACGGGACAATTCTCTAACATTATTCGTCACCAGTGTCAGCCCCAAACTGATTGCTTGGGAAGCTATCAGCAAATCCATTGCACCCACGACAATACCTTGACGTTCTAATCCTGCTCTAATTTGTCCATAAGTTTGCGTGTTTCTTTCATCAAAAGGAACTACTGGTAAGGTTATTAAAAACTGAATGAGTGCAGCCCGATTTTGCTCTTGACGCTGACTTTTGTAAACGCCATACTCAAGTTCGGCAATAGTAATAGAGGAAATACCGATATCAAAAATTTCAAGTGTTTGGAATTTATCGAAAACTTTTTGTGGTTTTTGCTTGATGATGTAGATACAGATGTTAGTATCGAGTAAAAATCTCATTCTAAAGCCTCTCTCGTCTCCAAAGGAAGCTGCTCCCTGACTAGCATAAAGTCGTCGGAGAACATATTTAAACTATTAAAAAAAGTTGTCCAAGGATTTTCTTTGGAGATCAGGACAAGAGCTTCTCCTATTTTTTTGACGTACACTTCATTTCCTGCGAAATGGAATTCTTTGGGTAATATGACTGTCTGGTAGTCATCAGCGATCGATAATTTAGCAGTATTCATTGTTTTTCCTCCAAAGTGATTTAAGTTAGAGTTTAAATTGACTGTCCGCTTGCTCCAATTAAATTGTAGCAGAGGATGGTAGGTTTAGTTGTCCCACTCTCTGCGATGATTAATTTTCAACAGCCCCTAAAGCTTTGAGCGTGGCTTTTTCAACTTCCGTTAAACCCGTAACTCCTGCAATATTCATGTTTTCATAAGGTCTGTCACTTTTGAGTATTTTGAGGCACTCACCAGTCTCAATATCCCAAATCATAATTGTGCCATCGCGACTGCCAGTAGCAATCAATTTACCATCATAATTGAAGGTCAATGAGTTGATTGTACTGGTATGATATTGCAAAACTTTTAGACATTCACCTGTACGAATATTCCATAATCTTACCGTTCGATCGACACTTCCACTCGCAACTAACTCACCCGAATAACTAAAGGCAACTGAACGTATCCAATCAGTATGCCCGTGAAAAATATTGAGGCCTTCACCGGTGTTGATATCCCATAGTCTTACTGTTTGATCGATACTTCCACTGGCAAGTATTTCACCGTTTTGGCTAAAGGCGATCGCGCGTGCCCAACCGGTATGCCCCTGCAAGATTTGGAGGCATTCACCAGTATGGATATCCCACAGCCTCACCGTTCCGTCATAACCTGTACTGGCAAATATTTCGCCCAAAGGACTGAAGGCAACCGAGTATAATGAACTGTTATGCCCTTGACAGGTTTTGAGGCATTCACCAGTGCGGATATCCCACAGCCTCACCGTTTGGTCATAACTACCACTGGCAATTATTTCACCCGAAGGACTAAAGGCGATCGATCGTACTTCTTGTCCACTCTCTAGCAAAATATTTAGGCATTCACCACTGCGGATATCCCACAGCCTCAGCGTTTGGTCATAACTTCCGCTCGCAAGTATTTCACCGTTTGGATGGAACGCAACTAAATGTACCCGATCAAGATGACCCTGCAAGATTTGGAGGCACTCACCAGTGTTGACATCCCACAGCCTGATTGTTTGTTCGTCATCGCCGCTGGCAAGAATTTCACCGTTTGGACTGAAGGCTACTGACCTTACTTGAGTGCTATGCCCTTGCAGCGTATTCAAGCATTCACCGCTGTTAATAGCCCACAGCCTCAGCGTTTGGTCATAACTACCGCTAACAAGTATTTCACCAGCAGGATGGAAAGCCACTGACCCTACTTGATTACAATGCCCTTGCAAAGTATTCAAGCATTCACCAGTGCGGATATCCCACAGTTTTGCTGTTTGATCGAAACTTCCACTTGCGAGTATTTCGCCCGAAGGACTCAAGGCGATAGACCGTACTTGATCGAAATGTCCCTCCAAAGTTTTGAGACATTCACCGCTACCGATATTCCACAGCCTCACTGTTTTGTCGGCGCTTCCACTAGCAAGTATTTCCCCAGCAGAATCGAAAGCAACTGAAAAAACGTTTTTAGTATGACCTTGCAAAGTTTTGAGACATTCACCAGTATCGACATTCCACAGCCTTAATGTTTCATCGCCGCTTCCACTGGCAAGCATCTCACCCGCAGGATGGAAAGCCACGGCAAATACAACTTTAGTATGGCCTTGCAAAATTTTGCAACATTCACCCGTGTGAATATCCCATAACCTTATCGTGCGATCGAAACTCCCACTAGCAAGTATATTTCCATCAGGATTGAAGGTGACAGACATTACTGATTCGGTATGTCCCTGCAAAACTTTTAAACATTCACCAGTCTGGACATCCCATAACTTGATTATTTTGTCATAACTCGCGCTAGCCAGTATCTCACCGTCAGGACTGAAGGCCACTGACTCCACCACGTTGGTATGTCCTTTACAAGTCAATATTTCTCTGCCAGTGCTAGCTTCCCACAAGCGAACTACGCCATCACTATCACCTGTAGCTAACAGTTTGCCATCAGGACTAAATATTACTGACCGAACGCTGCCGAAGATTTTAGTAAAAGCAGAATTAGCCAAATTCGCTTCAGCAAAATTGACGTGGCGCAGCGTCGCATTTGTAAAATCTGCACCTAAAATAACGGCACTAGAGAGGTCTTTACCTTCTAAAGCAGTCTTGTCCTTTTTTAACAACAGCGTCGCCGCATTCCCTCCCACATAACCTACTTCACTTTCAGTTTGGCCCCGCGTTGCTTCCAGAATTTCCAGAAGTGGCAAGACCCCGGTTTCTGAAACCATCGGCAACAACAAATCCATGACTGCTTTCGTCAGTGGCGCTTGTCCGAAACTCTGACGAAGTTTACTTAAATTTTCAGCAACAAATCCCTGCAAGGGGGCGATAAGTTGGTTGTTATTTCTCTTCTGGGCCTGAAGCTGACAATAATTAGACCAAGTGTACGATCCAGGTTCTGCATCAGGATTTACACAAGACTGTTCCGGCTTAACTAATTCAGTAAAATCTGCGGCCAAAACTCCCAATTCGGCTGCAAATTTATAAGCGACAAAAAACTCTAACAACGAACGATGCGCCGGGGTATAATCCCCATCTGCATTGCGGATCAGCATCGTTTGACCCATCATGTCATAGTGCCAGTGGTCTAAGTCTTTTTCCTCTTGCACGAGGGAACCAAACAGGCTGCGAATGCGATCGGGAAAACCGCGATAATTCAGGCTCATTTGGTCAGTAGACAGCATTTCCCAAGACAATTCGCACAAAAAGTAAAGCTTATCTGCTAAAGAAGTAAAAGTGCGTTCTGCTTTGATATCTCTCTCTATCTTCCGCCGCACCGCATACAGATAGATCCGCGACATATCGACTGGTTTTCCAGCTTCAATATCCGGCAATGCTTCCAAAATTAACTCGGTCATCACCGGGCGACGGGCTAAATCCAATAGTTGCGAGTTTCCCATCACTTTTTCCACAGTCGCTGCTTCTGTTTGAAATGACAGCGCTAGCCGAATTTGGTCGTCGTTAAATTTCTCTAATTCTAAGACTTCAAATTGGGGAGTTTCGCCTGTTAAAATGGTTGTTGATGCTTGCAGTTCTGCATTGAACAATGCCCGTCCTTCCTTGCCTTCAGGAAAGTGTTCGGTACGGCAAGTGAGGATGACTTTTGCGCCAGGAACGACGGCTTTTGCTAATTCCCAGAAGTTGTTGATGGTTTCTTGCCGATCGCACTTAGCGGCCATTTCATCAAAACCATCGAAAATCAACAGAAATTTGCCCATGCGATTCAGTTGTTCAAAGGCCGAATAACCCGCCAAAGGTATCTCGTGCTTCCGAAAGAAAAACTCGGAAAATAGCGACTCAACGCTAACTGCTTTGGCGTAATCTCGCAAAGGAATTACTAACGGTAAACGCGGACGTTCTAAGCCGCGCTTTTGAGCATCTCGGTAGCGTTGCAGTGCCATCCAAGCATAGTGCATCGCAAACCAAGTTTTCCCCGTCCCAAATTCTCCTAAAACTGAAATATGTTCTTTTACTGGATCATTCAACCACAGGTCAATATAACCTTCAATCCAGCCATCTCGCCCGTCATAATGACTCACGCCTATCTTGCGGTGAGTATCGGGGTCAATTTCTTCTTTTGTACAGGCTAACGGCACATATTTAGTATCAATTCCTCGGCTGGTAATTTCTGTTTCTAGCCAATCCAGATAAGCAGTAAAATCGGCATCTTGGTCGAGTAATTCATCGAAGGTATAACAAGCTAAATCGCGATTTTCGGCTTTCTTTACTTCATCCCGCGCTGCGCGACTGATGCGGCGGGCGGTGACTAACCAGCCTTCATCGGTGCGCTGTTTTTCCACCGACTCGCGCAGGGCTGAGATATCCCTGATTCCTGCTTCTCCGGCAATTCCGCGCACTAAAATGCGATCGTACTTTTTGCGTCTGACGGGAACATTGATAATCAATTCAAAATAGTTGTCTTCCCAAATTTCATATTTCTCAAACTGATAATTTAATGTTTCAAACCAACCTCGAACTTGTTGCGATAAAATAAAAACTTTAGACTTTTGAATATTGCTTGATTCGGCTGCTGGAAGTGCGGGATAATCTTCAGCTTCCAACCGCGCAAATTCGGTGCGAATTCCTTCAATAGTGGGGAGGCGTTCGATGCGATCCATTACCATAGATAAACGTTTTTGCAAAGAGGCGATCGAATTTCCCATCATCACATCTCCCAGCGTCCGCGTCCGCTTTGCTACTTCCATAAACACGGCGGCAAATGCCATGAATTCCCGTCGGGGGTCAATGCCTAAATCTCTAATTTCTTTGCCTAAAGCACTCTCCTTCAGATATTCATCGCCTGCTTGAATTAAAATGGCTGGGCTATCGGACTCGAAAGCTTTGCGAAATGCTGATTCAATCTCTTTTTGGCGAAACAGTTCTAAAATCTGCTTGGGTTTGCCAGCGCCGTATTCTACTAAAGTATAAACATAGACTCCCGCGAAATCGGCTGGCGGAGCATCGGGGTCGAGGTTAAATCTTTTTAATAATTTGATGACTGTTTCGTTGCGCTGAAACTTGTCTTTGACGGTGCCGAAGGGAATTGCCGTCAGGAGGCTGATAACTAAGTCGAGACTAATTAGCATGATTTAGGCTTTCCTGTTTTTCCGTTGAAGTAATGCTCAAATCTAGAATCGGTAGGCTGTGTCCCTGAAATGTGTTGCGGGCGATCGCAAATTGCTCTATTTTTATGTTAACCCATCACTTAGACACTCCGACCACAAAAACCGGGTTGTTACCAAAAGACGCGTTGTAGCCCGAACAGCCCGTAACAACCCGGTTTTTGGGTTCCCATGCGCTCCGACTCCTCGAAACCGGGTTGCTACCAAAAGACAGGTTGCAGCCTGCCGATTCGCTAAAAAAACTGCTGGTTGAGCGAAGTCGAAACCCGGTTTCTGAGCCATCATGCTATTACAACAGATATTAGCATTTTTTACTAAATATGACTACTATAATACCGCGAAAAAACCGATACATATTGTAGTAATAATAGCTCTCATATTAGTGGTCATATCATAGTTATAAAAGTTAAAATATAGATAACTAACAAATAAAACTTGCTATCTATGAAAATACAATCTTCTGTCTTAGTCCACCTGGGATTTGGCAAATATGTACGCTCGGATCGAGTAACAGCAGTAATACCAATTGAAGAAGAACGCGGGCCTGGTCGGCGCACTTTTGTGCACGTAGACGGCGAAGCAGACCCGATCGTTGCTTCGCGCGCAGAAGATACAATTGTTCGCGATTTGGTGCAGGAACCCCGCGAAATAACTCAAGCTCGGCAGCAACAAGAAATCCTGCAAGATTTGCTGGCAGATTTGAGCAATGTTAACGTCACCGTGCGCCGGATTAGCCGCGATGAAGGCGGACTCGATCTAGAACTTTTAGAGCGTCGGATTCGCCAAATTTTAGAAGCCTAAAAATTAAAGACCGCCCGGGCGGTCTTTCATATTGTTGGTGTCGCTAAAAATTTTAAGTTTCGGGTTTCAATGTAATTTCGATGTCCGCTAAACCGGTGAGTTTTTCCGCCACTTGCTCTTCTTCAACTTGCGGTACAAAAATAATTAAACCTCCCGGAACGCACTCAATAGAAACCGGAGTCATGCCCATGATTTCGCCATCTACAACCACTTTTTGAGGCGGATCGGCACTAATTTTTACTTTTTTTGCCCGCAAATAACCGATGTCGTCGCGATCAGTAGGATTTCCGCTCAAAGCTGTTTGCAATAGGTGATAAGAAGCTGCGATCGCCCCAGCTTTATTCTGAGGCGCCACCAGCGTCACGTCCAGCAAGCCGTCATCAAAAATAATCCCCGCCGGGCCTTGAGCTAAAATGGAAGTAGGCGGCGCTGCATTCGCCACGGTGACGGCCACAGCAGTAAGGCTGATAATTCTATCGTCGGTTTCGATTTCCGCTTCAAATCTTTCTAAATTGTTTAACTGTTTAATTCCTGAAAGAATGTAAGCCAGCATTCCCCAGCGATTCTTCATTTCGCGATCGGCAAGTTCGACGGTTTCCGCCTCAAAACCCACTCCAGCTAACAAAACCATCGGCATTTCACCGTTGCAAATCGCCGCATCCACCACCCGCGTCAACCCTCCAAAAATAGTGGCGCAGGCGGTTTCAATTGTATTCGGAATGTCTAAAGCATTAGCAAAAGCATTAGCCGTTCCCCGCGAAATAATTCCTAAAGGAATATTTGTGCCCACAATCGCCCCAGCGACTGCGGATAATGTGCCGTCCCCCCCGCAAGCAATAATTGCCTCAACTCCTCTAGCAACTGCTTCGCGGGCGATTTGATCTGCGCCTAATTCTGGGGTTGTCAGCCGAATGTCTAAGTCAATAAAAGGCTCTAAAAGTTCTTGAATTTTAGCTAAGTCTTGGTCGGGGTCGCTGTGACCGGCGACGGGATTGAAAATTAGGCAAGCTGAACGTTCCATATTTGGTAATAGGTAATGGGTAATGGCGAACCTGAAATCCAGGGTTTTTTGTCGTTTGTATCCCAGTTTCGAGCGCCATCGCATCCCCCTTAATAAGATTCATTTTGACTGTTCTTATCGCCCCCTTATTAAGGGGAGTTAAGGGGGAGCAAGACTCAACTATAACCCTGATTTAGCCATGGTTTTAACATTAAGTTAACACAAAGGCCATGCCCGCTAAACTTGGACAACAACCCTCACCTATTTTTCAAAGGTTTAATTAAGACTTGACAAAAGTCCACTCTAAGACTTCGCGGGGAGCTTTGTGCAACGCTTCCTTGATTTCCTTGTTGCTGTCGAACTTGACTTTATCCAAAAGGCACGCTTCGACGTTCACCGTAAACTTATCTTCTTCAAAAGGCCAAGGAGTTACAGTCACGAGTTCGTTGCTGTGCTGTAAAATATCGTAGCGCTTGCCGTCCGGGCCGACACTAATTTCTAAAGCTCGTTCTCCGGCGGGTAACTCGCGGCTGCAAAGAATTAATGATAGCCGATCGCACCACTGGAAAAAAGCATAAGCTGCCTTAGCATCTTCCTCAGAAATATTCAACTCTTTTTGCCATTTTTTTTGATTTTCTAGTTGTTCGTCCAAAAACTCGTCGAGTTCCTTGGACTCTCCCCGCTTTCCTTCATTGAGATAGCTCATGTGCATAGAAATCAGCATTGCTACCCACCTACCGCGATATAGGGAATTCTGCGCCATGGCTTTAATTTTCGGCAGAGAAGTTTCCGTCTGCAAGGTAAAATCAAAGGGCGCGCCCGCTTCAGTCAAAATATTTTCTTCCCATTCTTTCTCCAAATCATCGTGATGGGAAATAGCCGCTATGGTTTCGTAGAGGCGAAGCGGAGATTTCGAGCGCTTCCACTGTCCGCCAAGTTGCGCCGCGAGTAAAGCGTGGGCGCGGTGGTAAATAATTTCCCAGCCGGTGGCGGTTAAGTTAGCAATCATTGAATTTTTCTCCTCAATTAAGTTGATACAAGTATTTTGTGCGAGCATTCGGCTCTCGATCGCCCCCGGCGCCTTAAAAAGGGGGGAACCGGAATCGGTCAAAGTCCACCTTTTTAAGGGCGATCGAGACTTGCAGAAAAACGAAAGTTAAATCACAAAAGGTTCGATCGGGATATCCTGCCATTTGCCCTCAAATCGTTCGACAACCAAAGGTCGGATGCGGAACTTCGGGGGACACCCATCGAGAACATCAATCCGCAAACACGAATAAGGACGGCGTTTGTGGGAACCTTGACCGCTGCGGCCGACAAATAGCAAAGATTCCGCTACCCGCCGGCTGGCTGTTTCGGAACCAGACTGCCGCGCTAACCGATAAGCTTCAGGACTCAATGCTTCCTGCAACATCGGCCCTTCCGGGCGCTGGCGGCGGAGACTGTGGCCGCTTCCCCCGCAGACAATCCAATTAATCCCAGAGTCGCCGTGTCCAGTATCCCCAGTCCGCAGGTATTCCAAACAGTGAGCGTGGCCAGTCAGCACCAAATCTACTAGCGGACGCCCCCGCGCCACATCCCCAACTGCATCGGCCACCCCGTCAAGCACCTCGCGCAATCGCAACCGAACCGCCAAAGTTTGAGCTTGATTCCACTTTGTCGCCTCTGTCACGTAGGGGGGATGGTGCAGGTAAATTACCCGCCCCCGCACTTCGGAATCGCGCCAAGAGTTAATCAGCCTTTTTTTCAGCCATTCGAGCTGTTCAACGTCCGTGGCGGCTGTTTTGTGGGATGACAGTTGTTTGTCAATATCCATCAACATTTCGTCAACTTGCTCTAACTTGGCCCCCAAGTCGTCTAGCTGTTCGGCTTCCTCGGGAATTTCGGGCTTGAGCCGATCGCACATTTCGAGCATTGCCAATTTTTCTTGTTCCAATTTGTGACGATCGAGTTCCAAATCCTGGCGGCGAATGTCGCCCTGTTTGGTTTTCGGGATCGGTAATGGTTCGTTGAAGGTGTTGGAGTCGAGGGCGAAGAAGTCGATGCCGCCGCTGCGGAAGGTGTAGTAGCGGTTGGGTAAGCGGGTAAAGCGTCCGGGTTGGTAGCGGATGCAGCGGCCTGTGCTGGTGCTGGCGGTGTAGTGGGCGTCTAGGTGGCGATCGATCTCTCCCGGCATTTTGTGAGCTTGCAGGTAGTCGAGAAACGCTTTGGCGTAGGCATTTCCGCGATCGGAACCGTGCCAGCCGACATCGAGATCCAACTTGGAACCCAACAGCCGCCGCAGCGGCAAAGCTGTCGCTGACAGAATGCCGTAGACTATCGGCAAGTCGTAATAGTCGTGGTTTCCCGGTACGGGCAAAAACGGAAAATTAAACACCATGCGATCGTAGGCAATCCGAGACGGATGCTCGCCACCGACTATAAATTCTCGGTAGGGGCGAATAAAGTTTTGCAAGTAATATTCGCTGGAACCTACGAGATAAACTACATCGCCGGTGTGGAGGACGAAACGGCAAGTTTCGCGCTCGGAGACCATCTGTTCGGCAATCTGCCGCTGGGGATTGTAGCCGCGGTGATTGCCCGTGCCGCTGTCGCCTACGACTAAAAACGAAAACTCTGGAGAGTCGGTGGTTTGAGATTCCAAAACCATCCGAGTTTGGTCGATTCCCCGATCGACGATCGAGTGTTCTTGCCACCGCACCCGCTCTTTCATTTTGCGGATTTTGACTGTTATTTGCGGGTCGGAAACGAATTTCAATTCACCTCTTCTCCAAAATTGCTGAGTTCCTAGTTATTAATTTTGCAGCGATCGGGGGAGTTTTTACCTCTCTCTAAAAGCTGAAAATCGAGGCGCGGGTACTCAGAAACCTGGTTTTTAGGAGAATCCTGCCTGACAACTGACATATTGCACCATTCTCAATAAGCTTTTTATGAACAGGCATCTTGCCTGTTCCACAATAAAATTCATCTCTTGTGGAACAGGCAAGATGCCTGTTAAGCGAGAATGGTGCAACATCTCAGTTACAACTCACATCTTGTCGCATTCTCAATAAGCCTTTTATGGGCGGGCTCTGGGGCCGAGCCCACAAGAAAATTCACTCTTTGTGGCACAGGTCGTCGGGCCTTTTCAGCGAGAATGGTGCAATATGTGAGACGATCGCACTCCCCGACTCCAAGCGCGATCGATCCCTACACCCTGCCCCAAGTGGGCAACCTCAGATAGAACGCAGTAAAAAAATATAAAATGGAAGCAATACAACTGTCTTTATTCTCAAAAGAGGAAGAACCAATTCCTGCCAAAAAGCAGAAGAAAGCAAAATTAGGGCGTTACGAACGCATCCAACGCGAACTAGAAGCAAATGAATGCGACCCCTACAAGATATTCATTGATATTGAATCTCAGTCACTGCCAAAATCAGACTATACATTTGTCGATCTTTTTTGCGGTGCTGGCGGCATGACCCAAGGTTTATTGCAAGCAGGTTTTCGACCAGTAGCAAGTGTTGAAATTAATGCCATAGCCTCGGCAACTCACACAAAAAACTTTCCCGATTGCCATCACTTGTGCGACGATATAAAAAACTTAAATCCCCAAAAGTTGCTCACTGAAATTGGTTCGCCAGAAGTTCATGTTGTGGTAGGTGGGCCGCCGTGTCAAGGCTTCTCAGTTGCAGGAAAACGCGACCCCAACGACCCTCGAAATCGCTTATTTAGAGAGTTTGTCCGCGTTGTCTCTGAAATACGTCCTTGGTATGTTGTCATGGAAAACGTACCCGGAATATTGACTATACAAAAAGGATCTGTTAAGCAAGCGATTTGCGATGCTTTTGAGGAAATTGGCTATCCCCATATGTCCGTTGCTGTTCTGGAATCAGCCGCCTATGGAGTCCCGCAAATCCGCCCGCGAGCCATTTTTATTGCCAATAGATTTGGGATGCAAAATCCCTATCCGAAGCCGCAATTGTTGCCCGAACAATATAAAGCGATTGAGTCAGCAATTGATGATTTACCAGAGTATACTCCCATACCGGAAATTAACCACGAATGGACTCGTCATTCTGTTGAGTACATGGAAAGACTTGCTAAAGTTCCACCTGGTGGTTCTTTGTATGAAAGCTACGCCGATGCTTTCAAGCGACAGTATCGGGGAAAACCGAGCATGACTGTTAAAGAAAATCACGGTGGCACTCATATTCATCCTTATCTCAATCGCGTTATTTCCGCTCGCGAAATGGCTAGATTGCAAAGTTTCCCGGATTCATTTATTTTTGAAGGTTCAATGAAAAAGGCAATGTGGCAAATTGGAAATGCCGTGCCGCCCCGTTTAGCAGAGTGTATCGGTTTTGCACTTATTCCATATTTGAGCGATATTGCTTTGAACAAACCTAGTAAAGTTACTCTTCCAGGCAAAGCCATAGAATTAGCAAATAAGATATTACTGATTTTCGTCGCGACGCTGAACTTTTAATAATATATTACTGGCCAACTTTGGTGTACCTGCTTTTTCACATAAAAAATTAATTAATTCAGTAAAAGTCTTTGGGGGATTTTTGTACTTTTGAGACTGTTGCTGTAATAAATCAACTATTGAGTCCGGGTATTCGTCCAATAAATCGCTCAGAAACTCATCGGGCGACTGTGCTATAATGTTCCAAGGAGCTAGATCGTTTTCTCTAAAATCCTTGAGATTATTGGTGACAATGATATCAGCTCCAGCAGTTACGGCTGCGGCAAGAACGTGACGCTCTTTAGGGTCATTTGTCATTGCTTCCTCTAGCCCGACAGGCACTTCAACCATCGCTTCAGGAAAAGCTAATTTGATTTGATTTTCAAGATTCTTTGCTTTCTCCTGCGAAAGCTTTCCTCCACCGATCAGGTGGTCTATTGCCTCATTGAGGATTTTCTGAGACCAATATGGTAAATACAAACCTTCATCAGCAGTGGAAAGCAGAGTATCGCGCAAATACATCGGGAACAGGACACAAGCATCAAGTACAACACTAAGTTTAGTCATATTAGAGGTTAAATTAGTCCTATTCCTCGTACAAGCCAGCTTCCTCAGTCATCTCGATTAGCTCATCCAAGAGTTGGCGGCGCTTGACTTTCCGCTGTTCCTTATAAATCATTAAATCTTGGAAAAGTATGCGCCGATGGGAACCAACTTTGATATGGGGAATTTCTCCGTTTTCCAGTAATTTTACTAAAAATGGTCGCGATACATTCAGAATATTAGCAGCTTGCTGCGTCGTCAGTTCGCGATTGTAACGAACTATCGAAGCAGCCTGATCTGATGCCATTTCTTGTACAGCTTGACGCAGGATATTGCAGACTGATTCTGGAATTAGAATCTCTTCTCCATTACTTGTGACTAATTTGGGCTGTGCAGATTCTCGGCTGAGTAGTTGTGCTAATTGTGCTATTGATTCTTGTTCTTTTTCTGGAGGTAAAACAGACTCTGGCGATGCTTTTTGCTTCAACATAGCAAGTCTCTCTTTTAATGTGTTTTTGTCTGATTTATGTAGTTTTGGACTCACTTCGAGCAAAGAAACCGGGTTTTTCACAAAAATATTTCGTTGCCACCAGCAGATTCGCGAAAAAACCCGGTTTCTGGCTACCCGCGTGTAAGTCTCCGGCGCATACTCAGTTGTTTTCACGATAACACTTTCCGCGCCATAAACGCAATATCCGAAACAAACGAAATATTCAAATTTGTATGAAGCAAGGTCGCAGTGTACATCCTTGCGGTTAGGGAAAATGAGCTTTGTATTGGCTTATGATTCAGACTTTTTGAGTATTCTTACTATTTCTTCCAGCAGTTTATCTATGGCACTTGAGCAATCGACTTGAGTTGCGTTCGGGAGGGATTCGCTTTCTCTAATTTGCTCATGCAGAAAACCATGACTTATGTGTTTTTGGATCTTTAGTCTCTGCCCCTTCATTACCTCTTTAAAAGACGTGGTGCCGCCAGAATAATTATTTTCTACTTCCTGAAAGTTTCTACAGTTAAATATAGGAGGTACATGATCCATAATTGCACGAGTAACCATGCCAGTCGCATAATAATTTCCCTTAGAATAGTTACTATTTAGTTCCTCACATAATTTTATAAGTTTTTTTAAATCAAATCTTGATGGTTTTGATGAAATGTCTTTAAGTTCCTGTAGTCTGCTTTCATTAATAAAAGGGGGATTGAGTGGCACATTTAAAGCTTGATCGACCTGATTTTTTGGTTTATTTATACTCGCGATCTTCTCCACTTCAGCTATTCCTTCAAATGTAATACAAACAGCATAATTAATAGAATCCAAATCAAATCTATGACCTAGAAAACCTTGATGTATTAAGTAGTTTGTAATACTGATAACTTGATTTTCAGATAAACCTATATCCTTAGTAATATAACCAAGACGAATATATTTATCTGGATCGTCTGCGGTAGCTTTATAAATACAATATAGGACTTGATAACGCTTGATTTTTTGTTTTTCAACTGCGATATCGACATTTTCGACATTTGGAGCTGACCTCAATAAACGCTCAGTGCTATCGCTCAGATTTTGAGTGACCTGCTTTTCTACTTCAGCTATTCCTTTAGATGTAATCGAAACATCATAATCAATCTCATCTCTCCATAGAGGACATGAATTATCTATTTTTATGAAATCCTGCGTGGATAAGTATTCGGAAATACTGAGAATTTCACTTTCCGGTAAATTTATAGACTTAGCAATATAAGCAAGAGAAATATTTGTCGAAGATATATTTAGAAGATCAGGAGCTTTATAAACACAATGCAAAAAATCAAAATGTTTCTTGTTTAGTTGTTCAAAATATTGACTATCGACGTTCATAGTTAACCTCAATAAAATCTTTGTACTAGCGTTTACATTCAGTATCTCTCAACAGTATATTATATACTGCTTGCTTTCTACAAATATGCCCACGTCGTGCGAAGGAATCTGAAATAATCGTTCTAGATTCTTAGTTGCTGGCAATGGTTTACCTTCAGCTTGACGACTCTCGATTAGTAACTCTATTACCTCTCGTACATTGTAGATAGCTTCTTCATAAGAATCTCCGTGAGTTACCGGCTGCATTACATCCTCAAATTCCGGCAAAAACACGACAAAGCATCGATCTTCTTCTGACCATTGGATAACAATTGTATATTTCATGGTTCTGAAGTTTCGGGTTGAAATTATAGTCCTGGACACCCTAGCCCACAAAGAAACCGGGTTTTTTAACTCTTATTGAGGGTTTTAAGCAAGTATTGTGGTGAAAAAACCCGGTTTCTGGCTACCCGTGCGATCGTCCTGAATTATTATACTCGATCGCCCGATCGCCCGAAATTCCCCCTCCCGACTGAAGACGGATGCTTCGCAGATGTACAATAAGACGATCGCATTCCCCAACTCCCACCGTGATAGAGCGCTACACTTTGCCCGAAATGGGCAACATCTGGACTGAAACCGCCAAGCTTAAAACCTGGCTGCAAGTAGAAATCGCTGTCTGCGAAGCTCAAGCCGAACTCGGCTACATCCCCGCCGCCGCAGTCGAAGAAATCAAAGCTAAGGCTAATTTTGACCCCAAACGAGTCCTCGAAATTGAAGCCGAAGTCCGCCACGACATGATCGCTTTCTTGACAAATGTCAACGAATATGTAGGCGATGCCGGACGCTACATCCACCTCGGCTTAACCAGTTCCGATGTGCTCGATACCGCTTTGGCGCTGCAATTAGTCGCCAGCGTCAATATCTTGTTAGAACGTGTCGAAGAATTGAGTCAAGCTATTCGCTATCAGGCTCAACAGCATCGCAATACCGTCATGGTTGGCCGATCGCACGGAATTCACGCCGAACCCATCACCTTTGGCTTTAAACTAGCAGGATGGCTGGCCGAAGTCTTTCGCAACCGCGCCCGATTGGTGAATTTGCGATCGTCCATTGCAGTCGGCAAAATCTCCGGCGCAGTCGGAACCTATGCTAATATCGATCCGCGAATTGAAGCGATCGCCTGTCAAAACCTCGGACTCGAACCCGATACCGCATCGACTCAAGTCATTTCGCGCGATCGACACGCCGAATACGTCCAAACCTTAGCACTGTTAGCAGCATCGATCGAGCGTTTTGCAGTAGAAATCCGCAACCTGCAACGCACCGACGTTCTCGAAGTCGAAGAATTCTTTTCCAAAGGGCAAAAAGGCTCATCCGCCATGCCCCACAAACGCAACCCGATTCGATCGGAAAGACTCACAGGAATGGCGAGAATCGTCCGCGCCAACGCCGTCGCCGCCTTAGAAAATGTGGCGCTTTGGCACGAACGAGACATCTCTCACAGTTCCGTAGAACGGATGATTTTGCCCGACAGTTCTACAGTAACTCACTTCATGTTAGTAGAAACGACAGACTTAGTAAAACACCTGCTAGTCTATCCCGAAAACATGAAACAAAACATGAACCTTTACGGCGGAGTCATCTTCAGCCAGCGGGTGATGTTAGCCTTAGTAGAAAAAGGCACGAGTCGCGAAGACGCATACAAAATTGTGCAATCTTGTGCTCACGAAGCTTGGAACAAACCGGGCGGCAATTTCTACAATTTAATTGCTAAGGACGATCGGGTAACAGCTAAGATGACCACCAAAGAAATTGATGATTGTTTCGATCCGCAGTATCAATTGAGGCACTTAGATTTAGTGTATCAGCGCTTGGGAATTTGAGGACAATTAACAATTAAAAATGACTCAGAGAGAGAAGAGAGCGAGCGTTCTCGCGCTTGTCCCACAGTCCGCCGGGGGTTTTAACCCCCGTCTCATAGCTAAAGTCGGTTAAAACTGAGATGTTGCACCATTCTCGCTTAACAGGCAAGATGCCTGTTCCACAATAAAATTGATCTCTTGTGGAACAGGCATCTTGCCTGTTCCTAAACAAATAATTGATATTGGTTCAATATCTCAGTTAAAACCGACTGAAAGACTCATAAAATAAAAGTTTTAGAGAAATATTTCAGTCCTCTTCAGAGGACTTTAGCTATGAGACAGGGGTTGAAACCCCTGTCGGTCGGGCCGACTGGCAGACAAGACGAAAAACGCGAAAATCCCCGAAAATATGAATTGTGAAAAGCCATATAAAACCTCAAATTAACAGAGTTATGAAAATTAGTCGATTTACAAAATATCTAATTGTATTCATCCTCGTATTACTATCTACAACCACACTGAATTATACAACGTCGATTCGCGCCCAGGAGCCGCCACAAGTGCAAATTACCCAACCAGAACAAAACCCAGTAGTACCTGAAAGTATTTTCATGAGTCAACTTCCCAGTTCGGCGCGACTGGTTGACATCCGCACCGTAAATCCCAACATTCGGCTCGATATCCGATACGCCACTACTAACAATTTCTTGAAACGAAAACTTTACCCTATATCGAAATGCGCCTTAAGAAGTTCTGTTGCTCAACAGTTAGGGCTAGTTCAAACAGATTTGGAAAAAATCGGATTGGGTTTGAAAGTTTACGATTGCTACAGACCTTTCTCTGTCACTAAACAAATGTGGCAAGCTTGGCCAGATCCGCGCTATGTTGCTAATCCTGCTAGGGGTTCGCGACACAATCGCGGTGCTGCTATTGATTTGACTTTAGTCGATCGCACTGGCAAAGAATTAGAAATGCCCACACCTTACGATGATTTTACCGAAAAAGCTCACGGAGATTATCAAGGCGGCAGCGCGGAATCTCGGAAAAATCGTCAAGTGCTTAAGAATGCGATGAAAAAACACGGATTTATGAGTATCACAACCGAATGGTGGCACTTTGATTCGGAAGATTGGCAGAAATTTGCGATTCTTGATATATCGCTTGGGGCGATTCCTTAATTCTACTATTTATTAATAGTCGCAGATCCAGGTAGGGCACGGCAGTGCTCATTCGTGACAACTTAAGACTGAAACCCTTGATAAATCTCGCAATTAGCTCAGTCTAGATCCCCCTAAATCCCCCTTAAGAAGGGGGACTTTGAGAAGACTCTTATCCCCCCTTATTAAGCTATGCCTTACTCACATCTTTCTTAACAAAATCAGGCTTGACATCCGGGGGGGAATGGGTGGAAACTAATTTCCATGTACCAGCAATGTCATGCAAACGTTGCCAGCCTCGCCACAGGGTCTTGACACCCGGTTCACCATCACATGAACGTCCTAAAAATCCACCTAATTTTGCAATCCAACGAATGCAATTACTTAAAGTTGGGGGTGATTCACTAGGGATAGGAGTCCCATGAATTGTGCAGTAAAGTGCTTGCCATTCATGGGTTTCGAGAATGGTGTCCCCTCCCAGCTCAGGATGATGACGAGATTCGTAAATCATCCACAATAACCGCCATGCCACAATTGTGTAGGTTGAGATTGCCCGTTCGATGCGCTCGGCAGTTTCTAATTGTAGCTGTTCTAAACCGCATCCACTTTTAAGAACGTAATGATAGCGTTCGATTAACCAACGGTAACTGTACCAGCGTAAGCACTGGACAAGATCAGAGAAACCATTAATGGGCAAGGTGGTCAATAACAACCAGCTTACAGGCTTCTCTGTGGTCGGTGGGTTGTTTTCACTAGCCAGAATCACTTGCACTGTCAGCGGCTGTAAATTTTGGTGGTGAGGGTGGCTTTGAGGAGGTAGAATTTCGACTGTTGTAGCCTGCAGGTTCAGAGTCGCTTTACGAGCTTCTCGCTGCGGATTAGCTCGCAATTCCAAGTCCAGTTGTCCGGCGATCGGTACTTTGGCGATCGCACCTTGTAGTCGCTCTACTTCTTTTGTACCATCAGAGTTCTTGACTTGACGGTTGTGATAGGCGCGAATTAACAACTGAGAATTCTCAGGTCTTTCAGTCGCTAAAAAGTCATAGATGTCGGCTTCGCGATCGGCTACCGTTAGTACAGTAATTGATTCTGGCATCACCTTCTGGGTCGCATCAAGAGCTGTTAACCAACGTTGGCTTTCTTTGTCTTTGGTTTCGGTTTGATTTCTGGAATGCTTCTTACCAATAGTCGCAGGATCTCGCGCCCATACTTGTTGGTGCAACACTCCTAATGGTACTCCATTGGCAGAGCTACAAAATACTGAGTGAACTTTCAGACCCCGACTGGTGGCACTATCCAAGTGTCCCATTCCTTTCTTGCTGGGATGGTGGGTGAAATTCAGTTCTGTGGTGTCCTGAATCGCCAGAACCATTGGGTGTACTTTGATTCGTTCGATGGTACTTCTTTGGTGGGCTTGGCGAATCGCATCTGACGAGACTCGTGGAGATGACCAAAAGTCATAAGCCCCTTGGGTGGCTGCCCAATCCCCTGATGCTTGTGGCACAGTGGCATGGGGCTGTGAGGCTAAGTCTGAGACAATTCGCACCAGTCTTTTCTGGCGACGCCGATCGCCTAAACAAGCAAATTGTAGTTCTGCTACTGCCCATTCTGCCGTCATAGTTCCTCACTCGCCTCTGATACCGTAATTTCAGGCTTACTTGATTCGGTTCCTGGTTGTCAATCCTACTCCAAGGGAGCGAGCGCCCGGAGGTCGCTCCGGCTTGAGCCGGAGCGCCTTTGTTAAGAAAGATGTGAGTAAGGCATAGCTTCTTAAGGGGGGCTAGGGGGGATCTGAGCTTAATACTCAAACAGCAGTCTGTGATTGGGTTTGATGTTAAGTTGTCACCAATGGGTACTGCCCTGTCCCTACAGATGTCAGGAAAATTATCGCAATTTTACCGAAAATTCGTATTCGTATCCCCGGAAATTTGAGTGTAATTGTAATGTGTAATTGCCTGTTACTGGCATTTTTCCAGTCCACTCTGTTTCATTGTCCTGATAAGGATCTCCGGCTAAAAGTTTGCCACGGGGAGTTATAATTTGCGGGAAAACTTCTTGCCGATTCCTCACAGTCATTGTTTGACCTTTGCGGGCGCGAATCCGGTAAGAGTGGCTGCCGCCGCCGATAATTCGACCTTTGACGATCGCCTCATCTCCTCCCGGTCGAAAATTAATCTGCTGGTTGATGTTAGAACAACTGCTTTCGGTGCGTCTTTTCGCAACCCAACCGGGAACTGGATCGGTAATTCGCAACCAACCGTTTTGTTCTTCGGCAACTGAAACAAAGGTATTATTTTTAAGTTTTCCTACTATGTTGCTGCCCCTTACTTGGGGGATCGATCGCACATTTAGCGGTGGATTCTGATCGCTGACTACAGCCTGGCTGATTTTGCAACCCGAATTTGGCGGTGTGACAACTACTGGCCGAACTTTTCGCCCAGAGACTCCTGCAACTAGCGAGGATTGAACAGCCGGGGTTTTTGCAGGTTGGGGTTGGGATTTCGGAGATTCTGCAGCCTGGGTTTGTGCTTGCAAAGGTTCTGGTTGCCGAGATTCGGGATTGTTCGTCGGCGCTGCAATCTGGTTTCTGGTGGATGCCGGAGATTCAGTGAGGGGAGGATGGGATTGTTTCATCGTACCCGACTGTATAGTTGCAGCAGCCACTCCCACCGCTGTTGCCAGTCCTGCTAAGCTTACTGTGATGATTTGACCCTTGGTAAATGACATAAAAAACCCTCTCTGTATCTATACTAATAATTTTTGTTTGGGAGTTGAGGCGAGGGAGCATCTCATATTTGTAAAAACACTTCTTCTTCCTCCTTCCTTCTGACTCTTTCCTCCTGACTCCTGGCTCCTGACTCCTAACTCCAATTTCTAGCTTGGCTGCTTTCATTGAGATGCTCCTTGGGGCGATCGCCAGTTAATTTATAGTCGAAATACCTAGTGCGGCCCACAGGGTCAGGATTTTTAGATAAAATTTCAGATCCATAATTGCCGCAATAATTTGAGTCAATATATACTGGACGCCTATACTGATGGTAATCTTGCTCTGGGGTATTTGCGCGCAAATTTGCGAAGGTAAGCGTTCAGCGCGAGGTACATAAAATGTCAAAATTGATTCCTCTGAGATTACAACCGCCTCGCGATCGATTGTTGGAGGAGGTGAAGCAGGAAGTCCAAGCAGGACGATCGCAGTCTTTGCACGCCGCTGTGCTGGCTAACCTCAGTCAAGACTCGCCGCCTCTTGGTGTTAACCCCTGTTGGGATGTGGAAGTGAAAGCGGGCAACCGTCCGAGTTTTCGGCTTCCTCCCAAAGCAAGCATTGCTAAAGTCTTCGATCGCGCCGGCGGTAAATTGGTAATTTTGGGAGCGACGGGTGCAGGCAAAACTACGACGCTGCTAGAATTAGCTCGGGTGTTAATTTCCCGTGCCCAAAAAGATGCTAGTTTGCCCGTACCAGTGCTCTTTGAACTCGGATCATGGAAAGCAGAATCTGGGGCGATCGCAGATTGGTTAATTGCTCAACTTCAGTTCAAATACAGCATCTCTCCGGCTGTCGGCAAAAAATGGCTTGCCGAACAACAATTGCTGCCTCTCCTCGACGGCTTGGACGAAGTAGAAACCCACCGCCAAAATAGCTGCATTCAAGCAATCAATCAGTTTGTGGAAAGCGAATTTAAACCCAAACATTTAGTAGCTTGCAGCAGTTTTGAAGCTTACAAAAACTGCGAAACTAGATTTCGCCTGCAAGCAGCGGTTTTATTGAAACCTTTAAGAGAAACTCAAATTCAAAATTATCTGCTAGAAGCCAGAAGCCGCGAACTTTGGTACAGCATTGAGCACGAGCCGGAGTTGTTGAAATTGGCAAAAGTTCCCTTGCTTTTGAGCATGATGGCTTTGGCTTACGACGATATTTTAATTGAAGCTTGGAAGCGCATAACTTCTGCCGAAGAACAGCGCAAATATCTGTTAACTGCCTATATTCGCCACCAAATCACCGGGGAAGTCAAGCAGTATCCCAGAGGTAAAGAACTGCGGCCGGAACAAATTCGCCACTGGCTGGGATGGTTGGCCAGAAGAATGGAACAGCAAGGCATTCAAGAATTTTACCTCGATCGCATACCGTCTAGCTGGCTGCAAACAGCCGATGAACGGCGCAAGTATCAGTTTGGAGTTAAGCTGCTTGGCGGGCTGATTTGGGTGATTTTGGGATTAATTGCCAGCCTAGTCTCCGGGTCAATTTGGGGATTAATTGCGGGTGCTGTTGCTGCGGTAATTAGTGCTTTGTTGCCGGGAATTCCGGGGATTGAAAGTTTTATATTGCGCCTCGTGCTGTGGTCGAACGGCTACATTCCTTGGGATTACAGGCGTTTTCTCGATGCTGCGACCGATCGCCTGCTGCTGCAAAAAACGGGCGATCGGCGCTACCGATTTATTCACGATTTACTGCAAAAACATTTTTCGGAAATCTAAATGCCGGAACTTGACAAAAACAAATATAATGGATGTAACTGTGAAGGAGATTCCAATATTTGAGAAGCAAAAGGAAACTCAATGACTGTAAAATTCATTCTGAGCGAATACGTTGACCAAGCACTGGCTGAAGCCCTGTATGACAAACTTGAAGATCATAGCTTTGTAGGTAAAATTCCCGTTTGCAAGGGAGTCATCGCCTTTGGTTCAACTTTAAAAGAGTGTCAAAATGAGTTGCGCTCAACTTTGGAAGACTGGATTTTGCTAGGGTTGAAATTGCGACATCGAATGCCCGTCATTGACAATATTGATTTAAATATGGGATAGCTTGTCAACTACCACACATTCATCCTACAAAAAAGTTGGCGGTATTTTGGCCATTTGAAATAGCTGTTCCGCCGTAAATTCTAATCCCTCAAAAAGTGGATCTTTTAATAGGGTATTTCCCATATAAGTCTGCGGTGCTGCATCGGGGTAAAAAACTGTAATGCTTCTCGCCTTGCTATCTACTATCCAAACCCGCAATACCTTAGCATCTAAATAATCTCTCGCTTTAGCAGCTAACTGACCGAAAGTTTGTTCGGGTGAAATAATTTCTATGACTAATTCTGGGACTACAGGACAGGCTTCATCTTGATTCCAGTCAGGAGATAAGCGTTGGTAAGAAACATATAAAAGGTCTGGTACTGGCACCCAGTCTCGCCCCTGCCGGGTTAATTTTACCGCCCATTCTACACCAATTTCTCCCCGTTCGTCACCCCACTGTTCGAGGAGTTTTATTAGGCTTCTGGTGAGGCGAGAATGAAATTTTTTAGGTGACATTTTCGGTACTGCTTGCTCGTCAATAAGTTCGTAGGTAATATCGCCTTCTCCTTCGGGAAGAGTGAGAAACTCTTCCAGAGTGAGTTGAGTTTTTGTGTGGAGCATAATATTCCTCTGCTGTGGGCAGGCAAGTTAGTATTATTTTAACTTAAATATTCATTGACATAATACAAATGTTATGATAAAGATTGGCAAAGTCTCAGGTTTTAACTCTCAAATTTGCGATCGCATCCTCATCCACACCCCCGAAAGGTTAAGATTCTAGTCTGACCCTCCTGCAATCATTGCTTAACCTCCTATGGCAGAAACCTTATTGTTCAACGCCCTCCGCGAGGCGTTAGACGAAGAAATGGCCCGCGACTCCGCCGTATTCGTACTCGGCGAAGACGTAGGTCAATACGGCGGTTCCTATAAAGTCACCAAAGACCTCTACAACAAATACGGCGAACTTAGAGTGCTCGACACCCCGATCGCCGAAAATAGCTTTACAGGCATGGCAGTAGGCGCAGCAATGACGGGACTGCGGCCGGTCATCGAAGGCATGAACATGGGCTTTTTGCTGCTGGCCTTCAACCAAATTTCCAACAACGCCGGAATGCTGCGCTACACATCAGGCGGCAACTTCAAAATGCCAATGGTAATTCGCGGGCCCGGCGGCGTGGGCCGGCAACTCGGCGCGGAACACTCCCAGCGCTTAGAAGCATATTTCCAAGCAGTACCCGGTTTGAAAATAGTCGCCTGTTCGACTCCCTACAACGCCAAAGGACTCTTAAAATCAGCCATCCGCGACGATAACCCGGTTCTGTTTTTCGAGCACGTTCTTCTTTACAACCTCAAAGAAAATTTGCCAGAAACAGAATATTTAGTGCCGCTGGACAAAGCAGAAATTGTGCGATCGGGCAAAGATGTCACTATCCTGACTTATTCTCGGATGCGGCACCACGTCATGCAAGCCGTGCCCGCACTGGTAAAAGAAGGTTACGATCCAGAAGTAATCGACCTAATTTCTCTCAAACCCCTGGACATGGAGACTATTGGCGCATCCATTCGCAAAACTCACAAAGTAATTATTGTAGAGGAGTGCATGAAAACAGGAGGCATCGGTGCTGAACTAATTGCCTCAATCAGCGATCGATTTTTTGACGAACTCGACGCACCGGTTTTACGCCTGTCTTCACAAGATATTCCCACACCTTACAACGGCAATTTGGAAAGACTGACAATTGTCCAGCCCACTCAAATTGTCGAAGCCGTCCAAAAAATGGTAGCATTGCGAGTATAAATAGTCATCAGTCATTAGCCATTAGTCATTAGTTATCACTCTTTGGTTGTTCGCTAAAACTAACGATATCTGCCCGCAGGACATTGATGCTAAAACACGGATGCACAGATTGATTATTTCTTCCACCTAACTACTGACTAATGACCAATGATTAATGACTAATGACTAATGACTAATGACTAATGACTAATAATTAAATATGCAAAAACAACGTTCCATATTAGCCCTAATTTTTGTTCTAATCATCGCCGCCATTACTGTAATAGTAACAATTCCGACGCGGCTGGGATTAGACTTGCAAGGAGGGTCGCAACTCACAATTCAAGTAAAAACTACCCCCACAATTCCCAAAATTGACCAGGGAATGTTAGAAGCAGTGCGGCGGATTGTCGAAAACCGCGTCAACGGTTTGGGTGTTTCCGAAGCATTAGTCCAAACAGTAGGAGAAGACCAAATTCTCGTGCAGTTGCCCGGAGTAAATGACCCGCAGCAAGCAGAACGAGTTTTGGGCGGCACGGCCAAGCTAGAATTTCTGGAACAACTGCCCGGAACAGAAGCACAATTAGCCATTGAAAGGCAGTTGCAGCAGGAATTGCTGGTCAAACAAGCAGAATTGAAAATTAGCCCTAATGAGGCGGCTATTAAAGAAAATCAGGCTGCTTTGACAAGAAGCAATGAGGCGATCGCCAAACTCTTCAAAAGCAGCGGCCTCGGTGGCGAAAACCTCAAAGATGCTCAACCTCAACCCTTGGCCTCTGGGAACAACTGGAACGTTGCTCTTGTTTTCGATACCCAAGGAGGCGAACTCTTTGCCCAACTCACGAAAAATTTAGCCGGCACCGGACGCAGTATTGGTATTTTCCTAGACGAAAGAATGATCAGTTCTCCAGTCGTCGGCGTTGAATTTGCCCAAACAGGAATTACTGGTGGGAGTGCCGTAATTCAAGGCAACTTTACAACCCAAGAAGCCAACGATTTGGCAGTGCAATTGCGGGGCGGCGCTTTGCCGGTGCCTGTCGAAATTGTAGAAAACCGCACTGTCGGCGCTAGCTTGGGTAAAGACAGCATTCAAAGCAGTATTAACGCAGGTATCGGCGGCTTAATTCTAGTCTTGATTTTCATGGTGGCCTACTATCGACTCCCCGGCGTAATTGCTAATATTTCTCTGTTAATTTATGCTCTGTTAACTTGGGCAGCTTTCGTGCTTTTGGGAGTGACATTAACGCTGCCAGGAATTGCGGGTTTTGTGCTCAGCATCGGGATGGCCGTAGATGCTAACGTGCTGATTTTTGAGCGCACGCGGGAAGAGTTGCGGGCCGGGAAATCGCTTTATCGCTCTGTAGAATCGGGTTTTTACCGCGCTTTTTCCAGCATTTTAGACGGCAATGTCACAACAGTTATTGCTTGTGTTGCTTTGTTCTGGTTAGGCGCTGGTTTAGTTAAAGGGTTTGCTGTAACTCTGGCATTGGGAGTATTAGTGAGTATGTTTACTGCGCTCACTTGCAGCCGCACTCTGCTGTTCGTAGTATTGAGCTTTCCAGCATTGCGGAAACCTCAGTGGTTCTGTCCTAATTTGTCGAAAACTGCTAACACTTAACAGTTAACAGTTAACAGTTGACTGTTGACTGTTGACTGTTAACTTCTTCCTTCCTTCTTAAATCCGTTACACAATCCGTTAGACAATCCGTTGCCGAACTTCCTTCTTCCTTCAAATTATGAAATTCAGTGTAATCAAATATCGATCGCTCTGGTGGAGTATTTCCGCGGCTATAATCCTCGCAGGTATAGTGTCGATGGCGATTTCTTGGACTCGTCCCGACATCCGCGCACCGCTGCGCCCCAGTTTGGACTTTATCGGCGGTACTCGGCTGCAATTTGAACTTGACTGCACGAAACCAGAAAATTGTAAACCCATCGATATTGCTGCTGTCCGCCAAATCCTCGACACCCAGGGTTTAGCGGGCAGCAGCATTCAAGTTATCGGCCAAGAACAGCAGGGTTTGTCGCTGCGAACAAAAACTTTGGATGTCGAACAGCGGACTAAGTTGCAAGCAGCTTTGAGCGAAAAAATAGGCGTTTTTGCTCCTCAATCTACTCAAATTGATACGGTTGGGCCTACCCTCGGCAAACAGTTGTTTACTTCGGGTTTGCTGGCTTTGTTGGTTTCTTTTGCTGGAATTACTGCTTATCTGACCTTCCGATTTCAGTTGGATTATGCCTTTTTTGCTTTTGTGGCTGTGTTTCACGACGTGTTGGTCACGCTTGGTGTTTTCTCATTTTTAGGTTTAGTTCAAGGAGTGGAAGTTGACAGTTTATTTGTGGTAGCGCTCTTGACACTTATCGGTTTTTCTGTTAACGATACGGTGGTAATTTACGATCGCGTGCGCGAAGTAATCAAGCTAAATCCGGGACAGTCGATCGATCAAATTGTCGATGATGCTGTCATGCAGACGCTGGGAAGGTCAATTAACACAACGTTTACCACGCTGCTGACATTGTTTTCAATCTTTTTGTTTGGCGGCGAAACCCTCAAATACTTTGCTTTAGCCTTGATTATCGGTTTTATTGCTGGTTCGTATTCGAGTATTTTCGTTGCCAGTACGCTACTAGCTTGGTGGCGCAGTCGCACCGGCAACTCCATCCCCGTCCCCGCAGAAGGAATCAACCAGTCAGAGGAAGTTTAATTGAGTGTTGACGGTTAACTGTTGACGGTTAACTGTTGACGGTTAACTGTTGACTGACTAATAATAAATCATCAATAACCAATAACCAATGACAAATGACAAATGACAAATGACAAATAACCAATGACAAATGACGAAACTTTTCAAAGTGAAGTCCAAAGGCTTCACAAACTAACAGTTTACGGCCGCTGGTTAACTGTGATATTGCTGTGGATTAGCGTCGGTTCTTTGAGCATTTGGGGTTTGCGCCGCGAAATCGCTTTGTGGTTAGAACACTTCACTTGGGTGGCGGTGCGCTACGGTTTATCTTTCCATCGCTGGCCGACTCTCGGTTTGGGTTTGTGCTTGGGAATGACTTTAGCAGTGCTAACTTGGCAAAGTCGCAATATGGTGCGAGGATTGCCCCTGCGGGAAAAACAGAGTTTGGAACAACAAGTTCGCCGCATTCGCCAACAGGGGCCGAGTCATCCTTTGTGGAAGTGGGTTTGCAAAGGTTCGCGGTAGCCGACGGGCTTTATTCTTTAATATCTTAAAGAGAGACGAAAGTTTGACTCTTAAGCGGTTTCAACGGCCGAGTCCCTAACTTTTATTGCTTCTTCCTTCTTCCTGACATCCGTTACATCCGTTACATCTAAAATGTTGCACCATTCTCAATAAGCTTTTTATGAACAGGCAAGATGCCTGTTCCACAAAGAGTGAATTTTCTTGTGGAACAGGCATCTTGCCTGTTAAGCGAGAATGGTGCAAGATCTCAGTTACATCCGTTACATCCGTTACAGTAATCCGTTGCCGAACTTCCTTCTGTTGTATCACGCAAAGCGAGGCAACATCTGTGCTACGGAAGACTGTTGAAGTGGAATTTCGATCGCAAATTCTGCTCCTTTTCCCGGTTCCGAAGAGCACTTCAATTGGCCACGGTGTTGATTGACAACAATTTCATAGCTAATCGACAGTCCCAAACCCGTTCCTTGGCCGACCGGCTTAGTAGTAAAAAAAGGGTCAAACAACCGCTTCCGAACATCTTCTGTCATTCCCGGGCCGTTGTCAGAAATTTTAATTATTACCTTTTTTTTCTCACTTAACTCCGTGCGAATCCGAATCGTAGGAATCAGGCCGGTAGACTTAGAAACTGATGATTGAGTTTTTGTACAAGACTGCTTTTCCTCGCCTGATTGGGACTTTTTCGGGATTTTTTTATCAAAATTTTCGTATTTATTAGACTCAACCAGAACGTAAATTGCATTAAGTAAAATATTCATAAATACCTGATTGAGCTGTCCGGGATAGCACTGCACCAGCGGCAAGTCGCTGTATTCTTTGTAAATTTCGATCGCCTCCTGCCCCGGTTTCCCTTTAAGCTGGCTTTGCAAAAGCATAATCGTGTTGTTGATACCTTCGTGAATGTTGACCTGCTTCATTTGAGCTTCGTCTAATCTGCAAAAATTCCGCAGCGACAAAACGATGTCGCGCACTCTTTCTGCACCTTGCTGCATAGAATTTAAGACTTTCGGCAAGTCTTCTAGCACATAATCGAGTTCGATTTTTTCTGCTTCCGCTTCAATTGCTGCGATGGGTTGGGGACAGTGCTGTCGGTAGATATCGAGCATCCGCATTAAACCTTGCGTGTATTCTTTAGCGTGATGCAAATTGCTGTAGATAAAGCCGATCGGATTGTTGATTTCGTGAGCTACTCCTGCTACTAACTGCCCCAAAGAAGACATTTTCTCTGTTTGAATTAGTTGAGTTTGAGTGCGCTGAAGTTCCAGCAGGGCAAGTTCGAGCTGTTGGGCTTGATGTCTTAATTGCGCTTGCGACTCGCGCATCACCACGGTGGATAACTCGTGAATTTGCAACTGAGAAAGCAGCAGTTGGTGTACGTCTAAAAGTTTGTAAGTTTCCGGTTCTACTTGTACTACAATTGGTTCGTGGATTAGTTCTGGCGATCGCTCCAAAGACTGCCGCACTGCCGTCATAATTGAGGTGTCGCGATCGAGAACCAACATATCAGTTTTAGTAAAGCGGTAGAGTATGAACAAAGGCTGTTGAGAAAATAACTCCAAACTGTAGGGGCGGCTCATGTGTTCAAAATAACGCCGCCGCGAAATCATCCCTATAAACTTTCCTTGCTGAGTGATGATGATGCCGGGCACTAAAGGGTTTGCTTGAAAAATTTTAGCAACTTCGTCCCCCGGGCACTCTGATTCTAGGAGAAAGTCGTACAAGGTTAATTCCTGTAGAGTCGATGGCAAACTAAGCGGTGATTTCAGGGGACTCAACCCGTCATTTTCATACACTGCTCCCTCCTTTGGTAATTGACCGTAGCGGTTGGCTGCTGGAGTATTGCTTACTATTTGTACTGCATTTTCTATTTTTTTATAGCTATGAAATTAACTCTACTTTGCTCGCTCAAATTGAGTTAATTCAGCAGAATTTTTTGGATCTTAAATCGTGCGGGTGTCACCCGAAACGCTATTGCAGGTTAGATTAATTTAACAGCAGACACTCCTTTGAAACCTAATTATGTAGTAAATTTGACCGATCCAAGATTCTACTAATCCGAATATAACAGTCATAACTATTTTTAATGTTTGATGACATTAATTTGGTTCAGATTGATAGACATCTGCGACCTGTGGTAGTACATTTGGTATTACCCCTTGCGTAAAATTATATTACAATAAGACAAGAATAGCGACAAATCTGCAGCCGATCGCCTATTTGACAATTCAGGCCAAATCGGTGTCGGCGAATTGCCAAGAAATGTCAATTGTCAGTTTTTTCGCACAAATGCCGATCGCACTCAACCCGAAGATTGTATGGTAGGTAGTCTCCGAGCTAGGGAAAGCCGATTGCGAGCAATTTGTCAAGTTCGGCAGTTTATACTTTACCCACATCGAGACTCCAAAGGTTTATCGACGAAATTTTTCCCGGCCGATGCTAAAGTTGTGCGATCGCAACTAAAACTCACATTCCACACATCCGCTTGATGTGCCTTAAAAGTTTCCCGAAAAGTACCGTCGGGGCACCAACTTGAGATTCAAATTCTGTCGCTGGCAAATGGGACACGGAGAATCAAGAGGAAGCAGAAGCAAATAATTCTGTTTTACCGGATATCTTACACCTCTGTCAGCAAGAGGCTTTCCGGCCTGTTCCACAAAATATCAAGTTTCTTGTGGGGTGGGCCCCAGAGCCCGCCCATAAAAGCCTTACTGAGAATGGTGCAACATCTCAGTTTTACTCGAACTTTCGCCAACTTCAACTTCAATTTGAGGAAGTTGGTTTGGTGGCGATTATATTTCGATCATTATTACTTCTCCTCCCCCTTGATTTTAGGCAATTCTCATTAGAAACTCTAAGATGTTGATTTGAGGAACCTCGGGGGGTGGGGTTTGGTTGGGCGATCGCACTGAGCTAAATTGAAATGACATTTGAGGAAAGTAAGCGACGGTTTTCATGTGCGGTTTCCCGAACTAGAGGTGGTAATTATATACACGGCGGGACGATCGTACTTTCAGTACAATGTCAGTATCTCAACCTGTACATCTGTTGAGTCTGAGCCTCTGAGAGTGTGAAACTCGCTTTTATCCTTTGGCTGTCTGGATAGAAGGTTTTTCAAGGGTGGGGCGTTGCGAGGGCCAGAAGCAGACAGTTAACTAAACGGCACAAGGAGATAGGGACAGATAGGATAAGCCCACAAGCGAGAGAGTGAGGGAATTTTCATCATCATACCTTGAGAAAATCACGACAGCAGCAGCAAGATCACCCAAAAGAATGATTGATTCAACAAAAGTTGCGTGTTATATTTCAATATAAATCTATACAAAAATATTTTTACCTAAAAGGAGAACAAAAAATGGACACACCTACAGATCGCGCACAAGAACCAGTCGGGACAAGAGAGCTCGAATCAATACCTGTATCTGAAAAAGTTTCGACCCAAAAAGTTGCTGAGGTTAATTTTGAAACGACTCCTTTACAAACCCCTGCTTATACTCAGGAAAAAGTTAGCGTCGAGGAGGTAAAAATTAACGGCGACGATTTGGTTGCTAAAGTTAAAGAACTGATTCACGAAGGAAATATCCGCCGCATCATTATCAAAAATGAAGAGGGACGGATTTTGGTAGAAGTTCCTCTGACGGTGGGAGTAGTCGGTGGAGTCATCGGTGCGGCCTTGTTTCCCGTCATTGCAGCAGTAGGAGCGATAGGTGCATTAGTCGCTCACATGACCATCATCATTGAAAGAACAGAATAAAAAAAATTCAGTTGTTAGCAAGGCTCCTGTCCGGTTAATTTCCCGTAATAAAGCTTGTTGGTCGTGAGTTACGATCGTCATCTCTTTATGGATGAGAAAAAACTTGCCTTTATTACTAAAAAGTTAAGTGTGGTTATCTAACCGGGCTTAAACAAATTTCAAGCATAAACTCGCTTCATCAAGAGAGGGGTAGTAAGTGTTACTACTCCGTTCTCTTTTTTCCCGATTTCTCTGATGAATTGTCTTCCCACTCCGGCCGTAAAGCTGCCACTTTTAAGGATGTAATGAATCATCTATGATGACGCTAAATCCTCGACTAATCTTGCTTGGGTGACAATGATTCATTACCTCTAGCCGCCGTTGATTCATTTCACTGAATGATCAAGGCACTGTCCTTAAAAAATGGGGTAATAATTTATGGTAAGTTACTCGGACAGCGTGTGCCACCATCGGCGAGAGGTGGTTTGGCTCACTTTCTCCCAATAATTCGCCTAAATAGTTCCTAAACTCCCGTTTTTGGGCTTGATGACGAAAGATATCGTCAAATCTTTGACACCATTTATAAAAGCAGGGGGGCATTGCGGCGGAGGTTGTCTCTTTCATTGCTCATCTTTTAAGTTTATATGCTTGCAGAGCAAGTATATAAACTCATTTAGCCCGTATTTGTTGTTTAAGTCCGGCTAATCCTATTCCCTTGGAGGACTCAGACAATCAGTCGGAGGGTAGAGCCTGGTTAATGCCTTTGCTAGTTAGATTCGATACAGATGAAGGAAAAACCAAAAGTTCTCTAAACTTCCTAAGCATTAAGCTGTTAAGCATTTAAACTGGGTATGACCAAAACGCGCAAGGTTTACACAGGAATCTTGACTAAACCTTGACTAAATCTTGACTAAACCTTGACTGAATCTTGACTAAATCTTGACAGTGAATCGAAGTAAGTGATTTAAATGCTGAACAGCTTAGTTCAAGTTTTCAAACCAGAGCATCTCCTACAGACCAATATTTTTTGAATAGTTGTGGCTAAGATAATTATGAAACCTAACGAAGAAAATAGCTCTAGCCGTGAAATTCATCAAGAAGTTCACACCGATGCAACTAACGGTCACGTCAGTACAACGCGAACTACTACAAGTGTTCCGAGTACAACGGGGAAAGCTTCTAAAGAAGCAGCTCATCACCAAGGTTATGTACAGGGTGAAATGGCCGAAAACCACCGCCAACTTGGAGTCCAAGAAGTCCGCGATAATGAGAATGCGGGCCGCGGGTTACTGTTAGGAATTCTTCTTGCTTCTTTGGCAGGCTTAGTTCTGGGCAGTGTATATTACTTCAATCGGGGTGAGGAGGCTCCTACTCCTACTGCTGCTCCTGTGATTGTTGTACCGAAAGCGAATCAGCCTTCAGCAACACCTGCTCCGACTCGGACTATAGAGAGAGAAAAAACGATCATTCAAAAGATTGTTCCGGTTCCGGTTCAACCAAGTCCAGCTCAAAAGGCTACGCCGGCTCCTCAACCAAGTCCAGCTCAAAACGCTACGCCGGCTCCTCAAGCAAATCCGGCTCCCAATATCAATATTACGGTTCCAAATTCACAGCAGCAAGATGCACCCGCTCAGCAAGCAGCGCCGACTCCATCTTCGCCGTCAAATAATACCAATACTACGGTTCCGACTCCGCAGGATGAGCCAGCTTCTCCTCCGGCAACTCCAGCACCTGAGAGTTCAGCTACTTCATCTCCAACTCAAGATGATGGTGCTTCTGGAGCAGGTACGAGCGACCCAACTAATACGGAAAGCCAGAGCGATTCTAATCCTACGGATACGGGTGTACCTGATAGCAACTCCGGCGCAGAGGGTACGACTGGTTCACCGCAATAGAAGTTGGATGTTTAATTAGTCCGCCTGGGGTTCAAACCCCAGACTCATCGCTAAAGTCCTTTAAAGCTGATATCTTGCACCATTGTCAGCAACAGGCTTTCCGGCCTGTTCCACAAAATATAAATTTTATTGTGGAACAGGCATCTTGCCTGTTCATAAAAGGCTAATTGAGAATGCTGCAACATATGAGTTAAAGAGGACTTTTTTTTATGGTTTAAACTGAGATATTGCACCATTCTCAATAATCTTTTTTGGGCGGGATCTCCTGCCCAACCCCTACTCCCCACAAGAAAACTCATTCTTTGCCGAACAGGCGCGAAAGCCTGTTAAGCGAGAATGGTGCAACATCTCAGACTAACCGGACATTGTGGCTGAACTCAAGAAACCTGGTTTCTGCAATGGAAAACGTTTTAAGATTGTGCCAACCTATCCTAAGAAACGGTTTGGTGAACTAATTTAACTTTCCCTAAAGCCGTCTTCCGGCTGTCAAAGAGTTTCATCACGCCGGAGGAGATGGTCTCGATGACATTGGGAGCGCAGTAAGAGAGAAACTCTTCGGAGGAAGTAGGATCTGCAAAAAACTCTTGAGCTTTCTTCAACAAGTTTTCAGTTTCAGCAAAGCCGATAGATTTGATAATAAACGTACCTACGGGAGAGTTTTTAATATCATAGCGAGATTCTTGATTTCGTCCTACTGCTAACAAATTTAAAACCTCTCTTTCTAACTGACTTTCTAATGGGTAGGCGCTCTGTTTTTTGGGCAAGTAATCCTCCAAAACCGCTGTTTTAGATCCGGGTGCGCGCAATTCTCCCATCATAGTTGAAAGCGGAATCTCGCGGCCCAAACGGTAGGAAAGAGCTTCTAAAATGGCGATAGTAATTAGCTTGATACCCAGATAAACTTTAGCAACGGCGATATTTTTCCGAGTTCTGGCAATCAGGTTAGCGTAGGTTTCATCGTCCGGCTCTTGCCTAAACTGCTGGAAAACCAGTTCGGGTGTGAGGAACTTCAAAAATCCTTCCATTTTTTGCAGAGACTTGCGATATTCGGCAACAGTATACAAATTGGCATTGCCCAATTCGTGGTTGGTTTCTGGCATCAAGTTCCAGGTATTGTCTAAGAAATTAGAGGAATTGGGAGAGGCAAAATTCTCTACATCCCGATTTGCTAACCTGACCGCTCGCTTGACAATTTCTACGGTTTGGGCATCGCTCCATGCCAAGTTAAAATCGCGATTCGCACTTACCAAACGCTGGTGCAACAGTTCGATCGCGCTCAAACCACTGGGCGAAACCGGGCGAAAAGGAATAGTAGCCTCAATGCAAGCTGTTATCTCAGCGATCGTACTAGCTGGCAAAAAAGGCTCCAAACATTTGGCAGCAATAACAGCACTCAAAAATTCGTTTTGACCGGCAAACGGAGAGAGAGTCTTGCCGGGAATAAACCCAAAGACTGAGGCCACTAGGTGATACATGGCATCGTCGGGCAGTTCGCTTTCATCTCTAATAACTAACTGCGATCGCACCTCTTTGACAAAAGGACAAAGGGCGCTGCTAATATTGAAACTAACGCCCTGATCGACTTGCACGTACACGAGGTCGTGAAACAGCGCAGCCAGCACCTCGATCGGATCGACTGACCCCCCGACCTCAAAAATGTGTTCCGACGTGTGAAAGTAGCGCCAAGGCCCTCTCATCGTTTGAATGATTAGCTCAGCTATCTGCTCCAGCTTTGGAATGTCTACTCGACCTTCCAATTGCTCGATCGAGCTTACCAAGCAATCCAAGCACCGTTTTTGTTCTGCCAAAAGCTCCATTTACACACCTCCAGTGCATTCCCTGATTGTCTTGCGCTTGATTGCATGGTATCAAAACGCGCTGCGATCGTGCCATGATTCGTAACTCAAAAATTGCAAATTTTAGGGTGAAACAGGGAGAGGGGGCGAGGAATAGAGGAAGAACGAGGAAGAGAGAGGCAGAGCGAGGGAGAGCGAGAGCGAGAAATTAAATATTAAAAATTCGGGCGTTGTGGAGATTAGGGCAACTTCGGCTATCGGTATCATAAATTACAGTAAATATGATAAAAAGTGGGTAAAAAATTGATGAATTTTTGATGAAATTATGATGAATTTTTGACAAAAGCTGTGCCTGGGTAGCATTTACACCAGCTTCAAACTGCGGTGGTATAAATCCTGCATCCGACCTCAGAATAAGATTCGTAGACGTGCTGATAAACCTATTGACATTTGGGCTGATACACTTCAGTTGAGTATCTTTCGGGAAATCGAGCTAAAGCTTCCTCGATCGCCACTTTAACTGCTGCCTTGGTTTGCTGTCGCCTCCCCCAATCTCATACTAACAGAACTTCCACAACTGTGACCAGTGATCCTGGCATCATGCAGCACAAAATCCGACAATAAACATAGGAACATCGGGGCGTTTCACTGGCTTCATTAAATAATTGGACAACATCAATCGAGCTTAAATACCCCCTTAATCCCTTAGTCCCTCTCTGCTGGGACTTCGTATGTTTAGAAGCGATTTCAATCGCCTAATCCATTGTTAGATTCCCACCTTCTTTCAGAAGTCGGGGTTCGGGGGGATTGTGTCTTTGGAGCCGCTGTTTACTGCATCCGATCGATCGTCCGATACTGCACCGCCTCCCCGACATGATTCGTTTTCAAGCTTTCATCCCCCGACAAATCAGCAATAGTTCTAGCAACCTTCAAAATGCGATCGCTCGCCCTCGCCGAAAGCCCCAATTTCCGAATCGCCATCTCCAATAAATTCCGAGAAGCATCATCCAACTGACACCATCTGTTAATGTGGCTGCTTTGCATCTCCGCATTACAGCGCAAACTAGATTCCGACTGAAAACGGCGAGTTGCGAGTTCTCGCGCCCGCTGCACCCTCACCCGCACCGGTTCCGACTCTTCCCCCGTCGGTTGTCGCGTAATTTCCTCGGGTTTCAAACGATTAACCGCCACTTGCAAATCAATCCGATCCATCAAAGGCCCCGAAAGTTTTGCCCAATATTGCTCCCTCTTTTGTGGTGAACAAGTACACTGTTGAATCGAATCGCCGTAATAACCGCAAGCGCAAGGATTCGTACTCGCAACTAATGTAAATTGAGCCGGAAACATCACCGATTGTCTAGTTCGAGAAATCGTCACATAGCCATCTTCCAGCGGTTGTCGCAAAAACTCCAAAACATCTCTTTTAAACTCAGTTAATTCATCCAAAAAAAGAATGCCGCGATGTGCTAAAGAAATTTCACCCGGACGCGGAAAACTGCCGCCACCAACCAAAGAAGGGCCTGATGCCGAATGGTGAGGACTGCGAAAAGGTCGATCGCCCACCAAGCTTCCCTTATCCTTCAACAACCCCGCCACCGAATGAATTTGAGTTACATCCAAAGCTTCATCAAAAGTCAGCGGCGGCAAAATACCCGGCAAACGCCTCGCCAACATCGTCTTACCGCTCCCTGGCGGCCCCACAAAAATTAAATTGTGTCCCCCCGCCGCCGCAATTTCCAAAGCCCGCCGCGCGTGAATTTGCCCCTTTACATCCTTTAAATCTAGACCCAAAAACCGGGTTTTTGCTAACTCTTCTCGACCGTTTACTTCTACAGGCGAATAAACTTCAGGATTGTTCAAAAAATCAGTAACTGCAAAAATATTCTCAAAACCATAAACAGATATTCCGTGCACCAAAGCCGCTTCCTGCGCGTTACCAGCCGGTACCACCAACCCGGAAATACCCATTTTTTGAGCAGCAGCGGCGATCGGCAAAACTCCAGCCACAGGCCGCAAACTCCCATCTAAAGAAAGTTCCCCTAAAAACAAATAATCTCCCAAAAGTTGACCGCTGACTTGTTCCGATGCTGCTAAAATGCCAATGGCGATCGGCAAATCAAAACTCGGCCCTTCCTTCCGCAAATCCGCCGGAGTCAAATTAATCACAATACTCCGCATCGGAAAAGCATATCCCGAATTTTTGAGCGTAGCCTTAACCCTTTCTTTAGCTTCTTGCACCGCAGAATCTGGCAATCCCACAACCACAATTTTCGGTAGCCCGCCTGACACATCAGCCTCAACACCAACCTTTACCGCGTCAATTCCAACGATCGATGCACTCCAAACCCTAGCAAGCATTTTTCTTTATCCTTAATTTGCCTGTCCTTGATTCATCATCTATTATGATTAACAATGACTAATGAATATCGGAAGAGGCAAGAAAAACTTTTCCTTGCCTCTTCTTTTTCTCCTCTTCCTTCTCTCCTGCTGGGTCTTCCCTCGAACCTCTTCCCCTTCCCCCTTCCCACTTCCGCCCTCTTCCTTCTTCCTTCTTCCCTCTTCCCTCTTCCTTCGTTAACCACCCATGACAACTCAAGAAACGCTTTTCAGCAAAATCATCCGCAAAGAGATTCCGGCAGACATCGTTTATGAAGACGACTTGGCCCTCGCGTTCAGAGATATCCATCCGCAAGCGCCCGTCCATATCCTCGTCATTCCCAAACAGCCTATTGCCAAATTAGCCGATGCCGAGTCTGGAGATCATGATCTCATGGGACACTTGCTGCTGACTGTCAAGCGGGTAGCAGAACAACTCGGACTTAGCAACGGCTATCGCGTCGTCATTAATAGCGGCAGCGACGGCGGCCAAACTGTAGACCACCTGCACCTTCACATTCTCGGCGGTCGGCAGATGAAGTGGCCCCCAGGCTAAAGCCTAATTTTTACGCAGAACTTGCGGACTCATCCTCAGAAACCCGGTTGATTTCTATTGCCCAGCGCCTCAGAAACCGGGTTTCTTTTTTCGTCAAACCCGCTTGATTCGAGATTATTGAGAATGCAGCCCGATCGCACTAAAAACCAGCTTTTCAGTATTCTCCCGATAAAAATTTCCCCTCGCAGAAGCCACCAGTTAGATGTTAATAAATATTAAAAATTATCTCTTCAAGACCTAATTAACAGATATTTAGATAGAAAGAGAATTGACCTGAACAAAAATAATTGGCTCGAACTGTTGAACCAAGCTACAGACAATAGATTCAGTTCTTCAGATCGCTATATTTAAACCGTGTGGTGTGTAATTTTACTTTGTAAAAGACTACAAAAATTTACCAAGAATCCAGTTTTTGTAAATGTTTGTAAAATCTTTAAATTGTCACCAGTAATTCCTTGGCAAACTTTAGTGAATGGTGTTACTAATATAAACGTGGGGCATTCCCACAATGAACATTGAAAATTCAATTAAGCCATCATAAACCAAATGACAACAACCGTACAGCGTCGCGAAAGCGGCAACGTTTGGGAACGGTTCTGCGAGTGGGTAACTAGCACTGACAACCGGATTTACATCGGTTGGTTCGGCGTCTTGATGATTCCCACCTTGCTGAGTGCCACCATCTGCTACATCATCGCCTTCATCGCTGCTCCTCCTGTGGACATCGACGGCATCCGCGAACCAGTTGCTGGTTCCTTGATGTACGGCAACAACATCATTAGTGGTGCTGTTGTGCCTTCATCGAATGCGATCGGGCTTCACTTCTATCCCATCTGGGAAGCAGCTTCCCTCGATGAATGGTTGTACAACGGCGGCCCCTACCAATTGGTAGTATTTCACTTCCTCATTGGCGTTTTCTGCTACATGGGTCGTGAATGGGAATTGTCCTACCGTTTAGGTATGCGTCCTTGGATCTGCGTCGCTTACTCTGCACCAGTTGCAGCCGCAACCGCAGTATTCTTGATTTACCCGATCGGACAAGGCAGCTTTTCTGACGGTATGCCCTTGGGTATCTCCGGTACATTCAACTTCATGATCGTGTTCCAAGCCGAGCACAACATCCTGATGCACCCCTTCCATATGTTGGGAGTTGCTGGTGTCTTCGGCGGTGCTCTGTTCTCCGCTATGCACGGTTCCTTGGTAACATCTTCTTTGGTTCGCGAAACAACCGAAACTGAATCTTTGAACTACGGTTACAAATTCGGTCAAGAAGAAGAAACCTACAACATCGTTGCAGCCCACGGCTACTTCGGTCGGTTAATCTTCCAATACGCGAGCTTTAACAACAGCCGTTCTTTGCACTTCTTGTTAGGTGCATGGCCAGTTGTCGGTATCTGGTTTACCTCTTTGGGTATATCGACAATGGCTTTCAACCTGAACGGTTTCAACTTCAACCAATCGATTATCGACTCTCAAGGTCGCGTCATCAACACTTGGGCTGATGTCATCAACCGCGCTAACCTGGGTATGGAAGTAATGCACGAGCGCAACGCTCACAACTTCCCCCTCGACTTGGCCGCCGGTGAAGTCACCCCAGTAGCAATGGTTGCTCCTTCCATCAACGGCTAAATTTAGCTTTTGATTTAACAAAAAGCGCTCCTAGAAATAGGGGCGCTTTTTGTTTTGGCAAGTAGAATTTGAGAGATTTTTTTCTGTTAAATCCGTTAAATCCGTTAAATCCTATATACTGCGCCTTGCCGAACTTCCCGATCGATCTGATATATTGATTAAGAATTATGATTTTTAGCAATCATCAAAGTGGCGATATTTAACAGGCCCAAATTGGAAAAACTCGCGGTTCATAAATCTAAAATATTAGCCTGGGCGATCGCACTTTTTAGCGGCATTTTGATGGCATTGACAACCGCACCAGTCAATGCTTGGCTATTGGCTTGGGTAGCCCTAGTTCCCCTCTGGGTCTTGGTTGTTAGTTATGAACGACCAATAATAACACAAAAAAAACCAAAATTTATTGTCCTTCCTGCTTCATTTTTGCTTCTTCCTTTACTCTGGGGAATTGGCTATCACGGATTAGCTTTATCTTGGATTATGGGAATTCACCCCATGACTTGGTTGGGAGTTCCTTGGTGGCCGAGTTTGGCGATCGCACTTTTTTGCTGGGCTTTCATCACTCTGTGGGGAGCCGCCTTAGTTGCCGTTTGGGCGTGGCTATTTGCGATCGCAATTTCCAAAATTAGTGGCACAGGCATCTTGCCTGGGATTTCCCAAAAAATTAGTGGCACAGGCATCTTGCCTGGGATTTCCCAAAAAATTAGTGGCACAGGCATCTTGCCCGTGATTCGCGTTTTAATTGGCACAGCTTTGTGGTGTGCCTTAGAAAGTATTTGGAGTACAGGTTCGCTGTGGTGGACATCCCTATCATATACGCAAAGCCCCCACAATTTACCAATATTGCACCTCGGTCAACTCTCCGGCCCCAGCGCCGTAACAGCCGCTATTGTAGCAGTAAATGGCTTAATTGGCGAAGCTTTTATTGAAGGAAGAAGGAAGAAGGAAGAAGAAAGAAGGAAGAAGTGGATTGCTTATATTTTGCCTGCTAGTTTGTGTGTAGTTTTGCATATTGTAGGATGGAGTTTGTACAATCGCCCTTTGAATCAAGAAGCTGCAACCGCTTTAAAAATTGGCATTATTCAAGGCAATATTCCTAACGAGATTAAGTTTGACTCAGGGGGTTGGGGGCGCGCTTTGGAAGGTTACACCACTGGATACAAACAGTTAGCAGACAGAAAAGTCGATGCTGTGTTAATTCCAGAGACAGCTTTGCCTTTTATCTGGACAAACGAGTATCAGCGTTCTACTCTTTCCTTTTACCAAGCTATTCTCGAACGCGGCGTTGTGGCTTGGGTTGGAGGATTCGGACAGCAAGACAATAGTATCACTAACAGCTTATTGGCCATCGATCGCACGGGAGAAATTGTGGGTCGCTACGATAAACTCAAGCTAGTGCCTTTAGGTGAATATATCCCTTTTTACGAAATCTTAGGCGGGATTATTAATCGCCTTTCTCCCTTAGATGCTCATTTAGTACCCGGTAATTCTAAACAATTGTTTGATACGCCGTTTGGCCGCGCCATTGTCGGAATTTGTTACGATTCTGCCTTTGCGGAAATTTTCCGATATCAGGCAGCGAATGGAGGCGAATTTATGATCACCGCTTCCAACAATGCCCATTACAAACCGCCGATGTTGGATCAACATCATGCTCTCGATGTGATGCGGGCAATAGAGACGGATAGATGGGCGGCTATCGCAACTAATACGGGTTATTCTGCTTTTGTAAATCCTCGCGGTGAGACGATTTGGAAGTCGGGAATTAATACTTATGAAGTCCGAGATGCTACTATTTATCGGCGGCAAACGCGGACTTTGTACGTGCGGTGGGGAGATTGGCTGACGCCTGTATTGTTAGTATTGGCTGGGTTAATGCGGTTTCTTGTTAAAAATTAACCAGAAGCTTTTAGATTTTAGATTTTATCTACCCATCTAAAATCTAAAATCTAAAATCGAATGACTCTACTTATCTTTCACCTGTTCGTGAACGCTAGGAGATAAAGAAATTAAATCGTCGATATTGATCTGCATGGCAGCACAAATATTATCCAAAGGCAAATCATTGGCATCGTGTCCGAAGGGATTTTCTATTTCAATGCCGATTTCTTCGATACCGAACAAAGTAAAACTAATTAAAGCCACAACTGCGCCGGTTCCCCAAGTCAAATCGTTCACCATTTGAAAGGGCAGTGCTAAACAGTAAAGCAACAATAATTGTTTCAAGTGAATCGCGTAAGCCAAAGGGATAGGCGTCTTCAAAATCCGCTCGCAGCCACCTAATACATCAATCATAGAGTTGAGCAACTCATTCATAGCCGTTAACTGATAGACATTCAGGCAATTGCGCTCGTACTGCTCGTGCATATAATCCTCAATCCAAAAGGCAATTTCTAGGGGAGGATTGTTCATTGATTTGAGTTTTTGGTACTGCGCTGGGGACATTAATGCCTCCAATTCTGGATTTACTTTTTGTTGCCGCAAGTGCAGTTTCATCGCCACTGCAAAGGCAGGTAACAGGCGCAGGACTGACTTTTTGATTACGATATCCTGCGGCTCTTTTTCCTCAATTGCTACCCAGATTTGGCGCGCCAAATTGCGGACGTTGTTGACTAAAGTACCCCACATTTTTCTCCCTTCCCAAAATCTTTCGTAGGCTGTATTTGTCCTAAAAACTAACAGTAAACCCAGGACAATACTCGGTACAATACTCGACAAAATGGGCATGGAAACTGGCAACTTAAAAAAGTGCAGCAGGGAAATAAGAACTCCAAAGCCCCCGCACAGCAAAACGCGGGGCAAAATTGAGGGAATGACAGACCCGCGAACCTGTAATGCAATTTTAAACCAAGGTGGTCGATCGCCACTCATGCAAGTCTCCTCATTAAATTAAATTAGCCCTGCCCTAGCGCGGGCAGCGCAAATGCCTGGTAAACCTAGTTCTTCGGCTGTCACCAGTCGATTGGAGATTCGAGATTTTAGATTGACTCCACAGATAAATCTGGAGGGTTTGAACTTTGGTCTAAAATTTTTTGGTCTCCACCACTGCTGTCAGCGCTTGTATCCCTATTTGGGTGGGGTGAGAGCTTCCAAAAAAAGCTTTCCTACAAACAACCTTTGGATTTTACCCACAAAACTCATCTTTAGGCTCAATTTAAAATCTAAAATCTACAATTGATTGACGCTGTGACTTAATTCGGTAAGATTAACTATGTATCTTTAAACCTCAGCTTCCGTGCAAGAGCTACCCACATCTGTGCCCCCGCATTTTCACCGATTGCCAAACCAACGGTGGCAAATTTATTCGCCTCAACCACAGCAAGCCGAACAGTTTGCCACGGAAATCGGTTTGTCGCCTTTGCTAGCACAGGTGCTGATTAACCGCGGCATCGATTCTCTGAAAGAAGTGCAAGAGTTTATCGAACCGGAATCTCTGGTTTTGCCCGCGCCAATGGATGAGTTTCCCGATTTGGCTGCGAGTGTCAAATTGTTGCGGGAGGCGATTTCGCAAGGGGAAAAAATTGCGATTTGCGGCGACTACGATGCTGACGGGATGACGAGCACCGCTTTGTTGCTACGCGCTCTGAGGGCTCTGGGGGCGAATGTGGATTATGCTATTCCCAGCCGGATGCGAGAAGGTTATGGGATTAACAATCGCATTGTAGAAGAATTTCACTCCGAAGGTGTCGCTCTCATTCTCACGGTTGACAACGGAATTGCAGCCTACGGCCCGGTTGCCAGAGCGCGAGAACTCGGTGTCAAAGTTATTATTACAGACCACCACGACTTGCCGCCAAAACTGCCGCCGGCTGATGCTATTCTCAACCCCAAATTAATCGCGGAATCTTCACCTTATCGCGGTTTGGCTGGCGTAGGCGTTGCTTATGTTTTGGCTATTACTTTGGCTCAGGATATGCAAAAAGTGGGCGGGTTGGTGAATCCGCTGCTGGAGTTATTTACGTTGGGAACTATTGCGGATTTAGCGCCTTTGACAGGAGTTAATCGGCGCTGGGTGAAGCGGGGCTTGCGACTGTTGCCTCACTCGCAATTGGCGGGTATTCAGGCTTTGATTCACGTGGCTGGAGTGCAGCCGGGAAGTGCGGAAAGTTTACCTCTTCTGAATTCAAAAAGCCAAGCTAGCCATACGTTAAAGCCTGAAGATATTGGTTTTAGGCTTGGCCCCCGGATTAATGCTGTGGGGCGGCTGGCTGACCCTCAAATTGTGATAGAGTTGCTGACTACGGACGATCGCGAATTGGCTCTCAAAAACGCGATGCAGTGCGAACAAATCAATCAGCGCAGGCAGGAGTTGTGCCAGGAAATTGAGCAAGAAGCCATCGCTTGGTGCGAGAAAAGTGATCTCGATTTGCAACAAGAACGAGTTTTAGTTGTCGTGCAACCCGGTTGGCACCACGGGGTGATCGGGATTGTGGCTTCTCGGTTAGTGGAACGCTACGGCGTACCTGTGTTTATTGGTACTTTTGAGGATGAGGCTGTAGGGGCGGTTGCCCATAAAATTATCAGGGGTTCGGCGAGGGGAATTCCTGAGTTTAATGTATTTGACGGGCTGAATTTTTGCGCTGATTTATTAACTAAATTTGGCGGACACAAAGCGGCTGGCGGTTTTTCTATGCCTGCTGATAACCTCGAAGAATTCCGCAATCAACTGTCAATTTTTGCCAATCAATGTTTGCAACCGGAACACCTAAAACCGCTGGTTTCAGTAGATGTGCAGGCAGATTTGGCAGAGATTAATCTCGATCTTTACCGACAAATTGATGCTCTGGAACCTTGCGGGATTGAAAATAAGGCTCCTGTATTTTGGACGCCTAATGTTTGCATAACTGAACAGAAAATTGTTGGTAAAGGAGGTCACGTTAAACTAACTGCAACTCAAGATGGAAATTTATCGGCTAGTGTGAAGGCGATTGCTTGGCGTTGGGGGGAATATTTTCCTTTGCCTCGGCGGGTGGATATTGCTTACCGATTGCGGGAAAATAGTTTTAATGGCAAGACATCGGTTGAGTTAGAATTGTTGGGTGTCCGGCTGCCCGCAAATGCTGCTACTTCTAGGCCGCCGATGTTCGGAAAAGTGGAGTTTGATTATTGCGATCGCACTTATTCTTGCAGTCTGTCTCCTGCTGGCTCGATCGAGGAATTGAGAATTCGCAATTCTCAAGGACAAGTTTTGGCTGTTGCACCTGGACAAAATATCGGTTTGTTAGGCAACTCCCGCAAAGATGCTAGAGAAGTCGATGTATCTCTACCTTTTTTTGAGAATTTGATTCAAACTGCTAAACACGCCCTCGGTATTTGATAACTCGGTATTTGATAACCCGGTATTTGATAACAAAGCAGGTGCAGCAGGGAAAAGTGGCGATCGAGCGTTTTGAATTTTGAATAATTTAAAACTCAAAACTCCCAACTCTCGATCGCCCCGCAGCGTGCTATAATTACAGGTCGCCGCCTCTAGCTGCCAACAGAAAAATCACGATCGGGCCCGAAAGCACGACGGCTGCGAGTAAAGCTACCTGAACAATGAGTTGGTAGTCTACACCAGCCATACCACTGAAAAGATCGGTTATAAAGTCCATGTGTCCTCCTGACTGTAGTGATTAAGTCTAGATTGTTGAATTAGAAAATCCGCTTCTGATTTTACCGGGCGATCGTCCCTATTTTTTAAGGAACTTTACAAAATTCAACAAAATGTAAACTATGATCGACCTCCCAGTCACAGGGAACCGGGGACTTGAGGCCCCTTCCGAGAAAGTGCCCCCAATCTAAAATCTCCAATCTACAATCGAACCGCCCCTTCGGGATCTGGGCCTCTGGCACTGGCAATTGATATACTTGAAGAACCCCAATCTCCTAAAGTTTGGTATTTTCCAGATGATGTTCCGAATCTAAAATCTAAAATCTAAAATCTAAAATCTAAAATCAAACTATGGCTACTTGGCGTTGTGTAAAACAGTGCGGTGCTTGTTGTTACCTCGACCCAACAGAGCGCCCTGACTTAGATGAGTATTTATCTGAAGATGAATTATCGCTCTATTTAAGCTTAGTCGGAGATGACGGTTGGTGTATCAATTTTGACAAAGCGACCCGAGAATGCGGAATTTATGGCGATCGACCGCGCTTTTGTCGGGTAGACTCAGAAGTGTTTCAGGATATGTATGGCGTGGAGCCGGCCCAATTGAACGATTTCGCGATCGACTGCTGCTTGGAACACATTGAAGACCTTTATGGCGATCGATCTTTGGAAATGATCCGCTTCAACTCTGAAGTCGGAATTCTCGCCTTACCTGACAACTAACAATCTCCCAGTCTCTCACCGGGAGAGTGTCAAAATAAACAAATCAAGGAAATATCGCGCAGTTGAGTTGAGCTATGAGCAATCGAGAGGGTTTTACAGGCGGATTTATTGCCGGAGCTGCAGTTGGTGGCTTGGTGGGTGCAGTTTTGGGCGCGGTGCTGTCGCGGCGCGCTGCTGAAGCTTTGCTGAATGAACCTTCAGACGCAAAAACTAGAAAAATCCGCCAGAGGAAAGGCAGCCAACTCGAAGCCGAAGGGATGGAAGTAGCAAGGCTGAGTTTAGAAGATAAAATTGCCCAGCTAAATCAGGCAATAGATGACGTGCGGCTGCAACTCGGCGACGTAAACGGCAACGCCCAAGCGCCCGGTGGCGAGGGTTCGATCGCTCAAGACTCCTAACTCCATTTAAGATTTTAGAGTAGTCGGGCAGATCTATGCGGGCTACTCACATCTTGCACCATTCTCGCTTCACAGACCCGAAAGGTATGTGAAGCAAAGAGTTATTTTTAGTGTGGGCCGTTGCTCTTCTAGCCCGCCCGCAAATAGCCTGATGCTCCCCCTCTCCCCCAGCTATGCTAAACTTTAAGCTAAAGTGTCTGTAAACTTTACTCAAACTTCAACGAGAAAATATGAGTTATTCCATAGGCCTTTTGGCAACCACGCTGTCCACATTTCTGCAAATCTATGTAGTCCTAATGATTTTTCGGGTGCTATTAAGCTGGTTCCCGAATATCAATTGGTACGATCCCCCCTTTTCAATTTTGAGTCAGTTAACAGACCCTTACCTGAATCTATTCCGCTCGATTATCCCCCCCTTAGGAGGGATTGACTTTTCGCCGCTGATTGCGTTTTTTGTACTTCAGTTCGGCTCTGAATTCTTGATCGGTCTTTTAACCAACTTGCAAACAGCCTTGTAGTTAGAAAAGCTTAATTTTTTAAGCATCGAGCGTAAATGGTTTGGCAGACATAGCTGTCGGCAACTAAATTTTAGATTTGAGATTTTTAGATGAACTCCCCGGTTGAAAAGCTGGGGAGTTTATCGTACATGAGAAATGAGAAATTGCCCGCAACTCAACAATCTCAAATCTAGAATCTACAATCGAAAACAGCATCGCGCTTTCACGGGCAGCCAACCCAAAATCTCAAATCAGCAATCTAAAATCTCAAATAGTTTTGTTAACGGCGAACCACGCCAGTAAAACCTGTAGCTTTAAATTGCTTGAGTTTCAAAGGTGTTCTCTGATTGGCCGCAACGGAAATTCTGAGCTGAAAATCGCTAACTCCGGGAGGAACTTCTTCTATAGAACCCAAGCGAGTGCGATTTTGCATCACCGGATTGTCGTCGGCATCATAAATGCGGCCGAAAATATCGGCATTGACAACTGGTTTGCCGGTGCTATTTTCAGCTTTCCCAGTAATCAAAAAGCAGGTAGCTTCCATAGAACTGCCGCTGGTGACTGTTCCTTCTCCCATTTCGGCAGGACATTCGCGATAAGAAAGGTCGGAAAGTTTAATCTGCGTCAGAGCCCAAGCAGGTGGAGTGAATACCAAACTAAAAATTCCGATTAGGCAAGTAGCAAAAAAAAGGCTGATAGCTCGAAATTTCATAAATGGCGGGGCAAGTATATTTTAATTCTCAGCTTAGCGCGAATTTAGCCTCAAATTTCTACTTATAGGAATTCGGAAAACTACAGCTACTTTTTGAAGAAATGGCATTAGTCTAGACCTAAATGCTGTCGCAAGGCTTGGCGCATCACATCGACTGGGACGGATTCTTGATCCAGCCAAATTTTTAAGGCTGCTGCTCCTTGTTGAACTAGCATTTCGAGTCCGTCAATAGCTCGCGCTCCCCGAAGCTTCGCATCTTTGAGAAACTGCGTAGGATTAGGGGTGTAAATTAAATCATAGACGATCGCACCTGCTGAAATTCGATCAATCTCACCAGCAGCAACCGGCGACTTTTCCCCCTGCGGATACATCCCCACGGGCGTCGTGTTCACCAGCAAATCTGCCTGCGAGATTAACATTGACAAATTATCCCAAGTATGAACCTGCAAATTCTGCACCGGCATCGGAGAATTGACCCAACTCTGCTGAAATTCCCCTAAATTTTGTTCGCTGCGACCGACAACGTGAATCTCTGCACATCCCAATTGAGCGCATCCAGCCACAACAGCCCTCGCCGCCCCGCCATTCCCCAAAATTACCGCTACTTTCTGACTCCAATCGGAACCCCCCCTAGCCCCCCTTGGTAAGGGGGGGGACAGGATTGAACAGCCGTATTGCCCCTTTCTAAGGGAGAAATCGCGTCTTTAGCCCCCCCTTGGTAAGGGGGGGTTGGGGGGGTTTGCAGCGGTGCGAGAAAGCCTTCAACGTCAGTATTTGTGCCGCACCAACCTTTGTCAGTTAGGTATACGGTATTGACTGCGCCGATCGCTCGGGCGATCGGGGAAACTTCCGACAGCAGCGGTAAGATTGCTTGTTTGTGCGGAATCGTGATGCTAAATCCCCGAACGCCGATCGCCGCAAATCCTGCAAGAGCAGCTTTTAAATCCCCTGGTTTTACCGGAAACGGCAGGTAAACAAAATCGACTCCCAAGTGGGAAATAGCAGCATTGTGCATCGCCGGCGACAGAGAATGTTCGACGGGATGGCCAATTACTCCCAACAGTTTAGTAGTGCCTTTAATCATTTTTGTTAGTTGACTGTTGACTGTTGACTGTTAACGGTTGAGTTTTGTTAGTTTTCATACCACATCCTGCTACAGTTGGGCCCTTATTCTTTAGTCGGCTAGGAGTGAACTTCGTTGGTTCAGAAGCGATTTTCCTCGCCGAGTGACTGTAAACCGTCAACTGTTAACTGTCAACTCTCAACTCTCAACTGTTTGCCGAAACTCTTTGGCGTCAGCCAAAATCGGATTGACATCAAACCAATAATCCTCGCCGTAACGGTATTCAAACACCCAGAGACTACGCAGCAAGATTTGGTATTTAGTTTCCCCGTTCACAGTTTTGGTAGCGGATACTTGGCGCAGCAATTGCCACTCCTCCGGTTCGATCGCCAAAGTAAGCTGGTGGCGGCGCTGGATGATCACATTTTCCAAAGTTTCCCGCGACAGAGGAGGGTCTTGTTTCTGCAGACAGCTATACAGCAGTTGCAGCAAATTTCGGACATGACCACCGCTGACTCGACACAGGCGATCGAGAGTTTCCGCAGAGTCGAAAACTTGGCCAACCAAAGCATAGCGCTGCCAAGGGTGCACCGTCGGAAAAGCCCGCGCCAGAACCATCTGTCGCAGCAATTCCACACCCTCAGAGCACTCAGAACCGTCGCTCAACTGCACCGGCACCATCGGCAAAACCTTCGGATCTACCCCAAATCGATTAGTCAACTGGCCCAAATCGTTAGAGAAAATCAGCACCAAAGGAATTGTATACACGACGTGGCAATTGAGTCTTGCCAACTGTTCGCCGCGATCGACAAACAGGTATTCCGGCAGCCGCCGCCCCGTCGGTTTCGCGCACAGGTGTATGCGATCGAGATTATCGATAATTACTACAAGTCCTTGTTTCCCTTGTCGTTTGAGTTCTTGATTAGCCGGCTCCAGCAACTCCTTATTAAGCACATCTAAAATTACATTAGTTCGCGGCTCCAGATATTGCCTCAACTCCGATCGCAGATTCGGAGCATCTTTCGCCTTAGCAGTAATTTTGCCAATTCCCAAGGCCAGAGAAAATTCTCCCTCCGTGCTGGCATTTATTTCCCCCAAACCAGGGACATTAGCTTCAGCGCTCAAGTCTATTTGAGTTTGAAAAACATCAGCAACCCCTTTGAGCAAAGCTTTAAAACCCCTCGGTTGCAGCTTGATTTTCATTTTCTCGATGCTTTCGCTCACCTGACGAGCAACGCTCAACAAAATGTCAGTGATATCTACATCTGCCATGTCTAAGTCCTTACTAGACTCAAAGTAAACAACATGAAATCCTTGTTGCTGCAATTGAGCTTGCAGCCGCAGCAATTCTGTTGATTTACCCGAGCCGATGTGACCGGTGAATAATTGACAGGTAGGTGAATCCGGGGACAGACGGCTGATGGTGCGCTCCAATTGTTCTACGATTGTGCCACCCCGCACTGATGAAAAATCGATATAGTATTGTCGGTCTTCTTGATTTGCTACTGCCAGGGTGTAGCTGGGATTGCAGGCGCTATAAAATTTCTGTAAATTTAGTTCCATACCCTGTTCCATCTTTCACAACATTATGCCCTAATAGCTTATTCGTTTCGCCACTTTACTAATCAGAACAAGTGACCACTTTATTCTGATATTTGATGGAGAACTCACTATCTTGATTTATTCCTAAGCCCGCCCTCCCAAATTCTACTTTTTTTGGGCGTAGTGGGAATAAATAAAAGTCACTAATACCTCTCCTAACCAAGTAATTTCTCCTCGTACAGCGAGCGCGACTTCATTGACCTCACAGACGAAAAATTGACACTAATGTTCTCGAATCAAGTGAGTATTGGAGTACGGTTAACCGAAGAAAAAACAGGTAGTAATCAGGTATCCATAAACCAGGTTTTTTAAATAATACCTTGTAGATTGAACTATTGTGAACCGAAACCAACAAAATATTTTAGATTGGCTATTTTAGATGGGAGCAAAAATTTAACATCTAAAATTGATGGCGTTGGGTACGAGCTCCTCAACCCAGCCTACTTTCTTAGAGCCTTTTGACTTAGGCGCGAAGGTGTGGTTTAAGAAACCGGGTTTCTCGGTGTGATTTTTTTTGGGAGCTACTTATTTTTGATCAATTCTACCATTTTGTGACCGACACCTGCTGCCGAAGCGGGATTTTGGCCTGTGACGAGCCTCCCGCTGGCCACAACGCAAACTTGAAAATTAAGAACTTTCCTAAAATTAGTCTCGCATTCAATTAATTTGTACTCCAGTAAAAACGGCACTATTTCACCCAGTCCCACAGTGGCTTCCTCTTCATTGGTAAAAGCAGCCACAGTCTGATGTGCAATCACGTGCTCACCCCCGACTACTTAAGATTAACTAACGCCGCCAGCCCGTGACTGACAGCACCGACAATGCCACCTGCTTCATAAATAGCACCAATCCCAGCAAGTTCCTGGTTATCAGCAAAATCCCACATTGTATCGTGTCCCCCGCCTAGAAAATAGCCCCTTATTCTGCGGAGTAAATTTGTGCAGGATTGAGAGTATTTCCCACTCGCGCCACTTGCCACCCGCGGCTTTTGGTGAATTGTATTTTGCCGAATAATTGACGTTCATCCAAAACTACTTCTTCCCGATTTAATAGCAATTAGACAAGCCGTTGCTTCGGAATTTTGCTGGAGCGTTATTCCCGACTACTTGTATACAAATTGGGTGAAATAAAATCGCTTGACACTTGTCCCCAAACCTGCACAAGCTTTTAGTAATCGGCTTTGGCTAGCTTTTCGGAAATCTGAAAGACAGTTGCCAAAAATCAAACGGAGGTTAGAATCTTATCAATTTTAATAATTCTATTAACGCGAGGCTAACCCTCAAAATCCGTATTCCCCGGCACTGCTGGCGAACGAGAATTAGGACTTTATAGCGGTTCTCATTAGGATAAGGTACAGGCTCATAATGCCGAAAAGAATAAGCTCCTCGTTTGGGGTGTACTTTATCCAATTGCCAACCACTATCTCAATGTGCCATTTTTGTAGAAATACTTGACTTTCGCCCAGTTTTGTAGAAGGTACAAGCGCTATGATTGGGGTAGATCTTGCACAAATCTAAGCTGTTAAAAAACATATAAAGCTTCCCCAGCAAAAACAAAATTGTGTAACACAGTGCTCAGAAACTTTATGGAGTTATCCTAATTATTGACAAGTCAATAAACATACATTAATTTTATAAAAACATCTATCTAGCATAAAGCCGATTAAGGTAATGTCAAGCCTGCAAATTCCTACGAAAAAAAAGTCAACAGGCTGAACAGATAGAGCAAGTAAGAGTCCGGTTAGTGGCGCAATTACGAGCCACTGGGATTGACATTGAACAGCTATGAAACAACCTTAATGAGAAGTTAAACCAACCTTATCTTGACCTTGACGCAGGTCTAGTATGCTTTGTTTAATTCACCGGAAAAGCTGATGCAACTATCACGACGAAAGTTTTTTACCTTGGCAGGAGCGAGTGCTGCTGGCACTTTGATGATGTCTCCTCTAGAAGCGCTTTATGCCAGAAAAGCGAATGGTCAATCAGTATTTGGGGGGGGGTATGGGCCCCTCATAGCCGATCCGAATGGATTGTTAGATTTACCCCGTGGGTTTCAGTATGAGGCTTTTTCACGAACCGGCGAAATGATGAGCGACGGTTCCCCTGTTCCCGGTGGTCACGATGGCATGGCGGCTTTCCCAGGTCCCCAAAACACGGTGATTCTGGTTCGCAATCACGAACTGAGCCCGAATTCTACAACACAAGTTGTGGGTCCCAATCCTTACGATCCTCTTTGCAAAGGCGGAACAACCACACTACAGGTTGGTCCCAATCGTCAGCTCATCAACCACTACACTTCACTTAGTGGCACCTATCGAAATTGTGCGGGTGGCCCGACTCCCTGGGGTTCTTGGATTACTTGCGAGGAAAATGTCTCGACTCTGGCGACTAATAGACCTGGCAATGCGACAAATGTCTCGAAATCTCACGGCTACAACTTTGAAGTTCCGGCTCAGGCAACGGTTCCTGTGAATCCCGTACCTTTAGTTGCGATGGGACGGTTTAACCATGAAGCGGTGGCGATCGACCCCAAAACCGGAATTGTCTACGAGACTGAAGACCGAGGAGATAGTCTCTTCTATCGCTTTATCCCATCTCAACGGAACAATTTAAGCGCCGGTGGCACTCTACAAGCGCTGAAGATTAAGAATATGCCTCAGGCAAAGACTTTTGCAGGCTTTCCCAAGCGCCAACCCATGCCGGTGGAATGGGTGACAATTGACAATCCTGACCCTGCTACGGATACGGTACGGGTCGAAGGTTTCGGTAAAGGTGCTGCCCAGTTTGCTCGTGGGGAAGGCATCTGGTACGGCAATGGTGAAGTTTACTTCTGTTGTACGAACGGTGGCTCTGTTGATGCTAATGGCAGACCCAACGGATTTGGTCAGGTTTGGCGGTATCTTCCCGATCAAGATATGATCGAACTTTTTGTTGAGGCTAAATCGGCTGAGGAACTGGATGGGCCTGACAACATTGTTGTGGCACCTAATGGTGATCTGATCATTTGCGAAGATGGCAATGATGAGCAGTTCTTGGTGGGCGTAACTCCCAACGGGGAACTGTATCGTCTGGCAAAAAATGCTATCAACGATCGGGAATTGGCGGGAGCGTGCTTCTCGCCGGATGGTAAAACTTTGTTCGTTAATATCCAAACCCCAGGCATTACGTTTGCTATTTGGGGTCCTTGGATGTCTCAACGAGGAGCATAACATTATTGCCTTATAGTGCGAGCATTTTATTTGCCTGTAAAACGCTCTTATGTTCGCACTCAGCAGAATATGACGAATCACGCCGGATTGTGGCAATATCCGGTGTTGGTTCTCTAGAAAATTATGAAAGTTTAAAGGTTTGTGGGAGTTTGAAGAGTCGTGCAATACGTCCGCCAGTCGAAACGAGTGTTTTATTCTCTGGTAATGATGTCGATCGCCTTTGGCGTTGATTTATCTCAATCTAGGGATTCAGTCGCTCAAATACCCGTTGATTATGTTTGCTATATACAGACGAGTGATGGTCGAACGATCGACTTAGGTAAGCTTTGTGGAAGTAGTGGCAGAGGCCGCCCGATCGCTTTACAGCCCAATGACCAGGCCTTTCTTAATAGTTATCAACGATCGTTGAGCAAACGGCTCAATTCATCCTCATCCGAGGTTGTGTCTCGCGTTCAGCGAAATCCCCAAGCTGCTATTGAACGTGCGCGCGGGATATGTAATGCGCTCAGTGCGGGAATGTCGATCGACTTGCTGCAACCTCAAGGCAATGCTGAAGTTGATGCGCTTAACGCTTTGGCTCCTAAATATTACTGCTCTGAGTTTGACGACTGAGCAAGGAAGTAACTAGATTTTGAAGGGAAGAAAGGGTTGATTAACGGTAAAACTTTTTCTGACATTTGCTAACAATCACTTACATTTACAAGATGTCTTTATGCCATCTAAAATGAATTTAGCCGAGCCGATGAATGGTGAAAAACATTCGTAGTAAGGAACCTCTATATCAATAATTTGCGTCTACATTATCAAAGCAAATAATCAAATTGGCTAAATGCGGTCACGCCAAAACCAAGCTGAACCCTCATAGTACAAGTGGTTCTACAGTTTTCTACGGGCGGCAGGTTGATACGCATTGGTTGAGTTCTCATCTCAACTTATAGCGGTTGACAATTGGATGCAGTACACCCCAAACGACGAACTTCTTCTTTTGGGCATTCTGAGGCTGTATTTCATCCTAATGACAACTGGTATAATATCCTCTTCATCAGCTTTCATCAGTGGTTAAAAATTCCAAATTAATCAAGACAGCGCAACAACAAACCTGTCATAAAAAAGGGCTGGCAATTACGCCAGCCCTGCAACTAATTTAAGATGTTAAATTATTGCTAATTTAACATCTTAAACCTCAAATCAATCTAGCTTCTGTCAGTAGCAGCTACTGGCTCAAAGCTTGGAACCACCAACTCATCATTCTGCTTGGTGAGTTGATTGTACAGCCGTTCGGTATTCGGGAAATTCGCAGCCGGCAGAGTCGGAAAGCGACGGTAAGGAACAGTATCCTCGCCAAACGCTTCGGCATATTCAACGCTGTTCAACATGGCGTTGATAAAGCCCTTAATCCCTTTACTTGCCAAGATTTGGTTGTACGTCCGAATCTCCGCTTGATTGCGGGGAGCGCGGCCCAAGAAGTGCTTGGTTCCCAACTCAATCACCTTAGTATTGGGATAAGGTGCGTAGAATTGTTTGACGTACAGCGACGAACAGCCCAAAGCCTCAATGAACTCCTTGAGATTGATTTCATTGTTGCCCAGTCTGCTTTCCAGCGCCGTGAATTCATTCTTCACAACATACGGGTTGATGTCGCGCTCAAAAACTTGACGGTAAGCAGCTTGAATTAAAGTTTTCAAAGCTACTTTGTCCGAAGTAGTCGTCAGCTTGAACACCTTAGTTTGTTCGCGCCGCTTGCTGACACCTTGAGCGAGGCTATTTTGTAACTCGAACTCGCCCCGATCGAGCGCAGTGCCGAGTTCGATAAACCGAGGAGTTTCGGGTGTCTGAGCTTGGACATTTTGCTCAGCGACGGAACCCGATCGCATCGTCCGCATCGACAAACCACCGGCAGTCACATAGCGCTCGTAGGGCACTGTATCTTCCCCAAAAGCTTCGTTGTACTCCGTGCTGTCCAGGATGCTATCAACCAGCGCGTAGAAACCCTTCTTGGCACAAATGTCAAAGTAAGCGTTCATTTCCTGGCGGCCGTAGGTAGGGCGTCCCAGGAGTCGGCGGTGAATGTACTCGATCGCCTTACAAACGTACAGCTTGCTCCAGTACATATTGCGGAACACGTCAGACTTCGCCAACATCCGAATAAACTCGCGCATCGGAATCTCGCCGTTTTCCAGCTTAATTTCCGCCACCTTTTGGCGCTGACCGTCGAACACGTCGCGACCGAACACTTGCAGGTAAGCTGCCCGAATCACCGCTTGGGTGGAACTTTCGGTAAATTTGACGCTCGCCGTACTGTTGTAGCCGCTGGCTACAGAAGCACCGCGGCCACTGGCTTTTCTCGGAGCAGTGTAGCCACCCGGCAACTGGTCTAATTTAAAGACCTTGGGGCCGAGAGAGCCTGGAGCCTTGCCGCGGGCTTGCGGGTTGCTCAATTGGTTTTCAATCCCCGCACCTTGACGGATCAGGATGCGGCGGGTGTCCTTGCCGAAGGGAGCGGGACGGCTCTTGGGGTTGCGAGTTTCTTGCGGGAAAATCGCGCCGAACTGAATTTCTAAGGGGTCATTGCCAACACCGTAAACGTGCTGTTCTGGTAGCGGCTGAGTGTAATCTGCAAACAAGGTGATGAACTGAGGCACCTTGCGGTACGGAGCGCTGAAATTGAACAAATCAATTTGCGGGCCCCAGTTGCGACATTCCTGAGCTTCTTGGCCCAAACCGCGCAGGTAAGGCACGGTTTCTTCGCCGAAGTAGTCGGAATATTCCTGGGAATAAACCATTGCGTCTACGAGGGCTGCCAGGCCGCCTTTGGTGACGATCGCAAAATACTTGCTAAATTCCTCCCGCGAGCTCAAACCGCGACCTAGGAAGTGACGAGCGGCTAATTCTACAGCACGGCTGTTGACAAACGGCTCGTAGAATTGCTTGCGGTACAGAGGAGATTTGCCAAGGCGACGAATAAACTCTTTCATCGAGATTTCGCCATTTTTGACCTTGGATTCCAAGTCAGAAATGCTTTGGCTGTATGCGCGGGTAATATCGCGCTCGAATACTTGGCGGTAAGCTGCTTTGATTACTTCGAGCTTTTCGACCGAAGACAGACCGGTTTTCATGACGAATTTCGACCGTCGCTCGGCTGCGTTGAAGTAGATTTGAGGCAGTTGCAAGCCTTGCTGGTCGTTGCTTTCGCGCTGCCGCACCTTGTCTGAAGGTGTGGGAGCTTTGAATTCGGTAATAGCTACGTCGAAATACTGTCCGACGATCGCACTTGCCTCTGCATTGTTTTTGAAATAGCCCAAAGATGCTGCCTTCATTTCCTGCATTGCCACAATTGTGGCCGCCGAAGAGCAAGCATTTTCGATGATTTCCCGCAATCCGCGCACGTTCACCGAAATAATGTTCGGGTCGCCCGCGACGATCGCGTAGGTGATGTAGCGCAAAAACCAGCTCAAGTCCCGCAGAGATTTGGTCATGTTGCCCGGGCCGTAGCGCGAGACATTGATCGGCTGAAATCCTGCTGGGAGCGGGCCGCTGTAGCCGCCACCGTTGCCAGAAAATAGATTTCCCAGCCCCAAGAATCCGCCGCCACCGCCACCGCCGTTGCCGCCGCCTGCGCGACCTTCAACGTAGGTAACAGTTCCCAGTTTCATGGCTTCAGAGACATCCGCCGAACCGCGACGAGTCGCCCCTGCCAAAGCCATCGCAGGTTCTTGTGGTCTTTCCAAGAATGCCAGCGGGGAACCGCCGGTAAAAATCCGGTTGGCTGCGCGGGATACTATCAGTTCCGAGTTTTTGGTCAGCGTCGCAGAGATATCGATCCGCAGACCCCCTGAACTGAAATAACTTGCCAGTTCGCTGAGTTCGCCCCGCTGTAGAAAGCGGTCTTGCTGTTCTGCTTGCGAAATTGTTGCGACCGGTACAGTTTGATATAGTTGCGGACGCGCAACCGAGCTTCCACCACTTGCCTTTACAGTCATTAGACTCCTTCGCTCCCTATCTAAATAGTTGCAGCATTTAACCCGACTAACCTTGCCTTCTCATGCAGGGCAAAGTAGGTATTTTTGCTTTGTTTACTTTTTGCCTTTACCCGTCACGAGGTTCGGGCGCGCTTACTTTCTTAGATTAAAATGTTTTGGTTTCATCTTTCTGCCTGCCGGGAAATGTCCGATCCGAAGGCAGGCACGGGGTACTCCCTCCGCTGCGCTCCGCCGGCATACCCGTGGAAAAAAAGACTCGGCAGGAGAGTTGCCTTTGGGCGATCGCAGCAAGTGCCGTCAATTAAGGGAAAAGAAAATCAAAAATTTTCTTGTGCCTTTTTCTGGATCTGTGACTTTCTGCGGAAAGACGCCTCCGCTTTACCCGAAAGCTCAGCGGTGGGTTATTGACAGTCCTGGTTTGTTAAAAAGCCTGCCGACATTTATTGTATAGATTTAAGAGAGCGTATATGAGAAAAAATGATAAGTTTTATTACGCAGAAGCTGTCAGGGCTTGGCTATCAGGGGTTAGTCGATCGCCCGATCCCTCTGTTTGAGGCTTCCCAATGCCAGCGAAGCGACACTTTTGTTGCGAGTAACGCAGCCACAGAAGTGCATTGCGTAGCGCTGTTACCCCGTAGCTACTGACAACCAATCTCAAAACCCACGCCCTATTACCTCACCTATGGATACTACGCCTGATATCAGCGCTGCCGTGCGACGGCTTTACGATACTTTCCCTTTCCCGCCCGATCCTTTGTCAGACGAACCGCCGCCTGGGTACAACTGGCGCTGGAGTTGGCCTGATGCTTACAATTTTTGCACCGGGCAAAAGCCGCCAAAACTTGATATTCGGATTTTAGATGCTGGCTGCGGCACTGGTTCGAGCACTGATTATCTGATTCACCTCAATCCCGAAGCTTCGGTGACGGCGATCGACCTGAGTGAAGGTGCTTTGAAAGTAGCACAAGAACGCTGTCGGCGATCCGGAGCGCGCGAAGCTGATTTTCGCCACCTCAGCCTGTACGATGCCGCCGAGTTACAGGGCGAGTTCGATTTGATTAACTGCGTGGGCGTGCTGCACCACTTACCCGATCCGATCCGGGGCATTCAAGCGCTGGCGGCGAAGTTGGCAGACGGCGGTTTGATGCACATTTTTGTGTATGCTGAGCTCGGACGTTGGGAAATTCAACTGATGCAAAGGGCGATCGCACTTCTTCAAGGCCCGCAAAAAGGTGACTATCCCGATGGTGTCAAAGTCGGTCGTCAAATCTTTGCTTCTTTACCAGAAAACAACCGTCTTGTCAAGTACGAAAAACAGCGTTGGGCAGCAGAAAATCAGCGAGACGAATGTTTTGCTGATATGTACGTTCACCCGCAGGAAATTGACTACAATATTGAGACTTTGTTCGAGTTAATTGATGCTTCGGGATTGGAATTTACTGGTTTTTCCAATCCGGGATATTGGCAGTTAGAAAGACTTTTGGGTAAAGCGCCGGAATTGATAGAAAGAGCTCAGGGTTTGACGGAACGGGAGCTTTATCGATTAATTGAATTGTTGGATACGGAAATCACTCATTACGAGTTTTTCTTGGGCAAAAAGCCTGTTAATAAAATTGATTGGTCGGACGATAAGGCCCTTTTGGCGGCCATTCCAGAGTTGAGTGGTTGTATGCACGGTTGGCCTAGTCAACAAGTGTTTGATTGCAATTATCAATTGATCAATTTGTCAAGTGCGGAATTTGAGTTTTTGCAAGGTTGTGTACCCCCCCCAGCCCCCCCTTGCCAAGGGGGGGAGAAAGAGGGAAGCCCGTCTGGCAAAAGCATAGGAGAGATTTTGGCGGATGTGGAGATGGGATTGGATGAAGTGCGATCGATCTTATCAAAACAGCTAATTTTGCTAAAGCCTGGTCAAATCTAAGGGCGGGCTCTCCGGCCCAACCCCTACTCCCCACAATCAAATTAGCTTTTTGTGGAACAGGCATCTTGCCTGTTCTTTGCTCGGAGTAGAATTTCTGTTAAATTCCCAATTAATCAAGGCTTTACAGTTGGAGGATTAACAGCCGTAATTTGTGAATAACGAGCGAAATCAGCAATGTTAAAAGTTAGGATATGGGTTAAACCATGAACTAGCATAGCAGCAACTAGCCGCGCATCATGAACATTGACACCTATAACGTTATACGTTATCACCAGTCGCTCCCATTCTTGATAAATTGCTTCGGTATCCAACAAGAGAGGAAAAAGCTGTTTTAAGCGATTAATTTCTGCCTCTGCTTCTGTTGCAGTACGCCCTAATCCATTTCTCTGGATCGGGCGCGTGCAAACGTTCCAAAACTCGATCAAATTTTGGGGTACGATATAAAGTTGTTCTCCGCGATCGCGCAGAGTAATCACGGCATTAACGGCATCAGGATTCATTGGATGTGCTGTATCGATGCTACGTAGCAGTATGTTTGTATCGACGAGAAACGGCATTTAACCTCTGTCTCCATAAATGCTCTCTCTGCTAATAGCTTCATCTGAAAGAGTGGGGAAATTTAGGGTACGATGACTGTCAACCCATTCTTGAAATGCTATTGACCATTCTGTTGGGGTAGCTGTTTCATAAAATGGACGTTGTTGAGGTTCAATTAGCTGTTTGAGCATCGCATCTAGTAATGGTTTAATCTGATCCGCCGTGCGGCTGGTGATTTTTGCCAAAACTTCAGTAATAGTCTGTATTTCTTGTTGGTGAGATTGCTGAAGATTGTGCAGCATAGTTATCCTTGAGTGTAAGTTTTTGGGTTGACGATAACAAAATCAATCGCACTTTTTAAATTGATTTTAATATTATAACTCTAGCGCAAAGCCTAGGAAGTAGGCGATTGCTCGTTCCCAGGCCAAAGCCTGGATGCACGTACTAGGATTTTCTGTGATTGCGAACGTAGTGAAGCAATCTCAAAGCTGACGCACCTTTGCCAAATCCCAAATCCCAAATGGATTGACACAGGCCCCCGTCTGCGGCTACGCTTTCAAGTTAGAGGTTGCTTTGCTTGTAGAGGAAGTAGCCCGCGTCGCCCAAAAATCTAGTTGCACTGCCCAAAGCTGCTGGTAACAGCAATGGACAGCTAACCGCCAAACTGATCACAGCAGTCTGGAGGCTAACGGAGTATCTTAACATCCTCTGTAGCCGCCCTGCTATGTGTTGAAATGCGGGGCGGCTGGGTTTTTGGGTTTTTCTAGAAAACCCAAAACCAGGAGAACATAATTATGTCACAGGAATTCTTGCCTGACGACAACAAATTTGATCGCGCAAATGACGACTCAGCAGCAGAATCGGAACAGGATGTGGTTTGTGTAACGGTGACAGGTTCGCCCAAGGGTGTCAGGGAAACCATACTCACTTTGTACCGCCTGGGATTTGCCGAAGTCGGCGATTGGAGTCCCGTACAGCGTGCAGCGAATCCGAAGCAAGTGATGAGTGTGCTGATTCGCCGTCGGAAGCGCAAAGCGTAGGTGTTTGCTCGTTCCTAGGCCTTAGCCTGGGAACACATTCCATGAGCATCTGCCTCCTGTTTTTATTTTTATCCGTTAGCGAGGCAGAGCCTCTGGATCTCGGTTCCCAGGCTAAGGCCTGGGAACCAGTTAAAGTAATTGAGAATGGTGCAACATCTCAGTTTAATCTTATTCCTTTACTGACTTTCGTGCGCTCGCGCCCACGCACTTAATTTATACAGTAGTAGTTCTGTCGCATCATAAAGCCGTTAAAACAATTAAACCATTATTTTCTTGTGTTCATATTAATAGTAATAGCAAAAAAGACTATCTCTATTGAAATAGCCGCTGTTCCGCCAGCAACTCCCCCAACTTCTATCCCAAGAGCTGGTAATAAACAGACAATTACAGCAGTGATTATTTTTGACAACATATAATTTATTTTTTACTCGCATTAGTTACGAGCATTATTGTTATTTTTATATTATCCTAAAATCAGGTTATTTTTATTTGTGACTATTATCATAAAAAATTGTGATATTCATCATAGTAGGGATACCCGTGTTAATGTAAAAAGACTAGGGCGTAGTGGTGGGAATGGTAGAGGCAGGACTCCCACTCTGGTACTTTTTGCTCGTTCCCAGGCTAGAGGCTGGGAACGCATTCCATGAGGCTCTGCCTCCTGTTTTTATTTTTATCCGTTAGCGAGGCAGAGCCTCTAGATCTCGGTTCCCAGGCCTTAGCCTGGGAACCAGTTAATTGAGCGGATACGATAAAACTATATGTAAATAGAATTTATGAGTTGGCAGGCAATCTTATGTTCAAAAATCTTGTGATTGGTCTAATCTTCACTGCCGAAGTTTTTTTACCTTCTTTTTCTGATAAAAGCATCCCTACCCCATTGCTCACAGTTCAAAATTCCGACCCATATCCGGCGGCTGACAAAAATGGAGACTACCACATTGTTAACGGAAATAGTGGAATCATGCCTTTTATGTGGGAAGCCGTAGATCCAGAAGGTTTGAATGTTCGCTGCGAAGATAGAACAGGTGATATAGCATTTCTTACAAAGGTGAGGTACAATAACAGCAGTGAGTAAACCAATTCCAAATATTTGCTGATGTAACTTCACTAAATGCAAACTCTATGGCTTTTGCTAACTCTTTATAATTAGGTGTCTTGATAGAACGGAGAATATTTTTAAGTTTTGACCATAAATTTTCAATTGGGGAGAAATCCGGCGAATAGGGCGACAAGTATATTAATTTAGCCCCTTTTTTTTGGATGGCTTTTTCTACTTCTTCTCCGGTATGAATAGTACAATTATCCATGACTACACAAGCACCTTTCCATAACTTTGGCACTAATTTTCGGATAATAAAAGCCTCAAATGTAATTGCATCAGTTGTACCTATTAAATTAACTGATGTTAGGACTTCTTTGACCGATATAGCTCCAATTATTGAGACATTTCTTCCGCGTTTATTCGGTTTTGATCCCTTGGCTCTTGAACCTTTTAGAGATCGAGCATATAACCTAACCATTGCCAAGTTTACTCCACATTCATCAATGAATATTAAGTCTTTGAAACAAACTTCTCTAATTTTTTGCCAGAACTCGTATCGCAGGTTCTGAACCCTGTCAGTGCCTTTGTCTGACGGGAAAAGAGTTTTTTTTTCAAAGTCATGTTTAAGAGTTTTGCCATTCTTCCCATCGTTGCTACGCTGATGGTAAAACCAATTTTTTGGTACAGTAAATAACGGAGTTCTTCGAGAGTTGCATCATTGTTTGCTTCAATCAATTCCGCTAAAATTAGCAGTTGTTCTGCATTCAGTTTTAATTTGACTCCACATCGCTCAGTGCGAGGAGCAATGTTTTGGGTGTCACGATACTGTTTAACCAATTTTTGGACAAAACTTAGGGCTACACAAAAACGGTTAGCTATTGCTCTTTGTGACAGCGGTTCATTATGGTACACATCCATAATTTTTTGTCTAAAATCAATCGAATAAGTTTTCATTTTTACTAATGCGTGATCCTTGCTAAAATTTGAGATAGTTGTCATTCTAGTGACTGCTGCGGGTCGAGGGACTACTGCTCGAAGATCGCCCTATTTAATTAGAGCTGTATAACATTTTGAAGTTCTATATTTTTCACTCCGTTTAAGTCAGTTATATTATACCTCATCTTTCTAAGAAATGCTATAGTAACCAAATGGATATACTTAATTCGCCCGTTAATAGGGTTATACCAAATGGAGAAAAATTTGATGCTGTGGGAATTTTTCTTGACCGACGGGGGAAACCTTGGCTATGGGTTGGAAGTCATTCTATGGGCAGGTATCGCTGCTGGGTCAGAGCTAATAAGAATTATGTACAACCATTTCAAAGAATTAATCGCAACATGGAATAGCGTTTTTAACTAAGGATACCTCTGAAAAAACCCGCTTCACTATGTGTGTGGCGGGTTTGTATTTGATTCACAAATATGTTTTTTCATAATGTTAAAAGCTACTAAGATTAAATATAAATAAAACCCACTAATTAAATTAGTGGGTTAGTTTAAATAGAATCTAAGATTTAGCTTAAATAAATACTATCGAGCCAGGTTTAAAACACTTTTCACAACTCCTTTGACAGGTGTCTCTCCAACAGCAACACCACCTGCAAATGCTCCTCCCACACCAGGGCAATAGGGTAATAAGGCAGCAGCAGGGGGGAAAACTGATGCGGCAAGACTATCAGCACCCATACATATAGCAACTACAGTAACATAAGCAACTGCTGCCTCGACAGCAGGCTTTACAAGCTCGTTTGTGATAGCTTCCTCTACAACTGCCGAACTTATCGCAACTAGGCTGCCAGTGTTACTACCTTCAAGATTCATCAATGGAATCACTTCAGAGTAGGCATAAGCAGGCTTTTCCATACATCCTAAAACTAAGACTAGAGCAAGGATAACAGCTATTAAACGTTTAAACATTGTTTATTTTCCCTAGTGTGAAAGAATTACCTTTTTCTATTTAACCTATTTTTAAATTCAGCGTCTACCGAAAAAATACTTAAACATCAACTCTTTACATATAGACCTGTGACGCAAAAAAGCTAGACCCTGCCAACCTTGCCAACACTCCGATCGCTCCGAGCGACCGCGCTAGACCCGCAACACTCCCACCGCTCCAACCGTGGTTAGGTGCAATTGTGCCAGCCGTGGCAGTCCTCACCATCCAATCACCTCAAACTCACCCACACCGCGCTATATGGTGCAATTTTGGAGCCGTGCCACCCATGTCAGCCGTGGCAAGTGTCGAGCCGATCGCCCCGTGTCGATCGGACAGTGCTACCCAGCTTGTTGATTCAATGAAAATCACTGCGGCCGCCGCTTTTCTCGGATGTGTAAACATTTTAATAACAATAGCAATCCTGGAAGGTAAAAGATGACACAAGCCCACAAACAGAAACTTACCTTTGAAGAGTACCTCACCTATGAGGACGACACCGACAACCGCTACGAATTAATTGATGGAGAGTTAGTAACATTGCCACCCGAATCGGGCCCCAACAATTTCATTGCTAACTATCTACTATTCACTCTGGCTAGTAGCGGGTTCATCCCACTGAGGCTGATCAGAACACATATGTGCGAAATCGAAGTTCCCATCCTGCGGGAGGGCGACGCAGCTAACCGCTACCCAGATTTGGTGGTTTTGCGCCCCGAACACATCTTGCTGACAGCAACCAGGCTAACCATCACCCAAACTATGCCACCTCCTCAGTTGGTTGTCGAGGTTGTTAGTCCAGGTAGAGTTGGGCGCGATCGCGATTACATTAGCAAACGAGCCCAATATGCAGCGCGGGGTATCCCTGAATATTGGATTGTTGACCCTCAAGAGCAGATAGTAGCGGTACTTCAACTAGAATCGGGTGAGTATGTCGAAGTTGGGATGTTTCAAGGGGAACAAACACTTGTTTCTCCAACATTTCCGCAGTTGAATATAACGGCTGGACAAGTTTTGGGAGGAGAGTTTCAGTTGTAGAATGCGCCAAATTGCATAATTTTCACCAGAAAAACGAGCGAGAAGCCCCTGGCTTTAGACATGGGGAGGAAAGCGGCAGCGACTTCAGTCGCCTTGAAATATTTTTAAAACCCATAGCTATAGCCATCTTTTTTGTGGATTGCTTTGCAATACTTGTGGCTAATACCTGTTACTCTCCCAGCCTTCGTTACGATATCAAAACTGCCTGAAGCACGGCATAGAAGCCGCCCTGTATAAGAGCCGACTTTCTTCCCTGCGGTAACGGTTGCGCTGACAATATCGCCAGTCTGAAACCCTTTGTGAATTTGCACTCTGGACTTGTGCCGAATGGGAAATCCGTACTGGTTTGTGCCGCACATCTGTCGTGTCCCCTGACCTTTTGCCACAATCAACAAAGGCTTTGAAGTCAATACTTTGAGCGTGTCAACGCTGCCCACACACGCAGCATCAAGCCAGTGCGATTTAGCCAACCCTAACCGATGGCGATTGAACTTAGTTTGTCCGCCCGTGCCAGTAGTGACGGGCAATCCCGTTTCTTTAAGTGCATTAAATAATGCCCATCGGGTTGAGTTGACCGCTGCTGCATCTTTGAGTGGTAGCTTTGCTTGTTTGAGGATGCGGTTTAACAGGTCGGGTTTAGCTGCCAGGAATGCTCGAATATCCTGATTGCCTTTCTTTTGATTGCAATCGTGACAAGCCAGTGTCAAATTGGAAACCCTGTCAGAGCCACCTCTTGACTTGGGCTGAATGTGCTCAACCTCAAAAGGTACATTTTCGGCCGAGCAATAAGCACACTGCCGATGCCATTTTTCCAAGAGATACTGCCGGACTTCGTAACCCTGCAATTCTCCCTGCTGATACATAACGCCTGAGATTTCAGGGTTTTGCATGAGTTGAGAATCAAACCGCACTAACTCTTGAACAATGCTGGCAACGGGAGCGAGTCGAATCAATTTGCGAACCCATGTAAGTGTTGTTTCGACTTGGTGTTGCAAGGATGGAGCGAGCCAACCATCGGGGCGAGTGCGATTGAGGAATCGCGCCTTACGGTATCGAGTTTTGCGATTGCGTCTTCCTCGCCTAAGTTGACGGCGAGAGAGAAGTGCATCTTTAATTTGCTGGCCCCGGTGTTGCAGTTCGGCTCCGAAGATAATCTTGTTGTCCTGTTTGATTGCAACCCCCGTGACTTTCGATCCCGGATCTAATTTCAGTTCTAGCGGTTCAGGCTTCGTCTCAACTGCTTTTTTCAAAACAATCGTAAACGGATAGCGGCGAAATACCGCTGCTTTTCCAGCTTTCAGCAATGACCTTGCTATTCCTGGTTTACAGGGTGATAGCGGTTTGCGATTGGTATCAATTACAAAGACAAAGTTAGACATTGTTGCGTCTCCTCTGATTGCTCGTAATGTTCGCTTCGCCAATGTTTTTAAGGCTTGTCATGTTGGCTGCACTTCCTTAACCCATTACAGATGTTTAACAACCAACGATAGGGCTACAAACTAGCGACGCATTTGTAGGTATCGTGACCTTAAAAACGTAGAGGCTTGTTGCGTCTGAGGCTGGTCATGTTCTGGCTTGTATCCCGCTCGAAGAGTCGGACAGTCTACAAGCCCCTGCCTTTAGGCATGGGGTTCATGACCTAAGCTACCTTGGGGCAAATTTCGACTTTGACAGTCATACCTACTTTATTGAGCATTGCAATCAGACTGTCAACGGAAAACTGCCCTATTTTACCTTGAGTTAGAGCTTTGATTCGATCGTTGGACTGTTGGAGATGTTGAGCCGTTTGATCGAGAGTCCAACCGCGCTCTTTAATCTGATGAGTCAGGGCGAGAATTAGTTGCGATCGGATTAGTAAGTTATCAGCTTCTTCAGATGAGAATCCGAGGTCTAGAAAGATATTATCGACTGCTTGGGTAATAGTATTTTCGCTCATTGTTCCGGTTCTCTTGAGTTTAAACGATTTTGTAACAACTCTTGGTAGCGTTTCTGCCCAACTTCGATATTTTTCTTAGCTGTTTTCTGAGTTTTCTTTTGGAAGGCATGGAGCACATAAATAGCTTCTTCAAATCTAGCAATATAGAAAACCCGATAGGCATTTTCTGTCCGAATCCGAATTTCTTCAACGCCTTTACCTACGATCGACATCGGTTTAAAGTCTGGTGGTTGTATGCCCTGCTGGAGAGTCCAAAGTGAAAAACCGGCTTCTTTTCGGGCATCTTCAGGAAGAGATTGGATTTCTTCGCGGGCAGGGCCAACCCACCGAATCGGCTTGATGGTCATCGAGTTTGTTGAGAATCGAATACTGTGACAATTATACTCAAGTATTGCCTTAAGTATTTTATTTCTTCAGCGCTCTATGTCGGTTAGTTCAGCCGCCGATTTGAGACATTGTGCGGCTGTAATTTCCTTGAGTAGTTCCCGAATCTCGCTGTTTGAAATTAATCTCCGGTTTAATCTCCAATATGTGCCGCACTCGATCGCGCAATTCGCTTGTAGGAGTCCCACCACGCAGAGCAGTTTTTAAGTCAATTTGACCGGTTTCGTTCAGCAGACAAGGCCGCAGCCACCCGTCAGCAGACAAACGCATCCGGTTGCAGCGATCGCAAAAACACTCGGACATTTGGCTGATAAATCCTAAAGTGCCCTTCGCCCCCGGAATTTGAAACACATCCGCCGGCCCATTTCCGCGAATTCCCGACTCGGCTAACCCGTATTTCTCGCTAATTTGTTGCCGCAATTCGGCTGATGCTACCCAACCTTTATCGCCAAATAAATCCCCATTCCCGATCGGCATAAACTCAATAAAACGAACGTGCCAATTCCGGTTAATTGTTAACGCCGCTAAATCCAATATTTCGCTGTCATTCACACCGGGAATTACCACAACATTCAGTTTCAGCGGGTCGAATCCAGCTTGATAAGCCGCTTGAATTCCCTCCCAAACCTGCGTCCACCGCGATCGTCCCCGACTACCAATTATCTTGTCGAAAGTCTCCGGTTCCAGCGAATCCAAACTAATATTAATCCGGCGCAAACCCGCCTTGTAGAGATTTTCCGCCATTCCCGCCAGCAAAAATCCGTTGGTTGTCATGGATAAATCTCGCGTTTCGGGCATTGAGGCGATCGACCTCACCAATTCCACCACCCCAGGCCGCAGCAGCGGTTCCCCTCCAGTCAAGCGAAACTTTGTAAATCCCACGGGTATAAAAACTTCCCGCAGCAGAGTTAGCAATTCCGAGTGAGTTAACAACTGCTGTTGCAATACATAGTCCAACTCGCTACCTTCTGGCATACAGTAGAGACAGCGGAAGTTGCAGCGGTCTATCAAGCTAATCCGAAGGTAGTCTACGGTATCCATGTCAATAGTTTGTAATATTATTTAATTATAAATGCTGACTCGATTTTCTGCAATTATCGGCTGTAGAGTAAATCGATAATCTAAAATCTCTAATCTAAAATACAATTGATATCATCCAAAAAGGGATACAAGCCCCCAGCTCCCGACTGTAGAGTAAATAGATAATCGATAATCTAAAATCTAAAATTGCTACATTTATGTTTTTTGAATTTGAAGCTGATTTTGTCGAAGCTTTGCGCTGCATTCCGATGCAGGTACGTCTCAAGTTAGATACTTGCGGCATTAAATTAAAGTTGCAGGATTGGAATCATTTCAACCAAGCAGAACGGCAAAGTCTTGTAGAGTTACCTTGCTTGAGTGAATCAGAAATTATTGATTACCGAGAAAAGCTAAATCAAATATTAATTCAACAGACAGGCAAACCGGGAACTGATTTGGCTGTTGATGAAAATCCCCCGTGGATGGATGGTGCAACTGTACCGGAGCCGGTTTCTGCAAAAGCGCAAGAGCTCGGCGTGACAATTTCTTTGGCCCAGTGGGCGAGTTTGCAGCCGCTACAGCGATTTGCTTTGATTAAGCTTAGTCGATCGAGCCACGAGAATAAAAATTTCATCCCGGCACTTCAAGAGTTTAAGGTTATTGAATGAGAGCAAATTTTAATTAACTCTTCTAGAGCGCTCTTGGCGCAGAGTCTCCAGAAGAGAGAGTCACCTCATCGATGCGCCCGATCGTCCTTTCTCACTTCTCACTAAGTAAGCCTCACTTAATGAGAAGCACGAGAACAATGTGTAAAAAAGTGTTGTCTGGCGGTGGGAGAGGTAGGGTGAGGTCGATCGGGCATTTAACGGCTTGAGGTTTCCGACGCGCCCGACACCAAATTCTGAAAATATGATTAATTTTATTTTAAGTATTGTTACCGCAGCGTGGTATGATTTTTGTGAGTTTGCAAAGCACTCGCCTGCTACCTGCATTAGTTTCTGAGCTTCGTGAACACGCAAAACACACCCACCGAACCCGCAGCAGCAAACGAGGATATTCCTCAAGCTGGCACAGTCTCGACAGTTTCGACAGCTTCGTCCGAGACTAGCAATCCCATGCAAGACTTTTATCGCCTCCAACAAGAGTTGTTGGCGTACACCCTTGCTTTTACGGCGATTATTTTTATCTCCGTTTGGATTTTTTACTCCCTCAACATTGCCCTGAATTATTTGCTTGGGGCGAGCACAGGTGTGGTTTACTTAAAGATGTTGGCTAGAGACGTTGAACGAATCGGCAGCCAAAATCAGCGCATCAGCAAGACAAGGCTCGGTGTGTTTTTAGCGGTGATGATAGTAGGAACACAGTGGAATCAGCTACAGATTTTACCGATATTTTTGGGATTTCTGACTTACAAAGCTGCGCTGTTGGTTTACGTGATCCGAAGTGCATTAGCACTAGACTACAGGTAGGTCAGGCAATTCGAGCAAAACTCAACTCATCGATTTGTATGGGGAAGCCCGTTGAATGGCAATGCTTGACGTTCTAAACACCTTTAATCGTTTCCCCCTCGCCAAATTGGAAGTTGGCCAGCAGTTGTACTGGCAACTCGGCAATCTGAAAGTGCACGGGCAGGTTTTTCTAACCTCGTGGTTTGTAATTGCCGTTTTAGTCGTAGTTTCGATTTTAGGAACCAGCAAAATCCAGCGAATTCCCAGCGGAATGCAAAATTTTATGGAGTATGCGCTGGAATTTATTCGGGACTTGGCTAAAAACCAAATTGGGGAAAAAGAATATCGCCCTTGGGTACCGTTTATTGGTACATTATTTCTGTTCATCTTTGTGTCAAACTGGTCTGGCGCTCTAATTCCTTGGAAGCTGATTAAGCTGCCATCAGGCGAATTGGGAGCTCCTACCGCTGACATCAATACGACGGTAGCATTTGCACTGCTGACTTCTCTAGCATATTTTTATGCAGGTCTCAGCAAAAGCGGCTTGGGGTATTTCGCCCACTATGTTGAACCGGTGCCTTTCATGTTGCCGTTCAAAATCATAGAAGATTTCACTAAGCCTCTGTCCCTAAGTTTCCGTTTGTTTGGCAACATTCTTGCGGACGAATTGGTGGTCGGAGTGCTAGTGTTGCTAGTGCCTTTATTTGTTCCTCTGCCAGTGATGGTTCTGGGACTATTTACCAGTGCAATTCAAGCTTTGATTTTTGCTACCTTAGCCGCAGCCTACATTGGTGAAGCTCTAGAAGGCGGTCACGGCGAAGAACACCACGATTAACTAACGATAAACGGCGAAGCATGAATGAGGAAAAAGAAAATTTCCTCTCCTCAAACTTCCTCCCGTTAAATCGGACAATTCTGTAGACTTTCTCCTCTCAATTTTGTACTTTAGATAAGGAAAATCATCATGGACTCAACAGTTGCTGCCGCTTCCGTAATTGCCGCCGCTTTGGCAGTAGGTTTAGCCGCCATCGGCCCTGGCATCGGTCAAGGAAATGCAGCAGGTCAGGCTGTAGAAGGGATTGCCCGTCAGCCGGAAGCAGAAGGTAAAATTCGCGGCACCTTGCTGTTGAGTTTGGCGTTCATGGAAGCGCTCACAATTTACGGTTTGGTCGTAGCCCTAGTGCTGCTGTTTGCCAACCCCTTCGCATAATAATTGGAAATTTTAGATTTGAGGTTTTGGCGATTCTAATCCAAAATCTCAAATCTAAAATCAATTAAGCGAATTAGATGGAAGCCGTCAAAAAATCATGATGCACTGGACAGTATTACTAGCAGTTGAAGAAGCGGCTAAGGAAGGGGGACTGTTTGATCTAGATGCTACGCTGCCTCTGATGGCGGTGCAGTTTTTAATTCTAGTCGCAGTCTTGAATGTAATTTTTTACAAGCCGCTCAGCAAGTCAATTGACGATCGCGCCGATTACATTCGCAACACTCAAGTCTCCGCCCAAGAACGCTTGGCAAAAGCTCAGCAACTAGCGCAGCAGTACGAGCAAAAACTGGGAGAAACTCGCAAACAGTCTCAATCAGTAATTGCTGCTGCTCAAGCTGATGCCCAAAAAATTGGGGCAGCCAAAGTAGCTGAGGCTCAACAAGAAGCTCAAGTCGCGCGAGAAAAGGCTGGGCAAGAAATAGAGCAGCAAAAGCAAGAAGCAATGCGCTCACTAGAACAACAAGTAGACGCGCTCAGCGGCCAAATTCTCGAAAAGCTATTAGGGCAGTCGCTGGCCAAATAGCGAGACAGAAGAGTTTTAGATTTTTGATGGAATCTTAAATCTAAAATCGCTTCACCCAATCTGCACGCGCAATTATGGAAGAGTATCATGGGGACTGTTTTATTGCTAGCCACAGAAGCTAGCGGCGAAGGTGGTTTCGGTTTAAATTTCGATATTTTAGAAACCAACCTGATTAACCTGGTCATTATTATTGCAGTGCTGTTTTATTTCGGGCGCGGATTTGTAGGTAAAATCCTGACTGAGAGGCGTTCGGGCATCCAAGAGGCGATTCAAGAAGCAGAAAAACGCCAAAAAGATGCAGCAGCAGCTCTAGCAGAGCAACAGCAAAAATTGACTCAAGCGCAAGCAGAAGCGGAACGAATTCGTGCCGCTGCTGAAGAAACTGCCAAGAAAGCAAAAGAAGCAATTCTAGCTCAGGCAGCGCAAGACGTTGAAAGAATGAGAGCAACAGCAGGTCAAGAGTTGGAAGCGGAGCGGGAAAGAGCGATCGCCCAACTGCGATCGGCGGTTGTATCTCTGGCATTAGCAAAGGTGGAAAGCCAGCTAAAAACTAGCTTGGACGACAGCGCTCAACACCAATTAATCGATCGCAGCATTGCGTTACTGGGAGGCTAAAACGTGAGTACAGTCAGCACAGAAGTCTTACAGCCTTACGCATCTGCCTTGATGTCACTGGCTCAGTCCAGCAATCTCTCAGAGAAGTTCGGCGAAGACATTCGTTCCTTGCTGAGCCTGCTAGAAGGTTCGGAAGACTTGCGTCAATTTTTAGCCAATCCGCTGGTAAAACCGGATGCTAAAAAAGCCGTGATTCAGCAAATAGCGGGTGAAGAAATGAACCCCTTGATGCACAGCTTTCTGAAGCTATTAGTAGACAAAGGAAGAATTCTTTTTTTAGAAGGAATTGGCAAACAATACTTGGCAAGGCTCCGAGAACTCAACCAAACAGTATTGGCTGAAGTTACATCGGCCGTCCCGCTTTCAGACGCTCAACAGCAGACTGTGCGCGAGAAAGTGCAGGCGATGACCAGCGCTAGTCAAGTAGAAATTGAAACCAAAATAGACGCAGATTTAATCGGCGGTGTGATAATCAAAGTAGGCTCTCAAGTAATTGATGCCAGCCTGCGGGGACAATTGCGCCGTCTGGGAATTCGCTTGAATTCCTGATTTAAGGAAGCAGGAAGTTCGGCAAGGAGCAATGTACGGGATGTAACGGATGTAACGGAGAGAAGGAAAAAGGAAGAAAGAACAAGGGAAGAATCAAACAGGAATTAGGAATAAATTAATTTCTGTTTTCGAGCTGTTAGTCCCAAATTCTTACTACCAAATCCCAATACTTTATGACCGAAAACATCGACTGACAACTGACAACTAACAACTGACAACTGACACATAATAACTAACATGGCAGCAATCAGACCTGACGAAATTAGCAGCATTATTCGCCAGCAAATTGAGCAGTACGACCAAGACGTAAAAGTCTCTAACGTCGGTACTGTTCTGCAAGTAGGCGACGGCATTGCCCGGATTTATGGCTTGGATAAAGCCATGTCTGGGGAATTGCTAGAATTTGCCGACGGCACCGTGGGCATTGCACTGAACCTCGAACAAGATAACGTGGGTGCAGTGTTGATGGGCCAAGGCCTCGGCATTCAAGAAGGTTCGGCAGTTACTGCTACTGGCAGAATTGCTGAAGTCCCCGTGGGTGAAGCAATGTTGGGACGGGTAGTTGATGCTTTGGCCCGTCCGATTGACGGCAAAGGAGAAATTAAAACTACTGAATCGCGCTTGATTGAATCTCCGGCACCGGGGATTGTTTCTCGCCGTTCTGTTTACGAACCCATGCAAACAGGAATTACCGCTATTGATGCGATGATTCCGGTGGGAAGAGGACAGCGGGAACTGATTATCGGTGACAGACAAACCGGTAAAACTGCGATCGCGATCGACACGATTATTAACCAAAAATCGGAAAACGTGATCTGCGTTTACGTGGCGATCGGTCAAAAAGCTTCTACAGTAGCTAACATCGTCAACGTCCTGCAAGAAAAGGGCGCGATGGACTACACGATCGTAGTAGCAGCCAACGCTAGTGACCCCGCAACCCTGCAATATTTGGCTCCCTACACAGGTGCTAGCTTAGCCGAGTATTTCATGTACAAAGGCAAGCACACTTTGGTCATTTACGATGACCTTTCCAAACAAGCACAAGCTTACCGCCAAATGTCTCTGTTGCTGCGCCGTCCTCCCGGTCGCGAAGCTTATCCCGGAGACGTGTTTTACCTGCACTCTCGCTTGCTAGAACGCGCTGCTAAATTGAGCGACGATTTGGGCGAAGGCAGCATGACTGCTTTGCCAATTATCGAAACCCAAGCTGGTGACGTTTCTGCTTACATTCCGACGAACGTAATTTCGATTACCGACGGTCAAATCTTCCTTTCTTCTGACTTGTTTAACGCTGGTTTGCGTCCTGCAGTAAACCCCGGTATTTCGGTATCGCGGGTAGGTTCGGCGGCTCAAACTAAGGCGATGAAAAAAGTAGCCGGTAAGGTGAAACTGGAATTGGCGCAGTTTGAAGAACTGGCAGCATTTTCTCAGTTTGCTTCTGACTTGGATAAAGCTACTCAGAATCAATTGTCGCGCGGTCAGCGCTTGCGGGAACTGTTGAAACAGCCCCAAAGTTCGCCTCTGCCGATGAACGAACAAGTGGCTGTAATCTATGCCGGTATTAACGGCTATATGGATGACATCCCTGTGGAAAAAGTCAGCAAGTTTACTGTTGGTTTGCGCGACTATTTGCGGACTAGCAAGCCGAAGTACGGCGAAATTGTTCAAGGCGGAAAAGCTTTGACTGATGAAGCTGAGAAGCTGCTGAAAGAAGGCATCGCAGAATACAAGCAAACTTTCTTGGTTTCTGCGTAAATCGAGTTGGAATTTTGAACCGCAGATGAACGCGGATAAACGCAGATTATCGGAAGTTCATCTGCGTTTATCTGCGTTTATTCGCAGTTTTAATTAAAAAGATGCGGGCCAGGGACTAAGGAGAAAATTATGGCAAATCTGAAAACTATTCGCGATCGCATTAAGTCGGTCAAGAACACTAAAAAGATTACAGAAGCAATGCGCTTGGTGGCCGCTGCTAAGGTGCGCCGCGCTCAAGAACAGGTGACGGCTACTCGACCTTTTGCCGATCGACTGGCAGAGGTATTGTATGGTTTGGCGGAACGCTTGCAGTTTGAAAACCTGGATTTGCCGCTGCTGAAAAAACGCGAAGTGCGGACTGTGGGGCTTTTGGTCGTTTCGGGCGATCGGGGTTTGTGCGGTGGCTACAATAGCAACATCATCAGATACGCGGAAAATCGCGCTAAGGAAATCAAAGCTGAAGGCTTAGACTACAAATACGTGTTGGTAGGACGCAAAGCTACTCAGTATTTCCAGCGCCGCGAACAGCCGATCGATGCTACTTACGCTAACTTAGAACAAATTCCCACAGCGCCGGAAGCGGCACAAATTGCTGACGAATTGCTTTCCTTGTTCCTGTCAGGAACTGTGGACAGAGTTGAGCTAATTTACACCAAGTTTGTGTCGCTAATTAGTTCGCGTCCGGTAATTCAAACCTTGCTGCCCCTCGACCCCCAAGGTTTGGAAACTCCCGATGATGAAATCTTCCGCTTGACATCGCAAGGCGGACAGTTTCAAGTATCGCGCGAGAAGGTTGCTTCACCTACGAAGAGTTTGCCCAGGGACATGATTTTCGAACAAGATCCGGCGCAAATTCTGGAGGCTCTTTTGCCCTTGTATTTGAACAACCAATTGCTGCGGGCTTTGCAAGAGTCTGCTGCTAGCGAGTTGGCTGCGCGGATGACGGCGATGAACAATGCTAGTGAGAATGCTAGCGATTTGATTGGTAGTTTGACGCTGACTTATAACAAGGCGCGGCAAGCGGCAATTACTCAGGAAATCCTGGAAGTTTGCGGCGGTGCTGAGGCTTTGAATGGTTAGGTTAGGGTTGACAATTTGTTGATTTTATGCTAGGCGTCTGAGGGAACTCAGGCGCTTTTTTTTTAAGCAACGGAGGACACGGCAATGCCGTTTCCCTACCCAAAATAATCCATCTTTCTGGCTCAGATGTAACAATCACCCATTAATTGTAGGGAAACGGCCAGGGGCGGTGTCCTGACTGTGGGTAATATCAATTCCGATGCCACCGAATTTGGGATTAGACTATCTTCGCGCGTTCGTCTAACCAGCGCTGAAATGACTTCTGACTTTCTCCAGATGGTTTACCGAGAATGATATTTTTGATGCTAATGTCTTCGTCAATATCAGGCCAGTGGATTCCATCATTTCCACCAATAAATCGCCAATTATTGCGTTCGTTTGGTGTGCTATGCAATACCCGCGGATACCAAGCTAAAGGAACAGAAATAGTACGACCATCGGATAGATCGAGTGTTAGCGTGTCGTCTGTAACAACTACGTTTTGTGCTTGGGGGATTTCTAGCAACTCAACCATTAAAGAAGTCATTCCAACCTGCTAATAACTGCGATCGCCTATTCCTGCACAATCTCATACAAATCTTCGATCGACAAATCAAAAGTCCTTGCCAACTTATGCAAGGCTGTCACATCAACTGTTGCTAATCCGGGCGATCGGGCATAGGTTCTGAGGGTACTGTAGACTACGCCCGATCGCTCTGAAACTTCTTTCAGCGTCCAGCCTTTCTCAGCAGCCCACTCTCGAATCCGCAATCTAATTAAGCCCATAAGCTCTTGAGTTGTGATTGATATAAGTCAGAGGATTGTACTGTAAAAAGCGATCGCCTACTCTTTTACCACCTCCACCAAATCTTCCACCATCACGTCAAAAGTACGTGCCAACTTCAGCAGACAAGTAAAATCAACCATTGCCATTCCCGGAGAACGTGAATAGGTGGTGAGTGTGCTGTAAATGACTCCCGATCGCTCAGAAACCTCTTTGATCGTCCAGCCTTTCTCAGCAGCAAATTCTTTAACCCGCAATCTAATTAAACCCATTGACAAAAAACTAGATTTACTCTGGGATAAAATTTTATCGTAAAAAGCGATCGCTCACTCCTGCACAATTTCCACCAAGTCTTCAATCATTACATCAAAGGTGCGAGCCAACTTGTGTATAGAAATAAAGTCAATGGTTGACACTCCCGGACAGCGGGCGTAGTGTCTGACGGTGCTGTAAATTACTCCCGATCGTTCTGAAACTTCTTTCAGCGTCCAGCCTTTCTCGCTAGCTAGTTCTCTGACTTTTAACCTGACTAAACCCATACTTGACAAATGATGGTACACCATCATAGGATGGTTTTATCGTAAAAAGCGATCGCCCCAACGTCTGGAAAACTCAAGGACGATCGCCTATCAAAGTTCAAATCCCATATAAGGGACTGCTCTATCTATCAAATTCCCAAATCAGGAATCTATCTATCCAAATCAGGAATCGATCTATTCAAATCAGGAAACTTATCAACTATGTTAGCAAGCTTTCGACCAAAATCAACCCCCAGACACAGATTGAGCCGGTTTGTGACGAAAGAGGCGATCGCGCGGCTGCTGAAAATCAAGGTAGAACAAATATATCGCTTCGAGTGCTGGGCGCATATCCTGTACGTGTACGCCAAAGGCATGAGTCGGTTTGTGAGTTATGCCGACTTTCCGCCTGTTTTGGGAGTGGAATCGCCCTCTGGTTTAGATTTTGGTTATTGGAAGCGCCGGATAGCGAGTCAAAAAGAGAGACACGCACCGGATTTTTGGGTGGATTTTTATGCGGCGAGATTTCAGAAAGCTGTTTGTGTTTCTGAATTGTTGGAGTGGGGGGAAATGGTAGGGGTGATTAAATTGATGTTAAGTCGAATAGCTCTGGAGTCGCTGCGAAAGGTTTATGCACAAGAGAAATCTCTGCTAGAAAATTTCTAAATTATGACTGAAACACGGGTGATTAGAAATCGGTTTTTTTTGCGACAATACTTCACGCCCCGCCTTTAACTAAAGTAAAAAACCCGGTTTCTTTGGTATGCGTAACTCTCATAAACTCCGGCCCCCCCTGTAGTGGCGGTGCCCCCGTGCCCGCCCGAAAGATCGGGGCAACCACAAGGGGATTGCCCTACAGGAATTACTCGCAGCAAACATTCAAAAAATTGCTACAAGCTCGAATACAACAGTTATAATTTCTCCATGCGCTTCCCCTTCTATCTCAGTTAAGCCCATGAGTAACCTTTCAAACATCCCTGACGGAGGCGATTTACCCGATCGCTACAGGAATGTAGGAGAACAAATCCAAGCATTCTTCGATTTTGCCGAAAACAATCCCGATCGCGTTGTTCCTGTGTTCGTCAACATCTGAGAAACTCAAACATCACTAATGAAAGTTATCGCAGCACTCGCTAACAACGATAAGTATGTTTTAGATAAAGAACTCAACTCTTGGCTTTCGATGTGGGAGAAACTACCGTAAAAGTGCGGCTACTCATCACGCAATAAATTCTCATCGTATCAATCATAATAGTAATAAGTGAGTTGGGTAAAAGCGAGGAAATAACTATGGTCACTGCTACTGCTGTACAGGATAATTTTACTCTAGAAGATTTCACGGTCGCTCCGCCCGACAACATGGAATTGGTAGACGGCCAACTTGTGGAGAAAAATGGCATGACACTAAAGACAAGTAAAATTCAGTCAAAGCTAAGTCGTTACTGGGGAGATTACAAAGATTCTAGCGGACAGGGAGGAGAAGTCTATACTGAACCACCTTGTCGCACTAACCAACAAATTCGCCGCCCCGATGTCGCTTATCTCACACCCGAATTAGTTGCACAATTTGGCAATCTTGCCACTTTACCCCAAAGTTTTCCGTTAATTGCCGAAATAGTTTCACCCACCGATATCGCTGAAGATGTCTTTCTCAAAGCACAGGAATATTTAAAATCTAGCTGTCAGGAAGTTTGGCTAGTTTTTCCCGAAAGTCATTTAATATTTGTGATGACTCAAAATCAAATATTGACATTTAGATCCGGCGATACCGCCAGCACCCAACAAATCCTGATCGGTTTTAGCATCGATGTCGATCGATTGCTAGCTTAAACTAAATTCTACAACCTTTCATTTAGCAGCACGCGACACAAAACTCTCCTCTACCCGTTGCACCAGTTCTTAAATCAAATTGCTACAATATTCTTAAGACTCCCCCAGTCCGCCTTCGCGGACTTCGTTTGTAGAGCATCGGAATTCTATTCGGTGGTATTTAATTAATCTCCCACCATTATCGGAGCAAACCGCCATGTCAGACGACTTTTCCTTAGACGAGCTTTTAAATAGAAGTTACTACGCCTTCAAAGACGCAGAAAACCAAGTGGGACAGTGCAATGTTTTAGTCATCGGCAAAACCGGCGTCGGCAAAAGTACCCTGATAAATTCCGTTTTTCGCCAACGCTTAGCAGAAACCGGAGTCGGCCGCCCCATAACTCAAGGCATTCGCCAATATACCAAACCGAATTGCCCAATTACAGTCTACGATACTCCCGGACTCGAACTCAACGCCGAACAAATTAAAATTATTCAATTAAACGTTGCAAAACTAATAGAAGACCAAAGACTCCTGCACCCAAAAGAACACATTCACGTCATCTGGTACTGCATCAATCACAGCGCCAATAGAATAGAATCTGTGGAGGAAAACTGGCTAAAAGAAATGGAAGTCAAAGATGTACCAGTTCTTTTAGTGCTGACTCAGACGACATCTAAAAAGCCGGGCGAGTTTTTCAAGCAACTGGAACACATGAATTTGCCCGTCAGTCAAATCATCCCCGTCATGGCTGAGCCGGAAGAAATTGATGAGGATTATACAGTAAAATCTCACGGTTTAGATAAGTTGGTAGATGCAACTTTTCAACTGCTGCCGGAAGTAGCTAAAAAAGCTTTTGTTAAAGAACAAATTGCTAATATTGCGCTCAAATCCGATATGGCATTTAAGTATCTAAGTGCTTATGTCGCAGGTTCTGCAATTGTCGGTGCGACTCCTGTACCCTTTGCTGATGCGCCGATTTTGATGACGATGCAAACGGCAATGATTGCTAATATTACTGTAATTTTTGGAATGCCCTTTGATAAGGGGTTTATTTCGGCGATGCTGTCTGCTATTAGCGGCGCTGGTGGGGTGACTGCTGTTGGCAGAAGTATTGTTACTAATTTGATTAAAATGATTCCTGGTGCGGGTACAGTTGTCGGCGGTGCTATCTCTGGTGCAACCGCAGCAACTCTCACGCTGGCCCTCGGTTTGGCTTACATTGAAGTGCTTAAAGCTTATATGAAAGCTCAAGTTAATGGGGAACAACTTTCTTTGCAGCAGTTGACAAAGATGTTTGTGGATTTTTATAAGGATTATGCTAGTTCTGGGCGTAAAACTTTGAAGGATGACAAACCGAATCAACCTAAACCTCCCAATCAAATTAATATTGATTAGATGGGGAATTGGTAATGGGGAATTGGTAGGATATAGAGGTTTTCCGCAAGTCCAGTCACTGCACCGATCGCAAAAAGCACTACAATATCAGTGAATGCTGCACAAGGAAGTAAATGGCTATGGTAATGGCTGCCGTTTTATCAGAAAATGTTTCTCTAGAAGACTTTATGGCTAATCCCCCCGAGTGCATGGAATGGGTGGACGGGCAAATCGCGGAGAAAAATGGCATGACAGTAAAACATAGTCGAATCCAATCTAGACTAGATTATGGTTGGAGAAGTTATAAGATATCTAGCGGACAAGGCGGCGAAGTGTATACAGAAGTTCCTTGTCGTACTGACAGGCGAGTGCGCCGTCCAGATGTAGCTTATCTTACTCCTGAACTTGTTGCTCAATATGGCGATGTTCCTACTTTGCCTCAAAGTCCGCCGTTAATTGCTGAAATAGTTTCTCCTACTGATATTGCGGAAGAAATATTTCTAAAAGCACAAGAATATTTAGATTCAGGTTGTCTGGAAGCTTGGCTTGTTTTTCCAGAAAGTCGCTGGATATTGATCATGACTCAAAGTCAAAAGTTAACCTTTAACCTGGGTTCTACAGTCAGCACTCAGCTAGTGCTGGGGGGTTTTAGTGTTCCTGTTGACGAGTTGTTGGCTTGAAGCTCTAAAATTAATTAGGTATAAGTCCTTTTTGGCAGGCTTGGCCCGTGAGGCTTGTAATAATTTCTGAAAAAGTCATTGACAAAATGCCGCGGGTTCGCCCCGCTAATTAATAAAAAAAATTATCAATAAAAAATGCAGTTGTAAAATTGCACCAAATCACAAACAGCGGTAAAATACTTATTGCTTTGTTTGCAAATGTAGCGTAAATTCCAATTGGGGAATTAAAACCAATCATTGAAATATGTCTAAGACTTACACTGTTGAATTGATCCACCAAGGCTCTACCTATACCGTAGAAGTGCCGGAAGATAAACAAATTCTGCAGGTGGCCAACGCTGCGGGCATTGATCTGCCTAACTCTTGCAATGCGGGGGTTTGTACTACTTGCGCTGCTAAAGTTATTGAGGGTGAAGTTGAGCAAGTTGATTGCATGGGCGTCAGTCCCGAACTTCAGGCAGAAGGTTATGTGTTGCTGTGCATTGCTTATCCCCGATCGAACTTGAAGATAGAAACAGAAAAAGAAGAGATTGTCTACGATCGCCAATTCGGTAAATCCTAGGACTAAGCTAAAATTGACCTCAGTACCGTTAGCGGTAAAACCACTATGGATCGCCCTATGACCACCCATTTCATTTCCGCAGAAGTTGACCTCCAGGAGACTCCCGAGCAACTGCACTCGGCTATTGAAATTGAACTGCAAAAGTACGGCGAACCCCTGCGGTGGGCCGTCACAGACGTGGATGTCGATCGGCAAAAGGCTGTGGTAGAAGGCTACGTGCTCGTGGAAGCATCCTCCGCAACACCGTGAACCCCCGCCCTTTGACAGTGGTTTTGATAGTCCCCACAGGCGTTGGAGCCTCGATTGGTGGGTTTGCAGGAGATGCGCTGCCGGTGGCTAGGGCGATCGCCCAAATTTCAGACACCCTGATCACTCACCCCAACGTCCTCAACGGCGCTCAACTTTATTGGCCGATACCTAACGCTCTCTACGTTGAAGGTTACGCCCTTGACAAATTTGCTGCCGGATGTTGGGGACTGCAACCGGTACATCAAAATCGCATCGGCTTAATCCTCGATTCCGCGATCGAACCAGACTTGCAGTTGCGCCACTTGCAAGCGGCTGATGCAACGAGAGCTACATTGGGTTTGAATATAACTGATTGTGTTTTAACCGATCGCCCCCTGCAAGTCGAATTGCGTATTTCTGAATCAGGGGCATCCTGGGGGACGATCGGCAATCCAGACAGTTTATTGCGCGCTGCGGAAAAATTAATCAAACAAGCAAGAGTAGAGGCGATCGCAGTTGTAGCAAGATTTCCCGACGATGAAGGCAGCCTCGCCCTCGAAAACTACCGCCGCGGCAAAGGAGTTGACCCCCTCGCCGGCGCGGAAGCTGTGATCAGCCACCTCGTCGTCAGGACGTTTAAAATCCCCTGCGCCCACGCCCCCGCGCTGTCTGCGCTTCCCCTCGATCCGCACCTGTCCCCGCGATCGGCTGCGGAGGAAATCGGCTATACTTTCCTACCTTGCGTGCTTGCGGGCCTCAGCAAAGCTCCGCAATTGGTAACGCCAGAAAGCCAGCAGCACAATCAATTATCAATTACCGCCGATCGAGTCGATGCGGTGGTCATACCCGCCACAGCCTGCGGCGGCAGTGCTATTCTGAGTTTGAGTGGGCGATCGTCAGTACAAATCATCGCTGTGGGGGACAACAAAACCCAGATGCAGGCGACTCCAGAAAAACTCGGAATCAAAGCTTTGCAGGTAAACTCATATTTAGAGGCGATCGGAGTTTTGGTCGCTTTGCGAGCCGGCATCAGTCCAGCTTCCTTGGGTGCAGACATCTCCTCCCTGCGTTGTTTGTCTGACTAAACTAAACAAATCTAAAATCTCAAACCTCAAATCTAAAAGTGATTAAGTGGCAGAAAAAATTCCCGAAAACCCTGAAATTGAACCCTTGACGCGCACCCAAGTTTTAATAGCAATGGGCGTGACAGCAATTATGTTGCTGGCGGTAGCTAAATTGTGGTTGCTATTTGGATCGGTATCGCTTTTGCCAGTCAAATTGATAGGAATCGACTTGCTCAACGGAGGTGCGATCGGATTGGCAATTACAGCCGGGAGTGCGATCGTTTATCACCTCTGGCCGGGTTATCGCCGGAGTGCTGATGTTTACTTGGAAGTAGTGCTCAAACCTTTGTTTTGGCCGGATTTGATTTGGCTGGGACTGCTGCCGGGACTTAGCGAAGAATTGCTATTTCGAGGCGTGATGCTGTCTGCTTTAGGATTGAATGTTACCAGTTTAGTTTTATCGAGTTTTTGTTTCGGTATTCTGCACTTGGGAGGCATGGATCAGTGGCCTTATGCTGTTTGGGCAACGGCTGTCGGATTGCTGTTGGGTTACAGCGTTTTAGCTACTGGGAATTTGTTAGTGCCAATTACCGCTCATATCTGTACGAATTTGATTTCTAGCTGTGTTTGGAAGTGGGAACACAATGCGGTGAAGCGGTAGCTCGATCGCAATTCCAAAGCGATTGAAATCGCGCCTGCGCGGAATATAGCAATAAATGCCAACGCGCAAGGGGGTTTTTAGATTGAACGAACCGCGAAGACGCTAAGGGCGCGAAGGAAGAGGAAGAGTTCACAGAGGTGAAAAGGTTTTAACCGCCGAGTTTTATCTGTGTTAAGGTAGTTTATAACTGCTCGATCGCACAATCAACTCACCTTGACGTGGATCGCGGCTGAAGATAAAAGCTCCTTCTTGAGTTTCGCCGCTTGACAAAAAATCAATTTGTTGATCGCCGGATTCCAAGACTTCGCCGTTGACGCGCAGTTCGGCAATAATTTGCACAGACTCTGCCGTTTCGCCGCCCGTGTTGGTCACTATAAACGGTACGTAAAATTGCCCTTGAGTTTCACGAATAGGCGTGTTCCGAGTGACAGAAATAATCGGAGGTTCCTCTTTTTTACTCACCCAGTTGTAGAGTACGAGCCCGGTGAGGGTAAAAAGGATAAAGCAGGCGATCGCAAATGTCACCCATTCAGCAAAAGTTCTTTTTTCTTGCTGTTCGTTATTGCTTTCACTCATACCGTCAACCTCCCCGCCGCGCCGCCAATAGTCGCCGGCAATCCTAATACTAACGTATAGCTCAACCAAATCGACCACGGGTCGTCAAAACTAAGTTTGTGAAAAAAAAACATCATAAATGCAGAAGCCGCCAGCGACACTAAATACGCCATGACAGTTTCGCTGAGGGGACGCTGAAAAAGCCCTTGCTGCTGCTGCCGTTTTGCTTGATAAGTAAAGCCTGCTACAAATACAATACCGTAGGAAATTAGCAGCGAAGCAGCGATAATTGCTAATTGCCAAGGTGGCGAAATAGCAGCAGCTAGCATGGGAATTTCGTCAGTTGGGGCGATGTTGAAAGCAATGATCATCGCGCCGATTAAAGTAGCGCCGATATCTGCTAAAGTTGGGTTAATGGTAGGTTCGCTGTCGGTATCTGAAGTTTGATAGCGATCACCGCTCAAAAAACCGTTCGCCAGGGCAACTCCCAAGGAAAACGGCAGGCCTTCAAAGATGATTTTCCCCAAAGTTTGTTGCAGCGGAGTCTCCGGGGTAATTTCCCTGAGCAAAAACAGGACAAAAGCCGCGCAGACAATGCCGATGGCGATTGCTTCTACGGTATCGATTGCAGCATCTAGCCAGCGGATGTCCTTAGTTTTGCGAAAACCTTCAGTGCGAGTCAGCAAGAAAACAACGATAAAAGTAGTTGCGATCGCGATCGAATTTTCCGCTGGTTTAGTATACGAACCGATCCACCAAACCTCCATCGTATAAAGCAGGGGAGTACCGAACAAAAAGCCGCCCGATGCACCTCGAATGATGTCGTTTAGTTCATTTGACCACTGATTTTTGCGTCTTTTTGATTTCTTCATTTTTTAGTGAAAACGTACCTCAAAAAAGGTAATCTATAATTTAACATATTTTAAGTGTTATCGTAGATAGCATTTGCACTCAACTTGGTGCATAAGCTATTAAAAATTCCTTTCTAGAAATTCCCGCTTGAGTACAAATTGCTCTCAGTGTCTCTGATTTTATTTGAGGGTGGTTAGGCATTACTAACGGAGTCTCCGTGCCATCCTGATTCTATAGCACCCTGACCCTATATTCGCCTTCTCTAATAATCCGACAACCCAACAACTGAAATGTTCTGATGACTCATCTTTTAGAAGCATCGACAGGAAACTTTGACATTAAATAGCCACCTCTGCTTCTACTAAAAAAGTCTCGATCGCAGGTGATTCGTTTTCCATTGTTTCTTTGCCAAATACTTCGATGTAGCAACGAATAGCTGACTTGACATCAGCTAATGCTTCTTCATAGGTGTCACCTTCACCAACTACGGCACCTTTGATACCAAGGGGATAGGCTACATAACCATCGGGATGTTTTTCAATGATGATTCTAAATTGTTTTGTCTTCGTCTCTTTATTTTTATGCTAAGTTAATTCACCACACCCGCGCGATCGCATAAGCATCAAAAATAGCATCAACGCTCAAAATCGGTATCTGTTCCGCCATAGATTGTGCAATTATCAGCCTGTCAAATGGATCGCGGTGATGCAAAGGCAGTGAAGCCACAACCTCAATGTGGTCGAAAGTTATTTCCAGTATCTCAATTCTATTAACTGCGAGCTGCTGCTTGATAAACTCCATAAAAGGCATACTAAAATTTAGCCGACCTATACTATGTTTTATCGCCATTTCCCAGACGCTAGCTGTACTGAGGAGAATATCGTTCTCTCCGTTGTCAATTAGCGATCGCCCTGTTGCGGTGAGTCTCGAATTGTCTGTCGTATACCAAATAAAGGCATGAGTGTCCAACAACAACCTCATTCCATGTATTCCTTAAACTCTTCTAGCGGTTCGTCAAAATCATCCGACATCCAAACCATTCCTTTGGCACTTCCTGCTTGCCGATTGGGTTTAGCTTGTTTGGGAATTACTACCAATTTTACAAGAGGCTGGTTATCTTGAGTAATCGCCACTTCTTGGCCTCTCATTGCCGCTTCGATTAATTCCACAAGCTTTTCTTTTGCCTCAACAATGTCTACTTGATACATAATTCGTTCCTCTTTATACCCTTTTATATTTTAGATTGGGAATGACTAATGAAGCTTGCGATATAGCGGTTCTCAAGAAAGTGAGGTATGCCCTATGCCCTATGCCCGATAGCACCTCATCTTTCTGAGAAATGCTATATTGTATTTTCCTCAAGGAAAAGACCATATTTGTTTTACTCTATTTCGCACTTGCGCCAAATCATCAGGGGTTAATATTCCCAGTCTCCTTTCAACTAAACTTTTTTGTAATGTGTTCACTTTATGTAAGCGAACCACTGAAGGTCGCTTTAATCCTGCTTGTTGCCATTCCTGAATTTCGACATCAAAGTTTGTACGAGTAATTTGACTGGTTATCTTGGCAACAATCATGTCTTCATCTCCTGTGTCCAACAGTACCAAACCAGGACGGCGTTTAGTTTCGGCTGCACCCGCAAAGATGAATCCGACTAGAACTAATTCTCCAGACTGATAATTAGTCATAGCTCAAATCTCATCGTAAATTGCATCTTCTTCGCTGTAATCGGCAAAGAATTGTGTGGCAGCAAGACGATGCCAATCTGTTTTCTCCTCTACTTCATCTGGTTCTGAGTTTGTTTGTTCATTCACCAGAATGATAACTCTTACATCTTGGTTGACTGCCAAGTATTTTAAAATGTCATCGGTCAAGTTTATTTTTCCTTCCGATGTAACTTTTGCTGGAAATTCGTAGGCTTTCATAATGTGAGTTTTAGATTTGTGTTCGACCAGTTATTGCTACCTTAACATAATCTCAATTCAACAAATCCTCTTCCTCCAAATCAACAGACTGCAACTGAGCCGGTGTAGCAGGAATCGCCGCAATAATTGCATCGATTACCTTCGCCACCGGAATAATCTCCATTCCTAACTCTGGCACCGGTTGATTCTTAGGAATAATCGCCCTTTTGAAACCCAATTTCGCCGCCTCCCTCAGCCGCAACTCTAATTGGGAAACCGGCCGCACCTGTCCCCCCAAACCAACTTCCCCAAGCAAGACAGTGCGTGCATCAACCACCCGATCGCGAAAACTGGCCACAACGGCGATCGCAACTGCCAAATCCGCCGCCGGTTCATCCACCTTCAACCCGCCCACCGTCGCCAAAATCACATCTAATTTAGATAAAGGAATCCCCACCCTTTTCTCCAAAACAGCTAAAATTTGCTGCAATCTAGCATTGTCCACACCAGTAGTAGTGCGGCGCGGCGAACCGAAACTTGCAGGGCTAACTAACGCCTGAATTTCCACTAAAATCGGTCGAGTTCCTTCACAAGTAACAGTCGTCGAAGTACCGGGAGAAAATTCATCTCTATTCCCTAAAAACAACTCCGACGGATTATCTACTTCTCGCAAACCGTTTGCTACCATTTCAAAAACGCCGATTTCATGAGTCGCGCCAAAACGGTTTTTCATCGATCGCAAAAGTCGATGAGAAGCAAAGCGATCGCCCTCAAAATAAAGTACAGTATCTACCAAATGTTCCAAAACCCTCGGCCCCGCCAAAGCTCCATCTTTAGTAACGTGACCGACAATAAATAAAGTAATGTTTTCCCTTTTCGCAACCTGCATCAAAGCAGACGTACATTCCCGCACCTGAGCCACCGAACCCGGAGCCGATGTTAAACTAGCAAAATAAATAGTTTGGATGCTGTCAATCACCGCCACATTCGGTTTCAGCGCTTCCAACTCCCGCAAAACAACCTCTAAATCCGTCTCGGGAAGCAAATAGAAATTCTCCGCTGAATTGTCCTCGGAATCCCTTTTAGCTTCCCCGTTGCTGGCAGATTTATGCCCGCCGTTGCTTGACAATTCAACCGGATTAGCCACGCCCAAACGCTGCGATCGCAACTTCACCTGCTGGCCGGACTCCTCCGCACTGACATACAGTATCCGATCCTTGCGGGCCAACATATTCGCCACCTGCAACAGCAGCGTCGATTTCCCGATTCCCGGTTCCCCGCCAATCAACACCAGCGATCCGGGAACAATCCCGCCTCCCAAAACTCGATCGAGCTCCCCGTAACCAGAAGGCCAGCGAGACTGAGTTTGGTCGGAAATCTGCGATAATCTGAAAGATACCCTTGGTTGACCCTTCGACTTATCAGGGGGCGAACCGCCCACTGTCTTAGTTGTCACCCCAGTTAAACCAGCCCGCGACACACCAGCAGTAGGTTGCTCTAACTGCTCGTCAAAAGAATCCCACTTCTGACAGCTAGGACACCTGCCAAAATATTGTGGTGAATCATACCCGCATTCCCGACAAATATATTGTATTCGAGGCTTAGGCATTGTTTACTATGATAAATAGTCACCCTAACATTTAGAAAAGTCTGAGTTAAAGCACTTATCAAGCTTTCAGACCCATCCCCACACATAATTCAATTTGTGTCTTCTATGATAGGGTACAAAAAATTAACATTATCTGAAATGTAACTTAAGGAGTGCTCGGTAACTTGGAAAACCATAAAGAAAAAATTCTGGTAGTCGATGACGAAGCCAGTATCCGCCGCATTCTGGAGACTCGCCTTTCCATGATTGGCTACGATGTCGTCACCGCTGCTGACGGCGAAGAAGCTCTCGAAACATTTCGCAACACCGAACCCGACTTAGTGGTTTTGGACGTGATGATGCCGAAGCTAGACGGTTACGGCGTCTGTCAGGAGTTGCGTAAAGAGTCAGACGTGCCCATCATCATGCTAACCGCTTTGGGAGACGTAGCCGATCGCATCACCGGTTTAGAATTGGGCGCCGACGATTACGTCGTCAAACCTTTCTCTCCCAAAGAACTAGAAGCCCGCATCCGTTCGGTACTGCGGAGGGTTGACAAAAACGGCGCATCGGGGATTCCCAGTTCGGGAGTCATCCACGTCACCAATATTAGGATTGACACCAACAAGCGCCAAGTTTACAAAGGCGACGAACGAATTCGGCTCACGGGCATGGAATTCAGCTTGTTAGAACTGCTTGTCAGCCGTTCTGGAGAGCCTTTTTCGCGATCAGAAATTTTGCAGGAAGTGTGGGGATACACGCCTGAACGCCACGTAGACACCCGCGTAGTGGACGTTCACATCTCGCGGCTTAGGGCAAAGTTGGAAGACGACCCCAGCAATCCCGAATTAATTCTCACCGCCCGCGGCACCGGTTATCTCTTCCAGCGAATTGTCGAAATTGGAGAAGTAGGATAAAGTCACTTGGCAGTTGGCAGTTGACGGTTGACGGTTGACGGTTGACAACCAACAGTCAACAGTGAACAGTCAACAGTGAACAGCCAACAGCGAACAGTCAACAGCCAACTGACAAATGACAAAATCTGATCCCAATAAAGTTTTGCGGCAATTGCCCTTAGTTGCAGGAGGGTTAGCAGGTACGCTGCTAATGGTAAACCGCTTGCTGACAGAGCAAATTACAGATTCTCAAGCTCGATCGGACGCTTTGGGAGTAATTATCAGCGCTTTGCTGATTTTAACAGGTTTGCTGTGGCAGCAGGTGCAAGCGCGATCGCCCGATTCCGTAAAACTTATCGGCGAAGAAGGTTTTGAATTTGCGCCGGATTTGCCGGATGCTGTGAAAATAGAATTAGCCTGGGCGTCGCGTTTGCTGTTGACAAATACCGCCACAAGGTCGATCGTAGTTGTGTATCAAGGAAAAGTTTTATTGCGGCGCGGTATTTTAGGCATCAATCCCGAAGTCAAACCGGGGCCGATTTTGCAGCGAGTGCTCGACAAAAACAAACCAGTTTATTTAGTAAATCTCAATATTTATCCCGGGCGAATAGAATTTGACTATTTGCCAGAAAATACTCAAGGAGTCATCTGTCAGCCGATCGGCAGCCAAGGCGTTTTAATCTTAGGTGCTAACGCACCCCGCAGCTACACAAAACAAGATGAAAACTGGGTTGAAGGGATTGCCGACAAACTAGAAAATACCCTCATACAGCACCTAAATTGTTAGTTGATACCAATGTATTGCTAACCGTATAACCTGCTACAATCCAGTGTAAGATTTAAAAATGGCACAAAAAACTCTCTGGAAAAATTGGAGAATGTTGCTCGGTATCGGTGCCCTGGTTATGGCAGTGTTGATTAGCCTATCTGGGTCTTTAGCACAAATACCAGCTAACTTGCCCTGCAATTTGGAAGGAGATGTACCAATCCACAAGAACACTGTTTTTTACTCGGCAGTGCTTTTTTACAACTCTACAGCTATGCCGCTGACAGGCATAATTGTGCTGGTGGTGTCGATTCTCATTCCTCTTTCGCATTATTCTGAAGTGACGGAGGAGACAAAGGTTCTGGCTTGTACTAGCGCCGCTGCAATTATGTTGTCTTTGCTAGCTTTGATGCTCGCGGTGTATAGTGCTTTTTCACTGCTGGTATTCGGCCAGTATCAGCACCTTACCAGTGCAGAGTTTGACGGTTACACATACAACTTAGGCTTCAAAAGTTCTTATGTCGTCATTGGCAAATGCGATCGCTTCAATATTCGCTGTGGTTGCTCCGTGGATATCACTTTAGACTCTGAAGACTATCCTGGAAATTCAGTAACTCCTAGCCTTGAACAAAATGTTAAAACAAAAATTATTTATTTTAAGACTAAAAGTCGGACTATTCCTATTTCAAAGTAGCGCGTTAAAATCTAACCTTTAAACCCAGCTACTATGACAACTAATTTGCTCCTCAATCTGCACCGTTTACCCAACCGCTTATCGATCGAGGGTTCTATCGGTATTGAGCTAGTCAAAGGACTCCTAGTATTTCGCCCACCAAAATACAGGAGCGAATAGAAACCTTAATCGCTCAAAAAACAGAATCAGCTCTCACTTCTGAAGAACAAACAGAACTAGATCAATATCAACAATTGGTTGATTATCTAAATTTGGTTAACGAAACGATAAAGAAAGCTCTTTTGTATCCTCTACACGGTACTGTCAAGCGCTATGATGACCCCTTTGAACCTGCTGCACCGTCAGAAGATTGGGAAGTGCTGCAATGATTGTACTGGATACTCATATATGGGTGTAGTGGGTTGACCACAATGCGCGACTGACTCAAAAACACCAGGACTGGATACCACAATATCAGTCTCAAGGTTTAGGAGTTAGCATAATTTCTTGTTGGGAAGTCGCTAAATTGGTAGAGCTGGGAATACTAACTCTGTCCATTTATTATTCAGTCACCCAAACTCACGGATTTTCACCGCGCTCCTGCTGACCAACTTATTGTAGCAACAGCGAAAATACATGAGTCCCCGGTGCTGACGGCTGACGCGAAAATTTGGTCAGCTCCTGAAGTGCAGACTCTTAAATAATAGAAGTGGAAATGTGTGGATTCTGTTTACATTTATAAGTTCGTAGGGTGCGCTTAGCGCACCTTACTAGCTCAAAACTCTCAACTCAAAACTCAAAACTACTAGCGAGCCCAGTCAGTACCGCGCCACAGCGTAAAAAACAAAACACTAGAAATTAGCGCGCCCAGCAGCCACTTAATAGCATTTTTAAATAACCCCACGCGCTGACTTGACTGAACCGCAGCGCTTTGCGTCTGTAACCGTTCCTTAGCCGGAGTAATTCTCGAAAGAATTTGCTCTTTCAATTGCTGTGGGTTTTGCGTATCCGCTGGTACCCCCAAACGGGTAAGTTCCCCGGCCAAATTCCTTAAATCTTCAGGACTACCCTTATTCAGCCGTTCTTCCACCTGCTGCAACTGAGCTAATTGTTGGTTTGCTTGAGTAGTAATTTGCTGGTTGTTTTGGTTGTTGACGTAGATAGTGCCAAAAATTCCCAAAGGCAGCATCAACAGAAAAACCAGACCTAGCAGCAGACACACCCAAGACAAAACCTTCAAAAAAACGTCTTCCAAGCCTTTGCGATCGTACCCTTCGCCAAAAAATATCAGCGCCATTGCCAGTAAAGGAACTGGCACCCGTTCCACTACAGCCCCAATTGTTTGCAATTCCCAGAGGCGATTGCCAAAATTTGCTGGTATAAGAACTGCGATCGTATCTAATACAGACAAAATTAATAGACCGTAGCCAATCCAACGTAGTCTGTAGATAGAAAAACCTTGTTCGCCTTGTAAGTCATTCATAAAATAATCAGAGTTGTTGTTAAGAAAAATCTCTCTTGACCCCGCCCAAGAACGGATACAAGTCCCCGACAACAGTCGTGGAGAGTCAAAAATTTAGACTCTTGTTCAAGCTTCCAGATTCACCTGTGGAGTAAATCTAAAATCTAAAAGCTAAAATCTAAAATCGACTGACTCGACTCAAGGAGCGGGAAATCGCGGCTGCCACCACCCATACCAAGAAACCCAAGCATTCTCTAGAATTTTTTTGGCATTTTCTGGAGTTGTTTTATCCAAAGGCACAGACATCTGAGTCCACAAACAGCGTCGGTCTTGAATATTTCCCCTACCCAACAACCAAAACAGAATACGGTTTGGCTGCCAATCGCGAGTATTTCGATTATATCTAAACTGTTGGGAAGTTACTGTAGGACTGCCATGAGGATTGATACATGAACTCAAATACAGTCGATTTTGCTGTTGCAAAAGTCCGTGAAACCCCGCGCCTTGAGTGTTTGCCAATGTTAGTCTACCAGGATTCGACTTAAGAATAGTATGTCCCTTCATCATACCTTCCACATCCCCAATGCTGTCTACCCCATAGCGCATCTCTATTTCTAGAGGTATGCTATTTTTTTGATATTCATATTTCCTGGCAGCTTTGAATCCTGAATTCTCCCTAATTGCCAGCGGCGCGCTCTTGTTTAGTTTCCAATCGGCTAGAGGCACCGACTCGGGAAACTCAAACGGGGTTGCCACATTCTTGCCGTCTGATGGATAGAAAACCACTTTTCCGGCAACCAACAAAACCCCTCCCAAAGTCACAGCCAACAGGGAAAGCCTAAGTGGTTTCCAAGAGGTAATAGCCATTAGCAATTCTGTCCTTCCTTATTTTGGGGTTGGTCTTTCAAAATTGCAAACCAGCAGAATAACCCGAAAATAGAGACAGCAATCATCGAAAAGATTACCGAACCACTTCCTTCGTGCCAGTATTTAAATGCTTCGGATTGAGATAGCGATACCAGGACAGCCATGAGAGCAACTCGCGCGGCATTTACTATAAATGCAGTAATTATGGCCACGAATGGTAATACAATTTTCTGACCCCTCGTGGTAGGAAACATCAGCAAGAAAACCAGAGCCATTCCTAACAATTGTAGTATCGCATTAACTCCCGAACAGCCGTGATAAACTTCCACGCTGCCCTTTTCCAAGATTAGAAAAACCCCTTTCCTCACCACTTCAAATCCTAGATAGTGGAGGAGGAAAGCTGAGAATTTTGCTGTTAATAGGGCTACATCAACGAATACTCCGATCAATCCGGGAGGAATAACTATATAGGCAAGAATTAGAAGTTCCTGCCAATATTGTTTCAGTCCTTTTGTTCCAGAAGCCAGCAATGCGAGACTGATTCCCGACAAAAAAGGTGTTGCTCGGATAAAAAAGTCGTATCCAGATATGGACGAACTTTTGAGCAATATTAAACCAATTAACGATGAACCAAAGAAGCTGGCAAAAATTCCGCTTTCAAAAGTTAAGGATTCGTGCCTTTCCCAAATGAGAAATGCTACTATTCCCCAAAACAGTAACATTGTGCCGAACAGGTCAGTGTCGTTGGTTCTGGAAGTCAGAGTTAGGTGTAGGGCAATCAAACCGGAGCCGATGCCTAACAGCCAGTATTTAGGTTCTTGGACGTGCTTGAGCCAGTTTATTTCGGTCATTGCTGCTTTTTGTTTTTCCTAAAAGCTTCTAAAATGCTTAATCTTGTAACTCTATTAAAATTATCAGCTACAAACCCTTGAATTTATGGGTTTTTGATGATTTTTAACTAAATCTTCACAAAGATTGACAAGAGCGAATGTCTGTGATATTTATTTGCCGCTAATTAAATCTGAAGTTAGGCGCAAAAACCAAAGAAAACAGGTTTTTTAACTCTGAGCGATCGCACTCCACGAAAGATTTTCTTTCCTCAAACCCGGTTTCTGCGCCTAGAGTTTAAATGTAAAGCTTGAACGCAAGACAGAAACCTTTCTTGGACGCACTCTTGAGCTTGAAAACCAGTTTTTTACCGAGGCTGGTTTTTGGTAGCCCGTGCGTCCAGGAGTAGATTAATTAGAGTAAACTTTCCGGTAGTAAGTTTGATATTCCTCCGAAAGCAGGGGTTCCCACCACTCCCGATGGGCTAAGTACCATTCTACCGTCTGCCGCAAACCTTCTTCAACGGTTACTGAGGGAGTCCAACCTAACTCAGTTTTAATTTTGCTGGCATCAATAGCGTAACGCCGATCGTGCCCCGCTCTGTCTTTGACAAATGTGATCAATTGTTCGCAAGGACGGGCGGGTAAATCCTCAGCTAATTCGTCCATTAGCTGACACAGCATTTTTACTAAATCGAGATTTTTTACCTCGTTGTTGCCGCCAACATTGTAGGTTTCCCCAGGCTGACCACGGTGAATAACGGCATCTAAAGCGCGGCAGTGGTCGAGCACGTAAAGCCAATCTCGCACGTTTTGACCGTCGCCGTAAACTGGCAGCGGTTTGCCCAATAGCATATTGATGCACATTAATGGAATGAGCTTTTCTGGGAAGTGATAGGGGCCGTAATTGTTGGAACAATTGGTGATAATTGTCGGGACGCCGTAGGTGTGGAAATAGGCGCGGGCGAGGTGGTCACTGCCAGCTTTGGAGGCTGAGTAGGGACTGTTGGGCGAGTAGGCAGTTGTTTCTGTGAAGGCTGGGTCATCGGGGCCGAGACTGCCGTAAACTTCGTCGGTAGAAACGTGAAGGAAGCGCATTTGTGCTTTGAGAGAGGACTCATCAATTGCTTCAAAATGCTTGCGGAAGGCTTCTAAAAGTGTGAAGGTTCCGACAACGTTTGTTTGAACAAAGGCGGCAGGCCCGATAATTGACCTGTCAACGTGGGATTCTGCGGCAAAGTGGGCGACTGTGGTGATGTTTTCTTCTTTGAGCAAGGTATCGACTAGGGTACGATCGCAAATATCCCCCTGCACAAACCGAAAATTTTCTCCTCCTTCCAAAGTTGCCAGGGTTTGTCTGTTGCCGGCGTAGGTTAAAGCGTCGAGTACGACTACTCGATCGCCCGGATAGCTGCTGCACCAGTGATGCACAAAATTCGCTCCGATAAATCCAGCCCCGCCCGTCACCAACAATCGGCGAGGGGCTCGCTCAATGCCTTGAGTCGCGTTGTCTGCCATAAAAATAAGAGTTCTTCCAATAACTAAGCCTTTACAAAAGTAGCCTTAAAAGTAGTTTGTCACCAGGTGTTTGCCAGTCTGTAACTAAATTTTCTACTGTCTCACCCCAGATGTTCTAATTTGGGCGCGATCTAAGTATTGGTTCACAAAACTTGAACTTCTACCGAGCTCTTAGCCGAAACGCATACAGAGTAAGCATTGCAAAATTTTAAGCTGGCAAATTTAAATTTGAATTGCGTGAGGCTATAGCTGACTTTTGCGATCGATCCTCGATATGGGCGGCGCGCAGAGTTGATACATTTGTAAAGAGCTGTTACCATTAATTTTTTAATTATCCTTTACAATCTCCAGAGCACCATGAAGAAGTTTCAAGTGTTAGCTGGCATTGCTTCCGTCGTCGCGATCGCAAGCAGTATCGCTGTTTGTGACGCCGCATCTGCTTTCCCCTGTTCCTACAGCAAATCTGGGGCGGCTAAATCTGGTTCTGCGACAACGATCCTAGGTTCCGGCGGCTCTGAGCGAATCAATCCGTGGAAATCCTACAAAACAGCAGCTCTCGGTTTCCTAGGTTTGGCTGGAGTTTTCGGTGGCGGAGCGGCCTACATGAGCTACCGTGCCGGCAAGCGCGCCTCTGCTGCTTGCGCTGCGATGACCGATAATTTTGAAGTTTTTGAAGAGTCGCTCGATCCGATCGCAGATGCAGGTGTTTCTGGAGACATGGAAGTTCCGGCGTTGCTCGATTTGGCGCCGGCGGGTGCTGTAGCTGAGTCAGCAGATGCGGTTGCAGCCGTTCGTGAACACCCGGAAGCTCCGGGTGGTGAGCTGGATTTGCCAGTTTCGCCAGTTGCTGAGTTGAGTTCTGAAATTGCGCTCGAACAAGTCCAAAGCGCGAGCATCTAATAGTTATCTCAAACCACAGTATTCGTTTAGCGCACCTCCAATCTTGCAAGATTGGAGGTTTTTTCAGTTTAAATTATCTACTCTACAATTGCTTATCCGGGCGATCGCGAAGCAGTGCAAACAATAGACCAATAAATCGATAGCACACAATATCATATTCCGGCTAAGCAAACGAGTGTTGAATTAATATCAATAAAAAAAACTCTTGCTACAATCATCAATCTCATACCAATTATTAAAAGTCGCCGCTCCCCGTCAGGACAAGGCTTTGCCGTTTCCCTACTGTATGTGAACTGTATTTGATCCGATTGAAAACTTCTATAAAATTAGATGAGTCAAAGCGAGACAGTAGGCGGCCGAGGCGATCTCTGAAAAGGCCCTCGATATCAATCTGAGGTTAGACGGCAAGGGTGCAAATCGCCTGCTATCGTTGGAAGTATAGCCCTACAGATTACAACTATAGGTTATTATGAATGCTTGGCGCGATCGATTCAATCAATTTACAGGTAAAACTCGACTGGCAGTTTGCCGGGTGTTCGTTCACCTACAAGGCGAAGAAGTTGCACCGCTGTTAGGAGTTCTCAACCGCACCGCCCGAGAAGCAATTGATGCCGATGGCGACATAGCAATTTTAGGGGAAGGTCTTGTAGAAATTTGCAATCACCTGTTGCAGTACGACAACTACTGGCAATCAGCCGCCAATGAAGGCGATGTTTTTTGGAATGAAGGCGAAGCCGGCGATTATGTGGATGAACTTTTCATTGATTCAGCCGATCGCTATCTCAGCGAGCCTCAATACAGCACATCGGTTTACGATAAAAATTCCCCATTGTCTTTGCCTGTAACTAGAAATGTCGTGGTGATGCTGACAGTTGCGTATGAAGGCGAAGTTCCTGCTTTAGAAACGGACCTTGCTGACATCAGCGCGCTGAAAGTCGGTTTAAAAGCCCTGATTAATTTACATTACCAAGAAAGGCTCCGAGCTGTGCAAGTTCACTTTTCTCCCGCACAGTTGGGAGACGAACTTACCAACGACCAAGTGTTGGTAAATTTCGCCGAACTTATTCCCCTTTAAGGAAAGAAGAAGTTCGGCAACGGATTCAGTAACGGCTCTAACGGATTTCGGGAAGAAGGAAGAAGGAGCAATTCTCAAACAACCCATCCCCAATTACAAATTACCAATTACAAATTACTATTTATGATGCTGCGAAGACTAACAATTTATTTAATGGCCTTAACTTTTTTAGGGACGGCAACCGCCTGCGGTTCTTCTCGGACACAAACTTATACAAATCCTGCTGGGAATCCAAATATTAACACAGTGCGTCCTGCACCAAATAATAACTTGAGTCAAGGTCAATATCCTGTACAGCAAGCTACCTACGACGATGCGAATGGCGAATACAGTTTAATTGTGCTGAATACTCCCGCCGGCAGTCCCCCAGTTTACCGCACTAGGGATTTGCAAATGGCTCGCTTAACAAACGAAGAAATATCGGCAGGCAAAAAAAGTTATCTAAATGTGGCTAACAATCAAGCGGTTCTGCATTTGACAGAAGATTTTAAAATAGAGTACGTTCACAACGTTACCGAAACTGTTCCTAATCCTCAAACAGGTCAGCCACAAACTGTAGTAGTGCGCCAGCAATCTGGCTTCTGGGCACCGTTTGCTGGAGCTGTTGCCGGTCAGGCGATCGGCAGTTTGTTATTTAGACCACGATATTATATGCCGCCAGTCTATCAGCCGGGGATTATGACAGGATATGGCGGGTATGGTAATACTTACGGCCAAGCTGTTCAGCAGTATCAAACTCGGTATCGAACGGCGCCTCCGGCTGTGAGAAACCGTCAAGTTTTAAGGACAACCGGCCGTTTGCGATCGCCCACATATAACCAGCCAGTAAGACCCTCAGCACGGCCAAATGGCAATCGATCGACCGGTTCGGGTTACGGTGGCAGCACTTTGAGGCGATCGCCGCAGCAACGTCGAAATCAATACAAGCGGCAGCCGAGTTTTGGTAGTGGCAGGAATTCTCGTCAACCTAGTCGGAATCGCTCTTTCGGCGGCAGAAGGCGCTGAGTTGAAGAGGGCAAAAATCAGCAACTGACATCGGTAAAAGTTGATTTTATCTACCCTCTCCATACCCCGCCGCCGCCGGTATGGAGAATGAAAACTTTGGAATAATTGATTGAGCCTTCTCTGTTTCCCCCAGACCCAAAAAATATGTGATTTAATTTCTACATTGATATGTAGGTGACAATATGTCTTCTTCACAACCCCCGTCAGGGGAAAGAAACCCTCTAGGATTGGATGAATTGATTGCGATCTTGGTTGCCTTCGGCACGATGGGAGCAATTTTATTTTGGGTAACAGGTAAAAATCCCGATCGATTGAATGCCAGAAATTGGCAATTTCCAGCCGTTTTTTCTCAACCTGCTGTCACACCCGCGAGTCCGGGAATATTAACGCCAGAATCGCCCAGTTCGGATGTACGATCGCCCGGTACAACCCTGATTCCCTCAAAATCGGATGTCGCACCTGTGGGACCTTTAGGGCCGATTTTACCGCAAAATCCTCCGGTGGGGGTGATCGTTGTTCCTCCCATGCCAATTGCGCGATCGACTCCCGCTCCAGCAATTACCAATCCCGCTCCAGCAATTACCAAAGCCGATAAACCCAAAGCCGATAAACCCAAAGCCGATAAACCCAAAATTGCGCCCGTTAGATTCTCCGATGTTCCAGACAAATATTGGGCGCGTCCGTTCATTGTCGCTTTAGTCGATCGGAAAATTTTTGCTGAGTCCACTGACAGCAAATTTCGTCCCGACGAACCGATGACGCGAGCCGAACTAGCGCGTTTGATTCAGCGAATGTCCGACGACAAGAAGCCGATCAGAAAACCAATTGATTTTAAAGACGTAAAAGACAAGAGTCCTGTTGCTCCTGCGATCGACCACACCGTCACAACTGGATATCTTAAAGGATACCCAAACAATGAGTTCCGTCCCGAAAAACAGATTCCGCGTGTCGAAGTCATCGCAGCTTTAGCGAGCGGTTTGAGCCTGAAACCATCAACAAAAGCAACCAAAATTTTACAAGTTTATACAGACAGGGCAAAAGTGCCGAAATGGGCAGTTAACAAAGTAGCCTCAGCCACAGAAGCTGGCATAGTTGTCAACCACCCGAAGCGCACACTTTTGCAGCCTAATAAAACAGCAACTCGCGCTGAAGTAGCAGCCATGGTTTACCAAGCTATGGCCAAAAAAGGCCAAGTACCTGCTAAGTCTTCTAAGTATGTTGTGAAGTCTTTAAAGTTGCCTAAGTAATATTTTAGGGGCGTTGCTCCTAGCCCGCCCCACAATAACATTTAATCGCCCTTATTTGTAGTCAGGACTGAAGCCTTCTCACTACGAACCAGCTAGATTAATCTTGAAACACCATAATGCTGCCCGAATAGCAAGCTACCCAAACCTGATTAGTTTCCGGATCGTAAGTAATCCCGATCGGGCGTGAATTAACCTTCACTGTTTGCAGCACTTTCATATCGCTCGTCCTAACTTTGCTAACAGTATTCGAGAAATAGTTGACCACATAAAGCAGTTTTCCCTGGTCAGAAATTGTCATACTGCGGGGGGCTTTTCCAGTCGAAACTTGGTCTACCACTTTACCAGTCTTCAAGTCAATTTTTGCCACATTCCCTCCACCATTTAAAGTGGCATACAGATAGTTTCCATTGGGATCGATCGTCAAATGACGCGGCGCATTGCCAATATTTCTCAGCCATTCTACCGAAAAGTCTATGAGATTCACTTTCGCAATATCGGAAGAACCCATGATGGCAACATAGGCATTTTTTGAGTCGGGAGTAACAACAATACCCCGAGGATATGCACCCAGTTTCACTCGCTCGATTTCGAGATTTTTATTGATATCAACTACGCTCAAATCCCAACTGCACCAATTGCTAGCGAGCGCGAAGCGATTGTCAGGCGAAACAGCATTGAATTTCGGAACTGCACCTACAGGAATTACCTTTTCTATGTTCAAAGTTTGGGTATTGATGCGGTACAGAAAACTTTGGTCGTGTTTGGCCGCTGGAGAACACCTGTCGGTTCCCGGATTTCTAAACCCCGAACCGTACATTTTGTAGTTGGAGACGTAGCCATATTTGCCATCGGTTGAAAAAGCAGCTTCTACGGGAGAGCCTTTATAATTACCTTTGAATTTAGAAAAGCCGAACTTCGACAAGTTGACTGTATCGGGAATAGTCTTGACTAATTTAAAGTTCCTGTCGTAAACTGTGATTGTGTGGCGGTACATCATGTTTTGAGCAAAAAACAAACCCGCTCCCGAATAAACTATTGATTTGGGGGAGATGTTGCCGTAAATTGTTTTTTTCAAGGTCATTTTTCCTTGAGTGTTATCGGGAGGATTTACTAGCTTTGTGGCTGGTAATTCACTTTCTTTATCTTCGGAATTTTCAGTTTTAAAGGGTGGCAAAGATGGTTCTTGAAATCGAGGTTCTTGGGGCTGAGTTTTAGTTTGATCTTCGAGTTCGTTTGTGTTATCTGTGGGGGTAGGAGATGGCGAAGATGGATCGATATTGGGCGCGATTTTTTCCGCACCTTCAATGCTCGCGTCTTCCGGTTTACCTTTCAGTGCTGACAAGGTTTTAGGGCCAACAATTCCGTCAACTTTCAGGTTGTTGTCTGCTTGGAACTTTTTCACAGCAGCCTGGGTTACAGCACCGTAAAATCCTGTGGGCTGGCGACGAAAATAGCCTGCGTTTTGTAGAGTTTTCTGAAGTTGGGCTACTTCCGGGCCTGAATCACCTTTTTTGATGGCGAGTGCGGGGTTGACTAAATTGACAATTGTGAGAGCGATCGTAAAGAAAAGTAAAGGAGTATAGGCTAAATTCAGGTGCCTTTTTGAGTGGGTCGATCGAGTTTGACCCGCAGCCGTTTCCCAAGTTTCAGCTAAATGTAGGTAGGCCAGTCCGTCCATAGTTTTTACCGGGTATTTTTGGTGCTATGATACACCAGTTAACTTTGATGAAAGAGAGAATCTTATTATAATCAAACTTAGGGTAAAATCTCCAAGCAGTTTTTAATGGTGCAAGCAAGTAGGAGCGATCGACAATGTGGAGTGGGGAAAAAACAACCGCAGAATCAACGACAAAAGAATCCCGCCAGAAGACGTTGCTGTGGGACGATGACGGGGGACTTTGCCAGCGGGCTTGGGTAGAAATCGATTTAGCAGCTTTAACTCACAATGTAAAACAGCTTAAAAAACTCTTATCTTCCCATACAGAACTGATGGCAGTTGTGAAAGCGGATGCTTACGGACACGGTGCTGTTGCAGTCAGTCAAACAGCATTGCAAGCAGGTGCTAGTTGGCTGGGAGTGGCGACAATTCCCGAAGGAATAGAATTGCGAGAAGCTGGGATAGAAGCGCCGATTTTGCTGTTGGGGGCAACCCATACAGCCCAACAGGTAAAGGCGATCGCCCATTGGCACTTGCAGCCCACTATTTGTACTGCCAAACAAGCCCTAATTTTTTCGGAAGTTCTCGCTGGTCTTAACCAATCTTTGCCGGTTCACGCTAAGTTAGATACGGGAATGTCTCGATTGGGTACGCCCTGGCAAGAAGCCACAGAATTTGTGCAATTAATCAAGCGGTTGCCCAATTTAAGATTAGCCAGTATTTACTCTCACTTGGCGACAGCAGACAGTCCCGATCCCGCAGTTATGATAGAGCAGCACCAGCGGTTTCAACAGGCGATCGAGCAAATTAAAATAGCAGGAATTAACCCCCCTCGCCTCCACTTGGCTAACTCTGCTGCAGCCCTCGCTGACCCGGATTTGCACTACGATTTAGTGCGAGTCGGTTTAGCTACCTACGGTCTTTATCCAGCATCTCACTTGCAGTCGAGATCCAATTTGAAGCCCGCAATGCAGGTAAAAGCTAGGGTAACGCAGGTGAAAACAATTGAAGCAGGAACCGGCGTCAGTTACGGCTATCAATTTATAGCTCAGCGGCAGACACAGATTGCCGTAATTGGTATCGGCTATGCAGATGGCATTCCGCGCAATCTTTCTAATAAAATGCAGGTTTTAGTCAGGGGTCAATTCGTGCGGCAAGTGGGCGCGGTAACCATGGATCAGTTAATGCTGGATGTAACTGATATTCCCGATTTAGAAGTCGGTGAAGTGGTGACGCTGTTGGGCAAAGATGGGGAATATCAAATTACTGCTGACGATTGGGCCGCGACTTTAGGAACTATTTCGTGGGAAATTCTCTGCGCTTTTAAACACCGATTGCCCCGCGTAGCAGTAAACTATTAACAGTAGTCCGGCAGGGGTTTAAACCCCTGCCTCATAGCTAAAGTCGGTTTTAACTGAGATGGTGCACCATTCTCGCTTAACAGGCTTTCCGGCCTGTTCCACAATAAAATTCATCTCTTGTGGAACAGGCATCTTGCCTGTTCCTAAACAAGTAATTGACAATGGTGCAACATCTCCGTTAAAACCGACTCAAGATTTTGAGCGAGGAAATTATTGATTTTAGTCCTCTTTGAGAGGACTTCCGCTATGAGACAGGGGTTTTCAACCCCTGTCGGACTCTCGGAATAAGCGATAAGACTGAGACTGCAATTCTCAATTCCCAATTCCCAATTGCCAATTAACATGACAGTTATTCAGACGTTTTTACCAATAGCCCAAACCTTCTATTCTCAGCTAAATGCAGAAAGAACACAAGCCTTGGAAATAGCCCAAGAATTCTCAAAAAAATTCGTAGAATTGGGGTTTAAAATTGTACCTCAACTGCTGTGGGCGATCGGCATTTTGTTAATTACGCGATTTGCGATCGACTTTGCCGGCCGCGTGACTCGCCGAGCACTGAGTCGCACCGAAGCCACGCTGCGGAAATTCTTAGTTCAAGCTGCTGAAATTACGATTTTGGTAGTGGGAGTAGTCGCCGCTTTGAGTCAGTTGGGAATTCAAACTACCAGTGTGGTTGCGGTGGTGGGTGCCGCGGGTTTGGCGATCGGTTTGGCGTGGCAAAATACTTTGTCGCACTTTGCTGCTGGGGTAATGTTGATTAGTTTGCGGCCCTTTGAAGTCGGAGATGGGATCGAAGCTGCGGATGTTAAGGGAGTGGTGGACAGCATCGGGATTTTTTCAACAACCGTGGTAACAGACGATCGCATAAAAATTATTGTCCCGAACAATCAGTTGTTTAACGGTACATTGAAAAATACCACGGCAATGGGAACGAGGCGAGTAGACTTGAAGATTGATATTGGCGATCGGCCAATTCGTCCAACTGTAGCTGAGTTATTAGAAATTGCCCACTCTCACCCGCTGGTGTTGGAGAATCCGCCCCCGACTTGTTTGGTCGCCGAGATTACTCCCGATACAACTATTTTATCTCTCCGGCCTTGGTGCGCGTCGGTGGCCTACGAACAAGTGCGATCGCAAGTTCAACAATACGTCAAAGAGGCAATGGATGGCGACAACAATCAAGAACAAGAGATATAAATCTAAAATCTAAAACCCAAAATTTATCCGAGGTATTTCCCATGAGCAAGTGGTATCCGCAGCAAATTTTGCAAGAACCCGGTGTCAGAATCACCGCAACGGAGAAACAAACAATTCTCAGCAAATTTCCGCCTCCCGACGAAAACGGTCAAATCTATGCCGATGGGGTTTTTGAAGGCGGCGGCGTGCGCGGAGTTGCATTTTTAGGAGCACTCAGGTGCTGTAGCGATTTGGGCATCCAGTGGCGAAAATTGGCAGGTACTTCGGCAGGTGCCATTACTGCCGCAGTATTGGCAACCGACTTGTCAATTGATGATTTAGAGGAAATTTTAGGACAGCTCGATTACAGTATATTTTTAACTCAAAAAAACAGTCCTCTAATTTTAAACGGCGACCCCGCCGACGACTTGCAATCTCCTGCTTGGACGCTGCTTTTCCTAACAGTTAGCCGTCAGATGGGAGAATATTCGGCGCAGCCGTTCCGGCAGTGGCTGGAAGCAATGCTCGGTCGAGGTAACTTGCACACTTTTGCCGATGTCAAACAAATCGTAAAAGACCGGGAATTAAAAGTAGTAATCTCTAACCTCACTCGCGGTGAAATGTTGGTGCTGCCCGACGACTTACATCGGCGCGAATCGACAGATTCCGATGCTTTGTACGAGCAGTTGCGCCTCCCAAGCGCTGAACATTTTAGCGTCGCTGAAGCCGTTCGGTTGTCGATGAGTATTCCCCTATTTTTTGAACCAGGAAAACTCGGCGATGACTTAATTGTAGATGGCGGAATTTTGAGCAATTTCCCCCTGTGGATTTATGACAAACAATCCGTCGGTGCGACTCCTGCGTCGCCGCGCTGGTTTACCTTTGGGTTTCGATTAGTCGATACCGGAATTGAGACTAAAGCTAAGATTGATACTCCCCTGTCGATGCTGGCGGCGATGTTCAGAACGATGATGAAAGCAAGAGACCGCTATCACCAGCGGGAAATGGATAAGGGCAGGGTGATTAATATTGATGTGACTGAAGCTGGGGTGACGACGACGGACTTTAATCTCGACGGCGATCGCAAGGCTAACCTATACCGCTTGGGGTATTTGTATACTAAGAGGTTCTTTTTGAGTTCCAATTTTAGTTGGGAAAATCACTTGAAGGCTAGGGGCTTTGGGGAGTAGGTTTCGAGTCTGGAGTTGGGCCAGAGGGGGAGATTGGGGGAAATCTGCCTTTTGCCTCCGGCGGAAAGTATACAGAGTAAGGGATTGAGGAATTTTTCAATTAGGGGTTGGCAAAAAGAAGATGTGTGTGCTATAGTTAGTTACTGTCATCTTGGAGAGGTGGCTGAGTGGTCGAAAGCGGCAGATTGCTAATCTGTTAAGGGTGTTAACATCCTTCGAGGGTTCAAATCCCTCCCTCTCCGTTCTAGAGCTTCTAGGAAAAAATTCCTTTTAATCAAATTTTTGGACGGGCTAGAAGCCCATCCCACAAGAAAATTTTGTGGGATGGGCTTCTAGCCCGTCCCAATTATTTTTGCAGTTCAAGTCTAGTCTAGGCGCAATAATCAACTACTAAATCTAATTAAGCACTTTCATCGCTTCGACAAATTGCCGCGATATAAATGGCAAAATCTCTTCATTCTTGCTATTCTCTTTGCCCTCGGTAAATACAACCAATAAATACGGCCGCAAACCCGCTATTTCAATATAAGCAGCATCGTGACGAACTTGACTTGTCAGCCCCGCTTTTGACCACAATTTTGCTGATTCTGGCAATCCCCCACCTAAAAAACCTGTAACTTGATTTTCGGGATCTGCCTCTAATTCTGCTGGGTCTAAACTGCGTTTCATTAAACCCATCATTTCTTGCGATGCTTGGGCAGAAACAGCTACGCCGCCGATTATACTGTGCAGCAAACGCGCCGCTGCATTTGTGGTCAGCATATTTCTATTTTCCATTAATTCTCCCAGAAATGCTCGCTCGCGACCGTAGGGGCCGTCACACCAGGTTTTTTGATTGGCGTTAATATTTTGTAATTCCGGCCAATCCAATGATTGAAAGTAACGGTTGACGATGTTTCGCTGCTGTTTCCAAGTTTCAAAGGGGGCGGGTGATAATTCTGGCCCGCTGGTGGTGCCGGTGAGGGCATCTACTACTAAACTGGTGGCGTCGTTGCTGGAATCAACTATCATATCTCGGACGGCGCGTTCTAATTCTGGCGATGTTTTAATCATGCCTTTTTGCGCCCATTCCCAGATGGCAACGAGGTAGAATAATTTGACGATGCTGGCCGGATAAATTCGTTCGGAACTTCTGGCGCTAAAACCTCGGGGTTGATATTTCCAAAATTCTTCTGCACTCAGGGCCCCGCCTGTATTGACTCGCACCGGCGGATCGTAGACTATCCAGGTAATGGCTATACGATCGCCACTTAAGCCTGTAAATTCTGACAATGCGGAGTCTATAATGCTACTGCCGAGGGTTTCTAATTGTTCGTCTTTGTGAAAAAATGTCATGGTTAATGGCTGACGCTTAACGGTTAACGGCTAGCAGCTAATGGCAATCTATCGTTAAATGCGAACAATTAACAGCAAACAATGAGCAATTAGCAATGGCCAATTATCAATTATCTGATGTTGTGGAGTACCGAGCCCGATCGCACATAAATATTTACGATTCCCCCAAGTGCGATCGATTGGCAACTCAAGCAGCGCTGGGGCGACATTTGCGAGTAGTTGACCCCCCCCAGCTTATGAAGGGGGGGAGAAATGGCATAGACTCGGTTGTTCAGGGGGATACAACGGCTGTGATGGTGCGGCTGTGCGAAGATGATTATCCGGGATGGCTAGATATTCGAGATGTTGAGTTGCTCGATGTGGCAGAAACAGTGTATCATCCTCTGGTGGTTTCTGAGGCGGAAATCAAGGAAAAATTACCAATAGTAATTACTTTCACTCGCCAGGCTATGAACCAATCCAATTATTATCTTTGGGGCGGTACAGTCGGGCCAAATTATGATTGTTCGGGCTTGATGCAAGCTGCTTTTGTTGCGGCGGGAATCTGGTTGCCGAGGGATGCTTATCAGCAGGAAGCTTTTACTAAACCTATTAGTATCACTGCTTTAGAATCGGGGGATTTAGTATTTTTTGGTACGCCGGAAAAAGCAACTCACGTAGGATTGTATCTCGGAGAGAACCGCTACATTCACAGTTCGGGACAAGCACAAGGTCGCAACGGTATCGGTATCGATGTTTTGTCGGAGGATGGGGATCTAGTCAGTCAAGCTTATTACCAGCAATTGCGGGGATATGGTAAAGTTGTGGCAAGTTATCAACCTAGTTAGTTGTTGACGGTTGACGGTTGACGGGTGACTGTTAACTAATGACTAATGACTAATGACCAATGACTAATGATTACTGATGTTATCTAACAAAGAAATGGACGCTGCATTATTTTTGGAAAAATTGGCGGGACAGCAGGCTGCCTTTGAGGTTGTTCCCGACGTTTCGGTGGTGGTGCCGGTGTATAATGAGGTGGAAAGTTTGCCTCATTTGATTGAGGCGATCGCCTCTTCTATCCAACCATCTGGACTCAGCTATCAAATTATTTGTGTAGATGACGGTTCTAAGGACGGTTCTGCTGAACTTCTCCAGCAGTTAGCCAGCACTCGCAATGACCTTTGTGCTGTAATTTTGCGCCGCAATTACGGGCAAACTGCTGCCATGTCGGCAGGTTTCGATCGCGCTCGCGGCCGTGCTATTGTTACCCTAGACGGCGATTTGCAAAATGACCCGGCTGATATTCCGCTGTTGTTGGCAAAGTTAAATGAAGGCTACGATTTAGTTAGCGGATGGCGCAAAAATAGGCAAGACAATACTATTAGCCGGTTGATTCCTTCTAAAATTGCTAACTGGTTAATTGGTCGCGTTACAGGCGTAACTTTGCACGACTACGGCTGTTCTTTGAAAGCTTATAAATCCGAGTTGGTAGCAGACTTGAATTTGTACGGGGAATTACACCGCTTTTTGCCAGCGTTGGCGTTTATTGAAGGGGCGAGAATTGCAGAACTGCCTGTGCGACATCACGCCCGCCGTTTCGGTCAAAGTAAGTACGGAATTTGGCGGACTTTTCGCGTGTTGATGGATTTGTTAACTATTTCTTTTATGAAAAAGTTCCTGACTCGACCGATGCACGTTTTTGGACTTTTGGGACTGAGTTCTATGACGTTGGGGACGGTTTTAGGGATTTATTTGACAGTCTTAAAATTTGCTTTTGGTCAAAGTATTGGCAATCGTCCTTTGCTGATTTTGGCTGTGGTTTTGCTGTTAACGGGCGTGCAGTTATTTTGTTTTGGTTTGCTGGCGGAAGTGATGATGCGGACTTATCACGAGTCGCAGGGAAAACCTATTTATCGCGTGCGCGAGGTGTTTGGTTCTAAGTGACTAAATGACTTTTTTTCATCTTCCCGATCCCCCCTAGCCCCCCTTAATAAGGGGGGGATAAGAGTATCTTCATAGTCCCCCTTATTAAGGGGGATTTAGGGGGATCGAGACTTAGATAAAAATGACAGAGACAGTGGGTTTTAGGCTTAAGTTGACACCAATACTTTCTAACTCATTACTTTTTGAGCTTGTCGGAGAGATGTAATAGTTGCGATCGCGTGTTCGGCGACTGCATCTATTTCTGCTTCGGTATTGAACCGGCCAATACCAAACCGAATTGAAGCGTAAGCTAATTTGTCCGATCGCCCGATCGCTGCTAAAACATGAGATGGAGATATTTTCGCCGAAGTGCAAGCAGATCCCGAAGAAACTGCCGCCGCCGGTTGCAAACCTAACATCAACGCTTGACCGTCAACCCCGCCTACACTAATATTGAGATTCCCTGGCAATCTCTTCGTAGCGTGACCGTTGAGAAAAACATCGCCCAATTCACTCAAGTTTTCCCACAAACGCTGCCGCAAATTAACCACTCGTTCTGTTTCCGACGGCATTTCTGCAATTGCCAATTCTACTGCTTTGGCAAACCCAACTATTTGCGGTGGGTAGAGAGTTCCCGATCGCATTCCCCGTTCGTGTCCTCCTCCGTGCATTTGCGGCGCTAGCTGCACTCTCGGTTTGTTGCGGCGCACGTAGAGAGCACCGATCCCTTTTGGCCCGTAGATTTTGTGGGCTGTCAAGGACATTAGATCAATATTCATCTCCTCTACGTCGAGGGGAATTTTGCCGATCGCCTGTGCCGCATCTGTGTGAAAAAGAATGTCATTTCCGCGACAAATTGCTGCAATTTCTGCGATCGGCTGAATGACTCCTATTTCGTTGTTAGCCGTCATCACTGAAACTAAAATTGTCTCGGCCCGAATCGCTTTGATCAAATCACCTATATCAACCAGCCCGTCGCTTTTGACAGGTAAAACCGTGATGTCAAACCCCAATTTTTGCAAATAGGTACAGGGGTCAAGAATTGCATTGTGTTCGGTTTTTACTGTGATAATGTGCTTTCCTTTACTGAAATAAGCTTCAGCGATGCCTTTAATCGCTAAGTTATTTGCTTCGCTGGCGCCGCTGGTAAAAACAATTTCTTCTGGGGAGGCGTTGATCGCTTCTGCTATGATTTGTCGTGACTGTTTTACCGCTGCTTCTGCTTCCCAGCCGTAGACGTGGTTGATGCTGGCTGCGTTGCCGAATTGTTCGGTGAAATACGGCAGCATCGCATCAACTACCCGTGGATCTACGGGGGTTGTGGCGTGATTGTCGAGGTATATAGGACGTGCGGACATAGTGCAGGGTTGGGTGAAAAAAGTGTTAGGTTTATTGTAGACGAGCCCTTTGTTCTACAACAAAACTTTATATTTAACAAATATTTGTGAAGATTTATGCGAGCTGACATTCAGGGATTAGAAATTACTCTCGGTGAGCTCAAGCACCTCACCGGCGCGGGGCCCGATCGCGTATACCGGCCGCCGACAGCGACTAAGTTCGCCCGCGAAGCTTTGAAAACTGTCGGTTTAATTGTTTTGGTTCTAATCAGTTGTTGGCTGCTGGTTGCGATATTTCCTAGAGCTTATTTGTTGTGGTTGGCCCTTCACTTCGCTGCGATAGTCGGTTTAATCTTTGAGGATGCGTGGAAAATTCGATGCAGTCGGCAAAACCAACATTTAATCAATCTTTTTGATGATGTCGATCGCTATAACGGTATCATCAAAGCGATCGCCATTAATGATCTGATAGAAGATGCTGGCAATGTGGAAGTCAAAATCGGCGATCGCGCAAAAGTAGTTCAAGCTTTGCAGCTAATCAGAGACGATTTAGTGCGAGCTTTGAAAACTGAAAGAATTCTTAGGGAAAACAAAAAGTTTGTCGCTACTAACTCCGAATTATTTGCCAATAACTTAAGAAATTTGAATGCCCTGCAAATTAGCGATCGAGCCAGCGAACAAGGGCGATTGCTCAACGAAGCTTTGCAGGTAGCCGTAGGAGTTCAAGCAGAAATGAAAAAGTTGCAAGAGCTAAACGCTGCTAATTTTAAAAAGGGCAAAAGTTAGTAGTGTACACGGCTGTGTGCGCCTCTTCCCCAGTAGCAACATGAAGCTTACTGAACCGAGCGAACTCAAACACATTCTCCAAATTATAACTTATGAGAATGGTGAAAAAAATATCATAACTATTGTAAATTTTTTCCTGTTACGTAACAGGTAAGGATATCTTGGAAAGGTGACGTTAACAACCAGGTCAGTATGTCTTCTGTTAAACCCAAGATTATAGTTCTCGACGACGATCCGACTGGTTCTCAAACCGTGCACAGTTGCTTGCTGCTGACACGTTGGGACGAAGACACCCTGCGTTTGGGGCTGCGCGACAAGTGCCCGATTTTCTTCATCCTGACAAATACTCGATCGCTAACTCCCGAAAAAGCAGCCTCCGTCACCCGCGAAGTGTGCCAAAATCTAAAAAGGGCGATCGCCACCGAAAAAATCGAAGACTTCCTAATAGTTAGCCGTTCCGATTCTACCCTGCGCGGTCACTATCCCATCGAAACCGACGCGATCGCCGAAGAACTTGGCCCCTTCGACGCTCATTTTCTGATTCCCGCCTTTTTTGAAGGAGGCAGAATTACTCGCCACAGCGTGCACTACCTAATAGTTAACAGTGTCCCGACACCAGTACACGAAACCGAATTTGCCAAAGATTCAGTCTTCGGGTACAGTCACAGTTACCTCCCCGACTATGTAGAAGAAAAAACCAAAGGTCGCATCCCCGCTGATGCAGTCGATCGCATTTTACTCGGAGACATTCGCTACGGAAGTTTAGATCGACTGATGGACATGACAGACAACCAATGTGCAGTTGTTGACGGCCAAAGCCAAGGCGATTTAGACACATTTGCCAAACACATTCTCCATGCAGTCAGTCAAGGCAAAAAGTTTTTATTCCGTAGTGCAGCAAGTATTTTAACATCCTTAGCTAACCTCGGCCCACAGCCAGTAGCAGCCGACGAAATGGCAAAATATGTGAGGGATGGCAAACCGGGTGCAGTAATAGTTGGTTCCCACGTTAAGAAAACTACCGAACAATTGGAACGCTTGTTAAAAGAACCCAATATAGTTAGCATTGAAATAGATGTATCTCACTTGGTAGAAGATTCACCAGAGTATCGCACCCAAATGCTCGATGAAATTCTCCAAAAATGCCGCACTGCTCATGCAGAGAACAAAACGCCTGTAATTTATACCAGCCGCAAGGAACTCGAATTTGAAAATACCGAAGTCCGGTTAAAATTTGGAGAAGCGGTTTCTGCTTTATTGATGGATATCGTGCGGGGACTGCCTGCGGATATCGGGTTTTTGATTAGCAAGGGCGGTATTACTTCTAATGATGTTTTGAGTACAGGTTTGTCGCTGAAAAGTGTCAGGCAAATCGGTCAAATTATTGCAGGTTGTTCGGTGGTGAAAACCGAGGCGGAGCATCCTCTGTTTCCCAATTTGCCAGTTGTTTTGTTTCCGGGAAATGTGGGGGATAGCCATGCTTTGGCTACTGTTTACAAGCGGCTGAGCAAGTAGTATAGCTCGTTGAATCGCAGACTAACCCAGATGAATTTAGCTTCGAGTCAGGGAGGATAATGTTCATCTGCGGTTCGTCGATGGGTTTCCCTGCTCGATCGAACTTTATGGCAATTGCCACTGCACGGCAACTTCAAACAAAAATCTCTATCCTACTGTTTCCTTGCCAAAGCCACCCAACTATGATACAATAGAAGGTCTGTCTGTCACTCAAGCCGATCGCGCCATCTCCAACTCGCCCCTCAGCAGCCGCTCTCAAAAAAATCAAATTTAGAAAAAAAAATTAAGGCAGAACTCTACATATAGAGCCAACAGCGCCAGAGCTACTGCTATCAGTAGCGTTTCCAGCTTGTATGAGCCTAAATTTTAAAATTAAGTAAAAATTTTCAGATAGTAATTTTCAGTTCAAAGGATTAGCATATAAGGGTGACAGAACATTATCATCCCCTAAACTCATTAAAAAGTGGCCATTGGTTCAAGCTGATCTGTGGGGCGAGCTTTCAGCACCTGCCTGCTGTACGGAATCTCACCTTGGCTTACACCTTAGCAGGCGCTGACTGTATCGATGTCGCGGCAGATCCCGCCGCCGTCGCAGCAGCGAAAGAAGCCCTACAAGTGGCCAGCGAATTACAGGCAAGAACTCAAAACCGCAGGTTTGGCGGCAAAGGGTTGCCGTTGCTGATGGTGAGTTTAAATGATGGGGAAGACCCGCATTTTCGCAAAGCCGAATTCAACCCAGCCGATTGTCCGGTGGACTGCTGGCGGCCGTGCGAAAAAATATGTCCAGCCGAAGCAATAGTTTTTCAGAGTGCTGGCAGTGGTTTTTCCGGGGTGATAGACCAGCAATGCTATGGCTGCGGTCGCTGTCTGCCGATTTGTCCGAGCCAACTGATTTATACTCGTTCTTACGTGTCTGCTCCCGCCGCGATCGCACCTTTAATCTTGCAATCCGGTGCCGACGCCCTAGAAATCCACACGCAAGTAGGCAGAGAGGCAGATTTTGCGCGACTTTGGTCGAGTATAGCTCCCTGGGTCGGTCAACTCAAGGTAATAGCAATTAGTTGCCCCGATGGAGACGGTTTGATTGATTATTTGCGGACACTCTATCAAATAATTTCCCCCCTTCCTTGTCCCCTAATTTGGCAAACCGACGGTAGGCCAATGAGCGGAGATATCGGAACAGGAACTACCAGAGCCGCGGTCAAACTCGGTCAAAAAGTTTTGGCGGCCCAGTTGCCGGGATACGTGCAACTTGCAGGCGGCACTAATGCTCACACTGTCAGCAAGCTGAGAGCCGACGGACTGTTGAAGGATGGCGGGAAAAATTTATCAGTTCCCCCTGTCCCATACATTGCAGGTGTAGCTTACGGCAGCTATGCCAGGGTTTTGCTATCGCCAATTTTAGAACAATTAGAAACAATGCAGATCGATCGAGCCTATGCCGTTCCGGTGGCAGTAGCGCGGTCAGGAGCCGGAGTTCAAACATCTCGGCTACCTCAGCTCGAAGCCGTCCCAGAACTTCTCTCGGAGGCCGTGAGTTTAGCTTGTTCTCTAGTTTCCCAGCTCAAAGAATTTTAGTCATTGGGAATTGGGAATTGGGAATTGGGCATTGGGCATTGGGAATTGGGCATTGGTACTAATGACTAATGACTAATGACTAATGACTAATGACTAATGACTAATGACTAAAAAGTTGAAAACGTCACCGAACACATCGAGGCGAATGCAGATTACAGACGACCTCAACAGATTATTAGACATCGTGCCAGATGAGATCCGGCAGCCCTTAGAGCAGCACCCGCAGCGCAACAATCTCATTGAGATTGTCATGGATTTGGGCCGCCAACCTGAAGCTCGTTTTCCATCCTTGGCCGAACCTCTTTCTCAAACGCCAGTTTCCAAGGCGCACCTCAACTATTGCATCGAGCGAGTCGGCCACTTCGGCGGCGACAATCGAGCCGGTATCGAGCAAACCCTGCACCGAATTAGCGCCCTACGCAACCGCAGCGGCGAGATTATCGGCTTGACTTTGAGGGTGGGCCGCGCTGTGTTCGGGACGATCGGCATTATCCGCGATTTAGTGGAAACCGGTCAGTCAATTTTGATGCTCGGCCGCCCCGGGGTTGGCAAAACCACGGCCCTGCGGGAAATTGCCCGCGTGCTCGCCGATGACTTGGAAAAACGGGTGGTAATCATCGACACCTCCAACGAAATTGCCGGAGATGGAGATATTCCCCACCCGGCGATCGGCAGAGCTCGCAGAATGCAAGTTTCCCGTCCCGAACTCCAGCACCAAGTCATGATCGAAGCAGTGGAAAACCATATGCCGCAAGTGATCGTGATTGACGAAATCGGCACGGAACTCGAAGCTTTGGCGGCTCGGACGATCGCCGAAAGGGGCGTGCAGTTGGTCGGTACCGCCCACGGGAACCGGATCGAAAACTTGATGAAAAACCCGACTCTGGCAGACTTAATTGGGGGCATCCAAGCGGTGACGCTGGGAGATGACGAAGCAAGACGGCGCGGTTCTCAAAAGACGGTTTTGGAGCGCAAAGCACCGCCAACTTTTGAAATTGCCATCGAAATGCTCGAACGCGAGCGCTGGGTAATCCACGAGCGAGTTGCAGAGGCGATCGACACTCTGCTGCGGGGACGCGAACCGCACCAGCAAATCAGAAGCGTCAGCGAGAGAGGAGAAGTAATTATCGAGCGCGACTCAGCCGCTCCCCCCGCCCGGTTTCCGGGGAGGCCAGCTTCCGCCGGCCCGGCTGCTGTATCGGCAATGCGGCCCGTCACACCGATCTCTGGGTGGCGGAGTGCTGGCAAAATGGTGCCGATGCCCGCTCCCAGCGAGAACTTAGCTCCTAAGAGCGCGCCGGTTTCTGAGACTCGGTATTTCGAGCAACTGCTCGAAGAATCGCTGTCCGTCGAACCAGTACCCAACCCCGGGCGCTATTCCCATAATGTCGGCCCTAACGGCGAAGATTTGCCCCTCCACGTTTATCCTTACGGCATACCTCGCCACCAGCTCGAACAAGTGATTTCGACGCTGAATCTGCCGGTGCTGCTGACGAAGGATATTGAGAGCGCTGACGTGGTTTTGGCTTTGCGATCGAACGTTCGGAACCAGTCGAAATTGAGGCACTTGGCCAAAACTCGCCAAGTTCCCCTGCACACAATTAAGGCCGGCACTATTCCCCACGTAGCGAGAGCTTTGCGGCGTCTGTTAGACATGGATGACCCCGGCACCCCGGAAGTGGCAGACCTCGCCTTATTCGCCCGCAGCGGTTCTTCTGATGAGCTCGAAGCTTTGGAAGAAACGCGCTTAGCAGTCGAGCAAATTGTCATTCCGAAGGGACAGCCGGTGGAACTCCTGCCCCGTTCTCCCAACGTCCGCAAAATGCAGCACGAACTTGTGGAACACTATCACCTGAAGTCCCACAGTTTTGGGGAAGAACCAAATCGTCGCTTGCGGATATATCCAGCTTAAAGTTGGAGATTAGTGCTTTTGAAGGCAGAAGGTAGAAGGCAGAAGGTAGAAGGCAGAAGGGATAATTTTTTCCTGGCTTGTGTCTTTTACCTTTTGCCTTTTTCTTTTGAGTAGCTGGCAAGTTTCTGATATGATGTGGTGTGACACTGTTCTTGTTAATGCGATCGGCTAAATTCCCAATTTATAATTCCCAATTTATAATTCCCAATTCCCCATATTTGGAATACACGAGCTTACAAGTTCCCCAATTCCTAATAGTTCAGCTACGCACTTCCCTTCGGCTCCCTGCGGCTTCGCGAACGGACGAGCCGCAGACTAGCAACTATGCTCAGCACAAACTCAGCACCAGCTCAGTAAAAGTTGCCACTTCCCCAATTATTAAACGAATCTACGTGAGTTGACATGAATGATTCCATAATTCAGCTATTTATTAACTTAATTACTACTGAAATTGGAGTGCGAATCAGATCCCAAGATAGAGCTGGTTTGTCTCATAAAATCATGAGTCGAATGAGAGCAAGAAAAATCGCAGAACCGGAAAAATATTATAAACTTTTAACCGCCAAAAATTTTGAAAGTAAAAATGAATGGTCAGAATTAGTAGTGCTATTAACAACAATTGAAAGTTATTTTATGCGAGATAAAGGGCAGTTTGCTCTGTTAAAAAAAGTAATTTTTCCTGAATTGATAGAGCATAAAAGAAACTTGCACAAGACCTTGGGAATGCAGCCGACATTGCGAATCTGGAGTGCGGGCTGCTCCACCGGTGAAGAACCTTATTCTTTAGCTATTGTTTTAAAACAGTTGATTCCCGATTGGGAACACTGGAAAATATTAATTTTAGGTACAGATATCAATGAAAAAGTAATCAAAAAAGCGCCCCAAGGAGTTTATAGTCATTGGTCGTTTCGCTTGGTTGAACCGCAGATACAAAAGCAGTATTTTCATCAGAAGCAAAATGATTGGGAAATTAATCTAGAATTGCGCCAAAGTGTCAACTTTAGCTGTGTAAATTTAATCACAGATGATTTTCCTAATATTTACCAAAATATTTATAACCTAGACTTAATTTTGTGTAGAAACGTTTTTGTATATTTTGAACATAAGTATATTTCACTGGTACTGAAAAAATTTTCCAAAACCCTGAGACCTGGAGGATATTTAATGACTGGTCACGCTGAAGTTTTCGGTCAAATTATGAACGAGTTTGAATCCAAGATTTTCCCGGAGTCGGTGGTGTATCAGCGTCGGGATGCAGTACCGGAGGAAGGCGGTCAAATAGAGTCTAGGGTTGCGACGGTAGGGGAAGCCAACTCGGCATTTCGGGAATTCCCGAAAGCAGATACTATGGGCGATGATAGTAGTGAGTTGCTAACAAGGGAAACGATGCCACCTCGTGTTACTACTAACAGCAATTTTCCCGAGATGTCGCCCGTATTAAACATAAGTAATCCGCTGGGGAAGATGCTGCGCTCTCGCTATCTGGAGGACGGATTGCCGAACAATGCCCTGTCAGTTACACAAAAAATAATAGCAGAAAATACTCCAGATAAAACGCCTAAAATACTCATTTTAGAGGCTAAAAAATTATTTAAAGATCACAATTATGCTGAGGCAATCAACAAGGCACAAGAGGCAATAGACTTGCAGGGGCATAATTTTGATGCTTATTTTTTAATCGCTCAAGTTCAGGCAAATGCAGGCAATTATTCTCAGGCAATAGAATACTGTAATCGAGCTAGGAAAGTAGAGCCTGGATCAGTATACACTGATTATTTACAAGCTCAAATTGCTGAAGAACAGGGGCAATTGGAAACAGCAAAAAATTTATTAAAGAGGACTATTTATATGTGTCCATCTTTTGTTTCAGCTTATATAGAACTAGGGAATATATACAATAAAGAAGGTCAAGTAAAAAGAGCTCTTAAAATGTACAGTTCATCTTGTGAAATCCTGAAAGCACTACCGCCAAACACTCCCATAGATTCACAGGGGAAAATGACAGCTAGTCAAGTGCTGATGAATGTTAAAAATAAATTGTTAAGATTATACACTAAAGAAACTGTACACTAAAATATGGAAACTAAACCGTATCTTATCTTTGAACAGAACGGTTTTCTCTGCGGTATAGAAGCCTGTTATGTTCGCGAAATTTTCTTTCTGCCGGAGTTGACAGCAATTGCAGAAGCACCTCAAGATATTGTGGGGGCGATCGACCTTCGGGGCGAAATTCTGCCCGTGATGGATCTGAATCTGCGTTTTGGATACGCTTGGCAGGAGTATTCTCTGACAGATAGTACGATCGTCATCGAGTGGCAAGAATCGAAAGTCGGTATAATTGTCAATCAAGTTCGCGAAGTTAAGGAACTCTCACAAGATGCCATCACTCCGCAGCTATCTTATGGGCGAGAGACTTCACAAGTCTCTCATCATTTTGTAGCTGGACTTGCCCGCTGCGAAGCCGATATTATCATGCTGCTGAATCTCGATCACTTAATTCGATATTCTCCCCAAAAGTCAGAGGAAAGCTGGTCTGTTTCTCCAAGCAATGCAGGTAATCAAGAAACAGCAGGTGAGGCAGAGACGAAAAATTTACACTCGCAAATAAGTGCAAAATTGTTAGGCAAAAATCCTACAATTTTGAGCAATCGTCACGTTTTTTGCGCGCACGCTACCCCCGAAGAAAAAGCAATTTTTCAATCGCGGACTAATAATTTGAGGCGGCAAGGCGAGGGGGAAAATGATGCTGCAATTAATATGTCTTTGGCGGTGTTTGTTTTGAATAGTGAATACTTTAGTCTTCCTTTGGATCAAGTGCGCGAATTTACTGAGATTAACCAAGTAACTCCGGTTCCCTGCACTCCCGATCGCATAGTGGGAAATATAAATTTACGGGGAGAAATTGTGACGCTAATTGATATTCGCAGTGTTTTAAATATGTCTTTAAATATGTTGGAGAATACGAATTATCTCTCTAAGGCGATCGTTGTTGAAGTTGGGGATTTTGTTACTGGTATAATTGTTGACGAAATATTAGATATTATATACTTAAATGTGTCGGAAATTGCGGCTGTTCCGGCTGCACTGTATTCTGCAAACCGCGAATATCTAAGGGGGACAGCTCTTTACGGGGAAAAAATGATGGCTATTCTGAACTTGCAAAAACTTCTGACAAAAGGAGGAGTAGTTGTTGATGAAGAGGTTTGAATCAAATCAAGAACAGGACTTACGCAAAGCCTATGTATCCTGAGTCAAGTGAAGCATCTGGCTTGATACTTCATTTCCTTCGCAATCCCGATCCAACGCACAGATCAGGACTGGTAAGGAGCGAGACTCCGCATGAGAGAAGTATCTTGAACTGCGTCCATGACTAAAGAAGTTAATTATACCAAATCGGCTTTTAAAGCGCTATTTGGCAAAGAAATCTAATTCGTGTATGCACTTGCTTAAATTAAGGAAAAAAATATGTTTTCTAAAATAAACAACTTAAACATTAGAAACAAGATGCTGCTCGGATATCTAGCGCCAGCCGCTATATACTTAGGGTTTCCGGTAATAGTTATCGCTACTACACAGCAGGTGTTTAAAACTTTCCAAGAAACGGAAAGGGTACAGAACGTACTCGGAGAAACAACTAATCTATCCCTAGGTGCGGAGCAAATGGTACGGGGGCTACGTGGATATTTAATTAATAAAAATAATGATTTTTTAACTGATTTTCACACAGGTGCAGAGTTGGCTCAGCAGTCGGCGGATAATGTAGCGCCGACCGTTAAAGATCCCGAACAGAGAATTCGTTTGCAGAGGATGCAAAAGCTAGTCCAGCAATATTATGAGGGTTGTAACGAAGACATTGTTCGCTTAGTGCTGCAAAATCAGACAGCGGCAGCCATCGCTGTATTTAATACAGGCAAGTACAAAAAGGTAGTGGAAGAATTTTTGAAAGTGAACCGGGAATTTCGGGAAACAGAATTAAATCTGGTTAACCAAAAAACTAAAATGACGAAGGAAGCTTTAAGCTTTTTGGTATCGACGCTGCTGGTTGCTTCGGTGCTGTTAGTGCTGTTTGGTGCGGGTATGGCTGGGCTGATCTCGTCAGGAATTGTTGCAACTATCGATCGGGCAATTAGCTCGATCGCCTCTTCTTCCACTGAGATTGCAGCCACCGTCGAAGAACAGGAACGTATGGCAAGTCAGCAAGCAGCTTCAGTAAATCAAACTACTACTACAATGGACGAATTGGGAGCATCTTCAAGGGCGACATCACAGCAGATAGAAACAGCCGTGGTTCAAGCAATGCAAGCTTTGAGTTTAGCGGGAGGTGGCACAAAAGCTGTAGAACAAACTTTAGAAGCAATGGCAAGTCTGAAAACTAAAGTTCAGGATATCCAAGGACAAATTATAGAGTTGAGCGAACAAACAGCTCACATTGGTAATATCTCAAGTGTAGTTAGCGATTTGGCCAATCAAACTAATATGTTAGCACTCAATGCTGCTGTTGAAGCAGTGCGGGCGGGAGAACACGGCAAGGGGTTTGGCGTGGTGGCGTCAGAAATTCGCAAACTTGCCGATCGCAGTAAAAAGTCAGGAGCGCAAATTAATCTATTAGTTGGTGATATTCAAAGGGCGATTAACTCAACGGTAATGGTGACAGACGAAGGAACTAAAACAGTGGAATCGGGCGTGAATATTGCCTCAGAAACCGCAGCAGCATTTGCAGGAGTTGCCAATGCCATTAACAATGTGGTTTTGAGTTCTCAGCAAATTTCGCTAAATGCCAAACAGCAATCGATCGCGATCGAACAGGTAGTGCAAGCTATGAACTCCCTCAATCAAGCCGCAGCCCAAACCGCTTGCGGTATCAGTCAAACTAAAGTCGGCACTCAAAAATTGAATGAAGCAGCCTTAGATTTGAAAGCAGTTTTGTAGGAGATGAATGAATTATGAGTAGTTCCCAAAAAAGGCTAAATATATCCTTAAGAATTAAAGCAATTGCTGTGGCGATCAATCGCGGTACAATTCCCGTGATATTAACGGTAGGAATAACTGGTTTTGCGGTCAATCAGAACCTAATCTCCAATCAGCCGTGTAGTTAGTTGTTATTTGTGAGTTATTATTAGTGAGTGGCTATGTTTTATTTACTAACAATTCCCTATTCCCTATTCCCTATACTTCTGCTACGCGATCGTACAATTTTCCAGTTCCCTATACTTAGACTATGCCAGCGTACAAGTTACCAGTAACCGATTTCTCGTAACCAATGATTAACAATTTTTTCCAAAAAATGCAGCCTCGACTGCTGCTGCGCCTAATTTTAAGTACCTTGATTCCAGTATCTATTGTTGGTTGGTATGGAATTTCTTCTTCAACAAAAGCACTGCACAACTTAGCATTAATAACCCTTAGTGACAGTGTAAATTCTACGGCCTCTCAAATGATTAACAAGTGGGAAAATCGGAGAGCCAAAATTTCGTTTCTCCGCAAAACTCTCCCTGTTCAGGGAATTATTAGAATTCAAGAAGGAAATGGAGGAGACAAAAACACTAATTCAACTTATAAAGATTGGGTTGAGCGAATGCAAGTCACATTTTTGTCCATGATGGAAGCTAAGCCATATTATATGCAATTGCGTTACATAGATCACAAAGGTAAGGAGATCGTGCGCTTAGATTCTGACAGCACAAATATCAACGTTATTTTAGATTCTAAACTACAAAGTAAAGCAGACAGAGATTACTTTCTGGCCACTATGAAGCTAAAACCAGGAGAAATCTATGTGTCTTCCTTAAATCTGAATCAGCAAGGCGGAAAAATCGAAATTCCTTACAAGCCAACAATTCGTTACGCAACTCCAATTTTTAATACCAAAGGAGAAAGACAAAGCCTTTTGATTAGCAATGCTTTGGGTAGCACTCTTATCGATATGGTGAAAAATTTCAATCCTGAACTCTCCGACAAATCTTTTATCTTAAATCAAGATGGGTATTATCTGGCTCATCCCAATCCTAAAAAAGCCTGGGGATTTGATCTAAAAACTAACGAAAACATCAAAAATGATTATTCATTCGACATAGTAGCTAAAGAAATCGGCTGAGGGTTCAACATAATTATCATTACCAATTACCCATCAGCCCTGCTCAATTACCTATTACTCAAAAACATATATGATGATTGAAGATCAAGAACTTAGAGATGTATTTAAAGTCGCTAGTGAAGAACACTTACAGAAACTAGACGACGGATTGCTGTACTTAGAACAGCACCCAAGCGACTTAGCTAAGTTAGAAGAATTGTTGCGGGAAACCCATTCTCTTAAAGGGGATGCTGGGATGCTGGGAGTAAAAAATGTAGCCTATTTAGCTCATCAAATGGAGCATATTTTGGAAGGTGTCAAGCGGGGAGAAACTCAACTGAATTCGGATATTAGCGATCGACTTTCGCAGGGTTTAGACGCCATGCGGAAACTCGTTAACGAAGCCGTTACCGGCGAAGATTGTGGCGTTAATACTTTTTACCTGCTCGCTAACATGATGGGTGCTTCTAGTCAGCCACAGCCACAGGCTGCCGCCTCAAGAGTAGATACCTCATCTTCACAAGTACCAGAACCACCGTTGGTAGAACCGCAATTTACTGAGCCTCCTACCCAAGAAGTAGAAACAAATGTTGAAACTTCTGAAGTTCTTAACTTAGAGAAAAATTCCTCTTTTTTACCCCTACAATCCCAGCCAGAATTTCTACTGCAAGCTCAAAACTTGCCTGCACCTTCTGGGCCCACCACTGAGTCGGCTTCGCAGTCGGCAGTTACTGCATCCTCAACCTCATCTTACCGCATTGAAACCATTCGCGTTGCTACTCAAAATTTAGACGATTTAATGACTCAAGCAGGAGAACTTACTGTCACAAAAACTCGGCTAGGACACCGAGTTGCAGAGATAGAACAAATTACAACTTTGTGGGAAGAGTGGAGCAGAGAAGATTTTGTAACGAGCTTGAATGTTGATCGGATGCAAATAGATGAAAACGGTATTAAAGCCAACGGTAAATTTCGCCAATTGCAGGATTACTATCAACGTACAGAAGAACGTTTAGAACGTCTCGGAACTTTAGTCAACCGCTTGAAAAACCGAGTTTATGAAGATACTGCCAGACTCGAATTAATCGCTGAGGCATTAGAATCAGGAATTCGCACTCTGAGACTGCTGCCTTTGTCTACTATTTTTAATTTATTTCCTCGAACTGTACGAGACTTAGCGAAACGCGAAGGTAAAGAAGTTGCATTAGTGATTGAAGGAGGCGAAACTACAGCAGATAAACGCATTTTAGAGGAAATGAAAGACCCTTTAATGCACATGATTAGAAATGCCATAGACCACGGGATTGAAACTGTTGAAGAGCGTGAAAAAGTAGGTAAATCTCCCGTGGCTACTCTCCGAATAAAAGGCTACAATCTTGCGAGCAATATTATTATTGAAGTTGCTGATGATGGCCGGGGACTAAATCTAGAAAGCATTAAACAAACTGCTGTAAAACGTAATATTTGTACGCTTGAGCAACTGGCAGAAATGACCGCAAATCAAGTACAGTCTCTAATTTTTGCTCCGGGTTTTTCAACCAAGAAATTTGTTACCGAAGTCTCGGGTCGCGGGGTGGGTTTAGATGTAGTTCGCACTAATGTTGAAGCCCTAAAAGGTAGTATTCAAGTAGAGTCTTTACCGGGAAAGGGATGCACTTTGAGGCTGCAAATCAGCACGTCTTTAGCTACAGCCAACGTATTAATTGTAGTAGTTGAAGACATTCCTTATGCTCTGCCCGTAGAGTTTGTAGACACGGCCAAACAGGTGTCTCAGTCTGAGATATTTGCTATAGAAGGTAAGGAAACTATACTTTCAAACGGCCAGCCTCTGTCAGTGGCTCATCTAGCAGATTTATTAGAAATTAACCATAAACAATGGTCGGAAAAAAATCGGCATTTGAGACAGGAAACCAACAGCGAAATTCTTAGAAAAGGTCAAAAAACATCCCTAAATTCAAATTATTCAAAAATGCCTTGTATTGTTTTGAAAGTTGGGGAGGAAAGATTGGGATTATTTGTAGATGCTTTGATAGACGAACAGGATGTGGTGATGAAACCTCAAAGTCAATTGCTGAAACGGGTGCGAAATGTTTCCGGTGCCACAATTCTCGCTACTGGGGAAGTTTGTATGGTACTCAATCCCCACGATTTGATAAAATCTGTACGCCAGCAAGTTTCGTCCCGTGGGGTTTCTGGTGCGCGATCGCAACTTGAGACTGCGAGCAGAAAACAAGTTATACTATTAGCCGAAGACTCGATCGCCACGCGCACTCAAGAAAAGCGCATCCTGGAAGGTGCGGGTTACGAAGTTGTGACTGCGGTAGACGGATTGGATGCTTTCCATAAATTGAAAACTCGCGATTTTGATGCTTTGATTTCTGACGTACAAATGCCCAACTTAGATGGGTTATCCCTGACTATTAAGATTCGCGAGCAGAAACAATACAGTGAGTTGCCGATAATTTTAGTTACATCTTTGGCGTCGGATGAAGATAGAAAAAGAGGGGCTGATGCGGGGGCAAATGCTTATATTCCTAAAGGGACTTTCAACCAAGATGTGCTGGTAGATACACTAAAAAGGTTAGTTTAGTCACGAGTCCTTAGTCCTTGGTTATTAGGCCTTTGTTATTTACTACCAATTAGCAAAGCCCAATACCCAGTACCCAGTGCACAATTACCAGTGCAGCGATGCCCAATGCCCAATACTTTGATTCTGCGGTTCCTGAGCGAGTTGTACTGAGCTTAGCCACTCGCTGTGCGCGGCTTGCCCGCTCACGAAGCCGAAGGTAAGTAAGTCGAAGGGACTTACAAGTGCCCCATTTCCCATTCCCTATTTTCCAGCAAACAGATGTTATCGCCCATTAAACTATTGTTAGTTGAAGATTCTCCAGTAGTTACGATCGTACTCAAACGAATTTTTGATTCCTCGCCCGAAATCAAAGTTGTAGGAACCGCTTCCAATGGGTTAGAAGCACTAGAATTAATCCCGAAACTTCACCCCGAAGTAATCTGTACAGATTTGAACATGACACCAATGAACGGATTAGAATTTACGAAAGAAGTAATGAAGAAATATCCGCTACCAATTTTAGTAATTAGTGCTTCAGTGCAAGCGAAGGATACTCAGAATGTATTTCAAGTCTTAAAGGCTGGTGCATTGGATGTTTTTCCGAAACCGATTGGCGGCTTGGTATCAGATTACGAGCGTCTAGCCAATCAATTAATAGCTAAAGTTAAAATACTCTCCGGAGTTAAAGTATTTACACGGCATCAAAAAACGATGCCCCCAGAAGATAATAATCAAATTTCAAAAATCAATCAATCACCAGTTGCTAATTACAAGTTTTCCAACGAAAATCTTAAATCTCCAACTATTAAAGTATTGGCTATAGGGGCTTCTACAGGGGGGCCGCAAGCGCTTTACTCGATTATTGCTAAGCTTCCGGCTAGTTTCCCAGTGCCTGTAATTTGCATCCAGCACATCAGTGAAGGTTTTTTGCAAGGATTAGTTGATTGGCTAGGTAAGGAATCGAAACTGCCTGTTAAGATAGCTGCTTTTGGGGAATTGCCACAAGCTGGGACTGTTTATTTCCCGCCAGAAAAACGTCATTTAGAATTGGACTCTCAAGGGCGATTTGTTTATTCAGAAGCTGGTCATGTCGCGGGACACTGCCCTTCTGTAACGGTGACATTTAAATCGGTAGCTAATTTTTATAATCGCGGGGCAGCGGGAGTTTTGCTCACAGGAATGGGTAGAGATGGTGCTGAGGGAATGTTGGCTATCGCTAAACAGGGCGGTTTGACAATCGCCCAAGACGAAGCTAGCTGCATTGTCTTCGGAATGCCCAAGGAGGCGATCGCCCTCGGTGCGGCCCAATATGTTCTACCTGTCAGTGCGATCGCTCCCTTACTGCTGGCTAAATTAAAAATTTAGGACTTACCCCGCAAATAGTGCAGAATACCCCGATCCGGGACTTGTTAAAAAAATCGGGGATAAGAGAGCGCGATCGCAACTTTTTAGTTCATTAATTACTCAATTTACTTCATTAATTACTCAAAACTGATTTTTTATTCCGATTATTTGATTTTGATAAACTTACCAATTACCTCCCGCAACTTATCAGCATCAAACGGCTTAGTTAAATACTCTGTTGCTCCTGCCAAACGCCCTTGTACCTTATCAAAGGCTCCATCTCGCGCTGTCAGCATTATGATCGGCAAATTCTGAAACTGAGGCAAACTGCGTACCGTCCGGCAGAGTTCCAATCCGTCAATACCAGGCATCGAAACATCCAGCAACAAAACAGAAATTTGTTCGTGATAAATCGTTGACAAAGCATCCACTGCATTGTCGGTTACGAGAACTCGAAACTCTTTGCTTAAGGCCTGTTTAACAAGTCCTTGCATCACGACGCTATCATCAACTGCCAAAATAGTTGGTACTTGACTGCTACTTGCAGACATATTCTTCTCCCTGTTTATTTATAGTTCTTGAAAATACAAAACATATTTCCGGCTGTTATTTTTTGAGAGTTGCCTCTACACAATAATTGTTAACCCCGTTAGAGCGTTAGTTGAAACTTTACCCCGGTTTTTTTACCTCAAACTCCAAAAAAGGGATTGGGAGAGTGGTCGATCGGCGATTACAACATTTGCAAAATGTGCATCCGGGCCCAGAAACCCTAGAAGGTCGAGTTTGAGTAACTATTGTTACAAAGTTTAACATCTTGGCAATCTTTTGTAATTCATCTCCTAACTGTAGTTAAACTCCAGGCTAAGGCACAGCTCGGTAAAGTACCCAGGTATTGTGGCACAAACGCCTGATTTAAATCTACCAGCAAGCCAGCTACCCACGATTAGACAAGTCTGTTAAAATACTATTAAACTGATAAAAAAATTCTAGGTAAGCAATAGTCATATATTTTGGAAAGCTGCTTCCTCCCAACAGAGGCTCTTAGATTTAGAGAGCCGGAGGTATTCAAAAGCATAGTCAACTGGAAGTAGAATTTATATAGTCTTAGATCTGGGGTGCTCTTACTCCGATAACTCAAAAGTTTCCAGATCAGTCAAGAGGTTAGTCTGAATTCGGCGCAAGCAACCTGCGCCGAACTTGCGCCCAGAGTCTCCCAGCACAGAATTCATAGCTTGTTTTTCAAGGGAAGTATTGGGAAGGGCGGTTGCCAGCAACTAGACGGGCAGTTACACATGATGAAAGCACCCTTGCCTCTTGGTAAAAAAGTGTTCAAGCTCCATAACATTGACTTATATCATCTTCTGGGCTCTGCTCCAGACGCTTGCTTGGACAATTTGGTCGGTTTGGCAGCTCTGATCAGCCGAACTCCTATTGCTTTCTTGAGCTTGATTGACGGTAACCGCCACTGGTTGAAATCGCAATTAGGTATCGATCGAACTTTGGCCCACTGTTACCTGAATTTTTGCGCCCGCGTGATCGACCAAACTCCCGAAGAGTTGGCAGTCGGCTTCAACTCAAACTCGGAATTTCACCGGGCAATCCCCCTGGAAAAACCGCCCGTTGCTCCCGAATCTGCGATCGAACCCCCTGCAAATTCGTTTCGGGAACCGCCCGTCGCCATTGTCGGAGATGCTTCCACAGACGTGAGATTTGGCCAGCATCCCCTAACGATTTTCTATCCCTTCGTGAAATTTTACACCGGCATCCCAGTCATGACCTCAGATGGGCAGATGCTGGGAGTGCTATCGGTCATGGACTCAGTACCGAGAGACTTGACAAAAGAAACCATAGAAGGTCTGCAAGCTTTGAGTCGGCAAGTTGCGAGTTTGGTGGAGCTGCGCTGGCAATTACTCAAAGCTCAGAAACAGTTGCCAGAGGCAGAAGATATCAGCTCCGACAGCGAGCAAATCTCCGAGTTAGTTCGTGGCTCGAACCCATCCAGCTTGTGTGCCGTACAGACGCCACAAAACTGCACGAGAATATACGCAAAAAAGCTCCCGACGCTGGAGGAAACAGGCAAATCTCAATATTCGTGGGAAACTTCAGCGAGCATCGGGCGTGCAGACGATACCAAACAAATCCGAGAAATCGTTGTCAGCTCCCGGGACACCTATGAGCGCCAATTAACGGCCCCGTCGCTAGAAGAGCGATCGCGCTTGGGAACTCTGCAAGCTAAAGTCGGTGCCGCCCTCGGACAAGGTGGGAAAATATCGCCCATCCTCAACCGCTGCACCGAGGCAATGGTAGATTACCTCGACGCCAAAGAGGCGACTATCTGGACCTTCAACCCACAGACAGAGCAGTTAGAATTGCAGGCCGATTCAGGACTCAGCACCGAAGGGTGGCAACGGGAAATAGAAGATTGGGTGCGAGCAGAACCGGGAAAACTCCAAACGGCTCCTGTCTGCCTACTGTCGAACCCGTCTCTTTGCGCCATTGCCTATCCGCTGATAGTGGAGGAGCGCCTGGTGGGAGTGCTGGCTCTGTGCAGTAGCGCTTTGGTAAGCGAGGGAGCGCTAGAAGTTCTGAGCTGCATGGCTAACGCCATAGCTGTGGCGATCGATCGCATCACGGCCCGAGAAGAATTGTTGAGCCGCCGGGAAGGCCTGCTCTTCGGCCTCGCCAGCCAGATGCGGAATTCCCTCGACCTCGACAAAATTTTAGATACGGCTGTCAACGAAATTCGCAGCTTGTTGCAGGTTGACCAGTGCTACTTTTTGTGGTATTCCATCTCGCGAGACGGGCAGCCAAGCTTTGCAATCACCCACGAGGCGGCAAATCCCGAACTGAAAGAGCGGCTTACAGAATACCCGATCGAACAAGTAACGCTGCTGGCGGAGAAAATTTGCCACCGCCAAACGCTCCGGATCGGGGACGCGGCAACAGCACTCTGCATCGAACCGCCCACGCGAGATTTTTTGACCAGTCTCGGCATTGTTTCTAACCTGCTGCTGCCACTCAAGACTCGCTCCGGTCAAATGGGTGCTGTAGTTTGTAACCATTACAGCAGCCACCGTTCCTGGGCGACGAGCGAAGTGGAATTGCTGCAAGCGGTGGTTGATCAACTGGCGATCGCGATCGACCAAGCCGAACTCTACGCCCAAACCCGGGCGGCAGCCTTAGCCGCTCAAACTCAAGCCCGCCACCTGACGGAAACTTTGCAGCAGTTGCAGCAGAAAGAAGCTCAGCTCATCCAAAACGAAAAAATGTCCTCTCTCGGTCTAATGGTCGCCGGCGTCGCCCACGAAATTAACAATCCGGTTAATTTTATTTACGGCAACTTGACTTATTGCAAGCAGTACATGAAAAATTTGCTGGATTTGCTGCACTTGTATCAAAAGCACTACCCCGATCCTTGCCCCGAAATTCTCGACAAAAACGAAGAAATCGATGTTGATTTCATGGTGCCGGATTTGCTGAAAATTTTGTCTTCAATAGAGATGGGAACTGAACGCATCCGCCAAATTGTCCTGTCTCTGCGGAACTTCGCGCGGCACGACGAAGCAGAGATGAAGCTGGTGGACATTCACGAAGGGATTGACAGCACGCTGCTGATTTTGCAGAGCCGTTTGAAGTCAAATGGGCTAATACCGGAAATTGAGGTAATTAAAGACTACGGCAACTTGCCGAAGGTAGAGTGCTATCCCGGACAGCTCAACCAAGTATTTATGAATATTTTGGCGAATGCGATCGACTCTTTGGAAAACCAGCCCTCACCCAAGACGATCAAAATCTCGACGGCGGTGGTGGCCCCCAACTCGGAGGCTGGTGAGTCAGGAAAGTCGAGCGGTCAAGTTGTGGTGATTCGGATTCAAGACAGCGGGCCGGGATTGGCCGAAAAAGCTAAATGCCACTTGTTTGACCCTTTCTTTACCACTAAACCTGTGGGCAAGGGTACGGGGCTCGGCTTGTCTATCAGCTACCAAATTGTGGTGGAAAAACACGGAGGAAGCTTGAACTGTATCTCGAAACCCGGACAGGGAGCAGATTTCAGGATTGAAATCCCGGTAGCTCGCCCCCCTGCGGTCAAAGAATAAACCGGCCGGCGATCGGTTTCAAAAAGATTTTTTAAATTTTATTGTCAAAATGCTTGACAGATTGCTGTGTTTGAATGCTAAGATAGTGAAGGTTAAGACGTTGGGGCGTCGCCAAGTGGTAAGGCAGCTGGTTTTGGTCCAGCCATTCAGAGGTTCGAATCCTTTCGCCCCAGTTAAATTGTTTCCGGTCAATCAATTGTTTAAGTGATTGTTTCTAGTCTGCCCAAAGGCGACGAGAGAAGACGCACTTCATAACTACAAACCTAACTAGGGCTTGCTCACAGGATATAAGAAACCGGGTTTCTTGCTGCGGATTTTGCCTAAAAGCGTAGATTTGTGGTCAAGAAATTGGTTTTTTTGGTCGTCAGTGCCCATTTTTGGCAGAAACTGTGGTTTTTGCGTAATATCACTTCTGAGTGCGCCGGAATTGTAAAATCGAGTCAACATTCAACACTCCTATCAAATCCGGTTGCATTGGAATGATTAAACCGCTCTTGACGCAGAGAATACAGAGGAAGAGAACAGAGAGATGAATAATTCCGATCCTACCGGATTTGATACCCACCATCCTTCAGTTTTTCGACTAACAGTCAACAGTCAACAGTCAACAGTCAACAGTCAACAGTCAACAGTCAACAGTCAACAGTCAATATCACTGCAAACTGCTGGGGCCGCGAGCATTTAGTTGATCGAAAACGTATCGGGAAATTGCCGGAAATGCTGTTTCGTCCTTGGAATAAGCCGGATCGTCTGCAAAAACAACTAAGATATAAATCGCGCGATCGTCTAAAGTTCTAACAAATGCCGCTTCGCTGCGGGAACCAGAGGTATAGCCAACTTTGGAACCAAAATAAATATTAGTTGGTAAAGATTCGCCCAGAAATCCTTGTATCGAATTGCTAGGGTCATTTTTCCAGGCCTTGGGGTCTAAGTCTCTCGTCAGCAAGTAAGCCATTTTACGGCTGGCGACAGTGGAAACGGCTTGCCTAGTATAGATTTCATATATTAATCTGGCGGCTTGGTCGGTAGTTACTTGATTGCGAATCGGCTGGGAAGGATCGCCCCGCAATTGCAAGTCGCGACCGATGGGCTGTTCTTGTTTTAAATAGTGTATGGGATAATTTTTGGTGGTTATACGAATATCATTGTATCCAGCAGATTGAAAAAATGTGTTAATTTGATTGCGCTTTTTCAGCCAGGTTTGCAACTCTTCTCCCGCGAGCCTACCCCCGGATTTTGTATCTGTGATTTTGTCTAAAAGTCGGCTGGCAGAATCGTTGTTGGAGATGCGAATCATTTGATCGAGGTCGTTTTTAAAGGCCGCTTCTCGTTGCGTAATGATGCCTTTTTCTAGGGCTGAGTAAAAGGCTGCCATCCAAAATAACTTGGCAACACTAGCGGGAAATCGGAGAGTTTGATTTTGATATCCGGCAAAGGTATGACTTTTAGGGTTGCTGACATCAAATAAGGTAATTGATAGCCGTTCTGCAGGCAATCCTTTGCTGGTTGCAATCTTCACAGCTTCATCAACAATCCCTTGCAATTCTTGAGAGTAAACGGGATTGGGAGGTGTTTTGATGTTGTAGCTAAAGGTAGGCTCGCTTTGACGAGCGGCTAAATTTTCCGAGGGTTCAATTGTCGGAGGCGAGAGTGCTTCTTGAGGCGAGACGGCCTGTTGAGCCAAGATGACTGGCGGTTCTGGGGGACGGCGAATTCTGAACGGTATTGTGACAATCCAACCGATCGCGATCGCCCCGGCAATTAAGCACAGGATGTTACGGTACTTTAAGCGAGCAAATTTCGTCCTGGCTCGACGACGGGATTGAACAGGACGCTGGCTGCTTTCGCGTCGTGGCCCGATCGGGCCTAGGGGATCGATTGGGCGTCGGGGGGGAATTGGGCGTGGGCGGCGTCGGCGTTCTACTTGCATTACAGTTTTGTGCTATCAAACTCGCACGATCAGTTTATAATAGGGCGGCATCTAAATGACAAGGGTATCGATCTAGTCCGCTGTTGCCAATTTTATCTGTCTACTAGGCTGATTGAGACTTCTAGTAATTGTAAAATTTTCAGGATAACACTGAGTTGAAGCAAAATCCTTTGAAAAACATGAGAAATTTTTGGAGTCTGGCTGTTTTGGGATTTGCGATCGTCGGCGTGAATAATTCTTTGATACCTGATGTTTGGGCATTTCAGCCTCAATCTGCTACGGGATATGTTGTTGAGCGACAAACAGCGGGACAGGGCGCGGATGTAGCGTTTTCCTTGACGGGAGAAAGCGAAAATGTGGAAGTAACAAACAAGCAAACTGTTTCCAGTTTTCCGAGTATGTTGTGGGACTTCAACAAGTTAGCGGAAATTTCCTATTCCGAATTGCTGAAGGTGCTGGCGAGAGGATCGGACTCAAATAATACGGAGAGAGAAACCGCTGCACAACCAGAAGACATAGCACGTTTTGAACAGGTTGTACAGTATGCAAAACAACAAAATTTGCACGATCGCTCGATCGGAGAAATCGTCCAGGCGATCGCCGATAATTTCCTAGGAAAGCCCTACGCCGCTGGTTTGCTGGACGAATCCGGCGAAGAAAAGTTGATTATAACTTTGAATAAATTTGATTGCGTTTTGTTTGTAGAAACGGTTTTGGCGATCGCCAGGGGCGTAGCAGTACAAGATTATGACTATCAAAATTTTGTCAATCGCATAGAACAACAGCGGTATTTAAACGGTAAAATCAACGGTTATTGCAGCAGATTGCATTATTTTTCCGAATGGATTAACGACAATCAAAAACGGCAAACAGTGGAAAATATCACCGCTGAATTAGGTGGAGTTCCCATGAATAAAACACTAAATTTCATGAGTCAGCACCGCAGCAGTTACCCGCAAATGGTTAAAGACGAAGCGACTTATCAGTGCATAGTCAGCCAAGAAGCAGACTTAGCCAAAACTACTGTTAATTACATCCCGACAAATCAGATAAAACGTGTTTATTCTCAGTTAAAACCCGGGGATATCGTAGCGGTAGCGACGGATGTTAAAGGATTGGATGTCACCCACACCGGTTTAGTCTACCGCAATGCTGACGGTAATATGGGTTTAATTCACGCTTCGCCGGCTGGGGAGGTGACAGTTGCTTACGACTTGCAGAGATATATTAGCAGAGTCGAAAGTGCGATCGGCATAGTAGTCGCTAGGGCGAAAACACCTGATTAAATTAGTTTGTACTCCTAGGGTGCGACAGCTTGCATTATTTTAGCTGAAAATTTAAAATCTCTGTGCTGACGCACCCTACAAACTCAGCCCTGGACGCCACTGGCACCTTAAAAAAGGTATGTTGTTGCGCTTGAGCGCTCTTAAAAAATGAGAATTAAATAACTTACAAATTTGATGGTTCTTGCGGGATGGGCGTCCCGCCCGTCCAGAAAGGGCGGGCGGGACGCCCACCCCACACACTTGTGTAAATTATTTAATTCGCGCTCTTAAGGTATATGAAAGAGCGCTCAAGCGCAACAACATACCTAAAAAAATCTTTAACTATTGTGACATTTGCGATCGCGAACTAAAACTTTATTGAACAATTTCGCTGCGAGATACCTTACTACTTCTAGCAGGATTTGGCGTTAATTCCGGCGGCGAAACTTGAACACTTCCCCACTCATCCACAAAGCTTTTCAGCAAAACCTCTTGCTGAGTGCGAAATGTCTCGACATTAGGCCCGCGATTCATAATCACAAACCACACTGTTTCTTGTTTTTGAGTTGGCAGGGCTCCGCCCAAAGCGCTAACATTATCCAACGTGCCAGATTTGATTACTGCTAATTGGGGAAGCGGCCGTTCTGACAGTATGCCTTTATCTTTCCCAACTACAGTTAAGACATCCGCAACTGTCATGCTGTAAGGTTGAAGATAGCGTTCTAAAGCTATAAACAACGCGCAAGCAGCCCGGGGAGAAATGCGATTTTCTTCGCTCAATCCCGAACCGTTGACGAGTTGAATTTCTGCGGGAGGAACTCCGGTTGCTGCTGCTGCTTTTTGCGCGACAGTTTTGGCGCCACCGACAGTATCCGCTAGCATATCTGCCATGAGATTGTTGCTGTACTGATTCATTTTTTTGATCAGTTCGGCAAGGGGCAAAGAATAATGTTTGACTAAAGGCTGCACGTCATTGGGAGGTGCTGACAAAACTTTTACAGTACCCTCAATTGCTATTTGGGGTTTCGGCGTATTTGGAGGCAGTGTTTGATACTGGGCGGCGGCTTCACTGGGCCAGATTTCACTGTTCAATCCTTGTTTGAGCAATTCTCCCGATTTGAGGGGCTCAAGTTCAAAGTTCATGTAAAACTTATCGACAATTATCAAACTGCCAGTGACTCGCTTGATCCCTTTTTGATTTAAGGCGTTACCGAGGGCGATCGCCTCTTCCCACACAAACAACGGATCGGCGCTTCCCTGAACAATTAAATCGCCTTTTAATACGCCGTTTTCTATTTTTCCGGTTGTACCAATTAAGGTGATAAATTGATGTTCCGGCCCGAATTGTTGCAGGGCTACCAGAGATGTTGCTACTTTGGTAAGAGAAGCGGCTGACAGAGGAACTGTACCTTGATGATTGGCTAACAAAGTATTGCCCGATTGCATCCAGATCCCTTGGTCTTCTTTGGCATAACCTTGTGCTGTTAAGCCGTTGAGATATTGCTGAATTTTGGTATTTGTGGCGGTTTCGGGATTGCTAACAGAGACTATTAAGGGCTGAGACTGACTTGGTTTAACTGGGGGCGGAGAAGATTCAGCTACCGGAGAGGGAGATGCAAGTTGAGGTGATTCAGTAGCTGTACATCCGGCAATAATTGTGAGAAGGGCGATCGAACTCGCAGCAGTCAAGTAGCGGTTTTTTAGCATTACTTTAATTTTTTTCATCAAATGTACGATCGTCTGTTCGGCACGCCCGATGGAAATTTTAGCACTAGCCAGCGCGTTGTGGAGCGTCCGCATCTGCGTTACCAGAATTGCGAACTGCTAACATTAGCTATCTTCTTCTCCATCTTCCTTCGCGTTCTTTGCGTCTTCGCGGTTCGTTAAATAGAGATTGTTTAAAGACTGCGGAACTTTATACCAATAGTCCGGAGTGTTTTTAGTTCGTAGCCTGAAACCCTCGATTTTTCGTTGGTAGCTCACATCTTGCATCATTCTCAAGAACAGGCAAGATACCTGTTCCACAACAAGTGCATTTTCTTGTGGGGTGGACAGGAGATCCCGCCCATAAAAAGCTTATGGAAAATGGTGCAAGATGTCAGTTGGTAGTTCGATTGCCGAATCGCCTTGAAATCCTTATTCTACGGTTGGCACTCAACAACTGTCCGAAGTCTTTTTATACCAGTTCCCAAAAACAATGCAACTCTAGGCAAGCTCCCAACCCTTATCTTATAAGCCATTCCCAAATCTAAAATCTAAAATCTAAAATCTAAAATCTAAAATAGTCTGATCTTCAGCGCCTGGGGCCTTCACCCCAGGCCGATCGCTCTCACAAATTTTCGATAAACTGGTTTATCCAGCCATACTCCCTATACTCAGTGGCACCATTTCGCCGTGCATCGTCAACCCTAATAACATCGGCCCGCCCGGTCGAATCAACTCTCCTGTAAGCGCGCAGCGTTCCTCCTGCTGTGCTGTGGCATTAATGCTGGCTCGAATATCCGATCGAGAAAACATCTGCCGATACTCTCCAGACTTCTGCTGCACGTAATTCCAGAGCAAATCTCGAATCAAAGCTTGATAGCCTTGATTACCCGCGAGCTCTTTAAGTCTCTCTTTGAGTTCTCTTTCGAGTCGAATGCTGGTGACTTCCATTTCGGTGGTTGAGGTTCTAGGTAGGGTATGCATAATTTTTTCTCCGTGACGGGTGGACATATGTGTAATATCAGTGTAGTATGTTTACAGCTAGATTGAAAGCCTCTTAACCACCTTCTGCCGACAGTGAAATTTCTCCCCACCTACTCCAACTATCAACTGAAGTGCGATCGCCCCACGGGTCACTCCCAGTCGTTACAGCACGTCTTTAGGACGGGTTTGGCGACTGTCGCAGCGACCTCGTGGGCGGGCTTGGGCCTAAATAAACACGGTTATAGTGGATTAGGAGAAATTGCAGAAATTAATTACAACGAGGTAGACCATGACGGTCTGCGAGTGGCACAGCCATATCGAGATACGCGAAGCGGGAGGTACAGCTAAACGACTGTACCAAGACAGGATGAAAATTTGCCTTTAGCAGTTTTTCTAGCCCCCGCTTCTAAGTAAGAGAAGCGGGGGCATTTGATTGGATATTTGAGAAATTCGATCCGCTTGGGGAACTGGGAAAAAACCAGATGTAGCCAATGCTGACGAAGCAAGCAAAATTCAAAATTCAAAATCTAAAATCCAAAATTGATGAGGAGGAGCAAGCCGTGACCGTAGTAACTGATGTATTGAGGCAATCTGTGGTGGTGTTTTCTCAGAATTACCTACCAATGAGCCGTGTCAACATCAAACGGGCGATCGTACTTTTGGTAACAGGCAAGGCTGAACCTCTCGATTTTAGCATCGGCAACGGCTGGCTGGTGCGATCGCCCAGCACCAGCATCCACGTACCCGAACAAATCCGCTTGACTTTTGGTAACAGGGAACGCCTTTGGAAAGTGCCCCCGGTCAATCGCCGGGAAGTTCTGCGCCGCGACGCTCATTCTTGCCAATACTGCGGTAGCAATCGGCATTTGACGCTGGATCACGTGATGCCTCGATCAAAGGGCGGCCCGCATACTTGGGACAACGTGGTGACTGCTTGCGAACGGTGCAATTCTCGTAAGGGCGATCGAACTCCCATAGAAGCTGGAATGACTCTGCGAACTAAGCCGAAGGCTCCTATACACCCCACTGTTGCTTTTGCCGAACTGTTTTGGCACGAATACCAAATAGGGGAATAGGGCATGGGGCATGGGCCAAACAGGTAATTGGTAATTGGTAATAGCTAATAGTTAATAGCTAATTAAGTCCTGTAATTGAAAAGGATTTTAGGTCGGAATAGCAAACTTTTCATTCCGACCTATCCGAGGCCCAATTCCCAATCCCCAATTCCCAATCCCCAATTCCCGATTACCAATTTTCAATTACCAATTTTCAACTTTCAATTCCAAATTTAGGGCTGTCAATATGCTGAAGTTGACTTACACTGAAACGGGCTTTAACCTGGAGCGTTTGGCTCAATCTCCCGAACAGTTAGTGGCGCTGCGAGTTGTGCTGGCTATGCGAGTTGGTCAAAGCATCAGCGTCGAACCGAGCACTGCGGCATTTTTGCTGCCCGCGAATTTGCCGGCGCTGTCTCTGTTGGAATCTGAGGCCCGCCGAGACGACAACGATGCGATCGAGCTTTGTGTTGCTGATGCTGAGTTTGTAGAAGTGACTCTGCGCGGTACGTGGATTTCTGGCGCGTCTGAGGGGGCTGATGGGGTGTTTGCGACTGTGTTGGGCGATCGGGCGGAGCTCTTGCTGCTCAAACTCTGGCTCGAAACTCAGGCTGCTGCGGAGGTTGTCGGGGAAGTCGGGGATTAATATCAATTCCGGTTGCACTCAGGAGAGATGACTGTTGACTGTTGACTGTTGACTGTTGACTGTTTGAACAATACCGATGCAACCGAAAACGATATAAGATCCGATGTTGAAGGAAGAAGGAAGAGGGAAGTTCGGTAACGGATGCAAGTAACGGATGTAACGGATGGAAGAAGGAAGAACGAAGAGGGAAGAAGGAAATATTTTCTTCATCTCCCACTCTCCCCCTCTCCCTCTCTCCCTCTCTCCCACTCCCCCCTCATGGCGTATAAATTATGTTGAAGTAAAGTCCCTTATCTTGCAGATTGTCGCCCCGATCGCTAATTCTCACCAAAGGAAAAGCGTAATCTACGCGCAGGTTCACCCGCTGTATTGGTTCCCAGATTACCCCTAAACCCACACCGGCTAAAAATGTCTGATTGGTTAACTTATTAGGATTGTTCGCCATGTTCCACACCGTACCCGCATCCAAAAAAGGAGCCAATTGAAGTTTGGGATTTCCCGAAGCATCGCGCTGCAAAGTAATCCGATCCTCGATCGAAACTCTGAATCCGTTATCGCCAGAACGGACATTTTGGCGGTAGCCGCGCAAAGATTGCCCGCCGCCTATTACAAATTGCTGTGAAGGCAACAAACTATTAGCTGACAACTGCAAGTCTGCCTGCAAAATTAATAAATGTTTGTCATTCAATCGCTGTACTCGCTGCACTTGACCCAGCCAACTAAAAAATTGTCCGTCTGGATCTGAACCTTCGTTTTGAGTAGCATCAAACAAGCTAGTGCCGATCGTAAATTGCGATCGCAAGGCCCAAGCACCCTGGGGGTCGCGCCGAATGTAGTCCTGTCCCAGCTTAATTGCGCTGGTAGTGGTGACACCATTGGAGTCCGGGCCGATGCCAAAAGGAAACGGCTCGCCAGCGAGAAAAGTTCTACCTGTTTGATAAGTAAAACCGGCAGACAAGGCAAATTCTTCGATCGGCGTTCTCCGCAGCGGCTGGCGGTAACTAACTTCAAATAAATGCGATTTTCCCGAAATGTCAAAACGTTTAAAATCTGCTTGTACAATACTGTTGCGATTCGGCGCTGCCCTCAATTGCAAAGTGCCGTTCATCGCATTTAGCGGCACGCGATAGCTAAAATCAAACACGTCTGAATCGCCGAGCGATCGGTAATAAGCCCCTGCCAGTTCGTCGCCATTTCCTGTTATATTGCGGTGCCGCAAACTAACTCCCAATCTTTCGGAACCGACACTGGGAGGCGAGTAATTGTCAATGCTGAAAGTAGGTTGAAATGGGTTAGCTTCCGAGACTCGGACGATCAGAATGCTCTCGCCTTCATTATCCCCAGCCCGCAGGCTGGCTTCTACATTGTCAAATAAAGGATCGACTCGCAGCAGCCGGAGTTGGTCTTCTAATGAAGCTGTGCTTAAAGGCATTCGGGCACCGAGTCGAATCCGGCTGCGGATGTAACTTGGATTCAATCTTTTAGTTCCTTCTACCTCAATTCGGGCTAGCTTGCCTTCAATCACTTGAATTTGGACTACCCCTGCGGTGATTGTTTGGGGCGGCAAGACTGCTCTCGAAGTGATGTAGCCACGATTGAGGTAAATTTCGGTAATTTTGTCGGCGATTTGTTTGAGCTGTTCTAGGGTGGTAGAACGGCCTTCTAACGGGTTGACTAAGGCATTAATTTCGTCTTGGCTTAAAATTGTGCTGCCAACTACTTGAATTTTCTGCACCTCAATTGGTGTATTCGGCAGCGTTGGGGGAACTGGCGACGGGCGCCCCGGCGCTACTGTGGGCGGTACTTGGGGAGGTTCTGGGGAAGGCTGCGGGGCCGGTTGCAGAAATCGATCGCGATTTGGATCGGGCTCCGTCGGCGGCGGTGGCAGGTTTGGAGGCAGCGAGGGTTGGTTCTGGGCTAAAACATGATTGCAATCTAGCTGGTTCTGACATTTGGGCTCGTTGTCAACGAGATTTGTTTGTTCGGGCAAGATTCCCGCACCACAAGCAGTTTCATCGATTGTGGAACAACCATCTTGGCTGTTCTCGGCGGGGTTCGATTGTGTTTCTGGTTCAGGGTTGGTCTCGATCCAATCGGGGAGTTGATTTAAGTTTGTGGCAGCTTCATCTTGCTTGGTTTCCAGTTTTTGCAGTGCTAATACTTGATTGCCCGTATCTGCTGAGTTGTCAGCGGGGACGGGCAACAGAGAAATATCGTTGGTTTGGGATATAGCTTTATTGGCATAAAAGCAAGCAATGGGGAGTCCAGTCAGAAGTGAAATCGCCAACCGAAATATTGCAATATTTGCACTCGGGCGCATAATTAATATTTTGTCTAAAATAAGTTGGTATGCTGCTTGACTCTGCCAGTTTATCATTTAGTATTGAGCGCAATTTAACAATAAAAATTTCCCCACTCCGGCTTTCAAGAGGCAAGCGAGCGATTCCGGCTTATTAGCACAAAAATTTTCATTTATTTACAACGATCGACCCCAAAACCCCGAATAGGCAAAAACCATCTGTGACGCTGCCAAATACCGCAATCGAAACCTGGTTTTTGGTACTTGCTCCAGAAGTCATACCATTTTAGATTTTAGATTTTAGATTTTAGATTTGGCAATGACTTATGGCTATCAGGGTTTGGGGTACGGGCCTAGGGTTGCATTCTTTTGTGAAACTAATGTCGAATTATTTTTTTGTGATGGGTGTTAACTCACTTGCGACTAAGGGTTCTTGGGCGATTTTGCCGAGTTCGACTGAGTTCAACACTTCTAACCACTTGAGCGCTAAACTGGCATCGCTGGGAGACTCCATACGCAATTGAGCTAGAGTTGCCAGGTACTCGTACCAGAGGCCTTGTTGGGCGAAGATGATGAGCTTGGCGCGACGATCGGGCGATCGATCCAACTCTGTTTTCACTGTTGGGACGAGTGCAGTGCGGTTGATCCACCCGGAAACGAGAACATCCTCTGTAGAGTTTTTTGGGTTGCATTTGATAGTAAAGTACCATTGATAGTTTTTGCCAACTTCCAAGGCTGGTGAGTTGCCGTCGGAGTCGAGGCGGACGCTAACGATACCAGCACGGCTAGTTACCATCCGAAAACTTTTTTTGTATAGTGTTTTGTCTCTTTCGTCTGCTAACTCAAACTGAACTGTTTTGTCGAGGGCTATGGGAAGGTAGTAGAAAAATGTCGGTGTTGCTGATATGGTTTGCCCCATAGTTGATTGGGGAATTAAGGCAGTTAAAGCAGTGGTGGCCGTGGGGCATTCTAAGCCACGGGTTCCTCCTCCTTCCCGCCTTCCGGGTACTCCGTCCTCTGGGGGTTGAAAGCTATTCCACGCGGATCTCAATTGCTGGCTGTTCGGTCTGGGCCCGCTGGGTTCAGGGGGTTGAACTGCTTGCCAGTTGAGGGGTAGCTGCGGTCGTGAGGGCCGCTGGACAATGTTTGCGGGGCTGTTGAGAGCCTCTGCTGGTATTAAAAAACTACCGGCGGCAACTGCCTCTAAAGACAGAATTAAGGAAAAAACACCGATATTTAGAGCAGACTTCAAAGCCATGACGAACCTGCCTTCTGATGAACCTAGGAACTTTATCGCACGGTTTTATTCTACCTAAGGTTTTGGCGAATCTAGTAATCTGTTGAACTTAATTTATATCTTTAGGCAGATACGATTAGTTTCGCCGTTCTGCTCAACATAGAATGCTCTGTCGCGTTTTTCAGTGGTAGCTTAGTAGTTATACTTACTTGCAGTGACGGCAGCAGGTTCGGTTGAGCTTGTTAAACCCAACTTTGACCCAGGCTAATATTCCGGGTTTTCTAACTCCGACAAGAGGCTAAAACGAATTATTTTCGTAAAAACACCAGGTTGATGCGTCAGTCCTGGATATCAGGAAACTCGGCAATTTTGCTGGTGAACCTCAAGCGATCGGCTACAAGTTACATATCAGGTTTTCTGTACAATACCGGCAAGAAATTTAGCATGAATCTCGATTCACCTGTTCTCTCGGATAAACAGCCTTCGGGGCTGCGGATGGTCAGACCCATCGGAGTCTTGGCACTGCACGGCATTGCTTTTTTAGGAAATAGGTTGTTCGCTGTCGATCGCGCCGAAGGGCTGCTATTGGAGATCGATCTAGAAACTGACAACACTACAGTTTTAAATCCTTATCAAACGGCTAAGTTTGCGGGCGCAACCGGGCTGGCTATTTCGGAAGATACTCTCTGGTTTGCGCGGGATGAGGATATTTGTTGCTGTCGGGGCGCAATTCGGGACGGGGCGATCGCTGAACTCAAACCCGAACATTTTGTTTCCCTTCCTTATCCTGCTGACGGGATTGCTGTTTGGAAATCTACGCTTTATGTCACTTGCCAAAGATTGGGATCTATTCTGGTTTTTGACCTGCAAACTGGTAGGGAAATTACTCGGTTTTACGCTCCCGGTATAGGGGGGGAAAATATCACCGTCCGGGATGAGGAAATTTGGGTTTGCGACAAAATTGAGCAAACTGTTTACTGTTTGGAACGGGGAACTGGGGAGATTAAGTTTAGCGTTTTGACTCCCTTTGAGTCGCCTTCTGGTTTGGCTTTTCACAAGGATTCCGAAACCGGGGAGGAGGTTCTGTACGTGGCTTATGCCGGGGAGGAACTTTACATCCGGGATGACCCGAATTCGGAAGATCCTTTTCAGGTGACGAAGCGCGATCGCACTTTTATTCAGCCTTTGTATTTTCACTACAATGAAGCCGAGCGCTACGCTCTGTCAAACGGTTTTTTGATGGAAATGTCTTATGTGGAGGAACTGTCTCCTCTCGATGAGGTAGAAATCGAAAATTTGGAGTGGCGGATTGCTTTGCCTTCGGAAACTCATCGGCAAAAAGTAAGGAGTGTTACGCCGATCGGAATGCCTTTTACGGAGGAAATTCTGGAAGGGGAACGGGTGGCGGTGTTTAAGTTCGATCGCCTGCACCCTGGGGAACGCCGAATTTTTGGCTGGAAGGCTTTGTTAGAAGTTCGATCGATTAAGTATCAGGTGTCGCCTCGGGATGTCGAAAAGATTCCCAAGCTGTCGCCGGAGTTTGCAGCTAAGTATTTGGTGGATAATGACAATTTGGCGATGGATACAGAGATTGTGCGATCGGCTGCTGTGGCTGCCATTGGCTCAGAAACTAATATTCTGAGGCAGTTACTGAGCATTCGCAATTTTGTTTACGACCAACTTTCTTACGGGATTAGGCCTCACATTGACACTCCCGATATTGTATTACGCCGCGGCATCGGTTCTTGTGGCGAGTACGTGGGCTTGTTGTTGGCTTTGGCAAGGTTAAATCGGATTGCTTGCCGCACGGTCGGGCGCTACAAGTGTCCGGCTTTTGCTGACAGAAAAGGTGTGTCGCTGGAGCCAGATTTCAATCACGTTTGGCTGGAGTTTTACATTCCGGGTTTTGGCTGGGTGCCGATGGAATCTAATCCTGATGATATTCAAGACAGAGGCCCTTATCCTTTGCGCTTTTTTATGGGTTTGGCTTGGTATCACGTAGAAATTGGCAAGGGAATTCGGTTTCAAAGTCTCACGAGCGGCGGTCTTCCTTTAAACAAGGAGGATGTTTCCGTGGGGACTCTGGCAATTAATCATGTGAGGTTTACAATCTTGGAAGATTTGCCAGCAGTTTGAATCGAGTGTTAACAATTAACAGTTAGCCGTCAACATTCAACTGTTAATTGTTAACATTTTTAATCTAAAATCGAAAGTAGAAAATGTAAAATCAGAGGAAGAGGGGTTGTGGAATTTTCGATTGCTAATATTCTCGTTTTAGTTGCCTTTGTACTGCTGGTGACGGTGACTGGCGGGGTCGCTTATTTGACGGCGGTTGAATGGCGCGATCGCAGGCGGTTAGATAAGGCTAAACGGAAAAAAAAGTAGCGGTTTGCTGTTGACAAATTGCATTCTTTATGATAAAAAACAAGGCGACCAAACCAGGTCGCCTTGTTTTTTGATTTGACGTATTTTCACCGCAGAGGTGCAACGAAAGAGAAAATATAGGTGTAGCGCTTCAAAAAAATCTTATTGAATAGCCTTAATTGACCGATTTTTTCTACTTTTTATTTTTCCGCTTCCCTCCACCTGGTTTAGATAGGGTTCCCCGCAACAAATTACCTAAAGCATCATTACTTCTGTCATTAAAATCAAAATTATTTTTCCCAAACTCCTTTAATAACTCTCTCTGATATTTTTCATGTTCGCGGGGTGAAGAACCGGCACACGCATAAATAAATGCTTTCGCCGTATAACTTTTTTGCAGATGTCTCTTGAAAGTATTGTATGTATTAATTACTTGCTCTGTGGCATGACCTAAATCACTTATATTATCTTTTAATTCTACAAAACAGATAACGCGCTTGCTGTCTGTAGCGTAAAACACAATCAGGTCGCACATTTTTTGACCTTTTTCTGTTCCCCATAACAATTCACGCAGCTTGCAACCAGGATTTGATTTGTCATCTATGTTAAAAAAAAGTATTGTTTCGCCCGCTAGGGGTTTTACTTCTACGGAAGCTTTACTTTCCTTAAAAGCGGTTTGACCTGGAAGTAAACAGGAGGATAAAAGCAAATTTTCAAAAGGCATTAACTGTCTCTCAATCTTGAATTTTCAGTAAATTAGCATAAATGCGAGAAACATCATCAGACACTCGACCAAAAGTTTCCCAATTTATTGTACCTTCTTCACTGATAATGTTTGTGGCTGTTCCATCTTCAAACAAATAGACTGAAACTTTTTCTTGAGGAATAAAGGCATCAGTTCGTTCTAAGTAAAACATTTCTTTAATGCTATCGGGATCTTCATGTTTAGCGGCTTGCATCAGATTAGCAAGATGGTCAACAATGTACGGACTGTGGGTTGTAATTAAGACGTGCAACCCAGCATTAACTAACATCGCCAAGAATTCAGCAATTTCCACTTGAGCTGCGGGGTGTAAGTTCATTTCGGGTTCGTCAATTATCAGCAACTCATTGCGTTCTACTAAATAGCGCAAACAGAGAACTAATGGAGCTAGTTCTTTTACCATTGAGGAAACAATCGGCATCTCCAACTTAGTATTTTCTTCAGGTTGAAAAAGTAGTTCTTCTCGCAATTCGGCTGTCTCAAAACCAACGGTTCCTCGTAAAATCTCCTTTTCCAAAAAATCAGCCAACTTCACATATTCCCCTAGCTGGGGATTTTTATTGATTTCCTCTTCTCTGCGTTGTCTGTGTTCTTTTTGATAACTAAGTATAATCATGTTCAAAAAATTCTTTACTGGTTCAACTAAAGGCGTCCCTCTTTGTTCAAATTCAGATTGATCTGTGTCTGTTAAAAGTTCTTCAGTTCTAACTTCTCGACGTGGAAAAGGGCTAAATGGAAAAGTTATAAAAGCCGTTCTTTCAGTCGGAAATGTATATATATAATCATAAAAGGCTCTGTGGAGTATCTGGAAAATTTCCCGAACCACGAATTGCTTAATCGCTTTTCTAGGGAGCTTTTTCAAAATGTCTCCTTCTGAATAGAAGTATAGTATTCCATCTCCTGTTTCTTTAAGAGCATTTAGTAACCCTAAAGAAATTTTTCTCTGTACTGAAGCAGCTTTTATCCTTTCCAAAAACTCTGCCTTTGTTTCTGCTAAATTTAAATGTACTTGCAAATCATTAAAATTGGCTCGTTCCGTAGCCATAAACGATCGCATCCTGTTGGGAGCTAAACGAGCCACATCATTAATATAAGTTTCGGCATATTCATTAGCAAATTGAATAGCGTCAATTTGTGCATTACCTTCCTCAAAAAGCTGCTGAACTGCGCTATCTAAGGTTGGATATCCTTGTTGGGTGTTACCGTCAAGATAAGCTTTCAAGTAATGTCGGTATCCCTGCTGCCCAAAGATAGCTGACAAAGTGTATGCAGCCCAAGTTTTGCCTTCACCATTACCACCAATAAAAACAGTTAAAGGCTTCAAATCAATTTCAGCTTTTTCAATAACACCTAAGTTCTTAATTTCTACTTTCATTGAATATTTTCCTGTTGATAAACTATCAGATCGAGGGTACGATCGGCAGTGAGTTTTATTTATGTTTAGTTACTCAACTAATTCTACCAGGATTTGTAATTTATGCTCAAAATTAACATAAAGGAGAAATGCGACGCAATCGCGCCGCATTTCCCAACATCAGATCTAAGTCCACTGTCGGAAAAATGTATTTTCTTGCCAAGCGGCGGCGGTGCGTTTTTCAAGTGCTGCCATTTCTGTTGTGTTCAGGGGTTTGAATGCTTGGGCAACTTTAAAGTTTTCTTCTAATTGCTTTACTGACTCGGCGGCGATGACGCAGCAGTGCACGCCTGGAAGTGAAAGCGTGTAGCCCATTGCTTGGTGCATTCCATCTAAAACACCGTTCTGAAATAATTTGCCGTAAGCGGGTATTTTCATGGCTATGACGCCAATGTTTTTTGCTTTGGCTACTGGTAAAGCGCTGGTAACAAAGGAGCGCGGGTGATGTTTTTCGGCGGCGTTGAGGGAGATTAATGTTGTGTCGAAAGGATAGCGCTCCAAGCCGGCCACAATGATAGCAGGTTCGTGGTGTCCGGTGATGCCGGAAAAACGAATTATTTTTTGCTCTTTGGCTTCTTCGATCGCCTTTATTGCTCCTTTGGCACTGAAAATTTGGTCTAATTCGGCTTGGAATGAGACGTGGTGGAGTTGCCACAAGTCTAGTCGATCGGTTTTTAATCTTTTGAGCGATTGCTCTAAGTCTCTCCACGCGCCGTCTCTGTCTCTGGCGGAGGTTTTTGTGGCTAGGAATAGGCGCGATCGATATGGTGGCAAAACTTTGCCTAAGTTTTCTTCGCTGGGCCCGTACTCGGCCGCCGTGTCAAAATAGCGAATGCCTAGTTCGATCGCGCGTTCAATTTGCGCCGCTGCTTCTGCTTCTCTTCCCGGCTGCGACAGCGGTGTTTGTCCGGCCCCCCCAAACCGAAAATCGGCACTTTCACCCCGGTGTTACCTAACAGTCTTTCTGGCATTTTTACTGTGGCGGCCGCCTGGTTATTGGGTGCGGCTGCGATTTCCCCCTCCTGCTGTTCGATCGCCTTAGCACCTGCAATGCCGCTGGCAACAGCTATACTGCTCAATATAAAATTGCGGCGAGTCTTTTTGCGGGCCATTGTTTCCGTCTCCTCAGAATATGTGAGAGAAATTAACCGCGTTTTTGTTGGCACAATACATAAATTTTTACTGCAAATCGGATAATTTTCCCCCTCTCCGAGGGAGGAGATGGCCGGGGGAAAATTATCGATGTGCCGATCGACTATTGGTCAATTATCCATGTGCGAATCAGTTCGTTTATCTGTTCTGGTACTTCGTCGTGGGGACAGTGACCAGCTTTGATAAAGTGTTCTGTCAACTGCGGATAGTGTTTGCGAAATTTGGCGCTTCTTTCTGCGGAATTCATCCACGGATCGCCTTCTCCCCACAGCATTAGCAACCGGCAGTTTAATTGACTAAGTAATACGTCAATTTTTTCGCCTTGGGGTGTTCGGAATACGGAAGCGAATACTTTGGGGGCACCGGGATCGCAGGAGGGAAGGTAAATTTCTTCTACTAATTGGTCTGTGACGGCGCTTTGGTCGAGATAAACTTTTTCTAGGGTTTTCCGAATTGTCGATCGCTGGCGCACGTACTGGAACAGTAGAAAACTTGCCCAATCTTGCTGAAATAAAGTTTTAGCTACCGCAGAGATGGCTTTTTGCAAAGGCGGGGCTTCAGGTGCGGGCTGCGGTTCGCTGAAGGGGCCGGCGCTGTTGATTAGTATGAGTCCGGCTGCTGATTCGGGGCGCTGGGCTGCTACACACAAGGCGGCGTAGCCTCCGAGGGAGTTGCCGGCTAGTACGGCGGGTCGGCCGATGATGTTGGTGATAAAGTCGTGGAGTTGGTCGCGCCAGAGGTCGCCGCTGTACTGCAATTCGGGTTTTGCCGATCGCCCGAATCCGATCAGGTCGATCGCCCACACTTCAAAGTCTTTGCTCAGGCCGCTGATATTTTTGCGCCAGTGGTCTGTGGACGCTCCAAAACCGTGAATTAACAGCAGGGGAGGGCGTTCTGGATGCCGATCGCTGGATCGAACGTAGTATACTGAATGCCCCCGCCACTGCCAGTATGTGCCGGCGATGGGGGCTGTGGTGATGGCTGGGGTTGCTTGCATAATGTAAAGAAATAATTATTTACTTTAACTATTGTATCGCGACGCTCAGATTTATAAAGTTTGGCATCCGCGCTGGGGTTCCGCTAGCAAAGGATGCGTCAATGTGAGCGAGTTGAGATCTGGCGATATTCCGCACTCATGATTAATAACTTTTGTAACGAATATTGATTTTGTGAGGGGCGCAGCAATAGGAGATGTTTTGCCCGATCGCATTTGGCAGAATAAATCGGGTTTTGGCTGCAACATACCTAGGTATGATGATTGTGCTGTGTGGCGGTAAGAGATAGCTCTGGGGGGCTCGGTGCAAAGCTTGGCGGCGAGGGTCGAACCTGATTGGCGAGCGTTAAGGGATCGACTTTTTTATAGTTATTTCCGAGCTTTTCCAGGTGGGGATCGTTTGTTCAAAAGGTGTTGACGGCTTGGGGGATGAAGCGAACCTAAGCGTTGCGAGTTGGCAAAAGCTGAAATCAAAAATTTCGTGACCGGGAGAAGTTATAAGTAAAATTACTGATGGTTCTCTGCAGAAGTTTCTCAGAATCCCTGAATATTTTGTGACGTTGTTAGCTGTTCTTAATTGCTTTGATACTCTAAGATAGAAGTAGAGCTGCGCCGCTCAATTAATTAGCATTTTGAATACTAGGGAGCCAACTATGCAGGGTGTGAACTTTATCCACCTGAAAGTTAGGGAGTTTTCTGAGTGATTGCTATTTCACCTCGTCCCGTCGGACGCAATTGGATTACGATTAGCTTCGCTTCTACTCTATACCTTTGTCCTATTTTGGATCTGCTCCTAGCAGAGGTGCCAGATGTCTGGCAAGCGGAATTGCGGTTGGGGCTTCAAGAAGCTTTGGTAAATGCTGCTAAGCATGGAAACAAACTAGACCCCGGTAAAACTGTTGGAGTCCGTTTTTCGATCGTCCAAAACCAATATTGGTGGGTAATATCGGATGAAGGTTCTGGCTTTAATGCCCCTTGCAGTTGTAACCTTTATACCGATGATTGCGACAATCTCCTCGCAGAGGACGTTGCAGATAACTCTGGACTACCTAATGTGGAACAGGAATGTGGTAGGGGGTTGTTTATTCTTTACCAAATATTCGATCGGGTAGAGTGGAATTCTCAAGGTACAGAGTTACGGCTGTGCAAAGAACTTACCAGTCGCTACCGACTGCCTCGCTTGCGCTAGAACTGCTATTTGGCAGCAGTTTTCACCTCAGCTAGACCTGGAAAATTTTTCGTTCTTGGGCTGAAGTTTGCAGTGAGAATTTGAACGTTCGGGCTATTGATAGCTGATCATAATGCAAAATGTGAGTTTTGAGTTAAAAAAGTATAAATCTTTTGAACTCACAATCGCGCTGCTCGATCGAGCGGCGCGATTGTCTAATTTTTGAGCGACTAATCAAGCCAAAACTCAATACTCAAAACTCAAAATTATTTGCCGTGGGTGGGACAGGCAGGAGCAGATATCGATCGATCCAGCCATCCTGCTGCTTGTTTTAAGCGCGGGAGAGCTTCTTCTGGCTGTTTTTTGAGCAAAAAGACCAAAGCGGCCGCAGCTTGCTCTCCGGCCCGCGCGGAACGGTTGGCTTTGAGGCGGTGCCAATCTTTTTCGTGGATGGCGAGGCGCGCGGCTAGAGCTTGGGCTAGTTCTACCGTGCTCAGCTCGTTGAGGTTGACAGTTTGGGTTGTTTGTGTAGTTTCAAGCATAGGTGGTAAGGAAGAAGGAAGAAGGAAGAAGGAAGAAGGAAAATGCGATAAAATCAATGGTTTCAGCAATTAAAAACGTTTTAAATGCCGATAAAGTTGCTATACTTATGTCTATTTGGCTAGAGTTCCTTAATTTAGAAAATATACTGCATATAATAACAACTTAATTGGAAATCGGTTTTTTTTATTATTGTCAGGTTTGCAGATCGAAATGCCTCAACAGCCGTCAGATTTAAATCGAGAGACACCGGGAGATGATGAAAGTGAGTTTGTTCAAGCGCTCGCAGCAGTGGAGCGATCGCTCGCGGCACTGAAAGAACGGTACACTCAAATTCAGGTCGATCGACAGCGCCAAGTCGAACTCGGCCATCGGCGCGAAGAAATCCGCCAGTCCAAGCGCCAAAATCCATTGCCGCAACTCAAAAAAGAATTGCGGGAAATTGAGCAAGAATTGGAAACTATCGAGTTGAATTTAGAAAGCAGCCTGTTTTCTTGGGGAAGCATAAAACAACCTTTTTGGCAAGCAGTTCGCTTTGGGGGACTCGGTATTTTGATCGGTTGGATTTTGAAATCCTATGCAGGTTGAACTATGTTGGGATTTTTGATTTTTTTATTTACCGCAGAGGGCGCAGAGGACGCAGAGGAAGAGAAAAGAGAGAAAGATGGTGCAAAATAAATATTAAATAAATAGGAGTGGATATGACAAATCAACGAATAGCAGCAATTTTGCGCGCAGGTGAACCCGACGAAACTGTAACTGTTCAAGGTTGGGTTCGTACTAAGCGCGAATTGAAAGAATTTGCCTTTGTCGAAGTCAACGACGGTTCGGCCATGGCTAACTTGCAAGTAGTCATAAATTCCGATTTGCCAGACTTTGAAAATGTACTGAAACAACTGAATACAGGTGCATCTCTAGAAGTGTCGGGAGTGCTGGTAGCGTCTCCAGCAAAAGGACAGCGAATTGAGTTGAAAGCCTCACAAGTACAAGTTTACGGCGATGCAGACCCGCAAACTTATCCGCTGCAAAAAAAGCGCCATTCCTTTGAATTCTTGCGGACAATCGCGCATTTGCGGCCGCGCACAAACACGCACGGTGCTGTCTTTCGAGTGCGAAATGCTTGTTCAGCGGCGGTACACCAATTTTTTCAAGAACGCGGTTTTTTGTGGGTTCATACTCCGATTATTGCTGCTACTGACTGCGAAGGGGCGGGGGAAATGTTCGCCGTTACCAACTTTGATTTAAAGAATGTGCCGCGCACTGATTCGCAAGACGTTGATTATGCTAAAGACTTTTTTGGAAAGCGCGCCTATTTAACAGTTAGCGGCCAGTTGGAAGCGGAAGTTATGGCGATGGCTTTCGGAAATGTTTACACTTTTGGCCCGACTTTCCGAGCGGAAAATTCTAATACTTCGCGGCATTTGGCCGAGTTTTGGATGATTGAACCGGAGATGGCTTTCTGCGATTTGCAGGGAGATATGGATTTGGCTGAGGCGTTTTTAAAGTACATTTTTAAATACGTTTTGGATCGTTGCCCGGAAGATATGGAGTTTTTCAACGAGCGCATTGACAAGACGGTTTTGGCTACGGCTGAAAATATCATTAATAATCAGTTCGAGCGGATTACTTATACCGAGGCGATCGCACTTTTGGAAAAAGCCGACAAAAAGTTTGATTTTCCGGTCAGTTGGGGCTTGGATTTGCAGTCGGAACACGAGCGTTATTTGGCTGAGGACTTGTTTAAAAAGCCGACAATTGTCAGCGATTATCCCGTCGGGATTAAAGCATTTTATATGCGTTTAAATGAGGACGAGAAAACCGTGCGAGCAATGGATGTTTTGGCTCCTAATATTGGGGAAATTATCGGGGGTTCGCAGCGGGAAGAAAGGCTGGATGTGTTGGAGCGGCGCATGGAAGCGCAGGGTATGAATAAGGAGGAATTGTGGTGGTATTTGGATTTGCGCCGCTACGGTACTGTGCCTCACGCTGGGTTTGGTCTGGGATTTGAGCGGTTAGTGCAGTTTATGACGGGAATGGGGAATATTCGGGATGTGATTCCGTTTCCCCGAGCACCTTTGAGCATTGATTTTTAGCAAAACGTAGGGACACTCCAAGAGCCCATTGGTGTCAACTTAACGTCAAACGTAGTATCAGTCTGCTGTCGGACGATTAAGCCTCGATCCCCCCTAGCCCCCCTTAAGAAGCTATGCCTTACTCACATCTTTCTTAACAAAGGCGCTCCGGCTCAAGCCGGAGCGACCTCCGGGCGCTCGCTCCCTTGGAGTAGGATTGACAACCAGGAACCGAATCAAGTAAGCCTGAAATTACGGTATCAGAGGCGAGTGAGGAACTATGACGGCAGAATGGGCAGTAGCAGAACTACAATTTGCTTGTTTAGGCGATCGGCGTCGCCAGAAAAGACTGGTGCGAATTGTCTCAGACTTAGCCTCACAGCCCCATGCCACTGTGCCACAAGCATCAGGGGATTGGGCAGCCACCCAAGGGGCTTATGACTTTTGGTCATCTCCACGAGTCTCGTCAGATGCGATTCGCCAAGCCCACCAAAGAAGTACCATCGAACGAATCAAAGTACACCCAATGGTTCTGGCGATTCAGGACACCACAGAACTGAATTTCACCCACCATCCCAGCAAGAAAGGAATGGGACACTTGGATAGTGCCACCAGTCGGGGTCTGAAAGTTCACTCAGTATTTTGTAGCTCTGCCAATGGAGTACCATTAGGAGTGTTGCACCAACAAGTATGGGCGCGAGATCCTGCGACTATTGGTAAGAAGCATTCCAGAAATCAAACCGAAACCAAAGACAAAGAAAGCCAACGTTGGTTAACAGCTCTTGATGCGACCCAGAAGGTGATGCCAGAATCAATTACTGTACTAACGGTAGCCGATCGCGAAGCCGACATCTATGACTTTTTAGCGACTGAAAGACCTGAGAATTCTCAGTTGTTAATTCGCGCCTATCACAACCGTCAAGTCAAGAACTCTGATGGTACAAAAGAAGTAGAGCGACTACAAGGTGCGATCGCCAAAGTACCGATCGCCGGACAACTGGACTTGGAATTGCGAGCTAATCCGCAGCGAGAAGCTCGTAAAGCGACTCTGAACCTGCAGGCTACAACAGTCGAAATTCTACCTCCTCAAAGCCACCCTCACCACCAAAATTTACAGCCGCTGACAGTGCAAGTGATTCTGGCTAGTGAAAACAACCCACCGACCACAGAGAAGCCTGTAAGCTGGTTGTTATTGACCACCTTGCCCATTAATGGTTTCTCTGATCTTGTCCAGTGCTTACGCTGGTACAGTTACCGTTGGTTAATCGAACGCTATCATTACGTTCTTAAAAGTGGATGCGGTTTAGAACAGCTACAATTAGAAACTGCCGAGCGCATCGAACGGGCAATCTCAACCTACACAATTGTGGCATGGCGGTTATTGTGGATGATTTACGAATCTCGTCATCATCCTGAGCTGGGAGGGGACACCATTCTCGAAACCCATGAATGGCAAGCACTTTACTGCACAATTCATGGGACTCCTATCCCTAGTGAATCACCCCCAACTTTAAGTAATTGCATTCGTTGGATTGCAAAATTAGGTGGATTTTTAGGACGTTCATGTGATGGTGAACCGGGTGTCAAGACCCTGTGGCGAGGCTGGCAACGTTTGCATGACATTGCTGGTACATGGAAATTAGTTTCCACCCATTCCCCCCCGGATGTCAAGCCTGATTTTGTTAAGAAAGATGTGAGTAAGGCATAGCTTAATAAGGGGGGGACAAGAATATTCTCAAAGTCCCCCTTCTTAAGGGGGATTTAGGGGGATCTAGACTCAGCTAAAAGCGATATTTATCAAGGGTTTTAGGCTGAAGTTGACACCAATGGGCGAAAGCCCGCGTCCCTACCTGAAAACAGAGGAATGCAAGCCTTTGTTACCGATTAAGTCGCGGGGGGAATTGTGATATCAACAGATTGCACTTTCACCGAAGTTCCCAAACTAGATAACGGCGGTTGAATTGCCGCACTATTTCCCACTACTAATGTTACCAAATTCTCCGGTTTCAAGTAAGTCTGAGCTACGCGCTGCACGTCGGCAATTGTTGCTGCTTCGATGCTGCGGCGGTAGCGAAAAATGAAATCTTCGGGATAACCGTAGTATTCGTAGCGCATTAATCGCGACAAAGTTTGAGTGGGATCTTCAAATTTGAAGATGAAAGAATTGAGGGTGGAATCTTTAGCAAAAGCTAATTCTGCCGGGGTAATTGGTTCGGTGCGGATACGATCGATCTCGGCGCGAATGGCCTGGATAAATGGTACTGTGGCATCCGATCGCGTTTGGCCTCCTGCGACAAACACCCCCGGAAAGTCAAACCTCGGACTCCAAGCTGCGTATACTGAATAAGCTAAGCCTTGGCGCGATCGCACATTATTAAACAAACGACCACCGAAACCGTTGAGAACCCCATTCATCACGTCCAAAGCACCGTAATCTGGACTGCTGAGCATTCCGCCCAAATGTCCCATTTGCACGTAACTTTGACTTAATTGTGGCTGATTTACCAAAAATATGCCGCCGCCATTTGCTGGCGATACCTTTGGTAGTGCAGGCACTTCTGCACTTTGACTCGGTTGCCAGTTGCCGAATTTTTGCTCGACTAGCGATCGCATTTTAGCTGTATCAAAATCGCCAGAAATACCCAAAATCATATTCTTGGGATGGAAATATTTTTGGTAGAAACTCACCAAATCGTCGCGGGAAATATTGGCGAGGGTTTTGTATTCTACCGTGCGCGCGTAAGGACTGCGCTCGCCGTAAATTAATTTTTGAAACTCGCGGCCGGTAATACCGTTAGGATCGTCATTGCGGCGGGCGATCGCACCTTGAGTTTGGTTCTTCGCTAAATCCAACTTTTCCTGAGCAAATATTGGCTCCCGAATCACTTCCGCAAATAAGTCAAACACGGGTTCCACATCTTCAGCTAAAGCACTAAAATTAGCCGTACCAGAAGCAACATCAATCCCCGTTTCTACCGAAGCTGCTCGCTGTTCTAACAACTGATTTAATTCATCAGCCGTATGCCAGCTCGTGCCGCCAGTTCGCATCACTTCTCCCGTCAAACCTCCCAATCCAATTTTATCGGCAGGTTCAAAACGCTCGCCCGTGCGAAATAGCGCCGTTCCCCCGACTAACGGGAGTTCCCGGTCTTCCATCAGATACACTCGGATGCCATTTTTCAGCTCGAAGCGAGTGTATTTAGGCAGTTTAATTTCGGCCAGCGGGGGAAATGTTAATTCGTCGTAGTGTTTGGGGGCCGCCGCAAAGGAAGGTAACAAATTAAACGTGCCAAGTGAAACAGTAAAAAAGCAAAGCGATAGCAGAAATAACTTTACTTTTTTCAGTCTCAATTTAGTCCTTTTCATCCTTTCTCCTAAGTTTTTTATTGTGACAATTCTACAGCGAGGCCTAGCCTCTGGATCTGCGTTCCCAGGCTCTACCCAAGGCGTGACAACTTAACGTTAAACCAACCGTCTCTCTTGTTTGTCGCGAACTGCGAGATCCCCCCTAACCCCCCTTATTAAGGGGGGGACAAGAGTGTTCTCAAAGTCCCCCTTTTTAAGGGGGATTTAGGGGGATCTAGACTCGAATAAAAGCGACATTTATTATGGGTTTTAGTCTTAAGTTGTCAGGAATGGGCAGAGTCGGGAAACGAGTTTTCCTCCTTCCTTCTTCCTTCTTCCTTCTTCCTTCTTCCTTCTTCCTTCTTCCTCCTTCCTTCTTCCTTCTTCCTTCTTCCTTCTTCTTACAGTGGCAAAAGCTTACCAATCGTGCGATTTTCCGGGCGGAAAGTGGCCTGAGCGACACGCTGAATGTCAGCGGGAGTAACAGCCGCGATCGCATCCAATTCCTTGAACAAATTTTGCCACGAACCAGTTTTTACTTGATAGTCCACCAGCGCAAATGCCATGCCCATATTAGAATTGAGCGATCGCAATAAATCGGCTCTCGCCTGAGTTTTCACTCGCTCCAATTCCAAAGCAGAAACCGGCTCTGTTTTCAGGCGCTCTATTTCCTTGCTCAAAGCAGCAGCTACTTCATCAACCGTGCGGCCCGGAGCAGTTTGAGCGTAAAATAACATCAAATTCGGATACTTTTCCCCCGGATAACCGCTGAAACCTTGAGCCGCCAGCGCCAATTGCTGCTCTTCTACCAAAGATTTGTAAAGCCGAGAAGTGCGGCCATCGCTGAGCAAAGAACCAATCATTTCATAAATCGCATTGTCGGGATGATTCATCGCCGGTTTGTGGTATCCTTCCAAATACCAAGGTTGAGTTTTTAATTGCAGCGTGACTTCCTTAGTTTGCGTTTGGGGAGGTTCGACAATCTGCAATTCGGGAGGGGCTGGTTTCGCCTTGTAACGGCCGAAATAAATTTGAGCGAGTCGCTTCACCTCCGAAGCTTTCACGTCTCCTACCACAGCCACAGTCAGCTTGCTGGGGACGTAGTGAGTCTCGAAAAACTTCTGCACGTTGCTGCGCGTGAGGTTTTTAATGTCTTCACTGTAGCCAATTACGGGGCGGCGGTAGGGATGAGCAGAGAAAGCTTTGTTAGCAAAAAGTTCCACCATTTGTCCGATCGGAGAATTCTCGGTTCGCAGCCTGCGCTCTTCTAAAATTACCTGTTTTTCTTTGTAAAATTCCCGAAATACTGGTTCTAGAAATCGCTCGGATTCCAGCGACATCCACATTTCTAACTTATTAGCTGGGAGGCTGTAAAAATACATTGTGGCGTCGGTGGAAGTAGCGGCATTTAGTCCCACTCCACCTGCTTGTTCCACTATTTTGCCGAGTTCATTGCGCTTGACAAATTGCGAAGCTTCGGCTTCAACTTTGTCAAATTCTGCTTTTAATTGGGCGACTGCTTCAGTTTTGCCGCTGGCCTTGGCTGCTTGCATTTGCTCGAAGAGTTGGTCTTGTTTTTCTAGCAGCGGCTTTTCGGCTTGGTAGTCGGTAGTGCCGATTTTGGGCGTGCCTTTGAAGGCTAAATGTTCGAGATAGTGAGCGACACCGGTTTGACCGTCGGGTTCGTTTGCGCCGCCCACATCGGCGTGAATCAGAAACGATGCTACGGGCGCTTTGGGCCTTTCGAGTACGATGAATTTCATGCCGTTGTCGAGCTTAAATTCGCTGACTTGGCTGATTACTCGATCGAGCGATGGTTGAACAGAGACTGTTTGGGAGCCGCTAGCGGGGTTGGGGCGGGCGAGGGCGATTTCGGGAGAAATGCCCCACCACAGCAGTACAGCGGCCAGCAGGGAGGCGATGAATCGAGTTTGGCGATCGGGCGATTCCCTACGGGATAGCTTCGCTTCACGGGGTTTTTGGAACTGCGGGGTCATTCGATTTTTGATTTTTGATTTTAGATTTTGGATTGTCAAACAAAAAATGTTTGTGCCCGGCGGCCAGAGATTCTTTTTTAAGGATAAAGATTTTTGGAGGCATAAGCGATCTGTTGCGTCCCAGATGTTAGGCTGATACAGCAAATTTCAAAAAGGGTCTGGGGCCCGGCGAGGAGTTTTAAGTTTGGGATTAAAGCCGCGCACAACTTAAAACTTAACATTATTTAGCCCTTCAGTCCCGAACCCGTAGTTACAAGTCGCCAATTACCGATTGCAAAGCCATGCGAATTTTTAATCAGTCTCCTCCTTCTGAAACAGAAACCAAGAAGCGGATTTTACAAGCCGCTCAGCGCTTGTTTGCCCGCAGCGGATACGACGGCACGACAACTCGCGATTTAGCCGCGGCGTCGGGGGTGGCAGAGGGTACGCTATTTCGGCATTTTGATAATAAAAAAGCGATTTTGATTGAGGTAGCGACGGAAGGATGGGTGGAGTTGCTGACAGATTTGCTGACCGAATTGAGCGAGATGGGCAGTTACAAAGCAGTGGCTCAGGTGATGCGGCGACGGATGCTGAATATCCGCGAGAATAGCGACATGATGCGGGTGTGTTTTTTGGAGGCGCAATTTCACCCGGATTTGCGCGACAGAATTCAGTTGGAAGTCATCGGAAAAATGAGCGATGTTGCTGAGGCTTTTTTTGAAACGGCGATGGAAAAAGGAGTTTATCGGAAGATGAATCCAAAGATTGTCGCTCAGGTATTTTTGGGAATGTTTGCAGTTGCAGGTTTCAGTCAAAATACAATTATGGAGCCGAATGCTTCACCGCAGGAAATGCAGGAAATGGCTGAAGGACTCGCAGATATTTTTCTGAATGGGGTTTTACAGAAAGATGAATAATTAGTCATTAGTTATTGGTCATTAGTCATTTGTTGGTTGTTATTTGTGCGTTAGTGGTGATTGATTATTATAACCAATCACCACCAACCAATCACAATCACAATCACAATCACAATCACAATCACCAGTTACTCTATAAACTCGTACATCTTTTGCACCCACTTCTCCCGATTATCCTGCCATTCATCCGTCACTACTTCCCAAGTTGTATTGCTTTCAAGTTCCAGCAATAGACTCGATACTTCTTCCAACGTCGATGCTATATGACATTCTTCTACCCAACTTTCACGGATCATTTTCCAGAGACTTTGTACCGCTTCTCGCTGAAAATTTGATTCTAATTCAACTAGCAATTTGGCTAGGTGTTTTTCGTCACTTGCTGCTGACACCTCGCTCATCCAACAGTTGCGACGTTCTTTCCATTTTTCCGTCACTGCGTCCCAGTTTAGGTGAGCTTGAAACTCTAACAGTAATTGGTTTAGTTCTACCATATTAAATTTTGTCTTGTTTCCAGCTTGTGCTATTTTTGTACAAATTTTATTGATTTAGACGGTTGGTTTTTTATAATGAGCGATGTGGCTGAGGCTTTTTGGGAAACGGCGATGGAAAAACAAGTTTATCCAAAGATGAATCCGAAGATTGTCGCTCAGGTATTTTTGGGAATGTTTGCAGTCGCGCCCTTCAGTCAAAATACGATTATGGAGCCGAATGCTTCTCGGCAGCAAATGCAGGAAATGGCTGAAGGACTCGCAGATATTTTTCTGAATGGGGTTTTGCTGAAAGATGAAGAATTAGTGATTAGTCATTAGGAAATTTTAGAGCCTGGAAACGCATATTTGCAGGCTCTAAATCCTCAAAACTACTCCTTAAACTTGTGCATTTCCTGTACCCATTTCTCGCGCTTCTGCTGCCATTCCTCGGTCACCGATTTCCAATTGGTATTGGTTTCAAGTTCCAACAATAAACTTGATACTTCTTGAACAATCGATGCTCCCATACATTCTTCTACCCAACGGTCCCGACGCTCTTGCCACTGAATATCTACCGATTCCCACTGCAAGTTAGATTCCAATTCAACTAGCAATTTTGCTAGATATGTCATGTTAACTGATGCTGCTACATCGCTAACCCAACTGTCCCGGCGCTCTATCCATTCTTTTGTCACTCCTTCCCATTTGAGGTTGCTTTCAAACTCTAACAGTAACTGATTTAGTTCTACCATCTTAAATGTTGCATTTGTTGTAGTTTGCGCTACAATTATACCAAAATTATCAGTCAACAGAGTGTTAAGTTTTTTTTAAGATTGCGGTCGCAGTGAAACTACAGAATAGATAACTGAATAATGAGCGATGAATTTACTTTAGATATGCTAGACATTCCCAGCGGTTGGACGCGGGGCGAAGGTGACTGGACAGGAGTGGCGGCCGCTCTTGCTAGAGGGGAAACTGTCGAAGTAATTCAAGAAGTTGGTTCTACTTTGTGGCAAAACAGTCTGCCAGAAAAACATTCTTTGTATTGGGATGGGGAAAATCTATCAACTATCAAAGCCAGAATTTGGATTAGTTTCACCCAGAGAAGATTTTCGCCGGAATCTGCTTTGCCAAAGGTTCAGTGGCATCCGAGAGTGTTGTGGATAGGGATAGGTTGTGAACGCGGAACAGGGCGAGAATTAATCGAAACTGCGATTAAACAAGTATGCCGTGCTTATCATTTAGCCGAAAGCGCGATCGCAGGGATTGCTACAATAGACACTAAAGCAGGTGAAATCGGATTGTTAGAACTTTGTCAAGAGCGACATTGGCCGTTACAAACCTTTGCTGCTGACATTTTAAGTTCCGTAGAAGTCCCCAATCCTTCAAATATTGTAGCAAAAGCAGTCGGGACGCCCAGCGTAGCAGAAGCTGCGGCACTTTGTGCGATCGAACGGATGTCTTGTACCATTCTCAACAACAGCCAAGATGCGTGTTCCACCAAGAGTCAATCTGCTTGTGGGGTGGGCATCCTACCCGCCCGTGAACAGCTTTTAGTCCCTAAACAGATATTTCGCAGCAAAAATCCCCCCCTTTCACAAGGAGGGGCTAGGGCGGGTTCTGCGGTAACAGTAGCGGTTGCAGTTTGCCCGATCGAGTATCTGGGATAATGTATTACTGAGACAAAGTATTGGCATTCACAAATCGACCAATTACCCCAGAAACGAATGACAACACAATGGAACCCACCAAAGCCGGCCAAAAACCGCCAACCACAAAGCCGATATTGAACGCACCCGCCAACAACGAAGCCAGGGAAAGCGAAATTGCATTCACAACGAATAAAAACAAACCTAAAGTAATAATTGTCAAAGGCAGCGTCAGCAAAGTAAGAATCGGTCTGACAACCGCGTTCACCAATCCGATAACAACAGCAGCCAGCATCGCCGCCGGAAAGCTAACCACCGCAATACCTGGTACAATGTTAGCGGTAATGATTAGCGAAACCGCTGCTACTATCCAAGTTAAGAAAAAACTTACCATATCTTTTTTTCCATCTCCATCACTATTAATTAAGATTGTAACTGTTTAGTCGATCGACTAAAGTTCGGGATACACTACGAAATACCCACCTTGCGAGAATATCAGACTTATGAAACTCCGGCAACTAGCAGCATTCCTTTTGGCGCTAACTATCTTCATCCTGCCGCAGCCAGCCCAGGCTCAATCTAAATATTACGCTCCGCCGTTGTCCTTTAGCAACGCCGAACTAACAAGACGCGATTTTTCGGGTCAAATGCTGCGGGCCGCTGAGTTTTCTAACGCTAATATGGACTTGACTAATTTTTCTAATGCCGATTTGCGGGGAGCAATTATGAGCGCTTCGGTGATGACTCAGGCGAATTTGCACGGCGCAGATTTAACTAATGCAATGATAGATCAAGTTAAATTTACTAAGGCCGATTTAAGTGATGCAATTTTAGCAGAAACAATTTTGCTGCGTTCTACTTTTGAGGGTGTAGATATCACCGGCGCTGACTTTACCGACGCAATTATGGACGGCTCACAAGTTAAAGAATTGTGCACAACAGCCAGCGGTATTAATTCTCAAACAGGGATTTCTACTCGTGATTCCTTGGGATGCCGCTGATTTATTTTATAATTCCATAATTTCAATTTGTGGAACGGGCCGGAGAGCCCGTTTAGGGCGGGCTAGAAGCCCACCCCACAATCAATAAATACAACAAATAAATTTGTTTGTGGGACGGGCCGGAGAGCCCGTTTAGGGCGGGCTAGAAGCCCACCCCACAATCAATAAATACAACAAATAAATTTGTTTGTGGAACGGGTTCTCAGGCCCGTTCCTGACAGCCTCAACCAAATTTACTAAGGCTTTGCTTTTTTCTGAGCAGCCGCATAATGCTCACTCATTAACTGATTAACTTCTGGATTGTAAATCCGCAGATAATTCCAGTAATTCTCAAACACCGATTTTACGTATCCTTTCGTTTCAGGAAACGGAATCTTTTCCGCAAAAGCATCCGGATCACTAAAATTAAACCTCTTCAACCAATCTGATACTGCCGTCGGCCCGGCATTATAACTCGCGACAGCTAACATCGAGTTATTCTTGTACTCGTCGTGAGTGTGATCCAAATACCACGTACCGAGTTTAACGTTGTCGTCCACATTCTCCAATGAATACTTTTTGAGGCTGATTTGAGCGGCAACCCAAGCTGCTGTTTCCGGCATTACTTGCATTAAACCGGTGGCGCCAACTGAGGATTTGATTGCGGGCATAAACCGCGATTCTTGCCGGATTAATGCTGTTACTAATACTGGATTTAATTTGCGTTCTTGCGACCATTTGACAATGGTTTCTAAGTAAGGAAAAGGATAAAGTGCTTGCCAATAAATCGGTTGCTGTCTCAGAGCGAGGTATTGGGTTCTATCATCTGGTTTGTCTCGCTGCCGCAAACTACCAACCATCCACAAACCGTCTAAATTGTCTCCAACTCCTACTCGCATTAAACCGTCGGTAAACTGTTCCGCAATACTTGGTTCTACGCGATCGATAAATTCTACTTGCCATAGCGTCCAGGCATCTCTATCTTGACCTAATTGATAGAGTTCTTTCAACGCAGGAGAACCGGCGGTTGGTTCGGGGCGCTGAGGTGGTCGCACTACGTTGGGAGACAAATCTCGGACTGTGGTAAAGTCGCCTACGGGCCAGCCGAGAAGTACAGCCGATCGCCACGCAAAATATGATTCGGGATAACGTAAGAGAGTGTATTCAAATGCAGTCTTGGCGTCTTGTTGGCGGCCGAGTTGCTGTGCCCATTTTCCGACCCAAAATGCTGCTTCTGGAGCTTGTTCGCTGTCGGGATTGTGGGTGGTTAATTCTCTTGCCCACTGCCAAGCTGATTTTAAATCTCCGCCTTTGGCAAACTGCTGGGCGATCGTCCACCGCAATTCGGCTGCTTTATCAGAATTATTGTACTTTGTCAAGAGCAACTTGCGGGTATCTGAGGCGGATTGACCGCTGCGTGCTTTGTCGAGAAGTTGGGATTTATCTAACAAAGCTTCGGGGGCATAATTGGGGAATTTGCTAATAACTCGATCGAGCAAAACGATCGCTTCTTTTGGTTCGCTCAGCCGCGATAGCCGAATTAAACCCATACCAGTATCTTCGGCATCGGGAAACTGGCGCACTAATTCTTGATAGGCAATTCTCGATTCCGGGATTTTTCCGTCGAGCCACAAACCGCGAGCTTTTCGGTAAAGATTCTTGGGGTTGCGGGGAGCTTTCCCGTAAGCAATAGCTCCTTTGCCGTAATCTTGTTTTTCCCAATAGCCAAAGGCAATTTCTTCCCAATCTTCCGGTTTTAAAGTGGCGCTGTTTCGCTGCACCAGTTGTTCCAAAATTGTCCCGTAGTCTTTGACATAATGACCGTATTTTGCTACGAGCAGCATCAACTGCCGCTGATTGGGATTTTCTTTTAACTTGCGGAGGGCAATTTCTACACTGCGGGGATGAGCGGGAAAGTCAGTAATTGCCTGTTGCCAATATTCCGGTTTTGACTTGCCTAAAACATATAAAGCTTCCGCTGCTACGGGGTCGTTTGGATAGTTTTTGAGCAGTTCCTCCCAAGCTTTTTGGGCTTTGCCTTTGTCGCCGCTCAATTGGTAGGCTTCCGCTCTTTTTAGGGCAATGTGAGCCGCTAAAACCGGATATTCTTGCTCTAATTTGTCCAATAAGTTTAATGCTTTGGCGGCATTTCCTTGCTGGATTAAATCGCTGGCAAGCAGGTAGCGGGCGCGGCTTTGAGGGGAGATTTGCTGCTGCGAGTTTGTACTTGCAGACTCAGTAGCTGCGAGTTCAACTAATTTTGCCGATCGCTCGCTCGGTGACAGCGACACCAGCATCTTGACTTGCGATTCGGAATTGGCTGCCTCTAGGGGCTGCTCGGCCTTCTGGAATGAGCCCAAACCCATCAATTTCATCACAGCAACCAAAGAGCCGATCGCAATAACGCAAACTGAAACGCTGATTAAAACAGAAAATCGGGCCCGGCGTCGTTTTAGCATGGGAAAATTTAAGAGAATAAGATATAGAGAACCGATCGTTTGTCAAGAGCTATCACAGGCAGGATGGGTGTTCCACGCCATCACAGGCAGGATGCCTGTTCAACGAGAAATAAATGTTAACAGTGGGGCAAAAAGGGACAGCCGACCCCCAAACAGATGATTGAGATGGGTGGAAGATCCAATCGCAGGCGGACTTGGCTGATATAGTAGCAGAATTTATTTCGATGTGGAGCGAAGAATTTGTGCGATCGATCTATTTACCCGCACAAAGGAAAAACGACAAACCACCAAGTACAAAGTACAATCAAAAATCTAAAATCTAAAGTGTAAATCAAAACATGGAATTTCTAGTCACCGATACGCCCCGCTCTGTTTGGACCGGAGACGCCTTGGCAATTGGTCTATTTGAGGATGGCTTGGAACTCACGGGCGAGCTGGCACAATTAGATGAAAAGCTGGCAGGCACTTTGAAAGAACTGCTACTGGAAGTAGATTTTAAGGGCAAAGTGGGTACTAGCGCCATCACCCGCGTCGGCGGCAATAATCCCATTCGCAAAATTGCGATCGTCGGTTTGGGCAAAACAGAGGACTTAAAATTAGACACCGTGCGGCAAGCAGCAGGCGTTTGCGCCAAGTTAGCCAAAAAAGAGAAATGCAAAACCCTTGGAATTAGCTTTCCGGTATGGAAAAACGCCCCGGATCTTACAGCAAGCGCGATCGCCGAAGGTGTAGAACTTTCCTTGAATCAAGACAACCGTTTCAAATCGGAACATGAAGACAAAAGCCCGCAACTCGAACAAATTCATTTGCTCGGTTTTGCCGGTACCGAAAGTGCGATCGCCCGCGCCCGCCAAATCACTGCCGGAGTCATTTTAGCACGGGAATTAGTCGCAGCGCCGGCAAATTTTGTCACCCCGATTACCATGGCCGAAACCGCTCAAAGTCTGGCTGCAGAATGCGGTTTAGAATTAGAAATACTGGAGCGGGAAGACTGCGAAAAACTAGGCATGGGAGCCTTTCTCGGCGTAGCCCTAGCATCAGATTTACCACCTAAATTCATCCATTTAACTTACAAACCCGAAGGCACACCGCGCCGCAAAATAGCAATTGTGGGCAAAGGATTGACGTTTGATTCTGGGGGTTTGAACATCAAAGGTGCGGGCAGCGGCATTGAAATGATGAAAGTAGATATGGGCGGCGCTGCGGCTACTTTCGGAGCAGCAAAGGCGATCGGACACATCAAACCCGATGTGGAAGTTCACTTTATCAGCGCCGTCACTGAAAACATGATCAGCGGCCGCGCCATGCGCCCTGGAGACATCCTTACAGCTTCCAACGGCAAAACAATTGAAGTCAACAATACCGACGCTGAAGGTCGTTTAACCCTGGCTGATGCTTTGGTATTTGCTGATAAATTGGGAGTTGACGCGATTGTCGATTTAGCAACTCTAACCGGGGCCTGCGTAATTGCTTTAGGCGACGATATCGCGGGTTTGTGGAGTCCTCAAGATAGCGTCGCCGCCGAAATAGTCGCAGCCTCAGAATTGGCCGGCGAAAAATTTTGGCGGATGCCGATGGAAGAGAAGTATTTTGAGGGCTTGAAAGCATTGCACGCCGACATGAAAAACACAGGCCCACGTCCCGGCGGTTCGATTACGGCGGCGCTATTTTTGAAGCAGTTTGTGAAGGATACTGCTTGGGCGCATTTAGATATTGCCGGCACGGTTTGGACTGACAAAGAAAATGGCTACAATGGCCCGGGGGCTACCGGTTTTGGAGTTCGGACTTTGGTGCAGTGGGTGCTGGGCGGCGCTTAATTGTGGATTCCGAGCGCAAAAATTGAGATTTTCTCTGCCTTAAAAGTCTGCTAGTCCATTTGTGAGCCAGGGGTTAAAAACCCCTGGCTCACTGCTATAAGTAATCTAAAAGAAAATTTAATAGTGATCATTAAAAATTTAAATGTTGCTGAAGCAATCAGTAGGCAAACCTATCTATTCCGTCACAGGGAGCAACGTAAGCGTTGCGAGCCGTGACGCTCGCTCGGGCTCATACTTCGGGAAAGCTTCGATCCCAAAGCCTAACCGAGACAGTTTTGACATTCCTTTACAAAATAGCTGTTTCATAAAAAATGAAAAAAGTATATAATTATGTAAATATTTCACTAGCCAAAATCAAATAATTAGATTTGATCGGATTTGCATTGGTACAGATAACTTTTTTCTTGAACTTCATGCAAGAACAATTAACAGTTTTTTTTTCACCACTTGCTGTATCTTCCGCACTCGGCTGCAACGCGGTACCTGAGTTGCGACTGTACGCGGTGTTTGATTCGCTGACGGCACTGGCTTATTGCTCGATCGCCCTCTCTTTAGTTTATTTTAGCCGCCAAGGTTCTCACCGCAAGATTTTCCGGGTGTTTGCGGTTGTTTTTTTTGCCTGGGGCGCTGCTAAATTGACGGAAGTTTGGACGCTTTGGCATTCCATATATTGGCTGTCGGTAACTCTCAAAGCTGCAAGTGCTTTGATTTCTTTGCTTTTAGCCGCAGTCGCTCTCGCTCTCATGCCGAAAGCACTTGCAGATTCGGGTTTAAATCACAAAGAAAATCTTCAACAACTGCCGTTAAAAGAGGTAGAAAAAAACCATCACCCGCATGATATCAAAAAAGGAGAATTGGCAAAACCATCACTCAACTTTTCCCCTTCAGATACTATTGTCGATCGCGCTTTAGATATCAATTCGCTTAACGAACAGTTAGAAAAAGAAATTGCCGATCGCCACCGAGTTGAGGAAAAGTTGCAACTGACTCAGTTTGCGATCGACCGATCGGCAGATGCGATATTCTGGATCGGGCCTGACGGTAAATTTTTGTACGTCAACGACGCTGCTTGCACTTCATTGGGATATTCTACCGCTGAATTGCTCTCGATGACCGTGCACGACATCAATCCCGATTTTCCCCAAACTGCTTGGAGTTTGCACTGGAAAGTATTAAAACGCTGCGGTTCGGTTAATATTGAAGTTCACCACCTCACTAAGTACGGTCGCATTTTTCCGGTAGAAATTACGATCGACCATTTGGAATTTAACGGCAAAGAATATCAGTGCGCGTTTGCTCGCGACATTAGCGAACGCAAGCAGATTGAGGCAACTTTGCGAGAAAGGGATGAAGAATTTAGGTCATTAGTTTCGAGCATTCCCGGTGCAGTTTACCGTTGCAGTGCAGCAGGGCGATCGAGCGTAACTTTTATCAGCAGTGGCATAGAAGCTATTTCCGGCTATCCCGCAGCTAACTTTATGCAAAAACCGGTGCAGGCTTTTCCGAGTATAGTTTATCCCCAAGACGCTGAGTATATCGATAAAATTATCGACCAGGCTATTAAGACAAAACAACCTTACACGCTCGAATATCGCCTGATTCACTGCGACGGAAATGTGCGGTGGGTTGCAGAGAAAGGTCAAGCCATTTTCAACGCAGCAGGTCAAGTTTTATCCCTCAACGGTGCGATTTTTGATATGACAGAGCGCAAAGCAGCGGAGGATGCTTTGCGGCTCTCTGAGGCGATCGCCAACAACAGAGCCCAGCAGCTAGAAATCGCTCTCAAAGAACTCCGAGAAACTCAAGCTCACCTCATTCATACCGAAAAAATGTCAAGTCTCGGTCAAATGGTAGCTGGAGTAGCTCACGAAATTAATAACCCTGTCAGTTTTATCTACGGCAATATTTCCTATGCCAGCCAATATATCAGAGACTTGTTGCAGCTTGTGGAACTTTACCAAAAACACTATCCTCAGCCCGTGGTAGAAATTCAACAATGTATTGATAATATCGATTTAGAATTTCTGAGAGAAGATTTAGTAAAAATATTATCTTCCATGAAAATGGGAGCCGATCGCATTCGCGAAATAGTTCTGAGTTTGCGAAACTTCTCGCGTTTAGACGACTCCGTAAAAAAACCTACTAACCTTCACGAAGGCATAGATAATACCCTCTTAATATTGCACAACAAACTCCGAGCCCGAGGCGACTATCCCGAAATAAAAATAATCAAAGATTACGGTCAACTCCCTTTAATAGAATGTTATGCAGGTCAGCTAAATCAGGTATTTATGAATCTGCTTAGCAACAGTATTGACGCCTTGGAAGATGCTTGCAACCAAAAAAGGCGATCTGCGGCGGTGGGCGACGATTGGAAACCAACTATTAGCATTCGCACAGAAGCCCTGAACGAAAATAGTATTTGCATCCGCATTGCCGATAATGCGATCGGCATGACAGAAGACGTGCGGAGCCGATTGTTTGACCCGTTTTTCACGACAAAACCGATGGGAAAAGGCACCGGTTTGGGGTTAGCCATTAGTTACCGAATTGTGGTGGAAAAACACGCCGGAGCCTTGAGCTGCCGTTCCGTCATAGGAGAAGGTACGGAATTTGCGATCGAAATTCCTTTATGAATTAGTACGATTGTCAAGTAGGCTGTAAAAAAAATTCACTTTTCAAAAAAAATCCAAAAATTGGCTATAAATTACCAACGTAATAATCAACATGGCAGTGAAATCGTAAATTCTGTACCTCGACCTAAAGTTGAGTTGACTTCTAGCATACCAGAGTGTTTCTCAACTACAATCTGCCGTGCGATCGCCAAACCCAATCCCGTGCCTTTACCCACACCTTTAGTTGTAAATCAATGATCGCATATCTTTTGTGTTACTTCCCAACGGGCGTAGCAGTAAGAAGCTTCTTTAGGCTTTAATATAGCTGATAGGAATCTCGATCGCTAACTCTGTACCATCTCCAACTCTAGAATTACAGGTTAATTTACCGCCATGTTTTTTGACTATACCATAGCTAACAGATAAACCCAAACCTGTACCACTACCAACTGGTTTAGTTGTAAAAAATGGATCGAATATTCGGGATTGAATATTCGCCGGGATACCAGCACCATTATCCGAGATTTTAATTCTAACCCGGTCTTTTTCTATGACTTCAGTCTGAATCGTGATTACAGGATTTTTGTCGGTTTTATTAATTGATTGAAGAGCATCAATAGCATTACTGATAATACTCAGAAATACTTGATTGATCTCACTAGCATAACAAATGACATTCGGCAGATTTCCATACTCTTTAATAACTTGTATTTCTGATTTGCCATCGCTCAGTCTTAAGCGAGTTTGTAAAATTAGCAAAGTGCTTTCAATTCCGCTATGTAAATCTACTGCTTTCATCTGGGCTTCATCTAAGCGGGAAAAGTTACGCAAACTCAGGATAATTTGGCTAATGCGATCGCTCCCTGCTTTCATAGATTCCAGAATTTTAATTAAATCTCCCCAGATAAATTCTAAATCCATTTCTTCTATTTTCGCTTGAATTACTCCACTCGGTTCAGGATACTCTTGTTGATAAATATCAAGTAAAATAAGCAAATCTTTGACATAATCCTCTATATGTGCAACATTACTACGAATAAATGTTACTGGATTGTTGATTTCGTGAGCAATCCCAGCTACCAGTTGACCGAGAGATGACATTTTTTCGCTCTGAATTAATTGTGATTGGGTTTGTTGTAAGTTTTTAAATGCTTGCTCTAAATCAAAAGCTTTTTGGCTTAAATCTTCCGTTTTTTGTGCTACTTCTGCTTCTAAGCTTTGGGAATATTTCTCTATTTGTTTATATAAACGAGCATTATCAATAGAGATCGCCGCTTGAGCTGCGAGTATCTGGAGAATTTCTACTCGCTCATTAGTAAATGCTCCCAGTGTTAAGTTATTTTCTAAGTACACAATACCGACGAGTTTTCCTTGCCGAATAATTGGAGTACATAAAACTGATTTAGGTTGATGAGCCATAATATAGCGATCGCCTGCAAATTTGTCGGCTTTACTTAAGTTGTCAAAAACAGCCGTCGCTTGAGTTCGTGCGACCGCATAAATCAAACTCTGAGGAATTTCCTGATATTGTTCCAGAGGAATTTCTAATATTTTTGTCTGCTTTTGTGCGGCTTGAGCGACGACTAACCATTGTCGGTCTTGGCGAAGCACTAAACAACCGATTTGTGCTCCCCCATTCGCAAGCGTAATCTGCATCAAAGTGGCTAACAGCTTCTCTAATTCAATTTCTTGTGAAATGGCTTGTGCCGCCATCATTACTGCTGGAAAATCTAACCATAAATTCTCGCTACTACTGACGCTAGGTAGGCTTCCCATCCAGGTAGGGTTGATTGTTGTCCCAGAGGTGAGTACCAAGTTAGCAGGTTGGAGAATAGCTTTCAGTAGTTGTGGATAGTGTTGTTCTAAATAAGCGACTTTAGCCTTTGCACCCCAACGCGAATAACAGTAATACGCCTCAATCATGTAAGATTGTGCAACTTTTTCTTTCCCCCAATCTAAGTAGAATTTCGCAGCTAGTTCGTTAGCTAAAGCTTCTTCTTGGATATATTCGTTTTTCTTGGCTCCGGCAAGTGCGCGATCGTACCAATCTCCAGCTTCATAATTCTTGCCTAAAACTCGGCATTTTTCTGCTTCTACTAAGTCAAGTTTATGTTGGTGATTCATCGGTGCCTGGCGCGCCCATTGACCTAAAATATCTTGATGGATTTTCACTTCCTCAAGAGCGTTAGCTTGCTCAATTTCTGACTGGGTAGAAAATAGTGTAAAATAGGTTAACCCAGCATAGAAATGGAAAACCGGAGTATTAATCATTGCTGCCGCTACCATCAAATATGGCTTGGCCTGGGCAATGTAGTCTAGAGCATTGGCGTAATTGCCAAAGAGATAGGCAAGGATTAGTTTGTAGTTAGAGGCAACAGCGATGGCAGTAAAATCACTATTCTGATGGTGCTGAGGAAACATCACGGTTTCATCATAAGCCTGGCCGATTAACAAATCCGGTTGATTGACAATTTCCCTCAAGTTATGCACCGTCTGTTGTGTGATCTTTAGGTAACCAATAGGACCATATTGCTTCACAGGCGCTAAGGCAACACAGTAATTCTCTATTTCTGCTTCCCAAGCATCAATCTCTACTCCCGAGAAAAAATTATTATAGAAATAACTAATGATGCTGTAGCCACCATTGAGAAAATCACCTGTTTCAATTCCGACAAAATAGCCTTCTTTCGCCATTGGGATTGCTGCCCTCAGAGCTTCTTGACGATGCTGGATAAAACAGCTAAACCAAAGTAAAGTTAGACACTTAAATTCCCGCCAATTCAACCGATCAAGTAAGCTCAGTGCTACTCGTCCAAAGCGATAACCTTTTTCTGCTTCTCCGAAAAAACTAGACAGCACAATGCCATAACCCACATACCCGATTGTTGATGCGGGTGCATTGCCAAATTGGAGTGATAGACTGACCATTGTGGCGCAAAGCAGAGGCTGCAAGGCTGGATTTGCCGTAAAAATAGCCGGAAACAAGATGCCTAACAATTGCATCGCCGCGATTATCCTTGGGTCGCTCATTACGGGAAGGTTAACCAGTTCCTCAATCTGTTTGTCCTCCAGTTGGGTGGCAAGGTTTTGTAATGCAATGCGTGTCAAGGCTTCGTCAGTTTCATAGGGGAGTTCAATCCCCAATTGTGCTAGGGCATTGGTGCCGATAGCGATCGCTTCTAATACCTTACTCTGAGTGGTCAGTGCGTTAATTTGAATCTCAAATATCTTGACTTTATCTAGGATTGTTTTAGCCGATCGCAAAACCCGGTCTGCCATTTCTTCCATGCCATTAAAATCGGCATTTAAGTAAGCCGTTTCAGTCGCAGCCACATAAAGATTCAGGGTTAATTCATACTGAGTTTGCCAACAGTTTTCTGTGAGTAACTCCAGCCCTGTTTTCACAAAACTTCTGGCGCCTGCATAGGCTGTAGAATTTCTGGCTTTCTGTCCTGCTGCTAAGTTCAATCTGGCTAAGGCTTCCCGTTCCTCTGCTTGAGTCATGAACTCAATTCCTAAATTCAAATGCCCGACAATATCAAACAGCTTTTCCTCTTTTTCTATCTCTGATAAGTTTTGTTGGAGTAGTTGCCCAATATGGTAATGGGTCTGCTGTTTTTGCTCGTCAGGAATCAATGAATAAGCCGCTTGTTGGACGCGATCGTGTAAAAATCGATAAGTCGGATTAGCCGAAGCATTGAAAACTTCCTCACTATCAGATTGGGTAAAGAACTTATAGATTTCGGTAGTAGGAATTACCAAACCTTCCTGCAAGGCTTTCCATAAAGCTGTTGCGGTACTGTCTGGTGATTTCTCACTGACAATTACTAAGGTATTCAAATCAAACTGCGCCCCAATACAAGCAGCTAGTTTGAGACTATCCTGAGTTTCTCTGGGCAATTTCTGTAATTGCAATGCCATGAATTCAACGACATCATCAGTAATTGCTAAGGCCTTCACTTGGGCAATATCGCATTGCCAATATTGAATTCTGCAATCAAAGCTAATTAACTTGTCATCATGTAATGCTTTGAGAAACTGGGTCGCAAAAAAAGGATTACCTTGAGTTTTTTGATAGATCAATTTTGTTAAAGGCTGGGCTAGGGATGATTCACAATTCAGTGTATCTGCCACTAAATAATTCATATCAGGCTCCCTTAACGGCGGCAAAGTAATTATATTCACCGTTGCCCCAGTTTTGACAATTTCATCCACTGTTAAAATGAATGGATGTACAGGGGAGACTTCATTATCTCGATACGCACCTAATATTAATAGATACCCGGCATCTTGCATCAATAATTTAAGCAAGTTCAGTGATGCAGAATCTGCCCATTGCAAGTCATCTAAAAACATGACTAACGGATGTTCTTTACTGGTAAAGACTTGCACAAACTTTTGAAACAGGAGATTAAAGCGATTTTGGGCGGCTGTTCCCGATAATTCAAGGGCGGCGGGCTGTTTACCGATAATATTTTGTAACTCAGGAATTACGTCAATTAAGACTTGTCCGTTGTCTCCTAATGCGGTTAATATCTGGCTTTTCCATGTTTCTAATTGCCAATCTGATTCGGATAGCAACTGCCCCATTAAATCGCGGAACGCTTGCACAAAGGCGCTAAAGGGAATGTTGCGCTGAAATTGGTCATATTTCCCTTTAATAAAATAACCCCTTTGCCGCACAATGGGTTTATGAACTTCGTTGACCAGTGCGGTTTTTCCAATTCCTGAAAAACCCGCAACTAGCATGATTTCTGTTGCACCTTCGCTGACTCTTTCAAAGGCTTGTATGAGCGTTTCTACTTCGGTTTCTCGTCCATATAGTTTGTCGGGAATCAGGAAGCGATCGCATACATCCCGCATTCCTAACTCAAAAGTTTCAATCTTTCCAGTTTCTTGGCACTGCTGCAAACACCGTTCTAAGTCATGCTTCAATCCCCAAGCACTTTGATAGCGCTTTTCGGCATTTTTTGCCATCAGTTTCATTACCATATCCGAAACCACCTGCGGGATTTCTTTGCTGTTTATTGTAGAAGGTTGTTGAGCAATATGGCAGTGAATCAACTCCATCGGGTCGTCACATTCAAATGGCGGTTTTCCTGTCAGCAGTTCGTAAAAAGTTGCTCCCAGAGAATAAAAGTCAGTGCGGTAGTCGATGCCTCGGTTCATTCTTCCGGTTTGTTCGGGAGAAATATAGGCGAGGGTTCCCTCTAAGACGTTGGGATTTTGAATTTCTTGAGTTTCTCTCGGAAGTAGGGAGGCGATGCTAAAGTCAATCAGTTTGACTTGTTTAGTTTCCGGATGTATTAGGATGTTAGCTGGCTTAATATCTTTGTGGATGACTCGGTTTCGGTACAGTCCGTCAAGAATGTCAGTTATTTGAATGGCAATTTCCAATATTTCCGCTAAAGTCCGCGTAGCTGCTTCACCGAGGGGTCTTTGGCATCGATCTTGGGCGTATTGCCGTAGAGAAATGCCCCCAAAATCCTCCATCACTAGGGCATAGCTGTTGCGGTAGGATTCCAGACTGTAAGGTTCAACGACTCCCGGCAGACGTAGATTTTTGGCGATGGTATACTGGTTGCGGAATTGCAGCAGTTCGCTGAAACTGGGATAGTCTCGATTTAATAGTTTAATGACAACTGGAAGCCGATCGATTTCTCGAATGGCTCGATAAACCATGGTTTTAGAACCACTGTACAGTTGCTCGATTAGACGGTATCCGGCAATGGGACTGGTTAAATCTATACCTGCATTCATGTTGGTTATCCTAATCTCAAATATTGACTGCTAAAAATTAATGTGCGCCTCTATGTGTAAGGGTTAAAGGCGGCGATCGCATAATTAACTTCATCCGTTTGTAGGCAATGATATCGTAAACTCCGTCCCTTCTCCTAATACCGAATTTACCTCGATTGTACCGCCGTGTTTCTCAACTATAATCTGCCGTGCGATCGCCAAACCCAATCCCGTGCCTTTACCCACACCTTTAGTTGTAAATAACTGGTCAAAAATATGATTTTTTATCTCATCTGATATCCCTGGCCCGTTGTCACAAATGCGAATCCTCACCCACTCCTTAGACTGTCTTTCGGTGCGAATCGTGATGCAATTGGCTGCGGCTTTAATCTTCTCTAAACTCCGTTCCCGATTTGATTCTTCCAGTGCATCAATCGCATTCGCCAATATATTCATAAACACCTGATTTAATTGTCCGGGGAAGCAATCAACTGATGGCAAGTTGCCGTACTCTTTCACAACTTCAATCGCTGGACGCTGTTCGTTGGCTTTCAATCTGTGTTTGAGAATCAAAATTGTACTGTTAATTCCGTCATGAATATTGAAAGGCACTTTGTAATCTTTGTCGGCTCGGGAGAAGGTACGAAGACTGGTGCTGATACCTTGAATGCGATCGCACCCGATTTGCATCGAATTCAACATTTTGGGTAAATCTTCTAAGAGATATTCGATCTCGGTCTCTTCTGCTTTTTCTTCAATCTCCTCACCCGGACTGGGAAATTTTTCTTGATAGAGTTGCAAGTATTCTGTAATATCTTTGACGGCGGCGATCGCTTCATGAATATTACCAGAAATAAATCCCACTGGATTATTAATTTCATGGGCAACCCCGGCCACTAAATTGCCCAACGCCGACATTTTTTCGCTCTGCACTAATTGCAGTTGAGATTGTTCCACCTGGTGAGCGTAGTCCTGGGCTTGCTGATACAATCGCGCATTTTCTAGGGAAATGGCAGCCTGAGTGCAGAGGAAGTTGAGGATGAGGAGACGATCGCGAGTAAACACTCCTTTTGTCGAGCTATGTTCGAGATAAAGTATCGCAACTAAGTTCCCGCGATCGAGAATCGGAGTACATAGCATACTCTGAGAGTGATACTCGAGCGTACAGTCATTCATTAAACCCGGAATATCGGTTTTGCCACCTTCAATAACCACAGTTTCCAGGGTGTGTTTGACATAATAAACCAGCTTGAGCGGAATCACCGCCGAGCCATCTATAGGTTGGGTTTGCAGTAAGGTTGTGGGTAACTCATTATCTGGATTGAGGTGAGTTATTGCTCGGATTTGCCATTTATCCTGATGGGGGAGTAGCAAAGCACAAGTTTCTGCCCCAGAAGTTTTCAAAATAATTTGATTGAGGGTGTCGAGTAATTCATCAAGCTGAATTTTACTGGATAAAGCTTGAGCAGCTTGCACAATAGATGCGAAATCAAGGGCATGGGAAATACTCGTGCTGCTGCTGGTGGAAGTGTGGGGAGACTGGCTAATCGTTACCAGCGTCTCTAGAGGATTAAAGCGGAGTTTTGGCTGATTCAGGATGGGCCCAAGTAATTGAGGATAGCGTTGTTCTAGGTGTTCAACTTTGGCTTTAGCTCCCCAACGGGCATAACAGTAATATGCTTCCTGCATATAGCTGGCGGCAACTTTTTCTTTGCCCCAGTCTAGGTAGAACTTGGCAGCTAATTCGTTGGCGATCGCTTCTTCTTGGAGATATCGATTTTCTTTGGCTCCCGCAATAGCCAGGTCATAACAGTCAATTGCTTCAGCTTTATTGCCTAAAACGCGATGTTGTTCTCCGTAAATCAGATCGAGCTTATGTTGGTAATTTACAGGCGCATAATGTGCCCATTTCTGCATCTTCTCTACGTTGGCTCGAATTTTTTCAAGAATGCTCCTGCTTTCAAATTCCGATGCGTCTGCTAATACCGCTAGTTGAGTAAGGGAATCGTAAAAATAAAATACCCCCACTACAAAATTAGCTGTCACGCCTCTTAAGTATACTTCTGCTGTTGCCGCATTCTCAACGGCTTCAAAAAACTGATCGAACAAGTAGCAAAGAATTAGTTTATTAAAGTAAACGTAGAAAATAGCACTTGCATCATTGCCTTGCTGGTGTAGTGGCAGCATGGTTTGCTCGTCATAGACATTCCCAATTAATCTGGATTGCTGTTCGGCACACTCGATCAAATTCAAGATCGCTTGATGTATAATCTGATTAAAATTTAAGGCATTTTTCTGCTTAATCTGAGCTAAGGCTGCTTTGTAACTGGTAATTTCCCGTTCCAGGACTGACAATTCATTGCCACCCAAGTACGCATGGTAAGCATAAATGTAGGTAGACAGTGCGGCAAATTCTAAGTCTCCTGTTTCCAGCCCAATTGCATAAGCTGATTGCAATGGTTCCAAGGTTTTTTGCACGGGTTCTCGCCAATGCCGGACATTCGCATTTGCTACAAAAATCGTTCTGGCTTTAATATCTTTAGCGTTAAGCCGATCGAGCAAGCTTAAAGCTAGTTGACCGAATTGATAGCCTGTCTCAATGTCTCCCACAACGCCACAAAGAATTAGACCAAAGTAGGCGTAACTCGGAGCTGAGAGCGCGGTATTGCCATATTGAATTGATAAGTTTACCTGTTGTGACACGACTAACGGCAGCAACAACGGTGCAGCTTGGTAGGCACAGGGAGCCAAACTGCTAAGAATCTGCATGGTTGCCTGTTTGAATGGATCGGTCATTTCTGGCAATGCAATCAAGTCTATGGGAGACCTACCGGCCAAAGCAGACAGGGTTGCTTCTAGTTTGATTTGGACATCAGATAGTTGCGGATCTTCAGGAAACTCTAACCCCAACAATTGCAAAACTTGCCGTCCGGTTTGTATGGCTTCTAGCAACAGATTCTGAGCCAGACAAGCCTGCATTTTGATATTGTAGATTTCGATCGTTTCTAATAGGGCTGGAGATTGCTGTAAAACTACTTCAATCCACCGATCCATCTGTGCAAAATTACTGCTAAGATAGGCTGCCTCTACTGCTTCTTCATATATCGCCAGCGTTAGATTGTACTGACTATGCCAGCTATCAGTTGCCAACAGTTTAATACCTGTCTTTAGATAGTTCAATGCAGCTACATGGGCAGTAGATGCTTTCGCTTTCTGTCCTGCCAGTAAATTCAATTGGGCGAGTTCATATCGCTCAGATTGCTGATTGATTAACCCGACACCCATATTCAGTTGATTTACAATTTCAAATATCGGGTTTTTTCTTTCTCCCGTCGAAGAGTTTTTCAACAAAAGTTGTCCGATCTTGAGGTGGGTTGCTTCTTTGCGTTCCGTAGGAATTAAAGAATAAGCAGCTTGCTGGACGCGATCGTGCAAGAAGCGATAAGCAACCGTTTGAGAAATCGCTTCAGAAATAGTCTGTTCTATTCCTACATAAAACTTATAAACTTCACTTTGGGGCAAAACCAAACCTTCTTGTAAAGCTTTCCACAATGCGGTTGCGTTTTCCGTCTCAGAACTCTCTGAAACAATTGCTAATGTTGCTAAGTCAAACTGGTTGCCAATGCAAGCGGCTAATTTTAAAACATCCTGAGTTTCTCTGGGCAATTTCTGCAACTGCTGCGCCATAAATTCCACTACATTATCAGTCAGTGCTGCCTCTCGAACTTGACTAATATCGCACTGCCAATGTCCTAAGTGGATATCAAAAGTCATCAATTCATCCTGATGCAACGCTTTGAGAAACTGCGTTGCAAAAAATGGGTTGCCTTGAGTTGTTTGATAGACCAGTTCTGTCAGCGGTTGTGCCAACTTAGGAGAACAAACTAGCGTATCCGCTACCAATTGATTCAAACTAATTTTGTCGAGTGGTGCTAATGTAAGGGTGTTGAGTATTGTTCCTGATTTACTAACTTCATCTAAGGTCAACATCAGGAGATGGGTTGGTGATACTTCATTATCCCGATAGGCTCCCAGCAGCAACAGATAACCCAATTGCGACTCATTGACGAGCATTTGCATTAATTTCAGCGATGCCGAATCCGCCCATTGTAAGTCATCCAAAAATATCACCAAGGGATGCTCTTTTGTGGTGAAGACAGCAATGAATTTGTGGAAGAGCAAATTAAATAGATTTTGAGCAGCAACCCCCGATAAGTCCGGGGCTGGGGGTTGTGTTCCAATAATCCGTTCTAGTTCGGGAATTACTTCAATAATGACTTGTCCGTTGTCACCAAGAGCTTGGAGAATTTTAGTTTTCCATTCTTTGAGTTCGGCATCACTTTCACTCAGCAATTGTGCCATAAAATCGCGGAATGCCTGGACAAATGCCGAGAAGGGAATGTTGCGGCTAAACTGATCGAATTTGCCTTTGATAAAATAGCCGCGCTGCCGGACAATCGGTTTATGCACCTCGTTGACTACAGCCGTTTTTCCAATTCCGGAGAACCCCGCGACCAGCATTAATTCTGAGGTGCCATTTGCCACGCGCTCGAAGGCATTCAACAGGGTTTGTACTTCGGTTTCTCGACCATAAAGCTTTTCAGGAATCAGGAAGCGATCGCATATATCCCGCGTTCCTAAGTCAAAAGTTTCAATCTTTCCAGTTTCTTGGGACTGCTGCAAACACTTTTCTAAGTCATGTTTCAATCCCAAGGCACTTTGATAGCGTTTTTCGGCATTTTTTGCCATCAGCTTCATGACAATATCCGAAATCACCTTCGGGATTTCTTGGCTGTTTATGGAAGGAGGTTGTTTGGCAATATGGCAGTGAACCAACTCCATCGGATCGTCACATTTAAATGGCAGTTTTCCTGTCAGCAATTCGTAAAAGGTGGCTCCCAGAGAATAAAAGTCGGTGCGGTAGTCGATGCCTCGGTTCATTCGTCCAGTTTGTTCGGGAGAAATATAGGCGAGGGTTCCTTCTAAAACGTTGGGATGTTGAATTTCTTGAGTTTCTCTCGGCAGTAGGGAGGCGATGCTAAAGTCAATCAGTTTGAGTTGTTTGGTTTTGGGATGAATCAAGACGTTAGCTGGCTTAATATCTTTGTGGATGACTCGATGCCGATAGAGTCCATGGAGGATGTCAGTTATTTGAATAGCAATTTCCAATATTTCTGCTAGAGTCAGCGAGGCCTCTTGGGCGTAGTCTCGTAGAGAAATACCACCAAAATCCTCCATTACTAGGGCATAGCTGTGGCGATAGGAGTCCAAATTGTAGGGTTCAACAACTCCCGGCAGACGTAGATTTTTGGCGATGGTATACTGGTTGCGGAATTGCAGCAGTTCGCTGAAGCTGGGATAGTCTCGATTTAAGAGTTTAATGATAACCGGAAGCTGATCTGTTTCTCGGATAGCTCGATAAACTAGGGTTCTCGAACCGCAGTATAGTGGCTCAACCAGATGATATCCCGAAATTCGGTGCGTCAAATCCACTGCCGTACTCCTCTGGATTACTCGATCTCAGACATTGACTCTTGTAAGTAAGTATACACTTGTATTGATCTAGTCTGAGCAAAATAAAACTGCGAAATCCCCAGCCTACAGACTCTACCGCTTTTATTCTTTTTCACTTTTGAAGAGAAAGATGACGTTCTATCAAGATAGTATTAAAGAGCATCTCAATGAAAGCAGCCAAGCCCAAAATTGGAGTTTTGAGGCAGGAGACAGGAGGAAAGAAGAAGAAGGAAGGAGCCTGAAGAAGTGTTTTTACAAAGATGAGATGCTCCCTAGTCTTATCCTTTCATCGGCAATAAAATTGTAAACTCTGTCCCTTCTCCCAATACAGAATTTACCTCTATTGTACCGCCATGTTTCTCAACTACAATCTGCCGTGCGATCGCCAATCCCAACCCCGTCCCTTTCCCTACTTCCTTGGTAGTAAATAACTCATCAAAAATATTCTCTCGCACTGCTTCACTCATGCCCATACCGTTATCTTTGATGCAAATTATCGCTTGTTTTTTGTCGCCAGAAATGTCAGTTTTAATGGTAATTTGATTGGCAATTTCTGCATAAGCTAGTCCTTGATTTGATTCATCCAAAGCATCAATGGCATTACCTAACAAATTCATAAATACTTGATTCAACTGTCCGGCATAACACTCCACTTGTGGCAAATTTCCATATTCCCTAATCACTTTGATTTCTGGACGACTGTCGTTAGCCTTGAGGCGATGTTTCAGGATCATAATGGTGCTATCGATGCCATCGTGGATATTGCAAGCGATGGGATAGTTAGTATCGGCACGGGAGAAGGTTCGTAGACTGGTACTAATATCCCGAATCCGCTTCACGCCTTCCCGCATCGAACCTACTAATTTCGGTAAATCTTCCCGGATGTAGTCAAGATCAATGTTCTCGATTTCCTCTTGAATCTCTGGATCGAGTTGGGGATATTTTTCTTGATACAAATCGAGCAAGCCAAACAAATCTTTGATGTAATCTAAGGCTGGGGTAATGTTGCCAGCAAGGAATCCGACAGGGTTGTTGATTTCGTGAGCGACACCAGCTACTAAATTGCCCAAGGCTGACATTTTTTCACCTTGGATAAGTTGGATTTGAGCTTGTTGGAGTTCTCGTAGAGTCTTTTCTAGGGCTTCAGACTTTTGTTGACGTTCGGCTTCGATGCGTTTGAGATGGCTAATATCTCGCATCACAACTACCGCACCGACTTTTTTTCCCCAAGGATCGAAGATTGCTTGTCCGCTGGCTAACAAAGTTCTGATAGAACCATGCTTCGGCGCAATTACCATTTCTACATTTTCGACTATTTCTCCTTGCAAGGCGCGAAACAGTGGAATTTCCGTTGTTGATAGGGGTGTTTGACCATCAGCTTGATAGAGAGCGAAGTGTTCTGCCCATTGTTCGGGTGGTAATGATTCTACGGGTAAGCCATGAAACTCACGAGTTGCCTTGTTGAATAGGGTCAATTGGCCACTAGGATTACAAACAACAATCCCATCTGTAATATTGTGAATGATGGCCTTCAAGAATTCTCGTTCTTTGGCTAGAGATTCTTCGACCTGTTTTAATTGTTCTAGTGATGCTTGTAATGACTGGGATTTTTCCTGCTCTTGGGAATAAAGTCGGGTGTTTTCTAAAGAGATGGCAGCTTGAGCGCAAATAAGGTTCAGCACTTCAACCCTATCGCTCGTAAACGCCCCTACGGTCAGGTTATTTTCCAGGTATAAAACTCCTATCAACCGCCCTTGATTAAGAATTGGAATACAAAGAACACTGATCGGCTGGTGCTGTTCAATATAGCGATCGCTCGCAAACTGGGAACTTACCCTAGCATCAACTATTACCAAAGGTTTTAAACTACGCTTGACAGTGTTAACCAAACTAATTGCTACATCCTGACTGGATTCTAAAGGTATTGATGGTAATAGCTCAGGTTCCTGTCCCTCTGCTACAAGAGCCGCTACCTGTAAATACTGTTTTTGTTTGAGCAATAAGACACACTTAGTGGCGCCAGCATTCGCGCTCGCTATTTTTAAGAGAGTAGTCAGGAGTTTATCTAGTTCAATCTCCCCAGAAATGGCTTGAGAGGCTTGGATCAGAGTAGGCAAATCTAGAAATTCCGAGTTGCTGCTAGAAGAGTGGGTATAACTAATCGTTCCCCGGGCGATCGTTTCCTTAAAGGAAGTAAAGGATTGAGGTTGCTGAAGGATAATACCGAGTAGGCGAGGATAATGTTTTTCCAAATCGTCTATTTTGGCTTTAGCTCCCCATCGGGCATAACAATAATACGCTTCAATCATGTAGGCTTGAGCAACTTTTTCTTTGCCCCATTCCAAGTAGAATTGAGCTGCTAGTTCGTTGGCGAGGGCTTCTTCGTTGATGAATTGATTTTCTTGAGCTAGTCGGATGGCGCGATCGTACATTTCAAGTGCATCTGCTTTATTGCCCAAAACCCGCTGCCGTTCTGCTTCAACCAAATACCATTTATGCAGATGATTCATGGGAGCATTTTGCGCCCACTGGTGCAGAGTCGTTTGATGGATTTCCACAGAGGCGAGAATGTCAGCTTGCTCAATTTCAGGATGTGTGGGGAAGAGCGCCAGGTGTGTCAAGGCTGCATAAAAATGGAAAATGGGAACAATAATTAATCCCGATACTGCCATCACACACTCTTTGGCTCCGGTAATGTAGTTTAGAGCAGCCGGATAATTACCAAAGGAATAAGCAAGCAGTAGTTTGTAGACGTAGACAAGGGCGATCGCACTGAATTCCTGATCCTGATAGTGCTTAGGAATCATCACCGTTTCATCATAGGCTTCGCCGATTAAGCAATCCGGTTGATTCACTACTTCCCTCAAGTTGTGCAACATCTGCCACTCCATATGCAAATAAGTTCGAGCAGAATATTGCTTCACCTGAGCCAAGGTAGCACTGTAGACTACAAGTTCCGGTTCCCAAGTATCCAGTTCTACCCCACCGAAAAAGTTGATATAGCTGTAAGTAGCTATGTTGTAGCCAGCGTTAAGAAAATCGCCAGTTTCCATGCCAGCTATAAAGCCCTCTTTCAGCGTTGGTATCCCTGCCCTCATAGCATTTTGATGATGCTGAATAAATGCCCCAAACATATTATGAGTAATGCACTTAAATTCTCGTGCATTGACGCGATCGAGCAATGAGAGGGCCAATTTACCAAAGCTATAGCCCGTTTTTGCCTCTCCCAAAAAGGCACTTAATACAAGTCCGTGAATCGCATAGCCCACTGTTGATGCGGGTGCATTCCCAAAGGAGAGCGATAAACTTACCATCGTGGAGCTCAGCAGGGGCACTAAGCCTGGAATTCCTTGGAGAATGGGTGCAAATAACATTGCCAATATGGGCATAGCTGCCTGAGTCTGAGGATCACTCATCACAGGCAAATCGATTAGTTCCTCAATTTTTCTGCCGCTGAGTTGGCCCGCCAAACTCTGTAGCGCTTTACCAATCAAGGCTTCGTCAGCTTCGGTGGGGAGTTCAACCCCCAATTGCCAGAGTGCATCTCTTGCTACTGCAATCGCTTCTAACGTCTTGCTTTGTGCTGTCTGTGCGACGATTTGAATTTCGTAAATTTTGATTTTGTCTAAGATTGTCTGTGCATTCTCTAACACTTGTGCTGCCATCTGTTCCATGCCATCAAAGTCAGCATTTAAATAGGCGACTTCAGCAGCAGCAACATAGAGTTTTAGGGTCAATTCATACTGGTTTTGCCAGCAGTTGGCTGTCAGTAGCTCAACCCCCACTTGTAGAAAAACTCTGGCTGCTGTGTAGGCGGTAGAATTTCTGGCTTTACAACCGGCTGCCAAGTTCAGTTTAGCTAAGGCTTCTCGTTCGCTAGGTTGGGCGATTAACTCAATTCCTCGATTCAAATGCCCGACAATATCAAATAGTTTTTCCTCTTGCTCTATCTCGGCGCAATTTTGCTGGAGTAACTGTCCGATTTTGAGATGAGTTGCTTTTTTCTGTGAATCGGGAATGAGTGAATATGCGGCTTGCTGGACGCGATCGTGTAAAAATCGATAAGTTGGATTAGCTGAAGACTTGAAAACTTCATCACTATCCGATTCCGTAAAGAACTTATAGATTTTGGTCGTGGGAATCACCAAACCTTCCTGCAATGCTTTCCATAAAGCCGTAGCCGTCCTTCCAGCAGATTTCTCACTGACAATTACTAAGGTATTCAAATCAAAGTGCGATCCTATACACGCAGCTAATTTGAGAACATCCTGAGTTTCTGGCAGCAACTTCTGCAATTGCCAAGCCATGAATTCAACGACATCATCAGTGATTGCTAAGGCTTTGACTTGGGCAATATCACACTGCCAATGCCGAATATCCCAGTTAAAGCTAATTAACTGCTCGTCATGTAATGCCTTGAGAAACTGAGTGGCAAAGAAAGGATTTCCCTGAGTTTTTTGATAGACTAATGTTGTCAAAGGTTGGGCAAGTGATGATTCGCTATTCAGCGTATCCGCCACCAACCAATTCATATCTGGTTCGCTTAATGGTTGCAAAGTAATCGTCTTCACTATTGCCCCAGTTTTAACTATCTCATCTACTGTTAAGATAAATGGATGCACGGGCGAAACTTCATTATCTCGATAGGCCCCCAATACTAATAAATATCCTGTATCCTTCATCAATAAGTGTAGCAAATTTAGGGAGGCTGAATCCGCCCATTGCAAGTCATCCAAAAACATCACTAAAGGATGTTCTTTGCCGGTGAAAACTTGCACAAATTTCTGCATTAGCCGATTAAAGCGATTTTGGGCGGCACTTCCTGACAATTCTGTTGCAGGAGGTTGAGCGCCAATTATGCGTTCTAACTCAGGAATCACGTCAATCAAGACTTGTCCGTTGTCTCCCACGGCTGCTAAAATCTGGGTTTTCCATGTTTGCAGTTGGGTATCCGATTCTGATAGCAATTGACCCATTAAGTCGCGGAAGGCTTGCACAAAGGCACTGAAGGGAATGTTGCGTTGAAATTGATCGTATTTGCCTTTGATAAAATAACCGCGCTGACGGACAATGGGTTTATGAACTTCATTGACAACGGCGGTTTTCCCAATTCCCGAAAAACCAGCTACTAGCATCATTTCGGTGCTACCTGTGCTGACTCGCTCAAAGGCCGCTAATAGTTTATCAACTTCTTTTTCTCTACCGTAGAGCTTTTCGGGGATAGTAAAGCGATCGCTAATATCTCGCTTTCCCAGTTCAAAAGATTCTATCTGGCCTGTTTTTTGTAGCTGAACTAAACAAATCTCTAAATCGTGCTGGAGCCCTAATGCACTTTGATAGCGTTTTTCGGCATTTTTTGCCATCAGCTTACTGACAACTTGCGATAAAGTCAAGGGGATTTCAGGATTAATTTGATGGATCGGTATCGAGTGTTTAGCGAGGTGACAATGCACCAATTTCATCGGGTCATCAGAGATAAATGGCAACTTTCCTGTCAACAACTCATAAAAAGTCACACCCAGGGAATAAAAGTCAGTACGATAGTCAATGCCTCGATTCATCCGTCCTGTTTGTTCGGGGGAGAGATAGGCTAAGGTTCCTTCTAAAATATTGGGATTCTGGATTTCTTGGGTTTCTCGTGGTAGGAGCGATGCAATACTAAAGTCAATTAGTTGAATTTGTTGGGTGTCGGGATTAATGAGAATATTAGCGGGTTTAATATCTTTGTGAATAACTCGGTTTTGGTAGAGATAGTGGATAATTTCTGTTAGTTGTATGGCGATTTGGAGAAATTCTGCTAAAGGTAAAGCTTGAAATGATTGGGTTTGATTTGTTGCTGTTTGGAGATAATTAGGTAGGGAGACTCCGCCAAAGTCCTCCATTACTAGGGCATAGCTATTCTGGTATACTTCCAGCGTCAGCGGTTTGACAATGTGAGGGAAATCTAGATTTTTGGCAATGGTATATTGGTTGCGAAACTGGACGAGCTCGTTGAAGGGGGGGTATTCGTTTCGCAGCAGTTTGATGACGACTGGGTATTGGTCATGGGTACGGATGCCTCGATAGACTAGGGTACGTGTACCTACATAAAGTTGCTCTGTAATCTCATAACCGGACAAATCGGCGATCGTATCCATAACTTATTGACCCTTTATTATAAAACAGTTAAATTAAAACCTTCTATTCCATTGTATTTTATTATGTGACAAAAATAGCGATCGCAAACTCTGCACCCTCGCTAGGGAGAGAATTAACTGTAATTTTTCCCAATGTTTATCAACTATTATTTGACCAAAACCAATTTGGTCACAAGCATCCGGATTCATCTATTTACCTTTGAAAAAAGCTCCCCATACTGATCGCAACCCCCCGAGCTCATTCCTTCGCAGGCTCAGGAGGGAAGCAATGTCAAATCTCAAATTTCAACTTTCAGGCGGCATGACGTGCGATCGCTAATCCTAAACGAGTTCCTTTCCCTACTCCGCACTATTTGCGCTTATAGTATGGTTGCCTAATGTTGTGATGTATCAGAAAACAATAATTTGTAATTTTTAACCGCAAATATACGCAGATAAACTCGAATATAGAGTTGAGCTTATCTGCGTATATTGAGTTCAATCTACGGTTTTATTATTCTTTATTCCCCGTAGTGACCTCCGACAACCTTACCCCGAAACACAACATAATTGTAAATGTTGTAAAAAATCATAATCGGGAGCAGAACGCCCATGAACACAATCATAAATATCAGGGCGCTGGGCGAAGCTGCGGCTTGATAAATCGTGATGTGGGAGGGAATAATGTAGGGAAAAACAATCAACCCCAAGCCGATAAAACTGAGCAAAAAAATCAGAATTGTCCAGACAAACGGCGTGCGTTCTTCTTTGTTGGCGAGACTTTTCAGCAGCAGTCCCACCAACAGCACCCCCAGCAAAGGAATCGCGGCAAAGACATAAACTAGGGGTTTCTCGAACAACCTGGATCTAGCACTTTCGTAAAAAATCGGAGTGGCGATCGTAATTAAAACTGCTCCGATTAAAGTCGTCACCGCCGCAATTTTAGCCGTGCGATAGTGATTTGTTTGCAGTTCGCCCTCCGTTTTCATAATTAGATAGGTTGAACCAATCAAAACATAGCCTTGAATCAGCGTCAAAGCAACCAAGATCGATCGCCAATCCAGCCAATCCCAAGTAGTACCCACAAAGTGACCAGCTTCATCAACCGCAATGCCTTCGAGCACCGCACCGAGGGCAAATCCTTGAGCTAAAGCTGCTAAAAAACTGCCAGCACCAAAGGCATAATTCCAGAGTAATTTGCGATTAGAATGCTCGCGAAACTCAAAGGCTACAGCCCGAAATATCAAGCCAAAAAGCATCAGGCAAATCGGTATGTACAATGCCGTTAAAATCGTGCCGTAAGCAAGTGGAAATGCACCAAATAAAGCGCCTGCCATCAACACCAGCCACGTTTCGTTCGCGTCCCAAACGTTGCCCAAACTCGTCATTAAAATGTCCCTGCGTTCCTCGTCGTCAGAAGTCAGAGACAAGATTCCTACTCCTAAGTCAAAACCGTCTAGCATGACGTAGAGCAAGAGAAACAAAGCCAAAATGACAAACCAAACTTGCGGGAGAAAATGCTCCACAGCTTGCATACAATCTCCTATTGTTGTGCTTCTACGGGACGTTTATCGGGAATGTCTCCTGCAGGTTGACTTTCGATTGCGGGTTGATTGTCTAAACCTGGCACAGGCCGACTTAAATTAGGGCCTTGGCGGATAATTCGGCTGCCAAAATACAAGGCACAAACAAACAAAAAGCTGTAAACAATGGCAAAGAAACTGAGAGAAGTTAAAACATTGCTGGCGGGGATGTTTGACACCGCGTCAGCAGTGCGAATTTGCCCGTATAAAGCCCACGGTTGTCTGCCGACACAGCGGACAATCCAACCCGATTCTACAGCAATATATCCTAGGGGAGCAGCTAATACCCAAGCGCGCATCAGCCAAGGTTGACTGCTAATATTTTCAGCAGAAAGTTTGCCTCGCAGCCACTGAATTATACTGAACAGCATCAGTCCTACAAAGAAGAATCCAATGCCGGACATGATGCGGAAACAATAGTAAATTAAACCCACCATCCGGGGTCTATTTTCTGGCTTCCATTCCTTTAAACCTAGTACGGGTTCGGAGAGTTTTTGTTTGAATCCCAGAACGTATCCTAAGCCATTGGGTACGCTAATTTCCCAGTCATTTTTTTGGGCTTTTTCATTAGGCAAAGCTAGCAAAGTCCAATCTGCTGACTCTCCCGCTGGTGAGGTTTCCCACTTAGCTTCGATTGCTGCTAATTTAGCGGGTTGATAGTGATAAACTTGTTCGGCGCTCAAATGTCCGATGTATATCTGCAAAGGTGCAACGGCGATTGCTGTCGCTATGGCAATTTTTAAAGACTTGGAAAAAAACGCTTGGTTGCGCTTATTAAGAATATACCAAGCGCTAATTCCGCCAATGACAAACAGCGAAGTTTCTAACGTCGCAAAAAACATATGAAGAATGCTGTTTAATGCGAACGGGTTCATAATTGCTTGAAAATAATCGCTGACAATAAACTTGCCATTGACCATTTGTCCGCCCGCAGGAGTTTGCAGCCAAGAGTTAGCGACTAAAATCCACACTGTGGATAGGTTAGCGCCGAAGGCTACCATGATTGTAGCGAAATAATGGACGATCGGGTGAACGCGCTCCCAACCAAATAGCATAATGCCTAAAAACCCGGCTTCTAGCATAAATGCCATTGAAGCTTCAAATCCCAAAATGCTGCCAAAAAAGTCACCAACAGCTTCAGAAAATGGTGCCCAATTCGTGCCAAATTGAAATTCCATCGGAATTCCTGAAGCTACTCCAATACCGAAGTTGAGGAGGTAGAGTTTAGACCAAAAACGAGCGTGATGGTAGTACTCGGAATTGCGAGTTTTTAGCCACATTCCTTCAACAATTACTAGATAAATCCCCATTCCAGTAGTTAGAACAGGCCACAGCATATGGAATATGGCGGTTAGCGCAAATTGCATCCGCGATAGCGCCACGGTGTTAGATAAGATATCCATCGTTATATTCTTTGGTCAGTTCAAAAGAGGTTAGCTTGCACAACTTCCATAATGGACACTGGTTATAATGTAGTGTAAAAATTTGTGACATTTTCTAGAGTTGGCATTTTTTAAGGTTTTATACAGATTTCGGTTGTATTTCTTGTATGTTAAAATAGGTAGATTATGATTTGCCGTTGGGTGGGGGCGGGTTTATGAGATTGTGGGTTTTAGGTATTTATTGTCGGTGAACCCGCCCCTACAAGATTTATGTTTGGTGAGGGAAAGATTATCTTAGCGAACCGTGACTGTATAAGTCAGTTTAAAGGGTTTAAAATTAGCTTTATTTTTGGCTGTTCCGCTCAATTCAAGTTTGTAAATCCCAGCCTTAGGAAACACGATATCAGCTCCCGGAATCCCTTGATATTTCTCGGCAGATATGGCGGTTAAAGGCGGCTGCATCAGCGGCTTATCCCCCTCTTTACGATTTTTAGGATAAACAGCCAATTTGCAATTACACTGCTCTAGCGGGATAATTTGACCGCCCCTGCGAGTCAGCGCAAACCACACTTTCGCAGGCTGTCCGGCGCGGGGGTTGTGGTTTGGTTCTAGGTGAAAGGTAGCGGCGACATCTCCGGAGACTTCGACTTCGTGTGCCAAAACTGAAATCGAATTTAACTGTGGTATGGGAAATATTGCTGCTTCTACTAGCAATCCCAAAAATACTAACAATCCTAAAGTCTTACTTTTGTTTGACAGGTGAAACATAAAAATTTTCTAGTGATAAAACTGACCAAAATAAGCGCGTTCGCACTAACATAACTAAAACCACAACCAGCGCTAACACCGCTGTCAGCAGTTGATTGTGCAACTTCCATTCAAAACCGCCGAGATAGTGGGAACCGATGAGTGCCGCGTGTACAGCGCACAGCAAAAAAGCTGGAACGCTTAATAGGTGAAGCATCCGCCACAGTGGGCCTAAATAATTTTGAATGCGATCGCAACTTGTAACCGCCGCCGGCAACATCAACAGCAGCGACAGCATCCCAGCCATCATTCCCAACTGATGCTGCGGCAACATAAAAGATAGCGCGTCAAAATTCCATTTCAGCGTATGATCCAGCATATGAAACGTGTGGGCGACTGCTAAGACAAACGCGCCCACACCCAAAGCGCGGCGGTAGCGCAGCAGTTGTGGCAAAAACTTGCTCACCGGACGCGCCAACAGTGCTAGCATCAAGCACAGCAGCGCTGCGTGGCCTGTGAAATCGACCATTTCATCGGTTCGCAGCAAGGTAAGAATCCCGATCGCCACCGTCACCCAACCACCCCCACGAAACAGTTGACTGCGCTTATCCGCGCTCAATCTGCCAGCAAAAAAACCCACTCCCAGCATAGTTGGCAGCGTGCCGAGTCCAAAAGCCAGCATCGTCGCCGCACCCAAAACCGGGTTTCCGGTTTCCGCCGCCTTAATCTGCGCCGCGTATAGGAAACCGCAGGGAATCAAACCCCAAAGCAAACCCAAAGCCACCGGCACCCACCATTTTTTTTGTGCCGAAAGCTTGCTCATTGCTTGCCCGACTCGATCGTGCGACATTGGGTGCAGCAGTGGCAATCCCGGCAGCAAGTTCGGTTGAATTTGCACTACTCCGAACCAAATCAGCATCGTGCCCGTCAGAAGTGCGATCGCCCGCCGCAATTCGCTACCCGTACCGGCCAAAAGTCCGCCAGCAATTAACACCGAACCCAGTCCGCCAATTGCAGCACCAACCAAAGCGTAACCAGCAATTCTCCCCAAATTTAGTAGCAAATGAAAGCGGAAAGCAGCTAATTTATCGTTGCGGGAATTAGAAAGAGAAAACGCCATTGTCAGTGGGCCGCACATCCCGGCGCAGTGACCGAAACTGCCGAGAAATCCCAAAGTGCTAATTAGCAGCAAGTCTAACATTTTGAGTCATACGATTTTAGATTTTAGATTTTAGATTTTAGATTTGTTTTTACTGCTTACCTATTACCTATTACCCCATGCCCCATGCCTCCGCTTCGCCCAATTACCCATTTTGAATGCCAATCGCTAAAATTCCCAAAATTTTATCAACCTGATTCAAAAAATACTCTAATAAATCTATTTGAACTGCTTGCCCTTCCAGCATTAAAAACTTCCAAATTTCTCCCGTTGTCACAACCCCATAAATCCTCGATACCTGATTTCCTTCCCGTTCGTTAAACAGTTGAGCTGCATACATTTCCGCTACGCACTCACCCAACCCAGCATTAATATTTTCCTTTTTAGCCTCAACGATTAAAATCGCTGGCGCGCTCACAATCAGGAATTCTACCGATCGACTGATCAGAAAATCGCAACTGCCGTTTAATCCCAAGTCGCTGTCAACCGTAAAATCGACTCCCGAAAACAAACTAATGCGATCGGGAAACTGTTTGGTAAGTTCCAGTAAAATCGGCGTAATAATCATTTCTGAGCGTGATTTTTCCGTATTACTCGCCAGAGCAAAAGGAACATTATAAGCTAAAGTTTCTGTTAAAGGATTGCTGCATTCTAAAGCAGGTACGGCCGAAAACAAATCTTGCCTCGGCGAAATCGTTAAATTAAAAGCTTTTTTGACGCTTGCCAAACTAAAATCGCTGTAAGCCATACATTTTACCCTAAATTTTTTACTTTCTTAGGACTTACGCAACTGACACATATAGTAATCCTTGCAGGAGTCGTAAATTTTTTACCCCACCCCAGCCCTCCCCTTACCAAGGGGAGGGAGTAAGAAATTCACAAATGATTTAGGATTGCTATATAGTATGGTGCGTCTGAGGTCTAAACCCTTAATAATCGCTCTCTAACGAAATGCTGACGCACCCTACAAGTCTAATGACTAATCACTAATGACTAATCACTAATGACTAATAACTACTTTTGTTCTGGATGCGCCGCCGCAGGCGAAGCTGCACCCATTTGATTAATAGCAGCAATTAGCTGATAAAGTCGCCCTAAATCCCGCTGGTTGAAATGCAAAGTCAGGCGCGGCAGATCGAAAGTTTCATCTCCTATTTCCGGTTCCAAAGCTTGACTTTTTTCAATTTTTCCGGTGACAACAATATCGCTAAAATCAGTATTTAGCCGATCGACATTCTCCTCAGAAAGCTGTGTTTTCAAGCGAATTACCAATTTTTCGCGCACGTAGCGGCAGGAGTGATAAACCAGATAAAAACTACCGATCGCCTCGCAAGCGACATTTATATCGTCAGTAATCGTATACAGGCTGCGATCGTCGGCTGAAATCAAACCCCGGCCCCGCAATTGTTTTTGCACAAAATAATTCCAATCGTGCCAATAATCTCCTCCCGGTCGATCGATCAATACCAAAGGAGCCGGCCCGAACTTGCCAGTTTGAGTCAAAGTCAGACACTCAAAAGCCTCGTCCAGAGTGCCAAAACCGCCCGGAAACAGAGCTAAAGCATCGCTCTCGCGGAGAAAAAATAACTTACGAGTGAAAAAATATTTAAAATTGAGCAATTTGGGATCGCCCGCAATGAAAGGATTAGAACTTTGCTCGAAAGGTAACTGAATGTTGAGCCCAAAAGAACGTTCAGCAGTCGCCCCCTCGTTCCCCGCCTGCATAATTCCGCCACCGCCGCCAGTAATCACCATAAACCCCTGCTGGGCGATCGCCCGCGCAAAGTCTCTGGCCATCAAATATTCTGCCGATTGTGGTGACACCCTTGCCGAACCAAAAATCACAATTTTGCGAACGTGGCGGTAAGGATAAAACATCTCAAAAGCCTTTTCCATATCTCGCAGAGACGACGAGATAATTTTCCAGTCTAGGCGATCGAGATCCTCTCCAGTCATTTGCACTATAGTAGAGAGCGATCGTTCGATCCACTCAGAGTGCTTCAACATTGGCAAGCGATCGAGCAAATCCATCACTTCAGCTTGGAGGGACTCAAAACCTTGACCAGACCCAGAACGAATCATGAATTTTTCCGAAACTATAACAAATGGTCGCTGCTCAAAATTAAGGGGCAAGCCAAAGTTATAAGCCAATAGCCACCAGCAAATTGCCTTGCTGGTCACTAATAACTTTTCCCGTAGCTTTGCCCCGGTTGTGAAGCGAGTTAGCTTTCGCGGCCAAAAAATAGCAACGCGAAACCGCTCGCATTTCGGTTAAATGTACTTTTCCAGAGTGTTGGCCAGAGTAGTTTTCGGAACTGCCCCAACCACCATATCCACACGTTGACCGCCCTTAAATATCATCAGCGTCGGAATGCTGCGGATACCGTATTGGCTGGCCACGTTAGGATTCTCGTCGGTATTAACTTTTACTACCTTGACCTGCCCTTCATATTGCTGGGCAATTTCGTCTACGACGGGCGCCACCATCCGACAGGGCCCGCACCAGGGAGCCCAAAAATCCACTAGAACTGGAACTTCGCTATCGAGCACTTCCTGCTTAAAGGTAGAGTCGGTTACTTGCGCGGCTGCTGACATCCCTAGCCATCCTTGTAAATACTATTTCTCGGATAACAAGTCTAGCAAAAAACGTAACCACTTGCGTCAACGATTTTAACAGAAGGCTTCTGAAGGAAGAAGGAAGACGGTACAAGCAAGAAGGAAGACGGTATAAGCAAGAAGGCACAAGGTTTCTGAAGGCACAGGGCACTGATGTTTCCGAAGGCACTTATGTTTCCGAAGGCAGAATACACTTATGTATAAGAAAAATTCTCTCATTCCCACACTCTCCCACTCTCCGCCTCTGGGCCTCTCCGGAGCTAAAAGCCTCAGTCCTGTATCTAGTAAGCAAGAGCCAAAATGTCCGCCACAAAAGGAACCGCCCGAACAGTAGTCCGGGCGGAGTGTGGTGTGAGGAGTGAACGGAAACATGCGTCTCCGCTTCTTCTATTGTGACACCTACTTCTCGATAATTCCACAATATTCTGTAAATTTCGAGACTCTTAAACAAATTTTGTCAAGGTATGCTGGTATTTAATCGGTAAATCTACTTACCCATGCCCAACTGCTGAGCTTTTTGATAGACTTTACCCTCGGTCAGCAGAGAAGGAGCAATTACCACCTCCACTTGCTGCATCTCCTTAATATCCTTCGCGCCCAAGGTACCCATGCTAGTTTTCAGAGCTCCGAGCAAGTTGTGCGTACCGTCATCGAGCACCGCAGGCCCCCGCAAAATTTGCTCCAGAGTACCCGTAGTCCCCACGCGAATGCGAGTGCCTCGCGGCAAAACCGGGCTGGGAGTTGCCATCCCCCAGTGAAAGCCCCTGCCGGGAGCTTCGGCGGCCCTGGCAAAGGGCGAACCAATCATCACTCCATCGGCGCCGCAGGCAATGCACTTGCAGATATCGCCGCCAGTAATTAAACCGCCGTCAGCAATCACCGACACATATCTGCCAGTTTCGCGATAGTAGTCGTCCCGCGCGGCCGCGCAGTCTGCTACCGCTGTGGCTTGGGGAATGCCGACACCCAATACGCCCCGAGACGTGCAAGCAGCACCCGGCCCAATGCCCACGAGAATGCCCGCAGCGCCAGTTTTCATTAAATTCAGGGCGACTTCGTAGGTCACGCAGTTACCCAAAATTACTGGGATCGGCATTTCTTGACAGAATTGAGTCAAATCTAAAGATGAGATCGATTCAGGGGAAAGGAAAGCTGTCGAGACTACAGTTGCTTGCACAAAAAATATATCGGCTCCAGATTCAGCAACCGCCCGTCCGTATTTGCTCGCACCGGCCGGTGTACCGCTGACGGCGGCAATCCCTCCTCCTGCTTTAATTTCTTTAATTCTGAGCTCGATTAATTCTGGCTTGATGGGTTCGGCATAAAGTTCCTGCATCAGGGAAACAAATTCGTGGTTCCCCACACTCGCGATGCGCTCTAATATTGGCTGGGGGTCGGCATAGCGGGTTTGAATTCCTTCTAGGTTGAGCACGCCCAGTGCTCCCAATTCCGACAGCAAAATGGCCATGCGGACATCGACTACTCCATCCATTGCGCTGGCGATGATCGGGATTTCTCGATCGATCCCGCCAATCTGCCAGCGAGTATCTGCCAAACTCGGATCGAGCGTGCGCTGTCCTGGTACAAGCGCGATTTCATCTATGCCGTAAGCTCGGCGAGCACTTTTGCCCCGCCCAATTTCAATATTCACGCTGTTTCACTTCCACAATGTATTTAAATTAGAGTAACAAAATCGTAGCCTGTCAGCAGGTAGCGATCGCACGGCTGTCTTTAAAAAAAGCTCGGCACTGATTCTGATTGTATTCTGATTATATGAAATCGAAGGGGATACTTTTCCTCAGCAACGGCCACGGGGAAGACTCGATTAACTGTCAAATTCTCAAAGCTTTGAGAGTATCTGGCGCAGAGGTTGATGTTTCCGCGATGCCGATTGTAGGTGACGGGGCTGCTTACGCGCGATCGACCGTGCCAATTATTGGGCCCACCAGTCAAATGCCGTCTGGGGGAGTTTTTTACATGAATCCCCTGTTTTTCCTCAAAGATGTTGGGGCGGGGCTCATTGCTTTAACTTGGCAGCAATTGCAGGCTGTTTGGACGCATTGGCCCCGCTGCGATTGGGTGGTGGCGACTGGGGATATTGTCGCGGGGGCGATCGGCCCCGTCGTGCATCACCACAATCGAACCCGATCGCACATTGTCAACCACCCGACTTGCGATATCTTCCGCCGTGAGTGTTTTTTCATAATCTTGGGAATCCCCATCCCACATAATCAGTTTTTTGTGTATTTGGGATAGCAAATAAGACAAAACTACAAATCGCCTACCCCAAGGCGGGCGAAAACTGATACTTTGTTGCTTAACCCCAACTTCCTGCAAAAGTTTGTCCGTTTATTCAATTTCCGACAGCCAAACTTCCCTGGGTTGAAACATCATATCTTTGTGAGACTATGAATGGTTTGGCAACTCCTCTCCCCTCGCGACAATCATTTACACGATTTCTGGATGTTTCTCAATATTGCGACCAATTTCCAAAAAAGTTGCTTTAACTTGATAGCGGTCTAAGATATCTAAAAGCTGATTTGTATAGGAAGCAGAGGGGCCGTTGTCGTAGGTAATGGCAAAAACTTTCACTTCGGTATCGGCGCGGTTGAGGCCGAAATAATTGTGAACTTTAGTAACTTTAATCAACAGCGATACAGCGAAAAATCACCCTATGGGGAAAAGCAGAAACTTTTGTAAATTTTTACCGATTCGCTAGCTGCACGCACTCAATCGAAAATGAAAGTGGATTGTTTTCAGATGACCACAATTGGGAAGCTGAATCCTTAAACTATTTTATCATTAATTATTGTCCGTTCCGAGATTTTTCAGTTTTGGCGATCGCACAGTAGGTAGAGGCTGCGATCGCCATTGCCGTTGTACGCCGGATCGGGGGTACTTGCGTAAGTCATATTGCAATTAACAGAGGTGATGAGTACGATCGCGCGCTTGAAGAGAAATGTATCGAAATAGAAACGCGATCGCAAATTTTATTTTTCTACCCTCCGATAACTCCCCACCTAGAGATTGTTTCCCAACTACGATTCAACTATCAGAGTAATGTTGTCAAGTCTCACGACGCGAACAACTTCACCGGGTTGCAAAGTTATTTCTCGAACGCATTTGGCAGACCACCAACTGCTTTGAAATCGCACACTGCCGGAGTGATTTGGTTTAATTTCTTCTTCCACGATCGCTCTTTCCAAATGGCTGACAGTCATGATTACTTTCTCCTGATTCTAGGTTGGCCTGAACGTTGGGAGGCTATAAACCTATAGCTCGACTCCCTAACCCATTGATTTATAACGCGGCTTCCACTATCAAAGTAATATTGTCAATTCCGACTACGCGCACCACGTCACCAGGCTCAAAAGTGATCTCTAGATCGCACTTCGCAGGCCACCAACTGTTTTGGAAACGAACACGACCGGACTCATTAGGTCGAATTTCTTCATCCACGATCGCTTTTTCGGAATTGTCAAAGTTTATCATTGCTTACTCCCGATGGTAGATTTGCCTTAATTTTCAGAATTGATCTCAAACGACGCTGCAACGATCAAAGTAATATTTTCAATTCCCACGACGCGAACCACTTCACCGGGTTCAAAAGTCATGTCTCGATCGCACTTCGCCGGCCACCAACTGTTTTGGAAACGAACCCGGCCGCATTCTTGAGGACGAATTTGTTCATCCACGATTGCTGTTTCAACATCGTTAATAGACATAGGTGCTTGCTCCTGAATATAAACTCGACTCAATCGGTGTGTAAGTTAGAAGCTTGTCTGTCAACTTCCCCTCCACACTCAACAGTATCCCCGGCCAACCTCGGCCTTGTCAGTCGGTAAAAGTCTATACAAGTCCACTGTTTGAGGGTGTAAACGAGTCGGAAAAAGTCTGTTAAAGTTGTGTCATATTGGTAACGCTAAACCTGGTGACTAAATGGAAGCCGATCGTGCACTGGATTTTACCAACTCGTTACTTGTGGCTCGAAACCTGAAAACTCTCGACAACCTTGACAGCGCGATCTTTCGCGAAGCTTGGCAAGGCGTGCAAGGCAGGACGTACCAACAGGTTGCAGATAGTGAAGGGTATGGAGTAGGGACTGTTAAGGATGCTGCTTCTAATTTGTGGAAGCGACTTTCAGTGCTGTTTGGAGAAGGAGAAAAAGTCAAAAGAGACAACCTTCAGGCGGTTGTAGAGCGCTTTTGGCGCAGCTACTCGAAACTAGAACCGCAGTCGGGACAAACTGTTCTGGCCCAAGTGCCTAACAACCCCGATGCGGAATTGGAAATCGAAAACCCGAACTTTTTGGGCCGATGCGGGGCGATCGAAGATCTCAATACTCTTGTCGCCCAAGGTGCAAAAGTGATTGTCATCCAAAGTGCCGGCGGTATCGGCAAAACGACTTTGGCCAGACAGTATCTCAAATCTCAAGGGTTCGATCGAACCATTGAACTGTTGATGGCAAAAGAGACAGAGAACATCACAGCCTTGGAAAGCGCGATCGAAGAATGGCTCAAGCAAGACTTTCAGGAAGAACCAGGGCCCGACTTTGGCGTCACCTTGGGGCGGCTGAAGCGGCAACTTCAGACTCACAAAGTCGGCGTATTGATTGACAATTTGGAAGCCGCACTCGACGGACAAGGTAAGTTTATTGAGCCACATCGGCTTTACGTGGAACTGTTGCGAGTTTTGGCTGACGCAGCGGTGCAGTCGGTAACGCTGATTACCAGTCGCGATCGACTTTGCGATTCTGATGTCACCGTCGAACACTACTTGCTTCCGGGATTAGAGGTGGAAGTTTGGCAGCAATTTTTTAGCTGCCGCAACATCAATATAGATGATGTCGCCCTCAAGGAAATGCACAAAGTTTACGGCGGCAATGCCAAAGCAATGGGCATTATTTGTGGCACTATCCGAGAAGATTTTGACGGAGATATGGCGGCTTACTGGCTGGAAAACAGCGAAGATCCGCTCGTTGAAACCGACTTAAAAAATTTAGTTACCAGTCAATTTAACCGCCTCCTCGAACTCGATGCCGAAGCCTATCAACTCCTCTGTCGCTTGGGCTGTTATCGATATCAAGAAGTGCCGACAGTTTCTACTGACGGACTTTTGTGTTTGCTGTGGGACGTGCCCGAAGCCGGACGACGACAAATCATTAAATCGCTGTTGCACCGATCGTTAGTCGAGTATCAGAAGGGCGAATATTGGCTACATCCAGCAATTCGGGAAGAAGCCGTCGATCGGATTTCGCCCGGAGACTGGGAGACTGCAAACCGCAAAGCCGCCGAGTTCTGGACAGAGAGTGTTGAAAATATTGAAACGGTAGAAGATGCGCTGAAAGCTTTTGAAGCTTACTATCATTATGTAGCAATTAGCTGTTTCGACCAGGCCGCTAGCGTTATCCTCAAAAAAATCAATATCCAGTTTGCCAACGATCACAAGCTAGGTAGAGCACTCTACAAATTAGGTTTCTTGCAGCCAATAATTTCAGCAACTACTCGCATCGTCAACAATGTGACTTCTGATTATTATTTGAGCGGTTTATACAGTATTTTAGGCATTTGTTACCGGATCTTAGGCGAAATAAATCAAGCCATAGAATGCCACCAAATATCAGAAATAAAAGCCACTAAATCTTTGCAAGTTATAGCGAAAAGTAGCGAACCGGACAACGGTAAACAAGCTGATTTGGAATTTTGGAAAGTTAACGCTGCAATTAATATAGGTTTTTGTCAAATAGAAATGTGGGAGTTAGAATCAGCTAGGGAGATATTTGTCAAGCTGCAAACTTCACGAGACGAAATCGGGGTTAACAGCTATGCGGTCGATGTCGGGTTAGCATTCCTCAACTCTTGTGTCGGAGCTAAAAAAGAGGCGGAGGAAGTCGCCGAAAAACTGTATGCCGATCGGGAAAACAGTCATTTGGTGGGTACGGGATACAAATTAGTTTTTCTAGCTGCAACCTACAAAAATCTCGGAGATAGAGATAAAGCTTTGAGCTTGTACCGCCAAGCGATCGCCCAAACCGACCAAAACCATTACAGCACCATCAAAGCCAAAGCTCTCAGCGGTATCGCCGAAGTGTACCGAGAACAGGGAGAATTTGACCAAGCCCTGCAGCACCATGCAGAAGCAATAGAAATACTCGATCGAGCTAGCGCCAAATTAGACCGAGCCGAAGCTTACTATCAACTAGCACTGACAGAACAAAAAGTTGGTAACACGGAGAAAACCCAAGAAAATTTTGACCGCGCCATTCAACTGTTCAGCGAAATGGACGCTAGCAAACAAATAGAAAAAGTACAGTTAGCTGCAACAAAAAAAACCGAAAAAATACCTAATTAATCCAGCAAAAAATCAGAAAATAGATACAATACACGAAAGAACAACCATAAACTTTGTAGATATGAAACTAAAACGATTGGGACACGTAGCCGTCTGCGTGCAAGACATAGAGAAGTCTGCTGAATTCTACCGCAACTTGGGCATGGAGTTAGTCTGGAAAGATGCAGACTGGGCTTATTTGAAAGCAGGAGAGGATGGATTGGCGCTGTTGAGTCCGAGTTACGACCAAGCAGGGCCGCATTTTGGGTTTGTATTTGACGATCGTACCGAAATGGAATCCGCCTACGAACAACTCAAAGCCGATGGTGTTTCCGTCACCCACATTCACGAACACCGCGACGGTACTGCATCCTTTTACGGCAGAGACCCGGACGGTAACGGCTTCGAGTATCTTTATGAACCAGCCTGAGGATTCTCGGAATTGCGGATCGCGATCGGGCTAAATCCGCGTAAGCTGCGGGGCCCGGCGCACCCTACAGATTAGTGTGTCCGCGCACTCCTACCCAGTTGCTTACGGCCCGGAACATCGCTACAACTCCCTGAATAATGTGAGGTACTCACAGCGACGCTTCTAAAGTAAGGTGCAGACTCTGAATTCAAACTATATCCACAACTTCCGAAAATCCGCTCGATAATCTAAAATCTAAAATCTAAAATCTAAAATCCTCATGTTGCACAGAATACAAGTCAGAAACCCCTGGAAATCAATCTTCAAACCCTGGGAAGAAGCAGACCCTTGGCTGTTTGGCGCTTGCATCGCCCTCACCATCTTCGGCGGAATTATGATCCACAGCGTCGAAATTAACCAGGGACTCATCAACTGGTGGCGGCACTGGGTAACTGGGGCAGTCGGTTTGTTCCTCGCCATCATCATTTCCCGCTGTCGCTACCAAAGACTGATTGAGTGGAAATGGCCGATTTACATATTAATCAATTTGTCTCTGATCGCAGTGCGGTTTATCGGTACTACAGGACTCGGTGCCCAGCGGTGGATCAACATCGGCGGCTTCTACCTGCAACCCTCAGAATTTGCCAAAGTAGGCATGATTGTCACTTTAGCCGCTCTCCTGCACGACAAAACTGTCCCCACGGTGGGTAATATGTTGAGGATGCTGGCCATTATGGCTGTACCCTGGGGATTGATCTTTGCCGAACCAAATTTAGGTACTTCCTTGGTGTTCGGCGCGATCACAATCGGGATGTTTTACTGGGGAAATGTCAATCCCGGCTGGCTAATACTGCTATTCTCTCCTCTGATCTCAGTTCTCTTCAATAACCTGTCTACACCGATTTGGATAGGCTGGGTAGTTGTTGCGGGTATTATCGCTTGGCGAACCCTGCCTTGGCCGTGGTTGGGGACTTTCGGTGCTGTGTTGGTGAACGTTGTTTCTGGACACCTGGGAATTATTTTTTGGAATGTGCTTAAGGATTATCAAAAAATGCGCCTGACAGGGTTTTTAAACCCCGAGAAAGACCCTTTAGGCAGCGGATATCACTTGATTCAATCTCGGATTGCTATTGGCGCTGGGGAACTCAAAGGCAGGGGTTTGTTTCAGGGAACGCAAACTCAGCTTAACTTTATTCCCGAACAGCATACTGACTTTATATTTTCAGCTATTGGCGAAGAATTGGGTTTTATTGGCTGTATTGCCGTGTTGTTGATTTTCTGGATAATTTGTTTCCGGTTGGTGACGATCGCTCAAACTGCTAACGATAATTTTGGTTCTTTGCTGGCGATCGGCGTACTCTCAATGTTGATTTTTCAGGTGTTCGTCAATATTGGGATGAACATTGGCTTAGCTCCGGTTACGGGGATTCCGCTGCCTTTCCTGAGTTACGGGAATGCGTCGCTGCTGAGTAATTTTCTCGGCCTGGGACTGGTGGAGGCGGTAGCAAGCCAGCGACAGCGCAATAAGCGTTGGAATTAGACAATTGGCAATTGCTAATTGGTAATGGGTTCTGAGAATGCGATCGCGCTTTTGATTTCTTTCGAGAGATTCTGCGGGCGATCGCATTTTTTTTAATCGATCTAGCCACATCTAAATTTTACGCTTCCTGAGCCCAGCCTTTAGGACAGTCAAGTTTGATAAAATTCTTGTGGGGTGCGCGCGAGAACCCGCCCCAAAATAAAATTTAGAGGCCAAACAGTTTAAGTATATCAACTTAATTAAACCACTCGTGACGCAAACAATAAATGGTTTTATGCGCTATGAGTAAGCCACTCTGTGTGCAATGGACGCCCTACTGAGGACGTGATCACTTCCTGAAACCATTGCTCTTATTACATCTTTTTTTCTTCTTCCTTCTTCCTTCTTCCTTCTTCCTGCTCCCTTCTTCCTGACATCCGTTACATCCGTTACATAATCCGTTGCCGAACTTCCCTCTTCCTTCTTCCTTCTTCCTTCTTCCTTCTTCCTTCCCCTCTGATTACTCGTTCATATTCTTATACGTAGCAACAGCCGAAGGCGAACTCCGGTTTAAGTAACGGAATATCCAATACTTAAATACCGTATCCAAAATAACTGGAAACGTTGCAATGAACAAAAATATGAACTGCCTATTTTCTGGCAATCCCAAATGCCTCGATACACCTTCGAGAACTACTTCCCAACCATGAGGCGAGTGGAATCCGACAAACACATCTGTAAACAAAATAATTACGAAAGCTTTCGCACTGTCGCTGAGGCCGTAAATCACATCGTCCATGAAAGACTTTAAAATCTCAATCTCTTTCTTGTTAGTAACGATAATCGCGGCAAAGGCAATGCAAGAAATCAAATCGGCAAAAATATTTTTAATAGCTCCATCACTTTCAGCGCGGTATTCCTCCGCTAGTTCAACTGCTTTCGCGGCAATCTTCTTTTCCGTTTCCTCTAAAGAAAGCGAGGGAGCATTGCCAATTAACGTTTGAAATTTGAGGTGCTGCTCAAATCTCTCCAGTTGTTTGAAGGCTTCTTCTTCCAGGTCAACATTTATAAATATTGGAGCATTTTGCTTGCCTCTAAAATAGTCTACTGTCGGCCCGACTATAAAGTTTTTGGCAATTTGATTCGTCAACAGCGGAACTAAAATCAAAAGCAAAATAAATCTGAGAGAAATAATTGTTTTTACTTTGGAATTGCGAAAATTTTTGACTACTTCTTTTTCAGCTCCCGGGTCTAAATCTTTAGTGATTCGATTCAAAGTTCCCAAAAGCGAGCGTGGCAATAAATTTACTTCTTCATAGTTAGTGTCAACCTCACCATCGTGAATTTGAACAAAATTACCTGAACTTTTATTTGGGTCAGAGGGAGAGCTGTTATTTGTAGATTTTGCCTGCACCTTTACTGAACCGACAACGGGAACAATTGCCGTTGATTTACTATTATTAATATACTTGTCGATAACTCCATCAATAAACTCTAATTTCTCAAATATCAGGGATTCTCTATCTTTATTGTTGAGATGTAATCCGTGCTGGTGATGAGCGGCGCTGTGCGCTGTCTTGGGTTTGGCCCCCACTCGCTCCGGCAGTTCCAAAAAAGAACGGCTAGCATTAAACTCAACCATTCTGGTTTGGATGACCTTGAGGTATTTTTGCAGTTCGGATTTAAAGTAAGACAGGGTGCTTTGTCCGTAATCGGGCGATCGATCAGAGATTCCTTGACCGCCAAAATGCTCGTCTTCGATCGCCTTAATTGCTAATGCAGCATCGTAAGCCTGTTCTAGGGCCCTCTCAGGCGTTTCTCGATACCATTGGTGAACGCTGTAGAGATATTTTACAATCCTGTCCCAGGGAGAAGTATTCATAGCTAAAGCTTGCTAGTTGGCTGTCAACATTATTGATTAAAGTATTCATGGTATGGTAACAAATTTACATAAATTGGGCACTGCCACCGAGGATTCAATTTGGATTGTTGGAGCCGCCCGCAGCGGCAAAACCGCTCGTTTAGTCGAGCAGTTTTGCATTTGGAGCAAAACTGTCAAGCCTCTACCCGCAACAGTTTCAGGGATGTGGAGTTCCGGGCGGCGGCGGGCTGGACAAACTGCCCCAGCAATTTTAGTCTTAGCAGCTAATGGAGACAACCGGCTAGAATTGGCCGATCGCATCGCCGTCGCTACTCAAGGGAAATATGCTTTTCACTCCACAACACCCTTCGGTTTTTTTGAGCAGGAGGTATTGCTATTTTGGCCACTGCTTGTTCAGTCGCTGGATTTGAGGGCTCAATTTCCCCTACGGCTGCAACCAGAAACAGAACTGGAACTTGCCGCGAGACTCTGGCGTCGCGAACTAGACGAAGGGATATTGCAACAAACAGGGGTAAGTCCAAACCGAATGGTGCGTCGAACACTAGACTTATTACAACTTGCTGCTGTCAGCGGTACGCCCAGAGAAGAGATTCCCAGCATTCTGGAACAGGGATTTGCTATCTCAGGCGGCTCGACCAACCTGTGGACTAGCATGGGAGAGTTGCTCGAAAGGTGGCGGGAATGGTGCTTGACGCGGGGGTTTCTGACTTACGGGATTGTTTGCGAACTCTACTGGCATGATTTGTTGCCGGATGCCACTTATCAGCAGCATTTGGCCTCTAGATACCAAGCTGTGATCGCAGACGATGTTGACGATTATCCGGCTATCAGCGGCCATTTGTTCGATCGAATGCTCGACCAAGGTGCAGTGGGGGCGTTCTCCTACAATCCGGATGGAGGAGTGCGTTTGGGCTTGGGGGCTGACACAGAATACCTAGCCCGACTCGAAGACCGCTGTCAAAGCGTGGAAAATTTGGACGCAAAAGTCGGTTTAGCCGCAGAGATTGGAGATTTAGCGGTAAGTTTAGCAGTTAATTCTGAGGGTTTTTATCCTTTAGGCTTGAGTTTGCCCGGTAAAGTTCGATCGCTCCAAACCACTTCCCGCGCTCAACTGCTGCGAGAAACCGCCGAAATCATCGTGGATGCGGTGAAGTCAGAAGCCGTGGAACCGCAGGAAATCGCCGTAATTGCCCCGGGTATGGATGCGATCGCCCGTTACAGTTTAACGGAAATTCTCGCGCGAGATGGTATCGCCGCCGTATCTCTCAACGATCAGCGTCCCCTCTCGACTACCCCCGAGATTCGAGCTTTACTCACTTTGTTAGCCTTAGTTTATCCGGGACTCGGCCGTTTAGTCGATCGAGACGGCGCCGCCGAAATGCTGGTAGTGTTGGGCAGCCAGAAACACAGTTCATTGGAAACAGAAGATTCCAACTCGACTTTCAATCTACCATCTCAAATCCAAAATCAAAAATCGATCGACCAAGTGAGAGCAGGTTTAATCGCCGATCACTGTTTTTGTCCCAATATCGATCGACCTCAATTGCTGGAAATTACAGCCTTTCCCCGGTGGGACAGACTGGGACACCGAGCCGCCGCGGCCTACGAGCAGATTGTGGAGTGGATCGAACAACAGCGATCGCAACAGCAGGAGCGGCTGTTGCCGAGTCCAATTGCCCTGCTCGATCGAGCCATCCAGAAATTTCTCATGAACGACAGATACCTCCCCTACGATCGCCTAGCAGCCCTGCGCGAGTTAATGGAAACAGCCAGCCACTATTGGGAAATCAACGGGCGAATGCAGCGCGTAGAACCCACAAATGGCGGCGACTCAGAAACGATCGCCCGGTTCATCCAGTTGTTGCGCCAAGGAACCGTCACTGCCAACCCCTTTCCAGTAACTCCAGAAGGCCCAGCAGCCAGATCCGTCACCCTCGCCAACATTTTTCAGTACCGCAGCAGCCGGCGCGCCCACAAATGTCACTTTTGGCTGGATGCCGGCTCGTCCCTGTGGCTGAGTGGCGGTGCGGCGACATTGTTTGGCGCTCCCTTATTTTTGCGATCGCAACAGGGGCGTCCCTGGGAAACCGAAGATGAAACGGCTGCCGACCAACAGCGACTGCGGCGAATTCTGCTAGATTTGTTAAGTCGCTGTTCCCTGCTTTACCTTTGCCACAGCGAACTATCCGTCAGTGGACAAGAACAAACCGGGCCGCTTCTGCCCCTAATTAACAGTTCTGTTTCTTGTCAGCAGTGAGCATAAGGCATTCGGCTTCTGAAGGCAAGAGGCACATATGTATTCGGCATTCGGCAGGAGGAAAGAAAAAATTATGACAGCGAAGATTTTTATTTTTTATGCTTCGGGATAAAAACGCAGGGCTGACTCGAAACCATACTTCTAAGTTCTATCTAAATGGGGCGATATTAAAGTATACCCAACATAGGCAGCAAAACGTGCAATCATTAATATTTTGAGATCAAAAGATCCCCGGCTGAAAAAATATCTATAGCCGTTGCATTTTTGATTTAGTATGTTAGAAATGATCGGGATTATTAATCAATTTTAAGCCAGATTTGTGCCAACAAACTGATACTAATCAGTTCTTAAAGTTAATCGGGATCGTCGTTTAAAGGAGCCAAAATAATGCCCAGTGCAGTGCCAGTAGTATTTATACCAGAACCAACACCAACACCAGAACCAGAACCAACACCAACACCAGAACCGACACCCGAACCAACACCAACACCAGAACCGACACCAGAACCAACACCAGCTCCGACGCCGACGGAAACTCCAACTCCCTCCGGTGACGACACATTTGGTGGCATAGACGACACATTGGGCGGAGGGCAAGGTACGTCGCCCGCAATCATTGGTGGCGTAGTCCGCGGCACAGAAGCCAACGACTCCTTAGTTGGCAGTCCCGGCCCCGACGTGATTTCCGGGCTGCAAGGCAACGACAACCTCCAAGGAGCCGGCGGCGACGATTTAGTATTTGGCAACGACGATGACGACGTGCTGTTCGGCAATGAGGGGAACGACGTTCTTGATGGCGGTTCAGGACTCGATACCCTGTACGGAGGCAAAGACAACGACTCCCTCGAGGGGGGAAATAACCCCGACCTGCTGTACGGCAATGACGGCAACGACACGGTAATCGGAGGCGAAGGCAGAGACACGGCTTACGGCGGGAAAGGCAGCGACAGCTTGCGCGGAGGCTCTGGCGACGATAGCTTTTTGGGCGATCGAGGCGACGACATCCTGTGGGGCGACCAAGGCAACGACTCGCTCTTCGGCGGCGATGGCGAAGACTTGGTATTTGGCAACGAAGGAGGCGACTGGCTCTACGGAAACGCCGGCGGGGATACATTTTTTTCCGGCGACGGCGACGACATCGTATTCGGTGGCGACGGCGACGACATCGTGGACGGCGGCGCGGGCAACGACGTTCTTTGGGGCGAAGCAGGCAAAGACATAATGGCAGGAGGCGAAGGCAGAGATGTCTTCGTCATCGGTGCCTTCAGTTCCCCCAGTGGCAGCAGCAGCGACGGCACTAACGCGGCCTTTCTCACCACAGGCGGCCCCGACATCGCCGATGCCGACATTTTCACAGACTTTCGCCAAGGCGAAGATTTAATCGGGTTAAGTGGCGACCTCAAGTTTGAAGATTTGGTAATCTTCCAAAGCACCGAGACAAAAGCCGGCAGCACGATTATTCGCAACGGCGTCAGTGGCGACTTTTTAGCAGTATTGCCCGGAGTGGACAGCAGAACCCTAGGGCGAAGCTCATTTGTAATTGCCCCCACAGTTCCCGGCAGCGCAACCCCGCTCCCCCTGCCAACGCCGACAGACAGTCCGACACCGACACCGACACCGACGCCGACACCGACAGCCAGTCCGACGCCGACGCCGACACCGACACCGACGCCGACAGACAGTCCGACGCCGACACCGACACCGACGCCAGATGAGCCGGTGCCGGCGTTCCCGGGGTCGCCGACACCGGGGTTGCCGACGCCGACAGGAAGTCCGACGCCGACAGGCAGTCCGACGCCCATCCTTAACCAACCTCCAAGAGCAGTTAACGACAACTTCACCACGGTGGCGGGTCAAGAACTCAGTCTCAACGTTCTGTTGAATGACACTGACGCGGAAAAAAGCGCTCTGACTGTCACGACTTTTAGTCCAGCAGCCAAGGGCACCCTGGTTCCCGTGGGCGGCGGCGTATTCAAATACACGCCGAATCCGGGCTTCTCGGGTGCTGACAGCTTCAGCTACTCGATCTCAGATGGCAACGGCGGCACAAGTCAGGCGGTAGCAACCATCAACGTCAGCAACCCGCCACAGCTCGTAATTAACGACGGTGTGGTGGTTGCCAAAAGTAATCCTACCCAGACGATTACTGCGGCCGATTTGTTAGTCACAGATCCCGACAACAGCCCCTTGGAAATCGTTTACACGATTACTAAAGCCCCCGATGCTACCAGAGGTTTTGTCCAAAGGGGTAGCACCTTTCTCAACGTCGGTGGCAAATTCAGCCAAGACGATATCAACAACAACATCGTCAAATACAACTTGCTGGCAGGAGGTGGCAGCGACAGTTTCACGTTTACAGCCTCCGATGGGTCTGCAACTGTCGGGCCGGCATCCTTCAGCATCACGGTTGTAGATAATATTGTCGATCGCAGCGCACTCCCGGCCAGCAGCTTTACAGGCAGCAACCTCAGCGACTTCATCCTCGGCGGGACCGGCGACGATACCCTCTCTGGGGGCGACGGCAACGACATCATCGATGGTAATGGCGGCAACGACCTTGTATTCGGTGAAGCAGGCAACGACTCGCTGGTGGGTGCGATCGGCAATGACATCCTCGACGGCGGACTGGGCAACGACACGGTTGACGGCGAAGACGGCATAGACTCGCTGATCGGCGGACTGGGCAACGACCTGATGTTCGGCGGCAATGACAATGACAACCTCTTGGGCGGTGACAACAACGACACCATTGACGGCGGAACAGGCAATGACTCGATGTTGGGAGAATCCGGCGACGACTCGATACTGGGAGGAACCGGGATCGACACCTTACTTGGTGGCATTGGCGACGACTCCCTCGACGGCGGTGAGGGCGACGACATCCTCGACGGTGGACTGGGCAGAAACTTGCTCGACGGCGGTATCAATAACGATTCCATCTCCGGCGGGGACAGCGATGACACGATTTTGGGTGGACAAGGCAACGACACGGGACTCGGAGGTTCGGGCAATGACTACGTGTTGGGCGAGGCCGGCAGCGACTCCCTCGACGGCCAAGCGGGCGACGACACTCTCGACGGCGGTGCCGGCAGCGACTGTCTCAGCGGCGCCTTCGGCAATGACTTGGTATTGGGCGGCGATGACAACGACTCGCTTTCCGGCGGTGCAGGCAATGACATTGTGGGCGGTGGCAACGGTTCTGACTTGCTCACGGGCGATGCTGGCAATGATTTCTTCTACTACGAAACTCCCAGCGAAGGCGTGGACGTGATTGCTGACTTTAACGCTAACGGCAGCGAGACCGACAGATTTTTGTTCAGGTCGTCAAATTTCGCAGGTTTAACCAACTCAGGAACTACTCTCGATTTCACCAGTTTTATCGTCAGAAATATCGGGTCTAGCGGCGACGACATCAGCAAGCAATCAGTCATTTTGTTTGAATCTAAATTTGACAACGCTCAATCAGTAAATGCAGTGTTGAAGAATCAAAACGGTTCGAGCCAAACGGGAGCTTTCTTTGTGTACCTGAACAATACTTTTAACAAGTACGTTCTCGGCTTTGACCCGAATGTGGCAGATGACAGTCTCCCAGCTTTTGATTTGGGAGTTTTGAGTTCTATTCCTACAGTGCCAGGAGCGCTCAGCACCGTCATTACTGCATCTGACTTTAAGTTTATTTAGTAGTTTTTGAGTAGCGTCGCAAGGAGTCGGAACAATGCCCAGTGCAGTACCAGTAATTTTTCTCGAAGGGCGGCTACCCGATGAGAACGAGGATAGTTTGGATAGCGGCACGGTGCCGCAGCCTACGCCGTCGTCGGGAACGGAGCCGATGATGACGGGAACGGAGCCGACGATGACGACGGGGACCTCGACAACGATGACGGGAACGGAGCCGACGATGACGACGGGGACTTCGACAACGATGACGGGGACTTCGACAACAATGACGGGGACTTCGACAACAATGACGGGGACTTCGACAACGATGACGGGGACTTCGACAACGATGACGGGGACGGGCCCTGACATTTCGATCACCCCGGTGCCGCGGCCACCTCTGACAGTTCCCACGCCTCCCCCAGAACCACTTTTTGTCGATGGCTTAGTTGTCGCAAATGACGGCAGTAACTATTTAATCGGCAGCTTGTTCAATGACACGATTTCCGGGGGGGGTGGCGACGACACGCTTTTGAGTCGGGACGGAGACGATCTACTCAGGGGCGAAGACGGTAACGATTCTCTCAACGGTGGCGCTGATAAAGATATCGTTGAGGGCGGGCGTGGCAATGACACGGCGCGGGGCGGCAAAGGCGATGACTTGGTTTCTGGCGACGAGGGCGGTGACGTAGCTTTTGGCGACCAGGGCAATGATATTGTCTTGGGTTCTGAAGGTAACGACTCGCTGTACGGCGGTAAAGGCAATGACTGTCTGCGCGGTGGTGGCGAGGACGACCTGATTTTGGGCGACAAGGGCAGTGACACTGTTTTTGGCGACACGGGTAACGACTGCCTCATAGGCGCTGGGGGCAATGATATTTTGTTAGGCCAGGAGGGCGGGGATGTCATCACCGGCGGTGTTGGTAACGATACTGGTGACGGCGGCGAGGGTGATGACCGGCTCTTCGGGGGCGACGGCAATGATTCTTTGTCTGGAGATGCTGGGGATGATATTCTTTCGGGCGATCGCGGATCGGATACTCTGACAGGAGGCGACGGATCGGATATCTTTGTTCTCGGTAGGGTGGGCACGTCGCCTGGTGGCAACGGGTTTCTCACTACTGGGGGCCGCGAAATCGGCGATGCTGATGTAATTAGAGATTTTAATGCGGGAGATTCGATCGGTCTGGCTGGAGGTCTGAACTTTACAGAGTTAGAAATATTCCAGGGCCAAGGCTCGAATTCTAGCAACACGATTATTAGGGACAGGCGAACTGGGGAATTTTTGGCAGTCTTGATTGATGTTCGATCGAACTCGCTAGATGAATCTAGGTTCACTACAGCTCAAATACCGCGCGTAGACGACAATCCCTTCACCATTGAGGGGACAACTGCTTCTCCGACACCAACGACGGGGACAAGTGCTTCTCCGACACCGACGACGGGGACAAGTCCTTCTCCGACACCGACGACGGGGACAAGTGCTTCTCCGACACCAGCAACGGGGACAAGTGCTTCTCCAACACCAGCAACGGGGACAAGTGCTTCTCCAACACCAGCAACGGGGACAAGTGCTTCTCCGACACCGACGACGGGGACAAGTGCTTCTCCGACACCAGCAACGGGGACAAGTGCTTCTCCGACTCCGGCGGCGACGACTCCAACTCCGGCGGTGACGACTCCAACTCCGGCGGTGACGACTCCAACTCCGGCACCGAGTCCGAGTCCAACTCCGGAACCGGCTCCGAGTCCAACTCCATCACCAGGGACAACTCCGAGTCCAACTCCATCACCATCACCGGGGACAACCACGAGTCCCACAACGGGGACATTGCCGACACAGGTTCCGAGTCCGAGTCCGACTCCGAGCCCGACTCCGACTGCGGGGGGGACAACTCCGAGTCCGAGTCCTTCGATCGTCCCGACTCCAACTGCGGCGCCCCCAACTCCTCCGCCTTTGGGCGGCGGGCCGACTCCGCCGAGTTTTACATCTCCGACTCCTAACCAGCCGCCGATCGTGGAAGCTGGCAAGACGGTGACTGGTTTGCAGAATTTGCCTCTGTCTCTGAGCATTTCGGCGCCCAGTGACCCGGAGGGCGATCCACTGTCGATCGCGGTAGTCGGACTTCCCAATCCTACTTTTGGTGAGGTAACTACCGGGACGAACCCCCTCGCCGTGAACCAAAAGTTAACCGTTCAGGATTTACTAGGGCTGACATTTCAACCTGGAACAAACGTGATCGGGCAAGCCGGTTCTTTCAGCTACAGCGTAGCTGACGACCAAGGCGGCACGGCAGCAGCGTCAGTCGCAATTAACATCAATTCTTTCGATACCTCCGTAACTGTTCCAACTCTCCTGCCGCCAATTGTTGTTGATGACGGCATCGTATTTACCAATACGAATAATTTGCTGCCCACTTTTATCGACGTACTGGCGAACGATTCCAGCCCGCAAAAAGGGACGCTCAGCATTATTAATGTCAGCACACCGCAACTGGGGATAGCTGTAAATCTTGTCTCTCAAGTGCAATTCATCCCCGGCAACGTAGCGGGTACAACTGCTTTCACCTACAGCGTCAGCGACGGATTCGGGACAATTCCGGGCGTAGGTACTGTCACCGTTCAAATCTTGCCGGCTGATAGCGGGCCTAACAATTTGGTTGGGGGTTCTTTGCCGGACAATTTGGACGGTTTGGCGGGCAGCGATACTATAGATGGTCAAGGCGGCAACGATACGATTAACGGCGGTGTGGATAACGACGTGCTCGTAGGGGGCCTCGGCGCAGATACCATGACGGGGGGCGGCGGCAGCAATCAATTCCGCTATACCAGCCCTGCACAAGGTGGGCCTGCCTTTGATGCGGCTTCTTCGGCGGCGATCGATGCTGCGATCGCAGCGGGCGGATACGATGTGATTACTGACTTTAACGGCCTCGGTGTGCCGATCGCCGATCAGTTTAATTTTGCCCCAGGATTCCCCAATCTCAGCAATGGCAGTCAAGTTCTGCTGGATGTGCAGACAACTGTTTCTGCAAATATTCTGGGAGGAAGTGCTTTCTTGTTTGCTTACGATTCCGGCGGCAATACTTACATCATTTATGACGGCAATGGCAATAACGTCGCCGGTGCTGATTCTCGCATTTTGGCGAAGTTAAATGGTGTAACTGGGGTTTCTTCTCTTTCGGGATTTGACTTCACGTTTATCTAAAAAGATAAGAGGTTTGGAACCGCAGATAAACGCAGATAAACGCCGATTTTGGTGGCAGTTTATCTGCGTTTATTTGTGTTTAGCTGAGGTAAAATTAAATCTCCTTCTTTTGAGGAAAAGTCCCAAAAAAGAGCCAAGTATATCACCGAAGTTTGAGAAAAATCAGAGGTTTGAAACTGCAAATAAACGCAGATAAACGCCCATTTCTTGGCAGTTTATCTGCGTTTATTTGCTTTCATCTACGGTAAAAAATTAAATCTGATTTTCCTCAGAAAAAAGTCCCAACAAAGGGCCGAGAATAGCGCCGAAAACAAAGCCGCCGGCGTGGGCCCAGTAAGCAACTCCCCCGGATTCCATGCCAACACTTGCCGGGGCATTCAAGGAAGCCAGGCCGCTCAATGCTTGCTGTGCAAACCAAAATCCTAGAAAGAAGAAAGCGGGGACTCTGACGGTGGTAATAAAGATTCCCAAGGGCAGCAGTGTCAGAACTTTGGCTTGGGGATATCTGAGAATGTAAGCTCCCATCACGCCTGCGATCGCGCCGCTAGCACCCAGGGACGGAATGGCAGATGCTGAGGAAAAAAACCACTGAGTTAGTGACGCTAAAACGCCGCAAGTAAGGTAAAATATTATAAATTTGACGTGTCCTAAACGGTCTTCTACGTTGTTGCCAAAAATCCACAGAAATAACATATTTCCGGCAATGTGGAGAAAGCCTGCGTGCAGGAATTGGGAGCTAATTAGTGTCGTCCATTCGGGAAATGGCGAAGCTGGCAGAGCAACCCGACACATATTGCTTAACTGGCAAGGAATTACGGCCCAAGAGTAGAAGAATTGGGTTAATTGTCGATCGCCCAAACTGAGTTCGTACAAAAATACTAATATGTTTGCGGCAATCAGCCCGTAGGTGACGTAGGGAGTGATAGTAATGGGATTGTCATCGCGTAAGGGAACCACAGCCTTTTTTTCCTCATCAAAATATTGGCAACACAGTAGCGCATTTATTGCCCAGGTGTCTCCTGTCTAAAGGAAGAGGGAACAAGTCAATCAACTTTAGATTGTAGATTGTAGATTTTAGATTAAATAATTAAAGAAGTGAAGAATTGAAGAAAGCGACTTGACGGATGTATCCGGGGGGCTAAAACAAAAATACAACCCATTTAATAAAACCCTCCACCTTGCAGTTAGTTGAATATCTGCTTTTTAGTGTTGGGTTTTATTTTACCGCAAAGCCGTATATTGTAGGAGTGCAGAGCAAGTTTGTAGTTGCGATATTGGTGCAGGGTTTCACCTCTCAACCAAACTACAAACTTATTTATCCCCTTGCTGATTACATTTTTACAGCAGGGCTAGTCGAAGGTTTAGGCGACTTAATTTCCTGGGAAGCTGCACGGGCGCGGAAGAGTTTAGCAACGACTTGTTCACACTTAGACAAATCCGATTCTATCTCTGTCAAAATGGCAGTTGATACCGGATCTGTGAACTTCACCCGCAGGTTGTTGACATCGACAACACCGGTTTGCAACTCACCGAGAGTGCTCCGCAGCAAGAACGTTTCATCGGTTCCTTGCATCGAGGTTTTTAATTTGGCGTATTTGTCAGCAATTTGGGCAGGAATTGAGGGTTTTTCACCAAAATCGTTGAGGCGTTTTTCGAGAGCGATGATGTGGTGCTGTTTGTTTTGAATCATTTCTCTCAAGAGCGATCGCAAATCGCTGTCTTGGGTTTTTTCCGCATAATTTTGAAACGCTTCGCAAGCATAGCGTTCCCCTGCAAGGGCGGTATTCAAACCTTTAACAATGTCGCCTTGTGTCGAACCTCCCCAACCATTAGCTAATTTCCACCATTCTGCATTTGTGTCAGTTTCTTCTGGTAAACCGACTGCTTTTCCGCCGTAACCGAGGCGAGCCATAATTGCGGTGGTAAATATTGCTAAATCTCCCGGTTGGCGGGAAGTAATCAAGTTGCCGTCAACTACTAAAGCTTCGTTAATGTAGTTAGCTCCGGCATTGATCATGTCTTTTTTTATTGCCAAGAAACCAGTGGCATTTTTGCCTTTCAGCAAGTCGGCTTCAATCAAAACTTGCGGGCCGTGGCAAACAGCAGCGACGATTTTTCCTTGCTCAAATGCTTCTCGTACAAAACGTACTGTATTGGGATTAGTCCGCATCATATCGGGAGCCATACCGCCCGGGATGATCACTGCATCGAATTCTGCGGGTATTGCTTCAGTGGTAGTTCCGTCAGCCTGCTGGGCAACTTTTCCTTGTTTCCCTGCATACTTTTCGTTTGTCCGCGAACCGAGGACAACTACTTCAAATCCTGCTTGTTTTAAGGCGTTGTAAGGAACTAGAAATTCGGAATCTTCAACTCCATTTTCGATGAGTATGGCAACTCGCTTTGTGTTGCTACCGTTATCGGTTGTCATAATCAAATTTCCTCAGACTATCTTTTATCTAACGCTAAGTGATTGATGGAGTTGTTAGCGTCTTGCTAAAGTGATACATGAGTTAGTTTTAAAAGGTGTCAGCGTGGGCCTTGAGAGGTATTTTACAGAACTGTCTCAATGCACGTAAGAGGCTCCATTAATGTCGATCGTAGTCCCGGTAGCGTGCGTAGCCAAACCCGACGCTAAAAAGGCGATCACATTGGCAACATCTTGAGGAGGAGCGATTTTGCCGATCGGGATATCGCGAATAATATCAGCTTCACCGAGCTCCTGAATAAACTGATTAGACATTTCTGTACTGACAAATCCCGGTGCAACTGTAAAAGCCAAAATATTATCAGCAGCAAACCCTCTAGCAATACTGCGAGTTAAAGCAACAATAGCACCTTTGGACGCAGCGTAATGCAGATAATTAGGGTCATCCCCACGAAAAGCAGCGCGACTTGCTATATTAATAATTGTACCGACCCTGCGAGTTTGAAAATGCAGAATAGATTCCCGGCACAAATCGGCAACGGCAATTAAATTAACTTGTAGAGTTTGCTGCCAAGCTGACGACCAAATATCGAATTTATCCTCAATACCCGCTGACTGCATAATCCCCGCATTGTTAACTAAAATATCAATATGACCGCGCCATTTTAAAGCATCTCGCCACAAAATCGAGGCCGCGTTTTCCACCATCAAATCTGCGGCCAATAAATAACAGCGATCGCCCGCAACACTTGCTGCGATCGCTTCAGCTTCTTTCTGACTGCGAAAGTAATGCAAAATCACCTCAGCCCCAGCGTTAACCAGAGTCCGTACCGTCACTGCACCAATCCCTTTCGAGCCACCAGTTACTAAAATTACCTTTCCGGTTAAATCAATCATTTATGTCTCTCTTTTCTCTTTCTCTGTGACCTCTGCGCCCTCTGCGGTTAATAAAAAAATAAATCCCCTTCACGCCAAAAATATAATTGCTATATGATACAGCACATTCCATCTAATCTAATGTGTATGCCATTGCCTCATGCTGAGCGATATCTGCAATAGACCTCTCCCAAAACTTCCAAATCCTTTCCCCCGTTGGTTTCTATTGGAAATACAGCCACTGCTTACACCACTATAGCTTCTTTGTCCTTAAACTCGATAACTACAGTGGATTCGGCAGCAGAGGTCGAATCAACTCCATAATTCGGTCAGAATTAAAATTATTGATATAATCCGTTAGTGCTTGGGACAAACTTGCTTTGGAGGCTGGAATTTGTCCAATTAATTCATTCATAACTTCGGTATCGAGATAGTAAGCGGCTTGATACATTTGTTCTAACCACTGAGGTGGCATGATGGATAGATCTTCTACAGACACCGTTTCAACTAATTGTTTTTGGGGGGTTTGTTCTACGGCTTCGTAGATATATGTTACTCCCAAATATTTAGCTAGTTTGTCAAAGATCTCTTTCTGCTGAAATGGCTTGCTTATAAAGTCGTTAAAGCCAGCCATAAGGACTTTCTCTCGCTCTTCTTCAAAAACACTGGCAGTTAAAGCAATAATGACAGTTTCTTGGCTCTGAGGGCGTTCTCTAATATATTTAGTAGCTGTGTAGCCATCCACGATCGGCATTCGTAGATCCATCAGAATCAGGTGTGGCTGCCAGCTCTCCCACAGTGATAGTGCCTCCACTCCCTGTTTTGCTTCTCTCACCTCAAAACCCACCGAGGTAAGGATCTCGACTAACAAGCGGCGATTTTCTTCTAAATCTTCAACAATCAGAATCCGGTAATTTGGTTGTCCGGGAGCTAAACCAATTACTCTTTGATTACTTAATTCTGGGGGTACGGATTCTGCTTGAGGTAACTGTACAGGAATCTCAAAGGAAAAAGTGCTACCTCGGTGCAAAGTGCTTTTAACGCGAATTTGACCGCCCATGAGTTTGACGAGTTTTTGACTGATGGCTAAACCAAGCCCACTGCCTTGACTCAACTTATTCCCAGCTTGGGCTTGCACAAATACCTTAAATAGGCTATCAATTTCTGTGGGCGAAATTCCCACGCCTGTATCCTCAACTTCAAAACATAGGTGACAGGAGGTTTTGTCTCTTTGTGTTGCTCTTACCCGTAGGGTGACGCTTCCTTGGTTGGTAAACTTAATCGCATTACCGAGCAGATTGACGAAGACTTGATAGAGTTTTTTCTCGTCGCTATGCACAAATTTAGGAATGTCGGGAGCTAGCTCGAAAATTAGTTGCAATTCTTTAGATTGGACTTTAACTTGGAACATTTCTTCAATAGAAGCCAGCAAATTTGTCAAATCAAAGTCAGAAAGATTGAGTGTCATCCGTCCGCTCTCTATTTTGGATAAATCTAAAATATCGTTAATCAAGTCCAATAAATGTCTACCGCTACGATTGACAATCTGTAAACGTTCTTGAAGAGAAGGAGTCAGATTTCTCTCATAGCTCATCAATTGCGTGAATCCCAAAATTGAGTTCAGAGGGGTGCGGAGTTCGTGGCTCATATTAGCGAGGAAGACTGTCTTGGCTTCGTTTGCTTCATTTGCCTGGTGAAATTCCAACTCAGCTTGTTTGCGATCGCTAATGTCAATTAAATATCCCAAGATTTCTACTGGTGTACCTGAATGATCTCGAATTAGCCTAAGTTGACCCAGCATCCAGCGATAAACCCCATCAGAGCGATGAAAACGGTATTCGTGGAAATAAAAATCATTAACTAATACATTTGGTAAGCCATGAAGCACTGGTTCTACATCATCGGGGTGTAAGTGATTCACCCAAAATTTAGAATCTTCTAAAAACTCCCTGCTTTCGTAGCCCAATACATCTTTGATATTTTCGCTGATGAACGTTACGCCATAATCGCCAGCAGATTTACTGCTAAAAATGACCACGGGGCTGTAGTTTAGGAGAAAGTTGAGGCGATTTGTGGTAGCTTGCAAGGCTTGCTCAGCCAGTTTTAGCTCTGTTGCGTCCTCCTGAACGGCAACATATACAGTTCCGTATTCAGGATGCTCAAACATAGATGTATGAACTCTGCACCAAAAGAGAGTTCCATCTTTCTTTTTATTGTGGACTTCATATTTCGCTTCCCCGCTTTGTTCAATTTGAGTGAGGATATCTCGAACGGTTACATCTGGTGTAACCTTTGTATCGACATAATTCAAGACACCAACGGATTGACCTGCGAGTTCGCCCTCTGTGTAGCCAAACATAGCGTCAAATGTAGGATTGGTGTAGACGATCGTGAGGTCGGAGGCTTTAATCAAACACACTCCTCCTCCCATGTTATTCATGATAATACTTTGAATTTCTAGCGTTTCTTGAGCTTCTTTTCTGGCGGTAATTTCTTGAATTTGAGAAATAAAATGCAGTGGATTTCCCTGTCCATCTTGTACTACCGAGCCATTAAGAATAATCCAAATAATATGTCCTTGTTTATGGAAATACCGTTTTTCCAGTTGGTAAGTTGAAATTGTTCCTGCTAATAGTTCCTGGGCATAAGTAAGATCCCCGTCTAAATCGTCAGGATGGGTAATGTCTTGGAAAGTTAATGCTAACAACTCTTCGGAGGAGTAGCCAAGAATCTGACATAAGGCAGGATTGACTTTAATCCAGTTCCCATCAAGTGAAACGATCGCCATCCCGATAGAGGCATCTTCAAACGCATGGCGAAATTGCTCTTCACTGTTTCGTAAAGCCATCTCAATTTGTTTGCGATCGCTAATATCGCGCAGAATAACAGTAAATACCGTTTCGTCTCCCATCTCCAGCCTAGAAATAGAGGCTTCAGCCGAAAACTGTGTTCCATCTCGACGACGACCCAAAATCTCGCCTCGTTCTCCCATTCTTCGTGCTCTGGTAGGAGAGTGTGCAAATTGTTTGATATGCTGCGGATGTGCATCTCTAAACTGTTCTGGCAGCAGTAAATTCAGTGGCTCCCCTAAAATGTCCTCCATTTTATAGCCAAACATCTTTTCTGCCCCTTGATTAAACAGGGTAATGCGTTGAGTGCGATCGACTGAAATAATTGCATCATTGGCTATTTCTAGAATTCCCGCAAAACGAGTCTGCGATTTTTGTAAAGCATCTGTTCGTTCAGCGACAAGAATTTCTAAATTTTCGTTAAGTTTTTTAATTTCTTTTTCGGCTTGTTGGCCCTTGTAATCTATCTGGTTCAAAAAGCGAGCCGTCGTCAAGATGAGAATTGAGAACGTGACAACCATAAGAGTTGAACGCAATGTATAGCCAAAATTAGCGTTATACCAGCCTAATTTTTGTCCCTGAAGAGTGAACCAGTTCAGTGTCACTGGAAAGATTGTCGCCCAAGGCAGCAACCACCGAACCATTACTCCGCCGACCTGGGGACTGGTTACTACTTGCATTAATCCTTCGTTGGGGCGGAGCAATAAAATTCCTCCATAGAGGGTGAAAAAGGCAACGATCGTGTTTATGGGTTGAGTCGTCCTAACTGTAACCAACCTTTCAAGAATATCGACATGGAATAGGTGTGCAAATAAAGCTAGTAGAGAAATTAAAGCTGCAACACTACTCAAAATCTGAGCCAACCAAGTATGCCGTTGGGAATTTTGCCCTACCAGTAACAATCCTACTCCCATCAGCACAAAATTTAGGGCGGTATTGACTCCCATTCTTCCCGGATAACGAGTCGCTGAAGACACGAAATCTCGGAAAAGCCACTCATCAATACCCAGCTTCCAACCAAAAATATACTGGCTCAGCGTCAACAGACTGATGATGATTATGAATCCTGCTATCCCTTGAGCGATGCGATTGTGCAGTCGGATTCTTTGGTACTGCAACAATCTCAAAGACACTCCAGCCAACAAAAAGCAAATTGCCGAGTTTGCTTTCATGGTCGAAGTCATACCGGGAAAACCACTTTTGAGTAGGGAGATGTCAAATTGCCAACCCAGCAGCACGAGACATCCGATCGCAATGACGAGTATACTTGCCATGTGAGAAATGCGCTGGTTCATAAATCGGCTGCTTAGGTTGAAACAATCTTCTTATGATGTTAGGCGAAGCGAAGAAGGGCGACCACGGGGGAACTGCTCCTACCCGAACAATGCAGACTTTGTAGGGCTGCGCCCCCCGTGGTTGCCCCATATCTCGGGGATCGCAAGAATTGTTTGTGGGTAAAGTAACCTTTTTAACCGAATAATTCAACTATACTATTTGTGCATAGGTTTATATTCCTCTAGCAGGAAACTAGGGAAATCAGTATGATTGTCGATAGAACTCGCGATAAGATTAGCGATCCAGCTACAAACTACCGAGGCAATATTTTAATTGTTGATGATTTGCCTGATAACCTGCGTCTTCTCAGGGATACTTTGAGCGCAGAGGGTTATAAAGTTCGCAGTGCTATAACAGGGACAATGGCGCTCAGAGCTGCCCAATTGCCATCGACGGAGCTAATTTTACTCGATATTAAATTGCCTGATATTGATGGTTATGAAGTGTGTAAAAAATTAAAGGCTGACCAACGCACCGCTGACATTCCAATAATTTTTTTGAGCGCACTAAATGAAACTTTTAATAAGGTTCAAGGGCTGGCTGCGGGAGGGGTAGATTATATTGCTAAGCCATTTCAAGTCGAAGAAGTATTAGCTCGTGTCGAAACCCACCTAACTATCGGAAGGCTGCAACAAAGACTCCAAAACCAAAATTTACTTTTATTGAAAGAAATTGAAGAACGGCAACGTCTCGAAGAGTCTCTCTTTGCCGAAAAGGAATTGGCTCAAGTGACACTGCAATCAATTGGTGATGGGGTTATTACTACAGATGCCCAAGGTAATGTGACATATTTCAATCCTATAGCTGAGCGGCTGACAGGCTGGAAAACTCATGAGGTTCAAGGAGTTCCTTTTTCTACAGTCTTCCTAATTGTCGATCAAGTAACGCGAGAGCCAGTAGAGAATCCTATAAACAAGGCTCTATTAGAAGAGCGAATTGTGGGCTTAGCTAACAATACTATTCTGATTGCCCATGATGGAACCGAGTATCCCATTGCTGACTCGGCCGCACCGATTCGAGACCGCCAAGGTCAAATTATTGGGGCAGTCATGGTCTTTCATGATGTTACTGAGTCGCGCTATCTCACCCGTCAACTCTCTTGGGAAGCGAATCACGATGCCCTGACGGGGTTAATCAACCGTCGAAGATTTGAGGAGGAGCTAGTCGAGGCGATCGCCTCTGTTGAAGATAGCAATCAGCAGCATGCTCTCTGTTATTTAGATTTAGATCAGTTCAAAGTTGTTAACGATAGCGTAGGTCATATTGCTGGCGATGAGTTACTGCGCCAAATCACCGCACTTATTCAACAGGGAGTCCGTGCTAATGATATGCTGGCTCGCTTGGGAGGTGATGAATTTGGTATTTTGCTCACTCAATGTTCGATCTCTCAAGCAGCTCAGATTGCGGAAAACCTCAAAGACCTAGTACATCAGTTCCGGTTTATTTGGAATGGCAAAACCTTTATCATCGGAGTCAGCATTGGAGTTGTTGCTATTGACCAAACCAGCCAAGATTTGAGGGAGCTTCTGGGAGCGGCTGATGCAGCTTGTTATGCCGCCAAAGCCAGAGGCCGCAACTGTGTTCATATTTATCGTCTAGATGATAGCGAACTAATTAAACAACGTGGTGAGAGGCAGTTAATTTCCAAAATCAGCCGAGCGCTGGAAACCAATAGTTTTTGTCTCTACTACCAAAAGATTGTTTCTATTACCTCTAAACCATTAGTAGAGCATTATGAGATTTTGCTCAGAATGCGGGACGAAAATGGACAAATAGTATCTCCCAATGATTTTATTCCCGCCGCCGAGCGGTACGGCTTGATAACTGAGATAGATTGTTGGGTAATTGAAACTTTTTTCTCGAATTATCACAATTTGCCGGAGAAAGATGTTCTTACTCAAGGCTTGTATACGATAAATCTTTCTGGGGCTAGCATTAGTAACAAGCAGTTTCTGAGGTTTTTAATCGAACAATTTCCTCGCTACAAAGTCCCCCACAAACCATTGGTTTTGAAATCACGGAAACCGCAGCGATCGCAAATTTTGAGGAAGCCAGATATTTCATAAGCGAGCTCAAAAAAATTGGCTGTCGCTTTGCTCTAGATGATTTTGGCAGTGGATTGAGTTCGTTTGCGTATCTGATGAATTTACCAGTGGATTATCTAAAAATAGATGGAGCTTTTGTCAAAAATATTAGTCAGAATTTGATTTCTCAAGCGCTCGTTGAAGGCTTTAATAGTATTGCCCATGCGATGAATCTCGAAACTATAGCTGAGTTTGTCGAAGACGAGGCTATCTTAGAAAAATTGCGGGAGATTGGAGTAGATTATGCTCAGGGTTATGGGATCGGCCGCCCTGTTCCTATTAATTTTAATCGCTAGCGATCGCACTCAGGCAGCGAACCCATTGCCTCACGCCTGCGCCCGGTATGCAGGCTTCCAAGAGTCGATCGCCCGCTGCTACAAGGGTGACTCAATTTACTGTGTCACATTGAGATCGAATGTGCTGTAATTGTAAAGGATTGAGTGTTCTATTGGAAATAAACCGGAAAATTTGCCATGAAAGCAGTTGCGTTCGATCGCTACGGTTCAGCCGAGGAATTGCGGTACCGAGAGTTGGAAAAGCCGATCGCCAAATCCAACGAATTGTTAGTGCGAGTTCGCGCTAGCAGCGTCAATCCCGTAGACTGGAAAATCCGGCAAGGACATCTGCAACTATTAACAGGATTTAACTTTCCTCGAATTGTCGGTTCTGATATATCGGGAGTTGTCGTGGAAGTCGGCCGGGAAGTCACCAAATTTCAACCCGGAGATGAAGTTTATACTTTCTTAAATCCCATGAGTGGGGGTGCTTGTGCGGAATACGCTGTTGTGGCAGAATCGGATGCGGCAATTAAACCGAAAAACATCACTCATGCAGAAGCAGCAGCAGTACCGATCGCAGGTTTAACTGCTTTGCAAGCGCTCAGGGATTTGGGTCAAATTCAAGCAGGAAACAAAGTATTGATTAACGGCGCTTCCGGCGGAGTCGGCACTTTTGCCGTGCAAGTTGCGAAAGCAATGAATGCAGAAGTAACGGGAGTTTGCAGTGCTAAAAACATAGAATTTATCAAGACTTTGGGAGCAGATTTTGTCCTGGATTACGCGGAAGTTGACTTTACTCAACAAACACAAAAATATGATATAATTTTAGATGCTGTGGGAACAAAAACATTTTCTGAATGCGAAAAAGTGCTGCAACCAGAGGGAGTTTATATCTCGACTTTGCCAAGTTTCGAGAACCTCGCACCGATGTTAACGAGCTGGTTTTTATCGGGTAAAAAAGCTAAATTCATTCTAGCCAATGCCAATCCCAGCGATTTAGGGGCTTTGCGGGAGTTAATAGAATCCGATAAAGTTGAGCCGATTGTCGATCGCACTTACAGCTTACAAGAAGTAGCAGCAGCCCACGCTTACAGCGAAACGGGCCGCGCGATCGGCAAAATTGCGATCGTGATTGAGTAATGAAGGCACGACACGGATTTTGACACCGCTACAGGGATTAATTATCGATCGTTCCTTCTGCTGCTGAAGTCAGAATAAAGAATGAAGAAGGAAGTCGGAGCAATTATGAAATAACTATTCTCAATTTCCAATTTCCAATTAATTACCACTTTCCAATTAGCCCTTCCCTCTTCCCAGTTACCCCTTACCAATTACCCATTCCCTATGACTTCTCCCTCAAACTTGGAGACATCCGAACAAGGTTCCGACAACAACCTCGAAGCAATTAGCCCGGAAAACAGCATTGCACCAATGGCAGGCGGTGTGCTGGGTTCCCGCAACCTAGAAAACGAATTTCTCGACGAACTTCCCGACGAAGTTGAGATGTCTTTATTCGACCATTTAGAAGAATTGCGCCAGCGACTTTTCTACTCGCTAATTGCAGTAGCAATCGCAGTAATTGGTTGCTTTTTCACCGTTAAACCCATCGTGCAACTGCTAGAAGTACCCGCCGGGCCCGTCAAGTTTCTGCAACTAGCTCCCGGCGAGTATTTCTTTGTTTCTATCGAAGTAGCCGGATACAGCGGTTTGCTGATCGCCACTCCGTTTATTTTTTACCAGATAGCGCTGTTTGTTCTCCCCGGCTTGACTCGCAAAGAACGCAGGTTGCTGGGGCCGGTGTTTTTCGGATCGAGTTTCCTATTTTTGGGCGGTTTAGTATTTGCTTACATCGCTTTGATTCCGGCGGCGCTCAACTTCTTTGTTACCTATGGAGCGGATGTTGTAGAGCAGTTGTGGTCGATCGACAAATACTTTAAATTTGTGCTGCTGTTAATGTTCAGCACCGGCTTAGCTTTTCAAATCCCGATTCTCCAAGTATTGCTCGGCGTTTTGGGCATAGTTTCTTCCAACCAAATGCTCTCCGGCTGGCGGTATGTAGTCTTGGGAGCGGCAGTTTTGGGAGCGGTGTTAACGCCTTCTACTGACCCTTTAACGCAAAGTCTTTTAGGAGGTGCGGTGCTGAGCTTGTATTTTGGCGGCGTTGGTTTGGTGAAGCTTTTAGGACGATGAGAATTAAGAATAGCAGACAATGTAAAAGTTACCGAACATCTGAATTTTAAAATTGTCTGCTATTTTTAGCCGAGATTGGGATTGTTGTCAACTTATCTTAAAAACATTGCTTCAGCTATTTTGAGGGCGAATGCCCTATTTACTTAAGTAAGGTTATAAACATTGTGTAAAGCTAAGCTTCTCAGCTATTTGAGTAAGTTGATTGTTTTATATGATAATCTTTGCTGATTTAGTGTCTGTTTGATAAGTTTTTAAAATAAAATATAAAATTCATATTAGCAAAGTTTAGTGTTAGGTGTCTGGGGTCAAGGTTTTGAGCCTTAATTCACACTATTCTTTAGGCGATCGGGCTGACCATCATAAGTTATTTTAATAAGTTAGTTTTTAAGGTTTACATGAAGATTTGAAACGAGCCGATCCTTAGTATTCGATCGAGAGATAACATACCAACACAGTGAAATTACTGAAAAAGAACGTAAAACTTCAGCAAGAGAGTCAACCTGGCTCACTGAAGTCTAGCTATATCTTTTGAGTTTCCTGGCTGCCTAAGATAGGAGACTTGTTGGTTTTTTGGGCGGATTTTTTAGTAAGTTCATTTGAAAAATCCACACTGTAGATTTTTACCTTTTTGACGGTTTCAGTTTCTTAATCTCAATCGGAAATTAAATATATGGCAACAAGAACTGGCACTCCTGGCCCTGACTACTTATTCATACCGGTTTTCTTTTTCCGGCCGCCTAATGACATCATCTATGGCCTGGCAGGAAATGACACTCTCTTGGGCTTGAAGGGCGAGGACACTCTCTATGGCGGGGAGGGTGATGACTGCCTTTATGGCGGGGTTGGCAATGACTTGCTCTATGGCGCGACTGGCAGTGACTCACTTGATGGTGGGACTGGCAATGATGGGCTCTCTGGCGGGGAGGATGATGACTCACTTGATGGCGGGACTGGCAATGACACTCTCTATGGCGAGGATGGTTATTACTCACTTGATGGCGGGACTGGCGATGATCTTCGCGTGGCCCATTTTCGCCCGGACGGTTCTGGCGGCGATGATTATCTCGTGGGTGGTTCTGGCAATGACTTGCTCTATGGCGGCTATCGCATCGACACAGTATCTTACACGAGTGCGAGAACTGGTATCAATCTTCAGTTGGAGCCCGTCGGCGACGGTTCTGGGTTAGGCAGGACTACCGATGGGTTGGGCGGTGTAGACTCGCTTTCGGGCCTTGAAGTCGTTATCGGTTCTAACTTCGACGACACCTTAGTTTTGGAGTTTAGACTAAGCACAAATTGACTCAGCTAACGCTGAGTGAAATTCTAGTGAATTTAGAAAGAGTTTTCTAAGGTTAAATTACGAATTTGGGAGAGTTTTGGAACCGACCTTTACCCTTTTTGACCACGGGATAGCGACATCTTTGAGCGCGCAGTTTACCGGATGACCATCCAGCCGATTTTCCTCGGGATTTGGGAGCAACAGCCGGACTCCCAATCCTAATTAAAAGTGGAAGCATTGATTGTGCAACCCTTCCAGGTGTCAATTCAGGGAGAGGCTTTTGCCAGGGTAGACGAATTTCCCTGACTAAATCTTGAGCTAACCATAATTGCCAAGTTAGCAATGGCATCAAATCACTCCATCGTTCACATTGTTCTGGAGTGCTTAGCTTCGGAATTGTCCAATGCAATGTTTGTTTCGCTAAGCGATACCAGTGTTCGATGGCAAAACGACGTAGATATAGTTGCCAAATTTCTGTAAGAGGTGGCATTTGAACACCAACCCAAACTAACCACAAAGGTTGAGTTTTTAATTGACCCGTTACAGTGTCTAAGCGTTCTACTAAAATCAGAGTCATCGGATGTTTGGGACTACCTCGGAAATGTAAGTTATCCCATGTTCTCAACCTGATTCGTCCGAGTTTCGGCTCAAGGGATTCCAGGGTTTGTTCTGGTTCCCACCAGCTTGAGGAGTCGTTAAGCTTAAACTGGTTTCCATGAATTTTTGGCCGTCCTCTACCACTATAGGCTGGGGGTGTTGACCATAAGCAACGATTGGAGCGAATACGCATTAGTTTATCAGCGGCGATCGCAGCAGTAGCTTTAACCAGAGGGGCGCACCCATACTCACTATCAAATAGGGCGATGGGTCTATTCTGAAGATATTCACAGACTTGTGCCAATTGTTCAGCGCCTTTACCGATTGGGTTGTCCCAACTGGTAATACGTTCGTGTCTTAATGGCAGCGCCCAACTCCCGCTAATCGTTGGTATCAGTGCGATCGTACTATATCCTTGACCGATACCAACAGGTATGCCGTGAGGTAAGGCTGTGGGTTGATGTTCATAGGTCCGTTCTTTGAGAGTAGGTGCATGGGGTCTCAACCATGCTGTATGATCGATCGCTAATACTGGACGTTCCACTTGTGACATCTGTTGGATATATAGTTGCATCAATTGGTCTCGGTCTGGTCTACAATCTTGCAGCGCTTCGTAGACGCTTGACCACTCACGCCGAAATAAGGGATTGAGGGCTAAATCTCCTAAACATGAGACGTGGCGAGTCGTCATTATCGCGTCTGCTAGTTCAAAGGTGGCGTCTTTGGCATTGCCGAGACATTCATAAGCTTGTTGACGAAATTCCCGTAATTGTTCAAACTTCATGGCAGGTAGATTTGAGATTTTTAGCTGAATTCTCAATCTTCTACCCTTACGCTGTCTGTTGAAACTATCGCAGACAGTTTTTTTTTGAGGTTGTCAGCCGAAGAGAACGTCAACGGTCGTCGGCATCTATGCTAGTGGTTGAGCCTCATAGCTCTTCACCAGCGACCATTGCCGTTCTTAAGTTGAAATCTAACCGTGCTTTAAGAGGTGCTTAGTCTAAACTCCAGTTAGTTGGCGGGAGCGACAATGAAACGCTCTTGGGCGGACGCGGTAATGACTCTTTGTCGGGTCGTGCTGGGAATGACTTGCTCAATGGTGGAGATGGCATCGACACAGTATCTTACAGTGGTGGAAGAGCGGGCGTCTATCTCCAGTTGGGGGCAGTCGGCGACGGGTCTGGGTTAGGTCGGGCTTCCGACGAGCTAGGTGGCATAGACTCGCTCTCCGGCATCGAAGTAGCGATAGGTTCTAGGTATAACGATACTCTCCTTGGTGGAGACGGCAGCGAAACGTTGATTGGCGGGGAGGGCGACGACTTATTGTTTGGCTTCAGCGGCGATGACTATCTCGTTGGTGGCAGCGGGGCTGACAAGTTTAGGCTTTGGAGGAGTTCGGGAATAGATACTGTTGCTGACTTCAAGCAAGGTGAAGATAAACTTTTGGTACGTTCTGGCGCTCCGTTTTTGGTAAGTTCTCGCTTTCCGTTTAGGGTACGTTCTCGCGCTCCGTTTACAGACATAATTTCTCAGTTGAATGGTTCAGATACCGAGATTCGTCAGAATGGCCAAATCATCGGAATTCTGAAGGGAGTTCAGATCACAATCACCGCCAGTGATTTGATTACTGGGTGATTGTATTATCTGCGTTGATCGGCGTTAATCTGCGGTTAAGAGTTCCAAGTTATTCTGGCTGTTGTTTCGGCAAAATATACCGCAGATAAACACAGCACAAAAATATAGCGACTCGGCCAAAAAATATAGAGACGCGATCGCCCGCGCCTCTATAATTACTAAAAGTTAAAATTCAACACCAAAGTTTTGTCAAAACTTTGACTACATCCGGAACTGTTCTACTTCGGGAGTATAGCCGATCGGCAAAACGTAATCCAGATTCTCGTGGGGACGAGCAATTATGTGATACGATAGCAACTTTCCGCCATCGACCTTTTTAACTGATTCAATTCCAGCAGCCACTGCTGCTTGCACTTCAGAAACATCTCCTCGCACTATAATTGTCCAGTAGGCGCGGGTTATTTTCTCATAGCGAACTAAAGTAACACTGGCTGCTTTCACCATTGAGTCCGCAACTTCTACTGCAGCGGGAAATCCTAAGACTTCAACCATTCCCAGTGCAACACCCATTACAACATTCTCCTAAATTTCACAAGATATCTGACACTCATTGTATGTGAAATTGTTGACAGAAATTGGTTCCGAGGATTTTGGTAAGCTAGAAGTCCGATCGCCCAAAATTAAAAAAGCCCCTCAAAAGCCCCAGGAACTGTTGCGGCATTTAAATCCAACAGCAGGAAGCGCGCCGGAAAGCCCGCCACACAGTGTGGCTTCGCACAGCAGAGTTCAGCGGAACCCTCGCACTCCGGTATCATTCGGATGTAGCTATCTGGTTTAGTACAGCCGAGCCAAGTGGGACACTCGCACTCCGGTATTATTCGGATGTAACTGGATTTGATATGACTGAGGACTAATAACTGAGGACTGATGAGTGATTCAAAACTCGTCTAGCAACCACTCCGAGGCTCTTTCACCCAAATCTAGAGGAACGCTGACAGCTTTACCCAAGCGGGGGCGATCGCGAGTAGTGACGATGTATTCTCTCACCTGTTCTGTGCTCCCCCAGCCGTTGAGGTAATTGGCCACCGCATCCAAATGCTCGAAATAATCAGCCTCCGTCATCGGAAAAGATGCCTGTTCTAAATATTTCCACATAACTTGCACAAAAATCTTGCCCCGTGTTCGCCGCAATCTGATATCGTAAGACTTTCCCCATTTTTCTAGCAGTAGTTGGTGTAAATCCTTGCCCGTCATGGTTGCTCCTGAGTTAATCCATTAAACAATAAAAGACAAAGTTCAAAAAATGTAATAATACTCTAATAAAGGCTGGAAGGCGCATTCTTAAAAGGAATTTTCGCGGCCTAAAATTTGTGCGAGCAGATTAACGGCAATTATCCTCCTTCCTCTGCACGTACAGGTTCGCTAACAGCTAACAAACAAACAAACGTAACTTAAAACCGTAAAGGCAGGTCATGGCTCAATCTTCTGCTGGAAATCCCGATGTTCCCGATATGGGGCGTCGCCAATTTATGAATTTGCTGACGTTCGGTACAGTCACAGGTGTGGCACTGGGCGCACTCTATCCCGTTGTCCAATATTTTGTTCCTCCGTCGAGTGGGGCAGTTGGTGGCGGAGTGACAGCTAAAGATGCTTTGGGTAACGACATCATCGTTAGCGAATATTTGGCTTCGCACCCTGCGGGCGATCGCAGCTTAGCCCAAGGTCTCAAAGGCGACCCCACCTATGTTGTGGTGAAAGAAGACCAATCTATCGCCGACTACGGCATCAATGCAGTCTGCACTCACTTGGGTTGCGTCGTGCCTTGGAATGTTAGCGAAAACAAGTTTATCTGTCCTTGCCACGGTTCTCAATACAACAATGAGGGCAAAGTGGTGCGCGGCCCCGCGCCTTTGTCTCTGGCCTTGGCCCACGCCACTGTCGCAGATGACAAGATCGCTTTTACAACTTGGACTGAAACAGATTTCCGCACCGGCGAAGCACCTTGGTGGTCTTAAACTATTTTGGATTTGAGATTTGAGATTTTAGATAGGGGGTGAATGGTGAAAACCACAGATAAGTGCATCCCTAAAGCAGTCTAATAATCCAAAATCCAAAATCCAAAATCCAAAATCCAAAATCCAAAATCCAAAATTGTCTGACCTTTGAGATTGAATACTCTAATGCCACAAACTAATTTATCTGCGATATTTCGCCGCAGTGCCAGGACGATCGCGAAAACAGCCTTAATTGCGATCGCAGCTGCAGGATTTTTCCTCACCAGCGACATCGCACTTCCCCAAGCAGCATTTGCTTACCCTTTCTGGGCTCAGCAAACAGCACCCGCTACTCCCCGCGAAGCAACAGGCCGCATTGTCTGCGCTAACTGTCACCTCGGTGCAAAAGTGACTGAAGTTGAAGTGCCGCAATCTGTTTTACCTGACACAGTGTTTGAAGCTATTGTCAAGATTCCCTACGATACTAGCGTGCAACAAGTTGTCGGCGACGGCAGCAAAGGTGGCTTGAATGTCGGCGCAGTTGTGATGTTGCCCGAAGGTTTCAAGATTGCTCCCGAGGACAGAATTCCCGAAGAAATGAAGGAAAAAGTCGGCGATCTTTACTTCCAACCTTACAGCGAAACCCAAGAAAATATTCTTTTAGTGGGCCCAGTGCCGGGAGAACAGTACAAAGAATTGGTATTCCCAGTTTTGTCGCCGAATCCGGAAACTGACAAGTCCGTTCACTACGGCAAATACCAAATTTATGTTGGTGGCAACCGCGGTCGCGGTCAGGTTTATCCTACTGGCGAAAAGAGCAATAATACTGTTTACAATGCTTCGGTAGCTGGCAGCATTTCTAAGATTGCTCAACCTGAAGATGGCGGTTATCAAGTGACAATTCAACCTGCCGAAGGTGCAGCGGTTGTTGAGACGATTCCTGCCGGGCCAGAACTGATTGTTTCCGAAGGACAAACAGTTGCAGCAGGCGAACTTTTGACGAACAATCCTAATGTGGGCGGCTTCGGTCAAAAAGACGTGGAGATCGTGCTGCAAAGTGCCGATCGAGTTAAAGGATTGATGGCTTTCGTGGCTTTGACCATGCTGGCTCAAATTCTGCTGGTTCTCAAGAAGAAACAGGTCGAAAAAGTTCAAGCTGCTGAAATGAATTTCTAAATGCGGCTGTAATTAGTTGGGTAAGGTGCTCTGTGCACACCCAACTGTTAGGTAAGTAGGGCGGGGAATACCCGCCTTATTCTTTGATAAATAACCAGTAAAATAATGTTAATTGATGAGAAAATAGTTGAAGTAGGCTCGCTGAAATGGTTTTATCGGGAAACAAATCCGGTTAACGCCACTGGTAAACTGCCCGTACTGCTGCTGCACGGTTTGCCGTCCCAGAGTTTTACCTGGACTGTAATGATGCCGGATTTGGCTGCACAGGGATTTAGATCGATCGCCCCAGATTGGGTGGGCTACGGGCGATCGACAAAACCAGACAAACGCGACTTTGCCTACACTCCCGATGCTTTTGTTGACGCCCTCTCTGGCTTTATTCAAGCTATAGAATTAGACCGATTTTACCTCGTTGTCCAAGGATTTTTAGCTTCAGCCGGCATTCAATACGCTTTACGCAATCCCGATAAAATTGAGCGTCTAGCCATCATAAATACACCAGTTTCACCTGATATCAAATTGCCTTGGAAAATGCAGCAGTTGGGACTGCCTTTTATTGGCGACATGATGACGCAAGACCCGCTTTTGGTTGACAGAACTCTCGAAGGCGGCAGCCGCCAGACAATATCAGACAAGGATTTAGATGTTTACCGCGGCCCGTTTTTGAAGAGTTCGGATGCAGGTCGATCGCTGATGAATACTGTCCGCAATATTCAATTGCCGCAGTCAATGGCCGAAATTGAATCCGGCTTGAAAGGATGGACTCGACCAACTTTATTTGTCTGGGGTTTGACAGATCCTTGGCTGAGTGTTGAACCTGTTCAAAAGCTAGTCGGTTCCCTGCAAAATGCAGAGTTAGTCACACTGGAACAAGCGGGGCATTATCCTCAAGAACATTGGTCAGACAAAGTTGGCAATTCTGTGATCACTTTTCTGCGCCGCCAGGAGGTAAAATAATATTTTGTACATAACTCTCGGTGCTAGGTCAGTGAACCAGCTCCTCACCGAGCTGCATTCCCAGCCTCTTCCTGAGAACGAGAAATCTAAAATCTAAAATCTAAAATCGATATGACTCGTCCCCGTTCAATTTTTGCCTTGATGATGGCGTTTTTGATGGCTTTTCTGGTTAGTTGCAGCAGTGTCGAAGCAAAAGTTCCAACGACTTACACAGCAGCCCAGACCCAGCAAATTCAGCGCTATGTTCCTACCCTGACAGAGTTCCGATCGCGCATGGATAGACTGGGAACCCTAATTCAACAACGGAATTGGGTTGATACCAGAACTTACATTCACGGGCCTCTAGGCGACTTGCGGAACACCATGAAAACCGTCTCTGCGAGTTTGTTGCCTAGTTCTAAACAACAAGCTGTTGATTTAACTAAGAGTTTGTTTACCGATTTGGTTAACATTGATCTTGCTGCTAAAGAGCTTGACTATGCAAAAGTCACGACCAGCTATCAAAAAGCTGTCAATGATTTCGATAGCTTCTTGCAGCTACTTCCTAAAGCTTAATAGCTTTAGGGCTTGGCAATGGATTGGTGTCAAATTAAGACTGAAACCCATAATAAATATCGCTTGTAGTCGAGTCTAGATCCCCCCTAACCCCCCTTAGTAAAGGGGGGACAAGAGTATTCAAACTCCACCTTAAAAAGGGGAAAGAGCATCCAAAGTCCCCCTTATTAAGGGGGATTTAGGGGGATCGAGACTTCGAGACAAACGATAAAAACATAGGGTTTTACTGTTAATTTGACACGCTTTGCGCTCAGAACCCTACCAGAAACTTCTATAAAATCTAAAATCTAAAATCTAAAATTGAATGGTTCGCGTTGCAATTATTGGTTGCGGTATTATTGGGGCTTCAATCGCCTTTGAACTCAGTCAATTTCCCGAACTAAAAGTTACTGTGTTCGACAAACAGCCGCCGGCACAAGCTTCTACTGGCGCGGCACTCGGTGTTTTGATGGGAGTTATCAGCCACAAAACTAAGGGTAGAAATTGGCAGTTGAGGGAAACCAGCCTTCAGCGCTACGAAACTTTGATTCCCGAATTGGAAGCAGTTACGGGGCGAAAAATTCCTTTTAACAAACAAGGAATTTTGATGCTTTGTTCGGAGGGAGAGGATTTAAGTAAGTGGGAAAAATTGATAGCAACTCGCCGTTCTCAAGGTTGGGAATTGGAACTTTGGGATGTGGAACGAGTGCGTGATCGCTGCCCTCATCTCTCTTTAAACGATCGCATTATTGCTGCGATTTATTCGCCTCAAGACCGGCAAGTCGATCCGACGGCGCTAACTTTGGCTTTGGTTGATGCTGCTGAACGAAATGGGGTAATTTTTGAGTTTGGCGTGGAAGTTGAAGGAATTACTGAGTTGAATTCTCAGGTGTCTCAGATTCAACCCCCATCTTCCATTACTGTCAATATGTCTTGTGGAACAGGCATCTTGCCTGTTATTGAAAATTTCGATCGACTAATTGTGGCCGCTGGTTTGGGTTCTGCTGCTGTGACAGCATCGTTAAATCAGTTGGTTGACATTCGCCCAGTGTTGGGACAAGCGCTGCATTTGCGATCGGCCAAGCCTTTAGGAAACCCGGATTTTAGGCCAGTAATTACTTGCGATGACGTTCACATTGTGCCTTTGGGAAATCAGGAATTTTGGGTGGGGGCGACGGTGGAGTTTTCCGAAAATGGCGGGGAAATTCAGGCGAATGCTGATATGTTGGCGCAAGTGATGGCGCGGGCGAGTTTGCTTTGTCCGGGCTTAGCAGAAGCTGAAATAATCAGGAAATGGTCTGGATTGCGCCCGCGGCCGGAAGGGCGGCCGGCCCCAGTTATCGAGACGCTTCCCGGTAACGATCGCGTTCTCATCGCCAGTGGCCACTATCGCAACGGTGTTCTGCTGGCCCCTGCAACAGCGCGATCGATTCGAGAAATGATTTTGCAATAATTAACAAATCTTAATACAATCAAGATAGCCATTCATATCTTACATTAAAAAATGTCCGACAAACCTTTAGGTAAGCCGCGCTCTTTGTGGCGAGTAATTTTGCTGTCTGGAGTCAGCTTGCTGCTATATTACGGATGGTACAAATGGATTATTCAAGAAGAATTGCGTCGCTATAACGGCAGCGGTTGGTCTGGAACTCTTTGCTTGCTTCCCTTTGTTTTAGGAGTAGCCGTCCCCCAAGCTTTGCGGATATTTGACCCTGACGTTCCCGGATGGTTTGGTTGGTTTTCCCTCCTCGGTATTGCCTGGATTTATATCGTGCAGTTCAAACTTTACAACACAGTTAATGAATTGTACCGCCAAGAAGGAATCAAAGAACCGCTAACAGTTTGGTGGATTTTTGTACCTGGTTTAAATTTAGTTGTAGGCTTGCGGCAAATTCACTTTTTGAGTCAGTTTTGGGCGAGAAAACAGGGAATTGAAGTTAAGGATAACTTAGCCGAAAGCATTCCTTTTCTGTCAGCTAACGCTTAAGGGGAAATTTTTTACACTGATATCATAAGTTTGTAGGGTGCGTCAGTAATCATAGCTCGATTTTCCAATCATTTACCTGACGGAGGTACCCTACAAGTTTATACTAAGAGTAAAAAGTGGTTTGACGCGCGAATTAGGGCGGTAAGATGCGCCTCGCCGCACATTAGATAATTAGGTTCTGCATCCATGACTGAATCACCAAAACAGATTCGGCAAATCCGCAAGAATGAGTTTGAGTTCCGGTTCATTAACCCGCTTAATTGCTTTAGGAATACTTACCCACTGCCGCTTTCTCTTGCTAGCTTCCGGCCAATTTTCTAGAACTGCGTACACTTGCATTAAAAATACTTCTACCTGACAAGTATAGCCCGACTTTTGATACTCGTAAGTTCCCAGCAAATCCGGGAACACTTTACCCAACAAACCTGCTTCTTCCCAAGCTTCCTTGGCGGCGGAATCTTGGGGAGTCATGTCAGGTTCAATTAATCCTTTAGGAATCACCCAACGCTTGCTAGCGGAAGAAGTAATCAGCATTACTTCAATTTCTCCGTCTTCAATGCGATAGGGAATTACCCCCGATTGCTCAATCAGTAAAGCGGTTTTTATACTCATGATGTATGCAATATGTCTGGGTGCAAAAGTTGCTGCAACCTCATGAACTGTTTACCACTAAAAAATAAACCTTGCATCCTGATGCTAGATGAGTCCGGATTTGAGACAAGAACAAAATGGGGAATAGAGATATTTAGCTTTTAGACTTTGTGGAAAGTAGCAAATTTAAATGCACTCCCGCTGAACAATAATATTATTATAATAAGCGCGCGCAATCCTCTACCTACAAGCAGATAAAAGCCGATCGCCAATATCGGCTTTTATCTGCGTTGGTAGGATTTTACACCTAATCTTTCTTCGCCTTAGCCTCCAAATTTTCCATCCGACTCCTCAAATCTTGATTCTCCTTTTTCACCTGGTCTAATTCCTCCCGCAACTGCTTTACCGCTGCATCAGAACCAGCATTTTTCTGCACTCTTTGCACAGCTTCATCAGCCATGCGGCGAACGCGACCATCGGGAGTTTGGTCAGCTAAAGAACGCAAAATGCGAATTGCTTTGCGAGTTTGCATTTGTCCTAGTCCCGCTACTACAGAGACTTGAGTCAAGAAAAAAGTCTCTTTAGATAATTCTGCCAATCGCTGCAAAATCCGTTCTAAATTGACCTTGGTTTGACCAGTCGAAATTGTGCCCAAAGATCGAATTGCAGCCAAGCGCAAAGCTTGCGGAGTACCGGCGGCTGTGTATTTCAAAATTAGATTCAGCGCATCTTCAGAAGTTTTCATCTGCGCCAAACCTGCGATCGCACCCGATCGCACAACCTCATTCCAGCCCTGACGCTCTTTCAGCACCAATTTTAACTCTTTCAGTACCTGTTCGTCGGTCGGTTTTTCGTCGGGGTTAGCCCCTGCAATGGAGCCCATAGCACTCGCTGCTGCTGCTTCTACGTAATAGCTGTCGTCGCCTTTTTCGACGATCGATCTTAGCGCTTTATAAGTTTCGTGAGTTTGGATTTTACCCAGCGCATTCACCACAGCACGACGCACACGAGCATCTTTATCTTTTAAACCACTTACTAAACCTTCAAAAACTTGGTCGAGTTTAATTTCAACTAACTGACCGGCAACTTCCGCCCGCACTGCCCAAAACGGCTCTTTGTTGAGAACTTCTGATAGCGTTTTCACTGCTTCCAGTCCTCCCTTTTTCGCCAAAGCTTGGGCCGCGTAAATCCGGGAAACCGGGTCTGGATCGAACTGCAACTGAGCTTTGAGCTCCGCAACTCCATACTCTAAAGCAACTGTTTTTAAGTAACTATTGCCGACATCGAAACTGATAAACGCCGGCTTCTCTTCTAGGGGGAAATAGAAGCTTTGCTCGCGTTCGTATATTCTGACTGTGAAAGTTTTTAGGTTAGCAGTAGAACGTGAATAACTGTTATCTTCTGCATCTTTTTCCGGCTTGTAACCGAAGCCGATCGGAATTTTTAGGTCAAAGACATCTTTGCTGTTGCCGTTGTCATTTTTGCTATCTTTTACCTGAGTTTGGGTAACAGTAACTTTTGCTAATTTGCTGTCGCCATCCCAGGAATAACCAACTTTATAATCTGGATGACCGCCACGATAAACGTACTGGTCAAACAAAAACATGAGATTGCGACCAGTAGCCTTTTCTATCGCCCTGAGCAAATCGATCGTTTCTACAGTTTTGTGAGCGTTATCCCGCACAAAAGTGTGAATTGCTTTGTAAAATAATTCGTCGCCCAACTCGGCGCGAATCATGTGATAGACGCAAGCGCCTTTTTCGTACAAATGGCGATCGTACAATTCAATTGCTTCGCGGTAAACGTGAGTAACGATCGGGCGCCGATAGCGGGAACTGTCTTCAGCCAAATAATTACGGGCTTCATTTAACATATAGTAAGCCGCGTCTTCTTTGCCGTATTCTTTGTCAGTCCACAGCACCTCAGAATAAGAAGCCATGCCTTCTTTTATCCAAGCATGAGACCAATGTTTAATTACTACTAAATCACCGAACCACTGGTGAGCCAATTCGTGGGCAACTAAGCTTTCAGTGCCTCGATTGTCGAGGGTGGCACGTTCATCTAACAAGCACCTATCTGTTAGCAAAGTTGTGGAAGTATTTTCCATACCGCCGAAGATGAAATCATCGACGCAGACTTGAGCGTATTTGGGAAAAGGGTAAGGATAGCCAAATGCTTCAGAGAAGAATTCAATCATTTGAGGCGTTTTGCCCATGCTGCGCTTAGCGTCTGCTTCGCGGCTTCTTTCCACGTAATAATTAACTGGTTTGCCGTTCCATTCGTCTTTGATTTCGGCGAAATCTCCGACTGCTAAGGTCATTAAATATGTCGGGTGTACCTGGGTTTGCGACCAGTGATAAATTTTATCGTCGCCTTCGTTTTTTGTACTAATTAATTCGCCGTTGGAAATAGCAAAGAGTTGTCTCGGAACTTGCACTCGAATTTCCGAAGTAGCAAGTTGTCCAGGATAGTCGAAACAGGGAAACCAGAAACGGGAATCTTCGTCTTCGCCTTGAGTCCAAACTTGTGTTGGTTTGTCTGGATAGTTTTTGTCCGGGCCGACGAAATAGAGGCCGCGCTGGGGTTTTTCGACCGAGTATTCGATCGCAATTGTAATTGGTTGGTAAGCTTCGGTTGGTTCGTGTAGTTGAATTTGCAGCACTTCGCCATCGCTGTCGAAATTTTGCTCAATTTCGCCGACTTTTACTGATTTGATATTTAGGTTTACAGCATCTAAGGTTAATTTGTCAATACCGCTGCGGACTGGATTGATGCGGATGCTGCAAGTGCCACGAAAGCTTTGTTTGGGAATATTCAGCACTAAGTCGAGGAAAATGTGCTCTACTTGACCAGGGCGATCGGGGTTGTAATGCGGCCGAGCACCGGGCATCTCGAAGGATTTGTGACCGTTTTCAGAATCAAAGTAAGTGTGTGACATTGTGATGGCAAAGTTGTGAGTCGATCGGCGATCGCTGGCAGGGCAGATCCGGCTGAAGTGCCAGCTTATTATAGAGTAGCGCGTCCTAGCTGCTGTTGTCGCTAACTTGTTAAAAACTGCGTCGATCATTGACTGAAGGGAAAATATGATTTTTTCGCTACAATATCAGCAAGGCTAATGTCTGTAATCATCAGCCTGCAATTGAAATTCTGAGGGAAATCTGTATGACAGCTACACTATCAGTTCCCAATTCCATCGAGTCTTGGCTTGGCGACGAAGCCGAAGACTTGCTCACCCATCAAGCGAAAGTTTCTAAAGATTTGTTGCACCTGCCGGGGCCGGATTGGGTCGATCGCATTTTTGCTCAAACCGATCGATCTCCCCAAGTTTTGCGATCGCTTCAGCAACTCTATTCTAGCGGACGCTTGGCAAATACCGGCTATTTATCCATCCTGCCAGTAGACCAAGGAATTGAACACTCGGCCGCCGCTTCTTTTGCACCGAATCCCATCTATTTTGACAGCGAAAACATCATTAAATTAGCAATTTCTGCTGGCTGCAATGCTGTCGCGACAACGCTGGGAGTTTTGGGGAGCGTATCTCGTAAATACGCGCATAAAATCCCTTTTATTGTCAAGCTCAATCACAACGAGTTGCTGACTTATCCCAATCAATACGACCAAATAATGTTTGCGACCGTCGAGCAAGCTTGGAATTTAGGAGCAGTGGCAGTGGGCGCAACAATTTATTTTGGTTCCCCGGAATCGACGCGACAAATCCAAGAAGTCAGTCAAGCTTTTGCACACGCTCACGAATACGGAATGGCGACAATTTTGTGGTGCTATCTCCGCAACGATATCTTTAAACAAGACAAAGATTATCACATTGCGGCAGATTTGACAGGTCAAGCCAACCACTTGGGAGTGACAATTCAAGCTGACATTATCAAGCAGAAATTGCCCGAATGCAATAACGGTTATGAAGCTGTGGCTAAAGCTAGCGGCCACAGTTACGGCAAAACAGACAAGCGCGTTTATTCGGATTTGACCACGGATCACCCGATCGATCTAACTCGCTATCAAGTGCTCAACTGTTATGCGGGAAGGATGGGTTTAATTAACTCCGGCGGTGCTTCCGGGAAAAGCGATTTTGCAGAAGCAATTCGCACGGCGGTAATCAACAAGCGCGCTGGCGGCTGCGGTTTAATTTCCGGTCGCAAAACTTTTCAGCGTCCTTTTGAAGAAGGCGTAAAATTGTTCAACGCCATTCAAGATGTTTATTTGTCGCCAGAAATCTCGATCGCCTAAAAATTTACCGCACAGAGATTGGCCTCAATATCACAACCTAAATGTAGGTGGACACGACCCACAAATCGTCGTAAACGTAGGGTGCACACTGTGCACCTTACGTGATTAAAATTTCTTAATCTAAGTTGCAACTTCGCTGTAGTATTAAACTAGCTGAACATATATACAGACACAGTATATAAATTTTAAAATGCCCCACAGCCTTGTTTTAAACCTGCTGCCAGTTGCACCAATTCCATCCCAGTTTTTAACGGGACGGCACCTCCACGCCTTATTTTTGAACCTTGTGAGTGCTGTAGACAGCGATTTGAGCGCATACCTGCACGACCAATCTCATGAAAAAGCTTTCACTTTAAGCCCTTTTCAAGTAAGCAGAAAAGAGGCTTACAAAAGCAGCACGCCCCAGCCACAAAAGAGAGTTTTGCCTTCGGCTTCCCGCACAATATCTCCGGCTGTACAGTGGGAACACAAGCAAGCAATTCAGGAAAACACGCCGATTTGGTGGCGAATTTCTCTGCTGGATGACGGTTTGTTCGATCGCCTAACTCAACTTTGGCAGCAACTTAATTTCGATATCCCTTGTCATCTCGGCCCGACAAATATATACATTACTAATATTTTGAGCGAACCGCAATCACACCAGCCTTGGGTAAACTTTTGTACTTACGCCGAATTGTTCGAGAGAGCTTCGGAAACTGAGCGCCAAATTGCTTTTACTTTTTGCACTCCTACTAATTTTCGGCAAGGTGTATATGATAGTGCTATGCCAACTCGTGAAAGTATTTTCGGCAGTTTAGCGAATCGCTGGAACAAGTACAGCACGATTGCGATCGAGCCTACTTTCACAGAAGCTATTTTCCCCAGTTTCTTCGAGATCCGAACCGAAGTTAGTACGGATTCTCGCAGTAAATTTATTGGCTGCGTCGGCGATATTAGTTACCGAATTATGGGAGATATAGCTCCTGCTACTATCAAGCAAATTAACACTTTAGCAGATTTTGCGCTTTACAGCGGAGTCGGGCGAAAGACGCCGATGGGTATGGGAATGACGCGCCGGTTGCAGGTTTTTTAATTATTCACTTTTCGGCTGAATTTCACTGACAATTTCATAAACATCAGTGTCTGGTATTTTCGCAAACAAAGGCGTCATCTGCTTCAATATTTCCTGATAAGCTTCGCTTTGATTGGCTGCCATATCTTCTACGCTTTCCCAAAAAATGATGGCAATACCTTTGTCTGTATTGGGCAATTGCAGCAAGTATGCTCCCTTAAAACCGGTGGCATAAGTTGCAACGGCTTTTTCAAAAAGTTGTTCTGCAGCTTCAAATTTTCCTGGTTTAAATTCGCCAATGGCAACGTAGGCAAACTGATGTCTGAGAAAGTCTAGAAATTCTGACATATCTTTTTCCTCACTTAATAGCGATACACCACGTTATATTTTACCCGATCGCCCGAAATTTGTGAACTTCACAGGTTGGAGTTTCGCGCTTAGCTCATCGGCGGATTTATTAATTACACGTAACTGCGATCGCCCTTCAAATAGAAACTTTTTGAGTCAGGCGGCTGGAATCTTTATTAAATAAACTGTTGAATGGCTGATTTTAGACGTTCACAATCCTAGGTAGCCCGGAGCGACTTCTACCGCTAGTACACAAGGTAAAGCTGCTGATAACTCAAGTCTTGTGTGTAACTGCGAGCATACACAAAGCCGTAAAAAGTTGCCAGTCAAAAGCGGTTTTTTGCAATAACCCTCTTGAATTCTTTAAAACTCACCTGTAACAATTATAACAGAGGCCTAAAAACAAAGTAAAGAGCCAGCTCAAACCAATGAAAAAAATATTAGTAATTGAAGACGATGATTTAATTCGAGAAACGGTATTAGAACTTCTGCAATCGCGCGGTTTTGAAGCTGTGGGTGCTGAAAACGGAAAAGTCGGTATCCAGTTAGCAGCCGAAATTCCCGATTTAATTTTGTCTGATGTCATGATGCCAGAACTAAACGGTTTTGAAGTATTCGCCGCCGTGCGATCGCACCCTGCAACCGCCAGCATTCCGTTTATTTTTATGACGGGTTCAGAAATGGAAACAGCGCTGGAACTTAAAGCAGACGGCTATCTCAAGAAACCTTGCAGTCTCGCAGAAATGCTCAGGGCGATCGCCACTCAACTAGAAAAATCGATAGTTACCAACCCCAAATATCAAAAAGTACAGGACAATTCTGCCCCTTCAACTCTTAGCTTGCGCGCCAGGAATCAAAAAGGTCGGTTTGAGATTGCCTCGGTTTGCTGGCAATGACACGCACAGTAACGTTATTGATACATAAGTTGAGGGAATTTCAAATTGGTTCCACCCAGGGGTGGCTTAGACTGGGTATGTTGAATTTGGTTAAATATTTATGAACGCACAACCCAAAGGCCGCCTAGTTTGGAATCACTCTACCCACCTTCCCGGTTTGATACCAATTTTAGAGCGCCTCACCCTAAAAATCGGCATTCAAACTGTCACTCCGGGCGTCATCAACAAAGTTAAAGGACACATCCCCCGCATGACATTAAGAGTGTCAGTACCCATCCGCGGGGGATTTAAAATCATCGCCAGACAGGGCAAAACCGTACAAGAAGTCTTTATATTAACCACTCTCAGTCAAGGGGACTTGGAAGAGACGATCGCCCAAACCCTACCCAAGTGACAATTTTTCCTTAGCAAGCAAAGCCCGGGCCCTAACCGAAGTAGTTTCATCGGTTTGGGCGATTTCCTCAAGCCTGGCGGAAACTTCGGCTAACCAATCCGGTTTAACAGTCGCAGCACCCGCCAAAGCTTGCAAACCCCCCGCTGCTGCGTAGCGAACCACCCATTCTGGATCACGGGACGCTTGCAGCAGCGTTTTCACCACGCGAAGTTGAGCATCGGCAATTTGTTCTGCCGGCATCAGTTCCCAGCAAATCGTCCCCAAACCCCTAGCGGCCGCCCGCCGCACGCTCAAAGCAAAGTCATTCGCTGCTGCATCAAGCAAAATCTCCAAACCCCTGGGGTCGCCAATTCCCGCCAACGCCCGCACAGCCCAAGCTCTCGCCCCGTAATTGTAGCCGTCAAGCTGTTCTAGAAGTGGCAGCACCGCAGGTTCTCCGAGTTGAATTAGCCCGTCAACGGCGGCCACAGCGGCGCCTGGGTTGTTGTAACCGAGCACTGTAATTAAGGTAGGAATTGCTTGTTTTGAGGAAGCTGCCGCCAGTGCTTTGACTGCGTTTAACAAGCCTTCGGAAGAATCTGCTTGTTCGACAGCCTGAATTAGTTCTAATGCCATTTATTTGTAAGCTTTACCGTGACCATTTTAATTGTAGGTTGGGTCGATCATCGCGCGATCGAACTTTTTCCCGCCTCACCCACCAACATTCTCATCCAAATAGGGTTTGCTGAATAATCGATCGCAAACTAAGAACAGGAGCGATCGATATATTCAAGCAGAGTTAAATATAAGTTTTTTCTGTATCGAGTCCCCCCATCTATAATTGGGGATTATCTTCAACCCAAAAACAGGTGTTCTTTTTCCAAATAGACATAAAAACACACAAAAAAGCCGACGCCACCAGGTAGCAAGGTTCATTACCAAAAAACTAATTGCAATAACTGTACCAGATGTATTATCAAGTTTTGCCATCACTCGATTGAGACCGAATCTTCGTTTCCCTTGCCCAAACTTGCCCTCAATTGCATTTCTAATTCTCTCATCTTCCAACGCTTGCTTCTTTTTTGATTTACTCACATTTGCTGGGGGTCTTCCTAGAGGGGGCCCACTGAGCCTAATTCCTCTTTCTTTGCACCACGCTCGGTTTGATATTGTACGATAAATGCGATCTGCATGAACTGACTCTGGATAATATCCTGTAAATCTATAATAAGCTTCTACTTGTGCTTTTAAGTCCCCTGATTCGTTAAAGTTATCCCAGCTCATCCGGTCTAAAAATACATATCCTTCAAAACAACTGGCTGACAGTTTGGCTCCAAACTCTACGCTTTTCCCGGCTTTTCCTCTGACTATAGGACGAATATGGGGTTGACTTAAACTTACTATTCTATCCTCAATACTCTGTTTATCGTTGTCAAATAACCACTGTTGTTGGCGAGCGACTTCTGTGAGGACTAGCAAAGTTTTATATTGCTTTTTATTCAGACCTTCTATGGTCGCACCTAAATCGATTAGCTGTTCAATATGAGCTAGGTTTCTTTTGATGTACTGAAGTTGTTTTTTAATTGCCTGTCTTCTTTTGTTTCGGGTGGGTCGTCTTTGTTTGGCTACTGCTAAGTAATCTTTTCGGGCGAGATTACGGTAGGTTCTTGGTTTTTTATGGGTTTTTTCTTTGATTTGTTTATAGAGAATGTCTAGGATTTTTTCTGTATGAACTCTGGCTCCGTTTAATAGTCCTAAGTCGGTCGGATAACTAATATCGGCTGGGGCACAGGTTGCATCTACGATCAACTTACCGCGATTGGGTGACTCATTTTTGCCGTCCGAAGCCTTTTTTTTTTCTGGTTTGATTGGGGTGAGAGAGCGCATTTTTTCGACCATGCGTTCGTTGACTTTATTGATGAGGTTCGGACTGATTCGTTGCCGAAAGTGTACTAATAGAGATGGGTCAAATGCGAGTTCATTACTGTAGCTTGATTGACCGATAAAGTATTGCAGATAGGGGTTTTCGCGAATCTGTTCTACCGTTTCGCGAGCGCTAATTCCCAGTTTTTCTTTGATGATTAATGCTCCCAATGCCATCCGAAATGATTTGGCTGGTGCGCCCTTTTCTGTGGGGAAGTTTTGGGCATATTCTGCTTCAAACTCTGACCAGGGAATTAGTTCGGCCATTTTTACCCAACGGTTGTCTGATGACAACCTTCCTCCAAAGGGCAGTTCAAACTCGGATGGGGGACTTGAGGCAAGCTCAGCTTTTCTGTACACGCTCGCACTGGGTGATGCAAGGCTTTTGTACTATTTTACCTGTTTATCTTGCACACTTTCCTTGATCGGACGATCGCATAACCAAGCCGTGTAACCTTTCTGCACTTATCCAGCAAGCCCCAAATAGGTAGGGAAACAGCACTGCTGTTTCCTGCCTAAAATACAGATATGCCGTAGGGACACAGCACTGCTGTTTCCTGGATATACTGTGTCCTAAATATACGGCAGACAATTGAGAATCTCTACAGCAATCCTATTTTAGTTGTGAACTAATTTTTTAAAGTAAACTATCCATTAAATCCATAACCCGGATAGCATCATCTGACAAAGATAGTGATTCTTCTTGATTGAGGTGATGCTCCAAAACTCCTTTGAGCGCTATCAATTTCAGGCTATTTTCTGCTAAAGTTTCAGAAATAGCTTGCGCTCCCGGCAAATAGCCGATCGCCCCCAAGTCCATCAAAGCCGATCGCCTCAACTGCAAATTATCCCCATTCAAAGCACTTACCAAGCGCTCTCCGTAAACCCGCTCACCAGTTAACTGATACATCGCCCGCGCCGCAGCGTACTGCACCCGCTCCACAGAATGTTCTAAAAAAGGTGAAATTAGCGGTATTGCTTCTGTGGCTTTTAGCGTTCCCAAAGCTTCAATTACCGAGTCGTAAGGTTGCACGAGGTGCGATTTTCCGGGCACTCGCACGGCCACAGCTACGCCCCCATCCAATAGATTCACTAGCGGCCCAATAGAATCGATCTCGCCCAGCATTTCTAGAGCTTGGGCCGCCGCTTCCCGCACGTAATAATCGGCGCATTCCAAACAACGAATCAGGGCCGGTAAGGCTTGTTTGTCACCCAATTTACCTAGAGCCCGCGCCGCATTTCGCAATAGGGAATAGTCGCCGATTTTTGTTTGTTCTGATTCTTCTTGCAATGCGGCAATTAAAGCTGCAATAGCTGCCGGTTCCTTGACTCGAAATCTACCAATCCACCAAGCAGCATAATACCGGAGACTGTAATCTTGGGAGTGCAAATTTGCGATCGCCTGTTCAACCGTTAAAGACTCGCCCTCAGCTATACCCGCCGACGGTGAGTCGGATTCGTAATAATTCATAGTCATTAGTTATTAGTTATTAGTTGTTAGTTATTCGGCGCTTGAAATCCCTGCTACCCAGACAAAACCTGCAAGGCAAGGGTTAGGCAAACTCGGCTATTAAAATCGCTACTAAACAGACAAAACCCGCCTGCGCGGGTTGCATTAACTCTTAGTCGTCTTGGAGTGGACGAAAGTTTGTGTAGGAGCGATGAAAATCGCCCCTGTTAGGTTGTGTAGGAGCGATTTTCATCGCCCCTGAACCAAACTATTGGTGATCACCCGAGGATTCATGGGATGATTCATGGGATGATTCATGGGATGATTCATGGGATGATTCATGGGATGATTCATGGGATGATTCTGCACTCCCGCTTAAAGGATGAATGCTGACAATTTTCCCGCCCATGCGATTAATCCGCTGCATTTCTTGATTCATCCGATTGTAAGGCACGGTGATAAATGTACTCGCGCTCGATCGAATCGAATAATCCACATTATTTGTTTCATCGCTTTGGCGCAAGCCGACAACTTCATACCGAAAGCAGCGACTAGCCGAAGCTGTATTGCCACTTATTCCAGCTACAATTTGACCCAACATAAGCTTCTTGGTAATTGGTGATTCTGACTGTTGACTGTTGACCCTTCGACTTCGCTCAGGGCATCGCTGTTGACTGTTGACTGTTGACTGTTGACTGTTGACTGTTGACTAAAAGCTAGTAACTGCCAACTGCCAACTGCCAACTGCCAACTGACTAAATTGCAGTAATGCTGGCGATTTTTCCGCCCATGCGTTGAAATTTCTGCAGTTGCGAGGACAAATCCTCAACAGGTACGATGAAAGCCTTGCTGCTGCGGCGCACGCTGGGATAGCCGCCCGTGCGAATGCCGGAAACTTCCACGCGCAACAGCCGCCCTTCTTTGCCGTAAGCTGCCGCGCCACCGAAAGTGCTGCTGGGAGTTACGTTTCTAGCAGAAGGCCGATATGCCCAACCTTCGTTACCGCCAGAAGGCCCAACTACAGCCGTAGCGCTGTTAGTGCCGAGTTCGACAGCTAAGCGAGAGTTATTGCCTTCTAGTTGGGAAGTATCGCTGTTTGCATAGCCGCGATACAGGCGAAACATCCGGGTAAAACCAACGGTTTTTTGACCACGCTGGGTGTTAAAGCCGCGGTAGTAAGGTACGATACTCTCGCCGAAGTTTTCTTGATACTCTACTGAATCGATGTAAGAATCAATATCAGCGTCGTAGCCTTGTGTTTGATACAAATCTAAGTGCTCAACTACTTCAGATTCGTCGTAGGGAGCGCGACCGAGCAAGTGTTTGTAGTTTAGTTCGATCGTCCGAGTTTGGAAACTGTTGTAGAAAAACTTGGTTTTGTACAGTTCTGACTTAGCTACAGCGCGTACAAATTCTCGTACCGTCAAACTGCCGTCTCGCAGCAAAGACTCGGAACTTGTAAGTCGCTCGGATTTCATTAAATAGTCGTTGCCTAGCACCTGACGGTAAACCGCACGAATCACAGTTTCTACGTCGTCTTTGCTGTAGTTCGGGCGCAATTCTACCTTGGGCGCATCGCTCAATGCGGATGTTCCCAGTCTGGACGCTGCTGTCGTAATCGCCACCAGATTTTCTCCTAAATTATTAATGACAAAAGTTTAATGCTTGGTTGCACTTGAAATTTTTAGGACTAAGGATAATATGCCTCAAACTAGGGCGCGCACTGCGCGCCTGCTCAAAGTAGGGTGTGCACTGCACACCTTACCTATACACATAAAATTGAAGAATTTTTTAGCCTTAGTCCTACTTTGCTAAAGACGTTTCAAAAAAACGTCAATACACAAACTTTAGGCTGTGGTAATACTTACCACTTTGCCGCCACGTTTGTTGATTTGCTGCAAGCGGCTCGAAAGTTGCTCGTAAGGCACAAGATATTCGGTAATTGTCCGCCGCACTTGAGGCGAAAACTTAGCCGCACCTTGCATTGCGGTGACTCGGTAGAGTTGGCCGCGAGAACCGCCGGAAGTCCCGCCAAGGGCTTTTCCGGTGGAGGCTGTGTGTATCGGCGAAGCCATATTTCTCGCTACTTCCCAAGTCAGCCGGGCTTTAGTTTGGTTTTGCGAGCGATCGCTCGAAGCAAAACCCCGGTATAGTTGAAACATCCGGTTAAAACCGACGGTTTTTTGACCTCTTTGAGTCGCGAAACCGCGATAGTAAGGCACTACACTTTCGCCAAAATTTTCTTGATACTCAACTGAGTCAATGTAAGAATTGATTTCAGCTTCGTAGCCTTCTGCATTGTACAAATCAACGTGGAAAGCAATTTCCGACTCGTCGTAAGGAGCGCGGCCCAATAAATGCTTATAATTAAGCTCAATTAACCGCGTTTGCGAGTTCGGATAAAAAAACTTTTTCCGATAGGTTTCGGAATGTGCAATTGACCGCACAAAATCTTTCACTGAAATCTGCCCTTGCAGCAGCAGAGATTCAGCACTGGTAAGTCGTTCGCTCGACATTAAATACTCGTTGCCGAAAACTTGGCTATAAGCAGCGCGAATTACTGCTTTCGCATCGTCTTGCGTCCAGTGGGGGCGCAGTTCTACTCGTCCCGCTTCTTCAAATGCTTTTATTCCCAACCGTTCTGCTGCACCTAATCCCGCCATCTTTGCTTCTTCCTTTTTTGCTTTAAAAATTGAAAACTGCTTAAAAAAAGTATTTGCAAAACTAGGCTTCGATCGCAGATGCCCGGAATTCTAAACAACCGCTAACACTTAAGCTAACAGCAGCTTACAATTCCGGGCATCACGCAAATCTAGCTTAGAGCGTTGATTGCGTAGTCGATGTAGGAATTCGCTTCAGTTGCAGCGTCGCCACTGAGACCGTGGTTGCCTTTGATGTACTTGAGGGCTTCAACGTACCAGCTAGGAGACAATTCAAATGTCCGGTTGATTTCGTCAACACCTGCAATCAGGTACTCGTCCATCGGACCGGTGCCGCCTGCAACTAAGCAGTAGGTGACCATGCGGAGGTAGTAGCCGATGTCGCGAGAGCACTTCGCTTTACCTGTTGGGGTAGAAGCGTAGTTGGGGCCTTGCATTTGTTGGGTGTACGGGAATTTGTTGTACACAGCTTGAGCTGCACCGTCGATCAAGCGCTGAGAATTGGCGGTCAACGCTTTGGCTGCTTCCAAACCTGCTGCTGCTTGGCGGAAACGGCCGAAGGCGACTTGTAGTTCAGTGCTGCTCAGGAAACGGCCTTGAGAATCGGCTGCTGTTACTGCTTCAGTCAAAGGGGTTTTCATTGTTCTGGTTTCTCCCTAATGTTGTGTTGTTTTTGTACAAAAATGATTGTTTGCAAAAATGCGATGCTCGCTTCTTTACAAGAAATGTTCGCTTGGCTATTTTTAGCCGACTGCATTAGCTGCGCGGTCGAAGTAGCTGCCGATTTCAGACATCAGCGAGCTGCAATCACCACGGGTAACACCGTTGGGGTCGTTAGCGAGCGCGATTGCTGCTTCTTTCATTTTTTGCACACCGGCTGCAACTGAGCCACCGGGAACTCCCAGAGCTTGGTATGTTTCACGCAGACCGTTCAAGCAGCGGTCGTCCAAAACGCTGGCGTCGCCTGCAAATGTTGCATAGGTGACGTAGCGCAAGATGATTTCCATATCGCGCAAGCAAGCTGCCGCGCGGCGGTTGGTGTACGCATTGCCACCAGGAGCGATCAGTTGCGGCTGTTCGGCGAACAGGGCGCGAGCTGCATTGGCTACGATGCTGGATGCGTTGCCGGTGATGCGGTTTACTGCGTCAATCCGCTTGTTAGCGTCCGAAACCATGCTGCTGAGAGCATCTAGTTGACCCGGAGCTAGAAATTCGCCCCGAGCGTCAGATTGGGAAACCACTTTTGTAAATGCGTCAAACATGAAACAACTCTCCTACTTGAGTTAATTGAGTTTGGTTGCGGTATAAAACCGTTAAGTTAAATTTGTTCAGGCTGTTAAGCCTGCCAGGGTTGAAGGTAGACGCCAGCTACTACACTTGCCGGCTCGTTCTCTCCCTTTCCGCTACCTGCACTATTGTTACAGTGCAACGGAGGATTAAGAAACCTTAGAAAATTTTACACCTTTTATGAGATTGCGACAAACCTTGTCAATCAGTGTTTTGGTTAACTTTGGCCTGTCGTTTCAACCCTCTGATAATCTTTATACAATGCTCGTCCGTCTTTGTTTATTACAAATTATTACAGAAACTTATCTCTCTAAGAAGGTAAATATCGGGGGGGTAAATGCGGGCAAAACTCCTTCCTAGGGTAGATGCGCGATAGCATGAAAAAAGGAAGAGTTTGCTTCGAGCGCCCCTGCAGTGGGGGTGGAACCGCCCCAAACCCTCCCGTCGCCCGATCGCCTTTGTTGGCTTTCTTTGGAAAAGCCGAATTGTTAAGAAGTATTAAGTAAATTTAAGTTTTCGTAAAAGAAGCCTGGGGGAATAGGGAAAAAAGCAAAAATTCTGCCCCATGTCAGGATGGCAGCAGAATTGGGTGTGGGCACAATCCCAAAGATTGTGAACCCGATCGCCACAGCCTCAGCTTTTGCCGGAAATATCAGCATTTAGCGACAAAACTCAGCCGTTGGAAGTTGAAAGACCGGGCCCGGTCTTTCATAACGCGGGGATTCTTGTATCACAGGCAGTCATTGAACTTGACGCCATAGCCAGCATCTATCTACTGTGTGTCCCCGCAGCGGTTGCAAAAAAATTTTCTTCATCTATCTATGTTTGTTCTATCTTCTGCTTCCCACAGGCTAGTCGCACAGAAGCGTGTGGGAAGCTGAGCATTGTCGGTGGTGAGAAAACCAACAGAGGCGATCGACACCTTTTACCGCAGCGCCATTTTTCTTTTAACAATTGGAAATAGACGGGTTCGGATACGCGCGTTTTATGACGTTTTTTTTAAGGAAGGTAGGTTTTGACCTGCGGCGCACGCTTGCATCCCCGGACTAAAGTCACTCTTGCTCTCGGCTTCTTTTGTGTGTAAAAGCCGAAGGGATTGCTAATTTTTAGTATTGACACTCCCCGGCCTGAAGGCACGAGGATTCTTTCTTCAATCAGTCGATTTGCTCGTTGATGCTGCCACCAACAAGTAGAGATCGCTCTGTCCGAAAGCGTTAATTTCGGTGTGCCCCACCGTATTTAAATTAATTGCTGCCTGCTTCAACCCTTTGGCTAAAATATTTCGACCTGCATTATGATCGCGATCTAAAACTGTACCGCAACCACAAATATGGGTTCTAGTTGATAGGGTTTTCTTAACAAGATTCCCGCATCCCGAACAATTTTGCGACGTGTATTGAGGTGGAACAGCGACCACTATCTTACCGTACACTTTTCCATAATATTCTAGCCATTGGGCAAATTGTGACCACGCTGCATCGCTAATCGATTTAGCAAGCTTGCGATTCTTAATCATGTTCTTCACCTGAAGGTCTTCGTAGGCTACAAAATCGCTAGATTTTACTACGCACAACGCCGTCTTAATGGCGAAGTCTTTGCGCTGTCTACTGACCTTCAGGTGTTTTCTTCCTAACTCATTAACCGCTTTCTTGCGATTTCTAGAACCTTTCTTTTTTCGGGAAACTCGCTTTTGCGCTCTTCTGAGTGCTTTTGCGCTCTTGCGAAGATAGCGAGGATTGGGAACAGTGTCACCATTGCTATCAGTATAGAAATGGTTTAGCCCAACATCTATTCCAACAGCTTCACCAGTCAGAACGGATTCCTCTTTTCGTTCCACATTTATGCAAAACTGGGCGAAATAACCGTCGGCACCACGAATAACTCTGATTCTTTTAATCTCATCAGGTGCATAATAATGCAAGTCACGACTGCCAACTAGCTTAAACTTTCCCGCAGCAAAGCCGTCCTTAAAGGTCAGGCATCTTTTGTCGGCCGAAAGCGCCCACCCTGTTGTCTTGTATTCGACGGAACGAGTATGTTTCTTAAAAAGTGGAAATCCTTTTTTCCCTGGTTTCTTGGCCTTGCAATTTGCAAAAAAACGTTGAATAGCAAAAATGGCACGTTGGGCCGAAGCTTGACGCGCCATTGAGTTAAGTTTGCCTGCCCATTCAAACTCTTTTGCCATAATGGCGCATTGTTTGTATAGGTCTACCAACTTACATCCTTGATTCTCGATCCAGTATTTAAGAGTTTTGTTTCTGACAAATTGAGCTGCCCTGATCATTTCGTCAATGACCCGGTATTGCTGTGCTTTGCCTTTTAATTTGAACTCTATTACTATCATGCAATGATGGTATCCCATCCAGGAATCACTATGTCTATAAATGGGTTTATTTAATAAATTCTTTGCATTTATAGTGGAAATTAAAGCCGTCCTAGAAGGACGGGGCTTTAGACCCCAATTTTTGGTAAGGTGGATAGGTGCTATCAGCCGTAGGCCTACAAACGGCGCGATCGAGCCACCAGACGCAGTGAAGTTAAAAGCTTTTTGCTTCCCCGGCATCGAACCGCCCAAAACGAGTCCCAAGTTAAACAGTTTTTGATTCAGAACTCAAAACTTAAAAGTCTCTGGCTGTAATCAGCCACATCCATCGGCTGTAGCTGTCCGGCCTGATTCGCCTAATTTCCCCATGCGCGATCGTAATTTATGTCTTCAACTTCTCCCTCTTCTTGGCACACCGTAGCAATTGACAAAACTCTCCAGCAGCTAAGCAGCAACAAAGAGGCTGGCTTGAGCAGCCAACAAGTGTCAGAACGGTTGCAGCAATACGGCCCCAACGAACTCGAAGAAACAGGAGGCCGCAGTCCGTGGTCGATTTTTGTCGATCAGTTCACCAACATCATGTTGTTGATGCTGATGGGTGTGGCCGTGATTTCGGCTTTTTTGGACATTCGGTCAAATACTTTTCCCAAAGATGCGATCGCCATTTTTGCGATCGTCATACTCAACGGCATTCTCGGCTATTTCCAAGAAAGCAGCGCCGAAAAAGCCCTCGCAGCGCTCAAAAACCTCGCTTCTCCCCTCGTCCGAGTCCTGCGGGACGGCAAAACTTCGGAAATAGCAGCCAAAGAACTCGTACCCGGAGACGTGATGCTGTTGGAGGCTGGGGTAAAAATAGCAGCAGACGCACGCTTGATCGAAACATCAAATCTGCAAGTCAGAGAATCGGCTTTGACAGGAGAAGCTCTAGCAGTAACCAAGCAAGCCAATCTAGAACTTCCCGAAGATGCTTCCTTGGGCGATCGACTCAACCTGATTTTTCAAGGGACAGAAGTTGTTCAGGGACGAGCAAAGGCGATCGTCACCAACACCGGAATGCAAACTGAACTGGGCAAAATTGCCACCATGCTTCAGTCAGTAGAAACCGAACCGACTCCCCTGCAACAGCGGATGAGCCAGTTGGGAAATGTTCTAGTCTCCGGTGCCCTAACCTTAGTCGCAATAGTCGTCATCGGCGGCATGATTACCTTCCAAAACGGCGGCATCGGGTTCGATACCAGCAGGTTTGAAGAGTTGTTAGAAGTTTCTCTCAGCATGGCTGTGGCTGTGGTTCCCGAAGGACTCGCAGCAGTCGTGACAGTTACTCTGGCACTCGGAACTAGGCGCATGGTGAAGCGAAACGCCCTGATTCGCAAACTGCCTGCGGTTGAAACTTTGGGTTCGGTAACTACCATTTGTTCTGACAAAACAGGTACTCTGACTCAAAATAAAATGGTAGTTCAGCTAGTGTCTACGGGCGACTGCACAGTCGCCGTCGCAGGATCTGGCTATGCGCCGATCGGAGATTTTACCGATCGCCTGACAGCGGCCAAAATTAATAATTTAGAGGAATATCCAGAACTCGAATCTTTATTAATTGCCTGTGCAGTTTGCAACGACGCAGTGTTGCAACAAGAAAAGCAAGAATGGCAGATTTTAGGCGACCCCACAGAAGGAGCTCTGCTGTGTGTAGCAGGAAAAGCAGGCATTTATAAAGAAAAACAGTCTCAATTGCTGCCGCGGACGGCGGAATTTCCTTTTTCTTCCGAACGCAAGCGGATGAGCGTAATTTGCGAAGTGCCCGGCCGATCGGGAAATTCGGGATTTCCCGCACCACAAGGACAGCAGTCGAATTATTTGATGCTGACCAAAGGCTCTCCAGAGTTGACTTTGGAGCGCTGCAAAGGCATTATAGTCGGCGATCGAGTACAACCTTTAACGCAGGAAATGCGCGATCGCATCCTCGCCGAAAACAACAACATGGCAAGCGGCGGTTTGCGAGTCCTCGGGTTTGCATACAAACTCTGGGAAAACGTGCCGCCCGAAGGTTCTGAGGAAACCAGCGAACAAGACATGATTTGGCTGGGACTCGTCAGTATGCTCGACGCCCCGCGCCCGGAAGTACGGGAAGCAGTGGTGAAGTGCCGCAATGCAGGCATTCGGGTGGTGATGATTACAGGAGACCACCAATTGACTGCAAAGGCGATCGCCTACGATTTAGGTATTGCTAATGAAGGCGATCAAGTTCTCACCGGTCAAGAATTAGAAAAGCTCAGCCAAGAACAACTCAAACAGCAAGTCGAACAGGTTAGCGTTTACGCCCGCGTTTCCCCCGAACACAAATTGCGAATAGTCCAAGCTTTGCAAAGTTGGGGCAAATTTGTCGCGATGACCGGCGACGGAGTTAACGACGCCCCCGCCTTGAAACAAGCCGATATCGGCATCGCCATGGGGATTACCGGCACCGATGTCAGCAAAGAAGCTAGCGATATGGTGCTTCTCGACGACAACTTCGCAACTATTGTCGCCGCCGCTGAAGAAGGGCGAGTAGTTTATAGCAATATTCGCCGCTTTATTAAATACATTTTGGGCAGCAACATCGGCGAAGTTTTGACAATTGCCGCCGCACCTTTAATGGGTTTGGGAGGAGTGCCGCTGACCCCGCTGCAAATTTTGTGGATGAACTTAGTAACAGACGGCGTTCCTGCTTTGGCCTTGGCTGTGGAACCGGGGGAACCGAACGTGATGAAAAAGCCTCCTTTCAGTCCGCGAGAAAATATTTTTGCGCGGGGTTTGGGTTCTTACATAATTCGGATCGGAATTATTTTTGCAATTTTGACGATCGCCATGATGTCCTGGGCTTACGGATATACTCACTCTCCCGGACACCGCAATCCAGATGCTTGGAAAACAATGGTGTTTACAACTCTTTGTTTGGCACAAATGGGTCACGCGATCGCAATTCGGTCTAACACTCAGCTAACTATTGAGTTAAATCCCTTCACTAATGTTTTTGTGTGGGGGGCTGTAATTGTGACTACTATTATGCAATTGATGCTAATTTACGTTCCGCCGCTGAGAGCTTTTTTCGGCACTCATTATTTAACGGCGTTTGAATTGATGGTTTGCTTCGGTTTCAGCGCCCTGATGTTTGTCTGGATTGAAATGGAAAAACTGTTCGTGCGCTTTTACAAATCTAGAAAGTAGTGTTAAGGGCTGATGAATACTGAGCGATGTTTCCTTATTAGCTAGAACCCTCGCAGGCAATATTCTCTCTTCACATCCGCCAGGGGTTTCAACCCCTGGGTGAAAGCCAAAGTCATCGCTATGAAGACTAAAGAGATTTTGTCACAATAAAACATTTATTACTTCGTTATAATGTCATTGCGATCGCAACGCTCGGCGAAAATCGCAATCGTAAAGGCGCTCGGTTGCCAACCTGTAATATCAATTCCGGTTGCACCGGAATTATTGTTGACTGTTGACTGTTGACTGTTGACTGTTGAGTCGGGGTCGAAAAACTGAATGGTTGAGTGTTAACTGTTGACGCGATTTTATTATTCCGATGCAACCGGAAACGATATAAGGTGCGCCCGATCGTACACCATACTATGACTGTATTACCAATTACCAATTACCAATTACTAATATTATGTATTTGAAAACGCTGCACCTACGGCAGTTTCGGAACTATTTCGATCAAAAGGTAGCGTTTGACGCTCCCAAAACCATTTTAGTAGGAAATAACGCTCAAGGAAAATCTAACTTGTTAGAAGCGGTAGAGTTGCTTTCTACATTAAAAAGCCACCGGGTAGGGCGCGATCGCGATTTAATACTCGACTCAAAGCCCATCGGGCAAATTGATGCTACACTCGAACGTCAAACCGGAGCGATCGACTTAGCTTTAACTCTTCGCTCTGGGGCGCGTCGAACACTGAAGCTCAACGGTGAACCGCTGCGCCGCCATTTAGACTTTTTGAGTGTCTTAAATGTAGTGCAATTTTCTTGTTTGGATTTGGACTTAGTGCGCGGCGGACCCGAAGGAAGGCGCAATTGGATCGATCGCCTAGTCATCCAATTAGAACCGATTTACGCGCACATTTTGCAGCAGTACAACCAAATTTTGCGCCAGCGAAACGCTCTGTTGAAACGTTCTAAAGAAATCAGGAAAGCGGAATTTTCTGACAGTTTTGACAAGATGCCATTTGTTGCACCCGAAAGTCCCGAACCGGAAAATACAGAAGACTTACCCATCCCCAATTCCCAATTTCCAATTCCTACCTCCCAATTCCCCATTCCCGGTTCGGAATTAGCTTTGTGGGACGCGCAGTTGGCGACAGCGGGCGCTCGCGTCATCCGCAGGCGCGATCGAATTTTGGAGCGTTTGATGCCTTTAGCTCGAAATTGGCACCGGTCAATTAGCGGTTCAGCAGAAGTTTTAGATGTGAAATACGATGCTAATATTGAAGTAGGGGCGGAATTAATCGCTAAAGATAATCTCGAAGGAGTGCGACAAGCATTTTTAGAGAAAATTCAAAAAAGGGCGATCGCAGAACAGTTTCAAGGAACCACTTTAGTGGGCCCCCACCGCGACGACATTACATTTACCATTAACAATACCCCAGCTCGTCAATACGCATCCCAAGGTCAGCAGCGAACTCTGGTATTAGCATTAAAATTAGCCGAATTGCAGCTTATTGAAGAAGTCGTCGGCGAAGCGCCTTTACTGTTGCTCGACGACGTACTTGCAGAACTCGATTTGAGCCGCCAAAATCAACTTTTAGAAACAATTCAAGAACGATTTCAAACTCTGATTACTACAACTCACCTAGGCGCTTTTGATGCTCAGTGGCTGCGACAAACCCAAATTCTCTCCGTCGTTGCTGGACAAATCAATCGATTTTAGATTTTAGATTTTAGATTTTAGATTGACAAATTTTCTGTTTCATGGTAATGGTACAAAAAAATGAAAAATTGGCATTATTAACTCAATTCGAGATAGGATAAAGGTTAATTTTGATTGCCGTTTTCGCTTCCATTTTTCTAACCCTTATGAAGCATTACATTTCCCGTCTGTTAGCCCTGGTATTAGTTGTTGTCATCGGCGTAGCGGGCTGTACCAATGTTCCGGCCACTCTGAGTGGAGATTATGGCCAAGACACATTAGCATTAGTGAAGAGCTTGAGAACAGCGCTCACTTTGCCAGAGGGCACGCCGGAAAAAGCAGCCGCTCAAGCCGAGGCTCGCACAAGTATCAACGATTTTTTTGCTGCTTACCGCCGCGATCCCGCTCTTACCAAGCTGGCCTCTTTCACGACAATGCGGACGGCATTAAACTCTTTGGCAGGACATTACAGTTCCTATCCAAACCGTCCCGTTCCTGAAAAATTGAAAAAGCGTCTTGAGTCAGAATTTCAGCAGATTGAAGCTGCTCTTAACAGAGGAGCTTAATCTCAAAATTTAGGATCAAGGATAAATTTTAACAATTCATCTTCATCCTTGAGATTTGAGTGTTAACAATTTTTAGTAGAAGTATCAACTGCTTTTAGCGCCCACTGTATCCAGGCGCTTTTTTATGCAGAATTTAGGGAAAAAATACTGAAAAATCGAACTGGATATGATATCAAATCCGGGCTTTTTACCCTCTTTATTTTTGAGCCGGCGAAGGCGCGTGCCTGCGCGCCAACACTTAGGCAGAGGAAAGTTTGTATAACATAGCAGCGGTTTAATCACCGAGTCTTATCTTGCCCGATCGCCCTGGTTCGATTTAAATAGCCGCCAGATAGAATTTGCATTGTGCGATCGACTTGTGCCATAACTAAGTCAACCGAAAAAAGTAGAAAATTTGTAGCTGCTTGTTGAGCGCGATCGCAAAAATGCGATCGCCAGCCAATTTAAACTAGAAAACCCCATTCAACTCTCCCATGAAAATTGCACCAACTCGCATCGCGAATTTTCAACACCAGCGACGCTTTTTCAGTGCGGTAACTGCTGTTTTAACCAGTAGCTTCATCAGCCAGCTTGTTTGGCCGTTTATCGGAAATCAACCAGCTTTGGCCCAAACATCAGCCTATTGCCAATTATCCCAAGAACAAGTAAATCAAAAAGAAGACTTGCGCCGCGCCGCCCTGTCAGGAAAACGGGAATCTCAGCAAGCATATTTTGCTGTTTTGAACAAACACGCCCGGGAAATAGCAGACTGCCGCCAAAAAACTTGGCCGGAAACCCAAGCAGTTTGGCTGCGTTTGTATCCCTGCGATGTCAGACCCGGAGAACTCGATCGAGTATTAGACAAAGTTGTGAATAAAGGCTACAACCAAGTCTATGTCGAAGTGTTTTACGATGGTCAAGTGCTTCTCCCAGTTGCAGACAACCCTACGGCTTGGCCTTCTGTTTTGAGAAATCGCGGTTACGAGAAATACGACTTGTTAGAAAAGGCGATCGCCAAAGGCAAACAGCGAGGTTTAAAAGTTTACGCCTGGTTATTTACCATGAACTTTGGCTATAGCTATGCTCAGCGTCCCGACAGACAGCAAACCCTCGCTATCAACGGTAAAAATCAGACAAGTTTAACAGTAAGTGAATACGCAGCAATTAACGAGGACTTCGGAGAAGTTCCGGGCAACCAAGCCTTTATCGATCCGTACAACCCACAAGCACGGCAAGACTATACTTTGTTAGTAAATCAAATAGTCAAGCGCAAGCCACAAGGAATGTTATTCGACTACATTCGCTATCTACGGGGCATCGGACCCGCTTCAGTTGCTACCAAAGTTCAAGACTTGTGGATTTACGGCCCAGCATCGCAGCAAGTTCTTTTGCAGCGGGCTAACAATCAGCAAGGGCGAGATTTAATTCAGCGATATTTGACTAGAGGATTTATCAATACTAATGATGTTCAAGCAGTAGTCAAACAGTATCCAACTGAGCGAGAACCTCTTTGGCAAGGGCGAGTTCCGCAGGCGATGTCAGTAGCAACTTCACCTTCAAGAACGCAGAATGCCACATCCAGATCTGCCTCAACAAATCCCGCCACTAACAAGCCAAACCCTACAACTCCCACATCAAGACCGACATCGCGGCTTCCCGATACCGGCATTCTGCAAAAAGACCTGTGGAAACTGAGTGTTGCTCACGCAGTCCAAGGGATTTTAGATTTTTTTGGGATAGCAATTCAACCAGCGCAAAGGATGGGCATTCCTGTAGGAGCGGTGTTTTTTCCCACTGCAAATCAAGCGATAAATCAAGGGGGATATGATTCGAGATTGCAGCCTTGGGACACATTCCCGGCTAATGTAGAATTCCACGCCATGTCTTACGGAAATTGCGGCGATGTAAGCTGCATTGTGCCACAGGTGCAGCGCACAGTAAGTTTAGCGCCTGCGGGAGCAAAAATTATTCCTGCCATTGCTGGAGATTGGGGAAAACCTCTCAAAAATCGGCCGTCTTTAGAGATTCAAATGCGGGCAATTCGCTCGGCGACTCCGCAAATTAATGCGGTAAGTCATTTTGCTTTTGGGTGGCAAGAACCGGAGGATGAAAGGGCACGGCAAACTTGCCGGTTGTAGGGGGATTAGTTGTTGTAGAGATGCGATTTGTAGCGTCTCTACAAATCGGAATTTGGGAAAGCAGCTAACTGTGGGACAAACTCTTCGTGCGTGGCACTGTTTAATCCGGCTTGAAGAGTTGCGATCGCACTTGGCATATCCCCGTCTAAGAGTGCTGAAACAGCCAGCCACAACCCCGGAAAAACTCTGCTGCGGATAATTCCTTCTGCATCGGGTAGCAGAGAAATATATTCTTCTTCCTCCAAGGAAAACCAATCGAGCCGGCGATCAATTACTTGCCAAACGAGATATTCTCTCACCATGCTGCGCCGGTAAACTCGCTTTTTGTCCCGCAGATCGATCGTAGCGGTACTAGCAGCTATTTCGGCAACAAATTCCGGCGCGCCTACAATGTAGCCGTCATCACTGAGGCTAGTTGCACCGCCGCGTCGGGAATCAATTAGCAGTACAGCATCGGGCTGGGGTTCGTTATCCACGTCGAGACGCACGGTGGGGTTATCGCCGAGCCGAGTATGTTTGGTAAAAGCAGCATAGAAGCCAAGACAAGTCATCAGGCGAGCATGGGATTCGGCGTGAGGTTCAAAGCGTAAGGGTGAAGCCATATAAACAATTCCTTCGATCAATTCTGCTTTTTTGAGTCCCGGCATCGCTGTATAGCGTCGCTCGAATTCGGCACGGGTGAGTAAATCGCCATTTTCCAAAGGAGGGATGCTGATGCGGCTGAGGTTTGCGGGAGCAATCATGGCTTTTCTCCTGTTGTTATGCGTCGGTATCTTGCGATTTTAGCTAATTTTCGGCATAGCTGTAAGCCAGAGTTATATTATCAGAAATAAATGCTGGGGCAAATGAGTACCAAATTGGCAAATCAAGGGGCGCTAAAAATCTTGTTATTAATCGGATCGAGCGCCCTAATTTTCCTTATTTCTGAAACGGGACAAACTGCAAACTCAAATTCTATCGCCCAACCACTCGCACCCATTGAAAATACCCCGCCAAACCTGCTGAAACCCCCAAAACTAAAAACACCCTCTTCTCTCCCCGCAACTCTCTCTCCCAAACCTCCCGAACAACCTTTAGTCTTCGCACCGCCCGCGCAATTTCGCAGCCAGATTGTGTATAAAGCAAGTATTAACAACTCAAAAGTTATCGCCCTGACATTTGACGATGGCCCTTCGCCTGAAACTTTGAAAATATTAGAAGTTTTGCACAAACATAACGCAGTAGTTACATTTTTCTGCTTGGGTGCAAATTTGCGGCAGTATCCAGAAATTGCAAAAAGAGTTGTGCAAGCGGGAAATGCGATCGGCAACCATACTTGGCATCACTATTCTCACAATGTTACCGAAAAAACCGCCTCAGATGAAATAGATAATACTGGCGTTCATATTTATCGATCGAGTGGGGCAAAAAGTTTCTTGTTTCGCCCCCCCGGCGGCCGCTTAAATAACGGTTTGGCAAATTACGCTAAAAAGAAGAATTATGTAGTGGTGATGTGGTCGATCGACCCTAAAGACTTTTTGCAACGTCCGGCCGCTGCGATCGCCCGTAGCGTGCTATCCCAAGCTTCAACGGGGGCGATTGTATTGTTGCACGACGGCGGCGGAAATCGCCAGCAAACAGTCGAGGCGCTATCTGCAATTATTCCCAAACTCAAACAGCAGGGATATCGTTTTGTAACCGTGCCGCAATTGCTGGAAATGCAAGCAGCGCAAAAACAGCGAATTGCCGATCAAAAATCCCCATAAACAGACATCTCACCAAAATTAACTTACTCGGAATTTCATCTGCGTTCATTTGCGTTCGTCTGTCGTTAAAAATCCCAATTACGCTATCCTTATTAATAACCATAAAAGGCTTTATTAATCATAGTGCAAAAACTACAAGCAAGAGATATAAACCTCCGCTATCTAATCGATAACTTCGGCTTGCAGCGAGTTCGCAACAGTGAATTTTTCCGAGAATGGCAAGAAAACTTACCCGAAGTAACAGACTCAGAAAAACAATTGCTCGATCGCGTCCAAGACATATACTTCAACTTGGTAGACACCCCGCCTGTATTGGAAAATGCAGTCAAGCTAACAATCATCAGCCCTATTTTGTTTCTTGCCGGTCTGTATGAGTCTCCTTTTCCAGTCAAAGCCGAAAAGTCGATACCTATTCAAGAGGAAGACGAAGGCAGAATCATCGAAGGCAAAATAGATATCCTAATTATGAAAGCAAACTTGTGGGTGACAGTAATTGAATCCAAACAACTTTCGTTTTCAACTGACGCAGCACTTGCCCAACTCCTGACATATATGCTGGCAGATCCCAACCCAGAAACTCCTACTTTTGGCATGATTGCCACAGGTGCTAACTTCAATTTTGTCAAGTTAGTTAGAGGAGAAACTCCCCAGTATGCGCGATCTGCGGAATTTGTTATTTCCAATCCCGGCAATGAATTGTACCGGGTTTTGCAGATTTTAAAACGCCTGAGTCAACTTCCACACTAGCAATAAAAGCCATTTTAAGTTATCTTTCAAAGCAGACAATATCTAATATCTCAAATTTCAAACTGGTGCGAGCATGGTAAATTACTGGATAGTCGGCGCTGTGGCAATAGCTTCTGTCTGCTGGGCAGAAATAATACGAGACTTTTATCACGTCGTGTCCCATTATTGGGCACCCCTGCAAAAGCTGCACACTTGGCATCACCGCGTTTTCCGCCCGAATTTGACAGCCGTCAGTGAGACAATTTACAAGCAAGCACACTGGCGTCACGACGTACCCGAAGGTGCGGCGATGATGGTTTTGGGCTTGTTGCTGTGGGTGGTAGCTTATTTTGGGCTGCCGGAATATCACTGGGGCGCAGCAGCGGGTTGTATTTATACTTTAGGCTTTTTGTTGAGCGCGATCGCCCGCGCGTGCGGCATCAAAGGCGCAGACGAATTAACCGACATCACCCACCAACCGGGAGACTTTCTGACTCCCCCTGGCAAGTGGTTAGTTAATAAACCTTATCACTGGCGGCATCACTTCGACAATCAAAATGCTTACTATTGCGGTACTTTCACCTTAATAGATAAACTTATGGGTACAGCACTTTCTCTCAAAGGCAAAACTGTAGCCGTCACCGGTGCATCGGGAACTTTAGGTCGTTCGCTTCTCAAACATCTGCACAAAGCTGGTGCAAAAGTGATCGCCCTCTCCTCTGGAAATGAGGAAATTAGTTTGGATGTAGACGGCGAAAATTTACCTGTAAAAACCGTAACTTGGCAAGCTGGCCAAGAGGCAGACTTAGCCCTATTGCTAGAAAAAATTGATATTCTCGTCATCAATCACGGGATTAACGTACAGCGAGAAAGAACAGGAGAGGCGATCGCCAACTCATACGAAATTAACACTTTTTCCGCGTGGCGGCTGATGGAACTCTTTTTCTTAACAGTCCGCACTAACGAAAACATCGCTTGCAAAGAAGTGTGGATCAACACTTCAGAAGCAGAAGTAATTCCCGCTGTCAGTCCCCTGTACGAACTCAGCAAACGCGCCCTGGGAGATTTAGTCACCCTGCGCCGGCTAGACGCACCCTGCATCGTTCGCAAACTGATTTTAGGGCCGTTTAAAAGCAACTTAAACCCGAGCGGCATCATGTCTCCCGACTGGGTAGCGCAGCAAATTGTCAAACAAGCTAAAGCCGATGCGCGCAATATCATCGTGACAATTAATCCTTTGACTTTTATCATTTTTCCAGTCAAAGAGTTTTTTGTTTCCCTCTACTTCCAAATCTTCAGCCGAAAGGCGATTTCAGAGATAAAGGAAGCTGCGGCATCTGAAAAACCTAGCGTTGAAGCTAAGAGTAATTGATCAACCAAAACCGGGTTTCTGCAGGGGCGGCGGCTCTGACTGTCCGCCCTGCTGCTAAATTCCACAAAACTAAAGCCTTTGTCATATCGTCACGAGTAAGCTCACGCCCCCACTCCCACAGTCGCCAACCCACTCTTCTAATACCAATTTCATAAAATACTGCTACAGTTAGTAGCAGTGCATTTTGCAGTTGTTGTGTAGCAAAATTGAGGTCAAAGCAATGTCAGGAGTTGTCAAAATTGTCATTCGAGAAACCGCAGCAGAACTGAAAAGTTTGCTGTGCCGAGAGAAAGAGGCTGGGCGCCACGAAAAACTGTTGGTTCTGTATTGGCTCAAAACCAAAACAGTGCATAGTGTATTGTCTGCTGCGGTGCGGTTAGGTAAGCATCGTACCACAATACAAAGATGGTTGTCTAGCTACCGAACTGGGGGAATAAAAGAATTATTATGCCAGAAACCTCGTCCCGGTCGGCCCCGAATAATGACTCCAGAAACTGTAGAGAAATTATCAGAAGAGTTAAACCAAGTAGAAGGATTCAGTAGCTACAAAGAAGTACATCAATGGTTGACAAGCTGTTGTGACATTCCCATGGCATATCGGACAGTGCATGAATGGGCAAGATCTCGCCTTAAAGGCAAATTAAAAGTTCCACGTCCGGTGAGTGAAAAGCAAAAACCAGGAGCAGTAGAAGAGTTTAAAAAAAACTGCCAATCTTAATTAAAGCCAGTCTGAGTCAAAGTCAGAGCTTTTTAGAACAATGGAAAAAACTGCGGTATTGGAGTCAAGACGAAAGTCGGATGGGGTTGCATACAATTCAAAGAAGAAAGCTAACAGGTTACGGCATAAAACCGCAAGGAAAAGTACAATGGGACTTTACTTATTTGTGGTTGTATGGTGCAGTAGAGCCGCTAACAGGAGCCAGTTTTTTTTATGAGTTTACTCATTTAGATACAGTGTGCTTTGAGAAATTTTTAGAGCTATTTGCTAGTGAGTACCCGGAGGATTTACATCTAATTCAAGTAGATAATGGAGGGTTCCATAACTCTTTAAACCTCAGTATACCAGAGAACGTTATCTTACTATTTCAACCCGCCTACAGTCCGGAAGTAAACCCAATAGAAAGACTGTGGGGATATGTAAAAGAACAATTGAAATGGTTGAGATTTGACCAAATAGAAGAGTTGAGAGCAGCGGTGCAAAAAGAGTTAAATAAGTTGACGTTGGAAGTTATTGCTTCTTTGACGGGATGGGAATTTATTTTAGAGGCTCTATCTGTAGCATGACTTTAGGAACTTGGTATAACTCATTGGGTCAAAACCGTTGGGGGGGACTGGAATCGAGAGCTGTTTCGGCTCCCATTCCCAACAGGGTTATGCTTACTGATACAAATTATTATAGCATTTCTCAGAAAGATGAGGTATGATATAACTGACTTGAACGGAGTGAAAAATATAGAAACCTAAAATGTTATGCAGCTCTAATTAAATGGAACGCTCTTGGAGCAGTAGTCCCTCACCCCATAGCAGTCACTCGAATGACAACTATCAATAATTTTAGCAAGTATCACACATTAGTAAAAATGAAAACTTATTCGATTGATTTTAGACAAAAAATTATGGACGTGTACCATAATGAACCGCTGTCACAAAGAGCAATAGCCAACCGTTTTTGTGTAGCCCTAAGTTTTGTCCAAAAAATAATTAAACAGTATCGTGAGACCCAAAATATTGCTCCTCGAACTGAGCGATGCGGAGTCAAATTAAAACTGAATGCAGAGCAACTGCTGATCAAGCGCGAAATTGATTGAAGAAAATAATGATGCGACTCTCGAAGAACTCCGTTATTTACTCTACCAAAAAATTGGTTTTACCATCAGCGTAGCAACGATGGGAAGAATGGCAAAACTCTTAAACATGACCTTAAAAAAAACTCTTTTCCCGTCAGACAAAGGCAGTGAAAGAGTTCAGAACCTGCGATATTAGTTCTGGCAAAAAATTCGACAAATTTGTTTGAAAGACTTAATATTCATTGATGAATGTGGAGTAAACTTGGCAATGGTTAGGTTATTATATGCAAGGGAGGCTAAAAGGTTCAAGAGCCCAGGGGTCAAAACCGAATAAACGGGGCAGAAATGTCTCAATAATTGGAGCTATATCGGTCAACGAAATCCTAACATCCATCAATTTAACAGGTACAACTGATACAATTACATTTGAGGCTTTTATTATCCGAAAGCTAGTACCAAAACTCTGGAAAGCGGTTTGTGTAGTGATGGATAATTGTACTATTCATACCGGAGAAGAAATAGAAAAAGCCATCAAAAAGAAAGGGGCAAAATTAATATACTTGTCGCCCTATTCGCCCGACTTCTCACCAATTGAACATTTATGGTCAAAACTCAAAAACATTCTCCGTTCTATCAAGACGACTAATTATCGAGAATTAGCAAAAGCGATAGAGTTTGCGTTCAATCAAGTTACATTATCCGATCTTGGGAATTGGTTTACTCACTGCTGTTATTGTACCTCATCTTTCTGAGAAACGCTATAAGTATTTTTACTAACTACTGTCTCTCCTTAGTCACTTCTATCGGCACGGGGTACTGTACGCGGCCCGTTGCGGCTGCTGAATGTGGGTTTCAACTATGCTCGTTGGTTAGTTGATACGTCCAGGACTCATAAGTGTAATTTGATAGTGGTGGAATTGGGCGATCGCGATCGTTAAATATAACAAGCAGCACACCGCTATCGAGCGCCAAAAATAAACTTTTGTAAAGGTTCGAGAAAATCCCGGAACTTACTTTGGGACAGACGTAATCAGTGAAATCACCGGTCAGATAAATACTTTCGATAACAAGTATGAATTGATAAACTCTTTTCACAGGTTGTGAGAGGCAGGCAAAAGTTTGGCGATCGGGATCTTCAGGATGCGTCTTTCGATCGAATCTACTTTTTCAAAAGGAAAAACTGAAATGCCAAGATCGCTTGAAATCTTTAGCGATGGTCGCGTGTACGAAATAAAAGACGACCTAGCCGTTAAAGTCACGGAGACAAATGGGCAAGTAAAAGCATTAATCGATGCTTTAAAGTTCAGCGTAGCTAAAACATACAACATTAATCCTCCCGACGAACAACCGCCTGATGTGGCAGAATCCAGAGGTTCAAAGCATATCAATGGAGAAGGCTTTAAACTTCTCACTACGTTTGAAGGATGTGAGCTCACTGCTTATGATGACGGCGGTGGAGTTTGGACTATTGGTTACGGGCACACTGGCAACGATGTTTTTCCAGGACTGACCATTAGCCAAACGCAAGCAGAAGAATTGCTGCGCCTAGATTTAGAAAAATTTGAATCCTTTGTTGAGGATGCGGTTGAAGTTCAGATCAATGATAATCAGTTTTCTGCACTGGTTTGCTTTTGCTTCAACGTGGGTCCAGGAGGTTTTGGAAGTTCAACTCTTCTCAGGCTTTTGAACCAGGGAAATTATCAAGGAGCTGCTAATCAGTTTCCTGTGTGGAATAAAGTCAATGGTGAACCCTGGCTAGGGCTGACACGCCGACGATTGGCTGAACGATCGCTGTTTTTGGGAAAACCCTGGCAGTCATTCTTAACCTATGAAGGAACAGGCGAAGAAGTAACAGGGCAAACAATCGCAGAAGCACCTCGCACCTTGAAACTCACCGAACCCATGATGCAAGGTGAGGATGTTCGTCGAGTACAAAAAGCTTTGAAAGCAGCAGGAATCAATATAGAACCTGATGGAGTATTTGGTAATGATACTGACAAGGCAGTGAGGCAGTTTCAGAAGCAAAAAATGCTAACTGCGGATGGTGTTGTAGGTTCTGAAACTCGGAAAAAACTGGGAATATAAAATCGATTTTGTAAGAAAGGGGAATGACGCAATCCAACAATTTTTACACGATTCCTGGAACCCAGGTTTAAGAATAACACGCTACAGGTAGAGTTGTGCGTCTAGAAATGACCAAATTCCAACTAATTTGAGAAAAAAACTATGACTGACTCAAGCAATATTCTATTTAATCAACCTGTAATTGTCGAAGCCTGTGAAGAATTTGTCGAACGGGATCGGTTGGGAATTAGAGGCAGTTTTCCCGGATTACTCCAAGATGCACCCATGTCTTCGACTGCGGTGGTAAATGGCTTATCTCAGCAGTTAATTTATCAACTGCAACTGATGATGCCAGATGCCTTTGTCAGTTTTGATGACCTCAATGTAGACTTGCTGGATGCAGCCTTTCCCTATGTACAAAGCCCGGCAAAACACGCACTTCAGAGAGCGATTCAAGATCGAGGCCAAACGATGCAGGTAAACTCTGCCTACCGCACGATCGCTCAGCAAATGTTGCTGTATAACGATCGCTTCAACAATCCTAATCCTGTAGCTCCACCGGGAGCCAGCAACCACCAAACTGGGTTAGCGATCGACATTGAAGATGCACCAGGCTGGGAAGTTTATTTGATGCGGTATGGCTGGAATCCATTACCAGGCGATCCACCTCACTTCGATTACCAAGGCGATAGTACGATCGACCTTCGCAGTCAATCAATACTTGCATTTCAGCAACTTTGGAATCTGAATTATCCTAATCAAAAGATTAGCGAAGATGGCGGCTTTGGCCCTCAAACCGAGAATGCACTTAATCGATCTCCTGCTCCAGGGTTTCCTAAAGCGCCGTGGAATGACAAACCCCGAACGTTGCGCTTGGCGATCCCCCGAATGGAAGGCTCGGATGTACTCAAGCTTCAGGAAATTTTGAAGAAAGCTGGCATTGTAGTTGGGGCTGATGGTGAATTTGGGCCAGCAACAGATAAAGCCGTCAAGGAATTTCAGCAGAAGAAGGGTTTGAAGCCAGACGGCATTGTCGCTGTAAAAACCCGCGAACAAATGGCTTGAGGTGTTCGCGATCGAGTTAACAAAATCTGGAACTGAAAGATACGTTGCTGAATATGCAGAGTTTTCTGAAGAGCTATAACTTACGGCTCCAGAACTCTGCAGATCTGCAACTCACTGAATTAGACAAAGATACTGGAGCAATGAATTAAAAATGGCTGACAAACCCGAGCAAACACTAAATATTTACGCACTATTAATCGGTATTGACTGCTATATGCCGAATGTCTTGCCTGATGGTAGTCGTTACAAAAATCTTGGAGGGTGTGTACGAGATGTTAATCATGTAGAAGCTTTCTTAGTTGATGAGCGGAAAGTTCCCAAAGCACAAATTTTGAAACTGACAGCTTCGGTTAACCCAAATGAACCTACGAAGCCTCTTGAATCACCGGAAAAACTACCAACTCGTCAGAATATGATCGATTCCTTTAGGAAACTGGGGGAAATGGCTACGGAAAAGGCGCAGGTATATATTCATTACTCTGGACATGGTGGACGGGCAAAGACTGTTTTCCCATCTATTAAAGGTGAGGATGAAATTGATGAGGGATTAGTCCCTACAGATATTGGCACTTTAGAAGGACAGTATCTCCGCGATCTCGATCTAGCAACACTGTTGAAGGAATTGGTAAATAAACAACTAACCGTTACGGTGGTGTTGGATTGTTGTAACTCGGGAGGTGCTACGCGAGGGGATGTAGAAATTCGAGGGGGAGAAGGAATTGATGAAAAACCTCTCCAACCAGGTCAAGAACTGGTGGCACCTCTAGAAACTCTAGCAGCAACTTGGCGATCGCTCACTGAACAAACCGCTCGCGGACTAAAAGCTTCTGGATTGCGTGTCGCCAGAGATTATGTGCTTCTAGCAGCCTGTCGTTTGAATGAGTATGCTTACGAGTATGCCTTTAATCGTGAAACCAAGGAGCGAAATGGAGCGCTTACCTATTGGTTGTTGGATACTCTAAGACAGCAAAACCCCGGACAAACTTATCAGGATTTATTCGATCGCATCAATGCTAAAATTCACAGTCAATTTCCTCAACAAACCCCAATCTTGATGGGCGAGGAAAACCGAATTATTTTTGGCAATGAGCTAGCTGAGCGAGTGTATGCAGTACCTGTCTTAAAGGTTGAGAAAAACGCTGAAACAGGTGAAATGCAGGCTGTGTTAGGGGTTGGGCAGGCAAATGGTATGAGTAAGGGAGCAGAGTTTGCCATCTATCCTCGTACAACAAGGGATTTGACTAAAAAAGAGAATCGAGTTGCGATCGCCAGAATTATTCAACGAGGGGCAACAGACTCGTTGTGCAAGCTTGAACCCATTAATGGAGAAAAATTAAACGTTGAAGACGGAGATCGGGCTGTGTTGGTATCTCCGTCCGTCAATCTTGTGCGAAAAGTTTATCTCATTGCTCAAGAGGCAGCTTCCGCAGAAGATTTAGCTAAGCCCTCATTACCCCCTAACAAGCTTTTACCCGAAATTTTTAAACAGCAGGAGAAAAGCCTAGAGGCTATCAAAAATGCTCTACCTGGAAATGGTTGGGTGGAATTGGCAGAAGAGGTCGTAGCTGCTGATGACGATGAGGGAGTTGCCTATCAACTTCTTCTCAATAACAAGGAAGAGTATGAGATATGCGATCGCACGGGACATCCATTTGCAGGAATTCCTCCCATAAAGACAAGTGACCCTGATGCGGCTCCGAGAGTGGTGAAACGTCTTGTACACCTAGCGAAATATCATGCTACAGCAGAGCTAGACAATACGGACAAAGATTCACCTTTAGCAGGCAAATTAATCGTTGAGTGGCTTGGGACATCAGACATCTATCAGTTAGGAGATAAAACTCCACCCCCATCACAGTTGAAACCATTCGCCGATACCAGAAAACCAAGTGTAAAACTCGGCGATTACGTATTTCTGTCAATTCAGAATGACTCTTTCCAAGCTCTTAACGTTGCTGTTCTAGATCTAGCATCTGACTGGTCAATTGAACAGATTTCCCCAGGTAAAGGAGAAAATTTCATTACTATTGAGGCGGGTAAGAAGGAATCGATTGGGATACCGGCAACATCCGAAGGAGAAGACGTGGTTAAAATCCTTGCTACAGTTGGTCCCATCAATTTCCGCTGGTTAGAGCTTCCATCTCTTGACGAGGATATTCAATCTAAGGGGTTGTCTCGATTGGGCAATCCTCTAGAAGCTCTGCTGGTGGCGATCGATAAAGAGCAACCTCCAACTAGAAAGTTGTCTGTTGCCCGCTCTCCAAGCCGTGAGTGGACAACAAAGCAAATAAGCCTGACCATCACCAAATAATCAAAGGGTATCTCAACCTTGTTAGTTATTCCAGCAAGGATGATAGGCTAATCCGATTTTTTATTATTCTTGCTGGATGCCTTTCTATCAAAAGTATGGAGACATAAAAATTGAAAAAATTACTACTAATGGGTCAGCACACTAAGCTGCTACGCAGCTAAACCGGATAAAATAGCATTGCCTTTATTTTTGATTTTTCGCTCCCATTTGATAACCATTTCTCCTTCATTTAATAATCTATGTAGTAATTCTGACAATTCTTCTACTGACTTAAACAGTCGATGTGCTATATATTCTTTCGCTGAATGCCAGACCAATTCAATCAAATTATAATCGGGGCTGTAAGGTGGCAAAAATTCTACAATAATATGAGGCATTTCGGCTGATATTTGGCTCAGAATATCTTTCTTTTTATGAAAACTAGCATTGTCTAAAATAATTACAATCTTTATTCCTGATTCGGCAAAACTTTCAGCTTGATTACCCAGTTCTCTCCATTCTTGGACAATCGAATCATTTAAGGCATTAATTTGCTCATAAAACGTATTCGAGTCTCCTTTTTTTATGACAACAAAATTTAACCTTTTTTTGTCATAATATCTCAATCCACCCATGATATTTACTCTGCCTCTTCTCCTTTGACCTGTGATTTTTTTTCGACTACCTTTTTTACCCCAAGTTTTTCTTCTTATCACTCGCAAGCTAAATCCACTTTCGTCCCAAAACCATACCTGTAAAAGCTCTGGGGTTTGTTTTGTTATTTTTAAATACTCGGATAGCTTCTGTTTAAATACTTCTCTTTCAACGGGATTTTGTTTGTCCTCTAAACTATATTTAGCCCAAATGTAAACGTATTTTTTTTTATGTAATATCCTGGATATTTGGGAACCACTCAATTTAATTCCTGTGACTTTTTCTAAATATGTTGCTAGTCTGGCTGCCGTCCATCTCCCAAATTCATATCCATATTCTGCCGGAGCTTTATCGATTGTATCTATCAATATTTTTTCATACTCTGGAGTGACTTTGCGAAAATTACCTTGGCTTCTTTTATCTAAAAAACTATCCAAATTATCTGGGTCGCCATGAACTGACCAATAAGCTACCGTTGTGTAAGCAATCTCCATGAATTCACTGATTTGTTGATAACTTTTTCCGTCATTTATTAGCAATAAGATTAGAACTTTTTCCCTCACATAATTATCCTCAGACTCTTTTAATAGTTTAATGAGTCTCTGTTTTTGATTTTGAGATAGATGGTTTTTGGCTGGCATACATTATAACTAATTATCGCTTATTTTATATTTATATTATACAATCTAGCTGCGTATCAGCTTATTACTTACGCCAGGCATTGTTTGCTTTAGTGAAACAAGAAATTATGTAATTTAAATTACTACTCATGTATTCATTTTCATGAAAATCTTAATTTTGGCATCCAATCCACGAAAAGACCTTAACCTCGATCGCGAAATCCGTGACCTAAGAGGGGTGATTGAGAAATCGCGCCATCGAGAAGAGTTTGAGGTGGTTGATGAGTTGGCAGTACGGGTTGGAGATTTGCAAGAACTGCTGTTCAAGCATCAACCAGAGATTGTCCATTTCTGTGGGCATGGGGGTGGAGAGCCAGGTTTGGTGTTTGAAAGCGATGTGGGACGAGAGCATTTAGTAAGTACCGATGCGTTGTCCAATCTCTTCCGGTTGTTCTCCAGCAGTATTGAATGTGTGTTGCTGAATGCTTGTTACTCAGAAGAGCAAGCAGTTGCCATTGTCGATCGCATCAACTATGTGATTGGTATGAATCAGGAAATTCGCGATGATGCCGCAATCGCCTTCTCTAAAGGATTCTACCGTGCCTTGGGATATGCCTGTTCCATCGAACAGTCCTATGAGTTTGGCTGTAATGCTATTCAGTTAGAAATTTCAGGGAGTTCCGTAGTGCGATCGGCAGTGTCTGAAACAGAACGCAAGCTTGGGGTGGCTGATGCAGTTGCGAAAATAGCCATTCCAGAACATCAAAAGCCGATTCTCAAAAAGAAGCCAACGCTAACGCCGAATTTAAGGGCTAGTAACACCAGCCCTAATCAAACACTCTCCCAAGAAAAGCGAATCGAGATTCAACTGGATATCGACAAATCTCTAAAAGCTGACTCCAAGATCGAGATTCAGCTTCAAAAAGAAACCTCCTCTAAAAAAGAGGTTGCTAGTAGATTTCAAGGATTTTTAGTCCCAAACGGTTCTTGGATTAAATGGCTGACTGCTGTGTTGTGCATTCTGGGAATAACTGGAGTAGTTGTTAAGCCTATAAGTAAATTAATTAATACTAATTTCAAGCCGCTGCTACAAATCCCTCTTGAATCTGATGCAGAAATTAATTACCAATCGCTGCAAAGAACTCTGAGCGCTAAGGATTGGAAGAGTGCCGATAGTCAAACAATGAGTAGCCTGTTAGAAATCGCTAAGAAAAAGAGACCCGCCCGTAGTTCAAAGCAAACTTGGCTCGATCCCAAGGATATTAGAGAATTGCCTTGCAATGACCTTAGAACTATTAACCAACTTTGGTCGGTGGCTAGTAAAAACCGTTGGGGATTTATGACTCAATCGATAATTTGGCAGCGTGTAGGGGGAACCACAAAAACAGCACCTGATAATTCTGGTGTTCGGAAAAACTTTAGTATTGCAGTAGGCTGGCACAGAGCTGATATAGGTCAATTTGACTTGGAGACACTTTATGAAAAGCTAAATAACAATCCACTTGAACAACATCCAGAAGGCTATCTTCCGTCTGCTATTGGGCGGTATGAAAAACGGCAAATTTGGGTTGGCGAATTGAATGAGTTTGCTGCTCTCACCTGGAGGTTGAAGCAGTGCAAAATTTTCCAACAGTAGCCGGAGTAAGCTGATGATTAAAGCTCTCTTTTTATCGTGCAGAAGGAACAGTAGAAATGAATGATCTGGAAGTAAAGAAAATTCTGATCTTAGCAGCCAATCCTCAAGGAACCTCACACTTACGCCTCGACAAGGAAGTGCGGGACATAGAAGAGGGGTTGGGGCGATCGCACCTTGGCGATCGGTTTCAAATAGAGCAGCGATGGGCAGCCCGTCCGCGAGATGTACAGCGATCGCTACTGGATGTAGAGCCGCAAATTGTACATTTTTGCGGACACGGGCAAGGGCAATTAGGATTGGTACTGGAAGATGAGACAGGGCGGGTCAAGTTAGTCAGTACAGAAGCGCTGTCAAAGCTATTCGAGTTGTTTGCCGAGCAAGTCGAATGTGTCCTCCTAAATGCCTGTTATGCTGAGGTGCAGGCAGATGCGATAGTTCAGCACATTAACTACGTGATTGGGATGCGTCAAGAGATTCTGGATGATTTGGCGATCGCTTTTTCCGTTGGTTTTTACAAGGGATTAGCAGAAGGTCAATTAATTGACATAGCATTTGAGTCTGGATGTCGTGCCATCCAGTTTGAGGGCGATCGCAATGCAAATACTACTCGGAAACTGGGTTCGGTAGACTGGACTAAGAAGGCTGATGATTCATTTTTTCCGGACTACCCGCTCCCGGTGTTGAAGAAAAAAGCGAATTCCATATAATGCTAAAAAGGCAGTCAGCAATGTCTGTGATTCAATTCTATGTCTGAGCCAACATCTAAAACTTTCAATATTTCAGGTAACACAATTAATAATCTGGCTGGCGACAACATTTATTACAATGAAGCGCCTCAGATACAATCAAATCTAATATCGGAGGATGCAGTAAAGACTATCCTGTTTTTGGCAGCAAATCCTCAAGGAATGCAGCCGCGATCGCTAGAGGAAGAAGCACGGGAGATTAGTGAAGGTTTGCGGCGATCGCAGCATCGCGATCGGTTCATCCTGAAGCAATGTTGGGCAGTCCGACACAGAGATATGCACAGAGCTTTGCTGGACTATCAGCCTCACATTGTTCACTTTGCCGGACAGGGTAGTAGCGAGGAAGGATTGTTTTTAGAAGATGATACTGGACGAAGCAAGCCTGTTAGTCCTGAAGCGATCGCCAACCTATTTCAACTTTTTCCTAAAATCGAATGTGTGGTTCTTAACGCCTGTTACTCGGCAGTTCAGGCTAAAGCAATTGCTGACTACATTCCCTATGTCATCGGTATGCAGCAGGCGATTGGAAATAAGGCAGCGATCGAATTTGCAGTTGCTTTTTATGATGCACTGGAGACTGGAAAACCCATCGAATTTGCCTACAAGCTTGGCTGTGTTGCTATTCAAATGGCAGGGATTTCCCAACATTCAATACCCGTTCTCATACACTGATAGTATAGACTCCTATTTGTCAACCAGCAGCCCAGAAGCCGATCGGACTAAGGACTTTAACCCAGCTCTCTAACCCATTCCAAATCCCTTTAGCAGGATTCGTCCGTTGTTCAGTTTTGCTAGGTGTCAGTTGATCGACAACCTGATTAGAATTATTGCCTGGAAAGTCCAAAATCATGACTAAGCATGGTATCTTTACTTCTCGACAGAATTGCAGATCTAATGCTGTGGCTGTATCTGACTGTAAGCCACTGGAAAATTGCAGAGGAGAATTGCTCAAAATGGATTGTAAAACGATTTCTGCATAGGTTTTATAGTTAAACATATTGTCTGCATAGTAAAGACTTAGTATGTTTTTTTCCTTCAAGGCATCAGTATCGAAATTTATACGAATTTCGATCGCAACATCACCGCTCTGATAATCTTGCTGATTGATATACTCAATCCCAGCTTCATATTTGCCATCACATTTTTGCAAAACATCTCTTACTTCAAAACCTGGCGTTGAAAATGAAAAGATATTTTTCAGTAATGTTTTAGCTATAGTGATTTCCTGCTGTGAATGTTCAGCACTGGGAGCATTTCCTCGTTCATAACCAACTAAAATATAGATCCTGCCCTTCAGTGGTTGTTTTCCTTGTCTAACCACGTACCTCTCATTATCTAGAAAAGCTGCCACTCCAAGTTCGCTTCTACGTGTTTCTAAATGCTTTACCATTTCACATACCCGTGTCCCTAAATTGCCTTGAACTTCCAATTTTTGTTCATCCGATTTTTGTTCATTCCATTTTACTAAAGCAGCATGATGTAAACCTACAAGTTGCCATTGAGAGTTGAGGATGGGACTACCCGATGAGCCAAAATCGGCATCAGCTTGGTATTGCAGAAAATTTTGAGAGATATTTTGTACTTGGTTATTGAAAAGAACAATCCTCCTCTGTGCGCCTTGCGGATGCTGAATAATAAAAACTGGTTCACCAGATAAACCAGCATAAGGTATCCTTTCGCTATTAATTTTTTGAATATTTTTGACCTGCTCGCGAGTAATAGGTGGGGCAATCAGCGTTGAGTCCATTAACATTGGCAGCCAACCAAAATTTTCACCAGCTTCAGGAAATGCTAGTCCGATATCGTTGTAATCCTCCCGTGCTTTGACTCGAATCAGCGTATAGTCAAGCTGCTTATCGCTGACACAAAAACTTTCTGGATCTAGGTAATATTCCACTGTTAGAGCATTCTGCCCCAAAGCATTTTGCTCGTATCTAAATTTAACAATAAACTTTTTAATATTATCTTTATCCTTTTCATTAAATACATGATAATTAGTTAACAAGTAATTTTTGCCAACTAGAAAACCTGTAGCGACTGGAATCACAACAGTACCTTGACGCTGTTTTTCTTCACCAGAAACTTCCTTCAATCTATCTCTGAATTTACCCAGAGGTTCTTTAATCCTTTCCTCCTCCAGGGCCTCAGCTACTTGTTTATAATTTCCCCAAACATCCTGGCTTCCACCAGGAAATTTGTCAGAAAAAAGATTGATTTTCTCCGACAGTCGCTTGAGAATCTCAGGCACATCTTTTACCGAACGGTTTTTGATTAGCTCAATTATATCTTCTATCCAAAAACCTCGTTCAAGCAAACACACAGCCGCACTACATCTTAAGCCACGTTCTAAGAAAGCAGATGATAGATAATCTGGTTCGTTAAAAAATATAGAATTAGATGAGCGAGCTTTATCTAATCTCTCTAAGCGTGCGTTGATAATATCGGTTAAATCGATTGGCGTTTGTTCTGGGAAATCCCTAACCTCAGTTGCTTCAGGGATATTATCAGTTACCCATCTACAAACTTGTGGGTTATTAACAACATTACAGAGAGGTCCACTAACATTCCGATTATTTATTGTATTTGTTTGTAAACTATAAAAGCTCATTTTTCCAAACTCCTATAATATCTAGTTAAGAATTTGATATTTAATCTCATGAATAGATACAACCGACAAGTTTATGGTCGAAAATTCTCGCAAGCATTACTAAATTTAGATTTGCGAGAGGTTACTGGTGGACAGGCTCGTTTTTTCAGATTCCTCGTTTTGCTCTGCACCTTTAGCCTTGCACTTTTTGCTGGTAGCTTTGCCGGAGCAGTGAGCGGTTATCTCAGCAGGACTCTCTTCTCCTTACCTCAGCCTGTACAGGGAGCTTGGGTAACAGCGAGTGTTGTCTTGGTTATTTGTGTATGGTCTATAGAGACCAAGCAATCTAGCATAGCTAGTGGCTTGTGGAAAGGTGGTTTAACAGTAGTTTTCACCTCTATTGCAGCAATAGTAATACTGCAAAACCCTAATTTGGGCTTGCTAACTCTTATTGCTACCTCAGTTTTTTTAGGATGCTATTGCTTAGTTTTTATAGCAAGTAGTTTTTCCCTGTCTCTTTTCCTGGTTCTACTGAATCACAGCATATACAGAAATGTCAAGACTTACCACAAATTCTTAATGATTTCTTTATCAATCCTTGTTTCCTATTTGATTGGTAGCGATCCTCCTGCCCATTATAAAATTTCATCTCAATATTTTGTAGAAATCAAACTGCTAGCTGGCTTTTTAGTTGGGGTCTTTAGCGTAAAACTAAGTTGTGAGGTTAGTGATATTAATGGAAAACCTAAAAAAACTTTTGAATTTTTAAGGAACTGGGCGATCGCCTTCAGTACGTTTGGAAGCACTTCTTTTTACAATCTAGACCTCAGTAATATCGATTTCACGGGTGCTCAGCTTGCTAACACTGATTTAAGAGCCAGAAAATTTTATCGTACACGCTTCAAAAATGTAGAAGGTTTGGAACGAGCAAGAGTCGATAATCGTTATTTTGACCTTGATCAACCCAAATTTCAAAAACTTCTTACTCATGGATCTTGTGAAGAAAAGGATTTCAGTGGCATCAATTTGCAAGGAGCATATCTACAAGCAGCCATCATGCGTGAGTATGATTTCACAAGTGCTAACTTAAGTGGAGCTGATTTGAGTGAAGCTAATTTAATAGATAGTATTTTTGTGCAAGCTGATGTAACTGGCGTAGATTTTACAGAAGCTACTCTGACAGGAATCTGTATTGAAAACTGGAATATAAACAGTCAGACTTGCTTCACTAATGTTAAATGTGACTATATTTTCCGCAAGCGAGATAGTAAAGGAAAGCCAACCGATCGCCACCCCAGCGATCGCAATTTTAACCCTAGAGAGTTTGAATCCCTCTATCAGGAAGTTGGCAACATTGTGGAATTGGTCTTCAAGGAGGGAGTGAACTGGCGAGCATTTGCCTTTACCTTACAAAAACTCCAGCTAGAAGATGAAGGAATGGGCTTGGAGTTACGCGGGATTGAAAAGCGTGGCGACCTATGGATTGTGAAAGTCGCTCACAATGACAATGTTCTTAGTGCTGAGGTTGAGCGCAATTTGTATGCCAGACATGAAGAAATGCAAGCACTCCTAGTAACAAAAGAGCAACAAATCAATCAGCTATTGGGAATTGTTTCCGATCAATCTGCTGCTCTCAAAAACTACAGTCAAAAACCCTTTGGTCAAAATTTCTTTATCTCAGGCAGTACCATCACTAACTTAGCAGGTGAGGCGATCGAATATCGCGAAGCAGCAGGTCAAGTACGGAATATTATCGCCGGCCCCAATCTAGGAGAAATTGTCACCACCACTCAAAGCTTTCTCACGCAACTATCTGGACAAAAGGTAGCTGCCACGGCTGAAACTCAGGTAGACCTGATCCAACAGGTAATGCTAGCGGAGGCAGAGAAAGATCCAATTTTTAAGCAATTTTTGCGGCAGCAAGGACAACAGATTTTGGCAACCATTCCAGAGGGAGCTATTGCAACAGCGCTACGAGGAGCGATCGCTCAACTCTAGTAAACCCTGATTGCATTGGCAATCGAGCCACTATTTAGTTTGCCGTTGGCTTTTATGACGCTTTAGGGGCTGGGCGATCCATTGATGATGCGTTTAAGCTTGGCTGTATCGCTATTGATTTGGAAGGGATTCCCGAGTCTCTAACGCCCGTACTGAAGAAGAAAAATGTATAACTAGCAAAACATCAAGGATAGTCCAACAGAACATCTAAATTAACAGCACTGAACTTTCTAAGCAGGCGATCGCTTCCTCACAGAGTTTGTGTTACTAATCTTTGTATAAAGCTAAAGCTCAGCTTGCAGGTTTTACTAAACTTTTCTCCCAAGTCTCGCAAATTCCCGTAGCCACGTATTTGGAAACTTTTTTAATGATTAGAGTTGCAAGCAGAGTAGCAACAGCAGGAGCTAACCCAACTCCACTGACTAAAACAGGAGCCAACATCCCAGCCGCTTTGGTATAGTTCTGATTTATTGTTTCATCTAAAATCTTCCGAGTCTCTGCATCGTCTCCTCCGAGGGGTTTACACATCAGCTCGTAAGTTAAGGGGTTGACGCGATCGAAAAGCTGCCGACCAGCATCTAAAAATCTTGGATCGATGGATGCTCTAGCCGCAACGTTCACATCAATAGATTCCAAGGAAGCTGGGTCTATCCCTCCTGCTCCACGTCCAGCAACATCATCTCCTATAGCTTGTACGCGAGAGCCTAGCTGAGCTTGCAATACATCATCATCCAGCTCCCACAAACTTTCCACAATGGCTTCAACTTCTGTCATTTCTACTTATCTCCAGGGTTTAGTTAACAAGACTGTTACTGATTATTCTGGGAATATACAAAAATCTCCGGAAACCAATCAAGGTAGTTTAATTAAAATATAGTGATCTCTCAAAAATCTCAACTATTCTTATCATTTTTTTATTGAGCCATTCTCTCTCGGGAGATCAACCGTATTCGCGACTAATATCATTCCGGCTGTGCCGGAATGATATTACCCACCAAAAGAAGTCGGGGGTAGCGCGGGAGATCGTTTTACGTTTAATTAGAACGACCTACTTAATTACTAACCTCAGCCATTTCAATCACGCGACCGTCATAATCCTTGACCAAAAAATTTAGCGGCTTTTCCCGGCGAATTTTATAACTAATGCCGCGAGTTTGTACCCTCATCAATAGCTGATCCAAACATTCGCGATCGAAACAAACGTGACGCTGGCGATTTTTTTCCCCTGCACCGGCCCCGCTAATAATGTGCAGTTGGGTATTTTTCATCAACTGATACCACAAACCATCGGGACTGCCCAGCGTTTGAGAGGTCGTTGCCCTCCCGACATTCGGCGACAAATACAGCGGATCGATACCAGTTGTGCCCAAAGTTTGCTCGTAATTGTAGTAGTAGTGCAGCGGCACTTCTGCTACGGGCAGGTTTAGCATACCTTCATAGAACTCCCTCGCTTGTCCGAGATCCGATACCATGACCGTGTGTACCTTCGGAGCACTGGTGAGAAACATCCACATCGCCCCGGCATAGGCCGCCAGCAGCATTACCATAATCCCTTGAGTCGAAAATAAGCTGTCCAGGGGCAGGGACGGCAAAAAAGAGCTCAAGTACAAAGGCCGAAGTCCAAAAGCAATAAAACTAACTGCTAGAGTCATGAATTATAAGAAAGGTAAACAACGAAATTTAGGAAGATTGCAGTCGCGATCGCCCGCGAGACTTAAACTATTAGCTTAGCCATCTATGTTAGCAAAAACTAGCGGTTAAGCCCTACCCGATGAAAGTCTTTGTATACGGCACTCTCAAACCGGGGGAGTCCAACTACCTCCGCTACTGCGAAGGAAAAGTTGTGGATGCTTGCCCGGCGATCGCCCGCGGTCAACTTTTCGCCCTGCCGATCGGCTATCCTGCGATGATGGCCGGAGATGGCACAGTCTGCGGTTTTCTCCTCTGTTTCGCAAACTCTGCTATTTTGGACGATTTAGACCGACTGGAAGACTATCATCCGCTGCGGGAACCGACACAAAACGAATATCAGCGGCAGGAAATCGAAATTTTCGATCGACACCTCAAACCTTTAGGCACGGCTTGGGCATACTTCATGTTACCCGATCGCGTTCGTTCCCTAGGAGGCATCTGGCTGCCCCACGGGAGGTGGGAAAATCGGTTTTTCACCAAATAAGGTGGTTAATGCCGATGAGCTTAGGAAATGGCCATTGCCGTGGGCGAAGGCGGCTCGAACCTGTAACCATAACCCCGAATAGTTTTAATAAACTGCGATCCAGTAACATCAACTTGAATCATTTTCTTGCGAATCTGACCGATATGTACGCTAAGTAGGGCTTGCTGGATAAGTGCAGAAAGGTTACACGGCTTGGTTATGCGATCGTCCGATCAAGGAAAGTGTGCAAGATAAACAGGTAAAATAGTACAAAAGCCTTGCATCACCCAGTGCGAGCGTGTACAGAAAAGCTGAGCTTGCCTCAAGTCCCCCATCCGAGTTTGAACTGCCCTTTGGAGGAAGGTTGTCATCAGACAACCGTTGGGTAAAAATGGCCGAACTAATTCCCTGGTCAGAGTTTGAAGCAGAATATGCCCAAAACTTCCCCACAGAAAAGGGCGCACCAGCCAAATCATTTCGGATGGCATTGGGAGCATTAATCATCAAAGAAAAACTGGGAATTAGCGCTCGCGAAACGGTAGAACAGATTCGCGAAAACCCCTATCTGCAATACTTTATCGGTCAATCAAGCTACAGTAATGAACTCGCATTTGACCCATCTCTATTAGTACACTTTCGGCAACGAATCAGTCCGAACCTCATCAATAAAGTCAACGAACGCATGGTCGAAAAAATGCGCTCTCTCACCCCAATCAAACCAGAAAAAAAAAAGGCTTCGGACGGCAAAAATGAGTCACCCAATCGCGGTAAGTTGATCGTAGATGCAACCTGTGCCCCAGCCGATATTAGTTATCCGACCGACTTAGGACTATTAAACGGAGCCAGAGTTCATACAGAAAAAATCCTAGACATTCTCTATAAACAAATCAAAGAAAAAACCCATAAAAAACCAAGAACCTACCGTAATCTCGCCCGAAAAGATTACTTAGCAGTAGCCAAACAAAGACGACCCACCCGAAACAAAAGAAGACAGGCAATTAAAAAACAACTTCAGTACATCAAAAGAAACCTAGCTCATATTGAACAGCTAATCGATTTAGGTGCGACCATAGAAGGTCTGAATAAAAAGCAATATAAAACTTTGCTAGTCCTCACAGAAGTCGCTCGCCAACAACAGTGGTTATTTGACAACGATAAACAGAGTATTGAGGATAGAATAGTAAGTTTAAGTCAACCCCATATTCGTCCTATAGTCAGAGGAAAAGCCGGGAAAAGCGTAGAGTTTGGAGCCAAACTGTCAGCCAGTTGTTTTGAAGGATATGTATTTTTAGACCGGATGAGCTGGGATAACTTTAACGAATCAGGGGACTTAAAAGCACAAGTAGAAGCTTATTATAGATTTACAGGATATTATCCAGAGTCAGTTCATGCAGATCGCATTTATCGTACAATATCAAACCGAGCGTGGTGCAAAGAAAGAGGAATTAGGCTCAGTGGGCCCCCTCTAGGAAGACCCCCAGCAAATGTGAGTAAATCAAAAAAGAAGCAAGCGTTGGAAGATGAGAGAATTAGAAATGCAATTGAGGGCAAGTTTGGGCAAGGGAAACGAAGATTCGGTCTCAATCGAGTGATGGCAAAACTTGATAATACATCTGGTACAGTTATTGCAATTAGTTTTTTGGTAATGAACCTTGCTACCTGGTGGCGTCGGCTTTTTTGTGTGTTTTTATGTCTATTTGGAAAAAGAACACCTGTTTTTGGGTTGAAGATAATCCCCAATTATAGATGGGGGGACTCGATACAGAAAAAACTTATATTTAACTCTGCTTGAATATATCGATCGCTCCTGTTCTTAGTTTGCGATCGATTATTCAGCAAACCCTAAGTAGCTAGACAAAATTAATTACATAGTTTTCTCCAAATTCTTTCAGGATTTTTTCCACAGATGTAACAAAAGTTCCCCAACTCTTGTAAGCACATATCTCAATCCATTCATACTTAATAAACAGCCATTTAATTTCAATTAAATTTAATTCAGGAGAGTAAGAAGGCAACTCAAAAAGAGTAATATTACGTTGTTTCCACTCTTCAAGTTTGTCAACAATAGCATCACTGGTATGAATAGAAGCTTGATCTGTGACAATTACCGTTGGCTTATGTACTGCGGGTAAAAAAGCATCAATACAGGCAATAACTACATCTGAATTAATACTTTGAGATGAAATATAAGTTTCAAGATGGTTATTTCGATTCATGATTCCTAGTACATTCATTCGCTGACTACGACGACTAGGAATTGTTAAATATTCTCCGATATCCTGCCAGCCATAGGGGACACAAGGAATCATACAAAATCCCGTTTCATCCAAGTAATATAAATCAATCTTACCCTCATCATCCAATTGTTTTAATTCTTCTAATTGCGCCTTTTTATCTTGATATTCTTGGGCTGGAGGCTTTTGATCAACTCCTTTACGCATACGATGCCAACTCATCTTCAGCATTTTTAGTATTCTTTGAATTGTTTTTATACTCGGACTTATCCCCCAGGCTTCTTGAACTTTTGGGCTAACCTTTTTTAATTGCCTTGGTTCTTGTTTGGCCCACTCTTTGATTTGGGCTTTCTGCGAAGAGTTAAAGAGTGCCTTAGCACCCAGGGTAAGAGCGTCTCAATTATGCTTGACAAAAGGAATCCGAAGAATCTAAGATCTTGTCAAGAAAACAAGAACTGATAATTTGAATCAGATAATCATTATCCATAGCGGCCCGTTTCATTTTTTGTCGAAGACTACGTTTGTAAGTAGGTTCGCAGTTGAGGGCATTCAGCGCAATACGTCGCAGGACAGCCAAATTCCGGGGACTGTGGAAAGAGCGAATCCGGCAAGCATCTTCAGCAAAGGTACAATCTAAAGTCCAATGAGCCTGATTTTCAATCCCCCAATGTTTTCGGATGGCTCGACCCAAAAGTTGGGCATCACTATCTAAAGAAGTTAGATAGAATTGCACTTCCCGAGTAGTTTTGTTCCAAAGATGACGCACTCGAACAACCATGACCACACTTTTTAATCCCGCCCATAATCGCGGTTGGTAAAGCTCAGCAATGACCGTAATTGGCACCGACCAAACTTGACGGATTTCTCGCCGATGATGACCGGACTCAATCCGTTGCTCATAACTGACATCAATCCCGGAAAATTGCTGTGCAGAAGCTCTATCAAACCATTCTTTAACCTGATGATGGAGAGTCGGATGATTAGCTTTAAGTGTCAGGACATAATTTCCTTTTTTTTCAATAATCTTTTGAGCAATTTCAGTTTGAGTCCCCATAGCATCAATAGTAATGATAGAATCAGTGATGTCTAGCAACTCTAATAATGCCGGAATAGCCGTGATCTCATTCGATTTATCATCCACTTTCATCTGCGCCAAAACCAGACGTTGTTCAGAAGACCAAGCAGTAATAACATGAAGGGCCGATTTGCCTTGATTGCGGTCATAAGAACCTCTAATTGTCTTACCATCAATGGGAATAATTTCTCCTCCTGTCTTAGTGACGAGAGTTTCTACCCATCGTCCAAAGCATCGATTCAATGCTTCTGGGTCAATGAACTCAAATACTCGACGAAAAGTGTCATCGGAAGGGATACCATAAGGTAAGGTCAAAAACTCTTCTAACCACTTTTTTTTACTAATGCCATAATTCTCGATGTCTTCCCACCCTTGCGCTCCGGCGATGATAGCGAAAATTGCGATCGCTAGGATATCGGTGAGTTGATGTTTCTTAGTTCGCTCGACTCTGGGGTCTTTAATATCTGCAAAATGTGCTACTAAACTTTGTTGAATATCTTGAATCTCTGCTACTTCCCGGAGCGGTAGTTGAGGAAGAGAGCTTTTTTTGCCAGAGGTAGATTTAATCTCAAAACCCTGAGACATAAAATGTATTCCTAAATATTTTATTGGGTGGCATTGTTGTCATCTCACTTATTTGACTCATTGTCAAGTACAATTTATACCAAATTAGATGAGCTTACCCTGCCTTAGCACCTCTTCCTGGTTTATTATAAAGTCCTATCATTCCCTTTAATTCCCACCGATTGAACCAGTTGTAGAGTGTCTTATAACTTATTCTAAAAATATTCATTAACTCTCCTTTTTTTACTCCTTGCGAAGCTAATATGAGGCAATGTGCTCTCTGACGTACCTGATGATGTCGGCTTTGGCGATGAATTCGAGTCGAGCAATTTAGACGAAAGAGGATTTATTTCCCTGATAAACAGCATATGAAATTCTAATTAACTCATAATTTTGCTGGGAATATCATTTTACTATGTATTTGTGTAATTAATTCTGTCTAACTACTTAACAACTTTCTGTTCTCCTGTGTCCTTGCAGTTCCACCCCCAACTTTTTTCGATTAGCTGTTGGCGACTCCAAGATTGACCAGAATGACTTGCCAAAAAATACAAGATATTAAATTCCAAGGCTGTTAACTTGATAATGCGATCGTTGAATGTTGCTTCCCGGCGCGCTGAATCGATCGCGAATTAATCGAATACAATACGTGATGAAGTGACAGGCCTCATCCGTCTCAACACAACTTCTATACGCATTGCCAACTCTGCCAAACCAAAGGGTTTACAGATATAGTCATCAGCACCTGCAGACAAGACTTTAAGTTTATCAGCTTCGTCTGTCCGGCTGCTTAGCATGATCACAAAAACATTAGTACGGCGTTGCATTTCCTGGCAGAGGTGATAGCCTGTAGTATCCGGTAAATTCCAATCGAGAATTACTAGCAGTGGCTTGAATTGCTCAAACAATTCTAAAGCCGACGCGCCATCGGCTGCCGAATCTACTTGATATTTCTGATTTAAAAAGCGATGAACTAGATTGCGGATGGCTGGGTCATCATCCACAACGAGAATCTTGGGAGTAGTATCAGTAGTCATCACAAAAAAGTTTATTTTTCTTGTCAATTTAAAGCTGGCAATTACAGCACAGCTTTAGTGAAGCGTAAATCCGACATCGTTCCAACTAATACAGATTTTTTTCCGGCAATTCTTCTTTCAACTTCGCTTGAATGTCAAAAGGCTCTCCCCAATCCCAAATTTTTACTTCTAGGTGTTCGTTAAATATCCTTATTTCAAGCTCTATCGGAGTTTCTAATGGCAGATTTTTGTGAGCGTGGCGCACAGCATTCGTAAACCCTTCAATCACAGCAAGTTTACACTGATGCAAAACGACTAGGGGAAGTGGTAGAGGATCTAACTGTTCAACCCACGATAAAACTTGAGCAACAGCCTTGATATCAGTATTTACTTGAAGGTTAATTTTGTGAAAATGCTGGTTACAAATTGGCTCGGAGTCGGGAACTCGTTGCTTTGGAAACCAGAAATTAAAGCTGGTTAAAACATCGAGCGCCCGCTTAAAAAAACCAGGGTGACTGCTGTCTTGGGATGGTACTAGACTAGGCTGCTGATAATATTTTACAATCAACAGACAGTTTCGACCGTCAGAAGTGCGGGTATAACTTAGCTCATCGGCAATTTTGCCAATAATTTTTATACCTATCCCACCTGACGGAATTTCATCTATGTTATCTATCATGGTGCTATCCTTTGTCATCATTTAATGTGTACTTTTTTACCTAAAAAAGAGAGTGGCATTCTAAACGATTAAGTTTGCATGATTTATGCCTGACTTTTCCCGTATGCCGTGCAGTTGTTGTCCTGATCATTTTCTCTTTTTTGCTCGGGTCTTGACAAACTCAGTTTGCGATCGCTAAACTGAGCGAAAACTGACATTGACAATTCGATAAGTAAATTATATAATGACCACCCTCAAAGCCTCTGAGGAGGGATTAGTAAAAATTAGGCAAGCTAGAAGAGAAAAGGGATCGACTATAGAAGACCCCAGATGGCTAGTAGAAGCTAGTCAAACATTAGAGCCCGATCGAACTTGGACAGAGGCCGGGCCTTATGCCGATGGCCTCTCGCTGCCGACTTGGAGGCGTTTTTTACGAGGACAAGAACCTATTAAAGCCAATGCTTTCAAGGCTTTCTGCACGGTTTTGCAGTTGAATTGGGAAGAAATTGTCGATCGTCCTCCTTTAGCCCCCCCTTACCAAGAGGGGGTTGGGGGGGTTAGAGATTTTTGTCAACAGCCTATTGATTCGGTAGTCGAAGAGATACGGCAAAAATGCCACAGCAAAATCCAACAGCTTTACAGCAAAATGCAACTGTTGGATATTGCACAGCCCGTTGATGTCAGCAACCTCTACGTTGAAGTCAACATTTTGGAGGAAATTAGCAGTTGGCAGCCGGGAGAAATTAGCGATTTACTGAGAGACTTCAACCCAGATGCGGATAACTTTAACCGCTTGGGTTTAGGCAAAGTACGCCAGAAACGAGTATCAGGATTGGATGCGGTGAAATCTCACTCTAAACTAATGGTACTCGGCAAACCTGGTTCCGGTAAAACTACTTTTTTGAAACACATCGCCATTCAGTGCGATCGCGCCAAATTTGAAGCCAACAAAATACCGATTTTTATCTCTCTCAAAACCTTTGCGGAAATCGCTAATGTTGACTTATTAGAATATATCAGCGACGAATTTGCCAGTTGCGGAGTTGAGGCGCGAGCGCAAACTGAATTCGTACTCAGTCAAGGCAGAGGCTTGATTTTATTGGACGGCTTAGATGAAGTGCCAGAATCAGATAGCGATGCAGTCGTCAGACAGATTCGTCAGTTTGTCCAAAAGTATTACAACAATCAGTTTATTATTACCTGTCGAATTGCCGCTTCTAAGTACAGATTTCACGACGAAGCCTTTACTTGTGTTGAGGTAGCCGATTTTAATAATAAGCAAATCGCTGCCTTTGCTCACAATTGGTTTGTGGCTTTTTCCCATAATCGGGAGGCAGGTAAAGCTTTAGCATCTCAATTTGTAGAGAAGCTAAAAATGAATAAAAATCAGCAAATCCGAGAACTGGCCGTAACGCCTATATTGTTGAATTTGACTTGTTTAGTATTCCAAGCCAAAGCAGATTTTCCATCCAACAGAGCCAAGTTGTACGAGGAAGGACTGGAAATTATGCTCAGAAAATGGGATGAAACCAGAGGCATTCAACGGGATGAAGTTTATCGCAACTTAAATTTTTCCCACAAGCAACATTTACTTGCTTTTGTGGCAGCTATTACTTTTGAACGGGGCGATTACTTTTTTGAAAAAAACACAGTTCAACAATTGATTGGCGACTATCTAGCTAACTTGCCCGATGGCACAACTGACCCCGTTAAGTTCGAGATCCATAGTGAGGTTGTGCTGAAGGCGATCGAGGCACAACATGGATTATTAGTGGAGAGGGCAAGAGGGATTTATTCGTTTTCTCATCTAACATTTCAAGAGTATTTCACTGCTACAGAAATAGTTAACAATTCCCCTCCACAAGCTTTGAGAAAACTCGTCAGCCACCTAACCGAGAAGCGTTGGCGAGAAGTATTGTTCTTAGCAGTTGGGATGTTGCCAAAAGCTGATGACTTGTTACTGTCAATGAAACAGCAAGTGGATGGACTGGTCGCTGAGGATGAGCAGTTGCAGCAGTTCCTAAGGTGGGTAAACCAAAAATCCCTTTCTGTTGATTTTCCTTACAAACCTGCGGCCGTGAGATTCTTTTACTTTTCCCTTCTTCCATCCCTTGAGCTTGCTCTTCATCGTAACCCTGAAAGTTTCCTTGACCCAGCCCTTTACCTTGCCGTTAAACATACCTTTGATCCTGCTATTGAAATTAGCCTGGATCTTGTTCTTGACCTTGCCATTTTGCCTGTACTCGACGGTGCTATTGACCCAGCCCTTAGTCTTGCCCACGACATTCTTCTTGTCCCTCTTGTTGAACCTGAATTAATGCAAGCACTGCAAGAACTTAAGAAACAGCTACCTCAGCCAGATGGTGACAAGGAAATATTTAGGCAATGGTGGCAAGCTAACGGACAAGTCTGGACTAGCGAATTAAGAAAAATCATCATTTCCTATCGCAATATAGGTCACGATTGGCAATTTACCGAACAGCAGAAGTCATTGCTAAGGAAGTATTACGATGCTAATAAAGTGCTGGTATATTGCCTCAATAGCGGTTGTAATGTATCTCCTGCTGTGCGGCAGGAAATTGAGGAGACATTGCTGTTACCGATCGCAAATCTGCAAAAAATCGGTGACAAGTGTGATCGCCCGCTCTAATTCCACTCGCTACCTACTCCGATATTAAGATGCGATCGCCCCACAATTCGTCATTCAAAGCCAGGAAAGTGCCAAAGGATATACCCACCTTGAAAAACTGGGAAAAACAGCAAAAAGCCCCCTTTTTTAGGGAGCTTAGCGACTTCCGTTATTGCTCAAAACAGAAATTCTACTGCGCCTTTGGCAATGACTTTTGAGGGGTTGCTACACCAACTTTGGGAATATCCATTATCGGTGCATTTACCCCAAGCATCAAATCGTTGGGATTAACAATCTCCACCAGAGGCTCGTTTAAAGCCATAATCAAACCGTCAGATTCAGCAGGAACAGGCGATCGAGCAAACTCGGGAGCAAACAATTGGCGGCCGCCACCGACACCAGACACCACCCCAATTAACAAAGCTGCGATCGCACCTCCACCCAACATCCAAGTTTGTTTCGGCTTGCGTTCCACCCGCTGCAAAACCTTCGTTGCCAACTCCTGTGCCGATTGTTCCGCAGCAGGCACCGGCATTGCCTGAAAACTCTGCTGCATCATCAGCAGTCGCGAGTACAAACGCTTCGTAGTGGGGTCATTTTTCAGCCATTCCTCAACTTGCCGGCGTTCTGCCGCCGTCACTTCGCCATCGAGGTAAGCACTCAGCAATTCAAATCGATCGCGCATCATAGTAGTTACATTCCCCTGGGGATAATTGTTGTTAGCTTGAGTTTCAGCGAGTGAATCCCCGATACCTTGCTGATTCTGATTTTTATCCGATTCAAAGTTATAATTCATATTTCAAAATTGCTTTAATTGGAGAAAGGACGCACCCGCGATTAGAATGATTTACTGCTTTTTTATATTTTAAAAGAGAAGTTTTGATGTGACAGCAAACATCACCAAATCTTCTTGCTCTGCCTCTAAAAGCACTATTGCTAATTACCATCGAGATATTTTTGCAATTCCAACTGCAATCTTTGGCGAGCTCTAGCAATTCTCGACTTGACAGTTCCCAGAGAAACTCCGGTCATTTCGGCTATTTCCTCATATGCTAAACCTTCTATTTCTCTTAAAACAATTGTCGTGCGGAATACTTCCGGCAAATCGGCGATCGCCACCCGCAACTGATCGTAAAATTCTCGAGTCGTCAAATCTTCATCAGGCCCCGGACTGTCGGCCGGAATTTCCCAATCTACCTCGCCATCTTCCAGAGCACGGGGTACGTCCAGCGACAGCGGAGTTCGCACCCGCTTGCGCTTCCGCAACTCATCGTAAAACAAATTAGTGGCGATGCGACTCAGCCAGCCCCGAAATTTAACCGGCTCTTGCAAGCGGTTAATATTGCGGTAGACCCGAATCCAGACTTCCTGAGCCAAGTCTGCTCGGTCTTGCCAGTCAGGGGCCAAGTGATAGAGTACCCTGTCTACGTGGGACTGATACCGCTTCAACAGTTCTGAAAAGGCAGTGCTCTCAGGTCGATTTCCTTCCTGACAACGCAATACCAAGTCATAATTAGAGAGTTTTTCGGCTGGCAATTGCACTCTTTGAACGGTCGCCACAACCGCAGACCAGGACACGGAAATAAAGTCGCTCATCGGTGGAATTGGCTCATCGAACATTCCACATTTGTTGACGCTAGCAGATCCCGATGGGTTCCCGCACTCGGAAACTGCGATCGGCTTGAGTCATCCGACAGTCAATGACTGCTTACTAATGCCCGACAACCTCGCACGCTCCTATACTAACCCAACTGCTAGACCCGTCGGCCCAATGTTCCTTTTTCCAAATCGGTACATTGTGTTTGAGCGTATCTATGGCGTACTGGCAAGCTGCAAAGGCCTCCCCCCGGTGGGGACAGCCAACAGCCACCAGTACGCTGATTTCGCCCACCTGCAAGTGTCCGACGCGGTGGTGAATCACGACCCGATTGACATCGATCCACTGGCGGCGGATTTCCGTAGCGATTTGCTGGAATACTCGCACGGCCATGGGTTCGTAGGCTTGATATTCTAGGGAAACTACAGCTTGACCGTCAGTTTGGTTGCGGACTGTACCGCTCATTATTACCACGGCTCCGTTCGCGGGGTCATCTGCCAAAGCGTATATTTCCTCTACAGACAACGGCGCTAAGGTAATGGCGAAGCTGTCTGATTCATGGCGTTGAGGAATTGTGCCGATCGAAAGTGCAGCGCTAGAGTTCATTGCCAAACAAGTGGTGGTGGAGAAGTTAATTGATCTTGACACAAATCCAGTCGCGATCAATCTTGCATCTTGGTTCGGGAAAGGGGGTGGCTAATGTTGAGACCCATCTCGTAGCACGGGCGAGAATCCGACGCCATTGCCCCGAACTTCTGCACAAGTGCGATCGGCTACAATATAACTCGCCCGAACCAAATTAAGAGCGTGATTGAAGACGAGCAGGATGCTTGTTAGATAAAATTAACTGCCGATATTGCTGTAGCAACTCAATAAATAAGCACACGCAAATAAGTAGTGTCATTGGCAACTCAGTATAATAAATCTCACACCCCAAGCGATTACTTTGTTCTTTTTTGAATGACACAGTTAACTTTAATTCTGGCCTTTTATCTTATCGGCGTCGCCAAAATTTTTAGCAGCAGATGTAAACTTTATTTATTTTTTTGTTCCGGAAAGCTACTTAGATGACATGATATACCTGTGCAGGGTTAAGGCAAATTGGCGGATACTAGGCAAAAGAAAACCGTAACGCCCTCATGTGCCTTTTATGAAACATAAGTTAATAGTTTGGTCTGTTAATTGAGGTTTCGACCTGAGTCTGCACCAATAAATGTTAAAAACAATTACGAGGAAACTATGGAAGCACTAGCATTGAGCCACTCTTTTGTTGCTTATGAATCTCCAGAGTCCGAACTCCAAGTCAAGTCCTTAGACGAGCTGGGCTTGAAAATTCCTAATTCTGCATGGGTAGGCGTTGCAGGTCTGGCAGTAGCTCTATCTGTTCTGGGTGTCGGTGGTGAAGCGCAAGCCGCAAGTTGCTACTCCCGCTGCGCCAAGAAAAGCCATCACGCCCATCACACCTACGCCAAAGTTGTTACGAATGGCGGCCGACTGAATATCCGCAAACACCCCGATAGCTGTTCTCATGTAATCGGCAAGTTACATTATGGCTCCCACGTCAAATTGACCGGTCGTTACAAAAACGGTTGGGCCCAAGTCAAAGGTGGCGGCTGGGTGTCTGCGTCCTGGCTTTCCTAACTCTTAACTAGAGCACTTTACATTTCTAGAAAGAGTTTTAATCGTTACCCGGCAATACTGGGTAACGATTATTTTAAAGAGATGATAGAGCCTGAAAATAATTGAATATCCGAAATTCATGACTAATATCGTTTCCTGTTGCATCGGAATAATAAAATCTAGTCAACCGTCAACAGTCAACCGTCAACAGTCAACCGTCAACAATCATGAGGATTGCAACCGGAATTGATAAACAACTAACAGCCTAAACTTTACCACCGCCGATCAGATAAAGTAATGCCATCCGCACCGCCACGCCGCTGGTAACTTGCTGAGAAATCAGGCTAAACTGGGCATCGTCCATCAAATCCGAACTAATTTCCACGCCGCGGTTAACCGGGCCTGGGTGCAACACCTTCACTTCCGGCTTGCAGAGTTTCAGTCGATCGCGCGTAATCCCGTACAAAGAATGGTACTCTCGTAAACTCGGCAGCAAATGCTCGCTCATCCGTTCCTTTTGCAGTCGCAAAGTCATCACAAAATCAGCATCGGCCAAAGCAGGTTCAAGCTGCCAGTGCAAAAATAATTTCCCTTCCCTACCATCGCCACACTCAGCAAACAACAGCGGCAGCAAAGTTGGCGGCCCGGCCAAATGAACCTCGGCCCCAGAAGCCGTTAGGCTCCAAATATTAGACCTAGCCACCCGCGAATGCAAGATATCCCCCACCACAGCAATTTTTTTGCCCGCTAAAAGTTCCAGCCGCGGACTTTCGCCATCTAAAAGAGAACAAATAGTAAATAAGTCTAGCAAACCTTGCGAGGGGTGTTCGTGCTGGCCGTCCCCAGCATTGAGAACGCTGACTCTCGAACCCAAGCGATCCATTTCCGAAGCAATCGTGCTGGGAACTCCAGCTTGTTCGTGCCGGATCACCATCAAATCCGTTCCCATCGCCAGATAAGTCTTAGCCGTATCCAGAATAGTCTCCCCCTTCGTCAGAGAAGAACTTCCCGGGGTAAAATTTAGCGTATCCGCTGACAGCCGCTTCGCCGCCAACTCAAAACTATTGCGCGTGCGGGTAGAAGGTTCAAAAAACAAATTCGCGACCACTTGACCCTGCAGGGCCGGCACTTTCTTCGTGCGGCGGCCGAGCACCTCCCGAAAACTGGCTGCTGTTTGCAGCACCGTATCGTATTCGTCCGAGGTAAAATCAGCCAGAGTGAGAATGTGTCGCCTTGTCCAAGTCATACAATTTTAGATTTTAGATTTTAGATTTTAGATTGACTCAATCAGGACGGACGATGGGTTTGGAACTTGCTTGTACGCCCGCTCTGCTGTCGCCTTTGAATGTTCGATCGACATTTAGGGATTGCGATCAACAGTATCCAACAATTTTTGATCGCTTTTGCGGTCAGTAGAGTTATAATCAGTTTATGTAGCTCAGATCCCAGTCTCACAGCGAACCCAGCGTCGAAGGTGAAACAGGTGTGGTTTACCCGCAGGAAAGCGGAAATTACGCTGTAGCAGCGAAAGAGCAGTAGTTGCAGTTTCTCCTACGCAAACTCAGCCTTGTCAAGAACAAGCCGAACGCAGCCCTTGCATCTACCACTATGTGGAAACAACTATGTGGAAACAATCGCGGCGGCCAACCTCCCACTGTCGATCGACAGCATATAGCGGGACATTTCAAAGATGATTAATTCTTTGAAGTCGGTCTTGACTCTTCAGTCCTGCTTATAGGCCCTTGTCAAAACGAACTCTGTTAAGATACAAGTTGAATATGTGGCTTCCCGACAAAAATCTACACGTATCTTGGCGAGACTGTTCTTGGCGAAACTGCGGTAAAAAGTGAGAGCTCGGAAGTGGTAATTACACAAGATTTAAACAATTCAAGAGGTATTATGAGCCAGCAGGTTATACAGCCGATGGTTAAGTTCCAACGTCAGGTGCATTCTCTCGTCACGTCTGACATTATCAAGCCGACAGACAGTATTTGGAAAATTGCTTTGCTTTACGGCGACGAATGGCCGTATTGGAAACAGCAATTGCTAGAGTTTGATTTTTCTATGCAAGACCCCGTGAGCGAGTTGATAGCTGTAGAAGCTTGGGACGAGGAATAACAGAGAAGACGGAGGACTGGGGTGTCGGAGAGAAATTTCGAGGCGATGGGCTTGCATTGTCTTTCATAAATTTTCCGTTGCTAACTTCTTCCCTCTTCCTTGTTCCCTCTTCTCTCTTCCCTCGTGCTAATGACGAATGACGAATGACTAATGACTTCTTCCTTTTGTTAAAGCGAAGCTGCTAAAGCTCGAGCTAATTGTGGAGCAGTTTGAAAGCGATCCCCAGGCTTAGCTGCCGTGGTTCGCAAAATGGTCTCCCGCAGCTTGGGGGCGATCGTCGGAATATTTTCGATCTTAAATCCGTAACCTCCAGCTATTTTCCCGTAAAAGTTTTGAGGGCTTTGGGCTGTCAGCAAAAAAATCAAAGTAGGCCCAATAGCATATAAATCCGACTGAGGGAGAGGCTGTCCACGGTCTTGTTCTGGTGCGGTGTAGCCTTCAACGCCGATGCGAGTGCCCGGAGGAGTGCCGATTTCTTTAACGGCACCAAAATCCAGCACTGTAATGCAATTGTCGCGGTGGCGCACCAGCAAATTAGCAGGTTTAATATCCCGGTGGACGATCGGGGGTTTTTGAGAGTGAATGTAGTCCAAAACGTCACAGGTTTGGATCATCCACTCTATTGCTTGTTGGGGAGCAACAGGGCCGCGGTTGTAGATGCGTTTTTCTAAATCCTCGCCGTGGAGCATTTCCATCACCAAGTATTTTTTGCCGCCTTCCACAAAAAAGTCAAAAAACTGAGGAATGCCCGGATGGTGGAGGGCCTTGAGAGTTTTAGCTTCACGTTCAAACAGTTCTTGAGCTTTGGCGATTTGAGCCATATCAGCATTCATTTCCTTGAGGACTACCAGAGATGCTGCGGGGGAACTTCCGGGTTGTTGAGCTTTCGCTTTATCTCGATCCCAGGCTAAAGTCGTTGTTCCCATACCGCCTTGGCCCAAAGTTCTCAGCACTTGGTAGTGGCGCACCGTGCGATCGACTTTAATCGGTTCGCCGCAGTGGATGCAGAATAAATTCCCCGGCGGGTTTCCCGCATGGGTACACCTGCGAGCAGCGAGATTGACGGTGGGGTTCGCCTCAATCTTGCCGCCGAGTTCAATAGTAATAACTTGGAAATGCAGAATTGGGCCGCCCCGCGCCAACTGGATCATGGCACCGTCGGATATCCAACCCTGGGACATGAGAATACCGTTAACCAAAGTGCCATTTGTCCCGGAATTGACTAAGTACCACTGACTGGATCTCCCGCTATTAACTCTTTGCAATTCCAGATGCTGCCGCGACACTAGAGAATTGGGTATCACAACGTGATTTTCAGGAGAGCGACCGATGCGAATAATGGACTCGCTCTCGAAACTCCACTGTTGTAGGGGGGTCTGTTTGTCTGGATCTAAAAGAGTCAGCAGCATTTTCGATTGATGTGGTTGAACTCCCTGATTTGGCAGTGAGAGTTGGCGGGAATTTACAAATTTGGGGCGTAGGGCTTTGAAAAATTAGCAATTAAAAATTAGTTATGAGCTTCACAGGGGAGTTTCACTAAAACTTTATAATATCCTGATTGTGATTAAAGATTGCATAAACAATTAAGTTATAAATAGTTTTGGGGGAACAATTATCCGTAAAAATTGACAGGGGTCGATCGCTCCTCCAAACACAGTCGATAGATTTAACAATTGCAACGACAAAAACTAGGTAAACAATCGCTAAACTTTTACGTAAATTTGATGTAGCAGCAGATTTTAATCTAAGCCCCACATATATATTTAGGGCGGACACTTCCCACCTATGCCCACCTTGCCCGGATAGCGATCGAGTATAAAACAGATTTCGCATCAACCTGCCTGCTGACTCACTTCATTTTAGTTGATTTTTTTTTCATTAGACTAACTATTTTTGTAATTGAAAGCTCTTTCAACTATGATGAATCAACTTACTATCAAGCCACTTTTTTCGGTAGATTTTCCGAAGCGAGTCTCAGAATTAAAGCTACGGATAAATGGTTGTTACTCCAAAGCTTTTCTGCAATCCTATGGGTCTGCAATCAGTTTTTGAGCAATCCCACCGAAGCTGTTTCAACACCGGATACCTAATAACAGAGCCAGCAGTAAAGCCTTGCCCGGAAACGGCAGAAGCTGTTTCCTTTCTCTGCAACAATTACAGGTTTAACCCAGGCTGTCACGGGGGAAAGCGCCACTTTTAAAAAAGTTGGCAGCATCCAAATTCTAAAATCGAAATGCGCCTACCTGTGCCCGAATGATAATTGCGGTGATATTGTCGTGACCGTTACGTTTGTTGCCCAGTTCAATCAACTGGGCAACTCCCTGGTCGAGATCAGCTTGGGCATTGAAAAGGGGTTCGAGAGTGTTCTGCCAGTGAGTTTCCAACAAATCATTATCTGTCAGGCCGTCAGAAGCCAAAATTAATAAGGTATCTTCGCACAAGTCTAAAAACTGCACGTCGGGCTTGAGAAAATTACTGTCTCGCGGGCCGAGTGCTTGAGTTAGTTGATAGGCGTCGGGACGGGCATAAGCAGTTTCCGGGTCAACCCCGCGCTTAATTTCGCGCTGACCTACTTCGTGGTCTGAGGTGATTTTTTCTAGGGTTTGTCCCTTTCTCAGTCGGTAGAGGCGGCTGTCGCCGACGTGGGCAACGGCGAATTGGGTGTCTTGAACTAAGACTGCGACTAGAGTTGTACCCATGCGGGCGCTGCCGGAGCGTCCGTCCTTTTGATTGATTTCAAAGATGGCTTTGTTGGCTAGCAGGACTCCCTCGCGGATGGTGTCTGCCGGAGGTAGTTGATTTTCCCAACGGGTTTGAAAGAATTCTCTGAGAGTTTCAGCCGCTAGTTGACTGGCTACTTCTCCGCTGTCGTGTCCCCCCATGCCGTCGCAGAGAATGTAAAGCCCTTTGGTTTTAAAGATGCGACCGAAGGAGCTTTCGAGTTTGTTGAGCTGAGTCCAGATGCTGAAGAAGTCTTCGTTGTGGTCGCGCGTGCGACCGACATCGGTGAGGCCTGCGTCCTCTAAGCTGTAAATTTGGAGTGGCATGGGCTGGGTTAATACTTCGCCAACCTCGGGGGGCGACTCGTGGGGGCCGCGGAAAGGCCGGCGCGTCGGGGTTGAGCTTGGTGAAGGTGCGGGTTGGAGTTCGAGGGGAACTGTTTCTAGGCGCGATCGCAATTCTTCGATTGTGTTAATCTCGCCTCTGTACATTTGTTGCAGCAGTTCGAGCAAGGCGCCAAAGTGAGTGCGATGATGATCGGACTGGCTAAATATCACCTGCCACAGTTGCCCTAAATCTACCAGTTGCAGGTTTGAGCCGGCGGGTTCGGGATAGAGGTATTGCAGCCGCAAAGAAGCTAAGGAAAAGGAAGAGTCGGGGTTGACTCGCAAATTTGTCAGTTCCAACAAGCTTTGCCGACAGCGCCAGGGTTCTAGGGCAGCCCAGAGTTCTGTCATTTCGTGGAGCCAGTATAAAATTTGCTGGGTGGAAGTTTCGGGTTGAATCCACCGTTCTACCAGCAGCGGCCATTGGGAGCAGTCTTCTAGCAGCAGGACTGCCTGTTCGTTGTCTGACCAGCTATCGTGAATGACTGGCAGGTTTTGAGAGAATTGCCACCGCAGTGCCAGATAAGGTTCAGCTATGCCTTGGCAAAGCTCTGCTAAGGCGGAATTGGTTGAATTTTCTCCGCGTTTGATTGCTGCGCTATAGGGGGATGTTCGTCTGGCGACGCTGGCAGAGTTGGCTGCTAGCATGGCTTTGAGGGGTGACATTTCCAGCGGCTGACAGTCCAATACTGTTACTGCTACTGTGTCTGAGCGTTTTCTCGGTGGCACGGTTTCTAGGAGTTGGTAGCGCTGCTGAGTGTCTAAATAAGCTCCGGCTGGCTGGGAAGGGATTAAATATTCTGAATTGGGGATGGGGAATTCTGGAGATGGAGGGGAGGTGTCAGCTATGTTTGGGCTGTCGGGGTTTTCGGTTGCTTCCTGGATTTGTTTAGGCTGTGGTGCGGTTGTAAAATTCTGCTCAGATGGGGTTATTTCGCGCTCGGGTGCTGTAGTAGAGCTTTTTTCTGTTGTTTGAAAGGAGGCTGGTGCGATCACCCGCACGGCTACCACAGAGTCTATTTGGGCGCTGCTGAATTCGCCGTTGCTTGGCTGCGGAGAAGTTGCTTCGACTGCTGTTGGGGGTTCGGCTGGGGTGGTGATTTCTGTTTTAATGGCGTCTGTGATTGCTTCAGGAGAGTTTTGGCGCGATGCGGTTTCTGGAACTATGTCTGGTTTTTGCCCAAACGCGGCTGGGGGTATGGTTGATTCGTCTGGCTCGACTGCTGGAAAATTCGATCGACCGCAGATAATGGCCCGCCACACTTGACCTGTTGCGACGCCGCAATTCTGACATTCTTTGGCGCTAAAAGCGACTTGGGCACCGCATTCGTGGCAAGGTTTGTAAATTAGGGAATTTCCGCATTGTTGACAAAACTTGTTTGGATTGGGATTTTCAAATTGGCAGCGGGGACAGAGAAGCATAGGGGTTTTAAATTGGAGATTGGCGATCGACGAGTTTGGCGGTGGGGAGTTTTGGGTTTTGGCCTGTGAGTTCGGAGTTATGAGTATGTGGCCTGACTCGCAACGGATAACTCCCATTGCCCTATGCCTTATTTTATCGGGATGAATTCAGAACTAAGATATTTCTTAGAACTGAGATATTGCATCCGTGTCGGGAATAAGCCCAAAAGCCAGATCCACAAAAACCTCTCTTGCTTCACAGGGTAAACAGCCAGCCCCACCGGTGGCAAGAGCGTGCGGGCCCAAGAAAAGTCAACTGATGACTGAAACTAATATTGTGCGTTTAATTCAGAATGATGGCAGATATTCAGTTAGAACTCACGCCCCGAGCACCATTCTGGCTTAACAGGCCTTTCGGGACTGTTCCACAAAGAGTAGATTTTCTTGTGGGCCGTTGCTCTTCTAGCCCGCCCATAAAAACCTTATTGAGAATTGTGTTAGATATCAGTTAGAACTCATATGTTGCACCATTCTCAATCAGAACAGGCAAGATGCCTGTTCCACAAGTGGATTTTCTTGTAGGGTGGGCCCCAGAGCCCGCCCATAAAAATCTTATTGAGAATTGTACAACATCTCAGTTAGAAGGGATTTGCTGTAGAATCTTCTTGGAAAACGGTCTCTCTGGCGATCGATTGAATGGTACAGAGGGGTACTTCACAGAAATATTTCCGCCGGAATTGTTCTTCGGAGACTGCTGCTAGGAATTGCGCTGCAAAACGCGCGGCAATCGGGGAATTTGGCACTGAGAATTGAATGGATTGGCTATCTAATAAGGGTTTGGGGATTTGTTCTGGCGCGTCTTCATGGTGTGGGGTTTCGGGTTGTCTGGCGATGTGGAAAGCTCGATCGCGATAATTGATTTTGAAACCGAGATATGTTAGGGTTTTGAACCCCAGTTGCAGCGATGTGTCGCTGATGCCGAGTTTTTGGCGGAGTTGTTGTCTGGTGACGGGTTTGTTGGTACGGCTGAGGTATTTGGCGATGCCGATTAGCTGTTGGCAGATTTGCTGTGGGGGTACGAGTGGGGGTAAAGTATAGGCGATCGCAAGTTTTTTCTGAGTGTGCTGTGCTTGCCGAAACCAGATCCGCAGTTCGTCCCAGCTTGCGGGGCATTCTTTGAGGACGATCGAGTTTTCGCGATCGACCTTTTCGGAATTGTAAACTAGATTGTCGATCGGCATTTGAGATTCTAAGTTTGTGCTAGCGCCTAATAACTCTTCCTCGTTATTTCTATTGCGCCAGTCTACAATCCAATCTATTTGAGTCTGAGAATTTATTGGGTTGTCTTCCGTGCGTTCTTGCACTGATACGAGGCGCACTTCATAGCGCGATTTGTAAGTATTAAAATCGAGTTCAACGGTGACATCGCAGCGGCCTTGGGGAACTTCATTTTGATTGTGTCCCCACCAAATGCCGGGAAATCCCGTATCGCTAGATTCATCCCTAATTGTAAATTCTGTTTTGATATATTCTACTTTTTGCCCTTTCAAATCCTTAATTTTTTGATTCCACAGATTGTCAAACCAGCAGTTTTCCATCAGCAATTTGGGAACCGGGTTGCCCATGCCACAAGGTTCGAGCAATTTTAATTCTTGAAATAAGTCTTTGCCTAATTCGGAGACAGTAATTTTTAGGTCGGCTTGAACGGGGGCTTTTGTTAAACTATCGATGCTGTATTGTTGTCGCAGTTGCTGATTTACCGCATCTGTAAATAGGGGGATATTTTCAACGGGAAGACTCAATCCGGCGGCGAAGGGATGACCGCCAAATCTCTGCAATAAATGCGCTTGGTCTTTGACTAATTGGTAAAGGTCAATTTGATTTGCGGAACGCGCCGAACCCCTGGCAATTTTGGATGGGGAAAGTGTTGGTGATTCTGAATCTAAGAAAGAGGTAAATTGCGTTTCCGGGGTATTTTCGTTAATTTCTTCGCTTCCTTCTGTGCTGAATAAAATCACGGGGCGGCCGTATTCTTGGGCGATTTGTCCCGCTACTAATCCTAATACTCCTACCGGCCATTGGGGGTCGCTGAGGACGATGACGCTAGTAGTTGAGAGGTCGAGTTTGGGTAATTTGGCGGCGGCATCTTTGGCAACATCTTTTTGTAAAGATTTGCGCCGGGAGTTGGCAATTTCGGTTAAATTTGCTAGTTCTTCGCAGCGTTTTTTGTCGCGGCTGGTGAGGAGTTCTACGCAGAAGCTGGCGTCACCTTGAATGCGGCTGACGGCGTTGATTCGGGGGCCGAGCCCGAAGGAAATGTCGGTTGGGCGATCGCCCGATCTTTTGCAGAGTTCGAGCAATTTTGCAACTCCCGGGCGGGTGGGATTTGCGATTTGTTTTTGCAGTTGTTGGATGCCGATTTGTGCTAGGTAGCGGCTGTCTCCTGTAAGTTGGACTAAATCGGCAATTAAGCCGATCGCTACTAATTCTAATAAATCTGCGATCGGGCGCTGCGGAATATCCGGTAATGTGTGATATAATGCTTCAACTAATTTGTAAGCTACTCCAACTCCTGAAAGGTTAAATAGTGGGTGGTTTGGCGGAAAGTAGCGGGGATTGATAATGGCTGTAGCTGGCGGGCGATCGTCGGGTAATGTATGATGATCGGTGATAATTGTATCGATGTTTAAGCTACTCGCATATTCGATTTCCGCGATGTTTGTACTGCCGGTATCGCAGGTAATAATTAAGCTAATTCCAGATTGTGCTAAGGCATCTATTCCCGGGGTATTGAGTCCGTGAGATTCGGTTAAGCGGTTGGGAATGTAATAAATTAGTTGGTCATTTTGAGCCAAAAATTCTCCCAGTCCGTCCCAAAGTACGGATGTTGAGGTAATGCCGTCGGCGTCGAAGTCTCCCCAAATTGCGACTTTTTCGCCGCTGTTTCGTGCTTCCTTGATTCTTTCTATCGCCCAGTTCATTTCTAGCCCGAATTCAAAGGGACTTGCTGGTTTGTAAAGTTTGGGATTTAAGAAACCAGGTATTTGTTCGGGATTTTGAATTCCTCTATACCAGAGAAGTGCAGCGGCATAGTTTCCGGGGAGTTCTGGTGCGTGGTTTCTGACAGCTTCGATCAGCCAATCAGGGGGTTGTGGTAAGGGTTGATTTTGCCAGTTGTGAGCGGTTTCTGTCATTCGATTTTAGATTTTAGATTTTTACCACAGATGAATCCGAGGGGGTTTTTGTATGTTAAATAAAACTTAAGCGAGTCACTGGTTCCCCGGCTCTGCGGGGGAACCGATTTCCCGATACTCTGCCTCGCTTACGAGCGGGAAAATTTCCGTATTGGCGTTACCAGGCAGAGCCTAGTAACGACTAAAATTTGGGGGGCTTGTTTATATATTAAATAAATATTTCCTCGATTATAGCAAGATTGGGCAGCCAATTGACGGGAGTTTCTGCAGACAGATTGGGTGAGAAAGCTGTGTTGTCTGTTGTGCGGTTGCAGCGAGTGGCAAATTGACAGGAATCGCAAAGATTGGAACTAATTTCTACTTGGGGTAAGAATTCGCCGCCTTCGGTATAGCGCTGTCGCCAGTCGGTTAGCTCCTGCAATAGGTGGGTTAAATCTTGTTTTGTGCGATCGTGTTCTGTTTGGTTGTAATAAAATGTGAGTTTTTGCGGCGGTTCTTCTCCTTGCAATTGTACAAACCAGTATGTCATGGAAACTTGTTCGGGGGAATAGTCGCTGGTTTCTACTAAGACGTATAAATAGAGGCGAGTTTGCCAACTTTCGGCTATCCATTTTGATTTTTGAGGGCGGGGATAGGTTTTCCAGTCGAGAATTTGGGCGGCGTTTGGTTCGGCTATTAGCAAGTCATAGATAACGGTGAATAGGTAGTCTTGGAAAATTAGGGTGCGGGGGTGTTCGGCTTGGCGAAAAATGTTGTCGCTCTTTTCTGAATCGGCGAAAAGTTCGGGTGCGGTGTTGATAAATGCTGCCACACAGCGTCCCAGTTCGGGGTCTTGTTGGATGATAAATTCAATGGGAAGTCCGAGTTCTCGCTGCTGCATTAATAGGTGAAAGTGGCTTCCCCAGGTGAGTTTTTCTTTGTGTTCTGGGGAGGCGGTGGTGGCTAGGAGTTCTAGGTAGCTGTGTTGGAATTTGCGGGGGCATTCTTCGAGAATTTTGAGTTGGGTTTGGGAGAGTCGGAGCATTTTTTGCGTGTGATATTGTTGGTTTTTGGTAGGTTTGGTGATACTGATTATTGCAATAAAACACGGCGATTCAAACCGCTACTATACAAACGAAGTTTCTCTCGCTTGAGACTAAAAAATAAAGATTGACGAGCGATGTAGTCGGCAATTTGCTCGATGTCTTGAATTGCGGGTTCGGTGAGGCGAAATTTGGGAGTCATGCTTCTGATGAACTGTAGCGTGATCGCAGGTTGGCGCGGATTTGTGACATTGCGATTGCACCGTCTACGACTTCACCACGTTGGGATGCTTGCTGGCCAATCAGTGCGTCTCGTTGAAGTTCTTGCAGTCGTCCTTGATAAATGTCTTCCTGTTGTTCCAAGAGTTGAAGGGCTGCGAGGATTACTTCGATCGCACTTTTGTATTTGCCAGTCGTGAGTTGACGCTGCACGAGGGCTTCGACTTCAGGTGACAAAACAATTTGCATGGCGCTTGAGAGGAGAAGTGTTGATTCTATTGTAGGCGATCGCACTTCAGTTAGATTTTTCGGATGAAAGGGCGATCGCCCTACACTTAGCATTATATAATTATCAATACCGTTAACGGCGAAGCGAATGCGTTTTGATACCTATATCCAGTCAATAAGGACATTCATATTGTTTGTCGCTGCTGCTTGTAGCTATAATCTTCGTCGCAGTCAATAGTACCGAACAATTCCAATACTTTTAGTTGTTTTCTCATGGCAGCTTTAACAAGAGGATGAATCAAGTCTTCAGGAATTCGATTGCGCTCAATATAAGTATTTATTTCTTCCTGGTTATCCAAATAAAAGCTCAGCGCGTCAAAAATTTGAGCTAATTTCAGGTGAGGTAAGTGCATCGGGATTTCTTCAGGAGTAATACCCAAACGCCACAATTCCACGATCGCCCGAACGGAAGTCCTCGTTCCTACGATAATTGGTTCGCCTTGCAAGATTTCAGGATGACTTGTGACATAACGCGAAACAGATTGTACAGTCATGGCAGATTAACAGGGCAGATATATTTTTATTATATGTTATGATTGAGGCTATAACTGTGTAAAAAATTAAGAGCGATTCCCTACGGGATAGCTACGCTTCACGCACTTTTCGCCAACCTTTCTACAACTTCCCAATTTGTTGAGCAAACCACATCGCTGCCGTCCCATTTCCCTCATTTAAAAGTTTCAAAGTCTCCGATAGTAAAGCAATTGGCAATCCCTCAAGTGCTCCGGAAATTTCGCATTCCTGATATTTCCCGTTTTCCTGCAAGCGAAATGCCAAAACTCTCTCGCCCTTAATATCTACTACCCAATACTCAGGAATTCCCAACGCAGCATACAACCGCTTTTTTTCATCTAAATCGCTGGCCAAAGTAGTATCGGCTATCTCCCCGACTAAATCGGGAACTCGCGACTGATTCAGATTAATTCGGCGAGGTTCCCCTTTTTGCCATTGGTGGAAATCTCCGCCGATGTATAAAACTTTATCTGGTGCACCCGCTCCCACTTTAGGTTTCTCAATTACACAACCGCTGAGAGAATCAAAAGTTTGTCCTATTTTGGTAGTAAACCACACAAAAAATATGATAGTAAACAGATCGTTAAATCTGGCGTGCTGAGGCCCTTCATTACCCATGTCTATCCAAAGATATCCTTCATAAAAAAATATTCTGGCTTCCTCCAAAGATGGATCTTCGCAGGCTGCTACATAATCTTCCCACGTCGCGGCTTGTGATTGGGGAATTTCACCCACTTGAGACACGATGAATTTTGCAGTTGTAGAAGTCATGATTTAAAAGCAAATTGACGATATTTTTATCCTAACTTAAGTCGCTATTTATAGCCGAAGGAAGAAGGAAGGCACTACACGGATACACGCATGAATTATCGAGTCTGAGTCATTCTTAAAAAGGAAGAAAATACAAGAAAGATCGACTTGCAGTCAGACGAAGGGGGCGGGCACGGGGGCACCGCCCCTACAAATGGCGATCGCAATCCTTGTGCTTATCGAATTGCTGTGGGCGCCGCAATTGGTACTTCTAAGTCTGGTTGCAAGTCAAAGACTACGACAAGCGTTGCTTGAGGCATCAGTTGACGCAGACACAGCAAGTGCCCGTCAGCATCTGATCGACTGCGAAATCGCCCCACAATCGCCTGCTGCATACTGGGCATGAGTTTGGCGATCGCCCAAGGGTAAAGGCGTTTTTGGTACGCGATCGCCCCAGGATTCGCTGCGAATCCCTGTTGATAACCGTTTTGTGGCATAATCGTGTTGTATTCGTAAGGAGTACACAAAAGGCGTTAGTAAGTTTCTTGGCGGGAATGTACTAACGCCTTTTCAATTAAAATTCAAGCATCTATCACAATAATTGTCAATTGTCAATTCTTAACGCTAAGTTTTAACGGTTATCCTATCTGAAGCTTTTATCGGCTATGGATTTGAGGGTTTTAGTAAGTGTTGAATTGTTGGCAAAAGTGATATATTTTTGATTTTTTACCGCAGATGAACGCGGATAAACGCGGATGAAAGAAAGATAAATTGAGAATGAGTTAAGGGGCGATCGCACTTAATCACAGCTCACAAAATCACTGTTTTGTCAAGACAAAAACACTTTCTTTATTCCCCCGTCCAATCCGCAAATCCTTATCCAAATAAGTAATATCCAGCCATCCCTGCTGTTCGCGAGTATCCAGCCCGAAATCTACAGCAGCGAACTTTTTCCCCGACTCAATCTCATTGATAAACTTCCCCGGAAATTCATAGCCAATCAACCTGCTTAAACCGAAAATCGCCCGCTCAAACTTGATCTGCACTCGACGTTCGGAAGTTGCCTCAAATCTCGCCGCTACACTGACAATTCCTTCCAAATAAGGCAAGCCGTAAAGTTCGCCAATGTTGTAAACTTTAGATTCTTTGACGCGGATAGATTGATAAATTTGACCCAATTTCACTAAGGGAAAACTGTCAAGATTCAGCAGTTCGCGGCTGGTGGTGTACAATAACCGCCACTCACCATTTAAAAGCTCTGCGGCTTCGACAGGGCGTGGTGTGGGGTTGTAATCTTCCAATTGGGCGATCGCGCTTAAAATCGCTTGTTGGTCGGTGGGAGTAGCCAGCAATCCTCGATTCTTACCAGCAATAATCTCTAAGAGTGCAGATTTTCTAAGCATGATTTTTTAAGAAGTAATAAGGAAAAAGGAAGGGGAAAGAAGGAAGAAGCAATTTGTTATTTGTAATAAGCTGTCTGGCATCTTGCACTGGATTTTTCAGGCGGGCGGGACGCCCAACCCTACTCCCCACAAGAATTTCATCAAACTTGACTGTAAAATTTAGATGCGACTGGGCTTAACCAATCACCAATAACTAATGATTAATGATTAATGATTAATCACTAATCACTAATATATCAAATTTCACCAAATAGAGTAGAGTCCGATAGAGGTCGGCTAATTCTTGCTCGTTTTTAACGTAGCGTCGGATAATTTCCCCCACGCTGATCGCACCTTCCTGCTTAATTGTATCCAATATCTCCATCTGAATGCTAACAGATCTTCTCCTATCCTCACCAAAACTGGTAAACCTAATTGTCTGTACCTGCTTTAAAAGTTCTGGTGTGGCGATCGCACCCAGACTCAGCATCATCTCATTGCTTAAACTTCTAGTCGCATAATTACCCAATACCCGAAACGGATCATCGCCTAGGGGATAAGGCGGTTTCCCGGGTTTTAAAGGTGCTGACTCCGGTGCCGCCAGGCGAATTTCTGCTAATTCCTGCCACAATTGTTCGTAAGCAGCAATTACTACTTTCCAATCATAAATTTCCCTCGCCCTTTGTCTCGCATTTTCCCCCATCCGCTTTCTCAATTCTGGGTTTTCAATTAATTGGCACAAGGCCAGGGTGCAAGCCTCAATGTCAACTGCTGTGGCGAGGGAAGTGTGACCCATGTAAGTCGGCCAATTTAAGCTGCCGTCAAGATAATTTAGGGCTAAATCTAAACAAGATTCTGGGGGCGGAATGAGTGTGGGAATGCGGAAGCCGTCTATTTCGTGGCGTACAGATTCTTTGTATCCGTTCCAATCGGAGACTATGGCCGGCAGTCCGTTCGCCATGGCTTCTATTGGTGTCAGTCCAAAGGATTCTTGAATGTTGTCGGAAAGCGAAATGAAAATGTCTGCCGCCGACCAAATATTTACTCTAATTTCCGGCTGTCTCCCATCTAAAAAAATAGCATTCACCGAGGGACAAAATATTTGCGCGCTAGTTTTAAAGTCGGGTTCTTCTCTCGGATCTTCGATCCAACCGGCTTGAATTAAATGGATTTTGGCTTTTGTGTGTTGTGAGGCCCGTTCTAGGGCGATGTACATGGGTACCGGATGAGCTTTTGCAGAAAAAGTCAATCGACCCACAAATAACACAACAATATCTTCGGGAGAAATGCCGAGTTCTTGCCGCAGTTGGTGGCGACTCTTAACTGCTTCCACACCCTGCGGAAACGCGCTGAAATCCACTCCTAGGGGAATAACGGGGAATTTGACCAAAATTTCCGGTTTACCGCCGTTACGCTGCGCTAAATATTCAGACCACTCCCTCATAACTCCCTCTACTGCTGTTTTCACGGCTGTAGAGGTGCAGATCAGGGCGTCCCAAGGCTGCATGGGTGCGGTTATCAAATCGCCGATCGCCCCCATGATGTATTTTGTACCGATCGTGTGAGTAACGCCACAAACGCTGTAGGCCCGCTGATCCACAAATCTGCGCGCCCAAACCATCTGTGACAGAACCGGATCGGGTCGGTAAATTGTGCCCGGTTGAGATAGCAAATCCGGTCGTTCCATTGGAATCCAGCGGACTTTCCGAGCTTTTTGCAGCCAAGGTTGGATGTGCGAACAAAACTCCTTAAAGGTTGTTTTGCTATCGGCGCAACAATAGAGAGAGTTAGCGGTTCCGTGTTGGACTAAGCTTTTGAGAAACCCTTCTCCGGCTGAATGACGCCCCAGAAGTTTTTGCCCTCCGGTGTGGTAACCCTCTTTGTTGTATAAAACCGCTGCCGTTGTATCCATTCTGAGATTTATTGCTTGAGAGTTGACTGAAGAAGCCAGAGGGCTTTCGGGATAAGGCTTTGATGAAAAATCAGGAGACTATTCTGAATCAATCGGTTGGAGTTAGGCAAGCTTGCAGAATATGATCGCGGCGTGTCCGGCGATATCTTAAAGACGATCGTCTCAGATTACAATGCTTACGGCTAAAGAAGGATTGGCAAGAGCGGATTTTAGTGTTATTCTGAGGCCCATGCTGGGGGCGATCGCCTTTTCGGTCTCCCATCTTATCCCATCCGGAACCAAACGGAGCCTGTGGTATAATGCTTTAGCCTTGCTAAATGCCCGATTTGCAAGTGCTTGATCAAAGGATCAGTTCGTCGGCAAAACGTTACCTCTACTCGATCGCGTCTTTGTCTTTAAAAACCGAGAATCATGTACAACCCATCTCTGCGTCAAATACCTCGCCACTTGCCTGCGGATGTAATTCCATTAAAGCAGCAATCTTCTCTTTTAGACTGGTTGGAATCTAACAATCGCCTGTTAGCAAGGGATGTCCAAGAACCCGACTATCTGCACGAAGAAGAAATTTCTGAACTGATGGCAGTTGACGACAGTCCTTACGATGATTTAGAAGAGGAAGTAGAAGAGGATGTGAGTGTAGGCGAAGAATAACTGGTAGAAGGGTGAAGGAATCAACCGGAAACAGGGAAGAAAAACTAAGAGATTTCTCAATCTCCTGTATCGCACCCTATTCCCCCATTTTCAATTGCTTATTCTCAAATAGTGTGTGGTGAGGAGTGTTATGGATAACTTTTTGGATGAGAAAATCCCTTTTAGTCTGCCCTTCAAACTTACAGGCAAGAATTTATTCCTGCTGCTAAGTTTGGGGATCGGCATTGTGGCGATAGGTTTAGATGGAGCAGCGGGTAGATTTTTGAATTTACCTGCATCCCTATTTATGCCGCTAGTTGTTTGTGCTTTAGTTGCGGCGGGGTTGGGCTATGCAGTTGTGCCCGTACTCCAGCAACTAAAAGCAGGACAAATAATTCGCGAAGACGGCCCCCAAGCTCATTTAAAAAAGGCGGGAACGCCGACAATGGGAGGCATCTTTTTTGTACCCGCAGGGGTCGCAGTTGCTTTGCTTTGGTCTAGATTTAACTCAGATGTTGTTGCCGTATCGGCTTTAACTTTAGCTTACGGTTTCATTGGCTGGATCGATGACTGGCAAATTCTGCGCCTCAAGTCGAATAAAGGTATTTCACCTCGGATGAAATTGGCTTTGCAAATAGGTTTTGCAGCTCTATTTTGTCTGTGGATGATGTTTCGTGAACCAGGTATTTCTACCAGCATTGCTTTGCCTTTCGGTTGGGTATTGCCTTTAGGTTTTCTGTTTTGGCCGCTGGCGGGTTTTGTGCTGGTAGCTGAAAGCAATGCTACGAATATTACCGACGGCGTTGACGGGTTGATGGGAGGTTTGGGGGCGATCGCACTTTTGGGATTGGGTGCATCTGTAGCCTCTACTTCGCCAGAATTAATGATATTTTGCGCCTGCACCAGTGGCAGTTGTCTCGGTTTCTTGGCACACAACCGCAATCCAGCCAAGGTGTTTATGGGTGATACAGGTGCTTTAGCTTTGGGTGGTGCGTTGGGTGCGGTAGGTTTATTAACAAATAGCCTTTGGATATTATTAATCATCAGCGGGATTTTCTTTATTGAAACGCTGTCAGTAATTGCTCAAGTAGGTTATTACAAAGCTACAAAAGGCCCGGATGGCATTGGCCAACGTTTGTTAAGAATGGCTCCGCTGCACCATCATCTAGAGTTGTGCGGCTGGTTAGAAACTCAGGTTGTTGGCATTTTTTATATAACTAATGGGGCGTTAGTGTTAATGATTTTGATGTTGACTAGCAACAGTTGAGAAGGGATTGCGTGACGGATTGTACAGGGGATGTAAGAGATATTTTCTACTACTTGAAAGAAACAGGCAAGATGCCTGTTCCACAAGAACTGAATGAAGTTGTGGAACAGGCATCTTGCCTGTTTAAGGCTCGGAACTTATAATTTGGAGAATTGATATCCCCAGTTAATGCAATGGAACTTAGTAACGCTTTTTAATTATTTGAAGAACCGCGAAGAGGGTTATAGGACACAGGAAGAACTACATTTGCTTATTTATCTTCCTTAGCCTCCTTAGCGCCTTCGCGGTTCGTTTAATCTTACTCAATATTAGTTATGCTATCGTTTACGGTTGTTTGTGAATGACTAAAACGTTTTTACCGGAGGTTTCGGTGGTTGTGCCTGTTTACAACGGCGAGATGGATTTGCCGCCGTTGATCGAGTGCCTGCGATCGCAAACTTATCCACCACACAGAGTAGAATATCTATTAGTAGACAACAACAGCCGCGATCGCACTTCAGCAATCATCGAAACAGCAGCTAAGTTCGATAAAATAACCATTCGCCACCTCAGTGAAAATCAGATTCAAAGTTCCTACGCCGCCCGCAATCAAGGAATTCGCGCATCAACAGGCGAAATCATTGCATTTACTGATGCAGACTGTCGCCCGGAATCTGACTGGCTGGAAAATTTAGTTAAGCCATTTATTGACTTAGAAATAGGAATTAGCGCTGGGGAAATACTCGCATTGCCCGGTAAAACTATTTTAGAACAACACGCCGATCGCCAAAATACTTTATCTCAAAAACATACTCTCGCTCATCCTTTTTCTCCCTACGGCCAAACCGCCAATTTAGCTGTACGGAGGCTCGTTTTACAACAAATAGGATTATTTCGCGCTTACCTCACCAGCGGCGGCGATGCTGACTTGTGTTGGCGGATTTTGCGGCAAACATCCTATAAATTACATTTTGCCGAAAATGCGATCGTCCGACACCGCCACCGTTCTACAATAAAACAGTTACAAAGTCAATGGTATCGGTACGGGGAATCTAATAAATACTTGCACGAACTCCACGGTGTCGATTTGATGCGAGAATTCACAACACAGGAATATTTTTACCGGCTGGCTAGGTGGCTGTTAAAGGAATTTCCGGTTGCGGCTGCCAAAAGTGCGTTAGCGAAGCCCTCGAAGAGGATCGACCGAGCGGACCTGGTAGATTTGTTTAATACGCCGATCGGTCTTTTGAATGTTAGGGCAAGGTCGATCGGACAGCGCCAAGCCAAACTTCCTTTAGCAGCTTGGGAAATCCCACAATTATAACTGTGCGTCCGTTATGCTTACATTTGTAGCGCTTAAATTTGTGGCAATTGAGACTGCCTTTCCTTGCCAGGTATCTGCTGGAACTGTTGCTCGTTACCAGGCTAGAGCCTGGTAACGCATATAGGCGAGGAAGAGCCTCCTTTTTAAATTTGTTGCGCTTAAACTTGTTGCAATTGAAACTGACCTTGCTGTGGAGATAGCGGGAACTGTGCTAATGAATTTGATATTCCTTTCCGCTTAGCTCTCAGGTATAATGCTGTTTGATAAAGTTCCAAATCTTCGCGATTGAGATGTATTAGCTCATTCATAATATGGCTGTCATACATGATACTTTTTACCACAGAGTTATAGCCATTATGCTTGTTTGTGTTTTCATAGGTTATTGAGATTTCTGGCCAATTTAACATCTCGCCCAGCTCGGTTAAATCATCTTTAAAAAATCCTTGGATTCCCACAAAATAAAAATCTGTGAGATTGCGACCCCCAACATATTGAGACATTTCATTGCGGAGCTGAGGAATCTTGGCAAATTCCACCAGATCTAAGTTTTTTTCTTGTACATAATTGTGCAAACTCTCATCTTCAGTACGGGGAAGACTTTTCCAAAAGAGATACAAGGAAATTAACCGCCGAATAGGATCTCTCAACCAGATTATTTCTTTTACTTGAGCAGGAGAGAAATATTTTCTCGAAGGAACATGACCGTGTATTACTTTTATTGTTTGCGGATCTACACCTTTACTTACTGCTAACGATTCATCCAAAAAACCAGCAATTTTATCTAGACCGTAAACCTGTGTTAAAGCTATAAAAAAAGTTGTTCCTGCCGTTTTTGGTATGTGGTATGACATTATCTCCAAACTTGGCAATCCTAAAATACTTTTTTGCCATTCACTTATAAAATTAAATTCCCGTGACTGCAAAAATGAGCTGAGGATTTCCGGCCGTGTAAGTTCGCCGTTTTGCAATTTATGAAGAAAGAAGCTTTTACCATAAGCGTCAGAATCGCGTTTCAAATAAACGCGGTAAACTTCTTCCACAAATGCTTCATTATCAAGTGGCTCAGTTCTTTGCAAAAAATACTTTTCGTTCATTGTTAGATCGTTATAAACTTTAGTAGGGTCAAAAAATAACCCCAAACATAGTATAAGCTGTGATCGTTTGTATTCAAGCGCGATTCATAAGTTTACGTATTTTAAGTGTTATTACTTATTAGGTTATCTGGTTAGTCGTTATTACTGGTTACCAGACTGGAACCTGGTAAAGCAGAGGGGCGAGCCCGATCCTCCTTTTTCGCTTTTATACAAGCGCTATTCATCAGTTTAGCTGTTTTAAGTATTATTACTTATTAAGTGTTCCTGTTACTCGTTACCAGGCTGGAGGCTGGTAACGCAGATAGGCGAGGAAGAGCCTCCATTTTCGCAAGCGAGGCTCTTCCTCTGGAGCTGGGTTCCTAGGCTCCAGCCTGGAAGTTAAATTTACTCCCTCTTAAGTATTTTTACTTATTAAAGTATCTTATGTATCGAATAACATAGTCGATAATTATTAACGCAAAACTTAATCTAAAATTAAGAACAATATTCCGATCGCGCCCGGTTAAACGACGATAACTCAGGCGGATTCTCAGAATTTTAAATTTTTGTAACCTTTACAGGTAATGCCAATGGCTCAAATCTTACTCCAGACCGTTTGGTTTATACCTTGCTATCCACTCATCGGCGGAGTTCTGTCGATGCTGTGGTTTCCGGCTGTTACCCGCCGCACCGGGCCAAGACCATCCGGTTATGTGAACGCCATATTAACCTTGTTTGCTTTCCTACACGGCGTCATCGCCCTGACAGCTATTTGGAACCAACCGGTGCAACACCAGTTGATTCCCTGGCTGAACGTAGCAGGTTTAGACTTAACCATTCCCGTGGAAATCTCTCCTGTCACCGTCGGGGCGACTGTTTTGATTACCGGACTGAACTTACTGGCGCAGGTTTATGCTTTCGGTTACATGGAAATGGACTGGGGCTGGGCTAGGTTCTTTTCCCTGATGGGGCTGTTTGAAGCCGGGATGTGCGGGTTGGTACTGTGCAATTCCCTGTTCTTCAGCTACATGATTTTGGAAGTTCTGACTTTGGGCACTTACCTGCTAGTCGGGCTGTGGTTCAATCAGTCTTTGGTGGTGACAGGAGCCCGCGACGCTTTCTTAACAAAGCGGGTGGGTGACTTATTCCTGCTGATGGGAGTAGTCGCCATTCTGCCGCTGGCTGGAACTTGGAATTTTGACGAGTTGGCGGTTTGGGCCCAGACTGCAAAACTTGACCCGACTGTAGCGACGCTGTTGACTTTAGCTTTGATTGCTGGCCCGATGGGTAAGTGCGCTCAGTTTCCCTTGCACCTGTGGCTGGATGAGGCGATGGAAGGCCCGCTACCGGCGACGATTTTGCGGAACACCGTAGTTGTGGAAACTGGTGCTTGGATTTTGATTAAGTTGCAGCCAGTGATTGCTTTGTCGCCGATCGGACTGAAGACAACTATTATTGTAGGCGCTGCGACGGCGGTTGGTGCTTCATTAATTGCGATCGCCCAAATCGACATCAAGCGCACGCTTTCCTATATAGTCAGCTCATACATGGGCTTAGTATTTATCGCCGTCGGCACTGGACAAACCCAAACAGCCCTGACATTGATATTTGCCTACACCTTGGCAATGGGTTTGCTGGTGATGAGCATCGGTTCGGTAGTTTGGAACAGCATCACTCAGGATGTCCGAGCTCTCGGCGGTTTGTGGGGAAAGCGGCCGATATCGGCGATATCGTTTATTGTCGGTAGCGCTGGATTGGTGGGACTGCCGCCCTTCGGCTGTTTCTGGGCTTTAGAAGACTTCACATCCGGGCTTTGGCAAACTCACCCTTTCTTGTTAGGAATAGTGCTGTTTGTAAACGGCGTCACTGCTTTTGGCTTAGTGCGGGTTTTCGGTTTAGTTTTTGGTGGCAAACCAAAACAAATGACCGAACGCTCGCCAGAAGTTCACTGGCCTTTCATCTTGCCGATGACTGTTTTAATGGGCTTTACTTTGCACGTCCCGCACTTACTGGCGACGTGGCAGTTATTGCCTGGGGCGAGTTTGAATTATACCGCCAGTGGACTGCTAGTTTTGTCAACGGCGATCGGTATCGGTGCAGGAGCATTTGTTTACCTGAACGAGAAATGGGAAAAACCGGTGCGAATTGGTTCTCAAGCCCTGCAAGACTTTTTTGCCTACGATTTTTACACTGCCCAACTTTACCGCGTGACAGTGATATTTGCAGTTGGTTTGGTTTCGCAAATCATCTCCTGGGTCGATCGCAATATTGTGGACGGATTCGTGAACTTAATCGGTTTTGCAACAGTTTTCGGCGGGCAAAGCCTCAAATACAACGTTAACGGTCAAACTCAGTTTTATGCCTTGACAATTCTGTTCGGAGTGGCAGTTTTGGGACTGCTCATAAGCTGGCCACTGCTAGGTCGCTTGTCGCTGATTGTAGGCGGGTAAAGAAATATAAGCTTGAAGATTTTAGGTGACAGTTTTAATCTAAAATCTAAAAAACCTGAAGTCTTGAACAAAGATTTCAAACTCATTCAAATAACGCAGCCTAAATGAACTCAAACAACAGACAATTCAATCTTTCCCGGCGCAATTCACTCAAATTTGTCGCAGGTGCTATTGGTACAGGGATACTCGCAGCACGAGCAGGGGCTGATTTGGCTGCACCCGAACCAGCAATTGCTCAAAATGACTTGGCTCCCGATGCAGCTCTGCAAAAGTTAATGGACGGGAACAAACGGTTTGTTGACAAAAAACGCCAAAGTCCCAACCAAGACTTTGGGCGCCTCACCGAAGTTGCCAAATCTCAAAAACCCTTTGCTGCTATTCTCGGCTGTGCAGATTCCCGCTTTCCTTCGGAAATTATCTTCGATCAAGGATTGGGAGATTTATTTGTCTGTCGCGTGGCCGGAAATGTGGCTACCCCAGAAGAAATTGGCAGCCTGGAATTTGGCACGCTGGTATTGGGAGCAAAAGTGCTTGTGGTAATCGGGCATAAAAGGTGCGGTGCGGTAGACGCAACCATCAAAGGAGCTCAAGTTCCCGGTCAAATTGCCAGTTTGCTAGACGCCATTAAGCCGGCTGTAGAAAGCTCGAAAGACCAAGCGGGCGACCGACTAGAAAATGCCTGTAAAGCGAATGTTAGGCTGCAAGCTAACAAATTGATAGCCTCTCCAGTAATCTCTAAATTAATTGAAGAGAATAAACTGAAAGTTGTTGGTGGATATTACGATTTAGACACGGGCACAGTCACTATTCTTTCTGAGTCTTGAGGGAATTTGGGATTGATAATTTGAGAGTTTAACATCTAATATCAAGTCCAGGTTCATTATTCCTCGAACTCTCGGCGATTGAAATCGCGTATTATACACAAACAAAGTCCGGATGGTGCGCGGACTAAGAGTAAGGGGAATCTTTAATCCGGATTTGCTATAAACTCTCAAATTATCAAAGAAAAGACAAGAGCCTGCAAAATAGATTCTTTACTCTTCACTCTTCATACATTATGCTTAGTGCCTTGCTCTGGTTGCCCGCGTTGGGCGCTGCGGTAGTCGGTTTCCTGCCCGGAAATATCAATGGGATGCGTCTGCGTTCAATAGCCTCGGCTTTTGCTGCTGCTATTTTCCTTTTGAATATCTGGCTTTTGACTCAATTCGCTCCGGCCAATTCGGGATTGCAATTTCAAGAATATTTGCCTTGGATTCCACAATTAGGTTTGAGCTACAACTTGGGCATTGACGGCTTGTCCTTGCCGCTGCTGGTTTTAAGTGCTTTGCTGACGCTATTAGTAATTTACGGCACTGGCGAAAAGATGGAGCGCCCCCAGCTTTACTATGCTTTGATTTTGCTGATCAATGCTGGTATTGCCGGAGCTTTGATGTCTCAAAATTTGCTGCTGTTTGTACTGTTTTACGAAGTAGAATTAATTCCTTTTTACCTGTTGATTGCGATTTGGGGCGGAAAGCAGCGGGAATACGCTGCCATGAAGTTTTTGATTTACACGGCTGTTTCGGGACTTTTGGTTTTAGCTGCATTTTTGGGTGTGGCTTGGCTGAGTGGTTCTTTAAATTTCGATTACAGTGCGATTACCACTCAAGAATTGCCATTGAGAACGCAGTTAATCCTGCTAACAATTCTGCTAATTGGGTTGGGAATTAAAATTCCCTTGGTGCCGCTGCATACTTGGCTACCGGATGCTTATGTCGAAGCTTCGCCAGCAACAGCAATTTTGCTGGGAGGGATTTTGGCGAAGTTGGGAACTTACGGTTTAGTACGGTTTGGCTTGCAGTTGTTTCCCGAAACTTGGTCAATTCTAGCCCCGGCTTTAGCGATAATCGGCACAGTGAGCGTGATGTACGGCGCTTTGAGCGCGATCGCCCAAAAAGACATCAAGCGCATGGTAGCCTATAGTTCGATCGGACATATGGGCTACATCCTCGTTGCCTGCGCCGCAGGTACGAAACTCGCCTTAATCGGCGCTGTGGGGCAAATGGTAAGCCACGGCTTAATTTTAGCTTTGCTATTTTATTTGGTAGGCATCATCGAAACCAAAGTTGGCACGCGGGATTTGGATGTACTCAACGGTTTGATGAACCCGATGCGGGGTTTACCCACTGCCAGTTCCCTGTTAGTTTTGGGCGGCATGGCAAGCGCCGGAATTCCGGGTTTGGTGGGTTTTATTGCCGAATTCTTAGTGTTTCAAGGCAGTTTTTCGATCTTTCCAATTCCAACTTTACTCTGCATTTTAGCTTCTGGTTTAACAGCAGTTTACTTTGTAATTCTGCTCAACCGCACCTGTTTTGGGAAGTTGGACAACGCCACGGCTTACTACCCTCCAGTTACGTTTGGTGAAAATATGCCGGCGCTGGTTTTGGCGGGCATAATTTTTGTGTTGGGAATTCAACCTGCTTGGCTGCTCAAGTGGAGCGAATCTACTACAAATGCGATCGTTGCTACTCTGCCGGCGGACAGAAATACCCAAGTTGCTATTAGCTATCCCCTAGAACGCTCGGATATGGAAATCGCGTCTACACAAACGAAGTCCGCCTCTGCAGACTAAGAATCTACTCGTTACCAGGCAGAGCCTGGTAACGCAGATCCGGAGGCTCTGCCTCCAATTTTACGGCTAGCGGGCCTGGATATCGGTTCCCAGGCTCTTCCTGGGAACCAGTTAAAGAATCGCAGCTTTTTGCAATAATTCAAAATATTTAGATTCACTCAATCAAAGGAAGAAACAATGGTACATACCCCTAATAAACCAGCAACTAAACTACCTCCTTCCAAACATGAATTTGCTGAGGTAATTCACAGACTAGAAGCCGGGGGAGCGATGATTCCAGATACGCCGGAAAATCTGATGCAAATCATCGCTATTTGGAAAGCTTACGCAGTGCCGATGGATTTCTACTGGCGGGATTTGCTTTACATCGCCGAACGGGTATTTTTACACCCGCTTCCTTTCTTTAAATACTTCTTGCCCCAGGAGTATTTAGACTTGCAAAATCACTATGCAGGCGACGGTGCAGATTTGCGGATATGGCGCGGGACTGGAAGCGCTCACCCTGAACTTTTGGAGTTCATGGAGAAGGGTGAAACTGGTAAAAGCCCGCGGCTGTTTCACCATTTGTGGCACGATCGCATTAACATGGAATTTGCCGAAGAGTGCATGAGGTCAATGCTTTGGCACCGGGGCTTGTACGTGCCGACCAATCAATTCGATCCTTATTTGGACAGTGAGGAATATAAGGCTAATGCCGATCGGGCAATTAAAGCTTACTTCAAAAAAAACCCGTTCATGCTGGGACTTCACAAAGCATTTCCAGAAATGTTTTTAGAACAATGTCGCCAAATGTCTTATTACAGCAATCTCGGTTTATTCTGGGAAGTCATGGCGCCGGTGTTTTTTGAGGTTTCCGACTTGTACGACGAAGGGAAAATTACGACAGTCCCTCAAGCTATGGATTTCCTAGTAAATGGCATATTTGCGATCGCCGGTCGTCCCATTTACCACCACGTTCAAATCGACGGCGAAACCTACGAAATCATCCCGAAATCTAAAGGTTTCACTTGGCTTTATGAAGCAGCGTTACCTTACGTGGAAGCTGTATTTTATCGCACTTCACCGTTCCGAGGAACCAAATCTTACAACGCTCAAGCTAAGGAAGTTCCTGACGACCAAAAAGACTTCCACTACGGAGTGCTTTATGCGGACAAATTCCCGGTAGGTACGGCGGGCATTCCGCCGACTTTGCTAGCACAAGATATGCTGCATTTCCTGCCGCCTTATTTGATGGATTTCTACAAACAGCGCTGTCGCGGCGAAGATGATATCCTCAATCAAATTGGGGTGACATTTCAGCGATCGATGTATTGCGTAACTTCGGCAGTGTTTCAAGCGTTGCGGACGGCTCTTTTGTATCCTTTGGATGACCCCAATCCGAAGCATTTGAAGGCAAATAGGGCATTCTTTGAGGCTCAGATCGATCGCTTCTGTCGCCCGGAATACGGCATGAAATATGCTGCGAAGCTCAAGAATATTCAGACTTCGGATTACAGGTAAAGGATGTTTTCGGGCGGGCTCTTCGGCCCAACCCCTACTCCCCACAAGAAACCGGATGTTTTGTGGAACAGGCATCTTGCCTGTTCTGAAGAAGAGTTCAAAATATCGGTTAAAAGCGACAGGAAAAAATGAGGTTTTTTTAAAGGGATTTCAAAATTAGCATAATACCAGTCCACCTACCAACAGATAACAAATAACAAATAACAAATAACCATAACTATGGACAGCAAAGATCTAGCCAAATATATCGAAGCAAAGGACGGGATTTCCAAACCTTGGCTGTTGGTGCAACTGCGGCTGAAAAAATTGCAAGAAAGGCGATCGGAGATTTCTGCTGAAGAGTATATGACAGAACTTACGGACATTCACAAAGATTTAATGAATCTGGGGGAATGGTGGCTGGGTATCGAGGATGAGGTTTTCTAGGCGATTTGAAGAATGCTAGGTGCGGGGATGGGTTCACCTTCTTCCTGCCAAGCTTCTAGATACATTTCGAGCACTTCTTCGCCATGTCGGATGGCTTCTTCGCGGGTTTGGCCGTGGGTACAGGGCATGACAACGCGATCGGCAAACTCTGGAATCGTCACGAGGAAAAGTTGATCCTCGTCAGACCATTGGACGATCATACTGTATCGATTCATGAATCTTCCTCCTTTAACTCGTCGAGTTCGGCTAACAATATTGCCAACTGCTTCTCTCTCATAGCGTGGCACATCATCTCCGTCTTTGCCTGGAATTGTTAATGTCTTCCCAATCAAAGGATGCTGCCATCTCTCATAGCTGCCTTATCCGCGTTTTGGCAAATAAATAAAGCCCTCACGGGTAATCTGAGCTTTTAACTCGCGAATTTTTCTAGGCATGGTGATTGTCCATTTTCTACCTCCATTTTCTCACTTAGCCATTTATTTTAATTTTTCCTTGGCCCATTCTGGCAGTTGGTTGCCCGGGCGATCGCACTTTAAAATTTCTCCATCAAATCTTTTTCTTGGGCATAGACATCTCGTAGCTGTTGCAGCGCCGCCCCAGAAATGACGGATTTAACAGTAGCCACCAATTGGCCCCACTCTAGCAATCTGTCAACTGAAACTGCTTTTTTGAACTTGTAGGTGTAGAATTTAGTCCAAAATGCTGGTGCTTGCTTGCTTTTCCAGCGTTTGTACCATCTGCCAAAATCTTGAGGTGCGATCGCATTTACTCCGACAATCGGCGGAAAATCGGCGTAGCTGACAAACCGGCTGATGCCTTTGGCGTGCACGTACACCATGTACCGACAGCATTCGATCCGGTAAATCTCGTCTGTTGAGATATTGAACAGGAGTGCAACTGTTTCTTCTGTGACAAATCTCGCCAGCGGATGCAGGATGGGAGATTTATGAATTATTCTCGATTCTGCGATCGTCCGCGATTTTGCTGGAGTTTCTGATATCATGGCTAGTACACCTCTGGATATGGTTAGTAGACTTCTGGATAAGGCAAATGCACTTTTTGATAGAAAGAAATAATCTGTCCAGATGAGGTTTTACAGACGATCGCCCTTTAGTTTTCCAGGCCGGGGGGCGATCGCTCTTTACATATAAAATTGTACGACGCAATTGCATCAACTGTCAAGCATGGGTTTAGTCAGGCTAAAAATTCGGGAACTAGCGGCGGAGAAGGGCTGGACGCTTAAGGAAGTATCCGATCGTTCCGGGGTAATTTATAGCACTGTCAGAAGCTATGCTCGTCGTCCTGAAATGGCAATGGTTGACTTTACTTGCCTGCGGAAGTTAGCTCGGACTTTTGATGTGATGATTGAGGATTTGGTTGAGGTTTTGGAGGAGTAGGTCGATCGGCCTTGAGCATTCTTTGCCAAAGTCATCTATTCTTAATGAGAAACCACGCAACTGTATAAACTATCAAGCATGGGTTTAGTAAGAATTAAAGTCAGAGAACTAGCCGCAGAGAAAGGTTGGACATTCAAGGAAGTTTCAGAACGTTCTGGGGTAATGTACAACACTGTCAAGCATTATGCCCGTTGTCCAGGGCTGACAACGGTTGACTTTACTTTGCTGCGGAAGTTAGCTCGCACTTTTGATGTGATGATTGAGGATTTGGTTGAGGTTTTGGAGGAGTAGGTCGATCTGCCTTTCCACATTTCCACTATAAGCCTTGTGTTTCGTCTTGTCAAGACGCGCTTAAGCATTTTGCATCGCAGCTAAAAGCTCAGCTTAAAGGTGCTAAGATTTAGTCAAAGTTGTTAATCTCCCGTTACCTTTGTGACTAGAGCCAGTACCGCCATCGGGGTGAGCCCCATAATTAAGGAACTTGTGCAGAAAAAGGCGCTTGCAACCCGACTAACGCTGAAGGAAATCATCTATGTCGGGATGCTGGCGATTGACGAGTTGGACGAAAAGCGCTTGCAAGAGTTGGCAGATAAAGTACATCAGATGCAGGTCAATGGCGAGATTTGAAGCTGAAGAAAACCAGGTGGGTGTCCAGAAACCGGGTTTTTACGAAAATCCTTCGTCGCAGTCGTCAGATTCAGCAAAAAACCCGGTTTCTTTGGTTGGAGTGCGTCCAGGACAGATCGAGAATCTCAAATGGTAGAATTCTCTGGAACTAACAACATCCGCGATTCTATTTCTTCCCAGGTTTTTGCTGATATTCTCACTGCTGCTTCTTTGCATTCGATGATGAGATGATTTGCAGATAAATAATCTCCCAGCGCCTCTGCTTCTTCCTTAGATAATTTGACTATTTCTGGATTGAGATGGAGTGCATGACACCAGGTATCTACAAGGCGATGGGCAAATGCTAAGTGTATTTGTTTATGCTGCTCACGATCGGGCAATTGCTTCTCAAGTTCTCTCAGTTGAGCAATTAGTTCAGTCCAGTTCACCTCCTTGAAGATTTTAAATTTTTTAAGTTCTTCGGCCAACGCGATGGCCAACGCGTTGGCGTCGGCGTTGGCGTCGGCGTTGGCGTAGGCGAGGGCGTTGGCGTAGGCGATGGCGAGGGCGGCGATGGCGGCGTTGGCGTTGGCGAGGGCGGCGTGGGCGATGGCCTTGGCGTTGGCGTTGGCGGCTTTGGCGGCGTGGGCTATGGCGTAGGCGGCGTAGGCGTAGGCGGCGTAGGCCTTGGCCTTGGTGTTGGCGTAGGCGAGGGCGTAGGCGATGGCGAGGGCGTTGGCGTAGGCGATGGCGAGGGCGATAGCGTTGGCGATCGCCACAGCACGTTTACCGACAGGCTTAAAATCACCTTCCGAGCCATTAGTCGCTGCCTCTGCCCATTGCAATAGCCCTTGCAACTTCGGCGTGTTAATGTACTTTTGAGCCTCTTTTTCCATTAACAGCAGCAAGTCATCAGCCCCATTTTTTGAACGCACCAACCCCGCTACCAACAAAAACACCTCTCGCCAGCGTCGATCGGAAAGATGATCGGTAACTAACTGCTCAATTAAATTATTATCAGCAATATATTGCGCCGTGAGATATTCCTGAAGCGTCAAGTGCGAAAACGAGTACACATCCTCAGCTCGTTCTACCAAAATCCCCTGTTGAACAGCAATAGCTTTCAGAACCGCCTCACCGTCTAAATGCTTCGGTGCATTCAAATTGCCTGCTAAAAAAGTTTTGATTTCCTCAACCACTTCTCGCTGCGAAAAAAACAGCTTATCAGTGTCAAAACCAGTATAAGCAATCTCCGATAACAAACTCTCCTCTAACTCCGTGCTGAGTCCTTGATAAATTTCATCTCGCAGAATCCGCTTTTCCGCCGCCCATTCTTCCAACAATATCCGCAAAGCGGATTTGTAAAGAACACTGCGATTATTAGGAAAATTTTGCGATCGATCGTAAGTCAGGCAGAGGAAAGTTAGCAATAATGGCGTGTGGGCTAACTCTTTAGCTGCTGCATATTCTGGCTTTTGCAATAACTCCCAACATTTTTGAGCCGTTCCCGCTTGTTTATCAACCTCAGACTGAAACCAGTTACCAATAAATTGCTCAATTTGAGTATCGTCAAAGTCTGCAAGTTTTACATCAGTAAAGCGTTGAAAGTTGTTTCTGTAAGCGGCTGTGCGACAAGAGACAATGAAGCTATTTTTATCATAGCGGTCAACAAAATTTTGAATTTTACTAATGACCTCATTTGTGTTGACTGTCGGCACTTCATCCAATCCATCCAGCAAGATTAACAGTTTTCCCTGCTCTAATGCCTTAGCGATAAATTGCTCAGAAGAGGGAAAGCCACAAATGCTAAACTCTTCAACAATTAATTTTTCTATGTCTATCTGGCTAGATGTAAAGCTTTTAAGTTCGATAAAAACAGGAATGCGATCGTGCTTAAATCCGCCTTTTTTGCCCTTCAGTGCTTCGAGTCCTATTTTCCGCAAAAATGTAGATTTTCCGGCTCCGGGCTGCCCTAAAACCATCAAATATTGCTTCTGATTAGCAATTTTTAGCCCTTCTTGCTTCTGGCAATCTTGCTGCTGAAAACTTCGCTTGTTTGCTTTGCGGTAAGCTTCTTCTAAATTTTGGATTGATTCAAAACTGCGGATTTCTTGCTCATCCAAAAACTGCACAGCAGTATAAACCGATTCTAATGGCACAGCCTCCCGCATTCCCAATGCTTTCAGAATGCCGTGACGCTTGAAGTAGCGTTTGCCGTATTCCCCTGATGCCGTGTAAATTAGCTGTTTAGTTTTCTCATCTAGCTTTTTCCCCATCGAGCCGAGAAACTTGCCACCAGTTTCAAAGACTGACTGGAAAATGGGGAGGGCGATACCGCTAACACAACTTATAGCAAAGGGTTCAATTCCTGTCATGGCAGTATTAATGAGGTTTTTATGATGGGACTTAGGCTCGTCGAGGTCAGAAACCGGGTTTGTTTATAGATCTCTAGTTTGACGCATCCAGCGCAGCTTGTCCTTGCTCAATGCTGCGATACACTAAATCCAGCACAGCAGAGGAGACTGGCCCAGTCTCAGCAATCCGCCCCAACGCAGAGTGTATTAGGACTTACGCATGGGGCAGAGAAACCGGGTTTTTTACGAAAAGAGGCGTTGCAGCCCGCAGATTAGGAAAAAAACCCGGTTTCGAGGAGTCGGAGTGAATATGTCCTGCCATACAAACTTACTCCTGCCCTTTCCATCAACCAAAATACAAAAAAATCCCCCGCCAGAAGGCGGGGGATTTTAGTTAATTACCTAGAAACCAGAGTTCAGAGTTACCCGAATTTCCCGGCCGTCGAGGCAATTACAAAGGCGGCGTAAGTGAGGATGTATCCCACAGTAAAGTGAGCCAAACCAACAACACGACCTTGGAGGATGGACAAAGCAACAGGCTTGTCTTTCCAGCGAACCAAGTTAGCCAAAGGAGTGCGCTCGTGAGCCCAAACCAAAGTCTCGATCAACTCTTGCCAGTAACCTCTCCAAGAGATCAGGAACATGAAACCAGTTGCCCAAACAAGGTGTCCGAATAAGAACATCCAGGCCCAGACAGACAAGTTGTTAGTACCATACGGGTTGTAACCGTTGATCAACTGAGCAGAATACAGCCAGAGGTAATCGCGGAACCAGCCCATCAGGTAGGTAGAAGACTCATTGAACTGAGCCACGTTACCTTGCCAGATGCCTAGGTGCTTCCAGTGCCAGTAGAACGTTACCCAACCCAGGGTGTTCAGCATCCAGAACATAGCCAGGAAGAAAGAGTCAAACGCAGCGACATCGCAAGTACCGCCACGGCCGGGGCCGTCGCAAGGGAAAGCATAGCCGAAGTCTTTCTTGTCCGGCATCAGCTTAGTACCGCGAGCGTCGAGAGCTCCCTTGACCAAGATCAATGTGGTGGTGTGCAAGCCTAGTGCGATCGCATGGTGAACCAAGAAATCGCCAGGTCCGATCGCCAAGAACAGAGAGTTAGTACCGCTGTTAATCGCATCCAACCAGCCTGGGAGCCATACGTTGCCGTAGTTCGGCCAAGCGGTAGAAGCAAGGCTGTCAGGGTTAGACAACAGCACGTCCATGCCGTAGAGAGCTTTTCCGTGAGCAGCTTGGATGAACTGTGCGAACACTGGTTCAATCAAGATTTGCTTTTCAGGAGTTCCGAAAGCGACTACAACGTCATTGTGAACGTACAGGCCGAGAGTGTGGAAGCCCAAGAACAGCGACACCCAGCTCAAGTGAGAGATAATCGCTTCTTTGTGCTGCAACACGCGATCGAGCACGTTGCCTTTATTTGCTTCAGGATCGTAGTCCCGCACCAAGAAGATAGCTCCGTGGGCGAAAGCGCCGACCATGATGAATCCAGCAATGTACTGGTGGTGGGTGTAAAGCGCAGCCTGAGTCGTGAAGTCCTTCGCCATGAAAGCGTAGGGAGGCATCGCGTACATATGCTGTGCTACCAAGGAGGTAATTACGCCCAAAGCAGCGAGGTGAATTCCCAGTTGGAAGTGCAGCGAGTTGTTGTAGGTTTCATACAACCCTTGGTGAGGCAAGTTGAACTGTCCTTCACTCTTGCCGCCGACCAAACCAGCCTTAGAATCCAACATCTCTTTGATGCTGTGACCGATACCGAAGTTAGTCCGGTACATATGACCGGCAACGATAAACAGAACTGCGATCGCCAAGTGGTGGTGAGCGATGTCTGTCAGCCACAGGGATTCTGTTTGAGGGTGGAAGCCACCCAAGAAAGTCAGAATTGCGGTTCCAGCGCCTTCGGAAGTACCGAAGACATGGTTCGCTGCATCTGGATTCTCGGCGTATACGCCCCAGTTACCACTGAAGAACGGAGCCAAACCAGCCGGGTGAGGCGGGGTTGACAGGAAGTTTTCCCAACCTACGTGCTGTCCGCGAGATTCGGGGATAGCAACGTGAACCATGTGACCAGTCCAAGCCAAAGAGCTGACACCGAACAAACCAGCCAAGTGGTGGTTGAGGCGAGATTCAGCATTTTTGAACCAAGACAAGCTAGGGCGGTACTTGGGTTGGAGGTGCAACCAACCTGCGAACAGGAAGACAGCGGCCAGCAGTAACAAGAAGATAGCTCCTTGATACAGGTCGGCATTTGTCCGAATCCCTTGGGTGAACCACCAATGGTAGACACCGGAGTAAGAGATGTCTACTGGGTTAGAAGCGCCCCCTTGAGTGAAAGCTTCTACTGCAGGAGCGCCGAATTGCGGGTCCCAAATCGCGTGAGCGATCGGGCGGACGTTTAGGGGGTCTTTAATCCACTGTTCAAAGTTACCTTGCCATGCTACGTGGAACAGGCTGCCCGATGTCCACAAGAAAATGATTGCTACGTGGCCGAAGTGAGAAGCAAAAATCTTTTGGTAAAGATTTTCTTCGGTCATGCCATCGTGGCTTTCAAAGTCGTGTGCTGTGGCAATCCCGTACCAGATCCGCCGTGTGGTCGGGTCTTGGGCAAGGTCTTGGCTAAATTTTGGAAATTTCGTTGCCATAAGCCTTGATTAATCCTGAATCCTGAACAAAATTGAAGGGATTCGGTTCGGAGTTTGGATTCAGGGTTTGAGATTCCTCCCAAATCCCGAATCCAAAACCTAGGGGTAGTTTACCCTACCGAAATGATTCGCGCTAGGAAAAATGCCCACGTAGTGACAATTCCTCCTAGGAGGTAGTGAGCTACACCCACAGCCCGACCCTGAATAATGCTCAGGGCGCGAGGCTGAATTGACGGAGCTACCTTGAGCTTGTTGTGAGCCCAAACAATCGACTCAATCAGTTCTTGCCAGTAGCCGCGGCCGCTGAACAGGAACATCAAGCTGAAGGCGAACACAAAGTGTCCGGCTAGGAACATCAGACCGTAGGCCGACAGTGCCGAACCGTAGGACTGAATTACCTGAGAAGCTTGCGCCCAGAGGAAGTCCCGCAGCCAGCCGTTAATCGTGATCGAACTTTGTGCGAAGTTGCCGCCGGTAATGTGAGAAATTGTGCCGTCTGGCGATACTGTTCCCCACACGTCCGACTGCATTTTCCAGCTAAAGTGGAAAATCACGATCGAGATGCAGTTGTACATCCAGAACAAGCCTAGGAACACATGATCCCAACCCGAAACTTGGCAGGTACCGCCACGGCCGGGGCCGTCGCAAGGGAACCGGAAGCCCAAGTTGCCTTTGTCAGGAATCAAGCGAGAACTGCGTGCAAACAACACGCCCTTCAAGAGAATCAGGACTGTAACGTGAATTGTGAAAGCGTGGATGTGGTGGATCATGAAATCCGCCGTACCCAACTCGATCGGCATCATCGCTACTTTGCCGGCGACTACTACTGCACCGCCACCAAAAGCGTGGCTTACGATGTCCGTAGCATTAGGCGCTGTTGTGCCCGGAGCCAAGGCGTGGATGTTTTGCACCCACTGGGCAAATATCGGACGCAACTGAATCCCGGTATCCGAGAACAAATCTTGAGGACGACCGAAAGCCCGCATCGTGTCGTTGTGAACGTACAAACCGAAGCTGTGGAAGCCCAAGAATATACAAACCCAGTTCAGGTGGGAAATGATCGCATCTCTATGACGGATCACACGATCGAGCAGGTTGTTGACGTTGCCGCTCGGTTCGTAGTCCCGCACCATGAAGATTGCCCCGTGAGCGGCTCCTCCAACGATCAGGAATCCGCCGATCCACATGTGGTGGGTGAAGATGGACAACTGAGTCGGGTAGTCGGTCGCGATGTACGGATACGGAGGCATCGCGTACATGTGGTGAGCCACGATGATGCTCAGAGAGCCCAACATTGCCAAGTTAATCGCCAGTTGCGCGTGCCAAGAAGTAGTCAGAATTTCGTAGAGACCTTTGTGACCTTCACCAGTGAAGGGGCCTTTGTGGTTCTCTAGAATTTCTTTCATGTTGTGGCCGATGCCCCAGTTCGTCCGGTACATATGACCAGCAACGATGAACAGCACTGCCAAAGCTAAGTGGTGGTGTGTTGTATCAGTCAGCCACAAACCGCCTGTGGTGGGGTTCAGACCGCCTTTGAAGGTCAGGAAGTCTGTGTATGCGCCCCAGTTCAGGGTGAAGAAGGGGGTTAAACCTTTAGCGAAACTCGGGTAGATGTCAGCCATCAAGCCCGGTGTCAAAATCCACTCGTGCGGCAGGGGGATGTCGGCAACTGTTTTGATCAGCTTGCCGCCGACTGTCAGCGGTGAACCTGCATCGATCGCGTCCATGCAAGCGTTGATCGGCAGCGAAACGTGAATCTGCTGTCCCGCGTAGCCCAAGCAGCCGCAGCCCAACAACACTGACAAGTGGTGGTTCATCATCGATTCCACGTTCTGGAACCATTCCAGTTTCGGAGCGCGGACGTGATAGTGGAACCAACCGGCAAACAGCATCAAAGCTGCCATTACCAGGGCGCCGATCGCAGTGCAGTATAGCTGGTATGAGTTAGTGATGCCGTTGGCGTGCCACCACTGGAACAGACCAGAGGTGATCTGAATCCCGTGAAAGCCGCCGCCTACATCTGCATTTAAAATTTCTTGACCAAAAATCGGCCAGACCACTTGAGCGCTAGGCTTGATGCCTGTAGGATTTGTCAGCCAAGCTTCGTAGTTGGAAAACTTCGCGCCGTGAAAGTACGCCCCGCTGATCCACACGAAGATTACTGCCAAGTGGCCGAAGTGAGCGCTAAAAATTTTGCGCGAAACATCTTCTAAGTCGCTGGTGTGACTGTCAAAGTCGTGAGCGTTAGCGTGGAGGTTCCAAATCCAAGTGGTGGTTTTTGGCCCCTTAGCTAGAGTGCGATCGAAATGACCTGGTTTTGACCACTTCTCGAAAGAAGTTGGAACCGGATTCTTATCGACTACTACTCTAACTTTTACCTCTCGCTCTGGAGGACTAATGGTCATGAAGACTCTCCTCTCGGTAAGACAAGGAACGAGAACTGAATACTGTACCTGACACTCCCCGCGCTTGATTAGGCGGGGGATTCTCGGGAAAGCCGACACTGCAATGCACTTCACTCTTTGCAGAGTTAGACGCAGGTGCATCGTCTACCCAAGCATTTTGCTTCTTTGAAGAAGCCAGTTTCCCAGTGTCGCTAACAATGTCCCTGGGTACTGCCAACTCTTCTCGCCAGATGAGCTGCCGATCTCGTCCTTGATCCAGACTTGATGCGACTGCTCCTTTTGAGGGAGTTTTATGAATTATAAGCTTGCTAGAGGAGTATTAATCGCTTGTTAACAATACTTAAAAAAGCCTCTATTCTTGATGTAATAACGCCTTTAAATCCCACAGTCCCTAAAAAAAGTCAAGGGGTACTGCCATTAACTTTACAAAACTCAAAGATAAGCTAATGGAGGAATACTTTTTTGTAGAGAGATGTTTCAGAAAACGGCAGCGGGGTTTATTAGTCCCAGAGGAGTAGTTGCCCGATCGGCCTCAATCCGGGGTCATACGGGCCTAGCGAATGCCCGATCGGCAATTCCCAAATACTCAATTCGGTTTTGGGCTATAGTTCCCTATGAGAAGGCTTCTAGGAGTATGGTTGCGTGATTGGCATCAATTGGCACAGAACGGTTGCGGGCAGGCTGCTGGCATTGTTGGCAGCAGTATTAATTTTGGGTTTAGCAAGTTGTGGCGCGGGCCATCCCGAATTGCCCAAATCAGCGAACAAGAGCGGCTCAGCTACCGCCCCGGTAAACAGGATCTCAGAGGTTTCTCCCCCAGAAGCCATTCAACAACTGCGTAAGGCTCTAGAAATCTACCAGCCTCAAATTAGTATTTTGAATCCATTACCTGACGAAGTGCTTCAGGATATAGATGTGTCTGTTCAGTTCCAAGTTAAGGGCTTGCCCATTTTCAAAGATCCAAACTTGGGTTTGGGTCCCCATCTGCAAGTTTTATTAGACAACCAACCTTATGCAGCAGTTTACGACATCAACCAACCTTTAACGCTGTCGAATTTACAACCCGGAACCCATACCCTGCAGGTGTTTGCCGCTCACCCTTGGGAAGAAAGCTTTAAAAACGAAGGTGCCGCGGCTCAAACCACCTTTCACGTTTTTACCAAAACTGACGACAATAATCCCCATCGAACATTGCCCCTATTAACGTACAACAGCCCCCAAGGCAGCTACGGCGCAGAACCCATCCTGCTCGACTTTTACTTGACAAATGCCCCCCCGCACCAAGTGGCGCAAGAAAATTCCCAAGATGAAATACTCGATTGGAAAATTAGAGCCACAGTCAACGGCGAAAGCTTTACGATCGACAAGTGGCAACCTATATATCTTAAAGGATTCAAATCAGGGAAAAACTGGGTACAGCTAGAATTAATTGACGAACGCGGAAATATCGTCAAAAACGCCTTTAATAATACAGCCAGACTGATCAATTACCAACCGCTCGGCCAAGACACTCTTTCAAAATTAGTGCGGGGCGAACTAACAACATCAGAAACTCGCGCTATAGTCGATCGTAGCTACCAAGCCCCCGAACCCGCACCAACCCCAACCCCGGAACCGACACCGACACCTGCATTAGAAAAAACACCAGTTGTCCAACCCTCACCAGCGGTTCCAGAAACCCCTGTTACCCCACCGACCTTAGAGCCCACAGTCGCTCCCGAAGTTGCTCCCATTCAAGTAATAGAACCGACACCGACAGCCACCCCCCAACTCGAAGCGCCCAAAATTGTAGAACCAGTTCAAGTAATAGAACCGACACCGACAGCCACCCCCCAACTCGAAGCACCGAAAATTGTAGAACCAGTTCAAGTAATAGAACCAACACCGACAGCAACTCCACCTTTACAAACCCCGGAAGTTGTTGCACCCGTTAAAATAATAGAACCGACCCCAACAGCATCTCCCCAAACAAAAAAACAGGAATATAAAGGATACTACAATCGGTTCCGCAACTTCTTGCGTGAAGATCCCCAACCTGCTACTCCTTCATATCCGCCAACCCTGCCAGAAATAACAGAAAAAGCTCCAGTACCAAAAGTAGTCGCTCCCGCGATACCAGAAGAGTCTCCCAATCTTGTACCGCCAACGCCACCAGTTGCCGCTGAAACTCCTAGCCAGCCAACCACCCAATTAGCCACTCCTGAAACAACAGTTTCCGAACCCGAAAATCAGCCAAAATCCGAACAAAAAGTCGAATTTGCCACCTAACAAAATCTTTCTGGGCTTCTTCGTGGCATGGGCGTCCCGCCCGTGCTCCATCTGCGGTCAAAAATCAAAAATTAGGACACTAAAAAATGACCTACCTCGAAACAGCAGCCAAATTCTACAGCGATGTGGCCGAAACACCCCAAATCGGACTTTGCTGCGTCCAAAGCAGTCCCTTGCAATTGCCAGGATTAAAAATTCCCGAACAAATGCAAGAAATGAATTACGGCTGCGGCACAACCGTTCACGCCGCCGAACTTGTCGGCAATCCCTTCGTGCTTTATGTAGGCGTCGGCGGCGGCTTGGAAGCACTACAATTTGCATATTTTTCGAGACACAAAGGAGCGGTTATTGCCGTCGATCCTGTTCCAGCAATGCGAGAGGCGGCTGCACGAAACTTGCAAATTGCCGCCCACGAAAATGATTGGTTTGATGCTAGTTTTGTGGAAATTATAGAAGGCGATGCTTTTGCGTTGCCGGTGCCGGATGCTTCTGTAGATGTTGTCGCCCAAAACTGCTTGTTTAATATCTTTGAACCGGCGGATTTAGCTAAAGCATTAAAAGAGACTTATCGGGTGTTAAAACCGGGTGGCAGGTTGTTGATGAGCGATCCGATCGCAACTCGACCAATTCCCCAGCATTTGAAAGAAGACGAACGCTTGCGGGCCTTGTGTTTGTCCGGTGCTTTGACATACAAAGAATATGTTCAACACCTTGTAGACGTAGGTTTTGGGCAAGTGGAAGTTCGGGCGCGCCGTCCTTACCGACTGCTGGACAAACACAATTATCAGTTAGATGCGGATTTGCTGTTAGAAAGCCTGGATTCGGTGTCTTTCAAAGTGGATGTACCGGATGACGGAGCTTGCATTTTCACTGGCAAGACGGCGATTTATACGGGATCTGAAGACCTGTTTGATGACGGGGCGGGTCACGTTTTGCAGCGAGGAGTTCCGGCGGCGGTGTGCGATAAAACTGCTGGGAAGTTGGGGGGATTAATGCCGGATAAGGTGTTAATTACGGATTCGACTTGGCATTATAACGGCGGCGGTTGCTGTTAGATTTTGTGTGGGTGAAGTCGATCGCAACTGCGATCGACCAGAATAAAATTAACGGTGTATTGGTTATTTGGGAAAATAATTGCATGGAAAAGCAAGCATAAAATTTAGCAGAAGCAAGAGACGCCAATTGCTGAAGTTGGTTGACAATAGCTTCCTAATACTATAGTATTCGATTATGACATATAAGACTCTTGACTTATTTTCTGGTGCGGGTGGCTTGACTACAGGATTTCACCTGGCTGGTTTTGAATCTTTATGTGCGATCGAGCTGGATGCGAAAGCTCTCGCGACCTATAAGCATAATTACCCAAACACCAAAATTGTTCATCAGGATATACGTGAGGTCAATCCTTTAGATTTGCGATTATGTTTGGGTTTGCAGAGAGAGGAACTAACAGCGTTGATAGGCGGCCCCCCATGCCAAGGATTTTCAAGAAATATTCCTGCTGACTATCGCTACCTCAGCGACTCTCGGAATCAGTTATATCGGACATTTTTAGAATTCGTAAAGGAATTTAGACCCCTTTACGTTGTTATGGAAAACGTACCTGAAATCTTGAAAGCTTATGGTGGTGTAGTTAAGAATGAAATTACACAGCAACTTGAGTCCCAAGGTTATAAAGTCACTTATGGTTCACTAAACTCCGCGCATTATGGAGTACCGCAGACCAGATCAAGGGCTTTTTTCCTGGCTAGTTTAGATAAACTACTTCAATTCCCTGAACCTACACACGCTGGCGAGATTAGAAGCGATTACAGAGCTACGAAATCTTGTTACCAACTTAGTCTCCTAAAATCAAACATTTCTTCAGTCATCACAGTTAGAGATGCGATTGGAGATTTGCCGTCATTGAACGCAGGAGACGAATATAATGCTGAAGTTTATCCTTTTCCACCCCAAACTGCGTACCAAGCAATGATACGTAATGGAAGTACGAAACTTTTCAATCACGTTGCTCGTGCTTTGAGTCCAATTCAAATGTCAAGAGTGCGTCTTCTTAGGGAAGGGCAAGATGCTAGAGACTTGCCACCGGAATTAGCTCCTAAAAAGCACTATAGCGGTGCATATGGAAGGCTGTACTGGGACAAACCAGCAAGAACTATCACAAGGTGGGTTTTCCATCCAGGATCTGGCAGGTTTTTTCATCCAACCCAGGATCGGACAATTACAATCCGTGAAGCTGCAAGATTGCACTCTTACCCAGATAACTTTCACTTTCTAGGAACATACACGGATATGGCTTCTCAAATAGGAGAATCAGTACCCCCACTTCTAGGTAAAGCAATAGCTGCATCTATTCTCCAAGTTCACTGTCAAAAGACTGTGTACTGAGTTGATCTTGCAAAGCTGAGAGAATAGTTTGCACATATCTATCAAGTGTAATACGAGTTCGCTTAACCCTGATGTGAACTGCTTCTGCAGGAATGGTTCTAGCTCTAAAAAGTTGCTTTTGATTCTTGTACCACACTAACTCTAGCTTACCTGCAACATTGCCTTGTAGGCCTGCTCCCGATCTTCCAGTAACTCTATCCACTGTCCAAGCCCAAGAAAAAGCATTTGGGTCAAGTGGATTAAGAGGGAATTCACAGTAAATATATTCATATCCTCTAATGGTTTTCAGCAGTATGCCTTCATAGCTATTGGTAATGCTCTGCGCTGCTTGACTCGATATAATTTTCTCGTTCCAATGCTGAACAATAGCTGCTCCGAGTTCAGCAGGTGAGGATTGTTCGGTCAAACCAGGAAAACCAAGTTTGGCAGCCTTTTTGATAACATCTGCTCTCTGAATGACAAACAAAAATGTATTGACAACAGTAAGACTATTCAGTTGAACAGATTTGAGTGACCAACCAGTTGCAGTCGTGGTGTCAACAGCATCATAGAGGAGTTTGCTACGTCCTAATGCTGGATCTGATAAAGGAATATGCTTGACATAATGAAAAATAGCTTCCCAAGTATAATCCTCTATCGAGCCTATAACTGGAGATGCAATGGTAGCAATAATGGCTTGCCTCAATCTTTCAATCTCGTTTTCCGTCAGCATTCAAGAGTTCCTCTACAACTCGTAAAAATTCACCCATTGTTATGTCCAGAGCATTTGTAATGTGACTAAGAACTCTAACAGATGGACTTTTCAGCCCTCGCTCAAGCTGGCTGATATAGGTTCTGTGCAGACCTGTGACTTCTCCCAGATATTCTTGTGACCAACGTTTCTCTATGCGACGACGTTGTATTTCTAGTCCTAAAGTTTGGTCTAATTTGCTAGGCTGCATAGAGAGAAATAGTAAGGTTTTGAATACAAAAGTTCTACAGACTAAAGTATTCAAGGTGACATATGAGCACTGAACTCACTCCCCTCTACTGGTAATGGCATCTTGGCTGTCTCCAAAAGCCCCGGTTTAGTAAGCTTTCTTCCCATCCTGCGAAACTTCCCGCTAAATTAAAGAAGTAAAAAAATCACTCACGTCCTACCCAGGAGATGCCATGCCTCGCGTCAGAGCACCAGAATTCCCCGGAAACTACCCCTGGCTAAACACCGAAAAACCTTTATCCATTGAATCCTTAAAAGGGCGCGTCGTCCTCCTTGACTTCTGGACATACTGCTGCATCAACTGCTTGCACGTCCTGCCCGACTTAAAATACCTCGAACAAAAATATAAAGATTCCCTCACGGTTATCGGCGTTCACTCGGCCAAATTTGAAAACGAAAAAGAAGTAGAAAACATCCGCCAAGCTATCCTCCGCTACGATATCGAACATCCTGTAATCGTTGACAGTGGCATGAAAGTTTGGCAAAACTATGCCGTTCGCGCTTGGCCGACTTTAATGGTGATCGATCCTGAAAGTTATGTCGTTGGGTTTGTTTCCGGCGAAGGCAATAGAGAAGCACTTGACGAATTAGTTGGCAAGTTAATTGCTGAATACAAAGATAAAAATGCGCTCAACTTTAAACAACTCCGTTTTAGCTTAGAAAAACAGCGCAAACCTGTATCAACACCGCTGGCTTTTCCCGGTAAAGTGCTGGCATTTGCGATCGGTGCAACGGAGGCAAAACAGCTTCACCCACAGGTTGCGCTTTTGGGCGAAATGAGTCAGGAAAATCAATCTGTAGATGAAACTGTATTGCCCGGGCCTGCTAATTCAGTCATACAAAACTTAGTGGGTTCTTGCTTATTTATTGCCGATTCCGGACACAATAGGATTGTTGTCAGCACCCTCGAAGGTGAGGTGCTGCACGTCATCGGTAGTGGCAAACCCGGTTTAACTGATGGGGACTTTGAAGAGGCTGAGTTTTTTGCACCTCAAGGTATGGCTTTTGATGCAGAAAGTCAAATTCTATATGTTGCTGATACGGAAAATCATGCTATCAGAAAGATTGATTTTACGACTCAACGGGTGGAAACTTTTGCTGGTACCGGCGAACAAAGTCACGAAATTTCACCCCGCAGCGGCAAGGGTTTAGAAACGCAATTGAATTCGCCTTGGGATTTAGAAAGAGTTGGAAATAGACTTTTTATTGCAATGGCGGGTTCCCACCAAATTTGGGAAATGCAGTTAGACACTGGCATGATTGGCACTTATGCGGGTATTGGCCGAGAGTCCTGTGTTGACGGCAATCTTGCAGAATCTGCTTTTTCTCAGCCCAGTGGCCTGTCTACCGATCGCTCGGAGTTGTTTGTTGCTGACAGCGAAATTAGTTCGATTCGCGCTGTGGGTATAGATGAAGACCCGAAGGTTCGCACTGTTTGCGGTAGCGGTGAATTGTTTGGTTTTGGGGATAAAGATGGTCGCGCTGATGAGGTAAGGTTGCAGCATTGTTTGGGTGTTGAATACGCTCAAAATTACCTATGGGTTGCTGATACTTACAATCATAAAATTAAGCGGATCGACCACCGGGGCGGTACGTGCAGAACTATGATTGGAGAGGGTAAAGCGGGTTTGGTTGACGCTAAAGGCCTTAAGGCTCGATTTTTTGAACCCTCAGGGTTGAGCGCGATCGGGCCTCACTTGTTTGTTGCTGATACCAACAATCATGTAATTCGGAGAGTTGAGTTGGATACGCTGGAAGTCACAACTTTGGATTTCCCCAATTTGTGCCCTCCCGATGTTTGTTTGCCTGAGTAAGCCGATCGACCTTTTTGACATCAGGCACGGTTTTCAATTCTCCTGATTGCCAGATTGATTGTGGTAAAGTAGGGTGTTCTTCGGCGCACCTTACCACAATTTTCAAGCCACGTAAGTTACCCTAATTATTCGCGGTGAGTGCATTGCCTTACCCGCAATTCACTCCTGGATGCAGAACCTCTATCTTTAGGATGTACGACCCAAGAATACCTGACCGATAAAGTAGAACGTCAAACCACTTTTTGCGTCCCTGACGGAATTACTAAATTTGTTAATTCCATCGCTACTAAAACCGCGATCGCCCGTATGAAATAATCGCAAAAATCCTCGCCCCAATCTAAAATTCCGAATAACTCAGCAGCCGCACTATTTTTTCATCATCATTCAATTCGCCAACAATTCGTCGCACGGGTTTCGGCCAGATTTTAATCAAAGTAGGAGTTGCTGAAATCTGATCTGCCTCAGCTTGGTCTGGATGTTTCAAAACATCAATTACTTTTAAAGTGTAGGGACGATCGAGACATTGCTCTAAAAACTGGTGCAAAGTTTCGAGGGTGCGTTCGGTGCTGGGGTTGCTGCCGGAAACAAACAGACGCAAAACGTACCCTTGAGTTTGTGGCGGTGGGGTGAGTGCTGTTGGTTTCACAAGCGGAGTCTGCTGCGATGGCGGGAAGTACAACGGAGGTACTATCGAAGCGATCGAGTCCGATCGACCTTCGGGGCTGGCATACTGTACAACTAAGTCGTGATTTTCCCAAAGTTCGGGGAATTGTTGGTGATAAGTAGCGATTGCCATCGGTTCGCACATTTCTTCGCTCCGGGGCTCCCAAACTAAGTCGCCAGTCCCAAAAATGGCATTCAGCAGCGTTTGATGTCGCAGCACGGGCGGGTAAGCCTCGGCAGCAACCCGCACCTGCCGATCGCCTGGATCGAGCCAGCAGTCAACGGTTGCCGTGTAGCAAGGTATCAGAAAATGCGGCGGTTCTGACAAACCGAGCATCTCCTGTAGAGCTACGCACAACTGCAAATGCCACCGAGTTTGCTTGCGGGGATCTATGCAATAGATTAAGTCTCCCCCTGGTGTAAACAGCGCAATGCCTTTGAAAATTTCTGGCAAAATCGGGCGATCGACTTTCAATTCAGTACACCAATAAAAGTTAACAGTTAACTGTTAACAGTTAACTGTTAACACTCCCCCTTTAGACTCGACCTCGAAGCATCTGAGCCATTTCGTTCGGGTACGGCGAGTTTTCTACACAAAGTTCTTCAGTAATCCGACCTTCTTGATAAAGGCCATAGAGCGACTTATTCATCGTCGTCATGCCTTCATAAGTATCTTTGATCATAATTTGATTAATTTCCTCATTCTGGCCCTTCAGAATGTATTCCTTAACCACGTCGGTATTGATCAAAACGTCGTGGAAAGCAGCCCGCTTCCCGTCTGTGGTTTTGCACAGCAGTTGAGCAATAATTGCCACTAGGGATTCGGAAAGTGAAACCCGTATGGCCTCCTGTTCTTCAGGCCCGAACATATCCAGAATCCGGTTCAGAGTTTTAATCGCACTGTTGGTGTGCAGGGTTCCTGCAACTAAGTGACCGGTCTGAGAGGCTTTGAGGGCGATTTCCACCGTCTCTCTGTCCCGAATTTCTCCTACTAGCATCATGTCCGGGTCTTGCCGCAGAGCGCCTTTGAGAGCGTTCATAAACTTCAGGGTGTGCCTGCCCACTTCCCGGTGCTTGATCAAGGATTTTTTGCTTTCGTGTACGAATTCTACCGGGTCTTCGATCGTGATGATATTGTAGGCTTTATTCTTATTGATGTAGTCGATCATCGCAGCCAAGGTGGTAGACTTACCCGAACCTGTCGGGCCCGTCACCAAAATCAGCCCTTTGTGGTAGCCGGATATTTTCTTAAAGACCTCCGGCAGCTTCAATTCCTCCAGTGTCATTATTTTGGCAGGAATTAGCCGCAGCACCATCGCCGGCCCGGCTAAGGAGTCCATGCAACTGATCCGAATCCGCACGAACCCGAAGTCGAAAGCGCCGTCAAAGTCTAGGGTTTTTTGGAAAATTTCAATTTCTTCATCGCTCATGCACTCGCGCAACCAGCCAAAAAACGTATCTAAATCGGTCGGTGGATAGCCGATGTCGGCAATTTCGCCTCGCGTGCGGAAGCGGGGCACTTCGTTTACGCCGAGGTGAAGGTCGGATACTCCTTCGTCTTTGGCTCGGAGGACGAGCTCTTTCAAAGTCGGAGGGCCGCCGTTGCTAGAGATCGGGTTTTTAGGTGTGGCGAAGGATTGCGGCGGCGGTGCTGGTGCTGGTGCTGGTGCTGGTGCTGGTGCGGGCGGCGGTGCGGGCGGCATTCCTGCTGCTCTGGGGGGCATCCCGGGAGCTGGAGGGCGGGGCATTCCTGGCGGTGGGGGAGCTCCGGGTACAGGCGGGCGAGGAGCTGGCGGATGCTGCTGTGTCATATGCGCTACCTTAAGTTGGTGAGAAGGCTGACTCGAACAGATGATTTGTGGGAGTGGGACAATCCCGATCGCCCGAAGAGCGTCTCTTGCACAAAAGCTTAACTGTTGTTCTCAGTCTATCGCAAGATCAGGTTCTACTGGTGCAATACCAAGGAAATATTCTGCCAATAGGAGGATGCGCTCACTTTCTATCTACGACCAAATAGGGATTTTCCACATTTTTGGATAATTTTTTTAATGGAAAGAGTTTTCCGCACTAACGCAGTATAAATTGATACTTCATCCAACTATTAAGGACTTAAACCGATGAATTCTGTCGATCGGGCTTTTACTCCAGCTCTGGAGTTGGCGGAGTCGATCCGCGCTCTGGAAGTGTCGCCTTTAGAAATTGTCAATCTGTACTTGGAACGGATTGAGCGATTAAACCCTGAGCTGGGCAGTTATTTTACAGTAACGGCCGAGCGGGCGATCGCCCTTGCTAAATCTCAAACCGAAAAACTAGCTGGATTAAACAAGCCACAGGAATTACCACCTTTTTTCGGAGTGCCGATCGCCATTAAAGACTTGACACCAGTTACGGGCGTTGCCTGTACCTACGGCACTCAGGCTTTGCTGGGCAACATCTCTGCCTACGACGAGTCAGTAGTATGGCGGATCAAAGCAGCAGGATTTAACATTCTGGGCAAAACAGCCACTTCTCAAATTGGCTCATTACCTTACACCGAACCAGAAGGTTTTCCACCCGCCCGCAATCCCTGGAATTTAGACTATACGCCGGGAGGTTCCAGCGGCGGCTCAGCGGCCGCTGTAGCAGCGGGTTTGTGCGCGATCGCCCAAGGTTCAGACGGCGGCGGTTCGATCCGAGGCCCAGCTTCCTGCTGCGGTTTAGTAGGCATTAAACCCTCGCGGGGGCGAGTTTCCTGGGCACCTGTCGGAGATTACCTCAGCGGCATTTCTGTCAACGGCCCCCTGGCGCGAACTGTAGCTGACGCCGCCGCACTTTTGGATGTGATGTCAGGCTACACAACAGGCGATCCGTACTGGGTACCAGATTCAAATCCGACGTTTTTAGAGGCTTCCCGTCAAAAGCAGGGCAAACTGCGAATTGCCTTTTCTACGACTATTTCCCCTGTGGGCGAGGCGGAGGCTATCTGCCAACAAGCGGTACTCGAAACCGTAAAATTATTGACTGATTTGGGTCACGATGTCGAACCTGGATGCCCTGATTTTACGGGTTTAATCGAACCGTTTATCGCAATTTGGCAGTCTGGGGCGGCGGCAAGCGGCATTCCAGGCCCTGCTTTGGAACCCATGAATCGCTGGCTGTTAGAAAGAACTATTTCGGCTGGGGAATATTTGCGGGCGGTGAATCAAATGCAGGTTATTTCACGGCGGATTGTGGGATTCTTTGAAAAATTTGATGTGTTAGTTTTGCCGACTTATATGCACTCCACAATCCGGGTTGGCGAGTGGGCTGATTTGAGTTTTGAAGAAACTTTGCAGCGCATCATTAATTGGATTGCTCCTTGTCCGCCATTTAATGCTAGCGGTTTGCCTGCGATCGCACTTCCTGCCATTTTAGATAACAACGGTTTGCCGGTGGGAATTCAAATTATCGGGCGGCCGGCTGCGGAAGCAACTTTAATTGCTTTAGCGGCGCAGATGGAAGCGGCGAAACCTTTCCCTGTTTTAGATTTTAAATAGGGAAGTGCAAGGGATAAAAGCACGTTTCCCTTTTTTATTATGGATATGCCAAATCATGACTTGTGCGCGGGGAACAAGAAATCCGGTTTATTGCCGCAATTTCTAGCCATCCCACCCATATTTGACCAATAAACCGAGTTTCTCCCGCCCAGTCATACTTATTACCAATTACGCTGTAATTAATTGAGAATACCTCTTTAGATTGATAGATATTTTGGTGATTTTCTTTTAAAAATGGTAGCAGTTCGCTGCCAATATTTAGGGTGAAATTTATGTTAACTTCCGGGCCGATTACCGCTCCCGTTCCCGTTTTCCTGGTTCTTTTAGCAATCATGCTACTTGCGCCACTGTTATTTGAGCGCTTGCGATTGCCGGGAATAGTCGGTTTAATTATTGCTGGCGTAATTGTTGGGCCCAACGGTCTCAATTTGTTGCAACGGGACGCTACTATTGTTTTGTTAGGTACTGTAGGATTGCTGTTTTTGATGTTCCTAGCGGGACTGGAAACTAGCCTCGATGACCTCAAACTCAATGCAGACAAAGCTGTCATATTTGGGTTGGCTACTTTTTCGCTACCGATGATATTGGGGACAGGAGCGATGCTGCTGTTGGGATATAGCTGGCTGGCTGCAATTTTAGTCGCTTCTTGTTTTGCTACGCATACACTTTTAGCGCTGCCAATTCTCACCAAATTGGGATTGATGCGAACTCAGACTATTACGGCGACTTTGGGGGGGACGTTAATTACGAATGTGTTGGGACTGTTGGTGCTGGCAATTGTTGTCAAAGCTTTCAAAGGAAATCTCACTCTCGATTTTTGGCTGTTTCTAATTCCATCTCTTGCTATCTACACTTTTGCTACTTTGTGGGGCGTCCCCAAAATCGGTCGCTGGTTTTTTAAGAAATTCGGACACGACGAAAATGCCGAATTTATATTTGTATTGGCGACCCTATTTCTAGTTTCTTACGCAGCCGAACTCATTGAAATTGAGGCAATTATTGGTGCCTTTTTATCGGGAATTGCCATAACTCAAATTATTCCAAAAATGAGTCCGCTGATGAATCGGATTGAGTTTATTGGCAATACGCTGTTTGTGCCGTTTTTTCTGATTTCGGTGGGGATGTTAATTGACCCGCTAATTTTGGTAAAGCAGCCGCAGTCTTTGTTGGTGGCGGCGGTGATGATTTTAGCAGAGGCGGTGAGCAAGTTTTTGGCAGCTTGGATACCGGGGAAATTATTTGGTTTTGAGTTTCCGAACATTATGGTAATGTTCGGTCTTTCTGGTGCTCAAGCTGCTTCTACTTTGGCTGCGATTACGGTTGCTTTTGAAATTAAATTGGTCGATCGCGTAACGGTGAACGGCATCATTGCCATGATTTTAGTAACTTGTGTCGCTTCTCCTTGGATTGTATCTCGGTGGGGTCAAGAAATGCAGCAGCCGGGGTCGAGTTTGCCGACTGCTACTGCGGGAAAGCATTCATGGGGAGAACGAGTTTTAGTGCCGGTTGCTAATCCCAATACGGAAGATAATTTGCTGCGCTTGGCTTTGATTTTAGCAAAAACATCTCAAGGAACTTTGCTGCCGCTGCATATTTTGTCCGATCGCGGGGAAGCAATTTCGCCCGCAGATAAAATGCAACAAACTCAACTTTTGACGGCTGCGGAAACTGTGGCCCATGCGGCTGCTTGTGCGGTTGAACCGATCGCAAGGATAGATGATGCGATCGATCGCGGAATTCTGCGGAGTGCAACCGAACGCGAGGCTAGTTTAATAGTTTGTGGTTGGAAGGGATTTTCTACGACACGCGACAATTTTTTTGGCAGCATCATTGACACTGTGATCAGGCGAGCGCCCGTACCCGTACTGATTGCTCGATTTCCCGATCCTCTCCAGAATACAGCCAGAATTATTTTGGCGGTAACTGACAGCGAGTTGACTCGGTTTGGATTTCAGGAAACCGTGGATATTGCTAAGAGTTTGGCCGAGGAACTCAAGGCGACTTTGCAAGTCTTGTTGGTGGCGACACAACGGGAAAAAAGCAAGAAAAGTGCGGCGGAGGTGGAAATTCTTTCTGAGATACCAGTAAATCGGGTGCGGGGAAATTTTATCAAGCTAGTTTCGCAGAATTTGTTAGAACACGATTTGCTGATTTTAACAACAATTTCTCACCAGAATTTGTGGGAAAAACCGGGAACTCTTAAAGAACCGGAAGCGATCGCCCGGATTCACCCAGATACTTCGATGCTTGTTGTTTATTTTCCTGTATCTTGAGGAATATTTTAATCGCAGATGATGTTATGAATCTGCATTCATCTGCGGTTAAGATTTAACCCTAATCCAACGGAATTGCTAGAACAAATTTCGCACCTCTTCCCGGTTCGGAAATACACTCGCTCATCCCACCGTGTTTTTCGGCAACACTTGGATAGCCCATAGATTAAAGCAATTCGGTATTTTTCCCTTACCACAATTGGGCTTCGTGCCTTAAACCAAACGCTCATCTTTGCTTGATAATTATGGCTAATAAGTTATCGCAGTCTAGATTTAATTGTAACTAGCCAATATAGCAATCCTCGCATCATTTGTGAATTTCTTACTTTCTCACAGTGGGTTCGGGGAGGGTTGGGGTGGGGTAAAAAATTTACGACTCCTGCAAGGATTGCTATAGAAGCATTATTATCGATCGGCAAGTAAATATGCCCAGAGGCCTTGACGATCGCGCCTCAAGCTAGACAATTTCTCGGCATCGGGGAGAATTTTGAGAATATGGTGATATATCTCCTCTCGTTCAATAACGTAAAAATGAGCATCAGACCAAATTTCAGATGGTTTTCTTCGGTGGCGAGTGTTTTGGGTTCGATCTCGATTAATCCTTTCAGCGACGGGACATCCCCTGTAAAAGCTGCAGAAACGGTTGTTGTCCGCAAAGGTATTTTAGAATCCTCGATATCGGTTGCAGATTTGCGGGAACTGGCAGAAACAGGAGAAGTCCCCACCAGGCTGCAAGCGTACGCCAATCTGCTGTCTGAGGAACAGCGGAGTAAAATCTTTAGGGCGCTGCAGGCGAAAATTCCCCTAAATGTAGTCGGTCTGAGCAACTTGCTAAATACGGGCATCGGCACTGCCATCCTGACGGATTTGACTACAGTGATACCCAGGCGCGACGGTGGGGGTGTGGAAGCGCTGCGAGCCGCTCTGCTGCTGGGAGCAAACGCGCCGGAAGGCTTATCGGTATTGAGTTTTATTGAATCTTATCCGAGCTCGCGGGTAGTTGTGGATCTCGATCGAGCTTTCACAGTTTTGGGAAATATGAACGCAAGTTTTTGGCAAACTCAGCGCTTTATGGCGGCGATCGCACCTCAGTTAGCACCAGTTAAACCCGCGTTTAACCTGTCTTTCGATCCCACCCAGCCCGGCCCTAATTTCGTGCAGGTACGGGCGCTAGATTTGAACGATAGCGCCCGCAATCGACCGATTGCAGTTGATGTGTATTGGTCGGAAGCTGCGACAGCCGACAAACCGACGATCGTCTTTTCTCACGGGTTGGGTTCTGTCCGCACGGATTTGCGCTACTTAGCCGAGCATTTGGCGTCTCACGGCTATGTGGTAGCAGCTTTAGAACATCCGGGAAGCAACGAGACGAATACCAATGCTGCGATGGCGGGTCAGTCTCCGTTGCTAGCTCCTCAAGAGTTTTTAGACCGTCCCAAAGACATCAGTTTTGTGCTCGACGAACTGACAAAATTGAACCAAACTGATGATAACTTGCAGGGGAAAATGGCGATCGACCCAGCCGTAATAATTGGCTATTCCTTTGGCGGCGCTACAGCCTTGTCCTTGGCGGGTGCCGAACTGCAATTGAGCGGACTCAAACAGCGGTGTCAGGGAGATTTGATTGGGTTCAGCTTAGGCGAAGGCATTCAGTGCGCGGCGGCCGGATTGCCCGAAGAACGGTATCAATTGCGGGATGGGAGAATTAAAAGGGCGATCGCCATGAATCCCATAACATCATTACTCTTTGGAGAAACGGGTTTGAGTTCAATTCAAATTCCCACATTAATAGTAGCATCTTCTGCCGACAAAACCACTCCCGCCTTAGCAGAACAAATTGCCGGATTCCCAAATATTCCCTCTCCCAAATGGCTAGTCGGTTTTGTAGGAGGAACCCACTTAAGTGTCAAAGATCCGAGTACAACTTTAGACCAACTTCGCAGACCTAGCACAGTAATTACAGGCGATGAAGTTGTTGGCGACCAAGCTGCTAGCATACGCAATTATATTAAAGCTGTAAGTTTGGCCATGGCCGCTCAACTGACTCCAGAAGCTGACCAATATGCAGTTTTTCTAACGCCAGAATACGCGCACTTTGCTTCGACATCGGCAATCCCGGTGCGCCTGGTAACAGAAATTTCCCCGGAGACTAATGCAGTAGTGCAAACTTTTATTCAACGGAATAAGTAGTCATTAGTCATTAAGTAGGTAAGCGCAAAAAAACCATAGTATCTTGTACACTCCTCGACCTCGAACATAATTATGTAGGGTGCGCCTAGCGCACCTTGTCGCTATAGCAATCATCGCATCATTTGTGAATTTCTTACGGACTCAGAGCGGGCTCGGGGAGGGTTGGGGTGGGGTAAAAAATTTACGACTCATTTAAGATTCCTAGATTAGTCATTAGCTAATAATCGGATGTCCGCTCCAACACCTATAATAAAGGTGTTTGTAGTGGTAGTTAGAGGGAACATCCTATTGCGACTAGCAGCCTTTTCTTTTGTATGCGCGGCCCCTTAGTTCCCAGGGGTGTATTTTTCTTCTTAAGCTGTTTCTGATATTTTTTGTCCGTGCCAGGGCAAAATATAACCAAGCGCTTTCACAAACTCTACTCCCGAACTGCCATGCCAAAAAAAAATCTTATCCCGCTATTGCTGCTGTTGGTAGCCCTGTTTACCCTTTACGGTGACACTTTAACTTTTCTTCCCAAACCTGTAAGAGATAGTAGCGTGGCAAGCCGAAAGTTCTTCGTGGGGTTGTGGCCAGATTGGTTGAGGCCGAGAGATTTCAACGAGAAAAGGCAAGAGGATATTGAAAAATTGCAAAAAAGTCCTAGTCCCCGTCGATAGTTTTGACCTACCAGCGAGAAACTCGGTTTCTCTAATAATACTTAGCCATTTTCTTGTAGGTTGGGTTAAGCGGAGCGAACCCTACGCTTCGCTTCGCCCAACAGTACGATTTTAGATTTTGGATTTTAGATTAGAGATTTTTTATCCACTCTCTAATCTGTAATCTATTAAACTTGAGATTTGAGATTTTCCTACAAGCGGTAAGGTGTGCAGTGCACACCCTACATAATTAGGTTCTGCGTCGAGGACTGTTTTAGATTGGTTCTCCCATCTAAAATCTCAAATCTAAAATTGATTAAGCGTGCTTTTTCAACCAGCTAAACATAGCTCGCAAATCTTTACCAACTTCTTCAATAGGATGTTCTGCTTCCTGACGGCGCATGGAGGTAAAGCCTGGTTTGCCTGCTTGGTTTTCCAGAACGAATTCGCGGGCAAATTGACCGGATTGAATTTCGCTGAGAATTTTCCGCATTTCGGCGCGGGTTTGATCCGTGACGATGCGGGGGCCGCGAGTTAAATCGCCGTATTCTGCGGTATTGGAGATGCTGTCGCGCATTTTGGCGAGGCCTCCTTCTACTACTAAGTCAACGATAAGTTTAACTTCGTGCAAACATTCAAAATAAGCTAATTCCGGTTGGTATCCGGCGTCAACTAAAGTTTCAAATCCAGCTTTAATTAATGCGCTCAAACCGCCGCACAAAACTACTTGTTCGCCAAAAAGATCCGTTTCTGTTTCTTCGCGGAAAGTGGTTTCCAGAATGCCGGCTCTGGTGCCGCCGATACCTTTAGCATAGGCCATTGCCCGATCGCGCGCTTGACCGGAAGCATCTTGATATACTGCAAACAAACTCGGAACACCTTCCCCTTGTTCGTAAGTCCGCCGCACCAAGTGTCCGGGGCCTTTGGGGGCAACCATTACTACGTCTACATTGGCAGGGGGAACAACTTGGCCGAAGTGAATGTTAAAACCGTGAGCAAATGCTAAAACATTTCCTTCAGAAAGGTGCGGTTCGATTTGTTCTTTGTAAATAGTTTTTTGAACTTCATCGGGCAATAAAATCATGATGAAGTCAGCGGCGGCTGCTGCTTTGTCTACCGGGTGAACTGTTAAGCCCGCGTCGGTTGCTTTGGCGGCGGATTTGCTACCGGGATACAAACCAACAACGACATTCATGCCGCTGTCTTTGAGGTTGAGGGCGTGGGCGTGTCCTTGGGAACCGTAGCCGATGATAGCAATCGTTTTGTTGGCTAAGAGGTCTAGGTTCGCGTCGGTGTCGTAATACATACGGGCCATAATCCTTGTCTCCTGAGATGCAAATTGGGTGATTGACTGCAAAACTCTCATTTTATCAAAGTAGGGTGCTTTTTTTGCAGAAATTTTTCAGATTAAGATTTGGGCGAGGGAAAATAAAGGTCGATCGCGCTGAATTTCCCAGGGTTTATCGCCGAGTCTGCGATCGTCAAATATAATTGTTAATAGCGTGCTGTGCATTTGAAAAAACCTCACATCTTGCACGAGTCTCAAGAACAGGCAAGATGCCTGTTCCACAAGAAAATTCACTCTTTGTGGAACAGGCATCTTGCCTGTTCCTAAAAAGCTTATTGAGAAGGGTGCAACATCTCAGAAAAACGCAACTAACTAACTTTTTTCAAATGAAAATAAAAGCAATACATCATGTGGCGATTATTTGCTCGGATTACGAAGCCTCGAAAAAATTTTATGTAGAAGTATTGGGATGTTCCATCATCAAAGAAACTTTCCGAACCGAGAGGAATTCTTACAAACTAGATTTGGGAGTCGGAAACGGCGACACTATTGAGCTTTTTTCATTTCCCGATCCTCCTGAAAGAGTTAACAATCCTGAAGCCTGCGGTTTGAGACATTTAGCTTTTGCAGTTGAGGACATAGAAGCATCCGTTGCTTACTTAAAATCTCAACAAGTAGAAGTAGAAAATATTCGCCTTGACGAGATTACCGAAAAACGGTTTACATTTTTCCGAGATCCCGACAACTTACCGTTAGAAATTTATGAAATTTAGACCCACATTACCCTCGGAAAAAGTTTAGCAGAAAAGATAAAAAATGGACTATATCATTAGAAACACAATCACGGTCGGATTGCCGACTTTAATGCTCTTTATCGCCATATTAGCTACAGGTAAAACAGGTAACGCCGCCGTTTGGTCGGGTTTGGTCAAAGTCGGCGGATCTTTTGGTATGCTGATTGGCTTATGTGTGTTGGTATTTATAGGATTTGTTGCCAATTCTGTTAGTTATTTTGTCGTAGATACCTTGTTGGTGAGATTTTATCAAAAGCGGCGAGAGTTGGAACAGCCAGAAGAACTGGTAATAGAAATTGATAAATTGCCGATTACCAACGACCTTAAAATCAAGCTCAAATGGGCGGTGATGCACAGCATCCCTCACAAAAACCTTAGTTTGAAGCACATAATCTTACAATGGTTTATTATCGCAGCAATTGTAAATGCCCTATTTTCCCTAGTCGGTTATTTAGGAAAATTCAACATTTTTTTTGAATTGAGTTCTCATTTTAAACTACAATATCTGCTGGTTGGTTTCTCTACTTTTATATTTTTCGCTCTGGTGCGCTCAAAAAAAAGATGGTTGTTAGTGAGCGCCTTTTGCATTGTTATTAATTTAGCGGAAATTGTTCCTTGGTATTTTCCAGCGCCAGCAGTTGCCGCAGCTACTCCCGGACACAACTTGCGGATTTTGCATTCAAATGTTTTAAGGAGTAATCGGCGATATTCTGAGGTGATCTCGCTGGTTAAAGCAGAACAACCTGATATCGCGGTTTTTGTAGAAGTCAACTCAACTTGGGCAAAACAGTTATCGGTTTTAAGCGAGATTTTTCCTTACTCTTCCAAGCAGCAAGAATCTGAGAGATTTGGCAGTGCAATATACAGCAAGCTGCCTTTAGAAAATTCCTCTGTTAAAGCCTTTTCAAATCAAAGAAAGAGCTTGTCGGCGGATGTTAAATTTCAAGGTAAAATCATTACTCTGATTCTTGCTCATCCGACTGTGCCAATCAAACCGGAGAGTTTTATCAATCGTAATAAACAGCTAGCAGCCATCGGCGAGTATGCAGCCCAAGTCAAAAATCCGCTGATTGTGGTTGGGGATTTAAATACCACAATGTGGTCGCCGTTCTACAAAAATATGGTAAAAACCGGAAATTTGCGAAATGCGCGATCGGGCTTTGGCATTTTACCGACTTGGCCGACTTTTATGCCGCTGGCTTATATTCCGATCGATCACTTTCTAGTCAGCAAAGAAATTGGTGTTTTAAAGATTCGTACTGGCCGCAATGTCGGTTCGGATCATTTGCCGTTAATTACAGATTTGGTCATTTGAAGGGATGATTCGATATTTTCTAACAAATTATTGATTAACTGTATCTGATATTGCTGAATATTTGTCTGTAGCGGCTCTTTGCTGTCTTGAAAACAGATAACTTTTCCGGCGATTTCCTTGTAGTGTTGCAGCATGGAAAAAGTATCGGTGCTGAAGCGAGCGAGATAGTTTTTAGCAGCCTCACTGCAAATTTCCTTTACTTGATTGAGATAAGCTTCTGACGATTCAGGCGGCTTTTCATACCCAGTTCTTTTATTCAAAATATAGCTAGCACCGCCGACTACTGCGGCTCCCACAGGCCCGCCCAACAGCCAACCTAAGCCGGTGGCGATCGCCACTGGAGCCACTTCGCCCTGGTTCGACTTTTGAGCTGGAGGTGGTGGCGGCTCTGGTAAACTAACTTGCGGGGATGGAGGAAACGAAATCAAAAGTGCGATCGGCTGTTCTTTCTCAAAGAATTCGCAAGCTTTATTTACCCATTCTGCGATGGTTTGCTGCTGATGTAAGACCTCTCGCTGAAATTTTAGCTTCCACGCATCAAAACTCCCTTCCTGAAGCGACAGCGCCATTTCCGATTGATAGCGCTGCAAAAATGTGGGCTGGTAAAGCCAAATCTCGAAGTCAGAAACGCTGGCTGAAAATCCTTTTGATATCAATTTTTCGGCTTTTTGTTTAATTTCAATTTTGTCTTTGTGCTTTTTTTGAGCTGCGGCTATTTCGGCAGCGACACTCTCAGCTTTCGCTCGGAGAGATTGGCAAATTTTAGTAGCTATAGTTTCAACTCTGGGCAACTTAACGGCTAGTTGTTCCTGTTGAGCTGCCACAATACTTTGCAAAGCCGATTCAAACATCGCAATTCCGGCAGTTTGGGCGGCCGCCACATCTCCTTTCAGTCTCGCCCTCAAAGCCGGCAAAGCATCAACGCGGTAGATATTGCTGATATTGTTCGGCAAATTGGAGCGAAAACTTTCGGCAACAAACAACAACCGATTGTAAACTTGTTTTTGGTCGTCTGGTTCGAGTAGATTGAGAAAATTGGCAACAAAGACGACAGTGTTGATGTTGCGATCGCTCAACCAATCTCTCAAGTTCTCTCGTTCGCCTAAAGTCATCAATTTGCGAGCATCTAAAACCTGCACAACTAAATCAGCCGTTAGCAATTTATCCCGAACCAAATTATCCTGTTGTTCCCGGTCATTGGTTCCCGGCAAATCCAGCAATTCCACACCTGTTTTCAGGAATGGATGGGGACAGTAAACATTAACGGCCGCCACATCATCCCGCATTTGTCTCGCGTCGTCAAGGATGGCATAGCGTTTCAAAACATCAGTCCCCGGTTCGCTAATTTCTGTGCCGTCTTTCAGGGTAATTTTTGCGTGCAATTCCTCGCCGTAGTTGACATAAATGGCAGCACCTGTAGTGGGCACGAGGTCGATCGGCAAAGCACGATTTCCAAGCAAAGCATTGAGCAAAGTTGACTTGCCGTAATTAAACGGGCCAAAGACAGCAATTTGAAAAGTTGGTTTGGCGAGATAGTCGCAGATTGAGGTTGTATCTCGATAAAGTTGGGAGTTTTTGTCAAGTTCGAGAATACCGAGTGCTGATTGGAGATTGTGGGTCAGGTTTTGATAAATTTCGGGTTGTTGCATATTGTTGTTTTATTTCATTTAGCGGATGCTAGGAAACCTTGATATAGCGATTCTATACTCTGCGACTGGGCAGAAACATCAGCATCCAATTTTGTCAACCGCTCAGATTCAGCCTGACAATTAATCTCGCGAGATTCCTTTTGCTCCAGCAAATTATCTAACTCTGCTTTCCGAGAATTAATATCAGCATTCATCCGAGCGCTCACTTCCCGCCCGTAAACATCAAAACACTCTTTTACAGCATCGTGAATCGGCTGCCACTGCTCTTGAGCCACCTGCGGCAGATATTTCACCAACTCTTTTTTCGCCGCTTTCACCAACTCTTTGCGAGCTCCGTCTGCTTGCAAAACCCCAACACCCATCCCCAACAAAGCCAAGTACAGCGGCCCTAAAACAATCCCCGTAAAACTAGCAAGAATCGTACTAACGCTTAACACAGTGATTAAATTCAGCAGGATATTTTTCCAATCAAAACCCGCTCCTGCCATTGCTACGCCCGCCAGATTTCCGGTCGTTAACGAGAACAATCCCATCGCCCATTTTGCCCAAGCTGGCGAGTTATCTTCGTTCGAGTTGCTGACTGCTGCTGGTATTTTTTGCCCGGTCAGTTTTTCGGTGATTTTTTCAGTCACTTTCGTGTAAGATGCTCCGTAATTTGCCGCACTTTTCGATAGCTGCGAAAATGCTGAATTCATCTCTTGTTCTGCCGTGAGAGTCCAAGCTGCTAGTTTGTCGTTGATGTACTGCTCTAATGCTTGTTTGAGCGATGCTTCAAAAGCTTCTCGCTTGCCTTGGCTGAAGAAATCGAGAAATCTCAGCTCTGGTTGATACCGCAAAAAGTCTGTTTCAAAGGTATTTTCTAATTTGAGAACGTAGGTGCGGAAAGAATCGGCGATCGCCCGCGATTTACTATCTCTAACTCCGATAATTTCTTGTTGAAAATTATCGCGAATGTGAGTCAGTTTTTTAAACTCCGGCTCAACTGAATTAATCTTTTCCTTCAACTCATTGACATCGCGATCGAGTAATGGTAAACGGCGCCCAACAGCTTCGCGGACGCGAGCAGAAATTTGACGCGCCAAAGTCCTCGCCGGACGCAATTCCGAAATCGCCCTTTCTTGCGTCAAAAACGTATTGAGGGCCGCCATAAACTCGGGAAAGCCAGTTCCTGCCAAATCCGCATCCGGGTTTTTCATCCGCAACCTGAGTGCCTTAAGTGAGGTAATTGGAAACACTCGCTCGTCGTAAATATCATGTCCTTCTGTTAAACAATATTCAGCCAAATTAACTTGGAAAACGCGCCGCAGTTTCGCTTCTGCTTCTGCCATTTCTTCAGGATCGTCCGGGTCAATCAAACTTTCCCGTACCTGATCCCAAGCATTGATCAGAAAGAAAATGCTCAAGCCGCGATTTTTGATGTAATTTTCTAGATAGCGTCTTTCCCCCATTGTGCAAGGCTGAGTTGCCCTGAGTACAAACAAAATAGCGTGGCAGTTGTTGATGTAACCCAGAGATAATTCATTGCGGGCTTCTGTATCGTTCAGTCCGGGACTGTCTACTATTTCTATCCCTTTTTCTAGCAAAGGTAAGGGATATTCTACTACGGCGCAGTCGATATCAGGAAATGCTGGTTTCTTTTCTTCTTCTAAGCGTTTTGCCTCAGCGGGGTCAATTGTGTAGTTCTGTTTAAAACTTTTAAAATCTAGCTGTTTTGGGCTTTTGCCGTCATTGAAATAAACGGTGACTTTTTTTTCTGAACCATAGCGCAAAATCGTCAGCAAAGCTGTACAGGGATTTACATCGCTGGGTAGTAAGTTTTCGCCGATTAACGCATTGAGAAAAGTGCTTTTTCCGCGTTTCATGTCGCCTAGCACTAGCAGCCGAAAGACTCCTTGGCGCAAGTTTTTACTGGCGACATCAATGTCAGCGTTGTCTGTTTCTAAACCGAGTTTTCCCGATGCTTCTCCTCCGGCTAATTCTGATTGGTTGATGGCGGTGGCGATGTTGCTGAGGCGAGTGGCAATGTCTCGGCGGACGGCGGCTACGCGCTCTAAATCGTTGAGAAAGTTGCTAGTTTCTACTTTAAGGTTCATGGGTGTTTCCTGATAGTTTCGTGCTTGAGCTTTTCAACTTCTGTCTTCTTCAATAAACATTTTGTAAGCTATCAAAGCAATTCCTCCAACTATCAGCGCAGTTGCCAGCCAAGATGCTATGCGAACTGCAACGACAACAGCAATGACAATGCCTGTAAATTGAGCGGCTGCTATAATTTTTCGGCGCCACTGTTTGAGTTTGCCCTTAGCTTGGCTGTCTGGTTCTTCGTACTTGCTCGTCCGATGTTCGGGCACTGAGCGGTCAATTTCGGATTCTAGTTCGCGGAGCCGAATTTCTTGTTCTCGTTTCCGCAGTTCTTGTTCTTTGTGCCGAAGTTCTCTTGCTTTTTTGTCGGGAGAATTCATAAATTTTACCCGGTTTGCCGGTGGCAAAGTGTGTTATTTATTGTCAATGTTGCGGAGGGATAAGTTTTTTACAACTGTAACTCACATTTTCCCCTGTGTCGATAGATGTTAAGAAATGTAAAAAAAGGCGATTCCCTACGGGATAGCTACGCTTCACGACCTTTTAAGCCGATCGCCCTCCGCCCTAAACGAGCCACTGCAAATCATCAATAGCCTTCGGGCCCGATAGTAGTGCGATCGCACTCCGCTTCCGACAAATCAACCAAGCGCGATCGAAATAAGTTGCAGCCCGCTAATTGAGCTTTGGTTAACTTTGCTTTCTCTAAATTAGCTCGGCTCAAATCCGCATATCTCAAATCGGCATTCGTTAAATCTGCATTGTACAAATCCGCACCTTGCAAATTGGCTTTCTGCAAATTCGCACCTTGCAAATTGGCGTGACGTAAATTTGCTCTTGATAAATTTGCTCTTGATAAAGTTGCTTCCGACAAGTTAGCTTGATAAAGTTGAATGTCGCCCAATTCAGCATCTTGCAAATCAGTTTTATAAAGATTGGCTTGACTTAAATTTCCGTAGGGCAAATAAGCTCGCTTCAGAACGCTACCAGAAAGATTTATTTCCGCCAAATCTGCTTGAAACAAGTTATCTTCACTTAAGTCAACGGCGTTAAAGTTTCGCTTGCCCTCAGCATACTGAGCCAGCAATTCCTCAGCGCTTAGCTTTTGCATTTTCACTCCTCATGACGACAGCTACTGCAGCCAATCCATAACAGTAATTAATGGTTATTATTCTGCGTATTTATACTTAGGCATATTCTTATGTTAAGCTTGTGTAACAACAGTCGCATTTTTTCTAAGATTTTTTTTATATTTGTAGATTTCTGCCTTGCTCGACCAGTAAGCGGTTAGTAAGGCCAAGATCGATCGAGAAACCAAAGCCAATCCTCTACTGAAATATGCCAGAACTTCCTCTCTCCATTGCTGAGCACTACCACGAACGGACAAAATACGACCCTGAAACCATTGCTGCTAAAAGCAAACAGCTAGATTGGACAGAGCAACCTGTGCCTTTCAAGGAATATAAAATTGGAGCGTATTTTGACCTCAAGCCCTATCTAAAAGACCCCTCGGAGGATGCCGATGCCGATCCCGATGCCGGTTGGTGGCATCGGTTATCCAGCTTGTTGCTGTGCAGCTACGGGTTGACGGCGAAAGTGCAGACGGTAGACGACAGCTACCTGTATTTGCGATCTGCACCGTCGGCGGGTGGACTCTACCCAGCAGAGGTTTATTTAATCTCCCGTGGCACTGCCCAGTTGCCGGCCGGACTCTACAACTATCAGTGCAGAACTCATTCACTTGTTCATTTTTGGGACAGTCAAGTTTGGCCGGTCTTGCAAGCCGCTTGTTTCCAGTCGCCAGCGCTAGAAAATACCCAATTGGCGATCGCCATTACCACTGTTTTTTTCCGTTCTTCTTGGCGTTACGAAGACCGAGCTTATCGGCGAATTTTTCTAGACACCGGCCATTTATTGAGTAATATCGAGTTAGCTTGCGCCGTCAACGATTACCGACCTCACCTGATTGGAGGATTCGCCGACGAAGCTGTCAATGAATTACTGTACATCGACTCGGAGCAAGAAGGAGCGATTTGTGTACTTGCTTTAGCCGACTTGCTAGATATTGACCAAAACTTGCCTAAATTTAAAACCGCTTTGCCCGGAAACACCACGACCGATTACCCGCAAATTTCCGAAGGTCAACTGTTAAAATACCTCCACAAAGCCACGCATTTAGAATCAGATCCTACCACAGTGGACGGCTGGAAAATTGATGAAAGTGAAGGGGAATTAGAGGATAAATACAATTTTCCCTTTTGTACTAAAGTTTCGACGGTCACTCCTTCGATTCCTTGGGGAGTGAACCTGGAAAGTTTAGAAAACACTATGCTCAAAAGGCGTTCGACCCGTGCTTATACAGGTGCTTCTTTGAGCTTGGGCGAACTGCTAGCTATGCTCGATTTTACTTACCAGCCCCAGCACTATATCGACCAAGGATTAGACGGTTATCCAGACTATTTCGATCTAAGTTTGATAGAAACTTTTATTGCTGTTTCGGGAGTGAATGGGTTAGAAGAAGGCTGTTACTATTACGCTCCGAAAGCTCAAGAATTACGGCAAATTCGGTTTAAAAATTTCCGCAGGGAGTTGCATTTTTTGTGCTTGGGGCAAGACTTGGGCAGAGATGCGGGGGCGCTGTTGTTTCACACGGCGGATTTGAACAGGGCTGTAGCAAAATATGGCGATCGAGTTTACCGCTATTTGCACATGGACGCGGGTCATTTGGGCCAGCGGTTGAATTTAGCAGCTATGCAACTGCGTTTGGGTGTCAGCGGTATCGGGGGCTTTTTTGACGATCGCGTCAATGACGTTCTCGGTATTCCTGCGGGTGAAGCTGTACTCTATATTACAAGTCTGGGAAGACCTCGATCGTGAGAATGACTTAGTTGTTATTTGTCAGTAGTATTGCTTCACTAAGCCCAGGCGCATCTAAATTTTACAGTCAAGTTTGATGAAATTAACATCTTACACCATTCTCAAGAACAGGCAAGATGCCTGTTCCACAAAGAGTGAAATTCGGTGTTCCACAAAGAGTGAAATTATTGTGGGGTGGGCGTCCCGCCCGCCCAAAAAATACAACAGAACAGGCAAGATGCCTGTTCCACAAAGAGTGAAATTTGGTGTTCCACAAAGAGTGAAATTATTGTGGGGTGGGCGTCCCGCCCGCCCAAAAAATACAACAGAACAGGCAAGATGCCTGTTCCACAAAGAGTAAAATTCGGTGTTCCACAAAGAGTGAAATTATTGTGGGGTGGGCGTCCCGCCCGCCCAAAAAATACAACAGAACAGGCAAGATGCCTGTTCCACCAAGAGTGAAATTCGGGGTTCCACAAAGAGTGAAATTCTTGTGGGGTGGGCGTCCCGCCCGCTCAAAAAATACAACTTAACAGGCAAGATGCCTGTTCCACAAAGAGTGAAATTCGGTGTTCCCCAAAGAGTGAAATTCTTGTGGGGTGGGCGTCCCGCCCGCCCAAAAAATACAACTTAAATGCGAGACAGCTTACCTATTTAATTTACTCTTTTTCTCTGACTATTTGCCAATGCAAAACCTGCTAAATATTCTGTCGAGCACTGATTCTGTGACTTCTTCGCCCGTAACTTCCCCCAATGCTTGAATTGCCCCGCGCAAATCTATTGTCCAGAAATCTAAAGGCAATTTGTTGCTAATAGTATCCGTGCATTGTTCTAGAGAAATTTTAGCTTTGGTTAAGGCTGCTGCTTGCCGCTGGTTGATTGCTAAATCTGAGTTTGCTGCTTGCAAATCTCCCGCACTGACGGCATCTAAGATTGCTGTTTCTAAGTCTTCTATGCCTCGATCGAGGGCGGCGGCGGCGGTAACTAGGGGGTGAATTTCAGGGGAAAAAGGTAATTTGGGGATGGTTTTTACTAGGTCGATTTTGTTGATAATTATAATTAGCTGGCGGTGCTTTACTTGTTCGTAAATTTCCGAATCTTCTTCTGTCCAACCAGATTCCGCGTCAATTGTCAACAACACTAAATCGGCTTGTTTTGCTGCGGCGCGCGATCGCTCAACGCCAATTTTTTCTACCTTGTCTTCGGTTTCTCGAATGCCCGCAGTATCGAGCACCTGCACCGGAATGCCGCCCACAACTAGCTGCGACTCTACCACATCCCGCGTCGTACCGGGCAAATCCGTGACGATCGCCCGATCGCTCTTACTCCACGCATTCAACAAACTCGATTTTCCCACATTCGGCCGCCCGACAATCGCTACTTTCAAACCAGTTCTCAACAATTCTCCACGATCTGCCGTTGCCAAAATTGTTGACAATTCCTCCAAAACATGATTTATTTCCAAAGAAGTTTTAGCTTCATCTAAAGGCGGCAAATCTTCCTCAAAATCAATTCTTGCCTCAATTTCTGCCAGCACGTCCAAACAAGTTGTTCTCAATTTGCGAATTGGCTGCGCTAATTTTCCTTGCAAACCAGCCAAAGCACTTTGTGCAGCAGCGGGCGATTTTGCTCCCACCAAATCAGAGATACTTTCAGCTTGAGTTAAATCGAGCCTCCCGTTCAAAAAAGCCCGCAGCGAAAACTCTCCCGGCCCCGCCAATCTCGCCCCATTTTCTAAACACAACTGCAAGACTTGCTGCACTGCCATAATACCGCCGTGACAGTGAAATTCCACCACATCTTCGCGAGTAAAAGAACGCGGTGCTTTCATGATTAGCAGCAAAGCTTCATCAACTAATTCTTGAGTTTTGGGGCGGCGGATGTGACCGTAAAGAATGCGGTGAGACTCCCAAATTTGCCGTCCTGGGGCGCAAAACAAAGTTTCGGCAATTTTTAAGGCTGCGGAACCGGAAACTCGCACAATGCCGACGCTGCCTTGTTGGGGAACTATGGCGGTGGCGATCGCTGCGATCGTTCCTCCTTTTGTTAGTGATTCAGACATTTTTATTATTCACACATTTAAAACTTCTCTCAATCTCCTGTTTTTGAGTATCAGGCAATTGCTTCTATGTCTTCGAGAGGAGAAATCTCTGGTTCCTCATTCAAAAAACTAAAATAGCCGCCAGGAAAGGGCAAGCTGCACGAGTTTCTGGGTCGGAGGGCAGGGAATATTTGGTAATATTTTTCCTAACCTCGGTAATTGCTCGTCGGCTGCCAGCGGTAAGATAACTTGAATTAAGGATTCAACCAGTTGTACCTTCATTTGACTGACCTCCCGATTAATTGTTAAATTATACATATCTCATTGACAGAATAAACAATTTCAGCGATTTTTTTGTAAGATATTAGAAGAGCGTAGCCACAGCGCTGGACTTGGCTCGCCCATCCGATCGCCCGTTTGCTCAGTCAGTCGATTTTAGATTTTAGATTTTAGATTTTAGATTAACTCCACAGATGAATCGGGGAGCTTCAACTCGGGTCTAAAATTTTGGGAGGCTAACGACTCCTGTGGGAAAGCAACTATCCGTTTTTGGGTGGGAGTCACGGCTCGATCGCACTTAAATTACTCAGCCACATATTTTGGCTATTCTGATTTCATGCGATAATGGAAAATTGATAGGGTAGAGGGCAAAGCATGATTGGTCAACTTCTAGACAGACGTTACCGCATCATTAAAGTCACAGACTCAAGTGAGGTGGGAAAAACTTATCTAGCAGCAGATACTCACCGTCCCGGGTATCCGCAATGCACGGTTAGAGAAATGCGGCTACCCGGCACAAGTTCACAAACTCCAGAATTAGTCAAAGTTATATTTCAAAGAAACGCCGAAATAATTGAAAAATTGGGAAAACACGACAAAATCCCGGAATTATTGGCGTATTTTGAGGAAAATCAAAGTTTATACTTAATTGAAGAATTTATTGCCGGCTCACCTTTAAGTCAAGAACTAATACCCGGTCAACCTTGGGAGGAAGACCAAGTAATTTGTCTGCTATCAGAAATATTAGAAATTTTGGTGTTCATACACGAAAAAGGTTTCATTCACCGCAGAATTCAACCAGACAGAGCGATCCGGCGCGAGTCAGACGGCAAATTTGTATTGGTAGACTTTAGCTTAGACAAAGAAATTAACCCGGAACTGGCTAACTGTCATTTGTTGTCGCAAACTTCCCCGAACTCTGTTAAACGGCATGAGGCAAAAAAACCGGATTTGGTGGCCCAGGAGTTATACGTGCCGATCGAGCAATTGATCGGCAACCCCCGGTACAATAGCGATATTTACGCTCTAGGTACGATCGCCCAGCTTGCCGTCACGGGACTCTCACCCAACGAACTGAGTGCCTTAAAAAACAACAAAAACGAAATTCCCTGGCGAAACCGGGCAACTTGTTCGCCTGCCCTAGCAGATATTATTGATCGAATGGTGCGCCCTGACTGCGAGGAACGCTATCAGGAGGCCGCCGAAGTTTTAGCAGACCTCAAACAAATCGCCGTAAAATTCGAGGTTGAGCCGCCGCCAGCCACAATCATCACGGACGCTATGAGTAAACCGCGAAGACAAAGCCCAACCAAACTGCTGCTGTTGGCTGCAACAGCCGCAGCTTTAATCTTGACGGCACTGATAATTTACTTGTGGCAGAGTCAAAGTCCGGCGAGGGCAAAAGAATTGTTAGCCCGCGGCGTTACCAAGGCGCAGCAAGGTGACACAACAGGCGCGATCGCCGATTATACTCAAGCGATCGCCTTGAATGCCAGCGATGCGGAAACTTACTACAAGCGGGCAAACGCTCGCTACGACATGGGCGCAACCGAGCAAGCAATACAGGATTACACGCAAGCAATTAAAGTCAATCCTAGCCACACCAAAGCTCTCTACAATCGAGGTATGGCGCACCTCGACATCGGCGACAAGCGGGGGGCCGTGGAAGATTTCACCCAAGTAGTGCGACTCAATCCCAGCGACGGTGAGGCATACTCTCAGCGGGGTTTAGCCTACTACGATTTGGGCGACTACCGCACGGCAATGGAAGACTACACTCAAGCAATTCGGCTCAGTCCCAACGATGCTACAGCATACAGCAATCGGGGTTTAGCTCGATCGGCCGCAGGCGACAAAACAGGAGCAATGGCTGATTTTACTCAAGCCCTTCAAATTAGCCCCAAACAAGCTGGCGTATACTACAGTCGTGGTCGAGCCAGGTTTAATCTGGCAGATTATCAAGGAGCGATGGAAGATTATACTAGGGCGATCGAATTGCAACCAGATCTCGCTGATGCTTATACCAATCGGTGCAGCGCTTACTTGAATTTGGCCACCTACGACAAAGCGATTGCAGATTGCACCGAAGGAATTCGCCTCGCTCCAAAAGATGAAGCAGCTTACAACAACCGCTGCATTGCTTATCTGAATTTAAAACAATATCAAAAAGCCAGCGAAGATTGCAGTTTGACGATCGGACTCAACGCCAACAATCCCAAAGCATACAGCAATCGAGGATTAGCTCGATCGGCTTCGGGAGACAAGCAGGGCGCTGTGGAAGATTTTACTCAAGCAATTCGGCTCAATCCCAGCGATGCAGTAGCTTACAGCAATCGCGGTACTATTTACTCAGAACTAAAAAATTACCCTTTAGCGGTTGAGGATTTCGCTCACTCGCTGCGGCTCAACCCCAAGAATGCTAGCGCTTTTTACAGCCGAGGCCTCGTCCGCCGCCAACTCAAAGACCGTGCTGGGGCGATCGAGGATTTTCAGAAAGCTGCAACGCTGTTTCTTGAACAAGGAAGAGCCGATGGTTTCCAAAAGGCACAAGCACAAATCAACGATCCTAAATAAGCTATTAATCACCAGTCAGATGTTAAAAAAAGAAGAAAAAAGGAACAAGGAAGAAGGAAGAAGGAAGGAGGAAGAAGGAAAAATTACCAATTCCCCGTTACCAACTCCCCGTTACCAACTCCCCGTTACCAATTCCCCATTACCCCCTCCCCGTTACCAATTCTCAATTCCCGATATGAACATGGTTGGTCAACTTTTAGACAGGCGTTATCGCGTAGTGCAAATTCTCAGTTCAGGAGCTTTTGGACAAACTTATTTAGCTGTCGATACTCGCCGTCCTGGCCACCCTCAATGTGTAGTCAAACAACTGCGTCCTCCCAGCAACACTTCCACAGTTCTTAAAACAGCTTACCGCTTATTTAAACAAGAAGCAGAAATATTAGAAAAGCTGGGAAAACACGATCAAATTCCATTTTTACTCGCTTATTTTGAAGAAGGCAATCAATTCTACCTCGTGGAAGAGTTTGTGCCCGGACACGCCCTAAATAGAGAAATTGTCGCCGGTCAACCTTGGCGGGAAGAACGAGTGCTGGATCTGTTGGAAGAAGTGTTACAACTTCTCGCCTTCGTACACTCTCAGGGAGTGATTCATCGCGATGTTAATCCCTCCAACTTAATCCGCCGCAAACCAGACGGCAAATTAGTTTTAATTGACTTCGGCTCGGTTAAAGAAGTTGCGAATCACGTCAGTGACTACGATACAGAATTTCCGCGCACCATTGCTACTGGAACTCCGGCTTATATGCCGATCGAACAATTTCAAGGCAACCCGCAATTTAGCAGCGACCTCTACGCAGTCGGGATGATGGCTGTCCAAGCTATTACGGGTTTGCCTGGTACGGATTTGCCCAAATTGCAAAATCCGAGTCCTTCTCACACGGGGGAAATTGTTTGGCGAAACCGAACTCAATGTTCTGTGGCACTAGCAAATATAATTGACAAAATGGTTTGTCACCAATTTGGCAAACGCTATCAATCTGCGGAGGAAGTGTTGGCAGGTCTCAGCAAGTTGAGAAACCGCCAAGAACCGATGAATACCGCTCAAAAGAAAAGTATTTCTCCCCTATTAGTTTCTTCTGAGAGTTTTTATTCACGTTTGGGAAGTCGATTTTGGTTGCTGATTGGGGCGGGCGTCGGGGCGGCAATACTTCTGATATTTCTGTTTAATTATAGGAGCAGACCGAATCCGACTAAAGCTAGGGAATATTACGAACAGGGAGTAGAAAACTCTCGCAATCAAGATGCGGATGCAGCTTTGCAGGCTTTTAATAAGTCCATTCAATTGAATCCTAAAAATGCTGAGAGTTTTTACCAGCGCGGTAATGCTAATTATGATTTAAAAAAATATCAAGAAGCAATTGCCGATTATTCTCAGGCGATCGCTCTCAATCCTAAATATGTTCAGGCTTATTTTAACCGTGGGCTCGCCCGTAACGATTTTAACGACAAGCGCGGGGCGATTGAGGATTACACTCAAGCTTTGAATCTCCAGCCCAATGATGCTGATACATATTATGAAAGAGGAATTGCTTATTTAGAACAGCAGGATTACAAGACGGCTATTCAGGATTTTAACGCAGTAATTCGGTTGCAGCCGAACCTTGTTAAAGCTTATCATTCGCGAGGGTTGGCTCGTGCTGGGAGCGCAGATTTGCAAGGAGCGATTGGAGATTATACTGAAGCAATTAAACTCGATGCTCAGAATGTTGATGCTTTCTACAGTCGAGGGAGAGCTCGCTTTCACTTAGGAGATTATCAGGGAGCTTTGGCGGATTATTCTCAGGTAATTGCGATCGATCCCAAGAGTGCAGATGCTTACGCTAATCGTTGTAGCACGCAGTTGAATTTGGGAGCGCATCGAGCGGCAATTGACGATTGTACTCAGGCAATTTCGCTGAGCGATGAGGATGGGGTTCCTTACAACAATCGCTGCATTGCTTATTTAAATTTGAAGGATTATCCGAAAGCAATTGCCGATTGTACTCAAGCGCTGAAAGTGAATCCGAATGATTATAATGCTTATAACAATCGTGCTTTAGCTCGCAGCTCAGGGGGTGACGCGCAGGGGGCGATCGCAGATTTTACAGCAGCAATCGGGTTCAATCCCAACAATGCTGAAGCTTACGCCAATCGCGCTAAGATTTACCAGCAGTTAAATAATTACAACAGTGCGATCGCCGATTACGTCCAAGCTATTCGGATCAATCCGAATTATGCTGCTGCTTACTACGGTAGAGGCATGGTTCGCCGCTCCTTGGGAGACAAAGCAGGAGCGATTAGCGATTTAGAAAAAGCCGGCAAAATGTTTCTAGATCAAGGACTTACCGGCGGTTACAAAGATGCACAATTTGAAATTGAAAAGCTCAAGTAGTCAGTTGTTAGTTGTTAGTTGTTAGTTGTGAGTCAACAGTCAACAGTCAACAGTCAACAGTCAACAACGCCCCATACCCAATTCCCTTTAAGAGTTTTGAAGTCTCTTCACCAACTCATAAAACGGTTCCCAATTATCATCAATAGCTATGGGTTCCCAAACAGCCTCAATCGTCGGCCTCAACAGCGATTGTTCGGGATTGTGCTTCCGCAACCTGTCCGCCATTTTGTCCATATCATCCGCCGACAAACTTTGCAAAACGTGATAATAAAACTCTCGCCAAGGTGCTATCAAGTCGGCCGGTTCCGCCTCAGCAAAAATTAGACTAGCATCATCTCGCCAAGCGCGATCGAACTGTCTTCGCAGTTGAAAAAAGAAATCGTGATACTCAACTTGAGACTCCGCCAGCATTTTAATTGTCACCTTCAACAACTCATCTCCCTCAGCTTCTGGCAAATCCTCAAATCCCAATCTATTGAGCATCAACCGCCGATAAGCTGCATTATAATAATCGCCAAACTTTGCCAAAGCCGCATCCATATCAACTTGAGGAATCGCCGCTGCTAGCGGTTCCTGGAGCTTCTGTAAATTCTCCCTACAAATAAACGGTTGATTGCCGTAACAATAAAGACCCGAATAGTCAAAATAAGCTGCTGTAAATTGCGGCTTGTAAGTGGGGATAAAAGCGAAAGGCCCGTAATCGAAACTTTCTCCCGTAATCGACATATTATCAGTATTTAGCACTGCGTGGCAAAATCCTGCCGCCATCCACTGAGCAACTAATTCAGCTACTCGCTGGACTAAATCTGCATAAAATAGCGCATACTTTTCCGGCGCTGAAAAACCAGCCTTGCTTGCTTCTAAATGCAGTTCTGGATAGTAATATTCAATAACAAAATCTAAAAGTTTTTTAGTTAAATCCGGGCGGCGGATATAGTACAATCTTTCAAAAGTTCCAAACCGAATGTGAGAATGACTGAAACGCACCATTACGGACGATCGCGTCGGAGATGGTTCGTCGCCTCGCCACAAATCCTCCCCAGTTTCAACTAAACTAAAACAGCGAGATGTCCGCACTCCCAACCGATGCAAAGCTTCGGCGGCTAAAACTTCGCGAATTCCCCCTTTGAGAGTAAGTCTACCGTCACCGCCCCGCGAGTAGGGAGTGCGGCCTGAACCTTTAGTGCCGAAGTCGTAAAGTCTGCCGTCAGTCCCGCGAACTTGGCCGTATAAGAAGCCTCTACCGTCACCTAAATTGGGGTTATATGCGTTGAATTGATAGCCGTGATAGCGGAGTGCGAGAAAGGGGCGGACACAGTGAAATTCGCCGAACGCTTCGATGAAATCTTGGTCGGTTACTTGTGCGGGGTCTAAACCCAATTTCGGCAATAATTCGTCGTTGCGGAACCGGAGAATGTGTTGCGGAAAATCGGCAGCAGGGACTTCATCAAAATAGTCGCCACCGAGGGATTCGATGGCGGGTTCGTAGTTGAGGGAAAGTAAGGGATTTGACATTTTTCTATTTTATCTTGAAATTGGCTATCACTCCAAATTATATACGGGTAAGGTGCGGACTGCATTGGTGTCAACAATCCCCTCAAACCCTTTATCTCTCTCGTTTATAGCCGAGTTCGTTCTCCCTCGCATCCCAGGGCTGTTTCATGCTCAAATTTTAGCCAAGCTGAAGTTTGAGCATGAAATATTAATGTCTTCCTCGAAGGTAAAAACTTTTTACGGTCAATTTTATTGATAGTTTAATTAACCGTTTTCCTTGCTAAAAAGGGAGTTTAAGGCTTAAATTTTAGTCGGATTCACCAGCTAATATACATTTTGCCCTATTTAAAATTCGTCAACACCCCGTAAATTGCCCAAATTGCCATCGCCCGCAAATAGTGACTCGCCCGAAAAGTCCCCCCCGCCGTAATCGCTTCCGGCGTGCGAAACTGCAACCCATTTTCATAAATCTGCTTCACCACCGCATCCGTCAATTTAAACGCTTTCTCCTCCATCCCCATCTGTACCAAAAAAGCAGCTAACCCAAAATTAATCCCTGTCCAAACTTCCAAAGGATGAGTCGCATTCGGATTTTCCGGCGAACCATTCAGCATCACCCCATTCGCCGCACCGAACTCGCCATCGTTGAACTTCAAAAAGCAAGAAGCGTACACAGTTTCTAAAGCACTGACTGCACATTCGGGCGGCACAATATCCGGCAATCCTAACAGTTTCGCGTAAAATTGACCGCACAGTTGGTCTGCCATCACCACTTCGGAATTACTCTCGCTGTCCAGACGGTAATATTGACCGTTCCACAGTTTTTCTTGATAGCTCGGTCTTGCTTGTAGCAGCCAACTGTGATATAATGCAATCTTTGCTTGAGGGTTAGGAATTATCTCCGGTGCTGCATCTTCCAAGATTTCGCCGATCGCGATCGCAGCCTCCAGCGCCGCCAACCACAAACCCCCGCAATATGCACTTATCCCCCGCATTTGCCAATCATCAAACGTCTGATCCGGTGCTCCAGAATTCTCAGGAATTCCGTCCCCATCCTTATCAAAAGTTTTCAGATAAGCCAAAGCCTCAACAATTGCCGGCCAACACTCTTGCAGAAACTCACAATCTGTGCCACCAGTCAATAGGAAATCCCGATAAACCTGCAACACAAAATCGCAAGGTAAATCCTTCCACAAATTGCAATCTTGATAGCTAGTATAATTCGTTTTCTCCCAAGGATGTTCGTTAGGAGCACCCAAATCGTGTGGCGTCGCACCGACAGCTTTTCTAATAGCCGAAGCTTGATTCCAGCCAATAATTCTCGGCGTATCGTCTCCCGCAGAAATTGCCCTAGCAAACGCTAAAACTACCGACTTTTCTAAATCCGGCCACAGCATCAACAAAGCAAAAGAACCGTAAAGCCGCACATCCAAACTTTCGTACCAGCGGTAATCAATACACTCCAAAACCGCAAATTGACCCTTGGGATCGCGTTCGTCAGCCGCACTCCAAAGAGTACCGCCGTCTGTCAGGGCGTATAACTCGTTAAACAAAGCCATTTTAAAACTATCTGACAAATCTTTCCGTTCTAAAATGGGTTTTTGCCAAGCTTCAATATTTTCGCGCCAAGTATCCGAATGCTTCATTGCAGTGCGAATAATCGGCCAAGCATTTTTGCCGTTGCGGCCAAAGAAATCCGTATAGCGGCGGTAGTACCAAACTCCCGATGCAAACTCAGTAACGGGCAAATCCCAAGCTATAATAAAGGGAATTTTGCGAGTTTTTCCCGGTCGAATAGTAAAGCGAACTGCGATCGCACAAGCCAACTGTTCTCCGGCTGCTGCGGCTGTCTCGTCATTGTCATCCAACAAGAAACCTTCAGCAGAAAAGTTGCGCCAAATATCGTCGCCGTTCCCCGCCGGGTTCCAGCGAGTTTGATAGAATACTTCTACCGCCGGATTAGTAATAGTTGCGATCGCCCATTGTCCATCCCCCTCTTGCGGTTCGTCCTCAGCAGTCAACCGCGTCATCACGCAACCTATCCGGTGAAAATCTTCCACCAACAAATTCAAATTTCCGGCACTTTCTCCCCACCGGGGTTGATAGTCATAAAATGGACTACCATCATCTCGCACCCTCACTTCCGGGGACTTATTAACATTAGTAAACCAACCGACAATATTCTCCCAAGTCAACATGATGCTGAGAGTTATCGGCGCATCTGTAGGATTGTGCGCCACCCATTCAAACATTGCTACTGGGTAACTGCTTTCTTGATAATTGTTCGGCAAAATTGGCGAAAACTGCTCGCAGCTTAATTGAGCCTGAAATACATTTTCGTAAACAAACCAACTGCGCGGATACAAAGCATGATAACTCCCTGAAGAATTAGACTCTTCCCCGGTTTTTTCTCCTTCTTCCCTTCTTCCTTCTTCCTTCTTCCTTCTTCCTTCGCAAGGATACCATTTCCAACTAGATAAACTGCCATCTGTAGGCGGTTCAGTGGACAGTGCAAAAGCTTGTTTCTTGCCTTGAGTTTCTTCAAAAACGCTGAACTGACAAGCGGGCAAACTGCGAAAAATGTGTTCGCCGCCGTCAATGTGCCAGAGGTTGAAGTCGCCACGGGACGATCGCCCGATGCAGCCGGCACCGAACCCGCCCAGAGGCATTCCGTGCCAGGGCCCGTCATCGAGATTGCTTGCGTAGCGGACTGTATAGGGATTCTCCCAACCGAGACCGATGGGACGTTTCCAGGTGTGCGGGGGGATGTTTGAAGTAGATGTGCGATCGTTATTCATGTCAATTGATTTTAGATTTTAGATTATCGATATAGGAATCTTTCAAAGATTAGGAGTTTTTTTGCGGTGTAAGCAATTATAAATCAATACTTTTTTGCTTAATTTTAATTACTCTAGTTTAGGATTTATGAGATGGTTCGATACGCTTAGAATGACAGATTTGCCCTGAAATGTGTAAGTATTGTACCTCAACAAAACTCATTAAGAGTAAGTCTTATAGTCCTGGACACACGGGCGATCGGAAACCAGGTTTTTTTCAGAATACTTCGTTACAGCCCGCAAAAACCGCAAGAAACCCGGTTATGAAGGTTTTTATGCGTCCAGGATAGTCCTGAAAACTTTATTCCTTCACCTCAGCAAATCCCAAATCAGTTCCTTTCCCCGCGTGTACCAAAGCCAACTTTTCGTAACGCTTAGCGTGTTCCACCAACTCCGCAGCTTCTTCCTCAGAGACATCCCGCAGGCGTTTGGCAGGCACTCCCGCAACTAGCGTGTGAGGGGGAACGTCCTTGGTGACAACCGCCCCTGCACCGACGATAGAGCCTCTGCCCACCCTCACTCCATCGAGGACGATCGCCCCAATCCCGATCAGGCAGCCCCGTTCAATGTAAGCTGAGTGAATCACGGCTCGGTGTCCCACTGTCACGAAATCTTCCAAAACAGTCGGTTTCCCCGGATCGCCGTGCAGAATGGCTCCATCTTGGATATTGGTACTTGAGCCGATCGCAATTCGCTCTATATCCGCCCGCACCACCGCCCCGTACCAGATACTAGCGCCCGCAGCCACCTCTACCCTGCCGATCACAACAGCGCCTTCACCGACAAAAGCCGCTTGGGATAGATCTGGCCTGGGCCAATAGGAAGGAAGTGCAGACAGAGATTCGTTGAGATTGCTCATTTGCGATCGTTATACTTCTAGCAGATTAGCTGGTTGTTGATACGGGATATAATAAATAGTATTTGGCACTTTTGCAGAGAAAATATGCTGGGACGCAAATAAATGATTGAAGTTGCCTTGCAATACCCGATGTTTGGCCCGGAAATTCAGTGTCCCCACTGTCGCCAAACAATTCCGGCTCTAACGCTAACGGATACCTATTTGTGTCCGCGTCACGGGGCATTTGAGGCAGATCCAAAAACGGGGGAACTGGTTCACCTTCAGTCTGGGCGGCACTGGCGCCGCTGGGAGAATGAATGGTATCGCCAGCACACGCACCCGGACGGGATTCGGTTTGAAATTCACGAAGCGCTCGATCGACTCTATACTCAAGGCTACCGAGCAACTCGCGTGATCGTTGCTCAACGCTATCGCGACTTAATCAGCGCTTATTTGGAACGCAGCACGCCTTGGCGCGGCCAAGCGGAATCGCCCCGGCCGAGACTGTACGGTTTGCCTGTGGATTTTAGCCCTGAGCCCCAAGAAGACCCTTGCTGGGAAGTGATTAATTTTGATTTGGAAAAAGAGCCGGGAGTTCCGATTAGATATCCTTATTTTCGGTTGTTTGAATAAGTGAAGGAAGAGGGAAGAAGGAAGAAGGAAGAGGGAAGAAGGAAGGGGGAAGAAGGAAGAAGGAAGAAAAAACAAGGCTCTATTACTTTTGGGCAACAGAGGCGATGTTTTTAATTCCGAGTTCCGAGTTTACCCTCTCAAATATAAAATCTCAAATCGCAATTCCTACTTCCCAGTCTAAAATCTAAAATCTAAAATCTAAAATCTAAAATCGAATGCACCACGCCTCGATTCGCACTGCTAACATACACCGAGCGATCGCCTTTTACGAACAGTTGGGATTTACTGTGAGCGATCGCTTTACCACAGGTTACACCCTAGCCTGTTGGATGGAAGGTCTCAACGGACGCATTGAACTAATTCAAATCCCGGAACCAAAACCTGCACCGGATGCTTTCGGAGACGAGCATTATGTTGGATATTATCATTTATCTTTTGATTTAACTGAGGCGACAACTGACTTGCCTAGCTGGTTGGAGTCTATGAAAGAACGTTTTGAGGAAGCTGCTAAAGACCAACCCAATCAGTTTCAACCTTTGAAAGTTTTATTAGAACCGACTCAACAGGCGATCGGGCAAAATGTTTACGAAGTAGCTTTTATTGCCGATACTGATGGTTTGCCTTTAGAGTTTATCCGGCGCATGAATGACTAATTAAGTCAGAGGTAAACACTTCAGAAATCCCATCAGCGTGCATCTGTGTTCATCTGCTGATATCTGCGGTTAAAAAATGCCAATCCCACTAATTTGCTTTAATCATGATATCAATTAACCAATAACTAAGTAGAAGAAAGAAGGAACAATGCTCATATAGCAAGCTTTTTAGCCATCTGTATCTTACGTTTAATTAGGTGGATTTACTTAAGAACCAATAAGTAATTAATAAAAACAAAACCCGCACCAGCGGGTTTCATCTTAAAGCTAATTGTTAATAAGTGCTAATTTCAACTACTTCTTAGGAACAACAACCTCATTAGCAGCAACGGGACGGGTCGAGGAAGCGGTAGTTTTCAAAAGTGCGATCGCCTGCGCGTAGCAAGGATCGTCCTGAGTCGCCACCAACATCGGTTTGTTAGCTAATTTCAGCTTTTGTTCGTCGGTGACTTCTACCTTAATATCGGGAGTAACCCCCTTTTGGCTGATATCGGTACCGCTGGGAGTATAGTAGTGCGCGATCGTCACCGCCAATCCCGAACCGTCAGCCAAAGAATGCACCGACTGCACCAAAGCTTTGCCAAAAGTTTGGCCGCCCATCACAGTTGCGCGTTTGTTGTCCTTCAGAGCACCGGCCAAAATCTCGCTGGCGCTGGCCGAATTGTCGTCCACCAGCACCACCAAAGGCTTATCAGTGATTGCAGTGCGGTTTGCCCGCATTTCCTGAGAATCACCCGCGCGATCGACTGTGCGGACGATCGCCCCTGTATCCATCCACATCCGAGCGATATCAATGCTCACTCGCAGCAACCCGCCGGGATTCCCCCGCAAATCCAAAACAAAAGCGTCAGCTTTCTGATCCGAGAGCTTTTTAATCGCCACCTGCATTTGTTCCCCGGCGTGGGAGCTAAACTCTTGCAAACGGATGTAACCGACATTCTGACCGCCTTCATTCTTGAGGCTGTAGCGAACCGCTGCTACCTCAATTCTCGCCCTAGTCAGAGTTATATCAAACTCGCTTTTGCCCTCACGAGCAATCCGCAGCGTGACTTTTGTGCCTTCGTCGCCCCGAATTATCTGAGCCGCATCCGAGACAGTCATGCCTTTGGTAGTTTTGCCGTCTATCACCAAAATTTTATCGCCCGCTAGAATCCCCGCCTTCAGGGCGGGGGAATTTTCCATGGGCTCGACTACGGTAATCACTTTCGTTTTCTCGTCTTCTTCGAGCCTCATCCCCACCCCTGTCAGTTCCCCAGAGGTTTGATTCGTCAGCGCTTCGTACTGCTTCGGGTCCATGAAGCGCGTGTACTGATCGTTTAATTTCTCTAGGGCTTTGCGGAGAGCGGTGTAGGCAGCTTCGCGAGAGGTATAGTTTTTGCTCAACAGTTCTTGGCGGGTCAATTGCCAGTCAGTCTTGTTAAAGCTGCCATCAACATACTCTCGGTTGACAATTTGCCAAGCTTCGTCTAAGACAGCTTTGGGGCTATCTTGAAGCTCGGCGCGGACTGATTGGCTCAGGCCGGGAACGAGTAAAGATATCGAAGCGGTTGTTGCCATCGCCCCACTGAACAGGGCTGCCTGTAATTTAGAAAAGCGTCTGCGGGCTTGATTCATTGAATTTGGCTCAATTCGATTTTAGATTTTTGATTTGAGATTTTATATTGCTAAAAAATCTCACACTACTACTTAAACTATTGTGTGGAGGCTCCACCATCCCTGTGGACAGTTTAACGAGATTTATTGTCGATCGCCAACCAATTATTACTCTCTTTCAATAAACTTAATTTAAAACTTGGATTTATAAAGTGCCGTGGAAGCTAAAATCGAACAATTTTCGCGTAAGTGGTTGAGCCTGCTCGTTAATGGAGTTATCGGTCTAGCAGCCCTGGCGGGCGTCGTCGCCATGCAGTCTAGCGGCCAGTTGGGCGGAATGTCCCCAGTTCGTGTTCAGGGGCAAAAGCCACTCTCTGCAATGTCTGCTGCCAGTTTCAAGCAAGCCGCACAGCAAGAAGCGCAGCAAGAAGCCTTGCGGCTGAGAATGCTCAAAGCTGTCCCTAGTTTTGGGTTTGATAATTTAATTGCAGATTGGACATTTCTCAAATTTTTGCAGTATTTTGGCGACGACGAAGCCCGAGATGTGACGGGCTACAACCTGAGCCAAGATTATTTTGACATAGTTACGCAGCGCGACCCGCGGTGGGCTGACATCTACCTGTTTCTTTCCACAGCTATTTCTTTTTACCAGGGAAAGCCTGAAACTGCGGTTAACTTTATAGAGCGTGGTACTAGGGCCCTTGCCGTTTCGCCGCAACTTCATTCCCAATCCTGGATAGTGTGGCGAACTAAAGGTCTTGATGAGTTGCTGCTGTTGGGGGATATTCCCGACTCAATTCGCTCCCACGAAATGGCCGCTGATTGGGTGGAAGGAAGCCCGGAAGGGCCGAAATTCGCGCCGATGTTTCGAGCAACTGCTGAGTATTTGCGCCGAGATCCCGATAGCGTGCCGGTGCTGTTTAAGGCTTGGAGCACAGTTTATGCTCAAACAACTGATAAGTTGGTGCGTCAAAGGGCGAAACAAGCTCTTGTCAAGTTGGGAGCTCAGGTGCAAAAAGATCAGGATGGAAACGAGAGTTTTATTTTGCCGCCTCGAAAGTAAGCAGAAGGAAGAAGGAAGAAGGAAGAAGGGAAATACAGCCGCAGTAATAGTTTCAGCTATCAAGAATGTCCTAAATGTCAAGACGGTTGACTGTAATTCCCCAATCTAAAATCTAAAATCTAAAATCAGCTTGAGTTAGTTCGCGCCATTCACCGGGTTTGAGGCCTTCCAGACGCAAATGCCCGATCGCACATCTGACTAGCCGCAGCGTCGGAAACCCTACTGCTGCGGTCATCCGGCGCACTTGGCGGTTGCGGCCTTCTGTGAGAGTCATTTCCAGCCAAGCTGTGGGCACGTTTTTGCGAAATCTAATCGGCGGTTCGCGGGGCGGCAAAGGTGGTTCTTCTAACAATAATTGCACTTTTGCCGATCGAGTCCGATAATCTTGAATTGTGACACCTGTCTGCAAAGCGGAGATCGCACTTGCATCGGGAATTCGTTCAACTTGCACCCAGTAAGTGCGGGGATGAGCGAATTTCGGGTCACTGAGGCGGTGCTGCATTTGTCCATCATCGGTTAGCAGCAACAAACCTTCACTATCGCGATCGAGCCTTCCTACTGCATAAATGTTAGGAATAGGAATATAGTCTTTGAGAGTGCTGCGTTTACTCTCGCTGGAGTTGTCAGTGAATTGAGTTAAAACATCGTATGGTTTATAAAATAGAATGTAACGATAAGCCATGACAATTAAACAATAAAAATGTACCAACAGTGCAACCAGAAACGATATAACTCCAAAAAAAAACACCTTCTATCTCTCTTCTCTCCTCTGCGCCCTCTGCGCCCTCTGCGGTTCATAAAAAAATAAATCTTATTAACCAACGATTTAAACCTGCTATAAAATATTGAGCCTTTAAAACCCTCACAAATCTCAACTACCCAATTTTACCATGCCCGAAGCCACACACCGCGTTTGCATCGTCTTGGGAACTCGCCCGGAAGCAATTAAACTAGCCCCAGTCATTCAACTGTTCAAAAGTTCGCCAACCTTTGACACCCAAGTAATTTTAACCGGTCAGCACCGAGAAATGGTCGAGCAAGTAATGCGAATGTTCGATCTAAAAGCCGATCGGGATTTAGCCATTATGCAGCACCAGCAAACCCTGACAGATATTACTTGTCGGAGTTTGCAAGGTTTAGAAGATTTGTTTAAAGAGTTACAGCCAAAAATTGTCTTAGTACAAGGCGACACAACCACAGCTTTTGCTGCTGCTTTGGCTGCATTTTACCAGAAAATACCAGTAGGTCACGTAGAAGCCGGTTTGCGGACAGACGACGTGTTCAATCCCTATCCCGAAGAGGCTAACAGACGGTTGATATCTCAGCTCACACGGCTGCATTTTGCGCCGACAGAGCTGGCCCAAGAGAATTTAGGGCGATCGGGCGTTTTGGGAGAAATTCACCGTACAGGCAACACAGTAATCGATGCTTTGCTTTCTGTCGCCAAACGCGAACCCGAATGCAACATTCCCTCTTTAGATTGGAGCAAATATCGCACTATCTTAGCAACAGTTCACCGCCGCGAAAATTGGGGAGAACCCTTACAAGGAATTGCTCACGCATTTCTCCAAATCTTAGAGAAATTTCCCGATACAGCCTTGCTCTTACCTCTACATCGAAATCCCACAGTCAGAGAACCTTTAAAAGCTCTTTTGGGCGACCATCCCAGAGTCTTTTTAACAGAACCTTTAGATTACGCAGAATTAGTAGGAGCGATTCAGAGATGTCATTTAATCCTCACAGATTCCGGCGGCTTGCAAGAGGAAGCACCTAGTTTGGGCAAGCCCGTTTTAGTATTACGAGAAACCACAGAAAGACCAGAGGCAATTTCTGCGGGTACTGCTAAACTCGTTGGTACTAATTCTGATATAATTACAGCAGCAGCGGTAGAGTTGCTGAGCAATTCCGAAGCTTACAACGCAATGGCAATGGCAATTAATCCCTTTGGGGACGGTTTAGCCGCCTCGCGGATTTTGAAAATTGTTGAAGAGTATTTTAGTTAGCTACCCCTCGATTATTCGGCGGTTTCAACCGCAACTACACTTGCCTCTCGTCCCCCCAGAGGGGGACTAATTCCTGCTAAAAAAACTCGGTTTCTGCCTCCCTTCCCGAATTAGTAACCCCCACCGCCACCGCCCCCACTGGAGTCGCCCCCGCCAAAGCTACCCCCGGAGTCGCTACTGCTACTGCTACTGCTGCAGTCACTACTGCTACTGCTGTAGCCACTACTGCTACTGCTGTAGTCACTGCTACTGCTGTTATGGGGCGAATAACGGCGGTGGGAGGGGGAAGGAGAGTTCCGAGAAAATAAGCTGCGAAATATATTAAAGATAAAGAAGCCAGGTACTAAGATGAATAACCCCAAAATGATTGAATTCGATAAATCTTCACCTGTGGACTTACTATTGCTAATAACTGGCGATTGACTAGGTATGGGTGACGGTTTCACCCCTTGAGATGGTACGATTGGAGCCAAAGGCAGCGTGGTTTGAGATTGAGCATTTACCATCGGAGTTTGTAAAACATTTACTAACGCCTTTGTCCCGGCTAATGTCCCCCCGTCAAAGTCCTGCTGTTTAAATCTGGGCGTAATTTCGGTTTCAATAATGCCCACTGCCTTAGCATCCGGCAAAATGGTTTGAATGCCCGAACCTGTTTCAATTTGAACGCGGCGTTCCCCCGACGAAATCAACAATAAAACTCCGTTATTTTTACCTTTTTTGCCAATACCCCAAAAGTTAAATAATTCTGTAGTAAATGCTTTTGGTGTCGCAGAGGGTTTAGTATCAGGCACTGTCACAACAGCGATTTCAGAGCCGTTTTTCGCCTCTAAATCCGAAATCATTTGATTTAGTTGAGTTTCGGTGCTGTCGCTGAGAATGTTTGCCTTGTCCGTTACCCAAGTGTTATTTACTTGACGGGGATTCGGTACTTCTTGTACTGTTATAGCTTGGCTCGCTACGGGAAATGCAATTGCCGAAAAGCACAGCAAACTGCTCCAGATTATTTGTTTGTTGCTAAATTGTAACTGCATAGCTTCAGTCTCCTGAATAGCTGCTAGTCTGAAATTGACATATATCTGTCCGCCTAATTACAATTCAATAACCAGCTCACTGTGATGTCAATTCATATTATTCAGAAGTTGAGTTCATAAAAATCATAATTGTAGGTGCGCCCTAAGCACTTTATTTATATTTATAGTCTAGGACGCAGGGGTGGCGAGAAAGCGGGTTTTTAACCAAAATAATTTAGGCCTTACGCAAGTCGCACATTAAACAAAAGTATGTAGTTGCGCTTCAGCGCTCTTTCCTAAGCTAAGAGCGCTGAAGCGCAACTACATACCTAAAATTTAACCCCTAGTTGTGACAATTGGTCTTAGTCCTATAATTGCTGAAAACCGTCAACCTCGGTTCAAAAACCCGGTTTCTTAGTGGGCGAGTGCGGGTGCGAACGAATGTAGATATTTTTAAGGAGAGGGAACTGGTGGCAGAAAATTGCGGCTGCCTTTATAACCAGATAAAATAGCCAGTTTTTCCAAAGAGTGCCGGCCCGTGTAATATTTACCCCGAATTTCCCAAGTGGGATAAGCTTTAATATTGGCAGCTTTGCACAAATCTGGTTGAGCATCTTGGCCTCTGGGGTCGCACTCAATGTAAGTAATCGCCGTAAATGCTTCTTTGCCGAAAAGTTCTTGTTGCGTGTGACAGTTAGGACACCAGTAAGCACCGTAGAGTCTAGCTTTGATTGTCTGCAAATGGGTTGCTAAAGCTATTTGATCCGGCACGGATTCGCTGCGAATAGGTGGCGCTTCTTGTTCGGTAACAGGCTGTGTGAAAGGGGGAGGAGGAGGGAGGGTTTGTGCTAATTTTTGAGTCGCTTTATTGCTGAAACTGAACTGTGCAATTCTTCCGTCTGCTTTGGTACTGACGAAAATCCCCAAAGCCAGGAAAATGCCGATCGCACAAAAGTTGAATTTGCTTACTCTCATCTTGGATTTCATCTTGAATTTACTAGGATTTCGCGAGCTTGATTCATAGCCTCTACAGCATTGTTTACCACAAAGATGTTAAATTGTGCTAAACCTTTAAAAAAAAGTTGACTTTCGGCGCTGTCATTTAACAAGATAACTTGTTTGTTAGCTTTGAGGGCGAGGGCAATTTCCGAAGCTGTCCCCGTTCCCATACCGCAGGCAATTATTACATCTGAAGAAAGAACGTTAATGTTATTTCTGGCGTTTCCCATATCGGTGACAATGGCAATATCTACAGCTTCAGAAATGCCGCGAGTGTCATTTCCCGGAAGGATGCCGACTGTTAAACCGTTAGCTGATTTTGCTCCTTTGTTGGCGGCATCCATGACGCCGACATTTCTGCCGCCAGTTAGCAATATCCATCCTGCTTCGGCGATGAGTTGTCCGAGTTGATAGGCGTTTTCTAAGTCGGTTGATGTGGCACTATCGCCCGGGCCCATGATGCCAATGATGATTTTTTTCATAGTTTTGGGGTGAATATATCGAATTCTTGAAAGATCGAGAGCCCTTCTGAATCTGGGTGATAAAAGGCTCTGGAGCTTTCTTAGCCAGATGCCGCATCCTCAACTCTGACAATCGCTTTTTATTTATTTTTATTCAGCAATAAAGCTATAAATTATACCTTAAGACCCTGCAGGGATAAAAAGCTTTTTAAAGGCATAATTTATTACTTTCAAAATAGAGTTTTCTGCGTAATTATGCTGTGTGACGCCCCAGGGTGTGGAATCTGGGTTGAAACCAATCCTATACAAATAAAGTCCGACAGGGTATTAATTCCCTGTCGGACTTTCTCAAAAACCCGGTTACTTCGCTAATTTTTACGATTTGGATTGACAGATCATCTTTCTATTATGCAGCGCCCATCCTTGAGGTTATCGTTAGATAAAGAAATTGGTAACGGGAATAGAGCCAGCAGGGGGCAACGTCCCGGTGGTTGTTAATTTGATCACTAAATCGCTACTCGCCTGAAAACCAGCAGTAGCATCATTAATGACAAGGTAATTACCAGCGATCGAGGCATTTGTAGCCACCACTAAAGCAGCGCTATTAATTCCTAGAGCTTGGTTTCCGGCTAATCCTCCATTAGCGTCGATAAACACTTGATCTACCAGAAGTTGTAAAGTGGTGGCAGTGCTATTATTGGCAGCACGGCTAAAGCTAGTAGGGGCATTCATTGCAGCTCCACCTTGGGTCAACAAGTCGATCTTATCAGTGCCGATCGCAAAGTCGTTAACGCGATCGCTGGCGGATACAGAGGATTGTCCAAACTGGAAAAGGTAAATATCGTTACCCAATCCGCCTGTAAGTTGGTCGGCTCCGGGTCCTCCGTTTAAACGATCATTACCCTCGTTACCATTAAGGATGTCGTTTCCAGCAGCCCCGTTGAGGTTGTCGTTGCCGGCCAATCCATTGAGGGTATTATTACCGGGGTTGCCGGTGATGACGTTGACTAAAGTATTTCCGGTGCCGTTAATCAGTGCGGTGCCTGTTAAAGTGAGGTTTTCACCATTTGCAGGTAAGGTGTAGGTGACGCCAGATTGCACTAAATCGATTCCTTGACCTGCAAGTTCACTGACGACATCTCCGGCATTATCCACAACGTAAATATCGTTACCCAATCCGCCCGTAAGTTGGTCGGCTCCGGGTCCTCCGTTTAAACGATCATTACCCTCGTTACCATTAAGGATGTCGTCTCCAGCAGCCCCGTTGAGGTTGTCGTTGCCGGCCAATCCATTGAGGGTATTATTACCGGGGTTGCCGGTGATGACGTTGGCTACAGTATTTCCGGTGCCGTTAATCCCAGCGATGCCTGTTAAAGTGAGGTTTTCAACTGCTGCAGGTAAGGTGTAGGTGACGCCAGATTGCACCAAGTCGGTTCCTTGAGCTGCAAGTTCACTGACGACATCTCCGGCATTATCGACAACGTAAATATCGTTACCCAATCCGCCTGTCAGTTGGTCGGCTCCGGGTCCTCCGTTTAAACGATCATTATCCTCGTTACCATTAAGGGTGTCGTTGCCTGCTGCTCCGTTGAGGGTGTCGTTGCCTGCCAATCCATTGATGGTATCTGGATTGGGAGTTCCGGTTAAGGTATCAGGGCCAGGAGTGCCATTAATAACCAGGGGTACAATATCGGGTGCAATATTAAGTTGAACCGAACCTGTAGCGTTGCTATAACCATCAACAGCTATTTGATAGGTTGTCCCGGCTGTCGCATTAAGGCTAAGCAGGCTAGTGTTATTCCCTCCCGCATCATCATCGGAGCCAATCAGACTGAGGTTATTAACCGCAGAACCCGTGAAAACCGACAGCCAAGTATCGAAACCACTGCCTATGGTGTCAATAGTAAAAGTCCCGCTACTCGGTGCTGTCCAAGACCACCAAACTGAGTTAGTGGTTGCACTTTGGCTAGGTTCACCGAATTCTCCGGTGGCTCCAATATTTGAGCCAGTTGTACTCACAGGTACGCCACTTAGTACAATCCGGTCGGCAAACTTATCATTCAAAACACTTGGGCCTGTAGTGGTGAAATTCCAAGTGCTATTTCCGGTAATACCAGCATAATTGTTGCCAGCTAAATCTTTAATTGCATCGTTGGCAATTTCCACGTAGTATTCTGTGTTTTGCCCTAAATCTGCTGCTGGGTTAATCGTGAGTTGACTGCCACTGACAGTGATATTAGCCGCAGTTGCTGGGATGGTTTCTACCACAGAATTATCAGAGACTTTCTTAATGATAAGATTGCCTGCACCTTTTTGAATGGCTTCGCTGAAGTTGATGACTAAGTCAGCACCAACGGCAACCCCTGTAGCATTATCAACGGGGTTGAAACTGCTGGCTGTGGGTGCGATGGTATCGCCAGTTGGAGCGATATTAAGTTGAATCTGACCGGTATAACTGCTATAACCATCAACAGCTATTTGATAGGTTGTCCCGGCTGTCGCCTCCAGGTTAAGCAGGCTAGTCAAATTCCCTCCCGCATCATCATCGGAGCCAATCAGACTGAGGTTATTAACCGCATCACCAGTGAAAACCGACAAGTAAGTATCGAAATTACTGTTTTTGGTGTCAATAGTAAAAGTCCCGCTACTAGGTGCTGTCCAAGACCACCACGCCGAGTTAGTGGTCCCATTTTGGGACGGTTCGCTTATTTCTCCTGTTGCTCCTAAATTTGAGCCTGTACCGTTGGCTGTTGCACCTGTCAAAGCAATTCGGTTGACAAAATCGTCATTGGCTGGAGGGGGAACGACAATATTAAGTTGAATCTCACCGGTATTACTGCTAAAACCATCAACAGCTATTTGATAGGTTGTCCCGGCTGTCGCATTCAGGCTAAGCAGGCTAGCATAATTCCCTCCCGCATCATCATCGGAGCCAATCAGACTGAGGTTATTAACCGCATCACCAGTGAAAACCGACAAGTAAGTATCGAAATTACTGTTTTTGGTGTCAATATTAAAAGTCCCGCTATTCGGTGCTGTCCAAGACCACCAAACTGAGTTAGTGGTTCCACTTTGGCTAGGTTCACCTACTTCTCCAGTGGCTCCAATATTTGAGCCGGTTGTACTCACAGGTACGCCACTTAGCACAATCCGGTTCGTAAAGTTATCATTGGCGCTCGATCCTGGTGGGGTAGAGCCCCCCAAAGCATTGTTAATGTTCAACCGACCCCCTGAAACCGTCTTACCACTAAGAGCAGAAATAGCATCAGTTCTTTCCAGCAGCCTGTTTTTAACTTGCTGTGCTGTCCAAGTCGGATTTTGAGACCACAGCAACGCCGCCGCGCCGGTGACATGGGGAGTTGCCATGGATGTCCCAGACAACAGGCCATAATTTCCTCCGGGTGTGGTGCTATAAATCTCAGAACCGGGCGCTCCTAAATCAACACTGGTTGGTCCAAAGTTGGAGAAATATGAGAGTCCATCCGTGTTGGTGGTTGAGGCAACAGAGATAATATTAGATAGATTGTAGCTGGCAGGATAAGAAGGATCTATGTCATTGTTCAGTCCGTCATTACCCGCCGCAGCAATAAATAAAGCTCCCTGTTGTCCGGCGGTATTGATGGCATCGGATAGGGCTTGACTGTAGCCTCCCCCACCCCAAGAGTTATTAGTAAGTTTGACGCCCTTCGCCGTAGCATAATTAATTGCCAAAATCGCATCAGATGTGCTGCCAAAACCACTATCATCTAAAAACTTAAGTGGCATAATCTTGGCATTCCAGGCAACCCCTGTCACTCCAACGCTGTTATTGCCTTTTCCGGCAATGGTTCCCGAAACATGGGTGCCATGTCCCTGCACATCCATCGGGTCATTGTCGTTATAGGCAAAGTCCCAGCCGCGAACATCATCAATATATCCGTTATTGTCGTTATCGATGCCATCTCCGGCGATTTCCCCTGGATTTGTCCAGATATTGCCCACTAAGTCGGGATGGTTGTAATCAACTCCTGTATCAATAACACCAATAACTGTGTTTGGGTTTCCCTGTTGAATATCCCACGCTTCGGAGGCATCGATGTCTGCATCGGCTGTTCCCCCAGTTTGACCTGTGTTGTTGAGTCCCCATAATTGGGAATAGCTAGGATCGTTGGGAGTTGTTGTTTGGGGTGTAATTGTTGCTAATTTTTCTTGAGTAGAACTCGTTGCTTGGACATCATCAAGGGTGATAATATAATCCGGCTCTATGTATTCAACGCGGGGATCATTTTTATAAGCGGATATTGTTTCTTCAACCTTTCCTGAAGGAATCTGCCAAATGTCAATCCCAAGTTGTGAGGCTTTGGTGACTTTTGTGACTCCGATTACTGCCTGCAAGTTGGTAATTGCACTTGAAGACGCGGTCGGCTTCAGTTTGAGTATTACACGATCTGATCTATAATTTGTAGCCATGACAGGTTAACCCTTCTATTGATAAAAAGATTGTGGGGATAGAAAATGGCATTTGTGCCATTTTCTATAGGTTGCAACTCTAAAAAGATTCTATTTCTTAGAATATCATGTAATCAACAAAAATAATATAAACTTTTATAAACCAGCACATAAATAATATCTCGGAAAAGTCTAATTCAATTGTATTAATTACTAAGTATATTTACATATAAAAATCCAGAAAAAGGGAGAAGAGCCGACTGTTAAACCGTTAGCTGATTTTGCTCCTTTGTTGGCGGCATCCATGACGCCGACATTCCTGCCGCCAGTTAGCAATATCCATCCTGCTTCGGCGATGAGTTGTCCGAGTTGATAGGCGTTTTCTAAGTCGGTTGATGTGGCACTATCGCCGGGACCCATGATGCCAATGATGATTTTTTTCATAGTTTTGGGGTGAATATATCGCATTCTTGAAAGAGCGAGAACCCTTCTGAATCTGGGTGAGAAATGGCTCTGGAGCTTTCTTAGCCAGATGTCGCATCCTCACCTGTCACAATCGCTTTTTATTTATTTTTATCCAGCAATAAAGCTATAAATTATACCTTAAGACCCTGCAAGGATAAAAAACTTTTTAAAGGCATAATTTATTACTTTCAAAATAGAGTTGTCTGCGTAATTATGCTGTGTGACACCCCAGGGTGTGGAATCTGGGTTGAAACCGAGCCTCTACAAACAAAGTCCGACAGCGAATTAATTCCCTGTCGGACTTTCTCGAAAAACCTGGTTACTTCGCTAATTTTTACGATTTGGATTGACAGATCATCCTTCGATTATGCAGCGCCAATCCTTGAGGTTATGGTTAGATAAAGAAATAGGTAACGGGAATAGAGCCAGCAGGGGGTAACGTCGCAGTGGTTGTTAATTTGATCACTAAATCGCTAGTCTCCTGAAAACCAGCATTAGCATTATTAATGACAAGGTAATTACCGGCGATCGAGGCATTAGTAGCCACAACTAAAGCAGCGCTATTAATTCCTAGAGCTTGGTCTCCGGCTAATCCTCCATTAGCGTCGATAAACACTTGATTTGCCAAAAGTTGTAAATTGGTGGCAGTGCTATTATTGGCAGCACGGCTAAAGCTACTAGGGGCATTCGCCGCGACTCCAGCTTGGGTCAACAAGTCGATTTTATCAATGTTGATCTCAAAGTCGTTAACGCTATCCGTGAGGGGTAGAGAGGACTGTCCAAAGTTGAAGACGAAAGTATCTGCACCCGTATTACCCGTTAGAATATCTCGACCGGCTCCCCCGTTGAGCGTATCCGAACCGGCTCCCCCGCTGAGCGTATCCGAATTGGCTCCCCCGTTGAGCCTATTATTGGCAGCGTTGCCTACAATAGTGTTGGCTAGAAGATTTCCGTCGCCGTTAAGCGCGGTGTCTCCTAAACGGAGTTTTTCAACTTGTGCACCTAAGGAGTAATCATTGAGGGTTGAGAGCACCTCGTCGATTCCTTGACCTGCAAGTTCAGTGATCAAATCTCCGGGATTATCCACAACGTAAAAATCGTTACCCAATCCGCCTGTCATTTGGTCGGCTCCGGGCCCTCCGTTTAAACGATCGTTACCCTCGTTACCATTAAGGATGTCGTCTCCAGCAGCCCCGTTGAGGTTGTCGTTGCCGGCCAATCCATTGAGGGTATTATTACCGGGGTTGCCGCTGATGATGTTGGCTACAGTATTTCCGGTGCCGTTAATCCCAGCGATGCCTGTTAAAGTGAGGTTTTCAACTTCGGCAAGTAAGGTGTAGGTGACGCCAGATTGCACCAAGTCGGTTCCTTGAGCTGCAAGTTCACTGACGACATCTCCGGCATTATCGACAACGTAAATATCGTTACCCAATCCGCCTGTCATTTGGTCGGCTCCGGGTCCTCCGTTTAAACGATCATTATCCTCGTTACCATTAAGGGTGTCGTTGCCTGCTGCTCCATTGATGGTGTCGTTGCCTGCCAATCCATTGATGATCTCTGGATTGGCAGTTCCGATTAAGTTATCAGGGTCAGGAGTGCCATTTCTCTCGGGTGGAGGGGGAGGGGCAATATTAAGTTGAATCGAACCTGTCCCACCCTGATAACCATCGACAGCTATTTGATAGGTTGTCCCGGCTGTCGCATTCAGGCTAAGCAGGCTAGTGTTATTCCCTCCCGCATCATCATCGAAGCCAATCCGAGTTAGGTTATTAACCGCAGAACCCGTATAAACCGACAACCAAGTATCGAAATTACTGTTTTTGGTGTCAATAGTAAAAGTCCCGGTACTCGGTGCTGTCCAAGACCACCATGCCGAGTTAGTTGTCCCACTTTGGGTAGGTTCACCTACTTCTCCGGTGGCTCCAGTATTTCTTCCTGTACCATTTGCTGTTACACCTGTCAAAGCAATTCGGTTGGCAAAATTGTCATTGGCTGGAGGGGGAACGGCAATATTAAGTTGAATCTCACCTATAGCGCTGCTAAAACCATCAACAGCTATTTGATAGGTTGTCCCGGCTGTCGCATTCAGGTTAAGCAGGCTAGTGTTATTCCCTCCACCATCATCATTGGAGCCAATCAGAGTTAGGTTATTAACCGCAGAACCCGTGAAAACCGACAAGTAAGTATCGAAATTACTGCTTCTGGTGTCAATATTAAAAGTCCCGGTACTGGGTGCTGTCCAAGACCACCATGCCGAGTTAGTTGTCCCACTTTGGGTAGGTTCACCTACTTCTCCGGTGGCTCCAATATTTGACCCTGTACCATTGGCTGTTACCCCTGTCAAAGCAATTCGGTTGACAAAATTGTCATTGGCTGGAGGGGGAGTGGTAATATTAAGTTGAATCGAACCTGTAGCGCTGCTAAAACCATCAACAGCTATTTGATAGGTTGTCCCGGCTGTTGCATCCAGGCTAAGCAGGCTAGTTGCATTCCCTCCGCCATCATCATTGGAGCCAATCAGACTGAGGTTATTAAGCGCAGAACCAGTGAAAACCGACAAGTAAGTATCGAAATTACTGCTTCTGGTGTCAATAGTAAAAGTCCGGGTAGCGGGTGCAGTCCAAGACCACCACTCCGAGTTAATTGTCCCACTTTGGGTAGGTTCACCTACTTCTCCTGTGGATCCAATATTTGAGCCTGTTGTACTCACGGGTACGCCAGTGAGCAAAGTTCGGTTAGCAAAGTTATCAGCCATAGTCTTTTTACCTTTTTTTCTGGGTGGTTACTTTTGTCTTGTCTCGCGTGTACTCATAATGCACGCGAATTCAACTAAATGAGCCAAACTTTACACAGTCTTTAAACTCCCTTAACTTTCCCCCGCTATGTATGTATCAGACAGCGCCGAATTTTTTTTGCGTTTTGTAATGAAACTTTACACAGAGTGTTTAATAACGAGTAGGAAATGGCACCGTTAGACATTTATTTTTTTGATATGAAAGTATTGTCTGTACCCAATTTCCATACCGACGGGATAAAAAACGTACTTGTTTATACTCATGAATTTAGTATAATTGAGTATAAAATTGTCTAATAAAGAAAAATCATACCAGTTTTTAGAAGCCCACGCATTCCTAATATCTCCGAACAGTTTAATTCAATTGGATTAATAAGTAAGTATATTTATGTATAATCCTGAAAAAGGGGGAATAAGCGATCGCTCGTCCCCCTTTTTCGGGGATGTGCAGCCGTTGGAGACTTCGATACAAAGCAGAGAGATAAAGGCTTTGAGGCTTAAATATATGTGAAGCTCTTCTGTCAAAATTGAATCATTCGAGTTTCAGACCCGTTTCCTGCGGGAAAAGCCCTACAAAAAACTAAAAAATCTCCCCAACAATCATCCCAGCCAATATGACAAACCCCACCCAAACATTTTGGCGAAAGATTTGACCGTAAACCGGCTTAGGAATATCCGCATTCCGCAGTTGACTATATTGCAAAAACCACAAAATCGCCGCCGCACACATTGCCATCCAAAAACCACTGTGCAAGTGCAAATTAATTCCCATTGCTGCTAACAAGCCGATAGTACCAACAAAGAAAAAACCCACAGCATTAGCGGCATTATCCCCGAAAAATATCGCGCTGGAATTCACCCCCAAACGCAAATCGTCTTCCCGATCGCTCATCGCATAAACTGTATCAAATCCCATCGTCCAAAACACGACTGCGCCCCACAGCAGCCAAGTCGCTAATTCTAATTGGTTAACGGCGGCGCTCCAACTAATTAAAACTGCAAAACCCCAGGCGATTGATAACACTAATTGTGGCACTGGAAAAAATCTTTTTGCTAAAGGATAGCAGATAATTACTGGTACAGCGGCGACGCACAGCCAGAAACTTAACGGATTAAGATAAAAAGCGAGAATTGCCGCACAAGCAAAGGAAATTAAAGCAACTCCTATTCCAGTTTGCACGGTGAGGGCGCGGGATGCTAGGGGGCGCGATCGCGTTCTTTCTACTTCGGGATCGATATCGCGATCCCACAAGTCGTTGATGACGCATCCAGCCGCACTCGTGGCTAACGTACCCAACACAATCACGCCCACCAATGCTGCGGGCGGCCTCCCGTCTGCTGCTAAAAAGACGGCCCAGAGGGCTGGAATCATTAAAATCAGCCTTCCTGCTGGTTTGTCCCATCTCAAAAGCCTCACGACGGTTAGCAATGTGGATTCGGGTTGGCGATCGGGCTCTGTAAGCATTTCGATTGTAGATTTGAGATTTTTAACTCTAAATTTTATCAAATTTTAGGCACAATCACTTACTATCTCTGCTGGCGATCGCACTTTTGCTGGAATTGAACCAGGTAAAAGTCTTGCCCCGTCAGCATTTCCCGATTTTTGCTAATTTAATAGAATGCCTAACTGGATTCGTGAAATAATCATAAATATCTGTCAACCCCCATACTCCAATGGTTAATTCACTTGCTTCTACGGAGTCAAATCGCATTATTGCTGCTATTGATATGGGTACTAACTCGTTTCATATGGTGGTGGCGCGAATCGATCCGAAATTACCCGCGTTTACGATTATTGCTAGAGAAAAAGATACGGTTCGGTTGGGCGATTGTGAGGTTAAGACAGGGTGCTTGAAGCCCGAGGTTATGGAAAGGGCGATCGCCACTCTGAGCCGTTTTCTAGATATTGCTAAAACTTTCAATGCTGAACAAATTATCGCTGTGGCTACGAGTGCGGTTCGGGAAGCTCCTAACGGGCGGGATTTTCTCAAACAAGTTGCTGAAGAATTAGACCTGAATGTGAGTTTAATTTCCGGTCAGGAAGAAGCGCGGAGAATTTATCTCGGCGTTCTTTCGGGTATGGAGTTTAACAATCAGTCCCAGGTGATTATTGATATTGGAGGCGGTTCTACGGAGTTGATTTTAGGAGACAGTTCTGAGCCTCGCTGTCTCACCAGTACAAAAATTGGTGCTGTTCGCTTAACAGGACAATTTGTCAAAACGGACCCGATTAGCAGGGAAGAGTTTGCTTATTTGCAAGCTTATATTCGGATTTCGCTGGAAAGACCGATCGACGAATTGCGATCTCAATTTCATGATGGCGAACCTTTGCGCTTGATTGGCACTGCTGGAACCATCGAAACTCTGGCTGCTATTAACGCTCGCGAAAAGTTCGGAACTGTTCCGAGTCCGCTGGCTGGATATCAGTTAAGTTTAAAAGATTTACGCGATTTAGTCAATCGCTTTCGCAAACTTTCTTATGCCGAAAGGTTGGCAATTCCAGGAATGTCGGACAAGCGGGCAGAAATTATTCTGGCAGGCGCTTTGATTTTGCAGGAAGCTATGACACTATTAGGAATTGAATCGCTGACTGTTTGCGATCGCTCTCTGAGAGAAGGTGTAATAGTTGACTGGATGCTGGCGCACGGTTTAATTGAAAACCGCTTGCGCTATCAAGGTTCAATCCGCCAGCGCAGCATTCTGCACATGGCTAACAAATATCAAGTCAATTTAGAACAAAGCGAAAGAACCGCAGCATTTGCGCTCAATTTTTTCGACCAAACTCAAGGAATTCTACACAATTGGGGAACCGAAGAACGCGAGTTGCTGTGGGCTGCCGCGATTCTGCACAACTGCGGTTTGTACGTCAGTCATTCAGCGCACCACAAGCATTCTTACTATTTAATTCGCAATGGTGAGTTATTGGGATACACTGAAACAGAGATTGAAGTAATTGCCAATTTGGCTCGCTATCACCGGAAGAATCCTCCTAAAAAAAAGCACGAAAATTTTATTGTTCTCCCGAAAAGTTACCGAGAATTCGTTAGTAAATTGCATCCTTTTCTGCGGTTAGCTGTGGCTTTAGATAGGCGTCAGATTGGCGCAATTTCTAATTTTAAATGCGAATACCGCCCGGAAGTTCGAGAGTTTCATTTGCGGCTGCAACCGCTCAATCCCGAAGACGATTGCGCTCTGGAACTCTGGAGTTTGGATTATAAAAAGCCGTCTTTTGAAGATGAGTACAATCTCAAATTAGTGGCAACTTTAGAGCCAACTCTGGTTCCGGTTTAAATAGGACGCAGAGCCGGGAAACGAGAAACTGTAGGGTGCGTACTTCGCACCATTAGTTTCAACTTAACCCCAAGTGTAGTAGCAATATTGTGTTTGACTCGATACTCCTCCCGATCGCCCTAGCCTGCCTTCAGAAGGCAGGGTGGATTAATTTTAGAGAGGATAAATCAATGCGATATGACTATTTGCTGACCCTATACGAAAGATTTAAGTAGTGTCTCATATCAAATCCGTTAGCATCGGAATAGTAAATTCGAGTTCACTGTTTACGGTTGACTGTTGACTGTTCACTGTCAACAGTCAACCGTAAACCGTCAACCGTAAACATCATTCCGGTGTAACCGGAAATGATATCATATATGGATATGAATAAAAGATTGTTGGTAAAACCCCTTCCTACAAGTATTGCAGTTTGTAGTAAGGACTTCAGTCCTGTATTTACCTAATACCAAATCAGGCTTTGATATCGCATTAATTCTTTAGTCCGTGAAGGACGTTCGGCGAAGCAAATGTCTTTCGCAGACTAAAGTTTGTTTAGAGGCGGTTTCAACCACCGTCTTATCTACAAACCAGGTAGCCCGATTAGTGTGAAATCCTGTTGAGTGATGAGATTAGCTGATACGCCGTTGAGGCTAGCTAAGATTTGATCTGTGTTGGCAATTTTGATAAAAGTTGTAGTGTTTTCTTCAACTATGCTGAGTCGATCGACCGTTAACCCTCCCGTCAAGATTAATAAATCTTCACCTTGCATACAATCAGCGATTACATCGCGGCCTTCTCCCGCAGTCAAGAAAAAGTAATCGCGCCCGCTTCCTCCTTGCAGCGTATCGTTTCCTAAATCTCCCATCAACCAGTCGTCGCCCATTCCCCGAATCAAAGTATCATCACCCTTACCCCCGTACAGAGTATCGCTACCGTCACCGCCCCACAATTGATCGGCATCTTCATTACCAAAAATTAAATCATTGCCACTACCGCCGCACAAATAATCTTTTTGACTGCTAGCATCCGCAGGGTAAACGCATCTAATTTAATTTGACAAAAAGGTGAATTTGTGCATTACTAAATAACTAAAAAAACCTTCTTAAAATCCTTAATTTTAACCCGACCTGAGCAGATAAAATCAGAACCTTAAGATTTTCTGAACTTCTTAAACCCGGATAATTTTTCTTTTTAGATAGGTATTAGATTTCGATCATTAACTGGCAGAGTTTAAAATTTTAACTAAATAATTATTGTCCATTGCCGCTCGATACCGTTTCATTTTTAGACTTTGTTTAGAAGTTTTTTCTTGTTTTAGTAAATTTATAGCACTCGCGACGTAGGAGAGCAAAATTTTCGGGAGAATGATCTTTGCGAATGCGACTCTTGTCTTCACAAAATGTAACATCGAGTGTCCAATGTAAGCTATTTTCAATGCCCCAATGACTGCGAATCGCCCCAGCAATTTTTTCAGCATTACTGCTTAAACTACTCAAGTAAAAACGAGCTTCAGTCGTGGTTTTATTCCACAGCCGTCGTTCACTAACTATCATGACAACTGTTTTTAATCCAGTCCATAATGCTTGATTATGGAGAGGTGGTAACTCAGATACATCAACAGTCCATACCTGTCTTTTTTCCACTCGGTGATGTCCAGCTTCTACTTGTTCATGATAGTTATACTCTCTATCTATATAATCTGATTTTTGGGCTAATTCAAACCATTCTTTTACGGCTTTATACAGGAGTGGTTGATTTCCTTTTAAAGCTACAATATAATCTCCTTTTTTCTTGATAATCAGAGATGTTATGTCTTTTTGACATCCCATAGCATCGATGGTTATTACACTTCCGGCAATTTCTAACATTTCTATTAATTCCGGAATTGCTGTGAGTTCGTTAGATTTTTGAGGGACTTTTTTTTGCCCTAAAACCAATTGATGAGATGAAGACCAGGCAGTAACTATATGTAGTGCTTTTTGCTGGTCATTTCGGTCATAAGATTGTTTCATTGTTTTGCCATCAATGGCAATCACGTTTAGTTCTAATTCCCCGACTATCGCATTTACCCAACTCAAAAAACATTCTTGAAACTGCTGCGGTTCAATTCGGGCAAATACTCGACTAAATGTGTCATGAGATGGTATACCATTCGGTAATTCTAGAAAGGTTTTTAACCATTCATATTTGGCGTTACCATAGGCTTCTATTGCCACCCATCCGTCTGCACCGCGTCTGGATACCTAGAATTGCAATCGATCTAATATCTTTGAGTAAGTGTTCTTTACTTCTTTCTATTCTTGGGTTGTTCAACTTGGCAAAATGTTCTCAAAAACTGGCATTTAAAATATTCATTGAACGCAATGAATCTGTTTGTTTTTGTTGGGAATTTACAGCTTTACTAAAACCTCTTGCCATTGATAGCACTCATAAACTACAACAAACTACATTGAATTTTAGTCGTATTTAACTGTAGCATATTTTGGGTTAAAGTTAAGGTGCGTTTACCCTGCTAAGTAGCTAGACAAAATTAATTACATAGTTTTCTCCAAATTCTTTCAGGATTTTTTCCACAGATGTTACAAAAGTTCCCCAACTCTTGTAAGCAGATATCTCAATCCATTCATACTTAATAAACCGCCATTTAATTTCAATTAAATTTAATTCATGAGAGTAAGAAGGCAACTCAAAAAGAGTAATATTACGTTGTTTCCACTCTTCAAGTTTGTCAACAATAGCATCACTGGTATGAATAGAAGCTTGATCTGTGACAATTACCGTTGGCTTATGTACTGCGGGTAAAAAAGCATCAATACAGGCACTAACTACATCTGAATTAATACCTTGAGATGAAATATAAGTTTCAAGATGGTTATTTCGATTCATGATTCCTAGTACATTCATTCGCTGACTACGACGACTAGGAATTGTTAAATATTCTCCGATATCTTGCCAGCCATAGGGGACACAGGGAATCATACAAAATCCCGTTTCATCCAAGTAATATAAATCAATCTTACCCTCATCATCCAATTGTTTTAATTCTTCTAATTGCGCCTTTTTATCTTGATATTCTTGGGCTGGAGGCTTTCCGGCAACTCCTTTACGCATACGATGCCAACTCATCTTCAGCATTTTTAGTATTCTTTGAATTGTTTTTATACTCGGACTTATCCCCCAGGCTTCTTGAACTTTTGGGCTAACCTTTTTTAATTGCCTTGGTTCTTGTTTGGCCCAGTCTTTGATTTGGGCTTTCTGCGAAGAGTTAAAGAGTGCCTTAGCACCTCTTCCTGGTTTATTATAAAGTCCTATCATTCCCTCTAATTCCCACCGATTGAACCCGTTGTAGAGTGTCTTATAACTTATTCTAAAAATATTCATTAACTCTCCTTTTTTTACTCCTTGCGAAGCTAATATGAGGCAATGTGCTCTCTGACGTACCTGATGATGTCGGCTTTGGCGATGAATTCGAGTCGAGCAATTTAGACGAAAGAGGATTTATTTCCCTGATAAACAGCATATGAAATTCTAATTAACTCATAATTTTGCCGGGAATATCATTCTACTATGTATTTGTGTAATTAATTCTGTCTAACTACTTAGCATCCGTCGCGATATTGTCAATATCTCCGAAAATCGTATCCTCGCCGTCGCCACCGCAGATGCTGTCATTTCCCAAATATGCAAACAGCAAATCATTGCCAGAATCGCCGCAAATTATATCGTTATTTTTGCCGCCATGTAAGGTATCATTGTCCTTGCCGCCGCTTAGAGTATCTTCGCTTTCTTGTCCGTACAAAACGTCGTTGCCGTTATTGCCAAAAAGCAAATCTTTTCCTGTCAAGTCACCGTCAGACGCATCAGAAGTGCCGCCAAATAAACTGTCATTACCTTCATCGCCAAGTAGGGTATCGTTGCCTTTGTCGCCCCAAACTACGTCATTATCTTTACCGGCGATCACCACATCATGATCTTTACCCGCATAAATAATGTCATTCCCAGCGTGGCCGACGAGATAGTCGTTATTTTCGTTGCCAAATATGGTGTCGCTGTCTGCATCCGCACCAACAGCAACTGGGCTAGCAAGGCCACCGTAAATATTGTCGTTGCCGAATAAGCCATTTAGCCAGTCGCTGCCATTAAAACCGTTGATGATGTCATTAATATCACTGCCGGTTAGAGTATCTTTACCGTCAGTACCGTTGAGGGTATTTTCAGGGATATTCGGGCCGGGAATGGAAGTGCGATCGGGTAAAGTGATTCGATCGTACATACCGTCTTCCGAAGCAGCAGGAATTAGCGCAGGTGTGGGGGTTTCGGTTGTTGGAGATGTGGTTGGGGCGATCGAATTCTGATTGGCGATCTGCGTTTCCCCAGGTTTAGCCGTCGGAATTGAAGTTTCCGCAGATATCGGAATTGGCGTCGGAATTGGTGTCGGAGTTTCCCCAGGCGTCGGAATTGGAGTTTCCGCAGGAATTGGCGTCGGAATTGGTGTCGGAATTGGAGTTTCCGCAGGCGTCGGAGTTTCCGCAGGAATTGGCGTCGGAATTGGTGTCGCAGTTTCCGCAGGCCTCGGAGTTTCCGCAGGCGTCGGAGTCGGAATTGGCGTCGCAGTTTCCGCAGGCGCCGGCGTCGGAGTTGGCGTCGGAGTTTCCGCAGGCGTCGGAGTTTCCGCAGGTGTCGGAGTTGGAGTTGGCGTCGGAGTTTCCGCAGGTGTCGGAGTCGGTGTCGGAGTTGGAGTTTCCGCAGGCGTCGGAGTTGGCGTCGGAGTTGCTGCAGGTGTCGGAGTCGGAATTGGCGCCGGAGTTGGAGTTTCCGCAGGCGTCGGCGTCGGTGTCGGAGTCGGTGTCAGAGTGGGAATTTCCGCAGGTGTCGGAGTCGGAGTTGGCGTCAGAGTTGGCGTCGGAATTGCCGCAGGTGTCGGTGTCGGAGTGGGAATTTCCGCAGGTGTCGGTGTCGGTGTCGGAGTGGGAATTTCCGCAGGTATCGGAGTCGGAGTTTCCGTAGGCGTCGGCGTCGGAGTTTCCGTAGGCGTCGGCGTCGGAGTTTCCGTAGGCGTCGGCGTCGGAGTTGGAATTTCCGTGGGAGTTGGAGTCGGAGTTTCCGTGGGAGTCGGAGTTGGAGTTTCCGTGGGAGTTGGAGTTGGAGTCGGAGTCGGAGTCGGAGTCGGAGGGTTATTGACAACAATGCTTGCCGTGACGATCGCAGAATCAGCTTTTCCGTCATTAGCTTTGTAGGTAAAAGAGTCGGCGTTGCTGAATTAGGGTATGATAAGGTTATAGTGCGAGCGCCAAAAAATAACACTTCAAAAAACGCAGAGCTTATGCAATGTCCTGAATGTCAATCAACTCATGTTAATAAAAATGGTCATAAAAAAGGTAAACAGAATTATATTTGTGTCGGTTGTGGCAGACAATTTATAGATTGCTATCAACCTCATAAAGGTTACTCGGAAGAAGTTAAACGTGAATGTCTCAAAATGTATGTCAATGGTATGGGTTTTCGAGCAATTGAGAGGATTAAAGGAGTACATCATACCAGCATTATAAATTGGGTCAAGCAAGTAGGAGAATTGCTCCCTGATGCTTACGAACCAGACACAATTCCCCGGGTGGGAGAACTTGATGAACTAGAAACGTTTGTTGGTCAAAAAAAATAAGCTTTGGCGAGCGACGGCAGTAAATCACTTTCAGCCAGGGATTTTAGGATGGGTATTGGGAGATCATAGTGCTATAACTTTTCGACAACTATAGCAATCCTAAATGATTTTCTATATCTAGAGCAATCCTAAATGATTTTCTGTGTGTAAGTATATTGACGTATTTTGGGGAAATCAAATTTATGTTCGTTAGTAAAAAACTCAAACAGAAACTTGACAATCTTAAAAGACCTACATAAATACCAATACTTTCTTAAAAAGTTTTTAGCTTGTAACCAAATATCTTCAACGGGGTTCTGTTGGGGAGCATTGGGAGCAAATAAAATACAAGTAATTGACCAATTAGCAGGTTCTTTGGCAGCATTGAGTTCTAATAAAAAGTCTCTAAATTCTCCATATTTATGATAACTAGCTCCATCCCAAATCAAGATAATCTTGCGATTTTTATATTTATCTTGTAAGTATTTTATGAATTTAACTGTTGATTTTCCATCACCAGATGGATGGCTCTGAACATGGAATTCTTTGCTTTGATAATTGAGTGCGCCAAAATAAGTTTGTCTATCTTTTTCATTGGTAATTGGGACTTCAATTCGGATTTGGGATTGACCCCAAACATAACCAGTCAGATCACCATGAAGTAGATGACATTCATCTAAAAACAATACTATTATTTCCCCAGACTCTATACCAGCCTTGTTTTTAAATAAAATATCGTTAATTTCTTCCGTCTTTTTTTTTACCAGTTCTTTATCAAATTTAGGATTAATTTTTTGAGTTTTTTTCCAACTAATTTTCGCCCGGTCAAAAAGTTCATAGTAACTCTGTTTTGATTTATATATCACACCAAATTCTTGTTCTAAATAAGTAACTAGCTCATCTAAATTCCAATATTCTTTATTTCTTAACCACTCGATTACTTCAGTATTTTGTAGAGCTGTTAAATACCCTTTTGACCCTTTATGTCCTAGTTTGATTCCGGCGATACCTTTGGTTTTAAATTGTTTTTTCCAATAACCAATAAAAAAATTACTTACACCTAAAATTTTGCTGATCTCATGGTAGATATTACCTGAGATCGCCATCCTTACAGCTATTGCTCGTTTTAGTTCTCTGGCATCTATATCGCTTTTAATGAAAGATTCTAAACAATCTATTTCTTTTTGCCTATCTTTTTGTTGCAGTTGTAAGTTATTCATTTTTTTATGGTCACGATCGAGTATTGCATATAATTGTATCACAATCATGATAATGATTTAGGATTGCTATATGGGAATTAGTTGGCAATTGGAAATGTTACTTTTATATCACAGATGGATGGCCAGTTTACCCCATGTTTATCCCAGATGGAGACCAAATTATCTGTAAAACTTACATGACCAGAGTAGAGGGCGAGAATACGCGACTACGACATTACGCAAGCCCGGCTTCATCGCAACACACTGTGCTATTCTAAGTCGGTAGAAATGCTTAAACATTCTATTCGGTTAGTAATTCATTATCTTAAGTTTTGGGATGTTCCGGTTCCCTATCCATCCTATGATTTCAATCGCCCTCAAACGAGGCAAATCGGGTAGCCCAAACATCCCTTGCCCGCACTTATCATACCTCTATTCAGCAACGCCAAAGAGTCTGTCCCTGCAAAACCAGCATTCGGAGTGTAACTGAAAGAACCGTTAGGGTTAAGGGCGATCGACCCTTGAGTCGGATTTGCCACCAAAATCGCAGTCAGCGGGTCATTTTCCCGGTCTGTATCGTTAATTAAGACTCCCAAACCCGTCATATTGAGGGGAGTATTAGAAGCAGTAGTATAGCTGTCAGAATTCGCCATAGGGGGGTTATTGTGGACGCTGACAGTCACGGTAGCCGATTCAGAGCTAACTATTCCGTCGCTGACTGTGTAGGTAAAGGTGTCTGTTCCAGAAAAGCCGACGTTATACCATTTTTTTAAAGATGTGATAGACTTGTGTAAAAAGTAAAGGAGAGAATTACAATGTCTGGTCGTCCTCATATAAAGATTACCGAATCTGTAGAAAGTTTGCGAGAAATACTCAAACAACAAAAAAGAATCCTAGCTTATAACAAAGTCCAAATGCTTTATTTGTTTCAGTCTAAACAAGTAGGAACTGTGCGGGAAGTATCGGCAGTTTTAGGTAAAAGTGAGGCGACAATTCATCGCTGGCTCTTTCAATATAAAAAGGGTGGTCTGGAAAATTTGTTAAAAAATCGCCAGGTTTTTGGTCGCCCAAAAAAGTTCTCAGTTGAAATAGCAGCTTCATTGCAACAAGAGTTGAGAGACCCCGAAGGATTTCAGAGTTATAAAGAAGTTCATCTTTGGCTCTGGTTGATTAAAGGAATAGCCAGTAGTTACCGGCTGTATATTCTTTAGTTAGAGGGCAATTAAAAAGGTAAGGATTCAGGTCAAAAAAGACTTAAGTGTCAAAAGCTGGTAAAATAAACGGTAGTGCTAAAGAGGAAAGGGTGAGAGAATAAAACTGTTGTAATGCTAACGTAGTTTGTCTTTATGTCTACTGCTTTACCTCTGTGTCCGAGTTGTCAGTCTGAATCTGTGATCAAAAACGGTCGAACTCGGCATCAGAAGCAAAATTATAAATGTCGAGATTGTGGACGGCAGTTTGTCGAAGATCCGCAGTGGCGGATGATTAGCAAGGAAACCAAAGCTATCGTTGATCGATTGCTCCTGGAGAAGGTGTCGCTAGCCGGGATTGCCCGTGCCTTGGGAATCTCACAACTGTGGGTGCAACACTACGTCAACGCCAAATACCAGCAGGTCAACAAGGAGGTGCAGGTGCGCCCAAAGCCGAAACGCCGTCTGACGGTGCAGATGGATGAACTGTGGTCGTTCGTCGGTGACAAAGGCAACAAGCAGTGGGTGTGGCTCGCTCTTGATGTTCAAACCCGTGAGATTGTCGGAGTTCACATCGGCGATCGTAGCGCAGAATCAGCACTCTTGGTTGTGGCAGTCACTGCCCCCGGTGTACCGCCTGCAGTGCGGTGATTTACAGCGATTTCTGGTCAGCCTATGCGGAGGTCTTACCCAGCAAACGGCATTGTGCAGTGGGCAAAGAAACAGGAAAAACTAGCTATATTGAACCCTTCAATTGCACTTTACGTCAGCGCGTGTCACGTCTAGTTCGTAAAACCTTGTCATTCTCAAAGAAGCTAGAGAACCACATTGGAGCAATCTGGTTATTCATTCACTACTACAATGCCTCGCTTCCTGTCTGCTCATCCTTTCCTGCTTAGGACTACCAAATAAACTAATGAAAAAGCCCGCAGCCACCAGACAGAAGGAAAAAACCGAAATAGAGCAGTTGAGCCAAGCTGAACTGGTAGAAATGGTGTTGGCGCTGCAAAAAATCATTGAAGAATTACAAGAAAAACTAGCTATTGCTACGGGAAAAGGTCGAACAACCAGTCAAACTTCATCAAAACCTCCATCAAGGGATCTGCTCCACAAACCAGAGAAACCAACAGTCAAACCAGAAGCAGACCAAAAAAAGAAACCAGGTGGACAACCAGGTCATCAGGGAAAAACCCGAAAAGGGTTTGGACGAGTAGACAGAACCGAAATTAGCTCACCCAACATCTGTCAAAATTGTGGTAGTCAAGAATTAAGTGAAGTAATTAACATCCACAGACAGCAAGTAGCAAGTCTAGTAGCAAAACCAATTGAAGTCGTCGAATATCAGACACAATCGTGTAAATGCCTAGAATGTGGTGCAGTAGTCAGAGGAGAACCACCCCTGGGAATAGTTCCAGGACAAGACTTGAGCGTTAATCTCCAAGCACTATTAGTTTGGCTGGGTAATTATGGGCATCTTTCCTACTCCAAGCTGACTGAGTTGTTGTGGGAACTCGGCAGGATTGAAGTGGGAGTAGGAACACTCCAAAAAACCAATCAACGAGTAGCAGCAGCAGTAGAGCCAGCGATAAATGCACTGTGGAAATGGGCACCTCTTCAATTAAATGTTCATGTAGATGAAACGCCGTGGTGTGTCATGGGGGTTAAAGAATGGTTATGGACAGCTAGGGGAGAAGGATTCTGTTTATTTCATGCCGCAGATACCAGGGGCCGTGTGGAACTAGAAACCATGCTGGGTAGAGAATTTGCTGGAGTCTTAAGCTCAGATGATTTCAGCGTTTATAATGGTGGGAAAGTCGCAGCCCAACAGAAGTGTCTGGCTCATTTACGACGGCATTTTAAGAGAGTGCTGGGACTTCCGGGTGACAATAATGCAGCAGTCGCTCAAATATTTCTTTCATTAATTGATGAAGCTTTTAGGGCCCATGAGTCCTGGCGAAAGACGAAGGAGCAACTCACCTACGACTCCTGGGCTCAGGATTTCAAAATACGATTGAATAAAGCCCTTGCCACTTGGTTGAACCAAGTTGGTTATGCTCTTCTGTTTGTTACTCAAATCCTTACGAGATAAAGCAAAACAGTGGTGGTATTTTCTGGATGACCCCTCGGTGCCTCCTGATAATAATTTAGCAGAACGTTCCCTACGCCTAGCTGTAACGAAACGGAAAGTTTCTGGCGGCTCTCGTTCGATGAAACGATTTGAGGAAACGGCGGATCTATTGAGTGTGATTCAAACATGTCGTTTTCAAGCTCGTTCAGTAATGGCTTTTTTCCGTGAGGCTATTTCTGCCCATTTTTGTGACTTGGCTATGCCTGATCTCATTCCCTTCTTTCAGACCTCTGGGGGGGTAACAACCAGCCTGAAACCCATACCTTTGTACGGATTGAGCCAATGTGTGCTAAAAAAAAATAGGCAGCATAATTGTTACACGCTTGCCTATCTAAAAAATAATGATACCAACATTCTACCTCATTCATTTAAAAAACCAACTATAGTCATTTCAAATAAAAAAGAGACACTATTGATCGCAGTAGGCACAGATGAGTTCATCTAAAGATGTGCCAGGAGGAGCATACATTCTGGCTCGCTTTAAGGCACTAAAATCGTGTTCAATATCGTTCAGGTAGGCGAGAATATTTTGGGAGAAAAAGAACTTGATGCTCCGTTTCCTCTACCAGTTCTCGAATGGCTGTTTTTCGATGAATCGGTGCATTATCCATGATTAAGATAGATGGCTGGGTCAGAGAGGGTAATAAATATAAAGATAACCACCCTTCAAAACCTTCTGCATTGAGGCTGCCCGTAAAAACCATTGGGGCAATTAAGTCCTTTTTTCCTTTCCTTCTTCCGGCTACTAGATTTTCTCTTTTCCCCCGTTTTCCTGACTTTTCACCCCAGATTTTTTTGCCTTTTTTTGACCAGCCTAATGCACAATCTTGAAACTCTTCAAATCCTGACTCATCAATAAAAACCAGACTTTGACTTCCCGATCCTTTAATTAATTCTCGGAGATATCTGTAGTATTTCATTCTTTCTTCTCGGTTTCTTTCCTGATAACGAAGTTGTTTTTTTTTCGAGTAATTTTCATTTCTTTAAGAGCATAAGATATGGCACTTGGTCTGACCCCAAACTTCTTGGCTCTGTCGATTAATCTGGCATCTGGGTTCTCTTTTACATCGTTTTCTAAGGCTTTCCAATCTAGCTTTCTCTTACGTCTTTTTACCTTGGTGGCTCTAAGGTCTGTCCGACCCAGCCACCGATATATCGTTGCCACAACTATCTGAAAAAGTCCGGTTGCTTGAGCGATACGACCGCCATTTTCTACATAATCCACTACTCTTTTTCTCAAATCAATACTGTAAGACATTTTCCTAGCGGGTTCACTATTTTTATTAATTTTACCTCATTTTTAAATAGTCTCATACTTATTTGAAATGACTATAAGTTCAGCTCAATTTAAACTGATTGGAATCTTGCTACCCTTGATACAATCAGAAAAACAAGTGAGATTAGAACGGCTCTCCCGGGTATTTCCCTATCCAATTACAACCGAAAGTCGGCGCAGAAAACTACAAATATTTCTGGATTTACCAAATTTAACTATCTCATTAATTTGGTTCCCATTAATTACTTATTGGTTGACCACTTATTGCCCCATTGGTACTCGTTTATCAAGATCAATCGACCGCAGTCAATGGGGGCGCATTAATCTCTTTATGGTTAGCCTGATCTGGGAGCGAAGAGCAATTCCATTATACTGGTCACTCTTGCCCAAATTGGGAAACAGTAGCTTCGAGTCACAGACTACCAATTTACAGCAAGTTTTACCATTATTTTCAGAATATAAAGTCATCGTTTTAGGAGACCGTGAATTTTGTTCTGTTGATTTGGGAAACTGGCTAAGGGAAAAGGGTGTATCTTTTTGTTTAAGACTGAAAAAGAATCATTGTATCGAAACGGAACATTTAGTTTGGCAACGGTTAGATGAATTAGGAATAGTACCAGGAACCTCTTTATATTGTCAGGGAAAAAGAGTGAGGAAAACTCGACCTGCGACCGGATTTGATATTGCTTGTAAGTGGAAAAGGAACTACGGGGGATGGAAGGTGGATGAAGCATGGTTTATTCTCACAGATTTAGGCTCATTACCAGCAGCCATCAATGCTTATAAGCAGCGGATGGGTATTGAAGAAATGTTCCGAGACTGTAAAACAGGAGGCTACGATCTTGAAGGAACTAGCTTAAAAGGAGACCGACTTATTAACATGATTTTGCTCATGACGCTCGCCTACAGTTCGGGAATATTTCAAGGCACTTAAATGAGAAAAAAACAGGTTCACGAATATGTATCTCGCCGCAAAGAACCTAAAAAAAAATATCGAAGACGGAGTACATTTGGTGTTGGTTTAGATGGAGAAAAGTGGGTCAATTATCTAGAACAATATTCTGACGAGGTAGAACAGTTAATGAAGTTAGCTCCAAATAAACGCCGCTTTTATCAACAAGGTATGCGGACTGCAACCCTTATACAGTCTATCTCGTAGACCTTTTTGTCACCCCCCCAGTCAGACCGGAATCCTTACTTAAAAAGTAAATTAAAAATTCCCCGACCTCGCAGTATTTCTCAGAAATCTACGGCAATTAATAAATTCAAAAATAACTTGCATCAACAGATAAAAGCTCTACTAGACCAAGCTTTACCTCAAGTAAACAAATATAAAAAAGTCATCTTTTGGTGCAGTGATGAAACGCGGCTAGGACTGCATACAATTCGTCGGCGTAAGCTGACGCTTTCAGGCGTAAAGCCCGTCGGGAAGCATCAATGGAAATTTGAGTGTTTTTGGCTGTATGGGGCAGTAGCGAGCGCTACTGGAAAAAGTTTTTTTTGGGAGTTTTCCCATTTAGACAAAGTTTGTTTTGGAGCATATTTACAACTTTTGTCAATACAATATCCTGAGCAATTACACATCATTCAAGTTGATAACGCACCAGCTCATAAGTTGGACTCATCTGAATTACCAGACAATGTTATTTTACTATTTCAGCCTCCGGCTTGTCCGGAAGTAAATCCGACAGAAAGAGTGTGGGAATATCTGAAATATTTTTTAGCTTGGTCGGTGTTTAGTAATCTTGACGAACTCCGCATAAAAGTCCAGGAAATTTTGGCATCTTTCACCGAGCGTGTCATTGGTTTTCTCACCGGATGGTCTTGGATCTTACATTCTCTATCTCTATCACATCTTTAAAAAAATGGTATAATGTCTATCTCGTCTTCTTGTCAAGGGGGTTGAGCAATTACAATCGACTCAACATTTAACACTCAACCATTCAGTTTTTCGACCCGCCCGTCAACAGTCAACAGTCAACAGTCAACAGTCAACAATAATTCCGGTGCAGTTAGAGAGTCGATGGCAGAGTGTCCCCTACCATCTCTCCTACAAAACCGTGCTTGCGACTTTCACCGCACACGGCTCCTGAGTGGTGTAATCCTGGTTATGGATACAGTAAGATCGCATCATGATCTGATTGCTACGGCTTGATAGTTTTCCTTTTACCCCTACATCCCACCATCAGATTTTTCTGTGGCCGACGGCTTTTAAAGGGCTACTTGGTCTCTATCTTTTACACCACCCGGTGCTGTCAGCATATCTCTGTCATTACAACAAAGCATTGGCTTCTGCGACCATCCCTCACACTCACAGCTTACGGCTAGCAACCTACTTATTTTTAAGGGCTGTGAGAGCTTTACTTCGTTCCGATTACACATTGGTTGAACATGACAGCGTAATGCTTTCCACGCCCGTTTTTGGGCAGTGCTAATAAGTCAATCCGATAATTGCTTATGCCCTATCCTTGCCTTTTGGCGGGCGTCAGTCAGCCGTTTGACCATCTATCATAACGGTGGTTCAGACACATTTTTGCTTTCGCTACGCATAAGTTCTTGCTCGACAGCTACCCCATTCGGCTAGGAGTCTTCTGCCTTTTATCCCCGCTTTATCCTGTTAGTTGCTATCCAACAAAATAGGGGATATGCTTTTACCGCTGCACCTGCGGACTGGGACTTGACTTAATGCCTCACCCAGAAATGTAATCAGTTATCACTAACTCCTCGGAGTCAGGCTAACCGTCCCTGGATAGGAGAACCTATCCATTTAGGCTAAACGAATCGCACACCGGAATTGATATCATGAGTCATTAGTTATTAGTCAGATGAATGAAATAAACAATTCCGGGCGATTGTCAGTCACGGAGTTTAGGGGCCCCAAAGACCAAGCCCGCCGCCGCAGCCTAAAAGCATAAAGAATTTGGTATAACAACTGCAACTTTCGGAGGATAGGTGAATCTAGCGGGCGGTGGATGCGCCCGAAGCTTTTACCTGTCAAAATCGCACTTGGTAAACCTGATTAAAAGTGCGATCGCTATAGTGGATATTTACATTCTCGACTTGCTAGCTATTGGCATCCTCCTGCTGACCGTCACGTTGGGTTCCGGATGGATTTCGCGATTCCCTGTATCTTATGCCTTAATTTATCTAGTTGTCGGTATCGGATTGGGACCCTACGGCTCCAAGCTGATTAACTTGCGTCCCGAAGCTCAATTTGTAGAAAGACTTACAGAATTTGTAGTTATTGTTTCTCTGTATAGTTGTGGCTTAAAAATGAACCGCCCGCTGAAATTTTGGGCTTGGAATTCCACAGCCCGGTTAATCGGTTTTTTAATGCCAATTTCTATTTTTGCGGTGGCCGCTGTGGCTCATTGGTGTGTGAAATTAGATTGGGGCCCAGCGATTTTACTCGGAGCAATTCTCGCTCCCACCGATCCAGTTTTAGCCTCAGAAGTTCAGTTAGCTAATCTAGACGATCGCGATGAATTGCGCTTTGGTTTAACATCAGAAGGCGGTTTGAACGATGCTTTAGCTTTTCCCTTTGTTTATTTCGGCATTTATGCGCTAAAAGATAACAACTGGCAGAACTGGTTTGCGAAGTGGGTGGCAGTTGACTTGATTTGGGCGATCGCAGCAGGTCTCGTTATGGGTATTTTAGTAGCTAAAGCCGTCACCTGGATCGATCGCCGACTCCAACGCTATCAACCGGCCGATCAATTAATGGAAGATTTCATTGCTCTGAGCACAATTCTGATCACATATTCCCTCACAGAATTAGTCAACGGCTACGGATTTCTCGCAGTTTTTGTAGCAGGAATTGTCGTGCAGCGGACTTATAGCAACTCAGAAAAACCGCTTTCCCAACTGCACTTTACCGAGCGCATAGAAAAGTTAATGGAAGTAGCAACTATTTTACTATTAGGTTCGCTTTTGCGCTTAGAACCTATCTTGGCATATGGAGGCTACTCCCTCTTAGTAGCTGGATTGTTAATTTTTATAATCCGGCCTGTGGGAGCTTGGATTAGTACGATCGGCAGTCCTTTGCATCGCGCCAGCCGCTTGCTCTGCGGTTGGTTCGGGATTCGTGGTGTCGGTTCTATCTATTATCTTACCTATGCTTTCGGTCAGGGTTTGAAAGGCGAAACAGCCGAAAAAATCGCCTGGATTACCTTTACAACCATCGTAATTTCTGTGATTTTGCACGGCATTACTTCCACTCCATTAATGAACTGGTACGAGCGCCGAATCAAACCTAAAGTACCAGATTTAATTTAATTAAAACTTACGCATCGGGGTCAAAAAACCGGGTTTTTTACGAACATACTTCGTTATAGCCCCCAGATTAGGCAAAAAATCCGGTTTTTTGGTGGGAGTGGGTAAGTCCTAACTAACTAATTTTCTGTGTAGTCTAGGAGGAAGTAGGCGAATCATAATTGCTACAACTAGCAACATTGTCAAAGGTAAATATACGAGCATTGAGTTAAAAATCTTGGTACTGAATTCAAAGGTAAAAGCCAGCCAGAAATAGTGCATTCCAGCATGGTGCAAAATTTTCCAGGCTCGTTGACCTATCCATGCTGCCGATCGCTCAAAAGATGTTACAGTCATCGCGAACAGGAAGACATAGCCTAAGACTCCCAGAGGGTCAATATTAGGCAATGCTCCAGAGGTTGCAAACCACAAACCGCTCCACGCGATCGCGTGATACGTATGCGACACTGCCATCGAGACCCCCAAATAGCGACGATTTTTTAAGAGCCACTGTGTAAATGTAGTTGGCCAAAGCCTGCGAAGTGCAGAAGCAACAAAAGCAGTGAGAAATAAAATACACGAAGTACGAGCAGTTGCTCGAATAGCCATCCGCATCCCTTGTTCATCAACACCGTGAATCAGCCAGATAACAGCAAGCATAACGCCAACTATCAACGCAGACAAACCAACGATGCTCCATCCTTCAAAAGCAAATTTAGTACCTTTCATCCCTGGTTACTCCTTAAAAAAAAGTGTGGGTAGGTACTAAATTTAGCGATCGCACCTTGTCGCTGTCTTGCCCAATCTTCCCAAAAATGTCCTAATCTTCCCAACCTTCAAAGCCCATCTCTATATGCCTTTGGCGTAGTGTTGGCGTATTGGCGAAAGACTCTGGTGAAATGACTCTGACTTTGAAAGCCGACTTGGTGACAGATTTCTACAAGTGTCAACTCCCGGCGCCGGAGTAACTGCTTTGCTCTCTGTATTCGGCATTTCATTACATATTGATGAGGTGTCATTTGTGTAGATTGCTTGAATAAGCTAGCAAAATAATGCGGACTTATCTGGACGGTACTACTCAGTTTTTCCAAACTTAAATTCTGGTCTAAATGTTCGTCAATATAATTGAATACTTGCCTGAGCTGATACTTGCATAATCCGCCCGTATAGTTTTTAATCTCCTTTTGAAAGGAACAGTAGCGCCTCAGCAAATGCACAGAAAGCGCTGTTGCCATTGACTCTGCATAGAGGCGGCTGTCTGCACCTCCGGCTGCTAGTTCTTCCTTCAAGGCTAGCCCCATATGCTGAATTAATGGGTCGCGTAGCTGCAATTGTGGCACTAACTCAATGCGATCGGCATCCACAGATTCAAAAGCAGCGCGCGCAAGCATTGCAGGTTGGAGAAATAACTCAATTAATGGAACTTCCCGATCGACTAATGTTCTAGGAAAAGTTTGAGTAGCAGGAATAATAGCAATATCACCGTGGGCATAATCTACGTGCTGCCAACTTCCATTAAACATAAAACTAGCCCGAAAATCATTCTGAGCGATGATGATAAAGTGCTGACCTAAATCAGCTTCCGGCATTTCGTCAGCAGGTTCTAGTTCGTAGATGAGATTCAAACCATCCCATCCGGCTTCAAAGCTAGAAAGGAGGTGCAAGTGTGGTGCAGGTTCGTTATTAGACACGGCTAGTATCGAATTTGATTGACTATTTCCAATTTTAAAAGGACACGGCAGTTCCGTGTCCTTTTCCGCAGCTAAACTGGTTTCACCCCAACTAATAAAGCGAGTTCCCGCCACTTCCAATAACAGTCTGCATCGATAAAACCAATTTCTCTAAACCAGCGCAGTTGCGTTTCGACATCAAGCAATTTATTAGAGGGATCGTCGGGTCGATCGCCCATACCGACCGCCTCTAGAAACTTCTGATGCAAAGCCTCTGTTGCGGACGCTACGTGCTCGAAATTGCAAAAAATGCCTCCGGGTTCCAAAAGCTGGAAAATTTCGGTGTAAAGGGAACGTTTGCGATCGTCTATTACGTGATGAATCGCAAAACTAGAAACAACCGCATCAAACTTGCCCAAATCCGGTAGCGATTCATCAAAATTGTGCTCGATAATCGTGACATTCTGGTCATCAGCAAAGCGAATTCTGGCTTTTTCCAGCATTGTCGGCGAAAAGTCGATCGCCACACATTCCACATTTGGTCGATCGCACTTTAGCAAGCCCAACAAACGCCCGTCTCCCGTACCCACATCTAGAATTCGCTTGACAGTTTTCGGCACTTCCCCCAAAAGTACCGCTTCACCTTCAGTGCGCTGAGGAACGCTATCAGCCTTAGCAAGATACGACAAAGCGTGTTCGGCTGAAGTCCAAAGATTGACTTGACTCATAATTTTTTAATCCTCATAAATTTCGCCGTTTTTGTGCGTAAAAATCCAACCATTGTCGCTAGCCTTCGCGATTAAGTCATCATCTGGGTAATTAGCTGAATCACCAGAAGTGCGATCGCCAATTTCGAGATAAACAACATCTGCACTTGATCGGTTGACTAAATGATGCCCATCTGAATCACCCGCCGGAAAACCCACCGCCATACCCGGTTTCAGCACTTGCTCTCCAGAATCGGTAATCAGAGTAACTTCCCCTTCCAGAACATAGATTAACTCATCTTGACGAGTGTGCCAATGTCGAAGAGCAGAACAACTTCCCGGCGCAAGTCTCACCAAATTTACCCCAAAATTCTGCAACCCGGCAGCATCGCCCAAGCGTTTTTTAACTCTTCCCGCAACAGCCGATTGAAATTGTTGGGGATAATTCGAGCCTGTACTTTCCGGGACATTTTCAGGATTGAGGATCATATAGTCGCCTTAAATAAAATAGGAACATCTTCCCCACATTACCTATCAATTTTAGATGGTAAACGAACTAGGCTAATCCCAATTTGCCACCCGCTGAAATTAATAAAATAATTGTCGAAACAGTGGCTCGCTCAGGCTTAAAAGTTGACTTTTTATAGGTTGATTAACTGAGAGATCACCCGCTGCGATCGCTTGACTGCTATTTTGCTAATTTTGAAGAGTTCGGGTACACTATTGTTATAATCTGCTTCGTTTCGATCCCTTCTCAACTTTTCCAAGTTCCTCCCTATATTTTGACGCTCGGCCTCAGAACTCTGTTTGAACTGCTGCACCACATACTTGTGAGCATCTGCCGTTTTCGGAATAGAATGTCCTTCTGTTTCCTGCAAGTAATTTCTAGCACTGATAAAAGCTGCATAATATGCCCGACTGATAGCCGAACGCATTTTGGCTTCTTGATTTGCAGGAGGAGTAGGTTGACCGAGAAATTCTTTTGCTAGATTCAGGTACTGCGACCAGTCAAAAGTCATTATTAGCGCACGCCACAACTAAAAACTCTCCGCACCTCATACGGCAGAGGTAAATACCAATCCTCTGACAATTTTTCTTCTTTGTCAATTGCCTCGTCTATGATTTCATCGGCGTCACCATCAATAATAATATCCAGAAATAGCTGCGCGGAGTTAATAAATTCAGAGTCGGCCTCAACTTCAAGGCACAACTTTTTACCGGGGAAGTAATTGAAAATTTGGTCTGGTGCTTCCAGCAATACGGGCATCAAAAAATGATGTTTTTCCAGAAACTGTAATATTTCTGTTTTTCCCCGGAAGCTGTACAATTTTTCCAGAGATTCAATATCGGCATCAGCAACAGGCTTTAGCTCAGTTAAGCTTTCATGCAGCAGTATCTCAGCTAGGCTGTGGGCATCAAGTTGACGACGTTTCGCTTCTGCTAAAAGCCTTTCGCTGTCTTCAGGAGACAGTTGGATTGTCAGGGTTTGAGAATTGCTCGCGGTTTGCATATAAATTGTATAATCTAAGGTTTGTTTTTGCTGTTTCCCTTGTGCCTTATTCTAACGGTTTTAAAGTCGTGGGGTTTTCCCGAATCGGTTTAATAAAACGGCTGTTAGCCCGCACAAAACAATTGCCTTTTTGCGTGGAAACAGGCAGCCAACCCTTGCCTTGATTGTCAGAAATCATAATTTGATTAGCATTATTTCCCGTCACCGCTTCCAAGCGCTGTCCCCGCCGAAAAACAGTCACCACAGGCCACTGCGAAACATTATGTTTATTTTTTTCAAACAACTCAGCAGGCGCATCCAAACCGTCTACAGAAATTGAGCGAAATCTCTGAGCCATCCGGCAATTCAACCCTTTAGGATCAGAGTCAACAACCAACCAATTTACCTGCCTGTTGCCCCGCTGTCTCGCAGGTGGCACCGGATAATCACCTTGCTTATTAGCAACAGGTATTGCTGAGGCTAAATTAACCTGCATTCCTAAAATCCAAGCCGCTGCGAGAAAGACAATTCTAATTTCTGCTTTCATTGCTACCCAAAATCCTTTCATTCGAGCTCATCATAATTTTATAGTACGTGCCACCTCTCCTTCACTTTCGCATCCCACCTCCGACAGTTCCCGCAACCCATTAAGAATGTGTTATAAATATTGAGATTCATTAAGAAATATTGCTCAAATGCTCGTTTCCCCCTCCGGCGTCAGCAAACTCAAAGAATCTTTAAAAGAAAAAGTATTCTTTGGGAATGAGCCAACCCCCGAACTCATAGCCATCTTACTGATTTACTTCGTCCAAGGTATTCTTGGACTCGCCCGCTTAGCCGTCAGCTTCTTCCTCAAAGACGAACTCGGCATGAGTCCGGCAGAAGTCTCCGCCATGCTGGGCGTCGTAGCCCTGCCTTGGATTATCAAACCCGTGTTCGGCTTCATGTCGGACGGCTTGCCGATATTCGGCTACCGCAGACGCCCTTACATCGTCCTCTCCGGGTTTCTGGGAACGTCAGCATGGGTGAGCCTCGCAACAATTGTACACACACCGCTTGCAGCTACAGGCGCGATCGCCCTGAGTTCCCTCTCCCTCGCCGTCAGCGACGTAATCGCCGACTCCCTGGTAGTCGAAAGGGCCAGAAAAGAATCCGTTACCGACGCCGGTTCCCTGCAATCCTTGTCTTGGGGCGCTGCAGCCCTCGGCGGACTAATTACCGCCTACCTCAGCGGTTCCCTGCTGCAACACTTCAGCACTCATACTATCTTTTTAATCACCGCATCTTTCCCGCTAATTGTATCAGCAACAGCTTGGTTAATTGCCGAAGAAAAAACCCACAAAACCACCGACTTTGAAACGGTCAAAGACCAATTCAAACAACTGCGCCAAGCTATTACCCAAAAAACAATTTGGCTGCCCACCGCCTTTCTCTTCCTCTGGCAAGCCACCCCAAGCTCAGACTCCGCCTTCTTCTTTTTCACCACCAACGAATTAGGCTTTCAACCAGAATTTCTCGGCCGAGTCCGCCTCGTTACCAGCATGGCCGCCCTCGCGGGCGTCTGGCTGTTTCAACGCTTCCTCAAAACAGTTCCATTTCGAGTAATTTTTGGCTGGTCAACCGTCCTTGCGACTGCTTTGGGCATGACTACTTTATTATTAGTAACTCATGCCAACCGAGCATTAGGAATTGACGATCAATGGTTCAGCATCGGAGACAGCCTGATCCTGACAGTAATCGGACAAATTGCTTATATGCCGGTGCTGGTACTCTCCGCCCGGTTGTGTCCCCGCGGCGTAGAAGCTACTTTATTTGCGCTGCTGATGTCAATCACAAATTTAGCAGGACTTTTGTCCCACGAAGGCGGTGCACTTTTAACCCACTTGTTAGGAATTACCGATCGCAATTTCGATAACCTCTGGCTGCTAATTGTCATCACAAACCTCTCCACACTTCTGCCGCTACCGTTCTTAAATTGGCTGCCCGCCGATAGTACAGAAAGCGGCGATCAAAACAATCAAAAGTCTCTTCCCGTATTAGAACCAGAAATCGGCAGTTCCAAACCAGGTGGACAGCATTTCATGCCTGAATACTTTCCTGACTTAGTACCAACAGTAAGGTCACAAAGCCGCACCGCAGACAGCAAATAAAGGCAGGCACACAAGGATTTTGACACGGATACACAGATAAATTTAACTGTGTTTCCCCATTCTCCGAATTTCCTTCTCTCTGCGCCCTCTGTGCTCTCTGCGGTTAAAAAATTCGCTCCCCTAACACCAATGCAAAACTTACAACTTTCCGCATCTCAAACAGCCGCCCAAAACGTATCATACGATCGCACAGACTGGCAGCGCGGCTACGAATCCCAACCCAACGAATCCGACTACTGGATTGACGACATAGAAGGCGAAATCCCCGCCGACTTGCAAGGCACATTCTTTCGCAACGGGCCCGGATTATTGGATGTCAACGGCCAGCGCATCCACCATCCATTTGACGGTGACGGGATGATTTGTGCGATCGCAATATCCGAAGGCCGCGCCCATTTCCGCAACCGATTCATACACACAGAAGGCTATCTCGCCGAACAAAAAGCCGGAAAAATTCTCCACCGAGGCGTTTTCGGCACACAGAAGCCGGGCGGTTGGCTAGCCAACATCTTTGATGTCAAAATCAAAAACATTGCCAACACCAACATCATTTATTGGGGCGACAAACTGCTAGCGCTTTGGGAAGCAGCACAACCCTACAGACTCGACCCCCGCAGCCTAGAAACACTCGGCTTAGACACCCTAGACGGCATTTTACAACCCGGTGAAGCCTTCGCCGCCCACCCGAGAATTGAAAAAGGGAAAAATGGCAAAGGAGACAGATTAGTAAACTTTTCGGTCAAGCCCGGTTTGTCGAGTACCATCACGATTTACGAACTCGACGAAAGCGGCAAACTTTTGCAGCGTCACGCCCATGCAATACCGGGTTTTGCCTTCCTGCACGACATGGTAATTACCCCGAATTACTGCATATTCTTCCAAAATCCCGTCAGCTTCAATCCGCTGCTTTTCGTGTTAGGATTTCGCAGTGCATCCCAGTGCATTCAATTTTCGCCAAACAAGCCAACGCAAGCAATTTTAATTCCCCGCAACGGCACTGACGAGGTGAAGATATTAGAAACCGAACCTTGTTTTGTCTTCCACCACTGCAACGCCTGGGAAGAAGGAGACGAAGTTTTTGTTGACTCAGTTTGTTACGACTCATTTCCCACTGTAGAGGCGGACGGCGATTTTAGGGAAATTGATTTTGAGAGCGTTCCGGCGGGCGAATTGTGGCGCTTTAAGTTAAATTTGCAAGACAAAACCGTGCAGCATCAAGTTGTTGAAACTCGGTGCTGCGAGTTTCCAACTTTGCATCCCAATAATGTCGGACAACCTTACCGATATCTTTACATCGGTGCTGCTGATGCTCCCACGGGAAATGCTCCTTTGCAAGCTATCCTCAAAATTGATTTCGTGACTGGTGAAAGGCACATTTGGAGTGCGGCACCGCGCGGTTTTGCGGGGGAACCGGTGTTTGTTCCCCGTGGTTCAGGCGTCTCGCCTGAAGCTGCAACGGCTGAGGATGACGGCTGGCTGCTGCTTTTAATGTATGATGCAGCTAATCATCGATCGACCTTAGTGATTTTAGATGCTCGCGACATCACCAAAGGCCCGGTAGCGCGCTTGCATTTAAAACAGCACATTCCCTACGGTTTGCACGGAAGTTTCACACCAAATGTATTGCTTCCTATCGGTTCGTAGTTCGGCTACTATGGGCGGGCAGGATGCCCACCCCACAAAAAGGAAAATTCATCTCTTGTGGAACAGGCATCTTGCCTGTTCCTAAACAAGTAATTGAGAATGGTGCAATATCTCACTTTTAACCGACTTTAGCTAGGAGCCAGGGGTTTAAACCCCTGGCGGAGTGCGGCGACTGCTAACAACTATTCAATATGTAAAATATCCATAATAAATGCCAACTGTCAACACATTTAATCTCAAAAAAATACTTATTTTAATTTGCAGTCTGGTCGTAATTTTGGCAATTATCTTATCTATTTACTCTTACAATGCTAACGCCCAAGAGCCTTACAATCCCTCTCCCGAAAGCGCTGTAGCGTCCAAAGGCTTGGTTGAGGTCAAAATGACCGTAATTGCCGTTGATCCCATTAAAAATGAATTAGAAGCCCGCTTGCAGTTTGAACTCACAGGTATCTATAAAAAAGGGCCAACTTACCCCGCTCAAGACTTGTTAATGACAGTTAACGGCGCAAATGTACAGGATTCGGAAATTACCTTTAAAGAAGGCAAACCGATGATTGTCCCTGCATTGAAGTTTAACTTAGTCAAAGGAAAAATTAACAATTACCCGTTTGACCGGCACCTTGCTAAAGTAGCTATTTCGATTGACCCGCTGCCTTCAATTGGTAAAAAGTTTGCTCCATTTGAACTGAATCCCGTGCCGCTGGAATTTAAGTTTCATGCCGATGTTCCAGGTTTCGACATCAGTTATAAGCCGATGGAAGAGAATTCCTCTATCTTTATTTATATCGATGTGTCTGCAACTCGCTCCATCCCGGTGAAATTCTTTGCCTTAGTGATTATTGTCATCATGTGGGTGCTGTCAATTATGGCGCTTTTGCTAGCCTTAAAAGTGATGAAATCGGGGAAGTTGCCGGAAGTGGGAATGCTGAGTTGGACTGGTGTGATGCTGTTTGCTTTTCCCGCGATTCGCAATGCTCAACCGGGGGTGCCTCCGGTGGGAACTGCCAGCGATTTCCTTTCGTTTTTTTGGACGGAAATTATTGTTGTGGTAGCGTTGGTGATTATCGGTAGTTGTTGGTTGAAGCGGTATCATCCGCCAACGGAATGATTTTAGATTTTAGATTTGAAGAATTTAGCCCAGAGATAAATCAGGGGGCTTTTACCCTGGATACTTTCAATTAACAGTCAACAGTCCACAGCTAACCGTCAACAGTGAACTAAATTCACCAATTCACTTTTTGATTTCCAAATTCTCAATGTCCTTTGCGGGTACTCCCAAACCTCGCAAAATAGTAAAAGCCATAATTCGATACCCCGACGGATTCGGGTGAACTCCATCTGCAGCCAACAAATTCAGAGTTTTACCTGCGTGCTTTTGATACGTGCCAATAACTTCCTGAAAAGGTGCATTCAAATCGATAAATAAGCACTGATTCTGCACCGCAATTTCTCGCATCTCGGCAATATACTCTTGCAACCGGAGATTTGCTGGGCCGTCGAGAATTTCGCTTATCGGAGTAGGAGAAAGCAGTACAACTCGAATTCCTGCGGCTTTTGCCGCCAGCACCATTTGAGTTATTTTCTCCCGATATTCTGCCAGTGGCACTCCGGTGGGCAAGTTGCCTTGCGGATAAAACTGAAGGTTTTGGAAGTCAAAGAAAGCGTGCCAAACGTCGTTGACTCCGACATTAATCATCACTAAATCTGGCTTTTGGTCGATCGCATCTTTCTGGAAGCGGGCTTGCATATCAGCCGCCTTGTTACCGGAGATTCCGGCGTTGACGATTTCGATTTTGCGATCGGGATAAAGGGCATTCAGATAGCGTTGCAGCAGCCAAACGTAACCTCCGGGGTATTTCCCGGCCTCGGTGATGCTGTCGCCCACTATCACAATTTTGCGCTTGCCTGCGAGCACGTTCTGGATTTCTGGTGGCGGCGTTGCTTCGGATACGGATTCTTTAAACACGGGAATTAAGGAGTGAGGAATGTTCAAGGCGATAACAGCAGCAATTACGGCGATGGCAAGTGTGATTAAAACTTGCCTCAGCCGGGATTTGGGACGTGGCGATCGCGCATTTGCAGACATTATGCAGTTTTTTACTAAAAATATAACTATTGATGTCTGCAATAATATTATCCATTTTTGGTTTTTTTGTCACTTATTTCAATAAGTCAGTCCTGAAGTAACAAAAACCTGGTTTGGACGCCAAATCGGAAGTTATAAGCCTTAAGCCATAAACCTAGTTGTTGACCCCGCCTGCGTAAATTGTACAGGTGAAATTACTGAGGTTTTTGTTGCCCTGATCTGTCCGTGTAATTGCCATCACAAAAAAGTTCGCCCAAGGTCACATGATTTCTGCTACTTACAACACAACTTTAGCAGGTGATCGCGGTTTATAATATTATTGATTAGTTCAGGAAACAAGTTTTCATGCGAGGTTAAAGCAATGGTAGCAAATTCAAATTTTTTATATCCTCAAAATCGCTATTACGGTGAAGTAAAGCCAGAGAATTTGGTATTTAATGCGAATTTACAAGAGTTTTCTCAGCGAGTGGGTTACATCAGTTCCTTGACATCTAACGGTAAAATCTCTGTGGAACAGGCATTTACTCAGATCCAAACACTGTGGGAACAGGTGGAAAAGTCGAAAAAACAGTTGGGAATTGGCGAAAATCCATTTTCAGCTTGAATAATTAGCGGTTGGCTTTGACGTTGATTTACGCCGATTGCTGAAGATCGATTAATCCACAGCTTAAGATGATGAAAAAGTAGCTAGTGGCGATCGACCTTTTTGCCTATGAGTTCCGATTTAGTACCCCTCCTTCCCAAAGTATCAGTCGGCCGCCGCGCAGCGGCCTTCTGCATCGACGGAATCGCAGTTTGGCTGCCCAGTTTGCTTCTGGGCACTAATGCGATCGTCCAAACCATATTTTTTGTTTTGCTGTGGCTGGTCATGCGCGTAGCCATCGTCAGGAAAAACCAAGGTCAAAGTCTCGGGCGCTGGGCTTTGGACATGAAAATTGCCGATACCAGATTCCTACGGACTCCCGGAGTGCAAGAACTGTGCAAGCGCGAGGCATTGCTGGGCATTTGCGCCGCCTTAGCCTTCGCAGGTATAGCTGGGCTCACATCTACCAACGCCGCCGTCTTGCTGCTGATGCTGCCCCTGGCGATCGACTGTAGCGTTGCCCTCAACTCCGGCGAAAGGTTTCCCCAAGCTTTCCACGATCGCATCGGCCGGACGATGGTCGTCGGAACCCGCCGTGGCTACTCCCTCGACATCAAAGTTAGAAGATTGCTTGACCAAGTGCAGAGCAATGTGAGAAGATAATAAATTGTGTTTAAATTAGTCGAAATTTATTTAGAATTATGGCTAAAGGCGTCCGCATCATAATTACTCTAGAGTGTACTGAGTGCCGTACAAACGTAAGCAAACGCTCGAAAGGCGTGTCTCGGTACACCACCACCAAGAACCGTCGCAACACGACGGCGCGGCTGGAACTCAAAAAGTTCTGCCCTCATTGCAACAGGCACACTGCCCACAAAGAGATCAAGTAGTGATTAGTCATTAGTCCTTAGTCATCAGTCATCAGTTGTTGGCAACTGAATATTGACCCACAAAAAGCAGATAACTAACAAATGCTTTACTGACAGCTAGCAACTAACGGCTAATAACTAAAAACTAAGTCAACAGTAAACAGTCAACAGTCAACAGTCAACAGTCAACAAACAACAAACCATGACTTACTTTCGCCGGCGCGTTTCGCCCATCAAACCAGGAGACCCGATCGACTACAAAGATGTCGATTTGCTCAAAAAATACGTCACAGAACGCGGTAAAATTTTGCCCCGCCGGATTACCGGTTTGACTGCCAAACAGCAGCGAGACCTGACCAGAAGCATCAAAAGAGCAAGAATTGTAGCTTTGATGCCCTTCGTAAACCAAGAAGGTTAACAGGATTTGGGATTTTGGGTTTTAGATTTTGGACTGGGACTAAGACTTGCGCGAAAACAAGGTCTTTCTGCCATTAAGAGTGCAGCAAGAATGCAGCGAAATAATCGTGAAATAGGGTTAAGAGTCGCCGCAGCGCAAGTCTTAATCAAAAGTCAAAAGTTAAAAAATAAGGAAGGAAAAGAACAACTTTTTAGATTTTAACTTTCACAATTGACCAGAAAAAATGCCAAGATCCAAAATCTAAAATCGCAAGCTCGAAACTCGATAAGTGGCTATTGTAAAAATCCAAAATCTCAAATATAAAGCTGGCAAGTGGAGAAGGGAACGTTAGTAGAATTTAGAGTGCACGGCGACCGCCGTCTGGCAGTTGCCGATCGCCCCGACGGCAAGAAAAACTGGGTAGTGGTAGACGAAAACGGTCAACCGCACAGCATACCGCCCAAACAAATCACCTACGAAGTAGTCGGAGAAACTTACAAACCCTCTGATATTCCCAAATTTCTCAAAGAAGTAGAAGCATACTCAGATCCGTCGAGTCTGGAAGTCGCTTGGGAACTTTTAGTCGGTGACGGAGAAACAGCAGATCCCGAATCCTTGGCAATGCTGCTATTTTCCGATCGCAGTGCGGCGCAGTGTTACGCGGCTTACTGTTTGCTATCAACAGACAAACTGTATTTCAAACAAAAGGGCGATCGCTACGAACCGCGATCGGCCGCCCAAGTAGCCGAAATCAAACACCAGCAAGAAGTAGAACAGCAGCGGCACCAAGAATCCCAAGGATTTTGGGATCGAGTCAAACAGCGGCTGGCAGGGGAAAATGTAGATTGGGAACACAGCGATCGAACTCGCCTCGACGCCCTAGAACGCTTTGCCCTCCTCGGAGAAGAAGCAACGCACCGCACCCCAGCCTTAGAAACTTTAGCCAGCTTACAACGATCCGAAAACCCCGAAGCAGCATTTGGCCTCCTAGTCGATCTCGGCCTCTGGAGTACCCACGAAAACCTGTTTTTGCGGCGCAGCCAAATTCCCCTACAATTCTCCGCAAAGGTATTAGAAGTGGCCCAACGCTGCCTAGAAAATCCCGCAACCGACTCCGACACAAATCGTCTCGATTTAACTCACCTCAAGGTTTACACGATCGACGACGAAAGCACCACCGAAATCGACGACGGCCTCAGCTTAGAATTTCTCGAAAACGGCCAGCAGCGCCTGTGGATACACATCGCCGATCCCACCCGCCTGCTTTCCCCCGGAGACGAACTCGACCTCGAAGCCAGAAAGCGCACCACTACGGTTTATCTGCCAACGGGAATGATCCCCATGTTTCCCCCAGCTTTGGCCACCGGGCCAATGAGTTTAATTCAAGGCAAAGAGTGCAGCGCGCTCAGCTTCAGCGTCACCTTAGACGAAATCGGCGCGGCTCAAGATTACAGCATCCACATCAGCACCATAAAACCCACCTACCGCTTGACCTACGATGACGTAGACGAAATGCTGGAGTTGGGAATCGAAGCAGAACCAGAAATAGCAGCGATCGCCTCTGCGGCCAAACTGCGCCAAAAATGGCGGGAAGCCCAAGGCGCAATCAGCATTTTCATGCCCGAATCCGTCATCAAAGTCAACGGCGACGACATCAAAATCCACGTCATCGACGACTCCACAGCCCGGATGCTAGTAGCCGAAATGATGATTTTAGCCGGCGAACTAGCCGCCCGCTACGGTCAAGCTCATAGCCTGCCCATACCCTACCGCTATCAGCCACAGCCCGAACTCCCTCCCGATGAAGAACTGCTAGCCGTACCGGCAGGCCCCGCCCGCGCTTGCGCCGTGCGCCGGTGTATGCCCCGCAGCGAAATGGGCCTCACGCCCGGACGCCACGCAGGCTTGGGTTTGGAATTATACACTCAAGTTACTTCCCCGATCCGTCGCTATACCGACTTGCTGACTCACTTCCAAATCAAAGCCCACCTGCGGGGCGAACCACTGCCTTTTTCCGCTGAAGAAATACAGGACATTGTGATGTGTCTCGGCACCGCAGTTAAAGAAGCATCCACCGTCGAACGCCAAACTAACCGCTATTGGGGATTGGAATATTTGCGGCGCAACCCCGATGAAGTTTGGGAAGCTTTAATGCTGCGCTGGCTGAGGGAAGACAGCAATCTCGGATTGATTTTATTGGAAGATTTGGGTTTAGAATTGGCAATGCGATTTGGTCGATCGGTCGCCATAGGCGATCGGCTAGAAGTCAAAGTCACGCACTGCGATCCGCGATCGGATGTCATTAACTTCCAAGAAATGATCTTTGAACCGGCACAATAGGATTTTAGATTTTAGATTTTAGATTTTGGATTCAAAAATCTGTGTTGAAGGCTGAAACTGAGGATAAATCTCGTTTTTAATCCAGTTTCTGACCCCCTCGCATCCCCCTTGTCAAGGGCAGGGGGGTAAAAAAGATGATGGGTTTCTATCTAGTCCTGTAAAATAATCGTAATTCTTGTCAGGGGTAGTTCACCCCCGATCTGTAATATCAGCCAGAAATCCCGTAAACCCGCCCCGACCAAAATATTGGCGTCGATCGACTCGATATGATATCCGATCCAAGACGGGTAATACTTTTGACGTTAAATTGACACGCTTTGCTATCTCCTCTCTTCCTCCGTGTCCTCTGCGTCCTCTGCGGTTAATAAAAAAAACTTCAGCATTGTAAAAATTGGAAGTTTTTACCGCAACCTAGTAATCTACAATCTAAAATTTAAAATTTAAAATCGCAAAATGCCCAATTCAATTAGCCAAGTTCAGCCGCCGCTGGAATTCATACCCCCAGCCTACAACTCGCTAGTGATGCAAGGTTGTAAGCAAATATTCCCCTGGTGGCTGCGATTTCGGACAAATATCAGCCACATTCAAGCCGAAAACGTCGAAACCCTCGCCGAACTATTCCACCAATTTCAAAATCAGAAAGTTCGCTTCTTGCTAGCCTTCCGCCACCCCAACTCAGACGATCCCTACTGTTTGGGACAACTAATTTGGAAACTCGTTCCCCAGGCGGCGCGGGCCAAAGGCATTCCCCTGCAATTCCCGGTACATTCCCACTTTATCTACGATCGTGGCATTCCCCTGTGGGCCGGTGCTGGAGTCGGCTGGTTGTATTCCCACCTCGGCGGCACTCCCATTGTTCGCGGGAAGATCGATCGCGTCGGATTGCGATCGGCCCGCGATTTATTTGTCAACAGCCAATTCCCGATCGCCGCCGCCCCAGAAGGCGCTACCAACGGTCACAATGAAATAGTTAGCCCCCTCGAACCGGGAATTGCTCAAATGGGCTTCTGGTGCGTTGAAGATTTGCTAAAAGCCGGACGCACTGAAAAAGTTTTAATTGTGCCGATCGGCATTCAATACCGCTATGTCAATCCACCTTGGCAACCCCTAGAAAAACTTTTAACTCAATTAGAAATTGATTGCGGACTGCCACGCTTAGATCGCACTGAGATCGCAAATTTAGAGACAACAAATCCAGCTTCCGAAAACCAAAATCACCAATTCCAATATCTGCGCCTGATTCGATTGGGAAGTCATTTACTAGCAGTAATGGAAGAGTTTTACAGCCGCTTTTATCATAAAGAAATAAACCCAAAAACATCTATTTTAACATCATTATCGCTCCCCAACAAAACGGAAAATAATTCTGGCAATGAAGTAATGATGGCTCGACTGAAAGCACTGTTAGACGTGGGTTTGCAAGTAGCAGAAGAATATTTCAACTTAAAGCCCAAAGGCAGTTTAATAGACCGCTGTCGCCGTCTGGAACAAGCAGGCTGGGAGTATATTTATCGAGAAGATATCAAAGATATTGCAGCACTTTCTCCCTTAGAAAGAGGATTAGCCCATCGCCTCGCTGAAGAAGCAAGTCTTCGGATGTGGCACATGAGACTTGTAGAAAGTTTCGTGTCCGTTACGGGCAGGTACGTCGCAGAACAACTGACAGCAGAACGTTTGGCAGAAACAACTTTACTGCTGTGGGACGTACTGGCTCGCATCAAAGGAGGAAATCCTTTCGGCAGACCGAAGTTGGGCAAACAGCAGGTACAAATGACCGTGGGCGAACCCATATCAGTGAGCGATCGTTGGGAGGGATATCAAACCAGCCGCAGGTTAGCAGTTGCCCAACTCACTCAAGACTTGCAATCAGCTTTAGAAGCAATGATTAAATCTTAATTACTCAGATAAGGAAGAGCTTCTAGGTAAGAAGGAAGATATATTTTTCTTCACTACGTTTTTTTGTGGTGAATTATAAACAGATTGTTATAGACTTTTGGAATAGGTGTAATGAACCGCAAACGCTCGCTCGACACTGAACCAATAAAAACTACCGATGACTAACAAACCTATCGATTTGTCTACTAACTCAATTAAGGTAAAACTGCTGAATAATTTAGCGCAGGAATTGCTCACGCCGCTCACTTCTGTCCTCGGTATGGCAAGCGTGTTGAAACAAGAAATTTATGGCCCCTTAACGAGCAAGCAAAAAGAATATATTGACGTGATCCAAGACAGCAGCCGGTCTTTGCGATCGCTAGTTGAAGAAATTTTGGAACTGTCAGAACTAGATGATTCCGCTTTTACCTTGAAGCGAACCGCAGTCGATATAGAAACTTTGTGCCAGCAGATTGTGACAATCCTGTCGTCGGCGGCAAGTAGACGAGAGCAAGAAATTAATTTGTCGATGGGGCCCGGGCCCCGCATCTGGTTGGTAGATAAAGATAAGGTTCAGCAAATGCTGCACCACTTAATTTTTAGTATTATTCAATCTGCTGGGGCAGGCAGCGTGATTCGAGTCCACGTTTCTCGGAAAGAAGACGGTATCAACATCGGAGTTTGGGTTTTTCATCCTTGGTTAGGGGAAAGTTTGCCCCATGCTAAACTCTACACCGACTACTTGTTGAAGGCCGGGTCTGGTAGCGGTTCGCCCTCGATCTCGGAAACCGACTCCCTCGGGCTCGAAGGGCAACTCCCAACACAGGGTTCGCAGCGCTTAACGCTGGCGTTTTCTGAGTTGGCGGCTTTGGTGGCCCAGAATGCCGAGGATACCGCACCGGTGTTAGCTGGTTACGGGGCCAGGGAACGCTTGGGGCTGCTGCTTTGCTGCCAATTGGTGGAAATTCAAGGCGGCCAACTCTCGATTCAAGGAGCCCCGGAATCTGGATATCGCTACGTGCTCTGGCTGCCCTGCACAAATGCTACGGAATTGTTGGAAGGCTAAAGAAGGAAGAAGGAAGAAGGAAGAGGGAAGAAGGAAGAAGGAAGAGGGAAGAAGGAAGAAGGAAGAAACAGTGTATAGGACGTAACTACTGAAAGAAGGAAGAAAAATAACTCAACTTTTTTCAATTACCAATTCCCGATTACCAATTCCCGATTACCAATTCCCGATTAGCGATTAGCGCTTCCCAATTCCCAATTACCAATTACCCATTACAAAGTACAAATCTAAAATAGCAATGAATTCAGTTTGGCAACAGTTAACTCTGGCAAATTTGCCGCTATCTCAGTGGCAAAGTAGAAGTTATTTATTCAATTTGGCGATCGGCTCTTTACGCAGTTGGCGACAAAGTAGCTGGCTGATGCAGTGGGCAGAACCCTTGGGTTTTGTTTTGCTGGCGTTGACTTTCGGTTTTGCGCCGTTTGTAAACAATGCCTTGGTGGGGGTATTGATGGCGGCTAGCGCTGCATTTTGGGTGCTGCTGACTGTTTCGGACGATCGCGAGAGTCCCTTCACGCCGATTCACTTGCTGGTTCTGCTGTACTGGGGCATAGCCACAGTCGCAACGGCGATGTCGCCGGTGAAAGTCGCCGCTGCTAATGGTTGGAGCAAGCTAACGCTGTATTTGCTGTTTTTTGCGCTGATGGCTCGGATATTGCGATCGCCCCGTTGGCGATCGTGGTTAATTGCCGTATTTTTGAACGTCTCTTTAATTGTCAGTTTCTACGGCGTGCGGCAGTGGATTGACAAAGTGCCGCCATTAGCTACTTGGAACGATCCGACTTCTACTCAAGCCAATGTCACGCGAGTTTACAGTTTTCTTGGAAATCCTAACTTGCTTGGTTCCTATTTACTGCCAGCCATTGCATTGAGCGCCGCCGCACTTTTTGTGTGGAAAGGATGGGGAACAAAAATTTTAGCGCTGACAATGTTGGTGGTGAATTGCGCGTGTTTGCGCTACACCGATAGCCGGGGTGCTTGGATCGGTTTTCTGGCTCTACTGGTGGTATTTTTAGTGCTGCTGTGGTACTGGTACAGCCCTTCGATGCCTCGGTTCTGGCGAACTTGGGCGCTGCCGTTAGGGTTAGGAGGTTTGGCTGGAGCTTTAATTTTGGGAGTGGCTTTAGTGGAACCCCTGCGCGATCGAGTTTCGAGTATGTTTATCGGCCGAGGTGACAGCAGTAACAATTTTCGGATTAATGTTTGGACAGCGGTGATTGACATGATTCGCGATCGGCCAATTCTCGGAATTGGGCCGGGAAACACTGCTTTTAATAAAGTTTATCCGCTTTATATGAAGCCGAAATTCACTGCTTTGAGCGCTTATTCCGTGCTATTGGAAATTGCGGTGGAAACCGGTTTTGTGGGTTTAATGTGTTTTCTGTGGCTGATGACTGTCACCATCAATCAAGGTTTGTTGCAGATCAAAAATCTGCGGGATTCACAATTTAACATCTCTAATTTAGAGGAAGAATCCCGAAATCCCCAATCTAACATCCCAAATCTCAAATCGAATCAGGGGTTTTGGTTGATTGGGGCGATCGCAACTTTAGCCGGCATGATGGCCCACGGTTTGGTCGATACAGTTTGGTACCGGCCGGAAGTTAATATGCTGTGGTGGTTGATGGTGGCGATTATTGCTAGTTTTTACAGCAACTCGCAGCAGCAGCAAGATCCAGCTTTGACGGAGGGCGAGTAGATAGAATTGCTGGCGGGGCTTTCTCCCCGCCCGGTGCGGATGCGAGCAAGAGGGATGCTGTCAATGGCGACGCGAGACTAATTCCTGCCAAGAAAAAACGACTCCTTTAGGAGTTAATGACGATGGGGCTAGAAGGCAAGGGTATTCGTCGCCACCTTACCGATGCTATCAAAAGCTACATTGAACGGCATCGAGAACTATCAGAAAACAACCGCAAATGACTTTACCTTAATACCAGTCAACCAGTAACTTTGGTAGTGTTTGGACGCAAAGCCAAGAAATTAGCTGAGGAATTGGGTGTTGTTCCTGACAATCTTCGAGATGCTTGGACTCCCGTTGACATCCACCCCGACCTGAAGGTACGGGGATTCCCAAACCTCACGATTTGAATTTCTGCTTCTTCGCAACTGCCTCCACCCTCAAAGAGATTTGGTCTTATGTTCGCTCCACAGACTAACCCCGCAAGAGAAAGCGGTTTTTACGTGTCGAATACCAAACGGAATTCTTCGTAGTTTTGATTTTAGGGATGTTTACCATTGCCCTATCCTCTTTTCCCGGTCTACCGATTTTGCTTCGCCGTCAGCACAAAGCTGAACTTCGCTCGTATAGGCTGTTTGATCCATCGTCTCGGGTGGGTCGTTGACCAATTATATTGTAACACAAAGCCGTCCTAAAAGGACGGGGTTTCTACCCAATTTCTGGATGAATGGATTCTGCTTCAAGAATTAGAAGATAGGGGGGTGCGATTAATTGACATTCAGGATAGGCACCCTAATGATGCCATTCCACAAAGCGCTGAAAGATTGCTGATTCAGGTACAAACAAGAGCCTCGAAGCTGAAGTAATGGTTTCACGCTAGCTCGCATACTCTGAATCGCCTTCACACTCCTTCAACGTCCACCCGCAACTCATACACTCGCTCTCCTGGGATGTTTGCCAATCAGCGGCCAGCAATATCCCTCAGCGGTTGGTGAAGGTCGCACTCCCTAGCGGTACAGGAACATGACCCAGAAATAGCCCCGCTGACACCATCCGCTTTCGTAGCACTTGAAACCTTTGTCCAGCAAGGATTCCAGCCCTTATTTCCCAAATACCGCTCCTCCAAGCCCTACGAATACTCAGTTAGCCACGGCAGTACAGTCACTACTGCTTTGGCTAACAGGAATTTCAATCGAGAATTCAGCCCCTTGACCGGGTTCAGAAAAGCATTGGAGGGAGCCACCATGTTTAGCAACTACAATTTGATAGCTAATTGACAGTCCTAATCCAGTCCCTTTACCAATAGGTTTTGTGGTGAAGAAGGGGTCAAACAACTGTTGTCTAACCTGTTGCGTCATCCCCGAACCGTTGTCTTGAATTTGAATCACCACTCTTTTAGAATGACTAGGCTGAGTATTGTTAGTCAATAACTTAGTCCGAATTGTGATGCAACGGGGATTATGGAGTGCGTCTTTCGCACAACGCTGAGCGTTGTAGTTATCTAAAGCATCAAGCGCGTTTGCCAGAATATTCATAAATACCTGGTTCAACTGGCCTGCATAGCACTCTACCCTTGGTAAATCGCCGTATTCTTTGATAACTTCAATGGCAGGACAATCGGGTTTTGCTTTCAGCCGATTTTGCAAAATCATGAGTGTGCTGTCAATTCCCTCATGGATGTCAACAGGCTTCATTTCTGCTTCATCCAGTCGCGAGAAGTTTCGCAGGGATAGGACAATTTGACGAATGCGCTCGGCCCCTACTTTCATTGAACTCAGTATTTTGGGCAAGTCTTCAATCAGGAAGTCCAAGTCGATTTCTGTAATCTTCTCCTCAATTTGGCGGTTGGTCGCTGGATAGGTCTGTTGATAAAGCTCCACTAAGTCCAGTAAATGCCCCGTATACTCAGCAGTATGGATCAGATTGCCGTAGATGAAGTTCACTGGATTGTTGATTTCATGAGCCACTCCAGCCACCAGTTGCCCCAACCCTGACATTTTCTCAGTTTGAATTAATTGGGTTTGCGTGCGTTGCAGTTGCTCTAGGGTGGCAGAGAGATGTTGATTTTTCTCGTGCAATTCCTGAGTTCGCTGATCCACTCGCTCTTCCAGCGTGTGGTTTGCTTGCTCCAGTTGCGCTTTTGCCACGGCAAGCTTGTTGTATAGCATTGCATTTTGCAGCGAGATCGCTGCCTGCGCCGTGAGCAACCGCAGAACTTCCAGACAGTTGCGGGTGAAAGCGGCGATGGTCAAATTATTTTCCAGATACACCATGCCAATCAGGTTGCCGCGATTACAGATTGGCATACACAGCAAGCTTTTGGGCTGTTGTTGAATCATGTAGGGATCGGTGGCAAAGGTCGTTTCCAGTCGGGCATCATCCAGCACTAAAGGCTCGGCAGTGCGGGAAACATAGTTGACAACGGAGTGGGGAATGTCGCGGCTCGATCGCAGGGGTCGCGAGCGCAAGCCAAACGCCGAATTTTCACCGAGTTGGGAGCGCTGGGTCGCCAGTTCTAACCGAGTTTCGATCTCAACATTGGTCGCGGTTTGGGCCGCAATCACCCAATTTTCCTCATGTCGCAGCAGCAGTACACATTTTTCGGCTCCGGCATTTTCAACCACTACCTGCATCAACGTTGCCAGTAGCTTCTCCAACTCAATTTCTCCGGCCAGCGCATGAGATGCTTTGATCACCGTTGCCAAATCTAGAGCTTCGGAAATGCTGGAACTGCTACTACGTCCCGCCCCGGTGGTGGTGGAGCGAACGGCCCGGATGGGAGAGCTTGCGTCCTCGCACTGCATGATCGGAGCCAAGAGTTGGGGATAGCGGTGTTCCAGGTCATCTAGCTTTGCCTTCGCGCCCCAGCGTCCGTAGGCATAATAGGCATTCGTCAGGTAAACCTGAGCGATCGCTTCTTTGCCCCAGTCTAGATAGAATCGAGCTGCAAGTTCGTTGGCAAGGGCTTCTTCTTGCGTGTATTCGTTGGCTTTGGCGGCCGCGATCGCGCGATCGTAGTGATTGAGCGCGACCGCCGTTTGACCCAACACCCGACACCGTTCCGCTGCCACCAACTCAAATTTATGCAGATAATTCATGGGCGCATGACTGGCCAAGGTTTGCATTTTTTGCTGGTTCTCAGTCACTCGTTGCAGCAATTCTGCCTGTTCAAACGGTGTAGCAGTAGGATAGGCAGCCAGCGCAGTGAGCGAATCATAAAACTCAAAGACCGGAATCGTGGCGTATCCGGTGCCTGCTCCTAGATACTGTCTGGCTTGAGTAGCAGTTGCGATCGCCAAAGACAGATCCCCAAACAGATAGCAGAGAATTAGTTTATGAACGTAGAAATAGTGAAGTCCTGTAAATTCATTTGCAGCAATTAGCTGAGGTAATAATTCTTCCTCGTTCAATGCTTGACCAGTCAGAACACAAGCATTCTGGGCCTTGCCTAGTAAGTTAAGAACCGCTTGATGATAGATCCGGCAGTAGTTGAGGGTGGTAGTTAGTTGGAAATTCTCCAGGACAAGACTATAAGCCTGCATATCTTCCTCTAGCCGAGGCAGTTCCCGCCCCAGGAAATAGGAATACTGACAAATATCTTTCGCATTGAAGCCGACGTAGTAGATATTTCCCGTGTCGAGCGCAATTTTATAGCCTTCCAACATCAACTGCACAGCATTCTGGAGATGAGATTTCAGATACATGATGAAAGCACCCACGACATATAAAACCGTGGGCTTGATGACGTTGATATTCAACTTGGCATTCAACCCTAACGCCAATTTGCCCACCCGAGCGGCCACTTCAACGTCTTGCAAAATCCCGTTTAGAAGAATTCCGTAGCAGGCATAGCAGAACGCAGAAAAGGGCGCATTACCATACTGAATCGAGGCTTTCACCTGCGACAAAATAAGCAACGGAAACAGATTTGGGGCGGCAATATAAACAGCGGGAGCCACACTAGCCACAATTTGAACAACCGCCAGTTTGTCTGCCGCCGTCATCATCGGCAAATCGACCAGTTCTTCTGGATTACGCCCGCCCAGCAGAACAGCCGTTTCTTGGAGGGCTGCCTGAATGTCAGCCGGGGTGGGTTCAAGAGGAAAAACGAGGCCGAACTGTGCCATCGCTTGCCGAGCGATCGCGATCGCAGCCAGCACATTATTTTGGGCTGTATAGGCCTGAATTTTGATGTCGTAAATGCCCACGCGATCGAGCAAAGTCTTGGCTTGCCGCATCACGGCCTCACCCAGTTCCTCCATCTGCTCATAGGCTCCGCAGAGATAAGCCGCTTCAGCCGCTGACTCATGCAGAGACAAGGTTAACGCATACTGACTATGCCAGCAGTCCGATCGCAGCAAGCGGATTCCCCCGGTCAAATACTCAATAGCAGCTTTGTGTGCGGTGGAAGCGAGGGCTTTTCGTCCTGCGATCAGGTTGAGTTGAGCGAGTTGCTCCCGTAGCGGAGCGGGGCGCAAGCCATCGTCCTGCGATCGCATCAACTCGATACCGATATTCAGGTGATTCACAATCTCAAAAACGTTGGCTTCTCGCTCGGCTTCGGGCACATTGTTCAACAGCCGTTGCCCGATTTTGAGATGAGTCGCCTGTTTGTCATCGTCTGGAATCAACGAGTAGGCTGCTTGTTGGACGCGATCGTGAAGAAAGTTGTAGGAGACGATCGGTTTTTCCTGAGTGCTAGGGATGGGTGCATTTTCTGTCACAAGTGTCCAACCATCGGTCGGGAATAATTTGTATCCCTCGCCGCCCAAAGGCAAAATCACTCCTTCTTTGAGGGCTGGCCACAAAGCAGCAGCCGTCTCTGTGGGAGATTGCTCATACACGATCGCCAACGTTTCCAGGTCAAACTGGTTGCCAATACAAGCCGCCAGTTTCAAGACATTTTGGGTTTCCAGCGACAACTTCTGCAATTGCTTGGCCACAAATTCCACCACATCCTCAATCAAGCTCATAGCGCGGATTGGGGCGATGTCATAATCCCAACGGCCCACCGAGGCATCAAATACAATCAGTCCATCGTCATAAAGCGATTTAACAAATTGATTGCTGAAAAAAGGATTCCCCTGGGTCTTTTGATGCACCAACTTTGTCAAGGAAATTGCTTGCTCTGGTGAGGCATTTAGAGTATCGGCAATCAAGTAATTCAGGTGGATGGGGGTCAAGGGAGCTAGAGCAATTTTATTGACAGTGACCGATGCCTGCAGCAGTTCTTCGATCATCTGCATTAACGGATGCGCGGGCGAAACTTCGTTATCCCGATACGCAGCCACCAGCAGCAAATAGTGGCTTTTTGCTTCGCTCATCAGCAGTTGCATCAGCTTGAGCGAGGCGGAGTCTGCCCATTGCAGGTCATCCAGAAAAACCACCAGGGGATGCTCTTGCGTGGTGAAAACCTGGATGAACTTTTGGAACAACAGATTAAAGCGATTTTGGGCTGCACTGCCGGACAGTTCCGACGCAGGAGACTGTTCGCCAATGATTCGTTGGAGTTCTGGAATTACTTCGACGATGACCTGGCTATTCTCGCCCAGTGCAGCCAAAATCTTGGTCTTCCATAGATCGATCTGGGCATCGCTCTCGGTCAGCAGTTGCCCCATCAAGTCGCGGAACGCCTGCACCAACGCCGAGAAGGGGATATTGCGTTGGAATTGATCGAACTTGCCTTTGATGAAGTACCCGTGTTGGCGCACGATCAGCTTGTGCACTTCGTGGACGACGGCCGTTTTGCCCACGCCGGAAAAGCCCGCCACCAGCATCAGCTCGGTGGCACCCTGCTGCACCCGCTCAAAGGCTGCCAGCAGCATGGTCACTTCCGCTTCCCGACCATACAGCTTTTCAGGAATCACGAAGCGATCGCAAGTATCCCGGTGTCCCAGCTTAAACGGCACAATGATGGCCGTTGCGTTCCATTGATGCAAACAGGTTTCCAGGTCGTGCTTCAGTCCCCAGGCGGTCTGATAGCGATCTTCGGCATTCTTCGCCATCAGTTTGCTCACCACCTCCGAGAGGAGCGGTGGCACGGCAGGATTCAGGTTATGGACGGCGGGGGCTTGTTTGGCGATGTGGCAATGTACCAGTTCGAGCGCATCGTCCGATTGAAACGGTAACTGGCCAGTGAGCAATTCGTAGAAGGTGATGCCTAGCGAATAGAAATCGGTGCGGTAGTCAATGCCCCGGTTCATCCGCCCGGTTTGTTCGGGGGATAAATACTCCAGCGTCCCTTCCAGCACTGAAGGACTGGTCAAAAGTTGCGTTTCTCTGGGTAGCAGGGAAGCGATGCTAAAGTCAATCAGCTTAATCTGCTTGGTGGTGGGATGAATAAGAATATTGGCAGGCTTGATATCTTTATGAATAATGCGATGACGGTAGAGATTGTTGAGCGATTGGGCGAGGGCGATCGCAATCTGCAAAAATTCGGTGAGAAACAGTGGCTCGTAGCGAGGAGCCTTATGAAGTGAGGTGTTCACTTCAGACTGCTGGCCCCAAAGCGCTGCATACTCCTTGAGTGAAATTCCTCCGAAGTCCTCCATAATTAGAGCAAGCTGATTTTGGTAGGTCTCCAGACTATAGAAACGGACACCATCAGTCATGTTCAAAATTTGGGCGATCGCATATTGGTTCTTGAATTGTGCTAATTCAACCAGGCTGGGATAAGCCGTTTTTAGAAGTTTGATCACAACGGGGGTTTGATCCCACTCTCGCCAGCCCCGGTAAACCACCGTTCTGGAACTGGTGTAAATCGTTTCATGAATTCGATACCCTGGAATTCCCATCAAGCTCTTTAGCATAAACCCTGTTCAAGACAATGGATTCATTCTATCCACTCTCAAGGTTACTTTCACACTACACTCATATTTTTTTCAGCATAAACCGATCGAATAGATAGAGCACAAGCCATTTGTAAGTATAAACGTAATACTACTGAAAAATGATGGTAGAACAGAAGCGTTATCCCCTCTACCATCGCTACAAAAACTGACAAATTGCAATAAATTAGACGGCGCTCAACGCTCGCTCTGAAAGAGTCGTCTTGCCAAACTGATTTTCGTAGGAATGAGTTTTGATGTAAACCAAAAATTCATTGACCAGCTCTGCAAAATAGTCAAAGGCGACATCAATCAACTCCATCGCTTGTTGGCGAATCTCCTCTGGAACTTCAATATCTCTGATGGCTTGCAAAGAAGCTGGAGTATGGAGCGTGTGGGTATTTTCAATGTGATTGTGACACATACCAAAATAGCGGAACTCATGGCAGGTCATGGCTTGCAGTTGCATTGCCACCGGATTGGTTGCCCGGAAAAAAACATTGGCTGTGACTTCAGAAACCTCGATCGCCACCAGCTTCATGATCGGATCGGCTTGGTAGGTGTAGCGTTCAAACAGAGGAAGCATGGAGCGAGATACCTTGGTGTGATCACTCCAAATGAATCGTACAAAGTCGCTGAAAGGCATGGAATAATTCATGCCCATCTTCTCCATGTCTTCCAACAGCCATTGCCAGTGAAAATGTTCTTCATAAGTGTGCCGATTCACCATTTCTTGAATCTTGTTTGTCGTGGGTTCCTGTCGCAAAACCCGCTTGCACAACTCGCTGAACTCCAGCGCCAGTGGGGTAATCACTGGCGCAAATGCCAGTTTTTGGCGAGGCTCAACACTTTCATCTTTCATATACTCGAAAAACGGCAACTGAGCAAACTCCTGATTTTTTTTCTCTATTATATCTAGAAGGGTTTTCATCTCAATTTTCCTCAAGTAATGGACAACAAGTTAGTAGTTGAATTTAGCTAGAGCCGAATTCCACCTCTTCCAAGTAATTTGAAGTAGGGGCTTATCCCTAACATGGAATTCCTTAAAATCTCCTCACATTGATGGCAACCAGTCAAAGGAAATCAGACTGCTGCGGTCACAACTTGGAGTCCCTACGAAAGAGTGAAGGTACTTTCATCACCGGAATCAAATCGTAACTTAAAAGTTTTGTTATAGCAATCGGCAAAACTACTGTTTAGCCAACTCTCAAAACTGCTCATTCAATACTCAGTATTTCTCAGTATTTCTCAGTATTCAGTAATTAGAGTGAGACTACTGATTGCTTTTTATCTATCTGAAGCACTTTGAAAATTAGAGTCTCTCCGTAAAATTTGAATTTCTAATTTATATAATTCAGTTGCCGTCTAGGTTGGGTTCTGCCTTAATTTGTTAGCCTAACTAAGTAAATCTACGATTCTGTAGATTTACTGACACGGACTACTCTGATAGGAGGACAGAGACTTTTATCCTAGAGCAGACTCAAAAAAAAAAGTCTGGGTCATGTCAGATATTACAGTAAAATATAGAGTCTTAAAGGCCGTAGAGGAAATGCCACCAGAGATTACTTTTGAGGAAGTTATGAAGAGGGTTTACTTTCTTGAGAAAGTTGACCGAGGTTTGAAGCAAGTTGAAGCCGGTGATATTATTTCCGGCGAAGCAGCGAAAAAAGCGGCTCAGAAGGTGGGATGAGTAAATTTGACAAATCAGCCTTTAGCGGATATCGAAGCGATCGCAACTTTAGCCGGCATGATGGCCCACGGTTTGGTCGATACAGTTTGGTACCGGCCGGAAGTTAATATGCTTTGGTGGTTGATGGTGGCGATTATTGCTAGTTTTTACAGCAACTCGCAGCAGCAGCAAGATTCAGCTTTGACGGAGGGCGAGTAGATAGAATTGCTGGCGGGGATTTTCTCCCCGCCCGGTGCGGATTCCAGCAATAGCCGATACAGCAATGATTAAGAGTTATAGCCTTTCTCAAAAAGATGAGGTACAATAACAGCAGTGTGTAAACCAGTTAAAAATATTTGACGATGTAACTTGTCCGAACGCAAAATCTATGGCTTTTCCTAATTCTTGATAATTAGTAGTCTTGATAGAACGGAGAATGATTTTAAGTTTTGACCACAGATTTTCAATTGGTGAAAAATCTGGTGAATAAGGTGATAAGTATATTAATTTTGCCCCTGTTTTTTCGATCGCTTTTTTCACTTCTTCTCCCAAGTGAATGGGACAATTATCCATCACTACACAAGCACCTTTCCAGAGTTTTGGCACAAGTTTTCTGATAATAAAAGCTTCAAATGTAATTGCATCAGTTCCGCCTCTTAGATTAACCGATGTCAAAATCTCATTGACTGACATTGCTCCAATTATTGAGACATTTTTGCCACGTTTAGTTGGTTTTGACCCCTTGGCTCTTTCACCTTTTTGCATACCTAGCATATAACCTAACCATTGCCAAATTAACTCCCGATTCGTCAATGAATATTAAGTCTTTCAAACTAATCTCTTTAATTGTTTTCCAGAACTCACATCGCAGGATTTGAACTCGCTCTGTCCCTTTCCCTGAAGGGAAGAGAGTTTTTTTTGACAGTAATGTCTAAGAGTTTTATCATTCTTCCTATTGTTGCTCTACTAACAGAAAATCCAATTCTCCCATAAAGTAAATAACGGAGTTCTTCAAGAGTTGCATCATTATTTCCTTCAATCAATTCCGCCAAGATGAGTAGTTGCTCCGCATTCAGTTTGCCTTTGACTCCACATCGGTCAGTTCTCGGAGTAATGTTTTTTGTTTCACGATATTGTTTAAGCAATTTTTGTACAAAACTCAGGGCTACAGAAAAACGCTTAGCTATTGCTTTTTGTGAAATGGGTTCAGTATGATAAGTATCAAGGATTTTTTGCCTAAAATCAATCGAATAAGCTTTCATTTTTAACAATGTATGAAGTTTGGTACAAGTAAACGTGTTGTGAGTCAAGCATCGTGTGCTTTCAAAAAAATGCTATTATGTGTGGTATCGCTTTCGCGTGGCTTTACTCAACCATGTAATTATAGTTCATTTGATCTTATCTTCTCTGTTTGACCCTCACGAGTGAGTGTCAGTAACATCATACCTCATCTTTCTGAGAAAGGCTATATATCAGTGCAAAAAAAGAATGCAGCTTTATGCAAGCTGCAAACCCTTATAGCCATAAGTTATTTCCAATTCTTCAATTCTTAATTTCAAATCTCAAATGCTATAAGGTGCGGACGGCGCACCCTACATACTACATACTACATACCTGTTTGTGTAAAGTTGTGATGGTACACTCTACAAAATTTATTGAAAATAACTCTTATTCTTCGCTCTCCGGAGGCATGATGAATCTCGGACACGCATATTTTCCACCATTTTTATCTTTGCACTGTCGCATCGACTGATTCGAGTTGAACAGCATCTCGACTGATTCATTGACGGCAGATTTAACAGTCGGAGGAGTTGGCACTGCTTTTGGGGCTTGACTTAGCTCCAGTACCGTTATAATTGCCAGTATGGTTGATGAAAGCAAAACTGTGCGTTTCATTTATTTGTTTTTTCCTCGTTTAATCGTTGACGCGCCATTCCTATCCATATATCCTCATCGAACTCTTGGGAATCCGCATACTTTAGACAAATTTTCCACTGCGGTAGCGCTGCCTTAGTATTTTTCATCTTTTCTAGGACTTGCGCTTTTAAGCAGTAAGTTGCTGGCCCTTCACTATCAAGTTTAATCGCTTCATCCAGATGTTGCAATGCCTCTGAATATCGCCCCTGTTCCAGGCGAGCCCATCCCAAGTTTTTGAGTAAAGAATATTTGACCCGATCGTCCTCAGCTAATTTCAAACCTTGCCACAGGAAGTGAACGGCAGCCGGATAGTTTTTTTGATCAACTATATATAATCGAGCCAGATTGCTGTAAGCAGCAGGCAGACCGAGTTTTGCAGCTTGCAAATATTTTCTTCGGGCGCAGTCTAAATCTTGCACCTCTTCGCAAAGCCATCCTAAATTGTAAAGAGCTGTTCGGCTTTTTGGATCTACCCAGAGCGCTAACTCATATGCTTTTTGAGTATCCGCCAATCGATTGGCTTTGTAGTTTTCAAACGCAATATTATTAAAAAAAGATGCCAGTTCCGGCAAAGCAATTTTCCAGCCGCCAAAGCCTACTGCTAGCATCAGCAAGAAAGCTCCCCACTTGGAATTCTGATGCTTTTTTGCTGGCTCTTTCATGGCATTGAAAATGTTAGCTAATGGTGTCATTTTTAGCATTTTTTAACTTGAGAGTTGAGCGATATTTTGTTTGCCAGATTTAATTGCCACCCTAATGGCATCAGAATCTTACGAAATGACTCAGGTTTGAGCTTATTTCTCATAAGAGTTTGTCAGTCCACAGCCAAATGCTTGGGTAATGCCCCACTACCCAGATGTATTCGAGCATAGGTTAATCATTCATGGGGCTCCACAAGCCATCCGGATATTTGTAGAAAAAAAGAACCAGGAGGTCGGAACCCCGAAGAAGGCACGACCGTGGGCGGTCGATAAGTAATAATACTTACTGTGGAGGCGAGGATCGCCAATAGGCGACTGTATTAGGAGATAAGATGGCTCACCTCAGTTTTAGGCGATAATAAAAATAAAACTTCTTGTGGTACGAGTCCGACAGCCTGGGTGAGGGAGACGCTCACACGAGCGTTTCCAGCACAACCCGAGGAGAGCAGATGGGATGGACTCCGGTGAAATAACTCTAATTAAGTTCGTAGTGACGATGGAAGCCCTCAAAATCCTAAACGGGAGATATTGAGAAATATTATGATGAGTAATTAACCGAACGCGAGCTAAAATAATCAATCACCAATTACTAATTACTCGTGACTAATAAACATCTTCCGAAATTAAATTTCAACCTTTTAGTAGCAAAGGTTTCAGTTTCTTTTCCGGAGATGTCTAATAACTGATGACTAATGACGGATGACTAAAATTGCTTCATCGCTCTTTCCATATCCCGCTTATCTTCGCGTTTCTTCAAATCTTCGCGCTTGTCATACAGTTTTTTCCCTTTACCCAAACCGATATCAAGTTTTACCCAGCCACCTTTCAAATACATTTTTAACGGCACTAAAGTCAACCCTTTTTCTTCGACTTTGCCGATTAATTTGCGAATTTCCTGCTTGTGCATCAGCAATTTACGGGTGCGGCGGGGTTCGTGATTAAAATAGTTGCTAGCACTTCTCCAAGGCGAAATGTGAACGTTGATCAGCCACAGTTCCCCGTTCCGAACTAAGCCATATCCGTCCCGCAAATTGGCTTTTCCTTCCCGAATTGATTTGACTTCGGTTCCCTTCAATTCGATTCCCACTTGATAGGTCTCTATAATTTCATAGAGATGGCGCGCTTGTCGGTTATCGCTAACAATTTTGTATCCTGGGCTTTTTTCGCTCATTTTTACCTCCGATAAAATTAATTATTATAACGCTAGCCTCTCTGTAGAGAAAATCGAAGCTTGACAAAACTTAAATAATCCGTCTAGACATTACCAATTTGGCTGAGCTAAGATCTCACCAACGTGAATGTCAAGCGGTATCATGCAGCGCACCAATATAACTGATTCTGCAATTCCCGATTCTGTTACTCCTCATCCTACGGTTAATTTGGTTTGGCTGGCTCCTTTTTTGCTGGCACTTGCTTGGTTTTGGGCCAATATCTCGGCTGTTAAGTGGCTGTTATCCTCGTTTGTTGAGATACCCACACTGTACAAGATAGTAATTGGTTTTTTGATTGTAGCATTAGTAGTGCGATCGACTGGGAACTCCGTTAGCGCAGCCCTCGAAGAGGATCGCCCGCCGGGATTTTCCCCAAATTTCGTTTTGAGGCGATATCCGCTGCTGTTGATGTTGGGTGCGGGTATTTGCTCGATCGCCCTTCAGTACATAATTGATATCAAACAAGTTACTGTCCTGCTATTTATCCTCGGAACTTACGGGCTGTGCGGCTTATTCGTCGAGCAGAACTTTTGGCAAAAAAACTTGCCTGTGGCGGGCTTGCTGGCTTGTATTTTACCATTCAACAGTCAGTTTAATAGCGGCTTAGGTTTGCCGGCGCGAGTGCTGACTGCTCAGGTAGTAGAACAGTTGCTCTCAATGCTGCACGTTGGCGCTATTTCTTCTTACGATATTATCGTTTTGGAAAACGGCATCGCTCACGTTGACGTGCCTTGTAGCGGCATTAAAACCCTCTTAGTCGGAACGCTATTTTTGCTCGCTGCTACCTGGCTGGAAGGGCGTAAATTAAGTTTAAGATGGCTAGCAGTCGGCGCTGCTAATCTCTTAATGTTAGTGTCTGCTAACGCTTTGCGGGTGGCCGTGTTAGTCCTGGTTTCAGAAGTGTTTAACCAGCCAAACATAGCAGAAATTATTCACGTTCCTCTGGGAATTGTCGGTTTAGTAGGTGCTTCTTTTGTGACCTGGTTAATGCTGCAACGAGTACCGAAATTTCAGCCAGAAAAAACCAGCGGTATTTCTGCAAAAGCCAACTCAGAAATACTCCTGAATCACCCTTTAGCCAAACCAGGAATAATTGCAGCAGTCACAGTTTTGGCAGTCATGGCTCAACTGTCTCATGTAGAAACGTCAAAAATGGCGATCGCACCTTTAAGATTGCCTGAATATATTAAATCCGAGTCGATTCCCTTGAATCCTAGCGAACAAAAATTCTTTGGCAACTATCCGGACACGCAAACACAAAAAATCAGATTTGTCGCCGGCAACTTGCGCGGTTCCATGCTCACAGTAGCCAGCACATCCTGGCAAACTTATCACGCCCCCGAGTTGTGTTTTGTAGCGAGCGGAATTCCCGTCAATCGCATAGAAAAAAAACAGCTAACTCATGCTGTAACGGGGCGCTGGCTGTCTCTCCAAGACAACCAACTATCCGCTACATACTGGCTGCAATCTGCACAGCAAACTACCGATAACTTCTTGTCGCGCATCGGCAGCGATCTCACTCACAAAAATCACAATTGGGTGCTAGTTTCTATTTTATTTGACAGTTCCCTAAAAGCAGAAAATCATGAAGTAAAAGAGTTTGCGGGTAACGTATACGATACCGTTAAACAAAGCTTACAAGGAGAAATTAATGAAAATCAAACAGGTATTTGATGGAATTTTTGAAACAATTTTTTTGGTGTGGAATTTGACATTTTTATCGATTGTTTACTTGGGGATTTTGCCGATTATAGGAGTGCCATTAGTTATGGCGACAATCGATGGCATCATCCCGCTAGAGTTTTCATTGACGATGGCAGCTACGATCGCAGTACCCACTGTATGTACAGTAATAGGAGTTGGGCGTTTTAGCGGCGAGCAACCCCTACAGCTAATGCGTTGGTTTTACGGCGTAGAAGCACCGCTATTTTTGCTGTGTTTGCTCCGCTTGTTCGTGCTGCGAGAACTCACCCCAGCTAGTTATCAAATCATCGCTACTATTGCTTTGTGCATTGCAGCATTTTCAGTGGAAATGCTGTACGGCTATCTGGGTAAAAAAGAAAATGTTCAAAATATCTCAGATTCTCAAACTTCCCATAATAAACAGCCTCTTTTTTTAAGGTTAATCGGAGAAAAGCGAAGTGCGTGGCTGCAATTAGGATGTCACAGTTTAATGGTAGTAGTTGGCATTTGGGCGGCAACATTGCTGCTTTATTACGCTGTACCTGTGGCATGGTATACACTTTATGGATTCTTCACTGTAGTCATTGAATTTTTCAAGTTTACATGGGTATCAGCATTTTGGGATATCTTTAGATACGGGGAGTGGATCTGGGGTTTAATTTGGATACCGCTATCCTTTATATTGTTTGGTTTAACCTGTAGCTTGTTCGTTGTCATGCCTTCGCTGTACGGCTTTCTCTACATTCATTCCGGGCGGAAAATATGGCAGAGTTTTGCTGCACAATACGGGAAAAATAAAGCGCTAATCGGAAGTTTGGGAGTCATAGCAGCTTGGCTGGCTATTTTCTCCGCTTTGCAGCAGCAGCCGCAAGTTGCAGCGCTGAAAATGCTGGCAACTCCCCCCGCAAATGACACGGTTCGCCAAACTTTATTAGCCAAGTCTGATATGATTCGATCGGGCTTAGTGAATGCTTATTTGTCCCCTTACCGCTACCTCAGCACTGTAGGAGAAAACAACCACATTTATGAGATGTACAAAAACACTTTGAATTTGCCTGACGGAGCGGCTCACACCTTGCAGAACAGCTATAATTTTTTAATGTCGCCGTTTTTGTATCAAGGCTCTAGTGCTGATGTGGAAAAAGCCGAAAAACTCTACGGCGAATTCTTCGATACGGAACTGCAAAAAGGCGACACAGAAGCAGTAAAACACGCGGTGCAGTCAACCTCAAACCAGGAAGAAGCAAAAGCTGGTTTGCTGAATGTCAGTGAGGAAAAAGTATGGTTGCAGTCGCAAGAAGTGACAGTCAAAGAAAACGGCGACTGGGCTGACGTTCAACTCTACGAAGTTTACAAAAATCAAACGCCGAACTTGCAAGAAGTATTTTACTACTTTTCCCTGCCTGAAAGCGCCGCAGTTACAGGAGTTTGGCTGGGCGATACTGGCGATTTAAACAAACGTTTTGTATTTACCGTATCGCCTCGCGGTGCAGCCCAACAAGTCTACAACCAACAGGTGAGAGAAAGAGTCGATCCGGCTTTGCTAGAACAAATTGGCCCCAAACAATACCGTTTGCGGGCTTTTCCAATCCCGGCTAAAAGAGAATTCCCCCCAACTGGCGGGCCAACGGAAATGCACCTGTGGCTTACTTACAAAGTCATGCGGCAGCCGCAGGGTTGGGCGATGCCTGTTTTGGCTGAAAAACGCAACATTTTTTGGAACCCAAATACTCGCCGGACGATCGCCGGAAAAGAGGTAAAATACAGCGGGAAAGAAGCAAGAGAAACTTGGCTACCACCCTTTTTGCCCGCAGTCGCACAGCAACCTCTAACAGCGCAGCAGGCGATTCTACCGGGAGGAAATATCATTTCTGCTAAGCCGCTGGCTGATGCAAATTACTCCCTACCGCAAGGCAAGAAATTTGCAGTTATTCTGGATACTTCCCGCAGCATGGCGGCGGAAAGTAAGGAAGTAAAAGAGACTTTTGAATGGTTGAAAGCTAATGCAGCAGGCAAAAATGGTGTTGATTTGTATGTCGCCAGCGCTGCGGGAATGCCACCTAAGTTGGTGGAAGATGTACGCAATTTCGATGCCGCAAAGGTGACGTTTTACGGTACAATCCAGCTCAAAGATATGCTGCAACAGTTGGCACAGTTGCGTGGCGATAAAAGTTACGATACTGTATTTGTGGTGAGCGATCGCCACAGTTACGAATTATCGGACGATCGCAAACTTAAACTTTCCATCTCTGCACCCCTATGGACAGTGCATTTGGGTGGTTTGCCCCCCGGCTACGACGACGCAACTTTAAAGGTGATTCAAGATAGCGGCGGCGGAGTTTCTACAGATATGAAAGAGGCAATGCAGCGAGTAGCAACCACAGCAGCTTCGGGCAAATCTACAGTTAGCGTTGTTGACGGCTATGTTTGGAGTTATGCCAAAACCCCGCCGTCGAAAAAAACCGCCAAATCGACGCCAGTTGCAGAGTCCAAAAATGCCGGAAATGAAGGCTTTAAACCGATAGCTGCGCGGCAGTTGATAACTGCACTTAGCAAGCAGAAAAGTTCAACTCAACTGACGCAACTGGATGCCATGCACGCAGTAGCTAAAAATTTCAAAGTGGTGACGCCTTATTCTTCGATGATTGTGTTAGTTAATGACGCGCAAAGGGAGCAGCTAAAAGCAGCGGAAGCTAAGAGCGATCGATTTGAACGCGAGGTAGAATCGGGTAAGGAACAGTTGAGTAAGCCGAATAATCCTCTGAATGTTTCGGGGGTTCCTGAACCCGAAGAATGGCTGCTTTTGGCAGTAGGTGCGATCGGGCTTTTGGCGATTTTCTTCCGTCAGCGGCGCGCGAAAATGGTAGGTTGAAACATATAGCAACCGCCAAGGCGGTTAAGCCCTATACTGGAAGTATTTCTTAATCTTGCTCCGGCTGTACCGGAGCGAAATCCATGCCCAAACCCTACAGTTACGACCTCCGTCAAAAAGTGATCCAAGCAATCAAGCTTGATGGCTTAAAGATTAGTGAAGCTTGCCTTATATTTAGCATTAGTCGTAACACTATTCGTTTATGGTTGAAGCGGGAAGGCGAGACTGGGGACTTTCAAGCCTTGCCTAATCAACCACCTGGTAATGGACACAAAATTACTGATTGGGAAAAATTTACCAAATTTGTCGAGGTTAATGGAGATAAAACTCAAGTAGAGATGGCCAAACTATGGACGGAAGAAATTAGTGATCGCACTATATCACGGGCATTAAAAAAGATTGGGTTTACGCGTAAAAAAAAACTTATGGTTATCAAGAAAGAGATGAAGTTAAACGACTTCTCTTTAAACAAGAGATAGGGCTGTATGTACCACAGGATATAGTGTATATAGATGAGTCTGGGATGGATAGTAGAGAAGATTATAGCTATGGTTGGAATGCTAAAGGGAGCCGCTTTTATGCTTTAAAAAGTGGCCGAAGACAAGGGCGAGTTAATATGATTGCTGCCTATTGTCATGGTGAGTTATTGGCTCCATTTACTGTTGAGGGTTCTTGTAATCGAACCGTGTTTGAAACCTGGCTAGAAACTTGTTTAATCCCAACGCTAAAACCGGGACAAATAGTCCTTGCAGATAATGCCACCTTTCATAAAGGTGGGCGGATTCTTCAATTAATTGAAGCTGCAGGTTGTCAGTTAAAATACTTGCCCCCCTATTCACCGGATCTTAACAAAATTGAGCGATGCTGGTCATGGTTAAAAAGTCGAATTCGTAAACAACTAATTAAATTCGACTGTCTCAGGGATGCCATGGAAGCCGTGCTTCGCACAGCGGCTTAACCGCCTTGGCGGTTGCTATAGATCGGCGCTTGAAACTGCTTAAGAGTCAAAATTTAGTCCGCATAAGCGCTTCGCGCCAGCTACGCCAACGCGGACTAAAAGGGCGAGGGGCTATTTAAGCCGGATTGAATATCCAATATTAATCTACAGTCGTCTTTAGACGACTTTAGCTATGAGACAGGGGTTTAAACCCCTGTCGGACTTAACGAATAACCAATAACTAATCTATTTCCACAAAAACCCGATCGCCCTCAATCTTTACCGGATAAGATTCCAGAGAATCGCTGGGTGCATTCAAACACTTACCCGTATCTAATTGGTACTGATATTTATGAAACGGACAGGTAATAATGCCGCTGCTTACCTTACCCATGTCGATCGGATATTCTAAATGAGTGCAAGCATTACGGTAACAAGTGACATTCATGCCTTGACGATTCAAAATCACTGAAGTTTCGTCAACTTTTACCTTCAACACACCCCCTTCGGGAACTTGATTTAGCGCTGTTACCTCTACCCACATAAAATATTTTGCCTCCAAAAAACCTGATCGGGACTGACGCAGAACCTAATTATCTAGGGTGCACATTGCACACCTTACTGCTATCCGTAGCGTGTCAAACCACTTTTTGCGTAAGTCCAGATTATCTTATTCCAGCTTTTCCCTACGGATGAATCTGACTCAAAATCACCCTCAACCTGTCATAATCATCCTTCAACAAAACACTCAAACTCCTCCCCGCTTCCACCAACCAAGATCGATCGCGCATCCGCAACTGATAAATCTCCCGAATCGCCGCCGCCGTCAGCGCCTCCACCGGCGCATTAGCCACCCCCAGCAGCGTCCTCAAAAAATCCAACTGCACGGTAAAATCAACCACCTCATCCGGTTCGCAGCGATAAACCGCCTGGTGAATTTGTGGCGGGCGCGGCGGCAAATACTGATAAATTTTACCCCTCGATGGGCCGTGACCGTTGAACCTTTCCGGCGCAGCCTCAAACCCCACAATCGCCACTCGAAACTCGGTTTTGAGCATCGCAAAAATCTGTGGTTGTTCTTCCCGCAACTCTTCCAGCGACAAACCCAAAGCGCGAGCTCTGTGCACCGAGTCGATCGGGCTAGTCGTAGCGTAATAAACCACGCCGTAAATTTGATTTTTTGACTCTTCATCCTCGGCCTTCACCCAACTCCCAAAAGGCGGCATCACAGGAAAGCTTAAGTCTTCCGGTTCCAAACATTGAGCCAAAAACTCCGAAGTTGCCGTCTCGATTACCTCAGCAATGCGATCGGGATGGCGCTCTTTTGTAGCAAATTGGGGTAGAGGTAAACGCATAGTTTTAGTGATTAGTCATTAGTCATTAGTCATTAGTCATCAGTTATCAGTCATTAGTCATTAGTCAAGGGTTTTCATTTAGTAGCCGGGTCTGGGGTACTTTACCAATTACAAATTACACATTAACCCTTACCAATGACTAATGACCACTGACTATTTCACGCGACCAGCCGTCGCATCCACAAGTTCCAATTGCGACAGCCGGAACGTGATCAGCTTGTCCCAATTGCCACCTTCAAACAGTACCGCGACCTTCCCATCGCTAACTCGCTGAACTTGTCCTTGAAAGGCGTAGTAAATCTCACCCTTATCTTTAACTCGAACTGCCGAACCTGGAAAAATCATAATTGTTTGAATGTTATGTTTGCTGTTTATAGTTTACCTTTTCTTGGCGATCGAGACTTGATGCTAAAACAGGCATCTTGCCTGTTCCACAAACCAAACAGGCATCTTGCCTGTTCCACAAACCAAACAGGCATCTTGCCTGTTCCACAAACCAAACAGGCATCTTGCCTGTTCCACAAACCAAACAGGCATCTTGCCTGTTCCACAAACCAAACAGGCATCTTGCCTGTTCCACAAACTAAACAGGCATCTTGCCTGTTCCACAAACCAAACAGGCAAGATGCCTGTTCCACAAACTAAACAGGCATCTTGCCTGTTCCACAAACCAAACAGGCAAGATGCCTGTTCCACAAACCAAACAGGCAAGATGCCTGTTCCACAAACCAAACAGGCAAGATGCCTGTTCCACAAACCAAACAGGCAAGATGCCTGTTCCACAAACTAAACAGGTTTCTTGTGGGGTGGGCGTCCCGCCCGCCCATCAAAAGCTGATTAACAATGCAAGATGTGAGTTAGGCTAAGGCTGCTACGGAAACTTTACCGGCGATGCGGCCCGCGATCGCCCGCAACTCCCTAGCTGAAGCAGAACCCGGTTGCCCCACTACGATCGGCACGCCCGAATCGCCACCTTCCCGCAACGGAATTTCCAGCGGAATGCGGCCTAAGAGGGGCACTCCCAACTCAGCAGCAGTCTTTTCCCCGCCACCAGAACCGAAAATATCGTATTGCTTGTCGGGCATATCCGGTGGCACAAAATAGCTCATGTTTTCCACAATTCCCAACACCGACACTCCCAACTGCTGGAACATCTTTAAACCCTTGCGAGAGTCCAACAAAGCCACAGTCTGTGGGGTCGTCACGATCACGACACCAGCCATCGGTACCGCTTGCGCCATTGTCAACTGCGCGTCTCCAGTACCCGGAGGCATATCGACAATCAGATAGTCTAAATCCCCCCAATTCACCTGATAGAGGAACTGCCGGATGATCCCGTTCAACATCGGGCCGCGCCAAATCACGGGTTGGTCTTTGTCAATTAAAAACGCCATCGACACCAATTTGACGCCGTAATTAAACGCGGGTTCGAGGCTTTCCCCGCTTTTTCCGTCCCTAACCATGACTTTCGCGTCCCCCAGACCCAACATTGTCGGGTCGTTGGGCCCATAGATATCCGCATCCAGCAAACCCACCTTAGCGCCGGTTTGCGCCAGCGCTACTGCCACATTTACCGCCACCGTGCTTTTGCCGACGCCGCCTTTGCCGCTGGAAATTGCGATAATATTTTTAACGCCTTCAATGCCTTGGCGATCGACCACTCCCTTCTGCTGTGGCGTCTCGGCTGTCACCTCCACCGCCACTTTTTCGACTCCTGGCAACTGTTTGACCGCTTTTTGGCAATCTTCGACAATAAATTCTCGCAGCGGGCAAGCAGGCGTTGTCAGCACTAAAGTAAAACTGACGACACCGCCGTCAATTTTTATGTTACGAATCATGTTCAATTCCACCAAACTCTTTTGCAGTTCGGGGTCTTGCACGGGTCGCAGGATTTCTAAGACTGAACTAACATCGAGTGTATTGGGCATTGTGTTCTCCACCATAGCTCTGCAATTGGGTTAGCGAATTTTCGATCGCAGGTTTAAGTATATTTTTATTGCTATTTTTTAATGTAACTTCATAGCGATCATTTGCCGACCTACGGTGGCATAATTACATGACGACTGGATTTGGGATTCATCGCCCATCTAAAACTCAAATCTGACAACAGAAAATTTTATGACAGTTTCTACAACACTTAAAACCGCCACTTCCCCGTTTTTGCCACCCGCTGACTCTAGAGCTAGAATCAGCGAATTTATGAAAAGCCTACAAGACGAAATTTGTCAATCCCTCGAACAGCTCGATGGCTTGGGCAAATTTAAGGAGGACTCTTGGGAACGCTCCGAAGGCGGCGGCGGACGTTCTCGCGTCATGCGCGAAGGCGATGTGTTTGAACAAGGGGGAGTCAATTTTTCCCAAGTGTGGGGCGAAAGTTTGCCGGCTTTGATTCTGGCAAAGCACCCAGAAGCTGCGGGTCACGATTTCTATGCAACGGGCACTTCGATGGTGCTGCACCCCCGCAATCCCTACTTGCCTACGGTTCACCTGAATTACCGCTATTTTGAGGCTGGGCCGATTTGGTGGTTTGGTGGCGGTGTAGATTTGACTCCTTATTACCCGTTGGCTGAGGATGCAGCTCATTTTCACAAAACTCTGAAAGCAGCTTGCGATCGCCACCATCCCGGATATTATCCGACCTTTAAACTCTGGTGCGACGAATATTTTTACCTCCCCCACCGCCAAGAAACCCGCGGCGTGGGCGGCCTGTTTTTTGACTACCAAAGCGCTCAAGGTGCGCTTTACCGCGACCATCATGTCAAAGGCAAGGCCGCTGAGTGCAGCAACAACATCGGCGTGCCGGAACCGAGGACTTGGGAGTCGCTGTTCGCCTTCGTACAGGACTGTGGCCGGGCATTTTTGCCGGCTTACACCCCAATTGTGGAAAAGCACCGATCGAAAGAATACGGCGAGCGCGAGCGTAATTTCCAACTTTACCGCCGCGGCCGTTACGTTGAATTTAACTTGGTGTACGATCGAGGCACGACCTTTGGCTTACAGACCAACGGACGTACCGAATCGATTCTGATGTCCCTGCCACCTTTGGTACGCTGGGAATATGGCTACGAGCCAGAACCCAACTCTCCTGAAGCCGAACTCTACTCCAAGTTCTTAAAACCGCAAGATTGGGCGAATTGGATGCCTCAGCAGTCACCGACCTGAGTTAAACTACTGGGACAGTAACCACCGCGATAGATAATAAATTTGAGGGAAGGGTCAGTGATTCATATTGATCAAAAAACCCACACGCTTCAAGACGGTACAACAGTTATCGTCTTAGCACCGACAGGACGGTTGGACATCACTACAGCTTGGCAATTCCGCCTCAAGTTGCAAGAGTGTATTTCCAAACTCAGCCGTCATGTCGTAGTGAATCTTGGTCAGGTTAACTTTATCGATAGTTCTGGCCTGACCTCACTTGTAGCAGGTATGCGGGATGCGGATAAAGTTAAGGGAAGTTTCCGCATTTGCAATGTTCATCCCGAAGCCAAACTGGTGTTTGAAGTCACCATGATGGATTCTGTGTTTGAAATCTTTGAAACGGAAGAAGAAGCTCTAGAGGGGGTGCCGCGCGCAAGTTGACCACCAAGCTTGCATCCGTTGCGGTGTAAGCCCAATTCAAGCTTGAGGCTCACAAAATGCGCCGGCGCCCTGCACAAGAACAGGAAGCAGGTAAATTCTTGCCAGCTTCCTTATGCTTTCTTCCTTTGTAGAAAGGTTGAGAGGTTCACCAAAACACTAAAGTAGAAGAAAAAGTAGAAGAATAGGTCAAGGTAAAGTCTTGCCTTCTATCCTAGATAGCTAAATCTTTCTTTCTTGTTTCTTGTTGCTTCTTGCTTCAAACGCATATCTCAGCAGCAAAATCCTGACGCTTGACAAATCTAAAAGGGCCCATTAAAGCTCCCCAGATAGCCTTACCTGTCGTGGGGCTTATTCCTTTGTCGTAGCTGAGAAATTCCTCGCCTGCGGCTTCAAATCCCAAGTCTACTTGGTAATTTTGCCCCCCGTAGGCAAAGCCGCAGCGAGTGCCCTCCGGCAAAGATGCGCGAAAGCGATAGCCATTTGAGGCTAAATTTTGCACTGCAACCGAGAGGGTGCAGCCGGGAAGGAGTTGGATTTGCTCGTTCGTTAGCTTTCCAAGCAAGTCGGGGTTGCAACCGGCTCCTTTGACGGCTGCGATATTCTTGAACATATAATACTGAGCTTCAATCAGTCCTGGCGCTATCGGTGAGTGCCTCAGTTGCACGATGCGGGGGCGGTATGGCTTGTCTAATTCCAGAATGTTGGCTTGTTCGGCAAACAGGGCAATGCTGGGTTCGGAAAATAACCGAACCGGCAGGGGTCTTTGCCACAAACGAAGGTGGACGTACCAAGCCGGGTCTGCTAGCGCTTGTTCTCGGTTGTCAAATTCGCCCGCCATGTACTGGGCTAAAGCTATTAATTCTGGAGAAATTGTCATGTTTGTTGGATTTTTCACGATTATGACTTGACAAAAAAACTTAATTATGATATAGGGCTAGCGGATCTGGGCAAGTCAGAAGATTAGATTTATGAGCGATCCCAGAAGAGCTATGATTGTAAAGATACTGGGGTTTTACCCTCCTATTGCGACATATTAATTGTTGCTGCCGATCGCGCGTAAAATCTTTTTGATAAAATTTTGTCTCGCAGGGAGGCGGCAACGCTTAAAAAACTGGCAATCTTTGTCAGCCCGATCGCAAAATTGACTCCCCGACTTTACTCACGCCGCGCTGGCACGCCCGCTACGGCAAAATTATTTATCTATAAGACTCAGGTGAACAATAACCGTACTGTTTCAGATACTAAGCGAAGTTTCTATACGATTCACACTCGACCGATCAACTCAATTTACCGTCGAGTGGTGGAAGAGTTGATGGTAGAAATGCACTTGCTTTCGGCGAATGCCGATTTTCAATACGACCCGATTTATGCTTTGGGTGTAGTCACAGCTTTCGATCGATTCATGCTTGGGTACGCCCCAGAAGCAGACAGAGTTTCGATTTTTAACGCTTTGTGCAAGTCCCTAGAAGACGATCCAGAGCGCTACAAGCAAGACGCTCAGCGATTGGAAAGCTTGGCAGATAGACTTTCCGGGCAAGAGTTGCTCTCGTGGATCGATCGCTCGACCAGCTATGGAGATACAGCAGATTTGCAAGCGTCTTTAGGGGCGATCGCCAGCAACCCTCAATTTAAGTACAGCCGCTTGTTCGCGATCGGTTTGTTCTCGCTATTAGAAAAAGCTGACCCTAATTTGGTAAAAGACCAAGAAACGCGAAACAACGCGATCGCCAAAGTCAGCGCGGCATTGCACCTCCCAGAAGACAAAGTTAGCAAAGATTTAGATTTGTACCGCAGCAATTTGGAAAAAATGGCTCAAGCGCGAATAGTGCTTCAAGATGTCATCCAAGCGGAACGGAAAAAACGCGAAAAGCGAGAAACACAAGTTATCGCTGGCCCTTCGGCAGACTCTTCTGACAGCAACAATTAATCGTTTGAGGGAAGAAGGAAGAGGGAAGGAGGAAGAGGGAAGAAGGAAGAGGGGATTTTTTATTTGATGTAACAAATAAAGAAAACTCTTAAATTTTAATTTTTTTTCTTGAATTCTGGCTTCGGTCTTGTGCCTTCTGGCTTCGGTCTTCAGATGAATCTTGCTGACTCAGAAACTAAAAATCCCGCTTTCTGAATTGAGCGGGATCGACTTAATCAAAATAGAGGTGTTGGGGTGGTACTAAGGCTGTGGCTCAAAATTAGTGGCGTTGGCTTGCAGCCAAGTGCTTAGCTGTGAAAGAACTTCGTTTCCCGAAGACTTGCCCAAAGCTGTGGGGTTTGGGGTGTCAGGGCGATCCAAGTTGCGGGCGATCGCTGCGTTGACTTCTTTGGAAATCAAATCGTGAAGTTGCTCTTTAGCCCTAGCCCTTTGAAAGTGAGCTCCCTCTTCCGTCGTAGCGTACAGAGGTGGCAGCCTATTTAAAGCATAAGCTGCAATATCTCCCACATCCAGACTTAGGTCGCTCGTCGCCTCAATTTCGGCCACCCTAGCGATCGCCTCGCTCAGCACCAATTCTTCCATCACGTTGATGAACTGTTTGCGTGGCAGAACCACAACTTCGCCAGTCAACAAAGATCCCATCAGACGATCGAGAGCCATGTACTCTTCGATCGACAATTCCGAAGCCGTATTGCAGATCCGTCCCACCTCAGCTTCCATAGACGGCGTTAAATAGCCATCCTGCAAAGCCTGTTCAACAATTTTTTCAATACTCATATATGCGTCCCCACTCAACGGCATCATCAATAAAGTTTTGTTAAGACGCGATTGTTAGCGTCTTGAGATTCGAGTTTGGAGGGTTGAGTTGAGAAATTTTATACAAATCCTAACTCAATACTGATAACCCATAAAGTTATCTGCACACCCCCGCCACAAACTTACCCCATAATTGACTGATAAATCCGTCAAAACCTGTAAAAACTCCTACTCAACTCCCTGAAGCCGCCAAGGTACAGGATCGACGGACTGCCCATGCACGTAAAGTCCCCAATGTAGGTGAGGGCCTGTAGAAGCCCCTGTTGACCCTAGAGTACCAATTACTTGACCAGCTTTCACCACATCGCCCTCCTTGACCTCAATCCGGCTGAGGTGCATCAAAATACTTGCTACCCCCTGACCGTGGTCGATACCAACCACGTTCCCGTGAATTTTGAAGCCTTGCGATTCGCGTCCCACTAGAGACACGCGACCTGCTGCTGGTGCGACTACAGGGGAACCGTAAGCACCCGCGTAATCAACGCCGCGATGGTAGTAGTCTTGAGCAAATACCCCATTATAATAACGTCGCACCCCATAAATAGTAGTAATTTCGCCGGAGTTGGGGCGCAACAATTTGCCATCCCAAAATTTTTCGGGTGTCACCAATGCTTTAAATGCGTCTACGCGATCGAATTCGGCATCTGTACCTTCGCTGTCTTTCCCAGGCGGTAGCCAGATAGATTGAGTGGGAAAATTGCGCGATCGAACTTGTACGCTCAATTTCTGCACTTGTCCGTCACCTGCGACTTGAAGAAGGCGGGCACCGGGTTTCTCTAGCGGCGTCGTCGGTAGCAAGGCCCGAAAGCGGCCGTTGCCGATGGGAAACGCGGGGTAGTTTTTTTGCTGTAGAGACACTTTGGGATTTTCCCCGCCGTTACCATCAACCTGAATTATTACTGACAGGGTATCTCCCAGTTGGGGATTTTGCGGCGTCACAACTACCTGCAAAGCTTGTACCGGCAGGGCAAAACTTAGAAGGCCAGCAACAATTCCCCCGATCGAACTGGCGGTTAGCTTGTTGGCTTTCAACTGCCCCCACCGCAAAATCCGACCTGTAATTATTTCCGTACTTAGCCCGCAATTGTCTCGATTTACAGTCATTACCATCACTAGCTGTCCTTAACCTTTCTCTCGCTGAGATATTTTCAACTATCTAGACTAACTATAGCAATCCTCAATCGGTCGATAGAAACAGCCCTAGGTAAAAAGCTTGGGAAACTCAAAAATTTGGATAGGACATCAATTCCGATTATATCGGAATGATTAAACCACAGAGGACGCAGAGAAGACAGAGGAAGGGAAGAGAGATGAATAATTCCGATGAAGGGCGGATTTGATATAAGAGACTAACTTAAATAAATACTTAACTTCAGGTGATAATAATCATAAAAATTACCGCAGTCCCAGAAGGCAAGCCCGCTTGAGCCAGACTCTCACACTACTGTTTACAACACAAATCCACGAGAGGCGAAGTTTTAACATATAGCAATCCTCGCATCATTTGTGAGTTTCTTACTTTCTCAGAGCGGGTTCGGGGAGGGTTGGGTGGGGTAAAAAATTTACTACTCCTGCAAGGATTGCTATAAACACTCTTCATCTATAAGCGGATGGGATTATATTTTATCGGGCTACGGTTGAATAACTTTTAAAAATTACTATTAGTTTTATTTCGCTGTTTTTACCAATTTTTTTTTAACTTGTCGGCTGTTAAATTAATTATTTCTTAGCCGTTCACTTTTCTAAAAATTCGTCGCAATCTCTAAGCTAATCCGCCTTTAAATTGGATAGTAAAATAAATTTTAACTTTTGTGACGTGGACAGGATGCCCGCGCTCAACACCCAACTTAAACGCACAACAGCTTACTTATTGTAGCCGGATTATAGTATTAATTACCAAGTTTTTAATCTCACATCTAAAATGGTAGGAGATAAAAATAGAGAAGGGCTATAATCTATCACCTAGAATTATAGAGATTCAAAGGTACCGGTGAAGCCATTTAAGGTTAAGCATTCTTCTATAAATTCCTCTACCTCATTCACATCCTCAAGCTGATATTCCATGATGCGTTGAGCATCACCTTTCATCTTTTTGGAAGAAAGAAGCGTGGCAGGATATTTGGCAGCAATCGCTTTGAAAGTTTTGGAATGGATCTCCCAGCTTTCAGCAGAACATTTTATGGTTAAACGCCACATAATTAAATTACTCCTTGGGTTTGGTTTACTAATAGTCTGACGACAGTGAAAGTTAGCTCAATAGTGCCGACAAATCAAGGGATTCTGTTGTTTGGAAAAAAGTTAAAAGCCGAGCCACTATGTGAGCGACACCACCCTTAACATTCGACTCCACATTCAAAGGCATTACGGGATCGTGGAGTGATAAGCGTAACAGAAACCAGCCGGATTCGCTAGCTGAGGTGCAGGAAATTCGCAAACCTTCGTAGTTATTGGGAACTATTTTCCAGTCTGCTTGGGTTGAGACAAATTCTTGCAGTTGTTCAATAACGCGCTCGCCGTGAGCCTTGAAATCATCTACACCAAGTTTAATCCTAAATTCTGCACTTTCTTCGGGTTCTTTTAAATTCGCAATTAAATCTGGCAAAGATTGATTTGCTAGCTTTGACTTAGCCAATTCAATCAATAATTTGCTGACCAAATAAGCGCCATCATCCAAAAAGTAATTTTCTTTCAAAGCTCCATGTCCAGAGGTTTCAATCGCCAGCCATGATTCCTGTCCGGCTTCATTGAGGCGAATCGACTCGTCAATCACATTTTTGTAGCCTCGTTTAAAGCGATGGTGAATCCCTTTTAGATCCTGTTCGATGAATTGTGTCAAGCCATCGGAGGTGATAGAATCGGTAACAATGGTAGAGCCTGGATGTTCTTTTAAGACGATCGCAGAAATCAAGGCAATTAAGCGATTGCGATTGAGTTCCTTGCCCACTTGATCGACGGCTGCGCTGCGATCGACATCGGTATCAAAAATAATCCCAAAATCAGCTTGGTGTTCAATTACCGCTTGACCAATTGACTGCATTGCCTGTTTATCTTCGGGATTTGGCACATGATTCGGGAAAGTACCATCTGGTTCTAAAAACTGACTGCCCGTAGTGTCTGCACCTAAAGGTTTTAAGACTTTATCAACATAAAAACCGCCAGCACCATTGCCTGCATCCACAACAATTTTTAGTCCTGTTAGTGGTTCCTCAAAATTATCGGGATGATTGACTGATTCCCTAATCTTGGTGACAAATTGGTTAGCATAAACTGAGATAAAATCATGCTTTGTAATCTTACCGGGCGAGGCGGCTGGCTCAAAGTAATTGCTTTGGGCTAGTGTTAAGATATCTGTAATATCCTGCTTTTGTAACCCACCTTTGGCCGTGAAAAACTTTAAGCCATTTCGATTAAATGGCAAATGGCTAGCAGTGAGCATAATCGCGCCGTTGCAATCAAAACCAGGGGTAATGGTACTCATAAACATGGCGGGGGTGGAGGCCATTTCAAAGTCGTACACGGTTGCACCAACTGAGACGATTCCCTCCATGACTGCTTGCATTAAGGTTGGCCCTGATAGGCGACTGTCACGCCCGATCGCGATCGTTAATTCTGCCGCTGGCTTATTGACTTTTTGCACCAGCCAACTGACAAAGGATTTACCTAAGATTGTCGCAATTTCGGGCGTTAGGTTGACTGTTTCATTGGGAACGCCTTCGAGGGCGATACCGCGAATGTCTGAGCCATTTTGAAGTTTTGTCCAGTTGAAGATTTGCATAATAATTGATGGTAAGTAAAAAGATCGGAGTCGGCGCTTGAAACCGATCATACAAAGTTTTTTCTGTGGCTATACGGTTCGAGTCAGCTTAGCCGAACGTCTTTCGCGGACTCAGAAATAAACAGGGGAGAAATTGGGGATTTGGTATTATTAGTCATTAGGGTGACAGAGTTTTTCAATTCAATCAGCTAATCGGCATTTAAGTTGTATTTAAAGAAACAATCCCAGTCTTGTGGATGGGATTTCAGCTACGCCAAAAATATCCAATTGAAATGTTGAACAGCTTACTGAGAATTTTTGCCCCATCACCGCTAAGATTAAGCTCTAATTCCTTAGTCGCGTTCAACGCTGTAAATTGCCTGCAAGCGGAACTCACCATGAGGGGGAACTTCCACAATATCTGTAGCTGCATTGGTCGTTTCTACGCAGAGTAAACGCTGATAATCTGCATCATCAAGGTCGGCCATATTTGCAGAAATTGTCACCCAGGGATTCCACACTACGACGGATTTACTACCAGACGATTTAATGCGAATCCGGCGATTGAGGGCGCTATCGTCAATGACTAATTCATTGGTGACATCCAGATAAATGCGATCGACTTCACCTGTTACTACCACTGCACCCACTTGAGTTTTTTCCACACCACCATCAGCTTTATCAAGATACTGGCTATTTTCTAAGCCTAAAACCTGCACGCGGTTGATATCGCCGACTTGGAAATAGGTGTGCAAAGCTTGGGTGAGGGGAAATGCTTTGTCGCCTAGATTGCGGGTGATTAATTCTACAGTGAGGCTGGTGCCGATCGTAATTGCGATCGCCAGTTCAAAGGCTTGGGGCCAAATTGCTCTAGTTTCATCGGTATCCTTGAGTCCTAGAGTGACTTGGGTTGCGCCATCTGGGGTTGTGGCGGTTTCGAGCACATTCCAGAGGCGATTCCGCACAAACCCATGACTCGGACGCCCCAAGGCTTCGGGATCTGGGCCAAACCAGGGCCAACAGATGGGTATACCGCCTTTGATGGCTTTCCCTTCGGCGTAGTAGGCTTTGTCGCTGACGAACATCAAGTCTGTGGCTTCGGTGGCTGGTTGAAAGGAGAGCACTTGACCGGAATACACAGAAATTAAGGCTTTGGCTTGACCGTTGTCGATGTGAATCATCGGGAAACCACCGTTTCCGGTGGCGAAGGTGAGGTGGCCGGCAATGCCGTAGTCTGTGTTTAATTGGTCAATACTCATGCTTTTGGCTCGGTGAATTGCTTTACAATTATCCGATATTATGGTTGCGATATTGATTAGATTGTTGGGTTTGACGGGGGAAGGTGCGATCGACACAACCATGCCCTCCGACAAACAGATTGGAAGTGCCAACTGATCGCGAGGGGATGTGCGATCGAACCCACCGACGCGCCTTGCGGAGTTCTTCGTAAGCAAGCTGATCCTGTTTAGCAGCGAGCTCGTTGAGGATGGGATGCCCCGATCGCCAGCTTCGGGCCAAACTATGAATCAGCAGTAACGGCTTACCTGTGCAACCTCGAATGTAGTGCTTTTCACCAGCCATTCGGTCTCCAGTTCAGCCGTTAGGTTAAATTCAGTTGAGTCGATCGACTCTCAAGCGCGCAACTTCACAACTCCTGACGAGTCGGACGGATGATCATTTCGTTGACATCCACATCACCGGGCTGCTCAATGGCATAGGCAATCGCCCGGGCGATCGCATCCGCATCAATGGCGACTGAATACAACTGATCCACCCCTGATGCCGTATCACCATGAGTGATGGTACTGGTTAACTCAGTCGCAACCGCACCGGGTGAAATGTTGGTAGAACGAATTTCACCGTTTGACTCCAGCCGCAGCCCTTCGGAAATCGCTCGCACCGCATATTTGGTAGCACAGTAAACTGCCCCCGCCGGAAATACTTTGTGTCCTGCAACAGATGACAAGTTGATTACGTGGCCAGACTTCTGTTGGCGCATAGTCGGCAGCACTGCTGCGATGCCGTAAAGTACGCCTTTAATGTTGACATCAATCATTTGATCCCACTCATCGACCTTAATCTGGTCAAGGGGAGACAGTGGCATTAAACCCGCATTGTTGACCAGCACATCAATGCGTCCATAGGTTTCAAGGGTTGCGTCCGCCAATGCTTGCACTTGGGCGCGATCGGCAACATCGGTGACTCGATAGGCAACGGTGCCACCTGTTTTTTCGATTGCAGCCACCAAGTCCTTGAGTCTATCTTCGCGGCGGGCAGCAAGCATCAGTTTGGCTCCGCTGGCGGCTAAACGATGAGCGGTGGCTTCACCTAAACCGCTACTTGCTCCTGTAATGATGACAACTTTGTTTTGAATTTCAGACATATTCACTCCTGTTAATTGATTAAATCGGCTCACCTAAAATCGATCGCAAATTCGCTTAATTACCAAGCGCGATCGTATTGAATTGGAGCAGGCACGGATTGACGTAGTTGCTTCGCAGCCCGCATCGGCCAATAAGGATCGCGCAGCAGTTCTCTGGCAAGTAATACCATATCTGCTTGACCTGTACGGATGATGTGATCGGCTTGGGCGGGTGCAGTAATCATACCAACTGCTCCGGTGGCGATGTTCGCGGAGCGTCGAATGCTCTCAGCAAAGGTAGTTTGATAACCTGCACCCGTCGGAATCTTTTCACCCGGTACAATTGCGCCTGAAGAACAATCGATTAAATCAACGCCCAGTGACTTTAATTTATAGCTGAGTACAATACTTTGTTCAATGTCCCAACCATTTGGAACCCAATCGGTTGCAGAGATGCGAACCCAAAGCGGTGTTTGATCCGGCAAAACATTTCGCACCGCTTCTACGACTTCACATAAAAACCGGATGCGATTCTCAAAAGTGCCACCATAGTCATCAGTCCGTTGATTGCTCAAGGGAGACATAAATTCATGCAGTAGGTAGCCGTGAGCGGCATGAATCTCTATTACGTCAAATCCGGCTTCGAGGGCGCGTTGAGCTGCGTTGACAAAGGATGCCGTCAACTTTTGAATGTCTTCGATACTCAGAGCGACTGGGGCGGGGCTATCGGGAGCAAATGGAATGGCGCTAGGGGCGATCGAAGTCCATCCTCCGTGAGATTCCGAAAGCACATCCCCGCCATCCCACGGAGGTGCTGTACTGGCTTTTCGACCTGCATGAGCAAGTTGAATTCCAGCAACCGCACCGTTGCTGTGAATTAACTCGACGATTCGCGCCAACATTTCAATGTGAGCATCTTGCCAGATTCCCAAATCTTGCGGCGTAATTCGTCCTTCAGGCTCTACTGCCGCTGCTTCAGTCATGACAAGCCCTGCCCCTCCTACGGCTCGACTGACGAGATGAACCAGATGCCAATCATTCGCGAATCCATCAACGCTTGAATATTGACACATGGGAGAAACTGCAATGCGATTGCGGAAGCTAACGCCACGTTGATCGAAGGGCTCAAATAAATGCGGCATGGTTGTAAACCCGTGAGTTATAAAATGCACAGATGTCAAGTACAGACTTTCTTGACACTGGGAAGTTGACTGACTTCATTCCACCAAGTCCGCAGTTTCGGAGTTTGAGCGATCGTTGCTTCGTACTCTGGGGTCTGCGATAGGCAGGTGAAGACCGGAATTAGGTAGAAATCGGCCCTACTCAGTTCGTGACCGAGCTAATACGGGTGTTTTACACTTAGGGACTCGATCGCCTCTAGCGCAGTCTTTACAGGTGCTACGGCAGCTTTCACCTAATTCTCGTCAGTTTGACTTTCCTGGCTGGACACAATCAGACGTTCAATGGCAATTGACTCGATCGCCAGTGCATAGAGATGGCTGTGCATAATCCCCATAATCTGGGGCATCCGAGGGCTTGTCACTATAGAGTTCAAATATCTCAACTGAGTGGGTTTTTGAGGAATAAAATCACAGTTTAGGCTTGGGAGTCCGAAACTAACAATAACCCGTTAGAAGGAGATTAATTTCACAGCAGACAGTATCCGAATTCTTAGCTTCCAAGGGTGGCTAACCTTCGGATTTTTTAAATTCCGCCTTGTACTTTGGGACGAAACATTTTTTCAACAATATTTTTCCGCAGAAAAACTGTTAATGGTTTTTCTATCAGAGAGTAGAATATACAACCGAAAACTACGGCGAACAATGCCAGTAGAGCCGGAGCAAAGAAACCGTCAAAATATTTTCCTAAATTCGCCTTTTGCAGAATTTTTGTACTTGCTGAAATCAGCGGCCCGTGGGTTAAAAATATCGAGTATGAGGCATCTCCCAAGAAAATTAAAAAAGCAGGAAGTTTTGGGGAATCCTTGAGGTCTATGGAAGTGGCAGCAATGATTAACAAAGCTGCTAGCACTGCAAAAGTAGTGACGCGCTCCAAGTCTGTGTTTCCCCATGCGACGAACATTCCTAAAATAACATATCCTACATTTGCTATTCCAAATAATATCCACCTGTACTTGCTGATCTTATTATTATATTTAATCACAATATAGGCAGCCAAGCAGCCCAAAACAAATTCTAGATTCATATTGCCAAATACTTGATTTAGCAAGAAAAAAGATTTGGGAAAGTTTATAAGTTTACAAGAATTTAAAATCGTTACCAATAACCAAGCCGAAAGTATAGGCGCAGAATGTTTGGGTTTCAGCCAAATAGCTATGCTGAATAATATATAAAAATATATTTCGTAAATTAAAGTCCAACCTACATCGAGAATGGGCTTGTCCTTTTGAGGAATCAAGAGCAGCGACAAAATTAGCTGTCCCAAACTTAAATCTTTATTGTTAGCAAAACCGGGAATTACGAGAAAGAAACACAAAACTGTTAGAGTAATTATCCAGTAGATGGGGTAAATTCGCACGCCACGTTTGACTAAAAACGATTTTAACTGGTCTTTTTTACCGATCGCCGATCGGTGAACGTACACCATAATAAAACCGCTCAATACAAAAAAGTAATCAACACCGCTCCACCCAGCCTGAAATAAATTAAAAAAAGTAACTTGATTTAATCTCTCGGCGCTCATCTCGTTGAGGTGAAACATTACCACTAATACAGCCGCAATCCCTCGATAAACTTGCAAGAGGTTAAGCTTTTTGTGAGGAGTTGAACTCTGTGCCATGAGAAAATACCTGGGTCAAGGGTGGCCGTTGTGCTGGTTTCTCAACTATAGTCAACCCACTAAACATAATCAACACATTAGACACTATAATAATATAACTTTATATTTTTTTCATAAAGTTGTGCAAGAAGACTTCCGACTGATCGTTGACTTAGTTGTAGTTCTCGCTGCTGCCGCAGCAGGAGGACTCTTTGCATCGCTGTTGCGACAGCCGGTAATTCTCGGCTACCTGCTGGGAGGGATCGTAATTGGGCCGGCAGGTTTGGGGCTGATTAAAAAATTAATTCAGGTAGACACCCTGGCTGAATTCGGGGTTGCCTTTCTGTTATTTGCCTTGGGAGTGGAATTTTCTTTCGCCGAACTCCAGAAAGTTAAAACCATTAGTTTGGGCGGGGGGGGCTTGCAAATTGTACTGACGATCGCCATTACTACTGCAATTTCCTTGGCTGTAGGCTGGGTAGAATCCCCCGCTCAAGGCGTGTTTTTAGGAGCGATTCTGTCGCTTTCTTCGACAGCAGTTGTACTGAAATGCTTGATGGAGCGCAATGAAGGCGGTACTTCCCACGGTCAAGTCATGCTGGGAATATTAGTAGTTCAAGATTTGGCCTTGGGGCTAATGCTAGCAGTTTTGCCGGCACTCAATCAGCCAGCAGAAGAGATCGGCATGACGGTAGCGTGGGCCCTGCTGCGGATCGGGTTATTTGCTGTCGGTGCTGTAGTCGCGGGCATTTGGCTCGTACCCCAGTTGCTGCGCTACCTGGCGAAAACAGAAAGCCGCGAACTGTTTTTGCTGGGAGTTGTGGTTTTGGCTTTAGGGATTGCGCTACTGACAGAATATTTGGGTTTTTCGATCGAGATGGGCGCATTTGTGGCGGGTTTAATGATTTCGGAGGTGGAATATGCCGACCAAACTCTAACTTACGTCGAGCCTTTGCGAGATATTTTTGCATCCTTATTTTTTGTCACCATCGGAATGTTAATCGACCCGGTGTTTCTGTGGAACCATCTAGAAGTAATTCTGGGACTGGTATTTATAGTATTTGTCGGCAAATTCTTGATCATCGCGCCGATCGTCCGACTATTTGGCTATCCGTTAAAAACAGCATTAATCACAGGTTTGGGCTTAGCTCAAATAGGAGAATTCTCCTTTGTACTCGCTAGTTCCGGCCAAGTTATGGGGCTGGTTTCGCGGGACGTTTACCTGTTAATTTTAGGAACGACGGCAGTCACCCTCGTGCTGACTCCGTTTGTGTTGAGAAGCGTGCCACAGTTATTGAAATGGGCGGAAAATTTCGGGCCTTTGCAGCGCTATTTTGACGAAACATCTCAACCTGTAGCAATAGCTGAAAATTTGCCGGAACAAAATTATGTTGTGGTTTGTGGCTACGGGCGAGTCGGCAGAATTTTAGTCAAAATGCTGCAAAGCCGCAACTGTTCAGTTGTGGTGATCGACGAGTCAGAAAGTAGAATTCAAGAGTGCAGAATGCAGGGAATTCCTTACATTTACGGGAATGCTGCTAGCTTGCACGTATTGGAAGCCGCCCGGGTGGAACGGGCAAAAGCAATGGCGATCGCCCTTCCCGATCCCATGAGCACTCGCTTGTGTCTGAAGCGGGCTTTAGAATTAGTCCCGGATTTGGATATTGTGGTGCGCGCCAACCAAGATAAAGACATCGAACTGCTTTACCAACTGGGGGCGTGGGAAGTCGTGCAGCCGGAGTTTGAGGCGAGTTTAGAACTGTCTGCCCACTTGTTAGCTAGTATTGGCATCTCGGCAATGGCGATCGGGCGGGAAGTGCAGCAAATTCGCAGCAGCCGCTATCTGGAATTGCGGCCACCGCGCGAACCTTTGGCGATTTCGCGGGATTTGAAAGTGGCGGTTCGAGATATGAACAGCGAGTGGTACAGCTTGCCGTCGGGTTCTCCCATCGCCAGCATGACTCTGGAAGAAACTAACCTGCGCCAGTTGACAGGCGTTAGCGTGATGGCGATCGTCCGCGAGAATGGCGAGGAAATTGATTATCCCAACGGGAAGACAGCTTTGCAGTCGGGCGATCGACTTTTTGTAGTGGGAGAACCGGAAGAACTCATCAGTTTTGAGTTGCTGGCGAAGGGGGAAGTTGCAGTGCCGCAGGGCGACAGTTCTTGCCAGTGGCTGAGGTTGCCAGCAAACAGCCCTTGGGCGGGCAAAAAACTGTCAGAGGTAGATGTGCTGGCCCAGTACGGGGTGCAGGTTCGGGCGATCCGCCGGGAAGGGAAATTTACTCGCTGGCCCGACGGAACTACGAATTTGCAAGAAGGCGATCGTTTGCTGCTGTGTGGCGGCTTCTACGAGCTCGGCTTGATGCAGCGGACGGCCTCACCACCGGTGCCGCAACCTGCTTTAAAGCTGCCTTTGGTCAAGGCCCAAGTCATCGAAAAGCTGTTTAGCGATTAGGGAAGGAAGAGGGAAGAAGGAAGAGGGAAGAAGGAAGAAGGAAGAGGGAAGAAGGAAGAGGGAAGAGGGAAGAAGGAAGAGGGAAGAGGGAAGAGGGAAGATTTGTTCCACTGTCTCCCTCTCCCACTCTCCCCGTCTCCTCAGCCGTTGGGTTTGAGATAAGCAATTGCTGGCCGCGAGATCAGAATTTGTGTTTCTGAGGCATCGACGAGGCAAATGCAGCTATTATCCTGCCAAAAAATTCTACCCGCTAGTGAGTCGCCGGTCAGGAGTTTGATCTCCACCTGTTGTTTGTCTTTGATGTAGCTTTGTATTAAGCGAACGCTGGGCAATCCGGTTTCAAATTCAGACATAGTTCAGAAAAATATAGTCAAATATTACCTTAAACCATATTCTTCTGTTTATACCGTTTAACCGATACTGGCGCAATTACAAGCGCCTCTACTGGATGAGAGAGAAACCCCTTGGCCGCTACTTTTCGACGGATATTCAGTGAGCCATTGACATCAGCATTAATTAGATATCCCTGGCGAGTTATAAAAATTATATTTGTTTATATTTTACTAGAAAGGACTATAAATTGCATAAAGTTTTATAATAGTGGGAAATGGGTAATTTGGTCATCAAATTATCTAATCAGTTTTAACCAAAAGAGGTTTGTTTTTATGCCGATCGAGTTTGCGAAGTATCACGGACTGGGAAATGATTTTATTCTGATTGACAACCGCCACTCGTCAGAACCGGTGATCACGCCAGAACAAGCTGTGGATTTGTGCGATCGACATTTCGGGATTGGCGCAGACGGTGTGATATTTGCTCTTCCGGGTCAAAACGACACTGATTATACGATGCGGATTTTTAACTCCGATGGTTCGGAACCGGAAATGTGCGGCAACGGGATTCGCTGTTTGGCTAAGTTTATCGCCGATTTGGAAGGGTCACAGGCGAAAACTCAGTACCGCCTCCACACTCTGGCTGGTGTGATTAGCCCGGAATTGCGATCGGACGGTCAGGTGAAGGTGGATATGGGGGTTCCCCGGCTGCTGGCTGCGGAAATTCCGACAACTTTGGCTGCAGCGGATGCCAAAGCTATAGATGTGCCGATCGAAGTTGCTGATAAATCTTGGTCTGTTACCTGTGTCAGCATGGGTAATCCTCACTGCATTACGTTTGTAGAGGATGTTGCGGCTATTGCTTTAGAAACTGTCGGGCCTCAATTCGAGCACAACAAAGCATTCCCGCAGCGTACCAATACGGAATTTATTGAAGTGGTACGTTCGGACTATGTAAAAATGCGGGTGTGGGAAAGAGGCGCGGGTGTTACTCTAGCTTGTGGGACTGGTGCTTGTGCTGCTGTGGTAGCTGGGGTGTTGGTAGGGAAGTGCGATCGGGCAACTGCGGTTGAGCTCCCCGGTGGCGTTTTGGAAATCGAATGGGCAGAAGTTTCTGGACGGATTTACATGACTGGGCCGGCACAGCGAGTATTTACTGGTTGTATTAGTGATTAGTGATTAGTCATCAGTCATCAGTCATCAGTCAGAAGGTTTTTTTGGTGGAATTCACAAACAATAAAAATTATTGACTTCCAAATTTTTATTGAATTCTGACCAAGGCCTTCGGCCTTCACAAATTATTGACTGCCGACTGAAGACTGAAGACTAATAACTAAGCCTGAAATCTAAAATCTAAAATCTAAAATCTAAAATTAAGTAGGTGGGCTTGCATGGCTGGAGGTATTTATCTCATTCAGGACGACGACAGGCTGGTAGAAATGATGGAACAGCCCTACGACTCGGAAGACCAGTTACAAGACTTGCTAGTAACTTATCCTAATTTGATCGCGGGAGACCAAATCGATCGCGCGACGGCGCGCAGGTGGCTGTTAATTTCGCGGGAAGCAGCAGTGGCCAGCGATGAGGAAACAGCGGTACAGTGGTCGCTGGATCATTTGTTTATCGACCAAAATGCTGTTCCTACTTTGGTGGATGTGCGGCGAACTCCGAATGCCGAACTGCGGCAAAAAGTTTTGGGTCAGTCGATCGACTATGCTGCTAATGCGTTGTTTTACTGGCCCATCGATTCAATTATTGCTCTGTTTGAAGCTAATTGTCGCGATCGGGGTCGCGATCCTGAACAGATTTTTGAAGAGTTTCTCGGTGCGGATGCTAATGAAGACCGATTTTGGCAGAAGGTTAAAACTAATTTGCAAGCGGGTAAAGTTCGCTTAGTGTTTGTAGCTGACGAGATTTCCGCTGAAATGCGCCGAGTTGTCGAATTTCTCAACGAACAAATGGACCCGGTTGAAGTTTTGGCCTTGGAAATTAAGCAGTATGTAAGTGAAGACGGTTTAAAAACGCTGGTTCCCAGAGTGATCGGTCAGACAGCCGAAGCACAGCAGAAAAAATCCAGCGCAACGCGCGAAAGAAGGCGCTGGGATGAATCTTCATTTTTTGCAGAAATCCAAGCTAGACGAGGCGCGGACGAGGCGCATATGGCAAAAGCAATTTACCTGTGGGCGAAAAGTCAAGAACCCGAAGTTCAAATCCAGTGGGGAACGGGGGACGCCTACGGCGGTTTCGCCGCTCAATTGCCTCAAAAGGGCAGAAAACCCTATCAGTTATTCACTGTAGATATTGCTGGCAGAATGGAGATTTCTGCTGATAATTATGGTTCCCAGCCGCCTTTTAATGTGGAACAAAATTGGCTGGAATTGAGAAGTAAGCTAAGTTCGATCGGTCTGTCGCTACCTACAGAACCGGGCGAGAGAAGGTCGCCGAGTCTGCCTTTGTTTACTTTGCAAGACGAATCGGATCTCAAGCAAGTTCTAGAAACTTTTGACTGGGTGATTAAACAAATTAAAACCTTATAGTCAGTTGTCAGTTGTCAGTTGATAATTGGTTATTATCACCAACAAATAACCAATAATACCAATTTAATGTGAAGTTGCACATATCTCGATCCCCCTCTAAATCCCCCTTAAGAAGCTATGCCTTACTCACATCTTTCTTAACAAAATCAGGCTTGACATCCGGGGGGGAATGGGTGGAAACTAATTTCCATGTACCAGCAATGTCATGCAAACGTTGCCAGCCTCGCCACAGGGTCTTGACACCCGGTTCACCATCACATGAACGTCCTAAAAATCCACCTAATTTTGCAATCCAACGAATGCAATTACTTAAAGTTGGGGGTGATTCACTAGGGATAGGAGTCCCATGAATTGTGCAGTAAAGTGCTTGCCATTCATGGGTTTCGAGAATGGTGTCCCCTCCCAGCTCAGGATGATGACGAGATTCGTAAATCATCCACAATAACCGCCATGCCACAATTGTGTAGGTTGAGATTGCCCGTTCGATGCGCTCGGCAGTTTCTAATTGTAGCTGTTCTAAACCGCATCCACTTTTAAGAACGTAATGATAGCGTTCGATTAACCAACGGTAACTGTACCAGCGTAAGCACTGGACAAGATCAGAGAAACCATTAATGGGCAAGGTGGTCAATAACAACCAGCTTACAGGCTTCTCTGTGGTCGGTGGGTTGTTTTCACTAGCCAGAATCACTTGCACTGTCAGCGGCTGTAAATTTTGGTGGTGAGGGTGGCTTTGAGGAGGTAGAATTTCGACTGTTGTAGCCTGCAGGTTCAGAGTCGCTTTACGAGCTTCTCGCTGCGGATTAGCTCGCAATTCCAAGTCCAGTTGTCCGGCGATCGGTACTTTGGCGATCGCACCTTGTAGTCGCTCTACTTCTTTTGTACCATCAGAGTTCTTGACTTGACGGTTGTGATAGGCGCGAATTAACAACTGAGAATTCTCAGGTCTTTCAGTCGCTAAAAAGTCATAGATGTCGGCTTCGCGATCGGCTACCGTTAGTACAGTAATTGATTCTGGCATCACCTTCTGGGTCGCATCAAGAGCTGTTAACCAACGTTGGCTTTCTTTGTCTTTGGTTTCGGTTTGATTTCTGGAATGCTTCTTACCAATAGTCGCAGGATCTCGCGCCCATACTTGTTGGTGCAACACTCCTAATGGTACTCCATTGGCAGAGCTACAAAATACTGAGTGAACTTTCAGACCCCGACTGGTGGCACTATCCAAGTGTCCCATTCCTTTCTTGCTGGGATGGTGGGTGAAATTCAGTTCTGTGGTGTCCTGAATCGCCAGAACCATTGGGTGTACTTTGATTCGTTCGATGGTACTTCTTTGGTGGGCTTGGCGAATCGCATCTGACGAGACTCGTGGAGATGACCAAAAGTCATAAGCCCCTTGGGTGGCTGCCCAATCCCCTGATGCTTGTGGCACAGTGGCATGGGGCTGTGAGGCTAAGTCTGAGACAATTCGCACCAGTCTTTTCTGGCGACGCCGATCGCCTAAACAAGCAAATTGTAGTTCTGCTACTGCCCATTCTGCCGTCATAGTTCCTCACTCGCCTCTGATACCGTAATTTCAGGCTTACTTGATTCGGTTCCTGGTTGTCAATCCTACTCCAAGGGAGCGAGCGCCCGGAGGTCGCTCCGGCTTGAGCCGGAGCGCCTTTGTTAAGAAAGATGTGAGTAAGGCATAGCTTAAGAAGGGGGACTTTGAGCGGAATCTTGTCCCCCCCTTATTAAGGGGGGCTAGGGGGGATCTGATTCTATGCAGCCTCATAAAAAATTGGTATAACAACTAACCAATAACTACTGACTAATGACTATTGACTAATATCGAATATTAGCTTGTTTCATGCGCCGCAAGGCTTCTCCCAGTCGATCGCAATCTGCAATTAAACTAATTCTCACATATCCTTCGCCGCCTGGGCCAAAAGCATTGCCAGGAGTCACCACAACACCCGTTTGCTGCAAAACATTCAGGGCAAAATCAGTAGAACTCATGCCGCGAGTGCAGGGAACCCAAAGATACATTGCAGCCAGAGGTTTAGGAATATTCCACCCTAATTCTGCCAATCCTTCCACCATGAAATCCCGGCGAGTCCTGTAACGATTCTGCACTTCGTGCAAGTAACTATCGGGCAATTGCAGTGCTGTTTCGGCTGCTGTTTGCAAAGCCGAAAATATACCGTAATCTAGGTTAGTTTTTAATGTCCGCAAACCTTGAATAATTTTGCTATTTCCTACTACAAAACCGACGCGCCAGCCGGCCATATTGTAGGTTTTTGACATCGTGTGAAATTCGACGCCGATTTCTTTACCGCCGGGAATTTCTAATAAACTTGTCGGTTGATAGCCGTCAAAGGCTAATTCCGCATAACACAAATCGTGAACCAGCAAGATTTGATGTTTGTGTGCGAAAGCCACAATATCTTTGTAAAATTCGCGGGGTGCAGTTGCTCCAGTCGGATTACTGGGATAATTAAAGTAGAGTATTTTGGCTTGTTCGGCTACGCTGTCGGGAATGTCGGCTAAGTCAATTACCCAGTCATTTTCGGGTTTGAGGAGGATGTTGTGAACTTTTGCACCGGCGATAATTGGGCCGCGAAATAATACGGGATAAGCAGGACTGGGTACTAATATTAAGTCCCCTGGATTGATATAGGCGATCGCAAAATGTGCTAAACCTTCTTTAGAACCCAACAAAGGCAATGCTTCGCTTTCTGGATCGAGTTCAACATTGTAGCGGCGGCTGTACCATTTAGTAATAGTACGGCGAAAACTGGCAGTTCCTTCAAAGGGTGGATAGCCGTGATTTGCAGAATTTTGGATGGCTGCGACAGCGGCTTCTACTACTGGTTGAGGAGTGGCACCGTCGGGGTTTCCCATTCCTAAGTCTATTAAATCGAGTCCTTGTTCGCGGGCGCGGGCTTTGAGTTCGTCGAGACGGGCAAATACGTAGGGCGGTAGTTTTTGCAACCTGTCAGCAGGGGTAATCCAATCCAAGGTCATTTATTTTTTGTCAGTTGTCAGTTTTCCTGGTTTGTAGTAAGGACTTTCGTCCTTGCTAGCACAGCCTTTTCAGGACTTTAGTCCTTACTACAAACTGTTTTAATTCTTAATCTTTAATTCTCCCACAGGTGCGGTGGTAGAAACCATCGCTGCCATTAATTGTTGGGGAACAACTTTAAAAGGCAGTCGGTGGATGTCGGAATTGGGATTGCAGGCGATATCGGCGGCGCGCTGCAATTCTGTGATGGTAATGTCTCCGAGTCCGAGGTTGTCTAAAGTTTGAGGCAATCCAATCTCGCTGTAGAATTTTAGCAGTTGCTGTCTGGCGCTAGCGGCGAGTTGATTGTTTTGCAGCATTTCTTCTAGTCGCAGTTGTACTAAAATGCCGTAGGCAACTTTTTCGCCGTGCAATGTGCCGTGACTTGCTAATAGATGAGTTAGGCCGTTGTGGACGGCGTGGGCGGCGACGGTGCGACATTGGGCGCCGCCAATTCCGCCGATTACTCCTGCTAGCAATACGGCTGCATCTGTGACTTCTTGCCAGGTTTCGCTACCGGGTTCTTTGAGGGCGGTGGCTGATTTTTGGAATAATATATCGCGCAGTATTCTAGCTTGTTGAACGGCGGAAATGATCAGGGTTTGTTCGGAGTGTCCGCTGCTGACTGATGCTTCGTACCATTTGGCGATCGCATCTCCAATTCCTGCTACTAATGTCCGCTGTGGTGCGGTTTGAATTAAGCCGTAGTCGAGTATTAATAAGTCGGGACATCTGGCTAATGTGACATCGTATTGGAATGCACCTTGTTCTGAATAAATGTTAGAAAGGGCTGTCCAAGCGGCACAGGTGGCGGCTGATGTGGGTATGGTGACGATCGGGATTTTGCACTGATGGGCGAGGAGTTTGGCTGCGTCTAAGGCTTTGCCGCCGCCGACACCGATGATGAAATCGGCTTGATGGGTTTGGGCTGCTGCGCGGAGGGTTTCGAGGCTGGTTTCGCTGCAATCCTTGCCGTATGCTGTTTCGGCGGATTTTAACTGCTGCTGTTCGAGGATTGGTTGCAGGTAGGGTTGGGCGGCGGCGAGGGAGTTACTGCCGCCGACGATTAGCGGCCGCTTTCCGAAACGGGCGATCGCATCTCCGGCTTGTGCGATGGCCGATAGACCTCGCAATACACAGGCGGGAGCAATTGTCAACGAATAAATTGCAGTTGGGGTGGCGGTTTTAGTGCTTTGGGTTTGAGTCATCGAACCACTGGATAAGTGACGAGAAGGTTGACGCTTTGCAGGATTGCTGGATTTTCTAGGATAACTCTAATCTATGCGAAATGGTAAGTTTTATAAACTTTTTATTAAGTATTGTTGGGCTGTTGGGGGATGGGAGGGCCCAGTTGAGCGGCGGGCGATCGAACTATCATTAGAATTGAGGCTTAACGTACAAATCCCAGACTCGTTTCACTTCTGCTACATCCGGTTGAGAAAATTGCCCGATTTTCGCTAGCAACAAAGACTTTTCCAAACAATCTAATCTAGACAAACGCACTGTTGAAGCAACGCGCAAACCGCTGACAGACCAATCATTAAGAAATACATCAGTTTGGCTGCGGGGTTTTGCAGAGGTGACGACTGCTGCTACCACATCCTCGCCATCCAACCACAGTAAAAGTATGGGGCGTTTTTTAGAGCCTGCGCCGCTTGTAAAGGGAATATTTGCTACCCAAAAATCACCAGGCTCAATAGTCGTCATAAAGTCCTTCGTCTTCGGGTGCGTAACCTTTCAAAAAAGCGTCGTGGCTGCGAGTAGTAGCTGGGTCAATTAAATACTCCTCGCCATCGAGTACCGAAAACTCGCTTAATTCAGGATATGTCAAAAAATCTTCGGCTGTAGCAGGTATAAATGCTGCTAGTATTTTATGGCGTTCTGCTATTGGCAGGGTAGCAATTTCTCTAAGTGATAGCTTGAGAGTAGGTTCGGTTATTGACGAACTGTTAGACTCACAACTTTCGCTGGATAACTGCTGTTTCTGTTCCGCTTTTTGCACGAGGAATTGTGCAAAGTCGAGCAATTCTTGTTGTTTCTCCCTTGGCAACTGTCGCAGATTATCTAACACTGCTTGCTCAAAATTAATTGTTTCTGACATTTGAATTACCTTTCTTAAGTGTTTATCGGTTGATTTCTCACGCAGTCAAGTTTTGTAGGGCCATACTTGCAAATAGCACAGAGCATAATTTTCATCTTTCCCTGTTAGTAGTTCACTCATCACGCCGCCAAATTTTGATAGTCCCATCACAACTGCCACTAACTAGAGTGTTTCCATCTGGGTTAAAGGTGACAGAAATAACCCAGTGCCCATGTCGAGCAAGAGTACAAATTTCCTGTCCAATTTTCAGATTCCACAATTTGATAGTATTATCCATGCTGCCACTTGCAATAGTTTCTCCATCCGGGCTAAAAGCCACAGAATTAATACACTTTGAATGACCAGGAAAAGTAAAAGTTTCCCGTCCAGTTTTCAGATTCCACAGTTTGAGTTTTCCGTCATCACTGCCACTCACAATGGTTTCTCCATTCGGGCTGAAAGCAACAGAAGTAATGCAATCTGAATGCCCTGTGAGAGTGCAAAGTTCCCGTCCATTTTTTATGTTCCACAGTTTGATATCCTCATCACTACCACTCGCAATAATTTCTCCATCCGGGCTGAAAGCCACAGAGTTGACACCCTTTGAATGCCCATTAAAAGTAAGAATTTTCCGTCCAGTTTCCAGATTCCACAGTTTAATTTTTTCATCGTCACTGCCACTTGCAATAGTTTCTCGATCCGGGCTGAAAGCCACAGAGCTTACACCCTTTAAATGTCCATTAAAAGTAAGAATTTCCCGTCCAGTTTTCACATCCCACAGTTTAATTCTTTCATCATCACTGCCACTTGCCATAGTTTCTCCATTCGGGCTAAAAACAACAGAAATAACGCTGTCTGAATGCCCAGTAAAAGTAAGAATTTCCCATCCCTTTTGCAGATTCCATAGTTTGACTTTTCGGTCATAACTGCCACTCGCAATAGTTTCTCCATCCGGGCTGATGGCAACAGAAGTAACGCAAGCTGAATGTCCCTTGAGAGTGCGTACACATCTCCATTTCTGCTCTTTAATCCTGAATACCTTTGCTGCTTCTGCTTCAGCCAATTTTTTCAACTCTTGTTCATACACTTCTCGCTGCCTCAATCCTTCTAAAGCTTGTAGTTCAGCATCAGCTAGCTTTTTTAACTCCTCTTCATACACTTCTCGCTGTCGCCTATGAATATCCTGAAGAATATCAAAATAAGGTTTCACCCACTCTTCTGCTAATCCATATTCAGCCAATTCATCCTTTAAATTAAATAACAAAGGTTCATAGCTAGGGTCAATATTGATATAATACAAATCTGCTAAAAATCCCGCCAGTAACTTGTGAATCGCTACAATCAACTGCCGAATGATGCGGAGGGCTTTTTTCTCACTTACTCCCGATGCTAAAAGTGCATCTTTCGCCTCTTCCCAGTCAAAAACTTTGGTAGAAAACAGGGAGACTTCCTGATTATTCAGGAATCCCCAAAACCCGACGCGGAAAGTTACCGCATAGTCGCTGATATCGCTATATAAAATTGTAGTATAGCATTTCTTACAAAGGTGAGGTACAATAACAGCAGTGAGTAAACCAATTCCAAATATTTGCTGATGTAACTTCACTAAATGCAAACTCTATGGCTTTTGCTAACTCTTTATAATTAGGTGTCTTGATAGAACGGAGAATATTTTTAAGTTTTGACCATAAATTTTCAATTGGGGAGAAATCCGGCGAATAGGGCGACAAGTATATTAATTTAGCCCCTTTTTTTTGGATGGCTTTTTCTACTTCTTCTCCGGTATGAATAGTACAATTATCCATGACTACACAAGCACCTTTCCATAACTTTGGCACTAATTTTCGGATAATAAAAGCCTCAAATGTAATTGCATCAGTTGTACCTATTAAATTAACTGATGTTAGGACTTCTTTGACCGATATAGCTCCAATTATTGAGACATTTCTTCCGCGTTTATTCGGTTTTGATCCCTTGGCTCTTGAACCTTTTAGAGATCGAGCATATAACCTAACCATTGCCAAGTTTACTCCACATTCATCAATGAATATTAAGTCTTTGAAACAAACTTCTCTAATTTTTTGCCAGAACTCGTATCGCAGGTTCTGAACCCTGTCAGTGCCTTTGTCTGACGGGAAAAGAGTTTTTTTTTCAAAGTCATGTTTAAGAGTTTTGCCATTCTTCCCATCGTTGCTACGCTGATGGTAAAACCAATTTTTTGGTACAGTAAATAACGGAGTTCTTCGAGAGTTGCATCATTGTTTGCTTCAATCAATTCCGCTAAAATTAGCAGTTGTTCTGCATTCAGTTTTAATTTGACTCCACATCGCTCAGTGCGAGGAGCAATGTTTTGGGTGTCACGATACTGTTTAACCAATTTTTGGACAAAACTTAGGGCTACACAAAAACGGTTAGCTATTGCTCTTTGTGACAGCGGTTCATTATGGTACACATCCATAATTTTTTGTCTAAAATCAATCGAATAAGTTTTCATTTTTACTAATGCGTGATCCTTGCTAAAATTTGAGATAGTTGTCATTCTAGTGACTGCTGCGGGTCGAGGGACTACTGCTCGAAGATCGCCCTATTTAATTAGAGCTGTATAACATTTTGAAGTTCTATATTTTTCACTCCGTTTAAGTCAGTTATATTATACCTCATCTTTCTAAGAAATGCTATAGGAACCGGAGATAAAATTCGCTGTAAGCGTTCCACATCAATATCACCAATCGACTCAGTGAAATAGTCGCTATAAAACTTAACTGGGCGTAAGACATCCTGTTGAGGATAATGCTGTCTGAGAAAATCTCCCACACTTCTCATCTCAATGGGCAAATCTTCACAGAAGGTTTCCGGGCATCGCTTGCTAATTTTGGGCGGTGATAGTAAGATTAAGAGGCGATGTTGCTGCTGAAGTAAAATCTGCTTAGTTTCCTCTCGATTCAACTTAGAAAACCAAGTATCTTTATCCCAAATCGTTTGAATTTCCGCCAGCTTGATCTGAATATCCTTTGCTTGCAATTCCCGCATCAAATCCCGCTGCAAGGCTGCCAGCTTCAGTCTGTCTTCCTGTTCCTGTGCCTGCAACTCAAGGCGGCGTGCTGTTTGTGCTAATGTCAGGTTTAACAATTCGTTATCTCTGGCATCTTTCGCTTTGGCGTATTCGAGCAGTTCTTGGGAATAACTCTGTTTTGCTTGCTCTATCTCAGTCGAATCGGAGGATATCTGATTGGGATCGGGAATCAGAAATTCTACCCATTCTTGAGATTTATTGCCGAGGGTTTCTCCTAGTTTGTGGCCGATATTGCTGGCAATGAGTGAGAGCACTTCCGAGATGTAGGGAGCGATAGCGCGGATGGCGTTTGCGAACATAAATGTGGTTGAAGATACGGTTATTAATAGTGTAGCAGGATGTTAGAGAGTATAATTCGGATGGTTGCCAGATGTTCTGCACTTGTTGATTTTTAAATTTAATTTCATCATTGATACTCCTGGACGCAGAAACCAGGTTTTTTACGGACATACTGCATAACAATATTTTTAGACTTTATCATGTATTGTACCGCAGATGCGGTACAATTATCAGTTAGCTGGCTTCGCTTTGGGCTGAAACAATGCTTCTAAATTATCTGTCAGTGTTTAACATTAAGCTATTCACCTCTAATTGCTGTAGTTCATTTTATGAGAAAGCCACAAACTGTTAAAGCTTTGGAAGATCTAGGACGGGTTCAACTCTCTAAGAGTTTTTTCATGCGTGAGTTTCTTTATTCAGAAATCTCTCAAATTGAAGGTATCCCTAACATTCCTAGCGATCCTGACTTGGCGATCGCAGCAGGAAAGAATTTGTGTGAGAGGGTGCTTGAACCAATTCAAGATGCGCTTGGTCGGATTAGTATCCGCTCAGCCTATCGTTCTTGTGCGGTGAACGCCAAAGGAGCAGAGAATAAAAATCAGTACAACTGTGCCAGTAATGAGTCCAACTATGCAGAACATATCTGGGACGTAAAAGATTCAGATGGGTATATGGGAGCAACAGTATGTATTATTGTTACATCATTCATCCCTTACTATGAACGCACTCACGATTGGACAGCATTGGCATGGTGGATACATGACCACATTGATGCTTATGCAGAAATGACCTTTTTCCCAAACTATGCAGCGTTCAACATTCGGTGGAGCGAGAATCCTAATGTTTCAAAAGTAATTTATAGCTACGTAAAAAACCCGCACACTGGTAAGAAGAGCGGGTATCTGACAAAGGAGGGGATGGATAATTTCTCAGGTTTGCATGAGCAGTTTTACCAAGAATTTATCGATCGCTGACTAAACATCTTTTTGAACTTCTATGCGATAGTTGTAGCCCTGTTCGGTGAGGAATAGTTGGCGGTGTCGGGCAAAATCTTACTCGCAAGTTTGTAGCGAGACTAATGTATAAAAACTCGCAGTATGTCTGTCAGATTTCGGGCGTAGAATTCGTCCGAGGCGCTGCGCTTCTTCTTGGCGAGAACCATACTTTCCCGATACTTGAATTAACACATCGGCATCGGGTAAATCGACGGCAAAATTGCCCACGCGAAACAGAACGTAGAGTGCGTCGCTACCAACAATCTCCAAGCAGCTTGAATATCTCGTGGCGACGCACTCTACAATTAGTCGATCGAAACTGACAGAGTGTAACTGGCGCCTCCTCGTTCTGTACCGACGACTATCTGATATTTACCTGTCTGGGGCAATTCTCCAGACCAGCTTTTTTATCCTTCAGCTACGGCGTTTGTATCCGGTTCGACAACCTTAAAAACAGCATTTCCCTCAACTGATTGGAGCTCAACATTCATGGTTTGACCTTCTTTGGCGTTAATCAGATAAATCATGACTTCGCCACGCGCTACTCCTCCTGTTACTTCCGCTGAACTAGCACCGCGCTTAAACTGAATCTCCTGCTGGCGCTGACTCATTAAAATCGCCGGTTTTTCCGGGATGGCTGCGGTGGGAACAATGCTGGATATAGCCTTTACTGAAGCCGGAAAAATCGCAGAGGCACTTAAGCCGATTATCAAAATATTTAGCGGGTGTTTGAAAGTTTTTGCTGGTTTGTTCGTGGGAGTTTAACACTATGAGTGAAATGGATTTACTTGTATGATTATAGCTGACTCGCCTTGTGTGCGTGCGCTCGCCCTTGCCGATCGACTAATTTTAGCTTTTGCAAACTGTCAATCGATTTTAGATTTTAGATTTTAGATTGAAGCCTAAGATGTGGGATAATTTTGTACGATCGGGACTTACGCATTACTGTAAAGTTGCCGGCGCGCGCGGAAAAGTAAGATCGCCCGTCAGCCGTGTTACCAAAAAAATTGCCAGTCCAGGACCCACAAAAACCTTCAGAAACCGGGTTTCTTGACCAAAAACTACGCTTTCAAACAGATTCCCCGACAAGAAACCCGGTTTTTGACCAACTGTGCGTAAGTTCTGTTTGCACAATTCCTAATTATCACAAACCAGACAATATGACTCAAAAGCCAACCACAACCTATCGCACTGAAAGCGACTCGATGGGAGACAAACAAATCCCATCTAATGTCTACTACGGCATCCAAACCCTGCGCGCAGTTGAAAATTTCCCGATTAGCGGCATTAAGCCTTTATCAACATACGTTGATGCTTGTGTTTTAATTAAGAAAGCAACGGCGATCGCCAATGGTGAACTCGGCTGCATTCCCCAAGACATCAGTCAAGCAATTCTCCAAGCAGCAGATGAAATCCTAGCGGGCAAATTGCGCGATCAATTTGTAGTTGATGTCTACCAAGCCGGCGCCGGAACTTCTCACCACATGAATGTTAATGAAGTTCTTTCAAATCGCGCTTTAGAAATTATGGGCGACGAAAAAGGCAACTACAAGCGCGTCAGTCCTAATGATCATGTAAACTACGGTCAATCGACAAATGATGTGATTCCGACTGCGATTCGGATCGGCGGATTATTGGCGTTAGAAAAGACTCTTTTTCCGGCTTTGTCGGAGGCCGTAGTCGCCTTAGAAAACAAAGCAGAAGAATTCAAAGATATTGTTAAATCTGGCCGCACTCATATGCAAGATGCTGTGCCGGTTCGACTGGGCGACACCTTCGGGGCTTGGGCGCAAATTCTCAGAGAACATACCTTGAGAATTGACAGGGCATCCGATGATTTGACATCCCTGGGATTGGGGGGAAGTGCGGCAGGAACAGGCTTAAATACTCACCCTGAATACTGTCAAAAAGTTGCTGAAATTCTCTCAGAATTAATCGACCACCCCCTGAAACCAGCAAAGCATTTAATGGCTGCTATGCAGAGTATGGCACCGTTTGTAAATGTCTCCGGTGCACTGCGAAATCTCGCTCAGGATTGCGTTAAAATGTCCCACGACTTGCGTTTGATGGACTCAGGGCCGAAAACGGGTTTGAAAGAAATTCAACTGCCTCCTGTGCAACCCGGTTCGTCAATTATGCCGGGAAAATACAACCCTGTGATGGCAGAAATGACATCGATGGTTTGTTTTCAAGTTATGGGTTACGATAGCGCGATCGCCCTGGCAGCCCAAGCGGGACAATTAGAATTAAACGTGATGATGCCCCTGATTGCCTACAATCTCATTCACAGCATCGAAATTTTGGGCAATACCATCAGCGCTTTGACTACACAATGCCTCGCCAAAATTGAAGCTAAGGGCGATCGGTGTCTCGCTTATGCTGAAGGTAGTCTCGCCCTCGTTACCGCCCTCAACACTCACATCGGCTATCTCAACGCCGCCGCTGTCGCCAAAGCATCCCTAGAAACTGGCAAATCTCTGCGGCAAATTGTGTTAGAACAGGGTTTAATGAGTGCAGAAGAGTTGGCAAAAGTTCTAGATTTAGAGAAAATGAGTGCGATGCCGACATCTTCTGCTAACGTTTAGGATCTCGCAGGTATCAGCTAGAAACTAGAAGGCTGAACTCGATTTAATTCTGCCTTCTGCCTTCTGAGTTCTGCCTAACGGCTGTCACAGGTTAAAGTTAAACAATTCAGGATTCAATTTTTTTAGATTTAATTCTGGATTTTTTATAGTCTAAAGTTTGGGAGCAAGATTTATGCGCGCAAGTTCTTTTGCAAAATTAACTCAAGATAAAGAGAACACAACTCAAGTGACATTTCATTATGTGGAAGGTCACGCAGAAACGTTTACTATTCCGATGCCTGCACATGAATTCCAAGAGGAAGTGCTGAATTTGTTAAATCAACCTTGGTTGACTTTCCATTTAGCCGATCAAACGGTTTTTATCTGTACTGCCCGGGTAGTAAAAGTAGAAGTAAAACCTGCTATCCCGGCACTTCAAGGTCAAGGAATATTCTCTAACTCGCTGCGAGTTAGTACCATGCAGCGGGCTGCCGTTGGCAGATTGCCGATGGATACTTAGGGTTCATTTGTATTGAGATTATTTTTGGTAACGCACGCGCGAACCACGCTAAGCAGGGTGTTCCGCGCGTGCGTTATATTTAGATTATTCCCGAGCGATAACCAATTACCAATTAATTCGTAATTATGTCTGCTGTTAGTTTAATTCAGGCCAATTCATACGATCGCCAAATCTTGCAAACATCTTTAGAAAGTTTGCTGGCACCCTTGGGCGGAATCTCGGCTTTTGTCAAATCGGGCGATCGGGTTTTACTCAAACCCAATCTCCTGACCGGTTCTCGCCCTACAAAAGAATGTGTCACCCGCCCGGAATTGGTTTACTGTGTGGCCAAAATGGTGATCGAAGCGGGAGGAAAACCGTTTTTAGGCGATAGTCCGGCTTTTGGCAGCGCAATGGGTGTAGCCAAAGCCAACGGTTATTTGCCGCTGTTGGAAGAACTGAATTTGCCAGTAGTTGAGTTTCAAGGAAAAAGCTACGAAACTGTCAGCAAAGATTTCAATCATCTGCGAATTTGCAAAGAAGCAATGGAAGCGGATGTAGTGATTAATTTGCCAAAACTCAAATCTCACGTTCAATTAACTGTCACAATGGGCGTAAAAAATTTATTCGGCTGCGTGCCTGGTAAAATGAAGGCTTGGTGGCACATGGAAGCTGGCAAAGATAGCGCCAGATTCGGTGAAATGCTTGTAGAAACTGCCCGGGCAATTAACCCAAATTTGACGATTTTGGATGGAATTATCGGCCACGAAGGTAACGGGCCAAGCGGCGGCGAACCTAAGTTTTTGGGAATTTTGGCCGCGTCTGATGATGTGTTTGCTTTGGACAGAACTTTAGTGGAAATTATTAATGCTGATCCGGCGGCGGTTCCCACTGTAGCTGCAGCGATGAGATTGGGACTGTGCTCGAATTTAGAGGATCTTGATTTTCCGCTTTTGCAGCCGGAAAATCTCAAGGTTTTGGATTGGAAGTTGCCGGAAAGCATGATGCCGATCGACTTTGGTATGCCCCGCGTGGTGAAGTCGACCTTTAAGCACCTTTATATCCGGTTTATTAAAGAAAAGTTCAGCATCAAGGCTTCGCATTAGCGAAGAGAGAAGGGATAAAATTTCTTTTTTTTATTCCTTCTGCTTCGCCTTGAATTGTAAAGAAATATTATTATGTTACAACATATCTATTTATGTAAACTTTTACTAAATTTGTTAGAACTCTATGATTTCAGTAGGTATGCCGGATTAAACCGCATACCGTAACAGTATGTAAACAGGTTTAAGTCAGCCAGTAGAGATCATTTGGAGACTTTGCCCTCGTTTACCTATGGGCGTTTTTTCGCGCCGATTTACTTAAAGCATGGGTCTCGCCGTATTCGCAACTCGCGCTCATTCTTCCTAGGTAGAACCAGTTAGAGGTTTTTACTTAAGTATAAATACTTATAAGAGCCCTTGTTTTAACCAAATTCAGCCTAAAATTGCGCTCTTCTTTATATTTGACCGCTCCATTATAAAGATTGAGTAAAGCTCGGAAAAGGTTATTGACACTTATACGGAGATCGCAGATGATTGCGAAATATCAAACAGACCCCACCTTAAATAATAAAGGTCTAATCCAATTGCGGACTCCATCTTAAGTATGAGATATCTCCGCAACAGAGTCTGAAATGCTTCTCGTATCAGGCGGGGAAATTTAAATTCGGTCGATGTCGGTTATATCGATCAACAGCCCTTGCCAATTACACCAAAGATTCACTACCGCATCAACAGTAAAAACTTAAAATCAGGGAGCACCTAACCTATGCTTACTAACAACAATCTGACAATCGTACAGCCACTAAAAGCCAAGTTTTTGCCAAACAGTGAAGTTTTACTGACCCGGAAGTTAATAGAAGCAGTTGGTGAGTTAGCCACCTATTGGTCTGGTTCAATTACTGTGATGATGGAAGAAACGAAAGAAGACAACGACCAGATGGATGCAAAAATATTCAAACTTGATGAATTGCCATTCAAACTGGAAATAATTTCTTTTGATCAAATCACCCCAGCTTTACTACATCAGCATCAGAGTGCGCTGGTATTGGCAGCCCCGGAATACAGACAGAACCATATCAGTCAAGTGTGTAAAATAGCGGGAGTACCGTGTATTTACGTTTCCGAATACAGTCTGAAAACTCGCAAACAGATCGTGAATGTGAGTACGAGCAATCCCTTGATCCGCTTGCGGAGAATCATCTGGACCTACAGTCAGGAATATAAGCAGCGCAAGGCGATCGCAATGGCAGAGGGATTGCAGTGCAACGGCACTCCTACCTACCAAGAGTACAAGCATCTCAATCGCAATCCACAGTTTTTCTTTGACACGCGGATTAGAGAGGATATGTTAGCAACAGAAGCTAACATTGAAGGGCGCACTAAAAACCGCTCTCAAGATATGCCTCTGCGGCTAGTATTCTCAGGTCGCCTAATTAAGATGAAAGGAGCCGATCATTTACTTGAGGTCGCTAGAGAACTCAAACAACTGAAGGTGAAATTTGAAATGTTCATCAGCGGTATTGGTGAATTAGAAGAGATGATGCACCAGCAAATAGCTGCCCATCAACTTAATGATTGTGTAAAAATGCTCGGAGTGCCTGACTTTAAAACAAAGTTTTTCCCCTTTGTGAAGAACAATATTGATTTGTTTGTTTGCTGTCATCGGCAGGGCGATCCTTCTTGTACTTACATAGAAACTATGGCGGGTGGCGTGCCGATTGTTGGATATGCTAACGAAGCATTCCAGGGAATTGCAGAAATGTCACAGACAGGATGGGTTGTGCCAATGAATCAGCCTAAACAGATGGCGAAGAAAATTGCAGAACTTAGCCACAACCGGGAAGAAATTAAATCGATGTCGTTCAAGTCGCTGAAGTTTGCTCAACAGCACACATTTGAGAAGACTTTTCAAGCTCGCGTCAAACATATGCAGGCTATTGCCTACTCAAGACGGCCTATTCAAGTCCCCGAAACTCAAGTATCCGATGCTCCAGATATGGTTTTGGCGTACAGTCAACAGTCTTAAGAATCCTTCTGCCTATGATGATTGAGACAGGTTTCATTAAGGTAGCCACGGAAATCGGAGGTCTGGTAAAGGCAAGGGTTGAGCTGAGCGATCGCCATTAGAATTAGATGTCTTTTTCAAACTTAATAGCACTAAACTCGACTGGGCGATCGCACTTCTTTCCATAGGTTCTCAAGTCTCCTTTAACGGGTTACATTTTCTGGGCAACTACCAAATCCCACAGCAACTCTAAATCCTTGAGCGACCAACTCATTTTCCTTCCCACCGGAACTGGCAAAACTAACAGTGGTTTGAGTTTAAATTTTGTTAAATCAACGGCTTCATTATTTAGGTATATGCACAACTGCTTTTATTAGTATCATAGCCTAGAAACCTACCCTGTTGATAACTGAATATATCCTTGAATTATTGCTGAGTTATTGACAATATAAAAAATTACTCACACCCAGCTAGTGGAAGGTGTAGTTTTTTCTCAAAGTAGTTTTTTCTCAAAACTGATAGAGTAAGTTAAATGCGTTAGCTTAAATTCGATGTTACCTGAAAATTACGCCTTAGCAATTGTATTCCCAAAACTTCATAAGTTTTAGGCATTCATCTGCTGTGTTTAGTATCCCGCAATTATCACTGACGCATAATGTCCCAGATTGATCTAACCTGATTGGTTATTAGTACGTCCAGTACCTAAGTAAGGAAAACTAAAATGCAGCAAAGTCCAACGTGCTTAAGCCCTACCGTCGTCTGTCCGATATCGGGACAGAGTATGAAACCGTGGCTATTCATACCCGGTGATTGGCGCAGACCTGGCCACAATGAGTCATTTCAATTGTACTGGTGTGAAAAGTCACAACTTGGATGCATTGATCCTCTACCCGAACTCAACAAAATCGCCAGCTTCTACGACATCGATGAGTATTATACTCATCATATAGACTTTACAGGCTTCGTATCTGCCTCTTCTATTTCCTTCTTCGATAAATTGCGTACCCATCTAGCTTGGCGTTTCGATCGCGGAGTAGATGTCACAAGTAAATGGTGGAAGCAACAGTTCGGGACTGCTTCCTCCTCGATCTTAGAAATTGGTTGTGCCAACGGGCACCTGCTGCAGGAACTGCAAGCAGATGGTCACAAAGTCTGGGGCGTAGAACCCGATCGACAAGCTTTGGTTTTGGCCCAGCAGCGAGGCCTTAACGTATTTTATGGTACTGCTGAATCTTTGCCCCCGGAAGCCAAGTCTAGACAGTACGACATAATTGTGATGAACCACGTACTCGAACATACCAGAGATCCTTTACTTGCACTCCGCAATGCCATGCAGTTGCTCGTGGATGGCGGCAAATTGGTGATGGAAGTACCAAATAACTCTTGTATTGGACTGAAGTCATCAGGGATTGCATGGATGCATCTAGATGTACCAAGGCATTTGTATTTCTTCACACCGCAGAGCTTGCGCGCTATCTGTGAAAAAGTAGGATTTGAGATAATTTCTACCCAGTTTAATGGCTACTATCGCCAATTTGACAACACTTGGATCACTGATGAAAGAAAAATTTTCACTGTGTTCGATTCAATGGACTCTCATCAGATAGTAAAGCCCAAAGAAAACAGTAAAGTCCAAGCTTGGAAGCTACTGCTGAAAACAATTTTGGCTGCTGATGAAAACAAGTACGATTCGATCCGGATTGTGGTACAAAAGCCCTAGCAATATCGAGGTAAGAGCAATAAACTTTTGACTTGATTATCAAGTTTAGCTACACACTCACCATGCTTTTGCGATCCCTCCGATCATCGCCCATGCCAGGAGTACAGTCCAACGAAATTCGACTATTGACGCAGTAACCCACCTGACTCGATCGAGACTGACGCACAAAATTTGTATGTAAGGTGTGCAGTCGGCAGCTTACCACATAGATAATGTAAAAATTGTTTTCTGGGGTAATATCGTTTCCGGTGGCATCGGAATAATATATTTGGATCATGTCAGTGGGAGCTTAAGAGCTCGCTACCCAAATCGCGAGCTCTTAAGCTCCCACTCTAATTCGGATGCCACCGGATTTGATATAAATTTTCTTGAATATGCGATCGCAGTTGCACCCCAAAAGGATTAGTTACGATGTGTTTCCTTTTTTACTTTTTTCTGGTGAGCACCCATAATTCACAAGAAACTTTTAAATTTCAACCATATAATACTTCTTCTACAGGCTGAGTGGCGTCTGTGGGGTCGAAGTGTTTAATTTTCAAAGCTTGTAGCAAAAACAGCCAGATATAAAGCGGATTCAAAAAAACATACCGCTGCCAAAGGCGCTTAGGTTCCTTAATCATCCGAAACAGCCATTCCAAACCTATTTTAGATAAAAAGTCAGGAGATTTAGCCAAATTACCCGCATGAAAATCGTAAGCAGCACCTACAGCAATCAGTGGCATTGATAAGTCGTCCCGGTATTCGTAAGCCCAGACTTCTTGTCGCGGACACCCCAAACCGACAAAAGTAATTGCTGCACCGCTGTTGCGAATTTGCTGGGCAATTTCTTGTTTCTCTTGGGGCGAAACTTGCCTAAATTTAGAAGGCTGAGTTCCAGCAATAATTAATTTGGGAAAACGCTGGCAGAGATTGCGAGATAAAGCTTCCAGTACAGAAGCTTGAGAGCCGTACAAATAGATAGGTAATCCTTCTTCTGCCGCACGTTCGCAGATTTGTAACATCGCATTCGGTCCGCAAACTCGATCGGGCAATTCCGTATGGTATAGCCAATTTAACGCCCACCTGACCGGCTGTCCGTCTGGCAATACTAAGTCAATGTGATTAATCCGATAACGATGAGTGCTGTCGAGAACCCCAGTCATTACCCCGTGAACCGCTAGAGCAGAAACTGACATTGGTTTTCCGGCGCTGGCTGCCGCAATAATTTTGCTAACAGCAGCTTCATAATTAACGGCATTTACTAATATGCCGAGTACATTCTTTTTCCCTTTATCAATCATGGAACACCTCTTTAAGTCAACGCTCGCAGTTACAGTCATAAATCTCCCCTAAGATTTGTTTAATCTTGTATTCTTCAATCGTTTACCGAAATTCCCAGCACATTCTTTTTACCCCGCTCAATCATTGGAATCCTCTTTCAGCCAACGCTCGCGGTTACAGTCATAAATCTCCTGTAAGATTTGTTTAACGTTATATTTCATTTTCCAGTTGGGGTAGTGACTGGAAAATTTGGAATTGTCGCTAATCCACCAAATGTGATCGCCAATGCGATTCCCTTCAGCATAAGTCCAATTAAATTTGCGTTCTGCAATTGCCTCGCACATCTGGATCGCTTCTAACATCGAACAATTGCTGTACCTGCCTCCTCCTGTATTATAAACTTGGGCACTTCGGGGAGCTTTATAAAATTCATAAAATGCCGAAATTAAATCTGCGCTATGAATGTTATCGCGAACTTGCTTGCCTTTGTAGCCAAACACGGTGTAAGGAGTTCCCGTGACAGCACACTTCATCAAGTAGGCGAGGAAGCCGTGCAATTGAGCTCCCGAGTGATTTGGCCCCGTCAAACAGCCACCGCGAAAACAAGCGGTGTTCATATTAAAATATCGACCGTATTCTTGAACTAAAACGTCAGCAGCTACCTTAGAAGCACCAAACAAACTGTGCAGGCACTGGTCGATTGACATATCTTCCCGAATGCCACCATCGTAAGTATGCCCGGGTTCAATTTCCCACCTGTGTTCTAATTCAATTAAAGGCAGACTGTTAGGCGTATCGCCGTATACTTTGTTTGTAGAAGTGAAAATAAAAACAGCTTTGGGACAGTACAGACGACTTACTTCTAGAAGATTGAGAGTGCCGTTGGCATTGACGGTAAAGTCTATTTTCGGAGCACGGGAAGCCCAATCATGGCTGGGCTGGGCTGCTGTGTGAATTACTAATTCGATCGACTCGCCGTACCGCTGAAAGATATTGGTAATCGCTTCATAGTCGCGAATGTCCACATCTAAGTGATAATACTTGGTACCCAAGGACTTTTCGAGCAGTTGGCGGTTCCAGTTTGTAGAACCATCAGCACCAAAAAAGAACTGGCGCATATTATTGTCGATGCCAACTATATCTAAGCCTTGTTTGGCAAAGAACTGACACGCCTCAGAGCCAATTAAACCCGCCGAGCCAGTAATGATTGCAACGCCCACGTTTCACCGCCTGAAAAAATATAGTTTTCTTTGTTTTGCCCGATCGCACAAATCAGAAGTTATCCTGATTTTCCATCGAATACATCTTCGCACAATTGGGCAAAGAATAGACCTTTAACATCCCAATCATAGATTTCCCTGACGCGCGTTTGACCCGATCGACCCAAGCGATCTCGCAATTCACGATCTTGGGCTAAACACACTATAGCTTCTGCTAGACCTTGCACAGCGCTATCGGGGTCCGTAGCAGCCACTTTAATCCCCGTTTGCTCCGTCACTTGAGTAGCCGGTCCCCCCAAATCCAAACAAATCGTCGGACGGCCAACGCCCATCATTTCCGTGCACACAAAACCGCCAGAGTCATGCAAACTCGGATGGAGGAGAACGTGAGACTCCCCCATTTTAGAAAGAGTTTCAGTGCGAGATAAAGTTCCCCAAAAAAATACTTTATTTGCCAGTCCCAATTCTGTGGCCAAAGCTTCCAAACGCTGTCTTTCCGGGCCGTCTCCGATAATCCAGTATTCCGATTGTTCCAGCTTCGCCTCCGCAAATGCACGGAGTCCTAAGTGCACCCCTTTCCAGTGTAAGAGACGACCGACACTGATGAATCTAATTGGTTGCTCCGGCGGGGTAGGAAATTTCTCTAGTTCTTGAATTTCCTGCTGCGATAAACCGACTTGCGAGAAAATCTTCACGTTTTTTGCTTTGAGAAATCGCAGTCGGGCAGCGGTTTCTTCCGTAGTTGCCAGTGCCACGGCACTGCGGCGCGCCGTCAGGCCCACAAACGGATCGCGTTCTCCTACGCTTTGAGCTAATGCTCGGAGCGTTTCGTAAATTTTGCCCCGGCGACTAAAATCTTGCCAAAAAGGCTTTGGTGCTGCTTCGGCCCCACCCACCGGCCCCCAAATAAAAGGATGCGGCAACAGCGCTAGGAAACTGGGAGACCAATGTTTGACGTAAGTTACGTGATGTACTACGTCAAAACCAATTTCGCGATCGAGCTTCCGAGCGATAAAATAAGCCCAGATTTGCCACAAATAGTAGTGAAGTTGCAGCAATCCTTGTTTCCCCTTCCAATCTTCGCTCCACCCAAACGGATCAAAATAAACAAAGTGCAGGTTGGGCACTGGGTTCCGCTCTAGTTCTGCTTCAATGTACGATCGACAAAACGTGCGAGTAAATACCCAACTTTCGTGATGTTTAGCCGATTGGATAACAGTATTCCATCCTACTCCCTCTTCGGAACCCAGATTCGGTTCGCAAGCAAACGCAGATAATAAAACTTTCATGGCTAAGTAGTAATTGCTAAGTGGTAATTGCTAATTTTTCCCTCTTCCCTCTTCCATCCCTCCGTTAAATCCTTTAAAAAATCCGTTGCCCAACTTGCTTCACTTATTCTCCATCAAAAAAGATGTAACTTCGACGTAAGCTTTAGCTGCTGTTTCTGGCGTTTTTTGAGAAATTATCTGTCGTGAACGCTCTCCCATCGAATGAATCAAATCAGGATTATCTAGAAAAATTTGCATTTTATCCGCTAACTCTTTAGCACTGCTAGGATCGAAAATATAACCGTTCTCACCTGACATAATTAACTCACAGGAAGCTGCACCATTTGAACACAACACTGGTTTTCCGAACACCATCGCTTCCGGTACAACCATACCCCAGACATCCTCAAAAGTAGGAAACACAAAAATATCAGCTTGCTGAAAATAAGCACCTAAATTTCCATATTCTACCCATCCCGCCCACGTTACTTGCTCTTCAAAATCGCACTCTTTAATAAATGCTTCCAGTTCTTCGCGCTGATCTCCCTTGCCAATAATCAACAGCGAATAATCCACATAACCTTGATTTTTAAGAATAGCACAAGCTTCTAAAAGCGTTTTAATTCCCTTTCTCGCGGTGATGCGCCCTACATACAGAAAAATCGGGCGTTTTAACTGCAAATTGGAAGGCTGAGTCTGATCCAATCGTTTCAGCAAAGCTCCCGCATCAGGTACGAGATAGGTTCGGGTAAAAACTTTATCCTCCGGTACGTCGAGAACTTCTATCAGATATTTTTTCCCCGCATTGCTATTGGCAACAAAAGCATCGGCAAACCGCACCAGGATGCGGCGCACAAACGTCCTAAAACTGGAATCTCGAAAGTCTGTATTTGGGGAACTACCATCGTAAATAATCGCAATTTTCCACCGCAGTAGCGGTTTTAAAAACGCAACAATTACAGTCCACAAAGAGAAAGCTTGGGGAAACACCACATGAGGTCTAAATTTTAGCAAATAGCCGATAATACTAGGCGATACTACAATGAATCCGCGATCGTATCCTGTTTCTATCTTTTCCGTCTCGACAAATTTAGTCTCCCCTACCAACTGAATTGCCGATGCTCCCGGCAGGGTCGGATCGAACCCAGACCACACACGACCAGTATAAAATACAGTATTCTTAAAAATTGTCGTAAATTCCCTCAAAACAGGCTGCCAGTAAGCACCCAGTTCCACTTCCGGGACAAGCCAAGCAATGCGGAGTTCATTTCTATCAACCATCCTATTCACCTTGAGTTTTGTTTTTAGTCAATCCCAGTTTACTTAACACTGAAAGCCAAACTAACCTGCGATAAGGTAGCAGCCAATAAATTGGCCACAACCAGCCACCATGCCGCTGAGTAAATACTTTCCATTCTTGAGCCGGTTGCAGGGTAGTATCTTTGAACGATAAACCTTTCGGTTGGCTCATTTTATCCAATCCTTCCCTTAAATTATCAGCAGCCGTTTTGGTCACCTGGGGGTTGAGAGAACAAGTGCCTAAATAGCCAGGAGCAATCCAAACTGTACATCCTTTCTGTCTGGCTCGTAAACCATAATCCCAATCGCCAATATAATGGACAAAAGCCGGATCGAGGTTGCCGACCCTTTGCACAACACTGCGGGGAATTAATACGCAGTTGCCGTGCATAGTATCGCACATCTGAGGCTCTTTGGTTGGTTCTAGGACACCATATCGGAAGGGGTGCAAAGGGTTATTTCGCACCACACCGCCGTATGTTGTTTGACCCGTTTCGGGGTCGCAGGTTGAACCGCCAATGATTGCTTTGGTTTCTCCTTTTTCTGATAACTTTTGAGTGGTTTCTAGCAAGACACTTACGGTTTCTGGATAAATAAGAGTGTCATCATTTAACCATAGGTAGTAGTCGGGATCATCTTTCATTGCTTCGGTGAAAGCCCCACGCATTCCCCCGTTCCAAAATAAGTTTCCATCGCCGGAAAAAATCTTGACTTGAGGGTAGGTTTGACGAACTGCCTCGCTGGTTCCGTCCGTGCTGGCATCATCGACTAGATAAGCTAAAATATCAACATCGGCTGGAAGTGCCTGCTTAAAAAGAGCATCTAAGCAAGCTAATGTTTTCTCTTTGCGGTTAAAGCAAGTTAAAAGGGTGGCGATTTTAGTACGGTTCATTATTCCCAATGTGGTCGCTTTTAGGGATAGTCAGGTGAAATTTACTACGTAAAATCTGATTTTTACTTTGGAGTTGACAAAACCTCGTTAAAAATAGACAAATAGCGATTTGCTTGTATGTCTAAGGTAAATTCTTGTTCCACTTTTTGGCGGGCGCGAATACAAAGTTTTTGATGCCGATTGGGATCTTCTAAAACCCAAGCAATCCCTCGCGCTAAGTCTTCTGTTTCATAAGGTTTAGCTAAATAGCCATTTGAGCAGTGTTCGATCATATCGGGCAGTCCCCCAATATTGAATGCGACGCTGGGGATGCCGCAAGCAAGAGCTTCCATGACTGTATTTGGCAAGTTATCTATCACGGAAGGGGCGACAAAAATATCTGCTGCGGCATAAACAGTGGCTAGGGAAATATCATCTGCGAGTCTCCCCAAATAGTGAGTTTTAAAACCAAGTTCAATGGGATTTTCTGGTTGAGAAGAGCCAAAAACCAGCAACTCTATCCTATTTTTCCAGCCTGATTTACTGAGGCTTTGTAAAGCGGGTACGAGCAAGTTAAATCCTTTCCAGCGATCGCCCGTTCCACCTGCACCTCCAAAGAGTACAATTTGTTTATCTTGAGGCAAGTTCAGGATTTCTCGCGCCCAGTGACGATTTATGGGTTTGTACTTTTGAGTATTGATGCCATTAGGAATTATTTCAACTCGAAAATCTTTGAATAAAGAACTAGAATGAGCGCATTTCGCTAACCAAACACTAGGGCTAACCAAAGTTAGGTTAAGCTTATCCCAAGCTTTAGCTTTTCGCTGCCACACCCACCGCGACAGATCCGAATCTTTATTACTGTGAAGTTGCGGACAGCTACCACAAGATTGAGTGTAGTGATTGCAATCTTCACTATAGTGACAGCCACCTGTAAAAGGCCACATATCATGCAGCGTCCAAACTAAGGGCTGCTTAAACTTGGGAATACTTTCTACTTGTAAATAACCTCCACAAACCCAGTGTAAATTAATAATATCAGGAGCGAGTAGCCCAACTCTATCCGATAGAGCATCTGGCAGCAATTCTGTAGAAAATATAACGGGGTCTCTCTGAGGGTAGAGCCGCAATGGTGCATTAGATAAAGTTGATATCATCTTGTCAAACTTAGCCCCAATACTATTTGGTGACGAAATTACATTGGGATCGCCACTACTCTTATTTTTTACCAGCATTTGCGAAGATACACCAATCCCCTGGAAACCTTGGTGCAGTCGATAAGCGGCGCGGGCAGCTCCCCCTTCACTATCAGAACTATTGAGAAGTACAACCTTCATTTCCCCTGCCTCTCCTCTAGATTTCTAGCTGACTTTGCCTGATTTTTTCAAAAGCTTATTGACTTTTTTTTGCACCTTTCTTAGCAATGGCGGAGCGTAATCATATAAAGTGTTTTCAGTAAAATTATCTGCTTGCACATTCCGAATTGCAAAGGCTGGGTGTTTCATCGGAAATGTTATAGCTTCTACAGGCAGATTACTATAAGGACTGTTGACATCCTCCGTATTAGTTCCCCCTACACCATGTCCGATATTAGAAGCCAAATTGACATTCGTAAGAATATTCATACCATTTTGAATAAAACTAGCCAATGTCCACTGAAAAGCCCAACTCTGTAATTTTTTTTCATAACAAATCTGAAAAGTATTTGTCCAAACTTTTACAGGATGGGAGTCTCCCAGCACATCCATCAAAAAATTACCATCCCGAATTTCCTGCCACAACTTCATATCTAAATCATAATGCTGCCAAGCTCGCCTCCAACTCGCCCAGCTCCAGCAGTGATCATAGCGAGAAAAGTAGTAACTATAATCAGTTCTTTTTCGCCCCAACTGAACATTTTGACCAGAGATTGACAGAATCCGCTGAACGTCTCGGTAACGCTCCGGCAATTCTTCAGCGAAGCGGAAAAAAGTAGGATGAGGGAGACAGTCATCCTCAAGAATAATTGCCTCTTCAACTGTATCAATAACCCAATTCATACCGCTAGAAACCCGCAGGCGACAACCGAGATTTACGTCTGCGTAATTCTTCAAAGCTTCGCAGTCCCAATCTACTGGGTCAATAATAGCTCTAGCGGCAGCACATTCTTGATCTTCTCCAGGCCTATCTGGACGTCGGCCGTCAGCAATTACTAGCAATTTGGGAGGTTTGACCTGACGAATTGCCTCAAATACTCTAGCCGTTGTATCTCGACGTTTGAAAATGATAAAAGCGAGGGGTGTTTGGATTTGGTAATTGAACATTTCTTAGACTCTACTTTTCCTAGTAGTCTTCTACATCTGAATTAACAAGATCAGCAGTCATCTGCGATTTAAAATTAAACCACTTCTGAAGCATTACAGCCGCTATGAATGCCAGTGTATCATTGCTAGTCTGATAGGGCAAAAATCTATAGCGAAAACTAGCCATTCTCGGGTCACCTTCTTGGTATAAAATATCTTGGGCAAAGTTCCCCCAACGCTCATCTATCAAATCAATTGTCATACCAGCATGAGCCGAAGGTAGCAACATATTAGAGCCGTGAAGACCAATTACTAAGCGGCTTTGTGAATAAACCTGGCATATTTCCTTTTCAACTTTTTTATTAAAACTATCCACTCTGTAATCTTCAATCCATGCTGGAAACTTGGTTTTTGTCCCCAAACCAGCTACTGCAAATTTTGCTTCTGGTACTTGCAACCTGATTTTCTCAAATAACTGCTGAATTTTCAAATTTTGCAATGGCAATGCCCTTTCTCGTTGATTGAGTTTTTTCAGAACTCGGAACAGCCCACTGTTAACTAATAAACGATCTTCCCGCCAAATAAAAGTAATTCTTGTTTCTGGTTCATCAAATTTGTGTTTGGGAACTCTAGTAAACCGCGTAATGTCAAACTGACTAGGATGAGAATGGGCTTCGCTGACATAAATTTCATCAAAGCGTTTAGTTTCTTCCTCAACAAACTCGGCGAAGCTAGGATAGTAAGTTTGACCATTTTTTAAAGAAATAGGTACTGTCCAGACTTCTGCAACTTCATCAGGAACCATCCACCTTAGAAACTTAGGAACTATCACAACTAACCCGCAGTCAGAGTTGCATTCTAAGTGCCTTTGTGCATTTAGCAACTTGAGCAGAGAGTGACCATAAAGATGATCGATACAGTTTAAGATAATTGCCCGATTGCAGGGTTTAAAAATTTCCTTGACTATATCAAGTTTATCGGGTTGAGGATTTTGGAGTGAATTGAGTAATGGTTTGCCTAACCATTCTTTTCTGTAAGCAACCGCCGCAAAAACTTCTTCTTTGATTAAATTAACTTGAAGGTAGTTGTTCACTCCATGACCTACTCTCAAATCGTCGATGATTTCGCTGCCACATACCGCGCACTTACAGTCCAGAACAATATGTATCCCTTGCCACAAAATATTTTTTGCATGGAGCTCTGTCCCGCAATAGGGGCAATTTGAGCGCTGTTCGATTTTAGGTTTAATTTGAATCACTTTACTAATCCTCGGATTCTACAAGCTGCCTTGTATAAGTTAAGGGATCGCCAGATGAAATTTCCGAATGGGCGCAATTCCTTAATCAAGAAATTGACTAATATAATCACGTAAAAATAAGTTATCAGAGTAGCCACCGTTGCTCCAAAAGCTCCATACTTAGGAATCAGCAAAAAGTTTAACCCTACGTTAAAAATAGATCCGACTACAGTCAAGTAAAGACCGTAACGCAACTGACCTTCTATGTTCAAATATGTACTCCGTGCTACTCCAAAGTTACTGCCAAATTGGGCCCAAACATAGATTGCCAGTACCGCTGCTGACTTCGCATAGTTTTCACCGTAAAGCAGATGCACTATCCAGGGAGAAAGTAATGAGATCGGTAGGGCCACTCCCAACCATAAAAATATCATAATATCCGAGTAAATTTGAAATTTATTTAGATATTCTTCATAATTTGTCTTTCTCAAATTCGCTAATTTGGGAAAAAGAGAGCTTGATATGATCATCGGCAAAAAATCGCAGATTTCCGAAATTTTAACAGCGGCAGCATAATAGCCCAGTTCCGCATTTTTATTCATCGCACCGAGCATGATCTGATCGGTTTTTGAGTACACATAAATGGCCAATCCCGACAAAATTATCGGCCAACTCTCCGATAGGAGTTCCTTACACCGCTCCCAACTGAATTGCCAATCCTTAATTTTATTCCCAGTAAGCTTATAAAAATATACATAAGCCATTCCTACCAATGCCACCTCTGCCAATCGAATCCAGGCGAAGGCAAGCAGGGGGGCTTTAATTGTCACTAACCCAATTCTGACAGCAGCAACTAAAAAACATACCGAATTTTTCGCCAACACTGTATATTTTGACTGGATTTGCGACTGAAACCAAAAATTGATTGCCTCAAAAGCATTAAAGATAGTTCCTGCAGCGATGATACCTACCAGCCACCGAGTCAGAGTGTCGTTGGGCTTGAGTAGCGCAATCACCGTGACAGTTAACAACAAAGTGATGCAGCCACCAGTAAATTGCAGTCCGAAGGCAGTTCCCAGGGTCTCATTTTTGCATTCTGGGTCGCGAGCGATATTCCTCACTACCAGAGTACCCAACCCCATCGTTGCCACCGAACTAAACAGCGACACAAAAGCCATCGCGTAGTTGAGCAATCCAAATTGTGTCGGACCAAGATAGCGAGCCACCCAAAGGCCTACAAACAGACCTAGACCCATCTGCAAGATTTGGTCAGTGAACAGCCAAGCTATGTTGCTGATTACCTGGCGCAGACCCGGACCAAGCTTTTGACCTATACCAGCCAACTTGTCTAACATCGGCAATTTTAAAGTTTTACCAAATAAAAATACATTTTTTGAACTTTTTGCAATCTAGCCAGAGTAGTAATGATTTATAGTATATCATAAGATTAGCACTTATGCAGGATTTATACCAATCACCCTAACTACAACTTTTACCACTATGTATTCTAAAATTTCAAATACCCTACGATTCGTTTAACCTAAATGAGTATTATTACTCACTTAGGTTAGTAATTAGGTTAGTTTAGCTCATTTGCCAGAACAAGTGATGAGATTTGTAGGTGGGGTTTAACCCAACTCCTATCCCTACAAATGCAAAGGTGAAAGCATAATCCCTAGTTTCCTGGGTATGATCCACTCTGCTAAAGCAGGATTAAAAGGCAGAACTGAACTACTGAGAGCCAAACTTGGTAAATGTTGAGCAAGCAGTCTAGGCGTAGCGAAAGCAAAAAGGATGATAAGTTGGAGTTTAATATATGAAAACACCTGTGGCTTTTTTTGGATTTAATCGCCCTCATACAACAGAGAGGGTATTTGCAGCGATTCGGGAAGTTAAACCGCCTAAACTTCTACTCGTGGTTGATGGGCCACGCTCTGATAAGCCAGAGGAAGCTGAAAAATGTGCTGAGGTAAGGGCCATAATTGAAAAAGTGGACTGGGATTGTCAAGTTTATAAAAATTATGCTGAGGCTAATATGGGCTGTAAGCACAGGGTAGCTAGTGGGTTAGATTGGGTATTTAATACAGTAGAAGAAGCAATTATTGTGGAAGATGATTGCTTGCCAAATCCATCTTTTTTTGAATTTTGTGAAGAAATGCTGGATTTATATAGAAATGAACCCAGGGTAATGATGATTAGTGGGACTAATTATTTGGAGGAATGGAAATCCGATAGGCAAAGTTATCATTTTTCTTATTATGGAGGTATTTGGGGCTGGGCTTCTTGGCAGAGGGCCTGGCAATTTTATGATATTAATATGCAGGCTTGGATCAATCCTGACGTGAAAGCAAAAATTAAAGCTATACTGGCTGATGAGGCTCAGTATAAAATTAGAGCGCGGGATTTGGAAAATACTTTTCAGGGTAAGGTAGATACGTGGGATTTTCAATGGAGTTTTGCTCGCTTGGCTCAAGGGGGCTTGTCGATCGTGCCTTGTGTCAATTTGGTGGCTAATTTAGGTTTTGGCTTAGCGGCTACTCATACTGGAACTCTCAATAAGGAAATAGCAGAAATGAAACAATTAGATTTAAGGTTTCCTCTTGAAATCAATGATAATCTGATGGGTGATCGAGAGTACGATCGATTAATGTTTGAAAAACTCTTTATCACCCATGAGAGTTTGATTAATAAGGTGATCAAACACTTAAAAAAAATCCCCGATAAACTCTGGTTAAAATGATTTTGGCGATTCTTAATGAAATGATACGAAATGTCACTGTCAACTTACTCAAGTTAATGAAAAATAGGCTATGAAAACTATTTCCGTCTTGGATACCTCAATCTGTAGCTCTAATTTAGGAGACCAGATCATTATGGATGCAGTGAATAGCATTTTATATGAGATGTTTCCCGATCGACTATTTATTAATTTTCCTACCCATGATGTCATATCGAGCGATTCTTACCGCTTGATGAGTAAAAGCAGTTTAATTTTTGTCGGTGGGACTAATTTATTGTCTTCTAACATGAACTCCTATAATCAATGGAAGGTCACTTTAATTGACTCTCTATTTATTACAGATATTACGCTAATGGGTGTGGGATGGTGGCAATACCAAAATCAGCCTAATTTATATACCAAAATTTTGTATAAACGGCTATTAAGTAAAAAATATCTGCACTCAGTGAGAGACAGTTACACAGAAAAACAGCTAAAATCGATCGGGATTAATAATGTAATTAATACTGCTTGTCCTACTATGTGGAAATTAACAGAGGAACATTGTGTCCAAATTCCTCAAGGTAAAGCAGAGTCAGTATTAGTTACTTTTACTGAGTATAATCAAAATCCTAGTTTTGATAAGGAGTTAGTGGAATTACTGAAACAGGAATATAAGTTAATTTATTACTGGACGCAACAGCCCAAAGATTATCAGTACATGAAAGATATATGTGGCGAGCGAGCAATTTATCTTAATCCGAGCTTATCAGCTTTAGATATGGCTTTGTCTCGGTATCCGGTTGATTATGTAGGGACACGATTACACGCTGGGATTAGAGCTTTACAATATAAAAGGAGAACTTTAATTCTGTCAGTTGATAATCGCGCTACAGAAATTTCTAAAGATACTAATTTGCCAGTCGTACAAAGAGATGATTTAAACAGTGTGGCTAATTGGATTAATGCTAAAGAAGAAACTTTAGTAAAAATCCCTTTAACAGCCATTAAGGAGTGGAAAAAGCAATTTTTAGCGACTGACTGTCAATAATTATTAGGTAACCTGTTACGCATTTAAACTGTATATTCTAGCAAGCGAGGACGCTTACACTGCAAGGATTTCACGGTTACCCAATAACCTATTTAGATCAGGGTAAGCTCATCTAATTTGGTATAAATTGTACTTGACAAAACAAACAAAATATACAAAGTAGCCCGAGCGTCAGTAACGGTTCTATAATGCCTCAAAAGCTAAGTCATCAAGGTAAGGAAAAGTTTATGAGTATGAGTAAAGGATTCGCTCCCTCTTGCGCGAGCGGAAAAATCCTCAGATCTCAACAAGCCAAAACCAATCTCTATCGAAGATTTACAAGCTGGCTTTTCAAATTATTTTGATGACGTACCAGACCCAAGAGTGGAGCGAACCAAACACCACTTACTCAAAGATATTCTCGTCATTGCCTTATTAGCTGTGATAGCCGGAGCCCATGGGTGGGAAGACATGGAAAATTATGGAATCAGTAAGCTTACCTGGTTACAAAAGTTTTTAAAGTTACCCAATGGCATCCCAAGTGACGATACATTCCGTCGGGTCTTTGAAAAGCTAGAGCCAAAAATTTTCGAGCAAAAATTAGCTCAATGGATTAACCAATTAATCGGGTCAATTGACCAAGAAGTGATCCCGATTGATGGAAAAAGTCTGAGAGGGTCTTATGACCGAACAAAAGGGGTGAAAAACTTACATTTAGTGACGACGTGGGCGAGTGAACATCGGTTAGTCTTGGGACAAGTCAAAGTTGAAGACCATTCAAATGAAATCACAGCGATCCCGGCCTTATTGGAATTAATTGACATCACCGGAGCCATTATTACGATTGATGCGATGGGGACGCAAACCGAGATTGTTCGGTTAATTCGTCAGAAAAAAGCCGATTATGTAGTCACCTTAAAAAGTAATCATCCCACTCTTTATAATCAAGTAAAAAACTGGTTTGAGATGGCTAAATCTCAACAGTTTGAGGGAATTGAAGTGAGTCAGGATTCCCGAACAGAAAAGGGACATCATCGCGTCGAAATTAGAAAAGTTTGGGCGGTGCCAGTGGCGGCATTAGGAGGAGTTTATAAACAAGAACAATGGACAGATATTCAAACGATTGTTATCGTCGAAAGAATCCGTCATCTTTGGAATAAAACCACTCACGAGGTGCAGTTTTACCTAAGTTCTTTACCAGTGGATGCTCAGCTTAATGGGCGTGCAATTCGTCAACATTGGGGGATTGAAAACCAAGTCCATTGGACTTTAGATGTCACCTTTAATGAAGATCAATGCCGCATTCGGTCGTTAAACAGCCCTCAAAACTTGGCTCTTCTAAGACGAAGGGCACTTAATGCCATCAATCAAGAAACTACTCAAGGAGCGTAGTGTGCTACAAAAAAAGAAACGAGCGGCGATGAATGATGACTATATGATGCAGATTCTCAAGTGCTTGTGTCAAGCCTGATTGAGATGCTCTTACCCTGCATATTGAACAGCTAATAGAGTTAGGCGCGACCCTAGAAAATCTGAATAAAAAGCAATATAAAACCTTGCTAGTCCTCGCCGAAGTCTATCGCCAACAGCAATGGTTATTTGAGAATAATAAACAGAGTATAGAAGATAGAATAGTAAGTTTAAGCCAACCCCCCATCCGTCCCATGGTCAGAGGGAAAGCAGGAAAAAATCTAGAGTTTGGAGCAAAACTGTCAGCGAGTTGCTTTGAAGGATATGTATTTTTAGACCGGATGAGTTGGGATAATTTTAACGAATCGGGAGACTTAAAAGCCAAAATAAAAGCATTTAAAAGTTACACAGGATACTATCCAGAATCAGTCCATGCATATCGCATTTATCGAACAAGGGAAAACCGAGCTTGGTGTAAAGAAAGAGGAATTAGAATTAGTGGGCCTCCGTTAGGAAGACCACCAGCAAATGTCACTAAGGAAACAAAGAAACAAGCCTGGGAAGATGAGAGAATTCGTAACTCTATTGAGGGCAAATTCGGACAAGGTAAACGAAGATTCAGCTTGAATCGCGTGATGGCAAAACTTGATAATACTTCTGGTACAGCCATTGCTATTACTTTTTTAGTAATGAACCTTTCTACCTGGTTAAGACGGGTTTTTTGTGTGTTTTTATGTCAGAAACCGAAAATTACACCTATTTACAGGTCCGTTATTATCAAAAACTATAACTGGACAAGTTATAGAAAAAAAAAATTATGTTTCGCCGAACTTGAATCATTCCTCAATTGCGATCGTGATTTTTCTTAACTTATTCAGCAAGCCCTATTTAAAGGATGTTCAAGTTACGAAGCAAAAAGGGTTTGGCAAATTTGATATTGCAGCTTATTGGAAGCGTCGATATAGAGGTCATGGGGAAGACGAAGGTTGGTATCTGCTCACCAATTTCGGAACTCTGAAAGAAGCTGTCACCACATTTAAATGTCGGAGTGGAATCGAAGCTATGTTCAAAGATTGTAAAACAGGAGGCTATAATCTTGAAAAAAGTCACGCTTCTACTGAGCGCTTGAAAACTTTAATTTTATTGATAGCTTTTGCGTACAGTTGCGCCACTTTACAAGGGAAAGAAATTCAAAAGCTCGGTATTCAAAAATATGTGGATCGCCTAACAGAAAAACCGCGAACTATACGCCGACATAGTAGTTTTTGGATGGGATTGTATGGTCATTCTTGGGTAATAGGAATAGAATGTTGTGAAAAAATGATTGAGTAATTAATGGCAATAAGACGGAATTGGAGTTTAGACTAAGCACAAATTGACTCAGCATGAGCTGAGTGGAAAAAATGGTTGATCAGCTAGAGAGTTCTCAAGGTTAACTTACGAATTTTGTTGATTTTTGGAACCGACCTTTACCCTTTTTCACCACAGGATAGCGACATCTTTGAGTGCGAGGTTTTCCTGGTTGCCATCCATCTGAATTTCCTCGGCGTTTGGGAGCAACAGTGGGAGTCCCAATCTTGATTAAAAGTGGAAGCATTGATTGTGCAACCCTTCCACGAGTCAATTCAGGGAGAGACTTTTGCCAGGGGAGACGAGTTTCTCTCACTAAATCTTTAGCTAACCATAATTGCCAGGTCACTAATGGCATCAAATCGCTCCATCGTTGACATTGTTCAGGGGTACTCAACTTCGGTACAGTCCAATGCAAGGTTTGTTTCGCTAAGCGATACCAGTGCTCGATGGAAAAACGACGTAGATATAGTTGCCAAATTGCTGTCAGATGTGGCATTTGGAGACCAACCCAAACTAACCACAAAGGTTGACTATTTAATCGACCTGTTACAGTTTCTAAACGTTCGACTAAAATCAAGGTCATGGGATGTTTGGGACTGCCTCGAAAATGCAAGTCATCCCATTTTCTTAACCGAATTTTTCCGAGTTTCGCCTCAACAGATTCGAGGGTTTGTTCTGGTTCCCACCAACTTTGAGAGTCGTTGAGCTTAAACTGTTGACCGTGAATTTTCGGCCGTCCTCTACCAGTAGAAGCGGTCGGTGCTGACCACAAGCAACGATTAGAACGAATACGCATTAGTTTATCAGCGGCGATCGCAGCGGTTGCTTTGATCAAAGGAGCACACCCATACTCACTATCAAATAAGGCGATCGGTCTATGCTGAAGATATTCACACACTTGTGCCAATTGTTCAGCGCCTTTACTGATCGGGTTGTCCCAACTGGTAATACGTTCGTGGCTTAAGGGCAGTGCCCAACTACCGATGGTTGAAGGTATCCAGGCGATCGTACTATAGCCTTGACCGATACCAACAGGTATGCCATGAGGCAAGGCGGTGGGTTGATGTTCGTAAGTACGCTCTTTGAGGGTAGGTGCATGGGGCCTTAACCATGCTGTATGATCGATCGCCAATACTGGACGTTCAACTTGAGACATCTGTTGGATGTATAGTTGCATCAATTTTGCTCGGTCTGGTCTACAATCTTGCACCGCCTCGTAGACGCTTGACCACTCACGTCGAAATAAAGGACTGAGAGCAAAATCTCCTAAACATGAGACGTGGCGGGTCGTCATCGCTGCATCTGCCAGCTCAAATGTGGCATCTTTGGCATTGCCGAGACATTCATAAGCTTGTTGACGAAATTCGTATAATTGTTCAAACAGAGATTGCCGGTAGATTTGAGATTTTTTGCTGGGGGGTGACAAAAAGGTCTACGAGATAGACTGTATAAGGGTTGCGGCCCGCATACCTTGTTGATAAAAGCGGCGTTTATTTGGAGTTAACTTCATTAACTGTTCTACCTCGTCAGAATATTGTTCTAGATAATTGACCCACTTTTCTCCATCTAAACCAACACCAAATGTACTCCGTCTTCGATATCTTTTTTTAGGTTCTTTGCGGCGAGATACATATTTGTGAACCTGCTTTTTTCTCATTTCAGTGCCTTGAAATATTACCGAACTGTAGGCGAGCGTCATGAGCAAAATCATGTTAATAAGCCGGTCTCCTTTTAAGCTAGTTCCTTCAAGATCGTAGCCTCCTGTTTTACAGTCTCGGAACATTTCTTCAATACCCATCCGCTGCTTATAAGCATTGATGGCTGCTGGTAATGAGCCTAAATCTGTGAGAATAAACCATGCTTCATCCACCTTCCATCCCCCGTAGTTCCTTTTCCACTTACAAGCAATATAGCATTTCTCAGAAAGATGAGGTATGATATAACTGACTTGAACGGAATGAAAAATATAGAAACCTAAAATGTTATGCAGCTCTAATTAAATGGAAGGCTCTTCGAGCAGTAGTCCCTCACCCCATAGCAGTCACTCGAATGACAACTATCAATAATTTTAGCAAGTATCACACATTAGTAAAAATGAAAACTTATTCGATTGATTTTAGACAAAAAATTATGGACGTGTACCATAATGAACCGCTGTCACAAAGAGCAATAGCCAACCGTTTTTGTGTAGCCCTAAGTTTTGTCCAAAAAATAATTAAACAGTATCGTGAGACCCAAAATATTGCTCCTCGAACTGAGCGATGCGGAGTCAAATTAAAACTGAATGCAGAGCAACTGCTGATCAAGCGCGAAATTGATTGAAGAAAATAATGATGCGACTCTCGAAGAACTCCGTTATTTACTCTACCAAAAAATTGGTTTTACCATCAGCGTAGCAACGATGGGAAGAATGGCAAAACTCTTAAACATGACCTTAAAAAAAAACTCTTTTCCCGTCAGACAAAGGCAGTGAAAGAGTTCAGAACCTGCGATATTAGTTCTGGCAAAAAATTCGACAAATTTGTTTGAAAGACTTAATATTCATTGATGAATGTGGAGTAAACTTGGCAATGGTTAGGTTATATGCAAGGGAGGCTAAAAGGTTCAAGAGCCCAGGGGCCAAAACCGAATAAACGGGGCAGAAATGTCTCAATAATTGGAGCTATATCGGTCAACGAAATCCTAACATCCATCAATTTAACAGGTACAACTGATACAATTACATTTGAGGCTTTTATTATCCGAAAGCGAGTACCAAAACTCTGGAAAGCGGTTTGTGTAGTGATGGATAATTGTACTATTCATACCGGAGAAGAAATAGAAAAAGCCATCAAAAAGAAAGGGGCAAAATTAATATACTTGTCGCCCTATTCGCCCGACTTCTCACCAATTGAACATTTATGGTCAAAACTCAAAAACATTCTCCGTTCTATCAAGACGACTAATTATCGAGAATTAGCAAAAGCGATAGAGTTTGCGTTCAATCAAGTTACATTATCCGATCTTGGGAATTGGTTTACTCACTGCTGTTATTGTACCTCATCTTTCTGAGAAACGCTATATCAAATCCGGTCGCAGGTCGAGTTTTCCTCACTCTTTTTCCCTGACAATATAAAGAGGTTCCTGGTACTATTCCTAATTCATCTAACCGTTGCCAAACTAAATGTTCCGTTTCGATACAATGATTCTTTTTCAGTCTTAAACAAAAAGATACACCCTTTTCCCTTAGCCAGTTTCCCAAATCAACAGAACAAAATTCACGGTCTCCTAAAACGATGACTTTATATTCTGAAAATAATGGTAAAACTTGCTGTAAATTGGTAGTCTGTGACTCGAAGCTACTGTTTCCCAATTTGGGCAAGAGTGACCAGTATAATGGAATTGCTCTTCGCTCCCAGATCAGGCTAACCATAAAGAGATTAATGCGCCCCCATTGACTGCGGTCGATTGATCTTGATAAACGAGTACCAATGGGGCAATAAGTGGTCAACCAATAAGTAATTAATGGGAACCAAATTAATGAGATAGTTAAATTTGGTAAATCCAGAAATATTTGTAGTTTTCTGCGCCGACTTTCGGTTGTAATTGGATAGGGAAATACCCGGGAGAGCCGTTCTAATCTCACTTGTTTTTCTGATTGTATCAAGGGTAGCAAGATTCCAATCAGTTTAAATTGAGCTGAACTTAGTTGGTTTTTTAAATGAATGAGGTAGAATGTTGGTATCATTATTTTTTAGATAGGCAAGCGTGTAACAATTATGCTGCCTATTTTTTTTTAGCACACATTGGCTCAATCCGTACAAAGGTATGGGTTTCAGGCTGGTTGTTACCCCCCCAGGATTTTTTGCTGAATTCTCAATTTTCTACCCTTACGCTGTCTGTTGAAACTATCGCAGACAGTTTTTTTCTCTTGTTGCAAGTCTCCGAGAACGTCAACGGTCGCTGGCATCTATCTTCTGGTTGAACCTGATAGCTTGTCGCCAGCGACCGTTCCCGTTCTTGATAAACGTTCGCCAGTCTCACCGCGAGCGCACTTTTTGAACTGCTTAGTCTAAACTCCAATTGACCACTCACGTCGAAATAAAGGACTGAGAGCAAAATCTCCTAAACATGAGACGTGGCGGGTCGTCATCGCTGCATCTGCCAGCTCAAATGTGGCATCTTTGGCATTGCCGAGACATTCATAAGCTTGTTGACGAAATTCGTATAATTGTTCAAACAGAGATTGCAGGTAGATTTGAGATTTTTTGCTGAATTCTCAATTTTCTACCCTTACGCTGTCTGTTGAAACTATCGCAGACAGTTTTTTTCTCTTGTTGCAAGTCTCCGAGAACGTCAACGGTCGCTGGCATCTATCTTCTGGTTGAACCTGATAGCTTGTCGCCAGCGACCGTTCCCGTTCTTGATAAACGTTCGCCAGTCTCACCGCGAGCGCACTTTTTGAACTGCTTAGTCTAAACTCCAAGACGGAACAAGCTACCATTTTTTCAGAGGGGTTTGAGGGCTAGATCCCTGATGATACGGACGTTTTGACGGGGTTGTCACCCCGTGAAGAACTTTACTTCAGTCGACAGTGCGAGCTACAGAACGCCTTTGAGGGTTGCTGCTGCTACTGTTGGAAGTGTTACTAGCATTGTCTATGGCAAGTCTAACTGTCAACATTACATAACTCAGCCAAGCATTTCCGATTCCCAGGATCTGAGCTTCTGTGATGTTGCTCATAATAATAGACACCAGAAAACAAATAGGCATTCCCGCGTCTTCCAGCTTGCTACGACTCAAATACCGGACTGCGTAAGCCAAATTAAGAAGCAGGGAAATCATCATTAAGATTAATCCCGGCCAACCGAAGGCTAACAATATTCCGATCGCGCCATTGTGAGGATTTTTCGGTTGAAATCCGTTAGTAGTATAAATAAAATAAGCAGGAGTAGCGGGGCCTAACTTATCTTGTTGAAAAAATCCCTCGTATCCGTAGCCCAACCAGGGGCGCTGATTGGCCGCAGCTATTAACTGCGGCCAGAATTCGGTCCGCCCAGTTAGAGTCAAGTCCTTGCCTAACCCACCTACAACAATCTCCTCTAGGTTGTCTACTACAAAAACCGTCATAATTATGCTGACCACCAGGAAACATATAATCGCAGTAAATGCCCACTGAAAACTTAATTTTTTTAGAAAATTTAGTGACGACACGGCCATTATTAATATGATAGTAATCACTAGAGCCGCTCCCGACTTATTAGCTCTCACCAGGTAAAAAGAAAAGAACATCATTCCCAAAGAAATCCAGCGTTCTTTCTGAGTTTTAGCTCCTTGAAAATAATGCAAATACCAAAATGCCGTACATAAAGCTAGGATTCCACCGAGGGAATTTTTAGCTTGCGTCAGGCCTACAAAGTCGCCTGCTCCCGGTGGTTTCATTATAAAACTTGCCAAACCCAGTGCCGTGTATCCCCACCGCCAAAAACGAGATAGATCATCCCATTTATATTGGGCTGCTAAGTAAAATCCGAAAGCAGTAAATCCTGAAAAAGCTAGGCCTGATCTTAGCGTTTCTTCAGGGACTACGGACCATAATGTAGACAGTGATGGCAGTAATGTATAAAATAAAAAGAAAGGATTCATGATCAATACTTGGGCAAAAAAATCTATAAATTTGCTACCAAAAGCCTTAATTCTAGAAAACAAAATTAATACTATCCACGGGTAAAAAACATAAGGTAGCATTGTTAAAATACCGCCGTCTGTGGATTTCAAATTACTAAAATGCAAGTAATTAAAAGGAGGTTGTGTGAGAGAGGGAGAGATGAAAATATAAAAATAAGCAAAGGTTTTTTCTAAAGCCAAACCTATTTTTTTGCTACTGGATAATTGAAATAATAGCAAAGTCGCGATTGCGATTATAGCAATTAGCATCCATATAAATAAAGAATTACCTAAAATCAGCTCTTTCAGCATAGCCGCTTTAGACACTGGTTGAGTCATAATTGCTTTCCTTTATCAAAAACAAGCTCAAGTAATCTAGATAGAAAATATAGCCGTCAACCCGCAACCACGCTAACACAGAAATTAGCCATAAAGCAAAAATACAGCAACCTTTTTTCGGCGCTCGCTTAAAATAATGAGCTTTTTGCCCAGCACTAAAAAGGCTACACTTATATAAATCATAGTCAATAAAATTAGGTGGCTTATGGTTAACACCAATTTTCCAAGACAGATAGCCCCGTCGGTCGTGGGTCTTGTCTTGTTTGCTTCCAGTGTCCTCGCTGACGCCAGAAGCACCCCGGCACAACTTCCCATCCCGCTAGGCGCAGAGCAAGCCCAGAATGTTGCGCCCGTTACGAGATCGCCGGAAAGCTATAAACTCGGTGGCGGCGATCGCATTCAAGTAGAAATACTCGAAGTACCCGAACTCAGCCGCGGCTACGAAGTCCTTTCCGACGGTTCAGTCAACCTGCCCCTAATCGGCTTGGTTTCCGTCCGTGGCCGCACCTTAGTAGAAGCCACCAACATCATCCGCAACGCCTACCGCCGCGTCCTCAAAGACCCCATAGTCACAGTCAGCCTCGTCGCCGCCCGCCCCCTCAACGTCGGCGTCATCGGAGAAGTCACCAGGCCCGGAAACTTCACCATCACCCTAACTCCTGGCCCGGGAGCCACGCCGAGTGTCCAGTACCCCACCGTCACCCAAGCGATCAGACTAGCAGAAGGCGTCACGGGTGTCGCTGACATCCGCAACATCCGCGTCCGCCGTCCCCAACGAGACGGGCCGGATCAAGTGCTCAACGTCAACCTGTGGAAATTCTTGCAAGAAGGAGACATCTCTCAAGACATCATTTTGCAAGACAGAGACACAATCGTGATTCCCACAGTCGCCAACTTCAACCAAGCAGAAGCTCGTCAATTTGCGACGGCTAACTTTTCGCCACCCCCAGAAAAACCTCGATCAATCTCCATCGTTGGCCAAGTCACCCGCCCAGGGGCTTACGTCGTGATCGGCGGCAACACCACAAACGACCTCAGCCGCGAAGGTTTTCCCACCGTCATCCGGGCCATTCAGCTAGCTGGCGGCATCACCTCGGATGCCGACATCCGGCAAATCCAAGTGCGGCGCGTCACCAGAAGAGGCGAACAAATTATCCCAGTCAACCTGTGGCAGTTCCTAGAGTCCGGCGACGGCGCCCAAGATACCATCCTCCAGGAGGGAGACACGATCATTGTGCCCAAAGCCACGATCGTCAACCCTGCTGAAGCTGGTGTGCTCGCTAGCACTAACTTTGCCCCCCTCGGCATTAACGTTTTTGTAGTAGGAGAACTCAGAACATCCCTCGATCCGTTGAGGCTCCCAGCTAATGCCACGCTGAATCAAGCTTTAATTTCCAGAGGATTTTTTGGCTACGAGAATACCAGAGCTAGAAGGGATCAAGTTGAGCTAGTGCGCCTCAATACCGACGGTACAGCTACTAAACGGACGATCAAAGTCAATTTAAGTCAAGGAATTAACGAAGAAACCAATCCTCAACTTCGCAACAACGACATGATTATCGTATCTCGCAGGGGTCTCGTCAATTTTGTCGATCGCCTGAACGCTGTCATCGGCCCTGTCGGGCCAGCTACGGGAGTGTTAAATTTTATAAACGTTCTCCGATTTTTATTCAGGTAAGAACGCGGCGGGTGAGGTGGATAATTCGTGGCAAAGGCTAGAATAAACTAAACAATAAGATTAACCCGCCGCGAAGTCGCCGCTTCAAAAATATCAACCTCACACATACCCAGGCTGAATATGGATAGCAGACAAGATTACCAACCCTTCACACCCAAATCGAATGGCAAACTGCCACAGTTCTCGGCTCAGAACTACAGAGAGCACTTCGTAGAGGAGAGAGAAGAAGAAAAGCTAGACTTGTCCTGGCTCTTAGGCGTCGTGCGCCGTCGCTTTCTGGTTATGGCAGCAGCCACCATAGCTTTGAGCGCCCTGGCAGGAACAGCGATCGTCGCCACTTCTAAAAGCATAACGGTCGAGTATGAAGGCTCCTTTTCCCTGTTAGTAGAACCAGCCACGGCTGAAGGTTTGCAATCCAAACTATTAAACAACACCCAAGCTGCCGACTTCGCAAGAATTAATATAGAAGGAATTAGCCTACTAGACTACGAAACCCAAATTAGGATTTTGCGAAGTCCCAAAATGATGCAGCCAGTGATTGAGGAATTGCGGGCTTCGTATCCCAAAATGAACTATAGCGAACTGATCTCCAAAATGTCGATCCAGCGCATCAGCTACACGAAAGATGGCAAACAGCAGGGTACAAAAATTTTACAAGTTCGCTACAAAGATTCAAACCGAAAAAAAATTTACCGCGTATTGGAAAAAATTTCTAAAGCTTATCTAGATTACAGCTTGCAGCAACGGCTGATGGGCATTAATCAAGGTATTAAATTTATAGATACGGAGATGCCCAAGCTCCGAGAAAGAGTGGAAGTTCTGCAACTGCAAGTCCAAAGATTGCGGCAGCAGAGCAACTTGTTTGAACCCCAGATGGAGGGAAAATCTCTGTCTGAACAAGTTCAAAGCCTTCGGGGCAAGCAAGTAGAAATTAGAGTTCAGCTAAAAGGGATGCGAAACCTCTACCAAAGCTATGAAAAACTACTCAACGAAAATAATCCCCAGGGGGTGCTGATGACCCAAGGGCAAGCTTACGGCGGACTCTTAGGTCAAATTCAGAGAATAGACTCGGAATTGTCATTAAAATTAGCTCAGTACAGAGAAGACAGTTTGCCAGTTTTAGCGCTGCGAAAAAGTCGGGAAGAACTGATTTTAACCGCCACTAAACAAGCAAGAGAAGTGGTGATGGGGAATTTAGAGAGTCAAATCAAAGAAGTTGAAGCGCGCGATCGCGAAATGACCGCTTTGCAAAATGCTCTCAACCAAAAAATTAGAAACTTTTCAGTTACAACCCGACAATACGACAATTTACAGCGGGAACTGCAAGTAGTTACTAAGAGCTTGTCGGACTTCTTGGCAAAACGAGAAGCCTTGGGGATTGATGCGGCTCAGCAGCAAATACCCTGGGTGCTGATAAATCCTCCGGAAATTCCGCTAGACAAATTCGGCAACCCTATAACAGCTACCGTCAAACAAACCAGAAAACAGTTAGCGCTGGCAGTAATTTTAAGCAGTTTGCTGGGCATAGCAGTCGGCTTGCTCGTAGAGGTACTAAATACTGTTTTCCACACTCCAGAATCACTGAAAATGGCCACACGATTGCCAATACTCGGGGTGATTCCGTTTACAAAAAAAATCAAGCGCCGACCGCCAGCTAGACAGAAGAAACTAACATCGGCTCGCTCGAACTCCAAAGTGGAAGTAGTCGCACCACTCGAAGCTAGACATACTGGTTCGATGAGCGGGGGACCAAGTATTTTGAGCGACTTGGACTATCAATTTTTAGAAGCATTTCGATCGCTATACACGAACATTCACTTGCTGAGTGCAGGCACGCCAATTCGATCGCTCTTAGTCGGCTCGGCAGTAGCCGGAGACGGCAAATCTACAGTAGCTTTGCACCTGGCAGCCACAGCAGCAGCAGTCGGACAGCGAGTATTGTTAGTAGATGCAGACTTGCGCTGCCCGCAACTGCACGCTAAGTTAGGACTGCCAAACGTGCGTGGCCTGGGCGATGCCATCTCCACTGATCTCAGCCTCAACGACGCGATTCAACGAGCCCCGAACCAAGAAAATTTGTTCGTACTCACCGCAGGCCAAATTCCCCCCGATCCGATCAAGCTTCTTTCTTCCAAAAAAATGCAGTATCTGATGGAGCAATTTCAAGCATTTTTTGACTTAGTAATTTATGACACCCCGCCACTAGCAGGCTTGGCAGACACCCACTTGATCGCAGCTCACACAGACGCTACGATTATGGTCGTCCAAATAGGGCAAACAGACCGATCGCAAGTTCGCAAAGTTTTAGAAGAATTAAGAATTTCTGGAGCTTCCGTCTTAGGAATGGTTGCTAACGGCTGCAAAAACACCGGTCATAGCTACCGCCAGCGCCCGGTCGTTTTAGAGACGCTCTACGACCAAAAAGTATCCACTTTTGGTACGAAAAATCCTAATTAGACAAATGTTGATGCAGGCGGCCGAGCGTCGCCGTCCTCAACCGGAAACGCACAACCAAGCTATACACTCATTTTTGGATAATAGTACCATTTGAGAAAGAAAATGATAGACTAACGGACATAGCCTCGTGTGTCAACCGAGATTGCGCGGATCTTTAAATTTTGCGGTAATTACTCAGAAAATGATGGAGAAATCAGCAAAAGTGGGTAAACTACATTTAGCAGAGCGCAATCTCAATCAGGCAAAGACACCTTTGAAGGTGAACGTTAGTGTAAACGTTAATGTGAACGTTTCAACCCAGAAACTTGGTAGGGATTATTCTATGAGTACAGTTATGGTTGTTGATGATAGCGTCACTCTGCGGGAGATGATCGCCGACTTGCTCAAAGGTAGAGGACTCAACGTCACAGTAGCGAGTGATGGCGTAGAAGCTCTAGAGCAAATCAAGGCTAACCGCCCAGATTTAGTCGTTCTGGATATCGTCATGCCCCGGATGAACGGCTACGAAGTCTGTCGTCGGCTCAAAAGCGACCCTAAAACCCAAAATTTGCCGGTGGTAATGTGTTCGAGCAAAAGCGAAGAGTTCGATCGCTACTGGGGAATGAAACAGGGAGCCGACGCTTACATCGCCAAGCCATTTCACCCTCAGGAATTGGTCGGCACTATTAAGCAACTGCTGCGAGGTTGAGGTAGAGGAATAGGGACAGGAAAAAATTGTCTTGAGTGCTTATTATTTCTGCTCCCACAGCCTCTCTAAACTACTCGATTGACAATAGTCCAAACATCCCCGTCCGATCGCACGTAGGGAACAGTAATACTCTTAAAACCAGTAATAAAAGGCTTGTAATAAACCTGCCAGTAGCTGGGACTAATTTGGTCGGCGATAGCTTTGAGTCCCTTCACTTCCGCCGCCAGTTCCGTCGCCAGTTCATTAATCCGTGCCGCGTGTCCCTGAGCGAGCGCTCTTCCTTCTTCAACTTGCTCCTCCATCGGAGTGATTCTTTGCAACTTTACCGACTGCTGCTGTTTCTGCCTCAGTTGAGCAGACAGAGCCGCGATCGCGTCATCTATCCCCTTGACTTCGGCCGACACTTGTGCTATCTCCCTCGCATGACGCCGATAAGCATCGGCGATCGCTTGGGGCGAATCACCGGCTGGGACAGCATCGGCAATACTAAGCTGCTGTCGTTCCAGGCGCAATTCCTCAATTTTAGAGTAAATTGCCTCTATATCTGTCTGAAGTTTGTCCACCTAATTACCGCGTGGTTGTTGAATATTTTAGCATATTAACACAAACCAATCACCTAATCGGCATAGAAATTGCATATTTTAGGCGAGCTAGAACCAAGGCCCCCCAAGAATAAGTTGAAGAGTTTGAAAAATACAAATTTTTATGTTTCTCAGTTGAGCGATTGCCGTCGATATCGAGTCCGGTTAATCAGCTCGTGTCCGATAAAATCAGCATTATACATTGGTAGTGAGGAATGCAAGTCCGAGCGAGTTTTACTAGGATTAAAGTCGTCACTACAAACACAATTCCCAATTCCCATTACCAATTATCAATTATTAATTGAATTTTTTAAGTTGTGATCTCTTGCTGCCTCCACTTGACTATACTCTCCACCAACACATCGGGTTGCACAGGTTTAGACAGATGTCGGTCAAAACCCGCAGCAAAAGCACGATCGCGGTCTTCATCCCTAGCATAAGCCGTCAGAGCGATCGCCCAAAATTTCCCTGTCTGCGTGTTCACAGAACGCAGCCTTCGTACCAGCGAATAGCCGTCTTCCTCCGGCATTCCGATATCGCTGACCACAACATCCGGTCCAAACTGCGAAGCCACCTCAAACGCCTCAGCAGCAGACGATGCAACCCTGACAGTGGCCCCGGAATCTGTCAAGACAAACCTCATAAATTCCCGCGAATCAACCTCGTCATCAACCAGCAAAATCTTAACTCCGAGTAAATTACCAGCGCCAGCCAAAACCTGCGCTTCCTCGTCGGCGATCGAATTTACCTGCATCGCAGGGAGACGGAAAGTAAAAGTCGATCCCATATTCAGTCCCGGACTCTGGGCCCAAACCGTGCCGCCGTGGAGTTCCACCAACTGCCGGACGATCGCCAGGCCCAGCCCCAAACCGCTATAATTGCGAGTAATCGTAGCATCCGCTTGGCGGAAAGAGTCAAACACGTAAGGCAAAAAATTCGGTGCAACCCCAATTCCCGTGTCGGTAACAGCCAGCTCAACCTCCGAATCAACTCTCGAAAGCCGGATTTCAACTCGCCCCCCGCGCGGCGTAAACTTAATCGCATTCGTCAGCAAATTCCAAATTACTTGCTGCAAGCGGCCAGGGTCTCCTGATACCCAAAATCTCGGATTTAACTCAGATTCAGGATTGCCAGAAACCTTCCCAAGTTGGGAAAATTCAGCAGTCTCTAAGGCCAAATCTCCAATTGCAAACCGCAAATCGATCGACTTAGCATCGGCAGCCAACCGCACCGTATTCACCGCTGCTTCCACCATCGAAATCAAATTTACCGCAGAAGGATTCAAAGTCAACTTGCCGCGAATTATTCGCGAAATATCCAGCAAATCATCAATCAATTGAGTTTGCAATTTAGCATTTCGCTCAATAGTGGACAAAGCTCGCCCAGTAGCAGCCGGACTCAAACTGCGTTGCTGCAGCAGTTGCGCCCAGCCCAAAATCGCGTTTAAGGGCGATCGCAGCTCATGAGAAAGAGTTGCCAAAAACTCATCTTTCATGCGATTTGCTTGCTGAGATTCCTCGTAAAGTCGGGCATTGTCGATCGCCGCCGACACCGCCTGAGCCAACTGCATTAAAATAGTTTCATCATCTTCGGCAAACTCCCCCTCGTACTTGTCCGACAACTGAATCAATCCCAGATTTCTGCCCTCGCGATCCGTCAGCGGTACCGCCAGCCAGCCCCGCATCGGCGGGTGCTTCCCTGCCGCCTTGCCGAACTCCCGCCATCTCGGGTGAGCCTCTAACTCGCTTTGAGTCATCCGCATCGCCTGTTGGTGCTGGCAAACTTCCTGGTAAATACCTGTACCGTCTGGCTCTTCGCAGTAATCTTGCCACGCGGCGTATTTTTCTGACATGGAAAACTTGCTAATTCCCGCATCCCAGGTGGCGGCAGGGTCGAGGTTGACCGCTACCTGGTGGACTTCGAGAATTTGGCGGGCGCTATCTGCTGCTAACTGAAGTATTTCTCCCACCGACAGCGTGGAGTTAATAGCTACTGACGCGGAGGTTAACTTTTGCAGGCGGCGCAAATACGACTGCTCGCGGGCCAAGGCGCGCGCGCGATCGTATTCTAACTGTTTGCGATCCGTAATGTCGATCGCCACGCCGAACAACCAAAGGGGTGTGCCGGATGTGTCAAAAACCACCCGCCCTTTGTCGTGAAGCCAAATCACTGAGCCGTCGGGTCGCACTTTGCGGTATTCCGACTCGTAAACTCCCGTGCCCCTGAATGCGGCATTTAACTCTGCCAAAAACCTTTCGCGGTCTTCTGGATGCACCGCATTCTTTTTTTGCTCAAAAGTACCAGAGGTGCTTTCTGGGCCCAAACCCATCTGTGTTTCGGCATTGGACGAACGGCGGACTTCCCCCGATGCCACATCCCAGGTAAAAGCGATCATGTTAGCTGCTTCTAGAGCAAAGCGCAAATTTTCCTCGCTTTCTTGCACCCGCGCTTCCGATAATTTACGCTCGGTAATATCCCAAACCAAGCCGATCGATCGCACCGATTTACCCGTCTCATCATCAAAAAACTTGCCCCTACCCGCGATCCAGTGCAAGCTGCCATCGGGCCAAAAAACTCTAAATTCGTACTTGTATTCTATTTTGTTTTCTAAAGCAAAACCAAGAGCCTGGGCGATCGAGCTTTGGTCATCCGGGTGTATGCAGGCCAAAAACGCTTCGTAAGTTCCCGGAAAACTGCCTTTTTCCAACCCGAATAAGAGTTCGTGTCCCTCCGACCAAACGACCTCGCCAGTTAATACATTCCAATCCCAAATTCCCATTTTCGAGGCTTCGATCGCCAATCTCAGCCTTTCCTCCGAAATTGCCAACTGCGCCGACGTTTTGGTGTAGTTCTCGCGCAACTGCTGTTTTTTCAAGCTTTCGCCCACGGCCGCCGCCAGGCGCTTTAAGTGCCGCCCTTTGAATACGTAATCGCTCAAACCCGCTTTCATAGCTTCGACTGCCACTTGTTCACTGCCGCTGTCAGTACACATAATTACTGGACAATTTGGGTAGCGGCTGTGAACTTTTTGGAGAATAGTTAATCCGTCGCTCCAGTGTAGTTGGTAGTCGGTAATTACTATATCAAAACCCCCGGCTGCCAGCATTTGTTCGAGAGTTTGGAAATCAATAACCGACTTAATTTCTAAATCGGGAAAAGTTTTCCTCAGTTCTCGATCGATCATCAGGCGATCGTTCGGGTTGTCGTCGATTAACAGAATAGATAGCATTAGCCGTTGAGTTTTGGTATGAGCGCAAACATTCTTAAATCTAACAATATGTTATTGAGCAATCTCGACAATTTAAATATGTACTTGGTGGGTTAGTTAGACTTGCCCATAAATTTATTGTATTTGCTTGGGTTTTATTATACTTTACAGCTTGTAATATCCTCAACCCGCCTTTTAGGGGCGTGTCCACAAGCAAATTAATTAAGTAAGTTGTTGTAAAACAGATCAGAAAGCCTGCTGAGGCGGGAAAGGTGCAAGAGATGAGTTAACTATCACTATACTAATTCTTTATTCTGTCTTCGGGTGTACACAAGCGGGTTGATTGATTCTTGGAGCTACAGCAGAATATTGCTGTTCAAACCCTCGTGCCTAGAACCTTATCTTTTAAATCCCGATTCACTGCGCGTTGCCGAACTTGCTTCCTCAACTCTCGCACTTGCGTAATTTTACCCAGAAGCGGGTACCGATTCCCGTCGATTTCAGCCCGATCGCACCGCCCATCTGATCGACTCCTTTGTTCGCTATCGCCAGCCCGATTCCCGTCCCTGGATACACTTCTTGACCGTGCAGGCGATCGAACAACCCAAAAATCCTCTGTTGAAATTTTTCTTCAATACCAATGCCGTTGTCTTCTACCCAAAGATATATATATTCCTCCTCAGCTTCTGCATAAACTCGCACCTGGGGAGCTATCCCAGGCTGCACGAACTTAATAGCATTGGAGAGCAAGTTAGCCAAGACTTGCTGCAGCGTAGGAGGATGGGCCAACACTACAGGTAGGGGTTCGACAACCGTTATGCGAGCTTGTTTTGCGGCAATCTCAGCCTCTAGTTGCGCGATCGAGCGAGCCACAATTAAATTAAGAGAGACTGCTTTTAGTGGCAAGTTAGCTTTGCTGAGGCGGCTGTACTCTAGCAAATTTTCGATTAAAGTATTCATCAGACTTGCAGCATCCGTAATCCGGTACAAGTAATCTTGTGAGGTAGCATCCAAGTTGCTAACTTGATCGTTGAGCAACATTTCAGCAAAAAACGAAATTCCCCGCAAAGGAGCGCGCAAGTCGTGAGAAACTGAATAGGTAAATGATTCTAGCTGTGCGTTAACTTCTTCTAACTCAGCAGTACGCTCTCTCACCCGCTCTTCCAAAGTTTCATTAAATTCGCGCAAAGCAAGTTCAGCTTGCTTGAGTTCCGTAATATCTTCCACCAATCCGTCGATCGTACTTTCACCTTCTGCGCTGTAGAGATATTGAGTAAACCGAATCCATTTTACTCGACCGTCTGCCAAAGGAAATGTAATTTCTAGATTTTGACACCGAGACTCCCCTGAATCTACCGGTTGCAAAAACAATTGCTGCCGATAAATTCCTTGGACATCTGCTAAATTGCTGGCATCAAACAAGCGCAAAAAAGCTTGATTGCTTTCCAAAAGCTGCCCCTGGGAACTCGCTCGAAAAACTCCGACATTTAAGCGTTCTAGCAGAGAATTAAGTTGATTTTCTAGCCGGGCGACTCGTTCCCAGGCGGCAACTTGATCAAGTACCCTGCGAACCGCAACGCAAAGGCGGACGTAGTGCTTCGGCGACTTGATAATGTAATCGTCCAATCCAGATTTCATCGCCTCTACAGCAATTTCTTCATTGCCAGTATTCGTAAACATTATAATCGGGCATTGTGGATAACGCGCTTTGATAGTTTTAAGCACATCTAAACCGTTCGTCCAGCGCAGTTGGTAGTCGGTAATTACCAGATTGAATCGACCTTGATTTAGTGCTTCCACCAACAATCTATTGTCAGAAATTTCCGTTACTTCCAATGCCGAAAATTGCCTCTCTAATTCGCGTTTGACGAGCAGCCGATCAGTGGGGTTGTCGTCAATTACTAAAATGTGTAACACTTTAACAATTTATAATTTTGCTGTTAGTTAGAGTGCCGAGCAATCACTCGGAATAAAAATGTGGGAGGTGACCTCTTGAAGATGATAGATGACGCGATTCCTCACTATAAACTTAATTTCCTCGTTATCAGAAATCTCCGGGTAACGAGGAAGCAAGCAATAAAAATGGGAAAAACGCCACTACCAGACAGAGCTTGGTAACCAGGAAACAAGCAATAAAAATCGAGAAACTTCCCCTAAAAACCAGAAAATTATAGACTTTCAGGGAGTTGGGTATAGTTGAGCCAATACTCGCTAAAACTCTGCATCATTTCTACTAAAGAAGCAAACCCGACCGGTTTAACCAAATAAGAATTTACCCCTAAATCGTAAGCTCGCTTGACATCAAGTGTTTGGCTAGAAGAAGTAAGCATAACCACTGGCAAGCGTTTTAGTTCCGGCTGCTGCTTGAGCCAAACCAGAACCTCGTGACCGGAGCGCCTAGGCAATTTCAAATCCAGTAAAATTATCGCAGGTAAAGGATAGCGATCGCGATCGCTGTACTCTCCGTCACCATTTAAATAAAAAACCGCTGCATCTCCATCTCGGACAATTTGCAGCGAAGTATTAGCAAAAGTCTCATTGCGAAAAGCCCGCTGCATTAATAGAATATCAACGGGGTTATCTTCCACCAGCAAAATCGTCTGCGTTTGGCTCATGCTTCCTCAGTTGTATCCAAAATCGACTGCCTTGTCCTACTTGAGATTCCACTCCCACTTGACCGCCCATGCGATCGACTCCTTTTTTCACAATAGCTAATCCTATACCAGTTCCCGGGTAAGATTCGATACCGTGGAGCCGTTCAAAGACGCGAAAAATGCGTTTTTGATGTTCTGGAGCAATACCGATCCCGTTGTCTTCTACCCACAGACGGATAATGCGGAGTGCCAATAGGCTAGTGGGCATCAGTAACTGGGAATGCTCCCACTGTCCCACTGTCCCCTTTGTCAATTCTTCCACTGTATTGCTCTCGGTCTCTCTCTCTTGAGGCTGCTCAATTTCCTCAGCCCAGATCTGCACTTGGGGTGGTGTTCCTTCCACAAATTTTATAGCATTGGTGAGCAGATTTGCGATTACTTGAACTAAAGTAACGCGGTGGGCAATTACCGCCGGCAAGGGCGAGCCAACACTGATTTGAGTGTGCCTGGATTTAGCGTCAGCTTGTACCATAGCAATTGCCTCGGCGACAGCAGATTCTAATTCTACAACTTGCATCGATAAATCTGTGCGGCTCAGGCGGCCGTAAGCTAGCAAATCTTGGATCAATGCTTCTAATTGTTGCCCAGAATTAACAATTTGCTGGGCATATTCTTGACCAAGTTCGTCGAGGAGTTGGCTGTAATCTTCTAATAAAGCTTCAGCCAATCCCTGCATTCCCCGCAGAGGAGCACGCAAATCGTGGGCAACGGTATAGCTGAAAGCTTCTAATTCTTCGTTAGCTGCTTGAAGTTGATTGGTGCGGAGTTCTACTCGCCGTTCTAAGGTAGCGTTGAGCATCCGAATTTCCGCTTCTGCTTGTTTGCGCGCAGTTACGTCAATTGCGGTACTAATTACTAAACTTCTGCCGTCGGAAAGCTGGCCTAAAGGTGCGGAATAAAAGTCCCAAATTCGACTTTCGCCGCTGGCTGTGGCAATCATATATTCGCCTTCAGAAATGCGCGCGTTTAATCGGTGCAGCCGATCGATATCTGCTTGCACTAGCGATTTGCGGCTGTGGTAAGCTTTTTCTGTCCAATCTTCAATTGTAGGAATTTCTGAGTATTCGTAGCCTGAGAGTTCTGTCCAAGCGCAGTTAATTTGCAAAACTTCTCCGTTTTCAGCGTGCAGCATAATTGGCAGCGGTGCGTTGAGAATGGCGCTACGGAAACGTTCTTCGCTTAATTGTAGGGAGTGGCGATCGTGCTCTAGCTGGTCTAAAAGTTGATTTTGCTTAATTTCGGCATTGTCGCGCAAAGTTCGATCGCGCTTCACCAAATAGTAAACCAACACCATCAACAGGAAATTTACTAAAGCAGCAACGGTAAAACTCAGGATTGTCCAATGAGCGCTCCTTTTAGATTCTCGGGCGCGCTGCTGCAATAGCTGAGTTTCTTCGGCAGTCATGGCGGCTATCTGCTGCCGAATGCCGCCCATGATTTGCTTTCCCCTACCGGATTTTACTTCCTGCAGCGCTGCTTCTAAGTGTTGTGTGCGTCGCAGATTGATGGTTCCTTCAAGTTCGGCTAATTTAGCATCGATCGCAATTTTCAAATCGCGAAGGCGCTGTTGCTGCCGCTTATTGTCAGCCGTTAGCTGCTGCAATCCGACTACTTGTTTGTTGATGCGGGCGATCGCGCTGTGATACGGTTCTAAATACCGTTCTTCTCCCGTCAGCAAATAACCGCGCTGTCCGGTTTCAGCATCTTTTAAGGTGGAAAGCGTAGCTTCGAGTTCGGTTAAAACTTGGTGAGTGTGGCTCACCCAGTGTTCGTTTTCGAGTAATTTGAGAGTGTTGCGGTAGGAAGTTGCCGCATTGAAAATTAGCAGCGCCACCACCATTCCGATACCTGCGGTTATTTGGGGAGTCAGTGATTGTTTCATGAAATAGTCGGCGTGCGAGTCCTGCTTTTTTTTATTTTAGCTGGATACAGACTACTCGAATTTTTGGCGCGGGCCTATAGAGCGACTAAAGACTATAAATTTAAGGCTCAAATGTGCGATCTATTCTGTTTACTTTAGTCGGCTTCCTCCTTGCATCCCCCTTAAGTCTGAAATTCTAGAAATCGCGCTCTGGCGTCTCGTGCTTCAGGCAGACACCAGACAATCTAGGATAGCCTGCAAAGCTTAATTCCCCTTTTTTCTCATCGATTTTTGTATCGTTCGTTTTCCTTTGGCAGTTTCAAATTGCCGCCCAAAGAAAGGAGTCTTTACCTATTGATTTAAGTTGATTTTTGGGGTATACTTTAGATAATGGGAGTGGTAACATAAATTTTATTTTGGTCACTATTACCATTATCTAAAATATACATTATCCATCTGCATAAGTCAAGATTTTTACCCCAAAAAAAGGCGATTTTTTAATATTTTATTTAAAAAATAACCTATTAGAGGCAGGGGAGAAATTTACAAGAGCTAGGATACAGATAAATAGTATCAAAAATGCGAGCGATCGGGTAATTGCGGAGGATTCATCGATTGAAATTAATTTAATATCAAATCCCGTAACATCGGAATTATCTGTTTGCGAGACGATCGCACTGCACTCGCAAAAGGATAATTCCGATGGCCGCGAAAACGATATAATTAGGCAACCACAGCGGCTTTCATCGCCAAAATGCGATCGATCGCATCTTCAACAACCTTATCAGGCGTAGAAGCACCCGAAGTCACGCCCACCACAATTTTACCCTCCGGTAGCCAACCTTCAGTTACGACCAAATCTGCCCCCAAAGGCTTGTGTTCGATGCGATTTCCCGGTAAAATGCGCTCCGCACAATCAATGTGATAAGAAGGAACAGTTTTGTCGATCGCAATTTCCTGCAAATGCGTAGTATTAGAAGAATTAAAACCCCCAATCACCAGCATCAAATCCAACTTTTCCTCAACCAAACTCAACATAGCATCTTGCCGTTCCTGAGTCGCATCGCAGATAGTATTAAAACTCTGAAAATGCTCGTTCAAATTCTCAGGCCCAAACTTCCGCATCATCGTTTTTTCAAATAACTTGCCAATGGTTTCTGTCTCAGTTTTGAGCATAGTAGTTTGGTTAGCAATACCAACACTTTCCAAATCCACATCTGGGTCAAAACCAGCAGAATAAGCCTTGCTAAATTTAGCAAGAAATTCATCGCGGTCGCCCCCATGCAAGATATAATTGCTGACATATTCAGCTTCCTGCAAATTCAATACAATCAAATACTTATCAGCAAAAGAACTCGTAGCAACAGTTTCCTCATGCTTGTATTGACCGTGAATAATCGAAGTATAATTCCTCTTCTTGTGCTTCTCAACAGTATTCCAAACCTTAGAAACCCAAGGACAAGTAGTATCAACAATCTTGCAGCCCTTATCATTAAGCAACTGCATTTCTTGGACGCTCGCCCCAAAAGCTGGTAAAATTACCACATCGCCGCTATCGACAACCGAAAAATTTTTCTGCCCATTTTCAACAGCAATAAAACCAACTTCCATATCCCGCAAATGCTGATTGACAGACGGATTATGAATAATCTCATTAGTAATCCAAAGCCGTTCGGTTGGGAAATGCTGGCGAGTCTCGTAAGCAATAGCTACAGCGCGTTCCACCCCCCAGCAAAAGCCAAAAGCCTCAGCTAGCCGGATCGTGACTGCGCCGCGTTCCAGCCTGTAATTATTGTCGCGAATTTGCTGGATCAGACTGCTTTGATAAGCCGTCTGCATCACGCCAGCTACCTCAGCTTCGTGTCCGAAACCCTTGCGGTGGTAGTTTTCAGACTGTTGGAGCGATCGTTTAAAAGCTTTAGTATCCATGCGGTATCGAGTTGAAATCTAGGTTAATTACCTTTGATTTTAGAATGCTTGGGGTGCGATCGGGATTATTGGCTCAGTAGGGAGGAGGAGATATGCTGTTTATATTATCGACACATGAGGGGGAAGAAGGAATGAACCGCGAAGACGCGTTCGGCGAAGCCGTTCCCGTAGGGTAGGACGCGAAGGAAGAAGAAAGAAGAATGAGACAATTGGGCGAACCGCTAGAACACTTAGCCTATAGAGTGATTGGGGCGGCTATTGAGGTGCATCGGCTTTTGGGACCAGGATTTTTAGAATCAGTGTATCAGGAATCCTTAGAACTTGAATTTCGGATGCGAGGGATACCTTGTCAGCCTAAAAAGCCCGTAGCAATCACCTACAAAAGTCATCAAGTCGGCGAAGGTCAATTAGACTTTATGGTTGGCGATATCCTCATTGTCGAACTAAAAGCTGTAGAAAAGCTAGCTCCCATCCACGAAGCCCAAGTTATCTCTTATCTTAAAATGACCAAAAACAGCTTGGGCCTTCTCATCAACTTCAACGTTCCGATCCTCAAAGAAGGCATCAAACGGATCATACTCTCATCTTAACCCTTCTTCCTCTTCCTTCTTCGCGCTCTTCGCGCCTTCGCGGTTCGTTAAAAAAAAAACTAAAAAAAAGCCGAGAGACCCAGATAGCTGAGTCTCTACACGATCGAACTCCCACAAAAAATCCGCTTTAAACCTTCTTCGGCGCAAAAGGAGAACCCGATTCAAACGAACTGAAACCGCCGGCAAAATCCTCACCGTAAGCCTCTTCCCCGTGCAGGTCAATATCCAAACCTTTGTCTTCAGCAGAGGAGGATACTCGCAGTTCCATAAACTGTTCCAAAATTTTCAGGATCACAAAAGTGCCGACACCCGCAAACACGTAAGTAGCTAGAACGCCTATCAACTGGGTTCCGATTTGCCCCGGATTCCCAGCAAACAGCCCGTCATTTCCGGCAGCGTTCACCGTTTTAGTCGCAAATAGGCCCGTCAGAATTACGCCCACTGTTCCGCCGACGCCGTGAATCGGGAAGGTATCCAAAGAGTCGTCAAATCCCAGCTTAGCGCGCCAGCCAATGGCAAAGAAGCAGCAAACCGAAGTGATCGATCCGATCAAAAGCGCCCCCACTGGCAGCACGAATCCAGCCGCAGGTGTGATGCCTACCAATCCGGCGAGGAAACCGCTAGCAATTCCCACTGCTGTCGGTTTGCCTCTGAGTACCCATTCCACAATTGTCCAAGTTAAACCGCCGGCTGCTGTTGAAATCATCGTTGTGACAAAAGCCACTGTTGCTAAAGAACCAGAACCAAAAGCGCTACCACCGTTGAAGCCAAACCAGCCGAACCACAGCAGCCCAATTCCCAGCAAGACGTAGGGTACGTTGTGGGGGGTGTGGGGCTTCTTCAAGTGGTCTTTGCGGGGCCCGATTACCCAAGCTGCGACAACCGCAGAAACACCGCAACTGATGTGTACGACTGTGCCGCCGGCAAAGTCGAGAACTCCGATCGCCTCCAGCCAGCCTCTACCCCAAACCCAGTGGGCTAAAGGAGAGTAGATGAAGGTAGACCACAACAGACCGAACCAGAAATAGGTTTTAAATGTTACCCGTTCGACGATCGCCCCGGAAATCAAGGCGGGAGTGATGATGGCGAACATCATCTGGTACACCATGAAGACTTGGTGCGGTATTGTCGGTGCGTAGCCGATCGGATCTGGTGTGTCCGCCGTGACGTTGTTTAGGAACATCCAGTCGAAGCCACCGATGAAGCTTTCGATCCCTTGACCAAAGCCTTGATCATTGAGGTTGCTGGCGGTGACATCAAAGGCTAAACTGTAGCCCCACAGCGTCCAGGTGACGCCGATCAGTCCCATCATGATTAAGCTCATCATCATGGTGTTGAGGACGTTGCGCGATCGCACCAGTCCCCCGTAGAAAAACGCCAGCCCTGGTGTCATCAGCAATACCAGTGCTGAGGAGACCAACATCCAGGCGGTATCGCCGGTGTCGATCGGATTCGGCACCACCGCCACAGCAGTACCAGCCGCATCTTGAGCTAAGGCATTGTCCGTCAGCGGTACGCTTAACAGCCACAGCGCGATGATGCCGATCGTTAAACTTTTTTTGATCACGTTAGTTGTACCTTCTCATACTCAGCAATTTTCAGGGAAGACCGAGCCGATTTTAGATGCGAGGATTTTAGATGCAATAGTTATTTGGTTTTAAGTCCGTGTTTTAGCGGAACAAATCTTCAATAGATAATTCCCCAATCCTCAACCCCCCGACTTCGTATAGCCGGACTCATCTAAATTCGTCAACTCTCAATCTAATGGTCTATGCCTTTTGGATTGCACCATTTGTATAAACAGCTATTCTGTATCACCCTATACTAAATAGCTAACTATCATATTTCTTAATGTATCCCTCGCTACTTGACATAGCCAGTGACAACAGAGTAATCGGGGAGGGGGAGTTGAGGAGATGGCAAGAATTTTGAGTTGGGGAGAGTGGGAGGAGGAGAGGGGGAGAGTTAGGGAGAATGTTACTTTATCCTTTATGTTTCTAACTAATGACTAATGACTCCTTAGTTATGACTCATGACTCATTTTTCAACTGCATCTGATCGAACAATTGCAGGGCCGATCGCCAAACCAGATAACCTTGATCGTTAAGGTGCAAGCCGTCTGTGCTGAGTTCGGTTGGTAAATTGCCTTCAGCATCCGCAAACAGCGGGTACAAATCCAGATACAAAACATTTTCAGAACTAGCAATTTCTTTCAGCCGTCGATTTATTGCCCTAATCCGGCTGTTAGGAATCGCCAACAGGCGATCGCGATTTTCCCAAGTAGCTTGTTCCCCGCTGTGCGGCAAAATCGACTGCACAACCACTTGTGCTTTGGGGTGAGCCCACCGCAAATCACGAATAATCTGCCGCTGGTTGTCCAAAATCCCTTCGTTGCTTGCGCCGCGCAACAAATCGTTAATCCCAATCATTACAAACACGGTATCCGGCGCAGTTCGATCGAACAACTGCAACCGCTTCAGCAAACCCACGGAAGTCTCCCCCGAAATCCCTTGATTCAGCCAAAATCGATCGACTGGTAACAGCTTTGTTGGAAACCACATACTGAGAGAATCGCCAGCCAAAACACTTAGTCTGGAGGGTCGATTCGCCGCCGCCGCCTCAGCTTCGCGACCCAACTGCGTCACCCACTGCTGGTAAGTCCATTTATGTCGCGGTCCTGGAACGGGCACGTCTAGCAATGCCTTTGCAGAGAGCGTCGATTCGTCCATTTGTTCTTCAGCGGCTTCTGCCGTCACTGCCGCACTTACCGGGAAGCTTTCTGTCAAGTTGTTTCCCCGCACCAGTAGTTGAGCTACTGTGATTATCAGTACCCCGTTCGTCACCAAAGAGAGCAAAGCCCAAACCGGAACAGTTTTCGATCGGCTAACTTCCATCCCTAAGAGGGATTTATGAGTTCTACTTCTGCTACCTCCTCCAAACTTCTCCATAAACTCAAGCTATTTGCAGGCATCACACCGAATAATTTGCATTCATCACTACATCCAATTTTACCGCTCAATTAAAGCGTCAATTCTTGTAAGAATCAAGCGCTGTGCTGTGTTGAGCGCGACGGCGATGCAGAACTTTGCTTTTTCGCACTACTTTACCATAAAAAATCTGCCTACCAAACTTTCTTGCACATAAATTCGGGTGGGTCTCGGTCTGCTGACTGGACAAAAATATATCTAAAACTTACCGAAATTACTCATTTCTGATGCTAAAATCCAAAAATGAAAAAATTAACTATAACAGAAGCAGCCAAACTTAAAGGTGTGAGCGCTTCCACCTTGCGCCGATGGGAAGCCGAAGGCAAGCTAATACCGGAACGCACGGCTAACGGTCACAGACGCTATGACCTAGCTCATCTTCTCGGCTTAAAACGCGAGGGCGCTTTAACCGTTGCTTACGCTCGCGTTAGCAGTCACAACCAAAAAGATGATTTAGACAGACAAAAACAAGTTTTGGAATTGTTTTGTGCATCTCAGGGGTGGCAATTCCAAATCATTGATGATGTAGGTTCTGGGGTTAATTACAGTAAGCGGGGTTTACAACATCTAATTCGGGCGATCGCAGACAATCAAGTAGAAAGGTTGGTATTAACTCACAAAGACAGACTGCTGAGATTTGGTTCGGAACTAATTTTTAATTTGTGCGAGCACTTTGGAACAGAGGTAGTGATTATAAATCAAACCGAAAATACTAGCTGTGACGAGGATTTAGCTAAAGATATACTAGAAATAATCACTATTGTCTCCGCCCGCCTTGATGGCAGCAGGAACCCCAAGAACAAGCGCATCGTTGAAGAACTGAAAGCCATTGCCGGTAAACTCTGATCAATACACCAGTTTGCAAAGCTAGTCAGTTACAGATTCTCAATTCCCAATTACCAATTACCGCCCCAAATCTCATGCAATCGCAAACTACTATATGTAAGGCGTTGCATAATAGCGGCATGATTTTGATTTTTTTGTCGGATGGGATCTCTTCGCCCGAAGCCGTGTATTTTCACAGCAGGCGGGACACCCCACAATCATCATCAAATTGTGCAACGCCATATGTCAGCCCTTAAAAGTCAACTAAACATAAAATTATGCCCGCGTTCGCATCGAAGATTGAAACGCGAGCACAACGATAGATAGCCATAAGTAGGCAGATTTCAGATGGTGGTTTTTCTGAATAAAGGCGTGAATTAGCTGATAAATAGCTAACCTAGGCCACGAAAGCTCAAGTGGTCGATCCCTTCGCACACTCTACAGTTTGGTAGTCTTGCCTCCAGAACCCCCACCATAACCGCCGTAGCTGGTCTCACTTCTGTTATCCAAGCTCGTTTCCTTCACAAACCCGGTGTAAGCTTCCATCCCGTGTTCGCCGATATCCAAACCTTCAGCCTCCTCTAAAGCAGAAACGCGGATACCCAGCAAAGCTTTGAGCGCCATCCAAAAAATCGTACTCAGCAGCACGGTCATCCCGCCTACAGAGATAATGCCGACCAACTGCGCCCAGAGTTGAGCGAAACCTCCGCCCACAAGCAATCCGGCTGCCGGGCCTGTGGTATAAAGCCCAGTTGTAGGCCCGTCAGCAAACAGCCCAACTGCCAGAGTTCCCCAGATGCCGCAGACTAAGTGAACTGAAGTTGCGCCTACAGGGTCGTCAATTTTCAAGTTGTCGAAGAAAGTGACGGCGAAAACTACCAGGATACCGGCGATCGTGCCAATAATGGCAGAGTTTGGCACGTTGATCCAAGCACAGCCCGCTGTTACCCCGACTAAGCCGGCGAGGATACCGTTGATAATCATCGAAAGGTCGGGTTTGCCCAGGTACAGCCAAGCAGTAATGGTTGCAGCAATTCCCCCGAAGGCAGCGGCAGTGTTGGTGGTGATCGCAATGTGGGCGATAGCATTTGGATCGAGTGCCATTGTCGAACCGGGATTGAAACCGAACCAGCCCAACCACAAAATCAAACAGCCCAGGGTGGCAATGCTCATATTGTGTCCCGGCATCGCCACAGTATCGCCGTCGCGGTACTTACCAAGCCGCGGCCCCAAAAATGCCGCTCCCATCAAAGCAGCCCAACCGCCTACCGAGTGAACCACTGTCGAACCGGCAAAATCCCAGAAGCCTGCGTCTGCCAGCCAGCCGCCGCCCCAAATCCAGTGTCCGGTAATCGGATAAGCAATACCTACTAGCAGCAAGCTGAAAATTAAGAATTCAAGGAATTTAATTCGCTCTGCAACGGCTCCAGAAACGATCGTGGCAGCAGTTCCAGCAAAAACTAATTGGAAAAAGAATTTAGCGTTAAGAGGCACTCCCGTCCAGTTTAATGCGCTGAAAATGCCTTGATAAGCGTCTCCTGTGGCGGGGCTGTTGTCGGGTACATTCCACAGAAAAAATCCGCCGCTGCTGCCAATAAAACCATTGCCGTCGCTAAACATTAAGGCAAAGCCGATCGCCCAATATGCGATCGTTGAAAGCGCAAAAACAATCAAGTTTTTGGAGAGCACGTTGACTGCATTTTTTTGGCGGCAAAAACCGGTTTCCAACATACCGAAACCGGCGTTCATAAAGAACACTAGCATCCCAGCAACCATGACCCACATGGTATCCATGCCCACCTTAAGGCTTGCTAATTGTTCCTCGGTGGTTGGCGCGGGAGCTGTTTGGGCTACCGCCGCATATCCCCACACCAAGACGATGATTGCAGCTAAAGGTATGCAGGCTTGCCAACTTGGAGTGAGGCGGGCGATCGCCCTTTGTAATTTCTTCAACCTGTTGACTTTCGTAATAAATTTAGCTGCTGGCAAATTTAAAGCCTCCCGCCTGACTTGTTTCGACTTTTTCTTTCCGACAGTCATTTTAATCACTTTTACCCTCTTTACGGCTAGTAAGCTCAGCAATATTCGTAAAACTTTCCAATCTTACTACAAAAGTTTATGGATTATTTGTTGAGATTGAGATAGTTATGATAGCCTAGCTCTTCTAGTTGATTTTGTTTTTTCAGTACAGATTCGGACAAAGTTTTGCGGTAATGCAAAACTCGCTCTAGCAATTCTGGCTGATGAGCTGCCAGTATCTGAACTGCCAGCAAGCCAGCATTCTTAGCGTTGCCGATCCCCACTGTGGCTACGGGTATCCCGGCTGGCATTTGCACGATCGAGTACAGCGAATCTATGCCTTGCAGGTGGCGGCTCGGTACCGGCACCCCAATTACGGGCAAGGGCGTTAAAGATGCTACCATACCCGGGAGGTGCGCCGCTCCCCCGGCACCTGCGATAATGACTTTCAAGCCTTTTTGGTGCGCGGTTTGGGCATATTCCACCATGCGATCAGGGGTGCGGTGCGCCGAGATGATCGCCACGGAGCAAGCAACGCTGAATTCTTCGCAAACTGCGATCGCATCTTTCATGGTTGGCAAATCCGAATCGCTACCCATGATAATTCCAACTGTCGCTTGATTCATGCAATTTTCCGATTTCAGATTTCAGATAAATGCTAATTTTATAATGATTGCGTTAATTCAAATTTAGATATTTTGTACCAAAACTGACCCTTAAAAGCAATTTTTCCACCAGCGCCGGTCTGAGCAGCTCTGTAGCCAGCAAAAAGCCAAAAGCTCCGCATCCTCATAGCCAGCCACCGGATTTATCCGTAGCGAATATAAAATCTACAATCTAAAATCTACAATCTAAAATCGGATGACTGAAGCCAAAACCCCAACTGCCGCCCGCACAGATATTCTCAATGTTCGCCTCCCCGGTTGCAAGGATTTGCAGATGCTTGCTGTTAACAAAACGGGTATTATTCAAGAAGTTTGCCCGATGGACGCCGTATTTAAAAGGATTTGTCCTCCCGATTTGCAAGTGCTGGATGTAGCAGGCGATTGGCTTTCTCTGGGCGGTGTTGACTTGCAGATTAACGGAGCCCTCGGTTTTGCTTTTCCCGATTTAGAAAGCAAACATATTGAAATGTTGCCGAAAATTTGTCAATTTTTGTGGAATCAGGGAGTCGATGCTTTTGTGCCGACTTTGGTGACAACTTCACTCGATAAGTTTAGGCGATCGCTCTCGACTATAGCTGATTATATCCGCACTGTACAAACCGCTGCTCCCGCCACAATTAAGCCCAATACAGCGGAAATTCTTGGTGTTCACCTCGAAGGCCCTTTTCTCAACCCCCAAAAGCGAGGTGCTCACCCAGTTGAGTTTTTACTACCGCTAACTATAGAAAATGTCAAGCAAGTTTTAGGAGATTGTGCCGATATTGTCAAAATAATTACTTTAGCGCCGGAGTTAGACAGCACTGGCGAAGCCATTTCCTATTTGCAAAGTTTGGGGATTTCCGTGAGTCTCGGACACTCCCAAGCGACGGCAGAGCAAGCCAAACAAGCATTTGAGCGGGGAGCTTCAATGGTAACTCACGCTTTTAATGCGATGCCGAGTTTGCACCACAGAGAACCGGGTTTGTTGGGAGCGGCGATTGTTTATCCGGGCGTAAAATGCGGTTTAATTGCTGACGGGAAGCACGTTTCTCCGACAATGATTGATTTTTTACTGCGCGCTGGTAGGTATGAAAAAGGCATTTTTTTGGTGAGCGATGCTTTGGCTCCTTTGGGTTTGCCTGACGGTGTTTATCCTTGGGATTCCAGACAAATTGAAGTCAGAAAAGGTACAGCTTGGGTAAGATTAGATTACCACTCGCCCCTGGAATCTGCTACTTTGGCGGGTACAACTCTGCCGCTGTTGGCGGGAGTGCAGAATTTGGTGGAGTGGGGAATTTGCGATGCCGAAAGTGCGATCGCCCTGGCAACGGAATCTCCGAGAAGGGCGATCGGAATTTCGGGGTTTATCGGCCAATCGGCCAATCAATTGTTGCGGTGGAATTTAAAGCCGGGGACAAAGGAATTAACTTGGCATCGTTTGTTTTAAGTGTTGTCAGATCCTGTTTGGTTGATTTGTTCTTCCTTCTTCCTTCTTCCTTCTTCCTTCTGCTATACGCTAAGCGCTGCTAACAGCAATTCGGTGCTCTCGGCAAGTTCGATCGTAAATATTATTTAATTCCACAGCCAAGCAAATCTCGCCCCGCAGCCACAACGGTAAAGCAGGAAGCGCGCAGCCCACAGCCAGTTTTTCCTGCCAAATATCGAGGCATGGGTGGCCGTCTCGCTCGATCGCTCGATAAGCTGTACCATAGAGGTCAGCGTCCAAGGGCGAAGGGCTTGCTCCCGTCAGACGGGCTAACAATTCATTATGAAGATTGGCCTTCCTTCCCGTGACGACATCAACTATTATCAACCCAATTCCCTGGCGCAAATACGTCTCGCACTTAGAAACAAAAGCACTGCGATGAGTAGAACGATCTTTGTTGGCCGGACTTACTAATTCAATTGCACCGGCTAATACCGGGCCGGCTTCAGTGTTAAAAATACTGACTTGCACGGTTTCCGCCGCAGTTAGAAAAGGCACGGTTTGGGCTGGGGGTGACATCCAATTGTTTGGGAAATCTATTGGCAAACGAATTACCGTCTCTGGACAATCAAACTCTGGTAGAGGTTCCTCAAAAGCTGCTACATCAATTTCAATCCCAAACTGCACATTGGGTTCGGCAAAGTAATTTGCGGGTAATTTTGCATTCAAATCGGATGCAATGTAAGTCGCCCAGGCATTGTGAAAGGCGTGCCAGTGACGGCGCACAGACAGCGGCGGGTGGAAATGATCTTGTAGCACCATATTTTTAAAAGTTAGGGCTGATTAAAATCATCGATCAAATGGGCGATCGGCTGCCACTCGATTTTTATTGAATAAGTGTCTCAATTCGGGATTGTTGGAGTTGCGATCGCCCGTATCAATAAATCTAACTCAATTTTATGGGGTGGGGAGTGTTAAGAGATTTTAGATTTTAGATTTTAGATTTTAGATTTTAGATTTTAGATTTTAGATTTTATAATTGAAAATTGAAAAGTGAAGAACTGACCCCACTGATAAATCGGGGGCCCCGGACTAAATTACTTTCGGTCAACAATAGCGGCTGCTGCGGCTTTATAATATTTAACCGTTGGCAATAACTCAGCAGCAGGCAAATCGATGAATTTGGTAGACGACAAGACTATAGTTAGACAGTATTTTAACTCGACGGGCTTCGATCGCTGGCAGCGAATTTACGGTGACGGGAAAGTCAATAAAGTTCAGCTAGACATCCGCACCGGGCACCAGAAAACGGTGGATACAGTCATCGAATGGCTGCAAGCTGACGGAAATTTGCGCGGGCTGTGTGTCTGCGATGCTGGCTGCGGTGTAGGCTCTCTGAGCATTCCTCTGGCTGAGGCTGGGGCAATTGTTTGCGCTAGCGATATCTCTGAAAAGATGGTAGCAGAAGCTTACGATCGATCGACAGCAGTTCCCGGCAAGCTCTACAACATCTCCTTCGCCGCCCAAGATTTGGAAGCTTTAACCGGCAAATTCCACACAGTGATTTGTTTGGATGTGCTAATCCACTATCCTCAAAATAAGGCGGCAGAAATGATCGCTCACCTAAGTTCGATCGCCGAATCGCGACTAATTCTTAGTTTTGCCCCCAAAACTTTAGCACTCACCGCCCTCAAAAAATTTGGCGAACTTTTCCCCGGCCCGAGCAAAACTACCCGCGCTTACCAGCACCGCGAAGCTGATGTTATCAAAATCTTAGAAAACAATGGTTTTGTTATTAACAGAACAGCGATGACTAGCACTAGCTTTTACTATTCTCGCTTGCTGGAAGCTGTGCGGAAATAGGTTAAAAATATCTGCCAAAAAGATAATTTATCATAAACCTAGGGTGCGCCCCGCGCACCTTCCCTTACCAAAGTTACGCAAGTGCACCTCCATACTGTGCGATTGGTTCGCTGACACTGGCAATGACAAGTAAGGCTCGCACCCTGCACCTTCGATATCAACAATTAGATATTTTTTCTTCTTCCGTCTTCCTTCTTCCGTCTTCCTTCTTCCTTCTTCCGTCTTCCTTCTTCCTTCTTCCTTCTTCCTTCTTCCGTCTTCCTTCTTGCGTCTTCCTTCTTCCTTCTTGCGTCTTCCTTCTTCCTTCTTCCTTCTTCCGTCTTCCTTCTTCCTTCTGCCCAATTAGATAAATATTATGTCAACGCTAATTTTAATTCGCATTTTTATAGCAGCGGCAGCCGTATTCGGAGGTTTATCCGTTGCAGGCGGTGCTTTCGCCTCCCACGCTTTGAAAAATCAATTGAGCGATCGGGCTTTAGCAATTTTTGAGACCGGCGCCCGATATCAAATGTATCATGCCCTGGCTCTATTACTCGTCGCTTTACTCTTGAGCCGCGCCCAAGACTCTCAAACCTTTTTTGCAGTGGCTGGATGGGCTTTTATTGCCGGCACAATCATCTTTTCAGGGAGTTTGTACGCCCTGAGTTTGAGCGACATCAAATGGCTGGGTGCCATTACCCCTGTGGGAGGAGTTGCTTTTATTGTCGGTTGGGGATGTTTGGCAGTCGCAGCTTTTAGTTTTAAATAAACAACTGGTAAATTTTGAAGCAATTACCAATTAGCAATTACCTAATTATCAAACACATCCCTGGAAAACATCTCTGTCAAAGTACGCAAGTAAGGTAAAAATATCGTTAAATCTTCAGCAGGAAGTCGCTCGCATATTTCCCAAAACAAAATCAGCAGCATATCCTGCACTAACTCCCAACTTACATGAAGTTTCGGATACAACATCACGCAAATGGGAAACAATTCTTGCTGTACCGGATGAATGCTACCTTCCAAAACGCACCAGCACAAATAGCTTTGAAAAATCTCTACATCCCGGATACCAGAAATTTTTACCTCTCGATCGCTCAAATAACCGCTGCTGCTGCGGTATCCTTGATGCTGGAAACTAGCGCGATCGTACACTGCACTGGCAATCTGAGTCGTTTGCTGCAACAAATGCTGAACTGCTAATAAAGCTCTTGAATTCGGGGGCTGATTCGCCGCCGCCTCGTTAATCTCTCCGTAGGGAATGTGTAGGTAGTCATCTACAACTTTTAAGTATGGTGCAAATTCTGCTCTCTCTGACTCCGAAAGACATCCTAACAAAATTTTGCTAATGTATTGAAACTTCACCGTCACAAATCCCAGCACTAACGGATCTGTGTCTGAGTATTTTCGCCTCACTTTGATAAGATCTTTTCCCACCAGCACTGACAAGCGGAAAATAGGTTCTCTATCGGCATAAGCATCTATTGCTTTCCGATATAACGTGCGAGAATCGCCGGCAATTTCTAAAGAATTAATTAAGCTTTGATCGATCCCGTGCCGCTCTATTTGTTCCCCTAAAAGAGCTTCTACTCTACTCCAAGCTATCTCGCTCGCTAATTTCAGGGTATCTGTCAATTTGTCAACTATTTGGGGTCGATTCCCCTCAAAATTAGTTAACTCTGGGCTTTGGGGAATTTGTCGCGGGGCTTGGTTTTCTCGTGCGGCAACTGTACTGTAATATTTTTTGGCCCAGCTAACAGCGAAAGAAGAAACGCTGACGCTTTTAGCCTCTGGGAGTTTGTCAGTCTCCAATCCGCTAATACCTTCGGGCGCCAGACTGTCGCCATGTTGAATTTCGTCGGCTGCAGGTAAAGATTTTGAATATATTTGTGAAATACCCGTCATGATTAACCTCGTTTTTTTATTAAGCCGCACCCGATCAATTCCCCTACTTTTTAACGTTGTTAACTACAATTTTCTGGATTTGTACGCTGACAGTCATCCGCAATTGTGCTTAAAGGTATAAGCCATTTGGCTCTACTTCCTGCATCTTTTATAAGCTGCACGTTAATAACGTTATTGATTGTGCGAGGGATCACAGTCATTCTGTGATCGCAACCCTAATTTATTTGGTTGACCTATCAAGAGAGCTAGAAAGAAATTTAATTTGTCTTAAAATCTGATAATTAAATTCAAGTCTGCCTCAAAAAAACTACTGCTTGAAATACCTTATCTTTGTTTTGGAGCGCTTTGGTAGATGCCCTCGTTTCTTAAAGAAGCTAGGCTACAGCAGGATCGAGCGGTGACGTTGGTTAATTGATTTCTATAGCTGAATTAGAAATGTATTTTGAGTCTGGCGATTGTTAGGAAACCCTAACAAATTTAACGCTCGGCTTTTCTAAATAAAAAATTAAATTTGAGGTTAGAATCAGATTTATGTGCATTTCGTTACTGCCATTGCCAGTGTGGTTTTTTGCGATCAGTTTTTTAGCTTCCTCGTGAAGCGAAGCTATCCCGTAGGGAATCGCCCGCAATAGATCGTCATCGCTTCGATCGGCAAACTACCCTTCAAAACCGGAATTAGCGACTGACGAGCCCGATCGCTCGCATATTTTGCCAACTCTGACTTGTTCGAGTCCTGCAGGAGGCGGAAGCCTGGCGCTACAACCCTAGGATTAAGTTGAGGCGGGCCCCACTGGCGATCGCTCCTCAAAAACAGCATGGCCACTAGGTCTTTAAGGCTATGCCTTCGGGTAGGATGAATAGGACGAGAGGAAGTGGATAAAATGAGCGCTAGCAGCAATTCAACAGAAATCAAGTTTGGAACCGATGGGTGGCGGGGACTGATTGCCCATGACTTTACTTTTGCCAACGTGCGAAAAGTCACCCGGGCGATCGCCAGTTACCTAGAAACCGCTTACACAAAAGACCGCCCAGTTCTAGTCTCCTACGATACGCGCTTTTTGGCAGACGAGTTCGCCCGCACCTCAGCGGAAGTATTGGCTGATTTGGGATGGACGGTGAAAGTGGTCGATCGAGATTGCCCCACACCAGTCATCGCTTACAGCGCCAAGCATCTCAACTCCGCAGGAGCCCTGATGTTCACTGCTTCCCACAATCCCGCACCTTACTGCGGCATCAAATACATCCCCGACTACGCGGGGCCGGCCACCCCGGAAATTACGGATACAATTGTGGCAAATATTGCTGGTGCTTCTGATGCCCCAGCCAAAGGCAGTCACAACGATAAAATTTCCACTTTTGACCCGAAACCCGAATATCTGAAGTTTCTTTATACTTTGATCGATGTGGAGCGGATTCGCTCTGCTAAGTTAAAGGTGAAATACGACGCCCTTTATTCGACTTCTCGCGGCTATCTTGACGGCGTTTTGGAACACTGCGGCTGCGATGTCGAAAGTTTTCACACCTACCGCGATGTGCTGTTTGGTGGCGGAATGCCGGAACCCAAGGGCGAACAGTTAGTTGAGTTGGTGGAAGCTGTTAAGAAGGATGCGGCGGATTTGGGTTTGGCTACGGATGGCGACAGCGATCGCTTTGGTATTGTTGACGAGTTGGGAAATGTCTTGACTCCAAACACCGTCCTGTTGCTGCTGGCGCGTCACTTGGTTAAGAATAAAGGTTTGACTGGGGCGATCGTCCGTACAGTCGCAACTACCCACTTGCTGGACAATTTGGCCGCCAAGTACGGTTTAACAATTTACGAAACCGCAGTCGGTTTTAAATATATCGGCGAAAAAATGCGGGAAACTGCGGTGCTCATCGGTGGCGAAGAATCTGGCGGTTTGAGCGTTTTGGGTCACATTCCCGAAAAAGACGGGATTTTGGCTGATATGCTAGTTGCTGAGGCGATCGCCTATGAAGGGAAACCGCTTTCTCAGCTCGTTGAAGAAGTCATTAAAGAAGCCGACGGCCCCCTGTACAATAAGCGCTTGGACTTGCACCTAGAAGAAGCCCACAAAGCAGCCGTTTTGGAATCTTTTACCAAGAATCCCCCCACAGAAGTAGCAGGTATCCGCGTTAAGGAAATCGGCCGCAAAGACGGGATTAAACTTTATTTAGAAGACGGCGGCTGGGTACTGCTGCGGCCTTCGGGAACCGAACCTTTGATGCGCGTTTACATGGAAACCAATTCTGTGGAAAAAGAAACCAAAGTTGCCGAACACATGGAAAAGGTAATTTCTCAGTTAGAACCTGTTTAAATTTCCACCTATTCCAACGCGGGGTTTTTCTCTACCGCTTGAGATTGTGAGGTGCCCGCAGAGCACCTCACATCTTTTTGATAACTCTTGCAGATCATCTGAACATTAATCATCGATAATGGTCAGCTCGTTATATATTTGCAATACACGTGGATTTGTTAAAGTTTGGGATTGGTAAATTTATTTATTTTTAATTCTTAATTAATTAAAATTTTCTCAATTTTTTCCGCATCTACTTGACTTTTTGCCTCATTTTATTGTATATTATTAAATAATGGTATGTTGGAAAACATAAAAATTTTACACAGATTTAGATTGTCAAACAACTATAAGCTAATCCGCCTTTAAATTGCCTGGTCAAATAAATTTTCACTCTTGTGGGGTGGGCATCCTGCCCGCCATCAAAATACAATTTAAATGCACAACAGCTTATAGGGTAAATTATTAGCCTGTCAACCATTTTATGAAAACAATTCCTCTGGTCGCCATTAGTTTTTTAGTAGCAATTTTAGCAAGCGCGATCGCCATTATCTCAGTCCAGAACGCCGCCCCAGTATCCTTAAACTTTATTTTTTTTAAATCGATACAACTGCCCGTAGGAGTAGTATTGGCAATGAGCATTAGTGCAGGACTGATTGGAGGTGCGCTACTGCAACCGCTGTGGAACCTTTCAGATTCCCAAAACTCTCGTCGTAAATTTCCGGCCAATCCAGAAGAATCCGACACCGTACAATATTAAATAGATTTAATCCCTTAGACGGAATATACGTGACCCTCAATCAGCAGCCGAGTAATTCCCTTAGCTCGCAAATAAGGTGCTGCTTTTTGCAGCATACTGCTGTCAGGAATCTTGAAAACTCTTTGATTGCGAGTAGCAAATCGGCGGGCCACTCGGTGATTGTCAAACACTGCTAGGGTTTTCTCGCGAATTTCTGCTGGCGGAATTTGACCGAGTTCGCCAAAAGCTTTTAGAGGTCTAGTGATTAACTCCGCTGCCCGATCGACTACTAAATAGCAGATTTTGGGCAGAGATGCTTCGCTTAAAGGCAAAACTTGAATCAGTCCTGTACCCCGAAGCTCGTTAGCGAAGCCCTCGAAGAGGATCGACTCCGACGATAGTGAACCCAGGAGACTGCCTTCAAACAGAGAGTCTTCATGCTCTACATCTTCGTCGAAGTCGTCATCTAAATCGTCTTCATCCTCCTCATCCTCATCGTCGTCCTCGAAATCGCTAAAATCTTCACCTGCCAGCAGCCCTTCTGCTGGCAGCATAGCGTTTAGTTCACCAGTCACAACAGCGGGGTGGCTCTGATCGGCAAGATTGGGTGCTTGGGCATCTTGCAGATCAGAAACATCCAAATCAGACTCTACATTTCCTTGAATTTCGAGTTCTGCAACTGGTTCAGGGACTGCTCCAGAACGCTTTCGGATCGTCGGTCTCGAATTTGAGGCTGACTGACGGACTGGGACTGACTCGGATAGCGGGACACCTACAGGATCGGTTTCGCCATGTGCCGACAATTCAACAGTCGCCTCTGTCGGTTCAGAAACACTGGTGCGATCGGACAAACGCTTTTGTTTTTGCTGGACTAAAGATTCGTATTCCGGCTCCGACAAAGCCCCCTGAAGGATGCGCCTCACAGTGGAACTGCTCACTCCGTAGCGCTTTGCCAGAGTGATAGTATTCTCGTTGGACTGTCGGTACAGCCTGATGAGTTCGCGTTTGTCTGAATCGGAGAGTTTTGTAGGCGTCATGCCAAGTTTTCCAGCAAAAAGATGTGAAAAGACGCAGGCTAGCAGTCAGGGAACTGTGATTTTTCATCTTCGATTTCAAGCTTAGAGATGCCGACAAGGGCAAAGAAGCTTTCGCGTCCCCATCGCTTGCCAAAGCAACCCCAATCTCTAATCGCTACGCTGCGCGACGACTGCGCCTGCTCTGACGAGAGCGGGTTGAGATGTCATGTTCCAAGATAGCTCCAATCCCAAACAGGATGGCGCTGAAAACAAAAAAGACTTCCAGCAAACTGCCGCTTTGATAACTACCCTCAGCCTGAGTATCGCGCCATTTAAAGTACATATCTGCGATGTAAAGCGAAAAAGTTGCAGCCGCAATCATTCTCCAAGATTGGGAAAAACGTCCTCCCCAAAACGCCAGCAGCAGTGCAGTAGCAATAATTAGCAGAAAAACGTCCCCGACGATGTAAAACAAATTAATGGCATTTTTGTGAGGCGCCAGTTGCTTGTCCAGTGCCATCACCCATCCCGGAGCTTTGATTTGTGCTTCTTCTTCGGGTTCTGATGCACCCTCGGTCGCTGCTGTTTGTGCCTCTAACTTGGACGAATTCTCCAAAGCAGGCGCTGTTCCTGTGGCAGTGGTTGCTGCTTCAGATTCTGTCACTACTTCTTGAGTGGCTGCCGGAGCCATTCCTAGCTGGACCCTCCAAGAGTCAGGTGCAGCAACCCATATAGCTACAGCAATCCCGAAGGCTGCAATTCCCGCTAACAAACCCCACTGCCAAATTTCTAGATTCAGTCGCTTGGAAGTCACAGCTACAACCATGCCACCGATCAGGACCACATAGCTGCCCAGATAAAAGGCATCTGCTGGAGACACGTCCGGGTCTAACCCGAAATAGAGTTCCCAAATCCCGAACAGCACGCCGGCTATGAAATAGAAGAGCATCCCCAGACCTATGCCCAGCCAGACGTTGCGCCCACTGACCATGTGGGGGCTTTGCCAGTTTCTAAAACAGACTAAAGCCGCTCCCAAGTATGCTCCACATTCAAAAATATAAGTGCCGATCGAGTACCAAAGAGGTAAACCCTCTTCTGCTGAGAGGGGGACGCTGAACAGCAAAAAGAACAGCAACGCCATTACAGCCCAGACAATGCCCGCAATCACTAGGGTCTGAGCTGACAGTAAAGATGAAGATGTAGATGACTTTTCTGAAGTGCTACTCATAGGGATTCCACGAGACCTAACTAGCGGTTGAACGCACCCCATCTCAATCTTTGATTGGAGATGAGGATTCTTTCGCCAAAAAACCTTAAAAAACCTTGCTCTGACGCTTCCGGAATAACTGGCGTCCTCAGTGTGTCGTCGGGACGTTGGCCCTTGTACACTCTAGAAAGACTAAGCAAGAATAATATCTATTTACTAATTCAATCAATTAGTTGTTAGTCGATCTTGTACCCGGAAATATAATGATAGAAATACGGTATATGTCTTTACCCTTAAGGTTTGTACAGTACCCAATCTATCTCTGAAATTCTACCATCAAAGGTTGAGGTATCTGTTTTTTTGCTTTCACACTCCCCCACTCATATCAATAATTCTGGGTGGGGACTGCGCTCGAAACTTAGTTAAATTGCCAGACCATAGGTGGCCTCCAAACCGAATCAACAATTTAGTTGGTCAATACAAGTTGGCAATCCAACCTGTATATCACCTACCCCCTACAGTGCAATTATCTAAGCTCAATTATCTCAGTCCAATTGTCTGAGCAATTGTCACAGATTTTCTATCCTGCGATCCACAATTTGTTGAGGGCTGATTGTTTCAGCCAATCTAGAAACTGAGTCCGATCCGGGGCTGGCATATCTTGCAGCACATCGCTGACTCCCTCAGCGAAGTCCGTATTGCCAAAATATGATTTCCCCAAACGGTGGAGTTCTTGCAATAAGGTTTTGAGATGCTGCTCTTGCCAAGGAGGCACCTTGTGATTTTGCAAGGGACTAACGGTTAGCCAATTTTTGATCGCATCAGGGGAGTCTGCCTGGGGGAACTTTCCCTGCTGAAATACCTTGGCGATATCTTTCTGAAACGATGTGGCTTGCCTTGCGCCTAAGAGGTCTTCTACATCGAAGTAAACAGCTTGAAGCAGTAGCAGACAACCCTGCGCGAACAGCGGTGCTTTGGTTGCTTCATTACTTGCCGGTTCTTCACCCGCAAGCTGATCTAAACGGACTTTTCCCCAGACGCTATATCTCTCCGGCTCTTCTAGCAGAACACAGGCTTTGCCTCGGTTGTCGGTTAAGTCCCGCCACAAGGCTCTGGCGTCTTCTGCTTGCTTGCCGTTAAAGGCGCTGATCAGGCGAAAAGTCTGCCCCTGATAATTGAGAATGGGAATTTGTTGATCCCGTTTTGGGTGTTGAAAATTGGTTATTTCAACATCCTGCCGTTTCAGAATAAACATGACACTGCGATTTGACTCCTGTCATGGCCGAGGTGCTGTGCTTTTGACACTCCCCATGCCTAAAGGCGAGGGGATTCTTGATTCAGCGAGTCCACTTAAATTAGCAGGATTGCTCCTGATCACCCAGAGATGGTTCTCTCCTCAAGCGTTCCGATACTTTTTTGCTAACAAATGCTAACAAATATCTGAGCTGAGATAGTCTCTCAGCCTGGGCCTATAAATCAATGCACGAAGGAAAATCCCCCGCGCACAATTTACGACTGCTGTACTGGCAACGTTTGATTTTCGCGCTCATGCCGAGCAGGCGATTGACTGTTTTGCTTTGATGCCGTAGAGGAAGCTTACATAGAGGCTCCGTACCATCAGGGATTTTCACCTGAGTCTTTCAATCATAGTTCTACCACATTTTTCTCAAATATCAAGTCGAGCAGAATGTTAGCAAACATAACTAAACATCAGCCAATTAGTCATTCTGTCTCAACTCATACCTAAAATGAGGGGACGAGCTCTGGTTTTTCGCTAATGTGGTCAGCGTTTTAGGCTTTGCCACTAGGGGATGTTACCATAACCAATAGAAATCGGGGAAAAAGCACCTGTGACTCTTGTGCTGTCTGAGTTCCGTCTTAATTTGGGGAGAGATGCGATCGACCAAATATTTTGGTTTGTACTCGACCTCTAAATACTTTACCCGAGTTCACGTCCTACCTAGTTTGGATGGTAAATTTACAAGTGTGCTGTTTGCAGGTGAGTCGCTCCAGCTTGGGTGAGATACAGGAAGAGGACGCACAGGCACTCTCATCACCTTGGTTTTTTTCCCAGCCATCGCGCTCCACGCCGTCTTTTTCTACATCAAAGTGGTTTCTGGGTAAGTCATCATATAATTTACTTGCTCGATCGCACACTGCACCGATACAATAATCTTGTTAGCCATTTTTGACTTGGGTGCGTAACTCAGTTGGATAGAGTAGCTGCCTTCTAAGCAGCGAGCCGCAGGTTCAAGTCCTGCCGTACCCGTTACACAAAATTTAATGATATCAAGGGTTTCAGCACTTTTCTACCACCAAGGAAAGAGCGACTGATATCTTATTTGCTTCGGATTTGTTTCCGATGCCCGAATCCGAAACAAATCCTTAAAAAAGCCCCGCCTGCCAAACCTGGGCCAATCTGCCCGCTTCTGGGCGATCGACACTGCTACGCTTCTGAGTATATGTTTGGCACAGCCGATGTGGTATCATAAAAAGTCTATTGTGTCAATAGCCTAGATCCTGCGATGTTCAAACAGCACCAGCAGCAGGTTGTGGGCCGAGTAGCCCTCAGGGGTTATCCTTAGTAATCAGGCTAGTTTCCGATAGGTTTGGATATGTTCCCAACAACTCTATTTCATATTCCCCAAAATTTAATGCTATTACTCGACCGCAGCGCGATCGACCGATTAAAGCCCCTATGGGCGCAAGCAACCGGAATGCCTATAGTTGCATCGGAAAATACGGCAACAATTGCGCTCGTATTGGTTGCTGTGGGAATTCTAGGTTGGGGATTTTATCGCGCCAGACCTTTTGGCAAACTGGGAATTTTGGCTTGGTTGCAGTCTGTTGCGTTGATGAGTCCCTGGCTGCTGTTCTTTGGTTTGTTCGCCGCAGGGATTTACCTCAATCTAGTTGCGGTATTGTTGCTGCTGGTGGCATCCACGGGATTATACATTTATCTGGGTCGGCAATTGCGTAAGGCTGCATCGGATGCAGTGCTGCCGCGCCCGGATGCTGCTGAGGTAAAGTCCCAAAGCGATGCTTTCTCGGCCCCTGACTCCCAGGGAACACCAGGCCCAGAAACCATTAAGATCGTGACATCCTCGCCTGCGAATAAGGAATCAGAAATAATTCCCGTTCCAGTTGAAGACCTCAAAACAATTAAAGGCATCTTTGGCATTGATACTTTCTTTGCCACAGAAACAATTCCTTATCAAGATGGGGTAATTCTCAAAGGTAATCTCCGGGGAGACCCAGAACAAGTACACTCACGTTTGACGGCAAGTTTGGAAGAAAGATTAAATGATCGCTACCGCCTATTTTTAGTAGAAAATCAGGACGACAAGCCAGTAGTTATTATCTTGCCCAGCACCAACGACCCGCAGCCAACTACCGTATCTCAAAAAATCCTAGCAGTCGTGCTGCTGCTGGCAACAATTGCTACTAGCTTAGAGACAGGCGGTTTGCTGCTAGGTTTCGATTTCTTTAACTCGCCGACTAGATATCTAGAAGTTCTGCCAATTGCAGTAGGAATTTGGGCGGTTTTAGGCTCTGGGGAAATTGCTCGCCGAGTGCTGGCAAATCGGTACAAGGTTGGCTTGAGTTGGCCGTTTTTTATACCAACTTTGCAGATAGGTTGTTTTGGAGCGATCGACCGTTTTGAGTCGCTGCTGCCCAACCGTAAAGTTTTGTTTGACATCGCTTTTGCCGGGTCAGCGGCTGGGGGTATAGTTTCTCTGCTAATGCTGGTAACGGGTTTGCTGCTGTCTCACCCCGGCAGTTTGTTTCAAATTCCCGCAGAATTTTTCAAGGGCTCAGTTTTGGTGGGAACTTTGGCAAAAGTGGTTTTGGGTTCGGCGTTGCAGCAGCAGATTGTTGACGTTCACCCGCTGGTAGTTATAGGTTGGTTGGGCTTGGTAATAACGGCGATTAATTTGATGCCGGCGGGACAGTTGGACGGGGGTAGAATCGTGCAAGCCATCTACGGTCGGAAAATAGCCAGTCGCACTACTTTGGCGACTTTTGTGGTGCTGGCTATCGTTTCTTTGGTTAATCCTTTGGCTCTGTATTGGGCGATCGTGATTCTGATTTTACAGCGGAATCTGGAACGGCCCAGCCTCAACGAGCTGACTGAGCCTGACGACGCTCGCGCGGCTTTGGGTTTGCTAGCTTTGTTCTTGATGATTGCTGCCCTGTTGCCGTTGACTCCAGCTTTGGCTGGCCGTCTGGGCATCGGGAACTAACAGTAGTTTGGCATCTTTGGTAATAGGCTCTTGGGTTGCGGTAAATTAGTGGAATCTAGGAATTGACCGATCGAACTGGAGAACTGAAGGGCGATCGGGTTCCTAACTACTAATTTCCAATTAAGACCCCCGCCCTGGGCAATTTATCTACTACCAAAAGTTGATTTTTTTATATCCCAAAATTTGTTTAAACTTGATCGATTAAGTTTAAATAACTTATCTGAGCCTATAGGATAAAGTCATGGCTAATCAACTTCCTCCTTTATTGGTAACTTTTGATGCAGATGTTTTAATGGCTGGCAGAACCCAAGTTTGGCAAGAATATGCCAAGGTGGGAACTTGCTATATCCCGGAAGTAGTGTACGACGAAATAGATCGTCTGACAGGGCAGGCCGTGGAAAAAGATCAAGAGCAAGTAGCTAGAGAGTTTATGCGATTTTTTGCCGACAGTGGCTGGATTGCAACTGACGCTCAGGAAACACACCGAGCTCTCGAACCTTCGATCAAAAATCAAAGCAAGCCAGCAATGCTAGTAGTGGCTACGGCTCAGTGCGTTTACGGTTTGGCGACCGAACACCCGGAGGCATTGGTGATTTTTGTCTCCAACAGCCAGCCTCTGCTGAAGCGGCTGGCTTCTGTAGGTGCTACGAATCTCTGCGGGATTACCGGGGCGATGCTGTTAAATTGGGCCAGGAAAGGGGAACGCCCGCCGGCGGCGACTCAGCAATTGCAAAGTTTGATGCGTACCCTCGCCGAACGCAAATCGGCTCAGCGCCCTAACAGCAGAATTCAGGATGCTGCTGTGGGCCAAACGGGGGCTTCTGCTAGCAAGTTAACGGGAACCCGCGGCGCTTCTGAATTGAAGTCGGCCAGCAGTTTTACTAAAACTAATAAAACGGGTTTGACTGAGAAGCGCAGTGCGAGTTCGCGCCCCAAAACGCCGCGGCGCAGTCGCGAGGAGTCGAAAGATTACGAGCCGGCTGTATATCGCATTAAACATATTACACCTCCGAAAAAAAGGAACAGCGGTTTTCTGTCTACTGTGTTCAATTTTTTGGGAGCGTTATTTTTCTTGACGGTAGCGGTGGGTATTTTGTGGCGAGTGTTCGATGTTAGGGGTTTTAGAAAAACTTTTGTGCCGGCTCTACCGCAGCCTGTACAACAATTTGTTAAGTCGATCGACCCTAAATAATCTGGTTGTCTGAAAATTCTACCTTCAGATCCGGCTGACTTGTGCATTCGGTCATCGTTAATCTCGCACCTTCGGAAACTGCGATCGCACGCTTGATTCACAAATTAGTTCGCTCCCCTAAATATAGCGGTAAGGTTCTTGTGGCGCACCCTAGGGTTAGAATTTCTGGCCTTAGTCGGCTGGGAATTTTCAACGGCTACTATCACAACAGAAGATGAAGGCTTCACTTTAGTGTTCTAAAAATCCATCGCCATGCTGAACGGGAATGAAATAATTAGTGGATTAGCACTGGCTTTTGCGGGTTTTGCTTATGCTTTAGTATTTTTTGTTCTTCTTCCTTTCAGATAGTACGATTATGCAGCACCACTTGGGGCAATAGCAATGGCGATCGCCTTTACTCTAGCAATAATATCGTTTCCGGTTGCATCGGAATAATAAAATCGAGTCAACAGTTAACACTCAACCATTCAGTTTTTCGACCCCGAGGTAACAGTCAACAGTCAACAGTCAACCATAATTCCGGTGCAACCGGAATTGGTATGAATTGGCTACTATCTGCATTGTTGCTAACTGGCTGGAGTTGGGTGGCTGCATTATGTGGTTTTCAGATAGCCCTCAGGTTTTTTGGTAGCGTGTTTCTGGAAGATGGGCTGTACCTGCCAAATTTGTTGTTTTTTGGAACTATGATCGTAGGATATACGAGCGTTTATACCAGTTTTTCACAACAAAAAACACTGGTAATGGTGGGTTTATGTACAGGATTTTTTCTGGATTCAATGTACTTATTTTTGATTGGTGGCTATGTGATCAAAGGCAAAAATCCGTTTCATGCTTCTTCTACCCAGATGCTGCCACTGTTGAATCAAAGGGTAGAAATTATCACCGACAATCCCAAACAATTGTATTTGAATGGCAAAACAGGCGAACTCACGCATATTAACCGTTATGAGGTGACAGTGAAACTAGATTTTGGAGGAGACGAGAGATTGATGTGGCGCTATGTCGATGTATGGTGGCAGGATATTAAGGCTGCTAACAAACAGAAATCCCAGTAATTTATATCATTTTCGCTGGTATGGGAATAATAAAATTGAGTCAACACTTAACACTCAACCATTCAGTTTTTCGACCCAGAGTTAACAGTCAACAATCAACAATCATGAGGAGTGTAACCGGAATTGATATCAATCACTATTTAAAGCTGGCGCTGTTCCTTCTACAGGTCGAATAATGATCGGTTTAGTAGTAGATGGTTGCTGAAAAAGTGCCTTGAGTGCCAATTCAAGATTTTCTGCCATGACTATGCGGTTTTCGTAGACAGCAATAACTCTGACTAAAGTTGGCAAACTATTGCGCTCTGCTTCTAAGTAAAGAGGTTCCACATACAGTAAAGATTGTTCAATGGGAATTACTAATAAGTTTCCTTGAATTGCTTGTGAACCCTGGCGACTCCAGAGAGATATTTGTTCGGAAATAACGGGATCTTGATTAATTAAAGCTTCTATTTGTTCCGGGCCATAAACTAATCGCTGTTTGGGAAACAGATACAACAGCAATTTTCCGTAATTGCCACCATCGGATCGCCCTGCAATCCAAGCAATTAAATTGTTGCGAGTTACTGGTGTAAATGGGAGCAGCAAAATAAATTCTTCTGCTGTTTCCGTGGGCAGTTTTGTAATCAAATAATACGGTGCTACGGGCTGCTGTTCGCTGCCATAAATTTCATTGGGAACTCGCCATAAATCCTCCCGATTGTAAAATACTTGCGGGTCTTCCATATGATAAGTTAGCAAGCGTTCGGATTGAATGCTCAACAAATCTACTGGATATCTGATATGTTTGCGTAGAGCCGGAGGCATTTTGTCTAGGGGTTGGAAGAGTCCGGGAAAGATAGCCATCCAACTGTTAATAATCGGATCGGAGGGATAGGCAACGTAGAAATCAACAGACCCGTTGTAGGCATCAATTACTACTTTTACGGAGTTACGGATGTAGTTAAATTCATGATTTCCGGGGTCAGAATAGGGATAGCGAGGACTTGCTGTATAGGCATCGATAATCCAGTAAAGATAGTTGGGATGTTTATCATTAGCAGAGGGTGAAGGTTTAATCTTGTTGCCATTTCCCTCCCTTTCTTTTTCTATGTCCTCATTGCTAAGATTGGCGTTTGCTACTACTAAATACGGGTCGGAATCGTAGCGCAAAAAAGGAGCGATCGCCCGGACTCTTTTGTTAATATTTCGGCGGTACAGCAATTTAGTTTCTGGCGTAAAATTGCGGGTGAGCGCCATTTGCCAATTTTTGAGATAATTAGCAAACAGCCAGCGCCGCCATATTGAACCGATCGCAATTCCGCCCCTACCCTTGTAAGTATTGTAAACATTTTCTTCGCCGCTGGGATAATCAAATTCTTTGACTTTTGTGGGCGTCATGGCGTCTGTATCGGTGATTTCGCCGTAGTAAATTCGCGGGTAGCCGATCGGAATACTGGCCCGAATTTGAGCGCTAGTGACTTCCAAAGCAGTCTCTCCTTTCTGGGCTGCAACTCCAATATCTTTGACAAAATAATCGGGTAAACCGCCGACACCGACTCTGTTTACGGGAGAAAGAGTAAAGCCGTAACCGTGAGTGTAAACTAGGTGTTCGTTCACCCAAGTTTGAGCTTCGGGGGCAACTGCTGTGTAATCTAATTCCCGGGCTGCCAGAAATACTTGTTGGCTGTCCGAATCTCCCTTTTGTGCTTTTTCATTTTTGATTGTGTAGCGATCGATATCGGCATCAGGAAATGTATAATATGGTCTAATTTGCTGTAATTGTCGGTTTGTTTGCAGCAGCGGTCGCTTGTCCCACAGCCTGATATTGCTAATAGTAAGTTGATTTTTTTCTAAGTCGGCATAAGTAAGTTTGCCGGCGGGATCGAATGTTTTTATTTCAATTTTGTTGAGATCAAAGGCTTCTTTAGTAAAGGCTATGCTGCGCTGAATGTACGGCCTTTCTCGTGCTAGTTCGTTGGGTTGAACTATGAGCTGCTGCACAATTTCGGGCAGCAGCATACCTCCCACCACAGTTAAAGTTAGCCATGCTAAAAGAATTTTTTTTATGAGTTCATTTTTAATTTTGAATTGGTAAACCTGCCACAGCATCAAAAGCGCGATCGCCCCCGCCAAAATACTCAAAAATCCATAGACGGGTAGCCGCACCGTCACGTCAGCATAATTTGCCCCGTAAGTAACGTCTCCTCGCGAATACAGCAATGCGTAGCGCCCCAACCAGTAGCGGAATGCAATGGCTAGCATTAAAGCTGCACCCAACCCGTACAAGTGACGCTGCTGCGATCGAGAAAATCCCAAAAATATCCCTTGACTCAGGCTATTTCCTGACAGCAAATATGTTAAAGCACAAGATACTAAACTATACAAAAATACAACTGTCAGCCCGAATCCTAGCAAATCTAAGATGGGCAAAATAAATACATAAAAGCTAATATTTTGATTGAAAAGAGGGTCGGTTGTGTTAAAGTTAATAGGGTGAAAATATTGCAAAACATTTGTCCAGCGACTGGCGACAATAAGCCCGATCGCCAAACTGAGAAAAAAAGCGATCGCCCGCAGCCAAAAATCAGGCTTAATTACCACAGCTAACATTGTCCCCAGCAACAAGCCCAACTGCCACCAGCGAGAAAATAGCTGCACCCCTATTTGCTGGATTGACTCTATTCCCAACTCCACGGGCGGCGCAGGTAAATTGTCAGCTATACCGAAATAGGTGATGCTGCTTGCAGCTAACAGCCCGCAGTGAATTACTGTCAAAGTTGCGATCAAACTCAATCCGAATACTGCTAACAGCAGCCAGGAAAAGGTAATTGGGGATTTAGCAACAGGTATTTCGTAATTCTTCCCGGTATTCTTCCGCGTGTTGTTCGCCCCCAGTGAAGCGAATAGCGCCCCCACAACGGGCGATTTTCTTTCCTCTGCGGGATGTTGCAGGCGGCGGGCTAAAGCCAAATTTCCGAGCAAAAAGACAGAAGAAACAGCAATTGCGATCGTCCCCAGCAACCCTTGAGTTTTCAGCTTTAATAGAAAAACCTGAAGATATCCAACTTCCTGAAACCAGAGAATTTCTGCCGCCATGCGGGAGGCAAGTTCAAAAACCAGCCATAGCCCCGCAATCAGTAGCATTATTTGATAAATTCGCCTATTAGTCATTAGTTATTAATCATTAGTTATTAGTCATTAGCTATTGGTTGAATGATAACTGATATCAGGTTCGAGCAATTTACCCTCCCGAACGATGCTTTTGCCGCAAGGGTTGGAGGCATTTTTATTCATGGTAATTGACCCGACATAATATGACTCCTGCTTTCCTGTCAACGGCTAACTGCTTTCCTGTCAACTGACTAATGACTAATGACCAATGACTAATGACAAACTAGCTGTACTGCTGATTGACATCCACATCCAAATTAAACAGTGTTTGCAAAGTTTGCATCGCTTGCCGCCGCGCCTCAATATCCTGCTGAGCCCGCAACTGTACCATCGGATCGTGCAAAATCTTATTCACAATCCCCCTTGTTAAAGATTCAATCACGTCTTGATGTTTCTCCGAAAATTCCGAACCCAGACGCGATAAAGCTTTTTCTAACTCTTGTTCTCGAATCAATTCTATCTTATCCCGCAAACAGCTAATAGTAGGAACAGTTTCCAAACTGCGCCACCAGAGATCAAAAGCCTCTACTTCCTGTTCCAGCAAGCCCTGAGCTTCCATTGCCATTTTGCGACGGCTTTCGTGATTTTGAGCTACCACTGCTTTCAAGTCATCCACATTAAACGATCGCACATTAGCGAGTTCGTTCGCATCCGAATCAATGTTGCGTGGCACAGAAATATCCACCAACATCAAAGGGCGATTCGGTTCTAAAACCGATTCCAATTTAGCTTTATTTAACAGTGGCTCGGTAGCTGCCGTACTGGTAAAAACCAAGTCAGAACTGGCAATTACCTGCATCATTTCCGAGAGCTGATACAGGTGCAATTCAGCATCTTTAAACTGACCGGCCAACTCCAGGGCGCCCCGCACAGAGCGGTTAACGATCGAAATATGGCTAGCTCCTTTTGAGAGCAAATGCTGTACCAAAAGCCGCGACATTTTGCCAGCACCGATAATCGCAATTTTGCTGCTTGGTAAATGCTGACCCTTCATTTGAGCCAATTCTGCCGCCGCCGAAGAAATCGAAACTGCACCAGTACCGATGCTAGTTTCGGTGCGAACTCGCTTCCCTGCTGTGAGAGCTTGTTTGAACAAGCGCTCTAAAATTCTGCCTACACCTTTGTACTGCTGGGCGAGTTTGTGAGTTTGTTTCACCTGAGCCAAAATTTGTCCTTCTCCGAGAACCAAACTGTCGAGGCCAGAAGCCACTCGCATCAAGTGCATCACAGCATCTTCGTGCAGCAAAATAAACAGGTGAGGGCGCAAAGACTGCAAAGGAACTTTACTGCATTCCGAAAGGAACTGAATAACCTCTCGCACACCAGGTTCCGACTCGCTGGTAACAATATAAATCTCTAAACGGTTGCAAGTGCTGAGAATAGCAACCTCTTGAATGTGCGGGTAGCCGCGCAATTGGGCGATCGCCGCTTCAACTTTCTGTTCTGGAATGCTCAGTTTTTCGCGAACTTCAACCGGCGCTGTTTTGTGGCTGAGACCTACGACTGCAATATTCATATCTGTGATTTGTCACTATTTCTTTCTTAGTTGTTAACAGTCACCTGCTATTAGTTCTTAGTTTATCGCTAATTGCTAATCATCGGTGACTGTTAACATTTAACTGTTAATTGTTAACATTTAACTGTTAACCCCTAACTAATCACTAATTCAATTGCAAAGATTTCGGCTGGTCAAACATATGGATTGTATCCACAAACCGAGCAGTTTTCGACTGAGAAGAAATTACCAAACTTTCAGTGCGAGCGCCACCACCAAAGAAGCGAACTCCATCCATCAGCGTTCCGGGAGTAATCCCGCAAGCTGCAAACAGAACTGTTTCTCCCGATGCCAACTCTTCAGCATTGTAAATCTTGTCTGGGTCTGTAATGCCCATGTCATTAAGTCGAGCGATATTGCTCTCTTTGCTTTCACCGATCAAACCAGTTTTTACAACAGCCGGATCGTAAATTAACTGCCCTTGGAAGTGACCGCCCAAACAGCGCATTGCTGCTGCGGAAATCACACCTTCGGGTGCAGCGCCAATACCCATAAGTGCGTGGATGTTGGAACCAGAAAACGCGCAAGAAATCGCTGCCGAAACGTCGCCGTCGCTGATCAACCGAACTCTTGCACCCGCTTGCCGAATTTCATTAATTAAATCTTTGTGTCGGGGGCGATCCATGACCACCACCACCAAATCTTCAATACTGCGGCCGAGACAATCAGAGATAATTTTGAGGTTTTGAGTGGGCGTTTTGCGAATATCTACATGATTCTTAGCAGCCGCAGGAGCAGCCAATTTGTTCATGTAGAAATCCGGTGCCGCAAACAAACCACCTTTTTCAGAGATTGCCAAAACTGCCATCGAACCGTTTTGACCGTAAGCAACCAGGTTAGTACCTTCGCAGGGGTCAACAGCGATGTCAATTTCGATCAGTTCATCTAGGTTGCAGACATCTTTGGCATCTTCGCGGGTACAAATACCTACTTGTTCGCCGATGTAAAGCATGGGTGCGTCATCGCGTTCGCCTTCGCCGATCACGATGCGGCCGCGCATATGAATTTTGTTCATGCGCTCCCGCATGGCTTCTACAGCCACTCTGTCGGCTTCATCTTTCTCGCCTTTGCCCATCAAGCGAGCGGAGGCGATGGCTGCCTGCTCAACTACTTCGATAATCTCTAAACCGATTACATTGTCCACGAACTAGATCCTCCCAACTGCTGATGCGTGCCTTGTGCTCTTTTGCACTCCCAGCAATCAAGTTTATCAGAGGCGGGGATCTCTGCGAGCGCAAGCACTTGCTTAGTTTGTGTTAACTTTTGCTTCTTTGGGACTAGGGCTGCAAAATCTGAGTCGAACCAGCTCAAGGATCTGATCGCCCCAATACTTCACTCTTGCTTGGAGAATCGCACGCTAGCCCCGTCTGAGCGCTAAATCGCGGACTCCAGAGGTTCCGGGGGAGCGAGGGGCTGTTTGAGCCAATTTGTCATCCCGATGGCCGTTAAAGGTTTTATGATTAGTTTGCGATCGCACGATTTCTCAGAAACCTGGTTGCTAGACCGGATTTCTCGTTACTAAACCCAAAATTTTGGTAGAAACCCGATTTCTGAGGGTAAGTCCTAATGATGATCACCAATCAAATGGACCGCCCCAAATCGGGACCCAGTAGACTTTATCAGCGGGAAGGAATAAAAAATGATGATGAAAGCCCAAGATATTATGACAAAAGAAGTGGTCACTATTCGCGGTTCGGCAACTGTAGCTGAAGCGGTAGCGATGATGAACGATTTGTGTTTGCGTGCGTTGATTGTGGAACGCCGCCACGAACAAGATGCCTACGGCATAGTGACAGAAACGGATATTGTCTATAAAGTAGCAGCCTACGGAGTAGACCCGAAAAAAGTCCGCGTCTTCGAGATTATGACCAAACCGTGCATTACGGTCAATCCTGACTTGGGTGTGGAATATGTCGCTAGGTTGTTCGCGAATACCCGCATCCGCCGGGCGCCGGTGATTAAGGACGAGCTACTGGGGATTATTTCGGTCACAGATATCTTGACAAAAAGCGATTTTGTCGAGAAACCGAAAAGTGTTTTATTTGAGGAAGAAATCGAACAGGCGATCGCGGATGCCAGAACTATCTGTGCCGAGAAAGGCGCTACTTCTAGAGAGTGCGCGGTAGCGTGGGATATTGTAGAGGAAATGCAGGCTGAGGCTTCTCACCAGCGATCGATGAAGCTTGACAAAACGGCTTTTGACGAGTATTGCGAGGAAAATCCCGAGGCCGCTGAAGCGCGGATGTACGAGAGTTAATTTAGTTATTAGTAATTAGCTATTAGTTATTAGCTATCAACTCTTATTTATGGATTGATAACTAATAACTAATAGCTAATAATCGGAACTAGCTTTTTTTCTGCGATCTTCACCAAAAATAAAAAATTTAAATGTTTGGCGCCATCATACAAAACACGTTCAGCTTATTCCCATCAAGATCCCGAAAATATCCCGCATAAAACCCCGGCAACACTCCTCTTGGTCCGGCCGGTCCTTCATCCTTAGCCCCCAGTTCGATCGCTTTGTTATAAACTAAGTTGACTTTTTCTGGACTGTCAACTTGAAGAGCTATCATTACTCCATTGCCAACAGTTGCTGTGTTACCATCAAAGGGTTTTGTAATAGCAAGTCCTGGTTGCTCAATAGAAACGCCCCATGCGATAAATTGGTCGAATTCCATGAATCGTCGAGCGCCAATTTCAGCAAGCAAAGCATCATAAAACTTGGCGGCAGTTTCAATATCGTTGGTACCGAGTGTAACGTATCCGATCATATTTTTTGTCTTCTAACTGATGTTAAGATTAAAAAAATGTTTGAGCCAATAACAACTGAGTTAAACTGATCCTTAGAAAACCAAAGCTACAGCTCAAACATCATTTTAGATCATAACTCAAACTATCTCGGTTTTGTCCGCTGCAATGATTTATTGCGGATCGCTAATACATTCGGGAGTGTCTCTACTTGGACTGTTGACGATCGCACTTACCGCTTTTGCTTTCATGGCTTCGGAAGCATACGGTTTTAACAGCGGCAAAACTTCCTGAGCATTTTTAACAGAAGGATCGAGCCACTGTTCCCAATCGCTGTCGGGGAGAATCACTGGCATTCGATCGTGCAGCGGCTCCACTGTTTCGTTAGCAGCGGTAGTAATTATACTGCAAGATACAATGTTTTCTTTTTCTGGAGACTCCCAATTTTCCCACAAACCGGCAAAAGCAAAAGGTTCTCCGTCTGCCTTTTGAAAATAGTAAGGCTGTTTGTTCTTTCCCTGCTGTTGCCATTCGTAAAAACCATCAGCGACTATCAAACATCGCCTGTGCTTGATGGCGCTGCGAAAAGCAGGTTTTTCGGCTACAGTTTCCGATCGCGCATTGATCATCTTGCTGCCCATTTTCATGTCTTTTGCCCAACTTGGAATCAAGCCCCAGCGCATAAATTGAAACTGTCGCTGCATTTGCTTTTGAGAAACTGTGACTGTCGCCACTGATTGAGTTGGGGCGATATTGTATCGCGGTTTAATGTCGGGAACTTCCGACAGTTTGAAGAATTCGGCGATGATTTGACCTGAAGTAGTTAAAGTGTATCGTCCGCACATAATTTATAGTTGGTATTAACGCGGTTTTCTCTTATTCCGGCAGTCCAGTATTGGTCGGGTTATCGACAGTCCGGCAGGGGTTTAAACCCCTGCCAGAATGCTAAATTCGGTTAAAACTGAGATATTGCAACATTCTCAATTACTTGTTTAGGAACAGGCAAGATGCCTGTTCCACAAGAGATGAATTTTATTGTGGAACAGGCATCTTGCCTGTTCTTGACAAGAGTGCAAGATGTAAGTTAAAACCGACTGGAAATACGATCTCAATATCTATCTATTTTAGTCCTCTTTTAGAGGACTTTAGCTATGAGACAGGGGTTTTTAACCCCTGTCGGATTGTCGGACTAAACCGGGCGGGCGGGACACCCCAAAATAAAATTCATTCTTTGTGGAACAGGCATCTTGCCTGTTCTTGCGGGACACTCACCCCACAATAAAATTCATTCTTTGTGGAACAGGCATCTTGCCTGTTCTTGGGATTTACCGTTGGGTGGGGGCGGGTTTTCGAGATGATTGGTTTTAGGCAATTATTGTTAGTAAAATTTCCCCCTATGAGACAGTGCTAAGTTGTGGAACATTCACAGACAACCATTCACCGCGCAACTTTTCAATAGCTAATTCTTTGAATTTAGCTTCTACTTCAATCCAAGGAGCTTGATAATAGCAATTAGGCATTTCTGTGATTAAATCGCTGTGGCGCGGATCGGTAAAAAACTCTTTTCCATTCGATATGTGTACTAATTGCCATTCAGGAACAGACCAAGTTGTGCGGGCTGCTGCGAGCATTTCGGCAACGCTGGGATCGTCGTAAGTTTCTAAATGTTCGTGAATGACGTGGTGGTGGGCGTCAAAAACCATTGGTACGCCGGTATCGAGACAAACTTCTAAAATTTCCGAGGAACTGTAAGCGTATTCGTCATTTTCAAAGGTTAAGCGCGATCGAATTGATTCGGGTAAATCGCGGATGACTGACTGGAGTTGCGAAGTGCGATCGCTCTTGCCGCCGTGAATGTTCATCAGCGCCCAGGGCGATCGGGGCTGTCCCAACATATCTAAAATTAAAGCATGAGTGGCGAGAATTTTAATACTGTTGGCAACGACATCAGGCTTGTCGGAACTGAGCACGACAAATTGATCGGGGTGGAGTACCAAACGGATGTTGAGGGAAATTGCGCGATCGCCCGTAATCCGCAATTCCTCAGTCATGGAGTGTAGCACCGCTTCCCCCAAATCTGTATCTGCAAAAGGGAACAGTGCAGAAGTCATCCGGTAGAGCTTAATCTGATTAGCTGAACAGAAGTCGATCGCTTTGTCAAGCCTTTTTAAGTTGTCTGTATAAAGCTCGCGCAATACTTTTTCTTGTTCAGTTTCCGAAAGCTGTAAAAGTCGTTTCCGCGTGACAGTGCGAAAGCGCACTGCATCGGATGTTGTAATGCAGACCAGCCCCAATTCCGGCAATTTTTCCTGTTCCACTACTGGGTTAATCCCGCTCATTTAGCAATAATTCCTAACTTTAATTTTATGTAAAATAGGTTTCTCGTAAGGACTTGAGTTTTTAGTTGTGAAGTTTTTAGGTACTACTGAACCTGCCCAAAGAGCCCGACCGAGATTGGAATCTCTGGCAGACTCTGGGGACAGGTACAAGATGTAATTAGTACAAACGTGAGTTGTTATCAAAAATCTAATGAACCGCCTCGCAGATAGCATATCGGTGCTAATTTAATCGATATAACTATTGCTGTGTTTCGCCAGACTCAGCCTCTTCGTCGGGCCGCGCGGTCGCTACAGGATTTTCCATTGCTTCATTATGGAACGGATAACCGGATGTTTCTTGATTTAGCGGGTCAGCGGGTTGGTCCGCAGGGGATGTAATTTGACCGTTAGTGTTGGTATTGGGTTTTGTGGAAGAGCCTTTATGGCTGGCGTGACCGCTACTCATGTTTTTTTCCTCATTTAGGTCGATCGAACAATTCCTAGCTTAGACTTAATTGCTGCGGGCGATCGCCTATCTTAAGTCAGAGATGTTGCTTAACAGTTGAGTATGCGATAGCAGTCCTAAAGGAGTCGAAAATTTTTTACCCCACGCCAACCCTCCCCTTACTAAGGGGAGGGAGTAAGAAATTCACAAATGATTTAGGATTGCTATAGCACTCCTGGCATAAATCATGAAATCTTTCTCTTCTATTCTCAACATTGACCTCAATATAGCGTCTTCGCGGTTTGTTCACAAAAAAAGCCAGTTGTGCGTTTCCCGAAAGGATTGCTATATCTCATGATTTTCCCTATTTCCCCTTTCCAATCAACTCCGCAAACGGCCTGACCTGAGAATGCTAATAATCAACCAAAAACCCAAAAAACTCGCCGCCCCAAACAAACCAGTGCTCAGAAAAGATAACTGAGAAGTTTGTGCGTTAGAAGAAATAATTGCTGCCCCTACAATCAGCGAACCCACGACAATACTAAAAGAAAGTCGGTTCGCAGAATCGCCCAGAGTGCGGCGTAGTGGATCGAGTTCTTTTAGTGTCAAGTTCCACTTCAAAGTTTCCGAAGTAACTCGGTCTAAAAGCACTTCCACCTGTCGCGGAGATTGCAAAGATAAGCTTTTGAGATCCAGGGCAGTTCTCAGCAGAGCTTGGATTGGATCATCTCCTAATAACTGACGCCGAAACATATCGGTCATCAGGGGTTTGACCTGCTCTACAATATTAAATCGGGGATTAAAAGAGCGCGCCAGTCCTTCCAGATTAGCTAGAGTTTTTGCATACAAACCGAGATTGCTGGGTAGTCGAATTTTATTTTTACGGGTGATTTCCAGCACCTCGTAAAAAATTTCCGACAAGTTCATTTGTGACAAGCTGACATTGTAATACTTGCGGAGCATTCGAGCTAAATCGTTCTCTAGATTAACTAAACTTGTCGGCTGAGCAAATTCTGCCATTTCTAAAGTTAATTGAGCGCAACGCTGAGCATCTAAATCGACAATGGCCAGCAACATTTCTGTCAAATTCTGTTGAGTTCGCGGGTCTAATCGGCCGACCATACCGCAGTCTAGCAAAGCTATCCGGCCGTCTGTTAGATAAAATAAATTGCCGGGATGCGGGTCTGCGTGAAAGAATCCGTCGATGTACAACTGCTGGAAGAAAACGCGGCAAAGTAGGGTTGTAATTTCTTCGCGTTCGGCATTTATATCTCCTTTGTGGCGAATTCCTTGCAAATCGCCTAACAAAATCGGGACTCCGTTCAGCCACTCCATTACTAAGAGTTTTTTTGTGGTCAACTCCCAGTTAATTTCTGGTAAGACAACTTGTGTGGGGTCAAACCATTTACTTTTAGATAAATTGCGGCGCAGTTCGTCTGTATAGCTGGCTTCTTGAATGAAGTCTAATTCTGCACGCAGGGCGATCGCAAATTCTTCTGCTAGGGCGACAATATCGTATTGTTGACCGAAGTCTGTGAGCATGACAAGTTCTGCCAAACCTCGGAGCACGGCGATGTCTTGTTCGATGACAATATCAATACCGGGGCGCTGAACTTTGAGGGCGACTTCGCGGCCGTCTTTTAAAGTAGCTTTGTGGGTTTGGGCGATCGAACCTGCGGCGATGGCTTGAGTGTTAAATTTGGCGAAGGTATCTTCGAGGGATTGTGTGAGTTCCTTGCGGACGATAAATTCTACTTGCGACCAGGGTACGGGCGGCACTTCCGCTTGTAGCGTGGAGAGGGTTTCGATGTAGACGGCCGGCAAAAGGTCGGGACGGGTGCTCAGCAATTGTCCCAATTTGACAAATACTGGGCCTAATTCGACGAGGATGTTGCGGAGAACTGCTGGAGTTGGGAGACTGGGTGCGTCGGTTTTGCGGCCGGTTAGGAGGCTTTTCATGTAGTCCCAACCGTTGCGGAAGACGACCTCTAGAATTTCTCCTTTGCGAGAATTGTTTTGAACTAGGCTAAACAAGGGGCCTCCGGGTCGATCGGGTTTAAGGGCTATATAACTACTAGGATAGCGCTGTTGACCGGGCTGACCAGTGTCTTGGGGAATAAATTGGGCGAAAGGGTGCGATTCCCTACGGGATAGCTTCGCTTCACGAATTTTGGGGTGTGGGGGCGATCGGTCTTTGGCCGTGGCATTGCTCCTCATAGTAATATACAGTTAAAGCAGACATGATATTTTTATAATTAAATTTATTGACTTGAAAACTTGTCTCAAATAATTGAATGAGTAAGTTATTACAAACCAGATTCTCAATGTGTTTAATACCGTATAAGAGACATGATTGCCATCCAATTTCCTACCAACTCGATCGAATTATCCATCAACTTAAGTGACGAGCAATTTTTTCAGCTTTGTCAGCACAACCGCGATTATCAATTTGAACGTACAGCATCAGGGGAATTAATTATTATGCCACCGACAGGCAGTGAAACTAGCAGGCGTAATGCCGATTTAACATCTCAACTCCGAGTCTGGAACCGTGAAACTAAACTGGGAGTTGTTTTCGACTCTTCGGGAGGCTTTAAACTCCCCAATGGTGCCGATCGCTCTCCTGATGCCTCTTGGGTCAAAAAAGAACGGTGGGATGCTTTAACACCGGAACAAAAAGAGAGTTTTGCTCCTTTGTGTCCAGATTTTGTTGTTGAGTTGCGTTCTCGGACTGATTCCTTGAAAAAACTTCAAGAGAAAATGCAAGAATATATAGATAACGGTGCTAAATTGGGTTGGTTAATTGACAGGCAAAATCGGCGGGTAGAAATTTATCGCCCCGGTCAAGATGTTGAAATTATCGAAAATCCTGCCACTCTATCAGGGGAAGATGTACTGCCTGGTTTTGTGTTGAATTTAGAAGAAATTATGTAAATAAAGTGAAGAGTAAGGCACAACACAGATTCAAAAACGAATGCCTGGATAAACAGTGATGAATAGTTGGTGTATCCGTCTTCAGAATCCGTGTCGTGCTGCCTCATTTCACCTTCACAGCAAATCTTTCAACTTCTCATCTTCTCCCAAAACCTTAATTACCTGTTTAATCTCCTGCGTCCTGTCCTTTTTCACAATCAAAGTCACATTGCCATCTCTGACAACTACGACATCTTCTAAACCAATGGTGACGATGACTTCATTCTCATCCGCTGCATAAAAAATGCCGCCCTTGGTATCAATTCCGACGTGTTTTGCTAACTCGACATTAGGCTTATCTCCTTGCAGCAAACGGCCGATCGCATTCCAATCACCCAAATCGTCCCAGCTAAAGCCTACGGGCAGAACACAGGCTTTTTGCGTCTTCTCCATCAGGGCGTAATCGATGCTTATTTTGGGTAATTCCGAGTACGCCTGCGCGCCTTTTGTTTCCAAAGCTGCCATCATTTCCGGTACATGATTTCGCAATTCTGTCAAGACTGTTCCAACTCGAAATACAAAAATTCCGCCGTTCCAACTAAACTTGCCACTGGCTACAAATTCTTCCGCAGTTGTGCGATCGGGCTTTTCGGTAAACCTCGCCACCCGATAGGCTGGAAAACCTCCAAAACTGCCAATTTCCTCGCCTTGTTCGATGTAGCCGTAGCCGGTGGAAGCATAACTCGGTTTTACTCCCAAAGTGGCGATCGCATCCTGATTTTTCGCCAACTCGGCCGCCGCCTCCAAAGTCTTGACAAACTCCTCCGGTTCCCCAATCCAGTGATCCGCCGGAAAAAAACCCACCACCGCATCTTCGCCGTAACGCTTCGCAGTTTCTATAGCAGTCCAGGCCACCGCTGGCGCAGTATCGCGGCCCTCGGGTTCCGCCAGCAAGTTCTCAGGAGGTAAAAGCGGCAACTGTTCCCGGACTCCCGCAGCCAACATTTCCGACGTTACCACCCACAAATCGTCCCAGCCGTTACCTAATGTTAATAGTCTTTCTGCTGTAGCTTGCAGCAAACTCTTGCCGCTACCGTCGAGACTCAAAAACTGCTTGGGGCGCTGCTTGCGGCTGAGGGGCCAGAAGCGTTCGCCTTTACCGCCGGCGAGTATTACGGGAATTAAGGTTTTGGTCATGGTTTGAAGTTTAAGGGTTCTGATCTATTTTGCTCGACAGCTTATAATTATGAAGAGAATTGTGGCTGTCTGCGGGTTTTGGGCGCGACGTATATTTTTGGGAAAAATGCGTCTGTTGCTGGGTGTAAAATTCGAGAGGTTAATTTTGTGGGCTGTAATCCAATTTATGTAAGGGTTTGAGGCCGATTCCTGGGGAAAACGGCAGACACAATTGCTGAAGCCTTTATATGATAAGGGTTTGAGGGGGAAAGTCTAAATAGGGTATTGACAGGCCGGAGGCTGAAATGGTATTTTTGCTAATACAGACCCAAATGAACGTTGAAAACCAAATACAGCAAGGCTTCTGGAACGGGCGGCCGGAAAATACCTAAAACCCTATCAGGGATTGAAACCCTGGTTTTTCTTTCTTTTTTTCGGTGTCTGCGGTGGGCCGGAAAATACCTAAAACCCTATCAGGGATTGAAACAAGGGAACTACCCTAGCCAAGAAATTTTGTCAAGAGCCGGAAAATACCTAAAACCCTATCAGGGATTGAAACGCTCCCACTAGCGGAGATTCTTCCGCCACTAACGAAGGCCGGAAAATACCTAAAACCCTATCAGGGATTGAAACCCACTCTTCTACCAGCATCGTGCTGCTGCCATTCTTGATGGCCGGAAAATACCTAAAACCCTATCAGGGATTGAAACGCCGAATGCGGGCTTCGTGCGATCGCAGAAATTCAGGCCGGAAAATACCTAAAACCCTATCAGGGATTGAAACAAGTAATTTACGAGGAACGATACACAAATGGGATGGCGCCGGAAAATACCTAAAACCCTATCAGGGATTGAAACAAAGCACTTACCTCTAAACGGCTACTATTTGTTCAACCCATGCCGGAAAATACCTAAAACCCTATCAGGGATTGAAACCCAAATCAAGTGTCACGAATTTGCCCGGATTTTGCCGGAAAATACCTAAAACCCTATCAGGGATTGAAACAGTCGAACAAGCTTGTCAGTCCGCACTTGCCCAAGGCCGGAAAATACCTAAAACCCTATCAGGGATTGAAACATTGAGTTTTCTATGGACTGGGCTGTTAAAGCTGGTGCCGGAAAATACCTAAAACCCTATCAGGGATTGAAACAACTGGTCATTCCGTCCTACAGTCTCTCGCCATTTGTGCCGGAAAATACCTAAAACCCTATCAGGGATTGAAACGACGATGATGACAAAACAGCACTCCGACGCGGCAGCCGGAAAATACCTAAAACCCTATCAGGGATTGAAACTGGTATATCAGTATTGCTACGCTAGACGAAAATATTGGCCGGAAAATACCTAAAACCCTATCAGGGATTGAAACGGGATTGTTCGATTTATTGGGCTTGGCACTGGCGATCGAAGGCCGGAAAATACCTAAAACCCTATCAGGGATTGAAACGTACCGGTGGTTTCTTCTCCCGTGTTTGTCGGCTGCGCCAGGCCGGAAAATACCTAAAACCCTATCAGGGATTGAAACTTTTTCTGTTAATGGTGACGCCATTATTTGACTGCCGGAAAATACCTAAAACCCTATCAGGGATTGAAACTGAGGTAGGGGCTGCCAACTATGGGGCGATTCTCCGCCGGAAAATACCTAAAACCCTATCAGGGATTGAAACGAGCAAGTACACCCTACCAGGGATTGAAGCTAACAGCCGGAAAATACCTAAAACCCTATCAGGGATTGAAACCTGTGTCTCACTCACCTTACCACGCAGCCTATGCAGGCTTAGAGAGCCGGAAAATACCTAAAACCCTATCAGGGATTGAAACCTGTGTCTCACTGGGAATCCGTACTTGTTGGTCGTGCCGGAAAATACCTAAAACCCTATCAGGGATTGAAACATGATGTTGTTGGGAAAAGAAACGCTCCTGAACGGCCGGAAAATACCTAAAACCCTATCAGGGATTGAAACATCACTCAGCTAATCCGCGCTCGCCAGGAGGTGGCCGGAAAATACCTAAAACCCTATCAGGGATTGAAACCCACTTAACGGGATCGACTCATTTTCGATTGAGCCGGAAAATACCTAAAACCCTATCAGGGATTGAAACGGTCTAGTCCAAACTTCTGGCTGTCAAGGGTATTTGCCGGAAAATACCTAAAACCCTATCAGGGATTGAAACTAATTAACTCACCTTTGTACAACGGAACATCAGGCCGGAAAATACCTAAAACCCTATCAGGGATTGAAACATTAATAAAGCATTAATGAAAATTGAATTTCTGCCCATGCCGGAAAATACCTAAAACCCTATCAGGGATTGAAACTCAACCGACACTCACGGTCGATCGCTCACAAGCGGCCGGAAAATACCTAAAACCCTATCAGGGATTGAAACGGAGGGCAAAACTGGGTATAGGCAATGCTGGCCGCTGCCGGAAAATACCTAAAACCCTATCAGGGATTGAAACTGGGCTGGAAGCTGGAACCCACTATCAAGTTGGGCCGGAAAATACCTAAAACCCTATCAGGGATTGAAACTAGAGTCCAAGCGGAAATGCTTGATTGGCTTAAGCCGGAAAATACCTAAAACCCTATCAGGGATTGAAACGTGACCTGTAACTTGGACACCTTCTAAAGATTTAGTGCCGGAAAATACCTAAAACCCTATCAGGGATTGAAACAGGTGCGACTTACTTTCCGAAACTGCCTATCTACCGCCGGAAAATACCTAAAACCCTATCAGGGATTGAAACTTGTAAATACGACGAAGCAGAAGAAGCTTGGGGCAGGCCGGAAAATACCTAAAACCCTATCAGGGATTGAAACTTTGGTGGAGGTGCGCTCGCCTTGGGGGGAATTGCCGGAAAATACCTAAAACCCTATCAGGGATTGAAACTGTAGCACCACAGGGCATTTTAATTTTTTAGGCGGTCGTGAGCCGGAAAATACCTAAAACCCTATCAGGGATTGAAACCCGGTGCCGCTGGTGTCAACAATGAATTTATGTTGCCGGAAAATACCTAAAACCCTATCAGGGATTGAAACTCTTCCGTTTTCCTGTGGGTAGGACTGCCACATAGCCGGAAAATACCTAAAACCCTATCAGGGATTGAAACATGACTACTTTAGAGCCTGCCGTTGTCCCTGTTAAGGCCGGAAAATACCTAAAACCCTATCAGGGATTGAAACTAAATGCTTCGGCTGTGGCGTTGGCGGCGGGCCGGGCCGGAAAATACCTAAAACCCTATCAGGGATTGAAACTATAAACCTAGAAGTAAAACTTAGGAGGAGGCATGGCAAGCCGGAAAATACCTAAAACCCTATCAGGGATTGAAACCGGATTCTCGCATCAATCCACAGGCTATCTGTGTGAATTCTGGCCGGAAAATACCTAAAACCCTATCAGGGATTGAAACACCAAGTATGGAACCGAGGAACAAAAAAGATCTTGCCGGAAAATACCTAAAACCCTATCAGGGATTGAAACCAAAAAGTTCAGGGGCTAGTCCGACACCGGGAGCCAGCCGGAAAATACCTAAAACCCTATCAGGGATTGAAACAGTCGCGCAAAAATTTTAGCACCTTCAACAGGATGCCGGAAAATACCTAAAACCCTATCAGGGATTGAAACTTCAGGATCGAATGGGACTAAGAGGCCCATATAGAAGCCGGAAAATACCTAAAACCCTATCAGGGATTGAAACTAAATGCGACTTCTGCCGGAGTATCACCGCTGGCAGGCCGGAAAATACCTAAAACCCTATCAGGGATTGAAACATTTGTGTTTCCGTAGCCATAGCCATACCCATCACGCCGGAAAATACCTAAAACCCTATCAGGGATTGAAACGGGCATTCCTGACTATTACGGCTCACAAAACCTAGCCGGAAAATACCTAAAACCCTATCAGGGATTGAAACGCCTCGGTGTTTGGCTCGGCTTCAGGGTCTGCCCGCCGGAAAATACCTAAAACCCTATCAGGGATTGAAACTCCCGCCCAATTCCACAATTTCTGCCCGCCTGACACCGCCGGAAAATACCTAAAACCCTATCAGGGATTGAAACTACAAAAAATTACTTGAGAGGAAATCGAAACCAGCCGGAAAATACCTAAAACCCTATCAGGGATTGAAACTCGGTTTGTCGCTCCGGCAGCGGCGCCAGTTCGCGCCGGAAAATACCTAAAACCCTATCAGGGATTGAAACTCGAGTGGCGATACTGTTTCTGATGTCTTGAATCAAGCCGGAAAATACCTAAAACCCTATCAGGGATTGAAACCCTTGGCTGTGTGGTTGGCTTTGATGAGCAATAAGGCCGGAAAATACCTAAAACCCTATCAGGGATTGAAACAAGTGCGATCGACCTCGGCAAGGATAGCGGAATAGAGCCGGAAAATACCTATTTTCCCATCTAGGGCTTGAAACAGCAGCGGGATGGGAAGATCAACGATCGCACTCATAAACCCGGTTTTTTTGCTACCATACTTCCGAGCCCGCACAAACGGCAAAAAACCCGCCTTCTTTGATTTTGATGCCTATTCCTCTTAATATCCTCAAAACTCAGCCGCAATTAACCCAAAACCCTATCAGGGATTTTTTGTCACCCGATCAATATCCAACTTTTATCAATACTTGGCCCACTTCATTTTTATTTCTCTTTATCTCGTACTGTTCCATACTTGGCGGCGCCGCTTTTTTCAGCTTTAATATTGTTCCCGATCCAGCCGGAAACGATATGAATTGGTTTGATAGCTATTCGAGACCTGACTTGTTCAAGAAGTCGGGCCTCGCCAGTATATCGTTTGTGGAAGTTAGCTTATATCCTTTCCAGTTGCATCGGAATGATAAAATCGAGTCAACAGTTAACACTCACCCACTCAGTTTTTATACCCCGAGTCAATAGTCAACAGCGTTGCGCTGAGCCAAGTCGAAGGGTCAACAATAATTACGCTGCAACCGGAACGGATATTACTTATTGCAACATTTTACTTCGATAATTCGACATTAAGTTCGTTCACAACGCGGCGTTTTAGCGGGAGGGATTTTTCACGGGGCAGCAAATCAAATACTTTCCGAAAAGCATCATCAACCTGTTCAAAGGGTATTTGTCCTTTCTCGTTAAAAACTACTTTTCCCGATTGGTCGAGGATGAGAGTTTGAGGTACAAAACCTTCGTAATAATGGCTCGGTTCTGTGAGTTCCGGTGACGGTTGCGGAGGCAAAGAGTCAACACTTATCGGCATAAAATCGGCTTCGCGGCCGTAAAATTCCTGGAGTTGAGAGACGACGATCGCGTATTGCTTGGAGTCGCTGCTGTCGTCTGTGTAAAACACTAATAATACGGGTTTATGGCGTTTGAAAGAATCTACAAGCTTGACTTTAGGAGGAACTAGGGAACCGTTGCCGGCGTAGAGGGCAAAGATTGTACCGTCAAAGCGATCGTCGGTGAGAGTTGCTAAGGCTGGTGGCGTGCCGGTTAGCAGTATCAAGCTAAGTGCGATCGCGACTGTTAAAAGACTCGCTGACAAGATTCGCCGCAGCAAGCCTAGGCCAGTAGCAGGAGTAACAATTGAATTTTTGTTCTCAGGAAATATCATAGGGTGTTGGCACTTGCTGTAAGGAAATCGAAATCAGATGCAAAAACTTTCCTAAGTTTATCAGCAAAATGTAGGCAAATGTTGGTGAGTAGGTTAAAGTAGTTTCGGCTCGACTATCATAAATTGCTGATAGTGGCGATCTACAAGGCGATTATACTGACCGAAGAGCACTATTTGCGATCGGCTTTTCAGGGCCGGGCTCGAAGTGTCCGCGCCCCAATAAAATTTATTTGTGGGATGGACTTCAAGCTTCCCAGAAAGGTGCAAAATCTTAAATCCAATTGATAACTAGAAACTGACAACTAGGAATTTACAACTAATGATAGCTTTGCTTGACGCACTCCTCGCCCAAACGCCCGCTGCTGATGTTTCCGGGCCCGCTCAAATCAATCTGGTGCAGGCCTTTATTTTAGGAATTGTACAAGGATTAACCGAGTTTTTGCCCATCAGCAGCACCGCTCATTTAAAGGTAGTGCCGATCGCCCTAGGATGGGGCGATCCGGGGGTTGCTTATACTGCTGTAATTCAGTTGGGCAGCATTGTGGCAGTGCTTTGGTATTTCTGGAAAGACTTGACAACTATAACTTTAGGTGCTGTAGATGCCGTGGTGCGGCGCGACTTCAAATCGCAAGAATTTCAAATGGCGGTGGGACTGGTTTTGGGAACAATACCTATACTCTTTTTTGGGCTGCTAATCAAGGCATTGGTTCCAGATTTTGACAACTCGCCACTGAGAAGTTTGGCCAGCATCGCCATTGCTTCGATATTCATGTCGCTACTTTTAGCAACAGCCGAAAAAATTGGCAAGCGCAATCGCACTTATGAAAAGTTAACTGTTCAAGACGGTATTTTGATGGGATTAGCTCAAGCAATAGCCTTGATTCCGGGGTGTTCGCGATCGGGTTCCACTCTCACAGCAGGATTGTTCATGGGATTGGAAAGAGCCGCCGCCGCGCGGTTTTCTTTTTTATTGGGAATTCCGGCAATTACTCTGGCTGGATTAGTAGAATTAAAGGGTGCTGTGGGAGAAGGAATCAGCGATGCTGGAGTTGCAGCTTTGATAGTGGGGACGATTTCGGCATTTGTATTTTCTTATTTGTCGATCGCGTGGCTGATCAAGTTTCTGCAAACTCAAAACACCTGGGTGTTTGTGTGGTATCGGCTAGCTTTTGGCGTGGCCATTTTAACCGCGATCGCAGGTGGGGCCGTGAACAATATTTAAAAGATAAATCCGATAGCAGTAGGAGCCACTTATGTCGCTCCTACTGCTATCGGTAGAATTAAGAAATAGAATGCCCCCTTACAAAATTATTACCAATGAAAGAAAGTGGGAAACCTCAACAGCAAGAGAATCTAGAGAATCTGTTGATGCAGTTAAAAATAAATTTAGATCAGGACGATTTAGATAAAATGTGCGCCCGTGCCGTTAAGGAGAAAGGCGAAAGATTTGTCTCCCCCCTTTTTTTCTTGAATGTGAGTTGACCACTTTTCTTTTATTTACACAAATCATTCATAGGTGGTAGAGTAACGAAAGATATAAAAAAATAAATTATCGGATTCTGATAATGTTTAATTAGATCCTCGACTTCTTTAAGAAGTCGGGGATCAGCGTCTTCTATTTTTTAGCGATTAGTAGTGCGATCGACCTTTGGGGAGTTTTTGCAGTTTATCGAAGTCTCCTAACATTGTTAAGGGCTTTTTGATAGTTATTTTTATCTCCTTGCTTCTGAAATAAGTCTGCTGCTTTCTGAAAATCTTGAATTGCACCCTGCTTGTTTCCTAATTCAGAGCGGGCAAATCCCCGGTTGCCGTAGGCTTCGGCATAGTTAGGATTAATTCGTAAAGCTTGGTTGTAATCGGCTACAGCACCCTGGTTGTCTCCTAAGTCAGAGCAGACAACTCCCCGGTTTAAGTAAGGTTTAGCAAAGTTAGGATTAATTCGTAAAGCTTGGTTATAATCCGCTAAAGCACCCTTGTTGTCTCCTAAACGATAGCGGGCAAGCCCCCGGTTGTTGTAGGCTTCGGCAAAGTTAGGATTAATTCGTAAAGCTTGGTTATAATCCGCTAAAGCACCCTTGTTGTCTCCTAAACGATAGCGGGCAAGCCCCCGGTTGTTGTAGGCTTCGGCAAAGTTAGGATTAATTCGTAAAGCTTGGTTATAATCCGCTACAGCCCCCTTGCTGTCTCATAATTCAGATCGCAGCATTCCCCGGTTGTTGTAGGCTTTGGCATAGTTAGGATTAATTGGTAAAGCTTGGTTGTAATCGGCTACAGCACCCTGGTTGTCTCCTAATTCAGAGCGGGAAATTCCTCGGTTGTAGTAGGCTTTGGCATAGTTAGGATTAATTCGTAAAGCTTGGTTGTAATCGGCTACAGCACTCTGCTTGTCTCCTAATTTAGAGCGGCAAATTCCCCGGCTGTGGTAGGCTTTGGCATAGTTAGGATTAAGCTTAATTGCTTGAGTGTAAGCGGCTATAGCGCTTTGACAATCTCCTTTTTGATACTTATCCTCACCCCGAATAAAGAAATCCTCAGCTTTCGTTCCTGCCGCCAAATCTGAGTTGGCAATCTTAGCAACGCTGTACTTTTGAATGTTGGTAAATTCTACAACTGTTAAGTCAACTTCTGGCAGTTTTTTTAAGGTAGCGTCAGCGTCACTCCCCTGCATCAAAGTGAATAGCAAAGTCCTATTCGTACAAGTATCATCTTGATTAACAGCAGCGCACATCACGGGTTCTGCATTCATAATCCCAGTGTTAATATATTTGAGAGTGCCGTTGTTAAAAAAGCTATCATTTGCCGCACGGCTGGGTTGACAAAAAACTACACTTGTGGTACAAGCAACTAACCCGGTTAGGAGTCCTGTCAAGATTTTGAATTTCATAAATTAAAGATTTTTGCTTTATTCTGTCACAGCTCAAATAAATTCACAACCCAGAACAAACCCTGATTCTAAAGGCGATCGCCTTTAGCAAACTTCAACAAATAACCGATAATATAACCATGAGCGACTTATCAATCCGGCCAGCCCTAATCACCAAAGTTATCCCCGAAAGCATCTGCGCCGAAATGGGATTTGAACCCGGAGACTCAATCGTCGCCGTCAACGGTCAAAAACCCCGCGATTTAATTGACTATCAATTTCTGTGCGCCGATGAATTTCTCGAATTAGAAGTATTAGACACTAAAGGCAAAACCCACAAGTTAGAAATAGAAAAAGATTACGACGAAGACTTGGGAGTTGAATTTGAAACCGCTCTTTTTGATGGACTAATTCAGTGCAACAACCGCTGCCCTTTTTGCTTTATCGACCAACAACCACCGGGCAAGCGCGAAACTCTCTATCTCAAAGATGATGACTACCGCCTCAGCTTTCTTTATGGTAGCTATCTCACTCTCACAAATCTGACTCAAAAAGAGTGGGACAGAATCGAACAAATGCGGCTTTCTCCTCTCTATGTTTCCGTACACGCTACCGAACCGGAAGTACGAATTAGGCTGTTAAAAAATCTCCGGGCTGGCAAGATTTTAGAGCAAATCAAATGGTTTCAAGAACGCCGCTTGCAAATTCACGCTCAAGTAGTTGTTTGTCCCGGTATTAATGACGGCGAACATTTAGAACGCACTTTGTTAGATTTGGCCAAGTTTCATACAGGAAGTATTCCCGCTGTAGCATCGGTGGCTGTAGTGCCGGTGGGTTTAACTCGCTTTCGCCCTGCCGAAGATGAACTAATCGCAGTAACTGCGGAAAAAGCGCGAGAAGTAATCGAACAAGTGCAGAAAATTCAAGTGCTTTTGAGTCAAGGAAAAGGTGGCAAAAAGGCGAAAAAGCAGCATTCAAAATCGCGCTGTATTTGGCTGGCTGACGAGTGGTTTTTAATAGCGGGTTTAGATTTGCCGTCGGCTGCTGATTACGAAGATTATCCCCAAATTGGTAACGGTGTGGGTTCGATTCGCCAGTTTATCCAGCAGTTTGAAACGGCTTTTGAGAAGCTGCAACCGATGCAAGTCGAGCCGGCGCGCAAGCTAGTTTGGGTGGTGGGGAATGCTGTCGAAAAAGCTTTTGAGCCGATCGTACAACAACTCAACCAAATTCCCGGCTTGTCCGTCAACATGGCAGCTTTGTGCAGCCACTACTGGGGACAAACTATCACTGTTACGGGTTTGCTCACCGGGCAAGATTTACTCGAAGCTTTGCAGGGGCGAGACTTGGGAGAGGGTATCCTGTTGCCGTCGGTGATGCTAAAACAGGGGGAACCGCGTTTTCTAGACGACATGACCCTCGAACAGCTAGCCAGCTCCCTAAAAACCCGGATTTTGCCCGTGAGCGGAGTAGAGGAACTAATCTCGGCGGCGATCGGTCTGGCAACTGCTGAGGTTGAATTCTAAATTTTGAATCGAACATTCAAAAGTTAACATGAGTAGGGTAATTCTGACTTGTAACTGGAGAGTTCAGGCTACAAACTAGAAACTTGAAGCCAACTCTTGCTCTAAAATTGTCTCTAGAATTGCAGACTAATTAAAAAATTATGCGTGTTTTTCGTCAAATCGTGGTAGTCGGAGTGGGCGCTGCAATTACTTTCAGCAACGCCGCACAGAGTGCTTCAGCACAGCCTCCGGCTCAATCTCAGGACAGTTCCGCCCTTAGCAATCAGCTCGAAGTAGGGCAGAATATTCGATCGACCTCGAACACAGCACCAGAATCAGCATCCGATCCCGAACAGTCGATCGCCCTTAACCCTCAAACCTCCAAGTCTCAGCAGCCAGGGGGAGCAAACATCGCATCAACTTCCTCAACCGGGCCCGAGCAAGCATCAAAGCCTCAACAGGCTGCTCCGGCTGCCCCATTAACTCTGTCTCAGGGCGGTTCAACGCCTCTTAAAGGGTTGGAACCGACACAGGTTCAGCAGCCTTCTCCCACCCCTCCCAACAATGTTCCGGTGCCCAGTGCCCCGGTGCCCAGTTCCCCAGTTCCCATCCTCCGGGGCACTCCGAACGAAAGTTTCCCCGCTGTGCCGCCGAAGGGCATTTTAAACACCAACCCTCCGGCTTCCCTGGAACCCAACCCGAATCCGCTGCTGTTTCCGACAAACCCCGAGGATGTCAGGATCGAGCAAACTGAGTCAATTACCTTGCAGCAGGCGATCGACCTCGCGCGGCGCAACAGCCAAGTTTTGCAAATCGCCGGACAGCAAGTGGAACAAAGCAGAGCAGCTTTGCGCGAACAGCAAGCTGCTCTTTATCCAGACCTAAATTTTCAAATGGACGCCAGCCGATCTGTGACTGCCGGCGGAGAACTCGGAATTCGGGCTACGCAGCGCCGTATCAACGCTGTGGCTAACCGAACCGGGCAGCCCGCAGAGCAAGCCGGCACAAATTTCGGCAACAACAGTCTCAACAGCACTTTGCAGTTGAGCTATGATGTCGATTTGTTCGGAAGACGGCGCGCTACCATCCGCGCGGCAGAGGAACAGTTGCGCCTTCGGGAACTGGATGTGGAACGCCAAGCCGAGGAACTGCGCTTCGACACTGCTGAGGCTTACTACACCTTGCAAAACGCGGACGGACAAGTTGCCATCCGCCAAGCTTCGGTGAGAAATGCCGAGCAAAGTTTGCGGGATGCCGAAGCTTTGGAACGGGCAGGGGTGGGAACCCGGTTTGCTGTGTTGCAGGCTCAGGCAAATTTGGCTAACGAACAGCAACAACTGTCAGTTGCTCGTCGTGATCAGCGAGTTGCCCAGCGGCGTCTGGCTGAGATTTTGAATATCAGCCAGTCGGCGAACTTGACAGCGGCTGACCCGGTAGAGCAAGCAGGCTTTTGGAGGCTGTCTTTGGAAGACAGTATCGTGCAGGCTTTTAGGAATCGCCCCGAGTTGGAACAGCAGTTGGTGCAGAGAGATATCAGCAAGCAGCAGAGGCGAGCGATTCAGGCAGGGCGTTTGCCTCAAGTGAGTGTGGGGGGTAGTTACAACGTACTGGGACAAGACCCTGATAACCCCGATCCGTATGCTGTTCGTGGCTGGGCCGATGGTTATTCGATCCGGGCGAGTCTGACTTGGAGTATCTTCGATGGGGGCGCGGCGAACGCCCGGGTGAGACAGCGGGATGCTGATATTGCGATCGCCGAAACTCGATTCGACCAACTCCGCAATCAGGTTCGCCGCGAAGTGGAACAAGCTTATTTTGGCTTAGAGTCGAGCTTTGAGAATATCGAAACTTCTGAGGCGGGAGTTTTGCAGTCGAGGGAAGCTCTGCGTCTGGCGAGACTGCGGTTTCAAGCTGGTGTGGGTACTCAGACGGATGTGATTCAGGCGGAAACTGATTTGACTAGGGCTGAGAGAAACCGATTGTCGGCAATTATCACCTACAACCTGGGGCTGTCGTCTCTTCAGCGGGCTGTGACCAATCTGCCCACTAATAACCTCTCAGACGCTCCTTGAGATTCAGTTGGGGCGAGCTTTAATTACCAGATCAATGGGACATCCTGTATTAAACGTCCGACACATTAGTTAATATTTGGTAATAGAGTTCCATGTCAACTGCGTTAAGGGATCGGCAATGGCCAATATCAAGTTTGTGAAGGAAAATCAGGAAGTCATCGCAGCAGACGGAGCGAATTTGAGGCTCAAAGCTCTAGAAAACCGCATCGATTTGTACACGTTTTCGGGAAAAATGATGAATTGCGGGGGCATCGGTCAATGCGGCACCTGCATTGTGGAAATTGTCGAGGGCAGTGAAAATCTGTCGCCCCGCACTGACTTTGAAAACCGCAAGCTCAAGAAAAAGCCCGAAAACTATCGGTTGGCTTGTCAAGCTATGGTCAACGGCGCGGTGAGTGTGAAGACTAAGCCGTGACTTTCAGAAGGCAGAAGGCTAGAGATGCTAGAGATGCAGAAGGAAAGAAAAATTCAGAATCCAAGAATTTTGTTTTTTTTTCCTATTTAACTGTATAATAATCATCTCTTTTCCTCACCTCGGAAAAGCAACTTAGTTTCTACAAAAAATAAAAGGTTGGTCTGCGAGCCATCCACGCAGAACCTGGGTTTCGACGCTTGTCCGTAAGCCATTCTTCTGTCTTCGAGTTTGCCTTTTGCCTTTGAGTGATATCCTAGTTGTGTGTATTTTCCTATTTTCCGATAGAGGCGAGCGTCTTCATGGAAGTTAACGATTTAGGGTTTGTGGCAACCATTCTGTTTGTATTGGTTCCCAGTGTTTTTCTAATCATTCTGTACATTCAAACGGCTAGCCGTCAAAGCAGAAAAGATTAGCAACTGCTGCTGTTTCTGTCTGGTGCAAGCGGCTTGCAAAAAAAAGCGCCAACAGCTTTTTGCTGAGGCGCTTTTTTTGTTAAATATTCTGTGTTGGCTGCTATAGCAGAAGGAAGAAGTAAGAAGCAAGAATAGCTCATGTTTGAGCAATTAAGAACGTCCTAATTCTGGGGGGCGGTTGCTATAACTGTTAACGTTGAGAGTCTAGCCGACTGTGCGGGCTAGCAAGACGGGACAGTTGGCGTAGACTCGCACGTAATCTGATAGCGAATTTCCTAGGAGTCGATCGATATCCACAAAGTTTTTGGCAACGCTGGGTCGCCGATCCGGGGAACCGAGCACCAACAAGTCGGCATTCATATCGTCTGCAATCCGACAAATTTCTTCCCCTGGCTTGCCTGTAGCACTCACGCAGCGGTAGTGAACTCCCATTTGTTTCGCTAGTGCTACTGCCGGAGCTAATACGGGGTCTTTGTCAGCACTTGCTGTTAAATCTGCGGTGGATTTTCCAGTCAAATCTTTGGTGACGTGTACTAAAATTATCTCTCCGCCACTGACTTCTTTGACCAAAGATAGCGCAAGCTGGAATGACTGTTTGGCGGATTCCGATTTATCGACGGCCACCATAACGCGCTTGATTTTTTTGACGTAGATGTCGTCTTTTACTAACAGCATCGGTCGGGATGTTAGCTGGAACACGTACTGACTGACTGAGTTTTCAAAAATCGATTGCAGCCGTCCGAGTCCCCGGGAACCCATAATTACTAAGTCGGATTGTTCTTCTTCTGCGACTTGGCAAACTGTTGTTTTCGGGTCTCCCTGTTTGAGCCGGGGATTGACTTTGCTGGGATCTATTTTCAAAGACTGGACTGCTTGTGCTAATATCTTGCCTCCTTCTTCCAACTTGGCTGCCATGCCCTCGGATGTTACTTGTGGCGGCACGACGTGCAAGACGGTGACAGAGGCTTTTTGCAAGGAAGGGATGTCCATCAACATATTAAACATCTCTTCGCACAAGCCGCGACCGGCTACGGCTACTAAAATTTTTTCTATCATGGTTTTGGCGGTAAAAACAGTTGAGTTTTCTTGTGCGAGGTTAAACTAGGGCGTTGGTACTCTAGTTTCTTACTGTCAAGCATAAGCCTGAAGTTTGTCTTATGATTTGTAGAAATGTAGCGTTTTGGAACGATTTGTAAAGTGTTAGAGAACGATCGAACTCAACCAGAACTCGCACCGGCTGGTGCTATTCAAAACCGGGGCGGGATGGACTCTGAGGGCTGGTTTGAATATTTGGTGCGAGTGTACCCTCACCATACCGACTACAGCGGTGTGGTTTGGCACGGGACTTATCTGGCTTGGATGGAGGAAGCTAGGGTGGAAAGTTTGCGCTCTCTTGGCATCGAGTATGCAGACTGGGTGGCGCAGGGTTTGGAATTGCCCGTGGTGGAACTTTCGCTGCGCTACCACCGCTCTGTACAAATGGGTCAATCTGTGGCAGTCAGAACGCGGATAGGTGCTAGGGAGGGTGTGCGGCTGCTTTGGGATTACGAAATTCGATCGGCTGATACTCAGGAGTTATATGTGACAGCACAGGTAACTTTGGTTGGTGTCGATCGTGACAAAGGTAAGATTATGCGTCAATTACCCCCAACAGTGCAGGCAGCTTTGGCAAAGTTGGCGGTCAACCCTTAGACTTATCTATTAGATCTCCCCAATAACTTTTGTGGAGCAGGCATCCTAGCGGCTTTTGACTGTATTTTTTGGAGATATCTATTGGGGGTCATGGCTCAAGTTTGTATAAGGTATTGTGCCCTCGGCGATGCCAGCCCCTTTTTCAAGATTTTGTTAGTAGCTAAATTGATCGTAGATTATGATTAAAATTCTTGATTCTACCTTGAGAGAGGGAGAACAAACCCCTGGAGTTTATTTCGCACCTGAAACAAAGTTAAAAATTGCGGAGTTTTTAGACCACATAGGAGTTGATATTATTGAAGCTGGCAATCCTGCTGTAGATAGCGAAATTGCTTTAGCCGTTACCCGCATTGCCAATGCTGGACTAAAAGCAAAAATAGGCGCTCATTCGCTCTGCCGAATAGATGATGTTAAAAAAGCCCTGGATTGTAATGTCAGCTTTTTAGGCGTGTTTTTTAGTGTATCCTCTCAACGATTGCAATGCGACTATAATATCTGTTTAGATGAAGCCATAGATAAAATTGTGGAAGTAATAACTTATGCTAGAGAGCAGAATGATAGTTTATTAATTCGCTATACGCCGGAAGATACAGTTCGCTCTCCTATGAAAAATGTGATTGAGGCGGCTAGTGCAGCAGTGCAGGCTGGAGCTAATATAATCAGCATAGCTGATACCACTGGATATACAACCCCATTTCAACAAAAACGTAGTATTTATTATTTTGTCAAAATCCTGAAGGAGGAACTAGCCAAACGAGAATTATATCCACAAATAGAAGTTCATTGCCACAACGACCGAGGTTTAGCTTTAGCAAATGCCTTGGATGCCTACAGAGCGGGAACAGATATTATTGATGTCAGCGTGATGGGACTAGGGGAAAGAGCTGGTATAGTGGATTTGGCTGAGTTACTAATAAATTTATCCGACCTTATTGAGGAGAAAAACTTTTGGAAACTAGGATATTTGAAAGATTTGTATAATTTGGTAAGCGAGTATTCTCATGTACCTATTTCTCCTCATCACCCTGCCGTGGGTAAAAATGCTTTTACCCATTATGCAGGTGTTCACGTTACGGCAATGGCAAAAGATGAGCGCCTATATCAAAGTTTAAATCCAGAAGTTTTGGGAATTAAAAGTAGTATAGCATTAGGGATGCAATCGGGATTGACTGCTGTAGAATTAGCTCTCAAGCAGATTGGCAGAGAGGAACTGGCTGAAAACAAATATTTAGTAGCTAAGATTCTTAAAGAAATTAAAGAAATTTCTAAAAGAGGAACCCCAATCGATATCGATAAAGAATTTATAGAAATTATTGATAATTGCTAATTTACAGTAGCACCTACCAAGTGAAAAATGCTATATTTTGGATGATTTCAGAATAATACCCACCTCTTTCTAGATAGTAATAATGTCAATAACCCCAACAGAAAACTCTAACGAATTAAGGCAAGAAGAGAAGAAATCATCTGAAAAATGGTGGACTCTAGTTGGTATTGGTATTGGTGTATTCATTTTTGCTTTGGATGTGTATATAGTTAACTTGGCTTTGCCAGTTATGGTTGAATCTCTCCATACCAGTTTTGCCACGATTCAATGGGTAGTTTTAAGTTACTTGCTGGCAATCGCCATATTTGTAATATTGGTATCAAAATTAGGTGATATCTGGAACAAGAAGCGATTGTACATTATTGGCTTAACAATCTTTACGATCAGTTCACTATTGTGTGGAATTGCGCCAAATGTCTGGTTTTTAATAGCGTTTCGAGGATTGCAAGGAGTAGGTGCTGCGTTTTTATCTGGCTTGGGAACTGCGATGATTGTGGAGGCATTTCCAGCGGCAGAGCGGGGAATGGGACTAGGTATTAGAGCGGGAATTTACGGAATGGGGATTACCTTGGGGCCCATGGTAGGAGGACTGCTGATGAGTGTGGGAGGCTGGCCTTTAATTTTCTGGGTGAATGTTCCGATTGGGATTTTTGCCATTTTGATTGTGGCTTGTTTTGTACCGAATTCTGCGATTAGTGGAAACCCAGAAAACTTTGATATCATCGGTACGCTGATATTGACCATCGTCTTAACTTCTTTTATTCTTGGCATTACCCTATTACAGAAGGGTAATTCTCATATTGCCATAAATATGCTGGGTTTTTCAGTCGTCAGCTTGATTGGCTTTTTATGGTTTGAATCCCGAATAGCAGCACCAATGATCGACTTAAAAATATTTCGATCCGTAGAGTTTAGCCTGGGCTTAACGCTACGTTTTATTGCAAATTTCGCGATCGCAGGTGTCATCTTCATCCTTCCTTTTTTCTTCACCTTCCTTGAACACTATTCAACTCAAAAATCTGGTTTTTTAATGGTAGTACCGTCACTTTTGATTGTGACGACTGCGCCTATTTCGGGTATTCTTTCCGACCGTTTTGGCACGCAGCTAATTACTTTAATGGGTCTAGTATTTATGGCAATTGGATGTTTTTTAATCAGCAGATTTGATACTGAATTAACTGTCATCAAGTATATTTTGGGGATTATTCCCTATGGGGTAGGAGTGGCGATGTTCAACTCTCCTAACAATAGCTCTATTATGGGAGCCGCACCAAAAGAGCGATTAGGTATTGCTTCGGGATTGTTGTCATTTTCCCGGATATTAGGGCAGATGCTGGGAGTACCAATAGTAGGTGCTTTGTTCTTCTTTACCACAAATTTTAGCGCTAATTTTGCACCGAATATCGATATTAGCAATGCGCCTGTACAAGCATTACTTTTTGCTACACATACTACTTTTTCGGTGCTTGGGGTTTTATTAATGGTTTCGACAATGTTTGCAACTTTCTTTTGGTGGATAGAGAATAAAAAAGCGGCTCTCCTATAAAAATCATTGGCTGTTGATTTTAGTGAGGATTTTTCATGCTTAATTCAGTTCTGATTGCTCACTTCCCTGGGATTCCAGCGCTTTCTTTTTCATCATTTGAAAAATGTTGTAAAATCCGTTAGCGCGGGAAGGTATCAAACTCACATTCAATCCCGTGTCATGAATAAAATATGGGGTAAGGGTGACAATTTCAGCAGGCGTTAATCCGCTCAAACCTTCCACCAGCAAGCCAACTAATCCTTTAACTAACTGAGCGTCTGAATCGCCTTGATACAAAACTTTTCCGTCTGCAAAATTTGCAGTAATATAAACTTGCGGCACGCAGCCAGAAACTTTGTTTTCCGGCAATTTATCGCTTTCGGGAAATGCTGGGAGTCTCTTGGCATACCACAGCAGTTGTTAGTAGCGCTGTTTCGGATCGGAATGTCGCTGAAAGCGCTGGACGATTTTAGCTAGGGGTGCCGCTAGCGTCGAGCGATAAATTTGCTGCCTTTGGGCGACGATTTAGCTGTTGGTTTGGGGGTTTCGCTGGTGCGATCGCGCTTATTGATTGGGGGGTTGCTACTTTGCTAGCTGCGAGTGCTGTCAGCATCGGCGGATTGATTGGTTTTGTGGGATTGGTTGTGCCTCACGGGGTGCGTTTGTTGGTTGGTAATGATTATCGGTTTGTGTTGCCGCTGAGTGCGATCGGCGGTGCTTGGGTGTTGACTTTTGGTGATTTTTTGGCTCGTTTGGGTGCGGGAGAATTGCCTGTGGGTACGGTTACGGCTTTGTTGGGTTCTCCGCTGTTTATCTGGCTGCTTTATCGGCGTTCTAGTCAGTAGGAAAGAAGGAAGAAGGAAGAGGGAAGAAGGAAAATGAAAAAACTCAAATGTTAGGCTTTTTTTATTTCTTATTTTTCCCCTATTTTGAATTCCCAATTTTTATTTTTCAAGTCTCAATTTTTAAATCTCAATGCTTAAGGCTCAATTCCCAATTACCAAAATAGAATGTCTTTAGAAATTAAAAATTTAACTGGGGGTTACTTGGATTATTTGCTGACTCAGCATATCGAGGTTATTCCTCATATTGTGGATTTGCTGCATTAACCGGACTTGCAGGGTGCGCTGCACCTTACCTGTAAACAAAAGGTATTTGTAAAGAAATATAAATTGTTGACCCAAGTGAACACAGGCTGGCAAGTTGTGATAGCTTTGGGTAAGATAGCGATTTGTAGATGTCAATTTTTTTTGTCATGGTCAAAATAACTCAATTTATATTAATTAGATAAAAAAATGGAAGCATTACTTTTATTAATAGGATTTGGAGGCGGGGCAGTAGTCTGCTGGCTAATTTTGAATAAGCGACATTCACGCAATTTGGTGCGGATGCAGGGTTCGCAGGAGGCTATATCGAATTTGGCTGCTCAATTGGATGCCCGAAATTCGGAATTGCGGCAAAAGGTGCAGAATGAAAATCAGCTAAATTCTGAATTGTCCCAGTTGCAAAGTCGGTTGGAAACTGTGACTCGCGAGCAAGAATTGTTAAAAAATCAAGTGTCGGAAATGGAAGAATTTTTGGCAGGAATTGCCCAAGATCGATCGCAAATTGATGCTCTGATTGCTGATTTGCAGTTTCAGCTAGAAAATGCTCAACAAGCTGAGTCGCAGTTAGCAGAAGTGGCAGAACTTAAAAATCAGTTAGAAGTTGGGGAGCAGGAGCGATCGCACCTTAACGCTCAATTACGGGAAATGCAAGCAGAATTAGAGACGGTTGATGCAGAACGTACTCAATTTCACGCTCTGCTGTCGGAATTTGAGAGTCAGTTGGAAACGGCTAGTCAAAGCAGATTGCAGGTACAGTACCAGTTGTCGGAAATTCAAATTAAGTTCGATCGCTCGATTGAAGAGCGGGAGCAACTTCAGTCTCAACTGTCGGGTTTGCAAACTCAACTGCAATTAGTCGAAGCAGAGCGATCGCAACTGCAATCTCAGTTAGAAACAGCTAACACAGAGCGATCGTATCTTTACTCTCAAATGTCGGAATTTCAAAGTCAAATCCATACAGCTAATCAGGCTCAAAATCAACTGCAATCTCAAGTAGACGAATTAGAAAATCATTTAGAAACCGTCTATCAAGAACGTTTGCAGCTAAATTCGCAGCTAGCCGAATTGCCAACCCAATCCCCAGCGGGCGAGCCAGAATCTCAAGAACCTGAAGTAGAGTCAAATTGACGAGAAATCAAAGATATGACAGACTTCTTCAGTACAAACTTTAAAATAGTTATGCCATCCGACATAATATTACTCCTAAATCCCTAACAATCGAGCTGGGTTTTCCTTCATCATTAAATCAATTTCAGGTTGAGAAATGCCTTTATCCTTCAACTTTTTAACAAATAATTTGTAACCTTCCGCAGGTAAAGGATCGGGTTTTCTTCCCAAATCGGTACTCATAACAAAATGCTCCGCTCCGATTAGTTTAATCGCTGCTGCCATCTGACTAATAGAAACTTGATGCCAGTTTTTGTGTCCGTCATCAGCGGCATTTTCTCCCATCAAATCGTTGACAAATGCGAGTTCTAAGAAAGCTCCGGCTGCGGCGGCTGTTTGCATATTTTCTAGGGACAAACCGGGTACATCCGCCATTGCGTGGGTAATCAAGATGTTCTTAATGTTGAGAAGGTTAGCTTCAGTTACAACTGCCATCACTTCTTCTGAGGAAATATGACCAGTTTCCAATATCAAATTCTCTTTGGCTACAATCTTCAACACCGCTACTGTTTCCGGTAAAACCTTGCCCTTTTCCGCAACTTTAATCCCTATTCCCGATTTGTGAAAAACCTGCAAGTGATGCTCAGCATCAACCGTTGGCAGCCACACTACTTTACCGTATTTGCCACCGATGCGGTGCATTGCTTCGACAGCTTGGGGATTAATGCCGCCGACAGCATAATTGAGAACAACTCCCCCGAAAACTTGGATTTCTGGTACTATTTTATTCACCAAAACTGCCCGTGCTGCTGTGCTGGCATAATGATTTTTTAATACAACAGCTTTCATCTTCGCCCTAGCAGCTAATTTCGCTACTTCAAAATCATCCAACCTGCGAGGAATCACATCAGGAGAAGAATGAATGTGAAAGTCGATCGCACCTTGGATCGTACTCTTTGGCAAATTGATTATCGGCGACTCTCCCATAGCATAAACTGGCAGACAAAACCAATAGCAAACAATCCAAACTAACGTTAAAAAAACAGCTTGCATTCCTCCCCTCTTCCCTTCTCCCCTCTGCGTTCTCTGCGCCCTCTGCGGTTCATTCCCTCTTAATTCTCTCAAATAAAAGATTTAACCGCATTTGCCAAAGCTTCTGCATTCTCTTCGTGCATTCCCAAAGAACCGGGAACAACTCGCGATTCAACACCCGGTAATTCCGTTAATGCTTCCATTTCAGCCTTTGATTTGGGCGGCGCACTTTCAGCAATTACAACCATCACCGGCACTGCTAATTGTTGAAAATTATCTGTAAATTCCGATCGCACTTTTGCCGGATCTAAACCACCAGTCACAAAGGCAGCGGGACCGTAGCGAGCACCTGGTTTTTGCGTAATTTTCCACTTATTTTGAATGAAATCGGGCGTGACTTTTGCAGCATCCACATAGACGTGGCGCCGATACATCAAACTCAGGAAAGACGGCGCAGTGTTGAGTTTGTATAGGAATTGTCCCAGTAAGGGCGATCGAACTAATTCTCTCACGATTCCATGCCACCCGCTTTGCTGTTTGCTCATCGTCGGCAAAGGCCCGCGCCAAGTCGGCGCAGCTAATACAATCTTTGACCAAACATTGGGCTTGGATTGCGCTAATTGCATCACATAACCCGCAGCGTGACCTGCCGCAACTACAGCAACCGGACTCTTAAAATTTGCCTCAACAAAATCCTTGAGAAATTGATGATATAATTGCGGTTGATAGTCGGTTCGCGGGCGATCCGATTCGCCGAAACCCGGCCAATCTAAGCTCACAACTTGAAAGTTAGAAGCTAACAATTCTGCTAAAGGACGCATTTCTTCTCGCGTGGAAACCGTACTGAAAGCAGGCAGCAGCAATACTGGATTGCCCTGTCCTCTGGTTTCGTAAATAACTTTAATTTGCGTTTCTTTCCAATTCCACAGATATTCTTGAACTGCGGCGGGATAGTTGCCAAAATTGGATTTTGTTAAATCTGTAGTTTGAGTCATGGCTGTTGATTCTTTCTTTTAATTTGTTTCAGCTTGCTTGCTCAATTCACAAGCAAGTGCCTTATTTTTCATCATTTGAAAGATGTTATAAAATCCGTTAGCGCGGGAAGGTGTGAGACTCACATTTAATCCCGTGTCTTGAATAAAATCTGGGGTGATGGTAACAATTTCAGCAGGCGTTAATCCGCTCAAACCTTCCACCAACAACCCAACTAATCCTTTGACTAACTGAGCGTCTGAATCGCCTTGATACAAAACTTTTCCTTCTGCCAAGTTTGCAGTAACATAAACTTGCGACGCGCAGCCAGAAACTTTGTTTTCCGGCAGTTTGTCGCTTTCGGGAAATGCTGGGAGTCGCTTGGCATACCACAGCAGTTGTTCGTACCGCTGTTTCGGATCGGAATGTCGCTGAAAGCGCTGGACGATTTTAGCTAGGGCTGCGGGTAGCGCGGTGTTTGCAGACATGATTCACTCGTAGCGGTTTACTTCGTTAATATTATACATTTAATTTTGCCGGCGGGTGCGATCGCCTGCTCATGTCCTCCCACTGAAGCCGTCTTCAGGTGAATCGGTTATTGTTATTGTAGTTAACGAGTTCGAGCATTCAAAACAGAGGAAATATGGGATTTAGTGCTGTTAAGGAAGATTGTGGTGTAATGTAGTGACTCTGCAAAAAATCTGGCTAAAATATCGAATTCTTCAGGCCGTTGTATTCTTAGGATTGGGTTTGCTGTTAACCATAGCCCTTTCGCTTTCTTTTGGTGCGGTGCCGATGAGTGCCGATCAATTGTGGCAAGCATTTCTGCACCGAGGTGATGCTGTCAATCAGACTATTTTCTGGGAATTGCGTTTGCCCAGAGTTGCCGCAGCGCTGACGGTTGGTGCGGCTTTAGGAATGTCGGGGGCTTTGCTGCAAGGGTTGCTCCGCAACGGTTTAGCCGATCCTTTTGTATTAGGAATTTCGGCGGGGGCAGGGTTGGTTGCGATTACCATGCTGACTTTGGGAATATTTCAAACTTGGGTGCCTTTGGCGGCTTGGATAGGTGCTATTTTAACTTCGATGCTCGTCTACTTTTTGGGAAAAACTAAAACGGGGATTTCCGTTGAACGTTTGGTTTTAGCTGGTGTGGCTGTGAGTTCTCTGTTTGGGGCCATACAAACTACACTGCTGCTGTTAGCTGAAGACAGCCGTTTGCAAGCTGCTTTGAATTGGTTAATCGGCAGTTTAAACGGTCGCGGTTGGTCGGATTTGCAGGTAGCTGCACCTTATATTTTGACTGCTTTGTTGTTAGGATGTTTTTTGGGTCGATCGATAAATTTGCTGGCTTTGGGCGACGATTTAGCTGTTGGTTTGGGGGTGTCGCTGGTGCGATCGCGCTTGTTGATTGGGGGTGTTGCTACTTTGCTAGCTGCGAGTGCTGTCAGCATCGGCGGATTGATTGGTTTTGTGGGATTGGTTGTGCCTCACGGGGTGCGTTTGTTGGTTGGTAATGATTATCGGTTTGTGTTGCCGCTGAGTGCGATCGGCGGTGCTTGGGTGTTGACTTTTGCTGATTTTTTGGCTCGTTTGGGTGCGGTAGAATTGCCCGTGGGTACGGTTACGGCTTTGTTGGGCTCTCCGCTGTTTGTCTGGCTGCTTTATCGGCGTTCTAGTTATTAAAAAGAAGGAAGAAGGAAGAGGGAAGAGGGAAGAAGGAAGAGGGAAGAGGGAAGAAGGAAGAGGGAAGAGGGAAGAAGGAAGACGCAAAATTAATTACCGATTACAAATAATCAATAACCAATAACAAAATATAATGTCTTTAGAAATTCAAAATTTAACTGGTGGTTACGGCGAAGTTGCGATCGCCCACAACATCACTTTATCTTTACAACCAGGTGAATGGTTGAGTCTCATTGGTGCCAACGGTTCTGGTAAGTCTACTTTCTTGAAGTTAGTTAGCCGCATCCTAACTCCGCAGCAAGGAAGTGTGTTGCTTGATGGCAAAGCAATTCATACTGAACCTGCTGCTGTTGTCGCTCAAAAATTAGCGATTTTGCCGCAGCAGCAAACAGTGCCAGAAGGTTTGACGGTAAGGCAATTAGTTAGTTTGGGGCGTTCTCCTCATCAGGGTTGGTGGCAGTGGGAATTGAGCAAGGAAGATGCAGAAAAGGTGGAAGTTGCGATCGCTCAAACTGGGATTGAGGATTTTCGCGATCGCCCTGTGGAACAACTCTCAGGAGGCGAACGCCAGCGCGCTTTCCTCGCCTTAGCTTTGGCTCAAAATCCGCAAGTTTTGCTATTAGATGAACCTACTACTTATTTAGATATTTGCTATCAGTTGCAATTGTTAGAGTTGCTTAACCAGCTCAATCTAAAACACAAAATGACGATTATTACGGTGCTGCATGAAATTAATTTAGCTGCTAGGTACAGTTCGCGGATTGCTATGTTAAATAAAGGGGAACTTTTTTGTGTAGGAACTCCGGCACAAGTTTTAACTCCTGATAATTTAGCTCAGACTTTTGGCGTAGAAGCTATCATTTTAGAAACTTCTGTAGGCTTGCAGATTTGTGCGATCGCTCCTACTATTCACACTTAATTAATTTATACTAAGCATAAGTTAACCCTCGCACGAAGTTCTCAATCTCTTCATAATTATTTCAATTTACTTATGCGCGCAATCTGCTGTTCTATCGGAGTGCCACAGGCTTTAAACTATTGCCTAGTATTGATTTCAAAGGATCGAATAAAACTTAAGAGATACTTAAAAAATCCGAATTCAGACAATAAATGCGGCTTTTTATACAAAATATCCAGTAAACTATTGATATTTAAATCATTAAGCGCTCACGTGCGCTCGAACTTCCCGTCAATTCTGTCTCAACCTGGTCTAAACTTGCTGTAACTCCAGCCTAAACTATGTACAAAACTTTTTTTTCTCGTACCGCTATCCTGTTGCTGAGTTTAGCATTTACCGCTTGCTCCGCCGCCACTTCACCCCAAATTCAGCAATCAACTCCTGCTGGTTCGCCAGCCAATCGACCACAAACAACTAACAGCGAATCAGCACAAAAAGTTGTAGCTTTAACACCTTTAACCGCCGATATTATTTATCAACTCGACCCAACCAAACTTGTAGGAATTCCCGGCAGCGCATTAGTCAGCAGCAACCCCAAATTTACAGGGATTACCGCAGTCACTGCCGAACGCACCCCTCCTAATTTGGAAAAAATCATCGCATTGAAACCGGATTTGGTCGTAGGTGCGTCGGGATTTCATGACCAAACAATGCAAAAATTGCAGCAGCTTGGAATTAAAACTTTACTCACTCAAGTTGATAGCTGGAAATCCCTAGAAGAGTTAACAACAACTTTAGCTAAATCCCTCAATGCCACTCCAGAACCTCTTTTAAAACGCTACCAAACATTTTTAGCAGACATCCCAAATCAAAGCCCCGCCACTTTAGTTTTGGTAAGCAGACAACCGATTTTATCGCCCAATCAAAGCAGTTGGGCTGGAGATTTGCTGGGTAAGTTTAACGTGAAAAATGTCGCAGCCCAATTGCAAGGAGATAGCCCCGTTCGAGGCTACGTGACGCTTTCAGCGGAAAAGGTTTTAGAGGCTAATCCGGAAGTAATCATTATAGTCGATCGGGGAGAAGGAATTTTAGACCAATTTAAATCTGATTCATTTTGGAATCAACTAACAGCCACAAAAAATAATCGAGTTTATGTTTTTGACTACTACGGATTGGTCAACCCAGGGAGTATCGAAAAAATTGAGCAAGCAACTGCTCAACTTAAACAAGTTCTCGCTAAAAAGTAGAGACCCGATTTTGAAAGATAAAAAAACTCTAGAAATCAGGGAACAAATTGACTACAATTTCTCTAAATGTGAGAAAGCTAAAGGCACTCAAAAGCGCGCAGCGATCGGAAACCTGGTTTTTAACCCTGACTTCCTATGCTGTCGGATCGCCCTCAAGAAGCTAGATCCAGAGGCGGCAAACCGCGCAACTGCCGCAGCGAGTTGATACATAACTGACAATCGCAGCCAAACAACGCCGAGGCTGCATTACTTTCTTCTTCCGAAAAATCCAGCATTGCCACCTGCTGATCATCGGGCCGCTGCCAACTGATTTTTACTTTAGAATTAGCAGCAGCAGCTTTGGCTGGGAGGCGCACGCAAGTCAGACGCTGACCGTGGGGCGATCGCACGCATTGGGGCGAATCAGCCGATTGGCTTGGTGTTTCGCCAATTAGAGCGGGATTTGCGATCGCGCTCAAAGACATCACAGATCCAAAGAGCGTGGGACTTACCAATAAAGTGAGGAGCAATCGATTCATTTGTCGTCCTTCAGAACTTCAACGTATACAGTAGCCGATTATCTGTTGCAATTCAACAAGGTTTTCGTTCGAGATCAGTACGATTTGCCGTTATTAAGGCTTAAAAGCCGAATATTTACCGCCTAAACCTTCAACAATTATCAGGGTATTAGCAATCAGCATTTTTTGATAAGTATCACCTTCGCTCCCCAGTTTAAGATTTGTTGCAATTTGAGTAAGTTTAGCTCGCCAGTGATAAGAAATTCCTCCAAGGCGGGTAAACTGATGTCAGCAAGGGTGACTCGAAGCAGCGAACAAGTTTACCTCAAAAACCAGGTGGGGAGTGATGAGAACAGTTTTAGTGGTGGAAGATTCCCGCAGCCAGCGGGAGTGCATTTCACATCAGTTGAGATGCAGCGGATTGAATGTAATTCAGGCTTCTGACGGTGTGGAAGCGCTGGCTAAAGTTGAGAAAAATGGCCCCGATTTAGTATTATTAGATGTCATAATGCCCCGTCTCGACGGCTACGGGGTTTGCCGTTTAATTAAAGCTAATCCCGAAACTCGGAACATACCGGTGGTATTTTTAACAGGCAAGGGACAGCAGTTAGCTTTATTTTCGAGGTTCCAGGGCGATCGCGCCGAGGCTTATGTTAGCAAACCTTGGCAGCCGAGGGAACTTTTGGCAACGATCAAAAAAGTTTTGCTCAATGCCAATATTAAGTTCGATCGAGCTTCAGCCGACGCTTGGACGGAATATGGAATTTTAAACTTAAACACAGTCGAACTTTATCAAAGCCATGCCGATGCTTGGACAAAATACAGCTCCCAAATTATTAAATTGTACGATTCCAGCTTAGCAGCTTTCGAGCAAGCTTTGGCAATTGAACCGAGTCACTCGAATGCAAACAAGTATCGCAACCGAGTCCAGACAATCCGGGCAATTTTGATGAAAAAATTAGAGCAAACTAAACCCTGCAAAGTGTGCGATTATTATTACGGCAAGGACGGCATCAATTGTGCGGTGCATCCTGCTGGCCGCCCTCAAGAACTGTGTCGCGATTGGGAATTTAATTAAACCAAAATGAAAACAAATAACCGCGCTAACTTGGAAAAGTTGCTGCAAGAAAGAAACGAACATCCCGAAAGAATGGCTGAAATTGATGAAAAAATTAATGCCACTTTCCGCAAAAGTTACGCAATTTTAGTAATGGATATGTCGGGATTTTCGCGCACGACAGTCCGCTACGGAATTATTCATTTTTTGGCAATGATTCACCGGATGCACGGAATTGTCAAACCGATAATTTCAGAATACGGTGGCACTGTAGTTAAGGAGGAAGCAGACAATGTTTTTGCAGTTTTTGCCGATGTAAAATCGGCGGTGGAAGCTGCGATCGACTCTTTGAAACAAACTGCCGCTGTCAACACGACACTGCCACCGGAGATGGATATTTACCTCTGCATTGGTATTGGTTGTGGCGATGTTTTGATGCTGGAAGGAGAGGATATGTACGGATCGGAATTTAATCTGGCATCCAAGCTGGGAGAGGATTTGGCGGAACGGGGAGAGATTTTGCTAACCTCAGCAGCCTTTGAAAAGTTGGAAGGTGACAAGCAAGATTGGGAAAAAGTGGAACTTTCGGTTTCAGGTTTGGAATTGGTGGCGTACAAGCGGCTGTAATCGGGTGACTTTCTCTTGTCTTCTCGTTCTTTGCCCTCCTGGAAAATGAGAACATGACTTGCCCCAGCCTTCACTAGAAACCCGGTTTGTTCGCAGATATCGGGCGACTCAGCCATTTTGGTAGAAACCGGGTTGATGAGGCTATATTCTTAGAGAATATCGACTTTAAATAAAATTTAAAATCAGATGATTGATGAACACCAAACTTGGCAATCTATTAATTTATCCGCTATTGGACAGCGGCTGGCTTGGCTACAGCAACAGCCAGACAAAGTTATTTTTTGCAAAGAGTCGGGCGTTCACTATGTTGCAGTCACAAAAGAGCGATCGCACATTAAGCTATCTTTAGTAGAAAAAGTCAATCAGCACACAGATTTACTGCAATCTGTTTTCGATTTCAACAATCCTTTACATCTAGTGTCTGAATATACTCAGGCGATGATGTTGGGTTTAGTGTGGGAAAGCCAACCTCAAAGAATCTACATGGCTGGATTTGGTGGCGGCAGAGTTCCCTTAGTTTTGCACCACTATTTGCCGCACACTGTTATAGAATGTGCGGAGGTCGATCCGATCGCGATCGAAGCAGCTACACAGTGTTTTGGGGTAAAATTGGACGATCGGCTAACTGTAACAATTCAAGACGGCCGAGAGTATTTAGAGCAGCAAAAATCAGATACTCAGTACGATATCATCATGATCGACGTAGCTTTTGGCAACGGCTACTTTCCGCACCGCCTATCCACCAAAGAATTTTATCACATCTGCGAAAAACACTTGTCAAGCGAGGGAGTGGTGCTAGCAAATCTGCTGCACAGAGATGAGTTTTATGCCGAAAAAATCACAACTTTTCAAAGTGTGTTTTCTCAGGTGTGCGTGTGTGTTTGCCAAGAAAGTAATAGCATTTTAATTGGTAGCAACAGCCAGATTTTGGAGAAAGATGAGATTGTTGATAAGGCAAAATATTTGCAAGATAGCCATCAATTTTCCTTTCCATTAACAGACAGGGCGCTTGAGGTAAAAGTAGGTAGAGAATTGGCGGAGGCTGTACCTACTTTAGACAAAGCTCAAATTTTTCATGACGATTCGCCGCCCGCTGGTTATTTTGATTGCTGGTTATTCTGATATTGATAATAATATCTCGGTTTTATCGAAGTTTCGATCCCCCTCGTATCCCCCTTAATAAGGGGCACTTTGAATGAATGCTCTTGTCCCCCCCTTGTGTTTTGGGGGGTTAGGGGGGAGCGAGATGATGGTTACTCACACAGAATATTGATGCTACTTTTTCCCGGAATTTTCAGCGCCGCTCGCGTATCTAGAAAAAATCTATAATCAATCCATATTCTAAAATCTATAATCAAATGGCGACACCAGTTGATTTTCCTAAATATCTGCAATCCCTGGTTGAGTCTTATAAAAAACAAGAGCATCTCTACACGCTGACGGATTTACAGGTGGAGGTGCGGGTGGAAAAGCCACCGGAGGATCGATCGCAACCTCGATCCGCAGAAAATAAACCAGAAACGAAAATCGAGCGGCTGGAAGTGCTGGCGGGACTCCGCAAGTACGTGCAGCAGGGAAAAGTGCTGCTAGTGGGCAAGCCCGGTTCGGGAAAATCGACGGTATTGCAGCGTTTTCGGTGGGAATGGGCACTAGAAGCGCTGGAAAATGGCGATCGACAGATTCCGGTGTTGGTGCAGTTGAGGAGCGATCGCTCGATCGTAGATGCAATCTGTGCCGAATTTCGACAAGCAAAACTCAGAGTTGGCGAGAAAGAGGTGGATGATTTGCTGCTGGATGGCAGGTTGTTGCTGTTGCTCGATGGCGTGAATGAGATGCCATCGCAACAAAGGCGGCAGGATTTGCAGCTATTCCACGACGACAATCCCGATACGGCGATGATTTTCACGACGCGGGATTTGGCGCTGGGCGGATCTTTGGGCATTGAGAAAAAGCTGGAGATGTGCGCGCTGACGCAACCGCAGATGCGGGAGTTTGTGCACAAGCATTTGCCGCAACATGGGGATTCGCTGCTGCGACAATTGGGCGATCGCCTGCGAGAGATTGCCGAAACGCCGTTACTGCTGGAAATGATGTGTAAGGTGTTTAAAAATAGCGGGAAAATTCCCCAGAGTAAGGGCGAGTTGTTTCAGGAGTTCGATCGCCAGTATGACGAGTTTAAGCGCGGTGCGTGGGTTTCGGATGATTTTCGGCGCTTCAAGTCGGAGGTTTTGCAGCAGTTGGCTTTTGTGATGTTGCAGGGTGACTCGCAGCGCCCCACGGATGGTTGGGTGGCGATTTCTCGCGATCGGGCTGAGAGGATTTTGGAGGGTTGGTTGCGCGATCGGGGGGTGGTGGATGCGCCAACCAAGGCGAAGGAGTGGCTAGAGGATTTGCTGGAGCACCATCTGTTGCAGGTGGCGGCAAAACCGGAGGAAATAGAGTTTCATCACCAATTATTTCAGGAGTATTATGCGGCGCGGGCGTTGCGGAAACTGTTTGATGATAAGCATCCTGATGCGATCGACGATCGACGGTTGCAGCATTTCTATTTGAATTATTTTAAATGGACGGAGCCTCTGGCGTTCATGCTGTCGTTGTTGGAGGATGAGAAGCAGGCGGTGCGGGTGGTGCGGCTGGCATTGGATGTGGATTTGAGCTTGGGGGCGCGGCTGGCGGGGGAAGTGCAGCGGGAGTTTCAGCAGCGCACGGTTGGGTTGGTGGATGGGTTGGAGGTGCCGGGGTGGTTGAAGGCTGCGCTTTTGGGGGAAGTGCGATCGGATGAGGCGATTTCGGGATTACTTAGACTCCTTGAAGATTCAGACTCTTATATGCGTAAGAAGGCGGCAGATGCCTTAGGCAATATCCGTGATGATCGGGCGATTCCGGGATTACTTAAACTCCTTGAAGATTCAGACTCTGATGTGCGTTGGAGGGCGGCAGATGCCTTAGTCAAAATCGGTGACGATCAGGCGATTGCGGGATTACTTAAACTCGTTGAATATTCAGGCTCTGATGTGCGTTGGAGGGCGGCAGATGCCTTAGGCAAAATCGGTGACGATCGGGCGATTGCGGGATTATTTAAACTCGTTAAACATTCAGATTCTGATGTGCGTAAGAAGGCGACAAATGCCTTATGCAATATCGGTGGTGATCGGGCGATTCCGCGATTACTTAAACTCGTTGAACATTCAGAGGATTATGTGCGTAAGAAGGCGACAGATGCCTTATGCAATATCGGTGGCGATCGGGCGATTCCGCGATTACTTAAACTCGTTGAACATTCAGACGATTATGTGCGTATGAGGGCGGCAGATGCCTTATGCAAAATCGGTGACGCTCAGGCGATTCCAGGATTACTTAAACTCGTTGAACATTCAGACGATTATGTGCGTATGAGGGCGGCAGATGCCTTATGCAATATCGGTGACGCTCAGGCGATTCTAGGATTACTTAAACTCCTTAAAGATTCAGATTCTGATGTGCGTATGAGGGCGGCAGATGCCTTATGCAAAATTGGTGACAAGGCGGCAATTCCCGGATTACTTAAACTTGTTGAAAATTCAGACTATGATGTGCGTAAGAGTGCGGCAGATGCCTTAGGCGAAATTGGTGACAAGGCAGCAATTCCCGGATTACTTAAACTTATTAAAGATTCAGACTCTTTTGTGGGTTGGAGTGCGATATATGCTTTGGGCAAAATCGGTGACAAGGCAGCAATTCCCGGATTACTTAAACTTGTTGAAGATTCAGACTCTTTTGTGCGTAGGAATGCGGCAGATACCTTAGGCAAAATTGGTGACAAGGCGGCAATTCCCGGATTACTTAAACTTGTTGAAAATTCAGACTATGATGTGCGTAAGAGTGCGACAGATGCCTTAGGCAAAATCGGTGACAAGGCAGCAATTCCCGGATTACTTAAACTTGTTGAAGATTCAAACTCTGATGTGCGTTGGAGTGTGGCAGAGGCCTTAGGCAAAATCGGTGACAACACAGCAATTCCCGGATTACTTAAACTTGTTGAAGATTCAAACTCTGATGTGCGTAGGAACGCGGCAAAAGCCTTAGGCAAAATCGGTGACAAGGCAGCAATTCCCGCATTACTTAAACTTGTTAAAGATTACCACTATGATGTGCGTTTGAGTGTGGCAGAAGCCTTAGGCAAAATTGGTGACAAGGCAGCAATTCCCGCATTACTTAAACTTGTTGAAAGTTCAAACTCTGATGTGCGTAGGAATGCGGCAGAGGCCTTAGGCAAAATTGGTGACAAGGCAGCAATTCCCGCATTACTTAAACTTGTTGAAAGTTCAAACTCTGATGTACGTAAGAATGCGGCAGAGGCCTTAGGCAAAATTGGTGACAACGCAGCAATTCCCGCATTACTTAAATTTGTTGAAGATTCAAACTCTGATGTGCGTAGAAATGCGGCAGAGGCCTTAGACAAAATTGGTTACAAGGCAGCAATTCCCGCATTACTTAAATTTGCTGAAGATTCAAACTCTGATGTGCGTAGGAATGCGGCAGAGGCCTTAGACAAAATTGGTTACAAGGCAGGGATTCCCGCATTACTTAAATTTGTTGAACATTCAAACTATGATGTGCGTAGGAATGCGATATATGCTTTGAGTAAAATCGGTGACAAGGCAGTAATTTCCGGATTACTTGAAATTGTTGAATATTCAGAGTATTATGTGCGTAAGAGTGCAATAGATGCTTTAGGCGAAATTGGTGACAAGGCAGCAATTTCCGGATTACTTAAACTTGTTGAACATTCAGACTATGATGTGCGTAAAAATGTGGCAGATACCTTAGGCAAAATTGGTGACAAGGCAGCAATTCCCGGATTACTTAAACTTGTTAAAGATTCAGTCTCTTTGGTGAGTAGGAGTGCGGTAGATACCTTATGCAAAATCGGTGACAAGGCAGCAATTTCCGGATTACTTAAACTCCTTGAAGATTCAAACTCGGATGTGCGTAGGAATGTAGCATATACCTTAGGCAAAATCACTAAGCAGCACACAGAAGGAGTCGTCCCCTATCTCCCGCACCTCCTCACCTTAATTCCCTCCGAATCCGGCAAAGAAGTTCACGGCCTCATCCTTGCCATCCAAGCCGCCTGCAAATACTACAACTATGAGATTTGTCAGTTGTCCCTAGCACCGGACATTGGCAGGCATCCGGCGAATGTTTCTGCTAGCGTATATATACAATCTCTCAAGGAACTCACAGTGATGTCAAACCAATCACCCATCTTTAACCAACCAAATGCCAACATAGCCCTTAACTATGCCGCTGAAAACAGCAATCCCAACGTTACTCAAAACATCCAAGCCGCCCAGCAATTCTCCCCAGAAGCTGCACTGAATGCAGTAGTGCAAATCATTCAGGCATTAGAAAAAAAGCATACAGAAGTGCAAGACGAGCAACAAGCACGCAATATTATTGATGCAAAATTTAAGGTAATCAAAGAGCAAAAACCCATCGAGTGGCAAAACCTAATCAGCTTCAAACAGGTTTACAACGGTGGCAAAAAAGCAGCGCTGAAAGTTGGCGAACACTTCGCCGAATCAAACCCCTGGGGCAAAGGACTTGTTGCCTTCATTGAAGGCGTATCCGAAGACGTGAAATAGCCAACTAACCCAAAAGTTTGCTGAAATATTGCAACATTTTTAATAAGGCTTTCAGGGCGGGCGAGACTCCCACCCCAGAAGAAAATTTACTCTTTGTGGAACAGGCCGAAAAGCCTGTTCCTGACAGAGATGCAAGATGTAAAATAAAACAGCAGTAAGCTCTATGCAAACCCGAGGCTCACAGCATGATTCAAAATCCCGCATACTATCAGATGGTGCTAGACACTTTGTGCACCGCCCTAGAGGATGCCCGCCCCGCTGTCAGGGCGAAAGCATCAGAAGCACTGGGAAAAATAGGAGATGTGGCGATGGTGCCCATATTAGTTAAAGCCTTCAAAGACACCTCGCCAGAAGTCCGTTCCAGCGTCATCCAAGCCCTCGGACAACTGATACTAAATGAGGCTTAAATACTCCTTTCATTTCTTAGTCCCCCTCTGCTCGGACTTCCTTTGTGTAGACGCGATTTCAAGATCCGAGTAATCTTATCATTTCATACATTCAACCATCTGCTGTTCCAGCTTAGCCAACAATGTATCAACATCTGTTGCAGCTTCCTCAAAACAAACAGGAGGTTCAGGCTTAGGTTCAAAAAGAATCAACTTAATTTGACCTTCGCCGATCGCCAAAATCGCCACTTCCTTCTCAGGCTTGTGAGCGTTCAACACACCTACAACTTCCTGAATATGACTTCTCACTTGACGGTTCAACTCCTCAACCGCCTCTTTCTTACAATACACAAAACGCGCAGTTTCCGCAATATCAATTGCTAAAATCTCCTCGCTTTCCTCTCCCCTTTCCAGAAATAGCCCCCAAGCCAAAGCAGCCAATTCATTTTGATTAGCTTTCACGAATTTATCTAATTTGCGGCTCCAGCTATTTTCGTTGGGTTTGGACTCAGGGCTATCAAATAGAAACATTTTCTCTTCTTGTTTGTATAAACTAATATTTTACAGTCAGCAGTCAGTAGTCAGTTGGCAGTTGGCAGTTGGCAGTTGACTGTTGTCATTAGTTACCCATGCCCAATGCCCCATCCCCAATTCCCAATTAGCAATTCCCAATTACCCAAAACCGCTGCGTTTCTATCTTATACCAGATTGCACGCGCCAGAGCGCCGCATAAATTCCGTCCTGTTCGATCAGTTGTTCGTGCTGCCCCGATTCTACCACTAGCCCCTCTTCCATGACACAAATGCAATCGGCATTGCGGACAGTAGAAAGACGGTGGGCGATCGCAATTGTAGTGCGATTCTTGGTAATTCGTTCGAGCGATCGCTGAATTGCCGCCTCAGTCTCGTTATCCACCGCTGAAGTAGCTTCGTCAAGAATCAAAATCGGCGGATTCTTCAAAACAGCCCGTGCAATTGCAATTCGCTGCCGCTGACCCCCCGACAATTTTTGACCGCGTTCCCCAACAATAGTGTTGTAACCGTCCGGCAATTGGGCGATAAACTCGTGCGCTTCTGCAATTTTAGCAGCATTTACTATCTCTCGATTACTTGCCTCAAAACTGCCGTAAGCAATATTTTCTGCCACCGTACCGTGAAACAAAAACACATCTTGACTCACCAATCCGATCGCTCTCCGTAAATCTTTTAAATTCAGGTCATTTAATTCTATACCGTCGAGGTAAATATTGCCATACTGTACCTCGTACAGCCTTAAGATTAGTTTCACCAGCGTACTTTTTCCCGAACCAGTAGCGCCAACAATCGCAGTAGTTTTTCCAGCAGGCAGAGTCAACGAAAAATACTGCAAAATCGGCTTTCTTTGATTGTAAGAAAAAGTAACATTTTTAAATTCCAACTCACCCTTAATCGAACTAACAGGCCGCCGAATATCACCCGTGCGAATTGCGATCGGAGTATCCAACAAATTCATCACCCGATTAGTAGAAGCCATAGCGCGCTGGTATTGATCCAGAGTATCTCCCAGGCGAGTCAGCGGCCACAACAACCGCTGGGTCAAAAACACCAAAACGCTGTAAGTTCCCACAGACAACCGGCCCGCCACAACCTCCAAACCGCCCAGAAATAGCGTTGCAATAAACCCCAAGAAAATCACAACCCGAATCAGCGGAATAAAAGCTGCCGAAAGTACGATCGCCCGTCGGTTGCTTTGGCGGTAAGCTTGGCTTTGTGTTTCGATGCGCTGAATTTCATAATCTTCGGAAGTAAAACTTTTAATAGTAGTAATTCCCATCAAATTATTCGAGAGTTGCCCGTTCAGAAAACTCACCTTTTCCCGCACATCAGCATAAAAAGGAGCCAGGCGATTTTGAAAGGTAATCGAACCCCAAATAATAAAAGGTATCGGCAGCATTGACAGCCCAGCCACACCAGGAGAGGCAGCAAAAAAAGCGGCCCCAATCACGATAACCGTTGTAATTACCTGAATCACCTCATTAGCACCGTCGTCCAAAAAACGTTCCAGTTGATTGATATCATCGTTGAGAATAGAAATCAAACCGCCCGTGCTGCGTTCTTCAAAATAAGCTAATTCTAATTCCTGCAAATGGCTGTAAGCTTCCAGACGCAAATCGTGTTCAATATCCTGAGCCAAATTGCGCCACAAATAATCATAGGCATATTCAAAAACCGATTCCAACGTCCAAACAATCGCGCTCACAAAAGTGATAATTGCCAGTTGCCAAAAGACATCTTTTATGCCCCACTGAGCGAGCATAGAATCTTGCTGTTTCACCACCACATCAACAGCAATACCGATTAAGGCTGGCGGCGCTAAATCAAAGAATTTATTGAGCAGCGAACAGATACTTGCCAGCCAAGCTTTCAGGCGGTAGCGACGCCCGTACTTCAGCAGCCGCTTTAGGGGATGGACAGGTTTTGATGGATTTGGTGATGCTTGAGAATCATTCATAGGGCATGGGGAATGGGAAATAGGGCCGAGAATTAAAAATTAGTAGGGTGCTCCGCGCGCACCTTACTCTTGTTTAATTTTAAATTCTCAAAAGCCCCGTTCCTAGGCTTCAAACGTTAACACTGGCTTCATTTTAGCGACTACACCAACTATTTGCGCCTCAATCGGAACGTGAATTACTGGTTGAATAGGGTTGTAAATTTTGGCTCACAAGTTGTAATTCTGTCTCGCTTGTTGAGTCTGCTTCAGCTTGTGTTCGAGAGCTTGCCAATTTTCGGCTTCGATATCAGTGATGAACTCGTCAAGACTGTCGCGGTAAATAGAGAGCGATCGCAACAATTCCTCTCGATTGTACTTCGCCACCATCACTCCCAGCTCGGGATTGCCGCCCCCAACGCGGCTCGTGTCCCGAAAACCCGAACTCGCCAAATGTTGGGCTAAATTAACAATATGCCGATCGCCCTCTCGATCGCAGGCAGCAACCAGCGTCGCGCTCGCCATTAGCGGCAAATGAGAAATCCAAGCCACAGCTCGATCGTGCTCTTCCGGCTCACATCGGTAAACTTTAGCACCCAGCAACCGCGCAATTTCCTCAACCTTATCCACCGCAAGCGTCGGCGTCTGGGGAGTCGGCGTCACCACGTAAGGCCGCCCGACAAACAAATCCGACACCGCCGCCTCGATTCCGCTTTCAGCAGTCCCCGCCATCGGGTGTCCCCCCACAAAGTTCGGCCACAGAGAAGACACAGCCTGCACTATGGGTGTTTTTACGGAACCGACATCCGTTACAATAGTATCCCGGGAAAGATAGGGAACCAAGTCTCGGACGATCGGCTCGATCGACCCCAGCGGCGTGCAAATAAAAACCACATCGGCTGCTGCCATTAGAGACAGGTGTATGCTGGCTTCATTGACAACACCACGAGCTTGCGCCCGAGAGCAAGTCTGCTGGCGACTCGAAACCCCAAAAACATTAAACCCGCGCAATCGCAAATCCAGCCCGATCGAGCCACCAATTAAACCTAGTCCTACAATACCGATATTCATAGCAATAAAATGGGGATATTTGATACGGTGCCGCCCCCATGACAGTCGAGGAACTCCTGAAAAAATATGCCGCCGGAGAAAGAAATTTTGCCGGAATCAACCTGACTGAGGCCAACCTCAGCGGCGTCAACTTGAGCGGAGCCAACCTCAAGGGTGCGAATCTGAGTGTAGCAAACCTAAGCGGAGCAAACCTCAGCAAAACCAACCTCACAGGTGCCAAACTCAACATCGCCAGACTCAGTGGCGCCCATCTAGGTGGCGCCGACCTCACCGACGCCGACCTCAACGTCGCTTATCTAGTGCGAGTTGACCTCAAAAAAGCCATACTCATAGGAGCGAAACTGATCAGAGCCGAGCTCATTCGAGCCGAACTCAGCGGCGCCGACCTCAGCGGCGCAAACCTCAGCGGCGCCACCCTCACCGAAGCCACCCTTCGAGGAGCCAACCTCGCTCAAGCCAACCTTCGAGGCGCTCATCTCAGCGGCGCGTGCTTGACAGAAGCCAACCTCGAACAAGCCAACCTGCAAGGAGCCGACCTTAGCCGGGCCGACCTCAGCGGCGCCGACTTGCGAGGCACAGAACTGAGACAAGCCAACCTTACTCAAGCCGTACTCAGCGGCGCCGACCTCAGCGGCGTCAATTTGCGTTGGGCCATCCTCAGCGGCTGCAATCTCCGCTGGGCCGACCTCAGCGAAGCCAAATTGAGCGGTGCCGACCTCAGCCGAGCCGACCTCTGCCACGCCAACTTGCTGAATGCCAGCTTAGTTCACGCCGACCTGTCAAATGCCTATCTGATCCGCGCCGACTGGATTGGAGCCGACTTAACCGGAGCCACCTTAACCGGAGCCAAACTCCACGCAGTTTCGCGACTCGGCATCAAGACCGAAGGCATGACCTGCAAGTGGGTTGATCTCAGCCCCAACGGCGACCACAGCCAAATTTACTGGTTGAACTCTGGAGGAACGCAGGACTTTTTTCACGAAACCTTGCCCACAGTTCGGATTGTGATTGACTCGCCCTTAGACCAAGGCGCTCATTTTGCACTAGCTGCAACTTATTACCAAATTGCCCAACAATACCCGAGTTTAAGTCAGCCTCCCACTATCGAAGTCAGCTCCAGGCGCACCGTACTCGCCTTTAAAATGGACAGCGACGATAAATTATTTGCCACCGCTTACGTTGCCATCATTCCTTTTAACGACGCTGCCATCACTCAAAAAAACCTAATAGCTTTGATGAAAATGATTCAATCCCACGATGCAGGAAAACTTAGCGTCAAAGAATCTAAACACGTCCAGTTATGCAGCAAAGCTCTCAACCAAGCTATTAGCAAAGTAGACCAAATCAAAATTTCCAGTTCTTTTCCAAAAATCGGCGAAAGCATCAATTTTTTTCAAATTCCAACACAAATGAGCTTAATTAATTCCCGCGATCAAAGACTCAGCGTATATCACCACCCTGCCTTCGGGAAGCGCCTGATTAAAAAATACGAGCCAAGTAACTTACCATCTGGTAAGTTAGCCGAAAGCACAAAATTGGCTCAAGCTAATATCACTAGCATTTTGGATTTTATAAAAGGCTTCCACAATATAGATGTCTAGGCATATTGCATCAAGTTACAAAAAATGCTTATTCTAGTTTAAAGGTTGGCACAACAAAGCTTTGTTCTAGCTAACACATCAGGGAAATTGAAAAGCATGGATGCCGAAGAACTCATCACCAAATATGCCGCAGGAGAAAGAGACTTTTCTGCTATCCTCCTTTGTGAGGCAAATCTCAGCAGGATCGATCTCAGCGGGGCTAATTTCAGTGAGGCAATCTTGAGCCTCACCAACATGAGCGGCACCAATTTGTCAAACGCCAACATGAGAAAAGCCAAACTCAATGTTGCCAGACTCAGCGGTGCTAATCTCTACAAAGCTAACCTCAGCGGCGCTATCCTCAACGTGGCTAACTTGATTCGAGCCGACCTCAGAGAAGCCCAACTCGTCGAAGCTACAATGATCAGATCCGAACTGATCCGAGCAGACCTCAGCAGTGCAAACTTGAGCGGTGCAAATCTCAGCGAAGCAGATTTGAGAGAAGCCACCCTTAGAGAAGCCAATCTAGAGCAAGCCGACCTCAGCGGGGCCCACCTTAGAGGCGCTTCCCTAACAGCGGCCAACTTGGAACGGGCCAACTTGCACAGAGCCGACCTCAGCAGAGCAGACTTGCGAGGAGTCAACCTCTGCAATGCCGAACTCAGACAAGCTAATCTGTCTCAGGCCAACCTTAGCGGCGCTGACTTGCGAGGCGCTAATCTCCGGTGGGCTGACCTCAGCGGGGCGAACCTGACCGGCGCTGACCTCGATGAAGCGAGATTGAGCGGGGCCAACTTGTACGGAGCAAATTTGAGCAATGTCAATCTGTTGAACGCTACTCTGGTACACGCGGATTTGACTCAAGCTAATTTGATTCACGCTGATTGGGTGGGCGCAGATTTGACGGGGGCGGCCCTGACGGGGGCAAAAATTTACGCGGTGTCGAGGTTTGATGTGAAAGCAGATGACATTACCTGCGATTGGGTTGACCTCAGTCCTAACGGCGATCGCAGCCACATTCAGCGCTTTACCCCAGAAGAATCTCAAAGGTTTTTCAACGCTACACCGCCGACAGTTCAAATTATTGTCGATCGACCCCTCGACCCCGATGCTAACTTTGTCCTCGCGGCTACCTACCGCCAAATTGCCCGTCAATACCCTGGTTTGAGCCATCCTCCCAGTATCCAAGTTAATTCCAGACGCACAATCATATCATTTAAAATAGAGCAGGACGAGCAACTATTTCCCACAGCTTTCGTTGCGATTATTCCCTTTAGTGATGCAGCATTTACTCAGAAAAATTTGATTACTCTGATTAAGATGATTCAACCCCAAAGTGGTAATAACCTGGGCGTGAGAGTCTCAAATATGGTAGTGCAATTAAACGTAGCTCTGACCAAAACAATGAGAAAAATAGGTGAAATGAAAATTCAGCCGATTCGCCTCGATCGCGAACCGATGTCCAGTTTTTTCCAATCGCCTACCCAAACTGTACTGGCTAACTCCAGCGCCGAAAATTTGATGATTCACTATCACCCAGACTTTGGCAGAAACTTGACCAATTTGCCGGGAGTCAACAAAACCTCTATCAGTCCTGCAATTAAAGCCCAAAGATTTACCACCCCGCCGCTAAATACGGTCATTGAGTTTGTCAAAAGCTTTTATCAGCTCGGTGAGTAAATACTATAAATTAATTTGATATCCTTTCTCTTCATGCCATATAAAAGTTAGCTCATTGCCATTTCATTCAAGTAAAAAAAATGCAAGCTGAAGAACTGCTCAAACGATTTGCACTCGTCAAGAGATACACAGAAGGTGACAGAGATTTCACAGGAATCAACCTGAATGAAGCTAATCTCAGCCGCATCAACCTCAGCCAATCAATTTTAAGGCGGGCTAGCTTATTTGTCACCAACCTCAGCGGCGCTAACTTGAGCGAAGCTAACTTGAGCGAAGCTAACCTGAATGTGGCTAGACTCAGCAGTACCAACCTCTCGCGGGCAATCTTAAACGGGGCTACTCTCAACGTATCAAACTTAGTGAGAGCCGATTTAAGTGCAGCTCAATTAATCCGAGCATCCCTGATTAGAAGCGAATTAGTCCGCTGCGAGCTCAGCAAAACTAACTTCAGCGGCGCTAACATGACTGAAGCAGATTTAAGAGAGGTAAAACTGACTGAAGCTAACCTGTGCGGTGCTAATCTTTCCGGTGCAAATCTCAGAGGTGCTTCGGCTTCTTCAGCTAACTTTCAAGAAGCTAACTTGCATGGCGCGGATTTGGCGAAAGCAGAACTTAGTGGCGTCAATTTGAGCAATGCTGATATGAGGCAAGCTTCTTTGCAACAGGTGAATCTCAGCAGAGCCAATTTGAGCGGAGCTAACCTCAAATGGGCTGATTTGACGGGAGCTAACCTCAACGGCGCCGATCTGAGCTGTGCTAAATTGAGCGGAGCTAACCTTAACGGAGCAGATTTAAGAAATACTAATTTAGCAAGTGCTAGTTTCGTTCACGCGGATTTGACAGAAACAAATTTGATTAATGCTGATTGGGTGGGCGCTGATTTGAGGGGAGCAACTTTAACAGGAGCAAAACTGTATTTAGTTCCTCGGTGTGGTATCATTGCAGATGATATTACTTGCCAGTGGATTGACCTCAGCCCGGCTGGCGATCGCACTCAGATTCAACAATTTAATTCGCCGTCAGAATCGAGAAAATTTTTCAATCACACGCCTGGGTTAGTGCAAATTGTGGTTGACGCACTTTTAGACTACTCAGCAAACAGCACTTTAGCAACAGCTTACAGCGAAATAGCTCGGCATTACCGGGCTATGAAGTTTCCTCCTAATATTGAAGTCGGCTACCGCCGCACAACTCTAACTTTTAGATTGGAGAGCGATGAGCATTTATTGCCAGCAGCTTTTTTAGCGATTCTTCCTTTTAAGGATGCTGTACAAACTCAGAGAAATATTATGGTTATCGGCCAAAATATCGAAAGTCAAAATTTGGAGGAGAAACGAATAGTGCAGTTGCGTGAAGCATTGAGTGCAGCTACAAATAAATTAAATGAGTTGATAAATTTTGTCTCTAATATATCAGGGGTTAGTCAACCAACAAAGTTTTTTGAGTCACCTACCCAAACTATTTTAATTAGTTCGGGACAGGAGAGTTTGATTGTGAATTCTCACGGGAATTTTGGGAAGGGAGGGGCGACTCATCAGGAGAGTAAATTCAGTTTGCCTCTCGGTCAAAAAGTAGTTGATTTTCTGGCGAGTTTTGATTATGTTGAGTGAGAAATATCAATTTTAAAACCGCTTGATTGAGGTAGAAGTCCACAACTCATTGCTCCGCTTCCTGCGATCGAACTCCGAGCCGCACTGGCCACACCATTTAACGATGGCGCGGCTCGTGGCGCGGGCTTTGCGCTTGGGGCGCAGCGCTCTGATCCAAACAGGGCTTCCCGCTGGAGCTTACCGACAGCGGTATCGAGTTAGCTATTTGATGCCGATTTTGATGTGGCCGGAGCCTGTGATTTTAGTGGCGCCGACACCGCTGATTGAGCATTTGAGAGCAGTGGAAATTCCGCGTTTGCAAGAGTGGCTGCAAACAGAGGGGTCGATCGAGACTTATTCGGATCGTGCCACTGGACGAGGATTGATGCTAGCAGATCCGCAGTCTTGGCTGGCGGCTCGCTTGGCGGGGAATTCGCAACTGCACAGGAATATTCCGACAATTATCGACGGTGTGGATGACTTGGAAGTTTGGACGCGCCAGCAATTGACGGCGGGTTTGCAACCGGCTGATTGGAATGATTTAATGCAATCTCAGCCTTTGGAAGCCGATGCAATCCTCCAAGGGCGGGTAATGCTAACGCGGGCTTTCTTTCGGCATCCGGCGAAACCTGAGGAGTGCTATTTGCTGGAAACGGCAGAGCAAAATATTTTGCAGGGGCTGTTTGAAAAAATCGAGCCAAACCCCCTCATTCCGGCTGCTTGGAGCAATTTTTGGCAGCGGTGGGAAACAAACGGAAAACTGCGGTGGGCGGAAATTCATCGGGAGGCTGGGTCATTTTCTCTGTACTGCGCGCCGGTGCAGGTGGGAGAGGTTTTGAGCAAAATTTGGGACGATCAGCCCGTGGTGTTGATTGGTGGGGCGGTGGATGTGGAACCGAAGGCTCCGATTTTCCGAGAAATGCTGGGACTTCCAGAATTGACGAGCGTTAAGTTTTCGCCCGATCGACAAAGCGAATTAATTCAACTGTACATTCCCAACTGGCTGCCGCTGCCAAATACGCCGGAATTTCAGGGTGTTTTAATAGAAGAAATTCGGACTTTGCTGTTGATGAGTGTGTCGGTGGCGGGTTTAACGGTGCTGATTGTTGGTGATGTACCGCTGAAGGCTCGGCTGGCGGCAATTTTGGCTTCTGAGTTCGGTTCTCGGGTGCAGGTAGAAAAGACTGATGTGGGCGAGAATGCGATTTTGGTGACTGGGTGGGAGTTTTGGCGGGAACATCAGGGGGAATTGAGGGCGCCTCACTTGCTGGCGATCGCAACTTTGCCGCTACCTTCTTTGGAGAATCCTTTGGTGACGGCGCGTGTGGCTTATTATAAGGAACGGCGCAAGGATTGGTTTCGGTTGTATTTGCTGCCGGCGGCGCTGAATGAGTTGCAACGGGCGATCGCGCCGGTGCGAGAACGTCAAGGGGTGGTGGCGATTTTTGACAGTAGGGTGATTCACCGCAGTTATGGACAGCAGGTTTTAGCGGCTTTGAGTCCTTTTGCGAGGATTGATTATTTGGATACGACTTGGCTGACGCAGGCTTGAGATCACCTGTTGGCGTATAATTTGGTTAGGTATCCAGTTGAAATCTAATTTAGTAGACAAAGATTATGGGTGAAGCTAAGCGTCGCAAAGAGTCGATCGGCGACGAATACGGTAAAGAAGGACGCATCGTTTCCTGGCTGCCAATCACGAAAACCCAAAGCGAAGATTTTGTGAAGTGGACAAGTCGCGGAAGCTGGATCGGGATTAGCGTTTTGGTGGCTTGGTGGGTGCTAGTGCGATTTGTCGGCCCCGCGGCGGGTTGGTGGCAGGTTAACTGATGCCAGACTCGACAAATGCCTGTATTCTTGGCATTGTGTCGAGTTTAACTCGGAAACCAGTGGCTGAATTTTTAGGAAAATTTTAGTTGCGAATTTGGACTTGGTATGGTATCTTAGTTATCTGCGGGCAATTAGCACAGTGGTAGCGCACTTCCTTCACACGGAAGGGGTCACAGGTTCAAATCCTGTATTGCCCATATTTTTCTTTGGTAGACTGACAAATTAAATGTCATTGTTGATACATGGATGTCGTCAAGACAAATTAGATGTCGTTATGACAAGAGGTTGAAGTTTCTCTGTATCCTCTTGGACGTTACCTAAAGTTATGAAAGAGGCAATCATTTCTTAGTTGGCGGTATCAGCACATTCCTAATAAAGGAGATGAGCCTTCGATCGCCGTTATTGCAATGTGTGTGCAGCATTCGGAATACAGCAGCTTTTAAGAAAGCTCGATCGCTAATTCCCATTTCCTCATATAAAGTTGCATAACGATCGATCCCATCCACCAATTCTTGGTCAGAAAATTCTTGGTCAGAATTAGGTAGAATGTTTGCTGATTTACACCAATGCTTAAAATCATCGAGCCAGCTCTTGAATTTGGGATCTAGCACGTCTTTTTCATATCGTTCTCGGATGTGGAACACCTCATCCCAAGTAAGTACCTCTTCGGTGTTCTGCTCAAACTCGATTTGCCATCTTGGTACTTGACCAGTTGTTGTAACTGTGCCAGCAAAAGGCTGACTGTTTTCGAGAGAGGGTCTGATTCCTATACAGTTATATGGATCAAACGACTTGCGACGAGTACCGTCATCCCTAGTGAGAATGTCTTTAGCGAGCTTGTAGCGAGAATTGCATTTATTGCCCATGGGAACAAGGTTACGCAAATTTGAAGCAGCAAATGGGTATTTGCTTTCTGCCAGGTAATGATCCAATGCCTCGCGGGGTACTCTTGGTGCATCAAAGTTCTCACACCCGCAGAAAGGACATGTGTGAGACGGAACTGCATCATAAATCTCTTTGTAATGCTTATCACGAATTTCCAGATCAGTGAGAAGTTTAAACGCAAATTCAAAAAGTTCTTTCACTGGTTCACGAATAAGTGTTGGCAGGTCAGTGATAGCCTTACAGTTACGCTGGCAAGACAAGAGAAGAGCAATCTCATTTTGGTCATGGAGCGCTTGAAGAATTCGTTCTTGTTCTGCGATTGTAAGCTGTTCCACTGCTATCTGGTAAGTCTTCAACCTGTCTTTAAGTCCTGTACGTTTTTGCAGTCTGTTGCGATATGGGTCTGGAATAATTTCAGGCCATGGTGGCGGCGTTTTTGCTGCCTGTATACTGGCATGAATTGAACACAGAATCTCGCACAAGCACTCGTGGAGCCAGTTTGCCGCTGTTGCTGAAATGGGATAGCCAAAAAGCATCCTACACCCCATCCCTATTTGTTAGCTGCCGCGCTCGATCGGCAAGAAATGCTTTCTCGACAGAATCACCTAAATGCTGCATCCCTACCCTGATGTCTTCGGGATTTTCACTTTCCATAAGCCTTTTAATCTCATCATGAGCAACGTCCGAGATAGGCGGACGGATGTTAAAGCATTCCTCAATTATCGTGCCAAATGTATTGCCGAATGTTTCAATATTGGGATTTTCGACTTGAATCTTCCCTTCTTCGTCTTTGCTGAAAATAAAAACTTTCTCTCTGTGCAGATCTGAGGGAACGAAGGGCGAGTGTGTGGTCAGCAAACACTCTTGTTCAGTAGCTTTTGAAGATTTTCTGCGATCACCATCTTTCGTAGGTAGATCGAGTATTCGGGAAATGAACTTCACCCGCCATAGCGGATTGAAATGCGACTCAGGCTCATCCAGCAAGAAAAGCACATTAGCAGATGACAACATACAGAATGTTCCCAGAATCTGCCCAAGCTGATGTTCGCCATCAGAAAGCGATACATAGTCTACCTCTTTACCAACCCTTTTGGCCTTAAACATAACCCGTTCAAATCGGAAAACCTTATCCTCATCTTGAGGTTCTGGAAGACGTGAAGCAAACCTTCTTTCTTTAGTCTCTTTCTGAAATCGCTTGCGTGTCTCCCTCGGAAGTGCCAAGTCATTTAACATTGCAAGCTTGTGGAATGACGAGTATAAATCGAGTGTGTTGTTCCAAAAGGCTCGAAACGCTTCCCTCGTGTGGTCATTAATCCAATAGTCAAAGGTGTACGTTTCTGTCTGTTCTTCATAAGTGTAGCAAGTGGCACAGCGTTTGAGATGGTCGAGATATTTTTCCAGTTCTTTAGTGAGTTGCACTCCTTTTCGACTGTTTTGTGAGCCTTTTCTGCTTGGAAGTTTCGGAGCCGCCCTGTGTGCAAGTTGCACTATGCAACGAAATGAATGCAGGTCTTTTAGTTGCGCGTCCTGTAACAGAGCCACCCACTGTGGAGCATCACCCAACAAAAGGTTAGCCACAAGAACCTCAAGATGTGTTCCATAATCGATCAGCATTAATCTAGTATCGGGAATAGGCCTATCGCGCATTGCTGCGTTCAATGCTCCTCCACCCACTTCGTCTGCATATCCACTACGGCTAACTAAGAATGGTAGGCTGAGTGTTTCATTATCACCTGATGTATAGCCAATAATCTTTTCAGGCAATAATGCGCGAGTCTTAGGATCGTTTAGGTCACAGTCTATCCACTCGTATTCCTCTTCATCTCTCCGCTCAATAATAAGGGTCGGACGCTTTCTACCACTGGCTTTCCGTGAAATGCGGACGCGGACAGGTAGCTGCTCATCGTCTGGGTGAATGAGGTATTCAAGCTCGAATTGCAGGTCAGGATTTCCTTCAAGACGTTCCTCCTCGCTAATGCACTTGTGGAACACACACTGAAAAATCTCTGCTAGTACCTGCAAAAACTGAGATTTACCTGCACCATTCGGCCCAATTAGACATAGAGGATCGAACGCGGAATAGTCACTCAATGGGCTTCGTAACCGTAAGTCGAGCCCATCAAGTAACCCGCCGCAGGTTTTAGCTGAAATGATATGAACCCTTAAAAGCTTCATTTGCCCGGCCGAACGAAACGCATCGTTTGCTCCTCTCTATCGAAGACTTGCGTAAGACTCGGCTCGGCTTCACTGAGGAGTGCGAACAGGATGTCCTTGAGTGAGTCGTAATCACCAGAGATGTTTTCACGCAGTTCATCAAATGAAAACTTGTCCTTGGGTAATTGGCTAATTGCTTCCTTAACAGATTCTTCGGTCATCTTGGTCATGGTTTGTTTTCTAGAAGCCTGGGATCTCTTTGGTTTGGCTGGTTGTGCTGCTCGTTCAGCACGAATCCCTTCCAACAACACCGACGCTGGTTCATCGTTGGGGTCTTGGGGCACCAGTTCGCCACGAAAAGCTTTAGTTAAAAGTGCGGGTGTCAAACGATCTACTTGGGTGCGGGCGGCTTGATAACGAGCTTCGAGGCGATCGGCATAAGCCAATAATGCTTCGGTGCGGCGAACGATCTCTGCTTGTTCTTCTATAGGTGGCAGTTCAAACTGAAATGCTGCTAGCTTCCTCGCATTGATATTTGACTGACTGATAGCATCAGACTTAACCTGCCAGCAGTAATCGCGTCCTGCTGGGCTGTTGAGGCAGTAGTTAAGATAGTCAGGAAGTAGATCGGCACTACAACGAACACGAATCAGGTAGCCTGCATAGATAGCTGGTCGCTCGCCTTTATAGACTGCTGTCTTGCCCACTAATTCAGGACTATTGGTTCGATTAAATAGTACATCTCCAGTGAGCAATTGGTATTTCTCGATCTCCTTTATATCAGAAGTGAAGACCAGATTATTCCAATCTAGTTTGGCATCTTGAATATTACCCATACGTAATACGGGAACAGAACCTGATGGCGATGACTTGGCGGATGAGCCATAGCTAAACTCTAATGCAACATCCTCAAGCGAAACCCAACGTACTATCTTGTTAATGCTTTGCACGTCCCGCCAATCTTCCGTAAGCTGCCCTGATGTTGCCGCAGCAAGGATAGCTTGGCGGAAGCGTTTGAGGATACTGGGAATGCGGTCGAGCCTCTCTCGACAAGCATCTACCCGCGCAAGTAGAGCATCGAGCTTATCAGCGATGCGTTTTTGTTCGTTGAGGGGAGCGATCGGAATCTGTATAGAAGCGATGGCTAGCCGACTAAGTTCTATTTGATTCGTTGTACCAGTAGCAAGACTCGAAATGTTTTCTTGGATTTCAGGGCTTTGAATCCAGGAAAACAAGAAACGAGGCTCTATTGCTGCCTGGTTGGGTCTGACAATAGTGACGTGGCTGTCTACGACCTTTGGTGGTTCTACGTCGCGTTGCGTGACTAAACATGCTCGTCCAATTGTTCCTGTACCCGTGCTGTTCCAAAGTACATCCCATATGCGGATAAACCGCTCCGGTGTCCAGAGATCGAACTGAGCGGGATCAACGTATTTAAGATGTTCCTGTTGAATACCGAACCATCGGATCGCTCTTTGATTTACCACCGGAAGACTGCTGTGATGGGTATATTTCGGCGACTTGCCACGAGATATGTATTCGGTGACATCGGCGAGCGTTGCTGTTACCCATCCTGGAGGTTGTTTGCTCACACTTCTACCTCCTCACCCAACTCCTCCAGAATTCCGCGCAGTTGTTCCATCGCGGCTTCCAGTTCACCGATCGCTTCTTGTGCGAGTGCTGCTGGTTCAGGCAGTTCATCAGTTCCGCCTTCGCTTTCATCATTGAGCCAAGAAATGTCCAGACTGTCACCAAGTTCTGCTATCGAGTCGCGGGTAAATTTTCTGAAACGCCCTTGCTCCCCAGTATCTACACGCTTGGCAAGACTCGCAGGGCTACCGAATGCGTCATCGCCAAAGGCAACTTCAAACTCGACAAAGTGCTGGCGGGTGAGTTGGGTGCGCTTGCCAAACTGCGACATATTGGTACGCAGGTCGTATACCCAGACTTCTTGGGTGTTACCTTTTTCCTTCTTGCCACGAGTAAAAAACAAGACATTAGTCTTAACTCCCTGTGCGTAGAAGATGCCAGTCGGTAGGCGCAGGATAGTATGTAGATTACACTTGTCCATCAAGTCAGCGCGAATCTGCTTCCCCGCATTGCCATTGAACAGTACATTGTCAGGCAACACCACCGCAGCGCGACCACCCGGCTTGAGACCTTGGTATATGTGTTGCAGGAAGCAGAACTGTTTATTGGTGGTAGGAAAAGTAAAATCCTTGCGAGTAGGGAAGCCACCCCCTTTCTTGGAACCGAAGGGTGGATTGGAGAGAATTAGCGTTGCTTTTGGCAAGGCTTCTCCCTCCGGCGAGAGCGTATCGCCGTAGCGAATACCAGCCCCTTGTGGGTCAAATTCAATTCCATGCAACATCAAGTTCATTAATGCTAAATGGTGCGTGTCCTGCACATGTTCCATACCGTAGAAAGTGTTGCGGCGGTATTTGCGTTGCTGTTTTTCTGTCCAGTTATCTGGATCGCTGTTTTCGCGTATGTAGCGATTAGCCGCAATCAAAAAGCCGCCCGTACCTGCTGCCGGGTCTTGAATAATGTCTTCTAGCGTAGGACGCATGATATGCACAATGCTATCGATCAGCGGACGGGGTGTGAAGTATTGACCAGCACCGGACTTCTTTTCATTAGCATTCTTCTCCAGCAGCCCTTCATACACATCGCCCAGACCTTCCTGTTTGGCGCTGTACCAGTCAAGCTTATTAATCTCAGTGACCAGTGTAGAAAATGTGGTGGACTTTTTGATGGAGGAACTAGCATTAGAAAAAATTTCTTTAACGAGTGTAGAACCGCGATTACCAAGGTGGATCAACAGCAGCTTGTAGAACTCCAGGCGCTCAAGTGCGGCTTTACCTTTTAGGTCATCCCAGCGATAACCGTCTGGAAGTTGGTTCTCCGTGCTGGTCTCCTTGGCCATCTTCAGGAACAGCAGGTACGTGAGTTCGATTACGTACTGGTGATAGGTCACTCCGTCGTCCTTGAGGACGTTACAGAGATTCCAGAGTTTGGCAACGATGTCGTGGGTGATGTTATTCATAAGCAAAGTTATTGTACCTCTTGCTCTGCTCAGGCAACAGGTTTTTGCCCCAGTTTAGGGAAATTAAAACTCGTCCATTCGTTTCCCACATCCCAGAAATAACGTCATATCCCCATTACTTACAAAAGCAAAGGCGCGAAAACTCTGGTGCTTCTTAATTTTCGTTACTTAGTACCCTTATATACTACACATATGCTACACTAACATTGTAGCTCGTGCCCCCGCAGGAGGTTTCCTCATGGCAAATGCCAATATTCCTCAAAATTTCAACTTAATCATCCCCGCAGGAACCCAAATTGTCACCAAAATCGAGGTCAAAAACCCCGCCAGTGACCAATCTTGGAAACCGGGATTAGTAGGCGTCATCGTTCAATCGCCTACGGACAATTCCCACGCATATTTAGTCAAACTCCCAGACGGAACAGAAGTTAGTCTGCGGCGGCACGAACTCAGCATCCGCAAGCAGTTTCAGAGCGAAGGATTGCAGTCAGGAGGAGATTTTCTTGCAGAATACAACCTCTATGATTCTGTAATTTACCGCTGCATTCTTGGTTCGAGAGCTTATGGTCTTGATAACGAGCAATCTGATACAGACAGACGCGGGATTTACCTGCCGCCCGCAATACTTCATTGGTCGCTTTACGGCATCCCAGAACAATTGGAAAACAAGGAAAATCAGGAATGCTATTGGGAACTGCAAAAGTTTTTAATCTTGGCACTAAAAGCTAATCCAAATGTGCTAGAATGTTTGTACACGCCTTTGGTAGAAACGGTTTCTCCGGTCGCACAAGAATTGCTGGAAATTAGGGAAATCTTTCTTTCTCAATTGGTTTACCAAACTTACAATAGCTACGTTTTATCTCAATTTAAAAAAATGGAGCAAGACCTCCACAATACCGGGGAAATTCGTTGGAAGCACGCGATGCACTTAATTCGCTTGTTGCTGTCAGGAATTACGGTGCTAAAGGAGGGGTTTGTGCCTGTTCGGGTGCAGGATTATCGATCGCAACTTTTATCTATTCGCAACCAAGAAATATCCTGGGATGAGGTGAATCGCTGGCGGTTGAGTTTGCACGGTGAGTTCGATCACGCTTTTGCTGCAACTAAATTGCCAGAACGTCCTAATTACGAGAAAGCGAATCTGTTTTTGATTAAATCTCGCAGAGGTGCGATCGAAATCGGATCTTGAAATCGCTTCTTGTGAAACAAAGCCCGCCTGCATGGACTGGAATAAATGACAGAATACCTCTCGAATCTCGCCCAAATTATCTCGGTTCAACCTTATCCGCTGCTGTTTGCGACTGTCAGCGGTTCGCATTTATACGGCTTTCCTTCCGCCGATTCTGACTTCGACTTGCGGGGAGTACACATCTTACCGCTACCGAAAGTAATTGGACTGATTTCTGCAGAAGAAACGATCGAAGTTTCGGAAGTTCGGGATGGAATGCAACTCGATTTAGTAACTCACGACATCAAGAAATTTTTTGAGTTGCTGTTGAAGCGCAACGGCTACGTCTTGGAACAACTGTATTCGCCGCTCATAGTTTACAGTACAAAGCAACACGAGGAATTAAAGGATATCGCCTCGAACTGCATTACCAAGCACCACAGCCACCACTATCTGGGTTTTGCTAAAACTCAATGGAAATTGTTTGAGAAAGAACGCCCGCGTCGGGTTAAGCCGCTGCTGTATGTTTACCGGGTGTTGCTAGCTGGGATTCACTTGATGCAAACGGGGGAAGTCGAAGCGAATTTGGTGAAACTTAACGAGAAGTTCGAGTTGTCGTATATTCCTGATTTGATTGATCGCAAGCTGGCTGGGGAGGAAAAATCAGTGCTGGAAGATACAGATATTGAATTTTATCAGCAAGAGCGCGATCGGCTAATTAATATATTAGAAGATGCAAGTTTTACAAGTCATTTGCCGTCAAATCCTCATGCAAAGGTTGCTCTTAGCGATTTTCTGGTAAAGGTGAGGATGTCATCTGTGAAGTAAGCTGTTCCACCTCTAATTAGTCTTTTCGTGCAGCAAGCAGCCTATATATTAGTCGTTGTGTGCGCTGGCGATCGCAGAACCTCCAGTCCCGCGCGCATCAGTACCAAAGAAACCGGGTTTTTTATCCTGAGCAAAGGGGATAATGCAGCATTTTCGTCTACATTAAAGCCGGTTTTAAGTGATTCACTTTAATAGATTTGTGTGGGCTGGTTCGCTAAGGGCAGGTAGGCCGATATTTTGATAGTCGGTAGCTTGTGAGTTTTTTCCTGGGATGTAAATATTCCAACCTACGCCGCCTAAATATGTCTTGATATATGAAATCAAGGCGTGGATAAATACAACGATGCCAAGCATTTCTAATGACTCTTCAATGGTGGTTACTAGGGCGTAGGCTAGACTCCCCTCCCCCGTTGTAGAAGATAGGTATCCGCCTAGCATTTCCATCCCGATTCCTCCTCCAATATAAAGAGCGCAGGCTGCAACAAACAATTTTTTTGTAGAAACCGGAAGGTGGAACACAAACTTACTATAGGATAAGAGAAATATCGCTACCAGAAAACCGATCGGCACAACCCAAGTAAAGTAAAGAAATCCTGAGGCATTTAGCAGGCTTCGCATCGGCTCCATAAGCTTTTCGTGCAAACTCCCCGCTTCGTCTAAACATAGAAATAAAAATATGAATGATAAAATTTTCCAGTGATTCTTGTAGGGATCGCTATCCAAATTTTTCGCATTGGCGATCGCGCCCAGCAAGAGAGAACTAAACAGCAGTGCCAAACATGAGTATAAGGTTGGAACGTTTTTCTCGGCATCCAGGTTGAAGGCTTTTGCAAAGAAGTTTGCCCACTTGACCTCTGGCAAGAAGTACACACTCATCTGACTTAAGAAAGATAGTACAACTAGACAGGCCACCAGTCGAAGCAAAAATTGGGTTACAGCCCCAGGAGTTAACGCAATTTGAGATTTCATATTTTTTTTAACCTTAGTTTAACATATGTTTAAGGAAAGCGTATCAATAAGCCAAAAACATTCTCTATACCTAAAGATAGAGAAGACTCCGGGAGAATGTCAAGGAAAGCAGCCCAGGTAGAAATTGGAGTTGGGAGCCAGAAGCCAGGAGCCATAAGGAAAGAGGAAGAAAGAAGGAGCCAGAAACAAGGAGCCAGAAGCCCGGAGCCAGAAGAAGTGTTTTTACAAATTGGAGATGCTCCCGAATACTCCTCCGGGTGGAGGCAATCTTTTTGTTACCGTAGAATTATCGTAGGATTAAGGAATTTAGCAGACCTCGATCGCCTTCTATTTACTCTGAATATATAATAATAAAATATTTACTGAGAAGTAAATTCCAGCAGATTCCATGTATATAGGATGCACTGTATGTAGTACATCAGCGAAAAAAATGAAACCTTATTCGAGCGATTTTGGTGAGGAAATAGTTAAAATCTATGCACAAGGTGATACATCAATTAGGAAATTAGCCACTCGATTTGAGGTGAGTAAAGGGTTTGTTCAAAAAATTTTAAAACACAAACAAACGACTGGTCATGTTCAGCCCAGAAAACAGGGTGGAAGCCCCAAAACTGTGTGACACTCGCGCAGAACTGAATTGACCCAGAGGGTAAAAAAATATCCGGATAGCACGTTGTCAGAATATTGTGAATATTGGCTTATGAACTACAAGGAAGCTATCAGTCCTAGCATGATGTGTCGTGAACTAAAAAAACAAAATTTGACGCGGAAAAAAGACCATACGCAGTAGCCAGTCGGCCACTGAAAGAGTGCAAACTTATATGTGTGAATTATTGGGAGAAAGTGAAAAAAATTGACCCTGACAACTCAGTACCAAAGAAACCGGGTTTTTTATCCTGATCAAAAGCCATAATGCAGTATTTTCGTCGTCCATTAAACCCGGTTTTAAGTGATTCACCTTAATAGATTTGTGTTGGCTGGTTCGCTAAGGGCAGGTAGGCCGATATTTTGAGGCTCGGTAACTTGTGAGTTTTTTCCTGCTATGTAAATATTCCAACTTACGCCGCCTACATATGTCTTGATATATGAAATCAATCCGTGGATAAATACAACGATGCCCAGCATTTCTAAAAACTCTTCAAGGGTCGCTACTATCAGGTAGGGTACACTCTCCATTCCCATGGTAGAAAATAGGTATCCCCCTGGAAGTTCCATCCCGATTGCTCCTCCAATATAAAGAGCGCATGCTGCAACGAATAATTTTCTTGTGGCAACAGGAAGGTGGAACACAAACTTACTATAGGATAAGAGAAATATCGCTACCAGAAAACCGAACGGCACAATCCAAGTAAAGTAAAAAACTCCTGAGGCATTTAGCAGGCTTCGCATCGGATTTATAAACTTTTCGTGCAATTGACCAGCTTCGTCGAACGATAAATATAGAAATATGAAGGATAAAATTTTCCAGTGATTCTTGTAGCGATCGCTATCCAAATTTTTCGCATAGGCGATCACACCCAGCAAGAGAGAACTAAACAGCAATGCCAAAAAAGAGTAGAAGGTGGGAAGGTTCCGCTCGGCATCAACGTTAAATATTTTTGCAACGTACTCTATCAACGGGTAGTCCGGCAAGTAGTACAGACTAATCTGACTTAAGAAAGAGAGTACAGCTAGACAGGTCACCACTCGAAGCAAAAATTGGGTGACAGCCCCAGCAGCTAAAGGAATTTGGAATTTCATGCTTTTTTAACAGTTTTCTTAATCTTTGTTTAAGGGGATCTTATCAAAAGAAAAAAAAAACTCGGTCTACCCCAAGACAGAGAAGACTCTTCCGGGTGAAGACCCTCTTTTTGTAACCGTAGGATTATCGTAGGATTAAGGAATTTAGCAGACCTCGATCGCCCTTGATTTTATCGTGACCATAAAAAAACATTTTTGTTTCCTGAGGAGTAAATTATATCTCTCCCAAAATGAAGCTGAAACCCTTACTAGGGTTGAGTCTAGTTCTAAATTCGCTCGATGTCTGCCAGAAAAACTCGGCTTCCGCAAGCCGAGATCCCTGATTACCGAGGATTTCTGTAATCAAAGGCGATTACTGATCAATCGAGAGTGACAACTATGAGATGAAATAAGAAGTCGATCGCGATCGAGTGATTCAGCACCATTTGTTAACCTAGACTCCCCCCAGCGAGAGCAAAATATTTTATTGTCAAAGTCAATTAGCTTTCAGTCAATTGCTGATTTCCTAAGTTTTTGCTGCTTTACTTATTTTTCATACCTGCGCGGCGTGTAAACCCAAACATCTCCATATTTGCGGGGAATAATCCGAGTTTGACTCGAACCGACAATCACTAAAGTTCTCATGTCGGCGTCTTGCGGCTGGAATTCGCCGAGGGTGCAAACCCGCACAGATTGACCGGGCCGGCCGAGGTTTCGCCCCAATATGACGGGGGTTTTAGCATCGCGACTTTGCAACAAAATCTCGATCGCCCTTGAGAGTTGCCAAATCCGCTGTTTCGAGATCGGATTGTAAAATGCGATCGCGAAATCTGCGATCGCAGCAGCGGAAATCCGCTGTTCAATGACCTCCCAGGGCTTGAGAATATCCGAAAGCGAAATCACGCAAAAATCGTGTCCGAGGGGTGCTCCGATCGCAGCAGCGGCCGCCTGCATGGCTGAAATGCCCGGTGCTACCCGAATATCGATGCCTTGCCATTCGGGTTTGGCATCAAAGTCGATCGCCTCAAACACTGCCGCCGCCATCGCAAAAATACCCGGATCTCCCGACGAAACCACGGCTACAGATTTGCCGGATGCTGCTAAATCTAGGGCAAAACGGGCGCGATCGATCTCTTCGCGGTTGTCGGAATCGTGCCGCTTTTGTCCTTCCCGCAGGGTTCCGGCTAAGTCGAGATAGAACTTGTAACCCACCCAATCCGTGGCTTCGCGCAGAATTTCCTTAACCTCCGGCGACATCCAGGGCGCGCCACCAGGGCCCGTACCGACGATCGCGAGTTTGCCGCGACTAAATCCGATCGCGTTAGCATTTATGGGTTCGGCGGTCAGGGCGATCGCGCAATTCAGGGATAAAGTGCGATCGCATTCGATTAACTGACTGTTTGCACCTGCTGCTGTTAGGGCAATTTGTGCAGCCTGATTTTCGATGAATTCAATAGAGTTTAATTCGACAAGTTCGGAGAGATTGAAAAAGCGGACGGGGACTTTAAAATATTGTGAAAGTGCTTCAAGTGCCGGATTTCCCATCTCATGTTTTAATGCAAAAAATCCAGCAACAGAAGCTGCTGCTAAATTGGTTTTTGCCAGTAATTCCTGCACGCAATACAGGGCTATTTCTGGCTGAATATTCGATAGGTTCGCGAGTGCAACTGCTGCAATTTGCGGATGGTAAACCAAACAATCGGGCGTTGGCGCAATTGCTTTTTCGGTGACGCGGATAGTTAATTGGGCGTCGGGGGCGATCGGCAAATTGCTCTCGGAAAGCCAGCTTGCAGCACCTTCTAGGCGTACTTTTGCCCCGGCGAGCAAATTTGAAATAAAAGTCTTCGCATCTTCTGGATTCGCCAAATAATAGCCTTGGGGAGGACTCAGCAAGGCGGTGCGAAACCGAATATCTCCGGTGGTGGTAATTGCAGGTTGTACGCCTAGGGCTGCTGCAATCTCTCTGGCCAAATCATTAACGCCGTGCAAACCGCCCAGCAGCGGTACGACGGCGCTTCCGTCTTCTGCGACGGCTAAAACTGGCGGTTCGGCGCGTTTGTCTGACAGCAGCGGGGCGAGGGTGCGGATGATTATTCCGGCGGCGCAGATGGCGATGATTGGGGTTTCTGTTGCAAATAATTCCCGCAATGTTTCGCCGAAGTTGCTAAAGTTGATGTCTGTGTCGTTCGTGCGATCGATTAAACCGTAAATCTGGGAACCGGGGAAATGTGCGGAGATTTTTTTGGCGATCGGCAGGCTGTTTTGACCTAATATGATAATGGCGGGAGGAATTCGCTTCACTGTTTTAATTATGCTTGTGTTTGGATTGGTTTGATTATTTTAATCTTTTGTTACTTTCAGAATAAATATTTGACGAACCGCGAAGGCGCGAAGGGCGCGAAGGAAGAGTAAGAGGTGAAGCAAGAAGTTTTTCTGTTTTATTAGGGGCACAGGCATCTTGCCTGTGATTTTCTGCAATTAGTCTATCATTAAAAGAAGCAAATATTTCGAGGTAGGGCTGTGAAACGCATTGTTTTAATTGCAGGGTTTGAATCTTTTAATGCTGATTTGTACCGCAAAGCTGCCGAGTTGGCTGTTTCTGGGTGTCAGGGATTGGAAGTACGGGTTTTTAGCGATCGGGCCCTCGCAGATGAACCCGATGCTGTAGCAGCCGCCCTCTCTAATGCTGATGTGTTTTTCGGGAGTTTGCTGTTTGATTACGATGCGGTAATGTGGCTGCGAGAAAGGGTGCAACATATTCCAATTCGCCTGGTTTTTGAGTCTGCTTTGGAATTGATGAGTCTTACTCAAATTGGCGCTTTTAAAATTGGCGACAAGCCGAAGGGAATGCCGAAACCGGTTAAGTTTATTCTGGATAAGTTCAGCAATGGGCGAGAAGAAGATAAGCTGGCTGGTTATATCAGCTTTTTGAAGGTGGGGCCGAAGTTATTAAAATATGTGCCGGTGCAAAAAGTCCAGGATTTGCGTAACTGGCTGATTATTTATGGTTACTGGAATGCGGGCGGGGCGGATAATGTTGTCTCGATGTTTTGGATTATTGCCGAAAAGTATTTGGGGCTGAAGGTTGCAGAAATTCCGCCGCCTGTGGAAACTCCCAATATGGGTTTGTTGCATCCTGATTATAATGGTTATTTTGAATCGCCTCGGCAATATTTGGATTGGTATCTGAGTCATCAAAGTGCTAGGGGCGGGCAAGATGCCCGTTCCACAAAAGAGGCTAGACATCTTGATAGAAAGGGTTATAACGGGCAAGATGCCCCTTCCACAAATTTTGAGACTAATTTGTCGGAAAATTCTGACCAGGTTTCTAACGGGCAAGATGCCCGTTCCACAAAATTTGGAACCAATTGGTTCCCTAATTTTAAGCAAGTAAAATCCCCTGTTGTGGGCATCTTGCTTTACCGCAAGCACGTTATCACCAAGCAGCCTTATATTCCTCAATTAATTCGCTATTTTGAAGATGCGGGAATTGTGCCTTTGCCGATTTTTATCAATGGCGTTGAAGGCCATGTGGCGGTGCGGGATTGGATGACGACTGCTGATGAAACGGCGCGCCGAAAACAAGGCAATATTGAAACTCTTTCGCTTTCTAAAGATGCTGTGGAAGTTGATGCGATTGTTTCTACTATTGGCTTTCCTTTGGTTGGCGGGCCTGCTGGTTCGATGGAGGGTGGAAGGCAGGTGGAAGTTGCTAAGCGGATTTTAACTGCTAAAAATGTACCTTATTTTGTGTCCGCACCTCTGCTGATTCAGGATATCCATTCTTGGACTCGTCAGGGGATTGGGGGTTTGCAAAGTGTGGTATTGTATGCTTTGCCTGAGTTGGATGGCGCGATCGATCCTGTTCCCCTGGGCGGTTTGGTGGGTGAGGATATCTATCTGGTGCCCGATCGCGCGAAACGCCTGACAAGTAGAATTAACAATTGGGTGAACCTGCGCCAAACTCCGCCATCTGAAAGGAAAATTGCGATTATTCTCTACGGGTTTCCTCCCGGTTACGGTGCGGCGGGTACGGCTGCTTTATTAAATGTACCGAAATCGCTGCTAAATTTCCTGCACAAACTTCAAGCAGCAGGTTATACAGTTGGAGAAATTCCGGCAGACGGTGAGGAGTTAATTCGCAGGGTGAAAGAGGCGGATGAACCTACTTGTGACGGGCAAGATGCCCGTACCACAAAAGAGACTGTTAATGTCAAAACTTTAGAAAAATGGCTGGGCTATCTGTTAACAAGTCGTATCGAAAAACAGTGGGAATCTCTGACTGGTACTGGCATTAAGACAGACGGCGACGAGTTCCTAATCGGTGGCATTCAACTGGGGAATGTTTGGATAGGTTTGCAGCCGCCGCTGGGAATTTCTGGCGATCCGATGCGCTTAATGTTCGATCGCGATTTGACGCCTCACCCTCAATACGCTGCTTTTTACAAGTGGCTGCAAAATGATTTGCAAGCCGATGCTGTGGTTCACTTCGGAATGCACGGCACTGTTGAATGGTTGCCCGGTTCTCCTCTGGGAAATACGGGCTATTCTTGGTCGGATATTTTGTTGGGAAGTTTGCCGAATCTTTATATCTATGCTGCCAACAATCCCTCGGAATCGATGTTAGCAAAACGGCGCGGTTACGGTGTTTTGATTTCTCACAATGTGCCGCCCTACGGTCGCGCTGGCTTGTACAAGGAATTGATGGCTTTGCGGGATTTGATTGCGGAATATCGGGAAGATACGGCCAAGAATTATGTGCTGAAAGAGGCTATTTGTAAGAAAATTTTAGATAGCGGTTTGGAGGCGGATTGTCCGTTTGATGAGGCTCGCCAGTTGGGGATTGCTTTTAGTTTTGAGAATGTGGGAATGTTCAGTGCTGATGCTTTTAATCGCTATTTGGTGAAGCTTTACGAGTATTTGCAGGTGGTGGAATGTCGTTTGTTTTCTTCGGGTTTGCACGTTCTCGGGGAACCGCCTAATTCTGAGGAAATGACCTCTTATCTAGAGGCTTATTTTGGGGATAGGTTGTCGGAGGAACAGGTGAAAGCAATTGTTTCGCAAGCAAGCACAGGCAAGATGCCTGTGCCACAAACAAGCACAGGCAAGATGCCTGTGCCACAAGCAAGCACAGGCAAGATGCCTGTGCCACAAGCAAGCACAGGCAAGATGCCTGTGCCACAAGAGGGGTTTGGTGGGGTTTTTGAGGAGGGTTTGTTAGTTAGAGATTTGTTGTTGCAAACGACGGATGAGTTGACTAATCTTTTGCGCGGTTTGAATGGGGAATATATTCTGCCTGCACCGGGTGGGGATTTGTTGCGGGATGGGGCTGGAGTGTTGCCAACTGGTCGGAATATTCACGCTTTAGATCCTTATCGAATGCCTTCTCCGGCGGCTTATGAAAGGGGGCGCGAAATTGCTCGGAAAATTATTGAGAAGCACCTTGAGGAACAGGGGAATTATCCTGAGACTGTGGCGGTGATGTTGTGGGGTTTGGATGCGATTAAAACACGGGGCGAATCTATTGGAATTCTGCTGGAATTGGTGGGGGCTGAACCTCTGAAAGAGGGAACAGGCCGCATTGTTCGCTATGAATTAAAACCGTTAGCTGATGTCGGTCATCCCCGGATTGATGTGTTGGGAAATCTTTCGGGGATTTTCCGTGATAGCTTTGTGAATATTATTGAATTGTTGGATGATTTGTTTGTGCGGGCGGCGGATGCTGATGAACCGGAATCGGAGAATTTTATTCGCAAACACGCTTTAATTTTGCAGGGACAAGGTGTGCAGAATTATTCGGCAAGGTTGTTTTCTAATCCGGCTGGGGATTTTGGTTCTTTGGTTAATGATCGGGTTGTGGATGGTAGTTGGGAATCGGGGGATGAGTTGGGGAAAACTTGGGAAAGTCGCAATGTTTTTAGTTACGGGAGGAAGGATAAGGGGGAAGCGAGGCCGGAGGTTTTGACGCAGTTGTTGCAAGGGTGCGATCGCATAATTCAAGAAATTGATTCTGTGGAATACGGTTTGACTGATATTCAAGAGTATTATGCGAATACTGGCGGTTTGAAGAAAGCCGCAGAAAAGCAGCGTGGCAAAAAGGTTAACACGAGTTTTGTAGAAAGTTTTTCTCAGGATACCACTCCGCGCAATTTAGAAGATTTGCTGCGCTTGGAATATCGAACTAAGTTGCTAAATCCTAAGTGGGCTAACGCGATGGTCAATCAAGGTTCGGGCGGCGCTTATGAAATTTCGCAGCGCATGACGGCGTTAATTGGTTGGGGCGGAACGGCTGATTTTACTGATAGTTGGGTTTACGATCAAGCGGCTGATACTTATGCTTTAGATCGGGAAAGGGCGCAGAAGTTGCGGGAGGCAAATCCTGAAGCTTTTCGCAATATTGTCGGCAGAATGTTGGAGGCTAACGGGCGAGGTTTTTGGCTGCCGGATGCGGATAAGTTGCAGCAGTTGCGCGAGTTGTACGAGTTGACTGATGAGAAAATTGAAGGGGTGACAGTGTAGTTTTTTTAGTCTAAATATTTAGGGGCGGGCTAGAAGCCACCCCACAATAGTTTCAAAATTTTTCAGGTGCAAGCATTGGAATTAATATTACCCACAGCCAGGACACGGCAGTGCCGTGTCCTCTATGTCATGTCTCAATGCAACCGGGAACGATATTAGAGGCGCGGCTATTAAATACCCCGATCGCCCTGCGGTTTTGCTACAGGAACTGACGGTTTCTTATTGGAAGAATTAAAAGCTCGATCGACCATATCTCCAAAGGGAACAAACTGCGGCGCAGACGATTGAGCTCCGGTTCTGAACACTGTCACGGGCCCGCTGCCGTCTTGGGCAAAATTAATCAATCTCGTTAAAGCATCACCGGGATTTTTAGCATTTCGCTTGTCTAAGGTGAACAGCAGATTTTGAGAGTTGCAGCGCCCCCGTCCGTTCACGTAACAAACTACGGGCAAGTTATTAACAATTCCTGTTGTTAACTGCAAGTTGCTCAATCTTCCACCATTCTGGGCAACAGCTTTGGTCAATCTATTGGAAACAATTTGACAGCGCTGCCAAGGTGTATATTCGCGACCGAACTCGGTAGATTTCCAAAGAATCATCGGATCTGTCGTGACATTTCCCCGGCGCGCAATTGTAACAAAATCCCGACCGGAAGTAACGCACTGAAATGTTGTTCTAGTGCTATTCCAAGAGTTGCTGGCTGGAGCTGCTTGCACTTGGCTTGCAAAGGCGACAGTACCGGCGAACACTAAAGCGGATGCTAATAAGGGTGCAGTGAATTTCATAATAACTCCTGCCACTAAGGCAGCTAAATTTATGTAGGAAGTCATAGTTGTAGGGACAGGGCTGTGTCCCTACCTATTCAATTTCTGCTGGTTGGCTGTCGCACCCGGATATTTTCCATTAAATTACGTTATTGCACCTCATATCTGTAGGTACAGAGCACTGCTGTGTCCTTGTTTCAAAACTTGGGAACGCGACTTTAGGCACACGGCACGGCCCTTTCCTTGTTCCAAAACTTCGAGACTGTGGAACAAGCATCCTAGATAGTGTTTTTAGCTACATTCTTCAAAGCCAGAGCCGTCAACAATGGTAGGTAAAACTACAAAGCACAGCTCCGAAATTGGCTGGCAAATAACTTTTTATGAAACCTCGAATCATTGTTTGCGGGTTGGGCCACACGGGACACAAGATTTTTTGTTTGTTGAGACAGCAAGGAGCGATTGTGGTTGGTATTAGCGATCGCCCAATTCGTGGCGAAACTTCTGATGTGGTTGTCGGCAATTTGCAAGCAGCTTCTACCTTGTTGGCGGCAGGCATTCAAACCGCTCACACTTTAGTAATTGCAGCAGACGATGATGCTGTGAATTTGGCCATTTTGATGCAGGCGAGGATTCTCAATCCTCAGATTCGCATCATCAACAGATTGTTCAATACTAGCTTGGGCGTCAGGATTGACCACACTTTGCCTGATCACGCTTCCATGAGCGTTTCATCATTGGCGGCCCCGGTTTTTGCCTTTGCGGCTCTCGGAAGTCAGGCGATCGGACAGTTGCGTTTGTTCGATCGCACATGGCCGATTCACGAAGAATATATCGATGAAACACATCCTTGGAAAAATCGCAAACTGAGCGATTTGTGGGACGATCGATCGCGAATGTTGATTTATTATCTGCCGGCTGCTAACAAAACTGATTTAGTATCGGCGGTGCTGGCCGAGCGGCAGTGTCAGCAGGGCGATCGGCTAATTGTTGCCACTCAGCCGACTATCCGCAGCTCCCAAAAAACTTTAACTCAAAAACTGCTCAAAACAGTAACTAGGCTGCACAGATTTCAGCAGCACAGCCAAGCAGCAGTAATTGTTGTATTGACGCTGCTGTCAATGATTGCCGTTGCTACTGCTACCTATATTTGTGTTGACAATAATATCTCACTTGTTGATTCTCTCTATTTTTCAGTAGGGATGATTACGGGAGCCGGAGGTCATGAAAAAGTAGCCGAACAAGCTCCCGAAAGCATTAAACTATTTACAGTTGTGATGATGTTAGTGGGAGCCGGAATCATCGGCATCTGCTACGCACTGCTCAACGATTATGTATTGGGAACTCGCTTTACCGAATATTGGGATGTGGCGCGAGTGCCGCAGCGCAATCATTACATTATTTGCGGACTCGGAGGAATTGGCATCCAAATTGCTAAAGAACTGCACACTAACGGTTACGATATTGTGGCGATCGAACAAGATCCGAACAGCCGATTTCTGAGTACCGCTCGCTCAATGAAAATTCCGGTCATTCAGGGAAGTGCTAGTTTGCCGGCAACTCTGGAAGCTGCTAATGTTAAGCAAGCGGCAGCACTTTTGGCGGTAACTAGCAGCGATATGTCTAATGTCGAAATTGCCTTGAGCGCTAAAGGATTGGCACCAAAACTATCAGTTATTGTCCGCAATCAAGACCCACATTTTGCTTTGATGGTGCAGCAAGTTTTTGAGTTTGAAGGAGTGTTGAACCCGACGGAATTGGCGGCTCCTGCTTTCGCGGCGGCGGCGATTGGAGGCAGAATTTTGGGCAACGGGATGACTGCTGATAGTCTCTGGGTTTGCTTGGCCACATTGATTACGCCAAAACATCCTTTCTGCGGCCAGCGCATTCAAGATGCTGCTAAGTCTGCGGATTTTGTGCCTCTTTATGCGGAAACTAAGTGTCAAACTCTCCACGGCTGGGATTTACTGAATTGTTGTTTGAGTACGGGGGATGTTTTGTATTTGACGATGCCGGCGAATCGGTTGGATCAACTGTGGAGAACGACCTCGGAATTAATTAAAACTTAATGGTTTGACGCGGGAATTTATGTTGGTGATCGCTCAATTGCAACTACAAACCTGATAAAATGAGCCGTGTCTAGTAAATAAGACTTACGGCTAATCCTCAGAAATCCGGTTTCTGAGGGCAAGTTCTAGTATAAATAACCAACAGAGTGTCAATTAGTTGCGATTTAGAATGAGAAAATTTTTAGGATTATTTGTGTTTGGGATGATCATGGCGATCGCCTCTGTAGCTGTGGCGGCTCAACCTTTGTTCGTCTCTTATCCTCCACCCAACCACAAAACTACAGCAGATCGCATTTTTTTAATCGGCACAGCGCCCGCACCGGGACAAGTGTTAGTAAATGGCAACCAAATTTCGCGCACCGCAGTCGGCCATTTCGCCCCGACTTTTCCGCTGCAACTCGGGGAAAATGTCTTTACATTGCGTTACGAAAATCAGGAAGTCAAAATTAAGGTGACGCGCCAGTCGAATCAGCCGGAAGTCCCTGTAGGATTGGCTTTTGCTAAAGATTCCCTGACGCCTAAAGTCGATGTGGCGAGTTTGCCGGGGGAATATATTTGCTTTGGGGCGATCGCACCTGCGAATGCTCAAGTTTCGGTAAAATTGGCGGGCGTTACTATTCCTTTAAAAGCGCGATCGCAAGTCGAACTACCCGACAACAAATCTGTACTGTTAGGTGAAAACTCCCCGATCACAAAAGGCGGCAGCGAACAGTATCAAGGCTGCGCTCAAACCCCCCCAACCCCCCTTTGCTAAGGGGGGGCAATGAGTCTAATGCTTCCTTCGTCACGGGGGAAAATGAGTCTAACTCCTCGCTACCAAAAACGGAAAAAGTGGATTTAGGAGTGCCTGTATTTGAGCTAACAATGAATAATCAAACTATCAGCCAGCAGGGTACTGGCAAGATTTCTATTCTTTCTCCGGCTGACTTAGAAATAGCCGAAGTAACAGCCGAGCCAGGTGTTGCCCGAACCGGGGCGAGTACAGATTTTTCTCGGATGACACCGCTGCCGAAGGGCACGCGAGCAACAGTTATCGGGCGCGAGGGAGAATGGCTCAGACTCGATTACGGTGCTTGGATTAAAGCATCAGAAGTGCAAATTGTCAAAGATGCCGTGCCTCCGCGATCGATTATTCGCAGCGCCAGTTCGCGTCAAGTTTCCGGCTGGACAGAGGTCTTATTTCCCTTAGAAATACCCGTCCCAGTCACTGTGCAAGAAGGAGAACGCACTTTCACTTTAACTCTGTACAATACTACCGCTCAAACTGACATTATTCGCATCCAGGATGACCCCGTAATTTCGCGTTTGGAATGGCAACAAATATCGCCGCTGCAAGTACAATACACTTTTAATCTCAAATCCGCCCAGCAGTGGGGCTATAAGTTGAGATACGAGGGCACAACTTTAGTGTTGTCTTTAAAACACCCGCCAGTCAATACAAGCGCGGTGCCCAATTCGCAAGCAAAGCCGCTGTCGGGAATTAAGATTCTCATCGATCCGGGACACGGCGGGCCGCAGGATGGAGGTGCTGTGAGTCCAGTGGGGATTAGAGAAAAAACAGTAGCTTTAACTGTGTCAAAATTGGTGCGAGAAGAATTGGTAAATCGGGGTGCGAATGTGCTAATGACGCGGGTAGAAGATGTCGATTTGGATTTGCCACCCAGGGTGGAAATGATTCAAAAAGAAGAACCTGCGATCGCAATTTCAATTCACTACAATGCTTTGCCAGATAACGGCGACGCCATTAAGACTAAAGGCGTCGGCGCTTTCTGGTTTCACCCGCAAGCGCACAGTTTGGCAACCTTTTTGCACAATTATTTAGTTGCCAAGTTGAACCGTCCAAGCTATGGTGTATTCTGGAACAACTTAGCCATGACTCGTCCTGCCGTTGCTCCATCTGTTTTAATGGAATTGGGATTTATGATCAATCCCGAGGAGTTTGAATGGATTGTGAATCCGACAGAACAGAAGAAGTTAGCCGAGGCGATCGCCCAAGGTGTTACCGAATGGTTTGCCTCTGTCAAATAGCAGTTAGTAGTAAGGGCTGAAGTCTTGCTCAAAAAGTTCATAGTCAGGACTTCAGTTCTGCCAATCCAAGGAAATGAAATAATGCTAATTTTTACTCAATCAAAAGCCTTTTTTATTGCAGCCGTCGTTGCAAGTTTTAGCTTCTCACTTTACAGCTTTCCTGTTTTCGGCAAGCAGCAAAGCCTTGCTCCCGCAAAAGCAGAAGCTTTAAAAAAGCAAACTCAATGCTCGTTTATTACAGGTGAAGGTGGCGCTGTTAACATTCGCAAAGGCCCAGGGAATCAGTACCCGGTTGTAGCTAAATTGAAAAGAGGAGACGGAGTTAGGGCTGTCAGCAGACAAGGTAATTGGGTGAAAATTGCCGCCAGATTTTCGGGTAATCCTCCTAATGAAACTTTGACAATCCTTGACGGTTGGGTGAACAATCAATTTATTAATGGGTGTTCCGAAGACCAATTTGAAAGGTGGCGGCAATAGGGGATTTGGTTTGTAGTAAGGATTTCAGTCCTTAGTTGAGATGAAAGCTAAAGTTTTCACTACAAACCACACCGGAAGATTTTTAAAAGTGGTACAAAAAAGACGATCGCCCTGATTCATTGTTGCATTCTCAACCAGCTAAACACCTGTTCGGCGGTGATATTCAGGGGAATCATTTCGGGAACAGGAAGGACATCGCTACCTTCGCAGAATTGCGGTTGTTGGTTGGGCAAAAATGCTAAAATCGATCGATCGTCTGGATCGATTAGCCAGCCCAACTGACAATTATGTTGAAGACAGTGAATAATTTTTCTAGTTACGCGATTTGAGCTTTGCTGTGGCGACAGGATTTCGATCGCCCAATACGGCGCAATTCGCACATCATCCACTGGTTCGCCGCTGTCATCAAATTGAATCTGTTCCCACAATAGTACCGCAATATCTGGAACAATCGATCGACCGCCAAAGGTACACCGCAACTCTGGAAAAGCGTAAGCTATCTTGGGTTCCTCTACCACTTCATTAATGACACGCAGGAATTGCCCCTGGAGACGAGAATGTTTAGTTTTCGGCATAGGTTTTTGGATAATCTCCCCCTCAATATATTCGCTAGCAGGTTTAGTTTCTGGCAGTTTCAAAAATTCTTCCAGGGTGAAGCGCCCAGTTGCGATTGTCATAAATAAATTCCTCGATTCTACCTATCTTCAGTGTAATCCAAAAATTATTTATCTTGCATAAAAATGGTGTTACATAGCCTAATTTTCCGGGACAATCTGCTGTTTAAATTCAAACAAATTAGGATTTGTAGGGTCATAAAAAGCCCGCAACCAATGCACGTTGGGAGAACCAAAAGTTTCAACTCTAGTAAAATTTTTCATTCTCGGTAGTTGAGTCTCATCGGTAAAAAGGGGTAAAGGCTTATCGATGCGGAAATAGTGAGTATCGCCGTGGACGAATACAACTTGTCCTGGGAAATTGCCTGTTTCTGTTTCCAGAGTTGCCATAAAATCGTTGTAGCCACTTCTTCTTTTGTCCGTCGGATCGAGTTCAAATCCCGGATTTGCCTGTGCAACTAACACAATTCCTTTGCTGTTGCTGCGTTTGGCTAAAGCAAAACATTCTTTGATCCAGGCTAAGTTAGCTGAATTGCGATCGGCATATTCTGCATCTCCTTCGGGAGTGCGGCCAAAATTGTTGTTGCTTCCCGGCATATTAATCGCGAAAAACACAACTCCATGATAAATCCAGCGAACATTTTCGCGGAATTTAGCAAACTGCAGGTTTTCGCTTTGACGGGTGAGAGTTAAGGTGCGCTTGCCCAAACTTTGATTACCGTTGCTAAATATTTCCCGCAGTTTAGCGAGTCTTTCTACCGGATCGTAACTGCCATTTTTTGATCGGTGGCAATCCGTCCATTCATTATCGCCATAGGCAAGAATAAACGGCATCTCAAAATTGTCAAATAACTGCTTGCGGCTGACAAAAGTTGCATCATCGCAGACACTAGAACCGTTTTTAATGTCGCCGTCGTGGACGACAAACGCTGCGGGCGATCGATTGATATCTGCAATCAAACTCGGAAATTGTGCTTCCTGTTCGGCACTATAAGGCAAATCGCCAATTAAGGCAAATTCAAAAGGTCTATCGCCCGAAGTTTGAGCATAAGTTAAAACCCCAAAACCCGTAATTGCTACAAAAACAATCAAGGCAAGAATTAGATAGTTTTTTTTCATTTTTTGAGTCGGAAGTAAATTATTTATGATACCATATTAGCCGACAAATCACTCTAAAAAATCATGAATTTTCGTCGGTTGCTCTCGGTAATTGCCATGCTTTCGATCGCAGGCTGCAATCTCGAAACGCCACAAACCAACACACAGCCTACAGAAAGTCGATCGCCAATTGCAACCCCTGTTCCCGCCCAACCAAAGTCTGAGATCAAAGAAGCAAAACTAATTGCTGTCGGCGACATCATGATGCACAGTACCCAAACGCGATCGGGCTACGACGCAAAAAAGAAAACATACAATTTTGACAATTTCTTCGCACCAGTTAAAAGTATCCTATCAACAGGCGATTGGGTCATCGGAAATCTCGAAACACCTTTAGCGGGCCAAGATGCGGGCGGATATACGGGATATCCGCTATTTAACGCACCGGCTCAATTAGCAGATGCTGCTAAAAAAGCCGGATTTAATATCTTGACAACGGCGAACAATCATGCTTTAGACCGTGGAGAAAAAGGAGTAATTAGGACGATCGCCAATCTGAGCGATCGCAAAATTGCGTTCACAGGAACAGCCACATCAGCCGCCGAAGCTTCACGCACTTTAATCAGCACCAAAAACAACATTTCACTAGCCCTGCTAGCCTACACCTACGGCACAAACGGCATTCCCATACCCAAAGGCAAAGATTACTTAGTTTCCCTAATCGACCAAAAAAAGATAATCAAAGACATTGCCAAAGCCCGAAAACAAGGAGCAGATATTATCGCAATTTCCCTGCATTTTGGCGATGAATATCAGCGACAACCAAACACCCAACAAAAACAATTAGTTGAAAACCTATTAAAAGCTGGTGCAGACATCATTCTCGGCAGCCATCCCCACGTCGTCCAACCTTACAAAATTTTTAACTTTCCCGGAAAAAATGGCAAAACCCGCAAAGCTGTAGCAATTTATTCAATGGGAAACTTCATTTCCGGTCAGAAGAAAAAATATACAGACTTAGGCGTAATTTTGCAAGTAAATATTCGCAAAAAATTTCCTGAAAAAACCACAGAAATTACAGATGTAAAAACACATCCTACTTGGGTGCACCGCTATGCTTTGAACAATAAAACGAACTATCGCGTTTTGCCCTTAGAAACAACGGTCAGCCAGAAAAAAGATGCACTACTAGCAACTTCACAGTATCCAATTTTATCAAAATATTTGCAGGATATGAACAATCATCTTAACTCTTTGAATAGTCCGAAAAAATCCAAATAATTTGGCATTGGAAATTGGGAAGTGGGCATTAGTTATTGGAATTGGAGGCCTAGCCGAGCGATTTGTATTCCCAGGCAGTGCCCATTGCGGCGTTGCTGGATACAGGTATCAATTCAAGATTTCGCAAGTGCTATGGGCCAAGTCGGGTGAGTTTTGTAACATCAAGCGAAAAGTTGATTCATACCGTGAATCAGCAACGCCCGACTGTGTTATCATCATATGTCGCCAGATTCCCAGCTTTGCCTCTTGACCTCCAAGGAGTCCTGTACCGAGCTGTGCCTCACTTAAAAAAGGGCAGCAATTAGAGACCAGGGTTGAGTTCTCCAAAGCCACTGTTTTCTCTACTTAAAACTCAAAAAAGTTTTCTGCACCACTAAGCTACATACCTTCGGGCTCTGATGCGATCATCGGGCGATCGACAAAATTGCTGTAGGGAAACCGCACTACCTTTTCCTGACTGCCGTTTCCTTACCCGCAGTTTTTTTAAAGTCGCATAAATTTTCAGTAAATTCCGATCTACACACTCCCCAAATCCAAAGTTAAAATATACCCAATAAAAAATAGCTTCTCCTAGCTGTTTTTTTGGCAAGCTAAATATCAGGGAGTTCATCTACGTGTCAATAAATAAAACGCTCCAAGGCAGAGCCACTACACCTGCTGCCGGTTTTACAATGATTGAGCTATTGATAATTATTTTAATCATAGGAATATTTTGTGCGATCGTCGCCCCCTCTTGGCTAATGTTCATCAACCACCACCGTTTAAAGGCATCGCTCGATCGAGCTTATTGGGCAATGGAACTTGCCCACAGCAACGCCAAACGCGACAAAATTTCATGGCAAGCCAGCTTTAAACCAGTAGGAGAAAATGTACAAATAGCCGTTCACCCAGCCGACATTCCCCCAGGCCAAGTACCAGCCAGTCAATGGAAAAACCTAGAACGGCAAATTCAAATAGATACAGTTATCAACGACAAAGGAGGTTATGAAACAACACTACTTCCAGTAAATGAAAATAACGAGCAAAAAGCAAACGGCACAATCCGGCGCGTCATGTTCAACCACAGAGGTTGCCCCGTCTCTCGAAGCGACCATGACTGCACGCTAACGAGTATAAGAGCCAAAGGAACCCTAACACTATTTCATCCCAACTTAAGAAACAGCCAACGCTGCATCATCATCTCCACTCTTTTAGGACATAAACGCACCTCCCAAAGACAGCCCAAAGCTCAAGACAAAAGATATTGTTACTGAGTCACTGATGTAGGGTGCGTCAGGGAAAACAATATTACCCGAAATCTGGACACGGAAGTGCCGTTTCCCTACAAATTGGGCGATCGTTACATCTGATCGCCCGATCGCCCGGAACCCGGCAAGCTACGATTATTTTGGAGTAGGGAAACGGCATTGTCGCGTCCTCAATAGCCTTGTTATCGATCGTTATATTCGATGTCAATTCCTGACGCCACATCTCAGCTCTAATCAACTACTTCTTACTCGGCGCAATCTTCTCAATAGAAATCAGCGCCTCCATCACCGACTCCACAATCGGCGCCGCCACCGTACCCCCCGAACCGTCCTTCGGCTCATCAATCACCGCTAAAACCACATACCGAGGAGCCTCCACAGGCATGATCCCCACAAAGCTAGTAATAATCGCCTTGTCAGAATAACCCCCACCAGCATTAGCTTTTTGAGCCGTGCCCGTTTTTCCAGCAATCCGATACCCAGGAATTTGTGCAGCTTTCCCCGTACCACCATCAACCACAGTTTCCATCATTTCTAACACCTGCTTAGTAGTTTCCGGCGAAAAAACCTGCTTTGGAACCGCCCTCGGAAGCTTCCAATAAGCTTCACCGTCCCTATCAAAAAGTCCCCGCACAACGTGAGGAGTCACCAACTTGCCACCGTTAGCCAAAGCGCCGTTAAGCTGCACCAACTGCATCGGAGTAATCGAAAAACCTTGCCCAAAAGCCGTAGTAGCAACTTCCACCGGAGAGTTAATAAATTGCTCTCGATTTTTAAGCTGACTGGTTACTTCAAAAGGCAAATCTGTTCCCGCAGTTTGTCCGAGTCCGAGTTTTTCTAAAGCTTTATAGTAAAGAGAAGCTTTCATACTTCTCATTACGTGCACCATCCCCACATTGCTAGAATGTTTCAAAATCTCAGTAACAGTAGAAGGGCCGCGCGCGCCTACGAATTTGTAATCGGAATTTTGGATAGTCCAGCCATCCATGAAAATCCGACCTTCGTCCTTAAAGACAGTATTAGGTTTCACCGCACCCGCTTCCAGAGCGATCGCCACATTAATCGCTTTAAAAGTCGAACCAGGCTCATAAACATCAGTTACAGCCCAATTTTTATAGCGCGACAAATCGAAATTAAAATATTGATTCGGGTCATAAGAAGGTTCCGCTACAACTGACAGCAATTCCCCGTTACGGGCATCCATCACAATCACTGTGCCCCGCTTCGCATCGTGTTGCTTCATTTTTTCCTTAAGCGCAGTTCGGGCAGCCCGCTGCAAGCGACTGTCGATCGTCAATTGCAATTTCAAGTCATCAAGCTGCACAAATCCGGCCGTCAGTCGATCGGGAACCCAATTGCCATTGCTCGACCTGCTAAACTGAATCGACGGCATCGATCGTTCCAACAAATTCTGCTGGCTGTATTCCACCCCGGCTTGTCCCTTCCGTTCCCCGTCCACATAACCGAGGATATCCGCCGCCAACTCCTGCTGTGGGTAAAAACGCTGCTGCTGTCGCAGCAACTCCAAGCCATCGACCAGACTCTCTTTAATTTGCATCTGAGCGACGCGATCGGCAACCTCTTGGGGCAGAGAGTCCGCAATTGTAATACCGCTTTCCGCAAGATTAAACCTGCGTATCAGTTCAGTTTCCGACGTAGTGCCCGGACTGCGTTCGATCGCCAGCATCGGAGCCAATTTAGCAGCAATTTCCGCCTTTGAGTGGTTAAACAACTTCGGGTGAGCGTAGAGCGTGTACACCTGTCTGTCGATCGCCAAAACATTACCTGCGCGGTCAATTATCGGGCGTCTCGGTACAAACGGCTTCGTTTTGAGAGTTTGCTGCTGCTCGGCCTGTTTACGCAGCGCCGGAGCTCGCGTCACCTGCAAATAAAACAAATTCACAGCCAGCCCCAGCCCTCCCAGCATCAACACCGCCCACACCGCCCACAAACGGAACTTGCTGCGCTTTAAACGCTCCACAGGTCGCCCCCAAGAGGCAGCCGTCTGTTGTGGTGATCTGCCGGAACTGCCCGGATATCTAGGTTTAGCTGGTTTTTCCCACCCAGTACGCGCGGCGAAGCTATCCCGTAGGGAATCGCCCGACTGTTTTGGGCGTTTGAAATTCGGCGATCTGTAGCGGTCAAAACGGGGATCGTAGCTCATGGCATTAAAATTTCAATAGCAAGTGAGAGCGTTTTAGAATTTATAATTTAGATTTTATAATTTAGATTTTATAATATAAATTTCAAGACTTGGGAATGAGCAATCCCTATCAGGGTTTGGATCAGACCTAGAGTTGCATTCTTTTTTTTGAAGAGGTTTTAATTATTTTTAAATTGTAACTTCCGGTGGGAAGCCGAAAATTGAGCGCGACTTGCTGCAAAAAAGTCAAAAAGGAAATTAGCTCCTCAAATTCTCAGGCCCTCGGACACTCAGGCCCTCGGGCGCTCTCGGCTTTGACACAGGTTTAATAGCCCAGTGGTGTTTCCACACCGGCTCGATTCTTGAGAACGGGCTCAGAATTTGGTGCCGCAAGGGGCGATCGGGTTTCAGGCGCCGGCTGCAAGAAAATCGTGTCGCCAGGATTTTGCGGAGCCAAACCGGTTTCGGGATTTTGGGCTTCTTTAGCAAGTTGGTGTTTCAAGACTTCGCTAGAAGAACTCAACTGCTGTTCCTGGAGACGCAGAGTTTCCAGTTTTTGATAATCCTGACTCCAGCGCTGCTCGCCGTAAACTGTCAAGCCGTAGAGACTCAGAGCACCGCCCAAAAGCATAAGTGCTCCCACTGAGGAGGCGCGCTGTACCTGCAGGAGCGATCGCAACCACACTGGCTGCTGCTGGCGATCGGGCAAAACTTTCAGCACCGATGCGGACGACCGAGCATTCGCCTGTTCGTCGGCTGGCGAGTAGTTGGGCAATACCGGCCCTGTCTTCGCCCGCCTAGCTTTGGCAATAGAAGTAACTTTGCTTTTGGCTGGGCCCGCAGCGGGCTTGCGGGTCGATCGGGAGCGGGGAGAATCCGGGGATCTGATAGCAGCGGTCATAGAGTTCACCAATACGTAAAGTGGGGTAGCTTCAGCTTGATTGAGGTTAAGAGTTTTTTGTCTCCCAGATCGCCAGTTGTGGCAATCTGCGTTCGATCGGTTATCCTTACCAAAGATACCTCACAAGCCAACCAACCCATCCTACCACTGGTCTCTTTGACTTCAGGATTTGCAAAAAAAAAGAAATCTTTGCTGGTTAGCGATAATCTATGTGAAATTTATTAATAAATGCAGTATTGTAATCAACGAGCGAATCGTTGATCTATTCGTGCCAGCATTGTTTCTCAAGTACACTATCCCCTTCCTTGCGATGGGTTTTCAATCTTAAGGAGTTTTTATGAACAAGGGATTAATTCGTTTGACTTTGGTAGTGGGCTTGGCAGTAGCCCTCGGCGCCTGCGGAGATACCGGCAGCAACGGTAACTCTAGCCCCTCTCCGGGCGGCGCTGGCGGCGCTGGTGGCACTGGCACTACTACTCCTCCTGTTTCTTCTCCATCTCCAAAGACAACTCCACCTACTAGCCCTGCCCCTGCTCCTAAAAAGACTCCCTAACTAGGGTTCTCCCGGATTCGGTGCCCAACGAGCCTAGCCTCGGGGTGAAAAATGGTTCGCTCCTCGCATTTTTTCATCTCATCGGTCTAGGTCTCAAGTTGGGTGGTAGTGATGATCTGATGCTTTTACTACTAAAGTTCAGTACGTCCCCTTACAGCAGCAAAGTCCGCTGATTCCCTGCGTTACAAGAGCGTTCCCTTTCAAGTAGAAAATTTGACTCCCGGCCTGCACTTTTTGAAACTCAAGCCTGTGACAGGATGTTTGAGGACATTGCCGGTGCTGCTGCCTCAACTGAATATCAACCGGAGGATCTCGCAGACTCGACGCAAATTTTGCACTATCGATCGAGTCTCGCTTTCTTTCCCCGCCACTGTGGCTCGCAGACGAGAAGAAAGCAAGCTGAGCCTTGGATGCTCGTCGAAGACTTGCTCGATGACAGCATCGCCATGGCTACTCGATTTGTTGACTACGAGTTTCGTGTCGGTGCGGGCAAGCAAATCTACCCGTCTGTTTTGAGCCAGTTTAGTGATTCAATTGGCGCCCTGCCAGTTCGGTATTAACCCTGCCTCGGCAAAACTCACTTCTGTTACGCATGAGTTCTGCTTTAAACCTCTTGCACCGTCGCTGGTAGGATGGTGCTAGTTTTTTGGTAGGCGATTCCTTGAGCATGGCAGATATTGCTGGCTGCTGTCGCCCTGCTGAGTGCTTTAGCTTTGATTCCTAAATACCGAGTTGAGCATCCTTCGCTGTTTGAGCGTATTGCAAAAATTCACCGACTTTGTGGGGAAACCCAGCCTCCGGGATGTGAAATTCTACCGATCGGGGGATCGCCCCTGCCTGAAACTTCCAGGTAAACTATTAACTGCTGCTCAACACTTACAGGGTTGACCCTCCTACAGTGTCAAATCGACAATAGGAAAAATTTTCATATCACATATTAAATAAAAAGTCAATGATATTTGGGAAAAAATATAAATTTTTCAATTTGTTTTAATATTTCTATACTTAGAGGTTAGCAGTAAAACCCCAGCTCGGCCGCCGGCAAGGCAACAGCCTGCTGTGTGTGCAAGGGCGCGCGCTGGAGCTGCAGCAGGCAAGATTATGCTAATCAGTGGTAGGATCAGCGATCAAAAATGTATCGAAATGTAAAGTGCAGCGCCACTCTAGGTTTTGAAAGCCATTTAGTTAAAAGATTGAGGTAAATAGTTTTATGCCCGCGACCGTCCCCTTTGAACAGATTGACCGCATTATTGGGAATCAGCACCACGATCCATTTGAAGTGCTAGGCCCTCACGCGATCGAAGAAAATGGCAAAAAAGTCTGGGTCGTCCGAGCTTATCTGCCGAATGCGAATGCGGTATCCGTAGTTGTGCCGGAGGCCAGGGCTGAATACCCGATGAAATCAGAGCATCACCCTCACTTTTTTGAATGTACGATCGACACCCCAGAACTAGCAAACTATCAATTGCGGGTCAAAGAAGGGGAACACGAGCGCTTCATCTACGATCCCTACGCCTTTCGATCGCCCAAACTCACAGAATTCGACCAGCACCTATTCTCAGAAGGCAATCACCACCGGATTTACGAAAAGCTCGGGGCGCACCTCACCGAAGTAGACGGCATCACAGGAGTATATTTTGCCGTTTGGGCCCCGAATGCCCGCAACGTCTCTGTTTTAGGAGATTTCAACTATTGGGACGGCCGCAAACATCAAATGCGGAAATCGCAAAACGGCATCTGGGAATTATTTATTCCGGGAATATCCGTGGGAACTTCCTACAAATACGAAGTGAAAAACCAAGACGGACATCCCTACGAAAAGTCCGATCCTTACGGTTTCCAGCAAGAAGTGCGGCCGAAAACAGCATCAATTGTCACCGACTTAAACACCTACACTTGGAACGACAGCGCTTGGATTGAAAAGCGGCGGCACACAGACCAACTGACGCAGCCGGTTTCGGTTTACGAATGCCACATCGGTTCTTGGCTGCACGCCGCTACTGACGAACCCGCCGTGCTACCAAATGGGGAAATACAACCCGCCGTGCAGGTTTCGGAACTCAATCCCGGGGCACGCTTTCTGACTTACCGGGAATTGGCCGATCGGCTGATTCCCTACGTCAAAGATTTAGGATTCACCCACATCGAAATGCTGCCCATCGCCGAACATCCTTTCGACGGTTCTTGGGGCTATCAAGTCACCGGTTATTTCGCCCCAACTTCCCGCTACGGCACACCTGAAGATTTCATGTATTTTGTTGACCAGTGCCACGCCAACGGCATTGGCGTACTGGTGGACTGGGTACCGGGACATTTCCCCAAAGACGGCCACGGTTTAGCTTTCTTTGACGGAACTCACTTGTACGAACACGCCGACCCCCGCAAGGGCGAGCACAAAGAGTGGGGAACCCTCGTATTTAACTACGGCCGCAACGAAGTGCGGAATTTCCTAGTATCAAACGCTCTGTTCTGGTTTGACAAATACCACATCGATGGGATTCGCGTAGATGCCGTAGCCTCGATGCTTTATTTGGATTACTGCCGCGAACCCGGAGAATGGCTGACCAACCAGTACGGGGGCCGGGAAAATATCGAGGCGGCAGATTTTCTGCGTCAGGCGAATCACGTCATTTTTAGCTATTTCCCAGGTGCGTTGTCGATCGCCGAAGAATCTACCTCTTGGCCGATGGTATCATGGCCGACCTATGTAGGGGGTTTGGGCTTCAACCTGAAGTGGAACATGGGTTGGATGCACGATATGCTCGACTATTACCACATGGACCCGTGGTTCCGCCAGTTCCACCAGAACAACATAACTTTCAGTATGTGGTACAACCACAGCGAGAATTTCATGCTGGCTTTGTCCCACGATGAAGTAGTCCACGGCAAAGCCCACATCATCGGGAAAATGCCAGGAGACGAATGGCAAAAGTTTGCAAACGTGCGGTGTTTGTTTACTTTTATGTTTACTCATCCCGGAAAGAAAACGATCTTTATGGGGATGGAGTTTGGTCAGTGGCACGAGTGGAACGTTTGGGGGGATTTGCAGTGGCAGTTGCTGCAATTCGAGCCGCACCAAAAGTTGAAGCTGTTTTTTAAAGATTTGAACAATTTGTACCGCACCGAAAGAGCACTTTACAGTCAAGATTTTGCTGAGGATGGGTTTGAGTGGATTGATTGCACCGATAATCGGCATAGCGTCGTGGCATTTGTGCGCCGAGAGAAGGATGGCGACGAGTTTGTGGTGACGGTGTGCAATTTTACGCCGCAGCCGCACTCTCACTATCGGGTAGGAGTACCGGAACCGGGTTTCTATACGGAGTTGTTTAACAGCGACGCGCGGGAATACGGCGGCAGCAATATGGGGAATTTGGGCGGTAAGTGGACTGAGGAGTGGTGGTTCCACAACAGTGCTTATTCGATCGACTTGTGTTTGCCACCTTTGGGGGTGTTGATTTTAAAGCTCGATCGGGCAAAAACAACAGCAAAATCTCAAGAGTTTTAAGTGGTGAGTGGTGATGTTTTGAGTTAAGAATCAAAGCTTTATTAAACCTAAAACTTTGAGGGTATTCAGAAACCCGGTTTCTCCAAGAAACCGGGTTTTTTCTGTTTTGTTGTGGCGAAAGAAGGAAGTTTTACAACGGATTCGCTTTCTTCGGATTTAAGGAATTTAATATTAATTCCGGTTGCCTCGGAATGATTTAACCGCAGAGTACGCAGGGTTCACAAAGGAAGAGAAGAGAGAGATGAATAATTTCGATGCACACGGAAAGGATATAATACCACTTCTAAATACTTCGGCTAACCCTCGATTATCGGCGGGGGAACCGCGAGGGTACAAGTTCCAAATACTACGGCTAGGCGAGCTTACCTATTACCCATTTTTAATTTCTAGTATCGGAAGCTCCAAGATTATAAGAAACTTTTGACTGCTCAACTGTTACTACTTCCGAAATAGATGGTTCCTCCACTCCGTCTAATTTGGGCAGCGGCATATGCTTCATTTCCCAAACTTTCAGCAAAATTAGATATTCATAAAAAGCTTGCAGCGTACACCAAGCCAATCCCGCTTGACCGTCAAGAAATCCGCCGAGTAAAATATACATATAGAAAAAGCGCACCACAGGCCGCAAAGGCAAGCGCAAAGAAAAATCTTTCAAAGCGCGGCGCCTTTCCACCTCCGACGCGCCAAACAATAAATCCCACCAATTTACTTGACCCGCTTCTAATTGGCGGAGAGTTTCAGCCGCCTCGTCAGTCGAGTAGCGGTTGTGCTTTTCAATCCAGCGGGAAAGACCTTTGCTGCAAGTATAGTGAGGGTAACTTTCCTTCAAAAAGTGAGTAGGCCCGTTGCAGACTTCCCGTTCAGTGTGACCGTAGTCAGTAAACCACACTCGGTCTTTGCGAAAGAGGCGCATTTGATAGCGGGGATATTGAGTGCTGCGGCGAATCCAGCGCTCCATAAATATTACTTTTTCAGCTACGTAATAGCCGATATATTCTTGAGTTTCGATCGCCTTTAAGCATTCAGCAAACAGTGCAGGCGTCATCCGCTCGTCAGCTTCGAGGATATAAACCCATTCGTATTTGCAGGGGACTTCTTGGAGCATCCAAGTCCGCTGGCGTCCGTGAGTTTCAAAGCGGTGCTGTACTGTTTGCACGGCATAGTTCTGAACAATCTCAAGGGTGCGATCGGTGCTGAAAGAATCAACTACAATGATATCGTCACAAAGCCGTGCCGATTCAATGCAAGCGGCGATATCAATCTCTTCGTTGTAAGTCAGAATATAAATTGAGAACATTCCCAGCTTTCAGTAAGGGCAAACTATTGGGTAAACAAACTATTTCTCAGGGATGTCTCGACCAGCGCGATCCCTGCCAGCGCCGATCAATTTTGGCGGCGGCCGAACCGCAAAATCCCCATACTTCTCAATCCCGTCCAACCAACAGTAATGTAGCCGATCGCTAACAGCAAACTGCTGATTCCCGTCTGCAAACTCGAATTTCTCGATCGAGTTCTTAACTCTTTCTCTTTTTGTTGCTTGCGGGTGCGAATCTCGTTGCGAGCTTGAGTAGGAAGTTCTTGAGCTTGCTGTTCCAGGAACTTGTCGAGGGCTTTCGGGTCCTTTTTCGACTCCTGAAGCACAGCTTTCAATTCCTTGGGAACCTCTGGACTCTTGAGTGCTTGTTGCAGCTTCCCGTCGTCTTGCAGCAGCGCGGCTATCTGGGTGCGACGCTGGCTTTTGAGCTCTTCTACCTGAGCTTTAAATTGAGGGCTTTTAAGTTGTGCCTCAAGTTGACCTTCCGCTTGTCCCGCCTCTTGATCGACTTGAGCCAGAGCATCCTTGAGTTCCAAACGAGTATTGTTGAGGTGAACGGGAACCAGAGATAGGTAAACTAGACCTAACAAGCTGGAAATCAACAGCGCCCAAAATCGCAAGTCCAGCCAAACCTTGCGTCGCTCAATAGAGACTCCACTACTACTGTCAACCCAAAAGCCAGTCATCAGGAGGGCAATACCGATCAAAGGAATAATGCCCCTGTCAACTATCTGAGTTGCAGCAGTCAACTGCCAGCCTCTATTGAGAAGGTCTGAACTTTCTCCCGGCAGCGACAGAACAATGCCGTCAAGCAAAGCAGAGAGAATCAAGATAATCCCGACTACTTTGAGAGTTCGAGCAGCTACTGAAGAAAATTGACGGCTATTACTTGCTTTCATAAATTCGTGTTAGATAATTCTACACCGTTAGATTCAAGGGGGTAGTTGAGTGGATTTTGTTGAACGAGTTAAGCTATTTTCCACCAAAATAGCTGTTTCGGGTACCGACCTCGACTTTCCTCTGGGTTTTCACAGGCTGCGGTTGCGACCCAAAAGGTCGAGTTTCTGCACAGCTATACAGAGTTGGACACAGGAGGCTGTAAGCTTCTGGGGTGGCTGTAAGGCTTGGTCAAGATAGCGCCCAGACACTGCAGCAAGCAACTGCTGGCTTCTTCTATAGTCTGACGAATCCAGCATAAAGATGAGTTCTGCACGCTTGGGTTCCCGCTTTTAACTAGCTTTCGCTCACGCGGCGGTGTCAGAAATAATAGACACAGGAGGAGCGCGTTTTGCTGGGTTTCACCCCCTAGGGTTCTCACAACCCGATCGTCTGCCCGAGGGGGTGAAACTAAATCCCATGTCTTATAGTAATTGATATAAGAGAGGGCGGGAATAAATAATTGTTTCCCAACCTTTTTAACCCCCAATTACCAACAGCACGATGCGGCAATCACACATACAGGAGTAGCAGTTTTTTTGGGGGAATTCTGTTTTCCCTATCAGCTTCGGTTTCAATCATTTTGAGTTTTTCATTCTTGCTTAAAAGGAATCAATTACTAAATACTCATTACTAATCACCAACTACTAATTATTGGCATTTTGAGGGATGAATTATTCAAGAGCAAAAGTGCAAAATTTCACATTTTTTGGTAGGATATTTTATCGCTGTTAAAATTTGTTGGTAATGACTGCAATGATTTCTGGTGTTTACACGTTGAGAGAACTGGAAAGATCGATCGCATCCGCTCCGGACAACTGGCGTCCGCTCGTGTTTACTAACGGCTGCTTCGATATCCTGCACTGCGGCCACGTCCGCTATTTGCAAGCGGCAAAAAAATTGGGGCGATCGCTCGTGGTGGGCTTGAATAGTGACGCCAGCGTGCAAGCTATCAAACCGCAGCAGCCAGGATTGCCACCCCGCCCGATCGTACCAGAAAATCAGCGAGCCGAAGTGTTAGCTGCTCTCAAACCAGTAGACGCGGTAGTAATTTTTTCCGAGATTACAGCAACTAAACTGATAAATATCCTGAAGCCTGATATATACGTTAAAGGAGGCGACTATCAAGTCGAAACTCTGCCGGAAGCACCGGCCGTTATCGCCGGAGGTGGCAAGATTTCCTTGATAGAAATAGAAGTTCCGAGTTCTACCAGTGCGATTGTCAAACGCATTTTACAATTAGGTACTTAACCCTTGATCGCAAACAGCAAACAGTGAGCTAAACTCAGAAGTTGCCCCATCAAAAAACACGCTTGGTGCGATCTCTCGTACAACTTCATCCCAATTGCTAAGCAGGAGATAATTTTAATGGAACTCACAAGCAATACCACGATCGCGGAAATCCTACAAAGACACAAAGCAGAGTTACTAGCAGACTGGCTCAAAGAACTGCAAAATACCGGGCTGCGGCGGGACGACTTGATGAGAGCCAAAGAATTGCGCTCCGAGTGTCAAGAGTTTCTGCAATTGCTCCACATTGCAGTCGGGCACGGTAACTTTAGCGACATCCAGACACCCGAATGGGAAAATATGCGACTGCTGCTAGCAGAAGTTTCGCGATCGCGCGTTCAGAGAGGCTTTACTCCCTCAGAGATAGCGAGTTTCATTTTATGCTTCAAAAAGCCATTGTTCGATCGGCTTTGTCATGAACTGACAGAAAACCGCGACGCACTTGTCGAACAACTTTGGCTTTCCACCAGTTTATTAGACCAGCTTGGCCTTTGGGTGACAGAAATTTTTCTCAAAGCTCGCGAAGAAGTCATTGAACGCCAGCAGCAAGAAATGCTCGAATTGTCAACACCCGTAGTCAAACTTTGGCAAGGCATTCTCGCTTTACCCATGATCGGGACTCTCGACAGTGCCCGCACTCAAATAGTCATGGAAACTCTGTTGCAGGAAATCATGGAAACCGGCTCCGAATTTGCGATTTTAGACATTACAGGCGTGCCGACTGTTGACACTTTAGTTGCTCAACATTTATTAAAAACTGTCGCGGCCGCCCGTTTAATGGGTACTGAGTGCATCATCAGCGGCATTCGCCCGCAAATAGCTCAAACCATAGTTCATTTAGGAGTTGACTTGCAGGATATTCTCACAAAAGCTACTTTAGCAGATGCTTTTAAAGTCGCTTTGCAGCGCCAAGGTTTAACTATAAAAAATCTTCAAGAGGAAAGATAAAAAATATTGCCTATTTGCCTAAAAGATTAAGTGAAAATTAAAATAGAGGTGGATTTGTGGAACGGATACCGATACTTCAAATGGGAGAATTTCTGCTAGTAACAATTCAAGTAGATATGCACGACCGCTTGGCAATGACGCTGCAAGACGACCTGACAAACCGCATCGTCAAAACAGGCGTCAAAGGTGTTTTAATAGAAATCTCTTCTCTAGAAATAGTAGATTCTTTTATCGGTCGTATTATCAACAATATCGCTAGTATGTCGCGAATTTTAGATGCTGAAACAGTTGTTGTCGGGATGCAGCCAGCAGTTGCGATCACGCTCGTTGAGTTGGGGCTTTCCCTGACAGGAGTTCGCACAGCTTTAAGCGTTGAAAAAGGCATGATTTTGTTGAGAAAATCCTTGGGTTTCTCTCCTGACGAGCAACCGTAAGCAGTCGATTAATTGGCCCATGACTGAGGCACAGGCAGTAAAGAAACCTAGTTTGTTTGTAGATCCCTTGTTGACAAACTGAAGATTTCTGAGGAGAGGGCTTACGCACTCAAGAGGGTTAAATTAAGGGTTTGAGACTTGGGTTGAGCGTAGCCGAAACATTGCTTCACTATGTTCTCTATTGAGAGAAAATCGTAGTAAGTGCGTAAGTCCTATTAGGAGAAACTAAGTTGACAAGCGTAAGTCCTATATTGTGTGGAGAAGTTCTATTTTGGTACAGTAGCCGCCATGTCAAAACGTGAGACACTAGAAATCCGATCGTCATCCGATATAGTCCACGTCCGACAGCAAGTGCGAAGTTGGGCTGTAGCAATGGGATTCGGTTTATTAGACCAAACGAAAATCGTTACCGCAGCCAGCGAACTCGCCCGCAATACTGTAGACTACGGCAAAGGGGGAACTGTAACTCTCGAAACGCTGCAATTAGGAACCCGCCAAGGGCTGCGGCTGATATTTGAAGACAAGGGCCCGGGAATTCCAGACATCGAATTGGCAATGACTGACGGTTATACTTCTAATCACGGTTTGGGTTTGGGGCTGAGTGGTTCCAAGCGGTTGATGCACGAATTTGAGATTGTTTCCAAAGTGGGTAAAGGGACTAAAATTGCGATCGTCCGCTGGCGCTGAAGAAGTAATACGATTCGAGAGTTGAGATTTTAGATTAAAGAATTGGGAATGAGTGAGGACGATCGGGGTTTGGAGCTTGCGTATAGTTGTATTATTTTTTAAATTGGTATAAACAGTAACCAGCAAAGCCAAGAAGTGATTCTTGGAATCCCACACCATACTCGGAGAGGGTTGGCGTATAAAGGATTTCATTATGAGAGCTGATAAAAAATGATAGATGCTGTAGCCCTGCCCGTCACAGAAGAAAGTCAAGTAGGAGAAGCGCGGCGAATCGCAGTCGCCCTGGCGGCCGAAGTCGAATTTAACGAGACCGATCGCGGTAAAGTGGCAATTGTTACCACCGAAGCAGCAAAAAACCTGGTCAAGCACGGGGGCGAAGGAGAAATTTTGCTGCGAACATTCAAAACAGCGGCAGGATATAGCATTGAAATAGTAGCGCTAGACCGGGGCAACGGAATGGCAAATGTCGCGCTGTGTATGCGGGACGGTTTTTCTACAGCGGGAAGCCCTGGAACTGGACTGGGGGCAATTAAACGCCTCTCTACTTTTTTTGATATTCATTCTGTACCAAAAGTGGGGACAGCCTTATTAGCGCGGCTGGAACCGACCCAAAATAGCCGGGAAGCGTCCCAAAACAGCAATTACTTAGAATTAGGGGTGATCCACTTACCGAAAGCAGGAGAGAAAATTTGCGGCGATTCGTGGGCGGCAGAAAATCACCTTGACAAAAACCTGATCTTAGTTGCAGACGGGCTCGGCTACGGGGATTTGGCGGAGGAAGCGTCTAGCGAAGCAGTGCGGGTATTTGAGGAAAACGCCAAACTCGGGCCGAAAGCAATTTTAGAGAAGGCGCACGCTGCTTTAAAAAATACCAGAGGAGCGGCTGCGGCGATCGCCCAAATCGATCGTACTCAACAAACAGTTTGTTTTGCCGGAATTGGCAACATCAGCGGTGTAGTTGTCACAGATAACCAAAGCCGTAGCATGGTTTCCTACAATGGCACAGTTGGACATATGATGCGAAAAGTAGCAGAATTTGTCTATCCCTGGTCGCAGCAGTCCCTACTCATCATGCACTCCGACGGTTTGGCGGCGCAGTGGAATTTAAACCGCTACCCGGGTTTAGCCTCCAGACATCCTGCTTTAATCGCAGCCGTGCTCTACCGGGACTTCAAACGCACTCGCGATGACATGACAGTTATAGTAGCCAAGGTGAGAGAAGCAGCGTGAGTTATCCAATCCTGACGACGGAAGTCCGCTTTGAACAAGACATCGTACAAGTACGCCAAAGAGCTCGCCAAATAGCTAAAGGGCTGGGATTCGATTCCCAAGTACAAACCCGCATCGCCACAGCAGTTTCCGAAATTGCCCGCAATGCTTTTAAATATGCAGGCGGTGGCAAAGTAGAATTCATTGTGGAAGGGGAATCGCCCCAAATTTTTCGGACTCGGATTTCCGACACGGGGCCGGGAATTGCTGATTTACCGGCTGTGTTAAGCCCCAATTTTCGATCGCAAACCGGTGCGGGACTTGGTTTAGCAGCAGCCAAACGGTTGATGGACGAAGTGCAAATCGACTCGGCGCCCGATCGCGGAACGGCTGTACAATTAATTAAACAGTTTTCCAAGCATATGCCTGCGCTGAGTGCGATCGAACTAAATCAATTAGTTGACAAACTAGCGCGCCAAATTCCCGAAGATCCCTATGCCGAAATTCAGCAGCAAAATCAAGAATTACTACGCACTTTAGACGAACTCCGCCAGCGTCAAGAAGAACTCGTACAATTAAATCAACAACTAAAAGATACCAATCGCGGAGTTCTCGCACTTTACGCTGAATTGAACGACAAAGCCGAATCTCTCCGGCGCGCCAGCGAACTCAAAACCAGCTTTCTCTCCAATATGAGCCACGAGTTTCGCACTCCGCTAACGGCAATTATGAGCCTTTCCGAAATATTGTTAAATCGCCTCGATGGAGAACTTTCAGCCGAACAGGACAAGCAAGTAAATTACATTTACAAATCCGCCGAGTCTCTCGCGGAACTTGTCAACGACTCGTTAGATTTAGCCAAAGTGGAAGCCGGAAAACTAACGGTTCGCGTGGCTGATTTTGAAGTCGAAGATTTGTTCAGCGCGCTGCGAGGAATGATGCGCCCCCTGCTTCCCCAAAACTCTGCCGTTTCTATAATTTTTGAAGATCCTCTCGAACTTCCAATCCTCACAACCGACGAGGGCAAAGTTTCTCAGATTTTGCGAAATCTGATTTCTAATGCCCTCAAATTTACCGAAGCAGGTGAAGTTCGAGTTGCTGCGGAAATGGGAGAGGAGGGAACAGTTACTTTTTCAGTAGCAGATACGGGCATCGGCGTTGCCCCAGCCGATCAAAGGCGGATTTTTGAAGAATTTGTCCAACTCGAAAACCCCTTGCAGAAGGGCGTCAAAGGCACGGGATTGGGATTGTCTCTGTGCAAAAAACTCGCGGAATTTCTGGGGGGAAGCATTGAAATCACAAGTTCACCCGGAGTGGGTTCGACTTTTTTGGTCACACTGCCGATTCTGTATCCTGGAGAGGAAGAAAACCCTTTGGAAATGTCCGCTGCTAAGGGAGATGAAATATTGCTGAAAAGCGCAAATTCTCGTAGCTTGCGGGGCTCCGGGCCATCGCCAGCGACGGATTCAGCAGCCAAACTTTTGCGTGGGGAGGATGAAGATAGTTTTTCGGTATTTGCTGAAAAACTTGCCACCAATTCATTGTATTGCGATATAGGTCGCCAACGGTGCTGAAGGTTTGGGTGCGGCTGCTCTTTGAGCAACCGCAAGCAATTTTTATCGACATTGTGATACCGGATCTGACCGAATTGGAGGTTTGAGAAGGGTTGAAATGCGATCGCACTACTTGTCAAATACCTGCTATCGTGATGAATTCAAAACATTTTGGGTTACATCAATTTTTTGCTGTGCGGGATGCTAAGCTGTTGTGCATTTAATTTGTATGTTGAGGGCGGGCAGGATGCCCACCCCACAAGAGGAAAAAATTATTTTACTATGCAATTTAAATGCGGATTAGCTTAGGCCTGCACGGTGAAAAATATTATTCCGATGCAAAGGGAAACGATATCAGGCATTGTAGCTTTTGAGGACTGAAGTCGGATCCTGCGAACCTAATTATATTTTTTTCACCGTATTTTATATTGTTCGTAAGCGAGTTAATTTATAGCAGGCAAGATTTATTTAATTTGCAACAGCATTTAACCTTTGTGCTGTAAAATGTAGCAGTTCTCAGTTGCCGACTATATAGTAGGAACTTACCGAGGGCCTGTTTTCGTGTGGGCGATCGGCTAAAACCCATGATAAATCTCGTTCTTAGCAAAGTCTCGATTATTAAAAATAATGCAACAGTAAACCCGCGATCCAAACCCATATCAAATAAGCCATTCTCAATTCTAAAATCGAAAATCTAAAATCCAAAATCTAAACTGGTATGACTTTCATTTCCCTTCAATATGCCCTGTTTCTATTGGTTTTGTTCGCGGCTTACTGGTTGGTTCCGCTGCGGTGGTGGCGGCTGTTCATCATGTTGGTGGGTAGTTTGATTTTTTACGCTTCGCTGCAAATTTGGTACATTCCTCTGCTGTTAGTTGGTGCTTTGTTTAATTACTGCTTGGCGATGGCGATTGGGGAACCTCTGGATTGGCGGATTGCTAATGAATCTTGGAACCGCCGCCGTTTGTTGCTGCTGTGGATAGGCATCTGCCTGAATGTGTTGCTGCTTCTGGGCTTTAAGTATGTGCCTTTTTTATTGAGTTCGATCGGCACTTTGTTCAATTGGCCTTTAGCTATCGACGGGGCTGACTGGGTGAAAAGTCACGTGATCGCACCCCTGGGATTGAGTTTCTTTTGCTTTGAGTGCATTGCTTATTTGATTGATGTGTACCGAGGCGCGCCTGCTGCTACTTCGTTGCTGCACTTTGCTGCTTACAAGTTGTTTTTTCCCAAGCTGATTTCCGGCCCGATTACTCGGTATCACAACTTGATCTATCAACTGAAAACCCAGCAATTCCCGACGCCCGATCGCATTTCTGAGGGACTTTGGACGATCGCCTTTGGTGCAGTAAAAAAAGGTCTTTTCGCCGATAACTTGGGAATTTATGTCGATTTAAGCTTTACGAACTTGCAGCGGGCGGGTAGCGGGGATTTGTGGCTGGCTATTTTTGCTTACGGGCTGCAACTTTATCTCGATTTTAGTGGCTATGTTGACATGGCGCGCGGTACTGCTTTGCTGCTGGGTTGGTATTTGCCGCCAAATTTTGATTTTCCTTATTTTAGTGCCAGCATAGCTGATTTTTGGCGACGCTGGCACATGACTTTAGGCGATTGGCTACGCAATTATTTGTATTTTCCTTTGGGCGGTTCGCGAGTCGGTTTGTGGCGCACTTGTCTGAATTTGTCGATCGTCATGTTAATTGCGGGAATGTGGCACGGGGCAGCTTGGGGATTTATTGTGTGGGGGGGTTTACACGGTTTAGCTTTGGCGGTTCACAGGCTGACTGATGTGGTGTTTAAACGGTTGCGGATCGAGTTTTTGTGGGAAAATCCGATCGGGATTGCGATCGGTTGGCTGTTGACTCAGGCGATGGTTTTTGGTAGTTGGATATTTTTCCGCCTTCCCGATTTAAAGGATTCTGGATGGGCGATTTCGCATTTGTGGGGACACGCTGCTGACGTGCAGTTTGCTGAGAAAGTTTATGGCGAAGCTTTGGGTTTGCAAAGAGTGCATTTAACTTGGATGTTGGCGGCTTTGGCTGCGGCGATGCTGGGGAATTATGCGTTGAGTCGGGGTTTGAAATTGGAGTTAAATTGGCCGATGAAATTGGTGTTAGTGCCGCTTTGTTTGTATGCGGTTTGGCTGTTGGCTCCCGAAGGGGGTTTGCCTTATATTTATTTTGATTTTTAGGGTATTATTTAATTCGCCGTAAGGTGCAGCGCACCCTACAACTACATTGAGGTGCGCCGAAGTGATTACCCGCTACCTATTAGTGTTAACTTAAGCTTTGAGTTCGCCAGTTTTCCCGCTCACCCAACAGTCCGCCAGGGAATGAATTCCCTGTCTCATAGCTAAAGTCCTCTCAAAGAGGACTGAAGAACTCCTTAGCCCTCATAAGCTGTCGCGCATTTAAATTGTATATTCAGGGCGGGCGGGACGCCCACCCCACAAGACTTTAAGTTTTTTTGACATACAATTTAAATGCAGAACAGCTTAGCGAGGAATTTCGTTTTGAGGCTCTTGTTTCAACCGCTGCTGGACTGAGGGTTTAACGTTAAGTTGGCATCAATGCCGGCTACCCTACAACTCACACTCAACAGTCAACAGTCAACAGTCAACAGTTAACAGTTAACAGTCAACAGTCAACAGTCAACAGTCAACAATCATCTTGCTCCTGCACCCTACAACTGATAAGAACACCAGTCACTCCAACTACCGACATAAAGTTTAGCATCGGGAATTCCGGCGATTTCTAAAGATAGTAAATTGACGCAAGCCGTCACCCCGGAACCGCAATAAACGATAATTTCTTCGGCGTTTTCTAATTCCGTCCAGCGATGTTTTTGTTCGGATGCCGATCGCACTTTTCCAGTTTCATCCGTCACCCCTTGCCAAGGATAGTTAACCGCACCCGGAATGTGACCTGCAATGGGGTCGATCGGCTCCCGCAAACCTTCATATCTCTCGCTTTCTCGCGAATCAACCAAAACCTTTCCCGGCAAGTCTTTACGCTCTTTCACAGCCTCAATATCTACCGCCAAATTCTGCTGCAAGTGGGTCACAAATTTACCCTCGCGGGGTTCTGGCAAAATATTTGTTACCGGATAGCCCGCCGCTTTCCAGCCGCTGAAACCGCCGTCTAACAAAGCGACTTGGCTGTGTCCCATATATCGCAGCAGCCACCACAAACGAGCCGCAAAAGCCAGCCGGGAATCGTCATAAGCTACGACTAAAGTTTCTGGTGAATTAATACCGATCGCGCTCAATTTCTCAGCTAATTCTTCAATATTTGGCAGCGGATGTCTACCGCCGTGTTTGCCCACTGAACTCGCGAGATCGCGGTTTAAATCTAAATAAAAAGCTCCGGGAATGTGACTTTCTTGATATTGTTTTTGTCCCAATTCAGGGTCGGCAAGGGAAAACCGACAGTCAATAATTACGACTTGCGGATTGTCGGTATTGGTGGCTAACCATTCAGGAGAAACGATTAAAGTGTTGTCAGTCATAATTATTCAAATCTATATTTTAACATTATCTAGAAGGAGATTTTTTCTCTGGTTCTGCTTGGTCGGAAGGAGATTTCTTAGAATTGGCTTTCTCTGAAGCTCTATTTTCAGAATTGGATTTTTTAGGAGTTGCTTTTTCCGAAGTTTCTTTGGGAGAATTGGATTTTTTAGGAGTTGCTTTTTCTGAAGGTGATTTTTCGGCGGGTGCGGGAGTTGGAGTTGGCACAGGGGGAGTTACTGCTGCTTCTTGAGCGTAAAGTAGATATTTCTGATACTCAATTACTTTTGCTTGAGCTAGTTGATGGTTGGGGCTAGAGACTGGTACTCTTCTCATTAATGAGACTGCTTCTTGCCAGCGATCGATAACTGTAGTCCAATCTTCCTTGGTTTTTGCCGCTCGCCCCAATTCTGCTGCTTTGAGTGCGCTGTTAACGGCTTCTCGAAAAGTATCTGGTGCAGTTGCTAAATCTACTGTTTCATCGGGATTATTCCCCGCAGTTGCTGTCGGCTCGTTTAAAATCTTACCGACAAATGCCGCCACCGCGATCGCCAACATACCCGTCACCAGCCCGACTACAATGAAAGTCGATCGCAGCCGATTCTCAAATGCAACAAGTTCCGGCTGTTTCTCCTCCTCAATAATATTGTTCTCCATCTCTGTGCGATCGTCCATATTAGCAACAGCAGTATTTGGTACAGCTTCTCCTGCAAAGCTCTGTCGTTCAAAAGTGCTGTTCTCCAAACTAAAGTCTTGACTCCAAGCAGCAGCAATCTGACCGCTTTCTCGGCCCTCAACCTTCACTTTGCGAATCGAATCCGGCTGCAAATTCGTCAGCTCGGTGCGGACAAAATCAACTAATGTATTTTCTCTGGGTACCTGCTCGGCCTCAAGAATTACATCCAAACAGTCGCCGTCGAGATTCGCGGAGGCGGTGATGCCTTCAGATTGCAACTGGCTATTGAGCCAAGATGCGATCGCCTGCGGATTTCCCTGCTTGGCAAGTTCCTGAAAATTAACCTCTGTCATAGCTGGACACCTGATAACGCAGAAGATAGAAGGTAGAAGGAAGAAAAAATCCAAAAGTCAGAAAGAGTTTTTTGGAGTTGAAAACACAATAACTGAAATTCAACAAATAGTATAATGTATCGTGGCAAATCCCAGCCCAAAGATGCAAATTATCACTCGCGCTAGCCCTGGCATCCCTTGGGAAAAGACTTCAGTCGTTTCTGCGAACCGAACTCTGGTTTGCAGGACAGCCAAAAATCCTCTCGCTAAGTCGCCAAATACCCTTGCTTCAAGCTGGTAATTGATACCGGGGGCGCAACATCAGATACTGCAACGGCATTAAGTTGAACCGCAAGCAGCGTCCCTAAAACCGACATCCGGCTCAAAAAAGCCTCGATCGCGCGGATGCCAGATGGGACATTTTAGATGAAAAATTTGTGCGATCGCAGTGCCATCGGCGGACAGCGAGTGATATCATCAGTTAGTCAATATTCAAGTTTTTATAGCAAATAACTCGATCGTACAATGGTAGCAATAGCAATTTTAGCTGCTGGACGCGGCACGCGCATGAAATCTGACTTGCCCAAAGTTCTACACGAATTGGGCGGTCGATCGCTGGTTGAGCGAGTCCTGCAAAGTTGTCAAGAAATTCAAATTACCAGGCGACTTGTCATCGTCGGTTATCGAGGCGAACTCGTTAAAGAATCTCTGATGAGAGGTCAAGAAATATCAGGGAAAAATCCTCAATCTCCTCCCCTAGAATTTGTCGAACAAACCGAACAATTGGGAACAGGTCACGCCATTCAACAATTGCTGCCTCACTTAGAGGGGTTTCAAGGAGATTTGCTGGTCTTAAATGGGGATGTACCTTTGCTGAGGGCAGAAACTATCAGACAATTGATGGCAATTCACAAACAGCACCAAAACTCTGCTACTTTATTGACAGCTAATTTGCCTAATCCTCAAGGGTACGGGCGAGTATTTACCGACAGTCAAAACTTAGTCCAGCAAATTGTCGAAGACCGCGATTGCACACAAGCTCAAAAGCAAAATCACCGAATCAATGCAGGTGTTTACTGCTTTCACTGGCCGGATTTAGAGAAAATTTTGCCAGAATTGAAGGCAGATAATGACCAAAAAGAATATTACCTAACTGATACGGTAAATTTCCTCAATCCGGTGATGGCGGTGGATGTGGAAGATTATCAAGAAATATTGGGAATTAACGATCGCAAACATTTAGCCACAGCTTGCGATATTTTGCAAACGCGGGTAAAGGACAAATGGATGACGGCGGGAGTCACGCTGCTCGATCCCAACAGCATTACGATCGACGATACCGTGGAGTTGCAGCCGGATGTGGTAATTGAACCGCAAACTCACTTGCGGGGAAATACTTCGATCGCCTCTGGGAGTCGCATAGGCCCCGGCAGTTTGATCGAAAACAGTCAGATTGCAGAAAATGTGACTGTGCTTTATTCGGTAGTTTCTGACAGTATGGTTGCTGAAAATTCCCGAATTGGCCCTTACGCCCACTTGCGGGGACACGCAGAAATTGGGGCAAACTGCCGCGTCGGCAATTTTGTAGAATTGAAAAATACTCAAATCGGCGATCGAACTAATGTTGCTCACTTGTCTTATCTAGGCGACTCGACTTTGGGAGAAAAAGTCAACATCGGTGCTGGGACAATTACGGCAAATTATGATGGAAAAAACAAGCACAAAACTCAAATAGGCGATCGGAGTAAAACGGGTTCTAACAGCGTGCTGGTTGCACCGATAACTTTGGGAGAAGATGTTACTGTAGCGGCGGGTTCTGTGGTGACAGAAGATGTACCGAATGATTGTTTAGTAGTTGCCCGTTCCCGGCAAGTTGTCAAGCCAGGCTGGAAGTTGAAAGAACCAAAAAAGTGAACGATTGTTAACTTTTTAGATGATGAGTTTCCACCCGATCGCGAGTTTCGCACTGGATACCAAAGAAACCGGGTTTTTATAACGGGAGCGATGGCGCACTCGGGTGAAATTGGGGTGGAAAACCCGGTTTCTGCGTAAGTCGGCAAGCTTGAGAAATCGGGTTTTGGGCGATCAGCTATTTTGTCTTATTTTTGGGCGTTCAGATAGTGGTTAATCGCTTTGGCAATTTTTTCTTGCTGGTAGAGGTTCATAGTGTTGGGCATGGATATGCGAGATCCTCCACCAACTAACAGTCTGACTTGGTACCAAGTGTCATTTTGCAGATCTTTGGTTCGATCGACTTCCACGCCATAAATCTCGCACAGAGAGTATTCAATTACTTTCCGTGCCCACAAACCCCGCTGTTCAACAGTCAAGGTGTTTAAAGTTCCATCGAAGCTGTAGGTTTCATTATTTCTCAAGACGATCACTGCGGCTGCTGCGAGCAAAAATATGCCTCCTGTCCATCCCAACCAGCGATCTTCTTGACTTAAGCGCAGCAATCGATCTTTTGCATTTTTAACATAAAAATTGATGTCCGAAGCAACAGCGTCTTGGGTTCCCCAATTAGTGGAGTTAGCAGTGAAAGGAACATAGCCAACAGAAGTCAAAAGTAGAACTCTGGTTTTATAGCCGCATCTTTGAACTTTAGCTCCCCGCAAAGAAGCCAGCTCAATTTCTTGGGTGTTTGAGCCCAGTAAATTCGATCGCACCAACTGGCAACTGCCTTGTTTTGCCTGCAATCGCTGGCAGATCAGGGTTGCTTTATGATAATCAAAAGCCAGCCCGAACACTCCAAAGGCCAGGAATAAACAACTAGGCAACCAAAAATCAAATATGCTTTGAGTCTGAATTATTAATTCACTGGCTGTTTGCTTGATTATTTTCATTTATCTCGCCCTTACATTCCCAAAAGGATGTTACAGATCGCCTTGCTAATCCCGATCAGCCGAATTGTTAACTTATATATTATTTGAAGTCGTCCTCTGCCATGACCCTTTTTGTTTTGGTAAAAGGTTAGCACTAGAATTTCGCACTGACAACAAATGTCGCGAGTTTACCTGCCGCTTAGTTTAAGATAGCTTTCCATGATTTAAAATACATGAATCTTAAAAATATATTAATTATGTTATGGGAATGAAACGTTAGCTTCGTGCTCCGTAGGAAAGTAATCACCTAGGTGAGGACAGGTTTACATTTTGTTACATTATCAGGTTTATGTGCGCCTCCTTAATTATCGTTAGTTATTAATTTGGGGGATTCCCTACAGGATAGCTACGATTCACGGACTTGCAGGGCAAATACATTGCTAAGGGTGCGATTATCCCTAATCGAGATATAGCTGCGAATCAAGTCAGCCATTTTGTATTGTTCTGTTAGTGAATAGCTTCTTAAACAGATGATATCGCCCCCGAACATCCACAAATCAACATAATAGCTACTATTTCCCTCGCTATCTCCCACTTCCTCTAATTCCACCGCAGAAATCTCGTGAGTCGAGCATTCGGCAACATCATGAAGCCACACACCCCGCCGTTTAATGGTCATTTTGCTAAAAGTTTTATCAAAAATGTATGTTTCCTCTATCGCGCCGTCCAACAAAGACAGTGAGAACAACAGAAATATGCCTCCCCCTATCCAATTTGAAGCTAAAATAATCTGCAATAGTCCAATCACGATGAAGGGAGAAATTAATAGCCAAACATCCCAGACGCTAGAAGTTTGAATTGTTAGTTCATTCGGTGTTTGCTTGAGAATTTTCATCAGTTTATTTTGGGATATTAAAAACAAGGTGAATTACTGATACTGCCGCTGTCCCAAATTTTTCAGGCACGGCTTATTTGACACTGCTTTGGACGATCGCACTTTTGGTGTTGTAAACAGCCTTGACAGCATAAGCATCGCCCGGACGTAGCTGTAAAGCTCTGTTAAAATTGATTAAAGCCGTTTGATAGTCTCCCTGTCCGTATAGCAATCCTAAATGATTTTCTATATCTAGAGCAATCCTAAATGATTTTCTGTGTGTAAGTATATTGACGTATTTTGGGGAAATCAAATTTATGTTCGTTAGTAAAAAACTCAAACAGAAACTTGACAATCTTAAAAGACCTACATAAATACCAATACTTTCTTAAAAAGTTTTTAGCTTGTAACCAAATATCTTCAACGGGGTTCTGTTGGGGAGCATTGGGAGCAAATAAAATACAAGTAATTGACCAATTAGCAGGTTCTTTGGCAGCATTGAGTTCTAATAAAAAGTCTCTAAATTCTCCATATTTATGATAACTAGCTCCATCCCAAATCAAGATAATCTTGCGATTTTTATATTTATCTTGTAAGTATTTTATGAATTTAACTGTTGATTTTCCATCACCAGATGGATGGCTCTGAACATGGAATTCTTTGCTTTGATAATTGAGTGCGCCAAAATAAGTTTGTCTATCTTTTTCATTGGTAATTGGGACTTCAATTCGGATTTGGGATTGACCCCAAACATAACCAGTCAGATCACCATGAAGTAGATGACATTCATCTAAAAACAATACTATTATTTCCCCAGACTCTATACCAGCCTTGTTTTTAAATAAAATATCGTTAATTTCTTCCGTCTTTTTTTTTACCAGTTCTTTATCAAATTTAGGATTAATTTTTTGAGTTTTTTTCCAACTAATTTTCGCCCGGTCAAAAAGTTCATAGTAACTCTGTTTTGATTTATATATCACACCAAATTCTTGTTCTAAATAAGTAACTAGCTCATCTAAATTCCAATATTCTTTATTTCTTAACCACTCGATTACTTCAGTATTTTGTAGAGCTGTTAAATACCCTTTTGAGCCTTTATGTCCTAGTTTGATTCCGGCGATGCCTTTGGTTTTAAATTGTTTTTTCCAATAACCAATAAAAAAATTACTTACACCTAAAATTTTGCTGATCTCATGGTAGATATTACCTGAGAGCGCCATCCTTACAGCTATTGCTCGTTTTAGTTCTCTGGCATCTATATCGCTTTTAATGAAAGATTCTAAACAATCTATTTCTTTTTGCCTATCTTTTTGTTGCAGTTGTAAGTTATTCATTTTTTTATGGTCACGATCGAGTATTGCATATAATTGTATCACAATCATGATAATGATTTAGGATTGCTATAGTAGGTATAGCCGAGTTTCATCGATTGTTTGAAGTCATCTTTTGGAGCAGCAAAAGGTGCTGCGGAAGCAGGAGATGACTCGAAAGCAGGAGATAACTCTTGATAGGGTGATGGAGAAGTGTTGAAATCAGAAGGAAAAGAAGACGGTGATTGCTCGTTATACTCCTGCTCTAAATTAGGCGGCGAGTCAGAGGTTTTTACAAAATTTTTGCCATAAAATACTGAAGCAGTCATGCCTCCCAATAAAAACATTAGCAATCCTGCACATTGAATTAAGAAGGTTTTTCTGATTTTTTTATTGCTCCAATTTTTGATATAAAAAACCAAGGAGGCGAATGGGACAAGCCAGTAAAGCACTCCCCAAATAGTTTCCTCTCCAAAAGCTTGAACTAATCCCCAAAAATAGCCAACAAGACTTAAAACTAAACCTAGGATGAAAAATAAGCCGATCGCAATTCCAGGCATTTTGTATTTCTCCGATTGATGTATAGTTATTTTGCAAACTGTAAAGGAGCGGATTTTCTACCTGAAACTCATTCCCCTGTTTGCTGTGTTAAAAATAGATTAGCGGTGAAAACAGTTCGATCGCGCACAGCGAATGTTAGGATTTTGGTTAGGATTTTGACTAGGAACTCGATCGCGACTGCCGCAAATGATACCCTCTACCCTCGATCGACCAGAAGAACCATTTGCACGGGCAAGCAACGGCTGGGACATCCAAAAGCTTTATACCGACTTGGCAAATGCCAAACAACAATTCGCCCCCCACACCAGAAGAGGGCTGACACCCGTAGAAAAGCGGCATCTCTGTGGCTTGTTGTGCGGCTACAGCCCAGCGGAAATTGCGGTTTTTCTCAACAAACAAATCAAAGGTGTCGAAGTTGATTTGTCAAAAACTTTGTACCGATACATAGAATTATTGACAAATCGACCCCGAAATGCCCTCAAAAATTGGAGAGATGCGATCGACTGGCTGGAAATAGCGGGATATAAAACGCAGCCAAAAACCTCAACCGGCGCCATCTTAAAAGCTACTCTTCACCATTCAGACAGGATTTTGTCTGCAGCTATCAGTCCGGACGGACAATTCCTCGCAACGGGCTCAGAGGACAGTACAGTGAAAATTTGGAGTTTGCACAGCGGGGAACTGCGGCAGACGATTTTCGGACATTCAACAGCCGTGTTGCTAGTGGCTTTCAGTCCCGCCAGCAAAACCCTGCTGACAGGATCGCGCGCGGGCACAGTCAAACTCTGGAACCTGCAAAACGGCGAACTGCTGAAGCGTTTGGCAGACGTACACCGCCACGAATCTGTCGCCGTCAGCCCCGACTGGCAAATTTTGGCGATCGGCACCACCCGCGGCACAATCAAGCTTCTGCACCTCAACAGCGGCCAACTGCTGCAAGTTTTAGAAGGCTATCAAGGGGATGACATTAGTGCGATCGCCCTGAGTCCCAACGGCAGAATGCTAGTAGCCAGCGGCCTCAATGCAGCCAGCGGTTTCTGTCGCGCCACAGTCACTTAGTGGGAATTGCCGGGAGGCGAAGTGAGACGAACATTTGGCAGCGAAAATTATGTAGCGATTTCTTCCGATAGCCAAATTCTTGTCAATCATGGCGGCAAAACTATCAAGCTGTGGAATTTGCAAACAGGCGAATTATTGCATTCGCTGCATACAGGAATTCGCATCACTTCCGCCGCCGCAATTAGCCCTGATGGGAAATACTTGGCAGTGGGGTGTTTTGACGGTACTGTTAGACTTTGGAATCTTCGCGGCGAATTGCTGCACACTTTAGATGGACATTCTAGCCCTGTGTCTGCGGTGGCGATCGGGCTTTTGGGCGAAACTCTGGTCAGCGGCGGGGAGAATGGTACTGTTAAACTTTGGCAACTGCGGATTTAAGATTAGAGAGGTTAGGGGCGATGATTAAATTATTGCAGTATAATTGATTTAAGGTTTTTTAGAGGAACCCAGACAATGCAACTGCCAGAAGAAAGAAATCGTGCATTGAAACAGAAGCTTCTGGCAGAACTAAAACAGAAAATTGCTAGTGGCACCGAGCAAATTGCTCAGGGAAAAGTAACTGATGGTGAATTAATTTTTACCAGATTGCAGGAAAAAATTCGCTCGATTTCTGAGTCTAAGGAATAAAAAATGAGGACACGGCATGGCCGTTTCCTACCCCAAAATAATCAATCTTCCTCGCTCGGATATACTCCCTTCCCGCTGTCAGATTATAGAATCAGGTTGTAGATCTGCTGAATTGTCTTTGCGATTTGACTTTGTGTCGGCAATTGTTCCGTTTCAAATAATTCTTTTATTCGTTTTTCTACCTCTTCTATGCTCGTTCCCACTGGCAAATGGTGTAGTAGCCTCACTCTTAGTAAATGAATTTGATATTCTGCTAGATTGAAGTTCGGTGAGTATGTTGGTGTATAAATTAACTCTACTGTGATCTTTTCCTCTATCTCTAATGCTATTTGATCAGCTATTAAATATTTCTTCATCTTCTTTCTCTAGGTCGAATTATTATCCAACAATATTTTTATATGATGCGCTTTTTGTTTGATACTTTCTTGGGACAATTCTCCTATATATAATGCTATATCTTCTGTTTGTCCTGTGGGTGATAGCCTGACAAACTCCTTTACATAGCATCTATCGCTAATAGTCCATTCAGCTTCTCTCTTTTTTTCCCTTCATTTGATGCCACTTCTGGTCGCGTATTTTTTTCTGCCCATCCATAGTATAGGCTTGGTCGATTCGTGACTGCAAATTCATCAAAAAATACTATTTTCTCCCCACTCTTTATCTCTGCTTTTTTTTTAGGACTTCCACAAACTCCTTCTGTTTCCCTGGCAATGCCTTTGCCTAATCTCGATGCGCTTTTTGATGAGATATATTTAGAGCGGCTAAAATTTCAGAGATTATCGACGTTTTTAGCTCTACTTTCCACCGTTGCTTTATTACCGCCGCCCTGATTTTTCCTTTCCAAATTTCTCTGTCTATCCCATACTTTGTTGGTTTCTCCTCTAAAATCATTCTCTTTAATTCTTGCCGTTTTTCTTGCTCCAGTCTTGATTTTACCTGGTGCTTGATTGGTTGGACTCTTCCCTCTAACCGGATTTCTAAGTACGTTTTGACCCATCTTGCCAATGTTATATCTGTGCAGCCTAATAGCTTCGTCACTTGTGCACGACTTTTTCCTTCACTTAGATGCCTAATTGCCGATAACCTTTGCCTGATATAGGATTGCTGATTCTTGTAGTACAGTCGTGGCCACTGCTTTTTCTCTAGGCTTACCAACCGCAATTGTTGGCTCAGATTCATTTCTCTTACTCCCTTTTTTTCTCATTTTACCTCTATCTATATTCTTTGGGCGGGAAGGGAGTAAGCATCGCCCGATTAATTGTAGGTAAACGGCACCGCGTCGTGTCCTGAGTGTGGATAATATCAATTCTGATGCCAGCGGATTTGATATAAAGCTAACGACATCGAGATCCCCGACTTCTTGGAAAAGTCGGGGATCGAAATCACCGATCCAGAAGTCTTTTTAAGCAATAAAAATCAGCTTTCCCTTGCTCATTTCCAAAGTATCGCCCATTTGCATACCGTTGTGAAAAGCACCCAAAATCACCTCGCTAGTTTTGCCGAAAGCGATCGCCCCGCTAGCATCAATTCCAATTGCGCCAAAATCCCGTTGACGCTCGTCAGCTTCAGTAAAAGAACGCTCAAAAGCAGCTTTCAAACTCAAACCATCCGTTACTCGAATCACAATTCGCGGGGCCAAACACTCGTCCATAATGTGCTCGCCAATCCCCGTACAGCTTACCGCCGCACTTTGGGCCGCGTAATTTCCCGCCGGCATCGCCGAGTCGCTAACCCGCCCGATGCGCTCAAAACCCTTGCCGCCAGTCGAAGTCCCAGCAGCCAAGCGTCCATGAACATCCAAAGCTACGACTCCGATGGTTCCAACACCGGCCGGTTCGGCAACCACGTCAGCCATTGCTTTACTAAAATTGCCTTGGCGTTCCTGCATCCACTCGTGCAAACGCAAATCCGTCATCGGATCGTAAATCGGCAATTGAAGTTCTCGCAGCAATTCCGCCGAACCAAAATCAGAGAGAACTCGATCGTCCGAATGCTGCAAAAATTGAGCAAGTTCGATCGGATGTTGAACGCGAGAAACATTAATCGCCCCGCTGAAACGCTGCATCAAACCGTCCATCAGCGAAGCACTCATCCGAATTTGACCGTCCGACTGCACCACAGAACCCGTACCGGCATTAAATCGCGGGTCATCTTCCAACAATTGGCAGCCCCGCACCACTGCATCTACGGCACTGGTACCGTTTTTCAGCAGCGGATAAACTTCCTCCAAAACATCGTAAAGCGATTTCCGCACCGCCTCAATTCCGCCTTTACTATGTAGAGAACTGCCCGCACCGCCGTGAATAACTAGCTTTGGTTGCACTTGTTGCGATGCCATAATTTATAACCTAATAACCTAAAATTTTTCCTTTGCAATCTTAGCTTTGATCGAGCAACTTGCCCTAAATTCTTAATCTTGAGCCGCCAAACGGCGGCGACGACAACGTTCGGAGCAGTATTTGACCTCATCCCAGCAGTCGGCCCATTTTTTGCGCCAACTAAAAGGTCGATCGCACACCGGGCACATTTTTGTCGGTAAATCAGATTTCGATCGCTGCTTTGCCATGCTAATTTGGAAAGTACATTACTAACTCACATCTTGTACCATTTTCAGGAACAGGCAAGATGCCTGTTCCACAAGAGTTGAATTTGATTGTGGAACAGGCATCTTGCGATTATGAACAGGCAAGATGCCTGTTCCACAAGAGTTAAATTTGATTGTGGAACAGGCAACTTGCGATTATGAACAGGCAAGAAGCCTGTTCCACAAGAGTTAAATTTGATTGTGGAACAGGCATCTTGCCTGTTGCTGAGGAAACAACCTGCATCTTGCCTGTTGCTGAGGCCTGTTCCACAAGAGTTAAATTTGATTGTGGAACAGGCATCTTGCCTGTTGCTAAGGAAACAACCCAATTTCTGCCAAACACCTCCCAAATAAAAATGCTCGAAACGGCCGACGCCAATATCCGAATAGTCTTAGTCGAACCTGCTGGCCCATTGAATGTCGGTTCTGTTGCCCGCGTCATGAAAAATATGGGTTTGCACCAATTAGTTTTGGTTAATCCCCAATGCGATTATTTAGGGGAAGAGGCCCGGCTGATGGCAGTTCGCGCCGCCGACATATTGGAAACTGCCAAAGTAGTCGAGAGTTTGCCGGCTGCTTTGGTTGGGTGCGTCAGAGCGATCGCAACTACAGGGGATGATTGTCGATCGTTGCCAACACAACTAGAAGAACCCGCAGATGCCTTGCCTTGGCTCCTAGAAGCCCCCAGCGCCCTCATTTTCGGCCGAGAAGACTGCGGCTTGACCAATGCCGAATTAAACCGCGCTCAACGCCTGATCCGCATTCCTAGCAGCGATGCCTACACTTCCCTAAATCTCGCCCAAGCCGTCGCTATCTGCTGTTACGAACTATACAAGTCAGTTGTCAGTTGTCAGTTGTCAGTTGTCAGTTGCCCGGAGGAATCGGCTCCTTTGGAAAATTTAGAGGGATATTACCAGCAACTAGAAACTTTGCTGTTAAAAATAGGATATTTGCAGCAGCACACAGCAGCAAGCCGGATGGAAAAATTTCGGCGTTTGTATACCAGGGCCTATCCGACAATGGATGAAGTCGCCATGCTGCGGGGCGTCCTCCGTCAAACAGAATGGGCAATCAAAACTTACCAACGAGAGACAAATTTTGATACTCTGGATGGGGCGTTGCCGGAAAATCCAACGGATAGCTAGGAGAAATACTGATAATTGGGGATGTGAGATTGAGGATTTTTTTCACAGAGAACTTTCCTGCACCCACTTGTCATTTTCATAGCCGGGTTTCTTGACTAAAAACCTAAGCTTTGGGATAATTTGCAAGCAATAAACCCGGTTGCTGATACCATGCAGCGTCTGGGGTAAATCTAAAATCTAAAATCTAAAATCTAAAATTGATTGGCTGGCAGGCTGAAAAATCTTAAACTTGAACTTTACATTACTGATGAAGGAGTAAGACGTGGCAGAGCGGTTTCCCAAAGGATCGATATTATCGGTGATATCCTCGTCGATATCCTCTCCCAACTCCGGCTCAAAGCAGCCTAAGTCCGGCAAAGCAAGTCAGTCTGGCAACTCCGGCCGCCGCCGTCCTCCGCAACCGCAAAACGGCAATCCAGAAATTCGATCGCCCGAACCTGCTACTTTGCCAGTGCAACAGGGCCGCGGCAGCAGAAATGGAGCCAATTCTCCCACATCTTCGGAAGAATTTCCTACACAAGACTTTTTATCCGATCCCCGATCGGCAATTAACCCCAGAACACCCAGAACCAGCAAAACTCCGCAGTCGAAGACTCGCCAACCACGCAAAAAAGGCCTCGCTGCTGTCGATATGTTCGAGTTTCCGGACCCGACTCTGGAGCGGGAAAATGTGAGTTCGATCGCCAGCAATCCCAACAGCCAGCTCCCAAAAGCCACTCCCCCTACCACCCGGGGAAGTCGTCCCAGTTCGCCCCCAGTTCGCATTTCAGAGACGGTAATCCCCGCAGATGCCAAAAAACCACCCGTGCCTAAACCGCGCCCACAAGCGAGTCAGAGACCGGGTAAACGCTCTGCACCTCCGAGCGTGCCGCCGTTGGTGTATGCTACTCGCTTGCTGATTTTGGGAGTTGGCATAGCGGTGATTTGCGGTACGCTGCTGTCGGTGGTAAATGCCGTCAGTCGAGCATCCACTGTAGCGGCAGAAGAACAAACCACCGCAGGGCAGAACAACCCAGCCGATAGCGCATCTGCTGCACCCGCGACCCCTGAAGCGCTGCAACTGACTCAAGAATTAGGAGCTTTGAAAACCCAAGTTCAGGTTTTAGCAACAGAAAATCCTAGTTTGACAACCGGAATATTTCTAGTCGATTTAGATACTGGAAGCTACCTAAATTTTAACGGCGATACTGCTTTTGCTTCAGCTAGCACGATTAAAGTGCCAATTTTAGTAGCTTTTTTCCAAGCAGTAGATGAGGGCAAAGTGCAGTTAGATCAGATGCTGACGCTGAAGTCCGAACACATTGCCGGCGGTTCTGGAGATATGCAAGACCAGGCTCCGGGCAAGAAGTATTCGGCTTTGGAAGTTGCCCAAAAGATGATTGTTGTCAGCGACAATACGGCGACAAATATGATGATTGAGTTGTTGGGAGGTGCTGAAGTGTTGAATCAGCATTTTGCCAATTGGGGTTTGAGGGCGACGGTTCTCCGCAATAATTTGCCTGATTTGGAGGGAACTAATACTACCAGTCCGCAGGATTTGATTAATATCATAGCCCAGATCGATCGGGGTAATTTGGTATCGGTGAAATCGCGCGATCGTATTTTGCAAATCATGCGCCAAACTAAAAATGATTCTTTGCTGCCGAAAGGTTTAGGCGAAGGTTCAATTATTGCTCACAAAACCGGCAACATTGATACAATTCTTGCGGATGCGGGGATGGTGGATTTGCCGAACGGTAAGCGTTATTTGGTGGCGGTGATGGTGAAGCATTCGCCGGAAACAGAGAAGCCAGCTCAAGCATTGATTCGGGAGATTTCTCGGATTAGTTACCGCTATTTGTACGGTGGGGAAACGCCAGCGGATTCACAAGTGAAAATTAAAAATTGAAAATTCAACCGGGTTTTTTCCCGCTAGTCTCGTAGATTTTATCAAACTATAAATCAGTTTGTATTATGAAACTAAACATCGGACTTGCTTGCCTGGTAGCGCTCTCAACTTTAACCGTTGCAGTCTCCCCCACCTTGAGTAATGCTAATCCTGCTCCTGAATATGAGACCGACGGCGTGAGAGTGATCAACAATAATATCGAACTCAATCGGGCAAAAAACTTAGCCCGTCAAGCAGCAGAAAGGGCTAATGGGGGTTTGGGGAAATATCGAGCTGAAGCTTCTATGCACGGTACTTCTAAGGAATCGCCGTTTGTTGACAATGGGGATGGAACTTGGACTTTTACTTTTAAGGGTTCCAAGCCGGGTTCGTCTGTCTATACTGTAGAAACGGTTGTTACGGTTTCCCAAGATGGCCGAATCAGAGTTGATTACAACGGGCAAATTCGCGACTCAAACGCAATTTAATAATACTTGCGATTTACTCCTTGGTGTTCAGAAACCGGGTTTTTCACGAAATACTTTGTTACAGCCCCAGAAACCGTAAAAAACCCGGTTTCTTGGTGTTGATGCGTCCAGGACTCAAATGTTTATCGATGTTTCAATCCCTGATAGGGATTTAGGTTTATTCCGGCTTTGACCGCAGGGGCTATCGCACTTTGACTCACTTTGTTTCAATCCCTGATAGGGGTTTAGGTTTATTCCGGCGGTTTGCCCCCCTCTTCTCCCCAGCTCGCGATCATCTTGTCGTTTCAATCCCTGATAGGGGTTTAGGTTTATTCCGGCAAAGTACATCGGGATTACAACCGGGACATGAAGCGGTTTCAATCCCTGATAGGGGTTTAGGTTGATTCGGACTTGCGCCGCCTGCTGGTTGGGGTTTCGTTTCTCTCGGCGGTGTTTCAATCCCTGATAGGGGTTTAGGTTGATTCCGGAGGGTAAGTAATAAGTCAGCGCCAAACTTCGGATTAAGTTTCAATCCCTGATAGGGGTTTAGGTTGATTCCGGCGCCCCTGCCAGAAGCCTTACAGTATTTAGTTTTCAAGGTACTGTTCCGTCAAGCATCCAAAAAATATCATTTCAGGCACCGACCTGTCAAGAGGCAAAATTTTCAACAAATATTAAAGCTATACACAGCAATGATTGCAGCGTTTCCGTGAACCTCCTTTTTCAGCAGAGAGGCTCAAACCCTTGTCCTACAAGCCATACAGCCTAAAGATTTGACCCCCTCAAACAAACACCTACCCATTCACGGAAATTCCACGAACCGGAAAGCGATTAAACACTCGCGACTGCTAACTGTTCCGCAGCCTCTTTCTCGTTCATCTCGTCGAGTTTTTGCCACACTTGCTGCATCAATTCATCCAATCCAAGTCTACTAACGGCGGAAATCAACAAAACAGGAGCGCCGCTCATTTCTTTAAGTCTGCTGATTAAATTACGGATTTCTTCGCTTTCGAGGTCGATCGCATCTACCTTATTAAAAGCCAAAATCTGCGGTTTATCGGCTAAACCACGCCTGTAAGCCTTCAATTCTTCCTGAATTGTGACGTAATTGGCGATCGGGTCTTCATCCGTAATATCGATCAAGTGCAGCAACAACCGAGTCCGCTCAATGTGCCGCAAAAACTCGTAACCCAAACCAGCACCTTCGTGCGCTCCTTCAATCAATCCCGGAATATCTGCAAACACCGTACCGTCTCCAGTCGGTTTTCTGACTACGCCCAAATTCGGGACTAAAGTTGTAAACGGATAATCTGCTATTTTGGGGCGAGCCGCAGACAAAGCTGAAATTAAGGTGGATTTGCCAGCATTTGGCATCCCAAGAATCCCCACTTCTGCTAATAGCTTCAATTCCAAACGCAAAAATTTGTGTTCTCCTTCTTTTCCCGGCATCGCATAATCTGGAGCTCGGTTAGAATTGGTCAGAAAACACTTATTCCCCAAACCGCCTTTGCCGCCTTGGGCCACGCAAAAAGTCTGTCCGGGCGTTACTAAATCTGCTAAGATTGCCTGAGTTTCCGCGTCGTAAACTACTGTACCGCAGGGAACTTCGATCGTGCGATCGTCCCCACCGGCACCGGTCATATTTTTCGGCGCGCCCCGCTTCCCGTCATCGGCTTTAAAAATCCGGTTGTACTGAAAATCTAGCAGGGTTTGCAGGCTTTCCACTGCCACCATATACACGGAACCGCCTTTGCCGCCCGTCCCGCCGCTCGGCCCGCCCGCCGGTACATACTTTTCTCTGCGAAAAGCTACCATACCGTCGCCACCTTTGCCGGCTGCGACTTGAATATCTGCTCGATCGATAAATTGCATAATTTAGTCAGTAGTCAATAGCCCTTACTTATTATGATACCAGATCCCAGCCCAATATTCGTCTCTGCCTTTAGTCCGGGTCGGCGGACGACAGCCAAGTTTAGTCGCGATTTACAATTGTCGGAAAAATATAATTATACCAATTCTGAAAAGTAGTGCAGAGTGAGAGATTGTACGCGAGCATCTGTAGGGAAACGGCACTGCCGTGTTCGGCTCCTAAATATGCGACTTTTAATAATTTGTATAAGATTGAGGATTGTACCCAGACTTTTGTTGAATTAGTATTATCAAAGCAGATTTTATATTAGCAGGACTCACGCATAAAAACTGAATAAGCCGGATTTTTATAATGAGGCGGATATCTGTAAAAATATTTTTTTTTGCCAAAAATAGGTTTTTAAATCATCGAAAATACTCTACTGAAAATTAGTAATTGCTAATTACACGAGTTCTGCAAATACTGATTTAACGTGCTAATTATAGCGGTAAGGTGCTTATGGGCGCATCCTACAGATAGAGGTTCTGCGCCCTGGAATGAATTACCAATTAGCAATTACCCCTTCCTATTAACAGTAGGACGATACATCTTCGTTACATTCATCTGCCAAATAGCAGAGAGCTCGAAAGCGCATCCCGACTAACTGTTCGTAAAGTGGGTTAATCTGGCACATCGCCGGAATGTGGATGATTTTGCGACCAAATAACACGACATCTCGCTCAAACGGACACTGCGACGGAATAATTTTACAGACAAAGTGTGCCACTTTGGGGTCGTGAATTTCCCAGGCGTCAAGCCAGTCTTTGACGGGTTGCAGGACATTTTTTTGGTGAGGTTTAGGTAGCGGAGATGAAAGGGGTGTTCCGGCGGGGGGGGGACATTCGCATCAAAGACGATTTGGCTGCTGGGCCCCTGCGGCTCATCGCACTTGCTGTCTTCGATGGTGTGTCGCAGAGCTTCGAGCGCCTCTACATTGTGACCCAAAGCTGTGCAAAACTTATAGATTACCTCGTCTTCGCTGAGCGAGTAGGTACCGTCTGCCAAGGCTACCATGACTGCTGTCCTCAAAAAATCCTCGCCTTTGGGGGTGTCTTCCCCTAACACAGCGGCTAATTCCTCTGGGGCAATAGGTTCAAAACCCGCCTCAAAAGATACCGGGTGTAGTTCATCCTGAGTTAGATTTGCAATCATTTTTTGCTCGTCTTCGTCAAAGTTGCCGTCTGCCCAAGCAATTGTCAGCAATCCCCGCAGCCAAGCAGTAATCTCTTCATTGGTGCAGGAAGATTTAGCGTTACTCATTAGCATTTCCACTTGGATGTACCAGTCAATTTGTTCGTTTACAGCGGGCTCAATATTCCCCTCCCAATAATTTTTACTGGTTTCTTGGTCGATGGATGATCTATTTGTGGAAGGTTTGTGCCCGAAGATTGCTCCAAACGCTTGTAGTGGACGTGTTAAAAGCATATTTGTTTCTCAGCAGCATCGCTTACTAGCGAGCTAATCTATTGGCTAATCCTATTCCCTAAAAAGTCATCTATCGGGAGGAATAGGTTGGTTGAATTCATCTTAACTCTAGTTGCACCCATCGAGATGACGATCGAATTTTATGCAAGCTCGATGGCCATTAGCAACCCAATTTTTCGCAAGAAATCAAAGGTTGGCAAGCGTTGGATCTAATCAGACACTGGGTTTGTCACCCAGGGACGATCGAACTTCGCTCTCTTTACATTTTAATATATATTTTTGTAAATTTTTGTGTCCCGGCTGGGCAATATTAACAGCGAGCCGGGTTTAAGCTGTTGAAATAAAAATATCTGAGGAAACTGTTACTGCCGGTTAACAGTTGTGATTGCTGTGTCTGCCTACAAATGACAAAATTTTTAACTTCGCCGGCACAAAATCCAGCGCAATTCCATGGGCGGGCGTGCGTTTGCCATGGGGAAGACATCTCGACCGGTGGCCCAACTGGGAAACCAGGGCGTCGGTGGCCAGGCTCCTTCGGGCAGGTGGTGGCGTTCATATTCAAACACCAATTCGTTGGATATTGGGACTAAGGGCAACCCTTCCATGGCGGTGGCGAGTTCTTGGGGGGTAAATAAAGTAGACCAGGAGAGTTGGGCAACTTGTCGCACGAGGGCATCTGGCTGGTAGTCGCCGACGGTTAAAAACGTGCTGAACAGCAAAAGACCTCCGGAACACAGGGAATCGCACATTTTAGCGAGGAAAAGCCGTACTTGATCGCTGTCTCGAAAATGTGAGATGACTTCGGCGGCAACTGCCAACTGATAGCGGGCCGGTTTCATCCGCATTAAGGGGTCGAGCACATCGCCTTCAGTAACTGTCACGGGAAGATTTTCGGCTGTTACTGCCGCTTTCAATTGTTCTGCAAAAGCTGGGGTTAGTTCGATCGCATCTACAGAATAGCCCAATCTCGCCAGCGGCAAGGTATTGCGGCCGGTACCAGCCCCCACGTCCAAAATCCGCACTCGATCGGGTGTACCCAATTTAGCAGCCGTTGCCATCAATTTTGCGTCTGGATGAGAACCGAAAAGCGGAGGTTCTCTGGTGTCTACCCAGCTTTTGTACTGTTCTCCAACTGTTGAGGTAGTAACAATCACTTTGCAGGCTAAACCGGTTTGTGGCGGCTGCACAGATTCGTATTGCAGGATCAGCATCGAGGCTGTGGAGGTGCGGTAGCCTTGTTCTAACTTGGTGGCTAAAAGCTTGCTTAGTTCCTCTCTGCGGTCTTCGGGCAGGGGTCTGTCGAGAGTGCTAAATAGATTTTCTATGGACTTGAGATAGTGGCTTAGCATTCCCGGTACGCAGGGGAAAACTAATTCTCCGCGAGCGATGATGCGAGTATTAATTTTGTAGAGGATAGCTTGCTGGAGAATGTCGGGATTTACTACCAGCGGTAGCTGTTCGGTCTGGTTGATTGTACTTTCGGCGCCCATAGATTCCGCGAAGAGGTGATTAGTTGTTAGTTGTTAGCTGTTAGTTGTTAGCTATTAGTTATTAGTTATTAGTTATTTGTTATAACTCACGTCTTGCACCCTTTCCTAGAACAGGCAAGATGCCTGTTCCACAAAGAGGGAATTTTCTTGTGGAACGGGCATCGGGCCCGTTCAAAAGGCTTATTGAAAAGGGTGCAACATCTCATTTATAACTCACATCTTGCACCCTTTCCTAGAACAGGCAAGATGCCTGTTCCACAAAGAGGGAATTTTCTTGTGGAACAGGCATCGGGTCCGTTCAAAAGGCTTATTGAAAAGGGTGCAACATCTCAGGTATAACTCACATCTTGCACCCTTTTCAATAACAGGCAAGATGCCTGTTCCACAAAGAGGGAATTTTCTTGTGGAACAGGCATCTTGCCTGTTCATAAAAAGCTATAAGCAGGGCGTCAAAACACTTTTCGCGTCAGTATTAATTATCAAAAAAACGCCGATTTTAGAGCTTTATTTTCACTAAATCTCACCTCGACCCAGCCCAAAACCCGAGTAGGTTCCCAAATCGGAGTTAGTATCAATATAAGCTGTAGCGCATTTAAATTGTATGTTTTACGGCGAGGTGGAAAAAGCGTCAAATCCTCTCGCCTTCTCCCCTCTCTCCTTCCCCTCGTCAGCCATAACAGGCAATTTATATGGGTAGCAACTTAAAGCTGGGCTTAGTTGCTGCCGGTAAAAGTCACTAGGGGGAACTTTGACTGAGCTTCAGTCATCGGGCGCCGTCTGCCTTCCTCTTGCCAGTAGTTGATGACTTCTGTGGCTTGGTTGAGGATTTCGACGCGATCGTTATCAGCAATCCAGTGTTTGGCTTCGAGTTCGTTTTTGAGGTCTTCCCAGGCATCTTTGCGAGGCCAGAAAAAGTAGGATGTCAGCGGGCTAGTTCCTTTGCCGACAACTTGGTCAACGGCGAGGGCAACATTCTCTTCTAGCCAGAGAACTTTTAAGATGAACTTGGACAAGCAAACCTCCAGGGTTCCGATCGAACTTGTTAAAAATTTCTACAATCGCTAAGCGTAGCACACTCTGTTCGATAATTGGTCATCGGCCATGAAAAGTTTTGTGGCACGGCTGGTTTTAGCGCCACTCAGGGGCTGGGAACAGATAAAATTTGGGTTCTCACTGGCCCTAGGTACAAGGATAGTTAAGTTGTGAACAAAGTTATTGTAGTCTTCGACATTGACGGTGTGGTGCGGGATGTGTCCGGTTCTTATCGGCGGGCGATCGCCGATGCGGTAGAGCATTTCACGGCGGGTGCTTTTCGCCCGAATTCTCTCGATATCGATTCTCTGAAGTCGGAGGGAGTGTGGAATAATGACTGGCAGGCGTCTTTCGAGTTAGTTTGCCGTTATTTTGAGGGGATTGGGCGATCGAGAAACGAACTCGCTCTCAACTATGAGGAATTAGTGGCTTTTTTCCAAAGTCGCTATCGCGGGCCCGATGAAGAAAATTGGACGGGTTACATTTGTGAGGAACCGCTGCTGTTAAGTCCGGCTTACCTGGAAAATTTAACAGTTGGGGGCATTGTTTGGGGCTTTTTTAGCGGGGCGATGCGGGATGAAGCTGCTTATGTTTTGTCAGGGAAACTGAGTTTAAATTCCCCGGTGTTAGTGGCGATGGAAGATGCACCGGGAAAACCCGATCCGGCTGGACTTTTCGCGGCAATTGAACAGTTGGAAAAACTGCACGGTTTAGAAAAAAATTTGCCGGTGATTTACGCGGGAGATACTGTTGCGGATATTTACACGGTTGTGAAGGCGCGGGAAGTGCAACCAAATCGGGTTTGGCTGGGAATCGGAATTTTGCCGCCTCATGTTTTGGATGATGCTGTGCGCTGCGATGCTTATGCTGCGGTGCTAAAAAATGCGGGTGCAGCAGCGGTTTTCAGGAAGGTCGAGGAGTTGACGGCTGCGCGGATTCGAGAATTAGTCAGTTGTTAGTTGTCAGTTGTTAGTTGTTAGTTGTCAGTTGTCAGTTGTCAGTTGTCAGTTGTTAGTTGTTTGGGGAGCATCTCATATTTGTAAAAACACTTCTTCCTCCTTCCTTCTGACTCTTTCCTCCTGACTCCTGGCTCCTGGCTCCTAACTCCAATTTCTAGCTTGGCTGCAAAAGTGAGATGCTCCCGTTGTTTGTTATACCAATTAGGAAAATTCGTGCTACTCGTGAAATTATCGAAAATTTGGGTTTAAAACCCCGTCCTTATAGGACGGCTTTATAAGTAGAAGTATAAACTTAAATCCTCTTTCTTAAATAAACGTAAAGAATAAAAACACACAGGCATTTCACTATATTCTAATAGAATCTCAAAAAAGGGAGGAGTTTAACTTGTTAACAAACTATGTATACAAGTTGCGCCCAAGTCAAACACAAGACTTAAAGATGTCCAATTGGCTGAGTATGTTACGAAGTCACTTTAATTGGTCTCTTAATGACAGAATCACTCAATACAGCCAACAATTTATTCAAGGCGACTATTGCGAGATTAGAACGCAAAGTGAAGCCTGCCCCTTAACCAGTTGTGTCTCCAAAAACGGCGCGACTGGTGAACCTTGGAAGACGGGTAAAACAGATAAAGAGGGGAAAGCTAAAAACCCTCGACGCAACCCAGGTGACATTCAAATAACCGCGTTGCCCGAATTGAAAGCAGCTAGGCCCTGGTTCAGTGGGATAGATTCAACTGTTCTACAACAGAATATTAGACGGTTAGACACTGCCTATAAGAATTTCTTCGACGGGCGTGGCTTTCCTAAATTCAAAAACCGCAGCAACTTTACTTCTTTTACTTTCGTGATGGGAGTAAAGATACAGGGTAGTAAAATTTACCTACCAAAGTTAGGTTGGATGCGGTTTCATAATTCACGCCTAATCCCCAACGGCTTTACTATCAAAGCTTGTGCGGTAAGAAAGCGACAAAATGGTTGGTATGTCTCGATCCGTATTGAGGACAAATCTATCCCCAATTACACGAGTAAACCTCTTGAGGATGTTGTCAAAGTAATTGGTTGCGATATGGGAATTACAAAATTAGTTCATCTATCCGATGGAACTCAAATCGAAAATCCCAAGTTTTCAACCAGCAAGAAAGCTAAGCGCACTCTGAAAATTAGGCAGAGACGGGTTAGCCGAAAAGCGAAAGGTAGTAAAAATCGGAAAAGAGCTACTAAGAAACTAGGACTTTTTCACCAGAAAATTAGCGACAAGCGCCAAGCTTATCAGTGGAAAATTGCGAATAAAATAGTTTCTCGTAACGTTGACGCGATTGCTCTGGAAAACTTGAACATCTCCGGCATGGTGCGGCGATGTCGGGTGAAGGTTGACGAAAAAACAGGTAGATTTCTTAAAAATGGGCAATCAAGGAAGAAGGGTCTAAATCGTTCTATCTCTGATGCTAGTTGGGGCGAATTAATTCTGAAGATCGAGTATCTCGCTGCAAAGCAAGGGAAGGTTATAATCAAAGTTAATCCTAAATATTCCAGCCAAGAATGTCGGAACTGTGGATATTTCGATAAGTCCAATAGAGATGGCGAAAAGTTTATTTGCACTGAATGCGGACATCATGAACACGCCGATATTGGTGCAGCAAAAACTATTCGCGATCGAGCTTTGAATTTGGTACGCGGGGACTCCGCGAAACCTGGCGTTCGCGCCTAAACGCTCAGAATATATCCTCACGCTCGTTTGAGCAAACGTGAGGAGTCTGGGAACCCTAGAAATAGGGAAATTGAGGCAGAAATTCCTCAAGAATCCTCGCGCTTTCAAGCCGAGGAGTGTCAATGCAAGTGCAAGAATTTGTCTAAGGCGCTGACTACAACTGGTGGCCAGCGACGGTTATTGGCAACCCAATCGAGGTCTTTGTAGCGGGCATCGAGGCCGACTGCTGCTACCCAATTGCTCTCTGCTTCGCCGCGCTTTCCGGCTTCCCAAAGACAGGCGGTGAGGGCGGCTCTCATGTCGGCAAATTGGGGGTATCTGCGGACGATGTTTTTCATGTTGCGAATTGCTTCTTTGGTTTGCCCGTTTTGATAAAGTGCGAGGGCGTGGTTGGCGCGGGCAAAGGCGTATTCGGGGGCTAATTCAAAGGCTTTGCTGTAGTCGGCAATTGCTTGTTCCCATTTTCCTAAACCGGCTTGGGCGTTGCCTCGGTTGTTGTAGGCGGCTGGATCTTGGGAGTCTAATTCTAGTACATGATTGTAGTCGGCGATCGCGTCTTGCCAGCGTCCTAAACCTTCTAAGGCGGTGCCGCGGTTTAGGTAGGGATCGGGGGCGTCGGGTGCTAGCTCGATCGCTCTTTCGTAGTCTGAAATAGCGGCTTGTAGTTTGTTTTGGCTGACTCTAGAATTGCCTCGGTTGCTCCAAGCGCCGGCTTGTGAGGGAAATTTGTCAATGATTTGAGTCCAAAAAGTTTCAGCGGCGGGAAATTTGCCTTCATTTGTAGCTTCAAAAGCTTTTTGAACGAGTTCTCCTAATTCCTGTTGAGGATCGGCGATATCTGTTGGTTGTACTTGTGCAGCAACGGGGGCGATATTTCCCAACCATACTAACCCGGTTACAATTAATACTGTAAAAAATGTGAAAAGTGAGCGAATCATCGTTGTTGGCGGTTTAAACTTTATTAAACATATTATTAACCGAATTGGCGGGCGTTGGTTAGAAGATGTTTGAAAAGTCTCGGTGATTTAAGTCGCAGCTACACAGACAAAACCTGCCTCTGCAGGTTCTGGATTTTGTTTAGTCGGCGTAGGCGGACTTTGGTTGTGTAGTTGCGGGTTTAACTGAGATGTTGCACCATTCTCAATTACTTGTTTAGGAACAGGCAAGATGCCTGTTCCACAAAGAGTGAATTTTCTTGTGGAACAGGCATCTTGCCTGTTAAGCGAGAATGGTGCAAGATGTGAGTTTTAACCGCCACTTTGTGTAGTCGGTAAGGATAATTTGGTGAAAAAACGGTTGCTAATTTTGGGGGGGACGGGGGATGCTGCTGAACTGGCGGCAAGAGCGTCTCAAATCGCTGAAATAGAGGTGGTATCTTCGCTAGCAGGACGCACTCAACAGCCTTTTACCCCAAAAACGGGTACGGTGCGAATTGGGGGGTTTGGTGGGGCGGCTGGGCTGGCCCAGTTTTTGCTCGTTAGCGCAGCCCTCGGAGAGGATCGCCCGATCGACTTGTTGATTGATGCTACTCATCCGTTTGCGGCTCAGATTTCTGCTAATGCTGCTGTTGCTGCTGCTGAGTGTAATGTGCCCTATTTGATGCTGGTGCGTCCAGCTTGGGAGAGGGTGGAGGGCGATCGCTGGATTGAAGTTGCGGGCCACTCGGAGGCTGCAAAGGCTTTATTAGGGCAGTCTCAGCGAGTGTTTCTCACTATTGGTAGGCAGGAATTGGCTGCTTTTGCTGGTTTGGATGCTATTTGGTTTTTGATGCGGGCGATCGATCCTCCGGCACTCAATTCTCCTATTCCTAATGGTAAATTGTTGTTAGCAAGGGGGCCTTTTTCTTTGGAAGATGAGCGTCAATTACTATTAGAATATCAGATTGATACGATTGTTAGTAAAAACAGCGGGGGGGGTGCTACTTATGCGAAAATTGTTGCGGCTAGGGAACTGGGAATTCCGGTGGTGATGGTGCAGCGGCCGCCGATTGCCGATGTTGAGCAGGTTGCTGATGTTGCAGGGGCGATCGCTTGGTTAGTTAAGCAGTTATCAGGACTTGGGTAACTTGGTGTTCGATTAGCGGAACCATGATTTCTAATGTTCTTTTGCTGTATGAAAGTCTGGATGCGCGACTTTCTCCTAATTCTGTTAGTAGGGTTTCAAACATCGGCCAGGTTATGTCTTTAAGTTAATAGTTGGTTTCCTGGCTGGATGACTATTTGTTTTAGTTGTAGCTGCATATTTTGATGGTTTTAATAGGATTTGAAATATAAAATAATTTAAGTTAATAGATTTTAGCAATTCAGAACTTATGCGGAATTGCTGTTAGACATTCAGATTAAATTTATTGAAAGCTATTAGGGGCACCCAGTTACGGGATCATTTCCTTCAGCAGTTCTCATTCCTCCTATGAGAGTTTCTACCCTCGCGCACTGCTTAGCACCACCGCCAGATGGAGCAACTGTGACCACAAACGGAGTTGTGGAGGGATTACCCTGGTAGTCAAAAACGATCGAGTTTGGAGGCGTGGTAGGAGCAGGTGTAACGGTAAGCACAATAGTGCCGGGTTTAATTTCGCCTCCACCATCTAACGTCTGTGTACTACCACCCGTAGCTAGTGGGGGGTCAAACGTAACTGTTGGCGGATCGACCGTTGTATCAAATGTAACTAGGACACTGCTCTTAGTTCGCTTTGCTTCGCTTTGTGCAAGTCGTAATGATTGGAAAACGCGATCGTTCACAGTGCGAACTCTTTGTCTGTTGATGAATCCCAGCCAACTCGGAGCGGCGATGGAGCTGAATATACCTATGATCAACGCTATCACCAGCACTTCCAGAAGGGTGAAGCCCTGATCGGCTTTTCTGGATGCAGTTTTGTTGAAATTAGGACGGGGCTTGGCAGCCGAGTTATGCAAAAGTTTTAATAATATGGGTGGGGTTTTCATTGTATTCTCCTATTGTTTATCGGCGGGCAACGATTGAGAAATCAGTTATTTTCCTAACCCACCTAAACCTTGTACTTGCACGGTTGCTGTTGGGAAATATGCGGATTTTTGGGCAGTATAATCAGTATTGTTCGGTTGAAGACGACGGAGGCTGTTTCCTCTGATAGTAACTCTGGCTATGTTTCTCGCTGTATCTACACAAGCGTAGAAGCTATTATTGGTACTTCCGTCATTTACTTTTAGCCTTGCTTCGTCTAGAAACTTTGTTTTATCTTTTGGGTCGGTAGGATTACCAAGAGCCGTCTTGCATTCAGTGGGTGATAATGTCGGGCCTGGTGTAGTGGAGTCAATGTAGTTAACCAGAACTTGCGGATTTTTTGCTCCCGATTGGGAATTTGTCAGTCCCGTCGCCAGTGTCACGTTTTTTGTGGGTTCAGTAAAGGCAAAATCTTCCTTAAAAGCTGGATCTCGTCGTTGAGATTCTATTGTCTCACTATCGCTATAGTAAGGAGCGGCTGGATCTGTCGAGTAAGGATTTTTTACTCCATCCCTAATTTCATAACGAGCAATACGGGTAGGACAAGTGCCACCTGAAGGCTGACACCAAATAGACTGCTGATCAGTTTCTTTAAATTGGTAGTAAGCAACTAATGATAGTACATAGGTGTCATTACATTTGTCACTATTATTTGCACAATCTAGGGGCTTTGTACTCGCGTCAATAGGAAGTGCTTTTTTGATGAGCTGTCGTTTCCAAAATACAAGTATCGGAATTTTCGTGTTTCCATCTGCAGCATCTGGAAGTTGATTTCTAATTAAATCAATATCCGTTTTATCGTAAATATAAACAGCTTGACTCAAATCTTGGGAGATGAAATCAATGGCTGCTTGAACGTCTTGCTCGGTACTTGACTTGACTTGTTCCGTCCTGTCGGTATTCAGCATATCGACTACAAAACCGAGCATCGGCGTAATGATTATAAACGCCATAATTGCTCCAACTAATAGCTCAACCAGAGTCATGCCCTTTTCTGTTTTATTTGGGCCAGAGCGGTTTCGCTGATGCTGACTTTTGAGAAGCAACCTGAGTAAAGTTTTCATTTTGAGTGTTTCCTCTGCCAAATGGGGGGAGCGATTTTAAATTTAATAACGGGGACTTTGATGATTACTGACAGGTGCCGCCATTGATGCGAGTACACAAACTGTTGTAAGCACCTTGTCGATCGCTAGCACCTATTTCTGTTCTCATTTCTACCAAAGGCGCTCTGAGATTTCCTAGTCCAGCAGTGCTAATTCCTTGCTGTACTTGTAGCTTTTGAACTTCTTGATCTTTCTGAGTTTTTAGTGCTCCGACGCCACTAGCAAAAGAATTAGCCCTGTAAACCCGAACAATTAAGCTATAGCCTGTTTTTGCCGGATTTGTAGCAGCGGGTAAGTTGTTAAAGTAGTAGCCCTGAACTACAAAGTCTTGATTGCTGTCAGCCTGACAGGGTGGATCCTCATTATCATCTTTGTTTATATCGTCATATGTGTTTATGCAGTAAAGAGCGGTGATATCGGTTGGGGCGGGGGTGTCCTCTAATTTATTGCTGGTTGTGTACTGAGCCGGAAACCCGTTAGTGTTTGGTTTGAGCGCCTCAGATCTGAGCGCCTCAATATAGGTTTTGGCGGCTTGAGTTGCCATTTCTATCCGTTTGGCTTGGACGCGAGTTGCTACTGAGAAAGCCATCACAGGGGCGATCGCAATCATCAGCACCGAAACTACAATCATCGCTACCAATGACTCGATAATCGTGTAGCCGGCTTCTTGAGACTTATGTAAACTACTGTGTGGCTGTTGGCGTTTGATCATAGTAAGCACTCCGCATTTGGAACTCAGGAATGTGAGGGTTTAAAGGTTAGGAAAGGTTAGGACAGTCTGTTCTTGGTTTTGTAGCGCTATCATTGGCAGCATAGTTACCAGAGAGAGTGCGATCATTTTGCAATTTTTCAGCGCACAACAAAGCTTTTACCCAATCATCATCGCGGCTGATTTCTCTGAAGTATTCGTCAGGTGTTTTCTGAGTAGCAGGGAGAGTAAATTTTTGGGCGAACAAGTCAGGGGGCTGTGAAAGCAAACCTACATCAAATCCCCATTCCCGATCGGGTGCAACGAAATAGCCGATCGCACCTAATGCGTTTTGAACTCTGTAAATGCTGCGGGTATCCGCTGGAATTTCGAGGCGACTGTCGAATATTTTGGCATTAAAAGGAGTAGTAGTAGCGATATCCAGAACTGATTGGTAAGGAGCAGTTGCGTAAGCACTGCGCTTGAATTGGATAAATGAACCCGCGATCGAGGTAGTTAGTCCTTTCCAATTTTCCATAAAGCGCGGTAAGTTTTGCATCCCACCATTGGTTTCCCCAAGGGTGGAAGAGAGAGCCCGTGAAGGAACGTCATTTGAGGCGACTATGAGGTTAAACTCCGTAGTTCGTGCTCTTTGCATCCATCGCGTTCCGTCGTTGGCGTTGGGGCCTTGTATAGGAACCAAACCAGCCACAGGATTAGAATTTGTGGCCTGAATCTGCAAAGTAGGTCTTAGCTGTGGCTGCTCAACTGTAGCTGTGGGTAGTTTGGCGTAAAACAGAGGGTTAGCATTGCCATAGTCAATTTGGGTCGCAGCGTTGGGAGTAAGGGGTGTTTTGGTGGTCGCATACCAAAGAGCGTTATCTGCTAGCTGAGGCTGACCAGTGACAGGAGTTATGGGGGTACCGTCCACAGTGACAGGATTTGTGGAAGTAGCATAGAAAGCTACTGCAGTGGGGCTAGCAATTCCCAGCGCGATAGGGAGGTTGTTGCTGCTATCCAAAACCAGCTTACCTAAGCTGTTTCGCACAAAAGCTACGCGACGGGGATATCGTCTATCTGCTGGATCGATAGCTGGTCTAGCTGTTGTACCTGATAAAAGTAGACCGACGGCTGTAGATGGTGGGACAAGGCTTGCTTTTTGTATTTCAGCAGGTTCAAATACTCCAACAGTACCAGCATCAATACCAACTACCCAGTCATTAGGCCCGCAAGCTGAAACAGGCAACTTCCGGCAGATTTCCATGACATACTGTGGAAATTTAATGGCATCATTAGCCCGTCGCTGAACTGGCGTAATGAAATTGTTGAAGTATGAACTGTTGGGAGCCGCACCTGTGGTAGTGCGGTAGTTTTCGTCTTTTGGTGAAACGGTAGTTCCCGCGCTTTGCCCGAACTTTTCTTGGTTGATAATGTCAAAATGTGGGATTACTGCTGTAGCACCGCTACTCAAACCGTTAGTGACGTAGTTGTTAGCACCAAAACCGTTAATCCTGCGAGCGGCTTTAGCCGTTACATCCGTCTCTGGAACGTTCGTATCGTTCGTAGTCCCATTTCCATTGATGTCAAAGCCGAAGTCAGCTTCATTAGCTGTATCAATAGTTGTATCAAGAGGAGGAATGCCATCGCCATTGAAGTCATAGCCGACAACTGCGCTACCTGCATTATTTCTCAGGTCAAAATCTCCGTGATTGCGGACACCGTACCGGAAGCCTTCCTGTAAATTAGCGGACTCTGGCTCAGAGAGCAGCGTGATCGCATCCGAGAGCACTGTTGCCCCTCGCCAATTATCGCTGTCAGCACATTTGCCAGGGTATCGGGGATCGCCGAGGCGACAAGCAAAATTGGGATCGAGGTTTGCACCTAGGCGACCGTAGAAATCGCTGGGAGTCCAACTAAAAGCCCCTGTAAATTCCCTCTTTGTGTGTTGGTTAAATGCGCCTTGGATGTATACCGGCAGATTAGAAGTCAACAGCAGACCCTTCTCTTTGAGTACGTCTGTCACCGTGCTTACAGTTGTCGGGCGACCCAAGCTACGTCCGTTAATCAGCATAATTCCGTGGGGGCGGCGGCTGGGGTCTAGCCGAGAATCCGTTGGGCTGCTTAGCTGGCTGCGGGTTTTATCAATAGCATTGCCAAGACTATTCGGAGTGCGATCGCTCTGATCGGGTGCTGCATCATCACGGCTGGCGTAAATTAGGCCGCTGTAAGGCAGCATATACTCTGGGTCAAGGGTGTTGATCTTGGGCTCTCGGTTGTAGGGGATGGTTTTTGTGCCTCCCCTGAGCTTATCGATATCTAATTGCGTGACTCGGATTTCTAGGGGTTGTCTTTCTGCTAGGGGAAGGTCGTAATTTCCTGTTAGCTTCGCGCTCTGAGTGCCACCACCTAAAGGACTGCTGAGGCTGTAAGTCTCGTCCACCGCAGTAGCTGGGTCGTCCTTGTCGATCGCCTTAACTTCCCTAGGATTGAGAAAAGCAACTTCCCGAATTGTCCCGTGAGTCAGATAGGTTTCGTCAACCGCTGTCGGATTAGCCAAAATTTTAAAAGAGCAAAGAGTAGAGTCGATCGCAGCCTTTTCCGACAAGCTGCGTTCGGTGTCAGGCACCTGCAAAGCCTTCCTTAAGTTCTCGTTGACAAACCTACCGTCCGGGAAAACGATACTGGCTTGATAATTTAAGCGATCGTCTGGTGTTCCTGCTGGATTGAGACCTGATGGGTCAGTCATGAGAGCTGCCGTCAGAATTGCACCCGGCCTGGCTGCGGGAGGGCCGTAGACGATGCCGTTGTTAGATTTACCATTTGCGTTGCTTCCCGATGCCAAACCTGGACGGTTGAGACTGGAATCAAATAAAGTTCCACCTTTGCTGTATCGGTAGCTCGGATCGTAATAGCTGCTGACACAAGCCAGCGGGGTATCAGCTAATTTACCAGCTTGATCGCTTGGGTTGTTTGCGTAGTGATAGATCGCAGTTGCGCGCATCCGCAAGTCCCCCTTACCATACTGGGGAGTATTGGGGTCAATGGTACTGGCTGCTCCTCCTGGTGGAGTTCCGTTGGTGGGCAAAGCGTTCCAAGCGGTCGCCGTCAAATCAGCCCAGCCAATAGTACCAGCAGGATTATTGTTATAAACTTTAGAATTCGGGCCGGGTGACATCGGCATGGAGTCGGGCCAAACAACGGGGAACTTTTCTACATCAGTAGTTGCCGGGTCGTCGTAGAACTCCGATACTGCACCACCCACCGGGTTTAAGACTTTGGGAGGTGGCAGAAAAGAGTTTGTGCGCTCGTAAACACCCGCACCCGTGATTACCCGCAGTCCGCCGATGCCATCAACTGCTGTTTGAGGTGCTTGGGCCGCACTTATTTCCCAGAAGCCGTCCCTCTGTGCTCCCCCTACATCAGCGAACTGCTTCACTTGGGGTTCTCGGTAGCGGTCCTCGGCGTCTGGAGCCTGCTTATCCAGCCACTTAACTCCTGTCAATATGTCTCTCCCTTCCTCACCTTCACCGACAAATTGGGGAGGGTTCAAATCGCTTCTCCACCTCAGTGCTGGCAGGTTGTTCCCTACGACTATGCGATCGCCTAACTCGGATTCTTTCTTATCTTCCTGTACCTTTTCGGGGCTGTTGGCTTGCAGCCTGACTGTTGTATTGAGTCCTGTGTTGGCATCCGAAGGTATAACCCAGGCATCCACCGGTCGCAGTTCATCCCCTGTACCGACTAATGGAGATGTAGTCACCACTTTTGTTGTAGGGTCAACAAAGCCAATCAATGCGTCTCCTGTGGCCGACACTTCTGCAAAAGGCACCTTCCGCGTCCGCAATCTAAAGTAAGATTCCAGCTTTTCTCGGCGAATCTCGTTTTGACGCTCGGCGCTGGGAGCTGTGGGGTCAGTTTCTTCTTCAACTTGTTTGGCAATGGCATTTATAACTTCCTGGGGATCGGGAGTAGCTGCCTTTTCCTGTTCGGAAACTAACAGACCGATGCGATCGGAATAAGCCTTGTTATTGTATATGACCCCCAAAGCACCATCTTTGTAGGCTACAGACTGATTATCGGGGCCTTTGATTGATTTTCCTAGTTCTGGATCGCTAGCAGTTGTCCCAAATAGATGAACTCCTATTTCAGTGGAAGTGTTGCCAGAACCTCCCGAAGTGCCGTTCACCACATTACCGCTAATGACTATTTTGCTATTTTCTAGGTTGTAGAAACAAGATTCTTTGCTGCTAACGAGATAAAACGCCACCGGCCCCGTGTTCGTGTGAGTTACAACAAAGTTACTATTAGTAAATATTCGTCCGTTCAGACGTAGCGGCGGGCCGGGAGATACTTCTAAGTCATCTTCATAAACCACCGCATTATTTTGTAGTGGAATGCGTTTTTGGTCTTGTTGGTACTCCAAAGCTGAGAAACTTGGAGATCCTTTAAATTTTTCGTAGTTGACTGGTGTAGCCACTCCCGTATCACTAATCGGCACGTTCACCGTGTAGACAAAGAAGCTTTTTTTGAGTACGCCCTCTCCTTTGTACCAGTCCGAACTGCCTACCAAACTAGCGCTAGTACCTGCGGCTGCCTTGCAGATCGCGCTGAGAGAACCTTGGCTTGCCATCGGAGGGGTTCTGGCTTCTAAACCCTTTCTAGCTCTATTAAACTCTCCTGTGTCCGCATCGCGAGGTGGACTGCGAAAATATATCCCGTATAGAGTGTAGGTATCAAATTTACCATTGTTGTCAGTATCTACAGGGAACCTCCAAGCGGTATTTATTCTCTCACTTTCATTAATTTTAGTTAGATCGGCAGGGGCAGGCTCAATTACATTTGAATTATCAATATCAACCTTAACCTGTAAAACATCCTCATCTCCAAATTTAAAGCGAGCTGAATCCAGTGCTTGGTAAACGCTCAAGTCTGATGGCGTCTCAAGTGTTCCGCTTCCTTGAGGGGATAAGGCATACTGAATTTTTGCTTTTGCCCGATCGAGCGCGGGAGTGGCGGCCGCCAGCACCTGCTGGTTCACGCGCACGTTACGCGCCGTATTAGCCCGATCGAACGATCGCAGCGTAATCGCCACTGTCAACAATATCACTACCAGCAACACCATCGTCACCGTCGGCAGCACAAACCCCGCCATCGGTAGTCTTGCCCTGCGGCCCATAGCCATCAGCGCTTGCAGCATTGCTCTCATCAGCCGCTTCGCCCCGGATCTGGTAACACCAGCAATCCGCCGCAGCAGGGATACGATAATTTTGGATAATTTGCTCTTAAACATTGACGCCTTCCTGAATAATTTCAGTGATGGTATTGCAGGTAGTTACTGCTCGACAGTACAATCCCATCTTTATTGTTCCCATTTTTTGCAACTTGCATATCACCCTGTTGCACAAATTTAAATCTGTACTTTGGCTGAGAAATAAAACCCACCAACGCCCAACCAAAACTACCGCCGATCATATATTCTTCAGCGAAAGAATTGCCCAGCAAGGAGGAGAGTTCCCTAACTCCACTCTAATCTAGTTAAATAGAAATGTCAGTAACAAGAGGGAGAGTGAATTAGATCACCCCAAAACAGTGATCCCGATCTTATCCGACCTATTGCCCCGCCCTTGCGGAATTTATTTGTGTGCTCGCCTTGCTAGCAGTTTCCATCACCGGAATCTACAATTTAGATCGGGCAATGAAATTATGGTTAGGCGTCTCGGTGCAATCAAATTTAAATGGGGTGATCGAATTGCCGTAATGCCCCCAAGTGCGATCGAATTGCCGTAATGCCCCTAAGTGCGATCGAATTGCCGTAATGCCCCCAAGTGCGATCGAATTTTCGTTTGCCCCCCAACCCGCCGGCGGTTTTAACCCCGCGGACAATCGGTACAAATGCCAAATCCGAAACACTGTCAGTACAACTGCAAAATATAAAACCTACAACCTATGAAACAAACTCCCAAACCCCCCGACTTCATCATCATCGGCGCCCAAAAAGGCGGCACCACATCGCTTTACGCCTATCTCACGGCACATCCCCAAATCGCCCATGCCACCGAAAAAGAAGTACATTATTTTGACTTAAACTTCGACAAAGGCCCAGACTGGTACTATGCTCAATTTCCCCTGCCCAAAAACGGCCCCAAAAAAATCACCGGAGAAGCCAGTCCTTACTACATATTTCACCCCCACGTTCCCCAGCGAATTTATGATTTATGTCCCAAAGTTAAAATCATCGCCCTGCTGAGAAACCCCGTCGATCGCGCCATATCCCACTACTATCATTATATCAGAATAAAATACGAAACTCTCTCATTAGAAGACGCGATCGCCGCCGAACCCGAAAGACTCAAAGGCGAAATGGAAAAACTCCTAGCCAACCCCAAATACTATAGTTACGAACACCAACACCACAGCTATCTAGCCCGCGGCATTTACGCTGATCAACTCCCAGCCTGGATGAAACTTTTTCCCAAATCACAAATCTCAATCATCAAAAGCGAAGACTTGTATAGCAACCCAGCAAAAATCTGCAACACCGTCCTCGAATTTTTAGACTTACCCCCCACCAACTAAAAACCTACGGAAAGCTCAACGCCAGCGAATATCCCCCCATCAGCGAGACACTATACGACCAATTGAGAGCATATTTTCGATCGCACAACCAAAGACTAGCCGAATTGTGCGATCGAGATTTCGGCTGGGATTAATATCGAATATCCGTAGTGTCCAATAGTTAAAGATTTTTGAGGCACATAGTTGCCAAGAGAGCGCTCTTTCATAAATATTAAGAGCGCTTAAGCGCAACTACGTACCTTTTTTGTGCCAGTTGCGCTCAGGACTAAAATATTAAGCAGCCGCCGTAGCATTTGCTTCCAGAGGCTCGATTTCCTCCGGCGTAGCGTGACGGCGCGGATCATCAAAGCTGCGTGCCGCTAGCCAGTTAGGATTTTGCGCCGCCTCGCAACCAATCACGTAAAGCGAAGATTGGTTAAAAGCAGCCCAGAGAGCATCACAAGCCTGTTTATCCATCAGTGAATCGGCGATCGGGCGATCGTGAATCAGAGCAAATAAATCAAACTCATTTCGTTTTGGATTCCACTGATATTGCAAAGTAGGAGCATAACCCATTTCGATCAATTGTGCGATCGCGCGATCGGGCGTATATCCGTCCAAATGCACCCGATTGAGATAGATAGACACTTGGACATACTCATCTCTGGCAGGTAGCAGTCGGTAATTCGAGTTAGTCATCATTATTTGTCTCCGTGCAGTAGTAATAAGAACGGCCTGCAATATCGGGGCGTTTTTCAGCCTTCATTTAATGCTGAGCACATCGTCGCTTAGCATAAAGGTCTTTTTCAATTTCAGTCTCGCCAGGGGCATAAAAAGGACGGTGAGGAAGCAGTTCGGCTTCTAAATCCTCCCAAGATTTCTCTGGGTTGTCTGAATCTCTCAGCATTTGTCCCTCGCCGTTTGTTCGAGGATGCCATTTATTCGATATAGTCGATCGGTCATCAGTCTGTTTCCTCAGTTTTGGCCCTCGTCTTGACGCGCTGCGGCTTTGGCTCTAAAACGGGTTCGTTTTCCTGTAACCAAGTTTCGATGTACTCCAACAGAACCTCATTCATGCTGAGGCTACGCATGGCGCAAGATGCTTTGAACTTGGCTCTTGTCTCTTCAGGTAGATAGATTTTTACGGACACAGTTTTACTTGTAGTCAAAGTTTCCATATCGCTATATCGATTTGTCTATGTGTCTAGCCTGACACACAGACGCGCGATCGGATAGGATCCCTTGTCGATATAAGGACTTATCGTTTTGTCCCTATGTCGATATAATAACAGACATAGCCAAAAAAATGACAACCGCGCCGAGTTAAACGGCATTGCCGTTTCCATACATTTTGCAAAAAAAATGCTTGACATTCCTACCAGTGTGTGCTAATTTATCGAGTAGTATTGTGTTTAATCCACAAATCGCAGCACCTCAACTATGTTCACAGCCAACAGCTATTTTTATTTTTGGTACAGCCAAGTTCGCCCGGAGTGAATTGGCAATTCACTGTGAACATCCGGGCGAACCGCAGATTAACACCTGCGGTTTTGTTTTTTCTACTTCTTTTCCCAACAACCAATCCAGTACAAGCGAAAACAGCAATGACATTATTCAGTAACTGGTACGACAGCTTTTATTTTTGGCCCAACAAAAGTTCTGGGTAAATTGTCGCGCTGTCTTTTCGCACCAACCCGGAACTCCTAAAAGTTCCGGGTTTTTTGTTGTCAACCACCCACTTAAAATTCCAGGAAAATACCCTCATGTTAGAAGCCAAACTCGTAACCAAATCTCATCCCGAACACCAAACAATTGTCAAACTCTCAGAAACAGTCTCAGTCGGCGGCACAGAATTATTAATCATCGGTGGCCCCTGTACCGTCGAAAGTTCCGCACAAATGGAAACAGTCGCCCGCCAACTATCTGCCGCCTCCGTGCAAGCTTTGCGAGGCGGAGTCTACAAACCCCGCACATCTCCATATTCTTTCCAAGGCATGGGAATTGAGGGACTGGAAATTTTAGCCGATGTCAGCCGCCGTTACGGTTTACCCGTGGTGACAGAGGTAATGTCGATCGCCCAAATCGAGCCAGTTGTCACCTATGCTGATATGCTGCAACTAGGCAGTCGCAATATGCAAAACTTCGAGTTACTAAAGGCGATCGGTCAAGCCGGAAAACCAGTCCTACTAAAACGCGGCTTATCAGCCACAATCGAAGAATTTGTGATGGCCGCCGAATACATTCTCAGTCACGGAAATCCTCATGTAGTTCTCTGCGAAAGAGGCATCCGCAGCTTCGACAATTACACTCGCAACGTATTAGATTTAGGTGCAGTCGTAGCGCTGAAACAGTTAACTCATTTGCCAGTAATTGTAGACCCTTCTCACGCCGTCGGCAAGCGAGAATTAGTCGCACCACTAGCCAAAGCAGCAGTTGCTTGCGGTGCAGACGGATTAATTATTGAGTGTCACCCGCAACCCGAAAAATCGGTTTCTGACGCGCGGCAAGCTCTTTCTTTGCCAGATATGGTAGATTTAGTTGCGAGTTTGCGCCCTGTAGCCGCCGCCGTTGGGCGGCGCATACCGGATACTAATTTACCTTCCAAACTATTAAGTTTGAAGTAATATTATTAGGACTAATGCCAACGGTCACAACTACCCATTAACTCTTAGGTACGTAGTTGCGCTTCAGCGCTCTTCCCCGGAGCCTCTCATATTTGTAAAAACACTTCTTCTGGCTCCTTCTTTCTTCCTTCTGACTCTTTCCTCCTGGCAGGTACGTAGTTGCGCTTCAGCGCTCTTCCCGGAAGCATCTCATAGTTGTAAAAACACTTCTTCTGGCTCCTTCTTTCTTCCTTCTGACTCTTTCCTCCTGGCAGGTACGTAGTTGCGCTTCAGCGCTCTTCCCGGAAGCATCTCATAGTTGTAAAAACACTTCTTCTGGCTCCTTCTTTCTTCCTTCTAACTCTTTCCTCCTGGCAGGTACGTAGTTGCGCTTCAGCGCTCTTCCCCGGAGCCTCTCATATTTGTAAAAACACTTCTTCTGGCTCCTTCTTTCTTCCTTCTGACTCTTTCCTCCTGGCAGGTACGTAGTTGCGCTTCAGCGCTCTTCCCCGGAGCATCTCATAGTTGTAAAAACACTTCTTCTGGCTCCTTCTTTCTTCCTTCTGACTCTTTCCTCCTGGCAGGTACGTAGTTGCGCTTCAGCGCTCTTCCCCGGAGCATCTCATAGTTGTAAAAACCCTTCTTCTGGCTCCTTCTTCCTTCCTCCTGACTCTTTCCTCCTGGCAGGTACGTAGTTGCGCTTCAGCGCTCTTCCCGGAAGCATCTCATATTTGTAAAAACACTTATTCTGGCTCCTTCTTTCTTCCTTCTGACTCTTTCCTCCTGACTCCTAACTCCAATTTTGGGCTTAGCTGCTTTCATTGAGATGCTCGCGCTCTTTCCTAAGCTAAGAGCGCTGAAGCGCAACTACATACCTTTGTTTAATCTGCCCGTTGGCATTAGTCCTAAATGTATAACTTTTAACGTCAAACTCTCAAGTCGGTTTTAACTGAAATATTGCACCATTCTCAATTACTTGTTTAGGAACAGGCAAGATGCCTGTTCCACAAGAAAACTCATTCTTTGTGGAACGGGCCGGAGAGCCCGTTCTTGAGAAGGGTGCAAGATGTGAGTTTGAAGCGAATTGAGCTTTGATGCAGGGTTTAAACCACTGGCAGAATCGGCGAAAGCGCGTGTTTCACGAATTTAGATTACAATAAAAAATAATACTGTCATCTACGAAATTTTGCTGAATTATGGCAATACTACTTAACGTTCCCTCGATCGTCTGTTCCGGCTGCGGCGATACAATTACCAAAGCCATCAAAACTGTTGACTCCGAGGCTTCTGTCAATGTGGATGTCGCAGCTAAGACTGTTACGGTTGAGGCTCAAGCTTCTGAAGAATCAATTAAACAGGCGGTTGTGGTGACAGGCCATACCGTCAAAGATTAATATCTAGTTAGGTGGGGGCGGGTTTACGAGATTATTGGTCTTAAACCGAGATTATTGGTAAAAGCCGCCCCTACAAAATTTTAAATCCATTACCAATGCCCACTGCCCCAGGCCCAAAAGCTTAATCGGCTTCGTCTAAGTGTTCGGCGACTGCTTGGTAAAGTTCAAAAACGTGGCGATCGAGTAAACTATAAAAAACTTGTCTCCCAACCTTGCGGTAACTTACCAACCGCATCGCCCGCAATGCCCGCAACTGATGCGATACTGCTGACTCGCTCATACTCAACGCCGCAGCCAAGTCACACACGCACAGTTCTTGTTTTGCCAATACAGATAGCAGCCGCAGGCGGTTGGCATCTCCCAACAGACTAAAAAACTCAGCCATCCGCTGGGCTTTTGCCGTGTTGAGAACTTGTGTTTGGATTTCGCCGGCTCGCCAACTGTCAACTAAGTGCGGTCGATCGCACGTTGGTGTATCCTTTTGTTCGTGAGACTGACTTATCGCTCCATTAACAGCAGAGTTGGGTGACATCTTTTCCCGGCTAGTTTTAATTCTCATTTTCATTTTAGTGCGATCGACAAACCTTTTGTAACAAAACTTTTACATTCCCTTGACTAATATCTGAATATATGTTCAGATATTAGTAGAGACAAACAACCCCACCAGGAGAATTTAAAATGACTACCGCCACCCAAACAAAATGTGCCTGTCCTTCATGCTCGTGCGTTGTCAACGTCAGTGAAGCCATTGAAAAAGAGGGCAAAACCTACTGTTCCAGTGCTTGCGCTGACGGCCACCCCAACGGCAGCGGCTGCGGCCACACCGGCTGCGAATGCCACAAATAAATATTTGGCTTCAAAAAAGATTAATCAACCACTCTAAAATATATCGAAAGGGAGATGCGAACAGCGCATTTCCCCTTTTTTGCTTTTAGGTTAAAGAAAAGTTAAAATAAAGCTAAATTAAGGTTAAAATTGCATTAATAAACTCAATACCGAGCGAAAAAGCACAATTGCTACTTACGCCATACAATAGAAGCAAGTTAGCGCCGCGATACTGAGTACCAATAGTGCTATTAAAAACAGAGACCGAACCAAAAGCTGAATACCAAAAGTTTAATTAGGAGGGGGCAATGAAAGAGCGGGAAGATTTTTTACATCCTCGCAATCGCTACTACGGTGATTTCACGCCAGAAAACTTGGCGTTTAATGCCAACTTGCAGGAGTTTGCTCAAAAAATAACTTATATTTGCTCGCTGGAAACAGGGGGAAAAATTAGCGCTGAGAAAGCCTATAAAGATATTAAGATGCTTTGGAAAAACTTAAAATCCTCTAAGAAGCAATTGGGAATTGGCCAAAAACCCCCCAGTACCGAGGAGCCAAATTCACCTTAAAGTCATCGCAGCAAACGCAGCGTTTGCAATCGAAAACCCCTGCGATTGCGAGCGCTGCTTTTTGCTGCGTAGCGAGCAAATATAAGGCAATACGCTTGGGTTAAAACTATTTATTCCTCGGAGATCCCCCTCGCATCCCCCTTAAGAAGGGGGACTTTGAGTAAGTTCTTGTCCCCCCCGGGAGGGGGGTGCCAGGGAGATCGAGCTTAACTGAACCGTATTGAAATGTAAAGTGCTTGCTAGGCGCACTTTAGGAAGTCTATGGTTTGGGATTTGGTGCAGTTTCTGCTGCAAAGGCAGTACAATTGCCACCGAGGCCAGAAATAATCGTGCAAGTATTAGTTGTCAGCATTCCCTGATATGTATCAGCACCAGTGCCGGGGCCGCCCAAGTCGTCGCTGTACAGTTCCTTGTCGGAAATTTTGACATTTGCCTCCCTCGCCACAGTCTCCATCAACTTCGGATTAGTTGTAATTTCGGCAAAAATTGTCGGCACTCCTGCAGTCTTAATTTCTGAGGACAATTCGGCAATTCTTGCTGCGGTGGGCTGTTCCTCTGTCGTCACACCCTGCAAAGCTCCAGCAATCTCCAAACCGTAAGCATCGGCATAGTAACTCAGAGCATCGTGAGTTGTTACTAACTTGCGTTTTTCTGCTGGAATAGTCGCAATCTGAGCTTTTATCCAAGTATCTACTTTTTGCAACTCATCTGTTAAGCTGGCTGCATTTTTTGTATAAAGTTGAACATTGCTGGGGGAAACTTTGATCAATTCATCGCGAATTGTTTCTACCATACCGATGCCATTTTCAGGGTTATGCCAAACATGAGGGTCAGGGACTGTTTCGCCTTCTGCAGGGGGTTTGTTTTCCGCTTCCTCTTCACCATCTTCGTGCTCGTGTTCGCCCATCAGCGGTTTGGGAACGGCGAGTTCGTGGACGGCGATTTTGGGCGCGGAATTACTGCTGGATTTAATCAACTTAATAATGCTGGGTTCGTGGTTGTAGCCACCGTATAAAATCAGATTTGCTGTTTCAATCGCTTTGCGGTCTTCCGGCTTGGTTTGATAGGCGTGAGGGTCGTCTCCCGGCTTGATCAGACAGGTGGTGTCGATCGAACTTTGAGCGATTTCTTTAGTTATGTTGCAGATAACGCCAGTCGTGGCCACGACTTTGGGCAAGTTGGCGGCCTGAATGGCTTGAGTTTGAGTTGCGGCGGGACTCGCTGGCACTCCATTACTTGCATTCTCTCCTCCACTGCATCCAACCAGCCCGCAGCCAATTGCCAAAACAGCCGTACCCCACAATCTGCGGGTTTTTCCAGCCAAGTTCTTTAACATTTTCACTTTTGGAACGATAATCGTTATTGCTTTTTCGAGTTATCCTATTCTAGTAGCTACGAGCAAGAATCGTTCTCAAAATCTCGAATTATGTTAGAAGTGCAAGACTTGGCGGTCAATTATCGCGGAATTTCGGCCCTCAACAGCGTGAATTTCCATTTAGAATCGGGGCAATTAACTGGCGTGTTGGGCCCCAACGGCGCGGGGAAAAGCACGATGGTGAAAGCGATGCTGGGATTGATACCCACCTGTCGGGGTTTGGTCAAATATCAGGGGCGGCTGCTGAAGGAACAGTTGTCGCGGGTGGCTTATGTGCCGCAGCGATCGCAAATTGACTGGGATTATCCGATTACGGTGTGGAATGCGGTGATGATGGCGCGAACCGTTCAGACTGGTTGGTTTCGATCGCCCTCGAAGCAGTCCCAAGAATTGGTGAAAGCTGCTTTGCTGCGGGTAGGAATGTGGGATTTGCGCGATCGGCAAATTGGCGAACTGTCTGGTGGACAGCAACAGCGGATTTTCTTAGCAAGGTCGATCGCCCAACAAGCCGATTTATTCTTTTTCGACGAACCTTTTAACGCGATCGACAAAGCCACCGAAGAAATTATTTTTGATATTTTTGCCGAACTCAAAGCAGAAAATAAAACGTTGCTAGTAATCAGTCACGATTTAGGCGAAACTTTAAAACAGTACGACAATTTATTATTGCTAAATAAGCAGTTAATTGCAACTGGTACCTGCCGGGAAGTGCTTACCGCCGCCAATATTCAAAAAGCCTATGGATACGATTTAAGTTTAGTTTCTGCGTAAGCAAAAAAAGATTTATCTTTAAAATTGATAGTGGCACGGGCGTCCCGCCTGTGCAGTTGAAGGTGGCACGGGCCTCCCGCCTGTGCAATGGATAGTGGCACGGGCGTCCCGCCTGTGCAGTTGATTGTGGCACGGGCCTCCCGCCTGTGAAATTGATAGTGGCACGGGCCTCCCACCTGTGCAGTTGATAGTGGCACGGGCGTCCCGCCTGTGCAATGGATAGTAGCACGGGCGTCCCGCCTGTGCAAGGGATAGTGGCACGGGCGTCCCGCCTGTGCAATTGAAGGTGGTTGAAAAAATCCTATTATTGACGTAATTAAATGTTAAACCTACTAATTGAGCCGCTAAAATTCGAGTTCATGCGAAATGCGATCGCTGTCGGCGTTTTGCTAGGAATTCTCTGCGCCGTTGTCGGCTCCTACTTAATTGTACAGCAAATGGGAATGATGGTTGACATGATAGCCCATTCAGTATTAGCAGGATTGCCGGTGGCTTTTTCTTTAGGTTTCAATATTTCGATCGGCGCGTTTATATCGGGAATTATCAGCGCCGTAATTATGGCGTGGATTCAATCGCAATCGCGCCTTAAAATTGATGCAGTTATGGCATTAATCTTGTCTACATTTTTAGCAATTAGCGTGACGCTAATTAGCCTGTTGCGGACAACCAAATTAGACTTAGACGGGTTTTTGTTCGGGAATATCTTGTCAGTTGCACCTGCTGACGTGCAGCAGACTTTTGTCATTACTTTGATTATTTTGGCTACCGTTAAAATGTTTTATAAAGAACTGCTATTTTATACTTTTGACCCGCAGGGAGCGCAAGCGTGCGGTTTGCCTGTAAACTGGATTTATTTGGGGATGATTTCGGCGATTACGCTGACGATTGTTGCGAGTTTGCAAACTGTGGGGGCGCTGTTAGTAATTTCGCTATTAATCGGGCCGGGAATCACGGCGTATTTGTTGGTAAAAGAGCTACATTTAATGATGGGATTAGGAGCCGTTATTGGGATTATAGCTAGCGTGACGGGTATGTATCTCAGCTATTATTTGAATATGCCATCGGGTGCGGCAATTGTATTAGTTGTTTTTGGGTTATTTTTACTAGCTTTATTGTTCAGTCCCAGTCAAGGCATTTTGACAAGAAAGAGAGGATAACATTTCTGGACGCACTCTATCTGTTGTGCGTTTTTTACGCTTACTTACGCAAAAATTTTCCAGTAGGGAAACGGCAATGCCCATAGGTGTCAACTTAAGATATAACCCATAGTCCGGCAAGGGTTGAAACCCCTGCCTCAAAGCTAAAGTCCTTTTAAGAGGACTGAAAAAAAGAATTTTCAACTCATTAGTCCTCTTCAGAGGACTTTAGCTATTAGACAGGGAATTCATTCCCTGGCGGACTGACGGGCTGACTGGCTGACTTTTCGGTTTAAGTTGACACCAATGGGCATTGCCGTGTCCCTACAAGGGCTACATATAGAGATTCTGCGTCCAGTACAGCTTACTTACTTAGCTTGACAATAAGCTTCGTAAACACCGTCCAGCAGTAAGTTGATAGCAAAAGTTGCTTTCTCGGTGGCTAACAGCGCTTCCTGTTTTGCTTCTTCAGTTTGGCAAAGTTCTAACAGCGCTTCGCGAGTAGCTTGCGAGTGGAACTCGTCGGCTTTTTCGTGGACTTTAAAGAAAGACAAAGCAGCTTCGGAATCGATGCCGTAAAATTCCTTCAAACCAGCGATTTTGGTTGTAGAAACTTCTGGGATTTGCGCTTCGTAAGCGTAAAGGGCTGCTAAACCTTTGACGGGCGATTCGCTGCGCGCTAAGTCTTTGAGAATGCGAACGGATTCGCTGGTTTTTTCTAAGTGTTCGTGATTGAGAACTGCATTTCTGTCTAAACCCAAACCTTCGGCAAATCGCAGCCACAGTTCGGGGTGATTAACAGTGCCTCTCTCTTCTTCTATCAGGTTTTCGAGGAGCATTTGACGAATTTTGATGTCGTCACAGGCGGCGTGCGTAGCGCTGACATAGGTGGGGAAGTTGTGGACTTGCAGATAGTATTCTTTGGCGTACTCTTGCAGCATTGCGAGGTCGAGTTTACCTTCGTTCCACATTTGGTAGAACGGGTGTTTCAGCAGGTGGTTTTGGTCAAGAATCGTGTTGATTTGTTCGAGAAATTGCTGTTGAGTCATAATGGTCGATCGCCTTTGAGGATAGTGCAGCCACTAAAATGGTATTGTAATCTAGCATTTTGTCAAGACCAAGTTTTCAATTTTTATGTTTTGGTCAAACAGGTGCGCCCATTATGCCAACTTAGCGCCGCCCGAAGCCTGTGCCGCGCATAGACTTTGACCAAACCAGCAATTCGCCACCGCATCCGCCAGCGGCGAGAAACTGGCCTTCGGGATGCCATGCGAGACAGGAAAAACCGCCCTCTGCACCTTCTAGAATTTGCAGCAATTGTTCTGCTTCCCCCCACAAACAAACTTGACCGTCTGCGGCGGCGGAAGCTAATAAAAATGTGCTAGGTTGAAAGGCGATCGCATTTACCACATTTTCATGCACCTCTAACGCCCAAGAATCCCAACCGACTCTTTCATCAGCGTCTCTTTCCCAGACAGAAATACCTTGAGAACTCGAAGCAGCTAACAAAGGTGCACCCAAAGAATTAGTTTTATCCGACCAAGCTAACTCCCGAACCTTCCCCGGAAAACCCTGCATTACCCACGGTTCAAAATTTCCCCATTCATTAACAATGAGAGTATTGTCCATATTGCCACAAGCTAAATATTCTCCTTGTGGCGACCAAGCAATTGCACCGGTTGCGGAGGGTACTGATAAAATTTCCGGGTCTTCGTCCCAGTCTTCGCCATGCCAAACTTTGACGCCTTGATAGCCGCTAACTGCCAGATATTGAACCATAGGATGCCATGCTAAATCGAGGATAGATGATGACTCGAAATTCAGCGTTACTTCAACAACATTATCCTCAACATTCCATACCTGAACGTAGCGGCCCATACTGAAAGCTAACTGGTTGCAGTTGGGACTCCAAGCTAACTTATCAACCCAGACACGCTGGTTATCCAAATCAGCAATTAATTCCCCAGAATTAACCCGCCAAATTCGCACTTTTCCATCTTGTCCGCCAGCAGCTAGGAATTGACTGTCGCGGGAAAAAGACAAGCAATCGGCTGATTTACCCGTGGCAGTTTGTAGCCTTTGCAAGGACAATTCATTAACTGCCCCTACTTTCGCCAGCATCACTTCTCCCGCAGCGGAACAGACTGCTAAAGTTTTGCCGTCAGGCGACCAAGTAACAGCAGTTACGTAGTCAGACAGCATTTCTTTAGCGTGAAATTGCAGGGTTAGTTCAGTTTTATTTGTCTTTTTGTTACCCATATTTATTGAATCTGAGATGTTGCACTCTTCTTAAGAACGGGCAAGATGCCCGTTCCACAAGAGATGAATTTTCTTCTTGTGGAACAGGCATCTTGCCTGTTCCATTCCACAAGAAATGAATTTTATTCCTGTGGAACAGGCATCTTGCCTGTTCCATTCCACAAGAAATGAATTTTATTCCTGTGGAACAGGCATCTTGCCTGTTCAGTTCCACAAGAAATGAATTGTCTTCTTGTGGAACAGGCATCTTGCCTGTTCAGTTCCACAAGAAATGAATTGTCTTCTTGTGGAACAGGCATCTTGCCTGTTCCTAAAAAGCTTATTAAAAATGCTTCAATATGTCAGTTAAACCAGACATTTCCGAAAATCCTCTCGCAATTGATTTTCGTTTAAGTCGCGACCAATGAATACGAGTTCATTTTTCGGAGTTTCTGTAGCGTGCCAAGGCCGATCAGGTCTGCCATCAAATAGCATATGTACTCCTTGAAAAACAAATCTCTTGTTTTCTCCGGCCATATTCAAAATGCCTTTTGTGCGAAAAATATTCGTGCCTTGAGTTCGCAACAATTCGCCGATCCAATCGCTAAATTTGTTGCCATCAATAGCACCGGCTTCGACTATTGCTACGGAAGTTACTGTTTCGTCGTGTTCGTGAGTGTGTTCGCCCAAAAAGTCGGGTTCGATTTCTAATGCCCGGTTCAAATCAAATGCTTTAACGCCCAACAAAGCATCCATTGCTAATTCAGCGTTGCGGGTGCGGTGAATTTTTGCCATTGCATTCATTGCACGAATTCGCTTTTCTAATTCTGCCAATTCTTCGTCACTCACTAAATCAGTTTTGTTGAGTAAAACTACATCAGCGAAAGCAATTTGTTCTTGAGCTTCGTCTGCGTCCCAGTGCTGCCAGATGTGCTTGGCATCGACTACCGTGACAACTGCATCTAGCAGTAATGTGTCCCGCATATCTTCGTCTACAAAAAATGTCTGAATTACGGGCGCGGGGTCGGCTAAACCTGTGGTTTCGATAACTATGTGGTCGAATTTGTCGCGCCGCTTCATTAAGTTACCGATAATCCGAATTAAATCACCTCGGACTGTACAGCAAATGCAGCCGTTGTTCATCTCAAAAATTTCTTCGTCAGCATCAATTATCAGTTGGTTGTCGATGCCTACTTCGCCAAATTCGTTGACGATGACTGCAACTTTTTTGCCATGTTCCTGTGTTAAAATGCGGTTCAGTAGCGTAGTTTTGCCTGCACCCAGATAGCCTGTGAGAACAGTAACAGGTACTGATTCGATCGCCCCAGCAGTCACCATACTTGACCTCGATTATTGTACAATGATAACCATTATCGCTATTCTACACCAGACCTGCTGGCACCGCCCACAATATTAAAGAATGTTAATAAATTGTTCGTGAGAGCTTGTCGGGGCGAGTTTGACCAATAATATTTGCTGCAATTCCAAATATCGATCAACCCGTCCCTATCAGATGACAATTAGTTGTTAATCATAGCTGCAATTCGATCGCGCTCTAACTCTCTACCGATCAGCACTAATTTGGTTTGGCGGAGCTCGGAAGGTTGCCAAGGGCGATCGTAAAAATATTCTATCCGCGAACCCACACCTTGTAACACCATCCTCATCGGTTTCTTGGGAACCGCTACAAACCCTTTAATCCGATAGATTTCCTCCTGCTGCATCAAGGATTGCAGTTTTTTCACCAATGCTTCAGGTTCAAACTCGCGATCGGCAATAAAGAAAGTCGAGTTAATATCATCATCATGTTCATGTTCCTCCCCAGTATCGTGGTGACTCGGGCGAGACTCCAAATCATCCTCAACCGCCGCATTAAATCCCATGAGCACATCAGGGTTAATTTCGCCACCTTTGCAGGGCACAATTTTCACACTCGGACGCAACTCTTGCTGCAACCAGCTTTGGACTTTCTGGTGAGTTTCGGCATCTACGCGATCGACCTTCGTTAAAAGTACCATATCGGCACAGGCTAACTGGTCTTCAAACAATTCCTCGATCGGAGTTTCGTGATCCAAACTATCATCAGCCTGTCGCTGTGCCATCAAAGCATCGATATCACCGACAAAAGAACCGCTAGCAATAGCTTCGCAATCGACAACAGCAACCACACCGTCTACAGTAGCACCCGTGCGAATTTCCGGCCAGCGAAAAGCTTGAATCAAAGGTTTAGGAAGTGCGAGGCCAGAAGTCTCTATTACAATACAATCAATTTGTTCTCTACGCTTCAACAATTCCTGCATAGTCGGCAAGAATTCCTCTTGAACAGTGCAGCAAAGACAACCATTGGTTAGTTCAACAATATTGCTGCTGACATTTTCTTCTTCGTCACAAACTTGACAATCGCGCAGCAGTTCTCCGTCAATTCCAATTTCGCCAAATTCGTTAACCAGAACAGCAATGCGGCGACCTTGATTATTTTGCAATAAGTGGCGAATTAAGGTAGTTTTGCCGCTACCAAGAAAACCAGTGATGACAGTAACAGGAATTTTGTGCATTGATAATGTTGTGCTTATTTGGTGATGGGATATCTCGTTCCCAGGCTCTGCCTGGGAATACTTATCTAGAGGCTCTGCCTCGCTGGAATAAAAGAGCGCTTTTAATACGAGCCTCTGGCTGGGTATGCGTTACCAGGAAGAGATAGTAGGTGACAACTTAAGACTGAAGCCTACAATAAAAGTCGCTTTTCGGCGAAGTCTAGATCCCCCTAAATCCCCCTAAAGAAGGGGGACTTTGAGAACATTTCTTGTCCCCCCCTTATTAATGGGGGTTAGGGGGGATCTAGATTTCGATAAAAACAAGAGAGACTGTCGGTTTGACGTTAAGTTGTCACCACTGGGCAGATCCTAGGAACGAGAAAAACTCTAATTAGGAAGTGGTGGAATCTTTGCTAAAACGCCTTTTTTCAGAACTTCAGGACGCTCAGACCAAGGCAACAAACCGTCTGGTTTAGCATAGTATTGACCCGCACATTCGAGTACAGCTTCCGCAGTTTTTGACTCATTGGCTGGTAAATCGCCAAACAGATAAGTGTACTTTCCAACAGCAGCAAAAGACACCGCACAAGAGTGACTGCAAGCACTCATGCACTCCACTTCTTGAATCTCAAATTTATCAGAAAACTCCCAATCTTGAGCAAGTTGCGATAAGTCTTCCATAAATTGTTGACCGCCGCTTTTGCCTTCTCGCTTGCCGTTTTTCCAAACACTAGCGCAAGCAGTGCAAACAAACAGACTGTGCTTTGTGCGTACAGCCGCATTAATTCCATCCATCATCCGTACCTCGCAGATGCGTTCAAAAGTGAGTGAGATATCGGCGGGCATTCTGACTTGAAAAACCCCAAGGGTTTCATTACAGTTGCGGGACAGCGCCGGACTTGCACCGAACTTTCCCCGTTTCCTCTAGCGGCTGCTCCCCGCTAGAACCGATCGAGAATTCACATCATACCTCATATGTTGCACCATTCCCAATTAGCCTTTTCTGAACAGGCTTTCCGGCCTGTTCCACAAGAAAATTTATCTTTTGTGGAACAGGCCGGAAAGCCTGTTGCTGACAATGGTGCAACATCTCAGGTCATACCGCACTTGCCACCAATCGATTTTAGATTTTAAATTTTAGATTTCAGATTGGAGAAAACGACCCCAGGGATAAATCTGGGGGCTGGTTTAGTCGTTTTTAGGGTGCGCTATCGGCAGTTTACAGATTACCAATTATGCAGTTTCGTGCTGTTTGTGCCAAGCGGGATGCCACAGCAATTCCGCAGTCGATCGCTTCTCCACCATTTCAGGAGTAATCATACAGTGGGCCACATCCTTACGAGAAGGCAACTCGTACATCACATCGAGCATTAACTCCTCTAAAATGCTGCGGAGAGCTCTCGCGCCTGTTTTACGACGATAGGCTTCCTGGGCGATCGCCCGTAGCGCTTCCGGCTGGAATTCCAATTCCACGCTGTCCATCTTCAACAGCTTTTGATACTGCTTCACCAGCGCATTCCGGGGCTCGGTCAATATCTGCATCAAAGCTGCTTCATCCAGTGGCGAAATCACCGTTACCACCGGTATCCGCCCGACAAACTCAGGAATCAAACCAAACTTGACTAAATCGTCCGGCTGTACCTGTTGCAAAATATCAGCGGCCCGCTTGTCTTTCGCCGGCAAAGTCGAGTTGCTGTCGCTTTCTGTTGGCTGAATAAAGCCCAAGGATTTTTTACCCATACGCTGTTCAACTATTTTTTCCAAACCGACAAAAGCACCGCCACAAATAAATAGAATTTTGCTCGTGTCAACTTGAATAAAATCTTGGTAAGGATGTTTGCGGCCGCCTTGCGGGGGAACGTTAACCACGGTTCCTTCCAACATTTTTAGCAGCGCTTGCTGCACTCCTTCTCCCGATACATCTCTAGTGATCGAAGTGTTTTCGCTTTTGCGAGCAATCTTGTCAATTTCATCAATATAAATAATGCCCCGCTGCGCCGATTCCACATCAAAATCGGACATTTGCAACAGCCTCAACAAGATATTTTCTACATCGTCGCCGACATATCCAGCTTCTGTCAGTGTCGTCGCATCCGCCACCGCAAACGGAACTTCGAGCATTTGCGCCAAACTTTGCGCTAACAAAGTTTTGCCACAACCTGTGGGGCCAACTAGCAGGATGTTGGATTTTTGCAGTTCCACATCGCTGTCGGCGGAAGACTTGTCGTTATCTTTAGCTTGGTCAACGCTCAAGCGCTTGTAGTGGTTGTAAACTGCTACAGAAAGGACTTTTTTTGCTGAATTCTGGCCGATGACGTGGTTGTCTAAATGCTGCTTAATCTCTGTTGGTTTCGGAATTTGAGCTAAAACAATTTTCGATTTATTCGATCGACCTGGACGCCGCGTTCCTTGTCCCTGAGACTCTCGCACCTCTGATTGGGGAATCTGTTGACCAATTGTTTTACTGGAGTCAAAGAACTCCTCCTCTAAAATTTCATTGCACAGTTCCACGCATTCATCGCAAATGTAGACGCCGGGCCCAGCTATTAACTTGCGGACGTACTCTTGCGACTTACCGCAAAAGGAGCATCTGAGATGGGAGTCATATTTTGACATATTTGCCTCTTAATTTACGGTTGCGGTTGCTTGTTTTGACTGGGGAAGTTGCCGCGGGAGCGACCTTAGCTTTGCCCTAGAAGGGTTTCCCGATCCGACACCCAAGCCAGTCAAGCTTCGCGATCTCTATTTCTAAGTTAACACTTTTGAGGCTTTATTCATTAGTCATGAGTGATTCGAGCCAAGTTGAATTTTTAATTTTCACGGGAAAGTAAAGTGGCACGGGCTTACCATTTTTTGTATTCCAAAAATTTTCCAGACATAATTATTTTCACTCGATCGCCTTTTGGGTCTGCTTCTTTCTCGACATCCAAAGTAAAGTCGATCGCGCTCATAATCCCGTCACCAAATTTTTCGTGAATCACTGCTTTGAGTGGCATCCCGTAAACCTGCATAATTTCATAGAAACGATAAATCAGGGGGTCAACCGGAACCGAGGATTCCAAAGAACCTTTTAAGGGAGGTTCACAGAGAACCGCAGCCATCTCGCTATCTAGTCCCAAAGCCGAGATAATCTTCTCGGCTTCATCTGCTGAGGCGGTAGCTTGACGGTAAATAACCGCCGCAATCCAAACTTCGTCGCGCCCCAAAACTTTTTCCAAATCTGCAAAACTAATTCCCTTAGCTTTTTTAGCCGCCAAAAGCTTCTCTGTAATTCCTGAAATTGCCATTAAATATTCTCCCCTTCACTTCTGTGTCAGATGTGAAATATGTCTCATGTTTTGGTGATTTTGTCAATACCAAGTTGAGAAAAAAAATCGAATTGATAGCTCGGAACATCAGCAAAAGCTGCTCTCGTCAACCCACAACTCATACAATTTGAGATGGGAGATTTGAGATGTTAGATTGGCAATGACTGAGGACTATCAGGGTTTGGAGCTAGTCAACAGTTGCATTATTTTTGCCAACTGGTATCACAACTGATAAATCCTCAAATAACTCATAACTGCCCTGTGGCAATGGTAGAGTTGGCAGTATATGTAATAAAAGTTACACAGGCAAAGGCATCGCGCCTTCGGCAAACGGCTGAATTTTGATCGTGCTAGCCTGAAGCTCAATCCTCGCTCACGCAGCCAAAGCCCCTTTACCACTCAAAACCGACAACTGACAAAAGTATGGAGATTCAGACCAAAGATTATACGATCCAGTACGATCGCGCTACGCAAACAGTCACCTGTAGCGGCTCGTTCCGACTCAGCCAGGTGGAAGATTACGCACCGATCGTCGATCTGCTCAACGAAGTGGCTGACTCCTGCCCAAACACCGTTACTCTAGACTTGCGAAAGCTAGAATTTTTAAATAGTTCTGGAATTAATATTGTCTCAAAATTTGTGATCAAAGTGCGCCAGCAAAAAAATATTCAAATCGCCATCAAAGGTTCTAAACAGATCCCCTGGCAGAGCAAATCCCTGAAGAACTTGCAGCGGCTGATGCCTTCCTTGCACTTAGAATTGGAATAGTAGCGAAAAAGGTAAAGATGAATCCCCGGCTAGGTCGGGGAACCAGGAGGAGGGTAGCTGAAGTTAATCGGAATAAGTCATAGTTAAACTAGCCCAAAACCCTAAAAAACTTCAGAACAGACTAAAAATTACCAATTTTCAATTGCTATGCAGGAAGAACCATCGACAGAACAGCTACTTTTCGACGTTCAACGGCTGAGTGCGGAACTTGAAAACTTGAAGCGCGAAAAGGTTGACCTAGAAATTTTGCTGGAGACTACCACCGAACATTCAGATACGATGGAAGCTCACTTGCTAAGCAAAGCTCAGTTGGCCCTGCGTTCAAGCGAAGAGCAGTTTCGGGCGATCGCCTCGGCAACTCCCGTGCCAGTATTGGTTTCTCGCCTCTGTGACGGCTTAATTCTGTATGCGAACGCTCAATTGGCTTCTCTCCTGAACATACCCCTAGAAAAATTGATCGGCTGCAGCACTCCAGACTTTTACTTCAACCCCGCCGATCGCCCAAAGGTACTTGAGGCACTTGCTAAAGAGGGATACCTCCAAAACTACGAACTCCACTGCAAAAAATCAGACGGCACCGCTTTCTGGGCGATGATCTCGGTTCAGTCGCTGGTGTTTAACGGGCAGCAGACGGCATTGTGCGCCTTGTACGACCTCACCCAGCGCAAGGAAGCAGAACAAACCCTCCAAGAAAGCGAAAAGCGGCTGCGCCGCCAGAGTTTGGCTTTGTTGCAGCTAGGTAGGCAGAGGACTCTCAACAGCGGTGCGCTGAATGTGGGAATTCGCGAAATTACCGAGGCTGCAGCACGGACTTTGGATGTGGAAAAAGTCAGCGTGTGGCTTTACAACCATGGAAGATTTGGAACTCGCTACCCCAGCGATCAGCTAAATTTTACGGAGAGAGTGCTCGCCCACAACAAAACAGAGCCACTCGATCCAGGGGCCCCTGCCCCAGAGCAAAACGAGGGGGTTAATCCTTCTAAGTTTAAAATCCCCAACCTCAAATTAGTTTGTCTCGACGTGTACGATCGCACCCAGGAGAATCATTTGAGCCGGGAGTGCATATCGGCAAGCGATTTAAATTTTTCACTGTTAGATGTTGAAGGCGACGCACCGGGCGAAAATTTGCGATCGGACAATGCTTTAGAACCTGAGCCACAGACTCAAAACTCTCTACAGACAGATTTGTCTCACTCATCTTCGCTAGCCGAACATTCCGCTGTGCTGTCGAATGCCAGCAAGCCCAATTCCTCCATATTAAATGTAGCAATTAGACTCGGCGGCCAGATCGTGGGCATCCTCTCTCTCGAACATATCGGCGCACCCCGCCAATGGGCTCTGGAGGAGCGCACCTTCGCCGATTCTTTGGCAAATTTGGTAGCGCTGGCGATCGAAGGATTTGAGCGCCAGCGGGCTCAGGAAGCACTCTCCAAAGCCAAAGCGCAGCTAGAAATGACCGTCGATCAGCGCACCGCTCAACTCACCGCCGCCAATAAACTGCTCCGCATCGAAATTGCCGAGCGAAAAAGAGCCGAAATAGCCTTGCAAGAAGCCTTACACAAAGCTGAAGCAGCTTCGAGAGCTAAAAGCACTTTTTTAGCCAATATGAGCCACGAGCTGCGGACGCCGCTCAACGCGATTATCGGTTACAGCGAAATGCTACAAGAAGAAGCACGGGAATCGGGACTCGAAGAGATCATTCCCGATACCCAAAAAATTTATAACGCCGGCAAACACTTGCTGACTTTAATTAACGATATTCTAGACCTTTCTAAGATAGAAGCCGGTCGGATGGAGCTTTATTTAGAAAAATTTGACCTCAGTAATTTAATAGAAGAAGTCGTTGCAACTTTGCACCCTTTGGTCGAAAAAAATCACAATCAATTGCAAGTTTCTTGCTCGGAAAATTTGGGAGTGATGTACGCAGATTTGACTAAAGTCCGGCAAATTCTGTTCAATTTGCTCTCGAATGCCCTGAAGTTTACCGAAGGTGGAACGGTGCTGTTGAGCGCGACTCGCGAACCAGCAGGCGGCAGCGATTGGGTTTATTTGCAGGTATCTGATACGGGGATTGGAATGTCGGCCGAACAGCAGCAGGGTTTGTTTCAACCTTTTATTCAAGGAGACGCTTCGACTACTCGCAAGTACGGCGGCACCGGTTTAGGATTGGCCATTAGCCGCTTGTTTTGTCAGATGATGGGCGGCGATATCACTGTTGAGAGTCAGTTGGATGTTGGCTCTACTTTTACTGTTCATTTAAAGACAAAGGTTGAGATTAGTTAAAAGCCACTTCGGTAACTAGCAATGTAAGGAATTTAACAAACTTAACGGGTGGGGGTTTGGCCAGGAATTGTGTACCGGATTTAACGGATTTAACGGATTTAACGGATGGCAAAATAGGGAATAATTCCCGCATTACCAATTCGCCCCTTACCAATTACCCATTACCAATTACCCATTTCCTTTTTAATTGTGACACCGATCGCGATCAACATCTGTTGCCGATCACACAGTAGCATTTTTTCTCAGCCTAGAATACCTATATTATCCCCAAATTGTCCTGCAGGCACGATCGGGCGCCTCGCTGCATTCACAAGTCCCACCTCAACCTAATTAAGGCGGTGGGGGGTTGCTTCCAGAAAGGCAATTTGGTAAAAGTAATGCTATGGTCGCGAAGCAGTAGAAGGCAAAAGTTAACAGGAAATCAGGAAGTTTCAAAAGTCTCTGGACGCAGAAACACAATTCTGCTTTTTGCCTTCATACTGCTTCTACTGGCGAGATAGCACTGCTGCTGAAAGCAATGCACAATTTCTCAGAATCAAAGGAGTGCATCTACATGATTAAACCTTGCAGTCAACCGCTAAAAATAAACCCTTTTACTTGTTATCGCGATCCGGCTACAGGCAGGTGGACTACTGTAGTTACAAGTGTTCCAAACACTTGCGAAACAGACTCTAGTTTGAAAGCAGAAGCCGCAGGCGAAAACCAAGGTAAAGCAGAAACGATCCTTTCTGCTTCGCCTGCTGTCTCGGTGTCGAAAAAAGTCCTTTCTTTCTCCGTGCCTCAGTATAAACACCGTGCAAAAAAATCTGCTGTTAGTGTCAGCAGGTAGCTATCGCAGGGGTCTAATCTAGTTTCCACGGTTAGTCCCCGACGAACGCCAAATAAAAAAACGAACTTATCCATAGCCTAAACTGCCAAAAAGCGATATACTGGCAGCAAACTTTCTTTTTCAATATCCGTGAAGTATTTGCTCGATCGCGCCGTCCAATTTGTATGGACAGACCGACCAATTCGCCAACGGGGAACAATCATCGTTTCTATCCCCGTGATTTGTCTGTTTGCTTCCCTGATAGGAATTGCATGTCTCCGCGATAGTGCCCTACACCTCAGAAAACGAGCAGATACTAATAGAATAATACTTCAGGAAACTAACCGCTTGTTAGCGACGATGGTGGATGCAGAGACGGGCATTCGGGGGTACGGGTTGACGAAACGCCGCGAATTTCTATTACCCTACTTAGAAGCAAAGAAGAGTTTGCCTCCGTTGCTGGCTACACTCAAGGTTAGCGTTCAAGGAAACCAACGGCAAGCTCAGAGACTTGAAAATATAAAAAAAAGTAGCGAACAGCAAATAAATTTTTTGCAAACCAGTTTGAATAAGCTCGACACTGCGGGAACAACGGTGCAGTCGCCGGAAATAATTAAAGTGTTCGCTCAAAGCAAATTGAACCTGGATAACCTGCGCGCACAAACTAAGACGTTTGCTGATGCCAGCAAAGCCTACCAAAAAGTTGTAGATAAGCAAGTACGGGAGTTGAGCGATTTCACTAATTTCCTGCAATTTGCTGGTTTGCTTTTCAACTGTTTGGGTGCAGGGGCTTCCTGGTATTTATTTGATAGTTTAGAGAAGGAATTGAGGAAGCGGGAAGCTGGCTTGGAAGAAAGTAAAAGTCGCATTCAAGCTGTGGTTGACAATGCGGCGGACGGTATTATTACTTTGGACGAACGGGGAAATATTGAGTCTTTTAATAGGGCAGCAGAAAACATTTTTGGCGTGAAAGCCGATCGAATAATTGGCTCAAACTTGCGGCGGCTGATATCTCCACCGCAGCCGTACAGCACCGTGGGGGATTATTCCATCGAATATTTTGTGTTACATCCCGATACTACGCTGAAGACTTACCAGCAAGAAACAGTTGGAGTTCAACACGACGGAACTAAGTTTCCGATGGAGTTGGCTGTCAGTGAAATGCGTCTGGCCGATCAACACTTGTTTATTGCTATTTGCCGCGATGCCCGAGGACGGAAACAAGCCGAGGAAACTCTGCGAAAGCAAGCGCAAATGCTGGATTTGGCAAACGATACGATCGCGGTACTAGACTTGAAGGGGGAGATTTCTTATTGGAATTCGGGGGCAAAGTGGCTCTACGGCTGGCGGAAGTCGCAAGCAATAGGAAAAAATATTCACAAGCTTTTACAAACAGAATGGACTCAACCTTTTGAGGTAATTCAAAAAGTATTTTTCGAGCAGGGCTCTTGGCAAGGAGAACTGGTGCGAACCAAGAAAGACGGCACAAAAATAACGGTGGCAAGCCGCTGGACTTTGCAGTACGACGATCAAGATCAACCCGTGGCTATTTTGGAACTCAGCAACGATATTAGCGATCGCAAACGCTCAGAAATTGCTTTAGCCCAAAGCGCGCAGCGGTTTCGCGCTACTTTTGAGCAGGCGGCAGTCGGCATGGTTCAAGCGAGTGTGGAAGGCAAATTTCTGTTAGTCAATCAAAAACTTTGCGAAATTTTGGGCTACAGCCGCCAAGAATTGCTGGATAAAAGATTTCACGACATTACTTGGCCCGGAGATTTGGCAAGCGAACTGGAACTTGTGCGTCAATTGTTAGCAGCAGAAATTGAAAATTTCTCTCTGGAAAAGCGTTACATCCGCAAAGACGGAGAGTTGGTGTGGGCAAACTTAACGGTTTCGCTGCTGCGAGAACAAGATGGCATTCACTTTCTGATGGGTGTGGTAGAAGATATTAGGGATCGCAAACAAGCGGAGGAATCGCTGCGGTTGCGCGCTCACGAATTGAGGTTGACAGCCCAAAACCTGGCTCAAACGACGAATGTTTTAAGAAAGCGGAATCAAGAATTAGACCAGTTTGCTTATGTAGTTTCTCACGATTTGAAAGCGCCGCTCAGGGCGATCGCAAATCTCAGCAGTTGGATAGAAGAAGACCTCAGCGAGGCGATGACAGAGGATACTCTGCACCAAATGAACCTGCTGCGCGGCAGAGTTCACAGGATGGAAGGTTTGATTGAGGGACTGCTGCAATATTCCCGCGTCGGACGCATTCAAGTGCCTTCAGAAATGGTAAAAGTTGAGAAGTTATTAGCAGAAATTATTGATTCGTTGGCGCCACCATCGGGATTTCAGGTGAAAGTTGAACCGGGAATGCCAAATTTTGTGACAGAAAGATTGCTGTTGCAGCAGGTTTTTTCTAATTTAATTAGCAACGCAATTAAGCACAACAGAGCTGAATCGGGTCACGTAACAATATCGGTTAAGGACTTAGATGATTTTTACGAATTTTCTGTAGAGGATGACGGGCCGGGGATTGCTCCTCAATATCACGATAAAGTTTTTGTGATTTTTCAGACCTTGGAAGCTCGCGATAAAGTAGAAAATACTGGGATTGGTTTGTCGCTGGTGAAAAAAATTGTCGAAGGTCAAGGGGGCAGTATTTCCCTCGAATCTGCCGAAGGTGAGGGAGCAACTTTTCGGTTTACTTGGCCGAAGCAACCTATTAGCCAAGACGGAACATAAAACAACTTTAAAGCTAGGATGTTTACGGATCACCCCGCTCCAAAGAGTAAATGTAGGGTACACCCGCACTACCAAGAACCAGATAGCGAGTGTTTAAACTGCATCACAACGGATTTCGATGATAAATCCATCAGGATCGTAAAAGTAAATGCCGCGTCCTGTAGCGCGAGTGACGGGGCCGCTGTCGATCGCAATTTGATTTGACTTTAGCACTTCTAGAGCGCGATCGAACAAATCCGGATCAATATCGAAGGCTAAGTGGTTGGCGCGGGTAAAAGCTTTCTCCGGGTCTGGGTTTGGCGGTTCCAAGTCTGGCTGCCAAAATAAGTCAATAACAGTGCCGTCTGGGGTGACGAAATTAGCGACTTTACCAGCGGCTACCATTTCTGTTAAAGTTGCGGGAATTTCTGCACCTGTTAGTTCGTGCAGGCCAAGAATTGTACCGTAGAAGTGGCGAGAAGCTTTCATGTCGCGCACGTTTAAAGCGATATGGTGAACGCGGCGCAAATTCCCCGGCGCGAGGGCAAGTTTGACGTTGTTTTCGGTAGTTTGCATGATTGTAAAGTGCGAATGGTCAAAGTGAATGCTGTTAGATTTATTCAGCTCGTGTCCTGTAAAATAACCGTTTTAAGTTGGTAGTGAAAACTTAAGTTCGCAGATTTCTCTGAGGACTTAAGTTTTCACTTCAAGCATTTTTATTATGGTCGTGCCATCACACATAATATCCATTAGTATTATTTTTCTTTAGGAAAGGAGGCCATGCCTACAAATAGCATGAATAGACCGCCTGCAAGAATTGCGAAGGCAAGTACACCTACAACTAAATCTAATCCCGATGTATTTTCCATTAAATTAAACCGTTCTCCACTTAAATAATAAAAGCATCGGTAATTGTTAATTGCTGAGTGCTTACCAACACTGGGGAAGATAAGAAAAAAATAAGCTATCAACCTATTAGAAAAAAAGCCTATTAATTTCTTCCCTCTTCCCTAAACAGCCATCCGTTAAATTCATTAAATCCTGTACAATGCTGCGTTGGCGAACTTCTTATTTTGCCAATTCTTGATCGATAGCAGCGATAAGTTCTGGCGAATCTGGGCCGACGCTGCTGGGGAATCTGGCCACCACTTCACCCTGTTTGCTAACTAAGAATTTCTCAAAATTCCAGGATACCTCACCCTTGGGATCGACTGCACTCGTAAGCTTAGCGTACAGCGGGTGCTGCTGAGTACCTTTAGTGCGTACTTTGTCAAATAATTCAAAGGTGACGCCGTATTTTGTAGTACAGAAATTGACAATTTCTGGATTACTTCCGGGTTCTTGAGCTCCGAAGTCGTTACAGGGAAATCCTAAAACACGGAGTCCAGCCGCGCTGTACTTTTGGCTCAATTCTTCGAGCCCTTTGTATTGAGGTGTATAGCCACATTTGGAAGCTACATTAACTATCAAGAGTACCTGGCCAGCGTACTCTCCTAGCTGCTTGTCTTCGCCTGCGATCGTTTTTACTTTAATGTCGGAGATTGTGCGGGGCATTTTCAAATACTTTTAAATTTGACCACCACAATTTTACCGCAAGTCGGTACAATTTTGTCTAGATGTCGATCGCTAAAAATTTAAATATCCCGGTAGGGGCGGGTTTACGGATCTCAGGCTTATATTATAGATATAGATATTCGTGAACCCGCCCCTACCAAAATTACGGTTAATTTACCGAACATGATCTTAGTAGATGGCGGTGAACTTTCTCCCCAGTACGACTCGCCACAGTCCGCTCTTAGATTTAAGTTTCTCGCTAATAGCTAAAATCTAGAGCGAAAAGGACGAATATTTTAACTATCTGAGTGGTGTTCCGTCATCCATTTTTGGTAAGTGTCTTCCAGTTGCTTGTCTTCCAAAACCAGTTCTAGGCGGACTTTAACGCAACCGTGGCGGGGTTGAGAGGCGATCGCATTTAAGATTTTGCTAGCTTTCTGCACAGAGGTAAATTCAGCCTTAACTGTCGGTTCCTGGCGATCGCTCTGAATCTCCGTCAAATCTATACCGGTGATGCTTCCCTCGCCTAAATCTATTTCTGCTAACACCTTCGGATCATCGCCGACTTGTTCGACAATCAGCTTTTCCCACTGGATAGGTACTTGTACCATCCGAGTTTCAATTTCTTTACGCACTATCACTTCGCCGACTTTGCGCTTGCTGCGATTGATCACCAATCGTTCTTCTAGCAGGCGAATTACTTCTTGATCGACTATATCGAAGTTTTCCTCATCCTCATTTGTCTCCAAACTTTCATCGGTGAGATCGGCATCTGTTAGATTTGACATAGCTGTTGAGGGATTTGTTAACTCACTGTTGCTGAATTCACTATGCTCTTCTGAGGCATTTTCTAAATACTGACTCCCCGCATTGGCCGAAACTCCCGGCAGCAGTTCGACTTGAGCTGAATTGATACTTACAAACAGGGCTTTTTGGTGATAATCGACTTTTTTTAGCAGCTTAATACTTAATAAAAAAATGCGGGTATTTTCGCTGCCTAGCCCTGCCACCACAAAGTTTAACTGACCGCTAGCATCAAAATAGACATCTTTAACTTTGCCTACTAAGTGACCTTGGTTGTCTTTGACGGTAAAACTTTTTAGCTTAGTTCTGACTTTTTCCGGCACCCGGTTGAGACGGGTTATTGATTTAGCAGTTGCTATCTTTTCTGCTGATGCTTGACCGTTCATTTTTTAAACTTTCCTGCTTAGGGATTTTTATTATGAATTGGTAAGGGGAAATTGGTAAAGGCGGGGAAAGTGCATAAACGTTGCCAAAACCAGACAAGTTTTGTACCCCCCCCGCCGCTCACATATGAATTGCGCGATCGCCACCAATCCAATCAAACCTGCGCGCTGACAGAATTATGTCATTAAGGCGCAATTCCTATGCAATAGCTGTTGCGGTTGGTTTAGATCTTTTTATTGGTATTATCTACAACCGCAGTTCCATCAGTCTTAATGTCTAATTCTTCACGACGCAAGGTTTCTTCGCCCTCAACCGTGCTGCGAACAACTTCTTTTCTGACGTTAACTTCTTCGCGCACGAAAGCTTCCTTGTGGATGTCGGCAGTTTCTTCGTAGACTTCCATGCGTGCAACTTCCCCTGATTGGAAGTCAGCCTCACCGGGTGAAACTACTCGACCCGCTTCTACCGGGGTTACTCGATCAATTACGACTCGTTCTTTTTCAATGGGTACTGAAGCTCGCGCTGTTTCAGTTTCCACGCGCTTGCCAACTGCTACTTCACCTGTTTTTGCGCGGTGTTTGTTGGCAATCAAGCGTTCTTCATAAAGCTTGAGATTTTGGTGCTGCTGTTCGTTGGTTTCGTAGAGGGGGCGGTCCATATCGTAGCTGTAGTTGCTGCGATCGTAGCTAGCAGCACTTGCAGTGCTTGTAGCGGCAGTTCCTTCATTGCGGTAGACGCCTCTTACCTGTTCTTCGCGATCGTAATCTAAGGGTTCTAAATCATTGTAAGCCGGCAATTGTTCTGCTTGAGCTTTGTTGCGAAGACCTGTGGCGTGGACGCGACGGGCTCCGTAGTCGAAGCGGGCCGAGCCGATTGGCAACAATACTTTTTTGCCAAAAATCCAAATACCGGTATCAATTACCAGATAGCGGAAACGACCAGTGTCATCAACCAAAGCATCATAAACCGTGCCTACTTTTTCATCAGTGTCGCCAGCATAAACGTCAAATCCCTTGATGTCGTCTCCAGCAAAGATTTCTTCCTGATAATTAGGATAAAATTCTGCTAACTTTTGAAGTGCCATGTGTTTTTTCCTCTTTGCTCTACTTACATTAATAGTAGAAATTAATTCGTTCACTTCCCTCTCCCTAAAGTCAGAAGTGTATAATTTAGGTTGTTTAATACTATAGGAATACTACGGCATCTCTGCTTCTGTGCTAGCGCGCTCAGCTATTTTAAAGATTCTAAAACTCTACAATCATCAATCTTATAACAAGTATTAAAACTCAAAGCCAACCGTAGGGACACCGCATTGCTGTGTCCTACTCCCCCTGCGGGACACTCCTTTGCGCTGTGCCTACTGTTAATAATTGTTAACTAGGGGGTGAAATATCAATTTTATATAGTAATAAACAAAAATCAAAGCCCCTCATCTTGCAGGAGAGGGGCTTCGGGAAAGTTAGAAATTTTCAATTCAGAGTTGATTGAATTGAGTTCTGATAGCTTCTATCCGACTGCGGTTAACTCCCATATCCGCCTCTCCCAGACGCGAAGCCGATCGCACATTGATGACTTTTGCTGCATCATCTACCAAAAATTCAACGTCATCCACAAACCCCATCAAAGCGCTGGTGAACTCCGCATAGAGGTAATTATCAGTGGCCGTGATAATTTTAGTTTTTCCATAGGAGTCGATCGCCCCTTTGAGCTTTACCATCGCTTCACTCTGGGACGAAGTGTATCCCAAAGGCTCTATTTTGTGTTCGGCATCTTGACTGAAGCTGCTGACGCAGTTGGCGGAACTCGGGCACACTGCGAGTTTTCCTGACTGAATCCCGATATTGGCAGGTCTTGTTCCAGCAAACATTGTTTTTTCTCCGGGTATAGCAATAAAACTAGCGATCGACAGTACGGCTACTGCTAGCAGTGATATTAAAATAACCAGGACTTTTTTCCCTGCAGTCGGCGATTTTGTTTTAACAGTTTGCAAAGGATGAACCCTCCTGAAAGTATAAATGCGGTCTACTTTTCATATTAATTGAAATTTACATCAAAAAACTAAAAACTTTTCTTTTGTTCTTCTATTAACCAGTAAGTCAGCATTCTTCCTTTACCTTTAATCGGGATATAACCCCGTTCTTCCAAAACAAACTGCTCTTTCAAACGCTGGTAAGTCGCCGCCGTCACTTGAATTTTACCAGGCAATCCGTTAGACTCCATGCGGGAAGCAACATTAACAGTATCCCCCCACAAATCATAGCTAAATTTACTAATCCCAATAATTCCGGCCACCACCGAACCGCTGTGAATTCCGAGCCTTAATTGAAAATTTTCTCCCATTTTGGCATTAAACCTCCTCAAAGCTGCCTGCATCTCCAAAGCTAAAAGTGCGATCGCCTCAGAGTGATCCTTTCGCGGCGTCGGCAACCCCCCAACCACCATGTAAGCATCCCCAATCGTCTTAATCTTTTCCAACCCGTGCAATTCAGACAACCTATCGAACTCCGAAAAAATCCCGTTCAAAATTTCTACCAACTGCGTCGGACTTTTGTGAGCCGAAAACTCTGTAAAACCCACCAAATCAGCAAACAAGACGCTCACATCATCAAAATGATCTGCTATCAACTTTTGCTCTTTTTGCAAGCGATCTGCAATAGGTTTCGGTAAAATATTCAGCAGCAATTTCTCGGTTTGTGCTTGCTGCACTTTCAGCGCTGCTTCAGCTTGTTTCCGCTGAATCAACGAACCTAGCTGCGTAGCAACTGCGCTCACTAATTCCAACAAGCGCGGCTGACATTTCAGAACTTTTTCGCGATAGAAAATCAAAATAGCTAACACTTGGTTGTCGGCCAAAATTGGCACCCCAAAAGCCGCTTTCAATCCCACACTCACCGCAATTTCCGCGCGTAAAAAAACTTGTTCCGGTGCAGTAGAAACATCATCGATCCATTCAGACTGCTGCGACTGCCAAATCCTACCTGGGAGTCCCACACCGGGAGCAAAAATCAACTGCCAACTTGTTTGTCGGAATTGGGCAAAACTCGAGTCACTGACGTACCTGCCTGTAGCGCATTTTAAAAAGCCCTCACTGCAAGGAATCCAAGCTTCGCCCAGATTCCATTCAATAGTTTTGCAAATTAAACCTAAAATTACATCTATAGCCGACTCAAAATCCTCAGATTTGCTAATAGCTTGAGTGGCTTGCAGCAGCAATCTTGTTTCCATTTCCACCTGGTGGCGTTCCGCGATTTCCTGGTGCAACTGGATATTTTGAGCCGTCAATTTTTGATTTTTTTCTTGCAATTGCATTTGCAATGAACGCACAGTAAGTTGATTGCTCACTCGCGCCAATACTTCTTTCACCTGAAAAGGTTTGGTGATATAATCGGCTCCGCCCACTTCAAAAGCTTTTGCTTTATTTATTCCTTCTTCTAGCGCGCTGAGAAAAATGATGGGAATTTCCTTAAATTGCGATTGTGATTTTAATTTTTTACATAGTTCGTAGCCGTCCATATCCGGCATCATAATATCGAGTAAAATCAAATCGGGGGCGCTAGATTGAATTGCATCTAACGCCGAAAAACCATTAGTAACCGGTCGAACTTTATAGCCATTTTTTTGCAAAATTCTAATCAACAAACGCAGATTATCTGGCGTATCGTCAACTACTAAAATATCTGCTTGATAGTTTTCAGTTTGTTCCGCCTTCATCTGCATTATCTGATTCCTCCGCCTCGGCAATTACATTGAGAATTTTCTGGTAATCAAAATTATCGAGATGACCCTGGAGGATTTCCGCCAATTCAGGATGAGGCTCCCTTATTTCGTCGATTGTCCTGACAATTAAGTCAAAATCAGCACTGCGGATTACTTGCTTCATGTTGTCTCTCCATTCTGTGGGAAGTGTAGGTAAATAAGCAAGCGCAGCATTAGGGAGGCAGCCAGATAAATTATTGCGATCGCCTGTTGAGAAGAAGTCCGTTGAGTTAGAGTAGACATACTTCACCCCCAAATGTTTGGTGAGGGTATCAAATATATCTGTTTTGCAGAAAGGTTTGCTAATAAAATCGTCGCAGCCGACCAATAAAGCAAACGCTTGCCTCCCTTCAATTGTACTAGCTGTCAAAGCAATAATCTTTGGTATCGGGGAGTCGAAAGGGGAAATATTCGTTTCCCCCTTTCCTTGCTCTCTCTGCTTGATTCTAGCCTTAATTTGTTTAGTAGCTTCGTAGCCGTCCATTACTGGCATTCGCACATCCATCAAAATTAAGTGCGGATGCCAATTTTCCCACATTTCTATTGCTTCCTGACCGTTGGTGGCTTGTTCCACCCCGAAACCCAAAGGAGAAAGCATTTTGACTAAAAGTTGGCGGTTGTCTTCGCGATCGTCCACAATTAAAATCCGGTAGCACGATTGATTTGGTTCCAACCCAGTAACTTCGGGGTGAATTTGCGGATCGGGAATCTCAGCAGCATCAACCGCACCGACGGGAATTTCAAATTTAAAAGTAGTACCTACTTCTAGTTGACTTTCTACGACTATTTCTCCTCCCATCAGGCGGACAAATTGACGGCTAATCTTTAATCCTAAACCCGTGCCTTTCTGAATCTTTTGACCGGAAGCTGTTTGCACAAAAGCCTTAAAAATATTTTCCAATTCTTCAGTAGCAATGCCAACTCCTGTATCTTCGATTTCAAACAGAAGGAAACAACCTGATCCAGTTGTTAAATCCTCAGCCTCATCGCTCCATTCAACCTTGGCAAAATTACTGCTAGTTCTCGCAAAATCCCGAATACTTCTTGTGGTATCAAAACAAGCTGTGGGACTATCCAATAAATCCATAAATCCCGAGTGTTCTAATTTTATAACTCTTAAGATGATTTCGCCTGTTTGCGTAAACTTAATCGCATTACTCAGAAGATTGATCAGCACTTGCCGTAATTTAATATCATCGGTTCGCACGTACTGAGGAACGTCAGCATTCCGCTGGAAACGCAACTGCAATTGTTGATTATGTACGCGCAGTTGAAACATATCTTGCAAATCGTCCAGCAAGCGGTAGAGGTCGAAGTTTTTTGGGTTGAGCGTCATTCGCCCCGCTTCGATTTTTGACAAGTCTAAGACTTCATTGATCAAGGTGAGTAAGTGTTCGCCACTACGGCGAATAATTCTCATATTTTCTCGGTTTTCGACAGTAAGATCCGGGCTGGGTTCCATGATTTGTGCAAACCCGAGTATAGAATTGAGAGGGGTGCGTAACTCGTGGCTCATATTGGCAAGAAAGGTACTCTTCGCTTTGTTTGCTGCTTCGGCCGCTTCTTTCGCCTGCTGCATTTTAATTTCCGCTTGTTTGTTATCAGTAATGTCTTTAATAAAACCTTCGTAGTAAAGTAGATTTCCGGCTTCATCACAGACAGCGCGACAATTTTCCGAAATCCAGATTATGCTGTCATCTTTGCGGTAAATTTCCGATTCAAAGTTTGATAATATCCCGTACTCGTTCATCAGCGCTGCAAATTCGTCGCGGCGGTTCGATTTCACATAAAGCTGGTTATTGAAATTCGGCTGTGCTGCTATTAAATCGGCAGGCGAGTCGTAACCATAGATGTTAGCTAAAGCGGGGTTAGCGCTGATGTATTTCCCGTCAATAGCAGTTTGAAAAATTCCATTCAAAGCATTTTCATAAATGTTGCGGTACTTTTCTTCGGCTTCCCGGAGGGCGTTTTCTGCTTTTTGGCGATCGGTAATATCACTGGGGCGTTGCTGATTTAGGGTATGAAAGGCTAAATATGCGAGTCAGAGAAACCAGTATCGACAAAGCTTGGGGATTTTCACCTTATTTTTTTCATACCCTGATTAAGCAACGCCCACTGGAAATAGACAAAAAACACGCTTCTCTCTCAATCCACCACGAATTCTGCACTCGCCGTTGAAGTAGCAATTAACATCCCCGATCGCTCCATGACAAAAGTTTGTCCCGATTTGCCAATTTTGAGGCTAACCAGAAATTCTTTGATGCGGGAAAACAGCAAATCGCTGCCAGCTACGCCTAACAGCTTGCCAGCGTCGTCGTAGATAGGCAAAGCAGCAGTAATTGCCAGTTCCCTCGTCAAAAAATCTGTATAAATTGGAGTCCAAATAGGTTTTTTTGCCGTAGCAGCAGCTATGTACCAAGGGCGAGTTAGCGGATCGTAAATATTTGCTGAAATTTGCACTAATTGAACGCGGTTTCCCTGAGAGTCACCCGTATAGCGAGCTAATTTATTGCCCGTCGAGGTGTCGGCAGCAGATATCAAATTCCGCTCTTTAGTGCGGATTGCTCCCGAATGTTCTCCATTTTCTTTGCCTGTGTAAATGATGCTGATCGAATCAAAATATTGAATTTGTTCTAGGAAATGATGTTGTAGTTTTTGGTTGTCTTCTAGGTTCAATTGCCCCAATTTTATGCCTTGAACGTTCAGGTGATTGACAATGTGGGGAATTGACATATAATTTTCCATGCGGTCTTTGATGCGATCGCTAATTTCTCCCCGCAACTGAGCGGCAACATCGTTTACCGCCCGCTGACCGTTTTGGAACGATAGCCAACCTACAACTCCTACCGTGCCGACAATCTGCACTAAAAAAGGAACTACAAGCACAGTTTGTAATGAAGCTTTGCCGATAATTTTGGTAGCAAAGCGATTGAAGGGTTTAGGAAACATAGCCATCCTAAGAGGAATTGGGAATTGGGCATGGGGAATTGGGCATTGGTAACTGTTGGGAGTTTTGAGTGTAAATTATGTTCCCTTTGCCCTTCTTTTTATCCTGATGCTGTAGTTTACTGACGATAGTAGCGTCGAGCAATTTAACTCAATATAGCGGATTTATACTCAGAGTTTTTTCGTAACTACTGATACAGATAAGTGGGCGTTATCAGCCTAAGCCGAAATCATCTGATCTATTGCACCATTCTCAATTACTTATTTAGGAACAGGCAAGATGCCTGTTCCACAAGAGATGAATTTTATTGTGGAACAGGCAAGATGCCTGTTCCACAACAACTACATTTTCTTGTGGGGTGGGCATCCTGCGCGCCCAGAGAAGGGTTATTGAGAATAGTGCAACATCTCAGTTTGAACCAAGAGTAGCTAAACAAGAACTCCGCCCAAAAACCTATATTTACCTGCGATTCAACTCCATCTTTTCGCCGTAACGTAACAGCATATCCAAACTCTCTAAGCGATTTTGCCAAGTTTGAACTTGATAGCTATTATCTGCCGAATGCAAGCGCATTGAAGATTGAAATTGAGATTGAAAACTCCTTAACAATCTTTTAGCGGTTGCTAAACTTTCCGTAGAAGGATTTGCCGCCAATTTGCTCAAAGCTTGCGCCAATTCATCGGCTCGACTTTGCAAAACTTTCAGTTCAGATTCCGACACCCGCAACTGATTGTTAGCCAACAAAAAACTCCATTCCTGCTTGAGAGCAGTATACCGCGAAGCAGCCGCCGCAAACGGCTGTCGGTAAGGTATGGGCTCTGCTGCAGAAGTGGAACGCACTGGCGGGCCTTGAGTGCGGTTAAAAAACCCCTGCATCGCGCTGCTGATACTTTCCACCGCAAAAATAGCATAGCCCCCAGTCGGCAAATCGCGCAAAGCTTGAATTTGGTCGATCGCCACAACTTCCGGGAGAGTCAACAACTTAACCGACGGAGAAATCAAAGCCGAACCGAGCATTTGTTCGTTTACCAACGGTTCGGTGATGCGCTGAAGTCGGTTCGTATCCAAAGCATAAGTCATCGGCACAATCAAATCTACAATGCCCTGACGAGCCCAAACTTCCCAATTTTGCTGAATTTTGTAAATCCGCTGACTTTCCGGGTGGGGAAACACCGCCACCGACAGAATTGTGCGCGGATAATTCTGTCGCAAAAGCTGAGAAACTTCCGCTACAAAACTATTAATTTGATTAGTTTTAAACTCAACCCACTGCCGCCACAAACTGGCGTCCCTGGGGGAAATACTCACCGGATCTGCACCAGTTAACTGCCGAAATTGCTGCCGCGCCGCAATACCGTAACCGTAAGTAAAATTCGCATTGTCATCTTGAAAAGGATAGCGAATATAGTCTAATTGCACCCCATCTACTTTGTAGTTGTTGGCAATTTCGCTGACAATTCGCAGCAAATAATTACGCGCTTCCGGGTTCGCCGGATCGAGATAAAATTTACCATCGTTAGGATTTTGCGTGCGTCCTTTATTGTCAATATTTGCCCACTGTGGATAAGCGGAAAGCACCGGCCCGGGATAAGAACTAGGCTTACCAATTAAAGTATTGTGGCGCTTATTTCCTGTGGCAAAAACCCAAACCCAAGCGTGCAGTTCCATGCCTCGCTCGTGAGCTAATTTAACCGCAGATGCCAGGGGGTCCCAGCCAACGGTGAGGGGGTTTTGTTGCGGTGCAACTTGACTGGGATAAATCGTATATCCGGCATTTAAAGTTTCAAAGAAAACAGTATTGATACCGGCGGCTGCGAGCCGATCGAACACTGCGGCCAAACCCTGCTCAGATCGCGCTGCAACGATCGTCCCGCGATCGAGCCAAACCGCCCGAATTTCCGCCCCAACGCGCTGTCCTTCCTGGGGGTAATTTTGCCACAGCAACTGCCGCGCTTCCACCCACTGCTTTCTAGCCTCCGCGTAGTTTTGCTCTTGCAGAAGTTGCTCGAAAGTTTGCAAAACCTGCCGCGCTTGGGCGATCGCCCCCGTCCTGCTCGCTTGCAGAATAGTCAAGCGACTGGCTGCCGGGCCGCCGCCCCCCTGTTCTGCAGCCACCAGTTGAGGGGTGGTAGCAGCATTGAGATTGACGGCGGTATTGGCTGAATTAGATGCTGTCAGGGCGCTTTCAAACCGGCCGAGGAGGTTAGTGAGTTCTTGGCGCATCAAGTACGCTTCAATGCTGACGATCGGCTTATTGGAATTTGGCTGCACGTCCAAACCCATCGGCGCCGACTGATCGGAAGGGTCTGTAAAAGTTGCAGGTACTGGATCGGGAAGCGCACCCGAGGGAGAAAGTCGGCTCAGCGGGGTACTACGCGGCGAACTAGGGCTGTTTCTAGTAACTCTGGAGGGGGGAGTTGGCAGTGGGGTCGTGGCAGCACTGGGCGGTGCTAGAGGCCCAGAAGCGATTGTGCCTCCCCAGCGGGCGATCGAGGCTTGCAGCCAAGCCTTATCTACATTTCCCGAACCCTCGCTACCCCAGCGCCAGCCGAGATAGGTAGCGCGATCCGTGGCGATAGCTGCGGAGGAACCGGAACTATCTTTCCAAGTAGCAATAGTTTGACTGTTCGCATCAGCCGGAATCAATACACCACCTTGGACTGAGGCATTTTTTTGTTCTGGTGGCACCCAATTGCTAGAAGTAGTGCAAGCAAGATCTCGACAGCGGCTGCGTGGTTGTGGCGTCGCCGGCTGGGTTAACGGAAAAGCCCAATAGGCCCCAAGGAGCGATCGCAAAGATTGGCGCACCAAGGCCGGGGAACTGCGACCGACGGGACCCGAAGCAATCAAGCGCCCGCCCTGGGATGCCCAAGCTTCTAAAACTTTAATTTGCGCCGGAGTCAAAGTTTCTATATTGGGCAAAAACAGCACGTTAACGCCTGCTAAATCCGCCGTACTTTTGATTTCTTCCAGATTGATTGGTTTGTAAGCAATGCCGCTTTCCCAGAGGCGCGTGGTAATCTTCACCCAATCCGGAGAATTCTCGGAACTGCGAACAACGCCCAGAACTACTTCTGCGAAACTCGGAGAGGGAAATATGATGAAGAGATTGAGTAATGTACTTGCGAGAGTTCCAATTAAGACTCTTTGCAAGAAAGTGAAAAAGCGAATTTTTTGAGCCTGAGAGCAGGCATCAGGCATTTGATCAGGCTTATTGATTTGTTGCATAAATATGAAAATTACCCACCACACCGCTAGAGAAAAATTCAATAACAATTAAGAGCGATCGATCCGCACCATACAATTTTCTATCCTGTCCTGCAACCTGAATCAGGAAAATGTGCAAGCAATCGATTTTAGATTTGGGATGTTAGATTGGGGATTTTAGATTTAAATCTGGGTGTAGTCCTGATGACTGTTGACTGTTGACTGTTGAGTGTTGACTGTTTGGATTTGGACATTTGAACAATATCGATGCAACCGGAAACGATATTAAATTAAAATCTGCGTGCATTTGGGTTGAAAAACCAAAAATACAATTTAGATGCAAGACAGCCAACAGCCAACAGTCAACAGCCAACACTCAACCACTTTCTGGCGTTGCAGCTTCATTCACGGGGAATCGATCGATTAACTGCATCGCCCGACAAGCATTCCTCCGCAAAGAATCCGAAACATGAGGAACATGAGGAATCTGAGACAAGAAATCCAAAGTCCGGCGCAAAATCCGCACCACATCCCCTTCATCCAAACTCGTATGGCTAATCAGTTCCAGCCATTCAACGCCCAGAGCCCACTGTTCGACCAAAGTCACTAAATCCCGTTCCAGCCAAATCGGGATTGCAGCTTCATGACGGTACTGCACTTGAAACAATCGGCGACGCAAGCCTTTTTGTAGATTGTCCAAAGGTGCCAAAACTTCTGGCGACAGCGAGTAGTGAGTCCAACTGTCGGGCCTGGAAACTTCTGTAACTAAGGCCGCGCAAGCAGCAGCGAGGTGGTGGGGGTCGAGTTCGTCAAACTCCGCAGACATCAGGGACAAACCCAGCCACAGTTCGTTATCGCCGCGAATGGCGGCGCAAGCTTGACCCAAGATTGTGGGTACCAATCTGTCGGAGGAATCATCTCGGTTTCCATGTGCCGAAACTACTTTTTCCAAGCAGCCGAAATTCAGCAAGATGTCGATTAAGTTGAGAAATTGCTCCCAGTAGCGAGATCGCTGCTTTTCTAACTCTTGTTCGCTTTTGCGGATTTCTTTTTTCAATTCTTCCCGGCGGCGCTGGCGTTTGAGCAAAGTACCGGGATTACCCCATTCTAGAACCGGGTGAATTTCTAGCTGAGCTTCTAGGGCTGCGATTTTCTGCTGTTGTTCGATCGCCTCTGGGCTCGGTTCTGGTGCGGGCAATTCTGGGATCGATGCAGCAATTGAAGCAGTTTCTTCATTTGCCAAGCGGCACTGGCCGAGTCTCAGGGGCATTTCCGACGGCGGGTTCAAGGTATCTGCAACGGTCAAGCGGGGTAATTCCGCGTGCAGGGTAGCAACATCGCTAATGGCGACGACATACCAGCGGTTATCTTTGCCCAAGCACACCAAATTTGGTGCTTGGCCGGAACCTGCGATTTTGGCAACCAATACGGCGGGTACAGGATTTGTGTGCGATCGTTTGGCTGTCGGAACGTGTTTACCTTTGAGGCTCAGAACCGTGCCGAGCACTGCAAAAGCCACAACTACGGACATCTCTTTAAATCGCGCTTCTTCAGCTTGCTGCAATAGAATTTTGAGCAAACGTTTGTCTTCTTTGAGTCTTCCCTGCAATTTTTCGTAATGGGCCAGGTGTTTTTCCAGGGTGGAGACATTTCCTCCAGCGGCCAAGGACTGTTCGAGCACCGCCAATTCTGTTTGCAGCCGGTCTAATTCTGATTGCTGCGGCTGCAAGTACAAGGTAGACAGGTATTGACCAAAACTTCGCTCTACCAACTCTTGAGCTTCGTCGAGAGTGTGAGTTTGCAGCAAATTCAGCACCATGCCGTAGCTGGGCGTAAACTGACTGGCGAGGGGGTCGGCTTTGGCTGTTGCCAAATACGAGGCTTCTTTTGCGCCTTCAAAGCGCGTCTGAACTGCCACGACGTGCCCCAGCTTGTCCATGCCCCGCCGACCAGCCCGACCGGCCATTTGCAGGAATTCTGAAGCGTTTAGCAGTCGGTGCCCCTTGTCGGTGCGCTTGGACAGAGTGGAAATGACTGTGGTGCGGGCGGGCATATTAATCCCGGCTGCTAGGGTTTCGGTGGCAAATACCACTTTAATCAAACCTCTGCCAAAGAGTTCTTCTACTAAACCTTTCCAAGCGGGCAAAATGCCTGCGTGGTGGGCGGCGATGCCTTTTAAAAGAGCTTCTTTTTGACCGAAGCGTTCTGCTTCTGGGTTTCGCTGTAAAAAATCGTCAATGATGCGTTTGAGTTCGGCTGTTTCGGCTTCGTTAACCAGGGAGAAATTGCCGACTTCTGCGACTGCTTGGTCGCACCCGCGACGGCTGAAGATGAAGTAAATTGCTGGTAGCATATCTCGATCGTCCAACCGGGCCAAAACATCGGTCAAACTCGGAGTGGGGATGCTGCCTCTTTCTACTTTTTGCTGCTTCTTTTTGGGGACTAAGCGGACATTGGCTCTTTTGCCGGTGTCGTCTAGCAGGGGAAATATCCCTTTTTGGTTGGCGAAGTGGAATTGCAGCGGCACTGGCCGAAAGTCTGAGTAGACGAGCTCTGTGGGCCCGTGGACTTTGTTAATCCAGTCTGTGAGTTGCTCGCTATTAGCAACGGTTGCTGAGAGGGCGAGCAGTTGAATTTCGCTCGAACAGTAGATGATCGATTCTTCCCAGACGGTACCACGCTGGCGATCGTTCATGTAGTGACACTCGTCGAGTACCACGGTTTCGACTCCGGTGAGGGAAGTACCGACTTCTCCTATAGGCGTACCGTAGAGCATATTCCGAAATATTTCGGTAGTCATCACCAAAATCGGCGCATCTCGATTGACGGAGATGTCGCCCGTGAGCAAACCTACGTTGTCGTCTCCAAATTGACTGCGGAAGTCGCGCAGCTTTTGGTTAGAAAGAGCTTTGAGGGGAGTGGTGTAGAAGACGCGCCGCCCCCTGGAGAGTGCTTGATGGATGGCGTATTCCCCGATTAACGTTTTCCCCGAGCCTGTGGGAGCGCACACGACAACGGATTTACCTGCATCGAGGGCGGCGATCGCCTCTCTCTGAAAGTTATCTAGCTCGAAGGGAAATATGGTCTTCAGATCCAGCTCTGGGCGGTTCTGGGCAGTGTCTTGCACAAGGATTATTATAAGGTTTCAGGGTAAGTATGCTTAAATCTTGCTCAAAGCAAGTCAGCAGGGGACTGTATTGATTTTAGACCTTCGTCAGCAAATCGGCTATGAAGTCATTAGTCATTAGTCATTAGTCATTAGTCATTAGTAACAATTACCAATTACCAGTTACCAATGCCCCATGCCCCATGCCCCATGCCCCATGCCCCATGCCCAATTCCCCATTCCCCATTCCCCGTTTCCTTGTCTATGATTCCAGTTATTTCGACTATTCCTGTGGTGCAGCTTGCTTCGGGCGATCGGCTTTCACTGCAAGTCTATCAGTTCCAAGGTGCGATTCCCGGCAAAAAAGCTTATCTCCAATCTAACCTGCACGGTGCTGAGATTAGCGGTAATGCTGTGATTCACCAATTAATTGAGTTTTTAATGTCTTTGGACAGCAGCCAGTTAAGCGGGGAAATTTGGCTAGTTCCTGTTTGCAATCCTGTGGGTGTCAGCCAGCGATCGCACCATTTTTCCCCAGGCCGTTACAATCTGTATGATGGGGTAAATTGGAACCGGATTTTCTGGGATTTTGAAAAACAAGGGGAAGATATTCTTGGTTTTGCTAAGTCTCACATCCATCTCGATGCCGATACTGTCAAAGTTAATTACAGAAAAGCGATTGCTTTGAGTTTTGCCAAAGAGTTGGCAAAAATTAACGCTCCTAGTTGCCGCCCCTACAGCGAACTTTACCGATATCAGCTACAATCTTTGTGTTTGGATGCGGATTATGTGCTGGATTTGCACAGTTCTACGAATCAAAGTTTAGATTACCTTTACTGTTTTAATTCCCGCCAGGAGAGTGCGAAAGCTTTTTTGCTCGATCGCGCAATCTTGATGAACGAGTACGACGGCGATGCTTTTGACGAGGCGTTTCTCAAGCCTTGGCTGGCTTTGGAGAAGATGTTAGCAGAGTTGGGAAGTGCGCTCAAATTTGACGTGGAAGCTTGGACTTTAGAATTAGGTTCGGGGATGGAAATGAATCCCGAGTCGGTGGCAAATGGCTTGCGGGGCATCAAAAATTACTTAGCAAGTAAGGGTTTATTGAAAATAGATGGATTTCCCCTCCCGGAAACTGCGGCGCATCAAGTTATTTTCACACCCAAGAATTCGGCGCTCAAATACTACGCGCCGGCGGGCGGGATGATTCAAAATCGAGTGCAAGTGGGGAGTTATGTCAAAAAGGGCGATCGGCTTTATCAAATTCTCAGCTTTAATAAGAATGGGGAATTTCCGAGTTTGGTTGATGTTTGTGCTGAGTCGGATGTTTTCATTTTTGATGTTTCGACAAATCAGTCAGTAAATCAAGGAGAGTATGTGTTGTCTGTGATGGCCGATTGAGAATACCAAGAAACCCGGTTTTTGAATAAATCGGGTTTCTGAAAAGCTATGGGTAGTCGAACCATAAATTACGATATACTATTGAATAGGGCTTGTTTAAATTCCGCTGCACTTTTATAATAAATATTAGGATTGTCAATTAAAGCGCGATCGATAACTGTGGCTAGCGGTTGAGGAATCGCAGAAGTGCGATCGTCCACAGGAACCGCATCAGTTGGCAACACCGCCAAAAACGGGTCTTGATCCGGGAAATTGCGCGGGGAATATCCCGTTATCATCACATACAAACAAGCCACCGCCGCCCAAACATCACCATCCGGTTGCGCGTACTTATAATCTACTACTTGCTGTCGCGGCAGAAAATACGGCGTACCCACAACATTACCAGTCATAGTTTGGCCACTTAAACCTGCTTGGTCAAAAGCCTTTGCTAACCCATAATCCCCAATTTTGGCAACTTGTTTCCCACCCACATTCGCCAAAAAAATATTCCCCGGTTTCAAATCCCGGTGAATCAAACCCCGTCCCTTTACAAAACTACCATCAGCCAATCTGACATTGGGAATTTCTGCATTGTGCGTGTAAGTCAAACCATCTAAAACTTGCAAAATAATAGCCACAGCCTCACCAATCGGCAAAGTGCTGCAACCTCGTTTTTCCATCAAATCCACAACACTGCCACCGTCGCAGTATTCCATCGTGAAAAAGAAAGTTTCATCAGCATAACCAAACTCTTTTAATCCTACCACATTGGGATGTTTTAAAACTTTCTTATTTTCAACTTCCCGCAAAAACCAATTAACAGCCCGCTGATTTGCCGCTACTTTTGGCAGCATCACTTTCAGCGCAACTTGTTCGTTAGTTTGTTTGTGGCGCGCCAAATAAACTAAACTAAAACCTCCCCTACCCAATTCTTTGAGCAAAACGTAATCGCCGAGAACTCCGATATTGCTTTCATTCGCCACTGCTTTCAACAGAAAAGCTTTGAGCATTTCCCACAGATTCGCTTGAGTTGAGGGAATGACAGGGGGTATTTGATGTTCGGCAGTTTTGACCATTTCCGGCTCAATGGCAATGCCAACTCGAAAAGAAGTATCGCTTAGTGTAAATTCATCTCCCCCTTGCAAGTCGTATTCTGGAAATTGAATTTGAGCAGCTTCTTCGGGAGTTTGATTGGGTTCTCGCTGACCGATTTTTTTGCCATTAACAAAAGTGCCATTTTTGCTACCGAAATCGCGCACCCGGATATCGGGAGGATTGATATCCAGCAAGCAGTGATAGCGGGAAATGGTGCGGTGTTTTTCGTCGTCGGGAATCTTAGGATAGCAATCTTTAGCGCGGCCAATAATGCAAGTTGTGCCAGTGTCAAAGGTAAATTCTCGGCCTTTGAGATTCCCGGAAGTGATGGTGAGGGTAACTTTTGAGCTCATATCGATTTCGTATTTGGGATTTTGGACTATCGAAACTCTTACTCCCCCCCCTTAACAAGGGGCTAACTCTTACTCCCCACCTTAGCAAGCTATGCCTTACTCACATCTTTCTTAACAAAGGCGCTCCGGCTCAAGCCGGAGCGACCTCCGGGCGCTCGCTCCCTTGGAGTAGGATTGACAACCAGGAACCGAATCAAGTAAGCCTGAAATTACGGTATCAGAGGCGAGTGAGGAACTATGACGGCAGAATGGGCAGTAGCAGAACTACAATTTGCTTGTTTAGGCGATCGGCGTCGCCAGAAAAGACTGGTGCGAATTGTCTCAGACTTAGCCTCACAGCCCCATGCCACTATGCCACAAGCATCAGGGGATTGGGCAGCCACCCAAGGGGCTTATGACTTTTGGTCATCTCCACGAGTCTCGTCAGATGCGATTCGCCAAGCCCACCAAAGAAGTACCATCGAACGAATCAAAGTACACCCAATGGTTCTGGCGATTCAGGACACCACAGAACTGAATTTCACCCACCATCCCAGCAAGAAAGGAATGGGACACTTGGATAGTGCCACCAGTCGGGGTCTGAAAGTTCACTCAGTATTTTGTAGCTCTGCCAATGGAGTACCATTAGGAGTGTTGCACCAACAAGTATGGGCGCGAGATCCTGCGACTATTGGTAAGAAGCATTCCAGAAATCAAACCGAAACCAAAGACAAAGAAAGCCAACGTTGGTTAACAGCTCTTGATGCGACCCAGAAGGTGATGCCAGAATCAATTACTGTACTAACGGTAGCCGATCGCGAAGCCGACATCTATGACTTTTTAGCGACTGAAAGACCTGAGAATTCTCAGTTGTTAATTCGCGCCTATCACAACCGTCAAGTCAAGAACTCTGATGGTACAAAAGAAGTAGAGCGACTACAAGGTGCGATCGCCAAAGTACCGATCGCCGGACAACTGGACTTGGAATTGCGAGCTAATCCGCAGCGAGAAGCTCGTAAAGCGACTCTGAACCTGCAGGCTACAACAGTCGAAATTCTACCTCCTCAAAGCCACCCTCACCACCAAAATTTACAGCCGCTGACAGTGCAAGTGATTCTGGCTAGTGAAAACAACCCACCGACCACAGAGAAGCCTGTAAGCTGGTTGTTATTGACCACCTTGCCCATTAATGGTTTCTCTGATCTTGTCCAGTGCTTACGCTGGTACAGTTACCGTTGGTTAATCGAACGCTATCATTACGTTCTTAAAAGTGGATGCGGTTTAGAACAGCTACAATTAGAAACTGCCGAGCGCATCGAACGGGCAATCTCAACCTACACAATTGTGGCATGGCGGTTATTGTGGATGATTTACGAATCTCGTCATCATCCTGAGCTGGGAGGGGACACCATTCTCGAAACCCATGAATGGCAAGCACTTTACTGCACAATTCATGGGACTCCTATCCCTAGTGAATCACCCCCAACTTTAAGTAATTGCATTCGTTGGATTGCAAAATTAGGTGGATTTTTAGGACGTTCATGTGATGGTGAACCGGGTGTCAAGACCCTGTGGCGAGGCTGGCAACGTTTGCATGACATTGCTGGTACATGGAAATTAGTTTCCACCCATTCCCCCCCGGATGTCAAGCCTGATTTTGTTAAGAAAGATGTGAGTAAGGCATAGCTTGGTAAGGGGGGGAGTAAGAGCGTTTTTTTAGTTTGTTCGTTGGTTGTTTGGTTTTTTAACTGCCGAAACCATCCGAATGCTTCGCCCAATTCACGCGAGTAAACTCGAATCTTCAGGGTTATCACTAATCAGGGTGCGTTTACCAATATCTGCGGTGGGAAATCAGATAAATCAAATTCTAAAACATCGGAATTGTATCTGGCGCGGAAGCCTGGGCGAAGCATTCGGGCCATATATTGTCGGTTTTGAAGCTCATATTTTTCGCGGAATGCTTCGCCCCTACAGTTAATAATAAAGTTTATCTTATAGTCATGGTAACTCGGGGTTTTAGGTATTAACTTAGAAGTGGCGATCGTGGTTTTGGGCTTTGTTATAAATCTTTATGAAATCCTGAAACGCTTAGATGTTACAGTCTACAAGTCTCGACGCGAGAGAAGAGATACCAAACCTTCAGGTTCCACAAAACACTCGCCTCCCAAACCTCTGCAAGGTTCAGGCCAGGGAGATGACCTTCTGGTGCTTTCTCTGAAAAAGTGAGGTTGTTGTAGGACAGCCATTCGTTATTTTTTCTCCAGCCTACCCGATCGGCAAACGTTTTCCAATCTTCCCAATCATTTTCCAAATCTTCCGTATCATATTTCCTGGTTCTCCCCAGACTTTGATAGATGCGCTTCTGCACGCTCCTTTTCCAATCTTCCCAATCATATTTCCTGGTTCTCCCCAGACTTTGATAGATGCGCTTCTGCACGCTAAAGCCGAAGCGCCCATTGCTGTATTTTACCCAAAGTTGGTCAATGGTACGCAAGTCCTCGCAGGGGAATTTTTCTATACTTATTTCATCCAGCCATCCTTCTTTCTCCCTACCCGCCACCTTCAGCATCACTCTCGCGGTTTCCTCATCGGCTTCTTTCCACTTTTTCGCCGCCAATAAATTTCGCAAGTTTATATAATCCATCCCCACGGCTGAAATCAATTGCACCGTCTCCGCCTTTTTAGGTATCCCTAAATCTAACAAATTAAATTGCACCGTCTCCGCCTTTTTAGGTATCCCTAAATCCAAAGCAGCTTTCTTAGGCATCACTAAATCCAACCATTCCTGCACCGACTGCGGGCGATTTTGCGGTTCCAACTCCATCCCTTTCATAATCGCCGCATTCACCCTGTCGCTAATCTTAGAATTGTGTTGCTTCGGCGGAGTTACAGGGTCAATTGGTCTTCTGAATCTTGACGGACAGGGTAACTCACCTGTCAGCATTACGTAAAGAGTTACAGCCAAGGAATAAACATCAGTATAAGGGCCGCGTTCTGCCCGTCTTTCATACTGTTCGATGGGGGCAAAACACTCGGTACCAAAAACGCTACTACTTTTCAATTGCCCCGGTACTGTCAACTCCCGCGCCAATCCAAAATCAATCAAAACTGCTTCTAAACCCCGCCGTCTGAGCATAATATTTAGGGGTTTAACATCGCGGTGAGTCAGGTTTTGCTGATGCACAAAACTCAGGGCGCTTCCTACTTGTTGAATCATTGGCAAAGCTTTTTCTTCCGACAAAATGCCGTTATCTTCGAGATATTCTGCTAAATTAGTGCCGTCGATTAATTCCATCACCATGCACCACAATTGAAGATTTCCTACCATTTCGGGAAATACTTCCTCAACTCGGACGACGTGGGGATGGCTGCAGCGGGCTAAAGATAAAGCTTCGTTGAGAAATTTGGTTTGTAATTCCTGAAAGTTTGGTTTACCTTGAACGTTGGCATTTAGGGTTTTGATGGCGACTACTTCGCCTTTTTTGAGGTTTTGGGCGCGGTAGGTGACACCGAATCCGCCACCGCCCAGGATTTCTTCGATGATGTATTTGCCGTTGTGTATTTGTTGTCCGGGGGGCCAGTGCCTCATGGCGGGTATGTGGGGGTGGAGAGGATGGTTTTGATTGTAGCTGAGATGGGGAAATTTTGTTGAGGGTTTTCGTGGGGTGTTGAGGGTTTCGACTTCGCTCAACCACCGGGGGTTTTTCGGAGTTTTTGGGTTGTAGTTAGTTATTGTCGTAAAAACCCGGTTTCTTGAGGGTTTCGACTTCGCTCAACCACCGGGGTTTTTTCCGAGTTTTTGGGTTGTAGTTACAATACTCCGGACAGTTTTTAAAGAGGGATACGATCGCTTTTGCAGCAGAGAAGTGAAAAAAGTGAGTGCAATCTGAACCCACAATCAACAGAAAAAAAGGCACTCTTTTCGGTTAAGCTATAAAAACACACAAGCTCAACAGATTGCCTTATGAAAATCATTGAATCCATCTTACAACAAATGCCAGGGATTAGTCAACCCCAAAAGAAGTTTTTAATCACTTTATTCTCAACTATCTTGCTGGCTTATGGCAAGGTCAACTTCACAAATCTCAGTCGTTATAGTTGTTTGAGCGAAAAAACCTACCGTCGTCACTTTCTCAAAAGCTTTAATTTTCCACAATTTAATCAATATTTCCTCGAACAAGCTTTAAATCCTGAACACACAGTCATTGCTGTTATTGATTGTTCTTTTTTAAGAAAAAGTGGCAAAAAAACTGACGGCAAGGCTTATTTTTATAATGGTGTAGCTGGTAAATCGGAACAGGGATTGGAAATTTCTGTGATTTCTATTGTCGAAATTGAGACTCGTTTATCTTATAGCTTAAGCGTGCAACAAACTCCATCACGTCCTCAAATAAAGCCCGGGAAAAAACTGCCACAAAAACCGAAGAATAGCTGCTCAAAAAAATCTCGCAAAAAACAGGAGTCTCAAAGCTCAACGCCTGACATCACAAGAGTTGATGATTATGCAAAACATCTAAAGAATACTCGTTGTTCCTTCCCAACTTCTGTACGTTATTTGGTGGCTGATGGCTATTATTATCGCTCTAAATTCTGGGATGCTGTGCGGGAGTTGAATTTAGACTTTATTGGCAAGCTAAGAGTTGATGCTAACCTACGCTATCTCTATACAGGTGAACAAAATAAACTGGGAGCACCTCGCAAATATGATGGTAAGGTTAACTGCCAAGATCTGAGTCGTCTTAAGTTTGTTAAACAAATTAAACCGGGAGTTTCATTATATACATTAGTAGAAGGCGAGTTGTTGTTTAAATTGCCAAATTAGCTTGGCTTGTATTTCTGAGGTTCAAGCCAATGGGAAAATCAAAAATACTTTATTATTTAGCACTGATATTCATCTACCACCTGAGCAAATTGTTGAATATTATCAGGCTCGTTTTCAAATCGAATTTATTTTTCGTGATCCTAAACAATTTACGGGATTGTCTGATTGTCAAGCTCGTCATTTACCACGGCTTGATTTTCATTTTAATGCCAGTCTGATTGCCTTAAATCTAGCCAAATATGAACTCTCTAGTTGTCATTCATCTGCCAAATCTTTTGTGTTTTCTATGGCTTCTTATAAACGTCTGGAATTCAATAAGCATCTACTTTCTACCTTTATTGATAAGTTAGATTTAGACCCGGATTTGATTTTAAATCACCCTAACCTTCCTTCAGTCTTGTCTTATGGTACTCTGGCTGCTTAAAAACTGTCCGAACTATTGTAGTTAGGTATTGTCGAAAAAACCCGGTTTCTTGAGGCCTTTCGTGGGGTGGATTTCGGCATCTATCAAACCCGGAGATCCCCCCTAGCGGGCGGGCACGGGGGCACCGCCCCTACAAGGGGGGAACCGGAAGCGTTCTCAAAGTCCCCCTTCTTAAGCTATGCCTTACTCACATCTTTCTTAACAAAATCAGGCTTGACATCCGGGGGGGAATGGGTGGAAACTAATTTCCATGTACCAGCAATGTCATGCAAACGTTGCCAGCCTCGCCACAGGGTCTTGACACCCGGTTCACCATCACATGAACGTCCTAAAAATCCACCTAATTTTGCAATCCAACGAATGCAATTACTTAAAGTTGGGGGTGATTCACTAGGGATAGGAGTCCCATGAATTGTGCAGTAAAGTGCTTGCCATTCATGGGTTTCGAGAATGGTGTCCCCTCCCAGCTCAGGATGATGACGAGATTCGTAAATCATCCACAATAACCGCCATGCCACAATTGTGTAGGTTGAGATTGCCCGTTCGATGCGCTCGGCAGTTTCTAATTGTAGCTGTTCTAAACCGCATCCACTTTTAAGAACGTAATGATAGCGTTCGATTAACCAACGGTAACTGTACCAGCGTAAGCACTGGACAAGATCAGAGAAACCATTAATGGGCAAGGTGGTCAATAACAACCAGCTTACAGGCTTCTCTGTGGTCGGTGGGTTGTTTTCACTAGCCAGAATCACTTGCACTGTCAGCGGCTGTAAATTTTGGTGGTGAGGGTGGCTTTGAGGAGGTAGAATTTCGACTGTTGTAGCCTGCAGGTTCAGAGTCGCTTTACGAGCTTCTCGCTGCGGATTAGCTCGCAATTCCAAGTCCAGTTGTCCGGCGATCGGTACTTTGGCGATCGCACCTTGTAGTCGCTCTACTTCTTTTGTACCATCAGAGTTCTTGACTTGACGGTTGTGATAGGCGCGAATTAACAACTGAGAATTCTCAGGTCTTTCAGTCGCTAAAAAGTCATAGATGTCGGCTTCGCGATCGGCTACCGTTAGTACAGTAATTGATTCTGGCATCACCTTCTGGGTCGCATCAAGAGCTGTTAACCAACGTTGGCTTTCTTTGTCTTTGGTTTCGGTTTGATTTCTGGAATGCTTCTTACCAATAGTCGCAGGATCTCGCGCCCATACTTGTTGGTGCAACACTCCTAATGGTACTCCATTGGCAGAGCTACAAAATACTGAGTGAACTTTCAGACCCCGACTGGTGGCACTATCCAAGTGTCCCATTCCTTTCTTGCTGGGATGGTGGGTGAAATTCAGTTCTGTGGTGTCCTGAATCGCCAGAACCATTGGGTGTACTTTGATTCGTTCGATGGTACTTCTTTGGTGGGCTTGGCGAATCGCATCTGACGAGACTCGTGGAGATGACCAAAAGTCATAAGCCCCTTGGGTGGCTGCCCAATCCCCTGATGCTTGTGGCACAGTGGCATGGGGCTGTGAGGCTAAGTCTGAGACAATTCGCACCAGTCTTTTCTGGCGACGCCGATCGCCTAAACAAGCAAATTGTAGTTCTGCTACTGCCCATTCTGCCGTCATAGTTCCTCACTCGCCTCTGATACCGTAATTTCAGGCTTACTTGATTCGGTTCCTGGTTGTCAATCCTACTCCAAGGGAGCGAGCGCCCGGAGGTCGCTCCGGCTTGAGCCGGAGCGCCTTTGTTAAGAAAGATGTGAGTAAGGCATAGCTTCTTAAGGGGGATGCGAGGGGGATCTAGACTCGGAGACAAACGAGATTTACATGGATTTCAATCTTAAGTGTAAGCCTCCATAGGCAAACAAGAACAGACAAAATTACGATCGCCAAACGCATTATCTATCCGACCCACCGCCGGCCAAAACTTATGTTCGCGAGTCCAAGGTGCCGGATAAGCCGCTTGCGCGCGAGTATAAGGACGATTCCACTCATCAACCATCAGAGATTCTGCCGTGTGTGGCGCATTTTTCAAAACGTTATTTTGCGCGTCAACATTACCGTTTTCAATCTCCGCAATTTCGCCTCGAATCGCAATCATCGCCTCGCAAAAACGGTCTAATTCCTGCTTCGATTCGCTTTCCGTCGGTTCCACCATCACCGTACCAGCGACCGGCCAAGAAACCGTCGGCGCGTGATAGCCGTAATCCATCAACCGTTTAGCGATATCTTCCACTTCTATAGCCGCAGACTTTTTGAGCGATCGCAAATCTAGAATACACTCGTGCGCCACCAAACCCGCTTTCCCTTTGTACAAAACCGGATAGTAAGATTCTAAGCGTTTTGCCATGTAATTAGCATTAAGAATTGCTACTTTTGTTGCCTCAGTTAAACCCACTCCTCCCATCATCCGAATGTACATCCAAGAAATAGGCAAAATGCTAGCACTTCCCCAAGGCGCGGCGGAAACAGCACCAACTGATGTTTGTTGACTGTTGACTGTTGACTGTTGACTGTTCGCTGTTGACTGTTGACTGTTAAGAACAGAATTACTGGGCAAAAATTCTACTAAATGAGACATTACCCCAATCGGCCCCATTCCCGGGCCGCCGCCACCGTGAGGAATACAGAAAGTTTTGTGCAGATTCAAGTGACAAACATCAGCACCAAAATCACCGGGGCGGCACAAACCAACTTGAGCATTCATATTCGCGCCGTCCATATAAACTTGTCCGCCGCAGTTGTGGACAATCTCGCAAATATCTTTAATTTCTTCCTCAAAAACGCCGTGCGTAGATGGATATGTCACCATCAAAGCCGCCAATTCATTTTTGTGCTTCTCGGCTTTTTTCCGCAAATCGGCAACATCAATATTGCCCTGATAATCGCACTCGACAGCAACTACTTTCATCCCCGCCATCACCGCGCTAGCCGGATTTGTACCGTGGGCTGACTGGGGAATCAAACAGATATTTCGGTGAGATTCGCCTCGGTGTTCGTGGTATTCGCGAATAACTAACAAACCCGCGTATTCGCCTTGGGAACCAGCGTTTGGCTGCAAAGAAATTCCCGCAAAACCTGTGATTTCTGCCAGCCACTGTTCTAGTTGCACGAACATCATTTGATAGCCGCGAGTTTGATCGCGGGGTGCAAAGGGATGTATCTTGCCAAATTCCGCCCAAGTCACCGGCATCATCTCTGCTGTTGCATTCAATTTCATTGTGCAAGAACCCAAGGGAATCATCGATGTGTTTAGCGATAAATCTTTGGCTTCTAAACGGTGCAAATAGCGCAAAAGTTCAGTTTCTGAATGATAGCTGTTGAAAACTGGATGGGCGAGATAGCTGCTGGTGCGATCGCAAAAATCTGGTAATGTCAAATAGCCACTCAATGCGTCTGCATCCAGCGGAATGTTGAGAGCCTTCTGCCCGTCCGGCCTGATATAATCGTTATCCCGGGCAAAAATTTTCCACAACTCTTGCACATCTTCAACGGTGACAGTTTCATCTAACGTGATTCCCACTGTCGAATTATCGAAAATTCGGAGATTAATTTTGCGAACTTTAGCAGCTTCTAGAATTTCTGACAGCGGTTTATCTCCCAATTCTACCCGCACAGTATCGAAGAAATGTTGAGAACCAATTGTGTATCCAAAACTTCTTAAACCGGATGCCAAAAGTGCCGTTAAACTCCATACTTTCTCAGCAATGTCTTTCAGTCGAGACGGGCCGTGATAAACAGCATACATACTCGCCATCACTGCCAGCAAAACTTGAGCAGTACAAATATTGCTGGTTGCTTTTTCGCGGCGGATGTGCTGTTCGCGAGTTTGCAAAGCCAAACGCAAAGCAGATTTGCCGTTAGCATCTTTAGAAACGCCGACAATTCGCCCGGGAACTTGCCGTTTAAACTCTTCTCGCGTGGCGAAATAGGCTGCGTGGGGCCCTCCGAATCCCATCGGCACTCCGAAGCGCTGAGTGCTTCCTACGGCTATATCCGCGCCGAATTCGCCGGGGGGTGTGAGCAAGCAAAGGCTCAAAATGTCGGCCGCAACTGTGACTAATGCGCCGACTTCGTGAGCCGATCGAATAAAATCGGTATAGTCGTAAATTGCGCCGTCTGTGGCGGGGTATTGCAGGAGAGCGCCGAAGATTGTACGATCGAACTCAAAGCTTTGATGGTCGCCGACAATTACCTCAATTCCCAACGGCTTAGCGCGAGTTTGCACCACTTCAATAGTTTGAGGGTGGCAATCTTGGGAAACAAAAAACGCTTTTGCCTTATTTTTACTGGCGCCGTAACTCACCGCCATCGCTTCCGCCGCCGCAGTCCCTTCATCCAGCAAAGAAGCGTTGGCAATTTCCAAACCCGTGAGGTCAATTATCATGGTTTGGAAGTTCAGCAAAGCTTCCAATCGCCCTTGAGCAATTTCGGCTTGGTAGGGAGTGTAAGCTGTATACCAGCCGGGATTTTCTAGGATATTCCGCTGGATGACGGGGGGAGTTATGCAGTCGTGATATCCAGTGCCGATGTACGATCGAAATACCTGATTTTTTGCAGCAATTTCTTTCAATTCTGCCAAAGCGCTGTACTCGCTTTGCGCTGCGGGAAGTTGTAGGGGTGCAGAAATGCGAATCGCCGCTGGAACCGTTTTGTCAATCAACTCATCGAGGCTGGAAATGCCCAAAACATTGAGCATTTGCTGGATGTCGCTGGGTGTCGGGCCAATGTGCCGCGCCGCAAAACCATTAATCGGGGAAAAGTTTTGCTGCTGGCTGGGTTCAAGGGGCGGGCTGTAGAGTACCAAGGCGGATTCTCCTGAATAGACTTGTGCTTCTTTGTTTGTAACATTTTGCTAAGAAAACCAGGAAGATTTTCTGCGTCTATCAAAGTCCGACAGTCCGACAGGGGTTGAAACCCCTGTCTCATAGCTAAAGTCGTCTGAAGACGACTGTAGATTAAGGCGCACTTATCGCCACTCCCCACGCAACTGGTTAGTATTTCAGTCGTCTTTAGACGACTTGTGCTAAAAGCCCCGTGGGTTTCAACCCCTGGCGGATTGTGGAGGAATCAACGAGCCCTATGCCCAAATTCCCACTCAAAACTCCCCACTCAAAACTATTCCCCTTCCACCATTTTGCGATACTCCGGGGCCGAGAAAGCCTCGTCTGCGTCGCTGGTGTTGTCAACGCGCACTTTCAGCAGCCACCCAGCGCCATAGGGGTCTTCGGCCAAATTTTCGGGAGACTCTACAATGTCATCATTGCGTTCTACGACTGTACCGGTAACGGGCGCTTTCAAATCTTCAACGGCTTTTACTGACTCGACTGTACCGAAAGCTTCGCCTTTTTCCAACCCTGCACCGACTTCGGGTAAATCTAGAAACACGATATCGCCGAGTTGGTCAACTGCAAAGGCACTAATGCCGATGGTGGCTATTTCGCCTTCGAGTCGAATGTATTCGTGAGTGTCTAGGTATTTCAGGTCATCGGGGTATGTTAGTGCCATGTCTTTTCTCGCAATAAAGAAAGTATCAAGTAAATCTTAGTGAACTATGAGCCTTTAGTGATGGCTAACTGGAACAAAAAAAATATTAAACGCTTGCTTTTTGGAGAATTTTCTGTCAAACGACTGATGCGATCTATAATTTTTATTTACGCATTTCTGTGTTTTTACGGTTTCTTTTTTTCAGAACGGCTAATTTTTCAACCTCCGCCATCTAGTCAGAGTGATAGCAGGGAATTTATCAAAGTTAGCTCAGCTAATGGCGTGAAAATTTCTGCTGTTCATTTTCCTAACCCGCAAGCTAAATATACCATACTTTACAGTCACGGGAATGCGGAAGACTTGGGCGGCATTTTGTGGCTACTCGAAGAGATTCGAGATAGCGGGTTTGCTGTGTTTGCCTATGATTATCAAGGTTACGGCACGAGTCAGGGAAATCCTTCTGAGTATAATACTTATCGTGATATTGATGCGGCTTACAATTATTTAACCCAACAGTTGGGAGTACCTGCACAGCAAATTATTCTTTATGGCCGTTCGGTGGGGGGTGGGCCGGCAATTGATTTAGCTTCGCGGCAAAAAGTCGGCGGTTTGGTGGTTGAAAGTTCCTTTGTTTCGGTTTTTCGGGTGTTGACGCGGATTCCGATTTTACCCTTTGACAAGTTTGTGAATATTGATAAGATTGGCAAAGTGCGATCGCCTGTTTTGGTGATTCATGGTAAGGCTGATGAGGTGGTGCATTTTTGGCATGGAGAGCAGTTGTTTGCCACCGCCAACGAGCCGAAATTAAATTTTTGGGTTGATGGGGCCGGTCATAATGATTTGATGGATGTGGCGGGCGATCGCTATGCTGAAACTTTGCGACAATTTGCTAAGCTTGTAGATCACTCTTCTTGACCAATATGAGCAACGGGCTAGAAGCCCGTTCCACAACAACACGTACACTTCACTTTTTTTTCGGTCGTTGCTCCTAGTCGGCCCCTGAATTAAGGCTTACCTACTTAATTTAACTCGGGCGGTTTTGCGATCGATAAAATGGTTTTTTCACCACACTAGCCGGATAGTTTTTCCCGCGAATTTCCACCTCTAATTGCTGACCGATTTTCGCTAATTTTGCCGGAACAATCGCGAGGCCCACCGCCCGATTCAAAGTAGGCGATAATGTACCGCTAGTAACTTCTCCTACTGTTTCGCCTTCAAATATTACCGGATAGCCGTGGCGCGCAATGTGCCGCCCCTGCATTTCTAACCCTACCAACCGCTTTGATACTCCACTCGCTTTCTGCTGTTCCAAAACCTCGCGACCAATAAAATAGCCTTTGGTATCGAGGTGAACTACCCAACCCAATCCAGCCTCTAAAGGCGTGATATTGTCGTCGATATCTTGACCGTAAAGAGCCATTGCTGCTTCTAAACGCAAGGTATCTCTGGCACCCAAACCGCAGGGAACAACGCCAGCAGCTAACAATTTTTGCCACAGTTCTTTTCCTACTTCGGCATCCACCATGATTTCAAACCCATCTTCGCCGGTGTAACCCGTTCTGGCGATAAAACTCGGCTGTCCCAACAGATTTGTTTCTAAGTGACCGAATGCCTTAATTGGTGCGAGGTTGTCTTCCACAAAAGACTGGAGATAGTTAACAGCTTCCGGGCCTTGAATTGCAATTAAAACTTTATCTTCGGAGATGTCGGTAAAACAGAGTTCGCTCAATTCTAAGTGCGTGGTGATCCATGCTTTGTCTGAAAGGCGAGTGGCGGCGTTGACAATAATTACTGCACGTTCTTCGCTAGTGATAGCGTCGGGTTCTTGCCAGTAGAAAATAATGTCGTCTAAGATGCAGCCTTTGGCATTTAGCAAGACTGTATATTGAGCTTGACCGGGTTGCAAGCGGCTCAAGTCTGAGGGTACTAATGGTTGAAATTTTTCTATTATTTGTTTCCCTCTCAAACCAAATTTTCCCATGTGGGAAATGTCGAACATTCCTGCTTGCTGGCGTACTGCTTGGTGTTCGCTGCTAATCCCTGCGTACTGCACCGCCATCTCCCACCCGGAAAAGGGCACCATTCGGGCTTTGAGTTCTAATGATAGGTCGTACAGAGGCGTGCGGGCAAGTTGGCTCGGACTCTCTGGATTGTTGGGTTCAGTTGACTTTGCCACAGGTAGCGCTTTGGTTGCGGGTAGACTGTTTTGATTTTACGGGAAAATTGGTTTTCGCGGTGTGTAGCGCGATCGAATTTAACGACACGCCAATGCTTTTTCCCTATCACTAAGTACACGGCGATGAGGACAGGGCAGTGCCGTTTCCCTACGAGTAAGGGTACAGGAGTAATTTATCCCTAATCTTGATTTATGGAGAATAGCGGGCTCGAACCGCTGACCCCTACAATGCCATTGTAGTGCTCTACCAACTGAGCTAATTCCCCTTTCTTTTCGCGCTCTCAATCATGCCTTAACTGACCAATATTTGTCAAGCTTTTTGGGGAAATTAGTTTTGAGCCTTCGGCTGGCAAGGCTTTGGGCTTTTTTTCCACAAAACTCTCCTCGCTTCTGGACAATGGTCAATCCCCTACTTTGATCTAGTAAGTGTGTTGGGATATTTCGGTCAAGTGGCTCAAACAAGACCCCATGAGAAAGTAGACGACTACCAGAGCGGCGGCTGAGACAGCAACTAGAGCACCTGCTAGCATTAGTGAAAATTCCCGTTGCGCGATCGCCTCTTGCATCAAGTGCAAAGACCAGGCAACGAGGGCAACGTCAATTATTAAAATAGAAACCAGCATAAGTTACGATTTGTAACAGCTTACCTATTGTAACAAAACTTTTCGCTCCGTGCAGATCAGCTCAGGCGTATTTAACTTTTGCTGTCAAACCCGCAGGGAGCAGCGAAAAGCTACTGAGAAAAAATGATAGCTTTCGTGGCTAATTACAATATGCAAAGTAAATGAGAGCTAGCTCAGCTTTAGAGGTGGCGTTTTTGACTCTTGAGCGAGCGATTCCCTAGGGGATAGCCGCGTTTCACACGCTTTTTTGAGGCGGAAGGGTGCGATCGACCTTTGAGTATAACTGATTTGATAACAGAAGGTCTGAGCCGCTGTTGCACTTGGATGCTGTAAAATTAACTTTATTAACCTGCTTGAAAAGATGACAAATCGCTCTACTCGCGCCCTTTTTCACAGCAAAACACTCAACACTGCTTTGCGTGCTTTTAGCTTTCCGCAAGATATGGAAGTGCGCCACCAAAAATTGGGAACGTGGATTGCTGCACTTAAAACTGGTACGTTAGACGAAGTTAAAGAAATTTCGCTGCACGGCAATTTTATTAAGGATATTTTTCAGGATATTTTGGGATATTGCTCGGTAATTCAAGGTGGACTGACTCAATTCGTGCCGAAGTCGAATTAATTGTCAGCCGTTTAATTGAAATCGCCAAAACTAATCAAGAAACTCACCGAGATGTCTTGCAATGGCTATAAATCACTTATTTAATTGATAAACTCGGACAAAAACTCGAAGATTTTTCTGCCCTTTCCTTTGCAGAGTTCGTAGCAGAAATCAGAAAGCGAATGCCGAAAACTAAATCCTCCGATCCTCTGGGCGTTGCTGGATTAAAAGCAGTCCGCGAAACTTAGAATGAATATGCACCGGCCATTCAATCTCGCAAAGCGGAGGCGTTGAGACTAGAACACCGTTTATCGGACTTAGTTAATCAAGCTTACGGATTGACACCGGAAGAAATAGATTTGATGTGGAAAACAGCACCTCCGCGAATGCCGATCGCCCGACCGATTTGATATAATGTTATATTTGCTGAAACTATTATATCAAAAATTTGTGTTTTTTGGGGAAGATTTGTTAGACTGGGAGTGTTAGCTAGCGAGTCGATAGACCATATTGTACGCGAGGTGAATCATTATGCTCCAAGCATTTGAAGGAATTTACAGAAATGGAGTCATCGAACTGTTAGAATTTCCTGAAAACATTTATGAAAGTCGCGTGGTGATTACTTTTTTGGCTGCGCCATCCATTCCTCGAACGCCTACATTTATCCAGTTTGGAATGTTTGCAGGTTCTCATCAATCCACCGAAGCTGATTTCGAGATTGCCGAATTTCAAGGGGATACTGACGATGAATTAGATTGGTCATAGCTGCCGATGAAATATGTCATTGATACCCACGCGCTGATCTGGTTTCTCGAAGGAAATCAAAGATTGGGGACTCAAGTCCAAGCCATTCTCTCCAATTTGGACAGTCAGCTTGTTTTACCTGCGATCGCCTTGGCTGAAGCTGCATGGATTGTAGAACGAGGAAAAACATCAATTCCATCTGTTAATGCGTTGTTCAATGCGATTAATAGCGATTCTAGAATCGCAGTTTATCCACTCGATCGAACTATCATCAATCAAACGCTCAGCTTATTGAGCATCCATGAAATGCACGATCGTCAACTTGTAGCAACCGCAATGATTTTGCAAAATCAAGGTGAAACTGTGGCGCTGTTGACGTGCGATGGAAATATTACGGCTTCCGGTGTAATTTCTGTTATCTGGTGATTAATAAAACAACGGTTAAAAGAGGAAAGCCAATGGTGACGAACCTAAAGGTGGATACGGCACTGCTGCAAGAGGATCTCGAACTGGAGCGAGAAATTGCGATCGAAACCTTAGTGGAAATCGCCTTGCGCGAATACATTCAACGGTTTGCATTGGATCGGATTCATGTCTTTTGTCAGTTCTAGCCCTTGGGTTGGAGTGCCTATGGTTGTAGGACTTATACCTGTGTTAATAATTGTACCTACTTTATTCTTAATAGTATTTAGTAGTCTAATGTCCGGTGCTGGTAACTCAAATAATGGTGATAGATAAGTTGAAAATTGCGAAAGTTTTTGACTTTTTAAATCAAAAAATAATCACTTTTAAATCAAAGGATAACCACTCAAAAGTACATTGTGACCTAAGAATTTATCTTCATGGTACTCAGTATTTCAGCGTTTCTTTGACTCCGAGTTTGCTTGGCTCAAAGATAGAGACCATTCGACAGAATTTATGGAATACTGTGTAATACTCTTCCCCACTATCAAGATCGTGCCAAAATCTTTGGTTGTGCATTGCTTCTCTTGCATAATAGCCAAATGTGTACAGTGCAATTTCCTTTTTCATTATACCCGACATAATCATAAAGTAAATCTCTTCCAAAAAGCAGATAAATACCTCTTTTTCCTGTTTGGTGACGGATATGCGGCTAGAGCTATCATGCAAAAGCTTACAGACTTTCTGAATTGACTCGTTCTCATCGAATCTTTTGCTCATCTCATGAAACTTCTCATATCTACGTATCCTATTGAGGTCTACGAACTCAATAATACCTTTCACAAAAGCTATGATTCCTATTAGTTGAGCAATAACTTCAATAAAGTTTTTCATGATTATATATCAAGTGGGAAGAGATGATAATTATTCCCTATTATACTGCAACACTCCGGACAGTTTTTGGAACAATAATACAAGCTTTACAGCCCAAGGATCATAAATAAAGTCCAATTAAATGCAACGAGCGGGGTGAATCTGACATTGATTTAATTATCCACAGTGGCTCAAAGTCCTACAGAATAAGCCATTGGGCAATATAAAAACTGTCCGGACTATTGATACTGATGATCGGCAAAAAAGTCATGGTGGGGCTCACCAGTATTTATACTCATCGCAAAAATGACACGCTCCCATTCAACGTCGTAAACAGCCGCAGCATCTCAAACTCAGCTTTGGAGAATCTCAAGCGTGCATTTCGTGAAAAATATCAACTGCATGAACTGGGTTTAAATCCTGATGAAATTTGGGGAGATATTCGCGATCAAACTTTTGCAGGAGGCGAGGTCATTTTTGAATGACGCTAAGGAATGATTAAACCGCAGAGAGCGCAGAGGGCGCTGAGGAAGAGAACTGGAGTTTAGACTAAGCACCTCTTAAAGCACGGTTAGATTTCAACTTAAGAACGGCAATGGTCGCTGGTGAAGAGCTATGAGGCTCAACCACTAGCATAGATGCCGACGACCGTTGACGTTCTCTTCGGCTGACAACCTCAAAAAAAAACTGTCTGCGATAGTTTCAACAGACAGCGTAAGGGTAGAAGATTGAGAATTCAGCTAAAAATCTCAAATCTACCTGCCATGAAGTTTGAACAATTACGGGAATTTCGTCAACAAGCTTATGAATGTCTCGGCAATGCCAAAGACGCCACCTTTGAACTAGCAGACGCGATAATGACGACTCGCCACGTCTCATGTTTAGGAGATTTAGCCCTCAATCCCTTATTTCGGCGTGAGTGGTCAAGCGTCTACGAAGCGCTGCAAGATTGTAGACCAGACCGAGACCAATTGATGCAACTATATATCCAACAGATGTCACAAGTGGAACGTCCAGTATTAGCGATCGATCATACAGCATGGTTGAGACCCCATGCACCTACTCTCAAAGAACGGACCTATGAACATCAACCCACAGCCTTACCTCACGGCATACCTGTTGGTATCGGTCAAGGATATAGTACGATCGCACTGATACCAACGATTAGCGGGAGTTGGGCGCTGCCATTAAGACACGAACGTATTACCAGTTGGGACAACCCAATCGGTAAAGGCGCTGAACAATTGGCACAAGTCTGTGAATATCTTCAGAATAGACCCATCGCCCTATTTGATAGTGAGTATGGGTGCGCCCCTCTGGTTAAAGCTACTGCTGCGATCGCCGCTGATAAACTAATGCGTATTCGCTCCAATCGTTGCTTATGGTCAACACCCCCAGCCTATAGTGGTAGAGGACGGCCAAAAATTCATGGAAACCAGTTTAAGCTTAACGACTCCTCAAGCTGGTGGGAACCAGAACAAACCCTGGAATCCCTTGAGCCGAAACTCGGACGAATCAGGTTGAGAACATGGGATAACTTACATTTCCGAGGTAGTCCCAAACATCCGATGACTCTGATTTTAGTAGAACGCTTAGACACTGTAACGGGTCAATTAAAAACTCAACCTTTGTGGTTAGTTTGGGTTGGTGTTCAAATGCCACCTCTTACAGAAATTTGGCAACTATATCTACGTCGTTTTGCCATCGAACACTGGTATCGCTTAGCGAAACAAACATTGCATTGGACAATTCCGAAGCTAAGCACTCCAGAACAATGTGAACGATGGAGTGATTTGATGCCATTGCTAACTTGGCAATTATGGTTAGCTCAAGATTTAGTCAGGGAAATTCGTCTACCCTGGCAAAAGCCTCTCCCTGAATTGACACCTGGAAGGGTTGCACAATCAATGCTTCCACTTTTAATTAGGATTGGGAGTCCGGCTGTTGCTCCCAAATCCCGAGGAAAATCGGCTGGATGGTCATCCGGTAAACTGCGCGCTCAAAGATGTCGCTATCCCGTGGTCAAAAAGGGTAAAGGTCGGTTCCAAAACTCTCCCAAATTCGTAATTTAACCTTAGAAAACTCTTTCTAAATTCACTAGAATTTCACTCAGCGTTAGCTGAGTCAATTTGTGCTTAGTCTAAACTCCAAAGAGAAGAGAGAGATGAATAATTTCGATACCAAGGGATTTGATATGAAGATGAAAAAAGGGGCAACTTGCGTCGCCCCTCATCTATTTAATCAACTGCAAAATTAAACTTCCACAGCTATCTTTTGTTCCGAAGCCTCCGGCGAATTCGCTTCACTCGGCGGCACAACTTGCCAGAACTTAGGCAAATATTCCGACCAATTTGCTAAAATCTTCTCAGCTTTCTTGCTACCAGTTCGATCGCACTGAGCCTCAATCAACTCCTTCAACTGCGCCTCCCCAGCGGCCGTACAAACCCGCTGCATCTTCACAATCTCCCCGTTGACGTGAGCCGGGAAAGTCCCATCTTCATCGAGGAAATAAGCCAAGCCGCCAGTCATTCCAGCGCCGACATTCCGGCCGACTTTTCCTAACACGACAATCACGCCGCCAGTCATGTACTCGCAGCAGTGATCGCCCGCACCTTCAATGACTGCTTTCGCCATCGAGTTACGCACCGCAAACCGTTCGCCAGCTTTACCCGCAGCCAACAGAGTTCCCCCCGTCGCACCATACAAACAAGTGTTACCGACGATCGCATTTTCGGAAGCATCATAAGTTGCACCAGCCGGCGGTGCGATCGCAATTTCGCCACCGTGCATCCCCTTACCAACGTAGTCATTGGCTTGGCCTGACAGTACCAGCGTCATCCCCGGCAAATTGAACGCGCCGAAGCTTTGGCCTGCGCTACCAGTGCAATTGAGGGTGATTTGACCGCTAAAGCCGGTGTTGCCGTGTTGCTGTGCGAGCGCACCTGCTAAACGTGCGCCTACAGTGCGATCAGTATTCACCAATTTTACATTCTTGCTAACAGTGCCGTGATTGGCGATCGCACTTTGAATCTCAGCATCCGCGAGCAAATCATCGTCTAACACTGGCCCGTTTGTGTGTACCTCGCCGTGCACCAAGAAAGATCGATCGCTCTTAGTATCCGGTAACTTGGTCAAACAATCCAAATTAATTGCTTGCGTTTTAGTTAGTTGCACCCCATCGCGCATTTTCAGCAAATCCGCGCGGCCGATGATATCTGCGATCGACTTATAACCCAATTTCGCCAGCAAACTCCGCACTTCTTGTGCTACGAAATAGAAGAAATTAACAACGTGTTCCGGCGTTCCGGGGAACCGTTTCCGCAAGTGTTCTTGTTGAGTTGTCACCCCCACCGGACAACTATTCATGTGGCAAACGCGAGCCATAATACAGCCTTCTGCAATCATTGCCACCGTGCCAAACCCGTACTCTTCGCCGCCCATCAAAGCGCCTACAATCACGTCCCAGCCGCTTTTAAAGCCACCGTCAACGCGCAGCAAAACTCGATCGCGCAATTTATTTTCCATCAGCACCCGGTGAACTTCTGTCAAACCGAGTTCCCACGGAGAACCTGCGTGCTTAATCGAACTCAGTGGCGAAGCACCGGTGCCGCCATCGTGGCCGGAAATTTGAATCACATCAGCATTTGCCTTGGCGACACCAGCCGCTACAGTCCCGATGCCGACTTCCGACACCAACTTCACCGAAACTCCTGCTTTCGGATTGATTTGGTGCAAGTCAAAAATCAACTGCGCCAAATCCTCGATCGAATAAATGTCGTGGTGAGGAGGAGGAGAAATCAGCGTGACACCCGGTTTCGATCGGCGCAAATAAGCAATATACTCGCTCACTTTCGCCCCTGGCAATTGACCGCCTTCACCTGGTTTCGCACCTTGTGCGATTTTAATTTCGATTTGTTGGGCGTTCATCAGGTACTCAGGAGTCACCCCGAAACGTCCAGAAGCTACTTGTTTGATGGATGAAGAAGCTGTATCGCCGTTCTGCAAACCTTTTAAGTGAGGTAGCGTTTGTGAGAAACCCGCCTCGCTCACATCGTTTAGCACTTTGTAGCGCACCGGGTCTTCCCCGCCCTCGCCGGAGTTGGATTTGCCGCCGATGCGGTTCATCGCAATCGCTAGCGTTTCGTGGGCTTCCGGGGACAAAGCGCCGAGAGACATACCGCCGGTGGCGAACCGCTTGACAACATCTGCTACAGATTCTACTTCTTCGATGGCAATGGGAGGGCGATCGCTCGCAAAGTCGAGCAAATCCCGCAAAGCCGTTACCGGGCCATTTTCTAGCTGTTGCTTGTAAACCTCATAATGGTCGTAGGCACTTTCACCATTTTTGTCCACCGTCGTGGAAGTTTTTGCTTGGGCCCCGTTACCGTTACCGTTAGTCTGAGCCTTAAAAGTAGTCACAGCCTTGTGCAAAGCCTTCGCCATTTCCGGGCTGTTCCTGTGATATTCACCACCCCGGCGGTACTGCACGAAGCCGAAGTTTTCCAGCTTTTTGAGGTGCAATTCTGGGAAAGCCTGACTGTGGAAAGACATTACCTCGTTAGCCAGTTCCGCCACACTCAAACCGCCGATGCGGGAAACAGTGCCTTTGAAACCCAAATCGAGCAAATCACCGCCAATGCCGATCGCCTCAAAGATTTGTGCTCCCTGATAGCTAGACAGCAGCGAAATCCCCATTTTCGAGAGAATCTTCAGCAGCCCATTTTCCACCGCTGTGCGGTATCTAGCTTGAGCCTGCGTCACGGTAATATTGGGAACTTTGCCGTGCTGCATCAAATTTTGAGTCTTGGCGTCAGACCACCAGGCGCGCACGCTTTCCAAAGCCAAGTAAGGACAAACAGCGATCGCCCCGTAACCAATCAAACAAGCGAAGTGGTGAGTGCTCCAACATTGGGCGGTATCCACAACCAGCGAAGTTTGCATCCGCAGGCCGACGTTAATTAAGTGGTGGTGAACCGCACCAACTGCCAGGAAGGGCGGAATATAAGTGCATTCTGCACTCAATCCCACAGAAGATTCGCCTTCTTGCTTCGAGACTCGATCGCTCAAAACCAGAATTCTCGAACCCTCGCGCACCGCTTGAGCCGCGTTTTGACAAAGTTGCTCGACTGCGGTTTTCAAACCTCCAGGCCCGGCAGCAATTTTGTAAAGCGTTGACAATTCGGTTGCGGGGAAAGACTTTTGCTCTTTCAAGAAAGACAGTTCAGCGTCGTTGAGTACGGGGGAATCAATTTTCATGCGCTTGGCATTTTCTGGTACTGCTTGCAGTAAATTGCCCCGCAGGCCCACATTCATCGTCAGCGACATCACCATCCCCTCGCGCAGGGGGTCGATCGGCGGATTTGTCACTTGAGCGAACCGCTGTTTGAAATAGTTGTACAGCAACTGAGGCTTTTCTGACAACACAGCTAAGGGAACGTCATCGCCCATGCAGAAAGTCGGTTCTTTCCCAGAACTCGCCATCTCGACGATTACCATGTCCAAATCTTCGGCTGTATAACCGAAAGCAGTTTGGGTTGCTAACAGCGTTTGCGAGTCGAGGGTTGCTGTTTCGGCAAAAGGCTGCGGTTCCAAGGTTTCGCGGTTTTGTTGCAGCCATTCGCCGTAGGGATGCCGCTTAGCAATTCGCTGTTTGAGTTGCCAATTTTTGAGAATTTCTTGAGTTTGCAGGTCAACTGCAATCATTTGTCCGGGGCCCAAACGGCCTTTTTCGACAATATCGGCTTCGGGAATATCCACAACTCCGGCTTCGGAAGCCACAATTACCAAACCGTCTTTAGTAATGCAGTAGCGGGCCGGCCGCAAACCGTTGCGATCGAGCGTAGCACCTACTTGTTTGCCGTCGCTAAACACCAGCAGTGCGGGGCCGTCCCAAGGTTCTTGAATGCCGCTGTAATATTCGTAAAAATCAACAATTTCTGGATAGTCAGCCAAATCCGGCTGATTTTTGTAAGCTTCGGGCACCAGAATTGTCAAGGATTCCAGCGGGGTGCGGCCGGAGTGTACCAGCAACTCCATCACGTTGTCCAAGTTTGCCGAATCGCTGCTGTCGGGATTGACAATTGGGTTAAACGTGTCGATATCAGCTTGACTCCAATTGGGGTGAGCTAAATTCGCTTGTCGCGCCCTCATCCAAGTAATATTGCCCAACAGCGTGTTAATTTCCCCGTTGTGTCCCAGCAAGCGCATCGGCTGGGCTAAGTGCCAGCGGGGCATTGTGTTGGTGCTGAAGCGCCGGTGATAGACGGCAAAGGAGCTTTTATAAGCGGGATTTTTCAGGTCTGGGTAAAATTCTGCCAGTACGGCCGATCGCACCATGCCTTTATAGACGATCGTGCGGCAGGAAAAAGAGCAAGTATAAAAGTCTTGGCGGGTGAAGTTGGGGCGATTTGACAGCGCGTGTCCGATCGTGCGGCGCGCCAGAAATAGATGTTTGTCGAGTTCGTCTCCGGCTAAGTGCGGTGAACTGACAATTACTTGTTCGATTTGAGGTTGATTTTCTAGCGCTTGCTCGCCCAAAACCGACGGTACAATGGGAACTTTGCGCCATCCCAAAAGTTTCAGCCCGCGATCGGTCAGAACTTGCTCAACCACCTGCCGCGCTATAGTCGCTTGAAATTTATCTTGAGACAGAAACAGCATTCCCACGCCGCAGTTTTCCCGCGCCGGAGGCACAATTCCCTGTTCGGCAAACCAAGTATCCAGCAATTCCCAAGGAATCGCGGTCATCAAACCCGCACCGTCGCCGGAATCTTGGTCGGCACTGCAACCGCCGCGATGTTCTAGACAAGTTAAAGCTGGGAGCGCTTTCTCAATAATCGAGTGGGTGGCTTCACCGCTTTGGTTGGCAATAAAGCCCACACCGCAGGCATCTCTTTCTTCCACTAACCAGCTTTGGCCGGCATAGGGAGTTCCTCGCTGAGTCTGATGCACGTTTCTGTTTGGATCGATCGTGTTACCCATGTTGATTGAATGTTATTTCCGTGATTGTGTGGTGGATGTGTTTTTATAGCTCGGAGAGAGAAGGCTGCCGAGCGGTGGGAGCCTAGTAAACTTTAAGACAGCACATTGGAAGCTGATTTGATTAAAAATTTACGTCTATGCGGCCTGTACTTAGCACTGAAACCCTGTTTGCAGATTTTAAATTATCTCGCTCGCATCGCCTCGGAGATGTCTCCTAGAATACCCTGCTGTTAAAAAGCAGTGATTCTTTGGGCAATCGCCGCCCTGCAACTAGATACATTGCAGGCGATTCCCTACGGGATAGCTGCGCTTCACGAGTTTTTTGTGTGTTTTTCTCCTGAGTCCGCAAGGGTAGCCTTGCAGCGAACACAGGTAGATAGTAAATCTAGCGTTATTTTGCTTGCTGCGCTGTTGAGTTGCTTTCGTCAGCGCCCGCAGACACAAAAGCCACCTGCCCGCTCAGTCGGTAGGTGCAATGTTGTAGCAGCGCGGTTCACAACTGGTAAAACCTGTCTTATTGTGCAGTCAACCCTCGGGCCGCGAACATCAAGTGTATCAAGAAATGGATAAAATTTCACCGCTTACAGTCCGAGTTTGCACGCAAGTCTAGTCAGCGATCGTCCAGAACCCAGGCTAAGAGGCCTAGCCGAAAAAGGTTGACAGTTGTGCATAACTCTAATTTGTATTTTTTTACCCACAAACGTTTGTAACTCATCAATGAAGGTTATTTCAACGATTTCTGACAAATTAGGAGCATCTGGTAGATCCAGCGCAGCCTTTTTGACCACGCCCAAAAACGGATGCTTGACTTTCTCACAAAAGCCGGGGAAAGGCAAAAATTTTAGACTCTTGTTCAAGCTTCCAGGTTCATCTCTCCCGTAATTCTCAAATCTCAAATCTCAAATTGACTGACGCCCACAAACTTGACCTTGGTAATTTTATTTAGCTCAATGGTGGCCGTTTTTGCGGATTTGAGTGGATTGCATTTGGGAGATTTTATTTCTATCTTTTATAAAAAAAGGTCGGTAAACGGAAAAGGAGCGAGACTTTAGGCGGCTTGCAAGGGACACGGGGGAATTCACTCTTGAGTGAATAGTTGTAAAATATGGAGATTAATTGCACAATTTTTATAATTTTATGTTATGATAAACTAAGCGTAATTAATCGGCTAAATGCTTTATAAAATTCAAAAATTACGGCAAACAACAAAAGTTTATTGCTGTTAATGAAGCTTGAGAGACAGTGTGTTTGCGATCGCCCTCATAATGCAGCTAGAAATATCCTCCAGAAGAAAAGGCGTACCGTAGGGCCTAGGGGAACTTGGGGTGACACCCTAATGCTTGTGGACAGATGACCTCTACGGAGGCTGGAGAAATCCTGTATCAACAAGCCGCCTCTTTTAATCGAGAATCTCAGTTTCTTTAGGGCCCAGAGTGTCAAAAGTCATCCCCTAATGATGCCACGCCTATTAATTAGCTTCTTAAATTCCTATTTAATGAACCGTTGTCGTTCAATCAGCGTTAGCAGCCTTCATTTTCTACTTAGTCTCAACTCTAGTATCAACATCTCTTACATAAAATATTAAATTTTGTTGGGAAAATAGCTTTTTCATAATTTAAGCTACAAAGTAGATTAAACTAAGTATAGTTAATCAATAGCACGGCCCATAGAGCGAAAATAGTAAATAGTAACTCTAAAAAGCTTCAGCTAGACAGAAGCAGTAGGAAGACGTAAATATGGCTAGCATAACAAATATTTTTCTCGGATACCATATTAACGAGCAAATATACGCAGGTAATCGAACTCTAGTTTATCGTGGCCTTCGCTCTTCCGATCAGCAGCCAGTCGTGATTAAACTGCTACGAAATGACTTTCCTCGCTTCAACGAACTCGTTCATTTCCGCAACCAGTACGTCATTGCTAAAAACTTACAAATCCCCGGCACTGTCAAGGCATACAGCCTGGAGACTTACAATAACCACTATGCTCTGGTAATGGAAGACTTTGGGGGAATTTCGTTAAGTAGCTACCTCGCTAGTTTAGTGTTCGCGAGCAACGAACCCCTCAAAGGCTTGCCTATTAACGAGTTTCTTCCCATTGCAATTCAAATTGCTAACTCACTCGATGGACTTTATCGCCACCACGTCATCCATAAAGACCTCAAACCTGCCAACATTCTAATTAACCCCGCCAGCAAACAAGTGAAGCTGATTGACTTCAGCATCGCTTCCCTGTTGCCGCGCCAAACCCAAGAAATTCAAAATCCCAACGTCCTCGAAGGCACTTTACCTTACATATCTCCAGAACAAACTGGGCGGATGAACCGAGGCATTGATTACCGCACGGATTTCTACTCTCTGGGAGTCACATTCTACGAACTGCTGACGAGACAGTTGCCTTTCCAAAGCGACGATCCGATAGAGTTAGTACACTGTCACCTTGCCAAGCAGCCTCTCCCAGTCCATCACCTCAACAAAGGCGTTCCGTGGGTGGTGTCTGAAATTGTTAGCAAATTGATGGCGAAGAATGCTGAAGATAGGTATCAAAGTGCGATCGGACTCAAGTTTGATTTGGAAACTTGTTTGCACGAATGGGAAGAGACAGGTCAAATTACTTCCTTTAAATTGGGAACGCGAGATTTGTGCGATCGCTTCATTATTCCCGAAAAATTATATGGTAGAGAGAGCGAAGTATTCTCCCTACTCGCCGCCTTCGATCGCGTGAGTGCAGGAAGCGCCGAAATGATGCTGGTGGCTGGCTTCTCAGGCATTGGCAAAACCGCCGTAGTCAACGAAGTTCACAAACCGATTATTGCAGCTAGAGGCTACTTCATCAAAGGCAAATTCGACCAATTTGGGCGCAGCCAACCCTTCTCAGCTTTTGTACAAGCTTTTCGCGATTTAATGAACCAATTGCTGAGCGAAACCGATGCTAAAGTTGAGGAGTGGAAGACTCAAATCCTGGCAGCATTGGGCGAGAATGCTCAGGTAATCGTTGAGGTAATTCCCGAACTAGAGCGGATTATCGGCGAGCAACCACCTGCACCAGAACTCGTCGGCAGTGCTGCCCAAAATCGCTTCAATCGGTTATTAGAGAAGTTCATTCAACTTTTCACCACCCAAGAACATCCCCTCGTCATCTTCTTAGACGACTTGCAATGGGCCGACTCAGCCTCATTGAACTTGATTCAACTTCTGACGAGCGATCGCGATCGGCGCTATCTCTTATTAATTGGAGCGTATCGAGATAACGAAGTCAGTCCCGTACACCCTTTAGTGCTGACATTATCAGAGATCCAACAAACGGGAGCTACAGTAAACACCATTACTCTCGCGCCGCTCGATTGCTTCAATTTAAATTGTTTAATTGCCGATACCTTAGTTTGTTCTAGAGCGTTGGCTCGGCCCTTAACAGAACTGGTCGATCAAAAAACCCAAGGCAATCCATTTTTTAGCACGCAATTTCTCAAATCTTTGCATGAAGATGGGTTAATTACTTTTAATTTTGAGGCGCGGTATTGGCAGTGCGATATCGCCAAAGTGCGAACCTTAGCCCTGACAGATGATGTTGTCGAGTTCATGGCGCTTCAATTGCAAAAGTTGCCACCCGAGACGCAAGAAGTTTTAAAGTTAGCTGCCTGCATTGGCAACGAATTCGATTTAGCAACGCTGGCGGTAGTTTGTGAAAAATCTTCGTCAGAGACGGCAGCAAACTTGTGGCCTGCTTTGCAAGCAGGATTGATTCTTCCCCTGACTGAAGTTTATAAGTTTTTCACTTCAGAGGAGTTTGAATTCATCAATCAGAATTCAGAAGGAGAAAGAAATACTTCTGACTCCTGGTTCCAGAATCCCGACTCGTGTTATTACAAATTTCTGCACGATCGCGTACAGCAAGCAGCTTACGTTTTGATTCCCGAATCCCAGAAACAATCCACTCACCTCAATATTGGTCAACTTTTGTTGATTAATACTCCGAGAACAGAAAGGGAAGAGCAAATTTTTAATATCGTCAACCAGTTGAATTATGGTGTTGATTTAATTGCCGAACCCACCCAGCGCGACGAACTGGCTGAGTTGAATTTGATCGCGGGACGCAAGGCGAAGACTGCTACCGCTTATGCTGCGGCACGCAAATATTTAAGTTTTGGCAGGCAAATCCTAGCTGCCGATAGCTGGCAAACTCACTATGAAACAGCCCTCGAACTCCACGTATTAGGGGCAGAAACTGCATACCTGAACTATGATTTTCAGGACATGGAGGAATTAGCTCATTTAGTCCTGCACAATGCCAGAACGCTGCTGGATAAGGTGAAAGTGTATGAAATCGAGCTTTCTGCTTGTACGGCGCAAGTCAAACCCAAACAAGCCGTTGAAATGGGCTTAGCAGTTCTCAAACTCTTGGGAATCTGCTTCCCAGAAAATCCAACTCCGGCAGATATTCAGCAGCGATTAGAACAAACCGCGTCACTTTTTGCGGGTAAAAAAATCGCGGAGTTTATTGATTTGCCAGAAATGGAAAATCTCCAAAAGCAAGCAGCCTTGCGGATTCTATCAGGTTTAGTTTCTCCAGCCTACATCACGGCTCCACTTCTCCTGCCGTTGGTTATTTTGGAAATGGTTAATTTATCGGTTAGTTATGGGAATGCTCCCTTATCGGCATTTGCTTACGGCTTGTATGGATTGGTATTAAGCGGGGTAGTTCAAGACATTGAAACAGGCTTTGATTTTGGGCAATTGGCGTTAAATATTGTGGAGCGATTTAATGCCAATTACCTCAAAACCAAAGTATTTTATACAGTCGGGGTTCATATCATACATGGTAAACATCATGTCAAAGAAACTATCCCTCTTTTAAAAGAAGGTTACGCGATAGGACTGGAAACGGGAGAACTTGAATTGGGATATTCAGCCAAAGAAATTTCTCAATATTCATATTTAATCGGTCGAGAAATCGCGGGGCTAGAAGAGGAAGTAGCGACCTATTGCCATGCGCTGGTTCAATTCAAACAAGAAGCAGCGTTAAATTATACTCAAATCGTTCATCAGGCTTTATTAAATCTGCTGGGGCGCTCAAAAAATCCATGTCAATTTGTGGGAGATGCCTACCATGAAGAAAAAATGCTCCCCTTTCACATCCAAGCAAACGATCGCAACGGACTCCACTATTTTCACTTTCATAAAATGCTTGTGTGTTACCTGTTTGGAGAAACAGCGCAAGCTTTAGAAAATGCTCGGCAAGCCGAACAGTATTTAGACGCGGTGACGGGTATGCTCAATGTGCCGATGTTCTACTTTTATGACTCTCTAGCACGGCTGGGAGTTTATAGGGAGGAGGGTTCCTGCGAAGAGAAACACGAACATCTGGAAAAAGTGAAAAGCAACCAAGAAACCCTTCATAAATGGGCGCATCACGCCCCCATGAATTTCTCGCACAAATTTTACCTAGTGGAAGCCGAACTGTTCCGAGTGCTGGGTGAAAATGTGTCGGCGATGGAGACTTACGATCGCGCCATTTTTCTTGCTAAAGAAAACGATTATCTCAACGAGGAAGCTCTGGCGAATGAATTGGCTGCTAAATTTTACTTGGCATGGGGGAAGGAAAAAGTTGGTCAGGTATATCTAATAGATGCTTACTATGCTTATGCGCGGTGGGGAGCGAAAGCAAAAATCGAGGATCTAGAACAACGCTATCCCCAACTTCTGGCCCCTATCTTAAAACCGGAAAAAGCTCATTCCTTCGACGCAGGTGCTACCTCCAATGAGACTTCATTCATTTCTAGTAATCACCAAACAATTAGTGGGAGTACCAGCATCGCAGTCCTAGATTTACCCACGGTTATCAAAGCTTATCAAGCTCTGTCTAGCGAAATAAAGCTTGAACAATTGCTCACTACCCTGATGGAAGTGGCGATTCAAAATGCAGGCGCTCAAACAGGAGTATTGATTTTGAAAGAAGAGGACGACTGGAAAATTGCTGTCCACTGTAGCGATCGCCAAGGCTGTCTTCTGCAAGAAACTATTGCGATCGAGGAGAGCCAATCAATTCCCCAGACAGTCATTAATTACGTCAAACGCACCCACAAAACCCTAGTTTTCGATGATGTCAAGACTGAATTAATATTTACTTCTGACCCCTATATCAAGCAGCACGAACCTAAGAGCATCCTATGTACTCCGATTATCCATCAAGGCAAAATGATGGCAATTCTGTATTTGGAAAATAATCTGACAATGGGGGCATTCACTGGCGATCGCGTCGCCCTCCTCAACATCCTGTGCTCCCAAGCTGCCATCTCGTTGGAAAACGCCCGCCTGTATCAGCAATCTCAACAGCTTTATCAACAATCTCAGGATTACGGTCAAAAATTAGAGCACTCTATCAAGGATCTCAAACAGATGCAGTTGCAATTGGTGCAGGGTGAGAAGATGTCTGCTCTGGGAAATTTAGTCGCAGGGGTAGCCCACGAAATTAACAATCCCGTAGGCTTTATCGCCGGTAATTTGCAACCTGCTCAAGAATACGTGGGGGATTTATTCAATTTGATTGATTTGTATCAAGAAAAATTTCCCAATCCGGGAGTGGAAATTGAAACAGAAATTGAGGATATAGACTTGGAGTATTTGCGAGAAGATTTGCCCAAATTGATTGGCTCGATGAAAGAGGGAGTCGAGCGCATCCGCAATATCAGTACGAGTTTGAGAACGTTTTCGAGGGCAGATAGCGATCGACCCGTTTCTTTCAATATTCATGATGGACTCGACAGCACTCTGCTGATTCTCAAGCACCGTTTAAAAGCGAGCGAGTTCCGCCCTGCGATTGAAGTTGTGAAAGAGTATGGTAACTTGCCCCTAGTGAAATGCTTTCCCGGACAGTTGAACCAGGTATTTATGAATGTGCTGGCTAATGCGATTGACGCTCTGGAAGAGTCAAATAAGGAGCGCAGTTTTAGGGAAATTAAAGCCCTACCTAATCAAATCACGGTTCAAACTGCTCTCAGCGAAGACAAAAATCAGGTTTTGATTCGCATTAAGGATAATGGAGTGGGGATGTCGGCGGAAGTCAAGGAAAACATCTTTAACCACTTATTCACCACCAAGCCTGTGGGTCAAGGAACCGGATTAGGATTGTCGATCGCCCACCAAATTGTTGTGGAAAAACATGGAGGTACGTTACTCGTGAATTCTTCCCTGGGTCATGGTTCGGAGTTTGTGATTTCTATTCCGAGGTGAGAATTTCCTAGTAGGGGTTTAGCGCAATTAGCGCCGTTTAGTAAAAAGAAACATACGGATATTCCGGGTTTCTAGACACCCATGCGTTTAGAAGTGAAATAGTGAGTTGTAAGCTGTGAAACGTAATTTGTCCTCTTGGCGTCCCATATTCTCAGTTTCGATTTTACCCGTACTGGCGATCGCCCCGTCTTTGCTCTGGAATCAACCCGGAAGATCACAACAGGGGGACAGGGCTGGGCTGATTCATGCTTCGATCTCCCGCCAGGGAATGAATTCCCTGGCTGATAGCGAAAGTCGCTTAAAAGTGAGATGTTGCACCATTGTCAATTACTTGTTTAGGAACAGGCAAGATGCCTGTTCCACAAGAGATGAATTTTATTGTGGAACAGGCATCTTGCCTGTTCTTGAGAATGGTGCAACATCTCAGTTAAAAGCGACTGAAATATTGACCTATAGTCCTCTTGAGAGGACTTCCGCTATGAGACAGGGGTTTCAACCCCTGTCGGACTCTAGGCTTTTGAGTCAATCCCTACCGCCAGCTTCCACAATCAAACAAGGCCGCCAAGTTTCTCTAAACGGCCGCATTCTGCCCCTAGCTTGGACTCAGCAGCCGGCAAACAGCACTTCTGGGAATTTCCGAACTTGGATTGCTGATGTTGGATTGATGCAAAGTGCGGGAGTGGATTTGCTCAGCAGCGCCGACAGTGCCAAACAACCAGTGCAGTGGTTTTCGGTATCTTTAAGCGGCGCTCAAAGCTTAGCAGCGAGGGCAACAGGCTCGTATCGTTACTTAGATGTTACCGATTTTGCTAGACTTGCGGGCTGGGAGATATCTGCTGAGGGGAATATTCTAAAAATTACTTCTCAAACTGCAAGTGTTACCGGAATTCGGCAAGCAGAAATAGAATCGGGCGATCGCATTGTAGTAGATCTCGATCAACCCGCCCCTTGGCAAGTCAACTTTGTCGCTAAACCAAGCCCGTCGCCGACACCCACACCCAACCCCCCCGACGACCCCACAAAGCCCGTTATCCAACCGAGAACCCCCGCAGCGCCAAACCTTGAAACACCAGACGACCCGACCAAACCCACTCTCCCGCTGCAAATAACGCCATTACAGCCGATCGTCGGTCAAGAATGGTCGATCGCGATCGATGCCAAAGTCGCTCCCGCCTTACTTCAGGGCACTTTTCAAACCAGCAAACAATTGCTATCACTAAAAGTCGAACCTGACGGCGATCAAACTAAAGTCAAAGTGAAGATTCCTTTAGGTTGGCGGCCGCAAGTTTTCAGCCTGGGAAATCCCAATCGATTAGTTATCGACATTCGGCCAGATTCGTTAGTAGAAAAAAACATTGTTTGGGCGCCCGGTGTGCAGTGGCGGCAGCAGTATCAAAATTTAGGAACTGCTCGTTTTCCAGTAGTTTGGTTAGAAGTTAATCCGCGTCAATCCGGTGTAAAAATTAGACCAATTCTCAGCAATCCGCCGACAGATCAAGGCACTGCACCTTTATTGCAAACAGCAGAAGTTTCGGGTGCGGCTGCTGCGATTAATGCAGGTTTTTTCAATCGAATTAATCGCTTAGCTTTAGGGCCAATTCGCCGTGACAATAAATGGCTTTCCGGGCCGATATTGAACCGGGGGGCGATCGCCTGGAACGATCGGGGCGAATTTGCGATCGATCGTTTAACTTTGCAAGAAACTTTGATCACTCCGGCAAATCAATTTTTGCCCGTTTCTCATCTCAATAGTGCCTACCTACAACCGGGAATCGGTCGCTACACTCCTGATTGGGGAACAACTTATACTCCGTTGTCTGGCAATGAAATAGTTGTGACAGTTGCGGGCGATCGAGTTGTCAGCCAATCGCCCGGAGGTGCGCCGGGAACAACAACTTTTCCCATTCCAGTTAACGGTTATATTTTGGCTTTGCGTTCGGATTTTTCCCCTGCATCTGAACTCTCCATCGGCACTTTATTGCGTCTGGAAACTAACACTTTTCCTGCTGATTTTAACCGTTTTCCTTACATTCTCGGCGGTGGGCCTGTGTTGGTACAAAACAGTCGAGTTGTGCTGGATGCTAAGGCGGAAGGGTTTAGCGATGCCTATGTTCGACAGACAGCAATTAGAAGTGCGATCGGGCGAAATGCTGCGGGGAATTTGCTGATTGTAGCCGTGCACAATCGCGCAGGCGGGGCGGGGCCAAATTTCGCAGAACTGGCGCAGATATTGCAGCAAATGGGTGCTGTGGAGGCTTTAAATTTGGATGGGGGAAGTTCGACGAGTTTGTATTTGGGAGGTAGTTTGCTCGATCGACCTCCGTCAACTGCTGCGAGAGTTCATAATGCGATCGGCATTTTCATTCAACCATAAGTAGTTAATCTTCGACATTAATTTTCGGCGGCTAGAAACCGCTACTACACAAACAAAGTCCACCTAAGTAGGTAGGAGCGTAAATTATCTTTTTAAACTTAAATTAAACAGGTTGTGTACCTAGGAAACCATAGTGCCAAGACATTTGAGCCTTCATGGGAGTTAGTTAGTCAATGGCAATACTATTTTTATGTCACCCATGGCCCGAAAGTTTATCCAATGTTGATTCCCGCAGAAAACCCAATTATTTGTAAAACTTACATGACCCAAGTTGAAGGTAAAAACACAAGATTAAGACATTATCTAGCTCGAATGCACAGAAAAAATCTGTGTTATTCTAAATTAGACAATTAGTTGCTCAGATCTTCTATCAAGTTACTAATTCATTATCTGAAATTCGACGATGTGCCGATTCCCTATTCGAGTAATTATTCATTTTAAGGAGTATTCAATCCCCTCTATTTATACGTCATACCTCTATTCAGCAACGCCGAAAATTTATCTTTTGTGGAACGAGTCCCAGAACCCGTTAAGCGAGAATGATGCAAGATGTGAGTTTTAACTGAGATGTTACACCATTCTCAAGAACAGGCAAGATGCCTGTTCCACAAGAGATGAATTTTCTTGTGGAACAGGCATCTTGCCTGTTCATAAAAAGCTTATTGAAAATGGTGCAACATTTCAGTTTTAACCGACTTGTGCTGTGAGACGGTTTCAACCCCCGTCGGGATGTCGGCGGTTCTAGTTATAGTAAGTTACCATAATTTATATGGGTTATTGAGAGGTAGAAAAATGGCTAACATTAATCGGAGGCGTACTGAAAATGTTAACGGTAACTTTTATGTAGACAGTACCTGCATTGACTGTGATACTTGTCGGTGGATGGCACCTGAAGTATTTAGTCAAGAGGGAGAACAGTCTGCGGTTTACCACCAACCAACTAACGAGATGGAAGAAATGCGATCGCTCGCGGCTCTTTTGTCTTGTCCCACCAGTTCGATAGGGACTGTAGAAAAACCCAAAAGCATCAAAGAAGCCCAGCAACTGTTGCCCGCCCTCGTAGCAGAAAATGTCTATCACTGTGGCTACCACTCAGAGAAATCCTACGGCGCAGCCAGCTATTTAATTGTCCGCCCCGAAGGAAACATTTTAGTTGATTCTCCCCGTTTTGTGCCGCCGCTAGTTAAAAATATCGAAGCAATGGGTGGCATTCGCTATCTGTACTTGACTCACCGCGACGACGTAGCAGATCATCAACAATACCACGATCATTTTGGGTGCGATCGCATTCTCCATGCTGACGAAATTAACGCGGGTACTCGCAGTGTAGAAATTCAATTTTCTGGTAGCCAATCGCCTCAAATCGCAGATGATTTGTTGATTATTTCTGTTCCAGGTCACACGAAAGGTCACACTGTTTTGCTTTACAATAACAAGTTTTTGTTCAGCGGCGATCATCTTGCTTGGTCGGAAAGTTTGCAGCAGCTAGTTGGCTTTCGCCAAGCCTGTTGGTATTCTTGGCCCGAACAAATCAAATCTATGCAGAATTTGGCTAATTACTCGTTTGAATGGGTGTTGCCGGGACACGGCGCCAGGTATAATGCCGATCGACAAACAATGAGCAATCAAATGCAACAGTGTATTGCTTGGATGCTCGATGCTTAATGCGATCGGGTTCATCACTCCGACTCAGCCACATTCAGTTGACCCCGGTAGCCTGTGAAAATCCGACTGTCATCTTTCAGAATATGAATCTCCATCTGATCGCTCACCCAAGTGAGGGGTAGGAAATTCAGAGAATGCTACCAACCCCATAAGGGTTACTCTCAAGGAGTTAAGCATGAATGTCTAAAAATGTATGTCAATGGTATGGGTTTTCGAGCGATAGAGAGAATCAAAGGTGTTCATCATACGACAATAATTAATTGGGTCAAACAGGTGGGATAACTTCTACCACAGGCTTACGAACCAGATACAATTCCCGATGTCGGAGAACTAGATGAATTAGAAGCATTTAGTCGCTCAAAAAAAATATCATACCTGAATTTAGCAACGCCAACTTTTCTTGTGGAACAGGCCGGAAAGCGTGTTCATAAAAGGATTATTGACAATGGTGCAACTTATAAGTTTGAACTTAAATCTTGCACCATTGTCAAGAACGGGCTCTCCGGCCCATTCCACAAGAGATGAATTTTCTTGTGGAACAGGCATCTTGCCTGTTCCTAAACAAGTAATTGAGAATGGTGCAAAATATAAGTTTGAATCAACTATTCTACCGCTGCTGATCCGCTGGAAAAGCACCCGCTTTCACCGCCACAGTAACAGGTTGTCCGCTGCGGCTTAATTCAAGCTGCAGATCGCTGCCCACTGTAGCTTTCTCGACAATTTGCTGTACGCTGCCAGCATCACTGACTTCTGTACCGTTGATTTTCTTGATCACATCGGCAAGGCGAACTCCAGCTTGTGCCGCCGGAGAATTTTTCGCAACTCCCAAAACTAACACGCCTTTATCTTCAGTCAGCCTCAATTTAGTGTTGGGATTGTTATTAAATTCTCTCTTGATTGCGGGAGTAATGCTCAACATCCGAACGCCGAGATAAGGATGTTCGGCTTTTCCTGTTGTGACTAATTGGTCGGCAATTTGTTGTGCTCGATCGATCGGAATCGCAAAACCCAATCCTTGAGCGCCTTGAATAATCGCTGTATTCATGCCGATAACTTGACCGCGCTGGTTCAGCAGCGGGCCACCAGAATTGCCGGGATTGATCGCAGCATCGGTTTGAATAAAGTTGACGCGCTTGTCGGGAACACCGACATCGGCGCTAGAACGCCCTGTAGCGCTAATAATGCCCACAGTCACAGTATTGTCCAAACCGAGGGGATTACCGATCGCGATCGCCCATTCTCCCGGCTGTAACTCTTCAGATTTGCCCAAACTCACCACAGGCAAATTGTTAGCTTCAATTTTAACAACAGCCACATCAGTAACTGTATCTACGCCTAAAACTTTGCCGACAAATTCGCGGCCATCCTTCAGTTTTACCGTCACCGTATCCGCGCGGTCAACGACGTGAGCGTTAGTCAAAATGCGACCGTCGGAACCAAAAATAAAACCCGAACCCGAACCCCGTTCTACTCGATTTCCCGGTGCAATCGGAGATTCGGAACCGAAGAAGCGGCGGAATTGCTCAGGTATCTCATCTGGAACTTGGTTCGTCACCGTGCGAGAGGAGTTGATCCGCACCACCGCCGGGCCGACTTCCTGCACAACTTTACTGACAAAATTAGAGTCTTGAGAGGGCAGTATATTGGCTGGCAACGCTGAGATTGGTGCTGGACTTGAAGGTTCAGCTTGAATGGCGTTAGAACTTCCAGGAACTTGAGAAGTTAGGGCGTTGCACCCAAAAGTTGCGGTGGAGCCGAGCAAAATGAGGGATAAAAAAGCAAGTTTTTTAGGCAAATAAAAACGGCTAGAACGCTGAGCTGAAGCAGGCATATTTTGGGTTGACATAGTATTAATTTGGTGAGAGTTAGAGGGAGAGTTATAATTAGGGTTTTGCATTTTTAGCACCTACTGTAATTAAGTTAGAAGTAAAGGGTCTTTAATTTTAATTCAAGCATTTATAGTATCTGGTTGACTGGTGGGGTTTACCCTACAAGCTGGGGTAGAAACCAGACAGTCGCAGGCAAATTGTGTGTGGATTCGACCTTTGGAGTGCGATCGAGCTGGGTCGGCACTGGTGAATTGCTGTCTGATTGCGATAATATAAACTACGCTAGCCACCTCGCATATTCCGCATTTCTCCCGAAAATTTCACAGGATTGATATCCGAAGTCAACAACAATCCTAGAGTCAAAAAAACCAGGTTTTTACGCCAAATATTCGTTGTGAGCGATCGACCTTAACGTAGAAACGGGAGCATCTGACTTTTGCAGCCAAGCTAGAAATTAGAGTTGGGAGCCAGGAACCCGGAGGAAAGAGTCAGAAGGAAGGAGGAAGAAGGAAAGAGCCAGAAGAAGTGTTTTTACAAATATGAGATGCTCCCGTAGAAACGGGATTTTTGACCCCGCCTGCATCGAGGCATGATAGCAGCTAAAGCACCGGAAAGCCTCACCCTAAAGCAGGAAGTAAAAAACCTCTAAAGCCTCCAGCTAAACTACCAACTATACCCCAGTCAAAATAGCCTGCCAAAACTCTCTTCATATCGTTTCCGGTTGCATCGAAATAATAAAATCGAGTCAACAGTTAACACTCAACCATTCAGTTTTTCGAGCCGCCCGTCAACAGTCAACAGTCAACAGTCAACAGTCAACAATAATTCCGGTGCAACCGGAATTGATATCAACTCTAAAATTTGAACCTATGGAGGAATTTTATTGCTCCATAGGTTCAATGGAACTAACCGAATCGATTTCGCTCGACTTGTTCCTCGAACTCTCAAAAATATCAACAGTATTCTTAATAAAACCAGCCATCGGCACAGCCACTAACAAACCCGCTACTCCGGCCACCTTAATCCCCACCAGCAGCGCCACTAAAATCCACACAGGATTGAGACCGATAAAACTGCCTAATAACCGAGGAGCAACCCCGCTTTCAATTATTTGCTCAATTACTGTAGCGACAGCTAAAACTGTGACGCCGAGCCAAAAGTTGTTTAATGTGATCAGCAAACTGACAATGCAAATACTGAAAGGTGCCCCGAAGGGAATCATAGTCATTACACCCACACCCAAACCGAACAGAAGTCCGAAGGGAACTCGCAAAATTAAAAAAGCAACAGTTATAGACAGTCCCATCAAACCCGCCAAAGTTGCTTGCCCGACGAAGTAGTTGTGGAAGCTTCGCGCCAGCAACTCTCGCAATTGAAGGCTCAGCTTGGAAGGAAACCATTTAAACAATCCTTCCCAAACGCGATCGCCGTGCAAGAGCAAGTAGAATGTCACGACTATTGTGAGGAGGAAATTCAACAGACTGTCTGCCGCACCCAAGCCAAATTTGAGAACTTCGCCAGTGAGAGACTGCAACTGAGCTGAAAGTCGATCGCTCAATTTGGTAGTCAAACCGCTAACATCAATGCGGAGATTGCGATTTTCCGCCCACTTGTTGAACGCTTCAATCTGTTCTGTGCCAGAAACTATCCAAGTCGGCAGTCGGGTGGCAAGTTCAGTAATTTGGTTTAGCAGAATGGGGGCGAGAGTCAGACCTAAAACCACCAATAGCAGTAAAGTCAAAAACAATACCGACAAAACTGCTCGATCGCGCTTCAAGCCGTATCTGTGCAGAAAGCGCACTGGATAATCTAGCAAAAAAGACAGAACGGTAGCAACTACCAACACTGTAATCAAGGCGCGAAAATATTCAAAGACTAGGAGAGCTAACCAGCAGTTGAGTACCGCTAGGGGAAATACCAGCCCGTAAGTCCACCACTGCGGCAGTTGAGTGAAACGTCTCATCTAAGTTAACCGAGTTAAAATTTGAGATGCAAGATGTGAGATTGACACTGCTATTTGCCGTTCTCCGTTAACCATTTTATGTTGTATTTATTTATACCCGACTGCTGAAAGTTCCCAGTTGCTCGACCCGCAGCGGAAATTAGGTTGTTGGCAGGCACTGCCTGCCACAACCATGTTATATCGTTTCCGCTGGTATGGATATATTAACTGCGAAAAAAATATTTTTTGCTGTTGGCAAGGCAGCAGTTTGCAACTGGCAATTCAACCTTTTTCCCCGTGCCGTTCGAGAGCTAATTGAATTAAACGGTCTACTAATTCAGGGAAAGAGATGCCGTCCGCTGCCCACATTTGCGGATACATACTGGTAGCTGTAAAGCCAGGAAAAGTGTTGATTTCGTTAATCAAAACTTCTCCGGTTGATTCAATGTAGAAAAAGTCTACTCGCGCTAAACCTGCTGCGTCTATAGCCAAAAATGCTTGCACTGCCATTTCTTGGATTTTCGAGACGATCGCAGCGCTGACTTTTGCCGGGATTGAGCAGTCGGCTTGTCCCTGGGTATATTTAGTTTCGTAGTCGTAGAAATCGCTTTGAAAAGTAATTTCTCCCACCGTTGAAGCTTGAGGATTATCGTTACCCAAAACTGCACATTCTAATTCTCTAGCAACCACACCCGCTTCGACAATTATCCGCCTGTCGTAGCTGGCGGCGCTATCGAGAGCTGCTTCTAATTCAGCGCGCGATCGAGCTTTAGAAATCCCCACAGACGATCCCAGATTAGCGGGTTTTACAAAGCAAGGATAGCCCAACTCAGCTTCAATTTTGTCGCACAGTTTGGGGAAAACGCAAGGATTAGACCAGATTTCGGAACGGTTGACAGCGATGTATTTTACCTGCGGCAAACCAGCCTGAGCAAAAGCCATTTTCATGGCAATTTTATCCATTCCCAGCGCCGAACCTAAAACCCCGGAACCGACAAAAGGAATTTGCATTAATTTCAGCAATCCTTGCACCGTACCGTCTTCGCCGTTTGGCCCGTGCAAAACAGGGAACCAAACATCTACGGCATTAAAATTAGGAAACTGTCCAGCGGGAGAGTCATTTTGTGCTGTTTGTTCCTCTATTTCCAGAGGTTTTCCGCTGGCTAAGACTTGTTGAGGTAATGTTCCCGACAGCCAGCGACCGTTTTTTTGGATGTAAAAGGGCAGAACTTCGTATTTAGAGGCATTTTCGTCAGCAGCGAGGGCACGGGCGATCGCCCGCGCTGAACTAATTGAGACTTCGTGTTCGCCCGATCGCCCCCCGAACAATAGCCCGATCCGCATCGTTGTCATTTTTCCATACTCCCGGTACTTTTTGACAAATATACACGCAGTTAGCGCAGCCAACGCAGAAACGAACCGCCTTAAAACTACTTATCTCCTCCCTCCCACTCTTCCTCTGTGTTCTCTGCGCTCTCTGCGGTTAAAATCCCCCTCCCGCCTGTCAAAAGCCTGAATTCCCCCCCGGTCACTTTCAGTTAAAACGTCGCCACAATCCACAGCAAACAGCCACATTTAATCGAAAATTGCATCATTTCCCTCCGCATTCGATTCGGGTTTCTTGCCCTGGCTTGAAACAGTTTATTTCCTTCATCGTCTTTTCGCGCACTTAGATAATCCCGGAACTCAATACTCCAGCCATGCTTATTTTTAAGAAGAGGTGTTTGCAGGAAAATGCGACTTAGTTTCAGCATGATTGGCTGCTGATATTAAATTACTTTTTCCCACAAATCTAGTTGCGATTTAACACCCTACGCTTTATGTTTTGAGTATTGAGTTGGCTAACATTATTTTTGGTAATTCAACCCAAAACTCAAAACTCAAAACTATTCCACCATTTCTCCTGTTAAACTAAAAGCGCGAATATCTGTAACTTTAACCCGCACAATTTTACCCGCCAATTCCGCAATATCGCCCTTAAAAAATGTGAGACGATTGCCGCGAGTGCGTCCCATCACCTGAGTTGGATCTTTGAGATTTTGGACTTCCACCAAAACCTCTTCAGTGCGTCCGAAATAGCGCTGCGATCGTTCCATCGCCGTTGTTGTGACTACATGATTGATTCGTTGCAGGCGATCGGCTTTCACCTCCTCACTCAACTGATTTTCCCACAAAGCCGCCGGTGTCCCAGGGCGCGGCGAATAAGCAGCAGTATTCACCAAATCGAAACCAACATCTTCGATTAACTTCAAAGTCTTCTCAAACTGGGCTTCCGTCTCCCCAGGAAAACCGACAATCGCGTCCGCCGTAATCGACGCATCCGGCATATAACGGCGAATTGTATCAATAATCCGGCGATATTTTTCCTGAGTATAACCCCGCGACATCGCTTTCAAAATATCATTATCTCCCGACTGAAAAGGAATGTGAAAATGTTCGCAAACCTGCGGTAATGCAGCACAAGCCTTAATCAATCTCTCTGTAAAATAGCGCGGGTGGCTAGTAGCAAATCTGAGGCGATCGACTCCCGGCACATCCTGCACAAAATAAAGCAAATCCGTCAAAGTATGCTGGTTGCTGCCGTCCGCTTTTGTCCCCGGCAAATCGCGTCCGTAAGCATCAATATTTTGCCCCAACAAAGTTACTTCCTTGTAACCTTGACGGCCCAAATCCTCCATTTCCGCGCGAATTGCCTGCGGCATTCGCGACTGTTCAACCCCGCGAACATTCGGCACAACACAATAAGTGCAGCGTTCATTGCAGCCGTAAATTACATTCACCCAAGCAGTCACCTTGCTGTCGCGGCGCGGCTTAGTAATATCCTCCATAATCTCAACAGCTTCAGTCGCCACAACTTGATTGCCCTCAAAAACTTGTTCCAGCAAATCTTCAAGTCGGTTAGCGTGTTGTGGCCCCATTACTAAGTCTAATTCCGGCACTCTCCGCAGCAGCGCTTCACCTTCCTGCTGCGCCACGCATCCAGCTACAATTAAAGTTAAACCCGGTTCTTGGCGTTTACGATGAGCTTGCCTTCCGAGGTTAGAATAAACTCTTTGTTCGGCATTGTCGCGAATCGTGCAAGTATTGTAGAGAATCAAGCTAGCTTCGTTCGGGTCTTCCGAGAACTCAAAGCCCATATTTTCCAGAATGCCGGCCATCCGTTCCGAGTCGGCTTTATTCATCTGGCATCCGAAAGTAGTGATGTGATAGCGGCGGGGTTTAACGGTCATGGCGAATTGCAGGCAAATAAAAAATATAGGTTTTCAACCTTAACACTTTATTATAACACTTCTCTGTTCAACGACATACGTCTGGGAATTGGGAATTTTAATAATTATAGGGTGTGCAATGCGCCCCTTATCCCTACAAATAGTTTTAGATACCGACAAAATCTGCGAAGTCTAGTATCTGGCTATTCTGTTTTTTTAGTGAGATAAAAACTGTAAAATTGTTTTGGCAATACCTTGTGCAGCCAAATAAGGAACCCCATTGCCAACCGTTTTAAACATATTAGTCAACGTCATCTTAGCCGGCAGTGCAAACTCTTTTGGCAGTGACTGAATAGCCAGTGTTTCTGCAACAGAAAGCCGGCGAAGTTTGTAAGGGTGCAAGTGAACTTCGTTATTGCCGTAACAAGCTGTTGGCGAATAACGCCATCGGTGCAATCGCTTGTAAGATTTTTTTGAATCATCTCCTTCATCAACGGAAGCAAATCGCTTCAGGCCAGCTTTTGGTTGAAAATAATGTTGGGCATTGGGATGGTTTACAACATCATTTTTTTGGAACCAAAACTCAACCGTTAAATTTTGGGGCAGGTGATCAGGACAAGGCAAGAAATCATCGGCTGCAAAGGCGTTTCTCTCAGGCCAAGGATGAGAAAAAACTTCTGATTTGGGATATAATATGTGACTTAGCCAGGGAAATAATTTTTCCGGTAACATTTGGCTTTTTGGGTCTAGGGAAATGCCTAAATTTTTGATGATATTGTTTCTAAAGCCAATCAAAATAATTCTGTCTCTATCTTGGGGTACACCGTATTCGATCGCATTAATTAAACGTTCGACAAAAACGTATCCCGAATCAGCCAACTGATGTTTTAGTTCGTCGTAAAAAGCTTTATGTTTTTTGGTTTTCCACAAACCTTTGACATTTTCAAATAAAAAGAAATCGGGCTGCTGCTGACAAATCAATTCAATGTAGGAAGCTGAAAGTTGACCTTTATCTCCTTCCCCACCCCGGTTTTTGCCACCAATAGAAAAGTCAGGACAAGGCGGCCCCGCGATAAATCCTACAATATCGTGATGCTTGCGCGCATCCTGCATCAGTTCCCGCAGGCGAAAAGCTGGTTCTCCCCCTACAAGTCGAGTTACATCTGCTTCCTCTCCTTCGCAATATCCGTATTCGGGTAGCGGCAAATTCAGGCACTGCCGAGAATAGCGGTATGCTTGCATGAAAGGTGGGAAAATTTCATTGACATACGCTACATTAAAGCCGATCGACTCAAAACCCAGATCGAGCAAGCCAGAACCCGAAAAAAATGAGAAAATACAAGGAGGACGGCGCATTGAAGGATCACAGCAATTTTGAGTTGAGCTTACTATAAATTATGTTGGGAGTCTAGGGATGGGTACACCTTACTAGAAATTCTATGGGGAATTAGGAATTGGGAATTGGTAGAAGAGCCGGGGCGGGTTTGAGGCGATTATTGTTGGTAAAACCCGGCGCTACAGGTATTATTACAACCATTGCCCGCCTCGGAAACGCCAGTGGGGAAACAAAATTCGCATCAGTGTTTGCGATGCCAGATAAATAGCCAGCCACACTAAACTATAATGCAAAGCAAAAGCTCCCAAGTCAAAATGTTGTGCAGGTATCCCCGGCAAACCGATAATTTTGATTAAAAATAACACAAAAAGTGCTTCCCAAATTCCAGCGAGTAATTGAAACGCGCCGGGCCAATCTCGATCCCAGCGAAACTGCTGGATGTATATATATAAAGCATCCCAGCCGAAGCCCAAAATCGCTACATATCCTAAAATCCAAAAAAAGATTGAGCCTGATTGGGCGGTAATTAAACCCAGAAAAAAGGGCAGCGTTACTAAAACGCCTACGGTTGCAAATAACAGTAACCGAGTTTGCCAACGGCCGAGTAAGGTGGGAGTCATGCGATTTTAGATTTTAGATTTTAGATTGAATGGGAAGGTTGTTCGATTTTAGATTTTAGATTTTAGATTGAATGGGAACCTCGTTTAAATCAGTTAAATATGACATTTTTTACCATTTTTAAGAACAGGCAAGATGCCTGTTCCACAAAGAGTGAGTTTTATTGTGAGGTAGGCATCCTGCCCGCCCGTAAAAAAACTATTGAAATAGTGCAATATCTCAGTTAAATCTATTAAATCTGAGATGTTGCACCATTCTCAAGAACAGGCAAGATGCCTGTTCCACAATAAAATTCATCTCTAGTGGAACAGGCATCTTGCCTGTTCCTAAACAAGTAATTGACAATAGTGCAATATCTCAGTTAAATCCATTAAATCCTGTACATTGCTTGTTGCCCAACTTCGTCCTTCAAGTTAGCCGGGAGATTTATTGAAAATCCATTTCAACCATTGCACGAACGATCGCCAAACGCTCAATTTCCGCACGCCAGGAACTCGGTTGGCGGCCAGACTTTCAACCGAACGCAAGGCGGCGTATTGCAAGCCCAAAAAACTGTCTACGGGCGCGTAAGGCCCCCCCAAAGTAATCGCGCCTGCTGCGTATATCCGGCCTTCTGTGTTGCTAGCAGAAGAATTCCGCAATTCGGGCACTTCAAAATCGTTGTTAACACTCAGCCGGCCCAAACTGTTGAGGGGAAGATTATATTGAGCTACCAAATCGTTTAACAGGGGACTGGTTTTTACCTTAGCGTCCAAACCCGTAGCATCAATAATAAAATCAGCCTCTAACTTAATTTGCCCCTTGAGTTCCTTCTCCTGAATGTACGTCACCGTGCGGTTTTGAATGTCGCGCTCGACTCGCTCGACTTCACCGAAGGTAATTTGATACCATCCTTGACTTAAACCTTCTTTGACAATCCGCCGCCAGTCGCTGCGCTGGGCTGTAGTAGTGCCGCCCCAGTCGGTGAGCAACTGCGGCCGAAATTCCGGGGCGGCTTGTTCCAAAAGTACGCGGAGTTCCCCGCCCCAGCAAGCTTTCGGCCAGTTGAAAGGTTGAAATTCGTAGTGATTTTCGACTCTTCGCTGAGCGAGTTTAAATTTGTTACCTTGAGGTTTGGGCGATCGCATCAAATGCAAGACTTGAATATTACTGTTCCGCTGTCGCGCTTCGTAAATTCGCTGCACCACCCGCGAAGCCACAATTCCCCGGCCTCTAATTAACACGCTGCCGCCACTGGCCTCCAATTTTTCGTAAACGCCGTCGTGGCTTTCATAAGCGTTGACAACCGACTCAAAATCCTGGGTTTTTTCGCGGTAAGCTTGCAAGTCTGGCAGAAATTGAATGGCGGGATAGCCGGTGGCTAAGTGTACGTATTTAGCGATTAAAAAAGCGTGCTCGCGGTGATCCGCATCCGATCGAGAATAAGCGATCGCGTACCTGCCGTTATCTGTTTTGCGAATTCCCCGCACTCTACCGTAGCGAAACATCTGATTCCACCCAATTCGATCGACTTCCCTGTCAATAGAATCAAACACATTCCCCGCGCGAGGCGTATAAGTTTCGGCAAAAGTCGGTTCAGCAAACACCTGCCACATCAACTTTAACGACATCCCCAAACGCCCTTTGAGCAATTCCTGCCAAGCTTCCCGCAAAGCATAGGGAGGCCAGCCCCAAATGTTGTCTGGACAAGAGTCAGAATTCGATCGTAGGCGTTCCCGCAGCGGAATTTGAGAATTCAGGCACAAACGCAGGTAGCGCGCATAAGGCTGGTTTTCCATGCCCAAAACCGCAATTCGATCTGTTTTCACCCCGCAAATTCTCAGCAAATCCACCCAAATAAAGCTGCCCAAACCGCCGCCAACGGCAGCCCAATCAACTTCTGTCACAGGGAGTCCCATAGATTCGAGCGATCGCATTGACACTTGAGAAGCGTGCAAAAATGCGATCGGCGGAAATTCTCCCCTACTAGCTGTTTGAGGAAGCTGCAACACCGTTTGCTGGCCCAACGCGGGATCTGGCCCATTGGTCTGCGGGTTAAAGAAAATGTGAAAATTGACCGACGGCGTTTCAGGCGAATTCACAGCAAAAGAAATGCCGATCGCGTAGGGCCCAACTTGCAGCATATCCCCGTTTGCCAGCACGCACCGGGTTTGGCGAACGCCGTTAACAAAAGTACCGTTGCGACTACCCGTGTCAGTGAGTACAATACTGTTGCCTTCGCTGCCAATCACTGCATGAAAGCGAGAAACTTGACTGCTGCTGAGGGCAATTCGAGAAACTCGTTCCCCGTTGATTGTGGCCGGCATAGCTTCAAAAATTCGTCCCAAAGCGATGGGTAAGTCGAGTATCGGGGCTCGACAATCCCCCGTAGCTGTATCTGTCCAAGTCAGTCGCAGGCGCAAGGGTTGAGAATTCATGATTTTTTAAACATCAGGCGTCGGCTTTGAGCTTTCTGCAAAAAAAGATTTTTGAATTTGAGAGTGTTTAGCGGATAGCCCGATTTTCCCTTTTTCTTAAATCTTGCACCACTGTCAAGAACGGGTTCTCCGGCCCATTCCACAATAGATGAATTTTCTTGTGGAACAGGCATCTTGCCTGTTCCTAAACAAGTAATTGAGAATGGTGCAAGATGTGAGTTTTTCAAACTTTCACGGAGAGATCATCACACTCGCCGCCGCCGCCAAAGAAGTACCGCACCACGGACACCCCGCATTCAACTGCGCGTAAGGCGAAATTCGGCTGCACTTAGGACACTGCAAACCATATTTTGAAGGCCCCGTCTGCTGAAAGTTACCAGGTGCGGGAGGCCCAGACAGCAAAACTGTCTGCGGCGCGGCTACCTGCACCGGTGTCACATTCACCACCTCGATTTGCACTTGGCCTAAATGGATATGGCTTCCCGAGTTCAATTTTGCTTCGCCTCGGGCGAGAATTTGTCCATCTACCAGCGGCGGATTGCTTTCGCGCAAATTCCGCACTGCATACTCCTGCAATTCCTGATTAAAAAATATTTCAACGTGCAGCCCCGATACGCTGGGATGCGAAAATACTAAATCGCACTTCGCCGGATCGCGCCCTAGTCTCACGGTTCCCGGATTTTTGCTCGGCTGTCCGTTTTGAATTGTCAGAGTTTGACGCACCCCAGCTTCTGTCCATGCTAAAGTGAGCTGGTTTGTCATGATTTTATAGTTAGCTCAAAAATATAAAAAAATATTAGCTGATTTATTTTGAGGACGGACTTTCTCACCAAAAAACTTAATTAGAATTATTGACGCAGACTCGATCTTGCGTTCTGAAAATATTATGTGCAGCTAAACAAAAAAGCCCCGAAGTCGGGGCTTTTAGTGCTCGTATTGGCTTTTTTTGAGAGACTGACTCGCGCTTGCCAGCTTTTCTTTGCCGCAAAATCATAGACCCCAGCGCAGCTTTGTTAAAAATTTGCCAGCGATTGCTAAAAACTAATTGCTGTGGGGTTTTCCTATTTGCGAAGCTTGGGTGCGCTAGTAAGGATTTTTGGAGGTGGGGCGATCGAACTCGCTCTGGAAATTCGATGCCCCACCTCCTCAAACCCTCACTGTCTAGCGTGATGAATCTTAGACTGCAACTGTGCAATCTGAGAGTTGCAGTCTGAGAGTTGAGAGACTTAAGCTTCGCTCTTGCGGCTTTTCCGACCGCCTTCGCGACCAATTTGAGCCATGTGTTCGCGATTTCTGCTGACAGCTTCGCCGCCTTTTTGGCCAGCTTGTCTGGCTTCTTCAGGGGTGAACTCGTGTGCAGTTCCTTTCTCGTGTGCAGCTTTTCCGCCTTTGCTAGCAATTGCGCGCTGTTTTTCTGCATCCATAGAAGCGAATCCGCGTTTGCTTTTCTCAGCCATGACTGTCTCCTTGTTTGTTTCTGATTTTTTAGCTCGATCGCGCCTTCGCCTCCCACTGTGTGGTTACTTCCACTAAGTGGTGAGATATCCGACGGTAAATTATGAAACCTTATCAGACGAATCTCAGCTTTGGGTTTAACTCGCAGAATTAATTTTTCATAACTTACAAATGTGAACTAAAAATAGTTCACGCCCGGGCACTAGAGTTAGAGCCACCAATGTTTTAAGCTGGTTACTGTCTTTCAATCATTCTATAAACCCCCCCTACTTTTATACCTCTTTCTCAGGTATAGTAATTCTTTAGTTCGCTGGAAGGATGGAACTCAAAGCTGATTGGCGGTAGACTCAGAGAATTTTTTCGACTCGGGTGGCGACACCTCAAAAAAATTAAAAGTCCAAAGACAGATGCTTTTTGTGTCTTTTTACTTTTTTTTGCTGCTTTGGCGTTTGCCAGTTATCCCGATGTTAGGTGGTCTGCCGATCGAGTTGTTTCTGGTAAGCGATATTTTGGGGCGCAGCGCAGGACGTACTCGATCGCACTTATCAAGTTTACCTTATGACCGATCGAAACATACATCGGCTTGACCCCTGTTTGCGTCCTTAGCGCTGCGCCTATCGTTGATCCCTCCAGCAGCAAGGGTTGCCAACTGCCCCGGTCGAGTCCGACTTCTGAATGTTCTCCAATAAATCGATTTTTGGCAACGCCGATCGTGGCAATCCCTGTCAAAACCCCCAAATGGCAGGCAAGACCGAACCTGCGGGGATGCGCTAGTCCTTGACCGTCGCACAATATCAAGTCTGGCCTCAAACTGATATTTTCCAACGCCTCAAGGACTGCCGGCACTTCTCGAAAAGACAGGAAACCCGGAAGGTAAGGAAAAGTTGTAGGACTGCGAACCACAGCTTGCTGCTGCAATTGCAAGTCAGGAAAGCTCAGAACTGTTACAGCGGCCCGCGATACCTCGTTTGCACTGTCGTAGCCGACATCCACACCCGCGACGTACCGAACTGTCTCCAGTTGATTTTCGGTAATTACCTCTGACCGAAGTTGTTCTTGAATGGCGATCGCCTCTTCAATTGTCTGCGGCCAAGGGTGTCGCTGCAACATTAGACCTCTATTTAACCGTTCTCATCTAAGCGTAACTTATTTTCGGCCATTTTTAAACTGAGAGTTTTATCGTTTTTCGCTATAAATTCCCCACTTGCCCAAGGAGTCTTTTTTTCTACTCAGGAGGGTTGAGCAAGGCTGGCCCAGGCCAATTCTATATATAAAGTCTGTACGTCGTAGACTGAAATTTTCTCTTTCGCCTGTGCTTGCACCAACCCCTAAAGGTTTTACCTGCACGCACCTGCCATTTTCTACTCAAAATTTACAAAAAATACCTATTTGATGCTGATTTTTTAGCTTTCTAGAAAGCTTTCTCTTTCCGATCGCCTTTTTATCGCTTGCCAAAGAGCGATCGAGCTATCTATTTACTTCTTCTTTATCTAAAATCCTCCCTATTGTCAAGATCATTGAAACATTTATTAATCAATAATTTCAACTAGGTACAAATGCCATTGTTCATACCAGAGCCTCAATGTAACGGCAATCTAATATCTTTTTGATTTAAAAAGCTTTCCGACCCTCAAAATTCTATGACTTTTATGATAAAAATAAAGGAATTTATGAGTTGTTGCACCATTAAAAGGGAGTTATAATCTTAGATAAGAGCGAATAGAAAACTAACATCAAGTAAAACAACCTAGCTGAATTAAAATATGAAAACCATGCAAGGTGTTCGGTACAACCTAGCTCTCTACATCGTCGGTGGCATCGTCTTCATCATCGCCGCCTTAAATTTAAAACCTTTTGCCCTCGTCGGCGCAGGGGAACGCGGCGTTATGATGCGCTTCGGGAAAGTTCAAGACGCGATTTTAGATGAAGGCATCCACCCGATTTTACCGATCGTCACCTCTGTAAAAACTCTCAGCGTGCGGGTACAAAAAACAGATTTGAAAGCAGATGCAGCCTCCAAAGATTTGCAAAGCATTACTGCAGATTTGGCAGTTAACTGGAATGTTGACCCCGCCAAAGTTAATCAAGTTTTTCAACAAGTGGGAGACGAAGAACAAATTGTTACCAGCATTCTGAGTCCGGCAATTTCGGAAGTTCTCAAAGCAGCAACCTCTAAAAAAACCGCCGAAGAAATTATCACTAAGCGCACCGAACTCAAAACAGAAATCGACAACAGCCTCAAAAAGCGCTTGGAACCTTACGGCGTCATTGTCAGAGATGTTTCTTTAATAAATTTTGGCTTTTCTCCAGAATTTAGCAAAGCCATCGAATCCAAACAAATAGCAGAACAAGAAGCTAAACAAGCAGAATTTACAGTTCAAAAAGCCACCCAAGATGCTCAAGCTGAAATTAACCGTGCTAAAGGTAAAGCTGAAGCTCAACGCTTGCAGCGGCAAACTTTAACTGCCGAAATTTTGCAGCAGCAAGCGATTGAAAAATGGAACGGCCAGTTTCCGACAGTAATGGGAGGAGGGGGAACTTTGCCATTAATTAATATTGCGCCGCCGAGTTCTCAAGCTGCAACTCCTGCTAAATAAGCTGCTGCGGATCGTGATGGCCAGGGCGCGGGGAGAAGGGGAGAGGGGGAGAGAGTCTGAGGGGGAGAAGAATTGAGGGGTTTTCAGTGGGGAAGTGAAGAGGTGCTTTTTTAAATGCCCAACAGCAAGCGTAGAAAATACAAGTAACAACTAACGTGAAATCCAGCTTACTTAAATGCCGAGATACAATTTAGGTTGCGCGAGTCCGGAAAAACGTTAGAGTAAGTAACAATTCGGAAATTGTAAAGGTTTGCTTGAAAGTTCGGCTGATGGGAGATCGGGAGAACCAGTCAATTTCTAATTTAGGTGAAGTGGGGCGTGTCGGCGATCGCCATACTGCGTCAGGCGCACTGGGGCTGAGCGATCGAGCTTTGGCCGCTACTAGCAGCGGCATTGTGATTGCTGACGCCAATGCACCCGACTGTCCCATAATTTATTGCAATCCGGCCTTTGAACGGATGACAGGTTACTGCGCGGATGAAATCTTGGGGCGCAATTGCCGATTTTTGCAAGGCCCGGATACCGATCGAACTACCGTGGCTAAGATCCGCGACGCCTTGCGCCAAGGTCAAGAAATCCAGACAACAATCAAAAATTACCGCAAAGACGGCACTCCTTTTTGGAGCAAATTGTCGCTATCTCCGATGCGAGACAACAACGCTAATTTGACTCACTTTGTAGGAGTTCAGTCTGACTTGTCGGAACCAATAGGTGAAGTGCAGCAAGCATTGCAGCAAGCTAACGACCAACTGCAAACGATTTTGGAAGCAGTTCCGGGAACAGTATCTTGGATTACCTCGGATTTGCGCTATTTGGGGGTTAACCAGCACTTAGCCAAACTGCATGGTTTGCGGCCCTCGGCTTTTGTCGGTCAAGATATTGGTTTTCTGGGCGCGAGCTCGGATTTTAACTCTTTTGTGGTGGAGTTTTTTGCCGGCGATGCTACGGAAGCGGTTAAAGAACTCAACGTTAAGGTACAAACCGACGGGGGAGAGTCGGAGGGATACTATTTGATTGTGGCTCAAAAGTACGATCGGGGCAAAGCAGCTTGTCTGGTAGGGATTGACATTACCGATCGCAAGCGGGTAGAACAAGCTCTGGTGCTGACTCGCAAGGCGGTGGAAAGTTCGAGTGACGCGATCGGCATCAGCGATGCGAACGGCACTCACATTTATCAAAATCAAGCGTTTTCTCAGCTATTTGAATGGGACACCGCAGAGGAACTTAAGTTAGCTGGAGGTATAGCGACAGTTTTTGCTGACTCTGCAGTCGCCAGTGAGGTTCTCGATACGATCGCCCAGGGTTATTCTTGGTCAGGTGAAGTTACCAACCGCACTAAAATTGGCCAAATTTTGCCAATGCTGCTGCGGGCAGATGCGATTAAAGACCCCACAGGGAAAATTATCGGTCTGATTTACATGAATACCGATATTACCGACCGGAAGCGCACGGAACAAGAGCTGCGGCAAAGCGAGAAGCGCTTTCGCTCGTTGATTGAAAATGCTAGAGACATTATTGTAATTCTCGACGAGAAAGGCTTTTGCCGCTATGTCTCTCCTTCCCTAGAGCGGATTTTGGGCTACCCGACGGCGGAAGTGCTCGGCAGATCTATATTTGACTTGATTCACCCTGACGAATTGCTGATAGTGGATCAAGTGTTCCAAGGTGTCATGCAAATGCCCAGAGTTAGCCTGGGAATGGCGGAATACCGAGTGCAGCACAAGGATGGTTCCTGGTGCGTGTTGGAAGCGGTGGCGACGAATTTGCTCAAGGAACCTTCGGTGCGGGGAATTGTGGTCAACTGTCACGACGTGACTGAGCGCAAGATGGCTGAAGAACAACTGTTGCACGATGCTTTGCACGATGCGCTGACAGAGTTGCCAAACCGCGCTTTGTTGACTGACAGGTTGGGACAAGCTTTTGCTCGCGCCCAACGACATCCGAGCTATCAGTTTGCGGTGTTGTTTCTGGATTTGGACAGGTTTAAGGTGATTAATGACAGCCAGGGACACCGCACGGGCGATCGGCTGTTGGTGGCTGTGGCTCGCCGTCTCTTGACTTGTTTGCGATCGGGCGATACGGTGGCTCGTCTGGGGGGAGATGAGTTTGTGATTTTGCTGGAAGAAATTCACGGTGTGGATGAGGCGATCGCCCAAGCAAAGGAAATTCTCAGAACGATCGAACGACCGCTTTATTTGGAAGGTAATAAAGTTTTAATTACTGCTAGTATCGGCATTGCTTTGAGTACGGACAAATATCAGTGGCCGGGAGATATTTTGCGCGATGCTGATATTGCGATGTACCGCGCCAAAGCTCTGGGTAAGGCTCGCTACGAAGTATTTACCAGTGCGATGCACACTAAGGCTGTGGCTTTGATGCACTTGGAACACGATTTGCGGGAGTCAGTTGAAGAACTAAATTTTAAATATTCGATAGTGGATTTCGCCTGTGGGACGGCGCCAGAAAACTCGCAGATGAGCGAAACCGATCACAAGTTGGAGCATCCGAAGTCGCAATTTACTCCTTTTAAATTGGCCTGTCCTTTTACTGTTTATTATCAGCCGATCGTTTGTTTAAAAAGCGGCTCAGTTATCGGATTTGAGGCGCTGGTGCGCTGGCTGCACCCGGAACGGGGTTTAGTTTCCCCAATGGAATTTATTGCGATGGCGGAGGAAACAGGGTTAATTACGCCTTTGGGTTTGTGGGTTTTGAACGAAAGCTGTCGCCAAATTATTAAGTGGCAGAGTTTGAATTTACCTGTGGAAAATTCGCCGCTGACAGTCGCAGTAAATCTTTCGGGGAGGCAGTTTGCAGAACCCGAGTCGATCGAACAAATTAAGCAAGTTTTGCTGGAAACAGGTGTTGACGCCCGCTGTTTGAAGTTGGAGATTACTGAGAGTGTGGTGATGGAGGATGGAGAAGCGGCGGCGGCGATGCTTTCGCAGTTGAGAGACTTGGGTATTGGGCTGTGTATTGATGATTTCGGCACTGGTTATTCGTCGCTGAGTTATTTGCACAAGTTCCCGATTAATATTTTGAAGGTCGATCGCTCTTTTGTTACCCGCATCGGGGAAATGGGCGAAAATTTGGAAATCGTGCGGGCGATCGTCATGCTGGCCCGCAGTTTGGGGATGGAGGTAGTGGCAGAAGGGGTCGAAACCGCCGCCCAATTGGCTCAAATGCGGGCGATCGGCTGCGAGTACGGTCAGGGGTACTTTTTCTCTAAACCTCTCGACAGTGAGGCAGCTACAGCCTTATTGAGGCGATCGCCCAAATGGTAAACTGAACCAAATATTTAATTTGTATTTTGAAAAATATTAAAACTATTGCGGCCTGTGCTTATTGGAAAGTCAATAAGGGCGATCGATCTTTTGGTAATCGATGTCTTGAGTGTTAAAATTACAATTGAGTATAATAGCAAACTATAGAGATAGGTAAAAATATATGTCTCAATCTATTGTGCCAGCAGTCGAAGAAAAACAGCTCGATACTTCCCCGACATTAACTTTTGAAGAATACAGAGTTTATCAAAGCAATGACGATGTAAAATACGAACTGTACAAAGGCAAATTAATACCGATGGCAACGGCTAGCGCATTACATACCAGCATCTGCGAATATTGGGTTTACAAATTGCAGCGTTACCTAGCTGAACATAATCTCGATTTAGTCGTAAAAACTTCTGTAGGAGTGAGAACAGAAGAGGCTACATCTCGCATTCCCGATGTAGTTGTTTGCACAGAAAGTTTGTGGGAACAAGCTCTTGCAAGACGCGGATCGGGAATACTTGACTTTGATGAAACGCCGTTATTAGTAATAGAAGTAGTTAGCCAAGATCGGCGGGCAGACTATATAACTAAACGAGGAGAGTACGAACAAGCTAACGTGCCGGAATATGTAATAGTTGACCCAGCAGCAAACAGACAACGAGTGCGAGTTATGGCATTTCTCGAAGGTGATGACATTTATACAGAGGTAAATTACTGGCCGGGTGAGGAAATGGTATCTGTAGTATTTCCCAATTTGAGATTATCAGTCAATGAAATTTTATATCCGCCATTGGTGGAAGGGTTAATTAAGGCAGAACAAGCTCAATTGCAGCAACTACAAACAGTCGAACAACGCGCTGAAAGATTGGCGGCGAGGTTGCGAGAATTGGGTGTAGATCCTGATAGTGTGTAGGAAATTGGATGAAGTGCGCGCGGCGAAGCTATCCCGAACGGAATCGCCCTTGACGCATCTCAATCATCCAGCGGCAAATCGCGCAGGAAATAAAAGCGATCGCGCCCTAAATTCTCGCCTTTCATTCGCCCTGCATAACCTGTCAGCGGAGAAGAAAGTTCCACTAACATTTCGTGCAACTCTTCGCGGGACAACTTCTTGGGTGGGTTAGACATTGAATACGCACCGCTAAGAGCATCCACACTTGCTTGTTCAGAACCAGAATTTTCGTGATACTTTTTCAGAATTGAAAGAACGTGCGATCGCACTTTAATTTCTTGTTCAACTTGCTCAATATATTTAGCAACCTCATCATCAGATTGTCCCGGTTTTAAGTATTCTTTCAGTTTAAATAAGTCCACCGAGTTAGGATAGTTGCTTTGAAGTTTAACCAGTTTTTCCAGCGTCTCAGGGTTCATAATTGCCATACCGTGTACTTTTGCTGCATCCATAAGTTGAGTAGTTGGAACGCCAGGGCCAATAATCAACTTAGTTGCTTTTGCGAGTATTTCATTATCTTTGAGCCGTAGCGTTCCTAAATTCAGCAATTGAACTGCTGTATCATTGGGGATTTTTTTACCCGCTTTGCACTCGCCAACTAAGGGGTAAGGTTTGGAGCATAATAAATCTAAGCCACCAGCACCACCTTTGTGGGCATAATCAATGGTAAATCCCAAAAACTCAAGGCTATCGCGCACTACAATTTCAAAGTCTGTTCCTGCTTGATAGTTGCTTTTGTCTTTATCTAGTTCTTTGGTGCGATTTCCCAAAGCTGCTATAGTCTTTATCCAAGATAAATCCGGTTTGATTGGTTTTACAGGCTTATCGCTACTCCAACCTAGAAACATTTTGATTTCTGCGTCTAGTTGTTTGGCTTTTGGGTTGGTGGTGGATAAATGCACTAATGCACTTTGCAACTCTTCCAATTCTGGATGTTCAGGAGGCTCTAGTTTTTCCAGCTTTTGACGGCGTTTGGCAAAGATAGACTCGCTCACCACAGGCGTTGAATCAGTAACATTTAGGGATTTTGGCAAAGGTACAAAATTCCCGCTGGGATGCACAGACATTTCCAGGGGCTGAGGCAGCAAATAAACCCGCAGGTAAGCTACAAAAATAAAAGGACGCTGCTGGAGAATTTGCTGTAATGCCTCTGTTTTCCAGACTGTTAACAGCGACAAAGCCTCTAATGATTCAGGTTCATTCACCATTTGGCACAATTCGCACCTAGCCCAAGCTTTGATCGAAACTTTATCTGAATTTAACTGAGTAAGTGCCTTTTGAGCAACGGGCAAAAAATGCGATCGATAATATCGATCGCCCGATAGCAAATCAACCGAAAGATTAGCTGGATACAAAGCAAATGTCCGCCCCGGATTCAGAAACATCCGAGGCATAGCTGCAATCATTCGTCCTTGGATTAAAGCTTCAATATCTGGATTTGGTAAAGCCAGAGCTGTTTGAAGCAAAATTAATTTGCTCATGGTTAACTAAATAGGTCACTTAGATCCCCATCATCTGTATCATCATTGGTGGGAGGGTTGAAAATGTCTTCTAAAAGTAGGCTTTCATCAGACGGATCGCTAACCGCAGGAATTTGAACGGACGGATCGCTAACCGCAGCATTTTGACCTGACGGAGCGATAACCACAGGCATTTCACCGGAGGGATCGCTCAAAATTTCCCGCAGTAAAGAATTTTCAAAAGTGAGATGCTTCTGAGATATGAACTCAAAAACCTGGTCTTCTGTTAAATTGTAATCTCGGCATTTTTTACAAACAGCACGGAGAGCCAGCAGCGGTTTTATTTGCTCTTCAATCAAATACACTACCTCACCGCCTTTTTCAACTGAAACAAGTTCTTCTAGAAGCTTATAGGCTTTAGAATTTTTCTTAATTGTCTCTATTTTTGATTGGGAACGGACTAAACAACCCCGCGTTAAATCAAATTTTTGATAATCAGTTAAGCGCTTTAGTCCAGCAACTAATTCTGATTGAGAAAATTGCATAACTGCAACCCCAATCCTGATATCTCTGCCGTTTTCTGTACCAATAATTTTGAATTTTATCCAATTCGCATTTGGTATTTTTGGTTGAATTTCTGTGGTAATATCATCAATTGTTACCTTGTCCACAGTCTGACCTTTCAAGGTTTCAAAACCAAAGTAAATAGCCTTAGCAATTGTGGCATCATTCTCCATATCCTCTCGGATATCTTCCTCAAGTTCCTTGGTGAAAGCAAACTCAAACCGCTCAACAGGATCTTCTGGAAGTTCAGGCATTGGAGGCATAAAAACTTTAAAATTCTCAGCACACCATGTCAAAGCTTCCCGTACAGTTGGCTTACCTCTGCCATATTCTCTCAATTGACTTTCATCAAATGGATAGAGCGGATGAGGAGGGTTTAAATTCCTGACTTGATAAAAATCTTGTAACCATAACTTGACTAAATCAACTAAAGAATCGCCATTCAAGTGTTTTAACTCTATTGGTTTTCGCTTTGTGTATGTTGAAACTCGCTCAAGTATACTGGTAGGCATCAGGTTAACTGTTGTTATCCACGTATCTGGTGCCATTACTGTGATAATAACCAAACCTTGACCGAGATCGGAGTGTTCGAGAGTATCGTACAAACGCTTAACAAGATCGACAATTACCTGCGGTGTTGTCAAGCCATCATCTCTACAACTTGTATTTGCATCTATTTCATCAAAACAAATGATTACAGGACTGTAGTAACTCACCAAATTTAAAATTTGCTGGACATTATTCAGGGATTCTGCTTCTCTGTCCTGATTAGTCTTGCCGGAATTAGACGGCAATCCTAATTTCTCAGCTTTAGAGTTATCTAACTCTTCACCAGATAACCATTTGATAGCAAAAGGTGTTTCAGATTCCGATAAAGTCCACAAAACAGCTCGAACAATATAAGGATCTGCCTTTGATTTGGCTTTGAGAACTTGCTTAGTTAGGGTGTTCATGAAATTCCTATTTTTAGTTGCCCAACTAGCACATACTTTGTCAAATCGATCTATCAGTTCTTGAGCAGAAAGATTTTGGGAAGCAGAATTGATAGCTTTGAAACCTTCGTTTGCCATTGCTGCGGCTGTTTCCTGCCATTGCATGACGCTTTGGCTACCTGTGTGGCTCAAACTGTTAGCTAAAGTTTGCTGAAATTGGTATTTTATCAAGTTTAAGTCCGTGTAATTGTTCACACTGGCATAAACAAATAAAGCACCACCATTAGTTTCTAGTCTGTGGCGAGTACGACTTAAAATGTGGCTTTTCCCCACTCCCTGTTGAGCGGTTAATACCAGTGAAGTGACCTTTTCTTGGCTAGATTGACTTGTCTGTACTTTTTCAACTGCCTGAAAAATGGCATCGGAAGCGTGAGCATTTAAACTCGGAATATCGGGGAACCCTTTTCCCCAAATGTCTTGTTCTTTGACAATTCCAGCTTTGGTAAATGGATTGTGATTTTGGATTGCAGCATTGAGGGCTTCTATCGGAGAAACTGGTATATTGTTCATGGTTATCGGGTGTGAGGTAACGAACTACAAAAAGATTGAGAACAATTTTATGGATTTAAGCGCTTGGCGTAGTAACGCAATGTACCACCAGGAATGATGATTGAGTCTTCACGTTTATCTGGGGTGATATCTCGCATATCTCCAGCCATTAGCTGAAAAATATCATTAGCCTGCATTTCCAACAGCCACTCATTGAACTCCGATCGCCCTACCATTTCCCCGATCGCCCGACGCATCCGATAAATCGGCACTAAATCGTCTAAGTTATAATCCCGGTTTAAGCTGTCATACACATCGATCGCCACAGCCTTAAAATCGTCATAGGATGCGATCGTCCCTACATCCGCCTTCCCCTTATCAACAGCAACACTCGCCGCACCATCCTGATGGCGAATCCACTTCAACAAAGAATTTCCCAGCCGAGTACCAATTTGAGAACCATCAAACTCAAACAAAGAATCCCGACTTTTCAGCCCCTGCGCTAAAACTTCTTTCCCTTTCGCCGTCAATTCCACCAGCGTCACCCGATTTACCAGCGAATACTCGATCGCCCCAGTCGCCTGCAACTCACCGAGCACTTCCACATATCTCTGACTCGTCTCATTAGTCCGCACAATCCGCTTAGTCAAATCCCCCTTTTTCACCATCATCTTCCCGCCGCCCAAATCCCACAAATTCAGCAGTACCCGAACTTTTGCCTTCCCATCCCACACCGCTTGCTCTTCCGGTGTCAAAGTGTTAGACACCGCAATTTCATCTTTCTCAGACATATTCATACCTTTAAATACTTGTTCTTAGTATCAAATATTATCATAAATCTTCCTGCCAAACATCTCAACTTTACCGTAAAATCCCGCGCTAGGCTGTACACAACTTCCGCCAATTTCATTTTAAAATAATTGTGATTGACTAAAGGGAAATGGTTTGATAGAATACCTAATCTAACGAGCGATCGCACTTCAAATTCTCCACAGCAAATGCGATGAAACAATCTGAAGCACAGCCCGCTTTCCTCCAGCAAACTCTACAAATCTAGCGATCCCAACCGCAGCTAACAACCTGTAACCCAGCTTAACTGCGACTTTAGTTCAATGCCAGGTTCAGCCTTTAGAAAGACGAATTCAACCTCAACCTCTTGTTACATTGCAATGGCAATCAAAAAATTGAACAACATTTTACCCATGAAAAATATTCCCGACCAAATTTCCGACATCAAAGAAAAACTTCCCGATTTGACTCCCACCCCTCCTGGTTTAAAAGCTCAAGCATCTAGCCACGACCTCAAAGCCCGTTTAGATTGGGGCGAACCCGGACTCACAATCATCGACGCTCGTGATTTTGAAAGCTTCACCAAAAGCCACATTACCGGCGCCGTAATGATGCCAATGGACGAAGTAGTAGAGCGAGCAAAATCCAGCCTAGAACCCATCCGCGATATCTACATCTACGGCGAAAACGACCAACAAACCGCCGAAGCTGCCAATCTTCTCCGCGCAGCAGGCTTTCAAAAAGTAGCCGAACTAAAAGGCGGAATTCCTGCTTGGAAAGCCATCGATGGCCCCATAGACGGCGCTCTCGAACACGATACTCCTGGCCCCGACGCCTACAACGTTTTTTCTCGCTTGCAACACCACGCGCAAGCTCAGAAAATCAACAAATAACCTCAGATTGGCGACAAGATTCGCCCATAAAATCTGAAACTTAAAAAACCCGGTATCGCAAAAGTTACCGGGTTTTTCTATCAGAACTTATACCCCAATACGCTTGGGTTAAAACTGTTTATTCCCCGGAGATCCCCCTAAATCCCCCTTAAGAAGGGGGACTTTAAGTAACTTCTTGTCCCCCCCTTCTTAAGGGGGGCTAGGGGGGATCGGGCTTAACTGAACCATATTGACTTATACCAAATCCTGCCTCAATTTTCTTAGTCTCTTACAGAGTGACTTCCTTTGTATAGCCTCGCTTTCAACCGCCGACTCTTAACTTCCTGCCATCTAAATATACCTTAACTTCCCCGAACATTCGGCGGTTTGCCTCAAAAGTAATCTGCTTAACAGCTTCCTCAAAAGAAAGCCAAGCAGAATTTTGAACTTCCTCCTCTTGCAAAACAACTTCCATCGACTTGACAAAACCTAAAAAATAAGTCACCGTCTTTTCAATCTGCTCCCCATCCTTAACAAAAGAATAGTGTTCCGTAAAACTCGGCTCATCAAGCATTTCAAAATCCGATATACCAGTTTCCTCCTCAAATTCCCGCCTTGCCGTTTCCGCTGGAGATTCCCCCGGATTCGCGTGACCTTTGGGAAACGCCCAATGTCCGGCTTGATGTTGAATCAACAAAAACAAAGTATCAGCTTCATTAGAAAAAATCGGCACAATCCCAAAACATTCATCTTTCATTTTTATTTTTTTTCCTATTACCTATCTGGTTCTTAGAGTCCGCGAAGGCGGACTTGGTTTGACAAGAAGCGAAATCCATTCGCCCATAACTACAATTCCCACCCTAACCGAGTCTGCTGTCCATAAACCCGCTTCAAAGTATTAACATCCCTCGCAGAAATCGGCGGAGGATTTCTCACCTGAGAAAAATAAAGCACATCAGTTTCCATCAAACTGTGGCCCCAAATCCCCAAAGCGTGACCCAACTCGTGCCGCGCCGTCGCCGGAATATACTTACCTACTTGATTCGGATTCAAAAAAACCGAAAACCGATGAGATAACACCGTTTTATCCCCATCCCGACGGGCGTACAATTCATAGGTAGCTTCTCCAGAGCGCGATCGCAAAACCCCTTGACGCAAAGGCGGAGCCCGACGTAAAATCCTAATATCAGCCACCTCCGAACTATCCACCACTTCCAAAGGCAAATAAACCCCCCATTCCCGGACAACATCCAACACAGCCGCCACCCATTCTTCAGACTTATTAGCATCAACTGGACGCTCAACATAAACCTGAATCGGAAACTTAGACCACAACAAATGACCGAACTTCGGTGGCTTAACCTGGTCAAAATAATCACCACTATCTGTGGAATCTTGCCAATTAGCCAGCGTTGGTGGCAATGGGTGAATCTGTGGATGCGGCAAACTATTCGGGAGAGAAGAAAGACTCACCGCCGGAGTATTAACCTGAGTAAAAATTATCAGGCTAAAACAGCATACAGCCAATCCCAAACCACACAGCAATCGAGGGTTTACTGTGACTTTCCACAACTGCATTTTTCTGACTGTACTTAAATTTCATCTTTAGGGCGGGCTAGAAGCCCACCCCACAATATTTATTTATGTGGTACGGGCGTCCCGCCCAGGAGCTAATGTGGAACGGGCGTCCCGCCCGTGAGCTAGTGTGGCACGGGCGGGACGCCCGTAAGCTGAATGTGGAACGGGCGTCCCGCCCGTGAGCTAATGTGGCACGGGCGTCTCGCCCGTGAGCTATCTGCGGTTAAAAATCAAAATCTTATAACTTAGGCGCCAACCAACCAGCACTCAAAATCACAGTCAAACCCATAAAAACAATAGACAAACCCCAAGTAATCCGGTTCAGACTTGTTTCTGCACTCTTGGCGCTGGTAAACAATTGAGCTTGTCCGCCAATCCCTCCAATACCATCACCTTTAGGACTGTGCAGCAACACAAAAATCACAAGTCCTAAAGCAGACAAAGACCAGATAACTTGTAACACAGAAACAATATTCATAATCGGGAGTAATTGGTAATTAGTAATCGGTAATTTATTATCATATCAAATTCGGTCGATCGCCCGCAATTTATGCAGGGACACTCCAAGATCCCATTGGTGTCAACTTAACGTCAAACCCGCAGTCCGGCAGGGAATGAATTCCCTGCCTCAAAGCGAAAGTCCTCTTAAGAGGACTGAAAAGAAGAATTTTTGCTACTGCTGAATCCCAGTATGATTTTGCCTGATGGGGTAATTCTAAGTGCTTACCCTGTCAGCGCTGGGGCAACCACGGGGGGATTGCCCCTACAAATTTCCTACCCCAATTCAGCAATGCCGAATTTTTAAACTCATTAGTCCTCTTGAGAGGACTTTCGCTATTAGACAGGGAATTCATTCCCTGGCGGACTACCGGATGGGCGGGAGGACTGGGCGGATGACAGCTTAAGTTGACACCAATGCACGGCGCCTTTGTCCCTACTACAATCGAACTCGCACCGGAGTGCGATTGGCACGAACTTCAAACTCAGGCGATCGAATCATAGAGCGTCCCGTCATCTCCGGGGGCTGAGGCAACCTCAACAGCTCCAGAATCGTCGGCGCAATATCAGCCAAAGAGCCGTCCGCCCTCAGAGGAACATCAGTTCCGTGACCCGGAATCTTCAGACCTTCGCCTTCTACCAGAATAAACGGCACCGGGTTAGTAGTGTGAGCCGTCCAGGGATTCCCGTCCTCGTCAAACATCTGCTCAGCATTTCCGTGGTCAGCAATAATAATTGCCGTACCTCCAGCTTTACTAATGGCGCTCAACAGCCGCCCCAAACATTTATCCACAGTTTCGCACGCAATTATCGTCGCATCCACCCTCCCCGTATGACCAACCATATCCGGGTTAGCGTAGTTAATCACCATCAACGAATAGATGCCTTTTTCCAAAGCCGTCACCACCCCATCCGTCACGAGATCCGCCGACATCTGGGGCGCCTCATCGTAAGTCCCCACCATCGGGCTCTGCACCAACTCGCGGTGTTCCCCGACAAAAGGATCTTCCAGACCCCCATTAAAAAAATAAGTCACATGAGCGTACTTTTCAGTTTCCGCCGTCCGGAACTGCTGCAAACCGTGGTTAGAAATCACCTCGCCCAGAATATTGTTCAAATTCTGCGGTTCAAAAGCCACCATTACCGACGACAACTTCGGGTCGTACTGAGTAAAACTCCCAAACGTCAGCGGCTCAATTAACTGCCGTTTAAACCCCTTAAAATCCGGCGCCACAAAAGCCTGAGTTAATTCTCTAGCCCTGTCCGGGCGAAAATTAAAGAAAATTACCCCATCCCCGGATGCCACCGCCCCCGGAGAAATCCGAGTCGGAACTGCAAACTCGTCGGTCACTCCTTCAGCATAGGAGGCCTGCAACACCTCAACAGCCGATCGACCGTCAGGCGCACTCTCAGTCGTCATCATCTCGTAAGCGCGCTGCACCCGATCCCAGCGCTTGTCCCTGTCCATCGCGTAGTAGCGGCCGCTAATGGTCGCAATCCGACCGACCCCTACCTCTGCGATATAACTTTCAATCTTGCCTAGAGCTTCGACACCTTCTTTCGGAGTAGTATCACGACCGTCAGTAATCGCGTGAATGCAAACCTCAGAAATTCCCTGTGCTTTTGCTAATTGCAGCAAACCCTTAATATGACTGAGATGGGAATGAACCCCACCTTCAGAACAAAGACCAGTCAGGTGCAACTTGCCGCCCGTGGCGCGGACTTTCTCGCAAAGCTCAACCAGCGCCCGATTTTGGAGCAAAGAACCGTCTTCCACTGCATCCGAGATCCGCACCAACTCTTGAGGAACCACGCGGCCCGCGCCCAGATTCAAGTGACCGACCTCTGAGTTGCCCATTTGCCCCTCTGGCAGCCCTACCGCCCGGCCCGATGTGTGAATCAGAGTGCTGGGATAAGCGGCCCAGATACTGTCCATCACGGGTGTTGTCGCAGCGGCGATCGCATTTCCGTCTTTTTCTTCACTAAAACCCCAGCCGTCTAGAATAATCAGCACTACAGGAGATACAGACGCTTGTGCCATGTGAATACCTTATTTACAATAATTAATTTCTTGATCGTCATGATGGCCGATTTTGCGGAACATCTGCCGCTAATCAGTTTACATATTTTCTAAGCTCCGGCTGAACAATGCCAACCAAAATTCCCTCAGCCACTGCATTTTGGGAACTAATTTCGACCTGCTTTGGGAATTGTTTAATTGATTGCCTTGCTCTGTACTGTGAATGCACAGTCGGAGACTGTTACCGATCTCACCAACAACGACCCTGCTTTTGCGGCCGCATTTTCACGAATTGTTCAACGGTAGGTTGCTATTGAAACACTAAGAAGAGTACCACAGATGGCGGACTTTTACTACTGCCTCAAGGAATAGATTAAACAGCTTTGACTGGGCTGGGAATAACTTTAAACGAGTTGAGCAAAAATCCGTTTCCGAATCGGCTCACTTTCAGCGAACATAAAATTCTACAACATCTTTTTTAATTTTGACATCGTAATTGCCAAAGAAATCGTGACCGAGCAGACCTATTGGCATTTGTTTGGCGATCGCCACTTCGACATTTTGGATCACAGCACCGCCAACCCGAATCGATCGCACTAGACCGATCGGGAACTCGACAACGCTACCGTCAGCGATCCCCGCTCTCACGGTACGCACCGGCCTCACTCCCAGTGCAGTAGCCATCCGCTGAGAAATCAAAGTGCCACTCGCCCCGGTATCGAGAATCATCTCAAAAGTCTTGTTGCCATTAAATACGACATCAATCACCGGCGTCCCGCCAGCGCGACGCTTGATTTTAGCTTGAAATACCTGTGGATTCCCCCGTGGCTTACCCGGTTGATTTGCTGGGGGTTTAGCAGGATTGGATGGGTTCCAAAACTGAGAGTACAATTTGCCAGTTGTGAATCCCGATCCCGTTATAGTGCGATTCCCTTCGGGATAGCTCCGCTTCACGAGCTGCTGGGAACTCACATCTGGCACCAACAATGTCATCACTTGGGTTTCTGGCTGAGGTGAACGAGAATACACCTCGCTGCCCCCTACCGATCCCACACCCACCAAAACGGTCGCAAAAACAAAGCCCGATCGCCAAATCCGCTTGAGAATCACTTTTGCCATTATCTAAATACCTTAATTAATTCAATATGTCGAACAACGACCGCCACTGATATCCTAACCCGCTCCCAAAAACCGATCGCCCGATCCCCAGATCAGATCATCAGGAAAACTTGGCAATTTTCAAGCGATCGCATAACATCGAACACAGATAAACTTATAAACGGCAACAGGCTGTAATTGCAGAGCCTTGTTGGATATCTTGAAATTAAGGATTTGGGGGCGATCGGCAATGCACAAACTTTTATATTTTGCGACTATAGGACTACTAGCTTTCTCGATCGGAGGATGCGGTGGCGACGAAGCCACCAACACAGCCAGCCCCAGCCCCACCCCCAGTGCAGCCTCTCCGTCTCCGGCCGCCTCTGCCAGCCCCACCCCAGCAGCTCAGAGTTTCCCGTCCCCAGTAGTAGCCGCCCAGCCTCCAGGGTTAATTCGATCGACCAACCCAGACGAACGAGCAAGACAGGCTCAAACAAATATCGGCAACACAAGGGAGAGGAATCCAACGCTTCCGCTTCAGCCGGTCCCAGAAGGCCCTGTGACAACTAATCCTTCTCAGTTAGATCCCTTTGGGCCGCTGCCGCCGATCGAAGTTCAAAACCCTCCGGGAGTTGGCGATGTCCCGGGCGGAGTCCCAGCAGGGCCGATGACAGCCAATCCGTTGCCCGAACTGCCACAGCGACAGGTGGCCATGATACCTAAACTGCCAGAACTATCCCGCCCAGTCCAAATTGGAGGAACTAAGCTTAAAGGCCCGGCCGCTCCCGAAATCAATCTCAGCCCCACAGCAAGAGGCGTTGTCAGCGAATTCAGGACGCTTCAGGCTCTGCTGGATGACACCACACAATATTCTGAGTACCGTACAGATCTGGGTACATTGGTTGATACTATTTACGGAAAAGAAGGACAAAAGAATTCAACCAGACGAGAGTTACTCCTAACTAACCGGCCATTCTTCAGAAGAATACAAAAGACTCTCGATGAATATCGGACAGCCTCAAGTCTGTGGAACCTTTACGGAGATCAATCGCCTGCTGATGCTCTGCGGTGTTCGATAGTGCCGGAAATTGCCGAGGCAATTGAGGTATATCGACCGCCGACAGTAAGAAGGGGGGAACTGTCCTGCGTGACGCGAATCAATTTGCTGCAAGCAGTTTGGCGGCAGGGTAAGAATAGACTTGATGCAGCCCTCCGCGATCAAGACTATGAGGCGCGAACAATCGCAAAAGCGCCTCTTCTGCCAGTTCTATCCGCAACCCCGACAAATCGTGAGCCCGCAGGCGAGAGGGCCCTGGGTCGGGAATTAGCTTCGTTGCCAGAAGTGCCTGGGCTAAGCCCCCCGCCAGTAGGGCGTCGCCCAGCGGGATCTCCGTTAATAGCAGCGGGCCCCGGAGATCCTTCTCTGCCGGGAGGCGAAGGCGCGCAAGTTGGCTCCCCGCGCCAAGTTCCGGGACTCAATGCCCCTCAATTGGGCAGTCGCCCTGGACAGCCTGGTTTTCCAGGAGGCGAAGGCGCGCAAATAGGCTCGCCGCGCCAAGTTCCGGGGCTGAATACGCCTCAAGTGGGCAGTCGCCCTGGACAGCCTGGTTTTCCAGGAGGCGAAGGAGCGCAAATAGGCTCGCCGCGCCAAGTTCCGGGGCTGAATACGCCTCAAGTGGGCGGTCGCCCAATTTCAACACCAACTACCGGTAGGAATCCGCGCCGTCCAGCACCCCCGCGCCCGCCCCAGCCAATTGCAGCTAGACCCATAGGAGTGCCGGATCTGCCGGAACTGCCAGTAGACAAGCGCCCGCCCCAGTGGAGAGACCCCAATCCCCCACCTCCTCCCCAGATACCAGTAGTTCCTGCACCGCCGCCACCGCCTTCTACTGACATCGCTACAGGCACTGAAGTCAGCGGCGTGGTAAAAGTCGGGAACGAGACGCAAGTGATTGTCAAAGTACCGAATGAACCAACCAGCCGATATGTCAAAGTCGGGCAACGCTTGTCTAACGGGCAAGTGTTGGTGAAGCGGGTGGATATCAAGCCCGGAGCCGATCCAGTCGTGATTCTGGAGGAAAACGGCGTTGAGGTAGCCAAAGGTGTTGGCGAAAAACCCGCAAGTCGCCAACAACCCGCCAATGCAGTTATTAGCCGTCTGTCAAATCCGAATAGCTCAGCGCGACGGTGACAATAGACAGCAAAGTATGAAAAATGCTAAGGGCAAAAACTATAATTTTTGCCTTTTTGCATTTATGGCTGATATCGAATCTGAATGTAAAATTAATATAGAGTGAGTTAGTCGCTTCTGGGAAGAAACATTAGGGATTAAAAAATAGAAGACTTTTCAGCGAGTCTTAGCTTCTATAAAATCCCTATTAGTAATGGAAGTCAAAGGAGATTTCTCATGCTCGGTTCAATTAAAAAATTAGGGATGGTGATATTAGTTGCTTCTTGTATCGGCAGCGCCACTAATCTCTTGAATCCCCAGCCATCAATGGCTCAACCAACACCTGATCCAAAACCCGAAGAAGGAAAACGCTCTCCCTTCTGCCAAGGAAACCCTCCTACGGGAAGAGTAAAATGCAATTACGAGGGAGGCGATAACTACGAGGGAAACTTCGTTAACGGTCTTCCCGACGGCAGCGGAGTCTACGTGTACGCTAATGGCGATCGCTACGAAGGACAATTTCGGAAAGGAGTGCCAGATGGTAGAGGGACATTCATTTTTAAAGATGATGCCCGCTACACAGGCGTGTTCCAAGACGGCACGATGAGATCTGGGACGGTCGTTTTCCCCAACGGCGAGCGCTACGTGGGAGACTTCGCAGTCGTCAGGAACGTTCAGACTGATGCCATTAGCAGCCAACCCGCAGGGCGAGGTCAATTTTTTTACTCCAATGGCGATCGCTATGAAGGACAATTCTTTGCAGGTTCGCCCTTTGGCCCAGGGGTATTAGTACGCAAAGACGGCACTCGCTGTTCAGGCAGGTTTTTTAATCAAGAACTAGACGCTAGTGTCACCTGCACTTTCCCCAACGGTACGCGCTATGAAGGAGAATTGCGAAAGGGAGTGCCTCACGGTGTCGGAACGATGATAGATGCTAGCGGCAGGCGCTTTCCGGGGGTATATCGCAACGGCAAACGCGGAGTTTCGTAAAGCATAAATTGAGGTTTTCAGGCCACTTTTGACCAGAAATCGGACAAAAGACAAATGACGAAGCAAAATAATATCCAGAAGCGTATAGGAGAGACTTAGTTAATGATTTCCCGTTTTAAAACCAGTGGAATCGCTCTATTAGTTGCATCAGTGTTGGGAATTGGTAGTTACGCGACTTATCCCTTGCCCTCAATGGCGCAAGGAACAGGAGCTAAAACCGGTCGCTGCGTCCCAGCTATCGCTACAGGTAGAGTTAGGTGCGATTACGACGATGGCGATAGCTATATCGGAGACTTCGTTAACGGTTTGCCCAGTGGCACGGGGGTATACGTATATTCCACGGGCGATCGCTATGAGGGGCAGTTCCGTCAAGGCCAGCCAAACGGTCGAGGACAATTTATATTTAAGGACGACGCTCGCGTCGAGGGCATATTCCGAGATGGCAGAATCAGCTCCGGGACAGCTATTTTTACTAATGGCGATCGCTATATAGGGCCGTTTTCTCTGGATTGGAAAGTGGGTACGCCGACTGGACAGGGGCAATTCATTTTTGCTAACGGCGATCGCTTTGTGGGTCAATTTTTAGGGGGCAAGCCTTTGGGTACGGGAGTGTTCACCCGCGCTGACGGTACCCGGTGTTCGGGACAGTTCTTTAATCAAGAACTCGATGCTAGGGGTAGCTGCGCGTTTTCTAACGGTATTCGCTATCAGGGAGAGTTCCGTAAGGGATTGCCTCACGGCAAAGGGACAATTATCGATACCAGTGGCCGGCGGTTTCCGGGAGTATTCCGTGAGGGCCAGCGGCTAGAACGATAAACTCGGAATAAGTGCGATCTTTTAGTAAGGGCAGGTTGAGGGCTAATAATTTTGGCACCAAACCTGCCATTGCTAGGTTTTAAAGTCAAAACTATTGATAATTTGTCACCGGCTTTTTCTCAACCGAATTGCTAATGTTAAATATCCACTTAATGGAGTTAATGGAGGCGTTTTGATATGACAACTACTGCTTCTGCTTCCGGCCACACCGGCCAGTTTCCTTTCGACTTTGCCCCGCAGCGCACTCAAGATGCTGATTTGTTGCGACAACTCAATTTTGTGCCTGGCTTGAAGGAAATATTGGCTTTGCGACAAGTTCATGCTTTGGAACACGCTACTGTCTGGGTACTGGGCCAATCGGTTGGTGCGACGACAGCAAGAACCGATAATGAGTTATTGGGCGGGATGTCCACAGACCAAGGGTTTTATCTTTATGGCCACGTTAACATTGCACAGTTGCGTCAGGCAGTGCGCGAGGCTTTGCAGCGGATTGCCAGCGGAGAGTGGGATTTAGCTGTACATCCCCGCTGTGGCACGAATTTGTCGGTGGCGATGCTGCTAACGGCAGGACTTGCTGTCGGCATCCATTTAGCCCTACCTCGGGGGCCCATTCTGCAACTTTTAGGTTTGGGTGCGGCGGCTGCTGCTGCGGCTCAGTTAGCTCCTGATGTGGGTTCTCTAGCTCAGCGTTATGTCACAACTGCTATTCCGTTTAATTTGAGTGTTGTTGATATTACCGCAAGTCACGACTTCTGGGGACGCGAAGCTCATTTTGTGCGGGTGCGTTGGGTTGAATAGTTGCACAGTATCAAGCCCGATCGATCGCAGTCATGGACGCAAAAAAGTGTCAACAATCACGGACTGTGCAACCGGATTGGATCTAACTCATCTGCGTTAATCTGTGTTTATCTGCCTGTATCTGCGGTCAAAAGAAGATAATTTCTTCACCGCAGATGACAATGGATTGACGCGGATTCACGCAGATGAAGAGAATAGATATGTGAATAATTCCGATGCAGCGCGGATTTGATCTAACTAATAACAACTAACTCATGACTTCTGGCTCATCCAAGCTCCTAAATACGATCGGGATCTACTCCTAACTCTCGCAACCTCGTCGCCAATCTTTCAGCACGTTGTTCAAGTTCCTGGAACCGAGCTTGTTCCGCTTTAATCAACCCTTCAACTAATGGCGGAGACAGTATTTCATTCACTGATAATGTCAGATTGGGAAATACTACAGATACCATTTGTTGCCCCGCCCTAAAATCAGTCTGGGTATAGATGTCTTCACCTTCAGGAAAGGCTAAAACTCGCACCAGTTCTTTGTTAGGTGTAGGGTCAACAATTACATATTCTGGCACATTAGCTAGTTCGTACTCAGCTCGTTTAATCACATAATCGGCGCGCCGGTTTTGACTCACTACCTCTATGACTAACAGCGGCTTTTCCTCAAAATCGAGGATACCAGAACCTGGTCTAGCAGCAGCTTGTTCCAAAAGACTTTGAGTACAAACAACTACATGCGGAATCCGAGAGGTATCTTCTTCTGTTCTTACTCCCAGGCCTGTTTTTGCTACTAAGTCAAGATAGTGTTCAGCTAAATAACGCTGCAATTGGTAAACTAAATATTCGCCAATTTTGATATGTAAAACTGTTGCGGTTGGCCTCGGAATTAATTTGCCTTTGTACAGTTCATATTGTAGATCGGAATCAGTTTGATAAAATCGGTATTCTTCAAAGGTCAAGGTGGGTGAAGTATCAATTTGCTGGGATTCAACAACTGGCACTACAGATTGAGACATATCTTTTCACCGATGTCGATATAATTCTATTATATTGAATATGCCTCGATCTGCCTGCATTTGCGGTTAAAAATTCCCAATTATCGATCGCACTCGGCACCATAATTGTCAGAGAATAGTTGAATAGTGTAAAATCAACTTTGCGATCGCCCCGACAACTCGACCTCACCCTTCCTTACACCATCTGAGTTCTTATGTCAATCAAAAAAATTCTTTCCATAGTGCTGTTAATTTTCATCCCCATTTCCATCGCCGCTGAGTATTTGCACTGGGGTTCCCTCGCAGTTTTCATCACCTCCGCTTTAGGCATTATACCTCTGGCGATTTGGTTGAGCACAGCAACAGAAGAAGTGGCGATCGTTACAGGCCCCTCCATAGGCGGCTTATTAAATGCAGTCTTCGGCAATGCTACAGAATTAATTATTGCCATAGTGGCTTTGAAAGCTGGCTTAATTGACATTGTGAAAGCCAGCATAACCGGTACAATTATCAGCAACTTGCTCTTAGTCATGGGATTTTCCATGCTGCTAGGAGGAATCCGCTACAAAGAACAAGAATTTAAACCGATTATCGCGCGGGTGAACGGTTCCACAATGACTCTAGCAGTGATTGCAATTCTACTGCCGACAATGGTAATTTATACCTCCAATGGAGTCGAACCCGCAGCCATTCAGAATCTTTCCTTAATAACTGCGATCGTCCTAATTGCAGTTTACGCTTTAACTCTGCTATTTTCATTAAAAACTCACAGCTATCTTTACGATGTTGGCTTACTAGAACTAGAGTCAGAAAATCCTCAAAATATCAAAGAGGAATCTACTACGCACAAACCGAATTTGTGGCTGTGGGTAGGGGTGCTAGTTGCCTCAACTGTTGCCGTTGCTTTTGAATCAGAAATTTTCGTTGGTGTGGTGGAAGAAACTACCAAAGGATTGGGATTGACGCCGCTGTTTACAGGGGTAATTCTGTTGCCAATTGTTGGCGGCGCGGCGGAATATGTAACTGCGGTGGGAGTTGCGATGAAAAACAATATGGATTTGTCAGTTTCTGTCGCAATGGGTTCGAGTTTGCTAGTTGCTTTGCTGGTAGCGCCGGTGTTGGTGATTATCGGATTAGTGATTCACCAGCCGATGGATTTAAACTTCAATCCATTTGAAGTAGTTGCAGTTGCCATTGCCGTGACAATTGCTAATCTAATTAGTCTCGACGGTCGCTCTAATTGGCTCGAAGGAGTGCTCCTTTTAGCAACATACATCGTGTTAGGCGCAGCATTTTACTTTCACCCGATTACTTAAACCAATAATTTTGTTGGAGGGGCACTCTCCCGTGGTTGCCCCTCTTCACCGGAAAATAACTTCTATTTTTTCTTGTTTGTTATTTCTCTGTCTCTTCAGCGGTTAATTAAAGTAAATAATTTTATGACAAAAAGTAGTTACGGACAGCGACACTGTTGAACAGGAAAACACTGTCGTCTGCAACTTCTTTTTCTGCCTTTACGGTCGCGACAATCAGAAGTCTCTCGACATTCTACCCTATCTTCACAAATTTGCTGACGCGGAAAAATCCCTAAGTTTTGTACAGAAACTTCAGCGGTAAGCGTACCCTGTTCTATAACCTGGTCATTTTCTTTAATTTCATAGAGAAACTTATTTTCTCCCTCTAAAACCGAAAAAGTTCTTGTTTTGTGACTGTTACCCAACTTAAATCCAAAATCCTCGGAAAATTCACCTTTGTCATAACCTCTGTTTGTGTAGGGATATGGGTTAGTTTCCATTCCCTCAGTCACATTTTTAATTATCACCCTTCTGTTAGGCCCGGGGGGAGTCTTGCTGGAAACAAATCGAGCGCTTTGCGAATCAGGAGAGAAGACAGTACCTGCACATGGGCCTACATATTCAATGCGCTTAAATTGAATCAAATTAATATTAAAAGCATTTTCGTTTTTGACCCTAAATTGTGCGTCGTTAGTCTGCTGGGCGCTGACTGTGAAAGCTGCTAGTGTCAAAAAAAGGGTTCCGAGAAAAATAGCTAGAAATTTGATTTGTGGCCTCCCCGTAACAAATCTGGTGTGCTCCATCTCTCTCTACCTCTCATGTGAATAGATAGCATTTTGTTGACAAGTTATTATTTTAACTTGAGAGCAGATATGCTGTCAAAGTCGCTCGGATAGTTTTCTAGTGAGGATTTTAGTCCTTGATGCTGAGTGGCGAAAGGGAAAAGTGAAGTCCTAGGTGCGAACTTTGTGGAGTCAGGAATGAAGTCCTGAGTACGAACTTAACTACCAAGTTACTCGATCGCGCCATCTCTCTAAAATCTTGTCCCCGACTCCCTGTACCCGTGCCACATCCTCCAAAGAGGTAAAAGGTTGCTGTTGCCGCGCTGCAATAATTCTCTCGGCTAACTTCGGGCCAACCCCGGGCAAGGTTTCTAATTCTTCCTGAGTGGCTGCATTCAAATTAACTAACTTTTTTGCCGCAGCAATTTGAGGTTTAGCACTCGCAGATTTGGATGCTGCTTTTAGTGAATCGCACTCTTTTTTCTTAGCGTCAATTCTTTGTTTGATTCGGGCGGGAATTCCCAAGACGGCACCTTTGTAAAGCCGATCGAACTCCCGCTCAAAATGGGCTGCAACTGTGGGACTCTCGATCGCCAGCAGCGTCTCGTCATTCCCGTGATTTGCAGCCTCACTCCAGTTGTGAGAACCTGTAAGCACCGTTTTGCCGTCTACAACGCCGAATTTGTGGTGCAGGCGATCGCCCATTGGTAACAGTGGCACTCCCACCGTAGTCAGCGGCTTTCTCCAAGGGCGATTGTCAGTTTCTAACCCGCAATCTTGCATCAAAGTCGCCCCCATCATATCCAACCCTTCACTGTAAGAGCGATAAATAAAATTAGAGTCTATTAAAGCTCGCACCGCAACTCCCCGGCTAGCTTGAATTTCCAAAGTATTTGACAACCGCTGAGCCGAAAATACAAACAGGGCCACATCAACCGACTTTTTCGCACTACCCAAAGTTCGATTTATCAAACCGTTGGCGCTTTTTTCCCAAGGCAAAGTCGCCGTCGTCGGCGAAAATTGCACCCCAACTGTCGAATTCCCTACTATCACTTTTTGTACTTGACGAAACGGCTTTTTGATGCCAAATTTGCTGTCAGGTTTGCCTTTGGGCCCGTCGCCCCACATGATGTTAAATTCTTGAGTAAACAGTTGCGCTAGTTGAGCATTTTCAATTTTCAGTAAATTGTTCGCATTGCCGCGACTCGCTGCTGTCTTGAAATCGCCGTGTATATCGCTTGTGGTAAAATTAGCCGAAGTGACGATTACGGTTTTGCCGTCAATCACCACAAATTTGTGGTGCATCAAACCACTGCCTTTACTGCCGTCAGCAGTATCATCAATTACAGGAATCCCCGCATCCTTGACAATTACCAAAGCATCATTTTGCTTGATTTCCTCGACCGTTAATTTACCATCTTTATTGCGATCGGCAAGTTGCACAAATTCGCTATAACGATCGCGCTCTCTTTCGGGTAATTTCGCTAACTCCTGCGCTGTAAAATCGCTCCAAGGGCGACTATACATATGTTCGACAATTAATCTCACTTTAATTCCCGCCCGCTGCCGATCGGCCAAAACCCTTGCAATAGTGGGCAAGCGAAACTCCTGAACCGCTACATCTACCGTCGATCCAGCACTGGCGATCGCAACAGCGATCAAGTTTTCTAAATCATCTCCAGGTCTAGTTTGCTGGCGGTAAGGCTCTGTATAACTCGAAGCGATCGACTGATTGAAGTATACTTGCAACAAGGGGTCTTGAGGCAGTGGAGCCAGACTCAGAGGTAAATTCTGCACGTCTTGCTTTGTTTGTCCGCAGCCCGCCAGATTAAGTGCCACCAGACCAGCACAACAGAAACCGAGTAAATGATAATACAATACAGTCACAAAATTTAAAAAAAAATAGAGGTTATTAGCCTTCCCAAAGTTCACATCTATTGGATCAAGTAAAGTTACAACCTATTAAATTTATGCAAGGGAATAGATTTTGCGTCTTGTAGAACTGCCTCGATGCCGGAAGCATCACTGGTAGGGTAGCAGCATTCAGGGGCGTGGGTCAAACCCTATACCGCTGCTTTATGGCTAAAAGAAAAAGAATTTTTCCGTGCGGTCACAAAGGATATGGTAAAGCGTGCCATCGCTGCACGCAAGAGTTGGTGGCGCAGCAGCATTACGTTGAAGTGCTGACACAAAAACAAACCAAAAAACAAGAGAGGGAAGCATCATTTGCTAGAGATATCATCGATCTCAGAGGTCTGCCCGACCACGTAGTTACTAAAGCCCGGGCAATTATAGCAGCTTTGGGCGAAAATAAGAATTACAGAGATTTCGGCGGCAAACGCCTGCGTCACAACCGTTTGATAATCAGTATTCCTGTAACTCGCCACTACAGAATGCTTTGTGAAGATTGCGGCACTTTCTTAATTCCCCAAAAAGTTTTGTCGCACGAAGACTACAACGTCTGCAAACCAGGAAGTTAGTTATTGGTTATTGGTTATTGGTAGCCACTCACCACAGTCAACACTCAAGATTCATTAATTAGTTATTTAAAATCATGCAAATTTACCTCGACTATAGCGCCACAACACCCGCCCGCCCAGAAGCGATTCAAGCCATGCACCAAGCCCTGACTCAGCAGTGGGGGAATCCTTCCAGTTTGCACGAGTGGGGACAAAGGGCCGCGACAGCTTTAGAATTAGCAAGAATGCAGGTTGCTAGCTTGATTAACGCGCTACCGGAATCGATGATTTTTACCAGTGGCGGCACTGAAGCGGATAATTTGGCAATAATCGGAATTGCCCGTCTTTATACAAAGCCGCAGCATATTATTATCTCCAGCGTAGAGCACTCTGCCGTAGCAGAAACCGTGCGACAACTTGAACAATGGGGATGGGAAGTGACGCGCCTACCCGTGGATAAATTTGGGCGCGTTCACCCTTTGGATTTGCAAGAGTCGCTGCGATCGAATACAGTGTTAATTTCGATCATTTACGGACAAAGCGAAGTTGGTACGCTGCAACCAATTGAGGCCTTGGGACAGATTGCGCGCGATCGCAATATCCTATTTCATACGGATGCTGTTCAAGTTGCCGGCAGACTGCCGATAGACATCCAGAAACTGCCCGTAGACTTGCTTTCCCTTTCCAGTCACAAACTTTACGGGCCACAAGGTGCGGGGGCGCTTTACGTGCGTCAGGGCATTGAATTAGCGCCAATATTGACCGGGGGTGGTCAAGAATTGAAACTGCGTTCTGGGACGCCCGCAGTGCCGATAATTGTCGGTTTTGGTGTGGCGGCGGAATTGGCCTTGCAAGAAATAGATGGGGAAACGGCGAGGTTAATTGCATTGCGCGATCGCCTTTTTGACCGATTATCTCATGTACCCAGTTTAGTACCAACTGGCGATCGATATTTCCGACTCCCCCACCACGTCAGTTTTTGCATTGTTTCTCCCGACGGCGACACAGGGAAAGTGACAGGCAAAACTTTAGTGCGACAGCTCAATTTAGCAGGAATAGGGATTAGTTCTGGTTCTGCTTGTAACAGTGGCAAAATAACTCCCAGTCCGATTTTATTGGCAATGGGATATAGCAAAACTATGGCAGTTGGCGGAATTCGCTTGAGTCTCGGACGAGAAACCACAGAAGCCGATATTGATTGGACAGTAATTGCGATCGAGCAAATTTTGGATAGATTAATGCCAAAGGTAGCATTATCGAGGCGTTAGGAAGGATTCCGATCTTGAAAACACGTCTCCCCACAAAAAAGCCGCTTGATATCATTTACACTAAAATAAAATCACCATCTATTTTGGGGAAAAAGCAATGGTTACAAAACTGCAATCTCCCGACAAACAAAATATCATCTACCCCGACGATAACGGCGAACCAATGTCAGAGAATACCGAGCAGTTTCGATTAATCGTTTGGATTAAGGAAAATTCCGAACTATTGTTTGCGAATGACCCGACTGTTTTCGTTGCCGGCGGCTTGCTTTGGTATCCCGTTGAAGGAAATAATAAACTTTGCCAAGCACCAGATGTAATGGTAGTTTTTGGTAGACCAAAAGGTTATCGTGGTTCCTATCAACAGTGGAATGAAGATAATATTGGGCCACAAGTTGTGTTTGAAATTTGGTCGCCGGGAAATCGGCCCGCTCCGATGATTCAAAAGTTCAAATTTTACGAACGTTATGGTGTGGAAGAATACTATTTGTACGACCCACAAACATTAGAGTTGACTGGATGGCAACGTCAAGAGGAACAATTAGAAACGATCGAACAAATAGACGGTTGGATCAGTCCCAGACTGGGCGTGCGGTTTCAATTATCTGAAACGGGACTCGAAATGTTTGGGCCGTCTGGAGAAGCGTTTATGAGTTTTGTGGAACTCGCTCAATTGCGACGACAGGCGGAAGCGCGGGCTATTGAGGCAGAGCAACAAGCTCAGCAAGCCGAGCAACTGCGACAACAAGCCGAGCAACAAGCTCAGCAAGCAGAGCAACGCGCCAGTGAGACAGAAACTTTGCTGGAACAAGAACGATCGCGATCGCAAGCTTTAGAATCAAGACTGCGAGAAATGGGAATCGATCTAAATCAATTGTAATAGATGATTCGGCGGTGGAAATCGCCGAGTCGCTTCGTGTGTGTAGACGCAGTTTCAACTCCCAAACCATCGAATCATGATAAAATAAATCCCGGTGTTATTCACAACTCCCCACAATGGAAGAAAACCGCGCCCAAGCCTATCTGCAATTAATTCACACCCTGCTGAATGCCCCCAACGGAGAGGAACCGCAGATTTTACAGGATAACTCAGAATTACTCGATCGCGGATTTCTGGAAACGTGCGAGTTAGTAGCATCAACCTTAGCAGAGCAAGGTGGGGAAAATGGCGCTAAATTCCTCCGACATCTAGCCCGTTACCTAGCGCCACTCATCGATATGAACGATGACGGAGATAGCAATAACTCTGCTAGTGAAAATTTCCAAGAGTATGCAAATTTTTTCCTAGAATTATTGCAAGCCGAACAAGATAGCAAGGGGGATATAGCAGTAATTTACCCCATGCTGGAAGGGCGACAACATCTCCTGAATGCCAGTTTTGCTGAGACTTTACAGCAAGTGTCACAGAAGTTAATTGCCGGCGAAAACTCAGAAACAATTAGCTCAATTATCGGTCTTATTGAAAATTTGAGTATTCATATGAGTGATTTTCCTAGTGGGAATAGAGCGAATAATATTGAAATTGCCATTACTGGTTATCAAATAGTTTTAAATAATCGCGAACCCGGTAGTGAACAATGGACGAAAACCCAAAATAATCTAGCTACTGCCTACAATAACAGAGTCAATGGTTCGCTGGCGGAAAATCTGTAACGGGCAAAAACCAGGCGGTTGAAACCGCGTCTACACAAACCAAGTCCGCCTATGCGGGCAAGCGAGATAATTCAGAAGTGTTGAAATCCTCGCTCGAGCTTTAATACAATATCAGGATAAATACCGCTGCTATCAGTCAACCAAATATCGGTGCTCTCGGTAGCGGTTCCCACAATCGCGGCTCCATTTCCTATTTTTTCTACCAATAACTCAGCATTTGCCATCGGCAAAAACAGCACTAACTCGAAGTCTTCGCCGCCGTATAATGCCCAATCTAAAGATTTTTCGGTTGATACGATTTCGCTGAAAATATTGGGAATTGGTATTTTTGGGCGATCGACTTTTGCGCCAACACCGCTAGCCCGACAAATTTGAATAATCGCATCTGCTAAACCGTCGCTACTGTCCATTCCGGCGATTGCAATTGGGGATTGAACCCCCCCCGGCCCCCCCTTGCTAAGGGGGGGAGAATTAACCCCCCCCGGCCCCCCTTGCTAAGGGGGGGAGAATTGAAATCTTGCTTCCCCCCCTTAGCAAGGGGGGGACTGAGGGGGGGTTCCATCGCACCTGAAGAATTGAAATCTTGCTTCCCCCCCTTAGCAAGGGGGGGACTGAGGGGGGTTCCATCGCGCCTTCACAACCCAATATTTCCCAAACCACCGGCAAAACATCCAGCCGCGGTTTAGGGCGCTGGTGGGCGAGAATTAAAGAAGCCCGATCGACCTTTTCCAGATTTTGCCCGAATTCTGGATTTAACAGCAATTCTAATCCCGCGCGGGAGGCTCCGTGAACCCCAGTAGCCACAATCGCCCAGCCCGATCGCGCATTTGACCGACTAATGGTACGATCGCACTCAACCTCCCCAAAAGCAGTAATCGCTACAGTCACAACGGGTGATCGCACAACATCGCCACCGACGATCGGCGTATGATATTCTTGCAAGCAAGCCGTCATCCCCCGATAAAACTCTTCAACCCACTCCACAGCCGTATCCGCCGCCACAGCGAGGGCTACAGTCACCGCCAGAGGCGTTGCTCCCATAGCGGCCAGATCCGACAAATTCGCGGCTGCGGCGCGCCATCCTGCGTAATAAGGCCCCGTAGTTCGATCGCTGAAATGCACTCCATCCACCAACATATCTGTAGTGATAGCGAGAGATTTGTTGGGATTTGTAGCCATGACAGCGCAATCATCACCAACTATCTCTGCGGGGCAGAATTTTTGTAATATTCTTAAAAGACCTTGTTCGCCGATATCTTTAACTTGCATAAATTTGAATTAGTCGCAGAGGGGAAAGAGAGTTTTTATTAATTTGATAATATTATATTTGATTTTATGTAATATCGTGTGCGGTTGTTTTTGAATGATTTAACCGCAGAGGCCACAGAGGGCACGGAGGAAGAGAAGAGAGAGATAAGAATTCCGATTATAATTGATTTGATATAACTCAATCTAAATAAATAGAATATAGGATACCAGAATTGTTAAAAAAGTCTGGCATCCTATATTTATATTCTGATTCATTCGTCAGTTGTCAGTTGTTATTTGTTGGTTCCAATTCCCAATAACTAATAACTAATGACTAATAACTAATAACTAATAACTAATGACTTCCCAATTACCATTCCTTAGCCGAACTGGGCGGCAAGCGCAACCTAGGAAACCTATAAAAAGTATCCCCTTCATCATCTACCTCTAAAATCGCCGAAAAAATCTTCACTTGCCGAGTTAAATACTGCTGAGCAACTTCAGCCTCAACCCTAGCATTAGCCGCCAGTTGAATCAACGAAATTTGACTGTTTTGAGTTTCCAACAACTCATAAAAAGCCTCATCCAACCGCTGCTTTTGCTTGCTTTCATTCACATTTTTTACAATCAACAATCCTGTGAATCCGCCCAAACCTATTACCAATAAAAATTGTAAAATAGCCATATTCTCGATTTAATTCCTAATTTCAATAACGAAACTATAAAAATTATCTCTTCTTGCAGCCCGCTGATGCGGGATTTATCTGTGCAGAAGCGGTTTCAATCTCTTTCACCATCTAGAAACTATTTCAATCGCAGTCGTTCTTGATTTTTTCAGCCCGCACAGGCGGGCTTTGTTGGTCTAAAAGCGATTTCAATCGCCGTCACTTTTGACAAGCAGCGATTTCAATCGCCGTCATTAATTAAACTTGAGGTCGCACCAAATTTTCGATTCCTTTAACTACCTTAGCAGATACAATCTTGTCTCCCTGCTTCAGTTGCTCCAAAACTTCTTTTCCTTCAATCATGTAACCAAAAACAGCATAGCGACCGTCCAACAAATTTAGACCGGCGGGCGTGAGTTCAGGTTCAAACAAGAAAAAGAAAAACTGAGAAGAAGCGCTATCAGGGTCAGTTTCAGTGCGGGCCATTGCCACAGTACCGAAAGCAGAAAAAGGCAAAACAGGCTCGTCGCGATAACGCCCCGCATCTTCTAGAGTAATCCCGTAAATAGGCTCCTTTTCGTCCCTGACGAGCACTTCTAGCGGCACATTCCGGTATTTGCCAGTAGCTGGGTCAATAAAACCCTCTTCCTTGCCTTCGGGATCTCCTGTTTGCAAAACGTAGGATTCTTCCGATCGAATAAACGGCAAACCGTCATAAAAACCTCGATCGACTAAATCCACAAAGTTACCAGCCGTAACCGGGGCGCTGTAGCCGTCAACCACAACAGTAATTTCCCCTTTTTCAGTTTGTACAGCCACAGTAGCGCGCCCTTTGAGTTGAGGCAGATTAGCATACTTTGCCGGCACTTCAAACGGAAACTTTGTCACCATCAACTCTTCGATTTCGCCTACCGCACCCAGGATTGGGGCTTTCAAGTCCGTCACTTTGTCCCTGTCTTTAGCCTCAACAGCCTTTTCCAGTTGAGCAATTCCCTCCTTGATTCGTGCAAGTAGCGCCTCAGCTTGTGGCTTTTGCGCCTCGGGAATACTCTCTAAAATGTCAGACTCCCGAAGGTTGAGAATCCTGGAAGCCTTGCTGACATCGCTGCTAATGGGGCCCCAACGTTTGGCCCGTATGTGGTTGTTAATGTCTTCGAGACTGATTTGCAAATCTCGCACAGTCTGATTGTCAATAGGTAAAGCGAAGCGCAGCAGCGCCCGGCCGTCGGTAATCGCATTCCCTGCAGGCATACTGCTGCTGGGGCGTTTGGCATGGGAGACTGCACTGAAACTCAGGGAGAGAGTGAACAGCAAGAGCGCTAAAGCGACGGTTTTGACCCAGCGCTTGCACGTATCGATCGAGAAATTAGGCCAATGCAACATAACTTTAACTTTTATTGCCTCTATTATCTTCCCACAGCGCTGTCGGCCTTCTGAGCTGCTACCCATCTAAAGTGTCTGTTCGTTGGGCCCGGGAGGGAGTTGCCCACTAACAACAGTCAACAGTCAACAGTCAACTGACAACAGCTCACTGCCCACTGCCATTAACATTTCAGTACAGCACTTGCTCCCTTTGAACGGTAAAATAAAATGCCAATTGCTTTTTGATGCCGTCAGCTAGACTGCAGCTTTAACCTGACCGGCTCAAAAACGGATACAATCCCCAGACTCCTGTCGTGGAGAGATCAAAATTTTAGACCAAGGTTCTATCTCCCAAATTCATCTGTGGAGTAAATCTAAAATCTAAAATCTAAAATCTAAAATCGACTGACTGTAGTTCCCCCGTGCCCGCAAGGCGACGGGATTGCCCGCAAAAATTTATATGATCTCCAGTAACGACTTTCGACCAGGTGTTTCAATTGAATGGAATAACGGCGTGTGGCGGGTTATCGAATTCCTCCACGTCAAGCCAGGAAAAGGCTCGGCTTTCGTGCGGACAAAATTAAAAAACGTCCAAACCGGAAACGTAGTAGAACAAACCTTCCGGGCGGGCGAGACTATGCCTCAAGCCAACCTGGAAAAGAGCGTGATGCAGCATACCTATAAAGAGGGCGACGAGTTCGTCTTTATGGATATGGAAACTTACGAGGAAAGTCGCCTCAATGCTAAGCAAATAGGCGATCGAGTCAAGTACCTCAGTGAAGGGATGGAAGTCAACCTCCTTCGCTGGAACGACCAAATCCTGGAAGTGGAACTGCCCAACTCTGTCGTCTTGGAAGTGTTGCAAACCGATCCCGGAGTCAAAGGAGATACTGCCACCGGTGGCAGCAAACCAGCGATCGTCTCCACCGGAGCTCAGGTTATGGTGCCTCTATTTATTTCCATTGGAGAACGGATTCGGATTGATACTCGTGAAGACAAGTACCTCGGCCGAGAGTAGAAACGAGGAAGGAAAAGGGAGTTTTTAGTTTTTAGTTCTGAGTTATGAGTTAAAGAAGTCCAAATTCAATACTCATTGCTCACAGCTTAAAAACTATCCCTTTTGCCTCCAAAGTCGTTCATGCTCCTAGCTTCGCCTGATTCTGAATTTTCAATTTTCAATTCTCAATTTTCAATTCTCAATTCTCAATTACCCTTGAATCTGCTGTGCAACTAGACTTAAACCAGCTTTGCGAACTGCTAACTGTATTAGACAAAACTGGCATTTCGGAACTGACCTTAAAAAGTGGGGATATTGAACTGACAGTACGCAAAGGCAGTCTGGCAAGTTCATCAAGCACCGATGCTGCGCTCCCTGCTGCCGTGGCGACAGTCGCTCCGATCGCGTTGGGCGCTGTTGCTAGCCCCACCTTGGCGTCCGCTCCTGCTGTTGACCAAAATTTAGCAGTGGATTTGGCTGCCCCTGTACCCGTCGCCCCTGTCGCCGTACCTGCTGCCGTAACTGCTTCTGTTGATACGAAATGGGTGCCAATTATCTCGCCGATGGTAGGAACCTTTTATCGCGCTGCTGCTCCTGACGAGCCGCCTTTTGTCAATGTGGGCGATCGTATCAAGGTGAGCCAGACAGTCTGTATTATCGAAGCGATGAAGCTGATGAACGAGATCGATGCTGATGAGGTGTCGGGTCAAGTGATGGAAATTTTAGTTCAAAATGGCGAACCTGTCGAATACGGTCAAGTTTTGATGCGAATTAATCCGGATTGAAGGATTACTTTATTGTTATGGACAGAATAAATGCTAATATTTCCCGATCACTTCTCTCCGGTGAGTTTGATGAAGTCATCCCAGCCTGTCCCGCAAGAGGTTGTGCAACAAGTTGCTGAGTATTTCAGTATTTTGAGCGAACCCATGCGTTTACGAATTTTGAACTTGCTTCGCGACGGCGAAAAATGCGTGCAAGAATTGGTGGAAGCTACTCAAACGAGTCAAGCCAATGTTTCTAAGCACCTAAAACTCATGCTCCAAGCTGGTATCCTCACTCGCCGGAGTGAAGGGACTTCAGCTTATTATAGGGTGCAAGACGAGTTAATTTTCGAGCTGTGTAATATGGTGTGCGATCGGCTTGCCAGCCGGATCGAACAGCAAGCCCTCCACTTTCGGGCATTTAGCCTAACCACCAAACACTGAAAATGAGTCATCAATCATTAGTTAGAAGTCATTAGTTAGGAGTGATCAGTTATCAATCCCTACTCCCTAGTGGCAGCATCTCAATGCGAGGAAAAAGCATTTTTTATGAATGCGAGCATCCTGCACAGTAAAGCCTATATCTAAGCGCGAGCAAGAGGGTCGCACAGAGTGTGAAAGCTCTAATGGGGACGCTCCCATCCCTAATCTCTGCCTTCAGACTAATGACTAATGACTGATGACTAATCACTCCTAACTAATGACTCATAATTACTAAAGGGGAAAATTTTTGTCAAAACTTTGGCGGGTACTCGGCTGAGCCACCTCCAAACCTTCGCCACCCAAAAGTTCTAAAGGCTTGCCTTCCACCGAAATCCAAACCTTTGTATTCGGTTGTAAACTCGTAGCCGTATAGATAACTTGCCCTAACCGGCCAGTCATCGAATTGCTCCCTCCCCCCGAAGTAAATTCTGCCGACAAATCGACATAAACTCCGTCATTCTTAACACTCAAACCCCTGAGTTTGGTCCCATTAGGAATTTCGCTAGAAACATTTCCATCCTTCGGCCCAGCCAACAAACTGTTAAAAGCAGCTTGTAAAGCTGCATCAGGCTGGTCAGCTTGTTTGACAGCTACTTTCGTAGGAACTCCCTCAAATTTGCCGCTCGCATCTTTAACCCAGTAGACTTGCACTATCTGGACATCGGTTTGCTGCGGCTTTGGCTGTGGCGACCTCGGCACCAGAGCGTTACGCGTCTGAGCATTAGGCGTCTGAGTGTTAGGCGTCTGAGCGTTAGGCGTCTGAGCGGTAGGCTCTTGGACAGGAGTTGGAGGGGGCACCGGGATAATTACCACAGGGGATTCCGCAGGACTTGGGGACAGCGCTGGAGCGGTAGTCGGAGCGGAAGACTGCGTATCTGCGGGGGTTGGCGAACGATTCGCCGTCCACCACGCAATGCCCCCTCCCGCCACTAAAGCTAACCCGCAAACACCGGCAATCACTGCGGTGGAGACGCGGCGTGCTTCTTGTCCATCTTTCATAATACAAATTCTCCTTACAGATAGAGCGCTTGGGACGGTGAGGAGCGACTCCTGATCAGCTACATTTGTCTATGGTTAGATTCGGGAATTGACACAATTGCATTGCTGCTAGCGAACACTTTATAGCAAGCCCAACATATTCTGAATCCGACTATTGGAATCCTAGACCATAATATAAGATTTAGCCCTTGGAGTATGTCACAGTATCTCGATCAGCCTAGTGGCTATATTCTATAGTAATCATAAAAAATTAAAGAATAAAGGAAGAAAAAATAAGTAAAAAGGAAGAAGGAAGACAACGGATGGATGTAACGGAGGTAAGGGGGGTAACGGATTTAAGCGATTTAACGCATAGAAGCCGGTCTCTAAAATTTTTCCCCAAACAAAAAGCGCCCCTATTACTAGGAGCGCTGTTTGTCAATCAAAAGCTAAAACTTAGCCATTGATAGAAGGAGCAACCATTGCTACGGGAGTTGTAACACCTGCAGCCAAATCAAGCGGGAAGTTGTGAGCATTGCGCTCGTGCATTACTTCCATACCCAAGTTAGCGCGGTTGATGACATCAGCCCAAGTATTGATAACGCGACCTTGTGAGTCGATAATCGATTGGTTGAAGTTGAAACCGTTCAAGTTGAAAGCCATTGTCGATATACCCAAAGCGGTAAACCAGATGCCGACAACTGGCCATGCACCTAACAAGAAGTGCAAAGAACGGCTGTTGTTGAATGAAGCGTATTGGAAAATCAAACGACCGAAGTAGCCGTGGGCTGCAACGATGTTGTAGGTTTCTTCTTCTTGACCGAATTTGTAACCGTAGTTTTGCGATTCGGTTTCGGTTGTTTCACGAACCAAGGAAGAAGTAACGAGAGAACCGTGCATTGCGGAGAACAAAGAACCACCGAAGACACCAGCAACTCCCAACATGTGGAACGGGTGCATCAGGATGTTGTGCTCGGCTTGGAACACGATCATGAAGTTGAATGTACCGGAGATACCCAAAGGCATACCGTCAGAGAACGAACCTTGACCAATCGGGTAGATCAAGAATACTGCGGTGGCTGCTGCAACTGGTGCAGAGTAAGCGACGCAGATCCAAGGACGCATACCTAAGCGGTAAGACAGTTCCCATTCACGACCCATGTAGCAGAAGATGCCGATGAGGAAGTGAAATACTACCAATTGGTAGGGGCCGCCGTTGTACAACCACTCATCGAGGGAAGCTGCTTCCCAGATTGGGTAGAAGTGAAGGCCGATGGCGTTGGATGAGGGAACAACTGCACCTGTGATGATGTTGTTACCGTACATTAAGGAACCTGCTACTGGTTCACGGATGCCGTCGATGTCCACTGGAGGGGCAGCGATGAAGGCGATGATGTAGCAGATGGTGGCGCTGAGCAAGGTAGGAATCATCAAGACGCCGAACCAACCGATGTAAATCCGGTTGTCTGTGCTTGTTACCCACTCACAAAAGCGTTCCCAGACATTGGCGCTTTCGCGCTGCTGTAAGGTTGTTGTCATTTGTTTATGATTGCTTTATTTGGTTTTCAATGTTCGTGACGGCTTTGTGTTCCGCCATGTTAATAACCATAAAGCATATTCTAAGGTTTGTAAAGTATTTTAACAACAGATTAACTAATGATAGACATAAGATTGACTTATCAATAGCAGGAATGGTGGATAAATCAGAAAGAATGGACAAAAAGTAGGGAAAGCCTGGAAGCGCGTCGCCTTCAGGCATAGAAATATTAGGATACAGACTTTTGCTGGCTGGGTATCATAATGAGAGCCCAATAGGGAACTTCAGCGGGCTCGACCTCTGCGATCGCCCGAATTCGCTGATTCGGCATAGTTGCGCGTTCTATATACAGTGCTCGATCGAACTGTCCCAACTCAATCAGTACGTCCCGGACTTTCGCAAAATGCCTCCCCAGCTTAATAATCACAGCCGCATCAACAACCGCCAGTCGATCGCGCAAAACCTCAGCCTCCAGCGTCGCAGGCATAATACTTAACACATCGTTACGATAAGTCAGCGGCACTCCCAACGCAGCCGCACTCGCCATTGTCGAAGAAATTCCCGGCACAACTTCAGTGGTAAATGTCCCCGACAAGCGGTTGAATAGATACATAAACGAGCCGTAGAGAAAAGGTTCGCCCTCACATAGCACCGCCACATCCCGTCCCTCGCTCAGATGTGCGGCAATTTTCTCGGCAGCAATATCATAATAAGGTTGAGACGATCGCGTCGGACTAAAAGGCAACGGCATCGGAATCTCAATTTGCTCCGGGCGCAGATAATCTGCGACGATCGCCCGCGCCAGCACCTTACCATTTTCCATCGCCGGATAAGCAATCACCGGCACCGATTGCAAAATCCGATAAGCTTTCAAAGTAATCAACTCTGGATCGCCAGGGCCAATACCCAAACCGTACAATTTACCAGTAGCCTTAGTCATAATTCATCCTTTTTCGCTAACGCATTCACGGCCGCCGTTGCCATTGCACTGCCACCGCGCCGCCCGTGCAACGTAATAAATGGCACTCCCCGACTGTTGGCGGCCAGTTCGGCTTTGGATTCGACAGCCCCCACAAATCCTACCGGGAAACCCAGAATTAAAGCCGGTTTGGGTGCTCCGGCATCCAGCATTTCCAGTAGTCGGAACAAAGCAGTCGGGGCATTGCCAATCGCCACAACCGCACCCTGCAATTTGTCCAGCCATAAATCCAGCGCCGCCGCCGATCGAGTATTTCCTATTTGCCGCGCCAACTCTGGAATCTCGGAATGCCAGAGGGTGCAAATCACCGCATTGTCAGCGGGAAGGCGTTTGCGAGTGATGCCTTCGGCCACCATCCGGGCATCGCACAGAATCGGCGCCCCTGCGGCGAGGGCTTGGCGTCCGCAGGTGGCCGCACCGGGCGAAGCTGCTAAATCTGCAACAATATCCGTCATGCCGCAACTGTGAATTAGTCGCACGGCTACCGATTCTAAATCGGGCGGCAAGCTTGACAAATCTGCTTCGGCTCGAATTGTGGCGAAGGATTTAATGTAGATTTCTGTTCCGTCTCGAATGTAGTCAATCATTGTTTAAAACTGCTGTGGGAAGTTTGTTGAATTTTTGAAATAGATTTTTTGAATGAACCGCGAAGAGGGAAAGGACGCGAAGGAAGAAATCTCAAGAGAGATAGAAAGAGAAATGCTTAAAATTTGTCAGTTTTAATGGGATATTTTTTCACTTTAAATTCCGATTTTCGCTGCTCAACAACTCCTGCAATTGGTCGATCGCCTGCCGATCAACAAACTCACCAAATGACTCCACAGGCTCTCGAAACCGCTGATACACCCGCAACATTCGCTCGATCGTACTGGGCATCTCGATCGCACTCTCCGCCGGGAAAATTAGTCGCCCGAAGGGCAAATCTTTTCTACCTGCATAAATGTCGTAACCTTCGATCGTCTCGTCTCCTCGCTCAATCTGAATTCCCACCAGCGTGATATCAATTGGCTGGTGCTGGGCGCAGGACTTTTGGCAACCGCTGAAATGAATGTTAATCGGCAGGTCGATCGTCAATTTTTGCGCTAAATCCCTCACCATTGCTAAGGCGTGACTTTGAGTATCTGTCGCCGCCGATGCACAGCCACTGCTGCCTGCACAAGCCACCAAGCACGAATCTAGGCGAGTCGCCGACGAGTGCAATCCCAAATCGGCGATTTGCTGTTTTACCTCAAAAAGCTGGGAGTTGGGGATATCACAAATCAACAGATTTTGCCACGGCGTAAGTCTCAGGGTACCGCTGGCTAGATTTTGGGCTAAGTTTGCCAAATTCCGCAGTTGCTTTGATTCTAGCCTACCGAGAGGCAGTGCAATTCCCATGTAGGAGAAATCCGGCTGTTGCTGAGGGTAAATGCCGAGATGTCGGTGATTGGTGATGGATTTTTCAGAGGAGCCGATCAAGCGGGCGGGCAAGATGCCCACCCCACAAGGAAATTCACTTTTTGTGGAACAGGCATCTTGCCTGTTTTGGGGAGAGGTGTCTGATGTGAATTGCAATAAAAATGGTAAATTCCTCTCTACCCTTTCTAGATAACTTTCAGCGCCCCAATCTGCCAGCAGGTGACGCAAACGTGGTTTTTTGCCATCAATTCGAGGTCTATTTTTGGTGTATTCAAGATAGGTGCTAGCGAGGGCGGCTAATACTGAAATACATTGCGATTCTTGGATTAAAATTCCTGTATCGCCGTTTAAATGCAGCCGAAAAACGATTTCTGATTCGGTTGAACGACCGAATGCAGCTAATAAAATATCGTTGCGTAAAGCCTGGATCGAAACCGATTCCCCGCCGTCGAAGCCAATACTGAACTTAGGCGAAAGTTCCGACAACTCGGAATGTGTTTGCAGGTAATCATCCCAAGCTTTGACTAGCGGGCGAGTATCGAGTAACTGGTGGCGATCGATCCCTGCTGTCGGACTTGCCATAATATTGCGAATCGGGTCAACTTCCACGCGACGAGACGCTATACCCAATTCCTGCAAGCGGTTCCAGACTTCCGGGGCAATTTCCGAGTGCACTTCTCGAATTTGCAAATTTGCCCGATTGGTCACTTGCAAACAGCCGGTACTGTATTGATCTGCCAAATCGGCGATCGTGCGACACTGCTGCGCGTTTAAAATTCCCCCCGGAACCCGCATTCTCGATAAAACTCCGTCTCGGGCTTGGGAACCGTAAAATAAACCCGGACAAGTCGGCAAATCAGTCAAAGCTAACAAATAATCTCCTCCCCGTGCTACGCAGGGAATCCAAAAGTAAACGCTCACAAAGCGCCCCCGAAATCGGCATTCTGACTTTTACAGTTGCGGCACAGCGCCGGAATTGCACCGGACTTTCCCGCTTTCAGGTTTGAGAAATATATCACAAGCCGACCCGCAGAAAGCAAAACCCTCAACTTTCTTAACAAAACTTCTGGCGATCGCCCCTCTCTCTCTTTTCATCAGCTTTCCTAATCGCAGTCATCAGTTTAACTGTCGCTCAGCCCCTTTACAAACCTTAACAATACCGTTAATAATATAAACATCATCCGAACATTGAAAACCAAATAAAGCAATCATAAACAAATGACAACAACCTTACAGCAGCGCGAAAGCGCCAATGTCTGGGAACGCTTTTGTGAGTGGGTAACAAGCACAGACAACCGGATTTACATCGGTTGGTTCGGCGTCTTGATGATTCCTACCTTGCTCAGCGCCACCATCTGCTACATCATCGCCTTCATCGCTGCCCCTCCAGTGGACATCGACGGCATCCGTGAACCAGTAGCAGGTTCCTTAATGTACGGTAACAACATCATCACAGGTGCAGTTGTTCCCTCATCCAACGCCATCGGCCTTCACTTCTACCCAATCTGGGAAGCAGCTTCCCTCGATGAGTGGTTGTACAACGGCGGCCCCTACCAATTGGTAGTATTTCACTTCCTCATCGGCATCTTCTGCTACATGGGTCGTGAATGGGAACTGTCTTACCGCTTAGGTATGCGTCCTTGGATCTGCGTCGCTTACTCTGCACCAGTTGCAGCAGCCACCGCAGTATTCTTGATCTACCCGATTGGTCAAGGTTCGTTCTCTGACGGTATGCCTTTGGGTATCTCCGGTACATTCAACTTCATGATCGTGTTCCAAGCCGAGCACAACATCCTGATGCACCCGTTCCACATGTTGGGAGTTGCTGGTGTCTTCGGTGGTTCTTTGTTCTCCGCAATGCACGGTTCTCTCGTTACTTCTTCCTTGGTTCGTGAAACAACCGAAACCGAATCGCAAAACTACGGTTACAAATTCGGTCAAGAAGAAGAAACCTACAACATCGTTGCAGCCCACGGCTACTTCGGTCGTTTGATTTTCCAATACGCTTCATTCAACAACAGCCGTTCTTTGCACTTCTTGTTAGGTGCATGGCCAGTTGTCGGCATCTGGTTTACCGCTTTGGGTATATCGACAATGGCTTTCAACTTGAACGGTTTCAACTTCAACCAATCGATTATCGACTCACAAGGTCGCGTTATCAATACTTGGGCTGATGTCATCAACCGCGCTAACTTGGGTATGGAAGTAATGCACGAGCGCAATGCTCACAACTTCCCGCTTGATTTGGCTGCAGGTGTTACAACTCCCGTAGCAATGGTTGCTCCTTCTATCAATGGCTAAGTTTTAGCTTTTGATTGACAAACAGCGCTCCTAGTAATAGGGGCGCTTTTTGTTTGGGGAAAAATATTTTTATAGTTCTTCTTCTGTTAACAAATAGAGTGATATCAAGTCCGCTTGAGTAGTTGTAATTCTGAGTCCTGAAGGAACTGAAGAATCTCGCCCTTTCGGCAACTCGCTTACTTCGTGGCGCTTGACTCATGACAAGTAAGCGTTTTGAATCAAGCGATCGCCCAATCTAAAATTTATCTAAAAATTAAAAGGTGAAAAATTAATTTTTCACCTTTTAACTCTCGACTCTCGATTTTAAAATTGTCCGTTACTGAACAAACTTCTTGAATGCCAGTGTCACGTTGTGGCCGCCAAATCCAAAAGAATTCGACAGCGCCACATCAACTTTTAGATCGCGGCTTGTATGAGGAACATAGTCCAAATCGCACTCAGGATCGGGATTGTCCAGATTAATTGTCGGCGGGATTTTGTCATTGGCGATCGACATTACCGCCGCCACCGCTTCAATTCCCCCAGAACCGCCCAAAAGATGGCCGGTCATCGACTTGGTAGAACTAATTGCTATTTTGTAAGCATGGTCTCCCAAAGTCTTTTTAATCGCTTTCGTTTCCGTAGAATCGTTGGGAAGCGTGCTCGTGCCGTGAGCGTTGATATAGCTCACTTGATCCGGCGTCAAACCCGCATCCTTGAGCGCTAAAGCCATCGCCCGCGACGCACCCTCACCCCCCGGTACCGGAGAAGTCATGTGATACGCATCGCAAGTTGAACCGTAGCCGACGATTTCTGCATAAATCTTCGCGCCACGCGCCAGAGCGTGTTCCATTTCTTCTAGAATCAGAATGCCAGCACCTTCGCCGACGACAAAACCATCACGATCGCGATCGAACGGACGAGAAGCATGAGTCGGGTCATCGTTGCGAGTCGAAAGCGCCCTCGCCGCAGCAAAACCCGCCACGCACAAAGGTGTCACCGCAGCTTCGGTACCGCCGCAAATCATGGCTTGCGCGTAACCCCCCTGAACTAGGCGAAACGCATCGCCCACCGCATTGGACCCAGCAGCACAGGCCGTCACCGTGCAAGAGTTTGGCCCCTTAGCACCCGTTTGAATCGCCGTCAGCCCCGCGGCCATATTCGCAATCATCATGGGAATCATAAACGGGCTGCATCGATCGGGGCCGCGAGTTAGATAGATCTCTTGCTGCTCTTCCAAAACCTTCAGGCCACCAATGCCAGTGCCAAGAATGACACCCACCTGTTCTGCGTTCAGGTCGTTAATCTCGAACTTTGCATCAGCAATCGCTTGTTTGCTCGCTGACACCCCAAATTGAGCAAAGCGATCCATCCGCTTTGCTTCCTTGCGCTCTAAATAGTCGTGTGGGTCGAAACCCTTCACCTCTGCGGCAAAGCGGCAGTCGTGCCGCGACGAGTCGAATAAGGTGATCGGGCCTATACCATTCTTCCCGGCAAGCAACCCGTCCCAATACTCGGACAAGGTATTGCCGATCGGTGTAATCGCGCCGAGACCCGTGATAACAACGCGCTTACGCTCTAAATTTGTCATGATTTCAGTTTCAAAAAATTAAACACCCAGAACGCAGAACAAAAGAGGAGTTTCCAGTTTTCTAACTTCTCTCCTCTTAGGGGAAAAGACAGGTATTTTATGCTTTTGGAGCTGCAAGTTTGCTGCTGATGAAATCTACAGAAGCTTGAACCGTAGTAATTCCTTCGGCTGCTTCGTCGGGAATTTCAATATCAAACTCTTCTTCCAATGCCATGACCAGCTCTACTGTATCTAAGGAATCGGCTCCTAAATCGTTAGCAAAGTTGGCTTCGGGCTTGACTTCGCTCTTATCGACTTCCAGTTGCTCTGCCACAATTTTCTGGACTCTAGCAAAAATGTCGTCTTGGCTCATAACATCGTGTCCTCATTGGTTGCTGCGTATCTAATCTTATCCGAAAGGGGGATCTGCAGGGGAAACGCTGGCCGCTTTTCTAAGTGACACGGGCCAGCGACAATTGGGACACGGACAAGCGCAGCAACTCTAAGACTAAGGCAAAAAAAAACCCAATAGCCCAAAATCAATCATCTCGTTTAGCGACCTGATAACGTTGAGGAACCGGATTTTTGGTCGATGGTGCGTCAGTCATCAACTCAAAATGCTTCAGAAAAGCTGACAATTAGCTCCTAGCTAGGCGGTGATACGTTAATTATAAAGAGGGAAAACTAAGCAGGAAGCCTCCCGACTTCGATGGCTCAAGTTTCTTTTCCCGAACCTTGTGTCCCCAGCAGAAACGACTATGCCATCCCAAACTCTCAAATATGCTTACTTTCCCGGTTGCGTTGCCCAGGGGGCTGCCCGCGAACTTTACCTGTCTACCCAAGCGCTAACTCAAGCGTTGGGGATTGAACTGGTGGAACTCAAAAAAGCTTCCTGCTGCGGTTCTGGCACTTTCAAGGAAGATTCGCAGTTGCTCGAAGATACTGTCAACGCTCGCAATATTGCTTTGGCTGAGGAACTGAATCTGCCTTTGCTGACGCATTGCAGCACTTGTCAAGGGGTAATCGGTCATGTGGACGATCGCCTCAAGGATTGCCAAAAAACCGATCCCAACTACATAGAAAAAGTCAACGGTTTACTCAAAAAACAAGGCTGTTCGCCTTATCAAGGCAGTACCGAGGTGAAACATCTGTTGTGGGCGATCGTTGCCGATTACGGGCTCGACGAGGTGCAGAAGCGAGTCACCCGCAAGCTTTCGGGCTTAAAGTGCGCGTCTTTTTATGGATGCTACCTGCTGCGAGCTCAGGATAAGCTGCTTTACGATGACCCGCACCAACCGGAATCGATGGAAAATGTATTTCGGGCGATCGGGGCAACTCCTGTTTATTATCGAGGGCGGACGCAGTGCTGCGGCTGGCCGTTGGCGAGTTATGCCACTGACCAATCTTTTGGGATGGCAGGCAAACATATTCAAGATGCTCTTGACAATGGCGCTGATTGTATGGTAACGCCTTGTCCTCTGTGTCACTTGAATTTGGATTCGCGACAGCCGGAGGTGGAAAAAGTAATCGGGCGCAAATTGGGTTTGCCGGTGTTGCATTTATCGCAATTGGTGGCTTTAGCTTTGGGTGTGGAGCCGAAAAAACTAGGACTCGATCGACATATTGTTTCAACTAAGCCCGTGTTAGAAAAATTAGGCTTTTAGTCGATCGATTTACACAGATTTGTAGTAAAGAAGTTTGTCCTTGATAACTCCGCTCTAACCACGGACGTGCTCAGTAGCAACCTACTTTGATAAGCCTCCCAGCATGAATAACTGTGAAGTTTTGTCGCTTTTTCGCGAAGTGCTTCCAGGCACTGCGGTAGACTAACCTTTAATTCTCTGTGCAGGCTATAGCGGTGTCACCTCGCCGTCAAATCTGTTAATTCGCAGAGCAAGGAAATTTTTAGTGACTCGTTGGGAGCCTTTATTCAATGTCTCATTCAGTCAAAATTTACGATACTTGCATCGGTTGCACTCAATGCGTCCGCGCTTGTCCGACTGACGTTTTGGAGATGGTGCCCTGGGATGGCTGCAAAGCAGCTCAGATTGCCTCATCTCCCCGCACCGAAGACTGTGTAGGCTGCAAGCGTTGCGAAACTGCTTGCCCCACCGATTTTCTGAGCATCCGGGTTTACCTGGGAGCCGAAACCACTCGCAGTATGGGTCTAGCCTACTAAATATCGATCGACACACCGATCGAATTACGGGCACAAGAGAGGGGGCGATTACATTGCCCCTTCTTTTTTTTGTCGCGGAATCGGCATTCTGGGGCCGGAAGAAGGTAAAAATGATAAAACGTGAGTTTTATTGCGATCGCTAAGCAGGAGTAGTACGTTAAATGTGCGGAATCGTTGGCTATATCGGCACGCAAGCAGCAAGCGAGATTTTGCTAGCAGGATTGGAGAAACTAGAATACCGGGGCTACGATTCAGCGGGCCTCGCTACCATCTCGGAAGGACAAATTACCTGCGTCCGAGCCAAGGGCAAATTGCACAATCTCCGGGAAAAGCTAGCAGAGATAGACTCTCCGGCTCCCATTGGCATCGGACACACCCGCTGGGCAACTCACGGCAAACCAGAGGAATATAACGCTCACCCTCACCTGGATAATAGCGGGCGAATTGCGGTAGTTCAAAATGGAATTGTCGAAAATTATCGCGATTTGCGGAAAGAATTGAAAGCAAAGGGACATAAATTTGTCTCGGATACCGATACAGAAGTTATTCCTCATTTAATAGCGGAGTTTTTTGCCGAAGTAAAAAAGGAGAAGGAAGAAGAAAAAGAAAAAAAAGCCGAAAAAATTGCTGATTTGTCATTTTTGGAAGTCGTTTCACAGGTGGTAAATAGGTTAGAAGGAGCCTTTGCGATCGCCGTTATTTGCGCCGATTTTCCAGACGAAATAATTGTCGCCAGACAGCAAGCTCCTTTGGTGATTGGCTTTGGTGCAGGCGAATTTTTCTGCGCTTCCGACACGCCGGCGTTAGTATCTCACACCCGCACTGTTTTGTCGTTGGAAAATGGCGAATTGGCAAGGCTAACTCCGATGGGAGTCGAAGTTTACAGCTTTACAGGAGAAAGGCTGAAAAAAAGCCCGCGCATCCTTGGTTGGAGTCCGGTTTTAGTCGAAAAACAAGGCTTCAAACACTTCATGCACAAGGAGATTTACGAACAGCCAGCCGTAGTCAGAGCTTGTTTGGAGGCTTATTTAGACAGCGAGTGGCAGCCGGGAAATCCGCACTCTCCCATCAATCTCAACTTGCCTAAGGAACTTTGCGCCGATGTCGAACAAATTTCAATTCTTGCCTGCGGAACGAGCTGGCACGCCTCACTAATTGGCAAATATTTGTTGGAACAATTAGCTAATATTCCCACTGCGGTGCAGTACGCTTCTGAGTACCGCTACGCACCGGCACCGCTGACGGCAAATAATTTAACTATTGGGGTAACACAGTCGGGAGAAACGGCGGACACGCTGGCTGCTTTGGGGATGGAACAGCAGCGCCGCGCGGGTTTTACTGATAAATTCCGGGCGAGAATGTTAGGCATTACTAACAGGACTGAAAGTTCGATCGCCCACATGATGCCGCACGTGATCAATACCCACGCCGGTATAGAAATCGGCGTTGCTGCGACTAAAACTTTTGTTACTCAGTTAATGGCATTCTATTTCTTAGCTTTGGATTTGGCGCACCAGCGGCAAACAATCAGCACTGAGAGATTGGCAGAAATTATTACTGGTTTGCGCCAGTTGCCCGCAGAAATTGAGAAGTTTTTGGAGATTCAAGAACAGTATGTGGAGGAATTGTCCCACCAGTTTACAGACACCCAAGATTTTATTTTTTTGGGGCGGGGCATAAACTTTCCGATTGCTTTGGAAGGGGCGCTGAAACTGAAGGAAATCAGCTACATTCACGCCGAAGGATATCCGGCGGGAGAGATGAAACATGGCCCGATCGCCCTTTTGGACGCGAAAGTTCCTGTAGTGGCGATCGCCATGCCCGGAAGCGTCTACGAAAAAGTGCTTTCCAACGCTCAGGAAGCGAAGGCCCGCGACGCCCGTTTAATTGGCGTCACGCCCAAGCAAGGTGTGGCGGAAGCCGAGATTTTTGACCACGTTTTGCCGGTGCCTTTGGTGGATGAATTGTTGTCGCCGATTGTGACAGTGATTCCGCTGCAATTGTTGGCTTATCACATTGCCGCGCGTCGCGGTTTGGATGTGGATCAGCCACGCAATTTGGCGAAGTCGGTGACAGTGGAATAAAAGAATTCAGTTGGCAGTTGGCAGTTGGCAGTTGACTGTTGACTGTTGACTGTTGACTGTTGACTGTTGACTGTTAGCAGTTGTTATTGGTTATTTGTTATTTGTTATCAATAACCTTCCACGATCTGCCTCCAATGCGCTATCGTCTATTCCCTCTGGCTGACTCCGCAAATTGCGGCTAATAGCAACCAGCTTGTAGTATTGAGTCGGAAATCAAACAGCGTCACATCTACAGTGTTAAAAAGCGTACAGGCGGCGAAGGCTAATAAATAACTGAAAAAAATTAGGCGATCGGTCGCTCTTACATCTTGACAAGCTACCCAATTTTTGCTACCCCTTATAGATTTTTGATTGAGTTCTAAAGAATTTTCCGCTACTTCCTGTGTTGCTATTTTCTCGTGTTTAATTTCCCCAGGAAAAAGCGGCCAATTCGCCAGCAGCCAAACACCCCTAGCCAAAACCCAACCAACTAAACCAAACAACAAAAGCGTTGCTGGTATTCCCGTTTCTGCAGTCAACATTAGCATCAAACTGTGAGGATGACCGAGCCATTCTTGCATCTGAGCTTGATAGAGAGGCGTAAAATTTCGCAATCCCCAACCAGTCCAAGGACGCTGCTGAGTCATCGACCAAGCAAATTCCCACTGAGTAGTTCTCAAAGTAGCAGTTGGCCGATTTGGAAACATCTCGTCGGTGAGTCTAGCCCAAAAGAAAGCCGGAACAATTCTTCGTAAAGATTGTCGCAGTGGTTCCGGGCCAAAGGCAGACAAAAAAACTGTGCTAGCCACACTAAAAACCACAGCTAATAGTTTTTTATAACCCGCATAAAATGCAAAAGCCAAAACTGCCATAACTGCCAGTCCCCAAGCATTGCGAGAATTAGTAAAAATCAAAGCAACAGCATTTCCGAGCACAGCCAAACTTAAAAATAGGCAGCGGTAATTGAGAATTGGAAATTGGGAATCTGGCATTAATATTCCTTCTTCCCTCGAATCTCTTCTTTCTGACTTCTGACTCTTGACTCCCGAGTTTTGCTCAATAATTAATCCGTGTATCCCTGTCCAAATCCGTGTCGTGCCTTCCTGATTTCGGATTTCTCCTATCCAAAGCCCTAGCCCTAAAATAAAAACAATTGTCAGATAGCAAGCTAAAATATTAGCATACATAAATACAGAAGCCATGCGACCAGGGGGATTGCCTTGGGGTTCGAGTACCCAGCCAACAACAGGCTGCAATTGAGCGATGCCGCTCCAACCTAAAAATTGCTGTCCCAGACCTAAAATTATTACCGGAATTGAACTAATTACAATAATCCAAGATAATTGTCGCAATTGAGCAGCAGTTTGAATTAAACTGCTCAAAGCCGCAAACAATATAAAGAACGGCAAGAAATTGTACAACCCTACAAAAGCCTCAATGCGGTTGTGGGCAAAAACCGCTGTGATGACTAGCAGCGCGCTCAGAATTGCGAATCCTCGATTCAACGGCCGGCGACTAATTTGACGGAACTTTTGCTTGCAAGTGCCGGCCAATCCCAGGAATAAACCTAAAGCTCCCAAAATCGGAATTAAGGGAAAAATCAGCATCCCCACTTGGGCGAAATTCCAAGGGATTTGCAGGCGGGGATCTGGATGTTTTTGGAGGCGAGACTTGAGATTTTCGGCTGTCAGTTTGGCAGCTAATTTCAACCGATTTTTGATATTCACCCACACTCCCAATCTCAAATCTAAAATCTACAATCTACTATCGTTAAGCTAGTTCCCAAACGCATTCCGATCGCGTCAGGCGAATTTGAGCTAAGGCAAAAATGGTCGGGATAATGCGCCCATAGTTAGTGGAAATCGATCGCCAACCCAAATCCGCGAAAAACCAAGTCCACATCACCGGGCCGATCAACGAAAATACGCTCCGCGTCGCACCGTAACGAGCTGCACTCACCGCCATACCGCGCCGCGCCGTCTGAATTGCGACATAATTTTGAAACTGGGTTGCTGCGGTTGCAGTACCTGCAAGCACTCCTTGTTTTGCCATTTGATAGGTGGCAAAATGCAGCGCAAATTGATTAGCCATTAGTTTGAGCAGCATTGGTTTTAAGATGGAACTAACAGCTAAAGCGCTGCCACCTTTGAACAGTAAACCCAACGGGTCTTTTTCAGCAGAAATTGGCAGGGGCTCTGAGAGTTTAGAATCAACGATCGCTCGCTGTACGCGCAGTGTCAGTGCTTGCTGTTCCTCTGCCGGCAAACGCTTCCACGCCCGCCCCATTAAGTGCAGAAATACTTCTGCCTCTAAGTCGGTGGTTGACAACTGTTTGGGATAAGGGATTTTGAGATAGCGACAAACTTGAATTAGTGCTTGTCTGTAAGTTACTTGTTCGGTTCGCCCTCTGAGTACCGTCAACCCGTCGGCTGCAAGATAACGAAACCGCTGTTCTACGGCGTCGAGCCATGCTTGGCGATCGCGACTTTGTACATCTATCGGTGCGGGGGTTTGCACGTAATCTAAAGGGTTAAACTTGCGGCTGAACAGAAGTTCTGTTAGTTGCTGCAATTCTTCTTCTGTTGTCAATTCGAGTGCTGCTCTGAGTTCGTCCAAAATTTTGCCCTCCCCTATTCGATTTTAGATTTTAGATTTTAGATTTTAGATTGCTGCGGATTGACAACCATTAGGATTTAGGATTTACCTACAGTCGCATTTTTTGATCTGGTCTTAATCATGGATTCGTGCTGTCCTTTATTCTACTACTTGGTGTAGGGCGATGGCGTCCCGCCCCGCAAGCTACAGCTCTTTTGAGTCATCGGTAAGGTACAAATTCAGCTCGCAGCCTTTAAGCTGATGTGTAGATTCATAAGGCTGACTGATTGATTATGTTCGATGTTGCGGTGATTGGTGCGGGGATGGCGGGGCTCAGTTGCGCTCAACGGTTGCGTCAAGCTGGTTATTCTGTGGCGGTTGTTGAGAAATCTCGTGGCGCGGGGGGGCGTGTTGCTACCCGCCGCGTACAGGGTACTAGGGCCGATCACGGGACGCGGTATCTGGAACCGCAGGGGGATGCAGTGCAGAGGTTAATTGAGGCTTTGGTCGATCGACACATCCTCAAACTCTGGACTGATACTGTCTGGGAATTCAGAGAGGGAAAACTTTCTGCTATTCCTAGTTCTTGTTATGTGGCACCTGCTGGCATGAATGCTGTCGGTAAGTATCTGGCTGAGGATTTAGAGATTTGGTTTGGTCGTCGCTTACACGCTATTTCTACTACAGATAACCAAATGTGGCATCTTTCCCTAGAAGTCACTGATGACAATTTACAGACGCCTCAAGAATTGATTGCTAAGGCTGTTGTAGTAGCAATTCCGGCTCCTCAAGCTTTAATGTTTTTGAATTCGGAAATTGGTTTTAAACCTGATTTTCTTGACCAATTGCGTTCTGTGGAGTACGACCCTTGCATTACTGTTATGGCTGGCTATTCTGCGGCAAAACAGCAAGATTTGAGCAATCTAAATCCGCAGTGGAAATCTGTTTCTTTTCCCGATAATTCTGATTTAGCTTGGGTTGGTTGGGACAGCAGCAAACGGCTCGATCCGCAGCAGCCGGTGTTTGTGGTTCACAGCAGCGCAATTTTTGCAGAACGCTATTTAGAAGCTGTTGATTTGGAAACTGTCGGTCAAGAATTGCTCGATCGCACTTCTGAATATTTAATCCCTTGGCTCAAAGAGCCGGAATGGTTGCAGGTTCACCGCTGGCGCTATGCCTTGTGTCGAAATCCTTTGCCTGTTTCTTGTTTGGCGGCTGGGGGAACTTTGCCGCTGGTTTGTGCCGGGGATTTGTGCGGGGAAGGTCAAATAGAAGGTGCTTTGCGATCGGGTTTGGCGGCGGCTAATTGGGTGAATTCTCAGTTGCAAAATTTGCCGTTAGATTCAAACCTAAATTGGTAATATGGCTAAAATTAATGTATCGATTTTGCCTCTAACGCTATGATTGCTATCCCGTCTGGGTTTAGTCCCGAAGATTACCTTGCCCTCGAACGTGATAATACCGTCCGGCATGAATATCGGCGCGGCTTGGTGTACGCGATGGCGGGAGGTAGCGATGACCACAGCCGTCTCTGTATTAATTTTATAACTGCGATTAACCTTCACCTACGCGATGGTGACTGTCAGTTTTTTTCGGCTGATGTCAAGGTGAATTATGCGGATGCGTTCTTCTACTATCCAGATGCGTTTGTCACCTGCGATCCGCGCGATCGCGAAGATCGTTATGTGAAGCGTTATCCCAAGTTGATTGCTGAGGTTCTATCCTCTTCGACTGAAAACTTCGATCGCGGTGAGAAGTTTGAGGATTATCAACAGCTTGAATCGTTGGAAGAGTATGTTTTAATCGCCCAGAACCAGATGCGGGTGGAGTGTCGTCGTCGGGTGCAGGATGCGAGTTCCGTGCGGTGGGAAACGGTGGTTTATGAAGCAGGCGATCCGGTGATGCTGCCGAGTATTGGGCTGGAGATGCCGATCGAGGAGTTATATCGGGGTGTGAGCATACTCTGAACTCCTGAGATTCGATCGATTGAATTGCACTAACGGTTTCCTTTGGAGTAGTCACCCTTTATCCCAATCGCTGCACCTCTTCCACCGACAGAGAAAGCGCCTGGGCAACTTGTTCGACGGTTAAACCCATTGCCAGTAGTTGGGGGATGGCATCTCGTTGTGTTTGCTCCACGCGATCGGCCCGTTGACTTTCCGCTTCAGCGCGCTGACGCTCAGCTTCAGCCCGTTGACGCTCAGCTTCAGCGCGCTGGCGTTCCTGTTCGGTGTGGAGGCGTTCGAGTCGAGCTTGCTCGCTCCCCGTCAGCAACAAATTCCCCTGGTTATCCCACCAGCGCAACCAACGCTGTGTCTGATTTTGATAGCTGCCTTCCCATACGCCTAACTCTACTCCCATGCGCTCGATCGGGTAATGTCCGCGATCGTTCGGTTCCAACAGGCGATAGCGGGCGTTCACCCAGTTGTAGACTTCGAGTTGGCTGGTTTTAATTGTATAGATGGCGTAGTAGGGAATGCGGATAATCTGTTCGTATACCCAAAACTTCCCTGGTTTCTGAGTAATACCTTCTGGCAAACGAGATAAGGGGGTGTTGTCGCGTTCTTCGGAACCATCCCCACTGGCTAATTCGATCGCAATTATCGGCACCATATACTCGCGCCACAACACGTAAGAGCGGCGAATTTCTCCGTCTAATAGGGGCGGAACGTTGGGGACGTAGAACCAGTCAGGGGCTTCGGCTCCGCGTTCGGGTGGGTCGGTTTCGCGCCAGTATATCCCGCTATCTTGTCCGATCGCGTATTGTCCGTCGGGGTGAAGCGTTTGCAGTGTGCTTTCTAGGGAGTCGGTGAGCAGAATACTCTGGGGATGTTCTAGAAAGTTCTTCACGAACGTGCCGTCTGCTTCGGGGAGTTGGGTGTGATCCGGGAAGGCGGGGGGCAACCCTGTCGCCCTGAGACTTTCGGTCATGGCTGGTACGCGATCGACTCGCGATCGAACTGATGCTCTGTTATAGCCTAGCGATTGTCGATTGATTTGTGTAGTTGAAGAAGGAAGAAGGAAGTTCGGCAACGGATTCTGTAACGGATGTAACGGATGTCAGTCCGATGGAAGTCGGAAGTTCGGCAACGAATGTAACGGATGTAACGGATGTCAGTCCGATGGAAGTCGGAAGAAGGAAGAAGGAAGAAGGAAGAAGGAAGAAGGAAGAAGGGAAATGCAATTAAAGCAATGGTTTCACCAGTCAAGAACGTCGCCGGGATTCGGGCGCGGTTACTACTTCTTCCTTCTTCGTTCAGCTAGAGTTATGAAAAATTAATCGAACCACATACAAAAAAATGGAAAAATGGTGAAAACTCCCACTTTTCCAAATTTTTATTGTTGTGCTGTTTCCTGCTGTTGTAAGTCTTGTTCTTGCATGTGCAATAACTCGGGAACTGTTACGAAAATGTACCCTTCATTTCTCAATCGAGCAATAATATCAGGTAAAGCTTTTACAGTTCTTGCTCGATTGCCGCCGCCGTCGTGCATCAGCACAATGCCGCCGGAATTTGCCTGCCTCATCACGTTGTCTATCAAAGATTCCGTAAGAGTTCGCCAATCAAAAGAATCAGCAGACCACATCACAACTGCATAATTTTTCTTTTGAGCATAAGTGGCCAATCCATTGTTTAAAATGCCTCCCGGCGGGCGGAACATGGATGTTTGGACGCCGGTCAACTCCTCAATTAAGGATGAAGTGCCATCGATCTCGCGAGCAGCACCGTATTCGTTATACTGAAGGTATTCATGGTTCCAAGTGTGATTGCCGATCGCGTGACCGGCTGCTACGACCTGTTGGCCAATTTCGGGAGAATTTTTCAGGTATTTTCCTACCCAGAAGAATGTAGCCTTAATATTATTTTCCTTGAGAATATCGAGGATTTGTGTAGTTGTTTTCGGCCAGGGGCCGTCGTCAAATGTCAGGGCGATCGCCTTGCGCTGGGAATTGAGTTTCCCATGACGAATGGTTGTACCTTGAAACTGACCCGGTACGGCTGATTGAAATCGGATTGCCTGCAATTGGGCTAGAGACTGTTGGGAAAATTCTACTCGATTGGCGATCGCCTTGGAGAACTTATTAATAGTGGACATGGGCTGTTGTTCTTGGGGCTGGGATACCGCCAAGACTTGGGCCTGAATCGGTTGCAAGGGCTGATTTGCCCGCAAGAAGTTAATCGGCCATGTCACACCCAGCAAAAAACTTCCTGTGGCTGCCATAAAAGCAACGATGAAATTTTTTCGCCGCCTCCACAGTAGTTTCAATTTTGTCACGTCATTCTCTCCTTCACACCTTGCACAGTTAATTTGAGATTTTATGTTGATATCAAGTTAATCCACTTAAGAGGATAATCTTAAATTGGACTGTTCCTAAAAATGCTACTGGAAATAACCGATCGCGGGGAAGTCCGTCCGGATAAAAAAATTTAAGATTTGTGTGCCACGAATCCCCTAACCTATAAAAACGTGGGATGGGTGAACTTTTTCCCCACCCAGGGGACGGCGATCAAGTCGGATTCATGGCACGATATTCTTAGGGACTCAGCCCGCATCTGCCCGCGTCCCTACCTGACACTGCAAGATGTGAGTTTAACCTGAGATGTTGCACCATTCTCAATAAGCTTTTTATGAACAGGCAAGATGCCTGTTCCACAAGAAAATTCACTCTTTGGGGAACAGGCATCTTGCCTGTTAAGCGAGAAGAGTGCAAGATGTGAGTTTAACCTGAGATGTTGCCCCATTCTCAATAAGCTTTTTATGAACAGGCAAGATGCCTGTTCCACAAGAAAATTCACTCTTTGTGGAACAGGCATCTTGCCTGTTAAGCGAGAATAGTGCAAGATGTGAGTTTAACCTGAGATGTGGCACCATTGTCAATAAGCCTTTTATGAACGGGTTCTGGGGCCCGTGCCACAAGAAAATTTAGTATTTGTGGAACAGGCCCGAAAGCCTATTCAGCGAGAATGGTGCAAGAGGTGAGTTTAACCGGATTTGATAGGAGGGCGATCGCCCGCCCCCAGCGTCGTAAAATTAACTTTTAGGGCCGATTCTCTCTTTGTACAAGCCGACAATCCGATCGATAACTTCGACCACAGTCAGATTGTCTGTTTGAATTTCCACAGCATCGGCCGCTTTACGCAAAGGTGCAACCTCGCGGGTGCTGTCCTTTTCGTCCCGCAGGGCGATGTCTTGTTCCAATTGGGCCAAGCTAATATTAGCCCGATCGGTATCTTTAAGTTCTAACAGCCGCCTGCGCGATCGCTCTTGTACCGAAGCCGTCAAAAAAATCTTTAGTTCCGCATCGGGAAACACGTTAGTGCCGATATCGCGGCCTTCTGCTATAATTCCGCCTTTTGTGCCGCAGCGCCGCTGTTCCTCCATCAGAAACTGCCGCACGGCGGGAATCGCCGCCATTTCCGAGACGCGGGATGTCACTTCCAAACTGCGAATTGCCTCGGTTACGTCTTCGCCGTTAATCTTCAACATCTTTGATGCGGGATCGAGGTTGTATTCCAAATAACTGGAACTGATTAATTCGGCGATCGCGCATTCGTCGGAAATCGGCGTGTCTGTTTTCAATGCCAGCCAAGTCAGCGCCCGATACATCGCGCCGGTATCCAGATAAAACAAATTCAAAGCAGTTGCTGCAAGGCGAGTGACGGTAGATTTGCCTGCTCCTGCCGGGCCGTCGATCGCCACAATGGGCCGGCGATTCCTGAGAATTATATTGTCAATCAAACGAGTAGAGCCAACTCTGGCGGCCACGGCTAAAAGTCCCGCTGTTTCCACAACCTGCAACGGCGTCAAAGTGTCGGGATCGACGAGTTCGGCGTATTCGAGAGCAACTGCGGGCTCTCCGGCGACTGCTGCGTGAGCGGCAGCGAGTGCGCCCGCTGCGGTGCGATCCCCTGAAGCAAAAGTTTCCGAGGCTTGTTGCAGCGCGCGGTAGAGTACGGAGGCTTGCTGTTTTTGCTCTACAGTTAAATACAGATTGCGAGAACTCATTGCCAGTCCCGACTCTTCGCGGACGATCGGACAAGCGACAATCTCTACAGGCAAATTAAAATCAAAGACCAGCTTCCGAATAATTGCTAGCTGCTGGGCGTCTTTTTGACCGAAATAAGCTTTTGTCGGCTGCACCAAACTCAAAAGTTTAGTAACAATTGCCGCGACGCCCTGAAAATGACCGGGCCTTGCTTTGCCGCACAAAACCGATGTCATCGCCGGTGGCGGGACTACTTGAGTTAAGGATGAAAGGTGAATCTCTATCTGTTTTTGGGCGGTTTGCTCTGTTTCTGTGCCGACTGCTTGATGGCCAAACATTTCCGTTGCTGAGGGAGCAAATATGGCATCAACCCCAGCTTGTTCGCACAACAGCCGGTCTTGCTCGAAATTCCGAGGATAATCTTGAAAATCTTCTGTTGGTCCAAATTGCAGCGGGTTGACAAAAATGGTGACCAGGGCGATCGCATTTTCTTGCCTTGCGCGCTGGATCAAGCTCAGATGCCCTGCGTGCAAAGCTCCCATCGTCGGCACCAAACCGACTGTCAAATGAGGTGCAGCAGACTTTTGTAAATTTAAGTAGCAGCGAAGTGCTGCAATGGTAGTAAACAGGCGCACCGGTAGAATCTCCTGAAGGCATTCGGCAGAATGCAGAGTTTATTTGTCAGAATTTGTTCGACTTGACATCTTGCATCATCCTCCAGAACAGGTAAGATGCCTCTTCTAAAAACAATGGTGCAAGATGTCAGTTTTATTCTACTTTCTGCCTTCTACACTTCGGATAACTTTTGTATTCTGCCTTAGACTACCGTTCAGCGTTCAACTTTTGTTGGCTGCGGCGGTTCGATCACTTCGATTTCCACTCTCGCAACGCCGCTACTCATCATTCCCAGCACGCTGGCGGCGCCGGCGGACAAGTCAATGACCCGATCGCCCACATAGGGGCCGCGGTCGTTAATGCGGACGACTACGGTGCGGCCGTTGTCGAGATTTCTCACCATGACTCTAGTTCCAAAAGGCAAGTGGCGGTGGGCTGCGGTCAAATCATTTTGGTTGAAACGCTCGCCGCTGGCGCTGAGGTTGCCGTCAAATCCCGGGCCGTACCAGGAAGCCCAGCCGCTGAGGCGCACTTGAACTGGGCCCATAGAGAGGACGGCGGGTTCTGGTTGGGGTTTGCCTGCGACTTCTTCCAGGGGTGGGGCGTTGCCCAGAAGCCGGCGGAGGCGATTGGTTGCTTGCAGGGCATCTCGGCTAAAGTTGCTGGTGGTGTCGGGGAGGATTGTTTCGGCGTTGATGTTTACCAAGTCCTCGCCGTTTGCCTGGATAATGTAGCGATCGCCTTTTTCCCACTTAACGGTAATGCTGTTGGGATCGATGTTGTTGCGGGCTAGCTGGTTGAGTCTTGCTGCTAAGGTTGAGGCCCGCCAAACTGAATCGGGTTCTTGGTTGCTAGAGTTGCTGGCAATGTTTCCGACTTTGGGATTTTCTTTCGCGCCCGTTACTTTCGACGGACTGCTAGCACCGGCTTGGCTGTTGCCAGTTTCTCCCATTTTCGTGTTTGTTTCCGGATTGGCGTTCAGAAAGGTGATGACTGGAATGTTTCGCACGTAGACTGTCGCTGCTTGTCGCCCGTCTAACTCGTGGGGCTGGATTTTGGCGATCGAGTCTCGGGCAATGTCAGCTCTTGCTTGATACTGATACTGTCCGACTTTTTGCGCTTCGACCCGACTTGCGTTTAACTGCCGGGACGGTTGGGTGGCAATTACTTGCTCGGAAACCGGAGAGTTTTGGTTGTCGGCATCTGTTGCTTGTGCGTGACAAGAGGATGCCGTTCCTACCACAGGAACTAACAGGACAGCGAGTAGACCACCAACAAATTTTTCCTTCATACGTCCATTTTTGTGAATAGCCATTGCCAACCGAGATTGGAGGATTGGCCATTTGGCGGCGGGCCTCAAGGATTTCTCTCTTGCCCTTCGCCATTCCCCCGTGAGTCAAAGCAAAGTATCCGGGTGCGTTTTTGCTTTAATGCTTCCGCCCAAAAAAAATTTGGCGGAAACTTCCCTGACACTTGACAACTCATGCTCGATCCGCAATTTGTGTTTTGTTCACGAACTGCAACAGACTACCACAAACTTTTGTGGTTGGGGATCGCTGCGATCGCGATTTTCACCAAATCTTCATCAAATTTTCTCAAAACCCTCTATCATAAAATCCTTTAGTGCCAGTGCTTACAGCCGTTTCAGTTATTCCAGAAAAATTTACAAAAATTTACAGAAATTTATTGTCTTTTGGGGGCTGCCGAATGGCTAGTGTGAAAAAAGCTGTTTGTCAACTGTTATGGGAATAAACTAAAAACTGGAAATCGATTTGGCGGACTTATGGATTATCGAGAAGCAGGTGTGGATGTTGAGGCGGGCAGAGCTTTTGTCTCGCGCATCGGGAGTATGGTCAAGAGCACGCACCGATCGGGAGTTTTGGGCGGATTCGGCGGGTTTAGCGGGTTTTTCAGCGTTCCGGAGGGTTTAAAAGAGCCGATTATGGTTTCGGGTACTGACGGCGTTGGGACTAAGTTGAAATTAGCCCACAATCTCGATCGGCACGACACCGTAGGTATCGACTTGGTGGCGATGTGCGTCAACGACGTGCTGACATCCGGGGCAGAACCCCTCTTTTTTCTCGATTATTTAGCGACGGGAAAGTTAAATCCCGAACAATTAGCTGCGGTGGTGGCCGGCATTGCTGACGGTTGCAAGCAAGCGGGCTGTGCTTTGCTCGGAGGGGAAACGGCAGAAATGCCCGGTTTTTACCAAGCGGGTGAGTACGATTTGGCGGGGTTTTGTGTGGGAATTGTCGAAAAGAGCAAATTGTTGGATGGTTCGCGGGTGCAGGTGGGAGATGTGGCGGTGGGGCTGGCCAGTTCAGGCGCGCACAGCAACGGTTTTAGTTTGGTGAGAAAAATTGCGGGCGATCGGGGTTTTGACTGGAATTCCCAACCCGAAAAGTTAGGTGGCCAAAGTTTAGGAGAAGTGCTGCTAACTCCGACTACAATTTATGTTAAACCAGTCCTCGAAGCAATTAAGAGCGGTTTAGATATTCACGGCATGGCTCACATTACGGGCGGCGGTTTGCCGGAAAATTTGCCCCGCTGTTTGGGAGTTAATCAATCTGTGAAAATTGACAGCAATAGCTGGCCAAATTTGCCCATTTTCCAGTGGATTGCTGAAGCGGGCCAAGTTGCCCCAGCCGATATGTTCAATACTTTTAATATGGGCATTGGGTTTGTGCTGTTGCTCGATCGCACAAAAGTAGAAGAGGCTGTTACATGGTTTGAATCTCAGGGGATTGGTGCGTTCGCGATCGGGGAAGTGATTGAGGGGAAAGGAGAATTGATCATGGATAACGGTTAATTGGTAATTAGTAGGAAGCAATCGCAGGGGGTGAAGATTGCTTCGCTTTGTTTTATGCACTAACAGACAATCTCAACCTGCATTCATTTGTGTAGATAGATCTGCGGTTAAATTTATAATTTTGAAAGTAACCGCAGAGGACGCAGAGGAGATAGAGGAAGAAAGAGAAAAAGGAATTCACAACAGATGACTCGTTGCTACAAGTTTAAATGAAAGTGAAATAAGTTATTGTGTCTTTCAATACGGTATAATTCAAAATTAATTCCGTCACTGACTGCAAAACTAGCCGCTCAAAAGTATCTGAATCCCAAAAAAACAGAGCAACTGGAATAAGCATTAAAATAGGAACAAAAAGGAGATATTAGAGGAAAAATTATAATTTTGTTATTGTTAAATAACCGACATTATCAAGCTAAAATTGCTGATTTTTTGGGTTTAATCTTACAGAAGGTGTTTAATTGGTGTATTCAGGGACATCCAGATAATCTACACACGTACTACTATTTTCTGTCAGAAGAGAGCCTCGTGAAGCAATCTCAAACCCTTGATTTAACGCGCTGATTACGTCATTCCTGAATATATTGCTAATGGACTGTTTAAAGTAATTGAAGATTTAGAGTATTTATTACATGGCATTTCAGCGAACAGGCTGATTATTGCGATCGCACTTCCTCTCCTCCTATGTTCGCAGCATTCGGGGAATTATAATTATAGCGATCGAGTTTTTGAAATCCTATTTAACTCAATCCAGAAACATCCTCATACTAAGCAGAGATTGGACTGAGGACAGAAGTTCGCGCTACAAACTTGATGATTTTGAGGACAGAAGTCCTGACTTATTAATAGGCGATCGCCAATCATTAGACTTTTTGCAAAAATAGATAATATCTGCGTTCATTTGCGTTCATCTGCGGTTAAAAACAGAAAATCCAGAACTCTTGCAAAAAGTCTAACCACTAATCTTACTTAGTCTTGTCCAAAGTCCGCGCTTCCAACCAAATAGGAACTGCAATCCAAGCAACTGCTAACAGCAAAGCAAATACCGCAAATTGAGCGGCCCAAGCTACCAACTTTTCTAAAGACACAACTTGTCCCAAGAAGTAGGATAAACTCACCATTACCGATGCCCAGCTTGCAGCACCCAGAACATTGAACAGTGAAAATTTCCAAAAAGGCATTTCTGCAATACCCGCTAGGGGGCTAGCAAAAATTCGCAGTAGTGCGATGAAACGACCCAAAAATACGGCTTTAGCTGCATTTTTGCTAAACTGTTCTTTTAAGTCAAACAGTTGTTCTTCTCGAAAGCGGAAAAATTGTCCCAACTTCAGCAGCAGTGGCCAGCCACCGTACCTGCCGATCGCATAACCAAAATTTCCCCCCACTGTAGCACCCGCGATCGCACTGCCGAGCACAAACCAGTAATTCAGTTCCCCGCTGCCAGCTAAAAACCCGCCAGCAATCGTAATTGTTTCGCCTGGAAGAGGAACTCCCAGATTTTCCAGCAGAATTCCCAGAAATACTGCCCAGTAGCCGTAATCACGCGCAAACTGCTGAATAGTCTCTAACGATAAAAACTCAAAAGACATTCGATACTGCCTTCGTAAACTTTTGCAAAGCTCAATACATTTATATATTGGCTCGATTCAGCCAATAGTGCAATCTTTCGCTGTGATGAAGAACACACTGTTGTCGCGATCGCTAATCCAACTAAAAATTAGCCTTTCAGGCATACTAGAGGAATAGAGAATTGTTGCGGTTGCGTTCCGCGCGATCGCTAGCCAATTTCCTACTAAATTTATCACAACGGCTCTCCCCACCGATTCCCTAGCCCGATCGCGCATCCTAAAACATACGCTGAAATCCCCTGAGTCTCTCAACAGAGTCAGCAAAGAAACTAACTTATTCATACTTTACGATCGTAGGATAACTGCTATGGAATTTCCAAACTTCAACCCACCCATCGTCCTTCAACCTCACAACTGCCTCGACTCCCAAGCTGGCAGCCTCCTGCAGCAACAGCTAGCCGAGATTGTGCCCGAGCGCCACAAACTCTGGGTAATAGACATGGCCGCCGTAGATTTTATCGACAGTTCCGGGATCTGTGCCTTAGTCGGCGGACTCAACGCCGCCCGCCACCGGGGATGCCGCCTCGTCATCTGCAACCTCTCAGCCACAGTCAAGCTAATTTTTGAAATTACTCAACTCGACCAACTCTTTGAAATCTTCGACAGTTTCGAGCAAGTTATCTCCACTGAAACTCCGGCTTTAGTTGCTTGATTAAAATGAGATCCCGAGTTGAAATCTCAAGTTTGCAAGAGACTTCAAGCAACCGCAGAGTTAATTTCAATATCATAAATAGGTTTATTTGTCAAGCAATACCAATGACAAACAAATAAATCCGGCACTTGAGCGCCGGCAGAAGCGATCGCAGGTGCAGCCGGAAAAGGCCAAAGTCGATCGAAACAAATCCTTTCCCCTACGAACCCAAACTGCATCAAATAAGTCGCCGGCGGCGCATTTAAAAGATTTAGCAAGCGGTAAGCCAACTCGTACAACTGCTGGCGCCAAACATCCGACAAATGCACCGGTTGAGAGTAACTCAACTCGCTAGACTGCTTGTCAGGTTCCCCACCGATCACCTCAGCATACAGTGGCCCCTTTGCCGTCAACACCACAGGCAGCCAAAAATTGCCCTCGCCGACGGGAAAAAGCAGCTCCTGAGCCACTCGATCGCGCGCCGACGAAACATTCCGGCAAAATCGATACACATCCCGACCCGGAAAAACCAGATTTTCTGGCACATCCAGCGTCAAAGGACAAACGATCGCCCCACCCGGAGCGATCGCGGCAGAATAGAGTTCAGAAACCCCACAGATATTGACTTCAGTTAAAGGATTAGATTGAGCGATCGCCGCCTTGAGATTTGCCGCCGGACTTTGCTCACCACCCGCCACAATCAAAACCTTAGACATTGCCAAAGCTCGGCATTTGAATTCCTCGATCGTCCGTTTCATCGACGCTCGGCAGATCCAAGCCCTTAGCCTTGCGGCTCCGCACAGCGAGACGGTAAGTGACGCTTTGCAACTCAGTGTGCAACTGGCGGTTTTCCTTTTGCAGTTGATCCAATTTTTCCTTAATTGGCTCGATCCGCTCGGCAAACTTCTGGCGGTAAACCCCGGGCAATTCCTGCACTACCTGTTCCAGCATCCGAGAGCGATCCGTCAATTCCTGCACTGACTGACGCAGTTGGTAAACCTCAGCATCCCGCTCGGCGATTTGTTCCTGATAAAAACCCACCTGTTCTTCAACAGCTTGGAGTTGTTCGCGCATTGCCTGCATTTGAGCTTGGTGGCGATCGGAAACTTCCGGCGCCGGCACAAAATTAGAATTGCCCTTCACCAGCCTGAAAAGTTCTTGAGACAACTGCTGCACTAATTGGTCGCGCATTTGCAACTCTTCGGTGAGACGAGATACCTCTGATTGCAATTCTTTTGAGCTTACAAGTTTAGTTGGATTCACGATGACTCTCAGCTTTTGTTATATAATCTGTTTCTCTTTAAAAATATCTTTCCCTTACCGCAGAGGCAAGAGGCACTTCAAAAGTTTTGAACCCATTAGGCTAAATCGAGCTAGCGGCCCGATGTCAAGGGTAAAGCTCAGTCTAACTCAAATCAGGCATTCACGTCATCACCTTAGTTTCTTGTCACTGAGATGTTGCAGTATTCTCAAGAACAGGCAAGATGCCGGTTCCACAAAGAATTAATTTGTTGTGGGGTGGGCAGGAGAACCCGCCCAAAAAAGGATTAAGGATTATTGATATTGCTGCAACATCTCAGTTGCCATAGACACAGGTAAAACCCTAGGTTTTTTGTCAATAAACCCGGTTTTTTAGCTTTTTTGAGAATAGTGCAATATCTCATGTGTAACCAATCACAGCCGAAAGCACTTTGCCAGCTTCGTCCACGGTGCTGCCAAAACAGATAATCCCGTCCTCGTGACCGGCCATCGCCAGAATTTGGCGCTCTGCCAAGTTCTCCTCCTCAAAAAGTCTAAACATTTCTAAGGCCATCTGAGGAGTGCCGTAAGGTATTTCTTTTCTAGTAGTAGGAATCTTAAACAGCAGTTGCTGCCATAGCTTAGGATTATGGACGTGAATTATCCCGCCCACCTCCTCTCTCTGAAGGTACAGGGCCCCGTGAGTCAGGGACTCCGACGAAGCTTGTACGGGGCCCCGGCAGCCGAGGTAATTTTGTTCTAAGTTAAATTCGGTAACAGTACAGTAGGATTCTGGTCCCAGAGTTTTCAAGTGTGCAGTCTGGGTTCCCGAAATCACGAATTGGCAAGAATTGCCGAGCCTGACGCTGACGTTGCCAAACCCTATGCCATTTTCGTAGACGCCAATTAATCCCCAAGCGTGGAGCCGATCGCGCCAGTGCATCAAATCTGCTATGTTCCGGGCAGCTACAGGGCCTGCTTTTTCCCAGTCACAGCGGTACTTAACGACTCCTTCATCCATCCATTTTTCGGTCAGAGCGGACACGACAGATACGATCCAAGCAGAGACTTAATCGAAGTTGTCAAACTGCTTTGTTTTGCCTGCTGCCTTCTGTCTCGGTGCATCAGTGCCTTAACTAATCTACATTCCAGTGTCGCCGTAATTAGCGACCGACATTAGCAAAAAGTAAGCTAGGAAAGAAGAACCAATTATTCCCAAAATCATGGTGTAGCCTCTAGGTGATTACAAAAGTTCAATATGAAAATGTATGCTTTCTGTTGGGGAGTTTGAACCCAGGCTTTTGCCCGATCTCCAGTTTCTGAGGTGAAACTACATAACATCCCTGAATCCGTTATTGTTCTACCCTACAGCATTTTTACTGAGGGTAGTTCTACCGTAAGAAAGATTTAAGAAGAAATTAACCCCTAATCATGTAAATCAGGTAAAAAGCAACCGTACATTTACTGATTTTTCATCATTATACATATATTTAAGCAAAAAGCAAGCGGAACACAAAAAATATTTTTTAGCCTGTCTGGGAGGAACTGGCACAATCTTCGGGTGCTCTACGTTAGTCCACACCTCTGTCGATCGAGCAATTTTTAGCTCCGGGGCATCCTACAAGCTAAGAAAGCGGGTTAAGCGTAATATCATGTCGGGTAAAATCACCACAACGCCAGCTCGCGTCGGCGGGTTCACCAAAATCTGTTGTAGTAGTATAAGTTATAGATCCCCTCAACCCGCGCCTACCTAAAGGGGGATAGTCGATCGACCGAACCTGATATAATTTTTTAACAAAAAAACAAGCCGATCGAGCAGTGATGACTCGATCGGCTAAAGTCTTCTGTGGAGTGCGATCGCTCGCAGCCATTTAAATGTGGAAGTGATACAAGATACTGCCGTCGTCTTTAATTTCGCAATTGGCATTAAAGACTTCAGCTTGTTGGTTCAAAAAACGCTGAGCCACATCCGGCGACAGCCGCGTTTCCATTGCAAACCGCACCAGAGTTATTTCGCCCCGACCTTCTTTGATCAGTCGGTACAAAGCACTTTGGAGCCTTTCGCTCTCTTCTCGCTGAAAAGCTGCTTTGTACTTCCAATCCGCCACCGAAGGAATCAAACCTCGGCTGACCAAAATCGCCAACAGCAAACCAATTCCCAAAATCAGAGGCACTGTCGGATCGCTCGTGGGCGTGGCCACAATTTGTGGCACTGTAGCGGCGGCCAAACTGCTAACCATTTCTTTTTCCGAAGCTTGCGTATCCGCCATTGCAAGCTGAGTTTTGTTGTAAAAGTCTTGCTGAAGCTTCATTTGCTGCAACAGGCGAGCGCGTTCTCTTTCGTATTGGTCGAGTTTTTGCTGAGCTTGTTTCAGGTCTTGAGTGACTTGTGCCAAGCGTTGGTTGAGCGACTGATTGACTGATTGCCACCGATATCTGTTAATCAGGCGGCTTTTTTCCACCATGCCCTTCATCAACATATCCACCGTTTGGATTGCTTGCTCCTGATCGAGCGAGCGATACCCAACCACAATTTCTAGGGGTTGTTCCGGCTTAGAAATCTTGACACTAGCATTTTGTCGAACTTGCTGGGGCGACAGCTTAACTGCATCTGCCACTGCTTTGACAACATTATCTGCCAGCAGAACCTCTGGGGTGAGTTGCTCTCCCTGCTTGAGAATTGTCGTGCCCGTACTCGAAAATTTGACTGGCGGATTATTAGAAGAGAGAGTGCCTTGAGCCATGAATCCGGGGGGCGGGGCGAGGCGGTAGGCCAGGGCGCCTGAAATACCCATAATTACAGCAAAACTGCCTAAGGCAATCCATCTGTATTGATGTGCTGAAGATCTAAAACGTAAATTTCCCATTTTGATAGTCAAGTCATAACATTCGCTTGCCGCAGCTCCTGCCAAACCCAAGAGCCATCGTTTCTTTCTGGTTAGTCAAATTGACTGCTGAAAATTTTCTCAGTTTCTACCTAAAAGCTATTAGCTTTTGAGAGTTGTCAATATTCATGATCCGAAAAAACCGATCGCGCTTTTATTTGATCTGAGCTATAACTTCAGTTTTTGTCCTTAATAATTAATCTGTAACAAGGCTTCTGGAAGTCTACTGGCATCAGACTAGCACTCAGGCGTGCGATCGCCTCGCCTCCCCGTGTTTGTTGACATTCAAAACAGTCTCCTTTTCACCCTTGGCAATTCTCCAATTATCTTACGTCTTGGCGTCTTACGGACGCGGTTGAAGAATAAAAAAAAGCTTAAATACTCGGCCTAAAAACTTAACAAGCAAGAATTATACCATGCAGTTAAGAGTTTGCTGCGTATTAAAAAAAATTGTGGAGCTGGTTTCGCCCCCAGATCCACATATTCACATAACAATTATGGTTCGATCGGTTGATGGTTCGATCGAGCCTCAGAGGCGAATGTTCAGAAGCCGATCGGCAAAATAAGACCCTCGCGGGCCATGACAGCCTTCGGAAAAGCGATTTGCACATCTTCGGCGATGCGATCGAGAAAATCGTCAGTATGAGCCGGATCATGGTGAAAAATCACCACTCGTTTCACCCGCGCCTCCTTAGCCATTCTCACCGCTTCCTGCCAAGTCGAGTGTCCCCAACCCACCTTCGGAGACTTGGGGTTGTGATATTCCTCGTCTGTGTACATCGCATCGTAAATCAGCACATCAGCGTCGAGGGCTAAATTGTAGACATTCTCATCTAGGCGATCGGGAAAATGTTCAGTATCCGAACAATAAACAACAGATCGTCCCTGCCAAGTCACCCGATATCCCATAGCAGTATTCGGGTGATTCAGAGAACCCGTCCTAATCTCAATATCGTCCAGCATCATCGTCTGGTTGTGATGGAGTTCGTAGAAATTCAAATCTGCCTGCAAACCCATCAGTGGCACCGGCGAATTCGAGTGCAACACCCGTTCGACAAAGTGCCTTTTCATGCAATCTCCATCCGGCGGAGTCGCCCCGTAAATATCAAAGCTATTGCCGCGGATGAAAGCTGGGGCGAACAGCGGAAACCCTTGAATGTGATCCCAGTGATAGTGAGTAAAAAACATATAAGCTTGCACGGGCATTTCTTGCACCAACTGGTCTCCCAGCATCCGCAAGCCTGTTCCGCCGTCAAAAATCAAGCGTTTGCCAGCGACTCGCATTTCCAAACAAGAAGTATTGCCGCCGTAGCGAACAGTTTCCTCTCCGGGTGTCGGAACACTGCCCCGCACGCCCCAGAACTGTACTACAAAATCATCTATACCTTTTATTGATTCGGAGGGTTGAGGGCAATCAACGGGAGTTGCCGCTACAGAGGACAAGCTGATTTCCATTTTAACATTCAGGCTTTAAGGTTCCACATTGTCCGTGATGGCGCAGCAGATGGTCGCACAACACTAAAGCTATCATTGCTTCCACCATTGGCACAGCTCTTGGCAAAACGCAAGGGTCGTGCCGTCCCTTGGCAGCCAGCAGGGTTTCTTCGCCCTCTCGGGTAACTGTACGCTGCTGCTGGCGAATTGTCGCAGTTGGCTTGAATGCCGCCCGCAAAATGATATTTTCGCCGTTAGCAATCCCACCCTGAATTCCGCCAGAGCGATTCGTCACTGTACGAATTACACCCTTATCATCAGTATAGTATTCATCATTATGTTCGCTGCCCTTGAGCAGAGTCCCGGCAAACCCGGAACCAATTTCAAAGCCTTTGCTGGCGGGCAAGGACATGATGGCTTTGGCCAAGTCGGCTTCGAGTTTGTCGAATACCGGCATTCCCAGGCCTTTGGGTACGTTGCGGGCGACGCATTCGACTACACCGCCGATCGAATCTCCACTGTCGCGAACTTTTTCGATCAGTTCAATCATTCTTTCGGCACATTCGGCATCGGGACAGCGGACGATGTTGCTTTCTACTTGTTCTAAGGTAACAGTGTCCGGGTCGGCGACACATTCTAAGTCTTTGATGCGTTTGACGTAGCCGACTATTTCGACTCCTGCTGCTTGTTTGAGAATTTTTTTAGCGATCGCCCCTGCTGCTACTCTACCAATGGTCTCTCTCGCGGACGATCGACCTCCGCCTTGCCAGTTACGAATTCCGTATTTAGCATCGTAGGTAGCATCAGCGTGAGAAGGGCGGTAAGTTGTCGCCATTTCGCCGTAATCTTGGGGGCGGGTGTCTTGATTGCGAACTAAAATTGCGATCGGCGTTCCCAAAGTTTTGCCTTCAAACACCCCTGACAGAATTTCGCAGGTATCTGCTTCTTTGCGAGGTGTGGTAATTTTGCTTTGGCCGGGGCGGCGGCGATCGAGTTCGGCTTGAATTTCCGATGCGTCGATCGACACCAGGGGCGGGCAACCATCAATTACTACTCCCACACCGCCGCCGTGAGATTCCCCAAATGTCGATATCCGAAATAAATGCCCAAAGGTATTGCCCATTCTGCTTTTGCCTGAAACTTGATAATTTTTACTTTAACTGGGAGATAGATTTTTCAAATATAGATTTACTGTATTTCTTCTGAAGAATATAGCATTGACTGGGAAGATCCCGGTTGATCGCGCCACAAAATACACTCGCTTCCCGGTAGAAGAATATCTACGAGGGACAGGGGAGAGGGGGAGAATTGGGAGAGGGGGAAAACTGTGAAAATCTTCCTTCTTGCTTCTTCCCTCTTCTTCCTTCTTCTTTAGTCTTCGTGTTCTTCAAAAGGATCTCTCAATTCCTTAGCGGGAGGGCCGAAAGCCGTGTAGATCGAGAAACCGGTGATTGCCACCAGACACATACCGAGAGAAATGCCGAGAACTGCTGCTGGTTCCATATTTTTGTAATATTATGAGTGCTCCACTCTATAATATTACAAAAAATAACAATCCGTCTGAAAGTCTAGTGATTTCAGGCGCAGTACGGTATGGCAGCCAACCCCCACTCCCCGTTCTCCCAGTCCCCCTGCCGCATTTCTGAGAAATTGCGATCGCAATTAGCGGTAGAAATATGTCAAACTTTTCTGTAGAGATTCATTGCAGGTGACTTATGGCACAACGGACTTGGTTAGGAGATATACTCAAACCCCTTAACTCAGAATACGGCAAGGTAGCCCCCGGCTGGGGAACCACGCTGTTGATGAGCGTTTTCATTGGACTGTTTTTCGTGTTCTTGTTGATTATTTTGCAAATCTACAACTCTTCTCTGATTCTGGAGAGTGTGGATATGGATTGGTCGAGTCTCGGCAGCTAAAAATTGAGCGCAAAACAGTAAGGCTAAAAGTAAAAGCTGAGGGTTGAGGAGAAAGGGTAAAAGCTAAGTTTTCCCGTTTTTCCTTACCCTTTCCGATTACTTTTGCCCTAAATAAACAGGAAGTAATTAAACAAATTGCAGGAGAAAAAGGATGAATATTTTTGGCATTGGTTTGCCGGAAATGGCAGTTATTTTTACGATCGCCCTATTGGTATTCGGCCCCAAAAAATTACCTGAAATCGGCAGGAGTATGGGGAAGGCAATTCGGGGATTTCAAGATGCTTCGCGGGATTTTGAGTCGGAGTTCACGCGGGAGGCCAAGCAGTTAGAAGAAGCAGTAGCAACTAGCAGCAAACCGGAAACTGAAAAACTCGCGGCGGCTACTCCCAAGGAAGATAGCACAGACAGTTAAATGAACAACACTCAGAAGTCGGAAACACCAGCGGAGTTAGTGATTCCCCAGCTAATAGTTGGGTTAGGCAATCCCGAACCTAAATACGATCGCACCCGACACAACATCGGTTTTAATGCTGTCGATGCCTTGGCTAAATCTTGGCAGATTTCCCTGTCGGAAAATCGCAAATTTCAAGGCATATTTGGCGAGGGAAACCGGCCGCGGGGACAGAAAATCCGCTTGCTGAAACCGCTTACTTACATGAATCTGTCGGGCCAAGCGATTCGGGCGGCGACGGATTGGTACAAAATACCTGCGGAGTCGGTATTAATAGTATACGATGATATGGATTTGCCGATCGGGAAATTGAGAATGCGGCTTGCCGGTTCAGCCGGCGGACACAACGGCATGAAATCGACAATTTCTCATTTGGGCACAGACAAATTTCCCCGCTTGCGGATTGGCATCGGCAAACCTCAAAACGATGCTGCTAAAAATGAGAAAGATACGATTTCCTTCGTTTTAGGAAAGTTTTCCTCAGAGGAAAGTCAATTAGTAGAGAAAGTGCTTAAACTGGTTGTAGAAGCTGTGGAACTAAGTCTACATCAAGGAGTAGAAAAAGCCATGAGCCTTTACAATAGTCGCACAATTGCAGAAACAAACGCGGAAACAAAAAGGTGAGTTCGAGACGTTTGCCTGAAACAACTGCATATGTCCGGGTTACTGGTCAATCTTGGCAAAAAGGCACGATTGAGGGTGAAGTGACTGCCGGCAATTTTGAGTGGCAGTTTCAGTGGCGTTTCACGTCAGAAAAAACACTGATACTTGAGCCTTCTCAAGGTAGGGCATTGATTCAGGAACCGCTGCACCGCTTTCTGGAAAAATGGGATTATCAGCTTGAACCGGGCGGGGATTATTCGTTTACGGTTCGGGCTCAGTTTTAAAATCTTGGTAAGGGGAAATGCGGCAAAGGTAATCGGGAATAAAAACTTCCTCTAGTAAAATATCCTAATTCCAGTAAGGATTTAATTAATCAAGGGGAATCGCTGTAATGGGAAATTGGGAAAAGGTAATGGGGAATGCAAACTTTCTCTAGTAGTATCTCCCGATTCCAGTAATTCTTTAATTAAAGCAGGGGGTGTCGCTTCTCGGTAAGGCCCGCAATAATACATTGTCAAAACAGCTTTGTAAGCCCAGTGATTGGAAGGTACATCGGTAAAAGGATTTGGCAGGGTTTCAGCCTGATTCTGGACGCAAGCATTGAGAATTTGTTCTGGCGCTGTCTGCACTTGAACTAAAGAATTATTTGGCTTGAGTGGTGCGGTATTTTGTGCGTTTGCAGGAGCTAACAAACCTGTATAAATTAACACTGTAGTAGTGGCAAAGATGCTGAGTTTCATAAGTTTATAAATTTCTGAATAAGTTGGGTGGTAGTGAGGACTTGAGTCCTCAAAATCGTGGGAAATAAGGGCTGTTCGTCCTTACTACAAACCTTTGGAATGTTCAGACATTTTTCGCATTCCCAAGGCCAAGACACTCAAAAACAACAGGCCGATCGCCCCAGCTAGCGGATTGCCGTTAACTCCTGTCACCCACTCGGGAACAGATGCCGAATATCGCACTAACTGCCCGATGTTAATCATGTAATATCCCCAGACTAAACCTGCATGAAGCCCGATCGACAAACCGAGGCGATTTTGGCGCGATCTTTTTCCCCAAACCAGAATCAAACCCAGCAACAACAACCCCGGAAACTGCGGCCAACTCTGCAGCATGGCCGCGACAGGTTTGATAAAATGAGATAGGGCAAACACCAGGCTATTCGCCCACAGAGATATTTTATAATTGTAATCCCGCTGCAACTCGTCCAGCAACCAACCACGGAATACCAACTCCTCCGCAAAACCGACTCCAAGGGCGCTTAATAGCCCTTCTGCGATGATTCTCGGCAAATTATCAGAATTTTGCCACGCGACTAAGCCGAACAGCCCTTGCACCGCAAATAGAGTGAAAGTGAGCAAAAGCCCGATCGCCAATCCGATTAAAAGCTCAAAACCGTTTTTTCGCGTATTGATTACACCGTAACTCTTGAGTAATTGGGTTTGTCCGTAAACCTGCTTTCCCCAGCGCGGCACTAGGAACAGAAACTCAGTAAACAACAATCCCATTGTCAGAATAGTTGCTAGGTTACTATCTTTAACTAAGAGATAAATTGGTGCTGCTAACGGCAGCCAAATTACTAGCAAGATTAATAGGAAAATTATTACACGTAAAGGAAATGGATAACTGGCTATTATTTGGAGGCGGTTAATCATTGTTGTAAATTAAACAGGTTTTACATGATATCTGTAGGGAGACAGCATTGCTGTGTCCATCCCCGGATTCTAAACACGCCATTGCCGTACCCCTAATGTACAAAGCAGACGGAAAAAGCTAGAATGGCATGGTATCGGTTGAAACTTTAAGTCAGGAACCTTAGCCTAAAGGCATAAGGCTTGAAAGAGAAATCTAGAAAGCCATCCTGACCAGCCTAAGTCCTTCGCGGACTACGTTTTTTGAGTCACGACACCCTGGAATGCGTAGCTAGTTCCTTGCTCTGTCGCTGAAAGTTAAACAGTTCTAAGGTCACTGGAACAGTGCTTTTAGCCTAACAAGCTCACTAAACATTGGCGAAGCTAACTTTACTCCGCAAGGAGAACGGGACAACCATATCCCGGCGGGGAGGCAACCATACCTCCCCAACCCCGCAAGGGGATTCCACTCAATGTAAAGCCGTCCTAAAAGGACGGGGTTTCAAACCCATAGTTTTGATGACTGAAGCCTCGGATTTTTCAAATGTCGATCGCGAATTAGATGACACAATTTTAAGCTTCGCAGACATTCAGGCAGAACTCAACCTGCGCCACGCTAAAGATGCTCTGCGAGATATAGTAGAAAATCTCGACTTGACAGTTCAAGAGCGAACTGGACTAGAACCGGAAATTGGCGGGTTGGAGAAAATGCTCGACAAGCTAGAGCGCGCTTGCGTGCAAATAGCTGTGTTTGGGATGGTGGGAAGGGGAAAATCTTCGGTTTTGAACGCGCTGCTAGGTCAAAATGTGTTTGAAACTGGCCCGACTCACGGGGTGACTCGCACGACGACTATTGGCCAGTGGGATGTCGGAGAGGGAATTGATGAGAAGTTACCCGATCGACTTTCGCCAGTTATTTACCGTTTGTCGCAAGTAGAATTAATCGACACTCCGGGAATAGATGAAGTTGACGGCGAAACTCGCGAACTTTTAGCCCGCCGCGTTGCTCAACAAGCAGATTTGATTTTGTTTGTAGTTGCTGGCGACATTACGAAGGTGGAATACGCAGCACTTTCGCAGTTGCGGGAAGCCGGAAAACCGATGTTATTAGTGTTTAATAAAATTGACCAGTATCCTGATGCAGACAGGCTGGCAATTTATCATAAAATTCGAGACGATCGCGTAAGAGAATTGTTGTCTCCCGATGAAATTGTGATGGCGGCGGCTTCGCCTTTGACGGCGAGGGCGGTGCGCCGTCCCGACGGAAGTATGGGCGTGCAAATGACTCGCAGTTTGCCACAAGTGCAAGATTTAAAATTAAAGATTTTGGAGATTTTAGACCGGGAAGGCAAATCTTTGGTCGCGCTGAATACGATGCTGTGTGCGGGGGATATTAACGAGCAGTTGGTGCAGCGAAAAATGGAAATTCGAGATGACGCGGCTAATCGAATTATCTGGAATGGGGTAATGACTAAAGCGGTGGCGATCGCACTTAATCCAATTACTGTAGTTGATATTCTTAGCGGTGCGGTAATTGATGTGGTGATGATATTAACTTTATCTAAAGTTTACGGCATTGCCATGACGGAAGCGGGCGCGGTGGAATTGCTGCAAAAGATTGCGATTAGTATGGGGGGAATTACTGCGGGCGAATTGTTGGCTAATTTTGGTTTGAGTTCTTTGAAAGGATTGTTGGGTTTGGCGACGCCAGCGACGGGGGGTTTGGCTTTAGGGCCTTATTTGTCTGTGGCGGTGACGCAAGCTGCGATCGCGGGGGTTTCTTCCTATGGTATCGGTCAAGTTACTAAGGCTTATTTGGCTAATGGTGCTTCTTGGGGAGATGATGGGCCAAAGGCTGTGGTGAGCAAGATTTTGTCTTCTTTGGATGAGGATTCTATTTTAAATCGGATTAAGGAAGAGTTGCGGGCTAAGTTGGATTTGGGAAGTGTGGAAAAACAGAAATCTTAGCGATCGGCTGTTTTACGTTGACCCAGCAATCCTGGCACAGCCCTGCCGCAATCCGGCAGGGGTTTAAACCCCTACCTCAAAGCTAAATTTGTGTGAAGACAATTTAACAAATTATTAGGATAACAACCTGTTACCAATTACCAATTATTACTCTATCTTACTAACTCATGACTTAGGCAATTGGCAGAGGTTGGGCGATTGCGGCAAATAAGGTGTGCTGTGCACACCCTACTCTAATTCCGCGAAGGCGGACTTGGTTTGTGTAGCCGCCAATTCGATTCGGTGGGTTAAGATCGAATTTTTAATCCGAATTCGATTCGGCGGCTTAACATCAGGTTTTTAACCCTAATTCGCTGCTATTTATAACCTCTATTTTTCTCCGACCAAATGCGGGTTGGTAGCCCCCAAACATAGACAAATCCTTCGGCAGCTTTGTGATCGAATTCGTCCTCTGCGCCGTAGGTTGCTAAGTCAAAACTGTACAGGGAATTTTCAGATTTGCGGCCCACAATCGTCGCATTTCCTTTGAATAGTTTGAGCCGCACGGTTCCAGTTACTCGCTTTTGCGTGTCCTGAATAAATGCGTCTAAAGCAGTTTTCAAAGGATTGTACCAAAGACCGTTGTAAATCATTTGGCTGTAGGTTTCTTCGATGCCGCGCTTGTACCGAGTCACATCTGCTGTCAACGTCAAACTTTCTAAGTCTCGGTGCGCGTGCATCAAAACTAAAATCGCTGGTGTTTCGTAAATTTCCCGCGATTTAATCCCGACTAAGCGGTTTTCAATCATATCAATCCGGCCGACTCCGTGGTTTCCAACTATTTCGTTTAGTTGGGAAATTAGGGCGACTGGTGATAAATCTTTGCCGTTTAAAGTGACAGGATTTCCGCAATCGAAACCGATTTCTATGTATTCGGGTGTGTCGGGAGTTTGTTCGATCGCCTTTGTCATCAAATAAACTTCTTCCGGCGGTTCCGCCCAAGGATCTTCGAGGATTCCGGCTTCGATTGCCATTCCTAATAAGTTGCGATCGATACTGTAAGGGGAAGACTTTTTCACCGGGGACGGAATGCCGCATCTCTCGCCGTATGCGATCGTTTCCTCGCGGCTCATTTTCCACTCCCGCGCTGGTGCTAAAATCTTAATCTTGGGGTTGAGCGCGCCGATCGACACATCGAACCGTACCTGATCGTTTCCTTTACCTGTGCAACCGTGGGCGATCGCATCTGCACCGTATTTTTCCGCAGCTTCTACTAACAATTTAGCAATCAGCGGGCGAGCGAGGGCAGTCGAAAGGGGATAACGGTTTTCGTAAAGTGCGTTAGCTTGAATCGCTGGAAACGCATAGTCTTTGACAAATTCTTCGGTAGCATCAATAACTAAAGATTCCGAAGCACCGGATGCTAAAGCTTTTTTGCGGATCGGTTCTAATTCGTCTCCCTGTCCCAAATCCGCAGCCAGAGTAATTACCTCTTCCACACCCCACTCGTTTTTGAGGTAAGGAATGCAGACGGAGGTATCGACTCCGCCGGAATATGCTAGCACAACTTTTTTAGCGCGACTCATTGCGATTTACATCCTGAATTTAACTGACATCTTGCACCCTTGTCACTAAGCTTTTCAGGGCGGGCCAGATGCCCACACCACAAAAAAATATCATTTTTGTGGAACAGGCATCTTACCTGTTCTTGAGAATGGTGCCTAATGTGAGGTTTAACCGACTTTTCATTATGCACCTAATTGAGATCGATTCTTGTCAGAAATAGCACAGATTTATATATTCTTTTTTTGCTAAACTTTGCTATTTGGCGGGGGAGTTGCTGCGAAAAATCTGCTACCGTGGGATACGGTAACTGTGGCGATGGGGAAAAACCGTGTTTTTTAGTGTTGTGATTCCGACGTACAATCGTAAACCGATTTTGGCGAAATGTCTACTGGCTTTGGAAAATCAGCAGTTCGGTGAGATTGTCAGAGAGTATGAAGTAATTGTGGTGGACGACGGATCGACCGACGGGACGCTGGAGTGGTTGGTGACAAATGCTGAGTTGTTGCCTCATGTGCGCTCGATCGCCCAATGTCACCAAGGCCCCGCCGCTGCCCGGAATTTGGGCGTTGAAGATGCTAAGGGCGATACGATTATTTTTATTGACAGCGATTTGGTGGTAACAGAGCATTTTTTGCAAGCACATGCAGATGCTTTGCTACAGGGTTACAAAGATACTGATGCGGTTTTTACTTACGGCAGCGTGATTAATACTTGCAATTTCGAGAATCCTACTTCGGAACCTTACAAAATAACCGATTTTTCGGCTGCTTATTTTGCTACGGGAAATGTGGCGATCGCCCGCCACTGGCTGCTGGCCGCTGGACTCTTTGACACTCGCTTTCAACTGTACGGATGGGAAGATTTAGAATTGGGTGTCAGGTTGAAAAAATTAGGTTTGAAACTGATTAAATGTCCGGCTGCTGTCGGCTATCACTGGCATCCACCTTTTAGTTTAGAGCAAGTTCCCGGCATGATCGACCGAGAAATTCAGCGCGGGAGAATGGGAGTTTTGTTTTATCAAAAACACCCTAGTTGGGAAGTGCGGATGATGATTCAAATGACTGTTTTGCACCAAATACTGTGGGGATTTTTATCATTGGGCGGAATACTGAACGAGCGGACGATGACTCCTTTTTTGCAGTGGTTGATTGACCAAGGTAAGCCGCAGTTAGCTTTAGAAATCGCTCGGATTTTTCTGAATTGGTATAACGTGAAAGCCGTGTACGCTGCTTGTGGGGAATTGCAGACCGACACAAACATACCATAAATCAGCCGGACGGTGCAAATAAAATATAAGATATTGTAGGAGTGTTTCAGGGCCCATTGGTGTCAACTTAAGCTCAAATGTAGTAACGGTATACTGTGTGACACTTATGCCTAAATTCTCCTAGCCTTGCTTAAGAAAGGGGATTTACCGGACTCAAGACTTGGATAGAAACCAGAGAAACAAAGGATTTTAGTCTTAAGTTGACACCACTGATCAGAGGGTGTTTTAATTGTCATTCCGACTAAGGATATTTGCTTAGAAAACACAATAGCGAGCCACCAGGTAAAGGCAGGCGAAACCGGTTTCTAGACCTTGTAAAAATTTTACCTTTAATCAAAATTGCTTGCTGAGTCTGTGATTTGAGGCATCTCGGCTGTTTTCTTGATGGGCTGCGAGAATTAGATTTCCACACATTTTCCAACTATTCTTATTTTTGATATAATTACAGATAATTTAGGAGTGTGCTATCTACCCAAGAGTTGTGCTGGTTTACCTGAGAGTGTTAGCTACAAACGGTTAATAACTTAAAAGTATTCCCACATAGAAAAGTTGAATAATTTGAGGGTCTGCTGTGAATAAAACTGACGAAAAAAATCCCAGACGAGAAACAATTAGACTTCCAAACACTGCTTTACAAGAAAATATTTTAATGGTGGACGACAATCCAGAAAGCTTGCGACTTGTATCCCGGCTTTTGTCTAGGCGGGGATATAAAGTGCGGCCGACACGAGATGGCAAATTGGCCCTCAACTTTGCTGTATCGAGTCCACCGGATTTGATTTTGCTGGACATCATGATGCCCGGTATGGATGGCTATCAAGTCTGCGAACAGTTAAAAGCGTCTCCGAAAACGAAAGATATTCCTGTGATTTTTATCAGCTCTTTAAATGAAGTTTTTGATAAGGTCAAAGCTTTTTCGTTGGGGGCGGTAGACTACATTACTAAACCGTTTGAAATAGAAGAAGTCGTGGCCCGCGTCGAAAATCAACTGCTGCTCAGTCGGCTTTCTAAGGAACTTTTAGCGAAAAATGCGATGCTAGAAGCTGAAATAGAAGAACGCAAGCGGATCGAAGCACAACTACGAGAAAGCCAGCACTGGCTGTCGGCAGTAATTAAAACGAATCCTAATTTATTGTACGTTTATGATTTGATAGAAGAGAGAAGTCTCTACGTCAACCGCGAAATCTATAGCGATATTGGCTACACTTTTGAAGAAATACAGGAGATGGCAGCCACATTTATTCCTAAGTTAATACACCCTGACGATATCCCTGCATTCTCAGAACAAAGAAAAAAAATTGAGACAGCAAAAGATGGCGAAAGCTTTGATTTTGAATACCGGATACAGCACAAGAATGGTAAATATCGGTGGTTTTGCAGCCGGGAGAGCGTGTTTGCCAGAACAGCCCAGGGCAAACCTTGGAAAATTCTGGGAACTGCTACTGAAATTAGCGATCGCAAACAAGCAGAACTCGAACTTAAAACAGCTTTAGCTGCTTTGGAACGGCAAATCAAGCAAAGATTTCTGCTAGAAACAATTACTCTCGAAATCCGCTACAGCTTAAATCAAGAGCAAGTTTTTCACACCGCGACGGCCCAAATAGGTCGAATTTTTAATACCGATTGCTGCTTGCTTCACACCTACACAGAACACCCACTTCCCCGAATTTTTAATGTCGCTGAGTACAGGAAAACCGCAGCAAAATCGCTTTTAGATGTAGAAATTCCCGTAGATGGCAATCGTCACACTCAGTTTTTATTGTCCCAAGATCAACCTGTAGTTTATGACGATGTTTTTGCCGAACCCCTGCTAGAAAACGTCAGAGATTTGTACTGTCAAATAGGTTTGAAGTCGATGATCTCCATCCGCACCTCCTATCAGGGAAAAGCCAACGGAATGATATGCTTGCACCAGTACGATCGCCCGCGTCACTGGACACAAGATGAGATCAGATTATTGAAGGCTGTAGCGGCACAGATGGGAATTGCGATCGCTCAAGCCAATCTTGTCGAACAAGATAAACAACAGCGACTTAAACTTCAACAAAGCGAAGCTAGTCTAGCAGCAGCCCAGAAAATTGCCCATATCGGCAGTTGGGAATTTGATTTAGTCACCCATAAAATTACTTGGTCAGAAGAAGTATTCCGCATTTTTGGTCTTGACTCAACCGCAACTGAACCGACATCTGCCCAACTTTTAAAGATGTGTCATCCCGAGGACAGACACTTGTTTCAAAAAAGTGTCACCCTCACTATGTCGCAAGGCATTTCCTACAAAAGAGAGTTCCGATTTTTTCATCCTAGCGGTCAAATCATATATGTGGAAGGAAGAGGAGAAGCTGTTTTTAACGAAACCGGGGAAGTAATCAAACTGTTGGGAACAGTAATGGATATTAGCGATCGCAAACAAGCCGAAGCAGATTTGCTGCTTAGCGAACTGCGAGAACGGGAAAAAGCGCAACAGTTAGAACAAGCTCTGGAATACTTAAAAAATGCTCAATCCCAGCTCATTCAATCCGAAAAAATGTCAAGTATCGGGCAAATGGTAGCGGGAGTGGCCCACGAAATTAATAACCCTGTCAACTTCATCTACGGCAATATTATTCCCGCCAAACAGTACGCTGGCGATTTAATAAAATTGCTCCAGCTCTACCAGCAATACTATCCTGAACCCGTTCCTGAAATAGCCCAAGAATTGGCAGAAGTCGAGGTGGATTTTATCGCTGAGGATTTTCCGAAAATCATGGCTTCAATGCAAGAAGGTGCGAATCGAATTAAGCAGATAGTGCTGTCTTTGCGAAACTTTTCCAGACTCGATGAAACCGCTCGCAAAGTAATAGACATTCATGAAGGGATAGAGAGCACTTTGGTGATTTTGCAGCACCGATTGCAGTCACAGCCAAAACCTCGGGAAATTCAACTTATTAAAAATTACGGCACACTGCCCAAAGTCGAGTGTTATCCGGCTCAATTAAACCAGGTATTTATGAATTTGTTGTTGAATGCGATCGACGCTGTGGAAGAGTCATCAGCAAACTGTACTTGCAAAGTTAAGCAGATTAGCATTGTTACTGAAGTCAGCCGAGAAAATCAAGTGTGTGTGCGGATTTCTGACACCGGGCCCGGTATCCGTCCCGAAGTTCAGTCAAGGATATTTGACCCGTTTTTTACTACCAAACCCATCGGCAGTGGGACTGGTTTGGGGTTGTCGATTAGTTACCAAATTGTTAAAGACACCCACGGCGGTAAGTTGGAGTGTTATTCAGAAGTAGGTCGGGGAACAGAATTTGCGATCACACTACCGATTTCGCAAAAGTTAAAAGTTAAAAGTTAGGATAAGCTGTGAAATCATGTGCGGTAAATTAACGATAATTATTGTAGCGGCGGGTTCACCAACAATCTAATCTATAAGATAAGCCAGAGATGAGCCGCAACCCGCCCCCACTCTCTGATTGGGAGCAATTCAAGGGAGAGCATATTAATCGTCTATCAGAACCTATTTTAGAGTGCGTCATAACCTGATATTTTCACCAGTATTTTATCAAAACGGTTGGTGATTTAGTTTAATCTCATCCTAAGCATGATATAATTAAGAGTTAGCCTTTTGAGGCTCCAGACGTTGGGCTGCTAAAATTAGTAGTGAATATTACAGTTGCTATTATACAAACTCTGTCAACATACGTCTGCTGTAGCGTCTACCACATTTTAACTGAATTATGACTGACTCAATTCGTTTCCTCATGTGTGCTCCTGACCACTACGATGTGGATTACGTGATTAATCCGTGGATGGAGGGCAACGTACACAAATCATCGCGCGATCGCGCCGTCGAACAGTGGGAAAAACTCTACCGCGTCCTCAAAGACAACGCCGTTGTAGACCTCGTACCGCCGGCAAAAGGCTGGCCGGATATGGTGTTCACCGCCAACGCAGGCTTACTTTTAGGCAATACCTTCGTCCTCAGCCGTTTCTATCACAAAGAACGCCAAGGCGAAGAGCCCTATTTCAAAGCATGGTTTGAAAGCAAAGGTTTCACCGTGCACGAACTCCCGAAAGACTTGCCGTTTGAGGGCGCTGGCGATGCTTTGCTCGATCGCGAAGGACGCTGGTTGTGGGCCGGATACGGCTTCCGTTCCGAACTCGACTCGCACCCGTTACTAGCAAAATGGCTCAACATTGAAGTGCTTTCGCTGCGTTTAGTTGACGAACGTTTCTATCACCTAGACACCTGTTTTTGTCCTCTGACAGGCGGCTATTTGCTCTACTATCCAGCAGCATTTGACTCGTATTCCAACCGCTTAATTGAAATGCGAGTTGCGCCGGAAAAACGCATTGCCATTGAAGAAGCAGATGCCGCTAACTTTGCCTGCAATGCCGTCAATATTGACAAAGTTGTGGTAATGAACAAGGTTAGCGAAGCCTTGAAAACGCGCATTACTCAGGCTGGTTTTCAAGTAATTGAAACGCCGATGACCGAATTTCTGAAAGCGGGCGGCGCCTGTAAGTGTTTGACGCTGCGGGTAACAGAACCGGTGCAAGAAGATCGATCGGCAAACGTGATGGTAGAAAGCCGCACCATTCGCATGGACGGCCACCTCCTAGATGCCGGTTTAATCAGTCGCGCTTTAGACTTAATTATCGAAAACGGTGGCAGTTTCCAAGTGCTCAATTTCAATTTAGGAGAGCAGCGGCAAAGCACGTCATCTGCAGACGTTAAAGTTTCTGCTCCTTCCCATGATGTGATGGAAGAAATCATGGGAATGCTGATTGACTTGGGTGCAGTGCCCCCGCCGCAAGAGATTTGCGATGCTATTTTAGAGCCGGTAGTGCAAGATGGTGTCGGCCCAGACGACTTTTATGTAAGTACGATTTATCCCACAGAAGTGCGGGTAAATAACCAGTGGGTGAAAGTGCAAAATCAGCGGATGGACGGTGCAGTTGCTATTACTGAAACTGCCGATGGCCCGGTGGCTAAGTGCAAATTACTGCGAGATTTAAAAGTAGGTGAAAAAGTCGTTGTAGATGTAGTGGGTATCCGCACCATCCGCAAAACCGAATCGCGGGAACAGCGCAATTCTCAAGAATTCAGCTTTATGTCCGGCAGCGTTTCTAGCGAGCGCCGCGTAGAATTGGTAGTAGAACAAGTAGCGTGGGAATTGCGCCAAATTCGCGATCGTGGTGGCAAAGTTGTAGTTACGGCGGGGCCTGTTGTTATCCACACCGGCGGTGGCGAACATTTAGCACACTTAATTCGCGAAGGTTACGTACAAGCGTTGTTAGGTGGAAATGCGATCGCCGTTCACGACATGGAACAATCGAATATGGGAACCTCTTTAGGGGTTGACATGAAACGTGGCGTAGCTGTGCGCGGCGGACACCGCCATCACTTGAAAATAATTAACACTGTGCGGCGTTACGGGAGTATTGCAAAAGCTGTTGAAGCAGGCCTGGTTACTAACGGTGTGATGTATGAGTGCGTAAAGAACAATATACCGTTTTCCCTAGCAGGTTCGATCCGCGATGACGGCCCACTTCCCGACACGCAAATGGATTTAGTTAAGGCTCAAGAAGAATATACTGAGCTGTTACGCGGTGCGGATATGGTGTTAATGCTGTCGTCTATGCTGCACTCAATTGGTGTGGGAAATATGACGCCGGCTGGTGTGAAGATGGTCTGTGTGGACATTAATCCGGCGGTGGTGACGAAATTGAGCGATCGGGGTTCGATCGAATCTACTGGAGTTGTTACCGATGTGGGATTGTTCCTAAGTTTGTTGGTGAATCAATTGGATAAATTGACTAGCCGTCATCATGTAACTCAATCTGTTTAGATTCGGCGGTTGAAACCGCGTCTATACAAACGAAGTCCGCCTGCGCGGACTGAAGAATAGAGGCTGGTAGGGTACGCATTGCGTACCTTACAGAGCCGATAATAATGCTCATTATCATCGCTCAAAATGCGCCCCAATAAATTGAGCGATCGCCCTTTCGATCGCCGTTTTCTCCTGCAGACGATGTAATTTCTAAATTAGCCCTCTTTTGTCACTCTACGCAGAGGAAAACTTGCCATAAGGGATATTGAGGTTTTGAAAAATTGAACGAGTTAAATTATTGACAAGCATTTGAAGCTTAAAAAAGCCCTCGGATAACTTAGGAACAGTAAAAACTTGTAGCCAAGGTTTAATAAAGTTAAATAGTACAAATGGTTGAAGTATTAAACGGAGGTTGTTAAGAATATTCTTCCACCCCTTTCCTTTATCCCACCAAGGATGTGATGAAAAATTAGATTCAGATTGTGGTGGTAATTTTAGCAGTTGTTCAGAGTGGAGGCTAACCATCAAATAAGCGCTAAAAATAATTTCCCACCATTTTTCTATTTGTGGATAATTAGTTAAGCGAAAATCTGCCCATCCTAATTCGTTTTTACTTTGCTTCAAACCATATTCTACCCAAGTTCTTAAACCATAAAAATTACCTACTTCTCTGGGTGTAATGTTGGGAAATTTACTCATTACATACCAAGTAGTGTTTTTGGGAAGCTCCTCTTTATCAGTTGTGATTTGACAATATTTAATTTCCGGATTATCACCACAAATAATCTCTCTTATATATCTGTCTTCCGAGCTTAAATCAGAGAAGACACGTTTGAATCTTTGCCACTCTGAATATTTGACTTTCGCGTCTGTAACTCCCCATGCTTTGTGGTTAGAGCGAATTGCCACAATAAAATTTAGATTCAATTCATCTAGTATTTGAATAAAATTTTTACTGCTCTCTCCGTATAAACTATCTGCTAGGACAAGATTAAATTTAAATCCCATCGCACGCAATTGTTTGATCATTTTCGCTGCAATTTCAGGTTTAGTTAGGTATTGATCTCCTGGTTGCAGTCTTTCTCTAGGTTTATAAACTTCAAATAATAGAGGAAAAGTCATGCCAGATAAAACACCATACGCTGTAACTGCAACGATACCATTATCTGTTTTACCTAAATTTCCAATGTACTGTCGTTTTACATAATCAGTCGCATCCCCCTTTTTTTTATCTCCGGTTTCATCAATTATTAGTACTATTGGGCGCCCTTGAAGTACATATAATATTAATTCTAATCGTTGCTGACTTAATTCTTGTACATCCCAAGGTGATTGTGTTAAAAAATGGTGTAATCCTTGATGATTATCTAGCCCTATAACTTTCGCTATTGATGGTAGTGTTTTGCGTTTTATGTCCGATATCATACCGATATGTAAGTACTTAAAAGCTTCAAAGCTCCTAACTTCTGGAAATATGTTTTGGTAAATTTGACAGTATTCATCTATAAATTTGACTGTGGGTACTGGTTTACGAGGCTCTACCATAGGACTGGCAATGCTTTTGGGGTGTGTCACTGCTTATACTACCACGAGAGTGACAAAAGACGGTTAGGGGCGGTGACGGGAGACAAATCGCCCGGTAAAGACCTAATTCGCAACTCATTTAGCAAAGCATTAATATTGTTCGGCTCAGCATCCAGAATGCTTGCCAGCGGCAGCAGATTTTGCACTGCATATTCGCCGAGTCGAGCATTAATACTCTCTGCTAAATAGCAGAGCATAATGTATCTGCTACTGCTACTGATAATATGAAATATTTTATTCAACTCATCAAAGTATTGAGTCCCCGGTATAGATGCCGCGATTTGGGTTTCACCCTTCCAGAATAAATCTACATGAATTTGACTAGCTGGCGAAACTTTAGCCTTGGCAATCCAGATGATATCGAGGATTGGTTCAGAGTCGCGCTCGTGGAAAATCAGCCGCTTTAAACCCGATAGAAATTCTGGGGAATTTAGCGTATTTTGCCATTCTAGACACCAATCATTACTTTTAGCATTTAGGGCATTTTTTACCGTCGTCGGACGTTCAATCACATCTTTTAATAAAGAAAGACTTCCCGCAGCTTGGGCAAATTTTGGGGAGATTTGCTGGTGCAGTATCTGGTTGGGATCAATGTAATCTTTGCGCCAAGGTGCGTCCGGGATGAGAACTTCACAGGCGGGAGCAAGTGTGATGTTAGCAGTAAGTATCGGTGGGTTTTTAACTGTGCAGCCTTCTAATGACTGTTGAGATTCTAGACGGCCGATGACCTCGATCGCAGAGTTTTTATCTGCTGCGTTTAAAGGTGTGTTGCTGTACTCTGCTGCTAATTCTTCGAGAAAATCTAGGTAATCTTGCACAACAGGCGATATCCCTTGCCCTAAAAGCTGATAGACTTCGGAAAATGGATTAGAAACCGCTATAGTTGTGCGGCGGTTGCCGAAAAAAGGCACGTCATCCAAAAAAGCGTATTTTGGCCGCCAAAACTTACCCCTAGACTCATCCCACAGACATTGACGGTGAGCAAAGCGCTTTTGAATTTGCTGGCGTTGTTCGCTGGAAATACTGCCTTGGATGAAAGTATCATCGAGATACTTGTAAATTGCCTTTACTGATTGTAAATGTGCGTTTAGATCGTCGGATGTCGTGATTTCAACTGTCATTTTCCCAAGTTTTGATTAGTGTATCAAAGTGGTAGATAACTGTAGTGGTATCTACAGGCTCAAAACCAAGTGCAGTTCTGATTTCGGGCTTCAGCAAGTCGCACTCAGGGCGTGCAAATAAAAATTTTTGGCTAGCAACTAGGCGAACATCTTGAATGAAACAGACATCTTTAGCGCGATACAGCCTTGGTTCAGGTATCGCCGCGCCGGGATATTGGCTTAACTTTTGAGGATTTTGCTCGACAGGAATCCAAGGCTTATCTGCGAGTGTTTCAGCCAGTGTTTTGTTGGTATTGGCAATTTTCGTATGTTTTAGTTCATCCCAATTATCATTATCAACGATGTAGTTAAAAACAGCAATGCAAGCATCGGTTACTGCCGCTGCACCTGAACGATTTGCGGTTTGAATTAGATTGTCAACACAAGCTACAATGTCATCTGCACTCAAGGTTCTCCGCATACCCAAAGCCTCGAAAAAATCGAGCCAGAGTAGCTCATCCTGCGAGTAAAATTCCATGTCTGGAATAGCTGCTAAATTTCCGACAATGTTGCGGATTACTTGATTTTCAGGAGTGTAAATTAATTCGGCCGATCGTAATCTGCGATCGCTACAGCGTACCAAACGCGCCTTTTTAAGCTCTTCCTTGAATGAAGAAGCATCCTCTCCTCCCTTTTCTAGTTCTTTGCAAGCTTCACTCAGATGATCTCGAATCCACGCCAGCGCCATTAATTGTTCTTCCGGGGCAAACGACGCATACTCAGGCAACAAGCACTCGCGAATTAGTCTAGCGCGATTCAGTACCGGAACTTGCAAAAGTTGGAATAGCCGCAGCCATTCCCGATTTTGTTCTAGGCGTAAAAGCCTCAACGTACCTGCAATTTCTGGCGGTTCGTATCCGCCGCCAGGAAGGTAGACATTTTCATCGTTGAGGGAAACTATTTCGTTGGAAGTTGTGGGGTAAATTGGAAGTTGACGCAGCTTGTTGAGGCTATCTTGGTTGTAATCTATTGGCTCTGAATTTGCCAGGAAATTGAGGAGAGATGTATAATGCTTTTGGTGGTAGGGTGGCAAACCTCGGGCGTAGCGCGAAGATACTGTATCTAGGACATCTGGACCAACCACAAACGAAATTAACTGATTTTTGTGTCGTTGGGCAAATTGTGCGATCGCACTTTCAAGTTTTACCGGTGCTTTGACAAGCGTCACCCCAAAATACTGTACAGCTTCGATCATTTCTCCTGCAATATTATCGCCGCCCAACAAAGGAGTGTCAAGTTTTCCTCCTTTGTAAAGCTTCCCATCATTTCCCGGAACCAGCGGAACTTTCTTCAATTCATCGATTGTTTCTTGCGACAGATATCTGGGTGAGATATTGAAAAAATAATTGTATACGAGAGTCAGCCACTCTGCATTTGGTGGATGTGGTGCATCAGCTTGCCAATCACATTCTGACTGCGTTGAACCAATTACGTGCACCAATTTCTTCGCTACTTCTGCGGCATTCATCTCTGAAACGCCAATCATGTTATGTGGAGGCAATACATTGGTTAAATCTCCGTGCAAAAACCATTCTAGATGATTGGCAAATATCTGCCTTGGTGCATACTCTGAAATGTAAACTGTTCCTATGGGGTTATAACCAAATACTTGTAAAGTATTATTAGCGAGAATAGCTAACGGCAAACCGCGCAAATCTCGGTGATTGTCGTTGATGCAATAGCGCAGCATATTCGCAACCCAATGTCTATTTTGCAAGCTTGGTTTCGGTGCATTTTGCAAAGGTACACCTAACTCTTTATTTTCGGTTAAGTGCTTTCGCAAGTTCGCCGCAGTGAATGTTTGCAAGGGCAAACCTGCATCTTTGAAAACTCCCAAAATTGACTCTGGCAATGGCGGTTCGGGAATGTCAATTTTGTCGGCGCGCAGCGGTTCTAATAAGTTGTCCCACAACTTTTTAGAAGGTAGATTTCTGACTGTCGGAGGCGTCACCCATCTTGTTTGCGACATCACTATCACGCCCAATAGACGTTCATTTACAGCGTGTTCTACAGCGGAGCGCACAACTTTTTTATGATATAATAACTCGATTACAAAGCGCGGCAGTTCTTCTAGAACTTTGCTGACAGTAATTTTGCTAACCGGCCAAAATTTATAAAATTCCTCTGCCTGATACCTGCCAATATCTTGCACTAAATCAACAATTAAGTTAGCATAAGCGTGGGACAAAACGTGCTGCGCGAGTAGTTGGTTCCAAATAGATCTCGGTCGGTCTTTTCCAGTTTGTCCGCTGTCGCTGCTGAGGTTGTCCCGCGAACTATTTAAATTAAAAAAACCGTTGATGTGAACGGGTAGCCCAGTTTCCAGGGGAAGTGGCAAAAAACAGTAAACTTTCCCGCCCACAGGTTGAGGGTTTTCCTCGGTACTAACAGCATTAATCCTAGCAGCAGCGCCCGCCCAAGGCAAGACTTTTTCTTGGCTTTCGTACATTGCTTTTATGACTTTTGCCAACTCACCGCCTTCATCTGTGCGAATTAAACTTACTGTTCTCCAAGTTGATTTGGTATTCCGATTCCCGCTAATTGTTTCTATCTCGTGGCGGTAAGAAACTGATATTAAACCGGCGGGATTCTTGTGGCACAATTCCAGCAATTGGTCTGCTGTTTTGGGAATTGCATCGAGGAGTTGTTGCCGCGCTTCTCTTACTTCTTGCTGGTTCTGGGTAACAATCGCCAGAATTTCTTGCCGAGTTTCTTGACTGTTGGCGGGGATTTCGTAAACTCTAATTTCCTGAACAGATTTCAGGAATAGCAGCAGTTCTTCACCTGAATTAATCAGTGCGTCTAGTAGTTCCTTGACGTTGGATTCGGTAAAAGCTTGTTTGCAAATTTCGCTATTTTTAGCGTGTTCTGCGGTTCTCAAGGGCAACCGAAACAAAGTGCCTTGAAAATTTGTATCTCCTAATGGCAATCCTCCCCCTGCGTAGACTTGCATAAAATCGGGATATTGTTCGTACCATTTAGCGTCTGCTAAATTCCACTCGCGTCCGGGTTCTTGTCGGGAAGTCCCGGGAATAGCTGCACCGTGAGGATCAAAAAAGATGATGCGATCGCGCGATACGAAACTCGGATAATCTGTAACGTGATATATTGCATTAAACCCGACGCCAAATCTACCCGTTTTCTGCAAATCTCGCGCTTTTTCGCTTTGTCCCAGACTGCGAATGCTCTCAAAATCTTTATCTGCAAACACGCGATCGTTGTAGACTAACATCGCCGGCCCCATTAGCACTACCATACGATCGTCAGGCAATTGTTTGACCGGATGGTGGCGCCAATCAAGAATAATTTCTACCCGCGTTGCTTTAGCGTCGTCAGCATTTTGGATCAACTCTTTGATAATGCCAACGCCTTCGGGATAATCTCGGATAATCCCTCTCAAGCGGGCTATCAAGGGTTCGGATTGGTAGAAAGACTTGCCCTCAATTTCGCTGTTGCTGTAAGCCATAGATGTTCTGACGACTAAAAGCGGGAGGAATTTAAATGCGATCGCGCATCTTAACTTTGTACCTAATACTATACAAGCGAAGCGTAAATACAAGTAGGGTGCGCGCGCAGCAACCTACCGAAAGCTATTCGTAATATTGCAATAAAAAGCCTCAGACCCGCAAGCCTGAGGACCGGAGTTCCTGAAAATCGTCACTTGTTACTATTGTCGCCAACAAACAGCACAACCTACAAGAGGGGTAAAACCCAGCAGGGCAGATCGTGGCAGACAGAGATTGCTTCCTGACTCGCAACGCGAAAGGAATTTTTAATTACCACTTCACGAAAGCAAAACAATTCTTCTCGCCATCTTCATATCTGGGTTGATAATTTTGCTTTAGGATGGGAGTCTGTCCTCGATCGCAATATAAGGAGCACCGTGAGTGCCGGTATATATTTGAGTCGGGCGGTAAATGCGGTTTGCCTCTAGCTGTTCCTTCCAGTGGGCCAGCCAACCGGCAACGCGGGCGATCGCAAAAACCGGCGTAAACAAGTCCAGGGGAATTCCCATTTTTCGGTAAACCAGGCCAGAATAGAAATCTACATTTGCATAAATTCCTTTGTGACCCAATTTCTCCTCAACCACTTCTTCTAACTCGACAGCAATGTCGTAATAATCGTCGTGACCGAAGTTCTCAAACAACTGTTCTGCTAACCTCTGAAGAATAGTTGCTCTCGGATCTTTCACCTTGTAAACTCGGTGACCGAAGCCCATGATTTTGTCCTTGTTTGCAACGCACTTCTCGACAAAAGGCCGGACATTTTCTACCGAACCAATTTGCTCCAACATATCAATCACTTCTTCATTAGCTCCCCCGTGCAGCGGTCCCGCCAAAGTGCCAACTGCTGAAGCAATTACCCCGTAAGGGTCTGTCAGCGTCGAAGCTGTTACCATTGCCGAAAATGTAGAGGCATTAATTGTATGTTCAGCGTGAAGAGTCAGACAAGTGTCAAAAATTCTAGCTAACAGCGGATCGGGTTCTTGCTCGTTGAGCATATAAAGAAAGTTAGCCGAGTAGTCCAAGTCATCCCTCGGCCGCACCGGGTCATTTCCCCGTCGCATTTGCTCGAACGCTGCTACCATTGTGGGAATTTTAGCTAGCAGCCGCACTACAGCTTCTCTAATGTATGCTGGGTTAGCCAGAGCTCTGCGCGAGTAGAACAAGCCCAGAGCAGCCGCTGAAGCTTGCAGGGCGTCCATTGGATGTCCTCTTTCTGGAAAGCATTTCATCATGTCCCGGATGCGATATTTGATCCGGCGGTGATAGCGAATTTCATGCTCGAAAGCTTCGAGTTCTTCCTTTGTCGGAAGTACCCCCCAGATTAATAAATATGAAGTTTCCAGAAAGGAGCTTCTCAGTGCCAGTTCCTCGATGCTAATCCCGCGATATTCCAGCAACCCTTTTTGTCCATCGACGTAGCTAATGCTGGACAAGGTGGCGGGAACACCTTCTAAACCTGGTTTGAATTCGCCGACGACCATTGCGATACCGTTTTGTATGAGTTCAATCTACTAAAAGTACATTACCAGAAACGAAGATAGTGTCACAGTCTTGACAGATAATCATTTAATTGCGGTTCAGAAACCGGGTTTTTCAACACGCCAGCCCGATCGCACCGCTGCGTATTGTCGCTTCTTTTTCCCGGTTTCGCCGTCCCCGAATGCCGTTTTAAGAGGGCTGGCGCGTCCTGTTAATGTCGGGGCGGTTCCCTGTTTCTAGGGGAGCAAAAACTTGGGCGCAGTTAGCCAAAACATTTGGCTGCGGCCCACTGGGGAGCCTGTTTCGGGGAGGATTAAGCCGATGATACCTGCTTTTTTGAGAATCAGGGCATCTTGCGATCGAGCCCAAAGCAAAGTTTCTGCCCAGTGGCCTAAGTCTGGTTGGTGGCCCACCATGGCCAAGCTGCGGCTACCTGTTTCTTGCCACTGTTTGTACCACTCCAGCCAGTTCCCGATGTCTCCCGAGGGTGCGAGGGCGCCGGATTCTTCTATTTTGGAACTCAAACCGACTGTTCGCAGGATTTGGGCGGTTTGCTGCGCCCGCACTAGGGAACTGGTGAGAATCAGGTCAAACTGAATTTCGAGTTCGTACAGCCGCTGGGCGATTTTCCGGGTTTTACGATCGCCCTCTTTAGTCAGCGGGCGTTCTGAGTCTGTATCATATTCTTCGGGTTCGGCTGCGATACCGTGACGGATCAGATATAAATGCACTGTCGCTGTCCTTTTGATAGCTGTGCGATGGCTACGCCCCGGCTTACGCCTACGAACTTATGCGTGAAGTTTGGCGCGATCGACATCTTTTGCCTATTCTACAACTGCATTGAAATCTGCCACCCTCATCGGGTTTGCGTTAGAGGCGTAGCGATCGCGCCCTTGTCGTTTCGCATCATACAATGCTCGATCGGCGACGGCAACGAGTTCATCCGGTGACGTTCCCAAGCAGGGAATCACAGTCGCAATTCCCATGCTAACAGTCACGATCGCGCTCACATCAGATTGCTCGTGAGGAATTGCCAAATGTCGGATTGCCTGACGCATCGACTCAGCAACCGCGATCGCCCCTGCAGCATCCGTACTCGGCAGGATAGCAGCAAATTCTTCGCCCCCATAGCGCACAAACAAATCGGTAGAACGTTTAACCGAGGCTGCTGCGGCCTTCGCCACTTGCACCAAACAAGTATCCCCAGCTTGATGTCCGTAGCAATCGTTATATCGCTTGAAATAATCTACATCCAACATAATCAACGAAAGCTGTTGTTTCCCCTGCATCAGCCGGTGCCATTCCGACTGCAATCGCTCATCAAAACAGCGGCGGTTTGCTACTTGTGTTAACCCATCTGTCGTAGCAATTAATCTTTCTTGTTCCGCCCGGTGTCTGAGCATCTCCTCGGCCCGCTTGCGTTCTGTAATATCAGCAAAAGTCGTCACTACTGCATAGGGTTGAGACTGATTGAGATGGAACAGCGGTTGAGAATTAATCAAAATCCAAGTCAGCGTTTGATCCGATTTGTGAATACCCATCACCACATTTGATAGCGGTTTTCCCGTCTGTAGGGTGATCATTGCCGGATGCTGTTGGCCGGGGAAGGGAGAGCCATCTTCTCGAACAGTTCGCCAGTCTAAATCTACGGATGTACGACCCATCATTTGTTCGGGGGTCAGCCCTAGAATTCTTTCGGCACTAGCATTACAGGTACTAATTTGTCCGTCTGCTAACTGAAGTACGACGCCTTCTGTCATGCTCGCAATCACAGAACGATACCGTTGCTCACTTTCCTGTAATTGACTCAGGAGGATGTTTTTAGCATCAAACTCTGAAGCCAGATGGAGGCTACCAGCCAAAAACCCCGCCATCAGTTGTAAGGTATGAATATCTGACTCTGTAAAGGCACAGGGTGTAGCTGAAACAACTTTTAAGACGCCAACCCGATCGTCCTGATAGAACAAGGGAACAACCACCATTGACCGGAGACCAATCCGCTGACAGGCAGCCCGATCCACCCGTGCATCGGTTTCTGAATCGTGGCAAAGCATTATTTGACCGGTCGCAATACATTTTCCCGATAAACTTGTCTCTACTTTGAGGCGTAATCCAACATAGGGGGTGACAATACCGCTGGCTGCCCGATACACCAACTCATCCCCTTCAACCATTTCAATCACCGATCCATCGGCGCGGGTCAAATCTTGAGTCCTCTCTGCAATCACCGCCATCACTGCATCCAGGTTAGGATTGCGGATGGCGATTTCCTGTTGGGTGGCAATCACCACAGCCCGACGCTGGAACTCTTGCTGTAATAATGCTTCTGCTTGCTTGCGAGCGGTGATATCCTTCATAAAGCAGTGATGCCCGATCGATCGCTCCTGCGAGTCGTAGGCTGCCAACAGCACCACCTGCTTGTAAAAGATCGAGCCATCTTTCCTGATACCACGGGCCTCAACCTCCACTCGGCCCTCGGCTAGCATTTTTTGATAAGCCGCCATCATCCTGTCACAGTCGTCGGGATGAACTGTTTTGTGCCAATTCATACCAACCATTTCTTCAGGCTGATAACCTGCTATATTCGCGTAGGCTTGATTAACGTTGATGTACCGTCCGAAAATATCCAGCCGCGAGATACCCTCAACTGCATTAGCAAGAGCTGTACTCAATTCTCTGAGTTCTGTTTCCGCCTTGACAAGATCCGTAATGTCTTGGGATGTACCAAACAACCGAATGACTTGTCCCTCTGCATTGAGTTCGACTTGTCCTCTGGCTTCGGTATGGCGGATAGAACCATTCGGGCGCAGGATTTTGAGCCGCAATAGATAAGGCTCTCCGCGAGTGAGCGCTCGTTGAACTACCATGTGTAGCTGTTCGGCACTTTCGGGATGGTAAAGCCGCAGGTTTTCTTCATAGGTAGGTTCGCCCAGGGCCCTGGATCGTCCCAAAATCTCAAATAGTTCGGGAGACCAGGTAATTGTACCGGCAATCACGTCAAATTCCCAGTTACCTATGTGGGCAACCTGCTGGGCTTCTGACAAGCGGGTTTCACTCTTTTGCAGGGCTGTTTCTATCTGCTGCCGATGGGTAATATCCTTTTCGTTCACGAGCAACATCGGGTTGCCTGTTACCGGGTCATTGGTACACCGCACGTCCAGCCCGTGCCAGCGAACCCCCGCCAGAGTAATCACTTGAGCGTCGGTGCTAAAGACCTCACCGGAGTTAAGAACTGCCATTGCTCGCTCCCCTACCTGAGAGTCAACAAAGCGGCTTAGAAAAGCATTGTCTGTCGCAGAGCGAGGGTGCAGCGCATCCCCATAACAGCGCAAGGCCGCCGGGTTTTGCAGCAGCGGCACACCTTCGAGGGTATATAGCGAAACTATGAGCGTCGTGTGTCGGAGTGCCTCGATCGATCGCAGGGTTTCCGGCTCGATTTGAGGAGCGGTTTCGACCTTACCCTCGACCAGGATTGCCAAACCCCCGCTATCCATCCTGATGCCAGAGCACCGACAGCAGACAGAAACAGGCTCACCGCCCGGATAAAACGTCCACTGCTCGGACAAGGTTTGACCTTGCTCCAACTGCTGCAGATAGCTCTGCAAGCGAATCCGAGTTAACTCTGACAACATATCCCTAAAGTTGCTGCTCGCGAGTTGCTGGCGCGTGGAAGCATTCCACAGGTACAAGGAGGCTTGGTTTGCCCACTGGATTTGCCAATCCTTAATATCAAATATCCAGATCGGGTTTTGCAACAAGTCAAAGGCTTTGAGGTGGACAATATCCCCGCTTAGGGAACAGGCAAATTCTGGTTGCAGGGAATTTTGAGGATTGACTCTTGGGAGGCTTTCTGTGCTAACAGCAGTTTGATTCGGTTCTGTTTCGAGTTGCGGCGGTTGGTTTAGCCCCAGCACCGGGGGGTGAGATTCCAGGTGCCGCATCCTCAAACCGATGTGCAGTGCAATGTGTTGCAGGATCTGAATGTCGAGAGGTTCCCACTGACGCGGACTTCGGCATTGATGAGCAATCAACAGTCCCCAAAGCTTGGGAGATTGCTGCTGTTTGCCATTTAGCAAGATTGGCGCAACTAAATTTGCCTCAGCTTGGATGCGATCGAGCCATTCGACATCACAAGCTTGAAGATGGTCGCTGTAAATATCACAAATGCTGCTCGTTTGTCCCTGGCTGTAACGCTCTACCCAGGTGGCTTCAAAGCAAGGATCATAAATCTGTTTTCCTAGGATTTGCCGCCACTGGGCATCAACCGATTCAGCAAATACTACGCCATCTCTAGGCGGTAGGAAGCGATAAATAATCACGCGATCGGTTTGCAGCAGCACCCTGGTTTCTTCTACCGCACATTGTAAAATTGTCTCCACCTCCGCGAACTCGTTGAGTTGAAGTGCAATTTCTGAAATTTTTTCTAGAATTTTCTCTAACGACAAAGAGGAAGTCGGTTTTGTAAACATCTCCGTGTTCCTTTTTTTTTTAAGCTATTTTTTACTATTCTAACCCGCAACAAATAAATATTAAAATTTGTTTCACGTCTTACCAACGGGTTGTTTGCTTGAGAAAAACACCAAAACTTTATGTTTAAAATACGAGTTTTATGCAATGATATAACTTTTAGTTTTTATGTGGTTTAGCCAAGCATTTATCTTTTTCCCTCTCTATTTGGCTGATTGTACGGCGCTTTTTTATCCAAGTTAGCCCAAATCTCCTGCACAAACTCGGACAAAATGTGATTTATAGCCTTTCTCAAAAAGATGAGGTACAATAACAGCAGTGTGTAAACCAGTTAAAAATATTTGACGATGTAACTTGTCCGAACGCAAAATCTAGGGCTTTTCCTAATTCTTGATAATTAGTAGTCTTGATAGAACGGAGAATGATTTTAAGTTTTGACCACAGATTTTCAATTGGTGAAAAATCTGGTGAATAAGGTGATAAGTATATTAATTTTGCCCCTGTTTTTTCGATCGCTTTTTTCACTTCTTCTCCCAAGTGAATGGGACAATTATCCATCACTACACAAGCACCTTTCCAGAGTTTTGGCACAAGTTTTCTGATAATAAAAGCTTCAAATGTAATTGCATCAGTTCCGCCTCTTAGATTAACCGATGTCAAAATCTCATTGACTGACATTGCTCCAATTATTGAGACATTTTTGCCACGTTTAGTTGGTTTTGACCCCTTGGCTCTTTCACCTTTTTGCATACCTAGCATATAACCTAACCATTGCCAAATTAACTCCCGATTCGTCAATGAATATTAAGTCTTTCAAACTAATCTCTTTAATTGTTTTCCAGAACTCACATCGCAGGATTTGAACTCGCTCTGTCCCTTTCCCTGAAGGGAAGAGAGTTTTTTTTGACAGTAATGTCTAAGAGTTTTATCATTCTTCCTATTGTTGCTCTACTAACAGAAAATCCAATTCTCCCATAAAGTAAATAACGGAGTTCTTCAAGAGTTGCATCATTATTTCCTTCAATCAATTCCGCCAAGATGAGTAGTTGCTCCGCATTCAGTTTGCCTTTGACTCCACATCGGTCAGTTCTCGGAGTAATGTTTTTTGTTTCACGATATTGTTTAAGCAATTTTTGTACAAAACTCAGGGCTACAGAAAAACGCTTAGCTATTGCTTTTTGTGAAATGGGTTCAGTATGATAAGTATCAAGGATTTTTTGCCTAAAATCAATCGAATAAGCTTTCATTTTTAACAATGTATGAAGTTTGGTACAAGTAAACGTGTTGTGAGTCAAGCATCGTGTGCTTTCAAAAAAATGCTATTATGTGTGGTATCGCTTTCGCGTGGCTTTACTCAACCATGTAATTATAGTTCATTTGATCTTATCTTCTCTGTTTGACCCTCACGAGTGAGTGTCAGTAACATCATACCTCATCTTTCTGAGAAAGGCTATATATCAATTCCGGTTGCACTCCTTATGATGTTGACTGTTGACTGTTGACTGTTGACTGTTGACTGTTGACTGTTGACTGTGAATCGAACAACTGAAAATTTCGCCGAGATAGGTGGCGACTTGTAAAAATCATTCATGAATAGCCCTCTAATTTATCACCTGACGATGTAGCCGGAAACGAGATTATTTAGCGGTTTTAGAGAAAAACTTCCAAAAAATAACCCTGTAAAATTATTAAAGTTTTAAAATTATGTTGTAGAGGTTAGTAATCTCTATGAAATTAAATTTGCCCCCAAACCTGGTTTTTGTTAGCAAAATACTTCGTTGCATTATTTGATAATAGTTAAAAATACGGTTTCTTGAGTGTGTAATTTTTGGAAATTGGTATAAAATTTATTACTCTTAGTATTGGACGGAGCAAGGGGATTTTTTAACCCCCTTACTTCGTTCAAACCCTTAATAAGAGTGAAAAACCCCGTTGATGAAAGTTGGAGTGTGTGCAGGACTGATTGTCAAGTTGAGATTTTGCCCGGAATGAGAAAAAAACTCAGCAAAACCTGGTAGCATCCGGAGGTCGAACCCAAAGATAGCATTTCCAGGCTGTTGCTGGAACCAAGACCCCATCTACAAACTCCAGAGTTAATGATCGTAAACTGGATTGTCTTTAGGACTAATTAAATTCAGCAATTTTTGCTTAATCTGAGCATCAAATACTTCCCATTTGTGCCTTGCATACTCGCTATTCTCATTCCCGCCGGAAAGAAATCCCACCGGAATTTCAAAACCTCCCGCTTGACTTCTGCCGCCACCAAAAAAGCGTCCTTGAGCATCTTGTCCGAAGGCTTCTTTAATGAATTCGTCGGGGTCGAGAGTGAGTTTATTAGTTCGCAGCGACCCAATTACTACTTCAATCTCCTCATCTTTGTCGTGAACGATTCCGTAAACAACGGCTGTATGTACGTTCTCCTCTGTTACTAAAAAGTCCGCCGCTTGGGGAATAGAATCCCGATCGTCATAGCGGAGGTAGCCGATGCCGGCGATCGAAAAATTGTTCTGGACAGTGCGGTGTTTGAGCGATCGCTCGATCGCGTCCATAACCCATTTAGAACGAGACGACTGTAACACTGCATTCAGCAACTGCGGGTCGTAAAATCGGCTCAAATAAGCCGCAGCTAAAAAGTCTTCCTCCTGAGCTTGTCTGAGGGCGATCGTATCGGATCGCAAACCGTGCATCAAAGCTGTAGCGCACTTGATGTGCAGACTGACGCTGGCGTCGAGAGTTAGGAGTCCAGCCTGTAAATACTCGGCAAAAATCGTGGCTGTAGCGCGGATTTGAGGGCGCAAATCGATAAATTCTGCGTTTATTTCCCCCTGCAAATTGTGATGATCGATGACGGCAGCGATCGGAACTCCAGCCGCTAAAATATACTCGGTTAAATTACAAGTCGTCCCTTGATTGTCGATGAGAGCGCAACCCTGAAACAGCGACAAATCCTTAGTTTTTAATGTTTCCACCGTCCACCGCTGCAACGGCAACCCTGTCAATTTAACTAAGGCAATATTTTCTTGGTGGCTGAGGGCGCCGGCGTAGATAATCTCGCATTGGATATCGTACTGTTCGGCAATTAATTTGTAAGTCCAAGCGCTTGAAAGTGCGTCGGGGTCGGGAAAATCTTGCAGTAATATTAACTGGCGAGTGCCTTTGTGGCGATCGAACATTTGGCCCAATTGCTCGACTTTGCGATCGTGCAATTCCTCGCGGAGACGGCCGCGATTCTCTTCGGAAGCAACTTCGGCTTTGCTGCGCCGTTTCGCAGGCGCACTCACTGCGGGTACAACCTCGCTGCTGGTATCAAGTTCACCTTCGCGGTTGCCCGATGTTCCATCGGAATTGGTAAGGGCGTGGTCTTTCATCATTAAAAATTAACAATTTAACTATTTCAGGATGTGCGCGACATTCTATCTTAAACCCGGTTTCTTTGTAGATGCCTGTTTGTCAAAGCCCCTACTTTTTACGACAAACCTGATTTAAGAGCGCAAATTCTCTCTTTAATTTTTTAATTCACGCAGAGTGTGTGTGTTGCCCTGAACGAAGCAATCTCAGAAATAATAACTCCCGCAAAAAACCCCCGCGCTTGCGCTGACAGGGGTTTTAAAGGCCTATTACATATTTTTGCCATTCTTTGTGCATACCGCTCTTAACGTGTTTAGTGACTTCAAAATAAAGGCCGCTGTGAGGTTTCCTAGGCGGATAGCGCAGCGACATTCCCGCTTCTTTCGGCGTGCGGCTGCCTTTATTGACATTGCAGCGCACACAAGCGGTGACGAGGTTTTCCCAACTGTCGCCTCCTCCGCGCGATCGGGGAATTACATGATCGAGGGTTAAATCGTCGCCCGTATAACTACAGTATTGACAAGAGTGTGCGTCCCGGTGCAGGATATTCCGCCTGGTCAGCGGAATATCCTTATAGGGAACTCGGACATAATGCCGCAGTCGGATCACAGTTGGTAGCGGGAAGTTTGGCGCAATATATTTCCCGTTGTGTTCTACCTGTTCTGCTTTTCCTTTCAGCAACAAAACTACCGCCCTTCGCCAATTGGTGATGTTAAGGGGTTCGTAGGAGGCGTTCAGCACCAGAACATTGCCCATTGTTGATTATTAAAGAGAATATTTTTTTCGATGTTAGCACAGGTTCCCCTTTAGGTGGGACAACCTCAGAAAGAGCCAGGGGAGCGCAAAAAACGGTGCAAAACCACTCCTTTACCCTATACCTTCCCGCTTGCACCCCCTGTGGCTGCACCTGTTTTCTGCCTTTCGTGTTTGTCAGGGAGCTTTTTTCCCGGAGTTTTGGCTGAGATGAGGCCAGTGTGTGCGATCGCAAAAATTGGCAGAATAAATTTTATTTTTTTCTCTAAATGCCTAATCTTCCCGGCAACAAACAGTTTAACTTTTTAGACTATTAGTAACCTTAAATGAAAAAGCTTATTACTGCTCATGGAATTTCGGCTCTTAAAGTCAGCTTTTAGCGCGTCAATTATTGCCCTTGTTGCTCCGATTTTAGCAAACAGTCCCGCCTTTGCCCAAGCGCCTGCATTCTTCTGCGGCGCTGCTGGCGGCCACCCAGCTACAATTGCTGTCCAACAAGGCAAAAATATTCCCGTTATTTTGTGGCTAGCTGATAACTATTTCAATGAATCAGGAGAAGATGCGATTACTCGGTGTACCAGAGTCTCAGGAATTCTCAACAACTCGCAACCGCAAGGAAAATGGGATAATATTGTCACAGCAGGTGCATCGTCCACCGGTCAACTAATTATTTGTGCAGCTAATCCTCAAGACGGTTCCTGTAGATTATTATATCAAGTACCCAAAGGTCAAAATCCAGAACAAGCCCGACAAGAACTCTTAAAAAGAGTTACAAATCCTAATGTAAGTGTTTCGCCTGTTAAAGTAAATTGATAGTCATAACTCATTAGCTACGGGTAGGACATGGCAATGTCCATTCGTGTCAACTTAAGCTTTTCGTCTGCCAGTCCTCCCGCTCACCCGGCAGTCCGCCAGGGAATGAATTCCCTGCCTAATAATAGCTAAAGTCCTCTCCAAGAGGACTGAAGAACTCATTAGTCCTCTTGAGAGGACTTTAGCTTTGAGGCAGGGGTTTCAACCCCTGTCGGACTATCGGTTTAACGTGTTTGTTGACACCTATGGGCAATGCTGTGTCCTACTTGCTAAAGTCATGTATGAACCCTACTTGCAGATAGTTGAAACTCTTGTAAAATACTTCGGTTGAGTAGTGAAAAAATTGCAGCTTTGCTTCAGCAATTCTTCTAAACCTTCAACCTGCCTCAGCCAGACAGTGCCGTTGCTTCCAGCTACAGCAATTTGCTCTCCGTCTCGACTCCAACTGACACTAACAACATTCTCCTCGAACTCAAATTGAGCAACCTGCCGCCCCGCTAAATTCCACAGCCGTACAGTCTTGTCAATTCCCACTGTAGCAAGCCGTTCTCCGTCGGGACTAAAACTAATTGATTTCGCATCAAAATGCAAGGTTTGAAATTCCTTAACTAATTCTTTTTCGGACAAATTCCACAGCCCAACTTTGCCATTCAATGTTACTGTAGCAAAGCGATACTGGTGTTGAGCCGGAGTGAAACTGAGCCCAATTGCCTGAATAGGCAGTGTTTTTTTCAGCTTGCCCGACAAATTCCAAAGTCGCACTGTAGATTTGCCATCTAAAGTCGTTATGAAATCGCCGTTTGGGCTAAAATTTACGCTTCTCACTAAGCCGTTGTGACCTGGGAGTTTCAGGCTAGACGATACTAATTGTGGCAGTTTAGACAAATCCCAAATTGCAGCATAGCTGTCTATCCCTGCTGCCGCTAATAACTTTCCTTCGGGACTAAAACTGATGCTGGTAACAGAGCCTTGAATTCCTTTCAAAGTAGAAATATTTTTACCTGATAAATTCCATATTTTAACAGTGCTGTCCCTTCCTGCTGTCGCTAAAAACTTACCGTTCGGGCTAAAAGTTACCATATTAACTGACTGCTGTAAAGCTTTCCATTCAGCAATTTTTTGCCCGGAAAAGTTCCATATCCTAACTTGATCGTCTATTCCTGCGGTTGCTAAAATTTGCCTATTTGGGCTAAAACTGACGCTGGTAACTGCACCTTTATGAGCTTGCCACTTTATCTTTATTGGCGGAATTAATGAGGCTTTGAGCTGCTGTGTGTCACTAATTTTATCTAGAATTATTTGTAAGGCTAACAGCGGTCTAGTTGCCGGGTATTGTTCTAGCTTAGGTTTGTTTTTAACCAAGGTTTTTAATTTTTTACCGGAGGCGATCGCCCTCAGTAAAGCTTCTGATAAAGCTTCGCTATTTTCTGTCTTTTGAGAAACAGCCAACAATAAAGCATCGCTGCCATTTTGTTCGATTTCAATACTTGCTTGTGCTAGTTTAAACCGCTGGTAAGCGAGAGTTGAAAAGCCGATCGCTGTCAGCAACGATGCTGCCAGTACCGCAGAACCGATGCCGATCCACTGTTTGGCTTTTTGTTGGGCAGAGTCAGCTTCAATCAAAGCTTTTTCGGCATCGTAGACAGCTTTTTTGGTTTCTAGTGTAGCTGAATGCAGCAGTTGATTTTGGTCGCTCAAAATAACTTTCTGGCTGGCAGTCAAAAACTGAAAATCTTCGTTTCTCAAACTTTTTCCGGCCGCCCAAACTAATGCTGCCTGCAAATCATCCCCTCGCAACAGTTGGGAATAATCTTCACAGCTAGAATTTAGCCAGACTTTGATCGCTTCCGAGTAAGGCGACAGTTTTTCTAATTTTTCTTCAATTAAGTGTTGGTTAAATACAGCTTGATAAATAGGATTAGAAATTGTTAATTTTTCCCCGCGCTTAACAATTAATCCGCTTAATCGCAACTCCATTTGTTCGGCACTGCCATCGGGGACAATTTCAGTTTGTTCTAAAATTTGCTGATACAATCCCAGTCTCCTGACAATGCGCTGGTTTTCTTTGAAAAGCCGATCGCGAATTGTGGACAAATGTTCTGGGACATCCTGAGATTCCCAATTCTCCACTATTTTCAAGCGCACTACCTTTTCAACCCACTCTTTAGAAGTGTTAATTTTATCTTTTCCCCCCCTTGGGCACGGGCGGCTGCATCTTCCTCTCCCCGTTGGCTAGGGGTGGCTGGTGGGGGTAAATTCGGGATTAATTGTGGATTTTCCAACAATAGTTTGCACAGCTTTTGAGTCAAAAAAGGCTGCCCGCCCGTCCAATACAAAACCTCTCTCAAAACTTCATGAGGGCTGTCTGTCAGCTCTGCCAAACCCGCTGCTAGCGGTTGAGCTTCTGTTTCGTCAAAACCAGTTAATTCGATCGCCTTGCCAATATTAAAAGGGGTATTGCTGCTGACATTTTTCTCGTGGCACAAATCCGTCGGCGATGCTACACCTAAGAGGGCCCAAGTTAGGCGATCGAACTCTGAATTGTGGGCGCGCTTGTTGTAGCACGATCGAATTAAGGCTAAAAAATCATCGGCGGGAAAATCTAGGGCGAGAATGCTGTCGATTTCGTCAATAAAAATGACAATATTGCTGGAAATGTTGGGTAGCAGTACGGTTTCGATGAATTCGCTCAACCTTTGAACCGGAGTTAAAAAATTGCGATCGCGCCACCAAGTCCGCACGTTGACAATATCGGACAGGTTAAAGTTATTTTCGAGAATGCGTAGCAAACCAGCATACCACTGTTCGGGAGTGACGCCACGGTTGCCAATTTCCGAAATGTCGATCGCAGCACAAGCAATTTCTTCATTTCTCAGACGCTGAATTGTCCGCACCTGCAAGCTAGATTTGCCCATTTGCCGGGAATTCAAAACATAGCAAAATTCCCCTGCTTTCAATCCGTTATAAAGGTCGTCATCGGCTTGCCGCTTCACATAATTGGGAGCGTTATTGGTGAGACTGCCGCCGACTTGATAGTAACTGGGCTTTCTGGTAAAATTCATATAAGTTATTCGGCGGTTGAAACCGCTACTAAACAAACAAAATCCGCCTTCGCGGACTGAAGAACTGAGGCGGTATTAAAGCATAATTCTGTATGATAAATTGTAACACAATACAGTATGAAAACTGATTGGACGGGATATAACGACGACAAAGACAAGTTAAGAGCTGAAATTTGGTCTTTGCTGAAGCACCAAGCCGCATCTATTGGCGATCCGTTCGGTCATATTCCAAATTTTGTCGGTGCTGAGTTGGCGGCTGAAAGATTGGCAACTTTACCAATATGGCAACAAGCAAAAACGATTAAGTGCAATCCAGATTCGGCGCAAATTCCGGTGCGGATGCAAGCTTTGCAAGATGGAAAACGCCTGTATATGGCAGTACCGCGATTGACAGACGATCGCTGTTTTGTTGAGTTGACTGCTGAGGATTTGCAGCGGCAAAATATATCTATTGCCGAAAGTGCGATCGCCCGCAAAGCACTTGTTTGCGGAAAATTGGTAAGTTTTGCAGAAATGGAGCCGATTGATTTAGTAATAGTCGGCTGCGTAGCAGCAGGGCCGGGCGGTGGAAGAACCGGGAAAGGTGCAGGTTTTGCCGATTTGGAATTGGCTATGTTGAAAGAATTCGGGTTAGTAAAAATCGATACGCCAATTGTCACAACAGTGCATCCTTTGCAAATAGTCGCAGATTCGCGTTTACCAATGCAAGCTCACGATTGGGCGCTGAATTGGATTGTTACTGCTGAGGAGGTAATTGAGACTAATACAAATTATCCGCGTCCAATTGGGTTAAACTGGGATAGTATACGGCCGGAACAGTTGGAACAAATTCCAATTTTGGGAAAGTTGAGACAGCAAGACTAGATAACGAGTTTTTTTGGTAAACTTGCCTATAGTTTACTATTCCAAAAAATATGAAAGTTATTTTGGGCGACATCACCAAACTGGAAGTTGATGCAATCGTGAATGCTGCCAATACCAGTTTACTTGGGGGTGGCGGAGTAGATGGAGCAATACACAAAGCAGCAGGTTCAGAACTTGTTCACGAGTGCCGATTGCTCGGAGGATGTAAGATTGGGGATGCTAAGCTAACTAAAGGATATAACTTGCCTGCGCGCTTCATCCTCCACACAGTAGGGCCAGTATGGCGGGGAGGTAATCATGGAGAACCTGAACTCCTGGCCGAGTGTTACCGCAAGTGTATGCAAATCGCCGCCCATCAAGAGTTAGAGAGTTTGGCATTTCCTTGCATTAGCACTGGGATTTACCAATATCCTAAGGCTCTAGCAGGGGAGATTGCAGTGAAGATATGCTCACAACAAATACAAAAGAATGGTGGTTCTCAAAGAGTAATTTTTTGCTGCTTCGATCGAGAGAATTATGAAATTTATGAGAGGATTCTATCTAACTACAGTCTGAGGTAGTGAATTTAGTTAGGGTTTTACCCTAGTCTTAATATCTACATTTTTTACTATTTATTTAACGAACCGCGAAGGCGCGTTACGCGAAGCGGCGCGTAAGCGCTAGGACGCGAAGTAAGAAAGAAGAAGAAGGTAATTTCATAATATATCTACTTTGTGGTGAACACGCGCCATGCAATGAAAGCAGTAAAACCTAGATAACCAAACACGGTGATCCAATCTAGCCAATTATCGGATGTTATCAAAAAAATATCGTTCATGGGTATCATTCACCTGATTATTACTTGCCGCACTTACGCACAAAATTTTACACGATCGCGCTTAAGTGCGATCGAAAATATTGCCGGTACAGTTCGCACCTCGGCACGCACTCGTTCCCCTGCAATCTCACCAACCCCAAACTGTCTAATTTAAACGCCTGCATCGCCTTTAACTGCACCGGAGAGTCCGCAGCCACAATCTCTCTCATCCCCTGCGCCAACTCTGGATATTCTTCTAAATTCCACAGTTGGCGACGCAAATGGTCGCTGTAAATTCCCGCATCTGCGATCGCAGTTTCTTTTAATTCATCGAGTGTCAAATCCGAGCGCGAAATGTGATATAATGCAACTCGCACTAAATACGGATGTCCGCCGACAATTGCCATTAATTCTTCAACTTCTGCATCCGACCAATTCAAGTTGTGGCGCGCTGATAAATCTTGTATTTGCTGAGAGTTGAATTCGGGCAAATCTACGGGCAGCCCGACGTTGAAAGGCGATTGATTGATGTTCATCGGGATGTAAACTTCGGTGGAGTGAACTACAATTAATCGCAGTTTTTTCCAGATGTCGCGCCGCTTCGATTCTTCGTGCCACGCCCGCAGCAGTCCTAAAAAGTCTTCGGCAATGTCGGGATATTGGAAAACGCGATCGATCTCGTCTAATCCTAAAATTAAAGGACTGTCGATTTGTGGTAAAATGTATTTTTCAAAGTAATCTTTGCAGTTGACTTTGCTGCCGAATATCTCGTCCCAATAATCATCTAATTGATTGGGTAAGTGCAGTTCGCGGCCGACGTAAGCGCAAAACCACTTTAAGAATTTATCTAAGTTGGCGAATACGGCTTTATCTACTAACTGAAAAGTTAGTGGCACTGTGCAATAGCCTTGACGGGCTCCGTGATGCAAAATCCTTGCCATCAAGGAAGTTTTGCCCATTTGTCTCGGTGCTTTGATTCTAATTAACGCGCTGGGCTGCACAATAGTTTGATAGCAGCGTTCTTCGATGGGCTGGCGTTCTACATAAAATTGAGAAGCGACATCGACTTGTCCTCCCGGTAATTCCGGTTCGGCGGCGGGTAGAGGTATTTCGTCGTTGCTAATTTCTAATAGCTGTTTTTGTGTTAAATCTTCCGTTTCTTCTATGACTGGTGCGGGAGTTTCTGCTAACAAGTTCAGCACTTCTTCGATAATAATTGGAGTGTCGGCGGTGGTTTTCCATTCCCTCTGTTTGATGCGGTACAGATAGCCCCGCAAGTCGTGATTTAGAGGCGCGTTCAGGGGAAAACCTACGCGGATGGGGAGAATTATTGGTTTTCTGTCAGGGCGGGAGTCTTGCAGTTCTTTTGCCTGCTGAACTTGATATGTTAGCAGTTCGCTTTGATTTCCCGTTGGCGGCAACAGTAGCAGCAAATAATCGCATTCTTGAAGGAAGAAATTAATGCGATCGAACCAATTATCTCCCAATCTAATGTTATTTTCTGCTGTGAAAACTGTATGACCGATCGCGCTTAAGGCCGTTTCCAACTGTTTTCCTAACTCGCGATCTGGTTCGGCGCTGCGATAACTGACAAATACTTTAACAATTCTGCTGCTGGCTGTTTCCCCCGCCGCCAAATTGTCCAGCTCGTCTAAATTCTCCGGTTCCTCAAGTTTAGCCGATCGATGGTCGCTAGCAGCCAGAGTCATTTCAAAAGCCGCGAACAACTGTCGAATTTTACTCAAATCCGCACCTTCTCTACCCTGCTTAATTTTGCTGACTGTATCCGCACCGACGCCAGACTCAGCCTCGATTTCAGTCAGAGTACCTCTAATGTTATTTCGGTCAGACCATTCTTGGAGCGCCTCGTTAAGTTTCTTTAAGCCAGAGGCAGTGAGAATGCGACCGCGATCGCGTTTTGACTTGAGCACTTCGCTTGCAGTGAAAGGGGAACGAATCTAGAAATTTTAACCCCTTAAGTTCCTATTTTGGGCGATCTTAAGGAAGATAATCAGCCAGCCGGAATTTAAGGAATTTTACTTGGGGAGGTTTTTTGGGCGCTCGACTCCTCAAACTCTGTCCTGATAACGGCTTCAACAGTTGAATATATTTTAGGATAAAAAGTTTTTCTTAACTCCCCAATCTCCGCCGCTAATCACCACTTAACTTTTTAGAGTAGATACACCAAGCAAAAAAGGAGCAGCCAAATGAGCAAAATGTTACACAGACTGGCAATGGCCGCTTTGGGAACCGCCGCCATTTTCACAATTAATACACTTAATAATTTAACAGAAGCATCAGCCGCTGGTAAATTTGACCAACCAGAAATTTATCAAAACACAATTTTTCCACTTGGCGTACCGGGTCAGTTGCATAAATAGCGCAATTCATTGATTGATTGATTTAATTGAATTAAGGAGAAATTATGAAGTCTACACTGTGTTCGCCACAACCTATAGCTACCAAATCTGACTCGGTTGATGCTGAGGCTATCGATGCCTGCACTGCACTTGCATGGATGGAATTGGTAGCATTAGATGCCAGCGCCCTCACGGGGGATGATTGGCTGGCTTTGTGCGATGATATAGATAGCGGGGAAATCTACCGCTGCTGGTTTTTGTGGCGCGATCGCGAAGTTAGCGGTAATTGGGAAGCTTACGATCCTTTGAGCGATCGCCGATTTGTTGCTAAAGGAAAAGTCTTTCTCAAAGCCGCGATTGACTCGCTCGAAGATGCTAGAAATCGGGAAGTCGCCTAACTTGAATTCATCTCAGGTGAATAAAATTTGTGCCTACAAAACAAGAATTCTGCCAACAGAATTCACGACTGTACAAACTTTCGTCCGCCTGCGCGAGACTGGAAGAAAAAGGGGTAATAGAACCGGATCTAATATCAGTCCCGGAAACGGAATACTCTCAAAGCAAATAAAAAACTTACGGCTGCGGGCAAGAGTTGACTGTATGATGCTATGTGCTTCGTCTCGAAAGCGGTTGATAAGGTTTTTTCAGCCGCTTTCTCGTTGCAGCCGTTAAACTCTTTCTCTTCAAACATGACTCTAAAACTGCGATGGCTGTTGCCGGCCGCCCTTAGTCTTTTCTCGATCGCCCTGCCCGCAAAAGCTGATACACTAACATCTTGGCACTTCGATCCCAGGGGAAATCAGCTCAATTTAACCACAGATTCACGAGTTCAGCCGCAAGTTAAACTAATTGCAAATCCCACCCGCTTAGTAATAGATTTGCCGGGAATAGTCTTGGAATATCCCGAAACTCCTCAAAGCTACAACTCAGCTATTCAACAAATTAGAGTCGGACAGTTTGACACCGAAACAACCAGGTTAGTCATACAATTAACTTCCGGTTATAAGTTAGACCCGCAAAAAGTCCGAGTCATTAGAGAATCTGCCACGCGCTGGTCATTTCAGTTGCCAAATCCCGAGCAAATAGCCGGCAACGAGTCTTTTCCACCCACAGCTATTACCCGCATAGAACAAGCAGCAGGTCAAGTTACGCCCACTGTTTCGCCGGGAAATCCGAGAAACTATTCCCATGATTTGGGGATGTCAACAGGCTCGGAAATGACAGCCATCAAGCCTCAAATCGAAAGTGCGATCGAACAGTATAGATCCCTGAGCGCCGGAATGTTTTTTCTGGATTTAGATACAGGCAACTATTTGGATATCAAGGGCGATCGAGTATTTCCGGCCGCGAGTACCATTAAATTACCAATTCTGATTGCTTTTTATCAAGATGTAGACGCGGGCAAAGTTAGCCTAGACGAAACATTAGTTATGAAGTCTGACTTAGTAGCCAGCGGTTCTGGCACTATGCAAGACAGACCAAATGGTACTCGGTTTAGCATCAGAGAAACCGTAGATAAAATGATTACCATCAGCGACAATACAGCCACCAACATGATTATTGAACGTTTGGGGGGAATTGCTAAACTCAACGAGCGTTTTCGCAGTTGGGGATTAACTGATACGAGAATTCGCAATTGGCTCGGCGATTTTCAAGGAACAAATACCACAAGTTCTGTGGATATGGTAAAGTTGCTGGCGATGCTGTCTGGCGATAAATTAGTGTCTGAATCGAGTCGGGAACAAGCTTTAGAATTACTGCGGCACACCACAACTAGAACGCTTTTGCCTTCCGGTTTGGGGCCGGGAGCCGTGATTGCTGACAAAACCGGAGATATCGGCTTTGTGGTTGGCGATGCAGGAATTATTGATATGCCCAACGGTAAGCGTTATTTAGCCGCAATTTTTGTTAAACGTCCTTACAATGATCCGATTGTGAGAGATTTTGTCCGTCGGATTTCGCGGATTGTTTACAATTATTTAGACCAACCTGCGGCGAAAGTACCGGATAATTTGCGTTGATCAGACCATTCCGTTATTAAAATCGCTACTAAACAAACAAAGTCCGCCTTCGCGGACTTGAAGATAAGATTTTTAATTACTAATCACTATTAGACCTCTTGCAAAAATAATTAGGACGGGCTCTCCGGCCCATCCCACAAGAGTTATTTTTTCTTGTGGGATGGGCCGGAGAGCCCGTCCCATCAATTGAGGAAAAGGATTTTTGCAAGAGGTCTATTCTTTGCGCTCGATGGCTACAGTCAAATGAGCCACAACTGCTCCCACTGTAGCAAGTACAGCAGCAATTGGAAAGACTACTGAGCCTGCAACGCCGCCCACCAATCCAGCCATCAGCGGAATGTCTGCCAAAGTCCGCCCTTGCGAGTTTTTGATGACGAGGCGGCGGAGTTTTCCTTGCTGAATTAGTTCTTTGACTTTACCAATTAGGCTGTCGCCGCTAATCTTAAATTCTTCCACTCTGACTTTTTCCTCTGTTGCAAATTCTGAGGCGTATAAAGGAGTTTCAACTGTTGGGTTGGCTGAATTTCCAGTCGCTGCTGTTTCGTCTTGTAGAATTGTTACTTGTTGTTCTTTTTGTAAGTTCATTTTGTGTAAGGGCGGGTGAAAACCAGCCGTTTAATTTCTATACTCTTATCTTCGGCGATCGCGCTTGGGAATGACAGGCAAGGAAACCCTACAATCTGCATTCGTACTTTCCACCCCTGCCTTTTTACTCAAAACTTTATTTTTGTGGCGTTAAATTAGGGCGGGTTTATCTATTCCTAAAGATAGAGAAGATATTTTTGAAACAACCCGTCTCTAGATACAAGTAAGGTGTGTACTGCTAGCCAGGGTCTTGGTGGCTGCTGTGTTGAATTTTTAAGTTGGACACCTAGTTAACTAAAGTCAGGGAAAATTATTAAAATTAAAACTTTATATTTCTAGAATGACTTCAAAAGTGATTGCTATCTAGGCACAATCGACCTATGTCTTGCAATGCGAGTTCCCAAAAGCATCCCAGAGATAGCGATCGCATTGGCGGAGCACAATAAACTCAGAAGCGCAAACCAAGTACATCAACTAACATCTGAATCCAGATATTAAATTTGCAGATTTACCTCCATTGCTGGATACGAGTCAATTTCATTTCAGCCATCTATTTAAGCAGTCGCCACATCCCCCTACAAATACCCGATCGCCCAACGGGTAAAACGGGCAAAGCAATTGTTGAAACTTTCGAGATCGATCGATTATCGACATTGCCTTCGAGTGTGGGTTCAACAGCCACAGTTATTCGCAGCACACAGTTTCGGCAATTTACGGGCATGACACTGACACCCGGAGCGATCGGGGAGTCAGACCGAGTTTGGTTTTACAGGTTTAAAGCTTTACACTTCGTGCTCAAGCGGGTTGTCACACAGCAGAAAACTAAACATAGGTTGCTAAAGTTCTGACGTGAGCAGTAGCGGCTGCAACTGTAACTGGTAATCTGTAGCCACCTCCGTGAGTAGAGAGAACTGGACATCCACATCTCTTAGCAAAATCTAATACTATTTCCGTCAGTTTACAGAAATCAGCATTTGTCCAATCTGTGATTCCCTTTCCACAATCATCTCTGTGTGAATCGTAACCCGAAAAAATAGCAACTAAGTCAGGTTGCCAGGGAAGGTTTTCTAGAGCTTCCTCAAAAGTGCTAATACTCTGATGCCCGCAGTAGAATCTGCCAGTTATACCCTCTGACTCCAAAACTTTAACAGGAAAAGATTCACTAACGATCGGAATGTTACAGTGTCCCACAGCTTCAGCAACAGTTGTTGTTCCAACCTTCAAGTCTGATGCTTTAGCCATGTAGAGATCGACGCCACTATGAATGCTAATACAATAGATGCTGGGATCGTTAATAAAGATTGACTGAGTTCCATCGCCATGATGAATATCCCAGTCAACAATCAATACTTTTTCAAATCCTTGAACTTGAGCATATCGAGCAGCAGCAGCAAGAGGATTTAAGAGACAGTAACCGTGTCCCCAATTAATATGAGCGTGATGCCCAACCATACTGAAGCAGTAAGCGCGTTCTAGGTTTCCCTGTTTCATTTGGTCGATCGCTTCCATCATTCCTCCCAAACCGTAGAGATAACCGGGCAGACAAGACTCCAAGCCTTGACATTCAATACTCAATTGTGGTAAGGATATGCTGATTTCATCCAGAGGTCGATCGAGGGCTTGCAATATAATCTTTTGAAGATATTCGCGACTGTGAACCCTAAGATAATCACTTATCCTAGCCTTTCTTAAGGGTAATGCAGGATAGTTTTTCAGAAATGTTTTAAGAGTCTGTCTAACTTGGTTGTAGTAAGTAAAAGAATAGCCTGTAAAAGAAATTTCTTGAATGAGTTTGGAAGTACAAAATGTTTGTGGGTGCAGATAGGTGGCAAATCGCATGGATTTATTTCATCGGTAACGAGCAAATACACTGCTTCACAGGAATTCAAGCATCATATCAAATCCGGGTTAGCTACCCCCTCGCTCGTGGGGAGAACAAAACTCACTTCTTGCGATCGCCAGAGAATCTGCCAGATTGCTATTTTTCCCTCAGCAGGATTGTCATATTCCCGCAGATGGGTAGCAAGCCCAGACTTCCGGGTCATAAAATATGCAAAAAAATCATAATTTTAGTTAATTAGTGAAAACCTTGACGCAGATTCAAGCAGCAAAATGCCGGGAAATCGAGCGATCTAAAATAACTGATTTGCTGCGTGGCAAACTATCTGAGTTTTCAATAGATCGCCTGTTCCGGTTCTTAAACGCGCTTGGTAGTGATGTGGAGATTCGGATGATTGCAAAACCTGAATCTGATTCAGACGGTAAGACAAGAGTGATTGCTATTTAGGCACAATCCAGCTCTGACAAATCGATTATAGACATTGCCGTATTGGTGTGGGTTCAACAGCCACAGCCATTCGCCGCACAGAGTTTCGGCAATTTACGGGCATGACACCGAGAGCCGGATCGAATTGAGCGATCGAGGTTTTGTACACTACACAGTTTGTTATGCCGCTTTTCAGTAGTCCTAATCTTCCTCTCCCCAATCTGGATCAATATCCCCAAAATCAATGCTGACAGGTGTTTTCATCTCCACTTCAACCTCATCTACTTTGACCTGTGCGCCAACCCTTTTAAAATCACCTGCAAATGTAATTAAAACCTCCACCTCCAAATTGTCTTGAGTATTTACGCTATAGCCTCCTATTCCAACATAATCTTTGTCGATATGATCGTAGACATAAAATGAAAAACTGCACTCAACATTGACATCAACACTTAATTTTGATTCAACTATCAAGCTATTGTCATCAAAATTAACGGGTCTAAATATTATGTTAGGAGACTCAAGCAATTCAAATTCAAATTCCGTGACCTTGATTTGTGTTACTTCTTGTTCATAATTAAAAGAAGAGTTAGCCTCTGGATAAATATCCATTTCACAAACTTTATAATCTAAAGCATTAAACACAGCTTGTTTTACATCTTCAAGAACGCCATTTTCATATTGCTGGGATAAATGTCTACATAGATCATCAGCATTTTGAAACAGTCCTAAAACGCCGGCAAAGTCATCACTAGAGTAAAGTCTTTCAGAGCCTTTGCAGAAATTTTTCCAGTCATTGTCAGATGTAACAACAATAATTTTTGTTTTGTTTTTATTAGCCCAACTCTCAAGAGAGATTAAAGCAATTGCATCAGGAAATTCATTTTTTTTCTTACCATTTTCAGAAAAAGGGGGCTTGGCTCTAAAATATTTTTGTATTAGTTCGGTGACTATTAAATAATCTTGAGCTTCGAGAATCTCCAGAGATGTAGCCTCTATAAACTGACTAAATCGCTCAGACGCAACTTCTTGTGCTTCACGTCCACCGAAAAGTGAGTTTTTTATGTCTTCAATATCACTATCCTCAACTTGCCAATAATCCTTAGCGTCTTTGAGGGATTTATCAATGTCCCTTTGTGCATCTTTGGTTTTTTTAGTTAAGTGCGATAATACTTCCTCTTTAACCACCTCGGAGATAATCAACTTTGTAGAATTATCTAGAAATTGGTCTAATTGCTTAAGCAGCCCAGACTCTAGCTTTAACCCTTGAGACTCAAAAATTGATGTATCCAAACTAATTGCTCCAAACTCTCCCATTCTGACAAGCTCCTTAAGTTCATTTAGTTCCATATGTTCCATATATTTAAGTCACGAAAATATAAGATATTAATATATAAATTTTATCACATTCTTAACATTTATTAAAGTTTATATCCTCATAAAAATCAAGTTCGCCCTTGTCTTGAAGAAGTTTCATCGGAACGACAGACCATACCGATGCAACCCGAAAGGATCGAACTAAGTTAAACTAAGTCAGGTAAATGACTTTCTATACAGATGACTATTTTTACTCTGCGATCGATCAAAAAAGACTTCGGCATCAAGGAACTCTTGACAGATGCGAGTTTCAGCCTGGATGAAGGCGATAAAGTCGGACTCATCGGCACTAACGGTTCCGGGAAATCAACCCTGCTGAAAATGATTGCGGGTATGGAGTCGATCGACTCTGGCGATCGCTGGGTCAATCCAGGGTCTACAATTGTCTATCTCCCCCAACAGCCGGATTTAGACGAAAATCACACGGTTTTAGAGCAAGTATTTGCCGACAGTGGCGAACAAATGGCTTTAGTGCGCGAATACGAGGAAATTTCCGATCAATTGTCCCACGGCAAAGGCGATACAGACAAGTTGATGGCGCGTCTGTCTGCAGTGTCTGAACGCATTGATGAGGTGGATGCGTGGGATTTGGAAACGAAGGCGAAATTGATTTTAACCAAGTTGGGGATTGAGGATTTTGATGCGAAAATTGCCGATTTGTCCGGCGGCTACCGCAAGCGAATTGCCTTAGCAACGGCTTTGTTGTCCGAGCCCGATGTGTTGCTGATGGATGAACCGACAAACCACTTGGATGCGCTGTCTGTGGAGTGGTTGCAGAACTATTTGAACGGCTATCGCGGTGCTTTGCTGCTGATTACGCACGATCGCTATTTTCTCGATCGCGTTACCAATCGCATCCTAGAGATCGATCGGGGCGACCTTTACAATTATGCTGGCAATTACGCTTATTACTTGGAGAAAAAAGCCCTAGCTGAAGAATCGGCCGCCAGCACTCAGCGCAAATTCTCGGGAGTATTGCGGCGCGAGTTGGAATGGCTCAAGAAGGGGCCGAAGGCGCGCAGTACGAAGCAAAAAGCCAGAATTGATCGCATTAAAGATATGCGAGCAGAGGAATTCAAAACAGCCAACGGCAAAGTCGAGATTGCGACAGCGGGCCGCCGGATTGGTAAGAAAGTGATTGAGTTATTGAATATCTCTAAAGCCTATGGCGATCGCACTTTAATTAAAGATTTTACCTACAATTTCACTCCCGAAGACCGGATTGGAATTATTGGGTGCAACGGTGCGGGAAAATCGACGCTGATGGATATCATCACCGGACGCATTCAGCCGGATTCGGGTACAGTCGAAATTGGGACAACCATTCACATCGGTTATTTTGACCAGCATTCAGAGGATTTGACGCCCAACGAAGACCAGCGAGTTATTGAATACTTGAAAAGTGTGGCGGAGTTGGTGCAAACGGCGGATGGGGAAATCATTACCGCTTCTCAAATGTTGGAAAAGTTTCTGTTTCCACCGAACCAACAGTATGCACCGATTAACAAACTTTCCGGCGGGGAAAAGCGCCGATTATTTCTGTTGAAAGTGCTGATGAGTGCGCCGAACGTGCTGATTTTGGACGAACCGACAAACGACCTGGACGTGCAGACTTTGGCGGTTTTGGAGGATTATCTCGAAGATTTTAACGGCTGCGTAATTGTGGTGTCCCACGATCGCTATTTTCTCGATCGCACGATCGACATGGTTTTCGCCTTAGAACCGGGCGGCAATTTGCGTTTGTATCCCGGCAATTATTCGGTGTATTTAGACTACAAAAAAGCCGAAGAAGCCAAGGGAATCAAAGGGCAAAAAGAAAAAGAAAAACTTACACGCACCGCTGAATCTAGTAATTCACAAACCCCAACTTCCACTCAAAAAACTACCAAAGTTTCCTTTAATGAGAAGCGGGAATACGAACAATTAGAAAGTCAAATTCCGAAGATGGAAGCTGAGAAACAAGAGATTGAAAAGAGGTTGTCTAACAATGCTCCCAGCGGGTTTGCCGAGGTGAAGAAGTTATCGGATCGTTTGGCTCAGTTGACGCAGCAGATCGATCGGGCGACTGAGCGCTGGTTGGAATTGGCGGAACGGGTGGGTTAATTTGGGTTGTCCGAGTGTTGTGTTTAGCTCCTGCTCACAATGACAGGAGCGACAGGAATTATGAGTGAAAAAATCCCATGCTGAAACGAATATATATTGACAAATTACAAGAATTTTTTTTATTACAAATGTTGTAAAAAAAAAAATGTAAAAAAATATTAGGAATAATGCTTATTTAGCAGACGATTTTGCAACCTTTGACAATTTATTACCTAAGTGTGATGAAGCTATGGTACTATTAAAGTTATAAAATCGGTTGCTTGTTAAGCTGCTACGCAGCTAAACCGGATAAAATAGCATTGCCTTTATTTTTGATTTTTCGCTCCCATTTGATAACCATTTCTCCTTCATTTAATAATCTATGTAGTAATTCTGACAATTCTTCTACTGACTTAAACAGTCGATGTGCTATATATTCTTTCGCTGAATGCCAGACCAATTCAATCAAATTATAATCGGGGCTGTAAGGTGGCAAAAATTCTAAAATAATATGAGGCATTTCGGCTGATATTTGGCTCAGAATATCTTTCTTTTTATGAAAACTAGCATTGTCTAAAATAATTACAATCTTTATTCCTGATTCGGCAAAACTTTCAGCTTGATTACCCAGTTCTCTCCATTCTTGGACAATCGAATCATTTAAGGCATTAATTTGCTCATAAAACGTATTCGAGTCTCCTTTTTTTATTACAAAATTTAACCTTTTTTTGTCATAATATCTCAATCCACCCATGATATTTACTCTGCCTCTTCTCCTTTGACCTGTGATTTTTTTTCGACTACCTTTTTTACCCCAAGTTTTTCTTCTTATCACTCGCAAGCTAAATCCACTTTCGTCCCAAAACCATACCTGTAAAAGCTCTGGGGTTTGTTTTGTTATTTTTAAATACTCGGATAGCTTCTGTTTAAATACTTCTCTTTCAACGGGATTTTGTTTGTCCTCTAAACTATATTTAGCCCAAATGTAAACGTATTTTTTTTTATGTAATATCCTGGATATTTGGGAACCACTCAATTTAATTCCTGTGACTTTTTCTAAATATGTTGCTAGTCTGGCTGCCGTCCATCTCCCAAATTCATATCCATATTCTGCCGGAGCTTTATCGATTGTATCTATCAATATTTTTTCATACTCTGGAGTGACTTTGCGAAAATTACCTTGGCTTCTTTTATCTAAAAAACTATCCAAATTATCTGGGTCGCCATGAACTGACCAATAAGCTACCGTTGTGTAAGCAATCTCCATGAATTCACTGATTTGTTGATAACTTTTTCCGTCATTTATTAGCAATAAGATTAGAACTTTTTCCCTCACATAATTATCCTCAGACTCTTTTAATAGTTTAATGAGTCTCTGTTTTTGATTTTGAGATAGATGGTTTTTGGCTGGCATACATTATAACTAATTATCGCTTATTTTATATTTATATTATACAATCTAGCTGCGTATCAGCTTACTACTGTCAAGCAAATTGACCAACAAACTTAAGACGAATAAAAGTCGGAAATCCTTGTTAAATCTGTAAGCCGCTCGGAAACAGCGACAAAAAACCCGCTTTATTTGCGAGAGCCTCAAGTAAAGCTGTGTGTCAAGAACTGCGACGCCCCGGAGGTTGGGGTTGACAAAAGCAGTAGAATATGCACTAAAGGTCAGGGTGAGCAAATAAGACTGGCAGCAGAAAACAGGGGCGAAAAGACCCAAAACAGGTAAAACAAAAGTCGATAGGGCAAAGTAAGTTGGCCGAAGACTAAACATTTGGTGATCGGTGAGGTACAATTCACCTATTAAGGGGAACTAAGGTAAATTTTAAGATTATCCTGTAGAAGTCAAAAGTTAAGAGTCTCAGGGTTGTCGAGCAGCGCGAATCAGAGAAAACTATGCCTCAAAAAGTAATCGCCAAACAGATGTCTTTGGAATCAGCGTCAGAGCCGATCTCCGTGGTTGCGACCGTCGAAACAGTGCCAGCCGAAGCAGTGGCAGTAGAGTCCTACGCCGATCGGTTGATGGACGAACTGTTTGAAGGAGTCGATCAAGCATTCGACGGCAGTGACGGACTGCCATCCGAGCCGGTGCAGCCAGAATTCGTGGCGCTCAGGTCGATCTCGGTACCTCCAATAGTTTTGTCGCAGTTGGCGCCCCAGCCTCCGCGAGCCGAAAAAGACGTAGAAGCGATCGCCCGCCAAGTCGCCCTAGAAACAGCCAAAAAACAGCAGTCCAAACAATCATTCGACAGAATGCTGCTGGGAGCAGCATTTGGGTCGCTGCTGCTAGTCATGGGGTTGTGGTTGGCAAGCAGGTCGGGACTCGTGCGCTTGCCCGCCGCCCCTACACCAGAGACGCCCGTAGCAAGTGGCAAAACAGCACCAGACACCCCGTTTGTCGAATACGTGCAGCGCTCCCTAGAAGCGATCGAACAAAAAAAAGCACCCCAAGCTAACCCCCAACTTGCAGGAGTTCCCGCAGCCCCCACCCCAGGGACGCTGCCGAGCATTTCAATTTCCGGTGCGCCGCCGGCAACCGCAGGTCTTTCCACCGCAGTCAACCGCATCGCCGATGCCCTAGAACAAGCCGGCGCCCAGCCTGGAGCACCTGCACCCCAAATCGTAGTCATCCCTCCCCCCGCTCAGGTGACTGTGGCTCCGGCTGCTCCGGTAGCTGCGGCTCCGGCTGCTCCGGCTGCTCCGGCTGCTCCTCAAACCGCTGCAGTTTCCCCCTCGCCTGCTGCTCCAGGCTCCGGTCGTGCGCTCGCCGCTGCAGGCACTCGATCTCCCCTCGCCGCTTCCCCTTCCCCCTCGGAGTCTCCCGAACCGAAGATTTTGGCTCGCGAAACCGAACCGGCACCAGCGCCCCCAGCCCAGCAATCCGCGCCCGCGCCCGCGCCCGAGCAATCGGCACCGGCCGTCACCAGCGCCCCCACTTCCGCGCACACGCTGGTAGGGATTTTGGAGTTGGGCGATCGATCGGCTGCTTTGTTTGAAGTAGAGGGCGTAGCCCGCAGAATTTATGTCGGCGAAAGCATTGGCGCTAGCGGTTGGACGCTCGCAGAAATCAAAAATCAAGAAGCAGTGATTCGCAAGGGAGGAGATGTGCGATCGGTTTTTGTCGGCCAGAAATTTTAATTAGTCAGTTGTTAGTTGTTAGTTGTTAGTTGTCAGTTGTTAGTTGTCAGTTGTCAGTTCTTAGTAGCTAATAAATTAATCACTGGGGAATCTCAACTGCGAAAAACTAACAACTAACAACAAATAACCAATAATTAATAACTAATAACTAATAACTAATAACCAATAACATAGGACTAATAAAAAATGGGCTTATTTGACGATTTCAGCCGATTTCTAGAAACCCGATTAGAAGAATTTTTACGCAGCAATCCCCATCTGGAATTGCAGGCAATAGAAGAACAACTGAAGGAACAAGAAGAAGACACTCTGCGGCTGATTCTCGATATCCAAAAACAAGAGAAAAAACTGCAAGCCGAAATTCTCTCCGCAGCCCAAGAAATTCAGCGTTGGAACGATCGCATCAACAAAGCTAAAGCTGCTCAAAGGCTCGATTTAGCTCAAGCCGCCCAAGAGCGGCAAGCCGCTTTGCTGCGTCAGGGAAATCAGCGCTGGGGTCAAATGCAAGGCTGCAAAGAACGCATTGAAAAAGCCAAAGAACTGTACCGCCAAATTCAAGTACGGCGAAAAGAAGTCCGAGCAAAAGCCGCCGAAGCTGCAACTCGCCCTACCACTAAAACAGAGCCAAATTGGGATACAAGGGGTTGGAATCAGAGTTCAAATTATAATAGTTTTAATGCGGCAGATCCTTTAGAGGAAAAGTTTCAACGCTGGGAAGCAGACGAAGAACTAGATCAAATGAAGCGGAATATAAGCCGATAGGGCGTTGCTGATTTACGGTATGAAAGGCTAAATATGCAAGTCATATAAACCAGTACCCACAAAGCTTCCCGATTTCCAACTGATTTTTTTCATACCCTGATTAAGCAACGCCGATTTTGGAATAATATCTGCTAAGAGTCGAGTAAAAAAGAGGCATTCTGAATCAACAAACAGTTTTTTAATTTAAATCGCTGCGGTTATTCACAACGGTTGCTCTGCTTGAGAAGGTGGCTCTTCTGGCAGCGGAATAAACTCTGTCTCTTGAGGAACCTCAGCAAACCGTCCCTCTCTCCAATCGAGTTTAGCTTGCTCAATGCGCGAGTGGCGACTCGAAACAAAATTCCACCACTTATGCCGCTCACCAACAGGTTCACCGCCAATCACAATACAACGAGCCTTGCCTGAAGCAGAAATGTTTACTTCAGTGCCGGAAGTGATAACTGCCAACCGATGTTGTTCCAGAGGCACTCCATCGATCAAAAGCCCCTCTGTTACGCTGTAAACTGCCTGTTCGCTGTAATTGCCCGGTAAGGTAAATTGCTTGCCAGGAGTCAGTTGCACGTCCAGATAAATCATGGGTGAAAATATTTGAACTGGGGAAGTACGACCATAGGCTTCACCCGCAATTAGGGTGAATGAAACTCCTGCATCCTCCCAAGCAGGCAGTTGAGTTGCCGGATGATGCCGAAACCAGGGGTCGGTTTCTTCGTATTCATCGGGAAGTGCTATCCAAGTTTGAATGCCATGCAGGATGGCTTCTTTGCTGCGCTCGTCGTCAGGCGTGCGTTCGGAGTGGACAATGCCTCGCCCTGCTGTCATCCAATTCACGGCACCAGGACGGATTTCTTGAACGCTGCCCACACTATCACGATGCAGCAAAACCCCTTCAAACAGGTAGGTGACGGTTGCTAAGTTGATGTGCGGATGCGGTCTGACATCCACGCCCCGGCCGGGTGGAAACACCGCAGGGCCGAGATGGTCAAAAAAGATGAACGGGCCTACCAGTGCTAAAACGTCTGAGGGAAGCAGGCGGCGGGCTTGGAATCCACCCAAATCTTGAATGTGTGGCTCAATGAGATGCTGGATCGTATCCCTCATAATGTTTATGAAGTTGGGAACGCTAATTGTGTATGTCAAAAGTGCATTATACAAAAAGCTATCCTGGTAGAGGGCGATCGCAATATCAGTCACTGGTCTAAACTTTCCCAAGAGAAAGCTCTTTTAGAGTGTCGAGTTCTCAAGGAGCTTTCTGCTTACGAGACGATGGAGAGTTCATCACTGACTTGAATGCGACCTTTGACCAGAGAGCGAATCAGACGATCGAGTGAGCCACGTTCTTCTTCACTGATGGACTCATCGAGGATGGCGGCCATCATGCCGTACCGGTCAGCCTTGGTAACGCGGTGAGTATCGGTGACAGTGGCAATTAATTCGTTGATAGCGCCGGGGAGAAGATTAACTTGAAACATGAGATTATTTTGAACTCGACACCTTAATCATCTCGTGGTTTCTTCTAAGAGCAAGTGATGGTGCTGGTTTTTTTCCGTGATAATACTGAGAATATTGGGTGAACCAAGTCCGTGTTACCAGTGATCGAAGTCACAACATTGAAACCAATGCAGCGGTGGAACAATTACAACCCACATTCGGCTCTTGGACTGTCACACTGTGATAATTTTCGTCTTTCACGAGTCTGAACTTCCTGCTGTGCAAAAGTTTCAGACCTTCATCGGAAGAGCTACCTCTTCTTCAACCAATTCTCAACAAGTAACGACTGTTGACTTTTTATCCCAAATCAAAATAAGTAGACAGACAAAAAAATTAGTCCGCCTACTTAATCGCTAACTACAAATCACTCCCACTCGATCGTTCCCGGTGGCTTAGAAGTAATATCGTAAACCACCCGGTTCACTCCCTTAACCTCATTCACAATCCGATTCGAGATCAGTTCCAACAAATCGTAAGGAACCCGCGCCCAGTCAGCCGTCATCCCGTCTTCACTCTTAATAAATCGCAAGACGATCGGGTAAGCATAAGTGCGCTGATCACCCATCACCCCTACACTGCGAATCGGTAGCAAAACTGCAAAAGCTTGCCAAAGTTCACCGTACAATCCGTGTCGGTTAATTTCTTGGCGAACAATGAAGTCAGCATCCCGCAAAATATTTAGTCTCTCGGAGGTAACTTCTCCTATAATCCGAATCGCCAATCCCGGGCCAGGGAAAGGTTGTCGGTTCACGATTTCTTCGGGAAGCCCGATCGATCGGCCGACTTTTCGCACTTCATCCTTAAACAGTTTTCGCAGCGGTTCAATCAGCTTAAATCGCAAATCTTTCGGCAAACCGCCGACGTTGTGGTGGCTTTTAATTTTAACAGCAACTCGTTCGCCGCTTTTCGGGTCTGCATTAGTGTCAGCCGACTCAATCACATCAGGATAAAGAGTACCTTGTGCGAGGTAGTCAAAGGGGCCCAGACGCTTCGATTCTTCTTCAAATACGTTGATAAATTCGTGACCGATCCGCTTGCGTTTTACTTCAGGATCGGTAATCCCTTCAAGTTGAGCTAAAAAGCGTTCGCGAGCATTAACATACTCAACGTCAATGTGGAATTGCTCTTTAAATAATTTTACCAACCGTTCTGGTTCATACTTCCGCATAAACCCTTGGTCGATAAACATACAGGTAAGTTGGTCGCCGATCGCCTTGTGCAGCAAGAAAGCCAAAGTAGAAGAATCTACACCACCGGATAGAGCCAGCAAAACACGTTTGTCTCCGACTTGCGCGCGAATTTCGCGAATCGATTCCTCCACAAAAGTAGCTGTCGTCCAAGTCGGTTCGCACTCGCAAATGTGGTAAACAAAATTGCGAATTAAAGCTATTCCCCCGATCGAGTGAACGACTTCTGGGTGGAACTGAACGCCGTACAAATTTTTATCGTGGTGAGCAACAGCAGCAGACGGAGTATTGTCCGTGTGAGCGAGGATCTCAAAACCCGACGGCAACTCGGAACACGAGTCTCCGTGGCTCATCCACATCGTGCTGCCTTCTTCGACATTTGTCAGCAAATCCGTAGGATCGTCAATAAATAGCGATGCCTTGCCGTATTCGGCTAACTTAGCCCGCTCAACCGTTCCTCCGAGCTGCTTTACCATCAACTGCATCCCATAACACACTCCCAACACCGGTATTCCCAACTTCCAAATTTCTGGGTCGCATTGGGGAGCTCTTTCATCGTATACAGAACTCGGGCCTCCTGACAGAATAATTCCTTTAGGATTGATAGCTTTTAACTGTTCTGCCGTAGTGCGGAAAGAAATAACTTCTGAATATACTTGAGTTTCGCGAATGCGGCGAGCAATCAGTTCGGAATATTGCGAACCGAAGTCGAGAATCACGATCATCTGGCGATCGCTCTGCCCCAGAGAAGATTTTGTGAGGTCTGATTCAGTTTTTATTTGAGTAGTCACGGTTATTGCGTAATTGCTAATTGCTAATTGGGCAGAAAGTAGGGGAGGTATTTGTCGCCGCTTCACTACAAGACTGAGGAAGGCGAGCAAGCATTAGTCGCTAGGAATAAATCTTATTTATACTAGATTGCAGTCAGCGCTCGTAGTCGATTAATAGGGTCGAGGGCAAGCATAGATTTACTTCAATCCTTACCCTAATTAATTGAACTCTGTCGTCAAAAACTGCGTCCCCAAGCAACCTAGTATAATTAAGGTCTAGGGACAAAGAATTATTACTTGTTAAATATTATCCCTGAGCGATGTTTTAAACAGAATTCAGGGATATTCACACTACATTAACAAATTTGGGTCAAAAATGTATCTCCTATATCACTTTTAACAATAATTTTGCGATCGCGCCCGAACATCACCGATCCCACGGGGATGTGCAAGTTAGTGTGAGTAAAAATGCAATCCGATGACCGCAAGTCTATTTGTCGGGCGATGTCGCCGTAAATTCGATCGACCCAATTGCTCCCAAACTCGGCGTCTAAAGCCCGCAGTTGCCCGAGAGCCTCTTCGGCTGTCGCTGCGGCAAAAATTGCGGAACACGCATCGGCGGGCATTCCAGCCTTAGCACAGTAAGCTGTGAGAATTTCCCTGCGCCCGTCAGCGAGGTGGTGGTGAGTGTGAAAAATCCCCGCAGCCAATTTCATCAGTTTCCCGTGATAGCCAAACAGTAAAATTGACTGTACCCCCTGACATCCTGCTTCTACCAGCAGCGGGCCGAGCCAATTAGCGGTTTTGACGAGCCTCTCAGGATTAATCCCCAGTTGTCGCGCCAAATCCAATCCGTTTTCGCCGATGCAGAATACTAAAGTGTCAAACACTTCTGCTTTTTGTTGCAATTGTTCGCGGTAAAGTTCCAACTGTCCAGGGGCACTCAGCGGTTGAGAAATGCCAGTTGTACCCAGCAGCGAAAGTCCTTCTACCACGCCGAAAGCTTCGTTAGAAGTGCGGGCGGCTAGTTGCCGCCCAGATGGCAGAATTAGGGTGACAGTAATTTTTTCTCCCCCTGCGAGTTCTTGGCTCAGATTCGATCGCAACAGCCGCATTGCGTAATCATAGATTGCGGCTCCTCCACCGACTGTGTGACGCCCTATACCTTCACCGCCGAGAATCACAATCTGCTCTCCCTCTCCCCGATTCTCTCCCTCTCTCCCGCTTTCCCTCTCTCCCTCTTCCCAATTCCCCAATTCCACCATTGCCCAAACGGGGGTATTGCGAGTCAGATCGAGATTGTCCCCCGGATCGGAGCGAGTCACTCCTAAAGCGGTACCAGTTTTGAGTACAGACGCCTGTTCGATCGGAATTTCTGCCGTTATTTGGGGTTCCAGTAAATTTACTGATACGCTATCAACAGACTGGATACCCTCACGCAAGCACCGCAAAGCTGCAAGTGCGGCCGCACAGGCAAATACTGGCAATGTATAGCCGGATAAAGGTTGAGTTTTTGTCACGATCAAATGCAGAAATCCGTAAATTTGCGGAAGATGACATCACGCAGTAGGAGTGATGCCCCTCAAACATTTAAGCTTAATTTTAAGGTTTGCTATTATCATCAGTTAGCGTAATTTTTGTCAAGTAAGAATTTTTTCCTAGCAGTTCCCGATCTCAGCCACACTTTTGTTGAGGTGCGTTAGCGGAGCCCTCGTAGAGGATCGCCAATAACCCACTCTGAAGCCTTACGGGCACGTGCGGGCGATTTTCACAAAAAACCCGGAATCTCGATCGCGATTGCTTGGACTGAACAAACGGATTCCAGGAATTAGGTACCAATAGTTAGCCGGTCTACTCGGCAAGTCGATCGTCTTTCATTCTAGAGATTTAGCTAGCCGTAAAGGTGCCAGAGGCGAGTCGAGGATCGGGCGCTAAATTTGCTTTGGTCTTTGGGGAACTTGTTTGAGGCGGAATTTGAGCAATTTTTGGCAGGCGAAATGCTGGGATCGCTTCTTGGTTAAGCCCTACAACCTACTTTTTTACAATTACCAAATTTATATCTCCCAAGCGGTTGATGTCCTAGCGATTGCCAGTCATTTATATTGATATGAATTACCCGGACGTGCCAGTCCTACTTTCGAGCTAGCCTCTTGAAGGTGGGACTGGTTTTATCTAACCTTATTACTTCAATCCTCGCATCAACAATCTAAAATCTAAAATCGATTGACTATGGTTGAACCCGTTGCAGAGGTAAATGAACCTCTATCTTTTCAGACTCCAGAAATAGTAGAAATAGTAGACCCGAAAATTTTTCAGCTCGTTCTCTCTGCAAAAACAGCTCTCAAATTTTCTAAAAAAGACGTTCGATCAACCCTGAAAGCCTCAACTCTCGACGGTGTTTTTGCCACTATCTTCGAGTCGGCGACCACCGGCGTGCTGCTGAGCAACTTTTTGCTGCAACTCGGCGCGAGTAGCGTGGAAATAGGTATATTTTTTGCTATTCCGATGGTGGTAAATCTCCTGCAACCACTAGGAGCCTACATCGCAGATCGCACAACCAGCCGCCAGTGGTACAACCTATTTGTATTCGCCGCGTCGCGGCTGCTGTGGCTGGCGCTGGCGGTGGCAATTGTTTGGGGTTCCCAGCACGCAGACCTCCACCAACTGCTGCAATGGACGCTGGTAACAGTCGTAGCAGCGAGTGTGCTGGCAGCTTTGGCCAATTCTAGCTGGTTCAGTTGGATGGCTGCTGTGGTTCCTCAGCGCTTGCGGGGACGCTATTTTGGCTTTCGCAACAGTGCTGTCAGCCTGATCACTTTGCTGGGAGTGCCGCTGATGGGATTGGGAGTGTCAACTTGGGAGGGCGGTCCAATTTTTGGCTATGGTATTGTTTTATTGGTGGGTGTTTTGGCGGGAATGATTAGTTTGGTGTGTCAATCCTTCATGGTTGATGTGAATCCCCAGGTATACAAAAAAGATGCACAGAGCGATCGACTTACAGAGAAAAAAGAAAAGCAAATAACAGATTTTGTGCCTTCTGTGCTGAAAGATTCTAATTTTTTAATGTTTATTCTTTACTTCAGTGTGTGGACATTTGCTGTCAATCTTAGCGCGCCTTTTTTTAATATCTACCTGCTGAAAGATTTAAGCTTGGATGTGAGTTTGGTAACGATTTACACCAGCTTAAGTTCCGGCGCAAATCTACTGCTGCTGATGTTTTGGGGCAAGTTGGCCGATCGCTGGGGAAATCGCCCCCTGCTAATTGCGGTGGGGCTGGTGGTGGCGATAACGCCTTTGCTGTGGTTGGGTACGGGCAATTACCCGTTTGCCCTCTGGGTATGGCTGCCGCTGCTGCACTTGCTAGGGGGAACGACTTTAGGCGCGATCGCGCTGTGTAGTAACAATATTCAAATGGAGATAGCGTCGATCGAGCAACCTTCGACTTATTTTGCGATCGCCGCAGCAGTTTCGGGAGTAGCTGGGGCTTTGGGAACTACCGCCGGCGGCTTTCTTGCCGAACTTCCTGGCATGAGTTTGGGAGCAGTGTTTGCCCTCTCGGCTGGTGTTCGCTTGATTGCCCTTGTGCCTTTGGTTTTGGTGCGAGAACCTCGTAGCCAGTCGCTGCGGTTGATCGTCCCCACTTTGGGACGTTTCAATTTAAACCGCGGCTAGGAAATTTTCGCACAAATTTACCGATCGAGAAACCAGAAAAACCCACAGATTGTTAAAAACTTCAAGCACATCGCAGAAAAGCTGAGAGTGACTGAAACCAAATTCAACCTCATATCGTTTCCGGTTGCATCGGAATAATAAAATCGAGTCAACAGTTAACACTCAACCATTCAGTTTTTCGACCCCGACTCAACTGTCAACAGTCAACAGTCCACAGTCAACAATAATTCCGGTGCCACCGGAATTGATATCAAACATCGCCCAAATCTGATATTTGTGCGCCAAATACCTCACTATTATCTTGCAGCCAACTGACAAATCGATCGAATATAGCTATTTTAAAAGCTGACAAGGCAGAGCGTAAATGTGTTTAAAGGTTTGTTACCGAGGGCCTCGGATCACTACTTCTGTTAAGAGAATCGAGGATTTTCCCAGAAGCAAAGCTACTATTTCACGCTCTGAATTTTTTACGTTTTAGGAGAATCGAGGATTTTCCCAGAACCAAAGCTACTATTTCACGCTGTAAATATTTTAGTTGTATAAATATAAATAAAATTAACATTTTAATACAGCCAACTAGACTATAGGGTATTGTGGGACTAATATCCTGAGAATCGAAATAACTAAAGATCATTGGTAACAACTTAGAAGGGAGTAAATTTTGTCAATACTCCTTTGTATAGAAAGATAATTGAATAATAATGATAATCAAACAAGGGGGTAAAGGTGGGATAGTCTGAATACGGCGGACTATCCCACCGACAGCGATTATCATTATTAATAAGTGGTGTACTCGACTGGCGTTGGGGGCCGGCGCTGGTAGTTGGGGGCCGGCGCTGGTAGTTGCGGGCAAGCGCTGGTAGTTGCGGGCCCGCATGATAGTTGCGGGCGTTGGTATTATCAAACGATAGAATTGACAAAAAATTGAGCAATTGTGTAGGTCAGTAAATATGGCTAAGAGTCAAAAAACCAACCGTGACCATGCCAAAAAAACCACCAGACCGATGGTGGAAGACGAGGTGATTGCCTCGCAACTATCGGCATTACTTACACCAGCCATCACCTCACAAGAAAATTACTACCGTCAACTGGGTTTACGAGGGAGAATTCTTAACCTACCGTTGATGGTAGCAGCGGTATTAACTTTACTGTGGCGAGACGTGGCGGGAGTGACAGAACTCACAAGAATGCTGGCAAGAGAAGGTTTTTTGTGGTGCCGACCCACAACTGTCACTCAACAAGCAATGTCTCAAAGATTTTTAAGTTTTCCAGCTCAACTATTTGAGGGAGTCTTCAAAAATTTATTACCGAGTTTAAGAACATCTTGGCACCAGAGAAATCAACGACCCCTACCAGAAAGCATTCAATTTACCTTGCGGAAATTTTCACGAGTTTGGATAGTAGATAGCTCGACCCTCGAAGCATTATTTTGCAAGCTCAAAAGCCTGGAAGATTTGCCCAAAGGGCAGTTGGCCGGGAAAATGGCAACAGTTATAGATTTAATGACCAGGCTGCCTGTCGAAATTTGGTTTCTGGAAAATCCCAAAGCTTCTGATGTGAAGTTAGAAGAAAATATTCTGCAATTGGTTGAAGGCCAAACATTACTTTTACTGGATAGGGGTTTCTATCATTTTAGCTTTTGGCTCAAATTAATCGAACGAGAGATTCACCTAATTACTCGGTTAAAAAAAGGAGCCTCAATTAAAATCGAGCAAGTATTCACCCAGAGTTACGACCTCCGAGATAGTCTAATCCGTTTGGGTTCAGGAACCACAAAAACGCCATATATCACCTTACGTTTGATTGAGGTTCGTTCGGGTAACACCTGGCATTCTTATTTAACAAGTGTACTTGACCCTAAGATATTACCTCCCTACGTTGTGGCAGATTTATATCGCAGGCGGTGGCGAATTGAAGAAGCCTTTAATACCGTTAAAAGACTCTTGGGCTTAAGTTATTTGTGGACGGGTTCTCTCAACGGTATTCAGTTACAAATTTGGGCCACTTGGCTATTTTATGCTGTCTTGGTCGATTTAGGTGATACTGTTGCTGACCAACTCTGTTTGCCAATAGATGCCATCTCGTTAGAAATGATTTACCGCGGTCTTTACCATTTTTACGTCGCCCATCAACAAGGTAAGGCAACGGACCCGATTTCATATTTCACTTCCAGAGAAAATCAAGATTTAGGTATTGTTAAACGACAACGAAAACCAAATATTAAGTTAATTGTCGCGCCTTTTCCAGAACGACAGCGAGACCCTGAGCAATTTTTCTTTAAGGCTGCTATGGAAATCCCCTTGACAACTGCCATGCAGCCTTAACTTGTTACCAATGACTAAAGATTGCCCAGCCACATAACAACAATTTCGAGCCAAAAACTAGCGGGGAGCGCCTGACGCGATACAAAAAGGAGAATTGGCAATCTCAAGTAACCGATTACCAAAGACAGCTCACTCTCAAATTTCAGATTCATAGAGAGAATTAAAAAATGAAACGTCTGATTGTTTGCTGTGATGGAACTTGGCAACAACTAAATAGTAGTTACCCAAGTAATGTGATTAAGCTTGCCCAGGCAGTGAAATCGACCGCCAGTGACGGGGTTCCGCAGATCGTGTTTTATGACGAGGGAATTGGATCGGATAGTAACAAGATTTTGGGCGGAGCGACTGGACTAGGAATCGGTAGAAATATACAAGATGCCTATCGTTTTCTTTCTCTCAACTATCAGCCTGGTGACGAAATCTATTTATTCGGGTTCAGTCGCGGTGCTTACACAGTCAGGAGTCTAGCCGGGATGATTTATTGCTCCGGTCTTCTAGCCCGCCCTCATATTACCAGGGCATCAGAAGCTTACGAGCTTTACCGTAACCGAGACATTAAACCAAAGGATCGGGTAGCAGCCAATTACCGTGAAGATTATGGCGATCGCGTCCCGATTACCTTACTTGGTTGTTTCGACACCGTTGGAGCCCTTGGTATTCCTACTCTACCCGCCTTCAAGAAGTATCACGAACAGCTCAATAAGAGATACAGATTCCACGACACCACTTTAAATCAGTCAGTTCAGAATGCGTTGCACGCCGTGGCGATCGACGAAATTCGTGAAATCTTTGATGTTACCCCGATGAAAAAAAATCCTGATGTTGAGAACCAGCGGGTTATTCAAGTTTGGTTTCCAGGAGAACATGGCTGCATCGGGGGTGGAACAGAAGAATACAGCGGGTTATCAGATCCAGCCTTGCAGTGGATGTTGGATTCAACCCGCAACCTTGGATTGGGGATTGAATTTGATCCAAGCGTCATTCCCACAGGTATCAATCCTAATTATGAGATTGATTTTAAAAACGATCCTGGGGTCTTCAAATTGGCAGGAATTAAGTTCCGCGATGTAGGCGATGCCATTGAGAATCTTCATGAAAGCGGGATCAAGCGTTTGGAACGCCGAAAAGACTACCGCCCCAAGAATCTAAAAAGCTTTTACTCAAACTTAAATCCAATTGAAGAGGAGATAGAAGAATTTATCAAGCTGCCGGAAGAGACGGTTAGCAATCAATCGAATCCACCACAACCCAAAGAACAAACAATTATGTCTTCACAAATAAACCCCTCTATGTCTTCAAAAAGAGACACATCAAGAGACGGATTTAAAAACAAAGTCGAGACTTTCCTTTTAACTAACTTGAAACCGTTTTGGAACTTCATTCAAAGCAACGAGGGGCTGAGCAAAAAAGTTAACAAAACTCTGATTAACAATGCCATTCTCAAAATTCCAACTCGCCCCTATCCTTTTAGTGCCATGTCTCCCTACACCTCTTGGGATTCGTTAAACGATCGCACTTATTCGGGACTCCAACTACCGCCTACTGATTGGAAGCCCTTAACGAATAAAAACTACATAGGGGTTAATTTAGCACCCACAGATAATTTTGAAAAAAATCTTCCTGATGTCAAGGAACTAGAGGTCTTGTATCGCAAAAGAGGAGAGACTAAATACTCGCCCAAATCCTCTCTGATTTTTCCCTATTTCGTGCAATGGTTTACCGACAGTTTCCTGCGGACAGATCGGCTAGATCAGCGCAGAAATAGTTCCAACCACCAAATCGATCTGTGTAACGTCTATGGGTTGAACGCCAATATTACTCGCCTGCTGAGATCTCATCAAGGAGGAAAGCTAAAAAGCCAAATTATTAATGGCGAAGAATATCCTCCTTTTTATTATGATGACAACGGACAGCCTAAGGAAGAATTCACAGGAATTCCGCATCTAATGGTCGGGGAAAACGAAAAAAAATCGGATAAAATCCCCTATGAAAAAAGAAAAAAATTATTTGTAATGGGGATAGAGTTAGAGCGTGTCAATGTGCAAGTGGGCTATGTAATGCTCAATGTTCTTAGCTTAAGAGAACATAATCGCGTGTGCGACCTCTTGGCAAAAAACTATCCAACTTGGGATGATGAACGCCTTTTCCAAACCGCCAGAAATATAGTGATGGCAGAGTTTCTGAAAATTGTGCTAGAGGATTATATCAACCACATTACTCCCTATAACTTCCAATTCTTCACAGATCCCCCAGCATTTAATCATGAAAAATGGTATCGCACCAATTGGATGTCGGTAGAGTTTACTTTAGTTTATCGTTGGCATAGTATGCTGCCCGATAAGCTGATCCATGACGGCAAAGAAATGTCTATGCCGGAGACGATGTGGAACAATGATATGATTATCAACAAGGGTTTGGGAGCTATGTTTGAAGAAACTTGTTCCCAACCCGCAGCGCAATTGAGTTTATTTAATACGCCTGAGTTCCTAATTCCAACCGAGACCGCCAGTATTCGTGCAGGTCGTGCGGCGAAATTAAGAAGCTACAACGATTACCGCGAACTCTGTAAGTATCCAAGGGTGACTGATTTTGCTCAAATTACTAGCACTGAAGATGTCCAAAAAGAATTGAAACGATTGTACGGTCACGTAGACAACATTGAGTTGTATGTGGGACTCTACGCAGAAGATCTGCGGGCAAATTCAGCCTTACCTCCTTTAGTCGGACGACTGATAGGAATTGATGCCTTTTCTCAAGCTTTCACTAATCCTCTGCTAGCCGAAAATGTGTTTAATCCAGAAACTTTTTCACCTGTAGGTTGGGAAGAGGTTATGAATACCAAGACCCTCTCGCAGGTGTTGAATCGTAATGTTCCTCCCGGCAAAGAGTACAGAGTTTCTTTCTATAATGAGGGTTGGCAACGAGCTTAACGAGGTGACTGAAATAAAGTTGGGTTACAAATTGTGAAGTGCACGCCCTTCTTTTAAATGTATAGCTTCAGTTCAATAGACCTCCCAGAAAAGCCAGTCTTGAACAGGCAGGATGCCTGTTCCACAATAATTATTGGAGAGGTCTAATAGACCTCTCCAGAAAAGCCACTCAAGGGCAGGCAAGATGCCTTACCCCTACTCCCCACAATAATTGTTGGAGATGTCTAATAATAGCCGACAGTCCCAGTGGTGAGTTGTTCGTGGCTTATAGAATTACGCAATGAACCGCGAACAACTTAAACCTGAGAGCCCTAGACATCCCGTTAAAAATTAGGTAAATTACAACGGGAAAATGCCAACCATTATCCCCACAATCAGCTTTTAAAAGGTTATTTATGAGCAAGAAGTTATTTACCGAATATCCAGAACAGGACGAGCTCAAATACTACGATCTTTTGGTTGAGCAAGCCAAGCTTCGGATGGATAATCTTTACGGGGTTAAGGAGCGGGCACTGCGAGATACTCACGCCAAAACTCATGTTTGCGTTAAAGGAACTCTGGAAATTTTTGACTTTGATGAGGAAGCGATTAAACGGGAATTGGGCAAACGCGCTTCGTTAAGTTCTTCGCAACTGAATGCGATTTCCCTTAAGCAAGGTTTGCTAGCAAAACCCAAACATTATCCTGTTTGGTTGCTATTTGCTAACGGGGCTACCAAAGTAGCCAATGATTTCGCCCGAGATTCGCGCTCAATTTCAGTGAAAGTCATGGGGGTGGAAGGGGAACGACTGGCGCAAAGCCACGAGTCAAAAACCCAGGACATCATTGTTCACAATTCAGAGATATTTGTGAGCCAAACCATCAAAGATTACTACGGCTTTTTTTCTGCTCCTGTGGAATCACCAGATACATTGAAAAAGTGGCTAATGCGACATCCCAGACACTTTCTAGCGGTGTCAACGCTTACGGGTAGCCGGACTCCGAAGAGTTTGCTAACAGCAAAATATTGGAGCGGTTCACCCTCTGCTTTGGGTCTCAATCCCGATTTCGATCCCTCGCAGCCTGGTCTAGTTCCTGTCGAATATCCGGCTGTAATTAAGTATGGGTTTACTCCGGTTTCATGCGAACCACCGCACGACATAATTCCAGAACAATCTAGACCGGGAATTCCTAAAATGCCCTTTGTCGATCGCGCTAAAGCCTTGGGTTTAGATCCCAATCAACCCGATAATTATTACCGGGATGACCTAATTCAAGCCCTGGCGAAACCTGACGCTCAATACTGTTGGGATTTTGGCATTCAGTTCCAAACCAGCCTAAAAATGCCGATCGACGATGGCATCAATGTCTGGAAGGAAAAGGAATCACCCTTCTTGAGAGTAGGTCGTCTCACCGTCAAGCATCAGATTATTGATTTTGAAAAACAATCTGATTTCAACGAAAACCTGAGATATTCTCCCTGGAACGGTTTGGCCGTCCATCGTCCAGTAGGCGCGATCAATCGGATACGCGGTGTTGTTTACCCAGTTGTAGCGAATTATCGGCTTCAAAAGCGAGGTCTTGTCCACCAAGAACCAACCGGAGAAGAAACATTTTAAGGGAATAATTTTTGTCGGGGACATCATTCCGGAAACGATATTAACAAGCGAAACCTTCAAAAAATCCCATCCCTTTTTAGGGGTGGGAGTGTTGAAAATTATTAATTTTTAGTGCTCAGTCCTTAGTCCTCATTATTCAGTAGCAATTAATCAATAACTGGGTTCGTACCCAATTATTAATTATTGTGCTAGCAACCAACTGATGACTAATGACCAACGACTGAGGACTAATAACTTAAGCTTGCCGTGAGTAGTATTCCACCACTAGCAGTTCGTTAATCTGTAGAGCAATCCACTCGCGTTCGATAACGCCGTTAACTTTGCCAATTAGTTTTTGCTTATCAAATTCCAAGTGATTCGGCAAGTGAGCCAAGCCTGGGTCTTTGAGATTAGCTTCTACCATTGTGCGCGAGCGCTCTCTATTTTTCACCGCAACTACATCACCAGGCTTGCACTGATAGCTGGCGATATTGACTTCACGGTCATTGACAGTTATGTGACCGTGATTTACCAATTGTCTAGCGGACGGAATGGTTGGAGCCATTCCCATCCGAAACACAGTATTGTCCAAGCGCATTTCCAAAAATTGCAGTAACACTTGACCTGTGGAGCCCGTGACACGGCGGGCTTTGCGGACGTAACGGAGCAGTTGGCGTTCCGTCACACCGTAATTGAAACGGAGTTTTTGCTTTTCTTGCAAGCGAACCGCGTACTCAGAGAGCTTTTTGCGGTTTTGACCGTGCTGTCCAGGCGGATAATCTCGTCTGGGAGTTTTGCGGGTTAGACCCGGCAACTCTTTCAGGCGACGGACGATTCTCAATCGGGGGCCTCGATATCGAGACATTTATTTTCCTCTCTAATATCTGTATGCAATTTTATGCAGACTCTATATTATAGGTTGGTAACGGTCAAAATTCCAACAAAGATCGATAAAAAACGATCGACCGCCGGGCGATCCATAATGTGCGGTAAATTCTGAAGGAAAAGCCGATCGATCGATCGCCCCAATCAGCCAAAAAAACTCACTACTCGATCTGCCATGCACAACCGCAATTTCTCCCGCACTTCTTCCCCAAAGCCAGCACCGACAGGCTCAAGCCCTACCGCGCGCTGGATTTTGGCTCTCGGCACGCAGCTAGCAGCACTTGGTTTGTTAGCCACAGCACTGCCAATCTCACCAGCCTCAGCCATCACTATTAGAATCCCTCGCTCTAGGAATCCCTATCGCGTCTGCGCCCTGGAACTAATCGACGCCGGAGTGGGAGCAGAGGCCGCCGCCGCCGCTTGTGCTGACGCCCTCCGCCCCCGCGACATATCTAGATGCGCCCTTCAAATCAACCGCAAAACCAATATTTCTGGTGTCGAAGCGCTCTCTAGCTGTCGGCGGGTGAGGCGTCCCAAGGAATTGGCTAGTTGCGTAGTGAATATTAACGGCAAAAGTCGAACTCAACCTGCGGCTCCCCTGGTAGTGCTTGATGGATGCCGCCGCAGTTTATTGCCACAACAGTTTGCTGAATGCGTAGTCGGTTTGAGCGGCAGGCTCGACTTTCCCACTGACCGGTTAATCGCCACTTGTCTTGACCCCAGCGACAGCGTGAGCCAGTTCGACGGGCGCCCTGCACCTACCCCTCCTGTGGAGCTAATTCCACCGCCTTTGCCCCTCAATTAATAATGGTTGACTGTTAACGGTTGACTGTTGACTGTTGACTGTTGACTGATGACTGATGACTGTTGACTGTTGACTGTTGACTGTTGACTGATGACTGATGACTACTTTTTCCTAATCAAATGTCAGAAATTTTTGCTCAAATTACAGTCGAAGAATTAGGTCGCCAATTAGCAGAAACCAATGCTGAGAAATTGCAGCTTGTAGACGTGCGGGAACCTTACGAAATTGAACTCGCGGCGCTGCCGGGATTTGTAGCTTTTCCGCTGAGCGAGTTTGCCGAATGGTCTGGTGAAATTGACGCTAGACTCGATCGCGACACAGAAACCCTAGTTCTGTGCCATCACGGAGTGCGATCGGCTCAAATGTGCCATTGGTTAACCCAGCAAGGATTTACCAACGTTAAAAATATCGTTGGTGGCATTGATGCTTACTCAATGGTGGTCGATCGAACCGTCCCCCGCTATTAACATCAAATCCACTTCTTAACTCTCGTTTTCTTCAGAGTCCGCGCGGGCGGACTTTGTATGTGTAGAAACGAATTATATTCCCCCAGAATGAGCTAATTAACAGCAGCCAATCGAAAATTTAAAAGCGTACTCATAGTGAGCCGATCGCGCCCCTGCCTTTTCGAGTCATAAAGAGCCTCATCAGCCGCCAGTAGCAGCGTTGTCGCATCATCTTCCTCGCTCGGAACAACGCTGGCAATTCCCAAACTAATCGTTACCACAGAATTAGGCAAACCGTCAAGGCTCTCCGGGTTAAAAACAATATTCAAATCTTTCACTTTCGCTCTAATTTGTTCGGCAACAACCACAGCCGCCGACGCATCAGTTTCAGGTAAAATCACAGCAAATTCCTCGCCCCCGTAGCGAGCAGCTACATCAGCAGGACGCTGGAGCGATCGGCGAATTGTCTGAGCTACCAATCGCAAACACTCATCTCCTGCTTGATGTCCGTAGGTATCATTGTTCATTAATTGCTGTATCGGATCGCGATCGCTTCAGTTTAGTCCGTATCTGCCCGCCAAATCTTGGACTTTTTCCGCAGTAAATTCTGAGAGTTTAATCGGTCTTCCTACATTAAATGGAGATTGATTAACATTCAAATCAATATAAATTGCTGTCGAATGAATAACCACGGTGCGGAGTTTTTGCCAAGTTGGGCTAGCGCGAGCTTGTTCGTACCAAAAACGGATCATCGACAGAAAATCTTGAGCAATATTGGTGCGTTCAAATACTCGATTTATTTCGTTGATCACCAAGACAATAGGACTGTCAATTTGTGCGAGCAAATAGTTTTCAAAGTAAATAGTGCAGCTTACCTTGCTGCCCATATCTTCATCCCAGAAGTCATCAATATTTGGTTCGAGTTTGAGTTGCCGAGCGACATTGACACAAAGCCAGCGTAAAAATTTATCTAAACTACCAAAAACCGCTGTGTCGGCTTGCTGAAAGTCTAAAGTTACTGTGCGGTATCCACGATCGACTGCCGCGTCAATTATCCGCAGCATCAGCGAACTTTTGCCCATTTTTTTGGGAGCTTTAATGCGAACAAGGCCTCCGGGTTTGCTAATTTCTGCACAGGCCAGGGCTTCGGCCCCTGAGCGATCGATATAAAATGAAGAGTCAAGCGGTATGGGGCCGCCGGGAAAATCTAGCTCGGCAACTGTTTGGATCGAGTTTGGTGATTTTTCGAGTCCTGCCATAGTCCTTGCACAAGGCGATACCCTGACTGTATCTTACCTTTGTCAGGTTAGGAGCTAGACCAGCGGTGTCCAAGATCGATCGACAATCCTAAAAAATCTAACTTTTTAGGGACTTCCCGGAACTGACTTTGCTATAGTAGTGTCACTTTACCCAGTCTCAAACCCTGCTTCAACACGGCTCTGCAGATCGACAAAAATTCGACGGTAGCCCAGACGCGATCATTCTTGGCCTTTACCGGAAAAATAACTCGTCGGTCGTAGATGTCGTGCAGGAAGAGTCCCCATCAAAGGAGAAATAATCATTGTCACGTCGCTACCTGTTTACCTCTGAATCGGTCACTGAAGGCCATCCCGATAAAATCTGCGATCAAATTTCAGATACGATTTTAGATGCCTTACTGACTGAAGACCCCAAAAGCCGCGTCGCAGCCGAAGTTGTCGTCAACACCGGCTTAATGCTGCTGACGGGCGAAATTACCACTAAAGCTCAGGTAAATTACATAGAATTAGCCCGGAAAAAAATAGCCGATATTGGCTACATCCACGCTGACAACGGCTTTTCGGCCAATAGTTGCTCAGTGTTGGTGGCTCTTGATTCTCAGTCTCCCGATATTGCTCAAGGGGTGAACACAGCCCACGAAAGCCGGGAACAATCGAGTGAAGAGGAGTTGGACGCAATCGGCGCTGGCGACCAAGGTTTGATGTTCGGCTTTGCTTGCAACGAAACGCCGGAAATGATGCCTCTGCCGATCAGTTTAGCGCACCGGATTTGCCGTCAACTGGCAGCAGTCCGCAAAACCGGCCAGTTATCTTACCTGCGTCCCGACGGCAAAAGCCAAGTTACAGTCATCTATGAGGACGGCAAACCTGTTGGCATAGATACGATTTTAATTTCTACGCAGCACACTGAAACGATCGGCGACATCACAGACACAGCGGCTGTTCAAGCCAAGATCAAAGAAGACCTGTGGACTGCGATCGTTCAACCGGTGTTTGCCGATATTAGCGTGAAGCCGGATGCAGAAACTCGCTTCCTTGTCAACCCCACCGGCAAATTTGTGGTCGGCGGGCCTCAAGGAGATTCGGGTTTGACGGGCCGCAAAATTATTGTGGATACCTATGGCGGCTATTCCCGCCACGGCGGCGGTGCTTTTTCTGGGAAAGACCCCACCAAGGTAGACCGCAGCGCAGCTTATGCTTGTCGCTACGTTGCTAAAAATATCGTGGCGGCTGGTTTGGCCCAAAAGTGCGAAGTGCAGTTGAGTTACGCGATCGGCGTTGCGCGGCCTGTTAGCATGATGATTGAAACTTTTGGCACTGGAAAAGTTGATGACGATCGCCTTTTGGAAGTTGTGAAGCAGCATTTTGAACTGCGTCCTGCGGGAATCATTCAGGCATTTAACTTACAGAATTTGCCTGCTGAAAGAGGCGGCCGTTTCTATCAAGATGTGGCGGCTTACGGTCACTTCGGACGCACTGATTTAGATTTGCCTTGGGAGGAAACTGATAAGGCGGAACTTTTGAAAGAAGCTTTGAGCCAGAAGTTGTCGGGAGTAGCTGGATAGTACGATTTGGGGGTGCGCGCCGCGCACCTTATCCATAAATAAGATCGGGTGCTACCAATGAATGTAGGGTGCGTACTCCGCACCTTATCCATAAATAATATAGGCGGTTCTTCGGCGCATCTTATTCATAAATAATACCGGGTTCTACCAATCAATAACGTAGCGGGTTCAGTACCCACCTTCAAAGAAAAAAAGAATAAATAAATGCGACTTTTCACACCTTTCCAATCAGCAATTCGCAGTTTTGCCTCTTCCCTCCAACAGCGGTTGGCGACGGCTGGATTTTCTGCACCAAATCCAGCAACGCTGCCAAGTTCGTTTGCGACTAACAATCCTGGTGGAATTCGCGGCATTTGGATACCCACCACTGACTCCAAAGTTCTCACATCAAAAGAGCGAATTGCTGAGGCAATGGACTTTCTCGCCGATACGGGATTTAATACCGTTTTTCCTATAATTTGGAACCAGGGTTATACGGCTTATCCTTCTCAAATTATGCGAGAAAAATTTGGAGTGGAAATTGACTCGCGCTATCAAGGTCGCGACCCCTTAGCAGAAATATGTGTTGAGGCCAAGAGAGTTGGTCTAAAAGTGATTCCTTGTTTTGAATACGGATTTGTGAGTTCTTACAATCGCAAGGGCGGTCATTTGCTGGCGAAAAAACCTGAGTGGACCGCCCGTGATGCCAGCGGCAATTTACTTAAGAAAAATAACTTTGACTGGATGAATTCTCTTGACCCGGAAGTGCAAGACTTTGTGGGGGGGTTGATGCTGGAAGTTGCTAAGAATTATCCGGTAAACGGGGTTCAAGGAGACGATCGCATTGCGTTTCCCGTAGAAGGCGGTTACGACGAAAAAACGGTTAAACGCTATCGAGAAGAATGCGGTAGAGCCGCACCATCGGATTGTAAAGAACAACATTGGGTGCAGTGGCGCGCTGATATTATTACTGAGTTTGTGGCTCGTTTATACCGAGAAGTGAAAGCGATTAATCCTGATTTGTTGCTATCGATGTCGCCGAGTCCTTATGACTGGGGGCTGGTGGAATATTTGCAAGATTCTAAAGCTTGGGTTGACAAAAATGTGGTCGATCTCTTTCACCCGCAGTTTTATCGCCGCGATTTTAATGCTTACAAACAATTGGTCGATAAAATGATGTCGCGACAGCTTAGCGGGGATCAAGTAAAGTGCGTGTCGCCCGGTGTTTTGTTGGCGAATCGAGGCACCAAATATAGCATAACTCCCGAGCTGTTGTTGCAAGTAATTGCCTACAACCGCTCTTGCGGGATTCAAGGAGAAGTGATGTTTTTTTACGAAGGTTTGCGAGATAACGATAACGCTTTGGCTAAGGTTTTGAAAAAAGGGCCCTATGCTCGTTGAGAGATTGTCCCGCAATCAAGCTGTTTCCGCTTGGCTGCGGTCAACCCCGCCGATCGCTATTTCAAACCAAGTTGGTATAAAATAAGACGTTGCACCATTCTCAATAAGCTGTGATTAACAGGCAAGATGCCTGTTCCACAAAGGATGAATTTTCTTGTGGAACAGGCATCTTGCCTGTGGCTGACAATGGTGCAAGATGTGATATCAATTCCGGTTGCATCGGAATTATTGTTGACTGTTGGCTGTTGACTGTTGACTGTTGACTGTTGACTGTTGACGGGCGGGTCAAAAAACTGAATGGTTGAGTGTTAACTGCTGACTCGATTTTATTATTCCGATGCAACCGGAAACGATATGAGTAGAAAATGATATAGCAGAGTTAGGCTATCTCAAAACCCAGCAATGCCAAGCAGCAAGCGCAACTAATTGTCAAGCCGATCGCCCAAACAAACCCGATAATTAATAATTGGGGAGTTGCAAAAATAGGGGAATGAGACATATTTTAGAAGTGGTGCAAGCTTTTTTTGATTAGAAGTAGCGTTTTGTAGATGCCATATTTTTTTTAAAAAGAGTTTAAAAGAGCAATCTCAACCGCTCGCCAAAATATCAGGATAAATCAGTGAACTCAGCAGCAACCCTCATCCAACAGCTACCCGAGCTCAGCGATGCTCAATTTCATCAAAAATATTTGAAACAAAAACAAGGGATGCGAACCTTGGCAACAATATTGCCGCAAGTAGAACAGCAAAGTCTGGCTTTGCGGGCAGTAAAATTAGCTCTAAAAGTAAATTTAAAACTCGGCTCCAAGCTAGCAGGAACGGTAAAGCCAGAATTTCAAATAGCCACAATAAAATTAATCGAAAAAATCCCCACTTCGCCTCTGCTCAAAATTCAACTGCTGGCCCTAACAAGTTCGGATATGGCAATTCCGATACTGGTGGCGGCATTGAACCACAAAGAAAGTGCAGTGCGCCTGGATGGGATTCGAGCGATCGGGAAAATCGGCTCCGAAGCGGCAGTAATTGAATTAGCCCGATCGCTCGAATCCAAAGATTCCCAAATGCAAGCTTGGGCCGCTTGGGCTTTAGGAGAAATTGACTCGAAACCAGCCGCCGTCGCACTGTTCAAAGCTATCAAACACCCAGAGTCCAAAGTGCGCGCCTGGGCTGTTTGGGCCTTGGGCAAAATTAACCCGAAAACAGCCGTCCCCGCGCTGCTGAGAGCCCTCAAACACCAAGATTCCGAGGTGCGCTGGCGGGCGGCGGTCAACTGCGGGAAAATCGGCGTCTCTGAGGCAGTACCCGGGCTGCTGAATGCCCTCAGAGACGAAAATCATATCGTCCGCGCTAGGGCCGCGGCGGCTTTGGGGAAAATCGGCGTGTCTGAGGCAGTACCCGGTTTAATAGAATTGCTTCACGATGATCCCGACTCCTATGCAGTTTCTTGGAGGGCCGCCGAGGCCTTGGGACAAATCGGCACGGAAACGGCTGTGGCTGGGCTGGTACAAGCCCTCAACCATGACGACTCAGACGTGCGTGGCAGTGCAGTTTCTGCCTTGGGGGAAATCAGCAGCGAGGTTGCTATGGTGGCGGTAATGCAATCGCTCTCGGATCGAGACATTTTCGTGCGCGGCAGGGCGGCGGTTGCCCTGGGAAACATCAATACAGAGGGAGATGCTAAATTGCAAAAAATGGTGGTCGCGGGACTGGCGATCGCAATTGGCGACAGCGAATCTTATGTCCGGTGGAGAGTTGCTGCTGCTTTGGGGCAAATAGGGACAGAAGAAGCTGTGGCAGGTTTGGTGCGGCTGCTGGGGGACGAAAATTCTGGAGTGCGCCAAAAGGCTGTTAAATGCCTCGGTCGCATTGGCTCAACGGCTGCTATTGTTGCTCTGGAAACAGCTTTAAATCCCGAATTTGCTGACGTTCGGGCGCTGGCTGCCCAATACTTGGCGGATGTCACCACTGAGGGAGAAACAGTTGATTGTGAAGCCTCTGTTTCCGCAGATTTCTCCGGTGAAAAGCTGCCGAAAATCCTGATTGCTTCGCAAGCAGAAGCCAGCGAATACATTGTCGATCGCGCTGTGGGGCGCCAGATCAAATACCTGATCTCGATCGGCAGTCCAGGCGTCCCCGAACCCAAAACTTTTGATCAAATCCCGAACCGAATGTGCCTGAAGTTTAACGACCTCGACACCCCGGTTGACGACCCCGATCAAATTTTGCCTACCCTTGAGGATGTACTTAAAATTATTGACTTTGCCCTCAAAATGTCGCCACAGGGAGGCAGTTTGCTGATCTGCTGCCAAAGTGGGATCAGCCGTTCAACTGCCACAGCTTTGACGGTTTGTGCTGCGCTGTTGGGTCGCGGCAAAGAACGGGAAGCTTGGGCCGTTGTGCTCGCCGCCAAGCCCCAAGCCAAGCCGAATCGCTGGATGGTACACTTGACGGATGAAGCTTTGGGTAGAGACGGTAAGCTAGCACTGGCGATCGAATTGACCACCGCAACTCCAGAACTCGCAATCGCCAAAAATTGACCGAAAGCATCCAGGATACAAGCCCCCGGATTCATCGGTGGAGAAATAAAAAACCTGTATCCGATGAAACTTGCCCCCCGAATTTATCCGTGGGGTCAATGCTTCAATTCTTTAATCTAAAATCGATTGACTCCCAGAAACCGGGTTTCTTTTCGCAAAGCCTACAGTTATACTCAACTAACGACACTTCACCTCAGACTTGTCTGTGCGGGGCAACGATGCCAAAAGTCGATCGCCAGGGTGCAAAAGTTCGATCGGGTGCTGTATTTGTGACATTCTGTGCTAGAAAGTCGTCGGATGCTCAACAAAAAGCGTCAAGCAATCGTCGCATTGCTGGCTGCCAAACTCCAAAGCTGAGGAATCGGGTGCATTGTCCACAGACAATATCAGCTTGGGGGAACTCACAGGCAAAACCTATCAGACAGAATTTTCTGGCTGTAAGATTCCACGCGGGGATAATTCACTGCCGGGATAAATTTTTATTTATTTTGCCTGCTGCAGACTTTTACGAGTCGAAAAAGTAATTTGGCAACAGCCATCAACAGCCTAATTATCTCTTAGACATCAACCGAATTTAAGTTTATCCTCTGACTCGACAAGAGTTTTAGATACTTTTTCGCCGAGGTCTACTAGAAAATAGACAAGCTTTTCCGTTTGGAGAATTTAAGAGCGTGGTAAATTTTAACAGAATACAGTGGTTGCATATGTCAAAAATTAACTTGCTCAAAAAAACAGGGGACGAAGCAAGTCTATCGGTAGCCGTTTGCGAAGGCAAAGGCAAAGCAAATTCCGACTTAGAACCATTTAATCAGCAGGAAAAACCTGTAGGAACGCCAAAATTTAACCCAAATAATAGCAATGTAGGTAAACTGATGCGGCTCTTTATTTTCGGACAAGTGGCTTCTGTAGAAACCGCGAGTCCCAAAAGATCCAGCCAGGATTTGGTACAAAAATCATCCTTAAAAAGCAGCACAAGCTGGCCATCTAAAATTGGCAGTTTGCCTATCCATCAAAAAATTGGTGGCGGGTATTTGCTGGCAATAGGAATCGGCTTTGTTGGCTCCCTGAGTGGACTGCTAATCGCCGACTACTACCAAGGACAAGGAGTAAACCAACTCAATGATGCTCACCTGCAAGCCCAATTGCTGGCCAATTTTAAAGATGCAGCGCTGGCGGCGCAATTGCAGGGAGCACAGCTAGATTCTTTTGTAGATAATTCGGTCAAGCTAAAACAGCAAGAAGAGCAGTTGGTTAAGAGTATTGTTCAGGCAAAAAATCTGCGGTTGCGTATAGAAAAGTTTGCCGACAGCCAACCCGCTTGGCTGGCGGCAAAACCGGAAGTTCTCAAGTTTTTACTGCAAGATTGCACGAAGAATTTAGAAGCCTATGCCGATAATCTAAAGTCAACTTTGCCGAAAATCCAGCAATCGCAACTATCGCCTCGGGAGATAGAGTCGGCCAGAAAATTGCTCGCAATCGAAAGCGGAGAAGGTGTCCAACAGCTCAACAGCAGCCTTGAGAAATTGAGCAAAATCCTGGAGATTGCCCAGCAGCAAGAGGGGCAAGGCGGTCAGGTGATGGAAGACGCCCAAGGAATGGAAAAAGCCATAATTATAATTAGTATGCTGCTGTCGGTAGCAGTGGCTGGAGTTGTGGCTGAGCGCACCAGTCGGGCGATCGCCCAACCTGTGATCAGCGTCACTCAGGTGGCCGAACAAGTAGCTGCTGAGTCTAATTTTGACTTGCGAGCCCCCGTCACGGCACAAGGCGAAATAGGCTCTCTGGCTGTCTCTCTCAATCACTTAATCGAGCGAGTTTCCGAACATACAAAAGAATTGAAACAAGCTAAGGAAGCGGCAGTCACCGCTAACACTGCTAAAAGCCAGTTTTTAGCAAATATGAGCCACGAATTGCGGACGCCTTTAAATGCGATTATCGGCTACAGTCAATTACTTTCAGAAGATGCCCAGGATGCGGGATTTGATGAGTTTGTACCCGACTTGCACAAGATTCAGACTGCCGGGACGCACCTCCTATCTTTGATTAACGATATCCTCGATTTGTCAAAAATTGAAGCGGGGGGGATGAAACTCGAAATCGATGAATTTGCCATCGAATCCCTGGTTGATAATGTTGCGAGTGCCGCGAAACCGTTGGTAGAGAAAAATGGCAATGTTTGGGAGATTGAGTGCGATCGAACTGTGGGCATAATGCACGCAGATTTCAAGAAAGTGCGGCAAATTTTGATGCACCTGTTGAGTAATGCTGCTAAGTTCACCAAAAACGGGAGGGTGAAACTGAGTGTCAGGCGCATTGAAGGAAGCGGAAAATTGAATGCAGCAGGGCGATCGGCGATTGACGATTCAATGCCTGCCGATGAAACTCATTCTGCGGCGATCGCTTGTCCCCTGCTGAATGTTGAAGAGTTGGATTGGATTTGCTTATCGGTTAAGGATACCGGAATTGGAATGTCGGAAGAACAACAGCACAAATTGTTTGAAGCTTTTGTGCAAGCTGACTGTTCATCAACGCGACCGTATGACGGCGCCGGATTGGGGCTGACACTTAGCCGCTACTACTGTCAGATGATGGGCGGGGAAATTTTGGTAGAAAGCGAGGAGGGGAAAGGATCTATTTTCACTGTCCGCATACCGGCAGGAAACGGATGATGTGATGTTTGGGCGAGAGATGTAGGGGGTAGGCAGAGGGGCGAAAATTGATGTTTCAAACCTCTGGCTTTATGTCCAAATGCTTTAGTCTTGTCAGTGGTTAGTCTACGGTTAGCTATGTGTTATTTGTTTCTCCCGAATCGAGTAAAGCTATACCCATAATGCTGTCTCCACCTTTGGCCTTAGATAAACGCATTGCCAACGAAACCTCTGGCAAAGTTTTGCCATATCCTATGCTGCCAGTTAATCCAGTTTGGACTGTATAAATTCTTTGCATCTCATTGAGTAAACTAACTTTATAGCGCGATTTGAAAAGAATATTATCTCCTTCCGCAAAAAATACACTTTTATCATCTTTGGTTTCTTTGTATATCAGCTTCTTCAACGCCTCAATTGCGCCCTTTACTGTCTTACTACGTTTTCTCACTTCTTCTTCACTTGATTCTTCAAATGCTCTATCTAAATAGTCTCCAGTAGAATCACCATCAAAACCAAAATAAAACACTGTTTCATCCTCTTCTATGGGAGCTTCCAGATTTTTGATGTTTACAAGTTGACCAGTTTGATCTATAAAAGCAGCTAATGTTTTAGTTGTAAATTGCAGAAAGGTAAATGCCAATTGAGAAGATAAACTGGATTGAATTGCTGTTATTTCTTTTGAATGTCCATTTTCGGTAGAGGGATGAGCAATATCATTACGTATCGAAGTAATTAGCTTAGTAAGGTTTTCTAGCATTTCTATATTAACAAAGTATTTAGGATTTTTAGCAAAAACCTCTCTCACTTCACCTAGCTTTTGACCAAGTGTTTTATTTTCCAAATCAGCATTTTTAACAACACTAAGAATGATATTTGCGACTTCCTCAATGCCAGCCGAGGATGCAAAAATGGAATGACGGTAACTGTATGATTCTTTAGTAACCTCACCCAGCAAGCGATAATGCACGCCGGACAACAGTGACTCTCGCAAATGCTCAATATCACGTCCCGAAGGCAACAATTTTTTCAAATCAATCATAAGCTGGTTAATCATTGAACGATGTCGTAAAACTTCTGTGTAATTGAACTTGCCAATAGTATCAAATTCTCCAATCGGTGGAAACTTGCGATATTCTATGCTTACGCCTACTTCTTGTTCAAGTTCGTGATAAAAAAGACTAGCTTGCTTTTTTCTTGTAACTGGATCATCAGAAAAATCGGTTTCCAGCGAATAGATATTATCTATATCAAGTACATAAGCAAAAACAGCAAGGATAGATTTGAGAGATGAAATACCGTTTGTTAAATCAACGTAGTTTTGTGTGTTGTCAAGCGGATTAACTATCGTGCGTAATTGTTCTACAAGATCTCTAAATCTATCAACATTAGAATCCTCGATTTTTGTGACATGATGTACCAAACTGGTTGAGGAAATCTTATAGTGGCTCAGAGCGTCTTGCCAAGATGTTGAATCTGTCAGAGCTTGCAATGATTGCTCTGTATGAAAGACGTGTACTTGACGAAAAGTTAAATCGTCATTGTGTGTATCGATTCGAGCCTGAAGGGTAGCTCTAATAATCGCATTTATCATTGCAGGTACATTTCTGTTCCCTGCCAAGATCAATTTAAAGGATTTTTGATGGACGTTCATTTTTATATTATTGAAAAGTAATTACCGAGGCAATAAAATAACAAAAGCTCCTTAAAGAGCCTGCGTCAAAAAATAAATTTTGCTATTCAGAACGTTTTTACCGGAATTTCCTCGACCCTAGTGGGTAACGGGATGTCATGCTTAGAGCATTTCTGCTGCATCCATGTCTCTAATATAGTTTATGATTTGGCTCTGTGTCAATTCCCTAGTCGAAATACTAGAACTGCTTACCAACACAGGATATAACTAATCAAGATTACCCGCAGTCGATACCTTTGGCGAGCGCAGGGGGGAATCTGCTACTGTGAATAATATTGGTTTAGTGTACGACACCATCTCGCAACCGCAAGAAGCATTGAAATATTTTAACCAAGCTTTACCAATCAACCGGGAAGTGGACGCTCGCAGCGGGGAAGCTACTACTTTGAATAATATTGGTGCAGCGTATGACAGCCTTTCCCAACCGCAAGAAGCATTGAAATACTATAACCAAGCTTTACCAATGTGGCGGGAATTGGGCGATCGCGCCCGGGAAGCTGCTACTTTGCGTAATATTGATGCAGTAAACAACAGAAGTCAACCGCCAAGCAGAACAAATATCCCGCCAATTCCCAAATGAACAAGGTTATTTCCCTGCTGTATTGCAGGCAATTAAGAACCGCTAAACTCTCCCCCACAAAGCCAATCCGCCACCTCTTCCCCTAGCTGCAATTATCCCATCTTCTACCAAAAAATATGCAAAAAATGCCTGCTTTCCCACACTCAAACTAAAAAATTCCGCCTCCCGCGCTTCTCCACCGCGAATAAATCCTTGATACACAGTTTTACCCAACACTTTCACAGTAATTCTGGTAAAATCAAAAGCTAAAATATTGTTAGGCAAAAACTTAGTCGGCCCGGAAAGAGTTAGTACGATCGCCCCAACCTGCACCGAATTCTCCACCCTGCCGGTTTCGCTAGGCGCTTCCCCTTCAGCAACAGGTTCAGCCGAATAAGCAATTTGAATTTTCGCAATCCACTCAGGGATGTAACGTCCCGCACCCAAGACAATTCCCGCTTTTTGTCGAGTCTTTTTGGTGCCGGTGATAAAGCAGAGTTGCCAGTTGCCGATTAATTGCTCGAAGGAATAGCGAATTTTGGTTTTTTTCGCGCTTTTCTCAGCTTCTAGGAGGGCGGCAACTACGGCGTTGGAAGATGGTTTAGAATTAGATTTAGCGGCTTGTTCTAGAATAGATATATTTTCCATTTAATATACAAACCAGTTTTATTGTTGGTAACAGAGATAATATTAGCTGATGTAGCGGAGAAAAACATGGTTGCGATCGCCCCCACAGACACAGAAATCATCGTCATCGGCAGCGGAATAGGCGGCTTGACTTGCGCTGCAATGCTCGCCCGCTATGGCTTTGAGGTTGTGGTTTGCGAAAGCCATTCGATCGCGGGCGGGGCCGCACACGGTTTTGAACGCGACGGATTTAGCTTCGACTCCGGGCCCTCCCTATACTCAGGATTATCCTACAGCCCGTCTGCGAATCCGCTGCGGCAAGTTTTGGATGCGATCGGCGAAAAACTCCCCTGCATCACCTACGATACCTGGGGTTGCTGTTTGCCAGAAGGCGATTTCGACACATCCGTTGGTGCGAGTCAATTTGGCGAAGTGCTCGCACAACTGCGCGGCGCCGAAGCAGTCGCCGAATGGCGGCAACTCCAGCGCATCATGGAGCCCTACGCCAAAGCTGCCACAGCCTTGCCCTCCCTGGCTTTGCGCTTCGATTTGGGCGCTGTTTTTACCCTCGGCCAATTTGCGCCGGCTTTCCTGCAAAGTGCTGGCGAGGCGATCGCACTTGCAGGCCCTTTCAGCAAAATTATGGACAAAAATGTCAAAGATCCGTTTGTCCGAAATTGGCTGAATTTGTTGTGTTTCCTGCTGTCTGGACTTCCCGCCGACGGAACGATCGCAGCCGAAGTCGCTTTCATGTTCTCCGACTGGTATCGCCCCAATGCAGTTTTAGACTATCCGATCGGCGGTAGTGCAGCTTTGGTAAATGCCCTGGTACGCGGTTTAGAGCGCCACGGAGGGCAGTTGCTGCTCAATTCCCACGTTGCAGAAGTTTTGGTGGAAAACAACCGGGCTGCGGGCGTGCGGCTGCGATCGGGCAAAATTATTCGATCGCACAAAGCCGTCGTCTCCAACGCTTCCGTTTGGGATACGCTGAAACTGTTGCCTGAAACCTCTGTCCCGCAAAGGTTTCGGCAACAGCGGCAGGCGACGCCCGAGTGCGACAGCTTCATGCACCTGCATCTGGGAATTGATGCTGCCGGAGTGCGATCGGACTTGGCTTGTCACTACATCTTCGTCAAAGACTGGGAAATGGGCGTTTCCGCCCCTCAGAACGTCGTTCTCGTCTCGATTCCCTCCCTGCTCGACCCCGACCTCGCGCCTCCGGGAAAGCACGTTATTCACGCATATACCCCCGGAAACGAGCCTTACGATTTGTGGCAAAAGCTTGATCGCACCAGCGAAGACTACAAGCTGCAAAAACAAGCGCGCGCCGAGGTAATGTGGGAAGCGTTAGAGAGAATTATCCCCGATATTCGATCGCGCGCAGAAGTCACCTTAGTTGGGACACCCCTAACCCACGAACGGTTTTTGCGCCGCCATCGCGGTTCCTACGGGCCCGGAATTCGGGCGGGTAGCGGCTTGTTTCCCGGGCCGAAAACGCCTTTAGCGGGGCTGTTTTGCTGCGGAGATTCGACGTTTCCGGGAATTGGTTTGCCGGCTGTTGCTGCTAGCGGTGCGATCGCAGCCAATACGATCGCACCTTTGTACAAACATTTGCAATTGATTCGGGAAGTTATATCGATTCCGGTTGCACCGGAATGATGTTGACTGTTGACTGTTGACTGTTGACTGTGAACTCGAATTTACTATTCCGATGCTAACGGATTTGATATTATTAGTTAGTTGTGATTAGACATCTCCCATAATTATTGTGAAACAGCCACCGTGCCTGTTCAAAATCTGCTTTTTAGGAGATGTCTATTAGTTATTTGTTATTTGTTAACGAAATTATAGAAGCGCTTTCCTAGGGAAGGACGCGAAGCAAGAGTAAACAATAATTTCATATAGTTGGTAAAATGTGACCGATATCTGTCAGCATAGAAATAGATAGTTCGATCGCCCTGAGAATACCGTGCAACCCGTAGACTTTACAACTTTAACCGCCACTTGCAGCGAACTGCGAGCCCAATGGCTGCCAGCGCGCTTAGAACAAGTCTACCAGCGCGATCGCTTCACCGTGTCCCTGGCCTTCCGCACCATGAAAGGGCGCGGCTGGATAGACCTTTCCTGGCATCCTGTGGCCGCCCGCATCTGCGTCGGCGACCCCCCGCCCCGCGTTCCCGACACCTTCACCTTCAGCGAACAACTGCGGCACCAACTCAGCGGTTTAGCCTTAGTTTCCATCGCCCCTGTTTCATCCTGGGAAAGAGTCATAGACTTGCAATTCGCCAAACGCCCCGGAGAACCCGCCCTCTGGCACCTCTACGCCGAAATCATGGGCAAATATAGCAACGTCATCCTCACCGCCCAAGACAACCTCGTTGTCACGTGCGCCCACCAAGTCAGCGCCAAACAGTCCACCGTCCGTCCCATCCAAACCGGGCAACCCTACGAAATGCCCCCGTCTTTGACCGATGCAGTGCCGAGTCTGAGCGAATCTCAAAACCGCTGGCAATCACGAATTAGCCTGGTTCCTGGGCAATTAAAGGGCAATCTGTTGAAGAATTACCGAGGGACGAGTAAAGCCTTAGTTTTGTCAATGATTCGATCGGCTTCTTTAGACCCCGAACAATCCACCGACAGCCTCAATCCCGACCAATGGCAGCAACTATTCCAGCGCTGGCTATACTGGCTGCAATGCCTAGAAAACTCCAAATTTCAACCGAGTTTTACCCCCGAAGGCTACACAGTCATCGATTGGCCCGCACCAGATGCAAAAGAGGCAGAAACTGCAAACGAATCTAACTCCTCTGTTCCTTCTTCCTCCTCTTCTGTTCAAGAAATACTTAACAGCTACTACACAGGCGAAATCAATCAAGAAGTATTCGCCCAACTGCGGCATCAGCTTACCCAAAAACTCAACAACGTCCTGGCAAAACTGCGCCTCAAAGCCAACACATTTAAAGAACGCTTGCAGCAATCTGCAGATGCAGACACGCACAAATCCCAAGCCGACTTGCTGATGGCAAATTTGCAGCATTGGGAACCAGGAATGAAATCAATTTCTCTCCCCGACTTTGAAACCGAGAAACCAGTTATCATTGCCTTAAACCCGGAAAAAAACGCCGTTCAAAACGCTCAAGCCCTCTACAAAAAACACCAAAAACTTAAAAGAGCTCGCATTGCAGTAGAACCTTTGTTAGCCGCTGTACAGGAAGAAATCGACTATTTAGAACAAGTTGAAGTCGCACTTTCGGTATTGGAAACCTACCGCAACACCCAAGATTTGCAAACCCTCGCCGAAATCCGCGAAGAACTGATCCAGCAAAAATATCTAGATGTACCAGATTATCGCAGTACCGACAAAAATGCTGCGATCGAATTTCACCGCTACCAAACCCCCAGCGGCTTTGAATTATTAATCGGGCGCAACAATCGCCAAAACGACCAACTCACTTTTCGCACCGCTAACGACTACGACTTGTGGTTCCACACCCTAGAGATTCCCGGAAGCCACGCTTTGCTGCGTCTCAAACCCGGTACTGTGGCTGAAGAAACTGATTTGCAATTTGCCGCTGACATGACTGCTTACTACAGTCGCGCCCGCCACAGCGAACAAGTTCCTGTGGTTTATACAGAACCGAAATATGTATACAAGCCGAAAGGTGCGAAACCGGGTATGGTTGTATACAAGCAGGAGCGGATTGTCTGGGGTAGACCGCAGCAAGCTCCGGCTTGATTTATATAAAGTGAGTTAAAAGGTCGATCGGCAAGCGAAACTTCGTTTTTACCCCAAATAACCTCTTTAAAGCCGATAAACCTAGGCAGGAACCGGGTTTTTGAACCCAAGCTTCCTTATACAAAGTGACCGAGAGGGCGATCGTCCTTCAAAATTAAAATCCGTCTGTAATGTAAAGTTTTATTACAAAAAATTAAATTTTGTTGTTATAATACCACTTAAGAGAGATGATATTTCTTTTAGAACCCGGTGCAAAGAAACGTGCAACTTGGGTTTCCTCACTGTGAGAAAAACACTGTGGGAACACAACGGATTTAACTATTTGTGCAGACCAGCTTTTGCTAAAGCTGGTCGTTTTTGTTGAAACATTAAACCCAAGCTTGGACCATTTTAGATTTTAGATTTTAGATTTTAATCTAAAATCTAGGACTTACCCACGGGTGGTGAGAAACCGGGTTTTTATGGCGAAAATACTGTATCCCGACCTTTAAAACTGGTAAAAACCCGGTTTCTTTGGTATTTATGTGTCCAGGACTCAAATCTAAAATCTAAAATCTAAAATCCCTAAGGGTTGCTCCTAGAAAGTAAACGTCGTTCTGACAACCCCAATCACCAAATCAGAATTATTCTTATTGTGGTCAGGAGCAGTCAGCCAAATCAAACCAGGGGTAATAGCAATATTGTCGCTCAACTTAAACTGATAGAAACCTTCAACGTGCAGCGAAGTATCCTTATCTTCCGGCAAAGTCCGATTAGTAGAACTCGTTACCCGCGGCTCCATACCTACGACAATCCCCGCCACATTTCCTTCTTTCAACAAATCGGGAAAAGCCAAAGTAACGGCCCAGTTCCAGATTTTTTGATCGCCCCGCTGCACAGAACCCGTAGGAGTAGCCAAGTTGGATAAAATGCGCTGGTTGGTGTAACCCGCCCAACCGCCAATTGCAAATCTCCGATTCAACTGCCACGAAGCTTGCGCCCCGTAGGAATTGCTAGAAACTGGCAGAGTGGTATCGCTGTCGAACCCGAAGGAACCAAGACGCTGCGGAAAATTAGAAGCATTGCTGCCGGTATTGGTAATTAAGTTATAGGAATTAACGTAAGTTAAACCTAAAGCCATGCTGTCGTTCGGTGTAAAAGTCAACTGAGCCAAACCGCCGTAAGAACCATTAAACAAACCATTTCCCCGCGTCGGGTCCGCAGCATTGCCGGCCAAATACCCCAAACTAAGCTCTAATTTTTCCCCAAACTGATGCCGCAGAGCGATGCCAGAACCACCAAGCAAATAGTAAATTGGGTTGCGAGTACCGAAGTTAGAAAGAGCGCCGTAGCTGCCGTCTCCGTCAAAGTAAGGGTTGACAGTGTTGGTAAAATCGTCAGCAGCGCCGGCGTTGGCTTCGAGAAATACAGTAGTGCTTTTGCCGATAGGGAATTGGTAAAGCAGCGCATCTAAAGCTACTATATTGTTAGCCTCGCCAAAAGGCCCGACATTAAACCGCAATTCCCCTTCAGCAGTTTTCGTATTATTAGTAGAAAACGCACCCAGATTCAAAACTTGCAGTCGAGTTCTGAGCAAATCTTCTCCAGAAAAACTCGTGTCAAAATTAATCCGAACCCGGCTGCCAAAAGCCGTGGCTTTATCAGCTTCGTTACCTTCAGCATCATCTCCCCTGGCGATACCCGTCAAACCAAATATCACTTCGCCGTTGAGTTTAGTCGTAGTCGAAAACTGATTTGCTTCTAATTCAGAGGCGCGCGCTTCCAAAGCATCGACGCGGCCGCGCAAGGTTGCCAATTCCGCCGCAAATTCTTCTTGCAACCTTTGCACCGAAGCCAAATCTTCTCGCGTCGCCAGATTTCTGGAACCGCCTTGAATTAGCTCGCTAACTTTATCCAAACACGCATTTAAACCTGCTGCAAATTCGTAGCGAGTCATCGCCCGGTTGCCGCGAAAAGTGCCGTCAGGATAGCCAGCTATGCACCCGTAGCGCTCTACTAGGGATTGCAAAGCTTGGAACGCCCAATCGGTTGGTCGAACGTCGGAAAGTTGAGAAACTGAGGTTACTTGGCCGGCCGCATCTTCGCTGCTACTGTCTTCGGCGCTGTATTGGTTGATTTGTTCTAAAAGATTAGACTGTGCTTGAGGTTGGGCACTTGAATCAGTGGATTGGGAAATCTGCTCGGGCTGTGCGGCGGATTTTTCTGCGTTGAAATTAGCCAGTGGTGCGGGGGGTTGCGTTTCGCTTAAGTTTGCGGGCGCTACTGAGGGGATTTGCTCCGCGACAGGGTGTTCGGGACTTAAGTTTGCGGGCGCGACTGCGGGGATTTGCTCGGCGAGTGGTTGTTCGGGACTTAAATTTGCGGGTGCTACTGCGGGTTTGGTTTCGCTTAAATCTGCTGCTGCAACTTCCGGTGCTTTTGCTTGTTCGGCAACTGGGGCGATCAAATCGTTAGTGAAGCCCTCGTAGAGGTTCGCAATTTCTTTCTCAATAGTTTCAACAGTTGATTTGCTAGCTAGTGAGGCTGGTTCGGCTGTCTCAGGCTTTGCCGTCTCAGACTTGGCTGCCTCGGTTGCAGCACCTGCTAATTGCAATTTCTCAGCTTGAGCTGCCGTGGCAATTTCTACAGGTTGCTCTGCTAGCGCCGTCGAAGATATGACTAAACTTGCTGCCAATACACCCGGACTAACTAAAAGTCCTTTCCACAAAAATTTGGACATTTTTTCCTCACACCACATTAGGGTCGATCGCCGGTTCCGAAGATTTAGGCGCTCGCAAATCACCTTTAGTATTCCGCCTAATAGTATTTCTTGTCAACAATCGCGGAAATCACTGCCGGAGAGTGCAGTTTGGCTGTGGCTGATTTGACAAAAACTCCGTTTATTCCCAAAATCCTTGGTTTGAGCTAAATACCTAAATAGAAACCTGGTTGATGGCGGGATATTGCGTCAGTTATCCCTCAGTAAGACTAATATTGACAGCACTGGCGCTAACAAATCGTTTGATCGGCTACAAATACAAGTGAAAAAACTCAAATACGCCCTAGTTCACGAATGGTTGACGCCCTTAGCTACTGGCGGTTCAGAACTGGTAGTACAGGAAATCCTCAAACACGTAGACGAGGCCGATGTCTATGCCCTCATCGACTTTGAATCGGCCAATCCCGAAAGCTATCTTTTCGGGCGACAGATTGGCACAACATTTTTGCAGCACTTTCCCGGAGCCCGCAGCGGTGTCCAAAAATATTTGCCATTTCTGCCGATCGCGATCGAACAACTAGATCTGCGAGAATACGACATCATCCTCTCATCGTCCCACGCCGTCGCTAAAGGCATCCTCACCCGTCCCCAGCAACTGCACCTCTGCTACTGCCACACGCCCATGCGCTACGCTTGGGACTTAACTTTTGACTATTTGCGTAGCAGCAAAGCCGGACGGGGCATCCAGGGTCTGCTGACGCGATATTTATTGCATCGACTGCGGCAGTGGGACGTAATTGCCGCCAATCGCGTTGATTATTTCATCGCTAACTCTCAACACACCGCGCGCCGAATTTGGCGGTGCTATCGGCGGCGGGCCCAGGTGATTTATCCGCCGGTCAACATCGAGCGATTTTCCTTGATGCGGCAAAAACAAGACTTTTACGTCACAGTTTGTCGGTTGGTAAGTTACAAAAACGTAAGTGCGATCGTCCAAGCATTCAATCAACTCGGGCATACTCTCATTGTCATCGGCACCGGGCCAGAATTAGAAATGATTCGGCGAATCGCCAAACCCAACGTGCAAGTGCTCGGCTGGCAGCCCGCCTCCATAGTTGAAAAGTACATTGCAGAGGCGAAAGCCTTTGTCTATGCAGCTTGCGAAGATTTTGGCATAGCTTTGGTAGAGGCTCAAGCTTGCGGAACGCCGGTAATTTCCTATGCAGCAGGGGGCGCTTTGGAGACAGTGCTCGACATTCGCCAACACCCAGAGACAGGGACTGGTTTATTTTTTTCCTCGCAAACCGCAGCAGCATTAGTCCAAGCTGTCGAGGAATTTGAGCAGTTGCAAGGCAAATTTCGGCCAGAAATCTGCAGGTTGCGCGCTGAACAGTTTGCCCCCGAAGTTTTTGGGCAGCGCTATCTAGCTTTTGTGGAACGCTGCTATCAGGAATTTCACTCGCGTGATTTTACCGAGTCTGGGGCTGGATAGTACCAGAGCCCCATAGCGGGACAATCTCCCTTCTGCCTTTGTATAAGTGCCTTCAGAAGACCTCTGGATAAGTGCCTTGTGCCTTCTTCCTTCTGCCTTGAGAAGCCCTCTTCCTTCTTCCTTGTGCCTTTTGAAGCCTTCGGAAAGCAGAAAATTGAGTATTGGAAACATAATTCAGAGAACAAAGCGTCTTGAGGCTTTATGATCAGGACTGTGTGTGGTGTGAAGTGAAGGAGTAAGATGACTGCCGACAGCCAACTAATCTCCGGCAAGGTAATTCGAGCGATCGCAAGACGCGGTTTTGGGTCTGTCCTGCAAGGAGATAGACGCATAAGTCGTTCTCTACAGAACCTCGACGGAGAACTTTTCAAGCGGTTATTTGACATCCTGTTTTCCTTATCGGTTCTGATCCTGTTTGCTCCGGTTTACCTGCTTTTGGCTTTCTTAATCGCCTTAAGCTCGCCCGGCCCTATTTTTTACGTACAGGAACGAGTAGGCAAAAACCGTAAAAGGTTTTATTGCCTTAAATTCAGAACGATGGTGGAAAATGCGGACGATATATTGCTAGAAATCATGGAAAATTCTCCGCATTTGCGTCAAGAGTTTGAGGACAATTTCAAGCTGAAACAAGACCCTCGAATTACCTGGATTGGAAGATTTTTACGAATGACCAGTTTAGACGAGTTTCCCCAGTTTTGGAATGTTTTAAAAGGAGATATGAGTGTCGTCGGGCCGAGACCTTTAGTTGAAGAAGAACTGCCGAGATACGGCCGTCACATCAACAAAATTCTCACCATAAGACCTGGAATTACAGGCTTGTGGCAAGTATCTGGTCGCAACGACATTCCCTATCCCCGCCGAGTCCAAATCGACCTCTATTACGCAAATGACAAAAACCTTTGGATGGATATGTGGATTGTTTTCAAAACAATAGGAGTTGTGATTTTTCCCAAAAATAACGGCGCATATTAATTTTTGTCCGCAGTCAGCCATCGGTAGTTAGTTTTATTTGTTACTGACCACTGATGCTGACTACTGACAATCAGCGACAAACTCTTGGTCAAAACTAAACAGTTCCTGGATGCCGATCGCAGAATTGTGAGCTTAACTAAAGGGGCAAATACTTAAATAAACCTACCTCTTATTCATCTAGAAAGATCAGTTCTTCTAGATAGACTACTTTAGGTTTAGGTGTTAAACTTAACTCTATAACCTTTGGCTTAAGGGGGATAGCCTACTTATCTTGGGATAGCCCACTACCCAACAGCGTAGGAAGTAAACTTCAAGTGGCTTTAGGTAACTAAAGTTAAGTTTGAGTAAGTTTTATAAAGCAGTTAACGTAGAGTTTGAGAATACGGCCGGCAGGGAGCAACAGCCTCTGCCAAAAAGTTTATTGTGAATTAACACAGCCTGTCAAAGGAAAATCAGATGACGCAACGTAAGCGAGCGCTAATAACAGGTATTACAGGTCAAGACGGCTCCTACTTGAGCGAATTACTGTTAGAGAAAGGATATGAAGTTCACGGCATTATCCGGCGCAGTTCGAGTTTCAATACCGATCGAATTGACCACATCTATGTCGATCCTCACAGCGAGGGTGCGCGCCTGTTTCTACACTACGGCGACTTGACGGACGGCACCACTCTCCGCCGGATATTGGAAGAAGTTCAGCCGGTAGAAATTTATAACTTAGGCGCTCAATCTCACGTTCGAGTCAGTTTTGACTCGCCGGAATATACGGTTGACACAGTAGGGATGGGAGTATTGCGCCTGCTAGAAGCAATTCGGGACTATCAGCACCGCACCGGCATAGAAGTACGGTTCTATCAAGCAGGTTCTTCGGAAATGTTTGGTTTGGTACAGGAAGTTCCGCAAAAGGAAACAACTCCTTTTTATCCCAGAAGTCCTTACGCCTGCGCCAAAGTTTACGGGCACTGGCAAACAATAAATTATCGCGAATCTTACGGACTTTTTGCCTGCAACGGCATCTTGTTCAATCACGAATCTCCCCGCCGTGGCGAAACTTTTGTAACTCGCAAAATTACTCGCGCCGTTGCCCGAATAGTCGCCGGCAAGCAGAAAAAGATTTACTTGGGCAATCTCGATTCTAAGCGGGACTGGGGCTATGCTAAAGACTACGTGCGGGCGATGTGGCTGATGCTGCAACAAGACAAGCCTGACGATTATGTCATTGCTACCAACGAGACCCATTCCATTAAGGAATTTCTCGATTTGGCTTTTACTTACGTCAATTTAGATTGGCAAAAATATGTGGAGTTTGACGAACGCTACTTGCGGCCGGCAGAAGTCGAACTGTTGATAGGCGATGCGACTAAGGCGCGCCAGCAATTAAATTGGGAACCTTCTGTAACTTTTCAGGAGTTAGTACATTTAATGGTAGATGCTGACATGAAAGCTTTAGACCAGCAAGGTCGAGGTTCGGGCAACGGATTTGATTAAGTCGCTAAATTAAGCCGTCAGCGCGAACAATTTGTAGGGGTAGGGCCCCGTGTCTACCCCTTTGGCGAAAGGCGCGCACCGGGGAATAGCCCCTGCAAACACTTCACCACTGATCAGAGGATTGTCACAGCTATTAGCACGATCGCCATTCCAAGAAGCAGCTTAATTGGTCGCAAAATTTTCGGCTGTGCGGGCTAAAAAAAACATTAAAATGATAGTTGAGGAGTCGCGCCCCCTATATCTAACTTTCGGGTGTGCACGGAGCAAATTGTCCCGATATGCAGCAGCTAAAATAAATTTCTGGACAGCCTCATCCTGTAGCTGAAAGCTTTTTTTGCTAAAGCAACAATTTTAGAATTGAAATTGTCGATCGCCCCTTATTCAAAATCCCGAGGCTAAAATTATGACAAGCTTGGATTTAAGCAGCAAACGCATTCTAGTCACTGGCGGCGCCGGTTTCTTGGGCCGTCAGGTAATCGACCAGCTAGTGAAAGCAGGGGCCGATGCTGATAAAATTTCGGTAACTCGATCGCGCGAGTGCGACCTCCGCGTTATGGAAAACTGTAAGCGCGCCGCCGACACACAAGATATCATCATTCACCTCGCCGCCCACGTGGGCGGTATCGGCTTAAACCTAGTCAAACCCGCTGAATTATTTTACGATAATTTGATGATGGGCGCGCAACTAATCCACGCCGCCTACGAAGCAGGAGTCGAAAAATTTGTCTGCGTCGGCACTATTTGCGCTTATCCCAATTTAACCCCAGTTCCTTTCAAAGAAGACGACCTCTGGAACGGCTATCCAGAGGTAACTAACGCACCTTACGGAATTGCCAAAAAAGCCTTATTAGTGCAACTGCAATCCTACCGCCAGCAGTACGGATTCAACGGTATCTACTTGCTACCAGTTAATCTGTACGGCCCGGAAGATAACTTTGACCCGAAAAGTTCCCACGTCATCCCCGCATTAATTCGCAAAGTCCACGAAGCCCAAGAAAGGGGAGACAAAACACTGCCAGTTTGGGGCGACGGCAGCCCTAGCCGCGAGTTTTTGTATTCCACAGATGCCGCGCGGGGAATTGTGATGGCGGCTCAATCTTACAGTGAATCTGACCCGGTTAATTTGGGAACGAATAGCGAAGTTAAAATTCGCGAGTTAGTGGAAACGATTTGCGAATTGATGGGATTTGAGGGAGAAATTGTCTGGGAAACAGACAAACCGAACGGTCAGCCGCGCCGCTGTTTGGATACCCAAAGGGCTAAGGAAAAGTTTGGTTTTGTGGCGGAGGTGAAGTTTAAGGAAGGATTGAAAAATACGATTGATTGGTATCGAAAACACGCAATTTGAGTGTGAAAAACCCGGTTTCTTGAAGAAACCGGGTTTTTTTAGGAAAGGTGGTGAATAGAAGTAAATCAGCAGAAAGAAGTTTTTAGTTAAGCTGGCTCTTCCTTGCTTAGTGTGCCAAAGGATTAGTTTAAGTAGTTAAAACTCAAGCTATGTATGAATCGAAGGGAAAAATGGCTCCAAATTAACTAAAGTAAGACCGGAAACCCTTGCTGTGTAAAAATTTATGCCATTAATTTCAGATAAATTAGCACACTAAGTACGGAAGACCCAGCATATTTAGCCTTTCATACTGTCAATCAGCAACGCCGAATAAGAATGGAGGGGCGGGTTTTACAAACCATCTGTGGGTAAGACCAACAATATAGTAAAGCTGCCCCCACGATAGCGGTAAATCGCAATTGCTTTCGATCGATAAAAAAGCCGATCGCAATTTCTGTCAATCTGCGTTTTGGGCGATCGACTACCTCTAAAGGAATATTATAAAAAACATTTTTGACAATATATTAAAATTTATTATACTACTTGTCAGGTGCGGAGCGTAAATAGTCTCTCACTCCCTATACAAAATCAAGCCTGACGGAAAACAATTTAGTCACTAGCCCCGCGATTCATTCCTTTGCAGGCTGACTGACGGTGTAAACTTTCCAATCTAAAATCTAAAATCTAAAATCTAAAATCAAATGACAGCCGACAAACCCGGATTCAGCATTAGCGCGACCGCCATTCGGCGCCACATCGGCACCCTCATGCTGACACTTGCTATTATAATCGTGGGCTTTTTTTACATCACCCAACTGCCCGTTGACTTGCTACCCTCCATCACCTATCCCCGCATCGGCGTGCGCTTAAACGCCCCGGGAGTCTCCCCAGAAGTAGCAATAGACGAAGTTACCCGCCCCCTCGAACAAGGACTTTCCGCCACTGAAGGCGTCATGCAAGTTTTCTCCCGCACTCGCGAAGGACAAGTCAGCGTCGATTTATTCTTCAAACCCGGGGGAAACATCGACCAGGCCCTCAACGACGCGACAGCCGCTGTCAACCGCATCCGCAACCGACTTCCCGATACAGTTGAATCGCCCACTCTCTTCAAAGTTGACCCTTCCCAGCAGCCGATTTACGAATTTGCCCTCACTTCCAACTCCTTGCAAGGAGTTGATTTGCGCGTATTTGCCGATGAAGAATTATCCAGAGAACTAAACGTAATTCCTGGAATAGCAGCAATTGACGTTGCCGGCGGCGTGCAAGAAGAAATTCAAGTAAATATTGACTTAAATCGCTTGCAATCTTTAGGCGTCAGTATTTCCGACGTTTTATCAGCCCTCGAATCCCGCAACCTCGACACTTCCGGCGGGCGGCTGCGGCAAGAAGCAGCGGAACCTTTAACCCGTACCGTCGGGCGATTTAAGAACGCCAAAGAAATTCAGGCAATTTCTTTTCAAGCATCGGGTTCCAATCCGCCAAAACGAGTGTTTTTGCGAGATTTTGCTCAGGTAATTGACGGTACAGAAGAAGAGCGAGTTAAAGTATTTCTCAATCAGAAAGCAGCCGTAAAAATTAGCATTCAAAAGCAGCCTGACGCCAATACAATCTCAGTTGTAGACGGCATCAAAAAGCGGCTAGAAGAATTAAAAGCATCCGGGGCAATTCCCGAAGGTACTACTATCGTCAATACCTTCGACGAGTCTAAGTTTATCCGCGATTCTATTAGCAACGTCCTATTTTCTGGTTTAACCGGGGCTGTTTTAGCGGGGGCAGCAGTTTTGCTGTTCCTCGCTTCCCTGCGCCAAACTTTGATTATTGTCCTGGCAATTCCCCTCGCCACTTTAATGGCGATTATTCTGATGGGAGTTTTTGGCCTATCTCTGAACGTTTTCAGTTTGGGCGGTTTGGCGCTGGGCGTGGGAATTGTGGTCGATAACTCGATCGTGATGCTGGAGAATATTGTCGAAGGAACCAGCAATAAAAAAAACGCCAACGGTCAGCGCTTCAGTAACAAGCAGTTGATCCAGCAAGCAGAAAAAAGCAGCCAAGAATTAGAATCAGCTTTATTTGCTTCCACGCTCACTAACTTAGTTGCCGTACTGCCATTTTTGCTAATAGGCGGCTTAGTTTCCTTACTTTTCAACGAATTAATTCTCACCATCACCTTTTCCGTCGCCGCCTCTCTGATTGTCGGATTGACAGTTGTACCGATGATGGCTTCTCGACTGCTAGCGCTGCGGGTATCCAGCGGTTTGAGCAACTTTTGGCCGCTGCGCGCATTCGATCGAGCTTTTACCAATGCTACCGCAGGCTATGGGAAATTTTTATCGGGAGTAGTGCGGTGGCGGTTGATTATCATTGCAGTAGCGATTATTGGATTGGGCGGCGGCAGTTGGCTGATGGCTGGTCAAATTCCCCAGGAAATATTGCCCAGAATTAATACCGGTCAAGCGAGATTGTTTGCTTTGTTTCCGGCCGGCACCAATTTGGCCACCAACCAAAAAATCATGGCAGAAGCTGATAAAATTATCCTCAGCCAACCAGAAACTCAATACACTTTGACGACAGTGGGCGGGCTGTTGTTCGGTAACAATACGATTGAGAATGTGCTGCGCGGCGGCTGCAACATTACGCTAAAACCTGGCACCAATACATTGGATTTTGTGCAGCGAGTTACGAAAGAATTGAATAAAAAAATTGATTTGCCCAAAAATACTCGTTTGCGCCTGATTCCAGAAAATGTGCGGGGTTTGGTTTTAACTAATTCGCCAGTGCGCGGCGCTGAAGTTGATGTCCTGCTTCAGGGCGAAAACGAACAAATATTGCAGCAAGCCGGCCGCGAGATATTGGCAACTTTGGATGAGAAGGTAAAGTTAGCTACTTTCCGCCCGGATGGAGACCCGCAGCAAACGGAAGTGCAGATTCGCCCCAACTGGGAACAAGCAGAAATCTACGGGTTGAATGCGAGGCAAATTGGAGAGGCGATTCAGACAGCAATTCAAGGTTCTGTTCCCACGCAATTACAGCGGGGAAACCGTTTGGTTGATGTGCGGGTACAATTCGATCGTGCTGCTGTTCAATCGATTTCCGCACTAAAATTTATTCCTTTAACTGCTAGGGATAACAGCATTATCCGCTTGAGCGATGTGGCGAATATTGAACTGGGAAAAGCGCCTGGGGAAATTCAAAGGCTTAACCAGCGCCAAGTTTTCATGATTGCTGGGAATGTTAATAAGGGCGCGAGTTTGGGCGATGCTTTGAAACAAGTGGATGAAGTTTTGTCGGAAATCAAATTGCCGCAGGGAGTACGAGTTATACCGAGTGCTGCTGCGGAAACTAACCGGGAATTGCAAAGTTCGCTGATTGTTTTGGGTTCTTTGGCGGCGTTTTTAGTATTTGTGGTGATGGCGGTGCAGTACAATTCGCTTGTCGATCCGCTGGTGATTATGTTAACGGTGCCGCTGGCTTTGGCTGGGGGGATTTTCGGGTTGTATGCGACTAAAACTGCGATCGGCGCAACGGTGATTGTGGGGGCGATTTTGCTGGTGGGAATTGTGGTGAATAATGCGATTATTATGGTGGAGTTGGCGAACCAAATTCTGGAAGATGAAAAGGTCGATCGCACCACAGCAATTCTCAAAGCGGCACCTCAGCGCTTGCGTCCGATTTTGATGACAACTATTACTACAGTTTTGGGTTTATTTCCCCTAGCTTTGGGAATTGGAGACGGTTCGGAATTCTTGCAACCTTTGGGGGTTGTGGTGTTTTCCGGTTTGTCGCTGGCGACGCTGCTGACGCTGTTTATTATTCCGTGTTTCTATATTTTGCTGCACGACTTCTTTGGGATTTTTGCAGCGAAGAAGAAACCGCAGGCGGTTGCTATTCCTGTGCAGAAGGCGGGGAGAAAGACTCCGAATTTGTAAAATGTAGCGTCAGCTTTTTACGCACTTCGACGCAATCCTGCAGGGCTTTAAACCCCTGCCTCAAAGCAAAAGTAAGTTAAAACTGAGATGTTCCACCATTCTCAAGAACAGGCAAGATGCCTGTTCCACAATAAAATTGATCTCTTGTGGAACAGGCATCTTGCCTGTTCCTAAACAAGTAATTGATATTGGTGCAATATCTCACTTAAAACCGACTGTAGATTTTGAGGAAAAATACGATCTATTTCAGTCCTCTTTCAGAGGACTTTCGCTATGAGACAGGGAATTCATTCCCTGTCGGAGTGTCGGATTTACCCACAATACCGCTACTGCATTTGATGTAAAGTTGACGCCGCAAGAATTAGTGGGTAAGGTGCGTCAGTAAACATTCTATGACTCCCAAAAGAAATTCCCGACTGACGCACCCTACGAGAATTAGTGTGTTTGACATCCGAAATTATTTATGTTACAATAATAATACATAACAAACTGGCAAAACCAACTTAAACAAAAATGCCCTACGAAAAATTAGACATATCAGCCCCAAAACCCGTGCTATCTTGGGCACATCACGCCCTGGGCGAAAAAGAAACCAAGATGACCGCCAATGTAGCATCTTTGCCTTTTGTATTCAAACACGTCGCCCTAATGCCCGATGTACATTTAGGAAAAGGTGCTTTAGTCGGTTCAGTAATTGCCACAAAAGAAGCAATTATTCCCGCTGCTGTCGGAGTTGATATTGGTTGCTTTACGGATGATACACAAATTCCTCTAGTTGATGGCAAATCTTATGCGATCGGGGAATTGGCTATGAGTCAAAAAGAATTTTTTATCTACTCCTGTACAAAAACAGGCCGAATTGTTGCTGCTAAGGCTACAGCCAAATTAACTAGAAACAATGCCGAACTGGTTAAAGTGGTACTGGATAATGGAGAAGAAATCAAATGCACTCCCGATCATCAATTCATGTTGCGGAATGGTGAATACCAAGAAGCGCGGGATTTGACAACTGGAACCTCATTGATGCCCTTTTATTCCAAACTAGATAAGGATGGGTATACCTTAGTACAGCAAAACTATTCAGGTCGATCGCAGAAAGCTCATTGGATGATTGCTCGTTGTGGTTTGTTAGGAGACATACCATCTTTCCCCAATCAGAGAACTGTGATTCATCACAAAAACTTTGATACCGCCGATAATAGACCAGAAAATTTAAAATTCATGGGTCATAATGACCACTCTGCCTATCACCGCTCATTGGTTGATAGAAACACCTATTGGCAATCCCTGGAATTTGAACAGAAAAGAAAGCAAGCCCTAGCTAATAAAGCTCAAACCTCAGACGGACACAGATATTATGCAGAACGCGGAACGAAAAATATCCTCAAGTATATGGAGAACAATCCCGAACACTTCAGAGAGTCAGTTGCAGGGAATGGCGAACGAGGAAAGCAGTATCTAATTAATTACAATCAGAGTGAAAAGGGTAAAGCCAAGAGTAAAGAAATTGCTAATCGGCTATACCCTTGTGAGACTTGTGGAGATCAAATTAAAACTCCTATCGGGCTTCACAATCATCGGAAAAATCAGCACGGCTACAACCACAAAGTAGTTGCTGTTATTCCTTTAGTTGAAAAGGAAGATGTCTATTGCCTAACAGTTCCCGAATACGGCAACTTTGCGTTAACTGCGGGAGTATTTGTCCATAACTGCGGTATGATGGCTGTGAAAATGCCTTTCACTGCCAACAAATTAGAAGGCAAACTCAAACAAATTCGACTCGATATCGAAGCGGCGATTCCTGTGGGATTGGCGGAAAATAAGGAAGTAGAAAAAACTGTCACTAACTGGCAAAAATGGGGTGAATTTAAGGAACTTCATCAAGGTGTGCAGCATCAAAACAATAAAGCCTTAAAACAAATGGGTTCCCTCGGCGGCGGCAATCATTTTATTGAGGTTTGCGTTGATACTGAAAACTTTGTTTGGCTGATGCTGCATTCCGGTTCTCGCGGCATTGGAAATTTGCTCGCACAGCAGCACATCGAGACTGCTAAGGATTTAGCTAAACTGGCAGAAATTAATCTGGCTGACAAAGATTTGGCTTATTTTGTAGCGGGTACGCGGGAGTTTGCAGCTTACTGGCACGATTTGCAGTGGGCGCAAGATTATGCTCGTTTTAATCGCGATGTGATGATGAATCGGTTTAAGCGAATTGTGGAAAAGCACGTGGCGGGCGGCAAATCTGTTAAGCCGTTATTAGAGGTGAATTGCCACCACAATTACGCGGAAAAAGAGGTGCATTTTGGGGAAGATGTGTATGTGACTCGCAAGGGTGCCGTGCGCGCGGATGTAGAGGATTACGGGATTATTCCGGGTTCGATGGGGGCGAAGTCTTTCATTGTTAAGGGTAAAGGTAATGTTGAAAGTTACTGTTCCTGTGCTCACGGTGCGGGGCGCTTGATGTCTCGCACTCAAGCGAAGAATGTATTCACTCTCGATGATTTTGTGCGGCAGACTGAGGGGGTTGAGTGCCGCAAAGATGAGCAATTTTTAGATGAAATTCCGGGGGCTTACAAGTCGATTGATGAGGTGATGACTCAGCAGTCGGATTTGGTGGAAGTTGTGGCGACTTTGAAGCAGGTGGTTTGTGTCAAGGGTTGAATGTAAGGGAAGCTACAAAGGCAATAGCCCTTGATCACGTAGTCTAGCAGCAAAAGGAGATTCGCCAGCTTCAATTTCTGCCTGTTTAACATACTCTTCTCGTCGCTTGATTTGTGCATCGAGTTCTTGTTTGCGATCCCAATAATAAGCTAAGGCAGAAAGAATTTGGCTCATAGTTAAGTAGCGATGATTGAGGTGTAATTCTGCTGGACTCCAACCATAAGCTATCTGAGCTTCGAGTAATTCAACGACTTTCATCGTAGTTCCGGCTATGATGGGAACATTGTCTTCGTTGAGTTCTATAGCCTTTCTCAAAAAGATGAGGTACAATAACAGCAGTGTGTAAACCAGTTAAAAATATTTGACGATGTAACTTGTCCGAACGCAAAATCTATGGCTTTTCCTAATTCTTGATAATTAGTAGTCTTGATAGAACGGAGAATGATTTTAAGTTTTGACCACAGATTTTCAATTGGTGAAAAATCTGGTGAATAAGGTGATAAGTATATTAATTTTGTCCCTGTTTTTTCGATCGCTTTTTTCACTTCTTCTCCCAAGTGAATGGGACAATTATCCATCACTACACAAGCACCTTTCCAGAGTTTTGGCACAAGTTTTCTGATAATAAAAGCTTCAAATGTAATTGCATCAGTTCCGCCTATTAGATTAACCGATGTCAAAATCTCATTGACTGACCTTGCTCCAATTATTGAGACATTTTTGCCACGTTTAGTTGGTTTTGACCCCTTGGCTCTTTCACCTTTTTGCATACCTAGCATATAACCTAACCATTGCCAAATTAACTCCCGATTCGTCAATGAATATTAAGTCTTTCAAACTAATCTCTTTAATTGTTTTCCAGAACTCACATCGCAGGATTTGAACTCGCTCTGTCCCTTTCCCTGAAGGGAAGAGAGTTTTTTTTGACAGTAATGTCTAAGAGTTTTATCATTCTTCCTATTGTTGCTCTACTAACAGAAAATCCAATTCTCCCATAAAGTAAATAACGGAGTTCTTCAAGAGTTGCATCATTATTTCCTTCAATCAATTCCGCCAAGATGAGTAGTTGCTCCGCATTCAGTTTGCCTTTGACTCCACATCGGTCAGTTCTCGGAGTAATGTTTTTTGTTTCACGATATTGTTTAAGCAATTTTTGTACAAAACTCAGGGCTACAGAAAAACGCTTAGCTATTGCTTTTTGTGAAATGGGTTCAGTATGATAAGTATCAAGGATTTTTTGCCTAAAATCAATCGAATAAGCTTTCATTTTTAACAATGTATGAAGTTTGGTACAAGTAAACGTGTTGTGAGTCAAGCATCGTGTGCTTTCAAAAAAATGCTATTATGTGTGGTATCGCTTTCGCGTGGCTTTACTCAACCATGTAATTATAGTTCATTTGATCTTATCTTCTCTGTTTGACCCTCACGAGTGAGTGTCAGTAACATCATACCTCATCTTTCTGAGAAAGGCTATATATATTTAGGGCTGGGGGGGTGACGACCCGCCCCAAACCCATATTTAGTAAGGATTGAGCCAACTTGTGGTAAAAAAAGATAGGCAGCAGAGTTGTTACACGCTTGCCTATCCAAAAAAATAATGATACCAAGATTCTACCAGACTCATTTACAAAAACACCTGACGCCATCTCAGTTTTTGGTGATGACAATTTTGCTATCCTTGATGCAATCAGAAAAACAAGTGAGATTAGAGCGGCTCTCCCGAGTATTTCCCTGTCTAATTACAGCCGAAAGTCGGCGACGTAAATTACAAAGATTTTTAGATTTACAGAACTTAACAATCGAATTAATTTGGTTCCCATTAATTACTTATTGGTTGACCACTTATTGCCGTGTTGGTACTCGCTTATCAATCGCAATTGATCGCAGTCAATGGGGCTGTATTAATCTGTTCATGGTTAGCTTAATCTGGGAGCGAAGAGCAATTCCATTGTACTGGTCATTGTTGCCGAAATTGGGCAGCAGCAACTTCGAGGAACAAACTACAAATCTACAGCAAGTTTTACCATTGTTTTCAGAATATAAAGTCATCGTTTTAGGAGATCGTGAATTTTGTTCGGTCGATTTAGGAAACTGGCTGAAGGAAAAGGGTGTGTCTTTTTGCTTAAGAATAAAGAGGAATCATTGTATCGAAATAGAACATTTAGTTTGGCAGCGGTTAGATGAATTAGGAATAGTAGCAGGAACCTCTTTATATTTTCAAGGTAAAAGAGTTAGGAAAACACGGGCGTCCCACTGGATTTGATGTTGCTTGTAAGTGGAAAAGAAACTATGGAGCCTGGAAGGTTGATGAAGCATGGTTTATTCTCACAGATTTAGGTTCATTATCGGCAGCTATCGATGCTTACAAGCAACGGATGGGCATTGAAGAAATGTTTAGAGATTGTAAAACAGGAGGCTACGATCTGGAAGGAACTAGCTTAAAAGAAAATCGACTTATTAACATAATTCTGCTCATGACACTCGCCTACAGTTCGGCAATATTTGAAGGCACATCTCTTCGGAAAAAGCAGGTAGAAAAATATGTATGTCGGCGTCAAGAACCTAAAAAAAGATATCGAAGACGGAGTACATTTGGTGTTGGCTTAGATGGAGAAAAGTGGGTTAATTATCTCGAACAATATTCTGATGTGGTGGAACAGTTAATAAAGTTAACTCCAAATAAACGTCGCTTTTATCAACAAGGTATGCGGGCTGCAACCCTGATGGGGTCTATCTCCTAGGCCTCTTTGTCACCCCCCCAGATATTTAGGGTTTGCTGAATAATCGATCGCAAACTAAGAACAGGAGCGATCGATATATTCAAGCAGAGTTAAATATAAGTTTTTTCTGTATCGAGTCCCCCCATCTATAATTGGGGATTATCTTCAACCCAAAAACAGGTGTTCTTTTTCCAAATAGACATAAAAACACACAAAAAAGCCGACGCCACCAGGTAGCAAGGTTCATTACCAAAAAACTAATTGCAATAACTGTACCAGATGTATTATCAAGTTTTGCCATCACTCGATTGAGACCGAATCTTCGTTTCCCTTGCCCAAACTTGCCCTCAATTGCATTTCTAATTCTCTCATCTTCCAACGCTTGCTTCTTTTTTGATTTACTCACATTTGCTGGGGGTCTTCCTAGGGCATCGGTACAGTATTAGGAGTTGACAACAAAAGAGATGTATGCAACTAGCCGGCCAATGAGTTCGACTCTATGCCCGGTTGAATTGGCAAAACCTTAGATATTCGAGCAATGACATGGAGGTTATGGACAACAGCGACTCGACGTAAATCGAAGAGATTTTTCCGTTGTCCAAGATACCGGGCACGGTCTCCCTGCCAATGACCAATATGGGCTAAAGAGTGTTCAACTGTAGTACGCCTTCTCAAGTCGAGACGACCAGAGGCAGTAGATTGACGCGCTCGCAACTCTTGCATTAAAGCTTCATCAGGATGAATTGATACACTACGTCCTCTTTTACTGTTTGTGCAGTCGGATCTCAGAGGACAAATTGCACATTCACTCGGAGGAAAATGAACAACTTTTCCTGGTTCAAATGGGATGCTTACTTGATTGGGACAACTCATTAAATGCGTATCCCAATCCAGGAAAAAGGAATTTTTATCAAACCGGCCAGAATTTCTGACCGGCCACGCCTTGCAAAATATCTTTAATTGCTTATCCCGCTGTATGACCCAATGACTAGATAAATAAGCCCGGTCAATATGTAACTCAGTTAGGTGAATATTTTGGAGTCTTAAGTCACGTTCTAGGTCAAGTGTAGCAGCAGATTCGGGAGTATTTGCCCTCCTTCAATGCCACCGCGCAAACTACACCGCTATCTAAATCTTTAAGGACGTGGCGTTTATACCCATCTATTTTTTTAGACTGGCTTTTCCGTCCATGCCGCATATCTGGGTCTTCAATAGAAATTCGACGGTCTTTTGCTACCCCTTTGCTTAGAGTAGGAACTCCTTGAGAGTCTAATGTCACATTTTGGGATTCAATGACTCGGGCAACATTGAGGGTCTCTTGGGCGAGGTCAAACCCATGACAATGAGACTGACCTTGCATCCATTCTTCTACCGAATCTAAGCTGTTTAGGATGATTGAGAGTGCCTTTTGACGCTCGATTGGATTATCCCAGTTCAAATCTAATGCCGTTTTTAAGCTAGAACTATTGAGGATGGGCGCACCGGCTTCATCGGCAATTTCTGCTGACTCCCGCCCCTGTCCAGCAGCTATCACACTCACTGCTTTACGCAAAGCATGACCCAATAGATTATATGTATCTTCGACTTTCCCGGCTCCCCATAAAGGGGAGGAATCTAAGGCAGCTTTGAGTTGAGATGAGCCAAACCCACCTTTTTGTTTGGCAATCTCTACGGTGCGGTCAATTAAACGTTGGTCCAGTTCTTTTTTAATTAAGCCCTTTCTGAATCTAACCAAAGTGGCTTTGCTGAAAGGGGGACTTTCACACTTGAGACAATCGAGAACTAACTGCCAACGTTGATCCATCAGCATTTCTTCAATTACTTCATCATCAGAAATCCCCAAATATGCTTGTAGAATAATTGCCAAGGCAAGTTGTGCAGGAGGAACTGGGCTGTGACCCACTGTGCTGTCTTTAAAAATTGTAGCGAGTTCGTCTTGAAACTCATCATTAAATATGAATGAACGGTTGAGTCGAAGAAACGTGAATAGCTTGGCTCTTTTGATGCGTTTGATAATCAACTCTTCATGGTCTGATAGTTCAATTGGAGGATGCCATAAGGGAGGACGCATAGGGTTTTTTCTTTCTTCCTGATGGTGAGAATTTAACAGGCTCCTCACTTCACTTATCATATCTACCCGGTTTTGTCAATGTCTAATACTGTACCGACGCCCTAGAGGGGGCCCACTGAGCCTAATTCCTCTTTCTTTGCACCACGCTCGGTTTGATATTGTACGATAAATGCGATCTGCATGAACTGACTCTGGATAATATCCTGTAAATCTATAATAAGCTTCTACTTGTGCTTTTAAGTCCCCTGATTCGTTAAAGTTATCCCAGCTCATCCGGTCTAAAAATACATATCCTTCAAAACAACTGGCTGACAGTTTGGCTCCAAACTCTACGCTTTTCCCGGCTTTTCCTCTGACTATAGGACGAATATGGGGTTGACTTAAACTTACTATTCTATCCTCAATACTCTGTTTATCGTTGTCAAATAACCACTGTTGTTGGCGAGCGACTTCTGTGAGGACTAGCAAAGTTTTATATTGCTTTTTATTTAGACCTTCTATGGTCGCACCTAAATCGATTAGCTGTTCAATATGAGCTAGGTTTCTTTTGATGTACTGAAGTTGTTTTTTAATTGCCTGTCTTCTTTTGTTTCGGGTGGGTCGTCTTTGTTTGGCTACTGCTAAGTAATCTTTTCGGGCGAGATTACGGTAGGTTCTTGGTTTTTTATGGGTTTTTTCTTTGATTTGTTTATAGAGAATGTCTAGGATTTTTTCTGTATGAACTCTGGCTCCGTTTAATAGTCCTAAGTCGGTCGGATAACTAATATCGGCTGGGGCACAGGTTGCATCTACGATCAACTTACCGCGATTGGGTGACTCATTTTTGCCGTCCGAAGCCTTTTTTTTTTCTGGTTTGATTGGGGTGAGAGAGCGCATTTTTTCGACCATGCGTTCGTTGACTTTATTGATGAGGTTCGGACTGATTCGTTGCCGAAAGTGTACTAATAGAGATGGGTCAAATGCGAGTTCATTACTGTAGCTTGATTGACCGATAAAGTATTGCAGATAGGGGTTTTCGCGAATCTGTTCTACCGTTTCGCGAGCGCTAATTCCCAGTTTTTCTTTGATGATTAATGCTCCCAATGCCATCCGAAATGATTTGGCTGGTGCGCCCTTTTCTGTGGGGAAGTTTTGGGCATATTCTGCTTCAAACTCTGACCAGGGAATTAGTTCGGCCATTTTTACCCAACGGTTGTCTGATGACAACCTTCCTCCAAAGGGCAGTTCAAACTCGGATGGAGGACTTGAGGCAAGCTCAGCTTTTCTGTACACGCTCGCACTGGGTGATGCAAGGCTTTTGTACTATTTTACCTGTTTATCTTGCACACTTTCCTTGATCGGACGATCGCATAACCAAGCCGTGTAACCTTTCTGCACTTATCCAGCAAGCCCTATTTATACTCGGTCTTTGTAAGTGTCATGGTTCCTGCTTTGTCGATCGGCTCTTAAAGAGGATGTCTATTTTCTAGTATACTTCGCCGAATCCAGGCTACAACAGCAGCGACTAAATCGGGTTGGCTGGGTGAAAAAGTTGGCAAGGGAATATTTCCTTGTTCGCACACCACACAAATCGCGCGATCGAATTTGCTGAAAGCTTTCAGAAATGAATCGCTAAATCCTGTGGGTGTGGCTAAGAGTGCGGTGGAATCGTAGCCGATGAAAATGAGGGGAATTTCGCTTTGGCGACGCAGGGAATTCCAATAAATTTTGAGTTTTTGCATTGTATCGGGATACCCATTTTGCCACTCTGGACAATTTTGATTTAGCATCTCATCGTAAATTTCTTGGGCGGGGTTATCCGGGTCGATGAATTTGCTGATGTCGATACAAATTAGCTTTACTTTGCTGCATAAATCGGGTCGATCGTTAATGGCTTCGGCAAGGACTTAGGGTAAGTTTGCTAAGTTGAGATTTGCTGTTGCGGAGTTGGTAGGGGTTGCTTGGTGCCAAGCTTGATAGAAGTCGGGGTAGGGCATTTTTTGGGCGTAGTGCCAGAGAATCGTATAGTAGTAGCTGTATTCCCTAGAACCTTTCTCAAGGGAATTTATTAAATTTTTTAAACTTGTTATAATCCTTTTTATATTTTCTATTGAAATTAAAGTTACGAGTTTTTTAGCAATTTCCTGTATTTGCGCTCCATTTAGAGGATAGTAAGAGTTATCTGACAGGATTGATTTTTGAGACTGAGGGCAAAGTAAATCAATAATAACAGATGTCAATTTCAAGTGCTTTATTTCAAATTTTAATAATTTACTAAGGGCATCAATATAAATTATATATTTGTTTTTTGTATTGTCAATTTTGGAGGGAACTATATATATTGCTACATCAAAAAAAAATGGTGAATCAGAAAATAGTTTCTCAAAACTCTCAATCATTCCCAATTCTGATTCAAGTATATGTAAGCTGTGGGTAGGAAAACCGTTACTTTCTTCTGCTGTATTGAACCATTGTATATATTCGATTCTTTCGCTTTCAGAGGTTTCACAAGTATTTAGAATACTAACTAATACTTCTGCAATCTCTTGCTTATTTTTGTTTGATCGTCCTAACATAACTTCTTTTTGTTCTGAACTTAAATGCTGACTTAAAAAATCTTCATACCTTTCTTGATGTGCAAGAAATGCCTCTTCTGCATCAAAATCAAAAGGTGGGGGTTCTAATTGCTTTAATACAGAGATAGCATCTGAATCGCTGGGATTAATTTCTTTTAAACTTTGAGCAGCAGAATAAGCAATCATTAATGAATCATGTTGCAAAAAATTTTTTAAAACATAAATCACATCAAAATTATCACAAGTAATTTTTCCCAATAGATCGATAACTTGAATAATAATTTGTTCATTATGGCAAACTTCTAATAAATTGCTAAGGGTATTAAGAGCAGTTAAGTTACTAGCATCAACCTGAATTAATGAATCAGCAAATTGCCAACGCAACTCCTCATCTCTAAGGATAGACAGTCTCTCAGTCAGCGCAGTAATAACAGCATCATTATTACAACCTATTTTACTTAAAATTTGAACTGCACACTTAAGGCTTTTGCCTCTCTTACTGCCATTTACAATCGAAATTAATGCAATTATTGCTAAATTTCTGTCAGTCTCCAGTAATGCTTCTTTGGATGATTCTGCTATAGAATCTTCTATGAAATCATCAAAGTCATAACACGCCAATTCAGCTACTGCCTTCACAATGTTAGCAGCATCACTATGATCTATAAACTCTGCTACTCCCACTGCTGCGAGAAGGTATGACCTGCCGCGGTAGAAGTTTTGACAATCATCTTGGAAGTTCTGCAGTGCGTCAATAAACTCCTTCCTTTGTTCTGGTGAAGCATACTCATCTTTACGCCCCAACCAAAGCAAAATCACCTCTCGCCACTGCCTCTCAAAAATCAGGTAACTGCAAGAAGAAACAGGGGGAATTTGGTGATTTAAGAAAAAGTGCCAATCCCCAATTGCACAAGCGGCGAAATATTCCTGAAACGTGGGATGGAAGAAAGCGTAAATAGGCTTTTTCGTGCGGGTATCCCTGTCAACTAAAACCAACCATCCCAATTCATCCGCTAAATCAAACCACTGTTCCTCCATCTGCTCGATCGCAAATTCTTGCTCAATCCGAAACCGATTGGCGCTTTCCATTGCCGCTAAAGCCAACTTTGCCAAAGCTTGTTGAATCTGTTTTTTATCCGTTTCCTTTAATACTCGGTGCTTTTTCTGAAATTCCTCTTGTTTCCACTCAAAAAAATAAGTAGTAAACTGCTCGTAAAGTGCCGCCTTCGTTGACGGCAAATCCCGTTCAGCTACGCACCAAGACTGACACAACATCGACAACCGCAGGGGATTGCGTACCAGTTCCCGAATTCGCTCTTTTCCCGATGCTTTTAACTGTTGCTGTAACTGTTTTCCCTGTTTCTGCCAAAAACTTTCATTACCAGAATTGCGCCGTTTCTCATCCTGACTTGCTTGCTCAAACCACTGATGAATAAACTTATCCACATCATCGGGTTCAAATTCCAAGGTTTTATAAGTCTCAAAATTCGTCAGGGTATTGCTAATCGTCGCATCCCAAACATTCAAACGGCAAGTTAGCACCACCCGCGCCTTACCCAGCCAGTCTGTCAGTTGTTCCCGAATTTTCGCCAACGCCTGCACGGGGGATTCCGCCGCCATTTCATCCACGGCATCAAGCAGCAACCACACTTTACCTTGACAGAACAGTTGTTTGAGAGCTTTTCTGATTTCTGGCGTTACATTTTCCGCATCAGCATCGATAAAATATAGCGCTTTTTTCAGCCAATTATCCAGTAAATAATCTTCAATGGTGCTTTCCCGTAAATCTGCCAGTCGAATACAAATCGGAAAATCCGGGGAATTTTTCGGCAACCGTTCCGCCAATTCTCCTAACAGCGTAGTTTTTCCCGCACCGGGCTCGCCAATAATCGCGATATGCTTGCCTTTTTCGGTGCGATTTTCGGCAATCACTTTCTGGAAAAAAGCATCATCTTTATAAGTTTGGACGATTTGCAGTTCTGGTTCTTTCTGGCGTGACTCTTCGCCTGTGGGGTTTGGTATGGGGTTTGGTGTTTTGGGACGTTCCATTAATCCCAAGGGAACGTAAATATTTAATTCATATTGTTGTGCTGTTGCTTGGCGGCGGAGTTGTTGAGTGGCTACAACTTTGTCGCAGATCTCGCGCCAGTCGATTTCTGTTGGTGTGAGTTTCGATGTAGGTGGGTTTAACTCGTTTGCATCGACTATATCTGTTACTTCCAAACCTAAAGCTTTGCAAATCGAAATTGCAGACTCTCTATCTACGGCTTCTCCCCGGAAAAACCGCTTAACGGTTGTTTCGTTCACTTCCGCTGCTGTGGCGATGTCCAAATAAGTCCAAACTTTGTCGTTATGGTTGCGTTTAGCAGCTTTGGCCGTTGTGAGTTTTTTTCGTCCTTCTTCCGTTGCGCGAATACCACGTTTGCGGGTTTCCTTCATCGGTAGTAGCTCAATACCATTGTAGATATCAATACATTAACCGATCGCACCGATCGCCCGCCAGTCCGAAAGCCCGCCAGGGGTTTAAACCCCTGGCTAATAGCGAAAGTCCACTTAAGTGGACTAAAAATATTTCGGACTTGCTGGCGAACGTAGCAAGATATCAGAACAGGGAACTTAATATCTGAACTGAACTGCCTTAATTTCAACCTCTACACTTCAGTATCACTGAATCATGACCTTCAGAGATACACAAAATATGTTTAACCGGATTACAAAAAACGAAAAAAATCAAGACAATCGTCAAAAGTTTGTGGGGCGAGTTATAGAGATCGCATTTGTCACACAAGCCATCATTATCGGCATCAACGGAAATCTCGATGTGCTTTCAGGTAAACCCGTCCTCGATGTTATCCCGTCGATGATTACTCAAGCTATAGAGTTAATCGTCAAAACCCATCGCACCCAAAAGAGTGCTGAGGAGATCGATCGCATTAAAAAAGATCGCATCGCCCAAAATCCCGACGATTGATATCGCTTCGAGGGTGCAAGATCGATCGCACAAACAGCATCAAAAGGGGGAAATTGAGCTTAACTCAACCTCCCCCTCTTGACAAACGCTTTGTTTTTTCAGGCTGTTCTCTAACAGGCCATCTGCTGCCACTCAAGTTCTAGCAAGCGCAGCAGTCTTTCATCGCCCTTGGCCTTGGCTGCTTGCTGTCTACGATCGAGAATATTGCAAATATTCGCCCGGTGCACTTGCGCCACTTCCACACCTGTTGGATAAGATTCAACCGTCGCGGAGGCGCGAGCTGCTGCGACATCCCGATCGCCAGCTTGAGAATCTCGCTTTTTGGTATTGTTGGTGCCGCCGTATTTTTTGGGGTTGGGAATGTGTCTCGGATACCGATAGTTCCAGTTTTGGCCCCGGTATTTGCCCGCGACTTCGCCTTCGATCATATCGACTGTCGGAATGTCGTACTCGTAGTTTGCGCCACGATAAGTGAGTTTCATATTTTTTGATCCTTATATGTATGGAGATAAAAAGGGCAGTCAGGTCAGCTTGGGTTTTCTTCGCTAAAACTTTTTTAGTTTCTGTATTCAATTATACTGTTTTTTAAGATGAATCCGTTTGATTTACAAAAATTAATATTTTGAGGGGGAGACGGCAAGAAAAAACCCGCCGCAGCGGGTTTAAGGGAGTTTTTGACTAATTCGAGCAGCACCGGAGCGAAACTGCTTCGGTTCCGAAGAACTATCCGACTGTCACCTGATCGGTTTGCACGCCTGCGGCACCTTCTTCAGCAGAGGCGATCGCCACCAACTTGTCGAGAATTTCCTGACTGGGAACTTGACCTTTGAGAACAACCGTGCCGCTGAGCTGAGCCACATAAACAGTCTCGATATCAGCAACTTGTGGATCGCTGTCAAAAGCTAAAGCCACCCGCTTCGCCAGGCCGCTTTCGTCAAAATTTCCGTCTGGGCCGACTTTAGCAGGAGCGATGGATTGCGCTTGTGCTGCTTGCTGTACTACTTGTGCCATCGGTTCAGCCTGGGGTGCAGGCTTTTCGAGTCCGAACAGTCTTTTAAACCAACCCATATTAGTTGAGTCTCCTGAAAATACACTTTTTACACGATAGCTCTAGAATTCCAAAAGACTTGTAATTGTTGCAAAACTCAGTGAAATTTCTCAAAATGTTTTCCGGCAGACTTTCACAATCTCAAATTTCCCCTGATATCTAGATGTTGATTTGGCTATTTTATGTATATGACATCGCGACGCCTGGGATTGCATACCAGTAGTCGAAATAGTTCCCACTTTTACCTTGAAAAACCTGCACAGCGCGCCGGAATACATTCCCGGTTTGTTTAACTACCCAGGACATCTTGTGCTGGTCATCGAACTGCGCTCACTGATACAGGGAATTTGCCCTGCCATTAATTGGGAGTAGTCCTACATAAGTAGTGATGCGATTTGATGTAACCCGCTTTGTATAAGGAGATGAAAAGCAAAAATCACTACTTGTTTACCAATTAGCAATTACCAATTTCCAATTTCCAATTAGACATAATTAAATCTAATTCTTAACTTTTTAGATAATATTGTTCTGCTTCCGACCAATTCAGTTTAAGCAACGAATCATCTCCCCAGGTTAGTTTGAGACTCGGCTTAATTGCTTGCACGCCCAAAGCCCTAATAATCTGCGCTGCTACAGCTTTCGCCAGTAGTGGCGGTACAGAATTTCCGACTTGGCGAAAACCGTGCCATTTTGTAACGTGAAATCTAAACCAGTCAGGATAGGAATGCAGGCGCGCAGCTTCCCTGACAGTAATGCAGCGAGGCGCGATCGGGTGAATCGGTCTCGGCGAAGTATAAGCCCCCCTGGCCCGGTCGGTTCCAGCCCTGAGAGTGTTGCAAACTCCCTGGGGATGAAGCTTGTAAAAACGGCTGATCGGCTCTTTTTCGCCGTGTTTGGCCGCATGAAACCTTTCCATACATTCCTGAGAATGTTTAGTTCGCAAACTACAAGAGAGGATTTGTCGATCGTACTCGCGATCGTAGGAATAATCATCATCCAAACCATCAATTCCGCGCATTATACTCGCATAAGTGCTGCACTTTCCATACTCCGCCCTCACCCAATCTCGGTGCAGCAACTCGCTGTACTTTTCCACTTCCGGCAAATCTCCAATCGCATCCCAAACTGTTGGGACAGCAGGTAAATTAATTTTTTTATAGCGTTTAGGAATTTTAATTTTCGGCAATATAGTAGTTTGCTGAGGGTATTTAGGTAGCTCATAACCTTCTTTGCACCCAATCAAAAACAATCGTTTGCGAGCTTGAGGCACTCCATAGTGCACAGCGTTGAGAACTTGATAATTTTCTTCTACTTTATAACCACATTTCACAAAAGAGCTAATTAAAATTTTCAGGAGTTCTTTGTGTTCTCCTGATGTAATTCCCGGTACATTTTCCATTACAAAAAACTTGGGTTTTAGCTCCAAAACTAAGCGCTGAAAGTGAAAAATTAGAGAATTTCGGGGGTCGTCCACATCGCGCTTGCCCATCATGGAGAATCCTTGACAGGGCGAACCGCTGATTACTACGTCTATCTCGCGCCGCCCGATCGCCGATTTTTTCCGAATTTCTGAACCCGTAAGCTGTGTGACATCTTTGCACAGAATAGAACACAGCGGGAAATTAAACTCGTGTGTGGCGCAGTGAATAGGGTCAATTTCGACTGATGCAAGTACATCAAAACCTGCTTGTTCAAAGCCCAGGGTCATGCCGCCCGCGCCTGCAAATAAATCAACAGCGATCGGTCGCTTTTTCCGATTGCTTGGCATAACATTTCAATAAAAAAGTTGCTTTAATAGAAATTAAAAAAATTAACCGGGTTTTTGGTAATAAATCTCGGCTTGGTCAACCAGCCAGCCACAAAGAAACCGGGTTTATACATAACCTTTTAATACCAAAATTGGTTTAAGAAGCTGTATTTAATTTAACATTTTTCATGATTTCCGCAGCGGCTCGATCGCACACGCCCACATCTCCGAGACTTTCGCGCATTTCCCGATAACCTGCCAAAGTTTGCTGGCGTCGATCGGCATTTTGCAGCAATTCCAGTGCGTGGTTCACTATATTTTCCGCAGTAGCGTCGTCTTGCAGCAACTCCGGGACGATCGGCTTCATTTGCACCAAATTGGGCGGAGACATAAAAGGAATCGAAAATTTCAGCACGTGGCGAGCAATAATCGCCGTAATCGGACTGACGCGATAGAGGACAACTTGCGGAACATCCAGCAAAGCCAACTCCAAATTAACAGTACCAGATTTAGTAATCGCCAGATCGGCAGAGGCTAATATTTCCAGAGTTTGATTTTCTAACAAAGTAGCCCGCAAACCGTAATTCTCGATCGCTTTTTCGATTTTGCTGCGGAAAGCTTGGTTAGCAAGCGGAATCCAGAAATGAACTTCCGGCAATTTAGCTTGAATAATTTGAGCGGCCTCAAATATAACCGGCATCAGGTACTTGAGTTCTTGGTGTCTGGAAGCGGGAATTAGGGCGATCGACACCTGTTCCGGCCCAATTCCCAAACTTTTGCGGGCAGCTTCGCGGCTGGGCGCAGAGTGCATTCTATCCACCAAAGGATGACCAACCCAACTCACTTGGGCTCCTTTTTTTCGATAATAACAAGCTTCTTCGGGGAAAATTGCCAAAAGTTGGTCGCTAATATTGACAATCAGATCAGTATTGCGACGAGAAATCGACCAAACCCATTCTTGAGGTGCGATGTACCAAACCACGGGCAAATCAGGCAAACAGCGGCGGATATAGCTGCCAATACCGAGATTTGGAGTCAAATAATCAATCAATACAACAGCATCGGGGCGGAAGTTTTTGAGATATTGTTTAGCTTTTTGCTGAACTTGGATCGTCGGCCAAATATACGGCACTGATTCTATCAGCCCCATAGAACCAATGCCCACAGTATCGCCTAAAATAGTAGCCCCAGCTTCCGCCATACGAGGCCCGCCCAATCCTGTTATTTCTAGCTCAAAACCAGCGGCGACAGCGTGACGTTTTAAGGCTGCAACTAACAAAGCTCCTTGCAAATCCCCAGAAACCTCACCAGTGCTGATAAAAATTTTCATATTCTGACTTTATACAGGTGAGATGTTTGCTAATAACTCGGTAACAGCATCATATTGATCGGGCATATTAGCACAGCGTAGCAGTAATTCTAAGTCCAGATCGGGAAGGAATGTACTCCGGCCAATTTCCTCATAATTTTCACCTGTTAAGTAATAGAGAGATAACTGACTATTTTGCCAAAACCAGACTTCCCTAACGCCCAATCTTTTGTAAAATTCTAGAGTATTTATCCCACCACTGGTAATTACCACTTCAATAGCAATATCTGGGACTATTTTTTGGGTTCCTATATCATAGGAATCATCCGGCTCTTTTCTACCGCCTAATTCTCTGTTACCCAAAGTCGGCCCGCCCTTGCCGTAAAATCGAATCCCATTTGCTCTCATATATGCCTCTAGCAGCATACAGAGAGTTTTCTTGATTATTTCGTGTTCGGGCGAGACAGTCATAATTTGCAGTTTTTGATCGAGATAGAAAAATTTCACACCTCTGACATCTTTAAAAGCTGCTTCTATCGCTTCAAATTGCTCCCAACTCACCTCTGAGAACCTAATGCAGCCATCTTGTTCTGTTTCAGGAGATGTAGATTTGACTGAAGTATATACATTCATAGGGCAACAGTCGCTTAGTTCCTAGGTTTATTCTACCTCATTCATTTTTTCCCTGGAATCAAACCGCGCCGCCCTTTGGTTATAGATTGCTGCACAAATCTCCGCAGGTGCTGCAAGTGGGGGTTTTCTGGCAACAAATCCAACTGTTCCAAAGCTTGATTTAGAGTGTAGCCAGAATGGTATAGAATACGAAAAGTTTTCTTCAAAACTAGCAAATCTTCTGGGGTAAAACCGGCGCGTTCGAGGCCTATTTTGTTGATTGCTCGCACTCTCGAAGGATTCCCCTCGACTAGCATATAAGGAGGTACGTCTCGATCGATCCTGCTCAAGCCGCCTACCATAGACAAGCGGCCGATGTGGACAAACTGGTGAACGCCCAAAACACCGCTCAATCGGGCTTGAGACTCGATTTTAACGTGTCCAGCTAACGCTACAGCATTCGCGATAATTACTCGATCGGCGATCGCGCAATTGTGTCCTACATGAACATAAGCCATCAATAGATTATGATTGCCAATAGTCGTGCTTTCCCCCGCTCCAGTAGCGCGGTTGATTGTCACGTATTCCCGAATCAGATTGTTGTCGCCAATTTTCACCCTAGTCAGAGAACCCTCGTATTTCAAATCTTGAGGTTCCAAACCAATCGCCGCACCGGGGAAAATTTGATTGCGAGCGCCTATTTCTGTTAGCCCGTCGATAATTGCATGGGCGCCAATCTTAGTATCCGGCCCGATTTTCACTTTTTCCCCAATTACAGCATAAGCTCCCACTTCTACAGTCGGGTGAAGTTCAGCACCGGGATGAATCACAGCAGTTGGGTGAATCAAAGTAAGCATTTGTCAGTTGTTTTGCTGGTAAGTGGGAAGGAAGTTTGGCAACGCGCAGTGTAAAGTATTCAACGGATTTAACGGAAGGAAGAAGGAAGAAGGAAGAAGGAAGAAGGAAGAGGGAAGAAGGAAGAGGGAAGAAGGATTTTTTTTAATTTTAAGATTACTTCCTTCCGAGGATGGGTTCGCGGTTTCAATTTAAATTCAAAACTCACAACTCAAAACTAGCCGCAAGCCCTCAGCAATTCCCAAATTTAATCTACCATCGAAAACGTCAATTCTCCTTCACAAACTTTTTGTCCGTCTACTTCAGCCAGAGCCTGCATTTTTGCGAAGCGACGGCGTTTTACCCACAGCAATTCTACAGTCATGAGCAACTGATCGCCCGGTACAACCTGACGACGGAACTTGACTTTATCAATTCCGGTAAACATCCACAATCCTTGCTCGATTTCGGGCAACTGAGCCAGAACAATACCGCCAACTTGAGCCATCGCTTCGACAATTAATACTCCCGGCATAATCGGCCGTCCGGGAAAATGCCCTTGAAAATGTGGTTCATTGAAAGTCACATTTTTAATTCCTACAGCCTTCTCCGACGGCACGTAATCAACAATCTTGTCAACCAGTGCAAAAGGATAGCGATGAGGCAATAATTTCTGAACTTCTTCGAGAGTAAAAGTAGATTGAACCGCTGGAGAACCCTCACCGTTTTTGGTGGGGACGGATTCAGAATTAGCAGTATTGAGGGTGTTAACTTCAGTCAGCGTAGACATTGCTTGAAGACTTTTGAGTGTGGTATGGCAGAACGAAGAAGGAAAAAGGAAGAAGGAAGATGCAATCTTAACAGATAACCTGTTTTTTCCTAACTTTTATCTAGGGTAGCTAGAGCTTCCGATTTCAGGGCTTGGGCGAGTTGGACGTGCAGATTGTGACTGGCTTTGTAAGCCAAGTAGTGAGCTTTTGGCCAAGTTCCAAGCAGACTGAGGTCGCCTACTAAGTCTAGGATTTTATGGCGCACCGGTTCGTTGGCAAATCTCAAAGGCGGGTTAAGCCAGCCGGATCGATCGCAAACTAGGGCGTTTTCTAGGGTACCACCTTTGATCAAACCTGCTTGTCGCAATTGGTCAACTTGGCGAGCAAGTCCAAAAGTGCGGGCTGGGGCGATCGCCGTCGCAAAACTTTCTGCCTCTGGCGACCAACTGTACCATTGATTGCCGATCGCCTGTTCCTCAAAATCAATTCCGTAACTAAATCGAGTTTCGGCTGAGGGTAAAGCCGCTGCAAAAGCATCCCCGTGACGCACCCAAATTGGATTTTCTAGGACGAAGGAGGAAGTGGAGTCTTGCTTCGATTCTTGAGGAACTAAGCCGGCATGGGCGATCGCCTCTACCCAAACCTGGGCCGAACCGTCCAGCAGAGGCACTTCCGGCCCATCAACCTCAATTCGAGCATTATCCGCTCCCATCCCAGCCAAAGCGGCTAATAGATGCTCTACAGTGCGAATTTGACCATCGATACCTGCTAGTTCAGTTGAAAGTGCAGTTTGGCAAACTGCCTGAATTTTTGCTGGAATTATCGGAGCACCGGGCAAGTCAATTCTGACAAAATAGCGGCCTTCCTCAACCTCCGCAGGCAAAACTCGGACGCGAGTTTGTGTGCCGCTGTGCAAACCGATTCCCGACAGTTCAAATTCAGATTTTAAGGTACGTTGAATAGTCATTAGTCATTAGTCATTAGTCATTAGTTAGTAGTCAGTAGTCATTAGTTAGTAGTCAACTGTCATTAGTTAGTAGTCAGTAGTTAGTAGTCAGTAGTTAGTAGTCAACTGTCAACTGTCAACTGCCAACTGCCAACTGCCAACTCTCAACTGTCAACTCTCAACTGTCAACTCTCAACTGTCAACTCTCAACTGTCAACTTAGAATCGCTCACCAATCCCAAAGTGAATTTGATTGTCGCCAGTGTCGTTGATACCGTAATCGATCCGGATCGGCCCTAAAGGAGATTGAATCCGCACGCCGAGGCCGTAACCGTAACCGCTACCCGGCTTTCCGCGAATACCGGCAGGGTCGCCCGGGACATCTTCGCCCGTGCCCAAGTCGGTGCCAGCATCCAAAAATAGGGCTCCGCCGAGAAACGAAATAATCGGGAAACGGTACTCAACGCTGGCTTCTAGGAAACTGCGACCTGCTCCGAGGTCGCCTTCGGCGTACCCGCGCACCGAGTTGGCGCCGCCCAAGGCAAAGGCTTCGTATGGAGGCAAATCTCCGAATATGGTGCCACCCCTAAAACTGAATGCCAGGGTTTGAGGGCCGGGGGTAAAGTTAGTGTACTGGACTGGTAGGTAAAAGCTGTAGCTGGCCCGCAGGCGGTTTAACAGGATGCTGCCGGAACCTACAGGAATCGATTGTTCCATCCCAAACCTGACCAGCGAACCGCTAGTGGGGCGGAGAGGGTCGTTGCGTCGATCGCGCACAACACCTGCTTGCAGTGTTGTCAAGTCGTCGGAGCCGGAATCGCTAAAACTCAACTGGTTGCCGAGTTCGTCCTCGGATTCGCGCCTGCCTTTGCGATCGGTAATTGAGACTCGCTGGTACTGCAAGCCGACTGAAGCTGTCCACTCAGCATCGGCAAAAGGATTGCGCGACAGGGGACGGGTGAAATTGATGCCGGCACCGGTGCGGACGACGCGGGGTCGATCGTCGTTGGGCAATCGGACTTCCCGTTCGCCACCGTCAAAAATCACGCTGATCGATCGTCTTCTAAACGCATTAATCGTATAAGAAGTCCGGTAAGGATCGCCCGCAATCCAGGGGTCGGTAAAACTCAGGTCAAACAGCGTTTGGCGTTCCCCGATTTGTACTTCAGCCCCCAATTTCTGGTTCCTACCTCTCAAGTTTTGCTGCTGGTAACTCAGCGTACCGAACAAACCCGTCGCGGAACTCAAACCCGCACCCGCCGCCAGAGAACCGGTATTTTTCTCAATGACGTTGACAATTACTCTTGCCTTGCGGGGGTCAGTCGTTCCCGGTTCCAAGGCAAGTCGCACGTCTTCAAAAATTCCCAAACCAAACACGCGCCTCAAATCTCTTTCCGCCTTGGTGCGGTTAAAGATGTCTCCGGGCTTAAGTTCTACTTCGCGGGTGATGACAAACTGACGGGTGTTGCCTCCGATCGGCTGACCCGTCGCATCTGTTGCCTCTCCCTCCTTGTTCAGGAAGCGGACATCAATGGATTCGATCTGGCCTTCTGCCACTACCAGGGTAACTGTGCCGTCGTCTCCTACTTGCGGGGCATCAGTGATTTGACCCAAAACATAGCCGTTCTCTTGATACCACGCATTAATTTTTTTCACTCCCTCCTCAAAGCGGCGGAGGTTGAGAATTTTGCCGTATTGATCGCGGAAGCTTTCGTCAATTACGCTTTGGGGCAGCACTTGCTGACCGGTGATTGTCACTCCCCGCAGCACCGGATTTGGCTGCACAATAAAAGTTACCCGGACGCCCAACGGGGTGTCTTCGGGTACTGCCCGCACGTTTCTGAAAAAGCCCGTGGCAAAAATGGCGTTGATGTCTTGTTGCAGTTGGGTGCGGTTGGTCGTGCGTCCCGGTTGGGTGCTGATGACTCGGTAAATTTCGCTTTCCAGGTCGTCCGTCGCCCCGGTGACTGTAACTTCTGCAACTAGCACTTGCGGTTCGGCAGCCCCGGCGGGTGCGGGGGTTTGTCTCGGCTGCGGTGCTGGGCCCGGGGGCAATGGGGGAACGGTGTTAGTGGGCGGTTCCGCCGGGGCCGGTATTGTCGGAACTTGGGCGTTTTGAGCGATCGTCCCTGATTCCTCTGGTTTCCCTAGCTCTGCTGCGAGCCAGGCGGGCGTTACAGCGGATACATCGGGGGGGAGCGAGCTGGCCTGTGGCGCCTCTGGCATGGCGTTTGGTTTCCCTAGCTCTGCTGCGAGCCAGGTGGGCGTTACAGCGGATACACCGGGGGGGAGCGAGCTGCCCTGTGGCGCCTCTGGCATGGCGTTTTGGCTGCTAGAGGCGGGGGAGGGGTTGGATGCTAGCTCGGGTTTGAGTTGAAAGCTGGGAGGGGAAACCGGGGAGGGGGTGTCTCTAACCCGGTTTGGGGGATCATCGCGGTCGTTCTCTCCTCTGGCAGGGGCCTCAGCTATTTTTAGGGCTTCCCCTTTGCCGGTTTTAGCGGCTTTGCGGTTTTGAGGAGGGTTTTGGGTTAATTCTGGAATGGGGCGATCGGGTAATTCGATCGACGGGGCGGGCGGAACGGCAGCCAAAGCTTCCTCTGCTGATTCAGAGTAGGATGTTTGGCCACTTGCCGAATTTGATAACCCGAATGTTGCTGAGGCAGTAAAAACTGCCACCAATACAGCAGATAAACGCATTTTTGTTCACTTTTTTGGGCAATCCACACACCACATTAGTCATTATTCATTAGTCATTAGTCATTAGTTATATAAGTCGGTTGAATTTCGCGTTGACCGCTAATTGATGACTGTTGACCGCTGATTGCTGACATCGAAAGCAGAAGGGTGACAAACTGTGCAATTCTAGCGCATTACCAAGGCCTCTAGACTTTCTGAGCGAGAACGCGTTGGAGAACTTGCTGGTAAGCGGTTTCTACCGATCCTAAGTCGCGGCGGAATCGGTCTTTGTCCATCACACGGGCGTCGGGGTCGGCTTCTGCGTTGTCCCAGAGGCGGCAGGTGTCGGGACTGATTTCGTCGGCGAGGATCAGATTTTGATGTTGGTCGATACCGAATTCTAGTTTGAAGTCTACCAGGGTGATGCCGCACTGGCTGAAAAATTCTTTGAGTATTTCGTTAATTTCGCGGGCGGCGATTTCTAGTTGGTCTACTTGTTCGGGGGTGGCTAGCTGCATTAGCAGCAGTCTGTCGCGGGTCAGCAGTGGGTCTCCTAAATCGTCGTTTTTGTAATAAAACTCCACCAGGGGCGGATTGACGATTGTGCCGAGGGCGAGGCCGGTTTGCTTGCAAAGACTGCCGGCGGCAATGTTTCTGACTACGACTTCCAAGGGCAAGATTTGGACGCGACAGACTCGCATTTGGTTGGGGGTAGGCGTGTCGATGAAGTGGGTGGGAATGCCTTTGGCTTCTAGCATCCGAAACAGGTGGGCGGATACGGCGCAGTTGATTTCGCCTTTGCCGATGATGCTGCCGCGTTTCTGGGCGTTAAAGGCTGTGGCGTCGTCTTTGAAGTGGGTCAGCAAAATTTCGCTGTCTTCGGTGGAGTAGAGGATTTTGGCTTTGCCTTCGTAGAGTTTGCGATCGGCTGACATGGCGATTAATAATGTAGATGAGTTTTAGATTTTACCGTAGCTCGATCGGGCGTTATTGGCGAGTTTTTGGATTTCGGCTGCGCCCCTGAGAACATGAGGGGCGAGTACACCTGTAGGTAGATACCGTCATCTGCCCCGGCATAAATGATTCTGGACAAAGGACAATAGAGATTAAACCTGCTGGGTTCGCGATCCGTGCTGACTAAACCTGGCCAACGAGACGGGCGCTTAAAAAACATCTATAAAATGGCTGATTTATGCAAGACAAAAAAATTCATATTCTCTTGGTAGAAGATGATGAGGTTGACGTGATGAACGTCCGGCGAGCTTTCAAAAAAAATAACATCGTCAACCCCCTCTACATTGCTGCCAATGGAATAGAAGCGTTAGCCATATTACGTGGAGAAGGAAAAATAGATCCTCCAATGCCTCAAGCGCGCCGATTGATTTTGCTGGACTTGAATATGCCGAGAATGAGCGGGATCGAGTTTTTGCAAGAATTGCGACTGGATGAAGGTTTGAGGTCGATTCCGGTAATCGTCCTCACAACTTCTAATGAAGATAGAGATAAAGTAAAAGCTTATAATTTGAATGTAGCGGGCTATATTCTTAAACCTGTGACTTTTTCTAACTTTGTGGAAGTGATGGCTACCCTAAACAGATACTGGATGCTGAGCGAAATTCCCTAACTAAAATAAGGAAATTTGAATAATTTTTTTTTTCAAGGAGGCTGTGTGATTTTTCAGCGATGCAGTTGTTTTAATTCCTTTTTCTCGACAGCAGCTTTTTCGGAGTAATCCAAAACTCGGTTTTTATGGACAAAATTCTCACAATTCTGATAGTTGATGACGATGCAGTTGATCGGATGGCGATCAAACGTTCGCTCAAGTCCGCTGGTGTTTCGGCAGAAGTTACTGAAGCAGAAGACTGCGCGGATGCGCTCGCCCAACTCTCGGTCAGCAAAAATTCTATTCAGGCTACCTCGAAACTCTCCAAACAAAATAAATCTCAACCTTTAAGCGAGGTTGAGGAGACAGAAAATGGGCTGCTATTAAATCAAATATTTGAGTGCAAATTTGACTGCGTATTGCTCGACTACGGATTGCCGGACGGAGACGGGCTGAGTTTGGTAAAAAATCTACGAGAAGCGGGGCTGAAAGTTCCCTTAATTGTGCTCACCGGTCAAGGCGACGAACAAATTGCTGTGGACTTGATGAAGGCAGGAGCTTCTGATTATATCGCTAAAAATAAGCTTTCTCCAGAGAGTTTGTCTCGCAGTTTGTACAATGCGATGCGCGTTTACCGCGCCGAATATCAGGCGTTTCACACCAGTCAAAAACTCAAGGAAAGTGAGGAACGATACAGGTTAGTGTTAGAGGGAGTGAACGACGGAATTTGGGATTGGGATTTAAGTAAAAATGAGGTTTATTGGAACGATCGCCTTTTGGAAATTATTGGTTTGTCGCGCCAGCAATTTGGCAGGAGTATGGAAGCTCTATACAACCGCCTGCACCCGGATGACAAGGAGGGAATTGTCGCGGCGATCGCCGCTCACTTGGAACAAGAAATAGACTACAATGTAGAATTTCGGCTGCTGCACTCGAACGGTCTTTACCGCTACTGCACTTCTCAGGGAAAAGCTCAGCGGAATTCCCAAGGACAAGCGCTGCGGATGGCGGGTATGATTAGCGACATTACTGAGCGCAAACAGGCGGAAGATGCTCTGGAAAGGGAACGGCAGCAACTGAGACAAATTATTACTTGCGTGCCTGTAGCAATGGCGATGTTCGATACACAAATGCGCTATATGGCTAACTCTAAAAAATGGGTTAGTCAATTTAATTTGGATTTGCCGTCCCTGAATAATCTCAGCCATTACGAATTGTTTCCAGATACGCCAAATCGCTGGAAAGCAATGTACCAAGAAGTGCTCCAAGGCAAGGTAGTTTCTGTGAGCGAAGATGCGTGGGAACGAGCAGACGGATCTGTTCTATACCTGCGGTGGGCTGCTCACCCTTGGTACGATCCAGACGAGCAAGTGGGCGGAATTGTGATGGTTGCCGACAAGATTAATGAGTTGGTGGAAGGGCGGGAAACTGCCTTAGAAGCGAGCCGCGTGAAGTCGCAATTCTTGGCGAACATGAGTCACGAAATTCGTACTCCGATGAATGGTGTTTTGGCAATGGCTCAATTGCTGCTGCGCGCTCCACTGGAATCGAAACAGCGGGACTGCGCTCAGACTATTTACCGCAGTGCTGAACATTTGCTGAACGTTATTAATGATATCCTCGATTTCTCTAAAATTGAAGCGGGAGAAATGCGACTGGAAAAAGCTAATTTTGATTTGGATAACTGCGTTGAGTCGGTGATAGAAATCGTAGCGCACTTGGCCGAAGAAAAAGGTATTGAATTGAATATTTTAGTTGACAGCTCGGTGCCGAGAAAGCTGGTGGGCGACGCGGGCCGATTGAAGCAGGTTTTGCTTAATTTGACGGGGAATGCCATAAAATTTACCGATCGCGGTCAAGTTCTAATTCACGTAACGGTGAAACAGGGCAACCGCTTGGCAGAGGGTAGACAAGGGGCAAGATTGCTATTTTCGGTGCGGGATACTGGCATTGGAATTTCGCCCGAAGGGCAAACAAAGCTGTTCCAATCTTTTACTCAGGTAGACGATTCTCCTACTAGGCCTTACGGTGGTACAGGTTTGGGTTTGGCTATTTCCAAGCAGTTAGTAGAGATGATGGGAGGCGACATTGGAGTTCGTAGTTTGCTAGGCAGCGGTGCGACTTTTTGGTTTGCTGTACCTTTGGAAAAACAGTTGCAAGTTGAGCCTAATGAACCCGAACTTGTGGGCAAGAAGCTGTTAGTAGTCTCTGGAAGCGCTTTGAGGAGGGCAGCGGTGCGATCGCTCGCTCAAAGTTGGGGTGCCCGCTGCGATGAGGCAGAAACTGCTGCTGAGGCTTTGAGTTGGTTGAAAAATTCCCAGGGCGGGATTTCTCAGCATTCGGGGGAGGGGGGAAAAAGCTGGGATGTGGTGCTTGTGGACTTGCAAATGCCGGAGTTGGATGCGGAGGAATTTGCTAGGAAAGTGCGATCGACCTCGACTGTTGGCTCGTTAATCGCCATGACTGCTTTGCGAGAACAGCCGAAGGCTGAATCGCTTTGCAGTCGGGGTTTTAACGGGTATTTGATCGAGCCGGTGCGGCCTAGCCGCCTGCTTGAGGCAATCCTTGCGCCGGTTAAGGGAACGGGATATTTTGGGACATCGGAGGCTGCTAATACTTGCAAGTGGCCAGCAGTTGATTCTCAATATGTTACTTCCAATTCGCCGTCACCGCTGAGAATTTTGGTGGCGGAAGACCACCCGATCAATCAACAAGTTCTTGTCGAACAGTTGGCAGTTTTAGGCTATCACGCTGACTGCGTGGTCAACGGTCAAGAAGCGCTGGATCGGCTGGCAAAAAAAAGCTATGATTTAGTGCTGATGGACTGTCAAATGCCCGTACTTGACGGTTATAAAACGGCGCAAAAGTTGAGACAAATCGAAGGAAGCGATCGGCATACTTTTGTGATGGCTTTAACTGCTCATGCTATGCCCGGGGAACGAGAAAAGTGTCTGGCGGCGGGGATGGACGATTATCTCAGCAAACCTGTAGATTTAGATGCTTTGGCGGCGGCGCTGAAAAAGTATGAAGCCCGAAATGTTGAGGGTGAAAATAAGTATGGAGTTAAAAGTATTAATCCCGAAAACAAATCTCAATTAGCAACAAATTATACAGAAGTTGTGGAAAAAGCGCAGGTTGTGGCTGGGCCGGCACCAAGGGCGATCGCACTTCAAAGTTGGGAACATAGAGACTACGACGGACTGTTCGACAAGAGCAGATTGGAGCAACTAGGACGAGTTAATATTAAATTGCCAGAGCGACTTTTGCAAGCTTTTGTGGCCGACGCCAAAGCAGATGTGGCTGCTGCCAAAATAGCTGTAGAAGCTAAAGATTGGCAAGCTGTGGAATATCAAGCCCACCGTCTCAAGGGAACTTCGGCTAATGTGGGAGTTGCTCTGATGTCAGATTTGGCGGCACAATTGGAGCATCAAGCGCGAGGCTTTCAATCTGAACCACCAGAGGGGGAATTGTTAAATATTGAGAGGGTTGAGAACATATTAGTGAGTTTGTCCAGTCATTTAGCCCGGGTTCAAGAATTTGTGGAAACTCGAATGTTTGGTTAATATCTTACTAGATCGTAGTCGATATTAGTCGGCGAGTAAAATCGCCCTTACAAAAACGAAGTCTCTCTCGCTTGAGACCAAAAAATAAAGCAGTAAGGTACGCAGTGTGCATCCTACATCTAAAAATTCTAGGTAGATTTGTTTCTTTCTTTCTTCACTCCGTGTCCTCTGCGTTCTCTGCGGTTAATTAAAAAAAATAATTAATTTAGCTATGAATTACGATACCAGTACCAACACTATTTTAGATAGCGATTTATTAGAAAATGACGAAAAGCTGCTAACGCCTTTGATGGCTTTTTATCGGGAAGTTTTAGGATATGAAAACCAGGCTACCTGTGAGGAAGATCCTGTAAATGCTGTGCCGTACCCGCCAGATGAAATCAATAATTTAGGTGTTGACAATCTCCTAGCAAAAGTGGCTCGCTGCTGTCGGGAAAGCAAGGTGGGAAAAAAATTACCTACGGCTTTTTACGTTCACGTTTCGGCTTTGCAGACACTCAACCCTGTCCTCGGAATCTACGAAAATTGTGCCAGACGCACTCTCGAAAATATTGAGGAAGCAACTTTAGTTAAATTTTCACTCCATCAACCTAAAATATCTTATCTTTTTTACCCTGATTTCGATACAGATGCTCACCCTGCTTTGCAAACCAGCATCCAAATTAATCTAGCAACAGGGGAAGTTAAATATTTCGATTACAGCAACAGCGAAAATCCTCCTGTTTTGCACCGCAAGGAAACTTTTGTAGCTGCGGATTATCCCCATTACGAAAAGTTTTCGAGCCTGACTCGCTGCGAGGAAGGATGGGGACTGCTTGACAATACTAGCGTTATCGGTACTCGCGATGGTTGGCTCAAATACTTGGGATATTGCGGTGTGGAAATCCAAGATCATGCTGTGGTTGAGCGTTTGAAACAGGAGAATAGCGAGCTATCAATTCCCAAAATCGAGCGACACAAAGCTGCGATGGTACGCAACTCTCTTTCTAAACCTTTGCGTCTGGTTTTAGAAGCTGATTTAGCGATCGATGGGGCGACTTTTTTTGATTACGGTTGCGGTTACGGCGGGGATGTTAAATATATTGCACAAGAGGGTTATGCTATTTCGGGTTGGGACCCATACTATCAGCCGGATACTCCGCGAACTTGTGCGGATATTGTGAATATTGGTTATGTGATTAATGTAATTGAATCTTTGGCGGAACGCCGAGAAGCTTTGCTGAGTGCTTGGGAATTAACTAAGAATTTATTAGTTGTAGCGGCTCAAGTTTTGATTGATGATAGCCAGCGAGGCCAAATTGCTTATGGGGATGGGGTGATTACTTCTCGGAATACTTTTCAGAAGTATTACGAACAAGAAGAGTTGAAGGTTTATATTGACCAAGTTTTGAATGTTGATGCAATTCCTGTGGCTTTGGGAATCTATTTTGTGTTTCGGGATGCAGCGGAGGGTGAAAGTTTTCGTGCTTCTCGGTTTCGATCGCACTTATCGACTCCCCGGGTGCGATCGCAAGTTAAGCGGTTTGAGGATTATGCGGAAATGCTGGCTCCTTTGATGGCTTTTGTGAGCGATCGGGGCCGCCTTCCTGTTAAAGGCGAATTAGCTGAAGAATCGGTAATTAAGGGGGAATTCCACAGTTTTAATCGCGCTTGGAGGGTGATTTTGCAAGCAACGGATGCGGATGATTGGGAGACAATCGCCGATAAGCGCCGCCAAGATTTGCTAGTATATCTCGCTCTCAACGGTTTGGGCGATCGACCTTCAATGCGCCGACTCCCGGCTCAAATCCGCAACGACATCAAAGGTTTGTTCGACAATTATCAAAAAGCTTGCACTTTGGCTGATTTAATGCTGTATAGTTTGGGCAAAGCTGATATTGTTGCTGACTGTTGTGAAGATAGTGCGATCGGCTACAAACAGCCCGGTTCCCTTTCCGTTCACGTCTCCGTTTTAGAAGAACTAGACCCTTTGCTGCGGCTCTACGAAGGCTGCGCTAACCGCACTATTGGCAGGCTTGACGGCGCGACAATCATCAAATTTTACGCTCGCAAACCTCAAATTTCCTATTTATTTTATCCCGATTTTGACACTAACCCGCATCCAGCCCTCCACACGGCTATGCACATACATTTGCGCGACCTTTCTGTCAGCTATCAAGACTATTCTGATGTGTACAATCCGCCAATTTTAGTGAGAAAAGAAGCTTTTGTTAGTCCTAATTATCCCCATTACGAAAAGTTTGCGAAACTCACCCGCCAAGAAGAAAAGTTAGGGCTTCTCGATAGTGGCGTAGTTAAAAAGCATCGGGAATGGGTGAATAGTTTGGAGGAAAACTGCGTTAAAATTAAAGGTCATCGCTTGTTTTGGCGATCGGATGCTGATTCAGAAAAATTGAAAATGGTGCAAAAAGCTGCGTCGGAACGTCAGCAGAAAAAGATTGAGTTTAATGCAGGAAAGAGTGAACAAACCGTAGAGGACACAGATGGCGCCGAGAATGGAAAGGTTAGTGGCGAACACAGTTGAAATTTGTTGGTGAGGCGTTTACAATTGAGGCTGTGGCAGTAGTTTGAAAACCATCGTTTTTTGTGAATTTTTTTGTGAATAACGTATTGACATTGTAAATACATTTTACCTATACTAGGGAGCATGAATGTATACTTCGTGCTCAATGGCATTACCTTCGTATGGGACGACTCAAAAGCGCGGATCAATCCCACAAATCATGATGGGGTTACTTTTCAACAAGCTGCTGAATCCTTCTTTGACCCATTTCTAGTTGTCGTTGATGCCAGCCGCAATGAGGAAGCGCGTGATGCTGTGATTGGGCTAGATAGTCGGTGGAATCTACTGTATGTGGTTCACATTGAGCGTGAAGAAAATGTCATTCGGATTATTTCAGCACGTAAAGCAACTCGTCAGGAGAGGGCAGAGTATGAAGGTTGAAGCATTAAAGCAGCGATTAAATCCAAACCGTCCAATGACTAGCGTGACGATCCGTATGCCCGAAGATGTTGTGGAAGATCTAAAGAAAGTTGCACCATTGTTGGGTTTTTCCGGTTATCAGCCCTTAATTCGTGCTTATATCGGTCAAGGTTTGCGCGTTGATTTAGAACGATTTGAGACGGAGACAGTAACAGCCTTAGTAGCAAGTTTGAAGCGTCGAGGTGTCAGCGATGCAGTGATTGATGAGGCTTTAAACGAAGTCCTTCGTGCTGAGTCCTGTTAATTGTGTCTAGCCAGCAGCATCTCATATCAAATCCGTTGACATCGGAATTATTCATCTCTCTCTTCTGGAGACTCTGCGCCCTCTGCGGTTAAATCATTCCGGTACAATCGGAATTGATACCATTACAAAAGTCACTGTCTCATAAACGCAGACGCAACCATCCTACTTTTGACGAAGCCGTTCGCCTGGGACAAGAATGGCGTAAGTTCTGCTGAAGAGTTCAATACCTGCACGCGGATCAAAAACCCGGTTTCTGCGTGAATATCTCAAGGGATAATCCACGATTTTTCCTAGAAACCGGGTTTTTTAGGTTGATAGTGCGTAAGTCTTGTTAAGCAAACTTAATCTTCAAATAATCATCCTCCATCTTCGCCCCCGAAGGTTGCAGCGCCGCTAAAGCTTGTGGCAACACCAAGTTACGGCGGTGATTTCCAATCCGAACATTCAACTCATCTCCCGTTTTGCTCAACTGAATTTGATCTTTAGCAATTCCGGGCAAATACAGTTCAAGACTATATTGATTGTTTTCCTGCACGATTTTAATCGTATTTTCTTTGTAATAAACTTGACTTGGATCTTCGTCTTTGTAAAGAGTTTCTTTCAACCGTTCCAAAGCTGCCAAACCGCACATTTCTTCTGAATAAAGTGGCACCTCCTTAACTGGCAGCGGCATGAAATCTGAGTGAATTTCCTGACGGTACTGCTCCTGGCTTTCCTTCCACCGTTTAAAAAATGGGTCAGTTACTTCTGCTGGAATAATCCGGTTAGCTACTACTAAATCAGTGGCTACATTGTACAAACTCAAATAGGCATGAGCGCGCAGAGACTCTTTAATTACCATTTTTTCGGGATTGGTAACTAACCTTACCGAAGTGACAGTATTGTCAGTTAAAACCTTTTCCAAAGCTTCGATTTGTTCGTAAAATTCGTAAGGTGCATCCATCACCTCTTTGTCTGGTAAAGAAAAACCCGCAAGTGGTCTAAAAATAGGTTCAACTAAAGGCCGAAGGGCGGCTGATATGCCTTGCAGCGGCTTGTAAAATTTTCTCATGTACCAGCCGCCAACTTCCGGCAAACTTAGCAGTCTCAATGCTGTGCCAGTCGGAGCAGAATCGATAATTAAAACATCAAATTCGCCTTCGTCGTAATGCCGCTTCATTCGCACTAAACCGAAGATTTCATCCATTCCTGGCAAGATGGCTAATTCTTCAGCTTGCACCCCTTCGAGTCCCTGGGCTCGCAAGACTTGACTAATGTAGCGCTTAACGGCTCCCCAATTGCCTTCTAATTCCCTGAGAGCGTCTAATTCTGCTCCCCACAAATTCGGTTTCACCAGCCGCGAATCGTGTCCGAGTTCCATGTCAAAGCTGTCGGCTAAGGAGTGAGCGGGATCTGTGCTCAGCACTAGGGTTTTGTATCCCAATTCGGCACATCGCAGCCCAGTCGCAGCGGCTACAGAGGTTTTGCCGACGCCGCCTTTTCCGGTCATTAATATTAAGCGCATTGATTGTTTAGCTCGCCTGAAAATTCTTTACTTCTTTATTGTAACGTTCTGTAACAAAAAATAATTTGCTGGGGGAATTAATTGGGGCGATCGCCCGGAGGGACATGGCGCATTTCGGGCTATCCACTAAATTGGTGCAATGTCAATATATGGGTTGAGTTGATGAGGGCGATCGTACTTTCCAAACTGTCGTAATCACTCTTTAAACTCAACTACTTTTCTTTCCCTATAAAAGGAGAGTCGATATTTATCTGCCAATTCTCATCAACAAATTGCAGGTTTTCATCATAAACGATCGTCAATTCGCCAAGATTTTGGGTGCTATTAGGATGCGACGAATCTTGAGAATTCACCCGCTCGGCTTGGAGAACAAATTTTAGTTTAATCCAACGTTTTCTGCCTGTAACACCAATCGAACTGCTGACTAAATCGGCAGACAGGGAACGGGGTAAGATAATTTTTTCATAAAATTCATCTTGTTCGTCCCAGTAACCGCAGAGTTTATAATCGCATAATTCCAGATGCTCTGCTACCAGAGAGTTGGCATCTAGATTTTCTAATACTTCTGTTAAATCTTGCCAAACAGGGTGATTTTTTAACTCAATTATCGTCATAGCTTGTGGATGATTAATGTTCAGTGAAAAAACCAGGGAAGTGTAGGACTCCATCTAGGATTTTTCCGTGAAAGCGGCGATCGCCTCCTTTGCCTAGCACTTTGGATTTTAGCTCGTAGTCTTCAACTTCTGAAGGAACAAGACCAATATTACCGCGAGGGGCAACAATTCCTTTTTCAATCGCTTTTAAATGTTTGTTGTTTTGGTCATACTTGATTCCGAGTTGTATTTGAGCTTGACTAAAAGATACTAGCAGCCCATTAGTTGCTTGATATATGGTATCAGGCTGAATATCTGCCCAGCTATTGGGTAGAGGTTCCATTTACTTTAATTAAAAATATTTTTCAAACATTAGTCTGGACTGGAAATACCAATTGTTTGATCACATCCAACCGCGAACAGTCCCAGTAATCGATGTGAGAAACAATTAAATCATCACTGTTGACTTTCAGTTCGCTCCTACCGGCGATCGCCATTTTCGGTTTCCAAGGTAACGGTGCGCTCCAGCTCAGAGTCCAGCGAGTTTCTATAGTATCCCCCGACTGCGAAATCCCGTGCAAATCGAGATTTACCTCCTGAAAAAAAGTCCCCATAAACCCGATCATTTTGCGGTAGCGATCGACTCCTGTAAATCGATTCACCGGGTCTTCAAAATAAACATCTTTTGCATAGATGCTGTAAGTCTGATTATCGGGAAATCTTTGATAATCGTCTTTGAGAATTTCAATAATGTCCATTTCGACCGCTCGTTATTCTTCTATTATTAGAATAGAATTTTAACACAAGGAATCTAAAATTCGCAATTCTCGTCGAAATTGTGATAGTATATCGGGTTATTTCCTGCCTTGCCAACTTTCAACTTAACATCACAACTATGATTGACCTCTACACTTTTACCACCCCGAACGGTCGCAAAGTCTCGATCATGCTCGAAGAAATAGGTTTACCCTACAACGTGCACGTCATCGACATCACAAAAAACGATCAATTTAGCCCAGAATTCATCGCAATCAACCCCAACAGCAAAATTCCGGCGATAGTCGATCGAGATAACGGCATCACCGTCTTCGAGTCGGGCGCTATTCTGATCTATCTTGCCGAAAAAAGCGGCAAATTTCTTCCCACAGACAAACAAAAATACTTTCAAGTTATGCAGTGGCTGATGTTTCAAATGGCCAGCGTCGGCCCGATGTTTGGTCAGCTAAACCACTTCAAACGCTTTGCACCCGAACAAATTCCCTATGCGATTGGGCGTTACGAAAAAGAAACCTTGCGCCTCTACGGAGTATTAGACACTCAACTAGCAAAATCTGAATACATCTGCGGCGACTATTCTATAGCCGACATTGCTACCTATCCCTGGGTTGCTATTTACGAATTTCAAGGATTAACCCTCGACAACCACCCCCACCTTAAACGTTGGGTAGAAACCTTACAGAAGCGTCCCGCTGTTGAGCAAGGCATGGCTGTTCCATCATTATAAACCCCGCATCTAAATTGTATTTTCGGGCGGGCTAGAAGCCTACCCCACAAGCAAGTTGAGTTTTTGTGGAACGGGCTTCTAGCCCGTTCTTAAGAAATAGCGGGCGGGCTAGAAGCCCACCCCACAAGCAAATTGAGTTTTTGTGGAACGGGCTTCTAGCCCGTTTTTAAGAAATAGCGGGCGGGCTAGAAGCCCACCCACAAGCAAATTGACTTTTGTGGAACGGGCTTCTAGCCCGTTCAAAAAAAGCCCTAAAACTCAATCCGCGAAATGCTTAATAATCGCCTCAGCAAACTCCGAACACTTCAACTCAGGCACCGGCGGCTCCATCAACCTCGCCAAATCGTAAGTAACTTCACCGTTAGAAATTGCCGCTCCCAAACCCTTCTTAATCAAGTCTGCTGCTTCCTGCCATCCCATGTATTCTAACATCATCACCCCGGACAAAATCAGGGAACCAGGATTGACTTTATCCAAACCAGCGTGTTTCGGTGCAGTGCCGTGAGTCGCCTCAAAAACTGCACATTCATCACCAATATTCGCACCAGGGCCCATACCCAATCCACCCACAATGGCGGCGGCCGCATCGGATAAATAATCCCCGTTCAGATTCATTGTCGCCAAAATCGAATACTCGGCCGGTCGGGTTTGAATTTGTTGGAAAATACTGTCAGCAATTCGGTCGTTGACCATGATTTTTTCTTTCCAGTGACCGCTGCCGTGAGTCTCCCAAATTGCAAACAAAACGTCGGCTACTTCTTGACGAATCTTGGCTTGTTTTTCTGGGGTCAAAGCATCGTATCCCGGGTCTATTTGGCGAGCATTATCTTCTAAGCTAATGTCTGGATTTTTTTCTTTGTTGGCCAGAATCCAAGACTCTCTTTCCGTTACGCACTGTTCTCGAAATTCGGTGGTTGCTAATTCATAACCCCAATCTCGGAAAGCTCCTTCGGTGTATTTCATGATGTTGCCTTTGTGCACCAAAGTCACCTGCCGCTTATCTTTGGGCAACCGCAAAGCGTGGGTAAGGGCACGCCGTACTAAGCGCTGAGAACCTGTTTTGCTAATGGGTTTAATCCCAATCCCCGAATCGAGGCGAATTTGTTTTTTGCCGTGTTCTGGTGTTGCCGGAATTAACTCATTATTGAGATATTCAATCAATTTCTTGCCGATTTCGCTGCCTTTTGCCCATTCAATTCCGAGGTAAATATCTTCTGTATTTTCCCGGTAAATAATTACATCTAGCAGTTCAGGAGTTTTGTGTAGCGATGGTGTTCCAGCATAATATTTGCAGGGCCGCACGCAGGCGTAAAGGTCAAAGATTTGCCGCAAAGCTACGTTTAGCGATCGAATGCCGCCCCCGATTGGGGTTGTCAGTGGCCCTTTGATGGCGACTCCGTATTCTTTGATGGCGTTTAAGGAATCCTGGGGCAGATATTGGTAAGTACCGTAGACATCGCAGGCTTCGTCGCCTACATAGATTTTAAACCAGTTGATTTTTCGATCGCCACCGTAAGCCTTTTCAACCGCGGCATCCATGACTTTCTGGGATGCAGGCCACAAGTCAACGCCGGTACCGTCGCCGCGAATGAAGGGAATAATCGGGTCATTGGGGACGATCGGCGAACCGTCTTTGAAAGTAATTTTAGAACCTGTTGTTGGGGCTACAATCTTTTCGTACATATCTTAACAGTGGGGATAGGAATGTTCCCTATTTTGCCACGATTGTCTGCCTAAACCTCACTCAATCCTAAATATTTGTATGAATTTTTGATAAATTGATTTTTAACCGCAGATAACAGCAGATAAACGCAGATAAACGCAGATCTTTTTGGGGATGTCTGCATTTATCTAGGATTTTATTGTTTTTGCATATTCTTCTTCACAATCCACAAAATACACCCGATGACTATAATCACCACAACTATTTTGGAAACCGGGCCCAGATAATCCTCTACAAGTGTATAATTTTCCCCTAGTTTATATCCGGCAAAAGTCAGGAAACTTACCCATAAAAGAGTGCCACCTGTTGAGTAGATTAAAAAAGGAATTAAAGGCATATTATTGATGCCAGCGGGCAGGGAAATCAGGGTGCGAACTCCTGGTACGAGGCGACACAAAAACACGGCTTTACTGCCGTGTCTGTTAAACCATCTATTTGCTTTGTCAATATCGGCACCCGATACTGTGATCCACTTACCGTATTTATCGGCTAAATTCCTCAAGCGTTCTTCGCTCAATAATTTACCGGCATAGTACCAGGGAAGCGCCCCCAGAACTGTACCGATTACTCCTGCTGCGATCGCCGGTGAAAACTCCATTCTGTTCTGGAATACCGTGAATCCTGCCAGCGGCATAATCAATTCTGAGGGGATGGGGGGGAAAAGATTTTCTAAAAACATCAACAGCCCTATTCCGAGATAGCCCATCGACTGCATTGTGTTAGTTATCCATTCAACCATTTTGATTCACTAATTTGGTAAGAAGAAGTCAGTAGTCATTAGTCATTAGTCATCGCTCGTTCCTAGGCTGTGTCTGGGAACACATATCTAGAGGCTCTGCCTCGACTCCCCATGAGGGAGGCAGAGCCTCCTTTTATTCATTCCCCGGCACAGCGTGAGAACCATAAACGATGATTAAGTGCCCGAAGTCCAAGAGTTTGTGTACTCAATTTGTTCGGCAGTCAAGGTATCAATGTGAATACCCATTGCTTCCAATTTGAGACGGGCAATTTCTTTGTCAACTTCCACGGGAATTGAGTGAATACCAGGCTCTAGTTTGCCTTTGTTCGTAACCAGATATTCGCAGGCTAAAGCTTGGTTAGCAAAGCTCATATCCATCACGGCGCTGGGGTGTCCTTCGGCTGCTGCCAAGTTGATCAAACGGCCTTCGCCCAACACAATAACCGACTTGCCATTATTGAGGTGATATTCTTGAGTGAAAGACCGGACTGTTTTCACGTCGGTGCTTTTTGCGCCGAGGGATTTGAGGTCAATTTCAATGTCGAAGTGACCGGAATTGCAAACAATTGCGCCGTCTTTCATTGTCTCGAAATGTTCGGCACGAATGACGTGTTTGTTGCCGGTAACGGTAATGAATATATCTCCAACTGTTGCAGCTTCGTCCATCGGCATGACGCGGAAACCGTCCATCACTGCTTCGATCGCCCGAATCGGATCGATTTCGGTGACAATTACGTTAGCACCCATACCACGGGCGCGCAGTGCCGTGCCTTTGCCGCACCAACCGTAACCTGCAACCACAATATTTTTACCGGCTAACAAAATATTGGTAGCGCGGATAATGCCGTCTAGGGTAGATTGACCGGTGCCGTAGCGGTTGTCAAAGAAGTGCTTGGTGTCGGCGTCGTTGACGTTCATTGCGGGGAAAGTCAGCACGCCGTCTTTCAACATGGCGCGCAGGCGCACGATGCCTGTGGTAGTTTCTTCGGTAGTTCCTATTAAGTCGGAAATTTGGTCCGGGCGGTGCTGGATCAGTGCGGCTACCACGTCGCTGCCGTCGTCGATGATAATATTGGGGCGGTGGTCTAGGGCTGTGTAGACGTGACGTTCGTAGGTAGCCGCGTCTTCTCCTTTGAGGGCGAAGACGGAAATGCCGTAGTCTTCAACTAAGCAAGCCGCTACGTCATCTTGAGTGCTCAAGGGGTTGCTGGCGATCAGTACGGCGTCGCCACCGCCGAGTTTGATGGCGATTGCCAAATGAGCGGTTTCTGTGGTTACGTGGCAGCAAGCAGCCAAGCGAATGCCAGCGAAAGGCTTTTCTTTAGCGAAGCGTTCTTGAATTTGCCGCAAAACGGGCATTTCCCGACCGGCCCACTCAATGCGTTGCTTTCCCAAGGGGGCGAGGGACAAGTCTTTGACTTCGTGTTTAATCTTGACGGATGTAGCAACCATGTATGTTATTTCTCAGAAATCATCAAACTTTGTTAGTTTTAGCAGATTAAGCCATCGACGGGCAAGTGCTGTGATTTTACTCGATCGGCCTCGGCGGTGCTAATCTTAAATTTTGATTGTATTTTAACGATTAGCGAGCGAGTCGATGGAGTCACCCGCACAGTGAGAGTAAAACATTTCTGTCCGGCGATCGATGTCAATCTTTTGTGTTAGCGTGGCATTCTTGAATTATTTGACACTCTCACTTGGGCTGCTGGCAGTTTGAGCTCCTGCGTGATTGCGTTCCCGGCTTGGCGTCCGGCAAATATCATTGGTTTGTTATGACTTGGTTCAGTAGGGATTAGTTTCGCGTTCCAAGACATCTTCAAATACTTTTTAGCGAAAATATTGTGGCTGTTGCACAAACCGTTTCAATTGGGCGATCGGATAATTGTAGAAAGCTTTGAAGGTACGGTTAAAAAGATTTCGATGCGTTCAACTCAAATTGTGAGTGATGGAGGAGAGCGAGTTAGAGTGCCGAAGGCAATCGTATTTACCAATTCAGTGCGGGTAAGCTAATCCGCATTTAAATTGCATAGTAAAATAAATTTTTACTCTTGCGGGGAGTAGGGATTGGGCAGGATATTCTGCCCTCAATATACAATTTCAATGCACAACAGCTTACTAATAACCCTGCCGCACAGGCGAACAAACTTACCTTGAAATTTACCCTATGATACCTAGCAATTGAAACATTGGACAAACACCAGGGCTGTGGTGGCGATTAAAGTAGTGTGCGTCTGGGCGGACATTAAAATTCTTTAATCGGTAGCGGTGACTTTGTACGATCGACCACTTTACCATGAGTGAGTTTTGAATTTTGAGTTGGGAGAGGGCGAGAGTGGGATAGTCGGAGAGTGGGAAAAATCCTGTTTCTCCTCTCGGACTTCTTCACTCTTGACTGGTGCCCTCCCCCTCCATCCGTTAAATCCGTTAAATCCCGTACACTGCTGCGTGGCAGAACTTCCCTCTGACTGCTCCCTTCTGACTTTTCAATTCAAGCAAAAGGCGAGCCTATTTCTCATTAGCACGCCTCCAAATAGAATTTTATTTTGTTGTCAAACGTAATTAAGGAGATGGTTCCGGTTGAAACAAATCAGGCATTCGTCTTGCTAGCGCGGCGACGACGTGCTGCAACCAAGCCACCCAAACCGAGAGCCAAACCAGTCATTGTCATCGGTTCTGGAACTGCTTCTGCGCTCACTGCGAAGTCTTGGAAGTCTGAGTCGTTGCTGTTACCGCGATCGTCGAAGCCAATTAGCGTGCCTCCGTTAAACAGAGAATCCAATCCGTTTCTGAATTGTCCGGCTGCTTGGAATGTGCCAGTTGTTTCTTTGTCGAGCGCGTTCCACAGTTGCGATTGCCCGCCAAACACCGCTTGCTGGCTGCCGTTGTTCAAGCTTGAGGTCGAGTAGACACGGCCACCCCAGCCGCTGTCGAGCCCCAAAGTGTAAATTTGATTTGCCAGGAATGTGAATACTACCGAGCCAGAACCCAAGACTGTATTGCCCAGAGTTCCTTTCCATTCGTTTTCCCACTGGTTGTCTGAGGATTTAGTTTCCGAAAACAGGGTGCTAACTAGAGAGGTCGCCGAGTCCCTCACACTGTAGATCCCCAAAGAGGATTGGTACATACCGTGAGATTGTTTGAAGTTAAACTTGACACTTGTATCTTGGCTGAATTGGATGCCGCTGGCACCAAAGGAGAAGGCTTGAGCAGGAGCTGCTGCGCCAAACAGAGCTGTGGCGGCTGCGGTAGCTGTTAGGGCGGATAATAGTTTGGTATTCATAACCTGTTCCTTTTGTGTGAGGGTCTTAATAATTTCATTATGCGATACTTTGTTTGTATTTGGGGCACTTTAGGTAAAGTTTGACATATTCTTTATCAAGCCTTTACATAACCTTCACAAATGCTGTCGTTCGCATCTGCCGACGGGCGATTCATCCCTAAAAATACCCCCTAAATAATTATAAAAACTGTGGATGGAAACCTTGCAGTAGCGGGCATGGGAGCGCGGAGCAGCAAAACTGATTTGGATCTGGTGTATGCTAATTTTTTATTTGATTTTCGAGTCTAAATCCTCAACAGCAAACACTTAAGTAGAAATACGGTAATAGTTGTGTCTACTGACAGTTAGAGAAGTTTTATATTAACCAGAAACTGGGAATATTGGTTTTTTGGGACTTGCGTAGGGGAGTTAAAGTAGTTTATCTATGGGGTAAATTACTTACAAAATGCGATTGTTGGGTCTAGGTATTGTGGTTTAATTAAATAGATCCCGTGGCGTGAGATATCCCAAAGATGCGATCGACAAGAGGCGATTTGTGCAGAGTGAAGCGGTAAAAGAGTGGATTGCCCCTCCACAAAGATTGTATAGAGAAGCTGTGGGCAAGTCCTTGCTCCCGATCGACCGCATCAAAACAGACCGCTGTAGCGTTCCTCAGCCCAAGGTTCGCCCCGCTGGTGGTAGCCGTTGCGTTCCCAAAAACCTAGTTCTTCGGTTTCTGTAAATTCTAGCCCGTTAATCCATTTAGCGCTTTTCCAAGCGTACAAGTGGGGAACTACGAGCCGCATTGGGCCACCGTGGTCTGCGGATAGAGGTTCGCCGAAGACGGTGTGGGCGAAAAAGTTTTCTTCTCGGAGGAAGTCGGCGATCGCAATGTTGGTAGTGTAGCCGCCGTAGCAGTGTTCCAGGACGTGCAGAGCTTGTGGATCGACTTCTACATACTTCATAAAATCTGTGACTTTGACTCCCGTCCACTGCACGTCGAGTTTTGACCACCGGGTGACGCAGTGAAAATCCGCAGTAAAGTTAGTTTGGGGCATGGCCTGAAAGTCCGACCAAGTGAAGGTTTTTGGTTGTGCCAATCCCCAGACTTTAAATTCCCAACTCTCTATGCTGACGGAGGGTGTATCGCCGTAGGTCAAAACAGGAAAGCCGTTGGCGAGGTATTGACCTGGGGGGACGCGATCGATGTTTTCTGATTCTGGCTTGCGAAAAAATTTGCCCAGCATTGATTCACGCTCTACAGTAACTGACTGCAATCCTGAGTATACCTTGCACAGAGGAGCGCATCGCAATTCATCTCCAGGTAGAAAGCTTTCATCACTTCTGCAGAAATAAAAATCCCCAACTCCTGCTTGATGCCCGCCTAATTCTGCCTTCGGAGAGAGGCGAAGCTAAAAATTTTAAAAATTTATCACCCCAACGTATGAATTACCTAACCTTAAATTTTATCGTAATTAATGGTGCATTTCCGAACCTTTGATGTATTGTTACAATATGCTCAGAGGCCATATGTAAAAAAATTGATGGGGTAAAAATCATGATTAGAAGTTGCTTGATTCCGTTGACGATATGCTTGATTGCTTGGTGGGTGACTGCCGGAACTGACAACAGAACGCTAGACGGAATTCCGGCTCCAATAGCTGCAATTGTTGGAATGTGTTCGTTAATTTGGTTGGTCGCAGTGTGTCCTTGGCCTGTTGAACTCGCTCTAGTCTTGGCAGTGGTGGTTTTCGGCAAAGCTTACCTGCAAAAAATCTTGAAAGTCGGCTGAATTTTCAGGGCGAGCGCTCCTATATTTTGGGGGAGCGCGATGATCGAGTGCTGCTACTTTGTTGAAATTCTTCGCGATTTGTCTGGCTAATTTGTCAGATGGGGTAGCAAAGGCGGAATCAACCCTAGAATTGGTGAAATTCAATTTACATATTTCGGTTAAAAATTACAACATAAAAATCAACAAAGAAACCCGGTTGACAAAGATCAACCGGGTTTCTGAGGGTCTGAAATTTTGACACATCCCGCACCACTTGCTGAGTAATTCGACACTTGGAACCCAAGAAACCGGGTTTCTGAGTCCAGAAGTGTTGCTGTATGTGCGTAAAATGGCGAGCTGTTAAATTGGCAAGCGATTGATATCTTTATTAGAACCAATTACTACCATCACCTCGCCCTTTCTCAAGCGTTCGCTGGGCTGCGGATTGATCTCGAACTTGTTGTCGGCGCGACCGACTGCTAGCAAGTTCAAACCATACCTGCGCCGGAGTTCCAAATCGGAGATGGTTTTACCGTCAAACTTTTCAGGAACGAGCAACTCAACAATGCTGTGATCTGGGTCGAGGTCAAAGCGTTCTAAAATGCTGGGTTTTGTAAGAAGGCGAGCTAAAGAGCAGCCCATTTCTCGTTCGGGAAAAACTACATGATCTGCGCCGACTTTTTTCAACAGTTTTAAGTGAGTTTCCGAAGAAGCTTTGGCGATTACGTTACTTACCCCGCCTTCCTTAAGATTTAGGGCGGTGGTAATGCTTTCTCCTAGGTAATTGCCAATCGCCACAATCACTGTTTCAAATTCCAATATACCGGCTTCCTGAAGAGCGCTAGGCTCAGTAGAATCTAACTGCAAAACGTGAGCAGCAATGCGATCATTCAAAGCTTGAGTTACTTTTTTTTCATCGGTGTCAATTCCCAGGACTTCGTAACCCAAACCGTGCAGAGTAGAACACACAGCTTTGCCGAAGCGTCCCAAACCAATAACTGCAAACTGCTTGTTGTCGGCGCGCAAAGTGCGAAAAAAATTTAAAGATGACAGATTCACTGAATATCCAGCGCTGAGCGTCTTGCTGTTTAAATTTTAGCAGAGACAGCGCCGCCTCCTTTTGGTTTTTAGGTAAGTAGTAAAAGTTGATTTGGGTTGTCACCCATTGTTTAGATTATCAGCAAGTAGGCAGGATTTTTTTATCCCACTAACAAACTTTCCTCAGCATACTTAAAAGACCTGGGTTTTGGATCGCCTAATGCAGCACTCATCAGCAGCAGCACCCCAACCCGACCTATGTACATTGTAGCAATCAAAATCAACTTACCGAGCGCTGAAATCTTCGCTGTAATCCCTGTGGAAAGGCCGACCGTGGCAAAAGCTGAAACTGCTTCAAATAGCACTTCGATAAATTTTAGTTCGGGATTGGTCAGCTCAATTAAAATTGCAGATGTGAACGCGACCAACAGGGAACCGAAGACTACGCTAATGGTTTTCAGAATCATTGCTGGCGGGATTTGACGCTGATAGCACTCCACATCTTCCTGGCCTTCGAGAACTGCTGTGGTACAGCAAAACAATATCCTAAAAGTTGTGGTTTTGATTCCGCCGCCGGTGCTGCCAGGACTGGCGCCGACAAACATCAGCGCGATCGTCAGAAATAGCCCGGCTTCGCTCATTTTGCCAATGTCAATTGTATTGAATCCCGCCGTGCGGGGGGTAACAGATTGAAACCAAGCTGCCATCACCTTTTGAGGAAAAGTTAGAGAGCCGAAAGTTCCTGGGTTGTTGTATTCCAGCACCAAAAAGGCTAGCGTTCCTAAAATCAAAAGGACAGCAGTTGTACTGGTAACGACTTTGAAGTTCAGGGAATAAACTGTGCAGATAAGGCTTTTGTTCAAGCGATCGCGCAGCCACAGGTACATTTCCATAATTACTTGATAGCCGATTCCCCCAAATATGATTAAACCCCCGACTGTGAAGTTAAGCACAGGCGAATTGATATAGCGGATCAAATTATCTGAGTAGAGGCTAAAACCGGCGTTGTTAAAGGCATTAATGCTGTGAAATATAGCCGACCACAGACCGTCTTTAAATCCGTATTCTGGGACGAAAACCGACATCAGCAAAAACACTCCCGTTAATTGAAACAAAACGGTTGTTGCTAGAATTGACTGCACGAGTTGCACTACGCCGGCTAGCCCGGATTTGTCGAGAGATTGTTGCAGGGCAATTTTTTCTTTCAAGCCAAAGCGGCGGCCCAATAACAGCAGCAAAATAGTCGTGGCTGTCATGTAGCCCAAGGCTCCTATTTCCACCAGTAAAAGTAGGCATAGTTGCCCCCAAAAAGAGTAATATTTGCCGATATCTACCACCGACAAGCCCGTGACGCAGACAGCGGAAGTAGAGGTAAACAGTGCTGTTATTGGATCGCTCCAAGTTCCATCAATTGTGGAAAAGGGCATCATCAGTAATATAGCACCTGCGATGATGACGGCGAGAAAGCCCAAGCAAATGGTTCGCGAGACAGTCATTCGATTTTAGGTTTTAGATTTTAGATTTTAGATTTGAGAGGGAACCACAAATCGATTTGAGATTTGAGGTTTGAGAGGGAACCCACAAATAGATACTCTGGCTTCAAATAACGACATCTCTGTCTGGCGAGTGCCTGCGGTCGATCGAACTCAATCGCCAAATTCTATGACAACAGCGGGAAAATAACGGTAGAATTCCTTTAATAACTTGCGATCCGGCGATGACATCAACACTTTACCAGCAAATTCAGCAACTTTACGACGCTTCTAGCGGTTTGTGGGAGCAGGTGTGGGGCGAACATATGCACCACGGTTACTACGGCCTGGATGGCAATTTGAAAAAAGAGCGCCGACAGGCTCAGATAGATTTGATAGAAGAACTGCTGGCTTGGGCTGGAGTACCGTCAGACAAGGCACTGTGTGAATCTTACCGCATTCTCGATGTCGGTTGCGGGATCGGCGGCAGCACGCTGTATTTGACCGAAAAGTTTAGTTCGATCGCTCAAAATAATTTAAAGTTGGATGGTGGGGTTGATCGAGAGCGTAGCCGATCGCCCGAACAAAATAAAACGGGCGCTAGCGTTACAGCGACCGGGATTACTCTGAGTCCGGTACAGGCCAACAGAGCGACCGAACGCGCTAAAATTGCTGGGCTAGAAAGCAATGTGAACTTTTTGGTGGCCAATGCTTTGAATATGCCTTTTCCTGACGAATCATTCGACTTGGTTTGGTCGCTCGAAAGTGGCGAACATATGCCCGACAAAATTAAGTTTTTGCAGGAATGCTGCCGCGTACTCAAGCCGGGAGGAACTTTGATTTTGGCAACTTGGTGTCACCGCCCGGTGGGAGAAACGGCGGGAGAATTAACTGATGAAGAGAGAAAGGAATTGGCAGAAATTTACCGGGTTTATGCTTTGCCTTATGTGATTTCTTTGCCGGAATACGAGGAAATGGTTCGCAGTTTGCCTTTGACAAGTATTCGCACCGCTGATTGGTCAAAAGCTGTTGCTCCTTTTTGGGATGTGGTGATCGATTCTGCTTTGACTCCGAGCGCGATTTGGGGTTTGCTCACGAGCGGTTGGACGACTATTCAAGCAGCACTTGCTCTCGGATTGATGAGCCGGGGATATCAGAGCGGGTTGATTCGTTTTGGGCTGATTTGTGCTGTAAAATAACAGGGATAGATCAGAGAAGTTTTGAGTTTTGAGTTGATGAGTAAGGTGCGTATTACGCACCTACAGAATATTATTTGTGTGGTGCGGGTGTGAGATTTATGGGCAATGATTCGATTGGCAAGTCTTGGATTGATAAAAATGGCTCGGCTCCGCAAAGCTGGGTGAGGGCATTTTGGGAGTTTTCTCGACCGCACACCATTGTGGGTACTAGCTTGAGTGTATTGGCTTTGTATGCGATCGCCCAAAGCACGAGTCTGTTTGTGAATCCTGTATTTTTGCCCCTAGCTTTTGCCTGGTTGGCTTGCATTTGCGGCAATATTTATATTGTGGGATTGAACCAGTTAGAAGATGTTGAAATTGATAAAATAAATAAGCCGTATTTGCCGATCGCCTCGGGAGTGTTTTCTCGGAAAACCGGGGAATTAATTGTAATTGCAACGGGAATTATAGCAATTTTGACGGCTGTTTCACAAGGCCCGTTTTTGCTGGCTACCGTTGGCGTTAGTTTGGCGATCGGGACTGCTTATTCTCTGCCCCCAATTCGGCTGAAACGGTTTCCTTTTTGGGCGGCGCTGTGCATTTTTACGGTGCGGGGCGCTATCGTAAATTTAGGGTTATTTTTGCACTTTAATTGGGTGTTGCGTTTGGGAATGGCGAAAAGCGCTTTGTCTGGCTGGAGTTTGGAGAGTGTGTCTTTTCGGATTCCTGCGGAAGTGTGGGTGCTGACGGTTTTTGTTGTGGTGTTTACATTTGCGATCGCCATTTTTAAAGATATCCCCGACATGGAAGGGGACAAGCAATATAATATTACTACGTTTACGATTGAGCTGGGCAAGCCGGCCGTCTTTAATTTATCTCGCTGGGTGTTGACGGTTTGTTATGTGGGCGCGACTTTAGCCGGAGCGATCGTATTGTCTAATGTTAATTTAGTGTTTCTGGCAGTTTCTCATTTGGCGGCTTTGGGTTTGATGTGGTTTTGGAGCGCGAAAGTTGATTTGGACGATAAAATAGAAATTGCTGCATTTTATCAGTTTATCTGGAAGTTGTTTTTCTTAGAATATCTGATTTTTCCCGCAGCTTGTTTGTTGGGGTAGAAGGGGGAGAAGGAAGTTCGGCAACGGATTATGTAACGGATGTAACGGATGTAACGGATGTCAGGAAGAAGGAAGAAGGAAGAAGGAAGGGGGAAGGGGGAAGAAGGGAGAAGGAAGGGGGAAGAAGGAAGAAGGAAGAAGGAAGGAAGAGTTAACACATTAGAACACGTTGGCAATTACCAGTTAGCGAACTCCCAAACAACAAAGACAACTATGGCTTCTCAAAAAAAAATTCGGAAATCTGCCTGTACACTGGGTGCCGAAGACTCTTTGAAATTAGCTTGGGAACATCACCAAGCGGGACGTTTGTTAGAAGCTGAGAATTTGTACCGGCAAATAATAGAAGTGCAGCCGGAATCAGCAAACGTGCTGTGTTTGTTGGGAATAGCGGCGAGACAGCAGGGAAAGATTGCAGAGGCGATCGACTTTTACGAACAGGCGATCGCCCAAAACCGCGATTTTGTAGAAGCACATTTAAATAAGGCTAATGTTTTGCTGGATGTACGCGAGTATCAAAGGGCGATCGCCAGTTACCAACAAGTCATCAAAATGCAGCCAAATTCCGCACTCGCTTACAATAATTTGGGGTGGGCAAAACAACAATTAGGCGAAATAGACGCGGCTATTTTATATTACCAAACAGCGCTGCAATTTGACCCCAATCTGCACGAAACAGCGCACAACTTAGGACATTTATTTAAACAAAAAAATCAATTAAACGAGGCGATAGCTTGTTACCTCCACGCTTTAAAAATAAATCCCAATTTGACATATTCCCTGATGGGCTTGGGAACTGTTTTGCAGCAGCAAGGTAAATTAGCTGAAGCTTTCAACTGCTACCAGCAAGCGGTTACAATTGACCCTAACAATCCCGAAGCTCACAACAATGTAGGCGCCTTTTACCACGAACAAGGTAATGTGAAAGCCGCAATATCCTACTACAGACAAGCATTAAAGTTAAAGCCAGATTTCGTGGAGGCTATTAACAATCTCGGACACGCTTTGGTCGATTTAGGAGAGTTTCAAGAGGCTTTTTCTTGTCACAGTCGAGCTTTGGAATTGCAGCCAGACAACGCCACCGCACACCTGGAATTAAGTTTAACTTTGCTATTGTTCGGAGATTTTCAGCGCGGTTTTGCTGAATATGAGTGGCGGTGGCGCACTCCGCAAGTATCGCCCAGGCAATTTAAACAGCCGGTTTGGGATGGTTCGGATTTGCAGGGGAAAACTATTTTACTCCACGTCGAGCAAGGCTTTGGCGATTCTATTCAGTTTATTCGCTACGCCCCAATTCTTCGGAGCCGAGGCGCTAAAGTTATGGTGGCTTGCTATCCAGAACTGATGCGGTTGTTTGCGACAGTTCCTGGTATTGAATATTTATCAGTTAGTCTGGAAGGTTTGCCAGAATTTGACGTTCACGCACCTCTGATGAGTTTGCCGCGAATTGTGGGGACAACTCTGGAAACAATACCTGCAAATGTTCCTTATTTAGAGCCGCCTGCTGAGTGCAAATTTGCGCTTTCTTCTGATGCCAAATTGAAGGTAGGGATTGTTTGGGCGGGGAGTCCGCAGCGTCGGAAAGACTATCAGCGTTCTTGCAGTTTGAGCGATTTTATTCAATTTTTGGATGTTCCGGGAATTGCTTTTTATAGTTTACAAAAAAACTTGTCCGAGAGCGATCGCACTTTGTTGAACCAACACTTAGTGCCGGATTTGAGTCCACATTTGAGCGACTTTGCTGATACCGCTTCGGCTATATCCCAACTGGATTTAGTGATTAGTGTCGATACGGCTGTGGCGCACTTAGCCGGTGCTTTAGGAAAACCGGTTTGGGTGTTGCTTTCTTTTGCTCCTGACTGGCGTTGGCTGCTGGATCGTGAAGATAATCCTTGGTATCCAACTGCGAGGCTTTTCCGCCAAACTCAGCCGGAAAGTTGGCAAGAATTGTTTGAGGAAGTACAGGCGGCTTTGAGTTTATTTGCGATCGCCAATACTGCTAGTTATTCCGAGGATTATGGCCACGAGCCGCTTGACTTCGTTTCGCTCGCCATGACTGGTAATAATACGCCTGACCTCGATTCTGTGGCTCTCAAAATGACAGGTGCAAGCGTGGTTAAAGAGAGTAAACAAATATTTGGGAGCGCGAGCGAAGGGTTAGCAGAAGGCTCCGCAGCTAAGCAATCGCAGGGGATTGAGACATCGATTGCGATCGCAAGAGGTGGCGATAACCCGGTTGTTTTAGAGGATTTGTTGCGACAAGCAGAACAGTTAATGGAAACAGGAGATCGGGAAGAGGCGATCGCCCTTTATGAACAGATTATATCTATTGAGCCAAATTGCGTTCAAGCGCGGATTAATTTTGGTTTTCTCAAACAAGAAAAGGGCGAATTAGACGCAGCTATTCCGCATTACCGAGAAGCTTTAGCCATCGATCCAAATATTCCTCAAACCGCTTACAACTTGGCAAAGATTTTTGAGGAACAAGGTCAAGTGGAAGAGGCGATCGCACATTACAAGCAAGCTCTTGTAGCTCAACCAGATTTCGTGCCCGCACTGATTAATTTAGCCGTGGCGCTGCAAGAAAAAGGTGAACTTGTAAGGGCGATCGAGCTGTACCGACGAGCACTGGAAATTCATCCGCATAGCTGGGAAGCTTACAACAATCTGGCAACAGTGTTGCAAGAACAGGGCAATTTAGAAGATGCGCTGGAGTATTATCACAAAGCTCTAGAATTGCTGCCTGATTTTGTGGAAGCTATTAACAATTTAGGCAGAACGTTTCTGGAAAAAGGTGCGGTAAAAGATGCGATATCCTGCTACAGACGAGCGATTCATTTAAGTCCCAATCACGCTAGCGCTCACCTGAATTTGTCCTTGGCTTTACTGTTGGTGGGAGATTTGGAGAATGGTCTCACCGAATACGAGTGGCGCTGGCAAATTAAAGAATTTCACACTGGTCACTCGTGTTTTTTGACGGGGCCGGAAAATACAGTTTCGGCGAGAGAATACCGACCGCTGTGGGACGGTTCTGATTTGGTGGGAAAGACTATTTTGCTGCACGCCGAACAAGGTTTAGGCGATTCGCTTCAGTTTATCCGCTACGCTGCGATCGTCAAAAATAAAGGCGGTAGGGTAATTGTCGGCTGTTACCCGCAATTACACCGTTTATTTGCAACGGTTGATGGTATTGATTTGCTAATAGTTAAAGGCGAGCCACTGCCGGAATTTGACGTGCAAGCGCCGATGTTGAGTTTGCCGTATATTCTTGGTACAAATCTGGAAACAATACCGGCAAATACTGCTTATTTATCTCCGCCAGCGGGTGCTGAATTTGGACTTTTGCCCGATCGCAATTTGAAAGTGGGGATTGTCTGGGCGGGGAATCCAAAACACCGCAAAAACAAGCAGCGTTCTTGCAGTTTAAGCCAGTTTCTGCCGCTTTTGGACGTTTCGGGGGTAAGTTTTTACAGCTTGCAGAAAGAGGTTTCCGAGGCCGATCGCGCGCTGTTGAATCAAACGTCGATCGTAGATTTGAGCCCGCATTTTGGTGATTTTGCCGATACTGCGGCTGCGATCGCCAAACTGGATTTAGTTATTAGTGTGGATACCGCTGTCGCCCATTTGGCGGGCGCTTTGGGCAAACAGGTGTGGATTTTGCTGGCGTTTTCGCCGGATTGGCGGTGGCTGTTGGAGCGTGAAGATAGTCCTTGGTATCCAAGCGCAAGGCTGTTCCGGCAGCATCAGCGGGGCGACTGGGAAAACGTTTTCGATCGGGTTGCGGAAGCTCTAGGCGCTGTTGCTGCTGCATTTGTGCCGTCAGATTCGGCGGATGCAGAGTTTCGGTTGGGCGTGGATTTGCAGCAACAAGCCGATTTTGGCGGTGCGATCGAATGTTATGAGCGAGCGATCGCGATCAATCCTAATTACGCAGCCGCGCACAGCAATTTAGGCGTTGTCAAGCAACAAGCGGGCAGGCTCCCAGAGGCGATCGCGCACTACCGACAAGCGCTAGCAATCGACGGGAATTTGGCGGAAACTGCGAGCAATTTGGGTAGCGCGCTCGCAGAAGCAGGGGAGACTGAAGAGGCGATCGCAGAATACGAGCGGGCGCTTTCTTTGAACCCGAATTGCGCGGAAGCGCTGATTAATTTGGGTTTGTTGCGGGAAGAGCAAGGGGATGTGGCGGAGGCTATAAGCTGCTACGAGCAAGCGATTCAAGTCAATCCTAATTGCGCGGTGGCTTATTTGAATTTGGGAATTGCTTTGGAGGCACAAGGGGAGGAAGCGGGCGCGAATTACGAACGGGCGATCGCGAATTATGAACGGGCGATCGCGATCGAGCCAAATTATGTGGAGGCCCTGCACAACTTAGCATACGCCTCGATCCGCCAGGGCAAAATTGACCGCGCGATCGCATACTACGAGCGATCGACTGCACTGCAACCGGATTTAGCAGAAACTCTGATCGGTTTGGGGAGTTCCCTGCAACAGCAAGACAAGTTAAATGAGGCTCTGGCCGTTTGCCAGCAAGCGATTCAGCAATTGCCAGCCAGTGCACAGGCTCGCTGCAATCTAGGAATTGTCCTGCAGAAACAGGGCAAAATTGAAGATGCGATCGCCTGCTATCAGCAAGCTTTGAGCCTCAAACCCGACTTTCCTGAAGCTTTGAACAATCTCGGCAAAGCTTTTGAGGAAGCGGGAAAAATGGCAGAGGCGATCGATTGTTACCGTCGGGCGATCGAACTCAAACCCGGTTATATCAATCCCCTCACCAGTTTGGGAAGTGCTTTGCACGATCGCGGCCAATTTGCAGATGCTGTCACCTATTACAGCCAAGCAGTTAAATTCAATGTCGGGAATCCCGAATCTCACCTAAATTTAGGTTTAGCGTTGCTGCTGGCGGGAGACTTTCAGCGCGGTTTTTACGAGTACGAATGGCGACTCCTAGTTAAAGAAAAACAGTTCCGATTCCACAACTTTATTCAGCCACTTTGGGATGGTAAAAGTTTGGAAGGACAAACTATTTTGCTTTGCCCGGAACAGGGTTTAGGCGATGCAATTCAGTTTATCCGCTACGCAGATTTAGTCAAGCAAAAAGGCGGTAGGGTAATTGTTTGGTGTTTGCCGCACTTGGAGCGCTTGTTTGCACAAGTTTCGGGAATCGATGGGTTAATAGTTAATCCAGAGGATGCGCCGGATTTTCAAGTTCACGCGCAGCTAATGAGTTTGCCTCACCTTCTGGGAACAACTTTAGAAACTATACCGGCAAAAGTTCCTTATTTAGCTCCGCCGCCCGGTTGGGAATTTACTCTTAGTCCAACTCCTAATTTGAAAGTAGGGATTGTGTGGTCTGGAAATCCTAAAAATTCCCAAAATAAGGTGCGATCGTTACCCCTAAATTTGTTGACAAAACTGTTAGATATTCCCGGAGCCGAATTTTACAGTTTGCAAAAGGAAATGACAGCAGACGCTCGCGCTTTGTTAGAGCAAATGCCAGTAACAGATTTAAGCTCTTATTTGCACGACTTGGGGGATACTGCGGCGGCAATCTCGGCTCTGGATTTAGTGATTTCTGTAGATACTTGTGTTGCACACTTGGCTGGTGCTTTGGGCAAACCCGTGTGGATTTTGCTCTGTTTTGTGCCGGATTGGCGGTGGATGTTGCAACGCGAGGATAGTCCTTGGTATCCCACGGCGCGGCTGTTTCGCCAGTCAACAGGGGGAGATTGGGAAGGAGTTTTAGAAGAAGCTGCTTTGGCGCTGAGAGAAAGAATTGTCCAGCATAAACCAGCTATACCGCCAAGAGAAACTCAAACCAATATTGATTTATATCAAAAACAGTTCAATCAGGGAAATATTCTCAAGTCGCAAGGAAGATTGCCCGAGGCGATCGCTTATTTTAAAAATGCTTTAGTTTTGCAGCCGAACTCGATAGAGGCTACCACTAATTTGGCAGTGACGCTGCACCAAACAGGCGATTTAGCCGAAGCTGCCACCTATTATCAGCGCGCGATCGAAATCGACCCTAACTGCGCTCAAGCCCAGAATAACTTGGGTATTTTGCTGCAAGCTCAAGGCAATATAATGGCGGCTATATCTTGCTTTCAAAAGGCGATCGCCCTGAATCCGGTGTACGTCAAAGCTGTCAACAATCTCGGCGCTACACTCCAGCAGCAGGGGGATTTGCCGACTGCGATCGCGTGTTTTCATCAAGCACTTTCCGTCAATTCTAATTACGTGCCAGCGCTCATAAATTTGGGTGAGGCGATGCAAGCAAAATGTCAGTTAACCGAGGCAGAACGGCTTTACGAACGTGCAATTGAAGCAGAACCGAATAATCCTACAGGACACTATCACCTGGGAACGTTATGCTTAGGGGTGGGAAAAATAGAACAGGCAATTTCTAGCTTGGAACGAGCCATATCTTTGCACCCTAATTATCTAGAAGCTCTTACTAATTTAGGCAGTGCTGTTGAACAATTAGGAGACGTAAACCGAGCACTTTTGTGTTACAGTAAAGCTATAGAAATTGATGCAAATTGTGTTAAAGCTCACTTCAATTTAAGCTTAGTCTTGCTGTTGACTGGGGACTTGCCACGCGGTTTAGCTGAATACGAGTGGCGCTGGCAAACAGAACAGGCGAAAAAATTACCACGGTTGAATTTTGAGCAACCAGTTTGGGATGGTTCAGATTTGAACGGCCAAACTATTTTGCTCCGATCCGAACAAGGTTTGGGCGATGCCATTCAATTTGTGCGATACGCGGCAACTGTGCAGCAGAAAGGCGGCAAAGTAATCATTTCTTGTTATCAAGAACTGAAGCGTTTATTTAAGCAGATTCCTGGCATCGAACAAGTGGCTGTTCGGATGGATGAATTGCCGGATTTTCAAGTGCAAGCACCGCTGATGAGTTTGCCTCATATTCTGGGAACAAATTTAGAAAATATACCGGCAAATGTTCCTTATTTAGCTGCGCCGCCGAATTGGCAATTTTCCCTAAATTCCGATCGCAATTTCAAAGTTGGGATTGCGTGGGCGGGAAGTTCGGAACATTTGAAGGATTTTCAGCGATCGAGCGATTTAAGCTATTTCCTGACATTGTTAGATATTCCCGGTGTAAGTTTTTACAGTCTTCAGAAAGAAACGTCGGCGGAAAATCGTACTTTGTTAACTCAAATTCCCGTGATAGATTTGAGCGACAATTTGAACGATTTTGCCGATACTGCGGCGGTGATATCGCAACTAGATTTAGTAATTTGCGTGGATACTGCTGTCGCGCACTTAGCCGGTGCTTTGGGTAAACCCGTATGGATTTTGCTGTGTTTTATGCCGGATTGGCGGTGGATGTTGGAACGCGAGGACAGCCCTTGGTATCCGACGGCGCGACTGTTTCGGCAGCAAACACCGGGCGATTGGGAGGAAGTATTCGATCGCATAAAAACAGCCTTAAAACACCTAATTTCTACTCGTCCCCAAGCTGTGCCTGGTAAGGAAGATACCGAAGCTTCGCCTCGATTTTCTCTATCGCCCGCCCAGGTACAATTTCACATAGCAAATGCCTTAGAAAAACAAGGTAAAAAAGCAGAGGCAGCCGCTCGTTACGAACAAGTAATTGCCGCCTCCCCCAGCCACGCCGAAGCCCACAGTTATTTAGGTTATCTCAAACAGGAAAACGGGCAAATAGCCGAGGCTATTGCTCATTACCAAAAATCGCTAAAAATCAATTCTAACCAGGCTGAAACTAACTTATATTTGGGTTCTGCCCTGGAAGAACAGGGACAAGTCACAGAGGCGATCGACTTTTATAATAAAGCAATTCAACTACGTCCCAACTCGCCCAATTGGCGCTTGAGACTAGCCTTAGCTTTGCTTTTAACGGGAAATTATGAGCGCGGTTTTGCGGAGTACGAATCGCGCTGGCACACTGAACAATTGGATCAGCGCTCTTTTGAGCAACCACTTTGGGACGGCTCGGATTTGCAGGGAAAAACAATTTTATTGCACCCGGAACAAGGTTTTGGCGATACGATACAATTTATCCGCTACGCACCTTTAGTTAAGCAAAAAGGTGGCAAAGTTATTGTTGCTTGTCATGTCTTGCTGAAGCGTTTGTTTGAAGGAATTGCAGGAGTCGATCGAGTAGGAGTCAAGCCGAGCGATTTGATAGATTTTCAAGTGCAAGCCCCGCTGCTAAGTTTGCCGCGAATTCTGGGAACGACTTTGGAAAATATACCGGCGAATATTCCTTATTTAGCTCCGCCACAGGATTTTAAATTTTCCCTAGAGGCGAACAATAAACTCAAAGTAGGTATTGTGTGGGCGGGCGGCCCGCTGCACCGCAACAATCATCGGCGATCGTGTAAATTGAGCGATTTTCTGAAATTTGTAGATGTTCCGGGAGTGAGTTTTTACAGTCTTCAGAAAGATTTGTCAGCGGGCGATTCCCTACAGGATAGCAGCGCTTCACGCACTTTATTAAAGCAATACAAAATTGAAGATTTAAGCGAACATTGTGTCGATTTTGCCGACACCGCAGCAATTATTTCGCAACTCGATTTAGTAATTTGCGTAGATACTTCTGTGGCACATTTAGCCGGTGCTTTGGGCAAACCAGTCTGGATTTTGCTGTCTTTTGTTCCCGATTGGCGCTGGATGCTGGAACGCGAAGATAGCCCTTGGTATCCCACTGCGCGTCTGTTTCGCCAGCAAAAACCGGGTGATTGGGATGGAGTTTGCGATCGTATAAAAGCAGCCTTAGAACACTTAATCTCTACTGGTTCCCAGCCTCAGCCTGCTAACGCCGATTTTTATGCTCCGCCTCAAATCCAACCCCCAGAAACTCCCCCACAAATTACAGGAATCGGCATCAGTTGGCCGATCAGCATCACCAGCGGTTGGGGAATTTACGGCGTGAATTTAACACTACAACTGCTGCAAAATCCTGCCTGGGAAGTTGCACTTTTAGCACCGCCCTCAATTACCTCAGAATCGATGAATCCGCTGCATAAATCGCTGTTATTACCTGTAATTGAAAAGCAAAAAAAATTTCAGGAATTAGTAGCAGCCAATTCCGACAAACAAATCAGTTGTAATTTTCCCGTACTTTACGCTTTGGGGAATAATTTAGCATCCTCTGGAGTAGACAATCAAATTACCAGCGCTTGTCAAATAGGAGTCATATTTTTTGAAGACACGCGAATCACAGCAGAAGCACTAGAAACAGCCAAAAAATATAGCGTGATTGTGGCCGGTTCCAACTGGAATGCCGATGTTTTGAGAAGCCACGGCTTGACTAATGTGGCGATGGTAAATCAAGGAATTGACCCAACAATTTTCCATCCTGCACCTAAATCTAATCTATTTGGCGATCGCTTCGTCATTTTCTCCGGCGGCAAACTGGAATATCGCAAAGGTCAAGATATTGTAATTGCCGCTTTCAAACGATTTCGCGCCAAACATCCAGAGGCTTTGTTACTAACAACATGGCACAACTTCTGGCCTCAGTATATGTTAGGAATCGAACAAACCGGAAACGTTGCGGGACTTCCCAATATCAACCGCGACGGAAGTTTAGGAATTTCCCAATGGTTAGTGGCTAACGGTTTGCCGATTGACTCTTTTATCGACATCGGCTTAATTCCCAATCACCTCGCCGGACAAATTTTGCGAGAAGCCGACTGCGCTGTTTTCACCAACCGCTGCGAAGGAGGCACTAATTTAGTTGCGATGGAAAGTATGGCCTGCGGAATCCCGACTATTTTATCAGCAAATACGGGCCATTTAGACTTAATTTACAGCAACATTTGCTATCCTTTATCGAGCCAAGGACAAGTTAAACCTACTGGTGCTTTTTGCGGTGTAGAAGGTTGGGGAGAGTCTGATGTTGCAGAAGTTGTCGAGGCTTTGGAACAAGTTTATACTAATCGCGAAGAAGCAAAACGTCGCGGTTTAGCTGCGGCTAATTTTATGCTAGATTGGACTTGGGAAAAACAGGTTAAGCGCTTTCTTGATGTGATACTTAATGTGATGAGATAAGACGGCGGTTGCAACCGCGTCTACACAAACGAAGTCCGCCTTCGCGGACTAAAGAATAAAGAGGGTAAAAAGCCCAAATTGGGTATTATTACAGGTAATCTGCCGCACTTAATATTATTTCAACTTTTGAAACCACACTCCTGTTTCATCAATCGTATGCAGAGAAAATGACTCGCCTTTCATCATCTCAAAATCTTGTACTGCTTGCTTGCAGCCCTCCCAGTGTCCGTAATCATCAACTTGAATAAAACCATTAGAAATCACGCTGTCATAAAGCGTATTAAATATATCCATTGTTGATTCATACCAATCTCCATCAGCGTGCAGAAACGCAATACTTCCTATTGCTAACTTGTGTGTGGGTAAAGTCTGGGCGAATAATCCCTTAACCGGTACAACAATATCTCTAACTTGCAGTAATTCACAAATTTTATCCAAATTTTCACTAATTGAAGCTTTGAGAGTTCCTTCGCCAAAACCGGTAAGATTGGCAGGTATTCCCTGATGTCGATCGATCTCCGTAGGTGCGGGCATTCCTTCAAACGTATCAAAAGCATACAGCACTCTCGGACGGCGGCTGTAATGTTTAATTACAAATGCTATCAATGCTGCTGAGCCGCCTTTGCAAGTTCCACATTCTACAAAATTTCCCGGCAAATCTTCCACACATATTTGCTTTGCCAAACAATACAGAGAAAACAGTCTCGATTCGCTAAGCAGCGTATAGGGGCGAACAATTGAAAAAATATTTTTAAAGTTTGTAGGAAAAGTTTGCAGTGATGATGTGCTGCTTTGAATAATTGTCTGTAATTTTGGCTGTTGTAACGTTGGCAATTTTTGTTGAGGAAACTCTTTGCTAACGGGCATACCGCTGACTGAATAATCCTGCAAATGTGCTGGCAACTGCCAGGAAATATTGGGGTCTGGTTGATGTTTTACTGGCTCGACATTACCCCGCCAAGCTGCACCCATAATTTGCATTGTTTGATAAATTACAGTATGCCATCCTCTTTGCTTAAAGTAATCTAAACCTCGCGCCACAGCAGGAGCAGCTAAGTCGTGAAATAAAATTATCGCATCTTGTTCAGCAAGTTTTTCGCAAACAATTGCGTCATTTAATGGGCCCTCACCTTCGTGCTCTCCATCAATAAAAATCAACGACCATTTGCGGTTGAATTGAGCGGCAAAATTTGCTACTCTTTGGGGGCTGTAACCGGGGATTAGCTCGATGGTCGTTTGCACTCCCGAGGCATTGAGAGCTTGTTGAATTGAATCGATTACACTTTGCCTAATATCATCTCGTTCTAATAGCGGATCAACAACATCTAAGGCAACTCCGGCGAGCGCTAAGTGACAGGCAGACCACCCTAGCCAGCAGCCTATTTCTAATGCTTTTTTACCTTTAAATTGCAGAGCTGTATTATAAAGGATGTGTGCTTCGTCTCGGCTGAGAAATCCGACTGAGTTAGCACGGCGATCGACATACCAATTGTGCTTAATCTCCCGGCGCAAATAAGGCCACGAACAAGTCTGAGTATCGCCAACAATCATGTTGGGAAAGTACGCATCTGGGAGAATAACTTTCAATCCAGGCGAGACGTAATCTCCGGTAGGCAACAAAGTATTGTTTGTGATTTCCGATAACCGTGGTAATGTCTTTTTTTCTCCTGTGAACTTAGGAAAGTGTGGCTTGTTTATCGGTGGGTAGCGGAGACTAATTTCTATGTGATTTGCGTCCGTTGTTTCTAATTTTACCAAGTCGTGCTTGTGGCCAGTCATGTGCAGAATGCCGATCGACTTATGCGGCAAATACGGCTCCACAAAACAGGCTTGGTGCTTGTCCCAAACGGGCAAACCAAAGTTACAGCTCCAATTGCACCAAGCCGGCAGCATCTCTGTTTTGTAAAATAATTCTGTGCCGTAAACTAAGCGATTTAAGGCTATTTGGTCAGTCATTAAAGAGACGTGCTGCTGTAATCCTTGTTCCAAATATTCCTCCCAAACTTCCCAGTGCCGAGCATCTTTTTTTAGAGCAAAAACACCAGCATTTATGGTAGGATAGCTGTGCAACTGTTGGGCTACTTCTTCGCCAAAAGCTGCCTGATAATCGCGGTAAACAAATTGCCCGTACCAAGGGAGTTTGCCGTAAGCTAAATAATAACCCCGGTCGAGTTCTGGAACAACTGCTAAACCGCGTTTATCTGCGCCTTTAATTAACAGATCAACAGCTTGCCAATCTTGCACCCAAGCATCGGCATCTATCCAAAGGTAGATGTCGAAATTGGGAAAATATCGACGGAGAAACGGACGCGCTAAAAGTCCTTTGAGATAGTGAGGGGCTTCATTTTTGCCGGGAAAGTTAAAGTCCCAATCTGGCTTTTGAATAAAATTAACTTGTGTTTCCAGCCACTGCAACTGTTGGGGAGTGCAGCCGAGATCGAAAAAGCCGATCGCCACATTTTCACCCTCGGGTTTTTCCCGCACCGATAAAATAGTGCCTCGCACCAATTCAAAGTAATTTGCATCGGCGGCCGTGATGATGATAATCTGCATAAAATTAAATATAACTGAGATATTACACCATTCTCAAGAAGCTTTTTATGGGCGGGTTCTGCGGCACACCCCACAAGAAAATTCACTCTTTGTGGAACGGGCATCTTGCCCGTTCTTGAGAATGGTGAAATATGTGAGATATAACCAACTACTCTGAAATAAAGTATACCACGGAGGAGGAATTGTGAAAAACCACAAAGGGAAAGTTTATCTAGTCGGTGCAGGGCCCGGAGATTGTAACTTGATGACAGTGCGATCGCACAAACTGCTATCCCAAGCCGAAGTCTTAATCTACGATGCTCTCATCGACATCCCGCAACTCGAATTAATCCCCGCAACTTGTCGGAAAATCGAAGTTGGCAAACGCGGTGGCAAACCTTCCACCCAGCAGCAAGAAATCAACCGTTTGCTGGTAGAACATTGCAAGTTAGGCAAACAAGTCGTGCGGCTAAAAAGCGGCGATCCCTTTATTTTCGGTCGTTCTAGTTCCGAAATTCAAGCATTAATCACAGCAGACTGCAACTTTGAAGTAATACCCGGAATTTCTTCCGCCCTATCCGCACCTTTACTAGCAGGAATTCCCCTCACAGATCCGGTGATGAGTCGCTGTTTTGCAGTGATGAGCGCCCATGAACCGGACGCTCTGGAATGGGAAGCATTAGTGAAGATAGAAACTTTGGTAATATTGATGGGAGGACGCAATTTAAGCGAGATCATCTGGCAATTGCAAAAGCACGGACGATCGACCGAAACTCCGATCGCCATTATCCGAGATTGTGGCCGCCCCGAACAGCAAATTTGGCTCGGCACTCTCTCCAACATTGTACAGCAAACAGCAGGTCAATCTCTATCGCCTTGCGTGATCGTAATTGGGGAAGTAGTTAGATTGCGCGAATATTTAATCCAGCCAGAAAGCACAAATATGATCGATACACCTGTCACCACTAATAACAGCAAATTGCCACTAACAGGCAAAACCATTTTAGTCACGCGATCAGTTTCTCAGTCGGCTGAATTTAGCGATCGACTTCAGCAACAAGGAGCCCGCGTAATCGAAATGCCCGCCTTGGTAATTGGGCCGCCGTCCACTTGGGAACCATTAGACAGCGCGATCGCACAATTGTCAAGCTTTCATTGGTTAATCCTCACTTCCCACAACGCTGTAGACTGCTTTTTTCAACGATTACAAGCAAAAGGCAAAGACGCCCGCAGCTTGTTTGGCATTAAAATCGCAGTTGTCGGGAAAAAAACAGCCGAAAGTTTGCGATCGCACTCTCTACAACCAGACTTTATTCCCCCCAACTTTGTCGCCGATTCCCTAGTCGAGAAATTCCCCGACAACTTGCCAAACTGCAAAATCCTATTTCCGAGAGTAGAAAGCGGCGGCAGAGAAGTTTTAGTTAAAGAATTCACTGCCAAAGGAGCGCAAGTAATAGAAGTACCAGCTTACCAATCTTGCTGTCCCGAAACTATCGAGCCCATCGCCCTATCCGCACTCCAAAATCAAGCCGTAAATATTATAACTTTTGCAAGTTCCAAAACCGTGCATAACTTTTGTCACCTCCTAGAAAAAATACCCGAATTTTCATTGTCTCAGAATTGGTTGGAAAGCGTTTGCATCGCATCCATCGGCCCTGAAACTTCCAAAAGCTGTCAGAAATTATTGGGCAAGTTAGACGTAGAAGCCAAAGAATACACGTTAGACGGATTGACTGAGGCGCTCGTTGGATGGGTTGCAGAATATCAAAATGTATAAGTGGGATTGAACAGTAGTTGATTATCTAATCTCTTGGTTGTAAAAATGTTGTAATCTCCTTTAAAAAAAGTTATCTGTAAGGGCACTGCAGTGCCCTTACAGATAATCGCGTACAATTTCTAGGTGGCAAGACTTTTGTGAATTCGGATAAAATAGTTGTAAAATAACTAGGAGGAAAGAAAGATGACCGCAAAAGACCAACTTCTTCAAGAACTCGACCAAGTACCAGAACCCTTGCTGCTGAAAGTGCTTGAATTTGTCCGTTCCTTAAAGACTGAAGAAGAACAACAAAAACTAGAAGCCAAAGCATGGCAGGCATATCTAGATTCAGAACGCGAAAGAAAGGAGGTTTACCGTCGCCTTGCCAACTCCTAATTTTGTCAGCAAAAGTATGGTTTTAAGTATCCACGCCAGACAGATAGAGAGATTTGGCGGCACTCCAGGCGTCAGAGACGAAGGTTTGTTAGAGTCGGCTTTGGCTCAGCCACAAGCAACTTTTGGCGGTCAATTTTTGCATCCAACAATTAGCGAAAAAGCTGCCGCCTATCTCTATCACATAGCCATGAATCATCCCTTTATTGACGGCAATAAACGAACGGCTTTTGCGGTGACAGATACCTTTTTGCGTTTAAATGGTTGCACTCTGAATTTGACGGACGATCGAGTATATGATTTAGTCATGCGAGTCGCAGGGGGAACCATGACTAAGGAAGAACTAACCACCGAGTTCGAGTCATGTATTTTTGAGTTTTAATAAGTAAGTTGGGCAGCCTTCATTGAGATTAAGTAAGCTGCGGCGTACGGGAGCATCTCATATTTGTAAAAACACTTCTTCTGGCTCCTTCCTTCTTCCTTCTTCCTCTTTTCTCCTGGCTCCTGACTCCTGACTCCTAACTCCAATTTTGGGCTTGGCTGCAAAAGTGAGATGCTCCCGCGGCGTACTCGCCCTACCTTGAAATAGCGAATCGCGGAACAAAAAAGCGAGTAAAATTATCACTAAAGAACAAAGCCGAGCTCCTTTGCGTCAAATCAGTAAGAAAACTAAACACAAAAAAGCACAAACCGCCGATCGCCCTTTCTTCCCGAAATCCCGCTACCCAACTACTAATTAGGAATAGCCATGAATATAAATTTTTCTCGTTACGACACCTTAAGCACCCTGCTAGCAGGAACTACCGCAGCCTTAACCATAGTCATCAGCCAACCCGCGATCGCCAAAACGCCTCAAGAAGTCGCCAGCATAGCCGGGCCGCTGACAGTACAAATTAACAGTTCCCTCGGAGACGGTTCTGGGGTAATTATTGCCAAAACAGGCAAAACTTACACAGTTTTAACAGTCAACCACGTCGTAGAAAAAGCAGACGTGAAATACACCGTTCGCACCTCTAAAGGCAAAAACTATCAAGCAACCTCCGTCACCCGCTTGCAAACCGCCGACACTGACCCGGATTTAGCCGTAGTCAAATTTGAAAGCCCCGAAGAATATCCAGTCGCGACGATCGCAGATTCCGATCAAGCCGTCATCGGCACTCAAATCTTCGTTTACGGCTATCCCGCTACGGGCGGACTTTTCGGCGCCGAACGAGAACCAGAACTCTCTCCCGGACTCGTTACCAGCCGCCCTGGCAACCGCCCGGAAGGTTACACTTTGCGGTATCAGGCCGTAACTTGGAGTGGCATGAGTGGCGGCCCAGTTTTTGACTCCGAAGGCCGAGTCATCGGTTTACACGGACAAGGGGAATTCGGTTTCGCGCAAACGAGTTCCGGCGAAGTCGCCCCGATTAAAACCGGATTTAACGCAGCAGTTCCAATCAATACATTTATCGCGAAGCTAGTGGCGGCGGGAATCAACAAATCCGAGTTGAAAGTAGACAATACTCCCGCAACTCAAGGCCCGGTATCCACCGCCAATCCGCAAGACGCCCAAGCTTATTATTTTCGAGGACTTTCGCGGTTAGATCAAGACAATCCTTGGGACGCGATCGCCGATTTCAACAGAGCACTCGCTTTTAAGCCCAATTACACTCCGGAATTGTACTTCAACATCGGCAATGCCCGCACTCTCCTCACCAGCACCAGCATCGATACAACCCGCGCGCCCAGCGCTATTCAAGCATACACGCGGGCGATCGAAGCCAATCCCGGTTTTGCCGACGCTTACTACAACCGAGCTTTAGCTTACCTGGACAACCAAGACCAACCGAAAGCAATTGCTGACTTTCAAAAAGCAGCAGAACTTTACAAGCAAGGCGGAAGAACAAGTGCGTATCTAGACGCGCTCAGCAGACTCAAACAATTGCAGTAGAATGAGAAGTTAATAATTAAGAATTAAAAATGCGATTATTCATTTTTAATTCTTAATCAAGTTCATCCAAACAGCAGGTAAATAAAAATGACTGCTATCACCTTAAACCTCAACTCTATTATTAAACTAACTTCAGAACAGTTTTATCAACTGTGCGAAGAAAACCCGGAATTGAAACTAGAAAGGAATGCCAACGGAGAATTAATTGTCATGCCCCCAACCGGAGGAGAAACGGGAAGAAGCAACTCAAAATTCAACTTACAGATTGGACTTTGGAACGAACAAACCCAACTCGGAGAAGCCTTTGATTCCTCCACAGGATTTACTCTGCCAAATAAAGCCGATCGCTCTCCCGATGCGTCTTGGGTAGAAAAATCGCGCTGGGAAGCTTTAACACCTCAACAAAGAGAAAAATTCATCCCGCTTTGTCCCGATTTTGCTGTGGAAATTCTATCCCCAACGGACAGCTTGAAAAAGACTCAGGAAAAAATGCAAGAATATATGGAAAATGGCTGCCGTTTGGGTTGGCTGATTAACCGCAAAAAACGGGAAGTTGAAATTTATCGCCCCGGTCAAGAGGTGGAAGTTTTACAATCTCCTCTCACTCTTTCTGGGGAAAATGTCTTGCCCGGATTTGTTCTCAATTTGCAAAAAATTTGGAATTGATTTACTGCTGTCAATTGTTTTTAATTTGGGAAAAGCACTAGGCTGCTGAGTAACTACCGCCAATTACCAATTTTCCAATAAATATATTAAACCATGTCCTACAGCGAATTTAGCCTAGAGCGAGTGTTGAAAACCTTTAACCTAACTACCTCAGAAAAAATCAACTTATTTGCCAACACTGCTGAAGCTCAATGCAGCGAAATCTTGATACAAACCCTCGAATACAACGTACCTTTAGCCCTAGCCATCAACACTGAAAAAGCGCGATCGGAACTAATTATTGCTCCTATTTTGCTAGAACTGAGGAGGCAATTGCAAGATAGAATCAGTTTATTTTCAGGAACTGACTTTAATGTTGCACCTGAGTTAGGATTGAATGGAACTTGTGATTTTTTAATCAGCCAAGACTCTGAACTATTGTTTATTCGATCGCCCGTTGTGACGCTAGTGGAAGCCAAGAAGGAAAATATTAACAGCGGTTTGGGACAGTGTGCAGCAGAGATGGTAGCAGCCCAATTATTTAACGAACAAGAAGGAAATAATATTCGCACGATTTACGGGGTTGTGACATCCGGTAACATTTGGAAGTTTATGAAGTTAGAGAAACAAGTTCTTAGCATCGATTTTATTGAATATTACTTGCAGAATATCCCCAAAATTATCGGCATTTTATTGAGCGAAATTTCTGCATCGTATAACAGCGATCCCTGAATTTGCTATAATGGTAATTATCCATAAAATTAGCCGGACTTAGTTAGGGTTCAAACTATTCAAGCTAAAGATGTCACATTAGAAGAATTAAAAACACTTTTTGACCTTCATATTGTCACAGACAACCAATTTTTCCGAGAATGGCAAGACGAGTTGCCAGAAATTACCGACTTTCACAAACGACAGCTAGATCAGATTAAAGCGGGTTACTTCAACTTGTTAGAGTATCCGCCGATGCTGGAAAAAACCATTAGTTTGTCGATCGTCTCTCCGCTGTTATTTGCAGGCGAGTTTTATCTGCATCCTTTCTACATTAAACCAGAAAAATCTGTCGAAATTTCCGAAGAAGATGAAGGCGTTATCATCAAAGGCAGCATCGACACTTTAGTTTTAAAAGAGCAGTTGTGGCTGATGGTAATAGAATCGAAGCGAGTTTCATTTTCGATCGAAGCCGGCTTGGCACAAATCTTAGCTTATATGCTGGCAAATCCTAATCCCGCTCAACCTAGTTACGGCATGATTGCTACAGGCGGCAGTTTCATCTTTGTTAAATTAGTGAAAGGAGAATCACCTCGATATAGCACATCTGATTTATTTGGAATTAGCAATCGCACCAATAATTTACATGATGTACTCCGCATCCTCAAACGCTTGAGTCAAATAGCAGCTAGCAATTAGTCATTAGTCATGAGTCATTAGTTATTGGTTATTGGAACCAACAAATAACCAATAACCAAGAACAAGTAATCAATAAGAATTACCAAGGCGAACCGATCATAGTAAAAGCAGCCCAATAATAAGGATGCGAGAAATTTCGATCGCCCCTGGCGGCCAACTCCGACGGTAAAGGCAGAGCTTGATTGTTGCCCGATCGCACCAAATAACCATCTTGCAACCGCACTTCTCCCCGCAGCATCGCCAACTGCGCTTGCCGCAAAGCCTCAGCCTTAATTGGCGCTGTACGCAACTCCTGGTAAAACTCAGTCATCAGCCCCAAAGTAGCGACATCACTGACATACCACAAACTCGCCAAAGCCGATTTTACCCCCGCGTGCACCGCCAACCCCGCGAACCCCAACTCAGCTTGTTCGTCTCCCACCGCCGTAGTACACGCACTCAAAACCAACAACTCCACCTGCGGGTTAGATAGCTTCAACTGCTCCAACTGATTCAACCGCAACTTAGTATCCCAAAACTGAATGTAAGAATTTTCCGCCCCCCCAGGCTGAAAATCCCCGTGAGTAGCTAAATGAATAATTTTGTATTGCGGTTGATTGCGCTTGTCCTTCAAATTTGCCAAAGTAAAAGCTTCATTGAGAAAAGACAAACCCGGCCAAATCTTGCCGACAATTGTCGATATTTCCAACGGCACTGCAGGCAAAGGATTTTGATCGTATTTGGCAGGAAATTTCGACGCACCCATCGCTAACACTTCAGAACCCTTAACATCGGCATAGCGAGTATCAGTTAAACTCAAACTCGGAATCAGCCCCAAACTGTACTTTTCTACCAAAAACTGCTTGCCGTCGTAAAGAGCAGCCAAAGGCAAAGTTCGCAAACCGGCATCCATCGAAAACACCAAGGTGTCAATCTTGTTAGCCTCCAATTCCGGTTGCAGCGGTGCAATTAACCACTGGTAAAGTTGCTCGGCAGGTTCCTTGTAATTAGTAGCATTCAATCTCCTAGGAGTTCTGATAGCATTAGTGAATTCTTTAGCAACTTGCAGCACTGTCTCGCGGCTTGCAGGCACGCTTTTAAAAACATTTTTGCCGTCTGGCAATAACAACACAAGTTCTAAATGTTTTTCTTTCGCCCACACGTAAAGGATCGCAGGTTTAACTCCAGTCAACCGATTGACGCTGCTGAGAGTATCTCGAATACTTTGCTGCGTGACCGACTTTTGACCGAGATTGCCCCCAAAGTAACGTTCAAATTCCCGCCCCTGAGTTATATCCCTTTGCTGCACTGCATCCATCGGACTTATTTGCGCGATCGAACTCGATCGAGAAATCTCAGGAACCCTGACATTCCCGACACTTTCTGCACTCACCGCACTCGCAGGCTTCTGTGGAGTTGTTGCCACGCTGCCGTTTTCTCTCGTCGCAGGCGCGCCCAAATTGTCTTTTAACACCGACGGCGACAGCACTACCGAGGAGCGGGCCGCAGTCTCGTTCGGTCCCGCATCAACAGACGTAGCAGCAGGTTCTGGCGAGACATTTGTGGTAGTGCCCTTTGGCACCGACACTGCGGGAGGGAGAGTCACCTGAGTCACAATTTGTTGAGAATTGTCTGTAGTTTGCAGTTCCACGCTGCTAGTTGGTGCCGGACTCGGCACGATCGCCAGCGGCCCGATAGCAGTTGAGGATGTGGCAGTGTTCGACTGCGAGTTTCCCGTCCCAACAGTCGCCGTGCAACTTCCCGACGGGCAAGTGCTTTGCAGCAGCAGCGTTTGTGAACCCGATTGAGCCAGCCCGTCTGTAGAAATGCTGACCTCGGCGCGATCAGCAGCCGTTCCTGTTCCCGCTGGGCGAAATTCTCCCCCAGCCTCGATTGCCACATCGCCGCCGGTATTGCCACGAGCTTTGATCGAAACAACTTCAACATCTTTCTGCCCGATAATTTGGCTCGAACCGGCACTTCCCGATTGCGAACTCGAGTTGATTACCCCTGTAACGATCCGGCCCGGCGCCGCAATCGAAATATCTCCCCCGCTTCTGGCACCAAAAGCATCGATATTGCCGGTTTCTACCGCACCGGCGCTGTCGATATTGATAGGGCCCGCCACCCCGGAAGTTGAGCGAGATGAAACCGTACCAGCAGTCAACTTGCCTTGGGTGCTCGTGATGTTAATCCCCGCTTTCGAGGTAACATCTCCAACGGATACAGTACCGCCCATCAGAGAGATCGTGGCGTTATCAGTTCCGACGATCGCACCCGTTCCCACGATCGCGCCTGCACCATTGGGCGATCGAATCGTCGTCGGATCTTGAAATGTCACCGCCACTGGCGTTGAATTCGGCGTTGAATTTGGCGTTCCAGAAGCAATCGAGATCACACCGCTACCGTCAGCGCGCCCGATCGTCATCGAAGCAAACCCATTCCGAAAAGTGTTAAATTCCGCAGCAGTCAAGTTCAGGGCTTCTGTATCGCCAGAACCTTGAATTATAATATTTTGGCTTGGATCAGCCGGTTGCACCACCAGATTGCCGTTGCTGGCGATCGAATTGTTGTCACCTGTCAAGTCAATTTCGTTGCCCGTCAGGGTAATATTTCCCGGTGTTTTCGAGCCACCAGCTTCGATCGCCCCCGCAGTGACTTTATTGCGCCCCGTCAGCGTCACATTCCCCGCGCGATCGCCCCTCGTGTCGATCGCCCCGGCAGTCACCGTGCCCTGTGCGGTAACACTAACATCTCCCGCCGAATTGCGTATATCTTGGGAAGAATTGACAGCAGTGTTGATGGTGCGGGCAGTTCCAGTAAGTAGCTGACCGGTTGTGACATTGCCTGCGGTGCTGGCGATGCGAATTTGCTGATTATTGGTAGTGATATTTCCGGTTCTGATATTGCCGTCAGCTTTGAGAGTAATTGAGGCATTGTCGGCCGCTGTCAAAGAATTTGTGGTAGTGATTGTTCCCAAACCCGCTGGCGATTGAATAATTAGCGGATCATAAAATGTGAAATCGTCGGCAATCAGAATTGAACCGATACCGTTGCTGCGCCCGATCGTAATTCCTGCAAACCCATTTTCCAAACTTCCAAGGTCACTTGCCGTCAGATTCAAATAAATATTAGTGCCAACATCTCCAGAACCGCCGATCGCAATATTTTGACCGGGACTCCAAGGTTGCAGTATCAAAAAGCCAGTACCGCTGACTGAATTTTTGTCACCTTTGAAATTAATTTCATTACCCGTCAAAGTAATGTTTCCCGAGCTCCCTGCGATCGAGCTAACTCCCAGAACATTCCGAGCGGTCACAGTTACATTTCCCGTCGCTTCCGGGCCGCTGGCATCAAGTTTTTGGGCCGTTACGTTCAGGCCCTCCATCACAATATTCCCGCTGCTGCCGGTGCTGGGATTGGATGAAGAAATATTGTTGGCAACGGTTGTTCCCGGACTAATCAAACTAATATTTCCGCCGTTGCTGGACAAATTGCCCACAGTAATTTGACTTCCCGAAATGGCGATCGCACCGCCAGCCGTGCTAATTGTATCGGCTGCATTCATAGAAAAAGCACCCGCACCATTGCCATCGGCATCTGCTCTGAATGTTACCGAACCAGTAGTTGCTTGAAAGCTCAACTGATTGTCCGCCAAATCAGCAATTGTAATATCATTGAGCGCTTCGAGAACCACATTTGCAGTCGCCGACATACTTTCCAAAGCTCTAGCCGAAATTGTCAGCGAAGGCTCAGAATTCTTTTCCTGTCCTGGTAGCGTTCCTGTTGCCAAAATATTATTGTTGGCAATTATTTCCGCATCGCCAGCAGCTTCTGCGGAATCTGTAATTAAAATATTTTCTGGATCTAACAGCAAAGTCCCCAAACCGTTTGTCCCAGAGGTATCAACAGTACCGTTAAAAATCAATCTTTGCTTGCCCGAAACTTCCACAAACCCCCCAACACCTGCGGTGGTTGTTGCAGAAACGCCATTTGCACTGATGCTGCCCAAAAATGCTGTGGTGTTGTCAGCCCAGACAACCACTCTACCGCCATTGCCTGATTCAGTTGCGTTGGCAGCGATCGAACTTTTGCCATCCACGTAAGTCATCCTGGCATTCGGCACAGTTCCCTCGCCTCGGTAATCTCCCCCGATCCGCACCGTTCCGCCGCCGTCCGGCCCCGAAGCCTCAATCTTCGCTCCCAACAGCCCTACCTTGTCGCCCAACACGTTGACGCTTCCTCCCGCGCCCCCCGTAGCAGACACGTTCACAGAACCCGCTACCAGCGCAGTGCCAGCACCTCCTGGCACTGTTTGGCCGCCTGTGAGCACAACTTCACCTTGAGGGTTCGTAGTTATACCCGTAGCGTTAGCCACGCCGGGACCAGAGAGCAGCCCTGGTAAACTCTGGGGAGAGAAGGGAACACCTTCGGAACCCGACACTCCGGCTGCTGGAGAAACTTCTAAACTCAGCAAAAGTCCGTTTTGACTGAATCGCACCAGATTTTTACCAGGGACAGCCGCCACAGTAATTTGACCGCCGGGGGCTGAAAGTTGCCCTGTACTGATGACCGTACCGCCGAGCAAAGTCAAATTTTGCCCGGTTCCGACAGCCAAGTTACCGGCATTGACAATACTCCCCGGCTGTGAGCCAAAAACAAAAGCATTCGGCGTTCCGACTAGGGCTGCGTAGTCGTTCGCCCCTGTACCGTTGAACCAACGGTCGTCAAAACCTATACCGCTAGCGGTGGTAGCCAAAAAAGACCCGGACACATCGAGTCTGGCATTTGTTCCGAAGATAATACCTGCGGGATTCATCAGCAACAAGTTAGAATTGCCGCCACTAACTTGAATTAGACCGTTAATTAAGGAAGCGTCCCCGCCGACAACGCGGCCGAGGATATTTTTAACGGTTGGGTTGGAGATGAAATTGGCAGTTTCGCCAGAATTCAGACCGAACCGAGTAAAACTGTGGAACAAATTTGCTCCGTCTCTGGAGGGAGTGCCGCCCTTAATGTCGTAGCGAGGGGGCGACCCTGCACCTGGGGCGGTGACAGCGGTTCCGGTGCCGTCTGGGGCTGGAGTAATAGATTGTGCTGCAGCAATTTGAGATTGGGGATAAATTGCCACGAGTACCCATCCGCTGCTGTTTTCTTTAAGGAAAACCAGGTTGGGTAAAAAATCTACTATCAAAAATCCAGCAAGGGGAATTGCTGCCAGAATCGACCGCACAGCACGTTGAGCATTCATAAGTTTGCCTCGGTCTAGACCTTAATTCGAGTTTAAAATTGAGATTTTAGGTAAAAAAGAGTCGATCGCACCCCAATGCTGACACTTCCTAACGCGAACCTCGATCGCCAATCTTAAATTTTAAGTCTAAATTTGATTGTGTCACCAACATAGCAAAGACTGACAGTAAGTGTCGAAACACAGGAAGTTTAAACAGAGAAAATTATGAACGATCGAATTGTGCGTCTGATTGGTTTAACTGGGGGCATCGCCACCGGTAAAACCGCTATATCTAATTATCTGAGAGATGCCTGTGGATTTCCGATTTTAGATGCCGATATTTACGCCCGCGAAGCTGTGAACCCCGGTTCGCCAATACTTGACTCTATTCTAGAACGATACGGCGCGGGTATTTTGCTCCCCGACGGCAATTTAAATCGGCCCGAGTTGGGAAATATTATTTTTTGTAACCCAGCCGAGCGCCAGTGGTTAGAACAACAGATTCACCCTTACGTGCGCCGCCGATTAGTTGAGGAAACTCAAAGCTGCATTGCTGCATCAAGTCCGGTATCCCAGGACACACAGAATTTAGGTACAAAGACTCAAGAAACCGGTTTTTTTCACCAAAAGCTAGAACCGAGTATTTTTGAAAAAAACCCCGGTTTCTGCGCCCCGACTGACACGTTAACTTTGGTTTTGGTAGTGCCGCTGCTGTTTGAAGCTAACATGACTGACTTGTGTACCGACATTTGGGTGGTGTACTGTTCACCCGAAGTGCAGTTAGAACGACTAATGCAGCGAGACGGCTTGAGTTACGATCGAGCTCAGGCCCGCATTAACACTCAGTTTCCGCTGGCTCAAAAATGTCAACAAGCTGATGTTATTTTGGACAACTCGTCAACCCTCGACTCGCTATTCCTGCAGGTAGATGTGCAAGTCAGTCGCTGTGAGATTTGATATTTGAGATTGACTCCGCGATATCAGTTTTAAAACCAGTTTTTTTTACTCCCTGCGCGCCAGTTGGATTTGAGAGTTGAGATTTGAGATTGAATCCAGGATTTTGTGAAGGAGCTTTTTTTCCCCAACCACTTTCGACTCCTCCTTCGGAGTGGCGCGTAAGCCCTCTGGTCACAAAGCAAGATCAGAAAAGTCAGAAAAGTCAGAAAAAATCAAAGCTTCACAATTTATTTAAAAATATAATAGCAACGATTTATTACGTTAATCTGAAAAATTAGGCATTGCCCGCTTTAAGGAATCTCCCTGGGGGGGTGACGACCCGCCCCAAACCCATATTTAGTAAGGATTGAGCCAACTTGTGGTAAAAAAAGATAGGCAGCAGAGTTGTTACACGCTTGCCTATCCAAAAAAATAATGATACCAAGATTCTACCAGACTCATTTACAAAAACACCTGACGCCATCTCAGTTTTTGGTGATGACAATTTTGCTATCCTTGATGCAATCAGAAAAACAAGTGAGATTAGAGCGGCTCTCCCGAGTATTTCCCTGTCTAATTACAGCCGAAAGTCGGCGACGTAAATTACAAAGATTTTTAGATTTACAGAACTTAACAATCGAATTAATTTGGTTCCCATTAATTACTTATTGGTTGACCACTTATTGCCGTGTTGGTACTCGCTTATCAATCGCAATTGATCGCAGTCAATGGGGCTGTATTAATCTGTTCATGGTTAGCTTAATCTGGGAGCGAAGAGCAATTCCATTGTACTGGTCATTGTTGCCGAAATTGGGCAGCAGCAACTTCGAGGAACAAACTACAAATCTACAGCAAGTTTTACCATTGTTTTCAGAATATAAAGTCATCGTTTTAGGAGATCGTGAATTTTGTTCGGTCGATTTAGGAAACTGGCTGAAGGAAAAGGGTGTGTCTTTTTGCTTAAGAATAAAGAGGAATCATTGTATCGAAATAGAACATTTAGTTTGGCAGCGGTTAGATGAATTAGGAATAGTAGCAGGAACCTCTTTATATTTTCAAGGTAAAAGAGTTAGGAAAACACGGGCGTCCCACTGGATTTGATGTTGCTTGTAAGTGGAAAAGAAACTATGGAGCCTGGAAGGTTGATGAAGCATGGTTTATTCTCACAGATTTAGGTTCATTATCGGCAGCTATCGATGCTTACAAGCAACGGATGGGCATTGAAGAAATGTTTAGAGATTGTAAAACAGGAGGCTACGATCTGGAAGGAACTAGCTTAAAAGAAAATCGACTTATTAACATAATTCTGCTCATGACACTCGCCTACAGTTCGGCAATATTTGAAGGCACATCTCTTCGGAAAAAGCAGGTAGAAAAATATGTATGTCGGCGTCAAGAACCTAAAAAAAGATATCGAAGACGGAGTACATTTGGTGTTGGCTTAGATGGAGAAAAGTGGGTTAATTATCTCGAACAATATTCTGATGTGGTGGAACAGTTAATAAAGTTAACTCCAAATAAACGTCGCTTTTATCAACAAGGTATGCGGGCTGCAACCCTGATGGGGTCTATCTCCTAGGCCTCTTTGTCACCCCCCCAGGGAATCTCCTTGACCAAGATATGGATATCTAAGGTGCTGATGGCGCGCTTGGGTACTCTCCTGTTATGTCTTGAATCCCTGGATTGCGGCTTCACATCAATAAATTATGAAGTTAATCATAAAAGTAGTAAAACTTTACAATTGGCAGTTTTTGTTTCCTTGTTGGAAGACCGTTTCAAGAGGATTCCAGGGGTCATACCATTTTAGATTTTAGATTTTAGATTTTAGATTGGGGAATGATTTATAACTACCAGGGTTGGCAAGACGGGCATATAAGAGTAGCATGATTTTTTTGAACATGGTCTTGAATTCTGCTGGTTGCCCGCAAGTAGCAGAGAACTAGAAATTACCAGCGAACAAGCGAGCTAGAGGATAGATTTCACCAGCTTTTAACAAAAACTCAAAAAAATTGTAGCTGCCGTCACTTACTAATGAATGATTTCGCCACAATTATTTTTTTTATCCTGATAGCAGAGTACAGACTGCGTATCAAGAAGGGGAAAATACAAACACCAAAATTTATGATGCGCGTTTACTCTTCCATCCTGATGTCAAGCCTGTTACTGAGCGGCACCGCAGTTAACGCTCAAAGCTTAGAAACTCGATCGACCTTTTTTGCTCAAGACAACTCTGCGCCCGAAATTTTAACCGTTCTACCTGACACTCAGAGCTTGTACGACGATAAGGATAAAGATACTAAGGCACCAGAACGAGGCGAGGGGAGATAAAGCCGAAAAAACCGATAATGGCAGGGAATTAGGCGGAGAATAGGAGAATGTAAAATTGGGAGAAGAAGAGAAAAATTGAAGATTTCGAGCCATTAATTGGGGACTGAGGTACTGCGTAGCAAAAAACCGATTTTTCAGCGGTATTTGACGATTCAACGCATAATTGTTCGCTATTCCGGTTTTTTTGCCAAATATCGTCAAAATATCAGACACCACAAACGGGCGCGAAATGTTGCACTCAAAAAATAAAGGTAAAGCGCGAGTAGGAATCTGGCGCTTTACCTTTATTTTTTAAACTTTTGCAGCTTTAATCTTCTTCCGCAGCTTCGCCACCAACAACTACATCGCGAATCCGCAAACTCGGGCCGCCGCAGCCGACGGGCAAACCGCTTTGTCCTGCCTTGCCACAGCCGCCGGATTCATCCCAGTAGAAATCGTCGCCGATCGCCTCAATATCGGCTAAAGTGCTGAAAACATTACCCGAAAGAGTAACATCCCGTACCGGATTGTCGAGTTTTCCGTCGCGGATCATCCAAGCTTCGCCGGCACTGAAAGTAAACATTTCGCCGTTAGTCATGCCGCCTTGCCAATTGCGCGCATAAACTCCTTCTTTGATGCCAGAAAATAAGTCAGCAACTGGCGTGTCACCCCGTTCGATCCAAGTATTCGTCATGCGGACGATCGGCGGATAATGATAATTCAAACAGCGAGCATTGCCAGTAGGCGTTTCTCCCAATTTGCCCGCTGTTTCCCGCGAGTGCAGTCGCCCGACTAAAGCGCCGTCTTTAATTAACTGAGTAGTAGTCGCGGGAGTGCCTTCGTCGTCGTAGAAATAGCTGCCCCGGTGTCCCTCTGGCGCTGCACCGTCGAAAATTTGCAAGTTTTTGGGGCCGAACTGGCGGCCGAGGGTCATAATTTCCAAGATGTCGGGATTTTCGTAGGCCATGTCAGCTTCGGAAAGGTGTCCGAAGGCTTCGTGGACGAATAATCCGGTCAAAATTGGGTCGATGACGACGGTGTAGGTGTTGCCTTGGACGGGGGGTAAGGCTAGGGAATCTACGGCTCTCTGGGCGGCGCTGCGAACTTGAACGTCAAGCTCGGTTAAGTCTTCGTAAGCTTTGCGGGAACCGGTGGTTTCGCGGCCGGTTTGTACGGTTTCCCCACTGCGGGCTGTGGCGGCAAAGCGCATTTCCATGTCTGCCCAACCTTGTTCTAGCATGGTGCCTTCGGAGGTGGCCAGGAGCATCCGCTGGGTGCTGTCGCCGTAGCGCACGGAGATGGTGGCGATGCGGGGGTCAATGCTGCGGAGAATGGCCGCGTAGCGATCGCACAATTGCTTTTTGTCAATTAGGGGAACCAGACGGGGGTCTGTTCCTGTCAGCGGCAGCAAGCAAATGTCTTGTATTGGGCTAACTGGCGCCAGGATCGTTTCTTCCTCGCCGATCAGTTTGGCCGCGGCGATGGCTTCTTCGATTCTTTCGGCGAGGGTGGAAAGTCGGTTAAAACTGGCAAAGCCCCAGCCGCCTTTGTGACAAGCTCTGACTTGGCCGCCAATTGAGACTCCTTCGCTGAGGGTTTCAATTTTTTCGCCCCGCAGCAGGATGTCGGTGCCTTCGGCTTCTTCCAGTCGAATTGCCAGATAATCGACTTGGTTGCGGTAGCGCGCCATTAAGTCTGACAGCAGATTTTTTGAGTCGGCGATCGAGGTGGGCATAAGGAAAGCACGGTGTTTAACTTACTTCATTTTGCACTTTTGTTAGGGCGATCGTGCAAAATATCGCCCCAAGCGCGGAGATTGCGACTTATTGGTACGGTTCTGCCAATATCGTTAGTTAACAAATGTGGATATCCTGTGAGTTAGGAGGAAGGCGCAAGAAATTATGCGGGATTTTTTGATCGTGCTGGTGCTTGACTCCTAACTCCTGAACTTTCCTATACATAAATACTTCACCCTTCATGCCTCCGAAGGTGGGTTTATAACTGTGAATACTTACTTTTTACCGACAATAAGCGAAATTTTAGCCTCCGAAGGCCAAGAAAATGACCTGAGTCTCTTTGATGCTAAGTTGGCGGGAGAAAACAACCGCCATCGATGTTCTGGAAGCCGTGGGGCTGCTCGGCTGAAAGCTGAACAGGAATGGTACGGGGCGATCGCAGCTTTGAATCAAATGCTCGATCGACAAAAAGCAGGACAAAAAACAGATGCCGATCGACCAAATTGTCGATCGACAATCCCCAATTCCTGTCAGGGATTGGTTTTGTCGGGCCCATCTTCGGTTTTGACTGACCCCGCTTTGGCCAACGGCTTTGCCAATTGGATTTTTACCAGTATTCCCGACAACGATGCAGCTTTGTGGTCTTTTCGGGCTAGACAAACTTTAGCTTTAATGCCGGCGGCTGATGTGCAAACATCAGTGCCTGCAGCGGCCCCGGCTTTGGCTTTGACAACTGGCGATCCCTTAGCCAATGAGCAGTTTTGTTTGGTTTTAACTGTTAGTTTTAGCCTGGTGATGGTTTTGGGTGAAAATTCTGCGGGAATTCCGGCTTTTCTATTTTCTTTCGACCCGCAAGTAGTGGCGAAAGCTTGGGAGGTTTTGCGGCGCAGGGTGACTGAAAGTGACTGTTTACTTGCCAATGCTGACGCCAGCTTCAATTTACCAGTTAGCCAATTAACTAATAATTCTACTAAATTAGATGCGCTGTTCCAGCAGTTTTTGCCTGTTGCTCCAAATTATCAAACAGTGATGCAGTTCAGCCGCTTGCTGTTACATAATTTACCGCTTGGGAAAGATGAAGCAGGCAGGATAAAGGATGAAAGAATTGATGATGGTTTGAACCCGATACATCAAAAGTTATCGGCTACAGATATCAACTGCAAATCTCCAATTCCTCTGGCTACTAAAGAGGTGGAATTGCTACAGGCGATCGCCCACGAAGTCCGCACACCTTTGGCTACCATTCGCACGCTGACTCGATTGCTGCTGAAACGTCCCAAACTTGAGCCGATCGTAGTCAAGCGTTTGGAAATGATTGATGCTGAGTGTACCGCTCAGATCGATCGCTTCGGTTTAATTTTCCGCGCCGTGGAATTGGAAATGTCGCAAGCTAAAAATTCGGGCGTGCAGCTAACAGCAATGTCCCTCGGTGAAGTGCTACAAAATAGCATTCCCCGCTGGCAAAAACAGGCGACTGTGCGAAACCACACTTTGGAAGTTATTGTGCCGAAAAAGTTGCCGGCGGTAGTCAGCGATCCGACGATGTTGGATCAGGTTTTAACTAATCTGATTGAGAATTTTACTCGAACTTTGCCTTCGGGGAGTCGCATTCAGGTGGAGGTGACATTGGCGGGAAATCAGTTAAAGTTGCAGTTGGAATCGGAACACCTACCTGAAGGTAATGGCGCATCGACTTTTGCAGCTAAGGCAAATGCTCCTTTGCGCTCGATCGGGCCTTTGTTGATGGTGCAGCCGGAGACGGGAAGTTTGAGTTTAAACTTAAGCGTGACTAAGAATTTATTTCGGGCTGCTGGCGGGAAGTTAGTAATTCGCCAGCGGCCCCAAAAGGGCGAGGTGATGACGGTATTTTTGCCGCTGCAATAGTTATTAATTATTGGCAAAATCTGTAGGGGCGGGTTTAACCAACCATCTATGTCAGAAACGAACAATATAATAAACCCGCCCCAGCCCAACGACAAATCCGAATGGATATTTTTTGAATGATATCGTTTCCGGTTGCATCGGAATAATAAAATCGAGTCAACAGTTAACACTCAACCATTCAGTTTTTCGACCCCGAATCAACAGTCCACAGTCAACAGTCAACAGTCAACAATCATGTATGAGTGCAACCGGAATTGATATGAGATCGAACCTCATGTTAATCTGGGTTATTGGTTGGGTGGGTGCGGGTTTAACCAACCATCTATGTCAGAAACGAACAATATAATAAACCCGACCCAGCCCAACGACAAATCCGAATAGATATTTTTTGAATGGGATCGAACCTCATGTTAATCTGGGTTATTGGTTGGTGGGGGCGGGTTTTTATAGATTGTTTGTGAGCCTGAAATATTGTTGGTTAAACCCGCCCCTACAGCACGATCGCATTAATCAATTAAAATCTCAATGACAAACTCAGTTCCTTCTCCAGGTGTAGAAAAACAACTCAGTTTCCCGCCGTGTTTTTCTTCTACAATTTGACGGGCGATCGCCAGTCCTAACCCAGTTCCTTTGCCCACATCTTTAGTGGTAAATAGATGGTCGAAGATACGATTTTTCACATCTTCGGACATTCCTTTTCCGTTATCGGCGATGGAAATTTTTACCTTTTCACTTTCTACTTTTGTCCGAATAGTGATGTGATTGGGATGGGCGTTAATTTCGGCAAAACTCCGTCCTTGATTCGATTCTTCTAAGGCATCGATCGCATTTGCTAACAAATTCATAAATACCTGGTTTAATTGTCCCAAATAACATTTTACTTTGGGAATCTTGCCGTACTCTTTAATGATTTCAATTTCAGGATGCTTGTCGCTCGCTTTCAGGCGATGGCGTAAAATCATCAAAGTGCTATTGAGGCCTTCGTGGATATTGGCCTCGACTTTATGTGCGGTATCAGCGCGAGAGAAAGTGCGGAGGGATGTGCTGATGTTTTTGATGCGCTCGCATCCTATTTTCATGGAACTCAACATTTTGGGTAAATCTTCTACTAGATAATCTAAATCTATTTCCTCTGCTTTCTTAATCAATTCTGCTTCCGATGGAGGATACTTTTCTTGATAGAGGCGCAAATAATCAATTAAGTCTTGGACTCCAGCATGAGCTTCATTAATGTTCCCAGCAATGAAACCAACGGGGTTGTTGATTTCATGGGCAACCCCTGCCACTAAATTACCTAATGCTGACATCTTTTCACTTTGGATCATTTGCATCTGAGTTTGCTGAAGTTCATTCAAAGTCTGCTGCACTTGGTGATAGAGACGGGCATTCTCCAGAGCGATCGCCGCTTGGCTAGAGAGAAAATTCAGCACTAGGAGGCGATCGCGACTAAACACCCCACTGGTTATCCGATTTTCTAGATACAAAATGCCGACCAAATTCCCCTGATTTAGAATTGGCAAGCCCAGGAAACTCTCCGGTTTGTGGTGCTCTAAATAATCGTCAATCACAGGCAGATCAGTTTTGAGGTGATCGATCGCAACTGTTGCTAGGGTGTTTTTGACATACTGAATTAATTTAACCGGAACAGTGGGATTGTTCTCTAGTGGTTCCCTTTGCAGGCTAATGTTTTCCCAGGTAGCTATCGCCCGCACTTGCCATTGTTGATGTTGGCAGAGCATCAGTGCACAGCGATCGGCTCCCGAGTTTTGTAACATGGTTTGGGTCACAATTTGCAGCAACTCATCCAGGTCGATCGTACTGGAGATCATTTGGGAGATTTCCAGCAGGGTCGTAAAATCTAGAGCCTGGTTGATGGAGGTGCTTGAGGTAGTGTGGTGGGTGCTCGAATGAATTGAGTAGGTGGGATTGGTAAGGGTGGATAGGGTTTCTAAAATAGTGAGGGGTTGGGCGCACTGTTGTAAGATGGGGCGCAGCAGATCGGGATAACGTTGTTCTAGATCATCGGTTTTGGCTTTTGCTCCCCAGCGAGCGTAACAATAGTAGGCTTCCTGCATATAGCCTGCAGCGACTTTTTCTTTGCCGCAACCGAGATAGAATTTAGCGCCGAGTTCGTTGGCTAAGGCTTCTTCGTTGAGGAATTGGTTTTCTTGGGCGAGAACGATGGCGCGATCGTACAACTCAGCAGCCTGCCATTTTTGTTCAGCAACACGAGCCATCTCCGCCTCTAAAAGCAGAAATTTGGACAGACAGTTTTCAGGACAGTTGTGTGCCCAGATTTGAAGTTGTGCGCGATTATTATGCAGAAATTCTTGATAATCTTTTTGTTCTTTCGGGGTGGCTAACCCATAAAGTTGCAATACAGTCAAAGACTGATAAAAACAATGCAGAATACGTTGAAATTGTCCATATAGTGCATTAGAAAACTCTGCCGCCGCTACTAACATTTCATAAGCTTTAGCATACTCACCATAGGTGAAAAACAAAAATGCTTTAGCGAAGTAGTATGTACTACTGCCATAGCCATAGCCAATTTCATTGAATGTTGCTAGCGCCGACTCTTCATCAAATGTTTCAGAGCTAAGGCTATACTTCCCTATCGTTAGCCCTTGCAAGTTCTCTAGGAGGTTGCACTGAAGAATGAGGGCAAATGCTGTCGTAATCTCCGTCCGTTCCGCAAAGCTGATGTACTTTTCATGTCGAGCCAGCAAACTATGAATATCGCTTGATACGATCGCCTGCTGCCAGAAACTGAACAGAGCACTGTGATGACACCAAGAAAAATCCCCTACCTCCATTGCCCCCTGATAAGCAGCTTGTTGCAGATCAAGATTGGAACTGACGTGCTTGCGCCAATGGTTGATAAAGTTGCCGAACGACATATAAATTTTGCCATTCAGGGTGGTGTTATTAAATTTTTCATTCACATTCAACCCTAAAAGTCCAAACTCATAGCCCAGTTCATAGTCTTGAAAGCGTTGGCAGAGAATTGTCCCATACCAAACATAAACAAAACCCGCCACATTTGTATTCCCGTATTGCAAACAGAGATTGGTCATGTGTAAAACAACCAACACTAACAACTCCTGATTAGTTAGGTAAGTGGGCGGTACCATGTTCATTAGTAGTTTGATCAGCATCTGGCGCTCTTCATCGACAATGAGTGGTGCGTCGATTAGTCCTGCAACGGCGCGCTGATTTAAGGTTTTTTTAACTTCCAGAGCCATCCCTTCTAACTCTGCTTCCTGTGGCATAATCGCCAGTTCTAAGCCTAACAGTTTCAGCCCTTCGATTCCTACCTGAATCGCCTTTTGATAGAGTGCCTTATTTTGATAATGAGTTAGCTGAACTGCAATGATTTTGGATTTGTCAAGACTTGTTTTTGCATTTTTAAAGGCTATTTTTATTAATTTTTCAGCTTCCTCAAAATTACCTGCCAAGAACTCAGTCTCAAGGCTTTCGAGATACATAATAAATGTTAATTGGTACAGAGATTTCCATTTATTGCTGGGTAGGAAACTTAAACCGAAAGCGAGATATTTTGTCGCCGATTCATAAGCTGTTGATAGTTTGGCTCTATGCCCTGCAAAGAGGCTAATCTTAGCGAGCTTAGTTCGTTCTTCTTGCTGCGTTATTAGGTCGGAGCTAATGATATAATGATTAATAATATCGAACACTTCTTCTCCTCTTTCAACTTCGGAGAAAGTGGGAAGAAGTAACTGGCCAATTTTGAGATGGGTTGCTTGCTTTTGGTTCTCAGGAATTAATGAATAAGCAGCTTGCTGAACCCGATCGTGTAGAAATTTGTAGTGAGGTAATTGAGCGGCGGGCGTTGGCAATGCGGAGCTGGTTGTCCGCTCTTCTTTTCCTAGATAAAACTTGTAAATTTCACTGGTTGGTAAGATGAATCCTTCTTGCAATGATTTCCACAAATCCGCAGCAGTTTCTTCTGGCGACTTCTCGCTAACTACCGCCAATGTATTCAAATCAAAGTGCGCTCCAATGCACGCAGCCAACTTCAGCACATCCTGAGTTTCTGGCGGCAACTTCTGCAATTGCACCGCCATAAACTCCACTACATCATCGGTGATAGTTAGGGCTTTGACTTTGGCAATATCGCACTGCCACCCCCCTCTTACCCCCCTCTCTCTCCCCTGGGAAAGGGGGGTGGGGTCAAACGCAATCAGCCCATCTTCCTGTAGCGCCCTGAGAAATTGCGTGGCAAAAAATGGATTGCCTTTGGTTTTTTGATAAACTAACTCGGTTAAGGGCTGAGCAAGAAGGATCTCGCACGAGAGCGTATCTGCTATCAAATCGTTAATATCAGTTTGACTCAGAGGTTCCAAGGTAATAGTATTTACCGTTACTTGGGATTTTTCCATCTCTGCTACTGCCAACATAAATGGATGAGCCGGAGATACTTCGTTATCTCGATAGGCCCCAATTACCAGCAAATTCTGACTATTTTTTTCACTCATCAACACTTGCAAAAGCTTCAGGGATGCTGAATCTGACCATTGCAAATCATCCAAAAAAATCACTAAGGGATGTTCTTTGGTGGCAAAAACAGAGATAAATTTTTGAAATAGTAAATTGAAACGATTTTCGGCGGCACTTCCCGAAAGTTCCGAAACCGGCTGTTGTTTGCCAATAATTCGTTCCAATTCGGGAATTACTTCTACAATAACTTGACCGTTTTCGCCAAGAGCATTGATAATTTTCCTTTGCCATCGTTCTAGCTGAGCGTCGCTTTCTGAGAGTAATTGCTCCATCAAATCTCGGAAGGCTTGCACAAAAGCGCTAAAGGGAATGTTACGTTGAAATTGGTCGTATTTACCTTTGATAAAGTAACCGCGTTGGCGAACTATGGGTTTGTGGATTTCGTTGACTACAGCGGTTTTCCCAATGCCGGAAAATCCGGCAACTAGCATCATTTCGCTGTGGGATAAATTCGAGTCACCCCCGCCGTCTTTAGTAAGGGGTGAGTCTTCTTTTTCCTCGTTTCTCTCGTTCCCCGGCTCTTCTGGGTCATGAGAGTTAGAGGGGTTTGCTACTCGATCGAATGCTGCTAATAATGCAGCGACTTCGGTTGCTCGACCGTAGAGTTTTTCGGGTATGATAAAGCGATCGCAAAAATCCCGCCGCCCAATGGCAAAACTCTCAATTTTACCTGTCTCATTGAGTTGTTGCCAACAAGTTTTTAAATCGGCTTTCAACCCTAATGCACTCTGATACCGAGTTTCGGCATTTTTGGCCATCAATTTGCTGACAATTTCCGAGAGAACCAGGGGAATTTTGGGATTAATTTCACGTACAGAGGGCGGGTGATGGGCAATATGATAGTGGATCAATTCCATTGGATCGCTAGATTGAAATGGCAATTTTCCTGTCAGCAATTCGTAAAAGGTTACACCTAATGAATAAAAGTCGGTGCGGTAGTCAAGGCCGCGATTCATTCTTCCTGTTTGTTCGGGAGATAGATAGCTGAGTGTTCCTTCGATTACGTTGGGACTCATCACTATTTGAGTTTCTCGCGGCAGCAAAGATGCAATACTAAAGTCAATGAGTTTGACTTGTTTAGTCTTAGGATTTATTAAAATATTGGCGGGTTTAATGTCTTTGTGAATGATGCGGTGGCGGTAAAGTATATCTAATGTGTTGCTTAGGTCGATCGCTATTTGGAAAAAATCAACCAGAGATGGCACAGTTTTTCCTTTCCCCGTCCATTCCTTTAGAGAAATTCCCCCAAAGTCTTCCACAATCAGCGCATAGCCGTTCCGGTAGGCTTCCAAGCTGTAGGTTTGGATGATTCCGGGCAAATTCAGGTTTTTGGCGATCGTGTATTGATTGCGGAAATGCAAGAGTTCGCTGAAGCTGGGATACTCGTTCCGCAAGACTTTGATGGCGACCGGTTTTCGGTCGTAAAGGCGAGTTCCGCGATAAACTAGGGTGCGAGTGCCTGAATAAATTCGATCGAGAATTTGATAGCCAGTTAATTCTATCATGGCAATAATTATTTTTTAGGAAAATATTTGATTTACTCTTACAACCTAGTGCAAATCAGATTCTTCCTTGGTATTAATACTTAAAAATATAACAAATTTCGCAGCCCGCGAACAGCTAACCGTTAACGGTTAACCTAATTCGGTTAACCGTTAACAGTTAACCGAATTCAGTTAACCGAATTCATTCTCGCTTTCAAGGCATCTCGCGCTTGTTCTCGATCGTCAAAATGGACTTTTTCGGTGCCCAAAATCTGATAATCTTCGTGTCCTTTCCCTGCAATCAGTACGCCATCTCCGGGTTTAGCATCCATAATAGCAGTGCGAATTGCAGCGGCTCGATCGCACATCACGATCGGCTTTACTGCGGCGGGAATTCCTGCTAAAACATCCTCCAAAATGCGATCGGGATTTTCAGTGCGCGGATTGTCGGAAGTAACAACAGTTAAATCAGCTAATTGTGCAACGATTTTACCCATAATCGGCCGCTTAGTGCGATCGCGATCGCCACCGCAGCCAAACACGCAAATCATCTGACCCGGAATAAACGGCCGCGACGCCTTCAACAAGTTCTCCAAACTGTCGGGAGTGTGCGCGTAATCGACAATGACGCTAATATCTTGGTCGGGACTAATTTGCACCCGTTCCATCCGTCCCGGAACTCCGGAAAACTGAGATAATTTCTCCACAATTGCGGACAAATCTAAACCCAATTCCAAAACCGCACCGACAGCAGCCAACATATTTGATAAATTGAACTGACCGACTAAAGGCAACGAAAAAGTAGCGTCGCCCTTCGGCGTGTGCAGCATTCCCTTAACTCCATTGGGCTGATAATCTAAATCAAAAGCATACAAATCTGCCGTTTTCACAACAGTGCTGTAACTCCAAACTCGGTCAGATTGGATGGTTTCAACTATCCGCTGCCCGTAGGGGTCGTCAATATTAATTACAGCGCGATTTGCGAGGTAATCCGAACCAAATAAAAGCGATTTAGCCTCAAAATAATCTTCCATATCACGGTGATAATCTAGATGATCTTGAGTCAAGTTTGTAAAGACAGCAACTTCAAAACTACAGCCTAAAACTCGCTGCTGCGCTAAAGCGTGGGAACTGACTTCCATCACCCCGTGTTTGCATCCGGCTGCTACAGCTTCTGATAATTGCTTTTGCAGGTCAACGGCAAAAGGTGTAGTGTAAAGTGCAGTTTTTTGGAAGCCCGGCCAACGAGTGTAAAGCGTGCCGAAAATCGCCGTCGGCAACTGCATTTCATTGAGCAAAAATTCGATTAAATGAGTTGTTGTTGTTTTGCCGTTAGTCCCGGTAACGCCGACAAGTTTTAATTTGGTAGCTGGATTGCCGTAAAAAGCAGTTGCTATTTGACCGCAAACTTGAGCCATATCGGCTGCTGCGATGACGCAGGGAACGGGGGGTTGGGGGGGTGTTTTCTCGGTTGCTTGGGTGGAAATTATGGCGGCAAGTGCACCAGATTCGATCGCACTTTGCCAAAAATCTCCCCCATCTACCCGAGTTCCCGGCATTCCCAAAAACAAATCGCCCGCCTGACAAGCGTGGGAATTAGTGGATAAACCCTTGACTTCGGCATCGAGGCCGGGATGTTGGGCGTCAAAGGAAATGCTGGGAACTGCTGCTAATAATTCTCTCAATTTCATCTGAAAAACTCCTCACTTGGATGTCTTGAATATGACTTGCGGAACACTTTTTTTGAGTCACTCTCTACAGGTTTTTGCTGGGCGCGGTGCAAACCCTACGAGTTTTGCTGTGTGCCCTACACACCATACAGGCCTAGATTAAAGTGCAGCGCACCCCGATGCGCGGATTAAGGCCTGAGTTTGGCGTAAATCGTATTATTTTGACCGCTCAGTTTGCAAATATTTCTGTAACATTTGCTCCAATTGGGCAACACTACAGCGGGGAGAAGGACGGGGTAACAGTTCTTCAGGGGAGAATGCAGCCTCGCCAGCAGAATTTTTTGGCTGAGGCTGCACTTTAAATAAAACTGGAACTTCGTACTGATAAGCTTCAAACCAATCGTTGCGTTCAGTAATATCTCTAACTTCGAGTTGAAACTTGAGGCTTTCAATCTGTTCGAGTTTTTCTTGCAACCCTTCGCACAAGTGGCATCCGGGTTTACTGTACAAAATCAATCGCATCATAAGATTACAATTAGACTTGATATTAAATTCTCGAACGGGCGATCGCAAGTTGACGAACCCAACGCGAGTAAGACGCAACTCACGGCTTTATTGGTCGCAATGCGCGATCGAAATTATCTTAGCATTGGGGGCGAACCAATTACCACGCTTGACAATCAAAACACTACAACCCCATCCCTCTCTTTCTTCTCTTCCTCTGTGCCCTCTGCGCCTCTGCGGTGAAAAAATAAATCTAGTTCACAAATAAAAGAGTTAAATTTATTCACACCACCTAATTGTCGAATTAAACTTGACTAATAAATCAATGTTTAGTATAGTATATAAATAGCCCTACAGAAAGGAGGCAGTATGGACTGCACCGAATACGCAGAAGCCAAGCGAAAAGCAGCAAAAAAAATTAGCGCCGACATTCGAGAACGCTGGAACAATCGCATCGTCACGCGAGGATTGCACTTGATGGGTGAAGCGGGGGCCGTGCAGTATTTAGCTGATTACGGGCGGGGAATTGGAACGGCAAAAGTTATTGGTTTTGCGCTGTGTGCGGAGTCGGAAGGATACCCGGAAATGGCGATCGGCTTTTGGAAAAGAGCCTTTGAATTGGAAACGGGAGAAAAGCCGATCGCCCTCAATACTCCAAACAATTCTACCGCCGATTTCGCTCCTGCTAAACAATCAACTTCCGACCCAAAAATAGAAACTGCCAACAATCCTATTGTTGCCGAATTGCCACCGCACTTGCAGCCGGGAAGGATTGTAACCATGCAGCCGGTTGACGCGCCGAGCGATCGTTCTTACTATATTGAAAATCCCGATTATTGGGGACAACCAAAGCGCGACGGCAATCGAGTAGTTGTCATCGCGACTCCCGATAAAGTATACTACCAATCGCGATCGACTAACCTGCGACAGCAAGCATCGATTGAGAGCGATCGCACATTAATCGACACAGCCGCTAAAATTGGCACTTTTGTTTTAGACGGCGAACTGTATTACAAAAGCTGTACCGGCAGCGAACACCGCACGGGGGCACAAGCTGCTACAGTTAATATTGAAAGCGGTTTTCCCACAATCCAGCCCAGCGCAATTTATGCCATTTTTAAAAGTTTGTTTTTCAAAGGCAATGACTTAACTACCGTGGCCGAATCCGAACGAATTGCAGCGGGAGTGGAAGTTGGCGAAAGGCTGGCGAATTTATCACCAGCCTTTGAAGTTGTACCGACATTTCGCACCACCGCCGAAAAAACCCTTTTGGCAAATCAGCAGGAATCGGAAAATAGAGAAGGCGAAGTTTGGGTGTTGCACCACTGTCACTATGTCGGCGGCAAAGATGTTAAGAAATATCCGATGGTGAGGACTAAATACTGTCTGGAATTAGACCTGTTTATTGTCGGCTTGACGGCGACAAAAGTGGCGGGGCGACCGTTTAGTGCCGTCAAAGTAGCGCAAGAAATCGAGGGCAAATTAGTGCCAGTAGGAACTGTAGGAACCGGGTTTAGCGGGCAGGAAATGCAGGAAATTGCCCGACTATACGAGGCTAACCCCAAAAGTGTCAAAATTAAAGTGCGATCGCAGGGTTTGACGGAAAGTGGCAAATTATGGCACGCACGATTTCTGGAGTTTTGTTAAATTTGTAGGGAAACGGCACTGCCCTTTCCTTCCCCGAATATTTGAGTTCCCACACATAGTATCAGATAAAATCAGCGGAGTAAAACTCAATGGTTATCAACAAAAACAATTTCTACATCTCTCCAGAAGAGTACCTAGAAGGCGAGCGAGTAAGCCCGATCAAACACGAATACAGACGCGGACACGTTTATGCAATGACAGGGGCAAAAAAGCCTCACATTATTATTGCTAGCAACTTAGTAAGGCGACTGGGAAATCACTTAGATAACACCGACTGCTTAGTTTTATCCTCAGATATAAAAGTCCGATTGGAAGAGGCAAATTGCTATTACTATCCTGACGTAGCGGTGACTTGCGACGAAAGAGACACCTCAACTGCTGAAGATTTCATTTTATATCCATCTTTAGTAGTTGAGGTCTTGTCGCCCTCAACGGCAGCTTTTGACAGAGGTGATAAATTTGCAGATTACCAAACTTCTCGGAGTTTGCAGGAATACGTGCTCATAACTCAATCAGAAATCAAAATAGAGTGTTTTCGACTCAATGCTGAGGGAAATTGGGTTTCTCAGACTTACCGACAAGGAGATGAGTTAGAGTTAATGAGTATAGATTTTCGCTGCCCGATCGCACAAGTTTATCAAAAAGTACCCGGCATCATATTATGATGTATGAAAAAAAACTTTCTTTGGTTCGCAGTCAGGAATGCAAGTCCTTCTTCTGAGGACTGAAGTCCTCACTAGGAACCGAAACGATAGCTAACAAATAGAAAAAACAATGATTAAAATCTTACACCTTTCAGACATTCACATGGGCAGCGGCTTTTCTCACGGCCGGATTAATCCAGAAACCGGTTTAAATACGCGGCTGGAAGACTTCGCGGCGACGCTGAGCAAATGTATGGATAGAGCAATTTCTGAACCCGTAGATTTAGTTATATTCGGCGGCGATGCTTTCCCGGATTCGACGCCTCCACCGTTTGTAAAAGAGGCTTTTGCTCGCCAATTCAGCCGCTTGGTTGACGCGCAAATTCCGACTGTTTTGCTAGTAGGAAATCACGACCAACATTCTCAGGGACAAGGCGGCGCGAGTTTGGGGATTTATCGGACTTTGGGGATACCTAAGTTTATTGTAGGCGATCGCCTGGAAACTCACCTGATTCAAACCCGCAGCGGCCCCGTACAGGTGGTAACATTACCTTGGTTGACTCGATCGACCTTAATGACACGTTCCGAGACTGAAAGCCTGTCTATGGGCGATGTTAACCAATTATTAACCGAAAAGCTGACGATCGCAATGGAAGGCGAAATCCGCCGCCTCAACCCCGACATACCAACCGTACTTTTAGCGCACTTAATGGCAGATAAAGCCAGTCTGGGCGCCGAACGTTTTTTAGCAGTTGGAAAAGGTTTTAACATTCCCGTTTCCATGCTAACTCGCCCTTGTTTTGATTATGTTGCTCTTGGCCACGTACACAAACACCAAAATCTCAATGCTTCCAACAATCCGCCCGTAATCTATCCCGGAAGTATCGAACGAGTTGATTTTAGCGAAGAGAAAGAAGATAAAGGTTTTGTGTTAGTTAATGTGGAACGGGGGAAAGCAGAGTGGGAATTTTGCACTTTGCCGGTGCGGGTATTTCAGACGATTAAAGTGAATGTTTCCGAATCGGAAAACCCGCAAGCCGAGTTAGTTAAAGCTATTGGCAAGAAAGAGATACAAGACGCGGTTGTGAGATTAATTTACCAATTGCGATCGGAACAATTAGATATCATTGATAACGCAGAATTGCACGCACTTCTGGGCGAAGCACACAGCTACACAATTCAACCAGAATTAGTCAGTCAGTTAGCTAGGCCGCGGTTGCCAGAATTGAATGCTAATAATAGCATAGAACCATTAGAAGCTTTGAAAACTTATCTTGCAAGTCGCGAAGATTTGAAAGATGTTGCTGAGAGTATGTTAGAAGCCGCGCAGGGTTTGTTGGGCGGTGCGGAAGAAGTTTTGGTAGAATTTTAGGTCAAGAATTCCGCATCTAATTACAGGATGATTTTGCTGCCAAATATTGTAGGGTGGGTATCTTGCCCGCCCTAAATATACTATTTAACTCCCAAAAATCTCGCCCGCCGCCAACCGAGTTCCGTTGGCAAAATCCACCCCAGACTGCACCTTTTTCCCCGCTAACTGCACCTCCCGCAATAATAACAAACCATCGCCAGTTTGGACGATCGCCCCCAAACCCTTCACAACCTTAACAACTTCCCCATTTGCGCCCGATAACTGATCCAAAACAGGCCATTCGCGTTCCAAAACCCTCAACTCCGGCGGCATTTGCAGCCAATATTCCGGCCCCACTGGCACAGTAGCCATCACCTTCAGAGAATTGCCACGAAAAGTCGTCGTGCAATCCGGGAAAAAGCCCCTAACTTGATTGTGAAGGTCGATCGCACTTTTCGACCAATCCAGCACATAATCCGCACTCTTAATCATCGGCGCATAAGTCGCCTCAGCATCATTTTGAACAACAGCTTTAACTTCCCCATCCCTCAATTTCACCAAAGTTTCCACCAACAAATCCGCCCCAAGTTCCGCCAACCTGTCACCCAAAGAATCAGCATTATCCAACAGCGTAATCCCCGCAAAAGCCTTCAACAGCATCCCGCCAGTATCCATGCCAGCATCCATCAACATAGTAGTAATTCCCGTCGCCTTTTCCCCGTCATAAAGACAGCGCTGAATCGGCGCGGCACCACGATACTTCGGCAAAATTGAACCGTGAACGTTAACGCAAGCCAAATTAGGAATATCCAGTATTTCTTGAGAAAGAATCTGGCCGTAAGCTACCACCACAAAAACATCAGCCGCCGCTTCCCGCAATTTGGCAATTGTTTCAGAATCCTTCTTAATTCGCTGCGGCTGCCAAACCGGGAGACTGTGATTTAAAGCCGCCATTTTTATCGGTGAAGGCATCAATTGATTGCCTCTTCCCCGACGTTTATCTGGTTGAGTCACCACAGCCACTACCTCGAATTCGGGATGGCTTAGCAAACTGGATAAAGTAGGAACAGCAAATTCGGGAGTGCCAAAAAAGACAATTTTCATAGATGTTTAGTTATTAAGTAATTATTCAGTCCTCAGTCCTCACTTAGAGCCTGTAGGCGTCAATTAACCCTGAATCATCGAGCTAATGCCTTTAACTGTCAAAACGAGAAATCTAAGCATCCAGCGGGTTTCTAGCTGCCCATGACTCCAGGACTCCAAGAAGGGTAGTTTCCTCATAGATTATACACTTCGACAATAATTCCGAGTTGTGCGATCGGCAAAAAAGATCTCTCTTGATCCTCCGGTGCAGCCCGACTCAAACGTGGACAAGCAATCGGTTTGATAGATGTAACAACATTTGCATCCCTTCTTCTCAAGTTAAATCTCATTGTTTTACACTAGGAATTATCATCTGATTTACCTGGTTAACTGCTAATCTCAATCTTATCATCTCTCCCAGAACATGGAAAAACCGTCGAATCTCCTGCTTAAACTCAGCCGCAGCTTATTTGGAGACACCGCCGAACAAGAAAAGTTTATTCATGCTGTCACAAATCCCCAACCTTTTAATCCTGCTATCTTGTGGATGCAACCCAAACCCACAGACAACCCATTTACTGTCGAAATTCCATTTTTTTGGCAACCGCAATTTGTAGATAGACTAGCCTGAGAATCCCAGCCGGGAAAACATTCGTTACATCAAGCAGGACATTACTACTATCTAGACTTTTCCTCCATCTTCGCCACCTCCACATTGTTAACAATACCCCACTCAATCAAACTAATCTTAGATATGTGCGCCGCCCCCGCAGGAAAAAGTATATTTGCTTGGAAAACCTTAAACCCAGAGTTGCTGTTGTGCAACGAAGCCATAGGCAAACGCATGGGAATGCTGATCTCTAATTTAAGACGCTGCCAAATTCAACCATCCGCCACCGCTAACGTCGATTCAAAAATACTTGCCGAAGAAATACCACAAACTGCTAATTTAGTAATAGTAGATGCTCATTGTACAGATCAATCACTCTTAGCAAAAGGAGACAAAGCACCCGGATGCTTTCATCATGTCACCATCAACAGCAATGCCAACCGCCAAAAAAGAATCTTAGCCAATTCTGCTAAAATTGTAGCCCCGCAAGGTTATCTTGCATACATGACCTGCACTTATTCAACCGAAGAAAATGAACAAGTCAGCGAATCGGTGTTAAGCAAATTCCCCGAATTTCAGCCAGTCACTGTTCCTCATTTAGAAAAATATCGATCGCACCTGAGAGAAATTCCTTGCTATCGGATGTGCCCACAAGTTAGACTAGGAGCAGGAGCTGTCACAGTTTTGTTTCAAAACACCTCGGATGGAGAGAGAAATCAACTACAGCAGATTTTCTAGATTTAGCTCGTTTTACCAACATCTAACTATCCGCGTGCATCTGCGCTTAAAAAAAATCTTCACTCACTGCAAATAAAAAATGATTTTATTCAAAATATTCCCAGCCATTAAAATGCCACTAAAACTAGCTGTCTGCCTTTTATTTATCTTAAATATCCTGATATTAAGCGGTTGTCAAAACAGCACCACCCCAGCCTCAAAAAACGGCCAGCCGATCGAACTCACACTGTGGCACGGCATCAATCCCCCGCCAAATCGCGACGTATTTAAAACCCTAACAGACAAATTCAACAAAACGCATCCCAACATCCAGATCAAACCAGTTTATATCGGCCAGCCAGACCAACAACTGCCAAAAATATTAACAGCAATAGTGGGAAATGCACCTCCTGATTTGCTTTGGAATGCTGCCACAAGTTCAGGAAAACTAGCAGAACTCAACGCAATTAAGCCCTTAGAAAACTGGCTCGACAAATCGCCTCTGAAAGCCGAAATCTACCCGGCACTCTTCGAGTCAATGGAACTCGGCGGACACACTTGGTCAGTTCCCCTAGCGACAAACAACGTCGCCATCTTTTACCGTCCCAGCTTATTTGCAGCAGCAGGAATCAAAAAAGTGCCGCAGAATTGGGCGCAATTAAAGCAAGTAGCCCGATCGCTCACCCGAGACACCAACGGAGACGGCCGCACAGACCAACACGGCATAGTGCTCCCCCTAGGCAAAGGAGAATGGACAGTATTTACCTGGCTGCCATTCATGTTCAGCGCAGGCGGCGAACTCAAAGGCGAAACACCTCAAAGTCCTGTACCCCAAATAGATAATCCCGGTTCTCGCGCCGCCTTAGAATTGTGGAGCGACTTGTTAAAAGAAGGTTCAGGAATATTGTCAGCACCCGAACGCGGCTACGAACTCGACAACTTCATCGCCGGCAAAGTCGCCATGCAAATTACCGGGCCGTGGACGCTAGCACAGTTGCAGCAAAGCGCGATCGACTACGGAGTAATGCCTTTACCAATCCTCAAACGCCCCGCAGCCGTCGTAGGGGGTGAAAACCTATTTTTAATGAAAACCTCGCCAGAACGAGAGCGAGCAGCCCTAGTATTCTTAGAATACGTTCTCGGTGAAGAATTCCAAACAGCATGGGCATTGGGAACAGGTTATTTACCCATTAACTTAAAATCGAGACAGAGCAAAGCTTATCAAAGCTTTGTGGAAAAAAACCCTGTTTTGCAAGTATTTTTAGAGCAAATGAACTCAGCCAGAGCGCGACCCATTATTTCAGGTTACTCCCGCCTCTCAGAAAACCTCGGTCGCGCCATAGAGGCCACCATTCTGGGGCGCAACCCCCAAGACGCCCTTAAAGAATCTCAAGAGCGTTTGACACTAACCTTAGATATTACAACAGCCAAAGAGAAATAGACAAGAAAAAATAATTTTCTTAGCTGTAAATTATTCGCTTTCACTATATTCGAGCGCCAGACTTGAAGTCTCGATTGATTGGTTAAAAATCTAGTGAAAATTACTCCCGCCTGCACTTCTAACCAGAAACCGTGTTTCTGGCCCAAAACATACCTAAAAGCAGAGATTTTACGTCGCTGTTATTGATATTTTAGGTATTTTAGGTATTTTAGGTATTATTGAGCATGGTGCAAGATGTTAGGGTGAATTGACTTACGATCGCCCAAAACAAAAAGACACCCACGGTCGCTCGGTAATGAATTTCTAAGAAAAACCAAAAAATTACAAACCAATTCCTTAGCCATTAGAGATATATTTACAAAAAAGCGATACTCCCGAAATTCATGGGCAGATTTGATCGAACAAAAAAACCGAACCCTCAACGGCACCACAAAAAGTTAGGTCAAACGCTTCTCCCACTACCTACCACCCATGACCTACCATCACCTAATAGAAACATTTTCTCTACCCTCTGCCTATCCCGCGCCACCTACTGAGACCCCAACAACCTTCCACCTTTTCCCCAAACGACCATGCAGACAAAGTTCCTTAACCCAATCAAAGGACATTCCTGGCGGTACTTCCTCGCAGTAGGCGCGATCGCCCTGGTCTACTATTGGGCGTCGCAATTCGCAATTTCCACCCTCACCCTCAGTTCAGAAATTTACCCGATGTGGCCAGCAGCAGGAGTTGCCCAAGCCGCCCTGCTGCTGTTTGGGCGACAACTGTGGCCGGGAATCGCGATCGGAGGCTTCCTGTTCAGCATGAGCGTACCGTCGGCCAACATCGGCACCGCATTGATCTCGGCAGCCGCCAGAACCCTGCAAGCGTGGGCGGGAACTTATCTACTCCAGCGCATTAACTTTAGCGCCGGGCTCGATCGGCTCAAAGACGTTTTAGGAATAGTCGGACTAGCGGCCTTGGGATCTACCCTGATCAACTCCACCATCGGCAGCATCCTCGTATGCCTGAGCGGTTTATCTAGCTGGAGCAATTTTGGCACGATTTGGGGGACTTGGTGGGTGGGAGACGCTATGGGAATTGTGCTCGTCGCCCCGCTGCTGCTGACGTGGCAACAATTCCCCAAAGTCCCCACCCATCGTCAAAAGATAGCTGAACGAGTGATTTGGCTGCTGCTGCTACTAGCAGTCGGCTGGCTCGTCTTTTGCTCCCGCACCCGCGCCGCCTACGCCCGCTATCCCCTCGAATACTTACCATTTCCCCTAGTAGTTTGGGCTGCCTTTCGATTCGGTCAGCGCTACACCGCCCTCTCCAACTTCATCCTCTGCGGCTTCGCCATCTGGGGTATAGCGCGACGCAGCGGCCCCTTCCTCAAACACGCCAACAGTATGCCCCAAGCACTGTTATCCCTGCAAGCCTTCATCGCCGTCATCGCCGTCACCGGCTTAGTCTTAGCTGCCACCGTCGCCGAACGCCACCAAGCAGAAGCCTCCCTGCGCGCCAGCGAAGCCAGCCTCGCTAACGCCCAGCGCATCGCCCAGCTCGGCAACTGGGACTTAGACCGCAACGCCCAGCAATTGCGCTGGTCAGAGGAAATTTACCGCATCCTGGGACAGCAACCGGGAGCTTTTGAACCCAGCCTTGAAGCTTTCTTGAAATACGTGCACCCTGAAGACCGAGAATTAGTCAAAACCTCGATCGAAGCCGCTGTATTTCAGCAACAGCCTTACAGCATCGACTACAGGCTCATACTCCCCGACGGTAGCAACCGCACAGTCTACGAACAAGCCGACGTTAACTCCCTCTACATCACCAGCACCGTCCAAGACATCACAGACAGAAAGCAAGCCGAAGCCGCCCTGCGTTCTTCAGAAGAAAGATTTTCCAAGGCCTTTCACGCCTCCCCAGTCGGAATCAGCATCTGCACCCTCACAGACGGATGCTTCCTCGATGCCAACGAAAGCTTTTTGCGGTCATTAGGCTGGCGGCGGCACGAATTTATCGGCCACACTCCCAGCGACTTAGGAATGTTGGTCAATTCAGAAGACGGGGGGCGGCTCGCCCAGATTTTGCAATCAAAAAATTCGATCAGCAACCAAGAAATCAAAATTCGCACCAAAGCCGGCGAAGTGCGCGACTGGCTGCTGTCAGTCGAACTGATCGACCTCGACAACACTCAGTGCATTTTAATCATGACCAGCGACATCACCGAACGCTTGCGTTCCGAAGAATTCCGCCGGGCCGCAGTAGCCGCCGAAGCTGCCAATCGCTCGAAAAGCATTTTTCTCGCCAACATGAGTCACGAACTCAGAACCCCCCTCAACGCCATCATCGGTTACAGCGAGCTCCTGCAAGAAGACGCCCGAGACCTCGGTGCCGAAGAATTCATTGACGACCTCCAGAGAATTAACACGGCCGGTCAGCACCTACTAGACCTGATTAAAAATATTCTCGACTTGACCAAAATTGAAGCAGGCCGCATCGACTTCCACCTCGAAACCTTCACCATTTCAACTCTGGTTGAGCAAGTAGTAACCACGATCGCGCCGATCGCAGACAAAAATGGCAATATCCTAGAAATACAATGCCCTGAGGATATTGGCTCGATGCAGACCGACTTGACAAAACTTCGGCAGTCCCTGCTCAACCTCCTCAGCAATGCCTCCAAATTTACTCGCTCCGGCGCGATTACCTTCGCCGTTACCCGATCCCTCGAAACCCCCGCCGAAGCTGCCAAGAGAGGCAAAAAACTTGGAGCGTATAGAGGAGGTGGCCAAGCTGAAAATAGCTTGTCTCTCTTATCTTCCGCTCAAGAGTGGATCATTTTTACGGTCAAAGATACCGGCATTGGCATGAGTCCCGAACAATTAGCCAGAATCTTTGAGCCTTTCACGCAAGCCGATTCCTCAACTACTAAGAAGTACGGTGGCACTGGTTTGGGGCTGACGATTACTAAGAAATTCTGCGAAATGATGGGCGGAGACATTACCGCATTCAGCGAGGTGGATAAAGGTTCTACTTTTACCATTCGGCTACCAGCTATGTTCACCGACCTTTCCATATCAACCGAAAAGGCTGACAAATAATAATTTTTTGACAGTTATTTTGGCTTACGGTCACTTCTATTTGCCTCAGCAACTTGCTGATTGTTTCGCTAACAGGGAGGGAGATTGGGAACATAATTTATCACATTATAAACTCAGTTTTTTGAGTAGGTAATCGTAATATAAAACTCGAAGATTAGGTTGGGCTATCTAACCCTAATTAAGTTATAAGTAAGTACGAAAAGTCCTGAAATCGTTTCCGCGGGCATTAAAATAAAAATTTTTCCAGTCCAGTGCGAGCGTCCCGCGATCGTTTTTTGGCTGTCACCGAGTTTTTGAGCGTAAGTTCACTTGATAAGATGATATTATTTTTAAGCGTGCTGCCGACATTCAGCTCCTTGGTTTGTTGACAATCCTTAAAAGTACAGATAATCAATATAATTAGCGCATTTTGAAAAATTTTGGATAGCAGAGATGCTCCATCGGCTTCTCGATAAAACCTGTGATGCGGGTTCGATTCCCTAATTTTCCCTTAACTGTATAGCTGCGTATATATACTATTAATTAACAAGATATACTGTAGAAAGTTGCCTACAAAGCACCAGAAAATATGCACCCCCACCTCCAGCGCCAACTCGAACAGCTTGGTTTAGCAAGCGAGTCCCCCCCTCCCACTGCCGAGCAGTGGCAGCTATTGTTGGAGAAGGTAAGCTATAGCTACGAGGAAACTCGGAGCCAGCACGAACCCTTGCTGCAAGCTGGTTTGAGAGCCGAGCCGATCGCGCTCCAGGATTTGGCCTCCTCGCCCCAGTCCCATCAAGACTCTCCAACCGCTTCAGAAGTCGATCGACTGCGGGCGAGTGTCAATAGTTTAGGGACCCGATTGTGTATCCTTGACGCGAAGGGGTTTGTAATTTCAGTGAATCCAGAGGCAGAACGCTTGCTGGGGTGGCGAGAGTCGGAACTTGCAGGCGTTTCCCTGCTAGAGCGCATCGGGAAGCAAAAGAAAGGCAAGAAATCCCAAGTTTTAACGGCTCCGAAACACTCGCTAAGTAAAAGTGAAGATGCGACGATCGCACCTACACTAGGTTTACAAGAAGCGAGATCTTCAAGTCAACCTTGCAACAAGTGGGACGAGGAGTTTTTGTGTCGTGGCGAGCAAGCTCTCCGGCTCGCTAAGCAACTACGGCCAGACGCCATTACCCTGGACGTGATTCTGCCCGGAATGGACTGCGGGGCGGTACTCTCAGCGCTGAAGGCAGATCCTGACCTTGCCGAAATTCCCGTAATCCTGCTATCCTTTGTGGGCAACAAAAGCCTCGGCTTTGCATTGGGTGCCTCGGACTACCTCACCAAACCAGTGGACGGCAAACGGCTGGCTGCTTTGTTGAAGAAGTACCGACGCGACCAAGACGGCGTTGCAAGTAACAATTTGACCTGTCAGATTCTAATTGTGGAAGACGACGTGGCCACGCGCAAAATACTGCGACGCATACTAGAAAGACAAGGCTGGGCAGTAACGGAAGCTGACAGCGGAAGCGCTGCTCTCGATCGGCTAAAAGTTGCTCGCCCCCACCTGATATTACTGGATTTGATGTTGCCAGAAATGGATGGTTTTGAGTTGATCGGGGAACTTCGCAAATCGTACTCTGGAGATCCTATACCGATTGTTGTGATCACGGGGAAAGACTTGACACCGGCCGCAAGCCAGCAGCTAAACGGCTACGTCGAGCGGGTGCTACAAAAGAGAGTCTACAGTTGCGATGCTTTGTTGCGCCAGGTTCGCTCTATAGTCAATAACAGGTTCGATCGCAGGTACGACTCGAAAGGCAAGGAGAACACCAATGGCTAAAATCCTGTTGGTCGAAGATAACGAAATGAACAGGGATATGCTTTCCAGGCGTCTGGCCCGCAAGGGACATGAGGTCTTTATTGCTGTTGATGGTGCTGAGGGAGTGTCGATGGCGCTCGCGAAAGTACCCGATTTGATTCTGATGGATATGAGTCTGCCGGTTCTAGACGGGTGGCAAGCAACGCAGCAAATTAAGGCGGCTCCTGAAACTAGCAGGATTCCGGTGATTGCGCTAACGGCTCACGCAATGGCGGGCGATCGTGAAAAGTGTCTTGCCGCCGGCTGCAACGACTACGACACTAAACCGGTCGAGTTTCCCCGACTTTTGGGTAAAATTGAAACGCTTCTCAAAGAGGCCATGACATGAGAGTTGTTGATGAGGGCAGCGTACTGGTTGTTGACGACAATGAGGTAAACCGCGATTTGCTCGCCCGCAGACTTCAACGTCAAGGCCACGTGGTGACTGTTGCTGAAGATGGTCTGCAAGCTCTGGAAATGTTGCGAACACAGCCTTTTGATTTAGTTCTCCTCGACATTATGATGCCGCAAATGAACGGCTATCAGGTGCTCGAAAGTCTGAAGGCGGACGAAAAGTTGCGCCATATCCCGGTGATTATGATTTCGGCGGTAGACGATATCGACAGTATCGTCCGGTGTATAGAGTTGGGGGCGGAGGATTATCTTTCTAAACCGTTCAATCCGGTATTGCTCAAGGCTCGGATTAGCGCTTGTCTGGAAAAGAAGCGACTGCGGGATAAGGAACAGGCATATTTACATGAGTTGGCGCAGGAAAAGGAAAAGTCCGAGCGTTTGCTGTTAAATATTTTACCGAGGGCGATCGCACAGCGCCTCAAACACGGGGAAAGTACGATCGCAGACAGTTTCGCTGAAGTAACAGTGATGTTTGCCGATTTGGTCGGTTTTACTAAGCTTTCGGCTCATTTATCGCCGGCCCAATTGGTGGAGTTGCTCAACGAGATTTTTTCGGCTTTTGATGAGTTGGCCGATCGCTACGGACTTGAGAAAATTAAGACGATCGGCGATGCTTATATGGTTGTTGGCGGTTTGCCGACGCCTAGCGACGACCACGCAGAGTCGATCGCCGACATGGCGCTAGACATTCAAGCAGCAATGACTAAGATGCGTACCAAGGGAGGTCAGCCGCTCAGCATCCGCATCGGCATCCACACAGGCCCGGTAGAAGCTGGGGTAATCGGTACTAAAAAATTTACTTACGATTTGTGGGGAGATACGGTAAATACAGCTTCCCGGATGGAATCTCAAGGCGTCCCCGGCAGCATTCAGGTGACAGTTGCTACCTACGAGCGCCTGCGGGATAAGTACGTTTTTGAGGAGCGTGGCGTGATTCCAGTGAAGGGGAAAGGCGATATGATGACTTATCTGCTTGTGGCCCGAAACGCCTCATGACAAATGACCAAACGACCAATTACCAAATTGACAAATGAACGTAAATTCTAATCTTTTAATGTACGCCCAATGGGCGGGAATTCTGACAGTAGCTTTGGCTATTTTAACAATTATAGCATTTATCTTCAAATGGGGTTTTCGCTTCCGATTGGTAGGAGTGACAAGCTTTATGGGAGTAATTGCTGCGAGTATATTTGGTCTGGGTTTGGGACTGTTTGCTCGCACAGAAATTCCCGGTGCAGTTCGCTATTCTTTAGTTTTCGATACAGGCGGCGCTCAAACAGTAGTTACTGTGCCACCTACGATCACGGAATCGCAATTAGAAGCAACGATGCAGCAAGCGGCTGCGGATTTGTACTCTCCAGGGCGATCGGGGCGGGGCAGAGACTACATGACTATCCGGGTTCGTACAGTTGTACATCCTGAACCTGGGCTGTCGCAGCCACTGTTTTTGGGCGAGGTGAGACGATCGCTCGCGACTCGTTATGATGACAAAATGGCGATCGAAATCTTCCCCGAAAAAGTTGCTATTCTGAAAAAATATCAAGCTTAAAAATAGGGTGCAGCAGCCTTCTTAGGACTTACGCATCGCAGAGCAGAAACCGGGTTTTTTACAAAAATACTTCGTTGTAACGCGCAGATTCGGTAAAAAACCCGGTTTCTTTTGTCGTAGTGCGTAAGTGCTGAAAAAATAATTTAAAACTATAAAAATAATATCAAATTATGACTCAAGAGTCAGAAAAGTTACTAACAAACCTTTACAACGCTTTTGACCCATTCTATCCTTTACCAGCAGGAGATCCGCAGTATGTTGACTGTCGAGAAGTGCGAGGAGATGGCGATATTATCGAAGATTTGGGCAGAAAGATTAAGCTATCGCAGCGAATGACTTGTCAGTTGTATGCTGGACATCGCGGTGCGGGAAAGTCAACAGAATTGCTGCGACTTCAGGAATATTTGCAAAATCAAGGCTGCTTTGTAGTCTATTTCGCGGCTGACGAGCAAGATATTAATCCCGAAGATACTGAATATACTGATATTTTGCTAGCTTGCACCAGACATTTGTTAGAAGAGCTCAGAAATGCCAACTCTAAACCTTTACGCGATTGGATGCGAGATAGGTGGGAAGATTTGAAAGATTTAGCCCTAACCGAAGTGTCTTTTGAAACATTGAGCTTAGAGTCGCAAATTGCTCAGTTTGCCAAACTGACGGCGAATGTCAGAACCGTACCGAGTCTGCGCCAAAAAATTCGAGATAAAATTAATCCCCACACAACGACGCTGATTGATGCGCTGAATGAGTTTATTGGCGATGCTAAAAAAAACTTGCCGGATAAATCTTCGCAACTCGCAGTGATTGCCGATAATTTAGACCGAATTGTGCCGTTTTCCCAGGACGGGAAACGCAGCAATCTCGACGAAATCTTTTTAGACCGCACTGAACAACTCAAAGCTTTAGATTGTCATGTCATTTACACCATACCGATTTCTATGGTGTATTCTAACCGCGCTACTGAGTTAATCAATAATTATAACGACCCGCAAGTGTTGCCGATGATTATGGTGCAGAATCCAGACGGCAGCACCAACGAAGCGGGACTTGCTAAAATCAAAGAGTTGATTGAAAAGCGGGTAAAACAAGTTAATCCGAATCAATCTTTAGAAACAGGATTGTTTGACAGTCGAGAAACTCTAGAACGCCTGTGTTTGATGAGTGGGGGTCACGTCAGAAATTTGCTGTTGATGATGCAAGAAGCAATAACTCGCACCGAGGATTTGCCAATTACTGCAAAAGCAGCGCAAAGGGCAATTACTCAAGCGCGGGATGTCTACCGCAGAACTCCTGAAGAAGGCGAATGGCAAATCTTAGCGAAAGTCTCCCACACTCAGCGCATACTGAACGATGAACAGCACCGCGATTTATTGTTTAGCCGCTGTATTTTGGAATACCGATACTATGATGAAGAAGGAGAAATGCAGCCTTGGTATGATGTTCATCCGCTGATTAAAGGAATTAAGCAATTTAAAGATTGTCTTGCACAACTTGAGCCATGACGCCAGAAATAATTGATTGGGAGGCCGATTTACCGCCAGCAGAACCAGAGGAAGAATATCAAACTCTGGTACGCACTCTCAAACGGACAAATGGTTTCCGGTTGTTGTTTGTTGAGTGTTCGCCTGCAGAAGGTGAACGCTTGATTGCGAAAGTTCAAGGGGATGTGCCACAGAAAAAGATTGAAGCTTTGGCGCTGGATGAGTCGGTTTATAACTTTTATAACATAATTGAAGATTTGCCAGAACGAGATGCAATTAATATCCTGTTTGTGAAAGGCTTAGAATATTCACTGTATGAATATGAAAAAGAAAAAAGAGAAATCGGATGGGAAAGCAAAGATATTTATTCTTATAGTTGGCGGGGTGTGCCGCCTGTTTTAATTAATTTAAATCAGCAGCGGGAAAGGTTTAGAGATGATTTTAAGATTTGTTTTGTGTTTATTTTGCCTCGTTTTGCAGTTAATTATTTGATCCAGCGAACCCCGGATTTCTTTGATTGGCGTTCGAGTTTATTTAAGTTGTCAATGGATAAAGAACTGCTGCAACTAGAATCAAGGCAGGCTTGTTCCGAAAGAGGGAAGCGAGAAGATTATCTAGCTTTGACTTTCCAAGAAAGAAAACGGGAATTGGTGAGGATTCAATCTTTAATTGATGAGGATGGGCAAACACCCGAACAACAAGCAGAATTGTTTTATGAACAAGGTTTATTGTATGGCTATGCTAAAGAATATACAAAGGCGATACCCTCCTTCGACAAAGCCTTAGAAATCAAACCAGATTATGACGAAGCCTGGTACTATCGCGGCATTGCACTGGCTAATTTAGAAAGATGGGAAGAAGCGATAGCCTCCTATGACAAAGCCTTAGAAATCAAACCAGATTATCACGTAACCTGGAACAATCGTGGCAAAGCACTGGGTAATTTAGGAAGATGGGAAGAAGCGATAGCCTCCTTCGACAAAGCCTTAGAAATCAAACCGGATTATGACGAAGCCTGGTACTATCGCGGCATTGCACTGGATGATTTAGGAAGATTGGAAGAAGCAATAGCCTCCTATGACAAAGCCTTAGAATTCAAACCCAATTCATACCAAGCCTGGTATGATCGAGGCAATACGCTGGATGATTTAGGAAGAGGGGAAGAAGCGATATCTTCCTACGACAAAGCCTTAGAAATCAAACCAGATTCCTACGAAGCCTCGTACAATCGAGGCAATGCACTCCGTAATTTAGGAAGATTGGAAGAAGCGATCACCTCCTACGACAAAGCCTTAGAAATCAAACCAGATTTACAGGAAGCCTGGTACAGTCGGGGCATTAAATTGGGTAATTTAGGAAGATGGGAAGAAGCGATCGCCTCCTACGACAAAGCCTTAGAAATTAAACCAGATTTACAGGAAGCCTGGAACAATCGGGGCTGTGGACTGGGTAATTTAGGAAGATTGGAAGAAGCGATAGCCTCCTTCGACAAAGTTTTAGAATTCAACCCCGATGATGACTTTGCTTGGGAAAATCGGGCCATTGCACTGAATAATTTAGGAAGATTGGAAGAAGCGATAGCCTCCTACGACAAAGCCTTAGAAATCAAACCAGATGATGACGCAGCCTGGCACCAGCGGGGCATTGCACTGGGTAATCTAGGAAGATGGGAAGAAGCGATAGCCTCCTTCGACAAAGCCTTAGAAATCAAACCAGATTTACACGAAGACTGGTTTAATCGGGGCAGGACACTGGATAAGTTAGGAAAATTGGAAGAAGCGATCGCCTCCTACGACAACGCCTTAGAAATCAAACCAGATTTACACGAAGGCTGGTTCAATCGGGGCCATACACTGGATAAGTTAGGAAAATTGGAAGAAGCGATAGCCTCCTACGACAAAGCTTTAGAAATCAAACCAGATTTACAACAGCTTGTCTGGTACATTCGGGGCCATGCACTATGTAATTTAGGCTTATTAGAAGAAGCCATCGCCTCCTACGACAAACCCTTAGAAACCAAACCCGATTTACACGTTTTCTGGTACCTTCGGGGCCATGCACTATGTAATTTAGGCTTATTAGAAGAAGCCATCGCCTCTTATAACAAAGCCTTAGAAATCAAACCCGGCGATCACTTTGCCTGGTTATTTTATTTAGGCTTATTAGAAGAAGTCATCGCCTCCTATGACAAGGCCTTAGAAATCAAACCCGGCGATCACTTTGCCTGGTACAGTATTAGACATCTGCGTTTTATAATAAAGCTTGCTGTTATGCGTTGCGTAGTCAAATTGACCAAGCGATTCAGAAGTGGCAGCAAGCCATCAATCTGAATCCTGACAGATACCGAGAAATGGCAAAAACTGACTCGGATTTTGACAGCATTCGATCGCATACTCGGTTTCAAGCCTTGATTCAAGAATAGGGATTTGCCCTTGGGCGGGGCGGGTTTATGAGATTGTCGGTTTTAGGCAATTATTGTTGGTAAAACCCGCCCCTACAGCATCAAAAATACTCTTATTATTTATTAGTCTGCAAAGGCGGACTTCGCTTGACAAGAGGCGCTTTCAACCGCGGATCGCTCAAAAGGGTTACGTGAAAATTATATCTTGGGCGAGGTTTGTCACACCTCAGTACGATCGCCCTTTTCTATTTTCTACGCAGTCCTATAAAAAAATAGTATTAATCTATACCTACAAATCCAAACTCTAGAATTATAATGAAAAAAATTGAAAAAGCTCCCAAATTCCTGTAAAATTGCCATAAATAACCAAATAGTTGCGATCAAAAGCACTCAAACGCGAAAAAGATCGCATATAAAAAAGAAAAGAATCAATTAGACAGAAAATAAAGAGGTGAAACCCCTTGCAAAAATTAGCCAGCATAGAAAAGCCGATCGACTCAGGGGAACAATCCATAGCAGTCAACACCCAAAAGGCTCAAACATTGTACGAACGCGGCAACGCCCTAGAAGCAATGGGACGATTCCAAGCTGCGATCGAATCTTGGGAAGAAGCGATCGAACTCGAACCAACATTTTATGAAGCCTGGTACAACCAAGGCGTAGCCCTCAAAAAATTGGGCCAGCTAGAAGAAGCGATCACAGCCTACAACAACTCCCTAAAAATCAAACCCAACAATCCCGAAGCGTGGTATAATCGCGCCAACGTTTTACGGAAACTCAACAGACTCTCAGAAGCGATCGCATCCTACGAAAAGGCGATCGCACTCAACCCCAGCTACCCCGAAGCTTGGACGAACCGCGGCAACACCCTCGTCAACTTAGAAAAATTGTCAGAAGCGATCGACTCCTACGACAAAGCCATAGCCATCAAACCCGACTACTGCGAAGCTTGGTATAACAAAGCATTTGCCCAGAGAAAATCCGACCAAAATACAGCGGCGATCGCCTCCTACGACAAAGCGATCGAACTCAAACCAGACTTGCATCAAGCCTGGTACAACCGCGGCTTAGCCCTAGCCGATGAAAAACTATACCCGGAAGCCATCGCCTCCTACGACAAAACCCTGCAACTGTGGCCGAATTCTGCCGAAGCCTGGAACAAACGCGGCAAGGCGATCGCACAAATGGGACAATTTGAATTAGCGATCGCATCCTGGGATCAAGCCCTGGCACTTAACCCAAACGACAGCGAAACCTTTTACAACCGCGGCTTAGCATTCGCCAACTTACAACGCTTTGAAGAAGCAATTGCCTCTTGGGACAAAACCCTAGAGTTGCAGCCAGACAACATCGAAGCCTGGTACAACCGCGCCATAGCCCTCACAAAAATCCAACGATTTACCGAAGCCATCGCCTCCTACGATAAAATCATCGCGATCAAACCCGACGATGCAAACCTGTACTATCAAAAAGCTTGCATTTACGCCCTGGAAAAACAAGCAGGCGAGCTCACAAACAGCCAGGAAATTGTAGCTACCAGCATCCGGCTGGCGATCGAAAACTTATCCAAGGCGATCGAACTCAATCCGCAGAAATACCGGAAATTGTGCAAAAATGACTCTAAATTGCGTACAATACGGGAAGAAGTGCGGTTTTTAGCTTGATTTCAGGGTAGCTATGATTGATGGAGACGGATGCCGCACTGCAACCTTTGTAGGCAAAACAGCACCATAAACCCCAATCATGCAAACCCTAGATAAAACTCAAGCAAAATTCGCTCAACTGGCAGCCCACCTGAGAGAAGTTACGGACATCGAATCAGCCTCGTCGTTGCTGCATTGGGATCAATCAACTTATATGCCCCCCAAAGGTGCAACTGCCAGAGGCCGCCAGTTGGCTACTCTCAAACAAATATCCCACGAAAAATTTACCGATCCAAAAATTGGTGAACTCCTAGAAGACTTGCGTTTCTACGAACAAACCCTCCCCTACGACTCCACCGCAGCCAGCCTGATCCGCATAGCCCGCAGAGACTACGATCGCGCCGCCAGAGTCCCCGCAACCTTCATGTCCGCACTCTGTCGCCACCAAGCCGACTGCTACGAAGCTTGGGCAACAGCCAGGGCAGCCAACAACTTCGCAGCCGTTGAGCCGTATCTCGAAAAAACCCTAGAATTAAGCAGGCAATACGCCGACTTTTTCCCCGGCTACGAACACATCGCCGATCCGTTGATCGATCGTAGCGACTACGGCATGAAAGTATCTCTGCTGCGCCCGCTTTTCGCCAAACTGCGTGAAGAATTAGTGCCGATAGTCGAAGCCATCACCTCCCAACCTCCCGCCGACGACTCCTGCTTGCACCAAGACTTCCCAGAATCCCAGCAACTAGAATTCACCCGCAAAGTCGTAGAACGCATGGGGTACGACTTCCAACGGGGACGGCAAGACACCACCCTGCACCCGTTCATGACCAACTTCTCCATAGACGATGTACGCATAACCACCCGCGTCTATGAAGACCACCTGGATCAAGCACTGTTCAGCAGCATCCACGAAGCTGGACACGCCCTCTACGAACTCGGAAATTCCCCGGAATTTGAGGGCACGCTGCTTGCAGGCGGCATTTCCTCCGGCGTGCACGAAAGTCAGTCGCGACTTTGGGAAAATATGGTCGGGCGCAGCCGCGGTTTTTGGGAATGTTTCTACCCGCAACTCCAAGGCGTATTTTTGCGACAGTTGGGACACGTATCCACTGACGCATTTTACCGGGCAATTAACAAAGTCTCGCGATCGCTCATCCGCACCGACGCCGACGAAGTAACCTACAACCTCCACGTCGCCATCCGCTTTGACCTAGAATTGGCAATGGTAGAGGGAAAACTAGCAGTGCGAGACCTCCCCGAAGCCTGGAACGAACGTTATAAAACCGACCTCGGCGTTGTCCCAGCCACCGACAGCGAAGGCGCGATGCAAGATGTTCACTGGTATGTTGGTACGATCGGCGGAATGTTCCAAGGTTACACCCTCGGCAACTTGATGAGCGCTCAATTTTACGAAACAGCAGTAAAAAACAATCCTGAAATTCCCGTAGAAATAGAAAGGGGAAATTTTACCGTACTCCACGACTGGCTAAAACAAAACATCTACCAGCACGGCCGCAAATACACTGCTGTCGAATTGATCGATCGCGTTACAGGTTCACCTTTAACTATCGATCCATTTATCCGTTACATTCGCCACAAATACGGGGAGTTTTATGTCATTTGAGGGATAGCAACTTCACTTTGCAGACTTTAAAATTACAAAAAAAGTAGCCGTTTAGAAAAAGGGCGATACTGTTTGAGTATCGCCTAATTTCACAGCGGAAATCAAAAGTCTTAAATAAGGGAGTATGTATGTCTGAACTCTTTCAGGCTGTGATTGCCAGCGACGAAAAAACCGAGTTGCGTCAGTTTATCAGCGATTTACGCGCTTTGGGTAACAAATATTTACTGCGAAACGACATAGTTAACGCTTTTGCCGCCTACTGCACCAAATACAAAAAGCCCGAACAGTTTCATCAATCTTCTCTTTTAAGCAAACTGATTTACTACGTTCAGGAAATTATTCTCGAAGATGACAGCTTTTGCGTCCTGCTGCGGCCAAAAATTGCTACAATGGAAATAGTGCGAGTTGCAGACGACTTGACTGTTGAGCAGATGACAGTGCAAGAATTGCTCGACGTGCGCGATCGCTTCGTCAACCATTTTCACCCCCAAGAAGGCGACATTCTCGAACTAGATTTCGGCCCTTTTTACGATTATTCCCCCACAATTCGCGACCCAAAAAATATCGGCAAAGGAGTGCAATTCCTCAACCGATACCTGTCCAGCAAACTGTTTCAAGACCCCAGACAGTGGCAGGAAAGTCTATTTAATTTCTTGCGGATTCACCGCTACAACGGCGTACAATTACTAATTAACGATCGCATAAAATCCCAAGAACAACTTTCAGAACAAGTCAAAAAAGCCCTCACCTTTGTCAGCGATCTTTCTGAAGAAGAAGGCTACGAAAGATTTCGATTGGTGCTGCAATTGATGGGCTTCGAGGCAGGTTGGGGAAATACCGCCGCCCGCGTGCAAGAAACCCTAGGAATTCTTGACGAATTAATTGATTCCCCCGATCCGCAAACCCTAGAAGCATTTATTTCTCGCATCCCGATGATTTTCAAAATCGTCCTAGTTTCTCCTCACGGCTGGTTCGGCCAAGAAGGAGTTTTGGGGCGGCCGGATACGGGAGGGCAGGTAGTTTATGTCCTTGATCAAGCTAAGAGTTTAGAGAAACAACTGCAAGAAGATATTCATCTTGCAGGTCTCGATAGTTTAGGAGTCAAACCTAAAGTAATTATTCTCACCCGGTTAATTCCTAACAGCGACGGTACGCGCTGCAACGAACGTTTGGAAAAAGTTCACGGCACAGACAATGCTTGGATTTTGCGGGTTCCCTTCCGGGAGTTCAATCCCAAACTGACTCAAAATTGGATTTCTAGATTCGAGATTTGGCCTTATTTAGAAACTTACGCGATCGATTCAGAAAAAGAACTGCTGGCTGAGTTTCAGGGCAAGCCAGATTTAATTGTGGGCAACTATTCCGACGGCAACTTGGTAGCGTTTTTGCTGTCTCGCAAACTCAAAACTACTCAGTGCAATATTGCCCATGCGCTGGAAAAATCTAAATATTTGTTCAGCAATCTCTACTGGCAAGAATCAGAGGAGAAGTACCATTTTTCGCTGCAATTTACGGCCGATATAATTGCCATGAATGCAGCTAATTGTATTGTCAGCAGCACCTATCAAGAGATTGTGGGCCAACCCGATAGTGTCGGTCAGTACGAATCTTACCATTGTTTTACCATGCCGGATTTGTACCACGTTGTGAACGGGATTGAACTGTTCAGCCCTAAATTCAACGTCGTGCCGCCGGGAGTTAACGAAAGTGTGTACTTTCCCTACACGCGGATTGAAGACCGGGTGCAAGGCGATCGCGATCGGCTCAACGAACTGCTGTTTACTCTAGAAGACCCAGAACAAGTCTTTGGAACCCTCGACGACCCGCACAAGCGCCCTTTATTTTCGATGGCCAGGCTCGATCGCATTAAAAACATGACCGGCTTAGCAGAATTGTTTGGAAAAAGCCAGGAATTGCAAGAAAAATGCAACTTAATCCTAGTTGCTGGCAAGCTGCGGGTCGAAGAAACCGAAGACTACGAAGAAGCAGAAGAAATTAAAAAGCTCTACGCAATTATCGACCAATACAACCTTCACGGTAAAATTCGCTGGCTGGGAGTGAGGCTTTCCAAAAGCCTGTCCGGCGAAATCTACCGGGTAATCGCCGACACCCAAGGTATATTTGTTCAGCCAGCCTTATTTGAAGCTTTCGGCTTGACAATTCTCGAAGCAATGATTACCGGTATTCCCACTTTCGGGACGCAGTTTGGCGGCCCGCTGGAAATCATTCAAGATGGAGTAAATGGGTTTTATATCAACCCGACCAACCACGAGGATACTGCCCAAAAACTTCTCGATTTTTTATCGAAGTGCGAACACAATCCCAACTATTGGTATGAAATTTCAACGCGAGGAATTGACCGAGTTTACAGCACGTATACCTGGAAAATTCACACTACCAAGCTGCTGACGCTGGCGCGCACTTACGGTTTTTGGAACTACTCATCCAAGGAAAACCGCGAAGATATGCTCCGCTACATAGAATCGCTGTTTTATCTGATTTACAAGCCGAAAGCGAAGGCTTTATTGGCAGAACACGCAAATCGATAACTGCCGAGTTTTGCTTTTTATATCCACTCGGTTGGTATCGGAATTATTCATCTCTCTCTTCCCTTTCTCTGTATCCTCTGCGTCAAGAGGGGTTTAATAATTCCGATACAACTGAGATGTTGCACCATTGTCAAGAACGGGCTCTCCGGCCCGTTCCACAAAGAATGAGTTTTCTTGTGGAACAGGCATCTTGCCTGTTCCTAAACAAGTAATATCAATTCCGGTTGCACTCCTTATGATGTTGACTGTTGACTGTTGACTGTTGACTGTGAATCGAACAACTGAAAATTGCGTCAAGAACGGGCTCTCCGGCCCGTTCCACAAAGAATGAGTTTTCTTGTGGAACAGGCATCTTGCCTGTTCGTAAACAAGTAATTGAGAATGGTGCAACATCTCCCATACAACCGAAATTGATATTAGGGGGGGATTAAAGGAAAAAACTTCGCCTTTCATAGAGCAACTTTGTACAAAATCTGCCTGTAAAGATTTATGAATGACGGCAGGTTTTGTACCATAAGACTGAGGCTAAAACACGTGGTTTATACGAAAATATTAGGTTTAGTAACGAAAAATATCGGAATCAACCGGGTGTATTAGGAATAGTGCGAACAGGCCCCTACTTCTAACAGGTAACTTCCAACTCGTAAATCCTGAGTGCGTCTGTCCCCATTGCCTAAATTCTAGAAGCAGCAGCAGATATAGCAACCGCGCCACACGCTTAGAACTTTCTTAATGGCCCAAACCTATGCGGTCTATTACCCCTTCCCTCGGACTTCTTGTTACCCAATCGCCAAGTGAAATGGCCTTGTTCCTTCTTCCTTTTGCTATATGTCTCAGAAAGCAGTCCGGGTAATACAATTAGATTTAGAAACATGAAAACAGGGAAACCTTGTCAAACCTCACTAACAGGATGAAATTTATGCGTGTGACTACTGTTACGATTTTCAGCTTGATTGCTCTGCTCGTTCCCGCGTTGACCAAAAAGGCAACTGCTGCTTTTGACTCCGAACCCTTGGTGCAGGAACAGTACCGCAGAGATTTTACGGCTCCGGCCGATCCGGGTGCGTCAGCATCGCCGGAGGGAAATTCCCAAGGAGATATGTTTCACAAGCCTTTTTACGCGGGCGAGCAGCCAGTGAGAAAGGAAAAAACTATCTCGGCGGGAGCTGACGGGCCAGAAGTTGCAGCCATACAGCAGCGGTTGCAGGTGCACAGTTTCAAGGTGGGGACGATCGACGGTTCCTATGGATCTCGCACCACATCGGCTGTGAGTGCCTTCCAGCAGTCTAAGGGTTTGAAGGCAGATGGCATTGTGGACAAAGAAACTTGGACAGCTTTAGCAACAGATCCGGCGTCTGCTCCTGAAACTGTGCAGAGCAACCCTCCAATTCTGAGCAATGCTGCTGTTCCGGGCAATCCTCCAACTCTTCTCAATAAAGGCGCTGTCGGTTCCAAGGTGAAGACGCTACAGGTGCGTTTGGAAATACAGGGTTACGATCCGGGCCCGATCGACGGCATTTTTGGCGCTCGCACTGCTACGGCTGTCAAGAACTTTCAGAAATTTAAGGGTTTGATGGCGAACGGCATGGTGGACGAAACAACCTGGAAATCGCTCGGCCAAAAGTAAGTGACAAGTAAAAAATACGGAAAATTGCTGTGGCGATAACTCATGATTGAACCCGGTGTCCAAAAATGACCGGGTTTCTCGATGTGGGGCGATCGAGCAATTGGGTCATCAGCCTGGGAATTTATCCGTGGCTCGCTTCCTTCAATCTAAAATCTAAAATCTAAAATCGATTGGGCGATCGAGCAATTGGGTCATCACCCTGCGGATTTATCAGGGGGTCGCTTCCTTCAATCTAAAATCAAAAATCAAAAATCACAAATCGACCGATCGAGCAATTGGGTCATCACCCTGCGGATTTATCAGGGGGTCGCTTCCTTCAATCTAAAATCTATCATCTAAAATCAAAAATCGACTGAGCGAGCAATTGGGTCATCACCCTGCGGATTTATCAGGGTGTCGCTTCCTTCAATCTAAAATCTATAATCTAAAATCAAAAATCGATTGACTGATCGCTTTGTTGTGTGCTATAGTAGTTAAATGTCAAAATGCGGATATGGCGAAATTGGCAGACGCGCCAGATTTAGGTTCTGGTTCCGAAAGGAGTGAAGGTTCAAGTCCTTTTATCCGCATAGCAAATTGTATTCCCAAAGCAAAAACTGTACAGTAACAAATAATTGGTTACTGTATAGGCGGCCATGACGCTACAACGGCTGAGGGAGAAGGAACCGGGGTTTACGAACTCGGTTTCGCTGGGGCGGTTTATGTTGTGCTGCGATTCATTCATAGCGATCGCTCCAAGTGGTAGAGTTTGAGAGGGAGAGTGCGATCGCATCCTTAAAATTTGGTCAGCCTGTGATTCCGGTATGGTTAGATCAGATACATCGGTATTCGGCAAGTAAGTAGGTAGGCGAGGTAAAACACAATTATGTAAACGATTGTACAGTATCCAAATGCCCTAAACGTGGCTAAGTTAGGGGTGTTTACATGCTGTTACATAGCTCTGTTTAATCCCGCTTACCTACTTAGATGATAGCGATGAGGACAAAACCCGAATTTCCCTGCTAAATTCTAAAGAAGTTGAGGCAGAATTGGCAGAACTTCCCGACGACTTCCAGACAGATATTGAGGCAATTATTGATAGTTATGGCGATTTAGATTTAACTTCCCTACTGGCGACAGTTTACGAGAAATATCCCGCTTATGCGAAGAAAAGTAAGCTGAAACAGCGAAAAAAAGCTGATTCCTCAGATACCTAACCTAAAGTTTCTATTAAAAAGAAGGAGTTGTTACAATGTCACCCGATCAAGACGTACCAATTAAAGTTTTACCATCAGGCAGCAATATCGGAATTTTTCTTGACAGCGTTAATGAAAATGCTTATGGAGACTATTTGGAAAAACCCGATGGGTTAGTTGTTCTTCAAGAAGATTTATATATGGTATCAGGTCGCAAAAGAGGCAGACACAGAATGTGTGATGTACAAGCTGATCTCATTATTGATACGCCAACTTTTGCAGGTATAGCAATGGAAGCGGTTGCCTGCGGAGTTGAACCTGATGTTGTTGAACTACAAGAGAATCGATTGATTGTGCAAGTGACAAGTTTAAATAATGCTCTTAACATTGCGACTCGTCGCCTCAAGCCTAAACGTCAGTCAGGTGGAAGGGTATACAGCTATCTAGCTTTTATCTATGATAGGCGTGCCTATTCTATAGAAGCAATCAGAAAAAAGGTTGAAGCAGGAAAGTGGGAATTTCCACCAAACTGATTTTCCTATTAAGCAGCAACTATCGCAATCCTAAATTATCTATGAAGTTTATAGGCTTTTGCCACTTTACCATTTTTGCTAAGGGTGTAAAACACCGCTGACACCACCCATCCGCCCAGACAGAAGGTATCTTAAATCTTGCCCCACAACTTGGGCATTCCGAAAGTAAATTCAATTCGTGGCGATCACATCCTTCTGCCGTCTTAAACTGCCACTCTATTTTGGGGCAAGGAGACTTAGCATAACAACCCGCACACAACCTTGGAGGTTCCATTTTCATACCCACTCCAGCAGGCGGCAACATCTGGACTAAGCGATCGCCCTCCACCCTTACCACAACAGCTAATGCCTCCAACTGCTGAAGAGAAGGAGGGGGATTAAAGCGAAATTTTTCCCAACGGGCGATCGCACCTCCCAACCCCGCCATCTTACCCAACCGAGTCGGCGTTAACTCATTGGCCCGCCGAAACCGCCCCAAAAAAAGGCTCAAACTCTCACCCTCCAACGGTTCCACCCGAAACAGCCAAGGCTGGATTTCTATCGCTTCCATCACTTGTACTCCGCAGCAACTTCATTGAGAGTCTCCAAATCAATCCTTGACAACCCCTTCTTCAAAGCCCGAATCGCCGTCTCCCTAAGAATCATATCCAATAGCCCCACATAACCCCCAGTCGCCTCCCCCAAAGTCTTCAGCATCGCCTTACTAGAAAGATTAGAAGCCACAGGTAACTGCAAAACCTTCTTTTCCCAAACTTCCACCGTCCGCTTAAACTCCTCCCCCGACAACTTACCAAACCGATGACTTGACCGAAAACGGTTATAAACCTGTTCATCCCGCTTAATCACCGCATCTAAGCGATCGGTATCGCTTAAAACCAGCGCTTTTTGAGTTTCTTCAAGTGCGATCGCCTCAAATTTTCCACCAACTGCCGCAACTGGTTCAAATTACCCGCTTCGCCCCCATACTTCCAGCGCACGTAAGCCTGCGAAACTTCATCAATCACCTCAGCTTCATCAGTTGCATGATTCCCGCGCATAGCCTCAGCATACTCCAAAGGCGTTTGAGCGCGAGGTTTCACAAATCCCCTACTCGCCAAATCCTTCAGCATTTCCTGATAAACCCCCTCCACCGGCGGCAACTTCGCAAGCCAGCGGCGGTGGCGCCACTTGCGCCACAGTTGCCAAATTAACCAGCCAATAAAGCCAAAGGCGATCGCAGCAATCAAACCAGTAAATAACCCCACCCAACCCTTAGCAAACTGTCCCAGAAACCAGCCCACAATCAAAGTTATCCAGCCAATTACAAAACCTATGACTGAATCCAGCCCGCTTCTGAGAGGAGTCGGTAGCCAACCCGCGATCCACTTCCAAAACGATTCGATCGCACTAAAAGTCTGGTTGTCTTCCACCGAAGCCGGAATCAACGGATAACCGGGAATCGGATTAAAACCAAACCAGCCATTATTGGGAAAATATACCTCCGTCATCAAGAAAGCATCGGTATTTTTCACAACATAGTAACCAGTAAACGGGTTAAATTCCCCCGTATCGAAGCCACCCGCCAGTCGCGCCGGAATCCCGATCGATCTGAGCATAATTGTCAGTACCGTCGAAAAGTGGTCGGGATATCCACCTGTAACTTTTTTGCCATCCTGGGTATTTTTGTAACCAAACAGAAAACCCTCAACTAAATCTTCACTTTCCTCTAAGTAAGGCAAAGCTTTTTCAATTTTATAATTAGGGTTTTGCTTCAAATATTGAGCTAAGTACAAAGCTTTTTCGTAAGGAGAATCAATCGGTCTGTCCGACTGAGACACTCGATTTCTTGCTGCCAATATTTCTTCAGTTTTTTCTCGCACCTTCTGGGCAATTTTCGGCGGCACATCCAAATAGAAGTTGCGAATATTTTTCGGGTAATTAGTACCAGTTTTCCCCAACAAAGAGCGATCGCGAAAAGGCACATTAGAAATAACTGTATAAGTCACACCCTCTCCCAATTCCGCAGGCGCTCGCAAACCCCCCTCCGCATCAATCGCCGCCTCTGGACTCGGAAAATAAAGCTCCTTCGGCTTGTTTAAAGCCGGAATCAAATTCGGCATTGGAGCAACAATAGTATAACTTTGAATCACCTCTTGAGTCCGAGGCGCATTGGGAAACGGATTCAAATAAAATTGATAAGACCAGCTAGGTCGAGTCAGCTTTTGAGCTTGTTCGTTGCGAGAAATTTCCCAACCCTGACCAGTGTATTTGTCAAAGCCTAATACCCGCCAAAAACCCGCAGCCTGCGATCGCACCCGCATCACCACTTGAGGTTTCATTTCCCCCCGCAAATTTTGATTAATGCGCTGGTTGAAACCGTAATAAAAAGTAGAGTCCACCTCTCCTGGCCCAGAGTCTGGGTTTCTCCCCCTTCCTCCGCCAGTCCCTTTTTCATTTCCCCCTCTGACATACCCTGGATTCAGAATGCTGCGCGAGTCAAACTCCCCCTGATATTCCATAGGAGCACTCACCGGAAAAGTCCGTAACTGATAGCCAGGGAGGCGTGGCAAAAACGCAAAAATAGTCAGCCCCAACCCGACAGTTATCAGCAGCAGCCAAGCAAAATTCTTTGGGGATAAAGTAGCAGCAAATAGCGACAGGCTATCATTTTTTCCTTTACCTTGTGCTTTTTCGCCAATGGCTTCTGGCTTCACAAATCCCAAGCGCGATCGATAATCCAACACCAAAGTCGGAAGTGCTAAAGCCAAAAACAGCAACAACAGCGGCCCAAAAGTCAAGGTTTGGCTGAGAGTTGCTGCTACCCCTAACAAAATTAGCCCGATTACCATCGAATAGCCTAAATCCTTGCGGCGAGGCAAATCGAAACTGTGCAGCACTTGAAGTTGGATTAACAGTTGCGCCAAAACTAACCGCGTATCATTCAATTCTCCCACCAAGCGGCTAAAAAAAGCGAACAGCGCCACCAGCATTCCAATAGCTATGCAGAACTTAGCAGCTACATTGCGATCGCGGCGGCGGTACCAACTCCAAGTTGCTCCCACAATACTAACAGGCACAGCCCACAGGTTCTGGGCTTCTTCAGCAGCAACGTCAGTAGCTACAATCCCCACAATTACCAACAACTGAACTAGGATTCGCAGCAGTAAAGAATCCTCAATCACCGGCGGAGGCATCGCCTCAATCTGCTCCCACAGCTTACCCAAAACAGGTATATTTCGCAGGTTATCAGTTGTCATGTGCACCCATCCAACTATTTTAGATTTTAGATTTTAGATTTTAGATTGAATCCACAGATAAATCTGGGTTTTACCTAATATCTAAATCTTATTTCCCTGTCAAACGATTTTAGATTTTAGATTTTAGATTTTAGATTGAATCCACAGATAAATCTGGGTTTTACCTAATCTCTAAATCTTATTTCTGTGTCAAGCGATTTTAGATTGAATCCACAGATTAACTTCACAGATAAATCTGGGTTTTACCTAATCTCTATTTTTTTGGTTTTCCACGACAGAAGTAGAGGAATTGCATTTGTTTTTGTGTGAGGTCAAACCAGCGAGTAAAAACCTAAATTATTTACTCTAATTACACCTTTCTAGTTGCTATCTTGTCCGGTTAAGATGGGACGAATAGCAAACATCAAAGGTCTAGTCTCGAAGTTTTGGAATCGAACTTCTAGAGCATAAGTCTTGTTCGGTTGTGGGTCAAACAACTCCACACTTAAATGCCCGGAATTCGGACGATGTGCAGTTGCTTCGGCATCTCCTCCCTTGAGTTCCAAACTTCCTGCCCCCGGAAATTGGCACTCAACTCTTAAACACGGCATTGGCTGTTCTCTGTTGTGGTTCGACAGGTATTGAGCTTCCAGAGTCAGCGAACCCAAACCAGTCAGCCACTCCCGCGAAACAGGCGGCTGATTCACAGGACAATCCAAAGTTAGAGACTCAATGATTTCCCTCGCGGCCAACAGCGACAGCACCATTTGTTGATCGGTACTCGCAGCTTCGTAAGTCGGGAAATCTTCTAAATCTAGAAGTCCCCGCAAAGAACCTCGGAGCACTAAACCAGCTAACTCGTTGAGTTCCTGAGAATGGCCGGGAAATAATCCATCTACAGCGCGAACTAACTTCGAGCCTTCCCGCAGCGACGACATTACCAGTTCCTGACAAGGTTCTAGCAGTTGAGCAAAAACCCCTTGGGCGATCGGAATTGGCAGGCGGCCCCACCTGATATTTTGTAGTTGGGGAGTCCAGAGGTGTAGGGGGGGAACCCATTGCGGGGCTACATCGTCTGGGTAATCGTGGTCGTAGCTTTTGAATTCTGTTTCCCAGGGGAACAGCGGCGGGTTAGATTCAATTTCGGCTCTAAGCCTTTCTTTTAACAAGGTCTGAAAACGGTCTTGCACGGTCGGTATTTCTCCAATTGTCTGCGGTTGTGCGGGTGCATTGCTGTGCGCCCCCACTTGATAGTCCAGCGGGTCTGGTTCGTCCCATTCCCAGTATTCCACCCCGGAATTGTCTTCTGTGTCGCCCCACTCTTCTGAGCGAGGGGATGGATTGAGGTTTTCCTCATCTTCGTTAGAGGTATTCGCGATCGGCGCCTGCAATATCCAGTCTAAAAAATGGCGATCGAAAGCCTCTGCATCCCTGTTCGTTTCGTTATTCATCACTAGATGCCCCTTCTCCGGAATCTGAACGATTTCGCAATTCCCAGGCAAGTTCCAGCAATTTAAACCACCGTTTCTGTACCTGGGCTACCGTGCTGCCGAGGCTTTGCGCGATCGCTGACTCTGACAGACCTTGTTGTTTCAACTTTAGCAAACGCTGTCCCTCTGGACCAATTTGCTCGCCAAACGCCTGCCACTGAGAAGGCAGCAAACCCAAATTGCGGTCTAAGTCTGCTTCCAGCCACTGGTGAACGAGTTCCCAGCGATGCGACATGGCGAACCTGAGCAAATGGTACTTGAAGCGCTGCTGCAAATAGTCTCTTTGGCGAGGAGTTATGCCCAAAAGCGACTCTATTTCATTAGTCGGCAAGTCTTGCAAGCGCAGCACGAAGTAATCGGCGCAGTCTTGTTGGTTGCGCTCTTTCAAGTAAGCTACTAATTCCTCAATCACGTTTTGCCGCAGAGATTCTGACTCGTCGCCTAGGGGACGAATTGCCGCCGAACCCTGTCCCGCCATCGCTTCCCGCACCGAGTGCACCGAGGTGTCGTTCCAAGTTTGGTCGGAATCTGAAGCCCCTCCGTCGGCGGCTTGTTCCATATCTACGGAGGTTTCTTTGGGCTGCTGCTGGGAAAAGGTTTGGGCCCGTAAAATAATTAGTTGCTGGCTGCGGTTCCGAGGTAAAGGAATGCGCCGCTTCCCGAAGCGCTCTACAAAGGCCATGTACTCTGCTAGTTCTAACCGAGTGCGGGGACTGTAGGTGGGTGGTAGTTGGGTTTCGCGCCGGAATGCCTTTAAAGCTTCGAGATAAAATCCTTGCAAAAAATCTTTGATCAGTTCTACTCGCGCCTGATAGCTAGACTGCACCTGCGGAGGAGTGATGTAGCGATAGACGATCGCGCTGAGGGTACTGTGCAATTCTACTCGCCCGGGCCCGGAGCCTAAATTGTAATAGTGGAGGCATTGTTGCAAGCGGTGCTGAGCGAGGCTCTGGGCTGAACCTTCTATATCTCCAGAGGCTTGAATCCGCTGGCTTTCTGTGCATATCCTGTTGACTTCTGCTGCGAGTCGCCCTGCTACATCTTGGCAGCTCTGCTCAGACGCGCGAGTGGACTTTGTGAGTTCGTCTAACAGCAGTTGAAATATGGTTTCCACGCTCTGGCAGATTTCCCGCATGATGGTTTACAGCTAACAATGAAATTAGCACAGTTAGTAAAAGTATGGATAAATCTTTCCTACTGCTACTTTACCCCGTCTTCCCCAGAGAGGACAAACTGCAATGCCCTCTATCTCCTCTTCAGTGCAAACACAGAGGACTGCTTTTTTTATCTGTCTTGGACGCGCCATCCCCCCAAAACGGGGTTTCAACAGTTGGCACTACAACGATGCTTCATCAGAGGGTCGCGTTTGACAAAGCCTTCATGCGGGGCGAAAACGCGACACTGCCGTTGATAGCTTCGGCTTAGTGCTGTGGGGGTCACAGCAGCAAGTGTTCCCGAAGGTGAAGCGAGCACACAACTTCTCCCGGTGGTCTACTAGATGGGACAAAGCGTGTCATGGCTGTATTTGTTTGTTAGAGTCGATCGAGGTGACAGTGGCCAACGGTTTTTCAAATCGGTGATGGATAGCTTGGGATGGATTATTCAGGTGATTGTACGATCGCAACATCCAAGGCTTTGTTTTACTGAAAAAAAGAGCCTTGGCTGAACTCACATCTTGCACCATTGTCAGCAACAGGCAAGATGCCTGTTCCACAAGAAAATTTATCCTTTGTGGAACAGGCATCTTGCCTGTTCATAAAATGCTAATTGAGAATGGTGCAAGATCTCAGTTGAACAAACTTTTGCTTCGCTCAATTTAGTATCGAGGGTTGAGCAAGGATGCTCAGCGATTACCGGCTTCCTCACAGGTCATTATATAGATCTCCTTGATTCGGTTTATCGCTATTTAACAAACCCAAGATTATCTGTGTTCATGTAAGCCGATTTGAACCCTATCAAGGGTTCCATCCTAGAAATATTTATACTTTTGGGGCTTAACCATTAAAGTAATCATCAGCCACTTTGGCCATAAAGTTTCGATGGCGATCGCCCGTTTGTTTCTTGGCAGCATCCTTGAACGTCTATCTAACGGTTTGACTCAATATCATTTCTAGCATCCCAATCACACAGCTCAGAACCGCTCATGTCCGAAAATCTGTTTCCTAGCCTTCTAGGATAAATAGGGTTATATTTAATTGCAAGTCCCTTATGTCGTCATTTAAACCCGCTCGCACAATTAAGTGTGTATGAGGTTCGTTAACTTCGGCATAAATTCCTTTATTTTTACTAACAATCAGAGTGCAGCCTTTTTATAGCCGGATTGAGCGGGGGATCACCTGCCGTCCAATCGGTGTAAGCGCCAAACAAAGACCCTCCGGAACAATAAGTTTTATTGCATCTATCTAAGGGTATCAATATTGCGATTACTTTAACCTGAAATGCACATATTTTACTAAAGTTCGATCGTCTTCGATCGTCCTCTGGGTTGATGTAAGTGGCTGGCGAAATTTGTTCTAATAGTAAAGTTAGAGTTGAAGGAACAATTTTCAATGCGTAAGTTAAACATAGGGCTATCTGACGAGCAGCGTGCAGGCGTTATCGAACTATTGAATCACGACCTGGCAGATGCTTATCTGCTGTTAATCAAAACCAAAAAGTATCACTGGGATGTAGTGGGCCCACAGTTTAGATCGCTCCACCAGTTGTGGGAAGAACACTATCAGGCGTTAACATTAAATATCGATGCTATGGCCGAACGGGTGAGAACTTTAGGTGGCTATCCAATTGGTACTGCTGAGGGTTTTCTGAAGTATGGCTCGATTCAAGAACATATCGGCGATTTGCCTTTGGCTACGGAAATGGTAGCGCGTTTAGTTGATGACCACGAAATGATTATTCGCAATCTCCGCCAACACGTTGAACAGTGCGGTGAAGAGTTTAAGGATGATGGAACCGCAGACTTTTTGACTGGTTTGATGGAACAGCACGAGCAAATGGCTTGGATGTTGCGCTCGTTTATTGAAGGGGAATCCCTTGCGCCAGACGGCCAGCAGCCGAAAGCTCAAACTCCTACAGCTTCTCACGCTTAGAGAGATTAAGTAGAAGGAAGAAGTAAGAAGTAAGAGGGAAGAATGGAAAATTTAGATTTTTTTATTTAACCCTCTTTCCTGATTCTTAATCGAGCAACCAGACAGAAGTAAACGCCCTCTAGCTTCCTCACAAACCCGGTTTCTCCAAAAAACCGGGTTTTTCAATGTTGGGTTTATACCAAATCCGGGTTAGCCACCCCCGTTATGATGGCGATTGAGCGCTTTAGGCGCTCAATCGCCATCTGTGTGTTTGCGGCAAGGGAGGAATCAGGAATCTCCCGAACCCTCAAAACTGTTTAACTAAAGGTGAGGCGGGATGCAGCAGGCGCTCAACCAGCCGCAGGCGAGCGACACAGCCGCAGGCGAGCGACAGACAAAAACAGGTGGCGTTCCTGAACTACAATTGTCTTGGTGAGTTAATGGTTCAAACAAAAAGATGACAAGAGTAGCACATCTGGAACCTTACTTGAGTGCTGCACAACTCAAGCATAATTACCGAGAAGCGACCCACCCGATCGAAGCGCGTCGCTGGCAATTACTATGGTTAATTGCGCTGTCCTCAACTATTAAAGAAGCAGCAGCAGTAGTGGGGATTAATTATGACTATGCCAGAGCAATAGTAAAAAGCTACAATCAACAAGGAGAGACAGCAATTCATCTCAAAAAGCAGCCCCCAAAAAAACGTCCCAGCCATGCCTTACTTAACACAGAGCAATTAGAAGAACTGCGTTTAAGTCTCAAAGGAGAATCGCCCGATAGAGGCATCTGGAGTGGGCCAAAAGTCGCATTATGGATCGCCCAAAAAATTGGGAGAAAACAAGTTGGAAAACAGAGGGGTTGGGAATATCTAAAAAAGTGCGGTTACTCACCTCAAAGACCTCGACCCCAACACAAGAAAGGGGATGAAATTGAACAAGAAAAATTTAAAAAAAACTCTTAAACCGAGTGAGGGAACTGCAAAAAGAGTTTCCGTCACACCAGATAGAAGTATGGTCATTTGACGAACATCGAGTAGGACTCAAGCCAATTATCCGTAAAGTGTGGGCACCAATTGGAGAAAGGCCATCAGCAGTTGTTTGTCACCGTTACGAATGGGTATATCTTTACGGATTTGTTAACCCTCCAACGGGAAAAACCGAATGGTTTATCATTCCGAGAGTTAACATAGAATGGTTGAATCTAGTATTAAAAAACTTTGCCGAACAAACAGTGGTCGGAAAATCGAAAATCATCTTGTTAGTCATGGATCGAGCTGGCTGGCATAGGAGCGAGCGAGTGGTTCTACCATCAGGAATTTATGTAGAATATTTACCACCTTACTCTCCGGAACTTCAACCAGCAGAAAGACTCTGGTCTGTGGCGGATGAACCGTTAGTCAATAAAAGTTTTGACAAAATACAAGACTTGGAAGCAGTTCTGGAAGAACGTTGTCAAATTTTATCGACAACCATGACAGAACCCATCAAAAATCTTACCAATTATTATTGGTGGCCACAAAACATCTCCTCTGAAGCAGGGTAGCTGATAATTGTTTGGCATACTTATCTAAATAAATAATCATCAACGAGCGGCCTCGGCTTGCCAAGCGAATAGATTCACTTGGCAAGCTAATTCTTAATAGTTATATTTAGTGAAATTAGTGACATTTTTCCTTCAAAATATACCCTCACTTTAAATTTTTTAAAATAACACAAGCGAGTAGTTTTTTTGTCCTCATAACGGGGGTATGATACCCGGATTTGGTATTATTTAGATTTTCGCTTGGCTAAACTGTTGAGCCGCCTTCTTTCGTATACCTGGGACGGCAACATTCTGTAAACCTTCGCCCGCGTCTCAATCCTAGCAAGTGTCGTCCCTTCACTCGATTCGGATGCTTGTTGTAACTCTAACCCTGATTCAGTTGGCGCTGGAACTATTATTTTTAATATACTTTCTATTGACAGCAGATACAAATTGTGGCGCAAAAGTGCCATTAATAAATCTTCTTTTAAAGCTCGATACAGCCAAGATAATGTACTCCGGTGATTGCCGCTGCGGTTGCTTTTAACAGCTAAGTAAATGTAAAAATTGCTGCTAGACCAGCGATAAATGCTGCTGGGAATTTCGGGATGTTGCTGCCGGACATCTGCCATAATTAAAGAGTAAGATTTTGCCATTACTGCATAGTTGCTAGACATACTACTGGCCATCTGCCGGTAGCCGACTAAATATTTTGGCACTACTTTAAATTGATAATGTTCGGCTATGCGGAGGTAAAGTTCCCAGTCTTCGCAGCCTTGAGCGTTTTCTAGTTTAAGTTTGCAGTTGTAACCGCCGACTTTTGCAAAACAAACGCGGCGGATTAGAGAGGCGCTGGCATTTCCTATAAAATATTTATAAACTAATGCTGTGTAAACTTCTCCTTCGATGGTGGAGTTGTAAAATCCCCCTGTGACCAACAAGCCTTTTTCATTTATATCAACTGACCAGGAATAGACAACTCCGACAGATGGTTCTGAGGAAGTCAGGCATTTCACTTGTTTTTCTAGGTTTTGCGGATACCAAATATCGTCGGCATCGATGGGAGCAATATATTCGCCTTTTGATTTTTCAATTGCTAGGTTGCGAGCGGCGGCGACGCCGGCATTTGACTGCTGCAATAAGCTGACTCGGCTATCTTTTTGAACAAAAGATTTTACGATTTCGGCTGTTGTATCTGTAGAGCCGTCGTCAACTACTAAAACTTCTATGTTTTGATAAGTTTGAAATAACACAGATTCTAAGGTTTTAGCAATAAAGTTTTCAGCGTTGTAAGCTGGTATGATGACTGAAACTAATGGCTGATTTAAATTGTTTTGGGAGGTGTTCATGTAATATAAAAACTTGTTTATGTAAAAGTTTTGGCTCAAAGGGAGCTAGCTAAGGATATGTTAGCAAATTACCAAAGCTCGATCGTACAGCGTCGGAAATTTCAAGACGTATATTTAAAAAAATATATTGCCAAAAGTCATAAAATGTGCATTGAGTCCGCAGGCGCGATCGAGACTTGGTGCAGGAGTCACTCGCGGATGAGGTCTGTAAAAGAAATTGTACCGCGCAAGTGCTGACAGTTCCCGGTGTCCGTATAAACAATGTTTGATTTTATACGGTGTACCTACTTAGAAAACCAAAGTCTTGTGCATTGCAACACAGCCTCACGAAAATGCTGCTGGGGCTTTTTCCCAAGTTTACACAAACAATCCTATATTTAAAGATTTTGTAAAGCTGTTGTCTGCATCAGGTCAGTCTCAGCAAGATATGGCGTAGAATACAGGTATGAATTGGGGAAAATCCAATCGAGAATGCCAGCAAAAAACCTAGTTGAATACAAACAGCAATCGAGTTATAAATAAAAAAGTAGAGCTGATTTTACCCTTAGTAAAGTAGCACAAATAAAATTCCAGCAAATTTTAGCCCCTGCAATTTAAACAATTTAGGTAATGATTTCTACCGCCGACCCCACTGTATCCGTTATTATCCCAGTCCACAACGGGGGCGCTTACTTCCGCACCTGTTTGTCAAAACTGGCTCAAGCTGTGCCCAGACCGATCGAGATTATTGTAGTAGCAGATGGCGAAAGCGACGGTTCCTGGCGTTTGGCCAATGAATTCGGCGCCAAAGTCATCAGGATTCCCGAATGCGGGGGGCCAGCGCGGGCAAGGAATTTGGGTGCCCAGGCTGCAAAGGGAGATATTCTGTTTTTTGTAGATGCTGATGTCGCTGTTTGTCCAGAAGCTGTGGGCTATGCGATATCGGTGTTCAAAAATAATCCTTACTTAGCTGCTTTCATCGGCTCTTACGATGATGCTCCAGGAGATCCCGATTTTCTATCGCAGTACAGGAACTTGCTGCACCACTACGTCCACCAAACAGGTAACGAAGAAGCTTCGACTTTTTGGGGCGCTTGCGGAGTGATTCGCCGGGAAATTTTTTTGCAGATGGGTGGCTTTAATGAGAGTTACCGCCAAGCTTCGATCGAAGATATTGAGTTCGGCTACCGTTTGAAACAAGCAGGTTATAACATTCGGCTGTGCAAAACATTGCAGGTGAAACATTTAAAGCAGTGGAAACCGATGGGTATGGTAAAAGCTGACTTTTTCTACCGAGCACTGCCTTGGACAGAACTGATTTGGCGCGATCGCAAATTGAATAACGACCTCAACTTGCAAGTTTCAAACCGCATCAGCGTGATTTTAACTTATGCAGTCCTGCTGGCAATTTTGGGAACCTGCTGGTCGCTGAGCTTTCTCCTACTGGCTGGTTTGTTGGCCATACCACTGGTAGCAATTAATGCACCACTTTACCGATTTTTCCACCGTAAACACGGTATCCTATTTGCCCTGAAAACTATTCCGTGGCACTGGCTTTTCTACTTTTACAGCGGACTGGCATTCGCGATCGGCACGGGTCGCTACTTATACCAAAAAAAGCCTGTGACTGGCAAAGTTAGCTTGCCAGTATCGGCTCAATAAATCAAGGCAAATTGTGCTTAAACATCAGGTCGATCGAGAGTTTCTCAGGGTATTCACGGGTGCATCTCTCCCTTTGACAAGTTATAAATAACTGTATAGTTTCGATAAAAAAGCTGGAGGTAGGCTGAGTGAAACATTATCCTGTTGCGATCGTCGGTGCAGGCCCTGCGGGCTTGACTGCGGCCTACGAGCTCGTCAAGCAAGGCATTATCCCTGTTGTACTAGAAAAAGGTGATAAAGTTGGGGGAATAGCTCGCACCGAAACCTACAAAGGCTATCGTTTCGACATTGGCGGCCACCGCTTTTATACTAAAGTTGAAGCCGTGCAGCAGTTGTGGCAAGAGGTACTGGGAAATGAGTTTATTAAAGTGCCACGATTGTCGCGAATTTTTTATCGAGGTAAATTTTTTAACTATCCGATCAGTGCCTTCAATACTCTCTTTAATTTAGGCATAATTGAGAGTATGCTGATTATTTTGAGTTATGTGAAAGTGAGAATTTGGCCACTTACAGAAGAAAAAACTTTTGAACAGTGGGTGATCAATCGTTTTGGCGAACGCTTGTATAAAACATTTTTTAAGACTTACACAGAAAAAGTTTGGGGCATTCCTTGTTCGGAAATTCAAGCAGATTGGGCGGCGCAGCGGATTAAAGGATTGTCGCTGACGACAGCAATTATTAATGCTTTGTTTGGCAGCAACGACACTAAAACATTAATCAAAGAATTTGATTATCCGGCTTTGGGGCCGGGGATGATGTGGGAAAAGTTCGCGGAAGCTGTGGAGAATAAAGACGGCAAAGTTTATCTGGATACTAAAGTGATTAGCTTTGAGCGTGAAGGTAATAAGATTAAAAGTATTACTGCGGAGCAAAACGGAGAAGTAGTTCAATATTCTGCGGATAATTTCATTACGAGTATGCCGATATCGGCACTGGTAGCAAGACTGAAACCGCAGCCACCAGAAGAGGTGCTGCACGCCGCGCGATCGCTCAAATATCGAGATTTTTTGATTGTATCACTGATTGTCAATCGCAAGGATTTGTTTCCTGACAACTGGATTTACATTCACTCCCCCGAAGTCAAAGTGGGACGAATTCAAAACTTTAAGAATTGGAGCGCCGCTTTAGTTCCCGACGCCAGCAAAAGTTGTTTGGGAATGGAATATTTCTGTAGCGTAGGCGACGAGGTTTGGGAAATGTCGGACGCGCAACTTATCGAATTAGCAACTCGCGAGTTGGTTGGTTTGGGTTTAGCAACAACTGCCGAGGTTGAAGATGGAGTTGTCATACGGCAACCCAAAGCTTATCCAGTTTATGATGGCGAATATCGAGGACACTTGCAGGTACTTGAAGGTTTTGTGAAGGGAATTGAGAATTTGCAGACGATCGGGAGAAACGGTATGCACCGATACAACAACCAAGACCATTCCATGCTGACGGGAATGCTGGCTGTGAGAAATATTCTCGGCGAAAAGCACGATTTGTGGGATGTGAATACTGAGCGATCGTACTATGAAGACTTTAGTGTCGATCGCTCAAAAGAAAAAAGCGATTCGTCTTTAATCTCGCAATCAAGCTGATTTGACGCTGCAGGGTTGAGGAAGGGAAAGGAAATCTGTATTTTCCTTTCCTTTTTAGTTTTTAACTGGTTGAACCGGTTTTAACTGGTTCCCCGGAAGCTCCTGGAAACCCATTGACCGAGGCTCTGCCTCGTTTCCTGACCTGGTACGCCTTCCCAGGTTACGGGAACGAGAGAAGAAGCTTGTTGCAGCGGTGTATCTTTAAGAGTTCATGTAAAACTTGAAAATCTGTGCTAACTCTTGACTTACAGACTTAGAGAGTGGAAATATGCTAAGACGCAAGCAACAAACGAACCAACCTATGAACTTTTCCCAGAAGTCAGGGGGCAAAAGTCCCACACCCCCAAAAACCAACTCAACACAGAATCTCGGCGTCGGAGGATTGCGGAAATTACTTTTTGCCGCCGGAATAGCCTCTTTGTGCACTAGCTGTCAAAATCCTCCAGCACCCACCGCCACAACTCCCGGAGGCAGCCCCGGAACCAGTCCCGCAGCCACTCCCGTCGCAGTCAGCAGCCCCGGAGATCCAAATACTGTCAAAATTGTCTCCATGCTGCCGATGACAGGCAGCGCTTTGGGTCAAGCTCAAACACTGGTCAACGGCATCCAACAAGCACTGGCAGAAACCGACTCCAAAGCTTGCGACGGCAAAATCCAAATCCAATACGAAGTTTACGATGACGCCACCGCCGCCGCCGGCAAATGGGACCCGGCCCAAGTAACGTCCAACTCCAACAAAGCCGTCGCTGACAGTTCGGTAGTTGCCGTCATCGGTCACTATAACTCCGGTGCCGCCAAACTTTCCATTCCCGTGCTCAACCAAGCTAACATCGTCATGATCAGTCCGGCCAACACTTATCCGGGACTGACTAAACCAGGAAAAGGCGAACCCAAAGAACCGAACGTTTATTATCCCGCTGGCACTCGTAATTTCACCCGCGTTGTCCCCGCTGACGACCTTCAAGGGGCTGTAGCTGGCAACTGGGCGAAATCTTTAGGCGTGCAAAAAGTCTACATTCTCGACGACCAAGAACTCTACGGCAAAGGCATCGCTGATGTTTTTGAAGCAACTGCTAAAAAGTTGGGAATTCAAGTCCTCGGAAGAGAGGGAATTGATATTAGAGCTAGCGACTACAAGGCGTTAATGAATAAAATCAAAGCTTTAAATCCCGACATGATTTACTTCGGTGGCACTACTCAGAGCAATGCCGGACAAATAATTAAAGACATGAGAAATGTCGGAATGACGCCTGAGGCAGTTAAATTCATGGGCCCTGACGGCATTCAAGATAAAGCTTTAATTGACGCGGCAGGCAAAGATGCCGAAGGAATTTACGCTACTTTTGGCGGCTTGCCTCCTCAAGAATTGACTGGTGCGGGCGCCAAGTGGTACACAAGTTACAAGGCAAAATATAATGCTGAACCGGAAGCTTATGCAGCTTACGCCTATGAAGCTACTAAAGTTGCGATCGGCGCAATTAATAAAGTTTGCAAAAATGACCGCGCTGCTATCCGTGAAGCTGTGTTGGCAACTAAAGATTTTAACGGGGTACTCGGGACTTGGAGTTTTGACACCAACGGCGACACGAGCTTGACTACAATGTCAGGAAATGTGGTTAAAGGTGGCAAGTGGGAGTTCGTGAATGCGCTCAAGACGGAATAATTAATCAGAAGGAAGAGGGAAGAGGAAGAAGGAAGAAGGAAGAGGGAAGAGGAAGAAGGAAGAAAAATCATTCAAGTTGTTTGATTTCCCAATTCCCAATTTCCTATTTCCCCTTCCCTATTTCGCCTTCCTAATTTGCAATTACCAATTCCCAATTACTCAAAAACATGAAGAACTGGAAAAGTATTCTCTTATATCTAGGTGTAGTTTATATAGTTTTGCTATTAGGCCCGATCGCAGGATTTGATTTGCCAAAAATCGTTGGAGAAATAGTCAGCCGTCCTGAAGTTTTTATCCAACAATTATTAGTTGGTCTTGTCAACGGCGCGCTGATTGCAATTATTGCTTTGGGTTACACTATGGTTTATGGCATTATTGAGTTAATCAATTTTGCTCACGGCGATTTGTATATGTTGGGGGCTTTTGCTTCCCTAACTGTGTTCGGGGCTTTTGGCATTCAAGATGGCGCATCTTTAGGTACTGCTATACCGGTGATGTTAGTCGCTTTAATTGTATGTTCGGTGTTTTGTGCTGGGCTGAATATTGTTGTGGAAAAGTACGCTTATCGGCCTTTGCGAAATGCTCCCCGTTTGGCTCCTTTAATTTCAGCGATTGGAGTTTCTTTTATTTTCCAAAATATGGGCCTGTTTTGGGGAGGATTGAAAGCTTTTATTCCGGTGATGGGTTCTAACTCGGCAGCTCCGAAAAGTTTTCCCGATTTGTTGCCACGAGTTGATATTCTCAAATTTTTGGGAATTCAAACGAGTATTGTATTTACTACCAAAGATTTAATTGTGTTGGTAGTGGCGGTTGTATTGATGGTTTTGCTTCATGTTTTTGTCCAGTACACTCGTCTGGGAAAGGCGATGCGGGCAACTGCTCAAAGCCGCGATGCCGCTAAAATTATGGGAATTAATGTGGATCAGATTATTGCTCTGACTTTTTTGATTGGGGGAGCTTTGGCTGGTTCGGCTGGGATTCTGGTTGGTCTGTACAACAATACTATTGTGTTTACGATGGGGTTTACGGCGGGTTTGAGGGCTTTTACGGCGGCGGTTTTGGGGGGGATTGGCAATATTGTGGGGGCGATGTTAGGAGGGGTTTTGATTGGGTTGCTTTCGTCTTTGAGCGATCAGTATTTGTCAAGCCGTTGGACTAATGCTTGGGTGTTTGGGGTTTTGGTGGTGATTTTGGCTTTTCGTCCAGGGGGCTTGTTGGGCGAGAATGTTCAGGAAAAGGTTTAAAATTGCATGGTTTAAATAATGGCAAGAGACATTTAAGTAGATCTAAAAAAACATCGCACCCAGATCCCCGGCTTCTTTAAGAAGTTGGGGAACTAAAAGCGATCGCGTTTTACGTTTTTGTTTTACGTTTTAAATATTCCCTGGTTTGAGCCAGCCAAAAACTTCGCCTAAAGTCAACTGCATTTCCGGCATAAAGTTGGGCATCGGAAGTATATCTGTTGGTTCTTGCAATGAAATCGGCTGCTGCCTTGCGGGATAGGCTAAAATGTTTTTTTCATCCGGATCGAGCAACCAACCCATCTGACAACCGGCATTCAAACAGTGCAAAATATTGTTTGTGACTTTGGTTGGGCTTTGGGCTGGGGACAAAATTTCTATTGTCCAGTCTGGGTGAGCATTAAATGTATTGGCAATTTCGCCGTCAGCGTCTAGGGGAATGCGATTCCAAACAAAAATCGCGACATCGGGGACAATAGAACGTCCGCCAAAGGTGCAGCGAAGTTCTGGTAGGGCTAGGGCAATTTGCGGTTTCTCTGCGATGTCGTTGGTGACTGTTACGAGTCTGCATTGTAGTTTGCTGTGTTTTCCTTGGGGCAGAGGTTTTTGGACGATCGCACCTTTGATGTATTCGCTAGCGGGTTTGGTTTCTGGGAGTTGCAAAAACTCGTCCAGGCTGATAGTTTTTTGAGGTGCTTCTACCATATAGCGATCGCCCGTTTGAAGTGTGTTGGGGTAACAGTTCCAGTATATTTGAAGTTTCGTCACTTTTGGTGCAATAATCGGACTCAAAAGACTCTAAACTGTAGCTAGCCGGATCGACCGTTTCCACGATAAGCAGTCGATCACATTCATTGAGGCAGAATTTGGCACGGCCCGCGTCAGTCGCATCTATAAACTGCGATTCCTAGCATTCTTTCATCTAACTACTGATTAATGACTAATAACTTCTTCCTATGTCAAAAAAACTAATTAAAGCAATTAAATCGACTGGTATTTTAGGGGCGATCGCCTCTTTGACTGTTTTGCTATTCGGCGGTTGGAGTGGCACCGTAATCGGCTGGCTGATGGGTACGGCGGCGGGCTTTATTAGCTGTCGGGAGCAGAAGGTTTACAGCCCGAAAATGGGTGCGACTATCGGCAGTTTAGCGGGATTGGGATTTGGAGTTTGGCTATTAATTGCGAGTGTGTTAGAAGGGGTTTTGATTAGACCTTTTTCTGGGCAATCGGCTGTGGCTTTGCCGACTACGCTGCTGTACGGGATTTGCAGTTTGACGATCGCAATTTTGACAGCTACGTTAATGGGTGCTTTGCAGGGTTTGCAGGGAGAACGCCAGCGGCTGGCAACTCTGGTGACATTAGCTTTTATTCTAATTCTGTTTCCGTTTATCGACATTCAGGCTCAGACTGGCTGGATTGCTACTGTAGTACAGATTCAAATCTTTATTATGTTGGCGCTGGGTTTGAATATTACTGTGGGTTTTGCGGGTTTGTTGGATTTGGGATATGCGGCGTTTTTTGCGATCGGCGCTTACACGACTGCTTTGCTATCTTCTGGGCAGTTAAATATTACTTGGAACTTTTGGGTGGTATTGCCGATCGCGGCTGGTGTAGCTGCGATCGCGGGCGTAATCCTGGGTATTCCGACACTGCGACTCAGGGGCGATTATTTGGCGATTGTTACCCTCGGTTTTGGCGAAATTATCCCGGTTGTCTTTAGGAATTTAACCGCGATTCGCATCGACGAACCAGTCTCGAAGATTGTTGCTGCTGTTTTGGGTAAACCTGAGTTGGTGCTGTGTCTGGTTGGGTGCGATCGACCTTTTAACCTCACCGGCGGCGAAGCGGGAATAAACCCGATCGGGCGTCCATCTCTCCCCATTGTCGGTACTTTCAGCACGGGCAACTACTTTCCCTGGTACTACCTAATTTTGCTGCTAGTTGTCTTCGCTTACTTCATGATTTCGCGGCTGCGAGATTCCCGCTTGGGCAGGGCGTGGAATGCCATGCGCGAAGATGAATTAGCGGCTAGTGCGATGGGGATTAACCTGGTCAAAACCAAACTTTCGGCTTTTGCGATGGGAGCGACGTTTTCAGGCTTTGCAGGCGCGTTTTACGCCGCCTATATCAGCGCGATTTTTCCCAGCGTTTTCGATTTCTCGGTGTCGGTAATCATCCTGTGTATGGTGATTTTAGGCGGTTTGGGGAACATGACGGGGGTGATTTTGGGCGCTATCATTATCATGTCTGCAGATCGGCTTTATTTGCCACAATTAGCGCAAGTCCTCAAGGGTTTTCTGAATACTTTTGTACTCCCCAGGATTGCAATTCCCCAGTTACGAGACTTTCTGGCAACCAGTTTAGATCCGATTCAAATGCGCTTATTTCTATTCGGCCTAACTCTTGTTGTCATGATGCTCGTGCGGCCGGAGGGGCTGATTCCTGATAAGATACACCAAGCTGAACTGCATTCGGATGCTGAAGCGAGCAATGAGTCTTTAGCGGATGCGAGAAGTCAATAAACGAGTAAGGGCAAAAAAACATAGTATTTGGTAGCGGGTTTAGCTAAGAATCTAGCAGAGCAGGGAGTTTATGAGTGTAAAAACACCTCCTCATCTAATGTTTATTTGTAACCAACTACTTAGTAAGGGTGAAAGATTAGCCATGAACAATGTAACTGGTACTGCTTTTATCGTTGCGGAGTTTAGAGCAGAAGAGAATGAAGAGGCAATGCCTCTTTACACTGATCAAGTAGTAAAAATTTGGCTCAATGAGGAAACAAAAGAAATAGCTGCAAAAATAGCTCAAAACTCTCCTGCGGCTAAAGAAATGGTTAAGTTGCGGACTAAATATTTTGATGATGTTTTGTCAAATCAAATTTTAGGAGGTTGCAAACAAGTAGTTATTTTAGGTTCGGGTTTGGATACTCGTGCTGCTAGAATTAATGGAGAAGGAGTGATTTATGTTGAAATAGACGACCCTGCGACACTGCAATTAAAAGCAGAAACTCTCAAAGCTAACAAAGTTACTGCCAATGTTCGCTACCTTCCCGGCGATTACATAACAGACGGTTTAATCTCCTTGCTGAAACAGAGTGAATTTGATTTCACTCGACCGACCTATTTTTTGTGGGAAGGTAACACTACCTTGCTTGCCAAAAAAGAGGTAATATTTGTGTTAGAACAAATTCGCGACAATGTTCATAATTTTCGCTTGTCCTTTGATTATATGTCGGAAAAGGTGATATTGAGAACGACGGGCTACCCAGATATCAATGATTACATAGATAAATACGAAAGTATGTATGCACCCTGGATTACTGGGTTTGAAAACATTGCAACTTTGGCTGACGAACTCAATCTCAAAGTTATTGAAAACTTTTCGACGGCCGATTTACACGAACAATATCGCCCTCGCCGTTCCTTAGAATCTAATCTTTTTAAGTTTTATTTTGTTTGTACGTTAGAGAATATGTCCTAAAAACTCCCAATCTCAAATTGATTCGCGTGCGTGAAAGCTTGTGACCAGGACGCTCGCACTACTATAAAATCTTAGAAAACAGAAACAAAATGTCATTATTAGAAGCACAGCAACTTACAATGCGATTCGGCGGTTTGACTGCGGTCAATCAGGTTAGTTTAACATTGGAAAAAGGATCGATCGCCAGTTTGATCGGCCCCAACGGTGCGGGCAAAACTACTTTTTTTAATATGCTGACGGGGATCTATAAACCGAGTGGGGGACAGTTGGTACTTGAAAATAAAAATATCACGGGTTTACCGCCGGATCACCTGACAACCTTCGGCATTGCTAGAACTTTTCAAAATATCCGCTTGTTTAACAACATGACTGTGCTGGATAATGTTTTAGTAGGTAGACACTGCCGATTAAAAACAGGTTTGTTGGGTGCAATTCTCCGCCCTCCGGCTGCGATGATTGAGGAACGGGAAGCTAAAATAAAAGCGCTGACTATGCTGGATTTTGTCGGTTTAGGTGTTGCTAAAGCGCCGGAGTTGGCAAAAAACCTTTCCTACGGCGATCAGCGCAGATTGGAAATTGCCCGGGCTTTGGCTTCCGATCCCAAAGTGTTGCTTTTGGACGAACCGACGGCAGGGATGAACCCGAACGAAACGGCTGATTTAACTCGCTTTATTTACCGGATTCGCGATGAGTTGGATTTGAGTATTTTGCTGATTGAACATGATATGAAGGTGGTGATGGGAATTAGCGATCGCGTTAGTGTTATGGAGTACGGTACTAAAATTGCTGAGGGCACTCCGGCACAAGTTCGCGCAGATCCTCGCGTGATTGAGGCATATTTGGGAAAAGAAGAAGAAGGCAATGGATAATACAGAATAACTAGATACCAGACTTTTTTAATAAGAAGTCTAGTATCTAACAGCGATAGTTGAGCTACTTAGATGTTTGGCGTCATTCCTAAACTTTTGATTTAACTTCAGACAATTGATTCTTAAGTTTTCTCCTCTTGGTCAGGAAACCGAAAAACAGGGCAGTGCCTAATATAGTAGTAGGTTCTGGAACTGGTTCTGCTTCGGGAACTGGTTGCGCTTGTGCCACTGCCATATTGTTCTTAACTTCTACTAATCTTAAATTAGTGGTGCTGTCAAAAGTCCGCGAATACACTCCGGAAGTATACAAGCTCAGGCTTGTTGTATTACCTTGAGCGAGAAAAGCAAAATTAATTTGTGTGGGATCTGGGGGGGTGACAAAGAGGTCTACGAGATAGACTGTATAAGGGTTGCAGCCCGCATACCTTGTTGATAAAAGCGGCGTTTAGAAGGAGTTAACTTCATTAACTGTTCCACCTCCAAAGAATATTGTTCTAGATAATTAACCCACTTTTCTCCATCTAATCCAACACCAAATGTACTCCGTCTGCGATATTTTTTCTTTGGTTCTGTGCGACGAGATACATATTCTTGTACCTGCTTTTTCTTCAGTTCATTACCTTGAAATATTGCTGAACTGTACGCAAGTGTCATGAGCAGAATCATGTTAATAAGTCGGTTCCCTTTGAGGCTTGTTCCTTCAAGATCGTAGCCTCCTGTTTTACAGTCTCGGAACATTTCTTCAATGCCCATCCGCTGCTTATAAGCATTGAGCGCTGCTCGCAATGAGCCTAAGTCCGTGAGAATAAACCAGGCTTCTTTAACTTGATATTTCCCATAGTTCCTTTTCCACTTACAAGCAAGCTCAAATCCGGTAGTAGGTAGAGTTTTCCTCACTTTTTTCCCTTGAACATACAAAGAAGTTCCGGGTACTATTCCTAATTCATCCAACCGTTGCCAAACTAAATGTTCTGTTTCGATACAAAGATTCTTTTTCAGTCTTAAGCAAAAAGACACACCCTTTTCCTTAAGCCAGTTTCCCAAATCAACAGAACAAAATTCACGGTCTCCTAAAACGATGACTTTATATTCTGAAAATAATGGTAAAACTTGCTCTAAATTGGTAGTTTGTGACTCGAAGTTACTATTTCCTAATTTGGGCAACAACGACCAGTATAATGGAATTGCTCTTCGCTCCCAGATCAGGCTAACCATAAAGAGATTAATGCACCCCCATTGACTGCGGTCGATTGCAATTGATAAACGAGTACCAATGCGGCAATAAGTGGTCAACCAATAAGTAATTAAGGGGAACCAAATTAATGAGATAGTTAAGTTTGGTAAATCCAGAAATCTTTGTAGTTTTCTACGCCGACTTTCCGTTGTAATTGGGTAAGGAAATACCCGTGCCAGTCGTTCTAATCTCACTTGTTTTTCTGATTGCATCACAGATAGCAAAGTTGTCATTACAAGAAACTGAGCTTTGGTCAGTTGTTTTTTTAAATGAGTCTGGTAAAATGTTGGTATCATTATTTTTTGGATAGGCAAGCGTGTAACAATTATGCTGCCTATCTTTTTTTAGCACACATTGGCTCAATCCTCACCACCTCTGGGTTTCAGGCTGGTTGTCACCCCCCAGGTGTGGGATTAAAGTTTCCAGCGAGGTTGTATGACAAACTCACTTCCGGGGCTTTAAAAGAGTGCACACCGATCCCAAATTGAAATGATTCTAAAAGAAGGTTAGAAACAGTGTCAATTAATGCAAAAGAGGCGTTGCTGAATTAGGGTATGATAAGGTTATAGTGCGAGCGCCAAAAAATAACACTTCAAAAAACGCAGAGCTTATGCAATGTCCTGAATGTCAATCAACTCATGTTAATAAAAATGGTCACAAAAAAGGTAAACAGAATTATATTTGTGTCGGTTGTGGCAGACAATTTATAGATTGCTATCAACCTCATAAAGGTTACTCGGAAGAAGTTAAACGTGAATGTCTCAAAATGTATGTCAATGGTATGGGTTTTCGAGCAATTGAGAGGATTAAAGGAGTACATCACACCAGCATTATAAATTGGGTCAAGCAAGTAGGAGAATTGCTCCCTGATGCTTACGAACCAGACACAATTCCCCGGGTGGGAGAACTTGATGAACTAGAAACGTTTGTTGGTCAAAAAAAATAAGCTTTGGCGAGCGACGGCAGTAAATCACTTTCAGCCAGGGATTTTAGGATGGGTATTGGGAGATCATAGTGCTATAACTTTTCGACAACTATGGGAATTAGTTGGCAATTGGAAATGTTACTTTTATATCACAGATGGATGGCCAGTTTACCCCATGTTTATCCCAGATGGAGACCAAATTATCTGTAAAACTTACATGACCAGAGTAGAGGGCGAGAATACGCGACTACGACATTACGCAAGCCCGGCTTCATCGCAAGACACTGTGCTATTCTAAGTCGGTAGAAATGCTTAAACATTCTATTCGGTTAGTAATTCATTATCTTAAGTTTTGGGATGTTCCGGTTCCCTATCCATCCTATGATTTCAATCGCCCTCAAACGAGGCAAATCGGGTAGCCCAAACATCCCTTGCCCGCACTTATCATACCTCAATTCAGCAACACCGGCGCTAGCCCGTTCTGATTGGGGATTACTAACAGATGTTAAAAGATGTAAAATAGTCTGAACAGTGAAGGAAAAAGTTTCTTTGGCCTTAATAGAGAAGTCACCGATTACTGCTGCTTGACTTTGGGCTAAACCGGAATAGTTATTCCCGCTGCCTATGACTTCACTTTGCGAGAGATTTGCTGCCAGCAATTCGTGACAGTTAGATATAAAAACTGCATCAGCCTTCGCTTGGCTAATAACTGAATCGGTGTTAGCTATTGTCTGAGCGTAAGTGTTAGTAACTGTACCTGTATCAGCCGGTGTGTGACTGAACTTGTCAATCGTTACTGCTGCCGCAGAACCGGCTATTGTGGCAGCACTGCTGGGCGCTATACCTACACTCAAGCTGGTTACTAAAGGAGTGGCTAATAAAAATGCGATCGATCTGCTAATGTGATTGAATTTCATGGTAGATTTCCTTAAATTTGAAAACTTTTAAGTGCTGTTATTGGTAACTTGTAGCGGTTGATTTCGCTTACGTACTAATATTACCTATTTACTTAGAGATTTTTGTAAAGCTACTGTCAAGAAATCTGGTGTTTAAGTAAAAATTCTGTAAAGTTGGTCGCCACCGCTACTAAAAATACATTGTATGGGAGCTAGGGCGGGTGTTGACCTAAGTAAAATTACTGATTACTCTAAAAAAAGTTAATTTTAAATAAATGCAATAAAAATTTATAATTAGTCTGGATAATATAATAAAGCACAAAGCAGAAAGAGTAATTATGTTGGAAATTAAAGACATTCACACTTACTACGGAAATATCCACGCTCTCAAAGGAGTATCGCTAACAGTCTCGCAGGGAGAAGTTGTGACATTAATCGGCAGCAACGGGGCGGGGAAAACGACCACTCTCCGCACGATTCAAGGACTGCTGCGCCCGCGCCAAGGCACTGTATTATTTGAGGGAAAGCCTTTAGAAGCACTATCTACAGAGGCGATCGTCCGTTTGGGGATTTCTCAAAGTCCAGAAGGGCGGTTGATTTTTCCGCGAATGACGGTGCAAGAAAACCTAGAAATGGGTGCTTATCTCCGCAACGATACTCTCGGTATCAAGTCCGATATGGAAAAAGCATTAAATTTATTTCCTCGTTTGCGAGAAAGAATTAGTCAAAAAGGGGGAACTCTCAGCGGCGGCGAACAGCAAATGTTGGCGATCGCCCGCGCTTTGATGTCGCGCCCCCGCTTGTTATTATTGGACGAGCCGAGTATGGGATTGGCACCGATGTTAGTCAGTCAAATTTTTGCGATCGTCCGCGATATTAATGCTGAAGGAACAACTATTTTACTGGTGGAACAAAACGCCCGTATGGCTTTAAGTGTAGCCCACCGCGGCTATGTTATCCAAACCGGTCAGGTTGTAGTCGCTGGTAGTGCTAGCGATTTGCAGTCAAATGAAACTGTTCGCAAAGCATATTTAGGTGAAAGTTAAATATGGGCATTGGGCATTGGGCAGTGGTTATTGGTTATTGAAACTGACAACTAACAACCCACAACCAACAAATAACAAATAATATCGTTTCCGGTTGCATCGGTATTGTTCAAACAGTCAACAGTCAACAGTCAACAGTCAACAATTCCGGAGGAGTGCAACCGGAATTGATCTAACAAATTACCCTATTTGCGATCGCAACTTCCCCGTTTCCAATTCCGTCTCAAAAGCCACCCGCACCTTTTCCCACTCCGCTTGAGCTTCCAACAGGCGATCGCGCGCCGTACTCACATCAAAAACCTGTTCCCCTCCAGACTCAACCGCCACGCGGCCCATATACTCCAACTCCTTGCAAACAGCAGAAAAAGACACGGCTCCTAAATTGGCGCTGCTCGACTTCAGCGTGTGAGAAGCCAGCTTCAAACTATCAGCATCGCCCAGAAAAATAGCCTCCTTAATAGTTTCTAAATGTTGCGGTGCGTCTACCAAATATATCTTAATCAGCTCCCCCAAAAAATCTGGGTCTTCATCATCGTCTAGCTCGCGGAGATTTTGCAAAATATGAAAATCAATAGGCGAATCTGCTCCCGCTTGAACGCTGGAAGATGCCGCAGTATCACTGTCAACTTGATCAGAAATATCTTGATTGTTTTGCTCAGTAACCGCATCCAATTCATCCCGAATCAGAGGTGAACACTTGCTCAAGGCGCTCGCCAACTCTTCCCGGCGTACCGGCTTAGTAATATAATCGTCCATACCTGCTTCCAGACACTTTTCGCGATCGCCCTGCATCGCATTAGCAGTCATCGCAATAATTCTGGGCTTCTTGTTAGCAGGCCATTCCTGACAAATGCGGCGCGTCGCTTCCAACCCATCCATGTTCGGCATCTGCACATCCATCAGCACAACATCGTAAGATTGCCGCTTCAGCGCCTCCAAAACCTCCAACCCATTAGCTGCAATATCAGCGCGATATCCTATCCTGTCGAGCAAATGCGTAGCAACTTTTTGATTCACCACATTGTCCTCAGCCAGCAAAATCCGAATCTGACTAGAATTACTTGCATCCTGTCCCGCAGAATTCCCCGCAATCTGCCTCAAAACCGCAGGCGTCCGCTGCACGCGGTGCTGTTCTTGAGAATTTTCAAAATACTTCAATCCCGAAGTCAAAGTCACCACATTTGAAACTTCTCCCCTGCCGCTTCGACCCGTAACATATCCAAAAACTTGCAGCAACACATTATAAAACTGTGACTGTTTTAAAGGCTTAGTTAAAAAAGCCGAAAAATGTACTTCTGTAGTTTCAAGTTTTTTCCAAACTTCCGCCTTACTTAAATAAGTAAACAGCACCAAAGGTAGCGCAATTTTGCGAGAGTTTTTAACGATGACATTCGGATTTAGGCCGTCGCCGCTTGACAAATTGCTCAGCTCAAATTTCCGAATCTCCACAGCCAAAGCCACACCGTCCATATCTGGTAGATTCATCGCCAAAATAGCTAAATCGAGCGGCGAGTTTCCTTTGATAATTTCCAAAGCCTCAGCACCCGAAGTTACAGCCACGGGTATCATTCCCCAAGACTCTGCCTGACGGATCAAAACTTGCCGATTAATGGCATGATGCTCAACAATTAACAAGCGCTTACCAGCGGCAAATTCCGGCCTTTTTTCCTCAACATGGATGTCATTGGCTTCAGCAGTCACCGTGAAATAAAAAATCGAACCCGAGCCCGATATCGATGGCGGAGTAAATTCTGCAGGCGACCTTCCAGCGATACTTTGTCCGATCGCAGAAACGGCCAGTTGAGACTTAGAACTTCCCGGAGTCACCTGGCTGACAACCCACATTGTACCGCCCATCATATCGCTCAAACGCTGGCTGATAGCCAGTCCCAAACCCGTCCCGCCGTAATGTCGCGTTGTCGAAGCATCCACCTGCGAAAAAGCTTTAAACAGGCGATCCATCCGGTCTGGCGGAATGCCAATTCCCGTATCTTGGACAGCAAATTGAATCTCGTATTGCCTGCTACGTGCCAACTCTCCCTGGTTAATTGCTAGCGGTTGTGGCGCTAGAATATTAATTTTATCTGGCGAACTGTTAGCAGCTACCTGTTCAATTTGCCTAGCCGTACAGCACACCACAATTTCTCCAGATTCTGTAAATTTAACTGCATTACCCAGCAGATTTACCAAAATTTGGCGCAGCCTCGTGACATCTCCTAAAATGTTTTTCGGAACCGAATCATCAATAAAGTAAGCCAACTCTAAACCTTTTTCTGAGGCTCTAGGAGCCAGTAATTCCAGAGATTCTTCTATACAGTTTTGCAGCTCGAAGGGGCTGCGTTCCAAATCCAATTTTCCAGATTCAATCTTGGAAAAGTCGAGAATATCGTTAATAATAGTCAGCAAAGCATCGCCGCTGGTACGAATTGTCTCCACAAAATCCCGCTGTTCAGGAGTTAGTTCCATATCCAGCAGCAAGCCCGTCATCCCGATTACCGCATTCATCGGAGTGCGGATTTCGTGACTCATAGTCGCTAAAAATTCGCTCTTAGCTCTATTAGCAACTTCCGCCGCTTGTCGTGCTTGATCCAAAGCTTCATTTTGCTCGGCTAACTGTCGCTGTCGCTGAACTTCCGTTTCTAAAAGTTGTGCTTGAGCTAAGGTAATTCCGACTTGAGCAGCAACATCTTCTAATAGTTCAATTTCGTCGGGATTCCACTGGCGAGTTGCATCGCACTGGTGCAAAGTAATAATTCCATTCGGTTCTCCTTGATAGGAAGTACGAACAGCCAACATAGATTTTAATCCGATGCGGCGGCACATCGGCCCCGAAGATTCCAGCAAAGGATCGGCAAACACATCGGGAGATGCCAGGGCTATATCCTCAGCGAGGAGTTTTTCTGTGTAGGGGTTATAAGTGACAGAAAGTTCTAAATCTAAAGCCGATTCGTGACCGGGTTCTAAGTATTCCGCGACGCAAGGAAGGTGGGGATAAGGTTCGGAAAGATAGGTGTGAATTGTACAGCGATTGACACCAAATACGCGGCCGATTTGGGTGGCGGTAGTTTGAAAAATTTCTTGAGTATCTAAGGTCGATCGCACTTTTTGGGTAATTTGTTTGAGTAGTAAAACGCGCTGGTACTGACGTTGCAAAGTTCGCTCTCGCTCTTCGCGGGCAATTTCTGCGCCGATGTAATTGCCCATCAACTTTAAAATTTCAAAATTCAGCGGTTTAAAAGGAGATTTAGTCGTGCGGGAAGTAAAGCTCAAAGTGCCAAAAATTCGCCCTTGCACTATTACCCTCATCCCCACAAAAGCCTCCAACTTGCGGACGCTGTAAGCGGGGTGGTTGCGCCACTGAGTAGTGCCGGCTGATTCGACAGAAATAGGTTCACTCGATCGCAAAACCTCTCGCTCAAAGGTTCTGCTCAAAGCAAAACCGTCTCCTTTAGCAAATCCAAAGGGAAAATCTTCCGGTACATAAGCCGAAATCACTTCGTAGCGATCGCCCAAAACCCTGCCCAACAGCCCGATATCCATCCCAAACTGACTGCAACCCATTGCCAGCAACCGGATCGTTCGATCGTCAAAAGAGCCTTCCGAGGTCACCATTACCTCGTAGAGCGATCGAATTGCCCGCTCACTTTCCCGCAGTTCCTCAACTCCTTCGAGGCGGTTGCACACATCGTGCAAAGTCCCGAAAATTCCCGCTATTTCGCCTTGAGAATTTCGCCGGATTTGGGCAAATATTTCAACGGAAACAAAGCCGGAATTACTGTGAATTCCCAAGGAGTTTTTCCCCGAAACCGACTTGGACTTAAATCGCAGTTCTCGCCGTTCAAATTCCGACTTACCCGACAGCAAAGACTCCAATAAATTTGCACATTGCTCGCGTTCATCTGGATGAACCCAATCTAAAAAATTAGTTTGCAAACTTTCGGAAACGGAAAAATTTGTAATTTCCGTCCAAGCGTGGTTAAGAAATGTCCAAACTCCCGCCGCATCTATCTGGAAAATTACTGTTGCTTTCAAAGAGTCAAATAGTTGGAACTGCTCCCGATCGCGATCGCGGTTTTTGCCTTCAAACTGCTTGTTTGGAGTAATATCGGTATGAGTTCCTACTACCCGCAGCGGTTTGCCAGTAGCGCTGCGTAAAACTTGACCCCGGTTCAGCACCCAGACAGTGCTGCCGTCTTTACAGTACATCCGATATTCTGCTGCAAAATCCGGTGTCTTTTGGGCGAAGTGTTCTTCTAAAGCTGCTTTTACCAAGTCAATATCATCTCGGTGGATGCGACTCCACCATTCCGCTCGGCGATTCGATATTTCCCCTTCTTTGTAGCCCAGCATTTCTTGCCACCGGGCCGAATAAAAAAACTCATCTGTTTCGAGATTCCAATCCCAAATCCCCTGATTGTTGACTGCGGCGGGGACATTTTGGCGCTCTACGAAACTGTTTTGAGAAATTTCAGCACCGAGGGGGCGATTGGCTGCCGGAAGCTGTATTTCTGCTGAGAGTTTTTTGTATTGAGCGTTGCTAGATTCTAGCTGGCGCTGCAAAGCGATCAAGCCAGAATGCAGAGATTTTGAATCCAGCGCTTGTAAAAGGATAGTTTTAGGATTGATAATCCCGATCGGGTGATTTGTTTCGTTGATGACTAATAAAGGCAACTGGCAGTAGTGTTTTTGCAGCAGCGCGACGGCTGCTTCGAGGGTTGAGTGCGATCGCACCAGCGGTGGCGAACTGCTGCAAATTGATCCCGCTTTAATTTTGTTAGAGTCTCTTCCCAGCGCCTGCAACTGCACAATATCCCGCGAACTTACCACCCCAACCAGTTTGTGAAGGTTGGGATTTGTAAATTTGGAATTGTGAGCCGCACCAGTCGAGTGTTGATCGGGGGTTTCAGTGATTAATACATAACTAACATTGTGTCTAAACATCAGTTGCGCCAAATAGCGAACCGAAGAATTAGAAGGAGCGTGAATTATTCGCGAGGCTGCGATTTGAGGGATTTGATAAAGTTTAATTAAACTTGCGGGTAGCTCTAATTTCTGATTCACAATTGGCAGCGGCGGAGGGAACGCGAAAGCCGCAGGTGGCGAAGCGCTGCTAATTGCTTTTGGTGTCGATTCCCCAATTCCCTGCAACATTTGCACCAAGCTTTGAGAGCTAATTAAGCCGACAAGTTCTTCAACCTCGTTGACGACGGGCAAATGGCTGATCTGATTTTTCTCCAGCAGATTTGCTAAGGCAAAAAAGTCGGGAATTTCCGATTCTCGGGCTACAGTTACGCTTCTGATCATGATTTGCTCGATCGCAAATCCCCTCAAAGCAGCGCCGATCGAATTTAGCTGGACGATATCTCGCGCTGTAAAAATCCCCAACACTGTCTGGCTGCTCGGATAGGGAGCCGTTGAGCCGTTGAGACGCAGCCCGTTGCCTCCTGCCTGTACCGCACGCGGTACGCCGTTGTAGAAACCCGACTGTTCCCGCGACTGTGGGGAAACCCCGTTCATGAGATTTCCCACTTGAGAATTCCCGCGCGGTTCTACCACGAGGACGTAACTGGCTCCTGTGCTGCTCATCAGCTCGATCGCCTTTTCTACGGGCGTCTCAGGCGTGACGGTAAGGGGATTGCGGTTGATGACCTGACTGAGGGAGGGAATAAACATCAGGGGGCATAAAAGTGATATTTGTTGGAAAAACCCGATCGCAAGCAGCAGATTGATTGAGAGGCTTTGCCCGCGAGATTTCCAAGCGCGCTCAAAGTTTCTGTACGATTAAACTCACGCCTACTTCCAGCATCTTGGCATTTAAAATTAATTCCGTGCCATATCCTGATAATTGACGGCTTCTGACTTTCAGAACCAACGCTATCTGCCAGATGGCCCAGATGAAGGCGGGCGAGTAATTCCTCGCCTCGCCTAACTGCTGCGGGTTTACGAGCAAGAATTTTTGCCATTGTCTAGACTGCACCCTACTTTCTGCCCCTCAACGGAACTCTCGCTCGCATTCTGTTTGAGGCAAGATACCTGCACGCTACCAATTTACCAGCCACAGGAGGGGAATCACAACAGGACGACTTAGGTATGGCAACTGTGCAATTAGGGGTTCGAGGGTTCCAGGGTTCCAGGGTTCCAGGGCCAAACAGGCCGAAAATAAATAATTCTGAGCATAACTAATTCTATCTTATCCCAATTATGGCCCAGAGGATTTGAGCTTCAATTCTGGCGATCGAACTTGATGAGAATAGCGCTGTTCCCCGCCAGTGCAAAACTAGCATTTCCGCCCTTCAGCCTTAAGTTACCAACAACCTCATCCATTGTTTTAGAACTAAACTCCCGCACCGTACCATTACCAGTTTTTATCAGAGCCGAAATATCAGCATTAACAGTGTAAGATTTTGCTCGGTCATTGACAACCAGCAAGTAAACATTCTTGCTAGCATCAAGAGTTGCAACTGCCATTAAATCCGAACTGTTAGTGATAGGAAAAAAGGTAGGTTTGCCGCCCTGCAAAGCCCTAATTCCCATCCGCAAAGCATAGTAGCCGGCGCGCCGTTTTCCCCCGTCCCCTAGCAAACCTTCCGCCAGTCCCTGCTTACCCCAGTCGTACAAACAGAATATGTGACTGCCGTAAATATAATTATCCCCCGGTTGGGAACCTCGAATCAAATTCTTAATCAAATTTAAAGCTAAAGATAAATCGCCGTAGCTAAGGTTGTAAGTTCCCCATTCTCCTACCCAAAGCTGCGAGTTAGCGCGGACAGTACCGTTCATCCAGCCGCGCACTTTGCGGGTGTAGTTAGAAATATCTGCATCGTAGTTGTGGACATTGACTGTATCGAAATAATTCGGTATTTCCTGCAAAGCACTAGCCGGCCAATTGCTGCCTCCTACGGTTTTCGGGCCGTGGATGCGGTAAGTGCGATCGGGCAAATAAGTTTTGTAAACAAAGTCGATCGCATCTTTTGCCACCTTAACCAATTCAAAATAGTCAGCCCTAGTCCCGCCCCAACCCTGATCTCGATTATCCGGTTCGTTGTGAATTTCCCAATCATCAACACGGTAATCATTGCGAACATTCAGCCAATAAACCGTAGCAAAAACGTGTTCCCACCACTCGTTCCAATCTTCTCCTGTACGCGGCGGATTCAGTTGCAGGGCCCAACTCGGCCGCCAGTTATTATCAACATTACGAATACTGACTACTGGGCGAATATTTGTTTCTTTTAGAGTATTAAAAATCGTCCTGGCATTGCCTTGCCAAACCGTACCGGGTTGTCCCGACCACCAATAATCGCTACCCTGGGGCGGATTAGTCATAATCTGATCCCAATGCGCCCAATTAATTATATTGGGATTTGTCTTAATTTCGTCAATAGATGGCCAACCGTATTTACCGTCGTCGTCTTCGGGTTCCCACCGGGACATCCCCCCGTAAATGCGGTAGGTATTAATTCCCAAATCTTGCAAATCTTTGATGTCGAAATTGATATTGCCCTCGACTGCACCGATGTAGCGAGTGCTGACACCCGCAGCAGTACCGGAAATTTTAATTGTTTCGATGTTTTGAGCAAAAGTTGTCGTTCCGATGAACAACTCTAGGCTGAGGGCAATTAAAAGGCCTAGGAACAAATTCAGAACTCTAGTTTTTGATAACACGTGATTATTAACTACTAATTTAGGTTATTTTAGGCCCGATGTAAAGAAACCAATCGCTAATCTAACTCGATGGGCGATCGAGTTTGTTAGCTGTTGTAATAAAAAAGCATTAACTCTAGCAATTTCAAGAATTAATACATAAAGTAAAATAGCACAGGTAGCCGTCAAAAGTGAAGGTTCACCTCGAATAACCGCAGTAAAATATTTGGGTATAGCAATTAACCCTATAAATTGCGTTAAATATAGTTTCTAGTAAATATAATAAATCCATGTTAAAAATCCGTTATTAAGTCATATAAATTTATTAAATTTATTAAATTTCCACAAACATTAACAATTATTATAAATCTGCCCAATCCAATGAAAGCATCATAAAAAGACAGTGTACTCGGTATGATTACACCTGAAAAATTTATTCTATTTGAAAAAGTGAAGGAACCCATAATACCCAATATTTCAAAAATTATTGCTAGGGCTATTGTGGCGGGCTTAGTTAGGTAATTAATTAATAAAGTAGGATTACTTGCATAAATCTTCGCCATTGCCATTCCTAAACAAAACTCAAATAACCTTGAAATTGCTAAATATCCGCGGGATTAATCATGTCGCCCCATATTGGTTCAAACAGGTTAAATTCTAACAGTAAAACTAAAAATGTATAGGTGACTTTAATCACAAAAGAAGTTAAAATAAACTGTTTAATAAAAAACTTTTGTAAAAACTTAAACATCAAAAAGAAAGACAAATAAGATTGAATTAGTGGAAACATAAACAAAGAAAATGGTAGGGCTTTATCGAGAATTATCCAACTTCTCCAAAATGACCACCAATCAAAATAGGCATAAAATAAATCCGCTCTTAACCGAGTAATTATCAAAGATACAGCTAAAAGTATCCAGTAGGTAGGGTAGAGCCGGATATTTTTTTTCCTCATAAAATTAATCCAGCTTTCATCAGGTTTTAAAATTCTTGAATAAGCCAGTCCAAAACCACTGAGAATGAAAAAATATGAACTCCCTGATATCCAAGCAAGAAAAATATATTCCCTAAATCAAAAACTATATTGCCTACACTATTAAACGGTAGGGGAAAAAACTTAGCAATCGTCGAGGCTGGATCTACTACTTTGGCATACTCGAAAAAGTGGTTGTATCCAAGAAAAGGAGGCACGAAATTGAAATACCAACAAGGAACCCCCACTACCCAGCAGGCAGCAAAGCCTCTCATCATATCTAATTCTTGAAACCGATTATACTTCATCAATAAAAATATTCGTTTAACTCAAACTTATAGCAACAGTCAAAATATTTATAATGTCAAGCTTAGGACGTACTCGATCGCTCTTAGGATGCGACAAAAATTCTACTCTATGTTATAAGCGCCAGCCCTGTCAAGGTGGTGAAGAACACCCTCAAACCCTTGAAATATCGAAGGCTGCGATCGTTAAATCTGATTCTTTTAACAGGTGATTAAGCATAAACTAGGTTTATTGCCGATCGCCAGCCGATAGGATGAGGTAAAGCCGATCGATCGCACCAATACGCTATGAGGGCAGTGTGCACTCACAAACTACGAGATTTCAAGCGTTTGAGGGAGTTAGATACCAGGCTCGGCAGTGACGCCAGACAGGGCGGGTCATCAGCGTCAAGCCGATCGCATTTGCCGCATAACCGCAGCGTGAACCATCCCTAAATTGCGCGCTGCAGTTATGCGGCGACGTTTTTTGAACACGGATTATATCTAGTGTCAGAGAATTCCAGAGGACGATCGCCCTTTGTTCGCTGGTAACAAGAAAACATGGACGCCCAAGTTGCAGAGCAAGCGAGTTTGGGTTTTATCTGGGCTGAAAATTTGTTTAAGTCCAGTTAGGAAAAAACGCTTTTATTAATTAGACGATCGCCATTTAATAAAAACAATAAACCCTCAGCAATTGCCGAGGGTTTATTTCCAAAATCCTACAATTTTCCCCACAAAAAATATCTCGGTCTAAAGGTAGATGATATTTGGAACTGACTAAAGTTATATTTTGTGACATTCTCTACTTGTTTATAGCCCCAAAACACGCGCATCAAAAACGCAATAATTAGACCCCAAGCCCCACTCGTGAAGCAACCTCAAAGATCGATGGATTTCTCTAGAGTAAGTCTTAAAGGAGCATCAGAATGTTAGATATTGATGAAATGAGTTCCAAAGAAATACAAGAACTTTTACAGCAAGTAGGACACGGACACCTCGGCTGTGTATTTGAAGGGCATCCCTACGTTGTGCCAATGCACTATTATCTCCAAGATTCGGACATATACATTTTCACAACAGTCGGGATGAAAACGAAGTATATAGACAGCAATCCAGAAGTCTGCTTGCAAGTGGAAGAAGTCCGGGATTTCCACCACTGGCGCAGCGTTGTGGTGAACGGGCGAGCAGAACGCCTCACGGAACAGTCAGACATCGATCGCGCGATGCAATTGGTCAAAGAACACAACCCCACACTTTCACCCGCCATCAATCGCACCTGGGTTGACTCTTGGGGGCGTGCGGAGGCAATTGCAATCTACCGCATTCACCCCAGCGAAATGAGCGGGCGCACGACGGAGGGAATCAGCAGTCGGTGAATGTCTCTGCTGGCATGGGAATAATAATTTTCTGAGTGAATCGCGCTCGTCCTACTCGTAGTCTCAGTAGCCTTCGGATCTAACTGGATATGATATTAAATGAACTTACTTCCCAAAAAATCTCTCATGTACCGATTCACTAACTGCGGCTCTTCCTGGTGTACCCAGTGGCTGCAATTGGGAAGGTACTGAATCTGAAAATCTCGCACGTAATCTGCTGTCCCATAAGTTAACTCTTTGCCGAGGGCGACATCTTTTTCTCCCCAAATCATCAGCGTCGGAACTTGCAGCACAGTCCAATTCTGGCGCTCGAGAAATCCGCCAGCTATATTGCGGTAATAATTGATAGTAGCAGTCAGAGCGCCCCGTTTGGCAGCGGCATCTTTGTAAGCTTCGATATCTGAGGGGGTAAAGGTGCTTTTGTCCACTGCCATACCTTCCAAAGCAGCAGAAATTGCCTGATAGTCGCCCAACTGAATTAACAACTCCGGCAAAACTGGCAACTGAAAGAAAAAGATGTACCAACTTCTCAGCAATTGTTGAGGAGTGCGTAAGCCTTCAGCAAACTTTGCCGGATGTGGTAGATTCATCACAATTAATTTATCCACCATTTGGGGATAAGCATAAGCAAAATTCCAGGCGATCGCACCTCCCCAGTCGTGACCAACTAAGACGCAACTTTCGTATCCCAAACCCTGAATAATTCCCTTGACATCTTGCACAAACTCTGCCATCACGTAAGCAGATTTATCCTGAGGTTTGTCGCTGTCGTTGTAACCCCTGAGATCCACAGCAACAACTTTATAATCTGATGCAAATTCCGGGATTTGATGCCGCCAAGAATACCAAAATTCAGGAAATCCGTGCAGCATCAGCATCAGCGGCCCAGAACCTTGAGTGACATAGTGCAGTTTAATGCCGTTCGTAGCGATAAATTCGTGTTTCCAAGCAGCTTCGAGCACAGACATATTTAATGCTTTCTTTAGCTTTAGAAAAATGGTAGCAGTTACTGTGTTTGAGAGGAACCAACTTTAGGCAGATATAGCAATTCTCCCAGCACTTGTAAACTCTTCCTTTTCTCTTCCTTTGTGGAACAGGCGTCTCGCCGATGGTTCTTCGCGAAAGGGCTGCGTAAAAAAAAGCCGTAGCAGGGGCGAGGGTTCAACGCCATCGCCCGTTTCCCGAAAAGATTGCTATAGCAATCCTAAATCATTATCATGATTGTGATACAATTATATGCAATACTCGATCGTGACCATAAAAAAATGAATAACTTACAACTGCAACAAAAAGATAGGCAAAAAGAAATAGATTGTTTAGAATCTTTCATTAAAAGCGATATAGATGCCAGAGAACTAAAACGAGCAATAGCTGTAAGGATGGCGCTCTCAGGTAATATCTACCATGAGATCAGCAAAATTTTAGGTGTAAGTAATTTTTTTATTGGTTATTGGAAAAAACAATTTAAAACCAAAGGCATCGCCGGAATCAAACTAGGACATAAAGGGTCAAAAGGGTATTTAACAGCTCTACAAAATACTGAAGTAATCGAGTGGTTAAGAAATAAAGAATATTGGAATTTAGATGAGCTAGTTACTTATTTAGAACAAGAATTTGGTGTGATATATAAATCAAAACAGAGTTACTATGAACTTTTTGACCGGGCGAAAATTAGTTGGAAAAAAACTCAAAAAATTAATCCTAAATTTGATAAAGAACTGGTAAAAAAAAAGACGGAAGAAATTAACGATATTTTATTTAAAAACAAGGCTGGTATAGAGTCTGGGGAAATAATAGTATTGTTTTTAGATGAATGTCATCTACTTCATGGTGATCTGACTGGTTATGTTTGGGGTCAATCCCAAATCCGAATTGAAGTCCCAATTACCAATGAAAAAGATAGACAAACTTATTTTGGCGCACTCAATTATCAAAGCAAAGAATTCCATGTTCAGAGCCATCCATCTGGTGATGGAAAATCAACAGTTAAATTCATAAAATACTTACAAGATAAATATAAAAATCGCAAGATTATCTTGATTTGGGATGGAGCTAGTTATCATAAATATGGAGAATTTAGAGACTTTTTATTAGAACTCAATGCTGCCAAAGAACCTGCTAATTGGTCAATTACTTGTATTTTATTTGCTCCCAATGCTCCCCAACAGAACCCCGTTGAAGATATTTGGTTACAAGCTAAAAACTTTTTAAGAAAGTATTGGTATTTATGTAGGTCTTTTAAGATTGTCAAGTTTCTGTTTGAGTTTTTTACTAACGAACATAAATTTGATTTCCCCAAAATACGTCAATATACTTACACACAGAAAATCATTTAGGATTGCTCTAGATATAGAAAATCATTTAGGATTGCTATATCTCAGGCAAAATAATAGTATAATATTCCTGGCATCTCAACAACTGTCAAGCCCAAAATTACTGATTTTTGAGCGCGCGAAAATCCCGAAGCGCAACATTTTGAGGTGTTGTGATGGTGCCAGTTCAATAATTAAGATCGGGCGAGTGTACTAGGAATTAAAGGAGTTAATACTATGTCGGGCGATCGGCTGCAAAACATTGTTAACCGCTTGACAGATCGTCTAAAGCGCGACGTATTAGTTGAAACATCCCTCTACGACATTCGAGAAGTTTTGCAGAGCGATCGCGCGGTGCTTTATCATTTTTACACGCAATGGCAAGGCCGAGTGACTTACGAGATGTTGAGTGCGATCGAACTCTCAATCTTGGGTTCAACAGGGCCAGATGAGTGTTTTAACCACGAATACGCTGCTTTGTACGAAGCCGGCAGAGTTAAATCAATTACAGATATTGAAGTAGAACCAATCCACGAATGCCACCGAGATTTTCTGCGTAGCCTGAAAGTTCGTGCCAATTTAGTTGTGCCAATTTTAACGAACAAAGGACTGTGGGGGCTGTTAATTGCTCATCAGTGCAGCGGGCCCCGCACTTGGTCGCGATCGGACATTGAATTCATGCAGCAACAAGCGCAAAATATGGCCATGTCTCCCACAATTCAAGATAGTTAATCTTTCATCCAAAATCCCGCTTTGTGACAGTTGGGGTGCATTGTCTGTGCGATCGAAAATTACCAACCAACCAAAATATGGTCTTCTATTGTTAAGCGGGGGTTTGTATTGACTGATAGGGCTGGATGAGACTCTCAGCGGGAATTCCTAACTCTTGATTCAGCTTCCGATGTCATAACGGATTGAGACAATCAGCCGTAAAATGCAGCGACGAGAAATAACCTCGAATTCATCAGCAGTGGTTTTTGCTCGTCCGCTGCCATAAACTGTTACCCCTAGCGCTTATGGTGACTGGCTTTCATCCTTTTTAATTAGCTTTAAACAAGCGTGTATCGTTGCCAGAGAATAATAGAACATCCAATTATACCAAATGGCTTTGTCATAATCCTGCTTTTGGCCATCCTTGTGGTGTCGTATTGAATAGTTATTAGCTATATTAAATAAAGCGCTCTCGGCATCGCTTAATTTTACTTCCTTAATTTGCTCACGCAGAAACTCCAAAACAGCAAATAAGTCTCGAATTGCATCATACTTTCCATCTAGAGATGAGCGAGAACGTCTAAATTTAAGAGTTGCGGATTCAACTCGCTGCTCAACATTTTTAGGATCGTAAGGAGGCAATTTTTCAAGAACTAAGTCCTCCAATCCTTGCTCAGGAAGTTCTAGAATTTCACCCTTTTCCGATAGTTCATATCCCTCTCTATAGTCACACAATAGCTTATTCATGCTATCTCTAAATTCTTGCTTACCAGTCTCCCTATCGAAGGTGTCATAAGAATCTCCATGATGACCCCATTCATCGTATCGATGAATCGGCTCAGAAACACAATCGTAAAGAAACTCGATGACATCAAACAAGTCATCCTCTGAATAATTATTACATTTTTCCTCAATTGGCCATAAGTCAGGTTTCTTGAGCTTGATAAACATTTGTGCTTTTATATCAGCACCTAGCTTGCCTGGGACAACTCTCGAGTTTTCATAAAAATAATCGTTATTTAGAAAATCAAGATAAACAAGTTTGAAAAGTTCAACGAACATGGGTAGCTCGTAGCGACTCGCCTCAGGATTTTTGCCAGTACGATTAGAATAGTATTTCCGATTCATGAACGATTATCCCAATTTTATAAATATATCCGGAGGGGCGAAGGATTCGCACCTATATTCTATCAATTATACGACGTATTTTAATTGTAGGGTGCGTCAGGTGAGTTTCTTAAACGATTATTGAAGGTTTAAATATATGACGCACCTTACTAATTAAACCACCGTGCTCGCGGCGAGCGCATATTGCCAAGCAACCAGAGCCCTGTCCCAATCGCTCCCGATATTCATCTAACTGTTCCACACTTTTGTCTCTAGCAAGAGTTGGCGGCAAGAATTTTTCGGATGCTGGGGGAGCGAAACCCAAGAATGATATCTTGAGGAGACACGCCACGTTGAATCAGTTCTCGATCGATATAGATTTCGGTACTGTTGTGTTGAATCCAGATTTGATTTTCGATGATATCGAGCTGCATGGCACAGCCATAGATGCGATATTCGTCGCGCCATTCGTTGTGCATAACGAGGTATCGATCGCGGGCGAAATCGAATATTAGCTGAGCATTTGCGTCATTTTTAGAAAAGTCTTCGAGAAAGTCACAAACAATTTTGCGGTATTCGTTTAGCCTATCCATTGGTCGATCGCCTCACGAGTTGGATTGTAAATAATTAGTCGAATTTCATAACGTTCGATGACAGTTTTTGCGGGTTCAAATCTGAGAAACATTTGGTAGGTATCGGTGGGCACTGCCAGATACAGCATACGTTCTGGTTCGCTAGAGACTTCGATGGCAACGCGATAGTTGAGGAATTGACCGAGGGCGGTGTGGAATTCAGAAATGGTGGAGCTACCTGCGAAACTTTTGACTTCTACAGCTATTTTACGTCCTTCTTTTTCAGCGGCGATCGCTTCTTCGGCTGCAAGATCGATGTAGACATCAGCAACACCATAACGTAACTGGTAGGGATCGTGGGTTATCTTCCAGCCCTCTTTTTGTAGGGCGATTTTGACCGTGTTGTGGAAGATATCCTTTGCCATTTTTAGATTTTACCCAAGGATTTACATCGGACACTATTAGTACATAATATAGCCGAATGTTACGCACCAATAACTGTAACCGATCGCCCCATTGGAGTAGTACGAATTTCAGTTGTAAGATGCGTCAGATATTTTAACTATCAATAATCGTTCTAAAAGCTCACCTGACGCACCCTACAATTTGATTTTAGTATGCCAATTGCATAATTCCTGTTACTATTAACTAACAGCTACAGCCTCCCCTAAAGGATGCTGCTGCAAAACCGCTTGCAAATACTTCCCAGTATAAGACCTCTGATTTGCCGCCACATCCTCCGGCGTCCCCGCCACAATAATCTCGCCGCCCTTATCTCCCCCTTCAGGCCCCAAATCGATCGCCCAATCGCAGCACCGAATCACATCTAAATTGTGTTCGATTACCAAAATTGAATTACCCTTATCCACCAATCTTTGCAGCACATTTAACAAATGGTGAACATCATAAAACGACAAACCAGTCGTCGGTTCATCGATCAAATAAAGCGTCTTCCCAGTAGCGCGGCGCGACAGTTCCGTTGCCAATTTTACCCGCTGCGCTTCGCCCCCAGAAAGCGTCGGCGCCGGCTGTCCCAACTGAATGTAACCCAAACCAACATCAACCAAAGTTTGCAGTCTGGCGCCCGCCCTGGGAATATTTTTAAACATCTCCAAAGATTCCTCCACAGTCATGTTTAAAACATCAGAAATCGACTTGCCTTTGTACTTAACTTGCAGCGTTTCTCGGTTGTAGCGCGCACCTTTGCAAACCTCACACTGCACGTAAACATCGGGCAGAAAATTCATCGAAATCACGTTCACGCCTTGGCCACCACAAGCTTCGCACCTTCCCCCTTTCACGTTAAAAGAAAACTGCCCCGCTTTGTAACCTCTTGCCTTCGCTTCAATGCTTTCGGCAAACAAATCCCGAATCACGTCAAAGACTCCCGTGTAAGTAGCGGGATTAGAACGCGGAGTGCGGCCGATGGGAGATTGGTCAATTACAATTACCTTATCCACCACATCCTCTAGAGAGCGTTCGCCTTTAGTTTTGAGGGCGTCCATATCGGGTGGTAAAGGCACTTTTTTGGTGATATAGTGTTGCAGCGACGGGTACAGCAATTCATTGATTAAAGTTGATTTTCCAGAACCGGAAACCCCGGTCACGCAGACGAGTTTTCCGAGGGGAATTTCCACATCGATATTTTTTAAATTGTTGCGCGTCGCATTTATGATTGAGAGAGCTTTGCCGTTGCCTTTTCTTCTTTCATTAGGAGTTTCAATTACTCGCTTTCCCGACAAATAAGCACCAGTCAAAGATTCCTCTGCCTTTAGCAAATTTTCTAAACTTCCTTCCGAGATAATTTTGCCGCCGTGCACGCCAGCACCGGGCCCGATATCGACAATATGGTCTGCCGCTCGCATGGTTTCTTCATCGTGTTCTACGACAATCAAAGTATTGCCTAAATCGCGCAATTTTGTTAAGGTTTGCAGTAGGCGAAAATTGTCTCTTTGGTGCAGTCCGATGCTGGGTTCGTCCAAAACATAGAGCACTCCTGTCAAACCAGAACCAATTTGAGTCGCCAGCCGAATTCGCTGGGCTTCTCCGCCAGAAAGCGTCATTGCTGCGCGGTCTAAAGTTAGGTAATCTAACCCGACATCGAGCAAAAATTGCAGCCTTGCTTTGATTTCTCTCAGGGCTAAATCGGATATTTGGAATTGCCGATCGCTCAATCCCAAATTATTTACTCGTTCGCGACATTCGCGAATCGAAATACTGGTTAAATCTACAATTCCGTACTGTCCCAAGCGCACCGAAAGCGCCTCGGGTTTCAAGCGTTTGCCCTGACAAACCTCGCAAGAGCGATCGACCCGATACTGTTCCAACTTCTGCTTGATCAGATCAGAACCAGTATCGTCGTACTGGCGCTGCAACATGGAAATTACGCCATTAAAATCTCTCCTCAAATCAGTGCTGCCGTCGCGCTTTTTACTTTCTGCGGTGCGCTTTTGCTCATTGCCGTACAAAATCACGCGCTGGTGTTCGGGCTTTAATCGATACCAAGGAGTGTCGATATCAAACCCACAAGTATCAGCAATACTGCAAAGCAAAGAGAGATAATAGGAATTGTCTTTATCTGACCAAGGCGCGATCGCACAATAAAGAGGCGCTTTCTCGTCGGGAACTACCAACTCCGGCGCAAAAGTCCGCAAACTCCCCAAACCGTGGCAGTTCTGGCACGCGCCGTAGGGCGAATTAAACGAAAATAACCGAGGGGAAAGTTCCTCCATTACCGCGCCGTGTTCGGGACAAGCAAAGTTTTCCGAAAATACGATCGGCCCCTGTGGTTGGGAATTTTCTTCAGTCGGTAACTCTTCAATAATCGCAATCCCCTCAGAATGGCGCAAACAAGTTGCCAGAGAATCAACTAAACGTTCTTCTAAACCGGGTTTTTTAATTAACCGATCGACAACTATCTCGATATTGTGCGTATGATTTTTATCTAATTCGATATTTTCCGAAAGTTCTAAAATTTCTCCGTTAACTTTGACGCGAATAAATCCTTCCGCAGCTAAACTCGACAATAATTTGCGGTGAGTGCCTTTTTTTCCGCGCACAACTGGTGCCAGAAGGTGAAAGCGAGTGCCGTCGGGAAGCGCCATGACTCGATCGCACATTTCATCAATTGTCTGCGGCGCAATGCAGCGATCGCAAATCGGACAGTGCGGTTCGCCGGCTCTGCCGTAGAGCAATCTGAGATAATCGTAAATTTCTGTAACAGTGCCAACCGTCGATCGCGGGTTGTGAGAAGTTGACTTTTGGTCGATCGAAATAGCCGGACTCAAGCCTTCGATCGCGTCCACATCCGGTTTGTCCAACTGTCCCAAAAACTGGCGCGCGTAAGCGCTGAGAGACTCGACGTAGCGGCGCTGTCCCTCGGCAAAAATTGTATCGAAAGCGAGGGAAGACTTACCTGAACCGGAGACACCAGTAAAAACGATCAGGCGATCGCGCGGCAGTTCCAGATCGATATTTTTCAGGTTGTGCTGTCTCGCACCGCGAACCCGAATCGTATTTTGGTTGTTAGAGTGAGAATTCGTCACATTATGCCCGTTGCGGGATGCACTTGGCTGGCTGTTTGAGGTTTTGGCGCGTTGGGACATGAGAGTAGTGCAAAACAGTGCTTAACCATCTTAGCGCTGCCGATCGAGTAGCTGGCATCCAAACTCAAGAATATCAAAGAATTGTCAAATAAGTTTCCGTCGGCCCGTCGGGCAAAACCTTCAAACTTTGATGCTTCAAATCCACTTCAATTCCCAGCGCTTCCATCGGAATCACGCCTAAAAGTGGCGTTTTCCCCTCAGACAATTCCCAACCCTCAAAAGTCCCTTCGCGCCCGCACAGAGAAATCGAAGCATCCCGAAAAATCCTCGCCTCACTAATGCCCGTGGCTGTTTCCCCAACCACTTGCTTGAGGATTTTCAAACCCAGTCTGGCGAGGACATCTTTAGGCGAACACAAAGTAGTCGCGCCCGTATCCACCAAAACATTTTCTAGAGTTACAGATCGGACTTCCTCTAGGGGAATTAAACCATCTTCTGCTTTAGCTTCATCGATCCGATTCGTAATTACGACGGTTGTGATCACTTTCCCCATTGGGGTTTCCGTAGTTGTTTCCCTTACTTTCAAATTATCATAAATTGCTGCTTTAATTATAGCACATATTTCCACAAATTGTAGGACGATGCACTCCCCATTCTGCACCGCCAACCTGACGAATAGCTCTGGCTAAATCATCAAATTACTGCACGCCAATAAACTTGTGAGTTTGTAAAGACAACCTGTAACTCGGATTCTTTTTTAGCAATTTCAAAATAATGGGAATAGCTGATTCTTTCGAGTTCCATTCTGGTTGCAAGAAAACCGGAATATTCACATTATTTTCCAAATGCTTGTGATAAAATTCAACTTCTTCACCAGTGCTAACCACCAACTTAATTTCATTAGCTCTAGTCCAAAAAAGCTCTTGCACCGGATATTTAGGATTGACGTGTTCTTTAGGAGAAAGAGTAATCCAAGCCAGTGGCGAAACATCCTGCCAGCAAGCGCCCGAAGTTTCAATACTCACCTGCTTGTCAGCTTGTAACAAAGCTTCAACTAACTCAGGCAAATCGCGGTGAATGAAAGGTTCGCCACCAGTAATGACAACCCTCGGAGACTGCAATTGAGCGAGCAATTGTGCGATCGACTGCGGTACAGACGGCAAACCTTTGCCCCCATCGGCATAACCGGTGTCGCACCAAGGACACCGCACAGGGCAACCGGCCAATCTGATAAAATCAACTAAAGTCCCCGTCCAATAACCTTCGCCTTGAACCGTACACTGAAAAGTTTCATGAATTGGTAATTTTAGTTGTAAATTAGACACCCGAAGTTACGCCTCAAATCAATTAATTACGTTATTTAGATAGAATATTCTTAAAGTGTTATTTCTTCGCGGTTTGCAGCAATTAAAAACAGTCCGGGACGCATAAACGGGGTTTATGAAAAAAAATCCGTTTTATCCCAGAAGCTTGACTCAGAAATCCGGTTTCTTCATAGCTTTTCTATAAGTCCTTAGAAATCCACCACAAACCGCAAATAACTCTTTAATTATCTTGTTCAGGTTCCATCATAGTAGCCCAGCGGCGTTTCAATGCCAAAGTCAGCCCGTCAGCAATGGGGACAACACTGAGAGTAACTCTGGGATCGTTACGCAATTTGTCGTTGAAACTACGAATGGCGAGGGTGCTTTCGTCTTGTACTTGAGGATCAGCAACTCGTCCTGACCACAGAACATTGTCAATTACAATTAAACCGCCATTGCGTACAAGTTGCAGCGATCGCTCAAAATAAGCCTCATAATTTTCTTTATCGGCGTCGATGAAGGCAAAATCAAAGGTTCCAGCTTGTCCCTCGGCTATTAGTTTGTCCAGAGTATTTATTGCTGGGCCCAACTGCAAAGAAATCTTATTAGCAACGCCTGCAGCTTCCCAATAGCGTCGTGCGATCGCAGTATATTCCTCGCTGACATCGCAAGCAATAATCTGACCGTTAGGAGGCAGCGCTAAAGCTACGCACAGCGAGCTATAACCAGTAAAAACGCCAATTTCTAAGGTTTTGGTCGCTCCCATAAGCTGCACCATGAGCTCCATAAACTGACCTTGTTCGGGAGCAATCTGCATCATCCCCATAGGATGTTTAGCAGTTTCTTCGCGTAGTGAAGCGAGAATATCGGGCTCCCGCAGAGAAATAGATAACAGATAATCGTAAAGTTGATGTTCTAGGCCAAGAGTTGAGTTCGCCATCGGTTTGTCCTTGCTGCTCACTTTTGATTTTAGATTGTAGACGCGCTGTTAAGGGAAATCGGAGACTGTAGAGTTAAATTTGGCACCTATTTTGCTGTGGCTGATGACAGGTTGCAGTAGCAGTGTCTCGGTTACACAGAGGCAACTTGCAAAACGCGCGATCTACTTCCAAATCAGTTTATCTCAGCCACAGGTGATTTAGCACCTCTGGAAAATAAAAATGGATAGAGGGGAGCGTTTTGAGATTGCTGCGTTGCTAGCAGCGTGTAACGCCGTTAGTGATAGCAGTTCAAAAAATGAATGCAACTCTACACAAGCTGCAAAGTCATACATAATAAGCTCTTGCCCATCCCAAATTTCAAATAAATCTCTAATGGTAGGAGTTGGGGAAAAAGTGAGTTCATCCTGATCACTAAGTAGATGAACTGCGAAAAACATAAGTATGTCATTGCCAGTGGAATGAAGCAATCGCAGAGGTTGTGAGTCGTTTACATTTTGTTACATAGTCAAGTTTTTTTGGGTTGCTCTACTTAATCGCCAATGAGTAATTATTGAGGACTTACGCACTCCCAAACCAGCAAACCGTTTCATTTAATTAACTCTTATGGATGGGCTCAAGCCCGTGTACGTTCCTGGAACAAACCAGGCGTCTGGAAACCCTTGTCTCCCGGAGTATTACTAATCACTAATAAACTGGGTTCAATAGGACGATTTCTTAACTGTCACACCTTATGAATCCATACCTAAACAACCTACCCCAAATCTCAACTACCTTCCACGATTGAGGTAGAGCAAGTATTTGTGGGAAAAAACAGGTTGATGGCAACCCTTGGTCTGCACTTTTACTCATAACTAATGAACCGGGATTAATAGGACGCTCACTTAACTGTCACAGTTTATTACTCCAGACCTAAAACACCTACCCACAATCAAAACAACATTCCACCAAGGCATCGCTATGTATTACACTTTCGCAGGTTTTGGTGCCGTCACAGGCATATTTTTGCTGCTAGTTTTTGCCATTCTGCAATGGCTGCACGTCTCCGCCGGCAGTTTTATTGATTGGGTAATTGCCATTGCTATTTTTGAATGGCTGTTGTTGATAGTTACAGTTCCCTGGAATATCCACTTTGAAGCTAAAGAAGTTTTAGCGCAAGCCGCAGAATCGACTAAGAAAAACATTGCTGTCGATCAGGAACAAGTCAAATACGTTACTGTATTAGTTAGCCGATCGCTCTTTGCGGCGATCGCACTTCACTTGTTTAGCGCGATCGCACTTTACGCCCTAGCCGCCACCGGAATTAGTGCTGTTGGCTATCTCAGTTCCGGTGCTGCACTGCTGTTAACTGTACTGCGTCCAGCTATCCGAGGTTATCAGTATTTAGCCCAGCGGCTGACAAGTATCCGCCGCCAATTTTTGCACCCCCGCGAAGATATTGTCGAACTCCGCAGCCGCTTTGCAGAATTAGAATCTACAGTTAGAGATTTGACCAATCAATTAAGTTCAGACAATCCGAATTCGTGGGTGGCTGTCCAAAATCGGGAACGGCAAGTTATCAGAAGAGAATTAACTACGGTATCCGCATCTCTACAATCTTTGCAAGCGACAAATGAGGCAGAACACACTAAACTCAGAAGAGATGCAGAAAGTGCGATCGCCCAACTCACCGATGACGGACAATTTCTCAACCACGTCCGCGAAATCATCCGTTTCTTTAAAGAATCGTAAACGCAGACGATTTTAGATTAAAGAATTGAATAATTGGGAATGACTGATGACTATCTGGCTTAAGAGCTGGCCTACCGTAAAATTCTGGTTCTAAACTGGTATCATTAGTCATTAGTCCAATTCCCAATCCTCAAACTCCAATTGCCAATTCCCTATCTTTAGATAGATGCGAAATAGTCGCAGATAGTCACAGTTTTAATAAAAACAGAATTTTATCAGTCTTCAGGAAGACTCAATCAAGGTATTTTCCCTAACAGCAATTTTTAGCCAACTATAACCAAAGATAGTTTGTGAATGAGTTAGCTTGGGCCTAATATTTAAATATAACGCAAAGACCTTTTTGAAAAAACAACCCAGGAATAAATCATGACTAATCGCCAACCAATACCCCCCAAAGAAGAAGTTAGCAAATCAACACCGGCCGACGAACAAATCGAAGCCAATATGGAAGCCCCCCACTACGACCGGGGCATTACTCCTGCTGAGACAGCAGCGCGGCAAGACCGGGAAGGCGCTAATTTCATGCACACAACCACCGAAGGGAAGCAGAAAAGTGCAAAAACTGATGACCAAACCGATGACGAAAGCATTCACACTACAGATGGTTATACAGTAGACCAAGAAGGTCTGGTTAACAATTACGCGATCGAACCGGAAATGTACATCAACGAACCGGGCGATTTGAGAGCAAAAGAAGAAGCAGAAGCCGCAGAACGCGCTCAAATTCTTGCAGAAATCAAAGATAAAAAAGGCGAGGAAGGAAAACTGACAATGGATGCAGACACCCGCGGCAAAGGGCCGGGAATTATCTAGATTGTGTGGTTGGTAGTTGCGTTTCAGCGCGCGAAATTGCAACTGCGAAGCAAAGGGGCGGGTTTTTATAGTTCCGGCAGTTATCGATCGATATTTCCGGTAAAACTCGCCTCTATTTTGTTTTGCACATCTGTTTGGTGAGTTGAGAGGTTACATCATACATCTCTCAATTACCGTATCAATCGGCAAGTTTTCACACCCAGCTCAAAAAAGCCTTAAAATTCCTCAAGCTTTAACATTTTCCTTCAGCCAATTAAACTTAGCCTCAGCTAGTGCCAAATTTTCCAGGACGTTAGGATTGATATCCTCTCGTTCAAATTCTGGTTGATCTAATTCTATATTGCGACCGTATTCTATATGTCTGATCGTACCGCGCATCCTATCGGCCAGACACAGTGAAATTCCATAATAAAACCGCGAAGCAAAGCCCATATCTTGTTGAAGTTTGATTACTAACTGCCGCCTCGGAATTGCTAGCAAGTGAGTTTCTTCCATCGCCTTCACAGTTGCCAAAGGAGGACGAGCGTCAATGAAAGAGACTTCTCCCACCAATTCTCCCGTGGCTATTTTAGCGAGTTCTCTAGTCTGCTCAGCCTCGATCAAAACGCTCAAACTTCCATCTAAAACAATGTATAGCGCATCGATCTGTCTCCCTTCATGGATCAAAATCCCGCCCGGATCTAGAACTTCCTTTTTGCCTTTTTGGACGATCCAGTTGATATCGTCATTATTTAACTGGCTCAAAATAAAAAGTGCTTTTTTTCTGCTGCTGTCGGCCATAAGTTTTAGCTCTTGATCGCTTCTTTTTTATATAAAATTCAGAGGGCGCGCGATCGCAACTTCTTCCGAAGCAGTCCTCGCTCAATACAGTTTTTTTTATCTTGCCTAACTTCTTGGCCAAACCCCTATTGGGCAGGCTTTGCCAATAGCAGATGAATCACGCTGAATCATAATCTCTCAATACTAGCATTTGTTAAACAATCTTCTTTAACTCGATCGACCTTCCTAACATCCCGCGAAATGCCCGTCTCAAAAGCAATCGGGTTCGTCCACACAGCTTGTGAGACGGGATCGGGCGCGGGAAACCATGCTCCGCGCCCAGTCTTGCTCACTAAATCGATCGCAAATCAGGATAGCCCGCCAACATATCGTCAGCAGTCAGAGTGTCCCCGTTCGCTTGAGGAGTCCACAGCACCTCAACCGCCAGCAACTGCTCGCTCGATACTCCCCCAATCTGACGCAAAGCTTGGCGCAAATCTTCAGAGTTTTTCACTGCTGGCAATTGCAACTTACCTTGAGTACCGACAATCACCGTCACAACAATAAATTCCCCGGGATCTGAATTCAAATCAGAAGCAACCAGCGCACCATCTTGCTGCATACCTGGCAGGATATTGCTGCTCCCTGCTTGCCGGAGCTGATTGTTATAATTCGAGAGCGTTTCCTCAGTAAATTTACTGCGTTCTGCCAAAGACAATTGATTAAACTTAGCTTCGGCTGCTTCCAAGCGAGTTTGCACAGATTCAGCGCCCGCGTAAACCCAGTATTCAGGATGCCGCAGCAGCGCCAGAGTAGATTCTTGCACCACTTGAGCGCGACCGGCCGCTGTATCGGTATCCGCTTTGCGCGCTAGAGTGTCGAGTTCGGCTTGCAAACCGCGGGCCTCTGCTAGCAAACCAACTTGCAAGCGGGCGACAGATACGGTGGTAGTGGGGGCGCTGTTGCCGAGTTCGTCAGTTGATCCCCCGGCGCGGCGGAAGCTTTGGACAAGGAAATTAGCGATCGAAATAAAAATCAAAATCGAGAACAGGCCGCCAAACCCGCCCCCAAAGCCAAAAAACGGCAGCAAGAACGGGAAACCGAAGCCGCCGCCAAAGCCACGGCCTGGGTAGTAGCCCCCTCCCGACGGCGCGTAAGTGCGACTAGGAGACGAGTAACTGCGCGCCGGAGCTCTAAAAGATCCGCCGCCGATGCGTCCTCCGCTGCGGGCTGCCAAAGCTCCGTCAGCGTTACCGAGGGCTAGCGTCAGTACCAGACCGATCGCAAATAGTGATTTCAAAAGCGGTTTGATCTTGGAAATTAGTTGCTTGTACATAAGACCGTTACTATTCGATACATTTATAATTTACAGTCTATCCTCGCTTCTGGGCAGCCTGGTTATAGGTATGAAGCCAGCGAGATATCCGTACCAACCGATCCCACAAGCAGCGTTAGGGCTGAGTCTGGGAACGGGAAAGGCTAGAAATGACTGGCATTCCTGACTACGAACAATGGACATCCCGGGTTTTACAGAAGTTTACTTAAGTCCAGGGCGATCGGCCAACAATAAGCTCTAGACTTTTAAAGAAGCGCCACGAGTCCTAGAAAACAGGGCTTTATCTACCGTAAAAAAAACATTATGTTTCCAACTCACCGCCCCCGCCGCCTCCGCAACCATCCCCAACTCCGCCGGATGGTACGCGAAAATATCTTGACAACCAGCGATTTAATTTACCCCTTATTTGCCGTACCAGGGGAAGCTTTTGCTAAAGAAGTCACATCGATGCCGGGAGTTTACCAGCTATCGGTAGACAAAATAGTAGAAGAAGCAAAAGAAGTCTACGACCTCGGCATTCCCGCGATTATTTTATTCGGCATTCCCGCAGATAAAGACACAGATGCTACAGGTGCTTGGCACGACTGCGGCATCGTCCAACAAGCGACGGAAGCAGTAAAAAAAGCCGTACCAGATTTAATCGTCATGGTCGATACTTGTCTGTGCGAATATACCCCTCACGGTCACTGCGGTTATTTGCAAGTCGGAGATTTAAGTGGCCGCGTCTTGAACGATCCCACACTAGAATTGCTCAAGAAAACCGCCGTTGCTCAAGCTAAAGCCGGTGCAGATATTATCGCACCTTCGGGAATGATGGACGGTTTTGTCGGAGCAATTCGCGAAGGATTGGACAGTGCTGGATTTGAAGATATTCCCATCATGTCTTACGCGGCAAAATACGCCTCAGCTTATTATGGCCCGTTCCGAGATGCGGCCGATTCTGCTCCGCAATTTGGCGATCGACGCACCTATCAAATGGACCCAGGAAACGGCCGCGAAGCTCTCAAAGAAATTGCTCTCGACATTGCCGAAGGCGCAGATATGCTCATGGTTAAACCCGCTTTAGCTTACATGGACATCATCTGGCGCGTGAAGGAAGCAACTAACCTGCCAGTTGCTGCTTACAACGTTTCTGGAGAATATGCGATGGTGAAAGCCGCCGCCCTCAACGGTTGGATAGATGAAGAAAGAGTAGTGATGGAAACATTGACCGGATTCAAGCGTGCTGGTACTGATTTGATTTTGACTTACCACGCCAAAGACGCCGCCCGCTGGCTGCAAAACTGATTCACTCGATTTGACAGGTGAGATTTGACTCCACAGCACAATCTTCGGGTGTTTTCGTGGAGTCAATACCTCTCTCGATAGATGCTTTTTAAGCAGGCAAGAAACAAGCTATCGCTTACGCTTACCGATAAAAGACGCCTCGAAATCGGCTTTTTACAGTCTCAGTGGGCTGTAAGGAAGTATTGGTATGAAAAAACCCGGTTTCTCTGTAGACCAACTCCAAACCCCCTAAAAAATCAGTCATTCCCCATCTAAAATCTCAAATCTAAAACCTCCCATGGTATGAGTTATTAAGTTGGGAATTCTGAGTCAAAGACTTTTTTACAAAATATAGCCAAAAAAGTATTAATAATTACCGAAATTAGTTAAAAAATATGTATGAATAAAAATAGTTTTGTAAATCGGGAATTAAATCATTGATTGTTCCCAAGCAAAATCAACTATACCCGGTAAGACAGTAAAAGTAACACACTTTAGATAGAAATTGAAGGCAGATTGAGCATGACATCAACGACTAGGGATTCCAGTCACATTCAATTTTGTATAGGTCGCGATCGCGCAGACATCGTACAGATCCAAGAACTATTTAAAGCCGCCGCCTTTTGGGCGAGGGAACGCAAGATAGAAGATTGGGAAATTGCGATCGCCAACAGCGAACCAGTTGTTACAGTTTGGGACGGCTCACGGGCGATCGGCTTTGCCAGAGCCACCTCAGACGGCATCTATCGAGCCACCATCTGGGATGTCGCCATTCACCCGGATTACCAAGGTGCAGGACTCGGCCGTAAATTAGTGCAAACCGTCTTGAGTCACCCTCGGATGTGCCGAGTAGAGCGAGTTTATCTCATGACAACTTACAAACAAAGCTTCTACGAGCGCATCGGTTTTCAGCAAAACGCTAGCACCACAATGGTACTTGAAAATCAGCTTCTAGAAGAGAATCTCGAATTAGAAATTAGCAACAGCGAATTGCTAACTGCTAATTGTTAAATAATCACCCGATTGGCACCAAAATCTATAATATGTAGGGTGCGTAAGGGCGCACCTTACTCCCTATGAATAATTTCCTTGTTTCATCTTCCCTCGAACCTCTTCCCCACCTCCGTTAAATCTGTTAAATCCTTTGCCTTCTTCCCCACCTCCGTTACATTTGATATGTTGCACCATTCTCCATAGCCTTTTATGAACAGGCAAGATGCCTGTTCCACCAGAAAATTAATCTCTTGTGGAACAGGCATCGTGCCTGTTGCGCTTTCGGGCCTGTTGCACAAGAAAATTCATCTCTTGTGCAACAGGCATCTTGCCTGTTGCTTACAATGGTGCAATATCTCAGTTACATCCCGTACATTGCTCGTGGTTGAACGGGAGCATCGCATATTTGTAAAAACACTTCTTCTGGCTCCTTCCTTCTTCCTTCTTGCTCTTTCCTCCTGACTCCTGTCTCCTGACTCCTATCTCCAATTTCTAGCTTGGGTGCAAAAGTGAGATGCCCGTGGCCCAACTTCCTTCATCACAAAGTTGCCAAAGGAATAGAACACTGAGTACGGTTAAAATTGCACTCTTCGGACTCAGAAGGCACAGCCAGAACCTCTAACTTTCCGCTCATCAAACTTAAAAGAGTCTGATTCATCAATAACCTCATTCCAGAAGACACCTGAGAATTATCGCTGCTCTTAGTAGCATCACACTCCAAATCGTGCTTCAGCAAATCCCAAGACTCGCTCCAACCACTCACTGAACGCTGATCGTCCACCCAAATGTGAACGCATCCAGATTCCGGCGAAGCATGGGCAGACACAGAAATACTCCCCTCCTCCATCTGAGCAACAGCAGTATCTACCAAATGGACTAAAACTTGCCTAAATCTCGGCAAATCTGCCAATACATAAATCCCCGGATCTGGTGGCAATATCTCCAAACGAATGCCGCGATTAGCAGCCTGCAAGTAAGTTAAATCATCAACCTCGTCAAAAACCTTAGCTAACTGAATCGGCTCAATATCCATCCTGTCAGTACCGTGTTCAGTTTTAGCAACAGAGATAATTTCATCTATCAATTTCACCAGCTTGAGTGCCGCGACGTGAGCTTGCTCGACAAACTCTCGCTCCTCAGCAGGATCGTCGCACAAATCCGAGAGAATTAATTGCAGCGTACCAATCATAGTGCTCAGGGGCGATCGCAACTCGTGAGAAGTTCGAGCCAAAAAACCCGCCTTAAATTGGCTCATCTCCGATGCCATCTGATAAGCCAATTGAGTTTGCTTAAGTTGCTCGGAAAGGGCATCAAACTTCTCTAAGTGAATTTCTTGAGGAGGTGGCTGCACTTTGGGTGCAGGTTCGGGCTGTTGCGAGCTTTTTTGCCGCCGGCGCCAAATCACACTGCTTCCCAAACCCAGCCCCAGTCCCATACCTAAATATATAAATTCGCTCCAGCCGATCGGCGCCATATTGCTTTGCCTTGGAGTTTAGCTTTTAGCATTCTAACTCGATCGCGCCTTGTCGCAATATTTCCCAATCGCTGCCACTCCATTTAGCCACAGTGGAAGGCAAACTCGAAGCTGTTGCCGCTGTTGCTAATTCAGAAGGCACTAATGTCAAGACTTCGGGAAACACAGCCTCAATTTCTGCCACCGACTCCAGAGGTGGCTGACCGGATAAATTAGCGCTGGTAGTCGCCAAAGGGCCTGTCTGCTCTAGAATTTTGAGCGCAAGGGGAAGGTTAGGCACTCGTACTCCGATTGTAGTTCGATCGATGGGATTGAGAGCCGCCGGAACTTTTGCCGAAGCCGGCAGCACCAAAGTTAACGCCCCCGGCCAATAGGATTCGGCTACTTGCTGCCACAATTTTAACTCTGCTGGACTTCCCTGCACGTAAGGCCACAAAGCCCTCGCTGATGCTGCCATCAAAATCAGCGGTTTGTCTTGACTGCGGCGTTTAGCTGCAAAAATCAGCTCGGAGCGATCGGGACGCGCAGCCAAAGCGGGTACAGTATCTGTAGGAAAACTGACGATATGATTACCAGAAATTGCCCCTTGAACTAGGGCATCGATCGAAACTTGTGTCATACCATTTTAGATTTAAGATTTTAGAATTGCGGCATATTCTTGAAACCTAAAGACGGTAGGCTAAGGCAAACCGATCGACTCCTGCTAAATCAGAAAATATCTGAACTTTGCCATAACTCCCGTGAGTTTGCAGCATATCAGCTACCGCCTCAGCCTGTCCCGCCATCATCTCAATCAACCAAACTCCCCCCGATTCTAAATAATCGGGAGCCGTTTCTACCAAATGCCGGATGCACTCTAACCCGTCAAAACCGCCGTCTAAGGCCAGATGAGGTTCATGCTTCAAAACTTCCGGTTGCAGGGTCAGAACCGTGCTGCTGGGGATGTAAGGCGGGTTAGAGACCATGCCGCTGACTTGACCTTTGAGAAAAGCTAGCGGTTCCCACCACAAACCTTGATAAAAATTAATTCGCGATCCAAAACCCAAATTCTCAGCATTCAGTCGAGCCACTGCCAAAGCTTCCGAACTGCAATCTACCGCATAAACCGTAGCATTGGTCAACGCAGAAGCCAAGCCGATCGCGATCGCCCCGCTGCCCGTCCCCAAATCCACCCAATGTGATTTGGCAAATTCTCCCCCCCGAACCTCGGAGAAGTTTAAATCTTCTCCCCCCCTTACTAAGGGGTTGGGGGGGGTAGATTTTTGATTGATATTTTCTACTTCTAAACGGCTTTTAACAGCTTCTACAGCCAAATCGATCAGCAATTCCGTTTCAGGGCGCGGAATTAGCACCGCCGGCGTTACTTTGAGCGAAAAATGCCGCCAATGTGCAACTCCCGTTAAATACTGCACCGGCACCCGTTCCTGTAAGCGCCGCTGCCACAATTGAGCCAGTTCAGATAAAGACAACTTTAATTCAATTTTTGGCAAATCTTTAAACGACTCCAAACGCAGAGCCAACCTATCTAAACGAGCCAGCTCTTGCAGCAGCCAGTCGATTTCTGCTAGAGGAATATCATAATCGATCGCCTCTGCCTTAGCTTGATTCACCCACTGCCAAAGCTCTAAACCAGAAGCAAACATAAGGCTTTTTAGTAATCGGTAATTCTTAAGGGGTAATTCGCAATTGCTAACTGGTAATTAGTAATTAGTAATTACTAATTGGTAATTAGTAGGCTGAGTCGAGAAACCCAACCTACTAATTAATGACTGATAATTAATGACTAATGACTGCTGACTAACTATTAGCGAGCTGGAGCCGGAGCTGGAGCCGGCCGAGCTGGAGCCGGAGAGGCTGGAGCCGGTCGAGTTTGATTCGGAGCAAGCTGTGGATTTTGGCCCGCACCGGCAGGTTGGAGCGATCGCACAAATTCCAGCGATTCCCGCGAGGGAACCAAAATCATTTGCGTCAAAAACGGGTCGTTTTCAGTACGCAAAGCTTCCAAAACGCTCTCCAAGTTGACCACCTCAATCTTAATTGTGGCAGTCACGTTCGGCTGCTGCTGCTTAAAACGATCGACCATGCCCTGTAAATCCTCCTTGTTAAAAAACAAGGGAATCACCTCTTGCTGGCCCCGCTGAATCGTCAAATAACCATTTTCCGCGCCGCCTCTTGCCAAAAACAGAGGTACACCGTTGAACTCGTTAACTTGTTGACCAGTCTGTTGAAGTACAGTTTTAGCCGACTGCACCTGCTGCGGAGCCGGAACAAAAGCAAATTGCACTTCCTCCGGCTTACCTTTATTTGCTTGAGTGATCTGATAAATTTCCCCCAGCGACACCGGCATCACGCGCACCGACGCCGCCAACTGAGGATTTTTGGTTTTCAGTTGATCGACAAAAGCTTGAGCATCTTTCTGGCTGATGAAAATTCCCGCGACGGAAGCATTACCAGTTTGACCCTCACCCTGCTTGGGAACAGAAGCGATCAAGGGCGCACCCTGAGCGTCTGTAATCGTAAATACTGGCACCGATCGCAATTTTTCCAAAATTTGCGGCTCCGGCAGTGCCAGTGCAGACATTTTGCCAATTGGGGAGGGGCCCAGCAGAGTGCTGCCGACAATTCCCAATATTGCGCCCAAACGAACTAATGATTTCATGTTTTTTCCATCAGGAGCGATCCTGAAACACATTAACGCAAAGACTGGCGACTTAGCACGATCAGCAAAAACTGCCTCAATTTGTTTTCATTTTGACGAAATGTAAACATCAGAGACAGTTCTGCTTCAATCTATTATTTAACATTGTGCGATCGGGATGACAGGATTTGAACCTGCGACATCCTGCTCCCAAAGCAGGCGCGCTACCAAGCTGCGCTACATCCCGGTGTTATAGTTAGCTAACCTCTAACCATTAACGCACAAAACCACTTGCTTGTCAAGCTTTATTAAATATTTAACTTTCGATGCAGCTAAGGCGAAGTTTTTTTCAGGTTGTGCGGTTTGACCCCACCCAAAAACCGATACCAGCCCCTGACTCCTATCGTGATCGGCTCACAATTTTAGACCCTAGTTCAAGCTCCCAGATTCATCTGTGGAATAAATCTCAAATCTCAAATAGTGCCTTCGACTGAGGGCGACTTGACGCCTCGACTGAGTGCCGAACGTCTCGCCGCAGTCTCAAATCTCAAATCGACTGACAATACTTGCACAGCTTCATAACGGCCCTGATGGCGAGATACATCCCAGCCTAAATGACCGCAGCGCACAGGTGCATTCGGTGTTGGCAGCGTCAATATTGTATTGTATATCCTCAACAAATCAACGCCGACCTGCACCTCTGGGCTAATCTGGATACCAAAACATACCTTTAATCCCCTCTGGATCGGACATAAAGCCCAAATTGCGGTAAAAATCCACCACCTGAGGGTCAGCAAATAAGGTAATGTTGCTGATATCTTCACTGCGGAGTTTTTTAATGATGTATTTCATCAGCGCCTTGCCCATGCCTTTGCCCTGGTAGTCAGGATGAACTACCACATCCCAAAGCGTGGCATTAAAAGCATGGTCTGAAGTCGCTCTGGCGAAACCCACCAGCCGTCGCTGGCTGCCCCGCATCTCCCACATAGAGACGACTAGGAAGCTGTGCACAATAGCTTTTTTGACTTTACGCAGGGGACGGCGAGACCAACCCACTGCATTACAAAGTTCTTCGAGTTCGTAGAGGTCAATGTCCCGATCGCAACTGAAAAAGATGCGAGCGTTGCCGCTGGCGGGTTTGCGAAACGTTGGGGAAAGCGGATCGCCTAACCCAACAGCCACATCTTCCTCAAAATCCGCTGTTTGGGGTACAGAGGCAGACTCAGAACTACTAAATAAGTTTTTCCAAAAACCCATGCAGGCGCGGTTAAGGTAGTAGAAGTTGGACGACGAGAAAGAGAACCCGACAGATAAACCCACTCCGATCGGTGTAGGATCAATTGCCGGTAGCCTCTTGAGGAACAGTTTACGGTACACTCATCTTACGCCGAAAACAGGGATTTGTCGTCCAACATTGAGTCTGCGCTTTTTTGATTCTTGATTCTCGTCAAGTTTCGTAGAACTGTTCTGCTAGCCAGTGCGCGGACAACCCGGTTTTAAGGTAAAATTTGTTGCCGAACCAGGACAGAGGCATTTTGGGAATTGCTTCTTTTGAGTGCCGCCGATCGCGCCGGAACTTATACCCTTGGTGGGAAATACCACTGGAATGGCGCAACGGTGACATTCTTGTGATCAGTTCCCCGACCGATTTGACTTTTGCTTTTAGTGAGAAGACGGGGACAATTTAAGTCGAATCGTCAAATCGAAAATCCCATTGCCATAAGGCATGGGAGAGTCAATACCTAGTATATCTCCCGCACCTTCTCCTCAATTATGGCTTCGGGTTTAAAACCATCTACACTAGAACTTCTCAAGCGCTTTAACCGAGCGTTTCCGCAGTTTTATGAGCAATTTGTCAGCAGCGAAATCCAGTTGCAAAACCTCAAATTAGCTTACCAGCTTTACAAAACTCGGCAAGCAGTCATCGAAATCCGAGCCGAAGGTAACAAAAGTGCCCTGCATTTTGCTTACCGGAACCAGTCTTTTCTATTGAGCGATATTTTTGGAGTGCTCGCGGCCTACGGACTGACGATTCACAGTCTGAGTCTGTACGGTCAAATTTACCCGCCCATGCTGGTATTTATCAAATTGGTCGTATCTCGCGGTGGCAAGGTACTGGCAGATAAAACAGCAGAAAACGTCTGTCGAGCCGTTCGAGAGGCCTTGGCGGGACATTTTGAGGTTGAAGAGATGTTGGCGGTGGAATTTAATTTAGACGCGGGTTTGGAAGATGTGGCAACTGAATTCTACGTCGATCCGGTTTTCCACTTGCCAGCTTTACTGATTGAAGCAGATAATCAACCTGGACTTTTTTACAAAGTTATGTATGCCATCTGGCAAGAGGATTTGTTGGTCGTAAATGCTAATTTGCTGGTTTGGCGGGGGCGAACTCGCCTAATTCTCTACTTGTTGGGGCCCAATGAAAGTTTAATTCCCGAGTATCTGGGGCAGAAAATCGCTGAGGGGGTGCGACAAAGATTGCTGGGCGAGCGATTTTAGCGCAAGCTACCGATGATCCCTAAATAACTAGATTTCTATAAGTAGACATTAGTTTACAGAAGTTTTCCAGTGAGATAGGGTAAAAAGATCGGCAACATTGTTCGTACAAACGAGTCTAGATAGCGGTTCTCATAAACATGGGAAACGCAGAAACGATGTTGTCAAGCTTTTTAAGTTTGATGGCGTACTTCATCTACAAAATAACCGCCCTAAGAGAAAAGACGTGCCAGACAAATAGGGGAGTTTAACAAGCAATGTAGCAATCCTTGCAGGAGTAGTAAATTTTTTACCCCACCCCAACCCTCCCCGAACCCGCTCGCTCGGGAGTAAGAAATTCACAAATGATGCGAGTATTGCTATAGTGCTGACTATTTTTAGTTCGTAAAATCAGCTCGCATCACACCGAAAAGTCGCACTTATCCGCAAAAATTACCTCCATAAAATTATGTATTATCTCGCTAAAAACTATGTACAAGTAAGGCTCATTAGCTATATAATTAATAAATTAAAGCATTGTTAAATTATCACAGTGTTGCTGGTTCAATAGTTAAATGCGGAAGGGAAAAATTTAGTTTTGGACTCGACTACCAAAATATTTTTAATCTAAATTGACACTGAAATTTCGAGGGTTTGCGATTCCCAAATAGGCTAAAGTTGGGGAAGTTCTTGCCGCAAAATGCCCTTAAAAAATCGCCATGATGTATGTCCCCCTTGCGCTCATACAGCAGACAGAAATTTGAATGCTGCAAAAAACATAGAACGTGGGTTTGAACTGATATCTTGCACCATTGTCAGCAACAGGCAAGATGCCTGTTGCACAAAAGATAAATTTTATTGTGGAACAGGCATCTTGCCTGTTCATGAAAGGCTAATTGAGAATGGTGCAACATAGGAGTTTGAAGGAATATTTATTCTAGGGCGATCGGATAAAAGGGCAAGCTATGCCAATATTGCCCGTGCAGTGGACAAAAATCTTGTAACGTCCGCTTAAGACGGCGCGTTGCAGCAGGAGGTAAGCGCTAAATCGATAAAGTTGAGTCTTTTTGGCTTACTTATAGCGATTCTTGGGTAGATGAGGTAAACAATTCCACTGAAAAAGCTTGAGAGCACAGGGTTTCGGCGTACTCTCTCTTTCTGAGAAAGGCTATACATAGGTTTACATAGGTCTTATGGAGCGGGTACGATAAAAGTATGGCAACAATCGACATCCTAGGGGTTCGGCACGCTTACGATTTGACGGCTCCGACTGCAACTTCCCCGGTTCTGGTATTTGTCCACGGCTGGCTGTTAAGCCGCCACTACTGGCAACCTTTGACCGATCGCTTGGCATCAAACTATCAGTGCCTTACCTATGATTTACGCGGGTTTGGGGATTCTCAATCGGACGTAGGCGACGATCGCCCATGTTCCGAACCCCTAAATTCCTGCTACACTCCCGCAGCTTACGCTCGCGATTTGGAACTTTTACTCGAAAAACTCGATATATCTTCTGCTTGGCTGGTGGGACACTCTCTGGGCGGTACGATCGCTCTATGGGGAGCGAGCAAATTTTCTGATCGCGTTAAAGGCGTGGTCTGCATCAATGCAGGAGGTGGCATCTATCTTAAGGAAGAATTCGAGCGGTTTCGAGGGGTCGGCAAGCAGCTAGTAACAATGCGTCCCGGCTGGCTGCCTCGCTTGCCGTTAGCAGATTATCTGTTTGCCCGCGATTCTGTAGCCCGCCCGATCGGCAGATCCTGGGGACGGCAGCGCTTAATAGATTTCGTGGGAGCTCATCCAGAGGCAGCTTTGGGGGCTTTGTTGGACTCCACCACAGAAGCGGAGATTCACCTATTGCCACAAATTGTCTCCCAACTCAAGCAGCCTGTTTATTTTATTGCCGGTACTAAAGACAAAATTATGGAACCAAAATACGTGCTGCATTTGGCTAGCTTTCACTGGATGTTCCAAGGTTGTGGCGAGAATGTCCTTCAGCTTCCCGATTGTGGCCATTTGGCAATGGTGGAACAGCCGGATGCAGTGGCTAGTTACTTGCAAAATATTCTGCAAGAACACACTTAAAGGGAATTGGGCACAGCAAAGCCGAGGAATTGGGCATGGGGCAGAGCTCGGATTCGGGGAAGCGAAGCTCCAAAATTGAAAGTTATGGCAGAAGGAAGAAGGAAGAAGGAAGAAGGAAGAAGGAAGAAGGCTTTACTTATCTACGAGAGAAGGAAGAAACAATTGAGCGCATGGGAAAAGTGCAATTAAGAACGTCCTAACCGTCAGGGCGGTTGCTCTACAAGTTAAAACTTAAAACATTCTTCCCTGTTCCTTGTTCATTCTTACCTCTTGCTTCTTCCCTGTTCCTTCTGCCTTCGCCTAAATCTGTTATCTTAAATAGATAAGTCTGCCCGCTCGCCCTCTTCGGACAGACATTTCGATTAAATAGTGGCTTTCAACTCTAAATTCTAATTCTGCTTAAATATCTGTGCGCGTTAACCTCACCGATCGGCAACAACACATCCTTTGGGCAACGGTTCGCCACTACATAGCTACAGCGGAACCCGTTGGCTCAAAAGCTTTGGCTGACGAATTCAACCTCAGCGTCAGCCCAGCTACAATTCGCAATGCGATGGGGACTCTTGAAAAAGCTGGACTGCTTTATCAGCCCCACACTTCGGCAGGACGAGTCCCCTCTGACTCCGGCTACCGAATTTATGTAGACCAGTTGATTCAGCCGTCTGATACGCTGGCCCGCAAGGTGGAACAGGTACTAGACCAACTCAATTGGTCGGATGGTCGCATGGACGCGGCACTCCGTGGCGCGGCTCAAATCCTGGCAACTATCAGCGGTTATATAGCAATGATCACCATACCGCAAACCACTATGGCTTGCTTGCGCCACTTGCAATTGGTGCAGCTAGAGCCGGGAAAGGTGATGCTGATCGTGGTGACGGATGCTTATGAAACTCAATCGGTTTTGGTGCAGTTGCCTTTGGACGCAGAAGGTAACACGCCTGATGTCGAAATCGTCGATCGCGAATTGCAGATTTTGTCGAATTTTTTGAACAGCAAGTTGCGGGGACGATCGCTCTCGGAACTCTCGGCTGTAGACTGGAGCGAGTTAGGCCGGGACTTTGAACTCTACGCTGAGTGGATGGGAACCATGCTGACTGCTTTGAGCAGCCGCCAAAGCAATCCAACCTACACGCGGATTCTGATCGGCGGTTTAGCAGAAGCGCTGCGCTTGCCTGAGTTTTCGCAGTTGCAGCAAGTTCAAACCCTGGTGCAATTGCTCGAACAAGAGCAGGAACTGCTTTGGCCTTTGATTTTTGAATCGTCTGAGTTAGATACCCCAGGGAAGCGGGTAACGGTGCGTATTGGCTCGGAAAATTCCTTAGAACCAATTCGTGGCTGTACTCTGATTTCTTCGACTTACCGCCGGGGCTCGGTGCCGGTGGGTAGTGTTGGGGTTTTGGGGCCGACGCGGATGGTTTACGAAAATGCCATCGCGGTGGTGGAAGCTGCGGCCGATTATTTGTCAGAAGCTATTGGCGGAAATCGAGTGAGTTTTCCTGATAACGATCGAGGGCGATCGGATCATCCCTTGTTAGATGCGCCCTAATGTGATATCCCCAAGCTTAACGGGCTTGGGGTTTTATTGTCTGTGGACGTACTCGCAACCTTTATCAACCGGGTTTTGTGACAAAAAGCCTAGGCTTTTATCCCACATTCCGCACCCTGGCGTGTTATATCAATTCCGGTTGCACTCCTCCGGAATTGTTGATTGTTGACTGTTGACTGTTGACTGTTGACTGTTGACGGGCGGGTCGAAAAACTGAATGGTTGAGTGTTAACTGTTGACTCGATTTGATTATTCCGATGCAACCGGAAACGATATTACACAGCATAATTACGCAGAAAACTATATCTTGAAAGTAATAAACTATACCTTTAAAGAGTCTTTTATCCGTTAATCTACGGTATAAGAGTAGAATTTATAGTTTTATTGCTCGATAAAAATAAGTAAAAACCCATAGTGACAGTTGAGGGTGGGGAATGTCGGTTTTATACTCTTTTTCGGGTAAGAAACTAAAGCTTCGCGCTTGACCAGAGAGTTTCCTAAACAACCCGGTTTCTGCGTCCATGAGCGGCTCGGAAAGTGGTAGGAGTTATGGGGAGCGACTTTCCAGCGATTGGGAGAAAAAGATTGCGATGGCGAGCGATCGCGCATTTACAGAAAGTGGTCGCGGAGTGTTAGTCGAATGGCGGGTTTAGCAGCCTAACCGATGAGTTTTGTTGCCACCCGGGTGGGCGATCGCCCGCTCTAGGCATAGCTGCTGCGACAAATAAATTGAGGAGACGCGAACCCCGCGATCGTCGCTTCCCAAGGCAGCAGAAGGTCAAAATATTAAGACATTTTAGAGAGTTCGTCAAAAAGAACTAAAAAAGATTAATGTTGATATGAAAGCAATATTTCTTTTGGGAATAGCCCGGGTTAGACAATTGCAAATAACTTGCAGTAAATTTGGCTTGATTGCCACTCCATAAAAAATTTAACCGCTGAGTTAAGATCGAAACGAAATTTAGGGAATTTTCTTTTAGCATTCAATGAAATCGACCGATAAAACTAAAAATACCTTTGCGATCACAACCCCTCTGTATTATGTAAACGATTTACCTCACGTTGGCAGCGCTTACACGACTATGGCAGCCGATGCCCTAGCCAGATTTGAGCGGCTGCGGGGTAAATCTGTTTTGCTGGTGACGGGGACCGACGAACACGGGCAGAAAATTCAGCGGACAGCCGAGAGTTTGGGACGATCGCCCCAAGCTCACTGCGATTCAGTGGTTCCGGCGTTTGAGGCGCTGTGGGAGCAACTCGACATCCATTACGATCGCTTCATCCGCACAACTTCGCGGCGCCACGAGTACATTGTCAAAGAATTTTTCCAGCGCGTCTGGAACTCCGGCGACATCTACTTGAACCAGCAACAAGGCTGGTACTGTGTCTCCTGTGAAGAATTCAAGGATGAACGGGAATTGTTGCCGGGAAATCGGTGCTCGGTCCACACCAGCAAGGAAGTTGAGTGGCGCGACGAGGAAAATTACTTTTTCCGCCTGTCGCGGTATCAAGACCAACTGCTGGCCTTGTACGCAGAACGTCCCGACTTCATCGCGCCGGAAAGCCGACGCAACGAAGTGCTCAGTTTCGTCAACTCTGGACTGCAAGACTTTTCGATTTCTAGAGTGAATCTCGAATGGGGTCTACCCATGCCAGTTGACCCCAGTCACAGCATCTACGTCTGGTTTGACGCTTTGCTGGGATACGTCACCGCCTTGCTAGATCCGGACAGCGACCCAATCTTGGAGAATGCTTTATCTAAATGGTGGCCGGTTGACTTGCACTTGATCGGCAAAGATATTCTTCGCTTCCACGCAGTTTACTGGCCGGCAATGCTGATGTCCGCGAATCTACCGGTGCCGGGTCGCGTCTTCGCACACGGGTTTTTGACCAAAGACGGCAAAAAAATGGGGAAAACGGAGGGTAATACTTTAAACCCTGTCGAATTGGTCAACAAATACGGCGCTGATGCAGTACGTTACTATTTCCTCAAAGAAATTGAGTTCGGAGAGGACGGCGATTTTAACGAAACTCGGTTTATCAATATATTGAATGCTGAGCTAGCAAATGATTTGGGAAATTTGCTTAATCGTACCCTAAACATGGCTCGCAAATATTGTGGTGGCTGCGTACCAAATGTGTTGGGAGAAAACATTGACGGTGACAACATTCTCAAGGCTATGAGCCGGGATTTGGGCGATCAAGTAGCGGGTTTTTACGAAGAGTTGGCTTTTAGCAAGGCTTGCGAAGTCGTGCTTGCATTAGTTCGAGCCGGTAACAAGTTTATTGATGTGCAAGCACCTTGGAGTTTGTACAAGCAGGGACAGATCGAAAGTGTCGCACAAGTGCTATATTCTGTTCTGGAATCTGTTAGACTAGCATCTTACCTTTTATCGCCGATAATTCCCAATATCAGCAACGCTATCTATCAGCAGCTAGGTTTTTCAATTGACTTTAACGATCGAGTTACAGTTAACAGTTTAGCGAATTTTGCAGCTCATGCTGCCTGGGGCGCTTTGCCGGCAAACCAAACTCTGGGGGAACCCCAACCTGTTTTTAAGCGGCTCGAACTGCTGGAAACACTACCTTCATAGTTGGCAGCCAGCGCTCTGGGTGTTATGACAGACTACGAATTAGCAGTTATTTCCTTACCAATCTTTCATAAAAATTGAGGCATAACAATCATGTTGAATAGAATAGAAAGCAACGACCTTTTTACACCGGAACAGGTTCTAGAAAATCGCGGCCGAGTGGCAATATTTATTGATGGGTCTAACCTTTTTTACGCGGCTTTGCAGTTAGGAATTGAGATTGATTACACTAAGCTGCTGTGCCGTTTAACTGCGGGTTCGCGGCTGCTGCGCTCTTTCTTCTACACGGGTGTCGATCGCACTAACGAGAAACAGCAGGGGTTTTTGCTGTGGATGCGCCGCAACGGCTACCGGGTGATTTCTAAGGATTTGGTACAGTTGCCAGATGGTTCTAAGAAGGCGAATTTAGATGTAGAAATCGCTGTGGATATGATGGCTTTAGTGGGGTCTTACGACACGGCGGTACTGGTCAGCGGTGACGGGGATTTGGCTTATGCTGTAGACGCTGTGAGCTATCGCGGTGTGCGGGTTGAGGTGGTGAGTTTGCGATCGATGACGAGCGACAGTTTGATTAATGTAGCCGATCGCTATATCGATTTGGAAATGATTAAGGACGACATCCAAAAAACATCACGCCCTAATTATGCTTACCGCCCTTTGTCTGGTCTAAGCTTGATGGAGGAACACGACGACAGATAGGGATTTGGTAATTGGTAATTGGTAAGGGTTAATAGGTGATGGTTAATGGGTTAAATCATTGAGAATTAGAAGTTAAAAATTTAGACAAAGCATGAGACATTTTTAATTTTTGATTAAGTGTTTTTTAATACCCAATTATCAATTACCGATTACCAATTATCGATTACCAATTACCGATTACCAATTCCCAATTCCCAATGATTAATGTCACATCCTCAATTCCAAATCTCAAATCCCCAAAATTGAGGCTGCTATTTTTAGCAGCACTGATTTTGGGGATTAATGCTTGTGCGGTTCCGCAAGAGACTCAAAAGAATAAATTAGCTGAGGATCTCCAAACTGCTCAACAGTCAAACAGCACTTTAACTTTAAACAAAGTCACTCTAGAACAAGCAAACGAAAAGGGCGAGACGTTCTGGAAAGTAAACTCGCAAAATGCCGTTTACAGCAAAGACAAAAAGATAGTTAACGTTCAGAAACCTGTGGGCAAATTGTTTCAGGACGGCAAAGAGATTTACGACATTCAGGGAGACACCGGGCAGGTATTTCAGGAAGGAAATCAAGTTTTTCTCAAAGGTAACATAGTCGCTACCGACCTAAAAAATGGAGTGGTCTTGCGGGGAAATGAGTTGGAGTGGCGGCCGAAAGAAGATGTTCTAGTTGTCCGCAACAATTTGACGGGACAGAACAAACAGGTAACTGCTTCAGCGAAGGAAGCGCGGGTTTTCAGTAGGGCTAAGAGGATGGAGTTATTCGGATCTGTAGTGGCCAATGTTAAAGATCCGGTTTTGCAATTGCGAACCGAGCACTTAGTCTGGTTTGTGGATCAACAAAAGGTACACAGCGACCAACCAACTCAAATTGACAGATACAAAGATAAAATAGTAACAGACAGCGGTTTTGCCGACAAAGTAGATGTAGACTTAAAAACCAAGATTGCGACGCTGACGCAAAACGCTCAGTTGATGCCATCAGACCCGCCGCTACAAATAGAAAGCAGTTTGATGAGTTGGAATTTTCCCGCGCAATATGTGATATCGCCTGGGCCTGTGAAGGTTTTTCACCGGGTGGAAAAGGTGACGATGACTGGGGATACGGGGCGCGGAGATTTAGAGAAAAAAGTCTTTTATTTGACTGGCAATGTGATAGCAATTGGGGAAAAACGTCAAGCTCAATTAAATACCGATCGAGTAACGTGGTATTTAACTAACCAGACATTCGACGCGGAAGGAAATGTGGTTTACAAGCAACTAAATCCGGTGTTTAATTTGACTGGACCGAGGGCGGCGGGAGAGTTAAAAAATCAAACTGTGATTGTCAAAGGCGACGGTGGCGGTGGTCAAGTGGTTACGGAATTTGTACCGGACGAGTATAAGGGAAATTTGGGACAGTAGATGAGATTGCGATCGCTGATGTAGGCAGATGAGCGCTGATGAACGCAGATCTAATGAAGATTAGATTGAGTAAGGAGGGGTTGGGATGGCAACAACTTTAGAAACAACTTTAGAAAAGGTGGATGAACCTATCTTAATTGACGAGCTGAGTTGGAGAGAGTTTAAGGTGGTTGAACAACTTCTCTCACGCCCAGGGGTGAGATTATCGTTTTTAGATGGGGTGTTGGAGATTAGACGTAGGCCTGGAGAAAAACATGAAACCATTAAAGAACGAATTGGTTCTCTACTAGATCTTTATCTGCTTCAAATGGGAATTGATTATCAGCCTACTGGTTCGATGACGCTGGAAAGTCCATCGGGATTGGTGAAGCCAGAAGCTGATAAATCCTATAAATTGGGAGCTAACCGAGAATTTCCTGATTTGGCGGTGAAAGTGGTGGTGACTCGCGGCGGTATTAACAAGTTGGAAGCTTACAAACGCCTGGAAATTCCTGAAGTTTGGTTTTGGGAAAATGGCGCACTTCGTATGTATTCGTTGGGGGCTGATGGATATGCAGAGGTCGATCGCTCTCAAGTTCTGCCAGACTTAGATATTGTATTATTGGCGCGGTGTATCAATATTGAAAATCACCTTCACGCAATGCGGGAATTCAGGCAAGCTATTCAATAGAATTTGATTGTGCAATTAAGTGTGCCCTCCTGACCGAAAGCATCCAGGATACAAGCCTCCGGATTGATCCGTGGAGAAATAAAAAACCTGTATCCGATGAAACTTGCCCCCCGAATTTATCCGTGGGGTCAATGCTTCAATTCTTTAATCTAAAATCTAAAATCTAAAATCGATTGACTTCTCTCTATTATTAAAGCTTTTAGTTACTAATGACTAAAGTTCCTTACTACAACACATCCCAACGGGCAGCATACACTGCAAGAGCGGATCGAAGCCGATCGTCCGAGACAGTAGTAAGGTAAAATACTTGACGGGGTGACAACGCCTCTGGAACTTTGATGGTAAAAGCATTAAAGCCCCTGAAACAAAAAAAAATAACGGATTATTGACAGGCTTATGGACTCATAAGAGCGTCCGAGCTCGCCTTGAACCTGATTTAAGGGATCTCGCCACTCTCTTTTATGGACTCACGCCCGCGAAGATATTTTCCCTTGGTCACTCAATTCAAAACCTTGACGGAGTTTTGCTTGTAACCTGCTTGTAACCCCGTCAAAGTGTTGAGTTTAGGGTTAATTTAGGCACTATGCACGATCGACTATTAAGCTAATAAGCTAAGCTATTGTGCATCGAGTTTGCCCCTTCCTCTGTTGGACAATCCTTGTGGGACGGGCATCGGGCTTTTTAAATGGGCCAGAGAATCCGTTTAAAAGCGCAATTAATCTCGCGTAAGCTTAGGACTTACGCCGAAATGCCCCAAACCCCCCTTTTTTGAAGCGGTTCTCCCCTTTTTAAGGGCAGCAGGGGAGATGTGGGTTTCAGGCCGTGTAGTGCGTAAGCCCTGACTATAATTGTATGCTTAGATCCATTAGTATTGAAGTCAAGACCGACAAGTGAATGGAGGTGTACTCAATATCTATGAAATCAGCAGGTAGGCTCACACTGCAACTCCAAGCCAAATATACCGCATTTGATATTTATGGAGATTCCGTCTCAAATGGGGTAGCTGTTTTTTTCATAAATTTGCAAACTGTATCAGTATTAACGACTCATTTCAGCCCGGTTCTTCAACAATAATATTTCATTAAACCAATTGGATTTCAAGATAGAGGGAATCAAAAATTTCCCTATAGCTGACTTTAAATAACCAAGTCTGAGCGACTGTTGTTATTGAAATAATCCAAATACTAAAATGACTCTGCCATGACAGTAATCGCAAGTGAGAATGAATTGGCAAAAAGCTCTCCCAAAATCCCCCTGCGCCTCGTCTTAGTCGTACCATTCGTCCTGCAAATCTTTGCGGCTGTGGGGCTGACAGGTTGGCTCTCGCTACGCAACGGCAAAACTGCTGTCAACAACGTTACTAGCCAATTAAGAACGGAGGTACTCGCCCGCATCAATCAACAACTAAACACTTACTTGGAAACGCCCCATGTGGTCAATGCCATCAGCGTCGATGCCATTCGCCGCTTTGGATTATGGAATCCAGACAATATGAGTTCGATGAGAAGTTACTTTTTCTGGCAACTTAAGCAATTTTCCACCGTTAGTTACATCAGTTTTGGAGGAGAAAGAAAAGAATATGCGGGTGCGGGATATAAGGATGATGGCAGCGTTGTTATTGAAATAACCGATCGCTCTACTAATTTTCTCAATACGATCATCCGCGTAGATAGAGAGGGCAACCCGACTGAGTTTAAGGAAACCCACCCAGACTACGATCCCCGCATTCGACCCTGGTATAAAGCCGCAAAAGCGGCAGGCAAGCCCCAATGGAATAAAATTTATCAATATTATATTCAACCTAGCCTAGGAATCTCCGCTAGCCAACCTGTTTACGATAAAAATGGTACTTTTATAGGAGTTGTAAGTACCGATCTGTTTCTCTCAAAAATCAGCGAGTTTCTCCATACTTTAAAAATTGGTAGATCGGGAAAGACTTTCATCATAGAACGCTCTGGCTTGCTAGTAGCTTCATCCACCGCCGAACAGCCATTTATTAAAACCAAAAATAGCAAAAAAACGCAAAGATTAAAAGCAATTGAAAGCAGGGTACCTTTGATAAAGGGTACAGCACAACATTTAATAGAACGCTTTGGTAACTTCACCGAAATTGACAGCAACCAGCAACTAGACTTCATCCTAGATGGTCAGCGAGAATTTGTGCAAGTATCCCCATTCCAAGATGGTCGAGGTCTTGATTGGCTGATTGTTGTTGTCGTTCCAGAAGCCGATTTTATGGAGCAAATTAATGCCAATACCCGCAGCACTATCTTACTCTGCGTTTTAGCGCTCGTTCTAGCGACGTTGTTAGGAATCCTTGCTTCCCGGTGGATTACCCATCCGATTTTTCGGTTAAGTCAAGCGAGTAAAGCGATCGCCAACGGTGAATTAGACCAAAAAGTAGAGGTCAATAGCATCGATGAACTGGGAATTCTGGCTCAATCTTTTAACCAAATGGCACTGCAATTGCGCCAGTCTTTTGCTGCTTTAGAAAAAACCAACTTAGAGCTAGAAAATCGAGTAGAAGAACGGACAAGTGAGCTAAAGGAGGCAAAAGTTGCTGCTGATACGGCTAATCATGCCAAGAGCGAATTTCTCGCGAACATGAGCCATGAACTCCGCACCCCCCTGAACGGAATTCTAGGATACGCTCAAATTATGGAACGCGATAAAACTACCACTCCTAAACAAAAAGATGCTATCCAAATTATTCACCAATGTGGTTCGCACTTACTCACCCTGATTAACGATATTTTAGATCTTTCTAAAATTGAAGCCAGTAAAATGGAACTTTACAGTTCAGCTTTTAATTTTCCTTTTTTTCTGATGGGCGTTGTGGAAATGTGCCGCATCCGAGCCGAACAAAAAGAAATTACCTTTAATTATCAAGTATTAAATCAGCTTCCTAAGGCAGTCAATGCTGATGAAAAACGACTGCGCCAAGTTTTGATTAACCTTTTGGGCAATGCTATTAAATTTACAGAAAAAGGAGGTGTTGTTTTTAAGGTAGGCGTAATAGGTAAGGGGGAAGACTCTGACCAATCATCACTTACTAAAATTCGTTTCTATATCGAAGATACTGGGGTTGGGATGGCCCCAGAACAGTTAGAAAAAATATTTTTACCGTTTGAACAAGTTGGAAATAGCCAACAGAAGGCAGAAGGCACTGGGTTAGGATTAGCGATCGCCCAGAAAATTGTTGAAATGATGGGAGGCGAAATAAAAGTCGAGAGTATACTCGGTCAAGGCAGTATTTTTTCTCTAGATTTAGAGTTGACTAAATCCTCGGAATATATTGAGCCAAATTCGAGCAAGACTTCCCTGAATTTAACTGGCTTTAAAGGAAATAAAAATAAAATTCTGCTAGTAGACGATCGATTAGAAAATCGCTCTTTTCTTAGAAATATTTTAGAACCACTAGGTTTTCAAATCAGGGAAGCTTGTAATGGAGAAGAGGGTATACATGAAGCCATTGATTTTAGACCTGATCTAATTCTCACCGACTTAGTGATGCCAGTAATGGATGGATTTGAAATGTCGCGGCGCTTGCGACAATCACCAGAGTTTAAAGATGTAATCTTGATAGCATCCAGCGCCAGCGTGTTTAACTTCGATCGCCAAAATAGCCACGAAGCAGGTTGTAACGAGTTCCTGTCAAAGCCTATCGAAGTAGACGAATTGCTGGAAGTATTAAAGAATTACTTGCAAATCGAATGGATTTACGACCAACCTGCTGATTTAGAGAACGAACAGCGGGAAGGTTTAACTAATGTGTTAAGTGTTCCCAGTGGGGAGCTTGTGATACCCCCATCAACCGAGCTGGTAGCGCTGTTTAATGCGGCTCGGATCGGCGATATTGAAGTTGTTGAACAGGAAGCCAATAGACTCAAGCAGGTAGACGGCAACTATCTACCTTTTGCCAATAAAATCTTGCAATTTGCGAAAAATTTTGAAGAAAAAGAACTACTAGCCTTTGTAAAAACACATTTAGGGGAATAAAATGATCAAACAAAACGATAATGTAATTTTAATTGTTGACGATAACCCGAATAACCTAAAACTTCTGTTCGATTTTTTGAAGGAGTCAGGCTTCAAGGTTTTAGTGGCTAAAGATGGGGAAAGTGCTATTGAGAAGTTACAAGAAGTTTCGCCAAATATCATATTGTTAGATGTGATGATGCCCGGGATAGATGGGTTTGAAACCTGCTACCGCTTAAAAGCATCGGTGGCAACAAAAGATATCCCTGTGATTTTTATGACAGCTCTTACCGATCGCGTGGATAAGGTTAAAGGTCTGTCAATGGGCGCAGTAGATTATATCACCAAACCCTTTCAGCAAGAAGAAGTCTTAGCCCGCGTGCAACTACACCTGAGACTGCGAAATTTGACCAAGACGCTGGAAGAGCAAAATGTGCTTCTGAAAGAAGAAATTGAAGCGCGAAGAGAGGCGGAAGCGGCCTTGCAGAAACTCACTTCTGAGTTAGAGGAACGGGTGGCTTCTCAAACGGCTGAACTTAGACAAGCCTACAACGAGCTTCAACAGGCTCAAGTTCTGTTGTTGCAAAGGGAAAAAAAATTAGGACATGATGCTTTTCACGATGCACTAACGGATTTGCCTAACCGCGCTTGGTTTATGAATCGGCTGCAACAGGCGATCGAGTTGTCGTACAGACGTGAAGATTATGTATATGCGGTGCTATTTATTGACCTCGATCGCTTTAAAGTCGTCAATGATAGCCTGGGACATTTGGTTGGGGATCAATTACTAAAAAGCGTTGCTCGTCAACTGCAAGTTTGTTTACGCCATACAGATGCAGTTGCCCGGTTTGGAGGAGATGAATTTGTGATTTTGCTGGAAGATATTCAAGATATTGAGGAACCAAACAGGGTGGCTGAACGCATCCAAAATCAATTAAGGCAGCCGTTTAATTTGAATGATTATGAAGTATTTACCGAGATCAGCATTGGAATTATCGTTAGCACAATGGGTTACGATCGCCCCGAAGACGTGCTCAGAGATGCAGATATCGCCATGTATTATGCTAAAGCTCAAGGCAGAGGGCGTTACGAAGTTTTCGATCCAGCGATGCAAACTGTTGCGATGACGCGCTTGCAGTTGGAGAACGACTTGAGAAGGGCGATCGCGCTACAAGAATTTTGCCTTCACTACCAGCCAATTGTCTCCCTTTCTACCGGGCAACTGAGTGGCTTTGAAGCTTTGATCCGCTGGCATCACCCATCTGGCAGGATCTACCCGCCGGCCGAGTTTATCCCTGTGGCTGAAGAAACTGGTTTGATCAATGAACTAGGGTGGTGGGTTTTGCAGGAAGCTTGTCACCAGATCAGTATTTGGCAGCAACAGTTTCCCCAAACACCTCCCTTGGCGATGAATGTCAATCTTTCCGCCGTGCAGCTCAAGCAAGTAAACCTACTCAATCGAATTGAGGAGCTTTTGCAGCAGACTGGCTTTCCAAGTTACTGTCTAAAACTAGAGATTACTGAAAGTTGCATTTTAGAAACAGTATCCAGGGAAGAAAAGATGTTGAAGCAGCTAAAAGCTCTAGGCATTATGTTGTGTATCGACGACTTTGGCACCGGCTACTCTTCTTTAAGCCGCTTACACGAGTTTCCCATTGATACCTTAAAGATTGACCGCTCTTTTGTCAACCGCATTGGGGCAGACAACAGCGGCGTAGAAATTATCCAGACAATTGTGACGCTGGCTCGCAGCCGAGGTATGGATATCGTGGCAGAAGGCATAGAAACACCAACACAGTTACAGAAACTGCGAGAGTTGGGGTGTGAGTTGGGGCAAGGATATTTATTTTCTAAGCCTGTAGACAGCGAAAAGGCAACCGAACTATTAGGCTTAAAAGTAGGGGTAGTAAGCTGGCCTGCCATCTAGTTTGGCCGCCATAAATTTTATGAATCTCTTGGGAGAAAGGCCCAAAAGCCTACTCTCATAATGCGAACTCAATTTTGCTGGGAATTAGGAGTTAGTTTGGGTGGGATTTTTGATATTTTATAAATTAATAAAATTTACCTCATGCCCGAACGTTAATTTTTAGGAATTCCTAACGGGTTTATGCTCAGCAACACAGAATTTCCGATATTTTGATTCACTATTGTCTCGGACGATCGACTTCGAGTCGCACTCTTGCAGTGTATGCTGTCCGTTGGAGTGTGCGGAATCTGGGATTGTGCGGATTTTGTATAAAACGCTCTCTAACGCCACACTCGCCTTAAATTCAACACAAATCCTGGCAATACGTCTTCGCCGGATAACTCGGTTGGATTGATTAATATTTCTACTTCTGTCTGTTGTCTGTAAATCTCTACCCGTTGGTTTTGCGGGTCAATTAACCAGCCCAATCTTGCGCCGTTGTCGATATATTCCCGCATCTTGGTTTGGAGGGTGGAGAGACTGTCAGATGCCGAGCGCAATTCTACTACAAAGTCTGGACACAGGGGAACGAAGCCTTTGCGCTGTTTTGGAGTTAGTGCCTCCCAGCGAGTTCTAGTCACCCAGGAAGCGTCGGGAGAACGGATTGCACCGTTAGGAAGGATGAATCCTCCCGAAGAGTCAAAGCCTTCTCCTAAATGTTCATGTGTTTCGCACCAGTTGCCGAATTGCCCGCTGATACTGAGATTGCGGCTACTGGATTCTCCTCCGGTCGGTGGATTCACTATTAATTCTCCTGCTGCGGTTCTCTCTAATCTCAAGTCGGGATTTGCCAATGCTAGGGCCTCGAATTGTTCTGGGGTGACAAAAAGGTCGATCGCGTTTGGCAATTCTATAGAGATGGTTTCTGGTTCAGTAAATATTTGTACCATATTCAATTCCAGTTTTTTTTAGATTGAACTCGGCAACAAAAAAAAGTTAAAGGACTCTCGCACGGGGTGGGGCGGGTTTACGAGATTGTGTGTTTTAGGCAATTATGATCGGTGAACCCGCCCCTACAAATTGTTGACAATAGTGCAATATGTTTGACGCTTTCTACAACTGTCCGAAACCTTTTTTAGGCTTATCTTTTTTCTTTTTCTTCTTCTGCTGGGCACCCATGTAGCCGCGGGAACCGGGCTGCATTCCGGGGCCGCCCATTCCGGGCATTCCGGGCATTCCGGGCATTCCTCCCATGCCGGCGAAGTTGCCTTGACTCATTTGCTGCATCATGGTACGCATTTTCTGAAAATCGCTGACCAGCTTAGTTACGTCATTTTCAGCGTAGCCGGCGCCTTTGCCGATGCGGCGGCGGCGGGATGGAGAACTTGCTAAAAGTTCGGGATTGCGGCGTTCTTCAACTGTCATCGAATTGATCATGGCTTCGGTGCGTTTTAGCTGCACTTCTCCCTGCCGCATTTGTTCGTCTGAAAGTTTGTTCATTCCCGGAATCATTTTCATGATGCCGCCGAGGGAACCCATATTTTTTAACAGTCTGGTTTGCTTGAGAAAGTCGGTAAAGTCAAACTTTGCCGTCAGCATTTTCTCTTGCATTTTTTCGGCGTCGGCGATGTCGAATTCTTCTTGCGCTTTTTCTACTAGCGTCAAGACATCGCCCATGCCGAGTATTCTCGATGCCATGCGATCGGGATAAAATGGTTGCAAGGCCTCCACTTTTTCGCCGACGCCGACAAATTTAATCGGCGCGCCGGATATTTGCCGCACTGATAAGGCTGCACCGCCGCGGCTGTCGCCGTCTAATTTGGTTAAGATTGCGCCGGTAATGCCGATTTGTTCGTGAAAGGTGCGGGTTAAATTTGCTGCTTCTTGGCCGGTCATGGCATCAACAACTAACAGCGTTTCGTGGGGTTGTACTGTTTGTTTGATGCGGCCCAATTCTGCCATCATGTCTTCGTCGATTTGCAGGCGGCCTGCTGTATCGACGATGATGGTATCAATGCCGATTTGTTTGCCGTGTTCGATGCCTTGGCGGGCAATTTCTACGGGGTCAATGTCTTTGCCTAATTCAAATACTGGTACGTCGATTTGTTTGCCGAGGGTCAGCAATTGGTCGATCGCGGCTGGTCGATAAATGTCGGTTGCGACTAGCAGTGCGGTACGATTTTGCTTGCGGAGGTGCAGCGCTAATTTGGCGGTAGCTGTGGTTTTCCCGGTTCCTTGCAAACCGGCCATCAGGATAACTGTGGGCCCGGAGTCTGCGGTGGCGAGGGGTACGTTGGTTTCCCCCATGACGCGGACGAGTTCGTCGTGGACGATTTTGATGAATTGTTGGTCGGGACGGACGCCTGAGACGACTTCTGCGCCTTGTGCTTTGGCCGCTACCTCTCCGATGAAGTTTTTGACGACTTGGAGGTTGACATCGGCTTCCAGGAGGGCGCGACGGACTTCTTTGAGGGCGTCTTGAATGTTGGACTCGGAGATTTTATTCTGTCCGCGCAGTTTTTTCCAGGTGGATTCGAGTCGATCGGCAAGGGCTTCAAACATAGGGCATTGTTGGCTAGTCAGTCTTTTTAATTTTAGGGCTAAATGGGGCTGTTTGGATTAATGTTTTGCTAATTTTTCAATAATCCTTTCAGGGCGGGCTAGAAGCAACGGCCCACAAGCAAATTATTCATGTGTTGTGGAACAGCCATCTTGCCTGTTGCTAAAACTGTTGCCCTAAAATCATGTGTTGTGGAACAGGCATCTTGCCTGTTGCTAAAACTGCTGCCCTAAAATTCATCTATTGTGGAACAGGCATCTTGCCTGTTCTTAAAACTGCTATAAGATGTGAGTTTTTATGTATTGTGCGATCGCTGGTTGGACTGTGAAGATGGCGCGATCGCCCTTTTGGACTTTTTCGATTAATAACCTCCGTCTCAAGGATTCGACGGCTTTGAGGAATGATGAGCCTAAAAAATCTCTAAAGGAATAAATGTTTTAATATCAATTCTGCAAAGTACGGTTGCGTATAGATAGATTGCCGGCTATCTGTAGGGACACGTTAGTGCCGTGTCCCCTACTCGGAACTAGCTCTATTTCCCGTCTAATTCGCTAGCTACAAATAACTAAGCTAAAAACTGGAATTGAGTACCGTTAACTGCCAATGCAAACGGACTCGCTTGTTCAAATGCACCGAGAAGTTCAAAGCTGTTGGTATTTAGAACTACCCCCACAATCTGTCCGGTAATTATGTTCTCAATCACCATGTCGTTGATAATTCCGTCGTTATCGTAAGCAATCAAATTGTCGTCTTCAAAGAAAAGGTCTAGTTCTGTTAAACCGTCCGTCAAACCGATGCGATCGCCCTCGTCAAAGTTAAAATCGGTAACGACATCTGCTGCATTTATACCAAATGCTTCCTCGTTGCTTCTGAGCACTAATATGTCAGCACCACTGCCTCCGGTGAGCACGTCAAGTCCCCGATCGCCCACCAAGAAATCGTCGCCCTCATTGCCGTCTAAATCGTCGTCTCCTTGCCCTCCCCGCAGGATATCGTTCCCGAACCCTCCGAAGATAAGGTCATTTCCGGCGTCGCCCCTAACTACGTCGTTGCCTTCATTTCCATCCAGGAGATCGTTCTCTTTCCCGCCGTAAATTATGTCATTTCCGCCACCACCACCGATAATATCATTGCCGTTATTTCCTAACAGACGTTCGTTGGAATCCGACGAGCCTCCTATAGTATCGTTGCCGTCGAGTCCCCAAACTCCCCAAGGAAAAGACGACAAATTTCCATTCCCTACGTCAATCTCATCGGGTGTAGCGAAGGCCAAAAGACGTGGCCCGCCGCCAGCAAATACAGGAAATCCCGTCACATCGCCAATGAGATTGTTAACCGTTAAAGCCATAACTATGTCCTTTCAAAATTCCTGTTAGCTGTATTATATATGTTAATTCTTGCATTGCCAAATAGCAAGGATGTTGGGATTTTTGCCACAACTTTTACTTTTATTTCCTAAATTAATGACACGCAGCCTGCTGGCTGATAGCCAATTACCAATTACCAATACTTCGGCTACGCGAGTGTATAAGTTACCAAATCCCAATTCCGAATTCCCAATTACCAGGGCTGTGCTTCATTCAACTCACACTGGCTATAGATCTCGCCTCTGAGTCAAATAGCAGTAGTTGCTGACACTATCCGCTACTGTCTACCGCTTATAATGGGTGTTACCCCCCAGGCGGTAACACGTTAATATCACCTATAACGTCGAGACTGAGAGGTTGTTTGTGAATAAAAGTAAAAGTCCCTGGGCCCCTCGTCCGAGAAAAAACCCAGTTTCCGATACCCACACACAAACTTTACAAACAGGATCTAAGCTTTTTACAAAGCCATAATCGCCGATCGCTGACATTCTTTGGCAAAATCCACTGCTTTCAGGTGTTTTACTCATGTCTACTCCTAAATCGTCTTCCCCTCAAAACAACAACTCCGTAAAATCACTGCCAGCGACAGATATCGTCCCAACAAAGCAAGACAGCAACAATCTGCCCAGCGAACCAAGTATAGAACAGCTACTGGAAGCTTTGGCGGGTCAAGTACCCAGTCAATCTTCAGAAATTGAACCCTTGAAAACGTGGAAACAAGATTTACAGCGATTGTTTCAATTTCTCGGCGACCGCCGCGTTTTAATCGCAGTAATACAACCAGGAACTTTTGCCCTGCGGTACGCTAACGCAGCACTTTGTCGCTTGGCCGGTTGGGAGGAAACGTCCTTGGCAACTCAATCTACCAACGGTTTGTTTGCAGAAACCGACATCAGTCTGCTGCAAATGTTCGAGGATGGGGACGGCAAAACAGCAGAACAATTGTACCGCCGCCACCTTTTGCACTGGGTATTTAAGCAATATTATCACATTGAAATCGAGGGTTTGCGGGTGCTAGACGAACCTGTCACGGCGAGTGTAAAAAACCCCAAACACCGAGAACCCAGATTTATAAAATTTTGGCTGGGTTCGGAACAGTTAAAAATTACTCGAATTGACTCAAAAATAGATGAATTTGCGGATATTTCTTTAAGATTAATGCCTGTTGTGGAACAGGAAGCTTGGCTGATGCAGCCGAATCAACTGGAAAATTTAGCTGATCGATTGCAGTTGGATAATTACCGCGTAGAAGGCTGGCTGCTACTAGAAGGTTTTGATGTCACCGTGCAGGAGCAAATTCGGCGGGTGACTCAGTTATTGATTGATCAAGATTCGATGCTGCGGGCAGACAAATTTGAGAGAATCGATCGGTGTTTGCGATCGCTATTCAATGCTGACGGCACTTTGTTGCTGCGGCCAGACGGCGATCAGGTACAGCTATTAGTTGCAAAAGATGGCCAACATTTGCAGCCGATTCTTTATTCAATGCACTCCCTAGAAGCTTCTCACTTTTTGAAGGCCACAGCAGCAAATCAAGTTTGGAACGTGCCAGACTTGCGTAGGGAGTGCGAAACCGAGTGCGATCGAACTTTGCGGAGAATGGGAACTCGATCGATGCTGCTGGTGCCCCTGGTAGTGAAATCTGTCACCCGCGAGGGGTGCGGGGTGCGGATTTTGGGTGTCGTGGGGCTGTTGTGCGATCGGCCCAACCACTTCAACGGCATTGACGCTCAACACGCCCAAGAACTCATTCCCGCCTTCATTGCAGCCCTCCGGCAAGCCATCCAGGAGCGGTTTACCCACATTCACAACATCCACCCCGCAGTCGAGTGGCGGTTCGCCCAAGAAGCAGAAAGGCGAAGTTGGGGACTCCCCCCAGAAACAATCGTATTTGCTGACGTTCATCCGCTGTACGGAATTTCGGACATTCGCGGTTCTAGCGACGAAAGAAACCGAGCCATTCAAACTGATTTGCTCGAACAATTCCGCTTAGGTTTAGTCATAGCTGATGCCGTTTGCCAAACACAAACTACCCACCTCGGCGAGCAACTGCGACTCGACTTGCTCGACTACATCCAGCATTTAAAACAAAAAGTAACAGTCGATATGGAGGTGCGAGCAGCCGAATATTTAAACGACCGTTTAGAAGTATATTTTGACTATTTTGTGCAGTGTGGCCCCAGGGTTCAGGCAGCAGTTGAAGCTTACCAAGCAGCCTGTGAAAACGAACACAACTGCGTTTACAGCGATCGCACCCGCTACGACCAAATGCTGAACCTAATCAGCACCAAACTCCAAGAAACCTGGGCCCGCTGGCAAGAAAAAATGCAGCAAATTCTTCCCCACTATTGCGACATCGAATGCACTGACGGGCTCGATCACATGATTTATGTAGGAAAATCGATCGACCCCAAATTCAGCCAGTTTCACCTGCACAGTTTGCGGTACGAACAACTGCGAGCAATTTGCGACTGCGGCCGCACAGTTTTTCGCCTGCAAGCCGAGTCTCAAATTAATATGGAACTCGCACATTTAGTCTTAGTGCAGAATACCACGATCGACATTTTTCACAACGAAAACACCGAAAAAATGTTTGACGTAAAAGGCACTCGCGACATCCGCTACGAACTCGTGAAAAAGCGGATTGAAAAAGCCGTTGACAAACACGCACAAGAGCGAATTACCCAGCCCGGAATGTTAACGATAGTTTATTCAACCGAAGACGAATGGGAAGAGTACCAACAATACTTGCGCTACTTGTCTCGCGAAGGTTGGGTAGAGCCAAAAGTTCAGACGGGTCTGGTAGAATCACTGCAAGGAGTCAGCGGTTTAAAATTCGCCCGCGTCCGCATTTTACCCAACCCTGAATCAATTATTCATGTCAGTGAAGTTACGGTACTAAACGATTGAAAATCTGCCTTGAAAATTTCTTTAAGTTGGGAATTGCGCGTTGCGAGTAAACGCGCCACTCCCAACTTAAAGCGCCCATATTTAATGTATTTTGCTTGTGATGCGCGATTTAAAAATACACGATGGAGATCACACAAAGCCCCGGTAATTTAATGTTATATTAATTAGACTTCGCTCCTGTTTAATTTTAAATTAATTCATGTTAAGTTTCTCTGAATACCGCATCGACTCTACTCTGCACGAAGGCGTCGAAACAATAATCTATCGCGCACAAAGACCCACAGACGGGCCCGCAGCAATTCTGAAAGTCCTCAAAGCCGAATATCCCACACTCGAAGCCATTACCAGGCTCAAACACGAATATCAAATCCGGCAAAATTTAGACCGCGAACAAATTGTCAAAGCCATCAGTCTCGAAACCTTTGACCACAGATTAGGACTGGTTTTAGAAGATTTTGGCGGCGAATCTCTCGGAAATTTTTTGGAAAGAGAAACACTGAGTGCGATTCCCTTCAAGATAGCTTCGCTTCACGAAATTTTAAACATCGCTGTCCAAATCGTCAAAGGCTTAGAATACCTGCATCAAAATCATATTATTCACAAAGACATCAAACCCAGCAACATCATAATTAACTCCCAAACAAAACAAGTTAAACTCACCGACTTCGGCATTGCCACAAAACTCAACAAAGAAAACCCGCAATTTAATAATCCCAACTCCGTCGAAGGCACATTAGCCTATATGTCTCCTGAACAAACCGGGAGAATGAACCGCACCCTCGACTACCGCACCGACTTTTATTCCCTCGGAATTACGTTGTATGAAATGGTGACAGGTAAACTGCCTTTCGCCAGCAGTGACCCCTTAGAAATAGTTTACAACCACATTGCAGTTCAACCAGTATATCCCCATCACATCAATTCTGAAATACCTGCCGCCATTTCAGAAATAGTGATGAAATTGATAGCGAAAAATGCCGAAGATAGATATCAAACTGCTGGCGGATTGTTAGCTGATTTAGAAATTTGTTTGCATCTGTTAGAAACCACCGGAGAAATTGCCGACTTCATCCCGGGACGCTTAGATATTCTCAGCCAATTGTTAATCCCCCAAAAATTGTACGGTCGGGAAAATCAGGTTAAGGAATTGCTAGCAGCATTTGAACGTGTAAGGGTGGGTTTAGCTAACAATTTGTTAGAAAAGCCAACAGCCTTAGAACTAAATCCGCCCGCATCAGGAAGCAGCGAATTAATGCTAGTCTCAGGCTACTCAGGCATCGGTAAATCAGCCGTAGTCAACGAAGTTAGCAAACCCATTACTAGGTCAAAAGGTTACTTCATCAGCGGCAAATTTGACCAATTACAACGCAACATTCCTTATGCCTCCTTAATCCAAGCATTTAACTCTTTGCTGCGGCAATTGCTAACAGAAAGTGCACTTTCATTAGAAATATGGCGCACTAAAATTTTAACAGCAGTGGGAACAGACGGCCAAGTAATTGCCGACGTAATTCCCAAAGTTGAATTAATCATCGGCAAACAGCCAGAAGTCGCCGAACTCGCCCCTGTAGAATCACAAAATCGCTTCAATCGGGTATTCAAAGAATTTATTCGAGTGTTCGCGCAAAAAGAACACCCCCTAGTTATCTTTTTAGACGATTTGCAGTGGGCAGATTCAGCAACATTAAAGTTAATGCAAATACTGATAACTGACCCTGAGCAGCAATATTTGTTGCTCATCGGTGCTTATCGAGACAATGAAGTTAGTCCCACCCACCCCTTAATTCAGACTGTAGAAGAAATTGAAAAAACTGGTACAATAGTCAACAATATTGTGTTGCAACCGCTGGATTTGGCAAATGTGACGGAATTAGTCACTGAAACACTTAACAGTAGCACAGAAAAAGTAAGCAACCTAGCAGATTTAATCTGGAATAAAACGGGCGGCAATCCTTTTTTCTTGACGCAATTACTCCAAGCACTTTATCAAGACTATCTTTTAAAATTTGACTTTAATCCCATTCCAAATGAGGGAAGTCAAGGTAGCTGGTATTGGAGTATCGATGAAATCCAAGCCATTGGAATCACCGATAAAACTGTGGTAGAACTGGTAGCTTCTCGCATTGAAAAGCTGCCCCCACCCACGCAAGAAATGTTGAAGCTAGCAGCTTGCGTGGGAGATAAATTTGCTCTTGATGTGTTATCACTTGTTAGCGAAAAGTCAGCTAATACTACAGCAACTGAACTTTATTCAGCTTTGCAAGCAGGGTTAATCCTGCCATTGAGCGATGCTTATCGCATTCCTTTAGTTTTCGATCGCGCCGAATCAATCAATCTCAAGTTAGACACTTCGCGGGTAACATACAAATTTTTGCACGATCGCGTCCAGCAAGCCGCATATTCCCTAATTCCCGAAGACCAAAAGCAATCCACCCATTTAAAAATCGGTCAATTACTGTTAGAGAATTCTCCCCCCGACAAGCTAGAAGAAAACATTTTTGATATCGTCAATCAATTGAATGTCGGAATTGACACGATTAGCCAACAGTCAGAAAAGACGCAGTTAGCAAAATTAAATTTAACTGCTGGACGCAAGGCAAAAGCGGCGGCTGCTTATGAAGCTGCTGTTAGGTATTTGCGGGTGGCTATGGAATTATTGCCAGCGGAGTGTTGGCAAAGTCACTATGAGTTGACCTTAGCCATTTACGAGTCAACAGCCGAATCTGAATACTTAAATATTAACTATGAAAATTCAAAAAAGCTGGTTGACATCGTACTGCAAAAAGCTAAAAACTTACGGGAAAAAGTGAATGTTTATGATCTTCAAATCCAGTCGTACAATGCTCAAAATAGACTGGTAGAATCACTAAATACAGGACTGGAAGTGCTGAAACTGTTAGGCATTTCTTTTCCTCAAAACCCCAACGCGCTAAATATTGTGGCGGGACTGATTAATACAAAACTGAGCTTGGGATTGAAACCAATTGAAGATTTAGCTAACTTGCCAGAAATGATTGATCCCGACAAACAAGCAGCCATGCGGATTTTATCAGGGATTCTCAGCACTGCTGTTCAGGCTAAGCCCCGCCTGGTACCGCTACTGGCATCTAGGATGGTCAAGCTGTGCATTAAATATGGTAATTCGCCTTATGCGAGTATTGCCTACGTTTTTTATGGCGTAGTTATGTACAAGCTAGGGGACAGTAGTTTGGCATACCAATTCGGTCAACTGGCAATTAAGATGTTAGACAAATTTCCATCCCGTTCAATCAAAAGTAGAGTTTATACACCCTTTGGTTCTTTTATTAACCACTGGAACGCCTCTGTCCAGTCAGGATTAGGCGATCTCAAAGAAGGTTTTCAAGCTGGGATCGAAACTGGAGAGTTAGAATATGCTGGTTATTCTATTGGTGAATATTGCTTCAAAAAACTGTCGATAGGAACTCCTCTAGATTTGGTGGATCAAGAGACTGGTAAATATATGAAACTAATGCAGCAATCTCAACTAGAAATGGCTGTACAGTATATAAGTATAGGCAGGCAGACAACCCTCAATTTGCGCGGTCAAGCTGTCGAACCCTGCCATTTAGTCGGTGAGAGATTTAATGAAGTCAAAACGCTCCCCGTTTTAATAGAATCTAAAAACTTTTTTTTAGTGAGTTTGGTTTATCAGGCCAAAACTCAGCTTAATTTTATCTTCAGAAACTACGCGGAAGCATTGGAAAATTCAATGTTATTTGAGAAATACGAAGAAGCTGCAGCCGGATTTTATGTAGTTTCCCTGAATAATTTTTACTCCTCTCTCAGTCTTCTCGCTTTGTATGCCCAAGCTGAGAAAGGGCAGCAAAAGCAATATCTGAAAAAAGTGCTGCGAAACCAAAAGAAGATGAAAAAATGGGCAGTTGATGCTCCGATGAACTATCAACACAAATACGACCTGGTAGCAGCCGAGAAAGTGCGAGTGTTGGGTCAAAATACCCAAGCAATGGAATTGTACGATCGCGCAATTGATGGAGCCGCCAAAAACGGTTACATTCAAGAGGAAGCATTAGCCTATGAATTAGCAGGAGAATTCTATCAATCTTTGGGAAAACACATAATTTCTCCAGCATACCTTACCAAAGCTTATTATGCTTACATCCGCTGGGGAGCAATTGCCAAAGTTAAAGAGTTGGAATTGAAATATCCTTTCTTAGTAGCACAAACGCGCACAACAGAAACCCCAACCCTCGATGTCACCCACACTGCCACGGGAAATACTACCAGTAGTAGTTTAGGCGATTTCTTAGACTTAGCTACTTTTATCAAGTCGGCGCAAGCCATTAACGGTGAAATTGTTCTAGAAAAATTGTTGACCCAATTAATCAAAATTATTTTAGAAAATGCGGCGGCTCAAAAAGTAGTGCTGCTGCTGCTGAAAAACGATATCCTCTGCATAGAAGCTACTGGCAGTTTTGCGGAGGATAAAGTGACACTTTTACCCTCTATTCCCGTAGAAAATCGTCAAGATGTTCCCCTGTCTGTGATTAATTACGTACACCGCAGTCAAAAGCATCTGGTTTTAGACAATGCGACTGTCGCCGAACCTTTTAACGTGGACACCTACATTCAGAAATATCAACCAAAATCAATTCTCTGTTTGCCGATTATTTATCAATCTCAGCGACGCGGAATAATTTATTTAGAAAATGCTTTGACAGTAGGAGCTTTTACCGCAGAGAGAGTAGAAGTATTCAAAGTGTTAATTTCTCAAGTTGCTATTGCTGTAGAAAATGCTGGTTTGTACGCGCGGGAGAAAGAAAAATCTCAACAGTTAGAAAAATCTTTCAATGAATTGCAACAGGCGCAACTGCAACTCATTCAAAGCGAAAAAATGTCGGCTCTCGGCAACTTGATTGCAGGGGTTGCTCACGAAATTAACAATCCGCTTGGTTTTATCGCGGGCAATCTTGATGCTGCTGCTGAGGCTAGCTTAGATTTGATTGATTGCTTACAACTTTACCAAGAAAAATTTCCTAATCCTGGAGATGAATTACAGGAGAAAGCATCGGACATCGAGTTAGAATATTTGATCGAAGATTTGCCGAAAATGCTTTTATCTATGAAATCAGGTACAGACCGCATCCGCAATATTAGCAAGTCTTTGCGGACTTTTTCCCGCGCTGATAGTGCGAATAAAGTGTCAGCAAATATTCATGAGGGCATCGACAGCACTTTGATGATTTTACAGTATCGCCTGAAAGCTACAGATACTCGCCCCACGATTAAGATTATCAAAGAATATGGAGATATCCCGCCAGTTAAATGTTATTTTGGGCAACTGAATCAGGTATTTATGAATTTGCTGGCAAATGCGATCGAGTGTTTTGACGAGTTTAATCAGGGTCGTACTTACGCTGAAATTGAAGCTTTACCGAATACGATCGCCATTATCACTCATCTCGGGGAGGATAACAACAGCGTGGTGATTAAAATCAAAGATAACGGTCAAGGAATGTCATCGGAGGTCAAGTCGAAAATATTTGACCACTTATTTACTACCAAAGGAGTAGGAAAAGGTACGGGTTTGGGGTTGTCTATCAGCAGGCAAATTGTGGAAGAAACCCACGGCGGTAAACTGACTTGCGAATCCGTGCTGGGAGAAGGTACAGAATTTGCGATCGCACTTCCTTTGAATTAAGGGACTCGGCGGTTGAAACGGGTTTTTTTCGGTTGATAGTCGTGGGGGCAAAAATCCGGTTTCTGTTGGTAATTTCGTGATTTTAGGATGGTTGCGAGAAACCGGGTTTTTTCGGTTGATAGCACGGACTCAGAAGCAATAACACAAGTTTGGAAATTTGTCAATGTCTAATTATCTTTTAAATAGTTCGCTGTTGACAGTCTACATTCGGCAGTATTGTAAATATGCAGTTACATTGTTATCTAAATCATGTAATAACTGTATTTGATAGGAGTTTTTCGAGTGAACGCTGCCGAACAAGCCAGAAATATAGAAGTTGCCAGCAAAATTGCTGCGGTTGTTAATTTATTCAAGTCCGAATTCCCGGATGCAAAAGTTGATTTGAAACCTTGGATGAATGACGAGGATACCAGAGAACTTGTCGATCCAGATTCGATCGACATTGGCTTCCATTTTCCCGGTAGAAGCCGCTTGTTGCAAAGCCGCAGCATCTTGGTTCAAATCCGATTTTATCAAGATCCCGTGGAAGGATATCAGCGGGCGATCGGAGTTGAGGCAGCCGGTTACGATCATACTGGGCAGCAGTGGCGCTTTTCTACTGTGGAAAATTGGAATTTTCTGGGCCAAACCGAACCTGCGGTGGAGTCGGCGCAAAAACTCAAACACTTTTGTCAGCAGATTTTTGATTTGTTTAATCAGTCATTCGGCGATTGAAATCGCTTCTAGACGAACGAAGTCCACTCCAAGCGGACTAAGAAATAAGCTGGATTTGGTATTAGTCCCGATTGTCGCAATTGTCGATCGATCTACAGCCAACTGCATAAACAGATTTGTAAGTAGTCGATCGCTTGCCAAATAAAGTATAGCGGTTGTCGCGGACTTGTTCGTAAACGCGATCGCCCATCCACTTCATCCCCGGCATTGCCCGATAAGCAGCCACAAACACCTCGCCAGCAGGCAATATCCGTCCGATTTCCTCCGCCGCATCGCTGCCTTGCCAGCGACGTTCTGGATTCTCTGCATCTATCAAAATCATCCCCATTTCGCAGTCTTGAGATGTAATTCCAAAGCGATTTAATTGCTCTAAATCTTGCATGGAAATATACTCAAAATTTTGGCCTTTATCTAAATTTTCTAGTACCTGCACCAAGGTAACGCAGAGATTGCAATTACCATCGTAAATTACGTTATATTTCATGGTTACGGGGAATAATGAATTGGGCATTGGGCATTGGGCATTGGGCATTGGGCATCGGGAATAGGTAATTGGTAGTAAATAACTACGGACTACGGACTACTGACTACTGACTATTCCCCACAGGAATCTCGATCGCAAATTCCGTACCTTGACCGGGTGCGGAATGGCATTTAAGCTGGCCGCCGTGCTTTTCCACTACAATTTGATAGCTGATCGACAGCCCCAAACCAGTACCTTTACCCGGTTCTTTCGTAGTGAAAAACGGATCGAACAACCTTTCCTGAACATCTATCGGAATCCCCGGCCCGTTGTCAGCAATCCGAATCACAATATGAGAAGGATGCCGAACCGAAGCATCAGAAACAGCAGAATCTGCTTGCATCAAAGCATCCTGTTCATATTTTACATCCGTACAAATCCGCAGCGTCGCCGAAGGACAATAAGGAATAGGTGCCAGTTCCCCCTCGGCCCACTTTTTGGTTTCCATTGCCTCTTCCAAAGCATCAATTGCATTGCCAATAATATTCATAAAAACCTGATTCAACTGTCCTGCATAACACTGTACGCGGGGCAAATTGCCGAACTCTTTGAGCAGCACAATTTTAGGACGCCCTGCCGTTTCTTTCAACCTGTGCTGCAAAATCAATAAAGTGCTTTCAATCCCTTCGTGAATATCCACCTGCTTTTGTTCGGCTTCATCTAATCGCGAAAAATTCTTTAGTGACAGCACAATTTGGCGAATTCGCTCTGCTCCCATTTTCATCGAACTTAACAGCATGGGCAAATCTGTGAGCAGAAAATTCAAATCGACATCATCTATTTCTTGTTTAATTGCCGGTGTTGGGTGCGGGTATTCCTGCTGGTAAAGTTGGAGCATTTTTAGCAAGTCTTTAAAGTAATCGTCAGCGTGCATGACGTTGCCGTAAATAAAGCTAACTGGATTGTTGATTTCGTGAGCAACGCCAGCGACTAATTGTCCCAAACTTACCATTTTTTCATTTTGAACCATCATGCTTTGAGTTTTATGCACGTCCCGCAGGGCTTTTGCCAATTCTTGATTTTTAGCCCTCAATTGACTTTCGGAAAGTCGCACCGCTTCTTCTGCGTGTTTGCGATCGGTAATATCTTTGCGAATTGCTACATATTGATGAGGTTCTCCGTTGGCATTTAAGAAAGGTACAATGGTAGTATCCAACCAGAATAATGTGCCGTCTTTAGCTTGATTTTTCATTTCTCCCCGCCAAACCTTTCCCTGGCGGATGGTTGACCAAAGCTCTCTGAAAAAATCGGCGGGGTGATAACCAGAATTAACAAGTCGGTGGGTTTTGCCAATCAGTTCTTCTCGGGAATATTTAAATTGTTCGCAAAATTGATCGTTGACATAGGTAATGGCTCCGAATTCGTCGGTATTCGAGACAATTGCCGATTGATCCAAAGCAAATTTTTCAAATTCCAACTCTTTGAGAGTTTGGCGTAATTCTGCTTCTGCTTGTTTGCGATCGCTAATATCGGTAATCATCCGTAACACCCCTGAAAATTCGCCCTCAGCGTCGAACATCGGCGTCGCCGACACGATCGCCCACAAGTGAGATCCGTCTTTGCGAGTAAACTTAAAATCGTGGCGTTCGCGAATGCCTTGCCGCCTGCGCTTGACGTAAGTTTCTGCTATTTTCCTAGAGTCGCCGTCTATAAACTCAAATAGCGATCGCCCCAGCATTTCCTCTACAGTATACCCCAGCATTTCGCCCATCCGAGAGTTAGCAAAAGTCGTGATACTTTCGCTGTCAAACATCCAAACGCCCTCCGAAGCTGTCTCGACAATGCAGCGGTAATAATTCTCCCTCTCCCTGAGTGTTTCCTCTGCTTGCTTGCGATCGGTAATATCAGTTTGCACCGCAATAAAACCTTCGAGTTCACCATTTTCCTGATAAATGGGGGCAATCGAAAGCGCCACCCAATAACCCTTTCCATTCTTTTTGTAATTGTAGATTTCCTGATTAAACGGCACGCCCGCAGCTAAAGCCGATCGCAGTTGAGCAATAGTTAGCGGGTCTGTTTCAGGGCCTTGCAGGACATCACCCGGTTTTTTTCCCTGCATTTCTGCCAGCACATAACCACTAATCCGAGTAAATCCTTCATTCACCCATTCAATGCAGCCTTGAGCATCAGTAATAATCACACCATTTTGGGTTTTTTGAGCCACAATAGCCAACCGCGACAACTCGGTTTCATTTTTTTTGCTTTCCGTAATATCTTCAGCAATACCCAGAATGTACTTAGGCGCGCCCGAATCGTCAAACAAAGGAACTTTTTTCGTGTGCAAAATCCGCTTTCCCCGGTGGGGAAGTTGGATAGTTTCTTCAGGCAAATCGACGCCTTTTCTCGTTGCTAGCACTTCTAAATCTTGTGCTTGCAAGTAATTTGCCTCCTCGGGCTTCAACAAGTCAGCAGCATGATTTAAGATCACTTCATCCCTGGAATAGCCAAACAATTCTTCGCTAGCAGTATTCCAATAAATAAATTTTTGCTCTACAGCATCTTTAATGAAGACGCTAATCGGCAGATTTTGCAGTACCGCATTCAGAAAATCTTGAGTGTTTCGCAGGTTTTCCTCAGCTCGCTTTCGTTCAGTAATATCCAAAATTACTCCGTCGAGATAAACAACCCGACACAGAGAAGTTGCGATCGGCGATACCGGCGGAATCGGCGAAACCACAGCCGACAAAAAGCCCTCAATTTCCCCTTGTCCCTCTTGTTTTCCTCTAGCCTCTTCCGCCTCGCAGCAAACAGCTTTGCCTTTTTCGTAAACCCAGCTAATTTCGCCGTCAGCCCGGACAATCCGGTATTCAAGGATGTACGGAGTTCTGGTTGCTACACTTTTTTTGACAGTAGCATCCACATTTTTGCGGTCTTGAGGATGGATAATGCTGGCAAAAGAACGGACGCGATCGTTGATAAAATCAGAAGATGGATAGCCTGATATTTCTTGAACAGCCTCGCTCAAAAACGCCATTGTCCGTGTTAATCCACCGTCGCCCGTAAAGTCGCAGCTACAGCGGTAGACAGCACCGGGAATATTAGCTACTAAATTTTTATATCGTTCTTCGCTTTTTAACAACGATTGGCCTTCTTCGTTATTCTGATCGCCGTTCTTAAATTTAGAAGAATTGGAAGAAATTTGCATGGTTTTTTTTCACTTGTGAGTGCGGGGGCAAGTGTTAGAGTAGATGACCCTATAAAAAGTGAATTTAATTTGCGTAACAATTCGTTATAAACTAATATAGTACAAAATCAGTTCTGCGAACCTTCAGAAAATTTGAGGTTGGCTAATAGGTAGAGCTAATCAAGGCTAGAGATATAGAAAACAGTTCGGAAACGCATTGTCTAGCGGATTTAATGGATTTAACTCACGCCCAGAGCACCATTGTCAAGAACAGGCAAGATGCCTGTTCCACAACAAGTGCATTTTCTTGTGGGGAGCACCATTGTCAAGAACAGGCAAGATGTCTGTTCCACAACAAGTGCATTTTCTTGTGGGGAGTACCATTGTCAAGAACAGGCAAGATGCCTGTTCCACAACAAGTGCATTTTCTTGTGGGGAGCACCATTGTCAAGAACAGGCAAGATGCCTGTTCCACAACAAGTGCATTTTCTTGTGGGGAGCACCATTGTCAAGAACAGGCAAGATGCCTGTTCCACAACAAGTGCATTTTCTGGTGGGGAGTAGGGGTTGGGCAGGAGAACCCGCTCATAAAAAGCTTATTGAGAATGGTGCTCGGATTTAACAGATCGATGTTGAGGTTCGAGGGATAAGAGGGAAGATTTTCCCATTTTCCCAGTCTCCCAGTCTTCCAGTCTCCTACTCCCCCACTCTCCCCCTTCCCCACTCCCTCACTCTCGTTAGAATAAGATAAGTTGCCTTGCTACCGATCGCCCCTCAAACAAAACACCATGACTCAACAACAACCCCGGATTTGCATTCTCGGCGGAGGCTTCGGCGGACTCTACACAGCCCTGCGCTTGAGTCAGTTACCCTTCTCCAAAACCGAAAAACCCGAAATAGTTCTCGTTGACCGCCGCGATCGATTTTTGTTCGTTCCCCTGCTGTACGAACTCCTGACCGGCGAACTCCAAACCTGGGAAATTGCTCCACCATTTGCCGAACTATTGGAAAATACAGGCGTGCGCTTTTGTCAAGGCACTGTCTCCGGCATCGATGTCGAGCAAAAGCGAGTGCAGTTGCACGACGGGCCAGAAATTCCGTGCGATCGCCTTGTTTTAGCTTTAGGTGGCGAAACGCCCCTAGATATGGTCAAGGGTGCGGTTGAATATGCTTACTCGTTTCGCACTCTCGACGACGCCTACCGCTTAGAAGAAAGACTGCGGTTTTTAGAAGCCAGCAACAACGACAAAATTCGGGTGGCGATCGTCGGCGCCGGTTATTCAGGAGTAGAATTAGCTTGTAAATTAGCCGATCGACTCGGAGACAAAGGTCGCGTGCGGTTAGTAGAGCAAGGCGACATGATTCTGCGGACATCGCCGGAGTTTAACCGCGAAGCCGCCACCCAAGCTTTAGAAAAACGGAAAGTGTGGATCGACTTAGAAACAGAAGTAGAGGCGATCGGATCGGACACCATATCCTTACTTTACAAAGGACAATTAGATGTTCTCCCCGTAGACATAGTGCTGTGGACAGTAGGAACTCAAGTTAGTCAAGCAGTGCGATCGCTACCTCTCAAACAAAACCAGCGCGGTCAATTAATTACATCTCCGACATTGCAAATTATCGACCATCCAGACATATTTGCCTTGGGAGACTTAGCTGAATGTTACGATGCAACTGGTCAAAAAGCCCCCGCAACAGCCCAAACAGCCTTCCAGCAAGCTGACTACACCGCCTGGAACATTTGGGCATCCCTCACCGGCCGTCCTTTACTTCCTTTCCGCTATCAGCCGCTAGGAGAAATGATGACATTAGGAATTGACAACGCCACCCTCGCTGGTTTAGGAATTAAACTCGACGGACAACTAGCCCACATTGCTCGCCGCTTAGCTTATCTCTATCGGATGCCAACATTTGATCATCAGCTAAAAGTTGGTTTCAATTGGATTAGCAAGCCGATTCAAGAGTTGCTTAAAAGCTAATTCATGCTTCTTCAAATAGATACAGTAGATTCCACATTTATGAAGTACACCCCCACTCGATACCCGTAGGGGTACTCCAAGAGCCCAAGGCGTGTCAATTTAAGGCTCTTTCCCTCAGTCCGTCAGTCCGGCAGGGGTTTCAACCCCTGCCTCAAAGCTGAAGTCCTCTAAAAGAGGACTAATAGACATCTCCTAAGAAAATTTTGGAAGCCTTGCCGTATTTGGACAAAAACCTAATTTTGGGAGATGTCTAATGAATTATTCAGTCCTCTTTTAGAGGACTTTAGCTATTAAGCTGTTCTGCCTTTAAATTGTCTGTCAAAAAAAAGCAAAGTCTTGTGGGGTGGGCGTCTCGCCCGCCCTGAATACACAATTTAAATGCGCGACAGCTTAGACAGGGAATTCATTCCCTAGCGGACTGGCGGGCGAGTGCGTCAGCTAGAGAATCTTAGCCAAAACAAATAATGCAAAATCTAACAGTTCAACAGCCAAAAACCGAACTTCCGCCCCTAATTCAGCGGGAAATTCTGTTCGGAAATCCCGAAAAAACTAGCCCCAGACTTTCACCCGACGGCAAGTATCTCGCCTACATTGCACCCGATGAAAACAACGTTTTGCAAGTGCAATTGCGTACCGTCGGTCAAGCAGACGATCGCCAACTGACAGCAGATAAAAAACGGGGCATCCGCATCTTTTTCTGGACTTACAGCGGCGAAGAGTTAATTTACCTCCAAGATGCCGAGGGTGACGAAAACTGGCATTTATTCTCAGTCAATATCCAGTCAAATCTGGTTCGCGACTTGACACCATTTCAAGGCGTTCAAGCTCAGCCGATCGCCTTTGACCGCAACTTCCCCAATGAAATATTAGTGGGAATGAACATCCGCGATCGTAGCAAACACGACGTTTACCGCATCAACCTCAAAAATGGTGCCGTTGAATTTGACACCGAAAACCCAGGTAACATAGTCGGTTGGACTGCTGACGCCCAATTCCAAGTGCGGGCGGCCACAGCCACAACTGCCGATGGCGGCTCAGAATTGGTGTTTCGAGAAACCGCCGACAAGTCTTGGGAAAGCCTGCGAAGGTGGGGGCCTGATGAGGAAGGTGGTGCCGTCATGTTCTCAGAAAACGGCAAAATTCTTTACATGATGGGCAATCATGATGCTAACGCCGAACGTTTGATCGCATTAGACTTAGAAACCAAACAAGAAACTGATCTCGCCTCTGACCCAGAATACGATGTCGGCGGCATTGTCGTACACCCCACCAAGCGAGAGATTCAGGCGGTTTCCTTCTACAAGGACAAGCAAGAGTGGCAGATTTTAGACCAAAGCATAGCAGAGGATTTTGAGGATCTCGGCAAATTCCGCCCCGGCGAATTCTCCATCACCAGCCGCAACCTCGCCGATACCACTTGGCTAGTCGCTTACATGACAGACGACGGCCCAGTTTACTACTATGCGTACGATCGCGCCTCCAAAACCTTCACCTTTCTGTTCAGCAACCAACCCAAACTCGAAGGGCTACCACTATCATCAATGGAACCCATTTCTTACACCGCAAGAGATGGTTTAACCATTCACGGCTACCTGACAAAACCGGTTGGTGTCTCAACACCCGTACCGACAGTCTTGCTTGTTCACGGTGGCCCCTGGGCACGCGATACCTGGGGTTACAATCCACAAGCCCAATGGCTGGCAAACCGAGGTTACGCCGTTTTGCAAATCAATTTTCGCGGTTCCACCGGCTACGGCAAAGCCTTTCTCAATGCCGGCAATCGCGAATGGGCAGCTAAGATGCACGACGACTTGCTAGATGGGGTGAATTGGCTTGTAGAAACAGGAATTTCCCAAGCAGATAAAATTGCGATTATGGGCGGTTCTTACGGTGGTTATGCTGCTTTAGCGGGATTGACTTTTAGTCCCGATGTTTTTGCCTGCGCCGTCGATATTGTCGGGCCAAGCAATTTGATTACACTGCTGCAAAGTATTCCGCCTTACTGGGAACCGCTCAAAGCAAGTATGTATCACCGCGTCGGAAATCTGGAAACAGAACCAGAGTTTCTGAAATCGATCTCGCCTTTATTTTTTGTCGATCGCATTCAGAAACCTTTGCTAATCGCCCAAGGTGCCAACGACCCGCGAGTGAAAGAAGCAGAAAGCGAGCAAATTGTCAATGCCATGAAGCAAGCCGGCAAACCTGTAGAATACGTGCTTTATACAGACGAAGGACACGGATTTGCGCGGCCGGAAAATCGCCTGCACTTTTATGCGATCGCCGAAGAATTCCTAGCCAAATATTTAGGAGGCAGATTTGAACCTGCGGGCAACATTGCCAATCATTCTGGCGTGGTGAATCCGCAAACAACTCACAACTAAAAAAGTTTGTAGTGAGGACTGAAGTCCTCAAACCTAAAATTCTAGGCAATCAAGACTAAAGTTCTTACTACAAACAAATAACAAATAACAAATGACCAAAGTAATTTTTTTAGACGCCGCCGGTACACTATTTGACGTTCGCGGTAGCGTCGGCGAGGTATACGGAAAATTCGCCCGCAGTTGGGGAGTAACTGTTTCTAACGAAGACTTAAATACAGCTTTTTTCCAAAGTTTCGCCTCCGCAAGTCCGATGGCATTTCCCGGAACAGAATTAGCAAAGATTCCCCAACTAGAATTTGAATGGTGGCAAGCAGTTGCTGCGAAAGCTTTTCAAATAGCAGGGGTTTTTCACCAATTCTCAGACTTTCCCAAATTCTTTGCCGAACTCTACGCTCATTTTGCCACCGCCGAACCTTGGTTCGTCTATCCCGACGTATTGCCAGCCTTAAATAAGTGGCAGCAACAAGGAATTGAATTAGCAGTAGTATCGAATTTCGATTCCCGACTTTATGCAGTATTAAAAGCACTAAATTTAGCCGAATATTTCACATCAGTGACAATTTCCACCGAAGTTGGTGCAGCCAAGCCCGATTCTCAAATTTTCACCGCAGCTTTGCAAAAGCACAACTGCATTGCCGAGAATGTGTTACATATCGGCGACAGCTTCAAAGCAGATTATTGCGGTGCTAAAAATGCGGGATTAAACGCAATTTGGTTGAATCGCCAACAGGAAAAACTAGATTTAGGCAAATTGCCTTTAATCGAGTCTCAAAAAGTTGAGGAAGTGGCCAGTCTGGATTTTATATAAGTCAGGATTTACTCACTCCCACAAAGAAATCGGCTATTTTACCTAATCTGCGGGTTGCAACGAAGTATTTTTGGAAAAGAAAAAACGTTTTTTGGGTATCTATACTAAGTCCTATAAATATGATTTTTATGAGGTCAAGGTTAGGATTTTTATGAATTGACTTTGAGAGCTATTTATTGAATAATATGGATAATTTAACCACAGAGAGCGCAGAGGGCGCAGAGGAAGAGAAGAGAGGGGTGATTTATATATCTAATTTTTACTGGAAAGAACTTTATGGAAACTCGGCTCACTCAAACTCAGTTAGCACAGGTAGTCGCTGAAATCGACAAGTTATCGCAGCAGCGCGAGTTAGAATTGGAGCCCGATCAGGTAAGAGAAATTTTACGAGAGTTGAATCTTCCTGATGAGCTTTTAGAAGATGCGATCGCCCAAATGCGCCGCCGCGAAGCGCTAGAACAACAGCAGCGACGGAATCGCTGGATCGCGATCGCCTCGACAGGCGTTGTCATTTCTGGGATCGGTATAGGCGTGCTGTTCGGGCAAAATCAGCAACAAAAAACTGCTCAAATTGTCGCCGGAGAAGACCGAATTGCCCTATCTCAAAAGGGCGGTGACAGCCTTACTCAAGTCAATCGTCAAATCAATCCCCGTATCTACTACCAGGTGACGTTGCAAAATGCTCCGATCGGTCGTGAGTTGTCTTTACAATGCGACTGGATTAATTCTAGCGGTCAAACTGTGCATCAGGGCAGGTATCAAACTCGCACGATCGATACTGCGGTTTGGAATACGCACTGCTTTTACGATCTCGGCTCTGCTGCCGCCCCAGGCAAATGGGAAGTTCGGATGTCCCTGGATGGGCGCGTCATCAGCACTGAACCTTTCATGGTGAAATAAATAGACTTATCCAAAAAAGCCTGTTTTGAACAGGCAAGATGCCTGTTCCACAATGATTATTGGAGCTCTCTAAATAGACTTATCTAAAACAGCTTGTTTTGAACAGGCAAGATGCCTGTTCCACAATGATTATTGAAGATATCTAAATAGACTTATCCAAAAAAGCCTGTTTTGAACAGGCAAGATGCCTGTTCCACAATGATTATTGGAGACATCTAATGGGTGCGATCGACAAACCTTCACATTTTATCGGCTACTGGGGACTCGACGATCGCACAAAAACGCTCAGCCGTTTAGCCCCAGACTACTGCATTCGGCAGGGCAAATTATCCGAGTGGGCGATCGCCTCTGCATCTGTACTCACGGCTGACACAGTGACGCTGAATGCTTGCGGGCGATTTCAGCCAACCGATTTACCGGGAGATGCTTGGGTGGCGGTAGAAGCGAAACAGCTACGGCTGGGGCGCGATCCGTTTGGGCGAGTGCCGTTGTACTGGATGCAGTTGGGAGAAACGATTTGGTTTTCGACGCAAATGCAATTGCTGCTACCGCTGATTGCTTCCCCTCAAATTAGCCCGATCGCCCTCCACAGCTATGCTTGCTTTTCCTACGTGCCCACGCCGTTAACGCCGATCGAGCAAATTGCATCCGTAGCAGCCGGAAGCGAGATGATGTGGCAACTTTCAAATGTTAACGATCTGCCGAAAGTAGGCGCGGCGAAGCTATCCTCTAGGGAATCGCTGCAATCGGCTTGGCAAGAAGCACCCCAATTACTGCGCCGTGAGGATGAGGCGATCGCACAATTGCAAGGGCTGTTGCAACAGGCGATCGATCGACAAGTGGCCGATTTGCCGATCGACGAACCCGTGGGCGTTTTACTCTCCGGTGGCATCGATTCTTCCCTAGTGACGGCGCTGCTAGTGAAAGCAGGCTTGCAAGTGCGCGCCTATGCCCTCGATTTTGGTGTCGAAGCCTATTCCGAACTGCCCTACGCGCAACAGGTGGCGGACTTTTTCGGGATTCCGCTGATCCGAGTGGCGGCGACGGGCGATGCAGTGTTGCGGGCGATCGGGCCAACCGCCAAAGCCCTCGATTTACCCTATGGAGATGGCACAACAGCCGCGCTGTTTTTGCTCAAAAAGGCGGCGGCGCAAGAGGTGCGAGTTGTATTCAATGGCGAGAATGGCGATCAGCTATTTGCTGGATGGACAAACAAGCCTTTGATTGCACACGGAGTTTACAGTGCAGAACATCCCGCCGGAAGAGAAACTTTTGAACAGCAGTATTTGCGGACATTTCAGCGCTTTTATGGTTATGAAAAACAGATTTTTTCGCCAGAAATGCTCGATCGCATCCAGTCTCACGATTTGAGCGTTTACCTGCAAGACGCGATCGATCCCGAAACCTGTCCTTCCCTGCTAGCGAGGCTGCGGCGGGCTTCGCTGATGCTCAAAGGTGCCCAAAATATTCAGCCGAGGGCAACGGCGTTGGGGTTTGCTTGCGGTTTGTGGGTGCGATCGCCCTTTTGCGACCCCGACCTCACAGCATGGACGTTTCAACTGCCAGGAGAGCTGCTACTGCAAGGTGCGTGCGAAAAATACATCCTCAAAAAAGCGTCCGAACGCTGGCTGCCGCCGGAAATTGTCTGGCGGGAAAAGCGCGGGATGGGTGTGCCGTTGAAGGTTTGGTATTACCGGGAGTTTTGGGCTGCGATCGGCGATCGGCTGAATCCGAATCTGTTGCGATCGCAAAATTGCTGGCAACCTTATTTGCCAGACTCAATGTTATCGGGACAACTCGGAGTTGCTATGCGCGATCGCTATATTGGCAATAATCTCTGGCTGCTGCTGATGTGGCAGGCATGGCGAACCGAGGTTTTATGCGAAATTCCGGTTAAGCGATCGCTGGATCATGTGTTTTGGTTGCCACCGGCGATCGGACAACGCATTTGGAAATATCGAAGGAGGTTGACTGTTGATTGTTGACTGTTGACTGTTGATTGTTGATTGTTGACTGTTGACTGTTGACTACTATTCACTCGATTTTACAATCTTTCATCTTCCATTTTTTATCTTCCATCTTCCATCTTCCATCTTCCATCTTCCTTCTTCCATCTTCCATCTTCCTTCTTCCATCTTCCTTCTTCTATATGACCGAATCTTTGCTACAGAATGAAACCAAAACACATTCGCCACCGTTCTCGGAAGCATTAGCCAAGCGACTTTTGTCAACTTATGGTTCGCCCTTATATGTGTATCAGGCCGAGATACTCAATCAGACCCTTGAGCATATTACGCGATCGATCGACTATCCCCACGTTCAGTTTCATTTTGCCACCGTCACTAACGGCAATATTGCTCTGTTGCAATTGATTCAGCAGGCTGGTTGGGGGCTACACGCGAATACACCGGGGGATGTTTTTTTAGGACTGAAAGCGGGTTTTACGAGCGATCGCATTGTCTACACCGGCAGTAACCTCAACAGGGCGGATATTCAGCAATTGATTGAATGGAAGATCGATCGATTCAATTTCGATAGTCTGTCGCAACTCCAGGATTTTTGCGAATATTCGCGCAGTCAACCGCGATCGATCCGTGCCGAAATCGGACTGCGCCTCAACTCACCGGAATTGACGGGAGACAGTCGGATTGGAGTGCGTCCCGCCGAATTCGAGAAAGCCAACGAAATCGCGCAGCAGCAGGGGTTGAGGATTACCGGATTGCATTTTTATCGGGGGACAGGTACGAACGCCACGAGTGCTTTTACGCAGGCGATCGATCGGCTAATTGCGATCGCCCAACAGTTACCAGATTGGCGAACTCTCGATTTTGGCGGTGGTTTTGGCTATCCCTATCGAGGCGGTGCAGTGTTTGACTGGCGGGAGTTTGGTGCGGCGATTACTGAACGATTGAGTGCGCTATCTCGCCCGATCGAGTTGGTGATTGAACCGGGACGATCGGCGATCGCAGGTTGTGGCGTTTTGCTTGCGAAAGTTGTGTCGGTGAAGTGGTTGGGCAATCGGCAAATTGTCGGGGTGGATACGACTGTATCAAATCTATCGGTACCTGCGGTACACGGGGGCTATCGGGCGATCGCAACTTGGGAAACCGACGATGTATCGCGACATGAAACGGATATTTGCGGCAACACGACTTATTCGCGGGATTATTTGGGGCGCAACTGTTGGCTACCGAAACTCAAAATTGGAGATGCGATCCTGATTTTGGATAGCGGGGCTTACGGCTATGCGATGTCGTCGCATTTTCTGCACCGCCCCCGCCCTGCTGAGGTGTTGATTGATGCTAAGGGCGATCGATTAATTCGACAGCGAGAAGACTATTCTATCTTGTTAAACGGGCAAATCTTTTAAACAGGATTTACGCATCTCTCTTCTCTTCCTCTGCGATCTCTGCGGCCTCTGCGGTTAAATCATTCCGAAAAAACCGTAAACGATATAAATCCATTAAATTAATCAGGAGTAAGCGAAATGGGGATGAAATGCGTCCAGTGTCAAACCGACAACATTTTGAGCGATCGTACCAGGAACTCAGGACGCTGTAAACGGTGCAACCATCCGTTTGTCTTTGAACCCACTACCGTCACTGATAAAAAGTTGGCATTCACCGATCCCTTTTTCAAAAAGGCGATCGAAAATATTTCCAGCCAAAATATGTTGTTTTTTACGCACAAACAGTTTTTGTATTTTATTGACCAAAAGCTTAAATCTCGCGTCCCACCAACCACTTGGATTGTTTTATACTTCTTTTATAGCGGAGTTGTGGGCATCTTCGCCCTTACTTGGGCTACTGCTATTTTTCCGTCACAATTCGCAGTGGTTATTCCCTTCGCTCTCTACAATTTGATTTGGATATGGCGAGTTTTCTACGACAGCAAATCTCCTGCTCAAGGTATTCGCGGCAGAAGAAATAATGCTAAACTCCTCCAGATTTTAGGGGTAATTATTTTAGTGCTGGGCATTTCAGGAAGCCTGATATTTGATTATTTTTCAGGATACATCGTAGCGATTACACTAGGGCTATTTTCCTACTGGCTCGGCATATCACAAAAAAATCGCCTACACGAAATTAGTGAAGTATTTATTGTCAATGCAGCGCAGAGCGATAAATGGCTGCGAGACTGGCAAACAGTCAACGGTACATTAGAAAAACTGCTGCCTGCTGCTCGTCAAGAAGCTTTATCCGCCACCATCGATCCCGAAGTTAGCGCCTACAGCTTCGATCGCGCAATTATCTGCGACAGTGACGAAATAGCTCAATTCCTAATTGCCAACAACGTCCATTTTGAAAACAACTGCGCCATTCTTAGTATTAGTGGCTATCCCCAAAGCATCTTCAACACCGTGATTGAAATGCTGCGCCGTAATGCCGATTTGAAAGTTTATGCGCTGCACAATGCGAGCCCTGCTGGAGTTCGCTTGGTAAATCAACTGCGAACTGATCCAAACTGGTTTGCGAATCAAGCGGTGACGATTTTTGATTTGGGAATTTCTCCCCGTCAAATCTTAGTAACCCGTGATATGTTTGTGCAACAATCTCAAACAATGGCACAAATCGCCCGTCAATTACCCGAGGCTGTAAGGCAAAGTTTAACAGCCGAAGAACTAGCCTGGCTGGATGCAGGCAGTTTTGTGGAATTGGAATCGTTTACGCCGCAGCGGTTGTTGCGCGTGGTGAATTATGGACTTGCTCAGAGTGGCGATCCGCAGACCAATGACGGCTTAATATTAGTGGATAATGCTGTCGGGTATGGTGGTGGCTATGTGTTTGTCTCCGATAGTTTTGGTTAGGGCGTGTTTTCAAACTTTATATTAGACTTATTAATAATAAGCTTAAAAAGTCTTGAAACTTAGTCTGAATAAGATTTTTAGCGCTCTTTTGTTAAAATCATAAAAAGCTTATCTTTGTAAGGGCTTCAGCGATTTTAAAATGAGGAGCAAACAAGCTGAGATTAACTCGGTGAGTAAAGGTTTCAGATTTTTTAATTTCCCCCCACGGGGGGAAATTAAGTTTAAATTGTGTGAAATTTGCCTTTAACCCGCCGTCCTCTGGTTTTGTTTGTGTAGCCGCGGTTTCTAAGGGCCCGGACTTCTAACCGCCTGGACTTATTTAAGTCGTATACTCCGCATTAATCTTCACGTAGTCGTAACTTAAATCGCATCCCCAAGCTTTCGCAAAACCGCTGCCACTCCCCACACTAACCTGAATTAAAACCGTATCAGCCTTCAAATATTCCCCCTCCGCAGCCGCTTTCATATAATTACTTGCAGCAGCGCGATCGAACTCTTTAGGTTGTCCGTTTTCCATCATCAAAAAATCCCCCAATTGAATCCGCAAATTCTCTTGGTCGAAAGGTACACCAGCGCGCCCAGCCGCCGCCGCAATTCTGCCCCAATTCGGATCGCGTCCGAAAATAGCAGCTTTCACCAAAGAAGAACCGACAATAGTTTTGGCAATTTTACTCGCAGAAACTTCATCCAGCGCGCCACTAACTTGCACTTCCACCAAACAAGTTGCACCTTCGCCGTCACGGGCGATCGCCTTTGCTAAATGTACGCAAACTTCTGTCAGCATCGCCTCTAATTTTTCAGCATCTGCGCCCATTTCCGTAATTGCTGGTGTGCGGGATTGACCATTCGCCAAAGCAATTAGCGAATCGTTGGTACTGGTATCGCCGTCTACAGTAATTTGATTGAAACTTCTGTTAGCCGCCCGACTCAGCATTTCTTGCCACAAATGCGATGACACTGCTGCATCGCAAGTTACAAATGCCAGCATTGTTGCCATATTCGGGTGAATCATTCCCGAACCTTTGCAGATGCCGCCGATGCGGACAGGCCGATCGCCAAACATGGTTTCCAGGGCGATCGTTTTCGGCACTAAATCAGTCGTACAAATAGCCTTAGCCGCCGCATCCGAACCAGTTTCCGATGCCTCAGCAACTAATCGCGGAATTCCCGCCCTCAGCGGCTCCATTTTAATCCGCTGTCCGATGACGCCAGTGGAGGCCAAAAGAATTGATTCTGGAGGAATATTCAGCGCTTTTCCCAACAAATTGGCACTTTCGAGGGCATCTGCCATACCTTGTTCGCCAGTAGCAGCATTAGCTTGTCCCGCATTGCACAAAATTGCTTTCGCGCTGGGTTTAGCTTGCAAAAGCTGGCGGCAGTAGTCCACGCAAGCGGCCCGGACAGTCGATGTGGTGAAGACTCCGGCGGCGATCGCGTCTACCTCTGACAAAATTAAACTTAAATCCGGCAAGCCTGAAGGCTTCAAACCCGCTGTAATTCCCGATGCTCGATACCCTCTGGGTGCTGTAACTCCGCCGTCAATTTCTTTCCAGTCCGACATCATGACCTCCCTAGTAGCCTTCAATCTGCTGAAAGGGGATTATACCATTTTAGATTTTAGATTTTAGATTTTAGATTTCGGCGTGAGCGCTCAGTCGAACGATTTTAGATTTTAGATTTTAGATTCCCCATTCTTTTGGGCGCAATTTCCCATTCCCCATTCCCCATTCCCATAAAACTAATCGCGGCTTCCAATCTAGAGTTAGAACTCAAGAAGAAGTCGCGACGGTTTTGTAATTAACATTATTAATTTTTAGCTGGCAAACAACAAACTCGATTCAACTATCTCGCCGTTGAAAAAAGGAGTTATTTGCGATCAATACTCGCTGGAGAGCCAGCATCTAAACCAACTTCAGCAGCCACACGGCTCAGCATGGATTCCTGACGGTTTTTGACGACGTGTTGATGGCGCATCATCAGGGCGCGGGCTTGTTCTTGAGTTGACATAACTGATTTCTCCAATTTATAGGTAATAACTTCGTAGAGAATTGTCGAAATTGAGCTTGCCCTAGCTCATAGTGGCGTTGCTGCGATCGTAACTGGCTTGAAAGCTGGGCTGCGGTTTGCCTTGAATGTGACCCCAGTAGTGGGTATCTTCCATCCCGACTTCGGTGGCGGTGCGGTTGAGCATGGATTGCTGCCGATTCTTCACCAGTTGGTGGTGGCGCATCATCAGAGAGCGAGCTTGATTTTCGGTAGACATAGGGGGTTCCTCGGTATTTTTTAGATTAATTTTGGGCTGGTTTTTTCTTCTCTTCTATCACTATAACAGACAATTCTGTATCTAAAGCTACCAAATCAAAATTGTAACAAAACTTTACAATTGGGCTATGGGGCGAGAATCTCGATCGAGGTTGCAGGGAGTGCGATCGAGCTTGGGCTAGTTGATTCAGCCCCAACCTCAAGCAGCCGTTGGCAAAATTTGACAATATTTTTCTTCTAAGAAGCACATTTTAGCGGCTACCTAATTGCCAAGGCCAAAAATAACTTTATAGTTTGATTGAGAGTTATAGATGCACAATTTTGGCTCTCAAGGAAGTCGGATTTGCCTTAGTTAACAGTAAATTTAATAAGTAGCGAATCACAATTAGATTTAGAATGATTAAGCAGCTATGCTCAAGCATAGTCAAGTTTTTTGTAGTCAACTAGATAATAAAGTTGGGCTAAGTGAATCGCCCTCGCCATCCTCAAAAAGCCAGCTTTCTTGGTTTATAAAAATAGATTAAGTCCCAGCAGCCTACCCACAAAAAAGAGCGATCGTCCTCCCCTAGAAAAACACTCGCCCATTCACCTATAATTTCAATCAACATCAAGTCCCGCCCTTAAGAAACTATGCTGTACCCACAATTCCAGAGCTCCCCCTAGCCTCTTTTTCAGGGGGATTAGAGGGGCAGGGAAAGGCTCTGACGTTACTTTTTCAAGTTGTGTGTACAGGGTAGCCCTTAAGAAAGGCGTGCCGGGGAATAAGCGGCCCTAATCGTCAAACAGTAGACTGGTACTACATAAGACGTTAAGTTGACACGAATGCTACTCGGCGACTTCAGCTTCCGCTTCCGCTTCCGGTGCATCTGGCACATCTTGCTTGATCGTCAAATAGCGAATCACTTCTTCGCTCAGACGCATCGCGCGCTCCAGGGTAAAAATTGCAGCGCCCGGAGCTGTATAGTTCATTTGAACGTATACTCCGTCCCGGTGCTTGCCGATTTCGTAAGCCAAACGGCGCTTGCCACGGTGCTGAGTTTCGATGCTTTCAGCACCCTGATCGCGCAAAATAGTTTGATATTTAGCGATCGCCTGGTCTGTCATTTCCTCACCCAAATCAGGGCGCAGAATGTACATAGTTTCGTAAATAAACGGTTTCATGGCAATAATCCCCTTATGGACAACAAGGCTTCTCACGAAGCAAGGACTTATTATCATATCCCAACCATGAACAATCTCAAAACAAAAAAACCAAAATCCCCAAATAACACTCCCTCGCCGTGGAGAACCCTGTGGACGTACAGCATCATGAGCGCGATCGCACTTTTAATGCTGTTTCCCCTGCTGTGGCTGCTCAGTACCTCCCTCAAATCCCCCAACGAAAACATCTTTCAATTTCCCCCGCAACTGTGGCCACAACAGCCAACCCTCGAAAACTTCATCAAAGTTTGGCAAACCAACCCCTTCGGTCGCTACCTTTTCAACAGCACCCTAATTGCCGGCCTGACAGTTAGCATCAACGTCCTCTTTTGTGCCCTCGCCGCTTACCCCTTAGCCCGACTCAAATTTCGCGGCCGCGAAGCCATCTTAATCACGATCGTTTCCACAATCATGATTCCCTTCCAAATAGTCATGATTCCCCTATACATATTGACAGTACAACTCGGACTAAAAAATAGTTATTTAGGCGTAATCTTTCCCGGACTAGCCTCAGCCTTCGGCATATTTTTATTACGACAAGCATTTCTAGCAGTTCCCAAAGAACTAGAAGAAGCCGCCCGCATCGACGGTTGCAGCGAATTAGGCATTTGGTGGCACGTCATGATTCCGGCAATTAAGCCAGCTTTAGTGACCCTAGGAATTTTCGTATTTATCGGTTCTTGGAGCGACTTTCTGTGGCCACTGCTAGTTTTAGACAGGCCGGAATATTACACTTTACCTTTAGGGGTAGCCAATTTAGCCGGGACATTTTCTTTAGATTGGCGTTTGGTGGCGGCGGGTTCTATTATTTCTATTGTTCCAGTTTTAGGGCTATTTTTGCTCTTGCAAAAATACATTGTGCCAACAGAAACTGCTGCTGGAGTCAAGGGATAGAATCAAGATAAACAATCGGCATTTATCCGCGTTCATCTGCGGTATAAAATTAAAATCTTTTGAACTCACAACTCACAAAGTTTATTTGTGATGTAGGAACGGCCCGAAATCCGCTGGATTGTTTACTGTGCTTCGGTTGTAGATACTATCATCGCTTTTGCAAATGCGATCGATGCCGAAGACTGGCAAAAATTGCGATCGCACCTAACCGGCGAAAGAGATATCGACTCTTCGGAATTTTGAGGAATCAAACAAACTGTGGTAATTGTCAGCGACAATCCTGAAGTGCATGGCTATTTGCGGGGCAAATCGCCATGAAATCTGATTCACAACTGAAATGCGAGCTGATTTTTCCTAACTAAAAATTTCCGCCTACCTGGGAGTAAAAACTGCACTGGGGTAAGCAATCCGCTTGTGATTGAACTGTTCCCAAACCCGGACAAAAATCTCTGCGATTAGAGACATATCCTCCCGCGTTAAACCCGAATCAATTAACTGATTATCCTGCCAGCGAGCCCTCAAAATCCGATTAACCATATTCAAAGCCTCTTCATGAGTAGCATCCTTGAGCGATCGCAAAGCAGCCTCGCAAGAATCCGCCAGCATCAAAATCCCGGTTTCCCGCGACTGCGGAATCGGCCCATCGTAGCGAAAATCCTTCTCCCTCACTTGGCGACTTACGATTGTTAACTTTGAATTATCCGCATCTGACAAAGCACTCTTTAAATCTTCTATTTCTTTTGCCGCAATTTGCTGCGCTTGGTGGTAGAAGTAAGCAATTAACATTGTACCTTGGTGCTCGGGAATAAACGCCTGAATTGCCTTCGGCAATCGATGCTTCCGCGCCATCACCAAACCCTCGCTAACGTGCTTTTTAATAATCTCCGCGCTCGCCCAAGGGTCATTAATTTCATCGTGTTTGTTGCCCCCACCCATTTGATTTTCACAAAATCCGAGCGGGTCGTGCATTTTTCCAATATCGTGGTATAATGTCCCAGCTCTGACCAGCTCAACATTGCAGCCGAGTTCTCGGGCCGCAGCCTCCGCCAAACTCGCCACAAACAGCGTGTGCTGAAAAGTCCCCGGAGCCTCGGCAGCCAATTTCTTCAATAGCGGGCGGTTGGGATTGGCAAGTTCCGCCAGCCGGATCGGCGTAATCAAGTCAAAAACGTGTTCCAAATAAGGGCTGATGCCGATCGCCACAACGCTCCAAGCCAAACCGGCCAAACTTTGCGCGCCCACAGTACCGAGCACAACGTACCAAATTGCACCGGCAGCCGCGCTGGCAATCAAAGTCCCCACCAGATAAACCGTACCCTGAGTCAAGCCCACAGCCACGCCCAAAAGAGCCAATTCCTCGCGCGATCGTAGCCGCCCGGCCATAAAAGCGCCTAGCAATCCCCCGGCTCCGCTAGCGACTAAATGAATGAACTCCACATTTAAGCCAATGGGCAGCAGCGCCGACAGCAGCCCCACCACAGTCACTCCTACCGCCGAACCGTAGAAGCCGCCCGCTAAAATCCCGATCGCGGGCAAACTCGTCCAAGGCAGCCCCAAACTCACCAGCACCGGCGCGCTCAAAGTCAGCAGCAGCAATAGCACATGATCTCTCCGGCGCAAGCGGTAGTGCCTTTCCACCAGCAGTACGATCGCAATTGCCCCCGCGACTAAACAAACAAAACCCGTCAGCCCCAGCCAATTTACCCCCCGGCGGCTCAAACCAAAATAGTCCAGCAACACGAAATCTTGCTGCGAGATCTCTTTTCCTTGTGCAACAATTATCTCGCCCTGATCTACGGCGATCATCACCGGTTTCACCTTTTGCGCCGCTAAGTCAGCGAGCTGTTTGGTTTCCTCGCGATCTCTCACCAGATTTGGCTGCAAAATCGCTGTTAAACCCTCAACCGCCAAAGCTTGAGACTCTAACGGCACTTCATCCGCCACTTGCAGCATCACAGCTTCTTTCAAAATCTCTTTTGGCAACCCCTGCGGGATACCTTGAGCCACCATCCTTTTGGCTGCCCGAGTCATGCCCGTTTGCGTTTTCTCCCAAGCTGCATCCGACAAATCAAATAGGGAAGTATCGTAAATCTGTGGGAACCCCAAAACCGACGGTTTTTCCAGCGCCTCCACAGCATTGAGATAGCGCCGACGAGCAGAGGAAATACTGTCTGTCAGGTTTTGAAAGTCTGCCGCCCCAACCGATCGGCTGTAAGCTTGCAGTTGAGCGATAGCATCCTGCCGAGAGTTGTTCTCCGTCTGGCCACCAACTGCGGGGGAACTCAAACTCAATCGCTCGGAACTTGCACTTTTGTCCCCCGCTTGCGCCAAAATCGATCGCCACTCCCACTCGGGACAGCCCCGCAAGTAAACCTGAGCTGCATTTGAGAGCGCCGAGGTACTGGCAAACGGAAACGGGCCTACCGCCCCCCGCAGCTCGCTCCCCTGCTGTAAAAATTGTTGCAATTCTTGATAAATTTGTCGATCAACTTCCGGATCTAGCATTAATATCGCTACAGCCCCGATCCGCGCTGCTTTCCGCTGTTCTTCAGTAGTTTTGTAATCCGGGACGCTAGCAGTAGCAGGAGCCTTAATCGTCTGAGGAGCTTTCGTCCCCACATCCAGTTTCGGCTGGTTGTAAAAGCGGTGCCCCAGAGTGCTGCTTAGAGAAACTACAGCTACGAGCGCCAACATAGGGGAACGAGCTTGATTTTTGAGGCTTGATTTGGAGGTTTTACTTGAAAATCTAGTAAAAGTCTCGGGCGGAGCCCATTTGTGGCGCGACAAACGGTTCAGGAGAGACCCGCCAGCGCGATCGGTATCTACTTTGCTGTCGCCATTTTGCACTTTAGCAATGTGTTGGCGCAGTGAGCGTGCAGCCCCTAGCTGCTCAATCTGCCGCATCAATGAGGAGAGCGTATTCATTTGTGTCGAAGATATATCACTGTTATCCAGCAGCTTTGTCAGAATTTCTGACTCTGCATCTTGATTGAGTTTATCCGAACTACCGTGGCTGAATATTCAACCCCCCAGGCTACTTTGCCTGACTATCGCCAGCAGTTGAGTTTCCTGACGGTGGCCAACAACGCAAGCAGCTTTTTGGCTTCCCTTGTCTATCTTGAACAGAACTCCCGTGCCAGGGGTAAACACCCTGTTTCTCCCTAGATTCTTAGTTTCCAAACCCATATTCTCGTTGAAACCCGGCTTGTTGGGGCAGGCGCGTCCGATTTAATTTTTCGCTTTTTAATATTTAATTGTCGCTCTCCTTCCACTTTCGCTTTTGAGTTGCTTAATGGCTAATTTCTGGTTTCCCCTTACCGTTAAAAGCTCCAAACTTTATATTTTACGAGGTCTAATGACATAAGGTGCAGCCACAGATCGGGCTAGTGCTGCAGAATCCAGTCCGGCATCAGGCCTGTAAACTCCTGCCCAAACAGCAAACAGGTTATTTGCTAACTCTACAATTTTTCCATCACTACCCGTTCCCCAGAGCGAGGGTTCTCGGCCCTCGGCTAGCTGCTGGGATTTAACGTCAGCCGAAGATATCTGTCGCCATTCTACAGGAATTCCAGCAACGCCGTTATAGGCTCCAGACAACGCTCCCGTCAAAGCGCAGGTTATTTGTCCGGCTATACCACAGCGGGCAGCCCGCACCACTGACAAGCGTAAATCTTCTGGGGTGTTCAAGAAGCAGTAGAAAGCTAGGGCAATGGGAATGAAATTTTCAGGGTTGACAATTGAGTTTGTTTGTGATTTTTTCTTGCCCTCGTCCTGTCTTTCTCGAAAAGCTGTGGCGCTTTTGCACAGGTGAGTTGCGGCTGTTTCTAAATCGGCTCCCTTTTCTAATAGTATTTGTACTTGCAGCAACAGCTCTGTTAGGGCATTCTCTGTTTTCACGTAGGCAATTGTTTCCTCGATCGCGGTGGCGGGGTCAAGTTTTTCTTTTAGAGTTCGGGCGATCGTATATCCTACTGCTAAAATTGCTGTTTCCCATTCTGGCTTGTTTTCGTTTGGCCAAACCTCTATCGCCAGCATGATTTTTTCTCGCAGCTTGGCTTTATTTTCGTGAAAAAACATCGCAGCAGGCAACGCCGCAACGGCAGCTTCACAAGGATTAAAGATGCTTTCAAACTCCGTGCTTGGCGGATGGTAGATTTCCGATTTGGCAAATGTTTCCCAAGTATCGCGCCAATCTTTTAAATCTAAACCCCTACACCGAATTAAACTTTGAGTACACGCCACCGCAAGTCTCCCGGATGCGGATGAGTCTTTGCCACTGGGGATTTTGCTATTGAGGGAATTCAACGCGAATGTTGCCCCACCTATGGTTAATTGTTGGTGTTTCGTCAGTGGTAAAATCGGCTCCAAGTCTTCTGCTTGCGGGGGAATACCCACGAGTTGCCTTTGGTATTGCAGGCCTATAGAGTCTCCTAAAACTGCACCCAGGATTGTTCCTTGAAACTTGCTCAACAGGGAATGCCGCATTTGAATTTAACTCAAGTTGTTAGTAATTGGTAATTTATAATTTATAATTTTTTTTGGTATCCTTTTTTGCCAAATTCTTGTGATTAATTGGAATTAAACCCAAACATATAAGGGCTGGTTTTCCATCTAAAACCGGCCCTCATCCGATCGCTACAATCGGTAAATTTTTAATTTTTAATCAGGTAACTAACTAGAGCTTGCAGCCCCAGCAGGTAACTTTCCGAGCCAAAACCGCTGATTTGCCCGATCGCCACCGCTGCGATAAACGAGTGGTGGCGAAAAGCTTCCCGCCGGTAAATATTGCTCAGATGAACTTCTACCGCAGGGATATTCACCGCGGCGATCGCGTCTCTAATTGCCACACTCGTATGAGTATAAGCTCCAGCATTAATCAATAAGCCTTGGTGCTGCCCTAACATCGAGTGAATTGCATCCACCAATACCCCTTCATGATTCGACTGCTGAATGGAGACTTGCACCTGGAGGGCTTGCGCTTCTCGTTCTAGCAACTTGTTGATATCATTTAAAGTCGCAGAACCATAAACTCCAGGTTCTCGCTGACCCAATAGATTCAGATTAGGGCCGTGAAGTACCAGGATATTTAACAATTTTAAAAAATCCAGCGCAACAAAAATTATGAGAGTTTTGACCTGGGATTTAGAACCCGTCTCCAACCTCAAACCTCAAACCTCAAACTTCTAATTCAGCCCTGACTACCTGCGATTCCTCGGTTGGTTGACAGGAATACGAATTGGTTCGAGTTCCGGTTCAGGTTCGGGACCCAGCAGTCCTTCTATCAGCTTGCGAACCCATTCTTTAATTTGTTCCAGCACCTTTTCAATGTCTTCCATTGAACGGATAGCTCCTTTTTTTATAGTCTAGATTGCTAAACCGACGGCTAAATCTCTGAAAATAAGCAAGCACGACTTTGAAACCAAAGGTCAAACTTGCTTTCTCGCTTGCTGGTTATTTTGAGCAATGGAGAGAGTCAGTATATTTGCCAATCAGTCCTATCTTATTATCATAACGAATCTTTACAGATAATCAAGAGGCAAAAGGAAAATTGCCGAATTATATCGGAGTATAGAGTGTTAAATAAAGCTTAAGCTTACGGCTGACAGTTGACAATTGACAAATTACTAGATTTTTTCTACGCTTTTGCCAACAATAATTTACGCCGGAGCCGATCGAGCGCCGTACAGCTACTCAGATGCCGAATCCACTCGCGGCCTCTGGCATCGCCAAAGCGGTATTCAAAACTTTCTGCGGATCCGTGGGGCCCTGCTAAACCAACATAAACCAGTCCGACAGGTTTAGCATCTGTGCCGCCTCCGGGCCCGGCGATGCCTGTAATGCTCAATCCCCAATTTGTATTGAGGCTGGCGCGAACTCCCGCAGCCATTTGTTTTGCCACTTGGTGGCTGACTGCCCCAAATTCGGCTAAATCTTGCGGATTAACGCCTAATAATCCTTCCTTAATTCGATTGTCGTAAGAAATAATCCCACCTAAAAAGTAGCAAGAACTCCCGGGAACACCCGTCAGCATCGCCCCCAATCCTCCTCCCGTGCAGGATTCAGCCACGCTAAGAGTTTGCCCCGCATCCAGCAACAATTGGCCCACAGTCGAAGCGAGGGTATCGCTATCAGCACCGTAACAGTCCGAGCCGGCAATTTGTCGCAATTGTTGTTCGATCGGCTCAATCAAGTTTTTCGCAGCCACGGAGGACTCCGCGCGGGCCGAAATCCGCAGTTTGACTTCGCCGTGATTGGCGTAGGGAGCCACAGTAGGATTAGTTAAATTCAGAAAACTATCTACTTTTTCCGCCAATGCCGACTCAGCAATGCCCCAAAATTTCAATGTGTGGCTGTAAATAGTTTCGCTGCACCAGCCGCCATTTTTCAGGTAAGGAACAGCGGTTTCTCGCCACATCAAGTGCAATTCCGCCGGTACGCCGGGAAATGTCATTATTGTCACGTTAGAAACCGGTTGCCAAATAATGCCCGGTGCAGAACCGCTGCGGTTCGGCAGAATGTCCGCAGTTTCTGGAATTAAAGCTTGTTTCCGGTTGCTGGGACTCATGGTGCGTCCCCGCTGGGCAAATTTGTATTCGATATCTGCGATAATTTCCGGCTTTTCGATGAGGGGAACCCCGAAAAAATCGGCGATCGTTTCGACTGTGAGGTCGTCTGGTGTGGGGCCCAGGCCTCCGGTGAAGAGCAAAAGCTGCGATCGACTGACAGCGATTTCTAACACTTTTTTGATACGTTCTGGATTGTCCCCCACCACTGTTTGGTAGTAGTGAGGGATTCCCAGACTCGCTAATTCTTTGGCTAAAAACTGGGCATTGCTATTAAGAATATCGCCTAACAGCAATTCAGTGCCAACACAAATAATTTCAGCAACCATTCAATTTTAGATTTTAGATTTTGGATTTTAGATTGGGGAATTGGGCATAGGTAATTGGGAATTGGGCATTGGGAATTCGGCATTGGGAATTAAAAATTATTTTTCTTCCTTCTTCCTTCTTCCTTCTTCCTTCTTCCTTCACCTAGCGTGTCTCCAAACTTTCCAGCTAGCGTATCCCAGCAAACTTGTCGCACCCATAGCGTAAATTACGCCGCTGGGAAGCGAAAAAGCTAGGGCTAAACTTCCTACCCACAGTGTCAGCGAGTAAATAAATAAAACCGCAAATCGATGGGATAGTCCGGCTTGTAGAAGTCGGTGGTGCAGATGGCGCTTGTCAGCAATAAACGGTGACTTGCCGTTGCGAAGTCGATCGAGAATCACCGCCGACATATCTAAAATCGGTACAGCTAAAATTAAATATGGCAGCAACACAGAAGTAACAGCCGTAGTTTTAACTAACCCAATTACTCCCACTCCAGCGAGAGTAAACCCGATAAAATAAGCCCCGCCATCTCCCATAAAGATTTGAGCCGGATTGAAGTTGTAGCGCAGAAATCCCAAGGTCCCGCCAGCTAAAGCCGCTGCAATCAGGGCCGCCGCCGGTTGGTGCATCGCCAGACTGACAATCAGCATCACAACTGCTGCAATCCCTGAAACTCCGGCAGCTAAACCGTCCAAACCGTCAATCCAGTTGATGGCATTCGCCATGCCGACGAGCCAAATCACGGTAATTGGCAAACTCAGCCAGCCAATGTTAGTCAGTCCCAGGGAGGGAACTGTGAGAAACTCAATTTGTACGCCTGCCATCCAAACGATGCTGGATACGCCAATTTGCATGAGCAAGCGTTTTAAGGCTGAGAGCGAAAATAGGTCGTCTGCTAAACCGATGAGGAAGAATCCGATGCCACCGAGGGTGACTCCCCAAATTTCGTATTCGTCTTTGGGATTGAGAACTTGTCCGTTAGCATCGATGAAGCCTCCTGAGAGCCAGACAAATAAGAGGGCAGTGATAGTGCCGAGAAAGATGGAAACTCCTCCCAAGCGCACCATTGGGCGCTTGTGGACTTTTCGCTCGCCTGGCCGATCGACTCGCCCGCTTTTTAGACCAATTTTTTTGACTATTGGCGTACTCCAGAGGACGATGATCGCAGAAACCAGAAAAGCGAGTATGTGGTACAGATACTGGTACGGCATCTGAAATCAATTTTAAATAGTGCGGGGCAATTAGACTGTCAGGCAGAGTCTACTACATTTCAGATGGCTTATAACAAGGAAACATCTTGAAGAGCGACTGGGGGTTTGGGAGTCGGAGATTTGCCGCAATGGCAGTTGCCCTGGGGCGAATTGTGAGGTTTTTCATTCATAACTCTCGAATTAACGATTTGAAATATCGACTCTTTCGCGAACAAAAAAGTCAATATTTGGCGAGCGGGCCCAGTTTAGCGGTATCTTTCGCAACCGACAAATACCCTTAGTCAAACCAGCCCCGCCCGACAAATATCTTTACTAAAAACCGTATTGGCGATCGATATTTTTGGTGAAAACCGCTTGTCAATATCGCTCCCGGCAACTCTCAATCTTTTCCTGCTCTTTTACCCTTTTACCCGTACACTTCCAACTACCAATTTCCCATTGCCGATCAGGAAAATTAAGCTAATGCCGGCACTTTCAAGTACAAGTGGGGATATAAGGGGAAGCGAGCGCACAGTGCTGCTACTCGACGCAGGCAGTTGGCTGCGACGCTTTCATCATCTGGATTTAGCAGTCGATCGGCAATAATATTGCCAATCTCGGTAAATTCTGGTGTTCCCATTCCCCTGGTGGTCATCGCCGGCGAACCGAGTCTCAAACCGCTGGTGACAAAGGGCGATGCCGGATCGAAAGGCACGGTATTTTTATTAGCAGTAATATTCACACCGCTGACTAATTGGTCGGCTCGTTTGCCTGTCATGTTTACCGATCGCAAATCAACTAGCATTAAGTGATTGTCCGTGCCGCCGGAAACGAGTTTTAAACCCCGCTGCTGCAACTGTTCCGCTAATGCGCGCGCATTTTCAATTACTTGACCGGAATAAGTTTTAAATTCAGGCTTTAATGCTTCGCCGAAAGCTACTGCTTTGCCCGCAATGACGTGTTCTAAGGGCCCACCTTGAGTTCCGGGGAAAACTGCTTTGTCAAACTTTTTACCTAATTCCGGGTCATTAGTCATAATCAAGCCACCACGGGGGCCACGCAGGGTTTTGTGAGTGGTGGTGGTGACTGCGTGACAGTGAGGGAGGGGGTTGGGGTGATGCCCTGTGGCGACTAACCCGGCGATGTGGGCGATGTCGGCGAGCAGGTAGGCTCCGATTTCGTCGGCGATCGCTCTAAACTTCTCAAAGTCGATAATTCGCGAATATGCTGAATAGCCACAAATTAGCAATTTTGGTCGGTTTTCTTTGGCGAGTGCCAAAATTTCGTCATAGTCGAGCTGTTCTGTTTCTTGGCTGACGCCGTAGTGAAAAGCTTTGAACCATTTGCCGGATACGTTAACCGGCGAACCGTGGGTCAAGTGTCCGCCGTGGGACAAATCCATGCCCATAATTCCGTCTCCTGGTTCCAGCAAGCTCAAAAACACTGCAAAGTTGGCTTGAGCGCCGGAGTGGGGCTGGACGTTGGCGTGAGCGGCTCCAAATAGCTGTTTGGCGCGGTCGATCGCAATTTGCTCGATGCCGTCAATAAATTCGCAGCCGCCGTAGTACCGTTTGGCTGGCAGTCCTTCGGCGTATTTATTGGTCAGCACTGAGCCTTGAGCTGCCATTACCGCTGCGGAGGTAAAGTTTTCGCTGGCGATGAGTTCTAGGTGGTCTCGTTGGCGCTGGAGCTCTTGCCCGATTAAATCGGCAATCAGCGGATCGGTTTTGGAAAGGAATTCTAAGTTAGTGTCCGTCACAATAATCAACCTCTTGACAATTTTGGGATTGGGAATTGGGGATCTTATACGGTACTACGGATTTCGCACGATTGACATAAATATTACGTTGTGTTCAGGTTAAGCGGTTTGTCCCCAACTCCTGACATACAATGAAATTACTGGTGTGAAACCTGTCGGAGGTATCAAGTGTTAGTCATTTTAATGGAAAATCAGATGCTTGCCCCTCAGTGTGTTTGCCAAAGTTGTTTGCTGGCAGATCGCACTGGCCAACCGCGCTGGAGCGGTGGAGAGCTTCGCTGTGGACATCCAGTTGCTAAACCTACGGAAAATTTGCCCGATCGGTACGAGTGTCAAATGGGCTTCGTCATTGCCAATATTAAATAAGAAAGCCTGGCGTTGGTAGTTGAGGCTGCTCCCTGCTGAGTGAAAAGCAAGTTCCGGCAGAGTCGAAACACAAACCCTGCTGCTGCGTTATCCTGAGTTTAATGGAATTCATAGTTAATCGATAGACTCAGGAGAGTTCATTATGACTTGGCGCGGATCTACAACTGTTCCAGAGCGGATTTTTGCTTCTTTGCCTTATTTGCTCCCGTTGGTTGACGGGCTTGCCTTTGGCAGGTTTCTGTTTACACAGTTTCCTGTCCTGCAACTGTTGTTGATACCGCTAGCTCCATTGATGCAAATTTATAGTTTGCCCTTTGCTAGCTTGATTATCTTCTTTGCCCTGTATTTAGGAGTAGTTAGAAACGAAAACATCAGTCACTTCATTCGTTTTAATGCGATGCAGGCGATTCTTTTAGACATTGTTTTGATGCTGTGCGGTCTAGTTTTGCCGATTTTTTCTAACGGCGTCCAAGTCGCATTTATTGCGGAAACTCTCTATAACATGGTGTTTTTAGGCGCTTTTGCTGCATTTGTCTATGCAGTCGTGCAGTCGCTTTTGGGACGCTATGCAGAGATTCCTCCGCTTTCGGATGCTGTTTATATGCAGGTACGATAGTCAGTTGGCAGTTGGCAGTTGACGATTGACTGTTGACTGTTGACTGTTGGTTCTAATTACCAATTAATTTCCAATTCCCAACTTTTACTAACAACTGACAACTGTATTTTCAAGGCTGCCAATGCCTTCTATTTCAATTCGGACTCGATCGCCTATTTGTAGCGGCCCTACTCCTTGCGGCGTTCCCGTCAGTATCACATCACCGGGAATTAGGGTCATAATTTGACTGATGTAGGAGACGAGAAAGTCTGGCGAAAATACCATGCGATCGATCTGGGATGACTGTACCGGTCGCTCGCTCTCATTGACAAAAGTCTGCAATTGTGCAGCAGGACTCAGTTCGCGGACAATCCAAGGCCCCAAGGGACAAAAAGTATCGAACCCTTTGGCCCTGGCCCACTGGTTGTCCCGCTTTTGCAAATCTCTAGCTGTTACGTCATTGGCGATCGTATAGCCCCAAATTTTGCTGTGTGCTTGTTCGGGAGTGCAGTTGCTACAATGTTCGCCAATTACCAGGGCCAATTCTCCCTCGTAGTCTACCCTTTCCGACTGCTGCGGATAACGAATCGCTGCACCTGCAGGGATGACTGCACTCGGAGGCTTGAAAAACAGCAGGGGTTCTTCCGGTACTGGGGTTCCCATCTCGGCAGCGTGATCGACATAATTTTTGCCTACGGCTACAATTTTTGAGGGAGAGCACGGGGCGAGAATTTGGTAACTATCGGGTGAAAGTTGCAAATCGGTTGGTTGTCCTTTCAACCAGGGCGGTGCATCAAATACTTGAACGCTGTGGCTTAGTTGCAGTAAACCGTAATGAATGTGTCCTTGTGTTGTTTTAACTCGAACGTAGCGCTGCGCCATAGTATTTTAGATTTTAGATTTTAGATTCTCGATTCAAAAAGACTTGTGCAAGTCCTAAATAGAATATATATAAACATGGATCTAGGGATAATTTCTGAAAATTTATTGCTCGATCGACCTTTAAGATTTTTGCTGTATTATTTTTAACCGGGTTTCCGTGCAAATTCCGCGCAGGGGTTTGTCCCAGGAGTCAACTGGTAGTTGGGGGCTCAAGGCAAATTCAAAGATAATGCCGATCGTAACTTTGGATTCCCACTCAGCTAAACTGAGCATTCGATCGTAATAGCCGCCGCCGTAGCCCAAGCGATAGCCGCGAACATCGCAGCCCACTGAGGGTACGAGCATTAAATCTACTTGTGAGGAATCTATTTTAGGAGCATCCGGCAGTGGTTCGAGTATGCCATAAGCTCCAGTATGTAAAGCATCTCCGGGCTGCCAGATGTGCCAGGATAGCTCTTTGCCGACACAGCGGGGAAATCCCCATTTGCGGGGAGTTACAAATAGGGGACTTAAATCTGGTTCTTGGCGACAACTGAAGTAGGCGAGGATGGTTTTTGCTTCGGTGAATAGGCGCGAGTTTTGCAGGTGATTGCAGATGCTCGTGCTCTTTTGTCTCCATTCTTGTGCTGATAGGGATTTGCGGGTGTGGAGGAGCGATTTTCTTAATTCAGTTTTAGTTAATGAAGGTTCAGCAGTATTCATATTTTCGATCGAATCTCTCGTTTGACTTTCGGTGTGAGACAGGGGTTTTCAACCCCTGTCTCACACCGAAAGTCCTCTAAAAGAGGACTACAATTAATTGCATTTTTATCACATTCTGTAGTCGGTTTTAACTCACCGAAGAGCACCATTCTCAAGAACAGGCAAGATGCCTGTTCCACAAAGAGTAGATTTTCTTCTTGTGGAACGGGCATCTTGCCCGTTCCTAAAAGGCTTATTGACAATGGTGCAACATCTCAGTTTTAACCGACTTTAGCTTTGAGGCAGGGGTTTCAACCTCTGCCGGATTGTCGGAAAGTATCAACAAAGTGGATTTGAGAGCACATATTGTCTCACCACAGGACAAACGCTGAATAGCGTTTCATTCTCCTGTTCTTCTATTTCAACTAACGATCGCCTACCCAAAGATTGCAGCCCGTTGAATAACTCGGAGGGCGATAAATCGGCATTTTGTAGCAATTGCTCTATTGAAACTGAATTTGCTTCGCGGCTGAGGCGGCAGATTAGCTTTTTCTCTAATTCTGACAAACGATTTATTTGTGGGTACAATATTGCTGCCAATTCTTCCCCTAAGAATAGCCTATCATATTTTAAAAAATCTGCAACCCTACCTCGGAATATTTCTTGAATGGTGTTGGCGACTATTTTTAACCACAATGGATTGCCTCGGTAGGTGTTAATTAAGTTGTCCCCTTTTTCGGGATTGAGTAAACTTTTTTGTCGTAAAATTTCGGTTGCTGCTGTACCTATGCCTTTGAGTTGCAAGGTACGAACTGGTGAATTTTCACCTTTTAAGGCGGTAATTTCTCTGGGAGGTTCCCAACTGTTGAGGATTAAGCAACTGTTGTGGGTTGTTTCTCCAATTTGTCTGAAGAGGATGCTGTAATTTTCGCATTCGGGGCGGTAATTTCCTGCTAGTTGTCCGCTGCTAAGAATGCTTTGCACGTCGTCGAAGATGATGAGACAGCGGTTGTTTCGCAGATATTCCATTAACAGGGAAAGTCGATCGGGGATGCTGCTAGAGAGTTCGATTTGTGGTTTATTTAAGAGAAATTCTAGGAGATTTTTTAGGGTAGTTTCTAAGGGTGGGGAGTGGCGGAGACTTCGCCAGATGACGCATTCAAAGTTATGCTGAACTTTTTGTATTAGGTGGAGGGAAAGTGCGGTTTTGCCAATGCCGCTTATTCCTAATATGGCGGCCAGGTTGCACTTGTCTTGGACGATGGATTTTTCGAGGGTGGCGAGTTCGGATGTGCGATCACACAATGATGAAATATGAGGTGCGTCTGCTAAGTCTAGTCGGGTTTGGGGTTTGGATATGTCTGAGGTGGGGGCGGATGGCGATCGGGTTTTTGGGATTTCGGGAGCTTGCAAACTATTATCACAGACATTTACATTACCAATCTGTAAAGAATTTTTTCCATAATTTGAAAAGTAGGCAAATTGCGACCTCTCCAATGCCGACCTAAAATTTAATTTATTGACATTTTCACCTAATACATCGGAGAGTAGTTGCCATAATTCCGATGCGACATTTCTGACATGACCTTCTGTGCAGTGAGATTCTTCTGCAATTTTAGAGTATTTTTGACCTTTCCATACACCCAGCAGGATAGCTTTTTGCAGATCCTCCAAATGTTCTCCCGTCTTGGCGAAAACCATGTCATCGGCAAATCTCAAGACTTCTTGAACGTTCATTAGTCAGATAGGCGTGAAAGTTTTGCCTATTTTATCATATTTTTTATGACATTTTCTGACAAAGATGACACAATCTGACGTTTTCTGACAGATCGCTCGTCTCAATTGCTGATAAAATTTGACATTTTATGACTCCGATAAATTCATAATTAGAAGATAATTATAAAAAACAAATAACTTCCTGTGGATTAAACTAGCGGGTAGCAGAATGCTATGAACATTAATTTTAGACGCTATCGGGAACAGAAAGGTATCAGTCAAGAATCAGTTGCCAGCGGGCTCGGCATTTCTGTAGATCAGGTTAAAAATTATGAGCAGTTCCCTGCACAAGTTCCGATGGGAATGGCAGTAAAATGGCTGCAAATATTAGGTGAAGACATTGCAACTGCCATGTCAGAGGAAATACATCCACTCCCAGGAATTGAACCAGGCAGTCCCTACGCTGAACTTTATCGACGGCTAAATTTACTTAATCAGTATATCGATGAAAATTCTTTTTTACCTTGGCTAGAATTGCCAACGGAATTACGTAGACCTAACGATCTGCAAGAACAAATTAACCAGTATTACCAAAAACCAAATGTTGTCTTGACAGGAGCATTTGACTCGGGTAAATCCTATCTTGCTAATAGTCTTTTAGGCCAAAAAGTATTACCAACAGGCTATCAGCCTGCAACAAGAGTCATTACCATTGTTTGTCATGTGGAAAGTCGCCCCGAATGGTTTGAGGGAAACGTGGGAATTATTGATGAGAAATTTTGGCAAGATGAAAACGGCAAGCTAAATTTTGACTTCCTATATTTAGAGGATCGCGAGCGTTGTCAGAAGCATTTTTTGCAATTCGGCTCCTTTGACCTGCTAGAAAAATATGGCGTACACCAATATGATGACTCTGACGACAGCAATGACGGCGGACATACAGCTATAGTTTATGTAGATGCTCCTTTGTTAAGAGGGTGTAACCTGATTGACCTTCCAGGTTACTCTGATAAACAAGATGAAGTATCAAAGGATGTTGAGAAAGCTAATAGTGCCACCAAAATTGCTAATGTCTTGCTTTATGCTTCTCCTGCCAAGGGTCACATCAATGGTCAAGATATGGAGCGACTTCGGAATTTGCTGCGTTTGCTGCCGGCCCCAGAGAATGAATGCAAGGACTTTCCGACGCTAGGCAATTTCTTTATTGTGGCGACACACGCAGATCCGAGTATCCCTGACGATGAGCTTCCCAAAATTCTCAATAAAGCTTCAGCCAGACTGTATAAAGAACTTGATGAAACTGCTATAGAGTTTCGTCGGAAGCTAACAAAGCGGGATATTATCAAGGAAGATGTGCAAAAGCGTTTCTTCACTTTCTGGTCAGAAAAGCCGGAGCGCTGTCAGCGTCTATTTGATGATTTAACTCAACTCCTCTGCGAGACTCTTCCTAAACCAGTCATCTCTCGTATAGACCGCGAAATTAATGCGGTCAAAAAGGACAAAAAACAAGAATACGCTAACTCGATTGAGCAATATCAAACAACTGTTGCCAAAATAGAGGAGTATCGAAAGGAGCTTGACAAAGCGGAAAAAAATGAACCTGAACGTCAGCGAGAAATGCGGCAAAAACGCAGTCAAGTGAGCAAACAAATTAAGGAATTAGAGAAAGATACCCGCAAATCATTTCAGACCTATGCGGAAAAAAAGATCGATGTAGAGTTTATAGAACAAATGATTCGCCAGAGATACGACAAAAAGAAAGAGGCTCAAGAATACGCTCCCGGTTATTTAGTCGATCTGCTGCAAAGTCATTTAGAAAGTCGGATTAGTGTCAATTCTGAAAAACTCAAGGCTGAGATTGACGCTTTTCTGGAAAAATACCCAGCGCCTAAACTTCCCAACAAAGATGGAATAGTAGTATCTATTCCCTTCGATACAAAAGGAGCTTTTCTTGGTGGGATAGCAGGTTTAGGTACTTATGGTGCCTTAGCCGCTTGGGCAGCAGGCCTTGGCAATCTTGGCAGCTATATCTTAGTAGCGAAATTAGTCAGTCTTTTGTCAGCACTTGGTATTAGTATCGGTGGTGGCACGGCAACAGTAATTTCTTTCGTAGCTGCGATTGGTGGCCCAATAGTTCTAGGGATCGGTTTAGCTGCTGGACTGGCTTCTTTGGTGTGGAATTTATTTGGGGAAGCTTGGCAAAAGCGGTTAGCAAAAGAAATTTACCAACAATTCAAAAAACAGGGTGTTGTTGATAAATTCTTAGGAGGAATCGACCGTAAGGATTCAGGTCAAAAAAACTTAAGTGGCGGCATCTGGTAAAATAAAGGAATGAAAAAGCCCACAGCCACCAGAGAGCAGAAAAAAACCGAGATAGAGCAGTTGAGCCAAGCTGAACTGGTGGAAATTGTGTTGGGGCTGCAAAAAATCATTGAAGAATTGCAAGAAAAACTAGCTATTGCTACAGGCAAAAGTCGAACCACCAGTCAGACTTCATCAAAACCCCCATCAACGGAGCTACTCCAAAAACCAGAGAAACCAACAGTTAAACCAGAAGCAGACCCAAAAAAGAAACCAGGCGGACAACCGGGTCATCAAGGGAAAACCCGAAAAGGGTTTGGACGAGTAGACAGAACCGAAATTAGCTCGCCCGACATCTGTCTTAATTGTGGTAGTAAAGAATTAAGTGAAGTAATTAACATCCACAGACAGCAAGTAGCCAGTCTAGTAGCAAAACCAATTGAAGTCGTCGAATATCAGACACAATCGTGTAAATGCCTAGAATGTGGTGCAGTAGTTCGAGGAAAACAACCCCAGGGCATAATTCCAGGGCAAGACTTGAGCGTTAATCTCCAAGCACTCTTAGTCTGGCTGGGGAATTATGGACATCTTTCCTACGCCAAGCTGACAGAATTGTTGTGGGAACTCGGCACGATAGAAGTGGGAGTGGGAACACTCCAAAAAACCAATCAACGAGTAGCAGCAGCGGTAAAGCCAGCGATAAATGCACTGTGGGAATGGGCACCTCTACAATCAAACGTTCATGTAGATGAAACGCCGTGGTGTGTCATGGGAGTCAAAGAATGGCTATGGACGGCTAGTGGAGAAGGATTCTGTTTATTTCATGCAGCAGATACCAGGGGGCGTGTGGAATTAGAAACCATGCTGGGTACAGAATTTGCGGGAGTCTTAAGCTCAGATGATTTCAGTGTTTATAATGGTGCGAAAGTCGCAGCCCAACAGAAGTGTCTGGCTCATTTACGACGGCATTTTAAGAAAGTGCTGGGACTTCCTGGCAATAATAATGCAGCAGTCGCTCAAATATTTCTGTCATTAATAGATGAAGCTTTTAGAGCCCATGAGTCCTGGCGAAAGACGAGGGATCTACTCACCTACCACTCGTGGGCTCAGGATTTCAAAATACGATTGAATCAAGCTTTGGCGACTTGGCCCGGCCTTGTGGGTTATGCCGCAGGTCTGTTACTAAAATCCTTACGGGATAAGGCAGAACAATGGTGGTATTTTCTCAATGACCCCTCGGTTCCTCCGGATAATAATTTAGCAGAACGTTCTCTACGGCTAGCTGTAACTAAACGGAAAGTTTCTGGCGGCTCTCGTTCGATGAAACGATTTGAGGAAACGGCTAATCTGCTGAGTGTGATTCAAACCTGTCGTTTTCAAGCTCGTTCAGTAATGGCTTTTTTCCGTCAGGCTATTTCTGCCCATTCTTGTGACTACTTTCCTGTGCCTGACCTCATTCCCTTCTTTCAGACCTGAATCCTTACAATCGACCAGTATTGGCAAGAGACAGCCACAGCCTTTGATAAAGGTGCCGATGCAGTTGAAGCAAAATGTAAACAGTCTCTTAAGCATCTGCATGAAATTACTTCACCTGATACCCAGTCAAAAGAACGAATTGAAGAAATTATCATAAATCTGGAGAAACTCAGGTTTTTTTTCGCCAACATTCCTTGGGATACCCAGGAAGAATGTTTGTAAAAAAAACCAGCGGTTCTCGTGGCAAACAACCCAAACCCAATAAAACGACGTATTGAACGGGTAGTTTTAACTAGGCGATCACCCTTTTTTTAATCACATTCCCAAGCGTGATCGCCCTTCCTGAACTGAGGTGCGATCGCTCTCATTTTGGCGTTGCTTAATCAGGGTATGAAAAAAATCAGTTGAAAATCCCCAAGCTTTGTCGATACTGGTTTCTATGACTGGCATATTTAGCCTTTCATACCGTAAATCAGCAACGCCTCTTATTCTTACTGACTACTGACTAATGACTTCTTTTACTGTATTTGAGAGCCGTGGGCGCGGGGGTCGGAGCTACTTGTTTTCACAGGCCCTGTGGGGGGAGTAAAATTAGAAACTTGACCGCCTGCTTGGACGTGTGGCAGAGGTTTTCCTGCAATTAAAGCTTCTAAGTTAGCTTCCATAATACTGCGCGGCATTTCGCCCATCGTTTCAGCAACGGGGCTGCCTTTATCATTCAAATAGACAAAGTGCGGAATGCCGTCTACTCGATATTTGGTGATTTCTGGCAGCCATTTGTCATTGTCTACATTCAGCATCACAAAATTCATCGGTTCGGCGTATTTCTGTTTGATTTCGCTCAGATCGTTAGCCATTGCCTGACAGCTACCGCACCAATTAGCATAAAATTCCATGAGTGTCGGTTTGCCGTTTATCAAAGCTGTTTCTAATGGCGTTGAAGCTTTTGCCATGTCGGTGAGACTGCTTGACGGCGTTTGGGTTTGCAGCCCGAAGAAGATGGATATTGAAAGGGCGATCGCTGTTAACACGATCAATAAGTTTCTGAGGCGCGTGGCGACTTTTGTTTCGGGATTTTTGGCGGCGGGGGCGACAGTTGACTTGGGCGAATTCTGGGTCATAAAATAAATTGCGCTTTGATTTCTATGTTTTTATTTTAAATAATAAATTCAAATTATAGCACATTTTGAGATAATCAGACTCATCTCCTAAAAATTTGTGGTAAAGGCAGCAATTAGACCAAGTGCGCTAAAACAGAAGATAACAAAGATTGTTTGTAAATTACCGAGGACTTGCAGGGTGAAAAAACGGGTAACACTGACGTTTCCCCAACGATCGATCCAAATGCCTGTCACCTATCGACTGGCAAAGGATTTTAATGTTGCCGCCAACATTATCCGTGCTCAGGTGGCTCCGAATCAAGTGGGCAAACTGGTGCTAGAGTTATCAGGGGACATTGACCAACTAGAAGCGGCGATCGACTGGATGCGATCGCAAAACATCGGCGTTTCCCTAGCCAGCCGGGAAATACTCATAGACGAAGATATCTGCGTTGACTGCGGTTTATGTACGGGGGTTTGCCCGACAGAAGCTTTGACCCTTGACCCAGAAAGCTTTAAACTCAGTTTTGCTCGATCGCGGTGTATCGTTTGCGAGCAGTGCATCCCTACTTGTCCGGTGCAAGCTATTTCTACTAACCTCTAGGCCCTGTACAAACTCATCAGGATTATCATCTTTTTTTCCTGGTTCCCCTAATTGTGCCATAAGATGAAAAAAAACTCTTGGGTTTCCCTAACTCTACTTTTTGTTACTTATTTCACTTTGGGCTGGAAATTATCTGAGTTTGATGTTCCCCCGCACCTGACTTGGTTTTTAGCCATAGCTTCTATTTTAGTGTTGGCTGTCGCCTTGTCGTTCCCCCTGAGAGAAACAAAAGCCTTAATAATGCGGTGGTTTTCCAGTGATGTCGGTGCTTTTCTTTCTATTATTTTAGGAGCTTTTGTGGCAGTGGTAGTTTTTGCCTGGCTGCACCTTTTTGCTACTTGTTTAGTCTTGATTTCAGCGGTAGCTTTGGCAAGACTTGATATTCAAATATCTGGTTGGAAAAATTGGCGCGCTTTTGCGGTATTAGCTAGCATTTCTTTAAGTGGTGTGGCGTTGGGCGGAGCGCTCGAGTTTTGGTCAAAAACAGGCAGGCTCGTATTCTCTTAATTGGAAACGGGAAATTCACGCAGCCAAATTCTCCAACTCGCAACGCAGATTTAGCCCCAAACTATCAGAGGGCCCATCAATAAATACAGCTTATTTTTTTTCAATCCCCCACCCCCGGATTAATGCCCGGTTCTGCGGCGTAATCATAGCAGTTTTCAAGCCTCGTGAGATACAGCCTCTCAATTGCCGATTCCCCATTCCCAATTCCCAATTACCAATTACCGACGAACCTGGAGTGCAACTGAAAACCGCTATGGCAGTTTTGAGGCGTAGCGACTGTTGCTCAAAATTTTATTCCCAAAAAGCCGCAACTCTGGCAGCCAAAAACTCGATCGCAATAAAAAAGCAGCTTTAGGGAGCTGCTCGTCAGAATGCATGAGGTATTGTTTTTAGAATAGGACAGGTTGAATTCGATCGGTGCTGGGTTACATTTTTTGATACGAGAGAGTTGATGAGTGAATGGACGATCGTAAAATCGTCACATAGCAGGATAGCATTGATGCTAAATTTCCCGACAATCAAGTTAGCGTTTAACTGTCCTTGCGCCCTACAGCCCTTCAGCGGTGGGGCCCTTTTATTTTTAGGGAAAACTCAATAGCCGACTTTAAGGCATCAGACGAGTATGCCATTAGTTCTTGTATAAAATCTCCACATCGCCACATCCTCATACTTATAAAAGTTACGCATCACATCCACTCAAACCCGGTGGATTGCAAAATATTGGGTGGTTAAACGGGCACATTCCGACAAAAACCAGTATTTTTACCGAAGTCCAAGCATTTTAGATTTTAGATTTTAGATGTTGGGAATGACTGAGGAAGCTGGTGGTTGGGAGGTGGCGTAGAGTTGCATTATTTTTGGGAACTAATACCAAAAGTCCTCAGAAACCCGGTTTCTGAATGTATCAATTGAGATCGGGCCCGGTTTCTGATTTAATAACTTTTTGGATTTCCTCGATCGCCCTAGTCGCCACTGCTTCAGGTCTTTCACCCACACCAGCACAGACTCGGACATCTGCTTGAGTGTAGAAACGCTCTCGCTCTTTCAAAAGGCTTTGCAGCTTAGATTTGATCTCGCCCTCCTGCAGTAGGGGTCGAGCGGTGTCCGAACGCAGTCGATCGTACAGTTGGTCTACAGGCACATCAAGCCAAACCACTACACCATAGTGCAAGTAACCCCAATTCATCGATCGGGTCACAATACCACCGCCCGTAGCCACAACCGAAGTTTTATAAGCAGACAATTCGCCGAGCACTTTAGTTTCTAGTTCCCGAAAAGCCTCTTCCCCTTCTTGATCGAAAATCTCAGCAATTGACTGATTAGCCACTCGAACTATTAGCTCATCAGTATCAAAAAAACGGTATTTTAATTTTCTTGCCAGAATCCGCCCCACCGTTGTTTTTCCCGCACCCATCATCCCGACAAGATAGATATTTACTCCCCTCAACCCGTCCACTGCCAAATCCTCCGATATTTTTCTATTTTTTCAGGTTAATTGATCTGCCACTGAGACCATCATCGTCCCCAAACTCATCACCCTCATCCAGTCCCCAATCCTCCTCTGCTTCTGCCAGAGGATTTATTGGTGCTTCATCAGCGGGTTTAGGAATCTCCCCTCCCGGAGGAACAATCACCCGATACTCCGCATCGTATACCGACTCAGTTTGCCCCACCCCAGACTGGCTCGGATCTCTATAGCCATAAGAATATACTGAGCCAGCCCAAGATTTGCTTTTGGGTTCCTGCTGAGCTTCGTAAGCCCTCGGATTTGCCCCGGGAACATCATTGACCTGCGGTTGATCGGGAAAATCGCGATCGTCCCCCCAATCGTCATCACCCCCTTGAGAGCCGGATTTTGAGCCATGTGAGACCCAATCGTCCTCATCGTCTGCTGCATAAGTCCCCGGTTGAGCGTAATCCTGCGGCCCATCCGGGTTCGGAGTTTCTTGCTGGAAAGTCCTGGCACTGTAACCCACGGACGTGCCGTACTCAGTTCGGTGGGAACCAGCAGCCTGAGTTTGGCTATTTTCCCTATTCAGATCCGGGTCAATTTCCAGCTTTCGAGGAGGGGGAGGCGGCGTGTAAGGCGTTCTCCTGTCATCTGGGAAAGTATCGGGACGGCTGCGACTGGATCGGCCGGTGCGGTCTGCCGTTAGAGATAGGTAATTTGAGAATGCCAGCAAACCAGAAATCAATAAAGATGTGAGAGCTCCCACCACCATGCTGAGCAGAATCCAGATAGATAAGGGTAAAGCAGGCGATCGAATTCCCAAAAACACCAGCGATAATGCCGGCTCCACATTTTGCAGGGCAAAAATAGTTAACCCCAACACAATTACTAGCAAAAATACAAGTCGCATATTAAAAATATTGGTAATTGGTAATTGCTAATTGGGAATTGCTAATTAAAACTAACAAATCATCAATAATAACAAACTGTCAACTGTCAACTGCCAACTAACTCCCTTCTTCTTCCTTCCAGCGTTTGAGAGGAACGCAATCAATCCCCAACTGGTCTAAAGCGCGAGCCACCACAAAGTCTACCAAATCTTCAATAGTTTGCGGATTGTGATACCAAGCAGGAATCGCTGGTACAATTCTAGCTCCAGCTTCTGCCAAGGTAGTCAAATTCCGCAGGTGAATCAAGCTAAAAGGCGTTTCGCGAGGCACGAGTACCAATTTTCGCCCTTCCTTGAGCTGAACGTCGGCCGCTCTTTCGAGCAAATCCGAACTCAAGCCAGCCGCCAATTTGCCCAGCGTACTCATGCTACAGGGAATAATCATCATCCCTTGGGTACGAAAGGAGCCACTAGCAATATTAGCACCGACATCTTGCCAAGGATGGCACCGAAGTTTACCCATTGTGGCTACTCCTGCTTGTTCCCGCCAGAATTCCTCTTGAAGCGTCGGTTCTGCGGGCATTCGGGTGTTCTGTTCGCTTTGCCAAACCATGTAAGTAGACTTGGAAGCTACCAGTTCAATAGCCCGATCGGCTTCCAACAGATATTTCAGAGTTCGCACCGCGTAAATCAGTCCCGAGGCTCCGGTAACTCCTAAGATTAGGGGGTAGTTATTCGTCATTAGTTATTTGTTAGTTGACGGTTGACTGCTGTTAGTAATTAGTTGTTATATCAAATCTGCTAGCATCGGAATTCTTCCTATATTTCTTCTCTTCATCTGCGTGAATCTGCGTCTATCCCTTGTTATCTGCGGTTAATACATTCTCTTTTTTTTACCGCAGATATAGCCAAATTAACAGAGATTAACGCCGACAAATTATAGAAATTCCGGTTGCATCGTCCGTGAGTGTTGACCCTTCGGCTTCGCTCAGGGCATCGCTTTTAACGGGATTGTACGCCCGACGATGCTACCGGATTTGATATTAGTCATTAATTATTTTTTGATGATTTTTGAGTCTAGTTGGTAGCCCAGTTTTTAATACTTAGTTGCCAGATAATGACAACTAAGTATTGAGAAAAGTTAACTGTCAACTGTCAACTGTTAACTGATTATTCATCATCATCAAAAGCTTGGCTACCGCCACCAACTGCAACTAAATCAATTTGCTGGCGGTAGTAGTCAACACTCTTGACTTGAACTTCCACCCGATCGCCCAAACGGTACTGATTGCGGTTTTTGCGACCCACCAGAGTTTGCTGGCGCGATCGATATTCGTACCAATCATCCTTCAGCGAAGAAACGTGCACCAATCCCTCAACACGCAAGATGTCGCTCTCCGGCGGCCGCACCTCAATTTCCACAAAGAAACCGTAAGATTGCACCCCTGTAATCAAACCCTGGAAAGTTTGGCCGGTGCGTTCTTTCATCAATCCGGTTTTCTTCAATCCCTGCAAATCGCTTTCAGCGTCTTCAGCAACTCTTTCGCGTTCGGTTAAGTGTACTACTACCGATGCGAACTCCGTCTCAAATTCGTGGTGCAAGTCTGGGGGGAGAACATTCCAAGTAATTTGACCGTGACAGGAGGAATGGTGCAAGTCAACTTTTTCCTTAGCCCGTGTTGTGCGGCTGCTGCGGCCTTGCTCGAACACCGCTTGCAACACCCGCAGCACCAGCAAATCGGCGTAGCGGGAAAGCGGCGAAGTGCACCGCGTGTAACCCTCTGACAGCCCCAAACCGAAGTGCGGCTTGGGAGTGGTGCTGTAAACAGCGGGCTTCATGGTGTCTTCCAGCAGGTAGGTGAGAACTCTTTCCGACTTTAGGCCGGCAAACTGCTGGGTAAATCGCTGAAAGTCCAAGGGCAAAACTTCTTCTTCGGTTTCGAGATAAAGTTCGCCTCCGAGGTTGTTGGAGAGTTTGATGAACTCTTGAATGTCTGCCGGGTCTGGCATCGGCTGGACGCGGTAAATTGCTGGGACTCCCAAGGCTTGCAGGTGGGCGGCGACAGCTTGGTTGGCGAGTACGACTAACTCGGAGACAGCCGACTGAGCGGGCGGAGCGGTTGCAAAAGCTCCTAATTCGCCTTCGTCGTCGAAGTGAGAGTTAGCATCGGGCAAATTTAGTTCAAAAGCTCCTCGCTTCAGCCTTGTCTGTCTGACAGCCTGTGAGGCGGCACCGAGTTGATCTAGGAAAGGACGGAGGGCGGAGGATAAAGGGTGCTCTTCGGCATCGCCTGGTTCGAGAATTGCTTGAGCTTGCTGGTAGCTGAGCTGGTAGTCAATTTGAATGACGCTGGCTTGAATTTCGTATTCTAGGAGTTCTCCAGATTCGTCTAGGGTCAGCAGTATGCTGAAGGTCAGCCGTTCGGTGTCTGGCAGCAGAGAGCAGCGCTCGTTGAGGATTTCTGGGAGTACGGCGATGATTTTTTCTCCCAGATGGGCGGCGGTGCCTCGCTTGCGGGCTTCGCGGTCGATCGGGGTTTCTGGCTGCACGTACTCGGCGGCGTCGCTGATGTGGATTCCTACTTGCCAGCCGCCAGACTTCCGGGTTTCGATCGACAAAGCGCGTTCCACTGGCGGATCGGAGAGAAAGGATGTCGGATCAAACTCGTTTTCGGCTCCTCCCTCGGAGAGATTTTCCTCCTGGGCTTGGGGGGCATCCTTTTCGCTGTTGGTTGTTCCCGGTTCGTTTTTGCTGAAGCTAACAGTCAGAATGTTACGCAAATCTAGGCGTTTTTTGATGTCGGTTTTTTTGACTTTGCTGGGCAAATTTTCGGCTGCTTTGATGACGGCGGCGGGGAACGATCGCGGCAAGTCGTGTTTGCAGCATACGATGTCGAGGTCGTCAGCGGCTTCGGCGTCGGAACCGAGTACCTGTACTACTTTGCCGACTGGGCGGTGGGTGCCGAGGGGGTAGCGTTTGACTTCGACGTGTACTAGGTGGTCGATCGCCTCTTGGAGATTTGTGCCATTTGCGAGCAAGTCTAGTTCAAACAACAGGCGATCGTCCAGGGGGATTGCTCTGTAGCTGACGCGGCCGGTGGGGGTGGCGGTTTGCTTGACTCGCGCGAGTACCGAGGGGTTGGCGCGTTCGAGGATGAGCATGACTTCGCCTTCGGGCGATCGGCGGCGGCTACCTTCTTTGATGATTTTGACTAAAACTCGATCGCCATTCCAAGCTGTCGAGAGGTGACTTTCCCGCACGTAAACGTCTTCTGAGCCTTCGGCGTCTTGAATTGCAAAGCAAAATCCTTTGCTCGAACAGCGCAGTTTTGCTTCTACTACGTCGTCTTCAGCTACTCGGCGATAGCGGCCTTTGTCTTTGACTAATATGCCAATTTTCTCTAGAGCTTCTAATGCGATTTGAAGTTTGAGTTGACTGGTGGCGTCGTTGCAGTCGAGTTTTTTCTCCAATGCTTTAGGAGCCACTAATTTGTCTTCTGTAAAATTTGCCAGCAGTGCAGCGATAGAAAATTCCATGTAGCGATCGATCCTCTTGTTTCCAGCAATTAGTCTAATTTTGGCGAAATCAGCCGCACCCCCTCGGGCCCTCGCAGTGCCTGCTTCCCAACAAATGCGCGGGTTAATAGGTGGAGACGCGAGCACAGCCACCTTGTTTCATCGCGAGGTTTTTTTGAGATTCTCTCCCGACACCGGCTTGGTGCTAATTGTCTGCTGTCTGTCTTGAACTGACTGCTGACGGTGCAGACAAATGTCCCGCACGCTATTCCCCAATACAATTTTTTAGCGTTGGTTTGTTTGCTTTTAGGTCAGCAGCGCCGAGCACTTCGCGAATTAGAAAGCCCCTGTCGGTTCTTAAAAGATGGCTCGATACTGAAAGCGACGGCTTGAGTCGAGGATGAGCCGATGGAGGGATGGAGAGGGATAAAATTTGCATTTCTTCCTTCTGCCTTGTTCCTTCTGCCTTGTTCCTTCTTCCTTTTGAAGTGCCTCTTGCTTCTTGCTTTAGCAAAGAATTTACCGGAGCTTTAAGGCAAAATTGCTAGTAGCTCGCTGCTGCGATGCCCTTGTTTTTTTGCACGCGATCTGTCCTTGCGGACGGAGGTGCAACGAGCGGGTCGGGAGCAATCTGTGCTGTAGAAAGTGCAAGGTACACAAAACCGGAGACTTTTACTACTTTTGCTTAGTTGCTGTGTCATCTCCTATAGGTAGAAATGACGCCCGGTGCTTGTTAGCTTAAACTGCCGGATGTGGGATGGGGTTTAGTGGCGTGAAAGGTTGCGCGGATGACTCACCTTTAATTTATTGTATGTTGAATATGTGCTTTCAGAAAATTGTTTTCTCAGGGCTGTACTACACTTAAGTCATAAGCCCCCTCTGGTTTCGGGGTCAAAAAATTATGTTTGCTGAATTTCGCGCCCTTTATCCCGCTGGACAGTTAATTTGTGAGTTGCTGACTGTTCATCACGGTAAGTTTGTTGTTCGCTGTCTGGTTCAGGTTGACGGCAAAACTCTTGCTACTGCTATGTCGGCTGCTGAGTCTGTTGAGGATGCGGAAGACCGCGCCCGGTTGCGAGCGATCGCTGTTCTTGGATTTGCTGCGCCCGCGAGTGCGATCGCAAGTGTTGATCCGGCTCCGGTTGCTCCAGTTGCTCCGATTGCTCCGGTTGCTTCGGTTGCTGCTGTTCCCCCTCCCCCTCCCCCTCCTCCTGCTGTTCCGGTTCCTGTTGGGCCGACAAGTGTTCCTCTTCCGGTTCTAGAAATGCCTGTTGCTGAAAAATTGCCTGAAACACATCAAAGCAATTTTGTCAATACTGAAGCGAAATTAAATGAAGAGCCGATCGCACCTGTACCCGAACCGCTGCCTCCAAAGGTCGATCGCGTGGAAGCTACTGGATTTGTACCGAAGCAGTTAGACTCGGACGCTTGGCTTTCTTCTAGCTACGGCGAACCGATCACGGAACTAGAGGTGCCGACTGCTAGCCAAAGTGAACTGCTACAGGGTGCCGCCGAAGTCAGGGAATTGCAACCGATAGCAGTAGGAATTCCGAGCGATGCGATCGAGGATAATTCTGATACGATCGCCCAAATAGACGCCATCCTCAAACGCCTGCAATGGAAGAAAAAACAGGAAAGCGACTGTCTCGAACAAAATTACGGCAAGTCGTCGCAGAGAGAGCTTTCTAGTGAACAGTTGGTAGATTTTCTAGAATATTTGGAAATCTACAGCCGAACTACTGAGGAAATCAAGCGGTTGAACTGGACTGCCAACCAAGGAAAAGATTATCTCAAACAAGGTTATGGCAAAGAAGCGCGCCATTTCTTAAATCAAGTAGAATTGCTCGACTTCTTGCAATATCTCGAATCTTTGCCTTAGTAATTATGTAGGGTTTCTAGGTGTGATGTTTTTTTAGAAAAAGCTACATATAGCAGTTTTCAATTGTATGAAATACAGTAAGGACTTAACTAAGACGCCGTATCATGCGCCCCAGCATCTGTAATTCACTCGACTGAAAACTGCTATATGACCGTTAAAAATTAAAAATCAAAAATGAAGAATATTTCCTCATTTTTGATTTTTAACTTTTTATTTAGACGACAGCGGCGATCGGGCGGCTGGCGGAAGGACGGCGATCGATCACTTGATCGACTAATCCGTAGTCCTTTGCTTCTTCAGCGGACATGAAGAAATCCCGTTCGGTATCTTCTTCAATGCGGGAAAGCGGCTGACCGGTATGGTTGGCAAGATGTTCGTTCAGGCGACGTTTGTGGTACAAAATCTCTTTGGCCTGAATTTCAATATCGGTTGCTTGGCCTTGAGCTCCGCCTAGAGGTTGGTGGATCATAATCCGGGAGTGAGGCAAACTCATCCGCTTGCCTTTAGCGCCGGCACTCAACAGAAAAGCGCCCATGCTGGCGGCCAAACCGAGACAAATAGTGCAAATGTCGGGGCGGATGTGGTTCATCGTGTCAAAAATGCCCATACCTGCTGTTACCGAACCCCCGGGGGAGTTGATATAGAGGTAAATATCTTTCTCCGGGTCTTCGGCGTCTAAAAATAGCAATTGGGCAACGATCAGGTTGGCTAAGTCAGAGTCAACCTGTTGGCCCAAGAAGACGATGCGATCGCGCAGTAGTCGCGAGTAAATGTCAAAGGCGCGTTCGCCGCGACCGGATTGTTCTATAACTGTTGGGATCATTGACAGGGCCTGCCTATTACGTATCTTTTTTTAATTTTAGCGATTAGGGCTCAGTTATAGTTAGCGATCGGTGGCGTGCGATCGAGAAATCGGCACAATCCTTTAGTGGGAAGGGGTTGGGGCGGTCATTTGTGGGAATTGTGGCGGGGGTGCGATCGGATTTCCGATCCAAGGGCGATCGATGTTGAGGAAGCGGACATCAATAAACGTTAAATGTTGTTATGTGGCGATCGTATCATTGCGATAACTTCCATCGCTCGATCGCCGCTGACACTAGGAAAAAGGTCTAGAAACTCCGCAGGGCGAATCACCCGCTTCGAGATCATCAAGCAGAGTCTTCATCGGGAGGCGAGTAGCGATAAAGACAGGAGTCGCCCCTAAAATGTCGGGGTCGCTATGAACGATAGGTAGTGTGGGGTTGATATAAAAATCTTCGGGAGTCATGAATCTGATGACGGTGGGCGATCGTCCAATTCTACTAAAGCTACTTTTACACAGGCGCGAACAGCACTCCAATCACGTTCGGATAAATGCCCAATCAAAATCAGGTTGGCAGAAGGCGGTAAAGTAAGAATGAAACTGCGGAAAACAGATACAATTCTCAAACCTGCGGATGCCCAATCTTGCAGAGTATAGTCAGTAGAGCCAAGATTTGTTGTCTGGGTAGTGATTAACCCAACTATGAAATCAGGGCGGTTTCTATGATAAGTAGTCGAGGACAAAACCACAACTGGGCGACGTTTAACACCTGTGACACCTGGAAAATCTACTGTTACTACATCACCAGGATTGAATTTCACTCATCCATCTCCTCACTCTCCGGGAAAAGTGTAGCTGCGTATTGCAAAGAAAAGGTAGTTACATCGAAACAATCTTCCTCACTCCAGGTATCACTTTGTTCGACGACAGCGACATTATGCTGTGATAACTCGTTGAGGATCAGAGTTGCCAAGCGTAACCGCTCCGTTGGTGACAAAGTGTGGACAACTTGAATATAGATTTCTTGAGCAGTAGTCGGCATAAAAAATCCTCCTGCCTTCAATTGTAACCTAAACAGGCGTCCCGATCGGAAGATCCCCTTTATCTCAGATCGTTAGAAGAGTTATATCCACTACATACTAAATTACTCAAATTTTAATCACCCAACCACGGTGATACATTCCATACAAAATTAACCACCAAAATAATACCGCAGTCACGGCAAACGCTAGGGAACCATTCAGCGGCCCAGCCCACGGCAAAAACCAGTTCTCGTAAATCCAAGTGTAGGTACTTGGAGGACTTTCGCCGCTGCCAATATGGGTTTTTAGGAGAATTCTGGCGACAATACCGGAAGCAACAAACAGAAAAATAGCATTCAATCCCATGATTTCAAACAATCTCCCCCATTTCCAATTCCGCACTTCAATTGTTTCGTAGCAAGCTGCTAGCAATAGCAAGGCCCAACCAGCAGTAAAAACTACATAAGAACTTGTCCAAAGTTGTTTGTTGAGCGGAAATAAAAATCCCCACAAACGGCCGATTACTACGCAACGGAACCCCCAGATTGCTAAGTTGATACTGGTGCGGGTTTTGATTTGCTGCACGCGCAGCCATTCTCCTGTAAAGTAGCCTGTGAGGACTGTGACAATTGCGGGTAAGGTACTCAACAATCCTTCGGGGTCGAAGGGGCCGCCTTTGTACAGGTGTTGGCTACCGAGAATTAGCCGATCGACATATCCTCCTAAATTTCCTTCTGGCGTGAGTTCGCCGGCAGTGTACCCCCCTACAGCAAATACGGTTAATGCCGCCCAATAGCCCAAAAGCACGGCAACAGCGAGCAGTTTTTGATTGCGGGGGGAAAGGTTGATAATGGCGATCGCACTGATGAAATAAGCTAAGCCGATGCGCTGCAATACTCCCATGATGCGGATTTTACCGAAGTTTTCCACTGGGGCGCTGTTGAGAAGTACGTCAAGGGCGATCGAAGATGTATTTAGCAGCAATCCTAATATAAATAGAATCGCGGCGCGGCGAGCAATTCGCCAGTAAATATTTGAAGAAGGAAGAAGGAAGAAGGAAGAAGGAAGATGGTTTTTAGCAGATTCTGATTTTTCCTTGGTTTGTGGAATTTTTGAGGTTTCTCTTCCGGTTTTTGGATAATTTTGAATATATTTAGGCAGCGAAAAAGACATCGCGCAGCCAACGATGAATAAGAAAAATGGAAATATTAAGTCTGTGGGGGTGCAGCCGTGCCATTCTGCGTGCTTTAGCGGTGGATACACCTGTTCCCAACTACCGGGGTTGTTGACGAGAATCATCGAGGCGATCGCAATTCCGCGAAAAACATCAAGGGATTTTAAGCGCATGGGGAAGAAGGGAGAAGGAAGAGGGAACAGGAAAGACAGAACAACTCCTAATTACCAATTATTAAGTACCCATTACCCTTTAGCTAAATTTCAATGCCTTCGAGAGTCATAATGACTGCATTCTTCATCAACATATCGCAGCGTTCTGCATAAAAAGATGCTGCCTTATCATACTTGTTGATTTGTAAAACGCGCAAAAACATTTGCCTTGCTTGCGCGAATTGCTGTTGGTAGTGAAAAAAAATTCCCTGTTCAAAATAAGTTTGAGTTTGTGCTTTTAGTTCGATCATTGTAGCCGAGTCGCCATCGTAAATTTCAAATACAGCCACAGGTGTTTGTTTTCCTTTTACTTGAACGCGATCGAGAAATCGGCACTTGTAATTTTGGGGGTCGTCGATCCGGCACAAAGTTTGAACGCTGGCTACAATACCAACTCCATAAAGCTTTGTCAATCCTTCTACGCGGGCGGCTAAATTCACAGCATCGGAAATTACCGTACTTTCCATCCGTTCCGCTTCGCCAATAGTACCCAACATTAAAGTTCCCGTATGCAAACCAATCCCTATCGAAATAGCTTGATATCCGCTATTTTGCCTGTGTTTGTTATAAATTTTAACTTGCTGCTGCATCTCGATTGCTGCTTGCACAGCATCTTCAGGCTGGTTAGGAAACAAAGCCATAATCCCGTCACCAATATATTTATCTATAAAACCGTTGTACTCGCGGATAACTGGGCCAACTCGGCTTAAGTAAGAGTTAAGAAATTCAAAGTTTTCTCGGGGAGACATACTTTCTGACAGACTTGTAAATGAGCGAATGTCGGCAAACATAATCGTCATTTCTGCTTGTACAGAGTCTCCTAGTCTGGCATCAACGATGCTTTCTCTTTTGAGAAATTTCAAAAATTCACGGGGTACAAAACGGGCAGATGCAGCGGCAATTTTTTCTAGTTCACTTTTGCTGGATTCGATTTGATTAAGTGATCTAAATGCTCTCAGTGCGGTGACTACTGTGGTAAATAACTTTTTGTTAGTAAGTTCTGTTTTGGTTTTGTAATCATTGATATCATAGCTGACAATTACTACATCTTCTGGTACTTGTCCGGGCTGTCCAGTGCGTAAAATAATCCGCACTACTTGATTATTTAAAATATCGCGGATGTATTTAACTACTTCCAAGCCTGCTTCTTCTGTTTCCATCACTACATCAAGTAAAATTAATGCTATGTCGTAATTATTTTGAATTATTTCTTTAGCTTCTTTTCCTGAGTAAGCGCTGATAAAGGTTATACTTTTTCCTTCAAATTTAAAATCGTTTAACGCTAGTTTAGTAATATTGTGAATTTCTATTTCATCATCTACAATTAATATTTTCCAACTTTCTTCTAGCGGTTTTTCTTCCGCCTCGTCTTCCTCGGCAAATATTAATTCATCGTCCCCCGCCGCGATTAATTCCTCATCGCCCGCAGCCAACAGGTTTTTACTAGCTTCTGACATATATCGTTCTCCTATATAAAACTTATATCCATGTTGGCGGTCTAATAACTAAGTGCTCATTTTAGCGGGAAATTCAATCATAAATCTTGTGCCTTTATTTACTTGACTTGTACAGCTAATTGTGCCTTTTAGTTTTTGAGTAACAAGGTTATAAATAATGTGCAGTCCCAATCCCGTGCCTCCCTGACCTCTTTTGGTGGTAAAAAACGGTTCAAAAATTTTACTGAGATTTTCTGGGTCAATTCCTTTGCCGTTATCGGCATATTCAAATATTAGCCGATCGCCCTCTAGTTTGAAATCAAAAGCCAGAACGCCTTCGTCTTCTCCATCGTAGGCGTGAATTAGGGAATTCAACACCAGATTTGTCACAATTTGACACACTACGCCAGGGTAACTGTCCACTACAATATTTTCATCACACTTAATCTCTATTTTGTGCTTAGTTCTTCTTAGTTTGGCTGTTAAGGATGTCAAAATTTCCTCTAGATAGTTTTTAACATTAAACGGGCGTTTTAACTCGCTCGACTGATCTACAGCTACTTCTTTAAAACTGTGAATCAAGTCGGCTGCCCGCGTGAGGTTAGATAAGATCATATTACTGCTTTGCACGGCGGTATCCAGAAACTTTTCTAACTCGGAACGTTTTATTTGGCCGTTACTGTAAACCTCAAAAAACTTGGTGGCTTTTTCAGCAAGCAGGGAGGCGGCGGTGATGCCGATGCCGATGGGAGTATTGATTTCGTGGGCAACACCTGCAACCAACCCTCCGAGGGCGGCCATTTTTTCCGATTCTACCAGTTTATTTTGAGCCGATTTTAAGTCTTCTAAAGTTTGGGAGAGTTCGGAGGTACGCTGCTGTACTAAACTTTCTAGATTCTGATTGAATTGGTGCAAGTTGTCGTAAAGTTGAGCGTTTTCGATCGAGATAGAAATTTGAGAAGACAGCAGTTTTAATATTTCTAACCTGTCTTGTGTAAAAGCGCCTGTAGTCAGATTGTTTTCTAAATATAGAAGGCCAGTGAGTTGGCCTTGATTAATTAACGGAGTGCAAAGAATTGATTTAGGTTGAACGGCCATGATATAGGGTGTGCGAGTAAATTGTCCTTCGCGGCTGGCATCGTTTAAAACTATACTTTCCTGGGTGCGGGCGACGTAATTCACAACAGCAACGGCCAGCAAAGTTACTTCTTGATCGTCGGGTACAAAATCTATGGGAATTGATTGCATGACAGCAACGCGATCGACATCTACAGATCCTGATGCTTCAATCACCCATTGACCATCTTTTTCTAGTATTAAAAAGCCTCTTTGCCCCCCGGCATTTTCAATAACAATTTTCATCATTTTTGCCAGCAGTTTGTCTAAAACTATTTCGCCGGCTAAGGTTTGCGATGCTTTAACTGCTGTGGTCAAGTCTAGCACGCCTGCACTATCGTTCGTAGTGGAAGTGCTGCTGGTAGATTGGTGAGTTTCGATATTAGTTGAAATCGAGCCTAAAGTTAGCAAGTGGGAGTATTTTGATTCTAAATGTGCTGCTTTGGCTGTTGCTCCCCATCGCTGATAGCAATAACGCGCTTCTGTTAAGTAAGTTTTGGAATTTTTTTCTCGTCCTATGGATAGATAAAAGGCTCCGGCCAATTCTGCTGCTAGTGCTTGTACCTGTATGTATCCGTTTTCTTGGGCTCCTTCAATTGCGCGATCGTAATATTCCATTGCTTTCACAATATCCCCCAAAACACGTGCTTTTTCTGCTGTAAGTAAGTCGCATTTGTGCTGAAGATTCATGGGTGCAGACAGCGCTTTATGTTGCATTTTTTTCCGGTTACTGACAGCGTAAAAAATATGCTCTTCTTGTTCCTCATTGGTGGCAAAGGGATAGGCTGCTAGGCGGGCTAGAGAATCGTAAAACTGGTATTCGGAAACATTAATAAAGCTTGCAACTCCGTCTAAATATACTTCGGCTTGCGCTGCATTTTCTAGCGCTGTAGCGATATCACCAAATAAATACGCTAGTATTAATTTTTGCAAATAAAAGTGCTGTAGTCCCACCCGATCGTTAGCTTTCAACAGCAGCGACAACAATTTTTCTTCGCTATATTCTTCACCTAATATAAGGTGGGGACTTTCCAATTTTCCCATCAATTGCAAAATAGTTTGCCGATCTATTTGATTCCAAGTCAATACAGTTTCTTGCTTGAGTTGAAACAGCAAATGGTTGTAACTTACCATTCTCCGTTCCACTTGTGGCAATTCTTGACCGATGAAATACAAAGACTGACAAATATTTACGGCTGAATATCCGACACATTCTAAATCCCCATTTTCTAGCGCACTTTGATAGGCGTCCTCTAATAGCGGCAAAGAGTCTTTAACGTGATGCTTGCCGTTCATCAAAATAAATGCTACTAAATTAAGCGTTTTGCTTTTGAATTCTAACGCATTTAATTTATCGCTCAAATTTAAAGCTAATTGACCGAAGCGATCGCCCGATTCAATATCTCTAACTATTCCTTTTAAAATTGCTCCGTAATTAGCATAACCGAAGGCAGAAAAAGTAGAATTTCCGTAATTAATAGATAAATTAACTTGTTCGCACACAATTAGTGGCAGCAGCCCAGGTTCAACTATAAATGTAGCTGAAAACATACTGGAAAGCACGCGCATAGTTGCCAATTTATGAGGATTTGTCATCATTGGCAAGTTAATTAAATCTTCTATTTTTTTTTCGGTTAAATAAGCTGCGGTTTTAGCTAGTGCTTGCTGAATGTGCAGGGGAATAGGCAATTCGGGAAAGTTTATCCCTAACATTTTTAGTGCTTCGCGACCAATTTTTACCGATTCTTGGAGTTTGGTTTGCATCGCACAAGCTATGATTCTGATTTCAAAAACTTTGATTTTGTCTAGTTCATTTTTTGCGTGTTGCAGAACAATTTCAGCCCATTTTTCCATTGGCTCAAAGTCGGTATTGAGGTAAGCAGCTTCTGCTGCTGACTCGTAGAGTGCAAGAGTCAAGTCGTAGTCAGTTTGCCAACTTCCGGGAGGAAGGAGTTCAATACCTGCGGTTAAATATTTGAGGGCAAGTTCGTAAGCTGCACTTGCTTTTGCTTTGCGACCTGCCATTAAATTTAATTGGCATAATTGAAATTTTTCTAATTGGCTGCTGATGATGGGTTGGGCTAAATTTAGTTGGTTGACGGTATCAAAAATATGCTCTTCTAATTGCTCGGGCGGTGCATTTTGTATCAGAATGTGACCAATTTTAAGATGTATTTCTTGTTTCTGATAAGCGGATATTAAAGCATAAGCTGCTTGTTGCACTCGCTCATGCAAAAATTTGTAAGTGACCCTAGGAACATCAGCCACGGGTAGAGACAATTCATCGGTAAAGTCTCTAGATATTGTGTCAGTTATTTCTGTGCTTGCTGCTAGGGCGAACGGAATTTTGTAGGCGTTATTCACGAGCAAAATCAGACCGGACTGAATTGCCTCACCGAGGTCGGTTGCTGCCGACTCCAGAGGCTTTTCGGCGATGGTCGAGAGAATTTCTAAATCAAATGTGTTACCGATACAAGCGGCTAATTTGAGCAGTTCCTGCGTATTATGTGAAAGTTTTTGAATATTATTTATCATTAATTCGACAACATTGTCAGTTATTGCCATTTCTTGTATTTGTTCGATATCCCACTGCCACTCGCCTGTGATTTGGCATTTTTTTACAATACGCTCTGAGATTGGTTGGGCTAAGTCAGAAAGGTTGGGTTCAGCTAGCTCGACCAAATTAGGCGAGGGTGAATATTTAAATTGGAGCAAACTTTTTGAACTCAGAAATTTTATTAATTGAGTTAAAAAGAATGGATTTCCACCAGTTTTTTGAAAAAGCAGTTGTGCTAAACTTAGGGATTTTTCTGGGGCGCAATTCAAAGTATCGGCAACGAATTGGTTGACGCTGCTTATATCTAAAGGTGAAAGGGCGATCGCACTTACAGTGCCGCCTGCTTTTTTAATGGCTTCGGCGGTCAGCATTACGGGGTGATTGGCATTTACTTCCTGCTCTCTATAAGCGCCAATTATTAATAAATATTGAGTTTCGAGGTCAGTTGCTAGCAGTTCTATTAACTTGAGAGATGCTGAATCGGCCCATTGCAAGTCGTCGAGGAAAATTACTAAGGGGTGTTCTTTTTGAGCAAAGACGCGGATGAAGTTTTGAAATACTAAATTAAAGCGATTTTGGGATTCATTGGCTCCTAAATCTGGCACAGCGGGCTGTGGCCCGACAATCAGTTCTACTTCGGGAATAGCTTCAATAATTACTTGGCAGTTGCCGCCGAGTGCCTTTAAAATTTTTTGTTTCCAAATATGGATTTCTGTGGCATTTTCTGTGAAAATTTGCCGCAACAAATCTTGAAAAGCTTGGAGCAAAAAAGCGTAGGGAATATCGCGCTTAAATTGCTCAAATTTGCTGTCAATAAAATACCCATTCTCCAGCCGAATCGGCTTGTAAACTTCATATACTAAGGACGATTTCCCCACACCTGCACCACCAGAAATCAGCACGATTTCTGTATTGCCTCGCCTCATCCGCTGGAAGATACTGAGAAGCATATTAACTTCTGTTTCTCGCCCGTAAAATTTTTGGGAAATTTGCAGGTGACTTGACTGATCTTGTTCGCCGAGGGTTATGTGGGAAATTTCGCCTGTAGTTCGCAGTTGATCGAGGCAATTTTTTAAGTCGTACAAAAGTCCCAAAGCACTTTGATATCTGTCTTCTGCCGTTTTTGCTAAGAGTTTTATGACGATATCGGAAACGACTTGAGGAATCTCCTTGGTTCCTACTTGATTGATTCTGTCTTCGATGGTTCTGCTTTCTACTTTCTGCTTTCTGTTTTCACAGGGAGAAACTGGCGTTTTGGCAATATGGCAGTGTACTAATTCCATGGGATCGATCGCCTGAAAAGGCAATTCGCCACACAGCATTTCATAAAAGGTGACGCCTAAAGAATAAAAATCGGTGCGGTAGTCGATCGCCCGATTCATGCGTCCCGTTTGTTCAGGAGACATATAGGCGAGAGTGCCTTCGAGTAAATGGGGATGGCTGGGGGCAGGGTTTTCGCCCGGTAGCAGGGAGGCGATCGCAAAATCAGCAATTTTGACATCTCCTGTCTCGATATTGACAATAATATTGCTGGGTTTAATATCTTTGTGGATGATGTGGTGTTCGTGGAGTTGCCCAATAGTTTCTGCTAGTTTGATGGCAATATGCAAAAATTGTTTTAACTCTAGCTGGTTGTTACTGAGAAAGTCTTTTAGGGAAATGCCACCAAAATCTTCTAAAACTAAAACAGGAAAGTGATTGTATGTTTCTATTTTGTAAAGCTTGACTATTCCGGGCAAATTCAAATTTTTAAGAATTTCGGCTTCGTGCAGAAGTTGGGAGATTTGCCCTGGGGTAGGGTATGGCGGCGTGAGAGTTTTGAGGATAACGGGTTTTTCTTCCTCAAGCTGCATCCCTCGATAAATAACTGTGTGAGGGTTGGTATAAAGTTCTTCGTCAATGTGGTATTCAGGGAGAGAAAGCATGATATTTGGGGGTAATTTGAAAGAGCCGGATAGACAATTTTAAATATTAGATAGAGAAGGATTTATCACATAAGGCCTTGGATCTGACCTACAGTTGCATTCTTTTTTGCCACAAGTATTATTAAGTAAGTGGAAATACACATCACCGAGCGAGTGGGGTTTTTACGGCAGTAAACTGACTGCTATTATATAGCTGAGCTAAAACCCTCCCTAAAGAGTTTTGCTATATCCTTTTTTGTCGCTTATTTACTTATCTATATTTTAGTCTTCAAAAAATCAGAAGTTGCCTTTTGCGATCGCGCTAGTGCCAAAATAAACGGGTGCGTGCAACTCAACAGCTAAAATCAAAAAACAATCATGCAGAATATAACTGCCTCAAATCCAGCTAAGGCGACCGATCGCGCTTTTGACACCGCAGACATTCAATTGCTGGTAGTGGATATAGACGGCACGATCGCAGGTTTGTCAAATGACATCCGAGAACCAGTCAAGCAGGCAATTTTGGCTGCCGAGTCGCGGGGAGTGAAAGTGGCCGTCGCTACGGGCAGAATGTACCGCTCAGCTTTGCGTTTTCACCGCGACATCGGCTCAACATTGCCACTCATTTGCTACCAGGGCGCATGGATTCAAGATCACGCTACTCAAAAACGGCTGCGGCACTTGCCACTGTCGAAACAAACTGCTCTGCAACTGTTAGATTATTTTGAAGAACCGCATTTGCGACCCCTCCTTTCGATCCATTTCTACATTGACGACCAACTTTACGTGCCGGAAATTACCGCAGCTACCCGAATTTATGGCGAACGATCGGGCATTGAACCAATTGTGATTAAAGATTTGCGGCGAGATCTTCCGGGGGAACCGACGAAAGTTTTGGCTTTGTGCGAGAATCCGGGGGTACTCGACGGCTTGCTCAGCAGTATGCGACAGCGCTACACGCCTGCGGAGCTTTATTTGACTCAATCGGTTGCTACTTTTTTTGAAGCTACGCATCCTTCGGCAAATAAGGGAGATGCGGTGCAGTATTTAGCGGAGGAACTTTTAGGTTTGCAGGCGGCGAATGTGATGGCGATCGGCGACAATTTTAATGATGTAGAAATGATTGGCTACGCGGGTGTGGGCGTGGCAATGGGCAATGCTCCTGATGCGGTGAAGGCTGCTGCTGATTGGGTGGCGCCGGATGTGGAGGAAGACGGGGTGGCGGCTGCGATCGAACAATTTGTTTTGGGCGATCGTTGATATTTGTAGCACCAATAACGCAGGGGCGGGTTTAGGGACATTTGGAAAAAATGTATATCAACCCGCCCCGACCCAGCGACAATTTATTATTATATAACTGTGTAGTTTTGAGTTCTATGCAATCAAATTTTGATTATAAAAAAAATCCACACTTTCGGATTTTTCGAGATCAAGTGCAGTCAATTACTTTTTTTGCAACATCCGAATATTTATTTAACGAACCGCGAAGACGCTAAGAACGCGAAGGAAGAAATGAAGAAGGCGGGGCGGGCTTACAGATCTTCTGGATGTGAATTATAGATAATTTCAAACTCTTAAAAGTGGGTTCCCACAGAAAAAGCACCGACGACTGGCCGTGTTTCGTCTCGGTGCTTTTTCTGGTTCGCTCCTCACACGTCCATCAATATAGCTGACTCAGTAAATTGTGTCAATACTTTTTACAAAAATTGTTTTATGAGTCGGCTGCTGCCGGGATGCTGGTGCGGTGGAGCGAGGCTGAACCTGTGTAATGCAGGGGTTTTGGTCGATCGCCCAAGGGTTGGATTGAGCAGAAAAATTTTACTTCAATTCCAGCAGCCAGTCCAAAATCAGAGCGTTGACTTCACTCGGCCGCTCGTCGTGGGGACAGTGGCCTGTGTTGGGAATGGAAACAAATTTCACTGGTTTATCGTTGGCGGCCAATTGTTGATAAATTTGGCTGCCGGCGATTGGCGTCCAGGGGTCGTCTGCGCCCCAAAGTACCAATAACGGACGATCGACTTTGGGCAGCAGTTCTGACGGTTGAGGGCCTGGAGGGGCTGTCAGAATCGAGGCAAACACCTGTTGAGCTCCGGGCTCGCACGAGGGGGCGTGGAGGAGTTCTACGAGTTCGTCGGTGATGGCTTCGCGGTTCCCGTAGACTTGGCGCAGGGTGTTGCGGATGCGGTGTTTTTGGCGGATGTTGTTGAACATAAATGGGCCGATCAGGGGCGATCGAACTAATTTAGTAAAAGTCCCCATCACTACTCGCAGCGGGAAATTCAGTTCGTCGGGCCGGTGGTTGAGTCCGCCAGCACAGTTGATTAAGACTGCGCCGGCTGATATTTCTGGATGGTTGGCGACTACCATCAAACTCAGCAAAGCGCCGATCGAATTCCCGACAAATACCGCCGGTTCCTGTACCAGATCCGCCCAGAAATCAGTCAGCAATTCTTCCCACAATTCCAGAGTGTAATCTAGGGCTGGTTTGGCGGAAGCACCGAATCCCAACAAGTCCAGCGCAAATACGCGATAGCCGCCGGCTGCTAGTGGGGGGATATTTTGTCGCCAATGTCCGATCGAAGCCCCAAATCCGTGAATCAAGATCAGAGGGCGGCCGGTTCCTTGGACGGTATATTGGATTTTGTGACCTTTCCAAGTCCAAATTAGCTTTTCAAAACTGGTTGCAGATACTAGCTGTTGTGCTGTCACGGCTCTTAATGTAAATTTTCGTTAACTTCTTTGATCATACCAGCACAATCCCTCTAAGGGCGGCCTCGGCGCAACGCCCCACAAGAACATTGAACAAATAGTGGAACGGGCTAGAAGCCCGTTCGTGAGAATGGTGCAAGATATCAGGTTAAATAAACATATAAACTTCCTTCATTCTTCCTCCTTCATCCTTCCTCCTTCATTCTTCCTCCTTCATTCTTCCTCCTGACATCCGTTACATCCGTTACAGAATCCGTTGCCGAACTTCCTTCTTCCTTCCTCCTTCTTCCTTCTTCCTTCTTCCTTCTTCCTTCTTCCTTCCCAATTTTTAGTTTTTTTCTAGCAACCAATAAGTCATCATATTCCCCTTACCTTTTACCGGAATTACGCCTCGCCTCTCAAACAAATACTTATCTTTCAAAAGCTCATAAGTAACATCAGTAACTTGAATTCTGCCTGCAAAACCCGTAGCTTCCATCCTCGCCGCCACATTCACCGTATCTCCCCACAAATCATACGTAAACTTGCTCACACCAATTACTCCCGCAACCACCGGCCCGGAATTGATGCCAACGCGAATTGCCAGTTTTTCCCCTGTCTCGGCGCACAACTTTGCTATTTTTGCCTGCATTCCCAGGGCCATTTGGGCGATCGCCTCGGCGTGATCCTGTCTCGGCGTAGGCAACCCCCCGACTACCATGTAAGCATCGCCAATAGTCTTAATTTTCTCCACCCCGTACTTTTCAGCTAACTGGTCGAAGTGGGAAAAAATTACGTTCAAGCGCTTTACCAACTCGGTGGGAGACATTCTAGCAGACAACTCAGTAAAGCCAACAATATCAGCAAATAAAACACTTACTTGAGCAAAACTGTCGGCGATCGTGCTTTGCTCTGCCTTCAAGCGTTCTGCGATTGGTTTGGGTAAAATATTTAACAGCAACTTCTCGCTTTGTTCTTGTTGAACTTTTAGCGCTTCTTGCGCTAATTTGCGCTCTGTAATGTCAGAAACAGTACCCTCATAGTAGATCAGCTCACCTTTTGAATCTCGAACAGCCCGGACATTTTCTGACACCCAAATCCGCCGCCCGTCTTTGCGACATACCATAGATTCAAATCCAGAAACGGCATTTTCAGCATCCATAGCAGCCACAAATTCGAGGCGGCGTTCCTGGTCAACGTACAGTTGCTGAGCAATATTTGTAATGTCGGACATCAGTTCTTCAGGGGATTCGTAACCGTACAATTTTGCCAAAGCTGGATTAGCGCTGACATAGCCTCCTGAAGGCGTGCTTTGAAAAATGCCTTCCAGCGCATTTTCTACAATGCTGTGATATTTTTCTTGAGCGATACGCAGCAATTCTTCTGCTTGTTTGCGCTGAATCAAAGAACCTAATTGAGTGCCGACTGCATTAAAAACGTCTATAAATCGCGCGTCTTTCCGACAAGACGAAATTTTAAAGAAAACTAGCACGGCCAATACTTCATCGTCTACCAAAATCGGCACGCCAAAACCCGCTTTGAATCCAAGTTCTAGTGCTATTTGACTTCGGAGAAAATGCGGGTATCCCCGGGAAATATCTTCTACCCATTCCGGTTGTTTGGATGCCCAAACTCGTCCCGGTAGCCCTATATTCATGGCAAATGTCAGTTGTTGGCTTTGGGTGCGGAACGATTCCATCCTCGGGTTGCTTGCATACCAGCCCCGGGCCGATCGCAGGACTGTTCCTTCTGCATCGGGAATCCAAGCTTCTCCTACATCCCATCCGATTGTTTCGCCAACGTGGTGCAGAATTACTTCTAAAGCTGAGTGAAAGTCTACAGCTTCGCCGATCGCCCGCGTAGTTTCCAGCAAAAACCGAATTGATTCTTCAGCCCGCTGACGTTCTGCGATTTCTTCCTGCAATCTAGAATTGCGATCGTGCAGTTCCCTAGCTTGCAGTTGCAGTTTGGATTGCAGCGAACGAAGGGAAAGTTGGTTTTGGACGCGGGCTAAAACTTCTTCTACTTGAAACGGTTTAGTAATATAATCTACTCCTCCTACTTGAAAAGCTTTAACTTTTTCCATAACGTCATCTAGCGCACTAATAAAAATTACCGGAATATCTTTAGTTTGTTGGCTTAACTTTAACTTCTCACAAACTTCATAGCCGTTCATTTGCGGCATATTAATATCTAATAAAATTAGATCGGGAGGAGATATTTGCGCCCCTTGCAAAGCCAAGTGTCCGTTAATAGCCTTCCTGACATGATACCCGTACGCTGTCAGCATAGTCGATAAAAGTCGCAAGTTGTCCGGCATATCGTCAACGATCAGAATGTCTTTAGGAGTCGCTGGTAATGGATGGTCGTTCATCATAATATAATTGAGTTAAATCGATAATGATATCTATCCGAAAATTATCGACTAAATCTGTTAAAGCGTTAGCGAGATTTGCCTCAGTTTCGGGAATTTCCTTGATGAGTTCGAGGATGCGGTGGTCATCTACACAAAGTGCTGCTCGGTGCAACTCGACCACCCAGCCTGTAGGCATTACACTCAAATCCTCGGTGGTCAAACTTTTAAGCAGCGTCGGTGTTGAAAAAGAACTAGATAGGTTTTCTTTCTCATAAATATAACGCAGGTTCAGGTGATACGCTATCTTTTCAAAAAGTACCTCTTCCCGAAACGGTTTACAAATCAAATCGTTACAACCAGCAGACAAAATTATTTGCCGCTGCTCGTCAAAAGCACTAGCAGTCAGGGCAATAATTATTGTTTCTCTACCTTCTAGAGTTTTCTTGATCTCTCTTGTCGCTTCATACCCATCCATCACGGGCATCAGCATATCCATTAATATCAGGTGCGGCTTCCAAGTTGAATGCAAAGCAATTGCTTCTTGACCGTTAGTTGCTTCGCAGACTTCAAATCCCAGCGGAACCAGGAGCTTAAGCAGCAGTTGGCGATTTTCCGCTACATCTTCAACTATTAATATCCGATAAGTTTCTTGTCCGGCTTCTAAAGCAATAACTTGTTTAACCGGCGATTTTTCTTGTTCATCACTTTCTGTTACCACGTTAACCGAGATATTAAAGCTGAAAGTTGTGCCTTGGTTGAGTTTACTTTCAACAGCAATATCACCTCCCATAATGCGGACAAACTGTTGGCTGATAGGCAATCCTAGACCCGTTCCCTGCATGGATTTTCGACCAGTTTCGGTTTGTACAAAGGGCTTGAATAATGTGGAAATTTCCGAGGGAGAAATGCCGAACCCAGTGTCGGCAATTTCAAAATACAATTGGTTTGTGTTTTCTTCGGTGGTGTCTTTTTCAGCTTGGCTGCTGACGCGCAAAGTAACGGTTCCGTGTTGAGTAAATTTAATCGCATTGCCGAGGAGGTTAATTAAAACTTGCCGCAATTTAGCTTCGTCTGTTTGAATGTACTGCGGCAAATCCTCGGCATTTTCAAAAATTAGGTGCAAACCTTTTGAGTTTGCTTTTAGTTGCAGCATTTCTTTGAGACTGTTGAGAAGGTTGTATAGATTGAAGCGGCTGGGATTGATAGTAATTTGACCGGCTTCTATTTTGGACATTGACAAAACATCATTGATGAGTTCGAGCAAATGTTCGCCGCTGCGATTGATAATTTCTATGTACTCTTTTTGTTCTTGCGTGATAGAAATGTTGCGAGCCATGACTTGCGAAAAACCGAGAATAGCGTTGAGAGGCGTGCGGAGTTCGTGGCTCATGGAAGCGAGAAATTGGCTTTTGGCGCGGTTGGCAACTTCGGCGTTTTCTTTGGATTTAATCAGTTCCATGGACTGCCTTTGAGTGCGGGTGAGCAATTCCGCTTGCTGTAATGCTACTCCTAGCTGAGTACCTACATCAACTACAACGTTGATTTCAGCTTCACTCCACTGGCGGGGAGCCGAATTTTGATAGGATGCTAGTAATCCCCAGAGCTTTTTACCGCAGAAAATTGGCACAATAATGTAGGATTTAGCTTGAAATTTTTCTAGCAATTGGATGTAACAAATATCGAATCCTTGCTTGTAAATATCTGGGACACAAAGGTAAGTTGTACCTCGGCTGTAGGGCCCGCCTTGGGTTTCTTGCAAATAGGTATCGCGTACTTCTTGTGAGGGGCTATCTAATTCTTTGACAACGCAACGGTCGCTGTCTAAAGCGTCTTCAGTAAAGTGAGAATCGATCTCCTGTGCTTGGATGAAAGAAACCCACTTGTGGTCACGGGATTCCGCTACAAATTCGCCGCTCCAGTCTGGATTGAAACGGTAAATGGCGACTCGATCGCACTTCATGGTTTGGCGCAATTCTCGGGTTGTGGCGTAAAAAATTTCTCGGATATCTAAAGTCTGGCGCATTCTTTCAATGACGCGGGCGATCGCTCTTTGTCGTAAAGCACTTTCTTGCAGTTCGGTTTCTGCTTGCTTGCGTTGGGTAATATCTACAGCCATTAAAGCAATGCCGATCGCTGTACCGTTATCGTCAATTAGCTGAGTATTGTACCACTCGCAGATGATAATTCTGCCGTCTTTGGTCAGATTTTCGGAAGTGCTACTGGATTTGGCGTTCAACTCCTGATTTAAAATATCAGATAATTGCGGGTGGTAGCTTTCAGGTACGATTAAATCGGAGGCGACTCGACCAATCGCTTCTTGCTCGCTGTAGCCAAAAATAGCAACGGCCGCGGGATTCCAAGTGATAATTTCTAAATTGAGGTTTAACTCGATAACTGCGAGCGGCGTTTGCTGCAATAAAAATGAGATTCTTTGCTGCGATGCTAGCAGTTTTTCTTCGGATAATTTGCGGTCTGTGATGTCATTAGCAGTGCCGAGAATTTGTTTGGGTTTACCATCCTTTGTTCTGAGAAATACTGTATCCCAACTGTGAATCCACCGCCATTCACCGTTTTTGTGCCTCATCCGGTATTGAAATTCAAGGATATGACCGTCTTTGGCTAGCTCCAATTTTTGGAGGTTTTCAAACAACTTTGGCAAATCGTCGGTGTTGACCAGCGTTGGGATCATTGCTGTACCCATATCTTGTATTTCTTGGGCGGTGTATCCGAGCATCGTCGAAATTTGTCGGTTGGTGTAAACATTCCGCTGTTCAATTAAATCGTAAACGTACAATAGGTTGGGATTGGAATCGGCGATCGCTTGAATGAAGTGCTGGCTTTCTCTGAGTGCGGATTCTGTTTGTTTGCGAACACTAATATCTCGCGCCACGATAATCACTGAATCTAGAGTAAGCGGAGAAACTTTAGCGTCGAGACAAACTTCGCGCTCTCCGAGTTGAAAGCTATATTCAACATTGATGCTTTGCTGCGTTTTTAGAACTTGTTTGATGGCATTTAATACCAAATCTGCCACAGGTTCCGGCAAGACTTCGTGAGCGGTTTTGTTAATCATTTCGCTTGGAGGCTTCACCAAATTCGTTGATGCTGTCGGAGCGATTTTGAGGCAGCGCCCTTCGGCATTTCTCACTAAAACTGTGTCAGTCATAGCGGCAAAAATAGCCCGCAATTCTGCTTCAGATTCTTGCAGAGCTTGCTCAGCGCAGATGCGGGTGCGAATTTCTGCTTGCAGCAGTTTATTTTGCCGATCGAGCTGCTCAAGCCGGTTTTTTTCTCGATCGATCAGTTGAGCTTGAGCGATCGCAATCCCTACTTGAGCCGCTACAGCTTCTAACAAGTCGATTTCATCGGATGTCCATTCCCGGTAGCGATCGCACTGGTGCAAACAGATAGCGCCGTTTGCTCTACCTTGGTAGGAAGTGCGAATTGCCAGCATCGATTTCAACCCAACCTTCTGGCAAATCGGTTGAACAGCTTGCAACAGAGGGTCTGAATAAACATTATTGGAGGCGATCGCCATATCTTGTATCATCATTTGTACGACGTGAGGATTGCCCCAAATTGGAATGGGTACGTTCCAAACAGATTCGCACTCGGGTTCGAGATACTCGGCCGCCAAAGGAAGATCGACTTGGGGGGTAGTAACGTAAGTATGAATCAAACAGCGATTGGCGCAGAATGCCAGACCGATTTGAGTTGCAGCTATTTGAAATATTTGTTCTGGCTGCAAGCTTGAGCGAATTTCTTGAGTTATTTTTGCAATTAGCAATTCTCGTTGAACTTGCCGTTCTAAAGCAGCTTTAGCTCCAGCCATTTCTATTTCTGCGTGCTTGCGCTCGCTGATATCAAAAAGTACGCCATACCAAACAATATCGCCATTATCGCGCATTTCTGGCTGAGAATTAGATTGCAGCCATTTGAGTTTACCCGACGGTGTAATAATCCGCCATTCAAAGGCAAAAGGTTCTAAAGTGTGGGCGCTACTAGCAAGTTTTTTGACCAGATATTCTTGGTCATCTGGATGATTTTGCTCGAAGCAAAAGTTTGGATTTATTAATATTTCCTCACTCTCTAATTCGTAAATCTTCCGACAAGCATAACTAATATATTCAAACTTGAAACTTCCATCGGGCTTCTTTATAAATTGATAAAGAACTCCCGGTATATTGACCGCCAATTTCTGCAACCGTGCTTTGCTTTCCCGGAGTGATTGTTCTGTCCGCTTGCGAAATTCTACCTCTTGTTGCAGTTGGGCATTCTGCTGTTTTAATTGTTTTGATAGCTGTTGTATAGTCAATTGACTTTCGATTCGCACTAAAACTTCTTCCACTTGAAAAGGCTTAGTAATGTAGTCAACACCGCCGACTTCAAAAGCTTTGACTTTGTGAAAAGTTTCCTCAAAAACGCTCAAGAAAATAACCGGAATTTCCCTAGTTTTTTCGTTAGCTTTCAGTCGGGCGCACACTTCATAGCCGTTCATTTTGGGCATGGCAATATCCAGCAAAATTAAGTCGGGGAGAACGGTAAAATTAGCATTGACCACCATTTCTCCCGAAATCGCCCGCTGAACTTTATACCCTTCTTTCGTCAGTATGTTTGATATAAACCGCAGGTTTTGGGGTTGATCGTCAATAATTAAAATGTGAATCTTTTCTTTATCTAATATCATTTTGGGTCTAAGTCTTGTGAATTTTTTACTGCTAGTAGAGTGATTATTTAATAAGTTTAGCGATTCTTTTGCGGTCATAATTTTTATTATTTTTTTTCGTTCTCATCAACCAAAATACTAATTTTAGATATTAGCCCATTAAATAACGCAGCTTCTATACTTTAAACTTATTAGTTAGTTGCTCGTTTTAAGTTAGCCACTCAAATTAACCTTATTTTAATTATATTTAATTTCCCCCACAACTCCCATTATTTGCTCTCCAAATTAAGTCCGCTGAAAAACAATCATCACTTAGGTACTCTCGACCAAAGCAACCGGGTTTTTTAACTTTGTTCAAGGGCTGCGACCAATTATTTTCGTAAAAGCCAGTTGATACAGGCCAGTTTTTTCCTGGACTTTAGGATTAAAAGTCTCAGGAGGATAACGCAAGTTGGTGGACATTCTGCTACCACATTCAAAGGGTTTTAGCAGAGATATACACCTAGACGTACCGCGAGGCGAAGAAACCGGGTTTTTTACTGTTGTCGCTGTAACGAAATATGGCTGTGAAAAAGCTCGGTTTCCACGCACCAACCCCTGAGTCTTAAGATATTTATAGATGACTAAGCTATCGCCCATTGAAATTGCCTATTCGAGGCGGGCGGGACACCTCACTCATTGTTTGATTGTTTTTTGACATACAATTTAAATGCCGCAACAGCTTAAGAGTATAGCTCGCTCATCCCGCACCCATAGCCTACGCTCTAAACTATTGTCTTGGTCTTTTCTATGCCAGCAATTCCTTAAGTTTAGCAATGTTTTCACTGCTCAAGTAAATTTTAATTTCTAGTTCTTGCTCAGATTCCCACAGCAGCAGCATATTATCTTCGCCCAAGGCGATTTCGGGATTGTTTAATTCAAGTGTTTGATATTTAACTTCGGGAATTCCTACGCTAATTACCAGTTCCGATTCCAACTGAGGATAGATGTACAACTGCTGTTGCAAGTTATCAAGTTCTAATTTGTTAACAGTGTTGTTACGTTGGACAGGAGAATCGGGTATGTACCAATAGAGAGTTTCCTCCCGAATTTCGGGATTGACTATCACAAATGTTTCGTCAAAACGCTGGGGATGCCAGTGAATTTCGCTCAGGCCGCCGATTTGCGGAATTAGTCGCTCTACCCAGCTAATTTCTTTGCCATTGAGGTTTCCCCACCACTCACTGATAGTATCGAGATTGTCAGCATTTTCGGGGTGGCTGCTGCCGGACTGCCAGACTGTTTTTAGGTGTTGCATATACAGGTTCTCCAGCGAACTTAAAGTTGAGATTGCAGGCTTTCAATTGGAGATTCATTCGTTATACAATAATTTTAATGGACTTACCAATTATTTACCACGAAGATTACGTTGCACCTCTGCCACCGGATCACCGCTTCCCGATGGCAAAGTTTCGGATGCTTTACCAGATGCTGCTCGCGGAGGGGGTAGCAGATCAATCGCAATTTCACGCTCCCGAACTTCCCCCTCAAGAATGGATTGAATTAGTCCACGACCACTCCTATGTTCAAGCTTACTGCAACGGGACGCTCGATAACAAAGCGACTCGGCGAATTGGTCTGCCTTGGAGTCGGGCTCTTGCTAATCGCACTTGCATTGCGGTTGCAGGAACTGTACTAACTGCAAAGCTCGCTTTAGACTACGGTTTGGCTTGCAATACTGCGGGCGGAACTCATCACGCCTTCCCTGCTTTTGGGTCGGGTTTTTGTATTTTTAATGATTTGGCGATCGCCTCTCGCGTCTTGCAAAAAAATGGTTTAGTTCGCAAAGTTTTAATTGTCGATTTAGATGTCCACCAAGGAGACGGAACGGCCGTAATATTCCAAGAGGATAGCAGCGTTTTTACTTTCTCAATGCACTGCGAAGTCAATTTTCCCGGCACTAAACAAAAGGGCGATTTAGATGTACCTTTGCCTGTGGGTATGGAGGACGACGAATATTTACAAACATTGGATAAATTCTTACCAGATTTGCTTTCAAATGTCAAGCCAGATTTAGTTTTGTACGATGCTGGAGTAGACCCTCATCACGGTGACAAACTGGGAAAATTAGCTTTAACTGATACGGGGTTATTTCGCCGGGAAATGCAAGTTTTGACGGCCTGTTTGGCTGGCGGCTATCCCGTTGCCTGCGTGATTGGCGGGGGCTATTCCGATGACGCTAAGGGGTTAGTTTACCGACATTCGCTGCTGCACCGAGCCGCCAGTCAAGCCTACAGGCAGTATCGACTTTGAGCCAGAGCGACGATACTTCCGAAATATGGCCGAAAAAACAGTCTCCCTCACCCAAACGAATAAAAATACTATTAGCGATCGCTCCACCTTGCCATATCGGTACAACTTGAGCTAAAAAGTTGTTAAACAAACAACGGTACTTATGTCGAAGGCCAGCGAGTCCAATCACCCATATCCACTGCTGGTTGTCATTGTTAACTACCGAACCTCTAGTTTGACAATTGACTGCTTGCGCTCTCTAGTTAGCGAAGTGCCATCGCTGCCCGGTATGCGGGTCGCAGTTGCTGACAATGCTTCAGGCGATCGCTCAGTCGAAGAAATTAGTAGTGCGATCGCCTCAGAAGGCTGGAGCGAATGGGCATCCTTCGTTCCCCTAGACCGTAACGGCGGATTTGCCTTCGGCAACAACGCCCTGATCCGTCCCGCCCTACAATCCACCAATCCCCCCCTTACTTCCTGCTGCTCAACCCCGACACCATAGTTCGCCCCGGCGCCTTAAAAGCCCTCGTCGATTTCATGGACACTCATCCCGAAGCCGGCATCGCCGGCAGCCGCTTGGAAGACCCCGACGGCACGCCCCAGGAGTCAGCTTTTCGGTTTCACAACCTCTTGACCGAACTCGATTTTGGTTGGCGCACAGGCTTTATATCCAAGTTATTAGCCAACTGGGCCGCAGCGCCTCCCATTTCCCAAGAAACCTGTCAAACTGATTGGGTAGCTGGAGCCAGCATGATCGTCCGTCGCGAAGTATTTGAAAAGATTGGCTTGATGGATGAAGCTTATTTCATGTACTGCGAAGAAATGGACTTTTGTCTGCAAGCGAACAAAGCTGGCTGGAGTTGCTGGTACGTACCCGAAAGTCGCGTTGTCCACTTAGTCGGCCAAAGCTCAGGCGTCACTGACACCAAAAAGCCCGCCAAGAGGCTGCCCACCTATTGGTTTGATTCCCGGCGTAGGTACTTTATCAAAAACTACGGCTTGGTTTACACAGCATTAACTGATGTATCCTGGGCTTCGGGTTTTGCAGCCTGGAGGGTGCGCCGCGTACTTCAAGGCAAACCCGATGGCGATCCACCACAATTGCTGAGGGATTTTGTATTAAATAGTGTATTTTTTAAGGGGGGTAAGATTGAAAAATCCAAAAACTTTTAAAGGGAGTTGGTAAATCGGTCAAAGCCAACTAAACCAGGTTAACCTAGGCAAGCAAAATATTTTATGATGCAGCCGAGAAAGTAGTATTCTCGAGCGATAAAACCGGATTGCTCCTTCCTCAAAAACCTGATAGACCCATTCATATCCTCGGCATCTAGCAATAGAGTAAACAAAAAATAGTGTCAATTAGAGCTTATGGTAACTGAGCAAAACTTAATCACCAGTGAAAATCAAGTAGAAACCCCCGGCATGGGACTGTGGCAGCAAATTAAAGAAGACTGGATTGCTCATGGTCGGGATTGGACAAAACCTGGATTTCGCGCTGTAGCAGTGCAGCGTTTTGGGGTCTGGAGAATGCAAATAGAACCGAAATTACTTCGAGCGCCTTTGAGCATTATTTATCGATCGCTCTACCGAAAAGTCCGCAATAGTTACGGGATAGACTTGCCTTACACCGTTAAACTCGGGCGGCGCGTGGTGATTGAACATCAAAACGCTATTATTATTCATGGATATTGTAAAATCGGCGACGACTGCATTATCCGCCAAGGTGTAACGATGGGAAACCGCTATTTGGACAAACCGCTAGAATCCCCTCAATTGGGCGATCGGGTTAACGTCGGCGCTGGTGCAAAAATCCTCGGAAAAGTAAACTTGGGAGACGACGTAAATATCGGTGCCAATGCTGTAGTTTTATCAGATATTCCCGCAGGCAAAACAGCAGTAGGTATCCCCGCCAAGATTCTTCAATCTACCAAAAACCAGGAAAATGCTTAGATCAACATTGCAAAAAATTATCCGCCATCTTGCCATGCGTTACGGCAAGTTCCCTGGTCTTTACGTCCAATTCTGTAACCCTGGTTCCAAAGAATACACAGAATTTCTCCGCCGCCACGGCAACTTGTACGCGATCGGCGAAAATTGCAGCATCTGGCCCAATACCGTCTTTGGAGATCCCGCCTACATCCGCATCGGCAACAACGTTCACTTCTCATCTTGTACCTTGCTCGGCCACGATGGCTCGATCGCCATGCTTGACCGGGCTTACAACGTTAAACTAGAGGCCGTAGGCAAGATAGATATCCGCGACAACGTATTTATCGGCTTCAATGCGATCATCCTTCGCAACGTCACCATCGGCCCAAATGCGATCGTCGCCGCCGGTGCCGTCGTCACCAAAGATGTCGCCGAGGGCGATATAGTGGCCGGCGTCCCCGCCAGACCGATCGGCCGCGTCGAAGACTTAGTGAAAAAATTGCAAGCCGAAACTGAAAGCCTGCCCTGGGCCGATTTGATTAAGAGCCGCGAGGGCAGCTTCGACCCCGAAATTGAACCCGAGCTCGTAAAGTTACGAGTGTCGCACTTCTACGGCAACACATCAACTCCAACTGCAGCGCAATTCTCACAATCTCACTCGTCAAGTTAGAGATTCCTCTTAAGATAAACCGCACAAATAGGCACAATTGTCTACATCATTAAAACACTGCACAAACAATGGTTGAGTCAATCACTAAGTCAATCATTTCTGCTACAGAAGCAGACTGGAGCCGCGAAAAATCTAGCAAGTGGTGGCAACCCAGTCGCCAACTGCTCAAATCTATCCGCAACTATCAACATTGGCAGAAGCAGGGTGGAATGGCAGGATCTATTTTATGCCGTTGGAACGTGATCCAGCATCGATTTTGGAGCGTTGTAACTGCAACAGACATCCCTTTAAACTGCCAAATAGAAGGAGGACTGGTGTTGCCTCATCCTAATGGCATTGTCATTCATCCCAGTGCTTCCATTGGCCCTAACTGTCTGATTCTTCAACAGGTGACAATTGTGGGTGATGTCAAAATCGGCGGTCACGTCGATATCGGTGCAGGAGCTAAAATTATTCGCTCCGTAACGATCGGCGATCATGCTTTGATTGGTGCTAATGCTGTAGTGATTTGTGACGTACCACCAGGTGCAACCGCCGTGGGAATTCCCGCAAAAATCATCGAAAAAAAAAACCAGGAAGTCTGAACAATATTTTCTAGAAGTAGCAGAAAAATTAGGAAATTAGCGGGAATTTTATTATAATATAAAATAAACTCGTCAGTAGTCGAATTCAAGAAAGAAAATTTGAAACAAATAGGATTAGTAGCGATCGGACGAAATGAAGGGCAGCGCCTCCGCCAGTGCCTAGTCTCGGCCACAGACAAAGTTGCCCGCGTCGTCTAGGTCGATTCCGGCTCAACAGACGGCAGCCTAGAGTTAGCCCGATCGCTCGGAGCCGATACAGTAGAACTCGACTTATCTATACCGTTTACCGCAGCACGCGCCAGAAACGAAGGCTTTGCCCGCTTGCTGGAACTAGCACCCGACATAGAATTGGTCCAATTTGTGGACGGTGATTGCGAATTAGTTGAGGGATGGCTCCAGAGAGTCGCACAATAACTGGCAGCCCAACCAGAATTAGCAGCAGTCGGCTGCCGCACGAGACATTCCCCGCAGCCACAGCTTGCAGGATCAATTTTGATCGATAAACACTACTCAAACTAAAACAATAATTCAATGGATACACTCAAAAAGCCAGCGCACATTGCTATTTATCTGCATTGCCTGTTCAATGGGGGTATAGAGCGGGTAATGTTGAACTTAACCCGCAATTTTGTAGCTCGCGGTGTCAAGGTAGATTTGGTAATTAACTTTCCCGGAAATCTTTTCCTGTGGGACTTTCCCCCGTCGGTTCGGATTATCAACCTTGAAGCTGAAAAGATATTAACAAGAGTTCCTAAATTAGTGCGTTACCTGCGACAGGAACAACCCACAGCTTTAATGTCAGCAAATCATTTTGCTAACGAAGTAGCACTATTGAGTAAGCATTTTGCTGGCTTACCGACACGGGTGGTGGTATCAGAACACACGCATCTTTCCCAGGAAGTGGGAAATTCCTCTCCCTTAACGTTGAAGCATTGGTCGCCTCTGACAGCGCGACTTTTCTACCCCTGGGCCGACGGCATAGTAGCAGTTTCTCAAGGAGTAGCTGAAGACGTAGCGGCTATAACTGGCTTAGCTGCCGAGCGAATCCAGGTAATTAACAACCCAATAGAGATTGATGAAATCATAGAAAAAGGTAAAGAACCTCTAGACCACCCGTGGTTTAATTCTCCAAAATTGCCTGTAATTCTGGGAGTGGGGAGATTAGAAAAGCAAAAAAATTTTTCTAACTTAATTAATGCTTTTGCTAAAGTACGACAGGTGCGCTCGGCTCGGCTCATGATTTTAGGCGAGGGGTCAGAGCGGGAGCGACTGGAATATCTAATCCGCGAATTGGGCTTGGAAAATGACGTGGCAATGCCCGGTTTTGTAAGAAATCCTTTTGCATACATGGCACGATCTACAGTATTTGTCTTGTCTTCATCTTGGGAAGGCCGGCCGGTGGTACTGGGAGAAGTAATGGCTTTGGGAACCCCAATTGTTTCTACAAATTGCAAAAGCGGCCCGTATGAAATTTTAGACGGAGGCAAGTACGGCGAGCTAGTTCCAGTAGGCGATACTGAAGCGCTGGCACAAGGTATTTTAAAAGTATTGTCCGGTCAAACAAAGCCTGCCGATCCAGCTTGGCTTGCCCAATTCAACCTGGAGGGTACTGCTCAAAAATATCTGGATATTCTGGGCATCAGTGATTGCGGATTCCGCTCAGCAGTTCCGGTAAAGTAACTACAATACTTCTAGGGGCGGGTTTCACCACAAATTTACAATTCAGACTAGCAATCTACATCAAACCGCCCCCAAAGAAATCGACAGAATTTGATTAGGGGCAATTCCACTGGTGGCAGAGAGACAAAAATGTATGGCTGGCTCACCGATCGAGACAGTAAATTGCGAATAAATAGGGCTTGCTGAATAATCGAGCGCAAACCAATAACAGGAGCGATCGATATATTCAAGCTCGATTTAAGATAAGCTTTTCCTGAGTTAATCCACTCCAATTATAATGGGAGATTATCATCAATCCCAAAACAGGTGTTCTTTTTCCAAATAGACATAAAAACACACAAAAAACCCGGCGCCACCAGGTAGTAAGGTTCATTACCAAAAAAGTAATTGCAATAACTGTACCAGATGTATTATCAAGTTTTGCCATCACTCGATTGAGACCGAATCTTCGTTTCCCTTGCCCAAACTTTCCCTCTATCGCATTTCTAATTCTTTCATCATATGCGGCTTGCTTCTTTTTTGATTTACTGACGTTGGCTGGCGGTCTTCCTAGGGGCGGTCCACTGATTCTAATGCCTCTTTCTTTGCACCAAGCTCGGTTTTCTCTTGTTCGATAAATGCGATCTGCATGAACTGACTCTGGATAATACCCTGTGAATCTATAATAAGCTTCTACTTGTGCTTTTAAGTCCCCTGATTCGTTAAAATTATCCCAGCTCATCCGGTCTAAAAATACATATCCTTCAAAACAACTGGCGGATAGTTTAGCTCCAAACTCTACGCTTTTCCCGGCCTTTCCTCTGACAATAGGACGAATATGGGGTTGACTTAAACTTACTATTCTATCCTCCATACTGTGTTTATTATTGTCAAATAACCATTGTTGTTGGCGAGAGACTTCTGTGAGGACTAGCCTGGTTTTATATTGCTTTTTATTCAGACCTTCTATGGTCGCACCTGCATCAATTAGCTGTTCAATATGAGCTAGGTTTCTTTTGATGTATTGAAGTTGTTTTTTAATTGCCTGTCTTCTTTTGTTACGGGTGGGTCGTCTTTTTTTCGCTACTGCCAAGTAGTCTTTTCTTGCTAGATTACGGTAGGTTCTTGGTTTTTTATGGGTTTTTTCTTTGATGTGTTTATACAGGATGTCTATAATTTTTTCTGTATGAACTCTGGCTCCATTTAATAGTCCTAAATCGGTCGGATAACTAATGTCTGCTGGGGCACAGGTTGCATCTATGATTAGTTTACCGCGATTGAGTGACTCATTTCTGCCGTCCGAATCCTTTTTTTTTTTTCGGGTTTGGTTGGGGCGAGGGAGCGCATTTTTTCGACCATGCGTTCGTTGACTTTATTAATTAGGTTGGGACTGATTCGTTGCCGAAAGTGTACTAATAGAGATGGGTCAAATGGTAGTTCATTACTGTAGATGGATTGACCGATAAAGTATTGTAGATAGGGGTTTTCACGGATCTGTTCGACTGTTTCCCGATCGCTAATTCCGAGTTTTTCTTTGATGATTAATGCCCCCAACGCCATCCGAAAGGATTTGGCTGGTGCACCCATTTCTGTGGGGAAGTTTTTAGCATATTCTGCTTCAAATTCTGACCACGGGATTACTTGGGTCATTTTTACCCAACGGTTATCTGGTGACAAGCTGCCACATAAGGGCAGTTCAAACTCGGATGGGGGTTTTGGGGCCAGCTCAACTTTTCGGTACACGATCGCAGGTGGTGATGCACGGGTTTTGACCTATTTTACCTATTTATCTTGCACTTTACTCTCGAGCGCGCGATCGAAACCTTTCGCCACGCAATATGCTATCGATTATTCAGCAAGCCCTAAATAACTTAAATTTAGCATTTGTGACCGAGCCGCACTCAGAAGTATGGGTGTGGTTTAATGCACAATAAGCTATAGCAATCCTAAATGATTCACAAAATTTTACCAATTACAATGGTTGTTGAGTATAATAATACTTGTCTACTGGATAGTAGTGAAAAAACAATATGTCTGAGCAGCAATCTTTAAAAGAGTTAAGGGATTTTATCGATAGCAACCCCGACCCGAGAGAACTGAAACGAGCTTTAGCAGTAATGATGTGGATTGAGGGCGTACCTTGTTCTGAGATTAAAAAAATATTAAATGTATCAGCAACATTTATCAGTCAATGTAAAATAAAATTTATCAAAGATGGAGTTAAAGAATTAAAACTGAAATATCAGGGGTCAAAAGCATATCTAAGTCGAGAACAACGCCGGGAAATTATCAATTACTTAGATGCTCAAGAGTATTTGAGCTTACAGGAGGTTCGGGAATACATAGAAGACAAGTATGATGTTCGCTTCAAATCAAGTCAAAGCTATTATACATTGCTTGATGAAGCCAAGATTAGCGGGAAGAAAACTCAAAAGAAGAATCCCAAAAAAAACGATAAATTGGTAGAAACCAAGAAGATAGAAATAGAGAGAATATTAGAAGAAAACCGAGAAGAGATAGAAGCGGGAATACTTGTGGTGTATATGATTGATGAATGTCATCTGCTTTGGGGCGATGTCTGTGGATATGTTTGGGGAAAGACTAATAAAAGAGTAGAAGTGCCCATGACAAATCAGAGAGAAAGACAAACATATTTTGGTGCTTTAAATTATCAAACAAAACAATTTTTTGTGCGAGAATATGGAGCCGGAAATTCCGCAAATACAGTTTTGTTTGTAAAATACCTTCAAAGTCTAAATACAGGAGCGAGAATTTTAATATTTTGGGATGGGGCAAGTTATCATAAATACGCCGAAATGCGAGAATATCTTGGCCTGGTTAATCAGGATTTAGAAAAATCTGAATGGTTGATAAGATGTGAATTATTTGCACCTAATGCACTCCTTGCAAAACCCTGTAGAAGATATTTGGCTCCAAGGTAAAAATTTTCTGAGAGAACATTGGTATCTCTGTAAATCTTTCCCACTTATTAAAAAACTATTTATGCTTGTAACTCATTGTCAAATTTTTGAGTTCTCCAAATTAAATATGTATGGCTTTTTTGCTAAAAAGCCTAAATTAATACCAACTTAATCACGATTAGTGAAGCCGGATTTCTTTGCAACTGATTTAGGATTGCTATACCAGTAGTTGAACACCGAAGACAGGAACTCGTTGGGATTTATTTTACAAAGATATTGTGAAGTTAGCTTGAGAGTTACTAAAATATTAAAATAACAGCTCGCGAGTCGAATTTAAGAGGTAAGAGTTGAAACAAGTTGGGTTAGTGGCGATCGCCGCCGATGCGGTCGTCACCAAAGATGTCGCCGAGCGCGCTCTGTTGGCGGCGTCCCCGCCTGGCATCAGGCGCGGGTCTTCGACGAGACTGAAAAAATTGCCAGCCCAAACTCAAACTCTACCCGGGGCCGATTTAATTAACAGTTGCGACGGCAGCCTCGACCCCGAAATAAAACCCCAGCTAGTACAGTTGCGAGTGTAGCATTTCTACCGCAACACATCAATTCCAACTGCGGTGCGAGGGGCTTTGACCCAACCAAATTTTAACAAATAGGGCTAAGATTTTGCGTTTAAAATTCAACAAAAGCCTCAGGCTTTGAGTCGTAGGAGCCTCCACAACCTCAAATTTTTTCCCTCACTTTTCAAGCTGGTTTCAATCTTTCGAGTACCAACTCAGCGCGCCGCCGTGCAACTTTTCCCACGTAAATTCCTGTGCCCGCTCGCGGGCAGAGTCACTCATCCCAAGCCGCAACTCGGCACAACCAGCTAGCTGTTGCAAGCCCGTCACTAGGGCTTCTTCATCATAGGGCGAAACAATTATGCCATCTTTGCCATCTCGAACAACGCCGCCCGCTCCCATAGGGGACGTTAGAACTGGCAAACCGTTAGCCATCGCTTCATAAGTAACCAGCGGACTACCTTCTTCGAGACTGGGAAACGCAAAAAAGTCAGCTTCGCGATAAGCAAAGGCAATATAGCGTTTCTCAGAAAGATGAGGTACAATAACAGCAGTGAGTAAACCAATTCCCAAGATCGGATAATGTAACTTGATTGAACGCAAACTCTATCGCTTTTGCTAATTCTCGATAATTAGTCGTCTTGATAGAACGGAGAATGTTTTTGAGTTTTGACCATAAATGTTCAATTGGTGAGAAGTCGGGCGAATAGGGCGACAAGTATATTAATTTTGCCCCTTTCTTTTTGATGGCTTTTTCTATTTCTTCTCCGGTAGGAATAGTACAATTATCCATCACTACACAAACCGCTTTCCAGAGTTTTGGTACTAGCTTTCGGATAATAAAAGCCTCAAATGTAATTGTATCAGTTGTACCTGTTAAATTGATGGATGTTAGGATTTCGTTGACCGATATAGCTCCAATTATTGAGACATTTCTGCCCCGTTTATTCGGTTTTGGCCCCTGGGCTCTTGAACCTTTTAGCCTCCCTTGCATATAACCTAACCATTGCCAAGTTTACTCCACATTCATCAATGAATATTAAGTCTTTCAAACAAATTTGTCGAATTTTTTGCCAGAACTAATATCGCAGTTTCTGAACTCTTTCACTGCCTTTGTCTGACGGGAAAAGAGTTTTTTTTTAAGGTCATGTTTAAGAGTTTTGCCATTCTTCCCATCGTTGCTACGCTGATGGTAAAACCAATTTTTTGGTAGAGTAAATAACGGAGTTCTTCGAGAGTCGCATCATTATTTTCTTCAATCAATTTCGCGCTTAATCAGCAGTTGCTCTGCATTCAGTTTTAATTTGACTCCGCATCGCTCAGTTCGAGGAGCAATATTTTGGGTCTCACGATACTGTTTAATTATTTTTTGGACAAAACTTAGGGCTACACAAAAACGGTTGGCTATTGCTCTTTGTGACAGCGGTTCATTATGGTACACGTCCATAATTTTTTGTCTAAAATCAATCGAATAAGTTTTCATTTTTACTAATGTGTGATACTTGCTAAAATTATTGATAGTTGTCATTCGAGTGACTGCTATGGGGTGAGGGACTACTGCTCGAAGAGCCTTCCATTTAATTAGAGCTGCATAACATTTTAGGTTTCTATATTTTTCACTCCGTTCAAGTCAGTTATATCATACCTCATCTTTCTGAGAAATGCTATATCGCTGGTGTAATCCCTATGAATTACATCTGAGCGTGCTAAAATTCCGCTGCAAGTTTCAGCAATTGCTGGCTCCATACTTCCGCAAAGCAGTAGTCTGCCTTTAATTCCCGCTTTTTCCCAAGCCCGCAACAGCAAATGAGCTCCTTTTCTGACGCAAACACTGCCCACAAAGATAACAGTAATCGTGTCTGACAGTGGCTTGTCGATCGAAAAATGCGGGAAGCGCTTGGGAGACCACCCGTAGCTGGTAAGGATCAGTTTATGTTCGGGAACTCCCGCTCCAATAAAAGATTTTTTAACCTCGGGGCTCGGACAAAAAATGAAATCAGCCAAACTAATTTCTTCCTCCTCTTGCTGAATCATATCAGCAGTAATTTTGTGTTGGGGAGCGATTCCTAAGCGGCTGGAAGCATCATCAATAATAAATTTTGCCTGCTTTGTATAGCAGTTGATGCGCTCCAAAAAAATGGGTTTGCTCTGCAGCTTCACTTTCCTAAAGGTTTCAATCGAAGTGTGAGGCCACAAATAAATTGCATCAAAATCCTTGATATCTCGGAGGAAACGCTTTTCTGTAAAATCTTTAGGCCAGTCAGCGCTGCGGTAATACAGCCATTGGAGGTATCTGGGTACAGCTTCCACAAGATTTGGTCTACGACATGATGGATCGCAATTCGGAACAACCATGCGGACTTGAGAGTCAGGGTAATTCCACGGTTCGCAGAGTGAAAAAAATATATGGCTGACTGCCCGATCGCTACAGTAAATTGGGAACAAAGAACTTAAATTCAGCATTTTTGACCAATCTCCACTCAAAATGATGGGTGTGGCTTAATACAGCATAAGCTATAGGCAGTTTAACACCGAAAACCGCAGCTCAATAGAAGTTACAATATAAAGTAAAGATATTGTGAACTTACCTTGAGTATCACTATATTATTAAAATAACAGCTCAGTAGTCGAATTTAAGAGGTAAGACTTGAAACAAGTTGGATTAGTGGCTATCGGACGCAATGAAGGCTCACGGCTTCGCCAGTGCCTAGTCTCGGCCACAGACAAACTTGCCCGCGTCGTCTACGTCGATTCCGGCTCAACAGACGGCAGCCTAGAGTTAGCCCGATCGCTCGGAGCCGATACAGTAGAACTCGACTTATCTATACCGTTTACCGCAGCACGCGCCAGAAACGAAGGCTTTGCCCGCTTGCTGGAACTAGCACCCGACATAGAATTGGTCCAATTTGTGGACGGTGATTGCGAATTAGTTGATGGATGGATCGATCGAGCCTACAGCGAACTCGCAGCCAAACCAGACGTAGCAGCAGTATGCGGGCGAAGGCGCGAACGATACCCCGAAGCAAGCATCTACAACCAATTGTGCGACATCGAGTGGGATACCCCCATCGGCGAAACTAAAGCCTGCGGTGGCGACTCCATGATGCGCGCCACAGCATTTCAGCAAGTCGAAGGTTTCAATCCCGCACTAATAGCCGGCGAAGAACCCGAACTCTGCTTGCGGCTTCGCCAAAAAGGTTGGAAAATCCTTCGCTTAGATGCAGAAATGACCCTGCACGACGCGCAAATGACGAGTTTCGCTCAGTGGTGGAAGCGGGCTCAAAGAGCGGGTCACGCCTATGCCGAAGGTTCCTGGATGCACGGCAGCGAACCAGAGCGCCATTGGGTCAAAGAAACCCGCAGCACCTGGTTTTGGGGATTAGTCTTGCCAGCGCTAGCCTTGGCAATGACATGGCCGACAAAAGGCTGGGGCTTGTTACTATTGAGTGGCTACCCCTTAGCAACCTATCGCACCTATAACTATTATATAAAGCATCGGGAGCTCACAACTAAAGAGGCAGCCATCTACGCTTTGTCATGTGTATTAGCCAAATTTCCTCAGCTACAAGGTCAAATCCAGTTTCACCAGCGCCGATTTCTGGGGCAGCAGAGCAAGCTAATCGAATACAAAACAACCAACTCTATTAATTCAGCCAGCTAGAATTACAGCTAACGTCCCAGAAAGTCCACCCCTGAGTAGCCAACAAATGAGTAATAAAAAATTAAAAGTTTTACTAATTGTAGAACAGTGCAATCCTGACTGGGCATCAGTACCTTTGGTGGGGTACAATTTTTTTCAGAAAATAAACAATTTAGTTGATGCAACACTGGTTACCCATATTAGAAATAAACCAGCCCTTGAAAAACACCCAGAATATGAAAAAACCATCTACCTTGAAGAAGGAAAGTTAGCGAAACAATATTATAAAATAGTCGAAAATCTTACCGCAACCGGGCGAATAAATTGGCCAATGTATCATGCCTTGAATTACCCCATTTATGAACAATTCAATCAACAAGTATATCAAAAATTTAAAGGAAAAATCCTCAAGGGAGATTATGACATAGTTCATGCAATTACCCCCATGATGCCCCGCTATCCGTTTAAGGTAGTCAGTGTATGCCAGCAGACTCCTTTTATTCTAGGGCCGGTGAATGGGGGCATTCCCTTTCCACCAGGTTTTCAAGAAACGGCAAGACAAGAATTTGCTCAATTTAACTTTTTGAGAGCAGTTGGTAGAGCTTTAATTCCAGGTTATGCAGAAACTTACCAAAAAGCCGACAAAATCTTAGCAGGTTCAAAATATACTTTAAATATGCTAAAAGATTTGTTTGCAATCCCTGACCAAAGAATTGATTTATTTTACGAAAATGGGATTTCCGAGAAATTTTTAAATCAAAAAAATATCCTTAATAAAGATGTTAGCAAGATCAATCTGCTTTTTGTGGGTCGGTTAGTTCCTTACAAATGCGCCGATATTGTCATTGAGTCTATTGGCCAATTAGACCCGGCAATTCAAAGTAAAATCCGCTTAATCATAGTAGGAGACGGCTCAGAAAAAAACAATTTGGAAAATAGAGTGAAGGAGCTTAATTTAGGCGAAATAGTCAGCTTTGCCGGATGGGTTAATCAACAAGAAACTCTGGATCATTACAGAAAAGCAGATATTTTTTGTTTCCCTTCGATCCGAGAGTTTGGCGGCGCAGTGGTAATGGAAGCTATGGCTTGCGGGCTCCCCTGCATAGTGGCTAATAACGGCGGTATTGGTGAATACGTGAATGAAGAAACTGGTTTTAAGATCGAGCCGATTTCTAGAGAGTATCTCACCCAGGAGTTGACAAGTAAAATTAAGCTGTTAGTCGAAGACGCTCGGCTGCGGGAAAGTATGTCAGCTAAGGCGATCGAAAAAGCCAGAGAATTTGCGTGGGAAAACAAAGCCAGAAAAATCGTCGAGATTTACGAAAAAATGCTCGGTGAAAAAAGTGTTAGTGCATCGACATAGTAGACCGATATTGTTGAGTTAAAAATGAGAAAGCAGGTAAGAAATGAAGGCAAAAATTGGATACTTTATTCCTCAATTTCCCGGACAAACACACATTTTTTTCTGGCGGGAGCGACAATTTCTTGCAGAACTTGGAATTGAAACAGATTTAGTATCAACTCAACCGCCCCCCAGAGCGCTCGCTTCTCACGTATGGGCAGAAGAAGCTCAAAAAAATACTGTTTATCTATTTCCCTTTGCTGCGAAAGATTTTATTAACTCATTCCTAGAGGTTCTCAAAGCTGGTCCCGCTGCATGGTGGCAGTGCCTCGCAGTTATTGCCAAAGCGAATGACACATCCTTATCTCAAAAGGTTCGGCTATTGGCATTGGTTTTTGTTGCTGGCAAACTGGCAGGGTTAGCAAGAACAAAAGGTTGGTCGCACATCCACGTTCATTCCTGTGCCAATGCCGCCAGTATAGCGATGTTCGCCTCATTACTCTCAAAAGTATCGTATAGCCTGACGCTGCACGGCCCCCTAACTGACTACGGCCCTGACCAAGAACAGAAATGGCACTTTTCTGCCTTTGCAATAGTCATTACTAAAAAGCTTTATGACGAAGTGAACAAATGCCTTGCGGGTCATCTTCCTCCAAAGGTTGAAATAGCTCCTATGGGGGTTGACCTCTCGCGTTTCCAAAGAAAAACACCATACTCCGCATGGAATGGAAGTGATGCTTGCCACATTTTTAGTTGCGGACGTCTCAACAGATGTAAAGGTCATGCGGATTTGATTGCTGCGATAGATATACTCAGAAAACGAGGATTTAATGTTGAGCTGCAAATTGCTGGAGAAGACGAACAGGGTGGCAGTGGCTACCGCCTGGAGTTAGAAAAGCTGATCGAACAGCTTGGCTTGAAAAGTTGTGTTACCCTTCTCGGTGCGGTGTCTGAAGATACCGTCAATGAGTCCCTAGAAAAAGCACAGGTATTTGCCCTTGCCAGTTGGCACGAACCTCTAGGTGTCGCCATCATGGAAGCGATGGCAATGGAGATGCCTGTAGTAGTTACCGGGTCAGGAGGAGTAAAGGAGCTTATAGATGACGGGATTGATGGGCTACTTGTAGAACCTGAAGCCCCCGAGCAATTAGCAGACGCGATCGCCAATCTACTCCAAAATCCAGAACTTGCTTTGAGCCTCAGTCAGGAATCCCGGAAAAAAATCATGGCCAAATTTAGCCACGGCCGCAGTGCAGAAACTTTAGCTCAGTGCTTGGAAAAACTTGGAATAACTAACCCGTCTTAGTGATTCCAAAGAAGAAATTTCATCTCAGAGTACATAAATCCAGTGGAGTCCCAAACAAGTTATGCGAATTTTAATTGTTGCTCAGAATGCCTCAACTAAATTCGGCGGCGAGTCATTGCTGCCGGTCAACTACTTCAGGATACTTCGATCGCGCCAAATAGAGACATGGTTAGTGACGCACGCCCGCACCCAGGCAGAACTCACAGGGCTGTTTCCAGAAGATTGTGATCGAATGCACTTTGTACCCGACACTTGGCTGCACCGGCTGCTTAACAATTGCGGGCGATTTATCCCTGAAAGAGTGAATGAATTTACTTTTGGGCTGCTCACTCACCTGTACACCCAAGTGCTACAGCGTCGTATTGTCCGGCGGCTGGTGAGCGAACACGAGATTGATATTGTACACGAACCGACACCTGTCTCGGCAACAGTTCCTTCGTTGATGTTCGGATTGGGGGTGCCGGTAGTTATCGGGCCGATGAACACGTCGGTTAAATTTCCTCTGGCTTTTCGATCGCGCCAAAATCCGACCATCGATATTTTAATCGCGATCGGTCACCAGTGCGTCGATTTCTTCAATCGTCTTTTTCCAGGTAAAATCAAAGCCGAGACGCTGTTAGTGGCAAACGATCGCACGAAGCAGGCACTTGCATCTGGGGTGCAGGGTAAAATTATGGAACTTGTGGAAAACGGCGTGGATTTCTCGGTGTGGCGAGCGGACTCTAGCTTATCAAGAGCAGGGATCGGGCAGGTTCATTTTATTTTTTTAGGCCGACTGATCGACTGGAAAGCTGTAGACTTGCTGCTAGAAGCCTTCGCGCCCGTCGCCGCTCAAACCGATGCAGTCTTGGAAATCATCGGTGATGGGCAAATCCGAGGGGAACTCGAAGCTCAAACAGCTCGTTTAGGCATCGACAGCAGCGTTGTATTTAGTGGCTGGCTGTCTCAGGAGGAGTGCGCTCTCAAAATGCAACAAGCTGATGCAATGGTTTTCCCCAGTTTGCGGGAACCAGGGGGAGCCGTGGTTTTGGAGGCAATGGCAGTGGGCTTGCCCGTCATAGCAACGAACTGGGGCGGCCCTGCAGATTATCTGAATTCCACTTGCGGTATTTTAGTAGAACCGACTTCTAAAGAAGGATTTGTCAAGGGACTGACAGATGCGATGCTCAAGCTCGCTCATTCAGCAGAATTGCGGCAGAGTATGGGTTGTGCGGGACGGGAACGAGTTCGGCAGCATTTTGATTGGGAACGCAAAGTCGATCGAATACTTGAAATTTATCAACAAACCATCGACGATTGCCCGAAGCATGAGGTAGCCGACCATTAAAGCATAAAGCAGCAGCTTTCAGGTTGAAAGCTGCTGCTTGGGGGTGCTAAAAAAGTATGTGGCGGTCCAAAGACCCCCCTGTACATCCTAGCGATCGATCTAAAAACGGGTTAACCCGTTTGTTTGGTTAACCCGCGAGCTTGGAAACTTGCAGTTCAATTAGTTTTGCACTACCAGCTTAACGTTGGCATTTTGCAAACCGCGCTGCTTGACTGCGGCCAAGGTCTTGTTAACTGCGTACTTCTGGTTGATAGAGTTGATTAACTCAGTTTGATTGTGTTTTTTGGCGACGCCCCAGAGGTCGGCAATCAGGTCAAAGGAACCATCGCTATTGCGAGACCAACCTAGGTCATATTCGCCTTCGAGAATCGCTACGATGTCGGAGCGAACGCGCTGACCGTTATAGCCACGAACATCAGCTTCTGACTTGACTGAAATGCCCAAGTCGCGCAGGGAAGCTTTCAGGATTTCGGCATCGGTGATTTTGGTACGCAGAGTGCTAAAGTGAGACATTGGATTTCCTCCTAATAAAACTGAGAGAGAAACAACAACGGTCTGGATTTAACGGTGCCGCTGGGCGGCTCTTCAATCGAACTGCTAGCTGTTGCTAGCCTTTGCTCCTGTTTGGACCAGGAGAAAGCTTTTAGAATTCCATTCGCTGATATTCAGCGACGGAAGACGCAGCGGGCCGTGCACGCTGTCTAGCCCAATCTCGAAGGGCGGTGACCTGTTCGGTCATTGTTTTAGACAGTGGCATTGTAGATTTAATGGCCGCGATGATGTCTAGCTGCGTAAACTCTCGATCTTGAGCGAAGGCTTCGTACATTGCGGCTACTAGCGCTTGCTCAATCTCTGCACCTGAAAAGCCCTCGGAAACATTGGAAAGTTGCTCTAAATCGAAGCGAGTAATTTCCCGACGCCGCTTTGACAGGTGAATCTTAAATATATCTTGGCGTTCTTCTTTGGTAGGCAGATCAACAAAGAAGAGTTCGTCGAATCGGCCTTTCCTCAAGAATTCTCCCGGCAACCGCTCGATTCGGTTGGCTGTTGCCATTACGAAGACTGGGGAAGTCTTTTCTTGCATCCAAGTGAGGAAGGAACCGAAAATCCGGCTGGAGGTGCCTCCGTCTGAGTCGGCCGAACCAGTGCCGCCTGCAAAGGCTTTGTCTAGTTCGTCGATGAACAGGAGGGCTGGAGAGATGGATTCTGCGGTTTTGAGGGCATTGCGGAGGTTGGCTTCTGAGCGACCCACCATCGAGCCGTCGTAAACTCTACCCATATCTAGCCTCAGCAGGGGCAGTCCCCAAAGGCGGGAGGTAGTCTTGGCAATCAGCGATTTTCCGCATCCTGGTACGCCGAGAATTAACATCCCTTTTGGTTGGGGCAGACCGTATTCTCTCGCCCTTTCTGTAAAGGCGTTGGAACGCTGTCTCAGCCACCGCTTCAGCTCTTCTAAACCGCCGACTGCATCCAGGGTTTCGTCTTCTTCAATGAACTCTAGAATGCCGTTGCGCCGAATTAATTGCTTTTTCTCTGAAAGAACTATGTCTACTTCTTCTTCTGTGAGGCGCCCAGTCGAAACTTGGGCTTTACGATAAACTTTTTCAGCTTCGTCCTTGGTCAATCCCAAGGCGGCTTTTAAAAGTTTTTCTCGCGCTTCTGTGGTAATGCGTCGCGATTTCGTTTGCTCCAACTGACCAGACAATACTTGGTTTAGTTCCTTCATGTCTGGCAACGCGAAGTCTAATACCACTACTTCCTTTTCTAGCTCAATCGGAATTTGCTGCAAAGGAGACATCAGTATAATTGTCTTTTGCGTTCCTTTGAAGTTGGCGATCGCATCGCGCAACCACCTCGTTACCGGAGGAGAATCTATAAAAGGATGCAAATCTTTGAAAATGTAGATGCTAGCGTTACTGTTGGGTTCTCGCTGCCTGATCACCCATTCAATTGCTGCCTCTGGCGAGACGGTGTTGTGTTGGGTGGTGGTGCGGGGTTGACCATACTCCACAATGCCGTGAGTTACAGTCCAGATAAATACTCGTCGCTGTGGTTTTGCTTGAGCTATTGTCGAAATTGCTTGCTCACACCGCTCTTCCTCGGATGTCACGAGGTAGATCAGAGGATATTGAGCTTGGATTAGAATACTGATCTCTTCTTGCATAGTCCTCGACCCACTAGAGACGGTGCTATCTTTGCTGAATCTCAATGCTGCCCTTCGTCCTCTTACTGAAAATTTCAGTTTTAGCTTTTTGGGGAAGCAAGGCATTCTTAGCAGGGAACCAATTCTTCCTCTCCCGGTTTAGCCGTGCTGGCGCTGACGCCCGACACCTGCTTTACTGGAAGATCCTGTTCAGCCAATACGCTCGGCTGACTTGTTACGGAGGCCAGTTCTCCATCTCGCATTACTACTGAACCCGTGCATTCTGGACAGTTGTATACCCGATGGGTTTGTCCGTAGGAGGCTTCTACTTCGTCAACCAGTTCGGGATTTCCTAGGTAGAAGACAATTGCCCTTTCTGCAATTGATGACATCGGTTCAGTTTCGACTGCGGCTCGGATTTTGAGCTGGCGATGCAGTTCTGGTGGAAGATACAATGTAACTTTTTGCTTTTCTTGCATATGACAGTGAATTGACTTACCCGGGTATGTATATCAGATTAGCCGCTTAATTCTTTGCTGTCAAGCCTCTATGCAGCTTTAGCGTCATCTTGTAATATTTCGTTACATTTAAGGTAAATGTGGGGCTGTTAATAACGAAAAAGTTAGGGGTGTAGCTGATGAGGCCGAGGTGCAGTGGCAGGTATGGGTAGCGTCAAGGACGATCGACCAACTATAAATATGAACAATAGATATATAAGAGTAGGGCCAACAAATCCTTTGAGTGGCCATCTGGGGCTGAGTGCGCCATCAGCACTCAGCCCGCTCATGAGTGGTGAAGAATGCCCCCAAAGGCTTGAAATGTCATAGGGGGCGATCGGTAATATATACTTGGATGCGAACCTGCTAACCTGAAATTTTTAATTTTAGATATCCAAGAACTGACTGATGGATTTAGACCAACAGATTCAAGCATTGATCGAAAAAGCTCCGCCCGACGGTTCAACGCCACAAATCTTAAAGGCGATCGCCCCGGCACTGGTGTTACTTGCCCAACAGCTACAGCACCTCGAATACTCGATCCTGCAAGCGGTAGACCAAAGTTGGGCGATCGTGGTTTTGAGCAATCTCAAGCAACCGGGACGGGAGAAGAGGGTGATTTATGCTTGGAACAGTCTTAAAGATGCGTCGCAGGCTGCGGCTGCTGGGGGCGATCGCCTCAGACCGGTACTTTTGCCTGTCACTCACATTTTATTTCAGATGATAGCTCTTGAAGGTCTTGACAGCATTGTTTTTTTTGAAAGTCCCGGCAATCAGGAAGTCGGGACGGAAATCCCTCGTGAGCAAGTACAGAGCTTAATTAACGTTTACTTGCAACAGTATCGATCGGCTCCACCGCCGGATATTGCCTAAACAACTCAATTTTCTATTTATTGGTAACAGGGGATTAGGAATTGGGAATTACGCATTACCAATTCCCCATTACCAATAAAATGTAACTTTTTAACCTCTAATAAAGTCTACTCAAAACGTATTCAGCCAAATCAATCAAAGCTTGACGGGACTCTGAATGGGGCAGCGCAGCTAAGTATTCGACGGCTTTCTGTGCGTGATTTGTGGCTAGTTCTCGCGAGCGCTCTATGCCTTTAGAATCTTCTACAAGTGCCAAGGCCTGCTCTATATCTCCTTCTTGGGCAAATTCGCGTTCTATGAGAACTTCCAAGTAAGGCTTTTCTTCTAGGGCAAATAGTGCTGGTGCTGTCAGATTACCGCTTCTGAGATCCGAGCCTGCTGGTTTCCCCAAAGTTTCCGTTGAAGCGGTGAAATCTAATATATCATCTACTATTTGGAATGCCAAACCAATGTTGCGACCGTAGTTGTACAAATCGTCTGCTATTTCCGCTGAAACTTCGCTCAAACAGCCCGCTGCTTTGGAACTGTTGGCAATTAAAGACGCTGTTTTGTAATAACTTTTTTCTAGGTACGCTTCGATCGACAAGCTGGTGTCAAATCCATTTAGTCCCTGTTGAATTTCCCCCTCAGCTAAATCCATAATCACTTCTGAAAGCAGTTTGACTACTGGCAGGTTGTCGAGATTTGCCAAATGCCAGGAAGATTGAGCAAACAGAAAATCTCCCGCCAATACTGCCACTCGGTTGTTAAACCGACTGTGAACAGTCGGCACTCCGCGCCGCAGATCCGACTCGTCCACCACGTCGTCGTGCACGAGACTAGCTGTGTGGATCATTTCCGTGATTTCAGCGAGGCGGCGGTGTTTTTCCGTGATTTCCCGATCGGGCATAGTCGCCTTGGCCATCAACAAAACGATTGCGGGTCTCACTCGTTTTCCCTTTGTGCCGAATAAGTATTCTGCAGCCGCGTACAAGATGGGATGACGGGCACCCACTAACTGTTTTAAGTTTTCTGTCAACAGTCGCAGGTCTTCTTCAACCGAGGAAAATAGGAGAGTGCTAGAGATCATGGATACGCCGACTCAAGCCGTAAAGTAACAAAATTTTACAAATCATATCTTTATTTTAAGGTAATTCTCTGCAATAGAAAAGAAAAATCTAGGCGATCGGCAGTTATTTGTCATCTGTCACCCGATGGTAGTCACCCGCCTGCCAGAGGCGAGTTGCCGACTCTCAGAGGCGTTGCCCCTATTGTATCGAATTGTTAAGGACACTGCCCAAAAATCTCTAAATCCCAGAAACCCTGTGTTATTATGGGTATTAAGGATTTAAACAATTCTATACATTAAGTACAGCCAGTAAGTACAGCCAGTAAGTACAGCCAGTAAGTACAGCCAGTAAGTACAGCCAGTAAGTACAGCCAGTAAGTACAGCCAGTAAGTACAGCCAGTAAGTACAGCCAGTAAGTACAGCCAGTAAGTACAGCCAGTAAGTACAGCCAGACTGGCAGGTAGCTTTTAAGTGCCTGTAAAAGTTTCGTAGAGCCAGCCTTGTTAGTCGATCGCAGCCAAAATTTCTGGGACAGATTTTTAGTTCCTCGCGGCTAAAAGTTTTCAGAAGTTAAGAGTAGCGCATCTTATGTGCACGGTAGCTCAAAGCAGCTAAAGTGGATGGTTTTAGGCTGTTTAAGCATCTGTAAAGCAGTAAATCATTATTGATGACGGGGAACCCCTAAATGTTCCCGCAGGCTTGATATGGAAAAACAGCCTTCAGAACCAAGGCATGGTCTTGCGTGCTGACTTAATGTAGTAGGTCTTGAACTTGTCCTGCTCCTCCTCGTCCTTGACTTTTGGTTCTAATTATGATTTATCGCGATATTCCTCTAATTATTCCCATTCTGGCCGCCGGCTATGTAATGACTATTTATGTAGTGCTGATGTTGGCCGAACGCAGCGCTAAAATCACTCGATTGGGCGAGTAGTGCACTGCTGGGCAGCCGAAGTCGGCAGCAGCGTCCTCGCTTCACCCTTGAAAATTCGGAATACTCAATAATAACCCTGCCTTGAATGCTTGCACGCAAAGGCAGGGTTATTATTTACAATTACCGGCACCATGATTTTCTGGGCTGCTAGTTACTGCAACACATAGCTACAGTTATCGATGTTCAATGCCCACAGCCTGTGAGGCAGGATATTATATTTAGTAGCAGCTTGTATCGCTCACAGCAAGTTTCATGTCAGGGAAACCCGACCACTATTCCGAGAAAGCTATTAATAAATTACTCTCAAAAAGGCTGAGTTTGTAGTTGTCGGTTATTTTGTCCAAAATTGCAATATTCCTATTTGGTAGGCTCAGAACTTACAGGAATAAAACGCGAAATTTCTGAATATAGGAACCTGCTTGCTCAACTGAAGGAATCCATAAACTTGCACTGCAATCAAATATTTCATTAAAAGGTGATTAAAGGGCTTATTCAGGCAGATAGTCTCTGCGATTTATTCACATATTCCCAAGAAGAGAATTTGCGAGACAGAGCCACAAAAGGAATTTTTAATTTAAAAAATATTCTCGATATAACTGTAGGGTAGAAAAGTGATGACCAATATTAATCACCCATTAAAACTTTATTAAGTTTTGATTAAAATAACTAAAACACAAAGTAGAAGTTGTCAGAAATTCTCAACTTCCACTGGCTAAATTGTTGTGTAATCCCGACGAACTGAAACAAGTTTCCATAAATATGATGCACAATGGTTTACAAGCGATAGAGAATTGCCGAGTTTTAAAAGTAGAGGTGAGAGCAGAAAATCAGAGCCTGCTCGTCAGTGGCAACTGAATTACCCAGGAATTTTGCTACGAATATTTGATCGGTTCTTTACCCTAAAACCCCACGACGGCAGCGGGTTGGGACGGGAGATTGTTAAAAAAAGTGTGGCAAAAAATTCGGGTAAAATAGAAGTAACATCAGTTATTGGTCAAAGGACGTGTATTGTGTCAATTCCGATCGCCGTTGAGCGCGATCGCACTAAAAATCATACCAATGCGGGACTAAAAATACAACTCTAGACCGATGTCAAGTCTCGATTGCCGTGAGTGTGTCGCGAGTGTAAAATCTGAAATCTAAAATGTTATTAAGTGGCGGTTCCGCCTGCATCCCTCCCCTTTAATTTGCCCATGTCAACAACAGTTTCTGATACCCAAAGCTTGCTAGAACAGGCGATCGACCCCAAACCGCCGGTGGTGCCTCCAGATACACCCTTGAAAGTCGCAATTGCTGCCATGACTCAGGCGGGTGCCAGTTGCATTTTAATTGCGTTTGAGCAGCAACTGCTCGGAATTTTTACAGAACGCGATGTTGTGAAAATAACTGCTAGCGAAATACCGCTAGCAGGGGTGGCAATTTCTGAGGTAATGACTGAAAACCCGATCGCTATTTCCCTCGATCAGGAGGGAAATATCTTCAAGGTATTGAGCATATTGCGATCGAAAAGAATCCGTCATTTACCCCTCACAGATGAAGGTGGCAACTTGCTAGGCGCTATCACCTGTGAAAGCATCCGTCAAATCCTCAAACCGGCCGATTTGTTAAAAATGTGGCGCGCCGAAGAAATTATGACCACACAAGTAATAGTTACCTCAAGCAGCGCCTCAGTTTTAGAAGTCGTAAAACAGATGAGAACCCAGCGGAAAAGCTGCATAGTCATTTGCACTGAAAGCGACAACAAAAATCAGAAACCTGTGGGCATAATTACAGAACGCGACATTGTTGAATTCCAAGCTTCTGGACTAGATTTCGCAGGTACTCCAGTCACCGTCGCGATGAGTTTTCCGCTGATACCGTTGCAGGCAAAAGCCACCTTATGGCAGGCTCACCAGTTAATGCAGCAGCACCATATCCGGCGCTTGGTGGTGGTGGACGAGGAAGGATATTTAGCCGGAATTGTGACTGAAATTAGCTTGCTGGAGGCCTTAGATCCGGTAGAAATGCACGCCAATGTCGAGCTTTTGCAGGAAACTGTTGCCGACAAAATTCAGGAGTTGAACAAAATGAACGAAGAGTTGCAAAAAGAAGCGTTGCGGAGAACAGAGGTCGAGGAAAAATTGCGAATTTTAAATGATAACTTGGAAGAACAAATCAAACAGCGAACTTTAGAATTAATTAATGCCAACAGTCAGTTAAAAAAGGAGATACAAGACCGCACCACCGCTGAAGCTGAAGTTCGCCGCCTCAACACGGAACTCGAACAGCGAGTTCTAGACCGCACGGTTCAACTAGCAGCCAGTAACGAAGAATTGCAGCAACAAATTAGCGATCGAAAATTGCTCGAAGAAAAATTGCACTTTTCCGAAAGGAAAGTCCGCGCCGTTTTTGAAGCGATGACAGACATCGTTCTCGTGCTAGACAGTCAGCGGAACATAGAAGTTTTGCCAACGAATGTGGCAGCGGCTCCTGAGCCTGATTGCGATATACTTAGCTTGACCATAGAACATTTTTTTGACGATGAAAACCCAGATGATTGGTGGGTGTTAGTTCAGCAAGTGTTAGAAACACAACAAACTCTCAATTTTGACTACAGCTTAACAGTTTGTGGTCGCACAATTTGGTTTTCCGCCTGCATTTCTCTCTTCTCACAAGATGCAGTCATTTGGGTTGCCCGCAACATCAATGCCCGCAAAATAGCCGAGTCCGCGCTGTGCCAAAAAAATGCAGAATTATCTCATACCTTAGAAGAACTGAAGCGCACTCAAAAAGAACTCATTCAATCAGAAAAAATGGCAGCCCTCGGACAGTTAATTGCCGGAGTGGCTCATGAAATCAATTCTCCTTTAGGGGCGATTCGCTCTTCGGTGCAGAACATCGCCGACTTCTGGACTGAACAATTGCAGCAGTTGCCGATATTTTTTCAACAACTATCCCCACAACGGCGACAGGATTTGTTTGCTTTGCTACACAAGTCCAGTCAAGAAACAGATACATTATCTAGCAAAGAAAAACGTCAGTTAAAAAAACTTCTGCAGCGACAATTAGAATCAGAAAACATTGACGACGCCGCCAGTCTTGCCTGTACTTTATTAGATATCGGCATCGGCAATAATGTAGAAGGTTTTTTACCTTTGTTGAAAGACAGCCAAAGTCGAAATATTGTACAAACTGCCTACCAATTTGCTACGGTACAAAAAAGCACTAAAAATATTGCTACGGCCACGGATAGAGCCGCTAAAATCGTTTTTGCTTTAAAAAGCTACTCTCGTTACGACCAGTCTGGTTCCAAAGTAATCGCTAATATTACCGACGGTATTGATACTGTTTTAACGCTTTACCACTACCAAATTAAACACGGTGTGGAAGTAGTCAGAAACTATGGTACTAATTTGCCCTCTGTGCTATGCTATCCTGATGAACTCAATCAAATTTGGACAAATTTGGTTCACAATGCTTTACAAGCGATGGGTAACAAAGGAGTGTTAAAAATTGATATCAAACACCAAGGGGACGTAATATCAGTCAGTATTACCGACAGTGGTCCCGGCATTCCCCCAGAAATTATGCCGAGAATTTTTGAGCCTTTTTTCACGACTAAACCTCCCGGGGAAGGCAGTGGTTTGGGATTAGATATAGTTCAAAAAATTCTACAAAAACACCAAGGTGAACTGCAAGTAGAAAGCGTGCCTGGTGAAACAAAATTTACTATATCCTTGCCCATCGAAATTCCTTGAGAGCAATTAAAAAAAGAGGGGAAAGCCCAAGTTTTAAAATTTAATAGAAGTAAAGTTTTATGTCTAAACCAATAATTTTGTGCGTTGACGATGAAGTGGTGGTCTTAAATAGTTTAAAAATTCAACTTAAAAAAGAATTTGGGGATGCTTACCTCTATGAAGTAGCAGAAAATGCAGATGAAGCTCTGGAAATTATGGAGGAAATTCAAAAAGAAGATGAAAGTGATATTTTGGTCATAGTATCGGACTGGTTAATGCCGGGTATTAAAGGAGATGATTTTTTGATTATGGTTCACAAAAAATATCCTAATATTGTGAAAGTCATGCTGACCGGGCAAGCCGACGAAGTAGCAATAGCACGAGTGAAAGAGCAAGCAAACTTGCACCGTTGTTTGTACAAGCCGTGGGAGCGCAAAGAATTAGTAGAAACTATAAAATCTGGTTTGACAAAAATATGAACAATAAACCTGTGATTATTTGCGTGGATGACGAACCAATAATTCTGGAAAGTTTGAAAATTGAGTTAAAAAAAACTCTGGGGGAAGAACATTTATTAGAAACCGCTGAAGGCGGCGAAGATGCTTTAGAGTTAATAGAGGAATTACTGACCGAGGGCAGCGAAATTGTAGCAGTTATTTCCGACTATCTGATGCCGAATATCAAAGGGGATGAATTGCTGAAGCAGATTCACAGAATTTCGCCAAAAACTATCAAAATTATGCTGACGGGGCAAGCCGACCTAGAAGCGGTGGCGAATACGATTAAATATGCTAAATTGTACCGATACATATCGAAACCTTGGCAGTCAGAAGATTTGAAGTTGACGGTAAAAGAAGCGATTAACAGCTATTTTAGGGAGAAGCAATTAGCGGAACAAAATGCTCAACTCCAAAAGCTAAATCAAGAATTGGAAACTTTAGTCGAGGAGCGGACTGCACAACTGCGCTTGTCTGAGGAAAAGTTTGCTAAAGCTTTTCGTTCTTCTCCCAACCCGATTGCTATTACCAGACTTAAGGACGGTCGTTATTTAGAAATTAATCAGGCTTTTTGCCAGACAATCGGTTATTCAGCCGCAGAAATCCTCGATCGCACGGCGCTTGATTTGAATCTGTGGGATAATATACAAGCCCGCGCCGACTTGTTTAAAATGTTAGATGAGAAACAAATTATTCTCAACTACGAATTTGATTTTCGCACTAAAACAGGGGGACTCCGAACCGGGCTGCTGTCAGCAGAAATCATTGACATTCATGGCGAAACCTGCATGATTTCTGTGATTCAAGATATTAGCGATCGCAAATTAGCCGAAGAAAAACTCCGAGCTGTAGCGGCTTCTTTAGCAGCAGCACAAAGAATCGCCCGTGTCGGTAATTGGGAATGCGATTTCTCTGCCAACACAACTACTTGGTCAGAAGAGTTATCTCGGATTTTTGGCCTCGATCCAACCCAGCCTGCGCCCACACTAACTGAGTTTTCGCAATACGTGCATCCGGACGATCGACAAAAGTGGCAAACAACGCTCGATACTGCTATTGCTAGCGGGCAATGTTACAGTTTGGAATATCGAATTCTGCGGCAGGAACCGAAAATCGCTGCGGATAATTGCCAGCCAAAAATAAGTGAAGCCGGCTTCATCCGCTACATGGAAGCCAGAGGAGAAGTAGTTGTCAACCAACAAGGTCAAGTGACAAAACTATTCACAACTTTGATGGACATTACCCCACGCAAGCTGGCAGAAATAGCTCTTGCAGAGAGCGAAGAAAAATACCGTCATTTAGTTGAAACTTCCCAAGATATTATCTGGTCTTGCAATGCTGAAGGACACATTACTTTTGTGAACCAAGCAGTTAAACAAATCTACGGTTACGAACCTGAAGAAATGCTCGGCTGTTCTTTTAGCGATTTCTTGGCCCCAGGAGAAATAGACTGGAAATGGGAACTTCAGCAGCGCTTGCTGACGGGAAAAACTGTGTTTCAGTACGAAAATATAGTATTAGGCAAAGACGGCAGAAAGATTGATGTAAATACCAAGGCGATCGCGCGCATGGACGCTGAAGGAAACATCATCGGCACAACAGGCACTGCTAGCGATATTACCGAACGCAAACAAGCTGAAATAGCCCTGCAAAAAGCCAAAGAAGAAGCCGACAGAGCGAACCGGGCAAAAAGCGAATTTCTCTCGAATATGAGCCACGAATTGCGAACTCCCCTCAACGCAATTCTCGGTTTCAGCCAACTGCTGGCCCGCGACCCCGACCTCGGTGCCGACCAACAGCAATACTTAGGAATTATTAGCCAGAGCGGGGAACATTTGCTAGTTTTGATTAACAATATTCTACAAATGTCAAAAATTGAAGTCGGGCTGGTGACACTTAATAACAGCACCTTTGACTTGCACAAAATGCTAAAAAACACTGAAAATATGCTGAAGCTGCAAGCCGAAAAAAAAGGGTTGCAGTTAATTTTTGATTACCCACCAGACCTACCTAAATATATAGAAGCCGACGAAAGCAAGTTGCGCCAAGTCTTGATAAATGTAGTCGGAAATGCTATTAAGTTTACTACGGAAGGTGGTGTTAATTTGAGAATTAAACATGAGGAGTTAAAAACTAAAACTCATGGAGAGATTCCGCTAATTGACAGTTGCTATTTACTATTTGAAGTGCAAGACACTGGCTCAGGAATTTCTGCGGAAGAAATGGAGAATTTGTTTAAACCTTTCGCGCAAACAGAAAGCGGAAAAAAAGCTCAAGAAGGAACCGGTTTAGGCTTGCCAATCAGTAAACAGTTTGTTCAGTTAATGGGGGGGAAAATTACGGTAACAAGCACCCTCGGTCGCGGCAGCATTTTTAAATTTGATGTTAAAGTTTCGCTCCCTAATGCAGTGGAAATTCAGGTGGCTCAAACAGCTCGCCGAGTGGTGGGGCTGGAACCCGGACAGCCTGAATACCGGATTTTAGCTGTTGACGATCGCCTGGAAAGCCGCTTGCTGTTGGTCAGAATGCTGACATCGCTGGGCTTTGCGGTGAAGGACGCGGAAAATGGGCTTCAAGCTGTGGAAATGTGGTCGAGTTGGGAACCTCATTTGATTTGGATGGATATGCGGATGCCGGTGATGGACGGTTACGAAGCTACTAAACAGATTAAAGCGCATTTGAAAGGTCAAGCAACGGTGATTATTGCTCTGACTGCAAGTGCTTTTGATGAGGAGCGATCGCTGATTTTGTCTGCTGGGTGCGATGATTTTGTAGCGAAGCCTTTTCGGGAGCAAGTGATTCTGGAAAAGATGGCTAAGTATTTGGGAGTCCGCTATGTTTACGATCGAGAAGCTTCGCTAAGTTCTGATCCTGCGGTGTTCGCCGAGGTTTCCACGGCAACTGAAACGGCTGATTTGGCTTGTACGCTCAATAGTTCATTTTTGGAAGCTATGCCTGCTGAATGGGTTGATAAATTGTATTCTGCCGCGGATGCGGTTGATAACGAGGAGATTTTTCGGCTGTTGTTGTCGATTCCTCCTATTAATGCTAGTTTCCGCAGCGCGATCGCCGATTTGGCGAATAACTTCCGATGCGATCGGATTATCGATTTAATTGAAGAGTTTAGAAATTGTTGAAGGATGAAAGAAGAAAGGAGAGGGGCAGGTTCAGGATTATGGATGATGTAGGTCGATCGCCTATTTGTAAACTCGCCTGCAGGCGATCGGCTAATTTACTTGTAGCCAAGCTGCACACCCTGGTAATCATCAGTCATTCCCAATTCTTTAATCTCAAATCTTAAATCTCAACTAAGATAAGTTCTGTAAATATAAAAGACCTCGCTCCCGGCAGTAGTGCTATAGTAAGTATTTAACCCGTTTTCAAAATTTCAACTATTCTTAAATTAACAAAAAATAGAGATAGATGACCAGCACTCAAACAGAAGAGAATAAAGCCAACATATTAATTGTTGACGATACTCCCGAAAATTTGCAAGTTTTATCAGCAACGCTGTCCGATCGGGGCTACACAGTCCGAGGCGTAATTAACGGCAAAATGGCCATCAGAGCCGCGCGATCTGGTTCTCCCGATTTGATTTTACTCGACATCAAAATGCCGGACATGGACGGCTACGAAGTCTGCATACAGCTCAAGGCAGATCCGCAAACATCAGAAATTCCAGTTATTTTTATTAGCGCTTTAGATGAAGTATTGGACAAACTAACCGCCTTTAAGGTGGGAGGGGTAGATTTTATTACAAAACCATTTCATGTAGCAGAAGTTTTAGCGCGAATTGAACACCAACTGACTATCCAAAGACTGAAACAACAATTGATTGAGCGCAATAAAGAACTGCAACAAGAAATAATAGAACGCAAAAAAGCCGAAGAAGCAGCGGCCGCTGCATCGCTCGCAAAAAGTCAATTTGTTGCCAACATGAGCCACGAACTGCGGACTCCCCTGAACGCCATCCTAGGTTTTACCCAACTCATGAGCCGCGACTCTTTACTCAACCAAGAAAATCTCGAAAATCTCCGCATTATTAACCGCAGCGGTCAACATTTGCTGGAACTAATTAACGATGTTTTAGACTTGTCGAAAATAGAAGCAGGGATAATTGGCTTAGATGAACGTAGCTTTGACCTTTATCAACTCCTCGACAGTCTCGAAGAAATGTTTCAAATCAAAGCTGAAACCAAAAAATTGCAACTGAGATTTTCCGTGGAGGCGAATGTTCCCCAATATATAAAAACTGACGAAAAAAAGCTGCGCGTATGCTTAATTAACCTGCTGGGAAATGCCATGAAATTTACTCTCGACGGTGGCCGTATTTGGCTGCGCGTGAGCGTGGAAAGCAACCAGCCACAGCCGAGAGAATTGGAAACTCATCCTAACTCTAACTCAGTCGCACCAGTATTAATTTTATTTGAAGTTGAAGATACGGGAGTTGGCATACCAACAGCAGAAATTGATACTTTATTTGATGCTTTCGTGCAAACACAAGCGGGGAGAAAAGCGGCTGATGGTACGGGGTTGGGTTTGACAATTACTAAAAAATACGTGCAGATTATGGGCGGGGATATTTGGGTAAAAAGTGTTTTAGGCGAGGGAACCAGTTTTAAATTTAATATCCGAGTATTTGCGGCTATTTCGTCTGAAATAACAGTAGCAACATTGCAGCGGGTGATTGGACTAGAAGCCGATCAACCGGTTTATCGGATTTTAGCAGTTGACGACAATCAAGAAAATCGGCTGCTGGTGGTTAAAATGTTGCAAACAATTGGTTTTGAAGTCCGAGAAGCGGAAAATGGCTACCAAGCGGTTGAAATTTGGGAAAGTTGGCAGCCTCATTTAATTTGGCTGGATACGCGAATGCCAGTAATGGACGGTTTTGAAGCTGTCCGACAAATTAGAGCGAAAGAGAAAGAAACTCAGTGGCGAACTGTAATTATTGCTCTGACTGCTAGCACTTTTGAGGAAAAAAAAGGCGAAATTATCGCCGCAGGTTGCGACGATTTTGTGCGGAAACCTTTTCAAGAACAAACCCTCTTTGATAAGATGGCTTGCTACTTGGGAGTGCGCTATCTTTATCAAGAGTTGCCCCGGCTCCCAGTGGGGGCTTTACGGCGTTATTGCGTGAGCGAAAAACCCGATTCATTTTTCGGAGGGCTGCTGGCCCAGATGCCTCAAAGCTGGGTGCAGGATCTCTACGATGCAGCTAATGATGTTAATGAAGAGCTGGCGATTCAACTTGTCGATCGCATCGGGGAAAGTCATCCAACTTTAGCTCATGCTTTAAAAGATTTGCTTGCCGATTACCGACTCGACAAGATCCTGGATTTAACTGAATCGAGTTTAAAATAAATGGATAATAGCGAAATTAAAGTATTGGTGGTTGATGACCAGCCGAGCAATCTGCGGTTCTTATCCAAACTGCTAACATCCCAGGGATATCAAGTTTACCGAGCTATTTGCGGTCAACTGGCGTTGAATGTTGCGATCGCCCATTGCCCGGATTTAATTTTACTCGACATTAGAATGCCGGAAATGAACGGTTATGAAGTTTGTCGGAGACTGAAAGCGACACCAGAAACCGAACAAATTCCGGTGATATTTTTAAGTGTATTAGATGAAATGAACGATAAATTACAAGCTTTTCGAGTAGGAGGAGCCGACTATATTACTAAACCATTTCAAGTAGAAGAAGTTTTAGCGCGCATCGACAAGCAAGTCGGCTTGCAAAGACTGCAACAGCAATTAAAAGAACAAAATAATCAATTGCAACAGTCGCAGTCGCTGCTTGCTAGCATATTAAATAGTTCCTTAGACTGTGTGGTGGCTTATTCTGCCGTCCGCAACCGTGAGGGAAATATTGTAGATTTCCAGTGGTTGTTGATCAACCCGGCTGCGGAAAAATTTTATGGTCTACTATTAAATGAGATCGTTGGCAAGAATTTGTTAGCCAAAATTTCCCAAGTTAGCAATAGCGAGTTATTTGATTTGTATGTTTCTGTAGTAGAAACAGGAGAAACTGTAGACCAAGAATTTTCTTACAAACATGAGCAAGATACAATTGTTTGGCTGCACCTTGTTGCGGTCAAATTAAACGACGGTCTGGCAGTCACATTTCGCAACATTACCGAGCGCAAACGAGCAGAAATTGCCCTGCGAGAGAGCGAAGAACGCTTCCGCGCGATATTCGAGCAAGCGGCAGTCGGCATAGCTAAAACCGCGCTCTGTGGTCAATTTATCCGAGTAAATCCTGGCTTTTGTCAAATTGTCCGCTATGCAGAATCGGAATTGTTACAGCAAAATTGGCAGGCAATTACTCACCCGGATGACAGAGAAGCTGACAGAGAATACGTGCGATCGCTCTTATCGGGGAAAATTCAAACTTTTTCTCTGGAAAAGCGTTTGCTCTGCAAAGATGAGGCAGTGCGGTGGGCGAATGTTACTGTTTCGGCAATGCGCGATGTCAAGGGGACAGTGCAGTATTTGATTTGTGCGATCGAGGATATTTCCGAACGCAAGCTGGTACAAGAATTGCTGCAAGAGAGTTTAGACGCTCAAACCCGCTACGCTCAAGAATTAACTCGTTCTAATGCCGAACTAGAACAGTTTGCCTACGTGGCTTCTCACGATTTGCAAGCGCCTTTGAGCACGATTGCCGGCTACGCTCAACTATTAGAAAAACGCTCTTCCAACCAACTTGATGCCCAAGGGAATAAATTTATCCGCAATATTGTTAATTCTTGCGAGCGGATGCAGGCGCTGATTGATGACTTGCTGGAGTATTCACGGGTCGGTCGCAGTCAGAAACCTTTTGATCTCATAGATTGCAATCGGGTTTTTGAGGATGCTTGTGCTAATTTGTACTTAGCCATCCGCGAGAATCAAGCTTCTGTTACTAAGGGGGATTTGCCCAGGGTAACAGGTGACTGTTTTCAACTGCTGCAACTGTTTCAAAATTTAATTGGTAACGCCATTAAGTACCGCAGCAGTGAGCCACCGGTGGTGCATGTGGACGCTTCGCGTCAGGGCGATAGCTGGGTGTTTTCAGTGCAGGATAATGGGATTGGGATTGCCTCACAGTATCATCCGCGAATTTTTCAGATTTTTCAGCGCTTGCACACCCAAAAACATTATTCGGGAACTGGGATCGGTTTAGCGATTTGTCAAAGAATTGTCGAGCGGCACGGCGGCAGCCTTTGGGTAGAATCAGAACCCAATCGAGGCTCGACTTTTTATTTTTCTATTCCTCTACCAAAGTGAAGTCAGCAGCCCGCCTGAAGCAGTCAATCGATTTTATATTTTATATTTTAGATTTTAGAATTGAAAAAAGCGACCTCACTGATACAGCATATTCCATATAAATGTAGTACAGAGAAACCGGATTTCTTGAACAGAATCAGTAAGGATGCGAGAACTCTAAAGAAACCCGGTTTCTGGGGTGTAATTTATAAAGCTGGAATACGCTGTAAATCCCGGGGCTTGTGATGAAGATTCGGAGCTTTTTTCTCGATTCACGGATGAATGCGGGGGCTTGTCACCGAATTGCTTGATTGTCACCCGTCCTTTACTTAAGCTTTAAATATCTTTATCTTTTCTTTACAAAAATGCTTATAAAGTGTAGCATATTCACTGATGACATGGAGCTAAAAATCTATCAATATAAATCTATGAGATCTATCCTTATACAACTTATAAATCAGCGGTGCGCGCAAGACTTGTTAATTTTTTTCAACTGTATCCAGAGCATCTTGCTTTGGGATGCAATAGTTTCGCTAGTAGTTCGCCCAGAAGGATTTGTGATGTGTTTGCAGTTTGCCGCTTCTCGGACAGACTGGGAAGTGAAACAAGCATGATTCGCAAACCTTTGCAAATCGAGAAAAATCGTAAATTACTGCAACACACTTTCAGTGTTCTCAGACAGATTTACCGAATGATGGCAAGAGATGCTGTGCAGGTACTCAGACACGGCTCAAAATCCCGCAACCTCACAAAAGACGTTCGGAGTGAGGCAAAGCGGTGAATTATAAAAAGAAAAAATTTACTCTTTTAATAGCAAACGATGACGAGGATACGCGCTTTTTGATGGAGGAAGCACTGCGAGAAGTTCGATTAGCAATTACGAGCGAATTTGTGGAAAATGGAGAACAGGTGCTAGACTACTTGTACCGTCGGGGTCAATATTTTGCTAGCAGCAATTGGCATCAGCCAGACTTGATACTTTTGGATCTGAATATGCCGAGGCTGGACGGGCGCGAAACACTAACTTCAATCAGATCAGACCCCCATTTGCAACACATTCCGGTTGTAATGCTCACAACTTCCCACCGCAGAGGAGATATCTTGCTTTGCTACAGATTGGGAGCCAATTCTTTCATATCCAAACCAGTCACTTTTGAAGGATTGCTTGAAGTAATGAAGACTTTATGTGAGTATTGGTTTGAAATCGTTTCACTCCCGCCAGATATGTAAACTTTAATGTAGGGCTAAATCCCTAGTTTAAGTGTATAGTGAATTTGAGAAGCAGCCATATTGGCCGAGCGCAAGTATCGGTGTCAAAACAAAAAAGTTTCCTTAGACCCGCTCCAAACCTATAGTTGTGTTAACTCGTAAGCAATGTTTGAAAATTTTGTTGGTTGAGGATGACCTCGGAACTCCGACAATGATCGAAGACCTTCTAGGGTCATTCAGCGAGTCTTTATTTCTTCTCCAAACGGTTAAGTCTCTGGAGATAGGAGCCGGGTGTCTGGAAGTAGAAAAGTTTGACGCCGTACTATTAGATTTGTCAGTGTCAGACAGCTTGAGGGGAAGCGAGGCGATCGCAGTTTTGAAAGCGCGATGGCCCACATTGCCAATTGTGGTGCTGACAGATATAAGCGATGAAAATATGGCCCGGTCGGTATTGCGCTGGGGCGCTCAAGATTGTTTGGTAAAGGGAAGATTTCACAGAACTCTGCTGGTGCGGGCAATCCATTACGCGATCGAACGCCAGGAAATCGAAGAACAATTGCGGCAGCAGGCTCTGCGACAGCGGCTGTTGGGCAAAATGATCGAACATATTCGATCGTCAATAGATCCGGCCAGCATTCTCCAAAATACCGTTGCAGAAGTGCGCCAATTTCTCCAAACAGACCGCGTTTTAATTTATCGCTGTCAGGATTGGGTGCCTCAATTGGACGGGGAAGAGCAAAAAGGTGCGATCGTCGCCGGTGACGGTTTGCCAGAAGGTTATATTGAAAACCAAACTATTAGTGCTGCTTTGGCGGTGTCATGCTTTGTTTTAGTCGAATCCCAGTCGGTACAAGCAATAGCAGATGTCAGCACTGCCCCCTTGGCTGGCAGTTGCAAAGAATTGCTGGCAGATTGTGAAATGACAGCAGTTATTAGCGTGCCAATTTGGCAATCAGGCGACTGGGAAACGGCAAAAGAAACAGAAGAAGCCCTTGTTTGGGAAGCCGAAAAAAATCTAGATGCAGCGGAAAATTATATCTGGCAGCAGACGACTGGCCAACCGCAGACCCCGGGTAAAAATTTGCCGGATTCGATCGCAGAAAATGGCAATATTTTGTGGGGAATGCTGACAGCATACAATTGCAGCGGTGTCAGGGAATGGCAGCAGTGGGAAATAGATTTTTTACAGCACTTGGCAAATCAAGTGGCGATCGCGATCGAACAATCTCAACTTTACCGCAAGCTAGCAATAGCCAATCAAAAATTGCAGCAACTGGCAACTACTGACGGACTGACTGGCATTGCCAATCGCCGCCAGTTCGATCGCGTTTTGAGATTAGAGTGGCGCAGATTGGCAAGAGAGCAACTGCCCCTGTCTCTAATTATGTTGGACATCGACTTTTTTAAACTTTACAACGATTTTTATGGGCACCTCGGCGGGGACGATTGTTTGCGCCAAGTTGCTGGGGAGATCGCCAGATCCACCAACCGGGCTGGGGATCTGGCCGCCCGCTACGGTGGGGAAGAATTTGCCGTAGTGCTGCCCAACACTAGCGCCGAAGGGGCAAACGCTGTCGCCCGGAAAATTTGCGACGGCATCGCCAGCTTGAAACTGCCCCACGCGCGATCGTCGATCGGCCCCTACGTTACCCTCAGTTGCGGCATTGCGACAGTGATTCCTTCTGTCCAAGAATCTCCCAACACCCTAATTCGCAGCGCTGACAGCGCCCTTTATCAAGCCAAAACCGCAGGCAAAAATCGCATTTGTCACGCCAGCAGTAATTCGGAATCTTCCCCGATTTTTATGTAAAAGTTGAAGGTAATTGGTAATTGATAATTACTAATATCGTGTTTAATTTTTTACTCAAAATTCAGAACTCATATTGTTGACCTTTGCATCGGAATAATAATTTTCGGAGTGCAGTGCCAGCGGAATGCGATCGATTGACCCGGAGCAAGGAGAATGCTCGCTTGCAGGCTATAATTCCAATGCTTGGGTATTTGATATTACTGAGATGTTGCACTATTCTCAATTACTTGTTTACGAACAGGCAAGATGCCTGTTCCACAAGAAAATTCACTCTTTGATGTTACTGAGATGTTGCACCATTCTCAATTACTTGTTTAGGAACAGGCAAGATGCCTGTTCCACAAGAAAATTCACTCTTTGTGGAACAGGCATCTTGCCTGTTCTTGAGAATGGTGCAAGATGTGAGATATTACCCATTTCCGCTGCCCAATTTCCAATTACCAATTGCTAATTTATTGCCCCATATTTGAGTTCGTTTAGGAACAGGCAAGATGCCTGTTCCACAAGAAAATTCACTCTTTGTGGAACAGGCATCTTGCCTGTTCTTGAGAATGGTGCAAGATGTGAGATATTACCCATTTCTGCTGCCGAATTTCTAATTGCAAATTTCTAATTTATTGCCCTAAATTTGAATTTCTACCAGTTAAAATCGGCCGCACTGGAATTTCAATCAAAAACTCCGCTCCCTCACCCGGTGTCGAAATACAGCTCAATCTGCCGCCGTGGCGATCGACGATAATCGAGTGAGAAATCGACAATCCCAAACCCGTGCCCTTGCCCACAGGTTTAGTCGTGAAAAATGGGTCAAACAGCCTCGATCGCACTGACTCTGGTATCCCCCGCCCGTTGTCGGCAATAGATACCGCTACGAAACCGGCACCCGCCTGATAGCTGCGAATAGCGATCGTGCTGGGATGTCGATCGCACTCCTCGATCGGACGCTGCTTGTCCCGTTCTTCCAAAGCATCGATCGCATTAATTAAAATATTCATAAATACCTGATTCAACTCGCCCGGAAAACATTCAATTGGCGGCAATAGTTGGTAATCTTTAACAATCTGAATTTCCCGATGACTGCTGGGAGATTTCAACCGATTTTGCAAAATCATCAAAGTGCTATCAATTCCCTCGTGAATATTGACCGACTTCCCAGCGGACTCGTCCAATCGGGAAAAATTACGCAACGATTTCACGATCTCGACAATTCGCTCGGTTCCTACTTGCATCGAATTAAACAATTTCGGGAAATCCTCAGCAATATAATCCAAGTCTATTTCATTAATTTTCTCCAAGACTTGGGCTGGAGGATTAGGACAGTAATGCTGGTAAAATTTAATTAATTCCAGCAAATCTAAAGTGTAATTACGAGCGGGAGTGAGATTGCAGTGAATAAAGCTAACAGGGTTATTAATTTCGTGAGCAACACCAGCAACTAACTGACCCAAACTCACCATTTTTTCATTCTGAACAAGCTGAGCTTGAGTAGTTCTGAGTTTGTTAATAGCTGCTTCTAACTCTAGGGCTTTTGAACGTTCTCGCGCTTCCGATTCCTGCAAAGCTGACTCGGCTTGTTTGCGATCGGCAATTTCACTTTGTGCTTGCTCAAACAGCATTGATTGCTGGATCGCGATCGCCAACTGCACGCTAATTTGTTTGAGACACTCGACCTCAATTTCCAGCCAGTGACGGGGGCCCGCGCACTCGTGAGCAATCAATAGCCCCCACAACTTCTCGCCTTGCAAAATCGGCACTACCAAATTAGCTCGCACCTGAAATTGACTTAATAAGTTAATGTAACACTCAGAAAGGCCTGCTTTGTAAATATCATCTACAGGTAGAGGGCGACCGTTTTCGTAAGCAGAGGCCGAGCTGTCTTCCAAGCAGGAATCTTTAATAGTTATTCCCTGAATAGGCAGCCAATTTTCGCCCACAGACTCGACAGTTATAAAACCGCTCCAATCGGGATTAAACTGATAAATAACAGTCCGGTCTGTTTGTAAAAATTGCCGTACTTCAGCAACAGTTTTTGTCAAAATTTCTTCTAAATTTAGAGAAGAGCGAATGCGTTCCAGCATCCCTACCACCAGGCGTTCTCGCTTTAATTGCTGGCGCAAGATAGCCTCGGCAAGTTTGCGAGTGCTAATATCTTCAATCACAGCAATTACATAGCTAGGTTCGCCCAACCCATCCCGCACTAATGATACAGTCATATTAGTCCAAACAAATGAACCGTCTTTGCGAATAAAGCGTTTTTCCAGGGAATAATTAAAAATTTCTCCAGCTAACAGTCTGTCGCGCGACTCGACCTCGGCTGCTACATCGTCGGGGTGAGATATATCCCCAACATTTCGCGATTTTAGCTTCAATTCCGAGTATCCGACAATATTGCAAAAGCCTTGATTTGCATTCAAAAATTGACCGTCTGGCCACACTTTAACAATGCCGATCGCCGCTTGTTCAAATACAGCTCGAAATCGCTGTTCACTTTCTTGTAAAGCAGTTTCGGCTTTTTTGCGGTGGGTAATATCCATTGCCGTGCCAAACAGCCTCACCACCTGACCAAACTCATTTTTAACCGATTGTCCTTTAGCGTTAACGTGCCTGATTTCTCCTGATGGAAAATAGATGCGGTGGTCGATGTCGTAAGCTGTCCCTTCAGTCACTGCCTTTTGGACAACTTGTGTAAAAACTTCTTTGTCATCGGAATGAATTTGCTCTAAAAGTTCTTCCATTGTCGGTGGCCGATTCCCTTCTCGACCGTAAACTCGAAACAGTTCTTCCGACCAAGTAATAATTCCTGTCTCGATATCGAATTCCCAATTGCCGATGCGGGCTATTTTTTGCGCGGCTTGTAACTGTTCGGCAAGTTTTTGCAGAGATGCGATCAACTGCGTTTTTTCGGCTTCTGCTGCAACGCGGGCGCTGATATCTTTATGAGTGCCTGTTATCCGCAACGGCGCACCCCATTCGTCGTACTCGACTACCTTGCCCATCCCCAGAATCCACTGCCAATTGCCCGCTTTGTTGAGCATACGAAATTCAACTTCATAGATATCAGTCTCACCTTCCAAATATGAATTTAAAGATTCCATTACCTTCAGTCGGTCATCTGGATGCAGCAAACTTTCCCAACCTTTGAGGTTATTTTTAATGTCGGTTTCTGCGTAGCCAAGCATGGATTTCCAATGAAAGTCGAAATAAGTTTCGCCAGTAGCTATATTCCAATCCCACAGCCCCAAAGAACTGGCTGAAACCGCCAACTGCAATCGCTCTTGACTGAGTTTTAATGCCGATTCGGTGCGTTTTATTTCTGTGAGGTCGGCAATTATGGCTATCATTCCTATCGGTTGACTAGCGCTATCTTTAATACAGTTAGCTCGCAATAAAGCTTCTCTACTATCGCCATTTTTACTCTTAATTTCTATTTCACTGTCCCAGGAAAAACCTTTCCGCAGCACCCTAAATAACTTTCTCAAATCTTGAGATTTGGGGTACATTACTGCTGGGCCGCCGGCATTATTGAGTTCCTCAACTGTATAGCCGTAGCGCTGAATAAATGCTTGATTGTGATAAACGGAATAACCGTCCAAATCGGCGATCGCGATCGCATCAGTAGCGCTGTCTACAGCTTGAGTTACCAGGCACAGAGTCAGTTCGGCTTGTTTGCGATGGGTAATATCAAAAATCGCTCTGTCGAGCCACCAAACTAGCCCTTCTAGATTGTAAGTTGGTCTACCTCTTTCCGAGATCCACCGCACCGCGCCGTCAGCACGCACAATCCGGTATTCTAGATGGTACGGCAGTTTCGACTCTACTGCTGCGCTGACTTGTCGATCGACCATTTCCTTGTCTGCCTGGTGGACGAGGCTAGCAAAATTCAAGCGGTTGTTGCGAAGAAAATCCTCAGCAGGATACCCACTAATTACCTCAATTTCATCGCTAATAAATACCATCGTCCACTCAGCATCGTACAAGCTGCGGCAGATAGCGCCGGGGATATTCTCAACGAGCGATCGAAATCTGGCTTCGCTCTCCCGCAAAGCTGCTTCTGCCTGTTTTAAATCAGTAATATCCAGCACCATGCCTTCCCAAACTATATCCCCTTCCTGCCCTATTTCCGTCGCACAATCAACTCGTTCCGGTCTCGAAACCCCTCGCACCCACTTAAGTTTTCCCGACGGTACAATCACGCGCCATTCCTGCTGCCAGGGCTGCATATTTGCCGCCGAAACTGCAATAGATTCTTCAAATTTTTGACGGTCATCTGGATGAATAAAATTAAAAAGTAGTTGAGGATTCTGCTGAAGATTTTCTGGTTCCAATTCATATAAATCGCGGCTCCCCGAAGAAATATAAGGAAAACTTTTTTGGCCGTCGCTTGAGAGGCGAAATTGATAAATTATTCCCGGTAAATTGGCAGCAAGTTGTCGCAGTCTAGCTTCGCTTTCTTGCAGGGCTAATTGTTTGCGCCTCTCCTCAGTGATATCTCGAATTATCCCCACCAGAATTTTACTGCCGTCGGTATTTTCAAAGACAGTTTTTTTAGTAGACAGAATGTGCTTTGTACCGTTGGCGTCCGTAAATATTTCCTCGCTCTGGTTTTCTTTCCCCGTCCTAAACACTTGTTGGTCATTCTGCCAAAAAATCTCAGCTTCTTGTTTTGGGAAAAAGTCGTAATCCGATTTGCCCAGCAGTTCCTCGCGCTGCTTCCCGATCAGCTTGCAAAAAGCATCATTTAACAGTATCCAACGGTGCTGTTCATCCTTGACAAAAAGTGGGTCTGCAACTGCATCGATCGTATAATTCAAAAACTTTTTACTAGCTTCGAGTTCGGAAAGTGCTAAAATTTTATCTGTAATATCATTGATAGTTCCTGTCGTACCCTGCACCTCGCCGGTCCAGCCAAAAATAAAAAATTCTTGGACTTCCACCCACCTAATTTCGCCATTTTTGGTAACATATCGACTTTGGTAACAACAGGATGCTTCTTGATTTGGTCGGCGACCTCTAAACGAATTTAAATATTGGTATTTATCCTCAGAATGAATGTAACTCAAACAGGAAGTTCCTAAGCTTTCATCAACGGTAAATCCCGTAATTTCCGTCCAAGCCGGATTGAGAAAAGTCCAATTGCCAGCAGTATTTGTTTCAAAAACTACTTCTTTGATATTGCCAACAACCTGCTGGTATTTTTCTTGACTTTTTTGCCATTCTGCTTGCCGTTTCTGGCGGGCGATCGCGCACCTGAGCGTCCGCAACAGCAGGCGGCTGTCTACTTGTCTTTTCACCAAATAATCTTGGGCGCCGGCAGCAATTAACTCGACAGCCAGTTCTTCGTCATCGGCCGCTGTCAGAATGACGATCGGAATATTTATACCGCAATTTTGAAGGCGGAAAAAAGTATTAAATTTTAGGCTGTCAGGAAGTGAAAGATCTAATAAAATTACATCAAAAATTTGGTCGCTTAAAATTTCTATAGCTTCCCGGAGGCGAACTACATTGGTCAGATCAATTGATTGTCCTAGTTGGGGTTCAGACAGCAGTTCTTGAATGAGTTCTGCATCTTCTGCACAGTCTTCTACTAAAAGAATTTTCAAACAAGCAGGCTTTAAAGTTGACTCAAAAACAGATGTCATACCATTTTAGATTTTAGATTTTAGATTTTAGATTTGGAATGACTGACGACTATCGCAGCTTGGTTCTTGCGTACAGTGGCATTTTTTTTACTGCTATCCTTTTGCTATTTTTTAGTAATTATAAAATCTCAGCAGGGGATGCAGCTACCTAGCTCATGATTGGGGAACTTGAACCGCACGCTTGAGAGTGGGCTGTGTGCTTGCAGACCCCGCAGATTTATTTGTAGAATTGAGTTGTTCGCTGCAAGTTCTCCGCCTCGCCCGAAACCTAGTGGCCCAAACTTATCATAGTCTTACCAATATTGCAACTCAACTCTATTTTAATTTACAACCTTTGGCAGGGGAATAGCAAGAGGCAAGTCAAAAGAGCGCGGAGTAATCAGAATTTGCATTGCTGATAGCCTTTGAAACTTTAGATTTTAAATAGACGTTTAAAGCTTGCCTAAAGTGGCCTTATTTTTTCAAAATGGTATTACTACTAAGTTACGAGAATTACCGTTGATTTACAAAATACGCTGTGAGATTGTGTTAGCTTAATTGCCCGCAATTAGCGCCTATTTGTATTGAGCAATGCAAGTCCTCTCTTGATCGAGGAACCAAGACTTGCATTCCTTGCTACAAATTTAATTACCAACTTAATTATGGTTGTCTAACCGGACACAATTTAACTCAGTTGAGTCGCTCAAATTTTCTGCGGTTTGGGCAGCACAACTGTAAACACGCTGCCTTGACCGACATTGCTGCTAATAGCAATCTCACCGTTAAAAGGCTTTAAAAGTTCAATACAAGTATAAAGTCCTAGGCCAGTTCCTGTCGGTTCCCCTTCGGTTTTTTCCTCGCCTTTAGGTGGCTTGGATGTGTAAAAAGGGTCAAAAAGTTTTGGCAAGTCTTCAGATGATATGCCGCATCCCGTATCTGCAATATCCAGGTATATGTTCGAGTCATCTTGCCGAGTCACGATAGTTATTTCTCTGCTTTTCTTTTCCCACATAGCATCCATTGCATTATTGATTAAATTATAAAATACTTGAGAAAGATAGGAATAAATTAATGGAATACTGGCAATTTGTTCGTCATAAAAGTATTTTTTTCTAATCTTATTTTTAAAATACATATTGCCTTCCAATAGCTGAATTTCTCGCTGCACTAAATCGTTGATATTCACCGGGTGCAAATCTTGCTTTTGCTCATTTCGGCTTTTCATCATCAGAGTATCCATGATCTGATTGATTTTTGTGACCGCTTGAAATATATACTTAGTATAATTAAACAGAGAGTCTTCTTGAATTTGTGTGGCTTTTGTTTCAATCAAATCGACGCTAGTCTGGATCACTTGCAGGGGACTTTTGAGGTTGTGAACCATTCCCTGGGTCAAACGTCCGATGATGGCTGTTTTTTCCTGGTTTATTAATTGTTTGGTTTTTTGTTCAACAAGTCTTTCCAGGTTTTGGTTGAGGTGGGCAAGTTCGAGGTTTTTTTCTTCGAGTTTTTTTTGCAAGCTGCGGATTGTCAAGTGGGTTTGAATGCGGCTCAAAACTTCTTCGTGCTGGAAAGGCTTAGTGATGTAGTCAACGGCTCCTGTCTGAAAGCCTCTTACTTTATCAGGCGTATCGGAAAGGGCGCTCATAAATATGATGGGAATATCTTGCGTTGACGGGTCTGCTTTCAAACGTCGGCAAGTTTCAAAACCGTCAATTCCTGGCATCATGATATCCAAAAGAATCAAGTCTGGATGGATGTAGTCAATTTGCTCGATCGCACTTTCGCCGTCTAGAGCCACTAATACTTTAAACCCGTAATTCCTTAACAACTCGAAAAGTACGTCAAGATTTGTTTGGTTGTCATCGACAATTAGTATGATGCTTCTTTCGGAATTCTTATCGTTCATATTCAAGGCAAACATTCAAATTTTTTACTTTTTAGTTGTGGGTTGTGAGTTTAAATCGGATTCAAGTGATTTTCGGCGGCTCTCGAAACCCGGTTGCTTCGTAGATGCCTTTATTTGCAATCACTCTTTTCTTTTATGGGCGGGTAGGATGCCCACCACACAAAAAATTCAGTCTCTGTGGAACAGGCATCTTGCCTGTTGCTGACAATAGTGCAAGATGTGAGCTTTAACTGATTTTGAGTTGTCTGTTAGCTACGGTCAATTTTAGGACAAATGTTGCTTCAAAAAATCTCGAATTTGCTTGAGCTGAAATCCTTTAGCAAGTTGGCGCAGGTGATGAACGAAAGGCACTAATGTCGGGTCAGAATCTTCGAGTTTAGCAGTCTCTTCCAGAATAGCTTCAATATCGCCCATTGCAGCCAATCTTAACAATGCCGAGACGGACTCTGAGGCAGGAGACACCATCGTTGAGTCAGCAGCAGCAATCTCAGAACATGCTTTTGCAGTTTGATCTATCCGCTTTTTGGTTTGTGAGCCTTCTTCGTAAACCCATTCTAGTCTCAAATGCAGGCGCAATAATTCTAAAAGCTCATTAGTTTGAATCGGTTTGGTGAGAAAATTATCGCAACCTGCAAGTATGCTCTCTTGCTTGGTAGTCTCGTAAACGTTAGCGGACAAAGCAAGGATAACCGTATCTTTTAATTCCGGCAACTGTCGCAGCCGCCTGGTAGCTTCCCAACCGTTCATGACGGGCATCAGCAAATCCATTAAAATTATATCCGGTAGAAATTCCTGTGCTTTGTGCAAGCAGTCTTCGCCGTCTGTAGCTTGTGCAATTTCAAATCCTAAATGAAAAAGCAGCCTCTGCAACATGGCGCGATTTACTTCGTGATCGTCCACTATTAGCACTTTCCGCTGGGGGCCGGTAAAACCTAAAAGCCGCCTTTTTTCTTGCCGGGAGGGGAGTTCAGAAGACTGGGCGACTGCTGGCAAGTCTAGATCCAACCAAAATATACTACCTTTGCCGGAGGTACTTTGGACGCGAATTTGGCTGCCCATCATTTTGGCTAATTTTTGGCTGATAGAAAGTCCTAGTCCGGTACCTTCGACGAAATTGTTATGATCGCCCACTTGATGAAAAGGCAAAAATATTTCTTCTAATTTATTCTGCCCGATGCCAATGCCGGTATCTTCGATTTGAAAGCGAATTTTAGGGGTAGGGGCACGATCGCTGGTATTGTCTGCTGTTATCACCTCGCGGGCTTCTTGTGTTCCCTGCGGCTGGCTCGACATTTGCTGCGCGTCTAAGTTCGCGGTCAAATTGATCGTTTGGGTGGCAATTTCCGCTGTAAAATTACAAGTTTCGCAGTTGGTTTGAGGATAATTATCGGGGAATTTTTCTGCATAACCGACTTTGAATGTAACGCTGCCGCTGTTCGTAAACTTAACGGCATTGCTGAGCAAATTAATCAAAACTTGACGCAACCTTTTTTCGTCAGCCAAAATGCCGTCGGGCAGCGCTGACACCTGCTCGTAATTAAAGGCAATTCCTTTTTGAGCCGATCGCATCTGGAACAAATCAATAATACTTTTAACAAAGCTGAAAAAATGCACGTTTGTCAGCGACAGATCCATTTTACTAGCTTCGATTTTTGAGAGGTCTAAAACGTCATTAATCAGCATCAGCAGGTGGTTGCCGCACTGCTGAACGTTGTGGAGACTTTCCTGCTGCTCAGCGGTAAAATTTTTATCCAGTTTGAGCAGTTGAATGTATCCCAAAATCCCGTTCAAAGGCGTCCGCAATTCGTGGCTCATGTTGGCGAGAAAGTCGCTTTTAGCACGGTTGGCGGATTCGGCGGCTTCTTTAGCTAATTGCAGGGCGGCTTCTGCAACTTTGCGATCGTCAATTTCAGTTTGTGCTTGTTCAAATAGCATTGATTGCTGAATGGCGATCGCCAACTGCACCCCCAATTGTTTTAGGCACTCTCCCTCGAATTCCTGCCAGGGACGCGGGCCCTTGCAGTGGTGGGCAATTAACAGCCCCCACAAGTTTTCGCCTTGCAAAATCGGCACTACCAGATTCGCTCTCACATCGAGCCGAGTCAACAAAGCCAAGTGGCAATCGGCCAGGCCGGCATTGCAAACATCTTCTGTGGCTCTAATTCTGCCGTCTAGGTAAAGAGTAACGTAGGCTGCCCCAAAACAGGGGTCATAAATTTCCGTTCCTACAATTGCTCGGACATTTTCGGCAACCGACTCGACAGCGATAAATCCGCTCCAATCCGGATTGAATTGGTAAATAACAGTACGGTCTACTTGCAAAAACTGCCGCACTTCTTCGACACTTTTGGTAAGAATTTCTTCGAGATTGAGAGAAGATCTAATGCGTTCCAGCATGGCTACTACCAACTGTTCGCGCTTTAACTTTTGGCGCAAAATTACTTCTGATTCTTTGCGTTTTGTGATGTCAGTAATTACTCCAATTAAGCCGATGGAATTACCATTACTATCGTGAATACTGTCGGCTCGCACGAGAGCAGTTACTGCTTCGTAGCTCTTAGTTCGCATGGCCACTTCGCCACACCACGAGCGACCTTGGCGAAGGCTTTTATAAATTTGTTTATAATTTTTATGCCGGACGTAAAGCGCCGTCATATCGCCAATATCGTTAAGTTCTTCCACGGTGTAGCCGTAGCGCTGAATGAAGGCTTGATTGTGGTAAAGAGACCGCCCTTTCAAGTCGGCGATCACGATCGCATCACTGGTACTTTCGACGGCTTGAGTGACCTGCAGTAAAGCTAATTCTGCTGCTTTGCGATCGCTAATATCCGTCATCGAACCCACCATCCGCAGAGGGTTTCCGGCTTCGTCCCACACTGCTTGAGCGCGGGCGAGCACCCACTTATAGCTACCGTCTTTGCACTGCAAGCGGTATTCGGCGGCGTAATTGGGGGTTTGGCGATCGAGATAACCTTTGATCGCTGCTTGCACTCGTGAGCGATCGTCTGGATGGATGCGATCGATCGATGCGCTGTGGATGCTTTCAATTTCGCCGTCTGCGTAACCGATAATTTCTTGCCAGCGGGCAGATCTAAAAGCTTCATTTGTTTGAAGATTCAGATCCCAAATTCCGTCTTGATTGCCTTTGAGAACTAACTGCCAGCGTTCTTCACTTTTACGCAATTCTTCTTCAGCTTGTTTGCGCTGAATATGATCGCCCAACTGAGTCGCTACAGCCTTGACCAACTCTACTATACGCGGTTCCATAATCGAACGATCGCGCTTGCAGAATACTAAAACTGCCAGCACCTTTGAGCTAGCGTGAATAGGCACTCCGAAACAACCTTTCAATCCGACTGATGCCGCCATTTGCGATCGGGCAAAAATATGATTCGTGGCTACAGAAATATCTTCAATCCATTCTACATTTCTGCTTGACCAAATCCGTCCAGGTACTGCCACTCCGGCGGCAAATTTAATTTTTTTACTTTCGCGGCCGAACCTCTCTAAATCGCGATCGCTAGCGTACCAAGTTTCGCTGTGTTCCAAACAAGTACCGTTAGCAGACGGTATCCAAGCTTCCGCAAAATTCCAGCCGATCGCATTACACAGCAACCGCAGGATATCTGGGAGGGCGCTGTGAAAATCGGCTGACTGACTAATTGCTTGAGTTGCTGCCAGCAACAGCTTAATTTCATCTTCTGCTTGCTTGCTTTCTGTAATATCAGTTCCCGTGCCGAGAATTTGTTTTAACTTACCGTCTGCTGTTTTTGCAAATACAGTATCTCGGCTGACAATCCAGCGCCAAAAACCATCCTTGTGCCTGATTCGGTATTCAATCTCAAATATATCCCCTTCCATTCCCGTTTCGACTTGCACTAAATAATCAGGTATTTTGATTGAATCTTCCGGGTGGATTAAAGTTGACATCATCCACGGCCCGATCGCCTCAATCTCCTCTACTGTATAGCCGAGAATGTGGTATATAGAAGCGTTCGCATAGATATTTTTTTGTTCTATTAAGTCATAAACATACAACATATTAGGACTTGCCCCAGCAATTTGTTGAGCGAACCGCTGGCTTTCCCGCAGTGCTGCTTCTGTTTTTTTTCTTTGGGAAATATCGCGAACAATGCAAATGATTTCCCCGTCGGGCAGCATTGTCAGCGAGACATCTATAGGGACTTCGGATCGGTCGCGACGGCATCCTAATGCTTCGGTGCTGTAAGAACCTTTCTGCACTAAATTCGGCAGGACTTCTTGCTCGAACCTTTGCAGCTCTGCACCTTGGTAGAATATTTTCCAACTTTTACCTAAGATTTCTTCGAGAGAGTCGTAACCGTAGATTTTTAGTCGGGCTGCGTTGCAATAAATCACCTCTTTGTCGGCACTGAATATGGCGATACCTTCGGAAGCTTGGGCCATTGCTGCTGCTTGCCTCTGGAGTACGGACTCGGATCGTTTGCGTTGAGTGATGTCGCGGACGATCGCGATAATTTCGTCATCCGTGCAGAAAACAATTCTTGCTTCAAAAGCGTACAGTTCATCATTAACTGGCATTTGATATTCTACAACTTGAATCTCGTCGTTGTCGATCGCTTGTTGGTTGCGAGACAAGATTTTTTCAACAAAACTAACCGGCAATATGTCTTGTGCTTTTTTGCCAATTACTTTTTTTTGATGTAGGAGATTCGGGAAATCTTTGGCTGGTTTGAAGTCTACAAACGTGCCGTCTGCCCGACAGCGAAATATCATGTCTGGTATCGCATTTAAAAGAGCGCGATTCGTGGCTTCACTTTTACGCAATTCAGCTTCAGCTTGCTTGTTCAATGTAACGTCGCGGGCAACTGCATAAATCAAACCTTCTTCTGCAAACGGCGAGGCAGTCCACGACAGCCATTTATAATTGCCATCTCGGCAAATATAGCGGAGTTTTACGTTAACAATTGAACTGCCCTTTTTGAGTTCTTCTAATTGGCTCAAACAGGTATTTCTGTCTTCTGGATGCACGAATTCGACCCAAGGTTGGGCTAACATTTCATCGCTGCTGTAACCTAATACAGTAGACCAAGCCGGGTTTAAGCGCTTGAAATAGCCGTCAAAACCTGCAATGCAAAGTAAATCCAGCGAGATATTAAAAAATCTATCGCGGTCTTGTTGGGTGTGTTTTAACTCGGTGACATCCATCACCAAGCCATCCCAAACTATATCGCCGTTGGCTTGCTTTTCTGGCTTCGACGCACCTTGCAGCCACTTCACTTTGCCTTGGATAATTTGCCGCCACTGGTGCTGCCAAGGTTGCAGAGTCGTTGCTGACATTTTGATCGATTTTTCAAAGCCTGTGAGGTCATCTGGATGAATTGTTTCATAAGCAAAATTTTTCTTTTTTTCTATATCTTTCGCTTCTAATTGGTAAAGGTTTTTGCTGCCAGAAGAAACGTAAGTAAAATACTTTCTGCCACCCGCTTCGAGCCGGAACTGATAAATCATTCCTGGCACGTTAGATGCCATTTTTTGAAACCTAGCTTCGCTCTCTTGCAAAGCTAATTGTTGGCGTTTGTACTCGGTAACATCTCGAATTGTTCCCACTAACATTTTACTGCTGTTAGTTGCTTGACAAACACTTTTTTTGATAGAAATTATGCGTTTCTTCCCAGTGGAGTCTGTAAATTTTTCTTCCCTTTCTTCAGCGATGCCTGTTCTGAATACCTCTTCGTCTTTTTGCCAAGACCTTTTGGCTTTTGCTGGTGACAAAAATTCGTATCCCGACTTACCAATCAGTTCTTGTCGCGTTTTTCCCATTAAATCGCAGAAAGCGTCGTTTAATACGATCCAGCGATGCTGCTCGTCTTTGACAAAAATTGGGTCGGGAGTAGCATTAATCGTGTGCTTGAAAAACTCTTCTGATGCTTTTAATTTGTGTTCGTAACGGTAGCGATCGCTGACATCCAAGATTACTTTTATCATCCGCTCTATCGAGCCGTCGCGGCCGCGAATACAGCGCAGGGAAACTCGAGTGTAAACTATTTCTCCATCTTTTTTGCGCCACCGTTGGTCTAAAACATAGCCTTCACTCTCCCCGGCTAAAATTTTATTTAACTGCTCTAAACTAGCCTGCAAGTCTTCAGGAAAACCCCACCGTTCCCAATCCTCGTGCAAAAAATCTTGGCGATCGTATCCCAGCAAATCACACAAAGCATCGTTCACTTCCAACCACTGGCATTTTTCTGGGGCTGAGGGGGAAATCGGAGGAGCAAGAATGGCAATTCCGACGAGAGAATTCTCGACTACCGAGCGATATTTTTCTTCGCTTTTTCGCAAAGCTTCTTGGTTGTGCTGTCGCTCGACTGCGTAGCGCAGCGATCTAATTAACACTTCGCTGTCGATTTTTCGCTTGACTAGATAATCCTGAGCTCCTGCTTGGATTGACTGCAGGGCGAGTTCTTCATCGTTGCGCGCAGTCAGTACGACAATCGGAGTATTTAGGCTATATTCTTGTATTTTGACAATTGTACTTAAGTCTTGGCTGTCGGGCAGCGAAAGATCAAGTAAAATCACATCAAACTGTTCGCAGACCAAAAGTTCCTGCGCTTTGCTGAGACGGTCTGTACAACTTACTGATACCCTTTGGGGTTCGGCTCTACTGATATTTGTTTCTAATAATAATTCTTCGATCAGATCGGCTTCTGCTTGATTATCTTCGACCAGAAGAACTTTAAAGCCGTTGCACTTTGCGGGGGGGCTCAAAACTGATATCATATACCTTGTTTTTTGTCATAAGGCAGTCTAGCACACTATTATAGCATATAAAGAATTCTATAGCCACAAATCCCGCCTTTCCCAGTTAAAAACTCTTTCGTTCAACAATTACAATGCACTCTCTCTCATAGGTGCGACTCTTCTCAACAATTCGCTTTCCGGCCCATTTCACAAAGAGTAAATTTTATTGGGAGGGCTTCTTCTAACCAGCCCTTAAAAGGCTTATTGAAAATGGTGCAATATCTAATATCTATGCGACTGTGTTTTCCTCTAAGTAGGTCAAGGCCATCAAAGGTAAAATTTTTAGGGTTTTTACAAGCTGGGTTTCAGGAGGAAACTAAGCTGCTGAGTGTTTTTTTGGGCGATCGCCCCTGTGAACCGATTTTAGATTTTAGACTTTAGATTTAGTCCACAGATGAATCGGGGAGGTTGAACTAAAATCTAAAAGTTTGGGCGACTCACGACTACTGTGGGAAAGTAAGTATCTGTTTTTGGGCAGGTTCAGCCGATCGCGCGATCGAACCCCACCCTTTGTTGTCCTTCAATTCTCCTACCAACACCATCCAAGCGATATCCCCGCACCAATGAGCGCTCAACCCAAAAAAAGCGGGGCGAACTATCTTCACTATTCATATTTTTATCACTTCTTTTATAATACCTTAAATAAACTCATTACTGCGATTTCTTTACTTTTTGCAATCAAATAAAAAATCTCCACAGGCCTTGCTATTTAGCAAAAAAGTGATAATCTTGAAATAGAGGCAATCGAAAACTCGGTTGATACAGCCTAGGAAAAAATCACAGAATTTTGGTAACAAAATTACAATTCATCAAAATAAACCGTCTTTTGTTTACTGTCCTTTGACAGAACTGAGATGAAGTTTAGAGGAAAAAAGCAATGATCGAAAAATTAGAAATTGCACCACGACCCGTTTTAATTCCCAAAGAAAAAGCCTTAGTATTATTGTTTGATGAAGTCGGCATCGCCGACATCCCATTAGTAGGCGGGAAAAATGCTTCTTTGGGCGAAATGATTCAACAGTTAACCGCCCAAGGAGTCAGAGTTCCCAACGGATTTGCAACTACAGCACACGCTTACCGCTACTTCATCGAGTCGGCGGGTTTAGAAGCTAAATTGCGCGAAATTTTTGCCGATTTAGACGTAGAAGATCTGCAGAACCTGCGACAAAAAGGCAAGCAAGCCCGCGCACTAATTCTCGACACACCATTTCCGCGAGAACTCCAAGCGGCGATCGCGGATGCTTACGAAAAATTGTGCGATCGCTACGGCGACAGTACAGACGTAGCAGTGCGTTCCTCCGCCACCGCAGAAGACTTACCAGACGCCAGTTTCGCCGGACAACAAGAAACCTACCTCAACGTCCAAGCTTGCGCTGGCGTCCTGGAATGCTGTCACAAATGCTTTGCTTCCATATTCACCGATCGCGCGATTTCCTACCGCCAACAGCGGGGTTTCGACCACTTTGAAGTCGCCCTATCAGTCGGCGTCCAAAAAATGGTGCGATCGGACTTAGCATCCTCCGGCGTCATGTTCAGCATCGACACCGAAACCGGATTCAAAAACGCCGTATTAGTCACCGCCGCCTACGGATTAGGCGAAAACGTCGTCCAAGGAACCGTCAACCCCGACGAATACTTCGTCTTTAAACCAACATTAAAACAAGGTTTTCTCCCGATTCTAGACAAACGCCTCGGCAGCAAAACACTCAAAATGGTGTACGATATCGGCGGTTCTAAATACACCAAAAACGTCTCCGTCATAGCAGCCGAAAAAAATAAATTTGCCATACAAGATGATGAAATTCTGCAACTAGCCAAATGGGCAGTCATCATCGAAGAACACTACTCTAAAGTGCGCGGAACTTATACGCCGATGGACATTGAGTGGGCAAAAGACGGCAATACGGGCGAATTGTTTATCGTCCAAGCGCGACCAGAAACAGTACAATCTCAAAAGTCAGCTAAAATTTTGCGAAACTACAAATTGCAAGGTAGCAGTGCAGTTTTAGCAAAAGGACGCGCCGTTGGCGAATCAATCGGACAAGGAAAAGCCCGCGTGATTTTAGATGTTCACAGAATCGCTGAATTTCAATCAGGAGAAGTTTTAGTTACTAACAAAACAGACCCCGATTGGGAACCGATTCTGAAAAAAGCAAGTGCGATCGTCACCAATTCCGGCGGCCGCACTTGTCACGCAGCCATCATCGCCAGAGAAATGGGAATTCCCGCCATTGTCGGCACCGGCGACGCCACCCAAATCTTGCACAACGGGCAAGAAATCACGATTTCTTGTTCGGAAGGAGACGAAGGCAAAGTTTATGCCGGTTTGGTTCCTTTTGAACTTCAAGAAACTGCGATCGAGAATTTACCCCGCACCCGCACTCAAATTTTAATGAATGTCGGGAACCCAGAAGAAGCCTTTGGTTTATCAGCAATTCCTTGCGACGGCGTAGGCTTAGCGCGGCTAGAATTCATCATTGCCAATCACATTAAAGCACACCCGCTGGCACTGATTCACTTTGACGAATTGGTGGATGAATCAGTCAAAGAAGAAATTGCAGAACTCACAGCACTTTACCAACACAAACCCGATTTCTTCACCGACAAACTCGCCCACGGAATTGCCACAATTGCCGCCGCATTTTATCCAAATCCAGTTATCGTGCGGATGAGCGATTTCAAGAGCAACGAATATGCTAATCTTTTGGGAGGGCGGCAGTTTGAGCCCAAAGAAGAAAACCCGATGATCGGGTGGCGCGGCGCCTCTCGCTACTACGACCCAAATTACCGCGAAGCTTACGCTTTGGAATGCAAAGCATTAAAACGAGTTCGCGACGAAATGGGCTTGACAAATGTGATTCCGATGATTCCATTTTGTCGCACCCCGGATGAAGGGCGAAAAGTGTTAGCCGAGATGGCAAAACACGGTTTAGTTAAGGGCGAGAACGGCTTGCAAGTGTATGTGATGTGCGAATTGCCGAGCAATGTCATATTTGCGGACGAATTTGCCCAAGTTTTTGACGGATTCTCGATCGGCTCTAACGATTTAACTCAGCTAACATTAGGATTAGACCGGGATTCTGCTTTAGTCGCGCACATTTTTGACGAACGGAATGAAGCTGTCAAGCGAATGGTAGCAATTGCGATTAAAGCTGCCAAGAAGTACGATCGAAAGATTGGGATTTGCGGTCAAGCGCCCAGCGATTATCCTGAGTTTGCTCGTTTCTTGGTTGAGTTGGGAATTGATTCGATTAGTTTGAATCCCGATTCGGTTTTGAAGACTTTGTTAGATGTTGCTAAGGTGGAAGGCGCGGGTTCGTTGATGGATTTAGCGGGGGATATTGCTAAGGTTTAACCGTTTTAGTTTTTGAGAGCAACCGGGTTTCTTAAAAAGTTTGTGGGACGGGCGGGACGCCCATCCCACAATAACAATTAAAATTGTAAGTTATTTAATTCGCCCTCCTCAGCCGCCAGCTAATGCTTAACACAGGGGCGGCATAGTTTGAGAATTGAGCGGGAACTTTTCTTATTTAAAACCGTCTTTTCGGGGAGGATTTTTTGTGGCCATCGCCTAAATCAAAAAACATATTCTCCACATACGCTCTGAAAAAGTGCTAACTGCTCTCCTGATTATTTTCATAGGTTTAGCTCCCTCGCTGCTGTCTTTGTGGGTGATGCGCTATGCCCAGAGCCAAGCCCGCGACAGAATTGCAGCGGCCAGACTTGCGGTAGCGAATAGACCCATGCGAGCTCAACTACCAACTGCCGATCGCACTTACATACAAAGCCTCGCTTATTCGATCGGCGATATCACTTGCGAGTATAACGCCCGCTCTAATTACATTCGCTGCGCTGTCAATCCTTCTGGGCCCTGTCAAGATTGTCGGTACTACCAAGCCAGAACTCTTGACGCTCGCGGTGAAAAGATATAGCTTATATTGGTGCTTGTATCTATACCTATTTGGGGATGTAATAATCAATGAGTTAATATATACTTACGTGTAAGGCTTATTGTTGAAGCTTGTTTTGGACGACCCACGCCCAAACTCAGCACTTAAAACCTAATCGAGCATTATTGCTTGGTTACAGTTGGCATAACAGGGGAATTGCGATCGGTGTTTTTCTAGTTGAGGATTTACGATCAGAAACAAAGTTTAGATGATAAATTTTGGTTGGGCGACGAGGAATCTAGCCATAAATTGGGTTTCTAATCTCCTGGGCGTAACTCCTGCAGTTAAGAAAATTAGCCAACAAAAATCGTAATTAGCCCAGGAGCAAATCTCCAAATCAGTTTCTCCAAAACATCATGAAAAATTCTGCACCAAACATTGTCCCGAGCATTTCTCTTAAACAGAAACCAGCTCGAAGACTCTAAGTTGACAGTTTGAGAAGTTGCTTGTGGGCGACACTAATCTGTTTTTGCGATCGTAGCGAAACAGTCTCAAACCTAGATTGCTATCTCCAGACTCCAAGTCATGAATTTTTAAGACGCTTCGTCGATACAGGGTATGCCAATTTCAATTGAATCTCATATGTTGCACCATTCTCAAGAATAGGCTTTCCGGCCTGTTCCACAACAAGTGAATTTTATTATGGGCGGGGCAGGAGAACCCCCCCATAAAAGGGTTATTGAGAATGGTACAAGATCTCAGTTGAATAACACTTCGGGCACGGTCGCCATAATTATGTCACGGCTATAACTCCCTAATTAATGTCTGGTTGCTATTGTGAACAGGGCTTGCACACCAACACCAAAGAAACCGAGTTGTTTAGCGGGAGCGAGGGCTGGAAAGAAGTCTTTTCGTGCCTCAAACCGGGTTTATACGTCTAGAAATAGTTAATTTTCTCTGCAAATAAAATGCCTTAGACGATGTACAGCAAACCTCATAAAGTAAATTTTTGAGAACTCGTATTATTATCTACTGCGCGATGTAAGAGATAAGCGTGTAACAGATCCACTCGCTAACAGAAAAGAAAAAAGCCGAAGGCAAAATATCACCAGATAGAGAGATTATTGGGATTTAAACCCCAAATCCTCAGCTTTTCTGCCGCCGATATTTGCAATGCTAGGAAATGTTTATATAGCACTGCTTTGTGCTGAGTAAAATTCGCTTTTTGCTCTTGCTTCAAATCAAGCAGCAGAGCCTCTTACTGTGCAATTTAATCTTGTCAATAGGTGATAATTATCATCTTGAAGTGGGTACATCATCTACAATCCGTGAGCCAATTTGACCATGCAAAGCATCTGCAACAAACCAATTTTTATCACCCCACAAATATGTGAATCCCCCGCAAGGATTGCGGGCGCAAACTCCCGAACAACAGCAACTCATCATCAGAAAAAACCCATAAAACAAGTAAAAACAGAGGAGTGTTTCCTGTCCCAGAAAGTGCGTGGCGACAGGGGAATTGGGCATCCCCACAGAGAATTTTTGCGAGCAACCGAGTCTTTGGGCGCCCAGACTATAAAAAATGTACTGTTCCTCGATGCCAGAGTAGAGAACGGCGACAGCTTGGCAAAAGGAGCAACAGCCGATACAGAGGTATTTGTATTGGACTCGACGCGGGATGGAGTCGAGCAAATTACTAGAATTTTGACCCATTGCAGCGATTTAGACAGCCTTCAGATAGTTTCTCACGGTCGAGAAGCGGGGGTGCAGCTAGGGTCGATCGAACTTTGCAGCGACAATTTAGAAACCTACAGCCATTTGTTACAGCAGTGGGGAAAAGCCCTCAGCGAGAGAGGAGATATCTTGTTATTCGGGTGCAGCGTCGCAGCGGGGGAAAGCGGCGAGGCCTTCGTGCGGCGGCTGAGCTTAATAGTCGGTGCAGATATTGCAGCTTCCGACAACTTGACGGGGAGTGCGGCACTCGGCGGCGACTGGGAATTAAAATTTGCGATCGGGGAAATAAACGCGAGAATCGCCATTGAAAAAGAAGTGCTCGCAGCCTACCGTTACGCCCTCGGCACATTAGTTAACGAAACTTTCAAAAACTCCACAGTTAGGGGGCCTTGGATTTACGGGGGAAACGACGGGGCCCTATTTGATCCGAGCAGCGGGGTTCCAGCAGCCAATCAACTTATCCCCGGCATTACCGGAGGCACAGTATCCGGCGTACTTCCGGCTTTAGGCGGTTCCACTCCCGGCGATGGCGCTCTGCTATTAACTCCAGCAGCAGGTGACAGGGAAGCCTTTGTCATCTACAACAACCCCATTCCTTCAACCGACGGTATCAGAGTCCAATTTGATTTTTATTCTTACGGTTCAAGCCAGCAATATAGGGCTGAGGGCCCCTTTATTAGCCCTCAGCCAGGGGATGGTCTGGGTTTCTTCTTGATTGACGGCACTGTTAGCCCAACTAGGACTGGGGGTTATGGGGGTTCTCTGGCTTACGCTCCACGAACGGGTATACCCGGTATTGAGGGAGGTTATTTAGGCATTGGGCTTGACGAGTTTGGCAATTTTTCAACATCCACAGAAGGGCGCTCTGGCCCGGAGCCGCCTCCGATTCCCGGCTCCTCTATTGGTTCTTTCAGACCTGATTCAGTAACTGTTAGAGGAAATCAAGCAGAGGGTTATCCGTTTTTAACAAATGCGATCGTTCCCTTCGGCATCGATAACATTCCTACGAGCATTGACTTTAGTGGCCCTGAACCCGGCAGCAGTTTTAACTTCAGCAATACGTTCACGCTCGATCGCAATTTAGCCAAAAGATCCGTTCAAATTACGCTGAATCCATCTAACGATCCGGTAAATCCCTCTCGCCTCACCGTTGCCTTCGATGAAAATTTCGACGACATCTACGAAACTACATTGATCGACATCCCCAACTTGGCCACCGAAAACGGCCCAGTACCGCCACTTTTCAAATTTGGTTTTGGCAGTTCCACCGGAGGCGCCAACAACATTCACGAACTTCAAAACGTGGTAGTTGAAACTATCAATCCTCCCAGTATCGCCGCAGAGGTTGCCACTATTAAGACCGGCCCGCAGTTCGTCAAGTCCGAAGGCAGCATTACCTACACGATTACTACAGTAAACAAGGGGCCAGCGCCTGCTACAAATGTTCTGATTCAAGACGAAATACCTTTAGAACTGCTGCGTCCGGGCGGATTACCGCCGGTTCTCAATGCCTCCAACAACGGCACTTACCTGAACCAAACCAAGGCTGTCACCTGGCCGTTAATTCCGGTTCTCAATGCCGGCGAGACTGTGACTTACACCCTGACAATTGATTTGCCGCCGGGTTTAACCAGTGGTAGCAGTTTTGCCAACGTTGCATTCAGCACTAGCTCGACTTTCGACCCCGACCTTAGCAACAACAGCGGTGTGCTTGCGCCAGGGCAAATCGAGGGGCCTGGTGTAGTCTTTACCACAGTTGTCGATACAGTCGCGGATTTAGTTACTGCCAAAAGTGGCCCTGTGACTACTTCGGCCGGGTCAAGCGTCGCCTACACATTGACTACGACTAACATCGGGCCAGACCCCGCTGCCGATGTGACTATCACTGACAGCATTATTCCGGGTTTAACAGGAGTCAGCGTATCGGACGGCGGCACTTACGACCCAGTTTCGGGCATTGTCACCTTCCCAGCACTGACAGCGCTGGCAAATGCAGCTACTGCGACCCGCACCATCAGTTTCATTGCCCCAGCCACCCGTACCGACATCAGCAACACCGCCCGGAGTAGCGCGGCGACTTTCGATCCGATCGCCACTAACAACAACGGCTCGACAACCAACAAAGACGGCACTCCCACTAACTCTACGGTTACAACAAGTATTGCGCCCAACGCGGATCTTGCAACCACCAAAACCGGCTCTACGGATGCTCGCGCCGATAGCTCGGTCAGCTATACGATCGCCACAGTCAACTTAGGCCCAAGTCCGGCAGAAGCTGTAACCATCACTGACAGCATAGTTCCCGGATTAACTGGAGTCACGGCATCTAACGGCGGCGTTTACGATCCAGCGACTGGCATTGTCACCTTCGCGCCCGTGGCAATCGCCAATGCGGAGACTGTCACCCGGACGATCGGCTTCACAGTACCACCCACCCTAACTTCCATCAGCAACACGGCCAGAAGTACCTCCATCACTCCCGACTCCACTCCGACCAACAACAACGGTACAAACCCCAACGCCACCGTCATTACCTCGATCGATGCTCTGGCCGATGTTGTCACCCAAAAAACGGCTCCGGCCAGCATCAACGCGGGCGACACTCTCACTTATACAATTACTACTAACAACAACGGGCCGAGTCCTGCGGCCAACGTAGTCATCACCGACAGCTTGATTCCCGGCTTAACGGGAGTCACCGTGTCCGACGGCGGAACCTATAATCCAGCCACAGGGGCGATCGAGTTTCCAGCGATCGCGACTTTAGCCAGCGGCACCAACCAGAGCCGCACCATCAGCTTTGTACCGCCGACTACCCTGACGAGCATCACCAACATTGTCTTGAGTCGATCGGACACTTCCGACCCGGACTTAACAAACAACAACGGCTCGACAGTCGCAGTGCCCGGTCAGGCGGGGGGTCGAGTCACCACCTCGATCGATCCTGTGGCCGACCTGGTTACGTCCAAGAGCGGTCTCACATCTGCTCCTGCTGGTAGTTCCGTGACTTATACTATAACTACCGCGAACAATGGGCCGAATGCTGCTGAAAACCTAGTGATTACAGACAGCATCATTCCCGGTTTAACGGGTGTCAGCGCATCCGATAACGGCACTTACGACCCAGTGACAGGGGTTGTCACCTTCCCAACAATTCCCAGTTTGACTAGCGGCAGCAACATCAACCGCGAGGTAACAGTAGTCGTTCCAGCGACGGGCGCCATTAGCAATACTTCCCAGAGTCGATCGAGCACTTTTGACCCCGAACCCAGCAATAACAACGGTTCCGAGTCCAGAGCCACTGTCACCACCGCGATTATTAGCGCGCAGCCCATACCCAACCAACCTCCATCAGCCTACAGCAGCAACGCTGCGCTACCGCCCAACAGCGTTGTCCAAATTAGCGGGCTCGGAGGCAGAGACTCAGACGGCACAGTGGTTACATTCACCATCAGCACCCTGCCGCCGACAAATCAAGGCGTCCTGTTCTTGAGCGACCCCGCAACGGGGGGAGTCGCCGTCACGGCTGGTCAAACCCTGACAGCCGAGCAAATGACGCAGTTATTCTTCCAGTCGGGCGGCAATTTCACAGGAGCTAATTTTACCTACAGCAGCAAGGACAATCTCGGTGGCAGCAGTCCTACAGCCACAGTTTCTCTGGTGTCACTGGCGTTCAACTACCCGCCGGTACCCACAAACTTCAGCCAGACCCTGGCGCCAAACAGCAGCGTCAACCTCACAGAGCTGACGGCCAAAGACCCCGACGACTCGATCGAATTCTTGACTATCAACACCCTGCCGGCTGCAAATCAAGGCGTCCTGTTCTTGGGCGATCCCAGCCAGGGAATCCGGGTCACGGCAGGCCAAAGACTGAACACAACTCAAATCAGCCAGTTATTCTTCCAAGCAACCAGCGAATTCGCAGCCACCAACTTTACCTACAGCGCCACAGACAGCCGGGGCGCCATCAGTCCAGCCCCCGCTACAGCCTCCCTGCTAGCACTATTACCTCCCGCCGACGAGCCACCCGTCGCCAACAACTCCAGCGTCGCTTTGTTGCTGGAAACCACCGTGAACATCCCCGGACTCGGAGGAACCGACCCAGACGGGACGGTGGTTTCCTTTACCGTAAACACCTTGCCGCCAGCCAATGAGGGCACGCTGTTCTTGGGTGATCCCAGCCAGGGAGTGCGGGTCACGGCTGGTCAAACCCTAACAGCCGAGCAAATTACCGAGTTGTTCTTCCAGGCGTCCGGCAATTTCACAGGCGCAAACTTCACCTACAGCGCTACAGACAACCTCGGCGCCACCAGTGCGGCAGTCGCCACTGTTTCTCTCATTCCCCTTAAAGAATCGATACCGACGCCAACACCCGCGCCGATACCGATACCGACACCTGCGCCGCAACCAATACCAACACCCGCGCCGATACCGACACCCGTCCCAGAACCAGAACCAACGCCAACACCCGCGCCGACGCGGACGCCGACACCAGCGCCGGAACCAACTCCAATACCCGTCCCAGAACCAACACCAACACCCGCGCCGGAACCAACACCAACACCGGAACCAACACCAACGCCAACACCGGAACCAACACCAACACCAACACCAACACCAGCGCCGGAACCAACACCAACACCCGCGCCGGAACCAACACCAACACCCGCACCGGAACCAACACCAACACCAGCGCCGGAACCAACACCAACACCCGCACCGGAACCAACACCAACACCCGCGCCGGAACCAACACCAACACCACCAACACCCGCACCGGAACCAACACCAACACCCGCACCGGAACCAACACCAACACCAGCGCCGGAACCAACACCCGGGCCAACACCAGCGCCGGAACCAGCCCCAGAACCAACCCCTATATTCAACCCAGTAGCCGAACCGGATACCAGTTGCGGTTGCGACCCCCTACCTCAGCCCCCCAACATCACATTTACCCCCCCCCAGCCCTCGCCAATACTCAACTTCGACTCCAACGCCGCCCAACTCATCGACATCCAAAACACCAGCATCGGAACATCCGGAAACGATTCCTTAACAGGAAACGAAACCAACCAACTGTTTCTCTCCTTTGGTGGCGACGACACAGTGTTAGGTGAAGGCGGCAGCGATATCGTTTACGGCGACCAACAGCGAGACTTCATCGCAGCAGGTAAGGACGACGACATCGTTTACGCCGGCAAAGAAACCGACGCCGTATTTGGCGGCAAACAAAACGATCGCATATCGGGCGATCGCAATTCCGACACCCTGTATGGCGATCGCGGTTCCGACACCATAGTCGGCGACAACGGCAACAACATCGACTTGACCGACAACGACAGCGACCTGATTTTCGGCGGGTCTTCAGGCGACGCCATTGCAGGCACTCAAGGCAATGACACGATTTACTCCGGCAAAGGGCCTGACAGCGCCTATGGTGGCATCGACAACGACCTAATTTGGGGTGACAAAGGCCCGGACACCCTTTGGGGCGACAACGGAGACGACTCTTTGTTTGGTGGCCTACTCAACTCCCTAGACAGCGACCCCGACGGCTTCGATTTGCTGCTGGGAGGTGATGGCAACGACTTGATGAACGGCCAAGAACAAGACGACACCTTGCTAGGTGGCAACGGACGGGATTTGGTGTTTGCAGGCAAAGGAGGCGATCGCGTTTTCGGCGAAACTGACTCGGATACTCTCTACGGCAATCAAGGTTCCGACACCATAATCGGCGACTACGGCACTCAACAAGCCAGCACAATTGCGACATCTGAAGGCGATTTAATTTTCGGCAACGACACTGGCGATATCATCGGCGGTGGTAGTGGTAACGACAGCCTTTTTGCCGGCAAAGGTAACGACTTAATTTACGGCGGCAAAGATAACGATCGCATTTGGGGCGAACTCGGTTCCGACACCATTGTCGGCGACGAGGGAGACGATTCGCTTTACGGTAGTTTGCAAAACGAGTTAGTGTTGGATGCCAACGGCCGCGACTTGCTATTTGGGGGAGATGGCAATGACTTCCTTAATGGTGGTGAGAGTTCCGACTCTCTAAGTGGGGGTTTTGGTAACGATAGCCTTCGTGGTGGCAAGGATGACGATGTAGTACAGGCAGATGCTGGCGAGGATTTGATCTACGGCGATGATGGCAGCGATATTTTGTGTGGCGATCAGGGTAACGATACCATTTTTGGCGATCGAGGGCAAAATGAGCGAGGCGCTGTGGGTGAAGACGGTCAGCAAGACTGTATTAATGGTGGTAGTGGCGATGACCTGTTATACGGTAATGAAGGTCAAGATACTCTCAACGGTGAGGATGGTAATGACACTATTTACGGAGGGAAAGATAGCGATATTCTCAATGGGGGTGCAGGAGATGACTGGCTGTTTGGTGATGGCTCAGATGATACTTTGATTGGGGGTAGTGGGAATGATCACTTTGTGTTAGGCGCTAATAGTGGTATGGATACAATACTCAATTTTTCCGTAGGAACTGATAAGTTTGTCCTGGCTGAGGGCTTGAGTTTTGAGGCTTTGCAAATTAACCCGACGCCGAATGCCCAACTGCTGCAAGTTGCAGCGACTGGCGAGGTTTTGGCTCAGGTTTTTGGCGCTGATAATTCTCTGACTTCTCTGGATTTTCTCGCTCTTTCTCGTTAAGAACGAAGGGCATTTAATGCGCGGTCTTTTTCATAAAAATATACCAACTCGGTTTGTTGAACCAACCGGGTTTTTATTTTTTTAAAATTTTAAAGTCTCCTAACACCAAGGTCGTTAATTAGTGGATGTTCGGCTGAGCAAAACCATAAAATTTGTTGTTAAGGAGCAATTTATTCCGGATAAAAGTCAGAGGGCGGAGTTGATGAGTACAAAATTTATAACCATTTTTTACCGAAATAGAAATAATCGGAGATTGGACTGAGTGACTACCATAAAATTGGTTTGTGATGATGACTCAAGTTTTAATAAAAGTCGGAGCCATTAAGGCGTAGGTACTACAAAAGCTCACAACTGTCAACAGCTTTTAGGCCAAAAATCTCGTGTTTTAAGTCGTATTTTTGTACCTCTAGCGCGGTTTTTTTATGCTAAAATAATTTACTGCCAAGTCGGATTTGGCTAAAAAAACGCCTGATTTCCCAGGTAAATACAGGGAACTGCTACTTTGGGAAGATGTCGATAAAAAAAAAATCGAAGTAAATAGAACTTGTTAAGTATGCGAAGTCGAGAAATTAGTAATTAAAAGTTTCCCATTAGCAATTAACAATAATATCACCCCTGAAGGTTGACAATTAACAAGTCAAGGAGCTATGTAACTCATGAAAAAATCATTGTGCAACTACTTTTTCCCAATTCAAAAATCAAGTAGCGATCGCCGCGACACAGACTACCTACAAGATTCTTTGGTTGGGACGCAATTAGTCGGTGATCCGGTGATCGATATTTCCTCTTTAACAAAAGCGAGTCTGGGCGTTAAGACTCAACATAAAAAATATTTAGTTTGCATTGATCCGAGAGTAGATAATTATCAGCATCTTGCCAGCGGAGTCAAACCGGGGACAGAGATAATTGTCCTCGATAGAATGCGGGACGGAGTAGAACAAATTACCGAGATTCTATCTAAACGCAACTTAATTACTAGCCTTCAAATAGTTGCTCACGGCGGCGAAGCTTCGCTACAACTGGGGTCAACTATACTGAAAGATGAAAACTTGCAAAAGTACGATCGGCATTTGCAGCAGTGGCGCAATGCCTTCACGGAAAAAGCCGATATTTTATTATTAGCGTGTAAGGTTGGGGCTGGAAAATCCGGGATTGCTTTCGTGCGGAAGCTGAGAGAATTAACAGGTGCAAATATAGCGGCTTCCAACAATTTAATTGGCAGTGCAATATTAGGAGGAAACTGGCAATTAAATGTTACAGCAGGACGAGTAAAAACCGCAATAGCCTTTGAAACAAAAACCCAGGAAACTTACAGCGCTGTCCTCATTAATTTAGTGGACGAAAGTTTTCAAGACGCACGTCTAATCGGGCCTTGGATCTCTGGGGTTACTGGCTCGTCAGACGCTCCAGCTTTAACAGCAGGAACCGGAACCGAGAGTTTTCCGGGTTTGGACATAGACCCGGTTGGCAGCGGGGCGTTGAGATTAACTACAAGAACTTTTGACCAATCTACTTTTGTTATCTATAACAGTCAGGTTCCAGTCAACAGCGGTCTTAACATTGTCTTCGATATATTTGCCTACAATGGCACTGCACGTGATAATTTAGCAGGGCGGACAGGGGACGGCATAAGTTTCTTTTTAATTGACGGTACTGTGACGCCAACAGTAGCTGGAGGCTATGGAGGGTCTCTCGGCTACGCCCAAAATACAGATACAAATCAGCCCGGTTTACGGGGAGGTTATTTAGGAATTGGATTGGATGAATTCGGAAATTTCTCAACTGAAACTCAAGGGCGTGTAGGCGGACTTCCGGGGGGGCGTAGAGCAGATTCGGTAACGCTTCGAGGTAGCGAAGTTACGCAATATCAATTTTTAACTTCTACGTTTGTGCCGCAGGGAATAGATAATATTCCTGATACCGTAAATCCTCTGCCTCCAAACGGGCCAACCAACGCCATTACTAGCATTCGCGAAGAAGCCAGAAGAAGAGTTCAAGTTATTTTGCAACCCCCCACTTCTGACACGCCAAACCGTCTCAGTGTTAACTTTGATCTCAACAATAATGGTTCGTTTGCAGATCCGGGTGAGACTATTATCGACATTGCCAATTTAGAGGAGCTAAACGGGCCAATACCGGAAACATTCAAATTTGGTTTTGCTGGTTCAACGGGAGACGCAACAAATATTCACGACGTTCGCACTTTGTCTATCCAAACTATAGAGGTGCCGCGTACTACAGCAGATGTTGCCTCAACGAAAACAGGCCCGGCCGCTGCGGCACCGGGTAGCCCCATTACTTACACAATTACCACAGTAAATAACGGCCCGAACGACGCCGAAAACGTGGTGATTGAAGATAGATTGCCCGTCGGGGCAGTATTGAGTAGTGCCGAGGGCGGCGGCACTTTCAACCCGACAACGAGACTGGTCACCTGGCCCACTATTCCGAATTTACCTGCTGGGGCTACCACCAGGCGCACCGTAACTGTTACGAGCCCAACTACACTTGGCCCTATTACCAACAGTGTATTCAGCAGCAGCAGTACGATCGATCCCTTACCCGGTAACAACAGCGGCAGCAGCCCGGAGGCGCGAGTCACGACCACTATTACGAACGATCTTGCCGATGTAGTGACGGTCAAAAGCGGGCCCACTACTGCGGCCGCGGGTTCGACCGTCACCTACACAATTACGGCAACCAACAGTGGGCCGAGTCCGGCAGCCAATGTGGCGATCACCGACACCATTGTTCCGGGTTTAACAGGAGTCACCGTCTCGGAGGACGGAACTTACAACGGAACTACAGGTATTGTGACTTGGCCGGCGATCACATCCCTAGCCAGCGCAGCCAGTACCAACAGAACCGTCAGTTTCGCAGTTCCCGCCACCGGCGGCACCGTCGCCAACACTGCTAGCAGCACCTCAACGAGTTCAGACCCCAATCTCGACAACAACAATGGCAGCAGCCCCGAAGCGCAAGTCACCACCAGCATCACCGAGAGTGCCGATGTAGTGACGGTCAAAACCGGGCCCGCTACTGCGATCGCGGGTTCGACCGTCACGTACACAATTACGGCAACCAACAGTGGGCCGAGTCCGGCAGCCAATGTGGCGATCACCGACACCATTGTTCCGGGTTTAACAGGAGTCACCGTCTCGGAGGACGGAACTTACAACGGAACTACAGGTATTGTGACTTGGCCGGCGATCACATCCCTAGCCAGCGCAGCCAGTACCAACAGAACCGTCAGTTTCGCAGTTCCCGCCACCGGCGGCACCGTCGCCAACACTGCTAGCAGCACCTCAACGAGTTCAGACCCCAATCTCGACAACAACAATGGCAGCAGCCCCGAAGCGCAAGTCACCACCAGCATCACCGAGAGTGCCGATGTAGTGACGGTCAAAACCGGGCCCGCTACTGCGATCGCGGGTTCGACCGTCACGTACACAATTACGGCAACCAACAGTGGGCCGAGTCCGGCAGCCAATGTGGCGATCACCGACACCATTGTTCCGGGTTTAACAGGAGTCACCGTCTCGGAGGACGGAACTTACAACGGAACTACAGGTATTGTGACTTGGCCGGCGATCGCATCCCTAGCCAGCGCAGCCAGCACCAACAGAACCGTCAGTTTTGCAGTTCCCGCCACCGGCGGCCCCATCGCCAACACTGCTAGCAGCACCTCAACGAGCCCTGACCCGAATCCTGCAAACAACAACGGCAGCAGCCCCGAAGCGCAAGTCACCACCAGCATCACCGAGAGTGCCGATGTAGTGACGCTCAAAAGCGGACCCGCTACTGCGATCGCGGGTTCGAGTGTCACCTACACAATTCTCACCGAAAACAGAGGGCCCAGTACCGCCACCAACATCACCCTTACAGACACCATCGTTCCCGGTTTAACGGGCGTTACAGCATCCAACGGCGGTATTTACGACCCAGCCACAGGCATTGTCAGCTTTCCGCCCATTGCCCGCTTAGCTGACGGCGTGACCGTCAGCCGGAGAGTCACATTCCCAGCCCCGGTGACCGGCACTGTCAGCAACACGGCAAGAAGTACCTCAAATACGAATGACCCGAATCCCGCCAACAATAACGGCAGCGAGCCCGGCGCAACTGTTACCACCAGCATCGCCTCTGCCCCGACTCCGACTCCGACTCCGACTCCGACTCCGACTCCCGCACCGACTCCGACTCCCGCCAACCAACCGCCGATAGCTAACAACGCCAACCTCGAAATCGCCCCCAGCAGCGCTGTGGCGATCGCAGGACTTGGAGGAACCGACCCCGACGGCTCGATCGAATCCTTCACGATCAACACCGTCCCACCAGCAAGTGAAGGGCTGATATTTTTAGGCAATCCCGATACGGGCGGCACTATTGTCACCGCTGGTCAAATTCTGACACCTGCTGACATTGACCAATTATTTTTCCAATCGACAGCCAACTTTACCACCGCAAATTTCACCTACAGCGCTACAGACAACCAGGGCGCTACCAGCCCCGCCAGCGCTACTGTATCGGCGTTGCTGCCGGTGCCAAACCAACCACCGATAGCTAATAACGTCAACGTCGAGATCGCCCCCAGCAGCACTGTGGCGATCGCAGGACTTGGAGGAACCGACCCCGACGGGTCGATTGAATCCTTCACGATCAACACCGTCCCACCAGCAAATGAAGGGCTGATATTTTTAGGCGATCCCGAGACGGGCGGCACTATTGTCACCGCTGGTCAAATTCTGACACCTGCTGACATTGACCAATTATTTTTCCAATCGACAGCCAACTTTACCACCGCAAATTTTACCTACAGCGCTACAGACAACCAGGGCGCTACCAGCCCCGCCAGCGCTACTGTATCGGCGCTGCCACCATTGCCAAACCTACCGCCAGAAGCAGCCCCGGTCACTCTTGATATTGCCCCCAGCAGCACTGTGGCGATCGCAGGACTCGGAGCAACCGACCCCGACGGGTCGATCGAATCCTTCACGATCAACACCGTCCCACCAGCAAGTGAAGGGCTGATATTTTTAGGCAATCCCGATACGGGCGGCACTATTGTCACCGCTGGTCAAATTCTGACACCTGCTGACATTGACCAATTATTTTTCCAATCGACAGCCAACTTTACCAGCGCAAATTTCACCTACAGCGCTACAGACAACCAGGGCGCTACCAGCCCCGCCAGCGCTACTTTAACTGCCATTCCCGCGCCGGAACCAACACCAACACCAGCGCCAGAACCAACACCAACACCAGCGCCGGAACCAACACCAACACCAGCGCCGGAACCAACACCAACACCCGCACCGGAACCAACACCAACACCAGCGCCGGAACCAACACCAACACCCGCACCGGAACCAACACCAACACCCGCACCGGAACCAACACCAACACCCGCACCGGAACCAACACCAACACCAGTCCCAGAACCAACACCAACACCAGCGCCGGAACCAACACCAACACCACCAACACCCGCACCGGAACCAACACCACCAACACCCGCACCGGAACCAACACCAACACCCGCACCGGAACCAACACCAACACCAGCGCCGGAACCAACACCCGGGCCAACACCAGCGCCGGAACCAGCCCCAGAACCAACCCCTATATTCAACCCAGTAGCCGAACCGGATACCAGTTGCGGTTGCGACCCCCTACCTCAGCCCCCCAACATCACATTTACCCCCCCCCAGCCCTCGCCAATACTCAACTTCGACTCCAACGCCGCCCAACTCATCGACATCCAAAACACCAGCATCGGAACATCCGGAAACGATTCCTTAACAGGAAACGAAACCAACCAACTGTTTCTCTCCTTTGGTGGCGACGACACAGTGTTAGGTGAAGGCGGCAGCGATATCGTTTACGGCGACCAACAGCGAGACTTCATCGCAGCAGGTAAGGACGACGACATCGTTTACGCCGGCAAAGAAACCGACGCCGTATTTGGCGGCAAACAAAACGATCGCATATCGGGCGATCGCAATTCCGACACCCTGTATGGCGATCGCGGTTCCGACACCATAGTCGGCGACAACGGCAACAACATCGACTTGACCGACAACGACAGCGACCTGATTTTCGGCGGGTCTTCAGGCGACGCCATTGCAGGCACTCAAGGCAATGACACGATTTACTCCGGCAAAGGGCCTGACAGCGCCTATGGTGGCATCGACAACGACCTAATTTGGGGTGACAAAGGCCCGGACACCCTTTGGGGCGACAACGGAGACGACTCTTTGTTTGGTGGCCTACTCAACTCCCTAGACAGCGACCCCGACGGCTTCGATTTGCTGCTGGGAGGTGATGGCAACGACTTGATGAACGGCCAAGAACAAGACGACACCTTGCTAGGTGGCAACGGACGGGATTTGGTGTTTGCAGGCAAAGGAGGCGATCGCGTTTTCGGCGAAACTGACTCGGATACTCTCTACGGCAATCAAGGTTCCGACACCATAATCGGCGACTACGGCACTCAACAAGCCAGCACAATTGCGACATCTGAAGGCGATTTAATTTTCGGCAACGACACTGGCGATATCATCGGCGGTGGTAGTGGTAACGACAGCCTTTTTGCCGGCAAAGGTAACGACTTAATTTACGGCGGCAAAGATAACGATCGCATTTGGGGCGAACTCGGTTCCGACACCATTGTCGGCGACGAGGGAGACGATTCGCTTTACGGTAGTTTGCAAAACGAGTTAGTGTTGGATGCCAACGGCCGCGACTTGCTATTTGGGGGAGATGGCAATGACTTCCTTAATGGTGGTGAGAGTTCCGACTCTCTAAGTGGGGGTTTTGGTAACGATAGCCTTCGTGGTGGCAAGGATGACGATGTAGTACAGGCAGATGCTGGCGAGGATTTGATCTACGGCGATGATGGCAGCGATATTTTGTGTGGCGATCAGGGTAACGATACCATTTTTGGCGATCGAGGGCAAAATGAGCGAGGCGCTGTGGGTGAAGACGGTCAGCAAGACTGTATTAATGGTGGTAGTGGCGATGACCTGTTATACGGTAATGAAGGTCAAGATACTCTCAACGGTGAGGATGGTAATGACACTATTTACGGAGGGAAAGATAGCGATATTCTCAATGGGGGTGCAGGAGATGACTGGCTGTTTGGTGATGGCTCAGATGATACCTTGATTGGGGGTAGTGGGAATGATCACTTTGTGTTAGGCGCTAATAGTGGTATGGATACAATACTCAATTTTTCCGTAGGAACTGATAAGTTTGTCCTGGCTGAGGGCTTGAGTTTTGAGGCTTTGCAAATTAACCCGACGCCGAATGCCACACTGCTGCAAGTTGCGGCGACTGGTGAGGTTTTGGCTCAGGTTTTTGGCGCTGATAATTCTCTGACTTCTCTGGATTTTCTCGCTCTTTCTCGTTAAGAACAAAGGGCAATAAACAGCGTGTAAGGTTCCATTCACCCACCACCTTACCGCTGTTTATTCCAAAAATCTAATCCTAAAAAAATAGCTGCGAGGCTTCCTGCTACACAAATTTCTCGGTTTTTTATTTTTACCAAAACTTCGGCAATGGGGACTAAAACTACTTCAATATCTTCTGTAATATCTAATTGGATTTTGCTGGCAAGCTTGACATTTTTAGCAAAGTATAGGTAGAGAGAATTGGTGTCTTTTACGGGGTTATCATATAAGGTTGCTAGTTCCAAAATTTCTTCAGCAACATATCCCGTTTCTTCGGCAAGTTCTCTGGCGGCTGCCGATTTCCCGCTCTCTTCAGCAGGATTGAAAGATCCAGCAGGCAGTTCCAGCAAAATCTCGCCTACTCCGTGCCTGTATTGGCGAACTAATACAAGTTCTTGCTGCTCTGTCGTGGCAAATACGATGGCAATATTGGGTCGGACATTAACAAAAAAGTCGTCTATAATTTCTCCGCTTGGCAATTCTATTTCATCTTGTCTAACCTGACACCACTTGTTGTTAAGAACGAAGCGCGATCGCAATATTTTCCATTTAGTTAAATTTTTCATATCGCCATAATGCTAAACTTTCAGCGTCATCCGAAGGCACAATTTTCCCATCCATAATCTATTTCACATCAAAAATTTCACCCAGCCGCCATGCCATACAAAAAATTACTCACCAGATTTGGGGAAGACTTACCAAAATGGACTGTTAATTCTCTAGCACCCGGATTGTTGGCGATCGAGTCACTGAGTCTGAGTCTAGCAGTCGTCGCCGCAGTTGCTGCAGTGCCTGCAGCACAGCAACCAGCAAATGCTTCTACAGTCACAAGTTGGCAATTCGATCCGGCGACGAATCAGCTAGAAATTACTCTCCCAGAGGGAACAACCCCCAAGTATTCTCTACTAAATCCCAGTCAGATTGCTGTTGATTTGCCCAATACTGACATCGGAGTAGATGCAACTCAGCTATACCCACAAGGCAGAGTGCGTTCTGTGGGAGTGAGTCAACTGCGGCCGGGAACGGCGAGAATTCTGGTCAATTTGGCTCCGGGAGTCGGTTTTAGCGCAGGGAAAGTTCAATTCCAAAGAAGTGGGGTAGAAAATCGCTGGGTGTTACGCCCTTCGATCGAACCGACTGCGAGTATGGAAACTCCCGAAACTCAACCCCAGCCTGCAATACAAGTACCGCCCAACCAGCAGCAGACAGATTCCAACTCAACTGCTGCCACAGAGGTCGATCAACCTGAGCCTCCTACTTCCCTGAATCCCGCTACAAATTCTTCGCAGTCGCCAACTCCCAATGACCAAATCCGGCCGATAAAAGTGCCTTTAGTCAATGTTCGCCTTGAGGAACGCCGTGGACTACAAGCTGCTGCTCTACCCCGCCTAGAGCCTCAAATAACGGCTGCTGCTGCCCCCCAACAGCGAACGCTTACCTTTGGTGAACCGCTTCCTCGCGGCCGCTCAAGTGATCCTTTGCAGGCGCAGGCTGGGGCGAATGTCTTGTTGCCGGCGGGCACGGAACTCAGTTTGCTATACCCTGGTGCTCAGGCTTTGCGGCTGCAAGCGAAGCCCAGCCGAGAGGAAGTGCTGCTGCTGCAAGGGGGAATTCTCGACAGTGGCGGTAATACGATCGTACCTGCTAATACGCCGGTCATCGGTCGATTTGAAACGACTAACATCGGCAGTCGATTTGTAGTGGAAGCTATTAGTCTCAACGGTCGCAATATCCCTCTGGTAGCTCGCTCGCAACCCGTGGAAGGCCGCCGGGTTCAGCCTTCCGAGCGCAGTTTGTTGCGAAATACTGGTATTGGTGGCTTAGCTGTGTTCTTGCTGAGCGGCTTTTCCGGTATCGGTTTGTTGGCGGGAGCAGCCGGTGGTGTTGCTACAACTTACGTGGCGGCTCCTCAACCTGCTACGATTCAACCCGGCCAAATTTTGCAAGTTGAGTTAACGGAAGATTTCCCGCAGTTGGGTTTTTGAAGGAAGAAGGAAGAAGGAAGAGGGAAGAAGGAAGAAGGAAGAAGGAAGAAGGAAGAAGGAAGAAGGAAGACTCTCTTCTTCCCTCGAACCTCTTCGTTCTATATTTACTTGGAGCAGTTTTCCATTCTATGAAGTAAAGTAGGGACTTAAGCCAAGCCTAAGTCCCTACCCCATATCTGAAATTGACTCAACTGAAAACCGCTATATCGGCGATTTAGAAATTTTGACCTTCCGTGGTTGGCGCTATCGAACCCGGTTGGTTGAGGAACAGGTTTTTAGCGCCGTCGTTTTGGTAGATACAGTTAATTTCGGGTTGAGCTTCCAGGGGGCCGGTGAACCCAAAGGTGTTCATGCGATTTTTGCAATCGCGCACTTGGTCTTGGCTGATGAGTTTTCTTTGTTCCAGAATTGCCCAGTTATTGGTTCGCAGGACGCATCCGGGGCGCATACTCGGCTGCGAGATGTAGACGTTGAAAGGGTTGAGGGTGACGTAGAGGCGCATATCTGTCACCATCGCGCTTGCTCCAAACTGCACGCAAAGTTCTGGGTTCGGGGCGCTGCGATCGATAAATTCACGGGAGGCTACGTTCTCTGGGCTAATTGTAGCTGTGGAGCTAAAGGCAATGCCAATCCCAATTCCCAGAATAAAGACGGCTGTTAAAATCCCTAGGGTGGCGGAATTGAGGAAAGAGGGTTTACCGGACTGAGGTTGACGCCGCGACTGTCCGCCAAATGAGCCGGAGTCTTCATCTCCCCGGGATGGGTCGTCGCTGAATCTGTCGTCGTTGTAGGATTTAGGTTTGCGTTTCATATAAAGTTCCCTCAGTTCTGGAGACTCAACAGGTAGTAGTTTGTTATTTTTAACCGATCTCGCCCTTCTAATATTATGGCGCTAGGAAGGTGGTTGCTACAGGCCCCAGACACCCCCTGTGGGTTTGGTTTTTGGTTCAAAGCTCGCGATCGACCAAGGAGCTGCCTTGTCTGAAGTTTCAGATTTCAATAAAATAGCTGAAAGTGACATACTCTTGCACAGCGGAGGAATCCGGCTCAAGATTGTTAACAAATTTTAACATTTTACAAGTCAGGAGGTATAGATTAGTGTCTGTCGAAATTATTCAAAAGCCATCCACAGTCCGCAAGCTTGCACCGCGCTACCGCGTTCTGCTGCACAATGATGATTTCAATCCTATGGAGTACGTGGTGCAGACTTTGATGGCGACGGTACCAAGTCTGACTCAGCCACAGGCGGTAAATGTGATGATGGAAGCCCATACTAACGGGATGGGATTGGTGATTGTTTGCGCTCTCGAACACGCTGAGTTTTACGCTGAAACGCTCAATAATCACGGATTGAGCAGCAGCATTGAACCTGACGATTAGAACCTGACGGTACTGCAGCGGATTCGCCCAGACGCTTTCAAACTCATACCGTCAACCCTCATACCAAAAAGCCAAGGGTTAGGCCCTTGGCTTTTTGGTATATTTAATCCGGTAGATATGGAAATTTGAAGAGCATAGGTTTTGCGGAACGGCCGGAAGTGGTTCCGAGCTAGGTAAGCTCGATCGCCAATTTCAACTCTCCAATCTCAAATCTTTATCCGAGGAAACTAAGGAGGAAATTAATAACGTCCTCCTCCGCCTCCTCCGCCTCCTCCTCCGCGAGCAAATTTTCCAGGGCCGCCGCCGCCCCGGTTGCCGCCACCCCGGCCGCCTTCATCTTCGCGCGGCTTAGCTTTGTTAACTTTGAGGTCGCGACCCATCCACTCTGCTCCGTCGAGAGCACTAATGGCTGCATCTTCTTCTGCATCTGTGGACATTTCTACAAAACCAAAGCCGCGGGGGCGACTGGTTTCTCTGTCGGTAGGTAGATGTACTCGCTTAACGGTTCCGTATTCGGCGAAGACGGTGGTGATGTCTTCTTGGGTAACTTGGTAGGATAAGTTACCGACGTATATCGACATGAGGAATAACTCCAAAATTTAGACAGTGCGAAGATTTCAGTTTCGGAGAGTCCCCTGCCGATACAGAAGGGCAAGTTTTTAGACAATTCTGTAGCAATGAACAAAGCCTGCAACTGAATCTGATTCACACTTGGTACTTTAACATAGAATAGCGTCTTTTGAATAGGTTTCAGCAGTTAATTAAGTCGTTCTAATTAAACGTAAAACTTTTAGGGTATTCATAAACCTGGTTTATCGGTGTAATGTTTTGGCTGCAGTGGAAGCAGAGAAACTTATGGCGCGCGCTCTCACCGCAGAAAAGATACATCCACCTTGCCAAAGTTGGTACTCAAAGCTAGGTTTACGTTTTCCAGGGCTTTGACTAACCACACCACGCCTTCTCGGGTACTGCATTCGTAGTGACCGAACAAAATTGCCAGTCGCTTTTCTAGGTAGGGCTTGACTTTGCCGCAAATTAGTACGATTTTCAGCAGCAAACCTGTGGTTTGGGTCGCCCCGAGGTTTGAGATCAGGTCGATGAAGACAAAGTGGTTGGGTCGCACAGGACTCTCTACTACTAAAAAGTTCAATAACTGGCTGCAAGTTCTGATCATTAAAAATTCATTAAAGTTCTGATCATCGCTGTGGGCCAGGGTATTTTGTAGTTGCTTATACAATTTTTCGTTAAAGAGACGTTTACCGTAGCGGTCATCGGTGACAGAAGAAATCAGGTATTCGTACAAGTCGTCTTTAAAGGAGCGGTAGGACTGATTTGTGCTGGCGTTCGCCGTGAAACGGCCCGCTAGCTGTCTGTAGGTATCGGCTCCTTCTACTTTTCCGACAAATTGCTTGAGGGCAAAGAATAGTTCCGGGTCGGTCAACAGGGTCGGATTTTTTATAACTTGTATATTTCGGCCGAAGGAAATGGAGGTTTCCCGACGCGCTATTTGGGCTTTTCTCACTTGGTGAGCGACGTACTGTGAGAGATTAATCTCAAATTGCTGCTGCTTTTGAGCTTGGATTTTTTTAATGATTTTTTGCTGTTCGTAGGTGCTGTCGTCGCTGAGGAGGCAGTGTCTGTAGAGGTAAGGGTAACGGGGAATTAAGGTTCCGAGGGCAAGGCTAGCAGGGCTTTTGCTGTTGCTATCTTCATTGCTGTGAGTTATGACTTTGGCTAAGCGTTGGAGGGTGAGGTACTGTTCGCTTTCGGTAAATTGATTTACTAATTTAGGGATGGAGCCTCGCCCCCGCGATCGATTGTATCCAAATAATATTTTGGGCGCTTCTTCAAACACAGCGATCAATTCAGGGATGGCTGCTTGCTTGCTGGGGTATGTTTGCCAGCGGTTGATCAGGATGTGGCAGCAGCGGTTGAGGATGTATTTGAATTCTTGTTCGGCGTGTTCGGAACCTGCTATTTTTTCGAGTGCGTCGGCGACGGAGCGATCGGGATATCCGGTACCATGGATAAACAAAGTGCGGAAGCGGCTGATGAGTTCGGCCGGCTGCTCTCGTTGTACCAACTCCAGCCAGTGCTTGTAAAGTAGCTGTTCTTCTTCGTGGCTTTGTCTGTTGTAGTCGTTCACTGTGGATTAACCCTCCGAGGCTGGGGCAAGAGCTTTCAGCGCTATTAGCTTGATGAATTGGCCAATCAATCCCAATAATTGAGTCAACCGAGCTGCTCGCCGGATGAGGCTTATGGGTAGAAGCTGTCAGCAGCTAAAGCCGATCGATATTTTTTGCTTAGTTAAACTAATTACCAACACCAGCATGACATGAATTGTTGGTAATTAGCAAGGCCTTAAATCACCCTCAACTTTGTAAAGTATTGGTAAAGATTGTGGGTGGGTAGGGGATAATTTCTTGGTGGGCGGACGATTTAGTATTAGGATGATCAAGGTCAATCCTGATCCGCAGCCCGCTGTTAGTTAAATTTGAGGTTGGGCGAGGTAGAATTAGCTGTGAAAATAATTATTTGAAATGTGAGTGCTGGTTATGGTTTGTCGCGTAAGTATCGCCCAACTATCTGAAATTTTAAGTGTACCTTTGCCTGCTGTGTCTAAGGGCGTTTTGACAGCTTTAGGGACAGGTATTGCCACAGATACGCGCACTCTTGAGGGGGGCGAAGTATTTTTGGCGCTGGGGGGAGACAATTTTGATGGGCATCAATTTTTGGCAAAAGCCAGGGATTTGGGGGCGATTGCGGCGATTGTCGATCGAGATTGGCAAGAGGAATTGCCTAATTTTCCGCTATTGCGCGTTGACGATACTTTAAAAGCTTATCAGTCGATCGCCCGTTGGTGGCGTGACCAATTTAGTATACCTATAGTTGCTGTTACTGGTTCTGTAGGTAAAACTACTGTTAAAGAGTTAATTGCGACGGTTTTGTCAACGAAGGGAAATGTTCTTAAAACTCAATATAACTACAACAATGAAATTGGCGTACCAAAAACTCTGTTGGAGCTTTCACCTTCACACAATTATGCTGTAATTGAAATGGGAATGCGCGGAAGTGGCGAAATTGCGCTGCTGTCGCAAATTGCGAGTCCTACTGTGGCGGTAATTACTAATGTAGGAACGGCACATATCGGGCGATTGGGTTCGGAAGACGCGATCGCCCAAGCTAAGTGCGAACTTTTAGCCGAAATGCCTACAGATAGCATTGCTATTCTAAATCACGAGGGTGACAGATTAATCGCAACTGCGGCTAAAGTTTGGCAGGGAAAAACTTTTACTTACGGTTTAGAAGGCGGGGATTTATGTGGGGAATTCCTCAATCATGATACAATGTTAGTAGAAGGTGTGGAATTCCCCCTGCCGCTGCCTGGACGGCACAATGCTGTAAATTATTTGGCGGCTTTGGCGGTAGGAAAAGTTTTAGGTATTGATTGGGAAGTTTTAAAGCAAGGTTTGTCTGTGCAGTTACCGGATGGACGGGCGCGCCGCTACGATTTGCCGCAGGACATTGTGATTCTGGATGAGACTTACAATGCTGGTTTGGAGTCGATGTTGGCGGCCCTGAGACTGTTAGCAGATACTCCGGGAAAGCGCCGGATTGCGGTGTTGGGAACGATGAAGGAATTGGGCGATAGGGCGATCGAATTTCACCGACAAGTGGGGAGGGCGGCGCGAGATTTGCAGCTTGACGCTTTGTTTGTTTTTGCTGATTTTGAGGAAGCAGCGGCGATGGCTGCGGGTGCGGCGGGTTTGCCTTTTGTGGAGATAGGAGATATTACAGCCAAGGATGGGCGGGAAGATTTAGCAAAGCGGTTGTTGGGATTTGTCGAAAAGGGCGATCGGATTTTATTTAAAGCTTCTCATTCAGTTGAGTTGAATCGAGTTGTGGAGAAGTTTAGGGCAGATTTGGCGGGGGAGTAATAGAAAATAAATTTTGGGGATTTGAAATTATGCGAGCGCTTCTACTCAATCGTCGCCTCAAACTCACGTTTCGATCGCTGATGCGTAGGGTAAGATGCCCATCTGCACCTAAGTCCCGATGGCTCAATATTTTGATAGCCCTCTGGCCTCGATTTCGATATCGGGATCGATCTCAATTATTGAAATTTTGGCATTTTCAACTACTGTATTTCCCATCATTGTATTGTGCATTGCCTCAAACTTAGATTCTTCCTTAGCAATTCGTTCGTAGTGCAAAATTACGTGATAACGCTTTTCAATAGGCTCTCCAGAATCTGAAATTTCCACCGCGTCCCAATCTATATTTTGAGATTGTTCGGCTTGCTGGCGGTAGCGAGAGGCTAAATTTTCTAGGGCGATCGCGATCGCGTGTTCTTTCGTTTGGCCGTAAAAATTCATGTGCTCGTCGGCGCGATCACTCAGAGACGATGAAATCTGACAAAGATACTGCCCGTTTGATTGAGGAAAAACGTCGATCGCAATTGTTCCAGTAGTGCGATCGGGATTTATTTGAGTCATAAGCTGTTCGGCATTTAAAAGACGATAGTAGGGTGCGTCAGTCCATAAGCGTTTCCCTTGTCCAGTAAGTATTCTAACTGACGCACCCTACAAGGCTGAAACTCACCACAGCACAAGTTTTAGGAACCGGGGAAGCATGACCTATTTCAGGATATGTCGAAAAAAAGCTAAAATATCGATGAGTTTTCGTTGGACTTGTCATGTCGGAGAGCAGATATGAATTCAGTTGAGGAGACCGGATTGTCACAAATCGTTGACTTGCCACTGATAGGGTCTGCTGAACAAGATCTCTTCTCAGTCGAGGACGATCGAGAGCGTGCTGATAAGCTAAAAGAATTACTTGCCCCTAAGCTTAAAATAATCATTAAACAAGCTTGTGACCAAATTCACCAAGTTTATGGCACAGATGTACTCTCAGATTGTCAGATATTGACTACACCATGGCACAGCCTTGTAGCCAAGAAAACCCGGTCCTTCAAAATAGCAACCGCTGGCTTGGCTATAAAAGGAAAAGGTTGGTATTTCCAACAGAGATTCGAGTGTACTTATTATAGTTTATTTGTGAATTTTTTTGGATTAAGAGGGCTAGAAAGCAATCCGATTGTTCACGTTCTGAAAAACCATTTAGAAGATGTTACTAGGATTTTGAAGCATGGTAGATATAATATTTCCTCTGATAATATTGCACCGGAAAAATATGGTAAGTTAAAGTATGATGAGTTCATTAACAAACTGCAATTAATTCATGAAGGAGGTAGGAATGGTACTTATATTCAGAGTCCATCCCTAGTTATTCCTATTAAAGACCTAGATGCAGCTCAGCCAGTGATTAATAACTTTGTCGAAATCTTTGCTATCTTTCGTGCTGCAGCAAATGTGTTTCTTGGTGAGGAAGACCGTTTTGAGGAATACCTAAAATGTTTGTTGGATTGGCAAAATCAAAATCCGCTTCAGGTTCAGGAATCTGTAACTACTACTAGATTCTTTCCTGATGAAGTAGATGCAGTACAAACATTTCGTGAGGGGGCAGTACGGCAAGTTTCAGTCAATGCCTATGAACGAGAGCCTAAAGCTCGGCAAAAATGTATTGATTCTCACGGTTCAAGTTGCTCTATTTGTGGTTTCGATTTTGGCAGAACTTTTGGGCAACTGGGAAAAGGTTTCATTCATGTTCATCATCTACGACCCCTTTCAGAGATTGCAGAAGAATATGAAATTGATCCTATAAAAGATTTGCGTCCTGTTTGTCCAAATTGTCACGCTATGATTCATCGTCGTTCACCACCATTTAGTCTTGAAGAAATCAAGATGCTATTGAAGTCTGCTCGTGGTTCTACTATCTAATATGTTTTGTTGACTTATTCTAACCGATAGTTTACAAAAATTAGATCCCCGATTTATTCAAAAAGCGGGGATCTAATTTTTCTGTTTGACTCCAGATAGCACCTACCAGGAGTCAAATTCATTACTTCGCAGCTTGACGCTCTTTTGCCGCCTTAATCACTTCTTCAGCGATGTTATTCGGACAAGGAGCATAGTGCGAGAAGGACATGGAAAACTGACCGCGGCCAGAGGTCATAGTACGCAAATCGCTAATGTAACCAAACATTTCGCTCAACGGTACATCTGCCTTGATCCGCGCTCCTGTTTGTCCTGTCTCCTGAGATTTCATCATCCCCCGGCGGCGGTTGAGGTCGCCGATCACGTCGCCCATGTAATCATCTGGAGTGAATACATCGACATTCATAATCGGTTCGAGCAACTGAGGCCCTGCTTTCGGCAGAGACTGACGATAGGCCGCTTTGGCAGCAATTTCAAATGCCATTGCTGACGAGTCAACGGGGTGGAAACCGCCTTCTAGAAGCGTGAATTTCAAGTCTAGGCAAGGGAATCCGGCCAAGACGCCTTTGTCGATGCAGCTTTCAAAGCCTTTTTCGACCGCTGGCCAATATTCTCTCGGTACACTACCACCAGTCACTTTTGACTCAAATATGAAGCCACTTCCAGGCTCACCAGGCTCGATCACATAGCCGATTTTGGCGAATTGACCGGAACCACCTGATTGCTTTTTGTGGGTGTAATCGTCTTCGAGGCGCTTGGTAATCGACTCGCGGTAGGCTACCTGCGGTTCGCCGACTTCTACTTCGATGCCGTGGGTGCGCTTGAGAATGTCTACTTTGATGTCGAGGTGTAACTCGCCCATCCCCTTGAGAATCGTTTCGCCACTTTCTTGATCCGTCACCATGTGGAAGGATGGATCTTCTTGCACCATCTTGGTGAGGGCTGCTCCCATTTTTTCTTCGCCGCCTTTTTGTTTCGGTTTGACCGAAATCGAAATAACGGGATCTGGGAATACCATCGGCTCTAGGGTTGCGGGATTTTTGGGGTCGCAGATGGTGTGTCCGGTGCGGACGTTTTTCATGCCGACGATCGCCACAATGTCTCCTGCTTGGGCCGATTCAATTTCTTCGCGAGAGTTGGCGTGCATCTCCACCAAACGGCTGACGCGCTCGGTTTTGCCCGTGGCGGTGTTGAGTATGGTGTCGCCCTTGGACAGAGTACCGGAGTACAGGCGCGTGAATGTTAGAGCACCGTAGCGATCGTCCATGATCTTAAACGCGAGTGCGCGCAATGGCCTGTTGGGATCGACTATCGCAAACTCGCCGGTTTCCTCGCCTTCGAGATCGACTTCTGGCTGCGGTGTGACTTCCATCGGGTTTGGCAGGTAGTCAACCACGGCATCGAGAACCAACTGCACGCCTTTGTTTTTAAACGATGAGCCGCAGTAGGTGGGGAAAAATGCCCGATCGCGAGTACCTTTGCGAATGCAGCGCTTGAGGTCTTCGAGGCTCGGCTCGTTGCCTTCGAGATACTGTTCCATCACAGCGTCGTCTTGCTCGACGGCCAGTTCGATCAACTTTTCGCGCCAACTTTCGACATCATCGACCATATCGGCGGGGACATCTTTAATTTGATAGTTCATGGGATCGCCGGAATCATCCCAGATCCAGGCTTTGCGGGTCAGCAAATCGACTACGCCGCAAAACTTTTCTTCTATGCCGATCGGCAATACCATCACCATCGGTTTAGCGCCAAGGATTTTATCGACTTGCTTGACAACGCGGTAAAAATCTGCACCGGTGCGATCGAGCTTGTTGATGTAGATAACGCGAGCGACTTTGGAATCGTTAGCGTAGCGCCAGTTGGTTTCCGATTGCGGTTCAACTCCACCCGAACCGCAGAACACACCAATGCCACCATCGAGAACCTTCAAAGAACGGTAAACCTCGATCGTAAAATCGACGTGTCCGGGAGTATCGATGATGTTGAGCTGATGCTCGTTCCAGAAGCAGGTGGTAGCAGCGGATTGAATCGTGATACCGCGCTCTTGCTCCTGTTCCATGAAGTCAGTAGTCGCCGCGCCTTCGTGAACTTCACCTATTTTGTGGATTTTACCTGTGAGTTTCAGGATTCTTTCAGTTGTGGTGGTCTTGCCAGCATCTACGTGGGCGAAGATGCCGATATTTCGATAACGAGTGAGATCTTTCATAATTACTGTTGAGATTAAATGCGACGAACCGTCGGCGACCACCTGCAAGCGTGACAAGCGAGGAATCAATGTTGCCTGGTAAGGCCAGTACAGGCCGGATTTCCTTTTCCCTGTTTCTGGCAGGACTATCTTAATTTTGACACTTTCTCGTCATTCCTGCGAAGGATTCTGGGTTTAATAAGTGCCCCAAGCCTGACAACTCATAAAAATACCCTAGACCCAGGGAAAAATCGTCTCCGAAAGTAGGTTGGGTTGAGGCACTCGTACCCAACAAATTCGTGTTTTTGACGCTTCGCTCAACCTGATATTTTGCACCATTCTCAGCAAAACTGTATAAACTGGGTTTCTTGACAAAAAAACTATGATTTTACGTGACTTTGTGGCAAGAAACCCGGTTTCTGACATTAAATAGGCAAAGGCAAATAAACCGCCCTACGGGGAGAGGGCTGGTTTGGCAGCAATAAACAGCCGGCTTTGATAGATATTCGCTTAACCGACCACTACAAAATATTATTAAAAACCCCGTTGCTGCGTCCAGAAATATTTAAGTCAAAATCGACCCACTCATCATCCGCTGATATCTCCGCTCCAATTCATCCCGCACCACCGGCCACTGATTCAAACTTTCATCATTCTCAATTACCATTTGAGCCGCCGCCCTCGCCAACTCCAAAACCTCCTGATCCTCCACCAAACTCGCCAAAGCAAAATCTGGCAAACCCGACTGCCGAGTTCCCAAAACCTGACCAGGCCCGCGCAATCTCATGTCCATTTCCGCAATAAAAAAGCCATCTTGAGATTGTTCTAAAACCTTCATTCTCTGCATGGCTTCCGCAGTTTTGGAACCGGGCATTAACAAACAATAAGAACGGTTGCTGCCCCGACCTACTCGGCCCCGCAATTGGTGTAGTTGGGAAAGTCCAAAACGCTCAGAATTTTCAATCAGCATTACTGTGGCATTCGGCACGTCTACTCCCACCTCAACCACAGTAGTAGATACTAAAATATCAGTTTCTTTGTCCCGAAACTTAGAAATTGCTTCATCTTTGTCGGCACTGCTCATTCTACCGTGCAGCAAACCTACCTTAAACTCAGGAAATACACTTTTTTCAAGTTTCTCTTTTTCCTCAATTGCCGATCGCACGTCCAACTTTTCCGACTCCTCCACCAGCGGCAGCACCACATAAACTTGACGCCCGCTCGCCACTTCCCGCCGAATCAAATCGTAAGCTTGAATGCGTTCTTTGGCAGACAGTACAGTTGTTTGAATTGCCTGCCTGCCGGGGGGAAGTTCATCAATTTGACTCACATCTAAATCCCCGTGCAGCGTCAGCGCCAGCGTCCGGGGAATGGGAGTTGCCGTCATCGTCAAAACGTGGGGAGCTTCGCCTTTTTGCTGCAATTTAGCGCGCTGCTGCACACCGAATCTGTGCTGTTCATCAATTACCGCCAAACCCAACTTATTGAAATTCACTGTATCTTGAATCAGCGCGTGAGTTCCCACTAAAACTGGTAATTCTCCGGTTTCTAATTGGTTGTGAATTTCGCGGCGCTTGGCTATTTTTGTGGAACCAGTTAACAGTTCGACAGACAAGTGCATCAAGTTAAACCAACCTACCAATTTGCGATAGTGCTGTTCTGCTAAAACTTCTGTCGGGGCCATTAAAGCGGCTTGATAGCCGGATTGAATTGCTGCTAGCATGGCGACGACGGCTACTACAGTTTTGCCAGCACCGACATCGCCTTGAACTAATCTGTTCATCGGTTGCGACGAAGCTAAATCGTTGAGGATGTCGTTAATTACTCTTTCCTGAGCATTAGTCAACGCAAAAGGCAAGATTTCATAAAAATGTTCGATCAATTTGCCAGTAGGAAGGATGACTGCACTAGCTTGAGCTTTCCTTTGGGTTTGGCGGCGCTTTAAAAGTCCTAATTGCAGGTAGAAAAATTCGTCAAAAACTAAGCGGCGGCGGGCGGCGGCCAAACAATCTCGATCGAGCGGAAAGTGAATATTAGTTACGGCATCGGCTAAACCCATTAAACCGTAACGCTCGCGCAAATCCTCTGGTAGGGATTCTGGTAACATTTTTGCCGCCGGCATTGCAGCCAAAATCGATCGCCTCACCGAACCAGCATCCACCCCCTCCGTCAGCGGATAAACTGGTATCAGGCGCCCGACTTTCATTGATTCGATCGCACCGCCGGAGTCGTCTAATACTTCTAACTCAGGATTTTCTAAAGTAATTCCATATTTACCCTGCTTAACCAACCCCGAAGCAGCCAGCACCACACCAGTACAATACTCGCGCTTTTTGAATTCTTGCCAGCCGCGATTGCTGTAGCGAGGCCCTGCAAAAAAACGACTAATTTTTATTTCTCCGGTGCGGTCTTTTAAAATTACTTCTAATATGGTTAGCTTCTTATTCTTCGGACTAGAAAAGCAATTGCAGCGCTTTACTTCTGCGATTAAAGTGACAGTTTCCCCGGCTACTAGCTCGCGGATTTGTACTTGCTTTGCATAGTCGATGTGGTTGCGGGGATAGTAGTAAAGCAAGTCATATACAGTGTATAAACCCAGTTTTGCCAAGCGGTTGCCGTTGGCGGGGCCGATGCCGGTGACACGGTTTAACTGTTGGTCGAGAGTCAGGCTGGGCGGTGGGGGTGCTGTACTCAGGGGTGCTGTTCGGGGAACGGAAAGTGCTGGGGCGGTTGGTTCCGAAGCGTTAGCGTTTGCGGGTCTGACTTGTCTTGCTTGTTCTTGCTGGTGGCGAGTTTCTTGTTCCCAAACTTGCTCCATTTGCCTCAAAAAACTGACCGTAATGGCGATCGAATGTTGGCGCTCTTCGAGATCTTTCTGAGGGTAGATGTCAAATTCAGCGGCTAGTTGTCTGGCTCGATCGCGCGAAGAAGCGGCCACAGAACCTGCAAGTTGTCTCAAACTCAGGCCCAGAAACTCGCTGAAGCGGTATTGACTGCCTTGGATGTCGTTAAATCCGCGATCGGCTTCTACTGAAAGAGCTTTTTGCAATCGCTGCCATTCGGGTTGGTAATTAGTCATCAGTCATTAGTAATTAGTCATCAGTCATTAGTCATTAGTCATTAGTCATTAGTCATTAGTCATTAGTTATTAATCATAGCTCAAGAATTCCAGACAACTGACAACTGACAACTGTCAACTGACAACTGTCAATTGACAACTGATTAATCTTCAAACCAACTCGATCGCCAAGCCGACTCAGCCTCCACCACAGCGAGTTCCCGTTGCTTTTTCTGGTAATCGCGGCCCAGCGAGTTCAACTTTACAGAGAGGTTGCGAATTTGCTGGCGCCAAGCCGAGGTTCCCGCATCGGCAAACTCTATTTCCGACAGCCGCAGTTTAATCGCTGTAATCTGCAGCGCCCTACTACCCAAGGTTTCTGCCAATTTTCGCGATGCTGATGAGGCATCGGTTTCGATGATTATGTTTAATAAGTTAGGTGGCCCCGCAACGCTATCGCCGGACAATTCTGCTTGAGAAGCAGCTTCTAGAACAGGTTCTGGCAATTGACTCGGCAAGATTCCCGACTGTTGTAGCAAGCGGTTGGTGTCGCGAGAAAGCAGTTTGAGTATATGGACGATCGACTTTTCAATACTATTTTGCCAGCGTGCCAAACTTTCCGGGGAATTGGCATTTGGCAATTGGTAATTTGCCAATGAAAATAGATAGTTAATGGCGGAAACTTGGTTTTTTTCCTTGTCGTCTGCTTCGTCTTCCTCTTCCTCTGCTTCGTCTTCCTCTTCCTCTTCCTCTGCTTCGTCTTCCTCTTCCTCTTCCTCTGCTTCGTCTGCTTCCTCTGCTTCCTCTTCTTTTTCTTCCTCTATTTCTTCATCTGCTCCTGATTCACTCACCAGCGATCGCAATTTTTCCTCCGACGCCGCAGCCAAACGCCTTACAGACTGCTGCATTTTTTGCCGCCCCTCGATGGACAACTTGAGAAACGACTCGGGTACTGCTTGAGTGCAAAGGTGATAGCAAGCCAAAATTAACTGCTGCCGCACCGCTTGTCCCAACGCATTTAAATAACCTTCGTAGGTATTGCTAAACTCCAACTTCAAGGCTGCTAAAGCCTCTTCGAGTCCTGCCAAATCTTGCTCTATTCGCTCTCTTGGTCGCACCATATCTCTCGTATAAAATTAAAATAATACTTACGCAAGTTTTAAATTCTTACGCTATCTGTAGTAGTAAGGTGTGCAGTGCACACCCTACAAATATACTCTGTCCATAAGTCCTGTAAAAATTAAAAATTAAAAATGCAAAAAATCTAGGTTTTACATTTTTAATTTTTAATTTTTAATCTTAATTTGGGATTATTGAGCACCCATTTGGGCTGCCACTTCATCGGCAAAGTTAGCTTCTACCTTTTCAATGCCTTCGCCCAAGACAAAACGCACGAAGCGGCGCACTTGGACATTTTCTCCAATTTGGGCGATCGTTTGTTTCACCAACTCTTCCACCGAGATATTCTGATCTCTAATAAAAGGCTGATCCATCAAAGATAACTCTTTCAGGCGCTTCTCAATCCGCCCTTGAACAATCTTTTCTTTGATGTTGGCCGGCTTGTTGCCCAAGTCGTCCTTCTCCATTTCAATTGCCTTTTCTCTTTCGACAATTTCGGCGGGAATATCTTCAACTTTCACGTATTCCACATTCGGGCAAGCTGCAATTTGCATCGCAATATTCCGCACCAAAGCTTGGAAATCTTCGCGGCGGGCGACAAAATCTGTTTCGCAGTTAACTTCCACCAACACTCCCACGCGGCCGCCCGTGTGAATGTAGCTGCCTACTATACCTTCTGAGGCAACTCGTCCACCTTTTTTACCTGCCGAAGCCAGACCTTTTTTCCGCAGCCACTCAATGGATGTTTCGATATCGCCATTGTTTTCAAGGAGGGCTTTTTTGCAGTCCATCATGCCCGCGCTGGTTTTGTCGCGCAGTTCTTTAACAAGTTTTGCAGATATGTCCGCCATCTTCTTTAAGTTCCCAATCAAAATTAATTATTAGTCATTAGTCATCAGTCATTAGTCACTAATCTTAATGTTAATGATTAGACAAGAGTGAAAAAATACCCAGTCTACATTAGGGCGCACTTTGTACCTGTAGCGCCAGAATTAATTCTGGCGCTACAGGTACAATGAATGCTTTTGCCAGAAGTCTACTAATGACTTAGACTCGTGCCATGTACAATTAAAAATTAAAAATATCCAACTAAAAATAATGATTATTTTTAGTTTTCAATCTTTAATTTTTAATTTCCTGGTGTCAGATTCCGAGGGCAATACTAGCTCTCGGTTTCTTCGCCTTCAGCGTCTGCTTCGTCGGGATCTACATAATTGGGGTCATCCAATTCTTCGATTTCGACATCATATTCAGCGCCTTCGTAGCCACCTTCGTAGTCGTAGTCTTCCTCAGAGTCGCCGCCCTGCTGACCGTGACGACCTTCGTAGATGGCATCAGCCAACTTGCCGACAATCAGCTTGATCGATCGAATAGCATCGTCATTCGCCGGAATCGCAATGTCAACCAAATCCGGGTCGCAGTTGGTGTCCAACAGAGAGACGATGGGAATTCCCAACTTTTGGCATTCCAACACCGCATTATACTCGCGGCGTTGGTCTACCAGCACCACTCCGTCGGGAATCTTCCGCATAGATTTAATCCCGCCCAGATATTTCTGGAGTTTGACCATTTCTCGGCGCAGCACCGAAGCTTCTTTTTTCGGCAGCAAATCGAGGGCGCCGATTTCCTCGCGGCGCTCCAAATCCTTGAGGCGCTCCACGCGGGACTTAATAGTCGTCCAGTTGGTGAGCATTCCCCCCAGCCAGCGCTGGTTGACATAATAAGCACCGCAGCGTTGAGCTTCTTGGGCTACAATCCCGGCAGCTTGCCGCTTCGTACCCACGAACAAAAACTTTTTGCCTTTTTCTGAGGCCACTCTCATGTACTCGTAGGCGTCTTCCATAAGCTGAGCGGTTTGCACGAGGTCGATGATGTGAACCCCGTTGCGCTCTGTAAAAATGTAGGGAGACATTTTCGGGTTCCACCGGCGGGTTTGGTGTCCGAAGTGAACCCCTGACTCTAACATTTGAGCCAAACTGACTACTGGCATTGTATTTTTAACTCCTGATTCGGGTTAATCCTCCACCCGGTCGTATTTCTGAAGGTTTGCACCCTCGAAACACCCGAAAACCCGGATGTGCGAATTTAAACAACTTTTCTAGTTTATCACAGCGCGCGCTACTTTTTCTGACAATCTGATATCCGTAGGGTTGGCTTGGCACCCGGAGGTGAGATTTAGTGCGCGGGTTGGGTGCGGGGTGTACACGCTGCGGTTAAAGTTACTCACAAGCGCTTCTTACAAACGAAAAATGCCGGTGGGAGGTTGCCAAAGCCTTTGTTGGCTTGTGAGAGAATGGCTTTGTTGGTGCGCCTCTGGTGCCTTTTACCTTCGATCGAGCTGGTATCGATTTTTTTCGATCGGCAATTGAGTCAGCTTTAGTACACTGCCATCTCGATCCGCAAAAATCCCAAAGCTAAAAACGTCATGCCCATACCCATTCTCGTCCTGCTTGAAGTTCTAATTGTCCTCGCACTTTCGAGACTTGTAGGTTTAGGATTTCGAGCGATCAAACAACCTCAAGTCATTGGAGAAATTCTAGCAGGAATTATGCTTGGGCCTTCTCTATTTGGCTTAGTTGCACCTGATTTAGCAACAGCACTTTTTCCAGCCGAAGCCGTTCCCTTCCTCAACGTGCTCTCTGAGGTGGGGCTAATATTTTTCATGTTTTTAATTGGTTTGGAACTGAATCCCAAGTATCTAAAAAGCAATTTAGATATAGCGATTTTCACTTCCCACGTCAGCATTCTAGTGCCGTTTTCCCTGGGAAGCTTGCTAGCGCTGCTGCTGTACCCCATCCTTTCAAATAATAGCGTTTCCTTTACCGCCTTTGCTTTGTTTTTGGGCGCTGCGATGTCAATTACGGCCTTTCCGGTGCTGGCAAGAATTATTACAGAGAACAACTTACAGAATACAAAATTGGGGACGCTGGCCTTGACTTGCGCTGCGGTAAATGGCGTAACGGCGTGGTGTTTGTTAGCGGTGGCGATCGCAGTTACTCGTACTAATTCGATGCTCGGTGCTTTGCCGACAATTATTGCATCTTTAATTTACATCAGTTTCATGCTGACTTTAGTCCGCTGGTTCTTGCAGCGACTTTCCAAACAGTACAACCGCACTGGCAGATTAACACAGTTATTGCTCTCCGGCATTTACATGGGAGTTGTAGCTTCTGCCTTAATTAGTGAATGGATCGGCATTCATTTAATTTTCGGTGCATTTCTGCTGGGTGCTGCAATGCCTAAAAATGCTGGATTAACCAGAGAATTAGCCGAAAAAACCGAAGACTTTGTACTAATATTTCTGCTGCCTATATTTTTTGCTTATAGCGGGTTGCGGACTCAAATCGGCTTGCTCAACACTCCCGAATTGTGGCTGCTGTGCGCCGCAGTTTTAGGAGTGGCAATTGTCGGCAAATACCTCGGCACTTACGTTGCAGCTAGAGTCTGTGGCATCAGCAACCGCGAAGCTTCAGCCCTGGGATGGCTGATGAATACTCGTGGTTTGACTGAACTAATTGTGCTGAATATCGGTCTTTCCTTGGGGGTGATTTCCCCGCTGCTATTTACGATGTTAGTCATCATGACTTTAGTGACAACTTTTATGACTTCGCCGCTGTTGGAGTGGACTTATCCAAAACGGTTAATTAGATTAGATATTTCAGAAGTTAACCCGGGGTATTCAGAATTAGAAGGTTCAGAATTTGCTGACAGCAGCGAAGAAACTGCTAGCAAATTACTGCCAACTTATCGAATTTTAGTACCGGTTGCCAATCCCAGCACGCAGAAAGGTTTACTGCGACTAGCGTTAGCGCTAGCGCAGCCGGCGGCTGGTATGGGTGGTGACGATTTACAGTCGGCGGCGGTTCATCCTCTGAGTTTGATAGAATTAAATGATGACTATGCTTTTGAAAGCACGCCTGCAGAAGCCGATCGCATTATTCAAGAACGTCGCTCGAAATTATCAGAATTGATTGAGAGTTTGGAACTGCCGGAGGCGCGAAAATTCGTACATCCCATCATTCGGATTACTAAGGATGTAGCCAGGGAGACGGCACAAATTGCGGAAATAGATTGCGCGGATTTGATTGTAGTAGGTTGGCACAGACCTACTTTTAGCAGCAACCGTTTGGGAGGACGTGTCGGTCAAATTCTCAGCAACGCTAAGGTGGATGTAGCAATTTTTGTAGACAGAGGCCGGGAAAAATTGAATAACTTGTTAGTACCTCACGCGGCAAACATTCACGATGATTTGGGGTTAGAATTGGCGTTGAGACTGTTAGTTAATAGCGAGGAACGCCGTTTGACGGTGCTGCGGGTGGCGGTTGACGGGGAAGCTGAAAATGCTCTGAGTTATGAGTTTCAGCGAGTGATGGATCAGTTACCGGTTGATGTACGATCGCGCATTGAAACTCCGATTGTGGAGGCTGCTGAGCCAATTCAAGCAGTGGTGGCGGCTTCTGCTAAGGCTGATTTGACTATTGCGGGTACGAGTCGGGAGTGGGGAATTGAGCGCCAAACTTTGGGACAGTATACTGATGAATTGGCTGTGCAGTGTCATTCTTCGCTGCTGATTGCGCGCTGTTACGTTAGAGTGCGATCGCACTTGGCATCGGTACTTCCTCAAAGGTAGTCAGTTGACTGTTGACTGTTGATTGTTGACTGTTGACTGTTGACTGTTGACTGTTGACTGTTGACTGTTGACTGTTGGCAGTTGTTATTAGTTATTGGTTATTGGTTATGGGTGAGTTAGTACCAATAACCAATGCCCAATGCCCAATGCCCAATGCCCAATTATTAATTACCAAGATGATGAATCATTTAAGCCTCAAATCGCTGGCCTTTTACGGGATTGCGATCGGCTCAGCTTCACTGCTGTTTAAAGTAGTAACTGCTTATGGCGAAACAAATTTAAACGCTCCTCCGGCACTTGCGGGAAATTATCGCTTCGATCCTAATAATTTGCCCGAATGTCTGAAATCTGATGTTTTGGTATTGACAATTGAGCAATCGGGTGTTTATTTGAGCGGTAATTTGCGATCGGGCAGCAGGGAGGGCAGGGAAAAAACAGCTCAAGGGAAAGCTTCTCTACTTGGTAAGTGGGAAACTCAAGGATTGAACTTGTCGGGTGCGGTTCCTAATTTAGCTGGTTGCAGCGACTCCACAGCAACCGGTCAAAACAGTTCTGTTAAAATGCGCGGAATTATCGAGCAAGAAAGCCTCAAGGGAAAAATTAGTCTTACTGATGGGGCGGCGGCTACTGATTTTACGGCTCCAAGAGAAGCGGCGGTGCAACCCCAGAAGTAGGAACATTGATCGATCCCAATAGAGAATAAGAAATGGGAAATGGGTAATTCTTTGTCGCTTTCCGACTCGGCCCTTCTCCCGTCGGGAAGCAAGGAATCACAAAGCGGGGCGGGGGTGGGGGAGTGGGCGATCTAACTCCCGCCGCCGGAACTCGCCCACGACGGTCGGTTACTGCTAAATTGAAAATATACCTAAAAGTTAATGATAAAAATAAAGTATCCCAGAAGAGTCCTTGGTTGAGAATTTGTCTTGCTCAAGACCCCCCGTGCCCGTATAGTTTGTTTGGAATGGATGTTGCCGTGATCTTAATGCCGTCAGAAACTTCGCTTACCCAGTCAAACCCGTTAATTTTAGACAGTTTGCCAGACTTGTCGCCCTCCGATGGGGGATGTCCCCGCCGAGCCAGATTGCAAATTGACTTGATGTTGCTGGCGATCGAAGCCTTGTATCTCGGAGGTGCGGAAGAAATGCTGGCAGTGTCAAAGGACCTGGAATTGCAATCAATTATCAAAAATCGGGTTGCCCTTTGGCTGATGCGTAATACTAACCCGCTGAGACGCTACACGCAGCGCCGCTCCCTTACCATGGTGGAGGCAAAAGCGCTGGTGGCGATCGCCTGTAATATGGCGCGCAAGTTAACCGCGACAATTCGGCAGTTGCTGCTAGACTCGCAGCAGTTGCGAGCGAGAAATATCCCCCTCAACCAGAACCTGCCGCTGGCCGAGTATTTAGAACGTTTTCGAGCTCACTTTCGATCGCGCATGAACCCCAAGCGATCGCTAGTTGCAGCTTACGATTCCGACGACAAGCTCAACGAACTAGCTTTGAACTTGTTGAGCAAACTGCTATTTTGTACAGGCACAGCCGGAATGCAGCGCTTCTGGGTTAGCCTGTTTGATGGAGAAGTTGAATAAAAAATGACTATTAGGCGTCAGTACAGTCTGCCAAATTGCACCCTAGTTCTAGAAGGGTTGAGCGATGGATCGGCAGCCAGCCAGTTAGATATACGACCGGTGCTTTCTATATTAATGAGCGCTGAATGCTATTTGACCGGTCTTGGCGAGCCCCTAAGCGGGGGACGGGAGTTTTTTGAAAGCTTGGTGAGGGTCGTCAGCAGCTACGCTCAAGAATTTATGAGCGGAGTGCATTATCCCGATCGCTACGGCCCGAATGTGGGTATGGTGCAGTTACACAGAATTGACGGGAACGTGCATCGGTTGACCGTTCTACCCGCCTCCACAGGCAGCGCAACCCAAATCGATCAAAAAACAGAACTGTCGGCAAAAGTTGATTTGACGACGGTACAGCTATTTGACTTGGTAGAGGCGATCGATCAGTTTTTTGCTGACACGCAGACGCTGCCGGAATTGTCGCTGCAATTAACCCCAATTTCCAAGCGTTACGTCAAGTCGGCCGAACCTTTGGCGAAGCGGACTTTACCTGCTGTCGTGGGAGTGTCGAGTTTGGCTTTGGCGGCGATGGCATTTTTCTTGGTACCAGTCCCCGAAGTCCAGCGCCAGAGAGATCCGGTGCCGCAGCCCAATCCAGCGGGCCAGAATCAGGGGACGCCGAATCCGGGCGGATCGGGTTCGCCTAATCCCAATCCCACGCCCCCTGCTGACGGTTTGCTGCCAGGGGGTCAAACTCCCAACGCTGAATCGACTTCGCCGACTCCTATCCCCGCGCCGGAGTCGGACGCTTCACCTAGCCCCACACCGGAGTCGGACGCTTCACCGTTGGCCGCGCCGGAGTCGGACGCTTCACCTAGCCTCACACCGCAGTTGGACGATTCACCTAGCGCCACACCGCAGTCGAATACTTCGCCCGAAAGCACGCCCAGCCCTGTTGCTGAAGGTTTGGCAAGCCCTGAGGCAGCAGCCGTGCCAATTACCGATCCAGGGCAAATTGAGCTGTTGAGGGGCCAACTTTCCCAGCAAGTTGACGGAGTTGTGAAAAATCAGCCTCCGGTTGATGCGGAGTTGGTTTATCGGGTGAGTGTGGCCCAAGACGGGGCAATTGTCGGTTACAAACCCGAGAATTCGGCAGCAGTCGATCGATCCGAAACGCCGTTGTCGGAGTTGCTTTACCAACCGGTTGGCACCAGGTCATCGGCGGAACCGCTGGCTGATTTCCGCGTAGTTTTGGCACCAGGCGGCACTGTTCAAGTCAGTCCTTGGTAATGGTTGATTGTTGACTGTTAACTGTTGACTGTTGACTGATACCAAATCCGGTTTACATACCCCTTTTATTCTTTAGTCCTTCTCTGCTAGGACTAAAGTTAGTGTAGGATTGGTTTCAACCGCCGAGTCTTATCAAGGGGGTTTCTAACCCGGATTTGATATGATTCAAAGCCCTGTTGGTGCGATTGGCTCAATGTTTGGGTCAAATCCTCCAACTTGATTTGTGCGAATTATCCACAAAAATGCTCCCTGTTTTAAGAAAATTTTGGCTATTTCATCTTGGGTGCGCCTGGGTAGCATTGTTCGGTAACTAATAGCAGCTTTTATCAGGTTCACTATACCGACAAAAAAGGTTTTTTTCAGTTCCGCATCAATCCCCGCCAATCTTGCATTTTTCCGCCAATCTGGACGGACAATGCCGAGGGGCATTAATACTTTTTCTAAACTCTCTCCTAAAGCTACTAACTGGTGAAACCTTTGGGTTTGTGCGTCGGTGGGATGTGTTTTCAACCAGTCTTGAATCTGAGGATTTGACTCTATTTCGGAAGTAATTTTTTTAATTGTCGCGTAAATTGCCTGACTTGAATCTTGGACGCAAGAAGTTGCTGGGGTGACTAAACTTGCGCCGGTGCCGTCTCCGCTGCGGTAGCGGGCCATCATGATATCTAGTTGCTGGTTTAATTCGGTTAAAGGCGACAAGGTGATGCCGTCAAAATCGTAGTCGCAACACACGCAGTCTAATTTACAGATGATATCGCAAACCGGGCGATCGCCCAACCAGCCGCGTTGCAAGTCTCCCATGTAACTTTGCCATTTGCTGGAACCTGCGACAATTCCGTCGGGATTGTGGGCGTAAACTTGTTTGTATTCTATGTCAAAACGCAGTTCGCTGGTAAAGCGATCGCGCACTACTTTTGCTACTCCCAAAGCAAAATGTCCGGTGACAATTCCCAGCGGTGGCCGTTCCCCTTTTTTGCCGCCGATACCGCCGAAACTGTGAAGCACTATCCCGATATCTCCTTCTTGCCAAGGAGAGATGGAAGCGTTTTCTGTAGCATCATTTGGGGTTAACAATATTCTTTTTGCTTGCCCTTTTTGTGCTGGTGTATTTTCCCAATTTTTGTTGCTTAAATAAGCGAGAGATTTTTTCAGTCCGAAATATGTTTCATCTGGTGTTAATTGGGCAATTTTGCGGGGTTCGATTGCCTGTACTACAAATATACTGTCTTCGTCTCTTTCGCCATAAATGTACCAGCCGTCTGGATTTAATGGGGATTGTTCGATCAGGTGATTGGTAGACCTCGCTACGCCATTTTTGTCTGGCTGTACTTGCGGAATCCGAATGATTTCAGCGGCGCCGTCAAATTGTTGAGATGTTTTGTTGAAATGGCGGACAATAAATTTGTCGCTGTCGGGTTCTTTTCGCTGTAAAATTGATACTAAGGCGCACAAACGTCCCATAATTTGTACTGGCTCGCGATCGATCGTGAGTTCCTGGCGATCGCTGCTGCTATAATTAATCGCAATCACAGGCCTGCGTAGCATCACAGTCAGGCTGTCTTCGAGTCTGCTGCCTGCTAGAGTTTCTAAAGGGCCGACATTTCGCCAGCCGTTCAATCTATCTGGATGGATATTGCCAGATTTTTGACTTTTTTTAGTTTCTTGTGTAAAGTTTATATCTTGACTGACTGCGTGGACAAAAAACTGTACTTCCCGATTTGTACTCCATTTCAAAAATACTGTTTTGCCAATAAAATTTTTATACTTTTTGGGGGCATTTATTACTTCAAAAAACACTGTCCCGTAAGGCTGGCGCTGTTCGTGTGAGGGCAAAATTAAGCGCCCGTGCCAAAGAGCGATCGGCTTGTACAGATAGGCAACCGCTGCTGAATTTTCGCAGATTACCTGCGGCTCAAGCACTTCGGAAATATCGTTTTTGTCTCCCAAAAATGAAGCAGTTAACTTGGGGTCAGTTTCTACGAAGACAGGTTCTAAAAAAACCTTTTCAGGTTCTGAAATATGAACCGATGAGCTGTCATTCTTGATTTTGAGCGAGCGTCTAAATAATCGGCTATTTTTTTCTAATTTCGCCTGCAACCAAGTGACAAAAAGGCGCATAAAAATAAAAGCTGTTAAACCGAAAACAACAGCTAAAATTATCATCCCCAGAGTCAAAATGAATTGGTTGAAAACCTGACCTGACAGTAAAAAAATGGTTGGCGCGATCGCAGAAAATGCCATAATATCTAAAAACGAGTTTTAGGTTCGATCCAGTCGGTGCTGGCTTGACTGCCGAAAACTAGGGGTTTGTCCTCGCTGACAGCTACCGTTTGGCCTGTCATATCCACTGCACAAAGAGGCCAAGATCGATCGCCCAAATTGCCGGCGCGGAACAGAACTTGTCCGGGACAAACTTGACTCCAACCCAACAATACCGCATGAGTGTAAAGACTGCGAGCCGGAGCAACGGTATAAGTGTAATTATCATTTTTGTCCCAAATGACACCGTAGTCGGACATATCGGAAGAGTTGAAAAGTGCTTCAAATTCACGGGCGAGAACGCGGGAACCGTCTTGATTCCAAGAAACAGGCACTAAAATGGCGATCGTCCCGGACATATCTGTATCCTCGCTACCATACATCCCACTTTCCGCCAGTGGCGAAGCAGCAGCCACTGTTTGCAGTTCGCCGGTTTTGAGATTTTCCACAAACATGACGCTGCTAACCCGACACTGGGAGAATTCCGGCTGCACTTGCAACTCAATTCGACTGTAAGCTGCGTATTGGCCGTTAGTTGAAACTAGGGATGGACTGCGATAGTAGCGCAGACCTGTGCCTGCAGTGGAGCTCACTTTAGCATGAGTGGCACTAATCCATTCCCAAGGAACGGGATAAGGGCTATTTAAAGGGTCAGTCATCGGTTTTTTTTCCAAAAGTTTTACTGAATTATCCAACAGATTCAGGCTTGCAGGCAACGGACTAGAAACCCGGTTTCTGCCTCGATGCTTCGCCACCAAACCCCAGATTTATAGAAACCGGGTTTCTTTTTTAGATTTGAGATTGGAGGACAAATCTCAAATCTAAAATCTCAAATTTCAAATCGGATAGGTAAGATAGTATCGAAATTAATCTGGTATGTACACCGAGAGGGATGAAATATGACGCGATCTTTTAACCAAAAACCTTCCATTCCCCCGACTCGCGTATCCAACTCGCGGGGAAAAGGTTTGCTTGTACTGTCGCTAATTTTTCGACTGCTGCTGCTGGGGGTAGGCAGCGGTTTTGCGTGGGTTTTGGGGATGGCGATCGCTCAAGTTTATCCGTCAGGCGCGACGGAAATGCCGCTGGCAGAGAGATTGGTGCGTGTAACTCAAAATTTGACCTCCCGCCCGAAACGCGCCCCAGCAACGCCAATTCCGGCGCTCCCGCCACCAACCGCTACACCGACTCCCCAGTCAAAAGTCAGTCCTGCCCAGAGAGAGAAATTGCAGTCGGATTTGAGACAGTTGCAGGGCGAACTCAACGCGCTGATTGGTCGCACGGCGGCTTTGGAGAGTCAGTTGGGCAGCAGCCGGCCAACGGAAACTTTGGAAAAGCGTTTGCAGTTGATGTCGCGCGAATTGGCGACGCCGGAAACGGCGGCAAGTCTTGCCCCTGCTTTACCGGCGATCGGCAGCAGCCCCAGTCTGAACCCTGAAACGGTGAATACTGCGCCACAGAATGCCAATAATCCGGTGTTTGCGGGGGATGGGCTGATGGTGACTCTGCCCAGCGATGTTTTGTTTGATACTGGCAGCATTTCTTTGCGCGCGGGAACAAGTGCGATTTTGGACAATTTGGTGGCGGAGTTGCGTAATCACGAGGGGGCGACAGTGCGGGTGGGTGGCCACACTGACGACGCCGGGGAAGCGGCGGATAATCGCAATGTGTCGTTTGCGCGGGCTCAGGCGGTGGTGCAGTATTTGTCGGGTGTACTCGGTCAGAAGTATCATTGGGTGGCGATCGGCTATGGGGAAAGTCGCCCTTCGGTGGATAATAGTTCTGATGCTAATCGCCAGCGCAACCGTCGCATTGAAGTGGCAATTAATCCTTAGTTTTTACTCTTTAGTCTTTTGTCGGCGAACTTGTCGATACTCTCTTGAATTGTCTAGGAGGTAGTTAGTGTCACGCCGACGGTGTAACAGGCGGCAAGTCAGAATTATTCTTAGCCCGATCTATTGCCTCTCGATGTTCACTCCTCAGCTTCGGTTTTAAATACAAGTTCTCAATCAAAGCTGCCACTCCCGCAAACCAAGGCGGTACAATTACAGCTCCGATAATTCCCAATACTTGAACGCCTCCCAATACAGACAGCAATTGATATAAAGGATGCACACCAACCGATGAACCAACCAGCAAAGGATCGAGTACGTAAGTTTCTAAATTCTGGATGATTACAAATAACAGCAAGACCCACACAAGTACCCAGCCACCTTTAGCTAATGCTACGATTAATGCGGGTACTGCTCCTAACACGGGGCCGATGAAGGGAATCAAGTTGGTAACACCTGCGATCGCACCCAAGCCTAAAGCAAATTCCGGCATTCCCAAAACGCTCAAACCTGTGGTAATAAATATCCCTAAAATGCCCGAAACTAAGACTCGCCCGCGAATATAACTCCCCATTCTTTGACCGATTGGCGCGGCTTGTGCGGCTAATTTTGCATCCCAAGGTTTTGGGAAAAACTGCACCAAACTTTTGATTAAGGTGTCGCTGTCCGCAACCATGTAACCTGAAATAAATAATGCTAAAACTAAGCTGAAGACCCCGCCTAGAATGCCTCTCGTTAAACTGTACGATCGCAAAACCAGTTGTTGGCTCGATCGAATCAACCAATTAGTCAGCGATTGAGTGTCCACCAACTGACCCACCAAGGTTGGGGCATCGTCGGTTAGGCGACTCAATACATTAGTTGCCACAGTTCGCAAACTTTCAACATACAGTGGTAGCTGTCGCAGCAGTAACTCTATTTGTTCGATTACCGTGGGCCCGATTAACACTACCGTCCCGCTAAATCCGCCGATGAGAGTTAAATAAACCATAATCACCGCCAGCCAGCGGGGAACGCGCATCGTTTGGGCCCAATTAACGATCGGGACGATCGATGCAGCCAGCACGACTGATATCATTAGAATTACTAGCAAGCTCCGCAATTGCCACAGCAGCACTAGGAGCAATGACGATGCTACAATTAGCAGCAAGTTAGGTAAAGAAATAGTTATCCGCTGTTCTGACATGATTAAGTAATAAAGGTTTGTATTCGCGCTTATGTCCTCCCGCAGGGCGGGTTTATCTATCTTGTCAGTTACCACATATATGTCGGGTAAAACTCGCACCTACTCATATTATAATAAAAAGTAACATCGGCACAAAAAAATAATATGCAACCGCAATATTCAACCCAAGATTTCTCCACCATGTCGTCTATAAAATCACCAACGCTGTTTTACGAATGGCAAAACTATCGCTGTGCTTATGATGTTTATAACCCAACTACTGCGACAGAAGATAGCATTCCTTTGTTATTAATTCATCCGATAGGAGTTGGTTTGTCAAGAATCTTTTGGCATAGATTTTGTGAGAGTTGGTACCAAGCAGGGAACACTAATCCGATTTACAATCCCGACCTTTTGGGCTGCGGCGATTGCGAAATGCCGGCTGTGGCTTGCTATCCTGACGATTGGGCCGCACAGTTGCAATATTTCTTGGAAACTGTAGTCAAAAAACCTGCGATCGTCCTCGTACAAGGTGCTTTACTATGTGTAGCCTTGGCTTTAGCAAAAAGGCAGCAGGAAAGCGGCTCAAATTTAATTCGTGGCTTAGTTCTCGCAGGGCCTCCCGCTTGGGCTGTGATGAACAAACATTCGACAGAAAGACAGCAAAGAATTGTCTGGAATTTGTTAAATTCTCCCTTGGGAAATGCTTTTTATCGCTACGCCAGACGCGCTGAGTTTTTGCGTTCTTTTTCAGTGAAACAACTGTTTGGCGATGCGGCAAAAGTTGACAGCGAATGGTTGGATGCTTTGCAGGCGGGGGCGGCAAATCCTGACAGCCGACACGCGGTTTTCTCGTTTTTAGCGGGGTTTTGGCGCCAGGATTATAGCGGTACGATTCAAAAGTTCGATCGACCCGCACTGATTGTGATGGGAGAAAAAGCCTCAAGCATCAGTCAAGCGGGTAAGGAAGAGAAACCGGATGAAAGATTAGCGCAATATTTAGCCCATTTTCCCAATGCAGAAGGTTTATTAATGCCGGGGCGCAATGTTTTGCCCTATGAATCCACCGCAGAATTTGTCGCTGCTGTTGCGGAGTTTGTGGATAAGTTAAATAAAAATTAAATCTATTTGTGAGTTATTATCTAATAATAACTGACACAGTTAATAGACCTCATCATGTGTCCCGATGTCGAGTAAAACAATGACTTCACTATTTGTTTCTGTATCCTCTTCAATCGAGAACACAATCCGACAATTATAGCCGCAAGAGCAGGACTGAAGACCATCAAGTTGGCCACCTAGTTTATGAGTACCTAGGTTGGGAAAAAATACATCTGCTTCCATTTGTTGAAGAGAGTCTTCAATACGTCGCTGGAGGTCAGGATTTCGTTTCACAAACTTGCGGAATGCTCGTTTGAATTTGGGAGTCAGAACCAGTGGTCTCATGTTTCGGGCTCGTCCAAAGACTGGCGTAATGTTGAAATAACATCCTCGGCTGACTGCTGTCGGAATTTGCCTTTACGGAAATCAGCTAAGGTTTGTTGAGCATCCGCAGCTATTTCGGCGCGGATACTATCGCGGTGACGGTTTTGCAGGATTTTTATCAGCATTTCCTGCTGTTCGTAGGACAGTTGCAAAGCAGTTTCTAGCACTTGGTCGAGGGTATTCATAGAGCTACGCTATTACCTCTAAGGTTGAACAACTTGCGAAGTTTAGTAAATTGTATCGCTTCTTCCAAGACTAGGCTAAACTTCAAGAAAAATGCACTAAACTAGGTCTTGTCATGAGCGATCGCAACATCATTACGAGCGAACCAGGTAAACGCGGTGGAAAGCCTTGCATCAGGCGAATGCGAATTACCGTGTATGATGTGTTGGGTTGGCTGGCTGCGGGAATGTCTCAGGCAGAAATTCTGGACGATTTTCCAGAGTTGACGGAGGAAGACATTAGAGCGTGTTTAGAATTCGGCGGTTGAAACCGCTTCTTGTCCAACAAAGTCTGCCTCCGCAGACTATGAATTTAGTTTCAACCCCGATGCCAGATGGTTGTACCATCCTTTTGATCGATCAAAGTAATCCCATTATCCTTAAGTTCGTTGCGAATGCGATCGCCCTCAGCAAAATCCCTAGCTTTCCGGGCATCTTTCCGCTGCTGAATCATCGCCTCAATCTCCCCATCACTCAAACCGTCAACAGCATTATTGCTGTCACCTTCCGGCTGAACTTCTAAACCCAAAACCTCGGCCAAACTCACCAAAGTCACCCATTTTTGCTGCAACAAATCCGGTGAAGTTTCTGTTTTGCCTTGATGCACTAAAACATTGCCTTCTTTGGCCAATTCCTTAGCCAATTCAAACAAAACCGTCACAGCGCCGGGAGTATTGAAATCATGATCCATCGCTGATTGAAATTCGTGCACAGCTTTGCTATCCTGTCCAGTTTTCTCAACGTCCCAACTCAGTTGAGAACCGTACCGGAGGCCAAACAGCAAACCTTCATTGATGGTATTCCAGCCATTTCGAGCGCTAGCGATCGCCTCTTCGGTAAAATCAATTTGACTGCGATACTGCGCCATCAACACAAACAGCCTCACCGCCATCGGTTCCACCGCTTTTGACTTCTCGCTTTCATTCTTACTCCCCCCCTTACCAAGGGGGGGCTGGGGGGGTTAGATTCCAAATCACCCGACCAATTCCCATCCAACAAATCGCGAATTGTAATAAAATTGTGCAAAGATTTCGACATCTTTTTGCCGTTGACAGTCACAAAAGCATTGTGCATCCAATAATTAGCAAGGGACTTGCCCGTCGCGGCTTCAGATTGAGCAATTTCATTCTCATGGTGGGGGAAAGTTAAATCGGAACCGCCGCAGTGAATGTCAATAGTTTCGCCCAAGCAATCCCGCACCATAGCCGAACATTCGATGTGCCATCCGGGGCGACCTTTTCCCCAAGATGAATCCCAAGCAGGTTCACCGGGTTTAGCGCTTTTCCACAGGGCAAAATCAGAGTAATCTTGCTTTTTTTGAGCTTCTATTTCTGCGGTTTCCAATCTACCGCTAGCCCCGGCTTGCATTTCTTCCAACTTGCGGCCGGAAAGTTTTCCGTAATCGGCAAATTGCCTCACGTTGTAGTAAACGTCGCCGCCGGAAGCATAGGCATAACCTTTATTTTCTAATTCGTGAATCAGCCGTTTAATGCCGTCGATTGTATGGGTGGCGCGGGGATATTCATCGGCCCGGAGAATATTCAGCTTGTCCATATCTACGAAATATTCATCGATGAAGCGTTCCGCCACGGCTTCCATTGTGGAATTGGTTTCGCGGGCGCGATCGAGAATTTTGTCGTCAATATCTGTAAAATTCTGCACGTAGCGCACATCGTATCCCCGCCACATCAGATAACGCCGCACCATGTCCCACACAATGTAAGCGCGGGCGTGGCCTACGTGGCAGTAATCGTATACCGTAACGCCGCAGCAGTACATCCGCACCTTTCCTGGTTCGAGGGGTTCAAAAGGTGATTCGCGACGGGTCAAGCGGTTGTAAAGCGTTAGGGGCATGGGATTTGAGATTTGGGATTGATGTACTGCTCTAATTTATTATATTGCGGTTGGTGAATCTTTCGGTGTCATTACCAAACATCTGTTAAATCTAAGACAAATCCCGGTAAGACATCTTCCCCTGACAAAGTGCTGGGATTATCTAATATTTCCACATCCTGATTTTGTCTGTATATCTCAACTTTCTGGTTTTTGCGATCGATTAACCATCCCAAAATGGCTCCATTTGCGATGTATAGCGGTTCTCAAGAAAGTGAAATACACGGGCTAGTTCGATGCCCCATGCTTTTAGGCCCGATGCCCAATCCCCAAGAGCACCTCATGTTACTGAGAAAGGCTATATTCCCACATTTTTTCTCGCAATGGTTCCAGGTTGTCAGACTTAGAACGCAATACAGATTCAGAAGAAATAGCGACCTTAGAAGGGAAGAGAGAAAGTAGTACGTCAACAGATGCTAGAATATCTCAGCCCCAAAGTTGCCATTTTTTTATCCAAACAGTAATTAAAACGGTTAAAGGGCGATCGCGCACGCTTAACAGTTATTTACAGTTTGTAGGGGAGGAGTTGACAGTGAAATATAAAGAAAACAATAGTTTCAAAACAGGAGTCAAATGGCTACTGTGGTCTAGTTTTCTCACTCTAGGCATCGGCGGCGGCTTATTTGCCTACGGGTTATATCAAAATCGACCTCCCGAACCCATAGGAGTGCGCTTGATACCCGTCAAACTTGGCGATATTGAAGATACGATTAATGAAAGCGGCACTATTGAATTGGCTGGTCAACAAACTCTTAAATCTCCCGTTGATGCTACTGTTGATGAAGTGTTAGTAAAAATCGGGCAAAATATCACATCTGGTCAGAACTTAATCACTCTTCGTAACCCCCAAAAACAAACAATTCTCAGCAAGCAAGAGTTGGTGATTCAAAAAGAAAAACTCACTCTAGAAAGCTTACGCCAAAAACTTGTCGCAGCCCAGGACAAGCTCAGTATCGCCCAAGGGAGACTTCAAAATTATAAATCCGGGCAAAATAACGATTTATTAGAAATTAAAAAACAGGAAATTGCCTTAGCAAATAATCGCCAAAAAGTTGTTGACGCTGAGGTGGTTTTGGCTGCTGCTGAGCGGAAACTTACCGAGCAAAAAGCATTATTTGAAAGAGGTTATATTCCGGCAGATAACGTGCGCTCCCAAGAAGACGAAGTTCGCAAGGCTAAAGTCAGTTTACGAGAGGAACAGTCTCAAATCAACACCGATTTGCTCGACCTCAAAAGTCGGCAAATTCAGCGACAAGATAAAGAGCAAGAACTTCAGGAAAAAGCGATCGCTGCTGAGTCAGTAGTGCGACAAGCTCAGTTAGATGTTGCTACAAATAGCCGCAGTCTCCAAAGCTCTCTGCTTGAGTACCGAGAAAAAGAACAGGAACTAAAAAACAATATGGTGACTGCATCTATTGATGGCAAGGTACTTAATATTCAAGTTAAAAATGGCGACGGAGTGACGCGGGGAACAGAGCTTTTGACATTAGGCGACCCTTCACAAGAACTGGTAAAACTACAGCTTTCTACCCTCAATGCTGCTAAAGTTAGACCGAAGCAGTCCGTCCGTATCAGCATTATTGGCCCCAATCCTAAGCAGTTTTCAGGAAAAGTAGAAAGCTTGTATATTCTTGCTAAAAGTGGTGATAGTAAAGGAAATGACGACTCTAATCAAGGCAGTCAACCAACGGTTCCTGCAACGGTAAGACTCGATGCTCCAACCCGGACTTTGATTCCAGGGAGTCAAGTGAATGTGGAGATAATTTTGCAGCAGCGCCAGAAGGTAGTAGTTTTAAATACAGAGGTAATTGTGCGATCGGACTCTAAGCCTTTTGTGTGGATTCGTGACAGTCAAGGCAAAGCCCAGAAACGGTCAGTTACATTAGGTTTAGAAGGATTGACACAGGTAGAAATAACTTCTGGTTTGCGGCCAGGTGACAGTGTTGTGATACCCCCTCCTGAACCTTCCTTAAAGCCAGGAACTCCTATTCAGGAAGAAAAAACAACTAAAAAGAAAGAAAAAACAGAGGGTGACGATCTGGAATAAAAATTAAAGAGTAGGCTCAAATTAGCTAATTTTATTAATGTACGAAATGTTGATTTTTGATTTTTAATTACTTATGAGCCTTTCTCCTTTAGACCTCCTCCGCCTTACTTGCATTTCCCTAAGTGGCAATCTTTTGCGATCTGCCCTAACTACAGTTGGAGTTTTTATGGGTGTAGCTGCGGTAAGCGCAACGTTGCAAGTTGGCAACATTAGCCGCGCGGTGATTGCTGAACAATTAGCTGAGCGAGAAGCGCCTCAAGTGCGAATCTTTATGTGGGGTGACACAAGCTTGAAATTAGAAGATATGGAATTTTTGCGGCAAAGGCTGAAAGGAGTTCAGGCGATTAGCGCATCAAATGGGTTCTATTTAGAGGGCGGCAAAGTTGTATTTCAGGCTGAAGAAGCAGAACCAGAGATGATTGCCGTTTCTCAGGACTATTTGCTGACATCGGGGCGGCAGTTAATGGGGGGACGGTTTTTTTCGCCTACTGATTTTGCTGACTATCGACCAGTAGTGGTAATCGATGAATTGCTAGCCACAAAACTTTTTAAAGGTGACGCGGAACCTGTAGGTAAACGGATTTATGCTGCTCGCAGACCTTACATTATTGTCGGCGTGATGGAGAGCAAGCAAGGTTCTTTTGGCAAACCAACAGGTGAAATGTTGGTGTCGATGTCGGTTTACAAGGCTATAACAGGGAGCCAGAGAATTAACTCAATTTCGGTGCGTCCTTACAATCTCAAAGATATTAAAGGGATGGAAAAGCAGGCAAAAAAGGTTTTGAAGCAGCGCTTTCCCCAGGCAGAGGTTTATACTGGGAACAATGTTAGAAAAATTTTGGAGGAGCAGGAAATTCTGGAACTTGCTTCACAGGGACTATTGGCAGTGGGGGTAATTTCGCTATTGGTGGGAGGGGTTGGTATTGCTAATATTACGATCGCGGCGGTGATGGAACGTACCCCAGAAATTGGTTTGAGACGTGCGATCGGGGCTACTCAGAGAGATATATTGTTGCAGTTTATTCTAGAAGCAGTGATTCTGAGTTTAGCGGGGGGAATTGCTGCTATTGTGACGGTACACGGGTTAACGGTGGTGGTTGCGGATGTTTTTAAGTTGCCTTATAAATTTGACAGCAACACAGCAGCTTTGGCTCTAGGAGCGGCATTAGCGGTGGGTGTAGGAGCTGGATTTTTCCCGGCTCTGCGAGCTAGTCAACTCGATCCTGTTAAAGCGCTGCGTCAAGGGTAGTCATCCCGTAGGAAATCGCCATAGAATTACTTGCAGAAATCACTGGAGTTAGCATGACTGAGCAACCGCACGAAGATTATCTCCCAAATAGCGATTCCCCTGCTCGCTACGAGATTCCTTGGATATTTCGTTTTAGCCTAGTTATGGTTGCAAGCTGTGGGCTATTGGCGATATTTGCTGTTGCTTTTAAGTCTAGTTCAACAGTCAAAACTGATGTTAGCTCTAAATCTGCGATCCCGCCCAAAATTCTGCCACTTACCACTAAAAAACATCTCCCACACATCCAAAATCTACCGCAAAATCAGGCGCTCATTAAACCCCAAAATCAGAGAGAAACGCCAACTACCAACCAGAGAATAGTTATTCCTCAATTCCCAGGCAAAAATCCCACAAGTAAAATCAAACACTCACCAATTTCCCATTCCCAATCCCCAATTCCCAATTCCGAAGTATTAACAAAATCTACTCAAAAGAAACCTGTCCCACCAGAATCAATAGTAATTTCTGAAGTTCCACCAAATCCAGAAATAACAGCAGAATCAATACCTGAAAATACCCAAAATCCAACTATTAAACAGCAATCTATAGCGGATGAATTAGGGGTTGAACTGACACTCCAAGAAGTTGTATTTTTAGGCTTAGAAAACAACAGAGATATCAAAAATCAATACCTCGAACGCATCGTCCAAAAACAAGATTTAGCCGTAGCAGAAGGCTTATTTGTCCCTAGTTTTACACCGAGACTATCCGTGTCATCAATTCGTTGGAGGAATGGGGGAAGAGCCGCCACTACTGGCGAAGTCGATTTATCGGCCCAGGTGAGTGTCAAAATTCCCACAGGAGGGAATATAAGTTTTGTTTGGAGTAGTAAACAAGGACAAGATGCGAATGGTTTTGGCATTAATAGTGAAGGTTCTTTAAGTCCAAATCTCACGTTAAATTTTACCCAACCTCTGTTAAGGGGAGCTGGAGTTGCTGTCAATCGAGCACCAATTGAGATTGCTCGCCTGAGTGAAAAAAGAAATATTCTGAGTTTGAAATCGAGGCTAATTGAGACAATTACTTCAGTAATTTTAACCTATCGAGAGTTGATTAAGGCTCAGGAACAAGTTAAAATTTCACAAAGTTCTCTGGAAAGTGCCCGTCAGCAATTGGAGATTAATCAGGTTTTGATTGAGGCAGGAAGCGTAGCAAAAGTTGAGATTTTTACAAGTGAAAAAGCTGTGGCAGATCGGGAAGTGACAGTATTAGCTAGTGAGGAGCAACTGAAGAAGGCAAGATTAGCACTGCTGCAAGTTCTAGACCTCGATCGCAATCTTAATATAACAGCAAGAGAAGCTGCTACTGTACAGACTAACCCTCTGGATTTCTCTAATATTCTACCATTAGCTCTGTCAAATAGTCCTGATTATTTACAAGTACAGCTCGACCGGGAAATCGCTAAATATCAATTGCTCGTAGCGGAAAATAATCGAAAATGGCAATTGGATGTAAATGCAAGTTATAATAATAATGCTACTAATCTTTCAGACAGCAGCTCGGATTTGAGAGCGGGACTGGTTTTGACTCGCGAATTTGGAAATAGAGGAATTGAGCGAAATTTTCAGAATAGTCGTGTTAAGCTATTACAAGCTGAGAATATTTTAAAGGAGTACAATCAAAAGCTGGAAGTTGAGGTCAGAAATGCAATTCGAGATATAAATTTGAATCTTAAGCAAGTAGAACTAGCTCAAAGGTCAAGGGAGTTAGCGCAAAAGCAATTAGAAATAGAGCTAGACAAAAGAAGATTGGGAGTGGGAAGTCCTCGGAGTATCGATATTGTGAATTTTCAGAATTATTTAATAGAGGCTAGAAATGCAGAACTTAATGCGAGAATTGCCTATTTTAATGCTTTGACAAATCTTGATAAAATAATAGGTACTACTTTGGATACTTGGCAGGTGAGGATTGAAAATGAAGAATGATGTTAGTTAGTTGTTATCGGATTGAATGAGACTTGTCAGTAATTCCAACCAGCCTCCATCGGATCGGGAGCGGTAGAATCAGCCGTCAAGCAGATAGGTACAAGGCTAAAAATTTCATTCTTCACAGTAGAAATCTGAAAGTGTTTCGCAAATGTTACAACTGCGTTGTGCCTACTTGAATGGTTAATTTGCAGTTTAATAATTTTGCAAAATCGGGATGCTCCCGCGAAGCCTTCTTGTTAGAAGGATTATAGAGCAATACGGTTCAGTTAAGAAAAATTGTAGCGAAAATGTTGGGCGGAGTGAAACGGAGGGTTCGTTCCACGGGCCCAACCTACGCACGATCTGTTTTTTAGCACTAACCCAAGCGTATTGGATTATAGAGAAAGTCTTCCACTTTGTCATATTCGCAAAGACATATCCATTCTAAACGATCGCCCCCACCCTCCATACCCATCAAAAGCCCCCTCTCCCAATTTGTCATCAAATCCTGACATTTGCTTCAATACCGATCCCCCAAATCTCCCGAATGTCAAGATTCCCTGACATATTGATCCCCAAAATCACGAAAATGCGTATAAGTACCCATAATTGAGGGAAAAGACCCCTTGACCCGATCGCAAGTTGTCTGCAACATTGAGTCATGACAAAACGATCCCAAAGAAATGCTTGGATTAAGCAGCCCTGGGAGTCGAATAGCGCGTGTGCTGCAAGCACAGCGTTGCTAGCAGCACCGATCGCACTCACAAAATCGATCTTGTCAATCAAGAATCGACAGAAAAGTTTTATTTATCGGACGGTGCGCGCCGAAGCCAAGAAGTCACAACCCTCGATCGCATTGGGGACAAGACAAGCTAAAAACAATCAAGGCTTCAAAGGTTGGAGAGATTTGGAAGCTCGATCGTATTTGCATTTAAAAGAGTTTCTAACTCAAAAAGTCAACACATTTGTGTTGAAAGGAAAAATCTAACCCGCCATCCCAAATTAGTGGAGAACAAACTCATGGCAAAAGAACGCCCACCATTAGAAGAGATGACTTTGCGACAACTCCGCAGAGTTGCTAGCGAATGTGGAGTCTCTCGCTACAGCCGGATGCGGAAATCGCAACTTCTGGCATCCATTCAAGAAATTCAGCGCACCAAATTTTCATACAGTCCATCTCGCAAACTAGAGGCACAAGAAGCAGTGGAAGCAGCAAAGTTTGAACTCGGTCAAGAAGATAGAACCGGCGGTTCTTTGTCATCTGTAGATGAAGGTTTAGCAGATTTGCCTAACGGCTACGGCGAAAGCCGGGTTGTTTTAATGCCCCGCGACCCAGAATGGGCCTACACTTACTGGGATATTCCCAACGCTCGCAAAGAAGAATTGCGTCGCCAAGGAGGACAGCAACTCGCCCTGCGGATCTACGACGTTACAGATGTTAACCTCGAAACCCAAAGCCCGCACAGCATTCAAGAATATCCCTGCGACGAACTGGCGCGGGAATGGTACGTGCCAATCCCCGTGAGCGATCGGGACTACGCGATCGACATCGGCTACCGCTGTGCAGATGGCCGCTGGCTGGTATTAGCTCGATCGGCCCAAGTCCGCGTTCCTCCCGTCTATCCTAGCGACTGGATTGAAGATCAATTCATCACCCTCGATTGGGAAGAAGAGTTGCAAGGCAAAACCTTCGTCGAACTGGTTCCTCCGGCCAAGAAAATGGCACAAGCATCCAATGGCTTCGGTTTCAGCACCGAAAATGCTATCTACGAACAAATCTTCGGCATGGCAGAATCTGCCGAATCCCTGCGGGTAGCGGGTTCAGTCTTCGGTTCCATGCAGCACGTCGGCGGTTCGGTGCAGCAAGTCGGCATCCACGAACAAGCTCTCAGTTCCTACGTGTTCCCCTCCGGTGTCGGAATGTGGGCGGCTCCCACCATGTCAGGTGTCGGTATGTCCGGCCTCACCATGTCGGGTGTCGGTATGTCCGGCCTCACGATGTCTGGTTTCGGTATGTCAGGCGTTGGTATGTCGGGAGTTGGCTTCGCCGCCCCGATGCGCCCCCGCCAGTTCTGGTTAGTTGCTGATGCCGAACTGATCGTTTACGGTGCCACCGAACCGGACGCTACCGTCTACGTAGGCGGACAGCCGATTAAACTCAATGCTGACGGCACTTTCCGCTTCCAGATGTCCTTCCAAGACGGCTTAATCGACTATCCGATTTTTGCAGTAGCAGCAGACGGCGAACAAAACCGCGCCATCCACTTGAAATTCAACCGCGAAACCCCAGAACGGCGCACCAATAGCAAGCAGGATGCTGTTGTTGAATGGTTGGGCTAATCCCAAAGGTAGAAAGGTCGATCGAGCGGCGGGCGCTCATGCAGGTTTGTGCCAATTTGGGAACCATCACAAGGCATAGCCTCAGCCGATCCTGATTTGTTAAGGTTAATCCCAGACAACAACCCATAACACCCCCTATACACCGTTCTCCTGTTTTTAGGAGCGGTGTTTTTTGTATTTAGAAGGAAGAAGGAAGAAGGAAGTTCGGCAACGGATTCTGTAACGGATGTAACGGATGTAACGGATGTAACGGATGTCAGGAAGAAGGAAGAAAAAAGAAGGGAGAAGGAAGAAAATTTTAGGTAATTGCTCAACTAGGGGAAAAAAGGGAGCCATCAGTAGAGAGAGCTTGTTGAATAGATTGATAAGCAGTTAAACCCTGACGCTTGCCAGTATTAACAACTGAACGAACGGCAGCAAACAAATCTCGCCCCCATTCCGAACGGAAGCCATTGGTCACACGGCGAAATATCACGCTCATCCGAATCGCCTGTTCACTACTATTATTCGTGGGTGGAATTGTCGCATCTTCCAGAAATAGAAATAAATTGTCAATCAGCCCACCGTAACGTTTTCGTAACCGTATACCATCGGGATGCTGTGGTGCTAAATCCAAAATTTTGGTTAATCTTTCCTGTAAATTTATTCGATATCTCAAGAGTCTAGTATCATCCATATTCTCCCGTTGCCGATGGATGATCAAAGCCCTTAATAATAACCTCTTCATCGCTGGGGCAAAAATTCTGTCCCCTGCATCAATCGCATATTGGCAATCCCGCAGTTGATGAGCCAAACACACTTGCCATTGTGGTGCGGGGTGATTTTTTTGAGCGCTAAATAAGTCTGACACCCAGATATCAGGACGATGTTCTCCTAGAACTTCGTTAATTACCCCAGTTCCTCGACTCGGACGGATGACGTGTAAACAAACATCTTGGTTCTGAAACACCCACTCCCACTGATTCTGTCCATTAACTCTCGCGCTGGTTTCATCTGAACAAATTAATTTTGCCCGCCGCAACCGATGAAGTATTTGAGTTACTTGGTCATCTAAACTCGTTTTGACTTTCTCTAATAGGTTGGCGATTGCTCCAACTGAAATCTTGAGTCCAAAGACAGATGCAAATATGGACGATAGCCGTTCGTAGCTGATGGCATGAGTGTAACGCAGATATGTAACTAAGCTTTGAATAGAACTGCCAAACGGTGAACCTGGTTCCATTCCCAATGGTACAGGTGCAACATACTCAGCCTGACAGCAGGCACACTGACCACCATAACGTTCGATTCGGGTGATGATCGGGCGAATTGGGGGTAGTTCGATTTTTTCGTAGACCGATTGCAATTTTTGGGTGGCGGCGGTGACTTTCTCTCCACACTGGGGGCAATTTTTGACTTGGGCGATGATTGTTTGGTCGGGATGAGGATGTAGTTCTCTTCCCCCTCCGACTCTTCCTAGGCTTCTTTGTCTTTTTATTCCTTGAATTTTCGACGGCTTAATGTTCGGCTTGAATCCTTTGGATGGTTGAGTGCTGGAATTTTTGCTAGTTTTAGTGGGAGATGAGCCTGGTTTTGGTTCGTATGTGGCTAATGCTGCGCTAAGTTTTTGGATTTCTTGCCATAGCTCTACTATCAAGGCTTCTTTTGCCTCGTTCGATAGTTGCTTTAAGTCGGGGAGTTTTTCCATTCCTTTATCTAATGTCTATCTCGTCTTCTTGTCAAGGGGGTTGAGCAATTACAATTTTAGTTATCTAGGAGAGAAGTTTTAGTTATCTAGGAGAGAAGGAAGAATCAATCTACTGCATAGGTTTTAGCAATTAAGAATGTCCTCACCCTCATGGCGGTTGCTATATGGCAAAATACCAGGCAAGTGGGCGATCGGCCAAAGTTATACCAATCCTTAAAAGTAGGGATAAAGATAGATTGTATGCGAGCATCCGATTGACAACGGCTATCTTATATAGTTTCCGGTTGCATGGGTATTGTTCCAATGTCGAAACAGTCAGTTCCCCCGAAAGCATAATTTTAGTCAACAGCCAACAGCCAACAGTCAACAGTCAACAGTCAACAATCATCTATCTTATATATAGTCATTTCAAATAAAAAAGAGACACTATTGATCGCAGTAGGCACAGATGAGTTCATCTAAAGATGTGCCAGGAGGAGCATACATTCTGGCTCGCTTTAAGGCACTAAAATCGTGTTCAATATCGTTCAGGTAGGCGAGAATATTTTGGGAGAAAAAGAACTTGATGCTCCGTTTCCTCTACCAGTTCTCGAATGGCTGTTTTTCGATGAATCGGTGCATTATCCATGATTAAGATAGATGGCTGGGTCAGAGAGGGTAATAAATATAAAGATAACCACCCTTCAAAACCTTCTGCATTGAGGCTGCCCGTAAAAACCATTGGGGCAATTAAGTCCTTTTTTCCTTTCCTTCTTCCGGCTACTAGATTTTCTCTTTTCCCCCGTTTTCCTGACTTTTCACCCCAGATTTTTTTGCCTTTTTTTGACCAGCCTAATGCACAATCTTGAAACTCTTCAAATCCTGACTCATCAATAAAAACCAGACTTTGACCTCCCGATACTTTAATTAATTCTCGGAGATATCTGTAGTATTTCATTCTTTCTTCTCGGTTTCTTTCCTGATAACGAAGTTGTTTTTTTTTCGAGTAATTTTCATTTCTTTAAGAGCATAAGATATGGCACTTGGTCTGACCCCAAACTTCTTGGCTCTGTCGATTAATCTGGCATCTGGGTTCTCTTTTACATCGTTTTCTAAGGCTTTCCAATCTAGCTTTCTCTTACGTCTTTTTACCTTGGTGGCTCTAAGGTCTGTCCGACCCAGCCACCGATATATCGTTGCCACAACTACCTGAAAAAGTCCGGTTGCTTGAGCGATACGACCGCCATTTTCTACATAATCCACTACTCTTTTTCTCAAATCAATACTGTAAGACATTTTCCTAGCGGGTTCACTATTTTTATTAATTTTACCTCATTTTTAAATAGTCTCATACTTATTTGAAATGACTATAGTTTCCGGTTGCATGGGTATTGTTCCAATGTCGAAACAGTCAGTTCCCCCGAAAGCATAATTTTAGTCAACAGCCAACAGCCAACAGTCAACAGTCAACAGTCAACAATCATCTATCTTATATAGTTTTCGGTTGCATGGGTATTGTTCCAATGTCGAAACAGTCAGTTACCCCGAAATCATAATTTTAGTCAACAGCCAACAGCCAACAGTCAACAGTCAACAGTCAACAATCATCTATCTTATATAGTTTCCGGTTGCATCGGTATTGTTCCAATGTCGAAACAGTCAGTTACCCCGAAAGCATAATTTTAGTCAACAGTCAACAGTCAACAGTCAACAGTCAACAATCATCTATCTTATATAGTTTCCGGTTGCATCGGTATTGTTCCAATGTCGAAACAGTCAGTTACCCCGAAAGCATAATTTTAGTCAACAGCCAACAGTCAAGAGCGTTGCCCTGAGCGAAGTCGAAGGGTCAACAATCCTCTTGCTCGTGCAACCGGAATTGATATTAGACAATTCTCTTAATATCTATCTGTAGATAGATGTTTACTTAAATCCCGTTATAGCTCGTTAAATCAAAATTTGCACTCTTCACTCAAGCATTATTAAGTAAGCTAAAGTTTACTTAAATTTTTATTGCACAAACTCGGTAAATCCAGCGAAACAAAAGAAAGCGAGTTATGAGAGAAATAAGGCGATCGCACCGCCATTTCTCAAAAGCAAATGCAAAAAATAAACTCCCCGCAGCAACGAAGCCCGAAGCGTCCACGTCTTTTAGCCTTATTCGCTGCCACATTAACCGCCGTCTTGCTTTTATTTATTCTGCCGGCACTGACTCAACAGCCAGTCGTGCTCACCATGTTAATGCAAGGCCAAGACATTGTTAACTGGAAACCCTTTGTCAAAGAATTTGAACAGAAAAACCCCGACATTCGCATCAACCTTATAGAAGGGCCTTTTGACACCAACCTCATAGAAAATCTTTACACATCTGCCTTTCTTTTAGGCGAATCGCCCTACGACATCATCAACATGGATATTGTCTGGGTTCCCAAATTTGCAGCCGCAGGTTGGGTAAGCGATTTGACAGACAGAATTCCCCCCGAACAACTATCAAAATTTATCCAAGGTAACGTCGAAGGCGGGCGGTATCGGGGCAAACTTTACCGAATTCCCCACGCCTCCGATGCCGGAATGCTTTATTACCGCAAAGACATTTTAGAACAAGCGAAAATTCCAGCCCCGAAAACCTTTGAAGAGATGGTAAAAATCTCTCAAAACTTGCAAAAACAGGGAAAAGCAACTTGGGGTTATCTGTGGCAAGGCAAACAATACGAGGGAGTATCTGCGATGTTTGTCGAAGTGCTCTCCGGTTTTGGTGGCTTCTGGGCAAACCCTCAAACTTTTGAAGTTGGGTTAGATAAACCGGAGGCAATTAAAGCAGTGGAATTTCTCAAAAATACGATCGCCTCCGGCATTTCTCCTCCGGGTGTCACCACCTACGGCGAAGAAGAAACCCGGCTGTTGTTTCAAAACGGCAAAGCGCTGTTTTTGCGAAACTGGCCGTATGTTTGGAAGCTGGCAAATGCCGAAGGATCGAATGTTAGAGGCAAAATTGCGATCGAGCCAATGCTCAGCAGTACCGGTCAAACAGGCGGTTCCTGCTTGGGCGGCTGGGGCTGGGGAATTGCCAAAACCTCAAAACATCCAGAACAAGCCTGGAAAGCAATTCAGTATCTTACCAGCGAGGAAACCCAGCGCAAATTTATTTTAGAAACAGGTTTAATTCCCAGTTACAAATCCCTATTTACCAACAAAGAAATAGTCGCCAAATATCCCCACTACCCGCAACTGCTAAAAGTAGTGGAACGGCCCGCTTTGCGCCCGCCCCTGGCACAATACGCTCAAGCTTCTGATATTTTGCAGCGTTATTTGAGTTCAGCTTTTACTGGAAGAATGAGTGCAGAACAAGCAATGAAAGCAGCAGCTAGCGAAACTCGTAATTTATTAGGCAGTTTGAAACAACCCCAAGCTTCGTAAATTTGACATCTTGCCTCTGTCAGCAACAGGCAAGATGCCTGTTCCACAAAGAGTGAATTTTTTTTATTGTGGGGTGGGCATCTTGCCCGCCCGAACAGGCAAGATGCCTGTTCCACAAAAAGTTAATTCAATTGTGGGGCGTTGCTCCTAGCCCGCCATAAAATAAATTAAAGGTGAACAATATGCAATTAGACAAGATGCGACAGCGCGAACAAAAAACCGGATGGATATTAGTAGCACCAGCTTTGATAATTCTGATGTTAGTATTTGCTTACCCAATATTGCGCGCTTTTTGGCTGAGTTTATTCACCCAAAACCTGGGTACAGAATTAAAGCTGGTTTTTTCCGGTTTTGCTAACTACAGTCGAATGTTAGGCGACGGGCGTTTCTGGCAAACTTTAGGCAACACTACAGTATTTACAGTCGCCTCTGTTTTACTAGAATTAATTCTCGGTATGGGCATTGCCTTAGTCTTAAATCAATCCTTCGCAGGGCGCGGCATTGTTCGCACAATTTCCCTACTACCTTGGGCGCTGCCCACTGCATTGATGGGAGTAGCTTGGGCGTGGATTTTTAACGACCAATACGGCGTAATTAACGACATTTTAAGGCGTTTGGGATTGATTCAAAATAGCATTAGCTGGCTAGGAGATCCAACTTTGGCAATGATGGCAGTAATTACAGCCGATGTCTGGAAAACTACGCCCTTTGTCAGCTTGCTTTTACTAGCAGGATTGCAATCAATTCCCGGTGATTTGTACGAAGCCCACGCGATAGACGGCGCGAGTAGCTGGCAGAGTTTCCGTCAAGTTACCGTGCCCCTGCTGATGCCGCAGATTGTGATTGCTTTGCTGTTTCGATTTGCCCAGTCTTTCGGCATTTTTGACTTGATTCAGGTAATGACGGGAGGGGGGCCGGCGGGGGCAACGGAGACGGTTTCTATCTACATTTACAGCACGGTAATGAGGTATTTAGACTTTGGGTACGGGGCGGCTTTGGTGGTGTGTACTTTTTTGCTGTTAGTGGCAGCAGTTGCGATCGCCGCTTACCTGTTATCGAGAGCCCGCACCAATGCAGCCGGAGGAAACTAAGACGATTTTAGATTGCCAACTGTTGCACTTTTATTTCATTGGTATAAATTATGTCGATCGCCCGCGAACAACCTAGCAAAAAAACCTTTAACATCCGGCAATTAATCTTGCCACTCTCAGCGCTCTTAATTGTCGTATATTTCCTCGCACCTATTATCTGGCAGGTGCTAACTTCTTTCAAAGTAAATGCAGATATTTCAGCGATTCCCAACGTCTACATTCCCAAACGAATTACTTTCGAGCATTACCTGTCCCTATTCCAGCGCCGCCCGTTTGCACTTTACATTTTAAATAGCGCTTTTGTTTCCATTACTTCAACATTGCTGTGTTTAGCAGTAGGCGCTCCCGCAGCTTACGCTTTAGCCCGGTTGCGGCTGTGGGGGGAGAGAATCATCCTGGCAACTGTGACGATAGTTACCCTATTTCCGGCGGTGCTGCTATTTTTGGGACTGTTGGAAATTGTCAAAGCTTTGAATTTAGGGAATAATTATTTAGCATTAATTATTCCTTACACCGCTATCAATCTACCGCTGACAATTTTGGTGATGCGGAGTTTCTTTCAACAGTTGCCAAAAGATTTGGAAGATGCGGCTAAAGTAGACGGATACAACACTTTTCAAATGCTGTGGCAAATCGTGCTACCGATGACATTTCCAGCTTTAGTCACAACGGGAATTTTGACATTTATTTCAGCTTGGAACGAGTTTATATTTGCACTAACATTTATGACTCGCGAATCTCTAAAAACAATCCCCGTCGCCACGGCTCAACTCAGCGGGGTGTCAGTATTTGAGATTCCTTACGGGCCAATCGCCGCAGCTACCGTTTTGGGAACTTTGCCCTTGGTTTTGCTGGTTTTGGTGTTCCAGCGGCGCATTGTTCAGGGTTTAACTGCCGGGGCGGTAAAAGGATAGTTTAGAACTCGTTCCTAGGCTGTGCCTGGGAAGCGATATCTAGAGGCTCTGCCTCGCTTTTTAAACAGGAAAATTGGAGGCAGAGCCTCCGGATATGCGTGACCAGGCAGAGCCTGGTAACGAGTAAACAATCAACAATCAACAGTCAACAGTCAACACTTTAAAAATCATGGCAAAATTGCAACTCAAAAACCTCAATAAAACCTACAGCCCTAAAGTTGTTCCCGTAAAAGACATTAGTTTGGATGTCAGCGAAGGGGAATTTCTGACTTTGTTGGGGCCGTCGGGGTGTGGCAAATCTACGACGCTGCGGTTAATTGCAGGGTTAGAACAGCCGACTAGAGGCGAGATTAGAATTGGCGATCGCGATGTCACTTATCTCAGACCGGGCGATCGCGATATTGCAATGGTTTTTCAAAGTTACGCGCTTTATCCACACATGACAGTATACGAGAATATGGCATCGAGCCTCAAACTTCGCAAAATCCCCTCCGGTGAAATCAACCGATTAGTGACAGAAGTTGCAACATCCCTCGGATTGACGGAATTAATCGATCGCAAACCCGGAAAACTATCAGGCGGACAGCGACAGCGAGTCGCCCTCGGCCGCGCATTAGTGCGCCAACCGGAAGTATTTTTACTCGACGAACCTTTGAGCAATCTCGACGCCTTATTGCGGGAAAAAGTTAGGGCCGAACTCAAACAATTGTTTTCCTCTCAAAAAGCTCCTGTAGTGTATGTAACTCACGACCAAACCGAAGCAATGACGCTTTCTACCAAAGTCGCAGTTCTCAACAGCGGCAACGTACAGCAGCTCGATCCGCCACACTTAATTTATACCCGTCCTGCAAATCAGTTTGTAGCCGGTTTTGTGGGCAGCCCGCAAATGAATTTGCTCGTGCTTAAATGCCAGGGAAATTTTGCTAAGTTGGGGGATTTTCGAGTTCCACTCCCCAATATGCCGACTGTGCCCCCAGAAATTGTGTTAGGAATTCGTCCGGAACACGTCGGCTTTGCAGATGCAGAGTCCGGCAATATGCCGGGCCCAGACGCCATTAAAGGTGACGTTTATTTAGTGGAAAACTTGGGAATGCAAAATTTAGTTAGCGTCCGAGTTAAAGGTGTGGACTCAGTAACGGTGCGGGCTTTGCTGCCCAATGACCGCCACTGGAATTCAGAAATTGTAGAGCTGGTTTTTCCGCCTCAGTTGCTCCACTGGTTTGACGTAAAAACGGGCGATCGCTTGCAATAAGAATTTGCCCTGCATAGCATGATTGATTAAAAATTCTCTAACCCTGTGCTGAAAAATATTTTTTTTGCTTATAACTAAGTTATGACTTTAGTTAGAGGTAGAAGTATTGTGCGGCTGTTAAGGTGATATTAATGTGTGAAAAAGCTAATTGGCTGACACATAGGTTGCGTGTTTACCAGATTTTATCGCTAACCTATAACTCTATTTAGGTGGTTAATCAGAAGTTAAAGCTAAGTTGGCTTTACCTCGCATTAGCTGCTAATTTTGGAGTGAGTCAATTAGATTAAAAAATGTTGAAAATTATCACCAATCAACTTAGGGAGTATTACTGAGATGAATTTGATTTCCACAGCCATTGCTCGCATTAGTTCCCTGCTTAAGGGCTTTCAGATGAAGAGTTTTTTGAGTGTTGTCCTAGTCGGTTTTCTGCTGCTGACAACAAATGTTGATTCGGGAAGCAGTAACAAAGGTTTTGGCACACAAGGCAGCTCAAAGACTGAGCTAAACAATCCTGAAAGACCGCAAACCACGCGGGAATGGAGGCAAGAAGCTCGGGAAACGTCAGAATCTCCCGGCGAACGAGCTCAGAAGATTGGCCAAGAGGCAGGAGCAGCGGTGAAAGAATTCGGCGAGATGTATCAAGACACTGCTAAGAGAAGCATGAGCGAATTAAAGGATAACTAGCTCCACCTAAAAACATATAACACTGAGAAACCTGATTGCTTTAGGGGCGCCGCCAAGAGGGCCCGCCCTTCCAGGTTTCTGAACACCTCAAAAGTTTGACGTTTAAATAGGTTGAGCTACTTAAGATGGCTAACGCCATCAAGTAGACGAGCATCAATAAACTAGGACAGACCCTCATAAACCCGGTTTCTCATGTGAAACTGGGTTTTTGAGTTAAAAGCCTTTTATCTTAAATTAAATCAAATTCGCGTTAAAAACCCCTTGATAAGACTCGGCGCTTAAAACTGAGATATTGCAGCATTCTCAATCAGTATTTCAAGAGCGGGCTAGAAGCAACGAGCCACAAGAAAATTGAACTAGGAGTGGAACAAGCCGGAAAGCCTATTCATGAAAATGGTGCTATATGTCACTTAAAACTGCTTTTGACCTCAAACTCGTATGTCGCTTTCAGGGCCTCTGGAATGCGAGTTAGAGGTCAAACTGCACAAACTTTTGTCTCTGCTTGAGACTAATAAATAATCGGTAATGCGCTTATGTTGCAGCCTATATCCGACAATCCTACATATAGAAGTTTCCCGTAATTCCTGATCAAGAAAACTCTTAAGAGTGTTTAGTTGACAGGCCTGCTGTTCATGCTGCCTGTTTGTCCTGCAACAATTGCCCGCGCTCAACTTCCCGAAAGTTCGGAGACTAATGCCAAGCAAACAAATCTCCTCAAAAATGAACTGTTTTTTGGCTTAACAAAACCGCGAGGGGAGACAATTTGTTAATCAGAATGGCAGGGGTTTGTCAAGGCAGTTATTACCCCTCGCTTTCGGGAATGGCTCACGGTATTAGACGGCTGGGGGCAGTTACTCAATAGTTCGGGAATTCTGATTATAGAACTCTAAAAGAGTTATTTTAATTTATCAAAGTAGTCCGAAAAAAAATAAGCTATTCCTGAAATTATCGAACACTTACAAGCGCACTTTCCTGCAAGAGTCGGTGCTGCGGGCTACCAGCGAAGTTAAGCTTTCTGTCTGATGTGGTCATCGAATCAGTGTATTTATGATATTATTTGTGCTAAGCAAGGTCATACCCTCAAAGATAAGTAGGGTGCGGGTGCAAGCAAAATCATAATTGGTGGGTATCGATCGCACACTGCAAAAAATCGCTAGAAAAACCTGCCCGGGAGAAAACAAAAACATGATGAACGACGGCAACCAAAAAGCTGAAGCGGCGGAAACCGAGGATACACAAAATTTGTCCGGCATGGCGAAAGCTTTTATTGTGAGCGTGGCTTGGTCTTACGCAGAGGCATTGGAGCGCATGAAAGGATCGCAAAATCCACAGGAAGCCGCGCCGGAATCTCCTATAGAACAAGTCGAACCCGATACTGAAAAAAATTAATGAAAGACTATTAATGCGAGCCATCGGCAAAATTCTTTGGGATCGCGATCGAAGCCAATAGTCAATTAGCTGTTTTGAGTTAAAAACAATCAACTCAGAACAGCGAACTGTGCAGCTTAAGCCGGATTTGTATTAGATTTTACAATATAAAAAAAACTGAAAGCCCCGTGACCCTTCAACAAGCTCAGGAAAAGCTTTAGTCCGGGGATGACACCTGCGTTGCAGGTTTGAACCGCAACCTATATCTATCCCTAAAAGGGATTTAAACTAAACTAATGTACGGTTTTACCGCTACAGTGTACAAAACAAATAACCAATTTTTAGATCGGTCTCATGTCTAATTCAAAAATGATTGGTAAAGCGATCGCAGGTAGCCTTTGCTTGGGCATCCTCATTAGCTTCAACGCCTCACTCGGCCCGGCATTCGCAGCAGCACCAACAATTGCTCAAGCTACAGCCCCGGCCACCAGCAACATTGACACGCAACTCCTAGGTCAATGGCAAGGCACAGTCCCCTCCGGTCAGTCTTTCACCTTCATCTTTGCCCCAGAAGGCAAATTGTTTCTCATGGCTAAAGGCCCGGACGGAGCAGCCCGCGCCAAAGAAATGAGGTACAAAGTTAATCTCGGTGAAAAACCGATGCACCTTGATGTCGGCCTCAGCAGCACAGAAACCGTTGAGACTGTTTTTGAGTTGACTCCCGAAGGTCAAATGCGCCTTCAGTTGCAAGGCACCAATCCCGGACAGGCCAGACCTAATTCCTTAAACGAGCAGGCAACCGTGTTTAAAAAGGTTTCCGAGGCCACTGCACTGCCTGCTGACACTCAAATCATCGGTTTTTGAGGAAAATTACTCGCAGGCAGAAGGCACTCCAGTAGTTCTGAGTTTTGAATTTTAAGTTATAAACCATTTAAAATTCAAAACTCATCCACGGCGAAGCGTTGCAAGGAATGTTAGCTTTCGCCGTCTGTTATGCAAAGCAACCTTAAAATTTTCCCACTGCCTTCTGCCTTCAACAGGCCCTGCTACAATCCACTTAATCTCCATTTAACGGCCATAGACCTCCATGAGTGAAACCGTCCTAGAAGTTCGCAACCTGCGGGTTCAATTTCAATCTGCGGACGCAGGCGATGCGTCTGCAACTGTCAAAGCGGTTGACGGCATTTCGTTTGAGGTCAAGCGAGGGCAAACTCTGGGCATCGTGGGAGAGTCGGGATCGGGAAAATCGGTAACATCCCTCGCTATTATGGGTTTGCTGTCGAGTTCGTCAACGAAAATCGACGGCGAAATTTGGTTTTATTCGACAAAAGACGGCGCTAGCAAGGGGCCTGTGAATCTGCTGGAAATGCCGGACAGGGAAAAACAAACATACCGGGGCAGCCAGATTGCGACGATTTTTCAAGAGCCGATGAGTTCGCTAAATCCCGTTTATACGATCGGATTTCAACTCACAGAAGCCATTTGTTTGCATCAACAGGTGTCGCAGACAGAAGCACGGCGCCAAGCAGCTTCTCTGCTGCAAGAAGTGAAGCTGCTACCGAGCGACGATGAGATCAGGCAGCGGTGTTTGACTTTGCGGCAAGAGCATTCCCGGACTGCTGCGGGGAATCAAGCAGTTATGGAGGACGATCGCGATTTGATGCAGCTCGTCAACGGCCAAAAACAAGCTATGCTCGATCGCTATCCCCACGAACTCTCAGGCGGTCAAATCCAGCGCGTGATGATTGCAATGGCCATTTCTTGCAATCCAACTTTATTAATTGCTGATGAACCTACCACGGCTTTGGACGTAACCGTGCAGGCAACAATCTTAGCTTTGCTGCGGGAGTTGCGGGACTCTAGGGGCATGGCAATGATTTTTATTACCCACGATTTGGGCGTCATTGCTGAAATTGGCGATACCGTGGCGGTGATGTACCGAGGCAAGATTGTTGAGTGCGGCGCGATCGAACAAATTTTCAGCAATCCCCAACATCCTTACACAAAAGGTCTATTAGCTTGTCGCCCAACTCTCGATCGGCAACTGCGCCGCTTGCCGACAGTTTCCGATTTTATGGATGTCACCACAAATGCTAGCGGCGAATTAGTAATTGTCGAGAAAAAGGCCGATTTAGACGGCGACAACAGCGGGGGAAATCCCGCTTTTGTAACAGGAAAACCGCCTCGGCTGCCGCATATTTCCGGCCCTTTGCTAGCTGTTAATAACTTGCGCGTCGGTTTTCCGGTGCAGGGGATGTTTGGCGAAACTCAACGCTTGTTTATGGCGGTAAACGATATTTCTTTTGAGGTTTATCCGGGCGAGACTTTGGGTTTGGTGGGCGAGTCTGGCTGCGGGAAATCAACTTTGGCGAGAGCTTTGCTGCAATTAATTCCGATCGCTAGCGGTAAAGTGTTTTTTGAAGGTCAAGAAATTACGCCTCCTGCGAAAAGTAGTTCGGCATCGCAGTGGATGGCTAATTATCGGATGAAAAAAGAGTATGATCGCAAATTGCGCTGGCTGCGGCGCGATTTGCAAATTATTTTTCAAGATCCTTTTAGTTCTCTCGATCCGCGCCTAAATGTTGGGGATGCGGTGATGGAACCGATGGTGATTCACCGCTTTGGTAAGAACCAGAAAGAACAGCGCGATCGCGCGGCTTATTTGTTGGAGAGAGTGGGTTTAAATCCCGATTTTATGCGGCGCTACCCTCACGAGTTTTCGGGTGGACAGAGACAGCGAATTTGTATTGCTAGAGCTTTGGCTTTGAATCCTAAGTTTATTATTTGCGATGAGTCGGTTTCGGCCTTAGATGTGTCGGTGCAGGCGCAAGTTTTAAATTTGCTGAAGGAGTTGCAAACAGAGTTTGGACTGACTTATATTTTTATTTCTCACGATTTGAGCGTGGTCAAGTTTATGAGCGATCGCGCGATCGTCATGAACAAAGGTAAAATCGAGGAAATTGGCACGGCCGAGCGCATTTACCGCCAACCGCAGCAAGCTTACACGCGACAACTGATTGCTTCTATTCCAGCAGGGAATTTGGAGCGCATTCGGCAACAGCAACTAGGTCGCCAAGCAGCTTGGCCCCCATCGCCTGCGGATGAATCGAAACACGTTTGAGCTCTACTGTTTTAAACTGGTATCAATTACCAATTGCCCGTTACCAATTACCAATTACTAATTAGCCATTACGCGCGAACATCTCGTGCAACGAAAAACTGCTACGAAGATTTTTTTCATTTTATCTTCACAAATTAGCAGTTTATCTTTATTTTAAATTCATAATTTATGGTCTAATTCAACCTGCTTTAACTTGACTAATATTTCGCGTTTGTCAACCCACAGCCAGGGCGCTCCACGCAGTATTTTCCTACATCAAACCCAGTTATTTCTACACGAAAAATGTGGAGTATAACACGCCACTATAACGCGGTAAGCAGCTTCAGGCGCAGCCTACATAATTAGGTTCTGCACCTAGGAGTGCGAGTTTCTGCGTCCAGGACTAGCTAATATCGTTTCCGGTTGCATCGGAATAATAAAATCGAGTCAACAGTTAACACTCAACCATTCAGTTTTTCGACCCGCCCGTCAAGAGTCAACAGTCAAGAGTCAACAGTCAACAGTCAACAGTCAACAGTCAACAGTCAACAATAATTCCGGTGCAACCGGAATTGATATAAATTAGGCCAAATGTCCAATGCCTAACAGCCATATCTAATGCACTATTATAGATAGACTCTCTCTCTGAGTCGGAAAAATTATAAAATGTGCACCCCAGCTAAAAAGAGATTGCTCGCTACTGCCGTAAATACACTTAGTTATCGGGTGGTGTTGCGTAAATTTACGCATATTTTTAAATGCTAGAGCTTGCAAACTAGGAAAATATTACAATATTTAAACCTCTTTATTGTAATTTTTAAATGAGGAAAAATCTAAGTTAATATCGAGTCAAAAAATGAAACATTCACTTCAACTCGAAGCCTCAAAAAACACTAAAGTGTTTAACTTACGGCCAAGGTTTTTAATAAAAATCCGGGAAGCAGTCACTAGAATACAAAAGGCAGAAGGCAGAAAGCAGGATGAAAAAACCAGATTAGTCGCGATCGCCCCTGGCAGTTTATTCTCTATTTTGATAATTGTACTGCTTGTCTTAAACGGGTTGCTCGTAGCTGGCAGGGGTGATAATTTCTACGATAGCCCACTCGCCCTGGGATTTTTGGTAATAGCAAATATTGTCTTTTTAGCGGTATCGGCGCGCTCAAACGCCTCTGCTGTCTTAGCCCAAAACGATCGCCCATCCAGCGAACCCAACGGAAGCGATCGCTTTTTTAGCCTCTCGCTAGATTTACTGTGCGTCCTTAGTTTTGACGGTTATTTAACACTGATCAACCCAGCCGCAGAAAAAATGCTCGGCTATGCACCAAGAGAAATGATTGGCCAACTCTTCCTTGAATTCGTGCATCCAGACGATCGCGAAACTACTTTAAAAGAAGCTGAAAGTATTGCTGCGGGGAATAATACCGTTGGGTTTGAAAACCGCTGGCGCTGCCGAAACGGGTCTTACAAGTGGATAGCCTGGACTGCTACCCGTTTCTGCGAGGAAGAATTGATCTATGGTGTCGGCCGCGACATTACCGCTCAAAAACAAGCAGAAGCAGCGCTGCAAGAGAGTCAGCGTTTTGTTGAGCGAATTGCCAATACCAGTCCGAATCTTCTCTTTGTTTACGATGAAAGCGAGCAGCGAAATGTCTACAGCAACCGCGAAATCAGTGACACCCTTGGCTATACGAGGGCAGAAGTTGAAAACATGGGCAGCAATCTACTGCCCACCATCATCCACCCTGACGACTTAGCTAAATTTCCCGGATATTTTCAGCAATTAGAAAAGGCTCCCGACGGCGAAGTTATTGAGTACGAATATCGGGTACGCGATCGACAGAATTGTTGGCACTGGTTAGTCAGCCGGAATATTGTATTTAGCAGAACAGAGGAGGGAAAAATTCAGCAGCGTCTCGGTGCTGCTACGGACATTACAGAGCGCAAAATAGCAGAACAAGCTTTAGCAGAACAACTTAAACTTTCTGTATTTACAGCAGATGTGGGAATTGCTCTGACTCAAAACCAGACTTTGCTTGCAACTTTGCAATATTGCGCCGATGCAGTTGTGCGCCATTTGGATGCTGCCTTTGCTCGGATTTGGACGCTGAATGAAGAGGAGAATGTATTGGAACTGGAAGCAAGCGCGGGGATATATACTGGCATTGACGGCGCTTACACCCGCATTCCTGTCGGCGAGTTCAAGATTGGTTTAATCGCCCTGGAGCGAAAACCTCACATCACTAATTGTGTGCAAGAAGATCCCCGACTCCACGACAAAGAATGGGCCTCACGAGAAGGAATGGTGGCTTTTGCTGGATATCCGCTAATTGTTGACAATCAGTTGCTGGGAGTAATAGCGATGTTTGCTCGCCAGGAGTTGAAGGAATCAACGCTGGTTGCTTTGGCCTCGGTAGCGGATGCGATCGCCCTGGGAATTAAGCGCAAACAAACAGAAGAAGCTCTCGCCAGACAAAAGCAAACTTTGAGGGCAATTATTGACAACGCTCCGATTTGGGTGTGGATGGCAAATGCTAGTGGGCGGATGTTATTAGTTAACAAAACTTTCTGCGAAGATGTGGCTATACCTGAATCAAGATTTTTAGCTGCATCTCACTATTCCGAAGTTTTGGGCTTAGAACAATCTGCTAACTGCATGGCATCTGACGCGCAAGCGTGGAGCCAAGATATTCCCTATTATTCTGAAGAAATTTTCGAGCTTACTGAGGGTAAATATCACGAACTGGACACAATTAAAACTCAGGTCAAAGATGATTGTGGTAACGCGATCGGCTTAATAGGTCTGGGCTTGGACGTTACAAAACAAAAAGAAGCTCAAAGACAGTTGCAAAAGTCGGAAGCGCGATTCCGCAAGTTAGCGGAGAAGGAAGCACTGCTGAACCAGCTAGCTAGCAATATCCGCGAATCTCTAGATTTAGATACTATTTTAGCAACGACTGTGCAGCAGATTCGCGACTTGCTGCAAGTCGATCGCTGTGTGTTTATCTGGTATTTGCCCGACGCTTCGCCACCTGCTTGGGATGTCGTCCACGAAGCTAAAAATGATGATTTGTTCTCGCTTTTGGGTTATTTCCCTGCTGACATAACGGGTACGCTGCCGCAAAAAATCGCTAAGTTGGAAGTTTATCAAATAGATGATGTGGCAACTGTCAGCGATCCCGTAGAACAAAAATTCTTTTTGGAGCTTGGTTACAAGTCTGTCTTGGATTTACCGATTAAAAGTGCCGGGGGTTTAACTGGTGTTGTTGGCTGCATTTCTTGCAGGGAGGTACGCAAGTGGACAAAAGAGGAAGTGGAGTTAATGGAGGCAATTGGCGATCAATTGGGCATCGCCATCAGTCAATCGGAGCTCTACACTCAAAGCGTCCATTCAGCCCGGATAGCGCAAGAACAAGCTGCCAAACTAGAAGTAACTCTGTGCGAACTCCAGCAAGCTCAAACTCAACTCGTGCAGGCCGAAAAAATGTCTAGTCTCGGTCAGATGGTAGCAGGAATCGCCCACGAAATCAATAACCCGGTCACATTTATTTTCAGCAATCTTACCTACACAGAAGAATACGCCGGAAGCCTGATGAAACTGCTGCAAATGTATCGAAATGAATACCCAGAACCTTCTCCAGCTCTTCAGGAGGAAATAGAGGTGTTAGAAATGGATTTCTTGCTAGACGACTTGCCGAAAATGCTGTCTTCTATGCAGATGGGAGCAACTCGCATCCGGGATATCGTGAGGAGTTTGCGGAATTTCTCTCGCCTCGATGAATCTGACATGAAAAAGGTTAACATTCACGAAGGCATCGACAGCACATTGATGATTTTAGAACACCGTCTGAAAGTTCAGCCCGATCGCCCAGCAATTCAAGTCGTTAAAGAATACGGAAAATTGCCACTGGTGGAGTGCTACGCCGGACTGTTGAACCAGGTGTTTATGAATATTATCGCTAACGCTATTGACGTTTTACAAGAACCGCTAGAAAATCCGGGAATTATCCGCATTCATACAGAGGTAGAAGGTAGTCTCGCTGTGATTAGAATTGCTGATAACGGTGCAGGTATCACAGATCAAGTCCAGCAGCGGATATTTGACCCGTTCTATACTACAAAACCGATCGGTTCGGGGACGGGGATGGGTTTAGCGATTTCCCATTCAATTATTGTCGAAAAACATAAAGGTGAAATCAAATGTTTCTCCTCGGTGGGGAAAGGCACTGAATTTACGATCAAGATCCCGATTAAAAGCCGACATAATTAAATTAGTGTATAGGTAAAATTAGTAGGCGATTGTGTTTAAAAAAACCTATTTTGTTGTACTAACATTAAAACTGATGCACCTACAGTCTGCAAACATATAAAGTTTATTTTTCTAAAAACAACCAAAAACTCTGGTGTGCAATAAGCACCAGACAACTAAAATTGATATGATATTAAAAATCTAAAATCTAAAATCTAAAATCTAAAATGGCATTACCTCCCGGTAGTTTCGGTTTACCCCTAATTGGCGATACCCTCAACTTTTTGCAAGATTCCCAATTCGCCAAAAAACGCCACCAGCAGTACGGGCCCCTTTTCAAAACCAGCATTTTCGGACAGCCTACCGTGTTTATGCGTGGCCAAGAGGCTAGTTTGTTTGTTTTAAGCAATGACAACCGATATTTTGTTGTGACTTGGCCTCCCAGCACGAAAGCGCTTTTAGGGCCGCTTTCCTTGTCGCTGCAAACGGGTGTTCACCACCAAAATAGGCGCAAGTTGCTGTACCAAGCGTTTCAGCCGCGAGCGCTGGCTGGGTATATCGGCGCGATGGAAGATATCACTCAGCGCTATTTGGAAAAATGGGCCCAAATGGAAACCATGACTTGGTATCCCGAACTGAGAAATTATACTTTTGATGTTGCAGGTAAGTTGTTAGTAGGGATTGAAAATGGTTCGGAAACGGCGCTAGGACATTATTTTGAAACTTGGTGCAATGGTTTATTTTCGATTCCTTTAGATGTGCCGTGGAGTCAGTTTGGTAAAGCTAAAAAGTGCCGAAAGCTGCTGTTGGCAGAACTTGAAAAGATTATTCGCGATCGCCAACAAGGAACCCCAAGTGGCAATGATGCTTTGAGTTTGCTGATTTCTGCTCGCGATGACGAGGGAAATAGTTTGAGTTTGGATGAGTTAAAAGATCAAGTGCTGTTGCTGCTGTTTGCGGGACACGAAACTTTAACTTCGGCGATCGCCTCTTTTTGCCTTCTGCTAGCTCAACATCCCGATGTGATGGCAAAAGTCCGCACCGAACAGCAGCAGTTCCCCGCTACGGAACCCCTAACATTGGAACAACTCAAACAAATGACCTATTTAGAACAGGTGCTGCAAGAAGTGCTGCGTTTAGTTCCACCAGTGGGAGGTATTTTTCGGACAGTCATTAATGCTTGTGAGTTCGGCGGCTATGAAATTCCCCAGGGTTGGACTGTGCTTTCTCAGATTAATCAAACCCATCAGGATAGTCAACTTTATCATGAACCCGATCGCTTCGATCCCGATCGATTTAACTCCGATCGATCGGCTAAACCGTTCAGCTACGTGCCATTTGGTGGAGGTTTGCGAGAATGTTTGGGCAAAGAATTTGCCCGATTAGAGATGAAGTTGTTTGCCGCAAGGATTGTTCGGGAGTTTGAATGGGAGCTTTTACCGGATCAAGATTTGAATTTAATCACAGTACCGACTCCGCATCCCCGCGACGGTTTGCGAGTGAAATTTCGTCGAACAACTATCAAATAAGTAGAAGCTTCAGTTCTACACCCTCCTGATTTTCCTCTTCTTCTTGAGAACAGGCTTTCCGGCCTGTTCCACAAGAGATGAATTTTATTGTGGGGAGTAGGGGTTGGGCTTCTAGCCCGCCCTGAAAGCCTGATTGATAATGGTGCAAGATTTCAGCCTCAATCAACATCCAATTGCATCGACCCCAAATACTTAGTTAAATAAGGAGAAAAAACCTCATAAATCAGAGTCAATGGCTTCCCGTGATGCCAAAACAAATAGTGTCGCCCCCAAAAAGGGCCCGACTCTTCAAACGCTGATTCCAAAGCAGCCGAGTCACCGCAATAAATGCCCTGCACATCGCGATACAATTCTGTCCGCAGTCTCGCTAAACTGGCCCAAATTGGCAAAGATTTATTTTGTAAATATTCATCTACGTGGCTCGCTTCCCACCAAGAAGTTGCATAGGCCAGGCGCTGTCCCGAAGCAGTCCGCAGCCACACTTGGCGGCGCAGGCGCGGCCCCGGAACCGCGACAATTTGCTGGGGCGCGCCGTCTGCGTCTTCACCCACTAAAGACATATCGATCACATCAACTTCTGTGGGTTCCCCTGTCAGCAGTTGCAGGTGACGGGTGGGGGAACCGTCGCCCAGGAGCAGTATTTGCCATGCCGGTGCGAGCTTGGTGTGGGGTAAACCCTTCTGTACTGCGTCTTCGGCTCCTTGCCACAGGGGGTTGAGAGCGTGCCAGGTTCGGCTGTTTTTGGGTGTGAATGTTGCAGTCAAGGGTCTTTACAAAACTTAATTTTTTGCTTATTATAACGCTTCTTAAATTATCCGCTCAAAAATCAAAAATTGATCGACCGAGGACGATCGCCCATATGATGTCCGGTTAAATAGTTATAATACTTCTGTTCGGGATTTTTATTCTTCCTTCTTCCTTCTTCCTTCTTCTTCCTTCTTCCTTCTTCCTTCTTCCTTCTTCCTTCTTCCTTCTTCCTTCTTCCTTCCTTCCACTATATGTTAAGAATAACTGAAATAAAACTCCCCCTCGATCATCCTCAAGATGCGATCGCCAGCGCCATTCTCAAAAAGCTGCAAATTCCCCCGGAAGAATTGCTCGGCTATTCCATCTTCAAGCGCAGCTACGATGCTCGTAAAAAAGCAGAAATCCTCCTTGTCTATATTGTGGATGTAGAGACGACACAGGAAAAGCAACTTCTCCAACGCTTCAAAAAAGATCCTCATGTGATGGTGACGCCAGACACGAATTATCGCTATGTAGCCCAAGCCCCCAGCAATTTGACGATTCGCCCCATTGTGATTGGTACAGGGCCGTGCGGTATGTTTGCAGGTCTGATGCTGGCACAAATGGGGTTTCGCCCCATCCTTTTAGAACGCGGAAAAGCAGTGCGCGATCGCACAGTTGATACCTTTGGATTTTGGAAGAAAAAAACAGAATTCAACCCAGAATCTAACGCCCAGTTTGGCGAAGGTGGTGCGGGTACTTTTTCCGATGGCAAGCTCTACAGCCAAGTTAAAGATCCTCAACATTATGGACGCAAGGTGTTGACGGAACTTGTGAATGCAGGAGCTTCACCGGAAATTTTATATATTAATAAACCGCATATTGGCACGTTCAAACTGGTGGGAATTGTCCAAAGTCTACGCGCCCAAATTGAAACATTAGGCGGAGAAATTCGGTTTCAAAGTCGTGTAGAAGATATCCATATCGAAAATGGAAAAGTACAGGGACTTACCCTCGCCAGTGGAGAATATATTGCTAGTAATTATATAGTTCTGGCGGTGGGACACAGCGCCCGCGATACTTTTGAAATGTTGTTTTCGCGCGGGGTTTACATCGAGGCAAAACCTTTTTCTATTGGTTTTCGGGTCGAACATCCCCAAACTATCATCGATCGCTGTCGTTTTGGCGATCGCGCAGGCCATAAGCTTTTGGGTGCCGCCGATTACAAACTGGTTCACCATTGCCAAAACAATCGTTCTGTGTATAGTTTCTGTATGTGTCCCGGTGGTTTGGTAGTGGCGGCTGCGTCAGAACCGGGGCGACTTGTTACTAATGGGATGAGTCAATATTCTCGCAATGAACGCAATGCTAACAGCGGGATTGTGGTGGGTATCACGCCGGAGGATTATCCCGGTCATCCCTTAGCCGGAATTGAGTTTCAGCGTCGTCTAGAAGAACGGGCATTTGAGTTAGGAGGTGGCACTTACAACGCCCCTGGGCAGCTTGTGGGGGATTTTTTGGCAAATCGCCCTTCCAGGGCGCTAGGCAGTGTGCAGCCGTCTTATACGCCGGGAGTTGTGATGACTGATTTGAGCGAAAGTTTGCCAGATTATGCGATCGCAGCTATCCGCGAAGCACTTCCGGCTTTTGACAAACAGATTAAAGGATTTGCGATGGATGATGCGGTTTTGACTGGGGTGGAAACGCGCACTTCTTCACCAATTCGGATTAAACGCAAGGAAGATTATCAAAGTTTGAATACAGAAGGTCTTTATCCTGCTGGGGAAGGTGCAGGATATGCAGGTGGAATCCTGTCGGCGGGGATTGATGGCATTAAGGTGGCAGAGGCGGTTGCTTTGAGCATATTGCAATCTTCAAACCACAAAATTTGATGCGGGATTTGAGGATTTTTAGATGATTTGAAGATTGCCCTCAACCGTCAACCGTCAACTGTCAACTGTCAACTGTTCAAACAGCAGCTAAACGCGATCGAATTTCCGTATCGGTATACTCCGGCGTCCAGCCTTCTTTGGTGGTAAAATAGCGCACCGCTTTAACTTTCCGGGCTGCTGTCAAATAAAACCAGTGTTCTGTATTCGCCGGCACGTTGATAAATTCTTCCGGCTGCACAGTGAGTTCGACTTGGCTACCGTCGGGCCGCACGAAGCCGAAAATGCCCTCACCTGCTACGATATAGCGGACTTCATCATCGGCGTGGATGTGGCACTTGTTGAATTTGGACAGCAAGGTGTCGATGTTGGGAATGTCTGGGTGCAGTACGATTAAGTCGCGATCCTGATAGCCTGCACTTTCCGACAACTGTTGAAAGTAGCCGTCGAGGGCTTGCAGCACTTGCTCTTTTTGATTGTCGTCAAGAGCATCTTTAGCTAACAAATTTTGAATTTCAGCGCTGTCACCCACGGGCCAGCGGTTGAGTTGAATGTTTAAAGGCGCGAGTTCACGCGCAATCTCGCTTTGTTGAGTGTAGGTTGTACCGTTTTCGAGTCGCAGGATAGCCATTTTTGCACGTTCCAATTTTTGGGTGAGGCGATACACAGGCACTGTGAAAGATGTTTGTCGATCGCGCCTGTACCAGAATCACAATTTTAACGCTAATTTGAACAGGCTTTCCGGCCTGTTCCACAACAGTTCAATATTTGTCGCGATAATATTGATTGATAAGTCAGGCGCCAGCTAGCACCAGCAGCGATCGGCAATCCTGATATCTTAAATGTAACTTTTGCAACAACTATGCCTACTTATACGGGAATTTCTAGCGAAGCATTTCAGCATCCCCTCGATCGCCAAGCTGAGGAAGCGCTGCGAAGCGTGCCTGGATTTGACTTAATTGCCAGCAAATTTGTAGAATTTGTCTACGAACGACCGCAATTCGTTTACCTAATGGGGAATAGCATTCAAGTCGGGCCCCGCCAATATGCCAGCATTTATCATATATTTCGGGAGTGCGTGCAGGCTTTAGATGTTTTTCCAGAACCGGGTTTGTTTGTGTCTCAGAATCCCTCAGTTAACAGCTATGCCCTGGGAAAAACCCAGCCTTATGTAGTATTAAACACTGGTCTTTTAGACTTGTTGGACGAGGCGGAACTGCGGGTAGTCTTGGCTCACGAGTTGGGACACATTAAATGTGGGCATCCAACTTTAAATCAAATGGCGATGTGGGCGATGAGCGTCGCATCGACAATTGGCGAGATGACTTTCGGTTTGGGAAATATGGTCGGTAGCGGTTTAATTTTCGCTTTTTACGAGTGGCGGCGGAAGGCTGAATTGTCGGCGGATCGGGCGGCTTTGTTGGTGACGGATGACTTGAATAGTGTGATGAAGACGATGATGAAACTTGCGGGAGTTAGCAGTAAATATGCTGACCAATGCAGTTTGCAAGAATTTATCCGCCAGTCTGACAACTATCAAGAGCTCGATCGAGACAATCTCAACCAAGTGTATAAATTTTTACTTTACAACGGCGGTCAGGGCGTGATGCTGAGTCACCCTTTCCCCGTGGAACGTCTGCGATATTTGCGAGACTGGGCCAGTTCCGAGGAATACCGCCAAATTAAGCGAGGGAACTACAAGCGGGCTGTAGCTGAGGGTGCGGTTGATGTGAAGTCGCAAACGCCTAACAGTGAGACGGAGGCTTTGCGCCGTCAGATTGAAGAGTTGCAGCGGGAGATCGATCGGCAAAAATCAAAGCGAAACTAAGTTTGAATTCCTCGTCCCCAGGCTCAGCCTGGGAACCAGCTAAATGTTTTGTTGAAGATTTACCGGATTTGAGGGAGGGAGAAACGTAAAAGGAAGGTAAACCAGTCAGAGACTTACTCGCAACGGGCCTCCAATCTAAAAACTGTCCCCTCCTTTCTGAAATCTGTTTCTGGGGAGGTGTAGTTTAAATCAAGAGAAGCTTATAAATTAACGGAGCTAAAAAAATGATTATTGATAACGCAATGAATACTAACAAACCAACTTCTAATTTTTTCGGCAATGTGGGAAAAGTCACGATGGCTCTGACTCTTCTGGCGGCGGGCATGGCATTTACAAATCCTGGGAGAGACAAATACCTAACTTATGCTTCCGGCGTACTCCAAACCGAGCTGGAAAGCACTGTGTGCAAAGATTCTCGCGTTCCGAAAGCTTTGAGCGGCATTACAGATAGTTTAATCGGCAGTTGCAAGAATTTGCTGACTTCGCAGCGGAACACGATCGAAAGCTTGCTCGACAATACAACACAGCGTCAAAACTTAGGTGTGGTTAGTATTTACACCACTGAATTAGGCAAAAAAAGCTATCAAACGGTTGGAGCTTTTGGTAATTTTGTTACCCTGCCACCGAGTTCTGAAAATGCTCAAAATTAGACTCAAATTAAGTTCAATTGTTGAAACCGGGTTTTGTAGAAAGCCCGGTTTTTGCTTAGGTAATTCTCTCTGAGTAAATCTCAATAACTTCGGAGAGCGGTAGCACTTGTTTTTAATGAGGGCCGCTATTAGAGACAAAATATTAAGTTTTCTTAAAGAAGAAAAGTTATTGTCCCACTTAATATTAACATGAACGCTATAAAGTTTGATGTTTAACAAATAAGCAGATGGCAATGCAATTAAGTAAGGGTGAGAGATTTAATATCTCTAAAGAAGCGCCCGGTTTAAAAAAAATGGCGATCGCCCTCGGTTGGCAGGTGACAGAGGCAGGACAAAGCTACGAGATTGATGTCTCTGCGTTTATGCTAGGTGCTGACGGCAAAATACCTAACGATCAATATTTTATCTTTTACAATAATCTGCAATCCTTTGACAATTCGGTACTGCAATCGATTCCTGAAAAAAACAACCGAAGTCAAGAGAATAAGACCCTTTACGGCGTTATCTTAGAAAGAGTTAATCCTGAAATTGAGGAAATAACTTTTGTTGGGACTATTCACGAAGCAGATAAAATCAAGGCAAATTTTAGCAATATCAAAAATGCTTTTATCAAAATTAGCAATTTGGATACAGGGAGCGAACTTGTTCGTTATGAATTAAAAGAGAACTTTTCGCTAGAGACTGCTGTAGAATTTGGTCGCTTGTATAGAAAGAATGGAGAGTGGAGATTTCAGGCGGTAGGAGCAGGATATCAGGCAGGATTGCAGAGTTTCGTTGATAAGTATTGCAACTAAAATAGTAATAATATTGCTCCAATTCCTCACGAGTTGGCAGCGGTAACTGTCGATGATTTGCAGTTTCCGGCTGGGGAGTTGGAGGTGGAGTCAGAACCGGAATCGGAACAGTCTCGTCTGGAGCTTTTGGTAAATTTGTTACCTTGTTACCTAGTTATGAAAATGCTCGAAAGTAGGGTCAAACTAACATATTGCACCATTCTCAATAAGCTTTTTATGAACAGGCAAGATGCCTGTTCCACAAGAGATGAATTTTATTGTGGAACAGGCATCTTGCCTGTTAAGCGAGAATGGTGCAACATCTCAGGTCAAATCAAGTTCAATTGTAGAAATCGGTTTGGGAGAAAGTCAGGTTTTTAATTACGTAATTTTACTTAAGTAAATCTCAATAAATTTCAGATACAGGCAGCACATATTTTTAATCAAGCCCGCTATTAAAAGCAAAATATTAAGTTTTATTGAAAGCAAAAATTATGCGGCGACTTAATATTAACATGAACACTATAAAGTTTGATGTTTAACAAATAAGCAGATGGCAATTCAATTAAGTAAGGGTGAGAGATTTAATATCTCTAAAGAAGCGCCCAGTTTGAAAAAAATGGCGATCGCCCTCGGTTGGCAGGCGACAGACGCAGGACAAAGCTACGAGATTGATGTCTCTGCCTTTATGCTAGGTGCTGACGGCAAACTACCTAACGATAAATATTTGATCTTTTACAATAATCTACAATCCTGTGACGGTTCGGTACTGCAATCGATTTCTGACAAAAATAACCGAGGTCAAGAAAAGAAGACTATTTACGGCGTTATTTTAGAGAAAATTAATGCTGAGATTGAGGAAATAACTTTTGCGGTCACTATTCACGAAGCAGATAAAATTAAGGCAAATTTTAGCAATATCAAAAATGCTTTTATCAAAATTAGCAATGTGGATACAGGAAAGGAACTGGTTCGGTATGAATTAAAAGAGAATTTTTCGCGAGAGACTGCTGTAGAGTTTGGTCGTCTGTATAGAAAGAATGGAGAGTGGAGATTTCAGGCAGTAGGAGAAGGATATCAAGCAGGATTGCAGAGTCTGGTTGACAAGTATAAAAGCGGAAACAGCAATAATATTGCTCCCATTAGTAGGGAGTTGGCAGCGGGAACAGCAGCAGATGATTTGCAGTTGCCGGCCTGGGAGTTGGAGGTAGAGTCAGAACCGGAAGCGCAACAATCTCGTCAGACTCGAAGGGTACAGCCATCACGAATTAACAATCAAGTTAATAACTCGCGAAGTCGCAAAATACCCGCAGCTTTATTAGCAGGTTTAGGGGTTTTGGTGTTGGGGGCAGGTGCAGGGATGAGCGCCTTTATGCGATCGGGAAATGAAACGCTTAAGCAAGCGCAAATACTGGTCGTTGAAACGCAGAATGCAGAGAAAGTCACGGATGTCAATTGGCTCAGAAGTTTCGATAAACGACTTAAAGAAACGATCGCCAATTTAGAGAAAATTCCTAACTTCCCTGGCTTTGGGTATCAACAAGCTAGAGCTGACTTGCTGAAACTGCGCCCGATATTGGTTCCAGTAGCGCAAAATTTAGAGGCCGCAGAAAGTCTAGAAAAAGCTCAACAATTGGCAAGGGAAGCTGCTGTGGTTGTGCAAAAACCGCCTCATCCGATGGAAGTTTGGCATCAGTCGCAAAGTAAATGGCAACAGGCGATCGCACTTTTAGAAGTGATCGATTCACGTACACCTGTTTATAATCTAGCTCAAAATAAGTTATCCCATTACCGCGCTAATCGTGCTGTTATTAGTCAAAGAGTTGCGATCGCTCAAAAAGCTGCAAATTTTAGCAACCAAGGTTCTTTGAAAGTTCAAAAGGGCGATGTTCCGGGGGCGATCGCCAATTTTACTCAGGCTTTAGCACTGAATCCGAACATACCTCAAGCTTACCTCGGATTGGGAATTGCTACTGGCCAACAGGGAAACAAGCAGCAGGCAATTTACAATTACGATCGAGCGCTACAATTTAATCCTAACTTGGCAGAAGCTTATTTCGGTCGCGGTCAAGCATACTATGAATTGGGAAACAAGCAAAAGGCGATCGGGGATTACGAACAAGCTATTCGCGTTAATCCTAATTATGGTTTGGCTTATTTGGAACGAGGTGCTATTCGCTGTATGTTGGGAACCAAATCGCAAGCAGTAGCAGATTTTAACCAAGCTGGAGAACTTTTCTTAAAGCAGGGAGACGGAAATAATTACAAATTAGCACAAAGCTTTATTAATGATTGTCAAGAACCGATTGCAGAGGCTGCAATCTGCGATTATCGAAGGAACATAGACTCCTTCGGCCGCCCCTGCGGTCGATCAGTTAATGTTCCGATTATAATTAGAAGAAAATCCGCGACTGCTACCTCAAACTCTGAGTCTACTGAGGTTAAAAGCAGTAGCAGCGTTGAAAAAATCTCGCCTGCAAATTCTGATAGCAGCAGTACAAGAACTCGCAGCAGGCGCAGAAGCAGAAGGTAAACCGCTGTGGCATTAGTCAATATAGCAACCGCCAAGAGGGTTAGGAGGTTGTTAATGGCTGAAACGATGGATTTTATTGCTTCTTCCTTCTTCCTTCTTCCTTCTTCCTTCTTCCTTCTGCTATAGATGACAAAATCTCCTGGTAAGCATCGATGGTTTGCTGGGCGATCGCCTCCCAGTTATAATGCTTTTTGGCATACTCTTTGCCGTTCAATCCCCGCCGTTGGCGCTCTTCGGGATTCAGAAGTGCTGATTTGATTGAATTGGCGATCGCCCCTACTTCCAAAGGCCCCACCCAACCAGCCTCTGCTTGCTGTATGTCTTCCGCAATATGTATGCGATCGGAAATGGCGACAGGTACACCCGCGGCCATCGCTTCTGCTACAGCAATGCCAAAGTTTTCGTAATAAGAAGGCAATACAAATAAGTCGGCTTTTCTCAACAGTTCAACTTTTAAATCACCGCTCACAAAGCCAGTTATTGTTGTGTATTTTGCTAAGCTTGAATTGTGTATTTTACTTTTAACTTGTGTTTCATAATCAGCATCTTGGGGATTTGAACCAGCTAAAAAAAAGTGAAACTCTATGCCCGATGCCAAAATACTTTCTAATGCGGGAATTAGCAAATCAAGCCCTTTTTTAGGTTCAATTCGCGACATAAATAAGATGATTGGCACTTGAGATTCCCGCAATCTCTTAGGAAACAAACCTGCTGTCACCCCCAATGGAATCACCAAATCCCGTGGCATAGGCATCTTGCCTGTGCTGCCCAAATCCTGTGGCACAGGCATCTTGCCTGTGCAGTCCAAATCCTGTGGCACAGGCATCTTGCCTGTGCAGTCCAAATCCCGTGGCACAGGCATCTTGCCTGTGCTCCCCAAACCAAATCTTTCTGAGATTTTAGCTTCTTCTTTACTTGTGAAGTGAATTGCGGCGGCCCCTGCTAAATTAGGGCGTTCTAAAAGCGTGGCATAAATCTGTTTCAAGCGCTTTTTTTTCTCCAAGTCTGCGGGGTCAAGCATACCGCAGGGACGCATAATATATGGCAACTTGTGATATCTAGCAATTGTCGCAGCGAGGGTAGTTACTGGTGAGAAAAGAGCGTGAATGTGAGCAAGGTCAAATTGTCGCGCATTTTCATTTAACCACTGCAATAAACTCAGAGAAAATTTATATCTACGCCAGGGAGAACAGCGGAAATAAATAATCTGATAGCCGTTTTGTTTTATTGGTTCATTCAGAGGAACATCTAAGGGAAGTTGACCGATATCTCCGTTAGAATCTGTGGTGATAATGGTGACATCAATGTTTTTTGCTGCGAGGGCCGCAGAAAGTTCGAGTACCATTTGACTCGGCCCCCCATAGACGAGGGAAATGGAGGGGATAATTTGAAGAATTCGCATGGGGGATAGTTATTTAAATCAACATACCAACATCTCCCATTACAAATTTAATTATCTCGAAAAGGCTGCCCGTCTAACTGTTCAGCTTCCTCTCTCTTTGTTGCTGTAATCTGGGTATTGTGAGCCATTGTCTTGGAAAATTCATACATCTCAGTGGCTTTGGCTTCCGCCGCTTTCACAATTTCCAGGATTTCCAAGAGTTGGCTTTCATCTGGTAATTTTTTCATGGCAATACTTCTAATCTCTCAACTACGTTTTTTATCATAATTCTAGTTTCGGGAGCTATGTGTAGCAAGGCTGCTAAATAATCTCCTGCTTTTTGAACATCTTCATCGGGCACACCAGCCAGCAATACATTGCCCACCATGTGCTCTGCTTGTAAGCGAACACCTGCTACGCAGAATTGAAAATTACTGATCGAAGAAAAGTATTGCATCAGTATTTCATTTTGTGGAGAAAGAGACATGGCTCTTCTAAGTGCAAAAAGTCCCAGCGTTGCTTGGCGCTCTGTATCGTCTAGTACCTGGTAGAGTTCGCTAACCAAAGAGCGTAGGTCGGGAGGAATAGACATTTACCACAGTTTTTTTTATTTAACACTTGCATTATAGCTAAAAGTTACAACAATTCTTTGTAGAATTCCAATAACTGCTCAGCTAAAGCTTTATTTGTATAATTGCTCATCGCTCTATGATAACCCCGATCGCCCAAATCAGCCGCCAACTCCCGCCGCTCCATCAATTGCTGCAAACACTCTCGCAAAACCCCTGCATTTCCTTCTGGGAATAATAACCCCGCATCGCCTATGACATGGGGAATTTCCCCACAGTCGGAACCAATAACCGGAATGTGACAGGCCATCGCTTCAATTAAAACGTGACCAAATTGTTCTTTCCAGCCCACAGTGGTCAAAGTTTTGAATTTATAGCTGGTTTGCGAGGGCAATACCAAACAGTTCATTAAGTTAATGTAGGGGGGGATTTCTTCGTGGGAAACGCTTTCTACCCAGATTATTCGGTCGCTGATTCCCCATTCCATACATTTTTCGGCGAGGTGCGTCCGCAATTTTCCTTGCCCTACTAACAGCCACTTCCAAGAGTTTTTTTTCAACCCTGCCAAGGCTTCAGCTAAAGTTAACAATCCTTTTTCTTCGACAAATCGCCCTACAAACCCTACCACAAAATCGGTCGGTTCAATGCCGAACCCGCGCGATAAATCAGCGTCTTTACCAGTGCGACGAAATAAAGTTTCGTCTACTCCGAGTTGTGGCATTACTTTTACCGCACCTTCATAGCCCCGCTGCCGCAAAATTTTAGCTCCATCTAAGTTACCTGCAATAATTCCGTCGGTGTGCTGAAGATTGTAATTTTCTAAGACTGAAATTGGCCAATTCAATTGATAAGGCAGATTCCACCAAGTAAATAATATATTTTTTGCTTGGAGTTTGAGCAGTTTATTTAGTAAGATTAATTGAGCACAAGCGAGGGATTTTGAACCTTGCTCAACTTGGATTATCTGGGGTCTAAAGTTTTGCAAAACTTTAATTAAATCAGTGCCAAAGCTTAGCAATCCTTGATTGTTTTGACTAAAGTTGGAGACAGGAATTACTTTAAATGAACCCTTTTGATAAAATTGCGTTTCTATAATTTTATTTTGTACGCCTCCGGGTTTCCAACGCTGCGGCACTACAAGTGTTACTTCAATATCGGGTTCTAGGTTGGCTAATATCTTGAATTTTTCCCGATTAATGTCCACAATATAGGTGTGACTAGCCACGAGAATTCTCATTTATTGGGAAGGGCGAAGGGGAATAGGTAATTATTGAGCGCTAATCTTGTCTTGATGGCTGTAAATTTGTCCATCATTCCACAGAGATTGAATTAGTGTATTTATAGCACTGAGAAAACCCAAGATATAAAAAGCAAATCTAGTTATAATTTTAATGGGCGAGTGGCTTTTATAACAAGGCGGATTTCCCAAAACGTGGCAATCAAAGAGTTTGGCAAAAAATCGCAGGCATTGAAAGGCTGTTAAATTTTTCAATCCCATTAGAAAGTGATTGTGATAAAATGTGATTTGATATTCGATCGATCGCGTACTGACATCGTGACACCCGCCGCTCTCTTCCCCCAAGTGAACTAAACACGCATTGGGATCGTACCAAATTTTCATGCCCGTCGATCGCAATCTCAAACAAAAATCCGACTCCTCCCGCACCGCACTCCCTGCAAACCGCTCATCAAACCTCAGCCCGCATTCGGCAAATACCTGCCTGCGAAATGACATATTGCAGCCTCTAGCCGAGAGCACCTGCTGGGGTTTTACTGTATGTACCAAATCGATAAAATACCAGGCAATCCCGGCATCCATCGCTTCTGAGGGCAAATATTCGATCGCCAAATCGCCTCCAGAATTATCCAGTTTCATTCTGTCAAAAACTCGACCCGCCACACATCCCACATCGGGTTTTTCTAAATAGTTGTCAGCGTGAGCAGCCAAAAAACCCTCTGGCAATTGTACATCATCATCAATAAATAAAATAATCTCTCCAACTGCGCGCCGCACTGCATAATTTCGAGCAGCAGGTAAACTCGCCCAATCTACTCTAAACCAGCGAATTTGGCCAGCATTTGCCAATTCCTCTAAATAAACTTGAGTTTCCGACTCGTGGGTGCGAGTTTGATCAATTACCAGCACTTCAAAATTTGGGTAATTTTGCCGAATTGCATCAGCTAATGTCTCTCGCAGAGGTTGCTCGCGGTTGTAGGTAGGTATCACAACAGAAATCATCATTTGCAGTTGCCACTTTCATTATTTCTCCACACGCCAAAGCCAGACACCGCCGGGCTTGTAAATTCGTGTGATTTTATATTTTTGCACTTTTTCTAGTTCAAATTGCAAGGCTTCTGTAGCTCCGTAGAGAAATACATCGCTAAAACCATCAGGAATTTTAACTTGTTCGGGTTTAACTGCCAGTAAAAGCTGTACTTGTGGATTCATAAGATAGCTGACAGACAGTATTTTCCCTGTGAGGTTGTTGCCTCCGTGACTGATTACTAAAGGTTTTTGCGCTTGATTGACAATCGCGGCTACTGAGGGATTGTATTTAGTGCTAGAAGGATACTTGTTCCACCACAGTTGTGACTGTGAGCTGACGGCACAAGAAACTATTCCACTCGATATTAGCGCTATTAAACCGAGCTGCCACAGTTTTTGTTGGCGGGGATTGGTGGCGACTGCAATTTTAGCGGTGAATAGATAGGCAACAGCTATCTGGATTGCTAAAATATAGGGAACCAGATAGCGATCGGCAACGCCTCGCACTGCTATCAATACTATCGCTGTAATTCCGATCGCTGTCAATAGAAACAGCCAAACTCGTTTGGGAGTTGAGCGACAGAGCGAGTCTATTGAATGTGTGATCGCTAACAGCAATACGGCCACTACAATGAGTCGGATTAAATTGGTAGTCATATTGCTCGAACCCAATTTTATGATTCCGCCCGCCCAATGCGTGTCGATAAACATTCGGCAGGTGATGAAAATTAAAGGTTTAAGTGAAGATATGAAAGACAGGGAAAGGCGGGGCAAGCCTACTGTTGCTTCGATTTTTGGCGCGTTCTCAAGTAATACCCAAATCCAAGGAGCAAAAAGAATTATTGCTATCGCGGCAGTTACTAAATAAGTAATTAATGTCTTGCCAAAACGCCCATTCTCCTTAATAATCACATAGATGCCGTGGGCCAATATTACTAAAAAAAATAATAAACTAGAATACAGTCCTAAAGTCAGCGAGATCGCATAAATAAACCAAACAGCCTTGCTCAATTTAGATGTGGCGGGAGAATTTTGTAGGGCGATCCTCTTCGAGGGCTTCGCTAACGCCCGTAGCAGAATTGCATTCGACAGCAAGACGAGGACTGCAAACATCATGTATGGTCTTGCCTCTTGCGCGTACAAGACGTGAAAGGGTGAAACAGCAACCATTGTAACAGCCATCCATCCCACAGACGCAGAGCGAAATAATTCCCAGCACAGCCAATAAATGCTGGGAAAAACTAACAAACTAATCAAAGCTGAAAGACTTCTAACAGTCGCCACTTGCGGGCCGAACAACTGCACCCAAAACCTGGCTAAAATAAAATACAACGGCGATAGCTGGGGTTCTTCTGTAGCTAAACCTTTAACAGTATCCCACCAAGTTTTTTCGGGACTTATCTGCTGGTATTTCCGCTGCAAATCTGCGACGCTAATTGTTTGTCCTTGAAAATCTTGCTGCACCATTTCCGTCCAAGTGTAGCCAGAAATTCGCAGCGAGGTGATTGATTCGTCGAACGAGTAGACTTTGCAATCGAGATTAGTAAAGCGAAACCATATCCCCGTTATTAATATGACGACAATTAAAATTTTTAACGAAATTCGATGCAGCCGCCCATTTTGAATTGATTTGGTGTTCATACAATCAGAAATGGGGAAATGAAGAAAGAAGGATTTAGTTATTGAGGAGAGAGGGAATAACCAAGAGGGAATAAAGAATGAGAAATGGGTTTCAATAGCCCCTATATTTATCTAAAGGCTTCTTCCTTCTTCCTTCTTCCTTCTTCCTTCTTCCTTCTTCCTTCTTTCTTCTTCCTTCAGATTAATTCCCCATTTCCATCAGATAGCTATGTGTTGCTGAACGGCTAAAACTAAATTTTCAGTCCAGAAATTAGCCAATTCGGCGCTGGCAGCTTCCACCATAACTCGGATTAGCGGTTCAGTGCCAGAAGCGCGCACCAAAACCCGTCCCTGTTCGCCCATTGCTGTTGTAGCACGTTCGATCGCACTTTGCATTGCCTCGCACTCGTGCCATTTCAGGCGTTTTTCGCGATCCTCCACCCGAATATTTCGCAGCAACTGCGGATAAGTTTGGAAACTGCCACTTACCAAGTGTGCCAAAGATTGCCCGGACTGGCGCACCAGCGAAGCCAAATGCAAAGCGGTCAGCAAACCGTCGCCGCTGACACCGTAATGCGGACAAAGAATGTGTCCAGACTGTTCGCCGCCCAACATGGCACCGGTGCGCTGCATTTCAGCGTGAACGTACTGATCCCCGACGTTGGTTCTAGTTAGTTTGCCGCCCAATTCTTCCCAAGCTCGCTCGAAGCCCAGGTTAGCCATTACAGTAGAAATAATTAAATTGGATGGTAACTGTTCGGAGTCGCGCAACTGCCGGCCCCACAGATAAAGAATGTAATCGCCGTCAATCGTTCGACCTTGGTTGTCAACACACAAAACTCGATCGGCATCCCCGTCAAAAGCAAATCCCAAATCAGCATTGTGTTCCAGAACTGCCGCTTGCAAACTGTCGAGATGAGTAGAACCGCAGTTAACATTAATGCGAGATCCATCAGGAGAGTCGTGCAAACAGATCACATCCGCCCCCATTTGCGCGAACACCGCCGGCGCCAAACCTGCGGCCGCCCCCCAAGCCAAATCCAAAACTATCCGCATTCCCTCCAAATTCATCTGTTGCAGCGAATCACAGACCGAAGTGGCATAATCTTTCACCAACTCAGAGCGATGGTAGTGCTGCCCCCAACCCAAGCTAGCAATTGGAACCTTTGTCCCCCGGATTCCCGCTTCGATTTGTTCCTGTAACTGCTGCGACAGCTTCGAGCCGTTTGATCCGAAAAACTTAATGCCGTTGTCTTCTGGGGGATTGTGAGAAGCCGAAATCATCACTCCGCCGACCGACTCCGAAACGCTTGCCAGATAAGCAACGCAGGGAGTGGGGCACAATCCCAAATTCCACACTTCCAAACCGGCGGCCGTCAAACCTGCTGACAGTGCCATTGCCAGCATATCGCTGGAATTCCTGCTGTCTTGGCCCAAAATCACAGGCCCCTGGTTGGGGGAATGTTGGCGTAGAACTTGTCCAGCCCAGAAGCCCACTTGCAGGGCTAAGGGTGCATTCAGCAATTCTCCAACTTTCCCGCGAATGCCGTCTGTGCCGAAGAGTTTGCTATTTGGCAGGGAGAGGCTATTTCCCAGCAGAATCGTATCCAGTTTGGCTGGCTGTACCGAGTTAACAGCCGGAAACTCGCTGCCACGAGGGCGCGAAGGTGTCTGAACCATATTCACTCCTTTAGGAATATTCACACTCACACTTTGGGTTCATGTTACAACTGAAAGTCTTTATTTTCAGCCTAAACTCCATTTATTTCGTCGATTGCTCAAGCAACTTGCTCTAACAACCTACGCACAAAGCTTAACTTCATCGGAAAAATTTGTATTGTACCCAAGGGAAAAACTTGGAGTCCCGGGCGCGCCAACGCCATGAAACCCGGTTTATTTCTGCCTCCAAGAGTGACGCTGCTGCCGTTTTAGCCTATCAGGCACTGCGTGTGTAGAAGGTTAATGCTGTATTGCCGTATATTTTCTGGCGGCAAATTTCTAGACCGGAAATCGGTTGTGCCGATCGCTCCGGGCTGTGTTCGATCGCGATTTCGCCGAGGAGTGCTAGCATTTCTTGGCTGGCGATCGTGTTTAACACAGGTTCGTACAAGTCGCTGGCGTAGGGCGGATCGAAGTAAATGCGATCGAACTGCTGCCCCGCTAGTGCCGCCAATTTCGCCGTAGCGTTTCCCCGCAGTATTTGGAATGTTTGGGACGAGTCTGCTACTTGCTCCCAGTTTTCGCGGATAATCGCACAAGCTTTCGCCGACTGTTCGATGCCAGTGACACTCGCAGCTTGACGACACAAAGCTTCTGCACCCATCGAACCGCTGCCGGTACAAATGTCAAGCCATCTGCAATCTGCGATCGTCCCTTGCCAAATATTAAATAAAGCTTCTCTGACTCGCGAAGGTGTAGGGCGAGTTGCGAGTCCCGGCAGGGTTTTGATTTGGCGATTGCCACAGATTCTTAAACTCATTTAGGAAGAAGGAAGAAGGAAGAAGGAAGAAGGAAGTTCGGCAACGGATTCTGTAACGGATGTAACGGATGTAACGGATGTCAGGAAGAAGGAAGTTCGGCAACGGATTGTGTAACGGATGTAACGGATGTCAGGAAGAAAGAAGAGGGAAGAAGACTTTTAAAAATATCAAACCCGGTTTCGGCAATCTACCGGGTTTTTCAAGACTCATGCCACCTAAGCAGGTACTTTTTCCCTCACGAGACTGACAAAATTTGACAGCATTTGCAATCCCGTAGTCGAAGACTTTTCCGGGTGAAATTGCACAGCCATCAGATTGTCTTTAGCTATAGCCGCCGTCACATTTTGACTGCCGTGAGTCACAATTGCCGATCGCACTTCCCAATCAACTGGATCGACATAATAAGAATGCACGAAATAAACCCAAGGATCAGACGGTAAATTTTGCCACAGCGGCAAATTCTGCTGAGTAAATTCCAATTGATTCCATCCCATGTGCGGAATTGTCAAACCCGGTTCCGAGCGAAATCGGCGCACTTTTCCCGCAATAACGCCCAATCCCGGTTCTACGCCTTCTTCGGAACTTTCAAACAGAATTTGCAAACCCAAACAAATGCCTAAAAAAGGTTTTCCCGAGGCGATCGCCCTTTTTATCGGTTCTATCAAATTGCGCGATCGTAAATTCTGCATTGCCGGGTCAAACGAACCCACCCCCGGCAAAACCACCGCATCAGCCTGCTCGATTATAGCAGGAGAATCTGTAATTTTTGGCACTGCACCCACATTTTCCAAGCCTTTACAGACCGAGTGCAGATTGCCCATGTCATAGTCTACTACTGCAATGACAGACATTGACTTACTTGCCTTATATTATCAATATCAGTATTATTGCACAAATATGACAGCGAAAATCCTGCTAACCTCATTTGATACTTGGCTTCCCCATCAGCAATCCAACTCTTCGGACGACTTATTAGCCAAGATTTCCCATATCAAATCTTTGCCGGATTCCCTGACTTTTTTGAGGAAACTGCCAGTAGATTTTCAGCTAGCACCTAATTTAGCGCTCGCCCAAATCAAGCAACTCCAACCCGATACTATTATCTGCTGCGGCATGGCAGAAAGTCGGCAAAAATTAACCGTAGAATCTTGCGCTTGCTGCGATAGCGACATTCGGCAAACATCAGTTAATCTCGAACCGCTAGTCGCTGATTTAGCTGCCACAGAAATCAGTCACGAGGCCGGAAAATTTGTATGCGAAGCCCTATATTATGCGGTTTTAAAACATATTTGCGATTCTCAAATAGCCGCTAAATGTATTTTCGTCCACGTACCAATTTTAACTCCCGACAACGCTGACAGAATTGTCGCCGATTTTTTATTAGTTATGCGACGCCTAACTCTTGCAAGTAATAAATAGGTCGCTCTAATTCAACTTAAAAATGTGTTTAGTATTCAGAAACCCGGACTTTTAAAGAAACCGGGTTTCTCAGTGTTAGTTTTTTTTACTAACAACTGCCAACTGCCAAGTCTTTAGCCGCCGTAATTCCAACCCGTGCTTTCTAGCAGCAACGGATTGCCTTCTCGGTGGACGCCTGCAGCCACAACTTCTCCCACATAAACCGTGTGATCTCCGTGTTCCACAGCACCAACAACTTTGCACTCAATGTAACCCAGAGAATCCGAGATAATCGGACAACCAGTTTCCGCGCCTGGATAAAATTCTACATCCTCAAATTTATTGCCAACGCGGCGCTGCTGCTTGAAGAATTTCTGGGCTAACTCTTTTTGCCCTGCTTCTAGGAAACTCAAAGCAAAGACACCGCTGGCTTTGATCATGCCGTGGGATTTGGAGTCTTGCTTAACGCAGTTGACAACTAAGGGAGGGGTAAAGGAAGATTGCATCACCCAGCTAGCGGTGAAACCGTTGACTTCCTCCCCGTCTTTGACACCGCAGATGTACAATCCGTGAGGGATTTTCCGCAAGATGGTCTTTTTAGCTTGTTCGTCTAGCACGGGCTTACCTGTTCGATCGATAATTCTACATCGCTCAGTTTACCAATATCGGGATCGCAAACCCACCTGTCTTAAGGGCTATTCGCTAATATTGCCTTTTTCGATCCCAAACTTGACACCAGTTTTAAGTGAAAATTAACAACTCACAACTATTAGGAAACTCCATACTTTTTAAACCAATCTTGCATCCGTTTCCAAGCATCCTCAGCTTCTTTTTCCCGGTAACTGGGGCGATAGTCAGCGTTAAAACCGTGCGGCGCATCTGGATAAAGCACAATTTCGGAACCGCTGCTGCCACTTTTGAGAACTTCCCGCATTTTCTCAACTGTATCGTTGGGAATTGACTGGTCTTTGCCACCGTAAAGCCCCAATACGGGCACTTTCAAACTTGCTGCAATGTCGATCGGCTGTTTGGGAGTTAAATCCGTAGAATTGCCCACCACACGCCCGTACCAAGCCACTCCTGCTTTGACTTTAGGGTTGTAGGAAGAGTACAGCCAAACAATTCTGCCACCCCAGCAAAATCCTGTAATTCCTAACTTATTAGTATTGCCTTTTCCTGACTTTTGTGCCCACTCTACGGTAGCATCTAAATCAGACATAACTTGAGCGTCAGGAACTTTCGAGACAACTTTACTAATAATTTCTTGAACCTCAGTGAGTTTAGAAACATCACCTTGACGGGCAAACATTTCTGGGGCGAGCGCTAAATAACCTAATTTTGCAAAACGGCGGCAAATATCTTGAAGGTGGGCGTGAACTCCGAAGATTTCTTGAATTACTAAAATTACTGGAAAATTGCTGCCGGTGGCTGGCATGGCTCTGTATGCTGGAATTGAGCCGTCTTTTACAGGAATTTTTACCTCACCTGCTATTAAACCAGCAGCATCCGTATTGATAACGGCAGCGGCAATAGGATGAACTGCTAAGGCAAATCCGGCGCTTAATGCGGTGACAGTGATAAATTGTCTGCGAGTTAAATCTTTCATCGGTAATGGGGAATGGGGAATGGGGAATTGGGCATTGGGCATTGGGCATTGGGTATAGGGTATAGGGTATAGGAACTAACAAATAACCAATAACTAATGACTAATGACTAATGACTACTGACTAATGACTAATGACTAATGACTACTGACTACTGACGGAAAAGCCGATCGTGCTCTGGATGGTACAAGCGCGATCGCCCTTGTGCTGATTTTCCCAACGCCGGACTAATAACGTACATTGTCGTTCTGACCAAATTATTTTCGCGGGTAGCAACTGCCATTTTGTCAAGGGGAACTAGCACAATTTTTTCATCCGGCCAGCCCAACCGATAACAAATCGCTACAGGCAAATCCGATGGGTAATGTTCCATCAATTTAGCTTGAGCCTGTTCGACATGGCGGGCACTCAAATATAGGCACAAACTCGCTTGATGAGCCGCTAAACTCGCCAATTCTTCGCGTTCCGGTACTTCTGTTCTGCCGCTAATTCGCGTCAAAATAATTGTCTGCACAACTCCCGGAACTGTCAACTCAATTTTTAGTTTAGCTGCGGCAAGTTGAAAAGCGCTAATTCCCGGGATTACCTCAAAAGCAATTCCCTCGGAAGCCAAAGCTTGCATTTGTTCCCCGACAGCCCCGTAGAGACAGGGATCGCCGGAATGGAGACGGACTACGCTTTTTCCGTCGCGCACTCGTTCCACCATCAAAGGTACAATCTCTTCGAGGGTCTTATCCGCAGTTTGGATCACTTCAGCATCCGCGCGCACCCCCTGCAAAATTTGCTCTGGGACTAGGGAATCAGCAAATAATATGACATCGGCCGCAGCCAGTAATTTTTGAGCCTTAACAGTCAACAAATCCGGGTCTCCCGGGCCTGCACCTACAATGTATACCCCTGGGATTAGGGCTTCAATCTCTGTTAAATTCATTGCTGCTAAAAAAATTTCTAAATTTACTGTCGCTTCCGGATGCACCTATTTTGGTTGGAAGTAAGAGATGGTAGATGCACCCTGGTTTTGAACCCTAGAGACTAACCTCTCTGGGGTTTTTTATTGATCCTCTGGGGATTTCTGAGTGATCTTTGCCCGATCGCTATTGGGGGAGACAACATCGGGTAAAGGTCGATCGAGTAAATAAAGCCAAGCTAACCCACCCAAGCCTAAAACAATCCCAGTCAAGCTTACCATCTGTGCCGTCCGCAGTGGCCCGAACATCAAACTATCAGTTCGCAGCCCTTCAATCCACACTCGACCGCAACTGTAAGCTGCGATATAAACCAAAAATAAAGCACCAATTTTCAAGCGAATTTTGCCCTGCAAATCGCGGAAAAACAAAGTCAGAAGCAACCCAAATACTGTCAAATTCCACAGGGATTCGTAGAGAAATGTGGGGTGGAAGTATTCAAAATTAGCGTAGGCGGGCGGGCGGCTGTTGGGGGGAATATAAAGTTTCCAAGGCAAATCCGTAGGACTGCCAAAAGCTTCGGAGTTAAAGAAATTTCCCCAGCGTCCGATCGCCTGACCGAGAATTGCCGAGGGCGCGATTAAATCTGCCAATTGCCAAAAAGAAACTCGCTGGATTTTCGCAAAAATTAAAGCTGCGATCATGCCGCCCAAAATCGCCCCGTGAATGGCAATTCCGCCTTTCCAAATCGCAATAATATCCTCTGGCCTCTGGGCGTATTGCTGCCACTCGAAAGCCACGTAATAAATTCGAGCGCAGGGAATAGCGCCGATAACCAGCCAAATTGCCAAATCACCCAGCAATTCCGGGTTAACACGGCGTTTTTGGGCCAAGTATTGGGACAGACTGACCCCAATCAAGACGGCAGAAGCTATCAACAGCCCGTACCAGCGAATGGCTACGGGGCCAAGTTGAAAGATAATTGGACCGGGCGATGTAAATTGAAACGCTAAGGGCAGCGCAAGAATATTTAGCACCATAAAAGTTGCATTAATTGTGATGGAAAGCTGTCAAATTTGCATACCCTTTAACAAACTCCAGAGTTTATTTTAGGTGGCGGCGGTCATTTACACGCCATTTTTGGGGAATTTTGCCAAAAATTAACTTTGTTGCGGACATTGGTGTCTGGAGTGTTCTTTGTGAGTCCACAATAAGAGCCCCCTAACCCCCTTTTTTAAAGGGGGGAACCGGATTATTCTTAAAGTCTCCCTGATTAAGGGGGATTTAGGGGGATGGAGACTTCACCTTTTGGAGGATTAACGGCAGCTTTGGTAGAGAAGTTTTAAAATAGAGGGTGGCTTTAAATTTTCTGATGACCTATGTCTCCTACTTCCGTTTCTCAGGTGTACTCTTCTGGTAATTCCAAGGGTGCGAATCAGTCTCGCAAGACTGCTGCTTTGGCTGTTGAGTCGGGTAAAATTCCGCCCTTGCTGGGGGCGAGTTTGGCTGAGTTAACGGAGTGGGTGCAGCAGCAGGGACAACCGGCTTATCGCGGAAAGCAGTTGTACCAGTGGATTTATGAGAAAGGTGCGCGATCGCTCTCTGACATTTCTGTATTCTCGAAACAGTGGCGCGAGACTGTTGCTAAAATTCCGATCGGGCGATCGACCATTCATTATCGATCGGTCGCACCAGACGCCACCGTAAAGTATCTCTTAAAATTGGCAGACGGTCAAATCATTGAAACAGTAGGCATTCCCACCGATAAACGGCTGACTGTGTGCGTCTCAGCCCAAGTTGGCTGCGCGATGGGCTGCGACTTTTGCGCTACCGGAAAAGGCGGTTTCAAGCGCAATTTAGAAAAACACGAAATCGTCGATCAAGTCTTGACAGTACAGCAAGATTTCGGCCGCCGAGTCAGCCACATCGTATTTATGGGAATGGGCGAACCCCTGCTGAATTTCGATAATGTTGTAGCTGCTGTCAAGTGTTTGAATCAAGACGTAGGAATTGGACAGCGAAATATCACCATTTCCACAGTAGGAATTCGCAACCGCATCAGCCAACTAGCCGAACATCAACTGCAAGTTACCCTCGCCGTCAGCCTCCACGCTTCCAATCAAAGATTGCGCGAAGAGTTAATTCCTAGCGCCCGCCCTTATCCTTTGGGTGAGTTAATCGCAGAATGTCGGGAATATGTGCGATCGACTGGACGCAGATTGAGTTTTGAATACGTACTTTTAGCAGGTGTGAATGACTTACCGGAACACGCAGCCGAGTTAGCAAATCACTTGCGCGGTTTTCAGTGTCACGTCAATTTGATTCCTTACAATCCGATTCAGGAAGCTGAATATAAGCGACCGACTCCCAATCGAATTAACAGTTTTGTTGCGGTTTTGAAGGAAAAGAAAATTGCAGTTAGCGTGCGGTATTCTCGCGGCTTAGAAGCAGATGCCGCCTGCGGACAATTGCGGGCATCCGAGGTTTAGGATTGGATTTTTAACCCCTAAAATTTGTTGTAGGCTGCGTTAGACCTGAGATGTTGCACCATTCTCAATTAGCCTTTTGCGGGCGGGCAGGATGCCCACCCCACAAGAAAACTCCGTCTTTGTGGAACAGGCCGGAAAGCCTGTTCTTAAGAATGGTGCAAGATGTGAGTTAGACGGCGTTATTTTATCAATCATCGATAAACTACTTTGTGACGCACCATACTAACTCTTTAAACTGTTCTGCCTTTAAATTGTCTGTCAAAAAAAATCAAAGTCTTGTGGGGTGGGCGTCTCGCCCGCCCTGAATATACAATTTAAATGCGCGACAGCTTACAAGCGTTTAACAAGTATCCACCGCAACTCTAACGGCGGTGTTTGTTGCACGGGAAATAAATCGCGCCCGCTAGCCCAACTGACAAACCAAGGTGTCGGCGGCCACGCAGAATCAGGCAAATGTTTTTGTTCGTATTCAATCACCGATTCATCAGAAATAATTTCTAACGGCAAACCCTCTATTGCTGCTTGCAATTCTTGTCTGGTAATCAGATAAGACCAACACAATTCAGACATTTGTTTGGCCATCTCGTCGGGTTCGTACCCATCTACAGCTAAGAAAGCACTGAATAATATAAACCCGCCACTTAAAACGGCATCGGACATTTTGCCGAGGAACAAACGAATTTGTTCGGGGTAGCGGAAATGAGAGAGAACTTCGGTAGCAATGGCTAATTTGTACCGATAAGTTTTCATTCTCAATAAGGGGTCTAAAACGTCGCCTTGGGTGACATTTATCGGCAAGTTTTCGGCGGTTGCTGCTGCTGATAGCTTCTCGGCAAATATCGGTGTTAGTTCGATCGCATCCACGGAATGGCCTAACCTTGCTAAAGGCAAACTATTGCGCCCTGGGCCCGCACCGACATCTAAAATAGGTGCTTTTCCCGGTTCGCCTAATTCGGCGGCAGTGGCGATGACTTTGGTATCGGGATGGCTGCCGAATAAAGGTTCGGGACGAATATCCGGCCAGCTATGATATTTTTGGGCCATCGATTCGATTTGAATCTTGGTATTCAGAGTAATGCCGCCGGCTAAACCGGTTTGGGAATTGGCGGGAAAATATGAGACTATTAGATGAGCGTGGGGGGAATTTTTGAATCCTTCTGCTAAGGCGTTGGCGATTAATGTTCGTAAGTTTTCGGTTTGGGCAGCGTCGATGTTTTGTCCGAGAATGTTTAAGAAGTCTGACAGTAATTTAAGATAGTCGTCTAGCATCGATGGCAAGCAAGGCAGATAGAATTCTCCCTTGAGGCCGATGCTCCTTTTGAGCCTTTCTTTGAGAATTAATTTCAGGCGATTGGAGTCTGTCAGCGACGGGCCTATTTCGGGTGATTCGCTGACAGGCAATTCCGGGGAAGATGCAGCACTGGTGAGGTTTTTAGTCACAATATTTTCGATTAGATTCGGCAATAAGTGCGATCGCACCGAGCATAATCTTGTGCTCTTGCACCTGAATTCTCGCGTGCAGTGTTTCTGCGGTATCCTCAGGCAATACGGGCACCGCAGCCTGCATTAAAATGGGCCCGCTGTCTACTTCTAAACGGGCGATATGCACCGTACATCCGGTGATTTTAACCTTGGCAGCTAGTGCTTGCTCGACGGCGCGAATTCCTGGGAAACTCGGCAGTAAACTGGGGTGAATGTTAATAACGCGATCGGGAAAAGCATCAAACAAAACTTTGGTAACAATTCGCATCCAACCCGCCATCACGACCCATTCTACATCATATTCTTGAAAAGCTTTGACAATTTTTGTATCTAATTCTTCGCGGCTTTTGCAGTCGCGGTGATTGAGCAGAATCGAGGGAATGCCGTATTTTTCTGCTCTGGCGGCGGCTTTGGCTTCGGGGTTATTGTAAATTAATACTGGGATTTGAGCGTTGAGTTGTTGATTTTGGATGGCTTGGGCAATTACCTCGAAGTTGCTGCCGCTTCCTGATGCTAAAACTCCTAATTTTAATGGAGGATGGGCCGCAGCGAGCGCACTTTTGCCAATCTCAGGAGAAATCAGGCAGGCATGGGAATTAACAGATACTGGATTAGCGGTCATAAAGATAAAAACTATTCACTCGTCTTCTACAATACAGGTAAAGGGTAAGGTGTGCTTGGTCGCACTCTACATGGAAATATTGCCTAAGTCCTAAGTATATTTTTTTTCGCTGACCTACTGATTCACTCTTATTCTACAATATTCTCAAAAAACTCTTCCCTGAGAATCGAATAAAGTTTTAGATCCCAATATCTGTCTTTCACAAATAGGTGCTGTCGCAATACCCCTTCCAATTGCATCCCCACTTTTTCCATCACCCTAGCGGAAGCAATATTGTTAACTTCACATCGAGCCATAATTCGATTCAGCAACATCTCCCGAAAGCCGAATTCAATAACTGCATTAGCAGCCTCGCTCATGTATCCTTCGCCCCAATAGCTCCTAGAGAGTGCGTAGCCAATTTCCGCGCGGCTGTGCGTCATGCTCCATTCCACAAATCCGCAAGTCCCGATAAACTTTTTCTCGACTTTGTGGACAATTCCCCAATCTACAAGCTCTCGTCTTTTGTACATTTTTGTAAGTGACTTGAGAAAGTATTTAGTGTCTTCAATCGAGGTGTGGGTTGACCACATTGTGTATTGTGATACTTCGGGGTTTGAGGCATACTCAAACATCTCGCTCGCATCGTTTAAAGTAATTTTTCTGAGCAGGAGCCTTTCAGTTTCTATAGTGGGTAAATGAGCTAATATATCGAGAAGGTTCATTTTGATATTGACCTATATTGTGATACCATTTAAAACTAAAAGCTAAAATTTACAAGCCAATGGTTCGGATTAAATTTGGGCGTTTTAACTGGTTGGATAATGATGCGATCGCAGCTTGGACTTTCCTGGCCCCAGCTTTGCTGTTTCTGGGTACTTTTTTGATTTGGCCGATCGCCTATTTATTTTACCTCAGCTTTACCAGCGGCAGCTTTACCCAGTCGGGAGTGCGTTGGATTGGCTTGAACAACTACTCGCGTCTAGTCACAAACCCGGATTTCTGGCAAATTCTCCAAAATACGCTCTATTTTACTACTGCAACAGTCATTCCCAGTTTGGTGATTCCTTTGGGCTTAGCAGTTTTACTAAATCGCTCGTTTGCTTGGCGAGGAGCTCTCCGCACCGCTTATTTTATTCCTTCGATTACCTCTTTAGTTGCAGTTGGCTTGGGTTGGCGGTGGTTGTTTCAAACCGCAGGCCCGGTGAATAATGCCCTAAGTGCGATCGGCTTAAATCCAATTCCTTGGCTGAGTAGCACAGTTTGGGCAATGCCAGTGATAATTCTGCTCAGTGTTTGGAAACAATTAGGCTTTAATATGGTAGTATTTTTAGCAGGATTGCAAGCAATTCCGGTAAATCGTTACGAAGCCGCAGAACTGGATGGAGCTAATGCTTGGCAGCAATTTTTGTACATCACTTTACCCGGTTTGCGGCCGACTTTAGTATTTGCTACGGTCACTACTGCTATTTTTACTCTTCGGAGTTTCGAGCAAGTTTACGTTATCACCGGCGGCGGCCCTTTGAACTCTACTAATTTGCTAGTTTATTATATTTACGAGCAAGCTTTTTCGCAATTTGATTTTGGCTATGCAGCCGCAGCGGCAACTTTCCTGATGGCTATAGCTTTGATATTAGTTTATTTACAACTAAAAGTTTGGGGCGAAGATGCTTGATATCACGTCCGGTAGCATCCTTCGTGTATGGTTCCTGTATGGGCGGGGCGGGTTTACGAAATTGTTTTTTTTAGGCAATTATGGTTGGTAAAACCCGCCCATACGCGCAAATTATACCATTAACCAGGCCCAATGCCCAATTACTAATTCCCCATTTGATATTCCATGTGTTCTGCTGTTTGTTCAGCTTGTGCTGTACCCAAAAGTTTGCCAACAACGTGCAAAGACATATCAATTCCCGCAGCAATTCCCCCAGAAGTGATGATTTTGCCGTTATCTACAAATCGCTGATTTTCGATAATAGTTGTGTTGGGAGCTAATTCTTTCAATAAATCTAATACTTGATGGTGTGTAGTTGCTTCCAAACCTTCCAACAAGCCAGCTTTGGCCAAAAGCAGCGATCCCGTACAGACAGAAAGCACTAATTCTGCTGTTCGCGCACAATCTTTTATCCAGTTAATAACTGCTGAATTATCGATTAACTTTCTCGTACCTTGTCCTCCCGGTACAATTAAAATATCCGGTGGCGGACAATCGGAAATGGTGCAGTCGGGATTTACACTCAAACCATTGCGGGCGTTGACAGCACCAGGATGCTCGGCTACGGTAGAGACTGCAAAAGGTCGATGGCCCTTACTTAATTCTGATGCCACCGAAAACACTTCAAAAGGGCCTGCAAAGTCCAGTACCTCGACATCATCGAACATTAAAATAACTACGTTCCTAGTTGCCATAAGACATACTTCTGATAGAGGCAAAAATATCGGCGATTTGTTATCCTAGAACTGGTATAATTTAAATTATTAAAGCTATGCCGAAAAAATTTCGCCATCGCGCTCTGAAACTCTGTGTTTTGTGTCTGGCTTGTGCCTTAGCAATTGCTGTTGCGCCAATTTTTACACCCGCTCAATCCACAACTCAATTAGAATTTCGCATTATTCAATTAGAACGTCAAATTTCTGAACTCCGAGGACAAATCTACAGTTTGCAGAATCAAGGTTCTAGAGTTAACCGGCCTCAGTCTTCTGCCCCTTCAGGTTCTGATCGCAAAAATCCTAGAACGCTGTCGGGAGACCCGATGTTTGACAATTTAGCAACTTTGGCAATTGAAACTAAGCAAGATGTTATTAAAATTCAAGAGCGGTTGTCAAAGCTAGAAGCGTCGAGAAATCGCTAGAGAAGTCATTAGTTAGAAGAAAGAGGGAAGAAGGAAGACACGAGACGGATTTTGACACGGATACAGGGATTAATTATTGAACCCAAGTCGGGAGTCAGGAGTCAGGAGTCAGACGGAAGAGGGAAGAGGGTAGAAGTCAGTAGTCATTAGTTAGAAGAATAAAGTCATATTCTCCCCAGCTCCCAACTCCCAACTCTCCCCCTCTCCCCCTCTCCCATCCTCCGACGTTGAGGTCAAGAACAGCAGGGTCTGCTAAAAGTTAACTTGCAGAACTATTCAATGATATGGAAATAAAAGCCTGCAACCACAAAATTGATTGCTAACAGCAACAGAAACCAGCCTGCGCGAAATGTGTAAGGGAATTTGCCCGTTTTCATCACGGACTCGGATTTTAATTGGTTCTTCGCTATCTCTGGCATAGGTAAAGCTCCTAATTCATAATGTCACTCTATTCACAAATAGCAGAGAGCGTCGCACTTATGCACAATCCTCTAGAGTTATTTTTTGTAACAAGGAGTTTATACCGAGTTGAATTCAGATTAATTTCAATCGCTCTCTCCGGCGTGGTAGGAACTGCGGACGAGAGGCCCCGATCGCACGCGCTCAAACCCCATCTCCCGCGCGATCGACCCGAAACGGTCAAATTCGCTCGGCGTCCAGTATTTACGCACTGGGAGGTGATCTAGAGATGGTCTCATGTATTGACCGAGGGTGAGCCGATCGCACTTGGCATCTCGCAAATCTGTCATCGCTTCGACTATCTCGGCTTCGGTTTCCCCGTGTCCCAACATCAAACCGGATTTGGTGGGAATAGTTGGGTCATATTGCTTAACAATACGCAGAACGTCGATCGAGCGATCGTACTTGGCCCCCCTCCGCACCGGCCCTTGCAAGCGACGCACCGTCTCAATATTGTGGTTGTAACAAGCCGGTTTAGCCTCCACCACCGTGCGAATCCGATCTCGCTGCAACTCATCGAGGCCGAAATTCTCCGCCTCTGAATTCCTCCCGATTCCCCCCCAAAAATCCGGCGTCAGTACCTCCACTTCAGTATCCGGGTTTAAGAGGCGGATTTGGGTGATCGTCCTTGCAAACCAACCCGCACCTCCATCCGGCAAATCATCCCTCGCCACCGAAGTCAGCACCGCATAGCGCAAACCCAACAACTGCACAGACTCGGCCACCTTTTGCGGTTCCTCCGGGTCTAGGGGCATCGGAGAATGACCTTTATCTACTTGACAAAAAGCACAAGCGCGGGTGCAAGTCGGCCCCATCAACAAAAAAGTCGCCGTTTTTTGCGCGTAGCACTCGCCCCGGTTGGGACATCTGCCCTCCTCGCAAATCGTGTGAATTTGCCGCTGTTTAATAATTTTTTGCACTTGCGAAAGTTCGCTAGCTTTGCCAACGGGTCTACGCAACCACTCCGGCATCGCCTCGATTTCACCCCGCATTTGGGCGGCAATTACTTTGACAGTAGGAGTTTGAGGAGTTGGGAGCGACATAAAATTAAGTGGCGATCAAGTTAATTCCTTCGATCGTATCCGAAATCAAAGCCCCTGAACTTGTAGGAGTATCACCCGAAATTAGAATCGCGCCCAAGTGCAACAAAACTAAACTCGCCCAGAATTATGGGTAGAATTCTGTTAGGGATATACTGAAGGTTGCAAATCATCACTCATTCATTACTGAAGGAGTCAGTCGTGGCTGGTCAAAAAATCTTGGTAATCGATGACAGTAAAGTCATCCGCGTCCGAGTCCGAGAGATGTTGCCTCAGGGTAACTTTGAAGTTCTAGAAGCAAAAGACGGCGAAGAGGGACTCAAACTGATCCGTCAAGCCCGCCCAAATCTAATTATGTTAGATTTCCTACTGCCCAAAGTCAGCGGTTGGGAAGTGTATCAAAAAGTGCAAGCCCATCCTGAGCTTTCTAAGATACCTTTGGTGATCATGTCGGGCCGCGAAGAAGAGGTGATGGAAAAAATTCCGAAACCCTTTGAGAAGCATTTTTTTGCATTCATCGCCAAACCGTTTGAGAAGAAGCAGCTAACCGAGGCAATCAAATCGGCGATGGTACTGGCCAAAAAGAAACCAGTGCCGGAAGCCCCAGCAGCAGCCGCTGCACCCAGCTCTGGAGCGGGCGCCGCCGAAATTCAGGCGATGACTGCGAAAATGGCGAAAATGCAAGCGGAAATTGATGCACTCAAAAAACAAATGAGTCAGGTGATTACGATCATCAAGCAGAAATTGAAATAATTCTGCTGTTTTTTGAAGGCACTTATGTAGAAGGAAACTTCCACACCGTGCAACTTTCAGTTGAGTCTCAATGGCGGCGATTTTATCCGCATTTTTTTGCCCAATTGTTTGAGCGAATGCGATCGCCAATAGCCTGAAACTGGTTTCTCAAAATCCCAGTGAGAAAATCAATTAAAAGTTAAAAATAAAACAAGGGAGGAAATTAATTATTAATTTATATTAGGATTTTTAATTCCCGCTCGTTCCACACTCAATTATCAACTCCACAGTCTCATTTTTTGGGTTAATGACTAACGACTATTCCGATTTTTTGCCTCAACTGCGTGCCTCAACAGAGCAATTATTGAAAAGATTAGACTGCTTCGATCAAGCGCAGGTATTAGCGATCGGAGATTTGACCTTGGACGAGTTTCTTACCGGACAAGTAGAGCGAATTTCCCGCGAAGCACCTGTGTTGATTTTGCGCTACGAAAATACTCAGCAAGTACCCGGAGGTGGCGCAAATGCTGTCTATAATTTGGCCAAACTGGGAGGCAAAGTAAAAGTTGCTGGTTTGGTGGGAAAAGACGACCAGGGAAAGGCTTTGTGCGGTATTTTTGAGGCGGCGGGAATTGATACGGGTGGGATTTTGATCGATTTGCAGCGTCCAACTGTCACCAAAACTCGAATTTCCGGGCACGCGCGGCAGTCGGTGACTCAGCAAATTGTCAGAGTCGATCGCAAATCGGACGAGTTGCCGGATTTAGATTTGCAGTTGCAACTGTCAGACTACATCCGGCAGCAAATACCGACAGTAGATGCAGTGGTTTGTTCCGACTACGGCGACGGAGTTTTGACGAATTTGGCGATCGAATCGGCAGTGGTTCCCGGCAAAACAATTGTAGACGCTCAAACCAATTTGCAGCGATATTCCGGAGCAATGTTATTTACTCCGAACTTGCCCGAAGCCGAGCAAGCCGTCGGATATGCTATCAAAAACCCTCAAACTTTAATGCAAGCAGGACGCGATTTATTGAACTTAACTCAAGCTCAAAAAATCCTGATTACTCGCGGCGAAGAAGGGATGACTTTGTTTGAAAGAGCGAACGGCGAAGAAATCAAAAATTCACCACCTCCAACATCCATTTGTGAAAAGGGGGAATTTGCCATTCAAAGTTGGGACATTCCCCCTTTTAACAAGACTGATGTATTCGACGTAACCGGTGCTGGAGATACAGTTGTAGCAGCAATGACTTTAGCTTTGTGCGTCGGTGCATCTGGTTGGGAAGCGGCAGTTTTGGGCAATTTGGCGGCTAGTATTGTTGTGCGTCAATTCGGTACGGCAACGACGACAGCAGACGAAATGAAAGAAGCTTTGAAAACGATGATTGATCACTAATCAGTTGTAATGGGTGATTGATTATTACTTGTTCCCAGGCTCTGCCTGGTAACGCAGATCCGGAGGCTCAGCCTCCAATTTTCCCGATCGCTTTTCGAGGCCGAGGCTCTGGATATAGGTTCCCAGGCAGAGCCGGGGAACCAGTTAAAATTCCCAATTCCCAATAACTACTTACTCTTTTTCAAAATTTGTCCCTTGTCATCAATTGTCAAACCGCTATTGGGAAAATCGCTCTTTGTCAAACGGTCAATCAACCCCACAGTCCTAAAATTGTTATCAACAGCCGGAACACCTCGGCCGTCAAGTTGGACGGGGATAATCTTACCAGAAACAAAATCCCCTTGCGGAGTCATTTTCACATCCAAAATTAGAGATTGACCGAGTGCTCCTGCCGTGGACAAAGTGCGATAACCCAAAAAATTGCCCAGGGAATAAGCAATCAATTTCCCTTTATAAAGTTCCATCGCTCGGGGAACGTGCGGGCCATGTCCCAAAATCAAATCTGCTCCCGCATCAATCATCGTCCGCGAAAACAAAACCATATTTCCCCGGTTTTCTCCGTAAAAGAACTCAGTTTTATTTCTCACATTCAGAGCTCCCGTTCCTTCAGCTCCAGCATGAACTGATATCACTACAATATCAGCCTTTTCCTTAGCTTTTTTGACAACTTCTGATCCTGCTTTCAGTTCCAGCAAAGAATTGTGAACGTCGCCATAGTTGCTGAAACCGATAAATGCAAAATTCACACCCTTGACATTTTTATAAACAATTTGATCTCTTTTACCAACAGCCTTCATGCCATTGCTGTCGATGTTTTTAATCGTGTCATTAAATCCTTGCTCGTTAAAATCGTAAGAGTGATTGTTGGCAATACTCAAAATATCAAAACCAACATCTTTGAAGATTTTGGCGTAACTCGGAGGCGTCCGAAATGCAAACAGCATTCGTCCGCCACCTGCTTTGGAACTGTAGGGATAATCGGTCATCGTGCTTTCAAAATTGCCAAACAGAATATCAGCTCCTTTGAGGTACGGTTTTACGGCCGCCAATAAAAGCTCTTTTTTTGCCGGCAGTTTGTTGTAGGGATAATTTGTGCCGGGGATCATGTCACCAACTGCTTTGATGCTGACAGTTGCGGGCACAATGGCAGGTTTTTTGGCAGCCGGGGAGGGCGATTTTGGATCTGCTGGAAGGGGTTTGGTTGCGGCTGCTGGTGCTGGTGTCGAGATCACTTCTTGTACCGCAGGCTTTGACGTGAGAGGGTTATTAGTAGCGGTGGTTGAGGATTTGTAAAGTTGAGAAGCCAGAACAAAGCCGGATATCGGTACGAGAATTAGACTCAGAGCACCTACTGACAGCCCAGATTTTTTTGTTTTAGTGCCTACTAATTTTGCCTGGGGTGATGGCTTTTGCTGCCGTTGGTTTGTGGGTTTTGGAGTTGGGATTTTAGGGGGTTGGGGCGGAGATTTTTCTGGTGTTTGAGTGGGCGCAGTTGTGACATTTTGAGGTTTTTCTAGCTTGGGCAAAGTCACAGGAATGGGAGAAGCGGCTACACTAGCGGCTACTGCTGCACTCGCAGCTACTGCGGCATTCACGGCAACTAACGGACTCACGGTTTCGGAAGTCAAGCGTTTTTTTAATTCTACGGTCTGAGTCCAAGCGGGCAATTGTTGGCCGTCGCGCCGCCCGTAAACTGTCACTGAGTAAAGGTTATTTGGTTGCAGCCGCTGCAACCCTTTGACTGCGACTCGGAGACAGGCTTCTTCTGCGGGTAAATGTTCTGCTTCCAGCAGCAGGTGCAGGGTGTCATTTTCGCGGCTGGCTTTGGCCGTGACGCCGAAGCTTTGGAGTGCTTGGCTGATCAGAAAGGCGATCGCCCTGGCATCGCCTTCTTTTGCTAAATTTAAAATATCTTGTTGGCTCACAAACGCCTCTACTCTCACACTAGAAATTTAGCTCGATCTTATATCAAATTTGGCGACACAAGATTAAATAGCCAGAGATTTAACTTAAGTAAGTAGGTACAAATAAACAGAACGTGGGGAGAGGGCGCGTGCGTGAAAGGGTATACTCGCTCTCACTATAGCTTCTAACTAAATCCGACCCTTCTTTTAGAAGATAGTATGATTTTTGGCGTTTGCTTGCTGAATACAATATTGCCTAACGGTTATCTTAGTCGATCGTCTAAACAGTTCTCTAGGAATCCTTGCAGGAGTAGTAAATTTTTTATCCCACCCCAACCCTCCCCGAACCCGATCTGAGTCCATAAGAAATTCACAAATGATGCGAGGATTGCTATATCCGGCATAATTGCCCCCTTCAAATTAACATCGGTCAAATCAGCACTCTCTTTCTTACAGCATTTGTGGTAAATAAAAGGGATTTGTGAGCGTCGAGAGTGCATCCTGGAATGTACTGAAAATATGCGGTTTAGCAGCGAAGAATTAACGAAAAAACCTAGTTTCTCGTTACCAGTGCCAATGCCCCTGTCCCACTGTCGCCCAAATTCACACAAAAACGATCGACCTGCAGGCTCGGAAGCTTGTTAAACTTTTGGTCATGCCACGCTATTCGTGAGAAATCGACGGCGAGCCACAATCGTCTGCTAGCGCCCCCGCAGTGCTGCGCTGCAGGGCCTGCACTGCACACTGCACGTAGGTGAGATTAGCTGCAATCAACTTTCTGGATGCGGCTAAAGTCGCAGCCGCCGATGTAGTTGTTCGTTTTAAACTAATTAAACTAATTATTTAAAGGAGTTGCACGTCAATGACACAATTGTGCTTATGATATCTGGCTCGGTGCCCTCTCAAACCAGGGTTTTTCGTTAGTCTGGTGCTATTAGTGAGTTAGTTAAGCCCATAGCAGCTAGGATCGAGCTAACTCAAGGTTAAACTAAAGCTCGTCATGCGGCGTTGCCTCTCAAAACCCGGATTGAGTCTTATGGCGCATTACCGCTCCTCTGTATGTTTGTTAACCTGCATTGCCTGTCTGGGCGCTGCGTTCAGTCCAAGTGCGGACGGAAAGCACCAGGCTCTCAATGCTTCCTACCGGGCTGTTTCCCCAGAAATTGCTCAGGCGAACTCTCCCCCAGACGATCGCCAGGATTCCAAGCCTCCAAAACCGTCTCCAGCGCCCGATAAAAACAAATCTCAGCCGTCCAAAACGTCCAAATCTAATTCTAAGATCCCGAGATCGGTATCCAATTTGATCGTCATTTTGTCTGGTCAGCGGGGGCTCTTAATGTTGGGTTTGGCAGCAGTTGTCGTCACGGCAGCGGCAGTATTTATCATGCTCAAATTAGTTAGCAGTGACGAGGCAAATCATTCTAAGCGAAGACGGGGAAGATTTGATCGCCACAACCCAAGAAACTCTCAATTTACTAATCCCGATTCTCCTACAAACTCGCACGGAAATACACAGCAAGAGAATTCTTCTGGGCTATCAAAACCGCTGTCAGCCTTGCCCTACCCTTTGGATTTGCCAAAAGACAACAGTCTCGACAGCAGCGATCGATCTTTTCTCCGGGAATCCGGGGAATCAGAATCCGACGATGCAGCATTCGAGGGCGATGGAATTAATTCCGACACCTCACCCTTGGAAAGTCACAGCAATGGGTACAGCAACACAGGTTTCAACATTCCCGAAACAACTAATCAAGGCGATTCCCTAGCGAGTCGCAAGAAAGATATTGCCCTTTCCGAAACGGATGGTAGACCTAAAGTTGATATTATTGAAGCACTGATTGAAGATTTGCAGCACCTAAATCCGGCAAAAAGAGGCAAAGCAATTTGGGAACTAGGCCAACGGGGAGATTCCAGAGCAGTTGAGCCGTTGCTCGATTTGCTACCAAATTCCGACTCGAAGCAGTACAGTTTAGTTTTGGCAAGTCTCTCGGAAATTGGCATTCGCACGCTCAAACCCATGAATAATGCGTGGTCAATTTCGGTGCAAAATGAAAATCCCGAAGTGCGTAAAAATGCAATTCGCGACTTGACGCGGGTTTACGAATTGGTGAATCAAATCAGTTACTTGTTGCACCGTGCGACGGACGATCCCGATCCAGAAGTTCAGGAAACTGCTCGCTGGGCAATCAATCAGTTGAATCGCATCCGTCCGCGTTCTGGGATGGATTAATAAATGGAGCTATTTTCAACTTATTTGAAAATAGAGATTTGAGATGGGAGAATTTATAATTTAGATTATGGTAAAATTAGTGAAGGGTGACTAATGATTAAGGACTAATGACTAATAACACTTTAAAACTATTGTTTCTCTCAACTTCGGTCGGTCAACTAGGTTCGGGGTTGGGTGGCGGTGTCGAACTTACAGTCCTTAACATTGCTAAAGAATTGCAGAGTCGCGGTCATAAAATAGCAGTTGTAGCGCCGATAGGTTCAGTCTTAGAATCAATTCCAGTAATCGAAATAACGGGTGATTTGCAAGTAACCGCCCAAACACAAGATTACAATGATCCTATTGTGATGCCCGCAGATTCTGTGCTGGCGAATATGTGGGAATATGCTCGCCAAGTTCAGGATGAATGGGATGTCATTGTTAATTTTGCCTACGATTGGCTGCCGTTTTATTTGACACCATTTTTTAGGACTCCGATCGCACATTTGATCAGCATGGGCTCCCTTTCTGCTGCCCTCGATCGCATCGCCGGACAAACCGCCCTCCAGTTTCCTGGTACGATCGGAGTTCACACCGCTTCTCAAGCCAAAACCTTCGCCTTTGCCGATGAATGTCAGTTGTTGGGAAATGGCATAGATTTATCCCTGTACGAATTTTGCAACCAACCGCAGTCTCAATTAGCTTGGTTAGGCCGCATCGCCCCGGAGAAAGGCTTAGAAGATGCAGTAGCAGCAGCGAAAATTACAGGCATTCCCCTGAAAATTATGGGCAAAATGCAAGATGAGGATTATTGGCAAAAAATTTGTGCAGATTACCCGGATGCTCCGGTAGAATATTTAGGGTTTCTGACAACAACCCAAATGCAAGAGCAAGTCCGTCAGTGCCGAGCATTGTTGATGACGCCACGTTGGGTGGAAGCTTTCGGAAATGTCGCGATCGAGGCTTTAGCGTGCGGTGTGCCTGTGATTGCTTACGAGCGCGGGGGGCCGGCGGAAATTGTTAAAGACGGACTGACGGGCTTTTTAGTGGAGCCTGATAGCGTAAATGGCTTGGTAGGTGCGATCGCCCGCTTAGACCAAATTGACCGCAGCGCTTGCAGGCGACAAGCAGAGGTAGAATATTCTTTAGCAGCTTTGGGCGATCGTTGTGAACACTGGTTCAAATCTATCACTGCTAGTAGGGTGAGTCAGTAATAATACTGGCACATTTTTAGAAAGATTCGCTGACTGATGCACCTTACAAGTTTATTGAACAGCAATTCAAATCTATTCTAAAATTGAGTTAAATAAACTCTTAATCGACCACAAAAAAAGCAAACTGAAAAAACTATGGCAACCGAACGTTTAGTGCTTTTATCCAGTAGAGAAATCGAAAAAATGCGCCAAGCAGGTCGTTTAGCGGCCGAACTTCTGCTACATCTAGAACCGATGGTAAAACCCGGTGTTAGCACTCTGGAAATTAACGACGAAGCCGAACGCTGGACTTTGGCACACGGAGCAAAAAGCGCTCCGCTAGGCTATAAAGGATTTCCAAAATCTCTGTGTGCCAGCGTCAATGAAGTAGTCTGTCACGGCATCCCCAATGCGAAACAAATTCTTAAAGAAGGTGACATTATTAATATTGATGTAACGCCTTTAGTTGATGGTTATCATGGCGATACTTCCAAAACTTTTTTTGTGGGCCAACCTTCACCGGTAGCGAAAAAGTTAGTTGAAGTAACCGAGGAATGTTTAAGAAGAGGAATTGCGGAAGTCAAACCGGGTGCTCGTACCGGCGACATCGGTGCAGCGATTCAAGAATATGCTGAAGCACAAGGTTTTTCGGTAGTGCGAAATTTTGCGGGGCACGGGATTCACCGAGTCTTTCACACTGAACCGGAAATTTTGCATTACGGCAAGCGGGGCACAGGAAAAAAGCTCAGACAAGGCATGGTTTTTACGATCGAGCCGATGATTAATGAGGGTACTTGGGAAGTGGAAATTCTCGCCGATGGTTGGACTTCTATCACCAAGGATGGAAAGCTTTCGGCTCAATTCGAGCACACGCTAGCTGTGACTGATTCTGGGGTGGAAATTCTGACTTTACCGTAGTAATGATTAACAAACAATCTGAAAAACTCACTCCTAAATCAATAATCAACCATATCCCGTAGGGGCGGGTTTCACAGACAATATCTAACGATTATCAACAATCTAGATAAACCCGCCCCGCCACAACCGATAACCCAAATCAACCTGAAATTTCCATCGAATCCGAAAATGTAGGTTTGTATTTATGGGTGGGTGGGGGCGGGTTTTCGAGATTGTCTGTTTCAGTCAGAAATTGTCTGTAAAACCCGCCCCTACCGAATTACGATCGATTCACCAAACACGATATAACTAATAACTAATAACTAATAACTAATGACTGACATAAAATTTCTGCAACCAGGAGATTTGCTCAAAGTAATTGCCCCTAGTGGCACTTTGCGAGAATCAACCAACTTTGAAAAGGGTGTAGAAATTTGGAAATCCCGCGGCTATCGAATTGAATTAAGCTCGGGTTTTGACGATCGCTGGGGCTATTTGGCCGGTTCCGACGAAAACCGCGTCCGACAGCTCGCAGATGCCCTCAATGACCCAGATTGTCGCGGTATTCTCTGTGTTCGAGGCGGTTTCGGCAGCACTCGACTTTTGGAAAAAGGAAATGTGGGAAAGGCGGAAAATTCCCAATTTCCAACTCCCGATTCCCATCCGCCGAAATGGTTAATCGGCTTTTCAGATATTACTGCTTTGCTGTGGAATCAGGCTAAATTGGGTGTTTGGGGTGTTCACGGGCCGATGCTGACAACTTTGGCTGCGGAACCGGATTGGTCTGTCGATCGACTTTTTGACTGCATAGAAGGTCGTCCCTTACAATCTTTGCAAGGTAAAGGATGGGGCAGCGGAAAAGCCACCGGGCGGCTGTTTCCGGCGAATCTGACGGTTGCTTCTCATTTGCTCGGAACCCCGTATCAACCGGATTTGACCGGGGTTATTCTCGCATTTGAGGATGTTTCCGAGGCTCCTTACAGGGTCGATCGAATGTTGACTTTGTGGCGGATGGCGGGGGCTTTCGCTGGGGTGCGGGGCATTGCTTTGGGGCGCTTCAGTCGTTGCGAGATTGAGCCGAGTATTCCCAGTTTTAGCATGGAAGAGGTTTTGCGCGATCGGCTGGGGGACTTGAATATTCCCATTGTCTCGGATTTGCCCTTCGGCCACGAGGGGGTTAACGCTGCTTTACCCATGGGAATTAGCGCTAGTCTCGACGCTGAATCGGGATTGCTGATTTGTGGCGATAAATCGCAACTTTAGATTAGGGATCAACGTCTATAAATTTAACATGAGATTTTGCACCCGCTAAATAGCGGGGTTGGGTGAGGTTGACACGCTTGGCAGAAATTACATTTAAAATGGATTGTGTATGCAAATGTCGGCGCCAAGAAAGCAAAAAGATTTTAAATTTTTCCAGAGGTTGAGATGAAAGCACACAAGTTGTTAAACAGTATTGCTGCCGCAGTCCTAGTTACGGGATTGGCACTTACGGGGATTTCCTCAAGTGCGGTTGGCGAACAGATAGGGAATAACGATCGCATAGATGGAGTAATTCGCCGCACTTCGCCGATTTACCGTTTCCGGAATATGTGGGTTCCGGGATCTCCCACGGAAGAATTGCGCGGCCAAGAATACACATTCAGCGCAAGGGAAGGCGACAACATTGAAGTATTTTTAGACACAGATAGAAGTCGCGGTTTTACTCCCGTCCTGGTGCTATTTTACGGGAACAACAAACAAGTCGCTTTTACGCAAGAGCGTTCTTTTAATTATCAAATTCCCCGTACTGGCGATTACAAGCTTTTAGTGTTAGCAAAAGATGCGGCTAGAGGCGGAAATTATACACTGGAAGTTTCGGGAATTGATGGGGACAACAGACGAGCTCGCAATTCGCGGGACGATTGGTACACGAGGCGAGATAGCGATCTAGATGACGGTCAATATGACAGAGCACAGATTCTAGAAGATGATTTTGGCTTGCGGTCTGTTGATTGTCGCGAGAGACGTTCTATGGTCAGAGTCAGGTTTGATGAGGGAAATCAAGACTCGACTTACTGCGCTGTACCGAATAGAGCTTTTCCGGCGGGAGATTATTACTACAATTCGCGGACTAGAAATTTAGACTCCGCGAGGCGGAATGATAGTAGATTCGATGCGGGCCGAGATCAATGTCGCGTATCCGTGGGCGGAGTCTGTGTGACGAGGTAAGTAGGTCAAACTGTAGGGCGGAATCAGAAACCCGGTTTCTTCGGAGAAACCGGGTTTCTGACCCTATACACAGGATTTATACCAGTCCTTTATATACGAGTCGATCTCTGGCTATCGCCTCACTTTCTTTGGCAATGACAAAATACACATTTGTACACACAACGATTTTGTCAAAAAGGACGATCGCACAGTGGTAAGCTACCAAAGGCATTGAAATATCTAAGGTAGAGAAAAGTTAAAATGTCGGCATTAAATGAAGTTCCCTTGTTGTTGCGGGCAGCCCGCGGCGAAACCCTAGACCGCCCGCCCGTGTGGATGATGCGCCAAGCCGGTCGCTACATGAAGGCTTATCGAGATTTGCGAGAAAAGTATCCCTCGTTTCGCGAACGTTCCGAAATTCCCGAAGTGGCGATCGAAGTTTCCCTTCAGCCGTGGCGCGCGTTTCAACCCGACGGCGTAATTCTGTTTTCCGATATTGTCACACCCATGCCCGGTTTGGGTATTGACATGGACATCGCCGAAGGCAAAGGCCCGATTATCCACGCACCCATCCGCACTCAGCAGCAAATCGACAACCTGCAACCGCTGAACCCGGAAGAAAGCTTGCCGTTTATCAAAACAATCCTGAAATCCCTGCGCGAGGAAGTCGGCAACAAATCCACCGTGCTCGGATTTGTAGGTGCGCCGTGGACGCTGGCGGCCTATGCGGTTGAGGGCAAAGGTTCTAAGGATTATGCGATTATCAAAAACATGGCATTTTCCGATCCTACTTTACTGCATCAGTTGCTGTCGAAATTCGCAGATGCGATCGCCGTTTACGTGCGCTATCAAATCGACTGCGGCGCGCAAGTCGTGCAAATGTTCGACTCCTGGGCCGGCCAACTCTCCCCGCAGGACTACGACACCTTCGCTTTACCTTACCAGAAACAGGTGTTCGAGCAAGTCAAAAAGACCCATCCCGACACCCCGCTAATTCTGTTAGTAAGCGGCAGCGCCGGCATCCTCGAACGTATGGCAACATCCGGCGCGGATATCGTCAGCGTCGATTGGACGGTTGATATGGCCGACGCGCGCAAGCGTTTGGGCCCCAACATGAACGTTCAGGGAAATCTCGATCCGGGTGTGTTGTTTGGTTCTCAACCGTTTATTCGCGATCGAATTCTTGATACAATTCGCAAAGCCGGTCATCGCGGACACATCCTCAATTTGGGACACGGCGTTTTACCGGGAACTCCCGAAGATAACGTGCGTTTCTTCTTTGAAACCGCAAAGCAAGCCGACAAATTGCTTGCAGTTGCTGCTTAATTTGATTGCGAATTGGTTTTAACTGGTTCCCAGGCTCTGCCTGGTGAACCCATATCCAGAGGCTCTGCCTCGCGTAAAATGGAGGCAGAGCCTCCGGATCTGCGTTACCAGGTCAGAGCCTGGTAACGAGTAACAATTTAATTTTTGTGGAACAGGCATCTTGCCTGTTCTTGAGAATGCTGCAAGATGTAAGTTTAATTGCATCTGATATTTGTAGGGACACCGCAATGCCGTCTCCCTACAGTCGAAAAAGTGTCAAATCCTTCCCTCTTCCCCTGCGGCAAAATGAACTCCAAAAAAATTTTTGTGACGGGTGCAAGTGGCTGTATCGGTCACTACATGGCCGAAACTTTGATTCAAGAAACAAACCACGAACTTTACTTATTAGTTCGCAACCCAGAAAAATTAAAATTTGACTGGAAAGCCCGCCCCGGCATCCATATAATACAAGGCGATATGCGGGATATCGATCAACACGCCGAACTTCTGCAAACAATTAATGTCGCAATTGTAGCTGCCACTGCTTGGGGAGGAACTCAAGAAGTGTTTGACGTTAACGTCACCAAAACTCTCCGGCTAATTCAACTACTTTCGCCACAGACCTGCCAGCAAGTAATTTATTTTTCAACAGCTAGTATTCTCGGTAGAGACAACAATTTGCTGAAAGAAGCCGGGGAACTGGGGACAGATTATATTAGCTCAAAATACAACTGCATGGTGCATTTGTCAGCGTTGAAAAATTTGCCTCCAATTACGGCACTTTACCCAACATTAGTATTGGGAGGAGACGCAGAAAAACCAGTTTCTCACTTGTCATCTGGCCTGCCACTTGTCGCCAAATGGATTGGTTTGATTCGCTGGTTTAAGGCAGATGGCAGTTTTCACTTCATCCACGGCGCAGATATTGCTAAAGTAGTTAATTATTTAGTTGAACATCCGCCGGCTTCCGAGGAACCGCGACATTTTGTGCTAGGAAATCCGGCGATTACAGCTAATGAAGTGGTAGAACAAGCTTGCGAGTATTTGAATAAAAAGATATTTTTTCGGATTACTCTGTCACCTTGGCTAGCCAATTTCTTTATTTGGCTGTTCCGAATTCAGGTGGCTGCTTGGGATAGATTTTGCATCAGCTACCGCCATTTTACCTATCAAAATCTTGTGAATCCCGAAAGCATAGGAATGCCAAGTTACTGTGGCACAGTTGCCGATATGTTAAGAACTAGCGGGATTCCCGGCAAGGATTCAAATTAGGGGAGAAGGAAGAGGGAAGAAGGAAGAGGGAAGAAGGAAGAGGGAAGAAGGAAGAGGGAAGAAGGAATGTGCACCAAACGAGTAATGTAGGGTGATGCGTGCACACCAAAGGACTAATTTACTGTTTCAAATTCTTTTTTGTCTTAGTTCCATGCTTTTTAAATGCGATTATCGTCAATTAACGGTCAAATACGATAAGATATCAGCATTTGCAAACTTTAACAGGGAACTGCCAGCTAAAAATTGCGCTCATATTTGTTTGTCTTAGGGGGTGTGACCCATCGCCAGATATTCGATCGAGTGCAAGATCGTAATTTTAGCCTTAACATGAAGTCTTGAGAGTCGATCGAACTCTCAAACACGCCAGCCCGATCGCAAGTTGTTTACTGATGTGAGGTTTAACATATAATGCGAGTTCTTCTAGTTTACCCGCTGTTTCCGAAAACATTTTGGTCTTACGAGAAAATTCTAGAATTAGTTGATCGTAAAGTTCTGCTGCCACCGCTGGGTTTGGTAACAGTAGCAGCTATTTTACCCCAAGAATGGGAATTTAAGTTAGTCGATCGCAATATCAGACAAATCACCGAAGCAGAATGGGAATGGGCAGAGCTCGTTATTCTCTCCGCAATGATTGTCCAAAAAGAAGATTTGCTAGACATCATTCGCGAAGCAAAACGGCGCGGTAAATCCGTAGCTTGCGGCGGCCCCTACCCGACTTCCGTACCAGAAGAACCTCAAGCAGCGGGCATAGATTACCTGATTCTCGACGAAGGCGAAATCACCTTGCCGATGTTCGTCGAAGCAATCGGGCGCGGCGAAAAAAGCGGAATTTATCGATCGGACGGCGTAAAACCCGATGTTACTACAACTCCAGTCCCCCGCTTCGATTTGCTGGAATTAGACGCCTACGATTCGATGTCGATTCAATTTTCCCGAGGTTGTCCCTTCCAGTGTGAATTCTGCGACATCATCGTCCTCTACGGGCGCAAACCCCGCACCAAAAACCCCCAACAATTGATCGCAGAGTTAGACTATCTCTACAACTTGGGCTGGCGGCGCGGCGTGTTCATGGTAGACGACAACTTTATCGGCAACAAACGCAGCGTCAAACTGTTGCTAAAAGACTTAAAAGTCTGGCAAGAAGAACACAAATTCCCATTTACTTTCAACACAGAAGCCTCCATCGATTTAGCCCAAGACCAAGAATTGATGGAGATGATGGTTGCTTGCAATTTCAATGCAGTGTTTTTAGGGATTGAAACCCCTGATGAAGAAAGCCTGCAAATGACGAAGAAATTCCAAAATACCCGCAATTCCCTGATCGAATCAGTAGAGTTAATTGCGAAAACTGGTTTGCGAGTAATGGCCGGATTTATCATCGGATTTGACGGGGAAAAACCCGGTGCCGGTCAGCGGATTGTCCAGTTTGCCGAAGCAGCAGCAATTCCGAGCACAACCTTTGGAATGCTGCAAGCTTTGCCACACACTGCGTTGTCACACAGACTAGCAAAAGAAGGGCGGTTGCGCGACAAATCTGGCAACCTCAACCAGACTACTTTGATGAACTTTATCCCGACGCGGCCTCTCGAAGATATTGCCCGCGAATATGTCGAGGCATTCTGCGAAGTGTACGATGCTGAGAAATATTTAGACCGGACTTATCGCCATTTCTTAATGTTGGGTGCACCTACAGCAAATATACCTGCAAGAGTTCCCAGTTGGATCGATTTGCGAGCACTGCTAACTGTGGTTTGGCGGCAGGGAGTCAAGCGCAAAACTCGCTGGAAGTTTTGGCATCATTTGTTCAGCATTCTCAAGCGCAATCCTGCGGTTTGGGATCATTATTTAACAGTGTGTGCTCACAACGAGCATTTCCTGGAATACCGCCAGATTGTGCGGGATGAAATCGAAGCTCAATTAGCCGAGTTTTTGGCTAATGAGTCTCAAACTGTATATCAAGAACCTGTTGCTGTTGAGGAAAAGCAAGTGCAAGCTGTTTAGGGTTGGAGAATTAAACCGCAGATAAACGCAGGTAAACGCAGATGAATGTAAGATTGTCTGCGTTTATTTTGTTAAACTTATTTTACAGACTTAGTTTTTTAAGATCATGGAAACTGTAAATATTCATCAAGCTACAACGAATCTCTCACGACTATTGTCGCGTGTGGAACTGGGAGAAGAAATCATTATTTCCAACGAAGGCATCCCAGTCGCAAAATTGGTTCCGTTTCGTACTTCATCCAATCGACGAGCTAGTTTAGGGAAAGATCGAGGGCGATTTCTTTTGCCAGAGGACTTTAACGATCCTTTGCCAAAAGAGATTTTGACAGCATTTGAGGGAGATGAAGAGTGAAACTCTTGCTGGATACGCAGTGTTTTTTGTGGTGGTTTGCCCAACCAGATCGATTGAATGAGGATGCGATCGCACAGATTGCCGATGAAACGAACGAATTGTGGTTTTCTGTTGCTAGTGTCTGGGAAATGGGCATCAAAGTTGCGATCGGAAAGTTACCACTCCCAGAACCGATAGATACCTACATTTCGACACGCATGGTACAGTTAGATGCGCGATCGCTGGAAATTACAGCACCTCATGCCCTGCGAGCGGCTGCGTTACCATTACATCATCGAGATCCCTTCGATCGAATGCTGATTGTCCAGGCTCAGATGGAGGAGATGACGCTTGTGAGTGCTGATTCAATGTTCAAGCAATACAGCGATATTGCTATTCTTTGGGCGGCCACTTCGTGAGATTAATCTCGTTTCCAAGCTCTGCCTGGGAATGTCATATTCTGCGGATATGCTGGCTCAAGAAAGCAAGCAGATAGAGCCTCCTTCGGCATTCTCATTTTCTGACTGAAAAGGTGAAATACTACTATTGGCTGCTGCACTTATTTCGGCAGATAGAGGCGCGATCGCCCGCAAATATGAAAATCTAATTACAAGCTCAAAAATATCAAAATAGCGATCGCCCTCAACCCGCCATGCTAGGAACAAATCAGCTCAGAACAGCCGCTCTCTTAGGACTTCTAAGCGGCCTTCTCGTTTTAGGAAGTTATTATTTAATCGGCAACGAGCAAGGACTTTACATCGGTTTAGCGCTAGCCGCATTCTCAAGTTTTAGCTCTTGGTACTATTCCGACACGGCTGCGTTAATGGCTTACCGCGCTCAGCCGCTCGCCCGCAGCGAAGCTCCCGAACTCTACGATATGGTAGCCTCGCTGAGTGAAAAAGCAGAAATTCCGGTGCCGAAAATATTTCTAGTTCCCACTCAATCTCCCAACGCATTCGCCACAGGAAGAGACCCGGAACACGCGACAATAGCAGTTACTGAAGGCATCATCAAGCTGCTTTCTCGCGAAGAATTGGAAGGGGTTTTAGCGCACGAACTCACGCACATCCGCAACCGCGACACCCTCACTCAAGCAGTTGCAGGAACAATTGCCGGTGCAATTACATTTGTTGGGCGAATACTGACTTTTGGAGCGCTTTACGGCCCAGTAACGCGGGATAGCAGACAAGGCGCGAATCCGTTTGGTTTGCTGTTTTTAATCATTTTAGCGCCGCTATCAGCAACCGTAATTCAAATGGCGATTTCTCGGACGAGGGAATTTGCAGCCGACAGCGGTGCGGTGGAAATTACCAATAACCCGATCGGCTTAGCAAACGCCCTGCAAAAATTGGAGAAACTGGGTCATGAAATTCCCATGCACGGCAATCCTGCGATGTCGCCGCTGCTGATTGTGAATCCTTTTTCGACTAAAGGTTTGCAGTCACTTTTCCGCACTCACCCACCGACAGAGGATCGCATTCAACGCCTTTTGGAAATCGCGCAGCAGCAGCAAGGTACTCCAGTTATGGCCTACATAAACGGAGTTTGATCGGTCGAAAATGCAGCAACAATATTTAGAAACCCGGTTGTTTGAAGCAGCCGGGTTTCTGTTTGTTTATAACGATCGCTGTGGTAGGATGGAAAAACGAATAAGAAATTTGTGGCGCGGGTGTGAGTAAGTGATTCCAGAATTCGATGAAAACGGCAATCTACCACCGGGAGTTCATTTTTGCGAATGGGAGGAGTTTGAGGAGAGATTTGGTACGAATTTTAAAAGAGAGAATATGATCCGGGGCTTGAAACTGGCAATGACCCAGTTAAAAGCAGCAGGTGGTAGGACTATTTATATTGATGGTAGTTTTGTTACCAGCGAAGAAAGGCCTAACGATTTTGATGCTTGTTACGATCGCGAAACTGTAGACATGAATAATCTAAGAATCAATGCTCCTAGATTGTTTAATCATTACGATCGCAATGCCCAAAAAGCTAAGTATAGAGGGGAAATTTTTCCCTCAGACCAACCTGTAGGCAATTACGGCGACAATTCCTTTGATTTTTTTCAGACTGACCGAGACAAAAATAAGAAAGGAATTATAGCGATAGATTTAATGAGGTGGGAACCATGATTAAAGATGAATTACAGTATGAAGTCAGTAAAGAATGGGTGGAAAAGTTTACAAAAACTATAGCGGCTATGGAACGCGATGAAGAAGCAAAAAGAAAAGACTTTCTCAGATGGGAATCCGGTCGAAGTGTCATACAATGCCATTTGGAGCAGTTACATGAAGAAATAGCGGAATATGAAAGATTAATTAATTGTGACAAGAGCGAGCCGCTCGAAATTGTAGTTGAGAATTTTAATAAACTGTCAGAGGCTTTAATTAAAGCTCGGATGGCAGCCAAAATGAGTGAGGAAGAACTAGCTGAAATTTTGGATATTGACCCCGAACGAATCAAGGAATACGAGAAAAAAAAATATCAAAATGCTAGTTTAACGGAAATTCTTGATATTAGCTTGGCTTTGGGTTTGGAGTTTAAAACGGCTGTGATGCAGGTAGATTTTGAAGAAATAGAGGCTGTTAAAGAAACAGCGGCAAGATGGCGCAAACGAAAAAGGGAGAAGGCAAGTAAAACCGCCTAAAGATTGGAGGGTGCGATCGGGAAAACTACTGAGTTGATTGGGTTGGTTGGGTGTAAATTAGATAGGCGGGGGGCGATGTATCCACTAAAAGGATTTACCCCACGCTCCGCAATTCATCAAGCTTGTTCTTTAAGTCCGGTGATGCTAGTAGTGGTCTATAAACTTCACCTTCATAGGGCTTCCAAACATATCCAAGACTGAACGATCGCAAAACCGAAGATGCTCCCGTTGCTTGCCAAACAGCTTCAGCTAAAACCAATCCAGGAAAAACCAAGGCAGGCTCTTCAATCAATTCGCTGTATGTTCTAAACTCATCTACTTCCATACCAACTAAAGCATACCGAAACGGTGGAGCAAACCGCAAACTCTGATACAGAAATATACCTATTTCCGTCATTAAATAAGCAGTTTCTGGAGTGTCAATCCCAACCTCACTGATGCCACTTGGACAAACTCGACACCACCAATTTTCTTCTATGTCCTGAAAAATTTCTGCCCGACATTGGGAAACTCTACCGTTTGAGAGCACCCAGAAAATTTCATTGAAATATTGAGCAAATTGCTGTGCTTCAGATTGCTTTGTGCCACATTCAGCCGATAAGCTAAACACCCATGCCATTGTTGTTCTCCCGTTGAGTAAATTAAAGTATCAAACTTTCTCCCATTCGCTCTGTGTCTGGGCCAGGGGTGCTTCATATTTCTTTGGAGTTTAGACTAAGCACAAATTGACTCAGCTAACGCTGAGTGAAATTCTAGTGAATTTAGAAAGAGTTTTCTAAGGTTAAATTACGAATTTGGGAGAGTTTTGGAACCGACCTTTACCCTTTTTGACCACGGGATAGCGACATCTTTGAGCGCGCAGTTTACCGGATGACCATCCAGCCGATTTTCCTCGGGATTTGGGAGCAACAGCCGGACTCCCAATCCTAATTAAAAGTGGAAGCATTGATTGTGCAACCCTTCCAGGTGTCAATTCAGGGAGAGGCTTTTGCCAGGGTAGACGAATTTCCCTGACTAAATCTTGAGCTAACCATAATTGCCAAGTTAGCAATGGCATCAAATCACTCCATCGTTCACATTGTTCTGGAGTGCTTAGCTTCGGAATTGTCCAATGCAATGTTTGTTTCGCTAAGCGATACCAGTGTTCGATGGCAAAACGACGTAGATATAGTTGCCAAATTTCTGTAAGAGGTGGCATTTGAACACCAACCCAAACTAACCACAAAGGTTGAGTTTTTAATTGACCCGTTACAGTGTCTAAGCGTTCTACTAAAATCAGAGTCATCGGATGTTTGGGACTACCTCGGAAATGTAAGTTATCCCATGTTCTCAACCTGATTCGTCCGAGTTTCGGCTCAAGGGATTCCAGGGTTTGTTCTGGTTCCCACCAGCTTGAGGAGTCGTTAAGCTTAAACTGGTTTCCATGAATTTTTGGCCGTCCTCTACCACTATAGGCTGGGGGTGTTGACCATAAGCAACGATTGGAGCGAATACGCATTAGTTTATCAGCGGCGATCGCAGCAGTAGCTTTAACCAGAGGGGCGCACCCATACTCACTATCAAATAGGGCGATGGGTCTATTCTGAAGATATTCACAGACTTGTGCCAATTGTTCAGCGCCTTTACCGATTGGGTTGTCCCAACTGGTAATACGTTCGTGTCTTAATGGCAGCGCCCAACTCCCGCTAATCGTTGGTATCAGTGCGATCGTACTATATCCTTGACCGATACCAACAGGTATGCCGTGAGGTAAGGCTGTGGGTTGATGTTCATAGGTCCGTTCTTTGAGAGTAGGTGCATGGGGTCTCAACCATGCTGTATGATCGATCGCTAATACTGGACGTTCCACTTGTGACATCTGTTGGATATATAGTTGCATCAATTGGTCTCGGTCTGGTCTACAATCTTGCAGCGCTTCGTAGACGCTTGACCACTCACGCCGAAATAAGGGATTGAGGGCTAAATCTCCTAAACATGAGACGTGGCGAGTCGTCATTATCGCGTCTGCTAGTTCAAAGGTGGCGTCTTTGGCATTGCCGAGACATTCATAAGCTTGTTGACGAAATTCCCGTAATTGTTCAAACTTCATGGCAGGTAGATTTGAGATTTTTAGCTGAATTCTCAATCTTCTACCCTTACGCTGTCTGTTGAAACTATCGCAGACAGTTTTTTTTTGAGGTTGTCAGCCGAAGAGAACGTCAACGGTCGTCGGCATCTATGCTAGTGGTTGAGCCTCATAGCTCTTCACCAGCGACCATTGCCGTTCTTAAGTTGAAATCTAACCGTGCTTTAAGAGGTGCTTAGTCTAAACTCCAGTATTTCTCTAAAAGCATTGTAGCGCTTGGCAAAATACTGACATGGGTTGGAGGATCTTGCTGTCGTCAATCTGCCAAACAGGATCTTTTCCTGTTCCGCCCAATTTTGGGGGTTTGCGGAATGGTGGTAAGCCTTCGATAGATTGCGATCGCACAAACGCGGGTTTGTCCGTTTGCCGTTGTCTGTTTCCGTCGGCTCATCGTGGAGTGCGATCAAAAAACGCAGATGATTTGGAATCATCTGCGTTCATCTGCGGTTTAATTAAACCCTATTAACCTCAAGCCGCAACCTTATCTAAAGGCCGCACTTGACGAAGGAATTCGCGAAGTGAATCACCTTCCACCACCTCAGTTTCCAACAGTTTCTGCGTAATTGTTTCCAACAATTCTCGATTTGCTTTCAGAATATCCAAAGCTTGCTGGTGTGCAGTTTCGACAATTTCCTTCACTTCTTGGTCGATCGCCTCAGCAGTCTGAGCACTTACCGCACGGCGGGCATTTCCCATACCGTCGTTGAGGAACATTGATTGTTGACCTCGATCGTAAGCTAGAGGCCCCAAAACCTTACTCATCCCGTAAGTTGTCACCATCCGTTCAGCTAAATCAGTCGCCCTTTGCAAGTCATTTGAAGCGCCAGTAGTAATACTACCAAACACCACTTCCTCAGCCGATCGCCCGCCCAACAAAGTCGCAATTTGACCCCGCAATTCCGATTCATCTAACAAGAAACGGTCTTCAGTCGGCAACTGCAAAGTATAACCCAAAGCAGCCATACCGCGAGGGACGATCGAGATTTTGGCAACTTCGCCATTACCAGTCATCAGAGCACCCACCATCGCGTGGCCGACTTCGTGATAAGCAACGATGGTTTTCTCTTTTTCATTGAGCACGCGGCTTTTCTTTTCCAAGCCAGCTACAATTCGTTCGATCGCCTCTGCAAAGTCTTCCTGTGCTACAGTTAGGCGTTTGTTGCGCGCCGCCAACAAAGCAGCTTCATTCACCAAATTTGCCAAATCTGCGCCGGAAAAACCGGGGGTGCGAGTGGCGATCGCCTTCAAATTAATATCCGGGCCCAACTTCACTTTTTGAGCGTGAATGTTCAAAATTTCTTGGCGGCCAGATAAATCGGGGCGATCGACTAAAACTTGGCGATCGAAACGACCAGGGCGCAACAAAGCAGCATCCAAACTTTCCGGGCGGTTAGTTGCAGCCAGCACAATTACCGTAGTATTGCCCGCCGCAAAACCATCCATTTCAGTTAACAATTGATTGAGAGTTTGTTCGCGTTCATCATTCCCACCGAAGCTAGCGTTACTGCTACGAGATTTGCCGATCGCGTCCAATTCATCAATGAAAATAATACAAGGAGCCTGTTTCTTAGCCTGCTCGAATAAATCTCTAACTCTTGCAGAACCAACACCTACAAACAGTTCCACAAACTCCGAACCCGAGATGCTAAAAAACGGCACGCCCGCTTCACCAGCTACTGCTTTAGCTAACAGAGTTTTGCCAGTTCCCGGAGGCCCGACTAACAGCACGCCTTTCGGAATTCGCGCGCCAATTGCCGTAAATCTGTCAGGAGTTTTCAGGAATTCAACAACTTCGACTAATTCAGTTTTAGCCTCTTCTACTCCAGCCACATCAGCAAAAGTAATTTTCGCCGATTCGCCTTCTACATAGACCTTAGCTTTGCTTTTGCCGAGCGAGAGCGCACCCTGAGGCCCGCCACCCTGCCTGTTCATGAAAAATTGAAAAATCGCCACAAAAATCAGCGGCGGCACCACCCAGCTTAAAACACTTCCAATCCAGCCATTTTTAGAAGGGGGAGTTGCCGCAAATTCAACGCCTTTTTCTTGCAAAAGTTTAGGAAGTTCCAGGTCAAAAATCGGCGTAGTTGACAGCACTTGACCGGGTTGGGATCCTTCGCCTTTTAGTTGGTAGCGAATTTCATTTTGGCCTACCGAAGCTCGGACTACATCTTGTTCTTGAACCTGATGGACGAACAAGCTGTAAGGCACTTGGGGAATTTGAGGGCCGAACAAATTCGGTAAAAAGATGTTTGCCAGCAGGAACAAACTTGAGAGCAATAACAAGACATTGCTAATTTGTCGAAAACGAGGTGGTTGGGGCTGGTCTTTAATGGCCATTGATAGCTGTCATCCTTTGATTTAAAGCAGTTTTATTCATCTATTTTCTCATCAACTAGGCAGACAATGTTAAGCGGATTTCCTCACTTTATCGGGTGGGTTAACCCGCTAGCACGGATTTGCTATGATTAACAATGCTTTTTTTAATGAACCGCGAAGATGCTACGGACACGAAGGAAGAGAAGAGCGTTATAGTATGTAGGGTGCGCCGAAGATCACCGAATATTTATGCAGCTTCTGGGTTTAATTGAATCATTTCCCAAGTTGTATAAGTGCCGATCGCACCCCAAATCACGTAAGGCAAAAGTAACAAAGCCGCGGTTTGAGAAATCGGCAAAACAGCCAACGTCAACACAGCTCCCACAATCTCGCCAGCCCCTCCCAAAATTGTCCCTACTTTGAGACTTTTGGCTCTGAGAGTAGCAGGAATATAAGCAACTGTGACAATTTCTAAAAGCAAGTACAAAGCCATCAACAGCCATGTTTTAAGGCTCCCTGGCTCCTGTTCCCACACGAAAGTAGCGCTGCCCGCCCCGCAAGCAAAAATTACCGTCCAAATTAACGGAATAGCAGGCTCAAAAAACATCCAATCTGGTCTTTGAAGTTTAACAGCCCAGTTAATATCCCGCAGTTTAAAAGACAGAGTGCCGAAGGCGACTGAGAAAGTCACGCCGCCGATTATCATCCAAGATTCCATCATGGTTCTCAACTTTCAAATTGCTCGATCGCTCATTAAGTCGATCGTGCCAACTTAAAGCCAAACTTAGATCCGCCTTTAGTAATAACTTTTGTAAAGCCCGCTGCAATTATCCCTAACCGCCAGACAAATTCTTAGCAAACTCATCGCGTCCAGACACCAAATTAGCTGGAACGCCGTTAGGGTAATTTTGTGCGATTAAAGCTTGCAACTTTTCAACTCGGTTTTCAGGGTTGGGGTGAGAACTCAAAAATTCCGGTGGCGCTTCGCCCTTCCTAGCAGCACCGAGAATTTGCATCACCTCAACAATACCTCTAGGATCGTAACCCGCCTCCGTCATAAACCGAAAACCGAGCTGATCGCTCTCAAGTTCATCAGACCTACCGTACCGCAAACCGACAACTTGATTGACAGCTTGAGCAATTAATGCTGCCTGCTGACCACCCCCGCGCTCGTCGCTAGTAGCTACCCCAACCGCCGTTACCAAAGACCTACCCAACTGCTGTTTTGCCAAGTGTTCCGCACCGTGGCGCGCCACAACGTGACCGGCCTCGTGCCCGAGTATAGCAGCCAACTGAGCCTCGGAATTTAGCCGCCGCAGCAGCCCCGCAGTAATGAAAACTTGTCCTCCCGGTAAAGCAAAAGCATTGACAGTTTCGGCGTCTCGCAGCAGGTGGAATTCAAACGGATAACCTGCTTGTTGCGCCGCCGAACCGTTGACAACTCGTGCTCCTACTTGATCGATATACTGCTGAATACTCTGGCTGGGATAAAGCCCCCCGTGCTTGGCGGCCATTTGATCTCGCGCCTGCAATCCCAAAACTATCTCTTGGCGGGGAGAAAGTTGCACCCGCTGTCTCTCTCCTGTTACCGGATTTTGTACGTCGTTTGTAAAATAGGTTATTGCTCCAAAAAACGCCATTAATAGCCCGATCGCGGCTCGAAATAAAAATTTGTTCACAGGCTTTTACCTAAAAAGTTTAGCGAGTAGATTATCAGCCTGGCAGCTACCTCGACATCTGTCTGAAGTATTAATAATGGAATATTGTGGTAGCAATTATTGCAGGACTTCTGAACAATGCTTTTTTTAACGAACCGCGAAGGCGCGAAGGACACAAAGGAAGAGAAGAGAAGAGAAGAGCGTTATATTTGTAAATGGTTGGTTAAGTGTTAGTTAATGATTATTACTTCACAATCGCTTTAAGATTCTCTGGATATTTTCTTCCTTCGCGCCCTTCGCGTCTTCGCGGTTCGTTAGTAAAAAAAAATTACCCATTTCCAATGTTTCAAACTACCCGCCGCCGCCTCGCTATCTGGTACACAGCCGTTACTGCTGTATTGTTACTTGTATTCGCCAGTGGTTTCTATTTTTACGTCCGCAATACTTTGATCGATCGCATTGATGACACTCTTAATCATGTTGTCGAAGTAATAGAGCGAACTCTCGTTATCGAACCGCTAACTTTCCCTAACACCACAGATAAAAATAAATTTAAAGTTAATATTCAAGCTAGTTTTCGAGACAGCACCGATGCAGTAGAAGACGACCACATTGATTTAGAATGGTTCAGTCCTACGGGCGAATTGCTGTGGTCTACTTTATCGGAACCGCTGAAGATTCCAATTCACGCTAACCGTACCGGCGAAACAGTTTGGATAATTAATAATAAGTTGCAGTCCGATCAAAACTATTCCCTCAGACAAGTAACGCAGCGAGTACAAATCGGGCGCCAAGTTCTGGGATATTTGCGAGTCAGCCATCCTTGGTTTGAAGTGACAAAACCCATCCGCCAATTAATTCTTGATTTGATTTTGGGCGCGAGTTTAACTCTAATCTGCGTTGCAGCTATTGGCTGGCTGCTGTCGGGATTGGCGATGGCACCGATGCGGGAGTCTTACGGGCGTCTCAAACAGTTTACTGCTGATGCTTCTCACGAACTCCGAAATCCGATCGCCACTATTCAAACTAACGTCCAAGTAGCTTTAGCGGAACCGGATATCGAACCGCAGCAGCATCAACAGCTACAAGTTATCGAACGTCTCACCCGCCGTTTGGGGCGCTTGGTTGATGATTTGCTGTTTTTAGCCAGACAAGACAGCGGTATCGTGCAGCAGCAGTGGATTGAGGTTCCTCTCGATGCTTTGCTGATGGAGGTAATTGAAGAACAACAGGCGATCGCCACTACCCAAAATCTCTCTCTTTCTTTGGAAATTGTCGATCTGCCCAACGCTGAGGAAAACTTTACACTGTTGGGCGACTGGGATCAACTCGCCCGACTTTTTACCAATCTCGTCAGCAACGCCGTGCAGTACACGCCCTCTGGCGGTCAAATTCAAGTAGAATTGCAGCTTGCAGCTAAAAACAAAAGAAATTCGGCGATGTTAAATCCAGCGCTGCAAATAAAAGTAACAGACACCGGCATCGGAATTTCCGCAGAAGCCCTGCCGCATTTGTTCGATCGATTCTACCGCGCAGATCCCGCCCGCACCCACCGCAGCGCCGCCGGTTCCGGTTTAGGATTAGCTATCGCCAAAGCAATTGTCGAAAATCACCGCGGCCAAATCCGCATTGACAGCCAAGTCGATCGAGGTACCGCCGTTACCGTCACCCTCCCCGCACACAAATCAGAAGCATCTCGCCCCTAAAACTTTCCCTCCTCCTCTGCGCCCTCTGCGCCCTCTGCGGTTAAAAAATCTACCTCTCAAGCCTGATTCTTCTTACCTCTGGCCCAAACCCTGCTATTAAAATTCAATTCACGCATAGATTAACATGAACTTTGTTGGAAAACCTCGATCGAACTTGTGAGGAGTTATTTATGTTTCGCCACAATCTACCGTTAAAAAAAATCAGCTTGCTAGCCGCCACCTGCGGGGGTTTACTCGTTAGTCTCGCAACACTTTCCCACGCCGGCGGCCCCCCGCCCCAACAAGGAAAACCCGTTTCCCAACCCGCAGAGACTCCCGCAGAAACTCCCGCAGCCACTGAAGAACCCGTCAGTCAACCAACTCCGGCTGCAAGTCCGGACCCCAGCGGGATGCCATCTACACCCACAGACGCGCCTCCCCGCTTTCCCCTGCCCAGTGCGCGAGTTACGCCTGCCGAAGGCGGGATAGTAATTAAACTGGTGAATACCACCAATGCTGTCATCAATTATCAAATCGTAGGCGTTACCCAGCCGCGCACTCTGGGCGAACAATCGGAAATTTTGCTTCAAACCCTCCCAGTGCCAATCACCCTCACTTACCAGCGCCCAGACGGCGGATTGCTGCTGGCTCGCCCCCAAGCAACCGCGATGCCGGGAATGTTGCAAGTCAGTTTTGGCGCGACAACTGAATTGGGCACTGATACAAAATCGTTGGAAATTCAGGAAGATGGCAAGGTAATTTTGAATTAGGTTAATTGGTTGACGGTTGACGGTTGACGGTTGACTGTTGACGGTTGACTGTTGACTGTTACCATTCGTGTCAACTTAAGACTAAAATCCATAATAAATATCGTTTATAGTTGAGTTTCGAGCCCCCCTAACCCCCCTTAATAAGGGGTGGACAAGAGTATTCTTACGTCCTCTCTAACTCCCATTAATAAAGGGGGAAGAGCATTCAAAGTCCCCCTTCTTAAGGGGGATTGAGGGGGATCGAAACTTCGATACAAACGAGATATACACAGGGTTTTAGTATTATGTTGACACCAATAGGCTGTTACTAATTCCCCCTTTCCAATTCCAAATTCCCAGTCAACCGTCAATCGCCGAGTACCAAAGGAGGTAACTTAGTAAAAGGTAAATCCTCGTTGACGGCATCAATTTCTTGCTGTTCTCTTTCGTTGATTTGACCGATATAAGACTTGAGAATTTGCGCCAGACGGTTGTTATAAAATCGGTGCAAACTATAATTGGGCGTAGCTGGAAAGCCGCGCCGTTTTTTGTGCCTCCCGCCGGCACCGGGATCGAAGCTTTGGATTCCTCGATCGATCGCCCATTCGATCGGCGTATAGTAACAAGCATCGAAGTGCAAGCAGTCTATTTCCTGCAAACTGCCCCAATAACGCCCGTACAGTCGATCGCCCTTATACAAACAAAAAGACATACCAACCGGCTGTCTGTCATCTTCCTTGTCGTAGGCGGCTACAAATAAAACTCGATCGCGATAATTGTGGTGCAACTGTTCAAAAAATCGCTTAGTCAGATACTTGCTTCCCCACCAACCAAATTTGTCGCAAGTATTCTCATAAAAAGCATACATTTGAGCAAACATGGCTTGGGGAATTTCATCGCCTGTCAGCGTTTTTACCAACAAACCAGCTTGGTCAACTGCTTTGCGTTCGCGCTTGATATTGCGGCGCTGGTTAGCATTAAATGCGCCTAAATAATTGTCAAAATTTTGATAGCCTTGATTTTGCCAAATATAGCTGTGGTGCAGCCAACTGCTGAAACCGTGGCGTTCCATTCTTTCGCGCCATTCTGGATCGACATAAAGGAAATTGCAACCAGAGATATTGTGGCGATCGCAAAAATGGTCGATCGCGCTTACCATTACTCCTGTTAACTCGTCTTCATCTTCTCCCTCGGCAATCAAAAACCGATAGCCTTCAGCCGGAGTAAACGGCGTCATTCCCATCAATTTCGGATAATATTGAACACCCAAACGTTGAGCTAAATCCGCCCACTGATTGTCAAACACAAATTCGCCGTAACTGTGACTTTTGACATAAAGTGGCGCGCAAGCAATCAACTTTTTGTCTCGCCAGACTGTTAAGTGATGCGGTAGCCAACCGGTTTTACCTGTCGCACTGCCCGATACTTCGAGATTGTTCAGCCAATCCCATTCGAGAAATGGAGTTTTGAGTGGCATCGCCAAGGCATCCCAGGAGGCTTGCGGGATTTCGCCTATTTTGCTAATCCAGGCTACAGAATATTCAGGTTTTGGCTGTTTCAGCATAGGGAGATTTGAGCGTAGAGCGATCGAACTTCATTTAAGTTAATACAATTATTCGATCGCTGGGAAAGCTGAATGGCAACTGGTGTCAACAGAACCTTGAAACCTGACAAATCTCGCTTTTGTCCGAAACCCGATCCCCCTAAATCCCCCTTAAGAAGGGGGACTTTGAGGGGAAGGGGGACTTTGAGCGCCTCCGGTTCCCTGCTTCTTAAGGGGGGCTAGGGGGGATCGGAGGGCTTAATCGTCCAACCCTAGTCTCGGAGTACGTTTGAGCTTCAGTTAGTTCGATCGACTCGATAATGCAAAAATACCTCTTGTCCCACCTGTTTAACCGCCAAAAGCTCCAATTTCGGAGCTACATCCGCCAAAAAACCCTCTCCCTCAACAGGTGTCGGTGCATCCGCGCCGCCCAAAATTAACGGGCACACCGTCAGCCAAAGTTCGTCTACCAAGCCTGCAGCCAGCACAGAGGCTACCAGTTTCCCCCCGCCTAGAATCGCCAAGCGTTTGATATCGAAGTTTGCTAGCTGTTGAAACGCATCAATCCAATCAATCTCTCCACCTGCGGTTTTTGCATAGATAATTCGATCGAATTGAGATGTTGCACCATTCTCAATAAGCCTTTTATGAACAGGCAAGATGCCTGTTCCACAAGAAAATTCATCTCTTGTGGAACGGGCATCTCGGGCATCTGTTGTGGAACGGGCATCTTGCCCGTTCTTGAGAATGGTGCCAGATGTGCGATCGAACTTACTGTCTTTCGTCGGGTACGGAGACGGCATTGCCGTTTCCCTACTGTCTTGCCCTGTCAGCAGCCACCGAGGCACAGGTTGCTGGAAAAATCGCAAGTTTGGGTCAAATTGGGACGATCGCGAACATACAATTTGCACCGGTTGTGGGGGCTTCCCTTGCAGTTCCCTCTGTTTGACCAATTCCGGCGAAATCACTCTCATCGTCGTCCCATAAGCCTGTAAAGTGCCGTTGCCGAACAAAACCGCGTCACTTGCTGCTACTTGCTGTTCGAGGTGGGATTTGTCGTTGGCAGAACCGAATCTCGCGGGCGATCGGACTGCATCTGCTATTTTACCGTCGGCACTAATCGCGAGTATTACTGTGGCGTGAGGTTCAGTCATAACTTATCAGAATTTCCCAGAACATTAAACTGTAGCAATTCACAACTATTTGTAAAGTTTGTTTTCAACTCGATCGTACTGGTTTTATTTGACGGATAATGTGGGTTTATTTATTTTGCAACCGCAGCGATCGCCCTACCAAAGTATTTACTTTTCTTTACAAACAGCAGACAAAAAACGGCGTGGGAGGTAAAAAATCCGTTGCAGACTTTAAATGCGTCGCGCGATCGACTAGAGTAAAAAAAATGGCTTGATCCGTTTATTCATCGCAAAGGAAAAAAAGCTCATGGTTCAACGCGGTTCTACAGTCCGGATTCTCCGCAAAGAATCCTACTGGTATCAAGAAGTGGGCATCGTTGCTACGGTAGACAAAAGCGGCATTAAATACCCAGTTATCGTTCGCTTTAACAACGTAAATTATGCAGGCGTCAACACCAACAACTACGCCGAAAGCGAATTAGTTGAAGTGGCAGCACCCACAGCAAAAACGAAAGCAGGGACTCCAGTAGCTTCCGGCGGCAAACAAACCACGCTCGACGAGAGGACTCGGCAAACCGGCCAGGGTACCCCCACGCAGCAGCCGAAAAGTTACACGGGCAGCGAACCGGGCTCCGAAACGCCCGGCACCGTCCAAGGTTCGCCTCAAGGTCAAGGAACAGAACAACGCTAATTGTGCCAGAACTGCCAGAAGTTGAAACTATTTGCCGGGGTTTGAATCAAGCAACCCTCGATCGAGAAATTTTGGGCGGGGACGTGTTGTTAAACAGCACGATCGCCCGCTCAATCTCTGCGACCGATTTTTTGACAAAACTCAAAGGAAAGTCGATCGCCCGCTGGTACAGACGCGGCAAATACCTCCTGGCAGAACTATCTCAATTCCCAGAAGGAGAAAGAGAGAAAGGGAAAGGGGGAGAATTTAGGGCTCAAACTCCAAGCTCTTCCCCTCTTGCTTCTTCCTTCCTCCTTCCTTCAAAAGCCGGCTGGTTGGGCGTTCACCTGCGGATGACGGGACAACTGCTGTGGGTGAACCGATCCGAACCCCTGCAAAAACACGCGCGAGTGCGGCTGTTTTTTGAAGGAAACCAAGAATTGCGGTTTGTAGACCAGCGCACCTTCGGGCAAATGTGGTACGTGCCCGCAGAAACCGAGGTTTCCAGCACTGTCATCGGTCTCAAACTTTTAGGCCCCGAACCGTTTTCAGACGAGTTTACAACAGAATATTTGACCCGCAAGCTGCACCGGCGGGCGCGACCCATTAAAACAGCTTTGCTAGACCAGTCACTGATAGCTGGTTTGGGCAATATTTACGCAGACGAAACTTTGTTTTTGTCGGGAGTGATGCCCACAACTCTGTGCGCGGATTTGACCGCAGAGCAAATTGGGCGCATCCATACAGCTATTATTCAAGTTTTACAGAAGGCGATCGCATCCGGTGGCACGACTTTTAGCAATTTTCTCAACGTCCAAGGTGTCAACGGCAACTACGGTGGCGTCGCTTGGGTGTACAATCGCGCCGGTCAACCCTGTCGCACTTGCTCCACAACCATCGAACGTATAAAATTAGCAGGGCGATCGACTCATTTTTGCCCCGCGTGTCAGCAATAAGCAGAAGGAAGTTCGGCAACGGATTCTGTAACGGATGTAACGGATGTAACGGATGTCAGCAATAAGCAGAAGGAAGAAGGAAGTTCGGCAACGGATTCTGTAACGGATGTAACGGATGTAACGGATGTCAGCAATAAGCAGAAGGAAGAAGGCGGAAGAAGGAAGAGGGAAGAAGGAAGAACTGATATCTTGTACCCTTGTCAATAAGACTGTCACGGGCGGACGGGACACCCAGCCCACAAGAATATTGAACTATTGTCGAACAAGTCGGAAATCCTGTTAAGCGAGAATGGTGCCAGATGTCAGAAGAAAGAAGAAGTCCTTTCCAGCCAAATCTAGATTAAAATTTGTATAGTTTTTTAAACTAAACAAAGCAAGTTATGGCAATCAAGAAAGGCAGTATAGTTCGCGCTGTACGCGAAAAATTGGAAAACAGTCTAGAAGCCAAAGCCAGCGACCAGCGCTTTTCCTCGTATATATTTGAAACAAAGGGCGAAGTGATGGATGTTCGCGGCGACTACGCCTTCGTCAAATTTGGCAAAGTACCCACCCCCAATATTTGGCTGCGGGTAGACCAACTCGAAGATTTTAACTAACTCACCAAAACTCAACATCACTGTTCTTAATGTAGCGAAGGGTGCACACCGCGCACCTTTCCCCAATTAAGCTGATTGCTAAAATCTAAAATCTAAAATCTAAAATCTAAAATCCAATGAATTCTCCATCAAACCGCGTATCAATTATTGGTGCAGGCAAAGTCGGCAGTACGTTAGCCCAGCGAATTGCTGAGAAAAATCTGGCAGATGTAGTATTGCTAGATATTGTGGAGGGGTGGCCGCAGGGCGTTGCTTTGGATTTGATGGAAGCCAGGGGAGTGGAACGCCACGATCGCCAAATTGTCGGTACAAATGATTATACAGATACGGCAAACTCAAATATCATAGTAATTGCCGCCGGAGTGCCCCGCAAACCCGGTATCAATCGGGAAGATTTAATTAAAATCAATGCTCGAATTGTCACCGAAGCCACAAAACAGGCGATCGAGCATTCTCCCGAAGCAATCTTAATCACAGTCACAAATCCCCTAGATATCATGACTTATTTAGCTTGGGAAGCAGCGGATTTGCCAAAACACCGAGTCATAGGTATGGGGGGAGTTCTCGACTCCGCCCGCTTTCAAACTTTTATTGCTATGGAATTGGGCGTTTCAAATGCTGAAGTCAATGCAACTGTCATCGGTTCTCATGGCGATTTAATGGTTCCTTTGCCCCGCTATTCTACTGTCAACGGTATTCCCATCAATCAACTTATGGATGCTGGGGCGATCGAGCGACTCGTACAGCGGACTCGCCACGGCGGCGCAGAAATTGTAGAATTGATGAAGACTGGTAGTGCTTATTTTGCACCCGCATCTTCTGTCTGTTTGATGGTAGAATCTATTTTATTAAATCAGTCGCGACTCTTGCCTTGCTGCGTTTATTTGCACGGCGAATACGGCGTGCAAGATATCTTTTTAGGCGTGCCCTGCCGCTTGGGATATCAGGGAGTCGAACAAATAGTGGAACTCGAACTCAGCGATACTGAAAGAGCAGCCTTTATCGAGTCGGGCAAAGTGGTTGCCCAAAATATTGAGGAAGCTAGGGCGATGCTGAAAACGGCTTCTTAAGTTTGTAGCAATTCGTTGAATAGCAGCCGGCTCGCCACTTCAATATAATAATTTATATTGAGGATGACAGTGCGATCGCTCTCGGAAGTTGGCTTCGAGGATTTAAACCTCGCTTTGATAAATATTATTAATTATGCTTGTTATGCTGTATTTCAAAAGCAGAAAAATGGGTAGCAAAAAACCGAGCAATAAACACACTATTGTCCTCTCACAAATTTGGTAAGAGAGCAAAAATTGGCAAAAGCAGTTAATTTTTTTCTTCGCGACAATGGCAGCGCAATTTTTCTAAAAATTTCAGCAATAATCTTCCATGTTTTCTTTATATCGTTTCCGGTTGCATCGGAATAATAAAATCGAGTCAACAGTCAACAGTCAACAGTCAACAGTCAACAATAATTCCGGTGCAACCGGAATTGATATTACAAAACCAACAAGCAGTTGGTTTAGGGTTATCTCTCACTCGCGATAGTATGGCAGAACCACACGGTTGCACTTTAAAGGTAGAAAGCGAAATGCGAGTTTATACGAAATTTATCCTTTTGGCGGTAATAATAAAAAGGTGACAATTGCAACCGAAGGGAAGCAAAAAAAATGTCAAAATTAGTCAGGGACGCTCCTCCCGATCGCGCAATGGAACCGGGTTTCTTCCTTTTACTTTCGGAGCGTCTCTGACTTAATTACGTTAAAAAACGGGGTTTATGTGTAAGTTTTGTTATCATACTTCTCAATAATTGACAATTTATGAGGTAGCAAGTTAGGCCTTTTTTCAGTAAATGTACGGGAGCTAAGATGGTCGATTGATTTCCCAATCTCGAAAAAATACGGAAATGCAGCGTGAGTAGCTGCTAAGTGGTAGCAGAAGGAGGAGAATATGTTCTTGGCCTTTTTGAGTTACCAGACTCAACTTGCAGAGCGCTATTGAGATGCCATCAACCTTGATAACAAACCGCAAAATAACTAAAAAAAAAGCATTATGTTTCATGAATACCTGTATCACGAAGTCAGCAACCTGCGCGAGAAACTAGCTCACCTAGAAAGACAAACGCAGTCTCAAACCTGGTTCAAAAAGCTGCAAGCGCTGATGGGAGTTATTAGCAAAATTCGTGAATCCCTAGACTTAGAAACAATATTCAAAATCACAGCCACCGAAGTTCGGCAACTCCTAAATGCCGATCGAGTCGCCGTCTACCGCTTTCTTCCCGAATCCGAATGGAATGAGGGCGAAGTAGTGTCCGAAGACGTACTGCCCCAATACAGCCCATCTTTGGGAGCAAGAGTCCGCGACTACTGTTTCGGCGAACAATTTGCCGCCAACTATGCCAAAGGATACGTTCAAGCAGTCACGGACATTTACAAAGCCCGGTTGAGCCCGTGCCACCTCAAAATCCTCAAGCGATTTCAAATCCGAGCAAACTTAGTCGTACCGCTGCTGCAAGGGCAACACCTGTGGGGATTGCTGTGCATTCACTCCTGCGGTCAACCCCGCCAGTGGCAAGAAGACGAAATCGAATTTGCCAGACAAGTAGGCGACCATTTAGCAATTGCCATCCACCAAGCCGAACTACACTTGCAAACCCAGAGGCAAATAGCAGAAATCGAAGTCGCGCAGCAGAAACTCCGCGACAGCGAGCAAAAATATCACCAAATTCTCGATTCGATCGGCGATATGGTATTAGTCAAAGGCCCCAAATCCAAAATTGTTTGGGCAAATCAAGCATTCCGCCACTATTACGGAATGACTCAAGAAGAACTTCAAGACATAGTAGACGCACCTTTCGCCGATACCGACAATACTCTCCAGTACATCAAAGATGACGCCTTCGTATTTGAAACCGGACAGACTCTGCAAATTTCCGAAGAACCGGTGACGCGCTACGACGGAGAAGTGCGGCTTTTCAGCACCGTCAAAACACCGATCCGCAATCAAGACGGCCAAGTTGCAATGACTGTCGGCGTCTCCCGCGACATGACGGAACGCAAAAAAACAGAAGAAGCCGTCAAAGCCAGCGAAACCAAATATCGCAGCTTGGTAGAAACCTCCCAAGACATGATTTGGTCGGTCGATGCTTCAGGACGCTATACCTTCCTCAACCCAGCAGTTAAGTACATCTACGGTTACGAACCAGAAGAAATGATCGGTCGGCCCTTCTCCGACTTTGCGACACCAGAACAAAGCCAGAAAGATTTAGAAGTTTTCGCCCGCCTGTTTGCTGGAGAATCAGTTTTCCAATACGAAAGCACCCACATTGCCAAAGACGGCAGCATGAAACATTTGATGTTTAACGCGATCGCCCTGTACGACGAAACCGGAAACTTCCTCGGCACCACCGGTACAGCCACCGACATTACCGATCGCAAGCGAGCAGAAGCAGCCTTACAACACGCCAACGCAGAACTAGAGCGCAGAGTAGAAGCACGCACGGCAGAACTGCGACAGACTTTTGCCGCCCTCAGTGCCAGCGAAACCAAGTTTCGGACGATCGCAGCCACCATCCCGGGAGCTTTGTTCCAGTTTTGCAACCGGGACAGAGTTTGGCAAGTGGACTACGTTAGCGATCACATCTTCAATCTCATCGGCGTCACAGCAGCAGAAATGACGCGAGACTTAAATACATTCATTTCTCGCATCCACCCCGAAGACCTTGAAAGCTACATCGCCTCCGTCTCCGAAGCCGTAGAAAACCTTTCCCTGTGGCACTACGAAGGACGGTTAGTCAAGCCCGACGGCGAAATTCGCTGGTGGCAGGGTGACTCCATGCCCACCCGCAACGAGAACGGCGAAATAATATTTTGTGGCGTATTGTTCGACATTACCGATCGCAAAGTTGCCGAAACCGCCATCCGCCAAAGCCAGCGGCAGCTACAAGAAGCCCAGAGGATCGCTCACGTCGGCAATTGGGAACTCGACGTAGCCACGGGAACCGTCTCTTGGTCAGAGGAACTCTTCCGCATCTTCGGACTCGAACCGGCACAGACAGCGCCTAGCAGAGAGCAGCAAAGCTTTTGGACCCATCCAGAAGATTTGGAATTGTGGCAAACGCAATTACAGCAGGGAATTGACTTCGGCATTCCCTTGGATTTTGACTACCGCTTTTACCGTCCCGACGGTAGTCTGCGACACCTCAACGCCTTGGGTGAGGTCGAAACCGATGCGAACGGCAAGACGGTAAAACTGTTCGGTACGGTAATCGACATTACCGATAGCAAAGCCGCCGAAGCAGCACTACGGCAAGCAGCAGTCGAGTTAGAAGACAGAGTGAGCGAGCGCACGGCGGAACTTTCCCAAGCAGTCACGCAATTAGAACAAGAAATTGGCGATCGCAAACAGGCAGAAGCAGCGCTGCAAGTTTCCGAGCAAAACCTGCGAACCATATTTAACAATGTCTACGATGCTATCTTCATTCACGATTTAGAAGGCAACATTCTCGATGTCAATAATCGAATGTTAGAAATGTACGGAGTGAGCCAGGAACAAGCAACAAAATTATCAAGTAAAAATGACTATTCAAGTGACGACAATCCCATTGAACAAATGGGAAAACTTTGGGAAAGAGTATTAGCCGGCGAAACAGGTCGCGTGGAATGGAAAGCGAGGCGTCCCAACGACGGTTCAACTTTTGATGCAGAAATTGCCCTGTCCAGAATTCATCTCAACGGCAATCTCAGCGTCATTGCCAACGTCCGAGATATTAGCGATCGCAAACAGGCAGAAGCAGAACTCCAACACGCCCAACAGTTTATGGAATCAGTGCTCAACACCATACCCGTAGGAGTATTTGGCAAAGAAGCCGAAGAGTTGCGATTTGTACTGTGGAACCCGGCGGCCGAAGAGTTGCTCGGTTTCAGTGCAGCAGAAGTTATGGGCAAAAATGATTGCGACTTTTTCCCCAGAGAACAAGCCGACTTTTTCACCGCCAAAGACCGGGAAGCGCTCGCCTGCGGGCAAATTGTAGACATTCCCGAAGAACTGATTCAAACCAGAGAAGGCGATACTCGCATATTTCATACGAAGAAAACCGCAATACTCGATGCGGATGGCAAACCGCAATATCTATTAGCTGTCACCGAAGACATTACCGATCGCAAGCGGGGAGAAATTGCCTTGAGGCGATCGGAAGCCCGACTCAGACAGCAGGCCGATCGAGAAAAATTGCTCAACAACCTCACTACTCAAATCCGTAATTCCCTCGATTTCGACAGCATCATTGCTGTCGCCGTCCAAGAAATTCGCGCTTTCCTGCAGATCGATCGCTGCAATTTTGCCTGGTATCGCGACGACGGAGAGGAGCCTTTCTGGGAAATTATTAAAGAATCTCGCCTTCGGGAACTTCCCGATTTAACAGGTAGCTATCAAGCTTCCGACTTCGGTCCTGTGGGAGAAAAAGTATTGCAGATGGAAATGCTGCGGGTGGATGATGTCGAAACAGTCGCAGATCCTGTTTGGAAACAAATCGTTCGATCGATGGGCTACCAATCTGTATTAATCATTCCCATGCAGGCACTTTCTGGGGTAATAAGTGCAGTTAGCTGCTGCTCCTGCAGTTCTGTGCGGCCTTGGAGCGACAGCGAAGTTGAATTGTTGCAAGCGATTACAGTTCAATTGGCGATCGCACTCAACCAAGCCGATCTTTACGCCCAAACTCGCAATAAAGCTCGCGAATTAGAGGAAACTTTGCAGCAATTAACCAGCGCTCAATCCCAGTTAGTTCAAAACGAAAAAATGTCATCTCTCGGTCAACTCGTGGCAGGAGTAGCCCACGAAATCAACAACCCAGTTAACTTTATTTATGGTAATCTCACCCACGCCAACGACTATACCCAAGACTTGTTACACCTAATCGAACTTTACCAAAACCACTATCCCGATCCAGTCCCGGAAATTCAAGAGGAAGTAGACAATATTGAACTTGAATTTCTGATGGAAGACCTACCAAAGTTGCTTTCTTCAATGAAAGTCGGTGCAGACAGAATTCAACAAATTGTTGCTTCTCTCCGCACATTTTCCCGCATGGACGAAGCGGAAATGAAAGCAGTCAACATCCACGACGGCATAGATAGCACCTTGATGATTTTGCAGCACCGGCTCAAAGCCAAACACAATCATCCAGAAATTGAGGTGATTAAAGAATACGGTCAACTGCCCTTAGTAGAATGTTATGCCGGACAGTTAAATCAAGTATTTATGAACATCTTGAGCAATGCTTTGGATGCTTTGGAAGAACGGGATCTGCGCCGTTGTGCTGAGGAAATGCGGGAACAGCCGAGCCACATCCGCATCCGCACTGAAATATCCCCAGCGGGCAAGGTAATCATTCGGATTGCTGACAACGGGCCGGGAATACCGGAGAGTGTCGGCACTCGGCTTTTTGACCCGTTTTTTACCACTAAACCTGTGGGTAAAGGCACTGGGATGGGCTTGTCAATTAGCTATCAAATTGTTACCGACAGACATAACGGGTCGCTCAAATGCACTTCTTCGCCGGGACAGGGTACAGAATTGGCGATCGAGATTCCCCTCAAAGCTAAATGTTAATGGGGAATTGGTAAGTTGTAATTGGCAATTGGCAATTGGCAATTGCGAAAGCGTTACTGTGCGTCAGTTTGGTAATTTTCAACCATACCAAATCCGATAGCCTCGCCCTGATAAAACCCAGTCCACAGCGATGCCGAAGGGTCAACAATCACCGAGGGTGCAACCGGATTTGATAGAATTCATCTGCGTAAATCTGTGTTTATCTGCCCTCATCTGCGGTTAAAAAAAGAGAATTTCTCGGGCCGCCGATGACAATGGATTAACGTGGATTCACGCAGATGAAAAGAAGAGAGATATGAATAATTCCGATGCTAACAGATTTGATATCATCACCTACAATCTAATTTTGATGCACCATTTATTCCCTGGTGCATCGAAATTAGATTGTGAGTTTCTAGCAAAAATGTCTTCACAGGGTGACGCATCATTTACCAATCTGTCTCTCATATCGTTTCCGGTTACATCGGAATAATAAAATCGAGCCAACAGTTAACACTCAACCATTCAGTTTTTCGACCCGCCCGTCAACAGTTAACAGTCAACAGTCAACAGTCAACAATAATTCCGGTGCAACCGGAATTGATATCACTCAGTCCATAATTGCTCTATTACCGAGATTGATCAGCATTTCTGTCACTGCGGAACTGTCCAAAGGTTTAGAAAACCAATATCCCTGAGCTAATTCGCAGTCTAGTTCTCGAAGCTGTGCTAACTGTTCGCCTGTCTCTACACCTTCGGCGATCGCATTCAATCCCAAATTGTGAGCCAAAGTTACGATCGCCCGCACAATCTGCAAAGGCTGACCCCCGTCGTCACCATTTTCAACAGCCCCCAAGCGGCTCACAAAAGATCGATCGATCTTCAGCGTATCCAGCGGAAAACGGTGCAAGTAACTCAAAGACGAATAGCCAGTACCGAAATCGTCGATCGACAATCGAATATTTCTACTTTTTAATTGGGCTAGCACAATATTGGCTTTCTTCACATTTTCCACAATCGCGCTTTCAGTAATCTCCAACTTTAAACAGCTTGGATCGCAGCCAGTTTCTGCTAAAATGTCATCGATTTCCTCGATTAAATTCGGCATACCTAACTGTTTAGGAGAGAGATTAACACTCATTGTTAATTGCGAAGGGTCAATAATTGGTGATTTAAAATTCGGAAGTGGTAACTGGGAACTTGTACTGAATGTAGCCGCAGTATTGGTAATTGGGAATTGGGAACTCGTACTGAGCGTAGCCGAAGTATTGGTAATAGCGGAGTGGAAATCGGTAATCGGGAATTGGTAACTGGGAATTGGTAATTTTTTAGCGATTCTTTCTTCCCTGTGACCAATACTGGGGCTACGCTCAGTAAAAGTTCCATGTTCCTCATTCCCTGTATCTGTTACATCACTTAAATCCCCTACATTGCCCGTTACCATCTTCCCTGTTGTTACCCGGAGCGAAATCGAAGCGCCTTCTTCCTTATAGTTACACTGAGCGACTTGCCCAGAGTGAAGCCGAAGCGAGTCGAAGGGTCTTGTTTCGACTTCCATCGGGCTTCTTCCCTGTTGCTCGGTTAACATTTCTTGCCAAATACGCAATTGCTGACAAGCTTCCCGCAGCACCCAGGCTCCCAGAGACACGATCAAACCTGTTTCTTCAGCTACAGGGATAAAAGTAGACGGCGGAACTAGACCCCGAAGCGGGTGGTGCCAGCGCACCAAAGCCTCAAAACCTTCGATCGCACCGCTGGCGATCGAAATAATCGGTTGGTAGTGCAAAATAAAGTGCGAACATTGATCTTTTGTCTGCCCTAATTCCTCCTTGCCCAAAATAGCCAACCGCAGGTCAGTTTCTAACTGCAACAGCGACATAGTATGGTCGTGCATCGCCAAATTAAACACTTCGTGCCGGGCCTTACCCAAAGCTTTAGCGCGGTACATAGCGATGTCAGCATCGCGTAGGAATTCTTCCGGGTGAGTGTACGGATTCGAGTCGCCGCTGTCGGTGGCTTCGCCTCGACTGAAAACAATGCCAATGCTAGCGGTGGTAAATACTTCGTGCCCTTCAAGATGAAACGGCTTCGTCAGTTCTTTTTGTATCTTTTTAGCTGCGAGGGTGGCGTCGCTGAGGCTCTGAATGTGGTCTAGCAGGATGGTGAATTCGTCTCCCCCCAACCGGGCGACGGTATCAGAAACCCGGACACAGGTTTGCAGTCGCTCCGCGAGGGCGATTAGCAGTTTGTCTCCTAAAACGTGTCCTAAAGAATCATTAACTACTTTGAAGCGGTCTAAATCTAGGAAAAGTAAACCAAATTTGTAATCGGGGGACTGATTGGATCGGCGGATGGCTTGTCCTAGCCTGTCGATGAACAAAACGCGGTTGGGCAAACCCGTCAGCGCATCGTGAAAAGCGCCGTGCAGCAGTTCCCGTTCTACTCGCTTGCGCTCGGTGACATCTCGGATAATAATCTGGGCAGCCATAGAGCCTTGATAAGTAGCGGGGATGCCGGCCATTTCAACGTCTATTATTTGTCCGTCGAGTCGCATCAGTTTTTGTTCGGCAAGGTCGATCGGCTGATTTTCTGTCTCGACTAGCCGAATGCGCTCTGTGGCTATTTCCACATAGTTTGGATGGACGAAATGCAATACTGGAAAGCCGATGAGCGCTTCGGGAGAGCTCGCACCGAGGAGTTTCGCGCCGGCAGCATTGATGTAGGCGATTTTCCCTTGACTGTGAACTGCGATCGCTTCGGGAGAGAGTTCTACTAAACGGCGATAGCGTTCTTCACTTTCTTTGAGAGATACTATCAACTCGCAGCGCTCTTTTTCAGCCTGCTGGCGTTCGACTTCCATTTGGTGAACCGCCAGAATTTTGCCAATACTTTGAGCCATCAATTCTATAATTTCTATTTCCTCGTACTGAAATTTCTTTTTCTTTATTTCTCGCGAACTAAAACTCAAGGTTCCGTAAGTTTTGTTATTAACAAATATCGGCGTTCCAATGTAAGATTCCGAGGGGCATTTTTGATAAGCTGGATGTTCGCGCATCTCAGGATCTGCTCCTATATGAGAATACGCAACTGTTTTGTTAAGTTGAATGACGGCAGCGCAGTAAGTATCGCTGAGGTTCAATTCACAGCCTCGCAGTAAGTATTCTAAATCTGTTTTCGCTGCTCGGACAATAAAAGTCTCCCTGTTAACTTCAGCCATGATCCCCATAGAAAGTCCAAACATCAAACAGCCTGCTGTTAGATAATCCTCAACCAGTTCTTCAAAGTTTTGATAATGATAAGTTGTAATCCGGTGCAAGTGTTTGAGATTAGCGCTAAAAGCTGCTAAAGCTTGAGAATTTAAAAATAATTCTTCTTCCGAGCGCTGGCGATCCGTAATGTCTGTTTGTACTCCAATAAAGTGGGTTAAGTGTCGCCGCGAGTTGTACACTGGAGCGATCGACAGTTCGTGCCAAAAAGGCGTGCCGTCTTTCCGAAAGTTGCGTAATATAACTTGAGATTCTCTGCCTTCTTCAATCGCAACTCGCAATTGTTTGGCAGCGGGAGTGTGAGTGTCTGTCCCCTGCAAAAATCGGCAATTTTTCCCCATTAACTCGTCTCTGCGATAACCGGTGATCCGCTCAAAACTGGGATTGACATAAATAATCGGATTATCTGCAACTGTCGCGTCGGTGATGGCAATGCCGTTGCTGCAACTTTCGATCGCCCGTTCCATCATTTGTAAGCGCTCTTGCGATAGAATGCGCTCGATCGCCGCAGCTAACAAGTTGGCGATCGCTTCTACAAAATAAACGTCATCTTGACTGAAAACCCGCCTTTGGCTGGTATGAACCCCCAAAATGCCCCAGGCCTGCGAGGAGGAACTGTTCGTTGGTTCTGCTTGTCCCCAGTTGCTCCCCAGTCCTCGATTGCCGGGAATGATCACAGTGACGCCGCTGACAGCCCGGTGGTTGTGCAGCAGCGGCAACTCGCTAAAGCGCGTTTCCACCCGCAAATCTTCGACGATTGTCGGTTCACCCACTAGCAATGTGTAACCGGCTTGCGATCGGGCAGAAGCGGCCACAGTAGCGCTGCCGACGAGCCCCGGCTGCCAGCCAACCCCCGCTCGCAGCAGAAAAGCATGACCCGAGGGCAACAGTTCTAACAACTGGCAATAATCAACGTCCAGGGTTTGAGCAATTAAAACCGCAGCTTTGTCCATCAGTGCAGACAAATCTGTTTCGGCCAGGGCCTGCTGCCCCAAGTAAGCGACGGCCGCTTGCTGGCGGGCCCGCGAGTGGATTGACGTGAGCAATTCCTGCTCCTTCGCGGCCGCTCGTTTCCGACCGGTAATGTCGCTGAACACCGACAGAACAGCTTTTCCTGACAGCAATGTCAAATACCCCATCGATACACTTGCCCAAAACAGCGTGCCATCCACTTTTTTGAGGCGGACTTCTGTCTCGCGGAGGTGTCCGTTGCGGGCGAGCTGCACCAGCAGTTCCTGGCGGTCTGCGGGGTTGTGGTAGAGCATTTCGGCTTTTTGGCGCTCGATCGACTTGAATGCTGTGAACCCGAAGGCCTGACGGCATAAATCGTTGCTATAAAGAATTGTGCCGTCCGCCAGACTGCTGACGATCAAGGGCATCGGCATCGAGTTGGCGATCGTCAGCAGTAATTCTTTGGTTCCTTGCGGCTCTTTGTACAAGTCTGGCTGGGAGACCCAGCCGTGACACTCTTGAGAGTTTTCAGGGATAAAACTTTCCATTTTTTAATCGATCCATTAGCAGGACAACTTTTTTAAACTTGTGGTAAATGACGATTTCAGATGCAGAGCATTGGTAACAACTGAAGACTTAATTTCATTTGTCAATCAGTAAGATTACTCAAAAAAACTGCTTTTCTAGGAGTAGAAAATTCGCGATTTGGCAGTGGGTGGCCATAAATATGCTGCTCGGCATGATTCCTCGATCGCGCCAATCTGAGTTTTGTACCCACAATCCGAGTAAATTCTGAGCACAATTGCTCATTGACAAATGCTTCCCTAGCTTTAGTTGTCAGGGATGGATGCAGAGGACGATCGACAGTAGCCCACAACACATTAATCTTAACCACAACAATGCAACTGACGGCCTCTACACTACTCGACTGGAGTTGGAGAGGGAGCACTCCGAGTCGAGATCACATCTGCCTTTGGTATGACAACTTACTGTTTTTAAAGTTGCGTTAAGTTTTTATAAGAGCGAGGTACTTTACCCAATATGCAGCGGAAGCTCCTAATCTAAAAAGTAAAGTCACCTGCTGGCCAACCACCGAATACTATCCGAGGAGAGAGGAGAAATGCTTGAATCTTACCGCCGTACCGCTGCTGAACGGGCCGCTTTGGGAATTCCACCGCTGCCGCTAAACGCCCAGCAAACGTCGGAACTGTGTGAACTGCTGAAAAATCCGCCGACTGGAGAAGAAGAAACCTTAATAGAATTATTGCGCGATCGCGTCCCGCCCGGAGTAGACAGCGCCGCCTACGTCAAAGCTGGTTTTTTAACTGGCATTGCTAAAGGCGAAATCCACAGCCCCCTAATTGCTCCCAAATGGGCAGTTTACCTGCTGGGGACAATGATGGGCGGTTACAACGTCCAATCTTTAATCGATTTGCTCAATCCTACTGCCGAAATCGCCATTCCCGCCACCGCCGCCCGGGCACTGAGCAAAACGTTGTTAGTATTCGACGCTTTCCACGACGTTATAGCTTTGTCTGATACCAATCCCTACGCCAAACAAGTAGTCGATTCTTGGGCGGATGCCGAGTGGTTTACGGGTCGTCCTGTGTTGCCAGAAGCGATTACCGTTACAGTGTTCAAAGTTCCTGGAGAAACGAATACTGACGACTTGTCGCCAGCACCTCATGCTACCACGCGGCCGGACATTCCCCTGCACGCTTTGGCGATGCTGGAAAGTAAGATGCCTGGGGCTTTGCAAACCATTGCACAATTGAAGCAAAAAGGCCATCCCGTAGCCTATGTTGGTGATGTTGTCGGTACCGGTTCGTCGCGGAAATCGGCGATTAATTCGGTGCTGTGGCACATTGGCAATGATATTCCGTTTGTGCCAAACAAGCGCAGTGGCGGTTATATTTTAGGAAGTGCGATCGCCCCGATTTTCTTCAATACCGCTGAAGATTCCGGCGCTTTGCCGATCGAATGTGATGTCTCCAAAATGGAAACAGGAATGGTAATTACCATCCATCCCTACAAAGGCGAAATCACCAACGAAGCCGGAGAAATCATCTCCACCTTTACCCTCAAACCCGACACAATTCTAGACGAAGTTCGCGCCGGTGGCCGAATTCCGCTCTTAATTGGACGCACTTTAACCGACAAAACCCGCGTAGCTTTAGGACTAGAACCCAGCACTATTTTTACCCGCCCTACAATCCCAGTAGATACGGGCAAAGGCTTCACTTTAGCACAGAAAATGGTAGGCAAAGCTTGCGGTTTGTCCGGGGTTCGTCCCGGTACATCTTGCGAACCAGTAATGACAACAGTCGGCTCGCAAGATACCACCGGGCCGATGACTCGGGACGAATTGAAAGAACTTGCTTGTTTGGGATTTAGCGCGGATTTGGTAATTCAAAGTTTCTGCCATACCGCCGCTTATCCGAAGCCAGTTGATGTCAAAACTCACCATGAATTGCCCGATTTCATGGCAGAGCGCGCCGGCATAGCTTTGCGGCCCGGAGACGGCATTATTCACTCTTGGCTGAACCGAATGTTATTGCCAGATACAGTGGGAACTGGCGGCGATTCTCACACTCGTTTTCCTTTGGGAATTTCCTTTCCTGCGGGTTCGGGATTGGTGGCATTTGCTGCGGCCTTGGGCGTCATGCCTTTGGATATGCCGGAATCGGTATTAGTGCGGTTTAAAGGTGAATTGCAGCCGGGAGTAACGCTGCGGGATGTTGTGAATGCAATTCCCTATGTGGCAATTCAAAAAGGTTTGCTTACAGTCTCGAAACAGAACAAGAAGAACGTCTTTTCTGGGCGGATTATGGAGATTGAAGGTTTGCCCGATTTGAAGGTCGAGCAGGCTTTTGAATTGACAGATGCGACGGCCGAGCGTTCTTGCGCCGGATGCACGATTAAATTGAGTGTGGAGACTGTTTCCGAGTACATTAGTTCCAATGTCGCGCTGCTGAAAAACATGGTAGCGCGGGGCTATCAAGATGCGCGGACGATGATGCGCCGGGTGGCTAAGATGGAGGAATGGCTGGCAAATCCGGTACTGCTGGAGGCTGATGCTGATGCGGAATATGTCGAAATCATCGAAATCGATCTGAACGACATTAAAGAGCCAATTGTGGCTGCTCCTAATGACCCGGATAATGTTAAGTTGTTGAGTGAGGTTGCGGGCGATCGGGTTGACGAAGTATTTGTCGGTTCTTGCATGACAAATATTGGTCACTACCGCGCCACTGCAAAGGTGTTGGAAGGTGCAGGAGAAGTGAAAACTCGCCTGTGGATTTGTCCGCCAACTCGCATGGACGAACAGCAACTCAAAGAAGAAGGTTATTATAGCATTTTTGGAGCTGCGGGAGCGCGTACAGAAATGCCCGGTTGCAGTCTTTGTATGGGAAATCAAGCGCGGGTTAAAGATGCGACAACGGTATTTTCAACTTCTACTCGCAACTTTAACAACCGCATGGGCAAAGATGCACAAGTTTATCTCGGTTCTGCCGAATTAGCTGCTGTTTGTTCGCTGTTAGGTCGCATTCCTACAGTCCAAGAATACAATGACATTGTGTCGAAAAGAATCGATCCTTTCGCTGGCGATTTGTATCGGTATTTGAATTTCGATCAAATTGCTGGCTTTGAGGATGAAGGGCGAGTGATTGCTTTGGAAGATATGCCTCGAATTGAGGATATTTTGGGAATTCCAGATGGTGTGTTGAGCAAGTAAAAAAAAGGCGGGCAATAGCCCGCCTTTTTTTTATAAGCCTTTTGTTTATAAAATTAGTAAGATCAGAGTCCGTCCATCGATCGTAATTCCTGTAAATACTATCTTTAACTGTCAAGGGCAAGCTCACCAATAATTCGAGCATCCATTGAATTTACAGATCGACTAAGCTACATCTTTGAGAGCCGATCGCGAATTGTCCGCAGATTTTTTGACAACGCTCATGCTGCCGTCGGTTTCTAGCACGACTGCTTCGATTTCTTCGATCGACGCGCTGCCCGTCCCCCTAATCGCCGCCCGAATTTCTGATTCACTCACGCGCTGCTGCCGCATCGCCACAGGCAGAAATTGACCTTGGCTCAGCAGCATAGTAGGTTCGGCTTTGATGAGATTTTTAACCCACTTTACCCGCACGGCAAGCCACGTGACGATGAATTGCAGCCCGATGAGTAAGCCTAGTCCGAAAATGCCCTCGACGAGCGAAACGTCTTTTGACATGATGACAGTCGCCAGCGTCGAACCGAGCGCGATGGTAACGATGAAATCGAAGGCATTCCACTTCGACAGAGTTCGCTTGCCAGAGACGAGCAGCAAAAAAATCAGTACGACGTAAGCGCAAACGCCGCCGCTTAAAATCTTAATCAATTCATACCAATTGTCAAAAAACATATTTTTATTTCGCCGTCGTGATTTTCCGCGCTTTGCTGCTGCACCAGTGCTAGATGCTTCGTCTGCTTGATGTCGCCCTCGCGGGTTCTGTTAGTTTCCCTTGTCATTGTAGCAGAAGGGCGGAGGTAAAGTTGTAGGGGGCATTCGACTTTCGTTTTGGGGTGATTATTGAGGTTTTGCCATCGAATGCACCTTGTTAATGCAGTCCTGGATACAAAGAAACCGGGTTTCTGACCTCCACGTGCGTAAGTCGCGATCGACTAAAATATAAATGAATAAAAGGCAGATAATTCTGACAGACCAAATAAAAGAAACCGAACTCCCGCAAGCTAGATTTGCTTCATCTCCCCAAGCATCCCCAGCTACCTCCTAACAGGGTAAAGAAAGCGAATCTTGTCAAGCTAATTCTGTTTTACCCTCAGAAAGTTGTATGCCTTGGCTAGTTCTGGAAATTGAGAAAATCCCCAAAGAATACAGGCAGAATTTACTTGAGATCATTTTGGGTTTGACTTTTTGCTAGACAGAAGCTAGGAAGCCGTGTTACCTAAAAGCGCTGATTATGAGGTGCGTCGCGAGTTAATTCGTGCGGACTAAATGGCTGGTATCTCACGGCTTGACCAACTCAAAATAGGGATTAGGTACCTTCCTATTTTCCACAGAAACAATGCTACTGGTGGCACAGTTGTGGGCGCAAGCACGACGGAGAGGAAGACCAACTGCTGACCCCAAGGCACTTGATGCAGATGTGATTTTGGCAGCTCAGCCCATTTTGGTCGCAAATGAAGGGCATGAGGTAATAATTGCTACAACGAATGTGGGGCATTGGTCGCAATTTGTTGATGCTCGCGAATGGCGAATAATTCAGTAATCTTTAAATCGATCGCACTTACGTACTTACCCCATCCTTGCTATACTTTCAACTACAGATATTTTTACGGACACCGTTGGTGAGATAAACAGGATGGTGGAAACAGTGGACACAAGCGAAAAAATTGACGATCGCACACAAACCCGTTACTGGGGTCAAGTGACAGTCATAGACGCGGGCGATCGTTATAAGATCAATCGCATTGAAGTCAAGCCGGGGCATCACATCAGCACCCAAATGCACTATCACCGCAGCGAGCACTGGGTTGTCGTCTCCGGTACCGCTAAAGTTATCTGCGACGACAAAGAGACGATTCTCATGCAGAAACAGTCAACCTACGTTCCCATGAATACTGCTCACCGCGTAGAAAATCCAGGCGTTATTCCCCTGGTGATGATTGAAATCCAAAATGGTGAATACCTTGGCGATGATGACATTATCCGCTTCGCCCAAGATTCTCACGAGGAAGATTGAGCCTAGATCAAAATATGAAGCCATCCCAAAGGCCAGGGAAAAGTTTTGCACACCGAACCATGACCCAAAGCCTCCAGGATACAAGCCCCCGGATTCATTCCTTCGCAGACTCAGGACGGAGAAATAAAAAACCTGTATCCGATGAAACTTGCCCCCCGAATTTATCCGTGGGGTCAATGCTTCAATTCATTAATCTAAAATCTAAAATCGATTGACCGAAAGCAGCGACCGGAAACAAGATAAATCCTACAATTAAAAGTGTAGGGGCAATTTCAGAATTGCCCCTACCTTGTTATATTAAGTTTGTTAAGCACCAGAATTTGATATAGCAATTGGCGATCGTCCTACGGCAAAGAAGCGTTTTTCAAATCTACATTTGCCATATTGGCATTCTTTAAATTAGCACCTGTCAAGTCCGAACCGTTCAAATTTGCACCGTTCAAATTTGCATTGGTCAAATTTGCATCCCGCAAGTTGACTCCCTGTACGTCTATTCCCGCCAAACTGCCGCCTCTGAGGCTGACATTAGCTAAATTCGCTACAGACTGGCGAGCATTTTTCAGGTTCGCACCCACCAAATTGGCACTTTCTAAATTTGCACCGATTAAATTAGCGCTGGTGAGGTTGGTATTTTTCAAACTGGCAATCACTAAACCCGCCAAACTCAGATTAGCGCGGCTCAAATCAGCACCCTCCAAATTGGCGCCGTGCATTTTAGCCCCAATTAAACTCGCACCTTGCAATTTAGCTTGTTTCAGATTTGCTTCGTTCAGTTTGGCTTCGTCCAAATTTGCACCGTTCAAATTTGCACCTCTGAGATTCGCACCGCTCAAATCTGCACCGCTCAGATTCATACCAGCAAGCTGCGCTCCTGTCAAGTCACATTGGCTACATTTTTTAGTTTCTAATAATTGCTTGACGTGGGATACGTTTTCTGCCTTTACTCCAGAGGCAAAACCCATCGCAATTAGCAGCCCTGTTGTTAAAATCCCAAGTTTCATATACCCAGCCTCAGCAATATCTCTGTTTTAATAATATCCCACATTATTAAATAGGTTAGGGTGATCAGTCTCTTTGATAAACTGTGACAATCATCACCCTATTGTGTACAAAATATGCAATAATTATTGACGTTTCAACTCCTGGAAATTCTTGTAAAGAATTATTGCTTTTTCAGGAACCAAAAAGGAAAAGATTGCGTCGGTTCGAGACGGACGCCGGTGATGCTGTTCTGAGCAAAAGTATAGTCCTTATCCTGCCAAAGAGGGATGAAAGGTACATCTTGAGCCAGTATGTCTTGAATTTCGCCAAATAGGGCTTTGCGGGTTTGAGGGTTTGTTTCTTTGCGCTCCTTGTCGATCAGTTGATTTACCCGATCGCTATAATAAAACGAACCCTGACCTTGACTAGCACCCTTTTCACAGCCCGCAGCGGCAGAACCCGTGGCACAATCCAAAAACGGCTGAATGTAATTGTCGGCATCGAAAAAGTCCGCGTACCAATCCACTAAAACCGCAGGATAAATACCTTTCTCTATGTTTTGAAACAAAGTCGGAGATTCAACGCTGTTAATTTCTACCTGCATTATCCCGTCCATTTTGAGTTTAGCTTGCGCCTCGATCGTACTCGCCACTAAAGCTCGTTTTGTGGAAGCTGAAGGATACCAAAGTTGCAGAACAAAAGGATTTGTGGCTGAGTATCCCGCTTTCGTCAAAAGTTCCTTAGCCTTTGCACTGTTGGCATCGCCGTACAGTTCTTTAAAAACCGGTTTTTGAACGTCGAAGGTTGTGGGAATCAGACTGTAAAGCGGTTGTGCTTGTCCCCGCAGTACCCGCTCATTAATCAGGGGGCGATCTATCGCAGCAGCGATCGCCTGTCTCACTTCTAACTTATCCAGCGGTTTAGACTTGGTATTCAGCGTCATGTAACTAACCGTACTGCTTTCCCCCGCGATTTCCTGCCATTTCCCTTGTTTTGCTCCCTCGCCCAAGCTTTGAACTTGGTCTGCATCCAGAGACAAATAAGCCACATCAACTGCACCAGTCCGAAAACTATTGAACAAATTTGAGGAACTAGAAAGCAGCAAAAGGTCAATTCCTTGATTAACTGGTTTTTCGCCCCAATACTTATCAAACACGTCAAACTTGAGAGAATCGCTGCCGTACTTCGCCAACTTGTAGCGTCCCGTTCCCACAAACGTATCGGGTTTAAATTTACCCTCCCCAATCTCGTAGGCTTTTGGAGAAACTGCACAACTACCAGCAAATGTCAGCAGAGAAGGAAAAGCAGCAAAAGGCTTTTTGAGTTGAAAAGTTAATTCGTATTCACCCGTCGCTTTCACAGATTCTACGGCATCGCCCAACAAAAAAGCCGGACGACCGCCATTTTTGATAAACCGCTGCAAGGAAAACTCCATTGCTGCGGCATTAAACGGGGTGTCGTCGTGAAAAATAACGCCTTGACGCAAGGGGATTGTATATGTCAATCCATCTTGGCTAACTTTAGGCATTGCTGTAGCTAAATGGGGGACTAATTCAGTAGTTCCCGACTTGTAACTATAGAGAGTGTCGCCCAAATTTTGCAGCAATTGCCCTGATATAATTTCGTAAGCGTCCGCAGGATCGATCGTCCGCAATTTCAAGGTTGTGCCAATAGTAACGCGGTTATTAGCATTTTCGCCGGTCGCAGTGACCGATCGACGTGTTCCTTGGCCACAACTTGCAGTTAACAAGCAGCACAGACAGAACAGAGCTATAGCTTTAATCACTGAAGGTTTTATAAATATTTTATGCTGCTGCTTGTTGATTCTCATCGTCTTTTTTTGACACTCCAATTTACTGATTATATTATCAGGACTTACGCACTGTTAGACTAGAAACCGGATTTATTGGTAGATTCTCCTGTAATACAAATATCCTTGCCTCACTAGAGCAACTTGAAAGCTTGAGGATGTTCGATCGCCTTGAACTCGATCGCATCAATTCTTAGAGCTTGCTGGGCGATGACTGTTCTTGCTTGCTAAGAAGTGCCGCGATCGTCTTAATTAATTGATCCGGTTCGATCGGCTTTGCCAGATGTCGTTGAAATCCAGCTTGCAAAGCTTGCTTTTGATTAAACTCCCCCGCATAGGCAGTCAGGGCGATCGCCGGAATCAGCCCCCCCCGTTCTGGTGGCAGGGCTCGCACTTGCCGCAAAAGCATATAGCCATCCATTCCCGGCATTCCAATGTCGCTCAACAGGAGATCTGGCTGGAAATTAGTCAGCGCTGTGAGGGCTTCTTGAGGGACCGCAACAGTCACTACCTCTGCACCTGCATCTTCTAGCAAAAAGGAAATCAACTCTCGCATATCCGGCTCATCATCTACAACCAGTATCCGCATCCCCGATAACGGTTCATCCGCAGTCGATCGTTCGGAAAGTCCTGCAAGAGACTTTTCTTGTCCCTTTACCTTCCCGGATAGGGGCAGTCTTACAGTAAAGGTTGCCCCTAGCCCTTCACCGGGGCTATCTGCCCCAACTGTGCCGCCGTGGAGTTCCACTAGATGGCGCACGATCGCCAGCCCCAATCCCAAGCCACCAAAATTGCGGGTTGTGGCGCCATCTTTTTGCCGGAAGTAGTCAAACACGTAGGGTAAAAACTCCCGTGCGATGCCAATCCCTGTATCAGCCACCGTAATTTGAGCCTGATTACCAACACGAGTCAAATTCACCTCAACGCGCCCCCCGGCTGAGGTGAATTTGACCGCATTAGAAACAAGATTCCAAACAATTTGCTGCAAACGGCCCGAATCCCCCAAAATTTGTCCAATCTGAGGATCTAACGCAGTCCGAATATCAATGGATTTGGCAACAGCAGCCAAATTGACTGTTTCGATCGCCGATTCCACTGTTAAAGCTAAATCGACTGGACGAATATTAAGACTGAGCTTGCCTTGAAGAATTTTCGAGACATCGAGCAAATCTTCAATCAGTTCACTTTGCAGCTTGGCGTTGCGTTCGATCGTCGCTAACGCCTGTGCAGTTTTTGCCGCATCCAGCTTGCCCGTTTGCAGCAGCTTTGACCAGCCCAGGATGGGATTGAGGGGCGATCGCAATTCATGGGATAGTACCGCTAAAAACTCATCCTTGATGCGATTTGCCTGTATTAGCTGTTCCGCTTGCTGCTGGAGTGAATCGTTCAGGCTTGCCCGTTCCAGAGCGATCGCGATCTGGTCACAGGTAGATCCCAGCAGCTCGATTTCTGCAGGCGTGAAGTGCGTCCGAGTCAGACTGGCAAATGAGAGCGTTCCTAATAACCGTCCTTGAGAGACTAACGGTTGACCCGCGTAAGCCGTGATGCCCATTTCACAGACGGCTTTAGCATTCGGATTAGTGGAAAGTTGGGCTTGATTCAAGACAAGTTGCTGCTGCGTTTGGGCAACCACTCCACAGAGATATTCCCCTAATTCGATCCAGGCGATCGCCTGCGCCCTTTCTTCTGAGATGCCATGGTAGTGTCTCAAATGCAGCATCGGGTGGTTGTCTTTTTCTTCCACCATGAAGTTGTAGTAACAATGCAGATCGAGTTGCACTGAAAGTTTGCGGAATAGCGTGTCCATCAAAGCCAAAGGCTGTTCTGTCTTCAACAGATCGCGGGTAGTTTCATAGAGCAATTGCAGTCGCTCACTTGCTTGCCGTTGTGCGGTCTTGTCCTGTATGATTTTGACAAATCCCTGCGGACAATCCGCATCATTAAGCAGGGGCATCATCAATCCACTTGCCCAAAAGCGATTCCCATCTTTGCGGACGTGCCAGCGTTCGTTTTTAGCTCGTCCTTGCGTTAGAGCCGTTTGCCTTTCGTACTCGGCTTGTCCTTGTTCGTTATCTTCGGGTGTGAACATCATGCGACTCAGGCAACCGATTGCTTCTGTCTCGGTATAGCCCAACAGGCGTTCTGCCCCTGAGTTCCAACTAGCGATCGCCCCGTTAAGGTCGAGGGTGAAGATCGCATAATCTTTGGCGCTTTCAAAGATCAGACGGAGGCGGGATTCACTCTGGCGCAGGGCTTCCTCAGCTTGTTTGTGGTCTTCAATATCAACACAGGAGCCGATGTAGCCCAAGAACTGACCTTCCAATCCGTAGCGAGGAACAGCTTCATCCATCACCCAACGGTATATGCCATCAAAGCGTTTCAAACGATATTCCATCTTGAACGGTTGACGGGCATCAAAGGCAGTCACATAGGTGCCTAAACATCGATCGAGGTCGTCGGGGTGGACTCCTTGTGCCCAACCATTGTCGCTTTCTTGTTCGATCGTCCGTCCCGTAAAGTTTAGCCACGGGAGGTTGAAGTAATAACAGAGTTTATCGGTGCCAGCCATCCAAATCAGCACAGGGGCGGCATCTGCCATCAGCCGGAACCGTGCCTCACTCTCCCGTAGTGTGGCTTCGGCTTGTTTGCGATCGGTGATATCGTTGACCAGTGTTACAAACCCTTCAACTTTTCCTTGGCTATTGAAGCGGGGAACATAGGTTGCATTGATATAACGGGTTACACCATCTTTGTAGGGAATTTGGCTTTCAAAGGTCACTTCCTCTCCTGCCAAGACTTGCTCAACATAAGGACGAATTGCTTCATACGCCGTTTCGCCTAAAACCTCTCGGAGGTGCTTGCCGTAGATTTCTTTTGCCGGAGCTCCAAACCATTCTTCATATGCTCGATTGTGGAAGCGGTAGCGTTGGTCTGAGTCTACAAAGGAGATCAAGGCAGGCACGGCATTGGTAACTAAACGAAGTTCTGCTTCTCGTTGTTGCAATACCTCCTCAGCAACTTTTCGATCGGTAACATTTCGGAAATAAATGGTAATCCCGTTCGCGGCAGGGTAGGTGCGAACGTCATACCACCGATCGTGGTCGGGATAAAACGCCGTGACTGACAAAGCCACGCGCTCCTTTGCTACGCGCCGATAAACCCGCTCAAATTCGCTGCCATCAAGTCCGGGGAATTCTTCCCAGAAATTCTTCCCAATCACATCGCTCGGAGTGCGGTCTAGCAGAATTTCCGCTGACCGATTCATGTAAGTGAAACGCCAATTCTCATCAAGGGAGAAGAATCCATCATCAATGCTCTCAAGAATGTTGCGACTCTGCTCTTCGCTTTGACGCAACGCTTCTTCGGCTTGTTTGCGATCGCTGATATCGATCAATACGCCCCGCGTCGAAATAATGATGCCCTCAGCGTTGTAGGCGCAATCGCCCTTTGCCAAAATCCAACGAACGGTGCCATCTGCCCACAGCGTCCGATATTCTATGTCAGTATGCGCTTGATTCGCTTTTAGCTCACTGAGGACGGTGTGAACGAATGGGCGATCGTCGTGATGCACGGCTTCTAAAAACACCTGCACCGACATTGCCTTATCCACGGATAAACCAAACATCGTTTTGGCTCTATCCGTAAAACTCAGCGTGTCTGTTTCTATATCCCAATACCACAAACCCAAATTGCCGCCTTCGGAAGCCAATCGGAGTTGTTCTTCGCTCTCACGCAACGCCTGGAACGATCGATCGCGCTCGAAGGCGATGCTGGCAACTTGGGTGCCGAACTCGGCGAGTTTATATTCCCAATCCGTCGGCCTCCGCGCCTCGCTAAAGCAAAGCATCAGCGACCCCATAGCTAGATTGTCCTGTCTGAGTACGGGCTGAGAATGACAGGCTAGAATGCCATGAGCCACGCATAAATTTCGCCATGCTTGCGACCCGCGATCGTCGTTGGCAATGTCGGCGCAGGTCACGGGCTGACCGCTATACACTGCTTCGCCACAGGTTCCAATGCACAAATCGTTAATCGGAGCATCTTGGAGTCCTTCACCAAAAGACGCTGGAAAGTCTGGAGTAATGGATCTGTTAAACGTCAGCCGCTGAGCATCCGCTAGCCGGAAGGCCGCGCGGGTATCCGGATTCAGCCTGGATACTGAGTCACACACGGCGGCCAGACAGTCGTCGAGTGGCTGTCCGAATGCGATCGACTCCAGCAGTCGTTTCTGCTCGATTAGGATGAGTTCTGCCTGTTTGCGATCGGTAATGTCAGCAAGCAAAACGGTCAGTCCACTGGGGGAAGGGTAAATGCGATGGTCATGCCAAGCCTTCCAAGGTGAGTACAGATAATCAAACTGGAGCGACGTTTGTTCGCGCATTGCCCGATGAAATTGCACGTAAGCATCGGTGTCAACGGCAGCGGGAAATAGCTCCCAAACGTTCTGACCTAGAATCGCTGACCGCGACATTCCAACCATTTCACAGTAGCGATCGTTGGCATAGGTGTAGCGCCAATCGCGATCGAGGATGTAAAAGCCATCGTTGATGCTAGAAAGTACCGCTTCTAGCTGTTCTTTTGCCACAGTCGCCGCAGTTTGTGCTACTTGGCCCCGAACCTGGGCTTTTTGTTCTAGGAACCTTGCTTCCTGTAAAGTTTGCAAGGCTGCTTTTGCGTTTTTTCTAGCAGTGCGCCACGATCGATTGAGTGAAGCGCTCAATCCTGCGGCGATCGAAAACATACCGATCCGAAGAATTGTCTCTACATTAGCGATCTGTAAGGAATAGAACGGGTCAATAAAAAAATAGTTGATTGCCACCGTGGATAAAATTGTTGCCAGCAACCCAGCCCCAAAACTGCCATACCAGGAACTCACCATCACCGCGATGAAAAACAGGGGCGTCGTGGTTGGGTAAAGCCACGGTAAAAGCAATCGCGTTAGCCCCAGTGCCAGTGCCACGGAGAGGGTGGCCACAGCATAGGGAAGTAGTCTAACTCTTAAAATACTGTTGATTCCCTCAAAACTCACCCTTTGTACTCCTTATCCGAAAAATATCTTGCTCGCTGCGCCTTACTCATCCCGCAAGATGTAAATTTGCGTGAGTTCCAAGCCAGAAGGCGTAGAGTGTCCATTTTTCCAACGATTAATCGTGGGAAAGGTCATCTCTAATTCATCCGCCAAATTTTTCTGAGACAGGTTCAGCGCTGACCGCCGTTCTCGCACCAAATTACCGATCGCTGGTTTTTGAGCCCTAAGCCGTTCTATTTTGAGAAGCCTCTGAAGTAACAGGCATAAAGCTATTTATATTTTACACCTTTGACAGATTCCAGAGGCCAGTCATCTCTCTCAAGATATATAGCAATCCTTACAGGAGTGGTAAATTTTTTACCCCACCCCAACCCTCCCCGAACCGGCTCTAAGAAAGTAAGAAATTCACCAATGATGGGAGGATTGCGATATGAAGTCAATCTTAAATCTAAAATAGACGAAGTTGCTTTAAATTCCTTTGAGGAGCGATCGCCAATCCCGACAGCGTTTCAAGTAAATGCGAGCTACCTGATCGCTAGGATTTGTTCGCAAACACTCTTCAAATAATTTTCCTGCTTCTCGGAAGTCCTTGCGATCGCACAGTAACATAGCTTCATTATATACAGACAAATTTGCTAGCTTTGCCGACAAAATTTCCGGCGAATCTGCATCAAATACCTCATATACTACGACATATTGAGATTTTCCTTTTACCTGTACTTTATCCACAATTCTAATAGCATAATCGTTCGGGTTTCGCAACCGATCCAAAGTCTGCTGAGAAATTAACAGAGGTACGCCGTAATCTTTGGTCAATCCTTCAATGCGAGATGCTAAATTAACAGCATCGCTAATCACCGTGCTGTCCATTCGGCTTTTACCCCCGACTGTCCCCAGCATCAAAGAACCCGAATTGATGCCAATGCCAATTTGAATCGGGATGTAGCCGACACGTTGACGGTATTCGTTATAATGGTTCAGGATATTTAGCATTGCAATACCCGCTTTCACTGCATCATCTGCAAAGTCACTAAACAAAGCCATAATTGCATCGCCGATGTATTTGTCAATAAACCCGTTATTGCGAGTAATGGCAGGCTCCATCCGCGAAAGATAAGCATTGATAAATTTAAAATTTTGTTGGGGAGTCATAGTTTCGGAAAGCGTCGTGAAATCGCGAATATCCGAAAATAGTACCGACATATCCTGCTGCACTTGGTCGCCTAAATGGACATCTATAATACTTTCATATCCCAACAAATTTAGAAATTGGTGAGGCACAAATCTACCGTAGGCATCAGTCAACTCTGATTCGGCATCCAGGGATTTTTCTAAATTTTGATTAAGGTCAAATAGTTTCTTAATAAATAAATGGCGATCGGCTTCCGCTTCTTTGCGTTCCGTGACATCTTGAAAAACTGCGATCGCAAAAGCAATTCTGCCACTCTCGTCAAAAATTGGCGTTCCCCAAATCTCAAGGGGAATTTTCTTGTGGGGTTGATGAATTTCTAGATCCTCAGCCGTGGCATTTTCGCCCCTCAAAGCTCGGACGATCGGCAAATTCTCGAAAGGGTAAATAGTCTCAGTTCCCGCAATATAAATTTGATAACTTTCTGACAATTCCTCAACTGAATTTAAGGGCAAAACTCCTTGACCGAGTAACTGCTCTCCGGCGTGATTTACGTAATAAGGCTTGCCTTGAAAATCTAGCACCAGCACACCTATGGGAATCGCTTCGAGAAATTGAGCCAGCTTGATTTCGCCTTCCCGCACCGCCTCGAATGCGCGAGATCGCAACTCAGTTTCAACCGTATCGGAATGTTGAGCAGTAGTTTCCAGCAAGATTTCCAGATCCGCTTTTTCCTCCTTCAAGTCTTCCACTTGCTGGCGCAATCTTTCTATCTCTAAAAGTAGCTGTTCTCTAGATGGTTGTTCTTCCAGCATAACCCGAGAATTTGCGCCTCGACTAACAAAAAATTGCTCTACAGCTCGCACCCTAAAATTAATCGTGTTTCTAGAGAAATTCCAAGTGCAAACCAGGCATCAGGCGCTGGAAATTCTTCAAAGATTTACCGTGCCAAGCTATGCTTTGAGAGCCTTGTACCGCTATTTGCACCCTGGCTTTTTTGCGTACCTCGATAATAAACTTCGATAGCATATTGATGCCAGAACTGTTCAAAAATTCTAACTGCTGCAAATTGAGGGTAATTTTCGTCGGTTCCACGTCGCCAACCTGGGTCAGCAACTGCGCTATCGGCGCGTACTCTGCAGGCCCGCTCAGCCTTAGAGATCCTATAAAACTCACGGTTGCCGTTGCTGGATCGTAACAGATTTGGTAATCTTCGGTATTAATTTCCATAGCCACAAAAAAAAGTCCCTTCGATATTATCGATCGCCAGCGTTGCTTATACTGTTAATTGCACCATAGTTGTGACGGCAATTACTTCCGGGTCTTTGTGCAGGGTCTGGAATTTCCAGCCAAGTTTGGCGGTATAATCGGTGAGCATGGTCAACAAACCCAATCCAGAATTGGTACAGCTTTCGTCAGCAGCATTTTTTTCCAACCGCTCAATGTAAAGTTCGCTGGGTTCGGAGCTCAGCAACTGTTGAATGTAAGCCTGAAACTTGTCCACATCTTGGGGAGAGATGCTGTTAGCAACTGAGAAAATCACACTGTCGCTCTCTAATTGCAGTTTAATATCGATCGGGTACTCCGATGTTTCATCATTAAACTTCATGGCATTTTCCAATAACTCATTTGCAATGTAGCTAACAGCGCTTTTTATTTCAGCTTGTCTTTCAATTGTCGAGGGTTCATCTTGGTTGCCCGGAAAAAAAGTCGTCAGGTAGTCAGCCAGAAAATCCGCCGACAAACCGTTGTTCCGCCACCGCTGCTTGAGAGGAACCGAACTCGGAGAAAATCCAATTATTAAGTATTCTTGGCTAGCGGGCTGCTCTATGAAATGGCCGAAAATCTGAGTCATATCGATGTGAGACCTAAAGTTTGAGATGAGGGACATCACTGAATATATTTTAAACTTTAGAAGGGATATCCAAGTAGTTATTTTTGTTTGAGTACCAGTAATGTGATGTCATCAAAAACTTTTTGTTGGCCGATGTGCGATCGCACGTCCTTAATTACGGCGTGCCTGATTTCGGTAGCCGAACGCTGCCAATTAATCTCTATTACCTCAATTAACCTATCTAAACCATAAAGCAGTTGATCCATATTTTGAGCTTCCGTAATCCCATCAGTGTAAAGCACCACCACATCTCCTGAATGCAAGTGCACAATTTTCTCAGCAACAAATTCAGCAATATCTGCATCCAGCCCGATCGGGAAACCCAAATCGATCGTATCAAAGCGCTCGACAGAACCGTTACACCGCACGACAATCATTTCTTCGTGCTGGCCGCTCAACTTCAGCATTCCTTGCTGATAGTCTAGCAAGGCAAGGCTAGCGTTTTTGTCGCATTTCATCCGCTGCACATTATCGTAAATTACACTGTTAATAGCACTTAAAAATCTTACTGGGTCTGGTTCATTGTAGGCGAGCAAAGTTCGCACGGCCGTTTGAACCATAATCATTAAAACACCGCTCTCCAATCCGTGTCCCGTCACATCGCCAATGCCTATTTTTACTCTACCTTTGTGTTGGAGTACGTCGTAATAGTCGCCGCCTACTTCCTCAGCAGATTCCATAAATCCCGCAATATCTAAGCCGATAACTTCCTTGAGTTCTCGGTCTTTCGGCAGCAGCATCTGCTGAATCTTGCGAGTAACGTCTAGTTCGGCGCTCATTCGGATATTTTCAGCTTTTAGGCGATCGTTGAGAACAGTAATTTCTTGATTTGCAGCAACTAAGGCATCGGCAATCTTGTTAAACGCACCCACAACTTGCCCCAGTTCATCTCTGTTATCCAAAATAATTTTCTGGTCAAAATTGCCACTTGCCATCTTTTTTGACGTTTCGTCAAGAACAAATACAGTTTGCATAACTGCCCTGTAAAAAGACACAAATAGATAAATAACGAGAGCTAATATTATTAACACTAAAATAAAAATTAAGTATTTCCTATTAACAAAAGCAGCAATCCGCTGCTGAAGAAGAAAATCTAACTCATTTACCGTTTTATCCCCGAGTTGAAAACTTGCCTTTAAAGCCAAATTGCTTCCCGTGATGTAGGTGTAATATTTTAGTGATACACTTTGATATATTGTTTTATCTAGTTGCTTAGTTAGCTGCTTAACCAGAGAGTTAAATTTTATTAAATCCTGTGTTAATGCCGAGCGCAGATTCCCCTGAGGATTATTGCTAAATGCAACCTCCATATTAATTGCTAAATCATCATTGATTTCTCTCAATCGGCTGGAAAGAGTAATCAGTTGCGCTCTTTCCTCTGGTGTGGCATCGGGGCGAAGGCTAATTTTTTGAGAAATAAGCCTAATATTTGACAAAATTTTTTCCATTTCTGGAAGCTGACGCAAAGTAGCATTTATTAAATAATATGTATCCAAATCAGGGTCTGAAATCAGATTGGAAGTATCGCCAACGCGAGCGCTCAGTCTATCAATGTCTGTAGCTAAACGTTGATAGACAAAATCGTAAGTTTCTAAACTCCACTGGCTGCGGCGAAGTTTAAAGTTTTGCCAATCTTGATAAATTTTATGAAACTTTTCACTGGTCATTAATATGTTTCCGACCTTGCTCTCTGCATTTGCTAGGGATTGAAAGTTATTGTCAATCTTGGCTTCTAAATCGTTTCGGGATTGTGAATTGCTTAAATTAGGATTTAAACTCTGATAATTTAACAGTTGAAGTTTCGGTATGTATTCCCTCAAATGGCGCAGGGGTCGCAGGTATTCATTACCGTAGATTTCTTTTTGAGTAAAATCAACCCGGCTGTTAATTTCGGAAATTAACAGGTACATGACCAAGGTTAACGGTATTGCAAAGAGGAAACCTATCAGGAGAAATTTCTGAGGATAACTCAGCCGATTCATTAAATGGATTGCCAGCGATTTCCTGTTCATAATTGATAGATGTCAACAAAATTGTACTCAGAAAGTAGCCTTTGCTACTAAAGTAGTTGCGGGGACGCTCGCTCTAGAAAACCACAATGCTAATACAATTAATCAGCGATAGCTGATTTTATTTCTAATGCGTTTTCGTCCTGTGGCAACAAATTTTGCGGCATCCCTGTGATATTATTGGCTCAGCTCGCTTCCCACAGTCTAAAACACTTTTAGCAGTTTTGGAACGAAGAATAGTAATTTGTACTGGGGTTATGGGGCAGGATTAGAGGCTTTTAAGAATATTTACTTAAGCATAAATTTTTCTTAATACCCTGAGACAAAAAGTAAAAATTAAGTAATAACTGGGTAGTGCAAGTTTCCTGAAACACAACTGCAGGCAGCTAGTAGGAAATACTTGCGCCACACCAGCAACCAGGAGTCAAGTCGGTTCTGCACAAAGGAACCAATAGCACCAGCAATAGTGTCTAAATAAGTATCTGCAGTTGAGTGTTCAGGAGCGATCGCGCATTGTGTAAAGTGAGGCAGAGGGCGTATGATGAAAAAAATCTCCAAAAATAAATCTCAAAAGAATAAAAACCGAGACCAAAAGCAGCCCAATCCTGTAATCTTAGCTTTGGTGCTGACAGGAATTCTGGTATGGGAAATGTATCCGGCGCTAAGACACACCGCTGCGGCTAACGCGGGCGCTCTCAAAGATTCCCTTGCCCAGTTGGAAAAGCAACAGCAGCAAACCGCGCAGCAATTTTCCTCAGCAGCGGTGCCCCAAAAAATCAGCTATTCGGTATTGGCACTCAATACTCTAGTTTCCGAACCGGGCAATTTGGCCGAGACTACGCGCGAAAATCCCCCCAACAAATTGCCCGCAACCGTAGCAGCAGCAGTTCGCCGAGAGTTGTCGGACTCCACTGGCATTGCTGCTGACAAGTTGAAAGTAACTGAATCGAGCAGACAAAGTTGGCCGAATACTTGTTTAGGGCTTGCGAAAGCGGATGAAATGTGCGGTCAAATGATTGTTGAAGGTTGGCGGGTTGTGGTTTCTGATGGTAGGCAAACTTGGGTTTACCGCACTAATGCTAGGGGAAATATCTTGCGTTTGGAAAAAAAGTTAGCTCGGTAAATTTGAGCCTGTGAAATCAAAAATAAACTTCCTATTGGAACAGGCAAGATGCCTGTTCCACAAAGAGTTAGTTTTTTTTGTGAGTGGGGATCACAAACAGGCAAGATGCCTGTTCCACAAAGAGTGAGTTTTTTTGTGAGTGGGGATCACAAACAGGCAAGATGCCTGTTCCACAAAGAGTGAGTTTTTTTGTGGGTGGGGATCACAAACAGGCAAGATGCCTGTTCCACAAAGAGTGAGTTTTTTTGTGGCTGGTTTCTTGTGGGGTGGGCTTCTAGCCCGCCCCTTGCTTTAATTTGGGAGTTGGTTTCTTTCGATGATTCCCCCGCCCAACAGCACGTCTCCGTCATACCAAACGGCCGCTTGTCCGGGGGTAATGCTCAACTGCGGTTCATCAAAAATTAACTTAACTCTTGTACAGTAGGCGTTTTCTTCTCCCGCAGTTTCCAGGGGAATTACAGTCGCGGGGACGGGCTGCGATCGATATCGAATCTGTACCTGAGCCCGAATCGGAGCCGTCGGCGCAGCCACAGAAACCCAATTCACTTTCTGGACTGTACACTCAGATTCTACTGCCAACTGTCGATCGCCCACAATTACCCGATTGCCAGGAGCATCAAGTTCAATTACGTACAGCGGTTCCGGTGCAGCAATACCGAGTCCCTTCCGCTGGCCGATGGTGTAGTGGTGCACGCCGTCATGCTGTCCGAGCACCCGCCCTGACTTGTCCACAATGTCACCCTTTTGCGGCGCAATGTACTTATCCAGAAAAGCCCGCATCGAACCGTTACTTTCCACCAAGCACAAATCCTGACTTTCCGGCTTATCAGCAGTTTTCAAGCCAAATTCCGCCGCAATTCTGCGAGTTTCTGTCTTGGTAATTTCCCCCAAAGGAAATTCCGTACCCGCCAACAAATCCTGTGTTAAATCATACAAAAAATAAGACTGATCTTTCGCAGGGTCGATCGCCCGCAGCAACTGATAGCGACCCGTAGCAGCATCGTAAGTAATCCGAGCGTAGTGCCCTGTAGCGATTTTTTCAATTCCGAGTTCTTCGCGAGCATACTTAAGCATTGGCCCGAACTTCACAGTTTTATTGCACTGGGAACAAGGCAAAGGCGTAACTCCTGCACTGTAACCCTCCACCAAATAATCGACAATACTTGCCTGAAAGACCTCGCGGCTGTCAACAATGTGGTGGGGAACGCCCAAATCTTCGCAAATTTTAGCTGCATCGACCATTCCCTCAGAGCAGCACTGACCTTTGCCCTTCATCAACCACAGCGTTAAACCCACCACTTCATATCCCTGATGGTGTAAAATTGCGGCTGCTGCGGAACTATCGACCCCGCCGGAGAGGCCTACAACAATCTTGTTCATGGTTGGAGAGAAATTGCTATTTTACTGTTACTTTGTTCGATCGAGCTAATTTATTATACCACAAGTATACTACAACCCGCCACTGCTGCTGTTAGCTGAAATTTTAGCACTAATATGACTATTCAAAAATTTGTTGTCACCGCCGACCAAATGCGGCAAATAGAAACGAGAATCTTTGCTGCTGGAATGCCAGTCGCAGCTTTAATGGAAAAAGTCGCGGGACTGATTGCTAGACGCATTCAGCAGCTTTTGAACGGGGAAGGAAGTTCGGCAACGAGTAGTCTACAGGATTTAACGGATAGAAGGAAAAGGCAAGAAGGAAAAAATCTTGTTAATTCTCAATTGCCAATTATCGGCGTATTGGTTGGGCCCGGACACAACGGCGGCGATGCTTTGGTTGTTGCCCGCGAATTGCACTTTCAAGGGTTCCAAGTAGTTATTTACTGCCCGTTTTCTCAACTAAAAGAACTAACAAAAAATCACGCTGATTATGCGCGTTGTTTAAATATTCCCTTTGTTGACAAAATTGAACCGCTGAAAAACTGTGATTTGCTCGTAGATGGTTTATTTGGATTTGGATTAGAACGAGAAATTATTAACGCCCCAGCCGCCGCCATTGACGAAATAAATAACTTAAATATACCAATTTTAAGTATAGATATTCCATCGGGAATTCATACAGATACAGGAGAAGTTTTGGGGACGGCTATCCGGGCAAAACATACATTATGTTTGGGTTTGTGGAAAATGGCATTTCTGCAAGACAGAGCCTTAGAATATATCGGCAGTTCCGAATTAATTGATTTTGATATTCCGGCAGCAGATATTGCAGAAATATTAGGCGAAACGCCAGCAATACAACGCATTACAACAGCCTCGGCAACTCAGCATTTGCCGTTACCCCGATCGCCAATTTCGCACAAATACACCAACGGTCACTTACTAATTATTGCAGGTTCCCGCCGCTACAGCGGAGCCGCAATTTTGGCAGCCTTGGGAGCAAGAGCCAGCGGCATCGGAATGCTCTCAATTGCCGTTCCTGAGTCGATTAAACCGATGTTGAGCAGTCAGTTGCCAGAAGCATTAGTGATAGGATGTCCCGAAACCCACGCCGGTGCAATTAGCCAGTTGCCAGTAGCAATTGATTTGAGTTCTTATGATGCGATCGCCGCAGGGCCAGGTCTGACATTGGAAGCGGCAATAGCTGTAGAATCTGTACTGGAGAGCGATCGACCTCTGGTGTTAGATGCTGACGGTTTAAATATCCTCGCTCAACTCGGCACAGTCCCGATTTTGTCCGAACGCTCAGCAGTGACAATTATCACGCCTCACCCGGGGGAATTCAAGCGTTTATTTCCCGCATTAGACGAAACCGGCGATGATCGAATTGCGGCAACTCAAGCAGCAGCTCAGCTTTGCGGTGCAACGGTATTGCTCAAAGGAGCCAAAGTTTGCATAAGTTGGAAGGATGAAGGCGATTCGCTACGGGATAGCTACGCTTCACGTACCATCACCTACCTCAATCCCGAAAGCACCCCAGCCCTCGCCAGAGGCGGCAGCGGCGACGTTCTCACCGGCTTGTTAGGGGGACTATTAGCAACAGCGATCGCCCGCAAATCCCCCCCCCAATCAGTTGCAGCAACAGCAGTTTGGTGGCACGCTCAAGCCGGAATCATGGCTGCCAAAGAACGCACGGAATTAGGAGTAGATGCCTTCACTTTGACACAGTATTTAATTCCCACATTGCGAGAATTTGCTGAGTAAACAATCAACGGTAGTTGGTAGGGTGCGTACCCCGCATCTTTGTATTTTGTAGGAGTATTTTGTAGGGTGTACACCGCGCACCTTACCGCTTGGTTTGTAGTGACAACGAAAGTCATCATAAAAATATTACAACTTGCATTCCTGACGGCAAACCCACGGGTAACTCAAACGAGTGACACTCACATGAGTGAGACTCGAAAAAGTGACTGTGCACTCACAAATCCCACCAGTTATACCTGAAATATCAAAGAACAAAACTTAAATCTTGAGAGGAACCACATTATGTACACCGAAGAAAGAAGCTTGAACAATGAAACTATGGCTCTTGTCGCCGATACTACTCCTCAATCAACTCTGGCATTTGCTGCAACCACTGGAGTAAACAAGCCCACGTTACAAATCGGTTCCACAGGTCAAGCTGTCACGGAACTACAACAGCTTCTATATCATTGGGCATATTATTTCGGCCCGATGGACGGTATCTTCGGCGTCCAAGTTCAAAACGCGGTCAAAGGCTATCAACACCGCGTCTTTTTAAAAGAAGATGGGATTGTCGGCCCTGTCACTTGGGAAGCACTATACTCTGGTGCACCTGTGAATATGCCGATCGTCATGAAGGGCAGTTCTGGTAATGCTGTTAAAATTGTTCAGAATGTCTTGAAAATCAATGGATACTATTTTGGTTCGATTGACGGATTATTCGGGACGATGACAGATGTAGCAGTGCGACAATTGCAACTTAGCAAGGCTTTACCCCAAGATGGAATTGTCGGCTACAGAACTTGGCACGCCCTCAGCAAGTTAGCGCACTAATGACGGGTTGAATTCACTTTCAGTGATCGCCAAAAATCGGTATATCAATTAGGGATTTAGGCTTTGCCTAAGTCCCTAATTATCGTTAAGGGGAATGCTGTGCGCGGGAAGGGCGATCGCAAATTATATTACCGTTCCCGGCGATGAAAAATATTCTTAACTTTGCCGTTTTTTTTTGTTAGTATATCGTAGGAAATAGAGAGTCACAATCCGGTTTATTTCCCTTCTGATTTAGTTGTAAATAGTTGCACTCAGAAAATTATTATTCTTATTCCGATACTTACCTAACAAGACTTAGGGATGGGGGGCTTATTCCCGGTTTCTACGAAAGATTCCAGGTTTAGGAACGAGAAATCTAGGAATCAACCGGGTTTTTAAGCCAAGCGCGCGCAAGTCCCGAACTAGCCTTTGATGAACTTTTCTAATTTGTGAGCCATCTTCTCTACAATTCCCTCCGAACTATCTCCCGCCGATGCTTCAGCTTCAATACGCTTGACCGCATCCTCTGGAAGATTGAGCAACTGCACTAATTTTTGATAAGCTGCTGCTTCTTCTGCGTTAATTTTTGGTTCGTCGGGAGTGCGAGAACTAGATGAAATCACTTCATAGCCCAGGTGCAGGACTAATTCCCTTTCATCTTGAGTTTCTAGTTGACCGATCAACTCGTCAAGGGGGATATTTTGCATGATATAATCCCGCAGTTCTTGTTGCATTTGTTGTCCGTCGGTATCTGGGGCAAACAAACCGCAAAAGCGATCGAGCATTAAATTAACTTCTTCTGTCGCGAGTTGGCCGTCAGCCCAGGCCATAGAAGTAACAATCCTCAGCAGATTCATCTGGCGGGGCGTAATTGATGGAGGAGGTGGGGTTTGCATAATCAAAATTGGTTATGGGGAATGGGGAATTGGGAATGGGGAATTGGGAATTGGTAATTGAGCCTGATTCCTTCTTGTCTTTTATTTCCCCTTCCCCTTCATTTATGTCACAATTTCGATAGAGGAACTCCCAGCCATTCAGTAAAGTTTTGTTTCTGAGTAGCAGTGGGCTTTTCCACCGGCACGATCGAGTAGCGGCCAGGGCGGGGCGGCGCGAGAGTAACACGACAAGTCCGCAGTTCATCTTGGTGAAAAACTGTCACCTCTATTGTGTCCCCCGGCTCATAATCTTTAAGCCTCTCACCCGCTTGTTCTGAATTTACCCGAAAACCTTCGATCGCCAGCAACTCGTCCCCAGCATCAATTCCTGCCAATTGTGCCGGAGATCCTATTTCGACAAATTTAACCATTTCCCGCCCGTTTTCCGCTCCCAACGTCCAACCAGTGCGAGGCGTTTGCTCACTTTCATCTACCCAAATTTGCAGCCCGAAAGGTTCCAGATATTGGTTGTAAGGCAACTCTTCTGTGCCGTCTATATAGCGTGCGAAAAAATCGCTCAAATCGATGCCGGCGACTGACTCGATCGCACTTTGCAACTCTTCGGGAGTAAAGCCTATTTCTGCGGTCAGCGAAGGAGAATTTAACTGTCCATTTGATGTCAGATGCGCCGGCTTGGCCTCTGTTTCCGACTTCAGTTCAAAATCGTCGTTTTTACTGGAATTAGCATTGCCAAACTGCTGCCACATCAAACGCATCACATCGTCGAGCGATCGCTCGTTGCCGTGTCTGGCTCGAATCAACAAATCGAGTACAAACGAAACAACTTCCCCCTTCAAATAATAGGAAATCTGCGAATTATCGCTGTTAGCATCCCGGCGATAAAGTTTAATCCAAGCATCCCAGCTCGACTCACTGACAGGCTGCACACTCCGCCCCGGAGTCGTCTGCAAGCGAGTGATCTCCTTAGCTAGATTTTGAAAGAAACCCTTCACGCCGTAGATACCAGCTCGAAAAGGAATCACCAAATCGTAATAACTGGTAGTGCCTTCGGAGAACCACAAAGAAGGAGTATAATTTTCTTGTTCGTAGTCAAATACTTCCAGAGCTTTCGGTCGAATGCGCTTGACATTCCAGAGGTGAAAAAACTCGTGAGCCACCAACTGAATAAAGCGTTCATACTTTTCCTTAGCCCGAAAACTAAAACGCGGATAGTTGAGAGTGCAGCACTCCTTGTGTTCCAAACCGCCAAAACCTGAGCCGGACAAATGCAGGAAAAACACATAGCGTTCATAAGGCAAACCGCCAAACATTTTTGCCTCGACTTCGATAACTTTTTGGATGTCTCGAATCGCCCGCTCGGGTTCTAAGTTGCCTTTTCCCCACACAACTAACTGGTGGGTTTTTCCCATCACTTCAAACTCGTACACTTCGTGATAGCCAATCTCAAAAGGACTGTCTACGAGAGTGTCAAAATCCGCAGCAGCGAAAGTAAGATTTTGGCCAGAAACAGGCGGCAAAGTAGTAACGGCGCGCCATTCCGGTTGCGGGGGTACAACGGTTACGGTGTAGCAATTACGCTCAAAACCCGGCAAGAAAAAGCATAAAGCTGCCGGATTGAAATAACCGTGAGTCGAGTCTAAATGATTGGTTCGCACTGTCAGTTCGTTGGCAAAAATGCGGTAGCGAACCGTGATATCTGACACCGAATCGGTATCGATTTGCCAGTGATTTTTGCTTTTTTTGCGCCAAGGTAAAGCTTGATCGCCCGCCTGTGAGCTAAAATCTTGCAGGTGGCGGGCGTACTCTCGAACCAAATAAGAACCGGGAGTCCAGACAGGCATTTTTAAATCCAGAACCGGCTCCGACCAACCTTGCACGCGCAAAGTTACTTCAAAGAGGTGGGATTCAGGATTGGGCATCGCCACCGAATATTGAATTGTCGGTGCTGTTAGTTGCCCCTCACTGTTGCCGGTCGCGGACGAAGTATCCAAACAAGTAACATCAGTCATTGACTTGCCAAATTAATCAAGTGCTTGAGATTGATCAAATGGATAGTTTGGCGGTCTGGATCGATTTTGATCCAACCTTTACTATCGAGTTTTTCCATAATTTTGCTGGTTTCATCTAGGGTGATATCTGTGACATCAGCTAAGTCTTCATAAGGAATATTGAAGATATCTTTGCCCTCAGCAGTTTTCTGACCGTAGTTTTCTGCCAGCTCGACTAAAGTATTTGCTAGTTTAACCGCTGGCTGGCGGTTGCGGAGTTGATAGCGGTGATTGGTTTGGCGCAGCCGCCGCACCATCAGTTGCAGCATCCGGTGGTGCAATTGCGGGTCTTTAAACAGGGTTTGGATAAATCGCTGAGCTGTTACACTCAGCAGCCGCACCGGCGATAGAGCAAGTACGTCATTCGATCGGGGAGATTCGTCCAGAATTGCCATTTCGCCGAAGAACGCACCCCGTCCTAAAATAGCCATTGATACAGCTCGATCGTTTGACAAGCGCCGGACTTTTACCCAGCCAGACACGACAAAGTAAATCGCGTTGCCCCAAGAATCCTCCATCACCACAGCTCGGCCCGGGGGATACTCATGCTTGACGGCATTTGATAGCAGTCCTCCCAAGGTTTCTGGGTTAGCACCCTTAAATAGAGGGAATAGCTCACTGAAAGCTTCTGTCTTCATCAAAAAAATGGGTAGAAACTCCGTCCTTCTAGGACGGCTTTATATTGTCTTTTTTTGATTACTACCGCCTTGGGACTGGTTGGCTCGGTGTGCTTTTGTGTTGCACTTTCAGCGGGACAATTACCGCCTCAAACTTCCCAGCCCTGTACGCATAGTGTTTTGCTCTTTCGAGCCTCCCTTTCGGGGTGATGTTAGCCTCGCCAAGGTTTAGTGAGCTTGTTGGGCTGAAAGCACTGCCCCAGTGACCTTAGAGCTGTTTAACCTTCAGCGACAGAGCGGAAAACTGGCTTCGCATTCTCCGGTGTCGTGACTCAAAAAACGTAGTCAGTTAAGACTTAGGCCCGTCAGAATGGCTTGTCAGATTACTCTTCCAAGCCTCACGCCTTTAGGCTGAGGTTCCTGACGCAAACTCGCGGAGGTGGGAAATATGATTAGGCGAGACCCAACAGCTAGGGAACGATCGATGTTTGGGAACACAAAGAATCTGTTGCTCCTTTAATTGATGATAAGGGTGCACAGGCCCGGTTCACGTAAAATTGGTAGATTCTTTAATCTTAAACGGGTTTACAAGCCTGCCACTGCCTGTTGAACTTTGCCTAACAGAGGTTCTATGTAGCCCGGCCAGCCGATCGCGATTGACTGCGTGTGGGCCAGAGTCTCCGGCTCGATCGCATCTTTAGTCCACCTCAGCGGTTGACCTTGCAAGTCGCAACAAACCAATCCGGCTGCTTTTGCTAAAGCCAAAGGACCGGCGGTATCCCACACTTTAACTCTGCCGTTGAGATACAGGTACAAACCAGCTCGACCGAAGATAACTTCCATCACTTTTAAGCCAAAGCTGCCCAGCGAGTAAAATTCGGCTCCGGGGATGCTTTGGGCGATCGCCTGGGCGTAGTTTTTCTGGTCTTTGTCTCCGAGAATAATTTTACAATTTTCCGCTGTCGGGGCCGGGGGTTTGCACAGCGCGATCGGCTGCGGGGCTTGGGTTCCGACTGTTTGGAACAATCCCCAATCTTTGCCACCAAAATACATTTGGTCAAAAGCCGGGGCGTAGATCCAGCCGGCCACCGGTTTCCCCTCAAGCAGCAGCCCCACCATCGAGGCGTAGTGGAGTTTTCCCCGAATAAATTCTTCAGTCCCGTCAATGGGATCGATGCACCAGAGGCGCTGGTAATTAGCCCCGTAAGCTGCTCTGGAGGCGGCGTTTTCCTCGGTGATCCTGCCATCTTCAGGAAACAAAGCGCTAAATGCTGCCGATAGTTGTCGGTCTAGGTATTGATCGATACTCGTCACGTAGTCGTTGGGCCCTTTCTCGGAAACTTCAAAAGGTTCGGCTGCTAGCTTGTAAGCTTCTTGACCGCACTCGCGCAGGGTGTAGCGAATTTTTTGATCTTGCTCTGGAGAAATATACATGAGGTTAAACATAAATTCTTTAGCTAACTTCAGCATAAAAGCTTAAGTCCTTGGAATCGATCGGCGCGTTTCACTGTTTTTGATTCGTACAGGATTTGCGCCCGGGTGTCCATAAACCCGGTTTCCTAACGGGACTTAAACAAATTTCAAGCCCAAATAAAGCCCAAACTAGCTTTATAAGCAGAGAATACGTCCAAATTTTTGTTCAGCCATCTGACAAACCGAAAAGATATTGCGGTCCGAAAGGCTTCCAGCGCTTCTGTAAAGGTATTTAAAGGTTTATTTGCCCATTTACGTCTTAATCCTCCGGTTAAGGTATGCCAGAGAATAAAAGTGTATGCACAAAACACCAAAATTAAATGCCTCATTAAACTGCGTTTATCTCTGACTTGATATTCTTTTAGCCCTAACCATCATGAGAGCTTCCCGATAGAAAACTTCCACCCAATTTCTTTGGGAATAGGTCTTTACTACCCACTCCCCAGTTGCTGTTGATAACTCAACATTACTCATCAAATAATCAATTTCACTGGCTTCATCGCTAGTAGCTGCATTCATGACGATGGCTACTACTCTCTTGCCAGTATACTTTGATAACTCGATTTCTCTTGTCGCTACCCATACCGTTCTGGGCTTTTCTAGTTGGAGTTGAATTTTACTGAAAGCCTCTTTCGGTAAAGTTTTTGCTAAATTATCTACTCGAATTTCCTCTTTTCCATCCCCCTTTTTTTGAATTATTACTTTACGGTTCTTGGCAATCCCTCCGATATATTTTAATTTTCTTTTCTCTACTTCTTGTAAAAAACTTGCGTTATTGCCATACCCAGCATCAATCAGCACTATCCCTGGTCGATATCCTCTGGCTAAACTTTGGTCTATTAAATCTATGGCTATTTCGGGTTTCTTTTTAAATTCTGGGTCGGCGTTTCCTTTGGGTAATGAGTCGGCTTTTTGATACAATTCTATATCTAAGGGTAAACTTTTGATGCCATCATATAGATGGGTAGTAACTGCTACTACACCATTCTCTGTTTTCCCAATTTCTCCAATGTATTGCCGTCCCACGACCTCTGTAAAATTACCACTTTTTCTATGCCCTGAATCATCTACAATCAGACTAAATCCTTGATTAATCTTAGTTTGGCGACACTGATTCATTACCTCCTCTTCGGCGTTGGTTCAGTTCACGGAATGACCAAGGTGCTGCGGTTAAAAAATGGTGTAATTTGTGGTAAGTCACTCCGACGGCGTTTGTCGCCATCTGCTTCATGTTTTTTCGCTCACTTTCGCCCAATAATCCGCCTAAATAGTTCCTAAACTCCCGTTTTTGGGCAATATGACCAAAGATATCGTCAAATCTTTGACACCATCGGTCAAAGCAGGGGGGCATGGCGGCGGGGGTGGTCTCTTTCATCGCTCATTTTTGAACGTTATATGCTTACAGAGCAAGCATTATAACTTATTTAGCTCGTGTTTTTTGTTTAAGTCCCGCTAACCATGAGGGCCGTTGCTATACAAGCCCCAGACAGGATTGGTGGAACTCACAAAAATTTAGACATGAGGGAGAACCCCCCAGATTCATCTGTAGAGTCAAATCTAAAATCTAAAATCTAAAATCTAAAATTGCTCGATCAGACCAGCACGTTCAACAGTAGAGGATAAAATCTTCTGAGGTTAGATATAGTCATTTCAAATAAAAAAGAGACACTATTGATCGCAGTAGGCACAGATGAGTTCATCTAAAGATGTGCCAGGAGGAGCATACATTCTGGCTCGCTTTAAGGCACTAAAATCGTGTTCAATATCGTTCAGGTAGGCGAGAATATTTTGGGAGAAAAAGAACTTGATGCTCCGTTTCCTCTACCAGTTCTCGAATGGCTGTTTTTCGATGAATCGGTGCATTATCCATGATTAAGATAGATGGCTGGGTCAGAGAGGGTAATAAATATAAAGATAACCACCCTTCAAAACCTTCTGCATTGAGGCTGCCCGTAAAAACCATTGGGGCAATTAAGTCCTTTTTTCCTTTCCTTCTTCCGGCTACTAGATTTTCTCTTTTCCCCCGTTTTCCTGACTTTTCACCCCAGATTTTTTTGCCTTTTTTTGACCAGCCTAATGCACAATCTTGAAACTCTTCAAATCCTGACTCATCAATAAAAACCAGACTTTGACATCCCGATACTTTAATTAATTCTCGGAGATATCTGTAGTATTTCATTCTTTCTTCTCGGTTTCTTTCCTGATAACGAAGTTGTTTTTTTTTTCGAGTAGTTTTTATTTCTTTAAGAGCATAAGATATGGCACTTGGTCTGACCCCAAACTTCTTGGCTCTGTCGATTAATCTGGCATCTGGGTTCTCTTTTACATCGTTTTCTAAGGCTTTCCAATCTAGCTTTCTCTTACGTCTTTTTACCTTGGTGGCTCTAAGGTCTGTCCGACCCAGCCACCGATATATCGTTGCCACAACTACCTGAAAAAGTCCGGTTGCTTGAGCGATACGACCGCCATTTTCTACATAATCCACTACTCTTTTTCTCAAATCAATACTGTAAGACATTTTCCTAGCGGGTTCACTATTTTTATTAATTTTACCTCATTTTTAAATAGTCTCATACTTATTTGAAATGACTATAATTTGTGGCAGCACCTGCAGAATTCTAAGGAGAATATTTTGAAATACCATTTGGCATTAGGTCGCAAAATAGACCTAGATGGAATTGACCGCGATGCACAACTCGGCAAATGCCCTCGCCACGTCCTGCGAGCCCTCAGAGACCGCTTAAATGCCACCGTTCATGCCCCAGATGGCGAAGCGATATCGTTGAGCGACAAGCTGCGATCAAAAATTTTTTCTAAGCCCGAACATTGGGCCGCCGCGCGTAAATTGTCCAAGCAAGTCAGCAGCGACGACGTGATATTTTGTAACGGCGGTGACATTGGCGTTCCAGTGGCGGCGATGTGTGGCCAATTGCCCAAGCGCCCGAAAATTGTTGTACATTTCCACAATGTCGATCGGCCGCGCGGCCGCCTCGCGCTGAAACTATTTGGTTTAGCGGACAAAATTGATGTGTTCATGGCCTGCGCCACCCCTCAAACTGACTTCCTCCGCAGCTATTTAGCTATACCTGAATCCCGCATTTTAGTGCTTCTAGACCAGACAGACACTAAGTTTTTTACACCGGGTCCCGTTTCTGCCGAGAAAAAGCGGCAAACGGTTGTTATTGGAGTTTAGACTAAGCACAAATTGACTCAGGGTTAGCTGAGTAGAAATTGTGGTGAATTTAGAGAGATATTCCCAGGTTAACTAATGGATTTTGGTGATTTTTGGAACCGACCTTTACCCTTTTTGACCACAGGATAGCGACATCTTTTAGTGCGAGCTTTTCCTGGTTGCCATCCATCTGAATTTCCTCGGCGTTTGGGAGCAACAGTGGGAGTCCCAATCCCGATCAAAAGTGAAAGCATTGATTGTGCAACCCTTCCAGGGGTCAATTCAGAGAGAGACTTTTGCCAGGGTAGACGAGTTTCTTTCACTAAATCTTTAGCTAACCATAGTTGCCAGGTCACTAATGGCATCAAATCGCTCCATCGTTGACATTTGGAGTTTAGACTAAGCACAAATTGACTCAGGGTTAGCTGAGTAGAAATTGTGGTGAATTTAGAGAGATATTCCCAGGTTAACTAATGGATTTTGGTGATTTTTGGAGCCGACCTTTACCCTTTTTGACCACAGGATAGCGACATCTTTTAGTGCGAGCTTTTCCTGGTTGCCATCCATCTGAATTTCCTCGGCGTTTGGGAGCAACAGTGGGAGTCCCAATCCCGATCAAAAGTGGAAGCATTGATTGTGCAACCCTTCCAGGGGTCAATTCAGAGAGAGACTTTTGCCAGGGTAGACGAGTTTCTTTCACTAAATCTTTAGCTAACCATAGTTGCCAGGTCACTAATGGCATCAAATCGCTCCATCGTTGACATTGTTCGGGAGTGCTCAGCTTCGGCACAGTCCAATGCAAGGTTTGTTTGGCTAAGCGATACCAGTGTTCGAGGGCAAAACGACGTAGATATAGTTGCCAAATTTCTGCCAGAGATGGCATTTGGATGCCGACCCAAACTAACCACAAAGGTTGAGTTTTTAATTGACCCGTTACAGCTTCTAAGCGTTCTACTAAAATCAGAGTCATCGGATGTTTGGGACTGCCTCGAAAATGCAAGTTATCCCATTTTCTCAATCTGATTCGTCCGAGTTTCGGTTCAAGAGATAAAGAGTGTTTGTTCTGGTTCCCACCAGCTTTGAGCGTCGTTAAGCTTAAACTGCTTTCCATGAGTTCTGGGTCTTCCTCTACCACTATAAGATAGAGGTGCTGACCACAAGCAACGATTAGAACGAATACGCATTAGTTTATCAGCGGCAATCGCAGCGGTTGCTTTTATCAAAGGAGCACACCCATACTCGCTATCAAATAGGGCTATGGGTCGATTCTGAAGATATTCACACACTTGTGCCAATTGTTCAGCGCCTTTAGCCATCGGATTTTCCCAACTGGTAATACGTTCGTGTCTTAAGGGTAATGCCCAACTGCCGATGGTCGAAGGTATCCACGCGATCGTACTATACCCCTGACCGATACCAACAGGTATGCCGTGAGGCAAGGCTGTCGGTTGATGTTCATAAGTACGCTCTTTGAGAGTAGGTGCATGAGGCCTCAACCATGCCGTATGATCGATCGCTAATACTGGACGTTCTATAGCGTTTCTCAGAAAGATGAGGTACAATAACAGCAGTGAGTAAACCAATTCCCAAGATCGGATAATGTAACTTGATTGAACGCAAACTCTATCGCTTTTGCTAATTCTCGATAATTAGTCGTCTTGATAGAACGGAGAATGTTTTTGAGTTTTGACCCTAAATGTTCAATTGGTGAGAAGTCGGGCGAATAGGGCGACAAGTATATTAATTTTGCCCCTTTCTTTTTGATGGCTTTTTCTATTTCTTCTCCGGTATGAATAGTACAATTATCCATCACTACACAAACCGCTTTCCAGAGTTTTGGTACTAGCTTTCGGATAATAAAAGCCTCAAATGTAATTGTATCAGTTGTACCTGTTAAATTGATGGATGTTAGGATTTCGTTGACCGATATAGCTCCAATTATTGAGACATTTCTGCCCCGTTTATTCGGTTTTGGCCCCTGGGCTCTTGAACCTTTTAGCCTCCCTTGCATATAACCTAACCATTGCCAAGTTTACTCCACATTCATCAATGAATATTAAGTCTTTCAAACAAATTTGTCGAATTTTTTGCCAGAACTAATATCGCAGGTTCTGAACTCTTTCACTGCCTTTGTCTGACGGGAAAAGAGTTTTTTTTTAAGGTCATATTTAAGAGTTTTGCCATTCTTCCCATCGTTGCTACGCTGATGGTAAAACCAATTTTTTGGTAGAGTAAATAACGGAGTTCTTCGAGAGTCGCATCATTATTTTCTTCAATCAATTTCGCGCTTGATCAGCAGTTGCTCTGCATTCAGTTTTAATTTGACTCCGCATCGCTCAGTTCGAGGAGCAATATTTTGGGTCTCACGATACTGTTTAATTATTTTTTGGACAAAACTTAGGGCTACACAAAAACGGTTGGCTATTGCTCTTTGTGACAGCGGTTCATTATGGTACACGTCCATAATTTTTTGTCTAAAATCAATCGAATAAGTTTTCATTTTTACTAATGTGTGATACTTGCTAAAATTATTGATAGTTGTCATTCGAGTGACTGCTATGGGGTGAGGGACTACTGCTCGAAGAGCCTTCCATTTAATTAGAGCTGCATAACATTTTAGGTTTCTATATTTTTCACTCCGTTCAAGTCTGTTATATCATACCTCATCTTTCTGAGAAATGCTATACTTGTGACATCTGTTGGATGTACAGTTGCATCAATTTTTCTTGATCGGGTCTACAATCTTGTAGTGCTTCATAGGCGCTCGACCACTCACGCCGAAACAAGGGATTGAGAGCCAAATCTCCTCGCGCATGAGACGTGGCGCGTCGTCATTACCGCGTCTGCTAGTTCAAAGGTGGCATCTTTTGCCTTGCCAAGGCATTCATAAGCTTGTTGACGAAATTCGTATAATTGTTCAAACAGAGATTGCAGGTAGATTTGAGATTTTTTGCTGAATTCTCAATTTTCTACCCTTACGCTGTCTGTTGAAACTATCGCAGACAGTTTTTTTCTCTTGTTGCAAGTCTCCGAGAACGTCAACGGTCGCTGGCATCTATCTTAGGGTTGAGTCTGATAGCTTGTCGCCAGCGACCAGGGCCGTTTTTGAGAACTGTTCGCTAGTCTCACAGCGATCGCGCTTTTTGACCTGCTTAGTCTAAACTCCAATTGTTAGCGTCGGATTAGAAAAGCGCGACTACCGACTCTTAGCAGCAGCAACTGCTGACTTAGATGTTGACGTAAAAATTAGCGGTTTTTCTAAAGATGCCAAGGCTTTATCGAAAGCTTTCCCCGATACTCTGCCAGAAAATATGTCCCGCAAATTCTACGAATGGCCAGATTTACTGCAGCTTTACCGCGATGCAGACGTAATTGCAGTTTGTTTGGTGGACAATAAATATGCTGCTGGAGTGCAGGCTTTACTGGAAGCAATGGCTTGCAAGCGCCCGGTCGTCATGACTCGGACTCAAGGTATGGTGGATTATTTAGCCGCCCCGGATATTGCCAAAGTGGTAAATGTGGGAGATGCAGCAGGTTTGCGCGAGGCGATCGTCCATTTGCTAAAAAATCCTCAAGAAGCTGAATCTCAAGCGCAGCGGGGCTACGAAATGGTTGTGAACCAGCACAGCAGCGAACGTTATGTCGATGTTTTAGCCCAGAAGTTGCGATCGCTTTAATAAAACTGTAGGGTGCGCCGAGGCGCACCCTAACTCATGCCCGGAGGATGCACAATGCACACCTTACTGCTATAGATAAAAAGCCCAACTATTTATTACCTAAGTCATATTTAAAAAGTAATGAATTATGAGTTGCAGTTACTAATTAAATTTCACACCAGTGACGTACATAATAAATTAACCGGGTTTTAAAAAGATAATCCAAAGCCTTAAGAAGGAAGTATTTTCGTTCATCAAACCCGGTTTATGTGCCTAAAACGGTTTCACTCAAAACTCACAAATCAAAACTATTAAGACTCCCGTCCACTCGCCCACTTATCCCGCCATTTCACAGTCCCTTCCGAAACTAAAACCCAGCGGCGACAAACCAGATTTTCTCGCAGCGGCGACTGTCCTTCCCGTAGCAGCACATACTTATAAGAAATCAACTTCCCCGCACTTTCATTAAAAGGAATTTCCCCAAACCAAGTATTAGTATTGATATACTCCAACGGGTAGCCCTTACTAATATCCCAATTCCCTAATTCAGGACAATCTCCAATCACCACAATTCTTTCCCCAGGCTGAGTTTGAACGCTGTTAAGCTGCGCCCGCACAATAGTTGTCGCCTTAACTCGCTCTCCGACGCGACTAAAAATCATTACTTCCCGGGAACCCAACTCCAAATTGTACAGCTTCCCATCTTTAACTTCAAACTTGCGGCGCGATAAAACCTCCGTATGCTCTCCATCAGGCAGCTCAGTATCAACCTCTTCAAGAGTAACAGAATTGCCACGATTCATCGCTACAAACACCACAGACTCGCGATAGCGGCGCACGTAACAATAAACATCAGGAGTTAGATATTTTTGCCACTGACTCCCCATCGAAATAGCTGGATTCAGCCGCCGCAATCCAGACAACAACCGCACAGCTCGGTAAATCGGCGAATCAGTATCCCACTTTTCCATCATCGGGCGGTTGTAGGGGTCATTTCCCCCATCTGTATCATCGTGGAGATACTGTTCGGTGCCGTAATAAATGCAGGGAATGCCGCGAGTCGTCATAATTAAAGCTATCGCCAACAGCAGCATTTCTGGATCGGGATTCAACGACTGAAACCTCGGCATATCGTGGTTGTCAATAAAAGTAATTAACTCCGTCGCCCCGTAGTAGTGGTAATCCAGATCCAGTACATCTTGGACTAAGCTAAATCCCGCTTCAGCACCCTTTCCCAATACTTCTCGAATTGCCACGCACAGACCAAAATCTAAAATAGTCATCCCTGACTCGTTGACAAATTCCACAGAACGCTCGTTTCTAGGGTCGCTGTAAATCCATTCGCCAAAAATGAAAACATCAGGTCTGTGTGTTAAAATGTCAGCATTAAATTCCTGCCAAAACCAAATAGGCATATGCTTGACTGTATCAACCCGCAAAGCATCAACACCTCTGTCGAGCCATTGTTTAATTGCTGACTTAATGTAATTGCGGTATGCAATATTGTTTTCATTAAAAGTTGCTAAACCAGACAGTTCGCAGTTTTGGACTTGCCATTCATCTTCCCAGTTTTTGACTTCGCCGTAGTGGTGATACCAGTTATCTTTATCGTCGTTAAAGTCAGCTATTTTTACGCCGTCGTCGTAGAGTTCCCCTTTTTTGCCACTAAAATCTGGGTTGCTGTGATTGCAGACAATATCGAGCACGAGTTTCATGTTTCGCTGGTGCAACTCGTCTACTAATTTGTCAAATACGGTATCTTTAGTTTCTTGTGTTTGGTTGATAGAAGGATTGTCGCCTTTGGCAATAAAGCGGGGATTTAGTCGCTTGAAATCTTTAATCCAGTAGCCGTGAATTGCTGCTTGTTCGACAAATAATGCTTCTACTTGCTCGAACAGTGGAGTCAGCCAAACTGCGGTAACACCCATCTCTTTTAAGTAGTCGAGTTTGTCGATAACTCCCTGCAAGTCGCCGCCCCAGTATTTGCCCCAATCTTTGCCTTCTGGATCGTAAAGTTCTGGGTTTGGGCCTTCGTTATTTGCGGGGTCGCCGTCGTAAAAGCGATCGACTACAACGAAATAAATGGTTTCTTGGCGGAATTCAATGTCTCTGGTGTAGAGGAATTCTAAATCGATCTCGCTTTCTGACTTAACTTCTTCTACTAGAGACTCAATTTTTTCTTCTGGTTCGCTAACTTCGTATTGAGAGGAAGTTTGATTGGGAGTGACTGATGTCATGAGATGTATTTTTTTTATTGTAAGATTGGTCAGTTATTCGGAGCTAGAGTCGGAGATAGCTTTCCCCTCTGACTGACTTTTAGAGCATCATACGGAATTTACTCGTTTAATGAAATCTGCCTTTAGACAGAGGGCAGACTCATCCTTAAGCATTAGATGGATGAGAATTAATATTTAGCATAATTCTCAATCAAAGAGGCAGAGCCTCACAAACCCGCGCTACCAGGCTCAGCCTGGTAGCGAGAACAGGTAGAGTAATTGTGCGATCGCACTTTTTCCCTTCCTTTCATTCCTCCCGCAAGTTTTGGATATCTTCAACGCTCAAACCAGTAGTTTGACTAATGGTTTGATTGTCAAGGACATTGAGAAGTTGCTTAGCAATTTCTAGAGCTTTTTCTCTCATTCCTAGCGCGAGTCCTTCTTCTCTGCCTTCTTCTCTACCTTCTGCGATGCCTTGTTCTCTGCCTTGTGCAATCCCTTTTTCAATTCCCTTGAGCAAGACACCCTGCTGATCGAGAATAAACATTTCGCGTTCTTCTAAATCTGCCAACTCCTCTGGATTCAAATTAGTTTCATTGGCAATCGCAAAGGCTTGCTGTATTTCCGATACTGTTTCCATTGTTGAAGGCACTATTTCCAAGCTGGGAGCATTTTTCATAAAATAAATCCACTTGTCAGTCAAAGTTTCTAACTCATCCAATTGTTTATCGAATTTTGGCAATTCGATAAATATCAGTTCAATCTCTGGATCGAGATAATCAAATAAACGCTTTTTCTCCTTGAACACAAAATGAGAAATTACTTCCGGGTCATTGTCAAACATTTCAAAATCAGTAATTGTCAAAGCAATTACTGGTTTTAACTTAAAATAACCTTGACCGCGAATCAGTTGAGTGGAGTAAGTTTTCGCAGCATTGTAAACCACCCGTTTCGCAAAAGATGCTACATTTAAAACTTGCATTTCGATAATTACAGTTGCGCCTCCTGCAAGCCTGGCTTTGACATCCAGGTACGAGTCTTTGAGATACGGAACTCTTGATGCTAAATACGGGTCGATAATTTCTAGATCGGCGATGGTGGGGTTGCCATCATAAATCATGGCATTGAGAAAGCTGATTAAAATGGGTTTGCTTTCGTTGGAGCCGAATATTTTTTTGAAGGCAAAATCGGTTTTGGGGTTAATGAATGTCATGGCCAATATCTTTTAAAATGACTTACCTATTATTTTAACCCAGTGGGAAAATCGGTTAGGCCTGTTGGAATTAAGAGCTATATCGCGTGTTCCGCAACTCTCCGGGGTGGGCGAGTTGCAAAAACTGGATATCGGATGATCTATCCAAGCTTGAGCCGGGGAATCCATCAGCCATTAGCCTTTGCTCTATCTTCTATTCTTTCAAATCGACTTGTTGAATCTCTTCTAGCGTCATATCCAAGCCTTTCGCAATTTGCTCATCGGTCAAGCCTACTGCTTGCAAGCGTTGGATAGCCTCCATTTTCGCCTGCCGCTTTCCCCGCAAAAAATCAGGCGACTCTTCCTGTGACGCGCAGATTTTCAGTGAGGCCATTAAACTGAAGTTCCCCCATACAAATGTACTAACAGTCCTAAAACTCTTACTCCACAAAGGATACAAATGTTGATCTGAAAATTTGTACCCATTTATAAGCAATAGCTGACGCAGGCGATCGCGCTCAATTGTTGTAGAGTCAATATAATTGCGGATCACAAACAGATATCAATCATCTACATGGGTACACAATTTTTTACTCAACAATTGAAACCTTTGGGCTGAGAGGCTTTTGAGCCTGTGTAAGTATATTTGCCGGGGGAAGTTCAGATTTAAATAAGCCCCGGTAAAAAAACAGAATACCCAGAATCACGACTTCTTTAAGTGCTACGGCGCTCTAAAAAAAGAGCATTTTACGTTTAATTAGAGTGACCTACTTATCCCAAAAAATAACGTCGCCCAACATCCACCCCAACCCTAGCTAACTACAGCCACCGCCGACTCTGGAACCTGAGAATGCTCCACCCGAAAAACATTCGCGCTCAAATTAGCAACAACTTGTTTCCCCTGCTGCGTCAGTTCCAAATAGCCGATCGCATCCTTCACATACCGATAAACCACATTCCAATAAAACTTCGGATAACCATCCCGCAACTCCCCCGGATTCTGATAGCCCAAAACCCGATTCTGCCCAGTCTCCTCAAACTCATAAAACAGCGCAGTAATCTTTTGCAAATATCGTGGATCACTCAACTGGCCGATTAAATCGGCAGCCCGAACCAAACCCGGATAATTAGCAGTATCTTGATAATCTTCATCCACAGGAACTGGGAAACGAGTCAGCTCAATATTACGCTTAACCAGCTCAGCATCAATCAGTTTGTGACCGCCAAAACGCTCGTCAATAAACATTTTTGCGCGATCGACATGATAAGGCGTCAAACTAGCATCCGTCGCCCCCGGAGGTAGGTTCACGTGCAAATCCTCTATCCCGGTTGCATACTGTCGCAAATCACTTCGATCTTGCCGACAAACCCCCTTCACATACCCGATATCGTGACACAGCAAAGCAATGTGGAAATGCAGCCAATGTTCACATAAAACACCACCCTCGCGGATGTGCTTGCCGCGCAGAATCTCCTGTCCCACCAATGTCACTAAAATAGTGTGTTCCACATTGTGATAAAGAGCATCGCTATTAGCAATATTTTCCAAAGCCATAGTCCCTACCCAAGCAATAATCTCAGCATAGTCAGATTTGAACCCGCCGTAGGTGTGGCGGTAGCCTTCAATCAGCCGATTAACGAAAGCGTTAATCAGCAGTTCAGTTGCGTTAAACATATTCACTTCCCTGAGCAAAAGTAGCTTGTTAAATTTTTTTTATAGTTATTGTTTTTGCTGCTACCGTTTGATGTTATTTTTGACTTAACCGCGACGATGGATGCCCGCTCCTATGTACAGGCATCCACTGGTATTATGAACGATTATGGCTTTAATTAGCTATCAAACAACTAGCAGGTTCGCGCACCCCGTACACAATTCATATCAACGGGCGATCGAGGTATGACACCCCTCAATCAGCAGTACGGCGTTACATCTTCCCCCTATACGTCAGCCAAATACGAAAGCAATCGACAACGCAACCCCACTAATTCCTCATACACAGAATTCAGCTTGCACATAGGCGGTAGGTAGAAAAGATGGTGTCCCCATAGCTGGATATCTCTCTCAAAATAACACCGTGGGGGTATAATTTGGCACAACCACCGAGCTACTAGCGGATCTCCCACGGCAATGTTATCAACTTACTGTCGCACGGGTTCGACGAGGCGGGCGATCGCGAAAAGTTAAGTCTTGGCACTGATTTTCCGGGAAAATACTTGTAGTCAAGTTCATGATTTATCTCAGTAATCATTACTAACAAAAACTTATGAATCAGCCGACTTAATCCTCAACGAAACCCGCTGTTGCTCCGGTGACGTGAATAAGTTTTATCCGTGACACTCGCCGCCCCCAAATGTGATGCGAAGAGCTAGCATTTGTGATTTAAAATTAGCAAAACTGTGAGACAGATCACCCCCGCTGTTCCCTACAGAATCTATATTTAGATAGATGGCAATAAAATAAGACAGAATAACTGGCAACCCTCCGTCGCAACTCCCCCCTCCCATCATCTGCGATCTACTACTCTGTCTACTTACTAATATAAGGTTTCAGGCAATGATTAAACAAAAACATAAATATGCCGACCTTGCTCAACTCCCCCACACAGATACCGTGCTCCAAAAACTCCCTGCAGAAGTTAAAGATTGGGCCCAAAGCTTGCCGTGGAACCAGCGGCGCTATGTCTTGTCCCTCTGCTACATATTGTGCGCCTCTACTCCCGACTTGCAAGCAGAATTCTTAGATGACTATACAGCCGACGGTTTAGTCTCAAAAATGTTTGAAGATGTAGATACTCTACACCGAGTCAAAGAGTATTTAATCAGATTCCGAGTCAAAAAACAATTAAACGAATCAGATTTAAGAAGCTACATCAAACAATTTTATATCCACTCAGCTCAACAATCGCGCCGAGAAACCGACCAATATTTAGAATCTGCACTCCGCTTCGTTTTGAGTACAGAAGAACGCAATAATGTTTTTAACTACATTTTGGGCTTTGAATTTATTAAAATTGTGTTTCAAATGAGCTGGTTGCAACACGAAAGATTAGCGAGACTGCAAAAAAATCAGTCGCAGTTTATTGAAACCTATATCAAGCCGATTCAACACGCACACAGAATTAATGGCATAATTCTACCGAAAGATGAGAGAATCTTTTTTGCCAGACGCACCTATTACGTTCAACTGCCTAACATTTCTTACAGAAAGCTCATTGAGTTAGTCATGGCAACTTTTACTACAGAAATGGTAAGTAATTGCGGATTTTCTATCAGTCGCCACTCTCAAGCTCTGCACTTTGACTGCGATTACATTTATGATCCAGAACCAGAAGAAGAAAGATTTCCTACTGACTTGCAATTTATTCATTGATTTTACGCAGTAAGCTGTACCATATATTGCTTTTTTCTCTTTACTTTTATTTTCTAGTTGGGCAGATAATAGTTTTTGAAGCCTGGGACTTATAGTCGCAAGTTAAGACCGACTTTTTCAACCGGATTGGATATAAAATAGGAGGGCTGTATTAATTAACCTTCGGCTTGCATTTCTTCAATGTCAAACCAGCTAACTATCACTCCCGCTAGCGGGATCGCCAGAAATATACCTAAAAGTCCTGCTGCTCTCGCTCCCACTAATAGTGCAAAAAATACCACTACCGGATTGAGGTTAAGGGAATTTTGCATCAGTCTCGGATGAATAAAGTTGTCTTGAATTTGCTGCAAAACAATGCAAGCTGCCAATACTTTTAAAGATAGCCACACATTTTGAGACAATACAATAAAACAAACTAAGCTAATCCCCAGCGTCGCTCCGATCCCTGGAACTAAATCAAACAATCCGATAATAAAGGCTAAAATCAAGGGAAATTTAACATCTAATAGCAGAAAAATTAAAAAACTTGCTGTTGTCAAAAATAACATTAACAGGATTTGTGCCTGAAAAAATCCTAAAAAGTTTTTCTCTATTGTTACACTTAAACGCCTGTGCAGGTGTCGGGGTATAAATTTGAGAACCAACACCCACAGCCTCTCTCCATCAAGTAACATGAAAGAAGCCACGACCATAATTAATATTAAATTCAATAAATTGGTTAAAAATACTTGTAAAAAAGCAATACTCGATACAACTCCAGCCAAAGCTTGATTTCGCAGTTGTTCCTCAATAACTCGCAGGTTAACTTGCAGGTTTCTCGCGCGCAGGAATGCTTCGATGCGCTCCGACAGAGGCGCCAGAGCATTCAAAAATTCAGTCATGCTGTCAATTAATTGCTGTCCTTGAGATAAAAGAGTGACGCCTACGGTGACGGTGAGACCGCCAAAAACTAAAATGGTGAGCAAGACAACGAAGGCGACAGCTAAACTTCGCGGTAAAAATCTCTGGAGAGTTCGCACCGGATAGTTGAGCAAAAAAGCCACGAGTGCAGCAATCGTAAAAACCGCAACTGCTGTTTCAAAGTAAGCTAAAAGTTGCAGTCCAGCCCAACCGGAAGCAAATAAAAGCAAAAACCGGACTAAGGCTAAATTGCTTAGCATATTCCAAAAAGTGGGAGGGGTTCTTTCTTGCTCTTTCACAGGGATTTTTAGGGGTTAATATTATAGCTCAAAAATATTGCAGAGCCCTCTTTTAGAATCGCACCCAATATCTATCTGCGGCTATCCCCCTCAAGGCAGAAAACAGATGTCGAGGGAAGAAGGAAGAAGGAAGAAGGAAGAGGGAAGAAGGAAGAGGAAAGAAGAAAAACGGGAGAATGAAGAAGCTAGAAGAAAGAAAGGCAGAAGGCAGCAGCCAGTGCTTTCTCACTTCGGCATGAGGCAGGGAGGGGTGAGTTCTCTTCACCATAAGTTCGATCGCCACGAATGCCCAATGAAACAAACCCGCGATCGAACAAACAGCCTTTTTGACTCTAAAACCCCCCCGGAAACTCTTTGCGATGGCATTATTTGTCCTGGCAGGCTCCCAACTAGGAAACAAACGCTCAAACTTGCTGGCGCCGAAAAACCCGGTTTCAGTACCCGTGGCGAAAAATTTCAACTCTGCTCCGTGGAAGATAGTATGAACAGGTCAATTTTTGGGATACTAGAAAGTAGCACTCAACTTAGCTGAGGAATAAACGTGCTGCTATCAAAAGGCTTTGAAGTAGAAATGTATACCGGCACTCCCGAAGGTGAGGTTGTCGGTCTCTCCGATCGCATAGTTGCCGATCTAGAGGGATTTGTCCGGGAGCCTGATAGCCGCAATGTGGAGTACACAACCGCCCCGCTGTGCAGCTACGATCGCCTGTTGTGCGCCTTAGTCAAGCCCCGAGTCCGGCTGCGCGAGTATTTAAAACAATTGGGCGACTATACCTTGCTGCCAGGAAGTACCCTGTCTCTGGGAGGGAGCGATCGATTTTACAGATCCGATCCCAACAACCCCTACCACACCTACATCGAGCAAACCTACGGCACCAAAGTCGTCACCGCCAGCATTCACATCAACATCGGCATCTCCCAACCAGAAATGCTGATGCGCGCCATCCGCCTCGCCCGCGTCGAAGCACCGCTATACCTTGCCTTGAGCGCCTCTTCCCCCTTCCTCGACGGCGAAGTAACGGGCTATCATTCCACTCGGTGGGGTTTGTTTCCCAAAACTCCCGCCATCGTCCCCCTGTTTGAAAGTCACAAGCATTACATTCAGTGGACTGAAGAACAGCTAGAACTCGGTACTATGCAAAACGTCCGCCATTTGTGGTCTGCAGTGCGACCCAATGGCGATCGCCGCCCCTACTGTCTCAACCGCCTCGAACTGAGAATTTGCGACCTCGAAGTCAATCCTCTGGCTTTGTTAGCCATCACTGCCTTACTAGAAGCTCGCATTTGGCAGATGATGGAAGACCCCAGCTTAGACCCCTTAGAACTCAGCACCTTGCCTGCGGCCACCCGCAACCAAGACTTAGTTGCTCTCACAGATGCCAACGAAATTGCTGCATCCCGGCAAAGTTTGGATGCCGAACTCACGCACTGGCAAGACGGCAGAACTATTTTGGCACGAGATTGGATTGAGGAAATTTACCGCGAAGTGTGGCCTTTCGCCAAAAAACGTGGTTTTAGTTGCTTTCTCTCCCCACTCAAAAAGATTCTTCGGGAAGGCAACACGGCCCAGCAGTGGTTGAAGCTACACGAGGGCGGTTCGGACACCCGCAGTATTATCCTGCAAGGGATTCAGGGGATGGCTCACCAAGAATGGGAGCTTGAAGACAACTTGTGCGCCCAGTTAGTTGCCTGAAGTTCCCGCCGTTATGATAACGGGGGCTTTCACTAGCCCCCTGGCTATGCGTACTCAGCAAATACAAATAGCTTGAACCTGCCGGGAAAAAGTTGCAGAGCGACTCCCAAAAACAAATCAGAATATTTAATCAATGGAGTTCGACAAAGGTTATAAATAAAAGCTATAAGGTATATCTACCTTTGGGTCATTTTAGAAATTTCCCAAGAGCTGTATTTTACGGTTTTAATTAGCTTCATGCCCCAACTTGTCTTAATTCACCCGCAAATCCCCCCGAATACTGGCAATATCGCCCGCACTTGCGCTGCTACAGGCACCGAACTGCATTTAGTCGGCCCGCTGGGGTTTGAAATTAGCGATCGCTACCTAAAACGCGCCGGCTTAGATTACTGGCCCTACGTCACTCTCCACTGCCACGAAGACATAGCGGCTTTTCTGGTCTATCGGGAGCAGCGCGGGGGACGATCGATCGGATTCAGCACTGGCGGGCGATGCAATTACGCCGAATTCCAATTTCAGCCCAGCGACTGGCTGATGTTTGGCTCGGAAACTGTAGGCATTCCCAAATTCGTCTTGGATGCCTGCGACGCCACAGTTTTTATTCCGATGAGCCAGCCGGGAGTCAGGAGTTTGAACCTCTCCGTCAGCGCCGCTGTGGGTTTATTTGAGGCTAAACGACAGTTGGGGGAGCTGGGATAAATCATTATCAACACATAAATATATAGATATTTAATAGCTGCCGGAGGCTGCCAAATCTTCTTTTAAATATAAGAAATTTGTATCAAAGCGGGGAAAATCTAGATAGCCGACATTAATATATTTTATTCCTTCAAAAACAGATTGTTATCAGCAACACCAAATTACTCGCAAGAGGATTCAGCAACAAACAATAAAGAATATTAGCGATTTAGGGCGTTAGCGAACACCAGCTTGGCTCTGAACACTATATCTAGTAAATATACGGTTGTAGCCTGTCCGGAAATTAGCATAAAGTCGGATAATAGGTAAGAGTTCAGAGCCTTACGGGAACGAAGATTTTATGTATTCGTTCCAACTATTGCGGTGTAAGGCTTTTGGGGTTAATTGAAGCAGGTTTGACCGAGAATTTCAAAATTTCTGACGGTTTGAGCTTGTCTAAATTTAAAAAGCAAGGTAATCTGGCCTAAGCATGATAGCTGTCAACAATCAGAATATTTTTGCTTGTTGATTTAAATTCAGCGTCATGCGATCCCCTTGAGTGTTTCCAAGGACAGTTAGCGCTTCTCAGTAGGAGGTCGTTTTTTTGAAACGAACATATCCCCAAATTAAGCCTGTTCAGGCTAGTGAAATCGACAGAGACGGTTCTGCGGAACCATCCAAACAGACAACGCTCAGCACAGGCAGGGTTCGCTCTCTCGCCACGATCGGGCTGGCAATATCGGTAGGTGCTTCTGGCATCCTGCTACCGAGAAATGGAGACAGCGCTCGGGCGTCTGAACTCGCACCGACATCCGAATCCACCGCTGAAGTACAGCCAGTATCGGCCAATGGGCCCGCTACATCCGCACAAGTTGACGGTTCCAGGGTCCAACAGCCCGGATCACCTTCTGAGCCGGTGGCGGTTAAGGTACAGGAGGGGCAAAGCCTTTGGGAGCTTTCTCGGGATTATGAAGTTGAACCGTTGGTACTAGCAACTGCCAACGACATCGAACCCGATACCATACTCCAAGTGGGCCAAGAGCTCAGAATTCCGACTGCGACGGAAGCCACACCACAACAGAACGCCGGCCATAGCACATCGGCTTCGCTAGAGCGCGCAGCGACGGTCAATCCGGAACAAGAGTTAAATCTGACTGGCTCCGAGCCATGGGATAGTGCAGCGATGACAGCGCTGCCATCAACCGCAGCGACCCCGCTGGTCACGACGGTACCGGAAGAAAGTTCGATCGACATCCCGAATGCAGACGGGGCGATCGACAGTTTAAAAAAACAGGAAAACCGCACCACAGAATCGCGTCGAACAATGTTCGGCTCGGAGGGGGGAGAAAATTTATCTACACCCGCGGCATCTTTGCCGGAGTCAGCACCGACGCTGGCCTCCCCTGGATATGCAACTGGCACAACTATTCCTGACCTCGGTGCCACACCTGTAATTCCCAATGCCGGGGTCGGTCAAGAAGCATCGCCCGATCAAGCACTCGAGTCAATTGAACAGTCTTTGGCAACACCCAGTTTGCCCTCGGCTGTGCAAGTCCCCCCTGCGGGAAGTACCGCCACGCCGGCTGAGGTTCTCTACAGCGTGCGTCCGGGAGATACGGTAGATGCGATCGCCAAAGGTCACGGCGTATCGCCTACAGAGCTGATCTCCGTCAACAAGCTCGGCAACCCCAACTTGCTGAATGTCAATCAACGGCTCAAAATTCCCCAAGTTGGGTTTAAAAATCAAGGGGTGCAGGCGGCAGCCTCTTATTCTGCCTCCAACTCTACATCTGGCTGGGGGGCGAGTTCGGTTCCGGCATCTTTGAACCCCAGCTCGTCTACCTCGGAAATAGCCGGTGCTGGCGTTGCAGCACCCGCACCCACAGTGCCTGTTGTGTCTCCCCTGGAGAACCTGGAAGGTCTGAACAATATTTCAGCGCCGATGGTTCCCCAAATTAACAGCATTCCGCTGACTCAAGTTTCCCAAACCATTAGCAATCCACGGAAGCTGGATCTGCAAGGCGAACCAACATTTACAGGTGCAGTTGACACCAGTGCCCTGTCTGAGCAAGCCAGTGCAACTGCTACGGGAGAATACCTGCAGCCGATCAGCTTCGTGCCAAATACTAGCGCTCAGGGTTCAAAGGTCGCTCCAACTAGCGCTTTACCAGAGTCGAATTCGGAAGATATTCCCACTGCAGAAGCTCTCAACCCTTATTCCGAACGCTTGAGGGCAGAAGTTGTCAGGCTGCGAGAGGAATATCGTGCCTCGCGCAATTCGATCGGCGCCAATGCGGTTTCCCTGGCTCCAACTGAGGGGCCCTCGGTCAACCCGTCTGAGGAAATGCCAAGTGTCAATCCATATCTCTACACCCCCGACTATCCTGAGGCGGTGCAGAATGAAATCAGCAGACCGCCATCAAGAGCCTGGTCTGAGCAGGTTCAGAAGCAGCAGCAAGAGCGTTTAGACCCCTCTCGCGCAGCGGAACTTGAACCGATAAACCTGACGCCGACCTCTCCTCAGCAGCAGCAGCCTATGGTAGCAACTGCTCCTTTGGGATCTGAGGGTTACGACCCCCTGAGCAACCCGTCTTTGGGACGCATGGTTTCTCCGGAACTGCCTCCGCTGTCGAACCCTGATACTTATCTGCCTAACGGCAAACAACAGTCGGCTAACGGGTTTATTTGGCCGTCGAAGGGCGTTCTTACTTCCGGCTACGGTTGGCGGTGGGGACGGATGCACAAAGGAATTGATATTGCAGGGCCGATCGGCACGCCAATTGTGGCAGCATCAGACGGGGTGGTTACCTATGCTCAGTGGAACGACGGCGGCTACGGGTATTTGGTGGAAATTACCCATCCTGACGGCACTGAGACTGTCTATGCCCACAACAGCCGAATTTTGGTGCAAAAGGGTCAGAGAGTCGCTCAAGGGGAACAGATTTCAGAAATGGGCAGCACTGGCTTCAGTACCGGGCCGCACTTGCACTTTGAAATTCATCCCGCCGGACAGGGTGCTATCAACCCAATGGCTGTTCTGCCCGACGATGCGTCCAGCGCTTCTCGGTAACGACTGGTCAGAAGTTATGGGTTTTGAATGATTACCAAAACTCATAACTTTTACTGGAAGTCATTAGAAATAGTGTTGCTTGAAAACAAGACATAGCTAGTCCTACCGTGCTACGATAGTAAATCGTGAAGTAGATTGGGCTCAGTGGCGCAGTGGTTAGCGCAGGGGACTCATAAGCCCAAGGTCGCAGGTTCAAATCCCGCCTGAGCCATTATTTAATAAAAAAAACTGCGCTCTCAAATTTGAGAGCGTCTTTTTTTTGATTGATGGAGAAGATACTTGTAGTCGTTATGAGTATGATATATTTGTAACAGTTCGTAAAAAAGGAAACAAAATCTATGACCAGTGAATGCCTCCGGGTTGGTCAAGCTGCACCCGATTTCGCAGCAACAGCCGTAGTGGATCAGGAATTCAAGACAGTTAAACTGTCAGACTATAAAGGCAAAAAGTATGTAGTCCTGTTCTTCTACCCCTTGGACTTCACCTTTGTGTGCCCGACTGAGATTACAGCATTTAGCGATCGCTTCGAGGACTTCAAGAAAATCGATACCGAAATCCTCGGCGTATCCGTGGACAGCGAATTCTCTCACCTCGCTTGGATACAAACAGACCGCAAATTAGGCGGTGTCGGCGACCTCAACTATCCCTTAGTTGCTGACCTCAAAAAAACAATTAGTTCAGACTACAACGTCCTCGACCCAGAAGCAGGCGTTGCCCTCAGAGGTCTGTTCATCATCGACAAAGAAGGCATCATCCAACACTCTACTATCAACAATCTTGCCTTCGGCCGCAACGTGGACGAAACTCTCCGTACTCTGCAAGCTATCCAACACGTCCAGTCTCACCCCGATGAAGTTTGTCCCGCCGGCTGGCAGCCCGGTGACAAAACTATGACTCCCGATCCGGTCAAGTCTAAGGTATTCTTTGCTGCGGTTTAAGCACATTATATTTGTAGGGAAACGGCGCTGCCGTGTCCCTACCCGCAGAGGCATTTATTTAACCGGATTTTTAATTACCAATTAGCAATTAGCAATTACCCAATTAGGAAATATGCTGACTTCTACTAATTTTAGCGGCTTGTTAAATGAGCGGTTTTTCCAAAATTTATTGCCTGTTCCGGCGACTAATGTTCTGAACCTGGGACAGATGACACCAGATTTTGAATTGCCGGATATTAATAATGGCAAATTGGTGCGGCTGTCGAATTATCGGGGCGATAAGCCGGTAATTCTGGCTTTTACGCGGATTTTTACTGAAAAGCAATATTGCCCTTTTTGTTTTCCTCACATTAAAGCTTTGAATGAAAACTGGGAAAAATTTGCCGATCGCAATATAGAATTATTGATGGTTGCCAGTACCGACGATCGCCAAAGCCAAATTGTGGTTAGAGATTTAGGCTTGAAAATGCCTCTGCTTTCTGATCCAGGCTGTAAAGTGTTTCGGGCTTATCAAGTCGGTCAGGCTTTAGGTGCTCCTTTGCCTGCTCAGTTTGTTTTGGGTGCAGATGGAAAACTCCTCTTCAAACATTTGTTTTCTTTCATAGACCACAATGCTAGTGTGGACACTTTGTTGAAATATGTCGATCGGTAAGGACACCGCTACGGTGCCCTAATTTGAAGTTTTTCACCGCTGATGTACGCTGGTTTAGGCCCATCAGCGGGATTTTTTTATCGGTTGGCACTGGCTGCAACAGATATTTAGTCATAAATACTTATTGTGCCAATTTCAATGGCGGAATGTTGCTATGTTCGCTCGACATTAATCTAGGCTATAGCTTGAAGGTACTTAGTACAAGTTTAAGCCAATGTCGTCTCCCAAAGATCGATCGAGCAAAATTGAATTGAGCGTCTTAGCGTCGCATCCTGAGTTGTTGACAGGTTTAGATGCGTGGCTGCGACTAGGTTTACTTTCGCCCGCTGAGGTTGAGGAATTGTGCCGACAGTATTTAGTCTGCCCACTCAGAGAGCCCGCTGTAGACCTTTCTGAAATTGAGAACCCGCGAGCTCCTATTGCCGAGCCAAAAGTACCTGCCTTATCAACGCAAAAAGCCTTACCTAACAGCAGAGAAAGCGTTGCTAGGCCCACAGAAACTACTCAAACCCCTAATTTTATCGCTCAAATTTTGCACTCGCTAATGGCCGAAATTAGCGTGGTGTGGCTGTTGTTTTTAGGAGTGTTCATGGTAGTTGTCTCCTCAGGAGTCTTAGCTGCCAGTCAGTGGGAAAAATTTCCGGCCGCCGGACAATATGGAGTTTTATTAGCTTATACTTTAACTTTTTGGGCGATTAGCAGTTGGGCAAACAGACAGCATAATTTGCACTTAACTGCTCAAACTTTGCAAGAAGTGACGCTGTTGCTAGTGCCGATCAATTTTTGGGCAATGGATACTTTTGGATTGTGGCGGTATCCTTGGGATTGGGCGGTAGCAATCGCAGCAGCACTCCTTTTGACTTGGATAACTGCCCGGATTATAAAAGATCAATATCAAAGCTTTTCAGGAAAAAACATCACTCGTTCGATCGCCCTAAATCACTTGGGATTGAGTTATTTGCACTGGGGGTGGGCATTGGCAGGCTTTTCCCTGGCTGCGGTTTATTTGGGTACAGTCGGAACTGCTGCTGCTAGAGTTTATCAAGTTCAGCAACAACGATTGCAATCTATCCAACGTGGGGAAAATACTGAAACATTCCCCGCTGCTTTCAGTTTGAGCAGAGATTTTCTGACTTACAAAAAAGCGGCTTTAGTAGCTTATTCGTTAGGAATTTTACTGGGTCGAGCGATATTTGTCAAGGATGTAAATATCGCTGAAATGGGTTTAGCTTTGGCGATTTGTGGCGTGCTTTTAGCATGGCTGGATTGGCAGCAACCCGTCGCATCTGGGACTATTGAAAACAATATATCCGACCAGCCCAATCCCAGCAATTTTTTTAACGGGCAATTAGCGGGAATTGGTTTTTTGGGTTTGGGATGGCTGGTTTGTTTTCGCGACATTCCGCTACAGGCGATCGCAGTTAGCGGATTGGCTGTTTGGTTTTTTTACAACCGTTTAGTGCGGTTTTGGCAAGAGTTTGATTTGCTAATGCTGGAGGCGGTGGGACTTCAGAGTATTTGGCTGTTTTGGCGAGTGCTTCCTTTAGGGATTAAAACACAAGTTGTGGCATTTTTAACTCAGTTTACCAACTCTCAGGAAACTCCTTGGGCTTTTTGGGGTGTTCTGCTGTTGCCTTATTTAATTTTAATGGTAAGTGTGGCGCAGTGGCTCTACCGCAAGCGAAAGTTTCAACTTGCCAGTTTTGGTAAAAACCTTGCTTTCGGTTTGGGCAGTTTTTTAACTGTTATTAGTTTTTTCAATCCGTTTTGGCGATCGCTCAATTTATTAGTCTCTACTTTAATTTTAGGTTGGAGCACTTGGAAATACGTCATTTCCGATAATTTGCGGCGAGTTTCGAGGTCTGCTTCGGCGGCTGAACAACAGGGAAATCCGGCAATTTTGATTCCCATAACTCACATTATGGGTTTAGGGGCGATCGCTTCGGCAATTGACTTATTTTTTCCCAACCAGCCACCCAATATTTGGTCGGCAGTATTATTGATTTTTATGGTAGCTGAGTGGGTATTTTTTGTCTGGATGAAAGCGGCTAATTCGCGAGAAAATTCGGCATTTTTTCGCTGGCATCCTGCATGGTTCCAAAGTTCTTGGTATCTGGGCTTAGTATTAGCAGGATTCAGCTTTATATTGTTGCAAAATTATGTGAGTGCCGGTACTACCACTCATCGCCCTCAGTGGAGTTTGCTCTGGCTGGCGACTCCTTTGGCTTTGACTGCTGTTGCTAAATATACTGAGAGTCCTCACAAACAAGTTGCCAGTACCTTTAGTACAATCTCCCTAATATTTGCCCAATTTCTAATTTTTATTTTTCCGGGATATCGGTTAATTGGTTTGGGCTTGGCAGCCGGATTAATGTTGGTTAATACTTACTATTTAGTCGAGTTACCAGCGGCTGCAATTGGAGTGGGATTTGGCTTGAGTTTCGTAGCTGCGGCGATCGATCAATTAGGTTTTGTGTCGGGTTGGGATTGGGGAATTGCCGGGGCGATCGCACTTTTGTGTTTGTGGTTGCTTCGCAGCATGATTGTTCGTTTTTCCAGCCGTGTACCTGATCCTCCTCAATTAGCTGAAATTTACGATCGAGCTTTAGATGGGTGGGCAATCTTACTCGCAGGCTTACTGTTAACAACTCTTACTTTTTATTCCTATGAACTCTACGCAGGCAGTACCTTGAGTTACCCGCCCTCTACTGAAGTTTTGGCTGCTATTTTGGTGATAATGGCTGCGATTATTTTCCGAAGTTTACGCCAACTTTCCCCTCTGGCAATTTATGCCTTGGCTTGGAGTTTGGAGTTATTGACAGCAGTGGGTTTGAGTTTTGTCGATCGCACTACGATTAATTTGGCAGTTGCTAATATCGCTCTCGGATTGTTTACTCAATTATTGGGTGATGTGTTGCGGCGCCGCCACCCCGATCCAACAATTTTACCTAGCATTCATTTGATACCTTTGGTTTATGGGGTGTTGGGTTTAACTTTCCGATCGCACACTTTTGCGAATTGGACTGGTTTAACTGTGTTGGGTGCGTCTTTAATTGCGATCGGCATTGGTAGGCGGGAGCCAGAATTCAAACCTTTGGTTTATTTGGGATTAATTGGCGTATCCGTTGCTGCTTACGAATCGCTACTCTATCAACTTTTTCAAACACCAGGAGGAGCTTTTGGCGACGGCTTAATTGTCCTCGCCACTCTCGGCACAACTTTAACATATATCTATCGCATTTTATCTCCTTGGCTCAGCAATTATTTACATTTAACTAATGCAGAGTTAAAAATATTTGCTCACCTGCACTGGGTTTTCAGCAGTTTGCTGCTGATGTGGGCTTCTGCCTATGATATTAAATCTGGCCTAAGTTTAGGATTAGTCACTGGTGCTTTATTAGTTCAATACCCTTTATTGCAAGGGCGAAATAATCTCGATCGCCAATGGGCAGAAATTTGGATTTACTTGGGCTGGCTAGAAGCCTTTGGCATCCGGCTTTACTGGATCAATACGCCTTTAGTTAAGTATATTTCCGGGCCGCTGGGGCCTTGGAAAGTTGCCCTCGCTTCTCTATTAGCTTATTTCATTTACATTTTGCCTTGGGACAACTGGGGTTGGTCAAAAAAACCTTGGCAGGTAATTGCTTCGCTGATTCCAATAGTTACTATTTTGGAAAGTCCGGCTAGGTTTTATCCGATTAGCTTGCTGATAGCTGCCACCTTCTATGTTTTCCTAGCTTGGGAAAGGCAGGAAGTCCGTTTTACCTATGTGAGTGTGGCAATAATTGACTGGATAATGCTGCGGTGGTTTGGGGAAATGGGATTTACTCAGCCAGAGTTTTATGTTACTCCTTTAGGGCTTTCTTTACTTTATATTACTCAGTTTGATCGCACTCTCAAATTACCAGCACAAAAACCGCTGCGCCACAATCTGCGAATGCTCGCAACTGCGCTGATTTGCGGGATACCTCTTTTGACTCAGCAAAGCCACGGTTTAGTTGCCGCAGCTTTTAGTTTAGTGGCGATTGCAGCGGGTTTGGCGTTGCGAGTTCGGGCGTTTTTGTTTGTGGGAACGGCTGTATTTTTAATCAATGTTTTCTATCAGTTGGTGGTTCTAATCTTCGATTATCCGCTGATTAAATGGGCGATTGGTTTAGCTTGTGGGATTGTATTTATCTGGATTGCTGCTACTTTTGAAACGCGGCGCGATCGCATTTCTGCTTTTGTGCAGCATTGGGTTGGGCAATTGCAATCCTGGGATTAGATTCAGCGATAAGGATCGCGAATTAAATAACTTACAATTTTAATTGTTATTGTGGGATGGGCGTCCCGCCCGTCCAAAAAAGACGGGCGGGACGCCCATCCCACAAACTTGTGGAAGTTATTTAATTCTCATTCCTAAGTTGCTTTTTTTTAACCAGTATTATTTAATTAAAAACCCGGTTTCTCAGAGAAACCGGGTTTTTAATTAACAGTATTTATCCGTCTGTAGAGTGCATTAATGGCTCAATGCGAATTCGGGCAATTTCGGCTCAGATGAACCATCGGGGACTACCTTAACCTGACCGTTTTCATCCACATCAACGATCGCTTTTTGGCCTTCTTTGAGCTTCCCAGAGAGCATTTCCTCAGCCAGTACATCTTCTAACAACCGCATGATTGCGCGGCGTAAAGGTCGAGCACCGTAGCTGGGATTGTAGCCTTCTGTAACTAACAAGTCCTTGAACCGATCCGTCACCGACAAAGTAATACCCTGTTCGGTTAAGCGGCTGAAGACTTGCTGCAACATGATGTCCGCAATCTGCTTGACTTCTTCCCTGTTCAACTGGCGGAAGACGATAATCTCATCCAAGCGGTTGATAAATTCGGGACGGAAAAACTGTTTCAGTTCTTCGTTTACCAAGCTGCGAACCCGGTTGTACTGACCGTCGGCTGCACTTTCAGCAAACTCGAAACCGAGACCGCCGCCGCCTTTTTCAATCACTCGCGAACCAATGTTTGAGGTCATGATCAGCAGTGTATTTTTAAAGTCTACTGTCCGACCTTTAGCATCGGTCAAGCGCCCGTCTTCCAAGATTTGCAGCATCATGTTGAAGACATCCGGGTGAGCTTTTTCGATTTCGTCGAACAAGATGACTGTGTAAGGACGGCGCCGGACTGCTTCTGTTAGTTGGCCACCTTCGTCGTAGCCGACGTAACCCGGAGGCGAACCGATGAGTTTAGAAACCGTGTGGCGTTCCATGAATTCGGACATATCTAACCGAATCATGGCTTCTTCGGAACCGAAGAAATAAGTTGCCAGGGCTTTTGTAAGTTCGGTTTTGCCGACGCCTGTGGGGCCGGAAAAGATGAAACTGGCGATCGGGCGATTGGGATTTTTCAAGCCTACCCGTGCGCGACGGATAGCCCGAGAAACTGCGCTGACAGCTTCTTCTTGACCAATCAAGCGCTGGTGCAAAGTATCTTCCATGTGCAGCAGCAATTCCGATTCCGATTCTGTCAGCTTGCTGACCGGTACTCCCGTCCAATTAGCCACGATGTGGGCGATGTCTTCTTCGGTGACGATGGGAGAAATTCTGATCTGGCTTTTGTTGATAGTAGCTGCGGCGATTTCGGCTTCGATTTCTAATTCGCGATCGCGCAATTTGCCAGCTTTATCAAAGTCTTGCTCGCGTACCGCAGCATCTTTTTCTTTGCTAACAGCCGGAAGTTGTTTTTTGAGTTCTTTAACTTCGGGCGGGGTTTGCGAGTTCAAGACGTGGACGCGGGAACCTGCTTCGTCAATTAAGTCGATCGCCTTGTCTGGCAAAAACCGATCGTTAATGTACCTGTCTGACAGTGTAGCCGCTGCTTCTATAGCTGCATCGGAAATTGTCAGTCTGTGGTGCTGTTCGTAGGCCGATCGCAACCCGTACAATATTTCTATTGTTTCAGCCACGCTCGGTTCACCGACTTTGATCGGTTGGAAGCGGCGTTCTAAGGCTGCGTCGCGCTCGATGTGCTTACGATATTCGTCCAAGGTAGTGGCGCCGACACACTGCAATTCGCCTCTAGCAAGGGCGGGTTTGAGCATATTGGAGGCGTCCATGCTGCCTTGAATTGCGCCTGCACCAACTAAGGTGTGAATTTCATCGATTACCAGAATGATGTTGCCGGCAGCACGAATTTCGGCCATGATTTTCGTCAGGCGTTCTTCAAATTCGCCGCGGAACTTTGTACCAGCAATCAGCGAACCCATATCGAGGCTGATTACTTGTTTGTCTTCTAAAATTTCCGGGACGTTTCTATTAACAATCCGCTGGGCTAGGCCTTCGGCGAGGGCGGTTTTGCCGACTCCTGGTTCGCCTACTAACACTGGATTGTTCTTCGTGCGGCGACCTAGCACTTGGATCACGCGCTCAATTTCATTTTCGCGACCCACTACGGGATCGAGTTTGCCGGCTGCGGCTAACTTGGTCAGGTTTGTGCCAAATTCTTCTAAAGTCGGGATTTTGCGATCGCCGCTATCTCCCCTACCTCCGGGTACTGCCGCGACTTCTCCCACGGCACGAATTACCTGCGTGCGGACTCTCTGGCGATCGATCCCCAAGTTTTGCAGCACCTTCGCCGCCACCCCTTCATCGTCCTGAATCAGCCCCAGCAGGATATGCTCGGTGCCGATGTAATTGTGGCCTAACTGCCGCGCTTCGTTAAGCGCCGTCTCAAAAATGCGCTTGACGCGGGGCGTAAAAGGAATTTCCGGCGGGAGGAACCCAGAACCTCTACCGATGATATTTTCGATTTCATTGCGTGCCTCTTTCAAGTTGAGGCCCATATCCAGTAATACTTTTGCAGCGATGCCAGTGCCTTCGCCGACGAGTCCCAGAAGAATTTGCTCGGTGCCTACAAAATTGTGACCGAGGCGCCGCGCTTCCTCTTGGGCTAGCATGATTGCTTTAATGGCTTGTTCTGTAAAGCGTTCAAACATATTTTTTCTATCCTACTGTCTTGGCGAGGGCTGTATCGCTGCTGGTGAGGAGCGATTTGGAACACTACACAAATTATAGATGTAAATTTTTGTGTATTTCGTTCTCTAACAATGTATCTTGCTAAGGGAGGAGGGACAGTGGGGAGAGCCGAATAGTAGGGGTGTGGTTGCCGTCCGCTGTCGATCGGATATTAATTGAGAATAATAGTAGCAAAATGGCTTGATTGCATGAATACTATCATTTTATGTACAAATTGTATTCTTGTTCGAGCAAATAAAGCTTGATTTTTGTTGGCTTAAGTAGATGGTTGAATTAAGCATATAACAGTTGCCCTGTCAAGACTTTTGACGGTTGAGGGTGGTCGTGCCGTCAGTCAACAGCGAACAGCGACTCGAATCAGATATATTTTCAACTCTCAGGAGAACTCCATGCAATTTCTCTCGCAATACCAAATCCACTCCACTCTCCACGAAGGTATCGAAACAATTATTTATCGAGGACAAATCCCCAGCCACCAGGATACAACCGTACTCAAAATCCTGAAAGCTGAATATCCCACCCTGGATGCAATTACCCGGATCAAGCACGAGTATCGCATTCGCCAACATTTAGACCATCCGGGCCTCGTTAAAGTCATTAGCCTAGAAACCTTTGACAACCGTCTCGGCTTGCTTTTAGAAGACTTTGAGGGCGAATCTCTCGATCGCCTCATGTCCAGACAAAAGCTCGAAGTCATCACTTGTTTGAGGTTTGGCATCCAACTCATAAAAACTTTAGAATATCTACACCTTCAAAAAATTATTCACAAAGATATTAAGCCTAGCAATATCATCATCAACAGCCAAACAGGAATTATTAAACTAACAGATTTCGGGATTGCTTCGCGATTAACCAAAGAAAATCCCCAAATTAATAATATTAACTCGCTAGTCGGTACTTTTGCTTATATGTCTCCCGAACAAACCGGGAGAATGAACCGCACCCTAGACTACCGAACCGACTTTTATTCTCTCGGTATTACCTTATATGAAATGCTGACAGGTCAATTACCATTTATGAGTAACGACCCGTTAGAGATAGTTTACAGTCACATAGCATCTCAAGCAATTGTCCCCCATCAAATTAATTCAGAGATTCCACCAGCCATCTCACAAATTGTGATGAAACTGATGGCCAAAAATGCCGAACAGAGATATCAAAGTGCGGGCGGATTGCTGGCAGATTTAGAAATTTGTTTAAATCACTTAGAAACTACGGGCCAGATAGTCGATTTTACGCCCGGAAACTTAGATATATTGAGTCAGTTGTTGATTCCTCAAAAATTGTACGGTCGGGAAACACAAGTCAGTCAACTATTAGCAGCCTTTGAACGTGTAGCTAATCCTTGCGAGGAAATTTCTTCTCCTTCCCAAATTGAACTGATCTTAGTTTCTGGTTATGCAGGTATAGGCAAATCGGCCGTAGTCAGCGAAATCCAAAAACCCATCACCAGACAGCGGGGTTATTTTATTTCAGGTAAATTTGACCAATTCAAGCGGAATATACCTTACGCATCTTTAATTCAAGCTTTTCAATCTTTGATCCAGCAATTACTTGCCGAAAATAGCAAAAAAATACAAGATTGGCAACATCAACTTTTAGCCGCACTAGGCAATGCCGGACAAGTAATTATTGACGTGATTCCCGAACTAGAATTGGTAATTGGCAAACAGCCTGCTGTTCCCGAACTTGCCCCAACAGAAGCACAAAACCGCTTTAACAGGCTATTCAAAGAATTTATCCACGTATTCGCACAAAAAGAGCATCCATTAGTCATATTTCTCGATGACTTGCAGTGGTCCGATTCAGCGACCTTGAAATTAATGGAATTGCTGGCAACTGACCCAGACAGCAAATATTTACTATTAATTGGAGCCTATCGAGATCGTGAAGTTAGCTCTACACATCCTTTAATGCAAACAGTAGAGTACCTTGAACAAACGGGGACTCTTATCAACAAATTTGTGCTGCAACCTCTTTCTTTAGCCCAGGTAACAGAGTTAATTTCTGAGACGTTGAATGACTCAGAAAGAATTCACCCCTTAGCGGAGTTAATTTGGAATAAAACTGGTGGTAATCCTTTTTTCGTGACGCAATTGCTCAACACTCTTTATCAAGAACAACTTTTGAAATTTGACTTTAGCCGGCTGCTGTCTACCGGGATAAAAGGGCAGTGGCAGTGGAACATTGAGGAGATTCAAGCTATTGGTATTACAGATAAGAGTGTAGTTGAACTGGTAGCCAGTCGGATTCAAAAACTGCCAGAGATTACACGAGAAGTTTTGAAATTAGCCGCTTGTGTTGGGGACAATTTCACTTTAGATGTTCTCTCTACTGTCAACGCAAAATCTCCATCAGTCACTGCGACGGAACTCTGGGATGCTTTGCAAGCGGGGTTAATACTTCCATTGAATGAGAGTTACCTTATTCCTTTATTTTTAGATCGAGAATCAGCCGTTAATTTAAATTTCAATTCTTCGCGAGTTGGCTATAAATTTTTGCACGATCGCGTCCAGCAAGCTGCATATTCGCTGATTCCTGATGATGAAAAGAAAGCCACTCATCTTAGCATCGGTAAATTGCTACTTGAAAATACGCCACCCGATAAAGTAGAAGAGAGGATTTTTGATATTATTAACCAGTTAAATGTAGGAATTGATTGTCTCACCCAGCAATCAGAAAAAGATGAATTAGCAGAATTAAATTTAATTGCTGGGCATAAGGCAAAAGCAGCTAACGCTTACGAACCCGCTGTTAAGTATTTGAATGTGGGAATTTCCTTATTAGCACCTGATAGCTGGGTTGCCAACTATAACATGACGCTGCGGCTGTATGTAGAGACGCTGGAAGCGGAATATTTAAACACCAACTTTGAGCAAGCAGAAGTTTTGGCAGAAGTGGTTTTGCGATCGGCTAAAGACCAGCTTGACATAGTGAAAGTGTATCAGCTAAAAATCCTATTTTATCAGGCTCAAAGCCAGATGCTAAAAGCTGTTGAAACAGGTCTAGAAGTGCTGGAAATGCTGGGAATAAACCTATTAGATCAGCAAACCATTGCAGTGCCAAAATTGCCGCGAATTGAGGAATTAGAAAACCTGCCAGTTATGACAGATCCTTATCAACTGGCAGCTATGGAAATCCTGACAGCCCTCTATCCTCCTGCTTATATTGCCAAACCAGAAATTGTGTCCTCCCTAGTCTTGACTATGGTCAATCTTTGTATTGATCGCGGTCATTCAGCATTAGCTACTTTTCCCTATACTCTTTATGGAACGATTCTATGCGGCGTCGAAGGCGACATCGAAGCTGGCTACTACGCTGGACTAATCGCTTTAAAGCTGTTAGAACAATTTAATGCTACCCAACAGAAAGCTAAAGTTTATGTAATGTTTAATGGTCATATAAGAATCTGGAAAGAGTCTACTAAGAATACACTGGCGGCCTTTCTAGAAGGAAGGAGTTTTGGTTTGGAAAGTGGTGACTTAGAATGGGCAATTTATAATTCTAAGCACTATATTGCCAATTTATTTTTGGTGGGAGAACCCCTAGATTTTGTCAAAGAAAAACAAACCATTTATATGGAGTTTTTGATAAAAAATAAACACGAATTTGCCATAGGTTATGCTAAAATTTGGCAAATAATTGCTTCAAGCTTAAGAAGCAAAACAGCAGAGCAAGTACGATTAGTTAGTGGCAGGTTGGATGAACCTGCTGTGATGTCGCGTTGGCAGAAAGAAAATAATCGAATGTCGCTGTTTGCAGCTTATGTTGCTAAATTGATGCTGCTTTATTTATTTAAAGATTATGCTCCGGCTGTTGCCCGCGGTAAATTAGCGGCAGAATACGCAGATGGGGCGATCGGCTTAATCACTGTTGGGGTACACAATTTCTACTATTCGCTGGCCCTCCTGGCTCACTATCCTCACAGTGACAATCAAGAAGCATCCCTAGCTATTGTTAACTCTAATCAGCAACTTATGAAAAAGTGGGCCTACCATGCACCCATGAATTATCAGCATAAATACGAGTTAGTCGAAGCAGAAAAAGCGCGAGTTATCAACGATAAACTTGCCGCAATGGATTATTATGACTTAGCTATTAAAGGAGCTGCTGCTAACGGTTACATCCACGAAGAAGCATTAGCTTATGAATTAGCGGGAGAGTTTTATCAATCTTTGGATAAAGAGATAAGTGCTCGAGCTTATCTGACCAAAGCTTATTATGCTTACATCCGCTGGGGAGCTACAGCCAAAGTTAAAGACTTAGAAGCCCGTTATCATTATTTAGTTGAGCGCCATCAAGACGCAATACATAAAAATGTTATCAGCACTGCCCAAACTACTATGAACAATAGTTTGGTGCTGGATTTTTCAACAGTTCTCAAAGCATCACAAGCTGTTTCGAGCGAAATTATTCTCAGCCGCTTGCTAGAGAAACTCGTACAGCTTGTAAAGGAAAACGCAGGCGCTCAAAAAGTATTATTTCTTGCCAAGACTGGTAATCAATTATTCATAGAAGCTGGACTTACAGGTCAGTTTAATGATGTAACCGTGTTACAATCTATCCCGATTGCCGAATCCGATCTCCTCCCAATTTCATTGATTAACTATGTAGAAAGAACCCAAAAATACTTGGTTTTAGATGATGCTACCCGAGCCGATCAATTCCAATTCGACCCTTATATTGCGACCAATCAACCCCTATCTATCCTAGTATTGCCAATTATCCATCAAGGCAACCTGACGGGAATTTTTTATTTAGAAAATAATTTAACAAAAGGTGCTTTTACTAGCGACAGGCTAGAAATTTTGGGAATCCTGTCTGCACAAGCAGCTATTTCTCTAGAAAATGCTCGTTTTTATAGTGTTCTGGAAACGCGAGTAGCCCAAAGAACTGAGAATTTGCATACTGCATTGGAAGAACTTCGCCACACTCAATTGCAGCTAATTCAAAGTGAAAAAATGTCCAGTTTAGGGCAAGTGGTCGGGGGGATTGCTCACGAAATTAATAACCCGATTAACTTTATTTATGGAAATTTATATTACACCAACGAATACGCGGAAAACTTACTAAATCTACTACGTTTATACCAAAAAAATTACCCAAATCCCGTGCCAGAAATAGTAAATGAAACAGAGGAAATAGATTTAGAGTTTTTAATAAATGATTTCACTAAAATGATAGATTCCATGAGAGTGGGGGCGGCGAGAGTTCGCGATATTGTGCTGTCGCTGCGAAACTTTTCTCGGCTAGATGAATCAGATAGAAAATGGGTTAATATCCACGAAGGTATGGACAGCACGTTGATGATTTTGGATCACAAATTACTTAATATTCAAGTGTTCAAGGAGTACGGCAATTTGCCTTTAGTGAACTGCTATCCGGGAGAAATTAATCAGGTATTTATGAATGTACTGACCAATGCGATTGATGCTTTTTGTCGCGAAAGAGGGAGTGAAGTTGACTCGAAACAGAGTCCGACAATTCAGATTTGCACTGAAGTCGCGGAAGGAAATCAAGTAGCGATTCGCATTGTTGATAATGGTGTGGGGATGAATTCGGAGGTGCTGGGTAAAATATTCGATCCGTTTTTTACTACTAAACCCGTAGGTAAGGGGACTGGTTTGGGATTGTCTATCAGTTATCAAATTGTGGTAGAACAGCATGGAGGAAAGTTAATTTGCAAGTCGGAACCTGGAGAGGGAAGCGAGGTTAGTATTTTGCTTCCGTATTGATGAATTAGAACCATCGTGAAAGCAACTGTTCAATTACTTTCACAAAGCCGATCGCACATTTGGCTTGACGATTAACCTCAGTTTGCAAAAAATGCAAATCGCCAGTTAATACATTAGGTAACTAACTTCATAGTTTACAGTATAAGCGGCTTAATTGCAAAGTCGCCCAACGTTACCGTAAAACTCTGCTGCTGTTTAGCGGCGGCAAAATTAATAATAACTTCACAAGCAACAGCTACTGTTAGCATCACCAAGTTTCTCGCTAGCGGATAATCGCAAATGTCATCATTTGCAGGTGAAGGAACGCGATAGTGCTGATTCCAAATTACCTCCGCATAATCAGCAGCTAAACCAACGTGGAGACAGGGTATTGATGTGCTAGCACACCAATCTTTCACCGCTTGCCGCCCTACGCTATTATCAAAAGTATCTACTATTAGTCCGCTGTTGGCAAGTAGTTGAGCTGCATTCGTCGCTGTTAGTTCTTTTGACTGTGGATCAACTTTAACCCCCAAAGCACGGTACAGGTTATTAGCGAGAATTTTTGCTTTGAATGCGCCGACATCTGAGCGATAATAAGGTTGAGTGGATAAGTTGCGCTCCTCAATGCGATCGCGCTCGATAACCTTTAAATTTTCAAACCCAGAACGCGCCAAATTTTCCGTAACATTCGCACCCAAAGCGCCAGCGCCGCATACGGTTACGGGCAACTTTTTCAACTGCGCCATAGTTGCGGGAGTGCGGTAAAGTTGCTCGTGAAAAAAGATAGACATAATGGCTAATTGCTAATGGCTAAATCCTGACTTATCTAGCTTCAATTACTCCCACTAATGATTGTAAATCAAAGTTTCTGTCTAGTCCGCTAAGACAGATGCCAGCGCTGACAACTGTGAGGTCATTTTTGGCGATCGCACTCGTATGGCGATCGCCATTTCCCGCCGTCCACTCGATCAGCCAATAATCATCGCGATCGCGAAACTCCCGCAACTCGCCGCCACCCATTTGTAACGCCTCCCGCAAGCGATTTTCATCCCGCCTTTGCTGAAACTTTTCACTAAACTCCTCCGTCTGCTGTGCCACCAACTCGTAGACAGTACGCATCTTTGGTGTCATCCCCTTAAAGCGGATTTCTTGAGGAGAAATCACCTTGTTTAAACCTTTTCTCAATTCCTCAGATGGCAGCGGATCGGCACGGCGATCGATATCCTCAAACCACCAAGATTGACCATCCCACCTAGCAATAATTGGCTCAAAACTAGCGCCGTCATTTACTAAATGCACAGGTAGAGGTTTAGCAACACCAAAGCGCTGTTTAGCATCGGATTCATTAACAGGATAAGCCAACCAAGTTTGACCCTGCAAAGCGCCAACCAATTGCAAGCGAATTGGCACCAGCAGTTGCAAATACTCTGTCAGTTGTGGCAAACTTGGTTCTTCCACCACCTCAGCAATCTTTTCATTAACTGGCTGAAAAATACCCCAACCTTCAAAGTTTCGGGGCTTTGGTTTGAAAGTACAAACCATTCCAGCTACCCTTGTCCGCACCCGCCCCCCGCGCGTACAAGGCGCGAGAAACTTAGTGTCGCACAAGTGTGTTTCCTGTGCAGCCAGTTGGCTTATGAGATTGCGGATATCTGCCACTGCGTTTACCTCCCGACTCCCTTAAAAAATTTCGTAAATCAAATGTTGATGTAAGTAATCCGGCATAAATAAAGTAAACAACCGAAAAACTGAAATTTTTGCCCCAAAAGGCTTTGAGAATTTTGGATTGTAACTTTATAAAAGTTCACATTCTTAGTAAAAGTTATATACTATAATAAAGATTAACACACTAAAAATATTAACTTTCAAGGAACAAGTGCATAATGTTGGTAAAATCTTTCCATCGCGGCATCCTAGCAGCAGCCCTATCGCTTCCAATCATTTCATTTAGTATCCAGAGTGCCCTAGCTGAATCTATTTCCTTTACTCTTATTAACAGAACCAGCCGCAATCTACTAGAGTTTTATGCTGGCTATCCTTCTGAACGGGAATGGGCGGACGATATTTTGGGAAGAGATGTACTCGCGCCCGGAGAATCGGCGACCATTACGATCGGGAATGCTCACGAAGACTGTCGCTACGACTTTCTAGGTGTGCTCGGTCCCAGTGATGACGGAAGCGTTGGTCGCGGAGAATTAATACAGACTAACGTCGAGGTTTGCGATGGCGGCACTTACGAATACACCGACTAAACGAAAACCACTATTAAGATGGGGGCATCATTGTCGCTTTAAGAGAAATTGCTAAGCGATTGCAACCCATCCACGCAGGTTTCTATAAAGAAACCTGTTTTTGTCACAGGAAATAATATACTGACCAAATTTCAATAAATTGAAAAATCAAACGATTGCATTCAGGAAATTTTTGTGTTAGGCTAGAGTTTAAAATCCTAGAAGTTACGACCAATCATCTCAATACAATGGAAAAACAGATTATGACTACTCCGAAATTTTAAAAAGTGGCATTTGCGATCGCAGGTGCAACTCTGAGCTTAGGGTCTATTCTCGCTAACCCAACTAAAGCAGAGGAATACAAATTTACAATTGAAAATAAAACAGACGTAGCTATTAGCCAAGTGTTGGTATCTGAAGACGGGGAGAGGTGGGTGTTCTTTCGTATCGAAAGTAACATTGCTCCTCATGGTGACGGAGAGATAATTTGGGGTGAAAATAGCAATCACACAGCTTGCAGCCAGTGGATAAAAGTAGGGTTTGAGGATGGCACTATGTCAGATGTGGAGAAATTTGACTTTTGTGCCAATCCTGCTTTAGTCATTGAGTAAGGGTTAAGCTGTTAGGTGGCTTAAAAATCTAGTTTATCTGAAAGCTGAGGTGATGTAACTTCAGCTTTTTGTATTAATTTATTTATTGAAAATAATTATTTAAGCCTACAATCAATTCAAAGTTTTAGGATGTTGGAGTCCCCCTCTAATTTCTGGATAGGGCTTATTATTAAAGCTCTAAATTGAGCAATTCTTCTACTAGCAATTTGATTTCAGTGGCAGCTAGTCCTTTAGGCTCTGTTTCCAATACAGTACAGCCAATGCCTGCGGATTCTGCAAAGGCAACTCGCTGACAAATGGCTGATTTTAAAACTGGAATTTTATAGCCAGAAAGGGCTTCTACTACATCCTTAGCAATGGATGTATTGACTATTTTACGATTAATTAAAAATACTGACTTCAGCCAATTTTTATAGACAGAAGCTTCTTGGATCAGGCTAATAACTTTCTCTGTTGCCCAAACATCGTAAGCAGAAGGTTGAACGGGGATAAGTACCAGATTGGAGGCCATAATTGCAGAACGCGCTAGGTCTGAGACTCTGGGCGGCCCGTCAATGATCACATGATTATAACTTTTCGCGATCGCGGGTAAATCGCGGTGGATGGTAGGGCGATCTAAACCGACAACGGAGAAGGGTATTTCGCTGGTTCTAACGGCTGCCCAATGTACTTCATAAACCTGGAATACGCTGTAAGATAGCGAGCTTTCCGCGAACCCTCCAAAAACGAGATGCGAGCGTGCACAATGCCTCAATAGTCACGCACCATAGCTCTATCTTCACCTCTGGCTCACATACTTGCCGGAGAAATCATGAAAACTTAAAAAATGTACTTTTTGGGAGCGTTTGCCTTTTTAACTATTACAAGTTGCTACTTTTAAAGCCATCGTGAAAGCAACTGTTCAATTACTTCCACAAAGCCGATCGCAATTTGGATCAATGGCCAACCCACAAAACAAATTAACACCGCCCAGCGAGTTTGAATATCCAAACCTTGGCGAACCGCCACAATTACAGCTAGCAAACTCCAGACAACTAATATGCGCTCTATTCCTTCTCCCAGCAAGGGAATTAAGGTTAAGAAACTCAGAACTTGGGGGGCGTAGGCAAATCCGATTGGAACCAGCAACTCCCCATAAGTTACGTGACCCGGTTTCAGCCACTCCCCGATTTTAAAGATAGTGAAAGTCCAAAAATAATAACCCCCCGCGACTGCCAAACCCTCTATGAAAAGTCCTACAAATAATACTGATAGCTCAGTTCGGTTAATTAACAAGATGACAGAACTGCCCAACACGCGGGACAGCGCAGCTAAAATTACAATTGTTAAAGCTATTCGCTTAGTTCTGCCAGTGTAGGGAGTTTTTTCGTAAAAATTGCCGTTCAAAGAAAGTGCGTTCCAAAGCGTTGCGCCCAAACCTGCAATTGAATCTTCTCCCTTCACGTTGAACTCCTGCTCCTCAAGATAGTTGACAACTTTTACAAAATAAGCTCTAATACAGCAGAATCACCGAACTATTTCTACGTATTTAGCTAATTAATTGGCATTCTACCAGATTTTATTAAATGCTAAGATTGATTTTACGGATACTTGCATGGCTGCGCGGGCGAAGTTTAAATTTGTTGCTCATCGCAGGTGTAATCCTAATAATTTGGGGCATTCTTTCGCCGGTGGGGACTGTTATATGGTGGCTGAATCAAAGTGCCGAAACTTTTGGTATCAAGAAAAATCCCCCGGAGATATTGCCCTCTAAGAATGCCAATCTAGAAGCGCGTAAGTCTTCGCCACTCAATTGTTATATCATCTTTTTACCTGGAGTTGGCGATTTTTCGGGGGATGAATTAACCCCTGGTGAAGAGTTGTTTCTCAACCGTTTAGTTAAAAGTCACCCGCAGTGCGTAGCAGTGGGCGATGTTTTTCCATATTCAGCTTCTAACAAAAGTTTAGGAGGAGAGCGCTGGCTAGCTCCTTTTTGGCGGTTTGCAGAACAGGCAAACAGCGGGCCGATTGCAGGGAATATATTCATTAAAATTCGCAATCTTTGGAGGTTTGCAATTTCTCTAGATTATCGCTACGGCTTTGCATACAATCAGGGAATTGCTAATGCAATTATCGAGCGTATGAATGCTAAATCTCCCATTACAGTTAATCCTCAACAACCTTTGAAAGTTATTTTAATTGGCACTAGCGGCGGCGCACAAGTTGCTTTGGGTGCTACTCGCTATCTTAAAGAATGGCTGAAGGCAGAAATTACGGTTGTTTCGGTTGGGGGCGTGTTTTCGGGAGAAAATGGTTTTGCAGAAGCCGATCGCATTTTCCACTTTCGTGGCACTCGCGATTCAATTGAGGATATTGGCGGCATCGTTTTTCCGAGTCGCTGGTACTGGTACGCGACTTCTCCTTTCAATCAAGCTCGTTTGCAAGGCCGCTATGCAGCAGCTTTGAGCGGCCCTCACAAGCACGACGGCGATGAGGGATATTTTGGGGAAAATCTGGCGACGGAGGGTCAAAAGTATGTAGATATAACCCTGGACAAAATTAATCAATTGCCTGTTTGGTCTGAGGGCGCGTCCGATTGACGAGTTCTTGCATATTCGATGCCTGTACAATTATAATTAAGTTAGGAGGAAAAAATTTAGTTTTAATTTATTCATAAACAGAGGAGTGGCATTCATCATTAAAAACTAATTTTATTATAGTCAATCGATCGGATATCATATCAATCGGTAACATCAGCTAGTCAGCCTTTAAATTTATCTAAAATAATAATAAAAATCTTCTGGGCAGTTGCTCTGAGCCAGGTGAGGAACATACAACTTAAATACACAACCGCTTAGTCATTAGTCGTTCATTGGTAACAACTTAGAAGGGAGTAAATTTTGTCAATACTCCTTTGTATAGAAAGATAATTGAATAATAATGATAATCAAACAAGGGGGTAAAGGTGGGATAGTCTGAATACGGCGGACTATCCCACCGACAGCGATTATCATTATTAATAAGTGGTGTACTCGACTGGCGTTGGGGGCCGGCGCTGGTAGTTGGGGGCCGGCGCTGGTAGTTGCGGGCAAGCGCTGGTAGTTGCGGGCCCGCATGATAGTTGCGGGCGTTGGTATTATCAAACGATAGAATTGACAAAAAATTGAGCAATTGTGTAGGTCAGTAAATATGGCTAAGAGTCAAAAAACCAACCGTGACCATGCCAAAAAAACCACCAGACCGATGGTGGAAGACGAGGTGATTGCCTCGCAACTATCGGCATTACTTACACCAGCCATCACCTCACAAGAAAATTACTACCGTCAACTGGGTTTACGAGGGAGAATTCTTAACCTACCGTTGATGGTAGCAGCGGTATTAACTTTACTGTGGCGAGACGTGGCGGGAGTGACAGAACTCACAAGAATGCTGGCAAGAGAAGGTTTTTTGTGGTGCCGACCCACAACTGTCACTCAACAAGCAATGTCTCAAAGATTTTTAAGTTTTCCAGCTCAACTATTTGAGGGAGTCTTCAAAAATTTATTACCGAGTTTAAGAACATCTTGGCACCAGAGAAATCAACGACCCCTACCAGAAAGCATTCAATTTACCTTGCGGAAATTTTCACGAGTTTGGATAGTAGATAGCTCGACCCTCGAAGCATTATTTTGCAAGCTCAAAAGCCTGGAAGATTTGCCCAAAGGGCAGTTGGCCGGGAAAATGGCAACAGTTATAGATTTAATGACCAGGCTGCCTGTCGAAATTTGGTTTCTGGAAAATCCCAAAGCTTCTGATGTGAAGTTAGAAGAAAATATTCTGCAATTGGTTGAAGGCCAAACATTACTTTTACTGGATAGGGGTTTCTATCATTTTAGCTTTTGGCTCAAATTAATCGAACGAGAGATTCACCTAATTACTCGGTTAAAAAAAGGAGCCTCAATTAAAATCGAGCAAGTATTCACCCAGAGTTACGACCTCCGAGATAGTCTAATCCGTTTGGGTTCAGGAACCACAAAAACGCCATATATCACCTTACGTTTGATTGAGGTTCGTTCGGGTAACACCTGGCATTCTTATTTAACAAGTGTACTTGACCCTAAGATATTACCTCCCTACGTTGTGGCAGATTTATATCGCAGGCGGTGGCGAATTGAAGAAGCCTTTAATACCGTTAAAAGACTCTTGGGCTTAAGTTATTTGTGGACGGGTTCTCTCAACGGTATTCAGTTACAAATTTGGGCCACTTGGCTATTTTATGCTGTCTTGGTCGATTTAGGTGATACTGTTGCTGACCAACTCTGTTTGCCAATAGATGCCATCTCGTTAGAAATGATTTACCGCGGTCTTTACCATTTTTACGTCGCCCATCAACAAGGTAAGGCAACGGACCCGATTTCATATTTCACTTCCAGAGAAAATCAAGATTTAGGTATTGTTAAACGACAACGAAAACCAAATATTAAGTTAATTGTCGCGCCTTTTCCAGAACGACAGCGAGACCCTGAGCAATTTTTCTTTAAGGCTGCTATGGAAATCCCCTTGACAACTGCCATGCAGCCTTAACTTGTTACCAATGTTAGTCGTTAGTTATTAATTGTGTCATTGTTGGTTGTGCGTCGCTTGAAGCTTGGCATTCTTGCCTTCGAGTCTCTACCTCCAATTCGCAATTCCCGATGCCCGATACCCAATTCCCTATTCCCTATTATCAATGTCTCGACCAACATTATATATTGCCATCACGAATCACGGATTCGGCCACGCTGTCCGAGTTGCGTCCGTAGCTGCAAAAATTCAAGAATTAAATCCAGATATTTTACTAATTATCACAACAACAGCACCTCGCTGGCTGCTAGAATCTTACATTGGTGGCGACTTTATCCACCGTCCCCGCGCTTTTGATGTGGGTGTCGTGCAAGCTGACAGTTTGAATATGGATAAAGACGCTACGCTGGAAAAATTGCGGGAAATTCGGAAAAAGCAAAATTCCCTAATAGCGAGCGAAGTTAATTTTATCAAGCAAAATCGGGTGGGTTTGGTGCTGGCAGATATTCCTCCTTTGGCAACGCGAATGGCGGCATCGGCTGGGGTTCCTTGCTGGATGATGAGCAATTTTGGGTGGGATTTTATCTATCGCGATTGGGGCGGGGAATTTGTAGAAATCGCAGATTGGATTGGTGAATGTTTCGGAATGTGCGATCGGCTTTTTCGTCTTCCATTACACGAACCGATGGCAGCTTTTCCAAATATTCAAGATGTGGGCTTGACTGGCGGCACTCCTCGCTACAGTAACGAAAAAATTCGGGAAGTATTCGGCATCGAAACACCGCTGGAAAAAACTGTATTGTTGACTTTCGGCGGATTGGGTTTAGAGGAAATTCCTTATCAAAATTTACAGCAATTTAGCGACTGGCAATTCATTACTTTTGATGCGGGTTCTCCCGATTTGCCGAATTTGATTAATGTCAAGAATCAGGAGTTTGCACAATCTTTCCCGATTTTACCGCGTCCGGTTGATATTATGCCTGTCTGCGGGCGCTTAGTTTCTAAGCCGGGATACAGCACTTTTGCGGAAGCTTTGCGCTTGGAAATACCTATTGTTTCTATAATGAGAGAAGGTTTTGCAGAAGCTGCGGTGTTGCTGGAAGGGATTCAAAATTATGCGGAACATCAAATTGTGACGGCGACGGAGTTTTTTGAGGGGGATTGGGAGTTTTTGCGACAACCGCTGCATCCGCCCCATTTGTCGAGTAAATTGGAGAAAAATGGTACGGAGGCGATCGCCCAAGCTGTTGTAGACTATTTTTCATAAGTGCGATTAGAAATCGCTCTTACACAAACAAAGTCTACCTCCACCGACAGAAGACTTTTGCATCAGTCTCATTCAAAATCTAAAATCTAAAATCTAAAATCTAAAATCGAATGAATCACTATCAACAGATACTCAAGATTCAAACTACAGGGAAATCGTTGGGCAAAATCACTCCTAAGATAGAAGATGTGGTGGCGAATTCAGGTATTAAAACGGGACTTTGTAGTTTATTTTTGCGCCATACTTCTGCTAGTTTGGTGATTCAAGAAAATGCTGACCCGGATGTACTTAAGGATTTGGCTAACTTTTTAGCTAAACTGGTACCGGAGGGCGATCGCTACATTCACGATGCGGAAGGCCCAGACGATATGCCGGCGCATATTCGCACTGCGCTGACTCATACTTCTGAACAAATCCCGATCGATCGCGGCAGGTTGCTGTTAGGAACGTGGCAGGGAATTTACCTGTGGGAACACCGCCAGCGGGGTCACATTCGCGAATTAGTTGTTCACGTCAGCGGCACTTGATCGGAATTTGTACCTCGCTGATTTTAGTTGCTTCCGGCGTCATCGGGGAATTGTAAAAAAAACGGCGCGGCGGGCCGACTATTTCGTATTCAGGATGTTCTTGAAGCCAATCTTTGAGTTTCTGGAGGTTATTTTCGTAGCTTTCCCAAGTGTAGGCCCCGCGCACACCGATGCTGACAACCATCATCGGCGAAGTATCTGTGACTTCTACAGCGGAGTTAACGCTGCTGGGGGCGATATTTGGTTCGGGATAGAGGAACGAAACTTTTGCTTGGGAAACCGCATCCATAGGCCCGGAATTTTCTGTGTAACGCGCTTCTACTGGCGTTGTCATCGCAATTTGGTTGTTGCTGATGTGTTGAAATAAGGGATTGAAGGCGATGCCAGTTGCTTGTCGCAAATCGCCCGCGTGGGTGTAGGTGACAGCGCGGTAGTGAGGATATTGCTTAACTTCTATGACCCCAATCTGTGCGGGTTCAGGGAATCCAGTAGGTAATACCATTTGACATTTAAAAGTTGAGATTTTACATTGAAGAATGGGGAAGACTGACTCCGCAAGGCTTTGGAACTTGCTTGCAGTTGCATGATTTTTGGCAACTGGTATAAATAGGCTGAGATTGTTTGCAGACAATCGTTCAGGTGGCACAATTAGTTTAGCAGTTATTTAAGGCGCTGCTAACTGTCGATCGCCTAGAATTAGTTTAGAGATTATTAATTAACCTCGTAATAATACGGACGGCACTGAGTAAGCAGAGAAACATTAATCTAGTTGTGCTTGAAAAATTAGCGTTTTTCAGGCGTTTGCTATTTGTGTCGGAAAATATTCGGCTGTTGGGCCGCTCGAGCTGTGCGTTCTCAGTTATTGTCGCGCTTATCGCGTTCAGTAACGTCCATCAATTATACCGCTTTCAGGGAATGACGTATGAAAAAGATTCTAGTGATTGAGGACGAGCAAGTAATTCGGGAAAATATTCTCAAACTCCTCAAAGCTGAAGGTTTCGACGTGACGGGTGCAGAAAATGGAGCAAAAGGTTTATATGCGGCGGTGTCAAATGTTCCCGACGTGATTATTTGCGACGTGATGATGCCAGAACTTGACGGATATGGGGTGTTGGTGGCCTTGCGATCGAATCCTGTTACTGCTACAGTACCTTTTGTTTTTCTGACCGGTAAAGCCGATCGCTCTGAAATGCGGCAAGGTATGGAATTGGGAGCAGATGATTACCTGACTAAACCTTTTAGTAAAGCTGAACTTGTGGGCGCGATATCGAGCCGCTTGAAAAAACAAGAAGCTGTCGCCGAACAGTACAATACTTTGCGATCGCAAGGCAGCGAATTTATCCAAAATACTGCCGACAAATTAGAGCAGATAAAAACCAGTTTGTGCAACGCACTGGAACGAGAAGAATTCCAAGTTTACTATCAGCCGCAAGTCAATGTCCAGACAGGTAAAATTATGAGCGCAGAAGCTTTAGTGCGCTGGCTGCATCCAGAAAAAGGGCTGATTTCGCCCGCAGAATTTATTCCCCATGCCGAAGCAACTGGCTTCATTGTACAGTTAGGCGAGTGGGTGTTGCAGACAGCTTGCCAGCAAATGCAAGTTTGGCAAAATGCTGGCTTTCCGCTCCGAATAGCTGTGAATCTGTCGCCGCGCCAATTTCACCAACCGGATCTCAGCAGCAGAGTTGCCCAAATTTTAGCAGAAACTGGTTTGGAAGCGAGCAGTTTGGAATTAGAGCTGACAGAAAGTTTGATGGTAGAAGATGCCGAAAGTGCGATCGCGACTTTGCAACACTTGAAAAATTTGGGAGTTTGTATATCTCTTGACGATTTCGGAACTGGGTATTCTTCTTTAAGCTATTTGACGCAATACCCCTTCGATACTTTAAAAATAGACCGCTGTTTTATCAGCAATATCACCGATGGTTGCACCAATGCAGCGATTGTGAAAGCTATTATTGACATGGCGCACAGTCTCTGTCTTGAGGTAGTTGCTGAAGGAGTTGAAACCGAAGCCGAAAAAGATTTTCTCTGGCGCTATAAGTGCGATATAATGCAAGGATATTTGTTCAGTCCTCCTTTGTCTGCAGCAGATTTTGAACAGTTGTTGCTGGCAGAAAAATAAAATATCTATTAAGTTAATATTGAGCAGATAACTAAGTGCGATCGGGGTGGAATATGGTTTTAGAATCCAGCAGTAACGTTGACTCAATCAAATCAAGCAATAAAAAAAATAAGGATTTTTACTTAGCTGTTCAACTAGCTATAGTGATAGTGGTTCTAGCTATTTTGTCCAATTTTTTTATCATTGTCAACGCTGGAGAATCGGGCGTGCTGATGGAGTTGGGTAAAGTGCAAGAACAGGTACTCGGAGAAGGAATTAACTTAACCCTCTTTTGTCACTCTCGTGGTAGTATAAGCAGTAACACACCCCAAAAGCATTGCCAATCCTATGGTAGAGCCTCGTCAACCAGTACCCACAGTCAAATTTATAGATGAATACTGTCAAATTTACCAAAACATATTTCCAGAAGTTAGGAGCTTTGAAGCTTTTAAGTACTTACATGTCGGTATGATATCGGACATAAAACGCAAAACCCTACCATCAATAGCGAAAGTTATAGGGCTAGATAATCATCAAGCATTACACCATTTTTTAACACAATCACCTTGGGATGTAAAAGAATTAAGTCAGCAACGATTAGAATTAATATTATATGTACTTCAAGGGCGTCCAATAGTACTAATAATTGATGAGACAGGAGATAAAAAAAAGGGGAATGCGACTGATTATGTAAAACGGCAGTACATTGGAAATTTAGGTAAAACAGATAATGGTATCGTTGCAGTTACAGCGTATGGTGTTTTATCTGGTCTGACTTTTCCTCTATTATTTGAAGTTTATAAACCGAGAGAAAGACTGCAACCAGGAGATGAATATCTAACTAAACCTGAAATTGCCGCGAAAATGCTCAAACAATTGCGTGCGATGGGATTTAAATTTAATCTTGTCCTAGCAGATAGTTTATACGGAGAGAGTAGTAAAAATTTTATTCAAATACTAGAGGGATTGAATCTAAATTTTATTGTGGCAATTCGCTCTAACCACAAAGCCTGGGGAGTTACAGACGCGAAAGTCAAATATTCAAAGTGGCAAAGATTCAAACGTGTCTTCTCAGATTTAAGCTCGGAATACAGATATATAAGAGAGATTTTTTGTGGTGATAATCCGGAAATTAAATATTGGCAAATCACAACTGATAAAGAGGAGCTGCCCAAAAACACTACTTGGTATGTAATGAGTAAATTTCCCAACATTACACCCCGAGAAGTAGGTAATTTTTATGGTTTAAGAACTTGGGTAGAATATGGTTTGAAGCAAAGTAAAAACGAATTAGGATGGGCAGATTTTCGCCTAACTAATTACCCACAAATAGAAAAATGGTGGGAAATTATTTTTAGCGCTTATTTGATGGTTAGTCTCCACTCTGAACAACTGCTAAAATTACCACCACAATCTGAATCTAATTTTTCATCACATCCTTGGTGGGATCAAGGAAATGGGTGGAAGAATATTCTTAACAACCTCCGTTTAATACTTCAACCATTTGTACTATTTAACTTTATTAAACCTTGGCTACGAGTTTTTACTATTCCTAAGTTATCCGAGGGCTTTTTTCAACTTCAAATGCTTGTCAATAATTTAACTCGTTCAATTTTTCAAAACCTCAATATCCCTTATTTCCAGTTTTCCTCTGCGTAGAGTGACCAAAGAGGGTTAATAGTCCCCACAGTTTATACTGTAAAAAATTTGACCGTCAGGGTGCAAAAACAGGAAAGTTCCCCTGAAGCTTCTTCAAAAGATTGGCAAGATGTTTTCCCGGATGTAGCGCTCAACTGGCACATTATCCCAGAAGAAGCCAATCCTATTTTTCAACACATAGGAGACGACTTCTTTGTCGTCGATCGCATTATAGATCCGGCTGTTGGACGTTGAATGCCCAACCGAGTGCGGACTTTTTCTAGGATCGGACTTAAGGTTTTAGCATCATTGACATTACCTTCAAAAACTTCGACAGCAATCGGGCATCCGGCAGCGTTTTCTAGCCCAATATTTTTGAGCATGGCTAACACCGCAGCCACATGGCGGTGGGGTAAGGAACGTTCAATTTCAAAGGCGGATTCTAAACGAGCGATCGCACTGCCACCTTTGAGTAGAATTCGCCGTCCTTCGATGACATCATGCGGCAATTTTGAGAGGTTAGCTAGAGTGCGCTTGCACACTTTTCCCTCCTTTCGATAAGATTTGGGTATATCTGTAGTTGGGTTTCCCCAGATTTACTGTTTCCTTGCACAATTGTCGGCTACTGGCTTTCCAATATTGGGGGAATTCTGTTGATGCAGCTAGGAACTTTAGATGTTTGGGCCGACAAACCCAACGAAAAAAACCTTAAAAAAGAGTTATTGAGGGGTTTAGTTTCCTCAACCGCCTTCACTCTGGTCATTGTGGCATTGATTCATTTTAATGTTCTCGATACTCTAGATTTATTTTCCGGCAAGGAGTCGGTTAATCTCAGCTCTGTTTTACCTGTGACCCTCGTTACTTCAAGGTAGAAAGCCGAATATAAGCACCATAAATGAATCGACAATTTTTAATCAATTACACAGGTAGATATAAGAAAATTAGGGAGCTTTTACACTACAAGTTGTGTAATACTGGTGATTTACATTTACTGATTTTTACTAATAATTTGTTAGCTAAACCCGCAGTAAATATTAGGCGTTGAATAGCAACATTCCTGGCGAAAAATATTGAAATGAGAGTAAGATTTAGCCTGTGTAGCTGTGTAGCAGGAGTCACCAAAATTATCTATTTCTTAGTGGGCAGCGCTTAATCAAACAGTCTTTGGGCATAACCGTGAACTACTTATTACTATCCTTCCTTAGCTTTTTTATAGGCATTATTGTCGGTTTGACCGGAGTTGGGGGAGCGTCGCTTATCACCCCAATGTTAATTTTTGTATTCCAGATTCCGGCATCAATGGCTATTAGTTCGGATGTCGTAGCTGCTACACTGATGAAAGTTGTTGGCGGCTTCAAACACTGGCAGCAAAAAACCCTCGACTTGCAAGTAGTTAAGTTGCTGGCTTTGGGTAGCGTACCCGGTTCGCTGACTGGCGTGTGGATTTTACACTGCATCAAATCCAGCGGAAATCAGAACTTAGACAGCATATTGCTGCGTTTTCTCGGAGTAGCGATCGCCCTAATCGTCGCTTTATCGCTGACCCAATTAGTGGTCAAAACATTTTTCCCTAGTTTTAAATTGCCTTCGGCCCCTGAATGGGACTTAAATACTAATTATGGTCGTTTTTGTACTGTGGGTGCAGCAGCCATTTTAGGCTGCATAGTGGGAATCACTAGCGTGTCTTCCGGTTCGATGTTTGCACTGTTGCTGATTGCTTTTTTCCGCTTGGATACTTCTAAATTGGTGGGTACTGATATTTCCCACGCGGCAATTTTGTTGATGTTTACATCTCTGGGACACCTCAGCCTCGGAACAGTAAACTGGAGTTTAGTTTTGCCAATTTGGTTGGGTTCGGTGCCTGGAGTTTTGGTAGGGGCTAAATTCTGCCAAATTATGCCTCAACGCCCGCTAAAGTTTGTTATTTACGGAATGTTGGCGATGGCTAGTTGGAAGTTGTATCAAATCTGAAAATTAGGGGTAGTGCCAAGAAGACCTACCCCTAATTTGCAAGGGCAACCACGGGGATTGCCCCTACTACGTATTAATAATTGCTGACTAATGCTTCGAGTTCGCTGACTGAAGGCAATTCTAAATCTTTGAACAAGACTGTACTGAGGTAGCGTTCGCCATAAGAAGGCTGCACAAAAACTATCAATTTTCCAGCATTTTCCGGACGCTTGCCGACTTGAATTGCGGCACACAAAGCGGCGCCAGCAGAAATTCCTGACAACAATCCTTCTTCTCTGGCTAGTCGGCGACTGTAGGCGATCGCATCTTCGTCGCTAACTGCGATCACCTCATCAATTAACTCGGGTTTCAACACTTCGGGGATGAATCCTGCACCAATCCCTTGAATTTTGTGAGCACCAGATTTACCTCCAGAAAGCACGGGGCTGGTGGCGGGTTCAACTGCAATTACCCTAAAACTAGACTTTCGCGGTTTAATTACCTCACCAACTCCAGTAATCGTACCGCCAGTGCCAACTCCAGCCACTAAAAAATCTACTTTACCCTCTGTATCTTCCCAAATTTCCTCAGCCGTTGTTTCCCGGTGAATTTTGGGATTAGCGGGGTTGCGAAACTGTTGCAGCATGAAAGCATCGGGGGTTTCTTCTACAATTTCTTCCGCACGGGCGATCGCGCTTAACATCCCTTCATGTCCGGGCGTCAATTCCAACTGAGCTCCGTAAGCTTTCAGCATCGATCGGCGTTCCGTGCTCATCGTATCCGGCATCGTTAAAATCAGACTGTAGCCTTTCGCCGCCGCGATCATTGCCAAAGCTATTCCAGTATTGCCTGAAGTCGGTTCAACTAAAATAGTTTTCCCGGGTTGAATTAACCCCGCATCTTCTGCCGCCTGAATCATGCTCGCCCCGATTCGATCTTTCACCGAAGCAGCCGGATTCATCCCTTCCAATTTTGCCACAATTTGAGCAACTACTCCTTCCGATTGGGGAATTTTGTTGAGCTGAACTAAAGGAGTTCTGCCAATTAGTCCTGTAACATCCTTAGCAATTCTCATGGCTTAATTTCTCTCCATTTAAATGTAGTACATGGGATGTGCTTGTTTGCGAACATCCCGCTGTTCGCACAAATCTTGTAATGTGTATTTCCCCAAAACAGCCCAAGATGCCTGTTGAGCTTCCTGCCAGATTTCTAGGACTGCAGTTTTTTCTATTGTTAGAGATTCCGAAACTTTTTGGATCTGGCCGTTGCCGTCGCCTTCGAGTGTCGAAAACACCTCTAGCAAAGTAATTTGCCAAGGATCTTTCGCCAGCAAATAACCGCCTTTAGCACCCCGCAGACTCTGGACAATACTTGCACGCCGCAGCACGGCAAGAATTTGGTCGAGATAGCGTTCTGGTATCTCTTGAGAAGCAGTAAGTTCGTTCACTGTTAGGGGCGAATCCTTCGGGTGGTGACTCGCCAATTCCAAGAGCGCTAACAGGGCGTATTCTACTCTAGAAGATAGTTCCACATTCCCCACTCGCGCTCGAATTTAAATTGTACATTATATAATAGTACATAATTCCGGTAGGTGTACAGGTGTTAATATATTTTTATTACAAAAACGGTTGGAGAAATCCCGTGAGCAACGTAAATGTAGGTTTAAGCTGTCGGCACTGTCGGTATTACGAGCAGCACGGGCACAGGGGCGGAAACTGCCTGATGCTCGGCGTGGGGGTGCAGGGTGGGTGGAAAGCTTGCTCCTTCTTGGTTCCACCCTTTGCACCGTCTTGGGAACACCCAGAAGCGGGCAGAACCCGAAAGTCTCAAATGTTGCAGGGAGCGAGTATTGTAGAGGCAATACCCCCCCCTTAAAGTAACTGCTAAGTAGGTAGGCGGATATATGCTGTCTCATCGTTAAGTTTATCCAGACTCACCTACTTAACCGCAGTCAACAGGTGCGAGATATCGCATCTGTTGGCAGTGAGAAGAAAGAAATCAACACAAATAAAAAAGCAAGTGCAATCGTCGCCCTTGCTTTGCTTTGGAACTCATTGACGAGTCGATGAAAAAATTTAATTAACGCACATTCGATACAAATTATTTGTTGTCTAGAGAACTCTGAATTTGCTAGAATATCGCATTGTCACCGAAGATTTTTTTTTGGCACCGCCTTCCTATCACCTACATCGGCGCTCGTAAACTATTAACAGTTAATAACCATTGGTAACAAGTTAAGGCTGCATGGCAGTTGTCAAGGGGATTTCCATAGCAGCCTTAAAGAAAAATTGCTCAGGGTCTCGCTGTCGTTCTGGAAAAGGCGCGACAATTAACTTAATATTTGGTTTTCGTTGTCGTTTAACAATACCTAAATCTTGATTTTCTCTGGAAGTGAAATATGAAATCGGGTCCGTTGCCTTACCTTGTTGATGGGCGACGTAAAAATGGTAAAGACCGCGGTAAATCATTTCTAACGAGATGGCATCTATTGGCAAACAGAGTTGGTCAGCAACAGTATCACCTAAATCGACCAAGACAGCATAAAATAGCCAAGTGGCCCAAATTTGTAACTGAATACCGTTGAGAGAACCCGTCCACAAATAACTTAAGCCCAAGAGTCTTTTAACGGTATTAAAGGCTTCTTCAATTCGCCACCGCCTGCGATATAAATCTGCCACAACGTAGGGAGGTAATATCTTAGGGTCAAGTACACTTGTTAAATAAGAATGCCAGGTGTTACCCGAACGAACCTCAATCAAACGTAAGGTGATATATGGCGTTTTTGTGGTTCCTGAACCCAAACGGATTAGACTATCTCGGAGGTCGTAACTCTGGGTGAATACTTGCTCGATTTTAATTGAGGCTCCTTTTTTTAACCGAGTAATTAGGTGAATCTCTCGTTCGATTAATTTGAGCCAAAAGCTAAAATGATAGAAACCCCTATCCAGTAAAAGTAATGTTTGGCCTTCAACCAATTGCAGAATATTTTCTTCTAACTTCACATCAGAAGCTTTGGGATTTTCCAGAAACCAAATTTCGACAGGCAGCCTGGTCATTAAATCTATAACTGTTGCCATTTTCCCGGCCAACTGCCCTTTGGGCAAATCTTCCAGGCTTTTGAGCTTGCAAAATAATGCTTCGAGGGTCGAGCTATCTACTATCCAAACTCGTGAAAATTTCCGCAAGGTAAATTGAATGCTTTCTGGTAGGGGTCGTTGATTTCTCTGGTGCCAAGATGTTCTTAAACTCGGTAATAAATTTTTGAAGACTCCCTCAAATAGTTGAGCTGGAAAACTTAAAAATCTTTGAGACATTGCTTGTTGAGTGACAGTTGTGGGTCGGCACCACAAAAAACCTTCTCTTGCCAGCATTCTTGTGAGTTCTGTCACTCCCGCCACGTCTCGCCACAGTAAAGTTAATACCGCTGCTACCATCAACGGTAGGTTAAGAATTCTCCCTCGTAAACCCAGTTGACGGTAGTAATTTTCTTGTGAGGTGATGGCTGGTGTAAGTAATGCCGATAGTTGCGAGGCAATCACCTCGTCTTCCACCATCGGTCTGGTGGTTTTTTTGGCATGGTCACGGTTGGTTTTTTGACTCTTAGCCATATTTACTGACCTACACAATTGCTCAATTTTTTGTCAATTCTATCGTTTGATAATACCAACGCCCGCAACTATCATGCGGGCCCGCAACTACCAGCGCTTGCCCGCAACTACCAGCGCCGGCCCCCAACTACCAGCGCCGGCCCCCAACGCCAGTCGAGTACACCACTTATTAATAATGATAATCGCTGTCGGTGGGATAGTCCGCCGTATTCAGACTATCCCACCTTTACCCCCTTGTTTGATTATCATTATTATTCAATTATCTTTCTATACAAAGGAGTATTGACAAAATTTACTCCCTTCTAAGTTGTTACCAATGGTTAATAACCTTTTATATTTCGTAGTGCCACACCTCGGAAGGTTGTAGAATAATTCGGTGGAGTGGCAGACGATCGATCAAGCCTTGCTGCTCAAAATGACCGAGGGTGCGAGTGACAGTTACGCGACTTGTACCGATGATTTCTGCAATGTCCTGATGCGTTAAAATCATATCGATTAGATGTCCTCGCTCTACCTCAGAACCAAACCTCTTAGCCAGCCAAGTTAATAGTTGATAGAGCATAAAATCCACTCTCTTGTAGCCTCGAATTAGCATAAAGTCTTCAGCCTGCTGAATATGATTGAGCAAAATATCTCTATTTAGCCAGCGTTCGCCCGATAGTAAAATTGCTTCGACTTTAGTGAGGCATTCAATTTGAAAAGGATCGCATTTTGATATCGGTTTGCCGATCGTATCACCAGGCCCCCACAATCCCAAGGTGATAATTGTGCCATCTTCAAGCCACGTTACAGTTCGCACTACTCCAGTTTCAATTCGCCACAGAGCATTGCTTCTGTTGGGCAAGTGCGAGCGGCGAGAAAATATATGTCTGCTCGTTTCATCAAAAGTTTTAGTGGAAAGAGAAGCAATAGTCATAGCGAGTTACTGAAGGAATCAAATTTATTTCGTACAGGGCAGCACGATAGTGTTGCGGGGAAAAATCTATAGAAATTAAAGCTTTACTAGATTCCTGCACCGTCTAAAAACTGTGTAATGAATAAATCAGAAGACAGGAATAATTCATGTTTTTCGACCTCTGCTTGCTCTGATTGAGTTGTTTTGAGCGGAGATTGTTGAGATCTCAAAAAAGCAACCTGCTCTTCTAAATCCTTAATTCTATCGAACAAAGCTCGAATCGCTTGAGCTTCCAAATCCGGTAGACCTTGAGAATTTTGACCATCTTCCACCTGCTTTTTGCGAGAGATAATGCGGCCGGGAATTCCCACAACAGTGCAATCGCTAGGGACATCTCGCAGCACTACCGAACCCGCACCAATCCGAACATTATTACCAATTTGAATATTGCCTAAAACTTTAGCACCGGCTCCTACCACTACATTTTCTCCGAGCGTTGGATGCCGTTTTCCTATTTCTTTACCCGTGCCACCAATGGTCGCTCCTTGATAAATTACAGCATAATCTCCAACGATCGCAGTTTCGCCAATCACCACCCCCATGCCGTGGTCAATAAACACCCCCCTACCAATTTTTGCTCCTGGGTGGATCTCAATACCTGTTAAAAACCGACTCAGTTGGGAAATAAAACGCGGTACAAACGGAAGGCCAGCGGAATAAAGCCAGTGTGCTATCCGGTGCAAAAAAAGTGCTTGCAGTCCGGGATAGCAAAATAATACTTCCAGCCAGTTGCGCGCCGCCGGGTCGCGTTCGTAAATAATTTGCAAGTCACTGAACATATTTAGTCTCGCCGTGTTTGGGTTATACAGTATCGGCAGTGCCGACGGTTTAAGCTGCATAAAGCAGTATTGATTGCGGCATTCTTACATATAATACTATAATCCGACCGAATTACAGTAGTTAATGAGAAAAAATTTTTTCTTCCCCAGCCCTTTCTAAGCTGCCTCGGATATTTTCCGCGAAACAAACGGTACAGCTTGTCTGACTTCTTGCCGCAGCGGAATCTCGATCGAGAATTCCGTCCCCAATCCCGGTGTCGAATCGCAGCGCAGCGCACCCTTGTGCTTTTCTACGATAATTTTATAGCTGATTGACAGTCCCAATCCTGTCCCTTTTCCTACTGGTTTCGTCGTAAAGAATGGGTCAAACAGCCGTTTTTTGACATTTTCTGCCATACCGGGGCCGTTGTCAGATATCCGCACAATTATTTTGTCAGGCATTAAATATTCTGTGGTTATGGCGATCGCGATCGGATTGGCTTTCGCTATTTTGGGCCCGCGATCGAGGTTGTAACTCTCAAGGGCGTCGATCGCATTAGCCAGAATATTCATAAACACCTGATTTAATTGTCCGGCATAGCACTCTACTAAAGGTAAATTGCTGTAGTTTTTAACAATCTCGATCGGCGGGCGATCGCCTGTAGCTTTCAGGCGGCTTTGCAGAATTAGCAGAGTGCTGTCAATGCCTTCATGGATGTTAACAGGTTTCATTTCGCTTTCATCTAAGCGAGAGAAATTCCGCAAAGATTGGACGATTTGAACAATGCGATCTGCTCCTATTTTCATTGAGGACAGCAGTTGTGGCAAATCTTTCCTGAGAAACTCAAAGTCAACCTTTTCTAAATACTCTAAAATTTCCGCCGGAGGGTATAAATAGTGTTTTTGGTAGAGTTTTACCAACTCCAACAAATCGCTAGTATATGCGCTGGCGTGGTGGATATTGCCGTAAATAAAACTAATAGGATTGTTCACTTCGTGGGCGACACCAGCGACTAATAAACCCAAACTAGACATTTTTTCCTGCTGAATTAGTTGACTTTGAGTTTGCTGCAACTCTTGCAAAGCTTGTTCTAGCCGTTGAGATTTAGCCGTGCGTTCTGCTGCTATTTTTTCAATGAGAGCGGTATAATTCCACAAGCTCATTAAATAAAGTGTCGCCGCCAAAGTTAAGATTGTCCCAAAAATTAAAACAGTCAAAGAACGCCAAAATCTTAGAGGATTAATGTACTCTGGCGTTAGCCGCAGTTGCAGCAACCACCTGCGATTTTCAATATTGAGAATGCGGGTGCAACTGCTGCCATCCGGGCAGTAAGCTCTTTCCCCAATTTGGAGTTGATTTTTAATGTTTTCGTCGGTGACGATCCTTTTAGTCTTTGCTTCGTAAAAAGCGAGAAATCTTTCTGCTTCAGGAGCCATAGCATCTTGAAGATACACATTAACAAAGTTGAGTTGAGTTTCCTGTAAAGCAGACTTAACAATAGCATCAATGAGCAAAATTCCGAAAGCAAAACCTTTCAACTTTTCTGGATTTCTAGCAGGTAATTTTTGCGGCAATTCTGCGGTATCGCCAGCAGAGATTTGACTAAAAATTGGCAGAAAGACGAAGACGCTTGGTTGATTTTGTGAAGACCATTTTTGGCGGTCAGTCGCGATAATTTCTTGTCTTTGGGCTGCTTTTTCTAACGCTAGCTGATGGGCATTCAGATCTAAACCTAAATCTATTTCATCAGTCAGGAATTGCGGAGAGTCAGAAACACGGGGCAGCCAAGCGATCGCCTTCAGGCTTGGATGGCGGTAGAGGGCAGAACCCAAAAATGTCTCCATTTCTGGTTTTTTAACGCCGTCAAATACGCTATAAAATGTTCCTGCTGCCCGAATTATTTCTAAATTCCCGCTAACATCTCTCTGAATGTCTGTAGCTATTTTGTCCAGCCGGTCTTGCAGTTCGGCTTGCATGGATTTGTATTCCCAATTGTACGCGACTGAAGAGGCGATCGCAGACAGTCCCAATCCTGCACAAAGTGTTAATCCTGCCTGGAGGTAACGGCGATAACTAAGTAAAGTGCTAGTTGCTAAATTCTTGAATTTGTTAGCAGTCATATTCTTCACCTATCTTTTTTCTAGTTCTCGTTCCCAGCCTCTGCCTGGGATTTCTCGTTTTTCTCGTTCTCAGGCTCTGCCTGGGAATGAATTTCAGGAGGCTCTACCTCCGGTTTGGAGCCACGAGACAGCATTACCAGGCACGAGCCTGGTAACGATGTGGGAGCAGTGTTTTGTAGAAGCGTCCGGATAGTATTTTGAGTAAGATGCAGTCGCTGATTTAAATTGAATAAGCAGGGAAAGTCATCGCGTGTTTGGGCTTGACGTAAACGTGCTGATCGCGCGTTAACTGTAGAGAATCGAAGCGCTCGCGACTCACGTAAGCTGTTACTACCTGCTGCGATTCTAACACTAACTCGGTTTGTATTTCCCGCCCTAAATGAATGATGCGACTGACTTTTGCTAATGAAAAACCAGACTCCGGCTTAGTTTTAATTTCCACGTCGTGGGGGCGCAAAAACACTACGTCCGAATGAGCGGCGCCATTATGGCGAGCCGTTGTGGCGTTGCTGGCGAACAAACCCGCAGCATTCGACAGCACATTTACAGGCCCAATAAAACTCATCACAAAAGCTGTTGCCGGTTTGTCGTAAATTTCAGCAGGAGTGCCAACTTGTTCAACTCTACCTTTGTTCATCACCACAATTTCATCGGCTACTTCCATAGCTTCTTCTTGGTCGTGAGTCACAAAAACTGTGGTGATGTTAACTTCTTTGTGAAGGTTGTGCAGCCACGATCGCAATTCTTTGCGGACTTTAGCATCTAATGCTCCAAAAGGTTCGTCTAACAGCAGCACTTTTGGTTGAACTGCTAGAGCTCTGGCCAAAGCAACCCGCTGCCGCTGGCCCCCAGAAAGTTGGGAAGGATAGCGATCGCCCAAACCTGTCAACTGCACTAACTCCAAAAGTTCATCAACCCGCCTCCTAATAGAGCCTTTAGGAACTTTGCGAATTTCCATAGCAAAAGCAATATTTTTCCGAATAGTCATGTGTTTGAACAAAGCGTAGTGCTGAAACACAAAACCGATATGCCGTTCCTGCACCGACTGATGAGTAGCATCCTCCCCGATCAGGTAAATGTGACCGCTGTCGGGCGGTTCGAGTCCCGCAATCATCCTCAGCAGAGTCGATTTCCCGGAACCGGAAGGCCCTAACAGCGCGACTAAAGATCCCCTTTTAATTTGCAAATTCACGTTGTCAATTGCGTGGAAGGAGCCGAAGTGTTTCGATACGTTCTGAACTGTAATGCTCATGAGTTTATTTACCTATTTTAGGAGTTAAGGAAGGAAACTCCGCTTAGCTGACCGAGTTACAGTAGTATATCCTGAAAAAAATATTTTGCAACACCTGTAACTTTTTGTATTGTATTTCTAGCCCTCCTGATGGGGACTGGGCTTCAAAGTTGACGCTTGCGGGCCCGAAGAGTTAACCCGCAAGCGTTTCCAGATGTGGGATTATCGGTGGCGTGCGATCGTCCGAAAATAAGCAATGCTGAAAATACGCAGAAACCGGGTTTGATGGACGAAAATACTGCATCAAAACCTTTAAAACCTTTAATCCCCCTAAAAAACCCGGTTTCTTTGCTGTCAATCTATATTTTACGGCTGCCGACAATTCCCCCACTCCCGGTGATATTGAAGATTTCAGGTAGGAATTGCTCACTCTGAGCTGCGATCGCACACAATTTAGATCACAATAGTTAGTTCAGAAGCCAGCCAGCTTCAGCTTTGAGAAACTGACAGAATAGTAAATTCTAACCAGAACACCACTATGGGAAAACCAACAGGCTTTATTGAATTCTTGCGCGAATTGCCCTCCGAACTCTCACCAGTCGAGAGAGTCCACAACTGGGACGAATTTCACCTGCCAATGGATGAGGACAAACTCCGCACCCAAGGCTCGCGCTGCATGGATTGCGGCATTCCGTTTTGCCACACGGGCACAATTATTAGCGGCATGGCAAGCGGCTGCCCGATATACAACCTCATCCCCGAATGGAACGACCTCGTATATCGCGGACTCTGGAAAGAAGCCCTAGACAGACTCCATAAAACCAACAACTTCCCCGAATTCACCGGCCGCGTCTGTCCCGCACCCTGCGAAGGCGCTTGCGTGCTCGGCATCACCAACCCGCCGGTGACGATTAAAAATATCGAAGCCGCAATTATCGATAAAGGCTGGGATGAAGGCTGGGTTACTGCCGAACCGCCAGCCAAACGCACCGGCAAAAAAATCGCCGTCATCGGTTCCGGGCCCGCCGGTTTGTCCGCCGCCGCCCAACTCAACAAAGCCGGTCATTGGGTAACAGTATACGAAAGAGCCGATCGACCAGGCGGCCTGCTAATGTATGGCATCCCCAACATGAAGCTAGACAAAGAACAAGTCGTGATGCGCCGCCTGAAAGTCCTCGAAGACGAAGGCGTGACATTCGTCTGCAACACCGAAGTCGGCAAAGACTTACCAGCCGAACAACTGCTAAAAGAATACGACTCAGTTGTGCTCTGTACCGGCGCCACCAAACCCCGCGACTTGGGCATCGAAGGCCGGGAATTAAAAGGCATCCACTTCGCAATGGACTTTTTAACTGCCAACACCAAAGCAGTTTTAGACAAGAGCACAAACGATAACTTCATCTCCGCCGAAGGCAAAGATATCGTGATCATCGGCGGCGGCGACACCGGCACCGACTGCGTGGGCACCTCCATCCGCCACGGCTGCAAAAGCCTGGTACAGCTTGAAATCCTGCCCAAACCGCCCTCCGAACGCGCCGCCAACAATCCCTGGCCGGAATGGCCAAAAGTCTACCGCCTCGACTACGGCCAAGAAGAAGCCGCAGCCAAATTCGGCGACGACCCCCGCGGCTATCTCACCACGGCGACAAAGTTCGAGGGCGACGAAAACGGCAATGTCAAAGCCGTGCACACCGTTGAGGTGGAGTGGGCGAAAAACGAGAAAGGGCAGTTTATTCCGAATCACATCCCGGGCACGGAAAAAGTGTTGCCGGCACAGCTTGTATTGCTAGCGATGGGCTTCCTGGGCCCGGAACAGCCGTTGCTGGATGCGCTGGGATTGGAACGGGACGCGCGCAGCAATGTGAAAGCCGAGCACGAAAAATATACAACCAGCATTCCCGGAGTTTTCGCGGCTGGTGACTGTCGCCGGGGACAAAGTTTGGTGGTTTGGGCGATTAATGAAGGGCGCGGCGTGGCCCGGGAGTGCGACCTTTATCTGATGGGGAGCACTGATTTGCCTTAGTCGCCCAAGCGGGGGCGGGTTTATTAGATTGTTGGTTTCTAACATAAATGGTTGGTAAAATCCGCCCCTACGATCGGCTGTAGGGGCGGGTTTTACCAACAATATTTGATGAATACAAACAATCTCTAAAAACCCGCTCCCACCCAACCAATAACCCAGATTAACCTGATGTTCGATCGCATAAAAAAAATGTAGATTCGGATTTACCGCCCAAGCGGGGCGGGTTTATTATATTGTTTTTTTTTAGGCATAGAGGGTTGGTGAAACCCGCCCCTACAAATCGATCGACATAATATTACAGGACAATCGACTGTATATAAGATTTGCCATTCCATTGGACTGTCAGCGGAGTAGATTCATTAATTTTGACTGAATTATGAGGATACAATTCATCTTTTCCCCACAACAAAGGATTATTAACAATATATTCACGAATGGCAACTAATGATTCTTCATTGCGGATGATATGTTCGTAATAACCCCGCTGCCACACCGATATGCCTGTCAAATATCGCATTTGGTTAATTCGCCGGCCCGAAGATGTTTTTAAACCCCGCACAATTTCCGACAAAGGATGAATTTTTGATTTTCTCAGCCCCAATTTATCAAATTCTGTATAATTTGTTTCTGGGCTGCATTTCAAAAAAATAATTCCGTGTACGTGATTTGGCATCACAATAAAATTGTCTACGGCTACGTTTTGGTAACGTTTGGGAAGAAGGCTCCAATTGAATAAAACAGTTTTACCATAGGGACTCAATTGCATTTTATCATTAATAACTTCGCCGAATAAACATTCGCGCTGCCAACTGCAAATAGTGATAAAATACGCACCGGGAGTCCTATAATCATATCCTGGCAGGCGAATTGAGCGGCGGTGGTGTTTGTTGCGATCGTATTTCATAATTTTGTTCCCATAAAACATTTGTTCCTGGGGCGGGGGCGGGTTTATTATATTGTTAGTTTCCGGCATAGATGGTTGGTGAAACCCGCCCCTACGATGGGCCTGTAGGCAGGGTGGATTTATTGTCGAAAAATTAAATCAAGGAAGTGGACTATTTACTGGCGCGAGCGCGAAGTATTTAACTGGTTTGTCACGGGTCAAAAAACCGAAAAGCAACTCGCTAATATTTTCAATTTGGTTAGCCATTAATCTTAAAGCTTGGGGGAGAGTATTCGTACCACTCATCCTCGCTAGAGACACTAAAAATTGCCTGACCATTGCCCAATTAGCGGGTGCATTGCCGCCGCGATGAATACAGTTATCCTCATTTAACGTCACATCTTTAACCCAATGCAGTTGATTCTCAATTAACCAGTGTCCTCGAATTGCGTCGGAAAATTGACGGGCTGACCAATCCAAACTACTTAAATAATAGTGTGATTCGTTAAAATCTACCAATCGGCGACGACTTTTTTTGCCTTGCCATCGCAGGCCTGTTCTGACGATCGCAATTATGTATTTGGCACCCGCCCACAGAGGTAATAATTGAGCCGGTATGGGGTAAATTGTGGTACTGCGAGTTGTGGTACGTCCATGTAACTGTTCTGAGGCTTGAAGGGAGTCGCTCGCATTTGTCGATTTGACTAATTCTTGGGCGGCCTTAAACAAACTTGATTGATTTTTTTTGATGGTAACTATGTAGTCATTACCACCATCAATAATTAAGGCCAGCGTTTTTTTTTGACAATGCAGCGCATCCGCTGTAATTACTATCTGACAACCAGAGAGTTCTCTAATGAGTTCTTCCACAATTTCAATTTCACTCCTGTGTTGATTTTCCATGACTTTATGTCGGACAACCCAGCCGCGATCGTGACTGTAGACAGAAACCATGCTCACAAAGTTTTGGTAAGAGCTATTTCCACCTACCGAGGTGCTTTTAATGCTTTTACCATCAATTGCCATCAATTCTCCTGGGGCGATCGGTAAGTTCTGTTGCGCCCATCTATTAAAAAGGACGGCAATTATCTCAAAATCTAATGAGTGAATTATGTTTCTAAAAGTCGAGTGGGATGGGAAGCGAATATCTGATGGAAGGTCGAACAGTTTTATGAGAGTTGCGCGATGATTTTTGGTAAAATCCACCAAGGGTTTATACCCCCAATATCCCGTACAACTGCCCAATAAAATTATCGTCAGTATCAGCCATAAAGGATGTCTGATTCCTCGTGGCTTTCGGTGGTCTGGTACTGCAATAATAGCTTCAATTAAATTCATTATGCTATGCACAGAGTAAGGATAGTCTGAGTTCGCGGGTCGCTTCCGATCGCCCGTTCTATTATATAATCATCCGGTCACAATTAATCCACCCTGCCTACGATGGGCCTGTAGGGGCGGGTTTTATAGATAATATTTGAGGCTGACAAACAATCTATAAAAACCCGCCCCCACCCAACCCATAACCCAATTTAACCTGATTTTCGCTCGCATTCAAAAAAATCTAGATTCGGATTTGTCGCCCAAGCGGGGGCGGGTTTATTATATTGTTGGTTTCCGGCATAGATGGTTGGTGAAACCCGCCCCTACGATGGGCCTGTAGAGGCGGGTTTTATAGATAATATTTGAGGCTGACAAACAATCTATAAAAACCCGCCCCCACCCAACCCATAACCCAATTTAACCTGATTTTCGCTCGCATTCAAAAAAATCTACATTCGGATTTGTCGCCCAAGCGGGGGCGGGTTTATTATATTGTTGGTTTCCGGCATAGATGGTTGGTGAAACCCGCCCGTACGATGGGCCTGTAGGGGCGGGTTTTACCAACAATATTTGAGGCTCACACACCATCTATATAAACCCGCCCCCACCCAACCCATAACCCAATTTAACTTGATTTTCGCTCGCATTCAAAAAAATCTACATTCGGATTTGTCGCCCAAGCGGGGGCGGGTTTATTATATTGTTGGTTTCCGGCATAGATGGTTGGTAAAACCCGCCCCTACGATGGGCCTGTAGGGGCGGGTTTTACCAACAATATTTGAGGCTGACAAACAATCTATATAAACCCGCCCCCACCCAACCAATAACCCTCAACCAAAATTCAACGGATCGACATCAATAGTTAAACTAACAGAACGCGGGGTGCGATCGCGCAATCCGATCAAATCCGACAAATCCACCGACTCATCCAAAGGCAACTTCAGCAAAATCTGCCACCGATAGCGATTTGCGACCCGCATAATCGCCGCAGGTGCAGGCCCCAACAACTCACATCCCGGTACAGACAATCGCTCAATATACTCCTGACAAACAGACGCTAATTGTACCGCCGTCACCGCAACTTCCGCCGCATCTACACTGCTTAACCGCAACAAAACCAGCCGCCCCGAAGGAGGATAATTCAGCGCCGCTCTTTCTGCTAATTCTGTTTCCACAAAATCTGCATATTCGTGCCGCCTAACTGCTTGAATAACCCGATGTTCGGGAGTGTAAGTTTGAATAATTACCCGCCCCGGATCGTCACCTCTGCCTGCACGGCCCGCGACTTGAGTTAATGTTTGAAAAGCTCGTTCGCTTGCCCGATAATCGGATAAGTTCAGCAACCCATCAGCAGACACAACTCCCACCAAGGTGACTCCAGCTAAATCTAACCCTTTCGTCAGCATTTGCGTACCCAACAAAATGTCAGCTTCCCCATTAGCAAATTGCGTTAACAATCTGCGGTGATCGCCCTTATTTCTAGTCGTATCGCTGTCAAACCGAATTGCCCGCAATTCGGGAAATAATCTCGTTAATTCCTGTTCGACTCGCTGAGTGCCACTACCAAAATTTTTGAAGTAAGGAGAACTGCATTCCGGGCAGTTTTGGGGGTGTCGTTCGGTGTGGTTGCAGTAGTGACAGCGCAATATTTCTGCGGTTCCTTCACCGACGTGGTGATAAGACAGAGAAACATCGCAGTTCGGGCATTCCATCACATAGCCGCAACTCCGACAAGAGACAAAGGTACTGTGTCCTCTTCTGTGAATAAACAGGATACCTTGCTGTTGTCTTGCTCGCAATTGTTCCAGGGCATTTTGTAGAGAAGCACTGAAAATTGAGCGATTCCCTTGTCGCAATTCTTGGCGCATATCGACTATTTCCACAGGCGGCATCGGGCGCGAATAAATGCGATCGGGCAATGATAAATAATGGATATTTGGTAACGAGTAATAATCTCGGCGCGTCCCGACAAAAGTCTCTAAAGCTGGCGTTGCGGAACCTAAAATTAAGGGACAATTTTCTAATTCGGCGCGCCATTTGGCAACGGTGCGGGCGTGGTAGCAGGGGGCTCGATCGTCTTGTTTGAAGCTGCTGTCGTGTTCTTCATCGAGGATAATTAAGCCGAGGTGAGGTAAAGGCGCAAAAATGGCCGATCGCGTGCCGATGACAATTTGCGGGGTTCCAGTCAGCATCTGACGCCATGTATCGTAACGTTCGCCCTCGGATAGGGCGCTGTGGTACACGCAAATTTGCTCGCCAAAACGGGCGCGGAATCTGTCTGTAAGTTGCGGTGTCAAACCGATTTCGGGAACGAGTACGAGGGCGGATTTGCCGCTGGCTAAGATGGGGGCGATCGCCTGCAAATACACTTCGGTTTTCCCGGAACCTGTAACGCCGTGCAGCAGCACTTGACGGAATCCCGAAAAAGAGTTAATAAACGCTAAGGCTTCAGCCTGAAAATGAGTTAAAGTTTTGGGTGCATCGGGCAATTGAGAAATTCCGCGATCGCCCCTGAGCACTTCCCTTTGATCGATAACAACACAGCCTTTTTCTTCTATTTTTTTGACAACCGAAGGACTCGCGCTGCAAATCCTCAGTAAATCATTCAGCCACATTTCACCGCCACCGCGCCTCAAAACTTCCAATACTTCTTGTTGCCGCTTGGTTAAATCTGTGACAAATGCACTAGCAATTAATGTCACTGCAGGTTTGAGTTGTGGTTTGGGAGGATGGGGAGGTTCTAAATAACTTTCTACCCAACCCCGTTTCAATAAATCTTTCAATCCCCGATAGCTTCCCTTGACTTGCCCCTGGAGATATTTCCAAGTGTAATCGCCGTTTTTTTGAGCTTGCAGCAATTGTAAAATTTGATTTGCTGCGGGATTGAGAAATGTTTCGGCATTCGGAGAAATAGCGTCCTTAATTAAGCGAATTCGGCGCACGGCACGCCTTAACAAACCGGGCGGCAGCGAGGCTCTAATTACTTGAATTAAAGGTGTGCAATAATAGGTGGCAGTACGATCGAGCAATTCCGAGTAAGTAGGCGGGAAAAAGCCCGTACAGACAACATCTTCGACATCTTTAACCCGCGCCGGATCTAAGTCTGGTGGCAGTTGAGAAATGAACCGAATCGCGATCCCGCCTAACAGTTGACTGTCAAAGGGTACACTCAAAATATCCCCTGGTTGCACGGTAAGTTCCGCAGGCAAGCGATAGGTAAATAACTTATTTTCCTCCCCAGGGGAGTCCCCCGCCACCCTGAAAGGAGGGTTCACCAATACCTCGATCCACTCTGCCCGCACGGTGGGGCGCTGTGGCGGTTCGCTGCTGCCGTAGGATGCCCCGGGCTCTGCCGCTATAGGGGTTGACAAACCAAAAGTGACAGTAGACATAGGGTTGCACATCAAACTAGGAGGAGCCGCGGTCAAAGGGAGTTTTCATTATCCCTCAGTTTAGCTCGATCGATCGATCTTAGCTGCCGGAATTGGCGATCGGAATCTCGATCACCAATTCCGTCCCTTCTCCAATTGCGGAGATGCACTCCAACCTCCCGCCGTGTTTGTCCACAACAATCTGATAGCTAATTGACAATCCCAAACCCGTCCCGTGACCAACTGTTTTGGTGGTGAAAAACGGATTAAAAATTTTCGCTTTTACAGCTTCATTCATTCCCCGACCATTATCTTTGATGCTAATTCTTGCCCAATTTTCCGAAATAATAGAAGTAGTAATTACCATCTCGATCGGATTGGCTTCTATCTCGTCCAGTGAAGACTTTTGCTCTCGCTCCCGCAGGGCATCAACAGCATTACTAATGATGTTCATAAACACCTGATTTAATTGCCCAGCATAACACTCTACCTTTGGTAAAGCTCCATAATTTTTAATAAATTTAATAGCCGACTGACCTGGTTTTTCTTTAGTTAGATGCTGCAAGATTAACAAGGTGCTGTCAATTCCTTCGTGAATGTTAACTGGTTTCTTTTCACCTTCATCTACCCGCGCAAAGTTGCGTAAAGTCAACACAATTTCGCGGATGCGCTCGGAGCCAACTTTCATGGACGAAAGAGTTTTCAACAAATCTTCGCGCAGAAAGTCGAGGTCAATTTTTTCCAGAAAAGCTTCTATCTCCGCATCTGTTTCGGGATACCGATCCTGGTACATTGCGAGCAATTTTAAAATGTCGCCTGCGTAGTCATTGACATAGGTAATATTGCCGTAGATGAAGTTAACGGGATTGTTGATTTCGTGGGCAATACCAGCTACCAAAATGCCCAAAGCCGACATTTTTTCGGCTTCGATCAATTTTATATGCGTTGTTTGCTGGTTTTCCAGAGCTTTTTCTAGTGTAGACATTCTTGCTTTTAAATTTTTTTCGGAATCTCTAAATTCCTCAGTGACTATTTTTAGCAAAGATTCTTTTTTTTGATTAATGGCTTCTAATTGGCTGCGTTCGGTTTCCGAATTTTCGAGTTTTTCCCGCAGGATGCGATTTTCTTTTTCCAGCTCTTTGATTTTTTTTTTCCAGTCTGTTGGTTCCATGAGTCCTTATTTTAAACCTAAAAATAGTGTGAAAACAGTTTTATTATAAAATTGGCTGCTACCCTTTAGTTACTTATTAAATGGTCGTACATCGCCTCTGTAATAGGGTCGGGAAGATTCAAGATTTCCTTTATTTGAGTGGATTTAAAAATCTTATCTAAGATATCTTCAAAATGTCAAGTTATTAATAACAACTCTGGTTAAAACCGATCGCTACTTTTATTCTACGCACTCGCATTTGCGGCGTTTTCATCGGATTGTGGATAAATAAGCTGGACGATCGCAAACTTATAAAGGCTGGCCCAGGGCGAAAAATTGCCCGATTCAGACAATCTTTGTACAAAACCCATCGGCAATGCAAAGCGAAAATATTGAATGTGAGTGCGATCGACTCCGGGGCGACGGGAAAAGTGCGATCGGGCGATCGCCCACAAGCAATCTCAACTAACAAGCCAATTCCTCTCTCCCAAAACGCAATCACACTATACCATTGCTGAGAAATCTCACTGCAATGTGTCGATCGTACTCACACACCCGCACCATTTTGTGCTAATAACTACTACTTGTGACAACATCGACACAGCAGTTTATATTTGGAGAGTAATTGATGTCAGGTAGCGAAGTTCGTGCAGACTTTTGGATGAGCGAGTACATTACCCCTTGGGATATTTACGTTCACGGCATCATCGCGGTGCTCGCTTACAAGAAAACAGCCTATCAAGAAATGTACGTAGTTCAGACCGGTACTTACGGCAAAGGCTTAGTTTTGGACGGCAAATGGCAATCTTGTACAGGCGATGAGTTTCTGTACCACGAACCCCTGGTACACCCAGCCATGATTTGTCACGGTTCACCCAAAAAAGTCCTCGTTCTTGGCGGCGGAGAAGGAGCTACAATTAGAGAAGTGCTGCGCTGGAAAACAGTTGAAAAAGTCGTGATGATCGACATTGACGGCGAAGTAGTAGAAGCTTGCCGCGAACACCTGCCGGAAATGCACCAAAATGCCTTTGACGACCCCCGCTGCGAAGTAGTAATCGGCGATGCTTTGGACTATTTAGATAAAACTGACAATGATTGGGATATTGTCATTTCTGACTTGTCCGATCCCATTGAAGAAGGCCCATCTTTCCAGTTGTTTACCAAGGAGTATTTTGAGAAAGTTCGCAGCGTAATGTCACCTAACGGATATTTCGTAGTACAAGCCGGGCCAGTTTCTCCTGCCGAAATGAAAATGCACGCTCGCATTGTAAATACCCTTAAATCTGTTTTTTCCAATGTTCAATCCTGCACCAGCTTTATTTCTACTTATGGAGCTCCTTGGGGTTTTGCCGTAGCTTCTAATCAAGAAATAAATACGCGACCCGATCCCGAAGCTACTGACAAATTACTCGCCGAGAAAACAACTGGCGGGTTGCGGATGTTCGACGGAATTACACTGTTGGGGTTGATGCAAGTTCCCGGTCACTTGCGGCAGGTAATCGCCGCTGAAACCGAAGTTTACACTATGGCAGCACCGCCTAAGTTTTTCGGGAAAGGTTCGGTTGGTCAGTGAAGTTAAATTGAAAGAGAAAACTTGTTGGGAGTAACTGAGATGAACAATTTAATTCGCATAGTCGCTGCAATTTTTCTTCCCCCCCTGGGTGTATTTTTGACTGTCGGGATCGGTACTGATTTTTGGATCAACCTGGTTCTCACGTTTTTGGGCTTTATTCCCGGCATCATTCACGCTGTTTGGGTGATTGCTAAGCACGATCGCGGTTAACTTGAAAGCAAATCGAGTTGTGGGATAATAAGCAGGCAAGAGAAAATAAACTTTCTTTTGCCTGTTTTTACCAATTAATCTGGATTAAATCTGCGTTCATCCGCGTTCCTCTGCGGTTAAAAATAAAAAAATCTAATTCTTATGACAATTAGATTGCACCTCAATTTCTTCACAAACCAATTCAGCAATTTTTTTCGCCGCCCCTGATTTTCCTCGAACCGCACGCAAACGATCGCCCATTTGTACTAATTTATCAGGATTGCTCAAATAGTTGATCGCCAACCCGGCCACAGCATCGGGTTCCAGCTTCCCAATTAACTCCGGCACAATCTCCTCCTGTGCCCAAATATTTGGCCAAGCATAAAGCTTTCCCTTTCCCAATTGCCAGATTAGCCAATTAATCGCAGTCGCAAAAGCTGAACCGACTAACGGCAAATTTGCCAGCAATCCCGGCAATCCGTCCCAAGCTTTCATCGCATCCAATTGCTGCGTCGGAATCAAAACAATCATCGGTACTGCTAACGAGCCCAATTCCGCAGTATTCGCTCCCACAGTAGTTAAACACAGGCTGCATTCTGATAGCAAATCGTAGGCGGGTGTCTCAGTCCAAAGTTCTATTTGCAAACCATTTGCTGTCTGCAAAAACGGCGATTCTGTTAAATGAAGTTCGGCGCTAGCGTTTTCAAATAAATGCAGGCAAGGATTTTGTTCAGGATCTGCAAAACGTGCTAGAGTTTGCACATCTATGGTAGGAGCAACGGGAATTACAAAGCGAGTTTCAGGGCGGATGCGGTGGATGGATTGGGCGATCGACAAACATAACGGTACACCTAAAGCTAATTTGGCGGCTTTAGAACCGGGCAACAATCCAATTAATTCTATTTTTGTACGAGGCAGAGCCTCTGGATATGCGTTTCCAGGCAGAGCCTGGGAACGAGCAACTTCGGCGATCAAATCTCCGACAACTGTAAATTTATTAGCATATTTTTGGGGGATTTTAGCAAAAACTTCTGGTTTCATCGCCGCAAATTTATCAATCCAGCGATACCACCGCGCGTCCCATTCAGCATAAATAACAGTGCGATATTTTAGCCTTTTGCCCATAACAACCGTAAAAAATTGATCGCCACCTAAAAATAAAACAACTCCTGTTTCGTGCCAATCCCAATTTTCAGCAGTTTTGCCCGACAATAAGAATGGAAAAAAATGCTCCGGTGCTTGCACTCTGTCAACTTCTGGGTAGGAAGATGCGATTTGCGCTTCTTTCCCCGTGGCGTGCGGACAGGGGGACAGCACCACAGAGATTCGCGCTTGAGTGCCCGCGTTTCCCAATTGCTCGCGCAAAGCTTGCACGGCGGGACGCACCCAAGTTGCCAATTCTCCGGGGCCGTTGGAGAGGATTAAAATATCTACTGCCATAGGATTTAAGATTTGAAAGGATGCAACGGAGATTTTATGACAGATTTAATTAATGCCGTCAAGACGGGTGATGTTGCGGCTGTAGAAAGTGCGATCGAACAGCGTGTAGATATCAATGTCAAGGATGAGGAAGGTGCGACGGCTTTGACGACTGCGGCTGAGGCTGGCAATTCGGCGATCGTCAAAAAATTGCTGGGGGCTGGTGCGGATGTCAACAGTCACGACAATGACGGGTGGACGCCGTTAATGAGTGCGGCTGCTGCCGGACATACCGAGATTGTACAGCTTTTGCTGGAGGCGGGGGCAGATGTGAATGCTAAAACTAATTTTGGTTTGACGGCTTTGATGAGTGCTGCAGGTAGCGGGCGCACTCAAGTTGTGGAATTTTTAATCGATAAAGGAGCTGATATCAAAGCGTATGATAATAATACTTGGACTGCGTTAATTTGGGCGTCTTCGGAGGGCCACAAAGATGCGGTTGAGGTTTTGAAGCGAGCGCGCGATCGGCATTAAAGACTTAGAAACCGGGTTTATTCGAGAAACCCGGTTTCTGGATGGTACAATTAATTATCGTACTCCCCAGCAGCGATCAAGCAAATCCTGAATAGCTGCGAGATTTCTACCCAATTAAAGAAATTGACCAACTATATTCTGAAGGTAATAAATTCAACTTTAGATTTCCGCCACCTTCAATAACGGCGATCGTATCACCATAACTAAGTTGGTCGCCTCCATTTGGTGTAAAGAACGGCAAGCCGTTTGTTTGGATTGCTAAATCTCGATTATTGTTGATGGGAAACACAATGTATTTATCGAATAATGATGTAGAGCCGAGCTGGATCGTATCCTGACCTTGGGTAAAGTTTTGAATTGTAGCAAAACCCGGTCCAACGTAGAAAGATTTATATCCAACCACAGACACTCTACTGCTATATACAGGCTGCGCTAACACGAATGTATCGGCGCCGGGTCCGCCAATCAGAGTATCGAATTCGTTGCTGCCGTCACTTCCAGACACTCCGGCGCCAAAGCCTGCAGAGCTTGTTACTCCAACTAATTGGACATTCCCCACTCCTATACCAGTGAGGGTGTCATTGCCGGAAGTTCCGATAAAAGTCGCAGAGCGGCTAGGCTCGTTTTTTCCGAAATTGAAGTAGTGTTCCCGACCAGTTGTCAAAGCTCCAGAGTAGACAAAAGGTCCAATATCACGGTTTCTATTTAAGTATACTGTTTCATAGAAAGAAGTACCATTACTGAAGCGGCCGAATTGAATGAAGTGCTGGTAGCCACTTTTAAAGTTATTCTCAATAAACGACCGCGAATCTCGGTTAGTTGCTACATAAAATGCTTCGTCATAATTTGGCGATACGCGCGATCGACCTTCTTCGTAACCGTATTGGATAAAGTGGTCTAGGCCCGTCGCAAAAGGTGCATTTGGGTTGTTGGGGGTGCGGACTAAGGCAGCGATATCTGGGTTGCCAGCGAGGTAAGTAGCTTCGTCAAAATACCGCGATATTTTTGTGAGGCCGGCGGCTTGACCGAACTTTTCAAAGTGTTCTCTTCCAGATTTGATAACTCCTGCATCAATAGCAGGTTTCACCCAAGGATATTGCGAAAGGTAGTATGGCTCGTCAAAAATTTCATAATTAGTCATAAGTTTTGCTCCAAGCTTAGTCTGCTTACTTATCGGTTAAACTTGACCCACTATTACTAACTCTACTAACTAAGTATGTCAAGTTAATTATTGTTAAGCCGGTTTTATTATTTTTATGGCAAACACAACAGTGCGATCGCTCTTTTTGCGAATGTGCGATCGTACCCACCGACAACAGCCAAAGGTAAATCCTGAATAGCTTCGAGATTTCACCCAAGTGCAAGTCTAAAACGATCCTCTAGAAATATTGATAATTGATTCAATCTGAGATTGCCGCCGCCTTCAATAACAGCGATTGTGTCAAACGGAGGGGTTATGGTAACTCCATTTTCAACGAAGGAATAACCCCTGGTTTGGATAGCTAAATCTCGATTATTGTTGATCGGAAACATCAATATGTTTTCTAAGGGCCGACTTATCTGGATGGTATCCTGACCTTGAGTAAAGTTCCGAATTGTAGCAAAACCCGGCCCGACGTAGAACTGGTAGGGTGCGAACGGATCCCCCAACTTGGAGTTTCGGACAACATCCGCAAGTACGAATGTATCGCGACTACTACCGCCAATAAGAGTATCGAATTCATTGATTCCAGAGCTTTCATACCATGGGATGTTTCCAGGTAATAAACCTACTTTAACTCCTATTAATTCGACATACGCCACCCCGGAACCACTGAGGATGTCATTGCCGGAAGTTCCGAAAAAAGTCGCACTGCTTCCGAATTGAATGAAATGCTGGTAGCCACTTTTAAAAGTTCCATTCTGAATAAACGGCAGCAAATATCGGTGACTTTCTAGATAAAACGCTTCGTCATAATCAGGTGATACTTGACTGCGACCCTGTTCATAACCGTATTGGATAAAGTGGTCTAGTCCTGTAGCAAAAGGCGCATTTGGGTTGTTGGGGCTGCGGATAAAGGGTTTGAGGTCTGGATTTCCTTCCACGTAAGTATCTTCGTCAAAGTAACGCGATACTTTGGTCAGGCCGACGGCTCGACCGAAATTTTCAAAGTGTTCTCGGCCAGATTTTATAATTCCTGCATCAATAGCAGGTTTCACCCAAGGATATTGCGCCAGGTAGTATTGTTCGTCAAAAATGTCATAATTAGTCATAAGTTTTGCTCCAAGCTTAGTCTGCTTACTTGTCGGTTAAACTTTACCCACTATTACTAATTCTACTAACTCAGTATGTCAAGTTACAGCACTTTTTAGGTAAATGAAGCACAAAAAATTGGTTGTTGTAGGGGTGGTGCTAACAGTGCGCGCCCTTCTGGGTTTTCGAGGTGTACTTGAGCAAGATGGAACCTGCTGTAATTATTGTCAAGCCTGTTTTATTATTTTTAGGGCAAACACAACAGTGTGATCGCCATTTTTGCGAATGTGCGATCGTACTCCCCAGCAGACAAAGGTGAATCCATACCAGCGTCAAGATTTCTATCCCATGAAAGATGTAAAAGTACCTGATTCTGGTAGTAAATTTAAACTGAGATTTCCGCCGCCTTCAATAACAGCGATCGTGTCAAAGTAGCGGGTTTCAACCACTCCATTTTTAACAACAGACAAGCCATTCGCTTGGATAGCTAAATCTCGATTATTGTTAATGGGAAACACTAAGAATTGCTTTCAGAAAGTCCCTGCAAGCTGGATGCTATCCTGACATTGGGTAAAGTTCAGTATGGTGCATTATTAACGCAGCTACCATGTTAACCGAGAAAGAATTAAGCGAGGTTGCGGTTTTCAAATAATACCTAGAAAGTGCCGTCCCCCTTTGGCTGAATTGTAGACCCAACTAAAAAATTTCCCCCTCACTGAAATAATAAGTAGAAAGTGCCGTCCCCCTTTGGCTGAATTGTAGACCCAACTAAATTTTTTCCCCCCTCAATAGTAGCAAGTCTGTAAATTCTATAGATTACGATTGAGAGATCGTTCCCCTCCTCAATTGTTCTGTAGCTAGCGGGATCGCCTGCCAACTGGATCTTGTCATTTTCTTTATCAAAGTTCCGAATTATAGCTGTACCGCCCAAACCCTCATAAAGCATACGCGGTGTGGGATTACTGGAGGTAGCAGGAACTCCCAGTACGAATGTATCTCTCCCAGGGCCACCGATGAGGACATCAGATGCCTCATTTCCAACGCTTTCATACTGCCGATTGCCTTGGGGATCAATACCTACTTCCCCTCCAATCAGTTCGGTATTCCCCACACCAACGCCTGTGAGGATGTCATTGCCGGAAGTTCCGACAAAAGTAGCAGACCGGTTTGGCTCGTTTTTCCCGAAATTGAAGTAGTGTTCCCGGCCGCTTTTTAAGGCTCCCGAGTTGACAAATGGCACAATGTCGGGGTTTTCTTTTAAGTATTCCGGTTCAAAAAATGAAGTCCCGAAACGACCTTCTTTGGCCCCGAATTGAACGAAATGCTGGTATCCTGATTTGAAAGCTGCATTGGGCCCTATTAACGATCGCAACTCTGAGTTATTTGCCAAATAAAACTCTTCGTTGTATTCAGGTGACACGCGGGTGCGGCCTTCTTCGTAGCCCAACTGAATAAAGTGATCGATGCCAGACGCAAAAGGCGCGTTTGGATTGTTTGGGGTGCGAAGCAGGGGAGCAATCTCTGGATTTTGAGCTAGATAGGTTTCTTCGTCAAAATACCGCGATACTTTGGTCAGGCCGCCGGCTTGACCGAAATTTTCAAAGTGTTCTCTTCCAGATTTGATAACTCCTGCATCAATAGCCGGTTTCACCCAAGGATATTGCGCCAGGTAGTATGGCTCGTCAAAAATTGCGTAGTTAGCCATGTTTTTATACTACGGATTTAATGATTTTGATATTTAGAAATCAGGTTTCTGAAGCGTACAATTAATTAATAAAGTTGTCAACTTTCTGTCATGGTACTGTTCGATACTGGCACGAGGAACACGGTTCTCGGTATTTGACAGCCAAAGCAAAAGCTGAGCCAGCAGAAGAACAACTCGATCGCTATCGACAGCAATTTGGCAACTGCTATAATCTGAGTTCAGTAGGGTGCGTTATTAACGCACCTACCATGTTAACCGAGAAAGAGATAACCGAGGTTCCGGTTATTTAAGGAATAGGTAGAAAGTGCCGTCTTCCTTTGGCTGAGTTGTAGTAGACCAAGATAAATTTTCTCCCTCAATAATACCAATTGTTTCATATCTTGGGCTGAGGATTATGAGCTCGTTAACATCCGAAAGTGTGGTGTAGATATCGGGACTTCCTGCCAACTGGATTTTGTCCAAGTCTTCATCAAAGTTCCGAATTCTAACTATACCGGGGGCAGCCGCATAGAGTTGACGGGATGTGGGATTACCGGAGGTAGCAGGAACTCCGAGTACGAATGTATCGCTCCCCGGGCCGCCGATCAGGACATCAGATTCATAAAATCCAAAGCTTTCATACTGCAGATTGCTTTGGGGATCGATACCTACTTCCACTCCAATCAGTTCGGTATTCCCCACACCAACGCCTGTGAGGATGTCATCGCCCGAAGTTCCGACAAAAGTAGCGGATCGGTTTGGCTCGTTTTTTCCGAAATTGAAGTAGTGTTCCCGACCGGTTTTCAAGGCTCCCGAGTTGACAAATGGCACAATGTCGGGGTTTTCTTTTAAGTATTCCGGTTCAAAAAATGAAGTCCCGAAACGACCTTCTTTGGCCCCGAATTGAACGAAATGCTGGTATCCTGATTTGAAAGCTGCATTGGGCCCTATTAACGATCGCAACTCTGAGTTATTTGCCAAATAAAACTCTTCGTTGTATTCAGGTGACACGCGGGTGCGGCCTTCTTCGTATCCCAACTGAATAAAGTGATCGATGCCAGACGCAAAAGGCGCGTTTGGATTGTTTGGGGTGCGAAGCAGGGGAGCAATCTCTGGATTTTGAGCTAGATAGGTTTCTTCGTCAAAATACCGCGATACTTTGGTCAGGCCGCCGGCTTGACCGAAATTTTCAAAGTGTTCTCTTCCAGATTGGATAACTCCTGCATCAATAGCCGGTTTCACCCAAGGATATTGCGCCAGGTAGTATGGCTCGTCAAAAATGTCATAATTAGCCATAATTATTTCTCCAAGCTTAGTCTGCTTACTTGTCGGTTAAACTTGATCCACTATAAATAACTCTACGAACTCACTATGTCAAGTTAATTATTGTTAAGCCTGTTTTATTATTTTTATGGCAAACACAAAAGTGCGATCGCACTTTTTTTGAATGTGCGATCGCTGCAACCAAATTAAAAATCCACTCATGAATAGCTTCGGGATTTCTAGCCCACAAAAGTGTTAGTATTAGTCGGTATAAACAATGGCTTCAAAGTTAGATTTCCCCCACCTTCAATTACAGCGATCGTATCACCATAACTAAGTTGGTCGCCTCCATTTGGTGTAAAGAACGGCAAGCCGTTGGTTTGGATTGCTAAATCTCGATTATTGTTGATGGGAAACACAATGTATTTATCGAATGATGTAGAGCCGAGCTGGATCGTATCCTGACCTTGGGTAAAGTTTTGAATTGTAGCAAAACCTGGTCCCTGGTAAAACTGTACGCTGACAGGCGCCGGTCTGCTACCCCCTATACCTGGGACGGTAACGGCCAACACGAAGTTATCGCGACCGCTACCGCCAATGAGAGTATCGAATTCATCGCTGCCGTTACTTTGATACCGCCTCTTGCCGTTAGTCTCTACATCTAATGGAACTCCAATTATGTCAACATTTCCCATCCCGAAACCGGTGACGATATCATTGCCGGAAGTTCCGAAAAAAGTCGCATAGGGACGAACGGACTCCAATTGCCCGAATTTTCGGTAGTGTTCTCCGCCCGTTTTAAAATCTCCCACCTTAACTGCTGCTGCTACAGCCGGGTTTTGTAGCAAGTATTGTGCTTCAAAAAAGGTGTTCGCATAAAGACCTTCTTTCGATCCGAATTTGACAAAGTGCTCAAATCCTGATTTAAAAGTTCCGTTCTCTACAAACGGAGCCAGTACGGGATATCTTTTTAAGTAAAATGCTTCGTCGTAGTCAAGCGAGACTCGCGTGCGGCATTCTTCGTAGCCAAACTGGATAAAGTGGTCTAAACCAGAAGCAAAAGGCGCATTTGGATTACTTGAGTTGCGGATTGAAGGAACAATATCTGGATTTTGAGCTAGATAGGTTTGTTCGTCAAAGTAACGCGATACTGCGGTGAGGCCACCAGCTTGACCAAATTTTTCAAAGTGTTCTCTTCCAGATTTGATGATTCCTGCATCAATGGCTGGTTTCAGCCACGGATATTGCGAAAGGTAGTATTGTTCGTCGAAGATATCGTAATTCATAGTTTGCTGTTTAAAGTAAAGTGCGATCGTACTTTTTCATAGCACAATCGCCCACAAAAACTCAAACGCCATCAATCATCAGCATTAGCTAATGGCTGATGACTGATGACTGATGACTAATGACCAATGACTAATCACTATCCAATCAAGAAAGTACCGTTACCGTTAGATTCTTGGAAACTCAAATTCAAACTTGCTCCTCCTTCAATCACGCCCAGCACATCTCCAAAACGCTGGATTGACAAATTGTTGCCAACCGGAGTCAGGCTGTAGCCGTTTAAAGAAGTTCCTTGCAGTTGGATAAAATCGCTTTCGATGTCGAAGTTGCGAATCGTAGCTTGACCGTTACCCAAATACAGCGGTGTCGGGCTAAAATTCCCGGAGGTAGGAGGAACTCCGAGTACGAATGTATTGGTTCCGGGAGCACCAATCAAGACATCGAATTCATTGGTGCCAAAGCTTTCATACTGGAGGTTGCCTTGGGGATCTATACCTACTTCCACTCCCACAAGTTCGACATCGCCCACGCCCACACCAGTTAAAACATCGTTGGTACGGGTGCCGACAAAAGTCGCGTCGCGGGCCGGCTCAAATTGTCCGAAATTGAAAAAGTGTTCCCGACCTGTTTTCAAGTTTCCAGAGTTGACAAACGGCACTATGTCGGGGTTTTCTTTTAAGTATTCCGGTTCAAAAAATGAAGTCCCAAACCGACCTTCTTTGGCCCCGAATCGAACGAAATGCTGGTAGCCTGATTTGAAAGTTCCGTTCTGAATAAACGGTTGAAGTTCAGAGTTGTTTGCTAAATAAAAGGTTTCGTTGTATTCGGGTGATACTTGGGTGCGGCGCTGTCCTTCATCGTAACCGAACTGGATATAGTGATCGAGGCCGGTCGCAAAAGGCGCGTTTGGGTTGACTGTGCGGACGAAAGGTGCGAGATCTGGATTCCCAGCAAGGTAAGCATTTTCGTCAAAATAACGCGATACATTAGTTAGACCGCCTTCTCGCCCGAATTTTTCAAAGTGTTCTCTCCCAGATGAGATGACTCCTGCGTCAATGGCTGGTTTGATCCAAGGATATGAGGCGAGGTAGAATTCTTCGTCGAAAATTTCGTAGTTAGCCATGTTTCCCCCTAAAGTTTTGATGAGTTTGAGATTCTATAGCAATTAGCTATCCATGAACTCGATCGCCAATCAGGAATTTAGACAAAACAGACGTTATGAAATGGTTTTAAATTCCTGGTAAAATGTCAATCGTGATGACGCAGCAATTATCCGAAGGCTACATTCTGCTGTCAGAAATTATGCCTTTTTCTCCTCAGTTAATTGCTCGATCGCAAGTTTGATCAGTTCTACAAAACTTGAAACTTTTTTCAGGATTTCTTTCTCAATCGTTGGTTAATTTTTAATTATTTTTATCCAATTCATTAATCCTGAACACATAAGACACCTTATGTCAAGTTAATTTTTGTAAATAAAATTTGGAGTATTTGCTCAACGAATTTATAAAAAAATGTAACGAAAAGTTGACCTAAATTTGTCGAATTGTGTCATGTGCATGCTCAAATCGCCTAATGGCAAGCGTTTTCTGGTAAAAATGCTTATGGGATAAAAAAATTCCCGATTCGCGAAAACAGCATCTTAAAGGAGCCTAACCGGATGTTCACTCACGTCAAGCCCACCATTCGCCACGTTGTGCCGGAAAACTTGCAGGGGCGATCGCTCATGAAGGTGGTCTATGTCGTACTGGAACCGCAGTATCAAAGCGCCCTGTCGGCAGCGGTTCGATCGATAAACCAGAAAAATCCGAATCTGGCAATAGAAATCAGTGGCTACCTGATCGAGGAACTCCGCAGCCCGGAAAATTACGAAGCCTTCAAGCGGGATGTGGCGGATGCCAATGTATTTATTGCTTCTCTAATTTTCATCGAAGATTTGGCCGAAAAAGTTGTAGCCGCGGTGGAACCGCTGCGCGACAGCTTGGATGTCGCCGTCGTCTTCCCGTCGATGCCAGGGGTAATGCGGCTCAATAAAATGGGCAGTTTCTCGATGGCCCAGTTGGGACAAAGCAAAAGTGCGATCGGCGAATTCATGAAAAAACGGAAGGAAAAATCCGGGAGTTCCTTCCAAGACGGAATGCTGAAACTGCTGCAAACTTTGCCGAAGGTGCTGAAATATTTGCCCATCGACAAAGCCCAAGATGCGCGCAACTTCATGCTGAGTTTCCAGTATTGGCTGGGGGGTTCCCAAGAAAACTTGGAAAACTTCCTGCTGATGCTGTCACATAAATATGTCTTCAAAGGCCAGTCACAGCCAACTTTCCAAGAACCGGTTGTCTACCCAGACATGGGAATTTGGCATCCTTTGGCATCGTCGATGTTTGAAGATGTAAAAGCATATCTGACCTGGTTTAATGCCCGTACAGATATTTCTGCCGATCTCAAAGATCCCCTCGCACCCTGCATTGGTTTAGTGTTGCAACGCACTCACTTAGTCACAGGAGATGACGCGCACTATGTAGCAATGGTGCAGGAATTGGAGGCAATGGGCGCGCGGGTTGTGCCGATTTTTGCCGGCGGTTTGGACTTCTCTAAACCTGTTGAGAATTTTTTCTTGGAAGTCGGGGCAAAAGGTGTTACACCTCTGCCGATTGTTGATGCGGTGGTTTCCCTGACTGGTTTTGCTTTGGTGGGCGGCCCGGCGAAACAAGATCACCCGAAGGCGATCGAATCTTTGAAAAAATTAAATTGCCCTTACATGGTGGCTTTGCCGCTGGTTTTCCAAACGACAGAAGAATGGGAAAATAGCGATTTAGGCTTGCACCCGATTCAAGTTGCGTTGCAAGTTGCCATTCCTGAGTTGGATGGTGCGATCGAACCGATTATTGTGTCGGGACGCGATGGTGCAACTGGAAAGGCGATCGCCCTGCAAGATAGAATCGAAGCAATTTCCCAGCGCGCCATGAAATGGGCAATGCTGCGCCGCAAACCAAAATTAGATAAGAAAGTTGCGATCACAGTTTTCAGTTTTCCTCCCGATAAAGGCAACGTCGGAACAGCCGCTTACTTGGACGTTTTTGGCTCGATTTACGAAGTATTGAAAGCCTTAAAAGGTAACGGTTACGACTTGCCAGAATTGCCGGAGTCCGCCGAAAAACTGATGCAAGAAGTTATTCATGACGCAACAGCCCAATACCAAAGTCCCGAATTAAATATTGCTTACCGGATGTCGGTAGCTGAATACGAAGAATTCACTCCTTACTCGGAACGCTTGCAAGAAAATTGGGGGCCGCCTCCGGGACATTTGAACAGCGACGGACAAAATTTGCTGATTTTTGGCAAACATTTTGGCAATGTGTTTATCGGAGTGCAACCTACTTTTGGATACGAAGGCGATCCGATGCGGTTGTTATTCTCTCGTTCCGCTAGCCCCCACCACGGTTTTGCTGCTTACTATACATATTTGGAGCGCATTTGGGGTGCGGATGCGGTGCTGCACTTTGGCACTCACGGTTCCCTGGAATTCATGCCCGGTAAGCAGATGGGGATGTCTGTCGATTGTTATCCTGACAGTTTGATCGGCAAAATTCCTAACCTCTATTATTACGCTGCTAATAATCCTAGTGAGGCAACAATTGCTAAGCGCCGCAGTTATGCTGAAACAATCAGTTATCTGACTCCTCCGGCTGAAAATGCTGGGTTGTACAAAGGTTTGCAGGAACTCAGCGAGTTAATTGCTTCTTATCAAACTTTGAAAGAGACTGGGCGCGGTGTGCCGATTGTGGATGCGATCGTCGAAAAATGCCGTTTGGTGAATTTGGATAAGGATATCGCCTTACCTCCCGAACAAGAACGCGGGGTTGCGGCGGACATGACTGCGGAGGAACGGGACAATTTAGTTGGCTTGGTTTACCGCAAGTTGATGGAGATTGAGTCGCGGTTGTTACCTTGCGGTTTGCACGTCATCGGTAAGCCGCCGACTGCTGAAGAGGCGATCGCAACTTTGGTTAACATTGCCAATTTAGACCGGGAAGAAGACGGATTAATCAGTTTGTCGCGGATTATTGCTCAAAGTCTCGATCGCAATATTGACGAGATCTACACCAACAACGACAAAGGCATTTTAGCAGATGTTGAATTGTTGCAAAACATCACCTTAGCCTGTCGGGAGGCTGTTGGCGCTTTGGTGAGGGAACAAACCGATGCTGAGGGTAGAGTTTCCCTGGTTTCTAAGTTGAATTTCTTCAACATGGGCAAGAAAACACCCTGGATTGAAGCTTTGCACGCAGCCGGTTATAAAAAGGTCGATCCAGAACTGATTAAACCGCTGTTTGAGTATCTGGAATTCTGCTTGCAGCAAGTTTGTGCCGATAACGAATTGGGCGCATTATTGCGCGCGTTAGAGGGCGAATACATTATCCCCGGGCCAGGGGGCGATCCGATTCGCAACCCGGATGTTTTGCCGACTGGCAAGAATATGCACGCTTTGGACCCGCAGTCAATCCCTACAACGGGGGCGGTTAAGTCTGCAAAGATTGTAGTCGATCGGCTGTTAGAAAGACAGCGCGTTGATAACGGCGGAAATTACCCAGAAACGATCGCCGTTGTGTTGTGGGGAACCGACAATATCAAGACTTACGGCGAATCCCTCGCCCAAGTAATGTGGATGGTGGGAGTGAAGCCAGTTCCCGATGCTTTGGGCCGGGTAAACAAACTCGAATTGCTGTCTTTAGAAGAGTTGGGACGCCCTCGGATTGACGTAGTAATTAACTGTTCTGGTGTATTCCGCGACTTGTTCATCAACCAAATGAATTTGTTAGATAAAGCCGTGAAAATGGCAGCGGAAGCCGACGAACCGTTAGAGATGAACTTCGTCCGCAAACACGCCCTGAAGCAAGCGGAAGAAATGGGAATTAATCTGCGACAAGCAGCCACCCGCGTATTTTCCAATGCCTCTGGTTCCTATTCATCTAACGTCAACTTGGCGGTAGAAAACAGCACTTGGGAAAGCGAAGCCGAGTTGCAGGAAATGTACTTAACTCGCAAATCCTTCGCCTTTTCTTCCGACAATCCCGGAACAATGGAACAAGATCGGCAGATTTTTGAATCATCCTTGAAAACTGCGGAAGTCACTTTCCAAAACTTGGATTCTGCGGAGATTTCCCTAACCGACGTGTCGCACTATTTCGACTCCGATCCGACTAAATTGATCGGCAGTTTGCGCGCAGATGGGAAGAAACCAGCATCCTTTGTTGCGGATACAACAACAGCCAACGCGCAGGTGCGGACGCTATCAGAAACCGTGCGTTTAGATTCGCGGACTAAGCTGCTGAATCCGAAGTGGTACGAAGGGATGTTGTCGCACGGCTATGAAGGCGTGCGGGAGATTTCTAAGCGTCTGGTGAATACGACTGGATGGAGTGCGACTGCGGGCGCGGTGGATAATTGGGTGTATGAGGATGTCAACACTACGTTTATCCAAGATGAGGAGATGCAGAAGCGTTTGCTGAATCTGAATCCTCATTCTTTCCGCAAGATTGTCAGCACTTTGCTTGAGGTGAATGGCCGGGGTTATTGGGAGACTTCGGAGAACAATTTGGATCGTTTGCGTGAGTTGTATCAGGAGGTGGAAGACCGGATTGAGGGGGTAGAATAACTACCCTCTTATAAATTAAGAGGCTCAAATTAGCCTCTTAATTTATAGTAGTTTGAAACCCTATATTTTCCCTTGGCAGATCGCCTAATCGCTGTAAAAACGTTATTCTACGATCGCTATTTAAAAACAGCCCAAAGTGTTGTTATAATGAGTTACTACCTACCTCTACCTTTACCATATTTATTTACATTTTTTAGGAAGTTAAAAATATGACCAGGACTTACCAACACAATCAAGAAAAAGAAATCAATCAATTATTCTCTCCATCGGAAAAAACTATGTGGAACAAGCAAAAGAAGGATAAATCTAATGACAAGAATATGTCTGATGAGGAAATAAATACTAAATATGAATCAGGGTATAGCAGAATTTTAATGGAGTTTAATCGGGAAAAGCTACCACTTTTTGTGGATGCACTGAAAAAACCCGATTATATGGATTTACGTCCCTTTTTTCAACGCCGTCCTCGATGGAAAGCTGAACAACAATCTCTTTTAATTGAATCATTCATTATTAATTTGCCAGTTCCGCCAGTGATTTTGTATGAAAAAAAATATAACTCCTATGAAGTCATAGACGGTCAACAAAGAATTAGCGCTCTTAGGGATTTTTATGAGGATCGGCTTATTTTAACGGGATTACAACTTTGGCCAGAATTAAATGGTCGCAAATATAGTAATTTACCAACAGAAATTCAAGCAGGAATAGATCGTCGTACTTTATCCTCGATCGTGGTTATTACAGAATCAGCTAAAACACTTGAAGACGCAATGTATTTAAAGAGACTTACCTTTGAGCGTCTGAATACAGGTGGAGTTGAATTGAGTAATCAAGAGATTCGCAACTGTTTATATCACGGTCAATTTAATGATAGTCTGATTGAATTAGCCGATCATCCCATTTTTAAAAGTGCTTGGGGTATTCCTGACTCCGATCGGAATGAGCGTGAAAAAAATAATCTTTATAAGAAAATGGAAGATGTGGAGTTAATATTACGTTTTTTTGCCCTGCGCCATTACGAAAACTTTAAAGGTAACTTAGAAAATTTTTTGGATTTATATATGATTAAAAGTTTAGATTTTTCTCAAGAAGATACTGCGTTTTTAAAGAGTATTTTTCAGGATACTATAAACCTCGCTTATGATATTTATGGAGAAAATTTATTTAGACCTTATATACTTGACAAATCTAAAAATTGGAAGTGGGCTGATGAACCATATAAAGCATATTATGATGCTGTGATGGTTGCTTTCAGTAAAAATTTACCTAATGCTCAAATTTTGAAGCAGAATAAAAATCAGGTGATTGATGCTACTAAACAATTACTGAAAGCAGATAAATCTGAGTTATTTAGAGGGAAAGGTAAAAACACAAAAAATGATATACAAAGGCGATTAAATTCATTTGAGCAAATGTTGTCTCAGGTAATTATGTCCGAGTAAGTATCTACAGCACTTCCGGATGTTATGAGGTACAGTAGCAGCAATTAGTAAACCAGTTTTTGAGATGTTTCGGATTAATTAAGTCAAGAGCCACAGCAATTATCGTGTCAACCATTTTAGTGCTGGTTGGTGAAAACTGTCGCAATAAAGATTTAAGTTGCGACCACCATAATTCAATCGGATTAAAATCAGGAGAGTATGGGGATAAACATAAAATAGAAGCACCCACCACGGCAATCATCGATGTAATTGAATCTACTTTATGCGCTGGTAAGTTATCCATCACTACTACGGCTCCGGGCCACAATTGTGGCACTAAACATTTCTCGATAAACACCTCAAATGCTTTGCTATCCATCGAGTTGTCCAGGGTCATTAATGCCACTACTTTCGTGAGGCTAATTGCACCAATTACTGTGACTTTCTTGCCTCGATAAAAAGGTTTGACCGCATAGGCTCTAGTTCCTCGTTGCGAACGTGCATGAGTTCTGGTTAAACCTAGCAATACTCCAGTCTCATCTAAAAATACTAGATTTTTTGGCTCGATATCCTTGACTTTTTCCCAATAGTCTAACCTTAACTTCATCACTCTTTCTGTGCCTGCTTGGCTACTCCTGACTGTTTTTTTTTACGATTTAATCCCAACTTCTGTAAGGCGCTACACATGGCTGTTCTGCCTACCCAATTTCCTGTCTTTTGGGCGAACAACTCACACAATTCTACCAAAGTTGCATCGGGATGTGTGACCACTATTTCTCTTAACTCTTGTGACGCATTATTCAAATGACTGAATCTGGGTTTACCCCTCGGTTTAGGCTGTAAATTCCCCTCTATTTTTTGTTGCTTGACAAGTTTTTGAACTAAGCTTTTACTGCAGGCAAATATTTCTGCTGTTTTTCTGATCGACAGCTTCTGCTCGACATGGGCTGCTACTATTTTGGATCGCAAATCTACTGAGTATGCTTTCATTGGTATATTATTTTTAGTCGATTCTATTGTACCTCATAACATCCGGAAGTGCTGTATGTTGATTGAAACAATTGAAATCTCACTAGAACAATTAAGACAAAAAACAGAAACTATTCGTTTTATATTGAAGCAAAACCAGTCGCTAAGGGATATTTTATTTACAAATGATGAAGAGGTTAGAAAAAAAGCTGCCGAATTAAAACTAAATTTATCAAAAAATTCAATTTCTCTAACAGAATGGGAGATTGATGAACATTGTGCAGTTGTTAGTCAACTTTATGCAATTTATGAAAATTTTGTTAAAAAAATAATTAGTAAGTGGCTAGAGGCTTTACCACAATTAGTTACTAAATACGAGCGGCTAGACGAAGTAATCCGCAATAATCATAGGAGTGGTGTAGGTAAGTTAATTTCAAATTTTGGAAATAATAGATACGAAGATTTGAGCTTGGAGCAAATTATTCAAGGCTTATTTTATGGAGTTAAGAAGAACAGTAAAAGTAAATATGAATTAATACCAGAGTCTTTTTTAATAAATTTTCAAAATAATTTACGACAGAAAGAATTGCAAAATTTATTGACTGCTATTGGTCTTAATGATTTTAAGTCTTGTGTTGGTATCTGGGGGGGTGATAAAGAGGTCTACGAGATAGACTGTATAAGGGTTGCAGCCCGCATACCTTGTTGATAAAAGCGGCGTTTAGAAGGAGTTAACTTCATTAACTGTTCCACCTCCAAAGAATATTGTTCTAGATAATTAACCCACTTTTTTCCATCTAATCCAACACCAAATGTACTCCGTCTGCGATATTTTTTCTTTGGTTCTGTGCGACGAGATACATATTCTTGTACCTGCTTTTTCTTCAGTTCATTACCTTGAAATATTGCTGAACTGTACGCAAGTGTCATGAGCAGAATCATGTTAATAAGTCGGTTCCCTTTGAGGCTTGTTCCTTCAAGATCGTAGCCTCCTGTTTTACAGTCTCGGAACATTTCTTCAATGCCCATCCGCTGCTTATAAGCATTGAGCGCTGCTCGCAATGAGCCTAAGTCCGTGAGAATAAACCAGGCTTCTTTAACTTGATATTTCCCATAGTTCCTTTTCCACTTACAAGCAAGCTCAAATCCGGTAGTAGGTAGAGTTTTCCTCACTTTTTTCCCTTGAACATACAAAGAAGTTCCGGGTACTATTCCTAATTCATCCAACCGTTGCCAAACTAAATGTTCTGTTTCGATACAAAGATTCTTTTTCAGTCTTAAGCAAAAAGACACACCCTTTTCCTTAAGCCAGTTTCCCAAATCAACAGAACAAAATTCACGGTCTCCTAAAACGATGACTTTATATTCTGAAAATAATGGTAAAACTTGCTCTAAATTGGTAGTTTGTGACTCGAAGTTACTATTTCCTAATTTGGGCAACAACGACCAGTATAATGGAATTGCTCTTCGCTCCCAGATCAGGCTAACCATAAAGAGATTAATGCACCCCCATTGACTGCGGTCGATTGCAATTGATAAACGAGTACCAATGCGGCAATAAGTGGTCAACCAATAAGTAATTAAGGGGAACCAAATTAATGAGATAGTTAAGTTTGGTAAATCCAGAAATCTTTGTAGTTTTCTACGCCGACTTTCCGTTGTAATTGGGTAAGGAAATACCCGTGCCAGTCGTTCTAATCTCACTTGTTTTTCTGATTGCATCACAGATAGCAAAGTTGTCATTACAAGAAACTGAGCTTTGGTCAGTTGTTTTTTTAAATGAGTCTGGTAAAATGTTGGTATCATTATTTTTTGGATAGGCAAGCGTGTAACAATTATGCTGCCTATCTTTTTTTAGCACACATTGGCTCAATCCTCACCACCTCTGGGTTTCAGGCTGGTTGTCACCCCCCCAGGTGTTGGTATAAATGATTCTCAGTCTAGCTGGATGTGGCTTGAAGAGCACCAAAATATTAAAGAATATATTGATAATATACTGGGCGGCTCAAATACACTTAAAAAAGAACTAGACCAATTTATCGAATATCGCAATGCAAGTGCTCATAATTTAGTTCGAGAGAGTGAATTTTTAGGTTATGATTCCCTATTAAACTTATGTTATTTTGTCGATGCTATATGTCAGGCCTTAGCGGACTTATTAATTTATCATTTTTTGAGGAAAAAAACTCATATAAATCAAGCCAAAAAAATTGGTGAAATTAAAAATTATCTTCCAAACAAAAAAGTTATAATGGCATCCGTTAACAGGGTTACTTTATCCAGCGAAGATAAAATTTTTATTGTCAACCAAAAGTCATCTTATTGCAAAGCAGCTATAATTCGAGAATTAAGAAATGAAAAGGGAGAGTCAAAACAAACTCTTAGAATAAGGAATCAGCAAGAGATAACTTTAGAGGTTGACATGATAAATGCCATAAAACCTCCTAAAAAAAATCAATCACTTTATATAATTGCCAAGTAATTAATTCAAAAAGCTGCGGTTGAACTATGATTGCTTAACTGTTAACATAAACATGATTGGCGAGCACCAAAATTAACAATGGTATTAACATAAAATCGAAGAGCTACAATTTTTACTTATTGAAATAGGAAAAGTTAACAGCCATGATGACTTACAAAGGTTACAGTGCTAGCATTGAAGTAGATTTAGAAGCGGAAATTCTTTTCGGGCGAGTTCTCGATATTAATGACGTAGTGACTTTTAAAGCACAAACTATTGAAGAAGCTCGCCAAGAATTCCAAAATTCCATAGATGATTATCTAGAGTTTTGCAAAGAATTGGGACAGGAACCTGATAAATCATTTTCAGGTAAACTTCCCTTCCGCACTACTCCCGAACATCACCGCAAAATATTTATTGCTGCTAAAAAAACGGGCAAAAGTATTAACAATTGGATGGAGGAGGTTTTAATTAAAGCAGCAGATCAAGCAATTAACACTTAATTAACCTAGGATAATGAAGTACGAAGTAATCATTTACTGGAGTGAGGAAGACCGGGTATTTATTGCAGAAGTACCTGAATTGCCGGGATGTGCGGCGGATGGCGAAACTTATCAAGAAGCATTGCAAAATCTAGAGATTATTATGCAGGAGTGGATAGAAACGGCTAACGCACTGGGTCGTCCTATTCCTCAACCGAAAGGTCGCTTGATGTTTGCGTAGTTGAAATAGAATCACAGCCCATCGCCCTGATCTTCCCAAAGTGCGATCGCCCTTATCTTCCCCAAAGTGCAATTAAACTTGACCAGGCAAATCCAACGCAATTAATAAAGCTTGATTCAGCAGAAGTATTGCTTCATTACTAAGCATTCCTCGTAAACTCAATAAACGAGATTTAGATAATACCCGTACTTGATCTGCCATAGCGATAGAATCGTTGGTTAATCCACCGTCGGGAGCTTTAATTAATACCTGAGTGGGATAAACTCGTTTACCAGTTTGATAAGTAGTGCAGGGAATAGCCAAAACTACAGGGCTATATGTATTGATTGTAGCTCGACTAACGATGATAACAGGACGGGTTCCTCCTTGTTCAGAACCCTCAACAGGTTCAAGTCTAGCATCATAGACTTCTCCCCGGTTCATACAGGAGATTCTCCCAATTGCAACGCTTCCCAACTCGCTACCGCAAACTCAGCCTCCATCTGTAGCACTTGAGCTTGATACTCTGGATCTTGTACCATTTCAATCAGTGCTGCATCAATTTCTGATCGTTTACCCTGAGTTTGGGTTGTTACCCGATCGCGAACCAATGCTGACAATACTTCTAAAAGCTGCTGTTGCTCGTCAGGAGTGAGATTTTGAGCCTGACTCAATACCTCGCTATAAGTAGACATAGGCTTTATGTTGAGATTTTGGGGCTGATTGTCATTATAGCAATTTAGGATCGAAGGAAGTGCGATCGCCCTTATTTTCCCAAAGTGCCCCTAATACACTTCACGACGATGAGCAATAACAGTCACAACCACACGCTTTTGCTCATCATCAATGTCATAAACAACCCGATAATCTCCAACGCGATAGCGATAGTATCCAGCTAATTCGCCTTTTAGTTGCTTAATATTTGGATGACTGCGAGGGTCAGTTTTCAACATCTCAAAACATCTATCTAGCTTGCGTTGTAAAGAAGCTGATGCTTCTTCAAAAAACTCCTGAGCATCAAAGCTAAGAACGACTGAATAAAACTTTAGACTTTCATCAGTATTTTCGTTTGAGTTGCTCAACTGAAGTCACCTTACCTGCTGCTACATCTTTTTGGGCTTTATTAAATACTTCAATAAAACCGGGAATTTTTAATAATTCCACCGTAGCTTCATTGCTTTCACGTTCTGATAAATAAGCTAAGAAATCAGCCACAACGATCAGCCGTTCAGGAGATAAGCGATCTATGGATTGCTTAAGATTCTGGCGAAGTTCTTGAGTTTTCATAGTTCATAGCTATTGAAAATTATTAGAGCTGGCTGTTTGATTATACCAGATAGTCTGAAATTTGGCTCCTGCGGCCCTGATTTTCCCTGCATTGCGATCGCCCCGATATTGCCTGCATTGCGATCGCCCTGAACTTACCCTGCATGGAAATTTAGTTTTGAGCAAGGTTGGCAGTAACTTTGATCTTAAGCCCAGGCGCATCTAAATCTTACAGTCAAGTTTGATGAAATTCTTGTGGGGAGTAGGGGTTGGGCGTCCCGCCCGAAAAATACAACGCAAGATGCCCGACAGCTTATCACCTACGCTTCAAGCTCAGCACGCTGAGAAAAAAGCTCGACAAAACCATCTGCAAACCAACAGTCAGGCAAGTGAGCGAGGGAATAACCAAACGCAGAGTTTTAGAAGGATCAAGAGAACCGAAAGCAGTTTGCTTCCAGATAGTTAATGACAAGAACGAGCCAACTATTCCGATTAAAATCAGCGTGACTCCGACAATCAATCCTGTCTCTAGGGTGACATAGCGAAATATTTTGTTTAGTTTGGGGTCTTCGGGCAGCAGTTTTTCACTGATGGCAAAAACTTTGGTGAAAAAAGCGAAAGTTACTGCTTGAAAACCGATGATAATTGCGATCGCACCATAAAGCAGCGTGTGTACATCAAAGCTGATACTCCCAATCTTTTGAGTACCGGGTAACAGCCAAACTACGATAATTAGACCCCAAATCATCAGCGCAGTACCCGGATACAAAAACAGCCACCGAGGACTGTAAAGCAGCAAAAAGCGGAGATGCCGCCAGCCATCTCGCCAAGTTCGCAAGTGCGGCGGGCGCGAGCGTCCATCGGGAGAAAGTACGGTTGGGACTTCAGCTATCCGCAATGTGTACAGAGATGCTTTGACGACCATTTCGCTAGCAAATTCCATCCCCGTTGTTTGCAAGTCGAGTTTCAAAATTGAGTCTCTCCTAAAACCCCGTAATCCGCAGTGAAAGTCGCCGACTGGACTCGCGAAAAATAACTGCCCAACCCATGTCAGCACCGGATTTCCTAAATATTTGTGCAGCGGCGGCATGGCCCCAGGTTTAATGCCCCCTTGAAACCGGTTTCCCATTACTAAGTCGAAACCTTCTCGCAATTTGTTGACAAAAGCACCGAGGTTAGAAAAATTGTAGCTGTCGTCAGCATCGCCCATGATAATATAAACTCCGCGCGCTGCGATGATGCCTCCCATGAGGGCGCTGCCGTAGCCTTTGGTTGCTACGGGCACGACTCTCGCTCCCATTCTGGTAGCGATAGCTTGAGAACCGTCAGTGCTGCCGTTGTCTGCTATGATGACCTCGCCGGCAATATCAAGTTCGCGCAGGAACTTCTGCGCCTTCTCGATGCAGATTTCTAAAGTTTCTGCTTCGTTCAGGCAAGGCATGAGTATCGATAGTTCTAGAGTGTATTCTCCGCTTGGATTGGTCTGCTCTGCCATATATTTGTTCGACTCTCGATCGCGATCGACCATACTTGATTTTCCCGTATCTCTGCTTAAAATATTAGTGGTGACTAAAACCTCACAAAACTTAATTAAAGGTTTTTAGGTTTTTGGAAACGGCAATTTTTGATTGTACTATAGGTTACTAAACTTATGAATAGAAGCGTTTTTATGTTATTGCTTGCTGCAATCTTGTGCGGCGTCGCAGGTCAATTCAGTCTGAAGGCAGGAGCTAAAATCTTAGGACCCATTGGCGCTGCTAATTTAATGGAAAAAATTCTAGCAATGGCTACCCAGCCGTTAATTGTAGGTGGTCTTTCTTTGTATGCAATTTCTTCCATCGGCTTTATTATAGTGTTGTCGCGGGCAAACCTTAGCATAGTCTCACCTTTATTGTCAATTAGTTACCTGTTTACTGTTTTAGGTGGCAAACTTATATTTCACGAGCCTTTGCCACCGCTGCGGTTGGTAGGCGTGGCGCTAATTATGACAGGAGTAATTTTTGTACTCAGAGGTCAAGTTGGGGGAGTGACTGGGGGCAACTAGCGATCGCTTTTAAGATTGACGCTTGAGTGCTTAATTGATAACTTAGGTCAAAGGGTGTATTTGAGCCTTGTGTTAGGAAATAATGTTGCTGTATGTCTAATATTCCTGAGCCTGTGAATCCCAATCAATTATTGAGCGATCGCACCGCAGTTCTTGCTACCATGCACGAAAAAGAACGGGTGATGGCTCCGGTTTTGGAACGAGAATTGGGCGTAAATATCCTAGTACCTGCGGCGCTTGACACGGACTGTCTCGGCACGTTCACCAGAGAAGTTAAACGCTTAGGAACACAAATAGAAGCGGCTCGCCAGAAAGCACAAAAAGCTCTAGAAATTGCGGGCGAAACTCTTGCCTTTGCCAGCGAAGGTACTTTCGGCCCTCACCCCATGATGCCGTATCTGCCAGCTAACAGAGAAATAGTAATTTTATTAGATCGAGCCAACAATCTAGAACTCATCGGCGACTCTTTCTCGGTTGAAACTAACTACAGTCACGAGTTAGTTTCCAGTATAGAAGAAGCAGATGATTTTGCTAAAAAAGCTGGATTTCCCGAACACGCACTGGTGGTTATAGTTGGCGACGCTGCACTTGGTAACGGCGAAATTGTCAAGGGCATTAGGACAGAAAAACAACTTTTTGACGCTGTGACAGCAGGCTTTAAAAAATCGTCAACCGGCCGAGTTCACATTGAAACAGATATGCGGGCGATGTACAATCCAACTCGGATGAAAAACATCGAAAATGCAACTCTGGATTTAGTTAAAAAATTTAAGCAATTCTGCCCGGAGTGCGGTTGGCCGGGATTCGATATTGCTGAGACGAAAATCGGATTGCCCTGCGGACTTTGCTATTTTCCGACTCAGCTAGTGCGATCGGCAATCTATAAATGCAAAAAGTGCGGTTATACTAAAGAAAAACTATTTCCAGACGGTCGAGAGACTGCCGATCCTTCCCTGTGTCAATATTGCAACCCTTAAAAAAATAATTGCACAAAAATAGTAAAACTTGCCACAATATTATTGATAGTTCCCTAATTAAATTCACTAATGATAGCCATAGAAACAGAACGCAACTGGAAACCCGTTATTACAGAATTCGAGGCTGTAGTAGGCAAAAATGGGGTGGTACAGCGCCGCGAAGAATTGATTGTCTATGAGTGCGACGGACTCGCCAGCTACCGCCAGCGCCCCGCCGTGGTGGTATTGCCTCGAACTACCGAGGAAGTGGCGCAATTGGTCAAAATATGCGATCGCAACTCAATTCCCTGGGTTGCTAGAGGCGCAGGAACCGGCCTTTCCGGCGGCGCTTTGCCTGTAGAAAACTGCGTCCTGATTGTCACGGCGCTGATGCGAAAAATCCTGAAAGTAGACTTAGAAAATCAGCAAGTAGTCGTGCAACCGGGAGTAATTAATAACTGGGTAACGCAAGCAGTTAGCGGTGCCGGTTTCTACTACGCGCCCGATCCTTCTAGTCAAATTGTTTGTTCGATTGGCGGCAACGTTGCGGAAAATTCTGGCGGGGTTCACTGCCTCAAATACGGAGTCACAACGAATCACGTTTTAGGATTAAAATTGGTACTTCCCGACGGTTCTATTGTTGATGTCGGTGGCGAAATTCCCGAAACGCCCGGTTACGATTTAACTGGTGTATTTGTCGGTTCCGAAGGCACTTTAGGAATCGCCACAGAAGTTACTCTGCGAATACTCAAAGCGCCGGAATCGATTTGCGTTCTCCTAGCGGATTTTTCCAGTATAGAAGCAGCGGGCGAATCGGTTTCCGATATTATCAGCGCTGGCATTATTCCCGGCGGCATGGAAATTATGGACAACATCAGCATCAATGCTGTGGAAGATGTGGTGGCAACTGGATGTTATCCCCGCGATGCGGCGGCAATTCTCCTCATAGAAATCGACGGTTTAGAAGTGGAAGTTGCCACAAACAAACAGCGGATAGCTGATATTTGCAAGCATAACGGAGCACGAAATATCACTACCGCAACCGACCCGGAAACCCGCCTAAAAATTTGGAAAGGGCGGAAAGCTGCTTTTGCGGCGGCAGGTCATCTCAGCCCTGATTATTACGTGCAAGACGGGGTAATTCCGCGAACGCAAATGGCTTATGTTTTGAAAGAAATTGAGGGTTTGAGCGAGAAATACGGTTATCGAATTGCCAATGTATTTCACGCGGGAGACGGGAATTTACACCCGCTGATTCTGTACGATAACTCGGTAAAAGGTGCGCTGGAAAAGGTGGAAGAATTGGGCGGAGAAATTCTCAGGCTTTGCGTGAAAGTTGGGGGGAGTCTTTCGGGGGAACACGGCATCGGCGCTGATAAGAAGTGTTTTATGCCGGATATGTTTTCGGAGGTAGATTTGGAGACGATGCAGTGGGTGCGTCAGGTGTTTAATCCGAAAGGTTTGGCGAATCCTGGGAAGATGTTTCCGACGCCGAAGACTTGCGGGGAAGCGGCGAGGGCTAAGGTTGAAACTTTTAAGAAGTTGGATGGTGTGGAGGTTTTTTAATTCGCTATTTATGCGGGTAATGTGAATCGAAAAGCACCCTAAAATTGTTTCTACAATGGGGAGGCAGAGCCTCGAATTATGCGTTACCAGCCAGAGTCGTGGGACGAGAAAAAACGATTTTTCTCGTTTTTTAGGAGTGCGAGCGTCCCGCTCGCTTGTTTGCCTATATCTCAAGTTGGTAAGGTGCAGATTGCACATTCCGCGCTAAGGTGCGATCGGAATTTTGATAGTAAATTCCGTGCCCTTGCCCAATTCCGAAGTACAATAGAGTTCGCCCTTGTGTCTTTCTACAATAATTTGGTAGCTAATTGACAAACCCATTCCCGTGCCTTTACCAATGGGTTTGGTAGTAAAAAATGTATCGAATATCCGCTGCTTGACTTCCTCCGTTATTCCCGGCCCGTTGTCGGCAATTTTAATTTCTACCAAATTGCCCACCACTTCCGTACCAATCCTAATCTGGCTAGGATTTGGTAGCATTTCTTGACAATTTGGCTTATTCTTGGCATCTTCTAAAGCATCGATCGCATTGCTGAGAATATTCATAAAAACTTGATTGATTGGCCCCGCAAAACACTCCACCGGCGGCAATTCTCCGTATTGTTTTACAATTTGAATTGGCGGCTTTTCTCCGTTTCCCTTCAAACGGTGATTGAGAATTAACAGCGTGCTGTCAATACCTTCGTGCAGGTTAACGGCTTTCATCTCTGAATCGTCGTGCCGCGAAAAGTTCCGCAGCGACTGCACAATCTGGCAAATCCGCTCGACACCAACGCTCATTGAAGACAGTATTTTAGGTAAATCTTCAGCTAAAAAATCGAGTTCATTTTCTTCTCTTTCCTGCTGAATTTCCGCGACGGGATCAGGATAATGCTTTTGGTAAAGTTCGAGGTGGTGAAACAAGTCTTGAGTATAATTTGTGAGATGAGTGAGATTGCCGTAAATGAAGCTGACTGGGTTGTTAATTTCGTGAGCGACGCCGGCAAGTAGCAATCCCAAACTAGACATTTTTTCGCTTTGAACTAATTGGGAATTAGTGGCTTTGAGTTGGTTAAGTGTAACTGCTAGTTGAGCGGCTTGTTCTCTGCTTTGTGCTTCGGAATTGTGCAAGGCTTCTTCAGCTTGTTTGCGCTCAGTGATGTCTCTTTGTACGCCAATAAAATGAGTTAATTTGCCTAGTCGATCGCGCACAGGAGATATTGAGAAACAATTCCAGAAAGCGGTTCCGTCTTTGCGGTAATTCTTTAATATTACCTTGCATTCGCTTTCTGTTTGCAAGGCTTGGCGAATTATTTCTACTGCCGCCGGATCGGTATCGCTTCCGTGCAAAAATCGACCGTTTTTCCCGATAATTTCCTGCCGCCGATAACCGGTCATGCTTTCAAATGCGGCATTGCAATAAATAATTGGATGTTCTGGGTCAGTGGCGTCCGAAATCGTAACTCCGGTGCTAGTAGCTGCTATAGCTCGATCGTACAACCAAAGCATTTCTTCTGCGCGCTTGCGATCGGTAATGTCCCGCAGCGTAGCTAAATAAGCCATTTCTCCATCCCATTCCGTTTCCACCACCCGCATTTCTACTACAGCATTTGCTTTTTGCTTGCGAATAGCTTCAACTTCTGTTTGCACGACGCGAGTTCCTGGTGCTTCTGTTTTTCCAACTTGGGGAATAATATCCGTCGCCATCTCCAGGTCGCAAGCTGAAACTTCTACTACTAAATTGCCAAAAAATGCTTGACCTAAAAGTTCCTCTGCCTTGCAGTTAAACAGTGCTTCTGCTGACTGGTTGGCAAAACAGACAAGTCCTCGCTTGTTAACGATTGCGATGCCGTCACCATTTTTTTCGATCACATTCCGAAACCGAGATTCGCTAGCTTTCAAATCCTGCTTTAGCTGTTCCATTGCTCGCTCCATCTGGTGCAGTTCGCACAGACTAAGACTATAAGCTTCTGAAATGCTGGCATCTGTCAAATTCTCGGCTCTTGTTTTTGGAATCTCTTGGTAGTCTGTTCTCTTGAACATACTTTGAGGACTTGCTTTATGATTCCTGCTAATATTACTGAGCTTATTTTCTGGATCGGCTTCTTGGAAAAACATATTACTACCCTACCAAATTATTTTTTAGATGAATGTGTTGCATCGCCCAATGTTCCCGTAAATTTACGGGGATAGCAATTTACACCAGATGCTAGCACATTACTTTTAGAATTCATCATAAAACCTCGTTAAAATTCCTGAGTAATCGCGCTATAATTATCTATTAACTTTTATTAAGTAATTTCAACAACATTGACACTTACGTAGCGACATGAACTGTGCAAGCTGGATATGGCTGCAATCCCCCTTCCACTCACAAAATAATCAGTTCCACGCGAAACTTCTAAATATTTAGAAGCCACGGCTCAGTATAAAATATTATATAATTTTAAAAAAAAATATACTTAAAAATGAGCGGACTCATCCTTAAGCCATCAAAAATAATCATAATTAGCAATTCCCAAATCATCTCCCTGTAGGCAGATGTGAGATAGAATATAACCTATCTATTTTTGCGATCGCAATTTCAAACCAATGGCACGTCTAGCACTTCTGAGCACATCCAATAAAACCGGGCTAATCGACTTAGCGCGCAGTCTAGTAGAAGAATTTGAATTTGACATAATTAGTAGTGGCGGGACAGCAACGGCTCTCAAAGAAGCAGGCATCCCAGTGACCAAAGTTGCGGAATATACTGGTTCTCCCGAAATTTTGGGAGGGCGCGTCAAAACACTTCACCCACGAATCCACGGAGGTATTTTAGCACGCCGCGATGTACCGGAAGACCTCGCAGATTTAACCGCCAATCAAATTCGAGCGATCGATCTAGTTGTAGTCAATTTGTATCCATTTGAAGAGACAATTTCTAAGCCAGGAGTTACTCTAGCAGACGCAATTGAGCAGATAGATATCGGCGGGCCAGCAATGTTGAGAGCTTCCGCCAAAAACCACGCTCATTTGACAGTTTTGTGCGATCCAGAACAGTACAATACTTATTTAAAAGAACTGCGGGAAAATGGCGGCCAAGCATCCTTAGAGTTTCGGCAAAAATGTGCGCTAGAAACATTCAAACATACAGCAAACTACGATCGCGCGATCGCAAATTATCTCAGCAGCAGCCAATCCGCTGAAGAATCTTCGCTACCAGACGAGTTTAATTTATCAGGAAAAGAGTTGCAAACTCTCCGCTACGGCGAAAATCCCCATCAAGCCGCCACCTGGTATCAAAGCGGAAGTACACCCACAGGCTGGACGACTAGCACCATCCTGCAAGGCAAAGAATTAAGCTACAATAATTTAGTAGATTTAGAAGCAGCAAGGCGGCTAATCGTAGAATTCCCCGACACGCCCGCCGCCGCTATTCTGAAGCATACAAATCCTTGCGGCACAGCCTTGGGAACAACTATTTCTGAAGCTTATCAAAAAGCCTTCGACACCGATTCAGTCTCAGCTTTCGGTGGAATTGTCGCCCTCAACCGCCCGATTGATGCTGCTACCGCAACGGCGTTAACTAAAACATTTTTAGAATGTATCGTCGCGCCAGGATGCGAACCAGAAGCAGAAGAAATTATCAAGAAAAAGGCGAAAGTTCGAGTATTAATTTTGCCAGATTTGACTCAAGGGCCGCCACAAACTGTTAAAGTTATTGCAGGCGGTTTGCTGGTGCAAGACTCAGATAATATAGTAGAAGAAACTAGCAAATGGCGGATTGTTACCGAGAAACAGCCGACTGCTGAAGAGTTGGAAGAATTGCTGTTTTCTTGGAAAGTAGCGAAACACGTCAAATCAAATGCGATCGTTGTGACGCGCGATCGCACTACAATCGGTGTCGGCGCCGGACAAATGAATCGCGTCGGCTCAGTTAAACTAGCATTAGAACAAGCAGGAGACAAGAGCAAAGGAGCGATTTTGGCCAGCGACGGTTTCTTCCCCTTCGATGATTCCGTAAAAACGGCGGCTGAGGCTGGAATAATTGCGATCGTCCAACCCGGCGGAAGTATGCGCGATCAAGATTCCATTCAAGCCGCCAACCAACTCGGAATCACAATGGTTTTCACTGATATCCGCCACTTCTTGCATTAGTTTTTGTTAGGAATTATGCCTAGCAATTCTCGATTGTGTACCATATTGTAGGGATACAATAGTGTTCGCGGGTGTCAACTTAAGTCGAAAAGCTTTCATAAATCTCGTTTCTCCCCGAGTCTAGATCCCCCTAAATCCCCCTTAAGAAGGGGGACTTTGAGAAGAATCCTGTCTCGTCTTAAGACGGGAAACTTTGACACTCTTGTCTCCCCCTTAACAAGGGGAACTTTTACACTCTTGTCCCCCCCTTTTTAAGGGGGGTTAGGGGGGATCTGGAAGGCTATGACACCAATCAACACTGTTATGTCCTACCAAATTCCCAGTTGCGTCCTTCAAAAATTATGACTTACACTCAACCGCAAATTAAACCCCAAGACATAAAAGTCAAAATCCTGCTCACTGGCGGACATCAGTGCACCGTCACGCTCAAATCTGATACACCATTATTGCACAGCCTGATCAAAACATTAGTCGATCGCACTCAACAAACACCCGGTTTTTCCACCTTATTTCAAATCCCTATAGACGGAGGTCGTTCCGCCCTTTCTTTTCCCGGCGAAAACCTAGTCGGATTAGTCACCGAACCCCCACTTTACTTGCAGGAAATGCAACCGCAGCAGCCTGCAACTCCCGTAGAAATTCCCGCCGCAGAAATTCCCGCCCCTGCGCCGCCTGTAAATGACGATTTAATATCTCGCTACGCCCAAATAGACAACTTTTTGACCCCCGCAGAAAAGAATAAACTCATCCAATATGTCTTAGCAAAAGAATCAGAATTTGTGAGTACCAGCACCTCAACCAATGCCGAAGATTACCGCCGTTCGATGGTACTCCACTCGTTCCCCGAATTTTCGGAACTGATGGTTAATCGCATCAAAGCAATTCTCCCCGACGTGCTCAAAAGTTTAAATATTCCGTCATTTCCCCTGGGTGATATAGAAGCTCAGCTAACCATGCACAATGACAACAACTTTTATAAACTTCACAACGACAGTGGCTCGCCAGATACCGCCAGCCGATTTTTTACTTACGTTTACTATTTCTATCGAGAACCCAAGGCTTTTTCTGGCGGCGAATTGCAAATTTACGACAGTAAAATCGAGAACAATTTTTATGTTGCGGACAAGACATTCAGAACCGTTGAGCCTCGGAATAACAGCATCGTATTTTTTCTAAGTCGCTATATGCACGAAGTTTTGCGAGTTAGCTGTCCCTCAAAAGCTTTTGCTGATAGCCGCTTTACTATTAACGGCTGGGTACGCAAAGCAAATTGAGGTTAATATCGATTCCGGTTGCACTCCTCATGCTTGTTAACTGTTGACTGTTGACTGTTGACTGCTGACTGTGAGTCCAAAAAATGAAAATTGCGCGAATTATTTGTTGGCAGCTTGATTCGACTTTACGCCCGACGAGGAAGTGCGGATTTGATATCATTCCGGCGCAGCCAGAATTGATATAATTCATCGTCTTGGACGCACTAATCACCTAATTTTGTCATTCTGAGTAAAGCGAAAAATCTCAAATTATTGCCACACCGTTACAATGCGTAAGTTTCGATATGTGAGGTTTTTCACTTCCCAAAGCCTACGCTCAGAATGACAGAATTACCTTACTAAAAACAATTTAATTCTTACTCCAGTGCTCCAGCACTTTTGAGCAATTTTACCACACTGGAAGAACCCTTAAATTCAGCCAGCATTAAAGCTGTATAATTTCCCGGATTTTTGTGGTTTAGTTCTGCACCAGCATCAATTAAAATTGTTACTGCCTCAGCATAACCCCGATGTGCGGCCCACATTAAAGCGGTTGCGCCGGAATCATCTAGCAAGTTGACATCCGCACCTTTTTCCACTAATAATTGGACGATCGCAATATGACCGCGATCGCACGCCTTCATTAAAGCCGTTTTCCCCAAATCCGCCGGGACATTGGGATCAGCACCGCAGTCAAGCAAAACCTTCACCGTCTCGGTATGTCCGTGAAAAGCAGCCAGCGTCAAAGCCGTCTCCCCAAAGTTTTTAGCATTCAGAAACTCAGCCGGATTTGAGTTTACTTTTTGCAGCAAAGCCGATACGATCGCACTATGGCCGTGAACAGCCGCCACCAGTAAAGGCGTATCGCCCAAGCGATTTCTCGAACCGACGCTAGCACCTCGGTTTAAGAGCAATTCCACCACATCTTCGCAGCCTTCAACCACGGCAAAATTTAAAGCAGTTTCATCATCTTTATCCTTAGCGTTGATATCCGCGCCAGCATCGAGTAAGATATGAGCGATCGCCGCATTTCCCCCAGCAGCAGCGGCCATCAAAGCCGTGCCCCCATCTGCATTTTTCACATTCGCATTAGCACCCGCACCAAGCAAAGTTTGCACCACATCAGTATTGCCGGCATCCGCAGCCAAAGTTAAAGCAGTTTCACCCTCTTTGTCGGGAATTTCGACATCAGCACCAGCAGCCAACAGCGCCTCGACAACAGCCAAATTTCCCGCCGTCGCAGCCAGCATCAAAGCTGTTTTGCTCTCTAGATTTTTAACATTAGCATCCGCCCCACAATTGAGCAAAATTCGCACAATTTCAGCGTTACCTTGACGGACAGCTAAAAACAGCATAGAATTGTCAGCAACAGCACCCGCATCCACTAAAGCTTTTACAACAGCTAGATGACCGGATAAAGCAGCTATTTTCAGAGCAGAATCTCCATCTTTATCTTGGATATTTACATCAGCATTAGCATCAAGTAACATCTGCACAACATTGATATCACCCTTGAGACAAGCCGCCATCAAAGCTGTACTTCCATCATCATTTTTAGCATTAACATCAGCACCTGCCGCCAGCAACAGCCGCACAGAGTCAGCCTGTTTGTGAGCCGCCGCCAGCATCAAAGCCGTTAGCCCAAAACGCCTGCTCACCTGGTTGACATTAGCGTCATTGTTTAGTAGACTACGCACGATTTCTGTATAGCCCTTTTGGGCAGCAAACATCAAAGCCGTCGTTCCCTCAGAGTCTTTGGCGTTAGCGTTAACATTCTTAGCGAGTAAAGCTTGGACGTGAATAATGTTGCCAGTCTTGGCGGCTTGAATCAATACAGCGTCTTGTTTAGTGGCAGGCATAATAGTCTCTCATACCGTATATTTTTACCATCACATGAGACGGCCTGACTGGTATGCTAAGTTTTATGAAGTATGTTTGCTAATCCTCAGAACACTATGAATCTCGAAATTCCTCAGTCCGTGAAATTTTGGAGCCAATTCATCCACCCAATTTTAATGTGGGTACTGCTGGCTATCTCATTTTATGCTTTGTATCTGGGCATTCAAATCCGACGTACCAGAAGTGCAGAAGGCGAAGTCAAAAAAGAGTTACTTAAGGGCAAATTCAACGTCAAGCACCACCAGATGGGTTCTTTGCTGTTAGCCTTGATGGTTACGGTGGCAATCATCGGGATGGCCGTCACCTACATCAACAACGGCAAGCTATTTGTCGGGCCGCACTTGCTAGCAGGGTTGGGAATGATGGCCCTAATTGCGATCGCAGCCTCGCTGACTCCTTTGATGCAAAAAGGCAATGATTTGGCGAGAAACACTCACATCTTTCTGAATATTGTGCTGTTGGGGCTGTTTGGCTGGCAAGCGGTATCAGGCGTGGAAATCCTGCAAAGAATTATCAGCAAAATGTGAGGATTTGGGTAAGATTGCTAATTTAGGACTTACGCACAGACTCTACTTGTAGGGTGCGCCACGCGCACCTTACCCTTTGTGTTTGAAGGAATTTATAAGTTAGCCAATTAGCCTCAAGTTAACTTTCTCTTAGCAAAGACAAGAAAACTAATATGCCTTCTTTAAAAATACATCGCCAATATCAATCCGGCATCGAAAAAATTATCGCCTTGGACAACTCAGTGTTTGAGGCTATTTTGACTGCGTTGAGAAAAACAGTTTCTGCGTTGCCTATTGATGATTTAGTCAGAAACGTAGAGTCAGAGGTAGAAAACACGAACCATGATGATTTAGTCAATATACTAGAGAGTATTATTCCTATATACGCCTTAAAGAAAACTTATGCTTGGACGGTGGAAGAACTAGCAGATGAGCTGATTGCGGCTGTGGATGAATTTGAAGAACTTTCTAACTTGTCAACAGAAGAAAAAAAGCGATTTTGTCAAAAGCTTAATGACTTGTTGATACCAAATAGCTTTTTAGAATCTGCATCAAAAACCAAAAATATTTTAAAAGTATATTTGTTGCCGTCAGGAATTCCTGCTGATGACTTCCCCATTAAAAGCAAGGTAGAACTCGAAGCAGAGTTTAAGAAGTTCGCCGAAGAATGGCGCCTCGAAACGGGGATGCTATCATTAGTTACGCAGAAATCAATGCACCAGGCTTATCAGAGAATTATCGGCATGGGACAGCCAGTTATCCCCTTAATTTTGCGTGACCTCGAACAAAAGCCAGACCATTGGTTTTGGGCGTTGAGGGCAATTACTGGCGACAATCCGGTAAAACCCGAACAGCGCGGCCGAATGAAGCAAATGGCCCAAGCCTGGATACAATGGGGAAAAGAACACGGTTATGAGTGGTAAGCTAGAGTACCGAAAAATATTGAGATTTCCTAACTTAGAGCTTACTGAATATCAAGTAACAAGTGAAGAAACAGTAGATTATAATTGCTTTGCTTTTGCTGCTGGAGAAGAGGAATGCAGATGGGACCCGGTAGACCCAGATGGGTACTGGCCGGATGGTGTTTCAAGAGAGCTAACACTGGATGCTTTTATCAAAGCTTATCAAACTATTGGATATGAAACTTGCGAGAATTGTGACCTTGAACCGGGGTTTCAAAAAATAGCAATATATACCTATAACGGCCAGCCACAGCACGCAGCCAGACAAGAAGAGGATGGTAAGTGGAAAAGCAAGCTAGGGGATTGGGAAGATATCGAACATGAATTAGAAGGGTTAGAAAATCCTAATTATTATGGGGTTGTTCAACAAATATTAAAGCGAGCGACAATCCCGATCAATATTTTTTAGACTGCCATTAAACTTTTGAAGAGTACAGTCTGGGACGCACACACTCTATTTGTTACCCTTAGCTACTTTTTATGCTTTAATAACACAGCTTTACTTTGTATCCTATAATAGAATAAAGTTAAATTTCCCGAAAACTTTATAAGATAAATTAGGGAGTTCTTTTTTATAAAAAGAAAGAAACCTATGCTGGAAAACCCGAGCAAATACTTTGTCTCCATAACAAAAGGCCATATTACAAAAACTTGATTAACTGCGTTTGTGTAATATGGCCGATCGCACCTTGGGAAAAGTTTCGCTTTAATCCTACTCCTTCTCGTCAGCAGCTAGAAGCATTAGCAACAGTGGTAGAAGTTGAAGCGGAACGGTTACAGGAAATGTAACCGCCTCCTGGGGTGGGGATGAAACTGGAGCAGAGTCGGTTGTGTGGGGCTTATTATCCTAATCCCCTTTGTTATAAGATAGAGTGGCAGTTTAAAACAGCGACGGGGTGCGATCGGCATCAGTTGCGCTTGCTGTCGGATTGTCCCAACTGTGGGGCAAGGTTTGACGTTCCGGCTTTGTGGGTGGATAGGTGGTGTCAAAGGTGTTTTATATTCTTTCCAGAATTGGTAAATTGGCAAAGACCTATGGAAAATCAACTTGAAAACTAAAGTTTTAAATTGTTTAATGCTGTAATGTAGTGGCTAAATATTCAGACCTAGAAATTAATAATCTCATAGCTGAATCCAAGCCTTTACCTTTAGATTGGCGCTCCCAGATTCGGATGAGAGAGGCAGGTGTTAGCAAAATGGGTGCTTTTGATATTGAGGGTGTTAATAACAATAAATTCCGCCTAATCTTACGTCAAAGCCGTCTGAATTTATTAGACTTTTCTATAATTATTGGAGTTTACCCTCCAGGTTCTAATAAACTTTTCCACTTAAGGCGGTATGATGGAAAAAGCCACGAACACACTAATCCGATAGAAAAGCAAAAATTTTATGACTTCCACATACATAAGGCAACAGAGAGGTATCAAAACTATGGAACTTGTGAAGAGGACAAATATGCTGAACCTACTGATAGGTTTTCTAATTTCGGAGAAGCTCTTGACTGTTTATTAAATGATTGTGGCTTTGAGTTACCTGATGATTCTCAACTTAGCCTCTTTTAAATAGGTGAAGAAAATGACTGCTGACGCTATCGAGAGGGAGTTTAAACAAAAAGTATGTGAAGAGTTGCGCCTTGCTGAAGAGGGGAAGGATAGATTTCGCGTATTTACGCCCTTCCGATTTGATGACGGCGACCATTTAGCTATTGTTTTAAAAAAAGAAAAAAATCAATGGTTGCTATCTGATGAAGGTCATACATATATGCACCTAACATATAGATTTAGTGAGTCTGATTTAGAAAACGGTACGCGCAGAGAAATCATTACAAATTCGCTGTCTGAATTTCAGGTAGAAGATAGATATGGAGAATTTATAATAAAAATCGAACAGGGGGAGTATGGAGAGGCTTTATACAGATTTGCTCAAGCCTTATTAAGAATTTCTGATATTAGTTACTTGTCAAGAGAAAGAGTTAAGTCAACTTTTTATGAAGATTTCCGAGCATTGATAGCCGAGAATGTTCCTGAAGACAGATATGTATTTGACTGGCACGATACGCAATATGACCCAGAAGGTGTTTATGAAGTGAATTGTCATATTAATAAGATGGCAAATCCTTTGTATATTTATGCACTACAAAATGACAATCAGGTGCGTGATGCAACTATTTCTCTACTTCAATTTGAGAAATGGGGAAACTCTTTTTATCCAATTGCCATTTTTCAGGATGCGGACAAAGTAAGCAAAAAAGTTTTAAAGAAGTTTTCTAAAGTATGTGAAAAACAATTTCCTAGCTTACAAGAAAATCGCCGGGAAATTGTTCACTATCTTCGGGAAACTTTCTCGCGTTAAATATTTTTTTGGTGGTTCTTTACAAATTAAAAAAGGCGGCACCCAGATTTGAACTGGGGGTGGAGGTTTTGCAGACCTCTGCCTTACCACTTGGCTATGCCGCCGTCACGTCTGAAATTTGACGTTTTCTTATAGTACACCAAATCTCGAAAATTTTAACATACCTGTCAAAAATTTCGTAAAGCGCAGCTATCCCGAACCCGCCTGCGGGCCGGTTGCGGTAGGGAATCGCCCTTTTTTCCCATATCCCCAAAACCCATCCGAGGCTATTCTAGAACTACATCGATCGCCCGCAACACCAGCCATGACACCAGTTTCTCCCCTACTCGTCGCCCAAATCACCGACACTCACTTGTTTGCAGAGATCGATCGAGAATGGAAAGGCCTCTCAACAACCCGCACCCTCCAAGCAGTTCTCGATCGCTTGCAACAGATACAGCCGCCGCCCGACTTACTCCTACTCACAGGCGACTTGTCCCAAGACGAAACACCCGAATCCTACCAGCGCCTCGTCTCCCTCATCGCCCCCCTCGGAATACCCGCCTACTGGATACCTGGGAACCACGACAACATCCCTGTCATGTCAGAAATCTTAAATCAGCCGCCTCTTTCCCCAGAAAAATCATGGATGTTAGGAAACTGGCAATTTCTATTACTTTCGAGTGTGGCAGCGGGATGCGACGGCGGGCGGCTTTCCCCAGAAAGCTTGCATTGGCTCGACTCTCAACTGCAACAAACCGGCGATCGACCTGTTATCATTGCCTTGCACCATCATCCTTTGCCGATCAACTCTGAAATCATGGATGGAATGATGCTGCACAATGCCGATGAATTTTTCGCAATTGTCGATCGATACCCTCAAATCAAAATTGTCCTCTGCGGCCACATTCACCAAGAATTTCAACAACAGCGGGGCTCAGTTTCCTACTTGGGCACGCCCAGTACCTGCATCCAACTTTTACCCAAAAGCCATCCGATTATAGTTGACGAAATCCCGCCGGGATTTAGATTGCTTGAATTGGCGATCGACGGTACTTGGAACACCAGAGTTGAGCGAGTTGCCGCACAATCGCCACCCGATTAATATTTTTCGGTTTGCCTAAAATAATTATTATCAAATTTACATTCTGTTGTCAATATATCAACAGATAGATTATTTTTAGCAGCCCCATCTATTATGATATTTATAGACCATAGATTGCAGACATAGCTAGAGCGATCGGCAACGAACAAAAATATATCTAGCAACTTTACAAAACAAGCAAAACTAAATATATGTCTGAAGTCAATGGCGTGATGATTGGGTTCTGCAGCCGTAAGAACTGTGTTAACTGCAAAAAGTAAAAAGCAAGATATCTTTTTACTTTTTGCTTTCATGTTTTAGATAACTACAATCTATCTAGAGTTAGGACTAAAGCTCTCTCTCTAGTCCTATTTTTAGGATATGCGATAGTATATAATGTAATTTTACATAAAAAATTATGAAACTCTCACAAAAAGTTGCCGTTATTACTGGCGGAGGGTCGGGGATTGGTCGTGCAGCAGCAATTTTAATGGCCAAGGAAGGCGCAAAAGTTGCTATTATCAATCGCACTTTAGAAACCGCGCAAGAAACCGTCCGCCAGTTGGTCGATGAAGGAGGCTGCGGGCTAGCTGTTGCAGCAGATGTGGCGGATTCTCAGCAAATGCAACAGGCATTTCAAACCATTTTTGATGAATATCAAAGAATTGATATTGTGTTGGCAAATGCAGGTATTAACGGTGTATGGTCGCCGATAGAAGAGATAGAACCCGAAGAGTGGGACAAGACAATTAATACCAACCTCAGAGGAACATTCTTGGCTGTTAAGTATGCTGTTCCTTATCTGAAAAAACAAGGAGGTTCCATCGTCATTACATCATCGATTAATGGCACCAGAAGTTTCAAGAAAGTTGGCGCCACAGCTTACGCTTCCAGCAAAGCGGCCCAAGTAGCTTTAGCGAAAATGCTGGCGCTAGAACTTGCCCCCAGCCAAATCAGAGTCAATGTTATCTGTCCGGGCGCGGTCGAGACTGACATTGATGAAAGCACGGTTAAGCGCAATCTTGATGACATTCCACTCGAGCCTGATTCCCTTCAAGACCTGATTCCTTTGACGGATAATACCCCCGGTTCTAGCGAAGAAATCGCCCAATTAGTTTTATTTCTGGTATCAGATGCGTCCAGCTTTATCACAGGTACTGAAGTGTGGATTGATGGGGGCGGTTCTTTGATTTAAAATCTCTATAGCAGCAATTTAAAGAATGTTGCTACCAATTACCCATTACCCATAATTAATGACTGAATATCAAGCAATTTGGTCACAAGCCCCCGGATTTATCAGTAGGCTCCATTCTTCAATCTAAAATCTAAAATCTAAAATTTAAAATCGATTGACTCTCCATTGTTTGACAGCACTTTGCAATGTCTGCGGCAGCCACTTATCATACTGAGGATAAACAGGCAAACGCTTTACAAGTTGCCATCCCGAGGCTGCTAAAATTTCTGTTAAAGTTTGGTGTTGCAGGTGAGGATAATCGGGATTAACTTCATCGCGCGGCCCAATTCCTCCTAAATCTCTAGCACCTGCTTCTAAACAAGCCAGCAATATGTCTGGCTGTGCAACTAAATTTGGCGGAATTTGCAGCCTGATTTCAGATGGTAAAATGCTGCGGGCGATCGCAATTACTTCGGGCATTTTTGTAGCATCAAAAACTTCACCGTCCCAACTTTGCTGATTTCCCGGACTGTGTGGCTGGAGGATAACTTCTTGAATGTGATTGTAACGCGAATGAATGCGGGCGATCGCCTCTAATGTCTCCACCCAATCTGCCTCACTTTCCCCAATTCCCAGCAGCAAACCAGTTGTAAACGGAATCTTCAATTCCCCGGCCCATTCTAACTGTTGCAGCCGCAGCGCCGGCACTTTACTCGGTGCGTGTCGGTGAACCGTTTGTAACAAATGCGGGGCAAGCTGTTCTAGCATCAGCCCCATCGATACATTCACCTCTTTTAACTGTGCCATCTCCTCAAAGCTGAGCGGCCCCACATTAGTATGCGGCAAAAATCCCAAAGCAAGCGCCAGTTCGCACAAATCGTAAATCCGCTGCAACCAAGCTTTTCGCCGTTGACTGTGAGGATGTACCTCGCCGCTGAGGATGAGAATTTCAATTACACCTTGAGTTTGCAGGAACTTGAGCTGTTTTTCCGCTTCTGGTAGCGTCAGCCAAGGACTTTGCAGGGGTTCTGCCCGAAAATTGCAATACGTGCAGCGGTTAAAACACTCGTAAGTAGGAACCAGAGTATAAGCAGGGCTGTAGGTGACGGTGCGGGACATTCCTTGGGATTTTTATCGATCGGACTTGTGCAACAACATATATATGTCAATGGGAGTTTTGCGGTTGGCGATCGCAACCCTTCATCTATCTTAACCCTGACACAAGTCCGGAATCTCGTTGTCCAGGTAGATTATGAGTATTCTTCATTGGTGGGCGATCGTCCACCAATTCCGCATTCAGCTTCTCAAATCCTTATACACCAAGCCTTTGGTCTTTTAAAAAGCATAATTTATGACACCTATAAGAAAAACTGTTATTAAAAGGTCTTTACAAACTGAAATAAAAGCTTTATGTTTATTTACATGGCGGAACACAAAGCCGTCACGAACATTGAAAACAAAATAAAGCAATCATAAACAAATGACAACAACCTTACAGCAGCGCGAAAGCGCCAATGTCTGGGAACGCTTTTGTGAGTGGGTAACAAGCACAGACAACCGGATTTACATCGGTTGGTTCGGCGTCTTGATGATTCCCACCTTGCTCAGCGCCACCATCTGCTACATCATCGCCTTCATCGCTGCCCCTCCAGTGGACATCGACGGCATCCGTGAACCAGTAGCAGGTTCCTTAATGTACGGTAACAACATCATCACAGGTGCTGTTGTTCCTTCATCCAACGCCATCGGCCTTCACTTCTACCCAATCTGGGAAGCAGCTTCCCTCGATGAGTGGTTGTACAACGGCGGCCCCTACCAATTGGTAGTATTTCACTTCCTCATCGGCATCTTCTGCTACATGGGTCGTGAATGGGAACTGTCCTACCGCTTAGGTATGCGTCCTTGGATCTGCGTCGCTTACTCTGCACCAGTTGCAGCAGCAACCGCAGTATTCTTGATCTACCCAATTGGTCAAGGTTCCTTCTCTGACGGTATGCCTTTGGGTATCTCCGGTACATTCAACTTCATGATCGTGTTCCAAGCAGAGCACAACATCCTGATGCACCCGTTCCACATGTTGGGAGTTGCTGGTGTCTTCGGTGGTTCTTTGTTCTCCGCAATGCACGGTTCTCTCGTTACTTCCTCTTTGGTTCGTGAAACAACCGAAACCGAATCGCAAAACTACGGTTACAAATTCGGTCAAGAAGAAGAAACCTACAACATCGTTGCAGCCCACGGCTACTTCGGTCGTTTGATTTTCCAATACGCTTCATTCAACAACAGCCGTTCTTTGCACTTCTTGTTAGGTGCATGGCCAGTTGTCGGTATCTGGTTTACCGCTTTGGGTATTTCCACGATGGCCTTCAACTTGAACGGTTTCAACTTCAACCAATCGATTATCGACTCTCAAGGTCGCGTTATCAATACTTGGGCTGATGTGATTAACCGCGCTAACTTGGGTATGGAAGTAATGCACGAGCGCAATGCTCACAACTTCCCGCTTGACTTGGCTGCTAGTGAAGTCACCCCAGTAGCAATGGTTGCTCCTTCTATCAATGGCTAAGTTTTAGTTTTTGATTAACAAAAAGCGCTCCTAGAAATAGGGGCGCTTTTTGTTTGGGGAAAAATTTTAGAGACTTTATTCTGATATCTCGTCGGGTAAAATAACCGTTATAACTGACATCTTGTACCATTATTAATAAGGGTTTCACTGACGGGCAGGATGCCCACCCCACAAGAAGAAATATACTCTTTGTGGCACAGGCAAGATGCCTATTATTGAGAATTGTGCCAAATGTCAGTTAGAAATTTTGTAGTCAATAATTCAGTACCACAGAGTTTTATGAGGAATGAATTCCTCACTCTAAATCAATTTTAGTCGGGTTGTTCGAGCGGAAATAATATAATTAACAACTAATAATTAATAACTAATAACTAATAACTAATGACTATTGAGTTTGAGCATTCCGATGCAGCCGGAAATGAGATTAGCAGTAAGGATTCAATGCACAAATGGCTTTCGGTGGTGGGGATTGGCGAAGATGGACTTTCGGGGCTGGGCCCGATCGCCCGACAACTACTCGATCGATCTCAAGTCGTTGTCGGCGGTGCCCGTCACCTCGCAATGCTACCAACCGACGACACCCGCGAACAATTGGTTTGGGCTTCGCCGATACAAGCAACAGTCGATCAAATCATCCGCCGCCGGGGACAGTCTGTCTGCGTGCTAGCCAGCGGCGATCCGATGTGTCACGGAATTGGGGTAACGCTGTCGCGCCAGATTCCCATTTCCGAAATGACTGTGATTCCCGCAGCATCGGCTTTTAGTCTTGCTTGCGCCCGTTTGGGCTGGCCACTAGCCCAAATTGAGACTTTCAGTTTGACAAATCGCCCGATCGCATCGATCGCCCTTGCTTTGTCGCCGGGGGCGCGCTTGCTGGTGTTGAGCGCGGACAGACACACGCCGGGAAAGGTGGCACAATTGTTGACGCAGCGGGGGTTTGCCAGCAGTTTGATGACCGTGTTTGAGCGGATGGGAGGGAACTCGGAACGGCGGATCGAGGGGGTAGCAGCAGCCTGGAATGCAGCGGATTTGGCGGATTTGAACACGATCGCGATCGCAGTTGCAGCCGATCGAGAAACTCTTATCCTCCCCCGAACTGCGGGTTTGCCGGATGCTGCTTATCGCCACGACGGACAACTTACCAAGCGGGAGGTTAGAGCCGTTACTCTGTCAACGTTAGCTCCGATTCCGGGTGAGTTGCTGTGGGATGTGGGCGCGGGGTGCGGCTCGATCGCGATCGAATGGATGCGGAGTCATCCTCGGTGCAGGGCGATCGCGATCGAACGCCATCCGACTAGATTGCAATACATCGCTGAAAATGCCTCGACTTTCGGCGTTCCCGAACTCGAAATCGTTGCGGGAGAAGCGCCGGAAGCCCTGACAAATTTGCCTCAACCGAATGCTATTTTCATCGGCGGCGGTGTCACTGCAGAAGCTGTGTTGGAAACTTGCTGGAATGCTTTAGGTGAAGGCGGCCGATTAGTTGTTAATGCGGTGACAGTTGAGAGCGAGTTTAAAGTTTTGCAATGGCACGATCGTTATGGTGGAGAACTAATTAGAATTGGGATTCAGCGAGTAGGGGCGATCGGCTCTTTTCTCGGCTGGAAACCGCTGGCACCGATTATGCAGTGGGCGGCAGTTAAAAGGTAAAAAAGGTGAGAAAAGTAGTATAATATCCAACATAAAGATATTATCCAATAATTGCAAAGTAATCGTGACTGAAGAGAACCTATACCTCAAAAGATTCCTAGACCCGATAAAACTTTGCAGACGCTACAAGCCCAAATTCGGGCTAGGCAATAGAGAGGAAGGATTGGATCTGGCACGGTTCTTATTAATCTACGGAGCTGATCCTTTTTACTCATGGATTGGTCTTGATTCAGATTTGATGTACGCTGCTCACAAAGCCGCTGGTGGCATGACCTCGGTTTATCGACAAATTGGGAAAGGTTGTGAAAATTTATTCAGACAAATAATAATCGATCGAGCAGGATACGAAGACCCCAAATATGCCATGTGGTCTTACGTTGCGAAGACCAAAAACGACAAGGACAAAACTTTGTCGTTGGATGCTCGGCTAGAACTGAGCGAAATTCAAAATCTTGAGGTTAGAGAAAGAGTTATTCAGTGGATAGCGGACTACAGCAGTTCTCTTAATGTTCCTGCCCCAGCAAAGGGAGCCGTATTTGAAGTTCGGCAGGGATACAAAAGTAAAGACAGCAAGAGACAAAATGGTGACATAGATAATATTGCTGTTGCTTGGGCAAACGGCTACCTGCCAGTCTTTGCAATTTTTTCTTCTCAGATTGATGTCGATTTAGTACTACGCTATCGAAACAGCCGTGGAGGAATGCTGATTGGCACAACATCGGGCAGCAATCAAATTTCGCTGTTTGTTTTTTCCCAGCAAATTTTAGGCTATGATTTGGCAGATTTTTTTCGCCGAAACTCTGAGGCAATCAAAAGCGAGATTTACACCACATTGGCAGTTTTACTAAGTGCAGACTGATGTCATCTACTATTCAACAAAGATCTGACTATACTTTCAAAGCTAATCGCAATCTTGGGCGGCATGGGTGGCTTCGACTTACTCCGGCCTATGGCGTGAAACTTGTGGAAAAGCTTTTGGCTTTTGTTGAGAGAGAGTCAATTATTCTTGACCCTTTCTCTGGTACAGCTACAACAGGACTTGTTGCTGCTCAACAAGGAAACCAAGCATTCGCGTTTGATATCAACCCGTTTCTTATTTGGCTTGGGAACGCTAAATACAGAAACTATGATAAAGACTGCTTAATAGATGTTTTTAAAAAGGTACAACTAGCTTTAGAGGAATATAGAAGTTTAATATCTCAAGACAATTGGACACCACCAATATTTAACATTGAACGTTGGTGGTCTAGTTACACGCTAAAACTTCTTGCCTCATTGCGAATCGCTTTAGTAAACCAATTCGGAGAACCTGAAGATAATGAGAGTTATGATATCGTTTGGATTGCGTTCTGTCGTTTAATAATTGAAACTTCATCAGCAGCTTTTAATCATATTTCCATGTCATTTAATGCCACAGTCATTTATCATAAAAGTGAAGGCATAGAAGAGCTTTTTTTTGAAATTATAAAATTTATATCGAAGTCTGCTGAGAATACTATTATTGGTACTGCTAAGGTGTTGAAAGTAGATGCTCGTAACATAGCTGGTTTAGGTAATATCAAAGTCGATAAAGTAATAACTTCCCCACCTTACCCAAATCGGATCAGCTATATTCGTGAACTTCGTCCATATATGTACTGGACAAAGTTTTTAAACGAAGCAAAAGAAGCAGGTGAGATGGATTGGTTAGCCATTGGTGGAACATGGGGCATTGCAACTAGCCGTCTCAACTCCTGGCAAATACAGGAAAAAAGCCTACCGGAGCAAATATTCTCAACTGTAGAAAAGATAAGAATGTCGGGTGGGAAAAATGCACCTCTTTTGGCAACTTACGTCCTAAAATACTTTCATGATATGCACTTACATTTGAGTTCTCTTAGATCTATTTTGGCAGACGATGCGGAACTACACTACATTGTTGGCAATTCAACATTTTTTGGCAACATGGTTGCTACAGAGGCGTTACTTTCTGAATCTATGCGCCTTCTTGGATACTCAAATATTCACTCTGAAATTATTAGGAAACGGAACTCTAACAAAGCATTGTATGAATATTGTATTTCCGCAACTTGGTCAGTACGTTGATGTAAGTTGATAAATTTGTCTATCGTTTGTTCAATGGTCAAAAAACTCCGAAAAAATAGTATTAATTTAAACAAAAATAGGTTGGGTTTAACAGAAGTAAACCCAACCTATTAATTAAATGAGACTTAATAGTTTAGCCTTGATTCACCACAGTCGGTTTTAAACTTTCCTGTGACTTCGATCGATCTAAAGCATTTTGAACTTCCACAGATTCCTTAATCGGTTTCCGGGCTTCAATTAAAGTCAAAGCTTTGTTGACACTTTCAGGTAAAATCACTACCAAACTGCCGGCCGGCGCCTCATCTAAAGCTTTGTTAACAGCCGTTGTTTCGTCGAGAATCAACTCGTATTCAACTTTAGATTTGTCTACGGTTCCTGCAGAAATCGCCTCTGAAATTCCCTGGCAAATTAACTTTGCCACCGTACCGGGTTCTCGCCCGCGCCTCTCAAGATCTTCCTTGACAATAATGCGATCGAACATTTCGGCCGAAAGTTTGCCCAGCGTGACAAAATCTTCATCTCGTCGGTCTCCGGGGGCACCTACTACCCCTATCCGCCGTCCCGGCCAATTCAGCACGAAACTGCCCAAAGCTTTGTAACTGTGGGGGTTGTGGGCGTAGTCCAGCAAAGCGTGATAGTTGCCCAAATTAAACAAATTCATCCTTCCGGGAGTTTGACCGACGGATGCTTGGAAGCTTGACAAAGCCGATCGAATATCTTCTATTTTCACTCCTTGGGCAAAAGCCGCCAAACAAGCTGCTAAAGCATTGGCAATCATAAACGGCGCGCGCCCGCCCATCGTCAGCGGCACGTTCACAGCCTGCTCAATTCTCAGCGTCCAATCGCCTTTCAATATCGACAAATACCCATTTTCGTAAATCGCTGCCAGCCCGCCAGCAGCGGTATGTTTGGCAACCAGTTCGTTGTCCGGGTTCATCGAAAAATATGCAATTTGAGCCTTGACACGCTGCGCCATTTGTGATACGAGCGGGTCGTCGGCATTCAAAACTGCATAGCCTTTTGGCATTACCGACTCGACGAGAACGCTCTTGAGTTTGGCAAGTTGTTCCACGGTGTCGATGTCGCCAATTCCCAAGTGATCTGCCGCGACGTTCAAGACGACGCCGACATCGCACTGATCGAAGCCGAGGCCCGATCGCAAAATTCCGCCTCTAGCCGTTTCCAGCACCGCCACTTCCACAGTCGGGTCAGACAAAATCAATTGAGCACTCTGCGGCCCGGTATTGTCTCCGGTTTCTACCAAATAATCGCCGATGTAAGTGCCGTCGGTAGTCGTGTAGCCAGTAATCTGACCGGTCTGCTTGACAATATGGGCAAGCAGGCGAGTCGTTGTAGTTTTGCCGTTGGTTCCCGTTACCGCTAAAATCGGCACCCGGCTGGGTTGAGGCGAGGGGAAGAGCATATCGAAGACCGCGCCGGCGACGTTGCGGGGTAAACCTTGACTCGGGGCGACGTGCATTCTGAAACCCGGTGCTGCGTTGACTTCGACGATGACGCCGTTGACATCGCGCAGGGGTTGGGAGATGTCGGGAGTTACTACGTCAATGCCGGCGATGTCCAAACCGATAATTTTGGCGACTCTAGAAAACAGCCAGACGTTTTCTGGGTGGATTTCGTCGGTGCGATCGACTGCAATGCCACCGGTACTCAAGTTTGCTGTGGCGCGCAAAAATACTCTTTCGCCGGCGGGCACTACCGAGTCCATCGCGTATCCTTGTTTCTGCAGCAAATCCAGGCACAATTTGTCGATCGTGATCCGGGTGAGCACGTTGTCGTGTCCGTCTCCTCGCTGCGGGTCGCGGTTTACTTCTTCAATAAGCTGTTCTACTGTAAACTTGCCGTTGCCCACGACGTTAGCCGGGACTCGTTCTGCGACTGCTATGACTTGCCCGTTGACTACCAATACTCGGTGGTCACGGCCGACGTAATAGCGCTCGACAATGACGCTTTTTGTTTTTGATGCCGCGCTGGCTAAGTCATAGGCTTCTTCTGCTGTTTCCCAGGAATTGATGTCGATCGTAATGCCGCGGCCGTGGTTGCCGTCTAGGGGTTTGAGGACGATCGGATAACCCCCGACATCTTCGATCGCCCCTTGCAGTTCATCCAAATAATTAATCACCGTCCCTCTGGGAACCGGTACGCCGGCGCTGGCTAGGATATTTTTGGTACCTTCCTTATCGCAGGCGAGTTCTACCCCCAAAACTCCCGTGCGGTTGCTCAGAGTTGCCTGAATCCGCTTTTGGTGAACCCCATAGCCGAGTTGAATCATAAACCGGGCGCTCAATGGTATCCAAGGAATACCACGCGCTTCTGCTTCCTTAATCAGTGTTTCCGTGCTCGGCCCCAGGGCCGCCGACGCAGCAAACTCTCTCAAGTCTCTCAAATCTTGAACTAATTCTGCTGTTGGATAATAACCAGTAGCGGCAATGCTCTGGCACATCCGCACGCCTGCCCGGGCTGCATAGCGACCGGCTTGTTCGTTTTGATACTCGATTACTACTTGGTAAATGCCTGGGGTCGCAGTTTCGCGGGTACGGCCGAACCCGACCGGCATTCCTGCCATTTCCTGAAGTTCTAGGGCGACGTGTTCGATTACGTGTCCCATCATTGTGCCTTCTTTGACCCGTTGCAGGAATCCTCCCTGATGGCCTGGAGAACAGTGATGGTCGTTCAAACTCGGAAGTGCGGCGATCAACCCTTCGTAGAAGCCAGGTATTTCCGATGTGGTTTTATCTGCCCACTCCTCTAAATCCAGACGCATCAGGACGAGTTTCTGGCGTCGGATGCTCCAGTAGTTGGGGCCGCGTAAGGTCTGAATTTTAAGTATTTTCATGGTAGTTAGAGGGGTATGGGGCGCGAACTCTTATAGATAATTGGAGCATTTATTCAATTTCGATCTAGATTGCTCGATCGACTGTTCGCTGCGAACAGTTTGGGAGTGAATTTCCAGTTATGGGCTACTCCCTTGAAAATTCATGCCCGTGCGATCGGCTAGAAACCTGTACAGGTCAATGGTACGCAAAAACTCGAAGCCCGAAGCTAGAATTTTCTGTCGTTCGGCCTCCTGGCGTCAGCCCGTGGCTGCTTCGGAATCTATTCTATTGTTGTATCCATGATTCGGCCGGAATGCCGCCTAATTTCTGCCGAATCAATGACAAGAGATGTTCTACGTTAGTTGGCTGTGCGGCATTCGGGGGGCCAGCCAGACTCGGAACACGCTCCCGATGGCATTGGTTTGCCTAGGGGCATATTGTAGCAATCTCCGTGACACAGAACGTGCAAGCGCATATTGAACAGACTTAGGGGTTCTGTCGCTCCTACCATAGACTCATTGGTATAAAAATTTTCCCTAGAATCAACAATAGTCACAGTGCCTTTACCAAGAATTTTCATAGTATCGTCTCCCTCAAACAAGGCGCAGGTGTCTTCGTCAATACCAATAGCGATGCGATCGGGATGGCAAGCCACAGCCGACAGCAAGCGAGCCATGCGGTTGCGGTTGTGAAAATGCTGGTCTACGATGATCTCAGGAATAATGTTAAGTCCGTTTGCCATGTCTACTAAAGAGCGGTTCGGTGACGCACCACTTCCGCCGCCTGCAATCATGTGATATCCCATCACCGCAGCACCCGCGCTGGTACCGGCGAGGGTAATCTTGCCTTCGATAGTTTCTTTGCGAATTTTCTCCATCAGCGGGGTGTCCGCCAGCAGGCCACAGAGCCTCAGTTGGTCGCCCCCTGTGATGAATACGCCCGTACAATCTTCTAAATAATCTTTCCAGACGGGGTTTTCGGCTTGTTCGCGTTCGCGGATGTCCACTACTTTGACGGCGCTAACGCCCATTTCGTCAAATATGGTGCGGTAGCGGTTGCTAATTCCTTCGGGATCTCGCGAAGCGCACGGAACGATCGCCAGCCGAGCGTTTGCACCCCCAGCACGGCAAAAAAAGGTATTCAAAATCTCTCGCCCGTGAACTTTGTCTTCGGCTCCCCCGATGACCATAATCGAGGTTTTGGTGCGCTGGGGAACATTGTGTTCAAGGGCTTGAGATGTCAACTGCTGCATGGTGTGTCTTCCTCTGTTGGATGTGAAATTCAATTTTGCCGTGACTGTGGCTAGAATGGGGCTTTTTAAGAATAAATATTTGTTGGTGCTAGCGAGGTGCGATCGCCGATCGCGCGATCCGGTAGTTATTTGAGGGCGAGTTTACTTGCAGTCGCTGTCATGAAAAACAGATTATTTTTGTAAAAAACGCGCGCGCCGACAAAGGAAGAGAATTTAACTTGCAAAAATTTTCAGAAATTATAAGAAATTATAAAGAATAAAGCAATTACTGAAAACTGAACTCCCTCTAAAGGTCAAACTAGAGGTGATGTATTAATAAATTCCAATTATTGTGCGCTTTGACGTTGTTACTCTATTTCCAGATTTTTTCCGGGCTCCCTTGGAGTCGGGACTGATGGGCAAAGCCTTAGCTAAAAAGATTGCTGAGGTAAATTTTGTCAATCCCCGCGATTTTACCACAGACAAACACCAGCGAGTCGATGATGAGCCTTACGGGGGCGGAGTGGGGATGCTGATGAAACCGGAACCGATTTTTGCTGCGGTGGAGTCGCTGCCGATTTTGCCGCGGCGGGAGGTGATTTTGCTCACTCCCCAGGGGGAACCGATGCAGCAGGCGATGTTTCGGGAGTTGGCGGCCGATCGCGATCAGTTGGTGTTGATTTGCGGTCATTATGAAGGTGTGGACGATCGAGTGCTGCATTTGGTCACTCGCGAGGTGTCTTTGGGGGATTTTGTACTCACGGGGGGCGAAATTCCGGCTTTGGCTTTGATTAATGGGGTTTTGCGATTGCTGCGGGGAACTGTGGCGAAGGAAGATTCCCTAAAGTTTGAGAGTTTTGAAGACGGACTTTTGGATTATCCGCAGTACACTCGACCGGCGGATTTTCGGGGATTGAAGGTGCCCGACGTGTTGCTGTCTGGTAATCACGCAGAAATTGCTCGCTGGCGCAGGGAACAGCAAATTGAAAGAACGCGCCAAAGGCGACCGGATTTGCTAGCGGATTAGTTAACTCTTGACTATTAACAGTCTTGGTTGAGCATCCTATTTTTTGGCGACTAAATTATGCTAAAGAATCAACTTTTGTGCTGTACGGCGATCGCCTTTTTGCTCGCCACTGAAGTTACTGTCAATTTAAGTCCTGGCAGCGGTGGCAAATGGTTACATATTAACCGCGAAGCTTTTGCCCGAAGCAGTGGCGGAAGTAGCGGCGGGCGATCTTCTTCTTCTAGTTCTAGTTCTAGTTCCAGTTCCAGCCGCCCTAGCAGTACCTCGCCTAGCCGTTCTAGTTCTTCTAGTTCTTCTAGCAACAGCTCGTCTGGCACTTCTTCAAGTCCTTCTACTCCTTCTAGAAATAGCTCGTCTGGCACTTCTTCTAGTTCCATTCCCAGCCGTCCCAGTACCAGTGGAAACACTGGGGGAAGAGTTCGCAGCGGCTCTTTTGAAAAGCCTGCTTCACCTGCACCTGTCGTCGCACCTAACGCTGCAATTCCCCAACAACATGGAAATAACCGAACTGTAATTATTCAGCGGCGCACTTATAATTCCGCTCCGAGTTATGCAGTTCCTTACAATCCCGGTAACAGTCAGCCAAATACTGGTTATAATCCAGAGCCAGCAGTTAATCCAACGCCAATAACCACTGATAATTCGGGCGACGGTGAACTCGTAGCACCATCTTCAGACAATCCCGGTAACAGTCAGCCAAATACTGATTATTATCCTCAACAGCCCGCAATTAATCCAACACCAATTTCCACGGAAAATACCTCTGACAACGCTCCCAGTTCGCCATCATCTGAGGATTGGAAATTGTTTTGGTTTTGGCTGTTTTTTTCTGCAGGGGGTGTAGCGTTAATCGCTTACTGTATCTACTATTATCTGCCCCCGTCTGGAGATGCCAATAAAAAACCTATTTTTGCGGTCAGCAAGTTGCAAGTTGCAATGTTAGTTGGCTCTTGCCCAGGAGTGCCAAGTCAGCTAACTGAATTGACTTTAAATTCTGATTTAGAAAGTGCAACAGACAGAGCAGAATTTTTGCTAGAATCTGTTTTAATTGTTTTGCGTACACGCGACAAGTGGACTCACGTTTGCGCGAGTTCCCAGATATTTGCGACTCGGGAGGAAGCGGCGCCAATATTCAATCAACTCTCGATTCAAGAACGCAGCAAGTTAAGTGTAGAAACTCTGAGTTTGGTTAACGGCGACATCCGCTGCAGACAGTCTGTCACTGCGGGCGATCGAGGGCAGGGAGAGTATATTGTAGTGACGTTTTTGATAGGAACCGAGGATTCCAAACCGCTATTTGGAGACATTCGCGAGGTTGGGAAATTTAAAACAGCGTTAGAGAAATCGGCGGCGACTCCTGCGGAGAAATTGCTGATTTTTGAGTTGATTTGGAGTCCGCAGGAGGAAACGGATAGTTTGACTGGCGATGAGTTGTTGAGCTCCTATCCGGATTTGATTCAGGTTGGTTGATGGTTGCTAGCCCAGGGCGCTAGTTTGAAGTAAAATAATCTTGGACGCATGGGTATCTAGAAAGCGGGTTTGATGGTGCGTCTACTTCGTTCCACACCTTACCCAGGGTAAAAAACTCGGTTTGTTTGTTCCGAGTCGGTAAGTTTTAGTAAAAAGCTCGATCGCCCAAAAAACTCAATTATCCTCACACAAAATATGAAATAATTGTCTACTGTCTGCTTTTCTCAAAAATCTACTTTACATGAACATCCGCATCGGCAACGGCTACGACATTCACTGCTTAGTTCCAGAACGCCCCCTAATCCTCGGCGGCGTGCACATTCCCCACGAATTGGGCTTATTAGGACACAGCGACGCCGACGTACTTACCCACGCTATCATGGATGCGATGCTTGGAGCTCTCAGCTTAGGAGATATCGGGCTGTATTTCCCGCCAACTGACCCGAAATGGAAAGGTGCTGATAGTCTCGTATTGCTCGCACAAGTCAATCAGTTAATATTAGATAAAGGCTGGGAAATCGGCAATATTGATTCGGTGGTGGTGGCCGAACGTCCAAAGCTGAAACCGCATATTGAGCAAATGCGCGATCGGCTTTCTACTGTCCTACAATTAAGACCTGACCAAATCGGCATCAAAGCTACTACCAACGAAAAGTTAGGGCCCGTGGGGAGAGAAGAAGGAATTGCAGCCTATGCTGTAGTTTTAGTCTCCAAAATTTAAAAAGTGGTTTGATAGTAGAAGTGGAATTGACTTAAACTTATACGCTAGGAAGGCTGAAACCATGCAAACTGAAACCTTGGAAGTAGAATTACCCATAGAGGCGGATATTATCGCGTTGGATAAGGACGATCGCATAGTCGCGCTAATCGAGGTCAAAATTAATCAAGCTAAAGAAAAGGCAGCCAAACAGAAGATTATCAATAGGGCGCTCAAACAAATAAAACATTTCCTCTCAATACTCTCAGAAAAAAAGGTGGTAATTCCTTATGCTATGATTGTCAATCTCAAAGAGATAATGGTTTTTAAATGGGACGGCACTGTTTTGTCTGACGCTGTTTTATCGTTAAAAACGGCTGACATCCTTCACTATTATGACTCAAAATTAGGCGATCAGCGCATATTTGAGCCATACCTAACTAGGCTGATTGAAGCATGGTTGCGTGACTTAGCTTATAATTGGAAGTCGGAGAGCCCGCCAGCATCGGAACAGATAGCAGCAATCGGTTTGCTGCCGTTGCTAGCAGGTGGAACAACAAAGTCAAGGGTAGAAATTGGTGGCGATTTTATATATAGAAACTAACTTTTTAATGAGTATTGCTACAGGGCGCGATCCTGATGCCAATAAGTTGTTACTGAGTGTACCAACATCAGTCCGCATTGCCATACCTGCTATTTGCTGCATGGAAGCTCTCTCGGCTTTAGAAGACGAGATCAAGCGTCGCAACCATTTTGCAAATGAACTGACAAATCAAATTAGCCAGCTCAAGCGCGATCTTACTTCGCCTTATGCTAAGTCTCTTTTATTCCATTTAGAAGAGTCTTTGAATAAAAATGAAGGATTGCTCAATAATATTAAAGTACGTCTTTTTGATGCTCTTGAATTATTGGCTGAAAATGTGGAGATGATGGAACTAACAGCAGATACACTGCGAGAAAGCTTGAATACAGTTTTTATTAAAGAAGACCCTACCGACAATTTGATTCTCCACTGCATCTTGAATCACGCACAGTTACACGCTAAGGAAGACAAGGTATTTTTGAGCAATAATACAAAAGACTTTCGTGTACCGGAAGTTCAAGATGTTTTGCGAGAAGCCGGGATTACAAAGTATTTCGCTGTCACTAAAAACTTTCTAGGTTGGCTACAATCTCAGTCATAGTTGCACGCAGGTGGTAAACTAAAAAATTATGAAAATTTCTATTATGCTACATTCAAGACTGCGCTGGCTGGCGATTTTACTGGTGGCAATTGCCACGATAACTTTGTCTGCGTGCACTCCAGCCCGATCGAACTTAGTAGACAGACTCATCGTTCCCACCCCCAGCGGCCCGAGCACCTTTAACTACCCGCTAAATCAATCTGCATACAGCGTTTTTGGCTATATGTACGAGGGATTGATCAACGAAAATGGCTTGACATCGGAGTTAGAACCCGGTTTAGCCGAGTCGTGGGAAGTTTCTAAAGATGGCAAAAAGATTGTCTTCACCCTGCGAGAGGGGTTGAAATGGTCGGACGGCGAACCGATGACTACTGATGACATTATCTTCAGCTATGAAAAGATTTATTTCAATGACAAAATTCCTAGCGGTTTGAAAGATACTCTGAGAGTTGGCATGAGTCGCGAATTCCCAAAAGTTAAAAAAATTGACAGCCGCCGCGTTGAATTTTCCGTTGCAGAACCCTTTGCTCCCTTTATTAGATATGCTGGGGGAATCCCAATTTTACCAGCTCATATTTTACAGGAATCTGTCGAAGATACAGATGCAGACGGCAAGCCTAAATTCCTGACTACTTGGGGCACGGATACTGACCCTAAAAAAATTGTGGGGAATGGTCAATATCGAATGCTGAGCTACACTCCCAATCAGCGCGTGGTTTTGGAAAGAAATCCGTATTTTTGGCGCAAAGATGCTGAGGGAAATGTCCAGCCTTACATCCAGCAAATTGTTTGGCAAATTATCGAAAATACTGATAATCAACTGCTGAATTTTCGATCGGGCGAGTTGGATACTCTGAACGTGGAGCCGGAAGTGTTTCCGCTGCTGAAACGTGAGGAAAAACGCGGTCAATATACGGTATTCAATGGCGGCCCGGATACTGGCAGCGTGTTTATGTGTTTCAATCTGAATAAGGGGCGCAATGCTCAAAATCAGCCGTTTGTAGACCCGGTTAAGTCTCGCTGGTTCGCGAGTAAAGAATTTCGTCAGGCGATCGCCTACGGCATCAACCGCGAGGCGATGACTAACAATATCTATCGCGGACTTGGCGCGCCTCTGCATTCTCCAATTCCAGCCCAAAGTCCGTTCTACTTATCTCCAGAACAGGGATTGAAAACTTACAGTTATGATCTGGAAAAAGCCAAAGAGTTACTGTTAAGTGCTGGTTTCAAGTATAATAGTAACGGCGAATTGGTGGATGCTGAAGGCAACAAAGTGCGATTTACTTTGTTGATGGCTGCGGGTAAAAAAGTTCGGGAACAAATGGGAACCCAAATTAAGCAAGATTTGGACAAACTGGGGATGCAAATTGATACGCAGTTCCTGAGTTTTAACACTTATGTGGAAAAGCTGCGTTTGACGCGCAATTGGGATACTTACCTCGGCGGTTTTACGGGAGGTACTGAACCGCACAGCGGCTACAATATTTGGTCTGTTAACGGCACGCTGCACAGTTTCAACCAGGGCCCGCAAGCCGGAGAACCGCCGATTAAGGGTTGGAAAGTTGAGGACTGGGAGCAGAAAATCGATGACCTTTACGTGAAAGCTTCTCAGGAGCTTGATGAGGCGAAGCGCAAGGAACTTTATGCTGAAACGCAGCGGATTATAGCGGAACAAGTGCCTTTTGTTTATATGGTAAATCCGCTGACTTTCGAGGCGGTGCGCGATCGCGTTTCGGGAATTCGCTACAGTGCCCTCGGCGGAGCTTTCTGGAATTTGTACGAACTGAAAATTACAGAATAGTCAGTTGTTATTGGTTATTTGTTACTAATGACAACTGACAACTAACCACTGACAACTAACAACTAACCACTGACTAATATTTATGGAACCTGAAATTTTACAGAAGTTACTCGAATCAGTTGCCGCAGGCGATGTGAGCCCGATCGCAGCTTTGGATAAATTAAAGCATTTTGACTTTGAACAAGTCGGCGATTTTGCCAAAATTGACCACCACCGTACTCTGAGAACTGGTTTTCCTGAAGTAATTTGGGGCCCGGGGAAAACGCCAGACCAAATTATTAAGATTATCGAAGCAATGCGCGGGCGAAATTCTGCGGTGATGGCGACGCGAATTGAACCGGAAGTTTTCGAGCAATTGCAACAAAAAATACCAGATTTGTGCTACTACCAAAAGGCTCGAATTTGTGCAATTTCTCCTAATTCCCCAACTCCGCAGCATCCTGGTACTGTGACTATTATCAGTGCGGGAACGGCGGATTTGCCTGTAGCGGAAGAGGCGGCAATTACTGCGGAACTTTGCGGTTTTCAGGTGCGACGTTTGTGGGATGTCGGAGTTGCCGGCATTCACCGCTTGCTGAGCAACCGGCACGTTATTGCCGATGCTGATGTGTTGATTGCGGTGGCCGGTATGGAAGGTGCTTTGGCCAGTGTGGTTGCGGGTTTGGCAGATTGTCCGGTGATTGCTGTGCCGACAAGTGTGGGTTACGGCGCGAGTTTTGGCGGGATTGCTCCTCTTTTAACTATGCTCAATTCTTGTGCGGCTGGTGTGGGTGTGGTGAATATTGATAATGGGTTTGGGGCGGCGATTTTGGCTTGTCAAATTCTGAGAACTGCTGGCAGAGTGGGGAAAATGAAAGAGGGGGAGAATGGGAGAGAGGGGGAATAGTTAGAAACCCCCTCGATTAGATAAGACTAAGGCTAACTGTCACAGGACGATCGACTTTTGTGCATCTTGCACCATTCTCAAGAACAGGCAAGATGCCTGTTCCACAAAGAGTGAGTTTTCTTGTGGGGTGGGCATCCTGCCCGCCCGTAAAAAACCTAATTGAAAATGGTGCAACATCTCAGGTGCGTCAGACTTCGTTATTGAAAGATTATTGAAGATTTCCGGTAGTAAAGCACCTTACTATATATGCCCGTTGCGTCCAGGACAGCCAGACTCGGCGGTTGAAACCGCGTCTACACTTGCTTCTCGTCCCAGCAAAGGAGGACTAAAGAATACAGGAGGTATTATTGCCGGATTTGATATTACTTGCTGCCCAGCCAAATCGGATAAGCAGAAGAATCCTCAGCTTTCAACTTTTGCGCCTGATAACTCTTGCTAGTCCAACTAGCAACTGTTTCCAGGCTTTCTGTCAAACAACTTTCGCTGCCAAACGCTTCAAATCCCAAAGTCCACCAGGCGCTGCCGTTAATGTTCAACTGAGTAAGTTCCACGGTGCAACCTTGGGGAATTGGGGCTTCCACAGGCACAGACATCACAGGCATCAGGGAACCAGGGGCCGAAACTTGATAAAGACGCTGCGCTCGCTTTTTCTTGACTCCCACCCACTTTCCTGTCGCCACAATATCCGCCGGTATCGGCGCCATGGTGTCGGCACAAACCCACTTCAGCCACTTCTCGGCTTTGCCTTCCCAGCGATTGGCGAACTGCATCGTCCCTAACTCTGCCTGACGCCACTTTACCTCCAAGGTTTTCCCACGCAGCTTCACTCCCAAGTAGTCGCAGTTAGGTACTAGCAAATATATGTCTTCCCGCTCTTCGGGAGGCGAAAGATACGCGCCGAGACTCTCGCTTCCAAACCATTGATTGAGCGATTTTGGCAGTGCACCGCTATAAAACCACCGCATTTCCAGACTGGCCCGCATAAATTTTTCCTCCGTTCCACAATTTTCGTCAAACCCAGACTGGATTTGCCATACACCATCGACTTTTGTGCCTCTCCACTCTATCCTCCCCCCTCCGGGGCCCAGAGTCTACCCACAGTCCTACCATTTTAGATTTTAGATTTTAGATTTTAGAATTGGGAAAGACTGACTAGATAAGGGTTTAGAGCTTGCCTACAGTTGCATTTTTTTTTAAACTGGTGTCAAATGGGGGTATTTAAAAAAAATTTCTCACAATCCTTTACATTTCTTCACAAGTCTGTTACATTTATTTACAGTACACTAAAAACCATTTAGGAAAAAAAACATGAGTAACAGAGGCTTAATGCTGGACGACCAAGGCAAAATGAACAATTTTGCGATCGAGCCGCAAGTATACGTCGATGACGAACCCCGCACCGGCTTTACCCCCTACGCCGAACGCTTAAACGGCCGCCTTGCCATGATTGGCTTTGTTTCTCTCTTGGCTTTAGAAGTTTCGACCAAGCACGGGCTGATTAGCTGGTTGACTCACCTGTAATGATTTTGTTAACAATTAAACTATATGGCTATGGCTCGCGGGCGTTACACAAACGGCGAGCCATAGCTTAACTATTTTGAGGGGCAAGGTTTGGTGAGACAATTAAAATTAAATATTTTTGTTTTACCCTACCCATAAAAAGAATGCTCAAACGAATTGCAGCAATACTTCTGGTTGTTCTAAGCCTCACCTTGACCGGTTGTGTGTCTAAAGTCACTGGACTCAAAAGCTTCGTTGATACTGGCGATGGCTATCAATTTCTCTATCCTAACGGCTGGCTGCCGGTCGCGGTTTCTAACGGGCCCGATGTGGTTTTCCGCGATTTGATTCAGCAAACCGAGAACGTCAGCGTGGTCATCAGTCAAGTCGCAAAGGACAAGACTCTGGCGGATTTGGGAACGCCGACGGAGGTGGGATACAAGCTCAGCAAAAGTGCGATCGCCCCGAGTGATTCCGGCCGTGAAGCGGAATTAGTCAATGCAGAAGCTCGTGAATCGCGAGCGAAAAATTATTACATTTTAGAATATGCCGTTAAGTTACCAAACCAAGAACGCCACAACTTAGCGAGTGTAGCCGTCAGCCGCGGCAAACTTTTTACGCTTAACGTCTCCACTACCGAAGAACGCTGGCCCAAGGTAAAAGAAGCTTTTGAGAAAGTTGTTAAATCTTTCTCTGTTTATTAGGTTAACAAGTAGTTGAGAATGGGGAAGAGGGCGCAGGGCGTTGGGGATGGGGAATAGTTGAGTTTACTTTTCTTCCTTCTTACCTCTTCCTTCTTCCTTCTTCCTTCTTCCTTCTTCCTTCTTCCTTCTTCCTTCTTCCTTCTTCCTTCTTAACTTATGAAAAATCCAACTTTTGTATTAGCTTCAGCTTCTCCAGCGCGCCGTCGCCTCCTAGAAAATGCCGGTATTCAAGCTGTGATTTGCCCCAGCGACTTTGATGAAGCGCAAATACAAATGAGGGATGCCACTAATTTAGTGCAGGTTTTAGCAGAAGGAAAAGCTGAGGCTGTAGCTAAGTTTTTACTCGCTAATTCTCACCCGCAAATCCCTAATCCCAAATCCTGTTTGGTGTTGGGATGCGATTCAATTTTGGTCATAGATGGCGAAATTCACGGCAAACCCAAGGATGCGGAAGAAGCAATCTCGCGCTGGCAGAAAATGCGCGGTAAGGTGGGCGAACTGTATACAGGTCATGCTTTAATTGATACTAAATTCGAGGACTTGGGTGAGGCCAGGTCGCGATCGCTCATTCGCTGTCAAGTGACAAAAGTTCATTTTGCGGAAGTTACCTCGCGCCAAATAGCGGCTTACGTCGCTACCGGAGAACCCCTCGCCTGTGCAGGCTGTTTTGCACTGGAAGGTAAAGGCGGATTTTTTGTGGAACAAATCGAAGGATGTCACACAAATGTGATTGGTTTGAGCTTACCTCTGCTGCGGCAAATGCTCAGCGAAATGGGATACGATGTGGTCGATTTCTGGCAATCTTAAATATTGTTGAATTTATGTCAGGAATCGGGAGGCCGAGCCTCGCTTATATGCCTACCCAGGCAGAGCCTGGGAACGAGGATTGAGAGCCTTGTTGTTGTCTGATGGGCGTTTCGTTTCGCCCCTCCGTGCTATGCAAATTAGCCTGGCCCACCAGTTGGTAATTATCCTAGAGCGATCGCCCCATCGGATATAGATATAAACTGAAGTTGATCCGGGGAAACATCCTTCACCAAACCTAAGATATTGCCACTGCTAGCTTCCCGAATCACCGTCGCCTTAGTATTTAAAATTCTAAACTCCAGAGTTCGAGGCTGTCCCGGAGGAAAAGGGCCGCTGCTATCGTAATCTCTGGCATCACCAATTGTCAAAAACCTTTCGCTCAAAACAATATCATTTCGCGTCAATCCAGACGCCAATCCAATTACATCACCTTCAGCCGGATTGTAATCGAGAATAAAATCGGCAGGCACTTCCTCTACATCAAAATTGCCGTCAGGAGGCGGTTGAAGCGAACCAATCTCCCCCGAAGTTGCTCCCGCTTCTGTGCGGAGGACAAACAAATCTGCGCCTTCACTTCCCCAAAGTCTATCAATTCCAGCATCACCGATTAGAGTATCGTTTCCACTCTCTCCTACTAAATCATCATTTCCTTTACCGCCGCGAATAAAGTCATTAGCCGTGCCTCCATAAACGTAGTCATTACCTTGATCTCCGCTGACAAAATCGCTGCCACATTCTCCATAAAGAATGTCAAAATCTTGGCCACCGCGAATAGTATCGCTGCCACAACCTCCGATTAAAGTATCTGTGCCACTGTTACCGTTCATCAGTTCCGCACCACCGGAACCTCTGACAAAATCGTTACCATCTAAAGCCCGCAAACCTCCGGGAGTATTCCGCAGAATTCCATTTGCTAATTGAAATGCGTCGTCATTGGGAGTTAAGTCAAAAAAGTTGAGGTCGCTGCCTGGATTTGGCAATGGCCCTGTGAGTAATTTGATGTCCGGGGGATCAGCAATAATTGGGTCGGAATTTTCAGCTAATGCTCTAATTTCTCCGAGATTTGTTTCTAACATCTTACGTTTCTCCTTTTTTGATTGACTTTGGTGACATTCTGATTTTAACAAAGGTTGCAATTAAGAAATATGCGAGAATCTGGGGTTAAAACAATCCAATTACTGTCACACTTGCCGGAGGTGTTTATTCAACAAGCCTAGGTTATTGACACCAATCTGCGGGCCAAAATCCGCAAATATTTTGAACTGTATACCAATAATTCTGGGGATCGCGTACTCTATTACCCGTCAGCAGTCAGCGTGGGAAAACCCAGAGACTGCTAATTGTCATGAAACCTTGAGTTAAGTTCGGAATAATTAATATGCTAGACACTGCGATCGAATCTATTCAAGCCAGAGAAATCCTCGACTCCCGCGGCCGCCCCACCATTGAAGCTGAAGTTTACCTAGCCAACGGCGTTGTGGGGCTCGCCCAAGTCCCCAGCGGCGCCTCTACAGGCTCTTTTGAAGCCCACGAACTCCGCGATGATGACAAAACCCGTTACGGCGGCAAAGGAGTCCTAAAAGCCGTTGCTAACGTCGAACACAAAATTGCCCCCGCTTTGGCTAATCTCGATGCGATCGACCAAGCGCTGGTAGACAAAACCATGATTGACTTGGACGGTTCCCCAAACAAATCCAACCTCGGCGCAAATGCCATTCTCGGAGTCTCCTTAGCCACAGCAAAGGCTGCCGCCGAGACTTTAGGACTTCCCCTTTACCGCTACTTGGGCGGGCCCTTAGCTAACGTTTTACCCGTGCCTTTGATGAACGTGATCAACGGGGGATCTCACGCTAACAATAATGTGGACATTCAAGAATTTATGATTGTCCCTGTGGGTGCGCCATCTTTTAAAGAAGCTTTACGCTGGGGTGCAGAGGTATTTGAATCCCTGAGTAAAGTCTTAAAAGCTGAGGGTTTGCTGACTGGTGTGGGTGATGAAGGCGGTTTTGCGCCTAATCTTAAATCCAATCAAGCAGCTTTGGATTTGTTGATTGCAGCTATTGAAAAAGCCGGTTACAAACCAGGTGAACAAGTTGCTTTGGCTTTGGATGTGGCTGCTAGCGAATTTTACAAAGATGGGCAGTACACTTACGACGGTGTGGCTCATTCGCCTGCTGAATTAATCGATTATTTGGATGGTTTGGCCGGACAATATCCGATTGTTTCCATTGAAGATGGTTTGCATGAAGACGATTGGGACAGTTGGGTAGCGCTGACGCAGAAAATGGGCAGCAAAGTTCAATTGGTTGGTGACGATTTGTTTGTTACTAATCGCACGCGGCTGCAAAAAGGGATTGATTTGAAAGCTAGCAATTCGATTTTGATTAAGCTGAATCAAATTGGTTCTTTGACGGAGACTTTGGATACGATCGACCTGGGCAAACGGAACAGCTATCGAGCTGTCATCAGCCACCGTTCCGGTGAAACTGAAGATACCACAATTGCCGATTTAGCGGTAGCGACTCGCGCCGGCCAAATCAAGACTGGCTCTCTGTGTCGCAGCGAACGGGTGGCTAAATACAACCGTTTGTTACGGATTGAGGATGAATTGGGCGATCGGGCAATTTATGCAGGCTCGATCGGTTACGGGCCAAAATAACACTTGGTAATGGGTAATTGGTAATCGGTAATTGGTAATCGGTAATTGGGAATGGGTAATTGGGAATGGGTAATCTGTTAGTTTTTAATTTTCATCACCCATGCCCAATGCCCAATGCCCAATGCCCAATGCCCAATGCCCAATTACCAATTAAGGATAGAAAGCCAATTGCGGCAAACCCAAAGTTTCTTCCCAACCCATCATCAAGTTCATGCACTGGATGCCTTGACCGGCTTGTCCCTTAATTAAATTGTCGAGCGCCGACAGCACAATCACTCTGTCAGTACGCGGATCAACTTCCACACCGATAAAACAAAGATTGGTCCCGCAAGCCCATTTTGTTTGCGGATAAACCCCAGCCGGTAACACTTTTACCCAAGGACAATTGCGGTAAAAAGCGGTGAAAATCGTAATTAAATCTTCCCGCACCAAACCCGGATCGCGCAAAGTTGCGTAAACAGTCGCCAGAAGTCCCCGCACCATCGGAATCAGGTGGGGAGTAAACTGAACTTTAATATCGTGTCCCGCTAAATCGCTGCAAATTTGCTCGATTTCTGGCGTGTGGCGGTGGCGGCCAACGCCGTAAGCGCCCAGAGAACCCTCTGCTTCAGCCAACAAGAGATTAACTTCCGCTTTGCGGCCCCCTCCAGAAGCACCGGATTTAGCGTCGATAATTGCTGTTTCTGGCACGATGAGACCTTGTTTGAGCAAAGGTGCCAGGGCTAATAAACTAGCAGTGACGTAGCAGCCGGCACAGCCTACTAACTGAGCGTCTTTAATTCGATCGCGATACAATTCTGGCAAACCGTAAACAGCCGTTGCAGCCACTTCAGAGTCCGATCGATCCCCGCCGTACCAAGCTTTGTAAGTTTCCTGATTTTCAAATCTGTAGTCAGCCGACAAATCCAAGACTTTGCAGCCTTTTTCTATCAGCGTCGGTGCCATTTTGCAAGCTAAACCGTTCGGCAGCGACAGAAACACAACTTCACATTTTGCCGCTATTTGGTCTAGGTCGATCGCCTCGACTGTCAAATCAATGCAGTTAGTCAGATGCGGATAAAGGCTGGAAAAAGGTTTTCCCGCACTGCTATCCCCGCCCAAATAGACTACTTCAGCCCCTGGGTGATCTGCCAGCAGTCGCACAAGTTGCACGCCGCCGTACCCTGAAGCGCCGATAATTCCTACAGGCACACGTCCAACATCTCCCATTTTCCTTTATCCCCTCAGCCGTTGAAGTCAAAAACGCTTGAACTTTTGCTGCATTGTAGTACCAAATGCCAACTTTGGTAGCAAAGAATTGTGTTGTTTTGTTGTGGAAGTGCATTTTTGTTAATTTTCCGGTGTTTGACCGATCGCCAAAACCCTAAAATTAACAAACGGATGTGCGATCGTGCTATAAAAAAACTTACCTTAACCCATCCACAAACCGGAGATTAACATTTTTCCCTCTTGCCTCTTGCCTCCTCTCTCCTGTCTCCTGCCTCGAACCTCGAACCTCTTCCCTCTTTCTTCTTCCTTCCTATGGGCATAGTTGTAGAAAACGTATCAAAACAGTTTGGCAGTTTCCAGGCACTCGATCGAGTCAGCTTAGAAATTGAATCCGGTTCCCTAGTCGCATTGCTGGGCCCGTCTGGTTCCGGCAAATCCACCCTGCTGCGACTGATTGCCGGTTTAGAAATGCCCGACTCCGGCAAAATCTGGCTGACAGGGCAAGATGCCACCAATACTAGCGTCCAAGACCGCAATATTGGGTTTGTGTTTCAGCACTACGCGCTATTCAAGCACATGACAGTGCGAAAAAACATCGCTTTCGGCATGGAAATTCAGAAAACACCGCCCGCGAAAGTCAAATCCCGGGTAGAAGAATTGTTGAATTTAGTGCAATTAGGAGGATTGGGCGATAGATACCCGTCGCAACTTTCAGGAGGCCAGCGACAGCGGGTGGCCCTCGCCAGAGCCCTGGCTGTGGAACCGAAAGTGTTACTGCTAGACGAACCTTTTGGAGCTCTCGATGCCAAAGTTCGCAAAGATTTGCGTGCTTGGTTGCGGCGACTTCATGACGAAGTTCACGTTACCACAGTCTTTGTGACGCACGATCAAGAAGAAGCAATGGAAGTTGCCGATCACATTACAGTAATGAATAAAGGTAAAATCGAACAAGTAGGAACACCCGCAGAAATTTACGACCATCCAGCGAGTGCTTTCGTCATGAGTTTTATCGGCCCAGTCAATGTATTGCCCAGCAGTTCGAGGATGTTTCAAGACAACGGCTTTGACTCAGCCAACCCGGAGATTTTTTTGCGCCCTCACGACGTAGTAATTGAAACTACAGAAAATAGTGCAACAGTGCCTGCCAGAATCAGTCGCTTGATTCATTTGGGATGGGAAGTTCAGGTAGAATTAACCTTAGATGACGGTCAAGTAGTAAACGCTCATGTGACGAGAGAAAGATTCGATAGCTTGCTCTTGCAGCCCCAGCAAAGAGTGTTCGTAAAGCCGAAAGATGCCAAGTCCTTTCCGCTTTTTTATTCAATCTGATACCAATTCTGAAAACTACAGCTAAATTTAGATTGGATACGACATTTAAAGGGACACGGCCTCGTGCCGTGTCCCTAATCTTTTATACTAACAACTGTCCGCTGACTACTGCGCGCTGAGTTAGTCTTTAATTTTGCTGACAGCTTTTTTGACTTGTTGCTCAAAGGATGTAGTGCTTGTGTTGGAAGGATTCTTCATTTTTTCAATGTCAGCGTCTCCCTGAACTTCGTTGGGCCCTTTGCTCGCCTTTTCTTGAGTTTCTTCCAAGGACATCGGTTTTTTCAGAGTAATTTCTTGAGATTCTTTTTCAATACCCAAAAGTTGGTCTTCACCTTTGGTGGGGCTGCTGGTAATGGCAAAAGCCGGGAAAGCATTAGACACAAACATCAAGGCACAAAAACAAACAGCTATTAAAGTGCGAACTAAACGCTTGGCAGGGAAGTTAAAGCTGATAAAAGACATACAAAATTTCTCCGTTTTTAGAATTTTTGATCGCTAAGATTGTTAACAGGCTGAAGCTCACTCATATTCTGCACAATCTTTAACTCAAGTTTGAGACAAGCAACCCTTGCTTTCTTTCAAAGTGAGCTAATATATAATATTTAGCTGAAAAAGCTGGTATTTGAAATCCTTCTCAGGGAATATTTCTCGATGACTGGCGTCCGTAGCCCCAAGACATTTATGTAGAAGGCACTTGTGTAGAATCAAAAAAATTCTCTATAAGTGCCTTCGGATGCGCCTCACATAGCGGTATTAATGTCAATAACTGGTTTGATCATCGTGGGGTGGGGGCCAGTTTATTTAGCCTATGGGCAATGTGAGAGGGCGCTTGAGTGAACCTGCAGAGCGGTTTGTTGAAAATGTTGCAAGATATGAGATGCGCCCGACTATCCACTGACTAATGACTAATAATTAATGGCTGCTGCTGTCGCACAGGAACTTGACATTTTGCTAGATAAGTTTTAATTTCTCCTACACTGAGTTGCCCGTAATGCAGCAGGGAAGCCAGCAGTGCAGCTTCTGCTTTGCCCTGTGTCACGGCTTCGTAGATGTGGTGGCAGTTACCGGCGCCGCCGGAAGCAATGACGGGAATTTCGACAATTTCGGCAATACTTCGAGTTAATTCCAAATCGTAGCCGGCTTGAGTGCCGTCCGAGTCCATGCTTGTCACCAGAATTTCGCCGGCGCCGCGCTGTTCGGCTTCCTTTGCCCAGGCGATCGCATCTTTGCCGGTATTTTCTCGCCCTCCGCGCACGTAAACGTCCCAACCAGGATTATCTGCGTCTTGCCGCTTGCGGGCGTCGATCGCCAGTACAATACACTGATTACCAAATCGATCGCTGGCTTTGTCAATTAAACTCGGATCGCGCACCGCCGCCGAATTAATGCTGACCTTATCAGCGCCAGCCCTCAATAAACTTTTAATGGTGTCTAAGGATTGGATGCCGCCGCCCACCGTCAAAGGGATAAATACTCGATCGGCCGTTCGGTACACCACATCGATCATAATATTCCGGTCTTCGTGAGTCGCCGTAATGTCCAGAAACACCAACTCGTCAGCACCGGCATCGTTATAAACCTGAGCCATTTCTACCGGATCGCCAGCATCCCGAAGGTTGACAAAATTGACACCTTTGACCACGCGACCGGCTTTCACATCCAAACAAGGCAAAATTCTTTTCGACAACATAAAATTCTCGTGTTTCCAATTTATTGACCGCCGCAGCGAAGAAAAGGCTTTGTTGATATCTTCAAAAACCAGAAGTTAAGCAACAAATCTTAAAGATACCTTGTGTTTAACAATTCTCGGTCGGAGCCGGAGAGCCATTTTTGAGTTTATTTATGCCCCGTTAGCATAAATAAAACTTGGCTCGCAGTGGGAGCCGTGACATTAGGTAGAATATTGGGTAGAGAGTTATATTTCCGGCAAAAAGCAGCAAATTTAACTTCCTCGCGGGTAGTTCCGCGCTCTATCAGCTTCGGATGAGCGTCGGGATCAAAGCATGGTTGTTGACGACACTCCCCTGACCAATGGGCGACGGCGACAGCGCCAGAGAAGGGGAGAGGGAATGAAACAGCCAATTACTTAGTGAAACAACCATTTACCCTCAATAACCAGTGGTGGTAAACCATAGTTATGCTGACCATGAACTACACTTACCGAATCTATCCAGATGCGATTCAGCAGACTGAAATGCTCGCATGGCTTGAGACGTGCCGAGGCGTTTACAACTAGGCTTGGCGCGAACTCAAAGACTGGATTGCTTCGCGCTTGTGCCGGGTGGATAGATGCTCCTTGGATAAGGAATAAATCATTCCTGCTGCGGAGCCGTTTCCGTCCTATCATCGTCCGTAAGGGACGGGAGGTTAGAGAGCATCGTTGTCGCGAGTGTAATTATTGGACTCATCGAGATCATGCAGCAGCAGAGATGCTGTTGCATCGTGGAGTAGAAAATATAGTAGCCCAGGGACTCTGGGGAACGGAAACCGCCTGTCAAGTCGGTCTGTCGAGGGTCTATGACCTAGATAAATGGCGTGGGGCAGGAATATCCAAGAGTTCACGAGGGTGCGCCCGCGCTGTACTCGTAGAGTCAGCGTCGGGAGGATGTCACCTCCCTGGATACATCTTTGGGGTGAAAAATATGACAATTTCGCTTATGATCGAACCATAACTACCTTTGCGGACGATCGAATTGTGGTTCGGCAATCCTATATGGTTTGGTGCATCGACGATCGACTAAACAATTTTAGATTTGAGAACAGGCGATTTGAGGTTTTTTAGCAGCAATCTCAGTTATAAGCCGCGCGGTAAAGTTAAAATTTAAAGTTTAAAATCTCAAATCGGTTGACTTGATGTCGTTTTTAGGGCTGTGGTGACTTTGCAAGCCAATCCACATTTGGTACTTCGTACAGAAAAAAGCGGCAATCGCTACTTGCCGCTCTCCGGCAGCAATTGCTGGACAGTAGGGCGGAGCGATGACAACAATTTTGTACTGACCGATCGCTGGATTTCCCGTAATCACGCGATGTTACAGCAAATGGAGACAGGAGAGTTCTACCTAATCGACTTGGGCAGCCGCAACGGTTCCTTTGTCAACGGGCGGCGGGTCAGTATTCCTGTCACTCTCAGAAATGGCGATCGGATTATTTTCGGTCAAACCGAATTGGACTTCTACAACCCAACCGCGGGCCAGCAGCTCGATCCAATACACGAGACAGACTCGGATGATTTTACGGCGACTTTGACGGTACGCAGCCTGATTAGCGTCATGGTAATGGACATCCGAGACTTTACTGTTTTGACTAGGCAGCTAGACGAAACCCTGCTGTCAGAAGTCATCGGCAATTGGTTCCGCAAAGCAGGACAGATTATTCGCGAACACGGCAGTTGGGTGGACAAATACATCGGCGATGCGATCATGGCCGTCTGGTTTCACAAAACCAGCGGTGTCAGCAGCGAGGAAATGATGCGGATTTGCCAAGCTTTGAGCGAACTGCACAAGGCAACAGACGAACTCAGCAGCCGTTACCCCCTGCCTTTTCCTTTGCGAGTTGGGGCGGGAATCAATACCGGTTATGCAATGGTGGGAAATTCGGGCAGCAGCGACCGATCGGACTATACCGCCTTGGGAGATACTGTAAACGCAGCATTTCGCCTGGAGTCTTGCACCAAGCAACTTGGCAAGGATATCGCTGTGGGAGAAACGACTTACAAATACCTGACGCAATTGGGGGCTGAGGGCGCTTTCGAGCCGCACACCGTGGCTTTGAAGGGTTACGAAACTCCCAGCCTGACTTACGCTGGTACTTATGCTGACTTGAACGCTTTTCTCGAAAAAAAAGGAAATAGTTCTCAATAGCTAGAAAATGGGCTGCGGGGCAAAATTAACCCTTTAAAATTCCAGTCCGAGTTTTTAATTGAGAAGGCATTTTATAAACTTGCCTGCGATGCCTCAATTTCGACAGATATCATGTATCGTCCGGGCTGTCAATACCTCAATGTAAATTTTCTAACAGCCCTCTACCTATTGCGGATTTATCTGAAAAACTGCATAAGCAAAATGGTAGTCTCTACATAAATGCTGTGTATGAAATTGGGAGACAAAACTTCATGAAACGATTGGGTCGTCTATTGGCAGTATTGGGCTTAGTGCTGGGCTGCTTTGCATGGGCTGGAGACCAAAGCGCGATCGCGGCGTCATTAAGCCGTATCGTCTTGCCATCATCCTCGCTCCTAGCTGTTGAAGCTCCGGCTAGAACCAATCGCGCCGATGAGAAGCTTGCCACAGAATACGGCAAAAAACTTGATTTGAACAACAGCGCCGTCCGGGACTTTCGGGAATTTCGAGGGTTGTATCCCACTTTAGCTCGACTAATTATTAAGAATGCTCCTTACGAAAATGTTGAGGACGTACTCAATATTTCAGACTTGACGGATGCTCAGAAAAAAGTGCTGCAAGCTAACATGGACAAATTCACCGTAACTGATGTTGAATCAGTCTTTATTGAAGGAGACAACAGGTTGAATAATGGTCTCTACGACTAGGTAGCAGCGAGTCTCATTTGAAGGCAGAAGTCATTGGGCAGAAGGCAAACGGCCGAAAGAAAAGATTTTTTTCTACAGGCTGATGACTTCTGCCTTTAATTTCTTAATACTTATTTTCAACCATCAGGCGACAAAAGCAGACCCAAATTCGCTAGATTGAAATAAGCGGGTTCCCCTGATTCATCTAAAATCTAAAACCTAAAATCTAAAATCTAAAATCTAAAATCCCTTGAGTGACATTAGTTCCAGTCCCCAGATTCATCTGTAGACTCAATTCTAAAATCTAAAATCTAAAATCTAAAATCTAAAATTGACTGGCGGCAGACTTATGACTGACAAATTTGACGTATTGGTAATAGGTGCTGGCGCGGCGGGTTTGTACACAGCACTTTGCCTGCCAGAGCATTTGCACGTGGGCTTAATCAATAAAAATACCCTGCCTGTTTCTGCAAGCGATTGGGCTCAAGGAGGGATTGCCGCGGCGATCGCCCCTGAAGATTCCGCAGCGCTGCACGTTCAGGATACACTGGCTGCAGGAGCCGGTCTTTGCGATTTGGATGCGGTGAAATTTTTAGTCGAGGAAGCTTCAGCCTGCATTGACTCCCTCGTGAAAATGGGCGTTGCATTCGATCGCACCGGCCCAGATTTAGCCCTCACCCTAGAAGCCGCCCACTCCCGCCGCCGAGTTCTCCACGCCGCCGACACTACGGGCAAAGCCGTGATCAGTACGCTGACAGCAAAAGTATTGAGCCGCAAAAACATTCAACTCGTATCTCCTGCCTTTGCTTTGAGTCTGTGGCTAGACGAAACCGGGCGCTGCCAGGGGATTAGCTCGATTTGTGGCTCACAAGTCAAGTGGCTGCAGGCCAAAGCCGTTGTCCTGGCGACAGGCGGCGGCGGACAGGTTTTTGCTCAAACGACCAATCCGTCGGTAAGTACCGGGGACGGGGTGGCAATTGCGTGGCGCGCCGGGGCGCTGCTGCGAGATTTAGAATTTGTGCAGTTTCACCCGACGGCGCTGAGCACAGCGGGCGCGCCTCGGTTTCTCATTAGCGAAGCGGTGCGGGGAGAAGGAGCTCATTTGGTTGACAGTAAGGGATATCGCTTTGCTTTTGACTCTCACCCCAGCGGGGAACTCGCCCCTCGGGATGTTGTCAGCCGCGCTATTTTCCGCCACCTGCAAAAGACGGGGGAACCTCATGTTTGGCTGGATTTGCGCCCGATTGCGGTCGATCGACTGCGCTACAGGTTTCCCAATATTATTCAAGTGTGCGCTGATTGGGGAATTGATATTTTTTCCGAACCGGTGCCGGTGACGCCTGCGGCCCATTACTGGATGGGAGGAATTGTCGCTGACAAGTTTAACCAAACTTCGATTCCGGGTTTGTACGCAGTGGGAGAAACTGCGAGCACGGGGGTACACGGCGCTAATCGGTTGGCGAGCAATTCGCTGCTGGAATGTCTGGTTTTTGGGGCGCAGATGGGACTTTTGCAGCTAGAAGGTGGAACGCCCGAGGCATTCGCCGATCAGTTCGAGGCGGGGGAAGTCTTGGAAAAATCGATTTCTGAAAAGGACATTGAGGCGATCGAAAAGTTGCGGGTGGAATTGCCTAATTTGGTGTGGCAGAGTGCGGGAATTTGCCGGGGACAACGCGATTTGGAAAGTGCGATCGTCCAACTTGAGATTTGGCGGCAAGAATTTGCTTCGTTGCCTTTGAGTCAAACGCTTGATAATTTACGGCCCGGACAAAGTATTGATTTTTTCCCTACTGAGGCGGAAAATACCTCGATTTTGCGAAATTGGGGAGAAGTTGGGAATTTATTAGATATCGGCTATTTAATTGTCAAAAGTGCTGCGTTTCGCACCGAAAGTCGCGGCGGTCATTACCGAGTGGACTATCCCCTCACCGATCCGGATTGGTGCAGCCATACTTTAATTAACCAATCGAATTGGTACAAATCTCCGCGAATAGAAGATTGAAAATTTATTGAAAATTTGGGGTCAGCGCGTTCCCGTACCGTCACTTTCGGGGTTCCCGTTCGGGGGTGGTTCGTATTCTTTTGGGTAATTTGGAAAGCTAGAGGTTTGTGCAACTGTCAAAACTTTGGAGGTCGATGGCCTCGGGCTCTGGGCCGTGCTACGGGCTTTTGTGTAATTGCTAGTTGAGTTGCTGGCAAGTCGAGCCGCATTTGCGGTGCCGACTATATTCACTTGCAGGCAGGCCGCCAGGGTTGCCGTTGTTGTGAGCTGAATCAAAGTACGCATAGTATTCACAGCCTTATTCAAATCATCGCAATAGATCCACGTCTGTACCACCTATTATATCTATCAATTTGCGTATTTCCACGGATATCTTTACATTTACTTTAATTAACTTTCATAAGTTTACATAATTTTTTTTACATTAAGGTTTTTTTGAGATGGGAATTTGGTTTCAGGTTGTGATTTATTTTAATATTCTGTAACATTTAGATAAGACGGCAAGTTGCTCTCATAAGTTTTATATTTTGTTAATTCTGTCTAAGGGCAGATGACAGAGGAGACGATTTTAAAGTACGGGATTTTAGATTTGAGATTTCACTTTTTTGGACATTTTTTTGAAGGGTTTCAAAAAGCTTAGAGAGCTTACACTGTAAGCATCGAGCTATTTTTTTAAGTGAGCTGCACAAAGGACGCCTGAAATCATATCTCCCTCACGGCCCCATTAGGGTCTGAGGTCTAAAAATTGCTCAACTTTTGTCTGAAATAATTGAGATTTTAGATAAAAAAATTGAATAATTACAAATGACTTATCAATATCGGGCTGGGGACTTTACCTACAGTTGCATTCTGTTTTTAACTGTTCTTAATCAATAAAAATTATATTGATTTTTCCCGCATTCCTTAGCACGATACATCGCAACATCGGCATTCTTAACTAACATCTCTGCCTTTTGACCGTCAATGGGATATAAACTAATGCCAATACTTGTAGTTACAGAAATTGTATGTTCTTCTAAAATAAAAGGCTGCTTGATGGCGTCGCAAATTTTTTCCGCTACTTTCGCAGCTTCCTCGCGACCTGGAATTGCCGGCAAAATGACTGTGAACTCGTCACCACCCAACCGCGAGATTGTATCGCTGCCACGCAAGCCTTTTTTGAGCCGACTGGCAACTGTTTTTAATAGTAAATCGCCCACATTGTGTCCGAGAGTGTCGTTGATTGACTTAAATCCATCTAAATCTAAAAACAGTAAAGCTACCAATTCCTGATTTGTGGAGGCTATTTCTAGAGAGCGATGCAAGCATTCGTAGAACATTTGGCGGTTGGGCAAGCCGGTAAGAGCATCGTGATAAGCTTGGTGGCTGAGTTCCGCATTTTCTTGTTGTAGAGCCTCTTCTCGGCGCTTGCGCTCGGTAATATCTCTGATTGCTCCGACTAAAAATAGGTTGCCTGCAGCATCTTTATGTAGGGATCTTTTAGTCGAAATTAGATGCGTAATTCCGTGAGCGTCAGTAAAATATTCTTCGTTTTCTCGCGGCTGGTGAGTTTGCAATACTAATTCGTCTTGCTGCCAAAATATCTCGGCTTCGGCTGGGGGAAATAAATCGTAATCTGTTCGGCAAGTTAAAATTTCTAAAGGATAGCCAATAAACCGACAATATGCCTGATTTAAAACTAGGCAGCGGTGATTTCGATCTTTGACAAAAATGGGGTCGGGAATTGTATCGATTAGCGATTGTAAAAATTCTTTAGACCGTTTTAATTCTTCTTGCAAGTGAGCGAGATAACCTACAACTGCGACACCAGAGCCCACAAGACTGAGGATTGGAGGAATTAACGGTAGCCACCAACCTGCTAAAAATGCTAAGTATAAAGTGGCACTCAGGCCTAGACAGATACTTAATAAACAGTAAGCCGATCGACCAAGCGATCGCAAATTCCAACTCACATTTGCTCCCGCCCAAGACCAGACTAAAATCCACAGCAACTCCGCAGCCTCTGGCCACACATTGATACCCCCGCGCCCGTCGAGGGCCACACTCAAAATTTGGCTCAAGAAATGAGCCTGAAGCTCGACTCCCGGTATTTGCTGGGGAGGACCAAACCAACCGGAACTGTAAGCATTTTGGTAAAAGTCTTTGAGGCTGGGGGCATTTGAGCCGATCAAGACAACGCGCGATCGTACAAAATCAGGGGGTACTGTGCCAGAGAGCACATCGCTCATCGATGCAGTGCGAAAACTGCCTCGCGGGCCGCGCAGGTTGGTCAAAATTTGATAGCCACGGCTGTCGGCTCGAACGTAAGCACCGTCATTCGGTTGAAAAGGCCGAAAAACCCCCTTGCCTAACTGCAAGTATTTAGGATTGGCTTTTGCTGATTCAGGGGAAATTCCTTCGCTTTTGAGGTAAAGCAAAGCCAGTCTGAGTGCAAAACTTTTATGAGTTTTGCCGTCTGCGGGCCAAGCGTAGAGCAAAGTTCGGCGCACTTTTGAGTCAGCGTCGATGACAACGTTGTTGAAACCGATGCGATCGAGCTTGTCAAGTACCGGAGGTGGCCGAACTCCGAACCTGGTTTCGTCTGGCATCAATTCAATGCCGATTAAGTTGGGAATATTTTTAAAAGTGTTGAGCAATTCGGCGTTACCCGGTTGAGTTGGCAAATCTCGGTAAACGTCCAGGCCGATCGCCCGCGGCTTGCCAGCGTGCAATTTTTGCAGCAATTGGGCCAAGATAGCATCCGAAATTGGGTAGCCGTATTTTTGCAAGTCAGCTTCGTTAATTTCTACAATGACGATGCGCGAGTCCGTTGGTTCGGCCGGCCGCCAGCGCATAAAGTGGTCGAAAGCAGCCCATTCCCACACCTGAAAAAATCCGAACCAGCGCATTACAATGACCGTAGTAGCAACGGCACTCGCAGTAATCAATACTCCGCGTTCTTGATCGACCCATTTTTTGATAGTTTTTAGCATATGGTGGGGATTTTTGCCTCGCCGTTTGAGCATCTAAACTACTACTACGTATAGGTTTTACATCTCCGGGGCGAGTCGATTCTAGATTTTAGAGGTTAGATTTTAGATTTTAGATTATCCAATTTTTTGGTTTTTCGGTGCGGGCGAGTCGATTTTAGATGTTAGATGTTAGATTTTAGATTATCCAATTTTTTGGTTTTTCGGTGCGGGCGAGTCGATTTTAGATTTTAGATTATCCAATTTTTTGGTTTTTCGGTGCGATCGGGCTGCAAAAGCAGAAACCGGGTTTCGCAACCAAAATATCTCATTTCAACAATAACTCTGGAAGCAGAAACCCGGTTTCTGGCGTTTTTTTGTAAAAGTTCTAGTATTTATTCGCCGCTCTAAATACTAGAGACGCACCAATTGTTTTAAAGTTTTTCGTTCTAACTAATTTTTCCTATTTTTTTATTGATTATAGATGCGAGATTTTAGATTAATTTCGCAGCACGAGCCAACGATAAAGTAAGGTAAAAAGCCGGATATTTCCAGCCAATCAATCTAAAATCTGTCATCTATAATCTCAAACTTTTCTGTCAGTTTTGAAAGTTGCGCGGGCCAGTGTAACCCGATAAATCAGCGAGTTTATTCAAAGATTGCGTCCCCGCATAAAACTGACCATTAATCTCCCAAGTCGGGAAACCTTTAACATTTGCAGCAGCAGCTTGGCAAATTTCAGCACGGGAATTTTGACCCCGGGGATCGCATTCAAAATAATCAATTATTTTGGCTGCTTCTTTGCCGAACAGTATTTTTTGGTCGTGGCAGTGGGGACACCAGTAAGCGCCGTACTCTTTAGCGCCAATTTGTCGGAGGTGGCGGGCCAAAGCAATTTGTGCCGGGCCGGAGGTTGTAGTGACGGCAGGAGGTACAATTCCGGGAGTAGAGACAGTAGGGCCAGGTGAGTTGACGCTGTTATAAAGTCCCAAGGCACCGATCGAACTCACCATGGCCACCAAAATGCCTGTAAACACCAACTGTCCGATATCTTCCCACTCGCGCCCGACTAGCACCAGCACAAACAGCGACAGTGAAAATAAGGCAGAAGTGATGCAGTAAATGCACAGTTCCTGAACTTCAAAAGCCATCAAATACATCAAATAGCTGCTGAAAATTACCATCGCAGCGGTGATGATAAATAGGACTGGCCAAGTTTTGTTTTCTAGTTGAGAGTGCAGTCCTTTATTGGTGTTGGGATTGACGCCTTTGGGAGCCAATGCCAGGATTGCTATGCTCAGGTAAGCCAGACAGCCTAACAAACTTAAAGGCACGGAGCCAAAGACTGTAGCGTAGGGACTGTTGAGAACTTTGTCGCAGCCGCTGGTGGGACAAATGACTGAGCCTGTCGTGAATTTAGCGATCGTGAGATAGGCCGTTTCTACGACGCCTATGGCTGCGATCGCTGCCATCAGAGTCCTAGACCAGCGATGAATCCAAGGGGTTGAACGTCGGCGAATCATTTTTTGATTTGGTAATTTGGGAATTTGGAATTGTTGACTGTTGACTGTTGACTGTTAACTGTTAACTAATGACTGTTAATTGTTCACTAATGACTGATGACTGATAACTGATGACTACTGACTACTGCCAACAGTCAACAATTCCCATTTTACGTTTTACTTGTGAGTTTGCCCGGTTCCGGTTTGGGCCCTCTTGAGCCATTAGCGTCTCTGTTTTCCTGTTCGCGCTCTTTCTGTGACAAGCTGCGGCGGGCGGCTTCTACAAACTGACTGACGCGGATCGGATCGATGGGCTGCTCGATGCGGCCGTTTCGCTTCAGGGAACTCGATACGATTACGCCGTCAGCGGCCTGCATGAGGGTGGAAATGTTTTCCCACGAGGCGCCGCTGCCGATGAAAACTGGAATTCCCGCTGCTGCTGCACTCGCGAGTTCTAAGTCTTCGAGATTGGGAGGGCTGCCAGTTGTCCAGCCGGAAAGGATCACGGCGTCGGCTAAAGCGCGTCCGATCGTCTCTTGGACGGCTGTGGTCAAGTTGGGGCTGCCTAGGGGTCGCCCGTGCTTGACTAACACGTCTGCTAATATTTTGACATCGCTGCCCAATTCCCGGCGGTAGCGCAGTAGCTGGTGAGCTTGGCCTTCAATTAAGCCTTGGTCTGTAGCCATGATGCCGTTGAGGACGTTGACGCGGATGAATTGAGCTCCTGTGCAGGAGGCGATGGCGATCGCGCTGTGGGCGTCGTTTCGCAGCACGTTAACGCCGATCGGCAGCGTCACGAGATTTGTTAGCCTCTCAACTACCAGAGTCATGGCACTTACCACCGCCGGATCTACGCTGTCTTTAGCAAAAGGAGCGTCGAAAAAGTTCTCGACTATGATACCGTTTGCGCCACCAGAAGCCAGCGCTGTAGCCTCTTGCTCGGCTCTTCCGATAATAGCTTTGAGGTTTCCGCCCCAGCGGGGAGAAGTTGGCAAAGGCTGTAAATGTACGACACCGATTATGGGATTCGGCGTTTTGAATATTTGTTTTAAGTCCACGGATTTTCCTGAAACCACCAAGTTCACTGACGGCTGACGGCGGATTTTGACGGTATATTCTAGAATTCTATATCCACGGGGGCGATTCGGTTGACTTAATCGGGTCGCCAAGTTGCTCAAACCCCGCAGCCATAACAGTTTAGATTTTAGATTTTAGATTTTACAAGGACGACCTACTTACTTCACTGCAAGAGGGATACTTGCTTCCAGACAGGAGTCCTCGAAAGCAAAAAAAGTTTAGATTTTAGGGAGATTTCCCAGATTTATCTGTGGAGTCAATGCTTTAATCTTTAATCTAAAATCTACTGACTACAATCGGGGTTGAGAGCTTGACTGCTGTTGCATTCTTTTTTATACCTTGGTGTCGGCAGGGGTTTATCCTTCTCTATCGAGGTTAAGTGGTGAAAGTTGTTCTCATAATTTTGGCTGTCACCGCAGGATTGGGGGTGGCAATCGAAGTGCTGCTGCGGGTGCTGCTGGGTTTTGGTAATCCCTTGATTTACATTGCCGATGCCGAGTGCGGCTATTTGTTGGCGCCCAACCAGAAGGTGCGTCGCTTGGGCAACCGGATTGAGATTAACGAGTATTCGATGCGTAGCGGAGCGATCGCCCCTACACCCCCTCCAGAAACTCTGCGTGTCTTGCTGTTGGGAGATTCTGTCGCCAACGGCGGTTGGTGGACACATCAGACAAATACGATCTCGGAAATTATGGCTCGGAATTTGAGACTGCAAGTACAGAATCTGGCGAGCACTACACAATTAGGTTCACAAGTCAACTATTCAATTTTTGAAGTTCTCAACGCCTCAGCCAATTCTTGGGGGCCGAGGAATCAACTTGCTTACGCCCAGCGGTTCGGTGTTTTTGGGGCAAAGGCTTTGGTTTTGCTGCTCAATACGGACGATTTGTTTGCATCGGCTCCTTGTGATCTGGTTGTGGGGCGCGATCGATCTTACCCGGATCACAAACCCCGATCGGCTACGCTAGAGTTATTGAGCCGCTACCTGCTACCTGCAGTGCCGACTCGCCAATTGGCAGCACCCGGAGCCACCAGCAGCGATGTAGTAGCCTGCAACTTAGAAGCTATTCGCCAAATCCAGAAAATAGCTGTATCGGCCAACGTCGAGTTTTTGCTAGCCGTCACGCCGAAGCGGGGCGAACTCGGCGGCCCGGGCCCTCGCGACTGGGAAGTCAAGGCTAGAGCGCGTCTCGCCGAACTCGTAGAAACAGAGAAAATTACTTACATAGATTTTCTTCCCATTTTCAATTGTGTGGCAGAATTTCCAACTTTGTATCGAGACAGCATTCACCTAAGTCCTCAAGGAAATCAGCTAGTTAGCCAAACCATCAGTCGTCAAATAGTCGCTCTTTTTGGCATAAATCCTGACTTCACCTAAAGACGGATACTTGCCCACGACTTTTGTTGTGGAGAGCAAAAAAGTTTAAACCTTAGTTCCAGATCCCAGATTTATCTGCGGAGTCAATCTAAGATCTAAAATCGTTCGACTGAGCGCAACTCGACGCTCGCACTCGCCGAACTTCTCACGCCGAATTGTCCAATCTCAAATCGACGGACATCGAATCCGGTTGCATGGGAACAGTTACCCTCTTCAACGAACAACAAACCCAAACTGTAAAAGCACCCGGAAACGACATGATTTGTCTGGATTTAGCTAACTTGCAAAGTAGACTCTAGCTCTTTTGGATACCAAGCTTGACCGTCGAGAGCCATTTGCTCGATCAAACTCGCAAGCCGCAGAGCTTTGAGAGCTTGTTCTCCTCCCACAGAAGGCTGATTTCCACCCCGCACGCAATTAATAAAATGCTCCAATTCTGCGTGGAGCGGTTCAATATTGCTGGTGTAAACTTTCTCGATCAACCCATCTTGACGGTAAAGCACCTGACCGTAATCCGTCACGTAATTGGCGGTTGTTTGTCGGTGAATCAAGATTTCGTTGTTGAGAAAATCTGCCTCTGTCAGAGAATTCTTGCAGTGAGCCACGATTGAACGGAGTTTGCGGTGCGTCACCTTACTGGCAGTCAGGGTGGCGACAATGCCGTTAGCAAAGTTCAACGTCGCTGTCACGTAGTCTAAATAACCTGAATCTGAGGCCCTGCTGCCGCTGGCCGTCAGCTTCACCACTTGGGAATCTGCCAATTCCAAAAGCAAGTCGATGTCGTGGATCATTAAATCCAAAACTACCGATACGTCGTTAGCCCGCTGGGAATAGGGACTCATCCGGTGAGCTTCCAATGCCAGTAACTCTTCAGTTTTCAGCACTTTGCCGAGTTCCTGAAAAGCTGGATTGAAGCGCTCGATGTGACCCACTTGTAAAATCCGGTGGGCCTCAGCAGCCGCGTTGACCAAAGATTCGGCTTCGGCAATGCTAGCCGCGATCGGCTTTTCAATTAAAACGTGAACACCCGCTTGGAGACAAGACATCCCCACAGGGTGGTGCAGGCGAGTTGGAACGGCGACGCAAACTGCATCTACGTGGGCGAGCAAATCTCGGTAGTCTTCAAAGAAGCGAACCCGGTATTTGCTTGCTACATCTATTCCCCGCTCTACATTTATGTCTGCAACACCCACGAGTTCGATATCTTTTAGCAAGCTCAGAACTCGCGTGTGGTGCTGGCCCATATTGCCAACCCCAATCACCCCAATGCGGAGGGGTTCGGGTTGACTTCGCTGGGCGAAAACGTTTGCGTATCCCAATGACATCCTATCTAGCACTCCTGGATTCTCCTCCACCACCACAGGAATCAAGCCCCTTGGCTTCCCTAAGCTACTCACAGCCATCCAGATAGTACCACAGTCAAACTATTTGTGAAGAATTTCTAAGTTCAGTTGGGATTATCGCCTCAGCCAATTAAGCAGAAGCGACTCCTACACAAGGGTAGAATACCGCGATAAAATGTATGCAAATTGCCTATTGACAAAATTAATTAAATATGCAGTAGCATCTGGACGATCGTCCGTAGCATCGCCACAACACAAACCCGTCGGAATATTTGGCGATGACGATAAAACATTTTTCTAGTTTGTGTTCAAAAGTAATAGTGAAAGTCATAATTATACAAATACAACAGATGACGCATCCGTATTAGTTCGGTTATTTACATTCGGCAATCTTTGACTTCAAAAAAATTTACTTTAAGAATGGGGATAATTACGGGCGATCGCTCAGTCAAAATAAACTAGACTTACGTCAAGCTTAATAAAAAAAACAATGAGTCAAAAACTAATGCCTAGATTAGGAAGTGCGATCGCTAGCACAATTTTAAGTTTGTTTTCAGCCGTGTCATTGGTAGGAGTAGACACAGCACAAGCCGCCTTCCTTACCTACAATTTCCAAGCCGAGGGTGGTGGAGGTAGCGGCTTTTTTAAGGTGGATAACTCCTCGCTTACAGGAATAGACTTTGAAGGAATTGCAGTATCCGAGGGAAGATTAGACACTTATCTAACTATTTCTAAAGATTACTACAATTTGGCCGGGGCTATAGCTTTATTTGATCAAGGGGAGTTTCTCGGACTGCAAGCAAGCGGTGGCGAAAGCTCGATTAGCATTATACCCGACGAGTCAGGAGCGCCTTACGCCCAGTATGAGACCTCAGCATCTTGGAGGATGGAAAACAACGGGTCGTTCTCTCTTTTTTCGGGGGAGAAGTACGTAACAACAATTATTTTCAGCACCGGTGAAGGGATTGTAGACAGAAGTACTCCACCAGTCAACTATGCCCCTGTTTCTTACACCCTAGTGGATACCGCAGCCGAACCAGTTCCGGAACCTCTCACCGCTGGGGCGGCAGCTTTAGCATTGGCTGGTTTAAGCTGGTTAAAACACAAGAAAAAAATGGCAGTTTGAGGTGCGATCGCACCTCAACAATTAAGCACTCAGAAGTCACTTTTCCAAGAATATTCGAGTTGCAAAATTTTGCTCTCGATTCGGAGACAGAGCTCTGGCTTTCAAAATCGCCGCTACCAAAAAAGCATAGGACAAAACTCCCACCAAGGCCAGCAAAAGTACGCTGACGGCTCCCGACGCATTCCACAAAGCGTGAAGTGCGGAAGCGCTGAAATAACCTACGCCCAAAATTTGCCAGCGCTTCCTAGGTTTGAGGGCGCTCAAACCGATAAAATATCCCAAATAGCCACTGTAAGCCATGTGTCCGGCGGCGGAGCCCAAAATTCGGGGAATTAGCAACTGCAATCCTACTAATTGTCCGGCTTCGGGTCCTGCTTGAAGGGTGACATTTTGGATAATATTGGGAACGTGCTGTCCCATAGTTTCTAACAGTGTAAAGCCGACTGCTGAGGCACTTCCTAACAGAATTCCGTCTAAAGGTTCCCAAACGCCTACTCGATCGCGCCACGGATTTTTCAGCCAATTTCCCAGCAGCATCGCTCCCAAAACGGGCAGGGCTTTCAGCAATTCTTCCATCAGACCCGCCCCGAAAAACATTCTGGCCAAAAAAGGCAAAAAACTGATTGTTTCGCCTTCAGTGGGCAGCCGGCCGGGCAAAATTTCTCTAAATACTAATATAAATCCAATTAATAAGGGGCTGATCACAATCAGGACTGTAGCTAACGCCGAACCAAGCAATACCCACCAAGGCTTGTGTTTGCCACACAGTTGATAGATAAAATAGTAAGCCGCACCGGCGAGGTAAGCTGACAGCAGCAAGTTGAATGCTGCGGAATTTCCCACGGCGACAAACATCGACACGACAACAATAACTGTGGCAATACCTGGATATAAGTAAGCTTTTTGGCTTAATTGTTTACCCGTTGAGGCGATCGGGAATAATTGAGTTAAAGTGAGAGCGTCTTTTTCGCTACCGCCAAAATTGCCCGTTTGTGGTGCAGGGAATCCGGGTTGATTGTGGTAAGGGTTTAGGGGAGATTCAAATATAAATTCAGGGCCGTCAAGGCCGAGACTGATGCGATCGCCTGTTTCTAAAGTTTGGCAGCCAGAGAGCTTTTTTCCGTTGATATAAGTTCCGTTAGCGCTGTTGAGGTCGCAAATTTCCCATCTCGTCAAAGTACCCTGAGTTAGGGGACGGATCATGGCGTGGCGACGGGAAACCATGCCGTGACCGATCGACTCTAAAGCTATTTGACAATTGCGATCGCGTCCGATGACTAATTCCCCATCTTCACAAAGTTGGTACTTGGATGCTGGCGTTCCCGCAGCATCTTTAGCTAGCACTTGTCGCAGAAATCCGATTTCATTAGTCATGAGTTATGAGTCATTAGTCATTAGTCATTAGTCATTGGTCATGAGCTCGCGAGCTGTTAGCTGATGTTATTTTTGAGCAGTCTTTATTCCACAGTTATTGGTTGTTAGCTGCTGACTAATTACTAATTACTAATTACTAATAACTGCTGACTAATGACTAATGACTAATAACTCTGCTTATAGATTTGCCCTGGCATCCTGAACGGCTGCATAGAAAAATAGGCCCGTTAGCGGTACGCTCAGGGCAAGGATGATGCCCGTGACTAAATTGCCAAGTTGAGCTTCTCCCGAGGACAGCTCAAAAATTGAGCCGACTGCCGCGATCGCAGTGATGCACGAAAGAGCTAAGAGTAAACCACTTTTCGGAGTTCCTGCCATCATACTGATTTTACTGCCTTTGGCGAAAATTTATGCTTGACTAATGCTTCATTCAGTGCCAGCTTGTTTTCTACTCTGTCTACAAACAGCACTCCGTTGAGGTGATCCATTTCGTGCTGAATTGCCCTCGACAGTAACTCTGTTGCTATCAGGGTTTGTGGGCGGCCGTATTCGTCGCGGTAGGAGACTTCAATGACTTCTGGGCGTTTGACTTCTAAATAAACTCCCGGAATGCTCAAACACCCTTCTTGCAAGATGCAGATATCGCCGCTGCTACTTTTGATGGTGGGGTTGATCAAAACCATTGGGGGTGTGGCGGGGTTTTCCGGGTCACAATCGAGTACGATTACTTGTTTGTTGACTCCGACTTGGGGGGCGGCCAAACCGATGCCATCGGCACTGTACATGGTTTGCAGCATTTCTCGGACTAGCTGCCGAATTTCTGCATCGACGCTTTTGACGCGCTTGGCTGGCTGCCGCAGGACGCGATCGCCTAATGTGTGTATTGTTAGGGGGGGTTTTTCTAACTTTTTCTTTTCAATCAAGACCTGAGCCGTCATAGAACCTCGCGGGATGTTTGGAAACCCCCAACAAAAGCTGTTGGAGGATGAAATTGGAACCAATACTATTATTTTCAATATTAATCTAATTTTAAGTAGCCATGACTGGAAACGCACCAAACCAACGCCCGGTTATTTCTCTGGGGCTTTCGCCTGTTGTAGTGGTGGTAGAGCTTTTAGGTGCGATCGCGATTTTGCTGGCTGTTTTGCTCATCGTCAAGTTTTGGGCGGTTTTGCCCGATCGAATTCCGATTCATTTCGGCTTAGGGGGGCTGGCGGATGCTTGGGGCGACAAGCTGACGATTTGGATCATGCCGGCGGTTGCTGCCATTATTTTTGCGGTTTTCACTGCGTTTTCGCGCTATCCGCATACTTTTAATTATCCGGTACGGATTACTTCTGAGAACGCTCACCGACAATATCTGTTGGCGCGAGGCCTTTTGGCTGGGCTGAAGGCGGAGATTTGCTGGCTGTTGGCGTTTGTGGTGCGGCAGCAAATTCTTGTGGCTTTGGGCAATGCTCAAAGGTTTAGTGTGGAGTTAGTTTTGGGGATAATTGTTTTGATATTGGGGACGGTTGGCGTGTATTTGATCAAGGCTTATTCTGCTCGCTAGATGTAGGGCAAAAAACTTACATATACCGAAAAATAAAGTTTTTTGGTAGGAGTTTTTATCCGCAGCTAATATTAAGCTTATCCGCCTTTAAATTGCATGGTCAAATAAATTTTCACTCTTGTGGGGTGGGCATCCTGGTCGGCCTCAAAATACAATTTAAATGCACAACAGCTTATCCTGCATAAACAAATAAAATTTGTTGGTATTGAGGACTAAAATCATCTAAGTTTTATCAGGAGTTTAGTCGTCACTACAAACATTTTGATGGCGGGTAATTGACGGGACATGATAGGAATCACAGGCGAGAGGTTTGTGCTATGCTAAACGCCGATCGACTAACCCATCAGATATGTTTGCTGATTGTTCATCGGCAATACTCGCAACCGTCGATTTTTTAAATCTGGTTCTAAGCCTAGTTCTTCCATTGGAATCACGCCCAACAACACAGCGGAAACGCCTTCGGGTAACTCTAAACAATCAAATCTCCCTTCTCTCCCCTCTACAATAATTTGAGCGCCTGCAAAAATTCGACCTTTTTTTATGCCCGCTGATGTTTCTACATCTCTTTCTCCTACTTGTTTTAAACCGAGTTGGCTAATAATAGGAGCGGGCAAGGAAAGCAGAGTTGCTCCGGTATCGAAAACAACATTATCGAGGGTAACAGAGCGAACTTCCTCCGCACCAATGAATCCCTGTTCTGCCATAACTAGATCGATGCGATTCGTGACGGTGATTGTAGTGATTACTTGACCCATTTGTTTTTCTGGCAGATTGGGGAGTACCAGGGTCATAATATGTTACCTCTTTGAGTATAATTAGTGGATGTTTCTATTGTAATGCTATCTAGAATCCTGCGAAAGTTAGTTAAAATCGTTTTAATGACCGGCTAAAATTAGAATTTGCCTCAACGCATGACACCAGACAACAACTCTTCTCAACCCAATCGCCCTGAATCTAACGTGACTGTAGAAAGTCTCAACGGTGCAAACCCTAATGTGCCACCAGAATCAGGGATAATCCTCGCTACTGCTGAACCGGAAAAACCGGCGTCGTCACCTCCAACTCGCAAAATTGTATTGCCGCAGCAGCCGGAACAAACGACTCCTGAGAAGTCGGGGTCAGTGCTGACGCTGGGGTTGATCGCAGGGATGATTTTTGGGCTGGCCAATGACAACATTTGGCTGGGCTTAATTGGCGCCGTCGGTGCGATCGCCATATCGCTGCGGCTGATGTGGCCGAGTTGGGGCAAAATCTGGGCGCAGGTAATTCCGCCGACTTGGCGCACGCTGATCGTCGCCTGCTTCGGGCTTTTAGCTGGGATTGTTGGCTTGCTGATGCTCAGCGGTACTAATACTGAACCGGGAAGCCGCAACATCCAAATCAACTGGGAGGCAATCGGGGCTCTCGGCGAGTTGATCGGCGCTTTGGGCCAAATTTTAATCGCAATTTTAGGCGTTTATGTGGCTTGGCGGCAGTATGTGATATCCAAAGATTTGACGATTCAGCAAAATCGAATTACGCAGCAGCAAACGATCGATGCTTATTTTCAAGGGGTTTCGGACTTAGCCCTTGACGAACAAGGGTTTTTGGAAGACTGGCCACAGGAAAGGGCGATCGCAGAAGGGCGCACCGCTGCGATTATGAGCAGTGTAGATGCTGAAGGTAAAGCTAAAATTCTACGGTTTTTGTCGCAGTCGAGATTGGTTACTCCGCTGAAGCGCGATCGGCTTTTAGGCCGCCCCATCCTTGACGGCGACGGCGGCTACGCTGAAGATAGAGATCACGGTATCCGCGTTATCGATCTCAATGTCATGTTAGCGGGTGCTGACCTGGCTGGCACCGATTTGCGATGGACGGATTTGAGCGAAGCCAACCTCGTCCGCGCCAATCTCAGCAAGTGCGATTTAGTGAAAGCCAACCTCTCGCGCGCTGTCTTGTACGACGCCAATCTCACTCGCGCCGACATGAGAGCGGCCGCATTATTCTACGGCTCGGCAGAAAGTGCATCCCCCCGCAGCCGTACCGAATTTCCCAACTATCAAACAGGCGAACATACTGGCGCTGTAGTTGAACGCGCTGATTTTACCGCTGTCAAGCGACTGTCGGACGAGCAACGCTATTACTGCTGCGCTTGGTGTGGCTCGAAGTCGAGAGAGACTATTCCCGGTGGCTGCGAAGGGATTCCCAATAAACTCGGACGTTAGAATTAGCAGTACGGCTGTACTTACGTATATATTTGGCGATCGCTCGGCAGCGGACTACACTTTAATTTTAAATCTACAGTCTTGCGCTGTTTTAGCAATGACAAATAGTGATTTAGGGTTAGAAGTAATTCCGCGCCTAGAGCGCTCCAAAAGCCGGGACGGGTTAATTTTTGTCGCTGCTAGGTGCTTTCTGATGGGACGGTAAATGGTACATAGAAATTGCTAATTTAGGCTACAGCTATGCAGATGATGACCAGCAGCCTTCTATGGCGTTTTATCCGGTGTTTCCTTTGCTAATTCGCGGCTTCACAACTCTTGGAATGCAAGTGGAATTAGCAGGGCTAATAATTAATAGTTGGATTTTTTGGGTGGTTGCAAACTCTTAGTAAAGTTGCCATGATTTAGGGCGGTGGCTATTTATTGGATATGTGAAAAAGGTTGAGCATTACAATCGGCTATTTCGGTTTTTGCTCTTAAGCGCTACTGATAAATTCCGTTGATATGCAATCGTTTCACCCCTACGCTTACGGCATTGTGTAGCTTTCAATGGCACTCGGTTTAGTGTTGAGTAATCAGCCTTGTTGGGGATATGCTGTTATGAGATTATTTGCTACATTCCTGCTGTACATGGCTGTTAAATTTGCTGCGTGTAGGTAGCTTAAGATAGTTTTCCATATTTTTTGCACAAACTTAATTTACTCTATTTCCCAAGCTGCCTGAAAAAAGTCTCTTTCGCATAGCATAGCGTAGCGATAGGTTGCTTCTACTTCTGGCGTAGCCTCTGCGTAGCGATCGACCAAATTTTCCAGCCGTTTTGCTAAAATCTCAAAATCCGGGCTGCTATAGGTGGAAATCCAGTCGCTAAATGCGTGTTCCGGTATATCAGGTTTAGCTAGCTGCTGTCCCAAAAAAGCATACAACCGCAAGCAAGGAGTCATCGCGGCTGCTGTCAAACCTACACCACTTCCCCAGGCTGTCGCTAATAAAAAATCTGTGTAGCGGCGGGTAGCGATTCCTGGTTTAGCCTCTTGCAAGTTTACCCCCCATTTGGCTGCATATCCTTGATGCAAACGAAGTTCTTCTAAAACGCCACTACCGAGATTGTGAAGAATTTCAAACCCCTCCCAGTCGGGTGCTTTTGCGGCAGCGATACTGTAAGCGCGAGCGAATGCTCCCAGAAAAAATGCGTCTTGTGCAATGTAATATGCAAAACTATTTGAGGGCAGGCTGCCGTCAGCAATGCCTCTGACAAAGGGATGTTGCAGACAAGCTTCGCTTAAGTCTTGATTTGCTTGCCAAAGATAATTTGAGTTTGTCATGCAATTTTGAATCGATGGGTTATGATTGTAATTTTTATAGTCTGACTCAACATCTATGATAACAGATGTTTTAGCTTAGCGTGTGTCAGTCTTATGGTATCTTTTATTTTTCGTATTTAAGAAAATAGATAAGTGTTGGTACGCGGCTATTTTCTGGGCGGCTGTTGTCTGGCTAAAAGAGCGAAATTACGTGCTGAACCTCTCTCGTGAAGCAGCTAAGGGGTTTGGGGAAAAAGAAACTTTTGATTTAACGGTTGAAAAGCCAATTTTTAAACAGAAACTGCAATGAAAGATACACCTAAGTATTCCTTGGTAATTCCTATCTATAACGAAGAAGAAAATCTCGCTGAATTGTATCGGCGAATTAGTGCCGTGATGGATCGACTGGACGGCCCAGTAGAATTAATTTTAATCAATGATGGCAGTCGCGATCGCTCTCTCGAACTTTTGCGAGAATTGCACGAAAAAGACGCGCGAATTTGTTACCTCAGTTTGGCACGCAATTTCGGTCATCAAATAGCTGTAACTGCTGGTTTAAACTTTTCAAGAGGTCAAGTTGTAGTTATCATGGACGGCGATTTGCAAGACCCGCCAGAGCTAATTATAGATATGGTAGAACAGTGGCGGCAGGGCTATCAAGTTGTTTACGCTCAGCGCACTCAACGCCGTCAAGAAGGTTGGTTTAAGCGGTTGCCCGCTTATATGTATTATCGCATTTTGCGGAATCTTGCTGATGTTGATATTCCCATAGATACGGGAGATTTTTGTTTGATGGATAGGTGCGTGGTGGACGTACTCAATGCGATGCCTGAACGCAACCGCTACATTCGGGGACTGCGCGCTTGGATTGGTTTTAAACAAACGGCGGTTAAGTTTGAACGCGATCCGCGTTTTGCTGGCGATGTTAAGTATACGTTCAGTAAATCTTTTGCTTTGGCGATGAACGGTTTAGTGTCTTTTTCAAAGGTTCCTCTGCAACTGTCGATTTATTTGGGTTTGTTTTCGGCTTTCGTGTCTGTTTTGATGGCTTTTTTGGTTTTGTATTGGCGTCTTTTCTCTGCGGGTTCGGCCTTAACTGGTTTGACAATTGTGATTATGGCGGTTTTCTTTTTGGGTGCGGTGCAGTTGGTTAGTATTGGGATTTTGGGCCAGTATATAGGGCGTATTTACGAGGAGGTGAAGGGCCGACCGCTTTATACGCTGGCAGAAGTGGCTGGTTTTGGCGATCGACACCGATCGCCAAAATAATTTTAGCAAACAACTGTTAACTCATCGTGCCTAAATTATCTAATTTATGAGATAATTTAAGCTCCTAAAATCTTCTCAAGACTCATGTTTAAACTTTACGAGTATTCCCCCTCGGGCAATTGCTATAAAGTTCGCTTGCTCTTAACTCAACTTAATATTCCCTTCGATCGCACAGAAATTAATATTCTCCAAGGAAAAAGCCGCACACCTGAATTTTTGGTCAAAAATCCCAATGGCCGCATTCCGGTGTTAGAAATCGCACCGGGTAAATTTCTCTTTGAATCGAATGCGATTATGTTTTATTTGAGCGAAGAAACTGAGTTTTTCCCCACGGATAAATTTGAACGCGCTCAAGTCATGCAGTGGTTGTTTTTTGAACAGTACAGCCACGAACCTTTTATTGCTACTTCTCGTTTTTGGTATTTGACGGGGAAAGCTGAAGAATATCAGGAAGCACTCCAACAAAAACAAGCACCGGGTTATGCTGCTTTGGGGCTGATGGAACAGCATTTAGCAAACCATGCTTTTTTTGTAGGCGATCGCTATACAATTGCTGACATCGGTTTATTTGCTTATACTCACGTTGCTGACGAAGGCGGATTTGATTTAACCAGATTTCCAGCTATTCAAAGTTGGATCGATCGCGTAAAAAGTCAACCTCGATATATAAAAATTACACAATGAAATTAAAATGAGGCTAATTACATCAAAGCTCGAAATCGTTCATCATCTCGGATACTGTCAAAATCTGGGTTGTGTTTTGCTTCCCTTCGGCTTCGACGAGGTGCAATATCAATCGCTTTTTGTAGATTATCGATAGCCTGTTCTATCTCACCTTGTAGTGCGTAGCAGCAGGCTTTACCGTAATAGCCACTCTCATCCTTAGGATCTTGCTTAATCGCTTGTTCACACTCAGCAATGGCTTCGGTGTATCGACCAGCTCTTGCCAAAATTATGCCACGATTAGCCCTGTATAATACTTCTTTAGGCTCTAAGTTAATTGCTTCATCAATGGCTGTAATAGCTTTCTCAAAATTCTTGAGAAGACTTAATGCTAGTGCTTGAATGTTCAGTGCTTGATGATTCTTAGAATCTATCTCAACAGCTCGATCGCCAGCAGCAAGGGCTTCCTCATATCGCTGTATATCAAGGAGAGCAATCCCTTGATATACCCAAGCATCAACAGATTTAGGAGCGAGGTTTAGTCCTTTTTGATAACTTTCGAGCGCTTCCTCATATCTCTCTAGATTATTGAGTGTCTTCGCTCGATTTACCCAAGCATCAACAGATTTAGGAGCGAGGTCTAGCGCTTTTTTGTAACTTTCGAGCGCTTCCTCATATCGCTCTAGATTATTGAGTATATTCCCTTGAATTACCCAATTGTTAATAGATTTCTGGTCAAGGTCTAGCGCTTTTTTGTGACTTTCCAGCGCTTCCTCATGTCGCCCTAGCTTATAGAGTGAAACCCCTCGATTTACCCAACCATCAACAGATGTAGGATCGAGGTCTAGCGCTTTTTGATAACTTTCGAGCGCTTCCTCATATCTCTCTAGATTATAGAGTGTCTTCCCTCGAGTTACCCAAGAATCAACATATTCAGGATCGAGGTCTAGCGCTTTTTGATAACTTTCGAGCGCTTCCTCATATCTCTCTAGATTGCGTAGTGCAGCCCCTCGATTTTTCCAAGCATCAACATATTCAGGATCGAGGCCAATCGCTTTTTCCAAACTTTCCAGCGCTTCCTCGTGTCGCTCTAGATTGCCTAGAGCAACACCCTGCCCAACAAAAGTGGATGCATTACCTTGATCTAACTCCAGTGCTTTCTGATAGCAATCCAGTGCATCCTTGTAAAGTTCTACACTTCCGAGTAAGTCACCAAGACTTGAAAAAAGAGTATGCTTCAGTTTCCGATGGCAGTGAGTTAATTTTTCACACTGGCTTTTCGCTTGCAACAGTGAATCAGTTCTTTCTCTGAATGTATTGCAACGTAAAGACTTATAGATCAGTCCTGCACACTTGCCTAGACTATCCTTGAGATCGCCAACATATCCCAACAGGGATTGAAGAGATACCTCAATTTGTTTTGAAAATTCCTCAGTTGCTTGTTCCGAAGGAGGATTCTCACCTTCAAATTTAATCTTGTATTTTGTTGGCGGTGTATATATAAAATTCCAGCCAAAGCTGAGAGCTCTTGCCGAATCTTTAAAAAATTTGTCTGTCGCTTTGGGAAGCAGATTCAGGTTCTCTTCACTTATCTCTGCACAAATGAAAGCAAAGGGAGCCATAAATACATCTGGTACTTGCAGATAAACTGCGGTAAAGACCTGTTCAATATATTTTTGGAGTCCTTCCTTTCCCTTGCCAAAAAGATTGTAATAGAGAAACTCTGCCATCAGTTCTCGCCACTCCTCATCCTCATACTGATCGGGTAAAAAGTTTTCAGGAGTAACAAGTTCATCCGCTTGTTGCTGGAAGTAATCGGCTAGTAAAGCATGAGTTTTCCGAAACTGAGTTTGATCCTCCTGGAAATATGACTGCCGAAAGACATCCCGCGCCACATCATCTAAGCGGTAGTGCCCTTTGGTAAACTCAACAAAATCTAAGTTTTTCAACCATTCAAAGTAACCCTCTGCATTATCGGCATCTTCTTGTAAGTCTAAGTCAACGCTTCCAAGCAAATACCGAATCATCGCCCGATCGAACCATCGACAACAAGCTACCACATACAAAACTTCCTGATGCCGGGGCTCTATCCCCTGCAAAAGTAATTTAGCGATCGCTTGGTTTCCTTGGGAAAAATCAGGTTTTTTACCTTGCTCTAGTTGCTTCCGTACCCAATCTAGATAATAGGGTAATCCCTGTGTTGCTTTGTAGATTTTGGCGCGTATACCGCCATTTTCAATGCCAATTTGCTTGAGATATTCCTCTGTATCCTTCTTGCTAAACTTATTAAGTGGCACCTCAAGGAGCAACTTCCGATCCTGGTTGAGCTTGCGCCAACCCTCGTCTGCTTGCAGCGATCGTCGCCCTACAACCACGAGCCTTACTGGTGCACAAGACAACGCAGTATCTTCGACCAAATACTGCCATAGCCATTGATTCAGGTAAGACTGTGCTTTTTCATAGGTATCCAAAATCAGCACGAGCGATCGTCCTCTGCTTTGGGCAATTTGCATCAGACTTTCAGCAAATGCCTGCGTCAGTTTGGAAACAGGCTGTAACATAAGAGCCTGTAGCTCAGGCTGGTCTTTGGTCGCAGGGTGATTCCGCACTCGCTGCTCGATCGATTCTTGCAAGCTGTCTGCATCCTCTCCAATCGCCGCTAATGCAGAAAAACCTACCCCTGGAAAATTAAAAGATGTCGGCTTACTTGAGGTGGATGTCAAACCTATTAGGTTTAGCCATATGAAGCGTTGAAACCAGCTTCTAATCTTCTTTGCTTCTTCGCTGCTAGTTGTTTCACCATCAATTGACTCATGACTCAACTTGTATAGAGTTGACTCAAACTGCTGCTCCTTTTGTTTGAATGAATCAGCGATCGTTTCACCTCCAAAACGCTCAACAGCCTGCTCATGTAGCTTTCGCATCAATTTTAGGGGAGTTTCGATATCAGGCGTTTTCGCAAAACAAATCTCCAAAAAATCAACTTTGCTTGCATGGACATCCTTTAACCGCCCCAGTAACGTTGTTTTACCAACTCCGCCTGTTCCGCAAATATTGAATAGCAAGGGTTGTCCATCAGATTCGTTGAGTGCTAAGGCAAAGCGTTCTAACAGTTTTTTCGCCTCATCTCGTTCAATGTAATGTCTATCTGGCACTGGCGATCGCATCGGAGATTGACGATTCATCTCGGACTGAGCTGACTGCTGAGTCTCTTTCTTTGCTAATTGTGCCTTCGCTAAACGATCCTCTAGATCAGCGACCTCCTTGTGTTTGGCCTCCAATTCGATCTCTAAGTCTGAGGGTATATTGAGGACGGTGTAACCTGCTTTTTTTATCTCTAATTTTTCAAGCACATTTTTGGCTCTAGCCAATAGTGTCTCGACATGAGCACAATCATCCATTCGATTTCCCATCCCTCAATCTTGCTTCCAATTCGGCCACCTCTTGCCGTTTTTCTTCTAGTTCAATCTCCAGATGACCAGGCCTTTGCAGCATCCCATAGCCAGCAGCCTGTTTTTCTAGAATAGCCAGCGATCGCTTCGCCATCGCCAAGGCAGGGGTCATCACCTCTTGATTTGTCATCACCCTAGGCAACTCTGGACTCTGGGTTTGGCTGGGCAGTCCCTTGCCACCGCGCAACATTGCCACTGGGAAATCCTCCGTCGCTGCATCAAAAAACGGGGTTTGTTCTGCGTGACAGAGGTTACGGGCACTCTCTGAAACCGTTTTTCCCAAGTGAGTCATGACGTTGGAAATTTTGACGAGGCGATCGCCCGGTTGATTTGCCGCTCCCTTCAGCGCCTCAATCAGATGATAGGTATAGAGACTGAGGATGCCATCTGGACGCACCCAAGAACTTTGATTTCCTCGTGATGAGGTGAACACCGCCCGGCCTTCCCCCTGCTTCAGGGCATCAATCACCCCTTTCGGCAACGCTGTAGGCAAAAAGTCTGCTGGCAGATTATTCTTAGCGGTAGCCATCCCCTCCGCATGACAACTATCAATGATGACCCAGAGACGTTTAGCCTTGATCTTGCGTAACTTCTCACTCAAGGTTTCGGCTGAAAGGGCTGTTTGTGGAATGGCTTGCCCATCAAAATCATGTTGGAGTAAGTAGTAAGCATTACTGGCGAGGTCAAACATACCATGCCCAGAATAGTAAATGACGATCGTGGCATCTGGGTCTGCCTCTGCAGATCCTTTTAACCAGTCCAGATCATCCAAAATGGCACTGCGAGTCGCACCCTGGTTCTGTAACAACCGGACATGATCGGGCGTATTGGGATATGCACAAAAATTTGCGTCAGTGAGCAAATCTTTGAGCGCTTGAGCATCCTTGGCTGTTTCTGGAAGCGATCCCCTGGGGTCAGCAGTATTACCAACACCAATCAACAGCGCGTAACCGTGGGTAAATAGAGCGGACATCTAAAAAAAACTCCAGCAAAAAACAACAATCCCTCAACCTGGATTAATAATATATAGTTCCTAAACCAGCATAAACTAAAAAACACAATCAAGCTACTTCCAAAATAAATACTAGACTAAGCGGTTAGTTTTAGTGCTTACTCGTTATCGCTACCTTTCTCCCAGTTTCGCTCGATAGCCGGGCACCATTGGCAACTTTCAAATTGTACAAACTACTGGTCTTATTCACGTATAGATGCGTAGAGATTGACAAATATTTCACCACCGTGTCGGTATCTTTTACAAGCCAGTCGCGCCGTTTTTGTACTTTAATATAGCGCCTATTTCCCCCTGAACTAATTAACAAAATTCAGGAGTAAAAACAAGATTTTGTTCGGTTCCGTAGATGATAAAAATGTTTTTCTACTGCCAATAAGTCTCTCCTTTTCCATAAACAGCTTCAGCGACAAGGGTATTGGCAAAGCGCAACTGTGCGTTCCACAAACAAGCTTTGTAGAAATCCGGCTGAGTGTCCCAAAATATGGCATCTGCCGCCTCTTGAAGGAAAATCTATAGCACCGCAGCAAAAATCAGAACCAAGATAATCGGACTCTTGAACTGATTAAGCAACAGTATCAATGCGCTCGATTTACAGCACTTTCCGAGGCTATGAGGTACAATTAAGAATTCCGGCTTTATGGGCGTAGTTGGATTTAGCTTGACACTGCCGGCAACCAGAGCGGCTGCGATCGATTTAGACCGGGTTTTTGTAGGTTTAGGACGCGGAGTTTGCTACTGTGACGTAAATCGAAGAATATCCAGCGCAAATGCTCTACCCATCCCGGCAAAACCTGCGAGATCACAACGGAAATTCCTGGCAGACGATCGCCCTTAAGCGTATTCATCCCGGTGGTAGTGCGATTGTCTCCACTGTTTGGAGTTTACCGAGCGAGTGCTTCAGCAGACATACTCTAAATCTGAGAAAGGTTTCGCCTGAAAAACCCTCCCAAAGACAGTTTTAAATTATCTCGAACAGAGGTTAATATAAGGCGGTTAAATTTATTCAAGCATCTAATCATGACATCTTCTACTATTGACAATCTCACTGAACAGCAATGGCATCAGCAATCTGCTGCCGATGCTGCGAAATATCTGAGGACAGATTTAGAAGGGGGATTGTCAGAAGCAGAGGTGTCTGAACGTCAGAAACTTTATGGTTTCAATGAAATCAAAGGGAAAGCAGGGAAAAGCCCCATCATGCGTTTCCTGATGGAATTCAACCAACCCTTGATTTATATTTTGTTAGTTGCTGGCATCGTCACCCTGCTGCTAAAGGACTGGGTGGATGCGGGGGTGATTCTGGGCGTGATGTTGATTAACGCCGTGATTGGCTTTATCCAAGAATCGAAAGCCGAAAATGCGATCGCCGCCCTAGCCAAATCTGTCACCACTGAAGCCACCATGATTCGAGGCGGGCAAAAGGTGCGGCTGAACTCCCGCGAACTGGTTCCTGGCGATTTGGTGGTACTGGCATCCGGTGACAAAGTGCCTGCTGACGTGCGGTTAGTTAATGTGCGCGACTTGCAGGTGAGTGAATCTGCATTGACAGGGGAATCCGTTCCCGTCCAAAAAGCAACCGAGCCCCTAGCCACGGAAACGGTTTTAGCCGATCGCACCAACATGGCTTATGCCGGAAGCTTGGTGACATTTGGGCAAGCCAAAGGAATTGTGGTAGCGATCGCCAACCAGACGGAAACTGGGCGAATTTCGCAACTGATGGATCAAAGCACGGGGCTGGAAACACCACTTACTCGCAAGATTGAGCAATTTAGTAAGAGTCTGCTGTACGTCATTCTAGGGTTGTCAGCATTCATGTTTGCTGTGGTGATGGGCAAAGGAGGAACCTGGACAGACGGGTTTAAGACCGCAGTTGCCCTAGCCGTGAGTGCCATTCCCGAAGGACTCCCAGCCGTGGTGACAGTGACGCTAGCACTGGGGGTGGAACGGATGGCCAAGCAACACGCGATTATCCGCAAACTGCCCGCCGTTGAAACTCTCGGTAGTACGACGGTAATCTGTTCGGATAAAACAGGCACTCTCACCGAAAATCAGATGACCGTCCAAGCTATCTATGCCGGGGGGAGTTCCTACACTGTTAGTGGGGTGGGCTACCTAGAGTCAGGCTCGATTTTACAAAACGATCGCCCCGTAGAGGTAAGTCAATTCCCCATCTTGCAGGAATGCTTGCAGTGTGGCTTATTGTGCAATGACTCTCATCTTCAAGAACAAGATGGGCAGTTATCTGTAGCCGGCGATCCCACCGAGGGGGCACTGATTGTCTCGGCGCAAAAGGCAGGGTTGACACTGCAAGAATTAGAGCAGGAACAACCGCGACTAGATACAATTCCTTTTGAGTCGCAGTTTCAATATATGGCAACCTTGCATCAGTCAAGAGAACTAGCCGATCGCCACACGATTTATGTTAAAGGTTCGGCAGAGTCTATTCTCAAGCAATGCCATCACCAAATTGATGCAGATGGTCAAAACATCGACTTAAATCGAGAGGAAATTGAGCAAGTTGTCGATCGCATGGCATCCCAAGGTTTACGGGTTCTAGCATTTGCTAAGAAAGAAATCTCAGCCCAAAAGCAGGGGATCGATCGCGAAGATATTGACGAAGATCTAGTCTTTCTGGGACTCCAAGGCATGATAGACCCACCCAGAGCCGAAGCGATCGCCGCCGTGCGGACTTGTCAGTCTGTGGGAATTCAAGTCAAGATGATCACGGGCGATCATGCCCTAACTGCCGCCGCGATCGCCCGTAAAATGGGACTCAGCCAAGAAGAAAATGCCTTGGCGTTCACTGGGAAGCAACTGGCAGAAATGGACGATCAAGAACTGGCCAATGCCGTTGAAGCTAGTAATGTGTTTGCGCGGGTTGCTCCTGAACAGAAACTGCGACTGGTGGAAGCTTTGCAGTCCAAGGGCGAAATTGTTGCCATGACCGGAGATGGGGTCAATGATGCCCCTGCACTGAAGCAGGCGGATATTGGCATAGCGATGGGGATTACAGGCACGGAAGTTGCCAAAGAAGCAGCAGATATGGTGTTGACCGATGATAACTTTGCCTCCATTGAAGCCGCCATAGAAGAAGGACGCACCGTTTATGGCAACCTGCTGAAAACCATTGGGTTTATCCTACCCGTCAATGGTGGAGAAGCGCTGACCATATTGGTGGGAATCTTGGCGGGTACAACCCTGCCAATTTTGCCGGTGCAGATTCTCTGGGTGAATATGGTGAGTTCCGTCGCCCTAAGTGCCACTCTCGCGTTTGAGCCCAAATCGGCTGAGACTATGCAGCGATCGCCCCGCCGTCCCAATGAACCCCTATTAACGAAAAAATTGCTGTGGCGCATCCTAATTATTTCCATCTTCAATCTCATTGCTGTACTTGGAATTTTTGAATGGGCTTCGGAAGCCACCGGTAATATCAATTTGGCTCGGACAATGGCAGTCCATACCCTCGTTTCAGCAGAAACTTTTTACTTATTGAGTATTAGCCAATGTATTCCATCTCTGTTTGGGTATTTAAAAGATCGCACTCAAGAAATTGCTTTTATTCCTGCGATAGGTGTGGCTTGTGTGTTTATATTTCAAGTTTTCTTTAGCCAGTTGACTTTCATAAACCCGCTATTTGCTACCCAACCGCTTAGTTTTATCCAAGCTCTCATTTGTATCGGTGCAGGGATTCCAGTCATTGTGCCTGCTCTGTTTTTAAAGCGCTTTGCTCCTCTTGCTTAAAGTGATAGCGATCGCGTAGCACTCTCCTTACCTTAGTAGGAGTCGCAATGATGTTAGATATATCGAGTGCTAGTGGCTAATATTTCTCCCCGCCGACCCAAAAGCCAATAGGTCATCATTTCTCCTCTTCCCTTGACATCGATCGTCCCCCTTGGCTCTAGTAAGTATTTATTCTGTAATTTGAGATAAGTCGCATTGGTGACTTGAATGTATCCCGGTTTGCCGTGGGATTCCATCCTTGAGGCGATATTCACCGCATCACCCCAGAGGTCATAGATAAATTTCTTAATCCCAATGACTCCGGCAATTACAGGACCCGTATTAATCCCGATCCGAATTTGTAGAGATTCCCCAAAAATATTCTCCACGTCTTCCATATAGGCTCGCATATCCAACGCCATGTTGGCGATCGCTTCGCAATGATCCGGTCGAGAAGCGGGTAAACCACCAACTACCATGTAAGCATCCCCAATGGTTTTAATTTTCTCTAAGCCATACTTTTCAGTGAGTTGATCGAAGGCAGAGAAAATTTGGTTTAAACCTGCTACCAATTGCATCGGCTCTATCCGGGCCGAGATAGTGGTAAACCCTACGATATCTGCAAACAAAATCGTGGCTTCTTCAAAATGTTCAGCCGGGGATTCATTCGTCCGCATGAGGCGATCGGCGATTTCTGCCGGTAAGATATTCAAAAGTAATTGTTCTGACTTTTCTTTTTCTTGGCGCAGTTCCCCAGTTCTTTGCTCCACTCTAGCTTCCAATTCTTCATTTGCCAAATGGATGGCATCTAGAGAATCTTTCAGTTGTCTGGTCATGCCGTTAAAAACATTGGCTAATTTGCCCAGTTCAACGATGGAACTAACCTCCACTTGTTGGTTGAGATTGCCCTGCGCGATCGCTTCCGAAGCAGTGGTGATCCGCTCCACAGGATGGATAATCCGGCGAGCGGTCAGGATACCCAACAAAATTGCCAAAATCAAAGTTGCTAAACAGAGCAGGATTGTAGTCTGAGTATTGGCATTAATCTGATTCATAAAGTCTGCTTCTGGAATAGTCACCACCACCAACCAGTCAATACCTTTACTATCTCGAAAAGGATCGACTTGGACGAAATAATTTTTACCATCGACGGTAAATTTCAGTTGATGAGATGCTTGGATATTTTGAAAATCATGAAACTGCTCTAGCAAAGCTTGACTCGCTTTTTGGGTGAGGGCATTGCTACTATTGACAACCTTGAGTCGTTCAATTCGTTGCTCTGGCAGTTGGACAACCTTGTCTGGGTAATATTGAAAGGGCTTTTCCCCTGTAGAGGTGGCAATCATTTCTCCAGACCGTTCCAGAATAAAACCTTGCCCAGTTTTACCTATTTTGAGTTTACTTAAAAAATCCCCAAACATTACCAGATTTAAGCTGGTCATCCACACTCCTTGGAGATTTCCACTCTGGGTATATATGGGTTTGCCAGCCGCAATGTATAGGTATTTACCTGTAATGTGAGGATACAATTTTGCCCAAACAGCTTGCTTTTCCTGGACTGGAATTTTATAGTAGGGGCGGTTGCGAGGGTCAAAGTTAGGGTTCCCGGCGTTGATAATTTCCCGGCGTTCCCCCTCTGGACTTGTGGTATAGGTAGTCAAAGTGTAGTTATTTTCTACCTCCGAAGTACGGATGACGATCGTGCCATCATCCTGCCGCTCACCAGCAAAAAACCCCTGATTGGGGGTAACAAAAGCTGCGGCAGCAACAAGGGGAAAGGCAGGGAGTTGTCCCCATAGAAACTTCTCTACGTCTCTCCCATTATTAAGATCGATGCGCTTTTGGCTCAGGGCTGCATCATAGTTTTCAAAGGATTGAAAGGGAATAGCAACCAGATAAGTTAGATTTTCTTTGATGCGATCGCTAATATCATTCCGCAACAGAGTAGCTACATCATTTACTGCTTTTTGACCGTTTCTATAGGAAAGATAACCAACAACAGCCACTGCTCCAACTGTTTGGACAACAAATGGAACAATTAGCATTATTTGTAGGGGAATTTTTCTGAAAAGTCCAGGTGATAAGGGCATCCTTGATTTACCAAGCATAGTGACTTCTCCCGACATTGATACCTAGCATAAGTTAATAGGAATTTAATTTGCATACGCCTACACCATACACCTCATACCCCACAACCCTTTCGACAATTTCAATAGGCAATTTATTGCTCTTGTGTCACTCTGATGGGAGTATAATAGCCGAAAACGACCTAAACTCAGTTGCTGTCTGTGGATGAATCCCGCCCATCTCGACCCACCATCAATTTTATTGATGAATATTGTGACTCTTGGGGCAGGGCTGTTTCATTCGACCTAGGGGCAATCCCCCCGTGGTTGCCCCCATGTCTGAAACGCCTGTGAAATCGTCTGTGGGGGGGTAGGCATTCTTGGCACTACAAGAGTCAAAATCGCGATTTTCGTGAGAATGAAACCGCCCTGCCCCAAGGGCGGGTGCTTTGTTTTTTGCTGGCGTTGTGTGCGATCGCCCTATGTGGTTATTTGACAGCAACCCCGGCCAGATTTTTTGTGCGTCAGGATGCTGATAGCGATCGAGCAGAAAGAGCGGGTACACAATCAATTCAAGCTGTGGAAACAGAAATTACTGCACTGCCAACAGAGGTTCAAGCCTTCTTCACGAAAAGGTTTAGACCTGTGAATTGCTGACCTTTGATTTGAGCATGAGGTCGATCGCTCTCGATGCGATACTACAGAAACAATGATGTCTGTCCAATTATAGATAACCTTTGAATCTAAACTATTCCAACCGAGAGATGATATTTAAAATTTTGAATTTTACTATAAAAATACCATCTAGCAACTCAAATAAAAAACCTTTAAAAGGATGGGTAAAACAAGCTGAATAAATTCATGAGAGGGAATCCAGAAAAAACTTGATCCAGGATAAATCCCATATTTAACTGTTCAATAATGTTGACAGCTTTTCTAGGGTTCAATGGCTAATTTTCTAGGAATTTGAGCCACTGTGGATAATTAAATCAATGTCATCTCCACTCCTGACTTGCATTTAATTCGAGTTTTTTATGATCCTTGCCCTCTAAAGCTTGTAGTATCCTTCCCCAAAAGGCCCGCAGTATTGAATGTTAGCCTGGTTCTATTTATTACATTGACACGAGAAACTCATGGAAAGCACATTGTTCGATCGCACATTCCGCGACAGCGAAGGCCAAATTGTTATAGCTCAGATGCCCAATCTACCACTGAGTGTCGGGATTGTAGCTACTTTATTAACGCTCATTGTTACAACAGGTCAAATTAATTTAGGGTTGCAGCTAGTAGCCTTTGGCGCTTTGTTTACTTGGGCTTGGGAAGAATTATTTCAAGGCGTTAATTACTTTCGTAGAGCATTAGGCCTGATTGTGCTGGTCGGTCTGATTGCATCTAAAATTTTATAAGAAAGTAAACATAAATCAAATCACTAAGCTAGATATAGCAATCCTCGCATTATTTGTGAATTTATTACTCCCTCCCCGCGAGTTCGGGAATAATGGGGGTGGGGTAAAAAATTGACAATTCCTGCAAGGATTGCTATACCATTTCTGACTAAAATAATGAGGTAGGGTTCGTAAGTGGTAGGGCATTGTCAATCAATAACTGCTAATTTATCACTTGCACACCCCACTTTTTTTGAGAAGCGCCATATATATTTTTATTCTGTAGGTTGGGTTTCGTTCCGCGACCCAATTTACTACTAAATAATTTTGCAGAATTATTGGAAGCATCCAAAATATCACAAAAGGAAACTCGTAATTCGTAATTCGTAATTCACTTCGTAATTCGTAAGCGGTGGTGCAAGCAGCCTGATGGGAATGCAGACAGTGAGAATAGAAAAATTTGACAAACCTATGCAGAAAGGGTGATTTTAATTGTGCGATCGCTTGCTATACCTTAAGCACATTAAGCTTGTAAGTATCTACCTTTTAGTAGGCTACTTCGGTCACGGAAACCTAGATGATCGTAATGGTAGCGATTTGCCGAGCTAGGGTTGATTAAACAGATCGGCAGGATGCTGTATGCAGGAAAAAGGGCGCTAATCGCACCACTCCCATAAGACAGCTATTAGAAGAGGATTGACACATGAAAGTTCAGCTCAACACTGATACCAACATCGGCGGCAACGAGGCGCTGTCTCAACAGGTCGAAGCCATAATTAACGACACCTTAGATCGCTTCAGTCAGCATATTACACGGGTGGAAGTCCACCTTAGCGATGAGAACAGCAACGAGAAGTCTGGTGCTAATGATAAACGCTGTTTGATCGAAGTTCGTCTTGCTAACCATCAGCCAATTGCAGTCAGCGATCAGGGCCAGATATTGGAGCAGTCCATCAGGGGTGCTGCCGAGAAAATGAAAAAGTTGCTAGACACTACTCTCGGAAAGTTGCGCGCTCGCTAAGCGACTAATCTTGACCACATCTCTGAGGCTAACTCTGACCGTCAGGGAAGTTACTCTCGGAAATTTCTCAGCACAAATCAGAAAACAGCAGATGTCTCAGAAAAGACATTCAGCTTGTCCTACCGCTGAGAAAAGCTTGAAAGAAAAATCGAACAGAGGTACACAATGAATTTATTAGCCATTGATGAATTAACCAATTTAGCCACAGAATCAAACTCAACCTGTATTTCGATCTACACGCCAATGGAGCGTTTAGGAGCCGAAACCCAACAAAATCCAATTCGGTTCAAGAATATGGTGCGGCAAGCCGAAGAACAATTGCTGGCGATGGGAATGAGTGAACAGGATGCCAAAGAGTTGCTGCAACCGGTTCATGAGCTAGATACCTATGAATTCTGGCAGCATCAAAGCGATGGATTAGCAATTCTGCTATCTCCCAATCAGTTCCGCTACTACTGCTTGCCGATCGCATTCCCAGAATTAACCGTAGTCACCGAGCGCTTTCATCTCAAACCATTGCTGCAACTGTTGTCTGGAGATGGGCAGTTTTATATTCTGGCACTAAGCCAAAATCAAGTTCGATTGTTTCAGGGAACTCGTTATCACGTCAACGAGGTTGATTTGACTGATGTACCTACCAGCATTGCAGAAGCATTGCAGTATGACGATCCAGAAAAAAGCCTGCAGTTTCATACGGCCAGCTCACAAGGCAGCAGTGGTGGCGATGGTTCTGCCATATTTCATGGACACGGAGGCGGTAACGATGACCAGAAAAATCGACTGCTGCGTTACTTCCGCCAAGTTAGCAACGGGCTAGAATCCTTCTTAAAAAACGAAAAAGCGCCGCTAATTTTGGCAGGAGTTGATTATCTATTGCCAATTTATCAGCAGGCCAACACCTACCCTCACCTACTGCCCGACGGTATCACAGGCAATCCAGAAATGTTGAAACCAGAGGAACTGCATACCCAAGCGTGGCAGATTGTACAGCCTTATTTTGAGCAAGCAAAAGAAGCAACGATCGCCCGCTACCAGGAGCTACAAGCCACCGAAAAAACTGCTAGCACGATCGAACAGGTTGTGCCTGCTGCCTATTTTCAGCGCGTTGAAGCGTTGTTTGTTCCCGTTGGTGAGCAAGTTTGGGGGGTGTTCGATCCAGAGGCGAATTCGGTTCAGATTCACCCTCAACATCAGGCAGGAGACGAAGATTTGCTGGATTTAGCCGCACTGCATACCCTGACCAATGGTGGTAATGTTTACGCCGTAGAGCCGGGAAATGTTCCTCAAGACAAGGCGATCGCCGCCGTTTTTCGCTACTGATGTCATAGCCTCTGGTTGTTGCAAAGACTGTCTTTAATCCTGGCTGGCGATCGGCTGGGTGACAGATTCTCTGTCTACAACTGTTCCTGCTCACGCTTAGGCGCAAACCCCTTTCCCCTCGCTAACTTCTCCCACCATACAATCAGCAGGAAGCCTTTTTTGCGGATGTCCTTGCGTCATGACCACCGCTCTTTGGGCCGGGAGAAGTGTCTCTGAGAAAAACTCCCCCTACAGGCTCTACAATTCATCTCTTTAGGTAGAGGGCATGGGTGTGTCTTTTATTTAATACTGCGGGTGAGGAACGGTGGAGACGTGGACAGGCTGTAATGGACAATCCAAAAATTAACACCAATCGGATGTGGGAACACCTGAACAATGCTCAACTCATTCGCTACCTGCTACTCTTTGTGCTGGGTTGGGCGATCGTGCAGGTGTTGGCATATTTTGAAACGGTTCTGATTGTTTTTATTTTTGCAGCTATTCTCGCCTTTCTGCTGAACTACCCAGTCAAATTTGTATCTCGTTTCATCCCTCGTTGGCTAGCGGTAGTGCTGGTGTTTTTACTGGCCTTGTTGATTCTAGGTGCGTTAATGGCAACGTTAGGATTAGCTACCATTTCCCAAGCACAGCAGTTATTAGAACAGGCTCCTCAATTTTTAGACTCGGCGATCGCACTGTTGGAAACACTTCAATCATTTCTGGAAAAGCGCAATATTACGGTCGATTTCAGCACCTTTGAGACACAACTGCGCGAACAAGCCCTGGGCATCATTGGCAGGGGTTTTTCCACAGTGCAAAATCTGTTCTTCAATTTGCTAGATGTGATTGTGATTGCGGTGGTTAGCTTCTTTATGCTGCTAGATGGTAGACGACTATGGAATCTGATCGTGAGGCTCTTTCCACCCGGCTTACGCGAGGATTTGACCAGGGCAATTCAAAAGAATTTTCTGGGTTTCTTTTGGGGTCGGTTGCTGTTATCAATCTTTTTCGGCATCTCTACCTTTGTGGTGTTTGTTTTGCTGGATATTCCCTATGCACTGGTCATGGCTGCAGTCGCAGGCGCATTTGACTTGATTCCCGGTATTGGCGCAACGATTGGGATTAGCCTAATCTGCCTGATTATTCTGCCTCAAGGAATTCTGCTGAGTTTGAAAGTTTTAGTGGGTTGCATTGTTTTACAGCAGGTTGAAGAAAACTTACTCATGCCGCGTATTATGCAAGGCTCCATTAATATAAATCCAGTCATTATGTTCTTTGCGCTATTAGTGGGGGCGCGAGTCGCTGGATTGGTCGGAGTTTTTCTGTCGATCCCGATCGCGGGGGTGATGATCGGCCTCCTGGATATTGATGAAATGCGTGGGGAAACGACAGAACAACCTTCTGGTTGATATTGAAGCTAGTTGGCTTGAGGTTTCGGTTAAGATATTTTGTTTTAAAACTCTGGGAGATTAATTATGAAAGGTTTAAAGGGAAAAAACGCACTAATTACTGGAGCGAGTTCAGGCATTGGGCAGGCGATCGCCATTCGTCTCGCTCAAGAAGGTTGCAACATTGCCGTTAACTATCGCAAAAGTTTAGAAGAGGCAGAAGATACTGAAGAAATAGCTCTGCAAAAAGCCTGTGGACAAGCCTCGGAATGCGGGGTTGAAACGCTATTAGTTCAGGGAGATGTCTCAAAAGAAGACGACATCCTTCGTATGGTGAATAGTGTCATTGATAAATTTGGTAGTCTGGATATCCTGATTAATAATGCTGGGATTCAAACAGAAAGCGCATCCCATGAAGTGCCAACCGATGAATTCGATCGCGTGATGGCAGTCAATTTGCGAGGTGCATATCTCTGTGCGCGGGAAACTATTAAGCATCTGTTAGAGCAGCAGCGCCCTGGGGTGATTATCAATATTTCGAGCGTGCATGAAATCATTCCCCGCCCGATGTATATCAGCTATTCCATCAGCAAAGGCGGCATGGGAAATCTGACTAAAACCCTAGCGTTGGAATACGCAAACCGAGGCATCCGCGTCAATGCTATTGCGCCCGGTGCGACGATTACACCGATTAATGAAAGCTGGACGGACGATCCAGAACAAAAGGCAGTAGTGGAAAGCCATATCCCAATGGGGCGGGCAGGCACATCGGAGGAAATGGCGGCATCTGTTGCCTTTCTCGTATCAGATGAAGCGGCTTACATTACGGGACAAACGCTCTATATTGATGGTGGATTGACCCTCTATGGTGACTTTCGCGAAGCTTGGTCTGCCTAAATTAACTTGGAGAAACTATTTGGAGGAAATAGGCGATCGCTGTCATTTTACCTAAAAAAGGACTTGTTTGGGCGATCGCTTTCTTTACTCACGGGACACTAGACTAAACCGCACTAAGGTGTCATGCAGATATGATTGAACGTGGCAGCTAGGAAGGCATTGCGGAGGAGTTAGACGGCAAAGATTTCAAGTAGTGATATATTGTAACCTCTCACTTGAGAAGAATTAAAGCAGGTATTCTACTTCATAAACTTGGAATACGTTAGAGCTGGTTTGGGTTTGCCGTTGTAATTTGGAAAGTTAAAAGTATGACCGATAAACATAGCCAAAACGATACATCATTGAATCCTTTTCCGCTCAAAAATCTTGACGATTTGATCCGTCCTTTTATTGTTCCACCAAAGCAGCAAATTATTGTGCCATCAGAGCGAGGAATTTCTCTAACAAAAGACTATGACCCAGCTTACAAAGCCAATCATCTAAAGAAGTCGAAAGCTAAAAGTCAATTAAAGAAAGGTATTAAAGCTTTAGCAGAATATCAAGATATTCTGTATGCCCAAAAAACCCATGCTGTACTAATCATCTTTCAAGCAATGGATGCGGCGGGTAAAGACAGTACGATCAAACACGTAATGTCAGGAATCAATCCCCAAGGATGTCAAGTGCATAGCTTCCAAGCGCCATCGACAGAAGAGTTAAATCATGACTATTTATGGCGTTGTTCCAAAGCCCTACCAGAACGAGGACGGATTGGAATTTTCAATCGCTCTTATTATGAAGAAATCTTGGTAACACGAGTTCATCCAGAAATCCTAGAACAGCGACCAATTCCACCTAGTTTAATCGACCCGAATATTTGGGAGCGGCGCTTTGAAGAAATCAACAACTTCGAGAAGCAATTAGTCAATAACGGGACGATTATCCTCAAGTTTTTTCTCAATGTGTCTAAGGAAGAGCAGCGAAAACGTTTTTTAGAACGGATCAATCGTCCTGAAAAAAACTGGAAATTTTCTGTTAATGATGCTAAAGATCGTACTTTTTGGGATGAGTACATGACGGTCTATGAAGATATGTTTAATCACACCAGTACGGACTATGCTCCTTGGTACATTATCCCAGCCGATCGCAAATGGTTCACTCGTCTGGTAGTAGCTGGCATCATTTACACTCAGTTGAAGAAACTGAACCTTGAGTATCCCAGTGTCAGCGAAGAAAAGCGTCAAGAACTTTTGCAAGCAAAGCTAATTCTTGAGAGCGAGTAATTAAGGTAACGATGAAATCGGGTTAGCCATAATCTCTCACTTGAGAACGATTAAAGCAGGTAAATTTAGACGAAAAGAAAAATATAAACAGCTCTTTTATCAATCCATAACTTCGCTTTTAGGAGATTTAGCATTAACAGTCTCTTATTTTTACCTGTTACTTTAGTGTGAGGAATTTGCCAGCAGCTTTCTACTTTCGTGGCTGGTGGATTGGAGGACGGTGCAGAAATTACCTACAGCCGAAAGCCCAATTATATTAACATTAAGCAGGTTTTTTGGGCGGTTAGCGAGGGCGAGAGCAAGATTTACTCTATTGCTGGCGATCGCCCCAGAAGACGCACTTTGTTGCTCGTGTGCGTGCGTTGATCTGGGTATGCGATCGCATGATACACAAGTTGCAGCATAAATTACCAAGGAGTGTCAATGCACATTAGTTCGCAAAACCATCGCCACTTGTGAGGAACTAAAAGATATGAGCGGGAAGTTGGGTTGATAAGAATTATCGCAAGGCGATCGTAAAGTTGTATTCCGATCGCGGCCTTGAGAAAGTTTTCTCATACAACCTTTCTTTACAACGGCGCTGTTTACGAGTTTGACAGGTAAAATAGTATAATTAGAAGATACCTTAAAAGGATGCGATCGCATTATCAATGAGGAGTTTTCGGATACACCCGAAAAATTCCTCTACCTGATCGGCTCAATTGACGAAGCCGTAAAAGCAGAAAAGATCCGCTTTAAAAAGGGGGAAGAATTAATTTTCCTTTTTAAGGGGGACTCTGGGGGATCTAAATTCCGAAACCTGGAAAAAAAATCATGATTTCTATGCAATCAGAAAGGCCGTCAGGAATGCACTTTAAAGTTATCTTCCCCACCAAAATCCTAATCAAACCAACTGCGTTCAAAGTAATGGCGGAAGCAGAAAATGGAAGATAGTAGCATTCTACCTTGGCTGGGTTGTTGCCTTTTGGGTATTTGTGTAAGGGCTAACAATGCACCCAATGCTACAAGCATGGCGCGAGATTCCGACTTTGAACTAACTCGAAACTTGAATAATTAAACTTTGCTATGACAGAAACAATTAATCCGCTTTATCAAGCCTCAGACCTGGCTTTAAATAATGGCGATGGCTTAGGGGCAATAAGCTCTATTTTGGTAGCAGGAGTGGTGACAGCATTAGCGGGGATTGCGCTATTTTCAATCTTAAACTTACCGTTAAGTTGGTTCGCTCCACAATTATTAAGCCAAACTTATATTCGGGTAGTGGTTGGCTCAAAAAACATACTTTTGGTGTTATCAACACTTTCAGCAATGGAAGTAATGTTACTTCTAATACCTCAAGGTAAATCGCTTAGTTTAATCGAGCTTAGCCTGAGTATTGGCATCACTATACTTAGCGGCTGGATGCTGTCAAGACTATTTAGAGAATTTTTTAACACCACAATTTTAGGAGTAACTTTTGACTCAAACCCCAAAGTTAAAGGCGAGTCAATCTTCTTAATTCGGTATTTTGGAGACTTTGCGATCGGTGTAACGTTAATTTTAGTTTTTTGTATTAGCCATAACATCAACGTTGTCGGCATAGTTGCCAGTTTGGGGATTGGAGGTATTGCCATTGCCTTTGCCGCTCAAAAGACTTTAGAGCAATTTTTGGGGGGGATTGTCTTAACCCTCGATCGTCCGTTTACTGTTGGTGACTATATCGGCTTATCGGATGGGCCTACGGGTAAGCAAGGTACTTTTGGTAGAGTAGAAAGTATCGGCTTAAGATCAACCAAAATTCGCACTTCTGGTAAAGGCACGCTCACAATTATTCCGAATAATGCGCTTACCCAAGCTACCATTGAAAATTTTTCAGGTGCAAAGAAAGTCATGTCTGTAATGATACTTGAGTTTCTTAAATCAATATCTGCCGATGAGCAAGCATTGATCCGCCAAATTGTGATGGACTGTACTATGGATATTTTTGGTTTAGATTGGCGTAGTACAGAGGTTTCTTTTAGTGAAAATCAGGCTCAAGTTTCCTTTTTTATCCTGGGTTCTAATGAGTTATCCATGGAACTAAGACGACAATTGCTGGATTTGGCAACCCAAAAAATTACCAAGCAACTTCAAAAACATGATATTTCTTTTATCCTTAACCAACCAACGATTTATGTGGATGCGCCAATTTCTATCTAAACAAGTAATTAGACGAGCAATTAAACTGACTAGCTTATTTTTAGTGGTTTGTTTGTTGGTGTTTACTCCCATGAGTTTTGCTCAAAATCCTGCTCAAAATTTTAGTCAGGGTTTTGTTAATGGTAGTGCTCCGGTGGTTGTTGATGGGATTCCCCTTTTTAAGTTGCAAGCTTTGGAGCGATTTACAGCAAAGGAGCGCACCCAATTTGCTAATAATATTCTCAGGGAGGCGATCGCTACTGATCAACCCATAACTTTTGATGTGCGGAATGATGATAGTACCAGCGCTACTTCTATTTCCTTAAATGATAACTACCTTCTCACCGTTACAGCCAATGATGTTCTGCCAGGGTTTTCTAGAACTCAACAAGCTAATCAATGGCGGGCTATTCTAGAAACAGCGATCGCCAAAGCTAAAAAAGAACGCACTCCCCAATATCTTTGGCAGAGAAGTCTATGGATTTTGAGCGTAATCGCAGCGCTGATCGTAGTGCGGCTTTTTTTGGGACTAGCAACCCGAATATTTAAGTTTCAAACTGGAATTTTCAGCAAGATTTTTTTTAGTTTTAGCTGGGGTGCGATCGCCATAGTCAGTTCCGACTGGTTTCCCATCTTACGCAGTCTACGCTATCAGTTTATTTCCCCATTCTCTCAGCCCCAGTGGCTGCTATTTTTTGGAGCAGTAGGAGGTTCCTTTGTATTTAGCCACTACGCTACAGATTTAGTAAAATTAGCGCTTAAAAAACTAGCTCCCCACACCTTAGAAACTATCTATATAGAAATTGTTCAACCGAGCGATCGCCTTTTGGAATTTGCAGTTCTCAGTATTTGTATCAGTTGGTCGGTGAGCTTATTAGAACCATTAGTACCAGTCGTTTATAATCTCCTAAAGCCGATTATCAATCTATTTTTAATTGGAAGCTTATATTGGTTATCAGTAAAACTAAGTAGCCGCTACCTGCGTACCTACGGATTCAAGTTGGGCAGCAAATTTAGCCCTAGTAGTGATGATGCCATTCTAGTGTTTGAGACCATTATTCATATCTTGATCTTTATTGGAGCTTTAGTTGCTTTTGCCAGCAGCCTCAACTTTGACTTGATTGGATTGGTGGCAAGTTTGGGGTTGGTGGGTTTAGCCGTCGCCTTTGCTGCTCAAAAAATTCTCGAACAACTGATTGCGACTTTAGTTTTATATCTTGATCGTCCTTTTGTTACTGGTGACTACATCCGCTTACCAGGTGGAGAATTAGGGAAAGTAGAAAGTATTGGTTTGCGATCAACCAAAATCCGTTCCCTTGGCACTGGCACAATTATTGTGATGCCCAATTCCATCCTTGTAAGTGTAGAAATTGAAAACGTTACTCTTGCCAAAAAAATCATGGTGTTATTTTATATGGACTTTGCTAGTGTTTTAGGGGAACGAGAATATGCGCTAGTGCAACAAGTGATCATGGAAAAAACCGCTTACCTATCAGGGATTGATACTAACAGCACCAATATCTCTCAGGCTGATGGAACAGGAAAAAGATTAAGGGTGAGTTTTGCAATTTTAGGTTCTCAAGATAATGCGATTGAAGTGCGTAAACGTCTACTAGAGTTGGCAAGGGCTAAAATTGCCAAATCGCTCTCAATCCATGGGATTGTCTTTACGATGGAAGACCCTACAGTTTATGTGCAGTCCCCGATTACAATCTGATTCTTGTTTGGGAGTGTTCAACTTAAAGCAATTGTTTGGAGGGGTGGTCAATCTCAAGAAATCCCCAATTATGAAGTAGTTCCTGGCGGCGTTTCAAATAACTCCTGAGCATCATACACTTGCTGACTAAATTGCTGAAAATCTTGCTCACAGAGTTTCAAGGGGAGCATCTCAATGAAAGCAGCCAAGCCCAAAATTGGAGTTAGGAGTCAGGAGTCAGGAGCCAGGAGAAAAGAGGAAGAAGGAAGAAGGAAGGAGCCAGAAGAAGTGTTTTTACAACCATAGTTTTTACAAATATGAGATGCTCCCGTTTCAAGGCCTCGATCGCTGAAACGTAACCAGACGCATCAAACAGAGCGCGATCGCGAATTTTAGGCAACCACGTGAGTTGGGGCAAGGCGATAAACTGCTAAAATTGATGAAGATGTTTTATCAAAAACCATCCTTTTTTATAAATTTGGACGGGATACAATAGGTAAGTTAAGTAAATCCTTCTTGCTGCTTGCTTCTTTCTTCCTTCTACTTATGACTACATTCCACCAAGATGACAGGAATAGGACTGGTTTCTAAGACGGCTTGAGAAACAGAACCTATTAGCACTTCTTCCCAAGGTTGATGCCCTCGTTTTCCGATCGCAATATATGCCACTTGCCGAGCTTGTGCCACGTGGATAATCTCCTGTGGAACTGTACCCGAAAGACTCAGGAACTCATAGCGAATATCTGATAATATTCGTTGTGCTTGTTGTTGTAATTGTAAGTTTGTGCTTTGCTCTCCCAGATTATCTACATACAAAACAATCACATCTCCATCACTGCGCCGAGCTAAGTCTGCGGCTTTAGTTAAAACATCTGCTGTTACGGGGGAAGCGTCTACTGCGGCGAGAAAAACTGGACGACCGGAAATAGCTACTTTTGTAGGGTCAACTTCGCCTTTTTCTAATAGTTTGGGAGCACAAGTGGGAATTGCCCAAGCACCCAAGGGAGCTGTTACTAAAATTGAGAGAGCTGCGATCGCCAAAATCGTCTCGCCACCAGCAATGCCCTGAGCTAGGGGAATCGCCCCAATCGCCGCCTGTACCGTTGCTTTAGCGGAATTTCCTGGTAGCAAAAACAGCCGTTCTTTCCCAGTCCAATTACTACCTACAGTGGAAAGATACCAACCGAGCGATCGCCCAATCAGAGTCCCAATCGCCAACACCAACAAACCAACCAGCAAGGTATTGCCTAATACATTAAGTTGAATACTAGCTCCCAGTAGCACAAACAAAATAATTTCCGCGATCGTCCACAAATTATCAAAGCCACCCCGCAATCTTCGTGCTAAAGGTGCATCCAACTCAATCAGGAAAAACCCCGCCGCCATGACAGCCAAATAGCCAGAGAAAACCGGAATATGTTCGGCTGATACTACCAGCCCAAGGGCAAAGCCAGCAGCGACTAGAGAGTCATGAACCGCAGTTTGAGTCCAGTTTTGCTTGACTAATAGTGACACCAAAATTCGAGCAGTCACCCATCCCAACAGCACCCCCAAGGTAATTTGGATGAAGATTTGAAATGGCAGCAATTGCAGAGGGCTGAGGGTGATTCCTCCCACTAAGGTAATGGCTGTAGCTTTCCCTTGGGATAGAAATGCTAGCAGTAGGCTAAACACCAGCAAAAGCAATACATCTGACAAGGCACTCCCCGTCAGAATCGCATCGGGAATTCCTTTTTTTACTCCCCAACCTAAACTTTTTAACCGCAGCATTCCGGGAACAATCACTGCTGGAGATTCCGCACCAATGATGCAGCCTAGCAGTAGCCCCGTCAAAAAATCAAACTGAAGTAGCCACATCGCAGCGACAGCAATGGCGACGGCCTCGCAAGCGGCAGGCAGAAAGCCTAATCGCAGCGCCACGGTTCCCTGTTGGGATAGCTTTTCGCGATCGAGTCCTAACCCCGCTTTCATCAAAATCACCATCACAGCAATGGTGCGAAGAGAATTCGCTGCGCCCAAAACCTCTGGGCTAATGACATTCCCCAGTTGCGGGCCTAATAAAATGCCCACCAGCACCATACCTACGAGTGCTGGAGCTTTCAGCCGTCGAGCAATCTGCCCGACAAAAAAGCCCATTAATAAAATCCAGATCATACTTTCTAACATCACGCCACCTTGAAGCTGAATGGATGAACGTGACTTGTAGGGGAAAGATCGATCGAGGCATCCGCACTATCCTACCCTTCCGCCACAAGTCGGAACAGTAGGAGCCATCAGCCTTTTAAACGTTATGAAGATTATTAATAACGAAGGGCGGTTTCGGCGAGCTCCATCGCCATCATTACTTTTATACCACTATTGAAGCTGATAAGCTGTTCGGCATTTAAAAGACGATAGTATGGTGCGTCAGTACAGAAGTGTTTCCCGCATAAGCGCGTAAGTGTTCACTCCTGACGCACCCTACAAGCCTCGTTAGTTGTTTAAATGCTCCACAGCTTATTCCATTTCCGTGCCTCCCGGAATGCCTACCCTTGTTCATGGACTTCGACGGTTTGAACCTATCTTTTTGGGATGGAAACTAGCTCATATCCTGGAAGGAATATAGCATTCCTTCCAGGAGTCTTACAAAGATGTAGGGGTAATGCCTTTCTTTGCCTACCCGGCTTCATGGGGGCAACCACGGGGGGTTTGCCCCTACAAGAATTACACAAATGATTTAGGATTAGGATTGTTATAGGTAATTGAGAAAGGTGCAATATCTCCGTTCTATTGAATTTTTTTCCCAAATCAAATAACCTTCTGTTTCATAGCTTTTTATCAATTTATAAGGGCGATAGTTTGCCTAGTTTCGCTCGATCGCCTCGCAGCATCTGCAACCTTCAAAGCGTACAAACTACTGGAAGTATTCACGTACAAAGGCGTACCGTTTGACAAATATTCCAACACCATATCGGTGTCTTTGGCAAACAAGCCGCGTCGCGTTCCTACTTTGAGGTTGCGCCGATTTTCTCCCTGAATTAATTGACCGGATTCTGGAGTAAAAACCAGGGTTCCTGCTTCTCCGTAGATGGTAAAAATGTTTTCCGACTGCCAAAAAGTCTCTCCTTTTCCATAAACAGCTTCAGCGACAACGCCATTGGCAAAGCGCAACTGTGCATTGCACAAACAAGCTTTGTAGAAATCCGGCTGACTGTCCCAAAATTGAGCTTGACAGTTAACGCTTGTCACTTCTCCGAACAAATCGGTAAATCGGTGCAGTCGCGAAATTGCGCCAACTAAGGGAAAGCCAAAGAGGGAATGTTGATAAGTCCACCGCTGCGGGGCTGGATGTTGAGGAGTAATAGTAATGTAGCGGGCGTAAAAAACTTTACCCACTAATGGCAAAGATTCTTTGATTGAGGAGTGCAAACCGCCTAACAGTTCGATGTGTTCGATGTGGAGGAGTTTTTGCTTTTGGGCGGCAAGTTCGATCGCCCTTTCTGCTTCAGATACGTCTAAAGATAGAGGATATTCCACCACAACGTGCTTGTCATTTTCTAACGCCGCCAGGACGATCGCCCCGTGATCCCGATTCACCGTACAGACAATCACCAAATCTAAATCGTCTCTTTCTACCAGCTTGCGCCAGGAAACCGCAGCTTCTGCCCCGAACCCTTGACAAAATTCTGCGGTTTTTTCCGGGGTGTGGCCCGCAACCGCTACCAAGTGCGATCGCCCATCAGCTTGAATTGTCTCGGCCCTCAACTTAGCGGCAAAACCAGTACCCACAATTCCCACGCGAATTGGAGAATTAACGGAAGAACCAAAGCGAGTATCAATATTAGTCATGGGATTTGAGATTTAAGATTTTAGATAGTTACAGACTTGCGCTGCAGGGGTTTAGGGTTCTATCGCCCCGATTTTAAGCTGTGGTTGTGGTGCGATTTATTCGATCGAGCCTTCAACACCCAAGTCTTGATGCCATCTAACTATACATTTCACCGCCTGCTGGGACTTGCCTTGCAGCAAGTCTTGCTGAAACTCGATCGACACACCGCATACCAACAACCCGGTTTTTGTGCTGTAGGGCTCAAAACAGGATTTTTCTTGGAAACCGGATTATTTAGCGCAAGTCTTGCGGCAACAGTATCACAAGGCTGAATCCAAGATAGGTATAAGTAATCAAGATGAAATTAGAAAAAGTTATAACTAATCCCATTCAAATGTTTTGTAAATAAGTGTGTCAACCTCCCTTCTATCCCCTACTATCATAGAGGGAACGAACCTAAGACCTAACCTCAAAGCTAATAGAGCCTTGAAGTTTGCATTAGGAAAAATTATCAATCTTGTTGAATTTTTGAGAGGATTTAGTGCATGGCAACTTACAAAGTTACCCTCATCAGCGAAGCCGAAGGAATTAACCAGACCATTGACGTTGATGACGATACTTACATTCTTGATGCTGCTGAAGAAGCAGGACTCGACCTCCCCTACTCTTGCCGCGCTGGAGCTTGCTCCACCTGCGCCGGCAAAATCACCAAAGGCGAAATTGACCAATCCGACCAATCTTTCTTGGACGATGACCAAATCGAGGCCGGATTTGTCCTCACCTGCGTCGCCTATCCCAAGTCTGACTGTACGATCGAAACTCACCAAGAAGAATCGCTCTACTAAGAAAGGACGCTCTGCGTGATACCCTAAGAAACCCGGTTTCTCGTTTCCAGAATTAAGCTGAAATACGGCAATTATGTTAAGAAACCGGGTTTCTGTGTCTAACATTGCAACAAAGCCGCCAGCAGTCTGTCACTCCCAGCTATGAATTCCTAGCTGTTTGAGCAGATAGCTGACCAAATAATTTTAGATTTTAGATGGCAGATTTTAGATTAACTGTGAAACCAATCTAGAATCCAAAGTCTAAAATCTAAAAGTTTTACGGCTGATATTTAGTCCGCAAAGGCGGACTTTGTTTGTGTAGTGGCGATGATTTAAATCGCCGACTCTTAGGCCGACTTCGATCGACTATTCGCGCCAAAATGTAATGTTATCGCTGAGCGGCACAACTTGAGCGCCGGGAAAATAAAAGCTCAGAATTTGAGATCCATTCCAGCCCAAATTAGCCAAATTGTAAGAACCAGTCTGACTCATTCCCACCCCGTGTCCGAAGCCGCCTCCGACAAAAGCATAACCGTTGAGAGTTTTGTCGGGATTGTAAATTGGTTCTAGGTAAAAAAGCGTGCTAATCGGCGGGTAAAAAGCATTGCGAATCTCGTCTTTGTCGATATCGATGGGGCCCAAGTCAGTTTGAACCTTCATTTTCAAAACTCGACCTGCGGCCGACCTTTCCACCACTTCTACTTGAGTGACAGTTTTAAGATTAGCCAGCGGGTGCTGTTTCTTCTGAAGATACTGTTTGAGAAATCCACCAATCGCGGTCAAAGAAGCTGGTTCGCGCCACCGAAAAGTGTCTTCTTTTTCCTCATTAAACCCTGTTTCCAAACTCAGAAAGCGGCGGAAGTTGTTTTCGTCAGACAAACTCTGCTTGGACAAATCCCAAATATTATTAGGGGAATCGACGATCGATCGCAAATATGGACGTTCCGCGCCCTCCCACACATCGTTAAAAGTCGCTGTCACGCCGCCGCTAGACGCGGAATAAAGCGCGTCTACTAGCTGATTTTCGTAAGCTAGCACCAAACCGCTCGTTTGGGCGATCGCCTTATCACTTTGCGGGTAAACCTCGGTTAAACCGTGATAAACTTGGCAGTTAACATCAGCGCACAACTCATAATTATCTACAGCAAACCGGCGCAAATTTCTCAGGGCGTAGGTTCTCGCCAAAATAGTTTGAGCCACAATCGCAGCGTAAGGCGAAAAAGCCCCAATTTCGTGAGGAACCACACCCCGCAAATAAGTTTCGGTCAGCACTTTATTCACCAAAGTATAAGTGCCGTAAGAATTTTTTTGCAGGTGCAAACTGCCGCCATAACGGCGAGTTTGTTGAATAGCTTTTTCGGGTTCAATAGCTGTCGCCTCTTGGGTAGTTTGTTCCAATACCTCAATCACATTTTTCCCCGCCGTCACATCCAACTCATTGCGGTTGAAGCGAAAGCCGTTTAAAACCCAAAATGCCTGGGGTACTTGTTTAAAAACTTTGGAATCCAAAAAAGCTGTTGTGTTCCCTTGAGCTTGCAAACTTTGCAACAGCCAGCGCCGCACCAAAGGAGAGTTATAAACATCTCTTTTCGCCCAAACTTGCCAGCGCAAAGGTTGAGCAATTTCTACTTCAATTCCCTGGGCGCGCCACTGATTGGCGCTGTCTTCCGCACTCTCGAAACTGCGGTGGGAACTTAGTACCACTCGTTCTTCTACTGTCGGCGTTTCCAGTGGTTTCGGGGCTATTTCTAACTTGACGCTAGCAGCCGTTTTGGTTTCTATGCCTTGAGGAGTTTTGTAACGCAAAGTTAAGCTGTCGCCCGGTAATGCTTTCAGCGTCAGTTTGTCGGTTGCTTTTGTGCCAAACCGCTGCACCACGCCGATTTTGATCGGTCTATTTTGGGCAGTTTGGGCGTATCCCGCAGCGGTGAAAATGGGCAACAGGCACAATGCGGTGAAAACAGTGCTAGAAACGCAGCTAAACCATTTGTAATTGGGAGTTGGAGGTGCTTGAGCGAACACGGTTATCTGTCTCGCGATAGTTGAAAATGGGGATTTTTGATTGTACGTTAGCACATTTGGCCGCTGCTAGACGCGGATTCCGGAAGATTAGGTGGTTTGGTTCGTTAAACCGATAGTCCGACAGGGGTTGAAACCCCTGCCTCAAAGCAAAAGTCCTCTAAAAGAGGACTGAATAATTCATTAGTCCTCTTTTAGAGGACTTTCGCTATTAGACAGGGAATTCATTCCCTGGCGGACTGCCGGGTGGGCGGGAGGAATGGCGGACAAAAAGCTTAAGTTGACACGCCTTGGGCACTGGCGGTTTCCTGGCTGTGGGTAATATTAATTCCGATGCTACCGGATTTGAGATGAAACGCAGTAATCGCAAAAGTTGCGATCGCTTTACATTCTGTTACACGGTCAGGTTTATTTGCACCTACCGACTGATTGGCTAATCATTTTTTCTGAGCACTAATATCATCGCAAACGTGTTTCTCGCTTTCATCAGCATTATTCTGCAAATAGTCGTGCAGCCAGTCGCAGCCTTGCACCAGCATTTCATCTAAACTTTTAATTCGCCACAACCGGGCTGTATAGTCATCTGATGCCGTAGTAATGTATTTGCCGTCGGGACTGAAACTGACACTCGATACCGAATCTTGATGTCCTTTAAATTCTTGTATCAGCTTGCCTGTTAAATCCCACAACCTTGCTGTATAGTCCCCTGATGCCGTAGCGATGTATTTGCCGTCAGGACTAAAACTGACACTCCATACTACATTTTGATGTCCTTTAAATTCTCGTATCAGCTTGCCTGTTAAATCGTACAACCTTGCTGTTTTGTCCCCTGATATAGCAATGTATTTGCCGTCGGGACTAAAACTGACACTCGATACCGAATCTTGATGTCCTTTAAATTCTTGTATCAGCTTGCCTGTTAAATCGTACAACCTTGCTGTTTTGTCCCCTGATGCCGTAGCGATGTATTTGCCGTCATGACTAAAACTGACACTCAAGACCAAATTTTGATGTCCTTTAAATTCTTGGATCAGGTTGCCTGTTAAATCCCACAACCGGGCTGTTTTGTCAAATGATGCCGTAGCGATGTATTTGCCGTCAGGACTAAAACTGATACTGGTTACCGAATCTTGATGTCCTTTAAATTCTCGTATCAGCTTGCCTGTTAAATCCCACAACCGGGCTGTTTTGTCCGATGATGCCGTAGCGATGTATTTGCCGTCGGGACTAAAACTGACACTGGTTACCGAATCTTGATGTCCTTTAAATTCTCGTATCAGCTTGCCTGTTAAATCGTACAACCTTGCTGTTTTGTCCCCTGATATAGCAATGTATTTGCCGTCGGGACTAAAACTGACACTCGATACCAAATCTTGATGTCCTTTAAATTCTTGTATCAGCTTGCCTGTTAAATCCCACAACCGGGCTGTATAGTCCCCTGATGCCGTAGCGATGTATTTGCCGTCGTGACTAAAACTGACACTCAATACCAAATTTTGATGTCCTTTAAATTCTTGGATCAGGTTGCCTGTTAAATCCCACAACCGGGCTGTTTTGTCCAATGATGCCGTAGCGATGTATTTGCCGTCGTGACTAAAACTGACACTTGTTACCGAACTTTGATGTCCTTTAAATTCTTCTATCAACTTACCTGTTAAATCCCACAACCTTGCTGTTTTGTCCCCTGATGCCGTAGCGATGTATTTGCCGTCGGGACTAAAACTGACACTCCTTACCGAACTTTGATGTCCTTTAAATTGTTGTATCAACTTGCCTTTGACATCCCACAACCGGGCTGTTTTGTCTGCTGATGCCGTAGCGATGTATTTGCCGTCAGGACTAAAACTGACACTCGATACCCAACGTTGATGTCCTTTAAATTCTTGTATCAACTTGCCTGTTACATCCCACAACCGGGCTGTATAGTCATCTGATGCCGTAGCGATGTATTTGCCGTCGGGACTAAAACTGACACTCGATACCGAATCTTGATGTCCTTTAAATTCTTGTATCAACTTGCCTGTTACATCCCACAACCTTGCTGTTTTGTCCCCTGATGCCGTAGCGATGTATTTGCCGTCGGGACTAAAACTGACACTCGATACCCAACGTTGATGTCCTTTAAATTCTTGTATCAACTTGCCTGTTACATCCCACAACCGGGCTGTTTTGTCCCATGATGCCGTAGCGATGTATTTGCCGTCGGGACTAAAACTGACACTCCATACCAAACGTTGATGTCCTTTAAACCGATTTTGTTCTCGGATGTTGTCGAGAATCTGGTTGAGGGCAATCTGGGGAGTAAATATCGGGTAATCTGCAAGGGAACGAACGTCCTTGACTGTAGCTTTGAGTTCTTTTCCAGTCTTCACGGCAGAGATTAAAGCATCTATTTGGTTATTGTGCAACTCAAACATTCTCAAAGCATCACTTGCAGCGCGCTCTAATTTTGTCAATTTCTGTGCCTTGTCCACTTGCTGCCACGCTACTCCCATTACAGTTGCAGCTAAAACTAGGCTAATACTCAATACCGCTGTACCAATACCAATTCGTCTCTGGGCTTTTCGCTGTGATTCTACAGACAAAAGTTCTGCTTTTTGTCTTGCCTCTGCTAATATCTGATTTTCAGCTTCAGTTTGCTTGAGTTTTTGGCGTAATTCTAGTAATTCCGCACCGCGCTGTTTGCGGATAAAAGGCACTAAATAATCGTGGACAAGTTGGTAGCGTTCTATGGGAGTTGCAGGCACTTCTAACACCAATCCCGATTTAACCACAATCTCTAAAACTAACTCTAATTTTTCTGACTTACTTCCTAAATCTGCTGCTAACTCAGCCAGAGTTTTCTGAGGACGAGTGTTGTTTTCATCCGTCAGCAAGTACAAGACAAGTTCGGCAATATCTTTATTTTCCTGGCCGCAGTCGGCGATAACTTCTGCTAAAAATTCCTCAACCAGTTTGAGCTTTGCCTGACTGCCAAGTTGCTGATATTCACTCAGTTGAGTAATCTGCCTTTTTTCTAGTTGCATTCCCGCGATTTGAAGTTCGATCGGCCGTACTTCTCCCACTTCACCTGCTAAATCTGCTACCAGTGCGTTTACCACATCTTCCGACAAGTCAAGTTGAGAGCGTTTGGTTAAGGTTTGGACAACAACTTTAGCATCGGCAATCGAAAAGTTACCCAAGTAATAGCAGATATTTTTATTGAGAATGTCGTTATCAATCATCGATAAGTTGGTCGTGCGATTCCATTCTAACAAGTAGAAGAGATAATCTTCCCGCAGCGACAGGATAATTTTGAGGTCGCTAATCTGATTTAAACATTCAGCCAGAAAATCATATAACTCTCGCCTACCACTTGGATCTCGATAAGCAAAGAAAAATTCCTCAAACTGGTCAAAGATTAATACAGTTAATAAATTACGGTCTTGATTCAGTCGCAACTGTTCTAAAATAGCTGTCGGAGTGTCGATCGCCCCTGACAAATTCACAGCTTTTAATTCTTCAATTCCTGCTTTTAAACACTCACCGCAATCCCTCACCCAATCATGATAGGATTGCAATAAAATAGGCAATACGTCCCGCGCTTCAAAAGTTGTCAGTTGCAGTGCTGGAACTAACCATGCCTGAATTATCGAACTTTTTCCTACGCCAGATTGTCCGTGAACGATCGTCAGCTTGCAAGCAGGTGTACGTATCCGTTTACTTATCTCTTTAATATCGCGCGATCGCCCGGAAGCTGCTTCTATTTCCTCAACAATTTCAGCTTTTGACTTACCGGATTTTAAACCGAGATCAATTATTTGTTGCGGCGACTGCAAGCGGCTGGCACCGATAAAAGCTTGCAATCCATATTTGCTTTTAACTGCTTGTTGTTCGAGTTTAAGGTAAAATGCTTTTAAATATTCGCCTTGCTCAAAATAGAGAGTTCTCAACTCTTCTAAAATCCTCAAATAAAGCGGCACGTCCTCTTGAGGCTGTGTAATTTCTTTAGCTACTTCTAAGTTTTTAACTGCCTTCGACTGTTGAGTGAGATTTCGCTGCGCTTTGGCCAAAAGTAACCGATACAAACCATTCTTTTGTTGGGATACTCTTGGTTGTGCCAAAATAGCCAATGCTGATTGAGCCGATTGGCAAGCTTTTCCGCACTCCAAACTTTGCAGCGCCACCTCAGCCAAAAAGCCGTAATCTTCAGCTACTTGACTCGGAGTGCCGTAATGTTCGTGCATTTCTAAGGCTTTTTTAGCTAAAATTTCCAACTCTTCCCAAGCTTGTAAAAGTCGCAGCACTTCGCAGAGTTTGCTAATACATTTCGCAGCTAAATCATGTCGCTGCACTAGCTCAAAACTCTCCAGAGATTGCTGTAAATACTTTCTAGCTTCTTGCCAATAATTTAGATTTCCTGCCCGGTGCAATTCAGCTTTGCGGTTGTAAGCTTGAGCAATTTTCTGGCAGACAATTCCTTGTCTTTCTAACTGGTGATTTTGCTGCCAAAATGTCAAACTTTGTTTATAATGTTCGAGTGCTAAATCTATTTGATTTTTCTGAACTTCAACTAAACCCTGAATAAATTGCCAACTAGCTTGCAAATCCGGGCCTAATGCTGCATTTAGCAGGTCATTCTCCAACGACTCAATTTCACAGTCATCTAATTTGAAATTCTCAACATTAGCAAAAGCTTGACTTGCTTGTTGTTGCAACAAATTCATCAAATCATCGGGCGGCATAGTAAACTGAATTGGAGAGGGAGCCCAAGACTTCAAATCATTTGCCGATCGACTAAATTTAGACAGTACGGAATCCGTAACCCATAATATTAAGGGAAAAGCAAAATCTTGCTTGAATTGATCTCGCGCTCTATTAGCCCCAGCTAGCAGGTCATCAACAGCAACCACCGATTCGATACCTAAAACTATTAAAGCTTTCGGCGGTTGCTCTTGGACGGCATTGAGAATGGTTTGATAAAGTGTTTTGGTGGCAGGTTCGAGGGCTAATTCTTGATATTCAACAGTAGAGCGATCGCGCAGCTTTTCCAGCATTGCAGAACGCAAGCTAGCATAATTGCAGCGCACTAGAGTTAAAGAAAACTTTCCTTGAAAGCGGGCGATCGTCCTTACTAAAGTAGAGAGGGATCGCTCATTTTCTGCTGCAATATCTTCGGCTAGATTTGAGTTTACCATAATCTCACGAATTTTGCTGCTGCCACAGCTTAAATTTGTCAGTTTCCATCAACAGCGGATTCAACGCAAACCAATTTCCTTGAATGTCTACATATTCAAAAACCCACAGATTTCTCAGCAAATCTTGGTATTCTTTATCTCCCTTAATGCTTTGTTCTTTCACCACCTTAAAAAGTAAGTCCCACTCATCATTATCAATGCCACGAATCAGACTGTCGCGGGAATTACGAATCACAGATTGCAACACATTTTGGGAAATGGGAGGGTCATCTTGCTGCAAGCAACCAAACAGCATTCCCATCAAGTTTCGCAAATGACCTCCGCTGACGCGACACAATCTATCTAAAGTTTCAGGACTGTCAAAAACTTGGGTAATTAATGTGATATATTTCTCTGGCACAACATCGGGAAATGCCCGCGACATCACCATGCGCCGCAGCAAATTCATCCCCTCAACACATTCGCTACCGTCTCTATTCTTTACTGGTACCATCGGCAAAACTTTCGGTTCAACTCCGCCCCCCAAGCGATTTTTTAATATTTCACTTTCATTAGAAAAAATCAATTCCAACGGCAGCGTATAAACTAAATGGCAATTCAGTTTTCGCAACTGATCGCCCCGGTCAATAAAGATATATTCTGGCAACGGTCGCCCGGCTGCATTGGGTCGAGAAACTATCCGGTCTAAGTTATCAACAATCACCACCAATCCTTTTTTACCCCGCTGCTTTAGCTGATTAATTGCTACATCAATAATTTCTTGATTAATCAGTTCTAACATTTTATTGGCTTGCGGTTCCATGTACTGTCTCAGTTTAGATCGCAAGTCGGGATCGCTTTTGATTTTGGCAGTAATTTTGGCAATGCCTAAAGGCAGAGAAACTTCCAGATTCCCGTCTGTATTGCCCTTATATTTGCTGCCAAAAAGTTCTCCTTCTGCTTCTAGGGTGACAGGAGTCTGTAAAAAATTCCAACTGTTTTTTAAGAAGTCTTTAAAACCCTGGGGCTGCAAGGAAATGTTGCCCTCTTCCAAACTTTGACTGACTCGCCGCGCGATCGCTAACATGATATCTGTCAAATCGAGATCCATTTCATCGAGGTCTTGTGTTGACTCGAAGTAAACTACATGAAACCCCTGATCTGTCAACTCTTTTTGTAGTCGCGATAATTCAGTAGACTTGCCGCAACCAATATGTCCGGTAAATAATTGGCAAGTCGGTTTATCTCGTGCCAGACGGGTAATTGTTCGTTTGAGTATGTCAATAATTTTCCCGCCGCGCACCTCAGCAAAATCAATGTAGTAGCGAATATCTTCTGAATTTCCAAACTTGAGGGAGTGACTGGGATTGCAGGCGTCGCAGAATCGATCGAAATCTAGGTTCATAAAATTTTCTAAATTAGTTTTTGTAGTTATTGTAGGGTGGGTCAGGGCTGAATGCTTTGACCAGAGACTAAACATTTTTTCCGCTAAGCACCCTACGGTTAGTTAGCTGACCACCCATACGTCGAAGACTATTAGTGTGAACCTGGATGCTGTTTCCAATATTGGTAGGCGGCATAGGCTAAGGTGACAGCGCCGGTGACGATCGCCGCTTCATCAACCTCAAATTGCGGGTGATGGAGGGGATAGTTCGGTTTGTCAGTCAGTCCCACTCCTAAGCGAAACATGGTTCCCGGTGCGTGTTCTAAGTACATCGAAAAATCTTCCGCGCCGAGGGATGGTTCTGGTAAAATCTGGACGCGCGATCGACCTAAAGCTTCTAAAGCCGCAGTTTCGACTAATTGCGTGAGTTTTGGGTCGTTTTGGACTCCCGGCACGCCGCGCTTGTAAGTGAGTTCGTACTTAGCGCCGTAAGTCCCGCAAACGCTAGAAACAATTTGTTCGATCCAAGCCGGCAGGTTTTCGTGGGTTTCCGGATGGAGCGATCGCACGGTTCCCAATAATTTTACTCGATCGGCAATTACGTTCGGCGCTCGTCCGCCGTTAATTTGCCCGATCGTCAAAACCAGTGGCCTCAAAGGATTTTGCGTGCGGCTAATTGCCTGCTGCAAAGTGGTAATTATCTGAGAAGCAATCCAAATTGCGTCGATCGCCTCGTGGGGACGCGCACCGTGGCCGGATTCGCCCATCACAATCAATTCTATGTCATCTGCCGCCGCCGTGAGTGCCCCGTGGCGGATACCGATGCAACCGCCGGGAATCGTCGGGAAAACGTGCACTCCGAGGATGCCGTCAACATCTTGCATCGCGCCGTCTTTAATCATCCATTGAGCACCTTGGGCAATCTCTTCCGCCGGCTGAAACAAGAAGCGGACGTGACCGGGCAATTTTTCTTCTAGCTGAGACAATATCATTGCTGCGCCCAAACCGACGGTGGTGTGGATGTCGTGGCCGCAGGCGTGCATGACTCCCTCGTTGCGGGAGGCAAATTCTAAGTTTGTGCGTTCTTGAATCGGCAAAGCGTCCATATCGGTGCGAATTGCCAGCCACCGGGACTCGTTGCTATTGCCTTTGAGTTCGCCGAGGACTCCTGTTTTGCCGATTCCTTCGATCGCGTGAACTCCGCTGGATGCGAGAACTCCGGCTACGTAGGCGGCGGTTTGATATTCTTGGCCGCTGAGTTCGGGGTGGGAGTGGATGTGGCGGCGAATTTCGATTAAGCGGGGTGCTAGGGTGGCGGCTAATTCTTTGATGCGGGGAAGCATGAATTTAGTTGGGGAGTGCGGTACAAGTTGTAGTCAACTAGGGTAACGCATATGTTTGGGGGTGAACAGGGTTACAAGGCACAAAAGTGCGATCGGGCTTTTAGATCGCAATCCTATTTTGTTTGTGAATAAGATTTTTTTTCTCACCACAGAGGGCGCAGAGGACGCAGAGAAAAGAGAGAAAAGAGAGTTAGGCAGAAACCCGGAAAAAACGTCTAGATTCTCGGTTCACCGGCTGACTTTTAGTTGATAATCTCTGGTTGTGATATCATCAAAAAGTAATTTTTTAAAATTATTTCCTATGATTAGCTTTGGATTCTGGAATGTAATAATTATAATTGCCGTCGCTTTGTTTCTAAAATTTAATTGGCGATTAGATAGCGAAAAAACAGCATGGCAAGATTCTTTATTTTTAAAAGATCCTTCGATCCAAAGGTTGACTCAGTTTTTTAGTCAACCTATCGTTAACTTTATTTTGCAAGCAGTTATTGTATTAGTTCTCACCCGATTTCTCAGTTATACCGGTTGGTTGGTTTACAATCTGACTACTCGACCCGATCCGCCTTACTGGGATTTTAAGTGGTTTTATGTAGCGAGTAGATTAGCCCATCAGCATTTGAGTCCCTTTAATGTAGAAGTATTTAACCGCGGTTTCTGTAGCATCACAAAAGTGTGTGGGTTTATTCCATCTTTTGTTTATCCACCTAATATCATTCCTCCGCTGTGGTTTTTGGGCTATTTCCCGATGAAGACTGCATTCACCATCTGGACTTGGCTGCATCTTATTGCCACAGGTTTTGTTTTATGGGGAGCGAATATCTTGTTGGAGTCGCACTCACGAGCTTTTAGGACTATTTGTAGTATATCAGTTGCATTCCTCTACGGTTTTGTCTTCGATCTTCAAGTTGGCAATGTGGCCACTTTTATTGCCCTTCTGCTGTTATGGATGTTTATTTATGCTAGGGAAAATCACGATATAATTGCAGGAGTTTTATTAGGTATTGCCCTTTTTAAACCCACTTTAGTTATATTGTTTATTCCTTATTTTTTAATCAAAAGACGGTTTCAGCTAGTTTTTATATCTATAGTCACGGTAACTTTTTTGGCAGTTATAGGTCTAGCTGTAACGGGCAATTCCTTAACAGGATTTATACAGGATGCGACTCGTGGATTTCCACTCTGGCTCAACGATCCATCGAATAATGCTTATATTTCTATGAGTCGCCTTGATTTAAGGGTTATGGGGCCGAGATTTTTCCCCGATAGTCCCTTCGTGGCGAAGCTATTTTCTGACTTGATTATTCTGGTGCTAGTTGGTTTAGTGAGTTGGTATTTTTACAAAAAACAATCTCGCAATGCTTGGTCAAAAAAACTTGACTTATCTGAAATGGTGCTAATTTCTACTTTGAGCATTGCTATCAACTATTCTCAGCCCACCAGTTCTGTGATGTTAGCACCGGCGGTGGTTTTTTTGCTGAATGATTTATGCTTTCAGATTAAAAACTGTTCCTTCTCTAGGCAAAGAATGTCGGTTTGGTTATTGGGAGTTGGCTGTGTCATGGTGCAAACCGCAGTGATTCATGGCGGGCTGTTGGTGTTTCTAGGAAAGCGGTGGAACTGGAAGGGGGGGGAATTGCCTTATTTGTTTAAAGTAACTATTTTTTCACTACCGAGTTATGCGATTTTAGGCCTTACGTTAAGTGTTTTAGTCTTAGCAATTACCTCTCTTCGTCAAAAACAGGTTGCTGAATTTGACCCTTTGGATCAGGTTTCTGGTTAGAGGAAAAACAAAACCTCACTGCAACACAAAATAAACGGCCAGACAGGTTGGCAGTTGAGAATGACCCATTAGCGTAGAGATCAAAGGTTAATTGCTGCTGGGTTCATCTTCTGTAGTCTTTTTAGCCAAGTAAGCATCTACAGCTTGAGAGACAATCCGACTGACGAGATTGCTGACTGTCCGGTCTTCTTTCTTGGCCCAATCTTCCAAGACGTTGTAGGCGTTTGGAGGAACGTAGCTGGTGACTCGTTTTAGGTTTTTTGCTGGCAAATTAGGCAACTGGGAATTTACTTCATACATCGATCGTACTTTCTTTGTACGCCTCTTGCATAGTGACACACGGTGTGATACCGTGTAAATAGTCAAACACAAAACCCCCACCGGTCAGACTCGCAATCGTTCGGTGGGGGCTTGAACTCCCATATTTAGGAGGAAACTCTATGATATCACCGCCAAAATCAGTTCCCGAACTGCTCCGGGAAGAAATTCCTGACGTACCTCAAGGTAAGCAACCGATTCGTTTGCTGTTGTGTGGCGTTCCCAAAGCGGTAGACAGTATCGTTAATCTGTTGCACGTTTTAGGTTTTGCAGAAGTTGGGGAATGGAGCCCGCCTCTACCATCGCCGATAGCGGGTGAGGTAATTCGGATTTTAACCCGTTACTGGAAAGAGTAATCTTTGAGGGCGATCGCACGAATTGAAAAAGTGCGATCGACCTTTCTGTCTCATTGAAGAGCGATCGCCAATCCGGTTTTCTGGCGTGATCGAGCTGACCCTTCTAATAGGACTAGACATTTCTCTATCTAGGTTTAAAGCCATTTTGGATTCACTTTTGGTCTGAGTCCCGTTAGACCATAACAAGCAAGGCAGATTGCACTTATAAAAAGATGTATCAGCAGACAGCTAGACTGCAAGAACTTTATCAACTAAACAATTTTGCACAGTTCATTTGCTTTTTTAAGTAGCAATTCAGCTCTGGAGGCCAGAAAGCTATCATAGTCATCGGTGAACGTATTGACAGGGCATAAATGTGTTACTATTATACCCTGAAAAGTTTGAGCTTCAGCAGGCATCTTAGTACGGTATTTGCTAGGTGGTTGATTTCTGATTTTATTGTTGTCAGTTCGGGAAAGTAATGCAAAGTTTGCCAAACAATTGATTTGCTCATCTTTATACTTTCTCAGACTTTCCAAGTAAGCTTTGGGAAAAATATGATGAAATTCCTTTCGATTACCTTGGGATAAAACCTTTTGCAAAGATATCTTCGTACCTTGAATAAAGTTTAATGGGTTTCCTTGTGCTAAAAGGATAATAAATGTATTTGTTGCAACTGTAGACATTCGGAACGAGTTTTTAAGAAAGAAGGTAGTATCTAAGGATATGTCAAAGTCTCCAAGTTTATGAGGTTTGCCTGCCTTAAGATTTTGTACTTCTGCCAAATCTACAGCGGTACTCTTAGCTCCTCCTCTCGCATATCTTTGAGAAAAACATGAACGCCAAAACCATTTATTGATAGTTTTGTATTGCTCATCAGGTATAGGAGGTGGTTGTTTTTGTGGTGAAGCGAAGAAGGAGGCTAAAACGGGTAATATGTTTTCCATTGGTAAAAGCTTAAGAGTGAAAACATTTAGCTCACCCTTCAAAAAGTCAATAGCCCTGAATATGCCGGTCCGAATTTCATCGAATTTTTCTCGTACTGTACTACCAGGAAGTTCCATAAAATCTTCTGGATCGGCACTATTCATTGCTACCGCAGAGCAGCATTTGAGAAGCAAATCAGAGCCTACCTCTTTGAAGCCGAATGGTTCCAGTTCTTCAGTAACTTCTCTAAACTTCTCTTGTAAGTCAAAATCTTCACTCCAGTTCCAGACCGACAAAAGCTGAAAAGTATCTAATTCGACCCCTTGCCGATTGATCCTCTCAAAAACGGTTGCAACATATTTCCGTTCTTCATTTTCAAATCGTTCTACAGGAATTCGGGCTTGGGTAAATTTGTCCACTAGCTTGTCTATCTTTTGTGCTAAACTCTCATCTAAGTTTCTAGTAACTTTCCTATACTTAGGAGCATCGAAAACATACTTTAGCGGGAAAAATTTTGTACGATCATAATTGGTAAAATCTTCCAAATATTGAAAGGGAACAGATTCTTCGCTATTTATTTCAAAAAATAGATTAGTCCAATTAGTATTTTCTCGCTTTTCAGGAATAAGAGAAGTCTGAAATATACCAAAAATAGAAGTTATTCTCTGTTGCCCATCAAGTACATAATCTATGGGATATTCAGGATCGTTATCAAGAAGTTTATAAGGACCGAGATTTCTTTCAGTCCGTAAAGGATTTCTAGTTCTCCAAAGTAATAAAGAACCAAAAGGAAAACCTTGATAAATACTGTCGATGAAGTAGGAAACTCTACTGGGTTCCCAAACAAAACCCCGTTGAAAAGAGGGAATTCTAATTCTTCCCCTTTCGACATCATTAATTAAGTCTTTAATAAAGTAGTAAGTGTCAGGCATAGAAAGTTAATTTGAAGCTACCTTTATAATTATAGCAGAGGAGGGCTTAAACAAAAAATCAGTCCTAATCATTATACAATCGATGGTAATTGACGCTTTCACATCAACAAACAAGCTATAAAGGAAACAACTTCCATTTATGGCGTATAAAGCCTGTTTGGGATTGGTTTGGGTTGAAAATTTGTTTAAGTCCCGATAAGTAAGCCTACCTAAAAAAACCAATTATCCAGATTCCCGAGTTCTTTAAAAAGTCGGGAATCTACAAATAGTTAAATTGTCAAGGTGTTTCATAATTATGACTTGGGCGTATAGGTCGATCGCACTTGCAACTCCTTCATCTGCTTCTCATCCACATCAGACGGCGCATTCGCCAATAAACAGCACACTTGCTGCATCTTCGGAAACGCAATGATATCTATGATAATTATAGTGTTTTTAGTCTAAAGACGTGCCATGTAATTATGGCATTAACTAAATCTCTCAATAAACATATCGGGAGTAACAATTTCGACTCCTTGAAAAGGAGTTAATACCAATAAATCCAAATCACCCGTAACAATTACATTGGCATTACCACTAACAGCCAAGTCTAAAAACTTATTATCTTTTTCATCTCGACAAACAGTGATGTTTTCTGTAATAGAAACTAATTGGGATGAACTGATAAATTTCAGTAAAAATACTTGCCGATCTTCCAAAGAAAGATACTTGTTAAACTTTTTACGATTTAAAACTTGCTCTAATTCATTTAAAGTCGTTTCAGAATATAAAATTATTCCTTTTGTTTCGGCCAACTCAATCGCCCGAAATGGGACTGAGGTTTTAAACAGTAAAGCACTGATTAAAACATTCGTATCAATGACACATCTATTCGTCATTATTATCTGCTAAAATGTCTTGTAAAATTTCAGGCGTTAAGCCTCGCTGCATGGCTCGATCGGAAATTTCTGCCATAACCTGCGTTAAAGTTTTATTGTGTAAATTTTCTCTAAAAAACAATTGAATAATCAAACTTAACTCTTGCTGAGTCTTAGGACTAGCTTCTTCAAACGCTGTCTTAATATTTTCATCAACTTGAATCGTAATTATTGCCATAGCGGTTAAAAAAAGTGTTAATACGAAAACATTTTTTTTCAACTCTATTTTATCACACATCTTGCACCATTCTCAAGAACAGGCAAGATGCCTGTTCCACAACAAACAGATGAATTTTATTGTGCGGTGGGCACGAGAGCTCGCCCTGAAAGGATTATTGAGAATGGTCAAGGTGTTTTATACGCTTATGACTTGGGCGTATAAGTCGATCGCACTTGCAACTCCTTCAACTGCTTCTCATCCACCCCAGCAGGCGCATTCGTCAGCAAACAACCAGCCTGCTGCGTCTTCGGAAACGCAATCACATCGCGAATCGATTCCTCGCCCGCCAACAGCATCACCAAGCGATCCAAACCGTAAGCAATGCCTCCGTGGGGCGGAGTTCCATACTCAAACGCATCCAACAAAAAGCCAAACTTATTGTAAGCTTCCTCACTCGATAAGCCGATCGCCTCAAACACCTTTTCCTGCACTTCCCGCTGATAAATCCGCAGAGAACCGCCGCCGATTTCTGTACCGTTTAACACCAAATCGTAAGCTTGAGCTCTCGCAGTTTTCAAATCGTTAATATCGTCAGGATGCGGCGCAGTAAACGGGTGATGCAATGCTTCCAAACGCTTCTCGTCAGCGTTCCATTCAAACATCGGGAAATCTGTCACCCACAGCAGATTCATCTTGTCTTTGTCAATCAATCCCAATTCGTTACCGACAAACAAACGCAATCTATCCAAAGTCTTATTGACAGTTGTCACGTCGGCTGCTGCAAATAACAACAAATGACCTGGTTGCGCGCCCGTGCGATCGAGCAATTCCTGTTTTTGTGCTTCCGTCAAATTATCCTTAATTGCGCCGATCGTATCAATTTCGCCGTTATCCCGCACCCGAATGTAAGCTAATCCCTTCGCACCGGCTTCGCTGGCTTCCCTAAACAAATCGCCGCCCGGTTTAATCCGCACATTAGAAATCGCATCATTCCCGCCCGGAATCGGCAAAACTTTCACAATTCCGCCCGCAGCAACCGCCCCGGAAAATACCTTAAATCCCGAATCTTTCATCAAATCGGAAACATCGACTAATTCCAAACCGAAACGAGTGTCTGGTTTGTCGCTACCATAGCGATCCATTGCTTCCGCGTAAGTCAAGCGCGGAAAAGGACGAGGCAATTCTACGCCTTTGACACTTTGGAAAATCTGGGAGACTAAACCTTCGTTTAATTCGAGAATTTCTTCTAAAGACATGAAACTCATTTCCATGTCTAATTGTGTGAATTCCGGCTGTCTGTCAGCGCGCAAATCTTCATCGCGGAAACAGCGGGCAATTTGATAATATCTGTCCAAACCCGAAACCATTAACAATTGTTTGAACAACTGCGGCGACTGCGGCAAAGCGTACCAATCGCCCAAATTGACGCGACTGGGCACTAAATAATCTCTCGCACCTTCAGGAGTCGATCGCGTTAAAATCGGTGTTTCAACTTCAATAAAACCTCCCACATCTTCCAGGTGGCGGCGCATAGCTTTCACAACTTGGTGGCGAAGCTGCAAATTGCGACTCATACGATCGCGCCGCAAGTCCAAATAGCGATATTTCAGCCGCAAATCTTCCCGCACGCTTTCATTTTCCGCCGTCGCCACCTGAAACGGTAACTGTTTGCGAACCGCATTCAACAACTCAATTTCGTCAGCGTAAATTTCCACCTCACCCGTAGGCAATTTCGGGTTGAGGGAATCTTCGGGGCGGTTGGTGACTCGCCCAGTAATTTTAAGCACGTATTCGCTGCGTAAAGCCTCAGCCCCGTGATAGGAATCGGGGGTGCGTTCAGGATCGCTGACAATTTGCACAATACCCGATCGATCGCGCACATCCAGAAAAATCACCCCGCCATGATCGCGGCGGCGATCCACCCAGCCGTAAAGGGTGACAGTCTCTCCGATGTGTTCGCTTCGCAGTTCGCCGCAGTAGTAACTTCTCATAATTCGGGGTTGTGGACTAAAAATAAAGCTTTTTAATTATGCAGTATGCCTGAAACTTCTGCTGAATGCAAATGCACGCACGATCGCCATTAGCTTTGGAATTAATTCCAAAGCTAGCTAGCCTAACAACCCGCTGGGAGTTCCCAACCCCCGGCTGGCCCTTCTAGGAATCTCCGCGATCGCTGTGAGACTTGTCAAAAAACGCCGTCAGCGTGTTCCATGCAGACTTAGCCGCATCCGTCAAGCGAGTGCCGATCGACTCAATTTGCCTCACAATAACGTGCCAATTCTTTTCAGCTTCGGTGTGAATGTGGTCAACAGCTTGTTCGATGCGATCGCGTTCGATCAATTTATTTTGTTCCACCGCTTCTCGCGCTTGTCGCACAGCTTTCAAATAAGCTTCGCGACTGACTTCGCCGGCATCTTGCACCTGCGCTTGCGCCCGCGTTTTAATCGCATCCACCACCAGCCAATTTTTCTCAGATTCTTTTTTAATCAGCCTGACTGCTGCTGTGACTCTTTCGTGGGCGAGATCCTTATTTTCTTCGATCGCCGCCGAGGCCTTATTCACAGCTTTTAAATAAGCTTCGCGAGTGAGTTCGCCCGCTGCTTGCACTTCGGCCGTGGCGCGTTTTTTAATTGCTTCAAACAGCGCCGCAGTTTCTGCGATCGCCTCATCAGTCGCGTCGGGCATCTCTTGTTTGACGATCGCCGTCGTTTCGAGAGTTGCCTCTAAAACTGGTTCCTCGGTTACTTTTGGATCTGTCATATCAATCTTCTCCTGTGCTAGTAAACATTTTCAAAAAATCTCACAGTCCCTGGATGCAGACTTTGTAGGTGTAGCGCCAGAAGGAATTGTGGTCTTTTATACAGACTTTGTAGGTGTAGCGCCAGAAAGAATTCTGGCATTTAATAAGAACTAGGCAATTCTTGTTCCAGCTTTATCCACTTTTGTATCCGCGCTTACCTAGTTGTAATAACCTCAGTTCTATTACATTATATCTACCAAAGTTGCTCTCGTGTGTAGGATACCGCCAACTTGTAGGTACGGTTTAGCGCACTTAAATTTGTGATAAGTCTCTATACCTAAAAAAACACACACTAATAAACTTGGTTTCTCAACACAAGAAAACGAGCAAACTTAATAGTTTCAATTTTCCAACTGCAAATCTTCGCTTTCGTCCGTATATAACAAGTGGTGACATCTTTGAGCGTGCAGTAAAGATTGAGGAAATTCGTACTGAGATAAGAGGACTTCTTCGAGCGCAACTTTCATTTGATTGGCGCAGATATGTGGCGGTACTTTGCCCATTCCCGTACCCATACCGGGAATAGCGATAGTTTCAATGATATGTTTGACTGGCGTTCCATCTGGTACTGAGCCAAATTTTACGAGATTCAAAATAGCGCGGGTTGCTAGATAAACATTTACTGTTTCTCTTAAAACTGTGGGAACGCGCATAATTGGTGCAGCGATTAAATAGGGAATTTCAGCATGATCTGTGTCTAAAACTTCTGCCATTCCTACTAATAGTTCACCGTGATGTCGATCCTGAATTAGTTGTTGCAGCCGTTCAAGAACCTGCCCTCCAAAAAATTCCGAAATTTCTAAACCTAAGCCGTCGTCCATGAAACCAAAACTATTTCCCGGACTAACAATAGCATCGCATTTCACATCAAAGATTGAACCGCGGTGTATCTTGACATTTTCCATATTGCCGCAAGTGCTTTCCCACGCTCTAACTAAACTATCGTCTAAGGTAGCCAGCACAATTTGCATAAATACTCTCTCTTAATTTTAATTGCGAATAGCTAGACCGATCGCCAATTTAATCCTACAATACTTTACATAAGGCTGCTGAATCTAAAACTCATCTCAATTTCAACTAGCAAATGTCCAAGAGCTGTATGCAGCAATCCCCCAATCTCCGCCACCCGATCGCAATTAGTTTAGATACGGTTGCCACCGCTTTAAATCGGTATTATATCACCTTCGGGTTTGGCAACCATTTCGCTGCGCTTTCCCCTAGGGAATTTTTTCTATTAACATCATCGGTTGCTGGGCTATGGGATTTTTGACCACCCTAATTTTTGAACAGGTGGCGACTGTTCCCTCGGAAGTAAAGTTAATGATGGTAGCAACGGGCTTTTTAGGAGCTTAGACTACTTTTTCAACTTACGGTTTAGATACCAATATTTGGTGGCACTTTCTGATAGAATTGTCTGTTTTTACCCACCGAAGAGCACCCTTCTCAAGAAGTCTTGGACGGGTAGACTATAAAAGCGAACCCCACAAGAAAACTCACTCTTTGTGGCACAGGCCGGAAAACCTGTTCTTGATAATGGTGCAACATCTCTGTTTTTAGAGGACTGGCAATGCCTTACTCGGAGTAATCGCAGTTCATTTAGGTATAATTTTAGCGTAATGGGGCAAATAGATAAAATCGGTTTGTGCAAATAATACCAGTTTAAAAAAAGAATGCAACTGTAGGCAAACTCTCCACCCATACAGCATCAGTCAGTCGATTTTATTTCAGGATTGTGGACAATACCTACGACATCTTTTTATCACACCCTTAACCTAATACACGCACAGCTTTTAACGGGGTTGCTACCCTGTCAGATGTAACTGTGATGATGTGTACTGCATCGTGTGTTCCGGCTGAGGGGCTAAAGTCTGCAAGCTGTTTCCCTATCTTGTTTTCAGTTTACTCTTTCTCGGTTGAACTCACGTTTAATAAATAATGCTTAGGGCGCTCCGATATCGTTGTTATCAAAAGAACGGTTGAGGATTTAAACAGCGTTTAGTGCGTTTATGCTCGTACATTAGTTTGTCAGCCTTTGCCAGCAATTCTTCTAATAAAACTTCATTATTTAAATCCCCACACTCCACACCCAGACTTATTGATATATAAGCTCGCTCGGAGTGTTGATTAAAGCGATCTATATTTTCTTGCAGCCTCCCCTGAAAATTAGTAGATGAATCACCCGACAAGTTAGGAATAAATAAAGCAAATTCATCTCCTCCCAGTCGAGCCACAATATCCGCCTCACGAAAGGTTTGCTTCAATATTTGAGCTGCGTCAACGATTACTCTGTCTCCCATTTCGTGGCCTAAAGTGTCGTTAATTTTTTTCAAACCATCTAAGTCAGCGAACAAAATAAAATAGGAGGTTTGCGTGCGTCGAGCAATTTTTAATTGTTGATTGGCTAGTAAAAAGAAGCCGCGTCGGTTATATAATCCAGTTAATTCATCGGTCACGGATAGCTGCCTTACTTCTGCTTCTGCCCTCAGACGTTCTTGGATTTCGTGTTCTAAACGTTGATTTTGTTCGATCAGTTGTTGGCGTTGCTGTTGGATGAGTAATTGATTTTTTACTCGCATCAGCACTTCCTGCTCTTGAAAGGGTTTGGTAATATAGTCTACGCCACCCAGTTCAAATGCTCGTACCTTGTTTTCCAGTCGTTCGATCGCACTGATAAAAATAACCGGGATCTGAGCACTCGCTTCCAATGCTTTTAACTGTTGGCAGACTTCGTACCCATTCATCTCCGGCATATTGATGTCAAGTAAAATCAGACTCGGTGGGTCGCGCTGAACACCTTGGAGTGCCATTCTGCCGTTGAGCGCTTTACGCACAATATAGCCCTGTGACTCTAGAATTTTGGCTAACAAGCGCAGATTGTCTGGGGTATCATCCACGATGAGAATATTCGTTTCGGCCGCAAGTTTGAATAGAGTTGTCATGGTCTTGTTCCTAAATCTGGGTGAGAGTTGCGATCGCTTCAAGTTGAAAGTTATCCACCAGAGATGTCATCGCCTTGATGAAATCTTGTTTCTCCTTGGGGATTTGAGCGATAAGTTCATAAAGCTTATTATCACTAAGATCGAGTGCTGCTTCATGAACTTCTGCAATCCACTGGGTGGGCATGGTTTTCAAGTCTTGAGTAAATATCTTTGGTGGCGAAGCTAATGAGTCTGGCGGAACTTTTTCGGCGTAGCAGTAGCGGACGCCCAAGTGATGAGCTATTTTGTCGAAAAGTGTGTCTTCAGTAAACGGCTTGGCAATGTAGTCATCGCAACCGACTTGCAGGCTGGCGATACGATCGTCTTCAAAAGCATAAGCAGTGAGGGCAATGATGCGTGTCATTTGTCTTTTGTTATGTGACATTTGCCGTGAGTTATCTGCTGATGACCCATGACTAATGACTAATAACTCTTGTGATCGAATCTCTCTCGTCGCTTCATAACCATCCATGACAGGCATTTGAATGTCCATCAAAATCAGGTCAGGGTGCCATGTTTGCCAACGAGCGATCGCCTCTACTCCATTTTCCACCGCACACACATCAAACCCAACTGACTCCAGCAGTGTCACCAGCAGTTGCCGATTTTCTGGAACGTCTTCTACTACTAGAATTCGGTAGATAGGTTGTCCAGGTTCGATCCCGATAATCCGATCGCTAATTTCAGGTTCCTCTACATCAAGGGACTCTGGTAGTTCCAAAACGACTTGGCAGGTAAAAGTCGAGCCTTGATCCAGGGTGCTTCGCACTGTGATATCGCCTCCCATCAGACGCGCAAACTCACGACTGATAGACAGTCCTAAACCTGTTCCTCGATCGTGACGACCGCGATTGGTTTGCCGGAAAGCGTCAAAAATTGATTCTAAATCTGAGGAAGAAATGCCCGATCCGGTATCCTCAACTTCGAGACATAGGGTAATAGTTTGTTTAATATCGGGTGGATTAGTGGCGCGATCGCTATTTGTACCAGATGGCATATCATCTGAGGAAAAAGCTCGTCCGCGCAGCACGATCGTTCCTATTGTTGTAAATTTGATCGCGTTCCCCAACAGATTAATCAAGATTTGGCGAAGTTTTGCTTGATCGCCACAGACATAACGGGGGACAGTAGCATCCCACTCGCTGCTCAGATGTAACCCTTTCTCAGGCGCTTTGATGCTGAACATCTCATTAATAGAACCCAGCAGTCGATGCAGATTAAAACAGCTTCGACTCAGTACCAATTGCCCTGCTTCAATCCTAGACATTTGCAAAACATCGTCGATCAATGTCAGCAAGTGTTCTCCACTACGGGTAATGATCCCTAAATGCTCTTGAAATTCTTCTGGGATATAGGGGCTGCGGTTCATAAGCTGGGTAAATCCCAGAATGGCGTTGAGTGGCGTTCTGAGCTCGTGGCTCATGTTGGCAAGGAACTGGCTTTTGGCACGGTTGGCTATTGCTGCCCTTTCGGCCTCGTGTTCTAGGGCAGCTTGCGAAAATTCTAACACCGCCAGCATGAGGATATGTCTCATTTCGGCGGCACCTTCTAACTCTGCAATCTGCCACGGTTCAGACATCTCCCGCACTGTCTCTTTCCACAGTTCAAAGGATTTGCGGGGACACAGGTGCATTTTTCCAACTTCGTCGATCAACACAGCATCCTGTGGATTACCAGCCCAGTTTATGGTTTGAATTTGTTCGGGTCGGAACCACAGGATGTGGTAGGACTTTTGTATGGCGTAGCATAGCAAGATTGAGATTGCTAAAACACCACTAGCCAGATCCTTAAATTGCTTGGCTGGGGGATACAATTGAGACAAAGAAGCTGTTGCAAACACTCGTTCTTTTTTCTGTTGCACCAACCAATTTACAAGTTCGCAAACCTCAGCTTCAGAGGGTGTTTGACCCACCAATGTCAGACGACCATCGAGCAGAATTGCAGCTCCCTGAGCATGAACTAAATCTAGCAGTTGAGAAGCATTTTTGGTCAATACCTGTTCAATAAAATTAGACTCTCGCCGGAATGCCTGCTGAAGTTCATCCTGAATAGTTTTCGCTTGCGATCGGTAAACGTTCAATTCTCGCTCTTGCTGATGCACCAGTTCGATCGAGGCAAATTGTCCTAAAAATTCACAGGTTTTGCGAGTGTCGTAATCTACCAATCGCGGGCTGTAATGGTGACAGGCAATTAATCCCCAGAGGCGCCGATCGTCAATTAACGAAATCGTCAGTGTCCCAGCAACTCCCATATTCTGCAAATATTCAATGTGGTAGGGAGATACTCCCCTTAACACACAAGCACTTAGATCCTGGGGTGTATCGCTTAGGGGATGGTTAGGGGGAATTAGGCGCGCTGGGGTGTAATTGATATTGGGAATTTGGCGCACCCAATTGCGGTAAAACAATTTGCGGGCGGGTACGGGAATATCGATCGCCGGGTAATGCAATCCCAGGTAGCTTTCTAGATAGCTTTCTTTCTCTTCAGCAATCACCACCCCATGCTCATCGGCTTCAAAGCGATAGACCATCACGCGATCGAACCCGGTCATGGCTTTCACTTCTCTAGCAATGGTTTGAGCTAAATCCGAAAGATCGATCGCACTGCGAAGGTTGAGGATCACTGTTTGCAGATGATGATAAAAATCGATTGCCTGATTATTGTCAATAGTCAATTGGGGTTCTAGCTCCAGAATCCACTCATCTGATAGCTGATGCACTGTGCTTCTAAATGTTTGAAATTTCCCGTCTTTTATAGGTATTTTTATATCAAAAGCCTTATTAATGTTTATTTGTTCCTGACTTATATGCCTGACAATTTCTTGTACTTGATCGTGACCAAATAACTTTGGCAATGACTGACCTAGCAATTCTTCTGCTGCCATGCCAAAAAACTGTTCTACATTTTCACTAGCTTGTAAAATCTTGAGGCTATTTCGTTGCACAAATAAAACGATTCCGTGTGGCTGAATATGGCCAGGAGCATACACTGATTCTTCACTGCATTCCTCCAAACTTGTTAAATCGAAAGGAGTAATTGGGGAAATCTTGGGTATTTTATGACGCATTTTAAAACAGTAATTATCAATAAAAATTAAGAGGTTTTTGTTTACAAATTGCCAAGAATTAAATTTAATTCTTGTTGGCTGTTCCTAATTTGCTCGTCCTAATCAAACGTTTAACTGCACCACAGCTTATAAATTCACTGGACGGATTTTACTTGGGAAATTACCTTGAATTAGATTAAGGATTTTCTCAAATTGATACTGGTTGGCGAGTTCCGTCAGATAAATACCGAATTGAGCGAGGTCTGAGGAAAGTTGATCTACCAGTTCAACGATCGCAACATCATCCCCACATAAAGCAGCATCTTCCAACAGAACCAGCCATACTTCTGGTAATGTCGCCAGAAGCGTTGGATCTAGGGAATCTGAAACCCCAGAGGTAACAGAACAGAAGTAAGAAGGCAAACAATTTGTTCCCCGTCCCCCGTTCTCTGTTTCCTCCTCCTGATATACATACTCTAACCCCAGGTATTGAGCCATCTTGAGAAATAGCGTCTGTTCCCGGAAGGGCTTGCTGATGTAGTCGTTGCAGCCAGCAGCGGAGGCGAGGGCGCGATCGCTCTGGGAAGCCTGGGCCGTAAGTGCAATAATGATACTGTTGTGTCCGTCTTCCAATACCCGAATTTGCTTCGTAGCCTCGTATCCATCTAACACGGGCATCCGAATGTCCATCCAGGTTAGGTCGGGTTGCCATTCTTGCCAAATCTGCACCGCTTCCTGTCCGTTGGTAGCTTCTTTTACCTCTAATCCTAATTGTGTCAGTAATCTGACCATTAGCAAGCGATTGTCTGCTTGATCGTCAACCACCAAAATGCGATGATCCAGTTGACTGGGAGCCAGCCCAATCACGAGGCGATTATTCTCTTCGGGTGTAACATTAACTCCACGGGTTGGGCTGACGGGAAGGGTAAAGGTGAAGGTACTGCCCTGTCCCAGAGCGCTGCTGACAGAAATTTCTCCGCCCATGAGTTCCAACAATTTGCGGCTGATGGTTAGACCTAGCCCAGTACCATCGGTCGATCGCTTCCCAGCTTGGGCTTGCACAAACGCATCGAAAATCGTATTGAGTTCGAGCGATGCAATCCCTACACCTGTGTCAGCGACTACACACTGGAGAATCGGCTCACTTGTGGTTACTGCCCCTGTACCGGAAGCCTTAATGCTGAGGTGCAAAGTAATGCTTCCCCGATCGGTAAATTTGATGGCATTACTCAGCAGATTGAGCAAAACCTGGCGCAGTTTTTGAGCATCGGCAAGAATAAATGGGGGAACTTCTGGCGCAATATCGAAACAAAGGTCAAGTCCTTTAGAACTTGCTAGAAATCCTTGACCCCCTTGAACCAGTGAAATATTGTGAGTTAACATAGGTTGACGCAAGTCACCAGCAGCTTACAAAGGGATTTTGCGACGCAGTTGCGGATTAAAATCTAGGTTTTGCGCTGCCTCATTCCCTGCCAGTGGCACAACCGATCACACTTTAAATGATGGATCGACTAATGCGATGCCTGATAACCGTAGAAATCCTTTACATAAGCATTAGCATCGGCTTCCCAAAGGGCCTTTGGTGTACCGCCATTGGCTTCCCAGCGATTCCCCATTTACCGAAGTGTCAGCATCCGAATTGATAATTCTTCGCTCAGTTGTGATTGAATCGCATTGGGTTCCTGCTGAATTAACTCCTCGATGTGAATTTGTCCGTTGAGGGTTAGCTGTTGCCACGTAAGTAAAACAGCAAGAGAAGCCAGCACACCAAGCAGAAGAGGTAGCAATCTTTTAAGTGGTGTTTTGCCTAAAGTTATAATTACTTTGCGTCGAGGGATTACCATAAATTAAGCGAGAGATGAATAGATATGTCTTCAATTTATTGGGCGAGAGTTGGGTAATTTAATCATGCAACCGAGCAAAGATTTGAGCATGACAATCGGTTAGCGCTAGGACAATCTCTAAACTTTATCCGCCCTAAATAGAACTGTTAAATTGCACCGATAAAGAATGTTGTTTTTTAAGCCCTAGCTATCTAACTAAATTTACAGAGGGCGATGAGCCACATCTGTTCAGATTGTAAAGAGGTATTGTTTGCCAAAATTGGCGACCAAACCAGTAGATTTGATGTTGGCGAACTTGATGGAGCATTTGATTCGAGCAGCAGTGGCAGTGAGTCATAAAGACCTATTTTTTAACTAAGGGGTATTTCCCTCTTGTTGCAAAGTGCTTTAAGCTCGGTTGAAGCACCAATAACATGACCCTAGAGAAAATAATAAAGATGGGGTAAAGAATACAACTGCTTAAGGAAAAAATACAAGTTTAAACATTTTGTAATAATATTAATAGCGCCAAGAATGTTGAGCCCACAATACGCACATTGTTACACACCTTGTAATGTCACCTCTGTTTTTTGAGAATTCTACACTATTCAGAGGCAATTCATGAAGGTATCACGGGCCGACAGTCGGGTGTAAAAGATGCGGTATCCGCAACAATCGATGCCTTCGCCAGCGAGGGGATGCTGTTAGTCCCAGAAGCGCTGAGACAGGGTGTAACTCAAAGCCAATATTCTCTTATACAGCAGCAGCCTTTAACCTGCATTTCCTAGGGCATGATCTTGCCAGCAAGTTACACTGAATGAAAAGAAACAGTCAATAATTTTATTCGCAATCAAAGTTCGACGAACTTGTTGGAAAAAGCGATCGGGCGCAATTCTCCTTTCCTACCCATGAGTGTCGCGGATCAAGATAAAGGTATTGGCGTTGCTTAATCAGGGTATGAATCAACTTTTCCCTTGATGTTACAAAACTCACCCTTCGAGGGCTTATAGCAATTCCGAAATTTTCCATTCATACCCTGATTAAGCAACACCAAGGTATTTAACCCCCAATCGGCTAAGGTGCTTGGCGCCCACCCGATGGATAGGGGTAATACTAAAGCCGCGTTAAAAACCCCTTGGTCCGACTCGACGAGTGAAATGGCTCAAGAGTCAAACTTTCGTCCTCGCTGAGAGCGACTAAGAAACAAAGGGGTATTTAAGCCGGATTTCATATAAGCTGCGGATATTGTCAGGGCAAGTGTGATGACCACTGCAACCAGTGGCGTCAATAGGCTCTAAACTGGATTCAGGAAGGCGCGCAGCACAGGTTTAGGAGGGTCATCAGTGACAGAAAAAAATTATCCATCGTCTTCTCTACCCACCTACGCGCGAAAAGAACTCCGGGAATTAGTTCGATCGCAGTTAAGGGCCCTGTTGGAAGAAGGAGACTTTAAAGGAGCAAAAGCGATTTTGCACCCGGTGCAGGAAGCAGACATAGCTGAAGCTATCGAAGGCCTGCCAGAAACCATGCAAGTAATAGCTTTTCGCTTGCTTTCCAAAGACGAAGCGATCGCAGTTTACGAATATCTCGACTCCAGCGTTCAGCAGTCCCTCTGCGAAAAATTCAAACGCCAAGAAGTCATTGATATTGTAGACAAAATGTCCCCGGACGATCGAGCTAGACTGTTTGACGAACTGCCGGCAATATTAGTCCGTCGCCTGTTGGGGGAATTGAGCCCAACGGAACGCGAAGCTACGGCTCAACTTTTGGGTTACGAAGCCAGTACCGCCGGTCGGATCATGACCCCGGAATACATTTCTCTGAAAGAAAGCTTTACCGTCGCCCAGGCTTTAGACCGAATTCGCTCTTTAGCTAGAACTACCGAAACAATTTATTCTCTTTACGTCACCGACGCCGGACGCAGCTTGACCGGTATTTTGTCCCTGCGGGATTTAGTCACTTCCCCCCTCGACAAAACTGTGGGCGAAATTATGACCCGCGACGTAGTTTCTGTTCAAACAGGAACGGATCAAGAAGAAGTAGCTAGGCTGATCCAGCGTTACGATTTTTTAGCTGTGCCCGTTGTAGACCGCGAACAGCGGCTGGTCGGCATCATTACAGTTGACGACGCGATCGACATCTTAGAACAAGAAGCAGCCAAAGATATTTATACCTTGGGCGGCGTCCAGTCCGGCGGCGACAATTATTTTCAGACCGATTTAATCACCGTTGCCCGGAAAAGAGTCGTGTGGCTGTTTGTTCTGCTTTTAACTAATACTGTCACCGGCGCAATTATTAGAGCTCAAGAAGATATTTTGAACCAAGTAGTCGCCTTAGCAGCCTTTATTCCCCTGCTGACTGGCACTGGAGGCAATGTCGGAGCTCAGTCCTCAACAGTTGTAATTCGCGGTTTGAACACTGACGAAATTACAGCAATGGGCCCGTTTCAAGTAATTGTTCGCGAGGGGATGGCGGGAGCGCTGCTAGGAGCTATATTGGGGACTGTAGCGACGGGCTGGGCTTATACTCTGCAAGGGAGTTTAGCAGTGGCACTCGCGGTGGGAGTGAGTTTGTTTGCGATCGCAATTTTAGCTTCTCTTGCCGGTTCAGCTCTGCCGTTTCTATTTCGTTCTTTGGGTTTAGACCCCGCTTTAATGTCTGCTCCTTTTATTACCACCGCAGTTGATGTCCTTGGGGTCTTGATTTATTTCACTTTAGCTCGACAAATTTTGCAGCTTTAATATATTTAATTACATGGCTGTCAATAAAAAACTTAATGGGTTTTTCACCATTACTCAATTCTGCGCCTGCGTGCAATTCCCTACCGGATAGCTGCGCTCGCGTACTTTATTGTTATCCGCATACTTGTACCAGTTGCAAAAAAATAATGCAACTATAGGCCCGCGCTCGCAACTGGGAGCTTCATCACTCATTCCACATCTAAAATCTAAAATCTAAAATCTAAAATGGTATTAGCCTATGTCATCATCCAATTCACCAACCAAAATCCAAAATCCCAAGTCCAGCAATTTGTTAGAAACTGCTGAATTGGTTTTTCTTGCTGCCTCTGCTGTGGGATTGGCTGCTAGTTTGGTTTGGGGGCAGAGCGTTTATGCTCAAGTGCCTGTAGTGATTTCGTTGGTGTTGAATTTTGTGAACCGGCAGAAGCTGCACAGGCAAGTTAAAACAAGTACGGCGGCCACGTTCGATCGCGTAAATCAACAAGCAGCTACTACCGATCTGGCGATCGAGCAATTGCAACTTGCTGTAAATACTTTAGACGAAGCTGTTGCTCAAACATCTCGCGAAAATCTCAATGTTGGGCCGGGAGAAAATGTACACTCTCTCATTTCAGCAATTGAGAACCTGCGCCAGCGACTAATAATTTTAGAAAAAACTATTAAAATGATTCAAAGCGAGATCGAACTTACCGGCCGCCAATTCAAACAGCGACCTGAGTTGCAACAAGTCGAAACTTTGACAACAATAATTCTGGACTTGCAGCAGTTTATCAACGAACTGCCGCAGTGGGGCAGTTTGCAGCAGCGGCAACTAACAGAACTTCAGCAAAAAGTAGACAATGCTTTGGCGGAGCTATCAGAAGAAATTGCTGGAATTCCCAACCGCGTGCAAGAGGCGCTAGCTAGTCGGGGTGCGGAAATTAGTCCACAGTTGGGTTCTGGTTTGAATGGCGGGCAAAAGAATGGTTATCGACCTAAAACCCCGAATGAGAAAATTCGCCAGAAATATCCCAGAGCTTATGTCAAGTGGAGTCAGGATGAAGACGAAAATTTGAAGAAAGAATATGCTAGCGGTCAACAAATTGACGAATTAGCTCAGAGATTTCAGCGACAGCCTAGTGCCATTCGTTTGCGCTTACAAAAATTAGGATTAATCGAATAATATCAATTCCGGTTGCACTCCTTATGATGTTAACTGTTGACTGTTGACTGTTGACTGTTGACTGTGAATCGAACAACTGAAAATTGCGCCGAGATAGGTGGGGACTTGTAAAAATCATTCATGAATTGCCCTATAATTTATCATTCCGATGCAGCCGGAAACCATATAAGGGGAAGGGTATAGACAAAAATGAGTAAATCTAAAATCTAAAATCTAAAGTCCGCAATAACAAAGCGATCGCTCTTTTGAAAAAAAAGGGCGATCGCTTTATTTCTGTATTCAGTACCGGCTGCCAACAGCGGGCCACTAACATCACATCTCAAGGCTTTTTAGCCTATGTCTACCTCATTTTAGAAATCTTGGGGTAACAAAGAACTTAAACGCTCCAACAAAGGATCGGAATTCCGAGGAGGAGCAAGTTCAGCATCAGACACTACATTATCATCCGCCACAGACTCAGACTCAATCGTGCCAGGCTCTACTACTTTTGAAACTTGGGCAAAAGAAACTTGAGCAAACTTACTGTTAACACTCCCCTGCAACTGATCCAACTGCGCGCTGAGTTGACTAAGGTGATGTTCCAGTCCCTCCAAACGGCTTAATTCCTCTGCCGAAACATTGTGCTCAAACTCAGCAAATTTGACCACAAGTTCAGCAATACGCTGTTCCAACCGCTGAAAGCTCTGTGTAGAGCTCGTAGACTCAGATACAGACAAAAACTGCCACAAAGCCTGCTTGCAGAGATTGCTGAAAGTCTGATACTTCGTGAAAGCCAACTCTTTTTCAATAGCGGCCAGCAAAGTTTGATCGGCAGCATCTTCCGTAAATGCCACCGAGAAATTCGCCTTATTTTTTGCCCACAGTGCCATAGGGTTCAAGCCTTAATGCGTTACTTTATCGTGGCTAGCTGAGCCTCAGCATAAATAAACTGTCCCAAAGCATTAGCTTTCCGGGAAGGCTGAGCCAAGTGAGCCTTAAGATTGGCGTCTTTCAGCAAAGGTTGCAACACCTCCCAGAAAAACTCGCCGCCACCGCCAGTCAGAACCACATCCGTCACCCGTTCCGGCAGCCACTGCACCAAACGTTCGGACAGTTCGTTAGCGAAAGCCTCCCGCAAATCCTTAATAATCGGATCTAAATTAGTCGGCTTAGTCGCTCCTCTGGGGCGGTAAAAACGCTGGCCCTCGGGTTTATTCACTGCTTCCAGTAAAGACAGAGATTGAGGGTCTGCACCCGGAATCTTTGAGGCAACTTGTTCGTAGAACTTGTTCATTGCGAAGGAATCGCTCTTAGAAGCCGCGCGGGCGAACCGGAAACGATCGACCATTAACAAATCGGTAGTTTGGTGTCCGATATCAACAACAGCCACCGACAGTTCCGGCAACTCCGGCGTAAACTCCTTGTTATCTTGAGCCTCGCACCAAATCAGGCTGCCGAACCCTTCCGGCATCACCCAAACGTGACTGATGTTAATATCCACCCGCTCGCCCCGGTACACCACAACGTGGGGAGAGCGCAGTTGGCTGATAATCTCTTCCTTTTCCTTCTCAAACTGATCCTGCGAATAAAACGGCAAACCCAGCACAACTGCTATTTCGCCCTTCATCTGGAAATATCCAGCACAGGAAAAGACCTTAACCAAAGCATCTACTACTTTCGACTGATCAGCGCCACCGAGATTAGCGCCAAAATCTGCCGCCAATTGACCTATAGCGTAACCCCTGCCCTGGTACTCCAGCCACATATCCAACAGAGGGTCTGTTGCTTTGGACTCAAAGCTGCCACCCCGCACCTTTTCCACGGGCATAGCAGCCACGTTAGCCGGGATGAAAACAACGCTACTCGGGTTGCGACTCACGCAAGCTTTAGTTGCCGTCCGACCCAAATCAGCACTAATAATCGATTTGTTGTTAGAAGCGACTTTAGTCTGCTGGGTCAGCATAGCCGAATTAGGAACAAGCTGTCTAGTTGTCATTGAAATGTGTTACCTCACTGAGCCTCACCATTATCATGCCTTATCCCTTGACACTGCCACGCTTAAAGACAGTGGGTGAAAGCGGCGATTCTTTTAACTCTACCTAGATCGGTATCGAAATCAGCACCAAACATTATATTCGGGACGATCGCCCTTACCCTAACTAACCTAACTTTTTCTGGAGCGATCGTGGTCGAAGGTCTGTTGCCTGAGAGTGCATTGTTAAGTTAAATTTAGTTAAGATTCTGAGTGTAAACTTTTGTCGCACTTCTCCGACACCGCGATCTTACCCGATCTGTCCCCAATTCAAGGCATCCGCATTTATGAAAATTTCTTGGCGAACTATACTACTTTGGACTTTACCCGCCTTAGTCATCGGCTTTTTCTTGTGGCAGGGGGCCTTTGCCCCATCCCCCGCAGAAATGAGCAAGAACACCGCCAGCACCCGCCTGAGCTACGGTCGATTCTTAGATTACTTAAACGCCGGTCGAGTGACCAGCGTTGACCTTTACGACGGAGGTCGGACGGCTATTGTCCTAGCAGTCGATCCCGAACTGGACAATCACGAGCAGCGGTGGCGGGTAGACTTGCCCTCAAATGCCCCGGAACTGGTTTCTAGGCTCAGAGACTCCAAAATCAGCTTCGACACTCACCCACTACGCAACGACGGCGCTGTCTGGGGACTTTTAGGCAATCTAGTATTTCCCCTCTTGTTAGTAGGAGGCCTGTTTTTCCTCTTCCGCCGCGGTGGCAACGTTCCCGGCGGCCCGGGCCAAGCCATGAATTTTGGCAAATCCAAAGCTCGCTTTCAAATGGAAGCTAAAACAGGCGTACTGTTCGACGACGTAGCAGGCGTTGAGGAAGCCAAAGAAGAACTACAAGAAGTAGTGACATTCCTCAAAAAACCCGAACGCTTCACCGCAGTCGGGGCGAAGATTCCCAAAGGTGTGCTGCTAGTTGGCCCTCCCGGAACCGGTAAAACCCTGCTGGCAAAAGCGATCGCAGGCGAAGCCGGCGTGCCTTTCTTCAGCATCTCCGGTTCGGAATTTGTCGAAATGTTCGTCGGTGTCGGCGCTTCCCGCGTCCGCGACTTGTTCAAGAAAGCTAAAGAAAATGCTCCTTGCATCATCTTTATCGATGAAATCGATGCAGTGGGTCGCCAGCGCGGCGCCGGTATCGGCGGCGGTAACGACGAACGGGAACAAACCCTGAACCAGTTGCTGACCGAAATGGACGGTTTTGAGGGCAATACTGGCATTATCATCATTGCTGCCACGAACCGCCCCGACGTGCTCGACTCAGCGCTGCTGCGTCCGGGACGTTTTGACCGCCAAGTTAGCGTAGATACGCCGGATATTAAAGGCCGCTTGGAAATTTTGGAAGTTCACGCGCGCAACAAGAAGCTGTCTGCAGAGATTTCTTTGGACGCCATCGCCCGCCGCACTCCTGGTTTTACCGGGGCTGATTTGGCTAACTTGCTCAACGAAGCGGCTATTTTAACCGCCCGCCGCCGCAAAGAAGCGATTACGATGCTCGAAGTTGACGATGCAGTCGATCGCGTGGTAGCAGGTATGGAAGGCACTCCTTTGGTGGACAGCAAGAGCAAGCGCTTGATTGCTTACCACGAAATTGGCCACGCGATCGTCGGTACAATCATTCAAGCCCACGATCCAGTTCAAAAAGTTACCTTAGTACCTCGCGGACAGGCCCGCGGCTTGACTTGGTTCATGCCCAGCGAAGACCAAGGTTTGATTTCTCGATCGCAAATTTTAGCCCGGATTAGCGGTGCTTTAGGTGGTCGCGCAGCCGAAGAAGTAGTTTTTGGTGATGCTGAAGTAACCACCGGTGCGGGTAACGACTTGCAACAAGTAAGCGGTATGGCGCGCCAAATGGTGACTCGCTATGGGATGTCTACCTTGGGCCCGATCGCCTTGGAAGCTCAGCAAAGCGAAATTTTCCTCGGCCGCGACTACACAGCGCGATCGGAATATTCCGAAGAAATAGCCTCTCGGATTGACGGACAAGTTCGATCTATTGTCGATCATTGCTACGACGACGCCCGCCGAATTATTCGCGAAAATCGCACCGTAATCGATCGCTTAGTCGATTTGTTGATCGAAAAAGAAACCATCGACGGCGAAGAGTTGCGCCTAATCGTCTCTGAATACACTTTTGTTCCTGAGAAAGAACAATACGTTCCTCAGCTTTAAAAAGTCAGGGCGAATAAAATTCGCTTCTACACAAACAAAGTCCGCCTACGCGGACTGAAGAAATTCAACCCGCGCAGGCGGGTTTTGTCTGTGTAGCAGCGGTTTCAACCGCCGAGTCTAAAGAAACCCGCTAAATTTGCTAGATGTATGATTAAGAATTCCTCGATTTTTTTGATGGTAATTTTGACATTTATTTTTAGCAGAATTTTTAGGGACTCAATCTACAATCTACAATCTAAAATCGAATGACCAACCCCAACGAATATCGGCAAAGACGCGAACAATTAATGGCAAAAATTGGCAGCGGGACGGCGATATTTCGCAGCGCGCCCGCTGCCGTCATGCACAACGATGTAGAATATGCCTACCGACAAGATAGCGATTTTTTCTACTTGACCGGTTTCAACGAAGCTGCGGCGGTAGCAGTGCTCGCGCCACACCATGAAGAACACAAATTTGTGTTGTTTGTGCAGCCAAAAGACTTGGAAAAAGAAACTTGGCACGGTTATCGCGCCGGAGTAGAAGGCGCTAAGGAATTGTACGGCGCGGATGAAGCTTTCCCGATTAATGAACTGGCCGAAAAACTGCCGAAATATTTAGAAAAAGCCGATCGCATATACTATCACTTCGGGCGCGATCGTAGTTTCGACCAAACAGTCCTCAATCACTGGCAGCGCTTGATGGCAACCTACCCAAAACGCGGCACCGGCCCGACAGCAATCGAAGATTCCAACATCATTTTACACCCGATGCGGCTGGTGAAAAGCGAAACTGAATTAGCATTAATGCGAAAAGCCGCTAATATCTCAGTTGCAGCCCACAACCGCGCCCAAGAATTCGCCAAACCGGGCAGGTACGAATATGAAATTCAAGCTGAAATAGAACATACTTTTGGCTTAAATGGCTGCACTCCGGCTTACCCTTCAATTGTTGCATCCGGTTACAACTCCTGCGTCCTCCACTACATCGAAAACAACCGGCAAATGCAGGAAAACGATTTGTTGCTAATAGATGCCGGTTGTGCTTGCGGGTACTACAACGCCGATATTACTCGCACATTTCCTGTTAGCGGCAAATTTACAACTGAACAACAGATAATTTATGACTTAGTTTTGCAAGCACAATTGCAGGCAATTAGTCAAGTATATCCGGGAAATCCTTACAGCAAAATTCACGAAACGGCAGTGCGCGTTTTGGTGGAAGGTTTAATGGATTTAAAACTTTTGGTGGGGGACATTGAGGAGATAATTAAAGAAGAGAAATACAAGCCATTTTATATGCACCGCACTGGTCATTGGCTGGGATTGGATGTGCACGATGTCGGCGTTTATCAGTACGGCGAAAATCCGCAAGTTTTGCAGCCAGGACAAGTGCTGACGGTGGAACCGGGGATTTATATTTCTCCTTATATTAAACCCGTGGAAGGACAGCCGGAGGTTCCTGAAAAATGGCGCGGTATTGGCGTGAGAATTGAAGATGATGTGTTGGTGACAGTTGACAGCCATGAAGTCTTGACGGCGGGAGTTCCTAAATGAAGGAAGGAGGCTTTCGGCCCCAGTCTAGAAAGATGGACTAATTAAGTTGGCAGTGTAGGCTTGAGCTTTGTTAGTATTGACTTGAAACAGCTCAAGTCCGCAACTGCAAAACCTAGAGCAATTATGTGTATTGATCTTACAGGGATCGATCGACCTTTTGAAACCTGCGAAGCATTAGTAGCAGAGCAAAAAGCAAAAATTCGGCAACTCGAAGAGGATTTGCAGCAGCAGAGAGAATTGTGCCAGAAATTAGAAGCACAACTCCAAGCAGTCGAGAATGCTGGCTTTTCGGGTTCCGTAACTGAATTGGATATCACCGAGGACGATCGCATTCGGTTAATCGCCTCTCTGGAAAAAAGCCAGGAAATGTACCGAACTCTCCTCAAACATTATCCGAATGGCTCGGTGTTTTTGTTCGATCGCGATTTGCGCTATACTCTGGTTGACGGCCAAGGTTTAGCACTAGCTGGTTGGTCTAAAGAACAGTTGGAAGGCAAAACATTGTGGGAAGTATCGCCACCTGAAGATTTGCCGGTTTTTGAGACTAAATATCGCGCTGCTTTGGCAGGAAAAGAGAATACTTGTGAATATAAATACGGCGATCGCATTTATTCCACAACAATTGTTCCGGTCAAAAACGACCGGGAAGAAATTATTGCCGGCCTGGTCGTTACTCAAGATATTACCGAAAAAAAACAAACCGAAATAGCACTGCAAGAAATCAAAAATCAGCTAGAAATAAAATATCAAAACCGCACTGAAGAGCTAAGAATAGCTAATCAACAATTGCGGGAAGAAATCATGTATCGCTGGCGCACCGAAGAATTTTTGCGGGAAAGCCAGGAACAGCTAGAACTGTTTTTTTCTCAATCTTTAGATGGCTTTTTCTTTGTGATGCTGGACGAACCAGTGCACTGGGACGATACAGTTGACAAAGAAAAAGTCTTGGATTACGTGTTTGCTAACGGCAGAGTAACGAAGGCAAATGATGCTTTGATAGCTCAATACGGAGGTATTAGGGAAGAGTTTATTGGTCGGACGCTTTACTCTTTCTTATCGCACAACTGGACGGGCGGCAGAGAGATAATCCGGTCATTTTTCGATGCTGGCAGAATTCACATCGAAAATGAAAATCGCAAGTTTGACGGGGTTCCAGTGTGGGTGGAAGGCGACTATATTTGCATTTACGATTCCCACGGCAGAATCGTCGGGTATTTTGGCGTGCAGCGCGATATTAGCGCTCGCAAAAAAACAGAAGCAGCCCTGAAAGAAAGCGAAGAAAGATTCCGACAGCTAGCAGAAAACATTGAAAGCGTGTTTTGGATGGTAAACGTTCAACCCCAGGAAATTATTTATATCAGTCCGGGTTACGAAAAGATTTGGGGCAGAAGCAGCGCTGATGTGTATGCTAAGGGGCGCTTTTTTGCAGATTCCCTCCATCCAGAAGATCGCGAGCGGGTTATTGCTAATTTAACTAGACAAATTGAGTCGGAAGACGAGATAGAATACCGAATTGTCAGGCCGGACGGCCAAATTCGCTGGATTCGCGATCGGGCTTTTCCGATTAAAAATCAAGCTGGTCAAGTTTACCGCATTGTTGGCATTGCAGAAGATATAAGTGAAGGCAAACAGGCAGAAAAAACCATCCGCGAAAGTGAAGAACGCTTCCGCCAGTTAGCAGAAAATATCCAAGATTCCGTCTGGCTAATGTCTGCGGAATTCACCGATTTATTGTATCTGAGTCCAGCTTACGAACAAATCTGGGGGCGCAGTCGCGAAGAACTCTATGCTGATCCCTTAAAAATGATGGAGTGGGTGCATCCAGAAGATAAACATTTGTTGGAAGAGGCCATGGGGCGAGTGTTGCAGGGCGAGTCCACCAATACCGAATATCGGGTTTTTCTGCCAGACGGCACAATTCGCTGGGTGTGCGATCGAGCTTTTCCCATTTACGACGAATCGGGCAACATTTACCGCATCGCAGGTATTGCCGAAGATATCAGCGATCGCAAATTTACCGAAGCCCGCATCCAAGCAGCACTCCGTGAAAAAGAAGTATTGATCAAAGAAATTCACCACCGAGTCAAAAATAATATGCAGGTAATTTCCAGCCTGCTGCAACTTCAGGCTCAATATATTGAAGACGAAGCGACGCTAACTTTATTTGAAGAAAGCCAGACTCGCATCCATTCAATGGCTTTGATTCATGAGCAACTCTATCAATCAGAACATCTCGATCGCATCGATATCCCCCCCTACGTCGAGAACTTGGTTGCTAATTTATATCAATCGTTTGGGTGCGGCAACACTGCCATCCAATTCAATCTCAACGTTGACCCCATTTATTTAAACATAGAAACAGCAATTCCTTGTGGCTTAATTATTAACGAACTGGTTTCCAATTCCCTAAAATATGCTTTTACCCAAAGCTTAATAGGTGAAATTAACATTGAACTCAATGAAATTAATTTTCAGCAATTTCGATTAATTATTAAAGATAATGGTAGTGGCTTCCCGCCTGGTTTTGACGTAGAAAATACTGAAACATTAGGCTTGCGATTAGTAAGGATGTTGGCTTACCAATTAGAGGGGACTATTGCCATTGACAGTCAGCATGGAACCTGTTACACTCTGATTTTCCAAGAGTTGAATTATCGGCAGCGTATTTAACCTATTTAACGAAAAATGAACCCTCTACAAATTTTGGTGGTAGAAGACGAAGTTATTGTAGCCCAAGACATAGCAGGTCGATTAAAAAAACTCGGATATGTAGTAACAGCTACAGTTTCTTCAGGAGAAGAAGCAATTCAAAAAGCTATAGAAAAGCCGCCAGATTTAGTATTGATGGACATCGTGCTTAAAGGTGACATGGACGGCGTAACAGCGGCAGAAAAAATCAGAACCCATAGGAATGTGCCGACTGTATTTTTAACAGCTTATGCCGATGATAAAACGCTGCAAAGAGCGAAACTTACAGACCCATTCGGTTATATTATCAAACCATTTCAACAAAATGATTTGCGGGTGGCGATCGAGATTGCCATGCACAGACACGAAATCGAAACCAAGATGCGAGAATCTCTCAAAGCCGCGGAAGCAGCCAGAGAGGCGGTGGAAGAAAAATCGCACCGCCAAAACCAGTATATTTCAATGGCCGCTCACGAATTGCGGAACCCGCTCAACGCGATTTTAATTTCTGCGGAACTTCTGGAGCTCGATCGAACTCGCAGCACTGACGAATCCCAAGTTAGAACCCTGCGGCTGGTGCACTCAGCTACCCAAAAGATGAACCAGCTAATCGACGATATGCTGTTCATGGGTCGAGCAGAATCAGGCCAACTCAAATGCAATCCATTACCGATAAATTTAGTCGAATTTTGTCAAGACTTGCTGGCTCAATTGCAGTTAGGAAATGAAGCCAAGCACAAACTAATATTAAGCCCGTCAGATGTTACCAGCGCGATTTTAGATCAACAATTGCTGCACGGCATTCTCTCCAACTTAATCGTCAACGCCATCAAATATTCTCCCAACGGCGGGCAAGTCACCTTGGAATTGGAATGCCCTCCAGTAAGCGAAGGAGACAAAGAAGCTATTTTCGGCTTGTGTCCTCAGTGTTTGTTTCCCAATTCCCAATTTACAAATATTAACTCTCCCTTACTAATTCTGCGTATCCGAGACGAAGGTATCGGTATCCCCGAAACCGAACTAGGGAAAATATTTGAAATGTTTTACCGCTGCAAGAATACGGGAAAGATTAAAGGTAACGGTTTGGGATTAACAATTGTTAAAAAAGCTGTGGAATTGCAAGGAGGGGCGATCGCCTGCGAAAGCAAAATGGGCATCGGTACAACCTTCACAGTCGCGCTTCCTTACGTCGCACTTTCCTGCAAGACTCAACGATAAACAACTTAAACACCCCTACAAACACTAATCAATGTGTTGCAAAATCCACTCCACCGCCACGGCTAAATTTGCTGCAATAAAATCCGGTTTAGTATGGTGCTGATACTCCCCACTCAACACGCTTTCTCCGTAACCAGTCTGCACCAAAATACCAGTACAGCCGGCATTGTGAGCCATATCAACATCAGTCGCTTTATCCCCGACCATAAAACTATTTCGCAAATCTAGATCCTGTTCCCAAGCAGCCGCTACCAACATCCCTGTATTTGGTTTTCGCCACGTTGTATATCGCGTGAATTCTGGGTTGGTTCCGCCTTCGGCTGCGCTTAAATAAGGACAGTAATAAAGAGCATCTAACTTGGCTCCCGCTTCATTTTCTAATAGCTGACAGAGGCGTTTGTGCAAAGCTTCTACGTGGCTAACCGGATAATAACCCCTCGCCGGGCCCGATTGATTGGAAACCAAACAGCAAAATATTTGTTTGTCATTTAAACGACGTACAGCTTCGGCTACTCCGGGGATTAAATGCAAATCTTCTACTTTGTGGATGTAGCCCGCTTCGATATTGAGAACGCCATCTCTGTCAAGAAATACTGCTCGTTTCATTGTTGTATTGTTGCTTGAAAATTGGGTTTAGGGTGAGGATGCGGCAGTGTTCGTTGGTGTTAACTTAAGCTTAAAAACCTTTGTATCTATCGTTTATAGTCGAGTCTAGATCCCCCTAAATCCCCCTTAAGAAGGGGGACTTTGAGTGTTCCAGTCCTCCTCTTTTTCCGCTTGGGACTTTGGCTACTCTTGTCCCCCCCTTATTAAGGGGGTTAGGGGGGATCGGGAAGACTGGACAAGGAAGACTATAGGCTGGTACAGCGAAAATTTAGGTACGATCATCATTCTAAAATAGATTGTTTGCCTAACCATTCGCGGAAACTATTATGATACAAACTATAGCAAATTTCTCCTCCAATTTCTTGTTTATGTAAGAACTCGATCCAATTGTCTAACGCTTTTTCAACATCGTATTCATCCTGATCAATTATATTGGATATCGCACTTACAGATAAACCTGTTGTGGATTTTACCAAAACATTCAGCACAGACAATTCGATCGCCGATAAGCCATCACCTCTCATCCGCAGCCAGTGGTTTTGATAATACGCTGCTAAACGGGGAGGAAGTTCAGAGAGAAGTGAGGACTCCCCCAGATTAGCATCGGGGCGTGAATTCTCGTTAATGGCAGGTAACATCTCACTCAGATACATGAAATTGTCTTCGCTGACAGTTGCGAGTTGTTGGCCCAATTCCGGTGCCGTTAAATCCGGTGCGGTGGATAGGTATTGCTGAATGTAGTTCAGGGCATCCTCGCGATTTTGGGCGGGATAATCTCTTAAATCGAGAGTTTGAGAGGGCGTTTCAATTAACAAACCGGATTTCTCTCTCAAAAACGGGCGGCGGGCGAGGATAAAATAAGTACGATCGCCCAAATATCTCGGCAGATAAAACAGATTTGTGCTGGGAGGCTGACTCGTGCGGGCGATCGCGTCTACAGAATCAATGACTATTATCAACTTTTGGCGAGCGTCTAATTTATCGCTAATTTGCTGAAGCAACAAAGACAGAAACCAACTCCCATCATGGGATTCGAGATTTTGAAGTTGAGATTTGAGCTTGAGAATTTCCGATGTTTCCCCATTGGCGGCAAGGTATTTGTCAATCAGTTGATTGCAGACAGAAGCGAGAAAATCTTCAGCTCGATTTTTGCCCTCAACTGCAGCGTTGTAATAGATACTGCGAGGATGGGCGGTGACATATTGGGCGAGGATGGAACTTTTGCCGCAGCCGGGAGTGCCGACAATTGTGAAATAACCGCGGCTGTGGGAGTTGAGAAAGTTGGAAATGGCATAAAAAAGAAATTCGCGCCCGACAAAATTATCGGTTTTTTCTCGCAGGAGTTGCTGAAATTCTTTTGGGTAAGCAGCGGTAGAGATGGGAGTTGAGAGAGGTGAGGAATTCATGTTAGTGCCTCCACCCCTTCTAGCCGCAGGAAATATACGCGACCGGATTCTTCGCCTACCACAATTGTGACTCCATCGGGTGCAATAGCGCAAGAGGCGATCGAACTTTCACCCCTGAAACTGGCAATGACATTTCTACTGGACAAATCCCAGACTTTGAGGGTTTTGTCATCTGAACCAGAAATCGCCCATTTGCCGTCGGGGGTGATGGCTACTGCTTTTACCGATTTGCTGTGATCTTTGAGAGTAAACTCTTCCTTTCCAGTTGTTAAATCCCAGACTTTTAGGGTGTTGTCGCACGAACCAGAAATGGCCAGCTTCCCATTAGAAGTGATGGCAACTGAATTTACCGAGTCTCTGTGAACATTTAAAGTAAACAGTTCCTTTCTAGCGGTTAAATTCCAGACTTTGATGCTGGTGTCATCTGAACCAGAAATCGCCAGCTTGCCGTCAGCAGTGATAGCAACTGCATTTACCGAGTAGCTGTGGAGAGTAAACTCTTCCTTTCCAGTTGTTAAATCCCAGACTTTGATGGCCTTGTCCCACGAACCGGAAACCGCCCTCTTCCCATCAGCAGTGAGGGCTACTGCATTGACCGATTCGCTATGACCTTGGAGAGTAAACTCTTCTTTTCCAGTTGTTAAATCCCAGACTTTGACAGTCTTGTCGAAAGAACCCGAAATCGCCCGCTTACCATCAGCAGTGACGGCTACCGAATTTACCAAGTAGCTATGACCAGTGAGAGTAAATTCTTCTTTTCCAGTGGTTAAATCCCAGACTTTGAGGGTTTTGTCTGCTGAACCAGAAATCGCGCGCTTGCCATCAGCAGTGACGGCTACCGAATTTACCAAGTAGCTGTGACCTTTGAGAGTAAACTGTTCGTTTCCAGTGGTTAAATCCCAGACTTTGAGGGTTTTGTCCGATGAACCAGAAATTGCCCGCTTGCCATCAGCAGTGACGGCTACTGCATTTACTGAGTAGCTGTGACCTTCGAGAGTAAACTGTTCCTTTCGAGTTGTTAAATCCCAGACTCTGAGGGAGTTGTCAAATGAACCAGAAATTGCCCGCTTGCCATCAGCAGTGACGGCTACTGTATATAGTGAGTCGCTGTGACCTTCGAAAGTAAACAGTTGCTTTCCAGTGGTTAAATCCCAGACTCTGAGGGTTTTGTCTCTTGAACCAGAAATCGCCTGTTTCCCATCCTCCGTGACGGCAACTGCATTTACTGAGTAGCTGTGACCTTTGAGAGTAAACTCCTCCTTTCGAGTTGTTAAATCCCAGACTTTGATGGTGTTGTCCCACGAACCAGAAATTGCCCGCTTGCCATCCTCCGTGACAGCGACTGCATTTACTGAGTAGCTGTGACCTTTGAGAGTAAACAGTTGCTTTCCAGTGGTTAAATCCCAGACTTTGATGGTGTTGTCGAAAGAACCAGAAATTGCCCTTTTGCCATCCTCCGTGACGGCGACTGCATATACTGAGTTACTGTGACCTTCGAGGGTAAATTCTTCCTTTGCAGTGGTTAAATCCCAGACTTTGAGGGTGTTGTCTGTTGAACCAGAAATGGCCCGCTTGCTATCCTCCGTGACGGCGACTGCATATACTGAATTACTGTGACCTTCGAGGGTAAATTCTTCCTTTCCAGTGGTTAAATCCCAGACTTTGAGGGTCTTGTCTCTTGAACCAGAAATTGCCCTTTTGCCATCCTCCGTGACGGCGCTGGGGGGGTAACAACACGCCCCAAACCCAGACGTGGTAAAGATTGGCCTGTGTTGTGGTAAAAAAAGATAGGCAGCAGAATTGTTACACGCTTGCCTATCCCAAAAAATATGTTACCAACATTTTACCAGACTCACTTACAAAAACAACTGACGCAAGCCCAGTTTATTTTACTCACAATCTTATTGAACCTGATACAATCCGAGAAACAAGTGAGGTTAGAGAGACTGGTACGAGTATTTCCTTACCCAATTACTACCGAAAGTCGCCGTCGCAAATTACAAAGATTTCTCGATTTACCTCAATTAACGCTCGCACTAATCTGGTTCCCATTAATCACTTATTGGTTAACAACTTATTGTCCTATCGGACAAAGGTTATCGATTGCGATCGACCGCAGTCAGTGGGGGTGTATTAATCTGTTCACGCTCGCATTGATTTGGCAGAAGAGGGCTATCCCATTATACTGGTGTTTATTACCCAAATTAGGAAACAGTAACTTAGAAGAACAAACCCTCGCTCTCCAACAAGTCTTACCCTTACTTAAAGAATATAAAGTCATCGTTTTAGGAGACCGTGAATTTTGCTCGGTAGACTTGGGAAACTGGCTCAAGACAATGGGTGTATCTTTTTGCTTGAGACTGAAAAAAAATCATTGCCTGGAAACAGAAAATTTAATCTGGCAACGTTTAGACCAATTAGGAATAATACCAGGAACTTCGTTATACTTTCAAGGAATAAGAGTCAGAAAAACCCGACCAGTAGCCGGATTTGATATCGCCTGTAAATGGAAACGTAACTATCAGGGAATAAAAGTCAAAGATGCTTGGTTTATTCTGACAGATTTAGGCTCATTGCCCGTCGCGATTGCAGCTTACAAAAAGCGGATGGGGATAGAAGAAATGTTCCGAGATTATAAGACAGGAGGCTACAATATAGAAGGAACTGGTTTAAAGGGAGAGCGGCTTATTAAAATAATTTTATTAATGGCTATCGCCTACAGTTCGGCAATATTTCAGGGTAAGGAAATTCAGAAAAAGCAGCTACAAAAATATATATCTCGTTCTAAAGAACCCAGAAAAAAATACCGAAGACGGAGTACATTTGGCATTGGTCAAGATGGGGAACAGTGGGTAAATTATCTCGCTCAACATTCCGAACTCGTTCAAGAGTTAATGAAATTAACCCGCAATAAACGTCGCTTTTACCAACAGGGTATACGGGCTGCAACCTTGATTAGGTCTAGTTCCTAGACCTCTTTGTCACCCTCCCAGGTGACGGCGACTGCATATACTGAGTTGCTGTGACCTTCGAGGGTGCGTAGCAATCCCCTGCGAGGGGGAGTTAAACAAGCTGTCAAAGGACGCAACCAAGGTGGTGCTTTCCACTGCTTCGCTACCTCCAGCATTGCCTGAATCTGAGGCATTTCAAAGTCCTGTAGGCGCCCTAACAATTGTTCCGCCAGTTTGGTTTTATCTCGCTCCAAAATATCGGCTGACATCCACAGTACCCTTTGAATCAAGTTCAAGGCTTTTGCTGTTTCTGAGTTGTATTTTAGGTTAGTGACTGCTTCAGAAGCGCTAACCAAATCGAAATCATCAATCAGTGCCTGCACCCCAAATTCAGGATGCTGAATCTTTGCCATCAGAAAGTTAAAATCAGTCAGTTTTTGAGAATACTTTTCTAAATTCCCTGACTTAACATAATTTGGCAGTAAACTGCCCAGATAAGCACGTTGATAGAAAAGTGGTTTGGCAGCTAACTTGTCAGTAAACTCTCCCATCTCACCCCATCCCCTCTTCTAAATACTCAGTAATCCCTTCTAGTCGCAGGAAATATACGCGGCCCGATGCGTCGCCGGCCACAATTGTCAGTCCATCGGGTGCAATAGCGCAACAGATTATCGCACTTTCACCCGTAAAACTGGCAATGAGATTTCCAGTGGTTAAATCCCAGACTTTGATGGTCTTGTCCGAGGAACCAGAAATCGCCCGTTTACCATCAGGAGTGACAGCTACTGCTTTTACCAAATCGCTGTGACCAGTGAGAGTAAACTCTTCCTTTCGAGTTGTTAAATCCCAAACTTTGATAGTGTTGTCATGTGAACAAGAAATTGCCCGCTTCCCATCAGTAGTGAGGGCTACTGCATTTACAAAGTTGCTGTGACCAGTGAGAGTAAACTCTTCCTTTTTAGTGATTAAATCCCAGACTTTGATGGTGTAGTCCGATGAACCAGAAATTGCCAGCTTGCCATCAGCAGTGACAGCGACTGCATTTACAAAGTTGCTGTGACCATTAAGAGTAAACTGTTCCTTTCCAGTTGTCAAATCCCAGACTTTTAGGGTGTTATCCGATGAACCAGAAACTGCCCTTTTGCCATCAGCAGTGACGGCTACTCCATTGACTGAGGAGCTGTGACCTTTGAGAGTAAACAGTTCCTTTCCAGTTGTTAAATCCCAGACTTTTAGGGTGTTGTCTTTTGAACCAGAAATCGCCCGCTTCCCATCCGCAGTGACGGCTACCGCATTTACAAAGTAGTTATGGCTTTCATAAGTAAACAGTTTCTTTCCAGTTGTTAACTCCCAGACTTTTAGGGTGTTGTCTTTTGAACCAGAAATAGCCCGCTTCCCATCCGCAGGAATAGCGGCTGCATTTACCGAGTAGTTATGGTCATGAGAAGTAAGCTCTTCCTTTTCAGTTGTTAAATCCCAGACTTTGAGCGTGCTGTCCGAGCAACCAGAAATCGCCCGCTTACCATCAGCAGTGACGGCTACCGAGTTTACCGAGTAGTGATGGTCATGAGAAGTAAACTCTTCCTTTCCAGTTGTTAAATCCCAAACTTTGAGAGTGTTGTCTTTTGAACCAGAAATCGCCCGTTTCCCATCAGCAGTGACGGCTACCGAATTTACCGAGTAACTGTGACTATTGAGAGTAAACTCTTCCTTCCCCGTTGTTAAATCCCAGACCTTGAGCGTCCTGTCTCTTGAACCAGAAATCGCTCGCTTGCCATCAGCAGTAACGGCTACCGCATTGACCGAAGAGCTGTGACCTTTGAGAGTAAATTCTTCCTTTTTATTTGTTAAATCCCAAACTTTAAGAGTGTTGTCCGATGAACCAGAAATCACCCGATTCCCATCAGTAGTGACAGCGACGGCCCATACCGAATTACTGTGGCCTTTGAGAGTAAACTCTTCCTTCCGAGTTGTTAAATCCCAAACTTTGACCGTTTTATCCTCTGAACCAGAAATTGCTCGTTTGCCATCAAGAGTGACAGCGACGGCCCATACGGAGTTACTGTGACCTTTGAGAGTAAACTCTTCCTTTCCAGTTACTAAATTCCAGACTTTGAGGGTGTTGTCCGATGAACCAGAAATTACTCGTTTACCATCAGCAGTGACAGCAACTGCATTTACCCAGTAAGTGTGACCTTTGAGAGTAAACTCTTCCTTTCCAGTTGTTAAATCCCAAATTTTTATGGTATTGTCCCAAGAACCAGAAATCACCCGCTTGCCATCCTCCGTGACAGCAACTGCATTTACATTTACTGAGTAGCCATGACCTTGGAGTGTAAAAAGTTCCTTTCCAGTTGTTAAATTCCAGACTTTTATGGTCTTATCTACTGAACCAGAAATCACCTGTTTGCCATCAGTAGTGACGGCAACTGCATTTACAAAATTTGTGTGGCCTTCAAGTGTACGTAGTAATCCTCCTCGGGGGGGAATGAGACAAGGGATTAAAGGACGCAACCAAGGTGCTGCTTTCCACTTTTTTGCTACCTGCAGCATTGCTTGAATCTCTGGCATTTCAAAGTACAGTAGGCGGCCTAACAATTGTTGTGCTAGTTTAGCTTTATTTAGTTCTAAAATATCCGCTGACATCCACAGCACCGATTGAATCAAGTTCAGAGATTTCGCTCTTTCTAGGTTGTAATCGGAGTGAGTTACTGCTTCTGGCTCCTCTACTAAATTAAAATCATCAATAAGCGCCTGCACCCCAAACTCAGGATGCTGAATCTTTGCCATCAGGAAGTTAAAATCAGTCAGTTTTTGATAATACTTTTCTAAATTACCTGACTTGACATAATTTGGCAGTAAGCTGCCCAGATAAGCACGTTGATATGAAAGTGGTTTAGCCGCTAACTTGTCAGCAAATTCTCCCATCTCACGCCATCCCCTTTTCTAAATACTCAGTAATCCCTTCTAGCCGCAGGAAATATACGCGGCCGGATTCTTCGCCTACCACAATTGTGATTTGATCTGGTGCAATAGCGCAAGAGGCGATCGAACTTTCACCCGTGAAACTAGCAATGATATTTCCATTCGACAAATCCCAGACTTTGAGGGTGTTGTCCGACGAACCAGAAATCGCCCGCTTGCCATCAGCAGTGACGGCTACTATATTTACTGAGTTGCTGTGACCTTTGAGAGTAAACTGTTCTTTTCCAGTTGTTAAATCCCAGACTTTAAGAGTTTTGTCTCTTGAACCAGAAATTGCCCGCTTGCCATCAGCAGTAGTAGCGACTGCTATTACCGACTTGCTGTGACCCGTGAGGGTAAAAAGTTGCCTTGGAGCTATTGGATTTCTCCAAATAAAAGCTAACAATTCCCTCCTTATTTCTAAATCCCAGACTTTGATGGTGTTGTCCGACGAACCAGAAATGGCCCGCTTCCCATCAGTGGTGACGGCGACTGCATATACCGAGTCCCTGTGACCTTTGAGCGTAAACAGTTCCTCTCGATTTACTAAATCCCAAACTTTGAGGGTGTCGTCCCGTGAACCAGAAATGGCCCGCTTCCCATCAGTGGTGACGGCGACTGCATATACCGAGTCCCTGTGACCTTGAAGCGTAAACAGTTCATCTTCAGTTTCTAAATCCCAAACTTTGAGGGTGTGGTTCCGTGAACTAGAAATCGCCCGCTTGCCATCAGTGGTGACGGCGACTGCACTTACTGATTCCCTGTGACCAGTGAGAGTAAACTGTTCATTTCCAGTTGTTAAATCCCAAACTTTGAGGGTGTTGTCCGACGAACCGGAAATCGCCCACTTCCCATCAGCAGTTACGGCTATTGCTTTTACCAAGTAGCTGCGATCTTTGATGCTAAACAGTTTATCTCCAGTTGTTAAATCCCAGACTTTGAGGCTGTTGTCCGACGAACCAGAAATCGCCCGCTTGCCATCAGCAGTTACGGCTACTGCATTTATCGAGTCCATGTGACCTGTAAGCGTAAACAGTTCCTTTCCAGTTGTTAAATCCCAAACTTTGAGGAGGTTGTCCGACGAACCGGAAATCGCCCGCTTGCCATCAGCAGTGACGGCTATTGCTTTTACCCTGTGACTTTTGATGGTAAACAGTTCCTTTCCAGTGGTTAGATCCCAGACTTTGAGGGTGTTGTCCGACGAACCAGAAATCGCCCGCTTCCCATCAGCAGTGACGGCGACTGCTTTTACCCAGTCGCTGTGACCTTTAAGAGTAAACAGTTCCTTTCCAGTGGTTAAATCCCAGACTTTTAGGGTGTTGTCCGACGAACCGGAAATCGCCCGCTTGTCATCAGCAGTGACGGCTACTACTTTTATCGAGTCGCTGTGACCTGTAAGCGTAAACAGTTGATTTCCAGTGGTTAAATCCCAGACTTTTAGGGTGTTATCCGACGAACCAGAAATCGCCATTTTGCCATCAGCAGTGACGGCTACTGCTGTTACCCAGCTACTATGATCTTCAAGAGTAAACAGTTGATTTCCAGTGGTTAGATCCCAGACTTTTAGGGTGTTGTCCGACGAACCAGAAATCGCCCGCTTCCCATCAGCAGTGACGGCTACTGCATATACTGAGTTGCTGTGACCTTTGAGAGTAAACTGTTCATTTCCAGTTGTTAAATCCCAAACTTTGAGGGTGTTGTCTCCTGAGCCAGAAATTGCTCGCTTGCCATCAGCAGTGACAGCGACTGCATTTACCGAGTTTCTGTGACCTTTGAGGGTGCGTAGTAGTCCCCTGCGAGGGGGAGTTAAACAGGGTGTCAAAGGACGCAACCAAGGTTCTGCTTTCCACTGCTTGGCTACTTCCAGCATGACCTGAATCTCGGGCATTTCAAAGTACAGTAAGCGCCCTAACAATTGTTCCGCCAGTTTGCTCCGATCTCGCTCCAAAATATCGGCTGACATCCACAGTACCCTTTGAATCAAGTTCAAGGCTTTTGCTGTTTCTGAGTTGTATTCTGAGTGAGTTACTGCTTCTGAATCGTCAAGCAAATTGAAATCATCAATAAGTGCCTGCACCCCAAATTCAGGATGCTGAATCTTTGCCATCAGAAAGTCAAAATCTGTCAGTTTTTGATAATACTTTTCTAAATTACCTGACTTGACATGATTTGGCAGTAAGCTGCCCAGATAAGCACGTTGATAGAAAAGTGGTTTGGCCGCTAACTTGTCAGCAAATTCTCCCATCTCACGCCATCCCTTGTTCTAAATACTCAGTAATCCGTTGATTTACTTGCTTAAAAATTCTCCGCTTTGAATCCATCTCCCGTTTGGTTTTCAGAAAGTCAAGGAAACTAGCATGATAGATGGTGTAGCAGATTTCTCCGTCTACATTCTGCTTTTTCAAATACTCAACCCACTTATAGCAATCCTAAATGATTTTCTATATCTAGAGCAATCCTAAATGATTTTCTGTGTGTAAGTATATTGACGTATTTTGGGGAAATCAAATTTATGTTCGTTAGTAAAAAACTCAAACAGAAACTTGACAATCTTAAAAGACCTACATAAATACCAATACTTTCTTAAAAAGTTTTTAGCTTGTAACCAAATATCTTCAACGGGGTTCTGTTGGGGAGCATTGGGAGCAAATAAAATACAAGTAATTGACCAATTAGCAGGTTCTTTGGCAGCATTAAGTTCTAATAAAAAGTCTCTAAATTCTCCATATTTATGATAACTAGCTCCATCCCAAATCAAGATAATTTTGCGATTTTTATATTTATCTTGTAAGTATTTTATGAATTTAACTGTTGATTTTCCATCACCAGATGGATGGCTCTGAACATGGAATTCTTTGCTTTGATAATTGAGTGCGCCAAAATAAGTTTGTCTATCTTTTTCATTGGTAATTGGGACTTCAATTCGGATTTGGGATTGACCCCAAACATAACCAGTCAGATCACCATGAAGTAGATGACATTCATCTAAAAACAATACTATTATTTCCCCAGACTCTATACCAGCCTTGTTTTTAAATAAAATATCGTTAATTTCTTCCGTCTTTTTTTTTACCAGTTCTTTATCAAATTTAGGATTAATTTTTTGAGTTTTTTTCCAACTAATTTTCGCCCGGTCAAAAAGTTCATAGTAACTCTGTTTTGATTTATATATCACACCAAATTCTTGTTCTAAATAAGTAACTAGCTCATCTAAATTCCAATATTCTTTATTTCTTAACCACTCGATTACTTCAGTATTTTGTAGAGCTGTTAAATACCCTTTTGACCCTTTATGTCCTAGTTTGATTCCGGCGATGCCTTTGGTTTTAAATTGTTTTTTCCAATAACCAATAAAAAAATTACTTACACCTAAAATTTTGCTGATCTCATGGTAGATATTACCTGAGAGCGCCATCCTTACAGCTATTGCTCGTTTTAGTTCTCTGGCATCTATATCGCTTTTAATGAAAGATTCTAAACAATCTATTTCTTTTTGCCTATCTTTTTGTTGCAGGTGTAAGTTATTCATTTTTTTATGGTCACGATCGAGTATTGCATATAATTGTATCACAATCATGATAATGATTTAGGATTGCTATATCTTCTAAAACCTTTCCCACATCGCATTCATCCACCTTGGCAATTCCAGCAATCATCTCGCAGGGAATCGGCGTGCCAATCTCTAGTAAAATATACAAGACATTCTCCATCAATTGCCCTGGCTTAGCTTCCATCCCCATCTTTACCCAATGGCTTTGATAATACTCTAGCAACCCGTCTGGCAATTGCTTTAAACTCAAGTCATTGTAAACGCCTTTAGCAATTGCCGGCAAAACATACCGCAAATACATAAAATTATTTTCGCTCTTGTTTGCCACTTGTTCGACAAAAGTTTTATCGGGAATGTTGCGGGTTTTAATCCAGTTCCTCAGTCCATTTTTATGGTCAGAATCGGTATTTATAACAAAGCGAATATATTCTTTGATATCATCCTGATTGAAATTAGCATACTGGCTATCTCTTAAATCTAACTCTTCTTCGGGAACATCTACTAACAATCGCTTTTTATCGAGGCTATAGGGTCGCCGAGTCAGCAGAAAATATACGTTAGTGGGCAGATTCTTCGGTAAATGTAAAAGATTTCCTCCCGGTTCTTGTTCGACTTCATCCAGTGCATCAACTGCAATTACCAAACGTTCAGTACCAGTGAGTTTTGCCGCCGCCTTTGCCAGTAAAGTTGGTAAATCGGCGTCTTCTGAATTTGGCAATTGATAGCGGTCAATTAATTGCCGGCGAATGCTCTTCAAAAACAATTCTGGTCTGTTGCGACGTTCGACGAGAATATTGAAATAGCAGGGAGATTTATGTTCCCAGACGTATTTGGCAACGATCGAGCTTTTGCCCATTCCCGCATCCCCGATGATTGTAAAATAACCGTGAGGGTTGTCGGTGATAAATTGCTGAAACGTCTCAAAAACAAATTGGCGTCCGCAAAACCTCCGAATTTTTTCTTCTATTAACGATAGAAATTCTTCAGGGTAGGGGGCAACTACTGGGTCTGGTTTTGGATAATACTTCTGTTTTAATTTTATAAACAATATATCCAATTTGCCGGCACCGTTTTGGTCAAGAAGTTGAGGAAAAGTATTTCCAAATTTCTTGTAAATCACTCCCAGCCGCTGTTTTACAGTAGCTTCTGATATTCTTAATTCTAGTGAAAGCTCTACCTGATTGCGGGGTGCTCTTTCAGGAGAGAAGAGTGCTGCTAATAATGTTTCTTTTTGTTCCATCGATAATCCATGTGTCCCAGATTCCCCTCTAAGGAATTCTTGCCAATCCATCTAGGTTAACCCCTCATTTAACTTTATTACAACTTACGCATCATGCACTTAAATCATCCTGAGCCTTGCCAATGAGCTCTTAGACGGCTGGGATGCTTGCCAGTCCTGAGCCTTGCGAAGGATAGGGACTCTGCATGACAGTAGTTTAATTATACCTTGAGTATACTTTGATTATACCGACCTCTAATAGACCTAACTTTATACCTCTGGTCAACTTCACTCAATTAAAGTGATGCGATGATTTGATCAGAAGCACAAAAGCAATTTTTGATAAACATTGGAGGTCACTAGAAATGAATCTTAACTTATTCGGCAACTCACACCCAGACGAAGATTATAGCAAAATGGATGAAATCCCATCACTTGGGATAGGTATAAAAATTATTAGCCAAATTGCCGATGAGCTTAGTTATACCCACACTTCTGACCGTCGAAACTGTCTGTTAATTGTAAAATATTTTCAGCCTGTACTACCTCACCCTAGCACTCAAGCTGATTGTTTTAAGCGAGCGACCGATACTTTAAACATTTTCAACTGGCTGAAAGAGCAAAAAACTAGCCAATTCGATCGAATTTCTAACCAGCCACTGCAAAAAATTACTCTGCAACTTAATAGTGATATTGCCACAGTCACTCAAGTTTTATGGTGGGTGGAACAGTTAGAGAATCTACCACTTCCCGAAGAAGTTTTGCAGCTTTGTAAACTTGCGACGGTCGAGGGGTTTATTAATGCTATTCACCACCACAAAAATCTGCCATCAAACACTCCTATTGATCTGGCGATCGCAGTTTTTAACGAACGCATAGAAATTCAAATTTGGGATTGGGGAAAGCCTCTTAATTTCCCAAGCAAAGTTAAAAGTCAACAATCGCCAGCAAAAGAGCCGTTCGGTTTAAAAGAGCTGGAATTTATGTTTTAGCAAAGATGACTCTATCTGCAAATCATTCTTTAATTAGTTCTGCCTGACTAGGGCCGATAGGTTTTAATCTACTGCCCGATTTGCTCTAAAAATCATGGGCGATCGCAAATTAAAACTCACCTTGTGTACCCTACCTTCTCCCTTTTTGCTTCAGTAGGATATCTGTACAAACAAAAAACCTCAATATTTAGCAGAGAAAACCGTTATGAACTCTAACTTAGAAAATTCGCACCGTGACGAAGATTTTAGCGAAATCGAGGAAATAGGCAAGATAGGTATAAAACTTATTGGCAAAATTGCCGATGAGCTAAGTTATACCCGCACGTCTGCCGGTCGAAACTGTCTGTTAATTGTAAAATATTTTCAGCCCGGTCTAGTAGCACCCCAACCTAGCACTGAAGCTAGTATTTTTAAGCGTGCGATCGACGTTTTACACAGCTTTAACTGGCTTCAAGAGCAACGAAATCCCCCATCCGAGTCAAGTTATAACCAGCCACTTCACAAATTTAAGCTTCAAGTAAATAGCGATCTCCAGGCCGTTACTCAAGTTTTATGGTGGGTCGAGCAGTTAGAGCTTCTACCCATTCCCGAACCAGTTTTGCAGCTTTGTAAACTTGCTGCGATCGAGGGTTTTGCCCATGCTGTTCGCCACGCCCACACAAATCGGTCATTGGAAACTCCGAAAATAGAACTGGCGATCGCAGTATTTAACAAACGCCTAGAGATCGAAATATGGGATTGGGGCAAGCCTTTTGACCTCAAGACCAAGCTGAAAGAAGAATTGCCGGAAAAAACTCTGTTTAGTTGGAACGACCTGGCCTTTACTCTTCACTAAAGCTGTTCGGAAATTGCTAGGTTTCCCTTGACAACAGAAAGGAAGTTTTTTGTGATGATTACTGATACTACTCCCAAGATTCTCGTTGTGGATGATGACCCCTCCATCCGCACTCTAGTTCATCGTTTTTTAACTCAGAAATATCAAGTAGATTCGGCAGCCGATGGCGAGACGGCTTTAGAATTGTTTGATAAATTCAAGCCACTGCTAGTAGTTCTCGATTGGAATTTACCAGATACTACAGGTTATCACCTCTGCCAGGAAATGCAGCGCCGTACTAATGTTTTTGTGGTAATGCTAAGCAGCCGCACAGACGAAGCTGATAAACTTAAAGTCCTGTCCGCCGGTGCTGATGACTATATCTGCAAACCCTTTGGTTTGGCCGTGTTGGCAATTCGTATAGAAGTTGTGTTGAGACGCATGAGGCCTGTGACTCCATCACGTATTGTAGTCGATCAATTCGCGATCGATTCAGCGCGTCGGGAAGCAACACTCAACGATCGCATGTAAGGATTCAGGTAAAAAATAGTTCATTGAGAGCGAAAAATATGGTGTAGTCAGATGAGCGAAAAGCCAGAGTTATCAGCAGCACTAAAATTAGAAATAGTTGACCAGTTGAGCCGTGAGGAGCTGGTCAAAATTGTGCTAACCCAACAGAAGCTGATTGAAAAATTACAACAAGAGCTCGAAAAGCTCAAAGAGAGACAGCCCAGCAATAGCAAAACATCATCGAAACCCCCATCAAGCGATCTCATACAGAAATCAGAGCTCGCCAAAGTTGATAACTTAAAAGAGTCAGACCCAGAGCCCAAGCGTAAACCAGGAGGACAGCCAGGACATATCGGCAAAACCCGAAAAGGATTTGGACGAGTGGATAGATATCAAATCAGCACTCCTGACTCTTGTGAGCATTGTGGTAGCAGAGAATTAAGTGAGGCGATTGGTTATAGCAAGCAGCAAGTAGCGTGTTTAGCAGCCTTACCAATTGAAGTAGTGGAATATCAACGAGTCAAATGTCAATGCCTAGAATGTGGAGCAATGGTGATGGGTTCACCAGCATCCGGGATAGTTCCAGGACAAGACTTAAGCATCGACCTACAAGCATTATTGGTATGGCTAGGTAATTATGGGCACATATCCTACGAAAAGCAACAAGAGTTCCTGCGCGAACTAGGTGGAATCGAAATAGGGATAGGGACATTACAAGCGACAAATGCGCGGGTAGCCGATGCTGTAAAGTCTGCCGTTGAAGCCTTATGGAAATGGGCACCATTACAAGCCAACGTCCATGTCGATGAAACCCCTTGGTGTGTCAAGGGAGTCAAAGAATGGTTGTGGACAGCTACGGGTCAAGATTTTTGCCTGTTTCATGCTGCGGATACTCGGAGTAGAGCCGAATTAGAGACGATGCTGGGCCAGGAATTTGCGCTCAGTGTTGAGCTCTGATGATTTTAGCGTCTACAACGGTGTGATTGTGGGAGCGCAACAAAAATGTTTAGCCCATCTACGGCGACATTTTAAGAAAGTTCTGCTTCTTAGTTACGGTAACAATACAGTCGTCGCCTCTGCGTTCTTGGAATTAATTGATGAGGCATTTCGACAACATCGAAAATGGCGGGAACACCCTCAAGAGCTTGATTATCAGACTTGGGCGAGGGACTTTAAGACCAGGTTGGCAGAATTGTTAAATACTTGGCAAGGTCATGTTGGTCATGCTGCTGGACTGTTATTGCGCTCGTTGCGTGAGAAAGCACATCAATGGTGGTACTTTTTAGACCATCCTTCCATTCCTCCTGATAATAATTTGGCAGAACGTTCTCTCCGATTAGCAGTGACGAAGCGTAAGGTATCTGGGGGCTCCCGGTCAATGTCTCGGTTTGAACAAACTGCTGATTTGTTATCTGTGATTCAGACTTGTCGGTTTCAGGGTAAAAGCGCAATGGCTTTTTTCCGTGATGCTATATTTGCCCATTCTTGTAACTTTTTCATGCCTTCTCTTATTCCCCAATCAAAGACCTGAATCCTTACGATCGCATTATCAAGTTAACAGCCTTGGAATTTAAGATATTGTATTTTTTGGCAAGTCATTCTGGTCAATCTTGGAGTCGCCAACAGCTAATCGAAAAAATTTGGGGTTGGAACTGCAACGACACAGGAGAAGAGAACGTTGTTAGCGTACATATCGGTCAGATTCGCAAGAAAATGATTCAAGCTGATGCTACTGGGTCGCAGTTTATTAAAACTATTTGGGGTTACGGTTACAGGTTCGATCCGCCCTCGTGCACTGCAATGGCAATTTCCTAAGCTCAGCAGTTTCGATATTGTATAATTGAATTAAATTGATCATCGTTGAGGTACTAAAATGCCTTCTCCATTTCCAGGGATGAATCCTTATTTAGAAAATCCAGAATTTTGGCCCGAAGTACACCACCGTTTGATCGTTGCGATCGCCGATGACATAGAGCAAAATCTCAGTCAGCAATATCGAGTGGCGATCGAAAAACGCACTTATATGAGCGGTGGGGAAGACTCTGTGGATATAGCGATTCCCGATGTATCTGTAGTCGCTGCAAGGACAACAACCCAGACACAATCAGCAGTGATGACTTTACCACCCCGCCCCGAATTTGTAACAGTAACGCTGCCAATTTCTGAAGAATGCAGGGAAGGTTATTTAGAAATTAGAGAGGTAACAACTGGCAGGGTGGTGACAGTCATTGAAATTTTGTCTCCCGCTAACAAACGTGCCGGCGAAGGAAGAACTGCTTACCTTAACAAGCGGCAGAAAGTTTTAGGAACTCTCACGCATTTGGTAGAGATAGATTTGCTCAGAAGCGGAAAATATCTGCCGTTTGCCAGCGAAATTCCGCAGACAGATTACCGAATCTCGATCGGCAGAGCAAATCAGCGACCACAAGCGCAATTATATGCTTTTAATGTGAGAGATGAAATTCCTGTATTTAGGATACCTTTGCAGTCAGGAGATGGAGAACCGGAGTTGAATTTACAGAGTTTGTTAATGGGGGTTTACGATCGCGCCAGATTTGATTTAACATTGGACTACGATCGGGAACCCGTACCCCGTTTCAAGGAAGAAGATAGAGTTTGGGCTGATGAATTGCTGCGAGGAATAGGCAGGCGGTAAATTACAGGGCTTTGCGGGTGACTAATATCATGTCTGGGAAATTACCGTAATAAATAATGTTTGTAGTGAGAACCTTAGTCCTTTTTGGCCGGGGAACCAGCTAAAAAAGAGAGGACTAAAGTCCTTACTACGAACTTTTGTTTTTAGCCGCCCCAAACTTTCTTCAAAACATCTTGAGGAGAGATGTCCGCCATCTTGCCAGTAGGAGATTTAATGCCCAAAAATCGATCGCTCTTTGGCAGCAATTTCGCCGGTTCAGTCGGGCCGAACAAAGCTATTGTATAAGTTTGAACCGCCACAGCTAAGTGCATCGGCGCACTGTCAGTACATATCATCAAATTAGCAGCAGCAATAGTGGCAGCCAACTTGCCGACATCATCCGGCGAGATAACTTTTACATTCGGACATAACTCGACTAACTTTGTCACGAAGTCTGCATCTTCGGGCCCTTTCACAACAACAACGGGCAAATTCGGCTGCCGCTGCTGACAATCTTCAATTATTTGCTTCCAGTTGTCTGTAGGGTAAATTTTGTCAATACCTTTAGACACAGCTAATTGACTGGAACCGCCGTGAATTAGAATGTAGCCGCTTTCTTTTACGCCCAACCGCTGCTGTTCGGCTTCCGCCCACTGAATGTCCTGTTTAGGTACATTAATTGCGATCGCCGGACAAGGATTTGTAATGTTAAATCCTTGCAGCAAATCGTGGTACATTGAAGCCGCGTACTGTTCAGTTTTCAGCGGTACGGCAGCCGTGAGAAATCGAGCGCCATTGGTTCCCGAATAGCCAACTCTCTGCGGAATGCCGGTCAGCCACAGCAGCAGCCCTACAGTCCACCGCTGGCCTAGGGAAATAACTGCTTCGTATTCGCGATCGCGAATTACGCCCAGTAAATTGCCCAAATCTGCCATAGCGTTGCGGTCTTTGAAATTGTACGTCAAGACTTCTTTGACGGACTTGCAGACTCGGTAAGCGCCCTTCGCCCTCGGTTCCACGATGACATCAATTTGCGCCTCTGGATAAGACTGCTTGAGGTCATCGAGGGTGGGGAAAAATAAAATTTGGTCGCCAATCCCGCCAGGGACAAGTGCTAGTATTCGCATCATAAACGATCGGCTATTATCTATCGAGGTAGCTCTCAGCGATCGGTCTTCAGCTATCAGCTTATAGTATTTCTAGACTTTAAAAGCTACTGGCTGACAGCTAAACAACTGACCCAAAAGTACAGGACGCTCTTAATATATACCTAGTTGGGTGAAGAAGGGTTACTTAATGCACTTATTAATTCCTGCAGCAGGTTCGGGGCGACGGATGGGGAGTCAGCGGAACAAACTGCTGCTGACTTTGCTGGGAAAACCTTTGCTGAGTTGGACTTTGGCTGCGGCTGAAGCTTCGCAGCACATTAGCTGGATTGGCATCATGGGTCAGCCAGACGATTTTCCTGATTTTAAAGCAATTCTGAGCGATTTATCTTTGGTTAAGCCCGTGGAACTGATTCAAGGAGGCGCCACCAGGCAAGAGTCAGTTTACAACGGTTTGCAGGCTTTGCCGCCGAATGCCGATCGAGTGTTGATTCACGACGGAGCCCGATGTTTGGCAACTCCTGAATTGTTCGATCGATCTGCAGAGGCCCTCTTGAGCTGTCCAGCCTTGATTGTCGCCATCCCGGTCAAGGATACGATTAAGGTCGTAGATGAGCGTCGGATCGTGCGAGACACCCCAGACAGAAGCAATTTATGGGCTGCTCAGACTCCCCAAGGATTTGAAGTGAAATTGTTAAAGCAGTGTCACCAAGAAGGGCGACAAAAAGGTTGGGAAGTTACAGACGATGCGGCTTTGTTTGAAAAATGCGGTTTACCAGTGCAAATTGTGGAGGGAGAAGAGACGAATTTGAAAGTCACAACGCCCGTAGATTTAGCACTAGCTGAATTTATTTTGCGGCAAAGATACGGGGAATAATTTTGAATTGTGTAATGGGGAAGGCGACTCAGCTATGTTGTCGTCATTAGGATAAAGTCTGTAATACAAGTGGAGGAGGAAAAGAATGCAATATAGCGGTAAATGGCGGAGCACAGAGATGGAACTGTGGGATAGTGATTACTTGGACATGGAGGTTGAAGCGTATATCGAGATTGAGCCTACGGGTTCAGGAGAATTTCAATTCGGTTTAGTATCAGGTCAAATTGACGGCGAAGTCGTAAAAGATGAAAAGGATCAGCGATTTGAGTTTACATGGGACGGTAATGATGAGAACGATCCTGCATTTGGTAGCGGTTGGCTCAAATTAAAGGATAAAAATTCGGTAGATGGTCGAGTCAAATTCCACCAAGGCGATAGTTCTAGTCTGGTGGCTAAGCGCATTAGTAGTAAATAAGCGACACACTTAATGCTTTAAAAGTGACTTTTTGAGCGATTTACTTACTTGTTCCCAGGAAGAGCCTGGTAACGCAAATCCGAAGGCTCTGCCTCCAATTTTCCTCTCGCGAGGCAGAGACTCTAGAAATGGGTTCTCAGGCTCTTCCTGGGAACCAGTTAAAATTTCTTTGTTAGAAATCTCCTGAGAGTCCCTGGCAAGGTGTTGCTGATCAAGTCTGAATCCCACTAAAAACCGACCTGAACCATGCTTGATTCGAGTTTGGACAAATGTTATAGGTAGACCTTTTTCCATCAAAGATGAGGATTTAGCGACTACCTATAGCGTGATTTTAGGTTTTGTCCAAACTCTAAATGCTTCAGCGCTGTAGTGAACACGAGAAACTTATCACCATCCAAACCTCTGGTAGACCTCCTCCAACCAGTTGATGATACGTGGATGATTTAAAATACTATTGAGCATGGCATTACCCGAAAGATAGAACGAGGTGCAGGTTGTTCGGAAAAACCTTCCCGAAAACAACTGTTGATATTTCCCAATAATGCGACTTCTAGAGTTGATAAAATCTTGACTTATTTTTCCTGGTGACAAGTGATGAATATGGAAATCCACCACATATGCAGAATATCCACGCATGGCAGCCATAAAACATAAATCAAACCCATATAAATGAAATCCATCTAGGTCCCTAGATGTCCCCAAATTAGCATCTTTGCGTACTAGGATAAAGTTCTCATCCAAGGATTGAACCTTCACGGGAAATCCCCCAGTGTTATTATCGCCATGGGGGTCTGTAAGCCTTAGCGAGAGACCTCCGAGGGATTTTCCCCCTGCATTTCCTAACAGTGCCCACTGCGGATCAAGTTTATTCAATTCAGCAATACAATTTTCCAATTGGGCAAGGTTGTGATTGACCAATACAATATCCTGATGGCAAATGATGATATACCGACCTTTTGCCATCCTCAGAAACTCGTTAATCCCAGAATAGGCATCGGCTGCATTTGTGATGCTATTATCGATATACAAATACTCAGTAATATCGGAAGCAAAACCCGCTTGGACAAAGGACTCTAACATTTGCTGATAGAGAGCTTTATCCGTTAATAACGTGCAAATTGAATACCTTGGCAAAACTGTTTCGTTTACCAAGGTTCTAAGATCCGTTGCTTTAATATGATGATGCATTTTTACAAGACACCTTGTAGTTGAAAACAGCAAAATTCAGATATGCACGGAAAGAGACTATTTGCAAAAGAGTAGATGCTCCCTCACCTTGTTGAGAGAGAAGAGCCCACACTAGCTCCCCTTAAGCAGGAGATTTCAGTGAAGTCTAGCTTAGATTATATCATAAAAAATCGGTATTATACCAAATCCGGGTTACTTACCCCCTTTATGATGGCGAAAAAAAACTTCACTCGCTTGTGTGCTTTTAAAAAACCCAACTAGGGAGGATTTTTTGAAGAAAGCTGTCGCCAATTTCCAGAAAGGAGCTGGTTCAACCATTAGTAAACAAGTGAATATAGTCGCGCTCGCCAGCCTCAGGCTCGTGGATAGTCATGTGAAATAAATTCACCGCCCAACCAGCGGTTAGCCTTCACAAGGCAAGCAGTTTTGTGATCACCAATAATAATTGGTCAGATTTTTGAGGGGTTGTGTCATAGTTGCTGATAAAATTTGACCACGTTCTCCGAGAACTGCTTTCAAGTCTTGTATTTTGTCAAAACTTTTATTGACTAATGGTTCATCAGCCACAGACCAAAGCCTTTCCGATGGCTGAATTTCGGGAGAGTAAGGTGGTAAATACTCTCCATAAATTCCTGATGGTAGAATCACTGCGTCACTCCTATGCCAGCCAGCTCGTTCCATGACTAACAGGATTTTTTTCGAGGTGCCACCTCCTGTTTGTAAGGCAAAGTTTTCTCATACTAAATTCAACCATTCTATATTAACTCTCGGCTTGGGATAAACCATTCGGTTTGACCAGTGGGAGGATTGACAAATCAGTGAAAATACACCCATTCGTAGCGATGCAAACCAACTGCCGATGGTCTTTCTCGGGGGCTCATACTTTACGGATGATTGGTGGCATTCTACTCTATGTTCGTCGAATGACCAGACCTCTATTTGATGTGAAGGAAACTCTTTTTGTACATCCTTCACTGGATTGGACAGTTTTTTGAAAGAGTTCCTGCTCAATTAGCTCTCCATCTTTATGCCAATGGGGAGGTCTTGGAGGTGAGTAACCGGACTTTTTTAGGTATTCCCAACCCCTCTGTTTCCAGACTTGTTGTCTCCCGGTTTTTTGGGCAATCCATAATGCAACTTTGGACCCGATCGCCTCTACCTTGATCGGGCGATCCTCCTTTCAAACTTAAATGCAGTTCTTCTAATTGAAGAGTGTTGAGTAAGGCATGGCTGGGGCGCTTTTTCGGGGGGAGTTTTTTCCGCAGGAGCGCTATCTTTCCTTGTTAGTTATAGCCCTTACCTATTTGTTTAGCATAGTCATAATTAATGCCGATTACTTTGGCTGCCTCTTTAATAGTCCAGCCGAGCGAAATTAACCACAGTAATTACCAACGACGACCTTCTACTGGGTGAGTTGCTTCTCGATAACGATTTTTAAGTTCAAAAGATCTAAAGTAGGGTTCTAGATGTGCCACTATGCGTCATCTTTTTGTTTGAACCATGAACTGATATTGATGAGCGTAGTTGATGAACGCCGCCCGCTGTTGTATCGATCGCCCGCTGTTGTATCGATCGCACCGTCCACCCCTTCGGTTCATCAACACCGGACGAAGAGGGTTAACCAGACCCAGATTCCATCAGTCATTACATCACTGGTGAGCGTGCTGGTGGTAGCTGGATTCTGTTCGCCATCATAAACGGGGTAACTAACCCGGATTTGGTATTAGATTGGACTTTGGACAAACGAAATTGCCCAGCTACCCAAATAGCTGAGTCCAAAAGCAAGTCATCAAGCTCAAGTCAGCAATTTTTACTCGTTTCCAGGCTCTCTGTGCCCGTTGGTGACAGCTTAAGCTGAAGTTCCCCGAGGCCGGGAACTTCAGGCTTGCCTCCAGCTCCATGGTGTCAGGTAATCGGGTCTGTAAGGTGTGAAAGAGGAGCAACATGGGAAAACGACGTACAATCAACCCAGATCATATTCCCGATCGGAATGTACCAGCTCGCCTCAACTGAAGCGGTATTACTGGATGTGGCTGATGCCGTGGCTGATGAATTAGAACTCTCTACTGAGCAGATTTCTTTAGAAATGTTATTTCGCGGATTCTCTCACTTTAACCATGCCTATTCTTGCGGCAAGGCGTCCGATCATATCGCCTATTTTACTGCCAGGGAGAACCAGGATTGGAGGATTGTCAAATATGAGCATAAATCCAGGAGCCGACAACCGTTAAATATGTCTACCTATCCCATTTGACATTGGTGACAAATTAGGAAGTTGTCACCAATGGGCTCTGCCTGGGAACCAGTTAAAGCACAAATAACAATAACCAATAACCAATTGACCACTTAAGAAGGATTAATCGCAAACTCGCCTTCACAATCAACCTCTGCGGCACTTTTAACTAAATCCAAAAACGCAAAGACGGCCGGAATTAACAACCCATCCCTCAAAACAGCCACCCCAATTACCCTTTCAAAATCCGCAGGCAAACTGCAAACTTTCACCGAAGTAGGTATCGGTTCCGCCGCCAAACGGGGGAGAATTGCTGTACCCAAACCTTGCATCACCATACTGACAATAGTTGAATCTTCGCTGAGTTCGTAAGCGATATTTAAGGGAAACCCCGAAGTTGTCAAATATTTTCGCAGTGGTACAGAACAAGCATTTTCGGCCGGCTGCAAAATCAACGGATAAGCCGCTAATTCTTCCCAGGTAATCTTAGCACTTGACAATTTCGCACTTGGCGGCAGCAACACAACATCTTGATCCCGCAAAATTTCCCTCGTTTCAAATTCATCGGAGATGGGAAGAGAGACAAAGCCGATGTCTGCTTTGCCCGATCGCAAAGCCTCTTCCACAGCTTGGGTATAATAAACTTCGGTAATGCTAACCGTAATTTTGGGAAAGCAACTGCGAAATTTAGCAATAATACCCGGTAGGATATGAGTTGCGACACTCCGAAAAGTAACTATCCGTACCTGGCCTCCCTGCAAACCTTTTTCTAAATGGGCTTCTTTGATCATCATTTCTAAGGCGCAGGCTATTTGACGCCCGTGACTCACTACCCTTTCCCCCACTGGCGTCAGTTGAGCACCGTGTCGCCCTCGGTGGAACAATTGCACTCCCAATTCTGTTTCTAAAGAGGCGATGGCGTGGCTGACGGCGGACTGGGACAGTTCCAATTGCAAAGCCGCCTCGCTAAAGTTTTCACAGTCTGCTACAGCTATCAAAGCTTGAATTTGAGAGAGTTTCATCCGCCGCGTATTGATTTCGTTCATAGCGTTTGTGCCAGTAGTACCCAAATTGTCACAAGGGCTTCGATATATCGATTTTATTCATACAACCTATGCAAGCAATGCTTTGATTGTGAATTGCCCCAGAGTTAAGGTTAATTTATCAGGTAACAGATAGACTTTTACAGAACTTGCACGACAACAATATTGTGCTGTAATTGCGATGAAGATATTGCAGTTAAAAGGGATCTTTTGTAATTTTATTGTTGCAATTTTTGTATGAGTTATCACTTGAAGGTGTTGGCTATGTCTACTTACAAAAATCGGATATATCCCCGAATAATGAGGTTTTTTTCGATTGCCGATCGAGCTAAACCATCCGAAAAACCGAAAGGGCAATCTCTCTTTTTAGCTATAAATCAAATTGGGCAGTTTTTGCTCTACCTCATTCCTGGTGAGGACGAACTGAGAATTGGGCAGACGTGCGATCGCTATGGTAACACTTGGTGGCACGGTTGCGATCGCGCGACTGGTCGTTCTACCTGCGTGGCGACGGATGATGAAATGCGCGCTTGGATCGATCGGCGTTATTGCCAATAGTAGTGTGTGCGTTGCGTGGAAATGAAGTGAAATACAGTTTTCGATTAGCAATTACCCATTAGCAATTACCCATTACCAATTATCCATTACCAAGTAGGAGATGCTATGCTTCAAATATCTTCCGAATGTGCAGCGCCAGCTCGCATTATTGTGATGGAAAACGAGGTATATAGATTGCCTCAAACTCATCGAGAAATTAAAGTTGTGTCAGGAATTGCTTGGATCACGCTTGACCAACAGGACATCATCTTGGAAAGCCCTGAAAAAGCATCGCTTCCACCCAGCAAAAACTTTGCTCTCATCTCCCCTCTCAATAATATGCCACTGATTCTGGCCGTCTGGGAAGACAAAAACCCAGTCAGAACCTAGGGATTGAGAAAAAATTCGGCAGGAACACCCCAAAAAGCTCTATCTTAATAGTTATCACTTAGCTATTGGAGGACTCGATCGGTGCACAGCCGCTCTTACCACTTCAGCTATCTCGCAGCTATAAGTATTGTCTTATCGCCCGCACTCAGCTTGCTGGCAATTTCAGACGCTCTAGCTTATGCCCCAATTATCAATGCGAGGCGCACCCAAGCGAGCGATTCCCTACGGGATAACTTCGCTTCACTGGCTCAGGCAACAGACCCCAAAACGCAAGCAGACGAACTCTTTGAAACAGGAGTAACACAGCACCGCGAGGGTTTGTTTCGAGAAGCAATCGAGAGTTTTGAGCAAGTTTTGGCAATTCGCAAGCAACTCGGCGACCAAGCCGGAATCGGAGAAACCCTCAACAATATGGGGGAAGTCTATGGCGAAATGGGTTTGAGGCCCAAAGCTTTGGAAGTTCTGCAGCAAGCTTTAGTCATTCACCGAGAAATCAGCGGAGGGCGTCGTATTGCGCGCACTCTCAATCTCATCGGTTTCGTTAACCGGATTGGGGACAATTTTTCCGAAGCGATGAAACTGCACCAAGAAGCTTTGGAACTTGCCAAAACTAACGACGACCAAGTTGAAATTGGAGAATCGCTCCACAACATCGCGGCCGTGTACACAGAACAGGTAGATTACGCCAAGGCGATCGAATTTTACCAGCAAGCGCGGACAATTCGCACGGCCGTCGGCGATCAGCGCGATTTAGGCCGTACCCTCAATAACATGGGCGGCGTCTACTACAACATCGGCGACTTTAATAGAGCGATGGAATTTTACCACCAAGCTTTAGCAATTCGCCGGGAAATCGGAGACCGGGCTGGCGTCGGCCGCCTCCTCAACAACATGGCACTTACCTCTCGCAAACTCGGCAAAGATACTCAAGCGCTGATCTATTTTCAGCAAGCAATACCGATGTTAGAAGCAATCGGCGACAAGACAAGTATCGGACGCTTGCTCAACAATATGGGCGCAATTCATGAAAGTCTCGGTCAATATCCTCAAGCTCTTGAATCCTACGAGGGAGCTTTAAAAATTGCCCGCGATGGCGGTGATAAAGTCGGAGAAACTACAGCGATGGAGGGCATTAAGCGATTGTCTTCCGGTCAGCTTGTACCGCAATAATGACTGTTAGTTGCTATAACAATCAATCAATATAAGCTATGGATATCCGTACCGAAAAGCCAGAAGATGTGGAAGCTGTTCGCAACATTAATATTCTGGCATTCGGGCGAGAAAATGAGGCTAAGTTAGTCGATCGATTGCGGGGAATTGCATCTACATTTTCCTTCCTTGCGGTACAAGCCGATCGCATTGTCGGACACATTTTCTTCAGTTTGGTTGCGGTTGAAGGAAAATGTTCTAGCAATTTGTCGATTCTGGGGTTGGCACCAGTCGCAGTTCTACCAAACTATCAGCGCCAAGGTATAGGAACGCTGCTGATCCAGCACGGTTTAAAAGAGTGCGGGCGATCGGGAGTTCAGGCAGTGGTTGTGCTTGGTCATCCAGATTTTTATTCGCGTTTTGGGTTTATTCCTGCTAGCAGAAAGAGCTTGAAATGTGAATATGATGTGTCCGATGAGGCTTTTATGGTGTTGGAATTAGAAAATGGAGCTTTGCAGGATTGCAGCGGAACGGTGAAGTATCGATCGGAGTTTAGTCTATGCGAGTGATATTAATTCCGCCCTTCATCAGAATTATTCATCTCTCTGATCTCCCTCTGCGTTCTCTGCGTTCTCTGCGGTTAAATCATTCCGATGCAACCGGAACTGATCTGAGGAAGAAGTATCGTAAAAAATTATAAAAATAACATTTAGGAGTCAGAGTGGAAAGCGGTTGTGCTGTACTTGCCTTTGTGAACATAAAACCTGTCCAACTATTGCCCAGCAAAGTTATTTAAACGCCCCCTTTTCCCTTCTCCCCTTTTGCAGCTTGCAAAGCAAAAATCGGAGTCAGAGCAGATTTCCCCTTCAGAGAAACAGCTCCCAAAGCCTCGCAAATGAAGCTTAGCCCGATCGACTCATAAACCCTTTCACCAATCAAAATTTGGTTTTCCCCCGCCTTGCTCATCAACCGAGCCGCCGTATTCACCGTATCACCGAGGATATTAAACTCCCTGCGCCCTCGCGGTTCCCCAACCTCAGCAGCAAACACCGGCCCACGGGACAGCCCAATTTGACAGCTTACTTTTACTTCTTCACCCCCGATAGTTACCAGAGGCAAACCTGCAATCATATCTCGGATCGCAATCGCCGCACTAGCCGCGCGGCTGGCGTCATCCCTGTGAGCGTCGGGCACGCCAAAATAAATCAGCATATCCGAACCGTCTAAGTGCGCCGTTACTTTTTGCAACACGCCCCCTTTAGCTGACACTACAGCATCGATCGACGCAAACACCCGAGAAAAACCCACTACCAGATTGACTTCTTCCGGGGGCGAAGCTTTGTCCACAGACTCCGGTAAACCAATCAAGTTGACAAACATCACCGTCGGTTCAGGAAAATCCGGCGGTATTTTGCGCTGATCAGCATTTTCAACCAGCAGTCTCAGGATAGCTTTGGGAATATAACTAGCAAGGGGTTCAAGCCGCTTCACAGCTTCCCCGATTTCGCTTACCAAACCCGAAACGCTGCGATCGAGCAATACCGAACTCGGCATCCGCCGCCCAGTCAAAGTGATATCATACTCTCCGAGTTGATCGTCCGTGAAATCGTCCGCCACCAAAAAATAACCCTGTTTCCCGGGTTCAAAACGAAATTGCTCTCCCAAAGACTCTCTAGCAGCTTCAGTCACACACACCCGCCCCACAGTTCCAGAACCCTCAGCTTGCTTGGCTTGCTGGACTGAATGCCCCAGCAGTACGTGGGCCATCCGCAGCGGCGTACCGATGTCAGCACTAATATAGCGGCCGCAGTGGATGCCAACCCGCATCCTCAAAGACAAAACACCCCGCGCCGTTTCAATATTGGCAAATTCAGCCATCGCCCGCTGCATCCGCAAACCCGCCCGCACAGCCCTAGCTGTATCCTCTTGATGAGCCCCTGACAGAAACTGCACCAGCATCGCATCTCCGGTAAACTCCAGCAAATCCCCGCCCGATTTGCTGACAATTTCAATCATCAAGGCAAAATAGTCGTTAATCACGCCCAGCAGGCTTTCAGCTCCCTTGCGCCCCTGGGTCGCATTCGCTTCCAACAGCGAGGTAAACCCGGCCAAATCCGTGAACAGCAAGGTGCCTGTTTGCCACTGGTAGCGCACCTCGCCCGGGTTGGGCGGAGATTCAGACACGGGCCGGGGCACGTAGTCGTGGAGGATGTAACGGAGAGTACGCAGGTGCTCGAAAACCCCCATTAGCGTTGCGGGGGACGGATCTACCCACGCAGCAGCGTATAGTTGGGCGGAAAGGAGCGATCGCAGCCGCAATTCGATCGCAGCCAAGGGAGGATTGTAAGTTAATCTATTAATTTCCACCTAGTATATTCTTAAAAAATAAGGTCAGTTCCATCTAGAGGCAACACCAATAGCTAGACCTATACCATTATGATAAGTTTCCAGTGACCCGATACCAGCCGCACCCAGAACCCTGGATAGAAACTTCCGAAAGTCACAGCTTGCTAGCTCCCGATTTGATCCGAGTTGCTCGATCGGCCTATGGTATGTATCTGAAAGTGCATTCCGAGCAGATCCAGCGTCCGATCGGTGTAGTTGTCAGTGTAGGAAGCGATCGAGGGCAGCTAATTTTTGCTTCGCAGCCGATTTTGTTGCCCGGTGAACGTTTTGTTACTTTTGACGAAATTGAATCTCAAATGTATTAATTGGTAATTGGTAATTGGTAACTAATATGTCCGCTCCAACCCTCGCAATAAAATAGGTCTGTAGCGCTCACTCAAGTTTTCAGAATTTTATGAAAACTTGCATTCCTGACTATTAACACCTTTTATTATTGCTAATTGACCGAACCCGATCTAACAACAGTCAACAGTCAACAGTCAACAAACTTAATGGAAATAATTTTTAATTTTATTGTTTATGTCATTCTATTTGCTTTGGGTTCGGCTATTGGCAGCTTTCTAAATGTGGTAGTCTATCGGTTGCCTGCGGGTTTGTCGGTGATCCACCCTCCTTCTCGCTGTCCCAAGTGTTTAAATCAGCTCAGAACTTACGAAAATATACCCGTTTTCGGTTGGCTGTGGCTGCGGGGACGCTGCAATCACTGCCGCAGTCGGATTTCCGTCCGCTATCCGCTGGTGGAAGCAGCTACGGGTTTGCTGTTTTTGCTCATCTTCTGGCGGTTTGGCGTAACAGTGCAAACTCTGGGTTTTTGGGCTTTGTTTAGCTGGTTGTTGGCTTTGTCTTTGATTGATTGCGATACAATGACTTTGCCTAATTCTTTAACTCGATCGGGTTTGGTGCTCGGATTGGTTTTCCAGGTGGCAAAAGGTTGGTGGCCGACTTTTAGTTTGATCGACTCGATACAGTATCTGGTACTCGATGGGATCGCGGGAGCAGTTGTCGGGTTGTGGCTGTTTGACGCCATCGGACTCGCCGGGACGATCGGACTGGGGCAGAATGCGATGGGGGCCGGAGATACCAAATTGGCCGCCTTGATGGGAGCTTGGCTGGGCTGGAAATACTTGCTGCTAGCGGGATTCATCGCCTGTTTCGCCGGGGCTTTTGCCGGTGGCGGGGCGATCGCCCTCGGCTTGCTCGATCGGCGTCAACCGATGCCTTTCGGCCCGTTTCTGGCTCTCGGTGCAGCAATTACTGCTCTGTGGGGGGAAGCGATCTTATCTACTTACTTCGAGTTGTTTTTCCCGAATTTTAGTTTCTGATCTGCCCGTAGTCAGGCGCGATCGAACATAATATTGTCTCAAAAATTGGTAAAATTGTTCCGTGTCTTGGATTACACTTACAACTACTAGCTTTCGTTGGGAAGCGGAATTAATGCAGCAGCTCCTAGCTGCTCATGAAATCCCGGCCCGGATTGTAGACTTGGGCATAGCATCTTATTTGGGGGCTGGAAGTGCTACAGCCCTGCAAGTTCTTCCAGAACACCAGCGAACTGCATCGCTCCTCATCAGTCCCGTTGAAGATGAGTCTGAATCTGGTGATTAGTCATTAGTCAAGTCTGTTGTTTATTGTCAGTTGTGATGGGTTATTGGTTATTAGTTATTAGTTATTGGTAGCAGCTAACAACTCACAAATAACAACAGTCAACAGTCAACAGTCAACAGTCAACAGTCAACAGTCAACAGTCAACAGTCAACAGTCAACAGTTAACAAATACCAAGTTTTAATGTCTCTATTTGATTGGTTTGCAAATCGACGAAAATCAGTACCGAACTCCCAAGAACGGCCGGAACGAGAAATTGCGGACGGACTTTGGAATAAATGCGAAGCTTGCGGTGCTCTCAGTTATACCAAAGACCTGCGAGCAAATCAAATGGTTTGCTTGGAATGCGGGCATCATATCAGAGTTTACAGTGACGATCGCATCGAGCAGTTGATCGATCCCAATACCTGGGTACCCATTAACGAAGGACTGCACGCCACAGATCCCCTGAAATTTCGCGATCGCAAAAAATATAGCGATCGACTCCGAGAATTTCAAGAAAAAACAGGCCACCTAGACGCCGTAGAAACAGGCATCGGCAAACTCGAAAATTTGCCAGTCGCCCTCGGAGTCATGGAATTTCAGTTCATCGGCGGCAGCATGGGCTCAGTTGTCGGAGAAAAGCTAACTCGTCTCATCGAACACGCCACGCGGGAACGTTTGTCCGTGATCATTGTCTGCGCTTCCGGTGGTGCAAGAATGCAAGAAGGAATGCTCAGCTTGATGCAAATGGCTAAAATTTCCGGGGCTCTGGAACGCCACCGGGAAGCGAGACTGCTTTACATCCCGATTTTGACCCACCCGACCACGGGCGGCGTCACCGCGAGTTTTGCCATGCTGGGAGACATTATAATTGCAGAGCCAAAAGCTACTGTGGCCTTTACGGGCGGCCGGGTAATCGAGCAAACTCTGCGCGAAAAGCTGCCGGAAAATTATCAAACTTCCGAATACTCCTTCGCCCACGGTTTTGTAGACTTGATTGTACCCCGGACTCAATTAAAGAAAACTCTTGGTCAGCTCATCAGCCTCCACCAGCCCCAGCCTTTCTTGGCCGGCTCGGAATTCCCCGCCCTAGAAGCCAGCGATAACCACGCTTTGCCCACGCAGACTCACGCTTTCAAACTTTCTCCCTAAGCTGCTGCGCCGGAGGATTGTCTGTTGGTGAGTGCTGGGCACAGAGGAAATTGCTGAGGAATTGCGAAAAACCCGGCTTCTACCAACAATATTGAGTTTGGTAACGAGACGTTCACGCAGACACCGGGTTTTGAGCCCCGCCCGCGCAATTCCTATTGGTAATAACGACGCAGCAGTGGGATGATATTGATCGGAAGTTGATTGGCCCTGAAATTTGGCTGGGCAAAAATGCCTAGTCGCAGTTAGCGGTTAGTTAGCTTGCGATAGATCAAACAAAATCTCAGAACAAACTAACAGAACAAGCTAACAGCGCTTTCTAAAATTGTCCGGCTTTCAGTTAATAGCCGTCAACTCAATTTTGACCTGTCAGCGACCTAAAAATTATGGGTTTTGCAGACCTGTCCATCGCAGAAATAGCAGAGGACTTCAACGTCCCTGTTGAAGACGTGATCCGCTTGTGCGATGAGTTGGAAATTGCCTACAAGCACCCTCAAACCCGTTTGGCTTTGGAGGATGTTAAGGCAATTATGTCCACTCTCGAAAAAAGGCGCGACTCAAAACTTCTTGCAGATTAGCTCGCAAAATTCCTCTACCTTTAAAGGTATAGCTGCACAAACTTTCGCCAGTTGTTGCAGAATCAGGGAATTTTGAACACACATCTGTTTGCCAGGTACGATCTCTTAGCGTTCAATAATTTGCCGGATTTTTTTAAGGAGAACCATGCTTAAAAGATATTTCATTGCTCTGACCGCTGTATTCTTGAGCTTTCAGTTATTTGTCAGCAGTGCGATGGCTGTCGAACTGAGTCCTGAACTTCGCACTGTGACTTTGAATGACAAGGGTGCTCCGGTAGTGCTGAGCCTCAAACAAGTTCAGCAAGGCAAACGCCTCTTCAATTCGGCTTGCGCTCAATGTCACGCTGCGGGCATGACAAAAACTGACCCGAACGTGAATTTGAGCCCGGAAACTCTGGCTTTGGCCAGCCCGCCCCGGAATAATATTGAGTCGCTGGTGGACTTTATGAAAAATCCCACCACTTATGACGGGTTTGAGGAAATTTCGGAACTGCATCCGAGCATGAAGAGTGCGGATATTTTCGCTGAGATGAGAAATCTCTCGGATGACGATTTGTACGCGATTGCCGGTCACATTCTGTTGCAGCCAAAAATTGTCTCCAAGCAGTGGGCTGGTGGCAAAGGCGCTCGCTAATCGATTTTAGATTTTAGATTTTAGATTTTGGATTTTGGATTGGGAGAGGGCTGAAGTTCGGCAAGAATTGCTGGCTCGTCGTTTTTCGCTCTAAAATCTGAAATCTAAAATTTACCTCCTGCTCATTGATTATCGCAAAAGGTTGTAGTCCCTCATGCTGCGTCGTGGTGCTTTTGTTTGCTTTCTGTTGGGGATGTTAATTATTTTGCCACTCGTGCTGTTGGCTCCTCAACCTGTTTTGGCTGCTGCCGATTCTTACGTCAATAGGTATTTACAAGCCAGCGAACCTGTGGCTCTGGAGTTGGACTCTGAGGGACATACTCGCTTGTTTTCGGCTCAGGATTTGTCTGCAGGCAAGGTATTGTTCGAGCAAAGTTGCCTTAATTGTCACGTCGGAGGAGCTAATTTGCCCGATCCGACGATATCTCTGTCTTTGGCTGACCTCAAAGGGGCAACGCCTCCCCGCAACAACATCAATAGTCTGGTGGCGTATCTGAGAGAACCGATGACTTATGACGGTACTGAGGAGACTTTTTGGTGCCGCCAAGTGCCGGAAAGCTGGATGCCACAGGCTGAGATTGAAAATTTAGCGGCTTTTGTGATCCGGGCTGCTCAGAAAGCTCCGGGCTGGGGCGTGGAGAATTTTAAGAGTTGAACGGCCACTGCCAAAAAGTGGTAAATTACTCGGAAGAAGGCGATACGAATGCGCGATCGCGCCTGTTTTAACAGGTAAAATATCTAAAGAATCACCCTTTGCGTGTCCATTAGAGGAGAACTGCGTTGAAAAGACTCTTATCGATCGCCCTGTTAGCGATCGCAATTTTTACCGTCGGCTTTGGCCGCCCTGCTTTGGCAGGAGATGCCGCTAACGGAGCTAAAATCTTTAGCTCGAACTGTGCTGCTTGTCACATCGGTGGCGGCAACGTGGTTATGGCCATGAAAACCTTGAAAAAGGAAGCTCTTGAGAAGTACAGTATGAATTCTCTGGAAGCTATTAGCACTCAGGTAGCTAAGGGCAAAAATGCTATGCCTGCTTTCGGCGCCAAGTTGAAGCCCCAACAAATTGAGGATGTAGCAACCTACGTGCTCTCCCAATCTGAGAAAGACTGGAAAGGCTAAACTGCCTCTTTGAAGTCGGGCAACCTGGGCGGGTTTGATTTAATTTAAAACTTGTCCTCCCGATCGCACCCTCTCTCACCCTTTGGCGAATAAATATCGGTTTGCAGCGATCTTAACCTATTGGGGAAAGCGCGCCAGAAATCCGATTTTTATCAGCTCAAGGGTGAGGGAGGGTAATTTTATTTTAGATTTTAGATTTTAGATTTTAGATTCAAGATTGAAGATTTTAGATTGAAGATTTTAGATTGCTAAATGCTGACTTTGCATAAACTGTCAAGCACCTTATATTAAGATTTATGTATGGAAGCGAGTCATAAATTGGGGTTGTGTGCTAGGATGTAAACCCTTTACTACCAAAGCCTTGAAATCCAAATTAAAGTCGATCGGGGATCGGGAATCTACACCTGTTATGAACGTAAAAACATCAGCCAAAGTTAAAACTCTCGGAGACGCTGCATCTGGGGCGATTGAGAAATATTTCCGCAAAAGTGTAGCGCACGAGGCTGAAGTTATCAAAGACAAAGACGCGGAAGAACTTCATCAAATGCGCGTGGGATTGAGACGTTTGCGATCGGCTGTGACTGGTTTTGCTCCGGTTTTAAACTTGCCAAAAGAGGCTTCTGAAAGCAAAATTGGTAAGGTGGGGCGGATTCTGGGAACGCTCAGAGATTTGGATGTGATGCTCGAAAGTCTCCAAAACCGCTATTACCCGCATTTGCCGGCTGAGGAACAGGAAGTTTTGGATGAGGCTTTGGTGAATTTGCTCAAACAGCGCCACCGGGCTTTGAAAGGGGTGAGGGCGATTTTAGAGCACAAAAGCTACGAATCGCTGAAGGAGTCGATCGAGGATTGGCTGGAAAAACCGAAGTTTCAGGCGATCGAACATTTGCCAATTACTGAGGTTTTGCCAGATTTACTCTTACCTCAAGTTAGTGAGTTTTTCCTGCATCCGGCTTGGCTGTTGGGCACGGAATATGAGGATGGCCAAGTTAAAGTTGCTGATGATTTGAATGCTGAGGCTGTCGAAGAGAAGTTAGCAGCCGAGGGAACTATTCTGCACGATTTGCGGAAGCAAGCTAAGCGAGTTCGTTATTTGATGAATCTGTTTGGGGATTTTTACAGCGAGAGTTACGAAGTTTATGTCGAAGATGTGAAAGCTATTCAGGAATGTTTGGGCGATATTCAAGACAGTGAAGTTTTAGGGGAGTTTCTAACAGATTTTGTCGATCGCGATCTGAAAAAAGAGTTGCCGAAATTGGCTGGTTTGTTGGCCGAAAATCGCTACGCAGCTTGGCAAAAATGGCAGATTTTGCAGCGCAGGTATTTGAGTTCCGAAATTCGGCAAGGTTTGCGATCGGTATTAATTCATCCTGTAGTTGCAGATGCTGCTAACGTCGAAGCGTCGCATTAATTTTAGTGAGTTTGCAGTTGCGCCCAAGCGCAACTGCAAGCAACCGATAAGTAGCTCGTTCTAATTAGGGCTTACTGAAAAAGTCTACAGAGCGAATAAGCTCGCGCCACACAGCTTGAAAAATAATAGGTTCATCGCTTATTTCTCCAATTTACCCAGCAACTTCCCAAGAAAGTGCCAGGGTTTTGAACCTCACTTATGGTATAATCTGCCATTCTTCGCTCAAAAAAAGATTAAAACCCTTCTCAGACCTGCCTTCTGCTTTTATTCGGCAAGCCATAATGAAACGTAAGACGCTCTAGAGGAGCGTATCGCTACCCCCTGCTCTTAAAATTTGGATTGCCTATGTTAAAATTCTTTGGTGACAGGGAGAGTCCCCCCCCTGTCAAGATTTCCGTTTAAAGTAAAAAAAATTTTTAGTCATAGAAAAAACAATGAACGGCGAACTTAACAAACCTCTGGAAATATGGATCAATGAAGATTTACTACTTCCTGGTGTACGCTCAGCCCCACTGCTAATGCACCTCAGTCCGCCGGACACTCATCCACAGTTACAGTTTTGGAATTGGCTCAGGGATAAATTGCCGGAGCTAGTCAAGATTCACCGATTTACAAACTTGGCAGATGCAGGCAAAATTGTGGTAACTCCACATTTTATTTCAAGTTATTATGGCCTTAAGAAGGAAGCTCAATTACATAAATTTCGGCGCCAAGTATTAGGTTCAAAACGGACTCTCGTCACCTTTGCAAACTGTTTGGAGTGTCAGCCTTATCCAGGAGAAATATTGTTTGCCTCGGCAACTTACCGTGATAAAAAAGAAAACTCAATACCCGCGCCCCCATGGATTTATGACCTGGGAGAGAAGGTAAATATACCAAAACCATCAATTCCTACTGTCGGTTTTGTGGGAAATGTTGAATATCCATCCCGACTAAATTCGCTGATATTACGTTATATTAAATTTTCTGATTCTATGGTTAACTGGATGGCATGCAACCTTTTTGTTAATCGTAATTTGAATTTGGGTCTGCGAAGGTTGATTGCACGATTAGTCAGAAAAAAAATAATTAATGAAGTGCGAAAAGCGAAAAATCTACAAACATCTTTGATAGAAAGAAAGGGAGATTTTTTTAGTCTTCCATTGGAAGAAAGAAAGCGCCAAAGAGCCGAGTATATCGAAAATATCGAGAAGAATGCTTATATCTTGGCGATGAGGGGAGACGATAATGGCTGTTACCATCTCGGGGAGGTGATGTCAGCAGGGAGAATTCCGGTTTTCATTGATACCAATAAATCGTTACCGGAGTTGAGAGGGATGAAATGGGAAGATTTTTGCGTTATCGTTCCTTTTTCGGAAGTGCATCGGATTGGAGATTATATCCAAGCTTTTCACGATAAACTTTCGGATGAAGATTTTGCTGAGGTTTGCCGCAAATCTCGCGCTGCTTTTGATCAGCTACTCCCTCACAATTTTGTTGTCAGGATTTTGGAAATAATTGCCAAAAGTACCAACTAATGAGGTAGAAAAATGGCTAGAGAATGGCGGCTAAGAATATAGGAGTTAATTTAAATGTCGGAGAAAAATACAGTAGTTATTAATCATTTGTCGGATTTCTCTCCGATCTAATATCGTTTCCCGTTGCATCGCCATAATAAAATCGAGTCAACAGTTAACACTCAACCATTCAGTTTTTCGACCCGCCCGTCAACAGTCAACAGTCAACAATAATTCCGGTGCAACCGGAATTGATATAAGTGTTAGAGTTTCCGAGTTATTTGTATTAGCGGTAGTTGATGAGAAGAAAAAGCGCTCGCTTTTTTCTTAATAGAAAATCACGACTGCAACCACTTCATCAACTTATTCGTCGCAGTACCAATAGACTCTCCCACTTGTTTCTTCAACCGCCAGCGCCCAAAGGCTTTTTCGTACTCTTCCCCTTCAGTTTGATAAACATTCCAAGCATTCAGCGACAATCCCAAGCCCCAGGTTAGTAAAATGAAAAGCGACCAAGAAAGCTCGTGCGCTCCTGCTAAATTAAACAAAACTAAGAAACTATTGATAATGCCGTACTTTGTTACATTTTTCTGCAATTTAGCGCGACGGTAAGAGTTAAAAACCTGTTTTTCTTGAAATTCTCCTCTAGTGGCTAACCATTGCTGTTCCGCCGCCACAATATCCTGTTCGGAAATGCCCAATTCCGCTGCTATCTCGAAAAGCTGCACTCTGGATAATTCCCCTTCATCCTGTCGCCGCGCGATCGCAAGCTGTAAAATACCCTGAGCATCCTCTGAACCGTAAATGTGATTTATTTGACTTTCATTTGTCGCCATAACAAGTTTCCTATAATTCCTGACATCCTTTCTATGATAGATATAGGCGCACTTAAACAGCAGGTAGTGACATTGGCGGATTTCAACACCCGGACATTGGAGTGAGCGAGACTCCTCACTATGGTAGTGGAAATCGAAGCACGGATATATTACCTCAAATTGCAACTAATTAATTTCCCGACATTTGACTAAGTTTGCTATCTCGTTTCAACATAAATTGATAAAATATCCCAAACAAAATCACCGCAATCATTCCCACGACTAAAGAACCTTCACCCTCATGCCAATATTTAAACAAATCTAGGCGATTAGATGCAACTAACAAGGCCATTCCCGCCACTCGAAAAACATTAATAATAAAACCAAAAATGACAGCAACACCTATTACCAACGCCTTATTTTGTTTAGTAGGAAACATCACCAAACAAACTACAGCTAAACCTAATAAGTAATTCATTGCCTCTATACCAGAACAACCCCCATTTACCAACACCCTTCCTGTCGGTAAAGCCACATAATTACCGTCACGTGTTACATCAAAACCGACATACCACAAAGAATAATAAGCAAATTTAGCAGTAAGCGAGGTAATAAAATCCACTAAAGGTAACGTAATGACACTGGGGATGCCATGAAAAAATAGTATTACCAATTCACGCCAATATAGTTTTAAGTTGTGAAAACCTACCGCAAGTAAGCTCAAACCTAAACCAGACAAAAAAGGTGCAACTCTTAAAAAAGGATCGAATTTACTTGAAACCCCAGCACTTTGAAATAAGATAAAAGCTATTAATAGCGTCCCGGCTACTTTCGACAATAGGTCACTTTTTATCTCACTCTGTTTGAGAATATCCTGGTTGTCCCAAAGCAGGGAACCCACAGCGAACCAAAAAACTATACTCATCCAAAAATGAGCAATATCGTCCAGTTTCCACAGGAGTGTCATATTCAGAGTTACTAAAGCTGTGGCGATAATGAGGAGCCAAAAAAGTTTTCTCTTGAACATTGTAGATAATAGTTATTAGTTGATTGATGAGAGCCATACTTCGGACAGTTTTTGATTGCCAACCGTAGAATAAGGGTTTACCGTCGATTCGGCAATCGAAGTACCAACGAAAAATCCAGGGTTTCCGACTACGAACTAAAAACAGTCCAGACTATTGTTAGATCATATCATAAAAATAGTAGGAGATGTGGAAAACTCATTAGCTTGAACCCCTCTTACGGAAAGGACTCGGAGGATTTTAAGGGTCGTAAATCTTTGAGATGAGGTTAGTAGACACTCGGGAATTTGATGGGTGGTGAAACTCAGAGGCAACCCATAGCTCAGCATTAGGACACCTAGTAAAAAGACTGCTACTCGAAATGATTGCTTGGGTGTCTAGCACTTGCTTACTCAGCCGCTGTAAGCAAAGACTAAAAAGAAAGTGAATAAACAATAATTAAAATAAGTAGCCTCAATGAGGCTGGCATTTCTTGAGAGTAGACGCAATTGGCACCGCGCACGGTGTGACACTGAGGTTTTAGTAAATACGGCTGAGCGAGTTAGAGTGCCAGCAATGATCAATGGTGATTATCTCCTTTTAAAAAATTTCAGTGTCTTTAATCGGAAATTATTAAGAAACAGCCTTACGATAGTTCTTAAATGCGCTGTCTAGGGGCGACTTGACGTTCAATACCACTACCCTGGGGTGCTGTAATTACGCCACCCATCTCGCGAGGATTGGCCCTTGAACTGTGCCGCATCAATTCGGCTCAGTCCGTTGCGGAGATTGCTCGCCCTCTAAGATGTTTCAATGCCTAGTTGATAGACTTGATTCCCTGGACTCAATTATAGATCTTAATAACAGCCGTAGCGCTGCAAATGTGTTTGAAATCGGCTTCCAAGTCAGGGGTTTTCACGGTGACGCGCTATTAGATAATAAGAAACCTGGTTTCTTGGTGAAACCAGGTTTTTAGCTCGAACATAAAATAATCAGTTTGGCATCAAGCCAGGACCGAAAACCAGTTCAAACGATCGCCTATTCAGCTTTTTGAGCCCGAGCGCGTTGCTTTTTGAACATAGTACCAAACCCAACAGCGGCTCCAGCAGCAAGCATTGTTAAAGGTTCAGGAGTAGCTTCAGTGTTGGCAGCACTAATGGTGCTGACGAAACTATCGCTATACTCAGCTTTACGACCAATACCCTGGACGTGCAACCCTAATCTTAAAGTACCAGCATTCAACGCGGAAACTACATTATTATAATTTCCCGTAAAACTCAACCCCAAAATCTCACCACCGTGAACACCGCTAGACGCAGCACCTGTTTTCGTAGCTGAAAAATCAGTAGACCAAGCACTAAGGTTCCCACTTTGTGCCATATTAGCAGTTCCACTATCTTCAAAATTAACTAGACCAGTATTACCAACATCAACGCCAAAGGCGCTCAATAAATTGCTATTAGAACCTGTGTCAAAGTAAACTGCACCAATAAACATGTCGGCTAGGGATGTATTATTTGCAATGTTGAAGATAACGTTATTTGAGCCACCATCTTTGACATCAAAGCTAAACTGGTCAGCATAAGTATCTCCATACGTATTATCCCCACCACCTATATTACCAAAGCTGAAGGCAGAGGCAGGTGCTGCGGATACTGCACTAAGAGCGGCGACACCGGCAACAGCTAAAATAGATTTGACTAAGTTTAATTGGAATTTCATGGTTGACACCGTTATTTTTAAGTTGACTGGAAGCAGGTTTTTTCCCTTCACATATTCAATGTAAACGGAAGCACAGGTTAATGCAAGTGGTTTTGATAAAGATTCGATGAAGATTCAGATTACGCTTATTAGATTTAGCCAAAATGCCTAAATTCATGACTTCTAGCTAGCGATTTGCTATGGCTTACATCAAAAAATAGGGGTGCTGCCATCCGGATTTTAGTCCTGACTTTTCTATCTTTCAAAAAGCTATAACTCAGATTCCTAAACTGGGGTGCGACACAGCAGAATTACTGATAAAACTATTTTAAAGCTCTAAATTATGCCTTTAAAATTTTTGTTATCCGTTAATGTACGTAGAAAAGTTTAAGTGAGAGCTTGATTGCTGGGTAAAAACAAGTAAAAACCGATGGTGACAGTTGAAGCTGCGGAATGTGGGCTATAGCTCAGGACAAAATCTGGGCTCATATTCGGTGCGTCGATTCTCGCTTTCGGATTCAGCAACCAGCGCCATTTACACTTATATGTTGCACCATTACCCAGAATCGGCTCTGGGGCCCGTTCCACAAAGAATGAGTTTGCTTGTGGGGAGTAGGGGTTGGGCAGGAGATCCCGCCCAAAACAGCCTTATTGATTATGGTGCAACATTTCCGTTTAGAGAGGAATGGTTTGGGTGGTCGTTATTATCTGTGACGCCGGAAATTTGACCGACTAAAGGGACGACTCGACCTTCTGGGACATAGTTTTCGGAACGCCTCTACCGTCAGGGCTGTTTCATTCTCAGGAAAACCAGCCTTTTGCACGGGTCGTGCCAAGAATGCCGACCCATCCCATCCAGAATTTGTTAGGCATTTGGTGGGATTGGGTCAGCCACGGGGGGCTGCCCCTACAAGAGAATGAAACAGCCCTGCGTCTACCGTAGAAGCAGGGCTGGGGGTTATCTAAAAATGTTGGGACTAATAATTCTATTTCTGGGTCTGCTTTCGCTAAAAATTGGTTAATATTATTTTTCCGAAAAAGCTCGATTCCAAGATTTAACGGGTGATAAGCAAGTAGAAAGAGTTTACGCAGTAAGGGTTTGAGTAGCTTGTTATCAAAAAAATCTGTGCGTGCGACGATCGCTACTTTTGAGGCTTTCTACAGGGCCGAATGAGGAGCGTTGGCGATCGCTACCATCAAAATTGTCAATAGACTTGTGATAATTGCTACTCTCTTGAGGGAGGTTCAAGATCCTAAACCCTCTACATATCAAGGTTTCAGTGGCGTTGTCACCCCGTCAATTGCCAGATTCAGTTTGGCACTGTTTGAGGACAGCAGGAGGAACCGCCGCAGTCAGCAAAAATTTTCCCAGCCGTTGATTGAAGGTTCTCCGAGATGTATCGACTCATTTGACATCTAAATTATCAGTGATCGTATGAAAACAGGATGCTCAGCAACAACTCAGCTAAAACATCTCGCCCTAAACTGCTAGAGAACTGACAAGCTTACCCTGCAAAAGTTCAAGGGGATTTGATTATGGTCAACCGTCTTGCTCAATCCCAAACCCTTTATCTGCGAAAACAGGCCGAAAATCCGATCGACTGGTGGGCCTGGTGCGACGAAGCCTGAGAAAGAGCCTGGAGGGAAAATAAACCGATTTTTCTGTCAATTCGCTACTCTAGCTGCCACTGGTGTAGGGTGATGGAAGTTGAAGCATTTTGCGATCGCGCGATCGTCCAATACATGAATTCGCACTTTATACCGATAAAAAGCGCTTTTCACTGTCCCACCTGTTTCTTCAACCGCCCCCGCCCAAACGCTTGTTCGTAATCTTCCCCTTCAGTTTGATAAACGTTCCAAGCATCCAGAGACAATCCCAAGCCCCAGTTTAGTAAAAGGAAAAGCTACCAATCAAGCTCGTGCGACCCTGCTAGATTAAACAAAACTAGAAAACTATTGATAATGCCGTACTTTGTCACATTTTTCTGCAATTTGCGACGACGGTAAGAGTTAAAAACCTGTTTTTCTTGAAATTCTCCTCTAGTTGCTAACCTTTGTTGTTCCGCCGCCACAATATCCTGTTCGGAAATGCCCAATTCCGCTGCAATCTCCAAAAGCTGCACTCTGGATAATGCCCCTTCATCCTGTCGCCACGCGATCGCAAGCTGTAAAATACCTTGAGCATCCTCTCAACCGTAAACTTGACTTATGTGAGTTTCATGAGTTGCCATAACGAGTTTCCGATAATTTCCGAAATTATTTCTCTCATATATATAACCGAAGTTAAACCGCAGGTAGGAATAGGTGGCGGATTTCAACACCCTTTTAAGAACAGGCCAGATGCCTGTTCCACAATAAGTAGACTCTGTTGTGGAACAGGCATCTTGCCTGTTCCCGATAGAGGTACAAAATACCAATAACTAACCCAAAGTATACATCCAGCCATCCCTCCCGCAAATCCTCACAATTCCGTCCCAAACTACAGGCGTCGCCTCAAATGACAAACCCGGCTTAAATCTCCCCGATTCTATTACTTTCAAACGGTAAAACTCCCCTTTAGCATTTTTCAACGCATTCTGATCCCCCGACTTGGCTCGTTCCCAATTCAAATTGAACAAATAAACACCGTTGTATCCCGCACTGATCAGTTTATTGCCATCGGTAAAAATCGGAGTGGAAATTGAAGAACCAATCGCTTTTTTAAATACTATTACCGGAGTATCGTAAGACTGGTTACGCCAAGGCACAGCAATTTTTTTACCTGTAATCATATCTTGGGAACCGATGTACAAATTGCCGTCGAGCGCATTTGTGGCAAACAGCGCCGGAAACTCCCCTGAGTTGTACTCGTCATTCAACGCCACCGAGCCAATTATTCCGCCTTCCCAGCTAGAAACTCGGCGATTTCCGGTAGGCAAAAACCATTCGACGCTGGCATTCGGTTCCTTGTTGGGATTCAGCTTCAGCACTCCGCCGTTGCCCTGAATGTATTGTTTTTCAATGGCACAAAACAGTTTACCTGATTTAGAAATTACAGCACTTCCATCCAAATCTGAACCAGTATAGAAATCCCAAACTATCTTTTTACTTGCAATGCTAATACCGTAAATATGACCTGAACCAGCAGCTATAAAGATTCGATCTTTGAGCCGCGATGGCGATGATTCCGCTACCAAGTTGCCGCCGTGCTTCCTGATATCGGCTGCTGCATAAAGCTGTACTTCCGACAAGATACTTGGCTGCTTGATACCTTGTTTGATTTTTGCATTGCTTGTGGAACTATCGAGAAAATAGCCGATCGCATTTTCCCCCGCATTGAACAAAACTCCACCGCCGATGTCCAAAGCGCTGCTGTCATTATCCCGGCTGTAGCTGGGCGTTTTCCTGATGTCCAATTTCCAAAGTTCCTTGCCAGTTCTAAAAGATATTGCCCTAAAACTCGGCACTACTTTTTTGCCACCCCCGCCACTGCGACTGCCTTGCAAAATCACAATTCTGTTTTCAGCATTCGCTTTTTCATCGATATAAATCGTTGATGATCCTTTGATCACATCATCAAATTTATAGCGCCAAACTTCTTTATTGGTAGCAATATCTATTTTTCGCAAATTGTGGTCATAAGCACCTATAATTAAATAAGTTTTTCCCCCGTCTCTGGTAATTGTCGGCTGTCCTGTCCAACCGGCACCGCTCCAAACTACAGACCGCCTTCCCAGAAAAGTCCGGCCGCCGCCTAGTTGAAATTTGTCGATTAACTTCAAGCTTTTCGGAACACCTCTGCCGTAGAAACGGCGCTTGTCATTACCTAAAAATGTTGGGACTAATAATTCTATTTCTGGGTCTGCTTTAGCCAGGAAATTGTTAAGATTAGTTTCTACTAAAGCTTGTTCCGAGGATGCAGTTTGGCTGAGTTTGATAACAGCAGGAGGAACAGCAGAACTCACCAAAAATTGTCCGAGCTGTTGATTGAAGGTTCTCCGAGATGATAAGCTCATATTAGATCGAGATAATCAGTCATAATATTAAAACATAATGATCAACAACAACTAAACTAAAACATCTCGCGCTAAACTGCTAGAGGACTGACAAGCTTACCCAGCACGAGTAAAAGTATATTTGATTATGGTCAACCGTCTTGCTCAATCCCAAAGCCTTTACCTGCGGAAACACGCCGAAAATCCGATCGACTGGTGGCCTTGGTGCGACGAAGCTTTGGAAGCGGCCCGGAGCGAAAATAAACCGATTTTCCTGTCAATTGGCTACTCTAGCTGCCATTGGTGCACGGTGATGGAAGGGGAAGCATTTTCCGATCGCGCGATCGCCGAATACATGAATTCGCATTTTATACCCGTAAAAGTCGATCGCGAAGAACGCCCGGATATTGACAGCATTTATATGCAAACCTTGCAAATGATGACCGGTCAAGGCGGTTGGCCGCTCAACGTTTTTCTCACTCCCGACGAGCGAGTTCCCTTCTACGGAGGCACTTATTTCCCCGTAGAACCGCGCTACGGACGGCCGGGATTTTTAGAGGTTTTGCAAGCAATTCGCCGCTTTTACGACACAGAAAAAGGCAAAGTAGAAACCTTCAAAGCAGAGATTTTAGGCAACCTCCAACAGACGGCAGCGCTGTCAGGAGTAACCGCCGAATTAAATCGCGAAATTTTTCAAAAAGGCTTAGAACTCAACACCGGAATTGTTGCCGGCCACAACCCCGGGCCCAGTTTTCCGATGATACCTTATGCTGAGCTCGCACTGCGCGGAACGCGATTTAATTTTGAATCAAAATACGACAGCAAACAAGTCTGCACTCAGCGCGGATTAGACTTAGCATTGGGCGGCATTTACGACCACGTAGCAGGCGGATTTCACCGCTACACGGTTGATGCGACTTGGACTGTGCCACACTTTGAAAAAATGCTATACGACAACGGTCAAATTGTTGAGTATTTAGCGAATTTGTGGAGCGCGGGAGTACAAGAACCGGCTTTTGAATCTGCGATTGCGGGGACAGTAGAATGGTTGAAGCGAGAAATGATGGCGCCAACAGGCTATTTTTATGCTGCACAGGATGCTGACAGCTTTAACACTTCTGAAGAACTTGAACCGGAAGAAGGAGCATTTTATGTCTGGACTTATGCCGAACTGGAACAACTATTAACGGCTGAGGAATTGGCGGGAATTAAAGCACAGTTTACTGTTAGTCGCAGCGGCAATTTTGAAGGCAAGAATGTATTGCAGCGGCGCCATCCGGGAAAACTGAACGACACGGTAGAAACGGCTTTGGCTAAACTCTTTACTGTGCGTTACGGTGGCAATCCCGATACTGTAAAAACCTTTCCGCCAGCCCGCAACAATCAAGAAGCTAAAAACGACAGTTGGCCGGGTAGAATTCCCGCCGTTACTGACACGAAAATGATTGCTGCTTGGAATAGCTTAATGATTTCTGGTTTAGCCCGCGCGGCAGCGGTTTTTGGAAATTGGGAATATCTGGAATTAGCTGTGACTACTGCTAATTTTATTTTAGATAATCAGTGGACGGATGGGCGATTTCAGCGGTTGAATTATGACGGACAATCTGCTGTAACCGCGCAGTCGGAAGATTATGCTTTGTTTGTGAAAGCATTGTTGGATTTGCATCAAGCGAGTTTGACTTTAGGCAACGGGGAAGAGGCAAAACAGTTGCCGAGTTCTCAGTTTTGGTTGGAGAAAGCTGTGCAGGTGCAAGAAGAGTTTGATGAGTTTTTGTGGAGCGTGGAATTGGGAGGATATTACAATACTGCTAAGGATGCTAGCGGAGATTTGTTGGTGCGGGAACGCAGCTATATAGACAATGCAACCCCGGCGGCGAATGGAATTGCGATCGCCTCTTTAATTCGTCTCGCACTGTTGGGGCAAAATTTGGAATATCTCGATCGCGCGGAGCAAGGTTTGCAAGCATTCAGCAGTGTTGTACAAGATGCTCCGCAAGCTTGTCCGAGTCTACTTTCGGCGATCGATTGGTATCAGCATTCTACCCTGATTCGCACGACTACCGATCAAATTTCTGGCTTGGTTTCCCAGTATTATCCGACTGCTGTCTGTCAGATTGAGGCTGATTTGCCTGAAGGTGTTATCGGGTTAGTTTGCGAGTGTTTGACTTGCAAGGAACCGGCGAAAAGTCAAGAGCGGCTGTTGGAGGAAATTTTGCAAAGTCAAACGCGAGTTTAGCACCAATACTGTCTATATTATTGAACCGCGAAGACACCAAGGACGCGAAGAAAGAAGGAGGAAGCTGGAGGAAGAAGTAGATTATCTTCTACCGGGAAGGAAGTACATCTTCAATCGGCTCCTCAATCTTCTAAAATCTCAACTAAGTTTTCCATTGTCACATTGCTTGAACTTAGCTTTACTGGTTAGACGGTGCTTGGCGACCGTAGCGATAGTTAGACTTTGGATACTACCTAATCTTACTCTGTCGGCAGAATATCAGTAGTTGCAGCCCGCTTGAGTGTCAAAAAATACAGATACTTTCCGGCGGCACGGCAACTCGAACGCTGTCGCCGACTTGGTATCGCTGCAAGTCATCTCTGTGCAAGTTTTGTCGGCGAAGGGCGATCGAACTTTTAGCAGTCAACCGCACCGTATAGCGCGTGTCAGTGCCAATATAAATAGCTTCTTCTACTATTCCCGGCCAGCTATTTTCAGCATCATAATTAGCCGGGAAAATAGCAGCTTTTTCTGGTCGCAACACCAGGGTGACAACTTTCCCAGCGGGCATATCTTCGGCTGTCGCAACTAACACGGGCAACTGCTGGTCAACCAACACGATTATTTGACCGTTTTGCTTTTCTACTACTTGCCCGCTTAAAAAATTGCTGTCGCCAATAAAATCAGCAACAAACCGCGTTTTAGGATATTCATAAATATCAACTGGCGTCCCCACTTGTTGCAGTTTTCCTCCATCCATCACTGCAATTCTGTCCGACATTGTTAGTGCTTCTTCTTGATCGTGAGTCACATAAATAAACGTAATTCCCAATTTGCGCTGCATTTTTTTTAATTCTAACTGCATCTCTTTACGCAATTTTAAATCCAGCGCTCCTAGGGGTTCATCCAACAGCAAAACAGACGGCTGTTTGACTAAGGCTCTTGCTAGCGCTACTCGCTGCTGCTGTCCCCCTGACAGTTGGCGGGGATAGCGTTTTTCTACATCGGTTAACTGTACTAATGCTAAGGCTTCAACAACGCGATCGCGAATTGTTTTCTGAGGCAAATTCTCCATTTCCAACCCAAAAGCGGCATTTTGTGCTACTGTCATGTGCGGAAATAAAGCATAATTTTGAAATACCGTATTCACTGGGCGGTGAAACGGTGGGCGATTTTGCATCGGTTGACCGTGAATGTAAATTTCGCCCGCTGTGGGAATTTCAAAACCCGCAATCATTCGCAAAGTTGTAGTTTTGCCACAGCCAGAAGGGCCGAGCAAAGAAAAGAATTCTCGATCGTAAATTTGCAGGTTGATGTTGTCTACAGCTAAGAAATCTTGACTGCGGACACTTTTAAATACTTTGGAAACGTCTAAAACTTCGACAGCGTGCATTGTGTTAGTATGTATGAGTGATAAGTAATAAAAATCTTAGTTCGAGTCCGGTTAAACTGATATCTTGCACCATTCTCAATTACTTGTTTAGGAACGGGCAAGATGGCCGTTCCACAAAACTTAATTTTCTTGTGGAACGGGCATCTTGCCCGTTCTTGACGATGGTGCAACTCCAATACAAGCTAAAAATTTAAGTAAACCAGCCCCGGCAGAAACCTGTTTTCTATCTATTTTCCAGCCCCTGCTTTAACTTCCGTCCAAGCTCGATCGTACAATGCAGTTGCTTTCCCGACATCCTGCAATAATTTCATTTTGTCAAACACCTCAGCAGGCGGGTAAATTTGAGGATTTTTCAAATCGTTCGGGTCGATTAAACCTAGATCGATGGCTGCTTTGTTGGGCGATCCGAAGTGGGTAAAATTAGCAATTTTAGCGCCTACTTCTGGCTGCAAAATAAAGTTAATAAATTTCTCCGCTAACTCTTTCTGGGGCGCACCTTTGGGAATTGCCATGTTGTCAGAGAAGATAATTGTTCCTTCTTTGGGGATAGCGTAGCGGAGATTGGGATTTTCTTTCATAACTTGGAAAACATCGCCGCTCCATTCCATTGTCAGATTTACTTCTCCTTGATCGAGGAGATTTTGACCAGTATCCGGGACAAAAGCGGCAATGATATTGTTACTTTTAATCAGCAAATCGCGGGCTTTGTTAATTTCTTCGGGATTGGTTGTATTGGGGTCAAATCCTAAATACATTAAAACTCCTGCAAATGTGTACCGGGCATCGTCTTGCCACGCGACTTTTCCGGTATATTTCGGGTCGAACATCGCCCCCCAACTGTTAAGTTCTCCCTGAGTTGTTTTCACGTTGTAGCCAATTCCCATTGTTCCCCACAGGTAGGGCAGGGAATATTTATTTCCCTGGTCAAATGCTTGATTGATAAACTTAGGTTGTAGGTTCTTTTGGTTGGGAATATTGTTTAGATTCAGCGGCTCAATTATATTTTCTGCGATCATGATTTTCACCATGTAATCGGCGGGAAATATTAAGTCGTAACCGGGGTTTCCCTGTTTGAGTTTGGCGTAGAGTGCGTCGCTGTTCTCAAAAGTGTCGTATTGAATTTTAACATTGTTCTCTTTCTCGAATTGGGCGATCGCTTCTGGGGCGATATAACTTGCATAATTGTAAATGCTGAGGACTTGCTGCTGGTTGCCACCTGTGGGGCTACAGCCGAAAGCCACCGTTGCACTCATCACAAACAAAATTAGGAAAGTCAGCAGGCGTTTCATAGGTTGTGTTAGTTGCAGACGACAATAATTATGACACAGAAAGCATTTTTTTTAACTTTTCTGAACTTTTAACGATGATAAAACCAGCAATAAGGAAGCCAACAACATCAAAGTTGAAATGGCATTAATCGCTGGCGTTACTGCAAACTTTATCATGCCGTAAACAAATAACGGCAGCGTCACGGAACCGACGCCGGTGGTAAAGAATGTCACGACAAAATCGTCTAGCGACAGAGTAAAAGCCAGCAGTGCCGCGCTGAAAATAGCGGGTAGAATTAGAGGGAGAGTGATGCGCCAAAAAGTCCGCCATTCGTTAGCGCCTAAGTCAAAAGCTGCTTGTTCTAATATCGGATCGAGTTCCGCCAAACGCGCCCTGACAGTAATAGTCACAAAGGAAATATTAAAGACAACATGACCGATAATTACGGTAGGTAAGCCGAGATTGAGGCGAATTCCCGTGAGATTTTCTACGATCCGAAATACTAGGGTAAAGAAAACTAGCAGCGAAATGCCGATCGTAATTTCGGGCATGATAATCGGCAAAAACAGTAAAGCTTCTACTGCTTTGCGCCCGGGGAAATGAAAGCGTTCCAGCGCTAGCGCGAGCGTTGTACCAAAAACGGTTGCCAGCACAGTCGAAATAGCTGCAATTAGCAAGCTGTTGTTGAGGGCTGTCAAGATTCCGGCGCTGCTACTCGTAGCCATCGTCGCCCCTGCATTGCTAAACAAACTGCGGTACCAATCGAGGGTAAAGCCGCGCCAAACGGCATTGAATCTGGAGGCGTTAAAGGAGTAAATAATTAAGATCAGAATTGGCAGGTAGAGGAAGGCAAATGCTAGTGCAGCTTGTACCCAAAGCCACTTTTTGCCGATCGCCCGCACGAGTAAATCTAGTTTTGTTTTAGTCATTAGTCAGTAGTCATTAGTCAGTAGTCAGGAGTCAGTAGTCATTAGTCAGTAGTCATTAATCCTTAGCGCAGCTTCACCTAAACGCAGGGTGCAACGATTCGTGTATACCTTACCTTATTGAGTTTCGTCAGACACGCGGAAGTAAATTAACACAGGAATCAATATGATTACCGTCAACAGCATAGAAAGTGCTGAGCCAAAAGGCCAATCACGGGCTTTCATAAACTGATTTTGAATCAAATTTCCCACCATAACTGTTTTAGAACCACCTAATATATCCGGTGTGATGAAAGCGCCGACAGCGGGTACAAAAACTAAAATAGATCCTGCAACAATGCCGCGACTTGTTAAGGGTAAAAACACGCGCCACAAAGTGCGGATGTCATTTGCCCCTAAATCGTGAGCGGCTTCTACCAATGAAAAATTGAAGCGTTCTATGCTAGAATATAAAGGCAGAACCATGAAAGGTAAATAGCCGTAAATAAGACCGATCGCCACAGCGAAAGGCGTAAAAAGCAAGTTTAACGGTTCGCTAATAATTTGCAGGCTTTGCAGGGCTGTGTTAACTACTCCTTCGCTCCGCAGGAGTATGATCCAGGCGTAGGTTCTTACTAAAAAATTCGTCCAAAATGGAATAATTACCAGCAAAAGCAAAGCATTTCGCCAGCGGGGAGAACGGGTGGCGATGAAAAATGCCAGGGGATAGCCAACTAACAAGCAAGCCGCTGTTGTCAGAAAAGCCAGCCAGAGCGATCGCCCAATTACTCCTAAGAAAAGTCCGCTGAACAAACGCTGGTAGTTGCTAAGAGTAAATATCCAAGTAACACCGCCGTAAGTACCGCGTTCTAAGAAACTGTACAAAAGTACAATTAGCACTGGCAAAATGAAGAAAACCATCAGCCATGCGGTAGCGGGAAATAAGAGCAGCAACAGGTTAGTTTGCTGGCGGTTTTTGACACTCATTATTTACTCAAGCGAAATTTAGCACATAATTCAACACATTTTATATCAAATCCGCATTTTATGAATTATGTCATCATTAATAAATTATCAAGAGGTACGCAATGTCAGCAGAATCGTCAACCCCAAAAATAGTCGTCGTCGGTGCAGGATGGGCCGGTTTAGGCGCTACCTATCACCTAGCGCAGCAAGGCTATGATGTCACCCTTCTAGAAGCAGGCCCTTATCCGGGTGGCTTAGTTGCAGGGTGGAAAACCGCCGGCGGGCGTTCCGTAGAAGCAGGCATTCATGGCTTCTGGTATCCCTACAAAAATATCTTTTCCTTAGTCAAGGAATTAGGACTCCATCCCTTCACCCCTTGGACTCGTTCTTGTCAGTATTCACCCGCCGGATTGGAAGTAGAATCGCCGATTTTTCAGGACGAACCGATCCTTCCCACACCGTTAGGAACTTTTCTTTATACCAAATTTAAAAGGCTGCCATTAGTCGATCGCCTTTCAGCCTTGCCCTTACTCTACGCCGTCCTAGATTTCGACAATTCCGACGAAGCTTGGCGCAGGTACGATCGCGTCACAGCCCGCGAACTATTCAAACAGTTTGGCGTTTCTGCAAGACTGTACCGCGATGCTTTTGAACCGATGTTATTAGTAGGTTTATTTGCACCAGGAGAACAGTGTTCTGCTGCCGCAGCTTTGGGAATGCTCTATTATTTCATCTTAGCGCACCAACCGGATTTTGATGTAGTTTGGTGTCGCGGAACAGTCGGAGAAAAAATATTTCGTCCCTGGGTCGAACGCCTGGAAAAAATCGGTGCAAAAGTATTGACCAAGCAGCGAGTTACTGACTTAGTAGTTGACAGCCACAACCGAGCAACAGGCGTTGTTTGCGGCGAAGAAACCTTCGATGCAGATGCTGTTATTTTTGCCGTTGGCGTCACGGGAATGCAAAAAATTATCAGCAGCAGCCCTGCTTTGCAAAGTCGCCAAGAGTTTCGAGAGGCGATGAATTTGGGTGCAGTTGACGTGTTAGCTGTTCGCCTGTGGTTTGACAGGAAAATTGACATTCCCCTGCCTTCTAATGCCTGTTTTGGATTTAGTTCAACTACAGGTTGGACGTTTTTTGATTTGAATGCTTTACACGACGAATTTCGAGACGAACCGGGAACAGTTGTCGAAGCTGACTTTTATCACGCCAATCAATTAATTCCCCTGAAAGATGAGGAAATAGTTTCCTTAGTTCAGCGGGATTTAGCCACTTGCATCCCCGCTTTTCGGGAGGCAAAAGTAATTGACAGCAGCGCGATTCGGCTGTCGCGGGCGGTGACGCATTTTGCCCCGGGCAGTTATCAATATTTGTTGCCGGCCATAACAAGTTATGATAATGTATTCATGAGCGGCGATTGGGTTGTTACTCGTCACGGTTCTTGGTCGCAGGAAAAGGCTTATGTTACTGGTTTGGAGGCTGCCAATTTGGTAATTTCGCGTTTCGGACTTGGGAACAAAGCAGCAATTATTCCCGTGGAAGCTGACGAACCGCACATTCAAATCGGAAGAAAGATTAATCAGTTTACTCGCAGTTTGAGTAAAACATTTATTCCCGATTTTTGGCTGCCATAAGAAGCAAGAAAGAAGAAGGAAGAAGGAATTTCTGGTTTTAAGTGGTAAGGTGTGCATTGCACACCTACCTATAGACTAATAACCAATGACCAATGACGACTGATTTTATATTCAAAAAAGAATGCAACTTTAGACAAGCTCGAAACCTGGAGATTCATCATTCATAGCCCATCTAAAATCTAAAATCTAAAATGGTATGACTATCGCCAATAAGGTCGGCCTTTCCAAAAAACTCCCACCGTAACTCCGATTAGTGCAGCTTCCGATAAACTTGCTAATAAAGGAGGTATGGGTAGGAATGACTTTAACACCAAACCCAAGAGTACGCACAAAACTAAAACCCACAAACTAATTCGGTTGAGCAAAAATTGTTGTTGCCAATACTCTAAAAAGTACACTGCTAAAGCTCCCATGCCCACTGCAGCAGCGAAAGGTATCAATGTCCCGAGGGAGGAGCCGTAAAGAAGCGTCACGACGTTGCGGATTGGCCGCGATTGCGTGAAACCCCAGGCTAAAAATAACTCCAATCCAAGCACGATGCAGTTGACGAGGGCGGCAATTTGCAGCATTTCTCGCCAAGGTAAAAGCTTTAAGCGCCGAAGAAAATTACTCACGATCGGCAGATTAGGTAGGTTGCTTTGATTTTATAACAGTTTTGCCCTGGCGATCGACCTTTGAGGCCAGTTTGTAAAGTAAAATAAACATAGAGGGCAGTCTCTTGACAAATTAACCCAGAGCATCTGCCTGCTAGTTGTTGGAACCGTGAAAGGAAAAAAGTTATGGTGGAGAACACTGTCGATTGTGCTGTGGCTTGCGTCAATGGCTGCGTTCTGGGCGACAAGTGCCCGAAGCGGGAATACGCAGAAGCAACGTCTAACTTTATTGAAAATACTTCTCTGGATAAAATCCTAGAAATAGCAGAGGAAGCGGTGAGAAGGAAACGGACGGAACCCCCCAAATGGATAATCCCTGATTTTCCCGAATAGCATTAGCCTCCGAATTAAAAAGCGATCGCCCTTTTGAAAATGGCGATCGCTTTTTGTATTCCCAATGAAATAGCTAATCCGAATCAATATATTTCCTGGGATAGAAGCTAAAAGCTTAAATAGTAATTACAATACCACTTAATTATAGCCAGCGGCAATTACTAAAAACAATTCAGTTAAAGCCAAATTCGGACATTTTTAATTTAATTGAGTTCAAAAACAAACAGGAGCAAGTATCGTGGCACAGCAAAAGAAAAGCAACGCAAAAACAACAACAGAACGCGATAATTTGGGCGATTTGCCTCAAGAAATTACCGAATCTTACGGTACCGGCATCATCGATCAACCGGGATTGAGCCAAGACGACATAACAACCCTGCAGGACAGCAGTTCGGACTACTCTTCCACCAGTGCCCAAATCGGCGGCGAGGATGGCGATCCGGCTGCGGAACAAGAAAGTGCCACTGGCGAGCAATCGGTGGGCGGAACCGCGCCTACTCCCGACCTGGATATGGTTGACGAACTGGGAGCCGCTGCGGGCATAGAAATGCCCGATGGCGCTATTTTGCACACAACAGATATGCTTGAACATCGAGATGAAAGTCGCTGGGAATTAGACCCTAGTTCTGCGGAAGATTATCAGGAACGACCGGATTTCTAGGTCTATTTTTAACCCAAAAATAGGTAGTATAATAGGAGCGGGTTGACCATTATCCATACTTCATCTGCCAAGTATTTGTAAATCCGCCCCTCATCGCTTTTGCTCTCGAAGCACATATCCAACTCCCCGAACAGTATGCAGCAGGCGTTTTGAGTTACTTGCTTATAACTTAATCCGCAACGCACGAATATACACTTCAATAATATTTGACTCGCCCATAAAATCGTAACCCCATACTTTTTCGGGAATTCGGTCGCCGGTAATTACTTGACGGGGATTTTACAGCCTAAATTCTAACAAATCCAACTATTTGGCGGTGAGTTCAATTAGTTGATTGCCTCCCTAAACTTCAGGGGTTAAACCGTTCCAAATTAAGTCTTCAAATTATAACTTATCCGGCTCATTTAGTTGAGTTCGGCGCAGAAGTGATTTCACTCCCGCTAGGAGTTCTTCAATACTGAAAGGCTAGTAACATATAGGCTCAAAGTGATGCAGGGAATTAGTCGCTAACCAACACTGACATTACCGCCAGCAGTTTTCATTTCCCTGAGAACAAGGTAATTGTAATTGCTGCATTGCGTAATTGAGAAACCTGTAGCTCACCCAACTGACAACTGCTATATCTTCTTATTGCTCAACATCTCCCGTGAATTACCCCTCATAAAGCGTGTTTGTAGTCAGGACTTTAGCCCTCTATATGGGGGTTAATAATCACTATTAGTCCTGACTACAAACTTAGTGTGCTTAGATCACCGGGTATGATATTATGTATCGCAAAAACCGGGTTGATGAAGCCAACCCTCCTCAACAAAAAGCTGATCTATGGAATTTAAAGATTTTCTGGCTTTGCTGCATCCTATTTTAGCTGTAGCGATTGTTTTTCCTATGCTTGGTGTTGTTCTCAATATGGCGTGGCAAACTATGCAGCGTCGGAAGCAAATTGCGATCGACACCAAGAGCAAAATTCCACCTGTAGTCGGTCCAGAACACGTCAAAGCCGGTCGAATTCTGTCAGGTTCTGTGGTAGGAGTGACGTTGTTGGGTCTAGCCTACCCGATTTTTGAGCATATTTTGAGCAAGGATGTTTGGAGCAAAAACTCGTTTCAGGTCATTTTCATTGTGCTGATGTTTGTTGCAACTGTCGCCTCTTTCGTCATGCTATATCGAGCTACACCCGCTTTATGGCGCGGCATATTTGCGACCCTCACAGGTACTGGTTTGGTGATTCTTGGCAGTCAAGATGGCGTTTATCGACGAACCAATGAATGGTATTGGTCTCACTACTACATTGGCATCACCGCTGCGCTAATTATGGTTTTCTCCCTTGCCATCATTGAAGACATTTACAAAGACCGCTCAAATCGCTGGCGCACTATCCATGTCATCTTGAGCTCGATCGCGGTTCTGCTCTTTTTTGGACAGGGAATGACCGGAACCAGGGATTTATTAGAAATTCCTCTGAACTGGCAGAAACCCTATATTTATACCTGTGATTTCACCAATAAGACCTGCCCAAAGCCGTGAGCGATCGCATTACTTCGATATTCAAGTCTAAAATTAGTATAAATTACAGCAATAAACCGGGTTTCTGAATGTAACAAAGTTCTGGTAATCACAGGAATGAGAACGCGAAACCGAGTTTATGATACCCGGATTGCGTCCGTCATAATCTGTCACCAATCTTAATCATTGCGAGCCAAACCCTGAAGACTAACTTGCAAAATCGACAAACCCAAAATCAGCAAAAACAAAACCAGCCCGATCGTACAAGCATAGCCAATTTCCAAATCCTTAAAAGCCCGCTCGTAAAGATAATAAACAACAGTCTTAGAACTATTGCGAGGCCCGCCCTGAGTCATAATATAAACTTCTTCAAAAACCTTAGTAGCAGAAATCGCCGAAATTACCGCTACCAAAACTAGATACGGCTTCATCAGCGGCACAGTAATATCCCAGTGCTTTCCCAAACCATCAGAACCATCAATAGCAGCCGCCTCATAAAGTTCTGCCGGAATAGCTTGCAGCCCTGCCAAGTAAATCACCATGTAATAACCCAATCCTTTCCAGATAGTAACTGCCATAACGCTAAAGATTGCTAACTTCGGATTAGCCAACCAAGAAACAGGAGGTAAACCCAACAATTCCCCCAACTGATTCAGCAGTCCAGTCTCAGCAAACAGCCACTTCCAAGCAATCCCGGCGACAACCATTGAAATCACCGCCGGTGTGTAGTATGCTGCTCGAAACCAGTTCATCCCCTTAAGTTTTTGGTTGCACAAAATCGCCATTCCCAACGGTAGAACAACCAATACAGGCACAACGCAGGTGAGATACAGCAGCGTATTCGTCAAAGTTTGCCAAAATGTGCGATCGCCCCACAACCTCTCAAAATTCTTCAAACCCACCCACTGCGGCATTTGAGTTAAATCATATTCGTAATTAGTAAAACTCAAATAAAAAGCTTGCACCGCCGGCCACAAAACAGTCAAACTTAAAATAAATAAAGCCGGAAGTAAAAACAAATAAGGAGTCAGGTTTCGTCGGAAAAAACTCACAGACATAAATTAGTTATTAGTTATTGGTTATTGTTTTACTCATCATACCAAATCTAGTTGCATCGGAATGATTAAACCGCGAAGAGCGCGAAGGAAGAATTGTATCTTTTTCTTTCTCTTCCTTCGCGTCCTTTGCCTCTTCGCGGTTCATTTAATCTTAGTCAATATTGGTTATCACATAGCATTTATCAAAGAAGTGAGGTATGCTGGCAGGCGAGATACTTTTTCTCAATTACCCCTTACTAATCACCCAGCCTACCTCATTTTACTAAGAAGTGCTATATGTTATTTAACTCCCGCAAACAAACCCTGCCAGTCTCCGGGAGAACTGGCATTTTCCCCCTCTTTCACCTCAAAAGTAACGTTGCAAGCTTGCGGTTGTTCCAAAGCCTCCACGCACAATTCTGCAATATCTTCCCGACTGACTTTGCCCCTAATATTGTCTCCTTGCTCAAATATTAAAGCTTTGCCTCCCGGTTCTTCAGTCAAAGCGCAGGGTCTGACAATAGTATAAGGTATGCCGCTCGATCGCACACAATCTTCGCCTTTCAACTTCCAAGTCAAAATCCCTCCCAACATATCATTCATTCTGACGGCCGGCGGTTCTTCTTCCAAGTTAATTCCCGGGCGGCCCGGGCGGGTAACTCCTGCCGAACTCACCATCACAAATCGCGGCAAAGTCTGTCCCCCATAAGCTTTAATAGATTCTAACTCCAGTTGAAAAATACCCGGTGTAAATTTCGGGTTGAGCGCGCCGTCATATTCAAACTTGCTCAACATTAACTGAAAAGAAAAAATACTGCTGCCATCAAATTTAGAGCCATCCTTAACAGTTTTCGCGCGGAATACTGGAATTAACTCATCAAAAGGAACGGTGATAGTAATCCAGGTATTGTAAACAGTATCAAACGAATAGCAATAGCCAATTCCATCCCATTTAGCTTCGTTGCGGACAATCAATTTGTAGCGCTTACCGTCTCCTTTGACGCGCAGGTGGAAGCCGCTAAATCCTGTGAGATTGAGCGGAGTATCGAAGTTGCGGGTACGCACCGAAGCAAAGCCGCCCGAGTTGGCAGTAGAAACATTGCCTGTGAATATAGCTGTATTGTCTGTGAGTACGATCGAACTTTCGCTAGTGCCGCCCATCACGATGTCGTCCAGGGCCCCCCAAGTTTCTTTTAAATCTTGGCTGGGTTTTGTGAAGTCAAAAATTGTTTTGTCGCCTGGTTGAATTAGCTGGCGGCGAACAGCTTGGACTAAATTATTAAGGCCTTTGTATTCTACAATTTCGGGAACATCCACAACTTCCGGCATATAAAATTTGATGCCTTGATAGTATTTTTCCCTGGTTGGCGTGTCTCCTTCTACTGGTTGAACTTTGGTGCCGGTGCAGCATATCACTGCTTCCACACCCTCGGTTACTAGCGGTGTTAGCGTCTCTGGCAGAGTGATATCTCCTTCGACTAATTCTACATTTTGGCCGAGGATTTCTGTTGCTCTTTTAGTATCTCTGACGAGGCAGCGTACTTTATATCCCCGCTGTTGTAGCCGCTTGACAACTCGCTTCCCGACGCCGCCGGTGGCACCGGCTACCAGTATCAGTTTGGGTTGGTCTTTTTTAGTTTTGCTGCTGCTTCCAAACAGTTGTTGCAGCCAGCTAATGCTGCCAATGAAGGGAATGACGCCGAAATAAGCCAAGGTTTTGAGAAACCGGCCGGCATCCCATTGGGCGGTTTTTTTTTCAGTCATATTAGCTTCCTCTGAATTGCCTCAAATCTACTTAGCTGCTTTTGTATTTTAATCGAATTTTCGATTTGTGAATTTGGGCGATTTCCTAGCCTACCCTTCGGGAACCCCTGCGCGGACTTTTTTTCACTTGACAATGGGTGTGGGATGAGTTTGGCTCAAGGGAATCTCAATAATCAACTCGGTTCCCTCTCCGGGGGCAGAAATGCAAGTCAATTTGCCACCGTGTTGTTCTACAACAATTTCGTGGCTAATCGCCAAACCTATGCCCGCACCTTTGCCCACCTGTTTTGTGGTAAAAAACGGCTCAAAAATTTTTTGGCGAACTATTTGTGTCATGCCCCAACCGTTGTCCTTGATCCGAACGGCTACGGCTTTTTCTCCGGGACAAATTTCAGTCACGAGCCGAATTTGTCCGCACTTGACTGACTCTTCTTCGCCGGCGCAGTGCGACGATAAATTATTGTTGACAAAGCCATCTTCGAGAGCATCAATTGCATTTGTCAGTACATTCATAAATACTTGGTTGATTTGAACTGCGTAACACTCAACCAAAGGCAGAGAGCCATATTCTTTGATGAGATGAATTGCTGGGCGATCGGGCTTCGGTTTTAGTCGGTTGCTCAAAATCAGCAAAGCACTGTCCAATCCGTCATGAAGGTCAACTGGTTTAATCTCGGCTTCATCAATTCTTGAAAAGTTTCGCAGCGACTGAACTATCTCGCGGATGCGGTTAGCTCCTACTTTCATTGAACCCACCAACTTCGGTAAGTCTTCCACTATAAACTCTAATTCTACGGCTTCTATTTCTGCCTGAATTTCTGGGGAAGGCGATGGATAGTGCTGCTCGTAAAGCTGCAATAAATTGATGAGTTTTTGAGTGTATTCGTTGGCATAGCTAAGATTTCCGTAGATGAAGTTAATCGGGTTAGTGACTTCATAAGCTACAGCCGCCACCAACTGTCCTAAACTTGACATTCTTTCGCTTTGCACCAATTGAGTTTGCGCCCGCTGAAGCTCGGACATTGCTGTTTTTAAATTAGCTGTTTTTTCGCGTTCTCTGGCGACTGAGGCTTCTAGTGCTGTATTTAATTTTTCGAGTTTTTCGGCTTGGCGCAGCACTATATTAATCATTGCTTTTTTCAGTTCCAATGCAGCGTCTATTTCGCATTGTTTCCAAGGCAACGATTTGCACCTAACATTTTCTTGCCACAGCTCGAAGGATTTCCGAGGAGACAGTCGCTGGGTGCCATTTTCATCTGTTTCAACTCGTTTATTGGGGTTGCCTCCCCAATTCACGGTCTTAATTACTTCCGGGCGAAACCACAAAACGTATATTTTATGAGTCGGCGATATTGGTATAGCCAAACACCCGCTGGCCGTGTCTTTAAGTTCCTCAGCTTCTGGATAGTATTTGGTCAGTGAGTCTGTATAAAAAATTTCTTTACTTAAATGCTTTTGCACCCACTGAGTTAAGTATTTGAGGGATTCTCCTTGAGGTGTTTGCCCGACTCGATAGCAATTGTCTCCAAATACTATGGCGGCTCCCTGGGCGTTGACTGCTTCTAGCAAATTATGCTGACATTTAACTAACACTTGTGACAAGTTTTCGGAGGTGGAAATGTCTTCAAAAATCTTGGTTTGAATAGATTTTAAGTGTAGTTGGTAGTCGTAGTCTTCGTTGCCTTCTTTTGATTGCAGTTCTAATGACATTACTTGCCCGATAAATTCGCAGGCGGCGCGCAATTCATAGTTGAGGTATTTTGGTGTATAGTGGTGGCAAGCAATCAATCCCCACAGTTTTTTGTCTTTGATTAACGAGATTGACATCGAAGCTGCAACGCCCATATTTTGCAGGTATTCTATGTGAATGGGAGAAACGCTTCTTAACACGCTGAAACTTAGGTCTTGGGGCTGGGTGCTAACAGCAGTGTTTCCTGAAACAAGGGGGACTGGTTGATAATTAATATCTGGGATTAACCTCAGCCAATTTAACGCATACAGTTGTCGGGCTTGTGTGGGGATATCTGAGCTGGGGTAGTTTAATCCTAAGAAGGGACTCAGCTTTTCTGCTTTGTCTTCAGCGATCACAGCGCCGTTGCCTTCGTAGTCAAATTGATAGAGCATAACTCGATCAAAACCAGAGATTTTTCTGACTTCTTCTACAGTTGTTTGAGATAATTCCTTGAGATTTTGGGCGTTTTGAATTTTGCTGACAGTGGCTCTCACTGAATGATAAAAGCTAAAAACAGAAATATTTTCTTGGCTGGTGGCTAATTCTAACTCCACCATCAAAACTTCTTCGACGCGGTGAAGGATGCAGTCAAACTCTAAAGATTTACCTGCTTTTTTGACAGAAAGTTTAATGGGATTAACGGTTTTTAAGTTTTCATTCTGCAAACAGGCCTTGAGTTTTTTTAGTTGAACTCGATTGAATAATAAGCTCAAATCTTGACCGATCGCACTTTCGGCATCGATTCCTAACAAATCTTGGGTATTTTCGCTGACTTGCACTATTTCTAGTTGAGGTTCTCGTACAACAAGTAGCACTCCGTGTGGCTGAATATGTCCCGGTATGTGAATGGGTTCTCTGTCGCAGTTTGTCAAGTCAACTTCTTCGAGTGCGGGAATTGTGATTTGTCGATCCATTTTCTTTGTCTTCCGCTGTAAACGAGAGGGTTCTATTGATTTGAGATTTGAGAGCAAATTGGCTTTTCTATAATAATCTCATATTGTTCGATCGCATCACGCCTCGATCCCTTGATGGACACGGAGAATCAATCATCCGATAATCAGCGAATCAAAAATGATTTAGTCAAAAATCAGCGTGCCGTATTTATGGCTGTGAGACCAGCCTCAGCCTTCTAGAAATTTTACCGAATTGGCTCTTCTATACTAGGGCTCCCCGATGTTAATTATCATAGCAATTCTTGCCATTCTTCAAGTAGGTTTAATAATTTTCCCAAACTTTAATATGTGTGGTAAAATTTGGCCTGCTGGCAAAGGAGGAGAGAAATGCGTCTCCAGAGCGGCCTAATTACTGAAATATTAAGTTAAAGTAAGGGTGACAAGATCTGAAAGTCAAGTCACGCTAAGCTCTTTAAGTATATCCAACAGGCCCGACAATTAGACTGATGATCGACTTCAATACAGTTACCGAGTTTTCTTGTACCCACTGCATAGCTATCTGTGCCTTTTTAGTTCCGGCAAACTTGCTGACTACTTTGCAGACAGTGATTTTGACAGCACTAAACCGACCTCGAATACAAATTTGGGCGTCTGTGGTTGTCGCCAGCCTTTGGGCTACAGCAATGATATTTCACGTTTTTAGCTGGTTCGCGATCGGGGTAGTAATGCCTCCGACATACATCTTGTTAGTGATGGGAATCACTTGTCTGACAATCAATGTCTGGGCGATCGGTCATCCTGCAAGCATGATGAAATTAATTCGAGTTGCAGTATCAGTTGTTAGGGGAGCTCTCCAGAGGAAGAAAGATTTAGTGATCTTGGAGAGAAGGATGTAATGATCTAGGAACTAAAAAATAATTTGGTCGGGGGTAATGTCAAAGATGTCAGGGAGAATATTGGTTTCAGAAGAAAGTTTTCCCTGGTTGCAAATCTGGGATCAGAGTCCCGATTTTCTACGGCTTATTCCGGTTCCCGATCGCGACAATCTTCTGTTTCCGGGCCGCGAGGATGGATCGTGCAGTTGAGCAGGTAGCCACCATCACTTCTGCCGTAATAGTAGCGACATCCGATGCAAATTGCCGGAGGTTCGATCGCACTTTGGTAAACCGGATAATCCGCAGTGGCCAGCAGCGAAAAGTCCCGCTGCGTCTGAACATTCCCGATAATAGCGCCCGAGAGTTCGACACCTTGGCGGATGTTTTCGATCCGGGTGTAAGGCGGTAGGTAAATGTCAATACAAAGGCGTAGACCCTGGCTATCCTGCTCGTGGCGGGTAATAGTGCCTCCGAGCAAACCGACGCGCGAAGCAATAGCCGAGGAAAATTCGCTCAGGGAGGTGCAGTAACCGGAGAAAACGTGAATATGTTCGTCCGTAGTAGCCCTCACAGTCAGGCGAGTGGGAATTCGCAATCTCAGGTAAGCGTCAAGTTCGTCAAAAATCGGTTCGGCCAGGGAGAGCATTTGGTTTGCGTCTTCGTGGTTGAGCCCAAAACCCTTAGAAACCTTGGACACCAGGGCTGCTAAAATATCAAAAACTTCGGTTAAAAGCGATTGCAGCCTGCTATCAATGGCGATCGGACATTCTCTGAGCAGCTTTAAATAATCCTCCAAACGATGAGCAATGCGCTGAATGCTGCTAAATCCGAGCATAGCTGCTCCCCCTTTAATCGAGTGCGAGGCTCGGATGAGCTGGTGTATTCTTTGGGGAGCTGGCGCGGTATTTTGCAGATCTTGCAAGCCTTGTTCGATAACTTGGATCTGTTCTGTGGCTTCTTCGAGAAAGTAGCCGATGATCCGCTGTAGTTGTTCTGGCAGCATAATTTTATTCTCCTAAAGGCAGCCGAGTATTGTTAGTCATTACTCAGACCTTTGATAGTTTTGAATCGATATTTCACGGATGAGTTATTGGGATTTTTAAGCCCTAATTTGTTTTATTCTGACTCACGGCCACTGTAGTGGCAATGTCGAAAACTGTTAACTCTTAACTGTTGACAGTGATTTTTTTTGCTCCGAAGGTAGCGGTTGCTACCCCCAACAGCAGCACCGCAGCACCTGTGAGTACCGCCGGCGCGGGCACTTCCCCAAACAGCAAATAACCGAACCAACTCGCCCCAACCGGTTCAAACAAGATGGCAAGAGTTACCAGAGTTGGGGAAATCTGCACTACGGCCCAGTTCAAAATGGTGTGGCCGACTAACTGAGGCAAAGCGGCCGTTAGCAAAATATAAAAATATACAATGTCTGGGTAATTAGTATAAGTAGTGCCGAAGGCGAAGGGGAGAGGTAGCAGGACGATCGCAGCTACAGTATAGGCGATCGCGATATAGCCACCAATTCCCAGTCCCCGCCGCTGAGCTTCCCGACCCAGCAGCAAATACAAGCTGACAGCCCAGGAACCAGCCAGAGCCAGGAAATCGCCCAGCAGTTGGCTGCTGCCAGCATCGGCTGCGCCCGCACTTCCAAGGGCGATCGCCATTCCCCCAGCAAGAGCTATAGTAATGCCAGCGATCGACATTTTGCTGAGTTTTTCCCCGAACCAGAAGCGCGACAAAAGCGCTACCCACACAGGATTAGTGGTGACAAGAGCAGTCGAGGCGGCGATCGAAGTATAAGAAAGTGAGGTAATCCACAGCGCAAAATGCAGGGCGAGACACAAACCCGCAGCAGCAGCATAGCGCCGAGATCCCGGTTGCAGGGCGTTCCACTGAATTTTCCGCCAAGCAGGAAGCAGAATTAAAGCAGATAAAGTCAGGCGAGAAGCCGCAAGTACCAGACTGAAACCAAAGCCGCCCGCGCCTGCTTTCAAGTTAGCCAGCCGAATTAAGATGGAGGAAGTTGAGACGGCTAAAACCCCGATAATTAACACTAGAGCGATCGACCAATTCGGCGGTTGTTTCGGAAGATTCATTTTTTAGGCATTGGGCATTGGGCATTGGGAAAATTTACAAAGCAATTGTCGCACAAATTATGAATAATTTCTATTCTCTTCTTCTCCTCTCCTCTTCTCTCTTCCTTCGCGTCCTCCGCGCCTTCGCGGTTCGTTAAAAAAAGCCCGATCGCGAAACACAAAAAAATCCTATACTCAATACTTCTAAATGTAGAGCGCGCCTAAAATTACCTGACCTCTGTTATAGTTTCAATATCGCAAAAAACAATTTACCAACTTACAATTTATAACTATCTATGGCTCCTACAGTTTTGATTACAGGCGCTTCTCAAGGAAGCGGCAAAGCAACAGCAATTTTATTTGCAAGTAAAGGTTACAATGTAGTGATGGTAGCTCGCCAGCCAGAGAGATTGGCAGCAGCAGCGGTTCAAGTGCAGCGAGAAGGCACTTCCGCTGTAGCTATTCCGGGGGATGTCGGCGACATTCAACAAGTGCGCGCGATCGTCCAAAAAGCCCTAGATACCTGCGGCAACATCGATGTTTTGGTTAACAATGCTGGCATTTGTCTCGCGGGGGCGATCGAGCAAACTACCTCCGAAGACTGGCAGCAATTAATGAATACCAATTTTTGGGGCTGCGTTAACACAATTCAAGAAATTTTGCCACATTTTCTGGAACGGAAAACAGGGACAATAGTCAATGTGGGTTCTATTGGTGGCAAAATGCCTTTGCCTCAAATGACTGCTTATTGTGCCAGCAAATATGCCGTAACCGGTTTAACAGAAACTTTGCGATTGGAATTAGCCTCTCAAGGTATTCACGTTTGCGCCGTGCATCCGGGCTTGATTAATAGCGATTTTTTAGAAAGAGCTCAATTTCGCGATCGAGACGAACCCGCAGTCGAATTGCGCCGCCAGCAAATGAGCAAAATGCTGAAATCTGAGTGGGCAACTCAGCCAGAAGATATTGCTAAAGCTATCTGGGATGCTGTGAAAAATCAGCGTGCAGAAGTTACCGTCGGTCCTGCTTTTTTGGCCTCAGAAGCTTATCGTTTGTTCCCCGGTTTGATGCAGTGGGCAATGGCAAAGGGCAACTGAAGAACAGGCAAGATGCCTGTTCCACAAAAACTGAGTTTTTTTTGTGGAACGGGCCGGAGAGCCCGTTCTTGAGATATAATTAATCAATTAGCTGCTTCAAAGCAAAGAATTAGCACTAATAAAACGACCGTTTAAATCGGCTGGGGTCACATTTAACACAGTACCCAACAAAGCATTAGTAACACCGAATCTAATATTAGTAGCTTCTACGCGACCGTTGCCATCGGGATCTAGACTTCGCTGCGAGATGTCGCCCTTAGCTAACAAACTCGTTCCCCCCGTTATAGTTGTAGGATCGAGCAGCAGCAGTCTCGGATCGTTCAAGCTATAACTTACCTCTTCCAAGGAGATATTGCTGTTGGTAAAGTCCACACTAATTCCAATCGAATCGCTAGAGTTATCAAAATCCACAATTACCGCGTCAGGAACTTCAATTCCCACTAATCTGCTTCCCCCTTGATCGACTCTCAAAACAAATACATCGCTACCTGCACCACCTTGGTAAATATCCACTTCTCTGTCGCCAATTAAAGTATCATTACCGTCACCGCCCACTAACAAATCAACACCTCGTCCACCTCGCACCAAATCATTTCCCGCACCCCCATCAAGGAAATCGCTATTTCTATCTCCTGTCAAGAAATCGTCGCCAGTTTCTCCCAAAACATCGTCATCCTCTTTGCCGGCGTAAATAGAATCATTCCCGACACCGCCTAAGAGACTGTCTTCACCATCGTTGCCGAAAATCCCTTCTGCATCTGACGAGCCCCTGACAGTATCATTGCCGCCCAGCATCCAAAGTCCCCCAGCAAAACTAGCAAGTTGTCCTGGTGCAAGTGTAATATTTTCAGAAGAATTGTCTCCTAACAAACGAGATGTGCCTGAATTATCTGGCGTGAGTACCATATTTGTAAACTTTGTGCGATGTGATTATGGATATTTTGCAATATTCTACAGCTTAGTAGGGTGCGCCCGAACACAGTTACTTTCTCACTGGCGATCGAGGAATCGGTGGCGCACCCTACTACACAGCTCGATCGCTCTATCTTGGCACAAGCCTGATGGAAATACCCTAGATTAAAATAAAAGTTAAAATTTGAGCCGATGCCAATTATCTTAGTTGAAGACTTGAGCAAAGTTTATCCGGTAGCGATTAAAGAACCGGGACTTAAAGGAACAGTGCGGCACTTTTTCAGCCGGACATACCGCAATGTCAAAGCCGTTGAGGGCGTTTCTTTCAGTATTGAACCGGGGGAAGTGGTGGGGTTTCTCGGTGCTAACGGTGCGGGCAAAACTACTACGCTGAAAATGCTGACTGGTTTGATTTATCCATCGGCTGGTACTGTGAGAGTGTGCGATCGTACTCCTTTCCGTCGCGAAGCAGATTTTCTGCAAAGAATCACCTTAGTCATGGGGCAGAAACAGCAGTTAATTTGGGATTTACCAGTGCTTGATTCTCTGCGAATCAATGCCGCTGTCTACGGCATTCCCGATACAGATTATCGGCGGCGAATCGGAGAATTGACAGAAATGCTGTCACTAGAAGGCAAGTTAAATCAGGCGGTGCGAAAGCTGTCTTTAGGCGAACGCATGAAAGCTGAATTGATGGCGGCGCTAATGCACCAGCCAGAGGTATTATTTTTAGATGAACCGACTTTAGGTTTGGATATAAACGCACAGTTTAGCGTCAGGCAATTTCTGCGAGAATATAACGAGCGCTATCAAGCAACAGTGCTGTTGACGAGCCACTACATGGCTGACATTACTGCTTTGTGCAAGCGCGTTTTGTTAATCCATGAAGGTCAATTAGTTTATGATGGCAGTTTGGACGGATTGCTCGACAGGTTTGCACCTTATCGGGAAGTTCAGGTAAAATTAGCTCAGCCGCTGGCAAAAGATAGTGCTTTTGCTTACGGCGAGGTAGAATCTATTGAGGGAAATTCTGTACGGTTTTTAGTCAAAAGGGAGGAGCTGACGGTGAGTGTGGCGAAGATTTTGGCGCAGTTGGAAGTGATAGATTTGACAGTTACCGATCCGCCAATTGAAGAGGTAATCGGTCGCGTTTTTCGCACGGGAAAAGTGTAATATTTTTGGATCAGCTCATTCTCTCTAACAGGCAAGATGCCTGTTCCACTAGAATTATAAAGTAGAACCGGCAAGATGCCTGTTCCACTAGAGATTCAAGGTTTTTGTGGAACGGGCTTCTAGCCCGTTGCTAACACCTAAAAATTGAACAGGCAAGATGCCTGTTCCACTAGAGATTCAAGGTTTTTGTGGAACGGGCATCTTGCCCGTTGCTAACACCTAAAAATTGAACAGGCAAGATGCCTGTTCCACGAGAGTTTCCATGTTTTGTGGAACGGGCATCTTGCCCGTTGCTAACACCTAAAAACTGAACAGGCAAGATGCCTGTTCCACGAGAGTTTCCATGTTTTGTGGAACGGGCATCTTGCCCGTTGCTAACACCTAAAAATTAAATCTAAAAGTGATATGACAAAATCCATCAAAATTGCTAAAACTTTGCTAGTTACCTACTACGCTTATATGCTCGAATACCGGGCGGAATTGTTTTTGTGGGCGCTGTCGGGAGCTTTGCCGTTTATCTTGATGGGTGTCTGGATGCAGGCGGCCGAGACTGGTCAATTTGGGCTGAAGTCGATCGACTTTGCCCGTTATTTTTTAGCGGCTTTCATTGTCAGGCAAACAAATGTAGTGTGGGTGATTTGGGAGTTTGAAAAGGAAGTAGTGCAAGGCAGGCTCTCCAATAGATTGTTGCAGCCTCTCGATCCCGTATGGCATCACTTCGCATCTCACGTTTCCGAAAGGTTTGCGAGGCTGCCGTTTGTATGCGGATTAGTGCTGCTGTTTTTTGCACTTTACCCGCAGGCTTTTTGGCTGCCGAGTTTGGGGCGGTTTTTGCTGTTTTTGTTGGTTGTCGTCTTGGCTTTTTGCTTGCGGTTCTTGATCCAGTATACCTTTGCGCTGTTTGCTTTTTGGCTGGAAAGGGCAAGTGCGATCGAACAATTCTGGTTTTTAATTTACCTATTTTTATCGGGACTTGTCGCACCGCTAGAAGTGTTTCCCGCACCTGTGCGCGAAGTAGTTTTGTGGACACCGTTTCCTTATTTGATTCATTTTCCCGCTTCAATCTTGATAGGATTGCCCGTAGATGTAGGTCGCGGTTTGTTGGTGATGCTGGGTTGGGCTGCGGTATTTTTTGTGTGGAATCGCTGGCTTTGGCGGCAGGGCTTGAAGCAGTATTCGGGCATGGGCGCTTAAATAATAATTAAAAATTAGAAAACTGTAAGGTGCGTCACAGTAAAAATATTAATCGTTTTGTCAAAAACACTTAGCTGACGCACCTTACTTAACTGTGAAGTAAATCTAAAATCTAAACTCTAAAATCGACTGAGGCACTACTTAAGCCGATCGCACACATCATGCAAAAATGCAATCGGGACTATTCGACAATTGCATAAACATCCATTTTTTGTATATATAAGTACAAAAATTTACAATAAAGTCTTATATTAATAAACCCAACGACTGATAAACGGGATAAAAGAGATTCTAATGACAGCCAAAAAAAACCTCATTGTAATCGGCAATGGCATGGTAGGTCACAAGTTCCTAGAGTTAATGGTCAGCTCGGATGCTGCCAAACACTGGAATTTAATTACTTTTTGTGAAGAACCGCGCGTTGCTTACGATCGCGTAAACCTCAGCGGATTTTTCTCTGGCAAAACAGCGGGAGATTTATCTTTAGTTGCACCGGGATTTTATCACGAAAACGGCATCCAAATTTACATCGGCGACAAAGCAGTCGCCATTAACCGGGAACAAAAAATAGTCTCTTCAGCCAACGGTTTAGAAGTTCCCTACGACAAAATTGTTCTCGCGACCGGTTCTTATCCATTTGTGCCATCAATTACAGGCAAAGACGCTACAGGAACTTTTGTTTACCGGACAATTGACGACCTGGAAGCGATGTTAGATTACGCTAAAAATTGCAAAACAGGTGTAGTAATTGGCGGCGGTTTGTTAGGTTTAGAGTGCGCTAATGCTCTGCAAAATATGGGCTTAAAAACTCACGTTGTTGAGTTTGCATCGCGGCTGATGCCCGTGCAAGTTGACGAAATTGGCGGTGCCATTCTCCGCAGCAAAATAGAAGAGTTGGGGGTTTCGGTTCATACCAGCAAATCTACAACAGAAATTGTTAGCGAAGATGGCAAAGTTACTAAAATGCTGTTTGCTGACGGTTCGGAATTGGCAACAGATATGATTGTCTTTTCTGCTGGCATTCGCCCCCGCGACGAAATTGCCAGAAGTTGCGGTATAGAAGTAGGAGAACGCGGTGGCATCATCATAAATGATAGCTGCCAAACCTCCGATCCTGACATTTATGCGATCGGAGAATGCGCGCTTTATCAAAGTCGCATCTACGGCTTAGTTGCGCCTGGGTATACAATGGCAAGCGTAGCAGCAGATATTTTGATCCGTGTAGCGGATGACGGGCAAGATGCCCGTCCCACAAGCACTTTTACAGGTGCGGATATGTCCACTAAACTCAAATTATTAGGGGTGGATGTCGCTAGTTTTGGAGATCCTTTTCCCAAGTCGGCCGATGCTAAAGAAATTGTTGTTGCTGACACCTTCCAAGGCATTTACAAAAAATTAGTTTTAAATCAAGACGGCAGCCGGATTTTAGGCGGAATTCTGGTGGGAGATGCTTCGGCTTACGGCACTTTGCTGCAATTCATGCAAAATGAAATTGCTCTGCCGCCTCATCCCGAAGATTTGTTAATGCCACCGCGAGAAGGGGGAGTACCGGCAGGCTTTGGAGTAGACAGTTTGCCGGATTCGGCTCAAATTTGTTCTTGCAATAATGTTACCAAAGGGCAGATTTGTGAAGCGATTCGCGATCGCAATTTAACCGATGTTGCCAGCGTCAAGAAATGTACTCAAGCTGGGACGGGCTGCGGCGGCTGCGTGCCTTTGGTGACGGATATCTTCAAGGCGGAGATGAAGAAAGCTGGGTTTTCAGTCAAAAATAATCTTTGCGAACATTTTGAATATTCTCGTCAAGAATTGTACCATTTAGTGCGTTCTCAAGAGATTAAAACCTTTGAGGAGTTGATTGAAAGACACGGCAAAGGTAAGGGTTGCGAAATTTGCAAGCCTGCTGTTAGTTCGATGCTGGCTTCTACTTGGAATGACCATATTTTAGAGAAGCCTCACGTCGGTTTGCAAGATACGAACGATTACTTTTTGGCAAACATTCAGCGCGATGGTACTTATTCGGTGGTGCCGCGAATACCGGGGGGAGAAATCACGCCGGATAAGTTGATTGTTTTAGGGGAAGTTGCCAGGGATTTTGGGCTTTATACTAAGATTACTGGCGGGCAACGGATTGATTTGTTTGGAGCTCGCGTGGATCAATTGCCGCATATTTGGCGTCGGTTGATTGATGCGGGATTTGAGTCGGGACACGCTTACGGTAAGGCTCTGCGTACTGTAAAATCTTGTGTTGGTAGCACTTGGTGCCGCTTTGGGGTGCAGGATTCAACGAGTTTGGCGATCGAGGTTGAATTGCGGTATCGTGGTTTGCGATCGCCCCACAAGCTCAAATCTGCTGTCTCTGGTTGCACTCGCGAATGCGCGGAAGCTCAAAGTAAGGATTTTGGGATAATTGCGACAGAGAATGGTTGGAATTTGTACGTGTGCGGCAACGGGGGAATTAAGCCCCAGCACGCGGTTTTGCTGGCGACGGATATCGATAAGGAAACGCTGATTAAGTATATCGATCGATTCTTGGTTTTCTACATCCGCACCGCCGACAGATTAGAACGCACTGCTACTTGGTTGAATAAGCTTGAGGGCGGGATTGAATACTTGAAACAGGTGATAATTGAGGATTCTCTGGGCATTTGTGCTGAATTAGAAGCGCAGATGGAACATTTAGTGAATACTTATCAATGTGAGTGGAAAACGACGATTGAAGACCCACAAAAGGTGCAGCGGTTCCAGCATTTTGTGAATTCCGATTTGCCCGATCCGAGTATTGTTCGTGTTGCAGAACGGGGACAAACGCGGCCGGCTAACGAACATGAAAAGGCTCTGGTTGGAGTTTCGGAATAACCCCTCCCCAGCCCTCCCCTTGAATCAGGGGAGGGAGCAAGATTTAATCTCGTTTAATCTCATTCCCAGGCTCTGCCTGGGAATGAAGTCCCGGAGGCTCGGCCTCCTCGAACCGTGAGCCAGAGCCTCCTTCGGCGAGGCAGAGCCTCGAAACCTACGTTCCCAGCCGGAGACTGGGAACGAGATTGAAGTAAATTAACAGGAAAAGAAGATGGTTCAATCATTACAAGTTTCCGATACAGTAACAACTTGGGTAGATGTGTGTTCTCTCGATGCGATCGCTCCTTATACTGGAGTTTGCGCTTTAGTTAAAGGCGAACAAGTGGCGATTTTCCGAGTGGGAAACGGGGATGAAGTTTATGCGCTTAGCAATTACGACCCGTTTAGCAAAGCTTTTGTTTTGTCGCGGGGAATTGTGGGCGATCGCAACGGCACTCTCAAAGTTGCTTCTCCCATTTACAAACAAAACTTTAGTCTGACTACGGGGCAATGTCTGGATGATGAAACGGTAAAAATTCCGACTTTTACGGTTCGGGTTGCTGCCGATCGCGTCCAAGTAGCTGTTAGCTAGATTCAGCGGCTTAATTGTTCGATCGCCCTCCGCCACCACCTAACATTCCTGTGGGTGCTGGCGGATTTTGCATGGGGGCCCTCCCGACTCAGTATTTTTCGTATAAAATAGAGTCGATTGGTTCCATACTCCCGGCTCGCTCAAAAAAATCTCCACTAATATCGGAGCTGAGGCGAGGATTGTCAATACAAACAAACTTCAGGGGCAGGGTATCGGTATGTTGTTAAAAAAACTTGTTTCCGAAAATAATCCCCAGACTGTAGCAGAGTTAATTTATACCCAACTCACAATCGGTCAACTGACTTGGGGCGATCTCAACATACAAGTTTTCGGTCAGCACTGGCGGGACGAATCTTTGCACGAAGTCCTCAGAGAAATTGCAGCCAAGCTCGACAAAGAAACAGCGAGCGAAATTATAGAATATCTCACAGCTCAAAACGGTCAACAAGAAAAATTTATTAATTTGTTTTTAGCAGCGCAATGCCTGTTAAAAGTTAAAAATAATGTTAATAAAAAAACCGAAAAAAAACTGTTAAATGCTTTAAAGAAGTTATCGCAATACGGCACGGGTTTCCTGATTCTTTATCAAAGCGCTCAAGAATTGCAGGAAACTTATCAAATTCGCAATCGATCGATCGCGGCGATCGCCCAAACTTGGAAAAACGACCCGCAAACCCTGCCTTGGCTGAAAATACTCGCTCACTCCAGTGACTGTGGCGAAGTCCGAGCCACAGCAGTTGAAGCAATAGCCCGTGGTTGGCCAGACCAGCCAGAAATTTACCTGATGCTCAAAAACCTCGCCCACTCCGATGGAAGCTGGGCAGTGCGATCGACCTGTGTCCGAGAAATGGCTTCTGGTTGGCCCGACACGAACGATACCTTGCCGCTGCTGGCTGCCCTGGCTCAGTTAGATCAAAGTCCCGCAGTCCGCACGGTAGCACTCGAACAGTTGGCCTCTAATTGGCCCACTCGCACAGATACCTTGCTGGTGCTGAGAACCGCCGCCGAATCCGACGAAAATTTGGGAGTACGAGTCGCAGCGTGGCAAGAAATAGCCAGAGGTTGGCACAGCCTTTTAGGCACGGTCTCCCTGCTCAAAAACCTTGCCCAGACAGGAAGTTCTATCCTGCGAACAGTAGCGGTGCGGGAGTTGGCAGCGGGCTGGCCTGCTGCAGCCGACGTTTGCCTGCTGCTGAAAACCCTAGCTGAATCCGACAGCAGTAAAGAAGTGCGGACAGCAGCCTTAGAAGAATTGGCCTCGCGCTGGCCCGGCGAGCCCGACATTTACCCGCTGCTGAAAACTAAAGCCGAGTCCGACGCGAGTTCGAGCGTCCGGCGTGCAGCAGTGCAAGCAATTGCCTCTGGCTGGCCCGGGAACCCCGAAACTCTGACTTTTTTGAAAAATATAGCATTGGGCGATAGCGACGCCGACCTGCGCGAAATAGCCCTAAAACAGATAGCCGCAGGTTGGCCCGACCACCCAGAAACCCTGCCCCTGCTGCAAAAAATAGCTGATTCCGAGGATTACTGGACTGTGCGGCAAGTAGTAGTGGAAGCTGTCGTGGCACTGGGGTCAGCCAGTCTCGAAGTCTTTGCTTGGTTGCAAAATCTCGCCGAGTCAGACAGACACCTCAACGTCCGAGAAACTGCCGTGGAACAGATCGCAAAACGCTGGTCTCACCGCGGCGAGACGCTGCCTTTCCTCAAAAGCCGGGTAGAGTGTGAGCATGATTCTCACCTGCTGAGCGTGCTGGTACGGGCGATCGTGCGGCGCTGGCCCGACCACCCGGAAACCTTGCCTTGGCTGAAAATTGAGCTCGATTCTGGGGAAGCGCTGGTGCGGCAAGCGGCGGTGCTTGAACTTGCTTACAACTGGCCAGACAATCCTGAAACTTGGATGCTGCTGGAGGCTAAAGCAGAGGGCGATGAGAGTCCCGCTGTCAGGCAAATGGCTTTGCAAAAGTTAGCGCGCGGGTGGACAAATCAGTCTCAAACTTTCGAGTGGCTGAAAATTAGAGCTCAAAAAGATGAAGATTCGCAGGTGCGGGCGATCGCCCTGGTAGAGTTAATGCGGGGATGGAAAGACGAGCCGGGAATGTTTGAATTTTTGCGCGATCGAGCTTTGAGCGATGTTGACAATCAAAACGGTTCTTTTCCTTACAATCCGCGATTTACAGCACTCGAAGCGATTATCGAACATTATCCCGAAAATCCGGGAGTTGTGCCTTTGTTGCGATCGCTTGCAGTTTCCGACGCCGACGAGCAAATCCGGGCCTTAGCGAGTCGTCGGCTCAGGAGCCAAGACTGGTAAACAGAAACAATTGCGGTTTCCTACGCTATAATCGCGTACTAGACCGCAGTTGCAGTGTAATAAACAGTTATGCAGATGTTGTGTTTCTAATTGTTGACTATGATGGATAAAAGTTCAAAAGCTGGACAACTTAACTATGCAACTAGGTGAACACCCCAACTCCAGCCAGTTAAAGTCATTTGCAATTAACGGCTTATTTGGCTTTAAGGATGTGGCGATACCTTTTGATAAAGAAGCAGTAATTCTGATTGCAGAAAATGGTTCGGGGAAAACTACCATTCTCAATACACTTTACTATTCAATCTCCTGTAAATTTGATAAATTAAGTACCGTGGAGTTTGAGTCAGTAGTTCTTGAGTTTACCTCGGGCGCTAGTGTTGAAATTAAGAAAAGTGACTTAAATTCGTGGTATGATCCTGAGATTTTGGGTCTTGATAAGCTTAGAGGCTCTTTACCTAATCGAGAAATAAATTGGTGGCTGAGAGAGAGCAGGAAAAGTTCATCCTCTGAATTCGCTCGGAGACGTATACTTGAATTAATAGATACAGGTAGAATTCCATCTAAAGCCTGGAGCAGCTTGGTGGAAGAATGGGATTTAATTAGAGGTGAGGAAAAAATAGAGCAAAAAAGTAAAATTGATACAATTAGAGCCACTATTCAAGAAAACTTGAACGAGTCAGTTTTATATTTTCCAACCTATAGAAGAATCGAAGAAGATTTAAAAAATTTAGGATACGAAGATGATAGGTTTGAACGGTTAAGCCGTGGGGAAGGAGAAGGCAAGCTGATCCAATTTGGAATGAATGATGTAATTGAGAGATTTGAGGAAATTAAAACAACAATTAAAAACTCAGCACTCAATTTATTTTCAAAATTGACTGGTGAAATTTTAACTCAGTTTATAGAGGGTATTGAGATTACCCAAGAAATGAGAGACAGCATTCAACCCGACACTCTGAATATAGTTTTAAGCCGTGTTGGTGAAAATAATATATCAAAGTCTGATAGAAATAAAATTGAGAAATTGGTGAGTTCAGGAGAGATAAACTCTGATGAGCAATATAGTCAATTAGTCTATTTTTTATCAAAATTGGTTGGTTTATATGAGCAGCAAAAAGAGAAGGATAATTCTATAAATCAGTTTGCTACAATATGTAATGAGTATTTGAACAAAAAACGCATTGTTTATGATGAGGCAAATGTAGAGATATCAATAATTCAAACTCGAAATAATAACCCGATTGATATTAAAAACCTTTCGTCGGGTGAAAAGCAAATTATATCTTTGTTTTCCAGAATTTATTTAGAGTCTTCCGAAGAATTTATTTTGCTGTTTGATGAACCAGAGTTATCGCTTTCTATAGAGTGGCAAAAGCTTTTACTTCCCGATATTTTGAAGTCAGGTAAATGTAAATTACTCTTAGCTGCTACTCATTCTCCATTCATCTTCGATAACGAACTAGATTTAAATGCTAACGATCTAGATACATTTGTGATAGAGAAATAAATAAATGTCTGTAACAACTTTAAGGGAATCCCGAGATAAGGCGGTAGTTGTATTTGTTGAATTTACCAGATTATACAAACAAGATCCATCGGCGCTATATTGCTTTTTTGAAGGAGAAGACAGTAAATACTATGGAGTCAGGATCAAAAATATTATAAGACCTGAAAAGGCTTTTTATTTGGATTGTCGTGGCAAAGATGGAGTTTTAGGAATCCACAAAATGCTTTCATCCAGAAAGTATTATGCGAATGTTAGAGCAGCTTATTTTATAGATAGAGACTTTGATAAATCGATTAGGGAGAGAGGCTTAAACGAAATATATGAAACTCCCTGCTACTCGATAGAAAACTTCTACACCTCAGTTCAGTGTTTTTCTGAGGTTTTGAGAAGCGAATTTAAGCTGATCGAGTCGGATGAAAATTTTGAAAGATGTGTTTCTTTGTATATAAAATTGCAAGAGGAGTTCCATAATGCTGTTGAATTGCTAAATACTTGGATTGCGTGCCAAAGAGATAAGTCTAGTCCACTCAATATCTCAAAGAGAAGTGTGTTGGATTTTGTAAAGATTGACTTGAACCAAATCACAAAAAAGTATGTAATTGATGATTTGTATAGGATGTTTCCGGGTGCAATTGCCATCTCTCAAGAAGAACTAGATGCAAGGCTAACCGAGTTACGAAGTAGTACCAGGCAAAAAAGCTTCAGAGGTAAATTTGAGATTGAATTTCTGCGGAAAATTCTCGAAAAGCTTAAGCATGAAGCTAACACAGCTAACTACCTTTATTTCACTCGAAAAGTCAAGGTTGTTCTATCTTTATCAGAAAGCAACATTATTTCTGACTTATCTCAATATGCTGATACGCCAGATTGTCTTGATAGCTACCTTAAGTCTTTTATATCTCCATCGTAGTCTATTCATTCCCACAAAAGGGCGATCGCAAACCGCACCGCTTCCCCCATTACCGAACAGCCAACGCGATCCGACGCCGTTTTCTCCCACGCGAGCAACTGTTCCCAAAACACCGGGTATTGCTTGACAGTAATGCACGATCGCTTGCAGTTTCCGACGCCGAAGAGCCAGTGCGGGTATTAGCCGCTCTGCGGCTTCAAGGGTTAACAATTAACTGTTAATCATCGATTAAAAGGGCGATCGCATACCGCACCGCTTCCCCCATCATCGAACAACGAACGCGATCGGACGCCGTTTTCTCCCACCTGAGCAACTGTTCCCGAAAAGCCGGGTCTTGCTTGGCCCGCTGCACGATCGCCTGACTGATGACTTTCTTTTGAATCTGCTCTGTTGGGATACCTTGCTGCTTCAAATAATCCAACAGCCGCTGCACGCTTTCAGAGAATTTATCCGGCGTCTGAGACATCAAAATAAACGAAATTTGGCGCACCATTCGCTGGTAGATTTCCTGTCTTCTGAGCAATACTTCCTTTTGGCTCAGCTCCGCCGACTCCACACTCTTAGTAGCAACAGCCAAGTCCAGCAAACTCAAAATTTCAGCGTCCTTGGCTAAAACCTTTTCCAACATATCTGGATAAAGCTCCAAAATGCGATCGCCCAAAATCTTGCCGTTCACCAAACGGTTCGCACTCAGCCTCAGTAAACTTTGTTCTCCCGCAGACTCAAAAAATTGAACGTTCAACTTAAGTTCGCGGCTCTCCAACTCCACTCGACGCATCGTAAAAACCAAAGCCTCCCAATTAGGAGATTGGGCAAAACACACCTTCACAATAGAACTGTCCTCTTGATGCTGCCGCCCCAATTCCCCAGACTCAAAATCGCGATCGACCGGCAAGCGATTTGCCGCAACTTTCGCAATATAATCAAACTGAGTAAAAACATAGCTGCAGTCAACTCTCGACAGATCGACATCTTGAACTTGCCAATTTTGAATGCAGCAGCCCGTAAGCTGGGCCCCCTCCACATTCGTCCGAATCAAACGGCACTCAATCAAACAAGCTTCTCTTAAATCCGCCTCACCCAACATCGCATCCATCAAATAAGCGCCACTCAAATCAGCTTTCCGCAAATCTGCACTTCGCAAATTAGCTTCGCTCAAATCCGCCCGCAGCAAATACACTCCTTGCAGGTTAGCTCGCAGCAAAAGCGCCTTCTTGAAACTCGCTTTCAATAAATAAGAACCCGCCAGATTAGCTCGACTCAAATCAGCGTTATCCAGCATCGCCTCAGTCAAATCCGCCCCCGCCAGCACAGCTCGGTGCAAGTCAGCGCCCGTCAGATTTGCCGATCGCATTTGAGCGCCATTCAAGTCAGATTCAATCAAATTTACACCGATTAAAATTGCCGATCGCAAATTCGCTTCCACCAAATGCGCTTCCCGCAAATTAGCGCCCGTTAAATTAGCACCAACCAGACTAGCCCGGTTGAGATTGGCCTCCATCAATTCCGCCGCCATCAACTTCGCGCCGTCGAGTTTAGCCCCGGCAAAATTAATTTGGTCAGATTTAACTCCTTGAAGATTAGCACCGCCCAAATCCGCTTCGGGGAACGCGGCCCAATTGAGTTCTGCTGCTTCCAAACAAGCAAGGCGCAAATCGGCTTTAGCAAGATTTGCCCCGCTCAAATTTGCCCCGCTCAGATTCGCCCCAGCCAGCCCCGCACTGCGGAGATCCGCGCGCCGCAAACAAGCCCCTATCAACTTGGCATTGCTCAAAAAAGACCAGCTCAAATTAGCACCGGTCAAGTTAGCACCAGTGAGGTCTATTTCTCGCAGGTTAACACCGCTTAAACTAGCGCCGCTGAGGTCAATGTGACCAAAGTTGCGCTCTCCCTGTTGATAGCGCTGTAAAAATTCTTGTGTTTGCATTCCGCTGATTGGGGGGGCTGGCAATTTAGCTGTTTTAGGACGCGCTGGTCAATAACTTTAACTGTAAGGTACGCACGGAGCACGAGCGGGCTAGGCATGGGGACACTACTCCTACTACTTACTGCAAGAACTCATGTCCTCCGGGTGATCTGTGGGTACTTTACCCTATAGATGGCAGTTCAAAGGATTTGTTGCGTAAGTTCTATTTCTACTACCAGTTTTACAGACTTTTGTAACTTAAAGCAGCAGAGTTAACATCTTATACGCTGGGAGCATCTCATCTTTGTAAAAACACTTCTTCTGGCTCTTTCCTTCTTCCTGTTTCCTCCTCCCTCCTGCTTCCTGTCTCCTGCCTCAAAACTCCAATTTTGGGCTTGGTTGCTTTCATTGAGATGCTCCCTATACGCTGCCCCGCCGGAGAGTGTTTTTACCTAAAGCGCTGCAATTCTTGCTGCAAGTATTTTCCCCATTTAGTCGCTAGAGGAATTTCTGTAAAAGCAACCTGCACCGCCGCAGCATCTTTCAAAAAAAATTCGAGGACGATTGGACTTCCCGAATTCGGCGGTGACTCTAAATCAACTGCCTGAGAGTTGACTAACAACCGCAGCGACTCCACGTCTTTTAAAGAAAAAGTTTGCAAATTTATCGGCCCGCTGCGAGTAGGTTTTCCCCACGTTAAACGGTCTTCTTGCTGACCGAGTACAGCATAAATATCGTACTTGGCTTTAGCGAATTGTTCGGCCCACACGCGATACGCTTCCAGCTTTTGATACTCGTTCCATCCAGCCCAAGCTAGAGAAATAAAAATTGCCAGCAGCGGCAGCCACATTAAACCTCTTTCCATGCAATACCCTTGTTGAAAATACTCGCTTGTTCTGTTTCACATCTTCTCTAATGATACAATTAATTGAACTCCTAAAACTTGCTCTGCAATTTCAACTAGAAATTAGAGCAATTTTTGATCGAGCAACAGCCACAGCCGAAAAATACCAAACGCCCGCGTGCGAGATATCCACAAGCCACAGCAAGGAAAACTGGCGCAGGCGGTGAAAATTGGGTTATTGTGGTGAACACGCCTTCCCTAAACGGACGATCGGCAATGAAAAAGTTTTTCCTTCTGTGCTTATTTTTAATCGGGCTCGGCTGGGCGATTTCTAATTTCCCAGGACTTGCTACTCAAGGCACTTACGACTCGATTGTGCTTGATTTCCGCGAAGATTTGGGTGCTGCTGAGATTGCGAAAGAAGTAAATGCGATCGCCCAACAGTACCAAGTCGCACCGCAACTCAACAGCGAATTCTCAGCGGCAGACAATGTATATGTAGTTAAGGGCGATCGCACTTTGCTAAAAGCCCTGAGAAAATCAAATTTGGCTAAAGATACCGAATACATTGAACCCAACTACGTCTACAGCGCTTTCGAGATTCCCAACGACCCCATGTATACCAAGCAGTGGAATCTCCGCAGTATCAACGTAGAATCTGCCTGGAACGAAACCAAAGGCAGCGGCACAACAGTAGCGATAATTGACACGGGTATTACTGCAGTCGCGGACTTAAAAGAAACCAAATTTGTACCGGGCTACGACTTTGTAAACGATCGCGCCGAAGCCTATGACGACAGCGGCCACGGTACTCACGTCGCCGGTACAGTCGCCCAATCAACTAACAACAATTACGGCGTTGCGGGCATCGCCTACGAAGCAGCTTTAATGCCGCTAAAAGTGTTAAGCAGCAGCGGTGGCGGCACGGTTTCTGACATCGCCGAAGCGATTAAATTTGCTGCTGACAACGGCGCAGATGTCATCAACATGAGTCTCGGCGGTGGCGGTGAAAGTCAGTTAATGTCCGAGGCGATCGACTACGCCCACTCTAAAGGCGTTGTCATCATCGCAGCCGCCGGCAACTCCGGCGACAGTTCCGCTTCCTATCCCGCCCGCTATCCCCACGTCATCGGCGTTTCCGCCCTCGGCCCCGACGACGAAAAAGCCACTTATTCCAATTTCGGCGCAGGGGTTGATATTGCAGCCCCCGGCGGTTCTGAAATGGGCAAGATCCTGCAAAGTACGATCGACCCGGAAACAGGCGCCGAAGTCTTTGAAGGCTACCAAGGCACTAGCATGGCTTCTCCCCACGTTGCAGCCGTTGCAGCCCTTGTCAAGGCTTCCGGCATCACAGAACCAGACGAAATTCGCAGCGTACTCTTGCAGTCCTCGCGAACTGTCACTGAAGATCCGTTAAACCATTTTGGTTCAGGACACCTAGACGCAGCCGCAGCAGTTCAGCTAGCCCAGCGCGGACAAATCAACTTCCGCGATTTCTTCCGCTGGCTGCGCGATAACGGCTATCTCAACCCCCGCTTTTGGATTGACGGCGGTGCAGTCGCCCTGTTGCCTAAAATTGCAATGGTGCTCGGTTCTTACCTGCTGGCTTTCTTTTTGCGGAATTATTTTCCGTTCCAGTGGACTTGGGGCTTTTCCGGTGGCTTGATGGCTGGTAGTTCTGGGTTCTTCTTCCTCCGCAACTTGTTTGTATTTGACTTGCCGCAGTGGCCGATGCGGGTGATGGGCAGTTCTATTCCCGAACTCGGCGGCGCAATTAATGGCAGCAGTATGCTGAATCCCTTTTTTGCTAGCGTTTTGATTCCTGGGATTTTGATTGCTTTGCTGTTGGGACATCAACAGTGGAAGTGGATCGCGATCGCAATTTCGATCGGTTTTGCTAGCAGTTTAGCGGTGAATGCTGTCCTGTCGCCCGCAGTCTGGGGATTGGGCACAGGTTTGGTATCACAAACATTCTTGATTGTCAATGCTTTACTGTGTTTTGGATTGGCACGTTTAGCAATTAAAACAGAGGTGCGATCGGCATGAGTATTACTGTCAAAGGTGTAATTGAACGCAAAGGATTGGGTCCTGGTACTTGGGCTTTGGTCGGCGAAGATGGCGAAACTTACGAACTTAAGGATGCTCCTTCTGATTTGAAAAAAGCTGGTTTGAAAGTCAGTGTTAAAGGTGAAGTGCGTAAGGATGTGATGACTTTTGCTATGATCGGCCCGGTTCTTGAGGTGCAGTCTTTCGATGCGATTTAGCCTAATAGGTTAATGCAGCTTTTGAGCTAAAAAAAACCCCGGCCTTAATTGGCTGGGGTTTATTAATCAGGGTGCATCTTTATTTACTTTCCAGTGGCTAGCACGATGTTCGGGATCAATTTGATTTTTAACCGCAGATGCACGCAGATTAACGCGGATAATTCTTGATTTATTGAAATTTTGCTGTTTTGGCTGCAAGACGAAAAAAAAACCCGGCCAAAATTGGTCGGGAGTTAATTAATCAGGGTGCATCTACTAATTTAGTCTCCGGTTCGAGGTGCACCTGTTCCGGACAGTTTGGGAAAATTTGCGAAAATTTGTGGTTTTGGCTGAAATACAAAAAAAAACCCGGCCAAAATTGGTCGGGAGTTAATTAATCAGGGTGCATCTACTAATTTAGTCTCCGGTTCGAGGTGTACCTGTTCCGGACAGTTTGGGAAAATTTGCGAAAATTTGTGGTTTTGGCTGAAATACAAAAAAAAACCCCAAACCAAAATTGGTCGGGAGTTAATTAATCAGGGTGCATCTACTAATTTAGTCTCCGGTTCGAGGTGTACCTGTTCCGCACAGTTTGGGAAAATTTGCGAAAATTTGTGGTTTTGGTTGCAATACGAAAAAAAAAACCCAAACCAAAATTGGTCGGGAGTTAATTAATCAGGGTGCATCTACCAATTAAGCTTCCTAAGAATTCGAGCGCAATCCGGACAACCTCAAACTTTCTTCAGCATCGCCCTCGATACCGCAAAAAAAAACCCCAAACCAAAATTGGTCGGGAGTTATTTAATCAGGGTGCATCTACCAATTAAGCTTCCTGAGAATTCGAGGCGCAATCCGGACAACCTCAAACTTTCTTCCACATCACCCTCGATACCGCAAAAAAAAACCCGGCCAAAATTGGTCGGGAGTTAATTAATCAGGGTGCATCTACTAATTTAATCTCCCGCCTCAAAACACCTCTTTCAGGACACTTTGGCAGAATTTAGGAGAATTTGTGGTGAGGGCGTGCGATCGCAAAAAAAAACCCCGAACCAAAATTGGTCGGGAGTTAATTAATCAGGGTGCATCTACTAATTTAATCTCCCGCCTCAAAACACCTCTTTCAGGACACTTTGGCAGAATTTAGGAGAATTTGTGGCGAGGGCGTGCGATCGCAAAAAAAAAACCCCGAACCAAAATTGGTCGGGAGTTAATTAATCAGGGTGCATCTACCAATTAACCTTCCTGAGAATTTGAGCGCAATCCGGACAGTCGGATCGAATTTTTCAACACGGCGATCGCTTGAGAATAGGCAAATTCTGAATTACAGAGTGGGAGGGCGATCGCATTTCCCAGGAATTGACCAAGCGGAGTCAGCTCCGGGATTGAGTAGGGCTATAGAGTGTCTATTAGTGCCGTTTCTTTTGATTGGAAGGCGCTTTGACAGGCTCTTGTCTGTTTAAGTAGTATAAAAGCGCGATCGAGCCCCCTATTAAGATACCTACTACTACTAGACTAATAGCTATTACTTTGGCGCCTCCCGATAAAAATACGTAAATCAACCCAAAATAAGGAACCCCTAACAAAATAGCAGTAGCTAGAGTTTTTAAGGAGGTCAAATTAATTTCTATTTCAAGATGCTTGTAGGGTTGTCCTTGAAATTTGTAGTGGTCTTTAGATTTATTTAGGGGTTCTGGAGGGGGGATGAAAGGTTTTTGAGATGACATAATGTTTTATTGATGTTGGCTGACTAATTGTTTGAGTGAAATAGCTGTCAAACCTGCGGATGTTGGGGAAAGCGATCGCTCACCCCAACAGATAGATAATCTAACTTCAACCCAAGAGCCAAAAAATCAACAGATGAACGTTTAAAGTTGAGCAGAAGATAGAGCAGTGCTCGCCCAAAAAACTTCTAATTTATCCATCACTTTAGCTACACTCTCCGCTACCGTTTCCCGATCCGTGAGGCATTCTACTGGCGGGTGCAAGGGTGGTTCGTAAGGATCGTCAATGCCAGTAAAACCTCGAATCTCACCGGCACGAGCTCTCTTGTAAAGTCCCTTCACATCTCGCTCTTCGCAAACTTCGAGGGGAGCTTTCACATAAACTTCAATAAAGTTACCGATTTCTCGGCCCACTTCCTCTCTGACATCGCGGTAGGGAGAGATGACTGAAACTAAAACAATTACACCGTTTCTAGACAAAAGATTAGCGACAAAGCCAATGCGGCGGATATTTTCATCGCGATCGGCTCTGCTATAACCTAAATCTCTGGTGAGACTTTTGCGGACGATATCGCCATCTAAAACTTCTACTTTGTATCCCTGTCGCCGTAAAATTTTGGCTAGTTCAGTAGCAATCGTACTTTTGCCTGCTCCGCTTAAACCCGTGAACCACACGGTAATGCCATCCTGTTGCATATATAATTCCTCCCTTAAAAGGTAATGTGTTCAGTACCCGTTAACTGTCGATAAAATCGTGTATTTGTTGCTGGGGAACGGGTGGCTCTTGATAGTTATTCTTTCCGGGGTTGGCTGTCCGATCCGGGTTAAATTTGGCAAGGATGTGGGTTTGGAGTTGTTGGGGAGGAAAAGAGAGGCGCGATCGCTATTTTCATAGTTAACGAAAAAATTAGGCAGGCGATCGCACTTCTTAATTTGAAAATATCTATCCTTTGTCTGGCTGCTTCCGGAACAAATGCCCAAGTTGCTGTATTAGCTGACAATACTTGACGATACTTAAGGTCAACAAACAGCGATTTCATGTCAACTGCCACTCGGAAACCACAGGTGAGCGCGATCGTTCCCGCCTACAACAGTGCCTGTTACATCGGGCAAGCAGTCGAGAGTATCCTGAATCAAACTTATCCTGACTGCGAAATAATTGTGGTAGATGATGGCTCGACAGATGACACCCGCAGTGTTTTACAGCCTTACTGCTCGCGCATTCGCTATATTTATCAGGAAAATCAGGGAGTAGCGGCAGCTCGCAATCGCGGCATTCAGGAAGCTAGGGGCGAGTTAATTGCGTTTCTCGATCACGATGATTTTTTCCTACCTGATAAATTAGCAGCACAAGTAGCTTCCTTTGAAGCTCAACCGCAACTGGGAATCGTACATAGCGGCTGGCGTCGAGTCGATTGGCGGGGTGAACCTTTAGGCGATGTAGAACCTTGGCAAAAAGCACCGAACTTAGATTTAGAAGACTGGGTGCGATGGAAGCCAATTCTCCTAAGTGCGATGATGGTTCGTCGAGAATGGTTGGAGCGAGTTGGCGGTTTAGACACTCGATTTCAACAGGTGTGCGATCTCGACCTCGCCCTGCGTTTAACGCTCATGGGTTGTCAAAGTACCTGGTTGCATCAAATAACCGTATGCTATCGGGAACACGATCGCAATGAATCGCGAAAAACCCCTCTACAAGCTCAGGAATCATGGACTGTACTGGATAACTTTTTTGCTCTTCCACAAATACCCCAACCAATACGCCAGCTAGAGAGTCATTACCGTTATTACACTCTTGTTTGGAGTGCGTGGCGACTGTATCACACTGGGTATATTTCGGAAATGGTTCCCTACCTAGAGAAATCTCTCAGCTATACGCCATATTCACTCACAAAAACTGTCTCGGATTGGCTCAAAAGTTTTATGAGATATACTTCAGAATGTGGCGGCGAACTAGATGTCTTTTCTTTGAGCAATTCGCGACAGTGGCAACAGTTGATGAATTATCTACTCAAATTTTGAGCTAAAGCTAAATCCCGTCAGAGGGAAAGCAATAAAGTATCAATATTTCGCCACTAACAAATTTTCCTAAAATTTACTCCGGATACAGGACAGTTAACCAGTAGAGATTAATAAAGATTCCTAAAGAGAGATGCACCAAAAATCAGAAAACTTTGAAAATCTGTTGCAGGAAACTCAGGAGGAACTGGCGCAGGCTAATTTTCAACTGCATCGAAATCATTGTTACTTTCAGCAGTACCAGGCTCAGGCACGTCAGGCTTTCACCTTATTGCAAACATCCCAGGCTCAACTGCACCGAACACTAGCTTTATTACAAACATCCCAGGCGCAACTGCAACAGGCGCAAAAAGAGCGGGAGCAGTACCAGTCTCAGCTACACCTGATGCAGTGGGAACTGGAGCGATCGCAATTTCAGCTAGCGATCGTCAGCCAAACAGGTGAACCGAGCCTGGTGCAATACAAACTGCTAGTATGGGATGCCTGGTACGCCTATCGAAAAGGCGATCTAGCTAGGATGAGTCAGTGCTTGCACCAAGCAGTGAAATGCACGCCTTTCTCAAAAACAAAAACTGTCTCACATTGGTTAAATAGTTTTGCTCAACTTTCTTTGAATAAAGGTGAGAGTATCGATATTCAGTGTCTCAGCAATACATCGGAATGGAAGCAGGTTATTGACCGCATAGTTGGTTCTCCTAAAATGACGGCTAATTGAGATATTTTTTATTTTCTAGAAACTAAGAGAGGTTAAATCATGATGAACATTCTTCCGGAAAATCATCCATTGGCTACTATTGTGTGTGGATTTGAGAGAGGTGGAACAACTTTACTCTCTGAGATATTAAGGCAGCATCCTCAGCTTGACAGCGGATTTGAAGGCGGATTTTTACTAGCAGACGAAGCCTCTAATTTTGGTTCCATAGAACCTTACTATACTAATCTTAAAACTGGTTGGGGACTAGGAGACAGTCAACTCAATCACATTTGTGCTGCCAATACTTGGTCTGATGTGTACCAGAGACTAATTGAGCAATCTCCTATTATTAAAAACAAAAATACTTTAGTTTTTGATAAAACGCCAAAGTATATGCAAGTATTATCTAATGTTCTCAGTAAAGTTCCCAATATCCCCTGTATAGTTCTGGTGAGAGATCCGAGAGCAATATTATACTCTTGGTTTAAAAGAGCTGGTTTGAAAAAAGAAGTCTGGCTGGAAAAAACGTTGTCAATTCAGTGTCAAAGATACTTATCCTACGCTTCGGGGTGGAAGACAGCGTTAGAAAATGGATTTGGCGATCGATTATTATTAGTAAATTATGAAAATCTTTGTTCAAATACCTTGTCGGAATGTCAAAGGATTTTTGATTTTATTGGTTTAGATTTTCACAGCGACTATTTGTCGTTTAAATACCATAAAAAATATGGTAATGTCTATGGAGGTGGAGTTTCATTAGAATATTTGACTGAATACCAACAACATTTCTCAGATGATGTTTGCCAGCAAATTTTGAAAGCAACTGAAGAATTTAGCAATTTTTGGTGGCACCCTGACAATCTCTCGGTCAATTTGCCAGAAAATCCTGTCGAAGAAGTCTCTAAAAAACCAGTAATAACTATTCCAGAAGATGCTTCAATTAAAATTGTTGATGCGATTAATTTTCAAGAAAATTTTTCCGAAAAGTTATGGGGAGTTTCCATTGATTTACCAAAGCGCAATACCTATGTAGATTCAAGTCATGCGATCGTTGGAGGCTGGGCGATTGGCAAGCCGTCTCGGATTTCTGAGATTGAGTTAATCTGCGACGACAAAGTAATCCAAAGGATTCCTGTTAATGGGGTACGACCAGACGTAGCTCAGGCGTTCCCTCAAGTGCCTAATGCTGAAAATAGCGGCTTTACAGCGACAGTAAAACTAATTGGAATGCCCTCTGAAGCTGAACTCCTTCTCCAAGCTATTTTTGAGGATGAAAGTTGCGTTCCCCTGGGAGTAGTGCGATTTCTACAAAAACCCCTCAATCCTGGTTATGAATCTGTGCTGTCTGAAACAAAAAAGGAATTACAGCAGTTTCAGCCTCAGGTTCAGGAACTCGCAGTCGATGTAGAGCGATCGCAAGCTCAACTCGACCAAATAGAGGCAGATATGAAAGTCTAGGCATTCCCTCGTCCGGAAGATAGTTAAGTAGTTGGATATAAATAAAGGGAAAGAGTCAGAAACATGGTTTCTTGAAGGAACCATGTTTCAAGATTTGTCGATCGTTTCGGAGAGGATCGGATTTTTTGAAAGGAACCCAATACTTTTTAATTAGCGCTTTGGCACTTACACTTGGAGCTGTGCCGGCCACTCTCGCTGAGTTTACCACACGTGGCATAGATGCTAGAACCTCTGGCATTTTCAAAATCGCAGATTCTTCTGATAATGGCTATACATACGGTTACGCTCCTTCAATTATCAAGCACAACGGGATTTATCACGCTTTTTATTGTTCCAGCCCGGAGCCCAGAGAAGGAATTGATGCTATACGCTATGTCTTTTCTAAAGATGGGGTTAACTGGTCTGCTCCGAAAGTTGTCCTGAAAGCTAAGCCTAGGATTGATGATAAAACTAGAAAATTGACCAATCGAGCTGCGTGCGACCCTAGTTTAGTTTACTATAAAGATTACTACTATCTTTTCTATTCTAACCAGCATCAAACAGGTTTAGAGTTAGGCGATCGCACCGGAACTCAGACTACTATTTCCGTAGCTCGCGCTCGCAATATCATCGGCCCTTACTTCACCTATACCGAAAGAGGCACATGGGAAGAGAATCCGCCCGATGTAAAAATGATTATTGTGCCGCAAGTTAAACGCAGCGGAAACCGACACAATTACGGAGCTGGCCAACAGACGGTAGTCGTTAAAAATGGGCAGTTATATATGTGGTACACTGACGACTCGCTTCACCCTAACGAAGGGCCGCGCATATATTTCTTGAAGTCAAATGACCCTGTAAATTGGACTGGGAAGCCTGTACCGATAAATCTCGCCAGAACTGCTTCAGTTGATATCAAATACGATGCTAGAAGGGGTAGATTTGTCCTCGTGCAAATACTCCGCAGTCACCAAGCAAGTCCTTCGTTAGCTACTGCTTACTCTACAGACGGAATTAACTGGACGGGTTTTCGGACTCTTTACCGCGATCGCAAATTCCCTGCTTTCACTCACAATGTGGGAATGAGTAGCGATCGACTTGGGCATCTAATAGATGGAGAAAATCCCCTTGTTGCTTTTGGGGCTCCCTACGATCTGAGTACAAAAGATATATGGGGGGTGTGGGATTTGTTTGGAGTAAGAGTGAATCTAGGTTCTCCTCTCTGAAATATTGCACCCCCCAATGACAGATTTGATTAGAGCTAATCAACAGGACTTGATTTGGTACTTTAACAGCACTGTACCCAAGATAACGCGACTTCCATCTTCAAGAACAGCTTCTAAAGTTAGTTCAGCCTCATCAGGCAACCCGATTACTTTCAAGATTGCTGAAAACCCGCTTTTTTCACCCCAGGGTGCTTGTGGAAAAATCTGGGCTACATCGGAGCGATTTCCATCTATAGCGATCGCCTCAATGACTTGTCCGTCGCAGATTAACTCCACGGCAACAGCCGGAGAAGTCTTGCCTACAATCCAGCCGGCAACAATAATCGAACTACTATTTATCTGGGTTTCTGGAGCTGGGGAGTCTATTGAAAAAGCCCACAATTCACAAGGATTTTCCAAGCTAGAAACCGCTAGGATATCAACTATAGTTACAATCCTTAAACTATAGTTTTCTTGTTCCCTGCTGAAATTGGGGTTGTAGCAAGGATCTTGCTCGATTAAATGTCCCCACTTTTGCTGCATTTTTTCAGTTTCTTGCTGGAATCTCCGTTGTTTTTCTGGAGTATCTTCTTGCCCGCGACTCTTCGACTCATAGTGATATAAAATTACATGAGGCAGATAAATATTGCGGTAGCCATGAGTCACCATGTTTAGGCATAAATCAACATCATTAAAAGCTACAGAAAGCAGTTCTTCAAATCCTCCGACCTTTTCAAACACCTCTCGCCGACACATCAAACACGCTGCTGTCACGGCTGAGTAGTTGTTCACGGAGGCAAGCTGAGAAACATATCCCTGATGGCTAGCAGGAAAATGTTTGTGACTGTGACCTGCTACACCGCCAACTCCCATCACCACTCCTGCGTGCTGAACTGTATTGTCAGGATACAGCAATAAAGCACCTACAGCACCAATTGTCGGTCTTTGAGCTTGCTCAACCATTGCCTCAAGCCAATCAGAGGTGATGACTTCTGTATCGTTATTCAAAAACAGGAGGTAGTCACCTTTTGCTTTAGTTACTGCATAGTTGTTGATGCGAGAATAATTGAAAGGTATGTTATACTCATAACACTTAAACCGATTGGGCTCTAAGCATTTCCAAGCGGCAATAATTGCTGCTGTTTCTGGTTCATCACTGCCATTATCTATGACGATTACTTCGTAATTGGGATAGGTACTTTTTTCAAAAATAGACTTCAAACAACGATCCAAAATATTCCCTAAATTTCTCGTCGGGATAATGATGCTGATAAGTTTGTATTCTGGAATTTGATAGCGGATGATATAAACCCCTGGAGACTCTGGCGGACTAACAATTTTACTGCATTTTTCACCGCGGCGTTCTACTGCCTCTGTTAATGCTTTTGTAGCTGCTTGTTCGGCGTAAGATTTAGCTCCATGATTGCCAGCAGTAGACTCGGAGTGGATTCTCCAGTGATAAAGAACTTTGGGGATGTGGAAAATTTTGTCAGTTTTTTCTGTGACTCTGAGGACTAAATCGTAATCTTGGCTGCCTTCGTATCCGAGTCGGAAACCACCTACTTGCTTGACTAGGGAATGGCGATAAACACCTAAGTGACAAGTGTACATTCGGGAGAGAAAGGAATCAGGACACCAATCTGGTTTAAAAAATGGATCGGTACGCTTACCTTGTTCATTCAATTTATCTTCATCGGAATAAATCATATCAGCTTCAGGATGCTGATTCAGGAAAAAAGCCATTTCGTAAAGAGCTTCCGGTGCTAAGATATCATCATGATCTAACAACGCAATAAATTCTCCGGTTGCCACTTCCAAAGCTGAGTTTGACGAAGCGGATATATGCCCGTTTTTACTCCTAAATACTACTTTGATTCTTTCATCCTTAGCAGCATAGTTCGCCAGAACTTCTTTGATGTAGGGTTTTGTGGAAGTGTCATCTGCAATACACAGTTCCCAGTGCGGATAAACTTGAGCTAAAACCGACTCGATCGCCTCTTGCAAAAGTTCTTTAGGAGTGTTATACACTGGCATGATGATACTAATCCGAGGCTGATACTTAAACACCTTGACTTGTTCAGCCATCTGCCGGAAGTCTTCAGGCTTCGGTGAATTTTCCTGGAGCCACAATTCATAGATATCTGAACTACAGGGGATTCCTTGAAAGGTTCCCTCGAAATTATTTCTTTTCTGCAATAACTTGGCTAGCTGAAAAGATGCCTCGATCTCATCTGGTTTAATGTGAAGTGCCATCTGATAAAAAATAATTGCCTCTTGATACTCACGCCTTCTGACTAGGGCATTGGCTAACTGGCAATATAATTGAGGAGCGTCTGGCTTAATTTCTAAAAGTTTGTGATATAGTTCGACATCATCTGGGTTCTGCTCAATGGTTTTATAGTATAAGCTAACAGCTTCTTTTGAATACAATCGACTTTGTTGTTGCAGAGCATCAGCCAACTTTTCATGCACCAAAGGCAGATCCGAATTTAACTCGATCGCCCTTCGATAAGCTCCGATCGCCTCCTCCCACCTCTGCAACTCCATCAAAGCCTCGCCCAAATTATAGTAAGACCAATGGAAGTCTGGATTTAGCTCGATCGCCCTTCCATACGCCACCGCCGCCTCTTCCCACTTCTCCTGCTTAATCAGCACATCCCCTAAATTATTGTGCGACCAAGAAAAGTCTGGGTTAAATTCGATCGCCAGACGATATGCAGCAACCGCCTCCTCTAACCTTCCTTGTCCTTGGCAAATATCCCCCAAATTGTGGTGAACTTCCCACAAATCCGGCTGAATTTCAATAGCTTTTCGATAAACTGTTACCGCTTCATCGAACTGCTTTGTTTGAACAAGAGCCTCCCCTAAATTTTGGTAAATCTCCGCAGCTTGATAATCAATCTCTAAAGCTTTGCGATAAGAGGCGATCGCCTTCTCCCACTCCCCCTTTTTAGCCAAAGCTTTCCCTAAACTGTAGAGAGGTTTAGCAGCATTGAGGTTAGTAATCATAACACTGCGGTTAAAATGGTCTTTTCGCTGTTTTTCCTCTGCCTCAGATGCCGATAATTCGCTTTTTAAAATAATCGCTTTGGGATTCGGTTCGTCATAACTATAAATTTCTACAGTAGATGAATTAGAGGACTGGTTATTGAGGGGAAATGGAATAATATTAGATTGGTTACTCATACCCTGTACCTGTTGTAATTTGAGACGGTTAAAGCAGTTGAGTTTATTTTTCATCTACCTAGAGAGGTATCCGGAAAATTACTAAACTTTTGCTAGTTCAATGGCGCGATTGTATGCCTCGATCGCCTCATCAATCTCGCCTTTTTCTTGCAAAGCATCCCCTAACTTTTGGTGAACCTCCCAGATGTCCGGTTTCAATTCAATAGTTTTTTCATAACATCCGATCGCCTCATCCAACTGACCCCAACTATCCAAAGCATCCCCCAAACTTTGATAAGCTTGAACCAAATTGGGATTTAACTCGATCGCTCTCCGATAACAGGCGATCGCATCTTCGCGCCGATCGAGACTGGCCCAAGCTTTCCCCAAACCGTAATGAGGTGAATCGAAATTCGGGTTCAGATCGATCGCTTTTCGGTAAGCCGCGATCGCCTCCTCACACTGCCCCATAACGCTGAGCACCTCCCCTAAATTGTGATAAGCATCCGCATAACTCGGCTGCAACTGAATCGCCCGTCGGTAACATGAAATAGCTCGCTCCAACTGACCCAGTTCTAACAAAGTATTGCCCAGAGTAAAGTGTTCCTCAGGCTTTGCCCAATTGATATCGAGAGTCAGAGCTTCATACCAACATTCTGCCCCTGCTTGCGGCTGACCGGCCTGCAAAAATACCCTCGCTAAATTTCGGTAAGCCGAGGCTAAAGTCGGTTTAATTTTAATTGCTTGTTGGTAACAAGCAATTGACTTTTCCCAGTGTTTCTGCTGAGCGTAAAGGCTGCCTAAATTGGCATGAATTTCAGCAAAATTCGGCTCGATTTCCAGGGCTTGAACGTACCAATACCTCGCTGCCTCTGCTTTGCCCATAGCTTGGGTAGCATTCCCCGCAATCTTGTAGGCAAATGCTGCATCCGGTTGGATTTCAATAGCTCGCTTGCACTCTGCGATCGCCTCTTCAAATTTCCCCTGGGCGTAATAAGCTTCGGCCTGTTTGATGTATGTTTCTGCACTGACAGAAGGGACGATCGCCACAGGTTTGCCATTGTTACTACTACCGCTATCAAATGCAGATAATGTTAAACTTTCGGCAGATTTTGAATGACCGTTGTTCAGATTGTTTGCTGGTGCCGCAGAAGCGATCGCATCCCCAACTTCCACAGCGGCAGCAGGTTCGTGAGTGTTTCGATCGCCCTTTACCCGCGTCGCAGAAGCAACAGTATCACTTGCTAGATGGTTGGCTACCCAACCACTGTTGTTAAGTGCCGCGGCTTTCTCCAAACAGACAGCAGCTTCATGTACTTTTCCTTGCTTTTTTAACGCTATCGCCAGATTTTGATAAGCCGCCTTTAAATTCGGATTTAACTCGATCGCGCGGCGGTAACACGCGATTGCATAAGTAATTTGACCTTGCTTAAACAAAAGGTTGCCCAATTTAAAATGCTGATCTGGCGATACCTTCTCCGGTTCCAAAGAATAAGCTTCGTACCAGCACTCGTTCGCCTCTTCCAGTTTGCCCTGCTGCGTCCACACCCTAGCCAAATTCCGGTAAGCTGGTGCTAAATTCGGTTGGATAGCAATCGCTCTTTGGTAGCAAGTAATTGCCGGTGATGGCTGTTTAGCTATAGCATACAAAGTGCCAAGATTTACGTAAACATCTGCATCGTTAGACTTAATTTTGATGGCTTTTTTATAGCACTCGATCGCATCTTCTGTATTTCCTTGCACTTGCAAAATTTTGGCCCACAGTTTGTAAGCAGCCAGCGCATCCGGTTTAATTTCAATAGCTCGCTTGCACTCAGCAATAGCCCGCTCCAACTGTTTTTGAGCGCAATAAGATTCTGCCCGCTGAATGCAGTCATCAGCGGTTTCTGGTTCCCGAAAATCTGCCGTAAAACCGCTATCAACAACTGTCACCGGCGACAAAACCTCAGCCGAGTTTTGAGCAGCAGGTGCAGAATGTTCCGAAACGGCGATCGTATTTAAATGTTGCGGTACAGCAGGAATTGTTGTCGGCTGCTGCAACTGTATACGAGGTTTTTCAGCGGAGATTGTGGAATCGAGTTGCAAGGAATTAGCGGCAACATTTGCCGGCAAAGTAGATGTTTGGGGATTCTGAGGTAACTCCGATTTCGGATTCAAACTTACAACTACTGTCTTGAACAAATCCCCAAAAATGTTAGCCGGACGTTCCATTATCTTTCGATAAGTAGCAACTTCCTCCTGCACCTTTTTTTGAGCTTTGAGAGCATTTCCTAACTGTTGGTAAGCTTCGTTTGAATTGGGGTTTAACTCGATAGCATGGCAGTAGCAGCGTATAGCCTGCGTTACCTGATTCTGCCTCAAAAAGTTATCGCCCAGATGAATGTGTTCTTCAGGAGTTGCCTTGGCAGGTTCCAGAGAATACGCTTTAAACCAGCACTCATCAGCCTCCGATAGCTGCCCCATTTGTGACCACACCCGAGCTAAATTTCGGTAAGTTGATGCTAAATTCGGTTGAAGGGCGATCGCTTTTTGGTAAAATGCGATCGCAGATTGCCACTGCTGTTCCTGAGCGTAAAGCGTACCCAAATTAGTATAAGCTTCAGCAAAATCAGGGTCTAGTTCAATCGCCTTAGCGTAGCAATTTTTCGCCTCCTCTATCTTGCCTTGAGCTTGCCTAGCATTCCCCCAAATTTTATAAGCCCTCGCATCTGGTTTAACTTGGAGAACTCGCTGGCAAGCCGCCGCCGCCTGCTCGAATTTCCTTTGACTATAAAAGGCTTCTGCACCTTGAATGTAGACTTCTATATCGTCAGCTTTGAAGGCTAAAGCACCGTGGCTACTATTAGTTATTGGCTCTTTTATCTGAGCAGGATTGGCTTTTTGATAACAAATTAAAGCCCGCTCCCAATTTTTTTCTTGGGTGTACAGACTAGCAAGATTAGTATAAACTTCGGTAAAATCAGGCTGAATTTCCAGAGCTTTCACGTACCAATCCTTTGCCTTGGTTAAGTTACCTTGTACTTGACTGATCTTGCCCAAGGTTTTGTAAGCTGGTGCAAAATCAGGTTTCTGCTTCAGGGCTTGCTCGCAAGCAGCTATAGCATCGCTTAACTTGCCTTGTTCTAAATAAAATTCGGCCCTTTTTTGGAAATAATCTGCTGATTCTTGATTCATGATTGGTGTAGGTTTCTTAGGGTTTTCAAGAGATATTAAATTTGGGGTATTTTTTTTTGAAGTAAATAGATTAGTTTCTTCCAGCATTTTTTGGAGAGACTTCAAATTAACTAAAATATCTTCAGTCAATGGGTTTTGATACATTAACTGTCGAATCGGGTAACAATTAAAGCTTTCTCCTATTACATAATAATGTGGAAGATTTAGCTGCTGAGAAATCGCCCAATAGTATTGCCTGATATAATTGGGAGAGACTAGCTCAATTACTTTTGTTCCTGCACCACAAAAGATAATATTTGTCAAACCGCTGCCGTGAGGCGCTACGATAGCTTTGGCACGAGAAAATAAGGCTATTTGCTCCTCCAAAGTCATAGATTCTAGTAGCACGGAGACAAAGCCAAATCCGCTTAAAAATTCGATTACCTGTTCTTCATTGATGACTCGGCGATAGCTGGATTTGCTGCGGCTGACATAGATGCGTTCTGGATAAATATATTTCAGTGCGTCTTGCTCGCTTAGCTGTGTACTTTTAGGGAGAAAGATGTTCGCACTACAGAGTTTCTGAAATTTTTTATTTAAAAAAGCTCGCCTCAAAAACTCAAGCGCCCGCGGCGACAGCCAGCCCAAATATCCGGGAAAAGAGGGAACAATTAATTGTTTGGCTTGAATATAAGGATGGCGATCGCTCTCTATAATTTTATATTCAGGAATTCCTAATGCTTTCAGGGTTTCTCGCTGAAAAGGTTGCTGGCCGCTATTAACCAAAAACCGATCTATCTCTTCCAGATTTATCCCCCAACGCTGCAAAACTTCAATCCGGGGCAAAATATCCACCATCCAGTGAAAATAGACATTGCCCGAAAGTCCAGCCAATACCGCCACCGTACCGTCTATCTTTTCTAAAGGTGGCAATTCTTCGGGTTTTAAATTCAGAAACCTGTGCTGAGTAGAATGTTGATTTTCGCATCCCGGCAACTCTCCCGGATATTCGCGGGAAAGTTCGGGTAAAAGCCGATCGCCAGAATCGATAATAGCAATAGCATTGCAAATCATCCAAGAATTTTTCTGCGGTACAACCCAAGCCCGCCCATTTGGGAGTGAAGTCACAAACGTTTCCGGCGACTCAACAGCAGTCTCTACCTGCTGAGTACAAGAATATACGCCATTACCTAAATGCACAGGCTCAAATTGTCTGAAAATCCGCTTGAGACACGGCTGACAATCTAAGCCCTGACAGTTCGATTTTTGCTTTTTATTCCCGTTAACAATGGAGGGATGTTTCATGCTTCCCAAGTCAGAGTCAGAATCGGACTCCGACAGGGAATTCATTCCCTGTCTCATAGCTGAAGTCCTCTGAAGAGGACTAAAACACCACTCTTTAGTCCACTTTAGTGGACTTTCGCTATTAGCCAGGGGTTGAAACCCCTGGCGGGCTGAGGGAGAAGGAATCAGCTTCTGTTTAAGAGGACTAAAACGCCGCTCTTTAGTCGTCTTTAGTGGACTTGCGTTATTAGCCAGAGGTTTCAACCCTTGGCGGGCTACGGGAGAATGAATCAACTCCTGCTGTTTTTTCAATACAGCCTGCAACTGTTCGGAAACATCCGAGCGATCGCCCGCCATTACCAGCACCATGTGGTAAACTACAATCGCTGCCGAAAATCGTTTTTGCTGACTCAAGCAATCAGCCAGCCGCAAGTAAATATCCGCATTCTTAGGTTGAATTTGTAACGCTTTTTGATAATAGCTTTCCGCTTGTTCGTACCCGCCGTACTCGAATAAGGCGTTTCCCAAATGGATGTAAGTTTCTGCTAAATCGAGGAGCAATGATGAAGGATGAAGCAGATTGTTAGCAAGACTAGAAATGGCGCACCCAGAGCCGTCTTTTCCTTGAAGTTGCTTCAGAAATCGGACACAGGCTATTTGAGCTCGATCGAGTTCATTAAGTTCTGCTACGGAAGTCAACCGCATCTCTACTTGGTGGCAAAAACCATCAACAAACTGGCTTTGCCCAGCAATCGCCTTTTGCCAACATAGCATTGCCTCAGGTAATTTGCCTTGTGCCATCAAAGAAAAAGCGCGATCGCTGTATGCCGAAACCAAATCGGGCTCTTTGCTAATTACTAACTCAAAACATTCTATTGCAAAAGTATGCAGCCCCAATCTTTGGAATGCTTTCCCCAAATTGTGACGAGCCCTGACTAATTCTGGCTGCAACTCGATCGCGCGGCGGCAAAGGGCGATCGCATCTTCTGGCTTCCCCAGTTGTAACTGAGCAATACCTAAATTATTGTACAGAGTAGCATCATCGGGGGCCACAGCTATTCCCGCTTGAAAAACCACAATTGCTTCGTCAACTTTGCCCTCCTGCATCAGAATGCAGCCCCAATTGTTGTAGGCATTTATCGCGTAGGATAAAAGAGCTGGTTGAGAGCTTTTTTTCCAACAAGATATCGCTTGCTGGTAACTGTAAATCGCTGCTTCTATCCTGAGTTGCTGGTGAACGGCAACGCCGATATTGTAGTGAGCTTTAACGTCATCTGGATTGACAGCCAGTGCCTGCCTGTAGCTGCCAATCGCCCCTGTCAAATCTCCTTGCTGTTGCAAAACTCTACCCAAATTGTGCTGCAATTCGGGGCGGTTTTTTTCGAGTTCCAGCGCCTGCTGGTAGTGAAAAGCAGCATCTTCTATTTTTCCCGCCCGCTCGCACAGCAAACCCATTTTGGCAAAAGCTTCTACTAAATTGGAATTTTGTTCTGTCCCTTGGGTACTGAGCATACTTAAATTAGTAATTTTAAAAGGTAAATTGCAGCCACTAGCCGTAAATAACATCAGACCCTCAAGTGATTAACAAGCTTTCTGACTTGTGAAGTCGGTCGCTAATTCTTTTGGTGAGCTTTTCGCCAGTCGCTAATTCTTAAATTCTATTAATGATAGATACACCCTACATCGGGATAAACTTTAAATTATTTCAAAGTTATTCGACCCAAGATTCAGGTTGTTACCTACTTGAGCCACGATCGATATTTGACCGTTTTGATTGCGGTAGTAGAGCGAACCGTCAACCGGGTTGTAGATCAGATTAGCCGTGCCTGCAGCCCCTGGATCGTTGGGATTGAAATTGGGGTCGGTAATAAATTGGTTGCCACTTAGATTGCCCGGTACTAAAGCATTAAACACAGCTTTGTCAAGCTGAATTTTATCTTCTGTAGGATTAAAGTCGGTAAGAGTATCCATATTATCTATGCCGAGGAACTCGAAGCGGAATGTATCCGCCCCCGCACCACCTGTGAGGGTGTCATTTCCTCTGTCGCCAGAAACAAGGTCGTTACCAGCATCACCCATAACGATGTCATTGCCTTTACCGCCGTACAACATATCGTTGCCATCGCCGCCTCTGACAGTATCATTTCCTAAGTTGCCACTTACGAAGTCGTTGCCAGCGCCGCCAAATAGCCAGTCATCGTCTTTACCGCCGAAGATAGAGTCGTTGTCCTCGCCACCGACGACGACATCATCGCCCTTGCCTCCAAAAAGGGTATCGTTGCCTTTACCGCCGTCGAGGAAGTCATTGCCCCGATCGCCAGAAAGGATGTCATCGCCCTCGTCGCCATAAAGAACGTCATCGCATTTACCGCCGAACACCGTATCGTTGCCAGCGCCTGCTCTAACATAATCATTTCCCTGGTTGCCTTCGATATAGTCGTTGCCGTCGCCGCCGTCGAGGATGTCGTTGCCGCGATCGCCGTAAAGGACATCATTGCCAGCATTGCCCTCAACGATGTCATGGCTTTTACCGCCCATGACAGTATCATCGCCTTCGCCCCCAGAGAGCGTATCTTCTCCCTGGTTGCCTTGGATGACATCATTGCCACCGCCTCCACCAACTAGATCGTTACCTTCTAGAGCAGCCAATTCTTCATCTTGGTTACTGCCATAGGCAATGTCGTCCACAGCAGTGAGGGTTAGTTGCGGGATACCGGGTCTAGTGGTGGGCCTGGGTTCACCACTGGAGCCTATGATAATCAAACCATCACAGTCATCTGAGCCTGTACTGGGTGGTGGACTAGGAATTACGATTTGAGACATGGTAAATCCTTTGTTGAGGATAGTGATTTATGTGCAATATCTGCACCCTAGCGAGATGACCAACCAGCTAAAGAAAGCAATCAATGAAGCTTTTAAGCAAATAAACCTAGAAATCGCAACTGATTGACAGGCCGATCGATGATCGGTCAAGTTGTTGCCTGTCTGTTGGAGCGCCCTGTTAACCCAACTATTAAGACAGCGTTCTGTTCAACGCTTAAGGGTTGAGTGGGATTTGTTACATCGGACATAGCCTGTCATCTCGAATGGGAGAATATCTATCGAGAGCCTTTATCTCTCTTGTGAGATTTACTAGCTACAATCCTGATGTCCGGAATGGTTATATGTGAAATTACTCAAAAAATACAAATTATTTATTTATTTATTTTTTTATTTAAAAAAATACTGAGACCACCAAAAACTATTTAACTATCCAGAACTATTGGCTGCACAATTTATAGCAACTCCTGGTTATAAATCCCTGTTAACTCTCGGTGGGAACTTTTCCTAAACAAACGTAGTCTGAGCATATATAAACTCAGAAATAAAGGGGTTATTTAAGTCGGATTTGGTTTCACGACTGACTGCTCACAATTCTTTTCGATGAACCTGAGTTGCACTAGCTTGGTCTGTCGGAACTAGCAAGACTTCACTAATATTGACATGAGGCGATCGCGTCGCGCAAAAATACACCACATCGGCTACATCGTCCGCAGTCAGCGGTGTTAATCCTTGATAGACATTTTTTGCCTTTTCTGCATCACCGTGAAACCGGACATTGCTAAATTCTGTTTCCACCAAACCAGGTTCTATTTCCGTCACCCGCACTGGTGTTCCCAAAAGGTCTTGTTTCAACCCTTCGGAAATAGCTCTCACTGCTGCTTTGGAAGCGCAATAAACATTACCTTTCGGATAAGCTTGGCGACCTGCTATTGAGCCGATATTCACTACGTGACCGCGGCCTCGGCTTACCATTCCCGGCACGATCGCGCGAGTCATGTAAAGCAAGCCTTTAACATTGGTATCAATCATTTCTTCCCAATCTTGGAAGTTGCCTTCGTGCAGTTTGTCTAAACCACGGCTCAATCCCGCATTGTTAATCAGAATATCGATGTTTTTCCAAGCCTCGGGAAGCGCAGCGATCGCCGATTCGACTTGCGGGCGATCGCGCACGTCCAATTCTAGTAAATAAATCTCGTTCGCCGACGCGATGGATTTTGTTTCTACAAGTTCGTTTGCAAGTCGCTCCAGCTTTTCCAGACGGCGGGCTGCCAAAATTAGTTTGGCTCCACCTTTGGCGAATATCTTGGCACAGGCTGCTCCGATACCGCTACTCGCACCTGTAATGAAAACAAGTTGGTTTTGGAGAGAAATCATTTTTAATAAGAAGGAAGATGTATTAACCTTTCTAGGGCGCAGAGGCCGCAGAGAGAGGGCGGAAAAAGAAAAAACTTAGTTTTTAGTTGTAGAGAATCAAGTGTGGTTAATTAACCATAATTCTTGTAGGGGTCGATTTAGCTCGTTCTCTCATTTGTATTAGAGATTTTACTTAAACCGCCACTACAGAAATTACCCAAATAACCCATAACACCTATTTTATTACTTAACAACCCGCAATCGTACACTAACCGTTGCAATTCCACCTTGTCGCATCAGAACTGCGGAAACCCACCGATTTTCGGGCGTAGCCGGAGCTTTACCTACTTTAAAAAGTCCCCCGGAATTTAGCAATTCCAGCTCGACTTCTGAGGGATTAAAAAATGTTTTTTCGGTAATGGGTTCCTCCAAAACAGTCCCTATTAAAATATCATCTCCGATCGGCTCTCGCACAATGGCATCAAAATGGTACTCTTCGCCCACCTTAACTTGATCCGGAAAATTCACTTGAATTGTGGGAGGATTTTGGCCAGAACTAAGCTGAGTTTGTTCTGCTAAAATCTCTTGACTAACTATTTTTTCACCTTCAAAGCGCTGCTGGGAACGGATGGTAGCTTTGAGAGTGAATTCTCTGCCATCCTTTTTTTGAGTGCCGGCAATTGTAGTTATGGTTTCTGCAAGAATCGCGCTACCTTCGGTTTTCCAAGATTGGATCTCGGTGCGGTAATTTAAACTCGGATATCGCTCCCAGAGTTGGGCGAGGCCTTTTTCCATGCTTTGGCTGTTTAAGCCGTCAGAATGAGTGAAATTCGGGCTGTAAAATGCCATGACTGCTTTGACATCGCGTCGGTTGGCCGCTGCGTCAATTTCTGTTAGCAGTTTTGTAAGTGGGGCCGGCGCATTTGCAGGGGTTTGGGCGATCGTTTGGGGAGTCGCCGCGATCGCACCGATCGCTCTTGCCGCACTAGGATGCAGCACGCCAGCACTTAGCACTGTTAAACATAACAACATTTGAGCGATCGACTGCCCGCCGTTAAAGCCAAAAACGATCGCCCGATCGGGTTTTTTGTCCCGACGGCTGGAAAAATCCTGAGATGCACTTGGCACTAAATTCAAAAAATTACGCATTAGATGATAATTTGGTTATTTGTCAGGAGTCGTGGCGCGGGCAACTGTTCGCCGGCAACGAAAACTGACAATGGAAGGATAGACACGGCACAATCTAATTTTAGATGGCTGATTGAAAATTGGCTGAAACTGCCGGAATAATAAGCATAATAATCTAAAACCTCAAATATAAAATTGATCGACCTGTGGAACTTGTACTTGTAAAAGAAACAAAGACCTTGACAAAAGCCCCCCTCCGGTTGTTGGTTGCAGCTAGCGGCACTGGTGGACATTTATTTCCCGCGATCGCCACCGCTGGCCAGTTGAACGACTGTCAGATCGAATGGCTAGGAGTCCCAGACCGCATGGAAACGCAATTAGTTTCATCCCTTTACCCCCTCCACACGATCGCCGTTGAAGGCTTTCAGCAGGGATTTGGGCTCGGTACACTGCGAATTTTGGGCGGACTCGCCGGCTCGATCCTTCAGGTGCGGAAGTTGCTCAAAGCGGGAAATTTTCAGGGAGTCTTTACTACCGGCGGTTACATCGCTGCACCGGCAATTCTGGCGGCCCGTTCTTTGGGTTTGCCGGTGATTCTCCACGAATCTAATGCAATTCCCGGGAAGGTGACACGCTGGTTTAGTCCTTTGTGCACTGCTGTGGCGATCGGATTTGAAGCAGCAGCCCAGCATTTACCCCGCGCGAAAACCGTGGTTGCTGGTACACCGGTGCGATCGCAATTCCTCGCCCGCCAACCTCTAAATTTGCCAATTCCTGACAATGTACCTGTAATTTTAGTTATGGGCGGCTCTCAAGGCGCTGTCGCAGTCAATAAGTTAGTGCGCGAGTGTGCTCCTGCGTGGTTTGATGCCGGTGCTTGGGTAGTGCACCTCACCGGAAATAATGACCCGGATGCTGAGAGTTTGAAACACGAGCAATATTTGTCAATGCCATTTTACGACAATGTGGCGAGTTTGTTGCAGCGAGCAAATTTAGCAATTAGTCGATCGGGCGCCAGTGCTCTGACAGAATTAGCAGTGACGGGAGTACCTTCTATTTTAATTCCTTTTCCTCACGCCGCTGACGACCACCAAAGATTTAATGCGGAAGTATTTGCTAAAGCCGGCGCCGCCGTGGTATTCCGTCAAAGCGAACTGACAGCAGATGTGTTGCAAAGCAAGGTGTTGTATTTGTTAAGAGATTCCGAATATTTGGAAAAAATGTCTAAAGCTGCTACTCAATTAGCAGTGAGAGACAGTACGGAACGTTTGGCTAATTTGGTCAAAGAATTGGTGGTGAGGTGATAGTTTTTAGGAGTTTTAACCGCAGATGAAGGCAGATAAACGCAGATGAACGCAGATGAAGACTGATGTTTTACACGATATGGGAGTGGATGAATTTAACTACTGATTCTAATCCTTCTGTGGTCTTCAAGTTAGTAAAAACAAAAGGTTTCTCGCCTCGCATTTTTTTAGCGTCTCGTTCCATCACGCCTAAATCTGCTCCTACATAAGGTGCGAGGTCTGTTTTATTAATTACTAATAAATCTGATTTAGTAATTCCTGGCCCGCCTTTGCGCGGAATTTTATCACCCGCAGCGACATCGATTACGTAAATTGTTAAATCTACTAACTCCGGGCTAAAAGTTGCCGCCAAGTTATCGCCGCCGCTTTCTACAAACACTAAATCTAAATCAGTGAATTTTTGTTCTAACTCTTCTATAGCTACTAAGTTAATGGAAGCATCTTCGCGGATGGCTGTGTGGGGACAGCCTCCCGTTTCTACGCCCAAAATGCGATCGCTCTCTAAAGCTTGACTCCGAACCAAAAACTGGGCATCTTCCTGAGTATAGATATCATTAGTAACAACCGCAATCTGGTATTGCTGCCGCAGCGCCTTGCACAAAGCATCAAGTAAAGCAGTTTTCCCTGAACCAACCGGCCCAGCAATTCCTACACGAAAAGCACCCATATCGATTTTAGATTTTAGATTTTAGATTTTATATGGTCTGATTTTCAACTCCGAAACAACCGAGTGTACTGAGTTTCGTGCGCCATGCTAGCCAGTCCTAATCCCCAACTGCAACTAGCAATATCATCATCTTCTAATTTTAAAACTTCTTGCGCCGTACAGCTAATTTGAGACTGCAAATCTAACAGCAACTGCTGACCGGCTGTTTGACCGAGAGGAATCAGTTTCACGCCCGCACTCGCCAGATTGGCAGCCCAACTGTACAAATATCCTAACACGGCGGCTTCCTCTTCAATCTGCCAGTTGGCGGCGGCAATGCCAAAGCCGATCGCAAAATTGCACGGATTGCCGCCAAATTCCACCAAATCTTTTACAGATATCGTTAATTTAGAAGGTACGGGCGATTCCCTGCGGGATAGCTTCGCTTCACGCAAATCCAGCAGCAACCTGATCAAAGTCCGCCCCATTTGCCAACTTTGCAAGCGCAACTCTTCTGTTTCCTTAGTAGCAGTCGCCCAAGCATTCCAGTAATTCAAATCCGTCAAATCCCCTATCTGTGCCGCCCTCAAAGCCCTTACCAGCACAGCGGCTTCTACTCGCACAGCCCCGAATTGCAGCGAATTTTCTAACCAATTCCTCAAAGTAATCTCGCTGTCGATCGCACCGGTTTCTACCAGACTTTCGATTCCCTCAGAATAACTATAAGCTCCCACAGGTGCAAAAGCTAGCTGCAACAAACATAAAAGTTGATTGTTCACTGTTGACTGTTGACTGTTAACTTCTTCCTTCTTGAATGACCGAAACCAATTTCGTCATAAGGCGTTGGATTCATCGGTAGCAGTAAATCTAAAATCTAAAATCTAAAATCTAAAATCTAATGGCTGTGCCCGTAAGCGCCCATTTCCGGCTGAAACGGTACAATTTCCTCTGTTACTTCCAAACCCATTTTTTCTAGCATTCCCTGCAACACAGAGTCGGGAGAAAGCCTTAAATAATTATCGGCAATTTCTAAAGCTACGTGACGGTTTCCTAAATGATAAGCCGCCCGCATCAGTAGCAGCGCAGTTGAGGCCCGCGCTGTCAGCACCGATTCGGGTTTTGCACTTACCAGTACCAAACAGCTACCGTCTTCCGACTGCAATAAATCCCGATCGCGCAGTACAGTACCTCTGGGCAAATTCAGGTGCAGCTTTTCCCCCGTCTCTGTCTGGAATCGGTGACGGCTGCGAGTGCGATCGTCCGCTGTCATCGGTAAAGTAAAGCTGACAACAGCATCGGGATTTGCAGGTAAATGTTTGGTGAAAGTTAGCATTTTTATATTCTATTCCTCAGAGCAATTCACTTGACATCTAGTTTTTGAGGAATATCTTTTTTATAGCCGAAGGAATAAGGAAGACCCAAATTGCAATCTTCCGCTCATGTTTCACGAATTAAAAACGTTTTAATCGTCTTGGCGATCGCTATATCTCATGGCAATTTACAGCAGGTTGAAAAATATTCATCTCTCTGAACAGCTCCCGTTCTGGCTTTGATACCACATTTTTGTTATTTTGTCAAGCACTTTGTCGCAGACGATCGCCCTTTTTTCTAAAATTTTTGCCTATCGTCTAGTAACTCGAACAATTGAAATCTCCAATAATTCTTGTGGGGAGTAGGGGTTAGGCCTCGTACCTGCCCTTAACCAGCTTTTATGGAGAAGTCTAATAGAACGGGAGAGGCAGAAAGACTCACACCCTCAAGCTTATTGATTGCCGGCTTGTTGCAGTCGCAGCAGCTCGGCTTGAATTCGCTGTTTGACTGCCGGGTCTGCTTGCTGGAGCAAAGTGAGCTGGTTGAAGCGACCAACTGTCAAACCATTGGTTTCGATAACTTTTTTAGCTTGTTGGCAGTAATTCACCGCGATGCCGCGAACACCTCCAGACAACCTATTAATTTCCTGAGTTTCGTTGCACACTACTCTGGGAACCGAACCCCCAGCCATTCCTTTAATTTCGTTATAAGCTTCCACGCGTCTAGGTTCTATTGCCAACACAGCACGAGCGTAGCTAGTAATTTCCTCGCTGCTAATTTCTTGAGCTTGGGCTGCTGCTCCGAAAACGAGGTTTGGGGATTGTGTGTATAAACCGGGAACCCATCCACTAGCCAAAGCTGCGGTGGAAATGATGCCTGCAAACAACGATTGTCGCAGTATCCGGTTGAGGCTTAATTTAGAGGTGTTAAGTGAGGTGTTCATGGTCGTCGGTGATTGCTTGCGTGTAGATAAAAATGACACAGCGCTTGGAGGCTCAATCTGTGTGAATCATGTGGCGGCTAAAAAGTTCCTGCAGTTGGTGACAATTTTGAATTCCAGCAGGATGCTTTGAGATTTGCTAGGGCGATCGACTTTTGAGCTAATTCGATCATTTCATCTATTCTAACATCTGTGGGAAGTTGACAAAATTCCAACTTTAGATGGTAACTTTAATTACAGAGTGTTCTCGAATTGCCTCTGCAAATAATTCTCAAAGCGCAAACATTAAATAATTCTAAAAGTTCTTGACAAATTACTCGCATTATTTAGTCTAGGCCCGAGCGATGCTATTCCGAATGCGTATGCCTTCGGTGAAGGGTGGGGAATCGCCCGCAAGGCAAGGTCAATCGATTTGAGATTTTAGATTTGAGATTAAAGAATTGAAGCATTGACCCCAGGGATAAATTCGGGGGGCAAGTTTCATCGGATACAGGTTTTTTATTTCTCCGTCCTGAGTCTGCGAAGGAATGAATCCGGGGGCTTGTATCCTGGATGCTTTCGGTCAAAGTTAGCAGTAATCGCACTCATCAATTCCCGCGAGGACTTATTTAATGTTAAGCTGTGGTGCATTTGTCGATCGAGAAAATCCCCCACTGGTTTGACCGCTAACGGAGCCAGAGCCGGAACAAAAATTATGTTTTACTACCCGAAGATAGAGACAGCAACAGGGAAATAGACCTTAAAATCTTGTTATCAAAATGCGCGCTATCTGTTTTTGGCAGTCAACGCGCAGGCCTTCGATTCCAGTTCTCGCTTCCTCCAGTTTGCGGCTGTGAAAACTTGTCTGGGAGTTACCCAGAAACCTGCTTTTTCTACCCAATAAAATTTTTACAGCCACCAGCAAGAGCAGACAAACCCGGAAAGCTGAAATACTTGGGTCTGAGTTTTCTTGTCATCTCGATCGCCAATAGCGATTTTTTGCAAGCATTATCCCAGCAATTTAACAATTATTAATTACCCATTGCCCATGAAAAGTCAAAAAGAAATTTGGCGAGTTATTCTCGCAGTAGCTCTCTGTATTGTAGGCGTGCTGCACTTTGCAGTACCCGCACCTTTTATCAGAATCGTGCCGCCCCAGCTTCCTTACCCCGGAGCCTTGGTTTATATCAGCGGTTTTTTCGAGATTTTGGGAGGAATTGGGCTGTTAGTTCCTCCTGTGAGTAGGGCGGCGGCGTGGGGATTAATTGCCTTGTTTATTGCCGTGTTTCCAGCTAATATCAATCAAGCCGTCAACAACATTCCGATAGAAGGGATTCCCCACAACCAATTACTCTATTGGCTCAGGCTGCCTTTTCAAGCTGTCTTCATTGCTTGGGCCTGGGTTTATACCCAACCAGACGAAGGTAAACCCCGGGCTTCTATAGTTCCAGATAGAACAGAAAATGCCCAATGAAGCAGTTCGACTACTCTTTGGATTTTAAGAAGATCGACTTTCGACAGCACCCGGAACTTTATCGGGTAGGGAAAGGAGAACAGGGAGTGCTGTTGGTGGAACCCTACAAAGGAGAAATTCTGCCTTTCTGGAGATTTAAGACTCCTGAAATTGCCAGGGAATCCAGCAGCAAAATTTACTCCTTGTTTTTAGAGTATCTCGATCGCGAAGATTTTGTGGGAGCTGACATGGCCCGCAAGTTCTTGCAGATGGGGTATACTCGATCGCGTCGTTACGCCAACCACAAAAGCGGTCGAAAATACCAGCAAAACCCTCAGAAACTGAAGTCTGTTGCAGAGCAAAGCGCAGCTCGAAAAGATATTTTGCCGCTAGAAGCAGATCCGGTGAAAGCAGAATCTGCCGCCATTTTTAAAGAAAAATGGATGCTGGCCAAAATCAACGAGAAATATCTCGAGCTTTTAGCCAGACACCGGCAGATGTACGAATCTTATTTAGTCAACGCTGAGGATTGACATACATTTACAAAAACTCAGAACTTACACTTTAGCCCCGTCGGCAGCAGTGCAGTTGTGCTTGCCTATCTCGGTCACACCTATTTGCGTGGCCCTACTATTTACTCGTCATCTTCTTCTGTTTGCCACTGTCGCCAAATTTCAAAGGCATTAAAGCCCCTGTATTGCAGGTAATTCAAGACTTTACCCTTGGTTTTCGGATCTACTTTACCCCAAGTATCGATCTTGTATTTCCGCATGACTTTGGCTTTTAATTCGGCCAGTTTTTCTGCTTCGGAGTCCTGATTTTCGGCAATTTCTTCTTCCCAGACTTGCTCGAATAAATCGTTGGCAATTCCTTTTTGCAGGCACTTGCGCTTGATGGCAGACTTCCCGTATTTGCCTGCTGCAGAGGCGATCGAGTTTGCCACCAAGCGAGTGTCGGACTGATAGCCGCGGTCTTGAATTTGCGCGATCGCCTCCAATATTTCCTCATTGCCAAAACCTTTCTCTTGCCCCTTTTTGCGAAGTTCAGAGGCACTGTAGTCTTTGCGGGACAAGAGAAAATAGAAATAGTCAAGACAGCTCATCAGTTCAATCGAAGGGTGGCGCGCAAATACTCGTCTAGCGAATGCCAAATCCAGTCGCCTTGCTATCGGCTGACTGCATCGCGATCGCCTCTATTCTTCTGTATCCTCCTCTTCATCATCCAATTCCACATCAGGTCTGTCCACATCGATCTGAATCAAGCGAATGTGCTTGTATCCGAGCTTAATTTCAAACTCGTCGCCCGGCTTTAATCCCATTTCTTGGGTATAATTTGCGCCGATCACGATCGAGCCATTCTTGTGAACGCTAGCTCGATAACTCGCTTCTCGCCCGCGTCCGTCTGCTTTAGACTTCTCTAGCTCAATGCCCTTAGCAGCTAACACTGCATCGTAAAACTCAGCCAGATTAATCCGGGTTTCTCCACTTTTGCTGACCGTGAAGTAGCCGCAAAGCTTCGCAAGTTCTCTGCGCGGCAAATCACTGCCTTTGATTTTTTGAAGCAGACCTTTTCCTGTTAAGGGTGCTGTAGCTGTTTCTGCCATTGACCGTACCTCGCTTATTGGACTTTACTTATATCAATTACAACACATTAGATTAACTTTGTTTCACTGTCAATACTAAGAATTCTGAATATTAAGATTCTGGATAAATTTCTGCTGCCTCAAGACCGGGGGTGCAACTAAGGATACTCGAAGGGTGATCAATTTTCTGCTCGCCGTCCAAATGCTTGCATAAGCCTCGGAGCGATCGCGCGGGAAATTATTGTCGCAAATTAAATGCTTTACTTTTTTACACTAAAGTCTGTTCCCTGCATTCACCAATCCCTGATCGAGTCTGTGGTCAAGGTAAAAACAACACAGCCATGAATCGAAATACCTAGAGCGTGGCCGCTGCAAATCTGCCGAAAGCATTTACCGGCCGGGGTTAACTTTTACCTCAACAAGGGGAGACAGCACTTGTTCTGGATGCGCCTGCCAGCTACTTGCAAAACCAGTTTACAAAAAGAATCCAACTGTAGGCAAGCTCCAAACCCTTATGGAATAAGTCATTCCCAATTATTCAATCTAAAATCTAAAATCTAAAATCTAAAATCGTATAAACCCTATTTTTCGGGCTGGAAATCCCCTCAAAACCCCAAATACCAACGAGCAATCTTCTATTAAGGTGTTGGGCATATAACTTGCACAGAACGCCGTCTGGGGAAGGCAATCGGGTAAAAATTGAAGGAAATTTCACCTGTTCGTTGAACGGGTTTAAGCTAAAACCCGACTCAATGGGCGCGACGGCAGAAACATCGGACAGCAACTAGGAGGGGAATAGTTTTGATCGGGCGAGATTGCTTCGCGACTCTTAACACTTCGCTACGAATCAGTAGATGTCTAGGGGGAACTCGGAAAAATCTTCCTCCTCCGGCCCCAAGGCAGAGAATGTGAGGTTATTTCCACAGGGGAATTGAAAAAGAGCGAGTTAAATGCAGCACAGCTTAAATGTTTGATGCACTACAAATTAGCAGCGGTTCCCGACAACGAGTTTCGATGGAAATGTATTGGTTTCCACTCGTGGCCTGTCAACTGCCAGACTCTCAAAATTTATGCACCAACTGAGGGGCCGCGTCAAACTCACAGCCGCTTCCATAATTAATTATTGTGGAATATACCAACCGCACTGACGGTGAGGACGTTCTTAATTGTTCCAACTCTGGCTTTTATTGTCTTGTGCCGAATGACGAATGCTCCTGCTGCCGAATCAGCCCGCCCAAAAACGCATACAAGCCACCGACTCCTGTCGTGGAGAGATCAAAATTTTAGACTCTTGTTCAAGCTTCCAGATTCATCTGTGGAGTAAATCTAAAATCTCAAATCGTTCGACTCAGGACTCAAGCCGAAGTCTAAAATCTACAATCGACTGCCGAATTCTATATTAAGCAGTCCCGGACTTACTCTCTCGACGAGAAACCCGGTTTCTTCCTAGATGCTTGGTTGCGCTGCTGCTTATTTTCGGTAAAAACCGGCTTGATGAAAATAAGTCCGAGATTCGATCGAGCAGCATACTTTTGATCACTTTTCCACCGGCAGCCGATAGCGAATGGCCAGCAAAAACCCCACCCAGTTTGGGCCTAGGCCAAGAGGGTCTAAATTCAGGATTGCAGTAGTGGGCTATCGCTTTTAGTGGCGTTGTTGCAGGTAATTTTGCGACAGGGGAGTCCGTACCGCCGGCAGTAACTCTTCTGGTTTCGTGCCTCGCTGGTGCGAGTACCGCCACCCAAAAAAGCCAGCACTCAAAGCAACGGGCAACAAGCAAAGCATCACGAGCACAGATGTGTTCAATCCCGGTTTTTTTAACGGTTTTTGAGTCGGTGCAGCGGCGCGAGTTGCTTGGATCGCCGAACACTCAGAACTAGAAATAGAGGATGGCGAAGCCGTCGGTGAGTTCGGTGAATTAGCAGCCTCGGGTCGATCGTTCTGGTGAACCCAATCCCTACGATTTTTTAATTGGTCGGGAAAGTATTCCCAGACTTCGCCGTCAGAATTGTCTGACTCATGCGATCGATTGACTGGGATTGGGGGGTGTTGGGCGATCGCCGAAACCGAAGACGGAGCCTTCCATTCTGTACCCGCCAGCGCCGGTTGCGTTCCCGACGCGATTATGTGCACCATAGAACCGGATGTCGCACTGTGGGCTGGGGCGCCGGTCAAATAGCCGTCAAAGTCCGGGTGCTGGTAGAGAATCGGCAACGCCCAGTATAGCTGGTGAGAACCGTAGGCAGAAATTAGCCCAGCTCTTGCCCGGCTCAGGCTGAGATCGACTGGATAGCCTTGATTGAGGTTGCGGTAAAACAACCGGGTCAGAGTTAGGGCTACATCGTCGGGGATGCTTTCTGCCATTGCTAGCACTGCTGGAATGCCCCGCTTCACTAGAGCTTCGGTTAAGTTCCGTTCCGGGCTGTCGTCCGCGAGGTCTGAGGGGTCGCCGTAGGCGCCGCGGCAGGAGTTGAACACGGCCATCTGAATACCGTTGTTAACAAGCAATCCAGCTAAGTCGTCGCCACTGAGGGTTTCGGTTAAGCCGGTGCGGCTGCTGACTAGGTAGAGTTCGCCACCTCGGGAACCTAAGTTGCTGTGGCCTGCGTAGTGTAGGACTTGGTAGTGTCCTTGTTCTAGGGCTTGGGTAAGTTGTTCTCGATCGGGCTGTTCGAGAATAGTCAGTTGAATTTCCGGGGAATGGGGGCTGTTTTTGAGAGGATTAGCGGTGCGGTTTTGGAGTTCTTGTTGCAGGTGGAGCACTTCTCGCTTGAGCTGCAAGCTGTCTCGATCGCTTGGAGAGGCGATCGCCATTAAAATTTTTAGTGGCCCGCTACTAGGCAGTATCCGGGTTTGTTTGAACAAACTTGTACCTGGTTGGTAGCGAGAAAACACGACATCCGTGCCGGTTGCCAAAGGGCGATCGCCGGCGTGCAGAACTTCCCAGGGCAGCCGCGGCAAGCGCCGGCCTTTGAGTCCGAGTCGCAGTTGCAGCACTTCTCGGCGGTGCTGGGCAATGCCTTGAGCGCAAGTCCAGCTATCGCGCAAGTTTCCTTGAAACAGCCCACTGTATAATTGTTGCCCCAGGGCTACTAAATTCGGCGCTGGGTTGTTTCCCGAACGCGAGAGGCCGCGACCAGCAAAATTGGTTCCCTGTACTGCTTTTCCCTGGAGCAAGCCCACCAGTGGGTCGTTCATCAGTTGAGCAGACAGTGCAAGCCATTCGTCGATCGGCCAGCGGACTTGTTGTTCGGCTAAGGGTACACCGGGTGCAACCCTTTCTGTCCGCACTAGATATTCGTCGTCGCCAACAGGGGTGACTGAGAGTTGAAATTCCTGGCTCACGGATTTAGCGCCCTCCCGCCTTAATTCTGAATTTGCCTGCGTTTTTGTGGCTAGCAATAGCACTCGGCAACATATTTTTTACTCTTTTAATCAAAGTTTCTGAATTGGCTTCCCCCGATCGGGCGATCGCTAGGGTCATATATATTTGTTCAAACACTTTGACGATATAAAAGTTGTACTTTAATAACAGTTTATTAGTTTTGATTGCCCTGTGGCTCGATGAAAGCCGAATTTTCTCCAATCTTGCTATCTTTGACATTTTGCACCTCTACCGCAGACCCCTTTAGATTCGTCGTGAACTTGAGTTTCTCATTGCTGAGTAAAGTTAAATTGGAGGCACTTTACCAGGCGGATCTCTAGTTCTTATTAAAATTACTTCGGCTATCGCCAACCGCTTTCAGGGTAATATCGCAGGCAAAGTTGAGTATTTCTTTTTTTTTTGCGATCGGTCGATCGGTCTTTACCGCTTATCCTGTACCACCAACCCCCCATGTGTAATCTTGATTTTGTGTCAATTAATTAATTGGTCAGCCCTGGGTTCTCATCCGTAAGCCCTCCGCCCTCATCCTTAAGACCTCAGTGGCGATCGGTAATTGATAGTTGACCATCGATAGTTGCTAATAAGTTATTGCTAATTTACCGCTTTTATGATATAGAAAACTTTTAATTTAACTCTCTTAATCTAGTTAAAGTTAAGCAGCAAAAATAAACGTAAGCAGCCAAGAACCCTCAACAATACAACGGCAATCAAATTATTCCGGTACTCTCAAGCAACCATCATTTTGGGCATCTAGAGGATTACGCCTCATCAGGCCGGTTTCTCGGAGAATTATTCGATTTGGTAGCGAAGCCTCTACAAAGCAACTGGGTTTGGCAGCCTCGCCGTGGGTCATTCTCGCTCAAAATGCCGATCGAGCTTGCAACTGTCACCAAAAACGAATTCTGTCTTTTACCATTTTTTGATAAATTTTGCAATATGTCTTGAGATAGATATTTTTTGAGATAACTGTTAGTATTGATCCCCAAAAAAAATCTCTGTTGGCGAAGTTTCCTCGCATGGAGAGAAAATGGTGCAACAACTAAAAATTAGAACAAATATTTGCCCCGGCTAATTATCTAAATTTCTAATTACTCATCGGGAACTAAAATTAGAAGCGTGCAGTCGTTTAGTCAAGAGATTCAAATCCTAAGTCAGGGAAGGATTTGTCAAAGCTGGGAGTGTTACAAAACTTCAATACACCCAGCGGAGATCGGAAAAAAAGCAAGGGTAAAATTGGGGGGATACGGGTTTTGGGTAGTTATTTAGGAGTTGTCAGTGGCGAGTTTAAATTCAGCCAATTCACTGTAGAAATTACGTAGAAGATCTACAATCAGAGGCCATTCGGCGCCGCTTACTGTAGAAATTACCGAGAACATCTTAAAGGCTCGGAGCTTCGGCGCAGCACTTACAGTGTAGGTTGCAGATCAATTAATTTTGATACGCAATTGCGGAATATAAAACTCGCAACAGAATGAAAAAAACCTTGCAGTTGAAGTGGCATCTATAATAGTAAAGAGAAGGAGACGAGATCCTATAACAGGCGAAAGCATGAAGCTAAAAAATTTTCTTCTGCAGCCTCCTGTTTGCTGATAAATTGAGTCTAAGAAGCTTACCATTATTTGGGAAAGATCAACAATGAATGAAGAAGAAATGCCAGTAGGAAATGTATCGGGAACACTTTTTCCCAGGCCAGAGGAAACAGAAATTTCTGAGGTGACAGATCCCAAGTTGTTTACTACACCGATCCCCCCTGAGGACGGGGAAGCAGATCCCGGGTTTTCAACCACCAATCTAGATGATCCGTCTGTGGATTTAGGCCAAAACAGCCCTAAACTTTCCGATGAGGACTTAGCCGATTTAATTAACCTAACACTCGCCGAAAACAGCGAGGGCATTGCCGACCAATTTCCGGATCTGTCTAACGGTGTGGGCGATGATGACGATGACGATGACGATGACGATGATGACGATGACGATGACGATGATGACGATGACGATGACAGCGACAGCGACAGCGACAACATTTTCCAGACCTTGGGAGGTACGGAAATGGAAGAGGATGGTTTAGATGATGGCAGCGGCATCGATCGCCGCCGAACCGTCGTCGGTACCGATGACGATGACCTAATTGTCGCCACTGGCGATAACGAGGAGATATACGGCAAAAGAGGCAAGGATCAAATCAAAGGAAACCGTGACAAAAACAATAAAATCTACGGTGGTAAAGATGACGACGATTGCGAGGGCGGCGATGGCGACGATGAAATAAGAGGCGATCGGGGCAACGACAACGTTAAGGGCGGCAAAGGCGACGACAAGGTTAATGGCGGTAAAGATAACGACAGCCTTTTTGGCGGTACCGGCAACGACACCTGCGAAGGCGATGACGGCGATGACTCTGCCCACGGCAACGAAGGAGAAGATGACGTTGACGGCGGCGCCGGCAACGATAGCATCTACGGTGGCAAAGACAACGACGATTGCGAGGGCGGCGAAGGCAACGATAACGTCCGGGGCGATCGGGGCAACGATACCGTAAATGGCGGCGAAGGCAATGATACCGTTAACGGCGGCAAAGATAACGATATCGTGGGCGGCGATGCCGGCAGCGACGTTTGCAGCGGCGACGACGGCGACGACAGCGTTAGCGGCGGCATCGGCAACGATACCGTGGGCGGCGATGCCGGCAGCGACGTTTGCAGTGGCGACGACGGCGACGACAGCGTTAGCGGCGGCACCGGTAACGATACCGTGATGGGTGGCGACGGCAGCGACGTTTGCAGTGGCGACGACGGCGACGACAGCGTTAGTGGCGGCATCGGCGACGATACCGTGATGGGCGGCGACGGCAGCGACCTTTGCAGTGGCGACGACGGCGACGACAGCGTGATGGGCGGTGCCGGCGACGACAGTGTGATGGGCGGTGGCGGCAACGATACCCTCGTCACTGGCGACGGCAATGACATGGCAGACGGCGGCGACGGCGACGACAGCGTTAGCGGCGGCGGCGACGGCGAGGATACGTTGATGGGCGGCGACGGCAACGATACGCTGATGGGCGGTACTGGCAACCATACCTGTATCGGCGGTGCTGGAAATGACGTTTTTGCCATGAGTAACGAGTCTGACGCAGGAAGTGCAGTCATCACTGACTACGAAGACGGCCAAGACAAGTTTATGCTGGCTGGCGACTTGAACTTTAACAGCTTGAGCTTTGTACAAGTCGAGGCCAATACCGAAATTCGGGTCAATAACAGGACGCTGGTGCGATTGTCGAATGTCAACGCAACGCAGATCGATGCTGGCGACTTTTTAGGAGTTGATCCTCAAACTCAAACTCCAAATCAAACTCCAACTCAAACTCCAACTCCAACTGCGAACCCGATTTTTAACCCTCCGCGAGTCGGAGCTAATAAGAACGGCGTTGCTGGTTCCAGCGGCGGCGAGCAAAAAATTAATCGTGAGTCGTTGGAGTATGTCGATGACCAGCAAGGTCCTGGCGGCATAGTCTACACGGTAACCGAGCTGCCCGATCCTACAACCGGCCAACTATTCTTTAAGGGAGCCCCCGTACAACCCGGTTCGACCTTCACTCAAGCAGACATTAACGAAGGCTTTGTAAGTTTCAAAGCGACAGTAGGTTATAAGGGTGAGGCTGGTTTTGGTTTTAAAGTTACCAACGGCAGAAGAGAGTTCCTCGGCCAGCGTTTTAGCTTGATAGTCGAGCAAAATGTCTTTAACTTTGCTGGCACTCAACAAGCTCAAGTTATTGTCGGTTCTGCGACGCTGGATAACGACATCGAAGGCGGCGATGGTGACGATAACATTACAGCCGGCAAAGGCAAAGATAAAATCATCGGCGGCAAAGGCAAGGACACAATTAAAGGCGGCGATGGCGATGACGATATCGACAGCGGCGATGACGATGATGATATCGAAGTTAGCCTAGGCAAAAACAAAATAAAAGCAGGCAAAGGCAACGACAAAGTTAAAGGCGGCGGTGGCGATGACGATATCGACGGCGGCGATGAGGATGACGATATCGACGGTGGCATGGGCGATGACACAGTAATAGGCGGTGCTGGGAATGACCTATTAACCGGAAATGAGGGCAATGACACGATCGAAGGCGGCCTAGGAACCAATACTCTAATTGGGGGTGGTGGAAACGATCGCTTTCTTTACCGCACTTCCCGCCAAGATATTACAACAGTTGCAGAAGCTGACTTTATTACTGACTTTAATGTCACTGAGGATGTTTTAGAGTTTTCTAACGCAGCTTTTAGTCTCAACGCTTCTATCTTGACCAAAGTGGATATTACTGCTAATTCTACTTTTGGGGCGATCGGTGGCGCTAATTTCCTCGACTTCACCACGGATATCACTGTTAACAGCATCGCGAGTTTGCAAGCGCGGTTTGCACAGTTGGGCGGCAACCCAGACGTGCCTGTTTTCTGTCAGTTTATAGATGCCGAGACCGGCCGTTTGGTGGTGGTATATGGTTTTGGGGCGCGCTTGGACATTGTGGCCAGTTTCTCGGCGAGCATTCGCCTGGATGTCGGTAACTTTGTCTTCACGGGCGAGCCACTAAGTATTCCTGTCGGTACTGCTGGTGCTGACAATGTGGATTTCACCACTTCTCCGGCCGCAGTTAATTACGATGGTTTAGCAGGCGATGACAACATTGTCGGCAGCAATTATAACGATAGCCTCAAGGGTGGCGACGGCAACGATATCATCACCGGCGGCCTCGGTTTGGATATCATAAGCGGCGGCAGTGGTGCGGATCTCTTTGTTTACAGGGGAACTAAAGAAGGTGGCGATAAAATTGCCGACTTTACCTTTGGAACTGACAAATTCCAGTTTACCGCGAGCGCTTTCGGCAATTTGACTACGACTAACTTTGACGGTGTTAGCGGGGTTTCTCCTGACATTACTGGCAAAGAATTCGTGATTTTCACTGGCGGAAGTTATGCCTCTTTGGAAGCTGCACAAGCTACAGCCCTGGGGAATTCTACAACTGCTGGTTTCTTCGCATTTACGAATGCCTCGAACGAAACGGTGTTGTATTTTGACTCGAACGGTACCGTAGCCGGTGGTTCTACCTTGATTGCGAATCTGGGTACTGCTGCTAGCAATCTGGGAACGGCGGACTTTGTATTTACAGGTACGATCGCCTCTTCTGATACTGGTACTACTACTACCAACTCAGGCAGCATTGTTGATTTAACTGCTGCTGGGAACACTTTCCCGAGCGACTTTAACAATTTCGGTTCAGGTGCTGGCGGCTACAACTTCACCACTCCTGTCTTATTTACCGGAGATGCTAATGTTAACAGCGTCACTGGTACTGAGTTTGCTGACATCTTCAGCGGCGGTTCTGGTGCAGATGTTGTGACTGGCGGTGCTGGTGCGGATCTGTTTGTTTTCAAAGCAACAGCCGAAGGCGGTGATACAATTACCGACTTTACCTCTGGAAGTGACAAATTCGAGTTTAGCGCGAGCGAATTCGGTAATTTGACTACGACTAACTTTGACGGTGTGACGGGTTCAAATCCTGACATTACTGGCCAAGAGTTAGTGATTTTCAGCGGCGGCAGTTATGCCTCTTTAGAAGATGCACAAGCTACAGCCCTGGGCAATTCTACAACTGCTGGTTTCTTCGCCTTTACGAATGCGTCGAACGAAACAGTGTTGTATTTTGACTCGAACGGTACCGAAGCGGCTGGTTCTACCTTGATTGCGAATCTGGGTACTGCTGCTAGCAATCTGGGAACGGCGGACTTTGTATTCACAGGTACCATCGCCTCTTCTGAGACTGACACTCCTGATACTGGTACTACTACCAACTCAGGCAGCGTTGCCGATTTAACTGCTGCTGGGAACACTTTCCCAACCGACTTTAACAATTTCGGTTCAGGTGCTGGCGGCTACAACTTCACCACTCCTGTCTTATTTACCGGAGATGCTAATGTTAACAGCGTCACTGGTACTGAGTTTGCTGACATCTTCAGCGGCGGTTCTGGTGCAGATGTTGTGACTGGCGGTGCTGGTGCGGATCTGTTTGTTTTCAAAGCAACAGCCGAAGGCGGTGATACAATTACCGACTTTACCTCTGGAAGTGACAAATTCGAGTTTAGCGCGAGCGAATTCGGCAATTTGACTACGACTAACTTTGACGGTGTGACGGGTTCAAATCCTGACATTACTGGCCAAGAGTTAGTGATTTTCAGCGGCGGCAGTTATGCCTCTTTAGAAGATGCACAAGCTACAGCCCTGGGCAATTCTACAACTGCTGGTTTCTTCGCCTTTACGAATGCGTCGAACGAAACAGTGTTGTATTTTGACTCGAACGGTACCGCAGCGGCTGGTTCTACCTTGATTGCGAATCTGGGTACGGCTGCTACCAATCTGGGAACGGCGGACTTTGTATTCACAGGTACGATCGCCTCTTCTGAGACTGACACTCCTGATACTGGTACTACTACCAACTCAGGCAGCGTTGCTGATTTAACTGCTGCTGGGAATACTTTCCCAACCGACTTTAACAATTTCGGTTCAGGTGCTGGCGGTTACAACTTCACCACTCCTGTCTTATTTACCGGAGATGCTAATGCTAACAGCGTCACTGGTACTGAGTTTGCTGACATCTTCAGCGGCGGTTCTGGTGCAGATGTTGTGACTGGCGGTGCTGGTGCGGATCTGTTTGTTTTCAAAGCAACAGCCGAAGGCGGTGATACAATTACCGACTTTACCTCTGGAAGTGACAAATTCGAGTTTAGCGCGAGCGAATTCGGCAATTTGACTACGACTAACTTTGACGGTGTGACGGGTTCAAATCCTGACATTACTGGCCAAGAGTTAGTGATTTTCAGCGGCGGCAGTTATGCCTCTTTAGAAGATGCACAAGCTACAGCCCTGGGCAATTCTACAACTGCTGGTTTCTTCGCCTTTACGAATGCGTCGAACGAAACAGTGTTGTATTTTGACTCGAACGGTACCGAAGCGGCTGGTTCTACCTTGATTGCGAATCTGGGTACTGCTGCTAGCAATCTGGGAACGGCGGACTTTGTATTCACAGGTACCATCGCCTCTTCTGATACTGACACTCCTGATACTGGTACTACTACCAACTCAGGTAGCGTTGCTGATTTAACTGCTGCTGGGAATACTTTCCCAACCGACTTTAACAATTTCGGTTCAGGTGCTGGCGGTTACAACTTCACCTCTCCTGTCTTATTTACCGGAGATGCGACTGATAACAGCGTCACTGGTACTGAGTTTGCTGACATCTTCAGCGGCGGTTCTGGTGCCGACATTTTCGACGGCGGTTTGGGTAACGACAGCATTTCCGGCGACGATGGTAATGACAGCCTCTTCGGCGGTGGCGGTAGCGATACTCTCAACGGTGGCATCGGGAATGACACTTTAATCGGTGGTGTCGGAACCAATGCTCTCAACGGCGGTGATGGTTTGGATGTGTTTGTGTTCAGCGGAACTACTGCTGACGGCGGGGACTTCATTACCAATTACAGCATTACTGATGATGTAATTAACCTCGACAGCACTGGGTTTGCAGCCTTTACAACCGGATCTGGGCCTTTGGGTTCGAGTTTCTACGCTTACAGCAGCACAGTGTCTGATGTAACTGTGTTTGAAGCAACTTTAACCGGGCCGTCCATCATGGCTATCTACGACGGTTTGTCTACTAAACTGTATTACGATAGCAACGGTTCTACGGTTGGTGGTAACAGTTTGTTTGCCACTGTCGATGTGAATTTGGGACCGACCGGTAATACTGAATTGTTCTTGTTCTAAACGGCAAGAATCCTAATCGGGATATCGGGGGTACGGTTAGGGACACGGCAAGCCGTGTTCCTACAATAAATAGGTAAGGACACAGTAATACTGTGTCCTTTTTTTTGGTAATTGTTAAACACTTTAGTTGCTATTTTTTGGGTAGGGGAACGGCAATGCCGTTTCCTCTTTTGCGGTTGTCGATGGTTGGAGTCGATCGCACTCGCGAGGGCAATTTCACCATCCAATCCGGTTGATTTTACCCGTTATATCGATTCCGGTTGTATCGGAATGATTAAACCGCAGAGGGCACAGAGGGTACAGAGAAAGGGAAGAGAGAGATGAATAATTCCGATGCCAACGGATTTGATATTACCTGAGATATTGCACCATTCTCGCTTAACAGGCAAGATGCCTGTTCCACAAGAAAATTCACTCTTTGTGGAACAGGCATCTTGCCTGTTCCTAAAAAGCTTATTGAGAATGGTGCAACATTTCAGATATTACCCAAAATCAAGACAGGGCACGGCGCCGTTTCCCTACAATTAATCGGCGGTGGTTAAATTTGTATTCATTAATCGGAAACGCTCCTTTACTTTTTGATAGTAAATTGTCATAACTTTGATTTTAGTCAACAGCTTTTTTAACAATTAAGCGCAACAGCTTATGATAATAATTTATAGTTTAATGGTACGAGTGAAGCGGGCAATGCCCACCCTACAAATAGAGTTCTCGATCGCCCAAATCTAAAATCTATGAGTGCCGACTTCTGTGCCCAAAATTCCTTGTCAGTAAGTTTCGCGGATGTAGAGGCGGCGGCAAATCGCTTGCAGGGCAAAACTTTCAAGACGCCGGTGCTGACTTCGGAAACTTTCAACAAACAGACGAATTCTCAGGTATTTTTCAAGTGCGAGAACTTTCAGCGCACGGGTTCATTTAAATTTCGGGGTGCTTGCAATGCTTTGATGCAGCTATCTGAAGCGGAAAAACAGCGGGGAGTGCTGACTTTTTCTTCGGGAAATCACGCGCAGGCGATCGCCCTTGCCGCCCAGTTGTTACAGATTCCTGCTACTGTTGTCATGCCTGCAGATGCGCCCAAAGTCAAGCAAGAAGCGACTCGCGGCTACGGTGCAGAGATTATTTTGTACGATCGCACTCAAGTTTCCCGCGAAGAGTTAGCGGCTAAAATTGGCGCAGAACGGCACTTGACAATTATTCCTCCTTATGACCATGCGTGGGTGATTGCGGGACAAGGTACGGCGGCGCTGGAATTAATCGCAGAAGTTGGGGAGTTAGATTTGCTGCTGGTTTGCTGCGGTGGCGGGGGTTTGCTGTCGGGATGCGCGATCGCGACAAAAACTTTGTCTCCGCAGTGTAAAGTAATAGGAGTAGAACCCGAGCAAGCAGATGATGCGGCGCGATCGTTCCGCACGAAAACGCTGCACACAGTGACTAACCCGGATACGATTGCTGATGGTGCGCGCACACCATCTTTGGGGAAATTAACCTTTCCTTTGGTGCTGCATTATGTGGACGATATGGCAACAGTTTCCGAAGACGCAATTCGCCAGACAATGTTTTTTATGTGGGAACGCATGAAGATAGTTGTGGAACCGACGGGAGTGTTAGCGGCGGCGGCTTTGTTGTCAGGTGTTGTGCAGGCTGAAAATGCGCGGATTGGCGTGATTGTTAGCGGCGGAAATGTGGATTTTAATCATTTACCCAACACCAAAGGATCGTTAGATGCTGCCATTAATCTTTGATACCTGCGTGCCCAGAGATGAGATTTTATCGGGAGACTTGTCTCTAGATTTATTTGCAGCAAAATTGCGGCTGGTAGTCGAAGGAACTGCACCTCAAGTTTATCAAGATGCTAATAAATTTTTTGCCAATACCTTCGCAACTGATGGCATTAAAACCCTAATTCGGGAAGTTTTCAGCCGCTTGATGAAGCAAAGCGCTGGGGCTGGGGTGGTTCGTTTGGAAACGAGTTTTGGGGGCGGCAAAACTCACGATGAAATTGCACTCTGGCATATCTGCAAGCAAGGGCGAGAAATTGTCGGATTGGAACGCTTTACAGATATTAGCCTGATTCCCGATCGCCCTTTACAAGTTGCAGCGATCGACGGTCGGGATTTAGACCCAGAACAAGGAGTTTATCACTCGGACAGCGGCTTGACAACCTATACTCTTTGGGGCGAAATTGCTTACCAAATTGGCGGGATTGCAGGCTATCAGTTACTGCAAGGCAGCGATAAAAGCGGTGTCAGCCCCGGTACTTCGGTGTTAGAACGGTTGACGGGGGGACAGCCGACTGTGATTATTTTAGATGAAATTGCGCGGTATTTGCGATCGGCAAAAGCGAAACAAATTGGCAGAAGCGATTTAGCCAAACAAGTGGTAGCTTTTCTATTTTCCCTGATGGATTTGGCGGCAGCCTGCGATAATTTAGTATTGGTTTATTCCCTCGCCTCGACAGCAGATACTTTTGCGGAAGAAACGGCAGAATTGCAAGAAACGATGCGCGCTTCCGCAAGACAAGAAAGGGTGTTGAGTCCTTCTACAGATATCGAAATTTACAACATCGTTAAACAGCGCGTGTTTGCCAGAGTTAGCGAGGAAGCGGCGCAAAAAGCGGCATCGGAATATTTGGTGGCTTATCGCAATTGCCGCGTTAATTTGCCCGATGGGTGCAAAGATGCGTCATACTCAGAAGCGATCGCCCAAAGTTATCCGTTTCACCCGGAATTGTTCAATCTTTTAACTAAAAAAATTGCTTCTATTCCCGAATTCCAGAAGACGCGGGGGGCTTTGCGATTGTTCGCGCAAGTCGTGCGGCATTTGTGGGAAAATCGCGATGGTTGGGTGCCGATGATTCACACGCATCATATTCCGGTGGGGATGGATGGCGAAATTACTAACGATCTGACTTCTCGGTTGCAGCGATCGCCCTTGCGGAATGCGATCGGCGCTGATATCTACAATCCCGATGGTAGGCCGGCTTACGCACAATTGCAAGATGGGGAATGGATAGCAGCGGGAAAACCGCCGTTTTCTACTTGGGTAAGCAGAACAATATTTTTGCATTCTTTGACTCAGGGAAATTCTTCGGGAATTCGGCTGGCGGAGTTGAATTTGTCGCTGCTGACTCCGGGGGTTGACAGCGGTTTTGTCGATCGCGCTTTAGAAAGATTAACTAAGGTAGCCTGGTATTTAGACTCCGATCCGGTAACATCTTTAGCGAGGTTTAAAGAAGAACCTTCGATTAATAAAATCATTACCGAAGAGAAAGAACAAGTCGGGGTAGTATTGGCCAAAGAAGATTTGCGAACTCGCCGGGATAGCATTTTTGCCACCAGATTATTTACCTTAGTTTCTAATATCGAAAGTCCCGGAGATGTAGACGACAACCCGGATGAGGTGGCGTTGTGCGCGATCGACTTTGACGAAGCGATGGTGAATGCTTCTACCGACGCAGCCCCGGAATTAATCGAGAGAATTTTCAACAATAGCGGCGAATCGGGGAAGTTTCGCACCTACCGGAATCGGTTGTTATTTTTGGTGGCAAATCGGCTAGAATTAGAAACGGCGATCGACAATGCCAGAGAATATAAAGCTATTCAAAATATTCTCAAAAGTCAGAACCGACTGGCAGATTTATCGGGAAGCCAGCAGAAGCAATTGAAGGAACGGCAAGGCGCGAAAGATATAGCTGTGAGAGTATCTTTGACTAATGCTTACCGCCATTTATTTTATCCCTCAAATGACCAAGTAAAAGCACCGAAAGGATTGATGCACTACACTCTTACGGCGCAGGATGCGAGTATGGTGAAAGGCAAAAACCACCAGCAAGATGTAATTCTCAAAGCCCTCAAAGATTGCGGCAAGATTCGCGCCGAAGAAGCTAAACCTTTCGCCCCGGCTTTTATCCTGCAAAAAGTTTGGCCTGCGGGGTTGGATAGTTGGACAACGAAGGCGCTGCGCGATGCTTTTGCTAAGGATTTGAGTTTGAATATTCTCCTTGATGCGGAAGTTTCGATGCTGCGGGAGACGATTCGCGAAGGTTTGAAAATGGGCAATTGGGATATGAAAGTCGGGGAGAGACTGTTTATCAAAACTGATGATAGCGTGTTGGCGCTGCCGGAGACGATCGAATTTAGCGATCGCGCCTCCCTCTACAGACGCGGCATTCTCGAACCTCCAGCGCCCAAAGAAGTGGAACTCAGCGCTCAATTGATGCCCAGTACAGAAGCGGCAAAGCCCGTGCGCGTCAGGTGGAAAGCGAAAGGAGCACTGACGGTTAGTTTGTATCAAGATAATATTTTAGTGCCGGGAAATTTCCGCCCTTCCGATGAGTGTGAAATCACCATTGTTAATAACACTATTTTTCGTGTCGTGGCCGATTACGGTAACGGTGATACAGCAGAAAAAGCAACCAATGTCAATCTAAATCCTCAAGTTTCTAGCGTTCGAGATAGTGGCAATTCTGCTTATGTTGTGGAAACGCTACAGCCGAGTTTGTGGGAGGCGAAACCGCCGATTATCGAAATTGACGGCACGATTAATGCGGTATTTGCGGGATTGGGCGATCGCATTAGCGACTACAAAGTGCAAGGCATCGAAGTGCTAGAATTGTCTGTGAGTCAAGTAATAGATTATCGCAAATTGGGAACAGCAATTGCCCTATTGCAGCGGTGGCAACCGCAAATCGACCAAACCGCAACCATTCAAACCGGCGACCAATTTGTGCGGCTGGAATATCAAGGGGCGTTGCGGGGATTTCAGAGCTTTTTCTCGACTCTCAACAGTTTGTTGAACAGTCCCGACGCGCAAGCTGATGTTAGTTTGAAAATCACCTTAGAATTCAAGCCAGCTTTGTCGGCAAATGCCTCGGATATTAGCAGTATAAAACAAACGCTCGATCGCAATCCAGTAGAACGTTTAAATTTAATGGCAAGAGTAGTATATTAAAATGTAGGGGCGGGTTTTACTGAGAAATCTCGCTTTTACCCCAGTCTAGATCCCCCTAAATCCCCCTTAAGAAGGGGGACTTTGAGAAGACTCCTGTCCCCCCCTTCTTAAGGGGGGCTAGGGGGGATCGAACCCTAATCGTTAGACAGCAAACCGGTACTACGTTTAACGTGTTTGTTGACACCAATCCTCATAAACCCGCCCCGCCCATAGACCATGCAAGAATTTCAGTTACGAGTTTTGCCTTTAGATCATAACAATTTTGCATTAGAACTCTACCAATGTGCTTACAAAAAAGCCGGAGAGAAAAAACGTCCTGCTGCTAAAAAATTGGGGCGACTCAAAGGAAATGCCCTGGTTTTGGCGAGACAGACAATTTATGCAACTCTCAAAGCGAATAATTACGACCCTAAAAGTTTATCTCAGCAGCGACAAACTCCTTATATTTTATCAGAAGAATCTGGCGTAAGTTTGGCGATTTTATTTCAATCGCTGCAACCGCTATCGAAAACTGAACGAATTGCGAATATTGCCGAGGGGATTATGGCGATGAGTAATGAAGAGGCACATTATTGGTTTGGTAAAATTGCCAATGGCAATCGTTCAAATGCTTTGAAAGCTTTGCGAATTTTATTGGGAGATTAATTCGATTTGACTAAAATCCTTGAGAAATCTCGTTTTTACGCTAAGTCTAGATCCCCCTAAATCCCCCTTAAGAAGGGGGACTTTGACTGCTTCCGGTTCCCCCCTTCTTAAGGGGGCTAGGGGGGATCTAGAGCCAAATGTGACAATTGCGCGAGGAATGTGTATGCAAATAGCTGATTTGTCAAACGAAACTTTAGCCAAGATTAAAACAGTGCGGTGGGATCGAATTATTGAGAAGCATGAAGGGCCGGAGACATGGGAGTCTGAGTTTAGATACGGCGAACCGGAATTTATCGAAATTGAGGGGCGGTGGGTGTTATTGCCAGTTGAAGCATCTCGTCACCAAAATATCACGATTTTGCGGACAATTTGGAGTGCGGATGGTAACTCGCTGACTCTGTTTCTTAAGGATACAACTTTTGACGATGATATGTTTGTATCGGGATATATGGCTGTGTGCGATCGCCCAAAAGGACAAGAGTTTTTCTTAGCAGTATTGTACCACGAATGGTTTATCATTGAAAAGACGGAGGTATTTGAAGATTGAGCGAGAAGTTTTTGGGATAATACCAATGCAAATTGCAGTTTGCAATCCCTTTAGAGGCGGGCTAGAAGCAACAACCCGGAGATCCCCCCTAGCCCCCCTTAAGAAGGGGGGGACTGGAAGCGTTCAAAGTCCCCCTTCTTAAGGGGGATTTAGTTAGGGGGATCTAGAATTGTGGCACATAACAAATAACCAATAACAAATAACCAACAACCACCAACCAACAAAATCATGCGCCCCCAACTCTTCATCGAGAAAATCATGCCGGTGAATCTGCTAAACCAGCAGGTTTATTACGAACACGGCGGCAATCCCTTTAAAGGATTGCATCGCTGGTATTCGCGCAAACCATTATCGTTTTCTCGCGCTTCGGTGTTGGGGTCGATTTTACCCGCAGATATCTCTTTAGAAGAGTTTGAATATTTGCTGGGATTGGAACCGGGGAAGGAAATTAAACTCTACAAAACTCCCCCGTCTTCGGTGCGAATTAAAAAGGTTCACGACTATTGCGAGAAGGTGTGGGGGAATCGCACGCCGACGATTTTAGATGCGTTTGCGGGTGGGGGAAGCATTCCGTTTGAGGCGGCGCGGTACGGGTTGAATGTGTTGGCGTCGGATCTCAATCCCGTGGCGGTGGTGACGATGAAGGCGGCTATGGAATATCCGCTGAAGTTTGGCCCGGATTTGCAGGAGGATATTGATAAATGGGTGAAATGGGTGGGGGATGAAGCTGAGAAAAGATTAGCTGAGTTTTTCCCTTCTTTACCGGGGGAAACTGTGCAGAATTATTTGTGGGCGCATACGGTGGTTTGTCCGAGTTGTCAGTCGGTTGTGCCTTTGAGTCCGAATTGGTGGTTGTACAAGCGCCCGGAACAGCGAAATTTACACAAGTGGTGTGCGGTGAAACCGATTCCTAACTTGAAACAGAAGCGGGTTGATTTTGAGTTGGTGAAGGGGAAGAAAGGCAAGGAATCGACGATTAAAACGGATGCGGGGGAGTACGATCCGAGTGATACAGTTACTCTAAGTCGAGGTGTTGGTAAATGTCCGAATTGTAGTAGTGTGATTGAAGATGAAATTATCAAGGCTCAAGCTCAATCTGGACTTTTAGATCATCAATTGTATGCAGTCGCTTATAAAAAAGGGAAAGGAAGTTTAGAATTTAGAATTCCCGAAACATTGGATTTAAAAGGATGGGAGTTAAGCCAAGAGTATTTAAAGAACAATTACTATGAGTTGCAAATAAAAAATTTCATCCCCATTGAACATATTATTAACGATCACGGTCAAATTCTTAACTATTGTCAGCAATGGTTTCAACTATTTAATCCTCGTCAGTTGCTAACACTTGTTACTTATATAGAAATTATCAACGAAGCTAAGGCGCTGCTCAAGGCTGAGTACGAATTGGAGAAACTAGAGGCGATTGCAACTTATTTAGCTTTAGTATTAGATAGATGTGCTGATGCAAATTGTAGGCTAGTTATTTATAACGCGGCTAGAGCTTGTATTCAAAAAGCTTCTACACAACACTCATTAAATTTAATGTGGAATTATCCAGAAGTAAATGGGGCTACAGAACTCTGGAGTGCTTGTCAAGAAGAAAGTGCTAGAGACTATACACCACTTTGTACTTTATTCGGCACAAAACCCCACTCAACAGGCTTACCCGGTATCGAACAATACGACCCGAAAAGCATCCAAATTAATGCCGCATCCGCCGATAGCCTCTACCACATTCCCGACAAATGCGTCGATGCTATTGTCACCGATCCGCCTTATTATGGAACCGTTCCTTATGCAGATTTAGCAGACTTTTTTTATGTCTTCCAAAAACGAACTTTAGGCGATATTTTTCCCGAACTATTTGTTAATGAAATTTGCGATAGAGACAGAGAAGCGGTGGCCAATCCGTCGCGCTTCCGCAACATGGGCACATCCCCCGACGAACTCGCCAAACAAGACTACGAAGCAAAAATGGCGCTAGCTTTTAGCGAATATTACCGAGTTTTGCGCGATGACGGCGTGATGACAGTCCAATTCAACCACAAAGAATCGGGGGCGTGGGACGTGCTCACAAAATCTCTCATCGATGCCGGTTTCGAGATTACCGCATCTTGGGCTGTCAGTACCGAAAGCCCGCAAAACTTGCACCAAGCCCAGAAAAACTCGGTTTCCAGTACAGTGCTCCTCGTCTGTCGCAAACGTGATCCTAACGCCGCCCAAGCTTGGTGGGACGATTTGCGCCCGGAAGTCGCCAACCTCGTAGAACTTCGCGCCCCGGAATTTGAAGCCAACGACATCAAAGGAATCGACCTTTATTTAAGCGCCTTTGGCCCGGCTTTAAATGTGTTCAGCCGTTCCTATCCCATCCTCAACAGCAGCGGCGAAGAAGTGCGCCCGGAAGTTGCTTTTGCTGAAGCCAGAAAAGCGATTGCAAACTACCGATTCCGCAAACTTGCACAAACCGATACCGCCGGATTTGACGCCCTGACTCAATGGTATTTCCTCGCGTGGGATGCCTTTGGCGCTGTCGAGTTCCCCTTCGATGAAGCGCGACAACTCGCCCTCGCCGTCGGCGGTTTCGATGTCGTTGATTTAGCAAAAAAATACAAACTGATTGACTCGGTTAGCGGCACTTGCAAATTTTTGACACCAAAACAGCGGCTGAAAAAATCAGCTTTTTCGGCCAATCCGCAAGATTTTTCGATGACATATTTAGTGGATGGATTGCACGCGATTATCGCTTTGTATCAAGAGGATGGAGATATTCAAATCGTGCGCGAGTTTATGAAAAAAACCGCTTTGACGGATCACGATAATTTCATGCGGGCGATAGAGGTGGCGCTGAAAGTTATTCCCCGGATTGGGGATGAGAAGAAACGCATCCCGGAGGAGAAGGCTTTGTTGGATTTGTGGTTGGCGATGGATGAGATTAAGGCGAAGGTTGTTTATCAACAGATGGATATTCCGTTTGAAGGGCAGTTGAGTTTGTTTTAAGGGATTTACGCGCGGGTGGTCAGGTTTTTTTGAGGACACGGCAGTGCCGTTTCCATACAATTAATCGGGCAATTGTTACGTTTATAATCCAGGAATATTGATTGTTTTGCGGTAGGGAAACGGCACTGCCGTGTCCTCTGCTGCCCTGGATCAATGATTGTTTTGAAGTAGGGAAACGGCACTGCCGTATCCTCCGTTGCCGTGTTATAAAGGGTTATAACAAATAACCAATAACAAACAACCAATAACCAATAACCCATAACATGAATTTACAAAATTATCCCTGGCGGATTAGCTATTCTAGCAACGAAAATAACCCGATCGCCGATTTCTACATTCCCGCGCTAGAATGTGCTCTACAGTACGATCGTAAATCCGGCTTTTTCAACAGCGCCATCCTCAGTAAAGTAGCGCAGGGATTGGGCGCGATGCTGCACAATCAAGGGCGGATGCGCTTAATCATGGGCTGTCAATTCAGCCCGCAAGATTTGCAAGCCATCCAACAAGGTTACGCCCTGCGAGATGCAGTTACTATCCGCCTCGATACCGATTTACAGCCGCCCAAAACCTTCGCCCAACTCAAACATTTTGAAATCCTCAGTTGGCTGATTCAAAACAGTTATCTCGATATTAAAATTGCCGTTCCCCTCAAATCTAATGGCTTACCAGTAGATACTGAAAGTTTACTCGATCGGCAGCATATTTTTCATGAAAAAGTCGGCATTTTTACCGACAGCAAGGGCGCACAATTAGCTTTTAGCGGTTCCAATAACGAATCTCTCAGCGGTTGGGAAAGTAACGTTGAATCTTTCCACGTTTATTGTGCTTGGGAAGGCGGCAGAGATGCGGAACGAGTTTTTGAAGAGATTTTTCGGTTTGAACAGTTGTGGAACAATTTATCGCCGAATGTGCGCGTTTTTGAAGTGCCGGAAGCGGTGAAAAATAAGTTGCTCAGCTATGCGCCTAGCAGTAAACCTGTGTGGAATCGGGAGGAAGGTTCGGCAACGGATTTTGTAACGGATGTAACGGATGAGGAAGGTTCGGCAACGGATTTTGTAACGGATGTAGCGGATGTAACGGATGTTAGGAGTCGGGATTTAGGAGGAGTAGTTGGGGATTTTGAGTTATCTCAAGATTATGCTAAATTTGAACCGCTTCTCAATTTGTACGCTTCGCCAAGTTGTCTCGATTATTGTTTGAAATCTATTCCGATCGCACCTTGGCCACATCAGATTAAGATATTGCGTAGAGTGGCGGCAAATTTCCCGAAAAGTTTCTTAATTGCGGATGAGGTTGGATTGGGGAAAACTATCGAAACTGGGTTGATTCTGCGTTACTTGCTTGTCAGTAAAAAAGTCAAACGTGTGTTAATTTTAGCACCCGCCAGCATTCAGCCGCAATGGCACGAAGAGTTGCGCGAAAAATTCAATTTGCACTTTTGGAGTTACAACAAAGGTGAATTAAAGAATCCGTATGGGGAGAAAAGTCAGTCAGGCGAAGAAAATATTTGGAATTCCCAAAATCTGATTTTAGCATCATCTCATTTAGTCCGTCGGAGCGATCGTACCACAGAACTCCTAGACGCCAAACCGTGGGATTTGGTGATTCTGGATGAAGCGCATCACGCCCGCCGCCAAAGCCCGCAAAACCGCAAGGAAACTCCGAACCGCTTGCTACAGTTAATGCAGCAGTTGCGAGAAAAAAGTCGATCGCTCTTATTATTATCCGCCACGCCGATGCAGATTGACGCGATCGAAGTTTTCGATTTATTGCACCTTCTCGGACTGCGGGGACATTGGTCTTATGGTGAGAATTTCTGCAATTATTTTAGCACATTGTCCGACAAACCCGATCGCCAAACCTTAAATTTTTGGCAGCAGATGTCTGTGGATTACTTCCAGCAAGGGGGTTCGCCCTGTTTGCGATTGCAGGAATATTTACAGAAGGGCGATCGGCTACTATATTATAAGTTGCGCGATGTCTGGGAAAAAAACCAGCGAGTCAACCCAAAACAAGTTGCTGAAGACACGGATTTTATCGCCGCTTCCCGCCAATATTTGACAGTGAATACTCCCCTCAAAGATTTGATGTTTCGCCACACCCGCGACACCTTGCGCCAATACTATCAGCGGGGATTGTTGGATCGCGATATTCCCCACCGCGCCGTCAGAGATAATGCGATTACTTTAGAAAATAACCGGGAAGTGCCGCTTTATCTCGCCGTCAGCAATTACGTGCGCCACTTTTACAATCTAGCGCAAAAAGACAACCGCAAAGCGTTAGGTTTTTTGATGACTCTTTACCGCAAACGCCTGACAAGTTCGTTTTATGCCATCCGCGAATCCTTACAGCGTCGCCTCGAAGGAATTAGCATTACTGAAGATGACTTTCAGGATTTAGATGAGGCGGATGATGTGATTTTGGAAGGGATGGAATCTTATTTTGAACCCGCCGATCCTGAAGAGATTAAATATTTAGAAGATTTACTGTATCAGTTCGAGAATACAGGCGAAGATAGCAAGCTTTCGCATTTTATCACAATTTTGCGTCAAGAACTAATCCAGCGCGAAAGTGCGATCGTCTTCACGCAGTACACCGACACAATGGATTATCTCAGAACTGCTTTACAACAATTATATGGTGCTCAGATTGCTTGCTATTCCGGGCGCGGGGGAGAATTGTATCAAAATGGTCAATGGCGAACTTTTCCGAAAGAACAAATCAAAACCCAATTCCGACAAGGAATCATCAAAATTTTACTTTGTACTGAATCCGCATCGGAAGGACTAAATTTGCAAACTTGCGGCGTTTTAATCAACTATGATATGCCTTGGAATCCGATGCGGGTGGAACAGCGAATCGGCAGACTCGATCGCATCGGACAGATTTATGATACCGTCAGAATACACAATTTTTACTATGACGGAACGGTAGAGGCGAAGGTTTACAAGAAATTGCGCGATCGCATCGATGCTTTTCAAACCGTAGTCGGCAATTTGCAACCGATTCTCGCAACAGTTCCCACTTTCATCGAAAAGGCTGTGATGAGTGCAGATCCCGAAGAAGAGGGCGTTTTGTTGGGAGAGTTCGATCGCATTTTAGACGCCCCGCCTTTGCGCCTTGCCCTCGATGAAATGGTAGCGATGGATGTAGAATCAGACTTGCAAGAAATCCGTCAACCTTTGCCGCCGACTTCTCTGTTTCCTGAAACCATCGAAAATTTGTTTGTCAATTCTTTGAGTTTAAAGCAGATTGGCGCTATCTTCGATCGAGCCGAAAATCGCACTTGGCAGCTTAACTATAAAAGTCGCGGTTATTATATCACATTTTACCCGGATATCTTTGAGGAAAATGCTTCACTGCAATTGATGAGTTTTGGCAATCCGTTGTTTGAAGAAATGCTCAATGATCTCGCCCTTATGCCAAACTGTGCTTAATCGAATATGTTTAGCCTGTTTCACGAGTTTACGCTATAGCAACCTTCTCGGCCGTTAAGACATTAATGATTTCTTCCACCCTTAATAGTTAAGCATCCTGACTCCTGACTCCTGACTCCTGACTCCTGACTCCTGCTATACTTTCCGCTGTGCTAGAGTTTGGTGCTCAACTTTGGCCGTTTTAGGACTAAACTACTTTTTATGACGATCGTCCTTTTTATTTAATTTGCACAATGTCTTCAGAAACAAACTCAGCGGCTCAATCTACAACTGGTGCAGATGCGATCGATGTGGCGATCGCTTCTGGAATCGACTTTGACGGTACTCCGATTCCCCAAGCAAAATTAGACCTCTACAAGCAAGTGATGGGATTAGAAGCCGACAGACAGCGCAGTGGCGTGTCAAACACAATGCGATCGCGCATTGTCCGAATCGGTGTCAAACATCTGCCTCAAAACGAGCTCGATAAAATGCTCGTTGCTGCTGACTTCGCACCACTGAAAGATAAAGAAGTTGCGTTTTATTACGGCGGAAAGTAAAAATTATCTACCCTTTTAGACAGATGAACAGTCATCCCCAAATCGGTCAAACTTGGGACAAATCCTAGCAGAAGGTCAGTGTATGAATACTAACGGTAGTACAGTCATGAGCAACCTCGAGTATGATTTGTTAACAGTTTTGCAAAACAAGTCTGAAGCTTTGAAAGCCTACGAAACTTACATGAAAGATGCTCAGGAAATGGGTTCTCAGCCTTGTGCTGACCTGTTTCAAAAATTGCAGCAAGCTGACATGGAGCACGCGCAGGAAATTCGGCAGCACCTTCAACAGGTAATGCAACAAGGCAAGATGTAAAGCTGGTGCAACTCGCTCTACAAGTTATGAGTTAGGAGTTATGAGTTAAGTAGCAGCTATGAGTTAAAGAGTTTTGGATTCACAACTCATCTTCAATTCCTTAAACTCTTTCTCTACCGAGCGAGCTAAACATCAATCTGACCGCTCAACCAATGTCGCTTACAACTCTTAATTCATAACTAGCAACTGGTGACACCACTTCTTGAAACTTCAGCTACGGGTAGGGACTTAGGCTTTGCTTAAGTCCTTACCTATTTAGTGGCACAGGTTATAAAATCTCCGGTTTCAAAGCTCGTTCCATCAGCGATAAAACAGCTTGTTCTGGAGTAATTTCACTATTTAATAAGCGATAAACTTGACGAGAAACAGGGACTTCAATGCCGCGTTGATTAGCCAAATCAATCAACACGTTAGTAGTATTAACACCCTCAGCAGTGCTCTGCAATTCCTGCAAAATTTGTTCTAAAGATTTGCCTTCAGCCAATCCGAAACCAACCCGATAATTGCGTGATAAAGGACTGTTGCAAGTAGCGAGCAAATCTCCCAAACCAGACAAACCGTAAAAAGTTTCGGCGCGAGCTCCCAAACGAACTCCCACCCGAATCATTTCCGGCAAAGCGCGAGTCAGCAAAGCAGATTTAGCATTAGTTCCTAATTGTAAACCGTCGCAAACACCAGCGGCGATCGCAAATACATTCTTCAAAGTTCCCCCTAACTCAGTCCCCAGCGGGTCTTCATTCACATAAACCCGAAAAATATCGGAACTGTAAATATTTTGCACTTGTTTTGCCGCTGCTAAATCCGAACTCGCCGCTACCGTTGCAGCCGGCAATCCCTGCTGAATTTCCTCGGAAAGATTGGGGCCGGAAAGTACGACTATTGAATTGTTAGGAAAAGCATTTTGCCAAATTTGAGACGGAGTTCGCGTACTCGCAGGGTCTAAACCTTTGGTGACAGTAACTATAATTGTACTGGGACTTAACTCTAAAGCCAAAAGTCGATCGACTGTTGCTCCAACTCCTTTCATCGAAACTGCGGAAACAACAACATCCGCCCCTGTTATAACTGATTCTAGATTAAAAGAACTGCTGCGCGACCACAAATTAACTCGATCGCCTTTTTTGCCTCCCAGATTTGCCAAGGCAGAACCCCAAGCACCTCCGCCTAATATTGTCAAAATTGGCATAGAATTTAGTTTAATGAATTCAGATGCTGCAACATTCTCGCTTAACGGGCTAGAAGCCCGTTCCACAAGAACATTGAGTTTTTTTTGTGGAACAGGCATCTTGCCTGTTCGTGACATTGGTGCAATATGTGAGATGAACGAAATAAAAACTCCCCTCCTACAAACGGGGCCGCAATCCATAATGACGGTAACGCCAATAATCGCGCAAAATGCGATCGTGATCGAAACACAATTCACGAGGAATCTGCCAAGGTTCAAAAAATTGTAAATTTTTAGCATCGTCGGCGGCTTGAGGTTCGCCCGTTGCAGAAGCCAAAAATACAATACTAATAGTGTGTTGGCGGGCGTCGCGATTGGGGTCAGAATAAACGTAAAATTGCTCGATTAATTCTACATTCAAGCTCGTTTCTTCTAAAGCTTCGCGTTTTGCCGCCGTTTCTACCGATTCCCCGTAATCAACAAAGCCGCCGGGAATTGCCCAGCCGTAGGGAATATTGCGGCGTTCGATGAGTATGATTGGGCGATGGGGGCGATCGGCTAATTCGATGATAATATCAACTGTAGGAGCAGGATTTCGGTAAGTCATTTGCAAAGGAAGAAGGAAGGCACGACACGAATTTTGACACGGATACACGGATTAATTTCAACTGGTTAGGAGTTCCTTCTTCCTGCTGAATCATGCTAAACCGCGAATTGGTACGCGCTGCTTTTGCAAAACCTCTGAGTACAGCTTTTCCAACTCAGTAATATTCTGACTGAGAGTGTACCGCTCGATCGCCCGTTGGCGTGCTTTTTGACCAAGCAGCATTCCCAACTCAGGATGGTCGCAAAACAGCGGCAGCAAGGTTTGCAACTGACTCCGTACCCGCTGAGTATTCAAAACTATCCCCGCGCCTTCCTCCAAGGCCTCGCCGTCAGCACCGGCATCGGTTGCCAAACAAGCTAAACCGCAGGCCATCGCTTCCAGCAGCGACAGCGACAGTCCCTCCACCAAAGAAGGCAAAATAAATACGTCTGCACCCCGGAGAATTTCGATCCGGCGTTCCTCCTCGGCGACAAATCCGAGCCACACAATGCCCTCCTCTTCGCCGTAAGACAATTGCAGCGAGGCGGCTAGGGGCCCATCGCCTACGATCGCCAATACGTTCCCAGGGCCAAAATTGCACTGTTTCCAGGCCTTTAGCAAAGCCTCAACATTCTTTTCCGGGGCAATGCGGCCTTGGTAAACAAAAAGTCGATCGGCTTTTAATTCCGACTTCAACCCCGAAGGCCCGGGCGAATATTTAACAGCATCCACGCCGTTGGGAATCACTGCCACCCGTTCTTCCGGCACTCCCAAGCGCACCAAAATATCCCGCTGAATGTAAGAAAATACGATCGTCGAGTCGTAGTTCGCCAAAAACGGAGCGTACAGTTGATACATCAGGTGTTGGGTGCCTGATGTCAAATTCCGCAATTTGCGATCGAACGGCGGGTGAAAAGTCGCCACCAGAGGCAAATTCAATTCTTGGCAAATTTCTGGCAGCAGAAAGTCCAGAGGCGAAAGCGTCAGGGAAGCGTGAACCACATCGGGTTTCAGCCGCCGCAGAGATTTCATCAGCACTGTGCGGGACTTGAGAGTCGGAATCGTATAAATTTGCGATTTGTAGTGACAGGGTAAAGAGACTTCGTTGCAACTCGCGGGCGAGAGCGAAGTGGTATATGAGGTTTGAGCAATTCCCTTGCCCCATGAACCAGTTGCCATACTCCACGCCGTATTATTCCTATCCAGTGGGCCCGCTTCTTGGGCAAAGTGCAGGAAACTGACCTGGTATCCCCGGTCTAATAGTGCGTTGGTGACTTCCCTGGAGTAAGTGACGTTACCGCAAAAAGGTGATTTTTTTCCTAACCAAGCGATGTGCATTCCAGTAAATCAGAGTTTGTTATTTTTTAGATTCGATCGACTTTGCTATTAGTGCTACGGGAAATATACCAGGTTAAGACACCGCCCGCGATCGCTAATCCTGCTAAACCCAAAAATACTGTCGGCAAACCCAGAAAAGTTTCTGCTACCCCGGCCAAAGCCAACGGTAAACTCAAAGCGATATTAGTGGCATTGTTTTGCAGCCCGAAGACTTTTCCGCGCATTTCTTCTGGGGTTTCTGCTTGAATTGTAGTCTGCATCGGCACTCCCACCAATGAGGCAAATAAACCCAACAGGGTAATGAACAGCACCGAGAGCCACAAATGGTGTGTAAATGCAGAAAGGCCCATCAGAGCAAGTGCCATGCCGATCGATCCGATTAAACTCAGTTGGGAGTGAGACAATTTATGGCCGAGATAGCCGACTGTCGCCGCCCCACCAGCCATTCCGACGCCCACCGCAGCCAGCAAAAAGCCAAATTGCGAGGCTTTCATACCGGGGAGGATTTCTGCCAGCCGCACCGCTAGAACTGCCAAGGCTGCAAAAATGGAAAATAGAATAATTAGTTGAATTAAAGCATTGCGGACTTTCGGTTGATCGTTGATGTAACGCAGGCCGTCTTGCAAATCTGCTAAGGGGTGTGGCGCTTCGTGTTCGGCATCGTTTTTTTCGCCTGTTTTCATCGACAGCAACAGCACTCCGGCGAAGGCGTAACTTCCGCCTACTACTAATTCTTTGCCGATGCCGAGTCCGCCGCCGAGGTTGGAAAATAGGGTGTCGGCTAAAGCTAGTAAGGGTTCTCCGACTGCAAAGCCAATAATCACCGAACCCATCATGGTTGTGGTGTAGAGGGAGTTTGCCGATAGCAGGTGGCGGCGTTCCACAATTAGAGGAATCACTGACTGTTCTGCTGGAGCGAAAAATTGAGTTAGGGTCGAGACTAGGAATGTTACTAGCAGCAGCAAGCAGAATCCGAGTGGCAGTTGACCGAGTTCCCACCCATCAGAGAGCCACAGCAGTACGGGCAATGTTAAAACGAAGGCTCCCCGCAGCAGGTTTGTGGCTACGAGCACTGCTTTTTTCGACCAGCGATCGACATACACGCCCGCGGCTGCCCCGAACAGCACTGCGGGAATGGTAAAGGCGATCATGATTGCCGATACCCACCTGCTGATGGTTTGATCTGGCGCTTGAAAGCGGCTGGCCACGAGGGCGATCGTCAGTACGAGATAAACTTTATCTGCTAGTTGGGAAAAAACTTGCCCGCTCCACAGTGCTAGAAAATTTGGGTTTTTGAGCACTGGCAGAAATCCCGTTTCTTTTTCGGGAGTTTCGGCTACTGCTTCGGAGAGTTCTGCTGCTGGCTCTGGTGTGGGAACCGGGGGGATTGCTTCGGGTTGTTGGCTTTTGCCGTTGCTTGACTCTGTTTCGGGAGTTGTGGGATATTTATCCATTTCTGGGCGTTGGACGTTGCTCCATTGTCGATCGGCTAAGATGGGCTCGGAGCGAAAATCGGGAAAATTTTCTCGTTCTTCCATCTTGTGGTGGGTCACAGCTAAGACAGATAGTCTCAAATCAGAATCGGACAGTCGCATCATAGGATTTGGGGTGGATGGCCTGGGATGGTGGAGGTTGGGGGGATGGAAATTTAAAATTGAGGTGTTAACCCCTAAGTTTATTAATAATCTCGTAACTTTATCTCTATCTATTATCTGATGTCGCAACAACCTTGAGAATTTACCTGAAGTGGTCGGCTGGTTCGGGTATCCCCCAGGCTGGGGGTGCGATGTACGATCGTTCGTTCACCTATTTAACTCAACACTCAAAATTTAAAACTCAAAACTCTCTAAGTAGGTGTCGATCGAGCTTCCAGAGCGAATCGTGCAACCTAAATGATACTGGGCATATTGTCGCAAAATATTTTCTACTGATACCCAAGTTGTTCGATCGGCAATCCCCTCTCCTAGTTCTGGACTAGCCAACTGTTGCAGCGCTGCTAATTCCTTAGCATTAATCTCGAAATTTGTCAAGTGTTTGCTGCTATTCATTTGGCGGGAACGGGAGGGGGATTTGTACAAGCTACCGGTTTGTGAAGAGAGTTCTGCCTCTAGGTTAGCTAGCTCGGACAAGGTGAAGGTTCCCCCAGAGGGTATACTAAACCCGGTTTGCCAGTTCGGATCGGTGAAATTTGGGTTCAGGGGGCGTCTGGTGGCGCAGCAGACTTGGACTTGGGGCGCGACGCCTGCTAAGGCTAGCAGGTGAAAAATGCCGTGGCTGAGGTGGGCGACCAGCACGGCGGCGGATTGGATTTCTGTGCGATCGGACAAACGCTCCAAACGGCTCAAATGTTCGCCCAACAACCAAAAGAGTTCTTCTTGGGGCTCGTCGGAAAGGGCGGTGGCGATCGCCAATTCGGCCAGATATTGGGCGGCTGCGAGTTTCCCGAGGTTGCGGCTCAAACCCGGATGGGATTGTATGGTGTCGGCTTGGGTAATTTTATCGAGCGATCGGCCTTTGGCAATTAGCAATTCGTTGACCACAAATAATTCGCTTCTACCGCCAATGGTCGATCGCTGTTTGCGAACACCCGGTGCTACGGCTCGAATTAAGCCGAATTCCCGCGTCAAAATTGTCAGCACTCGATCGGATTCGGCGATGGGTGCACTCTTGAGATTGATTCCAGTTGCTTTGTAAGTTCGAGTCACTCGATTTTAGATTTTAGATTTTAGATTTACTACATTACTTCGGACAGTTTCATTTTCCTCGTTGATCGATCGACCTGGAACAGTCATTCTACTGTTGGCAATCAAAAACTGTCCAAAGTATTGTTACTAGACAGTAGCAAAAACAGTCCAGCAGGCAGAAATTTTAGTTGTAGGGTGCGTAAGGGCGCACCAATTCCCCATTAGCCATTGCTAATAACTAATGACTAATGACTACTGACTAATGACTAATGACTTTTATCTAAATTATCTCGCTGGCGGAGTAATTCCGGGCCGCGAGAAGTCCCCAAACGAGTTGCCCCAGCTACTACCAAATCTAGAGCTTGTTCGTGAGTACGAATTCCTCCGGCCGCTTTAATCCCAATGCGTCCCTTCGTAACTTCCTTCAGCAGTCGCACATCGTCAACTTTCGCCGGGCCAAAAAAGCCTGTGTTGGTTTTGATATAAGCCACACCAGCTTCCATACAAATCTCAGCCGCTAATTGTTTTTCGGCATCGGAAAGGAGCGAACTTTCGATAATTGCTTTGATGGTGAGATTAGTTTCTTCGCAAATTTGGGCTAATTCCCGGTGGAATTCGTCGATTTTTCCGGCTTTCAACAATCCTAAGTTAACGGAGACATCTAACTCTACGGCTCCATTATCAGCAGCTTCTAGAGCCTCGTAAACTTTCACCGTTGAAGTCGAAGCACCGGTGGGAAAACCTATAACTGTACAGACTTTGGGACGTTTGCCGTGCAGCAGCTCAACTGCTTGTCTGACGTAGGCGGGATACACGCAAACTGTGACAAAGCCAAATCTCTCTGCTTGTTGGCAACAGTTTTCTACTTGCTCTGGCGTAGCGGTGGGGTCGATCAGGCCGTAGTCGATCAAGGGGGCAATATCTATGTCTGCCTGGTTTGCAGCCATTGTTTTTTTCTCTCTGAGGTAACTACTTCCTTATTATGTAGCGAATTTACCAATCTTCGAGGGAAAGCAGCCCGGGTACAACTCCTCTGAATTCATCAGTGAGGTCGCTTTCTCCAATTCTCCAATCGATTGACTTTACTCCGATCGCGACTGAGTACAAATACTCGATGGGCTGGTAAAAACTCTGGTGGGAATTGGTTGGTCAATTAATTTCAATAAAATAATATTTTGGTATCTGTCTTTAGATACATTTTGGCTCTTTCTTTAGGTATACTTTGTTAAAAAGAGTTGCGGTAGAGCCTGCGTCAGCTACGCTATGGCAGAGCCTGGTAGCGTCTACTGTTTTTACTCTTAGTAGTGCTTTAAAAACATAAAAGCCAGTGCCAAGCATGAATCATTTAGAACTCGAACAAGAAATTGGGAAAATGGCTATAGCGATGATGAGTCGCAATAGTTTAATTGGTAAAGATTTGATTGCGGATCTCAGAGGGCGGCTGTCGGTTGACAGTTTAGCTGCTTTGATGATTGTCAGTATGGAGCGTTTGATTTGGTCTGACTGCGAGTCCGTGATCTGGAGTTTGAGTTATTTGATTCCTGCTGACGTGATGGAAGAAATTCGCCGAATTACTGCGCTGGTTGTTTGCCAACGGTTGATGGGCAAGGGTTTTGTGCTGGGGAAAGATTTTAGTATTGATGGAACAGGCCAGTTGATGTTGAGTGAGAATGCTAAAACAGCGGTTGTGATTGCTTGAATTAGGCAAGTAGAAGTTGGATCTATTAGCACTATGAGATTTGCAGTTGGACTTTGGGCGCTCTAGCACTCTTTGTGTGACTGCAAGCCTAATTTGGGATGCGCTAATAGTGGCGTGATTCAGGCTGATTTGAGATTCGCAGCAGCTTCAATAAGCGATGAGTGCGGTTAGCTAAAAAACATTTTTTGAGAGAAAAATAGTTAGTATCAACGGCTAATTGTTGAGGTTGTTAGTGGCAGTTTGTACCGGCGATCGCCCTGTATCAAAAGTTTCCGATTTTTAGTGGAATTACCGTTTTACTCCTAGGAGGATTTCAGGTAGAATCATCCTTAAGATAGATACGAAATATTATGAACTTAATTCAAAACTTGGAAGCGGCTTGGTACTACCACCTGGGTTCGCGCCACCTCGAAGCTAACGATGATCATGGTGCTCTGGCGAACTTTAACAGAGCTTTGAAGTTGCAATCAGATCATTATAAGGCTTGGTTCGGCCGAGGTATGGCTCTAGGGAAATTAGAACGGCACTTAGAGGCGCTGAAGAGTTTTGATGAAGCCTTGGCGGTGGAGCCGAATGCGAGCTTTGGCTGGCACAACCGGGCTATTGCTTTAGGAAAGTTGGGCCAGTGGTTGGAGGCTCTCAATAGTTTTGACCGGGCTCTGGAGTTCAGTCCGTGCGCGGCGAGTATTTGGCACAACCGGGGACTGACGCTGATCGATATGGGACTTTACGAGAAGGCGGTTCTGAGTTTTGATCGCTCTTTAAATTTCCACCCGGAGGCTGCTTGGGCGTGGTACAACCGAGGTAATGCTCTGTTGGAACTCAAGCTTTACTATCAGGCGCTCAACAGTTTTGAGCGGGCGATCGAGTTTAACCCTGACGACGCGAAGGCTTGGTACAATCGCGGTATAGCTGCAAACTCTATGGGACTTTATAAACAAGCAGTGGCTAGTTTTAGCCGATCGATCGCTCTACAACCGGGCAGATCCGAAGCTGTCGGTGAACGGAGAGTTGCTTTGGAGAAATTAATAGGTTTAAATCAGAAAAACGCCAAGTTTACTCCCACATCTGAGCGTCCCTTTGAAGACTATTTGATTTGGTACAACCGGGGTGTTGAATTGGCGCGAAAAGGCTGCTACTCTGAGGCGATTGCTTGCTACGAAACAGTTTTAGAAATCAATCCTGATTTTGCTAACGCTTTTTACAATAAAGCTTGCTGTTATGCGTTATTGGGATTTGCTGATTTGGCCCTTGACAATTTGCAGCGGGCTGTGGAGTTGATCCCTAATTTATACCGAGAGCTAGCTTTAGCTGACTCGGATTTAAGCTGCATTTGGAAACAAGAACGTTTTGAAGCGCTGATCCAAGGTTGATGTTACGCAAAAAACAGCTCGCCAATTAGGCGAGCTGTTTTTTTGGGTGGCGCAAATTCGATCGCCCGACAGTATTTCTGCCATCTTTGCTATTGCACAGAAACTCGGATTGAGGGCTTGACCGGCCTCTTGGCAACTACGATTACCCGGTAGGTGCCGGACTCGGGGAGTTGAGCAAAAGTTTGACCTTCGCCTTGATCCAGAAGTTGTCCCGACGGAGATTCGATCGCCAGATCTAGATTTTTGTTGCTAGCTGTCACCCTCATTGTCTGTCCCTGCTTGCCTTGAACCGTGATGGGCTGGATTTGGTAGCCGGACATTTTGAGTTTGACTGTGGCTGGTTTTTCCTTGAATGCTTTGGGAATTGCGCGATCGGGCCTATAAGTCCACTTGGCGTTAAAGTCGCGTCCGAGTACGAAGCTGGTGGTTTCACCTTTCGGGGTAACTCGCACGCGATAGATGCCTGACTCTGGCAACTGGCCAATCCACTGATTGTCTGCTTTTTCAATAACCCCCATATTTTCACCATTGGGACTGTACAGTTCGGCTGTCAGTTGTCCCGCCCACAGGGAGAGAGTCAGTTCCCGCCCTTTGACGCCTTCAAAAATATAGGTGGTTGGTTGGTTGATGGTTTCTCGGATTTCCGAGGTTGACATTCGCTTAATCGGTTCGAGGTTTGAAACTGATCCAGAGGTAACGGGTTTGTTAAGGGTTTCTGTAATTTCCGAAGCAGCCATCAGCTCGCTCGGTGCAATTTTGGGGGCTACTGGGCTGGCAAATACTGATTTTGCCGTCATCATGAGTAGCATTCCAGTCAGTAAAATTAGTTTTTTCATGTCGCACTTCCGAGGGGGGGTAAGGAGTTGTATATGGTTACTTGTGTTTGCCTGTTTTCACCGGATTAAATCTGGCGATCGCACAGAGGCTACAGCAGCATATAGGATACACGTAAATATCCCGTACTTGCACAAAACTGCTGGTAGCAAATTGGCAGTGCGGGAGCTAAGTAGTAGCCTCAGTTTGTCGGGACATTTCAATGATACTACCTACGCATAATATCATCAGAGAATATTATTCATTGGGTCGAGGAAAATTAAAGCTGTTTCCGAGGAGCTGGCTTAAAAAATGCTCCCACCCAAAAAATGCAGTATTTTGGATTCTGGCTCTTCCTTGCTACTAGAAAACGGCTCGTACCCCCACTGGGTGACAGCCCGTAGTGTTACCGAAGCAGAATTCAGAATTCAAAAGCCATAATTCATTATGGATTCTGTGCGACAGGATAGAGAATCGAGGTTTAAAGCCCCCGATTTTAATCGTGGAGTACAAACAATTCTTGCCGTGACCGTTACCCCTGACTTCAAGCATGGGGTATTCTGAATTCTGAATTCGGTCTTCCGACTCCTTCTCATTTCGTTTTTGGCGATCGTCTAATTATGTAGGACGCTGCAAACCGCACCTTACCATATTTGTAGCGCGTCCAACCATCGTTTTCGTAAGTTGTGAGCCTGTATTTTTGTAGGGCAGATTTAGTCAGACTCTCTGATACAAACGAGTTTATCACTGCCAAATCTGCCCTACACCGGAGGTTAATTTGTATTACGAATCTGCCAAAATTTTTAGGTAAGCTTCTACTGTTTTGGACAAGCCCATTTCTAGCGCTTCCGTAATTAAAGCATGACCGATCGATACTTCTAGTATATCAGGAATCGAGCAAAATTTAGCTAAGTTTTGCAAATTTAAATCATGTCCGGCATTGACTCCTAAACCTACTGATTGAGCGGCTTGAGCTGCTAAGACATATTGTTGAAAAACAAATTCTACTCTACCTTCGCGAAAAGCAGTCGCGTAGGGTTCCGTGTACAGTTCCACTCTGTGTGCTCCAACTTCTTTTGCTAGCGGCATGAGAGCAGCATCTGCGTCCATAAACAAGCTGACTCTGATGCCGTTGTCTTTTAATTTTTCAATGATTGGTAAGAGCCGAGCGCGATTTTCCGGAATATTCCAACCGCTATCCGATGTTAGCACGTCTGGAGCGTCCGGGACTAAGGTACACTGAGCCGGTTTTACGTCGCAAACTATATCCATAAAGGGCGGCTGAAACGGATTTCCTTCGATGTTGAACTCAACCGTTAACATTTTGGCTAATTCGTAAACATCGGCAGCTTTGATGTGCCTTTCGTCCGGGCGGGGATGGACTGTAACGCCATGAGCTCCGGCAGCAATTACTGTTTTTGCGGCTTCCGTAACGCTGGGAATGCCGATGTTTCGAGAGTTTCTGAGGAGGGCGATTCTGTTGATGTTAACGCTGAGTTTAGTCATGGGATGTTACTCTTTAAGGTTGATGCTACTATATTAATCGCTTTCGGTACGAAGCCTTGAGCCTATTGCGGTAGTGTTAGGGTGTTATCACAGTAAAAATTAGCTTCTGCAATCGGTAAAGTTTCTGCAAAAAAAGCTTCTGCTATTTGCTGTTTTGCCGCCAAATCTTCAAGGTTGGCAATGCAGAAAAGTGGTGCGAGGCGCTCGACTATTTCGGGCGGAAAATCTCGGGTAAAATATTTTAGTTCAAAGTCGTATCTGTGCGGACGGTAAATCATGCCCAGCAGTTCGACTAATGGTAGAAGCGTCCAGTTGTGATAGTTGCCGATCGCATCTACTAAATGTTCACGATAAATCTCTTTTTTTACCAGAGGTTGCAGCAAATCGAAACGGATTTTAATTTCGTTGAATCGGGTTTGCATTTGGGATAAATGCTGGTTTTTATCCAAAGGAGGCGGTACAATTAGATTAGCTTTATCAAAGGCGATCGGGACTTGTCCGTGTCTCTCTATTTCCAGAAAATCGTTGCGGCTGCTGCGCCGAAAAACGGCAAAATCAATTAGCAAAAACGGTGGGGTTTCTTTGACCCGCCAGAAGCACTGCGATTGACCGTGCCAAGCGGGTTCGGGAACTCGATATTTGAGTTCGATTTCGGCAATTTCTGCGAGGGCTTTTTCAACAATCTCAAAGGTTTCTTCCACGCAGTTATCTTCAACCACAACCGCAATATCGAGGTCTGACCACTCGTCGGTGTACCCGTGGGCTGCTGAACCTCCTTGCCACAAAGCGAGAACAAAATCTAAAGGTTGTAAGGTAGAAACAATCTTTTCGAGAAGGATTTGTCTCATGGAATCAAGCTACACTGTTGGTTTTCCCTGGCTTGCACAAGTTTAACAAACGATCGCGGGTTGAGATTGCTGCGGGATTGTTCTCCGAGGAATTGCTAATGCCTCCGGCTGTACACTGCTGCCGAAAATTACATGAGAAGCTGCAAGGGAAAGCCGCAATCTTTGGGAAAGTGCGATCGCCCCAGAGTTGACACAGGCATAATTAGTTGGGTTAATCCGATCGCCCGCGATTGAAAATCAGCCTTATATTGTCAGAATCAGAAACTTGCCCGCTGTCCGGTAACATGAGAAAGGATTAATTTTTAACAGCGCGGCATGGCTACTACTTGGGAACTCGACTTTTACAGCCGTCCAATCCTAGACGAGCGAGAGAAAAAAAAATGGGAAGTGTTGATCTGTGAAAGCCCGCTGAATGTAGGCGACAAAGCCGAATCTCTGTTTCGCTACTCGCAATTCTGCTCCAGTTCTACCGTGAATTCCCTGTGGCTGGCGGGTGCAATTAAAGAGGCGATCGCCGCAGCACCGAAACGACCTGAAAAAATTCGCTTTTTCCGTCGCCAAATGGCGAACATGATTACCAAAGCCTGCGAGGACTTGGACATTCCCGCCGCCTGCAGCCGCCGCACCCTCGCCCTCAGCCTGTGGCTGGAAGAACGGATGCAAGACGTTTATCCCGGGGAACCGGGCTATCAAGCGGTTGTGAACCCGAGCGTTCAATTTATACCCGAAACGCCTGTGGCGCTGCCGGATGCTTTAATCGGCGAAAAATGGTCGTTTGTGAGTTTGCCGATCGCAGCTTTTGATGAAATGTCCGAGTGGGATATCGGATTTGGCGAAGCTTTCGGGCTACCGATGACAGGCCTGGCCCCAGAAACGCAAATTCCGGGACTCATTATCTACTCGTCGAGAGCAACAGCCCTGGCAGGTTGGATGTCGGGTTTGGAGTTGGCCTTTCTGAAATTTGAGAGCGGCCCACCCGCTAGGCTGGTATTAGATACCGGAGCTAACGATCGCTGGATTTTAGCTAATCTCAGAGACGCAGCAACTGAGAGAGAAGCGAAAGGATTTGAAGCCGCGAAAAAACAAGCAAAACAAGTACATTTCTTAGCAATTCAGTCGAATCCCGAATCGGAATCTTTTGCAGGATTCTGGCTGCTGCACGAACTAAATATTTAGTTGATCGCTTGGCAATAACTGATATCGGGCAGCATTCTCCCTCAGATTTAAGCAACCGGGTTTTTTCAGGAAAATCTCGGCTTTTAGATCTGAACCGCAGCAAAAAAGTCGGTTTCTGACCACAGCCAAAAACAGATACCGTCCCACGTACTCCTGTGGTGGAGATATCAAAATTTTAGATTCTAGTTCAAGTTCCCCGATTCATCTGTGGAGTAAATCTAAAACCTAAAATCTAAAAGCTAAAATCGACGCTAAGCGGTTGGCAAGATGCAAACAATCACAAATGCGTACAATCTTGTGATCGCGCATTCCACCAGTTTCCCCAAAGCATCTAAATGTAGGCCCGTGTTCCAAACCCATATCCAGTAAGTCCTTGCCAATTCTTTAATCGAAAATCGAAGATCGAAAATCGAAAATCGAAAATGGTATTACCGATCGCCCATTACCAACCACCGAGAACAATGACCAATCAGCAATCAGCAGAACAACTGTTAGAACTAGCCACCAAAGCAGGTGCAGAAGCTGCTGAGGTATTGGAATCGCAATCGCTCTCACGGCCGGTCTTTTTTGAAGCAAACCGCCTCAAACAGCTAGAAACGGCCCAAGCAGAAGGCATTGCACTGCGGCTGTGGCGGGATGGGCGGCCGGGTTTGGCGGTGGCCTACGGGCCAGTGGAACTGCAAATTTTGGTGGACAGGGCGATCGCGCTTTCGCAACTCAACGAACCGGAAACCATCGAACTCGGCACCGGTGAGAAAGTTGTTTATCCCGATCGCGGAGTGTCAGTGTCGGCCGAACAGCTAGTAAACTGGGGCAAAGAGGCGATCGCGATCGTCCGCGAAGCCTATCCCGAAAGCCTCTGCACCGCCGAACTCGACTGCGAAATCGAGAGCACCCGCTTGGTGAACACCAGGGGCTTGGATTCCAGTCACACCGACACCACCCTCAGCGGTTACTTATCAGCAGAATTAGTGCGGGGAGAAGATTTCCTCAACATTTGGGAAGGCGAAACCGAACGCGGCACCCTCGACTTAAACACCAGCGCCAAGCGGGTTTTGCAGCGTTTAGAATGGGCGAAAGATAATGTTGCTCCCGCCACGGGCCGCGTGCCGGTGCTATTTACAGCCAAAGCAGCCGACTTGCTGTGGGGGACTGTCTGTGCGGCGTTGAACGGCAAACAGGTACTCGAAGGCGCTTCGCCTTGGAACGATCGATTAGGCCAACAAGTGACATCGCCCCTTGTCACTCTCTCGCAGCAGCCGGATATCGGGCCCTATAGCTGTCCCTTTGACGACGAAGGTACTCCCACTCGGGCGATCGTCTTTATCAACAGCGGAGTGTTGCAGCTATTTTATACCGATCGCACCACCGGTCGAGCCTTGGGCAGTGGCACCACCGGCAACGGATTTCGCCCCGGTTTAGGCAGCTATCCGACGCCGAGTTTATTCAATGTTTTAATTAAACCAGGTTCGCTTTCGCTAATCGATTTAATCGCTCAATTAGACGACGGAATTGTAGTCGATCAAATGCTCGGCGGCAGTGCCGGAATTTCCGGCGATTTTTCAATTAACGTGGATCTCGGCTACCGAGTCAAAAAAGGTCAAATAGTCGGCAGAATCAAAGACACAATGGTAGCTGGCAACGTCTATAGTGTCCTCAAACAATTAGTAGAATTGGGAGGAGACTCTGAGTGGAATGGTTCTTGCCACACACCGTCTGTAATTGTAGAGGGATTGTCAGTCATCGGCAAGAATTAAAGTTTGTTGGCAGTTGACTGTTGTTAGTAGTTAGTAGTTAATAGTCAACAGTCAACAGTCAACAGTCAACAGTCAACAGTCAACAGTCAACAGTCAACACTCACCCATTCCCAATTCCCAATCCCCCCACATAATATGCGTATTTGTTTTATCGGCGATTCTTTTGTAAACGGTACTTGCGATCCCAAATGTCTCGGTTGGACAGGACGGATTTGCGCGGCTGCTTGCGGACAAGGATACGATATTACCTACTACAATTTAGGAATAAGGGGAGAAACCAGTGCCGATATAGAAACTCGTTGGTTCAACGAAGTTTCTAGCCGCTTACCTCACTACACCGACGGCAGAATAGTATTTTCCTTTGGTGTCAACGACACTTACCTAGAAAACGAAAAAATTCGCATAGAAGTTGAGAAATCAATTGAAAATGCGCGCTCTATTCTCACGTCAGCCCAAAATATATTTCCAGTATTAATGGTAGGGCCACCGCCAGTTATCGATGCCGATCGCACAATGCGGATTGCCAACTTATCCGAACAGTTTGCCCAAGTTTGCAACGAGTTAAATGTGCCTTATTTAGATGTTTGCACCCCGCTGCAAAACTCGGAAACTTGGCATAAAGAACTTACCGAAAATGACCTTTCCCATCCCCGCGCCGCCGGTTACGCTGAATTGGCTAAAATAGTTCACAATTGGGACGGTTGGAAAGCGTGGTTTAAAAATATCAATATATCAGATCAAGAGACAGTCACGCTGTTCCGAGCCGTAGGCAAAAAAGAAATGGAACTGATTAAAGAAAGCGATTTTCTGGAATTTCCCCCACGCTTATCCTTTCAGCCTACTTTTTATCCCGTAGTTCACAAAGCCTATGCCATACAAATCGCGCGAGATTGGAATACAAGAGATGCAGCATCGGGATATTTTGGCTATGTCACTCGCTTTCGGGTTGCGGCTGAATTCTTAAAAAAATATCCGGTTCAAAATGTGGGCAGTTCGATTCACCAAGAATATTGGATTCCCGCAGAAGAATTGGCTCAATTCAATCAAAACATTGTCGGGAAAATTGAAATTTTTGCGGAATATCAACCCTAAACTAGGAGCGAAGTATGCTGGAATTCAATCAATTTGAAGTTGTGGATTTTAAGTGCTACGGTACTCTGATAGATTGGGAAAGGGGGATATTGCCCGCCTTGCAACAATTGCTGTCAAGTCGCGCGAGATAGATTTGGGTAAATCGCAGACACGAGAAAACAGGATTTGGGGTCACACTTCCGGCCAGCGGCCAGCCTGATTTAGAAGTGCCGGATTTGAAAACACGGGTGCAGGCTATAGGGTGAAAAAATCGCAGATTGATATCAAATCCGGTAGCATCGGAATTACAGCAGATTTCAGGTAAGTATCGAAGGATTTTTCGCTAAAGTGCGATCGAGCAGACAATTCTCAGGTCATCTACGCTATTTATGCCGTACATAACTATCCCTAAACAATTTAGCGAACCTTCCAGGGTCATCAAATCTCAACTGTTTTTACGACCGAAACGCCTCGCTATTTTTGAAGCTTGTCTGATCGGCTTAGTGGCCGGACTGGCCGGTGTTTTGCTAAAGTCAGGAGTCGGATGGCTCGGCAGTTGGCGAGTTGCTACCTCGACATTAATTCCAGCTTGGATATTACTGCCCAGCGTCGGTTTATGCGGCGGGTTGCTGACAGGTTTCTTGGTTGAGCGTTTTGCTCCCGAAACTGCAGGCAGCGGCATTCCTCACGTCAAAGCTGCTCTCGGCGGAGTCAATCTTTCCTTAGATTTGCGAGTAGCTGTCGCCAAACTTCTGACCACTATTTTAGCAGTTGGTTCCGGTTTAACTTTAGGCAGGCAAGGCCCTACTGTCCAAATAGGAGCATCTTTGGCTGGCTGGATAGGTCACTTGATGCCCACTTCCCCAGATTACCGCCGACAATTGATTGCTTGCGGTGCTGCTGCCGGATTGGCTGCGGGTTTCAATGCTCCCATTGCAGGAGTTTTGTTTGTAGTTGAAGAACTGCTGCACGACGTTTCGGGATTGACTTTAGGGACTGCAATTATCGCTTCATTTATCGGTGCAGTTGTCTCGCAGCTTTTGGGCGGCGATAGTTTAAGTTTGAACCTTCGCGAGTACCGAAGCAGTTTTGAGGCTCAGGAAATCCCGTTTTACATACTGTTAGGAGTTTTAGCGGGATTGCTGGGAGCTTTGTTCACGAAAGGGATTATGGCTAGCTTGCAATTTAACAGGCGATCGCTCAAATTAGCGTTGCCGGCGCGAATGGCTCTAGCTGGCATAATCTGCGGGTCAGTAATAGCTTTTCTCCCAGAAACTTTCCGCAACAATACGGGTTTGCGGGAGTTTCTGCTGACGGGCGAAGCAAGCGGCATAACGAGTTTAATTGCTTTTGTAGCTCACTTTTTTCTAACAATTATTTCTGCTGCTTCTGGAGCTCCGGGAGGATTGTTCTCCCCTTCCCTAGTTATGGGTTCTGCACTCGGTCACATGGTGGGCATTGTGCAGGCAGATTTCCTGGGCGTTGGTTCGCCCGTAACTTACGCTTTGGCGGGAATGGGAGCGTTTTTTTGCGCGGTTACTAGAGCGCCGATTACTTCGGTAGTAATTGTGTTTGAAATTACGGCGGATTTCAAATTAGTGCTGCCTTTGATGATCTGTTCTGTAGTTGCTTATTTAATGGCAGAAAAGGTAGAGAGCGGCTCGCTGTACAATCGCCTTTTGGAGTTTAACGGCATTCAACTGACGAAGGCAAAAGCTGCGAGCAATACTTTGAGCGACTTGCACGCACATGACGTGATGCAGTGCCGAGTTGAAACTCTTTCAAGTCTGCTGACTTTCGATGAAGTGATGCAGGCATTTTCGCGATCGCACCACCGAGGATTTCCAGTAGTTGAAGATGGCAAATTAGTCGGAATTGTCAGTCAAACCGATTTGGCAAATGCCAGCGAGCGCAATTTATCCGGCAACTCGCTGCTCAAAGAATTTATGACGGTACAGCCGATCGCCGTCAAAGCAAAGGATACTTTAAGCGAGGTATTGTACAGGCTCAACAACTACAATATCAGCCGCTTGCCAGTCGTAGAAGGCCGGCGTTTGGTGGGAATTATTACCCGCAGCGACATTATCCGAGTTGAATCCGATCGCCTCAGCGGAGAAACAACCCAGGGCCCGCATCCAGAACCTTCCTATGTTGTCTATCAAACCAAAGCTCCGCAAGTCGGAAACGGCCGCTTATTAGTGCCACTTTCCAATCCCCAAACAGCACCCGCTTTGCTGCGGCTGGCGGCAGCGATCGCGCGCGATCGCAATTACGAATTAGAATGCCTGCAAATCATCTTAGTACCGCGCAACAGTTCCCCCTCAGAAAGCGCAGTGCGGACAACCAAAAGCCGCCGCCTTTTGCAACAAGCCGAACGAATTATTCGCAATTGGAATTTGCCCGTACACACCCAAATACGGGTAGCTCATGACGTGCCTAACGCGATTTTAGAGACAATAAAGGAGCGACATATCGATTTAATTTTGATGGGCTGGCAAGGCGAATTTTCCACAAAAGGACGCATTTTTGGCGATGTGGTTGATACCGTAATTCGGCAAGCAGGCTGCGAGGTGATTTTGGTTAAATGGAGCGAAAAACTATTAGCAACACGCAAGAAAAACGAGTTTTCCCCCACTTTTAGCGGGCGGAAATATGCGTCTATAGAATGGGAATTGAACGCCGAAGGAGTTGATGGTGCAGATAATCCCGCATTGGCGAGATCCTCAGATTTATCAGCGACTCCTGAGAGTGAATTTACCCCGCAGAATTCAGACATTCCAGCCCCAGAATTGGGGCTGCACACGCTGATGGGTTTACACCGTTGGTTGGTGCCTATTCGCGGCGGTTACAAGCAAGCTGCGGCTTTGCGGCTGCTACCTGCTTTGGTAGCTGCGAGTGCTGTACCGGAGATTAAATTGTGTCAGGTTCATCAGCCTTCTGTTGCAGAACCCGATCGCGGAGAATTAAAGCAAGCGGCGGAGTTTATCAAGCGCAGGGTTAGCTGTTCGATAATAGCGACTTCGGTTTGCGCTAAATCGGTTTCTGATGCTTTAATTGATTTGGCTCAGAACGATCAGTGCGATGCGATCGTCCTGGGAGCGAGCCGTGAAGGGCTGCTGAAGCAGGTGATTCACGGGAACATCCCGGAAGCTGTGGCGCGCGGGTGCGACTGTACAGTCATTTTAGTGCGATCGGCCTCTTAGCAAATTTATACCATTTTATTCTTCTTCCTAGGCAGAGCCGGGGAATACATACCCGGAGGCTCTGTCTCCCATCACTAATACAGCGTATTCCAGATTTATGAAGTGTAGAGACAAAGACTTTCGCCGTGTCTTTGCAGGGGTCGAAGTATCTGGAGTATGTTTTATAAACTAATACGGTTCTGTTAAGGCTTAAATAGTAGACAGATGTGATTTTACTGTTTCAGCCTGCCTCTAGTCCGCAAGTAAACCCAATAGAAAGACTGTGGGGGTATATAAAAAAACGGCTTTGCTGATTTACGGTATGAAATTCTAAAGAGGCCAATTAGAGAAACCAGTATTCATAAAACTTCTGGATTTTCCAATTATTTTTTTCATACCCTGATTAAGCATCGCCCAAAATTTTAAGGGTTCCCCGCAACGCCGTCTTACCTCAGCTTTTGACCTGGTATTTTACCAGGTGGGTACCGTTGGCTCGGACTTAAAGTTTCTGGGTACAAGCCCAGTTTACTGCTGTCCAAACATCTTGATTCCCGAGAGTTAAGAGTTATAGATCAAAAAAACATTATTGGCAGTCACCAACGTCGCAGTAGAACCTTTATTTAATATATACCAACTAACCCGATTTTGGCAAGCTGCGAGCAATTTAACCTGCATACCAGATAGATTCAACGGTTTGAGCGAGATCCTCTGCTGACGATCGCCCCTGAGCCAACTTGTCTGCGTCGAGCACAACTGTAACGTGACCTAGTTTGCGGCCGGGACGCGATTCTTTCTTACCATACCAATGGACAAAAGCACCGCTAATTTGTGCCAGTTGTTGTCTTTTTGCTAAATAATCGGACTGGCCTGACTCGTAGCCGAGCAAATTTACCATGACAGCGCCTGCACATTTCAGAGCCGAATTACCTAAAGGCAGTTGACAAACTGCGCGCAAATGCTGTTCAAATTGTGAAGTTTCACAGGCATCAATGGTAAAATGTCCCGAGTTGTGGGTACGGGGTGCAATTTCATTGACTAACAGCTTATTATCGGCGGTTAAAAATAATTCAATGCCGAATACGCCGACAGCTTGCAAACTGTTGAGGAGAGTGCGGGCGATCGCACAAGCTTCAGTTTTCACATCTAAGCTAATATCAGCGGGCGCAATCACCAGATGACAAACCTGATTTTGCTGCTGAGTTTCTACGATCGGATAAATCGCAATTTCGCCAGTTGCCGATCGAGCCGCAATCACTGCCAACTCGCGATCGAACGGCACAAACTCTTCCACCAGCAAAGACTGACCTTGGAGTTTAGCACGAATTGACTCCAAACTCCCTCGATCATTAACAATAAAAGTACCTTGGCCGTCATAACCGTGGCGGCGAACTTTGACGACAAAGGGAAAGTCGATCGATCCAGCATCCGAGTCTCCTGCAATCTGCACGCTGTCGGAAACAGAAATTGCCGGAAAGTCGATCGCCACCGCCTTAAACAATTCTGGGGGCAAATCTGCGCTGCAATCCCATTCCCAAAACCTGGGAGTTGGCAAACCCAAACCTTGTAAATAACAGCGCTGAACGTACTTATCCAACAAAGGAGAAAGCGACGACAAACTCGGCTGAAATAACACACCTTGCTCTTCTAGCGGTCGCAAACTATCCAAATCCACAAACTCATTTTCAAAAGTAATAACACCGCAGCCAGCCGCCAATTGAGCCGTAGCTAAAACATCATCCACAGCAGCCAAAACAGCACCAGCAGCAACAGAAACTGCCGGGTCAGTAGCATGGGGAGTTTGTACTACCAATTCAATACCCAGCGCACTCGCAGCATCTCCCATCATCGAAGCTAGCTGGCCGCCGCCGACAACGCCCACCCGCTTAAATTTTGCAGACGAACTCGCAGCGGTTTGATTTGATTTCATTTGAGTAAAATTCCCCAGAGTCAACCTGCCTATCTTATCGCTATTTGCCCCCGGATGAATTATAGTAATTGCAGAGTTAAAAGCCAAAAAATAGTTTTAATTGCTTGATTAAATCGAGGCAGAACCTAGAAAAATTGCGCGGCTAAAGTCTTTAATTATTGCACCCTCCCAGCCATTGAGAAACAGCCGTCGAACGCCACTCCTCCAGAAAAGTGCCACATCTAGCAATTCCCTAGCGCCAAGCATGGCATAATTGACAGCACTGCAAAAAGTAGATAGACAGTGCAAACACTGAAAATCAGACATTCAGAGAACAAAATTTATAGGTGAGGATACTGTGAAAGTTTTAGTTGTGGGGAACGGAGGTCGCGAACACGCGATCGCAAAAAAACTGCTAGAATCTACGCGGATTAAACAAGTATTCTGCGTACCGGGCAACGGCGGCACAGCTACCACCCAAGGCTGTCAAAATCTGTCGCTCAACATCGACGACTTCCAAGGCATCGAACGCTTTGTGATGGTCAACAACATCGGATTAGTCATCGTCGGCCCCGAATTGCCCCTATCGCTAGGCATCGCCGACTATTTCCAACAGAAAAGACTCATGATTTTCGGGCCCACCAAAGCCGGTGCCCAAATTGAATCCAGCAAATCCTGGGCCAAAGAATTGATGCTTCAAGCAGGCATCCCAACACCCAAAGCTGCCGTATTTACAGACGCAGAAGCAGCCAAAGCATACGTTCTGGAACAAGGAATCCCGATAGTCATCAAAGCAGACGGACTCGCATCAGGCAAAGGAGTCACCGTTGCCACCACCGTCAAAATGGCTCACAGCGCCATCAACACCATTTTCCGAGGCGAATTCGGCACCGACAACATCCGAGTAGTCGTCGAAGAATTCTTAACAGGTCAAGAAGTCTCGATTCTTGCCCTCACCGACGGCATCACAGTGGAACCGTTGTTGCCCGCCCAAGACCACAAAGCTATCGGCGAAGGCGACAAGGGAGCCAACACCGGCGGTATGGGAGCCTACGCCCCAGCGCCCATTGTCACCCCGGAACTCATGGAAAGGATTCAAGAAGAAATTCTCGAACCCACTCTCGCAGCATTGCAAAAACGCAAAATCGACTACCGGGGTGTACTCTACGCAGGTTTAATGATTACCCCCGACGGAGAACCCAAAGTCTTAGAATTCAACTGCCGTTTCGGAGATCCCGAAACTCAAGCGGTTTTGTCACTGCTGGAAACTCCTTTAGAAGATTTGGTGCTGGCCTGCTGTCAGCAGCGTCTCGGTGAATCTTCTATTCGCTGGAAGTCGGGGGCCTCTGTTTGCGTAGTTTTGGCTTCTGGCGGCTATCCCGGAAGTTATCAAAAAGGCAAAGTTATTACAGGTATCGAGGAAGCTGAAGCCCAAGGAGCAGAAGTGTTTCACGCCGGCACCCAGTTAAAGCAGCAGCAGTTGGTGAGCGACGGCGGCCGGGTTTTGGGCGTCACTGCGACGGGAGAAACTTTGGAACAAGCTATTTCCAAGGCTTATGCAGCAGTTGATTGCATCCAATTTGAAGGCGTCTACTGTCGCCGGGACATCGGCCGCCGAGCTCTGGGTGATAAAAATTAGGAATTGCGACATCGGCCGCCATCCGAAAGCCAAGCAATCTCAATGTAGAAATGTAACAATGAAGTTTGGTATCTATGCGGTGGCGGTAGCGGACAAGTCGCAGCAGAAAATTCGATCGGGAGCCAACTGAATTGATCTTGCTTTTAATATTGAACTGGTGAACTGGTGAAATGCTGGCCATACTAAACAAAATCGGAGAAATTATTGCCCGCTGGTGGTCGGATTTTACCCTCCAGACCCGCCTGATGGCCGCTGCTACCCTCGTAGTGTCGTTAATTATGAGTGGCCTCACATTCTGGGCCGTGAATACTATCCAGCAAGACGCCCGACTTAACGATACTCGCTACGGTCGCGACCTCGGCCTGCTGTTGGCGGCAAATGTGGCGCCGCTGATTGCCAATAACGATCGCTCCGAAGTCGCCCGCTTTTCCCGCCAATTTTACAGCAGCACCTCCAGCGTCCGCTATATGCTTTATGCAGACGAAGCGGGGGATATTTTTTTGGGGATACCTTTCTCGGAATCGGAGGTGGAAACTTCCCTGACGCTGCGTCGCCAAATTAAACTTCCGGATAATTTTATCGCCGACATTGAGGCGAGAAATTTAACTTCTTTGCCTTTGGTGCGGCAGCATTTGACGCCAGATGGAGAAGTTACTGATGTATTTGTGCCGTTAATTCATGAAGACAAATATTTGGGAGTTTTGGCGATCGGCATTAACCCAAATCCCGCCGCAGTTATCTCTTCAAATCTGACTAGGGATGTCACTTTAGCAGTATTTGTCACCATTTGGGTGATGGTAATTTTGGGGGCTGTATTTAATGCCCTGACAATTACTCAGCCGATCAAACAATTAGTCTTTGGGGTGAAAAATATTGCCAGCGGGAATTTTAAGCAGCGAGTTGACCTGCCTTTAGGGGGAGAATTGGGCGAGTTGATCGGCAGTTTTAATGAAATGGCCCAGAAACTCGAAAGTTATGAAGAACAAAATATTGAAGAGCTGACAGCGGAAAAAGCTAAGTTACAAACTTTGGTATCAACGATTGCTGATGGCGCGCTTTTATTAGACGCAAATTTGCAGGTGATTTTAGTTAATCCGACGGGGAAGCGGATTTTTGGATGGGAAGGCAAAAAGGCGATCGGAGTAAATGTTCTTAACATTTTGCCTTCGGAAGTGCAGCAGGACTTGGCGAGACCTTTGCAGGAAATAGCTGCGGGCGATCGCGAAGGCGGCGAATTTCGCATCTCTATGAGCGAACCCGTTAACCGTACAATTCGGATTGTTTTAACTACAGTCATTCTGCACAAAGCGCCCGGTGCAGAACCGCTGTGCAAAAGCTGCATCCGCCATGAGGAAGATACCTGTACCGAACCACAACACCCGATAGCTGTAGAGTGTACTTTCTACGAGCAAACCTCCAAGCATCAAGGTTCCGGAAATTACCGAGAAAGTCTCAAAGGCATTGCAATGACAGTGCAGGACATTACTCGCGAAGTAGAGCTTAATGAGGCTAAAAGCAATTTTATCAGCAATGTTTCTCACGAATTGAGAACACCTTTATTTAATATCAAATCTTTTATCGAGACTCTCCACGAGTACGGAGAAGACCTTCTAGAAAGCGAGCGCAGGGAATTCCTAGAAATTGCCAATCGAGAAACCGATCGACTAACTCGTTTAGTTAACGACGTGTTAGACTTATCGCGACTGGAATCCTGCCGAGTTTATCACTTGGAAGCTGTTGACCTCCCGCAAGCTGTGGAACAAACCCTGCGGACTTATCAGTTAAATGCTAAGGATAAAGGCATTGAATTAGAGCAAGAAGTTGACCCGTATTTGCCGCCTGCTTTAGGTCATTACGATTTGTTACTGCAAGTATTTGCAAATTTAGTAGGAAATGCCTTAAAATTTACCCAGTCCGGCGGCAAGGTGGCAATTCGAGCGTATTTGCTAGAGCCGGAGGCGCCCACCCACAAAGATGGTCAATCCGTCAACCACAACTTGTCACCGGATGCCCAACATTTTCCGGTAGTGCGGATCGAAATTTCTGATACTGGAATTGGCATCGATCCCGAAGATCAACAAGCCATCTTCGATCGCTTTTTCCGGGTAGAAAACCGAGTACACACTTTAGAAGGAACGGGATTGGGTCTTTCTATTGTTAGAAACATTATTGACAAGCACCACACTAAAATTAATTTAGTTAGCGAAGTTAATGTGGGTACGACTTTCTGGTTCGACTTGGCAGTTTATCACCCGAAACAAACAGTAGATGTGGAAAATTCTTGGCCAGTGGAAGTAACGGTGGAGAGTGAAACAATTGCGAGTCATGTTAAGTAAGCCCGCTTAATTAAACGTAAAACGCGATCGGTCTTAAAGCCCCGACTTCTTAAAGAAGTCGGGGTTCTGCTTATTTTGTTTAAAGATTCTCCTAATAAGCCTGACCAAATGCTGACATCATCAGTATGGATTATCCTTAGCTGTCCTATCTAAGCTCAATTTTACCGATAAAACTACATACCAACACCAATAAGTACCAGTCCCAAATAATCCCCCCTCGGTCAAATTAGTCATGAGGATAAATGTTAATAAATACAAAGGCAAACCTGACTCCGGAAAACTGCCTTTAACTAGGTATTTTATACCTCTAAATATATTGTTTAAAAATGACCCAATAAACAACAAGAATCCGGCCCAACCCAGTTCGCAAAGTATATCAAGAAAACCATTGTGAGAGTGGGGTGGCACAAAACCAGTTTTAGCTACTATAATTCCGTAAGCGGGGTTCTCCAAGCCACGCCAAGGCTGCCAAAATCCTCGCATTCCATAACCAAATATAGGATTATTTTCATTAACTCGATCAATAATTAAAGGCCAAAAATCGGTTCTGCCTGTTAAAGTCATATCTTTTTTCAAACCATCTACAATAATAGTCTCTAAATTATTTAACACCAAAATACTTATACCTATACTACCGACCAAAAATAAGATAAAGCAGAGAAAAGCCCATTTTATTGGTAATCTTTTTAAAAGGGCTAAATAACTCCACAAACTGATTAATACCACGGTCAAAATCCGACTAGCACCACTACAACCTTTTTGCAATCCTACTAAAGCTATTAAAATGATAAATAATGATAAATAGCGAGACTTGCGATCTTTGAAAGCATATAAAATCCATAAAGAAGCTGTATTAGCCATTTGAAAAGAAAAAGGGTTTTTATGACCTAAAACTCCTGTCCAACAACCGTCCGGCGCTGCATTTGTTTTCACAAGTAACCATAAAGCTAATAAACCAGTTAGCCATCTCAATAATCCATAAATTTCTAACCAACTATAAACTTTCCCTACATAAATAGAAACCAGTGTTATTGCCCACATAGCCAAAATAGCCCTAAAAGTAACTTCAGGAGTTTGTGACCACAAGCTCGATAAAGTCATGATCAATAAAAACAAACCTAAAAAAATGTCTCCTGCTATCCATTTAATGCACATAGAAACAGTTTTTTGGGTGGTTTTAGTTAACCGGGGAAAAAGCATTAATATCATTGCCCCATAAATGCAAACTTGAGCAATCATCGTTGGGGGTGTAGTTTCTAAGTTGTAGAAAACATTAGGATGGAGTTTGGGGAAGGGCATGGCTATGATCCCTGACCCACCAGTCATGGTAAAAAAAAGTATCCCCACAAAAATCTTTTCTAATCTGGCACCCAATTTGGGATGGCGTGCGACTAAGATATAAATAGTCACAAAGACGACCAGCGTTAAACACAATAGCATCAACGCAAACATCGGCACCGTTAAAATATCTTTCATGGCTTTACCTCTATCATAATTTTTTTATTACCTATGAAATGGCTTACTCTCCCTGCTTTTCAACTGCCACTGCTGGCGCTGGTACTCACTTTCTCCTACCCTCAAATCAACCTCGCTCAGTCGCCTGCCCCCGCAACAAGTATTAATACTGACTACTATCTAGGTGGTGGAGACAATATTAGAATTGATATCTACGATCTGCCCCAGCTTAGTGGGGAGTATCAAATTCCCGCTGGGGGAGCTATTCAAATCCCCATTATTGGTAGTATTTCCCTTCAAGGATTAACTTTAGAACAGGCAGCCCAAGTTATTACTAGAGCTTATGGTAAGGTCGTAAAAAGACCTTTAGTTACAATCAGCTTACAAGCAGCCCGCCCGCTTAATATTTGGTTATCGGGTGAAATAAGTCGTCCCGGCTCCTACTTATTGCCCCTAGCTAATGGAGGTGGAACTAGACCATCAATTCAGTTTCCCACGCTTCCTCAAGCTTTAGAAAAAGCTGGGGGTATTCGAGCTAGCGCTGATATTCGACGAGTAATTGTGCGGCGTCGGATCACGGCTAACAAAGAAATAACTATCACTTATAATCTGTGGGATTATTTACAAACTGGTCAGACCAGCCAAGATATCACCTTGCGAGATGGAGATCAAATTTTGGTTCCCCCTCAAGAAACAATTAATTTAGCCGAAACAAATCAACTTAGTGAATCTAATTTTTCTATACCAGCAGAGCAACCCCGTACTGTCTCAGTATTCGGAGAGGTGAAGCGTCCCGGTAGATATGTAGCGATCGGTGGTGATACCCGAAATGGTGAAAGAACTAGCGGACAACCGACCATCATTCGAGCTCTACAACTAGCTGGTGGCATCACATCAATCGCTGATATTAGGCAAATCCAACTCCAACGTTATACTAGAAGTGGCAAACAACAAATTAGAACTATTAACCTCTGGCAATATTTGCAAGAACAAGATACCTCTCAAGATACTATACTACAAGAAGGGGATATCATCTTTGTCCCGACAGCGACGGCGATCGACCCAGGAGAAGTTTCTGTTCTAGCTACTGCTAGCTTTGCTCCGGCGACTTTGCAAGTGAGTGTTGTCGGAGAAGTCAATGCTCCGGGTGGACTCAAATTACCTCCTAATACTACCTTAAATCAAGCAATTATGAGTGCGGGGGGTTTCCGACTAACTCGCGCTAACTCTAGATCCGTGGAACTGATCAGGCTGAATCCTAATGGAACTATATCCCGATCGGAAGTAGCAATTAATTTGAATCAAGGAATCGATGCTCAAACAAACCCACTTATTCAAGATAATGACATAATTATAGTGGGACGTTCGAGGACTGCTACCTTGGTAGACACCATTAACACTGTTCTCACACCAGCTAGTAATATTATTGGTGGAATTCTCGTTCCCACCCGACTGATAGAGCTACTCAGACTATTGGGAAATTAGGAATTAAATAACATACATTTTTGCTATGGATAAAAAACTGTTGTCTTCCCTCAAGAATGACCTTAATGGTCAATATTTGTCTGTTCCCTCCGCTAATTACCTAGCTAGTACCCCAGCAGAGGATGACCAAGTTCTTGATATGAATTGGGTACTAGCTGTCGTCAAACGTCGCCTTCTGGTGATGGGCATAGTAGCTGTCAGTATAGCTACTTTAAGCGGTAGTTTCGTGCTCAGGGCTGCCAAAAAATCTATTACCGAGTATGAAGGAAAATTTACAGTTTTAGCAGAACCCATTACGGCTGACGATCGGCTATCAAAGCTATTTGTCCAATCTCAAAATAACAGTTTAGGCATCACAGACTTGAACAAAATTAAATCATCAGCCGAAGAAGGTTCTTCGGTGGATTATCAAAGTTTATCGCGGGTTTTAAAAAGCCCAGAAGTTTTACTACCATTAGTTAAAAACTTACAGAAAAAATATCCAAACTTTGACTATAAAAATCTCAACAACCGCTTGATTATCCAACGTGTTACTTTCTTGCGAGATGGGAAGCAGGGTGGTACTAAACTCGTAGATATTAGCTACCGCGATCGAGATCCCAAGCGCATCCAATATGTGCTGGATGAAACTGCCAAATATTACCTAGAATATATTGACAAAGAGCGTTTAAGAGTTAGCAAACAAAGTATTGATTTTATCGCTCGACAAATGCCACCACTCCAGCAGAAAGTAGATAACTTGCAACAAGAGTTACAAATTTTAAGAGTTCAGTATAACTTTAATCAACCAGAACTACGCAGCCGCAGCCTATCAGATCAGATAGATAGTGTAGCTAATCGTCGCCTAGAAGTGCAAGGCCAACTGGCAGAAAGTAGGCTTCAATATGAAAGCTACAAAAAAAGATCGTTAACAGGCGATTATCGTTGGATTGTTGATATTAGCCCCAAGTCTTATGAAAATTTAATTGGCAAAGTAAATGAAATAGAGTCGCAAGTAGCTTTAAGCTCTACTCAATTTTATGAAAATAGCCTTCCCATTCAATCTTTGCGGGAAAAGCAGCAAAGTTTGCGTGATTTAATGAAAAGAGAATCTGATACTGTCCTGTTGCAGATGCAATCACAACTAAAACAGTTGGAAGCTCGCGAGCAAGTGATAACTAATAGCCAAAATTCACTGCAAGCAAAAATCACTCAAATGCCCCAAGCTCAACGGCGCTATGATGACATCCAATTGCAACTAGAACTAGCTAAAGATACTCTCAAACTGTTCATCGAAAAACAAAAAACTTTACAACTAGATGCTGGTCAAATTGATGGCTCTTGGCAAATTATATCTAAGCCACAGTTAATCACAAACGAAAATGGTGATCTCTACCCAGTAACAGAAAAACCAACCCGTCGCCACCTAGCGATCGCGATCGTTATTAGCACTTTACTAGGCATTGCTATAGGTTTCCTAGTAGAAGTTTTAAATACTGTTTTCCATACTCCCGAAGAAATTAAATCAGCAACTAAACGCCCTCTTTTGGGAGTCATTCCGATCGCCAAAGCGATGAAAATCAAATCTCGTAGAGGTGAAAGGGTTCCCGCTCAATTCACTAGCGTAACTTCAAATACTAACAGTGCAAGCTTAAAACGAATAATAGTTTCAAATTCCAAAGATTTTCCTGTGATCGAGGCCTTTCACTACTTATACACAAATATTCAATTATTAAATGCTGAACACCCAATAAGTTCTTTAACCATCACTTCAACCCTTAAAGGTGAGGGTAAGTCAACTGTAGCACTTTATTTAGCTAAAACTGCTTCTGCTGTTGGTAAACGAGTATTATTAGTGGATGCTAATATGCGTGTGCCTCAACTGCACACATACCTTGGCTTATCAAATATGAAAGGTTTAAGTAATGTTTTAAGTTCTGATTTAAGCTTAAATGAGGCTATTCAGCGATTACCCGACGATGAGAATCTTTTTGTCCTAACTGCCGGTACTATTCCCCCTGATCCAATTAAGTTACTTTCTTCTAAAAAGATGCACTATTTAATGGAGCAATTCCTAGCTTTATTTGATTTAGTCATTTACGACACACCACCTTTAATGGGTTTAGCAGATGGTCATTTACTAGCCTCTCAAACTGATGGTACAGTGCTGATAGTAAAAATAGAAAAAACCGATCGCGGTCTGGTAAACAAAGCTTTAGATCAACTAAATGTAGCCGATTTTAATGTATTGGGAGTAGTAGCTAATGGGGTTAAATGATGTTCAAATCGAGTTAGAGATGAGAAGGAAGAAGTAAGACTATTTTCGATTGGTTTTAGGTTGTCGAGAGGTGATTATTTGGCGTTGCACAATTTGAGGAGGATTGTTTTGTGGGATGTCCCGCCTGCTTTGACACTACACCGGACGGGCGGGACGCCCATCCCACAAAACAATCAAAATCATCCTGGAATTATGCAACACCGATTATTTACTGGATCTGGGTTGGGAGTTGGCCTATAGTTGGATTTTTTCGGGAAACTGGTATAAAAAGTTGATGTAAAATGCAAAATAAGTAAATCAACCTAATTCAACGTAAAACGATCGCGCTCTTACAGTCCCGACTTCTTAAAGAAGTCGGGATTGTAATTACGTCAAGACTTAAGAAAGAGTCTTTCGAGCACGTTCCGATCGCTCTTCTGCGGTATCCATAACATCCGCCATTTTATCCACCATTTCCCCGGGGTAATTTTCTAGTACCCGAGTAGAAAGCGAAATCCGGCCACGACTTTCATCGAGGTCAAGCACGATCGCTTTCAGGGGTTGACCGGGAGCAAACACCTTTCCAAGGTTATCAATATATTTTTGGCTAACTTGCTTGATGTGCAGCAAACCGCTAACTCCTTCCAAGTCCACAAACACGCCAAAAGGCTTGATGCTGCTGACTTTTCCTTCCACCAACTGACCAATTTGCAAATCCTTGAAAGCATTCGATTGAGTGGCCATCCGCTGGGAAAGTACGAGTTTTTCTCGTTCGCGATCGACCTCCAAAAAATTAACGCTCAAAGATTGACCGATCAGCGATTCTAGATTATCGCGTTCCACTAAGTGCGATCGGGGAATAAAACCGCGCATTCCCTGAACATCTACTGTCACGCCGCCCTTATTCGCCCCAGAAACCCGCACCTGAAGAACTTTACCGGTTTCCTGCAATTCCACTAAATCTTCCCAAGCTTGCTGAATTTGTAACTGCCGCAGGGACAAAGTAACTTGGCCATCTGCATCTTGTTCGCGGATAATCAAAAAGTCCCGTTCCTCGTCCAGCGGAACCACTTCCGACAAATCCGTTATTGTTCTCAAAGCAGCCTCTTCGATCGGCAAAAAAGCCGAAGACTTGCCGCCGATATCAACATACGCGCCGTTTGAGTCGTACTCGAACACTTTGCCGCGCACTACTTGTCCCTTCTGGAACTCGTAATTGTGCTGTTCGAGGGCTTTAGCAAAATCATCCATTGAAAAGGATGCTTTTGCGCTTTGAGAACCTGTAGATTTGGAATTCATGTCAGTTTAGTTGTCAGTTGTCAGTAATTTAGTTGGCAGTCGTCAGTAGAAAAAATTTTCCCACTCTCCCCATCTCCCTATCTCCCCATCTCCCACTCTCTAAGCTGGTTGAAGTTGCTGATGAAATAGCTCCTTCACCTGCACCCACGAGTCGGCTGCTGCCGTAGCGTCGTAACTGCCGCGGTGGTCGCAGAAGAAGCCGTGATCGGCATTGTAGCTGAAAATTTGGTGAGAAATACTGTGTTTTTGCAATTCTGCGGCGATTTGGTCAACTTGTTCTAAGGGAATGCTGGGGTCTTGAGTGCCAAAAAAGGCGTAGAGAGTGCCTTTAATGTCTGCTGTGCGGGCGATCGTCGGGGTTCCGCCGCCGGGGGTTTGGGTGGCGATACCGGCGCCGTAGAACGACGCTGTAGCCTTGATTTCGGGCAAAGTAGCGGCAAGGTAGGCGACGTGTCCTCCAAAGCAGAAACCAATGCAACCAAAACCTTCTGGTTTGACAGAGGGTAGAGTTTTGAGGTAATCGATGGTGGCTTGGATATCGCCGAGAAGTTCGGAAGCTGTGGTTTTTTCTTTGTATTCTCTGCCGATTTGGATGGCTTCGGGGGTGTAGCCGGTTTCAAAGCCGGGGGCTTGACGCTGGTAAATGGCTGGGGCGATCGCCACATATAGCATTTCTTAGAAAGATGAGGTATAATATAACTGACTTAAACGGAGTGAAAAATATAGAACTTCAAAATGTTATACAGCTCTAATTAAATAGGGCGATCTTCGAGCAGTAGTCCCTCGACCCGCAGCAGTCACTAGAATGACAACTATCTCAAATTTTAGCAAGGATCACGCATTAGTAAAAATGAAAACTTATTCGATTGATTTTAGACAAAAAATTATGGATGTGTACCATAATGAACCGCTGTCACAAAGAGCAATAGCTAACCGTTTTTGTGTAGCCCTAAGTTTTGTCCAAAAATTGGTTAAACAGTATCGTGACACCCAAAACATTGCTCCTCGCACTGAGCGATGTGGAGTCAAATTAAAACTGAATGCAGAACAACTGCTAATTTTAGCGGAATTGATTGAAGCAAACAATGATGCAACTCTCGAAGAACTCCGTTATTTACTGTACCAAAAAATTGGTTTTACCATCAGCGTAGCAACGATGGGAAGAATGGCAAAACTCTTAAACATGACTTTGAAAAAAAAACTCTTTTCCCGTCAGACAAAGGCACTGACAGGGTTCAGAACCTGCGATACGAGTTCTGGCAAAAAATTAGAGAAGTTTGTTTCAAAGACTTAATATTCATTGATGAATGTGGAGTAAACTTGGCAATGGTTAGGTTATATGCTCGATCTCTAAAAGGTTCAAGAGCCAAGGGATCAAAACCGAATAAACGCGGAAGAAATGTCTCAATAATTGGAGCTATATCGGTCAAAGAAGTCCTAACATCAGTTAATTTAATAGGTACAACTGATGCAATTACATTTGAGGCTTTTATTATCCGAAAATTAGTGCCAAAGTTATGGAAAGGTGCTTGTGTAGTCATGGATAATTGTACTATTCATACCGGAGAAGAAGTAGAAAAAGCCATCCAAAAAAAAGGGGCTAAATTAATATACTTGTCGCCCTATTCGCCGGATTTCTCCCCAATTGAAAATTTATGGTCAAAACTTAAAAATATTCTCCGTTCTATCAAGACACCTAATTATAAAGAGTTAGCAAAAGCCATAGAGTTTGCATTTAGTGAAGTTACATCAGCAAATATTTGGAATTGGTTTACTCACTGCTGTTATTGTACCTCACCTTTGTAAGAAATGCTATATCCTTCTTTTGCTATTCTTTCAGTAACTTCGCGGATGTGCGAGTTGACGCCAAAGATTTCTTGAATTACGATAACTGCGGGAAATTGTCCTGGGGAGGCTGGTTGGGCTAGGTATGCAGCTATTTGCAAATCCCCGTTAGGAACTGTGATGTTTTTGGTGCTAATTTCGGCTTTTGTCATAGGTAGTTTTAAGGTAAATGCCACTCTACTGATTTTAAGTTAATTTGGGGATTTTTTAGGCAATTCGCCAATAATATTTTTCGGAACCGCGAAGCGCAAATACCGCAAATATGGCAGGTAAAAATTCGCTATTTATTGAAGGTTTAGGTTTTGCTGAATAAGTCGGGGTCGATCGCTCCTAGCAATTAATTGGGGTTAACTCCCGGTAAAATATACGTTTTGGTCTGTGATTTTCTCAAATATAGATTTTGATAAGCCTAGGGTTGAGAATATTTTATCTGGCTTGTTCGTGAGATTTTTTAGATAAGTGTCTAACTCGATTAGCTGTTAAAGATGAGCTAATTATTTTTACTATATCGGAGTATTTTTTAAATTTCTTTGCTTTTTTGTGGGCGGAATCGTTGTGTGTTTTGTGCTAATTTTAAGTAGTTTTTTAGGGCTATATTGCGGTGGGTTGTTGGTTTTTCCTTGAGCTTCCCTTTATGGGCAGTGGATGTAGTACAGTGTGTTTGAGTGTGCTGAATTGAGTGAGACTGAGTATGCTAAGTTACGATCGCCACGCCGAACAAAGTCATCCAACCAGTTGAGGAGATGGATGCAGGCTAGGACTCAAGTCTAAGTTACGATCGCCATTTTGCTTTTTCTATTGCCTTCGTCAATTGATTGCATGCAGGCTAGGACTCAAGTCTAAGTTACGATCGCCACGCCGAACAAAGTCATCAAACCCAAGGAAGACAGTATTTGGTTTTTTCCGCTGTGCGCTTGCAGTCACGCTAAGATCGAACGTATTGGTGGCGTAGATCCCGTTGAGCGCACAATATTTTTTGCTTAGTTTGCGTCAATGGGTAGGTGTTAAAATCGGGCTATCAAATTTTTCGGCTCAAACTCATGTGCAGCAAGAGTTTGATGCCCCTAGTGTAAAAAAAAGATTGACGGAAAGTCTGAAAGCTTTACAGGATAAGGTTTTGGAGTGAGTAGGGAAACTCGGGTATTGACAAGCCGAAGGCTGGAAGGGTACTTTATGTTTTAGATGGACGCAACTGCACCTTGAAAACCAAATACACCCTAGCTTCTGGAACGGGCGCCGGAAAATACCTAAAACCCTATCAGGGATTGAAACCTCTTTCTCGCAATCTTGCCAGAGGATCAGTGATCCGGAAAATACCTAAAACCCTATCAGGGATTGAAACTTTTTAATGGTATTGACATCGGCGGCAACTAAATCAACCGGAAAATACCTAAAACCCTATCAGGGATTGAAACCCCGATCTTAGCAATCGTGAATGGGAGAAGCGATGGGCATCCGGAAAATACCTAAAACCCTATCAGGGATTGAAACTGATATCAAGCAAGATGCTCAGGAAGCTACTGCGTCCGGAAAATACCTAAAACCCTATCAGGGATTGAAACGCACCCAATCGAGACTTCGCCAGCAAGTCCTCGCCCGGAAAATACCTAAAACCCTATCAGGGATTGAAACTGGGAATGTGGAGGAAGAACAGAAACAGCTTGCGCCGGAAAATACCTAAAACCCTATCAGGGATTGAAACCTATCTGCGTGTCTACAATCTCAGGCGTCATTGTAGCCGGAAAATACCTAAAACCCTATCAGGGATTGAAACTTTCGCGATCGGGGAAAACAAACTGGGGAGTCATGCCGGAAAATACCTAAAACCCTATCAGGGATTGAAACGGGATTTGATTCCATCGCTGCGGTTCGGGCACTGCCGCTGCGCCGGAAAATACCTAAAACCCTATCAGGGATTGAAACGCACACATGGGATTCAAACAACTTAAAGAAACGCCGGAAAATACCTAAAACCCTATCAGGGATTGAAACCATCTCTCGCCGCTAACCCGCAAGAAAGATACCGCCGGAAAATACCTAAAACCCTATCAGGGATTGAAACATCCACTGGCCGCGCTGTTTGTAGCTGCGAATGCCGGAAAATACCTAAAACCCTATCAGGGATTGAAACTGTAGTAAGAATTCCGAATTTACTCCTCCTTTAGCCGGAAAATACCTAAAACCCTATCAGGGATTGAAACATTTCATATTTCAGAACCAAGTGTTGGGAGGAATTGCCGGAAAATACCTAAAACCCTATCAGGGATTGAAACATCGCCAGCAAATCTCAGGATGCAGTTATTGTGCGCCGGAAAATACCTAAAACCCTATCAGGGATTGAAACCCACCACTAATCCCACCGTGCCAGATGCCCATAACGCCGGAAAATACCTAAAACCCTATCAGGGATTGAAACTTTGGTTAGTTGTCGGCGCAGTGCTAATTGTGCGATCTCACGCCGGAAAATACCTAAAACCCTATCAGGGATTGAAACTGCAAGAGGTGGAGAATTTACGACCCCTTTTAAAAGCCGGAAAATACCTAAAACCCTATCAGGGATTGAAACCTACTCTAAATTGCATTAGAATTGCTCCTAGTGCCGGAAAATACCTAAAACCCTATCAGGGATTGAAACTTGCTGTTGCTAAACCCAACCGCGACATCTTCTTAAAGCCGGAAAATACCTATTTCCCCATCTAGGGCTTGAAACCTCCAAACTACAAAATTATTGGCTCAAAAATAGACCTCTCCTCTCTCTTTTTATCTCCTCCCATAACCTCAAGCAATCGATCGACTACACGCCTCCAAGTAAAATTTTCAGCCACAAAAGCCGGGCCTGCAACCCTAGCTTTCGCAGCGATTCCCGGCTGTTCGATCGCCCTGCACATCAACTCAATCAAATGTTCCCCCTCTGGAGCTAAGATAAATAAGGTTTCCCCGTCACTCACCACAGCCGTAAATTTACTTTCAATCCGCAGTGCAAAGTTCGATCGCGTAAAATCATCCGTAGGGCCGCCCGCAGTGCAAATAACCGGCAAACCGCAAGCAGCAGCTTCCAACACCGGCAGATTAAAACCTTCTGCCAAATAGGGAGAAACATAAGCATCTGCAGCTTGGTAAAACTCAGCTATTTGAGCAAAAGATAGCTGGGCACCAGTATAAATTAATCTTGGTAAAACCCTCGCTCTTTCCGTATCGTTGAGCATAACTCGGCTGGCTTCAGCAATCTCGTCTCTGGACGGATAAAGCAGTTCAGAACCTTTTAAAACTAATCTGGCATGGGGATATTTGTCAACTACCGCAGCGAAGGCTTTTAATAAAGGGCGAATACCTTTGCGATCGGTTTGTCCTCCGATGTTTAAAAATATAAAATAGTTTGACCAGCCGAAGCTTTGGCGCAGCGATTGACGCCGATCGCCCGAGACAGGATAATAAATTTTAGGATCGACTCCCAAAGGTACAACCGCAATGCGATCGGCCTCAACACCGCTGCGAATTAAGCCGGCTTTTGACCAAGCCGACGGTGTAATAATTTTTACTTCTGAGTTAATCTGAGTTTCTGCGATCGACTTAACCCCGATCGCCTTGAATCCTCTACGGGTAATAATCCCCCATTCTGTGGCTGCAAATACCCAAGTTTCGGCGCTGCTGGATGCCCAGAAGTTCCACGGGCAGTACATTCGCAGCGTAACATCGGCTGACTGATTTACCGCAGGGCTCTTAATGCTGCGAAGTAAGGTTTCATTTGGGCGATCGAACAAACTAATTTTCGTCTCCCAAGCTGCGTCAATGTAGGGCATATCGCGGTGGAAAAGCTCAATTTGTCCTCGCGGGCGATCGAGCATTTCCAGCAGTTGAAATTGATTGACTACGCAATAGGAATGATAAATAAAACGCCAGCCTTCAACAATAATCTGCAATTTACAACTCCCGCTTTTGGAATTAAAAATTCACCTAATAATCAGAAATTGGTAATTAGTAATTAGCCCGAATAAATTACCACTTACCAATTACTAATTACCAATTCCTTACTTAATCACTTGCCAATCCATAATCCGCCACTGTCCCTCTTGACGGATCAAGTCGTAGCGCACCCGCAGGTTTTCATTGCGGGAAGAAACAAGCTGAGAACGATCGAACACTTCGGCTTTTTCCGCGACTTGGGCTTCTACTTGAGCGCGATCGGGATTAGTCGGGTTCGGCTTAACTCCATTAACTTGCAGCTTGTGTACATAACGCTGGTGCGCGTTGTTTCGCTGTTGAGCTTCTGCCATCAATTGCCAGCGAGACAAAGCCGGTTCTGTCAGAACTTGCTTTAATTCTTCGACAGCGTGATTGGGGCCCAAAGCCGCTGCTTTCGCCGACAGCCAGCTTTGAACTATTTGTCCGGCTGATTCCTCAGTGATTTCTCCCGACACTGGGCCCGTGGCGCTTGGCTCTGGGGCCGCGGCCAAGGCAGGGATTTCTAGGGGCGGTTCTTCCAGGCGGACAAGGGCTTGCTCTCCTCGAAGGGGGCCCGATAGGGCTTGCATCGCGTTAGCCAACAGACTGAGTATTAACCACAGGAATAACAGGCTCAGGAGACCTGCGGCTAGAAACAAAGCCAGCCTTTTTGGAGGCATGGACTTGACTTGGGCAGTAATTTCTGCTGCCTTGGTGCGCGCCCGATCGGCAAAATCGCCCTTTAGCCCATTGCCACTTGCTCCGCTGCGCCCTGAGTGTTGGCGTCTGCGTTGTTTGGAATTCGAGTCTGCAGGGTGTGGCACGGTAGCTATCGGGAGAGAGACGGGGGCAACAGCGCTCGGCGCCGCCACAGTTGCCTGAGATTTTGCGCCCGAGGCTGGGGTGGAAGTGGCGCCCGGTACGGGGCTCAAGGTGACGGTACTGGCTCCCTGCTTCGCTGTGGGTGGCTGTGCGGGTATGGCAGCGGGCGATCGGCCTGCGGTCGGTTGCAGTCGCCCTGGGGGCTTGCCGGAGCGGGGCTGCACGACGACCCATTCGTTGGCGGTTTCCGCGTCCTGTGGCAAAGCTTCTAGGTAAGCTTGTACTTTCGGGTCAGCAAAGTAGTCTTTCAAGGAGACTGACTCGTTGGCCAAGTCGCGGAAGTGGGGAAACACTTCTTCTTGTAGCCAGTGTTCGGCGTACAAGCACAGTCCGGGCAACAAATCCGGTGAATCTTGGGAATGTTCGCGAATGAAGGCCAGGGGTTCTTTTTCCGAACTGAGTTCGAGGGAGCGGCTGGCTTCTTCTGTCTGGCCCAGCAGCAGGGAACAAACGGCTTTTTCTAGGTGAACGTCTTGGCGGCGACCGAGCTGCATCAGCATCAGCTTGGCGCGACGGATCATCGATGGCTGTCTGGCGGCAAATCCTTGGGCTAACAGGGTGTAGACCGAGAGGTAAGTGGCGACTGCAGAGGGGCGGCCGGCTTCGGCTTCAAATAGCGCCTGCTGCTCGCTGCTGGTTAGGTGTTTACGCATTTGCTGGACGAACCGGAGGAAGTCTTCTATTCCTAAACCCGATCGATCGTCTCCCGAACCGTCGATACCGCCTCGTTCTTGAAGCATTTCTCGCAGGATTTCCAGTCCCCGGCGACGCTCAGCGACTTTTTCTTCCGGGAGTGATAATAGCTCTAAAATGTTGTACGGACGGAGTTTGTATATGTCGGCTTGCATTTCACCCCTCACGCTTGCAAATAGGCTTTCGCGCAGCAGCAATTCTTGACCTGCTTCTAATGATTTTGCGGCATTTTCGTACTGACCTTGCTGCCACTGTTCGCGACCGAGTTCTAGACAGGCAAGGCTGACGGTTAAAACTATATCTGGCCTCACGAGCTGAGGGTCGCCGAAACGACCTTCTGCGATCGCGATGCTGCCATTGTTAAGATACGGGCGACCCAGCTTCTGTACGAGTTCGTATTCTCCCAGTTCTTGCAGTATGAGCAGGGCTCCTACGAATTGGTTGTCATCGATTTCAATACTTGGAGTGTGGGGGTCGGGAGCTGCCTCTAAAGCCTTGGACTCTGCCGGAGCGGTTTCTCCTGCGTCTTGCAGGAATGTGTCCGTGCCTGCTGAGGTTTTTGACCTCTGGTGCTTGGCTTCCTGTGCGGCTTCCGACTCTCGATCGTAAGTTTTGGCTAAAAAACTGGCATCGTAAGCTTTGCGCCCCTCTGAGTCTGACAGAACGGCGCAGGCTTCATCGAGCAGTTGTTTGCGGGCGACGATCGCAACTTCGGAATACTCCCTGCGCGGAAGCTGTAAAGTTCGATCGCGGTGAGCCTGCTGCAACTGTTCGGCAGTAGCTTGAATCGGTAGACCCAAAATCCGGTAGTAATCTAGTGGAATTAACATAAGTTAAAAAACTGTCCACTTCCCCAAAGCGCTAGCAACTGAATTAGCCTATCTTAAGTGACATACTCCCGCAAACCAAATCAAAAATTCTGGTGTTGGCTTCCAACTGCCCCATTCAGGGTATGTTGGAGTTGCCGTAGAGATACTCTGATTTTTTCCCTCTACAGCGTTTTACAGTGAGGAAAATGCAAAGGCCCACTTCCCGTCAGCTAAATGAGTTGTTTGACTCTTGAGCATTTTCGGGTTTGAGAGTAATGGAATTATATCATTCGTTTGCATGGGGTTTAGATGGGAGTTGGCTCTCCGAGTCCCGGCAATCTGCCCCGCCTGCCAAACTCATTTTAACAATTGGTGAACTGTTGCACAGAAAACGTTTGATCGTTTTCTGCTGCGCTTGTGTCCCATCTGGGTTTAAATTTAGATGTCTAGGAAGCCGATCGTCGGGTATTAATTATTTATGGTTCAGGAACGGACTTTACCAGTTTTTGACGCGCAAAGCGTAAACATTTCTCGGGATGAGGGCTTGATGCTCTACGAGGATATGGTCTTGGGGCGCTATTTTGAGGACAAGTGTGCTGAGATGTACTACCGGGGCAAAATGTTTGGTTTTGTCCACTTGTACAACGGTCAAGAAGCTGTCTCTACTGGCGTGATTCGATCGATGCGTCGGGATGACACTGATTACGTCAGCAGCACCTACCGCGATCACGTTCACGCTTTGAGCGCGGGCGTCCCGGCGCGGGAGGTAATGGCGGAGTTATTCGGGAAGGAAACTGGTTGCTCGAAGGGCCGCGGCGGTTCGATGCACATGTTTTCGGCCGAACACCGACTGTTGGGAGGTTATGCTTTTGTGGCTGAGGGAATTCCTGTAGCTACGGGGGCTGCTTTTCAATCGAAGTACCGCCGCGAAGCTTTGGGGGATGAGAGTTCCGATGGCGTGACTGCTTGTTTTTTTGGCGATGGTGCTGCAAATAACGGGCAGTTTTTTGAGTGTTTGAATATGGCGGCTTTGTGGAAGTTGCCGATTATTTATGTTGTGGAAAACAACAAATGGGCGATCGGGATGGCCCACGAGCGAGCTACTTCTGATCCGCTGATTTACAAGAAAGCTCATGCTTTTGGCATGGCTGGTTTTGAGGTTGACGGGATGGATGTTTTGGCGGTGCGGGAAGTGGCGAAAGAAGCTGTAGCGCGGGCGCGAGCCGGCGAGGGGCCGACTTTGATTGAGGCTTTGACTTATCGCTTTCGCGGGCATTCTTTGGCCGATCCTGATGAATTGCGCTCTAAGGAAGAGAAGGAATATTGGTTCCCTCGCGATCCGATTAAGAAGTTGGCTGCTGATTTGATCGATCGAACTTTGGCAACTGCTGAAGAATTGAAAGAGATCGATAATAAAATTCAAGCAGTAATTGATGATGCAGTCGATTTTGCTGAGAAAAGCGCTGAGCCAGATCCTAGCGAATTGTATCGGTTTATCTATGCAGAAGATGAGTAAGCTGTTGTGCATTTAACTTGTATGTTTAGGGCGGGCAGGAGGCCCACCCCACAAGAGTGATAGATCCCCGTAGGGACAGGGCGAAAGCCTTTGTCCCTACTGCACTTCCTAAACCTGGAATACGCTGTAAGACTTACGTACAAACTCTACTTGTAGGCTGTGCACTGCGAATCTTACTACCATAAATTGTGGCTAGAATCAAAGGTAGACTTTATAGACGAAAAGAGAGGCGATATGATAAATCTCGATCGCGATCTAACTCAAGCCAGCAAAAATATGGGTGCAGTTCGAGTCAAAGTCAAGCTAACGAATGCCATTGACGAAGCCTTAGTGAGTCGAGGAGTTCTCAATCCAAATCTGTTGCGCGTGTACGAAGCAGAAGCACTCATAGATACTGGTGCAGTACGCACAGCTATTCCTGTAGAAGTCTGCGAACACCTGGGTTTAAGAATTAGGAGTCAGGAAATAGCAAAATATGCTGAGGGCCGACAAGAAACAGTGGGGTAGAGTGGACCTATTATCATTGAAATAGAAGGGCGCGAAACGATTGAGGCGGCAATGGTTTTAGGCGATATGGTGCTAATCGATCCAACTGTGTTGGAAACTTTAGATTTGCTAGTAGATTGCAAAAATCAGCGTCTAATTCCTAATCCTGAAAATCCCGACCGACCTGTATTGAGAGTTTAATACTAAATAAAGTAGTTGCCTTTGGGATAGAATCAAGCGGAAGAGCGAGAGGTTCATAAAATTCCCTGAGCTGGTCAGAACCAAGCTTATCTGCTATTCCTTGATTGAGAGAAAGATAAATGCCATAGAAGTCCGCGCGAAAAAAATAAACACAGTAAAACCCCGACTGGACAATCTCAGTTACAAGCTTGTTAAATATTGCTATCCAAGGAACTTTAGCTCAAGAACCATTACCTGGTGAAGCTTTTACACTATAGATTTCTGGTAATTCCAATTAAGCACTTATTGATTTCGGCACTACATTTCTGACATAAGTAGCAAATGAATGTCCTTTGATGTTGTCGTTACTGACCAATGGATATTCAAACATGATTTTTTCAAGGGACTTTCTAAGCGTCTTAACCAATAATTAATGTTGCATATTCAATTTAATTTATAGAGTGCCTCACCAACAGCTTTCAAATATGAACCCTGCTGATAACCATTAATGATACCGGAACTGCGGTATAACATTTTATACTAGATGTTAACTCCGCAAACAACCGTAAGATTACCCGATCGCGCATCATGTATATTGCCCCAAATACAGCGCTGCCCCCAACCCGCAAATCTCCCTTGCAGAAAGTAGCACAAACGTGATACGGTAGAAGCTTGTGTCCAAATAACACCAGTCCATGCCAAAACTCAAAACTCGCAAAGCAGCCGCAAAGCGCTTTAGAGCGACCGGCAGCGGTAAGATCGTGCGCCGCAAAGCTTACAAAAGCCACTTGCTACAGCACAAAAGTTCAGCTCGCAAAAGCCGTCTCTCTAAGCTGGTCGTCATCGACGAGACCAACGACGCTAACGTGCGGTTAATGCTTCCATACTTGTAAAGTTTAACGGAAATTAAAGATGACACGGGTAAAACGCGGTAATGTCGCCAGAGCGCGCCGCAAAAAAATTCTCAAATTAGCCAAGGGTTTCCGAGGCGCACAGTCGAAACAGTTCCGCACAGCTAACCAACGGGTGATGCAAGCCCTGCGTAACGGTTATCGCGATCGCAAAAAACGCAAACGCGATTTCCGTCGCCTGTGGATTGCTCGGATCAATGCCGCATCGCGCCAGCATGGCACGAGCTACAGCAGACTGATCGGCAACATGAAGAAAGCCAACATCGAAATCAACCGCAAAATGCTGGCACAAATGGCGATCATTGACCCCGCAACATTCGGTAAAGTCGTGGAAATGGCTAATCGAGCCGGAGGCTGAAAGTTCGCTTGATTTTCCGAAGGCAGAAAGCAGAAGTAAGAAAGATTTAACGGTCTGCCAGAGAAGGAAAACTCCTGATAAATTTAGGAGGTTGAGACAAACTTTCCTTCTTTGTTCTTACTTCTGGGTTCTTGCTTTTTCAGAAATCGCGATCGGGCCGGTCGATCGCTATTTCCTTGTTTTTTATACAGTTGCAGAGGCAGATCTCAGAGATTGCTATCGCCTTAAAATAAATAAAACCTTCCACAGACCTACCTAATTTTAAGAAAAACATGGATAGTAATTTGCTCATTGTTTACCTGTCAGTCCTGCTCGCTATACTCGGCAGCACTTCCTGGTTTGTGGTGCGCCAGATTCTTAAAACTCGCAAGCTGGAAATGTCTCTGGAACGCTTAGAAAATAAGCTGACAGTAGAGAAAGGAACAGCACAGGAATACTACGAATTAGGAAGTATCTATGTAGATAAAAAGCTCTACTCCCAGGCGATCGTACTGTTTCAAAAAGCCCTGAAATCCAAAGACTTAGAAGGCGAAGAAAATCAAGCCGTTATTTACAACGCCCTCGGTTTTGCACACTTCGGCCAAGAACAATACGACATCGCAATCCGCAACTACAAAGAAGCCCTGAAGTTGCAGCCAGAATACGTTACATCTCTCAATAATCTGGGTCACGCCTACGAGCGCAAAAAATTAACAGCTCAAGCCTTGGAAATGTACGAACAAGCTCTAGCCTGCGATCCAGACAATGCCACTGCCAAACAGCGAGTAGAGTCCCTCCGGAAGCGCTTGGTAATCTATAATTGAGCCCCGATGTTACGAGCAATAAAGATCCCGCCAACCTGGTTTCATTCCGAAACCGGGTTTTTTCTTCACATAGTCCCAGATACTAAACTATCCAACACATTAATGCGTTAGTTTTTAAGAACAGGAATTCCGAGTCAAGCTCGATCGCCCCCCGTCCCAGCACTTTAAATTAATGTCAAGATAAAAGCAGTACCTGCAATACCGGTCAGTCCTAACAATAGAAGGAGAAGAACGTAGTGACATCAATTCTCGTTGTCGAAGATTCGTGGTTGACTCGCAGGGTAATCTGCAAAATTCTCCGAGCAGAAGGATACGAGACTTGGGAAGCATCGAGCGGCCCAGAAGCTCTAGAACTGCTCGGCACTAAAACCCCAAACTGTATGCTCTTAGATCTGCTGATGCCGGAAATGGAGGGTCGGGAAGTCCTGCAAGCCATGCGCGATCGAGGATATAAAATTCCAGTTATCGTAATTACCGCAGACATCCAAGCAAGCACCCGCTCCGAGTGCATGGAACTCGGAGCCGTGGCAGTCATTCACAAAATGCCCAACTCAGACGAACTGATCGGATGGATCAAAAAAGCTCTCAGTGTCAGCGAGGAGAGCACCCCATGAAATTAAGCACTCGACAGCTCGATGCTTTGCAGGAACTCGTCAACATCGGGATCGGTCAAGCTGCAGGGGTCTTGAACGACATGATAGACTCCCCGATTCGCTTGCAAATCCCCTACCTTCAAATCCTGACTCCCACCGACGTAGAGGAAGAATTAGAGCAGCACCTCAACGGCGAGCAAATCGCCGCCGTCCAGCTCAAATTCACAGGCTCCTTTGGAGGCATTGCCCAGCTAGTCTTTCCCACCAACAGCGCTGCCCTCCTGGTGACGATGCTCACAGGGGAAGAAGTTGGAACTCACGATCTCGATTCAGTCAAAATTGGTACGCTGAGTGAAGTGGGAAATATTGTAATTAATGGGGTCATGGGGGCAATCAGCAACGTACTTCAGCAGCGCCTGAACTACTCAATTCCCACTTATAGCGAAGGGACGATTGCTAGTTTGCTGATATCTGGCGGTTTAGCTACTGATACAGTTGTTTTATTAGCCCAGACCAGTTTCATGATTGAAAGGCTTCACATTGAAGGAGATATCATTCTTATTTTCAATGTTAATTCCTTTGACACCTTGTTGACTGCTATCAATCAACTTGCCGGGGGTCTATGATTGAGGAGAGCAAAAGTATTAAGGAAAAGTTTGGGGTTCTCGACAGCGTACCAGTCGGCGCCTGCTTGCTGCAAGATGATTTTGTGGTGCTGTTTTGGAACACTTGTCTGGAAGAGTGGACTAAAATTCCCCGCAGCCAGATATTGGGAACAAAGATCACAACCCATTTTCCTCACCTGAGTCAGTTAAAGTACGCCACTCGCTTCAAGCAAATCTTTGCAGGTGGCCCGCCAACAATTTTTTCTTCTCAAATTCACAAACACCTGATTCCGGCAACTTGGCAAGACGGTCAGCAGCGAATTCAGCAAACTACTGTGACTGCTGTGCCGGCCCAAGAGGCTGGCATAGAAGAACAGGAGATTAGAGACTGGGTTCTCCATACTCTTGAGTTGGCATCAGAGGGTACTCTCGGAGTCGGATCACCAAGAAGTGCTTCTTTGTCTAGGGAATTTGCACCCTCAGTTTCGTCATCAATATGGCCGGGGGTCAATTCGCCATCGTTCTACGCGCTGCTGGTGATTCAAGACGTGACCGACCTCACCCATCGCATCCAAGCTTACCGCACAATGCGGGATCAAGCTTTGGAAGAAGTGCAAGTGCGTCAGCGGGTGGAGGAAGAATTGCGATCGAGCCAGCATTTCATCCAGCAGATTGCTGACGCGGCGCCTTATTTGCTTTACATCTACGATTTGACCGAACAGCGAAACGTCTACGTCAACGGTCAAGCTTCTAAATTGCTGGGCTACACTCCCCAAGAAATTTTACAGATGCAAACTGCTTTGTATTCTAGTTTGGTGTACCCAGAAGATTTGCCGAGGCTCAAAGCCCACCAGGAAAAATTTCCCTCGACCCAAGACGGGCATATTTTGGAGTTGGAATATCGCCTCAAACATCGATCGGGCGAATGGCGCTGGTTTCGCTGCCGCGACCAAGTTTTCGCCCGCACAGCCGACGGCTGCCCCAAACAAATTTTCGGCACCGCTCAAGATATCACCGAGTACAAGCGGGCAGAAGAGGCGCTGCGGCAGCAGAACGAACGAGAACTGCTGATGGCGACGATTACTCAGCACATCCGCCAGTCTCTGGATTTGGGCGAAGTGCTCAGCACGACAGTGACAGAAGTGCGTCAGTTCCTTCAGGCCGATCGAGTGATGATCGTCCGCTTTAACCCCTGTACCGGCAGTCTCTGTGCGGGCCCGGCGACGGGGGCGGTGACAGTGGAATCTGTAGCTCCCAACTGCCAGCCGATGTTGGGGGAAACCCTGGAAAATTTCTGTTTTGACCAGTTCTATCTCGAAGCGTACCAACATCGAGCGATCCGACCGATCGCCGATATCTTGGCCGCCGATTTGCCACAATATCAAATTGACTTGCTCGCACAATTCGCGGTGAGAGCTTATTTGGTAGTGCCTTTAGTGCAAGGAGACGAGTTGTGGGGGCTGCTGATGGCCCACCAGTGCAGTCCCCGGCAGTGGATGCAGTTGGAAGTAGAGTTGCTGTCTTCTCTGGCCACCCAGTTGGCGATCGCCATCAAGCAAGCAGAACTATACCAGCAGTTGCAAGCCGCCAACCTCAAGTTAGAGCGCTTGGCTACTTCGGACGCACTCACGCAGCTAGCAAACCGCCGACGGTTCGATCAGTATTTAGAAATGGAGTGGCGCAGACAAGCGCGGGAACAAACGCCCATGTCCCTAATTCTGTGCGATATTGATTCTTTTAAAAGTTACAACGATACTTACGGGCATCAAGGCGGAGACGAATGTTTGCGACAAGTCGCCGGGGCGATCGCCAATGCAGTCAATCGCCCCGCCGATTTAGTAGCTCGCTACGGAGGCGAAGAATTTGCCGTTATTTTGCCAAATACCTCGATTCAAGGCGCTGTGCTCATAGCCGAACACATAAAGCTCAAAATTGCAGCTTTGCAGCTTCCTCACGCTGGTTCTCAGGTGAGCGAGTACGTCACTCTCAGTCTGGGCGTAGCGAGTATTGTTCCTGGATCGGAAGCGGGAGCCGAAATTCTGATTGCCGCAGCCGACCAAGCCCTGTATCAAGCTAAACGACTTGGGCGTGATCGTATCCAACTTTACCAGCCTGATCCTGCTAGCAAGCCGAATGGTACAGGCACTTCGATACTTCCTGCAGATTTTTCTCTACCAAACACTAATTTACCCTCTCCCACTAGCGCTTGACGAATTGCCATATTTTTAAATTCCGAGTAGTTATACCGCTCCGCAAAAAAAACGCCACTGTCAGCCCGTGATCCAAACCCTGATATCTCTCTTCTGTAACTCTCCGGATTAAAGAAGTAAGAAATAAGCTAACTCAAACATAAAAATAAAAGGGTTAGAAGTGATTTATTGTATCAATTAAATCGTTCAACCCAAGCAATAAATTAGGATTAGGGAATATTTATAACCAAGGATAAATCAACCAAAATAGAAGGATGGGTTGAATAAGCTGTTGTGCATTTAAACTGTGATACAAAAATTACCATGGTTGGTGATTTTTAGTCACCATTTAATAATCAACTCTCCTTCATTTAAGGGGTCTACAAATGACGATAATTCATCACATTGAATCGTTAGCTTTCCTTTTTTTTGATGACGCCTGTATCTGGGGGGTACTCGGGCGTATTTCCGATTAAGATAATCTTGGAGTCATGCTGCGAAACCTTGAGGGCACGGGCGATGCCGGCTTTCCAGAGGCGTTCTAGTAATAATCAGTCGATTAGTTCGCGTGGTCACTGAGTCGCTCACCTTCTGGTCTGGATTCTCGACAAATTGCCGACCACACTCGTAACATTTGAATCTTTGTTTTCCCCTGTGAATATGACCGTTTTTCACGATTCGGGCACAAGAGCAAACGGGACAATTCTGCGGAGTTGACAAAAAACAGATCGAGGCTATTATCTTACCATCATTACTTCTTGGCCACTACCAGCAAGTTAAATCCGTAGGCAATTTTGCCGACAATTTGACCGTTAATTTCGACTTGAGATGATTGGACTCGCTGGATGATGACTCGCATTGAAAATCGGTAATTGGTAATAGCTAATTACTCGTTAGCAGGCTAAAGCCGGGTAAGGCAGATTCTTATGCTCTGCCTCCTATCTTCCTGAATACCACAGAGGCTCTTTCTCTAGACATCGGTTCCCAGGCTAGAGCCGGGGAACCAGTAGAAAAGAATATTTTACTGTTAGTTTTTCCCAAAACCTTTGCCGCGATTGGTTGAAGGCATACAAAGACAGTTTTCGAGTTGCGATCGCAAAGTCTCGGTATCCAAACCCTGACCGATGAGAACAAGCTGGTTCTTCCGCTCACCTTTCCACTCGTCATCATCCATGGAAAATCGCTTGCCGCTCAAGTGGAAAATATGGCGTTTGGGACTTTCTTCAAACCACATAATCCCTTTCGCGCGAAACACGTTTGTTGGGAGTTGGTGGTCTAAGAAATATTGAAATTTTCTCAGAGAAAACGGCTTGTCGCTTTGGAAAGAAATTGAGGTAAATCCGTCATTTTCTAAATGGTGGCTGTGATCGTGATGGCTGTGATCGTGATGGCCGTGGTCGTGATGGCCGTGGTCGTGATGTTCGTGATGTTCGTGATGTTCGTGATGTTCGTGGTCGTGATGGTCGTGATGTTCGTGATGTTCGTGGTCGTGATGGTCGTGATGTTCGTGATGGTCGTGATGGTCGTGGTCGTGACTGCTAGGAGTTTTTTCAGGTTGGAAATATTTGTCCGATTCAAACAATCCGACGCTGAGGACTAGCGGTAGGGGAACCTCCGATTTTACGGTTCGCAGAATTCGAGCACCTTCTTTGACATCGCGAATCTTAACTTCCAACAAATCTAAATCTGCTTCTTCAACCAAATCAGTTTTGTTGAGGATAATTAGATCGCCGTAAGCTATTTGACTGTAAGCTGCTTGAGAGTTGAACAAATCTAAGCTGTAGTTGGCTGCGTCTACTACTGTCACTATGGAATCGAGACGAGTTAGGTCGCGCAGTTCTGTGCCTAAAAAAGTCATTGCTACTGGCAGCGGGTCGGCGAGTCCGGTTGTTTCGACTACCAGATAATCGAGATTTTCTTGACGTTCTAAAACTTTATAAACTGCATTAACTAAATCTTCATTAATAGTGCAGCAGATGCAGCCGTTGTTCAGCTCAACCATGTTGTCGTCGGTGGTGACAATCAGTTCGTTGTCGATGCCGATTTCGCCAAATTCATTTACCAAAACTGCTGTTTTCAAACCCTGCTGGTTGGTCAGGATATGGTTGAGCAGGGTTGTTTTGCCACTGCCGAGAAATCCTGTAATGATTGTAACGGGCAATCCGTGTTTGGGAGCATCCATAGTCGGTTCCGTCCCGGACTGAGTTGTTGTAGATTGCATAGCTTGAATGTCAAATAATGTCGATCGCACTTTCTTTGTGGTTCTTATTGTATCTTAATTAGGACAAGGCCTCCTCAACCCAGTTTCTCGGAAAAATGTTGGGTTTGGTTGCCTGGTATCTACGCCTCAACCGGGAATCAGCCCGAGAGTGCAAAATAAGTGGGCCGCTAATTATCGGCAATTGCTAACGAGTCGCGATCGCACTTTTTTATTTTTTTGATAAAAGTTTTGTCCAGAGTACCTGTCGCAGTTTTTGCCAGTAACTCCAGCAGCGACAAATTTGGGGCAGAATCAAGCTGAGTGCGATCGCCCACTTCCCGCTGCTTTATAATAATTTTAATGATCGAGCTGCGTAAAATATTTAAATCTCACCTATCAACTAAAATAGGGCGGTGGCTAACAACAGCCACCGCCCTCAAGATAGTATTGCGCTATCTAAATCTGTGCTTACGCAGGAAGCAAGACTGAATCAATAATGTGGATCACACCATTATCAGCAGCAACATCGGCTGTTGTAACGGTAGAATCATTAATTTTGACGCCGTTGGAAGCATCAATTTTAAGTTCTGAACCTTCAACTGTTTTGGCAGATTTCAGGTTGACCACATCAGCGGCCATAACTTTGCCAGAAACGACATGATAAGTCAGGATTTTTGTGAGCTTAGGAATGTCATTAAGCAGTGATTCTACAGTACCTTCGGGAAGCTTAGCAAAAGCTTCGTCAGTAGGCGCGAAAACTGTGAAGGGGCCAGCGCCTTTGAGAGTATCTACTAAACCAGCGGCTTGGACTGCAGCAACTAGGGTTGTAAAAGAGCCTGCCGAAACGGCGGTATCAACGATGTCAGCCAAGAGAGTCACCTTGTTTTTGTAATCTGTAAATCACTATAACGCTAAAAAGTTAATTTAGCTACATATATTTTTTTCTCGTTCAGTTTGGTTTTCTTATATAAAATAGAATATTTTTTTATAGAACTCATTTCAGACAATACCTATCTAAAGGTAGATCAAATTATTTTGACTTTAGAGTATTTTAATTTATTCATGTAATCCTAAATACATTAGTAAGACGATCGCCCCTGCGCTTTTTAAACTAAACGCAGGAGCAATGGCCCGGAACCCTCGCCCCTACTACGACATTTTGATTAACTTGGCAAAACATTTAACATTCAGCCCAGCGCTAACACATTACAAAAGCCCGCCACCCCCACTGATGGCAACAGTTTGGGAAATCCCGATCTAAACTGTTAACAACCATTAACTAGGGGAAGGGTGACATGAGATATAAACTACTAGGTCACAGCGGACTTCGCGTTTCGGAAATCTGCCTCGGAACCATGACTTTTGGGGAAGAGTGGGGTTGGGGGAGCTCCTACGACGAAAGCCGTAAAATGTTCGACGCCTTTGCAGAAACGGGCGGCAATTTCATTGATACCGCGAATCTCTACACCAACGGTACTAGCGAAAAATATGTCGGTGAGTTCATCGCAGCCGATCGCGAAAAATGGGTAGTTGCCACTAAGTATAGCCTCAACATGAAGAACGGCGACATCAACGGTTTCGGCAACCACCGCAAAAATATGGTACAAGCAGTAGAAGCAAGTTTGAAGCGATTGCAAGTTGAATACATAGATTTGCTGTGGCTGCACGCTTGGGATTTTACGACACCCGTCGAAGAAGTAATGCGCGCTTTTGACGATTTGGTGCGCGCAGGCAAAATTCTTTATATCGGCATTTCCGATACGCCTGCTTGGATTATTTCTCAAGCAAATACGATCGCCAATCTGCGCGGTTGGACACCATTTATCGGGTTGCAAATCGAGTATTCTTTAAAAGAGCGAACTCCCGAACGGGAATTGATCCCCATGGCAAAAGCCTTTGATATTGGCGTCACAGCTTGGAGCCCCTTAGCAGCAGGCTTGCTGACAGGAAAATACAACACTTCAGAAACCGCCAGCGAAGCTAAACGGCTGAATTCACCGGAATCGGGAAAAATTAACGAACGAGACCTCAAAATTGCTGACGAAGTTAGCAAAATAGCAGCCGAAATTGGCAAACCTGCTTCTCAAGTAGCCCTAAATTGGCTGATGCAACAGCCAGTCGAAGTTATTCCGATTGTGGGTGCGCGCAAACTCTCGCAACTTCAGGAAAATCTAGCTTGTTTGGAGTTTGAATTAACTCCCGAACAAATGCAGCAGTTAGACAAAGTAAGTGCAATTGAATTGGGTTTCCCTCACGATTTCTTAAAGAGTTCGACGGTGCAAGATTTTGCCTTTGGAGGGGGAATCGCCCAAATTGACAGCCGCCGACTGTAAAGTTGCTGCTATTTTCTAGTCGCGGGTTTAGGTGGGTATTTTGCGTGTGATTGCAGATATCGGCGAACCCGCCCTTAGAGGGATGATTGACATTTGTGCTCTGGGCGCCAGGTTAAACTGACGCCCACAGCGCAAATGTCGTCACCTTGGTTTCTTCCCACGGACTCGTGTAAAATCTTAGGTTGATCATTGCCATTGCCTGGTTTCTGTGGTATTGTTGAGCCAGGTGCTGTTCGGTGAGTTTAACCCCAGTTCATAAACTGTTAATTGTTAATCTACCGGAAGTCAGAAATCTCTGACGAACTTTGTATATTAGGATACAATTTTTTCCTATTAGCGACTCGGATGACTTTTAAAAAGGCTAGGTTTGTCAAATCAAAAAGCAACATAAATTTGATCGCGAATTTTCTATCATCTCCAAATAAAGCAATAAAACTTGCTCTTTTTTCACCCCGTACCTGCCAGTCAAGAGTCGTTTTACAACGTTTATCGGCCTTTTAACCGCTTTTGAACCCAGCGTGCAAGCTAAGCGCCTTCTGAGATAGAAGTCATCCTTCAGATAGAAGTTAGGGCAGAAAAACTGGGTTAGAGTTAACCACAATAGCAAGTCTAACAATATTAACTTATCTCCAAGTTTCACTTCTGAAAAAAGCAGATGAAAAAAGCAGATAAGCGTGTGTTTCCGCAGCTAAACAGTTTCTTGGTTTGGTTCAATGAATGCGGCGCTTGCTCGTCAATAAAAATTCTCAGATTTAGGCTTGCGACTTTCAGTAAGATACTGCTGAGAAACCTATCCTATTGACCAATTTTGACCAATTTTAACGGACAATTTTCCTTGACTAATTCCAGAGGCTAATTATGTCGCCCCCAGAAAACTCTGTACACAATAATTATAGCAATAAAGATCGAGCATGGGAGATCCGATTTACCTCTATAGATCCAGCAAAATCGCCATCTCAATTCGCACCCTCGCCCGCATTGCGCGCCAACTTATCAAAAACTGAGGCTGTAGATGCACCAGATTTAGTTTGCCTCTCTCATTTGCGGTGGAATTTTGTCTATCAGCGTCCGCAACATCTCTTGAGTCGTTGTGCGAAAAGTCGTCGCGTATTCTTTGTAGAAGAACCTATTTTTAGCGCGGCTACAGATTGGTGGCTTGATGTCAGCATCCACGAAAGCGGAGTTTGGGTAATAGTACCGCACCTGAGCGAAGGAACCAGCGAAGCAACAGCACAAACGGCTCAGCAAGCCATGCTAGATGATTTGTTTCGAGCAGCAGAAATTAGCCAGTACATCCTCTGGTATTACACACCAATGGCTGTCAGTTTCACAAGCCACTTAAAGCCGCTAGCTGTAGTCTACGACTGCATGGATGAATTGTCAGCATTCAAAGGCGCACATCCCGATTTAAAAGCCAATGAAAACCAACTATTAAAGCGCGCCAGCGTAGTATTTACCGGGGGACACAACCTTTACGAAGCCAAACAGCACCAGCACCCAAACATTCACCCCTTCCCCAGCAGCATCGAAAAAGAACACTTTGCGACAGCCAGGAATCTTTCAGAAGAACCGGCGGATCAAAAAGACATTCCTCACCCGCGTTTGGGATTTTATGGCGTCATAGACGAACGCATGGATATCGAACTGCTGGCGGGCATGGCCCAAGCAAGGCCAGACTGGCATTTAGTCATCATTGGCCCGGTGGTGAAAATCGATCCGGCCACTCTGCCAACTCACCCAAATATCCACTATCTCGGCGGCAAATCTTATCAAGAACTGCCAGCGTATCTTGGCGGGTGGGATATAGCCATGCTGCCTTTTGCGATTAACGATTCGACTAAGTTTATTAGTCCGACGAAAACTCCAGAATACCTCGCTGCGGGCAAACCTGTGATTTCTACTCCTATTCGCGACGTGGTGCGGCCATACGGAGAAAACGGCTTGGTTCGGATTGCTAGCAATTCTGAAGAATTCGTTGCTTGTGCCCAAGAAATCCTCAGTGAAAGTTCGGACGTTCGCACCAAATGGCTGAGCGAAGTAGACGCCTTTTTAGCAGACAATTCTTGGGATAATACTTTGGGCGAAATGCTGGCGTTGATCGGAAGTGCGATCGACGGCAAAAGGCAGAACGCAGCAGGCAGGATGAAAGTTTTAAGCTAGGAAGGTTGAGGTTTAAGTTAAAGAGTTACCAATTTCCGCATTCAAAACTTAACACTCAACAATGCTCGCTCGTTGATTACCAATTACCAATTCCCCCTTACCCACACTCAGAGGTGTTTCAATGTTTGACTATTTAATCGTCGGAGCCGGATTTGCAGGTAGCGTCATTGCCGAAAGACTAGCAAATGAAGCTGGAAAAACTGTCCTAATAATTGATACCCGCAACCACATCGGCGGCAACGCATACGATCACTACGACAACCACGGCATCCTCGTACACAAATACGGCCCCCACATTTTTCACACCAATTCGCGCCCAGTTTTCGAGTATCTTTCGCGCTTCACCGAGTGGCGGCCCTACGAACACCGCGTCCTCGCCAGCGTTGACGGTCAACTGCTACCAATTCCCATCAATCTCAACACCGTAAACCAACTTTACGGACTGAATCTCACCTCATTTGAAGTAGAAGATTTCTTCGCGAAAGTAGCAGAACCAAAGGATTACATTCGCACTTCTGAAGATGTGGTTGTCAGCAAAGTCGGTCGCGAACTTTACGAGAAATTCTTCCGCAACTACACCCGCAAACAGTGGGGAATGGACCCGTCGGAACTCGACAACTCAGTGATTGCGCGCGTACCCACTCGCATTAACCGGGACGATCGCTATTTTACCGATACCTATCAAGCAATGCCGCTGCACGGCTACACTCGGATGTTTGAAAAGATGCTTTCTCACCCAAACATCAAGGTGATGCTGAATACCGACTACCGGGAAATTGAGGGTTTTATCCCTTACGGAGAAATGATTTACACCGGGCCGGTGGATTCATATTTCAATTATTGCTACGGCAAACTTCCTTACCGTTCCTTGGAATTCAAGCACGAAACACTGAACGTACCCGTACACCAAAAAGCACCGGTCGTAAATTACCCCAACGAGCATTTATATACTCGCTGCACGGAGTTTAAATACCTCACCGGACAAGAGCATCAAAAAACTAGCATTGTCTACGAATATCCCCAAGCTGAGGGAGACCCTTACTACCCGGTTCCGCGTCCAGAAAATGCCGAAATTTACAAGAAATATAAGGCTTTGGCTGATGCAACTCCGGGAGTCTCTTTCGTGGGAAGGCTGGCGACTTACAGGTATTACAACATGGATCAAGTGGTCGCTCAAGCTCTGACAACTTACAAACAAATTACTACCAAGCCGGTGATTGAATTGGTAGAAAATGTTAACGGTTCTGCCTCTAATGTAAGCTCCTCCAATGAAGTTGCCCCTCCCCCAGCCGCCGCTTCTCTAGAAGTCGCTGCTGTCAACAACGGCAACAGCCACGGCAACGGCAACGGCAAATCTGTTAGCAAGTAGCTAGAAGCTGCGAGTTACGGGTAAAAAGGTAAGGTGCCCACAGAGCACCTTACTCGGTTTTCATCAAAAGTTATTTAATAATTCAAACAAGCATTGAGGTAAAAATGAACGTTCTAGTGAAAATTGTTTTGTCTCATGAGGTTTTGGAAAATTCTCAATTTGCTCAGTTTCAGAAAGAAATACAGCGCCTCATTGAAAACGGTGGCAAAATTCTTATGCTGGATTTTTCAAAAATAAATTTCCTGAAAAATTCCGAGTTAATGGCTGTAGTGGCGATCGTGAAATTAGTTAGAGACAGCCAATGTATACTTTTGATCTCGGCCATGAGTGAACAAGTTAGAATTCTCTTTGAACTCACGGGACTACAGCAAATATTTCATTGTTTGCCGTTTGCGGAAGACTTTTATCTCAAAAGTGAGCTAACTGAACCGTTAGGAGGTTTGCAAAGTCTGGCTAGCTAGAGAGAGGGGGAGAGGGGGAGAGTGGGGTATAGGAAAAATCTTCCTGGTTTTTTCTTCCTGGTTTATTGTTCCTTCTCCTGACTAATGACTTCAGCACAAGAGACCCTTCAGATGAGGCTGTTTTAATGGGCAGAACTTTTGCAAATTAATCAGCAAAAAACTTGTCAAAGTGGTGGTAATTGTAGCTAACCTATAAATATAACTTTGGGTAGATGTGCCGATGAGTTGGTTAGGTAGAGAACTAGAAAATTGCGAGATAGAAGAGTCTTCCACTCTTGATAGTAAGGTGACTGTTCAAGGGCGGAAAACAGGTTATCCGCGCCCCCAATTGCGCCGGAGCAACTGGATTTGTCTCAACGGTCAGTGGAGGTTTGCTTACGACGACGCGGGCCACTGCGTGCAGCCGATCGATATTACTGAGTGGACTCACACTATAGAAGTGCCGTTTGCTCCAGAATCGGTAAAAAGTGGGATCGGGGACACGAATTTTCACCCCAACTGCTGGTACGAGCGCGAATTTGACGTACCCCATACAGAAGGAAGAACTCTCCTCCACTTTGGGGCCGTAGACTACCGCGCCCGCGTCTGGGTAAACGGTCAGTTTGTCATCGAACACGAAGGCGGACACACTCCTTTCACCGCAGACATTACAGCAATTGTAAACCCCAACGGGCCGCAACGGGTGACAGTCTGGGCCCAGGACGACCCGCAAGATTTGGAGAAACCGCGCGGCAAGCAAGACTGGCAAATAGAGCCACACAGTATTTGGTATCCGCGCACGACCGGCATTTGGCAGACAGTCTGGGTAGAATTGGTGCCTCACACTTATATCGAGCGCATCCGCTGGACTCCGCAGTTTGAACGCTGGGAAATCGGTTTTGAAGCGTTTGTCGCGGGCGATCGCAAGGAGGGAATCCAGATTAAAGTTAAACTGTCGATCGGCTGTTTGCTGCTAGTCAACGACACCTACGAAGTCATCAACGGCGAAATCCACCGCCGTATGGCCCTCTCCGACCCTGGTATCGACGACTACCGCAACGAACTGCTGTGGAGTCCCGAAAAGCCGACGCTAATTAACGCTCAAGTGCAGTTGTGGGCCGACGGCAAACTGCTCGACGAGATTAAATCCTACACGGCCATGCGGACTGTCAGCATCCAGCGCGATCGCTTCATGCTAAACGGCCGCCCCTACTATTTGCGACTGGTGCTCGACCAAGGTTACTGGCCCGACACCATGATGACTGCCCCCTCCGACGAAGCTTTGCGCCACGATGTCGAATTAGTCAAAGCAATGGGTTTCAACGGCGTCCGTAAGCACCAAAAAATCGAAGACCCCCGATTTTTGTACTGGGCTGACGTGTTGGGGCTCCTAGTTTGGGAAGAAATGCCCAGCGCCTACCGCTTCACTCCCAAAGCCGTGCAACGGCTGACGCGGGAGTGGACGGAAGTCATCGACCGCGACGCCAGCCACCCCTGTATCGTAGTCTGGGTTCCCTTCAACGAATCTTGGGGAGTTCCGAATTTAGTCGAAGCCGCAGCCCACCGCAACTACGTGCAAGCGCTGTATTTCTTGACAAAAACCCTCGATCCGACTCGCCCCGTCATCGGTAACGACGGCTGGGAAAGCATCGATACCGACATCCTGGCGATTCACGACTACGACAACAACCCGCAAACCCTAGCCAAGCGCTACGGGCCCGAAGTCCAGCTAGCCGATTTGTTCGATCGCGGGCGTCCGGGAGGGCGCATCCTCACCCTCGACGGCCACCCGCACCAAGGACAGCCGATGATGCTGACAGAATTCGGCGGCATCGCCTGCGCCGGCCACGAAAACCCCGATTTTTACAGAGTTTGGGGCTATGTGCGTGCGTGGGACACGAAGGAACTGCAAAGGCGCTACACCGCGCTGCTGAAGGTGGTAAACAAAGTGGAAATGTTCAGTGGATTTTGTTACACCCAGTTGACCGATACTTACCAAGAAGCTAACGGTTTGCTGTATGCCGATCGCACTCCCAAGTTTCCCCTAGAGACGATGGCCGCGGCAACTCTCGGCTGGGATATTCCCGAAGAAAGTTCACCGCCACAAGCTATTACTCAGTGCTAATTGGGCATTGGCAAAGGAAAAAGTAAAAATCTCAGATTTTTTTCTGATTTGATTTGGACTTTTTACCGATATACTTCTTACAAAAATAGCGTTTGTAGTAAGGACTTTAGTTTTTTCTAATGAAGATTTAAGGGCTCAAGTCCTGACTACCAACGTGAATGCCCCATTACCCATTCGATTGATGTTTCAAAGTTTTTTCATGGGTGGCTTTGAATGTTCCACCCAGAGATTGCTATCGGGAAAACGCCTCAATGTAACAGCCGCCACCGGCCACGATAAATTTGCAGTCGCCGACTACCAACGTTTGCAGCAGCAAGGCATTTACACAGTCCGCGAAGGTCTCTGCTGGCACTTAATTGAACAGTCGCCCGAAAAATACGATTTTTCCAGCGCCCTGCCAATCATCCGCGCCGCGCGCGACACAAAAATGCAGGTAATTTGGGATTTGTTTCACTACGGCTGGCCCGACGATATTGATATTTTCAGTCCCGAATTCGTGTCCCGGTTTGGCAATATGGCGCGCGCTTTTATGGAACTGTTGACTGAGGAAACCGACCAAACACCTTTCGTGACACCTGTCAATGAAATTTCATTTATTGCCTGGGCCGCCGGCGATGTCGCCTACCTCAATCCCTTTGCCCGAGGAAGGGGAGACGAACTCAAAATCCAGTTAATCAAAGCAGCGATAGCAGCAATAGAATCAGTTTGGGAAGTGAATCCCCGCACCCGCATCGTTCACCTCGACCCCGTAATTAACATTATTCCCCATCCTGACAAACCCGAGGAGCGGGACGAGGCGGAAGGTTATCGCTTATCTCAATATCAAGCTTGGGATATGTTGGCGGGACGCTTTTGCCCCGAACTCGGCGGCCAGGAAAAATATCTCGATATTATTGGGGTGAATTATTACGATCGCAATCAGCGGATTCACAATGAAGGCCCGATTAAATACAACGATCCGCTGTACCGCCCGTTTCGTGAACTGCTGCAAGAAGTGTTCGAGCGCTACGGTCGCCCCTTATTCGTATCAGAAACAGGCGCTGAAGACGATTTTAGACCCGTGTGGTTTAATTATGTGTGCACGGAGGTAGTGGCGGCGATGAAAGCAGGAGTTCCGATAGAGGGAATCTGCTTGTATCCGATTGTTAACCATCCGGGTTGGGATGACGACAGGCACTGTCACAATGGTTTGTGGGATTATTGCAATGAATCGGGCGATCGAGAAATCTACCAGCCTTTAGCAGACGAATTACAGTATCAAAGACAGCAGATTGAACTCTTGATGAAGTCGCACAAGTAACAAGTCCAAACTTTACGAGGACACTTGGCCAACAACTTGGTTTCTACCAAAAATCGTCTTGAATAGCCACCAAATATTGCTGAAAAACCAAGTTTTGGGGAGACGGTGCGTAACTCTACTTGAGGGTGTGCAATGCGCGCCTTACCACTATTTGCGAGGGAACATCCCGATTTGGCAAATAGACTGCCAGGAGGTCAAATTCTTGACACTCCCCGGCGTGCACGCACGGGGATTCTTTAATCTACGAGCCACTTGCTGAGGCAGGATTTCTCCAACAACAGTATACGAATTGCTTCATCTACTGGATTGAACTGATTCTGTTTCCCGTAGGCTTTAAACTAAAAAACTAGCAGGGCTTTACCTCGGGTATTTATGTTATATCGTTTGACATAAGACTGCCCCTCACAGTAAAGAAAGTTTACAATATAACTCGTATTGCTGATGAAGCAAACATTTGACTGGGAGACTTTAGTCTCCCGTGATCTTTCATCCCTGGAGTGAAGTCACAGGGTTTTCAGCTTATTTCCTATAATGTAAACGTTTTAGCCAAGTTCGAGCGATCGTGCGGGCTATTTCAATTCTTCTGCCTGAAACACTACTTAGAAAATATCCTAGGCTATCCTGTGAATTGGGGAACGGAGAAAGCTGAGAGAGCGTATTTACAATAATCGTCGGTTCTCCAGGAAGCGCTCCGCAGCTTTTAAAGATTAGCGACTTAGTATTTAATATAGCTCGGGTCGCTGTTAAGCGAATCAGCATTTTTATCTAATTTGAATAAAATAAGTACGAATACCGGCACCCTCGGTTTAAAAATTAAAATCAGGGATAATACTTAGCAATAAAATGCTGAGTTAGCTGTTCCGTAACAATTTATTAAAATCGGCTATTTTAGCTTTCTACGCCACCACAAAAGCCGAAGGAAATGCTAAAAATTAAAATATGAAGCAACAACGGTATAATCAACAACAAATTGACTCGTTCGCCCAAACGGTATTGAACGATGGCTATTGCGTGTTGCGCGATCACTTTTCCACCGCAACACTGAATGTTTGGCGCGAAACTTTTGCGCCCTTGCTACAGGATCATATTGAGCGCGAAGGTAAACTTCGCAATCGCGGCCCAGCTCGTTATTATGTTACCCTTCCTTTCAACGCTCCCTTTGCCGATCCCAGTATTTATGAAGATGAGGATGTGCTAGCGCTGGTTGAGCGTTTGGTGGGCGAAGATGCGGTGATGTGCCAGTTGGCGACTGACACGCCATTGCTGGGTTCTGAGTATCAAGATGTGCACCGGGATGCGCCACCGCTTTTCCCCGAAGCTGGGATAGAAACGCCGCCATTCCAGTTAGCAGTTAACTTCCCCCTCGTTGATATGACGCTGGAAAATGGCCCATTTGAGGTGGTGCGGGGTACGCACATGATCTCCAAGGCGGAAGGGTTGCAGCGCATGGAATCGGGTGAGATTAAGTTAGAGCCGGTTTTGATGAAAGCGGGAGATGTGATGATCCGCGATGTGCGGGGGCTTCACCGGGGTACCCCTAACCGCACGGAAATACCGCGCCCGATGGTAGTGATTGGCTACAGCAGGCGCTGGTTCTATCGCCCGGAGGTTTGCATTCACATTCCCCGTGCTTCCTTCGATACACTTTCGGAACGCGCTCGCCATTTATTGCGCTTTAATCCGATTGTTGAATCCCTGGAAGAGAAGCCGGCAGTTGAGGTTTATCAAGCGTTTGCTTACTAATAAAAAATGTGATAGGCGTTCGCTCTGTAACAGAAAAAGGGCGATCGCTTTTGCTTTATTTATGATATTCCACCGCTTGCAAAAGTCTCGAATTGGTAATTTGTCTTGAACACAAGCCGTTAACTCATTTGTGTTTATATGTGTTGATATATGGTTAAAAAAAGACTTTTATAATTCACTTGGGCCCACAGGGGCGGGGATTTGAGGGGCGAAGTGAAACGGACGGTTCGCTATCGTTCTACATACAAATAGAACTACTTCTCCAAAGAATAATTACCTCAATATTTGGGGACTGCGAGTAATTTGCCTTCGGGACTCCTATTGATTTTGTTGCTGGAATGGCACAAAGGCAAAGGACGCAGAGAAAAAAAGATTCTTTTGTCTTTTCACTTTTTACTTTCACCCCAGTCCTAACTGTTTCCTTCAGGTTGCCGGTGTATTCTTTGCGCTTTCCAACCATTGCACATTCTCCCACCCTGTAGCCTCATTCCAGGAAATGTTTCTGAGGTTTGCACCACTGAGGTTTGCACCACTGAAGTCTGTGCCATAGAGAAAGGGACGGCTGTTAATCACACAAAAACAAGCAAACCGTTTGGGGGTGGAGCCTTACAGCCATAGAAGTCCTACAAGTGGAAAAATGCTGTTTTCTACTGGATACCGATCGAGTCTTACCAAAATGCTTCTGTTGACCTGCTGGCCACTGTCACGGGAATTAAGGTCAGCCATAGCAGTCAACACAGACTTGTGTAGCGTCAATAATTTTCTGATTCTCAAGCGTCTGGGGCGATGGCACAAGTCAGCATAGATGGCGGTAAAGTACGACTCCGATACTAGCGGGGACTTGCGTGTCAGTAGCGGGATTATCAAGGCAGTTCGCTGGCAAGACCTTTATTATGGCGCTTTCTTCCCAGATAACTGCCATCTGAGCCGATTGGGTGAATAGTCAGCTACTAACTAATCCTGTAATGTGTTTAGGATCTCGTCCGGTGATGGTGCGGGTGAATTTCTTCAAGGAAATTACTACCTGTTCACAACGGCAGGAAATCTCAGACTAATATCACCTGAAAATAAATCTTGATAAAGTTGGTGGCCAGCGCCAGCGCATAAAACAAGCTGAGGTTTTGTTATGGCGCCCTTGGGTGGAGGATGCGCCTGCCATTGTTGACAACTGCCACAGTCGGCAAGTTATTAATTTCCGTGTCCACCTCAAAAAACACCGTCTCGGCCTTGTAGAGTATCAGACAAGTCAACAATTGCAACCAAGCTCCATCGGTTCGGCAGCGGTAGAATCAGCCGTCAAGTAGATAGGTAGAAGGCTAAAAATTTCCGGGGCAGGGGTGGAAATCCGAAAGTTTTTCTCAAATGTGTGGCAACTGCGTTGTGCCACATTGAATGGTGAATTTGCGGTTTAATATTTTTCCACGCATCGGGATGCTCCCATTTGCGACTTTAGGTAGGGGCGGGTTTTTCACACAGGAAGTTATACTTCCAAAATATCTTAAAGCCGATCGCCCGCCCCTACCAAAATGCACTCCCAAACATTGCTAAAACCAGACGGCCGTCCACTGACACTCTACAGCCGCTACCCAATCCCAGAAGGTATCGTGGCCGTAAGTCCCAGCAATGAACCCGTAGAGGCGAACCCGCACTTTCGCTGGCATCCCTTGCGGGGGGAATGGGTAGCATACGCCAGCCACCGTCAGGGAAGAACTTTCATGCCGCCGCCGGAATACAACCCGCTGGCTGCTACAATTAACGCTAAATTTCCGACAGAAGTGCCGCCGGGAAATTACGATGTAGCTGTTTTTGACAACCGCTTTCCCTCGTTGACTTTGCAGGCAAAAAACGCACCTGCAAATATTGTCGAAACTTTGCCTGCTAAGGGCATTTGCGAAGTCGTTGTTTTCACTCAAGATCCGCTGGCTTCCCTTGGTTCTTTGGAGTTAAGTCACTTGGAATTGTTGTTAGAAGTCTGGGCCGATCGCACTTCAGTTATCGGCAGCAATCCCGAAATTGAATACGTCTTGCCCTTTGAAAATCGCGGCGTCGAAGTCGGAGTAACTTTGCACCATCCCCACGGTCAAATTTACGCTTATCCGTTCGTGCCACCAGTGCCGGCGCGGATGTTAGAATGTCAGTCGGTTTACTATCAAAAACATAGTTCCGGGTTGCTGCAAGATTTGATTCAAAAAGAGATTGCTGACCAACAGCGAATTCTTTATTTAGACTCCGAGGCGATCGCCTTTGTCCCCGCTTGTGCCCGCTACCCTTACGAAGTGTGGATTGCGCCGATCGCCCCGGCTGCTACATTTATCGATTTGACGGAAAAACAGCGTCAATCACTCGCTAAGGCCTTAAAAACAGTCACCCTCAAATATGACGGTTTGTGGCATCGCCCATTCCCTTATTTGATGGCTTGGTTTCAAGGGCCCACAGACGGGAAACCCCATCCAGAAGCGCATTTGCACGCCCAATTTTATCCGCCCTATCGATCGAGCGATCGGCTAAAATATTTAGCAGGAACCGAACTCGCCGCCGGAATGTTTGCCAACGACGCTTTACCCGAAGAAAAAGCCAAAGAATTACAAGCCGTATCGGTCAATCTCTTTTAGATTTTAGATTTTAGATTTTAGATTTTAGATTTTAAATCTAGGAAATGCTAACTAAAATCATGAACTTTCTTCCTTCTTCCTGACATCCCGTACATGGCTCGTTGCCGCACTTCCTTCTTCCTGACATCCGTTATATCCGTTACATCCCGTACATAATCCGTTGCCGCACTTCCTTCTTTCATATATGATAAACTCATTCAACCAAGAAGTCGATTTCAAACTCGAATTCATCCGCAAAGCCTTAACAGAAACAAAAGCGGTTGCCCTTCGCTTGCGCGGCACAGACTGGTTTGCCTGGGCAACAGCCGGCGGTTCCCATACAGTATTGCTAACCGCAGAAACCGGAGTTGCAGAACTTTTAATCACCGCCGAAACGGCTTGGGTACTCACCGATGAAATCGAAGCCCAGCGCTTGCAAGACGAAGAATTGCCAACCAACTTTCAAATGCACATCTATCCTTGGGCAGATGTGGCACAGCGCGAAGCTTTTGTCAAAGAAATTACTGGTGACGGTAACGTCATGAGCGATCGGCCAATTTATCCCAAAGAAACGCCAATAATCGCATCTTTACAGTCTCGCAAACAGACAATGATGTCAAGCGAATTAGAGCGATACCGGCGAGTGGGAAGTTTAGCCAGCGAAGCGATGACAGAGGTACTTTCTGCCGCCAAACCAACATGGACAGAATATCAGCTAGCGGGAGCCGGTGCAGAGGCTTTGTGGGCCAGAGGTTTGCATCCAGCCCTGACATTAGTTGCTGGAGAAAGGCGTTTGCCGCTGTACCGCCACGCCACAGCAACCGCCGAACAAATTGGGCGACAAGCAATGTTAGTATTTTGCGCCAGAGGATGGGGTTTGTATGCAAATTTAACCAGGTTTGTCTGTTTTGGTTCCCTAGCCGAAAAGGATGCACAATTGCACCGACAAGTCAGAGAAATTGAAGCCGCAGGGTTGAATTTTTGCCAGCCAGGAGTATCGCTGAATGCGGTTTATGATACGCTGAAAACTACTTACGAACAGCACGGATATCCTCAAGCAATTCGGGAACACCATCAAGGCGGAACTACTGGATATTTGGCGCGCGAAGTTGTGGCGAATCCGGCTACTTCAGATATTTTAGCAGAAAATACGGCTATGGCTTGGAATCCGAGTTTGTCGGGAGCAAAAATTGAGGATACGTTTGTAATTCACAGCGATGGAACGTTGGAAAATTTAACTTTCGATCCGAATTGGCCGAGTGTAGAAGTAGCGGGAAGGTTGCGGCCAGTGCCGCTGGAAATAGGGGGCGATCAGCTTTAACTTATATATTGGGGATCGGTTCTCCGGCCCACCCCATAAAAACTGATCTATCTATCTAATTAATGTCGTCACTAATCTAAAAAACAAATATGTTTAATATGCAACCCCTGTATTAGGACACTAATCTAATGAACACAGAGCCGATGGCTATCGGGCCCCTAGAAGTATGGGCTGGACTAGAATGCACTGTTAACCGCGTGGGCGACGAGTATTTCGACCAGTTGGAGCGCAACGGTCACGCCACGCGCCTGGATGACCTCGACCTGTTTGCAGAACTAGGCGTGCGTGCCATCCGCTACCCCGTGCTGTGGGAACGGACTGCACCCAATGGTTTAGAGAGTGCTGACTGGTCGTGGCCGGATGAACGGCTGGGTCGTTTGCGCGAACTCGGCATTCATCCAATCGTTGGTCTAGTTCACCACGGCAGTGGTCCCCGCCATACCAGCCTCATCGATCCAGCCTTTCCCGAGAAACTTGCCGAGTTCGCCCGTGCGGTTGCAGAGCGCTATCCGTGGGTAGACCGTTACACCCCTGTCAATGAGCCCCTGACCACGGCGCGATTTAGCGGACTCTACGGTCACTGGTATCCTCACGGACTCGATGGAGAAACCTTCGCCCGTGCCTTGCTTACAGAGTGCCGTGCCACTGTACTCTCGATGCGGGCAATTCGTGAGATAAACCCTGCCGCACAACTGGTGCAGACTGAGGACTTGGGTAAAACTCACAGCACGCCCCTACTCGCGTATCAGGCAGAATTTGAGAACGAGCGCCGCTGGTTGACCTTCGATTTGCTGTGCGGTCGCTTGAATCGGTCTAGCCCCATGTGGGGCTACCTATGCTACTTGGGCATAGAGGAAGCCGAGCTCGATTGGTTTCTGGAGAATCCCTGCCCGCCAGACGTGTTGGGGCTTAATTATTACGTAACCAGCGAACGCTTTCTAGATGAACGCATAGAAAACTACCCAAACTTCTCGCCTTCGGGAAACGAGCAACACAAGTACATCGACATAGAGGCAGTGCGTGTCTGTGCTGAGGGTACAGCCGGTTTCGGTGCGCTGATGAAAGAGACATGGGAACGCTACGGGCTACCCATCGCCGTGACAGAAGCACACCTCGGTTGCACTCGCGAGGAGCAACTCCGCTGGCTTTATGAAATATGGCAGGCAGCGCTTTCTATGTGCCGCGAGGGCGTGGACGTGCGTGGGGTGACTGTTTGGTCTCTCTTGGGTACGTTTGACTGGAATGTTTTGCTGACCCGCGCCGATGGCTACTATGAGTCGGGAGTATTTGATGTGCGTGGTTCCCATCCCCGCCCGACCGCCCTTGCCCGGATGGTAAGGGATTTAGCAGAGGGACGCAAGCCCGACCACCCCGTCCTCGACGTGCCTGGATGGTGGCACCGACCTGTGAGGCTGCTTTATCCACCTTATAGTTGTTGCGTAGATGGGCAGCAAGAGAACTGGGTTATGGGGGCTGAAGACTGGCGAGTGTTCAAGAACATGACTAATTCCCAATTAGCAATTACCAATCCCCCGCCTTTGCGTCCGCTGGCAATTATTGGAGCCACAGGAACGCTGGGCAAGGCTTTTGCCCGCCTGTGCGATATCCGGGGCATCCCATACCACCTCCTGACACGCCAGGAGATGGACATTACCGACCTCGCGTCTGTGCGTGCCGCTCTTACTGAGTTGCATCCGTGGGCAGTTGTGAACGCTGCTGGGTACGTTCGCGTGGATGATGCGGAGCGCGAACCTGACATCTGTCTGCGCGTGAATGCTGAGGGCCCAGCTATCCTCGCTGCTGCTTGCGCTGATGTGGGAGTGGCGCTGCTTACGTTCTCATCAGACCTTGTATTCGATGGGGCTTGTGCTACCCCTTATGTAGAAAGCAACGCTGTTGCACCCCTCAACGTGTATGGGCGCAGCAAAGCTCTAGCGGAGGCGGGGGTCTTAAAGGCTGATCCCTCAGCCCTAGTAATCCGCACGAGTGCATTCTTCGGGCCGTGGGATGAGTATAACTTCGTTACCCTCGCACTGCGTCAGTTGGCTGCTGGGCAGACGTTCGTAACCGCAGAGGATTCCGTTGTTTCGCCTACCTATGTCCCAGATTTGGTGAATGCCAGCCTCGATTTGTTAATTGACGGCGAGTACGGCTTGTGGCATTTAGCTAATAAGAGTGCGATCACTTGGACCGAGTTGGCGCGACTGGCGGCTTCTGTAGCGGGTATTGATGCGTCTGGTGTCGAAGCTCGTCCTACGCGAGAACTTGGTTTTGCCGCTCTCCGTCCCACTTACAGCGTTCTCGGCAGCGAGCGGGGCTTACTACTCCCGGATCTTGACCATGCCATGTCCCGGTACTTCGCCGATCGGCAAAGCTGGTAAAAGGGTGATACCGCCTAGCACAACAGCACCAACAGCTATACCGCCGCCACCAGCCGCGATCGCTCCACCGCCAAACCATGCTAAAGTTGCATTCCAAGCAGCCGCTCCGCTGAGAGTTGAGATAGCTGTTGCCGTGCTTGCTGCTCCTAGTGAAGTAACAGCACCAATAGCACCGCCGTAACCTGCTGCGGCTGCTCCAGCAGATTTAACGCCAGCCATAAAATATTGTTCTGCTCCTACCGCCGCAGCTTTGTACTCCTTCATCTGCTGAACTGAAAAATCCATCCCTTCTAAAAGCCGCTTTTCACTTTCTGAAGCCTTCCGACCACTATTTTCAAGGAAGGAAACAAAGCGCTTAATTGTGCTTCTTATGACATTCAGTTGCAGTTGACCGTACTCTTCGGCTAATCTGTTTGTGGCTGCTTCTTCTCTTTTCAAATTTTCAACCGCCAACTCGAATCGCTTTTGAGCTTCCTGGGCAAGTTCATTAGCTTTCTGACCGGGCTAGAATGAAGGCATAAAATACTTTTAAGTTTGATTTTTAAGTCGGATTTTTCGACATCTTAAAAACAGGCGATTTTTTAGATACTTTGGCTTAATATAGCAATCCTAAATCATTATCATGATTGTGATACAATTATATGCAATACTCGATCGTGACCATAAAAAAATGAATAACTTACAACTGCAACAAAAAGATAGGCAAAAAGAAATAGATTGTTTAGAATCTTTCATTAAAAGCGATATAGATGCCAGAGAACTAAAACGAGCAATAGCTGTAAGGATGGCGCTCTCAGGTAATATCTACCATGAGATCAGCAAAATTTTAGGTATAAGTAATTTTTTTATTGGTTATTGGAAAAAACAATTTAAAACCAAAGGCATCGCCGGAATCAAACTAGGACATAAAGGGTCAAAAGGGTATTTAACAGCTCTACAAAATACTGAAGTAATCGAGTGGTTAAGAAATAAAGAATATTGGAATTTAGATGAGCTAGTTACTTATTTAGAACAAGAATTTGGTGTGATATATAAATCAAAACAGAGTTACTATGAACTTTTTGACCGGGCGAAAATTAGTTGGAAAAAAACTCAAAAAATTAATCCTAAATTTGATAAAGAACTGGTAAAAAAAAAGACGGAAGAAATTAACGATATTTTATTTAAAAACAAGGCTGGTATAGAGTCTGGGGAAATAATAGTATTGTTTTTAGATGAATGTCATCTACTTCATGGTGATCTGACTGGTTATGTTTGGGGTCAATCCCAAATCCGAATTGAAGTCCCAATTACCAATGAAAAAGATAGACAAACTTATTTTGGCGCACTCAATTATCAAAGCAAAGAATTCCATGTTCAGAGCCATCCATCTGGTGATGGAAAATCAACAGTTAAATTCATAAAATACTTACAAGATAAATATAAAAATCGCAAGATTATCTTGATTTGGGATGGAGCTAGTTATCATAAATATGGAGAATTTAGAGACTTTTTATTAGAACTCAATGCTGCCAAAGAACCTGCTAATTGGTCAATTACTTGTATTTTATTTGCTCCCAATGCTCCCCAACAGAACCCCGTTGAAGATATTTGGTTACAAGCTAAAAACTTTTTAAGAAAGTATTGGTATTTATGTAGGTCTTTTAAGATTGTCAAGTTTCTGTTTGAGTTTTTTACTAACGAACATAAATTTGATTTCCCCAAAATACGTCAATATACTTACACACAGAAAATCATTTAGGATTGCTCTAGATATAGAAAATCATTTAGGATTGCTATAACTCTGTCCTGGAGAAAACTCTACCTCGCAAGAAGTGAGCCTTGCCCGAATTTCCTGTGTAAAATTAATCACGATCCTGCTTTCCCTGATACTAATCTCACTACCTTTAACAAAGAAACTAATAAGCATTAGGAATCGTGTTAGACTTTGATTATAAAAAATCCAGAAACCTATCCCCTGCAATAGCATCCTCTAACGATCGCTTCTCCGAAGCTGCCCGCGACTGGGACTTAGAAACTCTTTACACAGACCTAGCATCCGCCAAGGGAAAGCGGCTCACGCCCACAGAGAAACCACATCTACGGAGTTTACTCTGCGGCTACAGTCCCGCCGAAATTGCAGCAAGGGTCAGTAAAAACCCCAAGGGAATTGCGGTAGATTTCTGTACTACTTTATACCAATAGGTAAAAAATCTTGTAGGTAAAGCTGATGAAAAGGTAGAAAACAGGAGGAAGATTTGTGAATGGCTGGAGGACGCAGGATATAAAACTCAGCCGTCTCCCGAACCTGAATCAGGTGATTGTTTATCGGCAAAAATTATAATAAAAAAAGCAAATGTAGTTCTTGATAAAAATCAAATCATAGTTGATATCAACCTGCGAATCGTCGCTTCCTCCCCTTCAGAAATTCCCATTATAGAAAACTTCGATATCAATGGCAATGGTGCAAACTAACGAAAAGGCGATCGAACGCATCAGCTTAATGTTAAACCGACCGTCGGGCAATCCGTCAGTCCGCCAGCAGTTTAAACCCCTGCCTCAAAGCAAAAGTCCTCTTGCATACGACTGAAGAACTCATTAGTTCTCGACCGAGGACTTAAGGTATTAACCAGGGACTTAAGACAGGGGTTGAAACCTCTACATCAAAGAGGAGTTAGAGAGGCACACTATATATAATATGCCAAAAAAATGATCTCACTTTTTCTCTCATAAAGAGCGATCGTCACGAGATTAAAAACTTGATGGCTCAAAAAATCACGAACTCTGCTGTTCAACAAGAAATAAACGTAACCCTGGCAGGTTTAAATTCTCTTTAATTGGTAATTAATTGCTAATTGTGATAATTGATTTAATCAGGGGAATTACGAATCAACCCCAAAGAAACCAAACTAAAGAAAGCGGGTTTTTGCGGTTGCTGCAGGCTGTGACCGGTCTTCTGGGCAAAAACCAGGTTTCTGGCTACCCGTGGGTAAGTCCTAATAGCAATAAGGGCGGGCCAAATGCCCACCCCACATACTAGATATCAGTTTGATATCAGACTTAAATTTTCAATACCCCCAGGGGAATTCGAATCCCCGTCGCATCCGTGAAAGGGATGTGTCCTAGGCCTCTAGACGATGGGGGCGCGTTGCGTTTGCTTGTGTTCCGCACCTTTATTACCTTAACTAATCTTTCCCAATCTGTCAACTACTTGGCGAAACTTTTTTTTCTACTCGTGCGAAAGCTAGTCACAGTAGGCTTTGAGGATACGATCGCAATTGTCGATCGCCCCGGAGGTGAGCAATCTCGAACCGGGGGTGTTCTGGGTGGGGATGCCCAAACAAGCGACGCGGGCCATCTGGCCGAACTTCATGGCGATCGAAGCATCGCTCCCAAAACAGCTAATTGCCCCCAACAGCACCTCTACGCCGGCTGCTGCGTGCAGTTCCGCAATCCTTCATCGTACAGTCGGTAGTCGTCCCGAACCAGCAAAGCCGGGTTGTCGCCGTCAAGAATCGGCTATTGAGCCACCAAGCTTGCAAATTTCCCAAGCAATTAGCACATCCAACGGCTGGCGCTGCGTAAAATACAAAGCTGCGATCGCCTCGGCTCCTTCACCGACGACACCAAATAAACATTCACCGCAGGCTCTTTCAAACATTCCGCCAGAGCCAGCCAAATAGCCATAGAACCCTTGTTCTCCAGGCTGTAGCTCATCATCCCATCCTTCACCCGCAACGGGCGTTTACGGTGCTTTCCCACCACCATCCGCGTTGCCGATCGAATTCCCGCCGACGCTAATTCATCCGATACCTTTACCGAAGAAGAATTCAGCATTCAGGAACCAGAATGGATTCTGTGCGACAGGATGGAGAATCCAGGTGTCAAGCCCCCGATTTTAATCGTGGAGCAAAAAAAATTCTTTCATTACCGAAAACCCTCACTTCAGGCATGGGGTATTCTGAATTCTAAATTCTGTCTTCTGACTCCTTCTCATTTTTTTCGATCCCGGCATTTTCCCACTCTCAAGAAACATCTTCCTACTGAGCTTTTTGAGGAGATTCGTCGGGGTTTCACCTCACCCCCGGACAAACTGGTGACGCGAGCAAGAGCCGAGCAACTGCAGCCATTACTGGTGGCGGATACACTGCTGGCTAACAAGGGCTATGATCCAGATCAGCGTGTGATTGACCGCCTCAATGCCGAGGGGAAGACCACCGTGATTTCACCTCGCCGCAATTGCCAGACCCTGGAAACTTACGATGCTCAATTGTATAAAGCCCGTAATTTGAGTAAGAACTTTTTCCCCAAGCTCAAGCAGTATCAGGCAATCGCTACGCGCTATCACCCTAGGGCGGTGAACTTTCCGGCGTGCGATTCTTCTGGCTGCTGCGGTCATCTGGTTGAATTGATGACACCCCCTAAATTAACTTGACAGTGCCGTAAACTAATATGCCTGACCTCTTGAGCACCTTCTTTTCTAATAATTTCATTCCCCACGGGCATTGTTACCTCTGGAAACCGGGGTTAGTCTGGCTGCACTTAACGTCAGATGCCTTGACTACCCTGGCTTATTTCTCGGTGGCGGTTGCCATTGTTTACTTTACGAATGAGCGTAAGGATCTGCCGCCCCACACGGTGATACTGCTGGTGGGTTTCTTTTTTATCTTTGCCTTATGTGGCACGACTCACCTGATGGGAATAGTGACACTTTGGCACCCCATTTATTGGGTTTCAGGACTGATCAAAGCTGTCACTGGTCTTTGGTCTTTCTATACGTTCACCTTTTTACTGATTCCCTTAATTCCAGTGGCACTCGATACGCCCAGTCCAGCTCAACTTGCCCTTACAAACCAGGAACTAGAAAATAGTCGCCGCCGTATCCAGGCGATTAATGTGGAGCTAGAGCAACGGGTGCAGGAACGCACTTCCCAACTGGAAGCGTCTAATCGCACCAAAGACGAATTATTGGTGCGTGAACAAGTAATTCGGGCAGAGGCAGAGGCCGCTAACCGTGCCAAGGATGAGTTTCTCTCGATTCTTTCTCATGAACTCAGAACTCCTCTCAACGCGATCTTAGGGTGGTCAACGATGTTACGGCAAAAAAACCTGAGTGAGGATAAGGTGGCGCGGGCTTTGGAGACGATCGAGCGAAACGCGAAGTCTCAAGCCCAGCTTATCGAAGACATCCTCGATGTTTCTCGCATCATCACAGGTAAACTGCGCCTCCGAGTCCGTCCTGTCAACCTCGTGCCGGTGATTGAATCGGCGATTGAGTCTGTACACTTGGCGGCTGAGGCAAAGTCAATTCGCCTGCAAAGCGTGCTCGATTCTGAAGCTGGCCCGCTCTTGGGTGATGCCGATAGGTTGCAGCAAGTTGTGTGGAATCTTCTATCTAATGCCCTCAAATTTACGCCTAAAAACGGGCGAGTCCAGATTCGTTTGCAGCGGGTTAATTCCCATGTTGAAATTACTGTCAGCGATACTGGAACAGGCATCAGCTCGGATTTTCTACCGTTTGTCTTCGATCGCTTCAGCCAGCACGACAGCACGACCACTCGCAGTTATGGGGGGTTGGGTTTAGGGTTAGCCATTGTGCGTCAATTAGTTGAATTACATGGCGGGACTGTAACGGTAGTGAGTCCAGGGATAGGACAGGGGACGACCTTTACAGTCAAACTGCCCGTGATGATTATCCATCTACCACCCAGCGATCCAGAGCCATTAAACTCGCTCGTCGAGTTTAAGGGGAGGTTTCAGGCCTCGCCAACCCTTGAAGGCTTACACATCTTAGTGGTAGAGGACGAGGCTGACGCGCTAGAGTTACTGAGCACGATTCTCGAAAAGTATGGTGCTGATGTCATGGCTGTTGGTTCGGTCAAGGAGGCCTTGACCATTATCGAAACCGCAACCGATCGCAGGCTCGATGTATTAGTGAGCGATATTGGGATGCCGGATGAGGATGGCTACTCCCTGATCCGCAAGTTGCGTCAACTTGAAGCGCAGCGGGGCGATAGGCTACCCGCGATCGCGCTGACGGCTTATGCCCGGAATGACGATCGTCAGCAGGCACTATTAGCAGGTTTTCAGATGCACTTGACCAAACCCGTAGATGCTGCGGAGTTAGTGGCGGTGGTGGCCAGCCTCACCGGACGTACAAGCAGGTGCTAAAACCCAGGTGTTCTTGAACAAATGTTGCGTTTGAGAATAAGAGGCTTCTTGTCAGCTTGGGGTGAAGGCTAGCGGTTGTGGCAAATCAAGCTTGTGAGTGTTGTCTCCAGCACAAACCTCTGCTAACTTGATTCAGGTAACAAATCTACGGTGTCAAGGATAGGAAGCACTCAGAGTGGTTATCAAGTAGACCCTGCATGAGTGCTAGATTCTCTAGGGTGCGAATTTCATCTTTGTCAGCCGTAATGGCGATCGACTTTTGGGGATTGCGGTCGGGAATTAGGGCGATCGCATTGTTGGCACGATCGAGCCAAGCATTCACTCCCGGATCGGCAAATTTTTCCATCAACCGCTGGTTAATTTCTGCCTCCGCAGCCCTGGGAAAGTGGAGCATTACTAACTTTTCAATTGTGGGGAGCCGTCCATCGAAATCTCACATTTTTCACTTCCGTGTTTTGAAGCGCATTTTGACATATATTAAAGCAGATTTACTCTCCATTTACTCTTCTTATGAACCAAAAAATAACTCTCTGTAATGATATCTAGCGCATTCTCAACAAACTCGTAATCAGCCGGATTGGTTGACTAAAACTCTCGCCTTCAGGTTGAATTCCCCGAGATAAACTGGATTCAAAATCGGGGCCAAATGTGAATTATTACCTAGAGGCTTTTCCATCATCTAAGGTTATTTTAAAATTAAAACAAATCTCAATCTCTGCCTATGCTTGTCCATAAACTTCAGCAACTCGTGCAGCGCCAAATTCGAGCCAAAAAGTTAGGGATTAAATTTAACAGAGTGGCTAATTTTCAATTGCCAGAACAATTAATTGTGCAAGGAAAACTGCATCAAGTAAACGTACCTTCAGAGAAAGGCATGGATGGAGAATTTATAGAAGTCCTTTTAGACGACTGCTACGGAGTCGAGCAATTATCTGAATCGCTGATGACAATTATTGATATTGGAGCCAATGTCGGCTTATTTCCGATTGCTGCGAGGAACAGGTTTCCCCAGGCCGTAATTCACGCCTACGAAGCTAATCCCTACTTAGAAAATTACCTCAAACATCAATCTGAAATCGCCAATTTTACATATTTTATGGAAGCAGTAGGGGGTCGAGATGGTAAAGTAGTCCTCGACATTCGGGAAGTTTCGGGAAAAACCCGATCGACAGTTAGCGAAAGCGGCGAAATACCAATGATATCCTTTCGCAGGGCGATCGAGCGAATTGGTGGTAGCGTCGATTTAGCCAAAGTAGACTGCGAAGGTGCAGAATGGCTGTTATTTGAAGATCGAGATACTTGGCAACTGGTGCAAAACCTTTCTTTAGAATATCACTTGTGGTCTGGTCACACTCACGCGGAAACCCGACAAATTATTGAAAACTTAGGATTTCGGATCGGAAAGCAAATACCAATAGATAAATGGTATGGCTCGATTTTAGCATCTCGAACCTGCAACCCTCAAGGATATAGCAGATGTTGAAGAAGGAAGGAGTCAGAACGAAAAAGCCAGAAGAAGTGTTTTTACAAATATGAGATGCTCCCGATTGCTATAGATAAAAATCTTCTGATAAACTATAGATAAAAAACCTCAAAATTTAGGATACGAATTTGGAAGATGGACAGCACAAAAATTAGCAAGATCTTTATAACATAGTGCTGCAATTAAATTAATTTAAGCGCCAGTTCGGAGGATATTAAAGCAAAAAAAGTACATTTACCACCGAATCAGAAATCGATTGGATGGCTCGCAAATGCCTAGAATTACGTTTGTTTCCCGACTCGGCCGGGGATACCGGGTGCTGGGACAAGTCCGTACAAGACATCGGCGGCGAGTTGCTGCTTGTCAGTCAGTTTACGCTCTACGGCGACTCTCGCAAAGGTCGGCGACCTTCCTTCGATCGAGCAGCAGCTCCTGAACGAGCGGAAATTTTTTATGATCAATTTGTCGAAAAGTTGCGCCAGAGCGGCTTAAAAGTCGAAACAGGCTTGTTTGGAGCGATGATGCAAGTCTCGATCGAGAATGACGGGCCGGTGACTTTGGTATTAGAGAGAGAATCGGGGTGAGTTGTGAATTTATAATATAAATAGTTGCCGTGAGTATGGTCACAATTAAAAGTGATTATTGTGATGTAACTCCTAAGTTAATTGTGAGATGATTACTCAAATTTAGTCGTTCGGCATAGCTTATGCCAGTCTGAGTCAGACAAAAATATTATTTTTACATTTATGTTAACCCCAGTAACTAAACCATCTGTCCGAGTTACCGAAATCGGCCAGTACATCCATTATCAATCTTGCGATCGCCGCTTTAAGCTAGAGCATAATAACCGAAAGCTTGCCCGAGAGCTTCCGTTTGCAGAACGCCTCTTCAACTCCTTAGATCCAGTTCTCCAAGAGGCGGGGCGATTGAGGGAGAACGAATGAGAAACTTCTATCAAAAACAATGGTCTCATTGACCTCACTTTGTACAGCCAAAAGTCTGCTGACGAAAAGAAGACACCCTGGACTACCTTTGTCGCACAATTGCAAGGTATAAGTTCAGGACAAAGAGCATATGGACGCGAAATTTCCGTTGAAGCAGACGAGGGAGCTTTCCAGATCAAAGGCCAAATTGACTTTGTACTAATTCTGTGGGAAGCCGATCGACCAAAGCTGCGAATTGTTGAATGCAAAGCCAGTCGTCGAGATCCAAGTTAACTACCATTTTTAGGATTCGGCGGTTTCAACCGCTTATATATACAATTATTTTTAAGCCTGAGTAGTTACGCAATAATAACAAGCGATTGGATGAATTCATAAATCCTGAAATCGTTCCCCAGAGCCGAGTTCATGTGTTATGATTTGAGCGCCACAAGTACAAAACAGGATGTGAGATTAGGTCAAAACTCTTAAAATCACAGAATGTAATGGGGAAGAATTTAAATGAAAGTAGTTGGTATTCATGGAATCGCCCAAGACTTTTTAGGCAGTCCACAGCTTGAAAATGCTTGGTTGCCTGCACTACAAGGAAGCCTAGAATTGATCGAACAGCCCCGCTTGACACGATCGGAATTTGGGATGGTTTTTTATGGCGACTTATTTCGCCCGTCGGGAATGCGTTCTGCAGGAGTCCCCAAGTTGACAGCGCAGGATGTTGAAACGGAATGGGAGCAAGCCTTACTCGTTGAGTGGTGGCGTGCAGCGGCAGAGTTATCGATCGCGAATCGTAGCGCTGGCGACCCATTAGGCGAAGATCCCAGCATTCAAGAACCGGAGTTTCAAGGTCGGGGACGAACTCCCGAGATTGTGCAGCGTGCATTAAGGCAGTTGTCTAAGTCACGCTTCTTCCGAAACTTGGGCCCGGAAAAAACATTAATTTTTGCCTTGAAGCAAGTTGGTTTATTTCTCCACGATTCGGATACAAAAAAAGCAGTGTTGGAACGGGTAGAAGCCAAAGTCTCGCCAACAGAGACAAAAGTAGTGATCGCCCATTCCTTGGGTTCCGTCGTTGCCTATGAAGCTTTGTGCGCTCATCCAGAATGGAATGTACAGACGCTGGTAACGCTGGGTTCTCCTTTGGGAATCCCTAATTTGATTTTCGATAAACTGACACCTCCGCCGGAGAATTGTAAAGGTGCATGGCCGAATATCAAGCAATGGTTTAACATTGCTGATAGCGGTGATATTGTGGCACTTCAGAAATCCTTAGCCCCATACTTTGGAGATGGAGACGATCGCAAAATTGTCGATCGGCTTGTTTATAATGGATGGGAGTCTCATTCGGTGGAAAGGTATTTAACAGCAAAGGAAACGGGTGCTGCTGTTGCCACAGGCTTGATAGTTTAACGTGCTGTTGAAAATAATTTCGGCTGACAATGGGTAAATCTAAACGGTTTTTGATTGCGATCGGCTCTGCATCGTGTCCTAAAATGGAACTAGCAGACTTAGCTAGAGTCAAGAGTGATGTCGATCGAGTCGTGAATCTGTTTACAGGAACACAGCAGGGGTACACCAGAGTTTTATCCGATCAGATTTCGATCGACGCAGAGGCTGAAGACATCAAAAATGCCCTGTCCAAATGGTTTGGCAGTTCGGAAAGAAGTCAGGACGATATCGTTATCCTGTATTATGCCGGACACGCAGCCGACGATGGCAATCTAGGTTCCCACTATCTCTACACATTCAATTCTCGACCCGAGCACTTAAGTGCCAAAGCGATTGAAACTCAACAACTTGTTCGATGCCTATTTGAGGGAAATAATAACTATCCTGAAAATGTCTTACTGATTCTGGACGTTTGTTATGCAGGCGCGGGTGCGAATGGGATTATTCAGAGCTTGACTTCTGGATCGAGTACCCGCAAGCCATCGGGATTTTGCGTTCTGTGTTCGACAGATTCAGATACAGAAGCAGGTGATGGTGATTTTGTCGATGCTTTTGTTAGCGTCCTGGAGAAGTCCGATTGGCAAGATGATGACGAATTTTTAGAGCTTTCTAAACTGAGGAATAAGATTAACGAATATTTCCAGTCCAAGGCTTCCGCTCAAAAAGCGACGTTGAGCAATATCGATAGCGCAAATCCCCAAATCTTCATCAAAAACCCGAAAGCGCGATCGCCGAGCTCAACTGCTTTAGCACAGTCCAGTTCCGCAAATTTAGGTCGGGAAAAAGCCTCAAAACCTCGTCGCCCAGGTTTTTTCGTTTCTCGCCATTCGACCAAACGGTTTCTGGATGATTTTGATAAGGCGATTGAGCAACCCAACTCCGAACCGTTGATGTTTTATGCGTATGGAATTGGGGGAATTGGCAAATCTACCTTACTACATGAGTTAAAAAGTCGGCACCACGGAAACGTGAAATTTCTGGAGGCTGATTTTAACGACAGCCGATTGAGTAAACCCATCGAACTGATGAAACACTTACACCAGAAATTGTCAATTCATCAGCCAGAGGCAGATATCTTCACAGTTCGGTATCAACAGTACGAAGAAACGCTGCGACGACTGGAAACTGAGGCTGCGGAAGAAACTCAAATAGTGAGCGCTGAGCAGGGTAGTTTGGTTCGGGAATATATGGGAGTGGCGCGAAGTTCGATCGTCACCGAGGATGAATCTAGGTTTAATCCGCTTTCAACAAGAGGGCGCTTCGAGCAACTTTTGAGGCAACATCCAGCTACGCAAGGAACAACACCGGAAAAGATGAGCTTGCGAGATCTCATGCTCGATCCACAGCCAAAGCTCACCCAAGCTTTTGCACAAACCTTGATTCAGTTGTCGCAAGAGATGCCGATCGTGTTATGGCTGGATACCTATGAAAAAGCACAGAAAGATTTTAATGAATTTTTGGGTAATGAATTACTCAGAGATACGACATTGCAAAATTTTCCAGTCCGAATTGCGATGGCAGGACGCTACAAGCTGAGTCATGGACGTTATCAGGGGAAGTTTAAAGAGCGGGAGAATCCGCTGATTCGTGAATATGCACTGATTCAATTTGACGAACAAGAAACTCAAAAATATCTAGCAGATATTGGAGTGACAGATAAGGGTTTTGTGAGGCGAATTTGGAGAGCAACTCAAGGATATCCCTATTACTTAAATTTGCTAAAAAAACAAAAGGAAGAGAGCGGAAAAATCACCTTGTCTGGTGGGCACTCTAGCATGGTGAAGTTACTCCTAGATGGGTTGAATGAAACTGAACAACGAGTGGTAAAATTGGCGGCTCACTGTCGTTGGTTCGATCGACCGTTGATTCGCAATTTGCTTCAAAAATTTGAAGTATCGGACATTCTGAATGATTGCAAAAATGGTAACAAAATCGATTGGTTTAAGTGGCTGACAGAGCGTGATTTTGCAATTTCTGACGATCGATATCGGATTGATGATGTTGCCAGAAGTGAGATTCGGAAAACCCAGCATCAAGAAGATAAACAAGAATTTTTTCAAATCCACAATTGGATAGCCGATTATTTTGAGCAGCTCGCCGATCGAGAAGTATCGCCCGATCGCTCTCCCCTCGATAAATATGAAAATTCCGAATGGCAGGAGCTGATGATAGAAGTCATTTATCACAGACTATTTGCCAATAAAAATGAAGGAAAACGTCAACTATTAACTTGTTTTTTTGAAGGGGGTTATTTTAAGAAACCATTAATTGCAAGAAGTGCATTTTTTGCAATTGCCTCAGAAGCCGAACTAAAAGAAAACAAACTATTACGGGAAGATATTCAGAAGTTTCTAGACAGCATAGAGAAAACTATCGTATTTGGATGGTGGGTCATCGGTATGCCTGAAAAAGACTATAGCATTAACATCCAGGGAGAAGAAGATTCGAGTCAAGTTAAGTCCAAAATTGAGTCGGGACTAAAGGTTTGCTTCCGTGAAACTCAGAATTTAACAGGTTTAGCAAAGTGTCTGGCTCTAATAAGTTACAGTCTGCGGAGTGATTACGACCACACGCGAGCTTTAAGTCTTTTGAATCAAACTCATGCAGAAATTGAGACACTTAAAATTTTCGATAATACTCATTTTCTAAGTGACATTTACTTTTACTTAGCTTTAGCTTTTTATTTAATAGATTTAGACAAACAAGCATTAATTAGTATCGACATATCTATTGAAACCGAATCAGAAAAGTCTCATTATTACGCTCTAAGGAGTGAAATAATGAACTATTTAGAACGCTATGAAGAAGCCCTAGTCAGTATCAACAAAGCTATTGAAATTGATCCAGAAAATCCTAATTATTACGCCATTAAAAGTCACTCACTAAGATATTTAAGACGCTATAACGAGGCGATCATTAGTGAAAAAAAAGCTATTCAAATAAATACTAAAAGTTCTGATTTTTACAATAATCAAAGTTTAAGTTTAAGCCTAATCGGAGATTATCCAGCCGCGATAAATAGTTGCGATCGCGCAATTCAGTTAGGAGGAAATAAACCTCTATTACTCGTTAATAAAGGAATCGTTTTCTCCCGTGCAGGCGAATACTCACAAGCTATGAAATTGTTCGATGGAGTGATTCGCAAACATCCAGAAAAGGAGGAAGGTTACTACGGAAAAGCCTGTTGCTATGCCCGACAAGGTGACACCGAGCAAGCTATTGCTGCGCTTCAACGAGCAATCGAGATCGCTCCGCGCCGTTGTTGTCGGGAAGCTCGATCGAACCCCGACTTTGACTCCTTGCGGAATGACGAGCAGTTTATTTCCTTAGTGGGAGAGAGTCAGAGTCGCGATCTATCTTCAATTGATGTCGATCGCACTTGAGTTCCCAACCGCTCTGGTTTCTTCGGTAGCTCCGCACCCAGCAAGTAGTGTTTGCTCTACATATAGCAATCAGAGAACGATGACTAGAAACTCGCACTGGTGGTTTTAGGTCGCAGAAATTCGACATTCAACTGTAGTTTCTCTCCCAGCCACAAAGAATGTGTCGTGTGGTCTTCAACATCGTCGCCTGTTTCGGGATGAACGAGAATATCTAGTTCCTCGCGATGAAGCATTAACCAGGGAACGACTTTGCCAAACTGCTCCGGTAAAAATGCAACTTGATACATTGCTTGGGGGTGGGGGCCAATGGGTTTGTCATGCCAGCGCCCGAGCTGTACCTCAAACCGACTCAATCCTTCACGCACGCGCGCTGCAGCATCGCGGCTATCAGTGTCGAAGTAAATATGGGCGTGAAAACCAACAATTTCGATGGTGTCTTCTTTCATCATTTTTTGTGGGTGATTGAGCCGACATCTGCACAAAACGGCTGTTAACTTTAGGTTAACTTGACTCGCAGTAAACTGCGAAATTCAGCCAGCAGCGTTGTTCGCACTCGCCCCGCCGCAGCTTTAATCGGAATAAGTGCGATCGCATTTTGCCCAACAGGCGACAGCACTTTCGGTTCCATACCGTACAAATCTCGCAGCACAGTCTTGACGTTGGGAAACGCGAAATACTCCATCAGTTTCCCAATGCGGTGATTTAAGGGTTGATATCGGTTGCGGTACACACCCTACACAATACTGTGCTTATTCTTTATTCCTTCTGCCATCAGAGCAAATTTGCAGATCGACCGGGTTTCCTAAATGCTGTAGCGTAGGTTCAGAAGACATGGGTTTTCGCTACATTTTCTCCCATCCCGATTCCAGAACCTCAAACCCTTAAAAAACCAGTTTGTAAATCGTCCACTCAGCAGTCTGGCAGCACCCTCAATTTTCATCCCGCTCGCCCCACCAAAATAACGGCTCAGAATGCTTGTACAGTAAGGCTTTAATGGCAATAAAACCAATCTTCCACAGCCAGCGCTTAGAATCAGATTCAGCAGCCAAAAACTGTTGGATGAGAGAGTGGAACACTGGCATCACTGCGGTTATCTCTACTTCCGTAACATTCAATGTATAGAGAGTTGAATCAGCACAGCAAGCGAAACCGCCAGCAACTGCCACCTCACTCTCTGACAAATGTCCTCGCACACCCGCTGTGCCCTACCACCCGATAAACGCCATGACTGTCAAAGCTGCCACCAACACCGTCAACTGCAACACCGCTTCTGACCTCAACAGCATTCCAGAACAAACCGCCGAAATCAATACTGTTCCCAGCATCGATATCCTCGCTTTGGCTAACTTTGCCCTCAAAGAATTGCAAGCCGAAATGAAAACTCCCAGCCGCAGCGCTCAAGCAGTGGCGATGCGGATTGCTAAGGAAGTCGAACGGATTTGCCAAAAAAGCGATCGCATCCAAATTTCCGGCGAAGTTGAAGCTTGGCAAATCACCTTGGCCGAGCACCGGTTGCAAAAAACCCTGCAATACTACCGCCTCGGTTCCAAACAAGGCCGCGTCGAACTGCACTCCCACCTCGCGGCTATGATTTACCGCCATGTTGCTTCTTTCCGATCGAACTTGAACTTCCAAGCTCGCTACAACATGATTGAAGACTTTTTGCAAGGCTTTTACATCGAATCTCTGCGAGCTTTCCGCCGCGAACATCAACTCGATGTCACCTACCAGCCCCGCACGCAGCTAGAATTGGCTGAGTACATGGCTTTTACCGAACACTACGCCAAGCGCCAAATCGGTTTGCCCGGCCGCAACCGCCAACGCCTGATCGTGTTGCGCGCTCAAGGATTTGCCAAGGGCCAGCCTCCGGAAACTGCGATCGACATTGAAATGGCTGTAGAATCCGGCAAGGGAGAAGAGGCGGAAATGTACAGCCGCTCTCCGGCGCTGCAACAAGTGCGTGAGCAAATGGTATCGGAAACTGTCGATCCGGCTGATGCTGTGCTGCGCGATCGAGTAGTCGCGGAATTGATCGCCTATCTGGAATCGCAAAATCAGCCAGAATGCGTGAATTACTTAACTTTAAAATTGCAAGACCTTTCCGCTTCGGAAATTGACCGCGTGCTCGGTTTGTCTTCCCGCCAGCGCGACTACTTGCAACAGCGCTTTAAGTACCACGTCGAAAAATTTGCCCGCACTCAAAATTGGAAACTCGTGCACGAATGGCTGGGTGCTGATGTCGATCAAAAGCTGGGAATGACTTCGGACAAATGGGAAGCATTTCGCGCTCAACTGTCGCCGGAACAGCAGCAACTGTTAGACATGAAGCGGAATCAAGAAAGCGACAAGGCGATCGCCACCGCGCTCAAATGCACTCCCAAACAAGTCCAAAAACGCTGGGCGCAACTGTTGGAGCTGGCTAGCCAGACTCGCAACAGCAACCAAGCTTAATTGGTGCTCAAATATGAATGCAACTGTTTTCTTGAGACTGGAAAATGCGATCGGGTGCGGCACCTGCACAGGAATGCCCGCCCCGGCGCCCGCTCTCAAATCAACCAGGGCTGCTACTAATTTATCGCCGCTTTTTGGCAAATTCAATTTATTAAAACAACATTACTTTTTTTAATATTTTTCCTTCCCTGGTTAGGCCGGGGAATTTGTTTTTATTAGTAATTAGTCCTTCGTCATCAGTTATGGGAAATTGCTTGCTGAAGAGGCGACGTTGCATCATATATTTATAAGGATATTTAAACATAGCTAGTGATCTAATAAAGGCAAAGTTGTTCAAAATTCAAAAATGCAATTGCCAAAATGCAACTATGAAGATGTAGTTAAAAATGGACATCTTTACGGAAAACAGTGCGATAGATGTAAAAAATGCGATCGCCAGTTTGTCCAAACCTATAGTGAGCATGGACACTCCGAGGATGCCAAACAAATTTGCTTAACCAATGTACTGTAATGCCATAGCCCGCGAGACAAATTGAGCGTTGTACTGCTATCACCCACAATAGTATCATCAACGGGGTCAAAGAAACAGGGGGACGATTATCTGAAACTGAGGCAGTTGAAACGATACCCGAAGTAAGCGAAATCGACGAAATATGGACAGCCAGAAATCACTTTGCTGAGGGCATTCTTGCTGGGAAGTTAGGGGATAGGAGGAGTGACACTTTTGTGGCTTTGTGGATGATGATTAAAAATTGGTATTGCTATTTCTGGGTGACTGAGGGTTATTGTGTTGACCCAAAATATATCAATTCTGAAAACCATATTTTTGCAATACTTATTATATGATATCGTTTCCGGTTGCATCGGAATAATAAAATCGAGTCAACAGTTAACACTCAACCATTCAGTTTTTCGACCCGCCCGTCAACAGTTAACAGTCAACAGTCAACAGTCAACAGTCAACAATAATTCCGGTGCAACCGGAATTGATGTGACTTGCGGTCGAAGGGCAGAACACCGGAGTCCAGACGTTATCTGGCGCGGGTGACATCGCAACACCTTATGTTATTCCAAGTCTAAAGAGATGTTGCAACTTTCGATTCGTTTGTTGCTTTTTTACCTCAAACATAAAAATCCCAAATCTTTTCCAGTTTTTCTTTGAGCATTATGAATATATGCAATCCTCACACAACTCTAGTTTTAAAGTAATAAATTATGTCTATAAAAGGTTTTATATGCGTTAATTTACCGTATTAAAGTATAACTTATAGCTTTATTGCTGCTTTATGGCTTGATAAAAACCGTTAAACACCGATTGTGGAACTTGAGGGTGCGGAAGGTGGATAAACAATGATAATTCATCTATCCAAAGACAGAAAAAAAATTAAAATTAATATACTCATCGTACTATTCTGTTTCATTTAATCCTTCATAAGAAGGAAGCATCAAAGTTGAGTTCTATCTAAAATGGGGGCATAACTTGATGTAGATAGAAAGGGAAGGACTCCTATGTTACTTTACAAAATTGAAGATTTTAATCCCAACTACCGCGAAGCTGCTTTTAATGGCGAAGATATCAAAGGTCTGGATATCTATGCTGGAAATACAGATGAGAAGATTGGCTCTATCGATACCGCGCTAGTCGATGAGACAGGACGTTTCCGATATTTTGTTGTTGACACGGGTTTCTGGATCTTTGGCAAGAAGGTATTAGTTCCAGTTGCTCTTTGTCGAGTGGAGGTAGATGCAGAGCGCATCTACGCGACGGGTTTGAGGAGTAAAGAGCAAGCAGAAAAACTACCCAAGTATGAAGATGGGATGGTGGTTGATTACGATTATGAAGAACAAGTGCGGGGTGTTTATCGTACTTCAACAGTAGAAGGGTCTGCACCTGTAGAAGCATCATTGCCTTTAGAGGCATCTGCACCAGTTTCTATGCCGCGTTCTGTCTCTAACCAAACTACGGCTGCTGGTTATGACCGCAACACCTACACTTACGAACACGAGCCTCAATTGTATCAGATGAACGAGCGTGAGCATCACAAATTCCGCCTCTACGAAGAACGACTGGTTGCAGAGAAAAGCCGTCACAAAACTGGCGAGGTAGCAATTGGCAAGCGAGTAGAAACCGACACGGCACGAGTTTCAATTCCAACAGAAAAAGAGCGAGTTGTAATTGAGAGTGTAACTCCAGGAAAGGCAGGTGCGCCAGTAACTCGGGATACTCCATTCCAGCAGGAAAAGGTGATGCGTATGGAAGTTTACGAAGAAACTGCTGATCTCAAAAAAGAAGCTTTCGTCCGCGAAGAAGTTAACATCAGGAAAGAAGTTGAAACGGAGATTGTTGAGGCAACGGAAACGCTGCGTCGTGAAGAGTTGGATGTAAAGACCGAAGGGCGTTAGAGTGCGAATGAATTGAACCAGGTTTTGTAGTTGCGCTGTCTTCGCCCACATTAGCGTTGAAGCGCAAAGACGAACCTAAAAAATCACTATAACTGCAAAAAAAACGTAATTTTTCATGTTTAATTGCTGGCGTTGACCCCTAATAAGTGCAGCATTCCTAGCTTTATCGTTTAGCATCGGTGCGACCAGTTTTTTAGTAAGGTCTGAGCCAGTTGCAGCTCAACAAGCTCAGCAGACATTTCATGATGTTCCGTCTAATTACTGGGCGCGTCCATTTATTCAATCTTTAGCTGAAAAAGGCAATGTTACAGGATATCCTGATAGAACATTTAGACCTAAACAGCCTGTGGATGGCGACGAATTTGCAGCAATGATCCGCCAAGCCTTTGAGCGAGCAAAGATTAGGAACATACCCAGTGGAAGTGCCTTTAACGCTGTGCCTCAAGGCTATTGGGCAGAGCCTCCCATTCAACAAGCCTAGGAAATGGGATTGATCAGAGGCTTTGCCGGATTGCTATTGGTTTAGGATATCCTCGATCGCTATTTCTTTTATTAGCCAACTTAGACAACAACAGCGGTAGTGCATCGAATCAAGCAAAGCATAAAAATTCATTGGAGGCGGTTAGCACGATCGAGCGTGCGGTCGGTTCTGTTACTCGCGCTCTTAATTGCCCTAACGATAACGTGTATTACCCCGAATTCCGCAGGCGCCCAAGACGAACGGGTAACAGTGCGTTTAGATGGTCGAGCCATGTTTCGGGTGAGTGCGGTAGAAAACGTAGATGCAACCGCACGGGCGCGACAGATTGAGCGGCGGCTGAGCCGACTGTTGGAGAATCCTACGGCGATCGCACCTCCCCGCATTGAACCGACTCAAGGTAGCGATCAGCGGGTGATTACGATTGCTGGAGTCCCTGTTGTCACCGTAACTAAAGCAGACGCTCAGGATAATTTGACAACGGTTGATACGCTGGCAACTCAGTGGTCAGAGGCGATTAATACCGCCCTAACGCGAGCCAGTCAGCGCCGTCTTTCCCCTTCGGAACGCTTTGTGGCAGAGGTGCAATCCTCGGTGCAAACCGGATTTGCAAGACTGGGTGAATCTGCGATCGCGATTATTCCCCGCGCCCTAGCTGCATTACTGGTGATTGGATTATTTTGGGCGATCGCGGCTTTGGTGCGCTGGTTGATGCGCCTGATTTTCCGTCACATTGTAGAAGACTTAACGGTAGAAAACCTAATCAAACAAGTCGCCTACTATGTTGTCTGGAGTCTCGGTTTTATTGTAGCCCTGGATGCCTTTGGGTTCGATCCGCAGGCAGTTGCCACCGGATTGGGTTTAACAGGTCTTGCTCTCGGCTTTGCTTTAAAAGATATCCTTTCTAACTTTATCAGCGGCATTTTAATACTGGTATTGCGTCCTTTTCAACTTGGGGATCAAATTGTTGTGGGGGAAACTGAAGGCAATGTCGAGCGGATCGAATTGCGCGCCACCCAACTCCGTACTTATGATGGTCGAGTTGTATTGGTTCCCAATGCGGAAGTGTTTACCTCGCGCATTACAAACAACACCGCCGCCCCGATTCGTCGCAGCAGCGTGACTCTGTTTATTGGCTACGATAGCGATTTGCAAAAAGCCGTAACTGTTATGACAGAGGCCGCGCAAGCTACGGAAGCCGTGCTCACAGATCCGCCAGTTTCCGTGCGAATTCGAGAGTTGGGACAGGATGACATCTTGGTTGAGGTGCGGTTTTGGACGGACTCGCGACGTTCTGACTTTGTGGCGACAACCTCAGCCGTGAGACGGGCAATCGTTCTTGCCTTCAAAGATGCTGGCCTCGGCTTGCCCGATCCTGATGTGCGAGTGCTGATGCCGCGCCATCCCGATAAGTGGCGAACCGCATTGGGTTTGGGAGAGAGCGATCGCACTCAGGATTCTGACAAGGCTAGTCGGTAAGTCATATCGATTCCGTTGCACCGTCCGTTATTGTTGACTGTTGACTGTTGACTGTTGACTGTTGACTGTTGACTATGAGTCAAAAAACTGAAAATAGCGCGAATTATTTGTTGGCAGCTTAATTCGACTTTACGTTCGGCGATGAAGCGCGGATTTGATATCATTCCGGCGGCGCCGGAATTGATATCAGTAGCATCATAATTACGAATCAACTTTTTTTCAGCCCTGGCACTACTTTTTCGCCAAACACCTCAATAAACTGCTCTTGTTCTCGGTTAACGTTGTGCAAAATTAGTTCATCAAACCCCAATTCAATATCTTTTTGCAACCACTCAATATGCTGCTCTTGCTCTGCCGAGATGCGGACGTGTTGATATAACTCATCAGGTTGCACAAACTCCCCGGCGGCATCAAATTGATCGGGTGTTATCAGTTCTGTCAACATTTTGCTTTTGAAAATGTTACTACGCCATTGATCATGAGCGCCTTGTAGTGCTTTCTCTGCATTACTGTGATAGGAAAGCTGCACTTTCAAAATCATTGGTTTCCCTTCTCCGCCACCGCGACGAAACGCATCGACGACTTTTTTTAACTTTTCAGGTGGGCGAGAAGTAGTAATTAATCCATCTGCCCAACTGCCCACCCATTCTGCGGTTTCTGGGGTAACTGCGGCGCCGATAATTAATGGGAGAATTTCCGGGCGGGTATAGAGTTTTGCATCTTCTACGCACACTAAACCGCGATGGGTGACGGTTTCTCCTGCCCAAAGGGCGCGGATAATATCGACACATTCTTTGAGACGTGTGTTGCGATCGCTCTTAGTAGGCCACTTCTCCCCAGTAATATGTTCGTTCAACGCTTGACCGCTGCCAACCGTGATCCAAAAACGATTTGGAAACATTTCTGCCAACGTTGCCGCAGCTTGGGCAATAATAGCCGGATGATACCGCTGTCCGGGAGCGCAAACAACCCGATAGGAAAGCCTCGGCGTTGCTTGCATTGCTGCACCCAACCAAGACCAAGCAAAACCACTTTGTCCTTGCGCTTCACTCCAAGGATGAAAGTGATCGGAAGAAAGGGCATGGGTAAAGCCAGCTTGTTCTGCCATTTGGACATATTTCAGCAGTTCGCTGGGCTTAAACTGTTCGTGGGAAGCGTGATAACCAATTTGTGGCATAAGTTTTTAGGAGTTTTGAGTTTGAAGTTTTGAGTGTTGAGTTAAAATATCCAGAATTAAAAGCAGGTGATTTAATCAGGACGCCTTGTAAAAGTTTTGAGCTTTGAGTTAGATAAGTTTTTAATTCAAAAAAATTGTTGTACTCAAAACTTATAAATCTCTGTATAACAGGCAAGCTTATGAGCGCAAAATTCGCCGATAGCGAGCTTGAATTACCGAGTAGATGCCATAGGCAATTAAACCCAAAGGTACTAGAGCCAAAATCACTGGACTAAAAGGCTGTTGTGCCAGAATTGCCAACACCTCGCCCAATCCCTTCGTTTGACTGGCATCCGATAGCCTTGCTGCTTGAATTAAGAAAAAACCAATTATAACGAAAACAGTTCCACGGGCAGCAATTCCAAATCGACCCAACCGTGTCGCCCACTTTTGCTCGGTTGGGCTCATTTCATCTAGCTTGAAATGGCGGCGAAATTTGGCTTTATATGCTTCGTAGAAATAAGAAAAACCTACACCAATAACCATTGATCCCGCCAATCCTACCAGCCATTGTCCAAACGGTTGCGCTAAAATTTGGGCTGTCAAATCTTCCGTTGTATTGCTATTACTACGGCCCGAACCCATTATCAGTTTTACAGCCGTTAAAGCCAAACCTGCGTAACCTAAAGCACTTAAGGCGTAGCCAATGCGTTGGGCAATTCGCTTGGCATCCATTTTCTGTCCTTGGTGTTCTGGGTCTAGAATTGTCTGAACGATACGCCAAAGGGCATAACCAATAAGGCCAATCGTTACCAGAAATAGCAGAAATTTACCGAAGGGTTGGTTAACAATTGCTGATAATGCACCGCTAGTATCGGTTGTCCTGCCACCCGTACTAAAGGCTGCTTGTGCTGCTAGAAAACCGACAATAAAGTAAACTAAGCCTTTGGAAGCATATCCCAATCTTGCGAGTCGCTCAAACCAGGGATGAGAAGCTGCCTGTCCAATTGAGTCTTTAATGCTGTCGGTGGGTGAGTTGTCCCGTTTCATATTTTTTATACTTTAGTTGTTAACGACTGCTGGCAGAGGCAATGCTGCTTTCCTTTCCAGTTAACTGAGTTCTTAAAGAAATAATTTATATTATTATCCATTAATTTAATTATTAGCTTGTTTAGATATTTTTTTCATCTGTCTTGAGCGGGAGTGTCAGCGGTTGATTTATTGAGAAACTTCACATTAATTGGGGTTGACAAATATAGCTTTATGGGTTATCTACTGGCTTCCCTGATGGAGCAGTCTGCCAGGGGTCTAGTATATCTTTGATTAAAACTTCTTGAACCCAAATTTGAATAACAATTAGAATTGGTAGCCCTAAAAATAATCCCAAAAAACCCAAGAAAAATCCCAATGCTGTCAAGAGAGCTAAGGTGTAAGCGGGAAGCAGAGATACCTGCTTTTCCATAATGATAGGTGTGACCAAGTTGCCTTCAATTTGTTGAATTAGGAAATAAAGCAACAACACCGCGCCTGCTTTTGAAGGCGAATCTAATAAAGCCAGCAGCAGCGGTGGAATTACGCTGAAAATTGCGCCCACATAGGGAATTAAGGCTAATATGAATGCCACAAGCCCGTTCACAAAAGGCAGTCGAACTTGCAAAACAAACAAACCAATAATGCTGGTAATACCAATAAAACTCATGCTTAATGCCACGCCTGCCAACCAACCCATTAAACCCTCTTCGCATTTTGACATAATTTCATCGGCTCGCTGACGGTAAAAAGCCGGAAAAAGGCTGATAATGGCGTGGCGGTATGGCATCGGATTTACCAGAAGCATGATTGTCAAAACGGTAATTAATAAGGTATTGATAATCAAGCTTAGATAGTTGGAAAACCACAGATAAATATGCGAACTTGTCCACCGAAAAACCGTTTTAATTTCTTGGGTTAAATCATCAATACTGGGAATGTTATCAAAAATTTGTCCGGGTAATCTTGCTTGCAACCAATAGAACCCAACTCGCAGTTGTTCTATTCCTAGCGGGACGAGTTGGGACAACTCTTGAAATTGATTGCTCAGGCGCGTTACGATGAGAGTTACCAAGACAGCGCTCGCTGTGACTAGAATCGCAATTGCTAAGGCGATCGCCACTCCGCGCTTAGCACCCGACTGCTGCAATCTTCGCACTAAACGGTTGAGAGCGATCGCTAAAATTACGGCGGTAAAAAACAGTAAAACAATCGTTCTAATTTTCCACAGAATATAAAGCGAAGCTACCAAAGCAAAAAAACCGATCCATTTTCCAAAACCCACAACAAAATCCTCTCTATTCACCAACACTTAACTGTAGCAGGGAGATTTTTTTGGCTAAACTTTCTACAGCGAGAGTGAGCGATCGCATCAATTCCGAATCCTCACTGTATTCTGCGGAAGCCAAATTTATCAGGCGCTGACTTTGGCTAATTTCTATTTCCTGACTCCAATCTTGTGGGGTACTATCTTTATAAACCCCAATCGTTATTCCCTGTTGTTCATTTAAAAGCGAAAAACAAGGAATATCTGATGCCCCATCACCCACATAAATGACTTGCGTTAGCGGGATACGCAATTCTTCCGCCGCAACATCCCGATAAACAAATGTCTGGCTATCGTCTTTTGCAGCGTTGTCAACGCCTTTGGCAAGTTGGAACAAATAGCGAGTTTTTTCTGTGTGAGTTACAATTTTTTTGAGAAACTCAATCCCGCCGTCTTTACCATAATGGAACTCGCAACCCCACATCGCCTTAAACTTGGGGGCGATGCAATTATTACGGGCAATTTCCACCATACCGCAGCTAATTAGATAAAATTCAACTTCCACTTTGGGGTTGATTGCATAAGCGCTTTGACGTAGGCGATCGAACATTTCCGAAGCGCCATCAAAGGGCGCTAAATTTTTTCCAAAATTTGCTAGATATTCCTGGGTTATTTTGTTCCCTTGACGCTTAGATTCCTCGATAATTGCGTAAAATCTGGCTAGAATTTTGTCCCAACCGCTATCGATTAAAGGTTGAATTCGCTGGCGACGAAACGTAAGCGGCTCAATATTGAGGCTTTCTAACAGACTATCGACGGTATCCGGGACAAGGGTATCGTCGAAGTCAAACACGACGGCGATATAGTTAGATAAAGGTTTGGTTGCGAGAGTCATAACAATTTGAAAGTGAAGGTTAACTAACAAAAGTAATTTGATAGTTGCGATTTTCCCATTTTTGGGAAATAGTCCAGAAAAAAGTAAAGTAAAGCGGAGATGTTTGATTGTGCTCGATTGCAATATCTAAAAATTCTATTCCGAGTGCAGTTGAGGAGGAGTTTGTATCTGTAACAGTTTGCCAGTTATGGCTAGACCAATGTAACTATTATTGCGAAATTCTGGCACGTTCACCTCCTAGCGCCACTATAAAAACCCTGTTTAACTTCCTCCTCCACTCGTTCCAATTATCCCGGTCAGTTGTAAAAGATAGATAACTGCAAAGCAGGCAAAAAAGAGCCCTGCAAGTACCGTTCCACCCCAGATAAACTTCGAGGGTCGCAATTCCTTGGGCAGCATTCGATGATTCACATAAAGCGTTAATCCAGTCACAATGGGAATGTGAGCTGCTTCAATGCCTCCAGCCATTTGTAACAAGGAAACGGGTTTGCCGAAAATCAGATAAATCGCAATGGGTAACGCAGTTAAAAGCACTATAATATAAAATCGCTGCAAAAATTTTTCATTCGTCCAACGACCCTGCACGCCAAATCCTTGCAGTAAAATTTGCGTGCCATCGGCAAACATCCGCCCAAAGCCATCTTGGACTGAAAGCGTGGTGCTACAAAAAGTAATAAAAACAATTGCCACCATAAACCAAAAGCCAAAGGGCCCCCAAAGGTCGCCTAGCAAACTACCCAAAATTTCGGCTACTTGTTGTTCTTTTGGCACTAATCCTTGGGGACGCAACAACTCGCCACCGAGAATCAAAAAAGCGAGTGCCGCTAACAGCGCACCCACGACTGCTAAGGTATTGGATAAACTCATTAAAGTCACCCAACCCTGCAACCTTTTTACTTGTTCGTGGCCGATTTGATTAAAATCAAGGGGTTGTTCTTGTTTGAGGGAAGCAGCACCGTATCCTCTGGCTTCCACCCAATAGGAATACCACATCAATCCCGCTGCCCCTGCTAGCATAAAACCCAGCCAAGGTAGGATTTCTTGATATTGCACGTTTTGGGGAATTTGAGGCACTAGGCCGGCTGCGAATTGTCGAAGGTTGGGAAAGACAAAAATCGCCGCCGCAACCACTGCCAACGTGCGGCCGATGCCGATAATTGAGGAAATTTTTTCAACAACTTCATACTGCCCCATGAACACAATTGCTGCCGTCACAGCGATAATAATCACCGTCCAAAGTTTAACAGTTCCTCCTGTTACTAGAATCAGTGCTGTAGCAGCGGCACCTGCAAGTCCGGCAACGGTGGAAATTGCTACTACCACCTGCGGCAATAAAATCAGCCAAATCGTCCAATTTTTCGGCCCAGGAATTTGCTTAAAACCTTCTAAAATCGTTGCGCCCGTACAAACCGAAAACCGCCCGACTTCGTTGTTGATAAACCACTTGAGGATAACAGCCGCTAGCAGCGCCCACAACAGCGAGTAGCCGTAAAGTGCTGCAATTCGAGGTGTAAATAGTAACTCACCAGAACCAGCAGCCGACAGCATCCATAAAAAACTCGGCCCCAACCATTTAAAGCGATCCCAACCCTCTGGCGGCTGCGGGATTTGTTGACTGGTATTTTCACGCTGCTGGTTAGTTATTTGTGCCGAAGAACTGCGATCGCTATTTATATTCATTGTTATTACTAGATTAGTAACTCGTCAACACGGATCGATTTACCCACGATTTATGGTGAGGTTGAAATTGTGGATTTTCATATTCCGGTGCTTCACAGCTTGTTAAAACGACGCTTGCTGGCGGCTTTTACCCAAAGTCCGATTAAACCAAAGACAACTGCGATCCCCAGCAAAAATGTTAGATTGAACTGAATGCCGGAGCCACTTGCATGATTGTGCCAAGGTAAAACTCACAGCAGGTCTTGGTCAATTGCAAATGAGCGTACGCGCAAAGCCAAAAAAACTGCTGCTAGTCCCAAAAAAACGGCAATTTCCACCACGAATGCGATCGCACTCCGGCTTGACTAGGTTCTCAAGTTTGAGAGAGGAATTTTCCTTCCCAATTACAGCAAACGAACCACCTAGAAGCATCCACAATCGCATTCGTGGTTGAATTTTTGAATGGGTCAGCTTTTCTTGTACTCAAGGAATTAATTTTGTACAAAGATACCTCCTAATACTGCCACTCTTAAATTTTCACCCTACACCCCTGTATGGAACGATTGTGCAAAATTAAAGCAAATAGCCAAATATCTTACTTAAGATATATTGCTTTTACATTCAATTTTAAAATTACCAAACTTAAGATAGATGCTGCACGGCTATTTTTTCTATAGTGAGACTTTTTAGAAAAACCCAAAGCTCATTCTCAGGCTAGGCGCGTCGCTATTTTTTAGTTTGTATCCTGAGAACTACGAAGTTCATATAATTTAACAAGAGCGAGATGACACAAAATTGCGATCGAGCAAGCCAAGCAATAGAATTGCTGGGTCAACAAAAGTTGGAACTAAGCGATCGCGATCGTGAACAGATCATTGAGCGCATCCGTCCCACTGCCTTAATCATTCACGAAACGATTAGGATTGAGGGTGAAAGTGAGTTGTTCCGTCCAGTTTCAGCCCTAGCTTGGTCTGGATTAGCCGCAGGACTATCTATGGGATTTTCCCTGGTGGCTCAAGGTGTACTCCAAGCAAATTTACCCCAGCAATCTTGGAGTTCCATCATTGTCAGCCTTGGGTACAGTATCGGCTTTGTCATTGTGGTGATGGGGCGTCAGCAGTTGTTCACTGAAAATACCCTGACAGTCATTCTGCCTTTGTTAAGCGATCGCAGACGCAAAGTTTTTATGCGAGTGCTGCGATTATGGGGAATCGTGTTAGCAAGCAATTTGTTAGGTGCATTCATATTTGCCTCAATAGTTGCACAGGCTGGAGTCTTCCCGCCTGAAATTCAAACAGCGTTTGGCGAAATAGGTTTAAGAGTTATCAAGGGAGGATTTTGGATAACTTTATTGCGGGCAATCTTTGCTGGTTGGTTAATTGCTTTAATGGTTTGGCTTCTACCCGCCGCTGAGTCTTCCCAACTGTGGGTAATTGTTATCATCACTTCCCTGGTTGGGCTAGGTGAATTTCCTCATATTATTGCCGGATCGGTGGAAGTTTTCTATGCAGTGGCAATTAAAGCTGTTTCCTGGCCAGAATATTTTGGCAAATTCATGATACCTACCCTAATTGGTAATATTTTAGGCGGAGTTACCTTAGTCGCCGCCTTAAACCATGCCCAAGTTGCTCAAGAAGACCTCTAGAAAGTAAACTCAAATAAACCACATAAAGGGCATAGAAAACCCCGATTTTTCTAAGAAGTCGGGGATGTGTGATCTTAAGATAGAAGGAGAGGGATGATGACTACAAACTGGCGTGGCTATCGAGTTGCAGCTTGGGTAGGACAGGCGTTATTAACAATAGCAGTAATAGCTGCTCTGAGTCAGGGAAAATGGCAAAATGCCTTGGGGTTAGCCTTATTCTTAGTAGCACCCCTGGCGTTTGTGGTGAGCGACAATCACTTGCCAACGCTGTTTGATTTCCTGTTTGTGCTGGCTGCCTTACTCAACGCCGGAGGCTGGGTTTTGGGACTGTTTTACCAACCGGGACTTTATGATGAAATTGTTCATGCTTTCACGACTTTTGCCGTGACTTTAGCATTGAGTTTTTTAGCATACAGTTCAATGCTGACTATTTTTCGCAACCATAAAATGCTGTACTTGCTAACAATAACCAGTTTTGGGATTGCGATTGGTGCTTTGTGGGAAATTGCCGAATGGACGGCTGGTATTGTTCTCTCAACCGAAGTGATTGAGAGCCTGAATGATACGATTATTGATTTGATTATGGATAGTTTGGGAGCTGCAATAGCTGCCCTAACTAGCTTATGGACGTTGCAAGAATGGATGCGCCCCAGTGCGGGTGTTGGGAATCAAGCATCTATCGCCAATAGTCCGACCGATCGCACTTAACTCCAAGCAATATCATAATTTTTTCCTCAATCATCTTCCATTAGATAGATATTTTCTTATTGCCTCCGACAGATAGCAAGCTCTGGAGATTTGAGGTTAAATAGAAAGAGAGACAACATTTTGAAAGAATGTAGAACACAGACAATCGACCTTTAGCAAAAGTCAACTTTTAATAATTGAAATTTTCACATCATTAATTGAAATTTTCACATTAGTGCAAGAGGTTGGTTGTTGCGATTTAGGAGGATTTTATGAAAATAAAATCATTTTCAACGGCAATTGGACTGGTTCTGTTGGGTTCAACCCTTTATTTACCGGAAATTGCCCAAGCTAGTCCCAAACCCTCTATCCAAGTAGCTCAACGAAGAGTAGTCGGCTCGGATATCGACAGTTTTACCGCGTATCCAGTACAGCGATTAGATCCGGGAACTGAACTCTTTTTCGTGCTGCGAGGAGCCCCCTATTCTAGAGCTACCTTGACTATCCCAAATGCAGTGCAAAATCTGCCGATGCGGGAGGTTCAACCGGGAGTTTACGAGGCAAGCTACATGATTCGCGAGGGCGATCGAATTTCCGAAAATACAGTTGTACGGGCAAATTTGCAACAAGGCGATCGCATCAGTAGCACCCGCTTGCAACAACCTCTAGTTGCTGGTTATAGCAATGGCCGCTTTCAATCTTTGTCTATTAACCGCTTCAGTGCTCGATCCGTACAGCAGTTAGATCCCGGAACCACGCTCAACTTCAAATTGCTCGGCACTCCCAACGCTACAGCTAATTTCTCCATTGAAGGAGTTGCTTATAACATCCCCATGCGGGAAGAATCCAACGGCGTTTACACAGGGGAATATACGATCCGCAGCCAAGATAATTTCCCCCCTGCGGGAGCGGCGGTTACTGCTAGTTTGCAGTCAGGAAATCAAGTTATTCGTTCCCGTTTAGATCGAGAACTAATTGCTGGCGATGATGGCAGTTCCAAAACTGCCGAAATCCCGCTAGAAATTATCACTCCCAAAGAAAATGCTCGCGTCAGCGGGACTGTTGAAGTGGAAGGACGCAGCGCGCCAAATGCGACAGTTAATGTCAACGTTCAGGCTACCTCTTCTGTGGCAGGTTTGTTTGGATTTGAACGAAATATCCTCGAACGCACAATTCGGGCGGATGAACAAGGTAAATTCAGCTTTGCTTTTAAGCCGACCATTTCTCTACCAGGAACCCGATACGAGGTGAATCTCAGTTCTAGTAGAGGCGAGCGCACCAGCGAAGAAACTTTGGTACTGTTTCAAAATTGAGCACCGACTCGCCACTATTTGCCCGCGCAAAATCTGGCAAACCTGACTAAATTTGAAATATTCCATCAGGAGATATCTATGTATCAACTAAATCGCTGGAAAAAAACGCCAGGGATATTACAAATCATCTCTGGAAGTTTATTAATCGCGCTGCCAACCGTTCCTCTTGTGGCAAGGGATGCTAGCAGTTTCCATAGAGGAAACCAGTAACTTTGATGGCAATCAAGGAGTTTTAAGAATTCAACCTAACGGTCAAGTGTTTTTGAATTAGGCTATAAAAAGACCCGGTTTTTAACACAAATTCTGTAGCTTCATCAACAAAATAAACAGCAAAAATCAAGGAGACTTTTCAATGGTTAATAATCGTTTAAACAATTCCACTCACAAGCTCTCGAATGCTAAGGGAGGAGCGATCGCACTCGCACTAGCAGCTCTCCTGCTTCCGGCTTGTTCTAGCCCACAGCGGCAAGCAACGGCACCTGCACCTGCACCTGCACCAACCGGTTCGCTTCCCACGACAACCGAGAATGTGGTTGATAACACCGCACAACTGCTTGGCAAAACTGTGACCATCCGAAGCGAACCCGTCAAAAAATTGGGGCCATCGAGCTTTACAGTTAGCGAGCAGGAGTTTTTTGGCAGCGAATCGATTTTGGTTGTCAATGCCACCGGCAAGCCTTTTGTGCTGCCGGCTGAATCAGATCAAGAAGTTCAAGTAACGGGAACAGTTCGCAATTTTGTCCTTGCAGATATTGAGCGCGAGTACAAATTAGGCTTAGAGTCAAACTTGTACGCCGAGTTCGAAAATAAACCTGCGATTGTTGCACAATCGATGGCGCTAGCCCCCACACCGGGGGAACTCACCTCAAACCCCCAAAAATACTACGGCAAGACACTGGCGGTGAGTGGTGAAGTCGAAAGCCTCAGAAGTCCAAACTCGTTCACCTTGGATGAAGAGAAATTAATTGGCGGACAAGACTTGTTAGTGATACACACAGTTCCACAACCAAGCGTGCGAGAAGGTGAGAAGGTTGCCGTAACCGGTGTGCTGCGTTCGTTTGTCCTCGCTGAACTTGAGCGGGACTACGATCTGCAATGGGATTTGACCTTGAAGCAGAAGCTAGAAGCCGAGTATACCAACAAACCTGTGCTAGTTGCTACAGGGGTATATCCCTCAGCCATTCCTAAGTAACCAATAGACCTCTGTCATAACTCCGTTAATGGCAGGCAGGATGCCTGCCCTTAACGGAGTTTTCTGGAGAAGTCTAATAGCTAATCACAAGGCGATCGCGATCGCTCGGAAGACAAGCAGAACCTATTTCTTACCTCGTTTATTTTGATGCTCAATTCAGCAATAAGGTGGATATAATGAATCAACCAGAATCCTTGCCACAACCGCTGACCCAAAGCGAATTTGTCGCCACTTTTCGCTTGTTTAGTCGATTTAGCTTCTGGATACAGTTATTCTTGGGTGCTGTTTCCGGCATTGTTTTATTATTTGCTATGTTGGGTCGCAACATGGGCGAACAAACCAATAATGCAGGTATTGGTTTCGGGGTAGTTTTAGCTATAATTGGCCTGTTATTGCTGGGCTTTAGAATATTTTGGGATTTTCGCTATAGGCTGTTAGGCAGACTTTTGCACGCCGAAAATTCCCAGGTATATCCCAGCAAAGAACATATTACTCACACCTTACGGATTGGATTAATTTCTAGTTTGGTGGGGGTATTAATCGCCTTTGTCGCTTCTGAAGAAACAGTTGCTGTAGTGCTAGCGAAAACTCTTAGTCAACCCCAAGCGCTCGCAGCTTATACGCCAGAAAATGTGATTCGTTCCCTAGATATTTTTGTGACGATGGCAAACGTCAATCTGATTGGCGCTCACTTTTTTGGAGCTGTTACTTCTCTTGGGTTACTCAATTGGGTAGAAGAGTAGTGGGCAGCATTGGCGATCGCTAAAGGCAAACACAACTCCTATGCCGTCAGCACTTACAAGCGCTGGCAGATTTAACTAATGTTTATGCTGGTGCACTGTCTTGGCGAAAGAGAGCGAAGGCAGTGCAGCTACAAGCTAAACAAATTGGCTATTTGGATGAACATCGAATCGGAAATTCCTAGCGATCGCTCCTGCTAATGATAGTCAGCCGGATCGACCGTTTTTTATTTGAAAAAACGTAATTTATTTATTATCTTGATAGATATTTCATTAACCTTTATATTGAGAGATATATTTTTAATTGGGACAAACAGAACTTAGGCTCATATTCCGAAAGATGAGCTATATCGGTGGCATTCAGCTTCCTAAATAGCCCTGTGACCCAATTTCTGAACACAGCCAAGTTACACAGTTTCTTTATTAGGAAATTTACTGCAATGAAAGACCTCTGGTATAAAAACGCAATTGTCTACTCCCTCGATGTTGAAACTTTCATGGACTCCGACGGCGATGGTGTCGGCGACTTTCAGGGACTTATCAACCGCCTAGACTATTTATCCGCGCTAGGAATTACTTGTTTGTGGTTGCTGCCGTTTTATCCTTCCCCTAACCGGGACAATGGTTATGACGTGATGGATTACTACAACATTGATCCGAGACTGGGAACCCTGGGAGATTTTGTCGAGTTCATGCACCAAGCAAAGGAACGAGGAATTCGCGTGCTGATCGATCTGGTAGTAAATCATACGTCCAATCAGCATCCTTGGTTTGTTGCATCCAAAAGCGATAAAAACTCCAAGTATCGCAATTACTACGTGTGGTCAGAAAATCCACCCAAAACAGATCCAGAAGTGCTGGTGTTTCCCGATGCCGAGGACAGTATTTGGGAGTACGACGAACAAGCAAACGCTTACTATTTGCATCACTTCTATAAAGAACAGCCAGATTTGAATATTTCCAATCCGGCGGTACGAGAAGAAATCTGCAAAATTATGGGTTTCTGGCTAGAACTGGGCGTGTCTGGATTTCGCATTGATGCTGTTCCCTATTTAATTAAAGGAATTGGCATCGAAGGTGCAGACCCCGAAAACCTGCGAGGTTTCTTGGAAGACATGAGAGAGTTTGTGTCATCGCGTCAGGGTGATGCAGTGTTGCTGGCAGAAGCAAATGTCGATGCCGATAAAATTTCTATCTACTTTGCTAAGGGCGACAGAATGCACATCCTGTTCAACTTTTTGCTGAACCAGCATCTGTTTTTGGCCTTGGCGCGTCAAGAATCCACAGCATTGCGCGATGGACTAAAAATGTTACCGGATATTCCTGATATTTGTCAGTGGCTTAATTTTGTGCGCCACCATGATGAACTGACGCTAGACCGCATTACTTCATCGGAACGAGAGGAAATTTTTGCAGAATTTGCCCCTGAGAAAACGATGCAAATTTTCGGGCGCGGGATTCGTCGTCGCTTACCACCGATGATGGGAGGATCTCGCCGCCGGATTGAACTGGTCTACAGCTTGCTTTTCACTCTGCCTGGTACACCGATGCTGCGCTATGGCGAAGAAATTGGCATGGGCGATGACCTTTCGCTGGAAGGTCGAGGTAGCGTCCGCACGGTGATGCAATGGTCAGATGCAGCCAATGGTGGCTTCTCGACGGCTGCAACTGATGCCCTTGCCAGACCTGCGATCGCCAAGGGAGAATACGGTTACAAACAAGTCAATGTCGTCGCAGCGCAGCGCGATCCTGCCTCATTAATTAACTGGATGGAACGTGCAATTGCCATCCGCAAGCAATGTCCTGAGTTGGGTAGAGGCAAGTGGCACATTCTCGAAACCGACTCTCCCTCGGTTTTAGCCCACTGCTGCGAGTGGCAAGGCAGGACGGTGATTGCTGTCCACAATCTAGCCGACAAACCTTGTACCGCTACGCTGAAATCTCCCGAATACACCCCTCTGTTCGATTTATTTGGCGATCGCCTCTATGAATCTCTCGGTGCCGACTCGGCCTCTATTCCTTTAGAAGCCTACGGTTATCGCTGGTTTCGAGTCAATCGAATCCTGGGGTAAAAAAGTTAATTTTGAGGGAAGAACTAGCGACGTGGACTGTTAGGAATGTACTTAGCAGCTTCCTTGTCTGGAAGCGGTTCTATCTGACCTTGATTGACCAAAGCTTGATGAATTAGGGCAGTAGCACTACCCCGACTGAGCAACTCGTTGGGATTAAGAACTCTGGGATCTGGATAGTTGACCACTATCTTTGCCTTTGTAGCTGCTGCCACTGGCTCAACGGCCTCTTTAGGAATTTTCCCGGCATCTTTATAGTACGACTTGAGAAAATCTAATGCCGAATTTTTACCAGGGGCAGTTGCAGCTTTTGTCGTTGTTGGCGGAACAGTCTTAGCCGATTTAGGTGCGGGCGCAGCCGCAGGCTGCAGCCTGGCCACTACAGGTAATAACGGCTGCATCAAAACAGTCGCTGCGAAGGGAAATGCCAAACGGTTCCGGGACTTTCGACGTTGATTTACTGGAGTTTGCCTTGCTGGAGTTGCAGCAGCTTGATCAGTTTTGACAACAGGGGGATTGTAATCCATATTTAAGCCCCTCATTAACACAACTAATGCTTGTGCCTTAGTCAAGGGCTGCTTCGGACGAAACTCATTTCCGGGAAAATCATTCATAAATCCCGCTTCATAAGCTTCTTGAATCGGAGTTTCTGCCCAGTAGTTTTTAGGCACATCCTTAAAGTAACTTCCACTCGGTATCTTTCTAATGCTGGCTCGGTTAAAAGCTTGGCGGATCATCGCCGAAAATTCATCCCGATCCACAGCCTGTTTGGGTCTAAAAGTTCCGTTTACATATCCGGTAACAATGTCTTTTTCAGCTAAGGACTGAATAAACGGACGCGCCCAGTAATTCTGCGGTACATCAGGAAATTTTGATTTAGCTTGTTGAGCAGCAACTTCCTGGGAACTTAGCACAAAACCAGTGCCACTGACACTAACGGCTAAAGCTAAAAAGGCTACGCTGATTGACGGTAAATGCCTGCGATTAGACATGAGAAATCTCCTCCTAATTTTTGCATTTTTAACGAGATTATTTGCTGACTTAGAGCGGATTACGTTTTTTTCTATCCGCTTCCCATTCTGTTTTTACATCTAACTCTTCGCGACGTACTGTGTCTGTTGCCTCAACCGTATCGTGCTCAACTTCTTTTCTGACTTGCACTTCCTCGCGCACGAACGCCTGCTTTTGGATATTCACACTTTCTTCGTAGATATCCAAATGTGCCATTTCTTCTTGCTTGAAGGCGGTATCTGGAGTTACTCGACTCCCTGCATATTCGGGAGTTGTGTGCTCAATCACAACTCGCTCGTTTTCTACAGGAAGTTGCAGTTTTACCGTTTTGGTTTCAACTTGTTTGCCAATTATTACCTCGCCTGTTTTGCGACGGGTTTTATCTGCAACTAATCGTTCTTCGTACAGTTTGAGTTTTTGATGATCCTGTTCGTTCATCTGATACAATTCGGGCTCTCGCTCGTAAGTGTAGGTATCCCGGTCATAAGCAGCATTACGAGCTTGAGGCGAGACAGAATGCGTTCTAGAAACTGGAACAGGCCCTTCTAAAGGTAATGATGCTTCTACTGGTACAGACGCTTCTACTGTTGAAGTACGATAAATACCCCGCACTTGTTCTTCATAATCGTAATCAACTGCCGTCCCATGCTCATACCTGGGTAGTTTTTCCACTTGGTCTTTACTCTGCAAACCTGTAGCGTAAACGCGCCGCCCCTTAAAATCAACGCGACAAAGAGCGATGGGAAGTAAAACTTTTTTGCCAAAAATCCAAGAACCAGTCTCTACCACAAAATAGCGGAAACGTCCTGTCTCATCTACCAGCACAGTATCGATCGTGCCCATTTTATCATCGCTATTTCCGGCATACACATCCGCCCCTTTGATATCGTCGTCATCAAAAGCTGCTTGGCGGTAGTTGGGATTAAAATCCTCAATTTTGTAAAGTAACATTGTTGTTTCCTGTACTATCTACATCAACTTGTGTACCTACTTTAGATAGATATCAGCTCTAATACTTCCTTCTTATGAATGATTCAGCAAATTGAAAATCATCAAGATAGCGATATTTTTTTATATTTTTCTATCTTTAGGTAGATGAATTTAGATTTCCTGTACTCAAGGGGATAAATTTATCTAATCATTCGTAGGTTGGGTGGAGCCAACCTACAACGTTTCTGCCACCAACTCTCACAAGGATTTATTAGGTTTTATGATCACCTTAACTAGGGGATCTCCTACAAAATTAAGCGCATCTCTAAACGACGAGCTGCTGGTTTTTTTTTTAAGGAGATTTCGATTTAATGAGCGAAATTACTACTTTTGATATTTAAAATTTTTAAGTTAAAAATATTATGCCCATCGGTAGATATTCTGGTAATGATGATTAAGTAAAATTAAATTACCTTCAAGAAAAAAAATGACGTAACGCAGGGGTTAATCTTTTATGACTCATCCAGATCGATCGGGCAGTCCACTCACTGATCCTACAATCGTCAATCCGCTGGTGGATTACCACGACCAAGTGAGGTGGGGGCCAATTTTGGCAGGAATTGCGATCGCTCTGGGTACTCAACTGGCTTTAAGCGCTTTGGCAATGGCGATCGGATTAAGCGCCGGTGCAACAGGGGCGGATGCAGGTTCCGTTGGTTTTGGGGTAGTAATTTGGTCGATTATCAGTTTGCTGATTTCCCTATTTTTAGGTGGTTGGGTGATGGCTCAAAGCTGCGGCCCTATGACCAAGAAAACAGCACTTTTGAATGCAGCAATTCTTTGGGGAGCTACATTAGCACTTAGTGCTTGGTTATTAGGAAGCGGGATATCGGGTGCCGTTGGCGCTGCCGCTGCTAATGCTGGAGAAATTGCCAATCAAGTACAACAACAGGGTGGCGTTAATATACCGAATCAAGCGCCGAATGTAAACCCAAATCAAGTTCGCGATATAGCTGGTGATACAGCTAAAGCTGCTTGGTCATTTCTAGTTGGCTCTTTGCTGGGTTTGGCAGCGGCAATGGGTGGTGGTGCTGTTGGCGCTCGCAAACCTCGCGTTTATGCTTGATTAGCGATGATAAAACCAGAAAATTCAACAAGCACAGCAGCGAGTCGAATGATTTTATACCATTGTGATGATGATTCATCCTTTCTTGGAGAAGATGAACGAGCTAAAAACCTTTTTTAAGGTTTTGGCATAGAGATTGAAAAGGAGATAAAGCGATGCAAGAGCAAAGGATATGGCAAAAATATACAAGGTTAACAACTTCGATGTTGTTAACGGCAACGGTTTTAGTTGCTCCCTCCTTCGCCGCTAATACAAATAAAACACAGATTCAAGGTGAATCTTTACTAGCGCAATTACCAGATAGCTGTCGCCAGGTTATTGCGAGGAATGGTCTTAATGTTCGGCGACAACCGACGGCTAACAGCGAAGCGGTTGGCATCATCGGTTCCGCGCGAAATGTGACGATTCAAAGTCTTGGTGAGAATGGCTGGGTACCAATTACAGCCCCCATACAAGGCTACGTATATGGTGGTTTTCTCGGAGCGTGTGAAGTCGCAACTCCGCCGCCTCCTACTAACTGCCGCCAAGTTGCAGCCCAAACAGGAATTAATGTGCATCAAGCACCTTCCACTGATGGGGAAAGCGTTGGAGTCGTCGCGAATGGACGAAGAGTGACGATTGAAAGTGTAGGAACGGATGGTTGGGTGCCGATTACAGTGCCTCTGAGAGGCTACGTCCAAGCTGAAAACCTGGCATATTGTAGTTAATTGAAAAAACAGTGATGGATGATCACCAATCAAACCCAAAAAAAGAAACTAATTCACAGCAAAAGTCTGGTTGGTTAAATTTCATTGCCGAGACAACAGAATCTGCACTGAAAGCAGGCAAAGCGGTTGTTGACACAGCAGTTGATTTGGGGGAAGCTGCTGCTAAACAAACTTATCGATTGATTGGACAAGCGACGCAAGGAACCGGAGATGCGGTAACTTATGTTGGCACTCTTCCCTTTGTTAAACAAGTGGCAGGGGTACTCAGGCTTGATTGGTTAGTTGGGGTCAGCGATCGCATCGACTTAGCCAAAGCCGAAGCTCAAGTCAAGGAACTCCAACAAAAGTATCCCAATGAAGATCCCAGCGCAATTGCCCATCGCATTATGGTGGAAAAAGCGATCCAAGCGGGTGGTGTCGGATTTGCTAGCAGCATTTTACCCGGTGTCGCGGCTGCACTGCTGGCGATCGATTTAGCCGCAACTACTGCGATTCAAACCGAAATGGTTTATGAAATTGCCGCCGCCTATGGGATGGATTTGCAAGAGCCAGCCCGAAGAGGCGAGGTTTTGGCAATTTTTGGGTTAGCGCTAGGCGGTAGCAACGCCATGAGAGCTGGTTTGGGCTTTTTACGCAACGTACCGCTGGCTGGCGCGATGATTGGTGCGAGTACGAATGCGACGATGCTGTACGCGCTGGGATATGCGGCGCGCCAGTTTTACGAAGCCAAACTGAGGGAAGATACTGAAGAACCTGGAACCGAAACGCTGCAAGCGATCCAGCAACAAAGCGAGAAATATCTTGATGTGGCGATCGCCCAGCAAGCGGGCATGGATCAAATTATGGTTCACATGATTTTGGCTAGTTATCCCAACAAAAACTGGGAAGATATTCTGCCAGAATTGAAGGCATTGCAATTAAATGCCGATTCTCTCAAAAGGATTGCTGCTAACATCAAGTCTCCCAAACCATTGGGTGCATTGTTAGAGCAACTTAACCCCGACTTTGCAGTACCGCTATTAGCTCAATGCCGTCGCATTGCCGACAATAGCGGAGAGGTTTCCGAAGCAGAACAGAGGGTGCTGGATGCGATAGCACAAAAACTCAACGGTCAAGATGTGGTTGCGATATCCACTTGAAAAAAATTGTTGGTGCGTTAGCTTTCTGCCTAACTCACCATCCCCAATATTTACTGGGGCTGTGTAAGTCCTAAATTAGCCTCACCTTACAGTAATCTACTGCCTTAAGATAGAGTGGGACATGGCTAATTTTAATACTATCAATAACAACTGATGCAAGAGGAAGTTTTATGACAGCAGAAATATCCGGAGTCTGGGACAAGATTGAGAGCATGATCAATGGCTTCATTGTCCTGCTGCCTAATATGATACTAGCGTTCATTGTTTTTGCAATCTTTTTCTTTGTTGGGAGGTCAATTAAGAGATTGGTCAGGCGGGTTACCCGCAACCACCGCCAATCCCGGAATTTGGGACTGGTGTTGGGAAGGTTAGCGCAGGGTATTACTGTTCTGGTTGGTCTGTTTATTGCCTTGTCGATTGTAATTCCCACATTTAAAGCAGGCGATTTGGTGCAACTGCTGGGAATTAGCGGGGTAGCGATTGGTTTTGCCTTTCGCGATATCTTACAAAACTTCCTAGCTGGTATCCTAATTCTTTTGACGGAACCGTTCCAAATCGATGACCAGATTGTGTTTAAAAACTTTGAGGGAACGGTAGAAAGTATTGAAACTCGCGCTACAACAATCCGAACCTATGATGGTCGCCGGATTGTAATTCCCAATGCCGAATTGTTCACCAATTCTGTTATGGTGAATACCGCCTTTGATAAACGGCGGATGGAATATGACGTTGGTATCGGCTACGGCGATGATATTGACCTAGCCAAGCAGTTAATGATGGAAGCCATGCACAATGTGGATGAGGTTTTGAATGACCCTGCTCCTGACGTGCTGCTGATGGAACTTGCAGGAAGTAGTGTCAATATCCGCGCTCGATGGTGGATTGCTCCGCCGCGACGAATGGACGATCTGCGATCGCGGGACAAGGTGCTGTCTGCGATTAAAGAAAAGCTTACTGCCAACGGCATCGACTTGCCCTTTCCTACGCAGCAAATTTTGTTTCACGACCAAACCGAAGAGACGGATGGCGATCGCAAACGTCAACGCGAAGGATGGCCCGTTGGTAATGGTGAAGTTCCTAAACCCCGCAGCATCAGCGGTTCTCTGCAAAAACTAATTGAAGTGCGATCGCAACAAGACGGCAACGGCAACGGACAATCTTCACGCCACCCCAACTCATGAAAAATGTCAAGTTAAGCAAAATTTGGGACTCGCTGCACTCTAGCTACTGGTTTATCCCAACGTTGATGGCGCTGGGGTCGATGATTTTAGCGATCGCAATGCTGACACTTGACCGCACGGGTAATATACCAGACTGGAGGTGGATTTACACGGGTGGAGCCGATGGTGCGCGAGCGGTTCTTTCATCGGTTGCCAGTTCAATGGTCAGCGTTGTTGCTACAGCTTTTTCCATTACTATTGTGGCGCTTCAGTTGGCGAGTTCAAATTTTGGCCCCCGATTGCTGCGTAATTTTATGCAGGATACGGGCAATCAAATCGTGCTTGGCACTTTCATTGGCACGTTTATTTACTGTTTACTCGTACTGCGAACCATTCATTCAGAAGGAGATGGATACACTCTCTTTGTACCCCAACTCTCGGTTACAGTTGGTACCGGATTGGCAATTGCCAGTATCGGGGTACTGATTTACTTTATCCATCACGCATCAACCATTATTCAAGCGTCCCATGTAATTACTCAGGTTAGTGGGGATTTAGACAAAGCTCTAGATCGTCTGTTTCCCGGAAAAATCGGAGGAGGTAAAGCGAACAACTCGCGACAAGTGGGAGAAATTCCTGCAAATTTTGACTCGGAAGCAAGTCCAATCAAAGCCACTGGCGAGGGTTATTTGCAAGCAATCGATGACGACGAATTAATGAAAATTGCCCGTCAGTCTAATACGCTTGTACGTCTTACAACTCGACCGGGAAAGTTTATCGTCAAGGGCAGCGATGTAGCGATGGTTTCCCCGGAAAAAGGGGTGAATCAAAGCCTGAAACAACAGATTAACGATGCTTTTATTCTGGGCAAAGAACGGACTGAATATCAAGATGTAGAATTTCCAATCGATCAGTTAGTTGAAATTGCCTTGCGTGCGATTTCTCCTGCTATCAACGATCCATTTACTGCGATTCGGTGTATCGATCGACTCAGCGCCGGATTATCCCGCCTCGCTCAAAGGGATTTTCCCTCGCCCTATCGCTACGACGATGAACAGAATTTGCGCGTCATTGTTGAAGGAGTGACCTTTGAAGGGTTAGTCGATGCTGCCTTTAACCAAATTCGCCAGTACAGTAAATCAGATGTGGCGGTAACAATTCGCTTATTGGAAGCTATAGCTTGCATCGCCACTTACACCCGCAATTCCAAACAACGAAAAGCTTTACGCCGTCAGGCGGAGATGATTTTAAATACGAGCCGCGAAGAAATCTCTCCGGAGCAAGACCAGAAAGATGTCCAAGAGAAGTATTACCAAGTCATTAAAGCTTTAGGCGAGGATTAATTTGCTTGAACATAATTATGGTAATAACAGCAGCTTTACGCCCTGCTCCTAATACTTTAGCTTTAACCGCGCTGATTGCCATTGGTTTAGCGCTGACACATTTATTTTGCGGCAAGTTGCGGTTTGCTCCTATTCCTCGCAATGGCTGGCTTTCAGCAGCAAGTGGGGTTTCGGTAGCTTATGTTTTTGTGCATATTTTACCGGAATTAAATCTGCACCAAGTGGTATTAGAACAAGTAGAAGCAGGAGCTATTTCCTATCTAGAACACCACGTTTATTTAATAGCTTTGTTAGGATTGACTGTATTTTACGGCCTGGAGCAAATGGCAAATTTATCTCGTCAGCGGGGCGAAGAGGATGTGACCAGTCTTGGTGTTTTTTGGTTGCACATTGCCTCTTTTTCAATTTACAACGCTCTGATTGGCTATCTGCTGGTGCATCGGGAACAACTGGGCATTACCAATCTGCTGTTGTTTTCTTGTGCAATGGCACTGCACTTTGCAGTGAACGACTCTGGTTTGCGGGAACACCACAAGCATATTTATGACCGCATCGGACGCTGGATACTAGCAGCAGCTATTATTGTGGGGTGGGTGTTGGGTAGCGCTACTGAAATTGGAAAAACTGCGATCGCAGTTTTATTTGCTTTTTTAGCCGGAGGAATTGTTCTCAACGTCCTCAAAGAAGAATTGCCAGAGGAACGAGAAAGTCGGTTTTGGGCATTTGCTCTTGGTGCGGGAATTTACACGGCTCTTTTATTGGCTTTGTAGAGGAATCAAAGGAAGCCAAAACATTCGAGCTGAAAACCATTAGAAGGAGCCAATCTTTCTTTCAGACGCCGTTTAAAATTACCGGGATAGTTTTTCCGAACACTGGTAGCAAATGCGACGGTATTAACAGTCTTAGCTTTAGTCAAGTTTCTGAGTGGTCAACGTTTATTATTCGCATCCCTTGCTGCCAGTTCATTCTTAATTTATCTAGACATCCAACACAGCACAAACGAATTCAAAATACGGGTGATTTCTCACATGATTGCAGCAACGATTGGTTGGTTCACTTATCTAATTGTTGGACCAGGATATCCGTCAATCGATTTTAGATTTTAGATTAAAGAATTGAAGCATTGACCCCACGGATAAATTCGGGGGGCAAGTTTCATCGGATACAGGCTTTTTATTTCTCCACGGATGAATCCGGGGGCTTGTATCCTGGATGCTTTCGGTCAGCGCAGACGGCGATAAGGAGCAAAGATCGTTATTATTATTGATTGAATAATGCTAGTTAAAAAAATTAGCCCTCTATTTCCTTAGAAGCCTACCGCTATCGCTGGTTTCGAGTCAATCGCATCCTGGGGTAAAAGTTTTAATGTTGATGGGAACATTAGCGACTCTAACTATGAGGAATTTACTTAGCAGATTAGGTAAACAACCCGGTTTCTGGTCCCCATCCGTAAGTCCTATATATAATTTTTAGGCGGGCAGAAAAAATTTTTCCTTTGAGGTGCGACTGATGTTTCCAGTGTGGTTGCAGGCAGGATTTTGGGGTTTAGTGGGGGGTTCGGCGCTGCTACTGGGAGCGGCGGTGGGTTACTTTGTGAGCATTCCTCAGCGGGCGATCGCGACAATTATGGCTTTTGGCGCTGGTGTGCTGATTTCAGCGCTATCCTTTGAGCTGATCGATGAAGCTTACAAGCGCGGCGGTTTCGACTCGACGGCGATCGGCTTTTTGGGGGGCGCTGCTGTCTACACAGCCGCCAATTGGTTTTTGGGTCAACAGGGAGCAAAACACCGCAAGCGATCGGGCAATTTGCACCCAGCTAAAACAGAGTCAGGCGATGGCGGATTAGCCATCGCCCTCGGCGCGCTGTTAGACAGGATACCGGAGTCGATCGTCGTTGGTGTCAGCATGATTTCTGGAGGCGCTGTCAGTTGGGTGACTGTAGCGGCAATTTTTCTCTCCCACATTCCCGAAGGCCTCTCTAGCGCCGCCGGATGAAAAAAGCAGGGAGATCGATCGGTTAAGTTTTTGGAGTTTGGGGCGCGATCGCAGTTATTTCCGGTATCGCAGCATTGTTAGGATATACGCTTTTTAGCCACTTTTCTGGGGAAATAATCGCTGCAACTACCGCCGTAGCATCGGGCGGTATTTTAGCCATGATTTCAGATACCATGATTCCCGAAGCCTTCGAGGAAACTCACGATTTTGCCGGATTAATTACTGTCGGCGGGTTTCTGGTTGCTTTTGTACTCAGCAAGTTAGGGGAAACTTAATTAGTCAGCAGTCATCAGTCATTAGCCATCAGTTTGCTGTAGAGTGTGTCATATTAACCGTAATTTTTGTAGGGTTCAAGGTTTTACTCGAATAACAAGTACAGCATATTCGAGTACGACCTTGAAAGGGTTCGCGCCCGATCTTCAGTACAAATCCGAGATCCTATAAACCCGCCCCGGCAGACTTGCAATATTCGATCGCCCGAATGAAATTTCGCTGGCTGACACCCCGGGCTAACTTGTTAAAGCGAGTTCGATCGATTGCCCATTTTTGATATAATATCACCCTGCATCTGGCAGCGAAAAAGCTTGTAGAGCAGTTTTCAAGTCAGTTAGGTACTCGCCGAGCGATTGCCAATTACTAATTATCAATTACTAATTACCGATTGCTAGACATCCCTCACCTAATTCAGGCTTGTTACGATCGACATTAAAAACCACAAATTGTCAATAAATTTTGGAAAATTTATGTGTCTAGAACGAGGGCATATATTGCACGGAATGCACGGAAACTACAGAATTATAGAACAGTTGGGAGAAGGAGGATTTGCGAGAACCTACAAGGCTGCAAAACTAAAAAAAACCAGAAATCCTCTGTGCGTCGTTAAGGAAATTCCTTTGCCGATCGCGAACGATCCGCGCGTCTTGGAAAGGGCACGCAGCCGCTTTGAAATGGAAGCTAGAGCTTTAGAAATACTCGGGACACACTCGCAGATTCCCGAATTGTTCGATCGCTTTGAAAACAACAAGAATTTTTACTTAGTTCAAGAATACATTAAAGGATATCCGCTCAGTAGAGAACTCACTCGTGGCAACCAGTGGACGGAGAAAAAAACCGTTGCTTTTTTGCGGGAAGTTCTGGAAATATTAGAAATTGTCCACGACGCAAATATTGTCCACCGCGACATTAAACCTGCTAACTTAATCCGGCGAAAAAAAGATAGAAAAATTGTTTTAATTGATTTTGGAGCGGTCAAAGAAATCAGCAGGTTTACTGCTAACGCTACAGGTGATATATTCACATCGCAGGCGATCGGCACCCGATTTTATATGCCAGCCGAACAATCCGATACGCGGTTGCCACCGCAACCTTACAACGACATTTACGCGCTCGGAATTACCGCCATTCAAGCTTTCACCGGGCGAAGTCCCAACGAGTTCCTCAGCGATCCCGTAACTTGCGATCTCGTTTGGCATTACTCTACACACGATCGACCGGCGGTACAAGTTAGCGACGGTTTCAGAGATATTTTAACTGGGATGGTGCGCTTGCATTTTACACACCGCTACCAATCTGTCGCTCAGATTTTGAGCGCTTTAGACTCGCTCGAACAGCCCGAATCTCCCGAAGGCGACAACACTGGGCTTCGCCGACTGTTGTTAGCTTGTGCGGGAATTGCTACAGCAGTGTCGATCGTACTTTTAAACCCCAGAATTCCCCCGCTAATCCCGATAACTTCAACGCAACCAACGCAGGCTGAACCCTCCCCAATTTCACCGCCACCAACACAGCCTGCACCCTCCGCAGATGGTGTAAGTTCTGGCGAAAAACTTCTAGTGCAAACCTCTGCCCTTTGGTCAAAACAAAGAGGAATTAGCGAATTTGCAGACTCAAATTATCCAGAAGCTTTTAAATTGCTCAAACAGTCATGGAGGGAAGATCGCAGAGATCCGGAAACTTTAATTTACATAAACAATGCCCTGCTGGAAGCGAGCGGTGCAGAGTATTATACCATCGCCATTGTTGTTCCCATCCGCAGAAATCAAGACGGTAGCATCGCCAACGCCAACTTAGCCGAAGAACTGCTGCGCGGCATTGCTCAAGCTCAAACCGAAGTTAATTTAAGTCTCATCTCCAATGAGAGCAAGCGAGATTTTCCCGGTCAAGGATTTCTCCAACCAAAAGCTATTAACGGAAAAGGTCTTAAAGTCATCATTGCTGATGACGGAAACATTAAATCCTACGCAGTTCAAAGAGCAAATTACCTAGTCGAGCAGCCAGATATTCTGGCACTCATCGGACATTATACGAGCGACATGACTGTGGAAACAGTAGATATTTACAATCGCCATAAATTAGTCGCCCTTTCTCCGGGAAGCACCACAGAAGAACTGACCCGAAAACCCCGAAAATTTTTCTTTCGGACGGCTCCGACAACTAGCGTAGAAGCTGAAGGCTTAGTAAATCAATTGCTGAGCGTAGGGCGAAAAAAAGTAGCAGTTTTTTACAATCCAGACAGTCCGTTTAGCTATTCTTTGTGGGAACAATTTACCGAGCAATTTGAAGCCAAAGGAGGTAAAACTTATAGACTCAGAAATTATGAGAACTTATCCAAAAATGATTTCAACGCAGAAGCAGCGATCAAAGAAGTTGAGAAAGCCGGAATAAAAGCCATAGCACTCTTTCCAGACGGTCAAGTAACTAATTCCGTAGAAAATGCGATCGAAATGATAAAAACTAACGGCGATCGCAATTGGATTGTCGGGCCCTGGACTCTGTACGAGCCGAGAACGCTAGAAGTAGCAAAAGAGCTAAAGTCTATTGAAAAACTGGGAATATCTCTGTTTTGGCATCCGCTAGCAAGCTTTGACAAAAAATTTCCTGTAAACGCGGAAAAATTGTGGGGAGGCCCGGTGAATACTCGATCGGCCTTAACCTACGATGCCGCCCGGACGCTGATTAAAGCCCTAGAAATGCAGCCAGAACCCAGCCGCGAAGGAATGCAAAAAACTTTAGCCGATCCCAACTTTAAAGCCGAAGGAGCCACGGGTATAATTGAGTTTGACTCGAAGACTGGCAATCGGAAAAATCCTCCCAAACGAGTAGCGCATATTGTACCCTGTTCTACAGCAATATATGGCGTTACCTTTGTGCCGATCGAATTTCCCACCGCCGCAGATGCAGGTTTAAAGTGCGATTGAATTGATATCTTGTGGCCTTGTCCACAAACCTTTCAATGGCGGGCAGGATGCCCACCCCACAAAAAAATTTACTCTTTGTGGAACAGGCCGGAAAGCGTTTTTAAGAATGATGCAATATGTGGGAGTAATTGATATCTTGTGCCATTGTCAACCAACCGTCCGGGAAGAGTTTTAGCAAATATAATTGCCTAAAATCAATAATCTCATAAACCCGCCCCCACCCGACGATAAAATTCTGGGTAAAGAATTGTGCAAGATGTGCGAGTGAATTGATATCTTGTGCCGAACCCAACAATCCGCCCGATGTTTCAATCCTACAGCCGACTATTGCCACAGGTGCAACATATCAATTTATTAGATATATTAAACAAAGCTAGTTTTTTCTATAATAACGTTTATGGCTGTCAATTTCGCTTCCCCAACAAGTTCTAGTCTCAAACCAGAAGCCCAGAATATCTCAGCACTCAAACAAGTCTTTCAGACAATTGATGCCGATAGCTGTCCGGGTTCCTATAACTTTCATATGCACACAGTCTACTCCGACGGGCGATTGCAGCCAGAGAAATTGATGGAACAAGCCATAGCCGGAGGTCTCAAAGGCTTCGCTATCACCGACCACCACAGCACCCAAGGCTACGTTAAAGCTCAACTTTGGCTGGATAATTGGAAATTAAACCATCCCGACAAAAATAGCGAAGCACCTAGTCTCTGGACAGGCGCTGAAATTAATGCCGAATTGCTCAACAATGAGGTACACATTCTCGGTTACGCCTTTGATCCGCAACATCCCAGTCTCAAACTATACCTACGAGGTAAAAGTACAGAAGGCACTTATGGTTATTCAGCAGCCAAGGTAATTGAAGCTATTCATGAAGCAGGAGGTTTAGCAGTTCTCGCACATCCTTGTCGGTATCGATCGACTGCAGATAAACTAATCCCAGAAGCAGCCCGTTTAGGCATTGACGGTGTAGAAACCTACTATGCTTACGCTAATCCCAATCCTTGGAAACCCAGTCCCATACAAACTGCTTTAGTCAAAGATTTAGCAGAAACGTATGGTTTGCTGGGAACTTGCGGCACGGACTCTCACGGCCTGAGTCTTCTAGTCCGAATATAGAGAGTTCGGAAATAAGAAGTGCTTTATCCTGTCATTACCAGTCTAAGCGTTAGCGGATATATCTCTTATGAAAGCAATCACAATGACCCGAAAACAAACAGTTTATCAGGTCATATTATGTCCGCTAAAATGACCCCTATAAAATTGTTTGGTAGTGAGGACTTCAGTCCTCATAAAAGTTTGAGGACTGAAGTTTTCACTACTTGCCTTATAACGGCTATTTGACGGGACGTGATATCCTTTCGATCGCCAGGATGAGCTTTCGCACTCCAAAAGAAAGCAATTGCCAAAGCAGGTAATATTGTTGTAACTCCGAGAGACCTTGCACCCTCAAAACCAGTCGCCCTTCTACCGTTCGGGGAACAACTGACAGGCCCGGTTAGTTGGCTGATTTGCCCAATCCAAGCGAGAAGTCCCAAATCGATCCATCCAACCTTCCAAATAAGCTCGATTAGCCTTTTTTTCCTCTGGATCGGAGGTATTCATTGGATGAGGTGCTAAACCCAAAATAGTCGCCGTCGTCACGCAAAACATCGACTTTTGAAAACTCTGACAAATTTGCACCCGCACATCGTCTTCACCGCGACAGCTAGTGCGATAAACTTCGTGCAAATACTCCGGCAAATAATGCCGCATATCTTGCATCAATTGAGTGGGCGGAATCCCTGCACCTCCAATTGGTAAAGGGTCAGCAAACAAAGCACCGTAGGTAAAATCTCTTTGTTCTTCGGGGATTTGATGGGCTTGAGCGTTGTAGGAAACTGTGCCAAAAAAAGCTGTGCCCCGAAAGAAAATAGACTCTACATAAGGCACTGCTACATCTGGTAAAAATGTCAACTTAGCCGAGGCCGGAATGATATCGTAGACTTGACCGTGAATCTTGACGCTGTAGGTAATTGGTAAACTGGCGGCGCTAACCAAACCTGCTAAGACAAAATCAACTACGTCCGCGATCGACTTAATTTTACCGGCTTCGTAAGAATCAGATAAATCAATAAACAAATCGCTCATTACCCGCCAAAACTGACCGAGACCGGTGTAATAAGCCAGCATCCGCACTTGTTCCGGCAAAAAATCAGGAAATGCTTTATGGAGTCCCTGCATGAAAAAATTGCCTTTCAGCTTAGCCGCGATCGCCTTTTCGGCCAAACTACTAAATTCCGGGGAATCCAAATAACTATCCAAACCGCCGCCGCCGTGCCAAAGCATTGTTTTCATGCAATACTCAGCATACTCAAAATTAATCCTGTCGTGCCACAAATAGCGAATTAATTTGGGCAGAGTCACATCTCCATTGAAATATTTAAAAAACGGGAAAAGCACTAAAAACTGTTCTTCGGCAATATAATTTAGATTGCGAGAATAGGCATCTAAAACAATACCATAACTTTTCAGCACGCCGACAACTTCAACTACATTTTCCGTAGATTCAGGCAGTAAAGCTTTGCCTGATTCCAAGAGGTCAATGTATGCGGCTAGGGGATGGGCAGACGGTTTTAATACGGTACTTTTCATCTGGATTTAGCCTGAATTTAAAACTATTTTTTTGCTCTTTATAACTCTGCTATTATATCATTTTTGGTAATGTTTGCTACATAAAAACACAAACATTTACTTTTTTTTGATATAAAAATATCTCCCCTCTAGGAAGCACTCTATCTCGACGAAACCGGAGTTTTTACGGTTTATGCAGGGTGCGTTTGTTTGTAGTGAGTAGGGCCGTCCTCACAATTGTAGGATCACTTGCATTCCTCACTACAAACGAATTAGATTGCGATCGCTCGACCGGACATCCTATCAGTCTAAGTTTTGAGAAACTTTAACTTGGGGTGGCACATTAGCTACCATTCCGATCGCAGTTTTTTCGCTCAAAGCAACTAACACTCCCGGCTGCACTCCCATGATTGCGATAATTATTGCTAAAACCAGCGAAGGAATGCGATCGCGCCAGCGGACTTGCGGCAAATTTACCACCACATCCGAAAGGCGGCCGAAAAAGGCGCGGTTGACCATAATTAAAAAGTAAACTGAAGTTAAACCAGTGCCGATCATGCAGAGGAAAGTTTGCACCGGAAACACTGGCAAACTGCCCCGAAATATCAAAAATTCAGCAATAAATCCCGCCAAACCCGGAATACCGGCACTTGCCATCACGCCGAGGATCATTAAACTGCCAATCATCGGCAAACCGCGATCGGGATTGAACAAACCTTTGAGCACATCGATGTTGCGAGTGCCGGATTTTTTGTAAACAATGCCGACGGTTAAGAATAGTAGCGCCGAAATTAAGCCGTGGCTAACCATTTGTAAAACAGTTCCCAGCAGACTAATCGGAGTAGCTGCGGCGCTAGCTAACAAAATGTAGCCCATGTGAGCGATCGAACTGTAAGCTACAATTTTTTTCATATCTTTTTGGGCGATCGCGCAACTAGCCCCGTAAAGCACGCTTACCACAGCCCAACTCGCCAGCCAAGGTGCCGCCACCGCCCACGCATCGGGAAACAAACCCAAACCAAAGCGCAGCATCCCATAAGTCCCCAGCTTCAAAAGCACCCCCGCCAGCAGCACCGAAACCGGCGTCGAAGCTTCTACGTGAGCATCCGGCAGCCAAGTATGAAAAGGCACCAAAGGCATCTTAATTCCAAAAGCCAGCAACACCCCTGCCAGCAAAACAATTTGCCTTACCAAAGGCAATGGCAATCCTCCTTGCAAATGCGATGCGCCCGCTGCACCAACCATATCGAAACTCGAAGCACCGCTAAGCCAAGCAGTCCCCAAGAAAGCAGCCAGCAGCACAATTCCCGAAAATGCAGTATAGATTAAAAACTTAGTAGCAGCATAACCCCGACGCTCGCCTCCCCAAATCGCAATTAACAGGTAAAGCGGAATCAATTCTACCTCAAAAAACAGGAAAAATAGCAGCAAATTTTGAGATAAAAAAGCCCCTGTTACGCCGCCAGTAATTAACAGAATCAAAGAATAATAAAGTCGAGGTCTGCGGATCGACTCATCCGTAGCGTAAATAGCTATTCCTGTCAGTAGAGTATTTAAAATTACCAAAGGCAGAGCCAAACCATCAACGCCGAGATTGTAATTCAATCCCAAAACATCTATCCAAGGAATAAATTCCGAAAACTGCAACTGACTGGTACTGGCATCAAACTGAATTGCCAAAATCACCGATAGAATAAAAGTTATACCCGCAATGGCGATCGCCACATTCCGAACTATTTTAGAACTCACTGAACCGGGCCAGAGCCCAATTAGGGCAGCAGCCAACATTGGTATCCAGATTAAAGCACTGAGCATCAATTAAAACTTTCCTTTGTTACACAGTATTTAGAGCTATATTTAACATTAACGCAAAGCAACTACATATAAAAGCGATCGGCTGATTTTCTTGTTAACATAGATTCCAATGTCTCTGGAATCCTCCTATGACCTCAAGTCTTACAGATCGAGAAGATTTGCAAATTAAATCCGGTTCTCCTTCCACCCGCCTCACCGTTGCCGACTTGGAAGAACTGCAAGCTATACTCTCGGAAGCAAATCTAGACTACCAACTCGAACTGGTAGACGGGAAGATTATCGTTATGGGCCCATCAGACATTGTATCGAGCGAAATTGGGGCAGAGTTAGTCAGACTTTTACTAAACTGGGTCAAACCGCGCAAACTCGGACGAGTGTTTGACTCCAGTGGCGGGTTTATCCTTCCCAATTCCGATCTCAGAGCACCGGATGTTTCGTTTGTGGTAGCCGATCGCCTCAAACAAAGTAAAAGGTATTTTGCCGAACTTGTTCCCGACTTAGTTGTAGAAATCAAATCTCAATCGGATCGCCTCAAACCCCTGCGAGAAAAAATTTTATCATTTATCGAACTCGGAGCAAAAGTAGGAATATTAATCGACCCGGACAAGCGCACAATAACAATTTACACTCCCCAAGCAGAGCCAGTTATATTGAGAGACGGCGACATGATTTCAATTCCCGAACTTTTGCCCGGTTGGGAAGTTGCGGTGACAGAATTGTGGCCGATCGATTTTGAATAAAACTCGATAAAAAAGCAGACAAACCCAGAATAAAATTATCTGCGTTCATCTGCCTTCATCTGCCTTCATCTGCGGTTAAAAATTAAATAACATCAGACAAAAAGCAGACAAACCCGAAAAATTTATCTGCCAACCTCTGCGGTTTAAAACTGCCAAATAACCAACGCCAGCAACACAGCAACCCCCCCCGCAATAGTCAACACATAAAACTGCGACTGGCCGGTGCCGGTGTATTTCAATCCTTCACCGCTGAAAATTGTGGCAAAACCGAACAAATTCACTGCCCCATCCACCACATACTTATCAGTCCAAGCGCTGATTTTAGAAATAAAAGCCACAGCCCAAACGACAGTCAAGCGGTAAACTCGATCGATATAAAAATCGTAAGCAAACAAATCCTGCACCGCCGGCATCGGCAGTCGTACCGGTCGAGGTAAAACCCCGTACCAATAAATCGCCACCCCAACCCCAACGCCAATCAACCCAGATAAGATTAACAGCGGAATATGCAGAGTCTTCAACAGCAAATTTAAAGTATCAAAATCCCCCGTTTCCGCCCAAGGCCCAGTCCAACTAATTAAAAGTTGCCACTCCTGCAACATCCAAGGCACCAACAGCCCCATTACGGTCAAAATTACCATCGGCAAAGCCATTGGCCAACCGACTTCTGGAGCTCTGCGAGTTTTCGGCTGCGCTTTTCCAGCAAACACTAAACCGAATATGCGAGTTAAATTTAGCGCCGTCAAACCATTAACCAAAAGCAACACAATTACCAGCCACAAAGGCAGAGTCCAAAAACCGTTGAGCCAGCGCCGCATCGCCCAAAAGTTGCCTAGAGGCAACAGCGCCACCATCCCCGCAGCGCCTACTAAATAAGCCGTAGTCGTGGCAGGCATCTTCGACCACAACCCACCCATTTCTGTTAAATCTTGAGTGTTAGTTGTGGTAATAACTGACCCTACGCTCATGAATAATAGGCCTTTGGCGATCGAGTGGGCGAACAACAACAGCAAAGCAATGTCAACTTGATTTAGCCCCACGGCGATAAACACCAAACCCAAAGAAGCGCTGGTAGAATGCGATAGTGCTCTTTTGATGTCGATTTGGGCGATCGCCACCAAGGAAGCGCCAACAGCAGTCACCGCACCCAACACCACCAGCACCGCATCAGTCACGGGCGACAGCGCCAAAACAGGCTGAAGTTTAATCAACACATAAGCCCCAGCGCCCACAACTACCGTATTCCGCATAATCGAAGCCGGGTTGGGCCCTTCCATCGCCTCGTCGAGCCACAAATGGAAGGGAAATTGAGCACACTTGGCCGTAGGTGCGGAGATTAAAGCCAAACCTAAAAGAGTCGCCACTACAGGAGACAAAGTTGCAGTTTCAGCCCATATTTCCAAATCGGAAAAATTCAAACTTCCCGCTAAAGTTGAAAGCGTCACTACTCCCATCAACAGTGGCACGTCTCCTACACGCTTTGTTAAAAACGCATCACGAGCTGCTGTTACTACCAGCGGTTGAGCGTACCAAAACCCGACTAGCAAGTAAGTTGAAAGCGTCAGCAGTTCCAACAAACCGTAAGTTAGAAGCAGCGAGTCGCTAATGGCAATGCCGCTAATTGCCCCTTCAAAAAAACCGAGCAGCCCAAAAAATCGAGCTAGCGCCCAGTCTTTTTCCATGTAGCCGAGAGCGTAAATTTGTGCTAGCAAACTCAGAACACTAACTAACTCCATTGCTCCGACGCTGACGGTGGAGATTTCTATTGCAAAAGACAAATCTAAATCTGCTGCTTGCACCCAGTGCACTAGCAATTGTTGGGGCGGTTGATCCCAAGTCGCTGTAAAAATAACTGACCCGTGTATGAAAGCCAACACAGTCATCAGCAAATTGAAGTAAGCTGCAGGTCTCGGGCCTGTTCTGCGAACGGTTCCCGTAGACCACGGCAAAGTTAAAATTGCGCCTATCAAGCCATATAAAGGTACCCACCAACAGGCTTGGAGGAGAAATTGAGTCATTTAATTTATCCCTGAAACTTGAAATTACTGGCTGCCTTTATACAAAAACAGTCGCGGGCGATCGCGCGACACCCTAAAACTTTGACTAAACCCGATCATATAGTTGTGGCAAAATAATTTGCACTCCTGATTAACTATACATTAAAGCATCAAAAATGATAATTATCTCACCACAAAATTACTGGCTGAGCACAAGAGGCACTCAAAGAAAAAATGCCTGCCGATGGGCCAAGACTGCCTTTTTTGCCGATTTCCCTGCGATCCCCCTTTTGAAATCCCCCATTTTCCAGGCACTGATCAGCTCCGGCTTCACATACCGAACTCTACTTTATGAGTATTCTTACTTACTTTAATCCCCCCTGGCTCTCTGTATCTACCCCTCTAAATATTAAGATTATTAAATAAATATTAAATTATTTTAAGTAACATAAAAAATTTTAATTTTTGTTATTAAACATTATGATGTTAGTTTATATTGTCAAGGTGGACAGATTCCCCTATTCTTATAGGATAGGAAGCTTTACACTGCATTACTAGAAAATGTGGGCCTCCCCGTCCAAATTTTTAGATTTCTCAAAGATTTGTAACGGTAATTTCGCTCATCCTCAAAGGAGATTCAAAAATGTCAATTGCCGTGGGAATGATTGAGACAAAAGGTTTTCCCGCTGTTGTGGAAGCTGCCGATGCTATGGTCAAAGCTGCCCGCGTTACCCTCGTGGGCTATGAAAAAATCGGCAGCGCCCGCGTCACCGTAATTGTGCGCGGCAACGTGTCGGAAGTCCAAGCCTCAGTCGCAGCAGGAGTGGAATCCGTTAAGCGGGTCAACGGCGGAGAAGTCGTCTCTACCCACATCATCGCTCGCCCCCACGAAAACCTAGAATACGTTCTGCCGATTCGATATACAGAAGCAGTAGAACAGTTCCGAGGCTACTAAGTTCTTAGCGCACAAAAATTTCGTTTAACGAAAATTTGTGCGATCGTCAAAAATTAACTGTTTAGTTCCCCAATATTCAATCAGGAGTAAAACCAATGGCAATTGCAGTTGGCATGATCGAAACCTTAGGCTTCCCCGCAGTTGTAGAAGCTGCTGACGCGATGGTCAAAGCAGCCCGCGTCACCTTGGTAGGCTACGAAAAAATCGGTAGCGCTCGCGTTACGGTTATTGTAAGAGGAGATGTCTCGGAAGTGCAAGCTTCCGTTTCCGCCGGAGTAGAGTCAGTGAAGCGCGTTAACGGCGGACAAGTGATGTCCACCCACATTATCGCCCGCCCTCACGAAAACTTAGAGTACGTGCTGCCGATTCGCTACACCGAAGCTGTAGAACAGTTCCGTGAAGGCGTCAGCGGCATTCGTCCCCTCAACAGATCATAAGATAGGCGATTCCCTACGGGATAGCTTCGCTTCACGGCGGTGAGGGGCGTTTGGTAATTAAAAATTAAAAATCGCGAGGTTTTTGATTTAGCATTTTTAATTTTTAATTGAGGTGGGTATGGGATATTGGTTATTAGTCATGAGTCATGAGTCATTAGTCATTAGTTACTAGACGAAGCTCTAAAAGGCGGACAGCGGACTGAGGACAGAGCTAATAAAAAAAAGACAAGTGACAGTGTAAAAATGACAATTACCAATTACCTATTACCTATTACCTAAAATGCAAATGGCCAAAGTTCTCGGCACAGTTGTCAGTACCCAAAAAGAGCCGACGCTGAGAGGATCGAAATTTCTACTGCTGCAATTCATCGATGAGGAAGGTTCGCCAGTTCCCGGCTATGAAGTAGCCGCTGACTGTGTGGGCGCTGGTATAGATGAATGGGTTTTAGTAACCCGAGGCAGCGCAGCCCGGATCGCGCCCGGCAGCGAAAACCGTCCGATCGATGCTCTGGTAGTAGGCATTATAGATACTGTCAATGTAGAAAACCGCCTCATTTACAGTAAAAAAGACGACCCATACGGCTAGTTGCAACCGTTAGCAGTTAGCAGTTAGTGGAAAAATAACTAACAACTAACAACTAACAACTAACAACTAACAACTAACAACTAACAAAAAGATTTTTCAGCTTAGGAGAACTTAATTTATGGCAGTCCGCAACGTTGCGGCTCCCCCGACGCCTTGGTCGAAAAACTTGGCTGAGCCCAAAATTCACGATACCGCCTTCGTACATTCCTTTTCTAACATTATTGGGGATGTGCATATCGGTTCTAATGTGATGATTGCCCCGGGGACATCTATCCGCGCCGATGAAGGCACTCCTTTTTATATCGGACAAGGAAGCAACATTCAAGACGGAGTAGTGATTCACGGCCTAGAACAAGGCCGAGTCACAGGAGACGACGGCAAGTCCTATTCTGTGTGGGTGGGGAAAAATACTTCCCTCACCCACATGAGTTTAATTCACGGCCCTGCCTACGTGGGCGAGGATAGCTTTATCGGCTTTCGCTCTACGGTGTTCAATGCCAGAGTGGGCAAAGGCTGCATTGTCATGATGCACGTACTAATTAAAGATGTGGAGATTCCCCCGGGTAAGTACGTGCCTTCGGGAGCCATCATCACTAATCAGAAGCAAGCCGATCGCTTGCCTGACGTTCAAGATTCTGACGTTCAATTTGCGACCCATGTCATCGGCATCAATGACGCTCTGAGAACGGGTTATCGCTGCGCTGAGAACATCGCCTGTCTAGCACCAATTCGCAACGAGAAAAGTACAAACCCAAATATGAATCAAACCAAATATTCTACCCAGGCCGGCACCCAATTGAGTTCAACTCTTGCCGATAGCATCCGCAATTTACTAGCTCAAGGATACAGCGTGGGAGCCGAACACGCCGACGCACGCCGCTTCCGTACCGGTTCTTGGCGTACTTGCGGCCCGATTTCCTCAACCCGTGACTCAGAAGTAATCGCGGCTTTGTCAGCTTGCATGGCTGAACACCAAGGAGAATACGTCCGCTTGATCGGGATTGACACCAAAGCCAAGCGCCGCGTACTAGAAGAAATCGTCCAAAGACCGGGAGAAAACGGCTCTAACGGTTCTAACGGTTCTAACGGTGCGAAAACTCACCAATCTAACGGTAAAGTTGCACAAGCTTCCAACCACAATAGCGGTTCCGTGTCAAGCGGAAAATTGAGTGCCGAAACAGTGGCTCAGGTTCGCGGCTTGCTAGCTCAAGGCTACAAGGTGGGGACGGAACACGCCGACGCGCGCCGCTTCCGCACCGGTTCTTGGCAAAGCGGGGCTTCGCTGCAAGTCAGAAACGAATCTGAGGCGATCGCCGCTTTGGAAGCTGTGATGAACGAGTACCCGGGCGAATACGTGCGCTTGATCGGGATTGACCCGAAAGCTAAGCGACGCATAGTTGAAGAAATTATTCAGCGTCCCGACGGCCCGGTTGGTCAATCGGCTCAGCCGGCCGCAACATCTAAGCCGGCAGCAACATCGGGATACAAAGCAGCTTCGACTGGTTCGGCGAGCAGCGGAAGTTTGACCGGCAAGACGATCGACCAAATCCGCAACCTGCTTTCCCAAGGCTACAAAATTGGCACGGAACACGCCGACGCGCGCCGTTTCCGCACCGGTTCTTGGAGCAGTTGCGCCCCGATCGCATCCAACCGCGAATCTGAAGTGATTTCTGCCCTCGAAAGCTGTCTCAAAGAACACAGTGGCGAGTACGTCCGTTTGCTGGGCATCGACTCCAAGGCGAAGCGCCGGGTCCTCGAAGAAATTATCCAACGACCGTAATTTGCCTAGTAATTAGCTTGTTTCTCCCGTTAAGCCCTCGCACAGGTGCCCACGGGAGAAATCCCAGCGGATTATAGTTGGATTTGAGATAGTTAAAAAGCTCGATTGAGAAGAGTGGGTCAAAATCTAGAATCTTCTGGAAGTTTCTAGAAAACGTTAAAGCATCAATCTTCTCAGTATTAGTAAATTATCGTTTCTTAGATTGACATGGTTAAATTTATTAGTCGAAAAAACCCATAATTTAAAGTTCTTTGATCTAAAAAAATAGCTCCTTTCATGGTGAAGTTGAATGTATTTATCGCCACTGCAATTAAGTAGCAACTCTCAGATTTTGATGAGTGGCGATGTAGTTGTGAATGAGGGTGCGGCGATCGCCCCTGGAGTAATCCTGCAAGCAGCTCCGGGCAGCCGGATCTTGATCGCCGCCGGTGCCTGTATCGGTATGGGAGTTATCCTTCACGCCCGTGAAGGTACTCTGGAAATCGCGGCCGGCGTTATTCTAGGTGCAGGGGTGCTGGTGGTAGGTGCGGGAACGATCGGGGAAAATGCCTGTATTGGCGCTGGAACGACCCTAATCAATCCTTGTATCGAAAAAATGCAAATTATGCCAGCAGGTTCTCTAATGGGAGATACCAGCCGCCAAGCCGCCGCAGAAGAAGCAACCGCAACAGCGCCAACAGCAGCGCCAACATCACCAGAAACCCCCGAAGCCACTACGCCACCAGCCGATCGACCGATCGAGCCGATCGAGCCGCCACAACCCGCCCAAACACCGCCTCCAACTGCGCCGGAGACTGCCCCAGACCCGCCGGAATCCACCGCCGCAGAGCCGCCCCAACCAGGGGAAACGCCGACTATTCTGTACGGCCAAGCTCACATCAATCGGCTGTTGGGGACGCTGTTTCCGCACCGGCAAGCTTTTAATCGCTCGGAGGAAAACGGCCAAACTCTATCGGGCGGTTCCGGGTAGCCGTCATTTCGGCAAAAGGCAGCTATGCTGAAGGCAGAAAGATCAAATATAAATAGGTAATCTCATATTATTGGTAGCTCAGCAATTGGTAAGGCTTGGCCGCAGCAATCTGTGTCTTGTAGCTCGTGCAGTCTGTCTTCTCATCTGAGAAACTATAAACTATCAACAAATTTTTATTTTGGGAAGTTTCTAAGGGTAATAGAAGATGGACGGACAAACGGATCGTAACAGTCACGAAGAACGATCGCAGCGCCAGGAATACTTCAAAGACACTGCTTTGGGTTTGGTATCCACCAAGAGTTTTCCGGCAATTGTGGGGACTGCTGACATGATGCTGAAGTCGGCAGGGGTGATTTTAGTAGGATACGAAAAAATTGGTTCCGGTCACTGTACCGCGATCGTCCGGGGCAGAATTTCGGATGTGCGTTTGGCTGTGGAAGCTGGAGCTCAAACTGCCGAACAGTTCGGGCAGTTTGTTTCTAAGTTGGTGATTGCTAGACCTTTGGCTAATTTGGAAGTGGTTTTGCCGATCGGCTTTCGCCTGACTCAACTTTCGGAAAGCGGCAGTTATTCTCGGCTTAGCCATCAGGCGATCGGTTTGCTCGAAACCCGGGGATTTCCGGCAATGGTCGGTGCTTGCGATGCTATGCTCAAATCCGCAGACGTACACTTGGCGGCTTACGAGAAAATTGGCGCCGGTTTGTGCACGGCAATTATTCGCGGTGCAGTTGCAGATGTAGCCGTAGCCGTAGAGGCCGGGATGTACGAAGCTGAGCGAATTGGCGAGTTGAACGCGGTGATGGTAATTCCGAGGCCTTTGGAAGATTTGGAACAAACTTTACCGCTGGCGAGTTGCTGGATCGAGCAGCGTCAACCTGTGATGATGCCCATGTCGGTTAAGGAAAAGGAACAAGAATTGATCGAACTTCCCGATTTGGAGAAATTGACTGTTTATGTGGAAGAGGAAATCAATCGGTAATTTGTAGTTAGGCAACAAAAGTTTGTAGAGACGTACTGCCGCAAATAATGAGACGAAGTTTGTCAAAAAAATATACAGTTTACTCGGTAGGACTGCTGGCAACAATTTATACTGAACAGCGGTATCACACTTAATTTGGCGATCGAGGCGATCGCCCCCGCATCAAGAGACACACAGCACCAACTAAAACTAGACTTTGGAGATCCAGTCGATCGTGGGGTAAACAATCGAACTGACGAATAAGTAAATCCAGCCGACGTGCAGAGCCTTTCAACAGGATTTAACTACTGTTAAAATAAACCAAAAATCCTGTTTAGGGTAGATTGCCGGGAATCATTTAAGAGTTAATCTGACCGCAGGTGGATGCTCTTTCAACAGATTAACGGCTGTCAAGCTCAAAACTGACTGCACAGGAATCAACCCCCAGCATCAAGCAATCCTGAAAGTTGACCTATGAACCTCAAACAATTTTACAAGCGCGGTTTGCACAGCGCCAAGAAAGGAAACTATGAAGCGGCACTTGAGGACTTCGATCAGATACTGCAAGTCAATCCCGCCGATGCCAAAGCCTATAACAATCGCGGCTTGGTTTACTATTACATGAAAGACTACCAAAAAGCGCTCGCAGACCTCAGCCAAGCCCTAGATCTCAATCCTAATTTCTTCGAGGCTTACTTGAATCGAGGCAATGCTTGGCGTCATCTCGGAGAATACGAAAAAGCCATTGAAGATCTCAACTGCGCTTTAGCAAATAAGCCTAACAGCCACGCTATCTACAACAACCGGGGGCTTGTACTTGCTAATTTAGGAAATTACGAACAAGCAATAGAAGACTACAATCGAGCTCTATCTCTCAATTCCCACAATTATAAAACTTATTACAACCGGGGGCGCGCTTACTACCTTTTGGGAGAAAAAGAGGCAGCAACAGAAAACTTTAACGAAACGCTGCGGTTGAATCCAAAATATATCAAAGCTTACATAAATCGAGGTCTTTGTTACCACCAATTAGGAGACAATACGCAGGCGCTGGCCGATTACAACACAGCACTCGCGATCGATCCACAAAACGTTTATGCCTATTATAACAGAGGTTGCGTTCGCTATAAATTAAAACAAATGCCGCTTGCAATTGAAGACTTTGACAAAGCAGTAAAACTAGACCCCAACTATGTTAAAGCTTATCTCAACCGGGGTTTAGCGCTGTATAAACTTGGAGATGTGACGGCAGCAAATAGAGATTTTTACCACGTCATGTGCATTAATGCTGAAGCTTATGTATACTACCAGGCCCAGCGGTGCACGCCTGATATTAATTCGTACTTTAAGGAAGCGCCGCAGGTAGAACTTAATAATGCTGTCGAATACTACAACACAACCTTAAATACGATGTCAACTTCCTTAAGTTCGGCAGCATTAAACGCGGTCTGGAATCAAGAAGATTTGGAGAAAAGAGACTCGATTATATGTGAAGGTGAATTTATTAATGAGTGATTTAGTCCGTAATCAGTTGCCCTTAGTCCTTAGACTTATGGCATAAATCTTTGAGCGACAGGGAAACTGCAGATGCAACGCACAGGCATTTAAACCCACCTTCCGCACCCCCCAAGGGGCAGGATACACCGATTGAGTAGATCAAAGTGAATCCTCCGACACAATGGTAAGTAGAAATATTCAATAATCTCCTTCCCTAAGCATCACCCAGTTGTCCCTTCCTAAAAATTGAGGTTCGGCGGTGAGTTAAATCTCATTCCGTTAAAAATGCGCGAGATCAAAAACCAAGTTTATTGCTGAACCGGGAAAAAGCCTCCTTCGCGCATTTCTTGAATAGTCTCTTTAACCGCCTGAATAATGCGATCGATGTCTTCATTAGTGTGAGCGGTGGAGAGAAAGCAGCTACGACCTTCGGATATGAAAATACGCTTTTCGAGTAAGTGAAAAAGTAGCGGATCTATAGGAACAGAGGCAACAGCGCGAAATTGCGATCCGAAATTTACAAGCCCGACAGAGACTTCATTTTCTTTGAAATAAGCATTCAGGGTTTCAACTACCTGCCAAGTTCGCTGATTCAACTGCTGCTGAAGGGCTGGGCCTTGACTTTTAAGATAGCGCAGCACGGAACGCGCAGCGGCCAGAGCAAGTGGGTGCTTGCAAAAAGTGCCGGCAAAAATTGTTGTTTTTACCTGGGGATAGGAATCATCGCCGTAGTTCCACAAACCGCCGTCTATTTTATCCATATAAGCAGCTTTTCCAGCGATAATTCCAATGGGCATACCGCCCCCGACAATTTTACCGTAAGTTGCAATATCTGCCTCAATGCCAAACCACGCCTGCGCCCCGCCTTGATGAATTCGGAAACCGGTGACCATTTCATCAAAAATCAGCGCAATTTCTGATTCTTTTGTTAATTGTCTCAGTTGCTGGAGAAATTCTTTAGGTTGCAAATCGAGACGGCGGCTTTGCACCGGCTCCACGAGAACCGCCGCTAATTCGTGCTGATGAGCTTTGATAATTTCCAGGGAATCAGGGCTTCCGTAATCCAAAACTAAAACATCTTCAATAAAATTAGCGGGAATTCCTGGCGCTTTTGGAATGGTGCGTAAATCGCCATTTATCTTTTTTACAACTGCGAGAGTTGGGTCAAAATGACCATGATAAGAACCCGAGAACAAAGCAATTTTATTGCGTTTAGTTGCCGCTCTAGCTAATCGTAGGGCTGCCATCACCGCTTCTGTGCCGGTATTAGAAAAAGCGACGCGCTCCATTCCCGTTAATTCGCAGATTAATTCCGCAACTTCTCCGGCAAGGTCTGCTTGAGGGCCAATTTGCACGCCGCGATCGAGTTGCTCTAATAGGGCTTCTTTAATAAAGGGCGGATTATGACCGAAAAGATTGATGCCAAATCCCATTGTGATATCGATGTATTCGTTGCCATCAACATCCCACATTTTAGAGCCAAGCGATCGCGAGGCGACAATGGGATAAAACATCTCCTTGACGGGAAAGCGAAACCCCTCAGAAGCCCGATTGTCAGCGAGAACCGGACGGTATTTTTGCGCGAAGTTTTTAGAGGTCTTGGTGCGATCGGTGTAGCGCTCTATCAGCGCTTTCATGTGTCTTTCCTGCAATTGTTCCTTCATTTTGAATTCTCCAGAGAGTGAGCTAGGTAAGGGCGCAAAGCATTGCGCCCTTACAGGTTTTAATTGCGACTACCTATCAAGCCACAATCGACGAGATAGGAAAAATAAGTCCGAAACAAACTCGCATCGGCTTGCGGGCAGATAATGTCCGTTCCAGAAAGTCCCTTCAACGCATTCTGGCAATCGAATTGCAGTGTGGCAGATTTAGGCATTTCTGCTTCCGAGACTTTTTCAGAGAAAAGACCGACAAGCGGATACAACGCATTTTCTGGAGAAGATCCAGCGCGATTGATTATTTCTGCTTGCCAAGTCTCAGAAGAAACTCGTTTGATTGGATAACCCATTGAGCCAATCCAGCCAAGCAATTCACTCATTTGAAAGGACTGAGTGTTGACTAAATGAAAAGTCTTTCCGAGCAATTCTTTTTGGCTCGAAAGATGGACGATCGCTCGGCTCACATAGTCAACAGGCGCTACGTTCATCAGCTTATCGGCATCGGGCGCACATCCAAGCTGCACGCAACCAGCGATTAACCTGTACAGTAAGTCACTGGGATTGCAAGCCCCTGTTTGGCTGTCCCCAGAAATGCGACCTGGCCTGTAAATGCTAACAGGAATGCCGCGATCGCGCGCGACCTCTACTAACTTTTCTGCCACCCATTTAGTCTGAGTGTAAGCGCCTTTTAGATTCTCTCCCGGAGTGAGTTTATCATCCTCTCGCACGACTTTAATCCCAGATTCTCCCCTTGCCGAGAAAACGGAAATCGTAGAAATTAAATGGACGGGTTTTAGCTTACTTTGACTCGCCAATCTCAGAACTTCCTGCGTCCCCAAAACGTTAGCGGGTTTGAGAACCGAGTAGGGATAAGTAAACTTGACAAACGCGCCATTGTGGTAAATGACATCAATTTTACTGGCTAAAACTCGGAACTGCTCCTCGGAAAGTCCCAAAAGTGGTTGAGACAAATCTCCAGCAATTGGGATAATGCGATCGCTGCTGCTTTCATCCCAAATTAAATAGGATTCGAGGCTGCTTTGAATCCGTTTTTTGGCTGATTCTGCATCGGCAGAACGGACTAGGCAATAAATTTCTGCTTGAGTTTGTTGCAAAAGGTCGCGGAGTAAAAAGGCTCCCAAAAAGCCCGTCGCCCCTGTTAATAGAATGCAAGCGGGCTCAGTTTTTGGCTCGCTCAATGGAGTTGGAGGGCGAATTGCCGGGTCTAAAACAACTTCAGCGTTAATATCGAAACTAGCAGTGCGATCGCCCGCTGTGTTGCCCCCTTGTTGCATTTCGATTTTTTCAGCTAAACCAGCTACAGTAGGAGCTTCAAACAAAACGCGCAAAGGCAATTCCACCTGAAAAGATTCTCGCACTTTGGCTAACAACTGAGTAATCAGTAATGAGTGTCCCCCCAAATCAAAGAAATTGTCGTGAATTCCTACCTTTTTAAGGTTGAGAAGCTGGCTCCAAATTCCGGCAAGAATCTCCTCACGCGGAGTGCGAGGGCCTACAAACGTATCTGTAAAATTGGCTGCTATGGACGGTGCCGGAAGCGCTTGACGGTCTATTTTGCCATTGGGAGTCAGTGGCAGCGCTTTCAGAACCACAAAAGCAGAAGGTATCATGTATTCGGGCAGCTTTTCTTTGAGGAATGAACGCAGGTTTTCAATTAGTTGTGAGTCCTGAACGCTGAGTTTTGAGTGAGAAACAATATAGGCGACTAAACGCTGATTTCCCGGTTCATTTTCCTGAAGTAAAACGGCTGCCTCGCGTACAGAGGGATGATGAGACAGCCCCGCCTCAATTTCCCCTAATTCAATGCGGAAACCTCGCAGCTTTACTTGGCGATCGACGCGACCGATAAATTCTATATTTCCGTCTGGCAAATAGCGAGCTAAGTCGCCAGTTTTGTAAAGTCGAGTTTCCGGTTCCTGAGTCAATGAATTGCAAATGAATTTTTCGGCCGTGAGTTCTGGTTGGTTTAGATAGCCGCGAGCCAATCCCGCACCAGCAATATATAATTCACCCGCTACCCCTACAGGAACTGGCTGCAAGTGCGAATCGAGCAAATAAATCTGCGTGTTGGGTAGCGGGCGACCTAAAGGAACTGTCTGGGAAATGCGATCGCCCTGCATTTTTACCTGATAAGTCAGCACGCCTACAGTTGTTTCTGTCGGCCCGTAATGGTTGAAGATCGAGCAGTCTGGATTGTATTTCTGAATTGTTTCAATTAAATTCCACATCAAAGGCTCACCGCCGAGAATTAATCGCTTTTTCGGTAAGATTTGCGAGGCGTTAGAAGCGCTCAACAAAGCTTTTAAGTGAGAGGGAACAATTTTCAGACAATCGATAGAATTTTGCTGAAAATAAGCGCCCATTGCTTCTGAATCGGTTGCGCGTTCTTGAGAGATGATGTGCAGGCATCCACCCGAACACAAAGCCGGAAAAATAACGGTGTTTCCCAAGTCGGCGGCGAAGGTAGAAACGGTGGCATAATTTGCACCTGATGGCAGGTTTAATTTTTCCTGAATTCCGTGCAGGTAATTGAGCAGTTGTCGGTGTTCAATGGCGACTCCTTTGGGGGTGCCGGTGGAACCGGAGGTATAGATAATGTAAGCTAAATTTTCAGGAGAAGCAGAGACGAAAGTAGTAGGAGAAAAAGAGGGAATGTCTGTATCTAAGCAGACGATATGTGCCTGAGTTTCCGGCAATTTTTTGATGAGATGCTGTTGCGTTAACAGCACTGGAGTCTGAGCATTTTGCAGCATCAATCCTAGGCGCTCTTTGGGCATGGCTGGGTCGAGCGGTAGGTACGCGCCACCTGCTTTGAGGATGCCTAGAATTCCAGCGATCGCCTCTAAAGAGCGATCGACGCAAAGGCCGACAATCACCTCTGGCTTGACACCTAATTGCTGCAAGTAATGGGCGATTTGGTTAGCGCGGGCGTTGAGTTCGCTGTAGGTAATTTGGTGATTTTCACAAACAGCAGCTATACTGTTGGGCGATCGCTCTGCTTGTTCTTCAAAGAGCTGGTGAACGCACTTATCGAGCGGGTAATCTGCTTTGGTGCTGTTGAATTCTAGTAATAATTGATCTCGGGCGCGATCGCTCAGTATTTCGAGCTTGCCGATTGCGGTTTGTGGGTTGCTGGCTACACTTTGCACCAAGGCGTAAAATTGCTCTGCCAAGCACCGGATACTGTTGTCTGCAAGGAAGATAGGATCGTAGTGAAACTCAGCGGCGAGCGAGTCATTTTGGCGGTGGCAAGAGAGTTTAACTTTGAAGCGATCGCAGCACGCATACTGCTTGTAAATAGAAAAAAATACGCCACTAGCCGAATGCTTTTCGAGCTGTTCCTCAAACTCGAAACCAAATGGAAAGCCGGAAGAGTTGCCTAGATATTCGTGGGAGAAATATTCTTGATACTTGTATGCTTCGCGTTCTTCCTGCTGAATTTGCTGCAAGGTTTCCGCGAAGGAAAAGTTTTCTGTTAGTTGGCCCCGCAGCGGTAAAAATTTGGCAAACAGCCCAAGCGCTGGCTCTAGTTCTTCGTATTTTCGACCGTCGAATGCCACGCCAACAGTGATCTCTGATTGGCCAATCAGTCGCCAGAGCAAAATTTTCCAGCAAGCGAGCAAGAATGTAGAAAGTGAGGTGTTGTACTGGCGGGCGATCGCTTCCACTTGAACCAGCAAAGCTAACTCTAATTTGACCTCAAAAGATTGGGGAGTAAATTGAGCTGGCGCGTTAATTAATCTATTTTCAAACGGCAACCTTAAACTCGCTAGCGCTGAATAATTATGCCCAGTCCAGTATTCTTTGCCCTCCGCCGCTTCTTCATCTTCGAGCAATTCATTTTGCCATTCGGAAAATTGAATGTATTGCACAACTTCATCGGTAATTTCTTGGCCGTGAAGGCAGGCGGCATAGCACTGGCTGATTTCTTGAACCAGATTTTTTAGTGTGCGACTATCGGCGCACAGTGCGGGCAAACTAACCAGTAAAATATGCCTCTCAGATGAAAGTGTAATTAAAGATAAGTGCCAAACAGGGTTGCGATCGAAGTTGAATAAAGCGCTCTTTCCTTGCTGAAAAATATCTTCAAGTTTGGCTTCTTGCTCCGGGGGAGTCGCTTCACTTAAGTTAACCCAGTTCCACGAAACAGAGCTAGGTTCGGAGATAACTTGTATAGGAATTTTTATCCCGGCCTTTCCCTGAAAGCTTGTGCGGATAATTTCGTGACGATCGCTAACTTTTTCTAAAGCTTTCTTTAGGTTATCAGTTTGAAGACTTCCCTCGATCAAAATAGCGGATTGAATGCGATAAGCAGGGCTGTCTTGCTGCAACATCCACAGATATTTTTGCTGGGGTGAAAGCCGAAATCCATTAATTGTTTGCATTGTTCCTATTTATCAAAGCACTACTTTATTCTCGTTACCTTTGCCTGGAAGAGATGATATCAAATCCGTTAGCATCGGAATAGTAAATTCGAGTTCACTGTTGACGGTTGACGGTTGACTGTTCACTGTCAACAGTCAACAGTCAACATCATTCCGGTGTAACCGGAAATGATATGAGAGGGAATTAAATTCCTGATTCAGGAATCATTTCGCCCATCGCTACAACAATTTTTCGCGAGCCGATAAATGGATTGCGACTGTGAGCGGCAAGCATATTATCTAGCATTAAGATGTCTCCTGCTTGCCAGGGAAAACTAACAGCAGCTTCCCTGTACACTGCCTGAATTTCTTCCATTACCGAGTCTTCAATAGGAGTGCCGTCACCGTAATAGACATTGCGGGGGAGGTTCTCTTCTCCAAAAACAGAGAGCAAGGAAGCGCGGGTTGCCACATCTAAGCAGGAAATGTGGTGCAAGGGAAGTTGGTTAAAAAATACCATCTCTCCAGTTTTTGGGTGCTTGGCAATTGCGGGGCGAATTTTGCGAGTTCTCAAATTATTTCCTGCTTTCCACTCAAATTCCATCCCAGCTTGCCTGCAGTATTCCTCAACCACGGATTTGTCTTCGGTTTGGAAAAAATCTTTCCAGCTTACATCTAGTCCGTCTGTGTAGTTACGGACGTACATAATTTGCTTTTGGGCAAATTTTTCTCTGAGTTTCGGGTCTAGCAACTGGTAAATTTTACGGCAGTCAACAATCGGCGTTTCTCCGCCTTGTTGCGCTGGCTGAACGCAGAAAAACCAGATTTTCATCGGCCAGCGGTGCAGGTGCGAACTCTCGCTGTGAAATAAGATAGCTTTATCTGCTGGGTAAGGAGTTGAACCGTAAACTTTTCCGCTAACTCCTTCGCGTGGCAAATCCCCGTACTCCCCAAATAATTCCGAACAAATTGAGTGAGCAAACTGCTCGAATGCGGAAACCACAGGGCCGATGAATCCTCGAAAAAGAATCCCTCCATGCTGTAGCAATTTTGCCTCTATAAATTCGCGGTTATTTTTCGCCCAGTCTGCAAGATCGACATCGGCTACTGCGGGTTTTGCCACTAAAGGAAAGAGTTCGTCGGGGTGCAGGTACTCCGTTTTTATCAATTCGCCTTGCGGCAAAGCCACTACTTTCGGCTTGACGCTTTTGAACTTACTAAAATTGCTTTTTTCACGCTTTAATTCTTGCATGGCTTGTTTCTGTTTCTGGGCTTCTGTGAGAATTTCTAAAGTGTTCAAACGACTGTCAGGCTGCGCCACAATGCTGCCGAGTATGGTTTCAAAGCGATTTGACATTTGAGCGATCGTCTCTCTGTCAAATAGGTCGGAATTATACTTCCAAGTGCCGACAATTCCTCTCTCTGTTTCCGACACAAATAGCGCCAAATCAAATTTAGCCGTACCGCTATCAATTGCCACCGGCATTAAAGTTAAACCCGCCATTTCTAAAGTCGGCATAGGCGCATTTTGCATGACGAACAAAACTTGAAATAGCGGTGTCTGACTCAGGCTGCGATCGGGCCGCAGTTCTTCTACCAGTTTGTCGAACGGCAAATCTTGGTGAGTGTAAGCTTTTAGTGTCACCTCGCGCACGCGATCGAGCAGTTGGCGAAATGTAGGATTGCCGCGCATATCGGTTCGCAAGACGAGGATATTGACAAAGAAACCAATTAAAGCTTCTGTCTCAACTTGTGTGCGGTTTGCCAGGTCAGTACCGACTACAATATCTTCTTGATTTGTGTAGCGATAAAGCAGCGTTTGAAGTGCTGCCAACAAGGTCATAAATAAGGTGACATTTTGTTGCCGACTGAGTGCGTTTAAGGCTTCTGAAACTTGCCCAGAAAGCTGGAAATTTTGAATCTCAGCTTGATTGCTAGGAACAGGAGAACGCGGTTGTTTTGCTGGCAATTGCAGGGGGGGCAAAATTTGACCCAACTGCTGCTTCCAGTCAGCGAGTTTTGCTTGCAGAACTTCGCCTTGCAGCCACTTTATTTGCCAAACAGCATAGTCTGCGTACTGTACAGAAAGTTCGGGTAGGGGAGAAGGTTTGCCACTGCAGAAAGCTTCATAAAGCGCCGCCACTTCCCGCACGAGTACCCCCATCGACCAGCCATCAGCTACGATGTGGTGTACTGTCACTAACAGCAGGTATTCTGTCTCGTCAAGATGTAACAAGGTGACGCGCAGTAACGGCCATTTTGTTAGGTCAAAAGGCTGTCGCGCTTCTTCAGCGGCGAGTCGCATTGCCTCGGCTTCTCGTTCAGCTTGCGATAACTCTCTTAAGTTTACGATCGGCAATGTGAAATTAAAAGATGAAATAATAACCTGAGCGGGTCGTCCTTCCACCGAATTAAAAGTTGTCCGCAATGCTTCGTGTCGCTTGATAATCTCCTGAAAAGTTTGCTCTAGAACCGCTACATTGAGCGCCCCCTTCAAGCGCACGGCTGCTGGGATATTATAGGCAGGATTACCCGGCTGCAATTGGTCGAGAAACCACAGTCGTTGTTGTGCAAAAGAAAGGGGCAATTCTTCCTGCCTTGACGCCCGCTTGATGGGGGGTGCTGTCAGTTTTTGCTCGGCGCGATATTGCAAGAGGCTTTCGGTGACAGTTGCGACGGTAGGCGATTCAAAAAGAGAGCGCAAGGGTACTTCAATTTGAAAAGCTTCTCGCAGGCGAGAAATCGCCTGAGTAGCCAGCAATGAATGACCTCCCAATTCAAAGAAGTTATCGTGAATTCCAACTCGCTCTAAACCGAGAACTTCAGCCCAAATTTCTGCTATTAATTGCTCGTCGGGAGTTCGAGGCTCGGTAAAATTGCTCTCGAATTCCGCTCGGTTGATGTCAGGTGCTCTTAGCGATCGCCGATCGATTTTTCCGTTAGGCGTTAAAGGCATTGCTTCCAGCAGCACAAACGCTGACGGCATCATGTACTGCGGCAGTTTTTGTTTGAGAAAGACGCGCAAGTGATTAATAAATTCTGAATGCGTAGGAGCAGTGTCCCCGTGTCCGCCCCGGAGTTCTGAGTTAGCAACGATATAAGCTACTAAACGCTTGTCGCCCGGATTGTCCTCTCGAACCAGTGCGATCGCTTCTCGCACGGCTGGGTATTGGCTGAGTACCGCTTCAATTTCGCCTAATTCGATGCGAAATCCGCGAACTTTCACCTGGTGGTCGCTGCGCCCCATAAATTCAATGTTTCCATCTGGGAGATAGCGAGCCAAGTCCCCGGTTTTATAGAGGCGTTCTGAAAGAATAAACGATGAAGGATGAAGGATGAATGAAGCATGAATTGGGTCCTCTGCAAAGGGGTTAGGAATAAACTTCTCTGCGGTCAGTTCCGGTCGGTTTAGGTAACCTCTAGATAAGCCGGCACCGCCGATGTGCAGTTCGCCAAATACGCCAACGGGAACCGGCATTAAATAGCGGTCTAATATGAAAATTTGAGTGTTAGCAATCGGGCGACCGATGGAAACTGATTCATCTTTGCAATCAACCTGATAGAGAGTAGACCAGATAGTGGTTTCTGTAGGGCCGTATAAATTCCACACAGAAGCGCAGCGCAAAAGCAACTGATTGGCGAGCTGTCGGGGTAAAGCTTCTCCCCCGCACAGTATTTTTAATTGATTGTTTCCCTGCCATCCTGCTGCTAAAAGCATTTTCCAACTGGCTGGAGTAGCTTGCATGATTGTCGCGCCAGAATTTGTTAATGTTTCTAAAAGCTTTTCCCCGTTACATGCCACTTCTCGGCTGGCTACAACAACGCGAGAACCTGTTGTAATAGGCAGGAACAGTTCCAGCGCTGCAATGTCAAAAGATAAGGATGTTACTGCTAGCCAAACATCTCGGTCGGCGATCGCGAGTTGTTGGCGCATAGAACTCAAGAAGTTAACGGCAGAGGCGTGGGAAATTTGCACTCCTTTGGGTTTACCTGTTGAGCCTGAAGTATAGATGACATAGGCTAAATTGGAGGAATTTTGTAAACCCACGACTGGCTCGTCGCAGCTCGATATGCCTTCCCAATCTGCATCCAGAAACACGATGGAGGCGCTATTTTTTGGCAGGGTTTCTAATAGCTTTTTCTGAGTGAGTAACACTGAAATTTTCGCGTCTTCCAGCATGAATGCAAGGCGCTCTGGTGGATACGCTGGATCGAGGGGAACATAAGCGCCACCGGCTTTGAGAATGCCGAGAAGCCCTACCATCATTTCTAGGGAACGCTCGACATAAATTCCCACCAAAACTTCTGGGTTGACACCGATTTTTTGCAAGTAACTTGCGAGGTTATTTGCTTTTTTGTTCAGTTCCAAGTAAGTCAGATATTCATTTTTAAATACGACTGCGATCGCATCCGGCGTCCGCTCTGTCTGCGCTTCAAATAATCCGTGTACGCACTGATTTTTCGGAAGTTCCGATTGAGTATTGTTCCACTCGAACAGCAGTTGCTGCTGTTCAGATTTCGTCAATATTGGCAAATTTGAAATGCGCTGTTCGGGATTAGCAGCTATACTTTCTAGTAAGGTTAGAAAATGCCCCGCTATCCGTCGTGCAGTGCTAGCGTCAAACAAATCTTGGCTATACTCAAGCGTTCCATTAATACCCTCTAATCCTTCCTCCAGGTCAAGCGCTAAATCAAATCTCGCCGTTTTCCGTTCTATTTCCAAACTGCTCAACGTCACTCCTGGCAATTTTATCTGCGACGTCGGAACATTTCGCAGAGAAAACAACACCTGAAATAGGGGATTATGACTTAAATCTCGTTCGGGTTGTAGGATTTCTACCAGTTTCTCGAAGGGCAAATCCTGGTGGTTATACGCGCCGAGAGCTACTTCTCGCACGATCCCCAGTAACTCTTTAAAAGTCGGGTTGCTCGACAGATTGGTGCGGAAAACTAAGGTGTTAGCAAATAAGCCAATTAATTCCTCGATTTCGCGTCTGTTGCGGTTAGCTATGGGGGAGCCGACTAAAATATCTTCTTGCCCGGTGTAGCGATAGAGCAATGTTTTAAACGCTGCCAGTAGGGTCATAAATAAAGTAGCTTTTTCCCGCTGGCTTAATTGGGCGATTTCCTCTGCGATTGCCTTGGGAATGGTGAATTTATGCACCGCACCTCGGAAGGTTTGTACTGCCGAGCGGGGGCGATCGGTTGGCAAATTTAGTACAGAGAGATTGCCTCCAAGCTGTTTTTTCCAGTAAGCAAGCTGCGTCTCTAAAACTTCTCCCTGCAACCACTGGCGCTGCCAACTTGCAAAGTCTGCGTACTGTACCGACAGTTCGGGAAGGGGAGAAGGTTTGCCAGTGCAAAAGGCTTGATAAAACGTGGCGAGTTCCTGGATGAATATTCCCACTGACCAGGCATCGGAAATGATGTGGTGCGTACTCAATAGCAGCACCCAGTTTGAATCGCTCAAGTGCAGCAATTTGGCACGCAATAAGGGTGCTTGTGACAGGTCGAAAGCAAGCTTTGCTTCTGCGGCGATTAACCGTTCAACTTCGCGAGATCGTTCAGTTTCAGGAAGCGATCGCAAATCTCTTTCTAAAATTTTCAATTCCAGATTTGAAGCGATCGCCTGAACGGGTTGCCCGTTTATTGTCTTAAAAGCCGTTCGCAAAACTTCATGACGCTTGACAAGTTCGTTGAGACTGTGATCGAGGGATCTCGCGTCGAGTGTTCCCGTCAAACGCACGCCGGCGACGATGTGATAGGTAAAGTTGCCTGGAGTTAGTTGCTCAAAAAACCACAACCGCTGTTGAGCAAACGACAGAGGAAAAGTGTTAGACTCTCGACTTTGAGGCAGAATTTTTTCTAGGGAAACGTTTTCTTTTTTATGGTTGAGCCGCTGCAACAGCAACTCGCGCTTTTGGGGAGAAAGAGCCGCGATGCGTTCGATTAAATCACTCATTTGCTGACTCCTTGTTGGGCGAGAATTTCCTGAATTTGTGCTTCTGACAGTTGATCGAGGTCTGCTAACACCCTCGCTAGCATTTCACTGTCTGTTTGTTCGGCTTGCTTTTGCGCGATCGCTACAGCAAAATCGGCGACAGTGGCCGACTCAAATAAACGGTGCAAAGGCAACTCGACCTGAAATGCTTGGCGCACTCGGGAAATAACTTGAGTGGCTAATAAGGAATGCCCTCCTAATTCAAAAAAGTTGTCGTAAATGCCGACTTTTTCAATTTTGAGAACTTCAGCCCAGATAGCGGCTAAAACTTCCTCGATATTTGTGCGAGGCGCGACAAAGTTTCCTGTCAACTCCGGTCGCATTTCGTCAGGTGCGGGCAGCGCTCGTCGGTCTACTTTTCCGTTAGAAGTTAAAGGCAAACTTTTGAGTATCACAAAAGCAGAAGGCACCATGTACTCCGGCAATTTAGACGTTAAAAAATTGCGAATTTCCTTGTGGGTAGGTGGTTGTTTCTGCTCGGAAATCAAATAAGCCACGAGGCGCTTTTGTGCCATCTCGTCTTCTGGCGCCACAACTACAGCCTGCGCGATATCTGGATGTTGCCCCAGCACCGCCTCAATTTCTCCCAATTCAATGCGGAAACCGCGAATTTTTACTTGGCCGTCAATTCGCCCGATAAATTCGATGTTTCCGTCTGGCAAATAGCGAGCCAAGTCGCCGGTTTTGTACAGTCGCGTCTTTGCTTGCGTGTCAAATGGATTGGGAATAAATTTTTCTGCGGTTAATTCAGGGCGGTTAAGATATCCGCGTCCCAAATTCTCACCGCCGATGTACAGTTCACCAGGTACGCCTATCGGCACCGGCTGCAAGTAAGAATCCAAGATATAAATCTGAGTGTTGGCAATCGGAAGACCGAGTGGAACTGTGTCTAAATCGCACCCAATTTTATCAAATTCGACTTGATAAGTCAGGACACCTACAGTTGTTTCTGTTGGTCCGTAGTGATTGAATACTGAGCAACTGGGAGCAAGATTGCGAAGTGTTTTAATTAAGCTCCAGTTGGCAGATTCACCTCCTAAAATAAGCCGTTTACCAGGCAAAATTGACTTGGGTTGAGAGGAATTTAAAAGGGCGGCTAGGTGAGAGGGAACTATTTTGAGGCAGTCGATGGGATTGCGGCAGAAATATTCACCCAGTGCCTCTGGATCGGTGGCGCGTTCTAGGGAGATAATATGCAGGCAACCGCCGAAACAAAGGGCGGGGAAAATCGCTGTGTTTCCTAAGTCGGCGGCGAAGGTGGAAACGGTAGCAAAACTGGCTTTGGCTGGTAGGTTTAATTTTTCCTGAATGCTGTGGAGGTAATTGAGCAGTTGCCGGTGTTCGATCGCGACTCCTTTGGGGATGCCAGTGGAACCGGAAGTATAGATGAGGTAAGCTAAATTGTCAGAAGAGGCGCGATCGGTGTAAGATGCAGAAACAGTGGGAATGTCTGTATCGATGCAAACAATATTTGCCTGAGTTTTCGGCAAGCTTTCGATGAGCCGCTGTTGTACGAGCAAAACCTTCACCTGAGCGTCTTCTAGCATTAGCGCTTTGCGCTCTATTGGGGCCGTTGGATCGATGGGTAAATAGGCGCCACCGGCTTTGAGTACGCCCAGCATTCCTACGATTGTTTCTAAGGAGCGATCGAGGCAAATGCCAACAACGACCTCTGGCTCAACTCCCAAGTTTTGCAGGTGATGGGCGAGTTGATTGGCGCGATCGTTAAGTTCTCGGTAGGTGACTTGTTCACTTTCAAAGACGACGGCAATGTTGTCTGGATTGCGTTCTGCTTGTTCTTCAAAAAGCTGATGAACGCATTTATTTTTCGGATAATCTTTTTGAGTTTGGTTAAAGTCAATGAGAAGTTGCAGCCGATCGCGATCGCTCAGTATGTCTACCTGACTGATAGCAACTTCGGGGTTTTTGACTATGCTTTCTAAGAGCGCCTGAAAGTGTTCTGACAAGCGCTTTATATCTGCCACACCAAATAAAGCGGAATCATAGTGAAATTCAGCGCTTAGGGAATTGCACAGGCGAAGGCAGGAGAGCTTGAGTTTGAATGGCTCTAGGCAGGCATCTTGCCGAACAAGGGAAAATGAAACGTCTGAATTATCATAGTTCTTAGGCTCTGCTTGGAACTCAAAGCAGACGGGCAAAAAGCTGCTGCTTTTTTCGTTTTCTAGGATTTCTTCCCAGCTAAAATATTCTTGCCAGTTGGACATCTCGTTGAGATTAAGCTCAACTTGCTGCCTCGCTTGTGAGAAATTTAACCCGTCTTGCACTTGCCACTGTAGGGGTAAGTATTTGCCCAGCAGCCCCAGAGAGTCTTCTAATTCTTCATATTTTCTGCCGTCAATCGCTACGCCGATTATTGGGTTTGGATCTCTGGTAAGCCGCCAAATGAGAATTTGCCAGCAAGTCAGCAGGAAGGCAGAAATATCGCTTTTGTGCTTTGGGGCGATCGCTTCCAGGCTGTTTAACAAATCACCCGGAATTTCCACCCTTTCTACTAGCGGCTCAAATTCCGCTTCTCCATTCTTCTTTTCCCAAGGAAGCGTTAATAAATCCAAAGATTCAATGTTCAGCTTTCGCCAGTATTCTTGGCCGATTGCGGTTTCTTCTGATTCGAGTAGCTCATTTTGCCACTCAGCAATATCGGCATATTGCATTGACTCATCAGAGAACTCTTCCCCGCACGCGCAGGCTGAGTAGGAAAGGCTGAGTTCGCGGGTGAAATTTTTAAGGGTGACGCTATCTGCAATTAAGGCAGAGAAGTTTGCCAGCAATAGGTGCTTGTCTTGGGCGAGAGTGGCTAAAGAGATATGCCAAAGTGGGCCGCGCTCAAAATCAAAAGCAAGCAGACTTAGTTGCTGAAAAAGCGCTTCAATTTTAGATTCTTGTTCTTCGGGAGACAAACGGCTGAGATTGTGTTCCGAGAGAGGAACTTCACCACTGCTGGCGATCGCTTGCAGGGGTAGTGTCATCCCAGACAAGCAGTGAAAGCTAGTCCGCAGGATTTCGTGCCGATTTACGACATTTTGCAGCGCCTTTTTAAGAATCTTTTTATCAAGGTTTCCTGAAATTAAAATTTCACCTCGAACGCGATAGATCTGTTTAGGATTGTTTTGCTGTAACCCCCACAGATGCCGTTGCTGTGGAGAAAGTCTAAACCCTTCGATTGTTTCGTTTTGCATTTCTAAAGTTCCTTTAATAAGCCTAAATATCTTGACAGCTAAACGCTTCTGCCATACCGACAACAACCCGACGCGAACCCAAAAATGGTGTGCGTCCGTGCGCGGCTAGCATATTATCTAACAGCAAGACATCTCCTTCTTCCCAAGGGAAAACAATCGTTTCTTGCTGATAGCAGCGACGAATTTCGTCTAATATAAAATCTTCAATGGGCGAGCCATCGCCGTAATAAGCATTGCGGGGTAAATCTTCCTGCTTAAAAGAAGTTAAAAGCTCTTTGCCAACGGCGGGTTCGAGATTGGAAATGTGGAAGAGGTGAGCTTGATTAAACCACACCATTTCCTGCGTTTTTGGGTGCTGGGCGACAGCTTGACATATTTGTCGAGTTCTCAAGCGATCGCCACTTTTCCATTCTAGCTCAATTCCCGCTTTTTTGCAATACTCTTCTACCTCAATTTTGCTATCAGTATTAAAGACATTTTGCCAGGGCAAATCTACGCCACCGCCGTAATTTCGCACATACATAACCTTTTTTTGGGCAAACTTTTCTCTAATCTTTGAATCCAGACTTTCAAACACTTTGCGGCTGTTAGCGATCGGAGTTTCTCCTCCCTCTTCTGCTTTTTTGACGCAGAAAAAAGCGATTTTCAGCGGCCAATTTCGAGAATAAGCCATTTCATTGTGCAGTGGGATGAATTGCTCGGCAGGATACTCGGTGGAAGTGTAGATATTTCCGCTCACCTGACTACGCGGAGTTGAGCGAAAAGAATATTCCAACAAGTCGCCAGCAAGAGTTTGAATAAACTGCTCGAAACCATTCACCCCGCCGACTTCAAAGCCTCGAAAAAGTATTCCTCCATGCTTCCATAACTGCGTTTCAATTGATGAGCGATTGTTCTGTGCCCAACCCGCAAGATTTAATTTTTCTACGGTTGGCTGAACAACTAGAGGTAGAAGGTTTTCGGGCAGGAGGTAGGCGGTTTTGACTAATTCCTCTGAGGACAGGCTGACGGCTTTGCGCCTAACTGATCCTAACTTTTGGGAATTGAGATTCTTTGTTTCTGTATTTGTCATAGTTTTGGTTGGGTGATAAAATTATCCCTTTTTCCCGAGTTTTTCCCTAAAGAACCTGAGAAATTGAACCTCATTTTGAACTCGTCATAACTTTGCGTTTAGCCAGTTTTAATTTTTGAATTCCCGAACTTTTAATTTGTTTTTCCTGCTCGATTTGGTGCTGCCTTTCTGCTTCGGCAAGAATTTTTGCCAAGTCGTCGAGCCGGATATCTGGCTGGATGACTACCTGGTTGAGGAGGGTTTGGAAACCTCTCACGATTCGGGCAATAGTCGCAGCCTCAAATAAGTCGGTTTTGTAGTCAAATAAGCCTTGAATGCCTTCTGAAACCTCCCAGAGGGTGAGGCTTAAGTCGTGTCTCGACATACCGACATCGAATTCCAGAATGCTCAAGGTCAAACCAGCTAACTCCAGGGGTGGCATGGGTGCATTCTGGAGAACAAACCACACTTGAAACAGCGGGTTATAGCTGAGATTTCGCTCCGGCTGCAATTCTTCCACAAGCTTTTCAAAAGGAACATCCGGGTGAGCGTAAGCTGCTAACGCTACCTCGCGTGTTCGACCGAGTAGTTCGCGGAAAGTTGGATTACCTGCGGTGTCAATTCGTAGCACTAAAGTATTGACAAAAAATCCAATTAGTTCCTCTAATTCAAGGAGGTTGCGGTTGGCAATAGGAGAGCCAATAGCGAGGTTATCCTGCTTTATTTGGCAGGAGAGCAAGGATTGAAATGCTGCCAACAACGTCATAAATAGGGTGACATCTTGTTGCTGCGCGAGCGTTTTCAGCCTTTCAGTTAAAGAAGCAGAAATAACAAAAGATTGCTGCGATCCTCGGAAAGTTTGCACGCGAGAGCGCTGCTTATCAGTTGACAGTACAGCTAAACCGCCTCCCAATTGCTGTTTCCAATAAGCGAGTTGTTTTTCTAATTTCTCTCCCTGGAAATGCTGCCGCTGCCAACTGGCGAAGTCGGCATACTGCACGGGAAGTTCAGGCAGCGGGGAGGGTTTGTTAGTCGAAAAAGCTTCATAAAGTGCGGCAACTTCTCGCACCAATACCCCCATAGACCAACCATCAGAAATAATGTGGTGTATTGTCAGCAGCAACACATATTCTGCCGAACCAAGTTGCAGCAGAGTGCTCCGCAGTAATGGCGATCGCGTTAAGTCAAAGGGGCGTTGGGCTTCTTCAAGAGTACGCTGCTCAATTTCAGCTTGCTGCTCAGTTTCTGGTAAATGTTGCAAGTTTACCACCGACAAAGCGAAATCCAAGGAAGGAGAAATCAGTTGAACAGGTTCCCCGTCCACTTCTGCAAAAGCAGTCCGTAAAACTTCGTGACGCCTGACAATTTCATTGAGTGTTTGTTGCAGTGCTGACAAATTCAATTGTCCTTGCAAACGCACAGCAGCAGGAAGGTTGTAGGCAGGGTTTTCGGGAGACAATCGATCGAGAAACCACAGCCGTTGCTGGGCAAAAGAAAGGGGAGCAGAATTTTGCTGCGATCGCCTGGGAATACGCTTAGATTGCTCAGCCTGTACTGCCTCTTTGCCCAATGCTTTGAGGAGGAGCGCTCGCTTCTGAGGCGAGAGTTTTTTTAGTCGTTCTGAACGATTAGTAGACATGATGATTCACCTCCTCGCAGTGGTCGCTGTTTGTGATAGTTAAGGAAAGCTTTGCTGCTATTTTTAGCTGGTCGTTTAAAACAATGTTGATATCTGCTTCAGTGGTAAGGGGGTTGGCAAGGACGACCCGAAAAGCAACAATGGGAATGGTTTTGCCATAACAGGTGTTTTGCAGGGTGGTTCGCGATACGAAGGTGTGACCGGCTTGCCGCTGGGCTTCCTGAAGGCGCTCGTTAAATTGATTAATGAAGTGGTTGTCTGCTTCGGCTAGTTGTTTTTTGGCTGCTTTTTCCCTGAAGGTTTCTGGAATGTAGCGGTATAAAAGAATATTAATTTCTGGTTCGAGCATCAATTCAAATGCTGGATTTTCGCGAATTAAATTGGCCAAATGCTGCGTTTTATGGATGCCTCCATCTATCAAAAATTCATAGCCCTGATGGCCGATGATATTCAACGCAGCTTGCAAGTACAAACTCGCACCTGGTCGAGAGCCTTCGAGAGAGCGCTTGCCTAGATCGATGGAGTCTTTTCGCACCGTGTAGGGTGCGTGTTTTTCAATAACTTTGGCCGTTTGGGGATTGCGGAATAAAACCAGACCGATTCCCATTGGCAAATACATTTGTTTGTGTCCATCTATGGTGACGGAATCTGCTAGTTCAATGCCTGCCAATTTGTGCCGGTGACGTTCGGAAAAAAGCACGGGGCCGCCCCAAGCGGCATCGACGTGAAAGTGAGCGTTTGCTTCTTGGGCGATCGCCGCTATTTCTGGAAGCGGATCGATACTTCCCGAATCGGTGCTGCCTCCAATACCGATAATTGCCAGAATGTGGAGATTGCGATCGCGACATTCGGCTACAGTTTGGCGCAGCGCTGCCAAATCCATGCGGTGATTGGAATCGGTGGGGACTTTTAGGAGATTGCGATCGCCAATGCCTAATAAACCGGCAGCCTTTTCAAAAGAATAGTGCATCAAATTGGAGCCGATGATCACCATTCCCTTGTAGCCGTAAAACTCTAAAGCTGCGTACAACCCTTCTTTTTCAATGCCACTAAAGTTATTTTTTGGCCCTAAAGAAGCGTTGCGAGCGCACCACAAAGCTGTGATATTAGCTAGGGTGCCACCCGTTGTCATGATACCGAGCGTGCTGTCACTTTTTTGAATGTGCTGGTTATAAAAATCCTCAGAAAAATCGTAAATTAATCGGTGCATCATTGCCAAAGTCTGGCGCTCGCAGGGGCTTAAAACTTTGGCCGTTTCCATCTTGACTAAATTTTGATTCATCGCGGTTAACAGCTTCGCGATCGGGCGCACAAAATAGGGAAGTGCGCTCGTCATGTGACCGATATATCGGGGGGAAGAGGTGTGAATAGAATGGGGTACGAGGGTTTGGGTCAAATCATCGATATAATTGCCAACATCTGTAGGAAGGGCGGGAATTTTGTTTTCCCTAAACTCCTGAATAATTAACTCTAAGTCAATATCTGTACTAGCAGTTTTTGCGTACAAAAAGTCGTGAACTAGGGCAGAAATTCGCTCCTCCATTGCTTCTTCTGCCAAAAATGACTTTTCTGAAGCACTGAATAGCTCCATTAACTTTTCTTCCAGTGGGGGAACAGAAGCTTTTAATGATTGCATTACATCTTGAGACTCTTTGGCTTTTACTGTTAGTTTATTCATCCCGCATCAATCCTGTTAAATGGGCTTTTTTGTCTCCTATTCCCACCGAAGCCTTAAGGAGAAAAGGGCTGTTTGTGCTTTTTTGCGAACCCGATATTTACTCAGTCAGCATCACAGTTTGTGCTGACTCTCCATCACTCTTTTCTAAGAGATCGAGCAATTCATCTATCTGGTTAGAATCGGCGTTGGCCAGAATTTCTTCCTCGATTACTTCAGCTAAATTCTCAATGGTGGGAGCGGCAAAAAAATCGCACAGCGCTAACTCTATCCCAAAGCACGATCGCACTCGCGATACCAATTGCATCGCCATCAAAGAGTGACCGCCGATGTCAAAAAAGTTTTGGTTAGTTCCTACTTTTTCTAGCCCTAAAAGAGCCGTCCAAATCTCCGCAATTTCTTGCTCTGTGGGCGTTTGTGGCTCAGTGAAGGCTGTTTCATCAGAAACGTAATCGCACCTTTGAGATAAGGCGAGGCGGTCAATTTTTCCGTTGGGCGTTAGTGGCAGCGCATCTAATAGCACAAAAGCTGAAGGCACCATGTAATCGGGTAGTTTGTGCTGCAAGAATGAACGCAGTTCGGAAATAAGTTCTGGGTGCTGATTTCTGAACCCTGAGTTAGGAACTAGGTAAGCGACTAGGCGTTGACTGCCTGGTTCATTTTCTTGAAGCAAAACAGCAGCGGTGGACACAGAAGAATGTTGAGAAAGTGCTGCCTCTATTTCTCCGAGTTCGATGCGGAAACCGCGAATTTTTACTTGGCAATCGCCACGACCCAGAAATTCTATATTACCATCCGGCAGGTAACAACCGAGATCCCCTGTTTTGAACAAAACTTTTTGATGAGAATTACCAAGAAAATCTAATTTTTCTTGCCCAAACGGGTTAGAAATGAATTTTTCCGAGGTTAATTCGGGGCGGTTTAAGTAGCCCTGTGCTAATCCATCGCCGCCGACGTAAATCTCGCCGGGAATTCCTATGGGAACGGGTTGCAAATTGCGATCGAGCAGATAAATTTGCGTGTTGGCGATCGGGCGACCGATTGGAACTTTCTCGACACAGTGAGTTGCATCGTACCACGTCACGTCTGCAGCTACTTCCGAAGAGCCATAAAGATTGATTAATACCCGCTGGGGCATCTGCTCTCGAAATTGCTCGCACAGTTCCATCGGCAGAGTTTCTCCGCTGCAAATCCAATATTTTAATTGAGGCAAACGCCTGTCTAAATCAGGGAAGGAATCTAAGATAGCGCGCAACAAAGAAGGAACTAGCACCAGTCGCGTTACATTTTGCTTTGATAAGGTTTGAAGGAATTGGTTAATATCTTTGACGGCGCGATCGGGAATAATCACAGTGGGCAACCCATGCAGCAAAGGAGCAAAAATTTCCCAAACTGAATCGACAAAATTTAAGGAGGTTTTTTGACAGCAAATATCTTCTTCGATAAAAGGATAGGGGTTCCAAAAACAGCGATTGACTGTGCCTCGGTGGGTGCCGAGTAAGCCTTTGGGAGTGCCTGTCGAGCCGGAAGTGTAGAGGACGTAAGCGAGGTTATCAGCTTCCACTTTAACAGCGGGGTTGCGATCGCTCTGGCGGGAAATTTCCTGCCATTCGGCGTCGATACAGACGACTTTTGCGCTGTGTTCGGGGAGGGTTTCTAGGAGGTTTTTTTGAGTCAAAAGCACCGGAACTTTTGCGTCCGCCAGCATGAAGGATCGGCGTTCTTGGGGATAAGCAGGATCGAGAGGAACGTAAGCGGCACCGACTTTTAAAATGCCCAAAATGGCCACCAGCATGGAGAGCGATCGCTCTAAGCAAATTCCCACCAAAACTTCGGGTTTTACACCTAGAGTTTGCAGGTAATGCGCGATTTGGTTGGCTTTGGCATTCAATTCGCGGTAAGTCAATTGTTCATTTTCGCAAATTGCAGCCACTGCATCTGGGGTTCGCTCTGTTTGCGCTGCAAATAATTCGTGAATTGAGGCATTTTTGGGGTAATCCGCTTGGGTGTCGTTCCACTGGACAAGTAATTGCTGGCGTTCGGGGGCGCTCAATACGGGCAATTCTGACAGTTTCCGCTCAGGATTGGCAGTCATTCCCTCTAGTAAAGTTTGCAGGTGTCCGAGCATCCGTGCGATCGCACTGTCCTCAAAGCAGCTACGATCGAAAATAATTTTCAGCGTCAATTCCGCACCCGGCATCGCCATCACCGTTAGAGGATAATTCGTTGTTTCCCAGGAGCGAATATTCTCTACTTTTAAGTTTTGAATCTTCTCCTGCAAAGAAGCATCCGAAGGATAATTTTCAAAAACGACCAAACTCTCAAATAGAGGTAAACTCCGAGGAACTTCGCTCCAGCCCTGCACCTCAACGAGGGGGCTGTACTCATACTGCCGCGCCTCAACTTGTTGCGCTTGGAGTTCTTTCAAGCAGGATAAAATAGAATCCTGTGGGTCAAATTTTACGCGCACTGGCAGAGGATTTACGAACAGCCCCACTACCGATTCAGCACCAATTAACTCTGGCGGTCGCCCGGAGACTACCGTACCAAAAACCACATCTTCCTCGCCGCTGTATCGGCTCAAAAGTAGCGCCCAAGCTGCCTGTACGAGGGTATTTAATGTTAGCTGATGCTGCCGCGCCAATGATTGCAGTGCGGCGGTGGCTGTTGCAGAAAATATCACCTGCTGTTCGCCACTATTTTCTAAACGGTTTCCCGCGACAATATTGCCCCGGGCGATCGCAGTTGGAGCTGCAAAACCTTTGAGAGTTTGCCGCCAAAATGACTCAGCCGCAGATAAATCTTGCTGGTGCAGCCACGCGATGTAATCCCGATAAGGGCGAGGGCGTTTGAGGTGCAATTCCTCGCCCTGAGAGAACGCTTGATAAAATGCAAAAACTTCCTCAAGAACGATCGCCAGCGACCACCCATCTAAAACTAAGTGATGGTGGCTCAAAATAAACTGAAAAGTATCTGTTCCTAACTGCGCGAGTGCAATGCGAATTAAGGGAGCTGAGGTCAAGTCAAAGCCCTGCTCTCGATCTGCTTTTAGGAACGTTTCTAGCTGCTGTTGTTGTTTCGACGCAGAGAGCGATCGCCAGTCCATCTGCTGCCAAGATAATGCAGCCTGCTTACGCACCGCTTGCACGGGTTCTTTCAAATTTTTCCACACGAAACAAGTCCGCAAAATGGGATGCCTGTCTACAACTTTTTGCCAACTATTTCTAAACGCAGAAACATTGAGATCGCCGCGCAATACGCACAGCAGTTGCCCGAAATATACGCCCGATTCTGGCTGGTAAAGGGAATGAAAGAGAATGCCCTGCTGCGCTGGGGAGAGGGGATAAAAATCTTCGATATTGCCTTTGGTCATATTAAAGCTCTCCCAAAATTGCGGTAATGTTGTCTAAATCGTCCTGGTTCCACTGGCTCCACTTAAACTCTGCAAAGTCAGAAGGAGTGCAGCCGCCCGCGTCGGGGGACTGACAGTATTGAATTAGCGATCGCAGCGATTCTATAAAGCCCCTTGCCAAATTTTCAATGCTTTCTCGTCGGTGAATATTTTCGCTGTACGTCCAATTTAATTGCAGCTTGCTGCTGGCAATAAATCCGTTAATTTCCAGCAGGTAACGCCGATTTCCGCGCGGGCTGCGGATGGGGCCACTAGGCTCGGAGGACAGCATTAATAAAGAAGATTTTGGTAGCACTTGGTCAAACTGTCCGAGATAATTAAAGCTTACCTCAGCTTGCGGCAATTTGTGCAATTTTTCAGCATTTTCTGGGTTTAAATATCGTTGGACACCGCAGCCAACACCGCGATTTGGCACGGCGCGTAACTGCTCTTTCACTGATTTGAGTGCAGCCCCTAGATCGGAATGTTTTTCTAAACTTAACAGAACGGGGAAAACTGCTGTAAACCAGCCGATTGTGCGCGACAAATCTACTCCTTCAAATATATCTGCGCGCCCGTGACCTTCTAAGTCAAGTAAAAGTGAGTTATTGCCAGTCCACCGTTCAAATGCTTGAGCTAAAGCAGTTAGCAATACATCATTAATTTGAGTGCGGTAAGCGGCAGGTACTTCTTGTAAGAGCAGTTTTGTTTCTTCAACACTCAAAGCAACGGATACTGTCTTTTCAGAGGCAACTAAATTAGCTGCTGTGGGAAAATCTATTGGCAAGGGAGAAGTTGGTTGGTGAGAAAGGGCGAACCAGTAATCCAACTCTCCCTGCAATTCGGGCGATCGCGCCCACTCATGCAAGCGTTCTGCCCACTGCTTAAATGAGGTTGTTTTGGGCGGGAGCGCGACTGTTTCGTCGCGGCTAATCTGCTCATAAGCTGTCTGGAAATCCTCAATAAAAATTCGCCACGAAACCCCATCAACCGCTAAGTGATGAATAACCAATAACAAGCGATTTGGCTGATGTTTGCCCAAGTCAAATAGGGCAGCGCGAAGTAATGGCCCCTCTGACAAATTCAAACTAACTTGCAACTGAGTGGCGGCGGTTTGGAAAGCGGCTTCTCGCTCCTCTGGAGGTAGCGACGACAAATCAATGCAGGTAAACGGAGCAACCTCGTCGGGATTGGCGAACTCCTGCAGCCAGCCAGATTCTCCTCGCGCAAAACGCAGGCGCAGCGCGTCGTGGTGCTTCAGCAATTCCTGCAAAACTGACTCAATTAATGCAGGTTCGAGAGGTTGCCGCAACTCTAAAAGCACCGCCTGATTCCAGTGGTGCGGATCGGAGAGATTTTGCTCGAAAAACCAGTGCTGAATCGGTGTCAGAGGAACTTCGCCAATGATTAATCCCTGTTCCGATTGTTTGGTCTGAGCTGTATCGGCGACGGTGGCTAACTGTGCAATAGTTTGGTGCTGAAACAGTTGTTTTGGTGTAAGTCGCAACCCGGCTCGATTGGCTTGAGAAACCACTTGAATGCTGAGGATAGAATCGCCGCCCAATTCAAAGAAATTGTCGTCAATTCCCACTTGTTCTAACCCCAATACTTGCGCCCAAATTTCCGCTAGGATTTTCTCAATAGCCGTGCTTGGCGCGGCGAATGCCTCTCCGAGTTCAGGCCGATCGCGATCGGGTGCAGGAAGGGCTTTGCGATCGACTTTGCCGTTGGGAGTTAGAGGCAGCGATTCCAGCATCACGAAGGCAGCAGGCACCATGTATTCCGGCAATTTTTTGTGCAGGTAGTCGCGCAGTTGCGGCACTAACTCTCGGTCCGCTTTTCCTTGCAAGGGATTGTTGGCAAAGGCGTTCAAAGCCTTTCGCGAAAAGGCAGAATTTTGGAAAAAACTGGGAGCGATCGCTTTATAAAAAATTGCGTCGTAACTGCCATCTGGGCTGCCATTTAACCAGCTAATCTCAACGGAATATTGCAATTCATGGCCCAATTCTGAAAGCGCTTCTGAATTTATCCCTGATTCCGAATCGAGGCTTTGCAGCAATTCTTTTAATTGACCGACGGTCTGTGGCGCACTGTCTAGCGAAAGCAGTTCTAAAGCTTTCATTTCTGAGTTCAATCGCGCATTCGGCACGCGCCGAAATCCGATGGCATCTGGCTGGGTTTCCTCTAGTAACTGGCGTGCGGATTTGAGCGTTAATTCCTGCTGTTGCCAATCTATCCAACCGTTCATTGTTGGCGGGTATGTTTGTCCTGTTTCCTGCCCAACGCGCAAAATTACATCGTAGCGAAACATGGTAAGTTCGTTGCAGAAATTGCCATGTTTTGGCTGTACTTGCACGCTGCTGATATTCGGGAACTGTCGCTTGAAGGCAGAAAAGAACCCTGGATTAAGAATTAATTCTTGCTCTTGAGCGATGCGCTTTTGCACGCGCTGCAACAGATGAGCGACTGGCAAATCGTCGTTGGCTTGGTGCAATTGTACCGAGAGGTGAAACGCTTTTAAAAGCGCTAGATTTCGGACATCTCCGATGAAAATAGAACCCCCATTGCGTACAACTTTAGCAGCTTGCGACAAGACGCGCAGGAGATAGTCGGCGCTGGGAAAATACTGCACCACTGAGTTGAGAATTACTAAATCGACAGATTCCGGTTCGATTCCTTCAAAGTCCTGTGCTTCTTTGTGCAAAAGCTTAACTTGCGGCAAGTTTTGCTCCCCCGATCGCAACTGTTGCTCGATAGAATCGAGCGCGATTTGGGAGAAATCTGCGCCCCAGTATTGCAAGCAGTGCGGCGCAATTCGGAATAGCAGCAAACCCGTCCCACAGCCAATTTCTAATACTCGTTGAGGTTGCAGCGCCAGAATGCGCTCAATGGTTAGGTCGAGCCATTCGCGCATTTCTGTTTCTGAAAGGGGCAAATCCGTGTAGCTGCTATTCCATCCCACAATATTGAAAATGCCATCTCGATCTGAAGGGGTCTGGCGATAGGTGTCGTTAAAGACCGATTGCCAATTAGAAATTCGCTCGGCATCCCATTCGCTGCCAGCAACTGTATCGTTTGTTGCTTGGAAGCCGGCATTTTGCACCACATAAGCGACTAAGCGCTTGTTGCCCGAAGTGTCATCGCGGGCGATCGCCGCAGCATCTTGCACGGCGGGGTGCTGTCTGAGGGTTTCCTCAATTTCTCCCAATTCGATGCGGAAGCCTCGCACCTTAACCTGAGTATCTATTCGCCCCAGATATTCAATATCGCCATTGGGCAAGTAACGCGCTAAATCTCCGGTTTTATACAGTCGCGCTTCTGGATTTTCGCTAAAGGGATTAGAAATAAATCGCTCGGCTGTTAAGTCAGGGCGATTGAGATATCCCCGCGCCACTCCCGCGCCAGAGACGTACATTTCCCCGGGAATCCCCACCGGAACTAACTGACGATTTTTATCTAAGATATAAAGCTGTAAATCGGGAATGGCACACCCAATAACGCTACCTTGTCCGTTTAAATCAGCTAAACTGAGCGGGCGATAAGTGACGTGAACGGTGGTTTCCGTGATGCCGTACATATTCACTAATTGCGGACTCTGATCGCCGTGCCGCTCGAACCAGGGTTTTAAGCTTGGCAATTCTAAGGCTTCGCCGCCGAAAATGACCCAGCGCAGGCTTAAATTGTTGCCAGTTTGTACCGACTCTTCGGCTTGCATAAGCTGGCGAAAAGCTGAGGGAGTTTGGTTGAGAACGGTGACTCGCTCTCGACACAGTAATTCATAAAATGCGATCGGCGATCGCGCTACGAAATAAGGCACAATTACGAGGCATCCGCCGTAAATTAAAGCGCCCCACAGTTCCCACACTGAGAAATCGAAAGCGTAGGAATGAAACAGAGTCCACACGTCGCCTTCGCTAAAGTTGTACCAAGATTGCGTGGCAGCGAACAGGCGAACGACGTTGGCATGGGTTACTAAAACGCCTTTGGGTTGACCCGTTGAACCGGAGGTGTAAATAACGTAAGCGAGATTTTCACCCGTAGCGTGGCTGTGAGGATTGTTAGTGCTATTTTGAGTGATCGCCGGACTATCGGCCTCTAAACAGACAACTTGGCCGCTATATTCGGGGAGAGTTTCTAATAGTGTTTCTTGAGTCAATAGCACCGATACTGAGGCATCTTGGAGGATGAAAGCCGTGCGATCGATTGGATTGGCTGGATCGAGCGGCACATAAGCGCCCCCGGCTTTGAGAATGCCTAAAATTCCGACAATTGTTAACAACGAACGCTCCACGCAAATCCCCACTAGCACTTCGGGTTTGACGCCTAGTTGCTGTAAGTAATGCGCGAGTTGGTTCGCTCGTTCATTCAGCTCGCGGTAGGTGAGTTTTTGGTCTTCAAATACTACGGCAACCGCATCGGGAGTTTGTTCTGCCTGCCGTTCAAATAATTGATGAATACAGCGATCGCGCGGATAATCGACTGGCGCGTCATTCCACTCCATCACAAGCTGGTATCGCTCATTTTCAGTCAGCAGCGGCAACTCTTCAATGCACCTGTCAGGATTCGCAGCAATTTCTTCCAGAAGCGTCTGAAAATGCCCCGCCATCCGGCAAATGGTAGCCGCATCAAACAAGTCCGTGCTGTATTCAAAATTAGCGGTAATTCCGTCTGATTTTTCTTCTAAATTGACCGTGACATCGAACTTGGATGTCTGATTGTCAACATCTAAAACTGTTAAAGTCATTCCTGGCAAATGCTGAATGGGGAGGGGTGCATTTTGCAAAACAAAACTAACTTGAAACAGCGGGTTGTAGCTCAAATCTCGCTGCGGCTGCAACTCTTCCATCAGTTGTTCGAGGGGCAACTCTTGATGAGCGTAAGCTTCTAGTGTCACCTCGCGAATGCGAGCTAACAATTCCCGAAATGTCGGCGTATCTGACAAGTCAGTTCGCAGCACCAGGGTATTGACAAAAAAACCAATTAACCCCTGAATTTCAGCCTGGTTGCGATTAGCAATGGGAGCACCGACGACAATATCTGCTTGTCCGGTATAGCGATAAAGCAGCGTTTTGAAAGCTGCTAGCAGCGTCATAAATAAGGTGACATTTTCTTTGCGGCTGAGGCTGTTGAGCGCCTCTGTTAGGGCTTTTGACAGTAAAAATGAGTGTTTCGCGCCCCGATAAGTTTGCACGGGAGGTCGCGGTCTGTCTGTTGGCAATTCTAACAAAGGTGGTGCGCCTTCAAGTTGCTGTTTCCAGTAGGCTAGATCGATACGGGCGCGATCGCCCCCCAGCCATTCCCGCTGCCAAATAGCAAAATCGGCGTACTGGATAGGAAGTTCGGGAAGTGGGGATGGTTTGCCCATCAAAAACGCTTCATAAAGCGCTGCTAATTCTTGCAGCAAAACCCCGATTGACCACCCATCAAATACAATGTGGTGCAGCGTTAGCAGCAATATATATTCCTCGGAATCGAGGTGCAATAAATTTGCTCGCAGCAGCGGTCCTTTGGCTAGATTAAAATCCTGGAGAGCTGCTTCTGCTGTCAATCTTTGAACTTCTGCTTCTCGCTTTGCCGGTGGCAGTTCTCGCAAATCTGTAACGGGTAACGCGAAATTTAATGTCGGGTGAATGACTTGCACTGGTTGGCCGTCTACAGTACCGAAAGTCGTTCGCAAAGCTTCGTGACGGCGCACAATTTCCTGAAAACTCCGCTTCAAAGTTTCCACATTTAAACTGCCTTTTAGCAGCACCGCCGCCGGGATATTGTAGAAAGGATTGCCTGGTTCAAATTGGGAGAAAAACCACAATCTCTGTTGGGAAAAAGAAGTGGGCAAGGCACAGACTTCTTCATCAAAACTATTCCCCAAATCGCGTTCTTCCGTTGAAAATTGTTCCGAAAAATGCACCGTCATGGTATTTATCCGTTGTTAACTAAAAGGCAGATGGCAGAAGAAAAAAGACTGTTAGCGATAATTATTGCTATTCGCTTAAAGAAGAAAGCTTCCTGCGGTAAGCGGCTCGTGAAACGGGCGCGATCGCCGATTCCTGAAGGGTTGCTTTTTGACTCTTAATCTCAGAAATTTTTTCCGCAATTCCCGACAAAATTTGTACCTCCAACAAATCGCGCAGGCACAGCTCAACTTGGAAATTTTGGCGAATTTTGGTGGCCAATTGCGTTACTAGCAGGGAATTTCCCCCCAATTCAAAAAAGTTGTCGCTAACACTCACTCGATCGATCCCGAGAATCTCCGACCAAATTCGCGCCAGCATTTCCTCAATAGGGGTGCGTGGTGCGACAAAAATCTTTTCTTGTTGAATTGCGGCATCCGGTTCAGGCAGTGCCTTACGGTTGACTTTGCCGTTGGCCGAAAGCGGCAGCGCGTCCAGAAGTAGAAATGCAGAAGGCACCATATAATCTGGCAGTTTTTCGCTCAGGAATTGGCGCAATTCTTCAACCGCAGGGGTAGCATTTTGTTGGGGAACGATATATGCTACTAAGCGTTTTTGACTGTGATTTTCTCCGAATGCGGTGACAATGGATGCTTTGACTGCTGGGTGCTCGTTCAAAGCAGCTTCAATTTCTCCGGCTTCGATGCGGAATCCTCGAATTTTAAGGCGGAAATCTTCTCGTCCTAAAAATTCGATATTGCCATCCGGCAAGTAGCGCCCTAAATCTCCCGTTCGGTACAAGCGATCGCCCGTGACGGGGTGCGTGAGGAAGCTGGCGCGAGTTTTTTCTTCATTCCGCCAGTATCCTTTTGTCAGTCCAACTCCGGCACAGCACATCTCGCCGGCAACCCAGACGGGACAGTCTTCTAGCCTTTCATTCAAAATGTAATAGCGTGTATTGGCGATCGGCGATCCGTAGGGAATGCTGTTCAAAGAAGAATCAACAGTTTCTACCGGATACCAAATATTCCAAAGGGTAGTTTCGGTTGGCCCGCCGACGCTGACAACGCGACATTCTTTGACGATCGCCCTTAACCTCTCAGGCAGTGTTACTGGAATCCAGTCTCCCCCGAGAAACGCCCAGCGCAAGCACTCTGGCAACACCTCAGAACGTCCGGCAGCGTAATCGAGCAGCATTTCCATCATCGGGGGAACCGAGTTCCAAATGGTGACGCGCTCTTTTACCATCAATTGAGCCCAGTGAGCGGGGTCTAGCCGTTGTGCCGCATCGGGAATGACGATCGCTCCCCCGGCTGCTAGGATGCCGAAGATATCGTAAACCGACATATCGTGGTGCAGTGCGGTGACTGCGATCGCGCGATCGCACTCGGCGACATTAAACACTTGGTTGGTCTGAGCGATCGCATTGACTGCACCGCGATGCGCGATCGCCACGCCTTTCGGCAAGCCAGTTGAGCCGGAAGTATAAATAACATAGGCTAAATCTTCCGGTTCTTGCACCGACTCCAAAGCTTCGCTGCTTTCGGCAGCCAATTCGTCGGTATCGAGACAAATTCGCCGCACATTTTCCGGCCATTCCAATCGCTGATTTAACTGAGATTGCGTCAAAACAATCTCAACTTCGCCATTTTCCAGCAAATACCACAGCCGCTCTTTTGGTAGCGCCGCATCTACGGGCAAATAAGCTGCCCCGGATGCGAGAATGCCCAGCACAGCGACGATTTGCTCCCATCCTTTTTCCATGACGACGGCAACCAAATGGTTAGGGCGAGCTCCCAGCTTCCGCAATCGGTGAGCGACTTGATTCGATCGCAGATATAGTTCCTCGTAGGTGAGGGTGCGATCGCGGGTAATGATGGCGGGCTCGTGCGATCGCGACGCGACTTTCTCAGCAAATAGTTCGTGCAGCAGTGCGTCGGGAATGGGTGCTTCGATGCCGTTAGCGACGGATTGCTGCTGCAACTGCGCCGTTCCCTGCCAAGCTTCCTCGGAGCTTGCGAGGCGCTGCAACAGGTGGCAATAGGCGTCAAACATATCGTCAATCATCCCTGGCGGGAAGAGTTCTTCCACCGCATCCCAGTTCAAGAATAGAGTGCCGCCAGCTTCGCTGTACTGATTGTCTATCCAAACTTGGGGAGTTTGACCGACGACGTAAACAACCTCTCCGATTTCTGCGATCGCGCCCAGTATGGAAGAATCGCTTTGTCCGGGGTTATTCTGCGGATTAGTCGTGAATACCACTGGCATCGGTGCCGCCGATGTTTTTCCCAGCAGTTGCGTCAATTCTCGCAAAACGCGCACGCCGCTGACGTATTGGTGCTCTAAATCGTGCCAAAGCTGCTGAGTCAGGCGTTTTGCCCGAACTTCAAAACTTTCTCGGCGCGAGTTGTCTACCTCCAGCAAAGTAAACGAGGCAAACTCGCCGATAATGTCGTTGACTTGCGGGTGCAGTACAAGGCGATTGAAGCGCGGCACGTTGAGGGTAAACCGAGGACTTTTGCTCCACAGGCTGAGAACTTCGGCATAAGCAGCCAGCAAAACGCCTGTGGGAGAAAGCGCCGATCGCGCGGCTCTGGCTTTAAGTTTTTTCCACGTTTCCGGCTCTAACTGAGCGCTCCAGCGCTTGAAGCGAGGCTGTGTCAGGGAACTCGGATGCTTGGCTAAGGGGAGTTCGGGCGCTGGTGGCAGAGTGGCAAGGCGATTTTTCCAATACTCTAAAGATTGCTGGAAAAATGAGGAATCTTGGAGCGCGATCGTCGCTAAAACGTAGTCGCGGAATGACAGTTGCAAAGGCGCGATCGCTGCGTTGGGATTGCGGTAAAACGTCACCAAATCTCCGAAGAGAATTTGATAGCTCCAGCCGTCAATGCACAAGGCGTCAATGCTGACGTGCAAGCGGATGCGGCGATCGCGTATAAGCGAGGCGCGAATCTCGAAAAGTGGCCAGCGATCGAGCGGCAACACTTGGTGAGACAGGGATTCGCGAATTGCTTCGAGTTGGGAATTCACCGCCTCTGGGCTTTGCCCGCGCAAATCTAATACTGGAATTGCATAAGCTGGCACTGTTTCTAAAATTTGCTGTTGCCCGTCTGGATGGACGATCGCGCGCAGCATATCGTGGCGTTCCACCACTCGCTGCCACGCGAGGCTAAACCGCTCTAAATCTATATCGTCGCCTTCAATTTCTACATAGCCGTGAATGGCGACATTTCCCATTTCAAAAAAGCTATTTCTCCCGATCCAGTACGCCTGCTGCATTTCATTGAGCGGAAATGGTTTGTAGCGATTTTGAGGCTCGGGGACGATTTCCGGCAGTTGTGCAATGGGGCGAGATTCGATCGCCTGCTGCGCTTTAGCTATGGCGATCGTTTCTGCCAAACTTTCCACCGTCGGAGACTGAAACAAACTGCGTAGCGGCAACTCTACCTGAAACGCTTCTCGCACTTTAGCAATCAGTTGCGTTGCTAGCAGGGAATGCCCTCCCAGCTCGAAAAAATTATCGCCAATTCCTATTTGTTTGACGCCGAGAACCTTACTCCAAATTTCAGCGAGTAACTGTTCTTCCGGAGTGCGAGGTGCAAAAGCTGCGTTTAATTCCGATCTTTCTACATCGGGCGCTCTGAGCGCTTTGCGGTCTACTTTTCCATTCGGCGTCAGCGGCAGCGCCTCTAGCAGCACAAAAGCCGAAGGCAGCATATATTCCGGCAGCTTCTCCTTCAGGAAAGAGCGCAATTCACTTGCGGCGATAGTCGGTTCTGACGGAGCCACTATATAGGCTACTAACCGCTTGTCTCCCGGCGCGTCTTCCCGCAGCACAACTGCGTTTTCCCGGACGCATGGATGTCGGTTTAGCTGCCCTTCAATTTCTCCCAATTCGATGCGGAAACCGCGAATCTTTACTTGGTGGTCGATACGACCTAAGAACTCGATATTGCCATCTGGCAAATAACGCGCCCTGTCGCCAGTTTTGTATAGACGTGCCCCTGGTTCATCGCTATAGGGGTTTTGTATGAATTTTTCTGCTGTCAACTCTGAACGGTTGAGGTAGCCTCGGGCTAGGCCAGCGCCACCTATGTGCAGTTCGCCCCCAACGCCAATGGGAACTGGTTGGAGATACCGATCTAGTATGTAAAGCTGAGTATTAGCAATAGGACGACCAATGGGAATTGGACCTGATAACGAAGTCTGAGCCGAAACTTCATAGACGCAGCATCCAACCACGGTTTCTGTCGGCCCGTATTCGTTGATCAATTTTGTGTGAGGCGCTCTCGTCTGCCAGAATGAAACGATCTTTGCCGAGAGAGCTTCGCCACCGATAATAAAGGCTTTCGTCCCAGTGGTAACCTGCTTTTGAGGTAACAAATGGCCGAGTATCTCTAGTTGAGCCGGTGCGATCTTGACGAGGCTGAAATTATTCTGGGAATGCAAGGCATTACTCAGAGATTCTAGTTCCTGATTTTCTGGCAGCAGGACGACCTTTCGCCCTACTAATAAAGGAGAAAATAAACTGGTAATGGTAGCGTCAAAACTAATTGAAGAGTTCACCGGAGCGCCGTCGGCATCGGCTACTGCATAGGCCTTCGTACACCAGCTTAGATAATTGACCACCCCAAGGTGGAGAATCATTGTCCCCTTGGGTTTTCCGGTAGAGCCGGAGGTGTAAATGATATAGGCTAAATTTCGAGCTTGCACGCCACTGACAGGCTCGTCCTCCACCTCCTGAGAAATTAGATCCCAGTCTGCATCTAGACAAATAACCTGCGCCTGATGTTTGGGAAGACTGGCGAGGATTTTGTGTTGAGTTAACAGCACTGAAACTTGAGAATCTGCCAGCATATAAGCCAAACGCTCTTGCGGATAATCCGGAGCCAGAGGTATATAGGCTCCCCCAGCTTTAAGAATTCCCAAAATTCCCACAACCATGGACAGCGATCGCTCCGTACAAATCCCCACCAAAACTTCTGGTTTTATACCGAGTTTTTGCAGGTAGTGCGCGACTTGATTCGCTCGTTTATTCAGTTCGCGGTAGGTAAGTTTTTGGTCTTCAAATACGACTGCAATGGCATCGGGAGTTCGATCGACCTGCGCTTCAAATAATTGGTGAATGGTGGAATCTTTTGGATAATCGACTTGCGTATTATTCCACTCAACTAGCAGTTGATGCCGATCGCGATCGCTCAACAATGGCAACTCTGAAATGCGCGTGTCGGCATTGGCGATAATTCCTTCCAGCAAAATCTGAAAATGCCCCTGCATCCGCGCGATCGTGCTGGGTTGGAACAGGTTCGTGCTGTACTCCCACGTCGCTATCAACCCCCGCTCAGTTTCTTCCAAAAATAGCATCAAGTCGAAATTAGCGGTTCCGGTATCAATTTCATGGGAATTTAATGTCAGCCCTGGCAATTCTAGAGTCTGCGTCAAGCCGTTTTGCAAGGCAAACCCCACTTGAAACAGCGGCGAGTAGCTCAAATCTCGCTCTGGCTGCAACTCCTCGACAAGCTTCTCAATCGGTACATCTTGATGCGCGTAAGCGCCTAATGCCACCTCTCGCACGCTCCTTAGCAACTCTCGAAAAGTCGGATTTCCATTTAAGTCAGACCGCAGCACTAAAGTATTGACAAAAAATCCAATTAATGCTTCTACCTCGCTGCGATTGCGGTTGGCGATGGGAGAGCCAACTAAAATATCTGTCTGCCCCGTGTAGCGATAAAGCAGCGTCTTGAAGGCTGCCAGCAACGTCATAAATAGGGTGGCTTTTTCTTGCTGGCCCAATTGGGCCAGCGCCAAGCTCAAATCTTTGGGCAACTCCCAAGTTTGTCTCGCACCCTGGAACGTTTGAACGGCGGGGCGAGGAAAGTCTGTTGGTAAATTTAGAATCGGCAAGCTGCCGCTTAACTGCTGCTTCCAGTAAGCCAGTTGCGTCTCTAATATTTCTCCTTGCAACTGCTGGCGCTGCCATGCGGCAAAGTCGGCGTATTGAATGGGCAGCGGGGAAAGCCAGGGTAAACGATCGCTAGAAAAAGCTTGATAAAATTCTGCCAACTCCCGGAGAAATACGCCCAGAGACCAACCATCAAAAACGATATGATGCACGGTTAGAAGTAAGACGTGCTCTGTTTCGTCGAGACGCAGCAGTTTGGCGCGCAGCAGAGAGCTTTGCCCCAAGTCAAAGGCATCTCGCGCTTCTTCCGCAGACAGCCTTTGCACCTGGGCCTGGCGATCGTCTGGGGAGCGATCGGTCAAATCTATCAGCGGCATTTGGAAATCGCCTGCAGCAGCGACAACCTGTATCGGTTGCCCTTCCACAGCGGCAAACGCAGTTCTTAAAACCTCGTGTCGCTCGATAATTTTCTCAATACTTTGCCTGAGTGCTTCTGCATTAAGTTGGCCAGTCACCCGAACCGCACCGCAGAGGTTGTAGAAGGGGTTTCCCGGTTCCAATTGGTCGAAGAACCACAAGCGTTCTTGGGCAAAAGACAGGGGAAGATGGCGTGAGCGAGAAACTGGCCCTATGACGGCTGCTTTGGTATTTCCTGTTAGTTGCTCTAGAATTTGCACTGCCAGTCGAGCAATGCTCCTATCCTCAAACAAATCAGCAACCGATACAGTAACGCCCAAGTCACTTTCAATTTGATTTTTTAACTCAAAAATTCTTAAAGAATCTAGTCCAAAGCTACTGAGTGGTCGATCGATAATATTATTATTTTGTGTTTTCCCACTGGCACTGAAGTGGATTGAAGATTCCTCTTCAGTCGCCTTTAGCAGACTTTGGCTATTAGCGGGGGAATTCATTCCCCGACGATTTACCTGCTGCCAAAGGTAAGCCTCAAGAAGCGACTGCCGTTCTTCTAACTCTGCTGTCAGCAGAATTTCTCGCGTGAGTTGATTGTCGATTTCCACCGAATCAGCTAACTCTAAAACGCTACTGGCGACCACTTCCAAATTGTCAGCTAGAAAGTCAGCATAGGCGGCGCGACGTTGAATTTTACCGCTGGTCGTTTTCGGAATGCTTCCGGGCTTAATCAGCACTACTCCATAAACTTGCACTTCATATTCTTGAGCAATGCGGGATCGGATGGCGCTGATAATTTCCTCGGCATTATCCGGCGCTTTGCGAGATTGTAATTCTTGCACGATAACGAGCTGTTCTTCGCCTGCGACTTCCACCGAGAAGGCCGCGATCGCCCAGGGCCGCAAACTGGGATGGCTGCGCTCTGCTGTTCTTTCTATATCTTGGGGGTAAAGATTGCGACCTCGGATGATAATCAAATCTTTGAGTCGCCCTGTAATAAACAGTTCTCGATCGCGTAAAAAGCCTAAATCTCCAGTTCGCAAAAATGGCCCTTCGCTGGTATCTGAAAGATATGCTTGAAAGGTTTTTTCTGTCTCTTCTGGGCGATTCCAATAGCCTCGCGCAACTGTTTCGCCAGCTACCCAAATTTCTCCGACTTCCTGCGGCTGGCATTGCGTCAGAGATTCGGGATTGACGATCGCAACTTTAGTGCCAAATTCAGGGAAACCGCAGCCGACTAAAATTCTCGCGCCCCCCTCACCTTCGACAACTTCTACAATGTGATTATTTTCCAGCGCCCCCGCGTCAACAGGTAAGAAAGTCGGTGTTGCGCCGCTGCGAACCGTGGCAATTTTTAGCGTGGTTTCTGCCATTCCGTAAGCAGGACAAAAGGCATCGGCGTGAAAACCGCAGGGCTCAAAAGCTTGGGTAAATCTCTCTAGGGTTTCTTTGTGGATGGGTTCTGCGCCGTTATAGGCCACGCGCCAACTACTCAAGTCGAGCATTTTTTGGCCATCGCCCAAAATTTTGCTGATTTTGCTAGCACACAAGTCGTAAGCAAAATTTGGCCCGCCGCTGTGGGTAGCTTTGTAGCGCGAAATCGCTTCCAACCAGCACATCGGGTTTTGAATAAACGCCGCTGGCGGCATGAAGTAAGAGGGAATTCCCAGATACAAAGGTTTGAGCAATCCGTCAATTAACCCCATGTCGTGAAAGGGGGGAAGCCACGTTACGGCAACGCTTTCGGAATCGTGCTCAAAGCCTCGGTGAATGTATTCGATGTTGTACAAAACGTTGGCGTGGCTCACCATTACGCCTTTGGGGGTGGAGGTTGAGCCGGAAGTGTACTGAAGATAAGCCACTTCGTCGGGATGGATGGGTGGCTGCTGCCACTTTTCGCCGTCATCGGCAAGCGCCTCTGCTGTCAGCCAGCGCATCGCTTTTAGTTGCGGCGCTTGCTCGCATAGCTGCTCTAAATTTTCCAAGTGTCGCGCGGGAGCGATCGCAACTTTTGCTCCTGCGTCTTTGGCGATCGCACTAATTTTCGCTAAATTCCGTTTCAGCTTCGGCGGATAGAGGGGAACTGCGATCACTTTGGCGTACAAACATCCAAAAAAGGCGGCGAGATAGTCCAATCCGGGTGGGAAAAGCAGTAAGGCTCGTTCGCCAGTGAGTCCCAATGTCTGAAGTCGCACGGCGTGCGATCGGGCGATCGCGTCTAACTCTCGATAAGTCAAACTGGCGGTTTCAGTTTTTCCGTCTAACAGAAAAGTATATTTCTGCTCTGGTTGGTGTAATGCTCTGTTTTTTAGAAGTTCTACTAAATTGGTACAACTTTCGGTGAGTTGGTTTCCCTTAATGCTTGCGTCACCCATCGATTCTTTTTACCTATAAATCTTGTTTGCAGTACGCCAACCAGTTCCGCCAAATTCTTTCCACATAGACTTTCTGTGGACAGTTTTCGGGCGTTACGAGTCTCCCATCAGCGTGTTTGAGTCTTCAATGCGGGTATTAGCGCTTGTTTTGAGTTTTTTTTGTCGATCGCGCTGTTGGGCAATGGCTCCGGGGCGATTTCAGTCCGAGCCAGCTTCGATATCAGCTTCAGGGGCTTTACGGCTATCGACTTTAAGCATAGTAGGCTAGATGATATTTATTGTCAAGAGTCGTGTAGCAAATTTGTTGACTGCTATGGTTTCCTATATGACAATCTTTTCTAACTCTTGCCATAGCATTTTAGGCGATCGTTTGTCTAGCCCTTACCGCAACCATAATAGGCAAGTGGTGCATAACTAGCTAGAGGGGTCTGACCCCCTATATTAAAATGCAATTAGTTTTCATTAGTTAAGTCTTGACAGATGTAACTGCTGTGTTATCTAATTAAGGCACTTTCTCATTAAGCGTTCAGCGACTACTTCCTTTAACCGAGGAAATTGCCCACCGTGGGCGATCGTCCAGATCGCCACCGGACTTAGGCGTTCGCCCTCACGCGCTTCCTGCCAGACAAAGGCTGCTAGCGACGGGAGAATCGGATCGAACTGCGCCCGACAACTAGGTCGGATCTTCCGCAGGTCAGTTTCACGAGGCGCAGAAGAGCAGCAACGCTGCCACAAATCATGTTGTGCAAACAACGCAAACCACATATCCGAAGTTCTATCAATTGTTGATTCAAGAGTAATGAACAGATCGCAGAAATTACTAAGTAGCCTTGGGCTGGCAGGAGTCGTGTCGGCGGTAGTCGCTCAGTCGGCGTGCGCTTCCAACATCGCGCAGGTGACGGGCGTTCGCCTCAACCCCACATCAGAAGGCATTGAAATTATCCTAGACACTGAAGATGGAAGACCCCTGCAAGTCTTCACCACCACCTTTGGCGAAACTTTACAAATTGATGCCATCACCGCTCAACTGCGACTACCGGGGGGAAATGAGTTTCGTCAAGACAAACCGGCTGCCGGAATTGCTTCTGTCACCGTTACTCCTTTAGATAACAACAGCATCCGAATCAGAGTCATTGGCGAGAGGGGCCAACCAGTGGCACGGGTGATTCCTAACGCTGCGGGTCTGATTCTCAGCTTAAAACCCACCTCGCAGATGACTGCTCGCCCCCCTGCACCGGCTCCTACAACACAGCCACCAGGGACACCCGGACAACCCTTGCCACCGACCGGGCAGCAGGTAGAGATACCCACAGAACCCTTGCCGCCGACCGCGCAGCCACCAGGGACGCCCGGAGAACCCTTACCGCCGACCGCGCAGCCTCCAGGGACGCCCGGAGAACCCTTACCGCCGACCGCGCAGCCTCCAGGAACGCCCGGAGAACCCTTACCGCCTACAGCGCAGCCACCAGGAACGCCCGGAGAACCCTTACCGCCTACAGCGCAGCCACCAGGAACGCCGACACAGCCACCCGGAACGCCACAGGTGGGGAGAGACCCAATTGAAATCGTCGTCACTGCAACACGAACCGCAGAAAGAGTGACAAACGTGCCGCGCTCTATAACGGTGGTAGACTCAGAAGAACTTCAGCAGCAAATAGGGCCATCCAGAAATATCGGGGAAGCTCTGGCAAATCAGGTTCCCGGTTTCGCGCCACCGACTCAAACTACGAGCACTTATGGACAAACTTTGCGAGGTCGCAACGTTTCCGTTCTGATTGACGGCGTGCCACAAACGACCAATCTTCAATCTTTTGTCAGGGATTTTAGAAACATCGATCCCAGTGCGATCGAACGCATTGAAGTAGTGCGGGGGTCTACCGCAATCTACGGCGCTCAGGCTACAGGTGGCGTGGTTAATATTATTACTCGTCGGCCAACTGAGGAAAGGCTAAGTGCTGTTACTGAAGTGGGCGTCAATAGCGCTTTAACAAACACACAAGATGCTCTAGGCTTTAACGCTCAGCAGACGATTTCTGGCCGAAGTGGCAATTTCGATATGACCGGCACTGTCTCGCTCGCCAGAAGTGGAGCTTTTTACGATGCCCAAGGCGATCGCATTCCCTTTTTTGAACTCGGCGGAGATAGCAGCACCCTCTTCAACGTGATGGGCAAAGTCGGGGTAGATTTGGACACCCAACAGCGGCTGCAACTAACTGTCAATCACTATCGGGAAACTCAAGATCCCAATGTAATTCCCGACTTGAGTGTTGACGAACAGGAAGGACGGCAAAAAGCCCGCGCCATCCGAACCGGAAATTTGGATATCGCCGGGGAAATACCGGGAAATAGGAATACACAGCTCAACCTAAGTTACACAAACCAAAACCTTTTTGGCAGCAGCCTTCAAAGTCAAATTTACTATCGAACGCATTCCAATGTAGGTGTTCCTTCAGATTACCGCACGTCCGATTTCTTTGGGCCGTTTGTCGGTGTTACTCGTTCGCGCACCAACACCGAACAAATAGGAGGAAGGCTTGCGATCAACACTCCTTTATCGCGTGCCGAAAATCTTCGATTAACTTGGGGATCTGACTATGTTACTGAAGATAGCAGACAGCGTTTCGACCTGTACGACCCGGAGAGATTTGACGCAAGTGGCGGCCGGGTTTACCGGAAAATCTCCGAGCGTCCTTTCGTCCCTCCTTACACTTTCAACAGCCTTGGCTTTTTCGGTCAAATGGAATGGAATATTGACGATATCGTCATTCTAAGTGGTGGGATACGTCACGAACGCCTCGGGTTAAACGTCAATGATTATACCACTTTTAATGAGCGCCAGATCGAAGGAGGCGATCGCAAATTTAACGCCACCCTATTTAATACAGGGGCTGTCTATAAAATTACTGACAACTTCAACATATTTGGCAACTTTTCTCAAGGTTTCTCAGTTCCAGATTTCGGCCGCATCCTCCGCCAACCCCCCGACGATTTTGTCGGAATTGAATCTTCGTTAGAAGTAACTCAACCGCAAAAAGTCAACAGCTACGAAATTGGCATTCGAGGAGGGTGGCAATCCGTGCAAATGTCGCTTGCCGCTTTTTACAATACCTCCGATCTAGGAGTCCGTTTTACACCAGTTGGCAACACAGGCCGCCTGGAACTACAGCGCTCCCCAGAACGCATTTATGGCTTAGAAGGAACTGTGGATTGGCAACCTGGACAAGCATGGTCGCTCGGCGGGACTGCTACTTATATTCAAGGCGAATATGAGGACGAAAACAGTTACCTCGCCCTCGATAGCAGCCGAATTCCACCACTCAAGCTAACAGCTTATGTTCAAAACGAAACTTTGCCGGGATGGAACAATCGGTTACAGTTATTATATTCTGGAAATCGCGATCAAGCTTTCAAAGACGGCTCGGATGGCGGCCCGATTAGCAGCTATCTCACACTAGATTACGTCAGCGCGGTTAAAATTGGATCGGGGTTGCTACAAGTCAAAGTCGAGAATTTATTGAATAATCAATATTTTCCCGTGATCTCGCAATACTTAGCTGGATTTGGCTCGGACAGTGGTAATTATGCAGGGAGAGGTTTAACTCTTAGTGTTAATTACCGCCTTAACTGGTAATTACAGCAGATTGCAGGTTTATGAGGTAGATTCAATATCCCCGTAGGGATACTCCAAGAACCCATTGGTGTCAATTTAAGCTGTTAGTCCGCTAGTCCTCGCGCCCACCCGCTAGTCCGCCAGGGGTTGAAACCCCTGTCTAATAGCTAAAGTTCTCTCAAGAGGACTAATGAGTTGAAAAGTGTTTTTCTCAGTCCTCATAGCGAGGACTTTAGCTTTGAGACAGGGAATTCATTCCCTGTCGGACTATCGGTTTTACCTTAATGAGAACAGTTAACGGCTTTGAGAAAAATTTAGAGATGAAGTTCCGCAAACTCGCATTCAAACTGCACTTGTATTTGGGGTTGGTGGTAGGAATATTTCTAGCAGTAATTGCTTTGACAGGCAGCTTGCTAATTTTCGGGCCTGAAATCGAGCGGTTCTTCAATCCCCAACTCCTGCAAGTAATTCCTCAAGGCGAACGGATACCGCTGGAAAATGTCCTGCAGATTGCCGAAAAAGCTTATCCCCAAAATCAAGCTCTTAGTATCTTGCTGCCACGATCAGCGAAGGATGTTTGTCAAATCTCAATGCTGTCAAAGAGTGAGGAAATAGTTAACGTTTATGTCAATCCTTACAGTGGGAAAATTACGGGTGGGCGCCTTTGGCAAGAAACTTTTACAGGTTTTATTTTTACGTTACACGTGGAATTAGCGGGAGGAGAATTCGGTCATCTTGTTGTCGGTATTTGCGGTCTAGTAATGCTAGGACTAACTTTCACTGGCTTGGTTCTGTGGACGGGTTGGCGCAATTTGGCTCGCGGATTTTCTATTAATTGGAAAGCTCACTGGCAGCGGACTGTATTTGATTTACATAACGTTTCTGGCATTGTATCGGTCGCTTTTCTCATACTCATGTCCGCTACAGGAACAGCGATAGTTTTTTACGAGCCGGTTGAATCGACGCTGTATTGGCTAACGAATGAAAAGCCACAGCCAGCATTGACTTCTCATCCCCACTCTAGCAGTTCGAGGCACAACCTTGACGAAATCTTAGACGAAGTTAATACAGTTTGGCCGGAAGCTAAAACCACTTTTATTTCTCTGCCTTTGAAGCCTGAAGCAACTTTTAAAGTACGGAAAAAATTTCCCAATGAGCCTCACCCAAACGGGGTTAGCACCATTTATCTCGACCAATATAGTGGCAAAATATTGCAGGCTAACAGTGTAAATTCAGCTTCTATACCAAATCGAATTCTCAACTCGCTTTATCCGCTACATATTGGCAGCTATGGCGGAATTTACTTGCGGCTGGTACACGCGATCGCAGGATTAGCAGCGATTGTACTGTTTGTTACGGGCGTACTAATGTGGCGGCAGCGGCATTTGGCGAAATTTTACCGCACGGAGGCGAGACAGCAATATGAAGAATTATCTCCACTTAGCCAGCAATGGCCTTGGTTTTAAGGAGAGCGGCGTGCGGTTGGATGCGGGTGTCATTCTTCTTCCTAAAAACCCCTAAGCTGTTGTGCATTTAAATTTTGTGTTGAGGGCGGGCAGGATGCCCACCCCACAAAAGTAAAAGTTTATTTGACCAGGCAATTTAAATGCGGGTTAGCTTATCCTCTGAATTTTAAATCCTATCAACCGCCTATTTAATGCAAAAATTTATTCAACTCTGGCTCGGACAAACTGCTTCGATGATTGGCAGCGCTATGTCCGCGTTTGCGCTGACTATTTGGATTTGGGAGTCCACCAGTCAAGTGACGGCTTTGGCTTTGTTGATGTTTTTTACTCAATTGCCGCGCATCTTGCTCGCTCCGGTTGCTGGCATTCTCGTCGATCGCTGGAATCGAAAATTTTTGATGGGGAGTGGTGATGCGGTTTCAGCTTTGTTAACGCTCACTATCCTATTACTTTATATCAGCCAAAACCTGCAAATATGGCATATATATGTAGCGGCTGCGGTTAACGGAGTTTTTGACCAAATTCAGCAGTTAGCTTACTCAGCAGCGATCGCCACAATGATGCCAGAAAAGCATTACAGCCGCGCTAGCAGTTTAAGTTTTCTGGCAAGTTACGGTGCGAGTATTATTGCTCCGACGCTGGCGGGGATTCTCTATTCTGTGATTGGGTTGAGCGGGATTTTTACGATCGACCTGGCAACTTTTACAATCGCGATCGCCACGCTAGTATGTGTCAAAATACCCCAGCCCGCGATCGCCTCCAATCCCCAGCCGACTCGCCTCCACCTGTTGCAAGAACTCAGCTTCGGATTCCGCTACATCGTCCAGCGTCCCAGCCTGCTTGCCTTGCTGGTGTCAGTTTCGCTATTCTGGTTTGCTCACGACATCGGCGCGGCCCTCTACTCACCGATGATACTGGCACGCACCGGCAACAATGCCAGAATCCTCGGTACTATCCTTTCAGCCGCCGGCGCAGGCGGCGTTTTAGGAGCATTGATCGTCAGTATTTGGGGCGGCCCCAAACGCCGAATCCGGGGCTTTCTGCTCGGCATGGCAGGCGCGGGCTTGAGTAAAATAGTCTTTGCTTTCGGTCAGGCGCTTTCCATCTGGATTCCCGCTCAATTTTGTTCGTCTTTCAATTTCCCCATCCTCGGCAGTTCCAACGAGGCGATCTGGCTGGCGAAAGTCGCACCAGAGGTACAGGGCCGCGTTTTTGCTACCAGAGCAGTGATCGTGCAATTGGCGTCCGCGATCGGTTTATTGATCGCAGGGCCACTTGCCGATCGCGTCTTTGAACCCGCCATGCAACCGGGAGGTTTTTTAGCAGCTATTTTTGGCGGAATTCTGGGGACAGGTGCCGGTGCTGGCATGGCTTTGTTATACGCTATCTCCGCCCTGGGCTTATTCTTCGTTGCAGTCGGTGGGTATGCTTGCCGGCTGCTGCGGGATGGGTAAAGGGGACACGGAGAGAGGTCTTTTAACTTCTTCCTGACATCCGTTATATCGTTTCCGGTTGCATCGAAATCATAAAATCGAGTCAACCGTTAACACTCAACCATTCAGTTTTTCGACCCGCCCGTCAACAGTCAACAGTCAACAGTCAACAGTCAACAATCACGGACGGTGCAACCGGAATTGATATTACATCCGTTATATCCGTTACAGAATCCGTTGCCGAACTTCCTTCTTCTATAGTTTCTGGCGCGAACTCAGGTGAGCTTCAATTTCCGATCGCGATCGCCATACAGGGCGCAATTCCTTGCGAGCAAAAAGCTGCAACTGATCGCCGGCGTGGGGCGAACCAGGTTGACTGGCGTTGCCGTAACTGTTTAGCGCCATCGCTTTCACCGGATTGGAGAACTCAATCGCGGCGACAAAAGAATCGCCCGCAACCGCTTGAAAGCGATCGTCTTTCCCAGGAGCGAACCATACTGAGCGAAATACACCCAAAGCACCGTCAGCTCCATTTGCAGGCAGATTCGCCTCCCCAGGCAATCGGAAGACTTCCCCCCATGCCACATCTAACGCGCCATAAGTTAGCTCAACTTTGGTAGCTGCCGCTTCCAGCACCCGCACCGCCTCCGCAGGATTTGCCAACCCGTCTGGCGTCGTTAGCGGCGCATCTTCGCTCCAAGGTTTAGCGAATAAGCGATCGGCATCCATCGCTTTTTTCCAAAAGGCAAACAGCACCGCACCGCGACTGTCGGCATCGACTTTGCGATCCCAAGTGGCGAGAACTTCCGCAGCGCGGCGCGCTTTTTCACTGCCTTGCCGTGCGGCGGGAATTAAATCATGGAGGAGGCGATCGGCTAGTTCTACCTGAGTGGAATGTTTGTATTGCATCAATTCATCGAAAGAGATTTTTTCATCTTCTAATAGCATTTTTGCCGATCGCTGCGATCGCAAATCCATCGGGCCGCGCGGTGCCATGTAGGCGGGATAATTATCGGGTGCGATCGCCCTGGGAAACGTCGTTGTCCAAGGCGGATCGTTGGTATTTTGCAACCAACCGCTGGGCGGATCGACAACGCGCGGCAAATCCGCATAGGGATGATTTTTGCTCCACAAAGTCTCTGACGTATTGCCTGCGATCGTGCCTGACCAGTATTTAAAATCTCCCTTTTTGCGTATGGGGACTTGACCGTTAAACAAGTGCATGATATGCCCCTCACGATCGGCATACATGACGGTAAACATGGGAATTTCCAAGCGCTTTAAAGCGGCTTCAAATTCAGAAAAATTCTTTGAGCGTGCCATATCCCACCACTGCTGAAGGGCTGCTGGTTTATCGAGTCCGACAACGCGCAGGGCGATCGCTTTGCCCTGTTTTTCTGTGAGAATCGGCCCGTGAACAGAACGCCGCACGACTAGAGATTCCGATCGCAAATTTCCATTCTTTTCTTTGACTTTTAAAACCTTCTCTTCTCTGTCAAATTTTCGGACTTCGCCATCGAAGCGATAGCCATCGTTAGCGAGGGGCAATTCGTAGGCATCCCAGCCATCGTGAGTGTTGACAGTATGAGTCCATCCCAAGTTGTCATTAAAGGCGATCGTTAATACAGGAAATCCGACGAGAGTCGCTCCGTAAGCGTTAATTTCTGGGGCAATCAGTTGCGCTTCATACCATAAATATAAATCCGACCAAGGAAGGTGAGGATTTGCCAATAACATGGCATTGCCGCTTTCAGAACGGGAAGGAGCGATCGCCCAACCATTAGAGCCTTTGGGGGTGTCATTTTCCGCGAGATCTTCAACGCGCTCTGGCTCGACTATAAAAGTAAAATTGATGACACGTTGCGCGTGTGCCAATACATCTGTCGGTTTGAGGGGCAATGCTACTTTTAATTCTTCGGTGAGCGCCTCTGGGTGTTCTTTTGCATAGGCATTCATTCCGCCAACAAAAGCATCGAGATAGTTGCGAAAAATGGGATTTTGTGATTCATACCACGCATTTGCGCGATTAGGAATTCCCATAGTTTGCACCCAGCGATCGGATTCCAGATAATCTTCGCCCCAAAACTCGGCAGCTTGGCCGCGAGCTTGCCCGTAAAGACGCAAAATCAGATTACCGTGACTTTGCATCTGCGCCCACCCAAAAGCGTAGAAAAGGCTTTTAGTATTCTCTCCATAAATATGTGGAATTCCATAGGTATCCCAAAGAATTTGAGTCCCGGTTTGAGGCGAGGATTGAACCCCATTATTTAGAAGCAAAACTAAAATAAAACTCATCAATAACGAGAGAATTCGCCGGCCTTGTTTTTTTAGTTGTAGAAACACTGGAAATTAATTGGCTAGGGTTAAACTGAGACATAATATCAATTCCGGTTGCACTGGAATGATTGTTGACTGTTGACTGTTGACTGTTGACTGTTGACTGTTGACGGCCGGGTCGAAAAACTGAATGGTTGAGTGTTAACTGTTGACTCGATTTTATTATTCCGATGCAACCGGAAACGATATAACAGCATTTTCAACAAGCTGCACGAACAAAATGCCGAGGATTTAAATCTTTTTTATGGAGAACAAGGGAGAAAATTCTACCAAATCCGATGCCCACAAACGTAACCTATCTACGTCTATCTGCCTCCATCTGCGGTTACAAAAATAACACCTCTTCGAGATATCCAGAAAATCCGAAAAAAGACCCTGTGTAAATCGGATGTGAAATTAAAAGCCCTCCGCTACGCTCACCAACTTGAAAAGCGCTATAAAACGCCGGTGTATCGGCTGTAAAGCGCATTAATGTCATTGGTGAGGAGGGGGGGTAAACAAGTAGGGCGAGATAGGTTATTTTTTAATTTGACCTTGTTGCCAATTTCCTTCTACTTTCGTTCCATCTGCATAAATGTAGGAACCTTGCCCGTGTTTCTGGCCGTTAAGGAATTCACCTTGATAGCGATCGCCATTGGCGTAAATGCAAGTACCTTTGCCGTTGAACTGACCATCGGTAAATTCGCCTTCGCAGCGATCGCCATTCGCAAAAATGAAAACTCCTTTCCCGCTCATTTTACCCTTGACAAAAGTGCCTTTATAGCTATTTCCATTGGCGAACTCACGGACACCTTCACCACTAAATTCTCCCTTGTCAAACGGGCCTTGATAACGTCCCCCTTCTTTAAAAGTAAACAACCCCTGACCTTGAATGTTGCCCTTCACAAACTCTCCTTCATAGCGGTTGCCGTTCGGATATTCGCGAACCCCTTTACCGTGAAACTGCCCTTCACTAAATTGCCCCTCATAACGACCTCCTTCAGCAAAGGTATAAATTCCCGGCCCGTTAGGCACATTATTCAGCAACTCTCCTTCGTAGCGGTTCTTATTAGCATATTGACACACGCCTTTGCCGTTAACTTTTCCTTCTTTAATATCTCCTTCGCATCGAGTGCCATTACTGAACGTAAAAGCCCCGCGACCGCTGGGAGAACCATTGGTAAAAGAGCCTTCGTAACGAATGCCGTTAGTTGAGGTAAAAGTTCCTGTACCGTCGAACTCACCGTTTTTAAAAGTGCCTTCGTAGCGGTTGCCGTTAGCAAATTCGCGGACACCTTGACCGTTGAATTCACCATCGGCAAATTCTCCTTGGTATCGACCTTCTTCTTTAAAAGTATAGATGCCTTGACCGTGAGGTTTGCCGTTGAGAAATTGGCCTTCGTAGCGATCGCCGTTGGCATATTGACAACTGCCGGGGCCGCTGAGTTTTCCCTCACTCAATTCTCCCTCGCAACGTCCGCCATCGGGTAAAGTAATTACTCCTGCCATTGCGCTGTGAGGGTTGGCAAACAACAAAGCCATTCCCAAGTTGGAACCAAGTAAGAGAGCGAGTCCAACTCGCTGAAGTTTACTTAATATTGCTGACGACATTTCCAAATTCATAATTCACAAAAAATTCAAGTTTTAACTTTGCTATTCCTTGGACAGTGCTATAGAATTCCCAGCCAAATTGCTAGAGTCTGAAAAAAATCCCTAGTCAGTGAGATCGAAAACAATGAATATTGTTTCTCCGGGAATGCCACTCTCTGATGAGGCATATTTCCTTTTTTCTATTGCTTTAATCGCTGCGCGATCCAAGTCGTTGTATTTGCTAGGAGTCGAGATCTTGATGTTGAATGGCTTACCGTTGGGGTCAATGTCAAACGTGACTCCCACTCGGCCTTCCCGCCCTTGTTCTCTGGCTGCGCTCGGATATTCAGGTTTACCGCAGCCACTAATGCAAGTACCCAGAGGCGTGCCGGGAGGGCGCGAAGGACTCCCCCCTCTTCCTGGATTTGTCGGTGGTTTTGGCACTGGCCCGGAACCGCTGCCAAAAGGCTGTGACGAACCGCCGCTGCCATTTCCACCTCCACCGGGTGATGAGTTCGATGCACTTCCTCCAGGGCTACCAGATGAGGCGAGGTTTCCTACATCTGGGAGCGCACTTCCAGAATTGCCGCCGCCTCCTGGCCTGGTAGCCGTGACTGGCGAGCCAGCCGCAGGCGCTCGGGGCGCTCGCCCCGAACCAGCCGCAAATGGCTCATCAGAAGGTATGTCGCCATTTTTACTGGCACCGGATGGTGAGTTGGACGGACTTGCTCCGGGGCTCTCAGAGGAGGAGGGGTTTGTGAGATCCCCGATCGCATTTCCAGAGTTACTACCGCCTCCTGGCCTAGTAGCTGTGACTGGCGAGCCAGCCGCAGGCGATCGCTGTATGGGCCCGGAAGAAGGATTTAATGGCTCGGAGGAAGGCTCCCCGCTACCCGCCGAAGCAGATGGTGAGAGCGGGTTATTGTTTTCGGGGCTGTCGGAGGAGTTGGGATTTCCAGCATCATTTGTAAAGTCTCTGGAACTTGCAGCATCCTTGGGGCGGGAGGCGGTAACGGGTGGTTCGCTGGGAGGGGGTTCCGGGCTTGCCGTTGTGCTGGGGCTATCAATTTTTGGAGGCTCGGGCGACGGGGTTTCGGGTTCGGTGGCGATCGGGGTTTTAGGAGTTTCTGGGGAATTTAAATCCTGTTGAGGTGCGGGGGAAGGCTCCTCTGGAATCGGTGGTGGCGTTACCGCTACGGGTGGCTCCTCTGGAATTGGTGGTGGCGTTACCGCTACGGGTGGCTCCTCTGGAATCGGTGGTGGAGTTACCGCTACGGGTGGCTCCTCTGGAATCGGTGGTGGAGTTACCGCTACGGGTGGCTCCTCTGGAATCGGCGGTGGAGTTACCGCTACCGGCTGCTCCCCTGGAATCGGCGGTGGCGTTGCGGCTACGGGTGACTCCTCTGGGGGAGTTGGCTCTGGTGGCGGTTCTGGTTTGAACGTCTCAGGTGGGGGAGATACCTTTTCTGGAATAACCGGCTCTGGCTGGGTTTCCTCTACTGTGGGCTCATCAAGCACAACAATTTCAATTGCATCCTCTTCAAATTCAGCAGGTTTGACCAACTTGAGGCTCAACGGCAACGCGACACCGTGCAGTAAGGCTGAGGCTAACAGACTGATCGCCAGAACTTTTTTGAGTGCTTCTTCTTGTTGTTGTCTTTGCGTCGCCGAAATATTTGAAAAACTCATCCCTTCTCAATCTCCTTTATGGATGACAACATCCTCGCTGGCTCCCCGACATAACCCGAAACAAGCTACCAACAGCCTGTTGAGCTTGCTATCAATGATGAACCTACCCATCCTATAAGAACACTGTCACCCTGTTCAAGACTCTTGCAATTAATTTTCATTATTTAATTTTGAGATAGCCACTAGACGCTACCAATCAACATTTCCTTTGGCGGCGTCTACGTCGCTCTCCTGGGTGCTGTCAATGTTCGGATTCTGGCAGGGCAAGGTTCAAAAATGCCTTAACTGCAATACTCTAGCCCGTAATATACCAACAAATTTCCACATTCTCAAGCTTTTCATAAAAATTAGTCAATAAGTAAAATCAAGTTTTTTTTTGCGTTTGATAGGTAATCTTTATTTAAAAAGCTGGCTCATGACTTGACAAACCCTGAATTTTGTGGAAACCTAGTTGAGAATCTTTTAAATTATTGAAGATTATTGTCAAGTCCTAACGCAAAGATTTAGCAAAGAAGCACTGGCAGAAAAATCTGTCGCGATCTCGGTCGTGATCACATTAGGAGCATTTTGGGTACAGACGAAGATAGTCACACACAGGTAGTGCGTTTGTGCGATCGCGATCGCGCTTGAGTGAAACAATTCGCAGCCTGAATCACTTGTGCCGACTTGACGCAGAAACTCTACCAGCCTTCGATCGGGCTAATTGCACCATTAGGCAGCTTGCGATCATTCAACAGAGCTAGCGAGAGTACAAATCAATGGATACTTTCATTTACATTTTTCGCGCTGGGGGCATTGTTTCTTGGCCGCTGCTTGCCTCGTCAATCGCAGCAGTCGCGCTGATCATAGAGCGTCTTGCCTTTTGGTTTAGGGTAAATCGGCGGCAGCGGCGAGTCGTGCGAGAAGTGCTACAGCTTTACAGTCAAAACCCCGATTCCGCAATCAAAAAGTTACAAGTAAACAGCGATTTGCCCCTAGCCCGGATTTTTTTAGAAGCTTTAGAATTAGACGCGCCCAACATCGAAGAATTTCGTTTGGCCTTAGAGAGTGGCGCTCAGGCAGAAATCCCCATCCTGAAGCGATTCAATACAATATTTGACACCATTATCAGCCTTTCCCCACTATTTGGGTTGCTCGGAACAGTTTTGGGGTTAATTACTACCTTTAGTTCTCTCAAACTGGGAAATGCCACGGGCACCAATTCCGCAGGCGTTACTTCTGGGATTAGCGAAGCCCTCGTTTCTACGGCAATAGGGTTAGTTGTGGCAATCTTTACACTCTTATTTGCCAATATGTTTCGCGGGTTTTACTTACGGCAGATTGCTTTTATTCAGGAAGCGGGAGGCCAGCTAGAGTTATTGTACCGTCACCGCTACGAAAAACTACCAAGAGAATCTAATTATGCGCCTACCCGATGAACCTGATAGTATTCCCCAGATTAACATCGTGCCAATGATTGATGTGGTGTTCGCCATATTAACGTTTTTAATTGTTTCCTCTCTGTCTTTATCCAAATCCGAGGGTTTACCCGTAAATTTACCGAAAGCATCAACCTCTCAAGTTCAGGACTCGCCTACTAAAATTACGGTCACGATCGATGATCAGGGAAAATTAATGGTTGATAAAAAGTCAGTCAACTTAGACCAGATTGAGAGTACGGTGCGACAGACGATGGGGTCAAATCAGAACTCATTAATTGTGCTGAATGCGGATAAAAGCGTCAATCACGGAAATGTGGTGGAAGTTATGGATCGATTACGCCGAATTAAGGGAGCTAAGTTAGGGATTGCTACCGCAAGGTAGAGAGTTCCTATAATTACTAATTTGTAATTCCCTCACACCATAAAGCTGAAATTACCCCGTGCAGATTTACTAAAAAAGCCTGTAAGTCTTATTAAAAGCGACTCCTGAATAGTCTGTATGATTCAGGACTTTATTTGATAAAGCAGTTAAATATTAAAGTCCTTACTGTCAAAAAGCAGCAAGGACTTTAATTATTTATGCCTGAGTAGTAAGGACGAATGCCCTTACTACACACATTAAATACTTGCCATCACTTCACGCGCTGCAGCCAAAGTTCGATCGATATCTTCCTCAGTATGAGCCAAAGAAGTAAATCCCGCCTCAAACTGCGAAGGAGCAAGATAAATTCCGTGCTCCAACATTCCCCGGTGAAAGCGGCTGAACTTCATCAAATCCGACTTCTTCGCATCCTCGTAATTGTGAACCGGGCCAGCCGCAAAAAACAAGCCAAACATCCCGCTAATTTGCCCACCCCAAACCGCGTGTCCCGCTTCCTTAGCAATTTTTAGCAATCCATCAGACAGTTTTTTGGTAATCTTATCCAACTGTTCGTAAGTGCCGGGTTTTTGTAGCAATTCCAAAGTCTTAATCCCAGCAGTCATCGCCAAAGGATTTCCCGAAAGCGTACCCGCTTGATACATCGGGCCTGCAGGAGCCACCATCCCCATAATATCCCGCCTTCCCCCGTAAGCTCCCACTGGCAAACCGCCACCGATAACTTTACCCAAGGTAGTCAAATCCGGGGTGACACCGAATCTTTCCTGAGCTCCGCCGTAGGCGATGCGGAAACCGGTCATTACTTCATCAAAAACTAACAAAGCACCGTTATCTTTAGTAATTTCCCGCAAACCTTCGAGAAAACCTGCATCCGGGGTAATAAAACCGGCATTCCCCACCACTGGTTCGAGAATTACGCCTGCTATTTCGCCGGGATTTGCGGCAAATAAAGCTTTGACTGCTTCTAAGTCATTGTAGGGAGCGTTGAGGGTATTGGCAGTAGTGGATTTCGGGACGCCCGGAGAGTCGGGAAGGCCCAGAGTTGCAACGCCGGAACCGGCTTTTACCAAGAACATATCGGCGTGCCCGTGATAACAGCCTTCAAATTTAATCAGTTTATCGCGTCCGGTGAAAGCTCGCATCAGCCGCAAAACGGCCATACAGGCTTCGGTGCCGGAGTTGACAAATCGCACCATTTCAATGCTGGGAACGGCATCGATGACCATTTCGGCGAGTACGTTTTCCAACAGCGATGGTGCGCCGAAACTCGTACCTTTTTCTAAAGATTCGTGCAGGGCTTTGATGACATCCGGGTGGGCGTGACCACAGATGGCTGGGCCCCAAGTGCCTACATAGTCAATGTATTGGTTTTCGTCAACATCCCAAATGTAGGCTCCTTTTACCCTGTCAAAGACGATGGGCTGTCCGCCTACGGATTTGAAGGCGCGCACGGGGGAACTGACGCCACCTGGCATCAACTTCTGGGCAGCGGCGAAAATTTCTTCTGATTTGGTCGTTTTCAAGGTTGTGGAAACCAATGTTTTCTCCTTAGTGAACGTCTGTTGTTGGTAGAATAATTTTATAACCGGTTCAACATAAAGGTTAGGTCGATTCAAGGAAACTATTCTAGTAGATTTTAGGGTACAAACCAACGAGTAGCAATACTAGCTTGGGTTTTTCAGGCTTTGTAGCACCCGCATCGTGAAGCGAAGCTATCCCGTAGGGAATCGCCCTAAAGTGTAATTTTTTGTAAAAGAGTTCTTGACAATTTACCCCTCCCTTGCTCAATCTTCTCCCTTCCTTTGCGTCCTCTGCGTTCTCTGCGGTTAATTAAAAAAAATCTCCGACAGGAAAGTGTTAATCTATCTTACCAAGTTGAAATAAAATTATGTCTACTACTGATTTATCGAGTTTGAGCCGAGCGATCCCAATTGAAAAGATTCGTTACGACGAGCGCGGTTTAGTGCCTGCGATCGTCCAAGATTATTTGGACGGTACGGTGTTAATGATGGCGTGGATGAATCGGGAGTCGCTGCAAAAAACGCTCTCTACCGGGCAAACTTGGTTCTGGAGTCGATCGCGCGCTGAACTGTGGCCAAAAGGCGCGACTTCGGGACACATTCAAAATGTCAAAGGCCTGCGTTACGACTGCGATAGCGATGCTTTGCTAGTTACTGTCGAACAAGTTGGAGATATTGCTTGTCACACCGGAGAAAGAAGTTGTTTTCACCAAGTTGATGGGGAAATTTCACCGCCGCCAGGGGATATGTTATCTCAATTATTTGCGGTAATTTGCGATCGTCGGGACAATCCTAACGAAAGTTCTTATACTTGCAAGTTATTCGAGGGAGGCGACAACAAAATTCTCAAGAAAATTGGCGAAGAGTCGGCGGAAGTTGTGATGGCTTGCAAAGATGACGACAAAGACGGGATTGCTGGGGAAGTTGCGGATTTATTTTATCACGCTTTGGTGGCTTTGGCTCACCATCAAGTTGATTTGAGAGAAGTTTACCGCAAATTGGGCGATCGACGAAAATAAATTAGTTCGTTGACGGTTAACTGTTGACTGTTGACTGTTGACTGTTGACGGTTAACTGTTGACGGTTAACTGTTGACTGTTGACTGTTAATCCTAACAACTACAGTCTTGGACGCACGCGGGGTCACAAACCCGGTTTCTCTGAAAAATCGTGGTATCGAACCGAGAGATATTGACGCAGAAACCGGGTTTTTTGGTCTTAGTCCTAAACGAACAACTGAATATTAGATTCTAATTTTCAACATTCGATCGAGCTTTTGCAATATAAAAATAGCCGCGCCGACACTCAAAGCCAAACCCAACCAAAAATTATCCGCCGCCCATTTACCTCCATCCAAAGCCAAACCGCCCAGCGGCGGCCCGATTAAATAGCCGATCGCCCAACACTGAGAACTAACCGCCAAATACACGCCCCGCAAAGACTCCGGCGCTAAATCCACCACCAAAGCAGAAGCAAAAGGCGTATAAGTAACAGTCGCAAGCGACAAAAAGCTCAAGCCTAAAACAGCTAAAAATAGATGGTCAGTTGCAGCCATTCCCGTCAAGCCGATCGCGATAAATCCCATTCCCCACAGCAGCGCAGAAATCATCAAAGCTTTTGGATGGGAAAATGGTCTCAAAGCTTTAACAACCGGCAGTTGCAAAGCCACAGTTAAAAACGTACTAAAAGCAAACAAAACGGTAATTGTACCTGTTGAAAAGCCTTTTCCCGATGTCCCCACCGCGACAAACTTGCTAAAGTACAGCGGCATTGTGGTTTGGATTTGGGAAATATATAATGTGAACAGAGTATTTACTAAAGCATAAACTAGAAGACTTCGATCGCTCAGCGCCACCATCCAGCCATTTTCCCCACCTTTTTTGCCTCTATCTGCTGAATTAGCTGGTTTGTAGGTTTCGGCGATCGCGATCGCCACCACGGCAAACAGCACTAAAAACGAGATACCATCAATAATAAAGAGCGATCGATAATTCCCCGTTAACTCAATCAACAAACCGCCCAAAATAATCCCAACTTGCAAACCCAAATTATCAGCAAGCCGCGTCAAAGCAAAAGCTTCCTGTCGCTGTTCGCCCTCCGTTAAATCCGCCACCATCGTCTCGGTTGGAGGCCAATACAAACCCACGCCAAAACCCATCAGTAAATTGCCCGCAATTAAGCCAGCGAAATCATTAGTCGCCGCCAGTACAAAAGAAGCGGCAGCCGAAATAACTGCCGCCAGCAATAAAGTTCGCCGCCTTCCCCAAAATTTTGAATCACAAAAAGAACCGCCCAAAATTCTGCCCAAAATTCCCGAAACTGAACCGCTACCCAAACCAATCCCAACAGCAGTAGCAGATAAACCCACGCGATCGACAAAAAATATCGGCGCGTAAAATAAAGTAAAACCGGTGCCACTTTGGGAGAGGAATCTGCCGGCAGCAAGAATCCAGACTTGAGGGGGGAGACGGGGCAACCAAGAGGATAATTGAAACTTAGACATATACAGTTAAATTAGGAGTTATATCAATTCCGGTTGCACCGGAATTATTGTTGACTGTTGACTGTTGACTGTTGACTGTTGACGGGCGGGTCGAAAAACTGAATGGTTGAGTGTTAACTGTTGACTCGATTTTATTATTTCGAGGCAACCGGAAACGATATTATTTTTGGACGCAGAAACCTGGTTTTTTATGAAAAAAATACGTTACGGTGTTTAATCAGAGTCAAAAACAGATGTCTTTGGTCGCAGTGCATAAGTCCTGTGAGTAATTATTAATTTATTCCGTACTTTTTCCGAATTAGTATTAGTTAACTGAGGGGATGACAAGCATAAGTGAGCTTAACAATTCTTCAGGGTATGTTACACAAAAGTTACCATTGATTTAAAAATACTTAACAGAATTTTAGAAAAAAGTTAGTTAAACTCTAGAAAAGGCAGAAGAAAATTTTAGAGGGTCGAATTATATGACAGCTATTACAACATCAAGAGTGGAATCAATCAAACCGCGCTGGCAAGCAATTGTCATGGTGTCCCTAATTTTCTGGCTCAGCGGTAGCCTGATTTTGGATCTAGTAATTATGCCCAGTCTCTACGTATCTGGCATGATGACATCTCCCGAGTTTGCAACGGCCGGGAATTTAATGTTCTGGGGATTCAACCGCGTTGAGTTAATCTGTTCGGGCCTGGTGGCAACGGGTTTGATGGTTTTGAGCAATTTAGTCGGTGACTTCGGCAAGCGCAGCCGCACAGCAATTTTATTATCATTGGTACTTCTGGCGATCGCCCTGATTGACACCTACGCCCTGACACCCCAAATGAGCGCCTTGGGAATGCAGCTAAATCTGTTCGATTCCGCAGCAGAAGTGCCCGCCGGGATGAATCTACTGCACCAAGGCTATTTTGCATTGGAAGCGCTGAAGTTGGCTGTCGCCGGTACGCTGCTGGGCTGGTGCTACCAAAACCAAGTTTAACCGACACAATGCTCAGAGGTTGAGTTTTTCTCAACTCAACCTGCAGCGGGGGGCGTGAATTCACGCCCCCCGCTAATTTTTTAAATTTTAGCGATCGAAAACGAGGCTCGAATTGCAGCCATTCTGTATTCATCGGCGTTAATCTGTGTTTATCTGCCTGTATCTGCGGTTAAAACAAAAGAATGTATTAACTAACCGCCGATGACAATAAATTGACTCTAATTCACGCCGATGAAGAGAATAGAGAGATGAATAATCTCCGATGCTAACAGATTTGATATAACTATATTTTCAAGTTTCTTGACCCGCCCAAAAACGGGTACTTGGGAACGAATCCTGTTGTGGAGAACTCAAAATTTTAGACTTTTGTTCAAACTTCCAGATTCATCTTTGGAGTAAATCTAAAATCTAAAATCTAAAATCTAAAATCGACTGACGCCACGCCCTACTCGGATGCTTCCGGTAAATCTGCTTTTGGCCACAGCAGGCGCAAGCCCATCACCGCAAATCCGATCGCCGCTAGTCCCTTTACCAGTCGTTCCGGTAGCACCTCAGCGGTGCTGAAGCCGATCGCCACACCGATTAAACTCGCCAGCAGCAGCGCCGACGCGGTGCCGAAAAATACAGCCCGCGGCGAGTTACAACTACTGCCCAGGGCGATCACAGCTAATTGACTTTTGTCTCCCAATTCTGACAAAAAAACTGTAATAAAACTTAGTCCCAAAAGTTGCCAGTCCATGTTTTTTTAGTTCTTAGTTAGCTATTGTATAAATCTACGACTTACCGACAAGGCAGACAATTAACCCAGCACTTCCCACAGCAGAACCGCCGAAATCGCCAGTAAAATCACTCCGGCTGCTCTCTCCAAAGTTCTCGGAGCAATCCGACTAGCCAGCCACCTTCCCAGCAACACCCCCAGCAAACTGGTTGCTATCAAAGCCGAACCCGCACCCGCAAACACGATCCAAGGATTTCGAGATTCAGCCGTCATTAGCAAAATCGCAAGCTGAGTTTTGTCTCCTATTTCAGCTAAAAAAATAGTTGCAAAAGTCGAAGCAAAAACTGCCCAGTGCTTCGACTTCAGTTTCTTTTGTTCCTGACAAATATCGGGATTTACAGTCCCTGAGAGTTCAGCGGGCTCCGGGGTTAAAGCAGCACAAATATCAGTAACCTCTTTTATTTGTAGTTGTACCTGTTGTGGCAAATCATAATTGAGGTTTACTGAGTCAGAAGCAGACAAGCTTGGCGGAACAGAATCAAGTTTCACGGGCAATGAGTGCTAAAAGCTATTTATTTTTGACTTGTACTTTTGATTCTAACTCTCTCGGTGCCTGCTTTTACCAAACCAGGGTCATCTTTTTCCCCCGAGCTTTCAGCAACTGATTCCTGGAACCACCCACCGCACCCACCAAGGGATACAAGCCCCCAGATTTATCTGTCGAGTCAATCTAAAATCTAAAATCTCAAATTGACTGACTGACTGGTTCATGTCCCGTAAGTTCGATCGCCCGCATCTCCCAAACCAGGTACAATAAAGCCCTGTTCGTTGACTATTTCGTCGATCGTTGCCGTGTAAATCATCAAACTCGGGTACTCTGCACTCAGCCTCTTCAAAGCCGGAGGAGCAGCCACCACAGAGATAATCCGAATCAAGCTCGGGTCAATTCCCCGTGCAGTCAATTCCTGCATAGTCGCTATAATCGTCCCGCCAGTCGCCAGCATCGGCTCGCTAATTATCACCCGCGTTTCCGGGTTAAACTGCGCCGGCAATTTGTTCAAATAACAAGTGGGTTGTAGCGTCTCCTCATTTCTTGCCATGCCGAGGTGGTAAACCGAAGCCAGCGGTACAACCGTCTGAATTCCTTCCAGCAGTGCCAAACCCGCCCGCAAAATCGGTACCACAACTAACGGAGCTTCCGGGTTGATAAAAGTCGCCGGACATTCGCCCAAAGGGGTCTGCACTGTGGTTTCCACTGTCGGCAGCCATTCTCGAATCGCCTCGTAAGCCAGCCACCTTCCCAATTCTGTCATCGCAGAACGAAAAAGTACCGAGGGGGTGGCGGCGTCGCGAGCAACAGCCAGCCAGTGTTTAATTAACGGATGCGGGGGAACGTAAACGCGCAGTTGCAGGGACATTAGGAAATTGGGGAGAGTGCTAGGTTAGAGAAATTTTATGCGGTGCGGTCGATCCTTTTCCAGGCCTTCGACAACCGGCGATCGATCGCTCTGTGCAACTTATCACATCCTTGAGGGTGCATACAAGCCAGAGAGTGAGAATCGACCGAAGAGCACCATTTTAAAGATTGCCGTCGCGGGTTCAAACCCGAGCCTCACAGCTCGCATTCCTCTAAAGACGACTCAACAGCAACCAAATAAACCTCAACCTTAGTTTTCTCTTTAGTCCTTTTCAAAGGACTTCAGCTTTTAGGCAGGGGTTTAAACCCCTGCCGGACTGCCCGACTGCCGCACTGCCGGACTATTGCGACAAGCACAAGCCGTCCCTTAGAACCCATCCGCCGATCGACCTCCATCAGCTTATTGAAATATTTTTCCAATAGTATTGACATTAATTAGCAACAAGGCTATAGTAATTTTTAGTGTTCTCCTCTCAAAGGATCGGCAGACGGGGGCAGTCGGCAATGGTAGACTGTTCCCGCATTTTTTTTGGGGAAAGAAGAAGGAAGAAGTCCGATGCAAGTCGGAAGAAGTCAAGGGTGAAGAGGGAAGAGGGAAAAAGGCAGAAGGCTAGATATGCAAAGGGAAAATAGCAGAGGCAACAGTTCAGGGAGGGCGATCGACTGTAAAATCATAGAAATATTAAGATTTTTAACCTAATGTCAGCTCCTACCCAATCCCAATTATTTTCTCCCAACTCCCGCCCTACACAGCAAGAGTTTGATGTGATTGTCATCGGTTCCGGCATTGGCGGACTCGTGACAGCCACCCAGCTAGCCGCTAAAAAAGCCAAAGTTTTGGTGCTCGAAAGCTATACAATTCCGGGGGGTAGCGCTGGATATTTCGATCGAGAAGGCTACAGATTCGATGTCGGCGCCTCCATGATTTTTGGTTTCGGACAGCGTGGCACCACCAACCTCCTCACCCGCGCCCTGAAAGCAGTCAACGTCACCTTAGAAACGATTCCCGACCCCGTACAGCTTCACTATCACTTACCCAGCGGCTTGGAACTTGAAGTGCCCCAGGCTTATGACAAATACTTGCAAGAATTAACTGACAGGTTCCCTCACGAACGCGAAGGAATCCACAAATTTTACGGCGAATGCTGGAACGTCTTCAACTGCCTCAACGGCATGGAATTGCTATCCCTAGAAGAACCCGGATATCTCGTCCGAGTCTTTTTTCAGAACCCTTTAGCCTGTTTGGGATTGGTAAAATATCTGCCTCAAAATACTGGCGACATTGCGCGGCGCTACATAAAAGACCCTACGTTGCTGAAATTTATCGACATGGAATGCTACTACTGGTCTGTAGTACCCGCAGACTTGACGCCGATGATTAACGCTGGAATGGTATTTTCCGACAGACATTATGGTGGCATAAATTATCCCAAAGGCGGAGTCGGTCAAATTGCCCAAAAATTAGTAGAAGGATTAGAAAAATGCGGCGGGCAAATTCAATACAAAGCTAAAGCGAAAAAAATTATCACAGAAAACGGCCGCGCTGTCGGAGTCGAGCTAGCAACCGGCGAAGTTTACCGCGCAAAGCGGATAGTTTCTAACGCCACGCGCTGGGATACTTTTGAGAAATTGCTGCCGGCAGAAGAGATGCCCGCTAGCGAGAAGAAATGGCAGCAGCGCTATCAAAAAGCCCCCAGTTTCTTGAGTTTGCATTTGGGAGTGGAAGCAAGCGTAATCCCTGCTGGTAGCGCCTGCCACCACATTTTGTTAGAAGATTGGGACAAAATGGAAGCGGCGGAGGGAACTGTTTTAGTGTCAATTCCGACGGTGCTCGACCCGGATTTAGCTCCCGCAGGATATCACATCGTTCACGCTTTTACGTCGAGTTGGATGGAAGAGTGGGAAGGACTGTCGCAGCACGAATACGAGGATAAAAAGGAAGAGGCGGCAGGGAGAATTATTGAAAGATTAGAAAAGATTTTTCCCGGTTTAGATGCCGGTTTGGATTATATGGAAGTTGGGACAGCGCGTTCTCACCGCCGCTTTTTGGGGCGCGAAGACGGAACTTACGGGCCGATTCCGCGACAGAAGCTAATGGGTTTGCTGGGAATGCCGTTTAACCGAACTTCTATGCCTGGTTTATATTGTGTGGGTGACAGTACGTTTCCCGGACAGGGTTTAAATGCGGTGGCGTTTTCTGGGTTTGCTTGCGCGCACCGAATTGCGGTTGATTTGGGTTTTTAGCGGTAGTAGTAGGGTGCGTCAGATTGTTAGATTGAAATACGAGAGAAAATGTGAGGCTCCGGGGCTCCCTACACAAAGACTAAAAACCCGGTTTCTCTGCAGAAACCGGGTTTTTAACCTCAAAATTGGTGTTTTCCATTCTTTTAATGAGTTTACTGGTCGTAGCTGCCGCCGACGCCGATTTGGGTATTGTAGATTTTCGCATCTGTGATCGTCATATCTTCCATCGATGCGCCGGATACGTCAGCGGTGTTAATGATAGCTGCGGTCAGATCTGCCCGATCGAGGTTTGCGTCATTTAAACTGGCATTAGTCAGAAACACTGCGGTTAAGTTAGCACTTGTCAACTTAGCACCGGTCAAGTCAGCACCTTCGAGGTTGGCATGAGATAGGTTTGCTCCTCGTAAATTTGCTTCTCTCAAATCAGCACCAATTAAATGAGCTCCCGTTAAATCTGCTCCTGACAAGTCGCACTTAAAACATTGCCCCGTTGACAATAACTGTTTGACGTGAACCGGATTTTCAGCGCGAGCCGGGCCAGCCAACAGTAGGGGAGTAATTAAAAAAGTAGCGGCCAATAGATTGCGTTTCATAATCCTTTTTCCTCACAGACTCTGTATTCAAGTTCTTGTCTTGATATCTACAATCTTACCACGGTTGTTTTCGCAAGTTGCGATCTAATTCACAGATGGCCTGTGATATCGATTGCCCTCAACAACGCATAGATGGTCTCGACAAGCTCGCAAAACATAATTTCGCAAAACTTAACACTGCCGAACTTAATACAGTGCCTTTTTGTAGTAACCTTTTCTAGGTTAGCTAATATAGCCAACCGATGTGTCTTTCTGAAGATGGAGATGATTCGCAATACGAGGGATGATTTTAGGGATGATCCTATCGCAAAAAGTTCACATAAAATACTTTGTTTTTAATAAAACTGTCACGAGGCTGAAAAATTAATTTAAAATAAAGATAAGCTTATAACTTTATAGGTATAGGTAGAGGAAAAGCAGTCACTGGCTTGATCCCCAGTCCAAGCTCTGCTGCATTTTTAACAATAAATTTTAATTAGTTCTCAGCAGCGCAGTAAAAATCCACCTAGTGCTTGGAAAGCAGCACTTTTTTGGAATGTCGCAGAGTCCACGCGATCGCAAAACTCAATTAAATATGCTCAAAAACGATTCATCCAAGTATCTGCCAACCTTAGCTCAAGTAATTGACTGCTACCCCTTGACAGTTGCGCCCGATACCCCACTAGCAGAAGTAATTACCCTGATGGGCCAACGGCGCGGAAGTTGCTCTCTAAACACAGCCATTCCACCAACGGATATCTATCAGCAACTAACAGAAATCGCACATCCCCCCACCTCAAGCGCATTTAGAGACGCGACAGGTATCTGCGTCTTTGTCGTGGAAGAATCCCTAGAAAAATTATCCTCGCACTCTGCTCCACCTTCTCAATTGCAAGGAATCTTCACCGAGAGGGATCTTGTCGATTTGATTGCCTCGGGCAAAAACTTAAAAGGTGTCACCATCGCAGAAGTGATGAAGCAGCCGGCAGCAACTCTGACAAAATCCGAGACTCAAGACATTTTCAGCGCCCTAATTTTGCTGGGCCAACGAAGAATTAAGCATTTGCCAATATTGGACACTGACGGTCAACTATTAGGAGTAATTACGCCGGAAAGCATTCGCCAAGCCATGCTGAAACCGGCAAATATCTTAAAAATGCGCCGCGTGAAAGAAGTAATGACCGCACAAGTCATTCAAGCACCTCGCTCCGCGTCAGTTAGGAGTTTAGCCGAATTGATGGCGCAGCACCGCGTTAGCTGCGTAGTAATTACCGAATCAACAGAATTATCGATGAATTTACCGTTCCCCATTCCATTAGGTATAGTAACAGAACGAGATATTGTAGAATTTCAAGCTTTAGATATAGATTTGTCGAAAACGATCGCCCAAACAGTGATGAGTACCCCTTTATTTAGCCTCAAGCAAGAAGACTCGCTGTGGGTAGCTCATCAGGAAATGCACGAGCGTTTAGTCCGCAGGTTGGTAGTAACGGGGGAAGGCGGAGAACTCCTGGGAATAGTTACTCAAACCAACATACTGCGCGTACTTGACCCGATGGAAATGTCCGGGGCGATCGATGTTCTGCACGATTCAGTAGCAGAAAGGACTAAGGAATTGCAAAAAGCGATCACATCGCTCAGCTTGACTAACGCCAGACTAGAAAGCGAAATTGCTACCCGCGTGCGGGCTGAGGCCAGGCTCCACCTTTTAGAATCTGCTGTAGTGAACGCTAACGACGCGATCGTGATTATGGATGCCGGAGACAGCGATATCTCTGACCCCACAATCATCTATGCCAACGAAGCTTTTACCCAAATGACGGGCTACCTACCCGAAGAAATCATCGGGAAAACCCCCAGTTGCTTGCGTGGCCCAGAAAGCGACCCCACCCAAGTCGCTAAAATTCGCCGTACTTTCTCTCGCCGAGAACCCCTACGCCTGGAATTGATTAACTACCGCAAAGACGGTTCAACATATTGGGTGGAACTCAACAGCGTACCCATTACCGACACCTCCGGGAACGTTACCCACTGGGTGTCGGTGCAGCGAGATATTACCGATCGCAAGCGCATGGAACAAGCATTTTTTAAAGAAAAAGAACTTGCTCAGGTTACTCTACAATCGATCGGCGATGGCGTCATCACTACTGACGCCGACGGCTGCATTTTCACCCTGAATCCAGTTGCCGAAACACTCACGGGTTGGTCTACCTCGGAAGCTAAGGGTTTGCCCCTCGCCCGCGTGCTGAGAATAGTTGACGAAACTACCAGGCGGCCGATTGAAGATATCGCTGAAATTGCTTTGTGCGAAGGTCGGATTGTTGACCAAGGAAACAACAGCTTGCTGATTGACCGCAACAACACCGAATTTGCGATCGACCACTGCCTCGCCCCCATCCACGCCAGCAGCGGCGAAATTGTCGGGGCCGTCGTTGTGTTCCGAGATGTTACGCAAGTGCGAACTCAAGCGCGGCAACTCACCTGGCAGGCAACTCATGACCCGCTGACACAATTAGTCAACCGCCGGGAATTTGAGTACCAGCTAGAGCACGCCCTGCACAGCGCTCAAGGTTACGGGCAAGAACACGTTATGCTTTACCTGGATCTCGATCGCTTCAAAATAGTTAACGACACCTGCGGTCATGCTGCTGGGGACGAACTACTGCGCCAAGTCAGCCAGCTATTTAAAAGCAATATCCGCAAAACCGATATTTTGGCACGTCTGGGTGGCGATGAATTTGCCGTACTCCTGTACCATTGTCCCGTCGAACGAGGATTGAATGTTGCAGAATCGCTGCTGCGAAGCATTCAGCGATTCCGCTTTGGGTGGCAGGATAAAACTTTTTCGATCGGCGTCAGTATCGGTTTGGTAGTAATCAATCCCAAAACAGCCTCGACATCTGCGATTTTGAGCGCGGCCGATATTGCCTGTTACGCTGCGAAAAATAAAGGCCGCAACCGCGTGCAGGTTTATCAAGCCGGCGATCAAGAATTAATTAAACAGCACGGCGAAACGCAGTGGGTGGTGCAAATTAATCAAGCTTTAGAAGAGAATCGCTTTTGCTTGTACTCTCAGCCGATCGTACCTTTGCTTAACTCTCCAACCACCGGAACCCACTGCGAAATCCTGCTGCGCCTCCAGCTTGAAACTGGTCAGGTGGTGTCGCCGATGGCGTTTATTCCGGCGGCCGAACGCTACAACTTGATGCACGCGATCGACCGCTGGGTAATTCGCACTTTATTTAGCCAGTTATCTAAAATTTTCACAGCAAATTTATTTGTCCAAAACCCCGAGGTAGACAGCGATAAAATAGTTACCTTCCCTGCTTGCTCTCTTTTGTCTAATCCGCAATCCTCCTTTGGCAAATATCCCAGCCTTTATTCAATCAACCTTTCTGGGGACAGCCTCAACGAAGAAAAGTTTATCGAGTTTATTCAGGAGCAGTTTTCCATCCATCAAATACCGCCGCAAATAATTTGTTTTGAAATTACCGAAACCGTGGCGATCGGTAATCTCACAAAGGCAGCCAGCTTAATTTGGCAACTCAAGGAACTAGGCTGCCAGTTTGCCTTGGACGACTTCGGCAGCGGGATGTCTTCCTTTGCTTATCTGAAAAGCTTACCCGTTGATTATCTCAAAATTGATGGCAACTTTATTAAGAATATTGCCGACAATCCTATTGATATTGCAATGGTGGAAGCTATTACCAAAATTGCTCATGTCATGGGAATTAAAACTATTGCCGAATATGTGGAAAATCAAACAATTATGGATAAACTAAATGAACTTGGGGTAGATTACGCTCAAGGTTATCATTTGGGAAAACCTCAACCTTGTAACTTCACCTCTCCTAGTTTAGCGGATGTTTTGGGGGATTTTACGGTTAATTCTTTTGCTCTTGAGGCTAAGCTGGTTTCTTGAAAAAGCAAGTTCGGCAACGAGCCAGCAATGGGATTTAAGGGATGGATGTTGAGGGATGAAGGAAAAGGGAGATTTTAAGTTGTCCTATCGTTTACTGTTGTTTGGGAATGATTTAAACGCAGAGACCGCAGAGGGCGCTGAGTCACAGAAGAGAGAGATGAATAATTCCGATACCAACGGATTTGATATCAGATTAATTCTCCCTTCCCCTTCCCCATTACCCATTAGCCATTACCTTCTACATTAGTTTCCGCCGCTTCAATGTACTGACTGTCTAACAAAAAAGCACCTTTTTCAAAGCGAATTCCCCAATAATTGCCGGGACGCCGATCGAACACAACGCCTTCAGCGCCGATCGCAATTAGATTCGCCGGCCGCAGCATTGGCATCGGTTCGGCAGTTTTGACGTAAGGTGGCATCGCCACAACTCGGACTTTTTGACCGATTGTAAATTCTTTTTCCATGAGTTTTATTCCTTTTGGCGATCGGCATAATCTAATGGTAACTGGGAGTGCGATCGAGAGCGATGAAATTTTAGACAGTATCTTTCATGCGTTTAGCCAACAAACAATCCTCAAAGCTAAAGGATTCTTCGTCTAAAAAGCTGGAGATTGCCATTTCGATCGCGGCTTCGAGAGAACATTCAAGTTCAGCGGACTTGGACAAGAGGGCAGCTTTTATATAGTCAGGCAAATAATCGACCAACTGATGAATAGCTTCTGGAGAAAGGTGTTGCGTGGCGATTGTTTGATTCATAACTCTCTGGGGATTTTAACGTTGTAGGGAGGGTTGCTGGCTTGGAGGATGAGGGTTTCTAATTCATATGATAACCCCGGTCTTTGCCATTGGTTGAGAGTGACGAAGGCAATCCTTACTTCGTCTGGATTGTAGCGATCGAGCCAGCCCCACAGAAAGGCTTTATGTCCGTTGCGAAGTCTGTCTCGCAAGTTTTTGGCTTTGCCAATGTAAAGCAATCCTTCGGAGGAATGCCGAAATGCGTATAAACCTACTCTGGTAGGAATGGTATCAAAGTCGCGGCTGAGGGGTTGACATTGCTGGAAGGGGGTGAATGCAAGGGTGTCGAGAATTTGGCGGGCTTCTTGTTGGATAGAATCGGGCATAATGAAAGGCGAGCGTATTTGCCAGATTTTATATTGAACGATCGCCCATTAATTACCGACATTAACTTCAAGTTCAGATTCTTTAGTTGCCTCGCCCCGGTTGGCAATCGGCAAAACCAAGTGCTTCGCTATCGAGGAAATTAGCAATTGCCATTTCCACAACAATTTCGCTCGGATATTCAATTTCCGCAGCACGGGCGAGGAGGGCGGCACGAATTCGTTCTGGAAGGTATTTTAGGATGGCTTCGGCATCAGCAGCAGATAGTTGTTCCAGAGTTGTTGATTGCATGAGTCTAGTTTTCCGGTGGGATTTGAACGTTGTAGGGCGGCTCAGTTGCTCTCAGAATAATTGCTTCTAGGTCTAATAATAACGCAGGGTTGCTCTACGCCGAGAGCGGGTGAATGGCGATCCGAACATCTTCCCAGTTGTATTTGTCGAGCCATGCCCAGAGAAATGCTTTGTGTCCGCCAATAAATCTACCGCACAAGCTTTTGGTTTTACCGATGTAAAGCAGGCCATCCACACGATGTCTGACAGCATAAAGTCCAGGGCGAGAGGGGATGGTATTAAAGTTGTGGCCCAGGGGTTGGCATTGCTCGAATGGGGTGAAGGCAAGGGTGTCAAGAATTTGGCGGGCTTCTTGTTGGATAGAATCGGGCATGATGATAGGAGATCGTATTTGCCGGATGATTTTATATTGAGCGATCGCAAAAGTAGCAAATTGGGCAAGTTTATGTCATTATTGGCTGGGCGCTGCAATCTTAAATCCTAATTTCCCCCCCGATCGCACATAACACCCGATACCGATCGCGCTACAATTGTCAATCGGGATGAAAATGGCTGATCTAAAAGTAGGGGATAGTTTCTATGGCTACAAATCGTCGCATTGAGCGTGTAGCTTCACTGATTAAACGGGAAGTCAGCCTGATGTTGCTGAATGGAATCAAGGACGACCGGGTAGGTGCTGGTATGGTTAGCGTTACCGACGTAATTGTTTCGGGAGACCTTCAGCATACAAAAATTTTTGTCAGTATCTACGGTACTGATGAGGCAAAGGCCGAGACTATGGAGGGCTTGAAATCTGCTACTAGCTACGTCCGCAACCAGTTGGGTCAACGGGTGCAACTGCGCCGGACACCGGAGGTAGTATTTCTCGAAGACCGTTCTTTGGAACGGGGCGATAAAATGTTGATACTGCTGAATCAGCTTTCTGCCGATCGCAAACCGGGTATGTTTGATGACGAAGAATTGGCGGATGGCAATGAAAATGATGATGAAGATGATGATTTAGAAACAGACGAGGATTAGTATCTGAAGGTAGTCAACAGCCCCAAGTCAACAGTCAACAGTCAACAGTCAACAGTCAACAATTCCTAATTTCCCATGATTGACAATCTTTCCTTACCAGAACTGGTAGCCCAGATGTTCGTGGTGCGCGCTTCTGGCTGCTTGTTCGACCACCAAATTCGCTATCCCGAATGGGAACCAACTGCCAGCAAACTCCGCTATTATCTGGAAAATTTGGGCGTTGGTGGGGTGATATTTGTCGGGGGAAGTGGTGCGGAGTTGGCAGTTCGATCGCACCAATTGCAGTCTTGGGCTAAGTTTCCGCTGCTGCTGGCGGCTGATATTGAGGAAGGTGTCGGCCAGCGGTTCGGGGGGGCGACTTGGTTCGGGCCGCCGATGGCAATTGCTGAAGTGGCGCGGCAGGATGCAGGTAAAGCCGATCGATATGCTGAACAAATGGGCGCTGTGACTGCGATCGAAGCTAGGGCGATCGGTCTAAATTGGATTCTCGCACCCGTGGTTGATGTTAACAACAATCCTGACAATCCGGTAATTAACGTCCGCGCTTTTGGCGAGACACCGGAAATTGTCGGCAAATTGGCCGCTGCTTTTATTCGAGGTGCAGGTGAGCACCCGGTTTTGACTACAGCTAAGCATTTTCCCGGCCACGGAGACACGGCGGTTGATTCTCACTTGGAATTGCCGGTTTTGCCGCATTCGCCAGCGAGATTGACCGAGGTTGAGTTACCTCCGTTTGTTGAGGCGATCGCCGCTGGGGCCGATGCTGTGATGAGTGCTCACTTGCTGATTCCGGCTTGGGATGCGGAGTTTCCTGCTACTCTTTCTCGCAAAATTTTGATCGGGAAGCTGCGAGAAGAGTTGGGATTTGAAGGTTTGATCGTGACGGATGCTTTGGTGATGGGTGCGATCGCCAATAAGTACGGCGCTAATGAAGCTGCTGTTTTGGCTGCTGAGGCTGGTGCTGATGTTTTGCTGATGCCGCTTGACCCGGAAGGGGCGATTCAGGCGGTCTGCGAAGCGGTCACTCAAGGGCGACTTTTTATAGCACAAATCAAGGCATCTGTCAAGCGAATTTGGGAAGCGAAAATAAAGGTGGGTTTGTCGATTTCTGACCCCCCCCAACCCCCCCTTGCTAAGGGGGGGAGCAAGAATTTAGAATTGATCGAGTCGATCGACTTAAGTTTGCTGGCAAATCCACAGGCAAGGGCAACTGCTGCCGATATTTTGCGAGATTCTTTGAAATTTGGGGGAAATCTACCTTTGCAGGTTCCAAAGCCCCCAGAAAACCAGGTTTTGCGGAATTTGATTGTTGTAGATGATGTTTTGGGGTGCGAGTTTTTGGGAAACCACACTCCTGCCATCGCCTTGCCCCAACAGTTTGGTTACAAATTGCAACTGATTGACGATCGCACAGGGACGATCGCGGATAATGCAGGTGCAGAGCTTTTTTCTCCCACACTGCTGCAAATTTTCATTCGCGGCAATTGCTTTCGAGGCAGTGCTGGTTTGACCCAAGCAGCTCAAGATTTATTTAAGAAATTATTAAAGACGGGAGAACTGCAAGCTGTGCTAATTTACGGCAGTCCCTACGTTTTAGAGCAATTTTTGCCACACTTGCCTCCGAGTATTCCTTATGTATTTTGTTTCGGGCAGATGCCGCTAGCTCAATCTCTCGCTCTAGAAGTGTTGTTTGGAATTGACGCCACGGGCAATTCTTGAACTGCCTGACTCCTAAATCTTTTTTTTGCTGCTGCGTCAGGAATTAAATTCATCAACTCGTTTTCTCACGAGAAATTCTGCCTTTGGGGGGGGAAGCATCCAGAAACCGGGAATCGGGCTTTAGTGCCTAAGTCCTGAAGTGATACCAGTTTCAAAAAAGAATGCAACTGTAGGCAAGCTACAAACCCCTATCCAGTCATTCATTCCCAATTCTAAAATCTACAATCGCTCGACGCTCGCGCGACTCGACGGATCGAGTGAGCGCTCGCCGAACGTCTCACGCCGAAGTCTCAAATATAAAAGGGTATGAGCTTTGCAACAGATCCACCTGTTAGCCGGGAAAATCGGCCACATCTCTACATCCCAAGACTGCTCCGATCACTTACTCATCATTGCTAGAATTTTTTCTCACTTAACCGTAGTGAATTGTATACCTCTATACTGACAAAATTTAACTTACATATCCGGAATTTTGGATTATATTATTACCAGGGCCATAATTTTTTTTTTACTAAAACCTTGAGGGCGCATTATGATTCAGTCCACTATCAAAATCCAATACTCTTTAGATGTCATCCAGGATGAAGCCCGTCACCTCGTGCACGAGGGCGTGCTCAGCCGCCAGCAGCCCATATATACGCTGTGCCAATTTATTCCGCCCCGGGAATGGGCCTGTGTAGAGTGCGAGTTAGAAAAATGCGACTTCTTGCTGCGCGATCGCATCGCCGACCTGATCGGTTCTGAAAACTGGGACAATGACTAAAGTTTGGTTCTTTTAAATAAGTTGGTAAATCATTTTGCAAGTAAACTCCGGCTGTATTAAAGACTCTTGATTCTTTAATGCTGGGAATTTTTGACACGCAAAATTTCCAACTCGGCCCTCAGCGCTGCCATGTGTGCAGTTAACTCTTGAATCTCTAGCTTTACGTTAGGCTGTACAACCGACTCGGGAGGAGCATCAGTCGCTGCATCTGATTGCTTGGGCGAGACAGATTCGCTGTCTGGATTCTCCCGATCGCCCGGTTGAGAGAAAATAGTATCTACAAAATTCCGGGCTTCTCGATCGGTCATTTCTCCTTTTTCCAGCAGCTCATCGGCTAGCTGACCCAAATCTGACTTCAGTTTGTCAAGATTTTCTTCTCGCTTCAGAGGATCTTGCAATGTCTCAATTAAAAAGGAAGTTGCACCTAAAGTCAGGTGAAATCCTGTTTGCAGCATTTGAGGCAGGTTGTCGGGATTCATCTAAAAATGCCGCTAAAACGTTTTTCTCAGTTTTTGGTTCGCTAGTTGCTCCCAAGTCGGGAGTAAAGCCGCTTTTTAGCGGGAAAATGCGAAGTTGTCGCTCGCGATCGCCCCGATTCAGGAAAGATCAGCTTTTGGGGGGACGTTTTTCCGTTGTATTCATACTCATCGTATCATTACTTCGTAAATTAATAAATGTCAAGTGTAAATTTTTGTAACTACGCATCGAGACTTGCCCACTGGAAGGGTCAGTCTATTTGATATTTGAGATTAAACAGGACTTACGCACTGCGAAAAAAACCTGGTTGCTGGCCAACCCTGCGTAAGTCCTGTTCCATCCAGTTAAGGATACAGCGCTTCACCGGTGGAGGGGTCAAATATAAATAGTCGATCGAAGTCAAGCTGTACCGTCAGTCGATCGCCCGATCGCAAGCGAACACTCGCAGGTATTTGTAACTGTACAGTAGTTTCAGCACTCAACAAAGGCAAACTCGCCCGAATTAAAGTTTCTCGCCCCAGAGGTTCCACTACTTTTACCTCTACATCAAGAGGGACTTTTTCTAATGCCCAAACATCCCTTTTCAAATCATCTTCTTCTGCGTTTTGTGGCTTAAACATTTCTATATTTTCTGGACGGATGCCCAAATCAAATCCTTGTCCTTCTCTCGCCTGCAATTTTTTCTGAATCGACGGCGGACAGACTAAAGATTGATTTCCTACTTGAAAGGCTTCGTTACTATATATTACAGGCAAAATGTTCATGGCGGGATTGCCTAAAAATGTAGCCACCATGCGGTTAGCTGGTTTGGCATAAATGCTTTGCGGATCTCCAATTTGTTGAATTTTTCCCCCATTTAAGACTACAATCTTATCAGCTAAAGTCATCGCTTCCACTTGATCGTGGGTGACGTAAATTGTGGTAATTCCCAGCCGTTGATGCAGTTGTTTGAGTTCGGCTCTAGTGTCATCTCGCAGTTGAGCATCGAGGTTAGAAAGCGGTTCATCTAACAGAAATACTTTCGGTTCGCGGGCGATCGCCCTTCCTAGTGCTACCCGCTGCTGCTGTCCGCCTGATAGCTGTTTGGGCTTACGCTTAAGGAGGTGGTCGATCGAGAGCGATCGGGCTACTGTTTCGACTCGTTCTTGGATTTTAGTCGGGTCAACATTCCGCATCCGCAATCCAAATGCCAGATTTTCTGCGACAGTCATGTGCGGGTAAAGCGCGTAATTTTGAAACACCATTGCTACATCCCGCTGTCTCGCCGGAATGTTGTTAACTAAATTATCTCCGATGTAAAGATTGCCGGAAGTTGCGGTTTCTAAACCTGCAATTGTCCGCATAATTGTGGATTTCCCGCAGCCGGATGGCCCGACTAATACCCAAAATTCCCCGTCCGGGATTTTGAAGCTGATATTTTCGATCGCGGTGACGTTTTGGTAGCGTCGGGTAATATTTTCTAAGCGAACATTTGCCATTTTTTAACTGTAATTGGTAATTGATAATTAGTGCTTTTTACCTTCAGACTTCAGCCTTCAGAAAACTGTTCCAGTTCTAAAAGTGTGCGGTCTAATTCTTCAACTATAGGCGTTAACTCAGCTTGACCGAATGCTTCTACTAAAGAACGATAATACCAGAGAGAACCGTCTTTGCCACCTTTGAAGCGTTCCCAAACCAAGTCGCCCAATTGACGGTAATCTTTCAAGATCGATCGAACATTATAAAGTTTATCAGCAGCCGAGACTAATCTTACTGAGGCCGAAGCTGTAGAAATGCGATCGATATAAGCTTGTTTTCGCTGCCGCCAAGGGGGTTTCGGCGTCGCGTCACTGTCGGTACAGCCGTCTACAATCGCTGTGACGGTATCGCCAAAGCGGCGGCGGATGGCTTCGCGGGTGGTGTGGCCGCCTTGATCTTCGATCGCATCGTGAAGCAAAGCTGCGATCGCCTCATCTTCATTTGCCCCATATTCTAAAGCTATACTAGCCGTGCCCAACAAATGGGCAATGTAGGGAACCCCGGAACCTTTGCGAAGTTGGGTAGCGTGCAATTCGGCGGCATAGGTGAGGGCTTCAGAAAAACGGTTTGAGAGAATCATGAAAGTCACCTTTCTTAATTGCTATGATATATAAATTGTAGGGCTAAGTTGAAAAGACAAAAATTGTTTTCGTTCGATAGCTGATATCAACTCCCCCTGCCAAATTCAATAAGATCATAAAGATGCGTTCGAGAGCGATCGTGTGTAAACTTAAAATCATCAACAAGAGGTTGCGCTTGTGACAGTTACTACAATTTCACCCAAAAATGCCGACAAAAAATTAGAGCCAGAATCACAGCCCCAATTAGAAGTTATAGCAGAAATACACCCAGAATCTGAGCAAGGAAAAGTCATACCTCTTGAAGAATTTTTAGTCAAGCCTGCTGATAGAATGGAATGGGTTGACGGCAACTTAGTGGAGAAAACAGGAATGACATTCAAGCACAGTCTAGCTCAATCTAAATTAGCCCGTTTCTGGGGAAATTATAAAGACTCCAGCGGACAGGGAGGAGAAGTTCTTACCGAAATACTTTGTCGCACTAGCAAGCAGGGTCGCCGCCCCGATGTTGCTTACATCACTGCTGAACTGCTGCCAGAATCAGGCAATTTTACAGCATTTTCCCAAAGTTTTCCTTTGATAGCGGAAGTTGCTTCCCCCGAAGACAGTGGCGAAGAGTTATTTGCGAAAGCTCAGGAATATTTGGAATCGGGATGTTTAGAAGTTTGGTTGCTATTTCCTGAAGCTAGATTAATATTTGTCAATGCAGGGCAACGCTGGCAGTTGTTTAATGCCGATGAAGTTGTTAACACTCAAAGTGTGCTTGGAGGTTTTAGCGTAGCCGTCAGTGAATTGTTGGCTTGAAGGATTTGTTAAAATAATTTATTAAAACCATAAAAAGAGAAACTCCAGGTGAGAAACTTTAGCTTAAGACTGGGTTTAATGAGAAGGTGGTAACGATCAAATCGAGTTTAAGATCGACCTACAGGTAACTTTGAAGTATTGATACAGTTAACATCTGATTAGGGGACGGCGGCTTAGACTGAAAAGGAGTGACCCTAAAGGGTCAGCCGATTCCTCCCACGACTAGAAGCCCTCGGCTTTCTATGGGATTTTCTATAAGCGGTAGTCTGCGATTGGAATGGGGTTGAGAAAATTTTGGTGGAGTGCGATCGCCTTTAAATTTGAGCCAGAACGATCGCCCGATCGACTAAAAAAAACAGTCGGCTAACAGATCCGAGCTGATCGCAGCCTCCCAGCCACTCCACCAACCAACGCCCCATCAAGCAACTCAGCCATTGTTGCTCTCGGTGAAAAAGAGAAAACGACTCGCAACTTGCTGATGCGATTGGTTATTAGAGGTACGACATTAATTGTTAGCGTCGGTGCGTATTTCACCTAGCAAGTGGTGCGGAATTTGACGCTAGAAAACTTGAACCGCAATGCTTTTTTAGAAGTCCAACCCGATGCGATATTTTCCCTGTTTATTGCAGATAAAATCTGGTGGCTCTAAACCAGGTTTGGGAACTCTCAACCCTGTACCCTATCTTTACTGTTTTGAACGCTATGCTGTCAAAGTCCACAATTGTTGTTGCTAAAGGCTTTAGTAAGGTTCCCCTGCGAACCGGTCTGGTTGTTCCATTCATCCTGCAAATCTTCGCGGCCGTAGGATTAACAGGGTATCTGTCGCTGCGAAATGGACAAAAAGCAGTGAATGAACTAGCGACTAACTTGGAAACGGAGGTGAGTAACCGTGTGGATCAGCACCTCGACAGCTATGCCGCTGCAACCCGCTATTTGACCCAAATCAACGGCGAGCAAATTGACCTGGGATTGTTGAACTTACAGGATGCCGATCGCCTAGCTCAATTCTTTGCTAAGCAGGTAAAAACCTATAACGTTGGCTATATCCTCTACGGCTCTAAAACGGGCGACTTTATCGCATCGGGATATTACCGCGAGTCAACCATTCCCAACCACGGCAATCCTGACATTAGCCTGGTGCTACCGAAGCGGTACGGCAATCCAGATTTGTACAACTACATTACGAATGACCAAAGCAAGCCAACTAAAATGTTTGAAATCACCAAAGCGTATCAGTTCCAGAAAGAAGGCTGGTACGCCAAAGGTGTCGAGACGGGCAAACCAGGGTGGAGCGCGATCTATCAATGGGAGACTAATAACTACCCGTTGTCGATCGCCACGAGTCGCCCCATCTATGACAAGAATGGTCAGTTGATCGGCAGCGTGGGGGTGGAGCAGCGCCTTTCGCAAATTAGTGACTTTTTACGTGAAATTAAGGTTAGTCAATCCAGCAAGGTGTTCATTCTGGAGCGCAACGGACTTATCGTTGCCAGTTCTAGCGATGCGCCCGTGTTTTCAGTGACCAACGGCAAACCTCAACGACTACGGGGCTTTGAGAGTAAGGACGCCCTAATTCAAGCCACCTCCCAGTATCTCCGCGATCGCTTCGGCGATCTGAAAACCATTCAAACCATCCAGCGCCTAGACTTTCAGCTCCAGGGTGAGCGGGAGTTTGTTCAAGTAACTCCCTGGCACGACGAATGGGGATTGGACTGGCTCGTAGTCGTTGCCATGCCCGAATCAGATTTCATGGGACGAATTAATGCCAACACAGTCAACACGATTTGGCTGTGCTTAGGGGCATTAGGGCTGGCAACGGTTTTGGGTGTCTACACCTCGCGCTGGATTGCTCGACCCATTTTGCTGCTCAGTCACGCATCGGAAGCGATCGCCGAAGGAAAACTCGACCAAAACGTCGAAGCCTCTGGCGTTAAAGAACTGGGTGTACTTGCTCACTCCTTTAACCGAATGGCGCAGCAGTTGCGCGATTCCTTCACCGCCCTAGAGCAAACTAACCAGCAGCTTGAACAGCGAGTTGAACAACGCACCGCCGAACTCAAGTCTGCAAAGGAAGCAGCAGACAATGCCAACAAAGCAAAAAGCGAATTTCTCGCCAACATGAGCCACGAACTCCGCACTCCCCTCAACGGTATTTTGGGCTATGCTCAAATCCTCAACCGATCCAAAGCGTTGCCAGCAAAAGAACGTCATGGAGTAGAAATCATTCATCAGTGCGGTTCTCATTTGCTGACGCTGATTAACGATGTGTTGGACTTGTCCAAAATTGAAGCCGGTAAACTAGAACTCACACCTCAAGCGATTCACTTTCCGTCATTCCTCCAAGGTGTCGCTGAAATCTGCCGCATTCGTGCTGACCAAAAAAACATTGACTTTGTTTACGATCCCGATCCACAGTTGCTTGAAGGGGTTTTTGTTGATGAAAAACGGCTGCGTCAGGTATTACTCAACTTGGTGGGAAATGCGATTAAATTCACCGACAAAGGTTCTGTCACGCTCAAGGTTGCCGTAGTTGAGAATCCTCCCAATCCGTCCACCCGCTCTTTCAAATTTCAAATTGAGGATACCGGCGTAGGAATTGCGCCCGATCAATTGGATAAAATTTTTCAGGCTTTTGAACAAGTGGGCGATCGCCAGCGCCAAGCCGAGGGCACGGGTTTAGGACTCGCCATCAGCCAAAGGATTGTCCAACTTATGAACGGACAAATCCAAGTTAAGAGCCAACCCGGAGTCGGCAGTGAATTCTTTTTTGAGGTGGAACTGGCGATCGCCACAGATTGGGCCGAGCAAAACTCCCTCACAACTGGAAAACAAATTATTGGTTACGAAGGACAACGCCGCAGCATTCTGGTGGTAGACGATCGTTGGGAAAACCGAGCCGTTCTCGTCAACTTGTTAGAGCCACTCGGATTCCAACTTAGTGAGGCAGAAAATGGACAAGCAGGATTGGAAAAAATACGACAGTCTCAACCTGACTTGGTGATTACAGACTTGGCGATGCCAGTTATGGACGGCTTTGAACTGCTCAAACAAATTCGCAGTGCCAATGATTTGCAATACCAGAAGATCATAGTCTCTTCCGCATCAGTATCACAAGCCTATCAACAGATGAGTTTAGATGCAGGGGGAAATGATTTCCTGGCAAAGCCAGTGGAAGTCAGTGATTTATTTAACCTCTTAGCTACTCATTTGGAATTAAAATGGAAATATGAAATTACTGCCTCAAATGAGTCTGCTTCATCCATTCCAACGACTGCATTAGAAAACCCAGAATGCAGTATTATTCCTTCCCCTGTTGAGTTAAAGACGTTACTAGAAATGGCACAGAAAGGCAACTTAAAACGGCTACGAGAACATACAGAGCATATTGCTAACTCTAACCCTGGCTATGCTGATTTTGCCTCACAAATTCTTCAGTTAGCCAAGCAATTTAAAGCCGAAGAGATTGAAGAGTTGCTACAACAACACCTCATATCAAATCCGCTAGCATCGTCATGATAAAGTTTCCTTCAATCTGCCACCAATAATAAGCACGCTTTTCATTTTTTCGGCTCACAGTCAACAGTCAACAGTCAACAGTCAACAGTCAACACTCATTCCGGTGCAACCGGAATCGATATCACAGAGAAGAAAGCCGATGTCTAGTCCTGAATTAATTCTGGTGGTGGATGATACCCCTGCGAATTTAGAAGTGGTTTGTGAAACCTTAAGTGATGCGGGGTACGAAGTAGCAACCGCAATCAACGGCGATCGCGCTCTTAAGCGAGTCCAAGCTTATCCTCCCGATCTGATCTTGCTCGATGTTCAAATGCCAGGAATTGACGGCTTTGAAACCTGCAAACGTCTGAAGGCAGATCCCACCACAGCCAGTATTCCGATCATTTTTATGACGGCTCTCTCGGAGGCTGATAGTAAGGTGAAAGGATTTGTCCTGGGTGCTGTGGACTACATCACCAAACCATTTCAAGAACAAGAGGTGCTAGCACGGGTGAAAACTCATTTGCAGCTACGGCAGTTAACTAAAAATCTCGAACAGCGTGTAGCTGAGCAAACGGCTGATCTAGAAACAGCCTTCTCACAACTGCAGCAGTCTCAGCTTCATTTAGTCCAAACCGAAAAGATGTCTGCGTTGGGCAATTTAGTGGCGGGTGTTGCCCACGAAATTAATAACCCGCTGGGCTTTATTGCTGGCAATCTGAAACCCGCTCAGGACTATATTAAAGACCTCTTTAAACTAATTGAGTTATACCAAAAAGAACTCCCTTATCCAAGTGCCTCACTACAGGAATTCGTGGAGGAAATAGATTTGGAATATTTACAAGAGGATTTACCCAAGTTGATCGATTCGATGCAAGAAGGAGTCGATCGCATTCACACAATCAGCACCAGTTTAAGAACCTTCTCGCGTTCGGATAGCGATCGCCCCATTCATTACAATATCCACGACGGCATTGACAGCACGATCTTGATTCTCAAGCATCGCCTCAAAGCCAACGAATCTCGCCCGGAAATTCAAGTCATCACAGACTATGGCGATCTGCCACAGGTAGAATGCTTTGCCGGACAGTTGAATCAGGTATTTATGAATCTGCTGGCAAATGCGATCGATGCCCTTGAGGAATCAAATCAAGGACGCAGTTTTGCTCAGATCAAAGCTAACCCTAACCAGATTACTGTCAAGACGCAATTGTCGGAATCTCAGGCAGTGATCCGAATTCAGGATAATGGGATTGGCATTACGGATGTGGTGAAGCCAAAAATCTTTGAGCATTTGTTTACAACCAAAGGCGTGGGGCAAGGCACAGGGCTAGGATTGGCGATCGCCCGTCAAATCGTAGTCCAGAAACACTCTGGAACTCTAGAAGTCAACTCAACTTTAGGTCAAGGTACAGAGTTTGTGATTTCAATTCCGGTGAAGGAGCTCGCTGTAAAAGACATTCAGGCAACGATCTGCGTTGACACAGCATAACAAATCGTTGCAGCGACAGCAGAAACATGATTAATCGCCTCTTCAAACCCTCCAAACTATTGATATAGTAGTACGCGGTGCAAAAAACGGTAAACCATGACAGCCACAAATCTCGTCAATAAATTTGAGTACAAACCCCTATACAAACCAAATCAATTAATTTGCGGAACGGGGCAAACAGCCATTGTCAGCGGCTGGACAGTAAAAAGTGCGATCGGCAAACATTTACAAGCTCAAGAATTTGCTGCGATCGGACAACTATACTCTCCTACGCGCGGTATAAATTTCTTAATTAGAAACTTGCTGTGCAATCCTCACGTCCGCTTTTTAGTAATTCTCAACGCTACCAAAGAAGACCGCAACTCGGGTGCGGCCGCGTGCTTGCTTGACTTTTTTCGCAACGGCTTTGAAGCTGGCAAAAGCGATACTGGTAGAGATTGCTGGCTAATTAAATCTTCAATATTTGGCTACATTGATATTGAAATAGCAGCAGAAGCCTTAGAACTATTGCGTCATTCCATCGAATGGAAAGACGCGACTAATATAGTAGAAACAGTGACTATTGTCAAGTCTTTTGCCCAAAAAGAATCTGTTGAACCTTGGGGAGAACCCCTAACTTTTCCGTTAGTCGAAATCGTCCCGACTGTACTCCCCGGTGAGAAATACGGACATAGAATCGAAGGCAAAACTATAGCCGAAACTTGGGTAAAAATCATCCACCGAATTAAGACCACCGGCACCCTGCGGCCGACTGGTTATGACGGACAATGGCAAGAATTAATTGACTTGATGGCAGTGATTACAGATGAACCTGCGGAGTTCTATTTTCCCGAACCGAATTACTTACCAATAGACCGCGATTTCCTCGAACAGTACAAACCGCAAATGCTCGAAGATGCCCCGTATAACGAAGGCATTAAATATACCTACGCACAGCGGATGCGGTCGTGGTTTGGACGCGATCAAATTGAAGAAGTTATTGCCAAACTAATTAAAGAAATTGACGCGGCAAGTGCTGTAATTAGTTTGTGGGATGCCGGGGGAAATATTAACAGAAGGTCTGACGGTTCCTCAGACCACCAGCACAGCGGCAGTCCTTGTTTAAATCATATTTGGGTGCGAGTGGTGGATGGTGAAATATCGCTAACGGCAACTCTCCGCAGTAACGATATGTTTGCGGCTTGGCCGGCCAATGCAATGGGTTTGCGGGCTTTGCAGCAGCATATTCGAGATGAAATTGCGAGGCGTTCCGATTATAATTTGACGATGGGCCCGTTGGTAACGCTAAGTCAATCGGCTCACTTGTATGACGATACCTTTGAAAATGCCGATCGACTAATTCAAACCCAATATGCTAAAATCTGCGAAGATCGAGACTTTTTCGATGCAGCAGGCAATTTTTTAGTTGAAGTAGCGGACAATCAGATAGTAGTCACGCAAACCACCCCGGGCAGCGGCGAAGTTGTCACTTGTTATTCTGGAAAAAATCCTCTCAAGTTAGTGCGAGAAATTTGTGCAGCTTCCCCGGCTATCAAAGGCGAGCATATTGGTTATTTGGGAATAGAATTGCAAAAGGCGGCCGAGTGTCTGAAAACCAGCAACCAATACATTCAGGATAGAAAATGAATCTAGAAGAAGAAAGACCGAGTTGGGACGAATACTTCTTAATGTTAGCAAAATTGGCCGCTACTCGATCGACTTGTCTGGCTTTTCCTGTAGGCGCGGTGATAACTAAAAACAGGCAAGTTTTAGCAACGGGTTACAACGGTTCGCCGTCAGGTTCGGCACACTGTACTACTCAAGGCTTCTGCTATCCTGGTTTGAGTAGTTGCGACGCCAGTAAAACTTTACCATCAAGGGCGGTTCACGCTGAAGCCAATGCGATCGCCAAAGCTGCCAAACACGGTATATCTACTGCTGGGGCTAGTATTTACGTCACCTTAGAACCCTGTATCTATTGTTTGAAATTAGTCATTGCGGCTGGAATTCGAGAAGTGTTTTACGAAACGAGTTTTAACAGCGGAGAAAAAGCTGCTTTGAGAGATACTTTTATTAGTGAAGGTATTGTTGAGTTAAAACAAATTCAGCTATCTGAAGATACAGCAAAAAAAGCGGCTTTGTTTTTGTTGAATCCTACGTCTGTGGCCAAAAATTTAGTATAGGAGGAATCCTTCCCCTGGTTGTCGCAGCCACAAGAAACAACTCTGCTGTGTTCCTATAAATGATATTTATTTGGTGGCAATTTGTAGGGATACGGCAGTGCCGTATCCTCAATACCGCGTGATACAAATGATATTTATTGGACGAGTTGTAAAGACACAGCACTACCGTGTCCTTACAAAAAATAGAGAAGGCAATTAACCAAAAACCCTGCTTACAAATTGTGAATACCGTGTAGTTCAATCAATCAAACTCATTCACAGCTTGCAAATAGTCGATCGCCGCATCTATCCTCGAAGAATACCTAAAAGCAAACTGATCGAACCAATATCCCTCATCGGAATTCTTATCCAACTTTTTCAGCCAAACCTGAGCTTGCCTAACTTTCTGTCTGCGCGTTTGTACGTCCAACTGTGGTTCCGCGACTTTTTCTGCGGGTTGCGGTTGCAGTGAAGCGACTTCCTGAGCTTTATTTTGGGCTTCGTGCTCAGCCTTAAGCGGTTGCAGTGAAGCGACTTCCTGAGCTTTATTTTGCGCTTCGTACTCAGCCTTAATTTGAGCTAAATCCTTATCCAAAGGACTAGCATACAAATTTATATCTGATGTTTTAAGTGTTGCAGTTGACGGCGCTTGTGCTGGCGCCGGCGCCTGACTTTTCAACTCAGCAATTTTTTGAGATGCTTGATATTCTGCCTTAAGTTCACCTAACAGGCGCTCGATCGATTCCATAACTTAAACCCCCTAAAAAATCCTGCTGGGTCAACTGGTCCCAATATAATCACGGAAACTTCGCCCGCCTCCTCAATCAGTTATTGCATTCAGCAATACCTCTGTCAGGGTCATTCCTTCAATATCATCCATCGTGACAGTATCAACGATATCGAATTTAGCCCCCGCGCTTTGCAGTTCGTCATCCAATATCTTGAGAAACTTAGTAGCTTCCGGCGCATTCCCTACTTGAATGAAAGAAATCGCCAACTCTTCATCTCGATCGAGCTTCCGCGAAGCCTCTATAATCGTTTTCATCACTTCTTTGCGATCGTCCGGTTCTCCGTCCGTCACCACTAATATTGTTTCCCCATTTTGCTTGGTCTTACCGGATGCTTTGCGCTGAAAATAACTGTTCAGAGCGTCTTGCAGCACTGCACCTAAATTGGTAGTTCCCGAAGGTTCGTTTTCTTGGAAAATTTGCACGACTTTAGCGGATGTTACGTTGTCGTAGCGCTTGAAGCGACCGGAAAACAAATAAACTGTTATGCCATCAGGATCTAGTTCTTCGCATTTATTCGCCAATGCGATCGTCGATTCTTGCATGAGCGCCCACCGACTTTTACCGCCCATCTGGTCTTTCGTGTACATACTGCCGCTTTTGTCAATGATTATGGTATAATCGCGGTTCTGAAGCATAAAATTTTTCCTGTTAATTAAGTTTTTCCCAAAAATATCAAAACCAGCGAGCAGAAACAGTTGAGCGTTAGTTGCTCGCTGCGTTTTTTTAGTTGATTTGCGATCGCAAATAGCGGAATTTAAGCTGCAACTAAAGCGTCTTTAAGTGGCTTCCAGCTAAAAGCTCGATCGCCTCCCATTTCCACTGCTATTTTAACTCGTGGTTCTAACGTCGGCAAAACAGTCAAATACTCAATCTCCTGACTCGACAAAATCTGCCCTTCAATAATCCACAGCACCAGTCCTTTTGCTTTCGGCGGCAAATTGTCTAATTGAGTTTGCAAAATCGGCGGCACGTAGTACGTATAACCCACAGCCCCTTCATTGCCAGTAGTTTTCTTGCCCAAATGTGGGGGTCGCACGCCGTGAACTCCCGTCAAATACATCGCCAAATCGCCCAAACCCCGCGCCGAAATCGTGTGCGCCCCGTAGCCCGCAGCCCTCAGCCTGCGGAGGTAGCGCCCCTCAAATCCTCCCTCTAAAGGAACGTACAGGGCCAGCGACCCCGACTTTTCCAAATCCCGAATCAGATCAGATCCTGTCGTAATCAATCCCATAAATTTGTGTTTCCTGCTGTATCAAAATTTGGTCGATCGCTGCTTGCGAGCTTAAAATATTATAAATCCTAAAGTTGAGGCGAAAAATTCTCATCGCGGCCTTGACAAACGGCAAACACTTCATGTAACATTGTGAATTGTCGCCGTAAAGGATACTGAGTAAATTTATGCTCAAGTCCTGGCGCAAACAAGCAAGACCGAAAAAAAACTCGGAGATATAGCAGGTAAAAAGCCGCGTATCTTAACCCTTGCAAGACTTCCACAAGCTCGCTCCCAAATTTAAAACTCCAATTTTAAACACCGAGGAAGGCTGTTGGTTGATAACAGTTAATTGCAGGAACACTGAAATAAATGTTTCTGCACAAGAGCAAGCGGATTGACGTAAACTTCGCAATCCGAAACCTCTTGCGTACATAAAAGGAAAAAAAATCCGTGTCTGTAGGCATTCTTGGCACCAAACTAGGCATGACTCAAGTGTTTGACGACCAAGGGAGAGCAATCCCTGTCACCGTCATACAAGCAGGGCCTTGTACAGTAACGCAAATTAAAACGAAACAAACTGACGGCTACAGTGCCGTTCAAGTTGGATACAACGAAGTCAAACCAAAGGCTCTCAACAAGCCAGAATTGGGACACCTTGCCAAGTCGGGGGCAAATCCATTGCGCCACTTGCAGGAATATCGTTTGCCAGATACCAGTTCATTTGAATTAGGTCAACAACTAAAAGCAGATACCTTTACACCGGGACAAATAGTAGATGTCATCGGTACAAGCATCGGTAAAGGTTTTGCAGGTTTTCAAAAGCGCCACAACTTTAAACGAGGCCCCATGTCTCACGGTTCCAAGAACCACCGCGAGCCTGGATCGATCGGGCCTGGAACTACTCCCGGTCGCGTTTATCCCGGGAAAAGAATGGCAGGACGTATGGGCAACGTTCAAGTCACCGTCCGCAAACTAACAATTATCCGGGTGGATACAGAGCAGAATTTGCTGCTAATTAAGGGAGCAGTTCCCGGCAAAGCTGGCGCCTTAGTCAATGTTGTGCCTGAGAAAAAAGTAGGACGTTAGTCAGTAGTCATTAGTCAGTAGTCAGCAGTCAGTAGATAGTGGTTGGCCATTAGTAGCAAGCAATAACTAAGAACTAAAAGCTGAAAACTAAGACCTGAAAACTAAGACCTGAGAACAGACAACAGACGACAGACAACAGACAACAGACAACTAAACAACAGACAACTAACAACAGACAAAGGACAAAAGATATGGTTAATTGTGTAGTCCGAAATTGGCAAGGCGAACAAGTTGGAGAAACAACTTTAGAACTGCGCGTAGCCAAAGAAGAAAATGCTTCTCACATCGTTCACAGAGCATTGACGCGGCAAATGAATAACGCCCGTCAAGGAAATGCTTCCACCAAAACTCGATCGGAAGTCAGAGGCGGTGGCCGCAAACCCTGGCGTCAAAAAGGCACCGGCCGAGCCAGAGCAGGTTCGATCCGTTCTCCGCTGTGGCGGGGCGGCGGTGTCATCTTCGGGCCAAAACCGAGAGACTTTGAAGTCAAGATGAACAAAAAGGAACGCCGTCTCGCTTTGCGGACAGCATTCTTCAGTCGCACCGAAGACATCATTGTGGTTGAAGAATTTGCAGAGCAATTTCAGAGACCGAAAAGCAAAGAATTGCTGAGTGCGATCGCCCGCTGGGGCATCGAACCCGATACAAAAGTTCTGTTAATCTTGCCAGAACCGCAACTAAACGTCTACTTATCAGGACGCAACATCGAATTAGTAAACGTCATCTTGGCAACTTCCCTGAATGTTTACGACGTTCTCGCGGCTGACAAAATTATCGTCACATCTACAGCCATAGCTAAAATTCAGGAGATTTACGGTGAGTAAAATCGACCCCCGCGACTACGCAGATTTGATCCAGCGTCCGATTCTCACCGAGAAAGCTACCCGAATGATGGAATTAAATCAATTCACATTCGACGTAGCCCCCAAAGCGACGAAGCCTCAAATCAAAGCTGCAATCGAAGAACTATTTAAGGTCAAAGTCATCGGCGTCAATACCCAAAACCCGCCGCGCAAAAAGCGTCGAGTTGGCAAATTCGTCGGCTTTAAACCTTGTTACAAGCGAGCAACCGTAACTCTGACCGACGGAGACTCGATCCGCAAACTCCTATTCCCAGAAGTTTAGGAAATTTGGGATTTTAGATTTTAGATTTTAGATTGCGGTTAACTGGTGAAAATACCAAACCCAGAAAGCTAGCAAGTTAACTGATAATCGCAAATCTAAAATCCAAAACCGCCAAGTCCTTGCATCCCAAATCTAAAATCTAAAATCTAAAATCGATTATGGGCATCCGTTCTTACCGACCTTATACCTCCAGCACCCGGGAACAGACCGTCTCGGACTTCGCTGAAATTACCAGATCAGAACCAGAAAAGTCTCTAACCAGCAACAAGCACACCAAACAAGGCCGCAACAACCGAGGCGTCATCACCTGTCGCCACCGGGGAGGCGGTCACAAACGGCTTTATAGAGACATCGACTTCCGCCGCGACAAACACAGCATTCCCGCTACCGTCAAGGCGATCGAATATGACCCCAATCGCAACGCCCGCATCGCCCTCCTGTTCTACAAAGACGGCGAAAAACGGTACATCTTGCACCCGCTCAACTTAAACGTCGGTACAGTAATTGTCTCAGGCCCAGACGCGCCGATCGAAATCGGTAACGCCCTCCCCCTGAAGAACATTCCCCTCGGTACCAGCATCCACAACGTCGAGCTAGTACCTGGAAAAGGCGGACAAATCGTTCGCTCCGCCGGCTCAAGCGCTCAGCTAATGGCAAAAGAAGGTAGCTACGTTACCCTCAAACTGCCATCCGGTGAACAGCGCAAAGTCCGCGCCGACTGCTACGCCACTATCGGTCAAGTCGGCAACACAGACGCCAGAAACCTCAGCCTCGGCAAAGCAGGTCGCACCCGCTGGAAAGGTCGCAGACCCACCGTTCGCGGTAGCGTCATGAACCCGGTAGACCACCCGCACGGCGGTGGCGAAGGCAAAGCTCCTATTGGACGTTCGGGGCCTGTCACTCCTTGGGGTAAACCAGCATTGGGTGCAAAAACTCGACGCAAAAACAAGCGCAGCGACGCTTTAATCGTCCGGCGCCGCCGGAAATCTTCCAAACGTGGCAAGGGCGGTAGACAAAGTTAGTCATCAGTCAGCAGTCTTCAGTGCTTAGTTATTAACTGCTAACTAATGACTGAGGACTGATGACCAATGACTGCTGAAAGCTGACTAATGACTCCTGAATTACTAAAAAAATCATGTCTCGATCGCTAAAAAAAGGCCCGTTTGTCGCAGATAATCTGATGACAAAAATCGAAAAACTCAACGCCGCCGGCCAAAAACAAGTAATTAAAACTTGGTCGCGCTCTTCTACAATCCTGCCCCAAATGGTAGGTCACACGATCGCCGTTCACAACGGCAGACAGCACGTACCCGTCTACCTCACAGACCAAATGGTAGGCCACAAACTCGGAGAATTTTCCCCCACTCGTACCTTTAGAGGTCACGCTAAAAGTGGTGATAAAAAGGCAAAAAGATAGCCGAATTAGGTGATAGGTAATAGGTGGTCGGACAAACTTTTTCCCAATTACCAATTACCTTTTTCCCAATTACCAATTACCAATTACCCCAATCGAAATGGTTATAGATACCACATCCGAAATTAAGGCGATCGCCCGTTACATCCGGACATCGCCCTTCAAAGTGCGCCGAGTCCTCGACCAAATTCGCGGCAAAAGCTACCAAGAAGCGCTGATTTTACTCGAATTCATGCCCTACCGCGCCTGCGAACCAATTGTCAAAGTTTTGCGATCGGCAGTAGCCAACGCCGAACACAACGCAGGATTGGATAAATCCAAGCTGGTAGTGTCTCAAGCTTACGCAGACCAAGGCCCAGTCCTCAAACGCTTTAGACCCCGCGCTCAAGGTCGCGCCTACCAAATCCGCAAGCCAACCTGTCACATTACCGTAGTAGTAGCTCCGCTCGTAGAAAACTAAACCAGGGAAAAACGTAATAGGTAATAAACAGCTTAAAGTTGAAAAAAATGGGTAATCACCAATTACCAATTACCAATTACCAATTACCAATTACCAATTAACTCATCAACTATTATGGGCCAAAAAATACATCCAATTGGTTTTCGCCTCGGCATTACCCAAGAGCACCGCTCTCGCTGGTTTGCTGATCCCAAAAACTATCCAGAACTCTTGCAAGAAGACTATAAAATTCGCAAGTACGTTCGTAAAACCCTCAGCAATGCTGGGATTTCCTCGGTCCGAATTGAGCGCAAAGCTGATCAAATCGACCTAGAAGTGTTCACCGCCAGACCAGGCGTTGTCGTAGGCCGCGGCGGAGCAGGAATCGAAACCTTGCGCGTCGGTTTGCAGCAGCAACTCGGTAGCAACCGCCAAATCCGCATCAACGTCGTCGAAGTCCAGCGAGTAGACGCCGATGCCACACTGATTGCCGAATACATTGCTCAGCAACTAGAACGGCGCGTATCCTTCCGCCGAGTAGTCCGCCAAGCAATCACCCGCGCCCAAAAAGTAGGCATCCAAGGCATCAAAATTCAAGTCAGCGGACGCCTCAACGGCGCAGAAATCGCACGTACCGAATGGACGCGCGAAGGAAGAGTCCCCTTGCACACGCTGCGGGCAGACATCGACTACTCCTACTGCACTGCTCAAACCATCTACGGTATTCTGGGCATTAAAGTTTGGGTTTTCAAAGGCGAAATTATTCCCGGACAGGAACAAGAGGCTGCACCAAATGCAGCAGTGCCCCGCACCAAACAAAAGCGCCGCCGCCAGAACTTTGAAGATCGATCGAACGAAGGCTAGCTAATTGTTAACTGTTAGTTGTCACTTGTTAAGTGTCAGTTGTTCCAAACCAATTAGCAATTAGCAATCACCAATTACCAATTACCAATTACCAATTACCCAACTCCCTTTCGCCATGTTAAGCCCTAAAAGAACCAAATTCCGCAAACAACAGCGCGGACGAATGAGCGGTGTTGCCACCCGCGGCAACACAGTTAGCTTTGGCGACTTCGCGCTCCAAGCCATCGAACCCGCCTGGATTACTTCCCGCCAAATAGAAGCCGGACGCCGCGCCATGACCCGCTATATCCGCCGGGGCGGCAAAATCTGGATTCGCATTTTTCCCGACAAACCAGTCACCCAGCGCGCAGCAGAAACCCGGATGGGTTCTGGTAAAGGCGCACCTGAGTTTTGGGTTGCCGTAGTCAAACCCGGCCGGGTAATGTTTGAAATTGGTGGCGTAACTGAAGAAACTGCGCGCGAAGCAATGCGTTTGGCATCTTTCAAATTACCAATTAAAACCAAGTTCATCACTCGCGAAGAAGGCCAGTCATAGCGATAATCGAAGGTAGAAGTAGGTAGGCATTGGTCAAAATTTTAAACGGCTACAGCAATTTAAAATCGGTCATTCATAACTTTTCTTTCCTTCGACATTCACCATCTAGACAATTCTGTCTTCTGTCATACCGAGATCGCTAACGAGAAAGCACACAATTATGTCTTTGTCCAAGATTAAAGAAGCTAGAGAATTAAGCGATGCTGCAGTAGCAGAGCAAATTTTAGCCGTTAAGCGCCAACTAATGGAATTGCGGCTTCAGCAAGCTACCGGCCGCATGGAAAAGCCTCACCTGTTCAAGCATGCCAAACATCGGCTAGCTCAATTGATGACAGTTGAACGCGAGCGCCAAATCGTTGCTGAGAAAGAAGCAGCAGCAGCAAAATTAGCCGCATCTAAACAGGTAGCACAGCCTGCTGCAACCGCAGCAGTCAGCCAAGAGTCAGAAGCAGCCGAGCCGACGATCGCACAGTAGCTAAAAAAAGTCAATTGCACAACAAAAATAGGTAGCTATGGCAATTAAAGAACGAGTTGGCGTAGTAGTCAGCGACAAGATGGATAAAACCGTCGTGGTAGCAATCGAAAACCGCTCCTCCCACACCAAATACGGCAAAATCGTAGTCCGCACCAAGCGCTACAAAGCTCATGACGAAGAAAATCAGTGCAAATCGGGCGATCGTGTCCGCATCACTGAAACTCGCCCCCTGAGCAAAACCAAACGCTGGACGGTTGCTGAGATTTTCGGGACAAAAAACGGCTAACAGTTAATTGCGACATCGCGATCTCCCGATCGAAAATTAACAATCAACTAGCAGTCAAAAGTCAACAGTCAACAGTTAACACTCAACAGTTAACACTCAACAATCACCATGATTCAACCCCAGACATACCTCAATGTCGCCGACAATAGCGGAGCCCGCAAACTGATGTGCATCCGCGTATTGGGAGGCGGCAACCGCCGCTACGGCGGAGTCGGCGATGTCATCATTGCCGTCGTCAAAGATGCCATCCCCAACATGGCAGTCAAAAAATCAGATGTCGTTCGGGCCGTCATTGTCAGAACCCGCAAAGGCCTGCGCCGCGACAGTGGCATGAGCATTCGTTTTGACGATAACGCCGCCGTTATTATCAACGTAGACGGCAACCCCAAAGGCACTCGCGTCTTCGGCCCCGTCGCCCGCGAACTGCGCGACAAAAACTTTACTAAAATCGTTTCCTTAGCCCCGGAGGTACTTTAAAATGTACGGAAAAAAGGGTAAACCAACTAGCGAACCGCAGCGCTACAGAATGCACGTCAAAGCAGGCGACACCGTGCAAATAATTACTGGCAAGGAGAAAGGAAAAGTCGGAGAAATCTTAAAGACATATCCTAAAGTCAGCAAAGTAATTGTTAAAGGTGTAAACATTAGAACCAAGCACGTCAAGCCGCAGCAAGAGGGAGAGTCCGGGAAAATACTCACGTTTGAGGCTCCCATTCACAGCTCAAATGTCATGCACTATTCCGAAAAAGAAAAAATAGCCAGCCGCGTTTGCTATACATTTAGCGAAGACGGCCGGAAACTGCGACAGCTCAAAAAAACTGGAGAAATCATCGATCAATAGTGATTGGTTATCAGTCATCAGTCATTAGTCCGACTTCTGACAAGTGACTTCTCAACTAATAACTAACATCGGTGAGACTGACCAGCGACAAATTCCCTGACCAAGCCCAGGGACAGTTAACGAAACACAAAAACTATGCCGGACAAACTCAAGGTTCTTTATCAAGGAAAAATCGTTCCCACACTGATGGATCAGTTTAAATATACTAATATCCATCAGGTTCCCAAACTCGTCAAAGTCACAGTGAACCGCGGTTTGGGAGAAGCATCTCAAAACGCTAAGGCACTGGATTCGTCGATCAACGAAATTGGCATCATCACCGGGCAAAAACCAGTGGTGACGCGGGCGAAAAAAGCGATCGCAGGCTTCAAAATCCGCAAAGGAGTACCCGTCGGCGTTATGGTGACGCTGCGCGGCGATCGGATGTACGATTTTCTCGATCGGCTGATCAACCTTGCACTCCCCCGAATTCGGGACTTCCGCGGGATCAGCCCCAAAAGCTTCGACGGGCGCGGCAACTACAGCTTGGGTCTGAGAGAACAGCTAATTTTTCCAGAAATAGAATATGACCGCATCGATCAAATTCGAGGCATGGACATTTCAATTATCACCACAGCAAACACCGACGAAGAAGGACGCGCCTTGCTTAAAGAAATGGGAATGCCGTTCCGGGACAACTAAGCACTAGAGTAAGAAGCAAAAGATGGCAGCTAACGATACCATAGCAGATATGTTGACGCGCATTCGCAATTCTTGCATGGCGCGCCACCAAACAACGCAAATTCCAGCTACAAAAATGACCCGCAGCATCGCCCAAGTCCTCAAAAGTGAAGGCTTCATCGGCGAATTTGAAGAAGCAGAAGCAGAAGGGATCAAGAGACATTTAGTGCTTTCTCTAAAGTACAAAGGTAAAACTCGCAAGCCCATTATCACGGCACTTAAGCGAGTCAGCAAACCAGGACTGCGCGTTTACTCGAACCGTAAAGAATTGCCCAGAGTATTAGGCGGAATTGGCATTGCCATTATTTCCACCTCCAGCGGCATTATGACCGATCGAGAAGCTCGACGCCAAGGTTTGGGCGGTGAAGTGCTTTGTTATGTTTGGTAGTCATTAGTCATTAGTCATTAGTCACGGGTCGTTGGCAACAGACTCAAAAATCAATAACTAAGGACTAATAACTAAAGATTAATCATCAAGGACTAATAACTAGAAACAAAGGACAAAAAACTATGTCGCGAATTGGCAAGCGTCCGATTAGCATTCCCAATAAAGTCACCATCACCCTAGACGGTCAAAAAGTAGCCGTCAAAGGCCCTAAAGGTGAACTTTCCCGAGTTATCCCAGCCGAAATCCTCATGGGACTAGAAGGCGAGACTTTACTCGTTACCCGCCGAGACGAATCTCGCGTCGCCAGACAACTGCACGGCTTGTGCCGCACTCTAGTCGCCAATATGGTCGAAGGTGTATCCCAAGGTTTTCAGCGGCGCCTCGAAATTATCGGCACAGGTTATCGGGCACAGGTTCAAGGACGGAACCTGATTTTAAACGTCGGTTACAGCAAACCCGTTGAAATGCCCCCTCCAGAAGGCATCACAATGGCAGTTGAAGGCAACACCAACGTCATTGTCTCCGGCATTGACAAAGAACTCGTAGGCAATACAGCAGCCCGCATCCGCGCAGTGCGTCCGCCAGAAGTCTATAAAGGCAAAGGCATTCGCTACAGCGGCGAAGTCGTCCGGCGCAAAGCTGGTAAAACAGGCAAAACAGGTAAGAAGTAACAATGAAGCTTACTCGCAAAGAATCAGTCCACCGCAGACACCGCCGTGTTCGGCGCAAGGTGTTCGGCACCTCCGAACGCCCCAGACTCGCGGTATTTCGATCAGAGCAGCACATCTACGCTCAAGTAATCGACGACACCGCCCAGCATACTTTGGCTGCCGCGTCAACCCTCGATCCCGAATTGAAGTCAAATCTCAGTTCTGGTGGCAACTGCTCCGCGAGCGCCCAAGTCGGTCAGTTGATTGCCAAACGCTGTTCCAGCGCTGGCATAGTCAAAGTCGTATTCGATCGCGGGGGCAACCTCTATCACGGTCGTGTCAAAGCCCTCGCAGAAGCAGCTCGCGAAGCGGGGTTAGACTTCTAGAGGGGGTAATGGGTAGCGGGTAATGAGTAATTAAAAAGTAAAAAGTCAAAAGTTGAAAGTGAAAAGGCCAAATCCAGATTTCTTCTATTTTTACTTTTTACTCAAACAATTACCATTTGCCGATCGCCTTTCACCAACTACTAATTCCCACAGGACAAAACTATGGCAGAACAAAAAGAACAGCGCAACAAGAAAAAAAGCAGCAGTAACAAAACACGCGAAAAAGAATCCGAATGGCAAGAACGGGTCGTTCAGATCCGGCGCGTTACTAAAGTAGTCAAAGGTGGTAAAAAACTTAGCTTCCGCGCCATAGTCATTATCGGCAACGAACGCGGCCAAGTTGGAGTAGGAGTCGGCAAAGCTAGCGACGTAATCGGTGCCGTTAAAAAAGGCGTCGCTGACGGCAAAAAGCACCTCATTGAAGTCCCCCTCACCAAATCTAACTCCATCCCTCACCCCATCAACGGTGACGGTGGCGGAGCTAAAGTCATGATGCGACCGGCCGCTCCGGGAACCGGGGTAATTGCAGGGGGAGCTGTGCGAACAGTTCTCGAACTAGCAGGAGTCCGCAACATCTTAGCCAAACAGCTAGGTTCTGGAAATCCCTTAAACAACGCCCGAGCCGCAGTCAATGCCCTCTCCACCCTCCGCACCTTGTCCGAAGTTGCTCAAGAGCGCGGAATTCCAGTAGAAAACCTCTACGGTTAGGGCACGCGAGAATGGGAAACTGTAAGTTTTGAGTGTTAAGTGCTGGCGTGGAAAATAAAAACATCCCCAACTCAAAACTCACGCACTCAAAACTACTGCGTACCCGCTCTCTAAATACCAATTACCAATTACCAATTACTAAAACTATGAGATTGCAAGACGCCCGACCCAAAGCAGGCTCCCAAAAGCGCCCCCGACGCTTGGGCAGAGGTATTTCTGCCGGTCAAGGCGCGAGCTCCGGCAAAGGGATGCGCGGTCAAAAATCTAGAGCCGGTAGCGGCACTAGACCCGGTTTTGAAGGAGGTCAAAATCCTCTCTACCGCCGTCTCCCCAAGTTGAAAAGCTTCCCTCTAGTGAACCGGAAAGAGTACACTACCATTAATGTAAGTAAATTAGCATCGCTGCCAGCAAACACCGAAGTTACTCTCACCTCTTTGATCGAAGCAAAAATTGTCACCACAGACGACGGGCCGCTGAAAATCTTAGGAGATGGTGAATTGAATGTACCTTTGCAAGTGCGCGCCTCGGCTTTTACCGCAGGTGCTCGCACCAAAATTGAAGCCGCAGGCGGAAGTTGCGAATTAGTTGCGTGAAGATTTGAGGTTTGAGAGTCTGTCCAAATCTCAAATCCTCAAGCTTGCTATCAGAAAATGATTTAGCCGAAAATCCCAAATCTAAAATCCAAAATCGTAACTATGGACGTTAGTAGAGAGAAAGCGCCAACTGCACAAGAGACTTTAATGCAGATGGCTCAAGCTGCTGGTTTGCGAGGCCGCATCCTCGTAACCATTGGCTTACTGATTTTAGTACGCCTGGGTGTCCACTTGCCAGTCCCCGGCATCGATCGAGTCGCCTTTGCCCAAAACGTCCAAAATAGCCCTTTAATTGGCTTTCTGGACTTGTTCTCAGGAGGCGGCTTGTCAGCTTTGGGGATTTTCGCGTTGGGGATTTTGCCCTACATTAATGCTTCAATTATTGTGCAACTTCTAACTGCGGCTCTGCCAAGCTTAGAAGACTTGCAGAAAAATGAAGGAGAAGCAGGGCGGCGCAAGATTTCTCAAATTACTCGCTACGTGTCTTTGGGCTGGGCCATTCTGCAAAGTATTGGCATTGCGATTTGGGTCAGCCCTTTTGCTCAATCTCCATCGCCTTTATTCATAGCACAAACTGCTTTGGCTCTGACAGCAGGTTCAATGTTTGTAATGTGGATATCGGAAGTGGTGACGGAACGAGGTATCGGGAACGGAGCGTCGCTACTGATTTTTATCAATATTGTGTCGGTATTGCCGCGCTCCTTGGGACAAACTTTTGAATTGGCTCAAAGCGGGGACACGCAAGTTGTCGGCCGCGTAGTCGTTCTGCTGCTGGTCTTTTTGGTAACGATTGTCGGGATTGTTTTTGTTCAGGAAGGTACTCGCCGGATTCCGATTATTTCTGCCCGTCGCCAAGTCGGCCGCAAAGTTTATCGGGAGAGCCGGAGTTATCTGCCCCTGCGCTTGAATCAAGGCGGAGTGATGCCGATTATTTTTGCATCTTCGGTGCTGATTGTGCCTTCTTTCCTCGCTCAGTCTCTCAATAACCCGTTTTTGGTTCAAGTTGCTAATGTTTTGAGGCCGGACGGGCCAGCGCCTTGGGCTTACGCGCTGTTTTATCTGACTTTGATTCTGTTCTTCAGCTATTTCTACGCTTCGTTGATTGTCAACCCCGTAGATATGTCTCAGAACTTGAAGAAAATGGGCGCCAGCATTCCTGGAATTCGTCCGGGTCAGAAAACCAGCGATTATGTGGAGAAGGTTTTGAACCGTTTGACTTTCTTGGGAGCGATATTTCTCGGTCTGGTGGCCATTGTACCAACTGCTGTAGAAAGCGCGATCGGTGTGCAAACTTTTAGAGGTTTTGGCGCAACTTCCCTACTGATTCTAGTAGGTGTGGCGATCGAAACTGCTAAGCAAATTCAAACTTACGTCATCTCCCAACGATATGAAGGAATGGTGAAGTAATCGCAATGCAATTGATTTTTATGGGGCCTCCAGGGGCAGGAAAGGGAACTCAGGCTCAGCTTTTAGCAGCTCTCTGGAAAATACCCCACATTTCTACAGGTGACATCCTGCGCGCTTGCGTGGTCGCCAAAACTGCTTTGGGTGAAAAAGCCCAAGCCTACATGAATGCTGGTGAGTTGGTTCCCGACCAGTTATTGATGGATATCGTACAAGAACGCATGAATCAACCAGATGCTAGCGCTGGCTGGATTCTCGACGGCTTTCCGCGCACAGTGCCGCAGGCAGCTTTTTTTGACAAACTGCTCTGCGATGTTGGCGGTGAGGGAAGTGCGTCTGGAAAAAACTGCGCTCTCAGAGCTGTCAATTTGGACGTTCCTGACAATGTTTTGGTGGCTCGCCTACTGTCGCGGGGGCGTCAGGACGACAATGAGGAAACGATCCGCCGCCGATTGCAAGTTTATCGCGAGCAAACTGAACCTTTGATTGAGTTTTACAGAAACCGCGAACAGTTAGTTGTGGTTGATGGCGATCGAGCGATGGAATTAGTCACAGCAGAACTGCAACAAGCTCTCTCGGGCGACTCTTGAACCCTCTCAATACAGCTTGTTACTCACAAGCTTTTGCTAAGATATGTTAACTAGGAGCTTTTTGTGCTATCAGGTTTTGTGAGGGTTGCTAGAGACCGGATTGAACTCGATACTAATTGCTACAACTTTACTCAAGTAAAGCTAAAACAAGTGGTTGGTTGAGTCAATAAGTCGCTAAAGTCGCCCGAATTCTTGCCCGCTTTCCCGTTTGACTCCTACCAGTAAATAGGTTTTGAGGCAAATAGCGGGACACTCCTAGTTAATCAAATGTAGAGTTGAGGTAAATACCAAATTGTCTAAGCAAGATTTAATTGAAATGGAAGGGACAGTGACGGAATCCCTGCCTAATGCGATGTTTCGCGTTGACCTAGATAATGGGTTTAATGTGCTAGCTCACATTTCCGGCAAGATCCGCCGCAACTACATCAAAATTCTGCCTGGCGATCGCGTCAAAGTCGAATTGACTCCCTACGACTTGACCAAAGGCAGGATTACTTATCGCCTTCGGAAAAAATAGGCTTAGATAAAACTTTCTAAAAACTAATTCTAAGTTTAATTTAGAGAGAATTTGGTAAAAAGCTTCAAATTTATGCTATAATGCTACGTTTGTAGTGTTGCCGAGAAGGGCGTCAACAACCCAGCGGTGTACCGGGTTAAGTCATTGTTACACCGTAAAAGTATCGCTCGCCAACACTCTGGCGCAGGCGAACTTTACCCAGCAATGGGAGTGGGTGCAAGCGGGCTCCTTCATGAAACAACCCGCACTTTATACAATTTAATCGAGGAGAGGCCTACACCTTGCCCAGCCTCTCCTCCCACCGCTCTACGGGCAGTCCCAGCGTGCCTGCTCTCCGGTAGAGCGGGGTTCTCCAGGCAGGAAGAAAGATGAAAGTTCGAGCATCTGTCAAAAAAATTTGTGAGAAATGTCGCGTCATCCGCCGTCGCGGTCGAGTGATGGTGATATGCACTAACCCGAAACACAAACAGCGCCAAGGTTAGAAAAAAGGAAGATTGGGCAATGCACGCAGGTGCATCCTAATTGAACATTGTAGCCAAACAGGAAAACTAGGGAGACAAAAAGTGTGGCACGGATTGCCGGGGTAGACCTTCCACGCGATAAGCGCGTCGAAATAGGTCTGACATACATTTACGGAATAGGCCTGTCGAGGGCCCAAGAAATTATCGCTGCAACAGGCGTAAATCCTGACACTCGCGTCAAGGATTTAACAGAGACCGACGTGACTGCTCTGCGGGCTCACGTAGAAAGCACCTACCAAATCGAAGGAGACCTCCGGCGCTGGGAGTCAATGAACATCAAGCGCCTGATGGACATCGGAACTTATCGCGGTCGGCGTCACCGTTTGGGTCTGCCGGTGCGGGGACAACGAACCCGTACTAACGCCCGAACCCGTCGTGGCGTCCGCCGAACAGTTGCGGGCAAGAAAAAGGCACCTTCCAAGAAGTAACATCTTTTTTGGAAAAATACGCTGGGGGCTGCTGGCTCCTAGCGCTTCAGGACATTAGTTGAGAGAAACGTTAAAGAGACTAATATGGCGCGACAACAAACAGGCAAGAAATCTGGTGCAAAAAAGCAGAAACGGAATGTACCCAATGGGGTAGGCTACATCCAGTCTACCTTTAACAACACGATTGTAACTATTACCGACCTCAACGGCGAAGTGATATCCTGGGCATCGGCAGGTTCCAGCGGTTTTAAAGGAGCGAAGAAAGGGACTCCCTTTGCAGCTCAAACAGCAGCAGAAAGTGCTGCCCGCAGAGCCAACGACCAAGGAATGCGCCAAATAGAAGTAATGGTGAGCGGACCAGGAGCAGGTAGAGAAACTGCAATCCGGGCGCTGCAAGGGGCGGGACTGGAAATCACCCTGATTAGAGATGTTACCCCAATTCCTCACAACGGCTGTCGCCCTCCCAAGCGGCGTAGAGTCTAAAACGATTTGAGATTTTAGATTTTAGATTTTGGATAATGGCTAACTGCTTAAAGTCAAAAACTAATGGTTCTAACTGTTGCCCCGTCCATCCAAAATCCGAAATCCGTTCAGGGGTATGCTCTGCAATCTAAAATCCAAAATCAAAAATCCAAAGTGGAAAAGGGAGGTCACTCCGTGGCGCAGTTTCAAATTGAATGTATAGAGTCTAACACTGACAAAGACCGCAGTCAGTACGGAAAATTTGTCCTGGAACCGCTCGATCGCGGTCAGGGAACAACTGTTGGGAATGCGCTGAGGCGAGTTCTGCTGTCAAACTTAGAAGGAACAGCAGTAACTTCAGTCCGAATCGCGGGCGTCAATCACGAGTTTGCCACGATCGAAGGGGTACGTGAGGATGTTCTAGAAATTCTCCTGAACATGAAAGAGGTCGTCCTCAAAACTCATTCTCAGCAGCCGCAAATCGGCAGGTTGCGGATTGAAGGGCCTGTCACCGTTACGGCCGATCGATTCGATTTGCCCTCAGAGGTCGAATTGATTGATCGATCCCAGTACATTGCAACTCTCTCCCCCGGTTCAGTTCTGGAAATGGAATTCAGAATTGAAAAAGGCATCGGATACCGAGCAGTAGACCGCAGTCGCGATGATGGGTCGGCTTTGGATTTTCTCCAAATTGACGCCATCTTTATGCCGATTCGCAGAGTCAACTACAGCGTTGAAGATGCTCGGGTAGGCGGGACGGTCGAGAAAGATCGGCTGATTATGGAAATCTGGACTGATGGCAGCGTGACTCCTCAAGAAGCTTTGAGTCAATCTGCCAACATCCTGGTAGATTTATTTGCACCTCTCAAAGACATCACCCAAGATTCTCTCAAACCAGAGTATCCAGGTGAGGCCGATCCTACTAGCCAAATTCCGATCGAAGAATTGCAGTTGTCCGTCCGGGCTTACAACTGTCTCAAGCGGGCTCAGATCAACTCAGTCGCAGACTTATTGGATTATACCCAAGAAGACTTGCTCGAGATCAAAAATTTCGGTCAGAAGTCCGCAGAAGAAGTGATTGAAGCTTTACAAAAACGCTTGGGCATTACCTTGCCCCAGGAAAAATCAGCTAAAACTTAATCAACGGGTAACGGGTAAAAAAGTTCTGAATTTTAAGTAGGTGAGTTTTTAAGTTAAAGAAATCACCGCTCAAAACTCACGCACTATCCCCACGCCCACTTACCAATTACCAATTACCAACTGCTATGCGTCACCGCTGTCGCGTTCCCCAACTCAGCAAACCGGCTGACCAGCGTCGCGCCCTACTGCGCTCGCTGACCACCGAATTAATCCGTCACGGTAAAATCACTACCACTCTCGCCCGCGCCAAAGCGCTGCGCTCAGAGGCGGACAGGATGATTACCCTGGCCAAAGATGGCTCCTTGGCCGCTCGCCGCCAAGCTATGGGCTATATCTACGATAAACAGTTAGTACACGCCTTGTTTGAGGCGGCACAAGAACGGTACGGCTCGCGCAACGGCGGCTACACCCGCGTCGTGCGAACAGTCCCCCGTCAAGGAGACAATTCCGAAATGGCGATCGTTGAACTGGTTTAATTCCATTTTGGGTTGGAGATTTGTGATTTATGACTGACAATCCACAATCCCCAATCGAAAATCCCCAATCGATACAGCGCGTTGCTCTGGTGATCCAATACCTCGGCACTAACTTTCACGGTTGGCAGCGACAGCCGAACCAGCGTACAGTACAAGAAGAAATTGAAACAGCAATATCGACTGTTCTGGAACGCCCGGTAACGCTGCACGCTGCCGGGAGAACCGATGCGGGAGTTCATGCCGCTGCTCAAGTAGCCCATTTTGATGCCTGCGGCCCAATTCCGGCTCACCGCTGGGCAAGCGTTCTCAACTCTCGACTGGCAAAAGATATTTTAATTCGAGCTTCGGCAAAGGTGGAACCTACCTGGCACGCTCGGTTCTCAGCCAGTTGGCGGCGCTATCGCTACACCCTTTATACAGATCCGACCCCTAATTTGTTTGTGCGTCCTTTTGCTTGGCACTGCTATCACGCGCCTGTGGATGAATCTTTGATTCAGACAGCTTTGACACCCCTAATCGGGCGGCATCACCTGGCTGCTTTCCACCGCGCGGGGTCAGCCCGCCCCCATTCCTGGGTGGACGTACAAGCTGCAGAGTGTCACCGTTCTGGGCCTCTTGTCTATATTGAGGTTCAGGCCAGCGGGTTTCTGTACGGGATGATGCGGCTGCTGGTGGGGTTGCTGGTACAGGTGGGTCGCGGGGAAAGACCGATCGACAATTTCACAGATATCTGGGTCAACGAACGCCGAGAAATGGTAAAATACGCCGCTCCCGCTCAAGGTTTGTGCCTGCTGCGGGTTGGCTATTCAGAATTTCCCTTTCCCCCAGAGGTCTGGTACGACACTCAGCCAAAATTAGTCATGAGTCATGAGTCATTAGTCATTAGTCATTAGGTAACTACTAATAAAAAACTAAGGACAACTAACAATTAAAAACTGACAACTGACAACTGACAACTGACACCTAACAACAGTTAACAGTTAACAGACAACTAACAACAAACAATGAACAAAACTTACGTTCCTACTCAAGACTCCCTAGAGCACAAGTGGTACGTGGTCGATGCCGCTGACCAGCGGCTGGGCCGTCTGGCAACTGAAGTTGCCATGTACCTCCGGGGGAAACACAAACCGACTTACACTCCTTCTATGGACACCGGTGACTTCGTAATTGTCATCAATGCCGACAAAATCGCTGTTACTGGCAAAAAACGTACCCAGAAAATCTACCGCCGCCATTCTGGAAGACCGGGCGGGATGAAAACAGAAACTTTTGCCAAATTGCAAGTACGTTTGCCCGAAAGAATCGTCGAAGAAGCTATACGGGGAATGCTGCCTCACACTTCTCTCGGCAGACAACTGTTTACTAAACTGAAGGTGTACGCCGGCCCCAACCACCCGCACCAAGCTCAAAAACCAGAAGAATTAATTGTTCACACGATTCCGGGAGGAAATGAGTAATGCAAGCAACAGATACATCCGGTCGCGCTGTGTACTGGGGTACCGGACGCCGCAAGCGTTCCGTAGCGCGGGTGCGCTTGGTTCCCGGCACTGGCATATTGACTGTCAATGGTAAAGAGGGGGATTTGTACCTGCAGTTCAACCCTACTTATTTGGCTCTAGCTAAGGCCCCTCTGGAAACTTTGGGTCTGGAAAATGAGTACGACATTTTGGTAAAAGTCGAAGGCGGTGGCTTGACAGGTCAGGCTGACTCGATTCGCTTGGGTGTCGCTAGAGCACTGTGCCAATTAGACCCGGAAAACCGCAAACCCCTCAAAATTGAAGGCTATTTGACTCGCGACCCGCGGGCAAAAGAACGGAAAAAGTACGGTTTGCGGAAAGCTCGCAAAGCTCCTCAATACTCGAAGCGGTAATCAAGGGAAGAAGGAAGAAGGAAGAAGGAAGAAGGAAGAAAGAAAAGGCAAAATTATCTATCCAGATTTTATCTGCCTTTTTTTGAAGTTTATTTCCGATTCCTGATTCCTGGTTCCAACAGATATAAGGCAAAATTGCTGCTGTTGTTGGTGTACAAGTCCTGCGGCAGCTAAAATGGTTGTAAAGTCAAAAATTAGAGAGTAAAAAACAATGGCAAAAGATGGCATTCACCCTGAGTGGTATCCAGAATCTCAGGTTTATTGCAACGGAGAACTGGTAATGACTGTTGGTTCCACTAGACCCAAGCTTCAAGTTGATGTCTGGTCGGGAAATCATCCTTTTTATACTGGCACTCAGAAGATTATTGATACAGAAGGTCGTGTGGAACGCTTTATGCGGAAATACGGCATGACCGAGGTAGAAATGCCGAAGGCAGATGCTTCATCGGGACCGCTGAAAATGGAAGATCCCAAAGCAGATGCTTCTAAGGCTGCTGGTAAAGGCAAAAAGAAGAAGTAGCCGGATTGTCATTTGTCCGCAGTTTGTTGAGAGTAGTTCTTTCTACTGACAACTTACCGCCCTCGGATTTTAGATTTTAGATTGAAGACTTGCTATGCAGGTAGTTTAGTTCGATCGACATTCTATCCTAACTGCTCTTGAGTTCTAAAATCTAAAATCTAAAATCGATCCGCCCTCGGATTGGAGAGTTTAGATTGAAGACTTGCTATGCAGGCATTTGAGTGCGATAGAGTTAAGTTCGATCGAGATTCTACCCCAACTGTTCTTCAAATCTAAAATCTAAAATCTAAAATCTAAAATCTAAAATCGATAGACGGAGGACAACTGACAATGGCTGAATCTTATTTGCTGGATAAATTGAAGTCGGTAGAGCAAACTTTTAATGAGTTGACTCGCCGCATGGCTGACCCGGATGTGGCTAGGGACAATCAAGAGTTTCAACGGGTAGCAAAAGCTCGATCGTCCCTGGAGGAAGTGGTCGATACTTTTGCTCTGTGGAAAACCACTCAGGACGATTTAGTAGGTGTGCGACAGGTTCTCAAGGAAGCAGCGGGCGATCGAGATATGCAAGAAATGGCCGCGCTGGAAGTTCAGGAACTTGAGGCGAAGCTGCAGAGTTTGGAAAGTCGTTTGAAGGTTTTGCTGCTCCCCCGCGACCCGAACGATGACAAGAATATTATGCTGGAAATTCGGGCCGGTACTGGCGGAGATGAGGCTAGTATTTGGGCGGGAGATTTGCTGCGGCTCTATTCGCGCTACGCTCAAACTCAAGGCTGGCAGGTGAAGTTGGTGAGCGAGTCGCTGGCGGAAATGGGTGGCTTTAAAGAGGTAATTCTGGAAATTACAGGCGACAGCGTTTACAGCAAGCTGAAGTTTGAGGCTGGAGTACACCGGGTGCAGCGAGTGCCTGTGACTGAAGCTGGCGGCCGGGTGCATACTTCGACGGCGACAGTAGCTGTGATGCCGGAGGTTGATGATGTGGAGATTCACATCGATCCAAAGGATATTGAGATGAGCACGGCTCGATCGGGCGGCGCTGGCGGTCAAAACGTGAACAAGGTGGAAACCGCTGCGGATTTGTTTCACAAGCCGACGGGAATTCGGATTTTCTGTACTGAGGAGCGCAGTCAGTTGCAGAATAAGGAGCGGGCGATGCAGATTTTGCGGGCTAAGCTCTATGAGATGAAGTTGCGGGAGCAGCAGGATGAGGTGAAGTCGCGGCGTTTGGCTCAGGTTGGTACTGGTTCGCGATCGGAGAAGATTCGCACTTACAACTATAAGGACAATCGGGCTACCGACCACCGTTTGGGGGAAAATTTCTCGCTCAATAGTGTTTTGGAAGGGGATATTGAGGGGATTATTCAAACTTGCATTTCTCAGGATCAGCAGGAACGTTTGGCTGAGTTGGCTGCTTCTACTAATTGATCGAGTGATGGGGGGCTAGGCGCATTGTTTGCTCAGCCTCAGTTCCCTTGTGATGCTTGAATCCCCTCTCCAATTAAAGGTTCTATTGCTTTCCCTTCAAAAAATTGAGAAAATAAGTATAGTGGGGCACATACTAGCCCCAATCCATTGATAATCATGGCTTAAACTACCCGACCGGGACTGACTATCTCGCCCGGTTGTTCGCCTACTAAGTGATTGATTTTTTGGACGGTTCCTAGGGAATCAACTAGACCTGCTACTAAACCTAGGTGCTCTAAGTTTTCTACTGTTATCTCAGTTTTTTTTAGCACGGGCTGCTAAATCGTAATTTTATCGGGACTCTGGCTCGCAAGTTTACACTATTTTTTGGTGATGGTTGGCTACCGCTCGTGATTGCAATTAACGTATTTTCCTCATCAATCCTGTTACGGAGCGGTAATAAACTTGGTTTGTGACGATCGCAATTTTAACCAGATCAGATTTAACTCACGCCCTCACGTCAATTTTCAGGCATTCTCAACAGAGTGATGCTGAGCGACAGAGATTATTGACTATTTCTACTCACTATTTTCTCGGATGATTCACTCTCTCGCCACTCAATCCGTGTATGTGCCACTTCGGGGGTGCGGAATGTGGGATGTAAGGTGCGTCTGACTTACGCTGTGTAAGAAACAATTAGGGTTTGCCCCTGACGCACCCTACTATAGCTGTGGGTAATATTAATTCCGAGGCTACCGGAGTTGATATAAATGGCTGTTTTGGCTGTCACTGTTAGCCGATATGCTGGCATTTTTGCGAATATTAGAAAACAAATAACGTACTTACAGCAGCGCCATATCCTTGAAGCAACGGCGCGTTAACTCGATTCTTGCAGATGCGTCATCTTGGTTGCGGATGTCAATGTTGGTAGCAAAAAAGTAAACATTTTTATTATTTTCTAAATAACCTACATACCAGCCAATTTGAGGCTTTGTTTGTTCTCCAAAATTTGCCCAGCCTGTTTTGGCTCTAATTGTGTAATCGGGAGTTTGTTCAACAATTATGATGTCTTTCACCCGAGACATCGCTCGCTCAGAAAAGGGTAAGTCATTTTTGTATAGACGGCGGAGAAATTGAATTTGCTCGTTAGGTGTGATTCGCAGTTCTCCCTCTAACCAGAATTTGTCAATATCCTCTTTGTTACCGATTTTTTGGTTGCCATAACCGACTTGAGCTACCCATTTTTGCATTTGCTCGTGTCCGACTCGGCGGGCGAGAACTTGGTAAAACCAAACGGCGGAAAGTTTCATGGCTTCTCTCATATTCAAGTCTCGATTCCATGCGGGAATTTGCCTTTGAGTTCCATCCCAAGTTAGAACGGCAAGCTCATCTGAAATTACCCCTGTTTCTAAGGAAATCAGAGAGTTGAGAATCTTAAATGTAGATGCGGGTAAAAAAGCTGTCTCGTTACGCTGCGGGTTGTGTTGATAAAGCCGATCGCTATTCAAATCGTAAATCGCGATCGAGCCTTCCACTCCTAGTTCTTGAAAGTGCCGTCCAAAATTCATTGTCTGAGCCAAATCTCCTCTGCGAGGTGAAGATTTTGGCACGGGAGGTGGTACGGTTAAGGCTGACTGCGGTGGTTGAAGTAAAACAAAACTAATGCAGCCTACTACACTTAAAATAACAGCTATCGCACGAGATATTCGGTTCATAAACTTCAATAAGTTAGCCAAATCATCGGCAGTAATGTTCCAGGCGCGATCGACTGGTAAGGTGCGTCTGACTTACGCTGCGTAAGAAACAATTAAGGTTTGCCCTTGACACACCCTACTATATATAGCTGTCAATTGCGTAATTCCTCAACTAGAAAACTGCCATAATAGTTAAGGCGACCAAGCAGCTTAACTGAATTACTAAGCTGAAAAACCGAAACTTCGGATCGAGACCAGCAATGTGAATCGCTGAATGTACAAGCCGAAATAGAATGTACACAACAATCAGCAAATCTACTGCTGTTCCTGACACACCCCTAACGGTTAGAAGGAAAACCACTCCCAAATACAAAGGCAGGTTTTCTATCAAGTTTGATTGTACTCGAAATAGTCGCCAAAGCAAGCTGTCGTCGTTTTGTGTACTGAAATCTTTTACTGATCCGCCTGCAGATAGATGCCGAATCCTGACTACTAGGAGCATGGTAACAACCGCGATCGTCCATAAAATGAAAAGTGCTAAACCCCAGAGAGGGAAAGTCATATTTATCGGTTCAATTTGCATCATCTTTCTAGCTTGCGAAAGTGTGGTTAAGACTTTAGAAAAGTTAGATCAAATCCTGTAGCATCGTCGGGCGTCAAATCCAGCCAACAGCGATGGCAGGAACCGGGAATCGGAAGGGTCAACAATCACCGACGATGCAATCGGAATTGCTCTAATTCATCTGCGTTAATCTGTGTTTATCTGCCTGTATCTGCGGTTAAAAAACGAGAATGTATTAACCGCAGATGACAATGGATTGACGCTGATTCACGCAGAGGTCGAGAAGAGAGATATGAATAATTCGGATATTCTGAGTGTTTTCCGAAATGGATCGATCGCCCACCAAGCTCAAAGCAGCATCTAACCGACAAGCTGACGCTAACTAGAGTGCGATCGCATCTCCTGAGTGTCAATTCCAGCCGCTAGCAACCGAGCCTTTACAGATGGTTGGCGGCAAGACGATCGCACCATTGTATCGAGCAAGTGTTCGATCGCACCCGGTAGACTCTGGCAAAAACCAGTGTGTACTCGCGATGTCTGAACGATCGTGCTGCGGGGTGCTACGAGCCAGTGAAAGCGCTCTCTGTGGGGAAGTTGACCGATCGCGCCAGATTCCTTGCCGCCTGCACAAATGATGGGAATGACTGCTAGGTGATTGCGAATCATTTCCAGATCCAACGTTGAGTCGATCGCCATCAAGCGCTGTTCATCTATTTCGATACGGGCTTCGAGGAATTTTTTCGTACCGCAGGAAACGATCGCCCCCACGTTGATAAACTCCTCGCGCTCAACTTTGGGAACAACGCGAATGATCGCATAATCATACAGAAATCGATCGGGCACTAATCGCTTCCTCCAAAAAAATATGTGGTGATTCTAGCCGATTTAGCAGGTACTCGATATAAGCATTGCGATGTTGGTTGCTATCGCTGAAAGGAGAATCTCCCACCAGCCAAGTATCAGGAATTAGTTTAACAATGTTGCGAATGATGTCCGGCGTTAGCCTTTGAGTCATCTTGGAATTTGCCGCTTCCAGCGTACTAGCAAAACGCAGCAGAACGTGGTCTTTGATTGGCGGAAAACGATCGCGGCTGCGCGAGAGATAATCTTTCCAGGTGTGGTGAAAGTAGAGGGCTGCACCGTGATCGATCAGCCAAAGCCGGCGGTGCCATACCAGCATATTTGCATTGCGCGACGTGCGATCGATGTTAGTCACAAAAGCATCGAACCAGACGATTTCTGAGGCCAGATCCGCATCGGACTTCCCCGCTATCGGGTCAAAAGTGATCGAGCCCGGGAGATAGTCGAGGGCGAGGTTGAGGCCAGCACTTGCTCGGATCAAATCTTGAATTTCCGGGTCAGGCTCAGTGCGAGCCAGTTCGGGATCTAGTTCAACAAAGACGAGTTCGGGGATTGGGAGCCCGGAGGCGCGAGCAATCTCTCCCGCCACTAACTCGGCGATCAGAGATTTGGCTCCCTGGCCCGCACCGCGAAATTTGAGCACGTACATACCATCATCATCTGCTTCGACGATGGCCGGTAGCGACCCGCCCTCGCGCAAAGGAGTGACATACCTGGTAGCAGTGACTGTTCGCAAGCTGATACTCATGCTATTTTAGATTTTCGATTTGAGATTTTAGATGCAAAATCACTGATTTTATGGGCGTTCCATAATTGCGGGATGATTTTGATTGTTTTGTGGGATGGGCGTCCCGCCCGTCCGCTTTATTTTCAAAGCAGGCGGGAGGCGTAACCCCTACTCCCCACAATAATCCTCCTCAAATTGTGCAATGCCATTTTATGAGGGTTTTGAGCACGAGTTTACAGTTGGATTCTTTCTTTTAACTGAGACTGATGTTAAGTAGTCTGTTTACTCAACTGATGACTAAAAGGACACAACTAATGTTGTGTCCCTACGGAATTTTGCCAAATCTTGCTTTGAGACAGTCATTAGTCATCAGTTATTAATCAACTAATAACTCATGACTAACCACTAATCAGTTGTACTAACGTGGTCGATTCTCTCTAATTGCCAGAGAATTTGGTTGCCTTCGCGCCGCACCCGCGAAACTACCCAATTCCGCCAAACCCAGTTGTCTCCACGACTGGTGACAGCGCTGGCATTTACATCCATCAAATCAGCCAGTTCAGAACTGGTAATCAAGTAGCCTTTCGTCGCAACCTCGTCGGCGATGTGCAACGTTTCGATCAGATTGCGGAGGTCTTGAACCCTCACCTCGCGGGGCAAGTTCTCCAGGGTATCGGCAGTTGAATCCATCATGGTAGAGTTGGAGATCGGAAGGTCAGAAGTTATGACATAGGATTCTATCGTTTTGTTACCAGTTGTGTCCGTTCCTTCCGAAACAATTGTGTTGTCAAAGTGTAGGGACGGTGCCCCCGTGCCCGCCCCGGCCTCGTCTCCCGTTGGTTTGCGCTGTTGCAGTTCGGGAGTGAGATTGTGGGAGAAACTGCGGGCGATTTCATCGCATCTGTCGTTGTAGAAGTCGCCGGAGTGGCCTCGGACGTGTTCCCACTTGACTTGTCGGGAATTCAGCTTGTCTAGCAGATGCCAGAGGTCTTGGTTGACAACATCTTTGCCCGTTGAGGTTTTCCAGCCTTTATTTTTCCAGCCTTGAATCCATTTAGTGATGCCGTTTTTAACGTATTCGCTGTCGGTGTAAACGGTGACTGGTTCGGTTTGACCGGAATTGGCAAAAAATTCCAGCGCAGCGACGGCGGCCTGCATTTCCATGCGGTTGTTAGTAGTTTGGGGGTCTCCACCCCCAAGTTCGTGACAGTTGCCGTCGGCGAAACAAACTACTGCACCCCAGCCACCTGGGCCTGGGTTGCCGGAACAAGCGCCGTCTGTGTAGAGGCTTTTGATTTTGGGAGTTGTCATGAGCGAATTAATTTGTTATTTAGAGGTAAGTTGTTTGCAAGTGCGATAATTAAGGCAATTGAGATAGTTTTACTTGCTGCTATGAAAAATGCCAACTTAAAGATTAAAAAGGTTGCGCTATTTATTTGGCCGTTTTCTTTGTTAATTTTTAATACTTTCGCGCAAGCACAGCCCATAGTCCCTGCTACTGACGGTACGGGTACTGTTGTCACCCCCAGTGGCAACCGCTATGATATCAAGGGTGGCAGTTTGTCGGGAGACGGCGCGAATCTTTTTCACAGTTTTGGGCAGTTCGGCTTGAATGAAGGTCAAATTGCTAATTTTCTGACAAATTCGGCTATTCAGAATATATTAGCTCGAATTGCTGGCGGGGACGCTTCGCTAATTAACGGTTTAATTACTGTCACGGGCGGCAATTCTAATCTGTTTCTAATTAATCCTGCGGGGATTGTGTTTGGCCCCAACGCGAGTTTGAATGTGCCGGCGGCTTTTACTGCAACTACTGCTACTGGTGTTGGTTTTGGTAATAATTGGTTTAATGCTGCGGGTACAAATAATTTTAGCGCCTTGGTGGGTACGCCAAATGCTTTTTATTTTGGTGCGGGTGTACCGGGAAGTATTGTTAATGCTGGCAATTTAGCGGTGACTCCGGGGCAAAATTTGGCTTTGCTTGGCGGTACGGTTGTTAGTACCGGGCAGTTGTCGGCTGCGGGTGGACAAATTACTGTTGCTGCTGTTGCGGGAGATCAGGTTCTCCGCATTAGTCAACCGGGGCATTTGTTGAGTTTGGAAATAGCAACGGGCGGAAATTTTGGTAATTCTCAACAGACTTTGAATCCTATTTCTTTGCCGCAGTTGCTGACAGGTACTGGGCAAAATCAGGCGGCGGGTGTTGCGGTTGCGGATGACGGTTCTGTGCGGCTTGTGGGTTCTGGTTTGCAGGTGAATTCTGGGGATGTGGCGATTGCGGCTAATGTGTCTGGGCTGCCGCAGTTGAATGCGGGAAGTGCGAATTTATGGGCTGCGGAAAATCTCACGTTAGCAGGCGCTAGGCTGCAAACTACGGGGGATTTGAGTTTGCTGGGTGGGGATGCGGTGCGGGTCAGGGACAGCGCCCAGAATCCTTTTTTGGCGCAGGCTGGGGGGGATTTATACATTCAGGGCGATCGCACTATTGATATTCTCACTCAAAATGCGATCGGCGGTTTGTCTCTTCCCCCGCAATTCCAAAGCGGCGGCAATTTGAGTTTGGTTAGCAACGGAGTTATTTCAGGGGATTCTCACTTTGTTTCGGGTGGCAATTTTTCGATTCGCAATTTGTCGGGAATGCCGGGAAACTTTGTCAGTTTATTTGACCCGATTATCAGTTCGGAAGGAGATGTTTTCTTTGGAGATTATACTGGTGTTTCGCTGAAAGTCGAGGCGAAGGGGAGCATTGTTGCCGAGGATATTACAATTACCGGCCCCGATATTGCCTTGGGTAGGGAAAATGTGAGTGGTGATCCCGATATTGCTACTTTAAGCAGCAGTCCGGCCTTAATTCTGCGGGCGGGAGTGGCAAATCTGCTAAATCCTCCTACTAACAGTTTAGATGAAGATTCGATATTTACAAGCCCACTTTTATCGAGCAGTTTGATTTCAGTTGAAAATATTTCAGCCGGTGGGCCTGTAATTTTGTCAGCGCCGGGAAGTATCGCCACTAGAGATATTAATGGCGGTCAAATTAGTATCGAAAGCAGGGAAGCCGGAGTGCTAGCTGGGGGCAGATTAACGTCTAGTTCTACAATTAATATTCAAGCTAATGACAATATTATCTTGACAAGTGACATTTCTCGTGCTGATATCAACGGCAGTATTAGTCTGAATACTGTTCGGGGTAATATCATCACAGGATCGATCGATACTGGGACTTCCGGGGCGATCGAACTCAGAGCTTTTGGCAATGTGAATTTTGGGACTTTGCAGGGATCTAATGTTGATATTACCAGTAACTCCGGAGCATTGGGGGTTGTGACTGATGCCAATACCCTTGTGCCTAATACTACACCTGTCAATATTACAGCAACTGAGAATATCAATTTGACAGCTTTTAGGGACTTAACAGTAGGTAATCTCACCGCTGCGACTGTCAATGCTAGCAGCAGTACGGGAAGTGTTAATATGGGGGCGATCGCTACTTCTGGAGATGTCAGAATTCTAGCGACACAGGAAATCAACACAGGGGCAATAACTGTTAATCCTGTGACCACAAATCCAGTTAATCCCCTCATTCCTACAGTAAATTTGGATGCACAAACTAATATGAATGTGGCCTCGATTAACGCTGGCACTGCCACTATTAATTTGAGAGCATCCAGCGATTTAAATGCAGGGAGTTTGCAAGGTGGAGCCGTTGAAATCAATAGCGCTCAGGGAAATATTGCGATCGGTAATACTACATCTATTGGGAATATTAATATAATAGGTTCGGGAAATGTAAATTCGGGGGATTTGCTGGGAGAAAGAGTTAATATAAATAGCAGTTCGGGAAGTATTAATATTGAAAACGCTACAGCAACAGAAAATACTGTCAATTTAACAGCGCTGCTAAATGTAAATTCCGGGGATTTGCGGGGAGTGGGAGTTAATGTAAACAGTAATGCAGGAAGTATTAATATTGGCAATATCGACGCCACCAGAGAAAATGTCAATTTGACAAGTTCTGGTAATGTAAATTCCGGGGATTTGCGGGGAGTTGGAGTTAATGTAAATAGCAATACGGGAAGTATTAATATTGGCAATACCGACGCTACAACAGGAAATGTCAATTTAACCGCGCCGCTCGATGTAAATTCACGAGACTTGCAGGGAGTTGCAGTTGATGTCACTAGCAGCAGGGGAACAGTCAGCACGGGTAATATAAGTGCTGCCGAAAGTGTCGGAATTTTAGTTGGAAACGAAATCAGAATTGGGCGAATAAATGTTAATCCTGTTGTTAGGGCCGATCGCACTTCAACAGTAAATCTTAACGCTCAAAATGATATCAGTGTGGTATCGATCAATGCTCCGGGCGGTAATGTTGAACTCGCAACTCCGGGTTTAGTTCGAGTGACGGGTACTTTTGACCAAAACGGCACTCCTCTTAGCGTTTCGACTCTTGGTGGCATTCAACCGGGTACAGTGACGATCCGCCACGGCGGCGGCGATGTCAATCCGCCGATACCTTTTGCGGTGGGAGATGCGACGACTAACGGTACTGCTGGGGCGATCGCCAGCAATGCTTTGGGTACGATTACTCACGGGCAATCTTTCATAAATTCTTACACTCAAGGCAATAGTGCGATCGTCACTACCAACCAACCTACTCCTCCTACTCCTACTCCTCCTACTCCTACTCCTCCTACTCCTACTCCTCCTACTCCTACTCCTCCTACTCCTACTCCTCCTACTCCTACTCCTCCTACTCCTACTCCTCCTACTCCTCCTACTCCTCCTACTCCCTCTGATTTCAATAATCCAAAATCGTCGCCAACATTACCAAGGGATAGACCGGCATTCGATAGAACACGATCGCTTTTCCCCGAACCCAACCAACCCTTTAGTCGCCAACAGCGGGAGAACCAAAACAGAATATCGCGAGATATAGGAAAACCCGGAGAAAGGATGCTGCCCGAAAGAATGCAATCTCCCAGAGAACTGAGAAATTTCATCAATTCAAATATCAGAGATTCAGTTATTCAGTCAGCATTTCGCGGCGACATCGGCAGGACTTTGGAGGCAGGGAAAATATCGGAAGCTTTGTCTCTGCTGGACAAATCTTTCAGCCAAGAATTCGGGGAATATTTCGGCATCAACATCAGCGACGAGTTGGTATCCCCAGAGGAAATTCAAAAAAAGTTAGCATCCGTGGGCGCAGAAACGGGCACGAAACCCAGCTTAATTTATCTGTTCTCGCAGCCCGAAGAATTAAATTTAATGCTAATAAATTCTTGCGGTGAAGTGGTTCACAAAAGTGTGCCGTCAGCGAACCGACAAGAACTTCTGAAAGTTGTAACTCAGTTCAGGGATGAGATTACCAAACCGGGAGTGCGGGCTACTACGAGTTATCTACCATCTTCCCAACAGCTTTATAAGTGGATGATTGCGCCTTTAGAGGACAGTTTGAAAAACTGCGAAACGGATACTATTTCCTTTGTGGTCGATCGAGGTTTGAGAGGTATGCCCTTTGCTGCTTTGCACGACGGACAGCAATTTTTGGTGGAAAAGTACAATCTTAGCCTGATGCCCAGCATTAATTTAACAGATACTCGCTACGTAGATATCAGAAATTCTCAAGTTTTAGCAATGGGTGCCTCGGAATTTTCCGATTTGAATCCTTTGCCTGCAGTTCCTACTGAAATAGCCGCTATTTCCCGAGAGTGGTCAGGAGTTAGTTTTCTGAATGAGGATTTCACTTTGGATAATTTGAAGCGACAGCATCAAAGCCGGCCTTTTGGCATTATTCACTTAGCTACTCACGGCGAATTTCGACCTGGAGCACCGAATAATTCTTTTATTCAGTTATGGAATAGTCGGCTACGAATGGATCAATTGCGGGATTTGAGATTGAATGATCCGCAGGTGAATATGTTAGTTTTAAGTGCTTGTCGGACTGCGGTGGGAGATGCACAGGCGGAGTTGGGTTTCGGGGGTTTGGCGCTGCAAGCGGGGGTGCAAACGGCTTTGGGGAGTTTGTGGTACGTGAGTGATGAAGGTACTTTGGGATTGATGAGTGAGTTTTACCAGCAGTTGAAGACGGCGCGAATTAAGGGGGCGGCGCTGCGACAAGCGCAAATTGCGATGTTGCGGGGAGATGTGCGTTTGGAGGGTGGCCGATTGCGGGGTTTGAGTCGGGGTGAGGGGGTGGAGTTGCCGGCTTCGCTGCAAGGGTTTGCGGATTTAAAGTTGTCGCATCCTTATTATTGGTCGGCTTTTGTGATGATTGGGAGTCCTTGGTAATTGGTGATTAGTGATTAGTGATTTGTTATTGCTTGAATATCAATGATTTTTCGGCAAAAGTCGATCGCCCGCAAGCAAGCAAGTTCCGAGTGCGATCGGCCTTTTCACTATTTTTTATGCTGAGTCTACCACCACGCGATCGCTTGACGGGGCGACAATGCCTTCAGGCGACGACAACAACGCTAAAACGGTTGACCTATCAGCTTTATAGCTCTGTGTCCCCTCTGATAAAATGACTTACCCTTTTCTGAGCGATCGCTGTCTCTGGTGAAAGACATCATAATTGTTGAACAAACTCCCGATTACACAATTAGAGCCAAAACAGGCTGGGCAAATTTTGGAGAACAAACAAAGCCTCAAATTGGCTGGTAAGCTGTCGCGCATTTAAATTGAATATTCGAGGCGGGCGGGACACCCCACAAGAGTTTTATTGTTTTTTGACATACAATTTAAATCCAGAACAGCTTATGTAGGTTATTTAGAAAATAATAAAAATGTTTACTTTTTTGCGACAAACATTGACATCCGCAACAAAGATGACGCCTCTGCAAGAATCGAGTTAACGCGCCGTTGCTTCAAGGATCTGGCGCTGCTGTAAGTGCGTTATTTGTTTTCTAATATTCGCAAAAATGCCAGCGGATCGGCTAACGGTGATAGCCAAAACAGCCATTTATTGGAGGCCTGATTTCGATCGTAGGAAGCCGAGTCTTTTAAATCTTTTAAAACTTACGCAATTGGCACATATATATAGTTGGTATAGTGCTATATATCATTTCTCGCAGCAAGGCGACAATCATCTAAGATAGCATTAAGTTCTTCAACGACTAGCCAGGGGTTTCGACCTTTCAAACAAGCTACGATTGCTGCTTCATAGGGATTTCTGCCAGTTTTTTTTACTGCTGCGATCGCCTGTTTGTTAGACAATCCCCGCCCGCTGACCAACCAAGCAGCCAAAACCTGTCCTGTACGTCCGATCCCCCCAGAACAGTGAACTACCACCCGTTCGCCTTTGCTATCTGCAGATTCCAAGAAGGGCAATATTCGATCGATTAAAATATCGCGATCGACCAATTCAAAGTCTGCAATCGGTGCCCAGCAAACACGATCGCATCCAAATATTTTCCGATATGTTCCCAGTAAATCACTGTAGCGGATGAGTTGCCTCTGAGCAAGCAAGCAGCACACTTGCTTGATATTATGCCCCTGCATAAATTCAATCCACCGAGCAATTTCTGCATCGCGGTATCCTGGTCTAGCTGCACCAAACACAACTAATTCACTCTCTGAAGCCGCAGCGAATTTGTGCATAATGTTTTCAATATTTTTACCTATAATTAAGAAAGACGCACACATCCTGAATCTACAGTGAAAAACAACAGCTCGATCGGTTTAATGAACTGGCTGCAACCCAAACCAGAAACCGTTTTGCTATGCGACTCAAGTGCAGCAGCTTCTGAGATGGCATTCATGCTCAACGGTGAGTGGGATGGATGCAATAGTTTGGTTCTCCCTAAATGCGACAAGGTAGCAATTCAAGCAGCCGCCGGTTTGCTGGAGACATCGTGGTGCTACCAAAATACTTGCGAACCGGTTTTAATTCGGCTGGAAGTTGACGAATTTCTGCGCCGTTATGCGATTGGAGACAGATTTTTTATTAATGCTAACTTGCGATGCGCGCAATTGAGCGACCTTTGCTTGGAAAACATTGATTTGAGTTATGCTAAATTGAATTTGGCTAACCTGAGCAGCACTAATTTAAGCAAAGCAAACTTAATGGCAGCACAGATGCAATCGGCTAATTTGAGTGGCAGCAATTTGAGTGGCTCGCAGCTTGTGAGGGCGAATTTATCAGGAGCAAATTTATGTGATGCTAATCTGAAAGGTGCCGATCTGAGTTATGCAGATTTAAGCAATGTTTGTTTAACAGGTGCCGATTTAAGAGGTGTAAATTTAGCTAGAGTAGACTTAAGAAAAACAAGCTTAGATGGGGCGATTGTTGACTAAAATTCATGGTGTATCGGGGGTGGGCTTCCTGCCCATCCCACGAAAGAAACATCAAAGGCTCTTGCTGGCGCTCTCTGATACGCGACTTATTAAAAAAGTCGGGGAACAGAGTATTAAGGATTATTCATACTTCCTGCCGCGCCACTGAGTAGGTTGATTTAAAGCAGAAATGAGAATTCGCAAAAACGCCAGCGGATCGGCTAAAGGTGACAGCCAAAACAGCCATTTACCGGATGCCCCAGTTGTATCGTAAGAAGGAGCGATCGCCAAACACAAAGCCTCACGCACTGCAACCAAAAATACATTCAATCCCAACAGCCAAAAGTGCGGAAATAGACCAACCGGCGGCAGCGAACCAAACAGCAAATAGCACAACACAATCGGCACCGGCAAACCTTGAACCGCCAGCAACAGCCACAAATCGCCCCAAATTTGACCGCCAGAAGCAGCATCTTTCAAATCTAGCGATCGACCCCACTCATTCCCCATGAGCGATCGCGCCGAGAGCTATCAGCGTCGCTTTCTGTGCTTCAGTTAAACCTGTAACCCCAGTGATGTTCATGCCTTCGTAGAGTTTGGCAGGTTTCAGCGTTTTTAGGCACTTACCTGTGCTGACATCCCACAGCCTCACAGTTTCATCCGCACAGCCACTTGCCAGAATTTGATTATCTGGACTGAAAGCAACCGACCATATCTCATCAGTATGTCCGGTCAAAGTTCTTAAGCAACTACCAGTGCTGACATCCCATAGTTTCACCGTTTGGTCATAACCGCCACTCGCCAAGAGTCCTTGGTAAGGAGAGTTGCCAGATAGCAGGCTAAAAGCGATCGCACAGACTTGATTAGTATGTCCGGTAAAAGTTTTCAGGCATTCGCCCCTGCTGACATCCCACAGCCTTACTGTATTGTCGGCACTGGCACTGGCTAGAGTCTTCCCATCAGGGCTGAAAGCAACAGCATAGACCGTGTTACTATGTCCGCGGCAAATTTTCAGACATTGCCCAGTACAAAAATCCCACAGCCCTACCGTTCCATCTAAACTACCACTAGCTAAGGTCTGACCATCGCAGCTAAAATCGACAGAAAATACCCCATCACTATGTCCCGTCAAAATTTTCAGGCATTCACCCGTACTAACATCCCAGCAGCGTAACGTTTGGTCTATACTGCCGCTGACCAAAGTTTTATCATCCCGACTCAAAGCAACTGAAAATACCCAATTAGTATGGCCGTGCCAAGTATTTAAACATTCACCCGTACTCACATTCCAAAGCTTGACCGAAGAGTCAAAACTACCACTGGCTAAGGTATTACCATCACGGCTAAAAGCGATTGAAAATACTTGAGCAGTATGTCCGCACCAACTATTCAAGCATTCACCAGTGCTAACATCCCAAAGCCTCACTCTATGGTCGCCACTAGCACTCGCTACGGTCTTACCTTGAGGACTAAAGGCAACTGAGTAAACCACATTACTGTAACCAGTAAAAGTTTTTAAGCACCTACCTGTTTTCACATCCCATAACTTCACCATTTGGTCTATACTGCCGCTGGCAAGGATTTGACCATCCGAACTCAAAGCAACTGAAAGTACCCAATTAATATGTCCGGTGCAAGTTCGCAGGCAGATGCCTGTTTCTACATCCCAAAGCCGGATCGAGAAGTCAAAACTGCTACTAGCTAAAGTTTTACCATCTGGACTAAAGGCAAGTGAAAATACTCCATTACTATGTCCGGTGAAAGTTTTCAGGCAGCGTCCAGTGTTGACATCCCACAGCCTCACCGTGCAGTCATTGCTGCTACTGGCTAACGTCCTACCGTCACAACTGAAAGCGACTGAAAATACTTCTTTAGTATGTTCAGTAAAAGTTCTTAGTTCTCTACTGGTGCTGATATCCCAAACCTTCACTGTTTGGTCGTGACTGCTACTGGCTAAAGTCTTACCATCACAGCTAAAAGCAACTGAATAAACCCGATCGTTATGTCCGGTGTAAGTGTTTAGGCAGTTACCTGTTGCGACATCCCAAAGTTTTACCGTGTGGTCTAGACTCCCACTGGCTAAAGTTTTACCATCTGGACTAAAGGCGACTGAATATACTCCACTACTATGTCCGGTATAAGTTCTTAAGCAGCGACCCGTACTGATCTCCCATAGTTTCATTGAGAGATCGAAACTGCCACTGGCTAAAGTTTGACCGTCGGGACTGAAGGCGACTGAAAATACCTGATTGGTATGTTCTATCAAGGTATGAAGCCGTTGACTCGTTCGCACTCGCCATAGGTGAATTTTACAATCAGAACTACTCGTCGCCAAAAGTTGGCTATCCGGACTCAATGCTACAGACATAACGCTCACTAAGAGTTCAGAAAAAACAGATTTAGCCAAATCTGAGTGAGCAAAATTGACATTATGCAAGTTCACTCTCTGTAGGTTGGCTTGCCAAACTGTTAGATAGGAAAAGTCATAGTCGCTTAAGTCTACCTGCAATTGGCGCAGCACATTGATAATATTTCCGCTGACATAACCTGTCTGTTGCGGCGATTTGCCGCGCAGCAACGATAGAATTTGAACTAAGCACTTTTCCAGATTTTCTGGGCAGCCAAGAAGCGCGATCGCTCTTTCAATCGCTGGTTTAAGAATGAGGCGGATTTGAGTCTCCCTCACATAATCTTTGGCTTGAGCCTTGACTAAAGCGTGACGACTGAACAGGAATTTTTTTTGACTGGCAATCTCTTCACAAATTCGCTCAATTAATACACTAATTATGTACTCCATGACTACAGGTTGTTGTGTAAAAGCCTCGGCGATTTTTTCAATCAATGAGCGGCGTTGCAAAGAAATGATCGCCTGTAGAAGTTCGCTAGTTGATATCGGGGAGACAAAATCCTCTTGCAATTCCTCTAACAACACTGGTTCGCGATTGATGGCTAACCAGTACATAATCTCTTGTTCTATATCGCTCAGTCGCTGAAACTGCCGCTCTAACAAATCGCGGATATCATCAAAAATAAACGAACCTTGCTTTAAAAATTCTAAAAAGCGAGAAATACTGCTATCAAAAAAATCTGTTACCCCTGAAGCTACTATCTTTAAAGCTAATGGATTCCCGCCATAGCGTGAAATCACGCTTGTCCATTCATCTTCTGACCCAGTAAAAAGCCCCTTCCCAGAGAAAATTTTTCGTCCTTGAACGGAGGGTAAACCTGTCACTTGTAAGCAGCGAACCGGTAGTGTTTCGCCCTCTAAGGCGGCTAATCCTTGTGGTTTCTCGCGACTGGTTAATATCAAGCTGCTGTGGTGATTTGTTTCCCCAACACATTTGAATAACTCACCGTAACCTTCATATCCTTCTCGATAGCGTCCCGTCCGTGAAGCAAAGCTATGTGGTAGGGAATCGCCTGCTTGCAAAACTGATTCAGCATTATCCAAAACTAGCAGACAGCGCGATGAGCGTAAATAATTGATCAACCGCAAAATTCTGCCGTCCAGGTTGGTTGGCAAGTTTATTTCTTGTTGGTTGGAGAGAAATTGAATCAGTTCTGCCACTATCTCTTCTACGGCAGGGGCATTGCGGAGACTTCGCCAAATGACAAATTCAAATCCTGATTGTAGTTGTTGGGCAAGCTTGGCAGCCAAAGCTGTTTTACCAATCCCTCCCATCCCCAGCAACACTACTAAACGGCAATTATCCTGCACAATCCATTGTTCTAGAGTTGTCAATTCGTCACTACGATCGTAGAAAACCGAGACATCGGGTGCTTCGCCCCAATCTAGGTGTCTGTTGGCAATGAAGAGGGAGGATTTCACCTCTACAGACTGGGATAGAACCCGATCGCCCAAGTCAGAGATATCTCGCCAATCGATCGCCAATTTTCCACAAATTTCTACAAAAGTTGCATAATCAACGGTTTTTCCGGTGAGGAACCTGCTGAGAGTGGATAAAGCGAGTCCTAATTCTTCAGCAAACGCTCTTTGGCTGGGAAAGCCATTGCGCTTGAGGGCTAATTTGGCAATCTGAATGCAGTCACTGCGAACTTTGAGCGATCGTGACATACCCTATTCCCCCGAAAGTTATGCAGATTTTAGCAAGTTACTCGGAAGTCGGTCATAAATCAGTACGTTCTCAGTCTCGATCTCGGTCAAGTGGATGTTTGGATGGATTTAGTAGAGATGAGAAGTCCGATGCGGGTTGTCGATCGGAGTAAGACAGCGATCGTCCAACCCTCTATCTTGACGCATAGGAAATTTAATTTACTCGATCGACCAGTGATACATGGGGAAGCTTTTTTCCGGCTTTCCCTTGATTAGGGGTGCCCGTTAGTAGTTCAACGCAATAATTTTTACAATGGCAAATTCATCTTTCAATCTTTCAGACCTCACCGGATCTAACGGCTTTACCATCAACGGCGTTGCCCCTTTTGACACATCAGGTTATAGCGTCAGCGATGCCGGAGACATCAACGACGATGGCATTGATGACCTAATTATCGGCGCACCTGGATTTACTGCTAGTAATCCTAACGCCACCACCACTCCTGGTACTAGCTATGTAGTGTTCGGATCGCAAGCAGGATTCCCTGCTAACTTAGAACTCAGTACCCTTAACGGCACTAACGGCTTCGCCCTCAACGGCGTTGCGGCAGATGACTTGACTGGCTTGAGTGTAAGCGGTGCTGGGGACGTTAACGGCGATGGCAAAGATGACCTGATTATCGGGGCAAATGGGGCTGACCCCAACGGACTAGAGAATGCAGGCTCCAGTTATGTATTGTTCGGCTCCACATCAGGATTCGCTCCCAGCATTGACCTCGCTAGCCTCACGGGATCTAACGGCTTCACCATCAACGGCATTGGGGCGGGAGACGAATTGGGCTCCTCAGTTAGCGGTGCTGGAGATGTCAACGGTGATGGCTTCGCTGACTTGAGTATCGGCGCACCTTATGCTGACCCCAACGGACTAGAGAAGGCGGGTCAAAGCTATGTGGTGTACGGCTCCAACAAGGGATTCCCTACCAGCCTCAACGTCAGTGACCTCGACGGCAATAACGGCTTCACCATCAACGGCATTGCGGCGGGAGACGAATTGGGCGTCTCAGTCAGCACCGCCGGAGACGTTAACGGTGACGGCAAAGATGACCTGATTATCGGGGCATTTGGGGCTGACCCCAACGGAGTAGAGAATGCGGGTCAGGGCTATGTAGTGTTCGGCTCAACTGGAGGATTAGCTCCCAGCCTCAACGTCAGTGCCCTCGACGGCACTAACGGCTTTGCCATCGACGGCATTGCCGAGGGTGACTACTCAAGCAGAGTCAGCGCCGCCGGAGACGTTAACGGTGACGGCATTGATGACCTGATTATCGGGGCATTTGGGGCTGACCCCAATGGCAACTTGGCAGGCACCAGCTATGTGGTGTTCGGTTCACCTGAAGCGTTCCCCGCCAGCTTTAAGCCCTCTGGACTCAATGGCACTAATGGCTTTGCCATCAACGGTATTGCCGAGTATGACCTCTCAGGCTTTAGGGTCAGCAGTGCCGGGGACTTCAACGGCGATGGTATTGATGACCTGATTATCAGCGCACCTAATGCTGAAACCGTTGCGGGTCAAAGCTATCTAGTGTTCGGCTCAAAAGAAGGATTCTCCGCCAGCATTAACCTCTCTTCCCTCGACGGCATCAACGGCTCTGTTCTCAACGGCGTTAATCCAAATGACTTCTCGGGCATCTCAGTTAGCGGTGCTGGAGACATCAACGGCGATGGCGTCGATGACCTGATTATCGGTGCCTCTTATGCTGACCCCAACGGCAACACCGACTCTGGCTCTAGCTATGTCGTCTTCGGTACAGTCCCCACCTTGGGCACGGAAGGCAAGGATATGCTTAACGGTACATCTGGTGACGATGCACTCTACGGTCGTGGCGGCAACGATACGATCACTGGCGGTGAGGGCGTCAACACTCTCTTGGGTGAGGATGGCAACGACCTGATTTACGGGGGTTCCCAAACTGATTACATCAATGGTGGCAACGGGAACGATCAGATTTACGCTGCTGGGGGCAACAATACGAGTTATGGCGGTGGTGGTAACGACTTGATCTACTCCGGTTCTGGCGATGACCTGATTGTGGGGGGCCCTGGCAACGATCGGATTTTCTTGCGCGGCGGAAAGGACATAGTTGTTCTGCAAATCAACAATGGCGTCGATAGAATCGACAATTTCCAGGTGGGTCAGACGACACTGGGTCTCTCCGGTGGCTTGACGTTTGAGAACTTGGCGATCGCTCAAACGGGGAATGATACTCTAATCAAATTTGCCAACACTGGCGAAAACTTGGCGCGTTTGAATGGGGTACAAGCTAGCAGTATCGGCTCTAGTAGCTTCGTCAATGTTTAGTGCGATCCAACTGCTTTGAGAGTGTTTCACTCTTCAACAACGCACTCAGTTAGGGGAATCCCGCTCGGTTTCCCTAACTTTTCTTTCTTGTACTTCTGTGCACTTTTTAGCACATTTTCTTACGAACAAAAGACTAATCATGACAGATGCAATGCAATCAAACCGTAATGGCTTTGCGGCTAAGGAACTTCCCCTAACAATCAAAGATGCACCAGACATAGGGGCGCACAGTGGAAATTTCCTCAATTCTGCTACCCCCTCAACTAGCGCCCCCTCCCTGGAAATCACTGCCTCCCGCCAGTTCACCTCCTGGTTAGCCGAGCAAAACCTGAGTCTTGCTTTCACCACCTATCAGGCGGGGAAAGTTTTTTTTATTGGGTTGCAACCGAATGGACAGTTGTCGGTATTCGAGCGATCCTTTGAGCGCTGCATGGGGTTGTATGCAGAGGGTTCAACTCTCTACATGAGTTCTCTGTATCAACTGTGGCGGTTTGAAAATGCTCTGCCTCAGGGAGAAGTTCACAATGGCTATGACGCCGTATACGTGCCTCAGGTAGGTTACATCACGGGGGATTTGGACGTGCATGACGTGGTGGTAGAAGTACCCCCCAGCCCCTCTTATCAAGGGGGGAGCAAGAAAAACTACCCCCCCAGCCCCCCTTATCAAGGCAGGGTGGATTAATTGTGACCGGATGATTATATAATAGAACGGGCGATCGGAAGCGACCCGCGAACTCAGACTATCCTTACTCTGTGCATAGCATAATGAATTTAATTGAAGCTATTATTGCAGTACCAGACCACCGAAAGCCACGAGGAATCAGACATCCTTTATGGCTGATACTGACGATAATTTTATTGGGCAGTTGTACGGGATATTGGGGGTATAAACCCTTGGTGGATTTTACCAAAAATCATCGCGCAACTCTCATAAAACTGTTCGACCTTCCATCAGATATTCGCTTCCCATCCCACTCGACTTTTAGAAACATAATTCACTCATTAGATTTTGAGATAATTGCCGTCCTTTTTAATAGATGGGCGCAACAGAACTTACCGATCGCCCCAGGAGAATTGATGGCAATTGATGGTAAAAGCATTAAAAGCACCTCGGTAGGTGGAAATAGCTCTTACCAAAACTTTGTGAGCATGGTTTCTGTCTACAGTCACGATCGCGGCTGGGTTGTCCGACATAAAGTCATGGAAAATCAACACAGGAGTGAAATTGAAATTGTGGAAGAACTCATTAGAGAACTCTCTGGTTGTCAGATAGTAATTACAGCGGATGCGCTGCATTGTCAAAAAAAAACGCTGGCCTTAATTATTGATGGTGGTAATGACTACATAGTTACCATCAAAAAAAATCAATCAAGTTTGTTTAAGGCCGCCCAAGAATTAGTCAAATCGACAAATGCGAGCGACTCCCTTCAAGCCTCAGAACAGTTACATGGACGTACCACAACTCGCAGTACCACAATTTACCCCATACCGGCTCAATTATTACCTCTGTGGGCGGGTGCCAAATACATAATTGCGATCGTCAGAACAGGCCTGCGATGGCAAGGCAAAAAAAGTCGTCGCCGATTGGTAGATTTTAACGAATCACACTATTATTTAAGTAGTTTGGATTGGTCAGCCCGTCAATTTTCCGACGCAATTCGAGGACACTGGTTAATTGAGAATCAACTGCATTGGGTTAAAGATGTGACGTTAAATGAGGATAACTGTATTCATCGCGGCGGCAATGCACCCGCTAATTGGGCAATGGTCAGGCAATTTTTAGTGTCTCTAGCGAGGATGAGTGGTACGAATACTCTCCCCCAAGCTTTAAGATTAATGGCTAACCAAATTGAAAATATTAGCGAGTTGCTTTTCGGTTTTTTGACCCGTGACAAACCAGTTAAATACTTCGCGCTCGCGCCAGTAAATAGTCCACTTCCTTGATTTAATTTTTCGACAATAAATCCACCCTGCCAGCCCCCCTTATCAAGGGGGGAGCAAGAAAAGCAGAATTTTGTTCCCCCCCTTACTAAGGGGGGGTTAGGGGGGGTCATCTTCGTCAATACCCTATTTAGCTGTCTCGCCACAGTCAGTGAAAAGTACAGCTTCATCCCTCTGTGGCAACCCCCCTTCATCTCCAAGCTAGCGGCAGAAGACCGCTGTCACCTGAACGGCTTGGCACTGCGAGACGGGCTACCCCGTTACGTGACAGCAGTCAGCCAGAGTGATGTGGCGGACGGTTGGCGGGATAGAAGGCCCGATGGTGGCTGCGTTATTGATATCAGCAGCAATGAGATAATTCTAACCGGACTTTCCATGCCCCACTCCCCCCGCTGGTACAGGGATAAGCTGTGGCTGCTCAACTCCGGCACTGGGGAATTTGGCTGTGCAGACATCGAACGGGGTGTCTTTGAGCCAGTAGCTTTCTGCCCTGGCTATATGCGCGGCTGTGCCTTCAGCGGTGACTTCGCGCTCGTCGGGCTATCCAAACCCCGGCATAACAAGACGTTTTCCGGCTTGTCCTTAGATGAAAACTTGCGTGCCAAAGATGCCGAACCCCGCTGCGGATTAGTGGTGATTGACCTGAGAAATGGGGATATCGTCCACTCGTTGCGGATTGAAGGAGTGGTAGAGGAATTGTACGACGTGCAGGTGCTACCTGGAGTGCGTCGCCCGATGGCAATTGGCTTTAAAACCGACGAAATTCGCCGCGTTGTAACGATGGGCTAAGCGGGGAAGTACCCAGCGTGCTGTAAGTTGTGGCTTGGGTTTGAAAAATTAATACTTTGTTGCCCACATTCGGCTCATTCGCCATTTTCTATCGCGCCAAGAGCTTTGAGGGTGGCTTTTTGTGCTTCGGTTAAAACGGATCTGCCAAAACTTTACTTTGCGATCGCCACTACCGCTCACTATTGTTTGACCATGAAAGGTCAAAAGTTGCTTACCCTTTCCCACTTGTCACAGGTGAGTGTCAACATCCATAACACATTTGAGAATTTCACCTCTACAGACTCGGATGGAACCCGATCGCCCAAGTCAGAAATCTCTCGCCAATCGATCGCCAATTTTCCACAAATTTCCACAAAAGTCCCATAATCAACGGTTTTTCCTGTGAGGAACCTGCTGAGAGTGGATAAAGCAAGTCCTAATTCTTCAGCAAACGCTCTTTGGCTGGGAAAGCCATTGCGCTTGAGCGCTAATTTGGCGATCTGAATGCAGTCACTGCGAACTTTGAGCGATCGTGACATACCCTATTTCCTCGAAAATTATGCAGATTTTAGCAAGTTACTCGAAAGTCGGTCACAAGTCAGTACATTCTCAGTCTCGATCTCGGTCATCTGCGTGTTTTGATGCTTTTAGTAGACATGAGAAGTCCGATGCGGGTTCTCGATCGCGGAGTAAGAAGTCAAGTTGGTCAACGACGCCTAGCCGAGCAAGTAGGAACCTCCGAGCAAGTGCGAAAGTTAAGTGTCAATTGGTCAAACGAGAATTTTTGCTTAGGTATCAGGGGCTTTTCATACCAACTTGCCGATTGTAATTAATTGAAAGGAGAAAAACATGAGCCGAGATATGCAGTCCAGAACTCAAACCTTGCCCTGCGAGATAGCAACTTTAAGCGTGGATACCAAAGTTCGTGAACGAACTCTAAATGTGTCGATCCAGTTTAAAACTGCTGATGGTGACATCGGTAAGATTCTCTGGTTTGTATCGAGGGAGAGAACAAGCGTCGATTTCACTATTAACGATGCCTCCCTGATGTTAATGAGCGTTACAGACGATTACCGAAATCCGGACGTTTCTGTCACCAGTGACCTTGAGATGTCACGTAATATTCCTAAATTGAGCCTTGTCTTCACATCTGCACTAACAGCAGCCTTGCAAGATCCAGAGTTAATTAAAACTCTCAGCCTTGGGGTTAATGGTAACGGAACAACCCAGAGTTCCTGCGACACTGCGTGCGGTGCTGCCGGAGGTGCTGCCGGAGCTGTTGCTGGGGTTGCGGTGGCTGGAGCTTGCACCGGAGGTAGCGCCGGTTTCGCTACGCCAGGATGTACTTATGGTGGTGCAGCCATTGCCGGCGCTGCCGGCTCCCTTTTTAGTGCCGGTTGTAGTTGGCTATTTTGCTAGGGTCTGTCTGCAAACCCCTAGAAGGGCGAAGCATTCGGAAAGAAAACCTTGGGGTTCACCGATAAATTGTGGCTCGAATGCTTCGCCCCTAGACCAAATTTTGACTGTCGAATTCAGTTTAGCAAGCAACGATTGCTCTTGAGAGTTATTTAGATCGACGAAGCAGATCCATAGCAAGCAGCGATCGCGAGGGTTAGTAGATTTCAACGTTTGAAGCAAAAAGGATTACAACACTATGTCAGAATCAACATCCAGTTCATCTCGTGCTGCCAGCATTAAGCCGGAAGAACTTTCTGAAGCCGCCGTAAGGGCAGTTCTAAGAGCGATCGAAGTCCGACCTGTGGACAAGAAAGACATCCTGGGAAATCTCACTTTGGGAATCATTTATAACCCAGATGAGAAACGAACAGGGGAGATATAGCAATCCTAAATGATTTTCTATATCTAGAGCAATCCTAAATGATTTTCTGTGTGTAAGTATATTGACGTATTTTGGGGAAATCAAATTTATGTTCGTTAGTAAAAAACTCAAACAGAAACTTGACAATCTTAAAAGACCTACATAAATACCAATACTTTCTTAAAAAGTTTTTAGCTTGTAACCAAATATCTTCAACGGGGTTCTGTTGGGGAGCATTGGGAGCAAATAAAATACAAGTAATTGACCAATTAGCAGGTTCTTTGGCAGCATTGAGTTCTAATAAAAAGTCTCTAAATTCTCCATATTTATGATAACTAGCTCCATCCCAAATCAAGATAATCTTGCGATTTTTATATTTATCTTGTAAGTATTTTATGAATTTAACTGTTGATTTTCCATCACCAGATGGATGGCTCTGAACATGGAATTCTTTGCTTTGATAATTGAGTGCGCCAAAATAAGTTTGTCTATCTTTTTCATTGGTAATTGGGACTTCAATTCGGATTTGGGATTGACCCCAAACATAACCAGTCAGATCACCATGAAGTAGATGACATTCATCTAAAAACAATACTATTATTTCCCCAGACTCTATACCAGCCTTGTTTTTAAATAAAATATCGTTAATTTCTTCCGTCTTTTTTTTTACCAGTTCTTTATCAAATTTAGGATTAATTTTTTGAGTTTTTTTCCAACTAATTTTCGCCCGGTCAAAAAGTTCATAGTAACTCTGTTTTGATTTATATATCACACCAAATTCTTCTTCTAAATAAGTAACTAGCTCATCTAAATTCCAATATTCTTTATTTCTTAACCACTCGATTACTTCAGTATTTTGTAGAGCTGTTAAATACCCTTTTGACCCTTTATGTCCTAGTTTGATTCCGGCGATGCCTTTGGTTTTAAATTGTTTTTTCCAATAACCAATAAAAAAATTACTTACACCTAAAATTTTGCTGATCTCATGGTAGATATTACCTGAGAGCGCCATCCTTACAGCTATTGCTCGTTTTAGTTCTCTGGCATCTATATCGCTTTTAATGAAAGATTCTAAACAATCTATTTCTTTTTGCCTATCTTTTTGTTGCAGTTGTAAGTTATTCATTTTTTTATGGTCACGATCGAGTATTGCATATAATTGTATCACAATCATGATAATGATTTAGGATTGCTATAGTACCCATAGGAGTGCCACGGGGATTGAGGGAAGGTCTGACAACGGAGGAACTAAGGTCTTTAAAGTCCGGCGATCCCCTCAATAACGAATCACTTCGTAAAGTAACAGGTAAGCTAACGGGTAATCCTCGGATGGGAATCAAGTTGGCTAATTCCCTGAGACAAGACTTTTCTGGAACGATGGAGCAACTGTTTGAACTGACTCCCGACGAAAAAGAAAGTGTCTATATGATTTCTCAAGAACGTCCAGACAGTATAGACTTAATTGCCCAGTTTCTAACTGAAGTATTCAAGCAAGGTAGTGAACCACAGATCGAGATTTCAAAAGAGTTAACTCCTGGGTCTGGAGTTGGGGAAACTGCTAGGAAGAGGAAGGTTAAGTGCAAGGTGTTTCTGAAGGCATCATGTCCGCCATCCGATCCCGAAGATTGCAAGATTGAAGGGGGAGTTGAAATTAATTTCTGATAGGCTCGACGTACCGTGAGGTTGACTGTCAGGACTTATGCAGCTCAATTACTGGAATACCACATTTGAGATTTTACGCTGGTGAGAAGTCTATATATGGTATTCACATTTTTCCAGTGTGTAAGTCCTGACTGTTAAGGGTAACAACTGAGTCTATAGGCTAACTACGGAAGCAGCACGTATTTTAGTAGGAGTTGTTAATGAAAAAAGCTAATACTACTAACGCCCAACCACTGTGTCCGAGTGCCCAACCAGAAATGGCACAAAGCCTCGTGTTCGGCGTTGTAAATGGGACAGTTGAAGAACCACGGGTGGGCTATCTCGCTGAACCTCAGCTTGTCACCGATGAGATATTGGCGCTCTGTGACCCAGTAAAACCTACCGAGGTGTTTAGGTTTGCCGCGCCGTGTGCAGGCAGTGGCTGCAAGCACTTCGATGGCTCTAATTGTCGTTTGGTAGAGCGAACCGTGCAACTATTGCCTGAAGTAGTCGATGTCCTGTCACCTTGTAGTATACGCCCAAGCTGTCGTTGGTGGCAGCAAGAAGGCAAGGCAGCGTGTATGCGATGTCCCCAGATCGTAACGGAGATATATCAGCCAACTGAGCAGCAACGTCAAGTGGCGGCTCCTGCGGATTAGCAATGAGACAAATTCTGACTAGACGATTGTCAAGAGCAATTTTTACCATGCCTTTTTGCTCCAAAACTGCTCTTACGTAATTCATGCAAAATACTCCTGCCAGTATTTTATTTTGATGGAATTTCGAGAGCTTGACCCCTCTCACACAAGCCAAGCAGACTGCCTCAAAATAAGTCACTCGAAAGTCGGTCACAAGTCAGTACATTCTCAGTCTCGATCTCGGTCATCTGCGTGTTTTGATGAATTTGTAGATGGGATTAGAGGGAAAACAACCTCTAGTAAGCTGCAAGCCATCGGTTGCGAAAATTAGTAGCTCAAACATTGCAGCAAATAGGCAACGTCTTGAAAACACAGTTGAGGATTTTCACCATGAAGAAAAGTGTATTAACGATCGCCCTCGCTACAGCAGCACTCTCTTTAGCTTTCTCTGGGTCGGCTAACGCAGGGCCAGGAATCGTGCTCCAGGGCATCCAGTGGAACGGCTGGAGTTTGAACGGCTACCAGTGGAACGGCGTGAGATTGAAGGCTGACGTGCTCCCGCGCACGAGTATGCAAGCCACAAAACTGCAAGGCATGGAATTGCAAAGCCTTAAAGTCGAAGGTGGACAGCTTGTAGGCGTAACGCGAGTTGCTGCTCAATAGTGGCTAAAGATAACTGAAAGCCAGATACCCGACTTCTCAAAGAAGCCGGGTATCTGAACCCCTGGCATAAATTGAAACTATGAAAAAGACATTTATATACAGTTTTGTGGTTGTTTTTCCGGTGTTGGTTGTTAGCTGTGGAGTGTTTGCAAAGAATCAAAAAAGCAGTTATAAAACCGAACCTGACACCAGCGCGACTGCCCAGAAGACAGAAATTATTAAAGGCAAAGACTTAAAAGGCGCACAGTTTAACGCAGTTGACGAGCAGGGGAGAAAGCTGAACTTTCAAATCAAAGATGTTGAACTAGACCCAAAAGACCGCGAAAAAGAAACCTATCTTTACACAGTCTTTTATCTAGATTCTGCTGATTCTCAATGGAAGAATTTGTGTACTCCTGATGCCGAGAATGTCGCCAAGGCAATTCCGCTGACGGGTTCGTGGGATGAGACAGGAAAGCACACAGAATCGAGCGATCTCATGACATTTGGCTGTACAAGTGGAGTTCTAGCTAAGTGCGTTCGCTTTGGCTACAAACCTTGGAAGAATGTCAAAGGAAAGTCACTCCGAGACTATCACCAAGCTTGCACGCGAATGACACGGGCCGATTACTGCGGCAACGGCAAAGGCCACACGCGAGAGGGAACTCCCATTGACATCTATGACAAGCTTGGTATTCAAGAGAAAACCCCCAACAGCGGAATGGTGTTTGAAGCAGCTTGGAGTCCAGAGGGTGCGACTTTTATCAATCGACCGAGATGGTATGATACATTATCTGAAATTCGCCAAGAATGTCCTAACAAACTTAAGGAGCGCATTAATGAGAGCGGTGGTTGGACAACTGCTGAAAAAGTGAAGCAGAATCAATCAGATTCGTTACTGTTCAATGATTCGCTGGTAAGAAAACGCCCTTAGCGTATCGAAGGATAAAAACTGAGAACCGCGATATTTGTCAAGATTTTGTTGGGACACAACATTGTTGTCTCCTTATATTATGTCCGGTTGCTCCAGCCTAATTGTACTTACGGCCGCGCCACTGAGTAGGCTGATTCAACGCAGAAATTAGAATTCGCAAAAACGCCAACGGATCGGCCAAAGGTGACAGCCAAAACAGCCATTTACCCGATGCCCCAGTTGTATCGTAAGAAGGGGCGATCGCCAAACACAAAGCCGATCGCACTGCAACCAAAAATACATTCAATCCCAACAGCCAAAAGTGCGGAAATACACCAACCGGCGGCAGCGAACCAAACAGCAAATAGCACAACACAATGGGCACCGGCAAACCTTGAACCGCCAGCAACAGCCACAAATCCCCCCAGATTTGACCGCCAGAAGCAGCATCTTTCAAATCGAGCGATCGACCCCATTCATTCCAAGTCTCGATCGCCCCCTCATACATCCGCACCTTCAACACCTTAGCCCCATCCAAAAAGCCCACCTTAAAGCCCTTAGCAGCCGCATAGCGAGCCAAAGTCACATCATCGCAAAACGAACCCCTCGCGACCTCATAGCCCCCTAATGCCACCAAAACCTCGCGCTTACAGAGAAAACACTGACCGTTCGCCATCACCCGTTCCGGCACATCCCCGCCAGTCCCCGTCGGCCCGAACCGATAAACCAAAGTCATTAACAAAGCAGGTTGCAGCCACAACTCCCCCGGATACTTGAGGATAAACTGCGGCGACAGCGAAATCAAATCGTAATTTCCAGCTTTCGCCGTTTTGAGTAAACTCGCAATCAAACCCGGATGCGGCACAGTATCCGCATCGATGCCCAAAATCCACTCGCACTTCTCGGAACTTGCCAAAAAACCTGCATTCAGCGCCCAGGGACGCCCTACCCAGCCCGCCGGCAGCGGATCGTCGTTAATCAAGCGAAACCGGGGGTCTTTTTGTGCTGCTGCTTTCACTAAATCTCCGGTTCCGTCTACCGAATAGCTGTCAACCACGATCGCTTCTCGGAGTTCGTAACTTTGGCGACTCAATCCTTCCAAACAAGGCGAAATGCGATCGGCTTCGTTCAAAGTCGGTACTACCGCAGTACAAACACCCAACAAATCCAGCGTCGGCGAATCCGGTTCCAGGGGTGGGATGCGCGATGGGCCTTTAATCAGACGCGACATAAGAAGGGCTGCGGCGGGCAATTGCAGCAGCAGGAGTGCGACAGGGATGATACTTGTCAGCGGTTGGGAGAACAGGTTCGGGGCGATCGGGAAAACCATACTATTAAACAATTGAAGAATTGGGAATGACTGACTGGATATGGATTGGGAGCTTATTTACAGTTAATTTTTTTTGTAAGTGGTATCAATTTAAAAATTTAATCAAATTTTGACCTCAAACATATTACAGGAATTGGGAATGAAAAAATCGCCACTGAAAAACCCGGTTTTTTGTAGAAACCGGGTTTTTAAACTAGCTCAAAATTTAGTGTAAGTTTTTGCTAAATCAGCCGCAGTTGCTTGCTAGCAACTTACTTACGCAAAACGCCCACGGGCTGAGGTGGAATTTCAGCCGTGATCACAGATTTATCCAAAGACGGCATTGTTTCGGTTACGTCACCTGCTGCAGGTTGAGCGATCCAGCTTAACGCGATCGCCGGAACTACACCCAGAAGCACCGCTAGCGATGTCGGGAACCAGAACCGAGAATCCAACGAAGTTACAGTGATAATTGCTCCGAAAGCAAAGTTTACCAAATAAACAATTAAGGGCAAACCCAATTCCGATCGCTCTAATTTAATCGGTGTTTTTCTCCAGAAGAAAGCTGCTACAGACATAAATAGCGCTCCCGTACCCATCCAGCCAGCCAAATTGCGGTAAGGCATCCCAAAGAAAGCCCCAAGTTCCTCAAACTCCCAAAAAGGCACAGAAGTTTGACTCATCGCCGGATCTAGTACAAAATCCCAAGCTGTTAGCAGCAAAGCACCCAGGGCGATCGCCCCTATTTGGCGCACCCAGTTGAGTTCACCTTTACCGCCAGCTACTCCAGCGCGAGCAATTACATAGGAAACCAGTCCCAGATAAAACCACGAGAGGGGAATTGTAAACGGAACCAGCCCTGCAATTTTGTAACCCAAACCGCTCAAATAATGGTAGTTGCCAAAGGGAAAACCCGTACTCGTTCCCAACAACTCGCTACTCAAGGACAAAAACACAGAAGGCAGTAAAAAAGCCAGAGTTGCACCCCAACCCAACGTCCGAAAGGCATACAGAGCAACTGCTGCTGCACCAAAGATGATATAAACTACTCCACCCCCAGCCATCCCCCACTGGAATAGCGTTTGCCCTGCTGGTGGCAAACTCATCACCAATTCGGGACGGGGTAAAATCAGCAGCAACCCTGCCAATCCAAAAGCCATTGACAAGACGTGGGCAATTAGGCAAAAGCGCTCAGCAATCAAAAGTTGCTTCATGGGACTCCTCGAAAAAATATTAGATGCAGAAAGCACTTCCTAACAGTTTACAATTTTTAACAAAAAATCAAGCATTTAAGTCAGTTGTCAGTTGTCTGTTGTCTGTTGACTGTTGACTGTTGACTGTTGTCTGTTGACTGCAAGCCCGATGCCCAATTCCCAATTCCCTATTTCATATCTTAAATTACTGCCAATTGCCCACTAGCACGAAAGGTGCCCAGAAATATGGATTCTGATACTGTGGGTTTTTCAGCAGGGTTAATTGAGCGTTGCGGAGGGCTTCAGCTTTGCTGGTTTGAGAAGAAGCCAGTTGCTTGTAAAACTCAGTCATAAAGATAGCTGTAGATTCGTCGTTGACTTGCCAAAGGGTGGCGGCGGTACTGCGGGCACCCGATCGAATTGCGGCGCCCGCCAAACCCAAAGCCGCGCGGTTATCGCCCGAAGCAGTTTCGCAAGCGCTCAAAACCAAAAGTTCGATCGGCTGTTGTTTTCCCCCAGTGCGGGCTCGCAGCAGTCGATCGAACTCCCTAACATTCACTTTCTGATCCCAAGTCACAATAAAAGTATCCGCTGCATTCGAGCTAAACTGACCGTGAGTTGCCAAATGGACGATCGGGTAAGACAAAGCTTTAATTCGATCGTGCAACCGCCCGCTGACAAAATTTTCATTCAGCAGGGAACTCGCCGGCATCTCGGCTGCAATTTGTTGAACTTCCTCCTTCACCCCCGGCAAAGCCGAGAAGCCTTGACGCGCTTCCGAGAGGGCAGCCGTGAGCACTCTTAGCTTGACTTCCCTCAGGGGTTTCGGTGCCAGCAGTTGCAATCCCGGCGCTAAAGCAATACTGTATTTTTCTACCAAAAACTTTTCACCGTCGTGCAGCACCGCCATCGGCAGATTCCGCAAATAACCGTCGAGCACAAATACCAGGGTTTTAATCCCGCTGGCGGTCAAATCCGCCTCTGCAGGGCGGATTAACCAGTCATAAACCTGTTCAACGGGTTGCCTCCTGTTGCGGGGGAAAGCAGCAGGTCTGATGGCATTTTTGGCTTGTCTGAAGGCAGTTTCCAACTCGGCTTGAGACTTCTGAGTAGTGTAGCGGCGCAGAGGTTTGCCAGGAATTGACAAAATTACCTCCAAACGATCGCTCAAAATAATCGGATAAATCACCGCCGCCGTAGGATCAATTTCCTCGATCGACGTTGGTTTAGCATCAGCGCAAGCATCCCGAAAAAAGTTGTCTAATTCCGCCAACTGCAAAGATTCCACCGTTTGGCGCGCCATTTTCAATTTAGCTTGACTGGGAGATTCCTCTTCCAAAAGCAGCCCCACTAATTCCCGATAAACCGGTTCGGCACTTTCCCGAAACGAAAATTGCACTTCGGGATTGACTGTCACCAAATCGCCCCGCAGAGAAGACAGTACATTCACAGCTTGAGTATATTGAGCGATCGCCCCTTCTGTATTTCCCTGAGCTTTCTTAATCCGTCCCAGTTGCCAAAACAATTGGTAAGCAATATCGGGAGATTGAAACGTCGGTGCTAAACTCAAAGCCTCAGTTGTGAGATTTTCCGCTTTCTGATACTGCTGTTGGATTTCCGATACTTTGCCTTTCGCTGCCAGAATATAAGCTTGTATTCGTTTGTCGCCCAAACTGTTTGCTTTTTCGACAGAGCGATCGAGCATTGTGTCAATCTCGCTTAAACTCAAAGTTTTCGCAGGCGACCGAGCTAATTCCATCAAGCTTTGAGCTAGATTAATTTGAGCGTAAAGTCCGGCGCGGTTCGACCCAAATTGAGCGACTTGAGGTTCGATGGAACGCCACAAAACCTCCGCTTCAGACCAATTTGTGCGATCGATCAACAAACTCAATTGGTTTAACTTTGCTTGAATTTGTAGGAGCGATCGCTCCGGCATCGCCTGGGCCGATCGAGCATAATACTCTAGGGCAAAGCGTTCCCAATCACCCCGCTGTTCTGGTGTCAAACCCGGTTTATTGCTTTTAGCCCGTACCGTATTTCCCAGATTGAGATAAATTGCAGCCTCCTCTGGGCGGGCACCTAATTTTTGGGCTGCTTCCAGTCCCGCCGACAGCAAATCCTGCGATCGTTCGAGTTGTCCCAAAACCCGCAGTACCCGCCCTAAAGCATGAATTGCCCGGACTTGTTCGAGGGAAACCGACCCATTTTTCAAAGTTTCCAAACCCGCTGTCGAAACTTCGCAAGTTTGGTTTTCCAGCTTGAAAGAAGCTAACAGCAATTTGCAAGCTCTGGGGTAAAGTCCGAGAATTTCCCAAGCCCGACTTTGATTAATTTGAACTTGAAAAAGTTGGGGTTTTCTATCAATTTGCTCGAAAATTTTAGCAGCTTGTGTCCAAATCTCGATCGCATCTTGAGGCTGCCCCCGTTCAAGTTGCAACTGTCCTTGAATATTGAGAGTTTCAGCCAAAATCCGCTGCTGTTCGGGAGTTTTTGCCTGTGTTCGCACAACCGACAAACTCGAATTCACAGCTTGTTCTGCTTGTTCCCAAAGCGCCAACTGCCCGTAGGTTGCAGCTAAATTGCTCAAAGCTGTGGCGCGATCGAGATTTTCCCCTTTTGCCTCAAACTGGGTCGCCGCTTGCTGCAACAAGGGTACAGCTTCCGAAAAACGTTCCTCTTGGTACAGAGTTCGAGCTTGTCGGACAAGCTGCACCGCTGGTGGTGGATTAACCTGAGCAACTCCGGGAGGAATCGCAACGGATAGCAGACAGGAAATCACAAATAACAGAATTACCTGTCGGAGCGATCGGGTAAACTTCATATTTTAAAAATAAAATTACAGCCGCAGACACACACTAACTAACCCAAATCAATCTTATTCTTTATCTGCGTTAATCCGCGTTAATCCGCCTACATCTGCGGTTAAAAAAAAACCAATTTCAACGCGGCACACAACCAGAATTCTGCCGAGGATTGCGAGAGTCAGCAGCATTACCCGGATTATATCCAACAAGAGTTACGTCCCCTTTCGCATTCACCACCCAACCTTGCGCCGGAACAATTTCCCGATCGAGGATTTCCCCCTCTTCCTTCTTCCCTCGATCGGTTACATCGGTTAAATTCTCTACATTACTTGTTGCCGAACTTCCTGCATCTTCTACCCAAGGCAACGGCGATACAGGGCTGCTGAGGGCATCATTAGGACTTGGAGGCACTCCTCCTTTCCCAGTAGCAGTAAACTCGCTCTCTGCCCCTCTGATGCAGGGATTTGCAGCAATTAACGCAGCCGGATTCACCACATTTTGCGGCAGTTCCACTAAACCTTGAGCCGGATTCACCCCAGAAGCACTAAATGTTACACTACCTTGCAAAGCCGGGCCGCTACTTTGGGAAATAGCCGCAATATCGCTGGTAGGAATTAGAGAAGTAGGACTTACTTGCAACGCACCAAATTGAGCATCTGTTAATTCCAAAGTCGCTCGAACCTGTTCACGAGTGACTGATGTAAACCCGAAAACATTAGGGACATTAATATTAACCCGACCACCTTGGGCCGATCGCGCATTACCAGTAATATCGCTATTTTCATTGGGGAGAGTAACCAGAATATCGCTTTTAATATTGATATTGCCACCCTCAGAAATACTGGCATCAGTTGTAATTCTGCTCCCTCGGCGCAACTGGACATCCCGTGCTTCGAGGTTAATATTTGCTCCGGGACCGGATGTCGTTCTACCGTCAATGCTGCTTTGGTTGTCAAGAAAAATTGAGTCTGCTTTGACGTTAATGTTACCAGCCCGTCCCGATCCTAAAGCTTGCAGATTGAGTGTTCCTCCATTGCGAAGAATCAATTCCCCGACATTTAGATTCAACGAACCTCCGTTAGCCGTAGCATTAGGATCTATAAGCTCAGAGGCAATCCCAACGGAAGTCTGAATTTGACTGTTAAATTCACCTTGACCCCCATTCCCAATAACTTCTACACGACCCGCATCGATTGTGATGCTTCCGGCTTCTCCTCTGCCTAAAGATGCAGTGCTAATAACTCCTCCATCCCGGAGAGTCAGTACAGGTGTAGAAATGTTGATACTCCCTCCCCGATTAGCAGTATTGGCATCAGCGCAGATGAAACTGGGATTCCGACTCCCGTTCGCCAAAACTCCAGAAACACCCTCGACTGTTACTGACTCAGTGGCCCTAACTGTCAAATTACCTCCGGGCCCCCCAGTTGTATTCAACGGTTGGTTGCCCACAACTGCTCCGCTAGATAAACTAATTCCGCCTCCTTGGGAGATAATCAACCGCTTCGTGTCGATATTAATGTCCCCAGCTTCCCCATTCACACCGCTGGCAGTTGAGCCAATTAAACTTGCTACGGGACTTCCAGTGGGAGTCCGCAGCACTTCTACTGATTCATTCGCTTTAATGTTGATATTCCCCGCTCCTCCTTCACCGCGGGTGAGGCTGATCACACTAGCACCATCGCTTACGGTTAAACGTTTTCCCTCAAAGGTGATATTTCCTCCCCTACCCGTACTCCCCAAAAGTGGGCCACTGTGGATTGCAGAAGCGACCATATCTAAAACCCCGGCACGGATGGTAATATTTCCGGCGTTGCCAGCACCTAACGTGGTGGTAGTCAATGCGCTTCCATTGTCCATCAGCAATCGTCCCGTGTCGATCGTGATGTTTCCGGCGGCTCCCATGCTATTAGTGCCAGTTATCAGCAGAAGTTGTGGGTCAAAAGGGTCGAAAGAGCCAGATACCACATAATTACCACCAAAGACTCTATAGTTATCTAATCCAATCCCGTTCATTTCTACTGAGTCGGTAGCGCGGATGTTGACAGCGCCCGCTGCACCACTTCCTGCTGTCAGAGTGGATATTTGCGTTCTACCTTGGGCGCGAAAATTTTGAGCGTTAATGTCGATGCCCCTGCCATCAATATTTCCCAAAGTCAGTGCATAAATTCGCCCATTGTTGAGGTTGACATTTCCACCTCGAATATCGACTTTGCCGCCACCGATTCCACTGGTGTTGATCAGTGAGCCGTTGGTTATTTCAATATTACCAAAGTTGGAAATATTGTCATAGTTTAAACTTAGTCCAAATGGCGTTGCCCCCAATCCAACCATCCCCGGACTAGCGACGCTACCAAGCAAAATTTGTCCGGTAGATGCAGTGAGTGTTCCCTGATTTAATTCAATATCTCCGCCCACTAGAGCGAGAGTTTGTCCGGGCCCAACTGCTAAGCCCATGTTATTGAAAATCGGCGGGATTCCCGGGGGTAATTGTGGCAAATTCAAAGCTGGTGCTGCTGAATTATTAATGATTTTTCCGGGATTTTCGCGAAAGTTTAAACCGATAGGTATATTGACATTTAACAGCGGTAGTGAGTGAGGATTGCTGCTGAATTGATAGCCATTATCGAAAACTACGCTATCAGCAGAACTTGCTAAAAATGAACCACGCAAATCTAGCCTCGCATTGGGGCCGAAGACAATTCCTTTGGGATTGATTAAGAATAAGTTGGCATTCCCTTGCACTCCCAACACACCTAAAATATTAGAAGGATTGCCACCCGTAACGCGGGTAAAAATATTCGCAATCCCGTTAGGATTGGCAAAATATGCTCCTCTGCCTTCACCCACGTTAAATTGTCGTAAGCTGTGAAATAAATTTACTCCGCGAGTTGCACCGCCAGTGATTCTATCTGAGGGTAAGTTGTTGATAGTATCGGGAACAGTGCGCGAACTTTCTGCACCCAAGCTATTATCGGGGATGATTTGAGCGATCGCAGGGAAAGGACACAGCAGTAAAAATGCAAAAAATAGGGCGGAAGATTGGCAGCGCATCTTTGAAGTCTGGTTAATTTGGTATTAGGAAAATAGCGAGGGATTAGCTAAAACCTGAAGAGTACCTATCGAGGTACGCAAACACCCGTCGATTTCGGACTGCGAATAGATGCACCACCACCTGAATTATAGGCTACCAGCCTTACTTGTCCTTGATCGTCCATTACCCAACCTTGAGCAGGAATAATTTCTGTTGGCCGAACTTCTATGGATGCTCTTTCGCCTTCTACTTGCTGACTTCCACCTACCGCTGGTTCCACCCAATTAAACTGGCTAGAATTGCTGCTGAGAACCTCGTGAGGACTCGGTGGCAATCCCCCCCGCCCCGTCACAGTAAACTCGTTCTCGGCCCCTTGGATGCAGGGATTTGCAGCAATTAACGCAGCCGGGTTCACCACATTTTGCGGCAGTTCCACTAAACCTTGAACGGGATTCACTCCAACAGAACTAAATGTTACCGCCCCTTGCAAAGCCGGGCCACCACTTTGGGAAATAGCCGCGATGTCGCTGCTTGGAAGCAGAGAAGTAGGGCTTACTTGCAACACTGCAAATTCGGCGTCACTGATCCCCAACCTGTTTCTGACTTGTTCGCGACTCGCTGCTGTAAAGCCGAAGACATTGGGGACATTGATATTTACGCGGCCGCCGCCTGCTGTGCGGGCGTTGGCTGTGATGTCGCTGTTTTCTTGCGGGAGGGCGACAAGAATGTTGCTGTTGATGTTGATATTGCCGCCGTCTGAACTGCCTGCATCCGTGGTAATTTGGCTGTTGTGGCGCAATTGGATGTCTCGCGCTTGCAGGTTAATATTTGCTCCTGTACCGGATACAGTCGTACCGTCAATTCTGGCTTTGTTGTCAAGGGCGATCGAATTTGCGACAACATTAATATTACCAGCACGTCCGGTTCCCGTAGCCTGCACTGTCACTGTAGCTCCATCTCTGACAATTAGTCGATCGGCATTTAGATTCAACGAACCCGCATTTGCCGTAGCATTGGGATTAGTACCAAATATCTTGCCTACCGAAGCATCAATTGTACTGACAAACAGACCATTATTTCCGCTGCCGCTGACCTCAATGCGATCGGCATTAACAGTAATATTCCCCACATCTCCCACCCCCAAAGAACTCGTAGAAATTACCGCGCCATCCCGCACGGTTAGGCTTGGCGTATCAATGCGAATATCCCCGCCCGGACTAGAGCTCAAAGTTCCAGAACTCAGCGCACTAGCACTCTGAATTCCGCTGGTCAAAAGTTGAGAAATACCTGAAATTTCTACTGATTCACTAGCCGTAACTGTTAAATTTCCAGCAGGCCCCCCATCCCTAGAAAACAAAAACCTGCCAATTAACACACCCGTTCCTACTGTAAACGCAGAACCCCCAGAGAGAGTCAACCGCTTGGTATCGACGTTAATATTCCCCGCCCTTCCGTTAGAGCCGATACTCAGGGTGCTAATTCCGGTTGACACAACTGTTGTCGGGCCGCTGTTAGACAATTCTACTGATTCCGCAGCTTTAATGTTGATATTCCCCGACGGGCCGCTGCTGTAACTCGTCGTAGTCAGAAGAGAACCGTCGCGCATAATTAATCTCGCGACATCAACACTAATGCTTCCTCCCGCGCCGGTACTTTCTTTAGCTGTCCCGTTGTTAATTCCAGAACCCACCATCTCAAAAGTATTGGCGCGAATGATTAAATTTCCGCCCCTTCCACCACCAAAAGTGATGCCGCTACCTACTACCCCATTGTTGAAGAGCAGGCGCCCGGTGTCGATCGTAATATTCCCCCCCGAACCAGCACCAGCACTAGCATTAAACAGCATCATTAGCGGGTCAAAGGGGTCTGTAGTTCCCGATACCAAATATTTAATTGCAAGCTGTTGATAGCCTTCAACTCCCAGCCCGATCATTTCTACTGAATCAGCAGCGCGGAGGTTGATATTTCCTCCTGCACCATCTCCTAGAGTCAGGGTAGAAAATTGCGTGCCGTTTTCCACTCGCAACTTTTGAGCGCTGATATCGATACCTCGACCATCAATATTTCCCAGTGTCATCGCATAAATTCGCGCATTGCTGAGGGCGACATTTCCACCTTTTAACTCTATTCGACCGCCACCGATTCCGCTGGTGTTGATAAGCGTTCCATCGGATATTTGAATATTGCCGAAGTTATGAATATTATCATAATTTAAAGTTAAATTCTCCTGCTCAGCAACAGGAAGAGTTAGTGCAAAATTAACTAAACCAGGACTGGCGACGCTACCGAGTAAAATTTGTCCGCCGCTGGCGGTTAAATTGCCGCCTTGCAATTGGATGTCGCCGCCAATCAGTCCTAAAGTTTGACCTGGTTCTACTGCTAAACCAACTCGATCGCTAATCGGAATTGGCACAGCAGAGGCTGGCAGGTTTACCTTTCCTATCGCCGTCGATTGATTGACAATTGCACCGGGATTGTCTCTAAATCTTAAACCAACGGGAATATTAACGGTTAACAGCGGGGATGTTTGCGGGTTGGTGCTGCTGAATTCAAAGCCGTTATTAAACACAATACTGTCAGCCGTTGAACCGATAAAGGAACCGCGCAAATCTAACCGCGCATTCGGGCCGAATATAATTCCTTTCGGATTAATTAAAAATAAATTGCCGTTGCCTAAAACTCCCAGAGTTCCTAAAATATTTGAAGAGTTTTGACCCGTAATGCGGGTAAAAATATTAGAAATTCCGCTGGGATTTTCAAAATAAGCTCCCCGCCCTTCACGTATGTTAAATTCGCGCAAGCTGTGAAAGAGGTTAACGCCGCGAGTTGCCCCGCCAGTGATTCTATCTGAGGGTAAATTGTTGATAGTATCGGGAACTGTCTGTGAACTTTCCGCGCCAAGGGAATTATCGGGGATGATTTGGGCGAAGGTTTTCGAGGGAAATAGCAATAAGAAAACAAAAAGTAGACCGGAAGAGAGGCGAGACATAGCTTAAATCCAGTTATATAAACAATATCGTTTCCGGTTACATCAGAATTATATATTTGGATTATATCAGTCCGATCGCCCCAGTGTTCGATCGACTCTCTTTCACCCATCAAGTTGACTTTTCACTACTATAATAAAGATAGCTTTTTTCAGTGCGACGGCTTAAGTAATTGAGTCGAATCGTGTGGCGAACTAAATCGAGGAAAGGAGATTCTGATGGGGAGCAAGAAGGGGTTGAGATACATCATCGATATGCGGTACTTTTAGACTATATACAGTATTGTACCGCAACCGCGATACAATTATAAGTTGTGCCGTCGCGCCTGCAACAGAACGCGCTGAGCATTTTGAAGGTACAATTACTTTATGAGCGAAGAAGATATTTTTACTGAAGCATTAGTAGATCGTTTATCCCTCAATCTCACGTCTGCTCACGTAGCAAGGAAAATGAGCTTGCTCTACGACTTGTCGGTAGATGAGCGTGGAGCCGTTCAGATGGGCGTTGATATAGATACAGGGGAGCCGATTCGAGGCAAAGGAAAAGGTTTCGAGCAAGACATCTTAATTTATGAAAAAGTGAATGAGGCACATACCTCTATTGTGCCCCGAATAGTCGTAGAGGTGAAGTACAATCATGTCACAACGCACGATGTCATCGTTTATTCAGAGAAGGCCAATCGTATTCGCAGAATTTATCCGTATGTGCGCTACGGCCTGTTGTTAGGTAAATTCAAAACTGTTCCGGGGCGAGTGCTGAGACTTGGGCAAGAGTTCGATTTTATCTGCACATTACAGCATCCGTTCGTTGATGCACAAATTCAGGATTTGCGGCAACTCTTGATGGATGAGGTTCAAGTGTCCATCTCACTGGGTAAGTTGTTGACCGGCAACATTAAGACCTCAATGGTTCATAGAAAGCTGTTGCTCAAGGGCAGCTAAGCGCATCTTATCAAAAGACAACGGCACAACAAGGCGCTGCACACCGACACCCGGAAGCGCCGCCGTTCGTGCCTCACTCTGGCGCTTCCGGGTGCGGGTGAGCTTGGGCGTTAGGCTGCATTATTCCAATGAATTAGCAGGCACAAGAGATTCCAAAAACTGCAAGAATACACAAAATAGTCAACTGTTATGGCTAAAAAATGACTGGGATGGACTCAACGTTGATAATTTCAAAAGGTTTTGCACTATGAGCAGCTTAATTAAGAAGAAGCATTTTAGATACTTTTTGTTATTTTCCTCTCCCATTTTTACAGGTATTGTTATTGTTTTCAATCCTGATAGAGCTATGGGTGATATTTTAAAGCGGGGTGAAATAAGTTTAGAACTAGCTCAGGCTCCAAATACCTCTACTACAAACAGAGCTATCTGTAATTCGGATAAGAAAACTATTGAGGGACTACTTAAGAAAAGGGTTGTAATCATTAGTCAACCTATAAATGATGATTTGGCAAGGACGGTTGTAGCTCAATTGCTTTACCTAGATTCTCAAGCACCAGGAAAAGATATTTATCTATACATAAATTCCCCTGGGGGTTCAGTAGCATCGGGTATGGCTATATATGATACTATGCAATCCCTTCGCTCCGATGTTGTAACAGTCGGTATGGGTCTGTCGGCTTCTATGGGAAGTCTACTGTTGGCTGGAGGTACAAAGGGAAAACGTTTTGCCTTACGTCACTCGCGAATTATGATTCATCAACCTTTTGCAGGTGTTCAGGGGCAGGCCAGAGATATTAAAAATCAGGAAAAAGAAATTCTCCATTTGAAAAGACAACTCACTCAGCTATTAGCAAATCTTACTGGTCAACCCTTGCAGCGAATCCTAGTCGATACCGCTCAAGATTTTTTCATGTCTGCCCAGGAAGCTAAGGCGTATGGGATTATTGATAAAGTAGTGGATAAACTACCTTTAAGCTGTCAAACATAGTCTCACTCAGATCAAAGCCCCTAACACTTTCAATGTAGCTTTTTGAGCGTTCGTCAATCCCGTTGCCCCTCGAATATTCATACCTTCATACAGCCGATCGCCCATCAACGTCCTCATACAACGTCCTGTGGCGATATCCCACAGCTTAATCGTGCGATCGAGGCCGCCACTTAATAAAATTTGACCGTCAGCGCTAAAGATGAAAGTGTTGGGCTCTAGCGTTGCGTAGGGTTCGATCGCACTCAACCCAACCTACAATTTAAAACGGAAAATAATTGATTCTAAAGTAGATACCTTTTTCCTGCAAAGTTCGATCGCCCGATCGAGCATTAATCAAAGGAATACCGTAGTCTAAACGCACATTCAACCGATCGCCCATCTGCCAAACCAGCCCCAAACCCGCACCCAGCAGTTTATCCGAGTCAGGATTCGGCTTTTCCTGCGAATGGTTCCACCCTACCCCAAAATCGATAAACGGAGCGATTTGTAACAATCCTTCGACTTCCGGGACACGCCAAACCGGGATTCGCACTTCTGCAGATGCGGTCGCACCGCTATCAGTTAACAGCAAATCTTGGCGGTATCCGCGCACGCTTTGAACGCCGCCGATCCCAATTTGTTCTAGGGAAAGCAGGGGGCGATCGGCTAATTGAATATCGGAACGCACTATCAGCAAGGTTTCTGGCGCTAGCAGCCGCACGTATTGCGCTTGTCCGCGCCACGCCAGAAAGCGGCTGTCAGGGCCGCTATCGTTCGCAGTAGCGCCGAACAGATTAGTACCGAGGGAAAACTGCGATCGCGCCGCGAACACTTGGCTGGAACTCCGCTGCACGTATTCTTGAAAAAACCGCACAGCCGAAACCCGGGTTTCGCCGCGATCATTTGCTCCCGCCGAAAGCGCAAACCGTTCCCCCAAAAGGAATGTATCGCTTTCTTGCCGCGAAAAACTCAGTCCCAAAGCCAAAGTGCGATCGGGCTTTTCAAAAATCGGCTGGCGGTAAGTTAACTCGTAAGTCCGCGATTTCCCCTCGATTTGTGCAGCATCAAACGGTTCCTCGATAATGTTGGTGCTAGCAGCACTCGCAGCTAACCCAATCGTGCCGTTGCGCGCGTTGACGGGCACTGTGTAGCTGCCGTTGAGTTCATTGCTGCCGTCGGTGTTAGCATAAGATACCTCTAATCCATCGCCCAAACCGAGCAAATTTGCTTGATTGATGCGAACACCGCGCCGAAAACTGCCGACGCTGGGCGATCGATTGTTGTCTGCGAACACTTCAGCGCTAAAGCTGTCTGCTTCTTTTACCCGCACTTCTAAGCGGCTGTTTTCCGGGCGGCTTCCGGCTTGGAGTTCGGCGGAAATATTGGCAATTAAGGGGTCGAGTTGCAGCAATTGCAAGGCTTCCAGCAACCGATATCGGTTGAGGGGGCGTCTGGTAGCGCGCTCAAGGCGCGATCGCACGTAATTTGAATTTAAGCGCCTGTTTCCAGTAATCACAATTTCATCTAATCCGCCTTCTACAATCCGAATTTTCACCACACCTCCCGATCTCGGAAAGGTTTGGTTGGCGAGAATTACAGCGCCGGAATTGATGTATCCTGCCGCTACATATTTTTGAGTGACGGCTGCTTCGGCTGCGATCAGTTCGGCAAAGGTGATTTCGCGGCCCGCAAACTGTTGCGTAACTTCTGCGAGTTCGCGATCGCTAAACGCCGTGTTGCCCTCAAATTCAAAGCCAGCGATTTTAATTGTACCCGGAATCCCCGGTCTAATTTCGCTTTCAACTGGTGTTGGCTGGGTGGGTGGGAAGGGAGACGGCGCAGGGGGTTGCGGCGGCTCAGGAGCTGGTAATTCGGGTTCTGGCGGCAGAATTGGGTTGGGCAGTTGGGCCAGATGCGAGGCTCGATCGATACCCAAATCAATTTTTTGCCGGTCAATATTTTCTTCTAGCTTTTGACCTAGGTTAAAAAGCTCGGTTTCTTGAGTTTTTGTGCTGAAGGTGCGATCGGTCTGAGATGTTGCACCATTGTCAATAAGCCTTGTACGGGCGGGCAGGATGCCCACCCCACAAGAAAACTCACTCCTTGTGGAACAGGCATCTTGCCTGTTCTTGAGAATGCTGTAAAATGTCACATCGACTGAATTTGCCGCCGACGGCGGTAAATCCGGAGTTTCCGCCGCCACCGAGTGTTCTGACTCAGCGGGTAACTGCGTCTTCTCGTCAGCGGTGGCTAAATCTTCGCGACTGTCAAGATTAGTGTCGCCTCCGCTGCTGACTGCTATCAAATCCTCAACATTTGAGGTCAAAATTTCAACTGTGCTAGCGGATGTTTTCGCTGTTTTTCCCAACAAAACTAACCCAAAAATTCCCGCGAGTAAAAATAGTTTTTGTGATCGACAAGCCATAGGATAAAGTTATTATCTCACTTAAGCGGGGGAAAATATTTTCAGGCAGTGAGCACCTTCAAGTAAAAATCAATCTTAACAGCTAAAAAGGAGACAGCCGTCGCAGCCAAGAGTTTCGGCGACGCTACAAACCAAAAGGTCGATCGACCCTTGTTCATTCCCCAAGACTTACGCAGCAACCGGGTTCTTATCGGAAAAAATATCCTGTAAGTCGATCGTAAACAGTAAAAAAAACCAATTTTTTTTTGTTGCAAAACCTACGCTTTCATGCTAAGATCGCAACCAAAACAGTCCTGCACGCCAGGGTAAACCAGAAACCGGGTTGTGTCCGAAAAGACCCGCTACAACTGAGATTTTGCACCATTATCAATAATCTTTTTAGGAACAGGCAAGATGCCTGTTCTTAAGAATAGTGCAAGATGTGAGTTACAACCCGCAAAGCCACTAAAAAACCCGGTTTCTTTGATTTTGGTGCATCATATGAGATCTTGCACCATTATCAATAATCTTTTTAGGAACAGGCAAGATGCCTGTTCCACAAGAGATAAATTTTCTTGTGGAACAGGCATCTTGCCTGTTCTTAAGAATAGTGCAAGATGTGAGTTACAACCCGCAAAGCCACTAAAAAACCCGGTTTGTTTGATTTTGGTGCATCATATCGTTTCCGGTTGCATCGGAATAATAAAATCGAGTCAACAGTTAACACTCAACCATTCAGTTTTTCGACCCGCCCGTCAACAGTCAACAGTCAACAGTCAACAGTCAACAGTCAACAATCATGAGGAGTGCAACCGGAATTGATATCATACCAAATCCGACTTTAATACCCCCTTTATTATTGAGTCCGCGTCTACCCACCTCCTGTGCGTAGACGCCTTTTCAACCGCCAAGCCTGATAAAGGGGGTTTGTAACTTTGAATTATGCAGAGCGGCCCGCACCAGCCGCAGCACCCATTTGAGCACCGTCAGTCAATCCCACCAACTTAGCGCTCAACTCCCACATCCGCTCGCCTTTTTCATCATCGCGGGCCTGGGGAGAAACCTTTTGCACAAAAGACTTACCATCTTTTTTCTGGCGGTTCCCCCAACTCCAATAAGCCCCAGATTGCTTGTATTCGGGATCAGCAACCACCATCGCCAGCCTTTCGCCCGCCAACTCCTGCGACACATAACCCCCGGTGATATTCTTCTGAAACAGCGGGAACAGCTTCTGAAACAAAGGATAGTGGTTGCGGAACAGCGGCGTATCCGCGACGCATCCCGGATAAAGCGAAGTGAAAGTAATCCCCGTGGATTCATGAAAGCGGCGATGCAATTCCCGCATCGTCAGCACGTTGCAAACTTTGCTATCTTTGTAAGCCTTGACCGGTTCAAACTTCTTGCCGTCAGCCATCGAAATCGGGTCTTTGAAACCCGCTTCAAAACCCTCAAACTTGCCTAAATCCGGGCGCGGCGGAATCTTCCCACCCAACTCGTCTGGGTTGTGAGTCACAGTTCCCAAAATCACGATTCTCGCATCGGAATAATAGGAAGGCTTCATATTTTCCATCATCAGGTTGCACAGCAGGAAATGACCCAGGTGATTGGTAGTCATTGTCAACTCGTAACCCTCCGGGCTCCGCAGCGGTTCCTTAATCAAAGGCATATAAATGGCCGCGTTGCACACCAAAGCGTCCAGAGGCCTGCCGCTGGCCTTAAATGCCCGAGCAAATCGGCGCACGCTCTCCAAATCGCCCAAGTCAATCTCCATGATGGAGAAACTGCCTTGAGGTATGCCCAACTCTTGGGCGGCATCTCCGGCTTTCCGCACGTCCCGACAGGCCATGACTACGTGCCATCCCTTGTCTGCGAGAGCTTTCGCGCCGTACAAACCGACGCCGGAGGAAGCGCCGGTGATGATAACCGTTGATTTGTGATTTTGTGCCATCTTGTTAAAAGCGCTTCCGCTATTGATTATTTTCAGGCACTCAAAAGCTGAGCTAGCAGCTCTAATTTTTTGAAGTACCCTATGGTTATTAGGATATGGGGAAACGTTCTCGATCTCAACCGGCGATGACAATTAAATATCGCTTCAACTCCCACTCCTACTTTTGTGAATTAACCATAAATCCCGTTGGGGCGAGTTCACCATTATCTATGATTCACATACTCGGTATTGATAAACCCGCCCCAGCCAACTCAACTAAGAAATAGCGGCCGATTCCTGATATCTAGGGAAATCGATATAACCTTCAGGCCCAAAAGAATACCAGACGCCGACTTCAGCAGGCGGATTGAGCGGCCAACCATTAGTAAAACGCTCTACCAAATCGGGATTGCTGATAAAATCTCGACCAAAAGCAATTAAATCCGCAACTTTGCTGCTCAGGGCCGTTTCAGCCTGTTCTTGAGTATATCCGCAGTTGCCGACGAGCGGCCCTGCAAACACATCGCGAAACTCGGCTATCATCATCGGCGCTCCCAATTCATGAAAGCCAAATGCTAGACCGTCCACCAAGTGAAGGTAAGCTAAATCATAGGCATTTAACTGCCCTGCGAAATACAGAAAATCTTCGCGATATTCTGGAGAACCCATATCATTGTAAATACCGTTGGGAGAAAGCCTAACTCCCACTTTGTTTGCCGGAAATACTGTGATAATCGCCTCGACAATTTCCTTAAGAAAACGGTAACGGTTTTCAACTGTGCCACCATAGGAATCAGTGCGGTGATTGGTTTTGGTTTGCAGGAATGTGTCAATGAGATAGCCGTTTGCCGCGTGAATTTCTACACCGTCAAAACCTGCCATTTTTGCTCGTTCGGCCGCCTTGCGATAATCTTCTACAACCAGGGAGATTTCATGGGTTTCTAGAGCACGGGGAGTTTCGTAGGGTTGTTTGCCCACAGGGGTATAAATGCCTTCTCCGTTTATTTTGATGGCAGAGGCTGCAACTGGCAATTGATTGTTTTCATGAAAACTGCTGTGGGAAGCCCGCCCGGTGTGCCAAAGCTGCATGAAAATCGGCGTTTGGTGGGCATGAACCGCAGTCACAATTTGTTTCCAAGCTTCGGCTTGCTCGTCTGAATAAATACCGGGCGTATTGAGCCAACCATTAGCTTGAGTAGAAACGACTGTGGCTTCTGTAATGATTAAACCAGCGGAGGCTCGCTGAGTGTAATACTCTGTCATCAAGGCGTTGGGCATCCGCGCTTCACCGGCTCTGGCTCTCGTTAGGGGTGCCATGACTACCCGATTTTTTAAGGATAAATCTCCGATTTTGAAGGGGCTGAGTAGGACTGGAGAAGTTGTTTGAGTGGTCATAATTTTGAGGTTTTATCAACTGAATAATCCGGGAAATCACATATAGCAACTGCCCGTGTTAGGACGCAAGGCAAGACATCCAAGGGTCGCCAAAATGTAAGCAATCAAACTCATCAAGCTGTTTACGAATTTGACTTTTTAGCCAAGACTCTTCTTTGTTCAATTTTGTTAAACTCTGGAGAGTATGGCGCTAAATATAATAGTCTACACCCTGCTGTTTGAATCAATTCCTGAATCCGACCACTTTTATCAAATGTGAGATTATCCATCACCACTACCTGTGCTGGGACAAGTGTTGGAAGTAAACTTGTTTCCGGCGAGCGAAGGAGTCAGGAGTCAGGAGTCAGGAGAAGAATACCCTCTTTCCTCCTGTCTCCTCCTCTGGTGAATACTTCCGAAAGTTTCAATCCCTGATAGGGGTTTAGGTTGATTGCGGCATCCCATGCCAAACGGATTTAAGCGCCCTAGCGTAGCGTTTCAATCCCTGATAGGGTTTTAGGTTGTTTCCCGCCCAAAATTGAAGCTTTAGACGTGGTTAAAACACAAGTTTCAATGTGCGCGATCGCTTCCAACAAAAACTGATCGCCCTCTGCCGCCAGTACAACCTGGAAATCCGCGATTAAATCAAAAAAAAAGCAGCCGGTAAAGGCTGCTTTGACAAATAAACCGTTGTTGAGTTAGAGGAGAAAACTTTTAAATCGAATTCAAATTACTGCTGTTTCCACTCCTGCCTGAGTTTCCACTATTTTCATCTACCGCTGACTCACCTTGCCTTCAGAACAAAACTTCCAATCCCGATTAGAATGCTGCTGAAAGTTCGTTGACTACTTTCACTCGACCTCTGAGCACTGCCCGCAGCAAGCGGTTGATACAGCCTCTGTCTTCGTCATTCAGAGAGTCGTCGAAGGTGGCGGCCATCAAACCGTAGCGATCCGCCAGAGTCAAAACGCCTGTATCGGTTACAGAAGCGAGGATTTCAGAGATAGCGCCGGGGAGGAGTTGTACGGGGTGCATGGCAGTGCGGTTGAATTCGATATATCTATCATCTTCTGGTTTCCTTAAAATATCGGTGATATTAATAAGGCCGCGAAGGTGATTCTCTAGGGTGAAAGCCAGTGATCCGAGTAGAGTAAAGTTGTGACTTGGGTCACAGGGCCACAGGTTGCCACGGGCAATTCCATCCCGCGCCGATTTTTGGGTAGGACGTGGGGCTGACGGCATTTCGCTAAAATGATCGTTAATCCCCCAACCAGTTTAATTTTTACCCCAGTACCGAAAATGCTTAATTTTCTCAATCCCATCTTGGGCCGCAAGCCCGATCGCATCAAAGCCAATGTGGAAATCTATACTTGGCAAACCTGTCCCTACTGCATCCGCGCCAAAACTTTGCTGTGGTGGAAAGGCGTAAATTTCACGGAATACAAAATTGATGGCGACGAAGCCGCTAGAAAAGCAATGGCCGAGCGCGCTAACGGACGCCGCAGCGTGCCCCAAATTTTCATTAATAAGCAACACGTAGGCGGCTGCGATGACATTCACAAACTCGATTCAGATGGACAGTTAGATTCGCTGCTAGCTCAACCAGCAGTTTAAATTAGTGTAGGTTGGGTTTCGTTCCACCTGCTCAACCTACAAATTTACAAATCTTTGGCAAATTTACTTAGATTATCTTGCCGCCATTTAGCATCGGCGCGCCTGTCTGTTCGCAATTCTAAGACGCGAATCCCGCTATTTGGCAAAAAACTTAATTTTTGTTTGAACTGTTCCCAATCGTCTATTATCTCGTGTTCCGCCCCGTAAGTTGCACACAACTGAGCAAAATTGATATGCTGCGGCGTGGCAAAAAACTCTTCAAAGGGCGGGTCAAATTTGGCAACCGGCAACATTTCAAAAATTCCGCCGCCGTTGTTATTAATTAATATGATTGTCAGATGACCAACAAATTTATTTTTAATTAAAAAACCGTTTGTATCGTGCAAAAGTGTTAAATCGCCTGTTAGCATGATGCTGCTTTGATTGCGGTGAGCAACTCCCAAAGCTGTTGATAATGTGCCGTCTATGCCGTTAGCGCCGCGATTGACAAAAGCTTTTATTTCTAAGTGGTTTGGCTTCCAGAAAAACTCTACATCTCTGACGGGCATACTGTTGGCAATAAATATCGGTGTTGCTGGCGGCAAAATTTGGGAAAGCAGCCAGGAAACTTTGGGCTCGATTATGTTGTTAATTGTTGATATTTTTTGGTCTATTGTTTGTCGGACTTGGGTTTCGGTGTTGCGCCAAAGTTGAAGGTATTCGTTTGAGGGAGAGGTGAGAACCCCCCTAACCCCCCTTATTAAGGGGGGGACAAGAGTTGACTCGCCCTTGTTTAGGGGGGGACAAGAGTTAATATAGTTGCGAGATTAGTTGCGAGATTTTCTGGGGAGGTTCGCAGGTGAATTGTTTTGCCGTGTAGGGGATCGAAATTGTGGTGGCTGGGGTCGATTATGTAGCGTTTTGCTTGGGTTTTGTCTAGCCAGTTTCGCAGTTCTTTGCTTGTGGGTAAGTCTCCGATTTGAATGGCGATTTCTGGGGTTAATTTATCTGCTAGTTCGCGGTTTCGCAGGATTAAATCGTAGGTGGAAATTAGATGGGGGTTTAGTTGGGCGTAGTTTCTGACTGGGGATAGTCCTTCTGCTAAAACTGGCCAGTTTAATAATTGGGAAATTTGGCCGATCGCACTACAGTATTTTTCGGCAAATTGAGGCTGTGCAACGCCTGCAATAATTATCCCTTTATTGCACTTTTGCCACTGTTGCAGTGTACTTTCTTCTCCCCCCCTTAACAAGGGGGGGCTGGGGGCGGTAGAGCTTTCTCCTGCGAAAATGGGTTCTAATCCTGCAAAGAAATCTTCGGGATTAAATTCTGTTTCTAAAGCTTCTACCGCAGGATATGGAACGGGTACAAGTGGGTCGCGAAAGGGGATGTTGAGGTGGATGGGGCCTGGTGTTGGAAATTGCGATCGCTCCCAAGCATACACGATCGTCTGCCGCAGATAGTCTAGCATTCCTCTGGACGCAGAAGGGATCGCTAATTCGGCTTGCCAGTTCGGATAATTGCCGTAGATTTTCACTTGGTCGATCGCTTGTCCGGCGTGACAGTCCCGCAATTCTGGAGGTCGATCGGCGGTGAATATTAGCAGCGGAATTCGACTTTCTCTGGCTTCTATGATAGCAGGATAAAAGTTGGCTGCGGCGGTTCCCGATGTGCAAATTAGTGCGGTTGGCAAATAGGATTTTTTGGCAATTCCTAATGCAAAAAAACTCGCTGAACGTTCGTCGAGTATGGGAATAGTTTCTATTTTTTTGTTTTGAGCAAAGGCTATTGTTAGTGGTGCCGATCGCGAACCGGGACAAATCACGGCTGTAGTTAATCCCAACCGCTGCAAAGTTTCTGCTAATACGGAAGCCCAGACGGTATTTGTGTTGCGAAAATCTATTGCCATTGCTAAACCTGAGTAGCTCAACTCTGTATTGTGCTACGATATTATACCCAAATAATTGTCAGGATACATTTTTATGATTCTTGAGGCGGTTGTGCTGAATGTCAAATCGGGATGTGAGGGTGATTTTGAGATAGCTTTTAGAGAAGCCTCCAGTCTGATAGCGTCTATAGATGGATATTTATCTCACGAACTTCATCGCTGCACAGAAGTTCAAGGAAAATATCTATTATTGGTGAGATGGGAAAATTTAGAAGCTCATACAATTAGATTTAGGAGTTCGGCTGAATATCAAGAGTGGAAAAGAATGCTGCACCATTTTTACAATCCTTTTCCCATAGTAGAACATTTTGAGGAGGTGAAGATTAAACATTAACACAGACTCAATCAATTAGCCAGACCACTCTACATTCTGCAAATTAGTTGAATTAAACTAAAGCATTTAAAAGTGCCTGCAATTTGAGCTGAATTTCTGCTAGTTCTTTTTCGGGTTCGGAACCCGCCACAATACCAGCACCAGCATAAAGTATAGCCCGATCGCCATTGATTAAAGCCGATCGAATGCCCACGGCAAATTCGCCGTTGCCGGTGCGATCGATCCAGCCGAGGGGTGCTGCATACAAAGAGCGATCGCAGCTTTCGCAGCCGCGTATTTGCTGTAGGGCAATATCTCTCGGTACGCCCGCCACCGCTGGCGTTGGATGCAGTTGAGCTAAAATCTTTAATAAATGAATATCACGGGGAATTCTAGCCCTTATGGGTGTCCACAAATGCTGAATGTTTGACAGTTGCAGCAGTCTCGGGAGTGGAGAAAAGTCGGGATTGATACCGAGACTCGACAGGCGATCGACTATAAAATCAATTACAACTCGATGTTCTCGAATATCCTTTTCGCTGTTGAGTAAACCTTTGCCTAAATTCGCATCTTCTACTTCTGTTTTTCCCCTCGGTGCGGAACCTGCTAAGGCATCTGTTACTAACTCATTTTTGTGAATGCTGATTAAGCGTTCTGGACTGGCACCGATAAAATTTTGACCTTTGCCGTTACTGGTGGAAAATACGTAGCAACCGGGATAAGTAAGGCGCAAGTTATTTAATGAATCTATTAAACTAAAAGGGGTTTTGGAAATGACATTTATTGCTTGGGATAAAACAATTTTACTGAAATATTGAGAGTGGATCAAGTCTAAAGCGGACTTGACGGATGTTTTAAATTGAGTGGCATCATTTACAGGAATTTGTTTTAAAAATATCGAGCTGTTTCTAATAGAAGTGATTTTTTTGTAAGGTGAACCGGAAATTTTATCAAAATTTTTCCCAATATTATCCGTGATAATTTTAACATTTATATCTCGGTTTATGATTGCATTGGCAACAATTGTGCAGCTATCTTTCAGGCGAGTAATCTGCCATTTTGGTAAAAATACGGTGCCAGGGGGGAAGTAAGAATTGGTGGCGACATTCTCATCAAAAAAAGCAAAGCTACAAAAAAAGTGCGGCCCGCTGAAGGGCAAGCGTTCTGTACCGATGGTAATTGTTCTGGCAAGACAAGATTGAATAAAATTTTGAGCGAGGGCAAATCGATCGCTTCCGGCTACTGTTAGATGGATTGCCGAATCTAGGGCGGCGATCGCAAAACTGTTGCCTGAAATCGGGTCTCTTTTTTCAAAGTAAAAGTGCCGCTGGCAAGGTTCGGAAATCTCTTGAAGTACAACTAGCGGATCGACGGGGACAATCTCCTGAGAAATACTAACTATCTTGGTTTGATCTTTTTCGGTTAAAGACTGCTGGCAATCTAACAGAAACTGATGCAGTTGATTGCGGTCTTGTAAAAGATTAGCGCGGTGCGGTATTACTGTCATGAAAGCGAGAATAGCAGATTTGTCAGAAAGAGTGCGGTTTTGTCCCGCTAGAACCCCTATTTCGATCTAAGCACGGGAGGGCGATCGCAAAACATGACCTTTCGAGTTTCCCGGAAAGTTTGGGCTCGCTTCGGGCAAAAAACAGACGATCCTCTTCCAGGGCTTCCCCAACGCGCGATCAATCGAAACATTTAGACATAAAACTTTAAGATTGAGCGACTAAATTTCGACTCTCATGCGATCGACCCCGCAGAGGTTTGCAGACGGGCATTACCGGGCGTGCGATCGCCCGCAAAGCCTATCAACGGATGCCCCCCGCGCACTCAACCAGATACAGAGTAGAGTTTCTTCACCAATAAAATTGTAAAATTACTAAGCTGCTATCAATTGAATCAAGTTTGTGTGATGACAACAAAGTTAATTGAACGTTCAAATAGTAAATTGTGGCTGGCGGCAATCAAGCCGCCCATGTACAGCGTTGCGGTGATTCCTATTTCAGTAGGAACTGCAATTGCTTTTGCCGAAACTCAAACGATTAATTCGTCAATTTTTTCGACATTTTTAATGTCAGCCATTTTAATTATAGCATGGCTGAATCTCAGCAATGATGTATTTGACTCAGAAACAGGAATCGATAAAAACAAGGCACATTCTCTAGTTAACTTAACCGGAAATAAAGCTTTAATTTTCGGGCTAGCCAATCTGTTTTTAGCAGTTGGAGTGTCGGGAATCTGCGCCATAAGCTGGTGGCAAAAAGACCCAACAGTAATTTTGCTGGTAGTTTTGTGCTGTGCTCTCGGCTACACTTATCAAGGCCCTCCGTTTCGTCTTGGCTATCAAGGTTTGGGAGAAATTATTTGCTTTTTCACCTTCGGGCCGCTAGCCTTGGCCGCTGCTTATTACAGTCAAACTCAAACTTGGTCTGCAACTAATTTAGCGGCTTCGGCAATCGTGGGAATTACAACGAGTATCATTTTATTTTGTTCCCATTTCCACCAAGTTGCGGATGATTTGGCGGCGGGGAAAAAATCGCCAATTGTCCGACTCGGTACAAAGAAAGGTGCTCAGTTGTTGCAGTGGTTGTGCGGCAGCATTTATGTTTTGACTGTGCTATTTGTGGCTTTGGGAATGTTCCCAATTTGGACGCTGTTGATTTTTGGGAGTTTGCCATTTGCGATCGACCTTTGCCACCATGTCACAGACTATCACGACCAACCGGCAAAGGTCAGCAACTCTAAGTTTATCGCAGTTACGCTGCATTTTTCGAGCGGATTGCTGCTGGCATTGGGGTTTGCTTTGTAGATCGGGCGATCGAGAATGCCGGTAAAATTGAGGTATGGGTTGCTAAGTTGAGGGAGTTGGTGGAGTTGGGTGACTTCTGAAAATCTTCTTTAATTCTGCAATCCGTACCTCACATTGAATCGTATAATTGTATATGGACAAATTTAATAATTATAACTTTCACTATTCCTTAACTGGCAACAAGAATCAACCGACACTTTTATTTTTGCATGGATTCACCGGCAGCAGTCAAGACTTTAGCAGCGTCATTCCCTTACTTTCTAACAGTTATTGCTGCTTAGCAGTTGACCTTCCCGGTCACGGAAAAACCCAAGTCAACGGCGACGAAAGTTGCTACAATATGTCAAATACGGCCCAAGCATTAATCGAGTTATTAGATAATTTACAAATAGGCAAATGTTTGTTGTTGGGCTATTCAATGGGCGGGCGATTGGCACTGTATATGACATTACATTTTCCAGAAAGATTCGAGAAAGTAGTGTTAGAGTCAGCTTCTCCGGGATTGAAGACAGCAAAAGAGCGATCGCACCGCCTGGAAGCCGATTTACAGCTAGCACAAAATCTGGAAAATAGCAACATTAAAGATTTTTTATTCAACTGGTACGATCGCCCTTTATTCAAATCTTTAAAAAATTCTCCTAATTTCGACAAACTCATAGAAACCCGCTTAGCAAACAATCCCTTAGAATTAGCCAAATCACTCCGCAACATGGGAACCGGCAACCAGCCCTCTCTCTGGGAAAAACTGGCACAAAATCAAATCCCCATCCTCTTGCTAGCGGGAGAATATGATGATAAATTTACAACTATAAATACCGAAATTGCCCAATTGTGTCCGGCCGGCCGTCTGGAAATTGTACCAAAAGCTGGCCACAATATTCATTTTGAAAATATTGATCAGTTTGGATCGGTTGTGAGACAATTTTATGATTAATTAAAAAACTAATGCTTTATCAATTCGAGTTTCGCACTTATCAGCGAAAATTTAAGCGTCCACTGCAAACAAGTCACGGCATTTGGGATATTCGCGAAGGAATTATCCTGCGACTTGTGGGCGAAAATGGTCGAATTGGGTGGGGAGAAATTGCTCCTTTGAGTTGGTTTGGTTCCGAAAGTTTTGAGCAAGCTTTAGATTTTTGTCACCAGTTGCCAGATAATATTTCATCAGAGATGATTTTTGCTATTTCCGCTGAATTGCCCGCTTGTCAATTTGGCTTTGAGTCGGCACTATCAAACTCTAGATCCCCCCTAAGGCCCCTTAATAAGGGGGGGACAAGAAATATTCTCAAAGTCCCCCTTATTAAGGGGGATTTAGGGGGATCTAGACTTCGCCTAAACTCGACATTGATTGCGGATTCAGTCTTAAGCAGTCACCAATGGGGAGAGGTTGGGAATGAGGAAGAAAAACATCGGTTCAGCGGTTTATTGCCAGCAGGTGAAACAGCTTTGTCGGCTTTACAAATGCTTTGGTTAGAGGGATATCGCACGTTTAAATGGAAAATTGGCGTTGCTGCAATTGAAGAAGAATTAAAGATTTTTCAGCAGCTAATCCAAGCAATGCACAATTTGTGCGATCGCGAAAAAGCATTTTTGCGGTTAGATGCCAACGGGGGACTCAATTACTCGCAGGCTAAAACATGGCTGCAAGCTTGCGACGAGGTAAAAGCAACTCCCGATTTTTCTGCAGACATTGAATTTTTGGAACAGCCGCTGCCCGTAACACAGTTTCAGGAAATGATAGAATTGAATGCTATTTATGCAACTCCGATCGCCCTTGATGAATCTGCCGCCAACCTCGATCGCATCCAAGAGTGCTACAGCCAAGGCTGGCGGGGCATTTTCGTCATTAAACCTGCGATATGCGGTTCTCCATCCCAACTGCGAAAATTTTGTCAAACTCACAATATAGACGCTGTTTTCTCATCAGTATTTGAAACCGAAATCGGCAGACAAGCAGCATTAAACTTAGCGACAGAATTGTCTTTAAATAAGAGAGCACTCGGCTTCGGCACCGATTGCTGGTTCGATGACAATCATTCGATTTTAGATTTTAGATTTTAGATTACTCCCACGACTAAATCAAGCGGGTTAGGTAATTGTTTTGAATCGAGAAACTTGGTGAAAGCATCTATGGCAACAAATCTAACAGTAAATATCCTGGATATCGCGGATCGCTTGCCCGATAATTGGCTTATCGGTTGTGACAGTCGCGAATTTGCCCGAATTGTCGATCGACTATTTCAAGAAATCACCCAAAATCCCGCACAAAAAACACCCCCAAAAATTTGCCTCGCCGAACCAGAACCAGTGCAATTTCTTGCCAGTTTCACCGCCGCCCGCGCCGCCAAATGCCCCATTTTTCTCTGCAATCCCAACTGGGTAAAACAAGAATGGCAACAAGTCTTTGATTTAGTCCAACCCGACATATTTTTAGGAGAATACCCCCTTCCCAAAAATCCCCATATCCCAGTCCGCAAAGGCGGACTTTGTTTGTATAGCCACGAATTCCATTCGCCGACTAAAAGCGGTTGTGATACGATCATGATTCCCACCGGTGGTTCTTCAGGAAAAATCCGTTTTGCCATCCACACTTGGGAAACCCTAACGGCATCAGTACAAGGTTTTAAACAATATTTTAAAGTTGAGAAAATCAACTCGTTCTGCGTTTTGCCCTTATACCATGTCAGCGGTTTAATGCAATTCATGCGCTCGTTTACTACCGGAGGAAAACTCGCTGTTCAGCCATTTAAAGAATTAGAAAATGGTAAAAAAAGCGATATCGAACCCGAAGAATTTTTCATTTCTTTAGTTCCAACTCAACTGCAACGGCTGCTGCAAAACCCAGATACAGCTAATTGGCTGGGACGATTTCGGGCGGTACTTTTGGGTGGTGCTCCCGCTTGGCCGGAACTTTTAGAAACAGCTAGAAACTATCACATCAAATTAGCGCCCAGTTATGGCATGACCGAAACTGCCTCGCAAATTGCTACACTAAAACCCCAAGATTTCCTCGCGGGTAATAACAGTTCCGGTCAAATTTTACCGCACGCTAAAATAACTATTCGCAGTGCCAATGGCGAGATTTTGTGCGATAATCAAATCGGAAATATTGTGGTAAATGCTAAATCTTTGGCGTTGGGTTATTATCCTAAAAATTTTGGCGACAGCGAATATTTCCAATTAGACGATTTGGGATTCTTGGATAAAAATAACTATTTAAATATCGTCGGACGCAGCAGCGACAAAATTATCACAGGCGGAGAAAATGTATTTCCGGCGGAAGTTGAAGCCGTTGTGCGATCGACTAATTTAGTTGCGGATGTTGCTGTAATTGGCTTGCCAGACAAAGATTGGGGTCAAGTGGTTACGGCTATCTATGTTCCCGCTAATTCCGAAGTTACTATCAAAAATTTGCAAGCGGCAATAGAAGATAAGTTGAGCAAGTTTAAGAGGCCGAAATATTGGGTAATCGTCGAACAATTGCCGCGCAATTCTCAAGGCAAAGTTAATCGAGAACTCTTGCAAGAAATTGCGATCGAATATCAATAATTATTAGGCGCCATTAATGCAGAAGGCATAATTTCTCATGCTTATTTCTGACAACAGTCAACAGTCAACAGTCAACAGTTAACAGTCAACAGTCAACAGTCAACAGACTAATTACGCCAAACCTAACAGCCTTCTAGTCCTCTCTGCTTCTTGTTTTTGAACATCCACAAACTTCAACATTCGGTAAAGTACCTCTATTTGGGGCAACTTAATACCTGCTTGCTGCGCCACCCGTATCGGATTACCCAAAATCGCCTCAACTTCTAGGGGCCGCGATTCATCATAATCGATTTTCATGCTGGTGCGGTAAGGCTTCATTTTCTGAGTGTATTCGAGCATCTGTGGGATAAAGTCATCGGGAATAATGCGATCGCAACTTTTGGCTCCCGCTACCACTTCCCCCATCATTTCCTTGACTAAAATCAGAGTATCAGGATTAGCCATCAGTTCATCAGTTCTGGCATCCAACACTACAGACAGCCCGTTATAAGGAATATTCCAAACTAGCTTTTTCCACCTTGATAATAGCAAATCTTCGCTCATTTTAATAGGAATATGAGCACGTTTAAAGTCCGCAGCAATTTTGTGCAATCTATCAGTAATACCGATTGCTTTGTAGTCATGGGCATATTCTCCCAGGGTGATAGTGCCGTAATCTAGGTGGCAGATGTGACCGGGCCCAACTTTATAAGAGCAGAGAAAACACAGCCCGCCAACCACTCGTTCTGCACCAACAATTTTAGCTACTTCCGGTTCGACATTCAATCCGTTTTGCAATACTAAAACCGCCCCGTTATCCTTTAATAAAGGAGGCAAAATTTGGGGCAAAAAGTGATTTTGAGTTGTTTTCAGCGCTACAATTACTACGTCGCACTTAGGCATTTTATGCGTGTTGTGGTAGGCGCGGACGTGGGGGAGGGTAAAGTCGCCTTCGGGAGACTCGACAATCAAACCGTGTTTTCTGACCTGATCGTAATTGCTGCGTAGCAAAAAATTGACTTCTAAACCTGCTTGTTGCAGTCTAGCACCGTAAAATCCCCCTAAAGCTCCCGTGCCGACAATGGCATAATTGCGATTTGACATAATATCAAAAAGTCAGAAATAATATCAACAAAACACAAATTTGACTGTCATACCCTGTTATTATTTAAAGATAGAGCTAATCACAAATCTCAACTCTCAAATTTTCTCATCCACTCCATCAAGTCTTCCGATAGCTGTTTTCGAGTTCGGCTAACTGCATCGATGCAAACGTGCTTAGTAAGAGATTTAGCAGCGCTTCTTCCTGCAACTTCCTCAGAAAATACTTGATAGGTAATTTCAAATTCATCGCCAGCAACTTGTTTGGGCGTCAATTGAATTATTAGCCGATCGCCCGCAAACATTGGGCGATAAAAATCTACACTAGCATGAATTATGGGAAAGGCAACCTCGGGATTGCTGAAAAATGCTTTGAGATTGATTCCAGATGCTGCTAGAGATGCCTCGTAAGCTTCGTGGCACATCGCCAAAACGTTAGCAAAGTAAACGACTCCAGCAGCATCGGTATCTTGAAAGTGAACAGTGCGGGTGTAAGTGAAAGGCATTTGAGGTAGTAACGGGCGATCGCAAATTCGATCGCAATTTTACCAACCATCATATCGGTAAAACCGCACTCTTGGAGAAGTTATCAGCTAAGTAAGTAGGCGGTAATTTTTTATATTGTAAAATTCGCCCTCCTCACTCCTTCCCCTTCTTTCTTAACCTTTGTTCTTAATCAACATCACGTCTATAATCTTGAGGGCAATATCTTCGGAAAGCCCCAATGCACTGTAAAGATCGTTCAAAAGTTGTTCTTCTTCTTCTGAAACCTCGCCATCGGCTAAAGCGATATCAGTTGTTACAGCAAAAACAGTTTCTTTAAGTTCGTCGGGAAGCGTTGCTAAAGCCGCATTAAACAGTACCTCAACTCCTTGCCGTTGCAGAATCATCAGCAGGCGATCGAGCATTTTTCTCATCACGTCATCGGGATAACTGCGGAACAGTTGCATCCGAGATAGGGTCATGCTAATCGCTTTACTTTCGCTGTCATTGATGTAACCGTCGGCTGCTACGGCAATTAGCGCGATCGCCGCAAATGCTTCGGCAGGCCCTAACGTTACGTCCGTTTCTTGACGAGTCTGCGATACTTTATCAAATAAACCCATGCTATTTTCCTCATTATTTAGTAGTCGATTCATGGAGTCAGGATCTGCTCTGGCTCGGGAATTTTCTTGGGAGATTTCGACAATTATATCAAATTTTGTTAGTTAGTTGTTATCAATAAAATTATGAAAAAATTAAGAATTTTTATTTCGCCCTTGGTTGCTGTAAGGGCGGGTTGATTCCTATCCTGAATTGCCTTCCCATATATCGGCTAAAACCCGCCCTCGATCTCAGACCATCTATTTGTCAAAAAGGGCTAAATCTGCTTTCAGGAAATCAACAAATTGCCGCGCAGTCCTGCCCGATCGCCCATTGCGACGAGTTGCCCATTCTTTAGCGCGGTGTTCCAAATCCTCAGCAGCGAGTTTAATTCCAGCAAGTTCTGCCAGATGTCGGACAATTGTTAAATAAGTGTTTTGATCGGCCGGTTCAAAAGTTAAAGTCAAGCCAAATCGATCGCTAAATGAAAGTTTTTCCTGCACAGTATCCCAAGCGTGAACTTCGTCTCCATCGCGGGGGCGAGGTCGGTCGTCAAAA